>NZ_BMER01000001.1:0-284102 GCF_014636865.1 Parapedobacter pyrenivorans
GGTACGTCCTCATTCACTGCGATGGTGGCCGGTGCAGTTACCACAGGTGCATCGTTCACCGCGGTAACCTGCAGCGTAACCGTTTCACTTGCAGACTGGGCTCCACCTGTTCCCGTATTGCCGTTGTCGTTTATATCCACGGTCAGCGTGACATCGCCGATCGCATTCAGCGCAGTGGTGTAGGTCACGTTGCTTGCCGCGATATAAGCATTGATATTGGCGATTGTTCCCGTCAATGTCAGCGCACTGGCGGTCCCGCCAACGATAACACCGCCTCCGCCGGTTGCTGACGGCGTGCCGCTCGGAACGGAAAATGTCACGGTTATCGTCCCTGATCCCGCATCCACATCGGCAAAGCTGATGCCCGTAAGCACCGCCGGTACGTCCTCGGTTACTGCAATCGTGGCCGGTGCCGTTATCACAGGCGCATCATTCACTGCGGTGACCGTGACACTGATGGTGCCATCGGCGGGCCCCGTACCCGCGACATCGCGAACGCTGGTGGTTATCGTAAAGTTCTGGTCGTAGTCGATTGAAGGCGTGAAGGCCACCGCTGCCAGTGCCGCATTCACGTCGGCCACCGAACCGGTTACCGTCCATACACCGGTGCCGGTGTTGAAGGTCGAAGTAGCCGACCCATAGGTTCCCGTGCTTAACGTGCCGGCGGCAGCGTCGCTCAATGTCAATGTCGCGGGAACTGTCTCTCCCGCATCGGGGTCGGTCACCACGATGTCGTCCAATGCGATGGTGCCACTGTCTTCTATGGTGGACTTGGTTTGCGTCATGTTTGTCGCCGTGGGCGGGTCGGCCACCGGATTGACAGTAAGCGACACCGTGACCATAGCGGTCGAAAACGGCGTGGTACCGCCGCTACCCACCACCGCAATATTTGCCTGTCCGCCATTTGAACCCGCACTTCTATCCCACGCCCGGATCGTCAGGGCTGAAGCAAGCGTCCCGTTCCAGTTCGCACCGGGCTGGAAATGGATACGGGCAGCGGCGTCCGCTGCCAGCAACCGTGCAGTGGTTGCAGCGGGCGTTCCCAACACGCTCCAGCTATCGCCACCGTCGGTCGAGAACCACCAGGAGCCATTTGCCGCATCTGCGGCCACAATGGCAATTCCTTGCAGTGCGTCCGTATCCGGATCGCTGATGCCGCCGACCAGTGTCGATACCAACGTACCGGATACCACGCCATTAACCGGACTGCCTGCATCCTCATCGATGGCGTCCAAGGCCAGGGTAACCGCTGGATTGATGACCGGCGCATCATTCACCGCGGTAACCGTGACACTGATCGTGCCATCGGCAGGCCCCGTACCCGCGGCATCGCGGATGCGTGTGGAAATCGAAAAATTCTGGTCATGATTAGCCGACGGTGTAAAAGCCACCGCAGCCAATGCCGCATTGACGTCGGCTACCGAGCCGGTCACCGTCCATACCCCGGCGCCGGCGTTGAAGGTCGACGTGGCAGAGCCGTAGGTACCCGTGCTCAACGTGCCCGCGGCAGGAACACTCAATGTCAATATCGCTGTAATCGTTTCACTCGCATCGGGGTCGGTCACCACGATGTCGTCCAATGCCATGGCACTGCCGCCTTCCGTGGCGGTCTTCGCCTGCGTCAGGTTGGTTGCCGTTGGCACGTCGTTTACCGCCGTAATGCTGATGGTCACGGTAGCATGTTCTGTCAATCCCTGTGTATTGGTGGCCGATACGGCCACCGCACGCGCGGTGGTTTCCGGAGCCTCACTTGCGTTGCCGTACACCATGGCCCGCAATACTCCTTGATATACTGTCGGTGAAGCCGTGCCGGATACTTCAAAGGTTCGGGCACCCGAGTTGTAACCGCCAGCCAATCCCAGGGAGGCAAGTGAACTGCTGCCGTTCAGCGCTTCATCATATTCGATGGTTTCATCGCTCCCATTGGGTGCGGCATCCAACACCAGCGCCATACCAGTGATGTCCTCGCCGTCCGTGAGCGTCGTACCGGCAGCAACGATACGCACAGCGGCACCATTCTCCGTAAAATTCATGGGACCACCGATATTGGTTAGGGTAGGCGGTTCCAAAACCGTAAATTCGTAGGTAGCCGAGCAATTGACATTATCTGTCACGGTTACCGTATAAGTACCGGCAGTCAGTCCCGTGGCCGTGGCCGCCGTACCCCCCTCAGGGCTCCACAAATAGGTATATGGCATAATCCCCCCTGAAGGCGCCACCGTAGCCGTTCCATCATTGCCGCCGCCTGTTGTCACATCCGTCTGCGAACCCGATACGGAAATGGCAATGACCGTCAAGGTAGCGGGATTGGAAGTCGCGAAGCCACTCGCATTGATTGCCCTGCAGCGGTACTGGTAGCCATTCATCGTAGCCGTAGCCCCGGTAAAAGTCAGTGTTGCGGAGTTTACCCCACTGTAAACCCCTCCTTCAGCCAAATCCGTAAATCCTGCCCCACTGTTTTCCTGCCATTGGTAGGATGTAGCATTGGCAGCGGTCACTGGAAACGTTGTATTTCCGCCGTTGCATATCGTTCTATTGGGTGGGTGGTTCGTGACTATCGGCGAAGGCAGCGGCACATCAGCGATCTGAATGTTATTGATGGAATGGTTTGATTTGGACTGATCATCCAAATGCCCACCGGCAAAGATATAAATGCGAACTTCATCCACGTTGTCAAAACCACTGTGCAATGTAACCTCAATAGGGTCATAGTTTGCATCGTAACCTTCGAAATTGTAGAATACAGTCTCTACATTGTTCCGAAATCCTCTTACAGTGATGGTCGTAGATTCCGTTTCCCCCCAATTATAATAGGTAAACCCATTGATCTGAAACTCGCTGCCATCCCTTGATTTGATCGCCATGCCCTTCGTCCCATTATTGAAGGTTTCGCCGTCATCGTAGGTTAGCCCGCTATAGGTCGGGTCAGCAGAAGCCATGAAGCCATTATCGCGCCATTCAATGCGCCCCGCATCTGTTCCATTCACATTGCTGATATTGAAGATATCGATATCAATCCCCGGCAAGTCCAGCGACCCGCCTTCGCCGTCGGTAGCAATACCATCGGCAAGCCCCGTGTTGTCGCTAAACGTCAGCGTTCCATCGGCTATGCGGCCACCCCAGTTACCATACGCTGAAGACTCGTCGAAATTTTCAGGTGCAGTGGCATACGAAGCCGTCCATCCAGCAACTAAGCAAGAGAATAAAATGAGAGAAAATACACGAAGTGCAAAAGCACGCATGTGCGCAAAAGTGGTAGCAGTTAAGTTCATCGGTTTGAGTGGATTCTGTTTATAATTTTCCCTATAGTCCAAAATGTAGCAAAAACTACTGCGTTTCTATTTTTTGCATTTCCCGTTCGATGCTATTCAAATTGCGTCGGTAATGCAGGTATACCCACACCACCAAAACCAATAATAGCACCGCCAACAGCAGCAAAAAGCCGGGATATTTAAATTTAACACACATAGATAGTATTGCGCAGCAAACATAACTGCATATCGCTAAAAAGCGGCCTTTTCAGGCGTTACAACTGGCGTTACAATCGATTTAAACTGGGAAAAGGGGTCAGAGACCTGCCAAATGATCGCTAAAGATCTTTTTTGGCTGGTGGGCCGCAGAGAGGCCGATTTTTTTGCGCAGGCGGTGCCACGTAACGCGCAACGATGCCGGCGAGATGCCCAGCGCATTGGCAATTTCGGGATTCGACAATTCCAGCCGCAGCAACAACAGGTAGCGGACTTCGGAAGTGGTAAGGTCGGGGTGCCGCTCCATGAGTCTGTCCGTGAAACCGGGGTACACTTTCTGAAACTGCTCCCTGAAATCAATCCAGTCACTATCGGTGAGAATGGTACTGTTGCGGAGCTGTTGGAGGATACGGTCGTCGTCGTCAAACTCCGCGGCCTCCTCTATGGACCGAATAATGCGCGAGTTGTTCAGGATTTTACGGGTATATCCTTCAAGCAGCAGCTGCGCATTATCCAGTTCCCCACGGGTACGTTCGAGCTCCAGCTCCTGAACCCGATGTTGGGCGCGGTTTCGGGATACTATTGTACGGTATATTGCCAACACACCTATTAGCGCAACCAGCAGCCCCCCAATGATGGTATTACGGAACAAGCGCTGCCGCGCTGCCTTTGTCTGCAATTGCCGTAATGCCACCTCCTGTTGACCCACCATAATCTCTTGATTGGCGCGCATCAATTTCAGCGCGTTGAATTTTTCGCCAAAACGTTTATTGGCCACCAATGCCGAATCGAGGTAAGCCGCAGCCTTTTCTCGTTGGCCGGACGCGGTATGCCATTTGCTCATCACCGGATACAACAGCCGGAGCCGGTCGGTTTGCAGCGACCGTTGGATGTAATCGTATGCCTTATCGATATGCACCTTGGCTTTGGCAAGGCGACCGCGACGCGTATAGACATCAGCCAAGAGAATGGCCGACCCTGCCGCCAACCCCAGATCGTTATATTTTTCTGCAATACGGATATCTTTTTCACACAACGGGATGGCGTCATCGTAGTCGCCGCGCAAGTAATAATTGTAACCAAGATTACCTGATGCGATGCCCACCCATTGTTCTGATATACCAGCTTCCTGCTTAATAAGCCGCTGAAAACAAGTATCTGACTGATCCAACCGGTCCAGTTCGCGATAGGTCAATCCCATGGTGTTGACCGCGTGCCGCCACCGATTGCGATAGAAATCACGGATGGGCAGGTTAACCACCTGTTCGAAATAAGGAAGGGCCTTTTCGTAGTCACCGAAGCGGTAATGTGCTCTCCCGATCTCTTCCAGGTAGTTGGCCTTGTCCGGGAAATCCGCCACATCTATATCCTGCATCATTCGGTCTAAACGAAGGTACCACCGGAACCCCTGTTCATACTGCTCCGCTGCCCAATAATGCTGGCCTATCCGCCAAGCCGCCCGGCAGGCGATATGGGAAACGCTCGCCTCTTCCGCCTCTTTCAACGTATGCAGCAACCTATCCGGTTTGCCCGAACCGATGTTGAGCTCGAAATCAGCTTCCAGTAGATCGGCTTCCAGGCGCAGTTCCTTACTGTCCAACCGATCGGCCAGCCTCCGCATACCGGCAAGCGTGTCGGCCAGCTGCGCCGCGGGCATCCGTTCCTCGATGACCTGTCGATACAGGCGATCAATCACATCCAGTTGCTGGCTGTACGGTTTGCCCACCAACTCCCGGTATTGCGCATGGATGATTGTGTGGCAGAAAAGTAAAAAGAAAAGAGAGACGGTTATCGATCTCATTACGACGCAAAAGTAGCGATTGTTTTTTAATCCACTACTGCATTTCAGCAGTGGCCGCCGCCGAACCCATATCTATAATAGCCCCGCATCACGCCCAAGCCAATAGCTAACCCATAAAATCCGGTTTGCAAAAGTTGTCGATTTGTAGCACCTTCGTATTACACCATGCATAGACGCCATGAAGCGACGCACGTTCATTCACACCGGGATGCTGGCTGCGGCTCCAATCGCCGGCCTTGACCACCTCGCGTGGTTGCTTCCGGCCGACCATATCATCACCGTTAACGGAGCCGTGCCGTGCGGCAAACTCGGTTTTGTCTTATCACACGAGCACATCCTGGTCGATTTCATTGGTGCGGACCAAGTCAGCCCCAAGCGCTACGGCCAAGACGAGGTGTTTACCACCATGCTCCCTTATCTCGAAGATGCCCGTCACCGCGGCGCACGGGCCTTTGTAGACTGTACACCCGAATGGCTTGGCCGCGATATCCAGTTGCTCAGGCGGCTGGCCGATGCATCCGGCTTGCACATCGTCACCAACACCGGGTACTACGGCGCTGCCGGCGAGAAATACCTCCCGCCCCATGCGTATACCGAAACGGCCGAGCAGCTCGCCGAGCGGTGGATTGCTGAATGGCAGCACGGTATCGGCGGTACCGGCATCAAGCCCGGCTTCGTCAAAACGGGGGTAGACCGCTACCCGCTCTCAGCCGTACAGCGTAAGCTGGTACGCGCCGCTGCACTTACCCACCTGCAGACCGGGCTGACCATCTTCGTTCATACGGGCGATGGCCAAGCCGCCCTCGAAGAGCTGGCCATCATAACCGACACCGGTGCGGCACCCGATGCTTGGGTGTGGACCCATGCACAAAGTGAGCCGGATAGGGCGCTGCATATCCAAGCGGCCAAGGCCGGGGGGTGGGTGGCATTCGATGGCCTGTACCCGCGATTGGCAGACCGTTACGTGGCTTTCCTGCAAGACATGAAGGCGCAGCACTTGTTGCACCGCGTCCTCATCTCGCACGATGCGGGGTGGTATGAAGTCGGCAAGCCGAATGGTGGTAACATCCGCCCTTATGTCTCCATCTTCGAAGACCTCATCCCCGCGTTGAAAAAGGCTGGGTTCACCGCGGCCGAGCGGCGCCAGGTATTCGAAACAAACCCCGCCGAAGCGCTAGCCGTTAGGATTCGGAAAGCCGGTACTTACCAGGCGCTTAGCTTCCGGTAGAAAATATAGGATAAGATACCCAGTGTGAAAGCGACAACCATAAAAATGACCATCTGCGGGATGAATCCGTAAGTCATGATCTGGGAATACTCAGCGCCCACCAGGTCAAAAAACAATCCTGCATAGGCCCATTCCTTTACCCGTTTGAGGCCGGGTATCAGGATCGCGATGCACCCCAGCACTTTGGCCACGCCGATGAACGGCGTGAAATACGGCGGGTAGCCCAGTTCGGCCATTACTTTCCGCACATTGTCTGTGATGAAGATATCGGGAATCGCCGTAAACAGCATCAAAGCCACAAACAGTACCGTAAATACCCAGTAGCATATCGTTGTCTTTTTCATCGTTTACCGTTGTTTTTCAATTTATTACACGGCAAATATACCATTTGACTTTCATAAGCAAAGCAGGTGAGATACGCCAAAATGAAGGGGTATCCGCGACAACCGTGCGGACCCCCGCTAAAAATTTACCTGCTCCGGCGAGTGAGCCGCTGCAGCAGTAGCGATACCGCAAAGCTCACCACGGCACCGATGGCAGCCAATACCGCCGTTTTCAGCATGTCGTACATGCCCAGCTGGGCAATCACGCTTAGCAACGTACCACTCCCGGTACCGATGCCGAGCTGGAGGTTAGTCGTTTTCATCGTCGTATAACGTCGGCTTTTCCGCTTCGGGAAGCTCGACTGTGTTTTTTTCGTTTTGCATTTTCCAACTGTTATTGATTGAACAAAAAGCCGCGGGGCTTTCCCGCCCCGCGGCATTGAACCCAACCTCCGGTTATGGCCCCGGCTCGGGTTCGTCCGCAGCCACCACTACCGTGCCCAGGTAGAGGCTGTTGCACGCAATGCCACCCGTCTTGCTCACCATCCCCAGGTACACGTGCACCTCATCACCGGCGAAATAATCCGGCAACTCCAGCAGCAGCTCCTCATCGAGGCGCTTGGCACTACCGATATCGTACTGGTACTCCGCCTTGGCGGCGTTGTACGCCACCACGATGGCCTGGTCGCTGTGATCCGATTTGGTGCGCGGTTTCGTGTTGTCTATCCACGACACGCGCAGCACCTGCCCCGGCAATGCTTCCGCCGAAGGGTTGAACGGCCGCACCAGGTCGCCCGCGCTGATGCGCACCAGCGCCGGGTCTACCGACACGTCGGGGTGCTCGCCGATAATGGCCTCCTTGTAGATCTGCCGCACGGCCAGGTTGTAGCCCGTAAGCTTCTGCTTGGCCAGCTTGCCGTAGCCAACGTTGAATACGTAGCTGATCGGCTTGGCGAATACCACCGCAGCGGCGAACCGTACGCGGTGCATCAGCTGCTCTTCGGTGACCGGCCTGCCCTTGTTTACCCGTGGCAGGCTGCGCATGTAATCGATGCCGCGCCAGTGGGCGCCCACCACGTTTCCTACTTTTCCCGAGAATCCGCCGTGGATTCCCCTGTTAAAACTTCCCATAATACTTCTTAATTAATATTTTCAATACTGTGCCTGCTGCCGGAATCGGCGGGGCAGCTGGCGTTCGTTACTCCGTTTTCGTACCGGTACAGTGCCGTTTCCGGAGGCAAACATCGGGTGGGAAAAGCGTGGAAAAACCCTGGTGGCAACCATTGGCCGCGGCTGGCCGAAAACGGCCGGAAGCAGCCGCGTGCGACCAGATCTGTATCACCTAATAAGCATCCCGCTATACCTTCCCTACCCTTCGTTTACCCATTCGCTACCTTTCCCCTACCCCTTTGGTAAAGATTTGGTAAGGAAATGGTAAGGATTTGGTAAAGAATAGGTAAGGAAAAGGTAAGCAACTGGTAAGGCGGAGGTAAGGAAAGGGTAAGCCAGTAGTAAGTGAAGACTAAGCAGAAGGTAAGCATTTGGTAGGCATCAGGTATAAAAAAAGCCTGCCACCCATACGGTGCGGCAGGCTTCTCTCATTCCGGCAGCGATCAACTGCTGCCACTGCCCCTACCCGACTCGATGATATCGCTCATCAGGTAGTAGCGCATGCCGCCGATCTTGAGCGGCCGCAGGATACCTTGCTCGTTGTAGCGCCGCAGCGTGCGGATGCTGATGCGCAGCATCATGGTGACCTCTTCGGGCAGCAACAGCCCGTGCCGATGGGCCGGGTTGCCCAAGCCGGCAAGCAGCCGTTTGAGCAGCTCGGCGAGCAGGTTGAGCAGTGGAAGCACGGCTTCCATTACGGTGTTTTCCTTTTTAGGATACGAGAGATAAGGATTTGACTGCATAAAGACCTCCATTTTTTGAGTTAAAAAAACATGTTAAACATCATAAAGCAAACATAACACGGCCAAAATCGAAAAACTAGTCCACTGGAACGATTGACGGGGTTCTGACGGGGTTCCATCGGAAAATTGACGGGAGTGTGAAGGGGATGACGGGAATCTATTCACCTAGACCTCCGATATGAGTTACGCAAACGTTCCACATCGCTATCCAAGAAATATCTTTTGCCCTTGGTCCGTTTAGCTACCGTGATCTCACCGCGTCGCTGGCAGCGAAGCAATGTGCTTTCGCTGATGCACACGCGATTGCGCGTATATTTCGCATTGCGGTAAACCGGGTCGGGGTCAGGGATGTTAGTCGTACCGGTAGCTGTAGGTATCGATTCACCCGATGTGCCCAACGCATACCCGTACCGTGAAACACCTTACATTGAGAGCAAGGATGAAGAGAAAGTGCTGGACGGGGTGTTGGGAGATATCGTTAGGGATAATAGGCTAAGACAAAGTGACACACGCTTTGAGGTGTCAAATTTGAACAATAGCTAAGTCCTTGATTCGTTCGAAATGTTTTAGGTTCAATGTAGCTAGCGGCAGATTATGAGCCTTTGCCGTAGCCGCTATGAAAATATCAGGCACTTCGATAAGTTTATTGGAAGATTTGAGTTGTTTTGTAATTGAAACAGCCCAATCATTTACTGACTTGTTAAACGGAAGAATGGTGACCTTATCAAAGAACTTTTTCCAAAATTCTTCTTGGTCTGTCTTAGTACCAACCATGATTTCATATTCCGTAACTATCGAAACTGAAAATAGCTTGAAACGATTAGTTAATTGAAAAAAGGCACTTTTCCTTTTATCTTTTTTCCGGTAATAATCAATCAGTATAGAGGTGTCTAGACAAACTACTGTTGTCTCCATGTGCTGAAGTGTTTTCTATTTTCCTTGAATTGCGCATACTGTTCAGCATCCATTACTGGGCCACCGAGAAGGTAATTCTGGAAATCCGACAATTCCTCGCTAGCCTTTGCATTGATATATCCCTCATCCAGCGCTGACTTCAATTGCTTGATTTTGGCTGCAGGCAATTTCTTGATTGTAGCTAACAATTGCTCAAATCTGATGTCTACCGTTACTTCCATATCTACTTCATTCTTACTTTTTCAAAGATAATAAAAAATCAATTAAAGAAATTGCTATCCCTCCTCCCTCCTGATTGTAGGATTTAAATTCCTCTATGTGTATATGTCTCTCGCTCAAATCACCCAGACTTAGCTCTATATTGCCACTTACCATCAGCACTCCTCCATTTGTTTAGCTCTAACTGTTCCTCGTCAGACGACTACTTTACAACAGAAAGCGTCGTTTTGAAGTCTGACCATATTTGTTCAGCTCTCGTTCTTAAAAATCAAAGGCGAAACAAATCTTAAAATTAAAACGTATCCGAATACCGCAATAATTCCCAAGAGACTCGATATAAGAAACGGAGCATCCAAGTACCGATACAAATACCCCAATTTATATGTTACAAATTTTGATAGTTCGAATAGGAAATATACGATTATCCAAAGCTTTAAAAAAGAAGATTGGCTATAACGCTCTTTAGAAAGATACTTCATGTTACAGAAACTGATCGATCCAATAAGCACAATAAAACATATAATCTTATATAGCACGTGATCCAATAACGTAACAGCGGCTAATTGAAACAGCATAAAAAATCCGACATTACATAAAATTAGCCTAATCGTATTCATTTTTCAATATTTGACTTTGACAGTTACCTTCGGTTGTCTAAAAGTGTGACGATGAATATGTGTAATTCCCCGGACTGCATCAATACAGCCTGCACTTCCGGGATAAAATCCTCCATGCAAATCAACAAAGATTCGACGAAAAAAAGTCGGGATTGATATTAAAACGAAACCTGTAACCAGTGGCAAGTGAACGCATCTACCAAAAAAGGTGAGTTAAAGAATAAGATGGAAGAAACTAACGCCGCGGAGACTTTGAGCCTTGAGTAACCAGCATATCATATTGGATAAATTCTGTAACAGCTGTTGCAGAATTGTCTGCGGGAAATGCCAAGCTGAAGAGTATTGCCGCATTGTATATATTATCTCCCCTATCCAATTGCCCTTTTCTGAGTAAGGTACCTTTGAACCATCTGTCCGTTATTTTCCCCATACTCCAAACTCCGTAGCCTAAAGCCCAAAAATAGCGGCAGATGAGTTACAAAACTGGAGATCACAATTTGTGACCTCCAGTTCTGATAAGCAAGGTTTAAGGTATACGCATTTCTGCTTCACGGAACAAGGGGTAGCGATGCTGTCGAGTGTACTTAATAGCAAACAGGCATATACATCAATATCGACGTTTGTGATGCTGTCAATCAATGGATTACGAACCCATAGTTTCACACCATGGATTTGTACACCCCGATGGCCAACGAAATCAAGCCAAGAAGGACAAAGAACAGCCAATATTTTTTCAAAGGTTTCCAACCATCCTCCCCAGAAGAATGTTTTGTCATAATCCCCAAAGCAATAATCGCTAATGATGAGAGTATCGCCAAAAATCCGTTATCCATGACACTAAACTTTATATGGGTAGCGATCTAAGAATAAACACTATTTTTACTTGCTCAAAGAACGTCTAACCCATCAAAGATATGCAAAAATGAACTGGCCAAAGCCTTCGAATACATCTCTTTGGAATCTCCAAATTGTCACCATTTCTTGATTTGGGCTTTTAGATCGATTGCCGTGATATACTCGCCCTTCTCGATTTCAGTGTCACCCGCTTCCAAATCTTGATTATATTCTTCAAGCGTTTGACGTTTTTCAACCGTGTGGAAGTTGATTCCCATCAACTTCAGCGTGTTCAACAACCACTCCTTTTTGGGAGTGTCCTTGATGTTATCAATATCAATAATCAATTCCATTTATCACCGCTTTACTTTTCAAAGTTAGCTTTTTTACTATAAATTATAACGATCTTTGTATCTGGAAAAAGTTCAAAAAATTAGTAAACCCGGACGGCTGAATAGCTCATTTCTTCATGTCATCAAACCTCCAAACGCTATGTTCGTTTTTTGGATTGTGACAGCTGACATTCTGCTGGCCATAGGTGAAATACTTGCCAATAAGACTATACAATTCCGGATCATATAGTTTTAATTCCGCATTTGTGTTGACATGATTGTGAATTCCGTCCCCAGTCTCAGCGTTCTTGTTGACATCAAACCAGCTCTGTACACCCTCTGCAAAATACTCTTGAGGACTTGATATGGCGTAGGTGTTGTGCCAAAGTCCATTTTTCAATGCTTGATTATAGGCGCTATGGAGCTCCTCGTTGAATTTGCTATCGATAAATGAAATGCCTAACATATGTACGGCATGTGCGAACTCATGTATTAGTATATCTTCTCCCCAATAGCGATCCGTATCCAGGCACAGAATATTTTCTTCCCCACAGCTTGTTAGCGGGAAATTCGTCCACCCTCCCATTCCCCGCGCTCGCTCGTTAATTGATTGATCAAATCCCTTATACTCCGGCAAATCCGTCATTTGCTCGTTCCTGCCGATGATGGCTATTCGGGCATTGTTATCAATTAATTTAACCTTAAGAAGCGGATTTTTTTTTAGCATCATGAAGACAATTTCCCGGGCTTTGTAGAATGCTTCATCGCTTACGTCTTCAGAGCCCAGGATAGGCAGTCCAGATGCATTTAGGTATTTTTTGTAATGCGGATTGAAGCCAAATTCTCTTGGGGGGTAAGTTATTAGCGAAGTGGCATCGTTTAATAAGATATCCGATTTAATAACATGTCCGAAGTCGTCAATGAACTTTTTTAGCTCATGGGACTCGCTGTGAGATTCCGCATTTATGCCGATAAATGAGGAAATATCCTGACCATCAATGAGCAGCTCTAATTGGTCGGCCCAGAGCTGACCATCCCCGATCAGGTAAACGGCAATGTCAATGGAAGTAGCTGAATCAGGTAACGGCATTGAAATGGAATATTTACCCCAAGGTTTGGTACCGTGAAGATTATCCGTTATCATTTCGTCGCCAGCTATTAGGCCATGCTTTCCATTGATTGTAACAGAGAACCCCGCTCTTCCCCTAATGTTGCTTAATTTTAAGTACCCGGTCAGTTGAACTTCTTTTCCCCCATTAATTGGTTCCATTCGATTTCCGACCAAAGCGATGGAGTCCTTCTCGGACCTTCCATGGATGGATTGAATGGATAGGGAAGCCTCGCCCTCGTATTTTTCATCCAGATCAATTTTAATATCATGGCCTTCCCCGTAGGTTTTCCATAAGGCAGGTGTCTGTCTGTTATCAGCCATACGCTCAAAATCCATATTTAAATGAACACGCGCTTTTTGGGTTTGAGACGCACAAGAATGCGTCCATATAATTAGGAGGAAAAGTAATTTTCTCACGTGGTATAACTATATTTTGTGTTGTTTTTAAGTATTATATTATATCCTTTTTATTGACATTCATGAATGTAATTATCTTCTACTTCAGAAAACAAAAACTCATGCGGAGAAGAGTGGGAAAGAAGTAATGTGCTCCTATTTTAAATTGCTGTCGATTGCTCAGTGGGAAGCGAAAGCTGGTTTCTGTGTGTGTCGAGGATTTTCTTTAGTTCGGATTCGAATCTGTGCATGGGAAAATCATCATTCAATACTCGCCCCTCCGGATCGATGACGATATAGCGGGGTATTCCATTAAACTTAAACAATTGCCGCAGCAAGCGAAAATCGTCTGATGATAGGCGATGGGTATACGCTAACTCCTGATCTGCAATGAAATCGTCATATGGTGTTTGAGGGGATTCCCGTTCGGAGGTGATAAATACAAATTCGAAGTCAGGATTATCGTAGTATTTTTCCCTCGTTTCTTTATGCCGCTTGATAGACGCGACGCATGGGCCGCAGTTTGTTGCCCAGAAATCAACAAATACAAACTTCCCTTTGTGTGGATCGATGAGCTGTTTGAACACATCTGCTCCCCGTTCAGCTGGAAGTTCGTAGGCTTGCTTTGGCTGATCGGGATAGGCTGCATGAAAAAGCCGCTCGGCCTCAGCTAAAAGAAACGGATGACTGATCCCTTTTTCAAGGCCGGTGAGAAAAACGCGGGCATCGTCTTTCTTGGATGAAAACTGGTTCTGGAATTCACCATTTACGGATCTGACCTTCGCCACTTCATAGGCAAAACTAAGAGGCAAGCCTAATTCGCTTTGCAACAGGGAATCTTTTATTTGCCAGTGGGCCAAGGCTCGATCCGCAGCACTCATCGGCTCTTTATGGTATTTTTGGAGATACTGTCGCCATTCCTCGCTGTACCGGCTGTAAAAAGCTGTCACTGCCGCCTCAAAGTGCTTGCGCCATTGCTGTTGATCAGCCCCTGTGTCAGCCGTATGAATTAGTCGACGGGGAACATCCTGCTGCATGGTTAAGAATTTTTGATCATCTTCATGCGGTTCTAGGCCAAGCTCCTCAAACAGGAATTCTTCGAACGATTTCTGGGGCTTATCCATCCTATCCACAATTTGGAATGCCGTACCGAAAGGCTTACAATATTCAAAACGGTTGATAAAAACGGAAAACGCATGCGCAGCGACGATGCTGGGCTCATCCAGCGGCAGCCTATCCAGAAAATCAAGATAATCGGCTCCGGCCGGCACTTTTAATACGTCGTTCGCACTATCTTGCTGGGCATAATAGCCTCTGTTCATCAAAAAATCAAACAGATAACTACCGTGAGACAGGGCAAGCTCCTGACGCAATAACTGCTCCGTTTGCGGTAACAGGCCGGCTTGCGCCAATTGCTTTTCCAATGACGACGTGGCGTCTTCCCAAACGGCCAGCTGTTCCCGTTTGAAGTCGGCCGGGGTCATGCGCTTTTGCTTTTGCTCCAGGACGAAGGGATCAGGGAGCTGTATTTCCGTATGAAGGAGTTCATCATTGATCCGCGCGGAAGGCCCACCGAATGTTACTTTATTGAATTTAAACCGGATATTCCGCTTGCGGTCCGCTTCCAGAAACTCATCCCAATCCAACACCATGGAGAGGGTCTGGCCGGGCTCGATATAAAACGGAATTACTCTATTTTCAAAAGCAACGTATGTATACTGGGGATGCGGCATTGGAATATATGCTTCAAACCGCCCATCCTCGTAGATATCCACTACTATAGGATAGCTTTCTCGCGTTATTGCATTTTCCGCATAAATCATTCCCGTTGAAAAGCCCGCACGGGGGTCGTACCCGTTCAAGTAGCCGACCAACCGTGCAGTATCACGTGTAAAGAAAGCGGGTGTTCCAAAAGCTATCGATTGCTTGACCTTGCTTTCGGCTATTGCCTTGTCCAACCACTGCTTTACTTGAGTGGGAATTTCCTTGGCTGGCTCACTGGCTGCCTGCTGATGCATCATCGATAAGCCGAAAATAGTCGCTTTGCCGTCTGGCGCGAAATCAACCTGCTCGACCTCATCCGGTAAAGGAGGGAATATCAATACGACAGCGGAATCACCGGAAGCAGGCATCGTGATGCGTTCATCGATAGTGCCGCCTACCATATTGCCGATAAAAAGCGTATCATTGGTACCCGACGGTTTGATGAATGTTTGTTTTGAAAAATTGATCCACCAACCGGGTATGAAGGTGCATAGCACGTGTAACCGCGTTTCGGATGCAGTAGTCTCGATTTTATTTATCTGATACAGTCCCGATGAGTTGAACTCATAGGCCGGGCTATTAATGACCCGTTGCTGCGAAAACAGCGTATTGGCAACGCTAAGGGCTAATAGGGTTAGAATTCCAATAATTTTCATAATTTGGCTAAATTGTCTGAAAGGTTCTAAGTTAACGAAAAAAACAAACACTCGCTAACTGACAAGCGCTCCGGAATATCGTTATGGCCATGGAGGCGAACGTCAAACACCTTTCAAATGTCTTTATCGCCTGATGAAGTGGTCAGCACCGCTTTCTGTTTGTCTGCTTGGTAAACTTGTTTACAGAATTCCACATAGTCACCGTACCGCCCGGCTGCAAAGCGTCTGCTGTTCATCTGTTGCTTGCGGTGGTAGGTGATGGTATTCCCTGTGTAGGTAAACGTAGCGGAATAGGTTCCAAAATCCGTCGTTATGGCTACAGCCGCTGGCAGGTGCGCAACCTGATAACCGGATGGCAGTTCGTATACAACCTCATCTTCATCCGTATACTGGAATTCCAATTTGAAGTCTGTTTTCCGGTTTGGCAGTGTGGTAGGAATGTGCTCCCGCCGGTTTAACAGGTTGAGCGTAAGGAAGAGCCTGTCGCCGCCTTTACTGATCAATTGATTGGAGGTGAGATTGATTTCTTCAGTAATCACCGGTTTCTGTTTATCGGCCTGTACATAGCGGTATTCACCTAGCGACATACCCGGTATGCCAAGGCCTTCTACCATCCGCTTGCGTTGCTCAACAGGCTCTGTAAGCATCATGCCCAGCGCCCCTTCAAACTGCGCATGGCCGTACGCCGTGGTAATGTGCACGGTGGCCCCAGTCTGCTCATCAAGCCGCACTTGGATGTGCCTTCGTTGGAAATTATCCTCGGCGGTATATTCCGGCGTTGCGGCAAGCTCCCCGCCTCCAGCCGTGACCAACAGAACCGGCCGGCCGGCATTGCTGCTTCCAACATAACCCATCGGATAATGCGGGCTGGTGCACTCTAAAAAAAGTGTATCGTTGGCAGTGGGCACACAAAGGATCATGTGGTTTGCCTGGCCGACACTGGCATACCGTGGATTGAGGCCGGGCCGCCCGCTGGCAATCATGACCAAATGGGATTCAATACCTGCTTGCTGCAACATGCCTTTCATGTAGTTGGATAGCCCCTTGCAGTCGCCGTATCCTACTTGGGCAACCTTTTCGGCGGCAATAGGTCTAAACCCACCGATACCTAACTGGACACTTACATAACGCGTGTTTTCCTGCAGGTAGTCGTATAGCCGCATAATTTTGTCGCGATCTGTCGGCGCATCCTTGATTAATGCCTGTATCCGTGCCTTATCGGCAGGCGAGAGTACGTCCGTTCCTTCACTCAGCGAGTAGGCCCATGCTCCGAGTTCGTTCCAATTGCCCATCCTGCCTGTCGATTTGTCGTATTCGAATGCGGTGGGCGATAACGTGACCCAAGGCACCAAGTTGTCTAAGCCCGCGGACAACGGTTCGTGTGCAAACGCCGGTAATTGTGTGGATGACCATGTCAGGACCTTTTTTCCGTTCACAATCGCGGAATCACTAACTGCCACGTTTGCCTGCAATTGCTTAAAGGCATATGATGGATCACAACGCAACGTGAAGGTGGACGCCTCAACGGCCATCTCGAAACTGGAGATGGGACGCCACGATGGCAAGGTGAGAAACCCGTCAAATTCCTGCACATAACTGTATTCGATGGTGTACGGATAGTTCGTGCTCAGGAACCGGAGGTACTTGACCCGCGTATCTTCATAGATTGAGTAGTCAGCTACCAAGCTTTGGTCTTCAATATCGGCCTTCTTATACTTCCGGACAGGGGATCCGGCGGCATCGTACAACGTGGCTTTGATATCCGAAACCGGTGAGAACCGGTCGTACACCACCGCCATCTCCGCGTGCCGATCGCCTGCCTTATTCAGCACCGTGAGCACTAACTTATAAACAAGCCGCCCCTTCTTTAGTCCCTCCACCTCAAACACTTGGTTTTCTTGCCTTACCACTACTGCTGCGTCTTTCCGCAGCATTTCGGGTATTGAACTGACATCATAGGACTGTGCACCGGCTATACCAATGGCACAGACCATCACGGCGATTAACGACCAAAGTTGATTTCTCATGCTAGTTTTTCTTGAAAACGATCTGTTCGGCCTGACGTTCCACTACAATTTTAAATAATTCGCGCAGCTCGTGGTATTCCTCAGGCGTATATACCGGTTTGGTGAGGCTGATTGTACTCATCACCAATAATTGCTTGCCTTCGCCAATGAGGCTGATGCGGAAACTGCCGCGCTCCTCCGGCAAGACGTATAAGACGCCCTTCGGCAACTGCTCTACGGCATAGTTCTCCGGGAAATTAACCAGCATACGGTACGTCTCCTTCATCGGGTACCCCATATCCACCGGAAAATTACGCGCCTCATGTTTGAAGGGATTTTCTTTGGTACGTTCAAAAAGCAAGGGGGAGAAATAAACAAGGTCGCCGGATTCTTCTACATGATCTTCAATGACGATATCCATGGATTCGATAAACGGCAGGTTTAACGTGTCTAAATTTTTAAAGCTACAGGATGATACCGTGAGACCGGGCTTATCCTCGCAATAGTCTTTGATGTAGTCGGTATCGCCATTAAACAGACGGTAACCACTACGCCTGCGCCAGCCTTCATAGCCTAAGGTAGAATAGACCAACTTGCCATGCAAGGTATTATCCTCTTCTAATGACAATATGTAATTGTACCGGCTCTCCCCGGAAAAGGTGGGCGATGTCGATATCCACTGTCCTTCTTCGTGCGCGAGGTCACATAGGAAACCCTGGCGGGAAAGATTCGAAAAAGTGAGCATTCCCATAGGCAGGTCTAGATCGGTCGCATCAAGCAAATATGAAGTATCACCTACTAGGGCAAGCGCTACGACATTATTGAACTTGGAAATGATGGGATATCCGGGATGGGCTCCGTTAGATCGCGTGCTCACCAATACCGGATAGGCTGAAATCCCTGCTTCCTGCAATAGGCCGACCAATGCAAGGTTGATGTCGGCCGAATTGCCTGTTTTTTTCTCAAATAGTTGTTTTGGGTTGGTGTAGGTGGTGTAGCGCCAATACGATTTATCCCACTTTACCTGGGATTGAACAAAATGATAAATGCGCTCAACGGCTGCCAGGGTGTCGCCATCGTTTAAGCGTAGCAGATCCGGTGTCAACGAACGGATATAACCGCGCTTGGCCATGTATTTGCCAAAATTTTCGTCGGCCTTCAACGCTTGGATGATTTTGGGCCATGTGCCTGTATAATCACGGTACATATCGTTGGGGAAATGTGTACCCTGTAATTCGAATTCAACTTGCGCCCGGTAATCATCAAGCGTGGTTACGAAGGGTTCATCTTTTAGTGCGGGTATATTTTCGGCCACGAAGCGCGTATTTTGCGCCATGGAGCTTACCCCTGGCACATAGGTGGCATTGACAGTGGTAGTAGGCCCGCGCTTGACCAGTTCCTCGCCATTGAGATTCACTTTGTACTGGAAAAACTCGGGTATGGAAACGGTATATTCCGACCACAAGGCGGGTAAATCGCTTTGGAATCGCCATCCGCGTAACGTGAAAATCAGATCTGACTCGATTCGGTAAAAAAACTCGACGATTGACCCTTCCTTTACATTGGGTAAAGCCATCTTCCGCAATACAAAATCCTTATCGAATGTCTCGGAAAACTCCGCGTCTTTTTTCGGTTTGGTTACGACGACTTTATCGCCCACCAAATTATAGGTAGCTCCTTGCATGGAGCTGATCCGCTCTTTACCGGAGCTTGAACTTCCCTTGAATACTGGCACTTCGAGATTCCCCAGATCGAGCCCGTTCTTGTTTAGCACCTTATAACGTACATGACGCTCGAATACATAAACAAACCCGTTATTGTCAAGCCGGAAATCGCAGGATCCCACATCAAATAACGTTAGCCCGGTAGCCCCGGTATCTGCGGCAAAAGGGATAAGGGCAAATTCCGAAGGCTGTACCTTACCGAATTTAAATTCGCGTTTCATGCCGTCCTTGTCCTGTGCATTGGCAGGTAGTACAACTAGGAAAAAAATGCACATCGCACCTAGGTTGAGGAGTGTTTTAGGTATCATAACTGGTTAATGTTTTAACAAATATACTTCAAACTTTCTTGAAAAACCAAAAACCCGATTTTTTCCAGGTCACCCGCATTTATTTTTAAGGATGGCATTAAAGTTTGCATTGAATAGAAGGAAAATCTGACTACCTATCTGACCACCCGAGGTAACCTTGAAAATCGTAACTTGAATACGGTCGCTACAGGCATGGATAATCTTGAGCGTTCCGCGTCCCCATGCGTCGGCACGGTATACGGATTCACCTTGATTGCTGAACGCGGCTAACACTTCGTGTCGGTGACAGTAGCACAATTTGAGTAACTTTGCCGAAATCATAATCTAAGAAAATGAAAAAAGTTTTATTTGTTGCCTGTACGTTGAGTTTTTGTATTTCCCTGCAAGGAAAAACAAACAGTAACGGTGTGATTAGTACAGAAAAAGATGCCGCATTCTGGAGCCGGATGGCTGACGGCATGACCCAAGCCCTGATCAAGCATTTCTGGGGAGCAAATTTCGAAGGGCACCCGGAACGATATTATTTTAATTACGGAAGCGACCTGTCCAATATGACTACCAATCACTATTGGCCGCAGGCCCATGCCATGGATGTTATTGTAGACGCTTATAGTCGGACATCTGAAAAGCAATACCTTAATTTCTATCCTTTGTGGTGGAAAGGGGCTCCTGCCTACAATTTTTCGGGGAAAGAAATTGATCCCTGGTGGAATGAGTTTGTCGACGATATGGAATGGATGGCGCTCACCCAACTACGCATGTTTGAAACAACCCAGCGTGAAGAATATTTCCTGAAAGCCAAACAACTATACAACGATTGGATATGGCCGACTTGGGGCCCCGAGAAGGAAGAACCCTGGAAAGGTGGCATCACCTGGAAAACAGATGTCAAGAAATCAAAAAATGCCTGTTCCAACGGACCGGCCGCCATTATCGCTGCACGGATCTATACGATGTACGACGAGATTATCGAACCCGGGAAGAAACCCAAGCAAGCTTACCTGGATGAAGCGATCAAAATCTACACGTGGTTAAGGGATCATCTATACGACCCCGCTACAGGAAAGGTGTTTGATAATATGAATGCAAAAGGGGATATCAGCCCTGCGGTTTATACGTATAATGTGGGAACATTCCTCGGTGCCGCGCATGAACTGTACAAAATTACCGGGGACAAACAATATTTATCAGAGGCAATCAAGGCAGCGAATTATGCCATCGACAAAATGTCTACCAATCAGGGTGTCTTAAGCGATGCAACCACCGGGGACGGGGGATTATTCCACGGCATATTCTTCCGGTACTTTGTCAAGCTGATCAATGATCCTGATCTGGATGATGCTACACGAAAGAAATTCCATGATTATATTACCCATTGTGCAACCGTTATGGCGGAACATGGCGTAAACCAGGAAACGATGCTTTATGCCGGCACTTGGTGGCAGGCTCCTGTTTCTACAAAGGATGTATCCCTTACCCCGCATCTTTCCGGTTGTATGTTAATGGAGGCCATGTGCATTTTGGAGCCGCTGCCTTCAAAATAAAAACGCTCAATGTGAAAGTCTGTCTCGAAAAGACCGGCCAAAAACAAAGCCCCGAAACGGGGAGAATTAAATAGACAATGATCACCAAAAAGAAACCCGTTACCTTTCAGGTAACGGGAATCCGCCCCAATGGGATTAGGGGCTATCAACCTAAACCTATCCTAGTAACGGGAAAGCGAAACGTTTATTTCGTCAGTGTCCAAATTTTTCCCGAAGTTTCCCTACTTATACGTTGCGACCGGACAACCGGTCTTTTTCAAACTGATCAATCATCCACCAACAAAACCACTCTTGCCTGGGCAAGTGGAATGGCCCCTTAAACAAATTCCCTTTGGCAGACTGCGCGGGTGTCCCGTCGCGGTGCAGATAACCGAACCATTCGCCGTCTGATTTGTCGTGAAAATGGGCGTATGCATATTGATGCACCTGTTCGTGCATCTTTGCATATTTTTCATCCTTCGTCAGCAAATAGGCAAGTAAGGCGGCTATTATCAGCTCGTTATGCGGCCACCAAAATTTCATGTCGTGGTAATATTCCTGCACGGGCTTATTGAAAACATCCTTGAAATAATAAATGCCTCCGTACTCCTTATCCCAGGCACGCTCCCACATATAGTCTATTATGCGGGTACCAAGGTGGATCAGCCGCTTGTCATTACCCAGATGCCTTGCTTGATTCAGTATGAACCAAGCAGCCTCGATGGCATGGCCGGGCAAAAAGGTGCGACCGTCGATGTGGTCAATGATACGCCCATCTGGTGCTACCTGTTCCATTACGCAGCGAAGGTCGTCTTTAACGAAGTCCCGTTCGATTTCGTCAATCCATTTCATAATATACATATCGCATCTTGGATCCCCTATCGTGTCGCGCAACTGCTGTGCTGTATTGATAAGGATCATCGGTACGCCAATTCCTTTTGCCGGCCTTACACTTGTAAATTTCGGCTCCAACAAACCGGGATTTTGGGCATACTCGATACATTTGCCGAAAAGATCGCGCGCCTTCTGGCCAATCCGGGTATCCCCGCTGGCCTTGGCATAGGCGGCGTACCCGATCACTGCAAATGTTTCTGAGAAAAAATAACGCCGCTTTCTGATGGGCCTTCCATCACGGGTAAGGTGGAAAAACATCCGACCATCCACGTCAAAACCGTGTTTTTCAAGGAAATCAACCCCCTTTTTCGCTCCCGCTAGCCATTCACCCTTCTTTTCTACGGTGTTGTATAAGGTAGCCAGCAACCAGGCAAACCGGCCTTGTATCCATACCGCTTTATCGTCGTCTATCAACGAGCCGTCGCGATCGCGCATGAGTAGGTAGCCGCCATGGATGTCATCGATGGAGCGTGGAAACCAGAAGGGCAGCGTATCCTCCAATAATTGCCGTTGGTAGAAAGTTTTTAGGTTGGAAAGTTCAAGTGCGGTATATCCTGACATTTTACGAGTTTTTTTGTTCCATTATTGTTTGGCAGTGACATAGCAGCCTACGCTATGAGTATACGGACTGCCCGGTCTGTAAGTTAACATGCAAATTATTGGCGCATCATCTGATCAATAATCGCTTTTCCATTATCCGATACGGCAGGACGTTGCGCGATGTCCCACAGCGATTCGTCGCGCTCAAGCTGGGCTTGGGTCGTTACGATCCAGCTCTGAATCCAACCGGTGAGTGTACACCATGCGCCCCAGCCCCAATCCGAATTGGAGGCCCAATAGTCCCACCGGCTATAATCGAATGCACGGAACCAGGCCCCGTCGAGATCGGGGTGACGGTCGCTCTTCACCTGTATACGCAGCAGGAAGTCAGCAAGCTTGGCCGTGGCTTCCGCATAGCGCTCGTTGCCAGTTGCCTTGGCGGCTTCATTCATGCCAAACACGACAAAATTGCACGTGTAAAGCATACAGGCGATATCTTCTCCATTCTTAAAAATGAGTGAGCTTTCGTCCGTGCCGTAGTCTTCGTTTTTGGTCAGCATTCTAAAGTGGCCCTTTCCTTTGCCAATCTCTTCCTGCAGTGCACCACTTTCGTCTTGATAACGTAACACTTCCTGGAACATATGATCAAGCCATTCCCGGTGTTCATCCGTATCCGCTACGCGCACGAGCCATGCCAGCGGCAATAGCATCCGGACCCGTTGGGTTTGCATACTACTGCCCCATAGCCACTGTTCTGGATAGGCCTTCATGGTTGCGCTTATGGCGGCTTTGGTGCGGGTTAATAGCGGTTCATAGCCGGTATGGGCGTACAACCACAGGTAACAGGCCCACATCCACGACTCGAAATGGGGCTGCAGATATGTGAGATCGCGATTATGATAATACGGCCATCCGTTTTTGATGATGTCTTCCTCACTTAGTCGCTCTCCACGGAAACCTTGCTTGCCCGTTGTACGGAAATTGGCCATGATGGCCTCGGTAATCTCTTGATTCCACTTGTCGGTATTTAAATAAGATGAGGCCGCAATCATACCCAATATAGCGCGCGCATTGTCGTCCCCGTAAAATACGCCTGGATGCGTGGTAGACCAGCCGATATGGCCATAGGCCGCACTTTGTGGATTGGCCTTCTCTCCGGCCCGCATGTTGGAGGTACTAAACACGTAATCGATGAGGTTCGTAGCGTATTGGCTATAGCGATCATTATCGAGAACACTACCGGCTGCCGCCAAGGCCATGGCTGCCTCGCCCTGTACATCGGCACGCATCCAATATCGGTAATCCTGCGATCCATCTTCACGGATAATGGATGCGTGCCCTTCCAGGATACCCATGCTGCCGTCCCCGTTCGGTGCATCTTCTGGTAGGGGCGGTCCGAACGGTTCGGTACCGTCCCCTTGATACTTGAGCCAATGGGATTCCCAACTCGGGTGTACAAAAAAGTGGCCTTTCCAAAACCAGTCTACACCCCGTCGTATACTATGTATGCGAGCCGTGTCGGGCAACTGGTCGGTGCGCGAATAGGCTGGCCGTACATCGATTGGCCACTCGCTGAAAGCAAATGCGGGCTCATCGAGCAGGTGCGACATCATACCGGTCCACAATTGCCTGATCGACGCCGCCGGGCCGTATCTGCCGGTGATGAAATGGCTTAATCCGGTCGTTGCCACCATTACACCGCTTTCTTCAAACAGAACGGGGTAAGTTTTCGTATTTGCCAGACCGAATTCGGCGTGGTCCATGCCCACTACGCGGGCGAGTACGACAGAAGGGTTATCCGCTTCGACCGCCAGCACATGGCTCCCGTGGATACCGATGATGGCTCCTGTATCGAGTTGATTGCCGAAAATCGGCGCAGTGATGACACCTCTTTCTAACTGCGTGCTTGTGGCCGTATCGGGAATCGATAGGCCTGCGAACGTGCTGGGGTATTCTACAAATACCCGTAATTGTTTCTGCTGGATCTTGGTCAATAATTCACCGGTGATCTCGAGTGTCGGATCTAACGCCGGATAGGTGCGGGCGAGCAGCAAGACGGAACTCCCTTCCGGAGCGCTTTCAATGGCGTCGGCAGGGGTTTCGCTGGGTTGGATGGCTACGCCCGATGAACGGAGTACTTGCAACAAATCTCCTTGTTCGTCACCATAGTACCAAACCGCTGCGCGTTCATTTTGGCAACCTGAAAATGCAGAAACCATCAGTACGGCCAGTAGGAGGCCGGTGAGGTAATTGAATGTCATTTTTTTCATTGTCGTGTTTTTAAAGTGCGTAACTAAACAGATTGAATCGATTCTTTCAACATTGCTATTGTTTCCTGCTGGACGATCACGGCAGCACCGGGGGCCAGGTAAGACCAGCGGCCGGTCTCCGTTTCATATCCGCCATCGTCGAATGCGGATGCGGTAGGTAGGTAGCCAATGGAGCTTTCTCCATATGCAACTACTACGGTCAGTTTGTAGGGCGACGCGTGCTCAATGGCGTTCGAAACTTCCGTGAACGGCTCACCAGGGAGGAAAACGATGGCTAGCGGACCGAACGCCAAGACATGCAGACAGGCATCAACCGTGGATGATGAAAGCCAGTCGACCCCTTGGCGTACGGGAAGTGCTATTTCGCGCGACAGGCAAACCAAGGTACCATCCACAACCTGTTCCTCCGGGATAGCCCGGCGTGCGACCTCGGCCAATGCGTTGCCGTGCGCAACCGCATACGCTGCGCCCATAGATACCGTGGGGGGGTTAACATCACCTGCCGCGCCGTTTAAAAACAAGGCCATACCTGTTTCACCCGTGCGCTCTAATGCGGCGCAAAGATCGCCGGGGAAGTCGGCTGATACCTGCGGGAGACACATCTCATGCACCGGGTGGCAAGCGGTATGGACTACCGTTGCCACGGTGTCAGCCTGATCATCAATGAACCGCATCGTGCGTACGCGTCGATCAACCGGCTGCCGGTCCATCAAATGTTTGCTTATTGGCTGCATGCTATCCGATAGCACGACATGGCCCGCGTTCGCTATCCGTCGCTGCAACGAATAATCCTGCAATGAGGAAACTGCAAAACGGACTTTGCAGGGCCGGAGGGATGCCGAAGCGCAGGTGATCGCCGTGATAAGGGCATTTCTTAAATCGGCCAACCACGTTTTAAAACGCGGTAATTCATACAATGGTGATAATCCAACGGATTCCGGTGCATTATGGGTATGCGTACAGGTAATGATGACCGTACCACCGGGCAACGCCTCGTTTATGGGTTCCTTAAAGTGGTTCCAATCACCAACAACCGTCTCGGTGAGTCCAAGCAAATCGAGCGACACGAGTGCCACAACTGCTCCTTGGCTTTTTATTGCGACAACTTTCGCCTTCAACGGACTTCTTACCGACAGAAAGGGTTCATAAGTACCCTTTACGGATGAAGTAAGTAAGCCTAATTCAAGGGGTGGGGTGATGTCTGCCCAAGCTGTCCCTACTTCCAATTTCATTTTGTCCATACTGCGCACAGTGAGATTTAGATACGTTTAGATAAAAAATCAAGAAATTTACTACTTGTTCGTTTAAAGATGACGAAAAGGATGGATGACATCACGAGTTCGACCGTTCCGTTTACATACCGGGCAAACCATAAATCGGTAACCCCCAAAACCAGTAGGCATGCCGCTGCAAACCCGACCAGTGCGACGCCTAAGCCCCGCCAGATTGGTGCACTGCCTTCATCCCGGCGTTTGTATGCGGTAAAACGCGACCACCGACCCATAGGGTGTGCCTTGTTGTAAAATGAAGACAGCAACGCATCAGGCTCCGGTTTGGTTAATAGCGCGACCGTAACCCACAGTACGGTGGTGAGCGCAACGACAAGCAGTGTCTGCCACCACCATGGGAGCACCAGCGCCTCCGCGCCGGGCAATCCTAGGTAGCCCAACAACTTGGGGCCGAGCACGACCAATATGAATATAACTGCTCCGCCAAGCGAAGCTGCCAAACGAGCGGGCCCGTTAAAACGCCACCACCACCATTGTGCCCAGTTTGCCGATAGTTCAGCAGCGCTGAGTTGCAACATAAAGATGGCTACATCTACAATGAAGGTGACCTGAAATACGACAGCCATGGCGAGGGAAAGAATGAGTACCATGGCTAGCCTGCCCATTTTAAGGTAATGTTGCTCACTAGCTGCCTTGACGAACCACCGCTTATAGATATCACTTACAAGTACCTGCCCGCCAAAGTTGAGGTTGTCTGCAACGGTGGACATGGTGGCTGCAAGCATGGCTGCTGCCAACAGACCAATCATCCCCGCTGGAAGCATCTCCTTCATTAACTTACCGTAGACCAGCTCCCGGTCGTGGCCCGCTTCGCGGAGTTCGGGCCAAAGGATCATAGCCGAAATACTAGGAAGGGTAACCAGCAACAGCAGGACAAACATGGTAAGCAATGTGGTGACGTACATGGTCATGGCTTCTCGTGGCGACCGCGTAGACAGTATCCGTTGTCCTTCCATGGCTCCACCCATAGGAGCCGCATCGCCCCCATAGCCGATGGTCTGGCCAACCATCCATGCCATCGCCGCCATGAGGGGAAATACTTCGTGGTCCATGGGTGGGAAAAGCTGAAACACTTCGGGGTTGGTTTCGCCGAAGGCCGCTGTCAGCTGACCAACCATCGCCTCAGCACCACCGAAATAGATGAGGGTATAAATCGCCAATACCACGGCTCCGATTAGGAAAATACTCATCTGGATCAGGTTGGAGATGACCACGCCGCGATATCCTGAAAGAAATACAAATACAAAAGATACTGGCACAATTAAGCCCAATGTTTCCATTTTGGATAATCCGAAAGCGGGCTCCATGATCTTGCAAGCGGCAAGTAACGTAATGCCCGTCCATGCTGGCATGGCGATGAAAGCAGTGCGTGCGGCAATCCACAAACGCATGGTGGATGCTGTTTTTGGCCCGAATCTGAGGTCATAAAACTCCAGGGAAGTGAATAGCCGGAGTTTACGCCAGAAAAACGCAAAGAGGACACCCGCAACAAAGAGCGCCAATCCAAAACGGCTCATATACCACCAGCTGATAAAGGCGCCGGTGGCTACTGCCAATCCGCCGTATCCGGTGGCGGCATCGGGGCTCACTAACGCTGCGGTGTAAGAAACGCCGTTTAACCAACCGGGTATTTTGCGTCCGCCAAGGAAAAAGTTTTCCATGTTGGCAGACGCAAAGCGCTTATGCCATATCGCCAGGCCGATCATCAGTACAAAATAGCCGATGATGATCCACAGGTCGATTTGATTCAAATTACTCATCTATTGCAAGTATCCGGGATTTTGCCTTAATGCGGGGTTCAGCGTCAACTCCCGTTGCGGCAATGGACTGAGATAATGTGCCTCGGGATCGAATTGCCATCCGTCTCGTGCCGGACTATTCCAGTGCGGGGCAATGTAGCCTTGATTATTCGTTGGAATTGCACTAGGATCCAGTATGGGATTGAATTGATTTTTAATCGCTTCATACTGCTGCATCTTAGCACCCAACATGGGTCGCTGAATGAGGTGCGTGGCTGCCCATCGCATCAGGTCATCAAAACGGTATCCTTCGCACGCCAGTTCTACTCGGCGTTCGCGTCTGATTTCGTTTAACAAGCCACTTAACTCCGGAAAATCCCAATTTGGATCGACAAATCCGACTGTTGCGGTCAGCGCCGGCATTTCTACCCGGTTGCGTAGCTGGTTGACCGTTTGATCGAGTACGGTTTGATCGCATTCACCAAGCTCGGCTTTGGCCTCAGCATAGTTCAACAGTGCCTCTGCGTAGCGAAAAATGATCGAGGCGGTAATGTCGCCCGCGGTATGATCGGCTGCAGGATCGACTCCTTTGTAGAGTTGGTAACCGGTGGTATTGCGTAAACGGGATTCAAGGGTCATATCCGGCACGGTGAATTTGCTTACGGTATCGCCACTGATGACGACACGGGGTTTTCCGGAGGTATACATGGTTTGCGCTAGACGCGGATCTCGGTTGGCCACGACGTCTTTGATGGTGTGATCGCCCTGATATTTTAGACTCAGCGAAATGGGCAGTCCGTCAGTGCACAGGTAGCTTTCAACCAACGACTTGGAAAGACCGGTATTTTTATCGCTCACGCCGAAATAATTCTGCGCAAAGTGATACACATCCAACGCACGGTCGTATTTTCGCCACAGCAGGACTTCGGGGTTATTGGCCAGATCGGTCTGGTTGAAAAGTTGCCGATAGTCCTCTTCGCTGGCGCCAGCATGACCGATTTGGTAGGCTTGGCTTTGGATCATTCCTTCCAGTGCTGCAACGGCTTTGCGAAAATAGCGATCGGGTTGTCCTCCCTGTACGCCGAAGGGGGTGCCGGCGTGGTATTTCTCCCACGTACCTTCGTAGAGGGCCACTCGGCTCTGGAACAAACTTGCAACATCGCGGTGCAGCCTGCCTTGCACAGCCTGCCCCTTTGCGGGGAGGAGGGTAATCGCTTTATCCAGATCGGCTAGGATGGAATCGGCAATAATCGATCGGGAAATCCGTTCAGCGTACAGTTCTTCGGACTCGGTGCCTAAGGGTTGATTATACCAGGGCAAATCGCCGAAGGCTTTCATCATATCGAAATAATACCAGGCTCTCCAGAAGTACATTTCACCGATGTAAGGGTTTACCAGTGCAGGCGCTTCCTTGGTTATATGGTAGTTGGCCAGAAAGAAGTTGATTCCCCGAATAGCCGTCCAATCCCAGCCGCCGCCGGCGCTCGGTACCGTCACCGTGCCAGCGAGCCTTGCATTGTAATTATAGTCGCCCGACACCATGTTATCAGAAGCATTGTCGAGTTCGAAGATACCGAGGTCGTACCCGTTAAAGGTTTGGAAGCTTCCATAGTATTTATTGGAATAAAGCTCCATTTCTGTTTGGGAGAAGGAAAGTTCTTGGTCGGTTATGGTATCCAACGGCGGACGATCCAGAAATTTGTCACAGGCGCCCATCGTAAGCAAGATAGCAGTAAAGACGCAATATTTTTGTATGTTCATGGTCAGTAGTATTATATCGTGGTCAGAAATCAACATTTACACCGAAGGAAAACGTACGCATCAGCGGATAGACCTTCCCACTTCCCCAGCTTCCACCGGTTAGCTCCGGATCGAAGTTTTTTTGGATAGAAGAAAGTGTATACAGGTTTTCCCCACTGACGAACAGCCTCAAATTCGTAATACTGATAGGGTTTGTGAGGGATGCCGGTAAGGTATAGCCAATCTGTATGTTCTTCAATCGCGCGTAGGCGGCGTTTTCCAGGTATCGGGTTTGCGATTGTTGGTTCTTTCGCACTTCACCGGAATTATAAGGTTTCGGCAGAAATGCATCGGTGTTGGATGGCGTCCAGAAATCCAACGTTTCGCGGTACAGGTTTGAGCCATACCCACCTGTGAACCCCCAATAGAACACCCCGGCATTACCGTGGTAAGCGGGAGAGAAATCACGCTTCATGACACCTTGTATGAACAGATCGACATCGAATGATTTCCACGTGACGCCCAACCGTGTACTAAAATTATAACGCGACGAGGAATTCCCGATCACCTTGAGGTCACCGGGATTTGCGTGTGTATTATCGCCGATGTCAATCTTGCCATCACCGTTTTGATCCTTGTACATCATATCACCCAATCCCCAGGTGCCCCAAATGTAGGATTGATCGGCCATGCGTTCCACATCGGCATCTTGCTGGATAATCCCTTCCGTCTCGTAACCCCAAATCTCACCGATTCGCTGTCCTTCATAGTAAGTAGACAAGATTCCCGTGGGGTTGTTGTAACGTATTACTTTTCCAACATTGTCTGACAAGATAAGCTGAACCCGATAAGCGAATTGTTCCTGGACGCGGTCGTTCCATCCGATAGCGAGTTCAAAGCCTTTGGTTTGTAGGTCAGCATTGTTCAGCAGCGGCACTGCTGCCCCTAATGAGGCGGGCAGGGCATTGGCCGGGCCAAACATATTGGTTGTCGTCCGGGTATACCAATCGAGCGATGTGGTCAGGCGGTTTTGCAGGAAAGCCGCATCTACACCTAAGTTGATGGTAGTCGCCGTTTCCCAGGTGAGGTTTTGACTGACCAGCCCGGGGGCGGCAAGGTAGTTGGGAAGTTCGTTACCCAGGATATAAGCATATCGGGTACCAATACCCATGGTGTTTAGGTATAAGTAATTAGGAACGTCCTGATTACCCAGCGACCCATAGGAAGCGCGTAGTTTCAGCAGACCCACTTTATCCTTGATCGACCAGAAGTTTTCATTGGCGATGTTATAACCCAGCGAAATCGATGGGAAGAATCCGAAACGCCGGTCGCTCGGAAATTTAGAAGTGCCATCGTACCTAAAATTAACTTCGGCAAGATACGTTTCGTTGAAGTTGTAGTTTAACCGACCAAAAAAGCCCATGTTGGCCCAATGCGTCAATTGATCGCGTGTATCCGAATCGCCTGTAGCTACGCCAATGGAAGGAAGGTTTGGCGAGATCAGGTCGCGTTTCATTCCATAAAGGTAATCGAACTCGGTAAGCTCGAGTTGAAAACCGGTCATTGCGCCGATAAAGTGGCCGCCGACAACTCGCTGATAGGATGTGTAGATATTACCGGTATTGTACAGCTGCTGCGACATATCGGTTGCATAGAAATTATTGACATTCATGATCGGCTCGCCAGCTACCGTATGCTCCCACGCAAAAGGCTTGATCTGGGACGACGACTTCGCATTCGTCAGCCGATAGGTGTAATCCATGTTGATTTTCCAATCACGTATAGGTTCCAGTTCCAATGCCCCGGTAAGATTGAGCATGTCATCTCGGAAAATACCCCGTCCCTCCCATTGCCGCCCCATTTCAGACGTTAGTGCCCAGTTGCCATTCGGATCTTTTAAGGCCCAATTAGGAAAGCGTGTACTCGCAAAATGCATCCAATTACCGATATTGTTGTTATGCCCAGGCGATGGAATATTCTTGTTTTCGCGGTGGTAGCGTAGCCGGATGTCTCCACGCAGCCATTTTAGCGGCTTGAATGTTAAATTATTAGTGACGGTCCATCTATTAAACTTCTCATCACCATATCGAAGTAGGCCACCCTCATTAAAGCGCCCGAGCCCCACATAATAGGTAACCTTTTCGCCTCCCCCACTAACGCTTAGGTCGTGTTTCTGGTTCTCCGTGCCCGGCTTAAATATGGCACGAATCCAGTCGACATTGTCGTTCTCCAACGTGGCGTATGACCAGAAATCGGGGTTGTTGGGATTGGGAATATTTGAAGGGGTATTAATCGGATCAGCCATGTAAGCGCGGATCCGATCGATGTGTTCGGCAGTAAACATCGGTGATTGCCCGGCGTTGAGCGAGGCAATATTATAGGCCTCAGCGAATTCTAAGGAATTTACCTGATCGGGAATGCGCGTAGCCTCATTAAACCCGAAATTATTCCGATACGAAATGATCGTTTTCGCAGCACTTCCGGTTTTGGTGGTAATTAAGATCACACCATAGGCAGCGCGGGCGCCGTAGATCGTTGATGATGCTGCGTCTTTCAGAACGGTAACCGACTGGATATCCGCCGCATTCAGGTGATTTATATTTTCGACGGGCACCCCATCAACTACAAAAAATGGACTTCCGCTCCCGCTCAACGTTGTGGCCCCGCGGATATTGTAGTTTACCACCGCGCCAGGCCCACCACCTTCGCCACTCGGGCTGATATTAAGGTTACCTGCGGCTCCCTGCAACGCCTGACCAATGTTCGAAACTGCCCTGTTCTGAAGGATTTCTCCGTCCATTTGGGCGACTGATCCCGTGAGGTTGATTTTCTTCTGTGTACCGTATCCTACGACAATCACTTCATCCAGTTGTCCGGACCCGGCTTCGAGTGTAATTTCCAGATAGGTTGCACCGCCAATGGGAATGGTCTTGGATACATATCCAACGAAGCTGACAACCAATGAATCGGTAGCTTGATTGGTTGTAATGCGGAAGTGACCATCGCTATCCGCGCGGGTCTGCCTATCCGTACCCGCCACCGATATCGAAGCCCCTGGAAGGGGTTGTCCCTCCACGGCCCGCACCACGCCCGAAACCAAGGCCTGCCCTTGAGCTACCCCCATCGTCAAAAATGCCGACGCCAGAACCAAGACCATACGCAGCAGGAGTGCTTCATGCTTCAGCCCGATTTCCCTGATCGGGAATTTGAAACTGCATTTTCGTTTCATAATTTAAGAAATTTAAGTGTTACAATTTGGTATTTTGATTTAAGAATACGTAGTCAAATCGTTTAAAAAAACAGAAGTGCATTTACCACTGCTATACATCACTCATAACGGGTTATTATTGCTGTTTTATCATAATTTCTTACAATTGTCCTCTTATGCAGTGATCACCAAACACCCGAAGCGCGAGATAGACTCAGTGTTTTTGAATACGTATGCATAATAAGGCAAAAATTTTCAGCTTCTGACCTTAACGGTATTTCTAATGATTAAATGGCCTTTCATCATCAACGTCTGTGGTTTCCTCAACTTGTTCGTAATATCGTCTATTAACAAAGATACCGTCGTGTCAACCATTTCCTCGAGAGGCTGCTCCCAGGTGGTAAGCATGTAAGAAAACCAACCGGTCATCAGTATATTATCAAACCCCACCACAGAGATGTCATCAGGGACCTTCATCCCAATTAATCGGATAGCATCCATCGCCCCAAGCGCTATGACATCATTGCCTCCGAAAATACAATCGATCGATTTGTCACGGGTGAGCAACTCTTGAGTGGCTTTAAATCCGCTCTCGTAGGTGTATTGACCTGATTCCACAAGCAGATCGGTGATGTTCTTATCCGCCAACACCTCTCGAAATCCGCGCAGCCTATCGATCGTGATAGACGTATCTTGCGGCCCGGAAATAAAGGCAAAGGAACGATGCCCAGTTTCTACCAAATAACGGGCGATCTGCTTCGCAGCCAAATAATTATCGCAGAAAACAGCACTGTAATCCGCATGTTCTACATAACGGTTGAACAACACAATGGCGATACCATGCCTTTTAAATCTGGCCTCAGCCTCCGGGGAAAGTATTGCGTCTGACACAATAACGCCAGCCACATTGTATTCCAGCAGTTTACTGATCTCAGATTCCGTGATTTCTTCGTTGTCAGAATTTATAAAGATTAAGTTGTAGCCCAACGCTGAAAAGCGAGCGTGGAAAATCTCGAGCACCGCAGAGTAAAACGGATTACGTATTCGCCGCATTACGATGCCGATCAACTTGCTTTTTCTTGTAATCAGGCTTCGTGCGTGGGCATTGGGCTGATAATTTAGCTCATTAGCAATTTCCAGAATTTTCTTCCGCTTCTTCTCCGACACCCCCATGTTTCCGGCAAACACACGCGAAACCGTCGACTGAGAGACCCCAGCCAACCGGGCAACATCCTCTGATGTATACTGCTTTTTATGTTTGTCCGATTGCATTATTTCAAAATGACTACGTATTCAAATACAAGTATAGAGAAAATCTTTTGACTTCCAAATAAATTCAACTATTTTTTCCTTTTAGGTTGAAAATGTGGAACGGAATTATAGAATCTGATACTAAACAATGGAACATTTATCGATGAGCAAAGAAGCTCATAACGGGGTGCATCTTTTGACTGCCGGAAAAAAAATGGGATAAAAATTTGCGAAACCGAAAAGTTGCACATATATTTGCAACTGATTGGTTTCACAAATAAAGACAACAGCCATGAGACGGGATATTTTCCAAGCAATTGCAGACCCGACAAGACGGGGAATTATCGCCTTAATTGCATTACAGGCAATGACACCGAACGCTATTGCTGAACACTTTGATACAAGCCGGCAAGCGGTATCCAAACATCTACGCATTTTGACGGAATGCGAACTGATCAAACAGGAACACAAAGGCAGGGAAATCTATTACCAACTTGAACTGGATAAAATGAAAGAAATAGATAACTGGTTAGATCAGTTCCGCAAAATCTGGGAAACAAGATTTAACCAATTAGACAACTTATTGGCGACGATCAAAAAATAGAAAAAATGAAAAGTAACGGCTTGTTTGATTTTTCCATAGATAGGGAAAATAGAACCATTCGCATCACACGTGAATTTGATGCCAGCCTTGAATTGGTTTGGCAAGCGTGGACAATGCCCCAACTGCTCGACCAGTGGTGTGCGCCAAACCCGTATAGAACAGAAACGAAAACGCTGGATTTCCAAGAAGGCGGTTTTTGGCATTACGCAATCGTAAGCCCCGAAGGAAACAAACATTGGAGCCGGTATGATTACAAAAAAATTGAACCGCAAAAAAGCATCACGGAATTGAGGGCATTCAGCGATGAAAACGGACGGGTCAATCCGGACTTCCCACGTACCGAATGCACTCTTATTTTCAGCGAAACGGATGGCAAAACACGCGTAAAGATTACCGAGAAATACAAGAGTCCCGAAATGTTCGAAAAAATGGCAACAACTAGCCACAAAAAGGGCTTTTCCTCACATCTTAAAAATTTAGATGATTTATTACTCACATTAAAAAATAGATAACATGAATCCCGCATTATTATTTGACTTCACCGTCAACAAAGAAAACAAAACCATCCACATTACCCGTGAATTTGCCGCAAACCTTGAATTGGTTTGGCAGGCGTGGACCTCTCCCGAACTGCTGGACCAATGGTGGGGACCAAAGCCCTGGAGAGCCGAAACGAAAACAATGGATTTCCGCGAAGGAGGTTTTTGGCACTACGCAATGGTAAGCCCCGAAGGCGAAAAGCATTGGAGCAGGGCTAACTTTCTTGCTATCGTGAAAGAAAAATCATTTGCCTCGAAAGGCGGATTCTGTGATGAAAACGGCACGATAAATCCTGCGTTTCCGCAAAATTTATGGGAGAATAGCTTTATCCCGAAAAATAATAACGTACAAGTGGATATGCTGCTGACTTACGATACGCTTGCCGACCTCGAGAAAGAGATAGCGATGGGCTTCAAAGAAGGTATGATCATAGATTTCAAGCAATTGGACGACTTGTTATTGGCCTTAAAAAAGTAAAACCCTATATGGCAAAAGAGCAGCTGAAATTCTGGTCGCTGGTCGAATTGTTTGAGTTTCTTCCAAGAGATGAAGCTTTGCTAACAGACGTTTTACGTGAACTAACTATAGAAACGTTAAACGGATACGGAAAGGAGAAACTGTCCTACAATGTCCCATTTTTCTACGGCAACAAGTCCATCTGCCTGATATTTCCCGCATCCGTTCCCCGAAGTGGTGTAAAAAGTGGCGTGCTGTTTGGTTTTTGGTACGGCAATCGCCTGAAAGACGAAAACAACTATTTGACACATGGAAGAAATAAACAGGTTTACTACAAAATTTATCAATCGGTCGATGAAATTGATACTCCTGTCTTAACTAATGTAATAAAAGAAGCAGTTGATTTGGATAAAAGCTTTAGAATTGCCGGCTTAGTGGCAACTGACGCGTAATATCCAGCCTACTACACAAGTATTCGCTACGTTGAATACGAGTACCGGAGCGCTTTCCTACCGATCCGGAAGCGGGTCACATAGCTCGTTCCTAAGTCTCGTAAAAAACTTTAATGAAAGCTGGAAAATAGGACTCATGATAAAGGTATATAGAAAAGTAACAAGGAACACGGGGCCTCCCAGCAGATAGCCTACGAGCAACACAAAACATTCAACGATAATTCGCGCTTTACTGACGGAAAGCTTTGTTTGTTCCGCCATGGAAAGCATAAAGCCATCACGGGGCCCGGCACCTATTCCGCCTGATACGTACAGGCCACCGCCAGTGCCTACAATGAGTATCCCTACCAACAGCCAGAGGTAGTCAATCCAGGTAAACCCTGGAGCAGGTAATATATCCAACCAAAGAAAAAAATCCATTATGGGACCAATGAGCAAGGCGTTCAGAAAAGTTCCGAGGTTGACGTACTTTCGACTAACAACGAGAGAAATTGTTATCAATATAAAGCCGATAATAACAGTCCACGTGCCGATAGAGAGACCGAAACGCTCAAAAAGAGCGATATTCAGCACGTCCCAAGGGTGTAGGCCCAAATGTTGCATTTTGACGGAAATGGCCACTCCGAGTCCAAAACACACCAATCCTAAAAAGAAAAAACTATAGCGAATCAGCCAATTCCGCAGGCTATCTTTTCTGCGAAGGATTTCCATATATGCGCAAAAGTACGGTGCAAGTTGCAAAGCGTATATCACCGCAATATCATTTTCGCTAAGTTGCTCAAGTCAATTACAGGCCCCGGCTGGCCGGGGCCTTGAGCATCTCACGACGGACATGTAAAAGCGCTCAATTGCGCTATGGGCGGGTATACTTGGCTTATTAATCTGTAAGCGGCGTTGTCGGTAACGCTACTGTACCAGGATCCTCCCATAGACCCTCCTCCTGTGCTTTCTTTTTCACTTCTTCTGCACGCTTGTCGCTATCAGGGTGAGAACTGAGCATTTTCTCAAAGCCTGAAACCTTATCTCCACCACTGGACAATAGGGATAATTTGCGAAATGCCCGGTATGCCGCCACTACATTATAATCATGCTGTTTCATAAAATGATATGCATACTCATCTGCCTGTGATTCCTGCTTACGGCTGTGGGAGGCGCCTAACATGGCATTGGCCATCTCCCCCAGCTGGCTTTCGGAAAGCGCCTGTACTTTATCGGAACTGGCACTCGCTGCATCCATGGCTGCTGCCGCCATGTAGGCGTTCTTCATCGCGTCTTTGGTATCCTCGTTTTTAACGTGGCCGATTTCGTGGCCGATAATGGAAAGCAGCTCGTCGTCCGTCATAATATCCATTAAGGAAGAAAAGACACGTACGCTGCCGTCTGCACACGCGAAAGCATTGATATCACTCACCAGATAAACCTTGTAGTTCAATGCCAAACCATCCTGCGTCTGGTGTTTACCGAATAAACGTTCTAAGCGTTTCGTGTACGGATTATCCGGACCAGCTATTTCGTTGTTGGCGTCCATCCACTCGACAGCCTCCTTGGATAGCCTAACGGCATCCTCGTTGGTAAACGTCAGTGCCGACGCACCTTTTGATGCCGCACTTGCTGCTTTTCCTAAATTAAATTTCTGTGCATGCGCTACGCCGCCAAAGCTAGCTGCGACAATTAAAATAACGAAAATCTTTTTCATGTCACTTTTGTTACCAAAATATGTACCAAAATAGGAGTTCTGTACGCCTTATTATCACCGCGTAGAATACACGCTCCTGTCGGAACAAATGTAAATAGCAATGTGTAGAAGAACACCCCGGAAAACAGGTATTTTGCGGACAACCAATCTTACACTCATAATATGGTATTTATAATAACTGATCAAACGGACAGTTGGGAGGATTTCTCAGCACAAATACAAACTATTTTTTAGTTATCAGACTTGGCTGGGTATAATGTTAAAAAGAGTTAATAATCGTGCTAAATGCTTTCTTTTAGAATACTTTTATGCAAAGTAATTGAAATTGAAAGCCTTACAATTATTATCACTATTTATTTTTACTACAGGCGTATCTTTCGCGCAAGACATGAAGGGAACAATTAAGGATATGTATTCGGGTAATTATCTTGCCGGTGTTTCAATCAGCGTAGCACCGCAAATCACTTATTCCGATGCCGATGGCAAATTCTCACTATCAAAAATCAAACTCGGTGATACCCTAACCTTTTCTTCAGTTGGTTATCAAGAATTTACCCAAATCGTTTATCAGCTAAATAGTGATTTGGATATTTACATGAAGCCAAAGACAATTTTACTGGATGAGGTAAAAATCAGTGTTTTAAGAAATTACAAAGCGGATTCCTTAAAATTCCGAGACGGATTTGCCAAAACTTTCAATTACAATAAACCGAAATTGAAAGACATCTTCATCGCGAAGAACTATTTTTCTAATGTTCCAAAGCCTTATTATCAAGCGAATAATAGTACGGCGTCGCTAGTTAGTATCGATGTGCTTTCCGTCATATCCTTGTTGGGAAAAAACAATACTCCTCAATCCAAACTGCAAAAAACCCTGATAAAAGAGGAAGAACAGCGATATATTGATCATACCTTTTCGAAAGGTATGATTCAAAATTTAACCCGTCTTGAGGGGGATTCCCTACAAACTTTTATGCGGCTATACCGCCCGAATGTTGACACCGCAAGAAACATGTCTGAATACGACATGATCATGTACATCAAAAATAGTTATCATGAATACAACGATAAGAAGAACTGAAAATCAGCGAAGTGAAGTCACACCATTCCCCCCATTAAAGGATCCGTGATACTCGGAAGGCCGGTCTCCACGTGGCCTGCATATCGGTGTATTAGCCCGGGGTACTCCCTGGCGCTGACTTGAAAATCGTACCAACCGTTTGAATCATCCAGCGGGATATCCAGCCGCACCTTGCCATCTGAAGATACCATCTTTGTAGCCCGCCCGTAGGATAGATCCTGTACTTCAAACACCTCTCCCGGGCGAAGGACAGCCTCAAATATGATCTCTTGCCGACCTGGCGTTAACGTCATCTCCACCAGACATTCTGCTAGTGTCGCATTTCCCTTGAACTCCCGGTAAAATCCATTCGGCCCGCAGATTTCCAGATGATAGGCTTCGCCCTCAAAATGTGCCAGCGGCCACCGGTATGCTAGCGGCTCACCCTCTCGGACGGTAAAATTCCAATTTCGCCCGGGCAAAGCATCACCCCGATAGGGGAGCCTTGTTACAGCGATGAAAGGTATACCAATAGTCTTGGTTTTCGGCAGATTGCCTGCTAATGCGAAACGCACTACCAGCTCGCCGGATGCTCGATCGATACCTGCATTGACTGTAGCATCATACGGGATACCGCAAGCCGGCTTTGTGCCTTGCTCTTGCTGGGGCAGCAGTTTGGAATCATGTCTACCTTGTTTGAGCAAGGCAAGCTCATCCGACTTCAATAACTTGTAATTGCCTGGAAGCCCCTTCGTTTTAGCCGAATAAATACGTTCAACATACGCATTGCGGTCTACCGGATGCAGCATGTCGTCGCTCTCCCCTCCTTGGGCGGGGCGAAAAACCGAAGTCAGGTTGCCACAGGTTAGACGTCGCCAAGCGCTGATATTGGACTCATATACTTGATTGCCCGTTTTCCTTTCAATAAAATGTTCAAGAAACTGCAGGGTGGAAGTATGATCAAACACCTCCGAATTGACCCACCCGCCTTTTGTCCAGGGCGAGGCCACCACCAAAGGCACTCGAAATCCCAAACCAATAGGACTATCTAGTGTAGCGTCAGAATTGCCTGTCCGTAGTTTCTCCTGCTGGGCCGTTACATATTCTTCGGCGGTATCGATACCGACCGCAACGGCCCCAGTTTCGCCTCGGCTAGTAAGTGGGGGTACAAAAGGTGGTATGTGATCAAAATACCCGTCATTTTCGTCGTACGTAAGGATAAAAATCGTCTTCTTCCATACCTCGGGATTCTTGGTAAGTATATCAAGTGCTTCCGATAAGTACCAGGCGCCATACCACGGCGACCCGGGATGGTCTGAAAAGCGGCAAGGTGCTACCAGCCAAGAGACGGTGGGCAACTTGCCCTCATTGACATCTTCACGGAATTGATGAAAGATATCGCCCTTGGGTACCTCAACCGTTTTCTCCCCCTCGGTATCCGTATACGTTATCGATTCTAAGCGATGGTAATCTGGGTCGCCGGTATTCGTAACGAACGCGCGACGGTGGATTTCCTGCTCAAAGGAGGTGAGTTTATCAAAATTGTCTTTGCTATATTGCTCAATATCAAGTCGCAGCCTGGTTAACTGTTCCTGAAGTTTTTCACGTTCCTCTACTTCGCCGCTGGCCAGTGTGGCTTCCAGTTCGATCAAACGACGCCCCATAAATGCGCGATGGGCGGCATGAAACCGTACACGATATTGCTTGTAAAACTCCAAGTTATTGTCTGTGAAGTTAGCGAGCCAGTCTTCTTCATTGTCATCCAGCCCTACGGGTAAGCTCAATTCATTTTGATATACTTTCCAAGCAATCCCGGCTTCCTGCAAACGCTCGGGATAGGTTGTCCAACCTACATCTTTGTAGTTGATCTGTCCATTGTCTACATGAGCAATGGAATCGGGATTATGGGGCTCTTCGCGGATGGCGCCGGCCCAGAAATAAGAACGATTGGCACTGGTACCAGTGAGCGACGAGCAGAAATGCTGGTCGCAAACGGTAAACGCATCGGCAAATGCATAATAGAAAGGTACATCTCGGCGGTCGTAATAGCCCATGGTAAGCGGCATATCTCGGTATTCGGGATTGCCTGCACGCTTCGCTTCCAGCCAGGTGTCGAGTTTTCCGTCGTTGCGCGCATGCACCATATCTCTCCAGCCATGCGGCAGCGACCCCATCCAGGTGGCCTTCGTGTTTTCAATATCTAGGTGAAACGGCGAATAGCTTCTTCCCTGTGCATCGGTCTGCGCCCATACCGGCAGTCCGTTGGGCAAACGGATAGCCCGCGGGTCGTTAAAGCCACGGACCCCGCGAAGGGTACCGTAGCAATGGTCAAACGAGCGGTTCTCCTGCATTAGGAAGACAACATGCTCTGCATCGAGATAAGTGCTACCCTTGGGTGCATCGATGGCCAGCGCACGCTGAATGGATTCGGGCAATAATTGAAACGTAGCTGTGGCCCCCGCCAGCAGCGACGCTTTTTTAAGAAAGGTTCTCCTTGATTCCATGGTTATAACGTATCGTGTGCAAGTTACTATATCTCCTTCTCTATTTCAACCACCAAGGTTTTTCATTGATGCCGTCATTACCTGCCCCAAACTGGCTCTCAATGGCTATTGATACCTGTTCGCCATTGTAATTGTATTCCGATTGGGGATACATCCAACGAAAAGGCACCTCAACTCCATTGGGCCTCCTGAACGCGGGATACCCCGTGCGCAGGTGATCATAGAATGCCGACCAACCGCCTTGCAGGAACGAACGTAGATACTTTTGCGTGATGATCCGTTCCAATCGATCGGCCTGACTTTGAGTCGACGCGAAATCGACCAGCGGATGACTTAGGTACGCGGTAGCCGCTGTTTCATCCACATATGTCCCCACTCCTTTAGCATACGTTTCATAGAACTTAAACGATGCCCGGATCCCTGACTCATAATAAGCATTGGCATCGCCACTGATCCATCCCCTTACTACGGCTTCGGCCAAAATGAATTGCTGTTCGGCATACCCCATCAATACAAGCGGTTCGTTTGTGGGATCCTGGTGATAACGTTCGAGCACCTTCGACGTACGTCCCGCAGCAGCTTTGAGGTTTACCTGCGCATAGGGAGCGGCGGGGTCACCGCCTTCGTAAGCGGTAAAATCATTGAGGGCCTTACCGGCTTCCTTGCCTACCCGTGTTTGCGTACAATAGACAAAAAGACGGGGATCCTCCCGATCCTGAAGCCGCCGAATAAACGTTGAGTCGATGTACATACCTGAACCGTATCCACTGGAATTGAACTCGGGGTAGCGATTACCTTCTTGATTGAGGAATACCAACTGTGCATCATCGGCTAGCAAATTTCCCCCGGTTGCCTCAAGCAGCGGACCCTCGGCCACAATCTGTGCAAATGTGCTCTTTACATTCAATGCTGCATCGGATTCGTGGTCCGAAAGTGTCATCAAAACTTTCAGGCGGAAGGCGTTAACCAGTTTGCGCCACTTCTCGGCATTGCCGCCATAGATGATGTCTCCATCGATGATGGTATTGGACTGTGCCAGCAGGGCATCCGCCTCGGCCAATTCGGATATAATACCTTGAAACACGGATTTCTGAGCGTCGTAGGTCGGCGTATAAATCCCTTCCTCCGCTTCACCTTTTAACGCTTGGGAATAAGGAATATCTCCAAACGTCAGTGTTAAATTGTAAAAATAATAACTCCTGAAAAACTTAGCCAACGCTTCATACGACGTGTTTCCTATACGTGCCGCTTCTTCAGCCATTTTCGTGATATCGCGCAGCGAGGCATAGGCCTCGAATCCGCTTCGATTCCACTTGTAGTATTGATTGGCGTTTTCGCCATCTGTCTGCACAAGCATTTTCAGCGCATACAAGGGTCCCGTACCTTGATAAGCACGGAAAGCATCCCACTGTATTTTGGTAAGCTGTAACCGGGGGTGGGTTTCCGTAGGACGGTTGGGATCGACATTCATTTCATCCAGGGGTTTGCAGGATGCCAGGATAGTTGCAGCCAACAATATACTATATAATCTATTCATGTTCTATACGTATAGCGGGTGATGAAAAACTATTTAAAACTTCAAATTGATAGAAAACCCTAGGTAACGTGCCGAGGGGTCCTGCAGATCGTTGTCATTGCCGTAATCCGGATCTATGTATGGTATTTTCTTCCACATCAGCAGGTTATACCCATACAAGGTAACGACCGCATTTTTTGCATGACCTATTTTCATCAGTTTAGCCACATCGTAACCTATCGACAACCGGCGCAGTTTAAAATAAGAACGATCATAAGTATTGGCAAACTGCTTGCTTTCCGCTTCAGTTACCTGTGCTTGGTAGGGGTAAATTTGGCTCCATGTCTGCCAGTTGACAGCCGTTACATTGGACGTATAGGTGCGTGTATCGGAAAGGATGTTTCCATCTACATCTCGTTGGAGTTCACCGCCGGTGACAACCACCCCGGTAGGGACGTATACCGGGTGACCTGCCGCATATTCGGCATCACGATATTCCACCGACTTGGGATGCTTGCCCCCCCACCACATCTTTTCAATAGTCATTGAACGCATAACCCCACCCCAAGCACCATCGATATCGAGGTTGACCATGAACCCTTTTACGTTGAATCTATTTTGAAATCCCAAACGCCAATCCGGCTCTAGGTTGCCGATGTAGGTAGGGTACGGATCTCTTATGGGAAGTCCACTATTGGGATCCAAGATCAGTTTGCCGTCGCTGCTTTTTTGCCAAACCGTGGCGTAGTAGCTATCTGCCCGGTCGCCTACACGCAGTTCGCCGAACTTTGCCTGATTACCATAGATTTCATCGATTCTCTTGGCATAGTGATTCCAATTGATACTCATATCCCACGAGAAATCCTTTCCGACAATAGGTTTTGCGGCTGCCATCACTTCGTAACCATTGGTAAGGTAGACATTGCCATTCACCTTCCGCGAAGAGAAACCAGAGGCTTCCGAGATATTGAGGTCAATGATCTGGTTTTCATCCTTAATGTGGTAGTACGTAAAATCAACTGAAAACCGGTTGTTGGCAAAAGCGGTGGACACCCCCGCTTCATATGAAGTAGACTTGTCGGGCTGGATGGCCGGGTTTACAATGCCTGCTGGATAAGTAACAGAAGGTATTGAACCATAGGTGACACTTTTGTTATATGAGGAATAAATGCTGTAAGGATCCAGATCGCTGGACACCTGTGCCCAGGACGCATAAAGCCGTAAGAAGTCAAACGCTTTGGGTAACTTTAAGTAATCGGAGACCACCGTACTCATCGACACAGCAGGATAGAAATAGGAATTGCCGCCTTGGGGCAAAGTAGATGACCAGTCGTTTCGTGCAGAAAAATTGAGATACAATGCATTGAAGATGTCCAGATTGGCGCTTCCATAAACACTTCGGATGGCTTTCTCTTGAAAGTAATTGGTTGCCTGTACCGGTCCCTGGGTATTGTTAAGGCTATACACGAAAGGCACGATAAGGCCATCGCTCGACTCGTAGTCTTCGCGATAGGTGCGATGGAAAGAGGACGCCCCGACATTGAGTGTGAGATCAAGCTGCGATGCCAGGGATTGGTTGTAGGTAGCCAGCACGTCTGCATCGATATTGAGTTGCGCCTTATTCCACAACTTGTAATCGCCGTTTCGTGAGTCTCCGTAGTTCATGTAAGACTTTGGGCTTTGCATATCCTCAAAGGTCCTATTTTCGCGCATCGAAGCACGCCCCTGCAAATTCAGGTTGGGCAATATTTTCCAGTTGAGCTGGGTTTGCCCGTGCATCACATTTCGATCTTGTTTCTGCTGCAACTCCAAAGCGGCAAAATAGGGATTGTTGTACCAAGCGTAATTGTAGTTTGCCTGGCGGTACCCTTCCTGTCCCGGCACATAGCGGTGTTCACGCAGGTCTTTTCCGTTCACATCGTCACCCATCCAGATGAGGATGGTGTACATGTGGTTTTTGGGGCCGTATCCGTACCTCGGATAATTCGGGGAATACACTTTATTGTATGACAGCGATGCATCCAACTGGAGGTTGTCTGCAAGGAAAAACGATGCATTAAGTTTGGCGCCGCCGGTGTTGAGCGACGTATTGGGTACTTGGCCTTTTTGGTATGCGTAGTTCCCGGATGCATAAAAACTGGCTCGCTTGCCCTTATAGGCCATGGATAGTGAATTGTTAGTCACGATGCCTGTACTTAAGAAATCGCCCAGGTTGTCATAGCGGACCCAATCAGTGGGAACCCGCTCATAACGGGATTTGTCGTCATAAATGGTACCGGACACATCACCCCACCAAGGAATCACTTCATCAGTCTGCTTGTCGCGTATGGGGCTGTTCCACTGGGGCACTTTTACCCCTGTACCGAATTTTGGGCCCCATATCATATCCCCGTCAGAAATTCCTCCATCGGCCCCATCCCAGAATTCGTATTGGCCGTTCGAACCGTTTCCGTATTGCGTCTGCGTTTCAGGGTATACCGTAAACCCAGCTGTAAATAGGTTATTCGTACCCACGTTTACCTCCAGGATTTCTTCTTTGGCTCGCTTACTGGTGATAAGAATTGCTCCGTTTTTGCCCCGCGAACCGTACAGTGCCGATGCGGTAGTTCCCTTCAACACGTTAATGTTTTCGATATCTTCGCTGGAAATATCATAGAAATCGGTTTCAACAGGTACGCCATCCAGTACAATCAATGGCTTATTGCCGCGTAATGTCAGCGAGGGCGTCTGAAATAATCCCGTAGGATTGGCAACGGTAAGCCCAGCTACCTGTCCTGACAAGGCACTCCCTAAATTGGTTGTTTTGGATTGTGACAACACTTCGGGATTCACCTCTTGTGTGGCATAGCCTATTTTCCGTTTTTGTTGTCTGATACCGATTGCGGTTACCACCACTTCCTCTAAGGCAGAGGCGTCCGCTTTCAGCAGCACATCAATGGTTGTCCTGCCGTTTACGGGCTCCTCCTGGGTTACGTAACCCAGCATGGAAAACACAAGAATGGCATCTGCATGTGTAACCAATTGATATCGGCCATCTGCCGCTGTGGCTGCGCCGCTTACGTTCTCTTTTTCCGAAACTGAAACCCCTTGCAATGGATTACCCAACGAATCGCGCACCATTCCTGAAACACGTGTCTGTACCCTAGGCCTTTCCGTGAGAATAATGGTACCATTCACTTCCTTGTAACCGATACCCACCGGGTACAATAAATTGCTAAGTACGGTGGAAAGCGGCGCGTCCATAAATACTTTCTCCGTTATTTGATTCACTTCAAGCTGGAATTTTTGCGGATCATAAGCGAACTTGACTTGATAGTCTATCTTCAACGCATTTAACGCCGTGGCTAGATTCCCCTTTTGTAAGGTAATGGTAACTCGTTGATCCAACACGTCGGTTTGCCCCGACGCAAGTGCCGATCCGGCCAAAAGCCCCCACAAAATCGCAAAAATGTAATATTTGCCTAACAATGGCTGATATCGAATAAATTTCATATATTTTTGTCAGTTAATAAGTACTATTTCATTTTTTGGGAGCCGTTGTCACCGTCAATGATAATGGCTCCTGTTTTGATGATGGGTCATTTATTTATATAAGGTTGCCGTTCCATCTACCTCCTTTCTTAATTTAAGTTCATGAATGGCGCATACCACTTCTAGTGTCTGCTTCGATGTGGCTGCGCGTTCCAATTCCATCGTAAACCGAAGTTCCGAGACCAGTGGGCTTCCCGCTTCGATAACTATCCCATAAAAATCAATAAGGGCTTTTCTCAGTTCAGTGAAGCTTGCATTCTCCAATGCAAGCTTATCCATCTGCCAAATGGCTATCCGATCCGTGGGATGGTGGTACTTATAGGCGACCGCTTTTGCACGGTCGTACTGGAGTTGTGTACCTTTGGTCAACACGCCCAACGGTTGGCCCCCGCGATGGACCGCCACTTTACCCTTGCGTACACCCACCTCCAAAACCTGTTGCTGCACATGCACGTTGAACGCAGTGCCCAACACTTTTACTTCCAGATCATCCCAATACACCAATAAAGGCACACGCTTATTTGGCGTCACTTCCAAAAACACCTCGCCTTTTTGTAACCAGATTTCTCGCTTTTTCTTTCCGTAGCTTTGAGGCAGATAGCGTATCTCGGTGCCCGCATTAAGCCATAACTGTGTACTATCCGCTAAGTAAAGCATCCGTCGCTCATTCACCCCTGTGGACACAACGGTATAGACCATGCGGACTGATTGCTGAAAAACGAAAAGGTACGTGCTTATCCCAATGCCAGCGATCAAACATGCCGCCGCTCCCCACCGCCATAAGCGGTAGGTTCGACGACGCGCGTTTAACGAGCGAGTGATCTCCTGTGCAATGTATTCCTTCACGTCGTCGACGGGCTCAGGAACAACATCCTGTCGCTCTGGAACATCAAATGCCGCATACCAAGCTTCTACCCAGACCTTTTCATCTGGTGAAGCCGTGCCCCGTAGGTATCTCCTAAAAATTTCCCGTTGCTTCCTGATATCCAATTTAGATGCCCCTTTATTGGTATATCAGGTATGGTGCAGATTTGTACTTATAATTTTTGTTAAACTTTAATTAAATAAAGTGGTGGAAATCGGCGAGACTGAAAAGACTTAGGGATATTACTGCGGGATAGTCATGCAGAAATCGCCTAACGATCGCCTTCGCATCAGTCAGGTAATTTTTGACGGTCTGCAGCGACAAAGATAACTGTTTGGCGATTTCCTGGGGCGAATACCCCTCTGTATAACTGAGTCTGAAAACCTCCTGAATCCTTCTCGGCATATGGTCTATCGCCTGATCAATCAGGTTTTCGAGTTCACCCGCAGCTATCGTACTGTCAGCCCTTTGCGACTGCAGGAGTTCAACTTGCTTCAGCCGTTCATTGGCATATCGTATGCGAACCTCATCAGCTTGAATGTAATTTATAACCCGATATCTAAGCGCTGCATACAGGTAATTCTCCCAATTGATCGTATGTGGGAGCTGGTCTTTTCTTATCCAGATCGTAATGAAAAGTTCTTGGATTAAATCCTTGGCATCATCCGCATTGGCGATGCGTTTCAGCAAAGATTGATATAAGGCTTCCCAATATCGGTTATACAATTCGGTGAATGCTTCGATATCGCCGGTTCTTAACCTTTCCAACAACTGACCATCCATGATTGCATCCTATTTTTCATCCCAAAGGTAATGGGATACTATTAACTTAGGGTTAAATTTCAGCTATCGATAAGCTGTTTGCTTTTATACTTCTAATGGATATCCCATACTTGGTAGGGCATCGCTACTCGTTCATTATGATGAAAAACCTTAGTCATTTAGTTTACGAAGCTAATATAGAGAAAAGAGCTAATACAGAGAAAAGATAGCAATCCCCTAAATTCATCCAATGGCCGCTCCTTTAATGGATTTCCGCCGTCAATAAATAGCTTCCCAGTATTCGTCAGTGCCCTGGCAATTTTCAGCAAGGATAGCTTTTCGATTTCCGGATGCCGCCCATCCAGGGCCCCAACCCTTACAGCAATTGCTATATCAAAGCGTTGTTCATTGGACCCTAAATCAAATTCTGCTATGGCAACTTGCCGATAGGAGAGATTTCCGGTTTCTAATTCGGCCTGTGAACTCGATATGGCCTGTTGAATGGCCTTTGGAGATCGGTGAACCCTTATTCCATTTGCCAATGGCAATGCATTAACAATATCAGCAAGTCTTTTCGATAGTTGACCTTCCATTGGTTATATTGGTTATAGCGATAAAGATAGTAAAAAAAGAAATCTGCTACCGGAAAGATAACAAGAATCCGTTCCGAACACTACCCTTCAAAACCGAACACTTAATGTTCGGTTTCGTTACAATGATTGGTATGAATAAAACAATAATTTAATATATATCAAGGACTTAATAATTTGGAACAACGATTGAAGTAAGAAACCACTTGAAAACATATAGCTTCTATATCACCCCCTACGACTTGGCCTTTTTGGGCGTGATATTTATTGGATTTTCTTTTGCGTTGCAGTTGGGATTTGCCAAAAGAATCAACCAAGCTGCAAACCGCCTTTTGAGCCTAGCGTTGACTACGGTGATACTTTGGCTGCTTTGGCTATTGGGCAGAAACATCGGTCTGGAAGCCCATTTATCTCAGTGGAGCTGGCTACCGCTGCAATTTTCGCTCGCGTTGGGCCCGCTGATCTTTTTTTACGTTCGAAAAATAACCCGTCCTAAAAACCCATTTCACATGAGGGATCTCCTGCATTTCTGCCCATTATTGCTCGAACAGGCGGTCTTGGCATTGGAGATAAAGGAGAGCAGCCAAACAGGGGTGGCCACTTATGATACGCTCACTTTTCATCAGCTGAACCCTATATTGCAATTGCTCGCATTCGTATCGGTCAGTGCATACCTATATGCATGTCATAGGCTGGTGGAAAGCTTTTACAGGGGACTGAAATTTAATGGGGGCGACCGGCACCGGTATGAATTGCGGTGGCTGCACGATTTAATTACAGGGTTCGCCTTATTATGGCTTTTGTGGATCCCCTTCACCGCTGTCGACTATTTTTATTACGACTACCAATTAAGCATCCATGCTTATTATCCACTATATCTTCTTTTAGCGGTAATGAGTATCCGGATGGCGGCTTTGGCCTTATTAAGGCAGGAAATTGGCGTACCTGTGGATGCCCCTTCGTTCTTAAAACCTTTGCCACCGATGGAATTGAAGCACAAAGGCATTTGGCTGAAAAAAGTTACCAAAACCAATAGCTATTACAAAGATCCCGAACTTAGTCTGAGCTCGCTGGCCGAAAAGCTTGCGTTGACGCCACATGAGTTATCCCGGATTGTCAATACCGTGCTCAAAAAAAGCTTCAACGATTTCATCAATGAATATCGCATCGCTGATGTAGTTCAGAAAATGCAGGACCCCACCTATGATCACCTAACCCTGCTGGGCATTGCATATGAATCGGGATTTAATTCTAAAACCACCTTTAACCGCGCGTTTAAGCAAATGACCGGAAAAAGCCCCCTAGCATATAAAAACGACCTTAAAAAAGAGAGCCCATCTTATAACTTGGAACGCCAGAACCGGTTTGCGGCTGTAATTTCGAATCCTGAAACCACCCCGAAGTGGTATCCGGAGAAATCAAACCGCAATTTTATGTTTAAAAACTATTTTAAAATAGCCCGGCGCAACCTACTACGCAATAAAGGCTATGCCGCTATGAATATCACCGGATTGGCGGTCGGTATTGCCATTTGTATGATGATCTTTATCATTATACAATTTCATACGAGCTTCGATGATTTTCATACGAAAAAAGATCGCATCTATCGTGTGCTAACCGAATATCATCCGTCAGATGCTACAGCCATTTCTTATGGAAAGGGTATTCCGTTTCCGCTGCCTACTGGATTGGAAACAGCTTTTCCGCAAATAGAACAGGTAGCACCGATTTATGCAAGCCATAACGATCAATTGCAGGTATTAGATGCCAATGGTACCCCGGTAAAGAACTTCAAAGAGCAGAGCGGCGTATTTTATACATCGCCTTCGTTCTTCGACATCGTCGACTTTCCGTTGCTCGCAGGCTCTCATGCCTCCTTGAGCGATCCGAACAATGTATTGGTTACAAAAGAAATTGCAGAAAAGTATTTCGGCGATTGGAAGGCCGCTATAGGTAAAACCCTAAAACTAACGGGATCCTATCGCATCGGTGCAGGGTTGTTTCAATCTCCGCCAATTGCGTTGAAAGTTTCAGGCATTCTTGCCAATGTACCGGCAAATACAGACTTTCAGTTGAAAATCGTAATTGCCTTCGGAACGGATTTTACAGGAGATAAGAAATACGGACTACAAATCCCTGATTGGAATGCAACAGCACCTGAATTTGGTTGCTATGTTTTATTGCCCCCGAATATCGATGTTGAAGACTTTAATCAGCAACTGGATGCTTACGCACGAAAGGTGCAATCGCCTGACCTGAAGGATCGTTATGTACTACAGGCACTAAGTGAGGTTCATTACGACACGAAAACAGGTAATTACAGCAATAAAACCGTCAGCCGTGAGCTGATCGGCGTATTGTGGTTAATTGCAGCATTCATGCTGCTAATTGCCTGCGTGAACTTTATCAACCTCTCCACAGCACAGGCGATTAACCGTACAAAGGAAGTCGGTGTAAGAAAAGTTTTGGGGAGTAATAAACCTCAATTGCAGATCCAATTCCTTGTTGAAACATTCTTGATTGTTGCCTGTGCTGTTGTGCTTGCTGCAGCTATTACCATGCTTGCCCTGCCCGCTATCAATCAACATTTAGCACTTTCACTTTCATTCAATATACTGGGCAATCCTGCCCTTATCTTATTCCTTTTGACGGCAACGCTCGTGGTAACCGCACTCGCCGGCCTTTATCCTGCGCTGGTTTTATCACGCTTCAATCCTATTCACGCCTTCCAGCATAAACCTACAGCAAATACGACAAAGGGGATTTCATTAAGAAGAGCATTGGTCGTGTTTCAATTTATCATTGCACAAGCATTGATCATCGGCACATTGGTCATTGTAAAGCAAATGAATTATTTGATGAGCCGACCCTTAGGGTTCGACAAAGACGCCCTAGTAAACGTTCCTTTCCGTCCGGATAATACCGGCACCGATCTAACGGATTATTTAAGGCAACAACTATTGTCGGTAAACGGTGTGAAGGCAGTAAGCTTCAGCTCCAATACACCTATTGAAAATGATAATGATCTATGGACTGAGCTCAAATTTGACCATGCAATAAAAGAAGCAGATTTCCAAGCTATTGCCAAATTCGCCGACAATGGTTATGTGGAGGCCTATAAACTACAATTGGTAGCCGGAAGGAATTTGCAAGCCTCCGGTATGACCAGAGAATTCTTGGTGAATGAATCGCTTGTAAAAAATTTGGGATTAGAAAAGCCGGAAGATATATTGGGCAAGGAAATAAGCATGTTTGGTGACCTCATAACATGTCCTGTTGTTGGTGTGTTGAAGGATTTTAACGACAGGTCTTTTCACCACGACCTCGCACCGTTGCTTATTACCACAAACAGCACCATGTACCGGCAAGCCGGAATAAAGCTAGCAACGACAAACATTTCTTCCACCATGCCAGCGATTAAAAAAATATGGGAGCAAACATTTCCGGATTATGTTTATGAATACAAGTTTCTTGATGATAAAATTGAGAGCTTTTACAACCAGGAAAATCAGTTGGCAGCTTTGTATAAGATTTTTGCAGCCATCGCCATATTCCTTGGCTGTCTTGGCTTGTATGGTTTAGCCTCCTTTATGGCTGTGCAACGTATAAAAGAAGTGGGTATTCGTAAAGTATTGGGTGCTAGCACAGGCAATATCGTTTATTTGTTTTCAAAAGAATTTATCATACTCATTGCCATTGCCTTTGCGATTGCGTCGCCGCTAGCATGGATTTACATGCACCGATGGTTGCAAGATTATGCTTATCGCATCACCATCAACTGGTGGCCATTTGCTATAGGCGGACTTACTACCATCCTTATTGCACTGGTAACGATAAGCTTCCAAGCAATAAAAGCAGCGATGGCAAAGCCGGTTAAGAGTCTGAGAAGTGAGTAAGCGCATTACCATGAATCATAATTGGCGAATTCCAATCTTTCCTGAAAACAACTACGATTTGGAGAACGGCAAACTGGTAGGATAGCATTTCATTTTGATAGCTGTCCATATCAGATCGTTGTAAACCGTTTCACTTTGCTCATTTCGTACTTTACGAAACCCGGCCTTTTCATAGCACCGGATAGCACCAACATTCCAATCAAAAACGTTGAGGCTAACCATCGAAGCATTCATCGCTGTAAAAGCGTAGTTAGCGAGTGTCTTAATGATTATTTCCCCAAACCCCTTTCCCCGAAATTTCTCTTCTCCAATCAAAACCCGACATAATCTCACCTCGCCATTTTTAGTATCTTAAGCTTCGCAATGGCCGATAACCTCCTCATGTTCGTTGACGACTTTAAATACGCTCCTATCGGCATCTGATAGGTATTGGTTCAATTGATCCCTCGTAAGCGGAAATGAAAATATAGAGCCGGCAAATTGTATCAACAATTCCTCGTCCTTGACCCAACCGATCAACCGATCAAAGTCATCCGCAGTAAATGGCTGTAATTTTATTTTCGACGCAGTCATTTTGTAATCTTATTGCCCATAAGCGCCATAATGGGCCGCTCCGATGAGTGCGGCCTTACTATTAAGTATCACTTTGATGGATACCTTTTCCAACAGTTCTGCCATGTGGGCATTTCGGACAAATTGTTGACGGAACAATGTTTTACGCAGCAAGGGATAAATCCTGGGTGATATACCGCCACCAAGCAAGAGGCCTCCCGTGGCCTTGTGTTTAAGCACCAGGCTTGCAGCCTCTCGTGCCATGTAGCTAACAAATAGTTCCATGGTTTTGATACAGGTGGCGTCTAACTCACGCATAGCGGCATGGCTGATCACGGCTGCCGGATCGCCATCGTTCTTGAAATTTTCGGTTAGCCAGGCAGGCTCTTTATGCCCCTTTACATCGCGAAGAAAACGGTATATCCGGTAAATGCCCGGGCCTGATACTACGTGTTCCCAACATGGGATATCGTTTTCCTTCCTCAGGTGAGCATACAACTCCATATCAAGCGCCGTTTGGGGAGCAAAATCACTATGCCCGCCTTCGGTGGCAAACGGCCTGTATGCCTCACCGTCCCAGAAAAGGCCGGCTTCGCCCAATCCCGTGCCCGGGGCCAGAATGGCCATGTTGCCCAATGGCTGTTCTTTTTGATCAAATACGGCAGCTACATCATCAAGGGCCAAACCAGCTAACCCATATGCGGTAGCCTCCAGGTCGTTGATCATGGTAACCCGGCCGATGCCGAGACTACGTTGCAGCCGACTACCGTCGAGCTCCCATGCCAAGTTTGTAAGTCTCACCCGGTTATCCGAAACAGGTCCTGCAACACCGATGGAGAGCATAGAAGGGACACCTGGATTGTTAGCAAGAAACTTCGTAACGACGCCTTCAAAGGTTACATCTGCCTGGGATGGAACGGTGGCCTCAGACAAAAGTGAAAGTGTATTTCCCCGCACTTCAAACAAGCCTAAACTTGTTTTGGTACCACCAATATCGGCTGCCAGAATTGTCTTTCCCTGAAGATCATGCTTCCCTCGTTGGGGTAAATAAAGTGAATAACACATGGTTCAACTTATAATAGTGATATCGTCATTTTACAATGGCCAATATACTCATTAATGACGGCCGCATCAACTGCACTACCTACCTACGCCGTCGCGCTATTAAATAGCGGGACAGGAATCGGAATGCATTCCGTATTTTGCGGTCCATTACTCATCAGACAGCATGGATTATTCATTCAGGAAAGCAAATATCGAAGACCTCCCCCGTATCTTGGAGATTTTGGAAGGGGCCATACAACGTAGAAGGCAAGACGGCAGCGACCAATGGCAGGACGGCTATCCCAACCCGGCAGTTATCAAAAACGATATTGAACAGGGGGCCGGGTATGTACTTTCAGATAAGGGTGCTATTGCTGCATATTGCGCCCTATTGATCAACGACGAACCCGCATATGCCACCATTGAAGGCAAGTGGTTGACCCATGGTGATTTCGTGGTATACCACCGGGTAGCAGTATCGGAAAATCACTTGGGCAGGGGGCTCGCTCAGCAGCTTTTGAAGCACATCGAAGAATTTGCGCGCCAACATCACATATACAGTATCAGGGCAGATACCAATTTCGATAATCCGGGTATGCTGCGGCTATTCGAAAAGCTCGGCTATCATTACTGCGGGGAGGTAACTTTTAGGGGAAAGCCCCGAAAAGCCTTTGAAAAGGTATTGAACTGAGATTTAACGCCACCCTAATCCGGGTGCCACATGCTCCAAAATAGCAGATAGCACGTGTACATTATAATCAACTCCTAACGTATTGGGTATGGTCAAAAGAAGCGTATCCGCTTCCTGAATGGCTTCGTCCTGTGCCAATTCTTTGATGAGTTGATCCGGCTCCGCAGCATAGCTCCTTCCGAAAATGGTCCGCTTATCATTTTCGATAATTCCGATTTTATCGACCCGATTAGCCTCCTGTCCAAAATAATAGCGGTCTTGATCGGTTACCAATGCAAAAACAGATCGACTCACCGAGACCCGTGGTTCACGCTGTTGCCCCGCTTGTTTCCACGCTTCTTTGTACATTCTGATCTGCTCGGCTTGTTGCACATGAAAAGGCTTACCACTTTCGTCGTATTTTAAGGTTGAACTTTGCAGATTCATTCCGTTTTCCGCCGCCCAAACAGCTGTGGCATTGGAAGCAGCTCCCCACCAAATACGTTCACGCAGTCCTTCCGAATGTGGTTCCAAACGTAACAAACCCGGCGGATTTGGAAACATGGGATATGGGTTGGGCTGGGCAAATCCAACACCCTTTAACTTATCCAAAAATTCTAACGCTTTGCGGCGGCCCATAGCGTCATCGTCTTCTCCCTCAGCCGGGTCATAACCAAAATAGCGCCAGCCATCGATTACCTGTTCCGGCGAGCCTCTACTGATACCCAATTGCAATCGCCCTCCCGAAATTAAGTCCGCAGCGCCGGCTTCTTCCACCATATACAGCGGGTTTTCATAACGCATGTCAATGACACCGGTACCCATCTCTATTTTGCTTGTTTTGGCACCGATAGCCGAAAGCAAAGGAAATGGCGACCCTAATTGGGCTGCAAAATGATGTACTCGAAAATATGCACCGTCTAGGCCGATTTCTTCAGCGGCAACAGCCAAATCAATAGACTGAAGCAAAGTATCGCTTGCAGTGCGCGTTTTATAGGCAGAATGGTCGGACCAATGTCCAAACGATAAAAATCCTATTTTCTTCATAAATCCACGTTTGAATAACTACGGTTTATGTATTATCGACGATAAGCCGTAGTAAAATAGCATTTACAAAGATAACGATTATCACAATCGTCTAGGCATTATAACTGTCTTACGCTCGCTTTTAGTTGAAGCATCTTAGCTAGGTTTCCGAGTTGCTTCAACTTGATTCTCAAATCGTCGGACCAGTGTAGGCCGATACACAGCCGCATGCAATTTTGAAATTGATTTTGTAAGCTAAACATCCTGCCCGGAGCAATACCTATTTGTTTTTTAAGAGCATGGTTATACAATACTACTGCATCGATTTCTTTCGGAAACTCTACCCAAAGTGCAAGTCCGCCCTGAGGTCGGCTTATTTTAGTTCCGTTAGGAAAGTATTCGGCTATGGCGACTGCATAACGCTGATAATTCCCTTGCAATGTTTTGCGGAGATGACGAAGATGATTTTCGTACCTGCCTGTCATCAAGAAATTACCGACAGCTTCATGGATTATCGTGGTAGCAGATAATGCGTGTGCCAATTTTAGTTTTAAGATCAGGTCTTTGTATTTACCGGGCGCAACCCACCCCACGCGATAACCTGGAGCCAGTGTTTTCGACACCGAGCTGCACCACAACACATTACCGTCCATATCAAAAGACTTGCAGCATTTTGGACGCTCCGAGTCAAAGTGCAGGTCTCCATAGGTATCGTCCTCGATAAGCGGGATACCGTGTTTAGCTAATAGGTGTACTAGCTTTTTTTTGTGCTTATCGGGCATACAATAGCCTAGTGGCGTATTGAAATTGGGGACTAACAGGCACACATTTACTTTGGGCAGCAATTTCTGTAGCGCGTCGATATCAATTCCGCTGACAGGGTGTGTTGCGACTTCCAATACACTCAATCCCAAACTAACAGCGAGTTGTAAAATACCGGGGTATCCCGGACTTTCCAATGCTATGGTATCGCCAGGTTTTGTCAATGCCGTCAAGCATAGTGCCAAAGCGTTCATGCAACCGTTGGTCGTTATCACATCACTTTCCTTCAAACGCCCATCCCAAGACAATGACCGAGCGGCTACCATTCTCCGGAGCTTCACATTACCCTGTAGGGGTTCGTACTCCGTCCCGCCCTCTTTCAGTCCACGAGTAGCGAGCACAATTTCCTTCTTGAGCTTAGCCAGTGGCAGCAATCGACCGGAAGGAACACCAATTGAAAAAAGTGTCAAATCATTACGTCCCATAGTAGAATAAACCCCGTTTATCAACTCATCGGGCTCAGTGCCGTTGGCAACGGGTAGCGGCTGGCTTGTTTCGGGCAAAGGCAATTTTAGGTAAGTTAAGGAGCTTACAAAATAACCCGATTGAGGCCTCGGTTGCACCAGTGATTGGGCTTCCAACTCCAAATACACTCTTTTGGCCGTATTTATACTTATTCCGTGTTCGTTGCTCAACACGCGCACAGAAGGCAACCGTTCCCCCGGTTTGAAAACGCCGGTTTTGATTTTAGTCGCCATGTTGCCCGCTATCTCCTGGTATAGAAAGACATTTTTCATTCTACAAAGTTAACTGTGTCCGTAAAAATAGCAAAAACTGTGACTGTATTTATCCACCGTAGTTATGGAGCTTTGCATCCACAATAGACTGCGATGGGAAAAATCATCATCAGAAACGCAAAGGAACGTGCAACACAGGGTTGGTTCAATGGCTTTATAGGTGTAGTATTATTTAGCGGATCGTTGCCAGCTACGAGAATAGCGGTTTTAGCATTTGATCCGGTGTTCCTAACTGTTGCACGTGCTTCCATTGCCGGACTACTAGCCCTTGGTGCATTATTGGTTTTTAAAGAAAACCGACCCACACAAAAACAACTTTCGCCTTTGGCCTTTGTTGCTCTTGGTGTGGTGGTAGGTTTTCCGTTATTAAGTGCGCTGGCATTACAATACGTTACTTCCGCTCATTCCATTATCTTCGTTGGCATATTGCCGGTTGCTACCGCGGTCTTTGGTATCATTCGCGGGGGTGAGCGTCCACGCCCGATATTTTGGCTCTTCTCAATTTTAGGCAGTCTTTTGGTGGTGGGTTATGCCGCTGCACAAGGGTTTTCGGCGTCGCCCATTGGCGATATGCTAATGCTCGCGGCAATCATACTTTGTGGATTGGGTTATGCTGAAGGTGCAAAGCTTTCAAAAAAAATGGGCGGTTGGCAGGTTATTTCTTGGGCGTTGGTGCTTTCTCTACCCGTGATGTTGCCGCTGAGCTTGTTTTATATGCCTTCATCGATTGAGCGCATCGGCACAGGGGCCTGGATGGGCTTGGCTTATGTGTCGCTATTCAGTATGTTTATTGGATTTATCTTTTGGTACCGCGGGTTGGCACAAGGTGGTACCGCAACCATCGGTCAATTACAGTTGTTGCAACCGTTTTTCGGGTTGGCATTAGCCGCTTCTTTACTTCATGAAAAAGTGAGCATGGGCATGCTAGCCGTTACGGTTGGCGTAATCCTGTGCGTGGCAGGCACCAAGAAATTTGCGAAGTGAAAACACTTACCCCTTCAGATCCCCGGCCTAACGTGGAACTGAGCACGGGCGACAAGGTTCTTTACATCGCCACACGGAGCCCGCGCGCAATGTAACCAGCCTGCGTGAATATACCTTTTTTTAGGTATTGTGTGTGCCCCCAAATCCAACTACCTTTGTTTCATGATGCGATAATTGCGCCGGCGACTGCCACTAGCTCGGCTCCTTGCTGATGCGGCCACAGAAAATCAGCAACCGGTGCTGGATGAATCACCAAAAATAAAATCATGGAAAAACTGGATTTGACAGGGTTGTACAAAACTTACATAAGCATAACGGCAACACCGGAAATTGTAGATTCGAAACCAACTCGGTTCTTATCGTTAACTGATGAGGGGGATCTTTCGAGCGATGTTTTCCTCCAAAAAATCAGAGCACTGTATGCTACAGCCTATGCGATCAAATTTAAGTGGAAACAAGCTGGCAGGGATTTCATCGTTCCAAAGTTGGAAGTCTTACGCTATCGCGATGGAAAAAATGCCGGCGATTGGAGGTCCCGCCTGCTGATTCGGGTGCCGGAGTATGTTACCGAGTATGACATGCAAAAAGGTATTGAATGTGTAATGGCCAACATGAACATCCAGCGCGCGGCTAATATCAAAATGCACTACATCAACACCCATACCCAAACTCCGATTATAAAGCATTAGTGTACTCCGGCTATTATCGTATCGTCTATTCAGGCAAACATTTTCCTAAACGCTTGCGGTGTCAATCCCTTCAGCCGCTTAAACAGCCGGATGAAATGAGCCATGGAATGGAAACCACTATCTTCGCTCACTTCTCGGATAGGCAATGACGTGGCTCTTAGCAACGCGCACGCATGCTCAATCCGCATTTCCTGTACGAAATCGACAAAGGTTCGCCCTGTGCTTTGCTTAAAATAGCGGCAAAATGTAGCTACACTCATGTTCAGCAGTTCAGCTACATCTTCGAGGTAAATCCGATCTCGCAGGCGATCCGCGACATACGTCTGTATATGATCCAATGATGTTTTGCCGCCAAGCTCGATATCCGTTGATATTGCTTGGTGCAACGGCGCACACTGCGGATTATCACCCAATGCGGCGAGTATCCACAACACCAGCATTAGTCGCCGTTGTCCGATTGCCTGTGGCAAGGAGAGGAGCAATTCAGCGAGCGAATCACGCGTGAGCCCCTCAAAAGACAGGGCGAGGCCCTCCGCACCGAATAGACGCTTCAGCATACCATGTTCCGGGAGGTCAAAATATTCCTCACCGAGGAATGATTTATAGAACTGAAGGACGACGAATTCATATTCATCCGAATCCCGAACCGCAGCTCGGTCGCACCTGAACCAATGTGGTACCCCGGGCGCCAACAGGAAAACATCCCCCGTCTGAAACTGCCGAATGGCGTTGCCTACATAAAAACTGCCCGAGCCCGAACGGATGAGTATCAGCTCATGCGCATCATGTACATGATAGGGAATACTGCAATCCAGCCCCCTAAGGTGCTTCACCGCGAAAGACTGCGCGGGCAAAATCGGTATGGGACGGCGTACTGGGACCATATCCAGCAAAGTTAGTGTTTCAATACAATAATATACCAGCTAATTTTCCATTTCAGTCAGCACTGGCGTTGGGTAGTGCATCAGCGGCGTGCGACGACCGTTTATACTTTGGGCAAGTACTTAGCCACCGTATCTATTACGTCATATAAATCAAATGGTTTCTTGATAAAACCGCTCGCACCGCAAGACAACGCAATCCGTTCAATATCCGGAGAGGAAGACATCATGATTACAGGAATATCTTTTGTTTCCGGCTTTGCCTTCAGCTCCATACAGAGTTGGCTGCCGGTAGACCAAAAGAGCCGCTGATCCATCAGAATGAGTCCGATTTGATTTTCTCCAAGAATCCGGAACATCGACTTGCCGTCATCGGTGATCACCTGGTAGTGCTCATACTCCATGATCTCAGCTATCAATTCCGATATGCCTTGATCGTCTTCAATATATAGTAATTTCTGCTTCAAGATATAAGGCTGACTTTCATTAAAACAATTGTTGACTTAATTGACTACAAACAAAGCTACATCAAAAGACCGGGATTAACAATACGAGCAGCCAGCCAAATGTTCAAAGATTTTCCGGGAGTATATCTGATCAGTATCCGCTTGTTTTAGCCAATATGACGACCATTACATGTTAATCTTAAACTTAAAATAATCAAATTAATTTACTGAATAAAAGAACTATATAAATATAAATAGCGAATTATCATACCGGTATGATATAATTATACTACAACGGATACCCAGCACAACGCCGACAGAGAAATGACTGTTGCTTAACAGCAGGTTCTTTCTCGGAAAGCTATTTTCCAAGCCCTGACATAGGGTTGTCACAACCCGTTTTAATTTTGCTGAACCCTTAGCACAGAAGGAAAAGGAAGGTCAGATTAAAACTATAAGCATGGCAATGATGGATAACGATAAAGTATATGCAACCACCGGACGAGAATGGAGGAAATGGTTAGCGGACAACCATGCCGACAAGCAAGGCGTATGGTTGATTCAATACAAGAAAAATACAGGTAAACCAACCCTGAGTTGGAGCGAAGCGGTAGATGAAGCCTTATGCTTTGGCTGGATAGACAGCATAAAAAAGAAATTGAATAACGAAAGCACTGCACAATTTTTCGGCAGACGAAAGCCGACGAGTACCTGGTCGAAGATTAACAAAGAAAAAGTGAATCGGCTAATCGAAAAAGGCCTAATGATGCAAGCGGGCTTTAAAAGTATTGAAACCGCCAAACAGAACGGATCTTGGGCACTTTTAGACGAGGTTGAAAAATTAAACACTCCCCCCGATTTGGCTATCGCATTCGAGCTTTATGAAGGGTCAAAAAGTTATTTTGATAAGCTGAGCAAATCTACCCGAAAAGCAATATTGCAATGGCTTGTACTCGCGAAGCGTCCTGAAACGCGTCAAAGACGCATCGATGAAATTGCAGTATTGGCAAGTCAAAATAAAAAACCTAAACAATTCTAGTGAAAACATTGTATTTTATAAATTCGTCACTTGTTTGAAAAAATGCCAATGTATGAATTCACCGCTATACTAGCGATCATCGGAATCAACCCTTTCGTTTTTGTACCTGAACACGTTTTGAACTCGGTACGGCAACAAGCTGGCAAAGAAAAGGGGCCTATTCCGATAACCGGCACCATCAATGGCGTTGCCTTTCAGCAAACACTGGTTAGATACCGCGGCGCATGGCGATTGTATGTAAATACGGAGATGCTTAAAAATTCACCGAAACGTATTGGCGAAACCGTTGAGCTGACTGTTTCATTCGATCCTGCGGATCGTACCATCCGTCCCCATCCCAAATTGATCGCAGCATTGGATCAGAATAAGAAGGCAAAGGAAGAGTTTGCTGCTTTAGTGCCATCTATGCAAAAAGAAATCATCCGGTATATTTCGTTTCTCAAAACGGAATCAAGCATTGATCGCAATGTGGCAAAGGCAATTGATTTTATATTGGGCAACGGTCCGTTTATTGGCCGTAAAACACGCTAAAGCACCGAATTGCCTCACCGGCAAAATACGCTCACCAAAAAATCAGCGCTGTTCGTTGTTAATCTCTATCCAATAGCCATCGGGATCTTTGATATAAAGCTGTTTAACTCCATCCACGCGCGTACCCACCTTGCCGGGCTCATTCCCCGCACTATAATAAGTAATGCCGGACGCTCCGAGCCGGGCGATAAACTCGTCAATATCGACTACGCTAAAACAAATGTGTGTATTCCTGTTGTGCTCCTTGATTTCCGTAGCATCCATGATCAGATGTAGTGAAAAACCAGGAGCAATCTTGAACCATTTGTGCTTGCCTATTTTAAAAGGCTCGGGTATAGTATCAAGTAACAGTACATCCTGATAAAACGATGTACTTTTCTGTAGATCGTAAACAGACAATGCAACATGGTTGAACACTGTCTTAGTCTCTTGAGCATAGCTGTTGACTGTGCATCCAATAAGACACATGCCAACGAGCATGTAAATGGCTATGAATTGTTTCATTCACCAAATATACAATCGGCAAAGGACACGCGCAAGTTCTAACCTCATACTAACGCCGCAAAACCAACTTCTTGTCGGCAAACTGGATGAGGCAGACTGCAATGATGACAAACAAAACGACCGAAAAATTGGCCTTCAACCAGAATAGGCCGGCTTTTAATAGCGGATAGTCTACAAAATAATAGCTAATCGAGGTAGCCAAAACACCAAGACAGAGGGCCAATATGACGGTAACGAGGTCTCTATTGCGGTCTCTTCGCTCTTCAAGCAGGGCGATTTCAGCCATCACTGCATTCGCCACGTCAACCGAAGTCGCCGCGGATTGATTCTCCTTTTCGCTCCTAAGAGATTCAAAAAGCAACGTGTACGCATCAATTTCGTCTGGGGCCAATTGTCGTTCTTCCGTTTCTGCCTGTTCCTGCAATAGCTTTTTCAGCTGTTCGTCTGTTAGTCTCATTTATCCCTCCTAATTTGCCAGCTTTACTAATTTGTCTTTAAGTATTTTCCTTGCTCTGAAAAGGTGACTTTTTATGGTACCTTCCGATAGCCCCGTGATTTCCGCAATTTCCTGATAAGAATAATCATCGATATGAAAGAGATTAACCACCAATCGATAATTATCGGGCAATTGATTAATCTCATGCACAATAAAGGTACGTAATTCTTTTTTATTTAACTCCTGTTCGGGGTCCGAACCTCCTTCGATCTGGTAATGGCTATTATTTACCTCGCCGTTCTGTTTGTATTTCTGTTGGGTACTTTTCAAGTAATCCAGACTCGTCGTGTAGGCGATTTGAGCTATCCAAGTGGAAAGCTTACTCTCCTGCTTGAAGCGACCGAGATTTCTATATACTTTAATGAAGACGTCTTGGCATATATCCTTTACATCTTCCTCATCCTTTATGATTCGCTGCACCATATGCTGTACGAGCCTTTCGTATCTATTTACCAATAACCTAAATGCATGGAGATTTCCTGCCGTTATTTTTGCTATCAGTTCGTAGTCCGGATACATCATTACGCTATTAGACGATCACAGCAGGGTACGGGTTTCAAAAAAGAAAATTAAATTTTATGCAACTTTTTCGGCGCCGAAACAGTCACATGGGCATTGAACATCAAAGCATAAAGATATGAATCATTTGGAACCCGTATTGATCGTCGGAACAGTGTTTTTCACTGTCGCTTACATTATTGAAATCATTCTAAAATACCGACTTCGCTCTCGGATTGTATCATCCGGACTTACTGATGAAAAATTGATCAGAGGATTATTTGCCAGCAAGGTAGATAATCGGTACAGCACCTTGAAATGGGGTCTTATCCTCCTATTCGCCGGCATTGGCCTTATCGTGTTGGAATATGTGCCCTATGAATACGATTCTCCGCTGCCTTACGGTATCGAAGGCACATTTATAGCACTGGGATTTTTGCTTTATTATTTCATGGTAAACGGCAAGCCGTCAGGTGCGAAGCGTGAGGAGTGAGCGCTTACGTTATCGCATTGAGAATTGGATGATCCCATATTTGCCCGCAATCAGCCAGTCAGGTTCGGTTATATGGAGTCCTTGAACCGTGGTTGGTTGCAATCCAGTCATGATCTCGGACTTCAGCGTTCTCAAAAATAGAATCGGAGCAGTTGTTGTCGTTACTGCCGCTTCGGTTGGTGTATCGGCAGGCCAGGCTCTGTCTTCAAAAAATCGCCGGTAGTTCAGGTCGCCTTTGCAAATGATCAGCTCTCCGGGATCAACGTTCAATACGTTAAGCCAGTGATCAGAAAAATGGTACGCCGACGACCAAAAAGGATCTGTTGTGAGTGAAATCCGACGTTCCGTTAGTGCAGACTCCAGTACAAAACGCCAATTATGGGGTGGCATCTCCTTCCGGTCGCTAATAGCGGCTAGCGTCAACTGCCAATCGTTAATGGTTGTATCCGACACAAACATCGGTATCGGTTTGACATGTGCCTTGATTTTGCAATAGGGATTGGCAAGCAATAATACGGCAATTAAATATAGATCACTTACAAGTTCATATCCCGCATTGTCTAAAAAAACATGTACGGTTCCCCTGTACGATCGAAAAAACTCGATGAATGCTATGGAATCGTCGATTAAAATCCTTTCCGGAGAAAACGAACCCTTTGGAGATTGCTTTGCCAGCGTAAATAAACTGAGGTCCGCTAAATTGCCCCACAAGGCAAAATGCAACGATTGGACAACGTGCTCCGGTGTAATGGCACCCCAATCCATAGGAAATGGGGCTAGTCTACCGGAGATGAGCTCGATCGCATCCGACAAACTTCTATTTTTCAGCGTTGAAAAATAGTCCAATCCGTTAACGCGGTAGTTCAGTTGCTCAGCAAGAAGCTGATAAAAAAACAGCTCCGCCGTAAAAAATGGCACATCGAAAATGCCTTGATTCAAAAATGGCTCAATACTGGCATTAAATAATGCAACGTTATCGTCTACCGGGACCAATGTCTTAATTTTCAAGCCGGAAATCCCTTCGTCCAATATCGTTAGGTGCCGGACGTCGGCCCCTTTATTATTTTCAATAATATCATTAACAATTTTCGGGAAACGGCTGCAAATCGTATAGCGTCCAAAAGAGTCCGCATCGCTACTTCTAATATAATCAGGTATCATCATGCAATAATAGGCATTCAATACCCATTTGAACAAGTGGCATGACAATTTTCTACTGTTGAAAATGAAACACTTTGCATATCGCCAAGATTTTTATTTGCTAATATAATTAGCAATTCGTATTCTTGTATATTGATTACGATACCTTCGTTAAAAATATGGAACGACACGTAGTACATTGTGATTTGGATACTTTCTTCGTCTCGGTAGAGCGGCTCCTAAACAATAAGTTGGCGGGCAAACCCGTACTCATCGGAGGTAGCAGTGACCGCGGCGTTGTTGCATCTTGCAGTTACGAGGCACGGCGATACGGTGTCCATTCTGCTATGCCTATGCGGCTGGCTCTTCGGCTTTGCCCCGAAGCGGTGGTGGTGCGCGGTGACCACGATCTGTATTCGAGATACTCCAACACCGTGACCGAAATCATTGAAGCGTCGACGCCTGTGGTGGAGAAAGCGTCCATAGACGAACATTACTTAGACCTATCGGGCATGGATCGCTTCTTCGGCTGCTGGAGATGGACGCAGGAATTGCGTCAACAGATCATGCGGGAAACCGGATTACCCATTTCCTTTGGGTTATCAGCGAATAAGACGGTATCGAAAATCGCCACGGGCGAGGCAAAACCCTGTGGAGAACGTTTGGTGGAGGGCGGCACCGAGAAACCATTTTTGGCTCCGCTATCGGTCCGTAGAATACCAATGGTAGGCGAGAAGTCGTATACACTGCTACGCAATATGGGCATCCATCGCATCCGTACCGTGCAGGAGATGGAATCCTTTACCATGCGTAGGGTGCTCGGCGAAAACGGCGTGACCATCTGGCGAAAAGCCAACGGACTGGATGATAGCCCGGTGGTACCATTCCGTGAACAGAAATCGATGAGCAAGGAAACCACCTTTCAACACGACACCATTGATGTAGGAGTATTGCGCCGCATACTGGTAGGTATGGTGGATACACTGGCTTTTGAGCTACGCAAGGAGAAAAAACTGACTGGCTGCATCACCCTGAAAATCCGGTACTCGAATTTCGACACGCATACCCAACAACTACGGATTCCGTATACCAATTCCGACCGGGTGGTTGCTGAGCATGTGACGGTGCTTTTCAAAAAACTGTACAGCAGACGGATGCTCATCAGGCTTATTGGTGTGAAGTTCTCCAGCCTGATCTATGGTGCCTACCAGGTCGATCTGTTTAACGACACGCTGGAAGAGATCAGCTTGATGCAGGCGATGGACAAGATAAGGATTCGTTATGGTGAACAATATATCCTGAAAGGGATCTGCTTACCTGACGTAGCCGGAAAGCAAGGAGGGTATCGTGCTGCTGAACGTGCATAGCTATTATAGCCTCCGCTATGGTACATTATCGCCCGAAGATCTTATAACCGGGATGTTGCAGGGAGGTTATGACACAGCTTTACTTACAGACATCAACAATTCGAGCGGTTCGCTCGATTTCATGCGCCGCGGCCGCAATGCGGGGTTACATATCCTGATGGGCATGGAGTTTCGCAATGACGACCGGCTACTTTATATCGGTATCGCACGCAATAACGCGGGGTTCCGTGCACTGAACGAGCTGCGCACAGCCTACAACCGCGACGGCAGGCCATTACCTGACCGAGCACCAGAATTAGCCGATGTGTACATTGTGTATCCGTACAAGGCGGTTCCACTGGGCGTGCTGCGGGATTTTGAATACGTGGGCATCCGCCCGACCGAACGAAACCTGATCCGTATGGAGCCTACGGCAAACTTCGGGCGGTATGTCATCCTTGCACCGGTGACCTTTGGTCCGGATGACTACAAATTACACTGCCAGCTTAGGGCCATAGACCGCAACATCCTCTTCTCACAACTGGAACCGTATATGGTGGCTCAAAGAGATGAAGTCTTCGTGTCCAAGTTGAAATTGATGGAGTGCTACCGTGACTTCCCGATCCTGATTCAAAATACCGAACGATTGCTGGGCGGCTGTATATTTGATTTCGATTTTACGACGGTCAAGAACAAACAAACATTCACGGAAAGCCGTCATGACGACCGGCTACTGCTGCATCAATATGCCATCGAAGGTTTAGATAAGCGTTATGGCAAGCGGGATCATGCAGCACGGGAACGTATAGCACGGGAATTGGAAGTCATCGAAAAACAACAATTCTCCAGCTACTTCCTCATCACAAATGACATCTGCCGCTATGCACGGGGTTGTAACTTCCACTACGTCGGTCGCGGAAGCGGTGCCAACAGTGCGGTAGCCTATTGCCTGGGCATTACTGATGTCGATCCCATCGCACTGCGACTGCCATTTGAGCGGTTTCTCAACCCGAAGCGAAAATCTCCGCCTGATTTCGACATCGACTTTTCGTGGGACGAGCGGGATGCTGTATATGACTACATCTTTGATCATCACCAAACGGGCTGCACGGCGCTGATGGGAGCGATGAGCACATTCCGTAGCCGCAGTATCCTGCGCGAGCTCGGCAAGGTATACGGGCTACCAAAAGGCGATATCGACCGCTTGGTGAATGAGCCGGAGCACATGCTCAACAAGAATGAGGTGACGGATACCATCCTCGGTGTATACAACCGCATGGCGGATTTCCCCAATCAGCGTACCATCCATGCCAGCGGCGTACTGATTTCGGAACTGCCACTCACCTATTATTCGGCTATGGACTACCCACCGAAGGGACGGCCCACCGTACAATTCGATATGTATACAGCAGAAGAAATCGGTTTTGAGAAATTCGACATCCTCTCCCAACGCGGCATCGGCCACATCAAGGAATGTCGGGAAATCGTAAAACGCAATACCGGACAAGTGATCGCTACCACTGACCCACGGCGATTTTTCACCGATCCGAAGATCGCTACAGCACTCAGGAACGCAGACACCATTGGATGTTTTTACATCGAGTCTCCGGGTATGCGCCAACTGATCACCAAATTACGATGCGACGATTACCTAACGTTGGTGGCAGCATCGTCCGTAATCCGGCCAGGTGTGGCTTCTTCGGGCATGATGGCCGAATACATCAAGCGCCATCACAACCCGGCTTCGGTAGAATATCTCCACCCAATATTCCGCGCGCAATTGGAGGAAACCCACGGCGTAATGGTTTACCAGGAGGATGTGATGAAAATCGCCAATGCGTATGGCGGACTGGACATGGCCGATGCAGATGTGCTGCGTCGGATGATGAGTGGTCGATCCCGCAACAGGGACCAACTCGTGGAAATTGAGCATAAATATTTCGCCAATTGCCGGGCCAAGGGCTATGACGAGCGGGTGAGTCGAGAAATCTGGCGACAGCTGGAGAGCTTTGCAGGGTTTTCATTCAACAAAGCACATTCCGCTTCCTTCGCCGTGGAAAGCTACCAGAGCCTATACCTGAAAACCTATTTCCCTCACGAGTTTATGGTAGCGGTGCTCAATAATTACGGTGGTTTTTACGACCGCAAGGTGTACGTAAATGAAGCTCGGCGGGCAGGAGCGACTATTAACCTGCCGTGTGTAAACCGCAGCGTGTTCAAAACAGCCATCTACGCCAAGGATATTTTCCTGGGGTTTGACTGCTTATTAAATCTTGAGGAAAAGCTGGCCCGGCGGATTTCCCAGGAGCGGCAATTCAACGGCAATTACAAAGGGCTGGAAGATTTCGTGCTGCGCACAAATGCAAAGTTGGAACAGCTTGTCCTATTAATCCGCGTTGGTGCGTTGCGCTTTACCGGCGTGGGTAAGAAAGAGTTACTGTGGGAAGCTCATCTATTGCTATCGGGCAACAAAACATCGCTATCCGGTCCGGCACTGTTCGAAAGTGCAATCCGCAAGCCCGTGCTACCCAAGCTGGAGACTTCAGTTGAGGAAGACCGTTATGATGAGCTAGAGCTTATAGGCTTTGTCGTATCGGGCACACTATTTGATCTGGCCCGGAGCGCTTACCGGGGTGATGTAATAGCCTCGGAGCTATCGCAATATGAAGGCCGGATGGTGCGTATGGTAGGCGACTTTGTGCTTGACAAAACCTTGAGGACCAAACGTGGAGATCTCATGAAACTGGGTACATTTCTCGATGCCCGCGGCGACTTTATCGACACCGTACACTTTCCACAGACGCTGAAACAGTATCCACTTCGCGGCGCGGGCCTATACCTCTTGGAGGGCAGCGTGGTGGTAGAATTCGGCTACGCATCACTGGAAATCATCCGTTGCGGCAAAATGCCACTCAAGCCCGACCCCCGGAGTGAATGACTAATTCAGTTCCGTCCATTGATTTTCCAAAAATTCACGTACTTCATGCAAATTATCAAAAGACCGATCCACCACAAGCACCTGCCGTATTGATTCATGGGGTTGCACCCCAAAACAGGTTAAGCCAGCAGCCTTTGCTGCCGTGGCACCGGTAAACGAGTCTTCCAATACGAGGCAATCCTTGGGTGGCAGGCCGAGCTGCTGCACACACCGACGATATGGCTCGGGGTCTGGCTTTGGATGCACGACTTCCGTACGGGAAACTAACACGTCAAAAAAGTGCCGCAACCCATTACGCTCCAGATGATAAGTCGCCACTTCCCGTTTACTGGATGTTACTACCGCCATGGTAACTTTCCGCTGATGCAAAAAATTGATCAGATCGGCGCTCCCCGGCATTAACGGTACGGCTTCCTCATCGAGCTGCTGAGCAATACGCTTGCGTGCCCGCTCAAAAACCTCGCTCTTATCAGCTTGAAAACCGTATCTGCTACGCAGTACTTCAAATGCCTGGCTATCAGTTTTACCAGCCAACTCACTCAGCCACAAATCACTACCAAGCGTAAAGCCGTAAGTTGCCAACACTGCCTTCCAAGCCTTGTAATAAAACCATTCCGAATCTATGAGGGTGCCATCCAAGTCAAACAGCACTGCTCTCTTCTGTTCTATTGTATCCACAATATTCACTAGCTATTTTCAAAATCTGTCCCGTACCCACGCCCCATGAACTTTTTGCCATTTACGACAATCTATACACCACAAGTTCACTTTCGCGGTCGAGCTCAGAATCGCTGTCCTAACAGCCATTCCATCCAAAGCACAGGATATACAAATTGCTGTAAAGATACCAAAATCGATCGATACCCTATTCCATGGGTGCAAAAGGGTGCATTCCAAACAGTTGCGAAGCTATTTATAAAAGCTTGTGCCAAATTTGGAAAATCAATTTCTTTTCCGGTCCTTCGTAAAACTGCAGTGGCCACTCGGTCTACCCCGGCGCAGGCCGTCATATCCTTCCGTACTTCCTCTATCTTTCGTCCGTACCAACTTCGTATATGCTTCGCTATGAGATTAGGTTAAGTCTATCCTGAGTCCAAGGTGAGTCCATGTTTTTTCTGTAAAAAGGTGGACTCATCTCGGACTCACCTCGGACTCACCTTGGACTCACTCCGAAGCAGGCACAAACGAGGTACCCGGCTGGCACGAAGCAGAGACAAACGTGAAGTGGAGATTGGGCAGGTATGGAGGCATCGGCTCGACTACCCCAAATATCGGGTATTTTTTTAGTAATACAAAGTAATAGTTGCATTCTACTGCCAAGCGTATGCTATGCCTTTTGGGTTAGAGGCTTGAGTCGGGTCACTCCGATGCGGTGCGGAGGGATTTGCTCTAAAGTCCGGCTGAAACGGATTTGCTTTTTGAGACGGTACTCATTATCCGACATATTTTACGTACGTTTGACTATCGGCCAATGCTGATAGGCCGTCAAGCGGTATACTCAACACAACAAACATGAAACTGATTTTTAGCCCAATTGTATTGACCATGGCATTGGCCTGCAATAATACCCAGCAAACGCAACAGATGACCTACAAAACCACGGGCAGTATCGAGCGTATCGACCCGGCACTGGATGCCATTATTGACATCGGCACAACCGCCGAAATCATTGCCGAAGGTTATGAGTGGAGCGAAGGGCCACTATGGGTGGAAAGCGAACAGATGCTATTGTTTTCGGATGTACCGACCAACACGGTTTACAAATGGACCGAAAAAAATGGCGCCAAAATTTACCTCCGACCAAGCGGTTATACAGGCTCGGCTCCCAGCAATAGCAAAGAGCCGGGCAGCAATGGCTTGTTACTGGATGGCCAGGGAAACTTGGTACTTTGTCAGCACGGCAACCGGCAGTTAGCGAGAATGGATGCTCCATTGAATCAACCCGAAGCGACATTCGTCGCTTTGGCTGACAACTATGACGGAAAGCGTTTCAATAGCCCGAATGACGCCGTATACAACGGCGCAGGTGAGCTGTTTTTTACCGACCCGCCATATGGGCTACCATTGCAAAACGATGAAGATCCTACTAAAGAGATCGCTTATAACGGCGTTTATAAAATCGACACGGACGGTAAGGTCGTATTATTGACCGACAGCATCACAAGGCCCAACGGTATCGCGCTCTTCCCTGGCGAGCAAAAGATGTTGGTTGCCAGTTCCGATCCAAATGCCGCCAATTGGTACCTGCTCGAAGTCGGTGATACACAGACGACCCCAACTTTATTCTACAGCGCCACGAATGAACGCGATGGATTGAAGGGCCTCCCCGACGGCTTGAAAATCAATAAAAACGGGACTGTATTCGCCAGCGGCCCCGGCGGCATATGGATATTCAATCGCAATGGAAAGGTACTGGGAAAGATAAAACTGGACGAGGCTACCTCGAATGTGGCTTTATCCGACGATGAAAAAACATTATACGTAACAAACGATGGGTATGTGTTGCGCATTAAACTATTGTAAGATGGTTTTAATGCCAAAATAAGACTGAAGGCATTGCCAAACCGACAATAAACACCCAGAAAAGCCACTTTCTTATCATACTTGGCGCCAGCACTCATCAAGCTTAGACTGGTATTCCTATAAATTGCCCCCTGTCGGAAATTCGCTACAATATCTGATTATCAACCAGTTTATGTTTGCCTAATAACTACACGTTTATACCTTTGTCCTCGCTTATGGAATGAATCCGCCTTTAAATACTGGCGGCGCTTACTTTTCAAAAAGGTATATGGATTTAAGTGTATTTATTGTTGACGACGATGTCATGCTAGGCAAGATACAGAAGGCGCTGGTTAAATCGGTGTGGCCATTGGACGAACCAATTATATGCTATGACGGTCCTAGCGCACTTGAGCGCATAGAACTAGAAGCTGCATCCGGCAAAAAAATATTGATACTACTTGATATCAATATGCCCGAAATGGATGGTTGGGGTGTGCTGGATTTTCTGTGCGAGAAATCTTACGGTGAGCATGTCTGGGTAATCTTGAATACGTCGTCTGAAGAAGTAGCCGACGAAATAAAATCAAGATCATACACCCAAGTAATTGCTTATAATAAAAAGCCGCTTAAAAGGGAAATACTACGCGAGTTAATGGGCAGAGAACCGTTGGCCGTGTTCTTTTAAAAAAGGAATATCACTTTGAATGCAGGTAAAACATATGGAATTGACGTCAGCTTTGAGGAGCTTCGGCTGCCGTTATCCCATGATGTGTTGATCCTAGCAAAAAAATCAGCACAGGGGAAACGTGGTTTGGGTAAGTCGTTGGATCTACTTGCTCCCGGAACATTTCAAACGATGGATACGAATCTAGAACATGAACACGTAGAGGCTATTTTTGTCAATCGAAAGCTCCTTACCAAAATTTCCGCTGAACACCTTATACAGGTCTTACAACGGCACGTTTTTGAACATGTATCCGAAGGTGAATTAATAAAGGTTGACATGAAGGTGCGGATTTCGATAAATAACATCAATAGTTAACGGAATATACGCCTTTGCTATGACTATAAAACCACTGGTAACCAAGCACTATGAGACGATCGATGCCTACGCAGGAGCATGCGTCGCGAGGGAATTATTGCGTCTTACTCCTGCAGTGGTTGTCTTAGAAGAAAATAGGCCTATCGATGTTTTGACCGCTTCAGACTTGGCTTTGAAACCACATCAACTGGTGATCGATTGTTTACATGGCAGTCCAACCGTATCTTGCACGGAATCTACCGCGGCAGTGATGAGCCTGATGAAAACGACAGGCAAGATCGTACTTCCTGTTATTTACAACGATAATTTCTATGGCTTAATTTACCAAGCGGACATCCTTTCTTATTTACATACGAACCATGAAAAGCAAAAATTGGCCTTATTAGCGGCGGCGCATGATCTGCGAAGTCCGATAGCTGCCATTGATATGCTTGGAACAATATTGCGAGCCGACCCTGTATTAAATAAGCATCTACACCTCATCGACAAACTTAGTGAGACCTGTGATTATGCACAAGTGCTCATAGAGGACATCATCATCACCGAGAAATCTCATAGTGAAGAGCTTACACTTCTCGATGAAAATTTGGACGAGCTGGTGGATGAGTGCACGACTTCGCTATCCGACAAATTAAAAGATAAGCAACTCGTGTTGTCTAAACAATTGTGCAGCAACCGAGCTGTAAAGGTTGACCGGCTGAAATTAAAACGGGCAATCGGCAATATACTTTGGAATAGTATCAAATTTACCCATCCCGGAGGCATGATTATGCTATCTACAAGTGAAGCGGCCAACAATCGGGTGTGTATCACTATACGGGATACGGGCATCGGCATACCCGAATCGATGCGAGAGAATATATTTGATAAATTTACAAAAGCCAAACGACAGGGTACAGCCGGGGAACCTACAACCGGATTGGGATTATACCTTACCAAAACCATCATTGAATCGCACGGAGGCACAATCGATATGGAGAGCGACGGGAAAACAGGCACCAGTTTCATTGTTTCGCTGCCTGCATAAGTTTATGCTCACGTATTTTATCAACAGATGAGCCTATTCTCCGATGATTGTATAAAATACGCATATGCTAGTAAGAATGGGAAAATCCGTATCTTGCAACGACGGACATATGAACCATTACATGAAAAAACACAGGCGGCTTAGCATTATCATTGGTGTGTTATTAATATCCGCAAATATCGGTTGCGACCAGTTCACAAAATCTATTGTGCGAAACGCCATACTCCCCAATGAACAGATTACGGTTATTACCAACCATTTGACACTCACCAAAGTGGAAAATACCGGCGCTTTCTTGAGTATGGGGCAATCGTGGTGGCCGCCCCTGAAAGTTGCCCTACTTATCGTATTGCCCATCTTCGCGCTCGGATTTGCCCTTCACATTATGATCAAAAGATCGCGCCCCAGCCGCTGGTTTACTTGGGGCTTAGCCTTCGCCATTGGGGGCGGTACCGGCAACTTAATCGATAGGATCATCCACGGATCGGTCACCGATTTCCTTCATCTGAAGGCCGGGATGTTACAAACCGGGATATTCAATATGGCCGATGTATCCATCATGGTAGGCATCGGCATGGTATTGGTCGATGTACTTGTCTTCAACAACGGACGTCAACCGGATACCGAGGCCGCTATCGGAACGGTGAATGAATCTCCTTGAAAAAATGTACTACCTCAGTGGCAAGGCCTTAAACGCACGGGTCAATTCGGTCAACGATTCTTCGACGCCCATTCTTTCTAACGAAGACGCGCCGACAAAGCCATGTGCATCGGTCTGATCCAGTATCTGACGGACATCTTCCGGTGTATTGATCGGCCCGCCGTGAGCGAGGAAGAAAATATCGGGATTAACGGACCGACCGGCTTCGATGATTTCCTGGGTCCGCTCAATCGAAAAATCCATACTACGTGATGCATTCACCACGCCGATGGAACCACCTACCGTGGTGCCTACGTGCGAAATAATGGCGTCCGCTCCCGCATCCGCCATCTGCTTGGCTTCTTCCGGAGTAGCAACATAGACAATGGAAAATAGATCCATTTTGGTAGCCAACCGGATCATTTCCACTTCTTTCGCAAAGCCCATTCCTGTTTCTTCCAATACCTGCCGGAAATGCCCGTCGACAATGGAGTGGGTAGGAAAGTTATTCACACCAGAAAAGCCCATATCCTTTATTTTCAACAGGTGATGCCACATCCGGCGCCGGGGATCGGACCCGTGCACACCGCAGATAACCGGCACTTCCTGGACCACGGGCAATACCTCAAATTCGCCTATTTCAAGCGCTTCTGCATTTGCATCACCATAGGCCATCATCCCGGCGGTAGAACCATGCCCCGCCATACGGAAACGCCCGGAGTTGTAGATGATGATGAGGTCGGCACCGCCCCGCTCAATAAATTTGGCACTGATACCCGTCCCCGCTCCGGCAGCGATGATGGCTTTCTTATTCGTGATAGTCTTTTTCAGACGCTCCCTGACTTCTTGCTTCGTATAGGGGTTACCTACCCCTGTCCATGGATTTGGCATATATAAATCGTTTAACTAGCTGTTGGGCGAATGTCGTTAAGTTTGATAACATTCGCAAATCTGTTTACCTTTGCTATTTCTTTAAACAGTTTATCCTATGGGCAGCTCGGGGTCACAAAATTATCTAATATGGTCATGACCTCGTACCCTTCCTGAGCGCTACAAGGATTTGGCCCCAAACCACGGAAGTAAGAAACAACGGCTTCAATCATGGGTTGCTGCACGTGTGGTAAGGGTTCGAAGTCAAAATGCTGAACGCCGTGTTCGTTTACCAGTTCTATCGGCTGGTAGGTGAATACGGAGAATGAGATCCGTCCTGCCGAACCGATTATCTCGCATACATCACGATTTTCAGCGACATTAAATGCCCACTGACCGCTAAAAAGCACATCGTTCTCAAATAAGATCTGTCCAGACACGGCGTCAGCAGCCGCATACAATTTTGCTTGGTTGTGCGCAATGCCTTTGCTCCATACGACATTACCAAAAAAATGACGCATCAGGTCAATCTGGTGCGGGGCTAAATCGTGAAATAAGCCGCCGCCGGATTGTTCCGGATTGAGCCGCCATAGCATACCAGGCGATTGCAGGGTTTCGGCCGACAGTGGCTGCTGATAAAACCTCAGATTGACAACCCGAGGCGTGCCGATATGCTCGTCGATCAATTCCTTTACCTTTTTGAAATACGGCTGCTCCCTACGGTAGTGTGCCACAGTAAGCTTTCCACTGCATGCTTGCTGCGTATGCAGGAGTTCTTTTGCCTGCAACCGACCCAATGTCATCGGCTTCTCAAGATAAACAGGTTTTCCTGCCTTTAGGGCTGCGGCAGCATAATAGGCATGGGTATCCGGCGGTGTAGCAACATAGATGGCGTTTACCCGCGGATCGTCAATGAGCTGCTGCGCATCGGAATACCAGGTGGGTACACGGTGCCTTTCCGCGTAGTCTCTCGCTTTGGCTGCATCTCTACGCATAACGGCCACCAACTGCGAATGTTCCACTTTTTGGAAAGCTGGGCCGCTTTTTACTTCAGTTACATCGCCGACACCGATAATGCCCCATTTTATTTCCTTTATCTCCATACGTTCTTTGTATACGATCATTAGCTGGTTGCAATTACAGCAACCCTTTCTCTTCCAGTGTCTTCCTGACCTGCTTGTTCTTGTTCCAAAATTTAGTTTCGATGACATCGAACACGGCTTTGAACGCGGGGTTATCCTTGAATCGTGCCACCATAATATCATCTTTAAACAACAGAATCCAATACTGGTAATTGTCTTCTTTTGAAAATAAGCGAAGGTGGCCGATCATGCTGGAGGCATTACCCTGGTAGGCATCATACAACGCCAGATGCATATGTCTGTAAATGGATTGATCATTATCCGCAAAGGTCTTGAAACGTGCAAAATGGTATTCGGATTTCTCTCGATTGCCCTGCTTGGACCACAGTATCGCCATGTCCAGGTCGACCGTATGAAAAAGATCCAACTGCTGTGCATCACGCAATTGAAAAAATCGTTCGTAATAACGAAAAGCAGCCTTATCATCTCCCGTATGGAAATAAAGTTTCCCGAGCTCCTGTAGGATATGTAATTGGGTCGAATCCTTCGCAAATTCGGCCAACAGTAATTTTTCTGCCTTAGCGGATTCTCGGTATTTAGCGTAAACCACGACGGCTTTCAGCCACGATGCGTACGGATTGTGCGGATTATAAGCAATTGATTGCTCAATATACTGGAGAGACTCGTCTATGAAGCCGGTTTGGACCAACGCATTACTCAAGTGCAGGTAGTTCATACTAGCGGTGGCACTATCGTGCGCTGCCGGATCTAAACGGACTCCCTGAAGTGCATATTCCAGGTACTTGGCCGTATTGGGAACATACCAATTGTAAAAATCCGAGAGGAAATGAATGATCAGCGGTGAGTTCGGCTTGTACTCCAGTGCTTTTTCCAAATACGGAATGGCCGATTCATATGCTTTTTGGTTGACATAATATAGTCCCTTGGCAAACAAGCATTCCGCTGACGAAGGACCGTAAAGCACCGACTTGTCAGCATATGCGCCAATAGAATCTCCGTATTGGCGCTCCTGTTGAAAGGCGTCAAGGTAATAATAGGCTATCGCTGTCACTGCGTATGCGAGTGCAAACTCGTCATCGCGCGCTATCGCTTTTCCTAGAAGCACGATAGCGGCTTCCAAATTTGTCCGCCCGCCCTGTCGCATCAATTCCGTTGCCTGCAGAAACAGGTCATAAGCGGCTAAGTCGGTTGTCGGTATCTGTTCTATTCGTTTTTGCTCTTCCCATGTTACGATCGCTTGCACCTCTTTGGCAATATCCTTGGCGATCTCCTGTTGCAGTTGAAAGATGTCCGTTATTTCCCGTTCATACTGCCGCGCCCATAAATGGCTGTCGTGCTGTGCATCTATCAATTGGATGTTGAGTAATATGCGGTTGCCGACCTTTTGGCCACTTCCCTCCACAACATAGTTCACCTGGAGCTCGTCAGCCATTTCCGGAATAGACAGGGTTGCGTGCCGATATTTTTCGGCAGAAGTACGGCTTACCACCCGAAGGTCTTTAATCTGCTGCAAGTGGTTTAAGGTCGATTCCATCAACCCGTTGATCAAATAAACGTTGGCCGAGTCACTGCTATCGTTCTTGAAAGGCAGTACGGCGATGGATTTTTCGATCGGTGTAGGCGAGACGGAGCGAGCAGTCCAATAAATGGTAATTCCGAGCGCGATGATCATCGCCGCGGCCAAGGCAACCAAAAGCCAACGATTGATCCTCCGCTTGGCAGGTATCTCGGCCGACGGCAGCTCTTCCTTTCCCACCCTTTTCCCTACTCCACCTGGCGGATACCCGTAGTATTCACGGAAACACTTGATAAAATAGGATGTGCTGCTGAATCCCACCTGATGGGCCACTTCGGAAACTGTATATCCGGCACCACCCAGTAACTCCATACCTCGTTTTAATCGGATTTCGCGGATGAACTGGCTCGCGGATTGACGGGTGGCTTGTCTAATCCGGCGGAGCAGATTGGACCGGCTCATGTGCATCTTTCCGGCAAGTTCGGATACGCCAAACCTTTCGTCCGACACATTTTCCATGATTACAGCGGTAACCTGGGAAAGGAAATCACTGTTTATGGAATTAGCATCAGACACGGACATTTAATTGGATTCTAGATAAGCAAAGATAGCTGTTGCATACGTATTTGCATCATAATTTATATTAACGCGTCATAATTTTCATTCACTCCACCAAACTTGACACATTTTTCCGCATAACTCATTTCCAGGTCTTCGAAGGTTACAGACCTTTGCTATATCAAGATCAAACACTTATTGTATCATTTAAAATCATTAACATGATGAACGTCCAACACATCAATCCGTTTTACCAAATCGCCAGATGGCTACTGGTGGTTTGTATTGCCATCACTACATCCTGCGCCGGCGAGGGAAATTCGTCGCGGCAGGCCGACCAACCAAGCAACGGTACAGCAGAAGTGCCGCAAGTAGACATCCATACCGCCGTAGTCACCGGCAACGTGGACGCCATTCGCCAACACATCGCCGCCGGCACGGATATCAACGCCAAGGATCCCTTCGGCGGGTCGAGTCCATTAATTACGGCAGCCGTATTCGGCAAGGCAGACCTTGCAAAGATCCTCATCGAGGCCGGCGCCGATCTCAACTTCCGTAACAACGACGGCTCCACAGCACTCATCAGTGCAGCTTTCTTTGGGCGGCCAGAAATCGTCCAGTTGTTACTCGATGCAGGTGCAGACAAGACCATCAAAAACAAATACGGTGCAACGGCTTACGATACAGTTATCCTGCCATTTAATGAGGTAAAAAGCACGTATGACATGATGGGCAAAGCATTGGCACCGATGGGGCTAAAACTCGACTACGTCTATCTCGAAGCTGTCCGGCCCGAAATCGCCAACATGTTGCAATAATGGAGCGCCGATACGATATCGATTGGATCAGGGTTATTGCCATAGGTCTGCTCTTAGTGTATCACGTGGCCATCGGCTTTCAACCATGGGGCGTTATGATTGGGTTTATCGGCAATGACCAGCCCTGGCAATCGCTATGGATACCCATGACCATGCTAAACGTTTGGCGTATACCCCTGCTATTCTTCGTATCCGGTATGGGAGTTTACTTCGCCCTCCAACGTAGGAGCTGGGTGCAACTCGTAAAGGAGCGAGCCCAGCGTATCCTACTCCCCTTCGCGTTCGGCATGGTGGCTATTGTACCCATCCACATATCCCTTTGGCAGCGGTACTATCAAATAGACATGAGCTACGTTCCAGGGCCGGGACATCTCTGGTTTCTGGGCAACCTATTTTGTTATGTGGTTATCCTATCACCTATTTTCTACTATTTAAAACGTCAGGAGGGTCGGCAACTCGCCCACTGGGTTGCCAGGGTATTGCGTACGCCGCTGGGCTTGTTGCCCATGTTCGCGTTATTCATCGTGGAAGTGGTTATTTTAAAACCAGTGCCATTTGAACTATATGCGACGACGTGGCATGGCTTTTTCCTGGGTTTACTAGCTTTTTTCTTTGGCTTTCTCTTTGTGTGGTGTGGCAGCTCGTTCTGGAACCTATTGGTTCGTTGGCGTTGGTTGTTTCTCGTGACTGCCGCGGGTCTTTTCATTTTGCGGCTTCTGCTTTTCCAGCCGATGGCACCCAATTATTTGTTATCCGTCGAGTCCAATTGCTGGATAATGGCCATCTTCGCACTTGGTTACCGATACCTCAATCGCGCCAGTCGGGCATTGCATTACTTAAGTCAGGCTGCGTACCCCGTTTATATTTTACACATGGCATTTCTGTATTGGGGATCCATGCTCATCTTTCCGCTCGATATTGCAGCGCCGATTCAATTTGGGTTGGTCTTGTTATTTACCATAGCCGGTAGTTTCCTACTGTATGAACTGGTTATCCGGCGGACACGATTCTTGAGACCGCTGTTTGGATTGAAAGCGAGAGCCGCAAAGAACCGTAAAGAAAAATAATCGCGGGGAATCCACAATTGTTACATTACTATATTTTCGAATTGTAGTACTATTTTTCGGTTATACATAACAGCCATTGCTTTGACCAACAGAAAACAGTAAATTAGCATCACTAACTTATTGATCGGCATTATGAAAGCTGTAGAATACCGTCTGCCCAAGGAGTTTGACAAATCGTTTATTGTATTTAGAATAACATCCGGTATAGACAGAAAAACGATCAAAGAAACATTCGAGCGCGACGGCTACGTGCTACCCCCCAGGTATGCTATGCTGGCAGGTTCTTACGTAGGAACCTCAGCCAGTTTCCGTGAAAAATCCGCTGAATATCAGCCTCGGAGTAACCACGTGTCGCCAATATATCGGTTAGCCGTTGCAACCCCGTAATGTCGTCGAGGTCATATGGAGATTGCTCCGTGCCATACCCACCATCCAAGTCACTGCCAATTGCAATGTGATGAGCGTTCCCTGCCAAGTCACAGATGTGGTCGAAATGATCGACAATATGGGCCAAGCGGACGCCTGTTGTCACGGGATCCGAAATTCCCCTTTCCCAATGATTATATAGCATCCACGCATCAAAAACGCCTCCAATGACCGCATCTCGGCGAATGAGTTCTCGGATTTGATCGTCTGTGAGCTGTCGTTGATGCCTAACGAGCGTCCGGCAATTATGGTGGCTCGCCCAGACGGGGCCCTGAAAAATATCGAGGGCTTGTCGAAACCCCTCATCAGTGAGATGAGTAACGTCCAGGATCATGTTTAGCTGATCCATTTCGCGAAGTAATTCCTTACCGGCCGCCTTAAGCGGTCCAGACGCGCCTGTTCCGGGTGCGTATCGCCCGTCACCATAATGCGCAGGCCCAACGGCCCGTAGGCCATAGGCATAAGCCCTTTCCAAATACGAGAGATCGATTAGCGAATCAGCCCCTTCTAAGCTAAGAATATATCCAATAGGTTTATCTTCGTTAGCCATGGATTTGTCGCTCCATAACGACATATGCGTTTCAAGTGCAGCAACATTCGCGATCTGCACCATTTCGCCAGCTGCTTCCATGGCTCGATACCAGGCTAACTGCCCCTGTGTTTGAGCCCAAGCTTGCTCAGGTGAATTCCAACCACTCAATGGGCTCCTCGGTGCTACGTATCGCGCAATTTGAGTAGCAACCACCAGCCCGATTTCCCCTTTTCTGAGTTCCGGCAGCGACACGGTCCCCTTGCCGCGATCGGGCTTGTCATTAAGCCCCGCTTCGCGTTGCCGTATAACCTGCACAGGTTTCCTCAAATCCCTATTCCATTCCAGGGCATTCATTGCTAGATCCAGGTGGGCGTCGACCAGTAACATGACTGTTTATTTTTTTGCCGATTCTAATTTCTTTTTGACGACGTCAGCCGGGTATTTCAATGCCAGTTCCCGTATTTCGTAGCTGAAGGCGGCGAATGTTTCTTCCCACATCCGGGCTTCTTCCGGCGTATAGTCATAAAAACCTTTCTCGTTGGCGACGCCTCTGCTACCTTTTTCCATGAGATCTTTCATCAGTTCTGGCACCTCTGTGAGATTGCTAAGTGTCGGAAACAAATCCTTCATGACGTTGCCATAGGCGTCAACGCCGGTGAGATCCATCCATCGAAATACACCCACCAAGGTCATCCAATACCCCGGATTATTGCGGCAGGCACGGTCTACATCCTCGATGGTAGCATAGCCGTTTTCCACGAGAAAAAAAGCCTCGCGATACATCGCGTACATCAGTCGATTCGTGATGAATCCACGGATGTCTTTCCGAACCAAGGTTGGCTCCTTGTTCCAACAGTGTGCCAGCTCGTAGAGGTATTCACCTCGGGAGACATCACTCTCGTCGCCACAAATAATTTCGAGAAAACGGGTCGTATGTGATGGTTCAGCCCAATGCAAACCTAAAAAACGCTGTGGCACACTCGTCAGCTTTTGCAAATCGCTGATGGGAATGGCCGATGTATTACTGGCAAGGATAGCGTCCTTAGCAATATACCGTTCAACTTTTTCATACACACTTCGTTTAATAGCTTCATTTTCCAGGGTACATTCGATTACCAATCGGCAACTCGCCAAACACCCATAGTCTTCCGTGATCATCAGGCTTTTTAAGTACACTTCAGCCTTTTCCTTGCAAATACCTTCCTGATAGGAGCGTTCCAAATGTTTTCTGATTCGTTCTGCAGCATTTTTCAAATCTAAGGGAATGGGGGCTACCGCGTTTACGGGATGTCCCGCCATCAGAAGGCACGCCGAGATGCTTGTACCCATTAGGCCCAATCCAACGACTCCAACTTCTATTTCGCTCGTATTCATAAGATCGTTAAGTTTAAACAGGTAGCACAATACTACTACTTTTCTGACGAATCACCCACGAAAATACGCAACCTATTTTACTGGGCTGTATATCCGCCGTCAATCACTACGGCCTGACCGGTGATTCCCTTCGCCTGATCACCGGCTAAAAAGACCACATAATCTGCAACTTCACGAACATCAAGCAAACGCCGTTGCGGGACCATCGGGTAGATAACTTCTTCCAAGACACGTTCGAGATCGACATTCCGCTGCTTGGCGATATCGCCTAATTGATTTCGAACTAAAGGGGTGTCTACATATCCCGGGCAAACTGCGTTTGCGGTTATACCGTGGGATGCGCCTTCCAACGCCGTAACTTTTGTAAGCCCGATGACACCATGCTTGGCGCTATTGTACGCCGCCTTTCCGGCAAACCCTACCAGCCCATTAATAGATGCCATATTAATAATCCGACCAAAACCTTGTGCTTTCATGATTGGAAATGCATGTTTAATCGCATAAAATGGCGCCGTCAACATGATCTTAATCAGCAGTTCGAACTTTTCTGAAGGAAAGGCTTCGATCGCCGATACATGCTGCATACCGGCATTATTCACCAAAATATCCAATCGGCCGAATCGATCGGTCGTCTCTTGGATCGTAGCCGAGAGATTCGTTTCGGCGGTCACGTCGCACGCTATACCGAGTGCATTGAAACCCCGATCATTCAATCGGGCAGCTTCCGCAGCGGCCTGTGCGCCATTGAGGTCGGCCAGACATACGGTAGCTCCAGCTTCGGCTAGTGCATTGCTGATCGCTAATCCAATCCCGCTGGCTCCGCCTGTGATTATTGCAACTTTACCTTTCATTCTCCTTGGCTTTAATTACGCATCTAATCCACCATCCATCAGGATGTTCTCGCCGTTGATATACGTTTCATCGTTACCCATACCTGAGGCAGCGATGGCCCCATAAATACCAGATCTCCTTCGTCAAAATAGCCAATGTGATTGCCTACCATGCGTCTGCCTGTACTCTGGGTTATAAGTACCAGTTCATACTCGGGATGATAGTGCCCTTGGTAATGAAAAAATCGTTCCCTTTCTTGAAAAACAATGAAAGATTTATCATAACCTTAAATCGCTGTTCGATAATCTTCATATTCCCATCCTTTAGGTAGCCTAGTCTATTTCCAGCAGGGTGCCGGCAATAAACCTCGTACCATTGTTGTGATTGAGGTAGTACGTGACCAGAACATGTTTGTTGTCAATTTGTACAGACCAAGGATAGCCAATATCTACACTCCCACCATCTTCCCTTAATATGATCTCAGGTGCCGTCATAAAGTCTGTGCATTCGGCATTGAGCACGCGGGCACGTATGCCATAAGGCTTATGCCGATAACCGTAAACCAACAAAACCCGATCATCCGGCAGCTTCAATGCTTGCAGCGGATGCCCCTTAAAACCCATGTTTTCCCATTTTCCAAACGTCCTACCTCCATCCGATGAGCGCGTAATGCACGTATAGTCATCAAGGTTAGCCGTTCGGTGAAAAACGACCAAGTCACCTTTTGGTGTTTCATATATGGAAGCTTCATTGAAGGCCACTTTATCATCCCTGGCAACGGTAGCCGCATAAGACCAGGTAAGCCCTTTATCGTCAGACATCAACAAGTAATTAGATGTCTTCCATGGAGAATTGGAGTCTGTTGCCGCCACTACCCAGAAGACGCGACCATCTTTCCCTTCAAAAAGCGCTCCCCGGTTGTATGCCGGCAGGGGGTTTCTAAACACATCATGATTGATTTCATTCGGGATATGCGGGGGATCAATGGGGCCTTGCCAGCTTTTTCCATCATCTTCTGATCGAAGGACATAGCCACCCAAAAAAACGGCTCCGCCAGCATAAAAGAAGGGCTTCTTTAAGGAATCCAACGCTTCCTCCCTAACGGGTGCCCAACCGTAGCTCGTGCAGAGCAGTGTACCGTCGCTTAATTTCAGTAAACAAGGATCTTGTGACCCACCAAAGGGATGCGCGTAAATCAGTTCCGGCTCGGCTGTCCAGGTTATCCCGTCTTCTGAACGAACCGCAACCAAGTAGCTGTTCGGATCGATGTGGTTGTACCCCGGCTCGCCGTAGTTTCTACGTTCGGGAGCACGGCGAAAAGCCAGTAAAAACGTGCCGTTCCGCATTTGAACTACAGAAGGAAATGTGGCATAGAATTTTGGATCTTCATAGATAACGATGTCCTTTACTTTGCGGATTCCAGCTGCATGACTTCCGTTTGCATTGCCCAGTTGACCAAAAACTACGATGCCTTTGAAAAAGAAAACAATGAAAACAATATACGGTAATATAATTCTAAAAGGCATCTTGGTTATTTAATCAATGATTCAAAAGTAAAAAAAATATGGTTCGATTGAAACTTTCTCTCGCGGCACTGATGTTATTCAAGCTCCAGCACCAAATCTTCAATATACAACAGTGGCTCCAGTGTCAAGAATTACGTGCTTCAAGATTCACACGGCTGAAATCACAGTTGTTTCTATTTTCATTGTCTCGATGATAAAATTGGCTCTTTGGGTAGGGACATGCCTGATTGGCTACTCATGGTAGCGACAATCACTATAGCTATTACAATTTTATGCATTGTTGATACGATTTTACGGCGTATGCGCTTTTCATTTGGATTATCGCCCCCTTAGGTGTAATTTAGCACCACTAACTTTATTGATCCGCATTATGAAAGCTGTAGAATACCGTCTGCCCAAGGAGTTTGACAAATCGTTTATTGTATTTACAGAGCGTGGCACCTATTTTCCCTGTCCTTGGCATTACCATCCAGAATACGAATTTGTATTGGTAAATAGGAGTACCGGCAGGCGCATGGTGGGTGACCATATCGGTTATTTTGATGAAGGCGACCTGGTGTTTATGGGTCCGGCGCTTCCTCACGTATGGGTCAACGATGCGGCTTATGTACAAGGCCAAGCCAAGGAAGAAGCCAGTGCGGTGGTCGTCCATTTCGTAGAAGATTTCCTGGGCAAGAACTTTCTCAGCCTTCCGGAATTGGAACCGTTAAAAAAAGTACTTGATTTGTCAAAACGAGGGTTGGTCATTACCGGAAAAACCAAGAAAGAGATCAATCGACGGATCAATGGCATGATCGGCGAAAGCGGATTGAGGCGACTTTCTTCGCTTTTTACCATATTTGACATCCTCACCCATAGTTCGGAATACCAGCCACTGGCCAGCCCTAGTTATATGCAACATACACAAGGCTATTATTCGGATCGGTTCAGCAAGATCACCGATTATATTCTACGGAATTTCCAACACGAAATATCACTCAATGAAGTCGCATCCGAGGCTAACATGGCCACGACCACGTTCTGCAACTTTTTCAAAGAACACTACCGGATGACGTTTGTGGAATACCTCAACACTATCCGTATTGGCCATGTATGCAAATTATTGGCTGATAGCGATGAAAACGTGGTGAACATCGCTTATGAATGTGGGTTTAACAATTTGGCTAATTTCAATAGGCAGTTCAAGCGGCTGAAGGGGATGTCACCGAGTGAATACCGAAAAACCCTGGAGTTGCAATCGGCATAAGTCAACAAGCATTAAACCCCGATTAACTCCGGGGTTTTTGGATGGGTGGTAAATGCCGCACCCGTAGAAACGGTTTTTAGTGGCTGGTTTCGGGATTGTGTTAGTATTTTACCATGGTCGGTAGCGCTTTGGAGAAAAATAAAACAAGGAAGAAAACAACAAAAAAAAGCCGCTTGAGGCAACAGTATATCTATTCATAGGGATAAACATGGGATTTTTTTCATTAATCACCGCGGTGATCAAGCATTCAACCCACCGTCCATTAAAATATTCTCTCCGTTGATGTAAGCACCCGCTTCCGAGGCGAGTAGCACAACCAGCCCTTTGATATCATCAGGGTTGGCCATCCGACCCATGGGAACTTTCTTACAATAGTTTTTTAGAAATTGTTCGGGTTGATTATTGAATAGACCGCCCGGGCTGATGCAGTTGAAGCGAACATTTTTTCCCGCATGTATCCTTGCCATGTAACGTGTCAGGTTGATGAGGCCTGCATTGTGAAAGAAATAATCCGGGGGTGGATCGCCCATTTCGGTACCTTCATAATTGGACAAATCCGGGCCTTTCATCCCCATCATTGAGGCGATGTTGATAACACTCCCCCCCCCTGATCTAGCAATTAAACTGGTCATTTCGCGAAGCAAGTGGAACATCCCTGTGGCATTGTCCTGCATGGATTCGGCGAACTGTTCCAATGGAGCGTCGTACCCAACCATAGGACGTGAAACCGCATTATTAATAAAACCGTCGAGCTTGCCGAATCGCTCAGTGATTTCCATTTTTAAGGCATACACTGTAACTGGTCGAGCTTGATCTACGGTAATCGCATGGACGTCAAAACCTCTGGATCGAAATGTTTCGGCTGTTGCTTCAGCGCTCTCCAACCGTCGCGACGTCGTGATTACCGTAGCATCGGCTTCCCCCAAACCTTCCAAAATGCATTGACCATACTTCCCCGAACCACCGGTAACGAGAATGACCTTATCTTTTAAGCTGAGTAGTTCCTTTACGTTCATAATCTTATCCGCTAGTCCATATCAAGCAATTCAGACAAAGGGGGAAGCCTTTCATCGCCGGGAATCTCCACCAATGTCTTTAAACGATTTTGAATCCGGAACCAAAAATCAAGCTCTCGGTCAAATTTGGACATCGGAATTCCCAACCGATAGGTGGTATATTCGTTTAACCAAGCCTCCCGGAACATTTCTTTCGTCTCGACAATGACATCAAACATATCTACTGTCAGTGATGAGAAAAATGCGGTTGCTTCTGCCAGCACCCTCCTGAATTCTGTAGGATCTCTTTTTTCTTGATACTTTTCGTGGATGTCACTAATCCTCCCAGCAAAAAGATACCTCATCGTTAGCATATCCAGTTCTCTTGCTCCCGTGAGCATAGCAAATAGCGTTGTAGAATCTACTTGATGTGGCAGCGCTTGTCTCAAAAGAATTTGTGCTTCTTCACTAGCCAGTCTTGCCGATTTGAGTTTATCTTTATGGTTTCGTACTATTTCAAGTGACTTTTCCGAAAATGGATTATCCCATAGCGCATTTGTGGTTGATCCCAGTGCGCTTCTTGTTAATCTATCTGCTTTCGACAACTCCAAATGAGCTTGCTTGACAATATCGGATAAAACAGCAGGGTATAAAATAGTTGTATACCTATTAAAAAAATCACTTTCACCTATCTCCACATTATTCCAAGCAACCGATGAACCGTATGCCATATCTGGCCGAGAAGAGCGCATCAATACCTGCGAATCATCCGTCCAACCAGAATTAATAAATCCTCGTGCTCCATACTTCATCCCTTCATTCAACAATAAGCGGTGATTACGAAATGAAACACTTGTCGCGGGATACAAAAACTTCCAATTCAACGTGGCTGATTGGACGAATATGGGTACCTCGAACTGTTTAAATGGTTCCAAAAATTCACGATACGCTTCTTCTTTTAATGGGCTGTAGTGCCAAGCCACCAAGATGTTATTACTAAGTTTATTTGAAATTGCATTTGGGTACTTCTGAAGCATATCTGCATACAGCATTACCTTTTTACCTTTCGCTTCAACCATACTTGCTGTCCGCTCCAACATCTTCAAATAAACATCTTCGACGGTACTTCCTACCCTTTTTGCTTCCAACTCGATCAACCAAGTTTCGTCAAACCCAATATGAAAAAAAGGACTCGGAAAAAGCTCAGCAAACTGCTTTACCCAATCCGATACGATAGCGTTAACGCGAGGGTCTGTGGCACTGAACTCTCTTCCGTAAGGGGTTGCAGCGAGGTCCGCATAGTGTTCATATTTAAAAAAATCATGAAGATGACCGTACAAATTCAGATTAGGGACGATATCGATATGACGCTCCTCGGCGTAAGCAATAATGTCCTCCATTTGCTCTGTCGAAAAACGAGCATTCGGAATCAACAAGGGGTAACCTTCTAGTTCAATATTTGTTTCAGAATAGAAATAATATTGATTAGTTTTCCATAATGCCAAAAAATCCAACTGCCGCTTTATCTCATCAACTGTTGGAAACTGCATATGTGTCATGTCCATCATAAACCCCCGATACGCCATTATAGGCCAATCTTCAACGGTAGCGACAGGGAAATAGGCCAATTCGTCTTCACCCACTACCATCTGCCGAAGTGTTTGTACAGCATAATACAATCCTGTTGATGATTTTGCAGTTATCAAAATCCCCGTTGGCGTGATAGCTATTTGGTATGCTTCTCTCGAGTCTCGCCCTACTTTCTCGTCTAACTGGGGCGTAGACGGAGCGTCCGCGAGCTTTTTGAAGATAAGATTTGCAGAGGAAATTGACTTTTCATTTAATGCTATTTCAACACCGCATTCCTCACGGATCATGCGAATAAGTTCATTAGCTGTAAAGATATCTTCCTCCGATGGGGATTTTTCAAAGCCTATCGACAGTTGTGAGATTGACAATGTCCCCTCACCGAACTGAATATACTGGGGAACGGGAAGAATAGGATTCTTATCACTCGCCACCGCCTGATTTCCAACGGAAAGCACTGATAGGGTAAATAATACTAAAAATCGATTTTTAACGTGTTTCATAAGAAATATATTTCACCTAACGATCTACTATCTATTTCGTGACCAACTGGTATACTTATGGCCCCATACCGCATAAAACAATAAAATAAGATAACAAGGCACCAATAACAATACCGATACTTGAGGATAAGTTGTGTTCACATCAATCAATCTGCCAAAAATCAGTGGGAAGATGCCCCCGCCTACCACTGCCATTAACAAGATAGCTGAGCCGATTTTGGTATACCTCCCTAGACCCCGCAACGATAAGCCCCATATCAACCCCCAAAGCATGGCTGCACCAAAAGCAGTGAAGATAAGTAGGTAGATTGAAACAACACCCTCCGTATAAAATGAAGCCAAACTCAGAATAAGTCCTAATACTGCACACAGCAACATTCCTCCTTGTTGGGTCAAATATTTCGGAATCAAAACAACACTAGCAATATATCCAAGTAACATCGCATACAATGAATACTGGATATAGACTCGTCCTTCTTCGATAGGTATGCCCAAGGCACGGCTATAAATAATGATTCCGTCAATAGGTAAGCCTTCGCAAGCGGTAGATACAAAAAGGCAGAGTACACCCAACAACAAATGAGGATATTGGAAAACAGTTGATTTTTGCGACCCGATATTCGACAATTCTTTTGTTTGCTCACTATCTGACTCGTTCACCTCAGGCAGACGTGAAAAATATACCAGTACCGCCAGCAATAGGAGCACCGACGTGATAATTATATATGGCTTCACCACCTTTAGCACATAGTCATCTAGTATGGCAGTTACGGCCCCAGCATCTGCGCCTTCGATCTGTGTGATAATACTGTCTGCGTCCAATAAAAATACAGACCCTAACAACGTGATGCAAATTATACCAGCTAATTTATTTGCTAACCCCATAAAACCAATACGTTGTGCCGTACTTTCGATTGGGCCGATAACGGCTACATACGGGTTTACCGCCGCCTGCAACAATGTGGTACCGCTACCGGTCACAAATAATCCGATTAGAAATAATGGAAAAGCACGCAAATAGGCCGCAGGTATAAATATCAGCGTACCTACAGCCATGATAACAAGCCCTAACGCCATCCCCTTCTTGTAACCTGCCCATTGAAGTATTTTCGCAGAAGGTAACGAAAATGTAAAATATGCAATATAAATAGCGAAAGCAACAAGCGAAGCCTCCACATTACTCAGTTGCAAACAAATCTGAAAATACGGAATCAATATGCCACTTATCCATGTCAAAAAGCCGAACACAAAAAACAATGATGCTATAACAGCCAGTGGATAATAATAAGAACGCGATTTGCTCATGATTCTACTTACTATGATTTTGGCTTAAGGTACGTGTCTCCAATTTCTTCAAATATTGTTCTGATTATACCCTCGTAACCAGTGGCATAATTTCTCATTCCATAATCTGTCGGGTGGGTGCCATCCACCGTACATTCCTGACAAATTCCAAGTGCAGATTTAGTCAGCATATAGACGCGAGACGCGCCCTCATTTTCCAGGTCGTGCACAACGCGCTCCAGCACGTTATTCACTCGATCCACCCGCCGCTTTTCTTCAACATTATAGATCTCGTCTGCCAGCCCCGGATGCTGCGTAAACAAAATAGGCGTTTCGGCATGGGCCTCACGTAGCTTCCTATATGCATTCCTAATACGCTGTTCGATGATTGTATCCGGAAAATTAACCTCATTTAACATATTCCCCATGCAATCAACAACATAAAGGTCCGCATCTATTTCCTCCACCAAATCTATAAGCTCGGATTCTATACGACCGTTATCGGAAAACCCTAAATTAATAATCGGCTTATCGATAGCGCGTTGCAATACAGATGTCCAAGCTAAACCAGGTCTGGAAACACAAGCTCCTTGCGTTTTTGATGTACCGTAAACCACAATAGGTTTACTGGCCGACTTATCTACACCTACTACACGTGCGTGCTGATTTAAGCCAATCTCCAACCATTTCACGGTGTTATACAGCGGTAGGTAAAGCCGGTAATGTCTGAGCCTATTTTTAACAGTGGGTATTCCTTCCAAATTCGAATACTGAAATCTGATAGTATCCTGAAAAGCATACTTCGATCTACACCATATCGGATTCATCAGATCATCAAAAGCGTATAAATCTACGCCACTCACGCCGGTAGCCGCCATATGATACATATATAATCTGCCTTCAACTTGGTACCGAACTTCGATTTGGGCAGCGTCTGTATAAAACTCTATACAAACACCAGAAGAATTACGAGAGAGGTTCCATACGCCCGGTCTTACAGTACGTTGGGCTTTTGCTGGCAGCCGGTCAAAAGGGTTCGCCAGCTGGTCATTATTCCATCCTTGTCCAGAAATCAAAAACGCGCCATCAGTGATAGGGTTATACCACCGTAAATCTGCCTTCGATTCCTGAGCGTTCAGATCCGAATAGCAAAACCATATCGCAAACAAAAAAATCATACGAGCCGATTTCATCACTGTAAACACATTCTACTACTTTAACTACAAGTTGATTTTAATCCCACACTGTGCCTTGCTCTCCAATGCCCCTATAACAACCCGAATTATTTGTGCTGTCTTATTAAAAGGAATACGTGGACTTCCCTGATTTACTGAACGGACAAACTCACTAATCGTGTCCCGAAACATCGCATATGAATTGCGGATATCAACAATCCGCCAGTCCGATTTTCCGAAAAACGTCAATTGGAAAGTAGGGGCAATATCCTTAAATAAATGAACACTTGCTACAATGCCGCTTCTAAATTTAACCAAAACAACATCCCTATCGGGTTCCCCTACATATTGTACGCTTTCGGGTTCTGGGTCGTCTAAAATCGTAAAAAGGGCCTCTACCATGTGTACCCCATACTTAGTCCAGTCTTTCTTACCCACCACTGTTACAAGCTTAATATCTCCCAGTTGAGGAAGTTCGGCTTTAATCGTCCGGCATTCTGGAGCGTACCGCATGGAAGAACATGACATGATAAACTTACCCGCCTCAACCTGATGGGCAAACCACTCATAATCATCATGCGAAACAGCTAACGGCTTATCTATGAATAACGGAATCCCCGCTTTAACAAACGGCTTTGCCATCTCGACATGGAACTCTGGATCATCCCTAGCAAGGATAACAGCATCGACTTTCTCCAATAGGTCTTCGATATCTTTTACGACATGTGGAATACCTGCTGACCGTGCGATGCTTAACGAAATCGCCTTCTCCTGACACCATACATGGCTAACAGTTGCTCCATCAATACCTAACGTATCACGGTTTATTTCCAAATAATTGGCCACTGCCGGATAACCCGCTTTACAGATTTCGGATGAATCAAATTGACCGTTAACAATACTTGACCACGAATAAGGATGAGCATTCCCTTCACTCATCCCGATAATTCCTATTTTGACCACAAAACTATACTTTAATCGAATTTTTGACTTACCAGCACGTCCATCCGCCGTCCACCTGGATATTCTGTCCGGTCACGTAACTGGCTGCTTCTGACATCAAGAAAGCAACAATACCCGCTATTTCTCCGCTTTGACCTACCCTCCCCATTGGACTCTTTTCGGCCAATCGCCGAACAAAATCGGGATGCTGTGTTTGAACCTGTGGATTAGGGAAAGGACCGGGCGATACACAGTTGCATCGAACGTTATCGCGCCCCCAATGAACGCTAAGGTATCGAGCCATTTGGATAACGGCAGCTTTTTCCATTCCATATTCTATTGGGTTCTTAGTCATCGGTTCTTCATAAACCGAGGGATAGGGAGTCACTATCCCGTACATGCTCGCAAACAACACAATACTACCTTTTCCAACTTCTGCCATGTGTCGGCCAACTTCTCTTGTCAACAAAAACGTACTGGCCAAACCGTCTTGATGAACCGACAATAAATCCGCCTCGTCGAGCATTTCCATAATCTTGCTAGTCGAAGAAAATGTCAAATCAACCAGGCCAAATGGCACTCCTTGTTGTCCGATTTGCTCCTGAACTACTTCCTTGACCTTCGAAGTATCGGATTTGTCTAACGACAACGGAACTACCCCTGCTCCATCTTCCAGTTCATTTACAAACTTATGAGCACGTGTACCTCGATCAATACAAATGACCTTAGCGCCCATCACAGACAACAACTTGACTACCGCTCCACCTAAGTAACCTGCACCACCAAACACCCAGATATCTTTGCCCGCTAAAGTAAAAATTTCCTTTGCTAAATGCATTTGAGTCTATATTTACAACCAACCATTTTTATCCCACTGCGCTAAATTCAGGAATTCCTGATTCGGATAAGCCATCCCCTGCAATGTTGCAAACAAGGCCTCCCCTATGCAATTACCTTCGACTGTTACCACCGCATCCTTCAGGTACTGCAGCTTATCGATACCTATTAATGCGGAAGACACAGCATCATAGGCCAATGCAAATTGAGTGGCCAGTTTCGATAAGCCAGGATACTCCTTCCCGACGAGCAATCGATACCGATTGATATGCGCTTCGACATCTGCCAAAGCAGGGTGTGATTGCTGCATCCGATCCGTTAGCATGCCGCGCATAAGTACCGAACGGATAATAACACCAACACCTTGGCGGTAAGCCTCATCAAAATACTGCCCGTGCCTTTGATCCATCAGGTTAAATGGTAGCTGTATCGCATCCCAAAGTCCAGTCGCTATGGCCCGCTGCGTTTCTTCTGTCTTGTAGACCGAAACACCGATGGCCCTTACCAGTCCCAGTACTTTCAATTTTGAAAATACGGCGGCTACCTCTTCATTCTCCAAAATACCGGCATCCGCATAATGTACCATATACAGGTCGAGGTAATCGGTTTGCAGGGCCACCAAGCTTTCGTCGAGAGACCTGCGTATAAAATCGTACAAGGCACGACCAGTAGGTATCGTGCCATCGGAGGTTCGAAGGTGTCGACATTTACTGGCGAGTACCACCTGTTGGCGTTTTTCCCTGAACGCCCGTCCCATGATCCGCTCGCTTTCGCCATAATGCCTTGCGGTGTCAAAGAGATTTATCCCCTCGTCAATGGCACGATGTAGTAGGCGAATCGCATCTTCCTCGACAAGCATATCGGATTCATCCTTAACGCCGATACCATAGGGCATGCCAATCTCCACACCGCCGAAGGAGATTTCAGACACCGACAAACCTGTGTTTCCAAGTTTCTTATACCGCATATACTATGATTGCTCCAGATAAGATTTACCGGTCTCGCCTGTTTTGCCGAATGTCTTTACAATGTCCTGGCAGTAGTTCTTCAGCCCAACCACATCAGCGCCAACACTCACAAAATGATAACCCATATCCAGTAGTTCTTGAAGGTTAGCGACAGACCCTACCGTGGCGGCAAACTTGCCGTATTTGTTGGCCACCTCGGCCACGCGTATTCGCGTTTCAATCAATAGTGGGTGGTCCCACTGGCCTGGCACACCGATACCTTGACTGAAATCGCCCGGGCCGAAAAAGAGCATATCGAAACCGTCTAACTGGGCGATTCCTTCCAATTCGGCTAATGGTTCGGGGTCCTCGATTTGCAAAGCGATGAATCGTTCCCGGTTTGCCGACGTTAGGTATTCATTGAAATCAAGCATGGTATAAGAACCATCGGCATTTCCGCCATCTATCGGCCTACGTCCGATAGGATGGAACCGGGTCATATGAATGACTTTTTTTGCGTCTTCCAGCCCCATGATATGCGGCACCAAAATACCGGTAGCATCCATTTCCAGCGGTTTAATGTAATCACTATATGGCCCCCTAGGCACCCGCACCATCAAGTCGACGCCGTGGGCTTTCGTTGCCCACACATGAGCATTGATAATTGACCAGTCCTGCCCAATGTGTTCCAAGTCAACCCATATACAGTCAAAACCTGACAAAGCGGCTATTTCCACTACCTGAGCATCCTTGAGATTCACTTTAAAGCAACTCGCTATTTGCCCATCGCGCAATCGCTGAAGTACTTTACTCGTTCTCACTTCCTACTATTCATTTCAACATTAATAATTTACCACCTTTTTCTTCGGCTTTAACCAGAACAATAACAACGCACAAATAACCATGGTAAAAGCAGCGACCTGAAAAATCAAGCTAAGGTTAACTTGTTCATCCCGAAGCGCACCTGCCGCATAGATACCTATCCCGCCAATCACACAGCTAAAAAGATTCAGTATCCCATATCCAGTGGCGAGGTAACGCTTATCGGCTATCATATCCAAAATGGGCATCATATTCGCATCGATGAAAGGGCGTGTAAACGCATACACTGTAAATCCCATCACGGTAATCAACAGGAAATCGGTATAACTGGCTACAAAAACCCCCGGTACGGCGATAAGGAAACCGATAGCAGGCAGCAATACGCGTGCCCTGCTGTTCGTCCTTGACCACCAATCGGCAATGGCGCCGCCTGATATTACGCCCAACAGCATCGCCGTGAAAAAGTATGCGGTAGCATATACCCCCGCTTCCGTTTGCGACAAATCGAAATGCTCTTGATAATACGTAGGCAACCAGCCATTGATCATCCAACTAATGGATCCAGCCAAGCCCCACACGATTAATACCAAAATGAAAGACTGGTTGCCGAATAACACCTTTAACCCCTTCCAAAAGTCTAGCTTTTCTTGCTTATTAACCGTCGAGTTTTGTACGGGTTTGTCCGCTCGGTCTTTCAACAAGAATATCAACACCAACGCATAAACAATCCCAATGATTCCAAAAATGCTGAACGCGTAGTTCCAACTGTGGCTTTCGGCCAACCACCCCCCAATAAAACCCAAACTTTGACCGACGTAGATGCCCCCGATATGCAAGCCGGTGGCCGTGGACTTCGTTTTCCCTTGATGGTAGTCAACAATAAGTGCAAGCGCTGCCGGAATGTAACACGCCTCACTGAATCCCATCAATGCCCTTATGATCAACAGCTCTTCAAATGAGGAGGCTAACGAGGTAAGCCAAGTAAGCAACGACCAAATGAAGAGGCTCAATATAATGACTCTGCTTCTATTAAAGCGATCTGCTAAATAACCGGCAACCGGACTAAAAAACCCATATAGCCACAGAAACGCTGATGTAAGCAAACCGAATTGTGCATCTGTCATTGGGATCGCCTCCACAATGCTGCCGCGCATGGTGGTGATAATCATGCGATCGAGGTAATTCAATGCGCCCACGACACATAGCAGCGCTACCAACAACCAAGGATAATACTTGCCGTTCTTAACGTTCATAATTTGAGGCCTACTCGCAATTCCATTAGACGAACGAGAGAAGCTCTTGATTAACGTGCGAACTCATTCAAAACACGTATAGCAACTGCAGCTGCTTCATCTGCTCCGGGGGCACGATATGGAGGGAAAAATCCCGGGCCAGAATAGGATCGCTTAGGTATAAAAGATCTTTCCTCGTCCGCCGTTTGACCCTCATCATCGCTACTATTTAAATGCATATACCGAAATGCTCCAGACATATATTCTCGATCATCTACAGCTGAAGCATCAGGTATATAGCCGAATCTGCCATCGGTATAACCACAAGCTAAAACACAAGGCAGCACCGTTTCTTCTTTGATCTTTAGCCCTGTTTTTACAAAAGGCTCAAACGGCAAACCAGTAAAACCTACGTCGCCAAATCGTGCCACGACTATTTGCATCGGCATACTGCGTGGTATCATATGCAATCTATTTTCTTCGTATTGTGTTAACGCCCATTCATACCAGGGCCGAACTAAGCTTACAAGACGTCCCCGGTAACTTGGACTCAACGCCTTTGGAAAATTCATACCTACACATGATAATGTGTTTTCATCTCCCTTGTTTGCTCGACGCACAAAATCATCGATCTCCTTAAGATCAGCCAATAACGTTTGCTTATCAGGCAAATGATCCAGGGGTATATGAACAGACTGCCGCTGCCAGGTCAATCCGCTTCTAACCGAAGGTTTTGCTTTTTTTGCAGCCACGATAAACGTTTCGCCTAACAATTTACCCAGTTCTTTCGCTTGTTCCATGGTACCCGTCAACATATGTTTTGAATTAATATCACCGCCAGGTCCTTGCAGGAATGCCACGGGGATGCCGCCAAAATATGCGGAGAGCATATCATTGGCATCCTGGGGAAACTGACCGTAACTAATGAGGTTCTCTGGGTTGTAGGCAGCAACAGGATGTCCGGTAAAAAACGTAAATGCTGCAAACACCTTGTTATCGTCAATGGACCTGAATAGCACTACCGTTGCATCCGGATCTATTAAACCGCGATATCCCTCTCCTAAAGCCAATCGATCTTCTTCCCTTATGAAATAAGATTTGCCCGTTACAAAATCACGCCCCCTCCTGTTGTATGTTATCCTGTTTTCCTCGGCCTTTCCCCATTCAATAGTAGCCGGCTGCAATCTGCTAACCAAATCGCTGGCGGATTTCTGTAACTTCATTAAAAAATCGTTTGCCAACAACATCGATTTATAAGCTGCGGAATCATTGGGTGTCGGCACATTGTCACCATCCAAATGGAGATAAGGATTGGTATGGCTGTGAGAAGTTGTTGTAACTATTGCCGAAGGTGATATTTCTAATATCGTTGAAAGTACGCTGACTATTGTATCGTGCAAAGGCCCCCGTTCAATATCCAAAGGTGAAGTAAAGAAACAGAGCTTATTTTCATGCTCTTCTAAAAGTACCATGGTGCTCTTAATATCACCATAAACTGCGGAAATCAATGCCCCCGTCCTTGAATGTTCACTCAGCGCCCCCACTTCGGGCTGAATGGAAAAGGTACTCGCTGCCACATTCAAATGTGGAGATTTATTACTGGAAAAACTGACATTTGCAGCACATAACAACCATGCCGTACCCAGTGAAAATTTTGAAAAAATATTCATGTTTTGTGAAAAATATTAATTACCATTCAATTAAAAAAACCGTTACTGAACCTCCAAAATGGAACCACCGATATACCTAATCCCGTTTTTGTTATTAAAATAATAGACTACAAGCACGTTATTCCCATCCAACATAACAGACCATGGATAACCTAAATCTGGAGTTCCGCCATCGTCGCGGATGACAAATTCCTCGGATTCCATATAATCGGTACATTCAGCATCCAAGACCCTTGCCCTGATACCATACGGTTTGTGCCGATAGCCATAAACGAGCAGAACCCGGTTATCCGGAAGCCTAAGCGCTTGGAGCGGGTGCCCCTTAAACCCCATTGAGGTCCAACTTCCAAAAGATTTTCCACCATCTTCTGATACGGCCATACATGCTTGGTCTGCATGATTACTGGTTCTCATAAACGCCACGATTCTTCCAGTCGGCGTTTCATACAAAGAGGTCTCGTTAAATACAATCTTTTCGTCCGAAGCAATCTCGCTCTGATAATCCCATGTCTCCCCACCGTCATCGGATGCCAATAAATGTACTGAATTTGGGCTGTCGATGTCGGGTACTTTTCCGGTAACCGCCCAGAACATACGCCCGCTTTTATGTTCCAATAGTGCCCCACGATTGTAGGCAGGCAGCGGCTTACCTGTCGGAGTTAACCGAGGTTCTAAGGGAATGGTCGGCGGATCATTCAGCTGTACCCAATGATCACCTCCGTCGTATGATTTGGTAATATACCCTCCTGAAAGTGCATGATCATCCCTAAAGGAATTCTTGTCAAACCAAGGCATACGTAGCGTATCTCCCCCCACATAAGACCACAAAAAACTGGCACATAAGATACTTCCATCACTTAACGGCAGTAAGCAAGGGTCTTGGGAGCCACCAAAGGGATGAGCAAAAAGCAACTTTGGCTTTTCGGACCACGTTGCTCCGCCATCTATTGATCGTACACTGACCAGACAAGCGTTTGGATCAATATGAATATTGGATTTCCTTCCATATAAAACCCGATTCGGCGCCCTTCTAAATGCAATAAACAGCTCCCCATTTTTCTTTCTAATGACAGAAGGAAAACTGGAGTAAAATGCGGTGTCCTTATAAATAACAAAATCTTTTAATTTGGTTAGTACCGAGCGAGAATTATCCTGAGCCGGAGTGATACCTCCTCCTAGCAAAAGGAAAACTACGATAGCCCGAAGAATGGCACTAAAAAATACACCCTTACTATACATGATTATCACGATTACTTTGTATTTATATCCCTCGTATTATCCGAGTCACTAAGCCAGTCTTCCTTCCCAAAAAAATCTTCTATTCTCCAAGAATCGTCATCCCGATAACCATTCCATAAATCCAATCCACAAAAAATCTGGACGGGGTCATTACGTTTGCCAAACCGAGCGGGCAGGGACTTATTCACACCCGGACAACCATATACCAAGGAATTTGACGGGACGTCTCTGATAACCGTAGTACCTGAGGCAACGAATACATTATCGCCAATCACGACACCAGGGTTAATCGTAACTCCACCTCCGATCACTACGTTGTTTCCAACTTTTGGACCAGAAATACCTAGCTTGCGCATGGGAAACAACGCATTTAAAAAATGTGTTCCGGGCCCAATAAACACCATGTTTCCGATAACCGTTTGGCTGGGAATGTACACATTGGCCATAATTTTGACCCCCTTTCCAATAATCACCTTCCCTTCCAATGTACATCCATGCAAAATAACGACCCGATCGCCAATTATACATTGAGCACGAATCGTAACGTTGTGCCCACACGTAAAATAGTTGCCAATCTCAGTATCCGAATAAATAACGGCACCACTGTGAATTAGTGGATAATCACCGAGCCGCAATGGTTCTTTCCAGTTCGTATATTTGTACCCCAACATCACGTTAGGCTCAATATGGGCCTGATTACCCACCGTACAATTGCGCATATTTGGTGCATTAGCTTCCATATGGCTACTCATATCCATCCACCTGTGTGACCAATGGTTCCAGATTCAATACGGAGGTAGGAATAGGGAAATAAAGCAAATGCCGTTGGCTTTCCTTCCCTTGGAGTGAAGGAACCAGTTCAAAAGCTTTGTCAAACCGCACCAAATCCCACCAACGCTTAGCTTCAAAACAAAGTTCCAACAAACGCTCTTTTAAGATTGCTTCATCATTTTCGGCTTGACTGCCGGTTACAAATTTATATTCATCGAAATGTTCTCCAAACGCCCGTTCGCGAACCGAATTAATCTCCTCCGATGGATCTTGGTTGAGAAGGTTTTTGGCCTCAGCAGCCATCAACAAGACGTCCGATAAACGGTATAATATAACGTCATCCAAAAAGTACCTTACGCCCCCTTCTTCAAAACCTTTTCCTTTTAATGGGAAACTCGCATGGAACTTCTCCGTTCCATCCACCGTAGTGTATAACTCATGAAACGTCGCATCCCGTCGTTGGTCATCCGCCTCGAATTGCCCTCGCAAAATCGCTGATGGAGAAAGAATTAAGTTACCGCCTGGCGTACCGATTATTTCTCTAGACTCCTGACTTGGATTACCCGCCAGCGCAAAAGAAGGCATATACATTTGGTTAAAGTAGTTATTCGACGCTTCGTCTTGAAAAAATCGAATTGCCATCAGGACTTCCTTGTTGCCTTTATTCGCATATTTGAATATATCTGAATAATCCGAAAGGAGCTGAACATCAGACTGACGAGCTTCAGTCGCAGCTGCTAACGCCTGTGTCGCATCATTTTCTCCTCCTCCCAAGCGTTTAGCAGTCCACAAATACACATCTGCTTTTAGCGCATTTACCGCAGGTTTAGACCACAAGTGTCGTCCGTCAGGGAACGAATTATCGGTAAACAACCCCAAAGCCGTTTCAATATCGGACTTTATCAAAGAGAATACCTCTTGCTCAGAAGACTTCGGCAAATAAATCATAGCCGGATCCGCGTTTTCCGTTGGTAGAATCCGCAATGGAACCTCACCCCAAGTACGCACCATAATGAAATAACTGTATGCACGCATCGCATATGCCTGTGCCAACAGATTGCTTTTCGTTGACTCATTGACAAACTGCACATTTTCTATGTGTTCAAAAATGAGGTTACACGTGTTAATTACCTTGTACAACGTTGTCCAACCGGGCCCGGGAAGACTATAGGCATCTAAGAGGTTTCGGTGATACCGCTCATGTGTATCCCCAACTAAACCATCAGATTGAACAGATTCACTACGCGCTTCACCAACCAACAATAAACCTAACTCAGCAAACCCCCTCAACTGATCATACATCCCCATTGTGGCTGAAGTGGCATCATCCTCTGTTTGCCAAAAGGAAGCATTACTAATGTTGCTAATTGGGGCAATGTTCAAATGTTTATCACAAGAACAAATAGCGAAAACTAACAAAAGCGAATATTTAAAAAAGCTATTTTTCATTTTTGATTCTATTTTCCGTTAGTTAAAGTGTTATTTTCAAACCCATAATAAAATTCCGGGGGATGGGGTAGCGTCCATTATCCTGGCCGCCCTCTTCCGGATTCACGCCTTTGTACTTGGTGAAATAATGAAGATTGTTGCCCGTAACATAAATACGCACATTATTGATGTTAATACGGTTTAATGCAATTCTTCCAATATTATAATTTAGGGTAACCTCTCTGATGTTCAAAAAATCACCTTTTTCGTAATATCTTGAGTATATTGCCAACCAGGGTCCCTGTGGAATATAAACGGGCATATGCGTTATATCGCCTTGTTGCTTCCATGAGTGGGCCGCCATTTCCTTAGACGTATTCACATCGCCCTGCCCGTTTCGGTCAAAAAAAAGCTGGGGATAATTGTAAATCGTGTGACCCGTGGTATAGTCTAATCTTAAGTAAAACTCGAAATTTTTATACGCAACGGTACTTGAGAATCCGCCATTCCAAACGGGATAAGGATTGCCCATGTATACTTGATCGTATGCATCGATAAGCCCATTGCCGTCTACATCTAAAAGCTCGATATATCCACCATAACTTGTTTTGTCGTTGCCTGTGATAAACGTATTCACAGGCCCCAGTGCCGCTTCTTCATCTGTTGGATATATGCTCACTTGCTTATGTGAATAGAAATCTCCTATCCTCCCTCCCTCCTGAAGCCCCCCAAACCATCCGTAGTCACCTTTCTCAGGATCCCAAATATTCACGCCCCCAACCCGGTTATTTTCGATGCCGTTTTCGGGAAGCTTTAATATCTTGTGCTTCGTTTTGGACGCTAAAAAGGATGCCCGCCATTTAACTTCGCTGTTAACTGGTAAAATATCAGCGGAAAGTTCTAATTCGATTCCCCTGTTTTCTAAACTCCCAAAATTGGTGGCAATGCTTGTAAAGCCAGTAGAGGGAGGAAGGGTGAGGTTCGTAATTAAGTTATCGGTGATGCGCCGGTAGATATCAGCAATTAACGTGATCCGGTCATTAAACAAACCTAAATCTATTCCGCCATTGAGCGTCTTAGATCGCTCCCACTGTAACTCATTATTTGCCAATACCGTATTCTGAATGCTGGGCTGACCTCCGTACCTACCCTGCACGGCGTAAACGCCTTGGGCTTGGTACCAGCCCAATCCGCTGATATTGCCATTGACCCCATAACTCCCACGCAATTTCAACCGGAGTAAGTCCGCTAACGATGAGGATTTCCAAAATTCCTCGTTGTGCATATTCCACCCCACAGAGATACCCGGGAAAAAGCCCCATCGATTGTCCGTTCCTAAGTTTGATGCACCATCGTACCTTGCGTTGAGTGTGATGAGGTATTTATTGTCAAAATCATAGTTCAAACTACCGAAATAACTGAGCATAAGGAACTCCGTAATGGTGCCACTAACCGCCTGTGGCGTGGCGGAAGCATTTAACGTCGGTATCAAATCAGTAGCCGCATCCCGACCGGTCGCACTCATCCCACTTCTATTCTCATTAAAATAGGAAAACCCTGCGGTAACATCAAAATTATGAGCAAGAAAGCCTTTATTATACTGCAACAACAAATCAGCCTGCCGCACGGTGGATTTTGAATAAATTCCCGTAGCAGTCCTCGTATTTACGAGCCTTGTTGGCCCGTCCCAATAAGCTGGGATAAAGGAATACGCTTCGTCCGATGTTCGAAACAAGGAAAGCCGGGGCCTAAAGTTGAGGCCGTCAATGATCTTCCAATCCGCACCGGCTGAGACGCTCAGTTTTTCATTGGTGTTTTGGTTGAAATCATTATTCATGTAGTAAGCCATGTTCCCAATAGTACGTCCTTGCCCCGGCGCCAACGTACCATCCTCAAACGTATACTTGGTTGTGGGAGGTAGCCCAACAGACCTGTAAAAAATAGCGGTGTAGTTATAAGGAGCATTATCTGATGAATTGGTGTACATACTATTCGCATGAAACTTAAGCCGATCTGACAAGGAGATTTCACCCCCTAAATTCAAGCTAAGCCGATCGTATTCGGTGGTTATTACCGCGCCCTCATTTTGCAAATAGCCAATACTGGCGTTAAATTTAGCTGATTCACTTCCGCCCATTAAAGAAACGTGGTGGTTTGCGGTCTGGGCAGTCCTGTATAACACATCCTGGAAGTCAGTTTCTTTAAAAATGATCGTTTTAGACGGGTCGGTTGGATCAACCATGCTTTGCCAACCCTCATTCAGCTTGTGCCGATTTTCGTCAGTTAGGTACTGTGGGGTGAATGCTGTATTTTTCGTTAAGTCGTTGCCCGTACCATAACCATTGGGCAATGCCAGTTTGGCGCTTGAGTTTGGCGTATATTTATCCTTGAGTATCAAGCCGGTTCTATTCAAGCTAATGTACTCTTCCGCAGATGCAAACTCGTACAATTTGGATGGATTTGAGATCGTATGACTGTAATTATAACTCACATTTACACTACCCGCTTTCGCTTTGACCGTCTCTACGATCACTACACCATTGGATCCACGAGCCCCGTATATAGCCGTCGATGCCGCATCCTTCAACACATTGATAGAGGCAATGTCTTGCGCATTAACATCAGTCAAACTTGAACGGATAACGCCATCGACGATATATAGTGGCTGGGCACCACCGGGGTTATTAATCGATGTACCACCTCGGACGATGACTTTGGGTGCCGCCCCCGGCTGCCCGTGCGTTGTCTGCACTTGTACCCCGGATACGGCACCTTGCAATGCAGAAGCAGCGTTCGAAAATGGCACATTCTCCAGAACCTTGGTATCTATTTTGGAGATTGCGGTCGTGGTTTTATCCCGTGACTGTGTACTATATCCGACCACTAAAACTTCATCCAGCTTTTGCTCTAGGTAATCCAATACAACGCGTAGGTCATCTTTCCCTTCTGTATCAACCTCTTTTGAATCCATTCCGGTATACGAAAAAACCAACCACCGATTACCACCCTGCTTTATAATGGAGAAATTGCCATTTGCATCTGAGAGGGTTGAAGCGTTAGCATTTTTCCATTTCACCGTAACACCTGACAACGCAGCGCCATCCTTGCCAATCACATTGCCTTTAATCGTTGTTTGAGCAAACGATCGAGTGGAAAAAAATGTAAGTGCAGTAATAAGAAGCGCAATTACATGTAGCGGGCCCAATCTGTTTTTAACCATGCAGATATCCTTTTTTAATTTAAAAAAATATTGATTACTCAGTCGCTTAATCTGGGATGTTAAAATGTGTACTTGCAATGTGCGTAGTCACATAATCAGTGGTGTGATAGTACACACAGAATATCTTGCCATTGGGTAATTCAGTTACCATAGGATATCCCAAATCCGCCGGTGCGGCTTGACCATCTTTGCGGATTATCATTTCATTATCGACATCCCATGTCGTGCCATTATCGTCACTGACGGCAGCACGGATTCCCATCGGATACTCCCTATATCCATACACACATAGCAATCTTCCGTCATTGAGCTTAATTGCATCTGCAGGGAAACCTCGCATGTCCGTCTTGTTTGGAGTACTCCACGTCAACCCATCGTCAGTAGAGGTTGAGGACCACAAATTCCCTGTAGGTCTAGAACGCATGATGGCAATGATGTTTCCGTTGCCCGCCTGAACAAGAGCCGTCTCGTCAACACCCGTAATTTCAAGACCTGAAATTCCGGCAGTTAACATCGGAAAACAATCCCATGTCTGCCCGTCATCATCAGATCGCAAGAAATAAATTTCAGATTTCCCTTCATTATTTAAGTTCACTTTCCTCCTGCCATAAACCGCACGCAACTTTGTGCCCGCGACTGTTGTAATATAACTTGCCGCTGAAGTATGGTTCATTAATCCGGACAATTCAATGGGTATCGGAATGGGATCATGTTGTTGCCATGCAGTCGCAGTCGCAGATCGTCGAGATACCCTGGCGCCTCCTAGATATGCTATCGTCCCTGGTCTTACATCCCGAACAACACGTTGCTCTGCGATAAGTGAATCTCTTAATGATTCATCAACGTAAATATAACCCTCGGCAGAGGCCAACAACAATGAGTCCGAAGCTTGGGTAAGCCAAGAGATATCATACATTGGGGATGTTGGAGTGCTCCAACCGTACCCTCCATCAGATGAAACCAGCGCCATGCTTCCTCCGGTATTATCAATATGGTCTCTCACAGCTTTGGTCGAAAAGCTTAATCCTAGTAGACCGCTATTCATTTTAAATAGGTTAGGGAAAGCGGCATAAACCGTATCATTTGAATAAACAACTCGATGTTCAGCAGCATCAATATTAGCCGACTTTGCTGTATCCAACTTGCCCCCAACCAGCGTAAACTGCCTTGACATCGATTTATAACTAATTGTCTGTGGCCTCGTATGCCACCCGGCCGAAAAGTGGTAAACAGACGTATCCGGCCAGTCTGAAATATCAAACGAATAGGAAAACACATTTACGGTAGTATCCAAGTCCCTAATTCCGTTGTCGGTCAGATTATACGACTTACTTGGCAATGTGCTGCCATTTAGGTACCAATAGTTATTGGTGTGCATAAAAAAATCATCAATATGCTCTGCAGACGTAAAGTCGTACATACGAAGCACAAAGGATCCTAACTCGACGTCATCTCCTTCTACTTCAAGTCTTAGATTCGTTGTGTTCTCGTCTACATGTGAAACTACTAATTCCTTGATACGAGGTGGCCCAGAATAAGGAGGTTCCGTTTCCTCTGCTTCTTCTATCGGAAAATACGTTTTCACACACGAAGAAACTGCCACCAAACAAGCTAATAGGAAAACAATTCTAATTTTGTACATTCTTTTCATTTTTAAAGGTCTTTAAAGCTAAAACATTTATCCTAGTTAATACATTCATTAGAAACCAGCCAGTCTTTCCCAAATTCATCTTATATGTGTAAAAAACTGTGTCCTAAGCCCTAATTAGCCCCTCAAAATAACCAGGACGATAATTGGTTGAAATCTGTAAATCAAAGATAGGTCGGAGGAATTCAGCCCGCTACTGCTATCGTACTATTTATTGATACGATATTTCAGTAGTCAACATTAGAGTTTTATTTATTAATTTTAGTAACGTATAAGCAGCACTGGCGTGCAAATCCGGATTGTAATCCTGACTCCTTACGTCGCTTAACTGTTCGTATACTTCTTTCACCAGATCGACATCTCTTTTACACCCAACTTCGCCTATCGCAGCCAGAAAGTGTATTACGTTTGCTTTTCGGCTTCTCAGCGACATCAATTCCGATCGCAGTAGATCATCCATCTCAAGCGACTTAGGCTTGGTAATCCATAACGTTGATAACAAGCTCGGCCGTAGCTCCAAATTGTCAGATGTCAATATTAGATACTTGAGAGATTTCCATTGATTGTCAGTCAACTTCCCAATATATCGAAGAATGTATGAAGCGATGCTCTTGACTGCGTTGTTCTTGCTATCCGATTTAGCAAGCACATCTATCATGAGATCACATGTTTTGCTGGCTTCATTTTGACTAATATGTGCCCTGCTCCATTGGGTATAGAGGTCAAAGGGAGATAAGTCAGATTCATTAATATTTGGAAATTCCAATGTAAAGCATTGAAGCGGTGTATAACGGAGTTTCGCTAACGACTCGATGGCGTGGATCCTATCAACTTCGTTTGGGTTGACGAATACATCTAATATCTTATTTCGCCAAAAATTCTTTCCACTATCTGTCGTTGATGCTTGTGCCAGGACGCGCCATATACCGATACGATAATAGGAGGTATCACCAAACAAATCGTTCTCTTTTAAGAACAGTTCTTCTATATCAGTGTCGCACGTTCCATTTCCCTCCCAAATCAAAAATTCAGCGGCATGTACTTTAATCCACTCCCCTTCATTATTTAAGATCGACACAAGATCTTCCAAGCATTTTTTTTGCAACATTTTAATTTCTTCTTCTAGGCAATTGGTTACAGTAAAGGTTCTGGTTCTATCAGACCGAAATCCAAACAACAGCATTATGACTAATAACTTCAGTGATAATATACTTATCTTACCGAAAATCATTCCATCAATCCATGATTAGCTTTTCACTAATCGTCTTTCCAATGGCTAAACAAGACGTCGCTGCCGGAGATGGCGCATTTCGAACATGAATCACATTGTTCTTCGCTATGATATCAAAGTCATCGATCAGGTTTCCTGCCCGGTCGCAAGCCTGTGCCCTGACCCCGGCGGCGCCAGCTATCAAATCATCTTCATGTATTTCTGGAAGCAACTTCTGCAAAGCACGCGTAAAGGCAGCTTTAGAAATCGAACGATACATCTCTCCCATACCGGTTTTCCCATATTTTCCGACGATTTTCCAAAAGCCAGGCCATGTCAACGTGTCAACGGAATCCCTCACACTAAAACTGGAGAACTTATACCCCTCACGTTTGAATGCCAACACTGCATTTGGCCCAGCCTCAACACCCCCATTAATCATACGGGTAAAATGAACTCCTAAAAAAGGAAATCTGGGATTTGGAACGGGGTAAATTAAGTGCTTTACAAGATATTCCTTTTCGGGCTTTAACTTGTAATATTCGCCTCTAAATGGAATAATTTTCAAATCATTGTAACGCTCTGTCATACTTGCAACCCGATCAGAATGCAGACCCGCGCAGGTGACTACGCTGACCGCGTGATAAGTTTGCTTGGTTGTCTCAACAATATTTCCGGTACGTTGCCCCGTAATATCAATAACTTCTTCTCCAAAAGAAATTTCTCCTTCCTGTTCTTCGATAAACAACCGTAATAATTGGTGCGCCATCGCAGGATAGTCCACAATGCCAGTCTGCGGAACCTTAATTGCACAAACACCTGACGAATGTGGTTCAATTTCCTTTATTCCTTCCTTTGAAAGCATTTCCAAATCACTTAATCCATTGGCAATACCTTTGTTATAAATTGCTTCCAAGGCCGGAATCTCGTCTTTCGATGTAGCAACAATAATCTTTCCACAGCGATCATAAGGCACGCCATATTCCTTAACGAACTGAATCAAACTGTGATAACCTGCAATACAGTTAGCGGCCTTTAAGCTACCGGGGTTATAATATATCCCACTGTGTATCACACCACTATTGTGGCCCGATTGGTGAGTAGCAACGCCTTTTGTCTTCTCCAATATGAGTACTTTTTTCTTCGGCGATTTCTTCTTTACTTCATAAGCGGTCGCCAACCCTACCAAACCGGCTCCCACAATAATAATATCATAATTTACCATCTCTTATTAACTATACCAAGGCATTAACTATTAATCGCCCCTGAATAACTGTCGTTGTAAAATTCAGTCGGAAACAACGAAAAAGACAACCTGAAAAGAAAAAGTCGATCCCGAATAATCAGATCTTGAAAAAAATCTTGTTTTTATACAGATAATAGCAGAACAACCACTGAAGAATTGCCATAGTCACAGCTACTGCCAAAAAATGTGCTGTACCAAAGTCAATTCCACCTAGTATCGACTTTGCCAGTCGATTAAAGGAGACTAAATAATGAGCAACATATATGGCGATAGAATTAGCTCCGACCACCACAAAAACAAATGGCCATTTTTTGAAACCCTTTACGTCAATAAGCCAATAAAATAAAGCAAACAACAACATCCCTAATCCCGAAGTCAGAAAAACAAACGAAGAGGAACCCAGTTTCTTGTTAACCGGAAAATCTAAATGGACTAACCATGCAAGAGCTGCCAAAAGGATCCCCCCAAAAACTAACCATCGCAATTTATTCACTTCTTTAATCTTACTTTTCACGAGATTTCCTGCCAAAGCCCCAAATAGTACATTTGAGACACTGCCAGCAATTGAAATATTGAGGATATACTGAACGCCCGGCGAGACCGTTTCCGCAATTATTTTTCGAGTATAAACTAAGAGATTCCCTTCCTCGGTAAAATCGCCGTAGCCATACCCAGGTACTGGCATAAATTTCATAACCAGCCAATAGCCAAAAACCAAACTAAAAGCCCAAAAAGCCTGATACCTTGAAGAACAATTAATTATGATTATCGATGCCAACATGTAACTGGCACCAATACGAAATAGCACACTATAGTAACCATAGGTAGGATGATATAATCCCGGCTGCTGCCACACCAATGCTCCCAATATGGAAAGTACAATAAACCTAACAAATACATGTCTAAATAGCGAGCGTTTCCCGCTACGATCCATCCCTCTATTAGCGAAGGAAAAAGGCATAGAAATTCCTACAATAAATAAGAATAAGGGAAAAATTAAATCATATAACGTAAAACCATCCCACTGCGGGTGTCTGAACTGATTTGCAAGAAAATTAGTTATAACAGTGTCTTTAAAATCAGGTAGAGCTCTGCAAACTGGCCCTATGCCCACTAATAAAAACATATCCAAACCTCTCAACGCATCTATAGAAAGAAGCCGATTATTTTTATTTTCCATAAAATTCAGGGAATCGTGTTTGGTCAATACTATTAGGTAAGCAACCAGACACTTTAATCAAATGATGAATCGCGTTTCAATCCCGTAGGCTTCCAAACATGTCAACAATCGTCTTGACAATTTTTTCGGAAGCGTGTATTTCCACCCTATTAGTTCCCAACCATGTCTCGTAACCGCCCAGTTCATGTTGCTTAGGTGTCGGCAAGTAACCAAATCCACCATTGGCTAATCCAACAATAAATGTGGCATCAAAAGGAGATTTTTCCTTCAGTTCCAACCCAGTTTCAGCAAAGACTTCAAATGGAATTGCCCCTATTGCCACTCCGCCGATACGAAACACTTGCAAATCAATTGTTAGGCTATCCGGCCAATTCTCCTGCATATCGATAATTCGTTCTACATAGATATGCTCATTTCGATGATAACGTTCTCCCTTAGTTAATTCCGGGAATTTACGAGCACGATCCAACATTTGTTGAGTAGGCTTGCGCACACCAAGCGTGAGCATCGCAGATTTCGAGTCTAGCGAAACACGATCTTGAAACTTCAGCTTTTGATACACAGAAAAGACCTTGGCCGCAATATCTGTTGCTACTAGACTCATTTTTTCATATGGCTCGTACCTTACGGCCTCGCTTTGGACGTCTATGTTATTGATATCGCCCGATGTCCCGTTTGTCATTATTCCAACAAAGGGCAGGTCTCCGGCCGCTCTGTTTAAGAGCCCATCTATCTTCTTCGCAAATACACCAAAATAGTCAGCAGATACCTGTCCTGAAGGCACCCCGCCAACGTAATGTAAGGAATAATTTGCGAGCAACGCTATCGGGCATCCTTCTAACGACTGCACAGCAAAAAAAGAAAGCTCGGGGTCGACAGGTCCGGCGGGTTCTACCAAATTTGGGTTGCTTCGACCGGGGTTCATCAATACCTGGTCTCTACCACCAAAGGGGTTAGTCATGAGATTCTTCATTTTCCACCTCCTGTTAAAAACGTGTTCCGGAATATCCACACTGCCCCACGCTATCTGGGCGGGCGCCAGGTTATTGACCGCACAAACCATTCCGTCAGCTATTCGACGTATAAGGTACACTTGATACTCGTCGAATTGCTCCCCCATATCCCATGCAACGCGCTTAGCCCCCTTTCCCCCCGCACTAGTGGCTGAATGCGTATGTGTGGAAGACAACATGACATTGTCCGTAGGAATGCCTGTTTTTTCGTACACCAATTCCTTAGCAGCGTCGAGCACCTCCTCTCTGACAAATACATTGTCTATGACTCCGAAAGCTAATCGAACGGAGCCATCATCTAATACCAGACATCGGACAAATAAATCATCATGGATATGTGTTGCAGGGGGCGTGTTGAAATTACCAACAATCTCATTTCCCAAAAAAGGTGTCACATTGCTAACAGCGGCTCCTGCTCTGAAAGTTGACTCCGTTTTGAATTCACCTTTCCGGGGCTGAGCCAATGCAAGAAACGGGGTCAATAATATAACAATAAGACTTACTATTCTATCCATGTGGTTCTCCATCTAATTTACTTCCTTTTTTGGTGTCCTGCATAAATACAAACATAATTAACGAAAGGAATATCCCTATGGTAACGTACCAATAATACCAGCTTTCATGATCGACACTTTTAAACCACAAGGCAACATACTCGGCTGTACCACCGAATATAGCTACAGTGATGGCATGCGGTAGTCCAACCCCAATAGCACGGACTTCAGCGGGGAACAACTCTGCTTTGACAACAGCACCGATACTCGTATACGTACTGATAATGAGCAGGCCTATCATTATAAACACAAAAATAGCCCAGTTCGAATTTGCTGAACTTATTGCATTCATCAAAGGTACTGTACAGATGGTGCCTAGCAAACCAAAGGTTATTAATAATGGTTTCCTGCCAATTCGATCCGAAAGTCCTCCAAAGAGCGGCTGAATAACAGCAAAAGCAAATAATGAAACGAACGATATCATTGTCGCATCGCCTTTAGAAATGCCTACCGTATTGACGAGGAATTTTTGCATATATGTTGTGAATGTATAAAATGCGAGCGTACCTCCCAACGTTAACCCTACCACAATCATGATGGCTTTCGGATGCTTCAACAATTTGGATATCGAGCCATCCTTCGCTTTCCCTTTTTCCTTTGCTGCGGTATAGGCGCGCGTTTCATGAAGATGTACACGGAGGTATAATGCAATGACGGACAGTATCGCGCCGATCACGAATGGGATACGCCATCCCCAGTCATGGAGCTGTTCATCTGTCAACAAGAATTTCTGTAATAATATTTGTACGCCAAGTGCAAGAAGCTGCCCCCCAATAAGTGTGGCATATTGAAAACTTGAAAAAAACCCCCGTCTATTTGGTGTGGCCATCTCTGTCAAGTAAGTAGCCGAAACACCAAATTCACCGCCTACGCTTAATCCCTGTAACATGCGCGCGATGGTCAATAATAGGGGAGCCAAAATACCAATTGTCGAATAGTCGGGAATAAATGCGATAATCAGTGAACCAATAGACATTAACCAAACCGAGATCAACATCGTTTTCTTTCTACCAATGTTATCGGCAAGTGCCCCAAATAGCCAGCCGCCAATAGGTCTCATTAAAAACCCCAACGCAAAAATTCCAGCGGTTTGAAGTAATTGAACCGTTTGATTATCATTCGGAAAAAATGAGGCAGAAAAGTAGATTGCGAATGCCGAATAGGTGTACCAATCATACCATTCTACCAAATTACCTATTGACCCTCCCGCTATGGCTTTCAATCGCCGCATAGAGAGCGTCTGTTTATCTAACTTATCATCATTCATTAAATTCAATTAATTGGTCTTCAGTTTAAAAAGTCTTATAAAAGCAAAGGTATGTCCCTGCATTAGACATACCTTCAACGATTATTTACATAACTGATATAATATTTCAGCGTATTCAGGACACTCAGTATTCGGAGTTATGAACCGATGGATTCAAAGATTCATTTAGATTCAGTTCAAAATTTGGGACTGGCCACGACAAGTACATGTCCTCAACATCCATATCTATTCCGTCATTGACAACATCTTTCACAATTCAAGATCTCCCCAAGTCAAACCTGAGCTTTCCTGCCAATTCGAATTCGTAACCTCACTTTAGAATCTCTTCACATCGCTACATGTTTCAGGGCTGGCCAAGATATCATCATTGTAAGGACTTAAGATGTCGGAAGTAACACCTGTTGTATATAAATCAAGGATACCGCTTCCGCGCAACTACTTTCCATGTGTCTGTAGTCCGCTGGCCTTGAACCACGGTAAGCCGATCATACAACGCAACAGTAGGGCAAATATGGATAGGTAGTGCATAAAGCACATCACCCACCTGCCAACTTTGTCCGCTGGGTGCCTTCAACACCATATGTTCTTCGCTATGGCTGACAGGTTCGAGGTCTTCAGCGTTTAAAAAATAGACGCGCCTCTCCAACAGATTTTCGGAGGCAATGGCTTTGTAGCCCAAATCGATACAAAGTAGATCCGGACCAGGCATGGATACAATGCGACAAAGCAGCACTGCGGCAGCTAAAAACCGTTGTTCTGGCAGTGTATCGCTATACCCTTTATCCCATAGCACAAATGTACCGGGGCTGCACTCTACTTCGGAGTATTGCGCGTAGATGGGAAACGAAGGGGAACCGCCGATAATGATTTGGGGCTTAGGATAATTCTCTTCATCTAGCTCACGAATCATAGCAGCAACAGGTTCGAAGTTCCGATCGCAAATGGCTTTGCGCTTTTCAAGATTAACTTCCCTAACATGACCATCATATGCATGGAAACCCTGGACGACCAATCCTGCTAATTGGCAGCTATGACGGTAAAGCGACAAGGCCGCCTCGCCCAAACTGATACCGGTGCGGCCCATTCCAACATTCAGATCGATATACGTATTAATGATTTCACCCGCGGCTAAGGCGATCTCCGACAATGTGTTCGCGGCTCCTTCATTGTCAATAATAGTGGAGAACTTGGTGCCGCGATAGCTCTTGATTAACGCAAGAAAACGACCTGTTTTCGGCCCGTACAACGGATAGGCCAACAATACATCTAGAGCCCCGCACTCGCCTAGCATCTTGGCCTCAGCAATCGTTGCGCACTTAAACTTCGTGATGCCTGCATTCAATTGCAATTGCAAGATTTCCTTGGTTTTATGGGTTTTGACGTGTGGCCGCAATCGACTGACCTCTCCAATCATGGACATAGCTAATTCGATGTTACATTGAACGCGATCCGGATAGACCAAAAGCGCAGGTGAATCGACCTCATTTTCGTTATTGATCTTATACCAATTGCCCATAACTTCTTAATTGTTTTGTAAGTTGCTGTATAATTGTAGCTTCCGCATCTACTTCGAGATGACTGGTTCGGCAACGCCAGCATTCGTAACCGCCCTTTTTGAGCTCATGTGCCGGAGGCACATAGCCCACGTATTCATTCGCCAAGCAAATGGTAAAGTATTTCTTGTTTGGCCAAGCGGCTTTTAACTTCAGCCCAGTTTCAGCAAAAAACTCTCCTCCAAGTGCACCGATAACACCGGATCCTATCTGGAAACTTTGGACAGGAAATGACCTCTCATCCGGAAACTCAGCCAGTAGTACCTGTTCGCGGGCATAAACTTGCTCAAAAAATCGCGGCTCACCAAATTCAATATCTTCATAGTCGGTTTCAGAGACAAGTTGCTTTGCTCTCGTAAGCTCATCTTCCGAAGGTTTACGCACGCCTATTGGCACATCGGCATATACTACTGTTAACTTTGGATGAAGCTCCCACTCCACGCTAGGCAGTGATCCAATGACTGCGGATGCCAAATCTTCTCCGATCAATTGGCTTTTTTTGTGGTTATCCTTGGGATAACGATCAGGGTCTCGAAAATCCCAAATATTGATTTCTCCACTTGTGCCGTTGCTCATCATACCGACAAAGTCGCAGCCAACACCCAGCTTCGTTGACAATGAACGTGCGAACGATCCGAAATAATCGGCACTAATGGTACTGCGGTCACAATCACCTACATAGTGTAACGAATAATTGGCCAACAGGCTGATCCATTGACCATCCATATTTTGCACGGCCAAGTAGCGTAAGTTTGGATCGGGAACGCTCATCGGGCCTTCGATGTAATGCTCATCGCCAAATGGGTTGGTTTTAACGATGTCCCTTTCGCCAGTGACAGGATTGACCGCTTGGTATTCCGCTTCCATTCGGTAGCGTCGGCACATTAGGTGCTGAGGCTGATCTACACTACCCCAGCCAATTCTAGCCGGCCGCAATGAAGAATATGCCGCTTTAACCCCCTGAACAATTAATGCAGGCAATCGCTGTCGATAAGCCCAATCAACGTGGCCCATCAACAAGTCCGTTACCGAACCCGCGGAATGCGTGTGAGTACTGGCAATGAGTTGGCATTGCCGTGGGATACCGACCTCACGGGCTATAACTCGCTTCACATCTTCAAGAAAATCACGCTGCATGGCGCAAATATCTACCATCACAATAACGAGGCTACAAGCACCCGCCTGCAAAACCAATGCTTTGGCATACAACGGATCCGCAACCTTTGTAGCGTACCGGGATGTAAACTCGCCGTTAATGACTGTACCCAATGGCGGAGTAATGTCTATTTGAGCTGCTCCGGCTTTGAACCTATGATTTTGCATCTTTATACTTTCTTCCACGCATTCCGCAAAAATCGAAGCCAGTTTCCGTGAAAGATATTATCAATATCTGCTTCCGAATACCTCCGTCGCCGCAAGACATCCTCAAACTTCTGCAAATCAACGATAGAATCCAAATCCCAAGGGCTTTGCTCGGTACCGAAAATACCATCCAGATCACTGCCTATACCAATATGGTTAGTATTTCCAGCAATTTGGCAAATGTGATCCCAATGATCGACCAACTGCTCCAACCGGATATCCAATTGCCATGGATCGGATACCATATCGATAAACCGGATATCCAAGGCCCAACAATCCAACATGCCGCCGATGACAGCACCACGGCCCACCAATTTCTTGATTTGCTCATCGGTCAGTTGCCGCTGATTCGGCACTAGCTGGCGAACATTATGATGGCTAGCCCATAGAGGTCCTTCATACATATCCAACGCCTGGTTGAACCCGCCATCCGTCAAATGGGTGACGTCCAAAATCATATTCAGCTCACCCATCACCTTCATCAACTCCAACCCTTGCGGATGAATCCGCCCAGCCGTTTTTGTACCATCAGCATACCGGCCGGGACCAAAATGTGACAACCCCAACGCTCTTAATCCATATTCGTATGCCCGATATAGATAGTCAATATTGACAAGTGAATCAGCACCTTCCAAACTCAATATGTAACCGATTGGCTTCTCTCCTTCAGCGATTTCTTCATCATTCCATAACGCAAGATGTTTGTCTAATCCGGAAAGATCTGTGATTTGGACCATTTCGCCCATAGCCTCCATTTCTCGATACCACGCAAGCTGCGCTTGGGTCATTGCCCAAGCCTGCTGCGCAGAATTCCACGTAGTAGGGCCATAACTGGACTCATTAACCCGCGCCAACTGCGTAGCGACCACAAGGCCTACATTTCCCTTGCGCAGTTCGGGCAAACAAACGGTCCCTTTGCCCCGATCGGGCTTGTCTTCCAAGTTCCGTTCGCACTGCCGAATCTCCGCCAATGGACGCGATATGTCCCGATTCCACTCTATGGCATTCATTGCCAAGTCCAAATGGGCATCAAAGATCAATCGCTTCTTCATGATTGTATTTTCTCATCAATTCAAAAATCTCCTTGCTAAAAACTCGATAGATTTTTTCCCAATAATCTACTCCGTCATCGGAATAGGTGTAAAAGCCTTTTCCCGATGCCATACCCGTTTCACCTGTCTCTACCAACCGCTTCATAAATGGAGGCACTTGGGTAGCGTTGGATAAGTCAGGGTTGAGGTCTTTCATGACCATCCCATAGGCATAGGTACCCATCAAATCCATGTAGCGGAAATTGCCCGCAAATGGCAGGTAGTAGCCGGCATCATTTCGGCATGCTCGATCTACACTTTCGACCGTAGCATAGCCATGCGCAACCAAATATCCGGCCTCGCGCACCATGGCCGCAAATAACCGGGCACGCACACTGAATCCGGTCCGTACCGTGTAAGGGTCCTTCCCCCATTTTTCTTTCGCCAGCTTCTCTAGCCAATCAACTTGCCGACTATCTGAAACAGCATTGCAAATGATTTCTGCAAAGTATGTCTGGTGTGCCGGATAAGTCCAGTTGAGTCCGAGTATCCGTGCGGGCACATCGCTTCCTTCTTGTAACTGATCCAGCGAGATGCTGTCTGTATTGATTGCAATAATGGTATCGTCCGCGATACGGCACTCCAATTGGCGAATTGCATGTTTCTTTTCTGCCAAAGACTCCGCAATGACAGCAACGACCAGTTGACATGGAATGGTATCCGGAAGCTCCGTCAATAAGTCTAATTGGTGAATTGTTTGTGGACTATCACGTTGCACTGCCAAATGCGCCGCAGTGGAATCTGCGGCAAATATAGTGACCCGCTGGCCCGCGGCAAGTATATTGGTGGCTATACTATAGGCTAGTTTGTCATCGCCGACAACCAACACTGAATTAGCTACTGATTTATTTCGTGTCATGCGTTAATTGAGCCAATCGAATTTACATTGCTTTCAATACGTCCTTTGCTTTGGCTATAGCGTGCTCAATATCGTCTTCGGTATGTACCGCACTGATATACCACAGGCCTCTGCCGATAACACGTATACCTAAGTCATGCAGGCCGGCGATAAACGCGTTTAACTTCGCTTTATCCGTAGCGAGCGTGTCGCGATAATCCACGATTCGATCTAGATGTGTGAAAGCGGTATTGAACATAGGTCCCATTCCCTGCACCAGTAATTGGTGACCAGCGGCTTGAGCAACGTCACGCAATCCGTCCATTAGTCGGTTGCCCAAACGGAATAAACGCGGATAGGTTTCTTGATCTTGTTCTAAGACCGTAATCGTAGCCAAGGCAGCTGCAACGGTCGCATTGCTGGCATTCATTGTGCCGGCATGAATGACCCGTGCCGATTCAATCTCTTCCATCCACTCCCGCTTGCCTACGATGGCACTGATGGGATAACCGCTTGCGATAGCCTTGGCAAAAATCGAAAGATCAGGCGTAATGCCAAAATACCGCTGTGCACCACCCAGTCCCAATCGGAAGCCGGTGATTACTTCATCAAAAATCAGCGCGATACCATACTCATCACAGATCTCCCGCAGCCCTTTTAAAAAACCTTCTTGCGGGGCGATGCATCCGTTGTTACACATCACCGGCTCGGTAATGATCGCGGCGAGCTCATGTTGATGCTGGGCCACCGTTTGACGTACCAGGTTGAGGTCATTCCAAGGGATGATGATGAACTCTTCGCGGCTTCTGTCAGCCAATCCGCCCGACCATGCATGCGCTGTAGGCTCGTCCCGATTACCTAATGCAGCGACCGATGGCGTGCTGATGCCCCAAGCCACATTATCCAACCAGCCGTGGTAGTGCCCTTCAAACCGAAGGAACTTTTGCTTGCCGGTTTTGGAACGTGCCACGCGAAAGGCGGTTTGCACCGCTTCTGAACCGTCCAAGCAAAATCGCATCAGCTCTGCTGATGGGATGAGCTGATGGAGTTTCTCCGCCAATTCGATTTCCTTAAGGTGCTGGCCGGCGAACAACTGACCTTGCGTGGAGTATTCGGTAATGGCATTCAAAACAGCAGGATGGGAATGTCCGACAATCAGTGGCCCTTGGCTTAACGTAAAATCGAGGTATTCATTGCCATCGACATCGTAAATACGATTACCCTTACCATGGGTATAAGAAATAGCGTGAGGATGATTGTATTTTCTAAATTCGGACGAGACTCCACTCGCCAAGACCCGCTTAGCGCGTGCTAGCATCCGGGCTGATTCTTTATAACTTCTCCTTGTCATTGGTTATATTTTTTCTGTCACTGGCTACTACCCCTGCTCGGGGTACTTTTCCGCCAGCTCATAGATATCACGATTGAACCGCGCAAATGCGCGGTCCCATGTTTTAGCTTCCTCCTGTGTGTATTCATAGAGTCCATTCATGTTATGAACACCCCTGCCGCGTTGTTCAACAATCTGTTGCATCAACACGGGGACCTCGGTCGAGTTGCTCAGCATTGCGAATAGCTGACCGAATCCTTTTATATAGTCAGTGGTGCCCATAAAGTCCATTCTCCTGAAAATACCCATCAGCGTAACCCAAGATCCCATATCATAACGGAAAGCCTTGTCGCTATCGCTCAAGGTAATATGACCTGCCTCTGCCAAGCAAAGTGCCTCACGGAATACCGCATACATCAGCCGATTGGTAATGAAACCGCGGATATCTTTTTTGAGGAGCGTGGGTTCTTTACCCCACTCGATACCCAGCTGCATGATGTAATCAGCGATTCGTGGATCAGTCTGCTTGCCGCAAGTCACCTCCAAAAAACGGGTCATATAAGCGGGCTCGGCCCAATGCATTCCTAAAAACCGTTGAGGGTGGGGCACCAAAACTTGCAGTTCGCTGATGGGTATGGCCGATGTATTGGACGCGATAATGGTCTCATCAACTACTGATGCCGCTATTTGGTCATAAACGGACTTCTTGATGGCCTTGTCCTCCATCACGCACTCCAGTACGACACGGCATGGTGCTAACTGCCTGTAATCTTCTACCAACTTCATCCTATTAACACACGGAGCGATACCGTATTGTAAAATACCTGCGGAATCAGCGTGACGGAGCAAGTCCGCGATATGACCTGCTGCCCGTTCCTTTTCGCCGGGTATCGGCGCCAACGCAACCACCCGATGACCGGAGGCCAACAAAGATATCACGATACTACTTCCCATTAGGCCTAAACCCACTACACCTACCGTTGTAGATTTGATGTCGATATTACCCATACAACCCTACGGAAGTTTCACGATGCAATCGATCTCTACGCGGATGCCTTCGCCGAGCACCGACTGAACGGTGGTACGGGCCGGTCGTGTGCCGGCAAAATAATTGGCATATACGGTATTGAAACGGTCGAATTCGTCGATTTCTTTCAGGTGGACGGTGCTTTTTACCACATCTTCCATGGTGGCACCAGCGGCTTCTATAATCGCCTTGATATTATCAAGTGTTCGGGCGGTCTCTTCTTCAATGGTGCCCAACACGAATTGGGAGGTCTTAAAATCTACAGAGGCCTGCCCGCTGATGAACAGGAATCCTCCTGCAATAACCCCATCCGAATAAGCTCCAGTCACGAAATTGGCATCCCTTTGTGGATGTACGATCTTTTGTTTGCTCATGTCTACTTTTTCCTAATTTCAGCTACAAAGAATTAGTAAACAAAGGTAGGTTGATGGGCGTTTGGGGGCTATTACATTTATTTGTATTTGTAGTATTATTTTTCAGGTGCCTTATAACGATACGCCCCGCTTCCATGGAATGAAATCATCCTGGCCCAACCGGACGGCGTGTGGAACTACCTCACCGGAAGCCGCCTGTATGCAATACGACAGGATATCTTCGCCCATTTCTTCAATGGATTTCATTCCGTCTATCACCGGCCCGCAATCAATGTCAATAATGTCGGCCATGCGTTTTGCCAGCTTGCTGTTGGTGGCGACTTTAATGACCGGACATATGGGATTTCCAGTAGGTGTGCCTAACCCCGTGGTAAATAGGATGAGCGTGGCTCCGCTCGCTGCCTTTCCAGTAGTTGCCTCCACATCATTCCCCGGCGTGCAAACAAGGCTAAGGCCTGCCTTGGTAGCAGGCTCGGTATAGTCTAGTACGTCTATCACCGGCGAGGTCCCACCTTTCTTTGCAGCTCCGTTACTTTTGATGGCATCCGTAATCAATCCGTCTTTGATATTTCCAGGTGAGGGATTCATGTGGAAACCGGACCCTGCCCGCTCGGCGGATTCGCTGTAGGCCGTCATCAATCGGATAAATTTATGAGCAGCCTCTTCATCTACCGTCCGGTCGATTAAGGACTGCTCGGCACCGCAGAGTTCCGGAAACTCCGCCAATAATACCTTGCCTCCCAGGGCCACCAGCAGGTCTGCACAATAGCCGACAGCTGGATTGGCCGATATACCACTGAAACCGTCACTCCCGCCGCACTTCACACCCAAGGTCAGCTTTTCTAACGGTGCGGGTTGACGAGTTGCTTTGTTGGCTTCGATAAGCCCAAGAAAGGTCTGTCGGATCGCATCGGTAATCAGCTGTTCCTCACTTTCAGACTGTTGCTGTTCGAAGATCAATAGCGGCTTGTCGAAATTCGGGTTCAATGCAAGCAAATCGTTTCTGAAATCGCATAGTTGAAGGTTTTGGCACCCCAGGCTTAATACCGTCACCCCGGCAACATTGGGATGGTCGGCGTAGGCGGCCAGCAGTTTGCTGAGTACCGCCGCGTCCTGGCGTATTCCGCCACACCCGCCTTCGTGGTTAAGAAATTTGATACCATCTACCTGTTTGAACAATCGGTCGACCGGTACAACACTTTCCTCCAGCCGCAGATCAAGCGCTGACACATCCAGCCCACGCAGATACCAATCGCGCAATAAACGTGTTTTGGCCTTGTATTTATCCGTAACCGCATAGCCAAGCTCGTTGTGGAGCGCCTCGCGGATCACATCCAAGTTGCGGTTTTCGCAAAACACGGTAGGGATGAACAGCCAATAATTAGCGGTTCCCACGCGACCGTCTTTTCGGTGATAGCCCATGAATGTGCGCCCTTCAAATTTCGATACATCCGGCGGTGTCCATTGGTAGGATACCCGACGGTAACCGTAAGGTGCTGCCGCGTGTTTCACATTTTTGGTGGTCATCCGCTCGCCGACACCGATGGGTATTTCTGCTTTTCCAACCAACGTGCCGTACATGATCACTTCTTCTCCTCGTACGAGGCTGTGCGTAAAAAATTTGTGTTTAGCAGGAATAGCTTCTGCAAGAACATACACCTCGCCATTGTAAGATATCGATTCACCCTGCCGCAGTTCCTGCAATGCTACCAATACATTATCCAACGGGTGTATTTTCAGCACGCGTGTAATTTGATCACTCATTACGCTTCAACAGTTGATTTTATGGTATCCTGTACGCCATTTTCTAGGAGATGCGCCAATTGTTGTTTGACAGACCGGGCAAAGGCCTCATACGTACGCAAATCAGTCTTCCATACCGCGCTTTGCCCAAGCGCAGCATCCACAACGGCATTGATATCAGACTGCTTCCAGGCTTGTTTTATTTCGCCTGCATTTGGATCATCCAACTGCGCATCCCGCATCAGCAGCAGATAGGCCGCGAATCCCAACGCCATATACGTCGGTGTCTCCAACTTCACTTGGACATAACGTTGGATCGTTGCTACGTTGCGCATTTCCATCTTGGCAGTATAATTCAGGCTAATACTTTTCCATTGATGGTCGAGGAACGGATTGCCAAAACGGTCGACTACCGAATCGGCAAACGCACGTGCTTCCACTTCCCCGATAGCGACGGCCGATAACGACGGAATGATTTCTAGGGTCATCAGGTTCGTAACGAATCGGGAAAACAACTCGTCTTGCATCGCTTCTTTTACCGTTGACCATCCACCCAGCATAGCCAACGCGCAAGAGAACGTATGCGTGCCATTCAACAAGCGTAATTTCAACTCCTTGAATTTAGTGATATCGGGTGCAAGCACCACGCCTGGGTCGACCACCGCAAAGGAAAGAATGGCCTTTACCCGCTCATCCGCAGTTTCGATGGCCCACAAGCGAAAGGGTTCTGCCATAATCGCCAGGGAATCGCGATAACCCAAATCGGCCTCCGCACGCAACCGCTGAGCTTGTGGAAGTTTTCCGGGAACGATGCGGTCAACCAGCGTATTGCAAAACGTATTGAATGTAGTAACCCATTCCACGAAATCCGATGGTAAACCATTCAGCCGTGCCAATTGGAGGACAATGTCCTTCAGTCGCTGCCCGTTCCGGTCAATAAGTTCGGTAGGCAGAATAACCAGCCCCTTAGTTGCATCTCCTTCAAACGCTTGGTAGCGCCGGTAGAGAAATGCCGTGAGTTTACCCGGAAAGGTTTGCGGTGGCTCGGCTGATAGGTTATCCTGCTCATCAAGCACGATACCCACTTCGGTCGTATTGGATATCACGATCTGCAGTGCTGGATTGGTCGCTGCTTCCAACACCTCTGCCCAGTCGCGCTGCGCTGACACCACCCGGCTTATAGCGGAGACCACCAGTGTTTCGGACACCTCTTGGCCCTTGTCCAACCCATTGATATGGACAGTATAGCGATTGTCCTGATCAATGAAAGGATCGGTGCCACCACTTGCAGTAGACTTGACAACCAGTATGCTACCACCGAAAATTCCCTGCCGGTTGGCTTTCTCAATAAAATAATCGGGGAGGCCGCGGAGCAATACCCCCGTTCCAAACTGAAGTACCTTTTCGGGATAAACTGTTGCGGGCGCGATTTCCTTGTTCAATGATTCCATCCAGCAATAATACGCCGCTTACTACCAATAAATGAAAAAAATGACCAAGTAAAGTTATGCAAACGTTGCCGATAGCAGCACACAGATGCGATAGCTAGCTTCGGCGGGTAGATTCTCGTGCAATTAAAACGCCGGGAAGCGTGATCTCCCGAACCTGGAAGTTATTCTTACGGACAATATGCTGTAACAGCAACTCGCAACTTTGCTTCCCCACCTCATAAGCTGGCTCCGCCACGGTCGATAAACTGGGCGATATGATGGCCGACATCGGGTCGTCCGTAAAACCGATCACACCAAAATCCGGTCCGACACGAATGCCACGTTTCTTTAATTGCAGTATCACGCCGATGGCCTTTCGATCGTTTACGGCAAAAACTGCATCCGGTCTTTCCTTTCCCTCCCAAAGCACCTCCAAATCGGCCTCACCGTCTGCTTGCGAAAATCCCGAATGGACAATCCATGCTGGTTCAACCGGCAGACCGTAGCGTTCCAATGCATCCAGGTATCCCGCCAGCCGATGCTTTGTAAAATCCAGACCGGCAGGGCCTGCGATGTGTGCAATACGGGAAAAACCCTGTTTGACAAGATGTTCAACAGCCTCAAACGCGCCATTGTAATCATCCTGCACGACCTTAGACGCATCCACACTTCCCAATACCCGATCGAAAAAAACAACCGGAGTGCCCTCGGCAATGATCTGTTCAAAGTAATTGTTGGCTGCGGAATCCGAACATACAGACACCAATACGCCGTCCAGGTTTTGCGTGTTCAGGTTCCTCACGACATCCATTTCCCGCTCAGGCGAATCATTGGTGACATACAATACGATATTGTATCCCTTGGCATAGGCTACCTCCTGAATACCGGTAATCACCATCGAAAAATAGTAGTTGGTAATAAAAGGCAGGATAATCCCGATGTTGCGCGTTCCGCCTCCTGCCAATCCGGACGCATTGAAATTCGGCTTATAGTCCAGTTCTTTTGCCAGATGTAGCACTTTCTCCCGCGTTTCCGGGTTGACATCATAAGCATCGCGTAATGCACGTGACACCGTGGAAACAGAGATATTCAGAATCCTGGCAATGTCCTTGATCGTAATGTGTTCTGGCATAGCTAACGTTATTCAACCTACTGACGCTTGAAACGCAAATTTATGCAAATAACGGATGAAATTACAGCCGCTACCCCCCTATTTCGGTAACGTTCTCGCTAATATAACTGGGCAAATCATTGCGTTCACTGATCTGACATGATACTTTTGGACGTACCAATTTGTAAAACCCCCATTGAAACGAGGGCAAGGGAGCGTCATCGCATCGGAAGAATGCATGGCCAAACTTAGAAACAATTAATGTTTGAAAAAACAAAATAGATGAATTATGAAAATAAGAACTTCCATTTACTACTCGCTGATGATGGTCTGTTTGACTATGTGGAGTACGTTCCGACTGCATGCACAGCAGAACCGTGAAATCGGTGGAACAGTGAAAGACGCGGCTACAGGTGCAACGCTTACCGGTGTAAGCGTGCGCGTAACGGGCAAGAGCCAAGCGACAGCAACCGACGAAACGGGGCGCTTTGTTCTGCAAGCTGCGCAGGGCGACGTACTCGTCTTTTCTTACTTGGGATATGTCACGCAGGAGGTATCGATTGGAACGTCATCCACCTATACCGTTAATCTCCAGCCTGCTGAGTCTGAAGAACTCGGTGAGGTGGTAGTCACGGCACTTGGTATCGAACGGCAGACACGATCGTTGAGCTACGCAACGCAGCGGCTATCTGCAGACCAGTTGAACGAAGTACGGGATAACAGTGGCAACCTGATGAACAGTCTGTCAGGTAAGGTTGCTGGCGCTGTTATCACTCCGGCGGCAACCGGTCCGGGTGGTGCTGCTCGCATCGTCTTACGCGGCAACCGCTCTATCAGCGGCAATAACAATGCGCTCATTGTGGTGGACGGCGTGCCCATAGACAACTCCGCCAATACACAGGCCAACAGTACATTCAACTCTTACGGCGGTAGCGACGGTGCCGCCAACCTCAATCCAGACGATATCGAATCCGTGAATATACTGAAAGGTGCGACGGCCGCTGCCCTGTATGGAAGCCGGGCCGCAAACGGGGCCATCGTCGTTACCACTAAACGCGGCAAGGAAGGCAAGCTCGCGATCGACTACAACGGCGGTGTCAGCATAGACCAACCCAACCTATTGATGGATTTCCAGAACACTTATGGCCGCGGCAACGGCGGGGAAGCCGGTGCTACTGCCGGTGAAAGCTGGGGAGCGCCCACCACCACCTATCCCGACAACGTACAAAGTGTATTTCGCACGGCAACGACCGTCAACAATGCAATAAACATTTCCGGTGGCACGGAAAATATGCAGGGCTACGCATCCTATACCAATAACCACAACTCCGGTATTTTACCGGGTAATGACCTGGACAGAAACACGCTCAATCTTCGCGTCAACAACACCTTCTTCTCCAAGTTGAATACCGATGCGAAAATCACTTACTTGAACCAGAAAATCAGTAATAAACCCCGACTTGGGGATACCGGAACACCGATGGGCATCTACATCATGCCGCGCGATATGAGTGAAAGTGAACTGCGGGACTTTGAAGGAACCGATCCCGTCACCGGCGAACCAACACGTAAATACTGGACAACATCATCCATTTTTGACAATCCCTACTGGGACCTGAACCGCACTTCAGTCAACGAGGAGCGCAATCGCATCACCCTACTCGGTTCCGCCACCTATCAGGCAACAGAGTGGCTACGCGTGTTGGCACGATACAGCTTCGACCGGTATGACGATTGGGAAACCGGACGGTATTACAACGGCACCGTATCGTTGGGCAACGTGCAGCCGGGAGGTCAATACTTTGAAAACAGCATTGTGCGCAGTGAGCGCAACATCGACGTGTTATTCTCTGGCGATCATCAATTGTCTACCGATTTCTCCCTCACCTACAACGTGGGCGGCAGCCTCCTAAACCGGAAAAGCCGGGGTCTGCAGAACATGGCCAACGGTTTGAGTATCCCTAACCAGTTCAACCTCGCATTTGCTACCACACCAGCATTCAACAATGTTTCCATCATTGACCGGGAACTGCAGTCTGTGTATGGAAGCGCACAGGTAAACTTTAAGGATTACCTCTATCTGGATTTATCGGCACGTAACGATTGGTCATCCACACTTCCCGCACCGCACAGTTACTTTTATCCATCCATCGGACTATCTGCTATACTTTCAGACGCATTATCATTACCGAACTGGGTATCGTTTGGCAAGGTAAGAGCCTCCTATACCGAAGTGGGCAACGATGCGGCACCTTACCTGCTGAACCAACTATATAACTTCTCACTGGGCGCAGGGCAGGGCTTCGTGAGCAGAAACCTCACACGCGCCATCAACAACCTCAGGCCCGAAAATACGCAAGCGTATGAAGTGGGGCTCGACTGGCGGTTCCTCAATGATCGCCTCGGAGTTGAAGCAACGTTTTACAAGACCAACACCATCAATCAGCTACTGTTCATCGGATTACCGCTGGCCAGCGGGTACAGTAACCAATACATCAATGCCGGCGACATCGAAAATAAAGGAGTCGAATTGCAACTAAATGGCACGCCTGTCCGCAGTGAGCAGTTCAGCTGGAACACCTATATTAACTTTTCACACAACGTAAACAAAATCCTTAAACTCGCCGATCAATCCAGCCGGGCAGACCTATCTACCAGCACCCGCCTAGCCAGTGTCGTAGCGGTTGAAGGGGGTTCTTACGGCGACTTGTATGGGTATGCGTGGGAAAAAGATGCCAATGGCAACCACCTCGTAAACGATGCAGGACTACCAATCGTAAAAGCCAATACTAAAATCGGCAACTTCAACCCCGACTTCCTATTGGGCTGGGGTAATACCCTCAATTATGGGCAATTTTCATTATCATTCCTCATCGACGGCCGTGTGGGTGGCGAAATGGTCTCTGGAACGGATTCCTTTCTCGGCGCCTATGGTCTGGGCGACTACACTGCACAATACCGCGACGGCGGATTGGTGCTGCCAGGTGTAAAAGCCGATGGAACGCCCAACACCACCGCCGTCGATGCCCAGACTTTCTGGACAGCCGTGTCGCAGAACGGCCGCGATGCCTGGGGTGAGTTCTTCACCTATTCGACGACCAATTTCAGGCTGCGCGAAGCATCGCTCGGCTACGAATTCCCACTCAACGGAAGTGCGTTCAAGCGGGCACAAGTGTCCGTAACCGGACGCAACCTGTTTTTCTTATACCGCGGCAAATCCACGTTGGATATTCCAGGTATGCAACGCCGTACCATCCCCATCGATCCGGAAGCGGCACTCGGCATCAACAATTATCAAGGGGTAGAAGCCGGGTTACTTCCTCCCGTGCGTAGTTTCGGTCTTAATGTTAAACTGTCTTTCTAATCCATACAGTCATGAAGAATTTGCTTTTAATTACATTCGCTGCATCACTGACCCTGTCGTGTACGGATAACTTTACGGAATTGAATACCGACCCTAGCAAGCTCACCGAAGCCGGGCCCCGGGAAATGCCTTTTATGTTTTCGCGGGCACAATCCGCCGCAGCGATGGACCGGAGTTTCTACCAAACCGTACAGAACCTGGGGCCTGACCTCTATGCGCAGTACTTTGCACTTTCCGTAACGTCTTTCCAAACGGACCGATACGTGCTCACTGCCGACTGGCAACGTCGTTTTTGGACGGTTGTATATGCCAACACGGCCCCGCAACTCAAAGCCATCATGGAAAATTCAGCTTCTGCCTCTGGCGAACAGGCGCTTGCAAACATCTTGTGGGTGTACGCATTCCATCGGCTTACCGATCAATTTGGTCCTGTGCCTTACTTCCAAGCTGCAGACCCCGTAGAACAAATCCCCTATGATAGCCAAGAGGCCATTTACGATGACTTTTTCAAGCGACTGGACCAAGCCGTTACGGATCTCAAGGCACTTGGTTCGGACGCAACGATTTTTCAGGGTTTCGACCTGATGTATAATGGTGATGTAAACAGCTGGATCTTATTTGCCAACACGCTACGTTTACGATTGGCGTTACGCATTGCAGGGATCAGCCCCGATAGAGCACAACAGGAAGCGGAAGCCGCAGTAGCCGCCGGTGTATTGACAGACAACGGTCAAAACGCGTCGTTGGCCAAATCGCTGAAAGGCAATGATACCCACGGCCTGGCCCAGACCGCAGCATGGAACGAATTTGCCATGAGCTCGACCATCGCTTCATACCTTAAAGGTTATAGCGACCCGCGCCTTGGCAAATATTTCCAGCGCGATGTGACCAACGGACAATTTAACAGCTTGCGCAACGGGCTCCCGCCTTCAGCGCTCAATAACCCCCGCAACAACAGCGCACAAAACTCCAATGTGGGCACCTATTGGGTCAATTGGTCTGCCGCTTCTGGAGCTTGGACACCCAACCTCGAAGCCAGGTTTCATGTGATGAGCGCCGCTGAAGCGTGGTTCCTCCGGGCGGAGGGCGCCATCAATGGGTGGAACATGGGTGCGGCAGCCCGTGAATGCTACGAACAGGGGATTACCACCAGCCTCGCACAATGGGGAGCAGACCAAGCGGCAATCAGTACCTATCTAACGTCTGCCGAGCTGCCTGCTTCACCCGGCGACACCGAAAATTCGCCAGCCGTGGCCACTACGCCAATTGAATGGGCATCCGATGAATCGACACAACGCGAACAAATTGGCGTACAAAAATGGCTGGCTTTATTTCCCGACGGGATGGAAGCCTGGGCGGAATTCCGCCGCACCGGATTCCCGAAAATGTATCCCGTGGTAGAATCGGGCAATGCAGATTTGCCATCGGGCACTTTTATCAACCGCTTGCCGTTTCCTATTGTAGAGGAGAACAATAATGCAGCGGAACTGGCTAAAGGGCGGGCACTCCTTGGCGGCCCCGACAACGCAGCGACACGCCTCTGGTGGGACGTAAACGAGTAACTAAATAGATATGAAAAGATTAATATGGGTCATCCTAACGGGCCATCTGCCGTTTTCCGTGTGCGGGCAGGAATCTTTATTGCCGCGTGTACATGAGGTGGAGCCCATAGACTACCCGGCCATGCAACTCAGGTTAGGTGCCGCTAAAGTTGCACAACGGCAACAGCTGCCCCAAACCGCTGCAGATTGGAAAACCCTTGCCAAGCGGTTGAAAGCTCGGATTGCACACGATTTGGCACTACCTTATCAACACAATTTGTCATTGGATATGCGCGAAACAGGGATGGTGCAAGGCGAGGGCTTTACCATCCGTAACATCAGTTTCCAAACCCAGCCCGACGTACTGGCTACAGCCAACCTATACGTGCCGGACGGCAAAGGCCCTTTCCCGGCCGTAGTCATCACCCACGGCCACTGGCCCGATGGGCGCCGGGCCCCTCTTTTCCAAGCAGTAGCGCAAACACTGGTACGCAATGGGTATGTATGTCTCAACATCGATGCCTGGGGGGCCGGCGAACGAGGCACATTGCCTGGCCAACAGGAATACCACGGTGCCAACCTCGGCGCATCGCTGATGAATGTGGGGCACACCCTCATGGGCTTACAGCTTGCCGATAATATGCGAGCTGTTGATTTATTGGCTTCATTACCCTATGTAGACAGCACGCGAATCGGTGCCACGGGAGCCAGTGGTGGCGGCAACCAAGCGATGTGGCTCGCCGCCATGGATGAACGCATAAAAGCAGCTATGCCGGTAGTGAGCGTCGGCACCTTTCAATCGTATATCATGAATAGCAATTGCGTATGCGAACTGCTGCCCAGCGGACTTACCTACACTGAAGAGGCGGGTGTGTTAGCATTAGTGGCTCCACGTGCCCTGAAAATCATCAATGCCGTGGAGGAGCGGAACCCCAGCTTCATGCCCCAGCAAATGCTTATTTCTTTCCAACAGGCCAAGACGATGTACCACATACTCGGTGCCACGGACCACATCGCCTATCACATTGCCGCCGGAGGCCATGATTACAGCACCGAAATGCGCGAACACCTCCTTGGTTGGTTCGATATGCACCTGAAAGGTGACGGAAACGGTACTCCGAGGGAAACGCCCCCCATATCACTCGTCGAGTCATCGCTCCTCGCCACGTATCCCAAGGGCAACCGTGATGGCGCGGTCGTGACTACCGAAAGGTATTGCCAATTGGAAGGCAACCGGCTCAAAACTGAACAAGCGAACGCCCAGTTACCCTCACTGACCGTATTGCGAGACTCGCTGCAGCAGTTATTGCAGCTCCAACCGCTCACGGCTGTGCAGGTAAACAATTATTCCCCGAAAGACGGATGGATACGGATGTCGGTGGAAACCAATGCAGGGAGCATTATCCCGATTTTATATAGCCCCCCGGCCCAGGGGGGCCGTTATGCACTGCTACTACATAGCAGCGGCAAAGACAGCATCCCCAATACGCGTATCCAGCAACTCCTCAACCAGGGCTATGGCGTGATATTGGCCGACCTGTGGGGCACAGGCGAACAAGCTTCGGCAGAGGCTCTGCGGATAGACGGTGCGCAGCCGCCATTTCATACACTGGCCCGCTCGGCGCTATGGCTCGGGAGACCAATTATGGGAATATGGGCTGCGGAAATACAACTACTCCTGCAACTCTGTACCGACCGGCTGGAGGCCAAAGGTATCCACATGGAAGCTTATCGAGATGCCGCATTGGCCACCGCCTACGCTTTAGCGCTTTCAGAAGCCCCCAACGTTGAATTCCGGGCGGTAGATTTTCCATACAGCTACCTTTTCGACAGCCGTGTAGGCATCGAACATTATTCGATGGCCGTACACGTACCACGCATCCTGCAATGGGGAGATGTATCGCAACTACTGGCCATGAGTCGGGCCCAATTAGCACTCGATGGCGTCCGGACGCTATCTGGCAGGCCATTGAGCCATCATGAGCAGTTGGTTTACCAACAGGAAATTGAAAACATCGCGAGACAGGCCGGTCTATCGACGACGGTACGTTTCATTGAGACAACGCCATAAACTACAGCGCATGACAACCAACAGAAGAACATTTTTAAAACAATCCGGTCTCGCAGGCGCTGGGTTACTGGGCACTTCATTGCTCGGGACAGCCTGCGCAGAAAATGTCAAGGCCGGGGACGACTCCCTGGCTCACATCCGCCAGCAGGCAAGCCAATCGCATATACAGCAATTCAACATGTGCGGTTATGCCGCACCTGCAATCGAGACGGTTCGCATCGGGTTTGTCGGTGTAGGCAACCGGGGATCAGCGGCGGTAGAACGGATGAGTTACATACAGGGTGTAGCAATCAACGCAATCTGTGATGTGCGACCAGCGAAAGCGGAAGCAACTAAACAGCGCATTAAAAGTACAGGGCATGAAGCGACTTTGTATACGGAAAGTGACGAATCCTGGAAAACGGTCTGTGATCGGGATGATATCGATCTGGTGTACATTGCAACTCATTGGAAAATGCATACCCCAATCGCGCTTTATGCAATGGAGCAAGGTAAACATGTAGCAGTAGAGATACCCGCAGCAACCACCGTGGAAGACTGTTGGAAACTCGTCGAAGCTTCCGAGAAAATGAAGAAACACTGCGTTATCCTCGAAAACTGCTGCTATGATTTCTTTGAGTTGCTCACGCTTAATTTGGTGCGCCAGGGTTTCTTCGGCGAATTGGTCCATGCAGAAGGCGCGTACATCCACGATATTCTTCACAGCTTGGTCGATCCCGAAAAGCGTTACGACTTTTGGCGGTTGGAAGAAAATACCAAACGTAACGGTAACCTATACCCTACCCATGGACTCGGACCAATATGCCAGGCGTTGGATATCAACCGGGGCGACCGCCTCGAATACATGACTTCCATGGCTTCCAACGATTTTATGCTTAGCTCACTAGTGGAAGAGGCCGCTAAAGAAACTACTGAACTTAGGAAGCACGTCGGCCCGACTTCTCGGGGCAACATGAATACAAGCGCTATTCGTACGGCTAAAGGCAAGACCATCATGCTTCAACACGATGTTTCGTCACCCCGGCCGTATTCGCGTATCCACCTACTGAGCGGCACCAAGGCAACGGCCCAGAAGTATCCACTACCGGCCCGCATTGCCACAGGACATGAAGGTTGGTTAGACGAGCAGGCTTTTGCGGAACTCGAAGCAAAATATACGCCAGCCATTGTCAAAAAAGTCGGTGAGCTCGCCAAACAAGTTGGTGGCCACGGTGGCATGGATTTCCTGATGGACTGGCGCTTGATCGATTGCTTGCGTAATGGGCTACCCGTAGACATGGATGTGTATGATGCAGCGCTGTGGAGTGTCATCGGACCGCTCAGCGAATGGTCTGTGGCAAACCGCAGTGCGCCGATCGATATCCCCGACTTCACCAACGGGGCCTGGAAAGCCAATCAACCCGTGGATATCTCCCTGGAAAAGGGCGGAACTACAACCGTTAATCTTGGATAATTTTTACATAAACTATTTTTACTCACACTAATGAACATTCAGATTTTAGCAAGTCCACATGAACTAGGCATAGCAGCTGGCAAAGAAGCCGCGGCACACATTAAAATGGCAATAGCTGATAAAAACGCAGCAAACGTAATCCTGGCCACTGGGGCAAGCCAGTTTGAAACACTTAAACAATTAGTCAGCGAAACGGGCATTGATTGGTCGAAAGTAACCATGTTTCACCTAGACGAATATATTGGGCTGCCTGAAAGCCATCATGCAAGTTTCCGGAAGTACCTACGTGAACGCTTTCTGGACCTAGTTCCTTCGTTAAACGCCTCCTATCTCATCAACGGGGAGGGCGACCCGCAGGCAGAAGCAGACCGCTTGGGCAAACTAATCAGCCAGCATCCAATCGATGTGGCCCTCGTGGGCATTGGTGAAAACGGGCACCTGGCCTTCAATGACCCCCCAGCTGATTTTGAAACGGAAAAACCCTACCTCGTGGTTAATCTAGATGGTCCATGCCGAGCCCAGCAATTTAATGAAGGTTGGTTTGATTCGGTCGAAGACGTACCTTTACAAGCGATCAGCATGTCCGTCCAACAAATTATGAAATCACGCCACATCATTTGCTCCGTACCGGATGCGCGCAAGGCACAGGCGGTGAAAAACAGCCTGGAACAGGAAGTAAGCAACCAATTCCCCGCCAGCATCCTCCAACAACACGCCAGCTGTAGCTTCTATTTGGATAAGGAATCCGCAAAATTACTTTCCACAAGCAGCGTATGACATTACTAACCGCTGCGGAATCACTCACTAAAAGGCAAACAGCGATCTCGATCGTTATCATCGGGATGCTATTTTTCATTTTCGGATTCGTATCGTGGGTCAATGCGATCCTGATTCCCTATTTCAAGATTGCCTGTGAGCTCAACCATTTCCAATCCTACCTCGTTGCATTCGCGTTCTATATCGCTTATTTTGTGGTGTCCGTGCCCTCGGCCTATTTACTAAAGCGGGTCGGTTTCAAGAAAGGCATGATGGTAGGCTTTTGGCTGATGGCGGTGGGAGCGGCCATCTTCGTACCGGCGGCCTTGGCAAGGATGTATGAGCTATTCCTATTGGGGCTCTTCACGCTGGGTGGTGGTTTGGCTATCCTGCAGACGGCCGCCAATCCCTACATCACCGTATTGGGCCCCAAGGAACGAGCCACACAGCGCATCAGCATCATGGGTATCTGCAACAAGGGGGCTGGCATCCTCGCGCCGCTGGCATTTGCGGCTGCGATACTTCGGCCCACGGACAGCGAATTGTTCGCCCAGATTCCGCTAATGGATGAGCATACACGCGCACAGGCACTGGATGCGCTGATCCGCCGCGTGATTGTTCCATACACGTGTGTAAGTGCGGTGCTGTTTACTTTGGGTTTGGCAGTCCGCTACTCCCCCTTACCGGAGATCGATACCGAGCATGAGTCCGCCGAAGTTGCCTCGCGCAACGAAGGCAAAACCAGTATTTTCCAGTTCCCCCACCTCATCCTCGGTGCGCTGGCCATCTTCCTGCATGTAGGTACGCAGGTAATCGCCATTGACACCATCATCGGTTATGCTGGCTCGATGGGCATGGACCTGCTACAAGCCAAGTCGTTCCCCTCGTATACACTGACGGCAACAATTGTCGGCTATCTAATCGGTATTTCCTGCACACCTCGGCTCTTCAGCCAGCTGACGGCGTTGCGGGTTTGCACACTGCTGGGATTGACTTTTTCCATAGGCATATTATTACTTTCCGGCAATGTCCGGCTACTGGGGCACGAAGCGGATATCTCCATCTGGTTCGTTGTGCTGCTCGGCCTGGCCAATTCGCTCGTATGGGCAGGAATATGGCCGCTTGCGCTGGACGGCTTAGGCCGGTTCACCAAACTGGGCGGATCAATTATGATCATGGGCTTATGCGGAAACGCCCTGCTTCCACTGCTTTATGGCTACCTCGCCGATAACATTTCGCTCCGCGATGGGTATTGGGTGTTGATTCCGTGTTACCTTTACCTGATATTTTATGCTTTTAAAGGCTATCGCCTGCGCAGGTGGGCCTAAGAATAAACGATTAGTGCCAATGGAACATAACAAGCCAATCAAGATTGTGAATGCAACGGCGATTACGCCCCAACGTATGATCAAGGAGTGCTGTATCGTATTGAGCGACGGAAAAATACTCGATATCGGCACTGGAAACATCGATGTACCGGGCACTCTAGTGATCGATGCCCAGGGACAATTCGTGGGGCCGGGGTTTATTGACCTGCACATCCACGGCGGTGGTGGCCATGATTTCATGGACAACACGGTGGAAGCTTACCTTGCCATTGCGGAATGCCATGCGCGTTTCGGTACCACTTCCATGTGCCCGACCACACTGACCGCCGAAAAAGAGGATCTACTCAAAACACTGTCCATTTATGAAGAGGCCAATCGACAAAACCAAAATGGGGCGCAGTTTATCGGCTTGCATTTGGAAGGCCCTTATTTTGCCGTGAGCCAACGTGGTGCCCAGGATCCCAAATATATCAGAAACCCCGATCCGGCGGAGTACCAAGAGATCTTAGCAAGTTCTCCGCACATACGCCGGTGGAGCGCAGCTCCTGAGCTACCAGGTGCCATGGCATTTGGCCGTTACCTGCGCTCGGAAGGCGTGCTTGCGGCTGTCGCGCACACCGACGCAGTGTATGAAGATGTGGTAGCCGCCGTGGAAAATGGCTATTCGCTGGCTACGCACCTATACTCCAGCATGTCGGGCGTAACCCGACGCGCGTGTTTCCGGTACGCCGGGGTCATCGAGGCGGCATACCTGATTGATGAAATGGACGTGGAAATCATTGCTGATGGCGTGCATTTGCCCACACCGTTGTTGAAAATGGTGCACAAATTCAAAGGCGCCCACCGAACAGCCCTGATTACCGATGCTATGCGTGGCGCGGGCATGCCAGCGGGCGAAAGCGTGCTGGGCAACAAGGAAACCGGCCTAAAGGTCATCATCGAAGATGGCGTCGCCAAGCTTCCCGACCGCAGCTCATTTGCCGGTAGTGTGGCCACCGCCGACCGATTGGTACGCAACATGGTGCAGCTGGCCGGAGTAAACCTGCTGGAAGCGATACAGATGATCACCACGACGCCCGCCCGAATCATGGGCCTGCAGGACCGGAAAGGATCGCTGACCATAGGCAAGGATGCGGATCTTGTCATTTTTGATGAGGGGATTAACATCCGGCATACCCTGGTTGGAGGTAACGTAGTTTATCAATCCCAACCCGCATCGTGAATCGCCATTCCAAAAACATAACACAAAAAATCGGGGAGAACCTTTAAGACGCTGTGAGGGAACAGGTACGCAGCCTTTATTTACTCATATATTTCGGGTATATCAACTAGTGTCCGTGTGTACATTTGGAGGGAGCCCTTTACATTGGGGTGGTGATAAATCTTACCCCAATCATAATCTTCAAAATACATCGTGGTTTTGTCTACTTCTTGCCCATCGTGATTTAACGATGTCGCAAGGTCGAATTTACACCCTTTTATACCGTACTTTTGGCGGACACTTTCGATGATAGCGTTTATCGGTATCTGCGTGCCGCTTTCGTTGCTCGGAATATTGTTCAGTATCGGTATAGACCCTTGGGAAAGAATATACTCCACCAGTTCACTTAGGTTTTCCTTGGTGTTTCCACCGTTGGTACCAATAGTAACCATCACGTATTTTGCTTTTATAAAGGGAAGTTCATTTTTTATCCGCTCCATTAATTCCTTGATGGTCGTACCTCCTCTACCACTAGATATTGCTGTGCCGGTCATGTTTTGCATGATAAGCTGCGGCCAGGACTTGGGAAAATCCACGGTAGGAAAATATCCTTCCGGTTCCGTGATGGAATCCCCATATATCAACAGTGTTAAGTCAGCTTCCTTAGCCAGCACACAGATTTGCTTGACCAACATTTCGCTCCCTACTTCCAAACCAAAACAATAATAATCATACTGACGCCCTACGAAAAAACCTGTACCAACAGCACCGCTACCAACACCTCCTGTACCATCCATCGTGGCGGAGACCTCGTCAGAATAACCAGAATACAAATCAATAATCTTGATTTTCGATGTTTGATAATCGCGATGAACTTCCACAATATAGTCATGGCTGGCGTCCAAAAAACTTACCGTTTTTTCTGTAATGGGATCCGTGCCAATTGCTATCCGCTTATTGGCGATATCCACATAGGCTTTAAAATCCCCTTTATCGCTATGGAAAACCGCTCTGCAGTCACCTGAAAATCGGACGTGATAACGCACCAGCCGCTCGGCCAAAGCATAGTAATGGTTTAACTTCACAACGCCACCATTTCCCGCGATACGCAATCCCATTTCGGTAAATTGGACATTAACACCTTCCATTACCAGTTCTTGATAGTTTCCTTTTTCGGTGATGGTCCTATTATACAGTACGGAGGTAGGCTGTGCTACAGGGAAGGCAGCATTCGCGATTTGTGCATTCAGCAAGCAGGCCGAACTCATCAATAATGTGCAAAATATGTGATACTTCATCATAACAATACTTGGTGGACTAATGCAAATTATTGACCTGATTCACTAACCATAAGATATCAATCAACTCTAGTAAATACGGTTCTTGGAGACTCCATATCGAAATGATTGACAGTACTGATACTCACGTTTGCACCTGCACCCGCCGGCACCATCACCACCGTTTTCAGTTCTGGCAACCCCGACATCGGTATCGCCTCATCGCCATTGGTATCGAAGCGCTGATAAACGCCATGTTCCGGAAATCGTGCAATCAACTGGTTACCGTTATAGATATTGAACTGCTTGATGCCCGACTCGACATCAGCAGTGGCTTGCCAACTCAATTCTACGGCAACGTTGTGTAAGCGCTTATGAGTTAATCCATAAGGGGCCGGTGGCGGAGTTCGGTCAACTACCGTTCCGGTGATGACATACTCTTTCCATTTGGCGGCGACCATTGAGTCTGGCAACCAAGACAACGCCATCGGTGTTGAGGTGTATTCCGCATACTTATAAGTATTCGTCAATAGCGTATCACCTAGCCAACCCGTTGTCTCATCGATATCCCTCATAGCGGTAAAGGAAACGGATTTTCCCATAGGAAGCCGTTTGGCGAGTACCGACGAATAAAAGGGAATAGCCATATAGCGAACGAAGCTATAATTATGGTTTTGGTAAGGCGTGTGTGCAATGCTGGCGAGCCCTCCCGCTGACCTGAGCTTATGAAATGTATTGACTGCTGTTTCCCAGCATTTTCCATCCGGTGAATTGCTATCATTCGCGCCCGCATGGCGAATCATCACGGGTATTTTCAACGCTTCGTCTGGGTACGCCCACTGTGGATCGAAAGCGGGCGAATAACAAAATGCGGCCAATATCCTTTCGGGATAATCTTTCATCATTCCTAGCACCCAATGTCCGCCGCCGGAATGCCCCCATAAAAGCCAAGGGGCGTCCCTCAATTCAGGGTAGTTGGAAGCTTTCCCTACTTGTTCTAAAGCTTTCAATAGCGAGGGGCCAGATCCGGATTCGGGATTTTTCCAATCATGGCATCCCGATTCATAATACAAATCGGGGCCAACGACCGCCAATCGCCACTTCTTGGCAAATGCTTGATATTGCACATCGTAAGCCGTGGCTACACCACGCCCCTCCATGCCACATCCGTGCTGGTGAATAAACGCACCCCGGACAGTATCCACACCGGTAGGTATGAACACATTGTACACTGCGTAGTTAGCGGTATCGAGGTTTTTAACGACCACACGATATACGATACCATTTTCTGTGGGATACTCTTCTACCTGCGACTCCACTGAGCTTTCTACCTGCGGAATACCGCTGACTTGTTGCGAAAATAACAGCCCGAAGGACATACAGGCAATCGCGACCATCCAAGTTTTTAATCTTATCATATTGCTTCGCTTTTTTGAACAGACGATTATCATTCCAACACATCCCCCTTATAAATCGCTTCCTCCCAGTTTTTTACTCCGATAATTGGCCTTGCAAAGGCGCAGGCTTCATCCTCTTTTGGCGTATCCAATGATTGATAAAGGTACCATATCGGCTTCCTGCCAGAGGGATCTTCATCGTCAGGAAAACGTCTTAAGCCTAACTGTAAGCCTCCTTCACCCCGAAAATCCCGCCAAAAATGATACTGAAAAGTTTCTATACCATCCAACGCTTTCATCTTTTTCCAAACGTAAGCCAGACTGGCAGCCTGTTCGGCGAGGTCGCCCGGTGAATAAGTCCTGGAATTGGGCCCTTGTTCTGAAAAATGTATCGTTCGGCGCTTAATACCCCTGAAAAACGTTGCGGGCTGCTTTGTCCAAGCGTCCAACACCTCGATGTTCTTAAAGGTAATCAGGGGACTCCGATACGTATAGTCAACACGTTTATCAAGCCAGCTCTTAGGTTCAAACAAGGATTCAGGAAACGGATGGTAAGCAATGCCCCATTCAAAATCACCCTCTTTTCGGGAAAATTCCAACAGCGTAGCTAACAACACGGTTGCTGGATAAAACTGCGGATCAGACACTTGGTCCCAATGGTGGTCCAATGATATAAATACCTTAGCGTGGGGATTATACTGCCGTGCGATACAATAGATAGCACGCATGGATTTATGGTAAACATCCATATAACGTCTGGGATGCTTTTCTCCTATATTCGTCCAAACCCAGCCTGCGCTGATTTCATTGTGCGCTATCCAGTGATGTATCCTCCCGTATTTTTTATCTACCCGGCCATACCGGCTGGCCAAAAAGTCGAGCATCGCGGCATAATGTATCACACCTTCTTTTGTGGTCAAATCGGGCATCGTATATATTCCCGATGGATCGTGGTCAGGATGGGGAAGCACTGACGCGATTTCCTTGTCAGGAGTAACTGAAGGATGATCTATTAGAATAATCGCTGACACGATAATGTTTCTTTTCGTTGCTTCCATGATGGTCGCGTCCATCTTTCCCAACCAGTCGGCATTGATATAAAATGTACGGCCGTTGTATACATGAGCCAAGGTAGCGCTATTTCGTTTCGACCGGAGTATTTCCCGCGACCAGAAATTGACATTAACGCTAGTTATACCCAGAGAATCAAGGTCTTCGATCATTTTCGGCCTTGACGCGTCGAAATCGGCCAACCCTTTTCTGTTTGACGGCCTTTCCTCAGCATACTGATTTGCAGTGTAGATACTATCTGGATACCGGATATGGCTTTGTGCGGAAAGTCGACCTCCAACCTTCTTAGTAATCATCCACCGTGAAAGAGCACGGTCATCGCCCAAAGGATTAAAACGCTCGACCTTCCGCTCAAACGCTTCACCAGAACCAAGCGGTACAATGTGTGTGATATCGTCGAGCGCATACGCATCCATCCACAACGGAATTTCGGCTAAAAAAAGGGAATCCCGATTTCCCGCTTGCCCGTTGATTGTCAGTACATCCTTACCCACTTCCACACGTGTTACCTGCGACCCAAAAGAAGCAGACAGATAACTGTTCATAAGTGCCAGCAAGCGTCGCTCCGAGGCCTGATTTTTCGCCTTCTCCTTATTACGCTTTTTTTCGATAGCAGTAGGGGCACGCAAATGCAGATTCCGGATATTTAACACATATCCCCTTTTATCGCCTAGCGATATCCGAAGGTAGTCACCTGCTTTCCCCCAACTATCTTTAATTTGAGCCAACGAAATCGAGTGTAATGACCATCCTTCCCTGATTCCAAGCGAGGTATCCAACTGTCGTTCATTACCGCCCGTATCCAATAGTGCAATCGTCAGTTTATCCAGGTAATCGGTAGCAAAATACTCAAAGCTCAGAACGTTATATTCTTCAGGAAGTCCACCGATAAGCGGGAGCGTATATAAAGTTGGAGTGGCTCCGGTTGCCTTAAAAGAGAAATAGCCCGTCTGCTCGGTCCATTCGATGTCGGTTGATTGTGCCTTATGAAATTGAAGTGGCCAGGGACCAATAAACCCATTACCGGTCAAAACATCGTCGTAATCCACTATTCGACCGGCCAATAAAAAAACCGGCAGTAACGATATAACGCTTACAAACCAGATGCGCACATTCATAGCATAGACTTTAATAAATTGCCTATTTACCGTAACTGAAATTTAACCGTCCAATGGGAGCGCTATCGCCTGTAACGTAGTAATCCATGATGTCATCGTAACGCGTAACATGATCGGCAACCTTAAACTCGATGCCACAGTTTTCTGGCGTTAAGCCCAGTTGTTCCAACGGAATCGCCACTTGCATGACGTTTCCCCTGACCACGTATTCTGCTTCGCCGCTTTTTTCCCAATCATATCCGCCTATCGATCGCTCCACGGTGGTACGCGCCGATTCCGGCTTCCGGTTGATAATGTAGTGATATCCTTCAAAATGCGTATCTCCGGTAGAACGGATCAATATGTTCATCCAATTCAAATCGGTCCCATTATAAGGGGTAATAGCTGCAAGCGTTTTTATCCTGAAATAGAGCTTTTTCCTGTCGTGGGCAACCTTCACCTCAACGATATCATTCCGGTTGCTTTGATCGGTATACCTTCCTGTGCCCGCAGCGTTTTCAAAATCCCGGGGTATCGCATCGCCCGCAAAATCGACATAGGTAGCTTCACCCCGCTCCCACTGCTGATCATGATCTTTATTTTCTGCAAACTTAAACTTACGGACATTCTGGGCCAACTGTAAATAGAAATTATCGTTATACCCCCCTTTCATCATTTCGATATCCCTAGAAAACGCTGCGTTGTATACATCTACAAAAAATACGTCGGTCGAATCACGCACGTATTTGATGGCCATCCATTCGTTGAACGACGTAACCAATACATTGTTCACCGCTTGCTTACTCGCAAAAACGGCATCCCACATGGTCTGGAAACTTGTCCCCGCTGTCCAGTCGGGATTCACTTGTTTAGTGGCGTTATTGTAGCCGCGATTGCATTCCGGATGCCTGCTGCTGGCATAAATAACCGAATGACTATGCTGCGCAACGGGCACCGCTACCGTGCCGTTATGATTCCATTGCGGCGATTGCCAGCTCATCCAGGGGATGGAATTCGGATTGTATTCTCCATTTGGCCATTGAGATTCACGGACGTCAAAGTACGCCTTCATGGCTGGAGTTACAAACGCTTTAAACCCGTCGGGTGGATGCAAATCATCTTCAAATCGGGTTTGATCGGAGGCCTTGCCATTTTCTTCGGTAATTCCAACAATCATCGGCTTCCCGTTCGGTTTAAACCAGACTTCTTCATACATGCCTGATTTATAAAACTTTTCATACAAGGCATCTACCGTAACTCCCGAGTGCGAATTGGTGTAAAACACGACTTTCGGAACCTGAAACCCCTGTTGTTGGAAATTCAATAAGGCGTCTAGCAGATTCCGGGTAGACGATTCATACACTACATTGTTGGTCGCGTCGATACACAGGTAGTCTATCGACGCGTTGGTAAGCAATTCGATATGGCGGGCGACAATCCACGGGTCACTCATGCTATAGTAGCCGTACAGTGGTTCGCCCCAGAAATGAAATTCATGTAACGGGCTTTCGGGGTTACCCTTAGGATCGTTGAGTGCCGTAGGATTCGTATCGAGCATCCGTTGGATGTCATACACCTCGCGCTGCATCGCCTGGTGCTGCCCGAGCCAAACCGAATAAAACACACCGACGTACCGCTCTTGGCCCTGCACTTGCCGTGCAGTTTCGATGCGTCTGCCCAACGCATCCGTAGCAGAAAGGTTCATTACGGAATAGCGATGCTTTAGGGTCGCGGGGCTATCTTTATCCTGCCCCAGCGCTAAAAAGCCAATTTGTCCGGCGATGAAAATACTTAAGAGACGTTTCATTTCTAAATAAGATTCAATACGATATTCCGCTAAATGTGATGAGCTAAAATGTGTAAAGATAACTCAATCGCCCCATGGGCATGGCGCTTCCTGACACATAGTAATCCATAATATCTTCCGGATGATTGACACCATCAGCCACTTTAAAATAAAATGATTTCGTATCTTCATCAACATCCAAAGTCTGTTTGGAAATCGCGATTTGCAAGCTATTTCCAAAAACGCTGACATCGGCAGCTCCCACGATGGTTTTGGAAAAGTCGGCATTCAGTTTTACAACCTGTAATCCATTGCCCGTAGGCGCATGCTGGATTAAAAATTCATATCCTTCCCATCCTTTGAGGGATGGCTGGTCGACACCGATAAATAGATTCATCCAATTGTCATGACCACTATAGGACGTAATAGCGTCTCTGGTGCTGATTAGCATGTAAATGTGCTCGTCATCGTGACATACCTTAATACCCTGTAGGTTGTTTTCTGGGGCCGCCTGCGTATACCGAAGTGTTTGGGTCACCCCATAGGCATCGCGCGGTGGCTGCTTTTTTCCAATCATCCGGTATTCGGCCTTCACCGATTCCCATTGGCCTATGCCGGCGTCAATATTAATGGTTTTTTTTTGTTGTTGAAATGCATCATTGGCGCAGGGTATCGTTTTATATCGGCGGATATTCCGAATCAGCTGCATATAAAATGCATCTCCATAGCCACCAGACATCGGTTCAATATCACGGGAATACTCTTTATCCACGGCATCACAGAGCATATACTCCCCACCCCATGGCTGCTTGTACGCAATCCACTCATTCCACCCGCCCACGAATACATGTGAAGGGTCTACATTCAATGCGTGGTCCCACTGATGTTGGAAAAACGTTCCCTTATCAACGTTGTCGGCAATGTTTTTCTTCAAAAAGGGGTCCCATCCCCTTCCCCAATTGATGGAATCGCGGGTGAGCGAAAAGGACATCGGTACACTGGGGTGGCTGGCCACTGTTACATTCACCACATCGGTATGCACCGGCGGCGGAAATGACCATTCAATCCACGGGAATCCATCCGCATAAAACGGATCAAAAGGCCATTGCGGCTTCCTAAAGTGGAAAAATTGCTTAATCTCATCGTCGTAATCCGTTGCACGATATGCCGTATCACCTCGGCTTAGCGCTTCGGCATGGTCATCAGCCACCTGTTGATAAGCGATGATCAACGGTTTCCCGTCTATACGATACCACGTCTCTGGGTAGCGTTGCTGACAATATAATTCGTCGTACAGCTGCTTCGTCGTCTGCATGGATCTGGAGTGGGTATAAAACACCGTCTTGGGTGCCGGCCAGCCTTCAGCGAGGTATTCGCTGATAACCGCCATCAATTTGAGGTAAACGGGTTTGTACGTAACGACATTAGTTGCATCGAATACGATGTAATCAACACCAGCTTGTATAAGCAACTGTACCTGCTTACGCATTACCCATTCATCTTCCGAATTGTAATATCCCCACAAAGGTTTACCCCAAAAATGCGCCTGGCGGTCTGGACTTATCGTATCGTTGAGGTGGTCGAAATCGAAAAGCAACGCTTTACCATCTGGCATCTTGAGAATTTCGGTGGCATCATAGACGCCACTCGCATAAGGCTGCCCCATCCAGAGCCAAAAGAACATCCCTACTTCTTTGCCCGGCCGCTCGCCCGAAAAGGGGGTAAACGCCCTGCCAAACCGATCGATACCAACCGTTCTGCGTAGGGTGTACTGCCCATTCAAACTATCTGCCTGGCCAAACACCGTACCGGATGATAACCAAACCAAAAACACCAAACTGGATAAACAGACTTTCATCGTAACCTATTTTTTCTTTCGGATTCAATTGGTCCAAGTTGATTCAAAGCGATAATCGCCAGATGGAACTGAAAACACGGCGAAATCACCTTCTTGCCTTTGATAGTTTACATATTCGTGTTTACGGAAAGGTTTACCATCAACCAGTAAGTCCTGCTCTTTTGTCGTCGGGACGTAAACCGTCGCTACGCTATTACCAGGAATTTTAACTTCAAACTGCAGCCTATTCCCAGTTTTGTGCCAGGCACTTTTTACTTCACCCCGAATGCTTTGATATGTCCCCTCACTGGTTTGCAGACCTGACGGGATATAAGGTTTGATGATAAACGCTTCAAACCCCGGCTTATCGATCATCGGAATGATGCCTAACAAATATTTGTATAACCACGAACCTACCGATCCCATCATCGGATGATTGTGGGAATTCATGGAGCCGCCTGTCTCGTATTCCCAGCGTTCCCATAGCGTAGTTGCCCCGTTCTCAATCATGTAGCCCCAGCTTGGATAGGTGGTTTGCGTAGCGATTTTATAGGCCACGTCGACGTATCCGTTTTCAGTAAGCACCTCCAGAAGGTATTTGGTACAAATATTTCCGGTGGTCAAATGATAGCCCTGTTTTTTAACGTCATTGACGAGGCTCTCCAGCGTCCGCGCCTTTCGCTCGTTTTGCGCCAGCCCAAAAGACAGGGCCAACGAATTACAGGCTTGATTGTTCGTACCGTACCCACCTGCTTCCTCATCCCAAAACCGACTGTTGAACGCTTCGCCCGTTTTCAATGCCAACGTTTGATAGGCCGCTGCATCCTGTTGTTTTCCCAGAATGGATGCAATCTTTGCTAGCATGTCTGCCGAGTGGTATAAAAAGCCTGTAGAGACCAATGCCCCCGGCGTGCTTTTCGAGATTGCCCCATACCCCGCACCGGCCACACCAAACTCAGCCGGCGGCGACCAATCGCCATAGTAACTATATTCAAGAATACCTGCATTGGTGCGAGAGTTCAAATAATCCACCCAGGCTTTCAGCCCGTCGTAATGTTGATCGAGCACATCCTTATTGCCGTAATACTCGTAACTCTTCAACGCCAATAATAAGTAACTCGCTGACACCGGATCTGCCGGCCTCGCGCCGTATCGGTAAGGAGCTGTGCAAGTAATTCTTCCGAATTCATCCTGCGTATCGGCCACATCCACCAGGTATTTCGGATAAAACCGAGACATATCATAATTATAGATCGCTTGTTCAATACGCACCGTCATGTCATTCATCCAGCCCATGCGCTCATCGCGTTGCGGACAATCCGTGGGGATGCTATGCAGGTTACTGGCTTCGGTACGTTTAACCATCAGCCAAATCGAATTCAGCAGTTCGTTGCTGCTGTTAAATTGACCCGCATCGGCAACGGCGGAACGCACGCGCTTAATTGTAAAATCAGACAATGTTGGCTGGGTCGGGTAGCCTTCTACCTGAACATACCTGAATCCATGATAGGTAAACGACGGTTCCCATTCTTCGCCAGCGGGGTCGCCTTTCAACACGTAGGTGTCGGTGGCTTCGGCAGTCCGCAGGTTTTCTTGATTTACCGTCCCGTCAGGATAAACGGTCTCTGCAAATTTCATAGTAATTACATCACCCCGTTTGCCCAATACATTTAAATGCATCCAACCCGCCATATTTTGGCCAACATCGAGCACATACACTCCCGGGGAGGTTTCTTCCATACGCACCGGATGGAATTCCTCCACGACCTGAATGGGTTCAAGGTGCTGCGACACCATTTTACCCCCGGGCGGCTCAACAAAGGGCGCATACCCCCAAGTTTCATTCGGTAGGCCTTTGATAATGGTATCCGTTGGCAGTAACCAGTTTTCCTGCTCCAAACGGGCGTCATAGTATTCGCCATCCAAAATCCCAGACCGCACGGTAGGGCCCGTCGTTACATGCCGGATATCACTTGAGGTAATGCGTCTTGTCGTTCCGTCAGCAAACGTGAGCTCCATCTGCATCCTCAATTTCGGCATACCATACCAACCTGGTGCAACGGAAATGAGCAATACATTATCCTGCGCTAGAAAATCTGACACGTCAAACGTGGTATAATAGACCCGCCTGGCATAGTCGCTCGTTGCTGGATCAAGCACGTTCTTCCCGACTTTCTTTCCGTTGATTGATAACTCATGATAGCCGATTCCGGCAAGATATACCTTGGCAGACGTCACCGCGATGGGGCAATGAAACACATGGCGGAAGTAAAGCACTTTGCCAACCCAGCCAAAAGGAAATCCAGTCCAATCGGCCTGCCAATCCGACTGACCCATCAGCGCAGTCTCGAATACCGCCACATCGCTCTCGATCGAATCATTGTCATGCGCTTCCCATATCTTCACTTTCCAGTAGTAGGTATGACTACTTTGCAATGCACTTCCATCGTATCGCACACCCACGGACCGATTCGATTGCACCACTCCGCTATCCCAAATGTTGCCTTCGGAACGCGCCAATTTCTCGGGCGAATCGGCTACCAAAACCCGATAGGCTTGCTGCTTGACATTCCGCCGATCACTATCAAACTCCCAACTGAACTGGGGGTTTTCTACCATTAACCCAATGGGATGATCGGCATATTCCACTTTCAGATTTGTCAATCTCAGATTCGCAGTGCCCCATGCCTGGTATACCGTCGCTACCAAAACCACAATGGACAAGACTAACAGTCTCACCTCTTTTATTCGCTTCATATCGCTCAATTACAACCGTCCGTACATTATTAGTTACCCTGCAGAAATTCTATGACCCCAACGCGCGTACCAAAATACTACCATAAAACTGAAACAGGGCAACACAAAAGCCATTGACGTCATCGCGGCATCGGCAAGCAAGCCCATAATGGGCGGAATCAATGCCCCACCTACGATACTCATGATCATGTAAGAGCCCGCCTGTTTGGTTTCCTTTCCCAGCCCTTTCAGTCCTAATGCAAAAATAGTGGGAAACATGATGCTCATACAAAAACAGCTAAGCATCAGTGCATAGATGGATATCAAACCCAAATTAAGCATCACGGTAACCATGGATAGCGCAGCGATCAATGCGTAGCCTGCCAATAGCTTTGTAGGTGATACATACCGCAACAGTGCAGTACCCAGAAATCGACCTGCCGTATATAGTGCCATTGCGGCAGTGAGGTAGAAAGCGCCTGTCTTGTTGGTCATTCCGGGTACTTCATCCGCCACATAGTTAATGAAAAAGCCCCACACACCAGCTTGAGCCCCGATGTAAAAAAACTGTGCAACTAATCCAAACACAAAGTGCCGGTGTTGGAATAACTTTTTCGAGGCGTCCGCCGATTGTTCCACGGCGGTTTCCTCCGTTGCGGTAATCTCCGGTAGTTTTACCAACGAAAAAACAACAAACAAGGCTAGTACCACACAACCTATAATTAAATATGGTTGTTGTACGGATGTCAATCCTTCGTCGGCGCTACCCGCTGTAAACAATACCAGCCCACCGATGAGTGGCCCCAAGACCACACCTAGGCCGTTAAAAGATTGGGCAAGGTTAAGCCTGAATACCGCTCCGTTGGGGTTTCCCAATACGGTCACATAGGGATTCGCGGCTGTTTCGATAATAGCCAATCCGCACCCAATTACAAATAAGGCGGTGAGGAAAAAGCCGAACGTTGCCACTTGGGCTGCCGGGTAAAACAAGAAAGCCCCAAGCGCGTATAACGAAAGCCCTAGCAATATCCCCCGCTGATAACCGAAACGCCGCATAAAATAGCCAGCTGGTAAGGCCATCAGAAAATAAGCACCATAAACCGCAAACTGCACGAGCCCCGATTGACCCTTCGATACCGCCAATACATCCTGAAAATGCTTATTCAGCACGTCAAGCATACTAATAGCCAGGCCCCACATAAAAAATAAGGTGGTAACCATGACTAGCGGAAAAAAATAGGTTTCTTTCCGACTCGCTAGCGTACTCTTCTGCTGCATGTAAAAATCGCTAATTGTTTATCTTTCGTTGACCTCGGCCCTGCTTTACATTTATTGCCATGCCGCAGGCTGGATCAATCCTGCCATCTTCTTGGCATCTTCCAGCGGAATTGGCATCACCAGATATTTGTCGGTATATGACTGGTAATCACGGATTTTCTTCCGTTCGTAACTGAATTCGCCATCTTCACCTTTGGTAATCCGCATTCCAGTAACAAAACGGTTGGTTTCGTTTAGAACCTTCCAACGACGCTGATCATTAAATCGGTACTGCCCTTCGAGGCAATACTCTACGCGTCGCTCATTGCGGATACGCTGGCGGACAAAATCCTGCGAATTGGTAAAACCGGGTACATCTTGGATCCTCGGTTGCAAAGCACGCTCCCTGATGATATTCAGTGCGGCCATGGCGCCTTCCAGGTCGCCAAGTTCGCAAAGGGCTTCGGCCTTTTGCAGGTAGAATTCCGCTAGGCGGAAAAACACCCAATGCGTAGGCTCATGGCCTTGGCTGCCACCCGGCCCCCAGAATTTAACCTGTTTGTCTTTACCACTATAGTAGCCGGTACACGACCGTTGCGTTTCCTGAGAGATTACGTCATTGAAACCGTTGCGTCCTCCTACAAACGTTTCAATGATATAGGGTTCGGTACAATTATACGGCACACCATAATTCATCATATTGTGGACGATATTGATATAAAAACGGGCATCGCGGTTAGCATAGGGGTCACCGCCTGTTGCTTCACTATATCCCAGTTCGGCTGCGCCGGGCGTAACCGACACCCGGGTATGCGTTTCATCGTCGTAGGTGACGGGCAATGCGCCATTGGTCATTTCAAAGGCATCCACTAATTCCTGAGTGGGAGATTCGCCGCAATTCCACAAATGGTTGATGCTGGCGTAGGGATAACTTCCCACATCAACGCCATTGGCATTGTTGATATGGGAATTATCGGACCATGCCCGCCAAATGATTTCGGTCACTGGCGTGGCATGAGCGCCGATAAATAGCCTTTTGTAATTTTCCATGCTCACCAAGCTGTAGCTGGGTAAGTTAATTACATCGGTTGCCGCATCGGCCGCACGCTGCCATTTGGTTTGATTATTGTCCGGATTGTTGAGCGGACTCGCATTGTAGAGCAACACACGTGCACGGATTGAATAAGCGATGCCGTTATCAACCTTACGCGCATCTTGTGATGGTTGGCGTTCAGGCAAAATCCCCGAATTAATCACATCGAGTAATTCTGCTTCGATTTGTGAGGCGATCTCATCGTAAGTTGGCCTCGTGAGTTCGTTCCACCCCATGTAAGTCGGTTCGAAAGGCTCCGTTATCCAGGGCATCGGCCCGTAGAATTCCAACAGGTTCAAGTAATACCAACAGCGTAGCACCCTTGCTTCCGCTATCCATGTTCTTCGCTCCTGCTCGGTAATCACCGTTGATTGCGGCAAATATTTTATTGCATTGTTCGCTAACCGGATACCCCGCCAGAAATCGGGCCATAGCTGCTCGCTCGGAGAAGCCCAAGGCCAATTGATGACCGGATTGGAAAGTGACAGTGAGCCATTGTGCCACTCATACGCGTTAAAGGTGGCTGCCCAAAATGCATTGTCCGTCAAGGTTTCTATGGGGTTCATCACGAAAGAGATCTGGTCTCTCGCCTGATAGATTTCACCATAGGCGGCATCGATGAGCCCCTTGCTACGGTTGTAATTGTTCAATACCTGATCGATCGTTGTCTGACCATCGGGCGTTTTCTCCAGCACTTTTTCGCAACCATACTGGGAAAAAGTCACCAGCGCTATAATGAAAATTGAAATTCCTTGTCTCATGATTTCGTTATTTTAGAAAGTTACGTTCAGTCCGAAGTTATAAGCTTTGAACACAGGATACATTAACTCGTTATTTTGTTCAGGGTCCTGATATTTTACGGGATACCGATCGAAAGTCAATAGGTTAAGTCCGTTGGCATAAAGCCGTACCGATGTGGCTCCTATCCTTTTCGATAGTCCTTCTGGAAGCGTATACCCCACTTCCGCGTTCTTCAGCCGGATGTAGCTTCCATCCCTGTACCAAAAGTCTGAAGGCAGCTTGCTGGCGTTGCTTCCGGGATCAAGACGAGGATATGTAATGGGTAATCCTGCGTCATAGCGTTCCTGGCTCCATGCCTCCTTGTGCCATTCGTTGAAATTGTAGGTTTCCCAAATCCGCTGCCCTGCCAGAAAATAACTCCGATTGGCTACGCCTTGCCACATCATACTGATATCGAACCCCTTGGTCTGGAAACTAAATGCCGCACCGAATGTCCATTCGGGCATCTCGGGAGCGCCAATTGGCGCCATATCAAATTCGCTCACCACACCGTCGCCATTAATATCCATATATTTCAAGTCGCCTACCTTTGGGTTAGCGCCAACGGGCGACTGATCATACCAGTTGTCGATTTCGGCCTGCGAATTAAAAAAACCGGCTGTTTTATATCCCCATTGTTGTCCCAGTGGGTAGCCGGTACTCCGAAGGTTGTACGCATACTCTTCAGGGAGCGTCACCTCACTCAGGTAAAGCACTTTGTTGCGGTTGAACGCGCCATTCACTCGCACATCGAGGCGTGTATCGGCATTGAAGGATTTTTGATAACCACCGACCAATTCAAACCCCCTATTCTCAATCTTACCGGCATTCACCCGAGGGAGGATACCGGAGACGAATACGCCTCCAGTACCAAACATACCCGTCGGCACAAGCCCCGTTGCCGAAATCAAAATATTGTCGCGTTTCTCATAGAAAACATCCGCCTCCAAACTGAAATTGTTGAAGAAGCGCATTTCCAATCCGATGTTGGACTTATTTGCTTTCTCCCATGCCAATTCGTTATTTCCAATCTGCGATTCGTAACTACCGTTCCACAGCGTAAGGAAAGCAAAGCGGGCGCCGTTCATGTTATCATTACCCACTTGACCATAGGAAGCACGCAGTTTAGCATACGAAAGCCAAGGAAGCCCATCTTTGATAAAATCCTCTTCCGATGCAACCCATCCAGCGGAAACGGACGGGAAAAAGCCCATTTTATGGCCAGGCGCAAATTGCTCTGATCCGTTATACCCGAAATTAACTTCCGCGAGGTACCTGTTGTCATAGCCATAGGTGGCACGACCTACATATCCCACATAATTGTAAGGAAGTTCAATATTAATTACCCGTTGATACCGATTGAATAAGAGCAACCCAGTCACATCGTGCGCACCGAACGTGCGGCTGTAATTGAACGACGCATCGATATTCGTCATGTTCCACTGCGATTGATTTTGGCTGTCGGACAAACTGCTGTTTGTATTGGTTCCTGTCGGCTGGTAGATTACACCAGTGGGGTCGTCGGGATCCGGCCTTGCCTCGTAGAGCTGATAGGTCCGCTGCCTGACCTGTTGGTTGATGGAGGTCGCATCATAGGACACCACCACTTTTGCAGATAATCCATCGGTTATGAAATCAAGCTTCTGCTCTGCACCCAAACTCGCGGTGACCTGGTTGGTCAATGTATTGCGGAAGCCAGACCTATTAAGCATGCCGTAAGGCACATTATTGATATTCCCACCTTTCAGTGGAGTGGACAACACTTCCCCATCCGGAGTCAGGTCGTTGTGATAGTTGCTCGGTGTCTGGAGCAACGAACCGATCACCACGGAATATGCATTGACATCGTCTAAGTAGGCACCATTATTTGGCACCACTACGGGGTCATTTTTCTTTTGCATGTATCCGCTTACATTCAGGAACATGCTCAACGATTTATTGATATCGATGTCGAAATTTGAACGGAAGTTGACCCGATTGGCCTTGGACGTGGGGTCGTAGTCGTACTCGTCAAACTTTTCTGTTTTGAAAATCCCCTCCTGAAAGAGGTATCCAACGGTGGTGAAGTAACGCATCCGGTCATTACCCCCACTCACATTGACGTTCAACCTCCGCATGGGAAATCCTTCTTTCATGAAATCACCTACATAGTCGCGTACAGGATATAAGTCGGGGCTATTACCCAACCGATAGTGTTCCAAAGCAACATCATCGTAAATCGACTGCCGTCCATTCTGTTCCTCGACCTGATTTCGCAACAACGCGTAATCATACGCGTTGGCCATCTGGGGCATACGGGTGGGCGCCTGCCAGGTCTGCTCCGCCGTTAGATCAATAATCGGTTTGCCCGAATGCCCACGGCGCGTTGTGATGAGAATAACACCATTTGCCCCCCGCACACCGTACACGGCCGTAGCCGATGCATCCTTTAAGACAGAAATGGTTGCGACCTCTCGTGGATCAAGCGCCGTGAAATCTCTCGGCACACCATCTACGAGGATGAGGGGTTGCTGGCCATTGACGGTACTTCGGCCACGGATATAAAACTCCATCATCTCGCCACCGGGAACTCCGGAGCGTTGGATGGCAGTCAACCCCGGCAAACGGCCCGCAAGCGCGATACCAATGTTAGAAGCCGGTGTCTGTCTTAATCCCGCGGCATCCATGGTGGAAATCGCTGCCACTACACTCGCCTTCTTTTGCGTACCATACCCTACGATGACGGCCTCCTCCAGTTCAGTGGCCGACCCCAGTAAGGTGACGTTAATAACGCGTTGTGTACCCACGGTAATTTCCTGTGATGAATACCCGACAAACGAAAAAGCAAGAACCGCGTTTGCATCGGGTACGGAAATGGTATACGTTCCATTATCGCTGGTAGTGGTGCCGCCCGTTGTTCCTACAACTTGTACCGAAACACCCGAAATCGGACTGTTGTCTTCGCTGGTCACCGTACCGGTGACCACGACCTGTGCATAAAGGGAAAAACTGAACGTTAATCCACAGAGCACAGCTAAGAGTAAAGATTTAAACATACGTATTTTCTTCATAAAAGGTTAATTTATTCGTTTGGTTCACCTATCGATTTACAAGCAGCAAATGGCAATGATTCAGGGTAAAAACCACAACGCTCAAACAAGGTAACAGATGATCTGGTGCGAATTGCCGCCTCTGGCTCTACATACTTCATCGATTAATCAGGGTTATAATTTAAACACAAAGAAAGGTAGAAGCAACCAAGCAGACCAGTACGGATTTGGCCACTATCAATACGCTTTTGACTAAGGTTAGGACTGGATTAACCGATAAGATGGCTATTTAATATTGTTATGGTGTACACCCACGATATTAATGCGGTATTGTTGCGGAGTAATCCCTTTTATCTCTTTGAATCGACGGTTAAAATTGGATATATTATTAAATCCTACTTCAAAACAGATTTGTGTGATGCTATGCCGATTTTCTTCCAATAATTGACAGGCATAATTGATGCGGAGGTCATTGATGAACTCCTTTAGTGTACGCTTGGTCCGTGCCTTGAAATACCGACAGAAAGCAGAAGGGGAGATATGAGCCTGCATCGCCATATCGTCTAGTGCGATCTCCTTTGTGAAATTCTGGAGAATGTACTCATAGATACTACTCATACGCATCGCATCATGGTCATTGAGGTTATCCCAGTATCCAGCCGATGAAAGCAAGTCATGCTCCTTGGTGGTAGATAATTCCTCCAGAATTTGAAGTAACAGAATGACTCGCCTCGATCCGGTATCGTCCGCCAGCTTGGTCATCCATTGCGAAATACGCTTCCTTGCTTCACCATAGATCACCAAGCCACGCGTGCTTTTCTTGAGTATGGCCTGGATTGCACTCATTTCCGGAATGGCAAAAAAAGATTCACCTAGGCAAGATTCACTGAAATGTACAACAATAGCACTGTGCGAAAGCCCCGCGTTGTAAGCCGCTCCCTCTTCCGTGCCAACCATCGGTTCATGCAACCATGCATGGGGAAGGTTGGGACCATAGAATACCAAATCACCGCCCTCAAAGGTTGCGATACTGTTACCCGCAATCCGCTTGCCATGCGGGTAGTTTATGTAGGCTAATTCATACTCCGTATGGTAATGCCACTTTGTATCAAGCATATCAAAATAATCTTTCCTAACTTGGAAAGCCGCGCGGCTACCTAACGGAGGTTTGGCATAAATGGGCTTCATGATGACGTATGAGTTTATGGATCGCTATTATTTATATATTATATTGATGGATAATTTACTACTTTTATTACTTTCCAATCAATTAAATACCGAAAGTAATACAAATAGATTAACAATCCGTCATTAAATCAAATTCGTATTGATACTGGTTAATCCGATATCATTGCCGACCTCATTTTACTTATACCTTTAAAAAATTTTTATGATTACATTGAACACCAGCTATACCAATCGCCGAATCACAGATGCCCATGTACATTTCTGGGATCTTTCGAAGATGAGTTATCCGTGGCTAGATGAAGTACCGGCTATCAAAAAGTCTCTCGGGCTACCAGATTATGAAACAGCGACGGAGGGGATAGCCGTATCGAACATTATATTTCTTCAATGCGAGTGCCTACCTAGTGAGTACCAAACCGAGGTAGATTATATAACACAGCTCGCTACGCACGACCGCCGCATCAGCGGGATCGTCGCATACTATCCGTTGGAGGCCGCTGATGCGGCCGAAAAATTGCAGGTACTTATAGCCAACAAATTGGTCAAAGGCATCCGTAGGCTGGAAGAGGATTTCACCTCTTTGTATAGCAATCCGCTTTTCGTATCCAATATGGGCTTGTTGCACCAATATAAGCTAAGTTTTGACCTAGGTGTGAAAGCCAATCAGCTACCGGCTGCCGTGAAACTCGTGCAAGCCGCACCCGATGTTCGCTATATGTTGGATCATTTTGGCAAACCAGCGATCCGCACCCAAGCGTTCACGCAATGGAAACACCACATGATGGAACTTGCCAAAAATCCCCAAGTCTATTGCAAGCTTTCCGGCTTGGTTACGGAAGCAGACTGGAACCGTTGGACAATCGCCGATTTGCAACGCTATGTCGATCTTATACTGGAGTTTTTTGGCCCAAAACGCATCGCTTTCGGCAGTGATTGGCCAGTAGTAACACTCGCATCAAGCTATGGACGTTGGTTTGACACGGCACTGCAATTGTGCCATAAACTTGCCCCCGACGACCTTGATCACGTGTTTTATCAAAATGCGCTGGACTTCTATCAAATCGAAGAATACGCATGAACAGGTATACGCTAACCACTGATTTTAGACGGCCATCTACCGCGCACCCCATTCTGATAATCGGTGCGGGAGGCATTATGGAAGAAGCCCACCTCCCCGCCTACCGAAAAGCCAATTGGCCGATTCTCGGCATATACGACCTTCAGCCGGAAAAAGCACGGCGGGTGGCGTCGCTATTTGAAATTCCAGCAGTGTACGAGTCTCTAGATGAACTTATTCGCAACGCGCCTTCGGATGCAGTGTTTGACATCGCGATACCAGCTTCCCGATTGATCGATATCCTGAAGCAATTGCCGCTCGGTGCCCATGTGATGATGCAAAAACCGATGGGGGAAACGCTCGATGAAGCCAGGGAAATTCTCCGTATTTGTGAATCCAAGCAGTTTACGGCCAGCGTCAATTTTCAGATGAAACTCATTCCCTCGATCATCGCAGCAAAAAATCTAATCGACCAAGGAGCTATCGGCGATCTGCATGACATGGAAATACGAATGAACATTTACCATCCTTGGGAACTCTGGGAATTTCTTTTCGGCATACCACGAATGGAAATGCTATACCATAGTATCCATTATATGGATATGATCAAATACTTTTTGGGAATGCCCAAACAAGTTTATGCCAAGACCTTCCAGCACCCCAAACAGATGCAGTTGGCCTCTACCCGTTCAATCATCGTTTTCGACTACGAGCGGCCCGTACGTGCATTTGTAAACACCAACCATGGCCATGATTTCGGACTGAAGCACCAAGATTCATTTGTCAAGTGGGAAGGAACAAAGGGAGCCATCAAAGCTACGCTTGGCAAGAATATCAATTTCCCGGAAGGAGAAGCTGATCACTTTGAATATTTCCTATCGGAAGATCAATCCAATGCGTGGCATGAAGAAACGATTCCCGGTGCTTGGTACCCGGATGCGTTCACGGCTACCATGGCAGATTTGCTATGCGCCATCGAAAATCCGGCCGCGGCCCACATCACTTCAGTGAAACACGCTTATGACACCATGCGCCTAGTTGAGGCCGCTTATTTATCGAACGACAGCGGTGGCACTACGATTCCAGACTAAGTCAATTAATTGATTACTAATAACACATCAACTCACTTAATGAATACCCCATTAAATAAATTTAGCCGTAAACTGACTGAAAATGAGGATCAACCAGGATCAAGGGCTATGTTGCACGCCATCGGATTAGATGAGCGTACCATCAAACTACCCCAAATAGGGATTGCAAGTGCGGGTTACGCAGGCAATCCCTGCAACATGCACCTCAACGATCTCGCTGCGATCGTGGCAGACGCGATGAAAACAGTTGAGTTAACCGGATTAACATTCAATACAATCGGCGTAAGCGATGCCATCAGCATGGGTACGTTTGGCATGAACTTCTCGCTGCCTTCACGTGATCTCATCGCCGATTGCATCGAGACCGTAATGGGTGGGCAATGGTATGACGGATTGGTAACCGTCATGGGGTGCGACAAAAACTTGCCTGGCGCGGCGATTGCCATGGGCCGGCTCAACCGCCCTGCATTGATGATCTATGGCGGAAGCATCCATTCCGGTCGTCACAAAGGAAAGAAAATCAATGTGCTTTCCACTTTTGAAGCCTATGGGGCTAAGGTAGCGGGTCTTATCGACGAAGAAGAACTTGGTCAGATCATCCGCAATGCATGCCCAGGTGCAGGGGCATGCGGCGGTATGTATACGGCCAATACGATGTCTTCTTCCATCGAGGCACTCGGCTTGTCGCTGCCCTACAGCTCGTCCAATCCAGCCACCAGCGACGAAAAGAAACAGGAATGTGTTACAGCGGCGGCAGCCATTAAACACTTGCTCGAACTGGACCTTAAACCGCGCGATATCGTGACCCGAAGATCACTCGAAAACGCCTTGGTTGTCGTCATGGCATTAGGCGGTTCCACCAACGCTGTCTTACACTACCTGGCCATTGCACAGGCATTTGGCCTTCCCCTCGCATTAGACGATTTCCAGTACATCAGCAATCACACGCCATTGATTGCCGATTTGAAACCCAGTGGTAAATACATGATGGAGGATGTGCACGACAGCGGTGGTACACCCGCTGTTTTAAAAATCCTCCTGGAGGGCGGGTTACTTGATGGTGACTGCCTCACGGTGACGGGTAAAACACTCCGTCAAAATCTTGAGAACATCAAACCCTGGAACAATGAATTGAATCTCCTAACACCCATCGATAAGCCATTGAAACCTACCGGACACCTGCAAATCATGTACGGAAATGTAGCGCCTGATGGTGCCGTGGCCAAAATAACTGGCAAGGAAGGCGAATTCTTTGAAGGTACGGCGAAGGTGTTCGACAGCGAAGATGAAACCGTAGACGCCGTGAAGAAAGGCCTCATCAAAGCAGGAGATGTCATCGTCATCCGCTATGTGGGCCCAAAAGGCGGACCCGGCATGCCGGAAATGCTGAAGGTGACCGCGGCAATAATGGGTGCTGGTCTGGGCAAAGCGGTGGCACTGATTACCGACGGACGCTTTTCGGGTGGAACCCATGGCTTCGTGGTAGGCCACATTGCGCCCGAAGCCTTCGATGGTGGCCCGATTGCCCTATTAAGGGACGGCGATATCCTTACCATAGATGTGCGCAATAACCGGATAGCGGTAAATGCGAATGAAGAGGAACTAAGGTTGCGAATGGCCCGATGGGTAAAGCCTGCACCGAAATTCACACAGGGTGTACTCTATAAATATACACAGTTGGTATCGTCGGCATCCGCTGGGTGCGTCACCGACGGTAAGATATCGGAATGAGTCCAAAGCTAGCCGCCTTAGCAAAAATGATGAAAAGTTAATGCGTTGCTAATATTCAGGTAATCTCGCGCCTCCACCTTTGTGCAATATGGTATACCTACTGGAAATAACCATTTGCGCAATAGTGCTCACGTTGATCGGATGTTCTTATTTATTTATCAAATACGTGGATGTGCGATTTGATGATGAGGAAGATTACTAACCTCCACCGCCTATGAACAAACGGGATGTAGACCTTGTAGTCCTTTCTGACATACACCTTGGCACTTACGGCTGCCACGCAAAGGAACTCCTTCGCTACCTCAAAAGCATCAAGCCAAAACAGATCCTTCTCAATGGCGATATCATTGATATCTGGCAGTTCAGCAAACGGTACTGGCCTGAATCGCACATGAAGGTGGTCAGGAAAATCCTTAAATTCGTCGCCGATGGCATACCCGTAATCTACCTCACTGGTAATCACGACGAGATGCTCCGTAAATTTACGGACTTCAGGCTTGGTTCGCTTACCTTGACAGACAAACTCTCGCTGCGCGTTGGAAAAAAACGCGCTTGGGTTTTTCATGGTGACATCTTTGATGTAACGATGCAGCACGCCAAATGGCTTGCCCGACTGGGAGCCATCGGATATGACAGCCTTATTCTATTAAATAGTGTAGTCAACTGGATGCTCATCAAACTGGGCAGGGAGAAAATGAGTCTTTCCAAAAGAATCAAAAACAGCATCAAAAACGCTGTAAAATTCATCAATGATTTCGAAATCGCAGCGGCCACATTAGCCATTGAAAAAGGGTACCACTATGTGATTTGCGGTCACATCCACCAACCCGAAATCCGGACAATAGAAACCGAAAAGGGTACCGTTACGTACCTCAACTCGGGTGATTGGGTGGAGAACCTGACTGCGCTGGAATTTCACCGCGGAGCTTGGCAGATATACCGCTATCAGGCAGCGGACTATTCAACGGTCGACCAAGAGCCGGATGTTTCCGAAAATGACGACCTTAGCAACAAACTCGACATCAGGAGACTGCTTGATTTACTGAAATCGGAGCCGGTAGGTTAAAAAATTTAAAATTAACCACTATAATTGTAGCGCCAATGTGGGGCATGCAATATGATAGATCAGTTTCGGAAATACACCCCTTTAAATATTCTGTTGTTATCTGCCGTAGGGCTTGTGCTATGTCTCGGTGTATTTACCCACCTGCCGGACAACCTCATGCCCGTTTTCTTCGAGCCGGCTATCAGCAATTTCACAGGTAAGCTCTCGCCAGAGAATATCTCTCCCCAAGCGAATGTGCTAATCACGCTCGTGCTCACCATCGTCCAGGCGCTACTGATCAATACCGTGATTAATCGCTTCAACCTCGTAGGGCGATCGAGCTTTCTGGCTGCATTGATGTATATGACGTTGGCGAGCCTGATGCTACCATTCCTCGTATTATCTCCCATACTGATTTGCAATTTCCTCACCATCTGGATGCTCGATAAGCTACTTAGCATCTACCGGCGCACCGAAATTAAGTCACTCATGTTTGATCTGGGTATGATCGTCGCCCTGGGCAGCCTGGTTTATTTTCCGTTCATCATCATGTTGCTGCTTCTGTGGTGTAGCCTGATTATCTTCCGCCCTTTTGATTGGCGCGAATGGCTGGCAATACCCATAGGTTTCGCTACGGTATATTTTCTATTGGGTGTGGTATACTTTTGGTTCGACCGTATGGATGCGTTTTATGAAATATGGCTCCCGCTTAGTTACCCGTTTCCTACGTCTATCCGCATCGAAATTTATGACTACCTGGTATTGTTGCCCGTTGTCGTCATCCTGGTGCTGTTTTTCTTCACACTCCGGCAAAACCTCTTCAAAAGTGTTGTGCATATCCGCAAGTCATTCCAACTGCTGTTTTGCATGTTTGCATTGGCGGCCATCTCGTTCTACCTCAACGCCGACTGGTCCGTTAACCACTTCCTATTGGCGGTCCCTCCCATAGCGATATACATGACTTATTACTTCATTTATGCAGCAAAACGATGGTTTTACGAAAGTGTTTTTGCCGTTTTATTGCTCACCATCCTTTATTTCCAATTTTTCTAATTGATTTATAAGCAGTGTTTTAACCTTTTTTAACAAAAAGGATGTCCCGCGGCAACTAAAAATTAGATAGCTTTGCATACATTTTTTAGATTATTTTAACTGATTGTCATCAACAAGTATTCATCGACATCGTCGTCCCGTTTTAAATCAGCACATGCAGCACCGCATACCGAAGCTCCCTTATAGCATTATGCACGTCACTCCCAGCGTTTTCTTCGCACTAGTTACACTCTTACTATTTACAACAGCGGCGCAAGCGCAGCGCTCAACGACCAGTTCACCGTATTCACGGTATGGATTGGGGGAGATCCGCGGCGATCTCCTCCCGCAAAGCCGTGCCATGGGGGGAATCTCGACCGGTATACGCTACCTGAGCGGATATGGCAATATCAACGTAGGAAACCCGGCATCTTACTCCGCATTGGCACTCACTACCATTGATGTCGGTGTGTTTGGCAACATTACACAACTCAGCAAAAACCAACTTTCAGAAAACTCCTATAATTTTTCACTTAGCCATATCAATTTCGGGATTCCACTAGGCCGCCCGGGCGGCATCAGCTTTGGGATCATGCCTTTTTCGGATGTCGGCTTTAGTTACGCTATTCCTGGCAAAATCGACACCACTGATATCCGCACGGTATATGCCGGAGCCGGTGGCACAACCAAGGCCTACCTGGGCTATGGAATCCAAATTAATAAGAATTTCAGCGTAGGAACTAATGTTTCCTATATATTCGGCACGCTGGAAAGCATCAACTCGGTGGAATTCCCCGGCGATGTGGGCGCATTGAATGTGCGGACAGACAGCAGCCAATATGTTAATGGATTTAGCTTTGATTATGGTGCGCAATACTTCCAACCGTTGGGCAACAACGTCAGTTTGACCATCGGTTATTCGGGCACCGCCGGTACCCCGCTCAACACGAAGGCATCCCGCGTAATCACCCGTACGCCCACCAGCGTGGAAGACGATTACGAGAACCTGCCCGTAGATACCATAGGCACCTACGAAGGTGCAAAGCAACGGATCACCATGCCCATGAAACACAGTGTAGGTTTCAGCGTAGCCAAAGGCAACAACTGGATGGTAGGCGGCGACGTGAACTATGCCAAATGGAGCAGTTACCGGATCGGCGAACATAACCCGCAATTGACTGATAGCTACGGTTTTGCTGTGGGTGGGCAAATCACTCCCGACGTTACATCCGTAAATTACCTGAACGTAGTGGATTACCGCCTTGGATTCAAATACAACAAGTCCTATATCAATATCGACAATCAAGACATTAACCAAATGGCTTTGACCGTAGGCTTCGGTTTTCCGCTGCCTTCCCTATTTGGGACATCATTTTACAAAATCAATTTCTCCACCGAATTCGGCCAAATGGGCACGCTTTCCAACAGCTTAGTACGTGAACGCTACATCAATTTCAATTTAGGGTTTACGCTCAATGACCGTTGGTTTAGACGTACAACTTACGATTAGGAAGAGAACGCTTATACGATAAGTCATGAACGTAGTTGGCAAGATTTTCCGCATGACACTACCTGCATCGCTTGGTGTAATTCTACTTGCCTCCTGTGAAACAGACCTGAAAGAAGTGGATCGCATTGCTGCCATCCAAGCGGAGGAACCGGTGGATATATCCCAGGGGGTAACCGTCGTTTACAGCGATTCCGCGCTGGTGAAAGCCCAGATGACCGCTCCCGAAATGCGGCACTACAATGTGGAGAAGCCGTACTACGAGTTTCAAAAGGGCGTGACCATTATCTTCTTTGATGACATCGGCGCGGAAACACAGCGCATCACCTCAGATTACGCCATCCAAAAGGAGACAGAAGAGTTAACCGAATTCAGGGGAAATGTAGTGATCACACGTGCCGATGGGTCTATCATCAAAACGGAGGAGCTTATCTACGACCAAAAAGCCAATACATTTTACAATCATGTGCCCATCGAAGCCTACTTCAAAGACGGCAGGGGCAATTTCATGGGATCTTCCTTTACGTCAGACGCAAGCTTCGAAAACATTGAAGTGCAGAATTCTACGGGATTGTATATCTTCGAAGATGGCGAAGGGCCGGCTTTCCGATAGATGAATCGCAATTTATTTAAGTTTTTGCGCTTTTTTTGATAAAAGTCGTATCTTGCGCCTCGTTTAAAAAAAGTGGAGACAACCACCTGAAAACAAGAATTTGACACAAAAAATAACAGCTTAAAAAAACAGGTTTATACAGGCTATGGGATTCATGAATTATTTGCGCAACCGGGCGGGTGTAGTTATCGTCGGTTTTATCGGTTTCGCGATTGTTGCGTTTTTATTAGGGGACATCATCAACTACGGTACGCCCTTTTGGGCACGCCATCAAAACCAAGTCGGTAGCATCAATGGCGAAGCCATTGACATCAATGAATTCAACGCCCAGGTAGACCAAACCACCGAGATGTTTCGCCAGCAGATGGGCGGTACACTAAACCCGCAGATGAAATCCTACGCCGTACAGCAGGTATGGAACCAATACCTCAACCGGGAATTGCTAAAAAGCGAGGTTGAACGTATCGGTCTTTCCGTCGGGAAAGCGGAGCTAAATGAACTCGTTCAGGGGGATAATCCGTCCATGCAGATCCAACAGGCATTCCGCAACCCGCAGACCGGACAGTTCGATCGCGATCAACTTAATAATTTCATTTCGCAAGTGGGAGCACTACCCCAAGGTCATGAGGCACACGGACAATGGGAGGCACTGCTTCAAAATGTCATCGATGAGCGGACAAGCACCAAGTACACCAATCTCATCAATAACAGTGTTTACGTAACGTCATTGGAGGCAACCGAAGAGTATAATCAACGCAACAAGCTAGCCAATTTCGAATACGTATTATTGGATTATAATTCCGTACCTGATAGCGCGGTGACCCTTTCGGAACAGGATTATAAGGAATACTATAACGAAAACAAAGGTGTATTCAAAAATCCCGAAGAAACCCGCAGTTTGGAATACATCGTTTTCGATGCCAGCCCCACTGCGCAAGACACAGCACGGGTACGGACTACCATTGAAGAACTAAAGGCGCAATTGACGGAATCGACAACGGATTCATTGTTCGCAGCGGTCAATTCAGATACCAAATATCCATACGTCTTCCGCAAGCAGGGCGAATTCGGCCCAGCACTAGATACCCTCCTATTCGGTGTGCCAGTAGGTACCACCGTAGGACCGGTACTGGCAAACGGAAGGTTTGAGATCGCCAAAGTAGTAGATACCAAAGTCGGTCCTGATTCGGTAAAAGCGAGTCACATCCTACTCAACCCGGCTACCGAGGGCGGAATGGACAAAGCAAAGGCGAAAGCCGATTCCATCAAAGGGCTGATTGAAAAAGGTGAGAGTTTCGCTGCATTGGCGGTACAGTTTAGCGTAGACGAAGGCAGCAAAATCAACGGTGGCGAACTGGGCACATTCGCTCGTGGCATGATGGTACCTGCCTTCGAGAACGCAGCCTTTGACGCAAAGGAAGGCGAAGTTGTGATAGCGACCTCGCAGTTTGGTATCCACATCATCAAAGTGAATGATCAAATCGGTTCTTCACGGGTAGTAAAAGCCGCCGTCATCGACAAACCGGTTAACAGCGGTCGGGAGACTTTGGATTCGGCTTACAGCAAGGCAACCCAGTTTTTTGGCGAATTAGACGCAGCTAATTTCCAGGAATCGGCTACACAACAAGGCTTATCTGTACGCAAGGCGGACGACATCACGGCGATGGAAACCACGCTAACGGGCGTCGAAGTGCCCCGTGAACTTGTGAGGTGGGCCTTTGATGCCGATAAGGGTGATATTACCGACAAAATCTACGAGTCGGAAACCAATTACATCGTTGCCCGGCTAACCGGTATACGCGAAAAGGGCCAGCTTCCGCTGGACGTTGTAAAAAGTGACATGGAAAGCGCGGTACGCAACAGGGTGAAGGCCAAAAACCTAATAACCCAGGCTACCGAAGCCGCTAACGGTGCCACCAGTATTGCACAAATTGGCCAAAAGCTGAATAAAACTGCTTCACTAGCCGAGAATATTGTATTTGCCAATCCAGTAATACCGGGGGTGGCTCAAGAAAATGCCGTGGTGGGCACGGTATTCGGGTTGCAGCCCAAACAGCCTTCTAAGCCAATACGAGGTTCACAGGGCGTATATATTGTGGAAGTTGCCAGTTTTGTAAATCCCGCGGCACCGACCGACCTGAGCGCCCAGAAGCAACAGATCAGCCAGTCGTTATCGCAACGTACCTGGTCCCTGGCTTTCCGTGCTTTACAGGATAAGGCTGACGTCGTAGACAACCGCGCACGATTCTTTTAGCAGCCGGAAGCTAAACTTTATTTTTGTACCTTTGTATCCGGGTAGCTACGATTGCTATCCGGATTTTTATTGTTATGGAAATACAAGAAACCATTGTCAATAAAGTTGCGCAAAGCGGCTTGGTGACGGTAGACCTTGCCCAGTTTGCCCCCCAAGGCGAGCGGGTCGTATATGATATCAAAGACAACCTGTTTCACGGTTTGATATTGAGAGAAAAAGACTTCAGAGATTTTGTAAAGGCACACGACTGGCAACAATACCTTGGAAAATACGTGGCCATCACGTGTACGGCCGACGCCATTGTCCCTACATGGGCATATATGTTGCTGGCAAATCGTTTGGAGCCTTATGCTAAGGATATCGTTTTCGGCGACCCAGCCACACTGGAGACCGTGCTCTTTGAGCGGGTTTTGGCCACATTGGATATGGAAACTTACCGCGACCAGCGTGTGGTGGTGAAGGGCTGTGGTGATATTGACATCCCCGAATCAGCCTTTGTCAAATTCACATCCATGCTGAGCAAAGTAGCCAAAAGCATCATGTATGGAGAACCCTGCTCTACAGTTCCTGTTTTCAAGCGCAAGGGATAGGATATGGGTAAAATCGGCATTTTATTTGTATGGCATAGGGCATGAAAAAAACGCTCGCCTTGATATGGATTTCGCTGAGCGTGGCGCTGCTTGCCCATGGTCAGCCACTTCCCTACCTGAAAGAACCGGCATTCCAAGCCGGCGAAGAGTTGAGCTATCGACTCCGCTATGGGATGATCTCTGCGGCCACGGGCACGCTGAAAGTGGAAGATTCAAAAATAAAATTCAGTAGTCCACACAGTTTTCACCTCTCCGCCCGCGGGCGGACATCCAGCGCTTTCAGCATTTTTTTCACCGTTGACAACCGGTACGATTCGTACATTGATTCCCGCACCTTCCTGCCTCATTACTATACCGAAAATATTAGGGAAGGAAACTACCGACGTACAGACATCGTCCGATTTGACCATCGGACGAAAACCGTGCAGGGTAATAAAGGCACCTTCAAAAGCAAATCAACACAAACTTTTGATCTCCTTTCGGCTTATTATTTTGCGCGCAACTTGGATTTGTCGCAAGTGAAGAAAGGACAATCTTTCGAACTCACTTATTTCCTTAATGATGAAATTGCGACATTGGGGATCGAATACGTTGGCGTAGAAACCATCAAAACCAATTTGGGCACCTTAGAATGCCTGAAATTCAGCCCCGAAATAAAACCGGGGCGGATTTTTAAAAAAGACAGCCGTTTATACTTATGGGTAACCAATGATGGCAACCGCATACCAGTGAAGGCACAGGTAGAGATTTTGGTTGGCTCCGTAACCCTAGAACTGACCGATGCCAAAGGCTTAAAATACGCCCTTGGCGAAAAGGCGAAATGATGGCATAAAACAACCGACCATGATGATTGAAGTAGGTTCTGTATTAGTAAGCGAAGAACTGATTAAAGAGGAATTTGTATGTAATCTTGGCAAATGCCGGGGTGCTTGCTGTGTGGAGGGCGATGCCGGTGCACCACTGCAACAAGACGAACTAGCGGTTCTGGCATCTATCTATCCCCAAGTAAAGCCCTACATGACCGAAAAGGGTATCGCCGCCGTGGAGGAATATGGTACCCACGTAACCGATGCCGACGGCGATCTGACCACACCCTGCGTAGATGGCCATAAAGAATGTGCATACGTGACCTGGGAAAACGGCATCACCAAATGTGCCATTGAAAAGGCATATGAAAACGGAGAAATCAATTGGAAAAAACCCATCTCTTGCCACCTTTACCCCATCCGCATTACCGCATATCCCGACTTTGACGCGTTACACTATGATCGTTGGCATATCTGCCATTCGGCCTGTTCCTTCGGCCGCGAACTCAAGGTGCCGGTATATGCATTTTTAAAGGAGCCGCTCATCCGGAAATATGGCCAAGAATGGTATGGCGAGCTGGAAGAATCCGTGGCATTACTATAGGTTATTGGAAATTATCTTAGTATCTTGCGCCGATTTTAACAGACAAATTACACTCGTGGCTGCCGACCGTTTCACATGCTCAAACTAAGCGAAATACAGAGGCCCATTGAAGGGGAGCTGACAACTTTTGAAGATAAATTCAAGGAATCGATGCGAAGCTCGGTTCCGCTGCTCGACCGCATTACCCATTACATCGTTAAACGCAAAGGCAAACAAATGCGCCCCATGTTTGTCTTCTTCTCGGCAGGCTTATGTGGCACCATCAACGATGCTACGCATCGGGGCGCAGCGCTTGTAGAGCTTTTGCATACGGCTACGTTGGTGCACGATGATGTGGTAGACAATGCCAATGTACGGCGTGGTTTCTTTTCGGTGAATGCACTTTGGAAAAATAAGATTGCCGTACTTGTTGGTGACTTCTTACTCGCAAAGGGGATGCAGTTATCTTTGAAAAACGATGACTTTGTGATGCTAAGAATTGTTAGTGATGCGGTGCAACAAATCATCGAAGGCGAATTGCTACAGCTCGAAAAAGCCAGGCGCATGGACATTGAAGAATCCGTTTATTTTGAGGTCATCCGGCAGAAAACGGCTTCCCTCATCGCTTCGTGCTGTGCATGCGGAGCAGCTTCAGCTGGAGCCGACGAAGCAACCATCAATCAGATGCACCGATTTGGCGAAAAAGTAGGCATAGCCTTCCAGATCAAAGACGATTTGTTCGATTTTGGCATCGATGACGTGGGAAAACCCTTAGGGAACGACATCAAGGAAAAAAAACTGACCCTGCCATTGATCCATGCATTGAAGCAAGTTAGCAAATCCGAAAAAAGGCGCATCATCAATTTGGTGAAAAATCATAACGAAGACCACCACAAAGTAAACGAAGTAATCGCCTTTGTAAAGGCAAATGGGGGGATGGAATACGCCACGTCGCAGATGCTGGCCTATCAACAGGAAGCATTCGATATCCTTACCCACTTCCCAGCCGGTGAGCACCGGCATGGGTTGGAACAATTGGTAAAATATACAACTGAACGGAACAAATAAATATGAGTAACGAACTTTTATTCTTTGGTGGCTTTTTACTTTTTATTATACTCATGTTGGCCATCGATTTAGGCCTTTTCAGCAAAAGTAATACCGCTGTAAGCTTCAAACAGGCGGCCATAATGAGCGCCGTTTGGGTGGCCTTCGCCTTGGGCTTTTACGTAGTTTTACGTGTTTGGGGGCACGAACTTCATGATATTCAAGATTTTGCTCGATTGGAGGAAGTCACAAAAAAACACCTCCATAACATCCGACTGATACCTGATGATTTTATAGCGAGTTTAAGCCTGTATAAACAGAATCTGGCACTCGAATACATTACCGGTTACGTGGTGGAGTATGCGCTATCCGTAGACAACATATTCGTCATGGTACTGGTATTCAGCTCATTCGGCGTACCCACACAATATTACCATAAAGTATTGGTATGGGGTATTATCGGTGCCATCGTGCTGCGCTTCCTCTTTATCTTTTTGGGTGCGGCACTGATCAGCCAGTTTGGATGGATACTCTACATTTTCGGGATTTTTCTGGTATATACGGGCATCATGATGTTTATCCATCGCAACCAGGAAGAAGAAATTGATCCGCAGAATCATACCGTAGTGAAGTTTGCTTCGAAATATTTCTCCGTCTATCCGACATTCGTAAAAGGCAAGTTTTTTCACGCAGAACTTGGGAAGAAATATGTTACACCCTTGTTTCTGGTGTTGTTGGTCATCGAATTTACCGACCTGATATTTGCCGTGGATTCCATTCCGGCCATCTTTGCTGTGACGAAAGATCCTTACATCGTATTTTTCTCCAACATCTTTGCCATTCTCGGATTACGTTCGATGTTCTTCTTATTGGTCAATATCATCCATAAATTCCATTACCTAAAAACCGGGCTTTCATTCCTGCTGGTATTCATCGGATCGAAGATGTTGCTGCACGATTGGCTAACAGCCTGGGGTTTTACAACATCACATTCACTCATCGTAATCGTGTCCATATTAGCCCTCAGTGTAATTGCATCGCTCGTTTTTCCGAAGAAAGAAGAAACCAGTATATGATCCAATTCCTGAAACCCTTCATAGTTTCCTTGTCCGCTTTGCTCCTCGGGATCCCGACTCCTTACCTATTGGCGCAGGAACAGCACGAATGGGAAACGGTATTCGGGCGGATCAATGTGGAAGTATTGGACCATTCAGAAGCTTATGCACGACTTGACGAATCCATTGAGCAGATTGGTCATCGACTCACCGGCTCTCCCAATGGGGAAAAAGCTGAGCAATATGTATATGATTTATTGAAATCTTATGGGTTTTCGGATGTTTCTTTCCAGCCTTTTTCAACAAACGGATGGGCGCGCGAATACCTCAATCTTCAAGTAGGCACACCGGGGAGCATGCAACCGTTGAGCGCCGTTGCGCTGGCTAGCACGCCGGCTTCGGCCAATGTAACAGCCGAATTGGTAGACCTAGGAAATGGCCTGGAAAGCGACTACCTAGCAAATTCGGAAATAGCCCGAGGCAAAATTGTCCTCGCGGCATTGAACTTGCTTCCCAATACACCTCCGGGCACTAAAAACCTCCACCGGTCTGCTAAAGCTGCATTGGCAATGAAATACGGAGCAAAAGGCGTTATCTTATTCAACAGCGTGAGCGGCGGCACACTGCTCACTGGCACAGCATCCATCACCGGCGAATTGCTACCCATTCCAGCTGTTTGCGTCGGATTGGAAGATGGGCATCGATTAAAAGAACGTATTGCCATGGGTGGCCAGCAAGCAACGATCGCAATGAGGAACAAAACAGGCACAATGAATGCCCGGAATGTCATCGCACGTATTGCCGGAAGTGAACTGCCAAACGAAAAAATTGTAGTAGGCGGGCACTTGGATAGTTGGGACCTTGCCCAGGGTGCTGTTGATAATGGGTTGGGGGCCTTTTCGATCGTCGACATGGCACGCACATTCAAAGCGCTGGGCATCGCGCCCAAACGGACGATTGAATTTGTACTGTTTATGGGAGAAGAACAGGGGTTGCTGGGTTCAAAAACGTATGTGCGTCAAGCATTGGCCGATGGCAGCATAGACCAAATCCGTTTCATGCTTAATTTTGACATGACCAATGACCCGAAGAGCTTCTACGCCAACTTGGTGGATAGCAAGGGACTGTTTGAAAAAATCGGTCATGTCGTATCCACCATAGACACTACGTTTAAGAACAATTTTACGGCGCAGGTGGGGTTATACAGCGACCACCAGCCTTTCATGCTGCAAGGTATCCCCACAGGCGGTGCCAATGACGGCACGCTGAGCCGGGAAGCGCTGAACTGTTATCATGCAGACTGCGACAATTTAGAGCTGGTCAATGAACAGGAAATGAAAAACACCGTACGGTTCAGCAGCATGCTGATCTATGGATTAGCAAATGCCCCTGAAATCCCCATAAAACGCTTATCGGATACCGATATCAAGCAATTGATGCTTGACAACAACTTGGAAGAAGCGTTGCGTATCGGCGGCGATTGGCGTTGGGATTAAAACAGCACATCCCTAATTTCTGGCGTTCGCTCAAATACGCTTTTCGCGTACGGGCACAAGGGTAAGATCTTGAGGTCGTTCTCTCGGGCAAACTCCACAGCGGCCATCACCAACTGCTTACCAATGCCCTTACCCGAAAAGTCAGGGTTTACCTCGGTATGATCGATAATGAACTTGTGATCGCCCGCCCACGTATAGGTCATCAGACCCGCCTCTTCCTCATTGACCAGGACACTGAACTGCCCTTTTTTACCGTTGTCGTCTCGTTGGATTTTCATCGTCATCGTTTTTATCATTGCATTATAGGCTTGTCTGTCATTCAACATAGGAGGTTCCGGTGTTCTGGAACAAAAACGCCCATTTGTCAGTTTGCTCAGCGATCACCATAGCCGTCGGCTTACCCGCCCCATGCCCTGCTTTTGTTTCAATACGTATCAACACCGGGTTCGATCCCTTATGATATTCTTGCAAACGCGCTGCAAACTTAAAGGAATGCGCGGGCACAACACGATCATCATGATCGGCCGTGGTGACCATGGTTGCTGGGTATACCGTTCCCGGTTTGAGTGCATGGTAAGGGGAATAGGCGTACAGGTAATTAAACATCTCCTCATTATCGTCGGCAGTGCCGTAATCGTACGCCCAGCCGGCGCCTGCCGTAAATTTATGGTAACGCAACATATCCAACACCCCCACAGCCGGTAACGCCACTTTGAACAGCTCCGGGCGTTGCGTCATGGTTGCACCTACTAATAGGCCTCCGTTGGACCCGCCCGCAATGCCTAGTTTTTCGGGTGATGTATAACGTTCACTAATGAGGTACTCCGCGGCAGCGATGAAATCGTCGAATACATGCTGCTTCTGCAGCTTCGTGCCTGCCAGATGCCATTTTTCACCGTATTCTCCGCCACCCCTCAAATTCGCAACCGCATACACGCCGCCCTGTTCGAGCAGGATAATGTTGGATGTACTGAATGAAGGCGTAAGGCTGATATCAAAGCCGCCATAGCCATACAACAAGGTAGGGTTATGACCATCAAGCTCCAAGCCTTTTTTATGGGTGATGATCATCGGTATCTTCGTACCGTCCTTCGATGTATAAAACACCTGTTTGGATTCATACTTCATTGGATCGAAATCAACCCCCGAAGCTTTGTATAGCTCCGAGGTACCCGATGCAATGTTGTATTTAAATATTGTAGGGGGATAAACGTAGGATGTGAAGGAGTAGTACAGCTCTTTATCGTCCATTTTGGCACTAAAGCCCGCCGCTGATCCCACATCGGGCAGCTCGATGGCACGTTCCAGCCTACCGTTGCGGTCGTACTGTTGCACCATCGAGGTCGCATCTTTGAGGTAGTTGGCAAATATTTTGCCGCCCCCCGTGCCGGGATTGAGTACATTTTCGGTCTCCGGAATCAGGTCTACCCAATTTTCGGGCTTGGGATTGCTCGCGTCCACGGTTACGATCTTCCCATTGGGTGCATTTAGATTAGTATAAATAAACAGCCGCTCCCCCTCATTGTCGATTACGGCATGGTTTTTCTCAAAATTATCGACGACAGTCAAAATCGGACTTCCCGGTTTAGATAAGTCCTGGATATACAGTTCTCCACCACTCGTGGTATTCGCCGCGGTAATGATTAGGAATCGTTCATCTTCGGTGAGGTATCCTCCAATATAACGGCGGGGTGTCACAGAGCCGCCAAAAACCAGTTTGTCCTCGCCTTGGGGGGTATTAAGCGTGTGGAAATAAAGTTTGTGTTCATCCGTTACTCCCGAAAGCGTACTCCCTTCCACTGGCTTGTCGTAGCTACTGTAATAAAATCCCGCATTCCCGCGCCACGCCAGATCACTGAATTTGACGTCCAACAAGGTATCGCCGACAATGGATTTATCTTCTGTACGGATCACAATTACCTTACGCCAATCGGAGCCTCCTTCGGAAATCTGGTAGGCTACCAGACTACCGTCTCGACTAAATGCTATACCGGCCAGTGATGTGGTACCATCTTCTGAAAATTTATTGGGATCAAGAAAGATCTCTGTCGTCCCATCTTCACCTTTCTGGCGGTACAGCACGCTTTGATTCTGCAGGCCATCGTTTTTATAAAAATAGGTATAATCTCCCTCTTTAAACGGCGCGGAAAACCTTTCGTAGTTCCAGAGCTTTTCCAATCGGGCGTAAATTGCATCACGGAAAGGGATCTGGTCGAGATAAGCATTAGTCACCTTGTTCTGTTCAGTCACCCAGGCCTTGGTGTCAGCGGCAGTATCATTCTCAAGCCAGCGATAAGGGTCAGGCACGGTAGTACCAAAATGGCTATCCGCCACATTTCCCTTTTCCGTGGACGGATAAGGTAATAACGTTATTTCTTCTGCAGGATTAATAGCCTTTTCATTTTGACAGGCTGTGACGAGTGTAGCCAATACGATGGTTTTGAAATTTTTGTTCATGTTGCAACGGTTTATGTGTACATTGGTTTATACGTAATAAACCCCAATAGAGCAAAGCTAATAAGAATTTCCCTATTTTTTCGCTATACCAAAGTCTCAATGGCCGCAGAGCGTCCTATAATTTTCTTTTACATGTATATATGATGTTGCATGTAAAAGAAAATTAGCTAAGTTTGGCCGCATGGCCATACGCGACAAAATTTATTTCGCTTCGGATTTCCATCTGGGCGCCCAACCCCATTCGTCAATCCGTGAACGCGAAGCGCGTATTGTCCGGTGGCTCGACAACATCAAGTCGGACGCAACAGAGCTATACCTGATGGGCGACGTTTTCGACTTTTGGTTCGAATATGCTACTGTGGTGCCGAGAGGATACATCCGATTTTTGGGTAAGCTGGCAGAATTGGCCGATATCGGCATCAAGCTCACGCTTTTCAAGGGCAACCACGATATGTGGATGTTCGGCTACCTAAAAAACGAGCTTGGCGCCACAATCATCGAAAATGAACTGATCATTGAACGTAGCGGAAAAACCTTCTACCTGCACCATGGCGACGGGCTGGGTCCGGGTGATAGCAAATACAAGCTGCTCAAAAATGTATTCAGAAGCCGGCTGTGCCAGTGGTTGTTTGCCCGGTTGCATCCCAATCTGGGAATCGGAATCGCCCAGCGGTGGTCGGCCCATAGCCGTATCGCCTCCCATGGCCAAGAGACTTTTCAAGGGGAGGCTAACGAATGGCTGGTCACCTATGCGAAGGAAGTACTCATGCACCACCATTACGATTATTTCATCTTTGGCCACCGCCACCTCCCCATTGACATGGCGTTGCCCAAAGGCAGCAGGTATATCAATCTGGGTGAATGGATAAATTACAACACCTATGCAGTATTCGATGGTGAAACATTGGAGTTAAAGGAATGGACAGCATGATACCACAGCGGGCTAACACGACCTGGGATATCGACAAAATCATCACGCGTTCGCTCGATATTCCCGTCAATTCGCTCCGGAAGATTACCGACATCGTTCGGTCCGTTGAATTCCCGAAAGGGCATTTACTTTTCCGTGGAGGCAAGGTCGAACATGACATGTATTTCCTCGCGAAAGGCATCGCTCATGCATACTACTACCACGAAGCGAATAAAGTTACCTTGTGTTTCAACAGCGAGGGTGACGCGCTGATTTCCTTGAAAAGTTACATCCAGCACCAGCCTGGCTACGAACATATTGAACTGCTCGAACCCTGTAAATTATACCATTTGAAGACCGCAAGCCTCTATGAATTATATAATTCCGACATCCACATCGCCAATTGGGGGCGTAAGCTAGCTGAACTGGAATTGATTAAGGCTGAAGAACAATTGATGTCAAAGCTTTTCAAAACTGCTTCAGAACGATACCAAGAGCTCATCCAAAAGCAACCAAGCTTACTCCAACGCGTGCCATTGGGCACCATCGCATCTTACCTTGGCATCAGCCAAGTGACGTTAAGCCGGATTCGGGCGGAGGTAAGGTAACTTACTTTTTTATCATTTGTAAAATCTTACTCCTAACTAAATGTAGATATTTGCACCGCATAAGTTAAGTAATAGTTGGCATGAACTGGATTATCCTTATTATAGCCGGCCTTTTCGAAGTCGGCTTTACAACAAGTCTGGGCAAAGCAAAAGAGACAACGGGCCTCACGTCCTACTGGTGGTATGGCAGCTTCGCGGTGTGTCTTACCGCAAGCATGGTCTTACTGATTAAGGCCACGCAGACCCTGCCGTTGGGCACGGCGTACGCCGTGTGGACGGGCATCGGAGCTGTCGGCACGGTACTGATGGGTATTTTATTCTTTAATGAGCCAGCCACCCTGTGGCGGCTTGTCTTCATTACCACACTCATCGGATCCATTATCGGGCTTAAAGTGGTTGCATCACACTGACGGGGATTGTCGCAAAAAAACGTACTTTTGTCCACGGTTTGCTGCGTCGTGTTTCTGCATCCACGTACGAAAACATACCAGCGAAATCACAAATAGATCGTCATGTTAGAAAAATTAAAAGCCATAAAAGACCGCTGGGAGGAAGTGGAACGCGAGCTGAGCAGCCCCGATGCCATCAATGATATGAAACGGTATGCCCAGCTCAATAAGGAATACAAGGACCTGGGAAAAATCGTGGAGCAGTATCACCTTTATAAAAATATGGTGAGTAACATCGAAACCAACAAGGGTATCCTAACCCATGAAAAAGACCAGGAACTACGTGAGATGGCCAAGGAAGAATTGGATATCTTGTTGGAACAGAAAGACACGAAAGAAGAGGAAATACGCCTGATGCTCATTCCGAAAGACCCTGAAGATTCTAAAAATGCCATCCTCGAAATCCGGGGCGGTACGGGCGGGGACGAAGCAGCTTTATTTGCCGGGGATTTATATCGAATGTATAGCCGCTATTTTGAAGAAAAAGGATGGCGGGCTGAAGTGATGGATGTTACCGAAGGAACAGCGGGCGGTTATAAGGAAGTTATTCTGAAAGTAACGGGTGAGGACGTTTACGGCCAATTGAAATACGAGTCGGGCGTACACCGTGTGCAGCGCGTTCCCGACACCGAAACCCAAGGCCGTGTACACACTTCCGCGGCATCGGTAGCCGTACTGCCCGAAGCAGAGGAAGTAGACGTGGAGATCAATCCGGCAGATGTAGAATTGCAAACTTCACGTTCGGGCGGGGCCGGCGGGCAAAACGTCAATAAAGTGGAGACCAAAGTCCAGCTCACCCACAAACCAACAGGTATCGTGGTGGTATGCCAGGTGGAACGCTCACAATTAGCCAACCGCGAGCTTGCCATGGAAATGCTACGGTCCAAGCTTTATGAACTTGAAGTACAGAAAAAACATGGCGATATCGCGGCAAAGCGCAAAACCATGGTCTCTACCGGCGACCGATCTGCCAAAATCCGGACCTACAATTATCCGCAGGGGCGCGTAACCGAACACCGCATTGGGCTAACCATGTATAACCTCCCAGCCATCATGGATGGTGATATTCAAGAGATTATCGATGCGCTCCAATTTGCAGAAAACGCGGAGAAAATGAAAGATGGAACCACAGTATAATTATTTTAAAATTTTTGTTTGCAAATAGATAAAACAAGCTATATTTGCAGACCCGAAAGGGAAGCAGGTTCGGTAGTTCAGCTGGTTAGAATACATGCCTGTCACGCATGGGGTCGCGGGTTCGAGTCCCGTCCGGACCGCTCGAAAAAAACCTCTCTAAGATGATTAGAGGGGTTTTTTCTTTTCCAGGAAATGGAACGCCTCCAGAACCCGTTTATGAAGCTTTAACAACTTGAAGCAAAAGAAAACGTTTAATCATTTTAAATAGGATAAACCGCCTTCATTATCTACTTTTACATTTGATAGAATTGAGGCCAAGATCTAAATGGTACGTGACTTTAACTGGTTTGGATGGTACACGCCAAAGGTGCGTGTCATTTGCCATGTCATGTTTTGGTTCTTCCTGACGCTCCTTTATTACTTGAATTATGTCAGGCTGGCTGGCTCCCATTCCTGGCTATATGTGTTTAAAGACCTATTTGCTACCTCTACCCTGTTCTATTTCACCACCTCCTTCGTGGTCAACCATTGGTTACTCAAACGGAAATACATCCCCACCTTACTTTGGATCATCTTCACCTATCTATGGTGGCTGACGCTGACGTATGTTGCCTGTTGGATTGACGTCAACTTTTTACCGGAAGCCCCTGAATATTGGCAAAGGTACCTTGCGCTTGTGCTTGACGGCGGGTTGCTTTCGCTCCTAAGCCCCGGAAGCCTACCCATTTTTATTTTGGACTACATATACGTTATCTCTTTTCCGCTTTGGCCCAGGCTGATGAAAAGAATGATCGAACAATCCTACCTGACAACCAAACTAGAACGGGATAAACTTGCCATGGAACTGAATTTCCTGAAAACACAGATATCCCCGCACTTCCTGTTCAATACGTTGACCAATATCTATCAAATGGTGCGATTAGGTGAGCCCCATGCACCCACCGCAATTATGCAGCTTGCCGATATGATGCGCTATATCCTCTATAAATCAAAACAGAGCACGATACCATTGAATCAGGAAACTAAATTCATCCAAGACTACATCCAGCTCGTGAGGATACGATACAAAACAGATTTCCCGCTCCACTGCAACATCAAAGAGCCCGATGAACCCTACCAGATACTGCCACTGCTTTTAATCCCGTATGTTGAAAATGCTTTTAAACACGGTCCGGACAGGAGTCTTCGGAATGCCTGGGTATCCATTGCCTTAACGATTGAAAACGATGTCTTGGTATTCATCGTAGAAAATGGCGTGAACAAGCTCTCCCCAGAACCTGAAAAGGGCGGTGCTGGACTTGAAAATGTCCGAAGAAGGCTTGAGTTGCACTATCCAGAAACACATAAACTCAATATCCAAGATAACAGTGACAGTTTCCACGTATCACTGACATTGAATTTAAAATCCCTATGAACATAACCTGCATAGCACTTGAAGATGAATTTTACGCCAAGGTTCATTTGGAAGCTTGTATCGTAAAAACACCTTTCCTTGAATTAAAAGGCAGCTTCGAAAACGCCCTAAGCGCTTGGGAATATTTAAAAAATGAAAACATTGACCTGGTGATATCGGATATTGCCATGCCCGATATTACCGGGGTGGCATTCTTGAAAAACCTCAGCAATCCGCCTTTATTCATATTTGTGACCGCTAATACGGAGTTTGCTGCAGAAAGCTATGAGCTTAATGTCGTGGACTACGTCGTTAAACCCTACGACTATGCCCGGTTCCTAAAAGCGGCCACCAAGGCCCAAAACCGCCTGAACAATGGTCAATCACATCCAACCATCATGGATTTTGTATCTGTAAGGGATGGCTATAAAAACATCATCATCCGATTCAGCGAAATCTTTTTCGTCGAAGGGAGCAAAGAATACGTCACTGTTTACACGGCGGAAAAAAATATCCTATTCAGAAAATCACTCATCCAAATGGAACAAATCCTTCCATCGGAAAAGTTCCTCAGGGTACAAAAATCCTATATTGTCAATTTAGATTTCGTCCGGGAGGTTACAACGAGTAAAATCATTATGAAAGGAGGACTTCAGAACATACCCGTCGGACCGCAATACCGCCCTGAATTATTCAGGCGTTTTGGATTGGAGTGATCCGTGGTTCAAGATAAACAGGAATCCTTTAGACCGTGCACTCCACTTCAGCCCGACAAATTTGAGCGTGGTAAAACTTTCCGAGGAAATGGTAGATTACCATTTCATTCTCTCGTTGATTAACAAAGAAGACCTTATTCAGGTACATATGGCAAAGGCTGGCTAGGATGGAGCCCGTCTTCCCCCCGCGCCACTTGCCAAGGTCTGAAAATACATTTTCCAGTGCGGCAACTCGCTCTATCCTATAATTGTTTATCGTACCGCTGGTTTTACGATGGTCAAGCAGGTTTACTTCAAGAATTGACCTAAATTTTCTATACCGGTTATCGATTTTCGCTTTAATTTTCCGGTCAACCTTAAATTCGTGCGCAAAAGCATCACGCCAATTGTCTACCATTGTGAGTTTCTCCGAAGTGGTTGCACCGAATGCATCGAGCATGTCATCAATTCCAGCAGCTGCACAAATCCATCGGGTCTGTTCGCCTCCCGGCCGGAGAAATAAGGGAAGCATTTGCAATACATGGTTACTATCAATCCCGAAGATTTCCTCGCAGCTTTCCATTGTACGTTCACCATACCGTTCAATTTCCCGCTCATACGTATCGAAGGTCAACCGGTGCACGATCCCCGATGCGATCAAAGGAGAAAAAGATTCACTTATTGCTAACATCAGACCGGCATAATCCAGGGCTGGTATGGCTCCCTTAGTAAGGAATCGCAAACGGATATGTGCCTCTGGATCACGATAACGAATAAAGTGCCATTTCGCTATCAGACCCCTACCCTTGAAACCTTTAATAATATGCGGTAGATGTTCCATCAAAATACGATCAGCATCACGTTCCCCGCAGTATATTTTTGTGTACAGCCATTCGCTACCCGGCGGAAACGAACGAATCAAATCCCCCTTTATATCCATATTTCCGGATGGGGGGCAATCCCGGATTACCGAATCCGTATAAAATGGCAGAATAACCTCGTTTGCATAAGCACGATTCTCCATATCTGAAACCGGACTGCCATTTTCATGCAAGCATTCAAGAAGTTTGGCGTTCCCCTTTTTCAGCCGCTCCAGCAATATCTGCTGTGCAAAGGGATTTGTTAGATCAAGGACAAGTTCATTGTCCGCATCAGCCAAAACAACCATTCCAGGCAATCCGAATCTTGCGCGCAGTCCCGCTACCATCGTGCTCTCGCCAACCTTTGCCAAATCATCAACAGAACCCTTTGGGATGTTCCATTCCGCGCGGGAAAGTATCAGGTGCTTGTAAATAACCCTGGGCAGAAAAGGCAACCCGTCCAATGCTCCCCATTCCCAAGAAATATCAAGTGAATTGGACTGGAACTGTAGATCACAAAGAAATTGGTAAGCGGTAACACCATAACGGAAGTTATGGGCACAACTGAGCCTTGGTATCACATATTTATCAAGTGAACCGGAACGAAGCCATACCATTCCGTCTTTCACGGAAACATACAGGTCAGTCAAAGGAATCTGTGATTGATCCGGAACCGTGCAATTAGCAAGTAAGGGGATTTCATACCGTCTTAGCTGTGGCCGCTGCATAATGTTTCCGATACGATCTTCCGGTAGGTGCACAATTTCAGCCATCACGGCATTTTTACTTTTCGCTTCTTCCCAAGAAGCGATTTCCCGTAGTCTGCATTCCAAAGCCGGATCAAGGTGTGAAAACCTCGCCATCAATGGCAATGCGGATGGGCCGCCACATGCCATTACGTTAAAGCGGAACTTACCGGAATCAAGTTCATGTCCATTTGGGGCCAAAATCTCGCCAAGCACGAATCCGGTAAGGGGGAGATCCCGATTGGCTGGCTTTAGTGGCGCTCTTGCAATCAAATCTGTAATAGCAATTTCCGGCACATCGGGTGAAAACCCACCCAATTCCCGATATCGGGCGTAGATTGACCGGCTCAAATGGGAATGCAAATCGGTATTATTATTGTTCCTCGAAAGCCCCAGTCCCTTAATCAATGGGTTGCAATCCAGATACTGTCCGTCCTTATCTCCATAGCCGATACCTCTATCCTGATCGAGTACCTCCATCAAAGGCATTTCGCGCTCCCCGTAACGCGCCAAAAATCGCCGACAGAAGTCTTGGATTTGTTTTGGAACAATGGGTTCGTTGAGTGGAAGTAATTCGGCAACCTCGCGCAAAATGGTATCACGGGCCCGTTTTCCCAATACATTGTGGGTTGAACCGATGCGCAAGTCAACCTGCACTATATCTTTTCCGCTCCACCCATTTTCCAATGGTCCCAACGCTGATTTTAGGGCGCTTGCGGGGATAAGCCCGGCCATTGCTTGCTTAGCATATCCCTTTAAGTGCCTCAGGTGTGCAACCATATCGTTTTCAGGGCACAATCCGCCCAATCTCTTCAATAGATAATTGTAATGGTTTTCACCCGTTACAGATGCTTCTAATTCAGAAACCAACAATTGTTCCTTTACTAGCAGATCCAGGTATTCCGAGGCTGCAGCCGCCGGAACTCCCATTTCCGATACGTGGGCCACGAGCTCATTAAACCGGATGGGTGCTTTGGCAATTTCCAGTACAGATTGCAGAATCGGGTTTTTTGTAACCTTCGTCCACTGGTAGGACCTCCTGCCTGCCCCTTCCTTCCGTTCTATGAACCTGTATTGCTCCCCTTGTTCAAATAGACTGTTATTCACGGTGTATTCCAACGAATGCCTAATGGAACTTTGTGACATCGCGGTTTTGGCGATGTGGCCCGAAAAGCCCATATCGAATCGCACGTGGGGTGATTGTTGGCCCGAAAGCTCAATTCGCGAGTATTCAGAAAACTCCCCCAATGAAATTCCGGAGAACTTACCAAATGGTGTTGACCTGGCAGACATCCGCAAGACATACTTAAACAAAGACAATCGAACTTTCGGAGACAACGGGTATAACGGCGATTTCAGCCACTCCACGAGCTGCCTGCCCAATTCTTCGCTTGCTATGCAAATAGCATCTACCAATTCCGGATCGGAGAACAGCTTGAGAAAATAAGCATCAAGCAATTCCTGATGGAAACATTGATTAAGTTCCCCCAAGGTTGCCAAAGGCAACCTCGGGGTCCTTAATAGGTAGATGTCCATACCTTCAATTCCGGGAGTCATGCTGCTGTCCCAAACGTTCCCTAATCACATCATCGAGACACCTATTAAACCTTTCAAATGAAACAGGCTTGCAGAGTTCCCGTGGATTGGTTAACAAGTCCCTTTTTTGGTAATGGCTTAGCGGAATAGCAGAAACAACAACGATGCTGGATTCTTGTGGAAGCATCCCGAAGTGAAAATCTCCACAATTACCTAGTGGGATAATCAGATCAAGAAAAATAATATCCGGCTTTAAGGACTGGACCACTTTAGCAAGCTGTTCCATTTCCGTTACCACACCCAAAAGTTTGAGGTCTTTCCTAGACGCGACAAGATCCTTAATCATTTCGATCGAAAAAGGTTCGTTCTCCACAATGAGGCATCCAAAAACCCTGTAATGGATTGATCCATTTGGAATTCCTAAACGCCGTTGCTTGTCCAGTATCATTGCTATTTCAGTGTTCGGATAGCGTTTCTTATTTTAAAGCCATTTTAGTGGTTGTGGTGGTGGTGCTGATGGTCATGCCGCTGATGGTATCCCCATCACCCCAAAAACCATCACCTTCCCGTAGGGCGCGGTGGTCGGCGCTGCAAAGTGTTTCTTTTTCAAGTTTCAGAAACTTGTCGAGCAGTTCATTACTGAATCTTTTCATGGCATCAGAATTTAGTTAGCTGTCAAAATCGACAAGGCGAAACTACATCATGAAAATACATTTGGCAAAACTTTGCAACCAAACGAAGGACTAAGCCTACCAAACAAGGAATAGCGTCAACAATCGAGGGGGCAAGCAAAACCCCTTCAACGTCATTCTTTTCATGCCAATAAGAACTCGGGGCGAGAATCTACCCCAGAAAGGGAAATGAACTTTATAATAAATTAAGGCCGTATCTATTCAGTATCACAGCCATCCGGTCGTTTGCTCAGTTCATATACGCCATTCAATTGGTTTCCAGCCAATAGGAGTAGCGACTGATTATAAACAACCAGTGAAGAGGCATGGGTCTTAGGACCATTGGCTTTTTTCGCTAAAGCCAGCCATTTCCCATCTCCTCCCATATAACAAACATCATTCTTATTATAAGCATCTGTTATTGATCCGGAAATCACCGAATTGCCTCCGATAAGCCAAAGCTTGTCATCGAATATGATTGTATTGGGATATTGCACGCCGTCAATGGGAATGGGTTGCGCCTTACTCCAATTGATTCCATCTTCGGTACTGTATACCTCCCGGCTATAGTCGAAATCAGACAGCTCTCCATCTCCATACCAACCTCCCGACACCTGATAAATACGATCGTTAAAAACGCTCATCGTCCCAACAAGATTCTTGCCCATATGTTTGAGGGAGTCGGCAAGGCACCGCCAGGTAACCCCCTTATCTTCGGACACGTAAATATCTGTTTTTCCCGACTTGAAATCAGGCAGACCTTGTCCGCCGCCAACGAAGAAACGCCCCTTGTACTCGACGCCTGCCATCAGCATCCTATTGCCGAAAGGGGATTTATCAGAAATCAATTGCCAATTCATCAGATCTTTCGACCTCCAGACTTCCGCCCGTTCAGCTTCACTGTTATATTGATCTCCACCGATGACATAGACATATCCATCGTCCGAATCTATACATACAAACGTATGCCGGGGTGCGAACGCAGCTTTCGAAAACAATGTCCAATTCCTTCCACCATCCCCACTCTTCCATATTTCATTGGTTGTAGCATGAAATGGCGGTGCAAAAGCCCTCGGATTCCAGCCCCCGATAAGAAATAACTCATCGCCGCGTGCAATCGCAGCGATCCCATCCCGCCATTGCGGAAAAATGCTATCCGACAACAATGTCCATTGAAATTCCTCACAAGGCCGCTGCGAAATCTCAACCTTTTCATTAAACCGCTTATCGACGAAAGATCGCTCGGATAATCCCAGAAAAAACGGAAGGAAACCGATAAGTACTATCAATAAATTTATACTCATTTATAAAAAGCCGTTAGCTGGAGAGTTCCCCTCTTGCCGGTAAGATCGATGGTTTCTTGATCTGCATCAAAGGCGCGGTGTACCTTACCATTGAGTTCGACCTTTTCAATTCGTCGTTTGCCGGGTGTACGCAGGCGAATAAAAACTCGTTCCGCTACATCGACCTGACTGGGCATGGTTACCGCGACATTGATTTTCCCATTATCGATATCCGAGGTGATCAAATAATCCAGTTCTCCAAATAGTGTAGGTGCCTTTTCAACCTTAATATGCTTCCCTTGGGCTAACCAACCGCGCGGCGTTGAATGAGCCAAGTGAAGTTCCACTGGGGCTCCCATTTCTCCTTCTGTTTCGTAAACCAACATCAAGCGCAGCATCAGCAAAAACCAACTGTTGTTGAAACTTGAGGGGCTTAGATAAGACGTTCTATAATACTCTCCAGGATACGGCCCCACGGTATCCCCTTCTCCCGAAATAAATGTATTTCGCGTCATACCGTGCGCCAACTTCGCATACAAAGAGAGCACCAATCGGTCTGGATCATCCATCATGGCTATCACACGACTGATATTCAGCCCGTATACATTATCCACACCAGTTGTCTTATAGCCGGGCAACCCATCCTTCCGATAATCGCCTATGGCTACCGGGTAATAGTTGAAACGGACCATGCCTAAAAAAAACGCGCCACAGTTCTTCAAATATTGATAGTATCCCGAGACCAGCTCACGATCTAAAAAACCCGATGCGGCTACATAAGGGAAACATAAATTCCAATAAGAACCGTATTTGGACGCCGTAATCATCGCATATGGCGCTGGCTTCGCTTTTGTAAACAGTTCCGTCGGCAAAAAAATACTACCATCGGATAATAACGTCTTACTTTCATTTACCGCACGGAGCAATCGGTTTCGGAGGCTATCCGCCAATGTCACGAAACGGCTGCCAACAGCCGATTGGCTAAGTGATAGCAGGATAGCGGCCATATCCCGCATACCGCGCCACGCAACCGCCTGATGATGGAGATAAACCAATTTTTCAGGGATGTCCCCGGAAAACGCTTCGGCACTCAATACCCCATTTGCAGAAGCCTCCATTTGTGCCTGAAAATCTTCCATAAAACCGATAAATTTCTGCTCATGGCGCCGGATAAATGCGGTATCTTTCGACAGGTGATAGTATTGAGCGGAATGCGATAACAATTCACCCATTTCCCAGGTTCGGTACCTGCGAAAAGGCACGGAAAGCAATACCTCATGCATGGCCTTCTGACGCTCCAAGAAACCATATTCCCCCAGTATACGGGCAGCATCATTACCTTCGGGCTGGTACCAGGTTTGATAGGAATTACCAATGCTATAGAGGTAGCCCATAAACAGGTTCTGGATCAGCAGTCCTTTTTGCGCATTATTCACCCGCTCTTCGGGCACTTCGAATACCGCGCCTTTTGCCAGTTCACCGTCCCAAAACCCCTTCAGTTCTGCTTTCTCCACGTTATAGTAGCTGGCAGTTGGGTCAAAAGGCACACACTGGGCCGGATTTAGCAGCCTGGCCAGGTAAATCTCCTGATCACCGTGACGCAAATCTACGTCATAGACGACTGTATTTCCGCCAGTCAGTTTTCCGCCTTCGGTCAGCATTGCCCGTACCTCGTTACCGACCTTCAACACGTTTCCATTAAGCGTAAGATCTCTATCTGAGAAATGCAGTCGTACCTTTACGGCATTTACCTCCGCGTTTCTTTTTTGTATAGTCAATTTGACGAAACTAACCAGTTCTGTTGTAGCGAATGTGTAGTCAGAAAAGGATTCCTGGACATACGTCACTCCCGAATAATCTGTGTAATTATTGACCAATATCGGTTGATAACCATCTTCCAGGCTTTCCTGGGCAAGCCGGGCCTCGGCAAAGCCAAACCGTTCGCGTCCTTCTGTCCCGACAAAGAAGGTAACTTTTGATCCGGTCGCAACCTGTGAAATGACCTGGCTACCATCACCAACGTGCAGGGCAACCGGACCAAAACCGGCATTATTCAAAGGCCGGCCGAACGGCAGATAATATACGCCCGACTCCGTAACGGCCGTGCCGATGAGTTTCAAAGGAGTAAGGTAACCAGCTATATTTTCGTATGTAGGCCCCTCAGGCAATCGCAATACTTCTTCCCCCAATAAGTCTGTGCGTGAGTTCAGTGCATCATTTACGGAATTTTCATAGGCCTTAGGCGTCTTCTTCCGTTCGTCCAACATTTCATTGGCCGGCGGATCGCCTTCCCATCGGTCGAAGACTAATTCATGTGCTAAGTCATAGGCAAGCGGACCATACGTATTATAACCTTCTATTTGGTCTAGATTTTCTGCCGCCTTGGCTAATGATCCGGCAACAGTGGCCGGCTCGCCTTTAAATAACTTGAGGTAGTAAACTTGCCCCTTCTCCAAATAAACATCCGTTGCAAACTCAATTTGATGCTTACCCGGTGATTTTCCCCCCAACGATCCCGTAGCAACCACTGTTCCGTATGGCGATTCACTGGATATCTGGGCTGCAATAAGTCCACTACTTTCTTCGTGTACCCATACATATGCCGCTTTCAGCCTAGAGCACCGGGCCTCGAAGCTCGTGATGGCAATGTCATTGTCTCCGTAGATATCCGCAAACTTAGTGGCAGGTGTCGCTGGGGGATGCGAAATGACCATGCTGTCGCCCTCGCAAATCGGAGTTTGATGACGGGGGGGCAAATGTGTTCCTCCTGATGCCCACGTTTCGGATACGCAAGCAAACAGCAACAGTAGATACAATGAACCTATTGTCACTTTTCCTGCAGGGTAAAAGCAGCTGTACATCAACGGTATGATCGAATTACAACTCCCTGATACGTATATTCCTAAACCATGCGCGGTCGCCATGGTCTTGCAACGCAATCCTGCCGTTGTTCGTTATTTTATAATCTGGGTAGTCCTTCCATTTACCTTCATTCTTTTCTTTATTCCAATCAGGGGTTCCCTCTGAAAAAGCAACGATTAACGCTCCATTGAGCCAGTGTTCCACATTTCCATCCTTATATACGATCTTGCTCGTGTTCCACTCACCTACTGGATTCAGCTTCTTCTTCGAATTATCTGCAGGGTTCATCGCATAGTTTGCACCCGCCTCCTGCCACTTTTCTAATTTTGCCCCAAAGCCGATGTCATCGATCAGTTGATATTCAGGACCAGTTTCATAAGGCGCATTGTATTTGCTATCTTCTACAACGTGGTACATCAGCCCTGAATTCCCTTGTTCCGAAATTTTCCATTCCCATTCCAACTCAAAATTCCCAAACTCCTCGTCAGTTACAATATCACCACCGATATCGCCACCGCCTGTTTTGCCTAAGCAAGTGAGCACGCCTTGCTCTACCACCCAATTGTCTACCGTGCCGGGTTTATTAAACCCATGCCACCCGTTTAGCGAAGTCCCATCAAATAAGGAAATCCATTCTCCCGTCGACTCAGCACCAACATCATTCACGTGTTGGTCGGCGGTTCGGTTACCCGAACCGCAAGCGATCATAAAAACACCCATTAAACCTGCTGCCATAAAATACATCATTCTGTCCATAATAAAATTGAAATTATTAATGATAAAAACAAACAACGATAAGCCGCTACGCGGTAAAACGCTTATAACTCACGGCTATGATAACCTGCCAGTTCCTCGATAACCGAAGGCAGTATCCTCCCCATGGTCATACCATGATATGCGGCTTCCTCTTTCAGTATAGTTATAAATCGATGTGCAATCGATCCGACACAATTAAAGGTATAGGTTTGGTAATCGGGGTATAAGGCGACCAAACGAGAAAAGAAAGCCCGAAAAGAACTCCCGACCACATCATGTCGATAAACCTCATCCATATCCGGTATATCCAGAAACCTAGCAAACCCGGCACAAAATCGGTTCGGCTGTGAGGACTTATATAACAGATCCATGATGTCCTCAGCGTTTCCTCCGTATTCCCGAATAAAAGCGGAATGAAGCTCCGGAGACAGCCTGTTTCGGAGAAAATCGACTAAAATCCGCTTTCCGATCGCCGAACCACTGCCCTCATCACCCAGCAAGAATCCCAATGAGTCGATATGATAGCTGATATCATTTCCATCGTAAAGACAGGTGTTGGTTCCTGTACCAAGTATCGCAGCGAAGCCCGGGCTGTCACCAAGCAATGCCCTAGCTGCTGCCAGCAGGTCTACATGCACCTGTATGGATACCGCTGATGGGAAGATTTGTTTAAACACGCTCTCCATCACCGCAATTTTGCCTCCTTGGCATCCGGCACCGTAAAAAGACACGTTAGTTACCTGTGTCTCGTCAACATGAGGAGCAATAAGCGTACGGATAGTAGGCAATAAATGCGATTCTTCCATAAAAAATGGATTGATGCCTGCGGTACTGAAGCGCGTATGGGTGCCTGCTCGCGACAAAATACACCAGTCGGTTTTTGTCGATCCACTGTCTGCAACGATAATCATCTTGAAAGCTCTTTTTTTTCCGTTAATCCAATCTTAAAACCAAATAACGCGTACCAACCAATGATCAGGTAGCAAGGTACAACCACCCAATAGGCCTGCTGGGCGTTCATGTGGTCGGTAAGCCATCCGTATAGCAGTGGAATCAAAGCTGCCCCTGATATAGCCATCACCAAAAGTCCAGAACCGATTTTCGTAAACCTTCCCAACCCCCGCAATGCTAACGGCCATATCGCTGCGCCGATTAGTGAATTAGACAACCCCATCAACGCCACGAATACTACGGACAGAACGCCTTCGGTGAAGATAGCGCTTAGTCCGAACAAAACACCCAACGTGGCGGAAATTTTCAGTCCTGTCCGCTGACTAATGTATTTCGGTATACACACAATGCCAACCAGAAATCCCGTCAACATCCCGATCAAGGTAAATGAAGTAAAAAATTTGGCAGTAGCCATCGGGATGTCCAAGTAAGTACCGTAACCGATAATCGAATTGGCGGCCACCACTTCCACTCCTGTGTAGACAAACAAGGCAAGCACGCCGAAAACCAAATGTGGATAGTGAAGAATACTCGTTCGTTCCCCAACAATAAATTCGCCAGATTGCGATTCCTCCTCCCCTGCCTCTTCATCGATCTCGGGTAAGGGTGATCGGTAAATCATGATAGCGAGGAGCACCAGTACACCAGTGATGATCAGGTATGGAACAATCACTTTCCTTGCTAAAGCATCCAAAACCGCCGCCTTTTCCGGATCGGCTAAGATCTTCACCTGCTCATCGATAGCGTCAACATTACTTAAAATAACAGCCCCTAGTATCGCCGGCGCTAAAATCCCGGCTACCCCGTTGCACACACCCATCATGCACATACGCTTTGCGGCGCTTTCAATCGGCCCCAGAATGGTGATGTAGGGATTGGATGCAGTTTGTAGCAGTGTCAGACCAGCACCCTGAAAGAAAAGGCCGACAAGGAAAACAATATATTCCCGGTAAATCGCTGCCGGTATAAAAAGAAGTGACCCCCCAGAGACTAAGAGCAACCCCAAAGACATTCCCTTTTTGAAGCCTATGATTTTCAGCAGCCAAGCAGATGGAATCGCCATCACGAAATAAGAAATATAGAACGCAAAAGCGACCAAATAAGATTGGAAAACAGTTAATTCACAAGCGATCTGAAGGTAAGGCATCAGCACGGAGCTCAACCAGGTAACAAATCCGAAAATAAAGAATAAGGTCCCGATGATGATCAGTGGATAGGTATTGGACATTGGAATGGAAACCCCTTGGTTTCCGTTGGGATAATTCGACATGGATACAGCTTAATCTATGGTATTGATGTTTATGTGACGCAAGATTTCTTCGGCAACGCTTTTCGCAATCAGTGCGTGGCCTTCATCGTTAGGGTGTACACCGTCCGGAAACAGATTTGCATATGCATTGTGCTTGCTTGCATAGTCCTTGAATAATTTGTAGTTATCGGATAAACCGGTATTATACTGTTCTGACAATCCCCTCACCATTTTCACATAGTCGTATAACCTACGGTCTTGGTACATCCGCTCCTCAGGAAATGCAAACGGACACGGTGTCCGTAATATGACCAGTATCCCCCTATCCTGTAAAGCTGTAATCATAAACTTTAAATTGGCTTCAAATTTTTCCAGAGCAATCCTTGATTGACCATTGGGATCATCGCCATCAATGTAAGCGTCGTTTGTACCGAACCCAATGACCACCACATCGGGATGCCGATTGAGCACATCTGTTTCAAAACGATCTCGGGCATGAGCGACCTTAGCAAAATCATTGTCCGCCAGTGTACCCGAATGACTGCCACCTACCCCCGCGATGATTGGTTCACAATTAATTCCCTGATTTGCTAATAATTCCGGCACACGCTGAGCAAAGACGCTATCCACAGTCGGCCATAGTGCTGTTATCGAATCACCAAAAAAAACGATCTTCAACCGGTCATCGTGACCTGCCTCACTGACCAGGGAAAAAAACAAGGATAAACAAATGAATAGCTGACGAAAAAACTTCATAATTTGATTATAAGAATTGTCTGATTACATGCTCCCAGATATCATAGCCTGTAGCATTCAAATGGAGGTTGTCCGAAATAAACAGTCCGGGCTTCAAATTGCCGTCTGGATCGAGCATGGCGTTATAGATATCCACGTAGGATACTGTGCTTGATTGCGCCAGTGCAAAAGCCTGTATACGGCGATTCAATTCGGAAATTTCCGCCTGATAAGACTGTAGCTTAATACTTGGTTTGGCCGAAATAATGTACAGGTCGGTATACGGTAGCTCCTTTTTGACGACCTCATGGATTTTGGCCAAGGTCGTTATAATAGACCCTACGGCTTTCCCCTGCACTAAGTCATTTTCGCCAGCGTAGAGAAACAGTTTTGAGGGCCGGTAAGGCAACACAATTTCGTGCAGGTACCGTAATATATCCGAATAAGTACTTCCTCCGAAACCCCGACGGATTATTGCATAGTCCTGCAGGCGATCCTCCATATCCACCCAACCTCCAATCGATGAGCTCCCCACGAAGAGGATTCCCCCTTTCTTGGGGAAAGAAAGGCTGTCGCGTTTGGCAAAGGCCATTATTTCAGCAGAAAATGGTTGGCCCTGTGCTTGTAACCGTAAGAGCAATAGCAGCAGTACGACAACGAGCCCCGTACCCATTTTAGATTTGATGTCTTTAAACATGATGCAGGTATGTTATTAGCGATCTAATTCAAATGTAACTGCTCTTAAATCCAACAACGCTGTTCCCTCTTCAAATTCAGGTGACACAGGTCTGAAAACGACCCGTTGATACCCTTTATCGAGCTGAATATGGCCAATGACTGCTTTCTTAAACGTTTCCCACGAACCGGATTTGCCAACGACGCCTTTCAGCTGTTGCCGTCTTGTTTCCAGGATAAATTCTTTCCCGGCTTCTTCATCAGATACCGACCATTCTAACGTTACTTCGTAGTTTCCGGCCTGATTCACCTCAATATCCCACGCTACACTGTCTTTCGCATGGAACCACCCGAAAGCTTTCCACTCTGGCATGTACTGGATTTCGGGGCCAATCCCAACCCCGCGCCGGGCATCCAACACCAACGGCTCCGCTTCCTCCTGCCTGATCAGCTGTGGGAAATGGAGCGTATCCGCTAGCCCCACCCGCTTTTCCTTTACATATTGGGCAACGGTGCCGAGCGGCGGGTTGCCGGCCCGGGCATCGTCAACACTCAGGCTAACGGCCATTTTTTTACCTTCGGGCCAAGAAAATCCGGGCTCCTGCGCAAACGCCGCATTGACACATATAGCAATCAGCAACTTAAAAAACAGGAATTGTTTAGCAATAACGATCTGTTTACATTTCATTGGGTTACATGTCAATTAATATTTTCAAATCTATTTGTATCATATCCTGTGACTATCCTCCACGCCGGATATAACTTAAGAGGTCAGCCATTTCCTGCTCGGTGATCTGCGCTTCCAGACCGGGTGGCATAGCCGAAACGCTCAGTGCTTCGGCTTTGTCCACGTCTGCGCGACCTATAACTTCCTCCATACCCCCCGGATAACGTAGCGTGAAACCCGATGTGTTTTCGGCTACCATGATCCCTTGCTTCACGTCTCCGCTCTTGAGGGTCAGCATCCACAGTTCGTATCCTTGAGCAATAGACCGGCCAGGATCCAGAATCTTCTCCAACAAGTTTGCTACCGGCCAATTCCTAACGGTTGACAGATCCGGGCCGTACACAATCCCCTCCCCGTTTTCACCCAATTTATGGCAGGTAGCGCAAGATCGCTGAAACACGGCTTGTCCCTTTTTGGGGTCGCCCTCCAAGTTGAGGACTGCCTGGTACCGTTGGATTATTTCCCTGCGCTGGCCTTCGTTTTCGGCAAGTAGTGCCCGGGCCCGTTTTTTTACTTCATCAGGGGTATCACGCATGAGCCTAACGATCTGGTACCATTCCAAGTTGGTACGCTGCACTTTCCCTGCTTCAATGGCATCAAGCAACAGGTTGATCCGGCTTTCATCGAAGGGATAAACCATGAATGTGGCGATCGCAGTTCCCCGCAAGCCGGGTGTCAGCGTTTCCCATTGGTCTAAGATGTACCGGCTCACGCCAGTGCCGGGTATACCGCCCAACAACTGTAAGGCGGCGCGCTGGACGGACAACGGTTCCGTGGAAACGACCAGGTTTTGTAATAATACTTCATAAGCGGCGAGATTTCCCAGCGCCAAAAACTGGATGGCCCCCACCCGACGTTCGTCTGCCAGACTTTTATCACCAGCCATGGATACAGCTTGATCCAGCGCCCTCACCGTTTGGGCATCCAACGGAATGCCGGTCTGCTGTAACACGCGCAAGGAAGCCAAACGGACGTTATCTGCGGGATGGGCTAAAAAAGCTCGGATCAATAGGTTCTGACCCGACCCCTGTATTGGAGGTTGGGAGGCATTTTGGAGCCCTGCTGCAAGCCCTTCCAGCACCGGAACCTGCCAATCTGCACCATCGCCAGTGGACAATGCGGTGGCTCTTTCAATCAGATGGAATGTGGCTTCGGGATTCCCGTCTGCCGCGATCATCGTGCTCAACCGCTCCACCAACGAGGCATAGGCAGGCACGAAACGTGCTAGAAACGTCTGCAACAACACATCTTTTGGGGCCGCTGGCGCTGAAAGTGCGGCGATTTGTATCCACTTGTCCTCAACATCACCAAGTAGGAGTTGCTGCCTGGCCTCCCCGGCTTGGGGTGTATCAAGAAAACCTAATGTGCAAAGGAGCTGGAACCTCACTTTGGGATCGGTATCATCCCGCAGTTCCAACAAAACCCGGACGAGCTCAGGATGCTGATCTAAGTGAAGTTCCGCCAAGCGGATAGCATGTTCCCGAATCTGCGCAACGGGATCCTGTAGTGCTTTCACAATATGCTCGGTATCTAGTTGGCCCAACCCTTCGAGCGTCCATAACGCATGTAGCCGGCCCAAAGACGCCGTTTCACTTTGGGTTAGCGCTACCAGATTCCGAACAGCGACTTCACCAATCCCTTCCCTATTTCTGTCCACCAGCAGACGCTGCGCATTCTGCCTCCACCAACCATTCGGGTGGGCCAGCATCTTCACCAGCTCCTCCGCCGAAGCGTCGCCTAGCTGGAGGTTCTTCGACCAATCTAATGGCTTGGTACCGCTAGCGGTGATCCGGTAAATACGGCCTTTATCTGAACCATTATACAAGTCTCCGGACTCGCGAACCTCCTCTGAAAGCCACTGGGGGCCTTCGATAATCTGCCGGTAGTAATCTACAACATAAAGTGCACCATCAGGTCCCACGTACATATTCACCGGCCTGAACCAGGGGTCTGTGGATGCCAAAAACTCCTTTTCTTCATGAACCCGACCCGCCTGGAAACTCGCACCGTTATCTACTAAGTGGTCAACATGGATCAGGCTATGGACCGGTTCTGCCACAAATACCATCCCTTCGTTAAAGCCGGAAGGGAAGGCGCCCCCCACGTATGCAGTGATGCCGCAAGCCGAGGTAAATACTCCCACATCGGTTAACAACTGATGATCGGGATTCTCAACAATGGGGAATACTTCAGCGGCATCACCGTGGTCGGAAAGGGATTCTATACCGCCCGAAACCGACATCTCCGGATTGCGTAGCAGGTAACGAGCCGCCAAGACCTCTTGGTAGATATGATTTGAATTATTGACCAGAAAATGGCGCCCCCACTCGTCGAAAGTCTGTCCAAACTGTGTGACGCCTGAACACATTTCCAATTCGCGCGCGTCTGGTTTAAAGCGCACGATATTCCTTGCAGCGTGCCCTTGCAGACGCGGGCCGTCCGGGTGGGCTGGAAAGTGGATATCCCCCAGCCGACTACCATACCCATTGCTCAGGTAAACCCAGTTATCCAGCCCGACGATAGGGGTATTTACGTTATATTCTAAATTCGTGTCGTCGAACCCCGCGAGTACGGTGTCCCGGACATCCGCCCGTCCGTCGCCATCAGTATCCGCTAGGTAAAGTACATGCGGAGGATCGGTGACCAGCAAACCCTTCTTCCACCGGGTAATACCGCTGGGCATTCGCAGCGAATCCGCAAAAACCGTGTGTTTGTCCATGCGCCCGTCTCCGTTTGTATCGGCAAGTAGTTTCACATTCCCTACCCCGGATTCGTCATATGGGTTGCCTGGCATTTCCACCACATACAAGCGGCCGTATTCATCGATTACCATGGCAACCGGATCGACAATCAGTGGCTCGCTTGCCACCAATTCGATTTGGAAGCCCGGAGCCAGCTCAAACCCGGGTGGAGCTATTTTGGCCTTTCGGCAGCTTCCTGCCGCCATCGGCAAGAACAGCAATAAAAAATAAAGGTTACGTAACATGCGGAATTTCATTTTGCTTCGATGCTCAACTGAATTTTAACCTTTTTGGGGTACTAGACGAATAGCTCGTATAGTCAGTGAACGGTTATCTGCATTGGTAGGCATAATCATCAAATTATGTTCCCCGGCTCTAATCGTTATTGTCCCCACAACTGCATTACGAAACTTACCGTTTCCATCGGATTTTCCAAGCAAGATCACTTGTTCCTCTCCATCCACAATCAATTTCATGTCCTTACCGACTTCATGATCAGCCACCGACCATTCCACTTCAATCTGATAGGTGGTCGGTGTCGGAACACGAACACTCCAAACAACGGTGTCCTTATCCGTCCAATTCCCAAAAGCTTTCCGATCCGTAATGTATTCAATTTGGGGTCCGTAGGCCCTACCCAATGCGGCTTTCAGGTTTATGCATCCTTGGGTATCTCCGATAACTGCCAATGGTTTATTGTGCAACAGTCGACCATCGGTCCGAACCTTTTCCACATAGGTCGCAACCTCTCCAACGGGAGCCATCCATATTTCCCCATGCGCGCTGACATATTCGCATAAATCCTCCAAAAACTTCAATCGCGTGGTCTGCGACGTATGTTCCGGCTGTGTGTCATGGCCTGCTAACACAAGCCATAAGCCTCTTTGCCGGGCCTCGTTTATCATGGGGAGTATCGCTTCAAAATCGATATCATCCATACTTATCCCAGTTATTTCCGCCAAATCACAATAAAGCGGATCTACGGGAGCTTCATCGAGCCAGCCCCGCCCTGTGGTAAAGAGCTTTGCCACTACCGAAGCATAACTTTTCTTCCCTTCACCCCTCCCAATTTGTGTTTGCCCACACGGATAAGCAAAACTTATCGGCGTTACGCCCAGCAACTGTTCGATCTGCCGATTAGTCGATAATAACTCGTCTTCCATGCTTTTGAGTGTGTATTCTTCCAGTGGTTTGTAGGGCTCCTGCCGTATCCACCAGAAGTTTTCAGTACAGGGATGCAGGGAAGTGTGATTTCCAATCTCGTGGCCGCTCGATAATGCTGCTTTCCATTCGTCCAAACTCGCTTCAATCATATGCGGATGCACGTAAAATGTCGCACCCACACCATAACGGTTAAGCAACGGGATGCCATATTTTAAAACTGTCGGACGGGAATCGTCAAACGATATGCTTACCGCAAATTGTTTTCCTTCGGGCCACATGAATTCTTCCTGCCCCCTCAGCAAATAAGGTACGCAGAAGCCAACAAGTGTTAATATGAATACCTGTTTTGACATCACCGATTGTAAATTAAATCGCTTCGTTTTCATTAAAATTAGTGGTTATTGATTTAATACTAGTTAATAATAGGTCTACTCAACCAAATAGTTCGTCACCGAGATGAACCACATCTTGTTCTGTTGCCACGTACATATGCTTCCCGTCGACAGTTAGAAATGCGACAAAACCCTCCCGCGTGATCTGTTGTTCCAAGTACGATTTCATATAGTTGCCGTCCATATGTTTACCTATTTAAGCATGAAAAGTGTAGCACCTTTTCAACCGCTTATTCTAATTTTTAACTATATCGCTTGCTTGATTTCCGATGCGTATTTGTGTATCCGTTTAATCGCCTCTGCAATCTGTTCCATGTCTCGCCGCATGCCAAGCAGCGTATTTTGCATGAGCCAAACAGCCTGTTCACTGACCAGTATATCGTTTTGAGGACATTCGCTACTTTCTAACCATTGTTTCATCCGACGTTTGCCATAAATTTTCAGATAGTGTTTATTTGAAGCCAGCGCTTGTACATATTCACTTTTGTTCATTGGGCCGTATCCGCGTCCGCAGACTAGTCCTTCGGCGGCTAGGGCTCCAATGAATTGCTCACGATCCAATCCATCGAAATGTTCTTTGAGGTACCTAAACATAAAAATGTGGTAGGCACTCATCGTTGTTCCTTCGTAGAGCTTTGCCGGTACAATGCCCGGAATATCTTTGAGCATACTATCCAAATACATAGCATTTTCATGTCTCCGTCGAGCTTGGTCTTCCAAGCGTGTCATCTGTGCCAACAACAAACTGCTTTGGAATTCCGTAATCCGCAAATTAGTCGACCGTGTGCCCACGCGATCGCGGTAAGATTTGTCTATGCCTTCCTGCACTTGATGATGGAATGATGTACAAGCTCGAAAAAAATTGGGATCGTTCGTTACCACGGCCCCACCTTCACCACTATTGAGGTTCTTCGATGATTGAAAGCTGAATGCACCAGCCAGCCCATGATTACCTACTTTACTCCCGCGCCATTCCGCCATATGCGCCTGGCATGCGTCTTCCACGATCGGTACCCCCGTTCGTTGGCTGATCTCCTTAAACTTATCCAAATCAACAGGTGTGCCGCCAAGATGTACAGGCATCATTGCTCGGGTATTTCTTGTTATAGCAGCATCTACTTTTGTGGCATCTATCTGCGACGACTCCAGATCGGTATCGACAAAAATCGGTAAGGCATGATTCAACACAACGACATTATAGGTAGCGATAAATGTATATACTGGAATAATCACTTCATCACCAGGCCCCACATCCAATGCGCCCATAATAGCTGTCAGCGCGGCCGTGCCACTTGAAACGCCTAACGCGTGATTCACACCCAACAAGTTAGCGTACTCCCGCTCGAACTGTTGGGTGACACTTCCGGTCAACCTACCCCAACGGCTACTCTGCAGCACATCCAGCAACGCCTTCCCCTCTCGATTGTCGTAAATGGGCCAAGAGATTGCTGAGCCAGTATAGGCTTTCGTGCCCCCCAGTACTGCTGGTTTGCCATCGCCTAATGCACTGAATGACAACGTAGGCAGGCCGGCCAGTACCATACCGGACCCAATCATTCCTGCATTCTTCAAAAATTCGCGTCGTTTCAATTTGTCATCCATCATCTTGTTGTTAGTAATAATTCCAAAATTTTAAGCCTACCCATATGTTCACAAACATCAAAAACACAGTCTGGAACCAGCAATATTGCATTAAACATGCATAAGAGTTTGTCCATGACGATAACCATCACGAAGTGCTATTTAAGCGATCGCTCCAGTTGGTCACACGCTTCATAAATCAGGGATTCGATAGCTGGATCCCATTTTGCAGGTAAGCCGTAAGCCCGTTGTGCCGAATCGCCCTCGTATCCTCCTTCATCGATGATTCGTGCAGTCGGTATATACCCCATTACATCATTATTATAGCCGAACACAAAAGCATCCCAACCATATTTCTCCTTCAGGCCCACAGCGTAGTCCACAACTACCTCTCCGGCCAAACCGAAAATCAGTTGTTCACCAAGCTTCCAAAGCTGCACGGGATAAGGATACGACGTATCCAAAGTCTCACCCCCTTGGATACGACCTATTAATCGGTTCGCCCACCGGGAGTAATAGCCGTGGTTTCCATCGCTCGTTACGACCGCCTGTAGGTCGGAAATAGAAGGCGAAGGTGAAAACGGCAGTGCGATTTCGCAGTACGTTGTCTGCAGAGTTGGCTGCAACAGTTTCATCTCATCAGTTTCAACAACGGCTTCCACAGCTGCCGCCAGCTCCTTGCCATACTGTCTGGCCAATGCCGTAGACCCCCGGGGCAAGGGGTTCTGGTCTCCTCCTGTGCCCTGGAAAAATAATGCTACCGCTCCTTCATAGACACGTTCGAGTTCCAGTTGGGCAAAACCCGGAAAATCACCGGACCATTCGTAGCCATCAAGCGTTGTCGGATGGCATGAATACGCGAAAAGTACGGCTGCTATCCGGTCGTTTTTAACGACCTTCAAAACGGGGACCGCATGATCACTAGGCCCCTTGATTTCCGTCAACTTATGCAAATCCGCCGCACTATTCTTGCGACGATTTACTTGGAAACGGGTTACTCCGATGCCTGAATAAAGGGTTGCCGCCTCCAAATCCATAAATGCATCAGCCACCACTTGGACAACACACTCGCCCAACCATTGGGTATACCGATCGACTTTTGCTTGCTCGGCCGCGTCGAAGGAATACGCATCGATCAACGCACCGGTTAAGACCGGTCCCGAATGCGTATGAGAACTGTTTAACATGATATTGGCATCGGAAACACCAAAGCGTTCGCGAAGTTCCTGTTTGACGGACGACGAAAGTTCTTGAGTGAACCCAAGTATATCCGCCGCAACCATAACTGCTTGGGCGCCCTGGGCGTCTTCAAGTACCACAGCCTTAGCCCACAATTCATGTTGCTTTCCTTCGGCAGGTTTCGTCCTTGCCGAAAACCCAGCCATCCACATGGTCTCTCCAGGTGTGATGACCGCTTTAGCAACCCCTACCTTCCAACCTGTTTCGGCAGATTTAGCAACTGTAAACAAATCCGAAAGCATCAATGCCAACAAACAATAGAAAAAATAACGCAACATAATCTTACAATTATTTATCAGACAAGAATTATTGATGTTCAACAAATTGTGGCTTTGCCATCATCCATAAATATCTCATTTATCGATCTGCCTTAACCCTTTATGTCTGCCAGACTCACGGCATCACCACCCTTCGCACGACTTTGTTGTGCCGCCTCCATAAATGCCACTAATTCCAACGTTTCATCCGGATCTACGGGTGACACTCCGGTTGTAAAAAATTGGGCAACGTTTTCTAATAACTTCACGTAGCTGCCGCTTGTTCCCAATTCTGTGACACCATTTGCACCGAACGCTCGCCCGCCGAATACCGCTGGTCCACTCCGTAGTCCCCTGAATGATCCCAATCTCCCACCAGTCCACCTACCCACTACGATTTCGGCGTCTGGCAGGTATAGCCTTTGTACAGATTCACATCCTCTTCCCATTACTGCAAATAACATTTCGACACCATGGATTGCATACCAGAATAAATCAGGATGGGAAGGCTCAATAAACGCCGGGCTATACGTTTCTGCACCAAGGACATCCCCAATTTCTCCATTTATCACTTGTTCCACATTGAGTGCATATCGCAACGAGGAAGTAGAAAATACGGGGACGTCTAGCCGATCCGACTCCTCAAAAATCGCCCAAGCATCGGCATAAGAGGCAGCGATTGGTTTATCAATAAATAACGGCAGACGCGACTGAATCACTTCCTTAGCCTGTTGGAGGTGGAGTCGCCCATCATTAGTCTCTAATAAAATCACATCCACTTTGCGCAGTAATTTGGCAATCGAGTCCACGATTTCGACTCCTATATTTTTCATCTGCTCGGTAATTGCCGGTATTCGTTCAACACTCGTTTTGACCGTTTGGCTCCCGTATGGATACGCCGCCACCACCCGATACCCCTGAAATGCTGGATTTGGGTCAGAAGCATTCAACAATTCCGTGAATGCAATGCTGTGAGAGGTATCCAAACCGATGATTCCAACTCGCTTACCACGCTCAACCCAACGACTATACGCCCGATGGCCGGTCGCGGGGATGCAAATCCTTGTCGCTGTCGAGATAACAGCCATCTTCCTAATGAATGCTCTTCTTCCCAACATGGTCAATATGTTTTGTTTATGCAAAAAGGCCGATTTACTTGAATACGAGAAATAAAAAATAGAGACACCAGCATATAATGGTAAAACATATGAATCATATTAATTAATTTACAGGCGCGCTTCCCCGCTTGGAATCTTGATTTGTACCGGTTGGCCGAGTGTACCCGCCGGGTTGACCGGATGTTGCCATAACTCGCCCTGATCCGTTTTGGCTAATAAATCATCTCCCTGTACGGTAACCGCTACTACGTTGCTCCAATTCTCCGCCACAAGTTGCCTGGTCCCGGCCGTGTTGCCGGTAACCGGTATACGCCATAGTCTACCATCTGCTGTCTTTCCAAAAATATTCGAGCCGCTGGCCGCCAATAGGGTATACTGATCCCACGGATCATTGCCGACGATTTCGTTGACGACTCCGGAGAAGTTTTCAGCTGCATCCACACCGTATCGATAAAGTGTCGGCGAAGCCGCAAGCCTTGCCATCACATCTCCCTGAAATGGGAACAATACATCAAAGGCATCCCAACCCCCAACACCAATCTGCGCCTGGTCGGTAAAAGCCACGTTTACGTGATCAAAATTATACCTGAATACACCTGCAATACTCTTGTACCAACCGATCAGCGTGTTGCGGTTGGTAAATACCGTTTCGAAAATTGTCCATCCATTACCGATCTGGGTCGGGAGGTTGTAATTCATTTCGTCGCCCGACGTGTTGGCCGTTGAACGGTAAAGGTTACCGTTATTGTGCACAAACATCAACGAGCCATGATTGCCGAACACGAAGCGGTAGTCGTTCCAATTCAGCCAAGTGTAACCATATGCAATCGTTTCGAAATCCGTGTAAAATGTATCCAACGCCGTGGCTTCAGGAAGAAACACGGATCGGAGCTTAAAGTCGGCAGCTAATGGAATATTCTCCAGCAACGTTGTTTCTGCTGTCTTATCTATCCATACCTCCACCAACGTTCCGTCTGCATCGGTGTATATTAACTCGTTGCGGACGAGGGATTCATCGGCGGGAATCCAGTTAAGTAATCGATCATTGCCAAATCGGGTGCTTGCACGGAAGGCGCGAGATAGCAATTCGCTTTGATACTGCGATCCATACACCCTGCCTATGGCTTCGGCTTTTACCGATGTATTTCCATCCGCATCAAACGTGTAAATTTCAAAATGATAAGTTCCTTCCGCCATGTTGTCAAGCATCAATCGAACGGTGTCAACACCCGTAGCGCGCTGAAAGTCGCGAATGATGGAGTCCCGTCGATTATTCCAATACACCTTGTATTTACTGATCTTGGGATCTGATGTAAAGAGCCAGCTTAATTCGAGCCGGTTTACACCGCCCCTGGTGCTGATGGAGTCTGCTTTGCCCGTGTATGTAATCTCTCCGGACCCCACAAATTGCTGATGTACATCGTCCCATTTTCCACATCCCGCGATAATCATCATAGCAGCTGTCAGTGCTATAAAGACAAACCTATTAGTTGATTTACGTTTCATTACCTTGAGCTTAATTAGTTACCATTTCATGATCATCAACGATTGGGGTTCTGGCCCCAAAGGGTGATTTCATGTAACAATATATTCTCCGAGCCACCCCATGTTTTGATGGTTTTAAATCGGATGTACCGGTAGGTATCGGTTTCCAGTGGAAAATCATACTCTTCGCCGGCTACAGCATAAGCCGTATCTTCGTTGGTGAAGGCCGTTCCCGGAAGGCCGGATGGCTTGATGGATTCCGCTTGTAGTAGCAGCGTCCAATTGTCCCAGCCACCATCTGCCGGTGGATCATTGCTACCCCAGATCTCGAACGTTTTGGGGTTCCCCAATCCATACTGGTAACCAAAGGTATATTGATTGACCTTCATCCTGCTGATTTTTAGCGGCTTCCTTAAATCAACGGTGAAATGGTTAGGCAGTGGCGGAGTAGGGATGTTACCGATAAAGTAATCCACATTGGCTAAAGAGCCGTCCCACAATTTATCCAGCGTCAGTCCATATGCGCCTTCCCAGGCGTCACCAGGCAAATGCAAGGCTAGCCAATCTTTTTCGAACTGCTCTTCGTAATAGGGTGTAAGCATTAATTTCAATGTATCAGATAGGTTTTCCCACTTGTCAGCGAGCACAAATGCGAACTCCATCTCTTCCGGTTCCAATCCCCGTACGGAGTAATTACGGTATTTCGCTTTGGTATAAAGGCGATCGTAGACGGTCCATGCACCTTGATCATCCTTGAGAAGCGTGTATAAGATGTACTCATTTTCCGGATCGTTAAAGACTTGAACGTTCACCCCGCCGAAATCCTCCCGTATCTGCAAGGAGTCAAAGACGGTACTGATTGGTGCTGTCAACGGCTTGATGGTCGCACTTACCGGATTTGATTTGACTTCCGACCGATTCACAGAATACAAATCGATCTGATATTCACCCTCGACGGCAAATCCCTCCAACTCCACGAAGTTTTTATATAACGAAGACTTTACCGTCCGTTTCTCCCCGGATTCATGCGACGCAAATACGGCTTCCACATACGAGAAATCCTTATCAGGAGGCAACGTATACGAAATCCTGGCTCCGCCCGGGAGATTTTCGACCTGAATATTCTGCACCGGATTTGGTTTACCATCAGTAGTAACCAGCGGTGTATTTTCCAATTCATTACACCCTGATACTGTCAATAATATCACGATGGAAAAAGCAAGAAACTGTTTCATCATTCTAAGAATTACCAACCCAAGGTTTGCACCAGGTTTTTATTAACAATCAAATCATATTCACTAATCGGCCAAAAATAATTTTTCAGTGTAAACTCCTGCCTGAACAGAATTTTCTCCCGATAATATGACTGTTCGAGTTCCTGATCGACGTCCCACCCCGTAACTGGCGAATTATAAACCTCGACCGCAGACTTCCATCGCCTCAGGTCGAAAAACCGGCTCCCTTCAAGCGCTGTTTCCACCCCCCGCTCCTGCTGGATGATTTCCCTGAGGCCGGCTTGGGTTGCAAATTTTGTTGGAAGCCGCGAATGGTTGGACCATGATTCCACAACGCCTTTCAGACCAGCTCTTTGCCGTATGTAATCCAGGTACTCGTATACTTCGTCGCTCGGACCGTAAGCTTCGTTCATCGCTTCGGCATGCAACAGGTAAAGATCTCCCAACCTGAGCATGATCCAAGGATAGGGTTGTACCGTATATACATTCCCGGTGACGGTCATGATATTTGAGTAATGGACATACTTTTTCGTAAAGTAGCCGGAGAGTGGATGCACCCAGGCTCCCCGTTTCCCCTGCGTCTGTCCTACTTTCTGCCGGATATACCATGAATCATTGTCATCGAATTTTCCGTTGCCGTACCATATTCCGCCGTCAAAACCAAACGTGGCATAAAAACGTGGCTCCCTATCAAAATTATACTCCGCTGTCGTATACCCTTCTTTGATGAAATACTTTTCGACCTCTTTACCAACCCGGAGGTTAAACCTGTTTGTATAGTTCCAATCCAAATCTTCATTGATGGGCACCCCATTTTTTGTGTAAAATAAGTTTGTCACCCTAAACGGAACACCCAGGGTACCCACCGGTATGGAGTTATTTAATGCATCGGGATCAAGCCCAGCGGGCGTCGACAAGTGTTGCAACGTAACGGACTGTGTATTCGTATTCGCCCATATGACTTCGCTATTCCACCGCTCGGTAAACATGTTGCGTATGTTCATTTTGAGCTTCGTCTCTTCGGAGAGGTTCCGTGCTTGATTGGTTTCCTGAAATTCGTACAGGCTGTAGCCTAGTCGATGGCATAATTCAATTGCGGCCTTGGTCGCCTCCGCTGCTTTTTCCCATTTTTCCAGGCTATACTCGGTATTGAACAGTGGTGTCCCATCTTTATTGGTATATCCCGCAAAATCCGAATTGCCGTTAAATAACGGACTAGCTGCATAAACCAGTACTTTTGCTTTCAATCCCGCGGCGATAGGTAATGTAATCCGGCCCAGTTCGGAATTTTGGTTCTGTACCTGCTCGGGGAGTAACAGCAATGCCTCGTCCAGTAGCTCCACGATGTATTCGACGACTTCATCGACAGGTTGGCGCGTTACCCGCACTTCCTCAGGCGTGGCCGATATCGGAATATTCTCGCGAACAATGGGAACGGGCCCATACATCGTCAACAGAAAGAAATGATAATAGGCCTTCAGAAATTTAACTTCGCCGATCCAACTGTCGCGTTCGCGAGGCAGGAGATCAGGTACATGGTCCACGTTGTCCAGAAAAATGTTACATTCCCTGAGTGCCCGGTACATGGTGGGCCAGAAATTCATCAACGGCGCATTCGTATTCTGTAACCCCCGGGCTACATGCCAGGAGGGGATGTTGTTTGGAAAACTGGGCCATAGCCATTCATCCCCCGCAGAGAGTACAGAGTTGTTGTAATCTGTATAGTTCGGAACGAAAGAATAGCAGGTGAACAGATACCGCTCGGCGGTATTCCGCATTTGGAAGGCGTGTTCGATAGTCGCTACATTATCGGGTACCAAATCCAGGTACTTATCGCAGGATAAGGTCGTCCCCGTAAGCAGCAATACCAAAGCAAATTTATAAGCTGATAACTTTTTCATGATTGTCTGATTAAAAAGAGGCATTTATCCCAATATTAAATACACGTTGAACAGGATAGCCCAGTCCGTTACCCCCCATTTCCACATCCCACAACTTAAAGTGGCTCATGGTCAGCAGATTCGTTCCGTTGGTATACAGGCGGAGTTTTTGCATCCCCACGCTATTTACCCATCGATCGGGTAGTGACCAACCGATCTCTGCCTGTTTCAGCCGGAGAAACGCGCCGTTTTGTAACCACCAAGAGCTTAATTGCATATTATTATCATGGTTTTCGGTACTCAGTCGTGGATACAACGCATATACATCCGGATTCTCCAACGAAAAATGGCTGTCGGAAAACGCTTTGATAATTTGCTTGTTTCCTACAAAAGGCTGCACGTTATACGGTCCGGTGATTGTTTGGCCCGTCTCCGGGTAATAAACACTTCCTCCCATCCAAAATGATTCATTCGCCAACCCCTGAAAGAATGCCGACACATCAAATCGCTTATAACCCAGCGAGAATCCGAAACCATACACGATTTCTGGTGTCGTAGGAAAACCCAGCGGAACCATGTCCAATGCTGTTATTTGCCCATCGCCGTTCACGTCTTTATACTTGATATCACCGGCCATCACCACCGACCCGAAAAGCTGCGGAGGCGTATTCGCCACCTCGCTATCGTCTACAAACAAGCGCTCTGCCAGATAACCGTAAGGTTGGCTGATGGCCGACCCGACCCTGGATTTCCACCATTCCGTTTCATAAGCGGGTTCTTCATAGACGCTGAATTTGGCCGTCGCATAGGTAAAGTTACCCATTGCCTGCAACCAAACTCCATTGCTGAACGCGTGCGAATAGTTGATGGAAACATCCATACCTTCTGCCTTTGCCTCACCCACGTTTGCCCGTATCGGAGCGGAGAGCCCCATGGTCGTCGGTATATCGGCACGGTCCATCAGTATGTTCTCTCGCCGCTCCCTGAACAAATCGGCCTGGATCTGCACCTTGTCGAATAATCCGATTTCCAGGGCGAGATTTGCCTTATAGGCGGTTTCCCAGGTGATATCCTCATTGGCGTAGCGATTGATGACGATTCCATTTCTGGAATATCCCCAATCCCGACCAAATGTAGATGAAAGACTGGTCGTGTTCATATCGACATTAGAGAGGTAGAAAAAGCGATCCGCTGCCGACCCGATGGCATCATTGCCCACCACGCCATACGTACCCCGTAATCGGAGATTGGAAACAACGGGCTTCAACGGCTCCCAGAATTTTTCATTGGAAACACTCCAAGCTACTCCGGCTGACGGGAAAAAACCAAAACGTTTGCTTTTATGGAACCGCTCCGAGCCGTTGTACCCGAAGTTGAACTCCGCGAAATAGCGGCTGTCATACCCATACGTTGCACGTCCGGAAACCCCAAAATTGCGGGACGGCAATGACAACTGCAGTTCGGTTTGTGTTCCGCTCAGATTCGAGCGGATGATGGACACCAACATCCCGCTGACTGAGTGCCGGTCATTAAAAACCCGGCTATAATTGAGGGCAGACTCCATGTAGAAATTTGAAACCTGTTCCCGAGCATCAGCTACGTTGGCAAAATCCAGGTATTCCGTCCCGGTGTTTTCATTGAATACATCAATCGAATAGGCCTCGGTCCTGGGATCAAAAGGCATGATCTGATAGTAGAAGGGATTATAACTTCTATGCACCTCAAAACGGGATATCCTATTGGTATTGAACATGGTCCGGAATGCTAATCCCTCCGTTACCATCGAAAGATCCTGCTTGAGTTCCATCTGTGCAGAAAGCAGGGACCGATCGTAGTCCCGGTATCCGCTTACCATCTGGGCATAAGGATTCACAAAGGCCCGGCGTTCTAGTCCCCCGAACATAATATGCTGCACGTGCTCATGTTCAGCATCAACGGGATAATATGCCGGAAAATCTACCGGACTGGCACGTACGACTTGACTGTAGACGTCTCCGCCCCCCTGTCTTGGTCCGGTATAATTATCGAAATTACCGCTCAATCTGATGATAAGTTGCGTTGATTTAGTGATATCGACATCCACGTTGCTCCGCAATGTGTACGACTTGAGATCTACATTGCTATTAAAATTGTTGCGCTTGTCCACACGCAATATGCCGTTATCCTGCGAAAAGGAGCCTGCTACATAATAACGGGCAACCTTGCCCCCGCCCCTCACACTCAGGTTGTGCCGATGATTCAGTGTTGATTCTTTGAACATGATCTCACGCCAATCATTTGCAGGATAGAGTACCGGATTACGTCCCTCGGCGGTCGCGTCAATTTTCTGTTTGGGATACATTACTTCTGCAAACGGGTTACGCGCCGTAAATGCATCGTTATATTGCTCCATATAGGTAACCGGATCCGCGAATTGCACGTTCGTCGTAGGCATAGACAATGAACTTTCCGAACGGAATTCGATTTGCGCTCTCCCTTCCACACCTTGCTTCGTGGTGACCAAGATCACGCCATTTGCCCCCCGGGCACCGTATACAGCTGTTGCCGTGGCATCTTTCATCACCGAAAAACTCTCGATGTCGTCCGGTCGTAATCTAGCCAGCTCGGTCGTACTCAATTCTACACCGTCGATCAGGATTAACGGGTCCACTTTACCGACCCCGAAAGACGTCACGCCGCGGATAAAAAAGTCAGCGTTGTCCATGCCGGGCTCCCCGGTCCGCTGATAGGCAATCATCCCTGATATCCTCCCCGCCAATGCCGTGGTAAGGTTGCTAGCCGGAACTCGTAAATCACTCGGCTTCACACTAACCACGGATCCCACCATGTCCGATCGCTTTTGGGTTGCAAATCCAACCACCACCGCTTCATCGATAAGCCGGGTAGACTCAGAGAGTGCAACGTTGATTTCCCGTTGCTCGCCCACGGGCATCTCCAGTGTCTCAAAGCCTATCAGCGAAAAAACGATGGTAGACTGCGTATTCGGCACACGCAACACATACAACCCGTCGATATCGGTCGATACACCGACACCGGATTGCCCCTTGACACTTACGGTGACACCCGACAGCGGCCTTCCCAAACTATCGGTAACCCGCCCGGATACCGTTGTCTCCTGGGCCAACTCCGCCCCTTCGATCTTGATCGCCGCCTTGCCGGTCATCGCAGACGGTGTGTTGTCGTTAGCGACGTTTCGCTCTACTGCAACCGAAGCTTGCGTGAGCGATGCAAAGCAGCTAACAACCAGCAGGCTTACCCCAAACAGAAAGCCCGTTCGCTTCCATGCTGGAAAAACTTCAATGGTATCTTTTCTTTTCATAATTATAATTGGTTATTGGTACGCATAGTTAAGTTCTGACGGTTTAAAGACGAACGATCATGCATTCGTTACGTGATGATCAGCCCGAATCGACACGCCGTTCCCGAGATGGCAGTTCACTACCGAGATGAAACACGTGCCGAAGGTTAAAATCAGCATCAAAGACGATGATATTGGCTAGGAATCCTGCAGCAATTTTGCCTGCATTGTCGATGCCAGCCATGCGAGCCGGATACAACGAAGCCATCCTGAGCGCCTCATCTAATGGTATATTGGCAAACCTAACGCAGTTGGCTACCGATTCAAGCTGGCTGAGCGATGTACCTGATAGCGTGCCATCAGCGAGCGTAAAGCGATCGCCCTTAAATATATAGTCGTAAACCCCATTGGATGCCGCCGCGATGGCATCGGTAATCAAAAACAACCGGTCCCCGAGTATCCGCTTTGAAATCTCCAACACCTGGTAATCCACATGAATGCCATCAGCAATTATTCCGGCTTGTGCATGGTTGGAAAGAAAGGTGGCTCCGGGCAAACCGGGTTCCCTGTGATGCAACGGCGACATTCCGTTGAATAGGTGTGTAACTGCTTTCACCCCGCTGGTGAAACTTTGCATTGCTTGTTGCGCGGTTGCGTTGCTATGTCCAGCTGAAAGCAATACGCCGTGATCCAGCAGCAAGTTGATGCATTTCTCATCGAACAATTCCGGAGCAATGGTCATCATCTTCAACCATCCTTCAGCAAATTGCAACGTCTGTTCGATCTCTTGGTAGTCGGGCTTACGGAGATAAGCTGGCGGGTGGGCACCGCGCTTTTCCGGATTGAGATACGGCCCCTCGAAATGCAAGCCCAGCAGTGCAGGATGCGCTTCCTGCTTCACACAGCTCAACGCGCTTTGGTAGACCGCTGGTGTATTGGTAGCCAGGGTAAGCATAAAACCTGTTGTTCCGGAGGCCACGATGCTATCGCCGATGGTCCGCAACGTATCCGTACGGGTATCGGCAGCAAACAAATGCCCGCCTGCACCATAGATCTGTAGATCAATCAATCCCGGTGCGACGACACCACCTCCTGCATCCACAATCCTTACGTTTTCCGGAAGTTCGCTGGGGTGCAAAATCGCCTCGATCCGATTACCTTCAATCAGTATCGCTTGATCAGCGAGAATCGCCTCACCCGTATAGATCCGTCCATTAACAATTGCTACTTGGTTGTCCATAGCTGCTTTGCGAATCAATTCACGTTATTACCTATTTTTCGATTTAATCGAATCGATGATTACCTCATGTACCTGCTCAGGAAAGCTACTTGGCTGGCTGTACCAGAAGAACGAATCGTCGCCTTCGTAGATCTTCGCTTTTATGTGCCTACTGGTGGGAAGGTAACTGGATACATCATTGCAATATCCGGCTATGGTTACCAGTTGGTCGGGCCACAGCTTTTTAATCGCCAGGCTATATTCGGTCGTCGTCTCCCGAGATACTCCAACCAGTTTCCAATTGCCAATATTGATAGTCTGGATAAACACCGGCATCTCGCTTGGCATGTTCCCGTTGGCATAATACGACAACATGAGATTTGCCCAACGTACACGCTCCTCCGCATAGATATCCCCTACCAGCTTTTCCTTTTCCGCTTTCAACGCTAGGAGGTCTTGTTTAGCCCACGGTCGGGTCGGAAAACTCACGGTGTCCAAAAAACAAGTGATATCGCCATGGACCCTTGTCATGCGATCCTTTTCCAACACTTCGATCACCGCGTCGGCAACCTTTTTTCCAGTCACGTTATGGTCTGCGTCGACTGGATTGATATCACCGCCACATCCTTGCAAGAAAAAAGGATTCCTGATTGCTGAATGATGAGCGAGAAGCTCTCTCGCAGTTCCTGGATAGTTCGCACTGATTTTATAGAATTCCTCTTCCTTGGCATTGAACACTGGATGGCACCCTGCAAGAAACAGCACATCCGAGGCCTGTTGGTTCTTATAGTCGATCCTAATCACATCCAAATCTTTATCATACGGCAGGTTATCACCCGGCAGATTCCGGTTGCGGCCGATATCCGCAGTGCCTCGTCCGAAAAACAGGTTCGCGTCTTTCGCACCTTTTATAGCCAACCGCACCGAATTCAGAATCCCCTCTTTTACCGTCGTATACAGGTATAGGCTATCCGGCCGTTGGCAATGTTCTCCCCATGTCGTCCATCGCTGCGTTACCGGTGCGTAATGCGTATGCGACGCGTTGATCAAGATCGCCGAAGCGGGTATATGATATTTTAGGAACAACTCACTTTTAACACCCGTTACAAAATCGGCATCAAAACCACAGACATCCAAGCCTATCAGAATTGCCCGTTCTTTACCTTTTTTGATAAAAACAGCCCCAGCCTTCAGGTTACCGTCTGAGTAATGCGTACCCCGGTAATACGAGCCGGATGCGTCGAACCCGTGTAGTACGTCATTGCTAACGGCCACTTTATGGATGTCGTGCCGGTAGTTTTTATCGTTTTTAATTGCAATCCGCAACCAGTTACCACTCGGCTCAAAATAAGCCAGCTCATTATTATCCGTAAGCCCGTATAACCGGCCCGAATGTACAACCAAATCAATAACACCGGCTAGGTTTCCGATCCGCGCCCAAGATGAGTTTCCACCAGCTTGCGCTGACCTCCATATTCCACCTTGATCATCCGCTGCAATGATATCTTTTCCAAAAATAACCAGGGCGACAGGGCGATCGACGTCTGCCATTAAACCGATCTTCCTCCATTTTAGCTTCTTTCCCAGCGTCGCAGTCAGTATCTCGCCACGGTTATTTACAGTATACAGTCGCTTTCCTTCTGCAGCCAAAAGCGTAATATCGCTATCAAATGTAAGCTGCTTCAGCTTATTCCCTTCCGCGGGGTTATCTATTCTCCAAACGTCTCCACTCCTCAGTACGAACGGTTTTGAGTCAATAAATACGACATCATCAATACCCGTAGCTAGACGACCTGAATCTTCCCACTTGAGTGTAAATCGCCCATCTCTAGGTCCGCCGTACCCTGCCAGTGACAACGAAAGCACATTGCGTTGAGGTTCCAAACTTACCTGTCCGCTACCTACACTGAAATCGAAATGCTGGGCAGTCAAGGCCAACGGAAAAATCCCCAGGGCTAAAAGAACATAAATGGATATACTGGAAATCACTTTCATAATTCAGGAGTAAAATCGACCGACGATGTTTCACTTGAAGCTAGCGCATCCAACGCTTTTCTTACGCTTCCATTTTGCAGCAAAATCCGCTTTGCTTCCCCGTAATCGGCTATATTGGATTTATCGACAAGCATCCGAACCGCCCTGTCTACCGCCTTATCATTAATCAATGCCATATTCACCATGCTATTGTCTTCCACTCTCCCCAAGCAAATCATTGTGGTGGTACTGATCATGTCAAAAATCATTTTTTGCGCAGACCCACTTTTCATACGCGTGCTTCCGGTAATAAATTCGGGTCCTGTCACAACCTCTACGGGATAATCTGCCTGTTCGGCAATCGGAGATTCCGGATTGCTTACGATACAGCCCGTCGTGATTCCGTGATTACGGCACGCTTTCAATGCTTCCAGAACAAATGGTGTCGTCCCGCTCGCTGCAATTCCTACAACGACATCTGCAGGGCTTATTCCTGCTTCCCTCAAATTGGCCCAACCTTCCTTGGTATCATCTTCCCGTTCCTCCTTCGCTTCCACCAAGTGTTCCACGCCACCGGCTAATATGACATTTACCTTGCCCTTGGGTATGCCAAACGTATTGGGCAGCTCAATGACGTCCAATACCGATAAGCGTCCCCCGCTCCCTGCGCCCACGTAAAACAACCTTCCTCCGGTCTTGAGTTTTTCAACGATAACTCCAATAAGCTTACTAAGTTGCGGTAAGGCCTCCTTGATTTTCAATGCGACCTTCTGATCCTCTTGGTTAATCCAACTGATCAATGTGTCAATATCCTGCTGCTCCAGGTTTCGGTAATGTGACGGACTTTCAGTGACTCTAATATTCATTGCTATCGCTTATCAATCTTAAATTATATTGCCTTCTTAATTTCCGATGCGTATTGCTGTATCCGCTTAACGGCTTCCGCAATCTGTTCCATATCTCTACGTGTTCCCAGCAACATATTCTGCATAAACCACGCTGCTTGTTCACCGGTCAGGATATCATTCTGCGGGCATTCGTTACGTTCCAGCCATTGCTTCATCCGGCGTTTACCGTAGATTTTCAAGTAATGCTTATTCGTGGCTAACGCCTGTACATATTCACTCTTGTTCATCGGGCCATATCCAGGTGAGCAGGCAAGGCCCTCGGCCGCCAATGCCTTGATAAACTGGTCGCGGCTCAGCCCGTCAAAATGCTCCTTAAGGTATCTGAACATGTAAATATGATAAGCACTCCGGGTAGTCCCCTCATATAGTTTCGCCGGCACGATACCGGGGATATCCTTCAACATGCTATCGAGGTACAGCGCATTCTCCTGCCTACGGCGCACCTGGTCTTCCAATCGCGTCATCTGCGCGAGCAATAGACTGCTCTGGAATTCGGTAATTCTCAGGTTGGTAGACCGGGTGCCAACGCGATCGCGATATGACTTATCAATCCCTTCCTGTACCTGATGATGGAATGAAGTGCACGCCCTGAAAAAGTTGGCATCATTGGTTACCACCGCGCCCCCTTCACCGCAGTTGAGGTTTTTGGACGATTGAAAACTGAACGCGCCAGCCAAGCCATGGTTCCCCACCTTCTTCCCCCGAAACTCCGCCATGTGGGCCTGGCATGCATCCTCCACAATCGGGATGCCCGTACGCTGGCTGATTTCCGCAAACTTATCGAGATCAACAGGTGTACCGCCGAGATGAACCGGCATCATTGCCCGCGTATTCCCCGTAATCGCTGCATCTACCTTGGTTGCATCAATCTGAGAGGATTCCAAATCCGTATCTACAAAAATCGGCAAGGCGTGATTAAGCACCACAACATTGTAAGTAGCGATAAACGTATACACCGGGATAATCACTTCATCACCTGGCCCCACATCTAGCGCACCCATGATGGCAGTAAGTGCCGATGTGCCGCTGGATACGCCCAATGCGTGGCCGACCCCCAACAATTCAGCATATTCCCGCTCGAACTGGGCAGTCACGCTTCCTGTCAGTCTTCCCCATTGGCTACTATTAAGTACGCTTTGCAAAGCTTGTCCTTCCCGGTTGTCATAAATAGGCCAAGAGATGACACTCCCGGTATAAGCTTTCTGTCCGCCTAACACGGCCGGCTTACCGTCGTGCCAGGAACCGAGTGAAAACTTGGGAATACCGCTTAACGCAATACCAGACCCTACCATACCTACACGATGTAGAAAATCACGCCTTTTCAATTTACTGTCCATAATCATTTAGCTAAAGTTCTCTTGTTAAAAACTTCTGGGTTTACAATTATTAAAATCCGAATTAAATACGCAAACAAAATGGCAAATCAGCATATTTACAGCAAATAACAAAAAACAAATTCATATATGCAAGAAAAACATGCATATTTTGCAATATTTTATTCATAACTGACGTATTAAACGCAAATAATATTTTATTAAACGCATTTAAACAGCAAAAATAGAGTTTACATACGGTTAACTTCCCGCCGTTAAAACACGCATATCACAACGAAAAGCATAATAATAAACCTAAAATTAATATTTTGCATTATATTTGCACAAACCATACAGCCGTAACGCGCAACCTTGTTATTGGCCGTTGCGCAGTGTTATAAACTAATTTAGAAGAGATGGATACCGTTTTTAAAATAAAAAGAATCACCGTTTTAGGTGCAGGAACGATGGGACAAACCATTGCCTATTTATTTTCAGAAAATGGAATACCGACCACACTTTACGATGCCGACAATCGCGTCATAGACGATATGATCAGTAAACGAGGGCTCCACGAAAATTTAAAGTTAACGAAGCGCTTGGAAACGGCGGTTTCGGAATCTGATTTAATTGTTGAATCGGTGCCGGAAATCTTCAATATAAAACGGGAAGTTTTTTTAACTATCGCACCGCATGTAAAGCAACATGCCATTATCGCATCCAATACATCGTCTTTCCCTTTGCATGTTTTATCGGAGGGTCTTCCGTTTTCTCAGCGCATGATGTTGATCCATTTCTTTAATCCGGCAGACCTTATTCCTCTTGTCGAACTGGTAAAACCAGCAGCGATGGCCGATGCTATCGTAAACGACCTGATTAGCCTACTGAAGACTTGTGGAAAGGTTCCTGTTTTGCTGAAACGCGACATCAACGGATTCATCGCCAACAGGCTCCAAGCCGCATTGCTGAGAGAGGCCTGCAACTTGCTGCAACAGGGAGTTGCGGAAGTGAGCGATATCGACACCGTTGTAAAACAGAGCATCGGACTGCGGTGGGCACTGAATGGACCATTCGAGATTACTGACTTAGGCGGCCTGGATGTATGGGAGAAAGTGCTGACGAATATTTTGCCGGATCTGGACAATACAACCAGTGTTCCGCTTTCCATAAATCAACTTGTCAATAACAATAACCTGGGATTGAAAACAAACAAAGGCTTTTACGACTACCCCCAATCCGCGTCAAATCAAGCGGTTTTACAGCGCGAAAAATTGGCCCGGTTACTGAAGGACATCAAATGACTACACCCTACTCAAGTGATCGTACCAATTGGTCGCATGCGTCATAAATCAATGACTCAATCGCCGGATCCCATTTGGCGGGTAGACCATAAGCTCTTTGCGAGGTATCTCCTTCGTATCCGCCTTCCCCTATGATCCGTGCCGATGGGATATACCCCATCACGTCATTATTGTACCCAAAAACAAACGTGTCCCAACCGTACTTATTCTTGATACCCACTGCGTAGTCCACAACGACTTCGCCGGCAAGACTCACAACCAACTGTTCACCTAACCTCCAAACCTGTACGGGATAGGAATAGGATGTTTTCAATGGTTTCCCTTGTTGAATTTGAGCGATCAAGCAGTGTGCCCATCTGGAATAGTAACTCTTGTTCCCATCGTTCCGGATCACGCCCTGTAAGTCGTCAACCGACGGCGGGGGCGAAAAAGGAAGATCTATTTCACGATAAGCTGTCCGCAATACCGGTTGAAGGACGTTCATCTGGTTATCTGCTACCACACTTTCAACCGCCGCGGCCAATTCCTTCCCGTATTGCTTCGCCAGGGCGGTGGTGTGCCTCGGCAATGGATTCTGGTCACCACCCGCCCCCTGAAAAAATAACGCAACAGCCCCTTTATAGCTTTTCTCGATCTCCAATTGCGCATAACCGGGGAAATCTCCGGACCATTCGTATCCGTCAAGCGTTGTCGGATGACAGGAATACCCAAAAAGTAACGCCACTATCCTTCCTCTTTTGTTTACCACCTTGATGATTGGCACTGCATGATCGCTTGGCCCCCGGAGTTCGGAAAGCCGATGCAATTCGGCAGCACTATTATTGCGCCGGTTTACCTGAAACCGGGTAACCCCGATACCGGAATAAAGGTGGGCTTCTTTTAGATCCTTGAACGCATCGGCGACAACCTGTATAATGCGCCCGGCCAACCATTGCGTATAGCGATCAACTTTCGCGTGCTCCGTTTCACTAAAAGAATAGCCATCCACTAATGCATCGCTCAATACCGGGCCGGAATGGGTGTGTGAACTATTTAATAAGATATCCAAATCCGAAAGGCCGTAACGTGTGCGGAGCACCTGTTTTACAGCCGATGCCAAGTCCTTGGTAAAACCCAATACGTCCGTTGCAACCATCACGACTTGCTTTCCTTTGATATCTTCCAGCACAAGGGCTTTGGCCCACAATTCATGTTCCTTTCCTTCGGCCGGCTTCGTACGCGCGGAATAACCTGCCATCCACATGGGCTCCCGTGGGGTGATGGTCAATTTGGCCACGCCGGCCTTCCAGCCTTTCTGCGCCGACGGTCCTGCTGCAAAGAGATGCTGCAGCATCAATCCTAGAAAACAAATCAGCAAACAAAAGAGACGCCGCATGGGTTGAAAATCTAATTAGTAGGTAGTGATTTGACAATATCGGCGGCATTGTGGTGTATCCGACCGATAGCCATTGCTATTTCGTCCATGTCCGTTCGAGGGCCGAGCAGCATATTCTGCGTTAACCAAACCGCCTCCTCACACAGTTTATCATTCAACGGACATTGATTTTTTTCCGTGAAAGACTGAAAATCAACATCCTTACCAGGATATAGCTGCTGAAACAAGGGTGAATTGAACGATGCTTGGATAAACGGTTGCGTGTTCAGCGGCACATACCCCCCCGAGCAGGGCACCCCCTCAGCACGGAGCGCCGTCAGAAAGCTATCCCTTGACAGCCCTGAAAAGCCACTCGGGTCGTAGCGGAATGGGAAAAGGTGAAACGCACCTTTATCTACCTTCGGATATAACTGATACGGGGTAATACCGGGAATTTCGCTTATCATCGCAGCAAGGTACGTCGCATTACTATGCCGGACATCCGTTTCCTCCTGCAGCCGCTCCAGCATCACTAAACCGATGGCAGCCTGGTATTCCGTAAACCGAAGCTTGCTTCCTAACATCCCGGTATCCAACGGATTAAAGCTTCCTGCCGGTAATCCGTAACTGTGATACGAACTACACCGGTCCATGAATAATTGATCGTTGCTTGTAATCGCTCCGCCTTCGCCTATCGGGAGGTTCTTGGAATTCTGGAAACTGAAACATCCAGCATGGCCGATACTCCCCACTTTGCGACCACCGTATTCCGCCAAATGGGCTTGACAAGCATCTTCAATCACCAGAAGCTTATGCTGCTTCGCAATGGCCATGATGGCATCCATATCTGCCGGTAATCCCAGGATGTGCACGGGCAGGATGGCCTTGGTCTTGCTGGTAATCTTGGCAGCCATTTTCCGGGGATCTATCTGGAATGTGGCCGGGTCTACATCCACAAAAACGGGCATGGCCCCATTAAATAGGATAGCAGATACGGTGGCGATAAAGGTATATGGAGGCACCAAAACTTCATCGCCGGGACCGATTCCGAAACTATTGATCGCCGTTGCGAGCGCATTTGTTCCGTTCACAACCGCCAGCGACCGGTCCGTACCGACCATAGCGGCCCATTTCTGCTCGAACTCTGCAGTTGTCCGTCCACGCGACCACACTCCGCTGCGCACTACTTCGAGCAATCGGCGCTCATCCGTTTCAGGATTCCAACGTGGCCATTGAGGCCATTGCTTATCGGACCAAATCGACCGACCGCCTAAAATAGCAGGCTTACTGCTGCTGGAGGAATTACTACTAAACGTTGATAACGGAGACGCCATCACGGTCGCACCAAGCAATGCACCTGTTCTGAGAAAGTCCCGCCGTCCATTATTCTTCTGCGTGTCCATATATACTATCATTTTATTTCATCAACTGAAATCAATTCCGATGTCAGGGCGTGAGTGTTTCTCCCGTATGCGAAACCGAAGCGCTTATTGCCCAAATACCGACATAAAAACGCAATAATAACGCTATTATCTCATAAAAAGAAAAAAATAAGTGATTAATGCGAATAAAATACAGAAAACACGCAAAAATCAGAAACCGAAGCATATCGCTCTTCCGGCCGCCGCCCTTGAAACGAGGCAACCTGAATTTTCCACCAGGCCTTATCAACAACCGGCGTAACCAAACCCATTTGCGGACTATCAGCCAATAACCGCATACTTCTATATAAACCGAAGGCACGAGCTATTTTTGTTATCTTTTAGTAAAACCCAATAAAACGCGCTGTTCGGGCAAAAGACTACCTTTTCAGCTAACATACCCCGTACCCAACACCGCATAATCTAACAAATAATATATACCTTTGCAGGAAACCATGAATTGGCGCAAGCGGCATTTCTGCGGTTTCATGTACTATTACTTAACCAAGCAAGCATGAGAAAAAGTAAACGACAAGAGGCTATTCTTAGAGAAATCGACCTACATAATAAGGTTTTCTCGGTGGAGCTCAGTGAACAACTAAACGTTTCAGATGACACCATCCGCAGGGATCTGCATGAACTTGCGCAAGAAGGAAAAATCATCAAAGTACATGGCGGAGCCATCAGTAAATCTTTTGTAGCCCCTTTCAATAACGAGCATGTAACTTACGCCGTTGAGTCAAAAAGGAAAATAGCGTCCAAAGCCATTACATTACTCAAAAACAACATGGTGATCATTACCGAGGGGGGCACTACGATGCTTGAGCTCGCCAAAATGATACCTTCTTCACTAAAACTTACGATCATTACCATTAGCCCACAAGTTGCCATTACGCTTGCTCAGCATGAAAATCTAAATGTTATCGGTATCGGGGGAAAGCTGATAAAAAACGCAAATCTTTATATCGGCGCAAGTGTGGTTAATCAACTAGCTGGCCTGAAAGCTGACCTCTGCATCCTGGGTGCCAATGCCTTTTCTTCTGAAGAAGGATTGACTGACGCGGATTGGGAGGTTGTACAGGTCAAAAAGGGACTGATCAGTTCAGCAAAAAAAGTTGCGGTGATTAGCATCTCCGAAAAGCTGAATACCGTCAAATGGCTAAATATCTGCGCTGCCAGCCAGGTCAATTACCTGATTACCGAGCGGGACCCAACAGATCCGTTGTTTACCCATTTTATCCAAAAAAATATTACTGTGATATAACGCGGAGCGCTTCACACATTCAGGCCAGGCAACTAGATTGCCTTGTCGCATATCCCCCCCTAGATTGTCATACCTGCCCATTTTCAAACACGCACTTACTGCCGATGTTTGTATTGTTCTCCGTCGTCTATACTCGGGCGTATCACCGTGAACACGGATGAACAGCATATCATCGATAAAAAGGTAATTCATGGAAAGCGCCAAGAAAACCAGCTTCAACAACGTGGACGAATACCTGGCTTCCGTCGCAGACGCCAAACAAAGGTCGATTTTGGAACGCGTACGCACCACCATCAAGCGCACGGTTCCCGATGCCGAAGAGACGATCAGTTACCAGATGCCTGCCTATCGCTATCACGGTATATTACTGTACTTTGCGGCATGGAAAAATCATTGGGGTTTATATCCGGCCAGTAATTCGATCAAAGAAACATTCAGGGATGAGCTCGCCCATTATAAACAGACCAAGGGCGCCATCCAGTTTCCGTGGGACGACCCTTTTCCCGACGCGCTGCTTATCAAACTCATTAAAAAACGCGTGGAAGAAAACCGCACAGCAACTCAGGTCAACGGAGCCGCAAACTTCAAGACAAAAAAATAACTCCATTACTGTAAAAAACAACCATCATGGAAAAACGCATTTCAACATCGAAAATCACCCCAACCCTGTGGTTCGATAATGAGGCCGAGGCCGCAGTGAAGCTTTACACCTCGATCTTCAACAATTCCAAAATCGGCCGGACTACCCGTTACACCCGAGATGGATATGAATTTCACCAGAAGGCGGAAGGGTCTGTGATGACGATCGAATTCGTCATCGAAGGGCAGGAATTCGTCGCCTTGAACGGTGGACCAATGTTCCAATTCAATGAAGCAATTTCTTTTGCGGTGAATTGCGACACCCAAGACGAAGTAGACTACTATTGGGAAAAACTCGGCGACGGCGGCGACGAAAAGGCCCAGGTATGTGGCTGGCTCAAGGACAAATTCGGGGTATCATGGCAGGTTGTACCCACCGTGCTGAACGATATGGTGCTCGATCCGGATCCCGCTAAAGTAAGCCGGGTGTTACAAGTGATGTATCATATGAAAAAACTGGACATCGCCCCATTAATCGAAGCCTACGAAAAAGGATGAACGCTCCACATGATCAATCATACTTCATTGTTATTCAGCAGCGGCCGAATAAGGCGTTTGCACACCGCGGCAGCCGACCATACTGATGATACACCTACACTATCAAACGATCAGGTCGTATTGAAGGTATTGACACAGGCAGATGCAGACCCGTTCTTTCGGCTATATCGCTCTTGCGAATCGCATGACCACGGAAGCCAGTACCCCGTCCTGCCTGAGGACACTGCCGAAAGTTTCGCTTTGCGCATCGTAGCAGCCTGTGAGTTGATATGGACAATCCGGCTGGTCCGCAACCCCACCGTTATTATCGGCGATTGCGCCTTGCACCATTGGGAAAAAGAACATGGCGTCATCGAATTCGGCGGCACGTTACTGCCAGCGTGCTGGGGGCAGGGCATCATGCAGGCAGCGCTCCAATTAGTTGTCCAACACTCCATCGAACACTATGAAACCAGGTCGTTGGCATGCACCACGGCCACCCAAAATAACAGGGCCAACCGTTTTGCGGAAAAAATGGGATTCTCACCGATTAACATTCAAAACGATACCATACGGTGGGAAAAGCCAACATGTTAATATTTTTAGTAAAAAAGAGGATGATTTATTTGAAAAACCGATAAATCATTGTATTTTTACTAAAAATATTAGAAATCATGGATGTATTCGTTCCACAACGCTTTGGCCTCCATTTATGTGAGTACCTGCTAATTATCGAACCAATTGATCAAGTACAAAAGCACTTGCAAGGCTTTAAGCAGTATTTTTTGAAAAACCACCGTTATCCGAATGCGATTGTTTCCAAAAGCCACATGACCTTAATGCGATTTATTCAGTATGACAGCTATGAAAAACATATCATCAAGGAACTCCAGCTATTGGCATCGACCGTAGCGCCTTTCGACGTCGAATTACAAGGATTTGGCAGTTTCGGCCATACGCTCTTCGTCGATGTAAAATCAACTGCCCCCATCCTTGGCTTGGTTTCAAAGCGCCGGCGAGAACTCCGGCCTTTGGTGAACGGAATAAAGGGACATCCACCGTATTTTGTAACCAAACCACATATCACCATTGCAAGAAAGCTCACGCCGCCCCAAAACGAGGCGATATGGCCGATTTGGAGACGCACCAAATACAACGGTGTATTCCGCGCCAAAAATATGACGTTGCTAAAGCGAATGATGGGCACACATACCTACGCCGTGGTCGCTAAATTCAATTTCCTGGACATGTCACCCCGGTTCTCCCAAGGGAAACTTTTTGCCTGATTCCCTATCCCATTTTCAGGGCCTCTTCATTGCCGTACATCATCTTGCGGAGGTTATTGAGTGCATAACGCATCCTGCCGAGCGCGGTGTTGATACTTACCTCGGTGACATCAGCGATTTCCTTAAAGCTCATTTCGCCATAATGACGCATGATGAGTACCTCCTTTTGGTCATCAGGAAGCCGTTGTATCATTTTCCGAAGGTCTTTATGGGTTTGCTCGCGGATCATCCGGGTCTCCGCGCTTTCGTCGGCAAAATGCAAGACATCAAAAATATCGAAGCCCTCACTGTTTACAACCACCGGTGTGCGGCGTTCCTTGCGGTAATAGTCAATCACCAGATTATGCGCAATCCGCATCACCCAAGGCAAAAATTTACCTTCCTCGTTATAGCGTCCGCTTCTAAGCGTGTTGATTACCTTAATAAAAGTGTCTTGGAATATATCTTCCGCGAGGCACTCGTTTTTCACCAATAAATAGATGGATGTATATAGTTTAGACTTATACCGATCTATCAAAATTTCCAAACCCGCCTCATCACCAGACACATAAAGACGGATAAGCTCCTGGTCCGTTCGTTGTTCAAGCTTCATAATACGCTACTTTCGCCTTTTACTATTTTCAACAAATAAGTAATTTTTCTCTTGTAGTCGTATCTCCTATAGCAGCTCTCCTATCAATGGTTCTGTTAACTAAGGTCAAAAAAAGACAAAATTTTCAGCATTTCAAAGCTTTTGTTTGAATTTCGTCTTTTCGCACTAAAGGCAGGCATATATTGTAACAAAACAGGCCTTATCCCGGGTTACGGAATAAGGCCTACACTTCATTTTAATTCCGGATCTATCTATACAATGGATATTCCGCCATCAACGCTTTCACTTTATTGTGTATTTTATCCAACGCGATATCGTCGTCATGCTTCAGCAGCGCTACATCAATCATTTCTGCGATCTCCAGCATATTATCCTCCTTAAGTCCGCGCGTAGTGATGGCAGCCGTACCCAAGCGAATGCCCGATGTCACGAAGGGTGATTTATCGTCGAATGGAACCATATTCTTGTTGATGGTAATGCCTGCTTTGCCTAAGGCCGCTTCGGCCGCCTTACCGCTAATGCCCTTGTTACGGAGATCGATCAGCATCAAGTGATTGTCAGTCCCCCCGGATATGATATTATAATCTTTATTTACAAACGCTTGGGCCATCGTTGCTGCATTTTTCTTGACCTGGATGATGTACTCCATATAGTCACCACTCAGCGCCTCTCCAAATGCGATGGCTTTGGCGGCGATGATGTGCTCCAAAGGTCCACCCTGCGTGCCAGGGAAAACAGCTAAGTCCAATAACGACGTGATACTGCGCACCTCTCCTTTTGGAGTTTTGATGCCCCATGGGTTTTCAAAGTCCTTACCCACCATAATGAGCCCGCCCCGAGGGCCACGCAGTGTTTTGTGCGTAGTGGTCGTCACTACATGGCAATGCGGCAGTGGGTCGCTAAGTAATCCACGTGCAATAAGTCCTGCAGGATGCGAAATATCCGCAACTACCAGTGCACCGATTTCATCAGCCACTTTACGGATAAAGGCATAATCCCAGTCGCGGGAATAAGCAGACGCACCACAAATAATCACCTTTGGCTTTTCTTGCAGCGCAACCTCCTCCAGCTGCTTGTAGTTAATCAGACCTGTCTCCTTATCCACGCCGTAAAACAGCGGTTGATAAAGCTTTCCCGAAAAATTGACAGGAGAACCGTGGGTAAGGTGCCCACCGTGGGAGAGATCGAAACCCAAAATCTTGTCGCCCGGTTGCAGCAGTGCTAAAAACACAGCCGCATTGGCCTGTGCGCCGGAATGCGGTTGCACATTCACCCATTCGGCATTAAAGAGCTGTTTAGCTCGCTCGATAGCGATCGTTTCGACCTCATCAACTACTTCGCAACCACCATAATAGCGCTTGCCGGGCAAGCCTTCGGCATATTTATTGGTAAGCACTGACCCTGCGGCCTCCATTACTTGCTTACTTACAAAGTTTTCCGATGCGATGAGTTCGATGCCCTCTTCCTGGCGCTGGAGCTCTTGATTGATTAAATTAAATATGGTTTCGTCTCTTCTCATTATGATACAAAGAATTGAATGTTAAAAAGTTGCGCAAAGATATAAACTTGCTTTCAATATTCAACCACCTAACTCATTTTTGACGGATTTTAGCGCAAGACTGTAGGGATTTTCATCCAACTCGGCAATATGCGCAAAGATAACCGCGCTAAGCTCTTTTGCACTCGCGGTAGCAGGCAGACCTTCTCCTGCATTACGGATGAGTGCGACCGTGTTGTCCTTTATCCGCTCGGTAATAGACCAAGCGACATCGCTCACATACAATTGTTGCGTAATATTATGCTGGTATTCGGCGCGAATCTCATCGATAAGCACTTGCTGGAAATCCTTGGCACTTAAACCGGGTTCAAGCAGACGCAACAACATGTTGGCTGGGTTGACACGTTCAATCAACAGTATCACACGTTCGTAAGCCTGCAGACGCAGCGGCAACACTTCCTTTTTTGCAGCCTGCCTCGCTTCAAGCGTTTTTAGCCGAAAAACGTGGCTGTTGTATCTCGTCCAGAACATCCAATTCGCTGCACCCACAATCACACATCCCGCCAAAATGTATTTAAGAATATCTACTAAGAACGAGGCAATGTCCATCTATATCATTTGTTTATGGAACGTAAAAATCCGAATTCCCAGCAAAAATGGGGAATATTTATGTATTTTTGTACGGTTTGAACGATTTAATCAGAATAAGATGAGTACAGCAACACTTTCAGCCGCGGCGCCATTAACATTAACACCCGGGGCGATTCAGGAGCTCAAAAAATTGCGGGCCCAACAGGAAATAACGGCTGATTTCGGATTGCGTGTAGGTGTCGAAGGCGGTGGATGTGCTGGGATGAACTACATTCTGGGGTTCGACCAGAAAAAAGAAGGTGACACCGAATATGACATCGAAGGGATCCGGATATTCATGAATAAAGCCCATGGGTTATACCTCGCCGGTATGGAGATCGATTTCAAGGACGGATTGGATGCGCGTGGATTTGTTTTCAATAACCCCAACGCCAGCAGTACCTGCGGATGCGGGACGTCATTTTCAGCATAACCCTCAGCCTAACGAACTATCCCTCGGCTGTCTCCGGTCGAGCTGGTTACCCTACGGATACCAGTTGTCTACCATTTCCATAGACCTGACTTACCCTTAGATTACCTTTCCCTTACCTATTACTTACCATTTGCTTACCTATTGTTTACCATTTCCTTACCTATTGTTTACCATTTCCTTACCTATTGTTTACCATTTGCTTACCTATCGCTTACCAACGAGGTAAACAACCGGTAAGGATGTCCTATACAAAGAGTAAGGATGGAACACAGCTCACCTAAGTCACCATACCCTACACCCCAATGATTCAGGTGGTTGAAGACCAGTGGAGGAGCAAGCCACCTGAATCAAATCCCCTCCTTTCTCATTTCGTTCTAATTCCCTATCTTTGCATCCTCATTTTTGAACACAAATAATTGATGTACAAGGAATACAAGCAGCTCAATTTATCCCAGATCGGCAAGGAAGTATTGGCTCATTGGCAGGCGAAAAACATCTTTGACAAAAGTATCACTCATCGCCCGGCAAATAAGCCCTATACCTTTTACGAAGGTCCGCCTTCGGCGAATGGTATGCCCGGCATCCATCACGTGATGGCCCGCGCCATCAAAGATATTTTCTGCCGTTATAAAACCCTAAAGGGCTATCAGGTAAAACGTAAGGGCGGATGGGACACACATGGCCTACCGATTGAACTCGCTGTAGAAAAAACGCTCGGCATCACAAAGGAGGATATCGGAAAGACCATTTCAGTGGCCGACTACAACGCGGCATGCCGCAGGGAGGTCATGAAGTATACCGATGTGTGGAACGACCTCACCGAGAAAATGGGGTATTGGGTGGATCTGGAAAACCCGTACATCACCTACGAGAATGAATATATCGAGACGTTGTGGTGGATTTTGAAGGAATTATACAAGAAAGGCCTGCTGTACAAGGGATATACGATCCAACCGTACTCCCCGGCTGCTGGAACGGGGCTCAGCTCGCACGAGCTCAACCAACCTGGCACGTACAAACCCATCAAGGATACAACGATCGTCGCCGAGTTCCGCATTAAAAAGGATCAAGTCCACCCTGCCCTCCCCGCATTGTTTGAAGACGAAAACGAGGACACCGCCTTCCTTGCCTGGACAACCACCCCTTGGACATTGCCCGCCAATAGTGCATTGGTCGTCGGCAAAGATATCCGCTATATAAAGATCCGTACGTTCAACCAATATACATTCGAGCCCGTAAGTGTCGTGCTGGCAAAAGAGTTGTTGAATCGCTTTTTTAAACCTGAGGGTCAGCAAATACCCTTGAAAAACTATCGTCAAGGCGACAAAATCATTCCTTGGGAAATCAGTGCTGAGTTTACCGGGGCCGAACTGCTGAATCTGAAGTATCATCAACTGCTCCCCTATGTCAGCAACGAGCTATTGGAACAGCGGGCTTTCCGGGTAATTGCCGGAGATTTCGTGACCACAGAAGATGGCACGGGCATCGTCCATTCATCAGCTACGTTCGGGGCGGACGACTTCCGTGTGAGTAAGGAAAACGATGTACCAGGTGTTTTCGTGAAAGACGAAAACGGCAAGGATGTTCCAATCGTCGATAAGCGAGGGCGGTTTGTAAAAGAAATCGGCGAATTTGGTGGTCGCTTCGTTAAGGAAGAATATTACAGCGACGAAGAACGTACCGCCGAAGGATTCAAGCCCACCGACGTCTTGATTGCCATCAGGTTGAAAGAAGATAACAAGGCTTTTGAGGTGAAGAAGTATGAGCATAGCTACCCGCATTGCTGGCGCACGGATAAACCCGTACTTTACTACCCACTGGACAGTTGGTTTATCCGCACGACTGCGGTAAAGGATGAATTGGTAGCCCTCAATAAAACCATCAATTGGAAGCCTGAATCCACCGGTACCGGCCGTTTTGGGAACTGGCTGGAAAATCTCGTGGACTGGAACCTCTCCCGTTCGCGCTACTGGGGCACCCCCCTGCCCATTTGGCGCAGTGAGGACGAAAACGAAGAAATCTGCATCGGATCCATCGATGAGCTGAAGAATAGAATCGAAAGCAGCCTGGCCTCTGATGTACTTGACGACACCGAAAAAGCCAGGCTTCAGGAATACCTGAGCAAATTCGGGACGGACCAGTTGGATCTGCACCGCCCCTACGTCGACGATGTCGTACTGGTGTCTGACGCCGGGCAACGGCTTTATCGTGAGCCCGACCTCATCGATGTGTGGTTCGACAGCGGAGCCATGCCTTTTGCGCAATGGGGATTGGACTATGAAAAATTGACCGCAGGTGATGAATCGCCCTTCAAGGCAGGCTTCGAAGGGGCCTATCCTGCAGATTTTATCGCCGAGGGCGTAGACCAGACAAGGGGATGGTTTTTCACCCTGCATGCGATTTCTACCATGCTCAGGGGATCGGTCGCCTTCAAAAACGTAATATCCAACGGGCTGGTGTTGGATAAAAACGGCAATAAGATGTCAAAAAGGCTCGGCAATGCCGTGGATCCGTTTGCTACCATCGAAACCTACAGTGCGGACGCCACCCGCTGGTACCTAATCAGCAATGCCGCGCCTTGGGACAACCTGAAATTCAACGAGGAAGGATTGGATGAGGTACGGCGGAAATTTTTCGGCACCTTGTACAACACCTATGCGTTTTTCGCATTGTATGCCAATATCGATAAATTCGCTTATCAAGAGCCCGATTTACCCATCGGAGGTCGCCCCGAAATAGACCGCTGGATTATCTCACTGCTCAACAGCCTTACTCAGGAAGTAGACAGCTATTATGCTGACTTTGAACCCACCAAGGCTGCCCGTGCCATCCAACTGTTTGTAGACGAGCACCTGAGTAATTGGTATGTGCGGCTCTGCCGCAGACGCTTCTGGAAAGGCGAGTACACGGAAGACAAGATATCGGCGTATCAAACACTTTACACCTGCCTCAATACCATCAGCAAACTCATGTCGCCGATTGCTCCGTTTTTCAGCGACCGGCTATATTTGGATCTGAATGGCGTCACGCATAAGGAGCAGGCTGAATCGGTGCACTTGGCGGATTTCCCCGTTTATCATGAAGATTTGATGGACAAGGAACTGGAAGAACGGATGGCCTTAGCACAAGACATCTCCTCCCTCACATTGTCGCTTCGTAAGAAAACAGGCATTAACGTGCGGCAGCCGCTCAACAAAATTCTTTTGCCCGTATTAAACGCCGATTTCCGTCATAAGGTGGAAAAGGTAAGGGAGCTTATCCTTTCAGAAACGAATATCAAAGAAATCGAGTTCATCACCGATACCGCCGGCTTCGTGACCAAGAAAATAAAGCCCAACTTCAAAACCTTGGGGCCTAAGGTAGGTAAGGATATGAAAGCTGTGGCCACGGCCATCCAAGCATTTACTCCGCAAGACATCGCGACCCTCGAAGGCGAGGGAACGATTACCATACCGAATATGCAATACATAGTGTCACTAACTGATGTGGAAATCGTCGCCGAGGATGTAGCCGGTTGGCAGGTGGCCAATCTGGGTAAACTTACCGTGGCACTTGATATTAATATCACCCCGGCTTTGAAAAAGGAAGGAATCTCCCGAGAGTTGGTAAATCGCATCCAGAATATCCGCAAAGAGCGTGGATTTGAGGTGACAGACCGCATAAAGGTTAGTTTGAGTGATATCCCGGATATTACCGAAGCGGCCAAGGGTAATTTATCTTATATTCGCACAGAGATATTGGCAGACTCTTTGATATTTGAAGGCAACCTTACGATGGGTGACACCATAGAGATAGCGGAAAGGGAATTGAATGTTTTAATTGAAAAAGTGTAAAATTATGGCAAATAACAGCGAAAAAACACGTTATAGCGACGCGGAACTGCAAGAGTTCAAGGAAATCATCCTGGAAAAGCTACGCGTAGCTAAAGAAGAATTATCGGCCTTGACCAAGACGTTGAACAGTAGCAACGGCAATGGCACTGACGATACGGCAGGCACTTTCAAGACGCTGGAGGATGGATCCGCTACGTTGGAAAAAGAACAGACCAATCAATTAGCCGCACGCCAAAAGAAATTTATTGACAATTTGGAAGCGGCCTTGGTGCGTATCGAGAACAAGACTTACGGCATTTGCCGCGAAACTGGCAAACTCATCCAAAAGGAGCGTCTCCGTGCCGTACCGCATACGACGTTGAGCATGGAAGCCAAATTGAAACAATATTAGACCAGCTGTCAGCTATTAAGTATCGGGAATCAGCTGTTAGTGCAGTTGGGTGCCGATGGCTGATAGCCGATAGGCGATAGCTCAAACCATGAAAGGTTATACCAAACCTCTTATTCTGATTGCATCGGTCCTCCTGATAGACCAACTCGTTAAGCTATGGATCAAGCTTAATATGACACTGGGGCAAGAGTACAACATCCTCGGTGATTGGTTCATCATCCATTTTACCGAAAATAACGGCATGGCCTTTGGCTTGGAATTCGGCGGCGAAGCTGGTAAGCTGGCGCTCTCTTTATTCCGTATCGCGGCCGTAATCGGTATAGCATATGGATTGCATTACATGATCAAGCACAAATACCATCGGGGCTTTATCCTCAACGTGGCGCTGATCTTTGCGGGGGCAATGGGCAATATCATCGACTCCACTTTTTACGGGCTAATTTTCAGTGAAAGTACCTGGTTTGAAAAAGCCAGACTTTTTCCGGTGGAAGGGGGTTACTCCAGCCTGCTCCACGGCAAGGTGGTGGATATGTTGTATTTCCCCATTATCAAAGGTAACTTCCCTGCCTGGTTTCCGATTTGGGGTGGTGAGGACTTCTTGTTTTTCAGACCGGTATTTAACATTGCAGACTCCGCCATTACAGTTGGCGTAGCACTTATCCTGATTTATCAAAAACGCTATTTCAAGGAAGAAATTGTAGAACCCGAGAGCTACAATAGCGAAATAGTTGAAGATTAAAAAAAGCGGCTAAAGCCGCTTTTTTTATACATCGTAGGTCGTGGAAGACGTTTCTCCACCTCTACCCGTCCAATTCGTATGGAAAAATTCCCCACGCGGCTTATCTAGCCTTTCGTAGGTATGGGCACCGAAATAGTCGCGCTGCGCCTGCAATAGATTTGCCGGCAACCGTTCGCAGCGATAGCCATCGTAATAAATCAATCCGGCACTCAGGCAAGGTATGGGTATACCATTGCTAATAGCCGATGCCACGACCTTCCGCCAACCGTTTTGCGCAACTTGGATTTTCTCCCTGAAGAAGTCATCCAAAATCAAGTTTTGCAGATCAGCGTTTTTGTCAAATGCTTCCTTGATCTTTCCGAGGAATGCCGATCGGATAATACAACCCTCGCGCCACATCAGCGCGATACTGCCATAATTCAGCTTCCACCCATATTCCTTCGCCGCAACCGCCATCATTTGGTAGCCTTGGGCATAAGAAATGACTTTTGCGGCATACAGTGCATCGCGTAGGTCGTTGATAAAGGCCTGCCGATCACCCTCAAACGCAGGGGTAGGTCCGTGCAATACTTTCGATGCAGCTACGCGCTCCTCTTTCAAAGCCGAAAGGCAGCGAGCGAACACGGACTCCGCAATCAATGTTAGCGGCACGCCCAAATCGAGCGCTACCGTCCCGGTCCACTTACCCGTTCCCTTCTGACCTGCGGTATCCAATATTTTATCTACCAGGGGCAGTCCATCTTCATCTTTAAACGCCAGAATATCTCGCGTGATCTCAATCAGATAGCTATCCAACTCCCCTTCGTTCCATTCTTTGAACACCTCGTGCATTTCATCGGGGGTCATACCCAGCACTTCCTTCATGATGTGGTAGGTTTCATTGATCAGCTGCATGTCGCCGTATTCTATTCCGTTGTGCACCATCTTCACGAAATGACCGGCTCCGCCATCTCCCACCCAGTCGCAACACGGTGTCCCGTCGGCCACTTTAGCGGCTATCGACTGGAAAATCGGTTTCACAGCAGGCCACGCGGCTTTCGAACCACCCGGCATAATCGACGGCCCCAATAAGGCTCCTTCTTCACCGCCCGATACGCCGGTACCAACATACAGCAAGCCTTTGCTCTCCATGTACTTCACCCGGCGTTCCGTGTCTGGGAAATGGGAATTACCCCCATCGATAATGATGTCGCCTGGCTCCAGATGCGGAATAAGCAGTTCGATGAAGTCATCTACCGGTTGCCCGGCCTTGACCATCAACATGACTTTCCGCGGCCGCTTCAGCGAACGGATTAAGTCTTCAATGGACGTGGCTCCATAGATATTTTTACCTTTTGCTCGTCCATTGATGAAACGTTCCACCTTATCCACCGTGCGGTTGTAAGCGGTTACGTGGAAACCCTTACTTTCCATATTCAGGATGAGGTTTTCACCCATTACGGCGATACCAATCACGCCGATATCAGATTTCTCTTGCATATATAACTCCATTTTGTTCCCAAAGTTATACTTTACGCTACAGTAAAAAAACAAAAATGTAATTATTGTGCAGCTGCCGGAATGTCAACACCCACCCAAGAGCCTATTCCGCTTGCCAAGGGCCGTTCGATACAATCCCAAAAGTATCCTTATCTTTGGCCCAGCTTACATAGAAATGTTACCCGCTCTAATTATATAAAATACTGGTCTGATGGCTGAATTCCACAATTTTGAAACAAAAAAAATCCTCGTTACGGGCAGCAATGGGCTTCTGGGCCAAAAAATCACCGATCTGTCCCTCGCCGAAAACAACATTGTGCTCATTGCGACCTCCCGCGGTGAAAACCGGCACCCAATCAAAAATGGTTACCACTATGTCGACCTGGATATCCTTGATAGCGAACGCCTTCGGGCTCTCATTGCCGAATATCGGCCCGATGCCGTCATCAACACGGCAGCAATGACCAACGTGGATGCCTGCGAACATGACCCCATAGGTTGCCAACAGCTGAATGTCGATGCCGTAGCACAACTGGTGGCCTGTTCCGAGGAATTCGGATTCCATCTTATTCACCTATCCACCGATTTCATTTTCGACGGTGAAGCGGGGCCTTATGCCGAAGATGCATCGCCCAATCCATTAAGCCTGTACGGCCGTAGTAAGCTGGATGCCGAAAAGCTCATTCAACGATCCACAGCCACCTGGGCTATCCTACGCACCATTTTGGTTTACGGTGTAGTGGCCGATATGAGCCGCAGCAACATCGTACTCTGGGCCAAAGGAGCGCTCGAAAAGGGACAGCCGCTCAACGTCGTAAACGATCAATGGCGTATGCCTACTTTAGCGGAAGATTTGGCAAAAGCTTGCCTCCTAACAGCAGTAAAAGGAGCCGAAGGCGTTTTCAACATCTCAGGTAAAGATCTTTTTGCTATCCATGAGTTGGTAGCCGCGGTGGCCGATTTCTGGAAGCTAGACAAATCACTCATCCGGGAGGTGAGCTCCTCCACATTAAGCCAAGCGGCACCCCGGCCCAAACGAACGGGCTTTGTATTAACCAAAGCACAGGACGTATTGGGTTATGATCCGCATAGTTTTGAAGAAGGACTGGCCATCGTTGACCAACAGCTACAAAACCCAAAAAATAACTCCATCTTTGCAACATGACTCAAAAGTTCGCCCGCGAATCACACACCATCATGAACGAGCTGGTGCTCCCCAATGACACCAATACGCTAAACAACCTCATGGGTGGGCGGCTACTTCATTGGATGGATATTGCAGCAGCGATCTCTGCTCAAAAACACTGCAACCGCATCGTTGTCACCGCATCGGTAGATAATGTATCGTTCAGGCACCCGATTAAACTGGGCGATGTCATCAGCATCGAAGCTCAGGTATCACGGGCCTTCACCACTTCTGTGGAGGTGCGCTTGGTGGTATGGGCACAAAATATACCCTCCGGCACGCGGGTCAAGTCAAACGAAGCCTTCTATACGTTTGTTGCCATCGATAAACAGGGCGAAAAAGTCGCCGTACCCCAGCTCGTACCGGAGACCGAGGAAGAGCAGAAACTATACAACGAAGCACTCCAGCGCCGCGAGCTTCGGCTCGTACTCGCCGGGAAATTGAAACCCAAGGATGCTAAAGAGCTCCAAAACCTGTTCAAGGAAGTGGTAAAAAAATGAGGTTTAACATGCCGGTAATCTTACCGTCGCCGCGGGATAATCAGTAATACGATCCCAGCCACCAAAATCACACCGCCCACATAGGGCGGCCAGTTGACCTGTTCTTTCTTGTCCGCGCTGATTTCGACCGGCCCGATATCGACTACTTTTTCCTTACGTGTAAATGAAAAACCAGTCCATACCAACATCACCGCTCCCACGATAATTAAGATTATTCCCATTGTCTTTGCCATACGATTTGCTTTTAGTAATCAATTAACAAAGCCAATCGGAAAATGTTTGAATGGGTAAGTTATCTTATCTAGGCTACTTCGCCGGTGTCAGTGTAATTTTCCGGAACGCTACACCGGTATGGTCTCCCTGCAGGTAAATCGGACCTGCGCTCCCCTCGTGACTATCCAATGCACCGCCCGTAATCCCGGGAATCTCCTGGTTATTGATAATGGTTTTGCCGTTTGCTACAATAGTAACCATACGCCCGCGCAGAGTAATTTCGTAAGTATTCCACTCATTCGGCCCAAGTGTCGCCATTTCACTCGGTGATAAGAAGCCATATATGCCGCCGAAATACAAAGAACCGGGATGCCTGTCTTTCGGTGAATCCTCTATCTGTACCTCATAACGCCCTCTTAAATAAATGCCCGAGTTTGCCCCTTCTGTATAACGGAATTCGGCCACCAGTTTAAAATCTTCAAATTGCTGTTCGCTGATCAGATTTGCACCCGTTTCTTTATTAATCAGTATACCGTCTTCCACTACCCATTGACTGTTATCACCGGAGGTCTTCCATCCTGTTAAATCTTTACCATTGAACAGTTCTATGGGCTTGCCCCATTCCGCTTCGCCCGTCCTGACCAAATAGGGGGCTTTAACCCCTGTAAAATGGAATACATTCCCTTTATTGGTTGTAATCGTGCCCTTGATGCCCTCGCCAGCCAGCTCTCCCTCCACCGTGAACAGTCCACCTCCACCCTCCCATTGCGGCGGGATTTGGAATGAAAACACTCCGTTCTGCAGCGTGATATGCGAAACTGGGCGACTGCTTCCCGCATCGGCCACAAAGGCGCCCACCAGTATATCAAAACCCGATAATTTGACTTCCAACCATGAGGGCACGTCCTTGCCATCTTTGTCTACAGTGAGATCCCATCGCCCAATCAATCCCTCAGCTTCTTCGGGTACGATCTGCGTAGCCGCATTATGTATCTCTTCGGCTTGGTTCTGCGTAGTGGTTCCGTTGTTGCACGACAACACACCTGCTGTCAACAAGCACATTAAAGGGCTATATATTGCATATTGTTTCAACATAGCTATAGGGTTAAATTCTCTGTCGGTGCTAATCTACAAAAATTCCTGAGCCCAACGCGACGATATGATCAAATTCTTCCCGAGTAAGCGGGATCACTGATAATCGTCCTTGGCGCACCAGTGCGATATTTTGCAATACCGGGTCTTTTTTGATGGTTTCGAGCGTGACGGGCTTTTTTAATGTTTCTACAGGTGCCAAGTCTACCACCACCCAACGTTCGTCGGCAGTTGTCGGGTCTTGGTAATGTTCTTTTACCACCTTGGCAATCCCTACCACTTCTTTCCCTTCATTACTGTGGTAGAACAACACCAAATCGCCTTTTCTCATTGCCTGCAGGTTGTTACGGGCCTGATAATTACGCACACCGTCCCAAAAGGTCTGCTTATCGCTAAGGAATTGCTCCCAACTGTATTTGAAAGGCTCTGATTTTACGAGGAAATGGTTCATTTTTGACGTTTTTTATCTATTGAATTGCTTATCGACACCAAACAGGTTTTGCGAAAGGCGAATCGGCTTAGTTCTGCTTCTGTGTAACTTCCATCTTTTCCGCAAAATGATCACAGTAGTCTCTCAGATCACCGATTACGGCTTTGGCCACCGGATCGTCTCCCGAAGCGCGAACAAAGGTATCGCCCATCGTCTGTAAGGTTTCATAGAAAAAACGTTTCATTTCGTCCAGCGGCATGTCTTTCGTCCAAAGGTCTATGCGCAAAGAATTCTTGTAGTGGTGATCCCACAACGCCAGAAACAAGGCTTTGGCGGGCAACGCTTCTTTGTTTTCCCCGTCTGAAGACTCCCATGTGATGGAATCCGGCACATTATTGTCGTCCAGCTCAATCGTTAGTTTTATTTCTGCTTTTTTCATATATTTTTTTCAAAAATTGATTACCACAACTTCAACATCCAAATTACGAGCATTACAAAAACCAAGAACACTCCCTCTGCTAGCCATACACGTTTGAGATTGCGAAGCATCAACCGGAAAAACTGGTCCGCTGCGACCATTATCAACAAAAGTAAGAAAAACCAACCAATGATACCGGTTCCAACCTTATCCGTTACGAATTGCCATAGCAGCCAAGTCATTAACAGCGCTGATGCAATATTCAACGGGGTAATCCTCAGCTGCCTCATCGCTTCTTTCTTCCCGGTTTTGATTTGCTACCGCCCCCCCCGGGCCTTTTGTGATTTCGCTGGGGCCTGTTTACCCGTTGGTTGGCTGCTTTCTTCTCGTGAAAAGCACCTTGGAATTCCGGATTATCTTTTCGTTTCTGTGCGTCAATCTCCCGGGCGATGGCCTGTCTTTCGTCGAAGCCCGTCTTTTCGACAAATACCCCTTCTGGAATTTCCGATACGGGTAGCTGCTGGCGGATCAGCTTTTCGATCTTGTGTATATAGTATTCTTCTGCCGGATTGCAGAACGTGATGGCATCGCCTGTTTGGAATGCCCGCCCCGTCCGGCCGATACGATGTACGTAATCTTCAATGACGATGGGTACATCGAAATTGATGACATGGCTAACGTTGCTGACATCCAAACCCCGTGCAGCTACATCCGTGGCCACCAATATCCGAACATCACCGTCCTTGAAAGCGTTGATGGAATTTATCCGTGTATTCTGCCCCTTGTTGGCATGGATAACCCGAATATGCTCGGCACCGTATTTACGTTCAAGAAAGCTGAATATATTGTCGGCAACAGCTTTGGTCTTGCAGAAGACAATAAGGCGGTGCAACGTTGCGTCGTCTTTGAGCAGGTGCTGTAGCAGGTTGATTTTGGTTTTGAGATTGGGTACATAATATAGGGCTTGCGTAATCGTCTGCGCCGGTGTAGCCTGTTCGCTCACCTCCACAACCGTAGGAAATGCTAGGAAGTCGCCCGCAATCTTATGTACCAGATCGCTCATGGTAGCCGAAAAAAGCATATTCTGCCGTTTACGGGGCACTACTTCCAATATCCTATGCAGCTTGCTGATAAACCCCATGTCCATCATCTTATCGGCCTCATCCAAGACAAGCGTTTTAAGCGATTTGGTGATGAGGTGCCCGGCGAGATACAGGTCGAGAAACCGCCCCGGCGTGGCGACGATGATATCCACTCCTTTTTCCAATTGGGCAATCTGGGTTTTCGGGCCGAGCCCTCCATAGAGTACCACGGCTCGTAAATCCGTATATTTCGAAAACAACCGGATATGCTCCTCAATTTGCATAGCCAGTTCCCGTGTTGGTGAAAGGATGAGCGCGCGCGCATCATTGCCCTGCGCATAGTTAAGTTTCATGAGGATGGGCAACACAAATGCTGCAGTCTTACCCGTGCCCGTTTGGGCTACACCCATCACGTCCTGCCCGGCTAATATCGGCGGGATAGCTTTTTGCTGAATGGGGGTGGGCGTGGTATAACCTGCTTCATCAATGGCATTCAGGATTTGCTTGTTGAACCTGAAATCAGCAAAGGTATTCCGCTCCATGCGGCAAAGATAAGAAAAGGAGGGGGATAATTTATGCAGTTGCTCCTCAACTGGAATTGATTCGCTCCGCTTCCGATTCCTAGGTTTCGTCTGCAACTGCATAAATCAAATGGTAGGGCGTTTAGTGAACTGGAATCGATTCGCCTCCAATTCCTAGGTTTCGTCCGCAACTGCATGAATTAAATTAAGAGGGCTGGGCGTGAACTGCACCTAATGAATAGCTCTTGCTACTTCAATCGGCAAATCGGACTCTAGGATGGAAGCACCATCGGCAAAGATGGCGCGATATGCATTGGCACGCGCCTCTTCTGTTTCGAGTTTGTCATACGTAGGAGCCGCAGAAATCATGCACATCACCCCCTCGGCATTCAATAACCGGTACAATTCTTGGTTCTCCGGTTTGATTTTCGGGCCAATATAGACGATCATACGGTTAAAAGGAATTCCCGCTGCTTTGTATTCCTGAAATTTTTCTATGGTCAGCATGTGAGCGGACAGCATTTGGTTACTGTTCTGATCGAGGTAGTAGCGCGCTTCCTCTGGCGAATGGACGGTAACCATGACAAACGCATAGGCGTTATGCTTGCGGATGATCTCCGCGGTCTGCTCCAGCGGCAGATCTTTATGATCGAGATTCAGCACCGTTTTACCCCTTGCCCATTCGATCGCCGCAGCCAACGTCGGAATACAGTGGTCGGTCTCATTGCCATTGCGGTCTTTCAGTCGCAGTTGCTTCACGTGCTCCCACGTATAATCGGCCAGCTTACCCGTGCCGGTAGTCGTCCGATCGAGCGTCGCATCGTGCATGAGCACGACCACACCATCTTTGGCAAGGCGTGGGTCGATCTCAAAGAAGGCCGGTGTATGTCGCAACACAGCTTCCATGCCTTCGATGGAATTTTCGGTCAGCCCTTGCTCAATGGTTCCCCGGTGTCCGCTGATGACCTTTTTTCCTTTCTTATATTTAAAAAAACGGTGCAATTGCTTCGGCGACTTAAAATCCAGGCGGTGAAGGGACTGCTCCTGTGCAGAAGACTGCGACCCGACCGTCAAAAACAATAAAATCCCGACTAAAAAGCGTGTATTCATGGTTTTATTTTTTATGCATTCAATTTCAATAGCGAAAAACCTTCCTGATCGCCAAATCGGATGATTGTAATCGCCGAATTCTCCTGTACGATCCGTCGGTAGTATTTCAGGGGCATTCCCAGTTTCCATGCGAGGTACAGCCGGTTTACCCCGTTGTGGGCCACCACCAATACATGTTGTCCATCGTGTTTTTGCATCATCTCTGTAAAGAAATCATCGAATCGGTGCACCACGTCAAATGCGGTATCACCAGAACCACCAGCCTGCGTGCGGTCTGGCGATTTGCTCCACGAATTCCAAAGCGATGGATCTTCCGCCACAAATTCCTGCCGGGTCTTACCTTCCCACGCACCAAAGTCAAGCTCGATCAGCCGAGGGTCCTTGACTACGGGCAACTGACTGCCGCTGGCAATTTCGGCAGTGCGGTACGCGCGTTTCAAAGGAGACGCATAAACGGCATCAATCGGATGCCCATGCAATGCTTCCGCTACACGCTGTGCCTGCAAAATCCCCTTTTCTGTTAACTCGGCATCTGTCCTTCCACAGTAGCGGTTCCCATCGGCGTTGTAGGTTGTTTCTCCATGTCGGAGCAAGTAGACAGTCAACATATTCAAATATATTTTCGTTTCTTCAATTCGTCAACAAACCGATGGTAATTGAGTTCGTAAACTTTTGCCAACTCCGGATCGGGCTCAATGCTCCGTTCAATGGCAGTCATCCGGTCAGCGGCTTCGGCAATGGACGTGAAGTGCGCCTTCGATGCCGCCGCGATGGCCGCTCCGACCGCTCCGCTGGCTTCCTTGCATTTGTAAATGGGCAGATGAAGCACATTGCTACGGATGGTCAGCCACACATCGCTGTTGCTGCCGCCCCCGGCTGTGTACACGGCCGCAGGGCGTTCGCCCGATAGTTGCTCAATCAATTCATACGCAAGCCGCTCGATGTAGGCAACACCCTCCATGCATGCGGCAAAACGTTGGGCCGGTGAAGCGCTTTCAGGCATAAACCCTTTCGCTTGGGGCGCAATAAACGGGAACCGCTCACCGGCTTGCTTAAGCGGCCAAGCCAACAATCCTGTAGGAATAAGATTCGCCGCAATTTCATTCAACTGCTGTAAATCCGTACCGAAGTCGGTCATTACCCAATCCGCCCCCGTATTACTAGCGCCTCCGGGCATCCAGTACCCATCGGGATGCCGATGGCTATATAATCTCCCATCCGGGTCGTGCACAGCTTTTTCGGTCACGCCTTTTATCACCAGTGTCGTTCCAATCGTCGTGTTCCAATAGCCAGGTTTCACAGCGCCTGATGCCACTTGCGATGCGCAGCCATCGGTCATGCCCGCAACGACCTGCACATGGGGCATCCGCCACCGCGCCGCCCACTCCTCGCACAGCTTCCCAATGGGCGTACCCGAGGGAACCACTTCTTGGAACCATCCGCGCTGCAGCGGGAGCTCGGCCGTGAGATAATCCGGCCACTTGAACCGGGCCACGTCGTATCCTGACTTCAACGCATTGGTATAATCGGTCACGTCGAATCGTCCGGACAGCATCCCCGTGATATAGTCGGCAGCGTGGATCCATTTGTGGATTTTCGCGGCCTTTTCCGGATAGTTTTCGATAAACCAAACCATCTTAGACAGTCCGCTCGACGCGTTGAATCCAGTATAGCCATCGGACACATGGCGCTCGGCCAATGCCTTGACCTTACGACCAACATCCATTGACCGTAGGTCACTATACATGATGGCCGGATGTAGCGGGCGGTTCGCGTGGTCAACCGGTATAACCGTACCCGAGGTCGAGTCTACACCAATGGCGACAACCTGGTAAGCATCGTGTCGTGCCTGCCAGATAGCACCTAGTTCGTCCATCACTTCCAGCGTGTTATTCCACCAATCGTTTGGCGATTGCTCCATTCGGGAACCTGCGGTAAGGATAAACTGGCGTGACGCCTCCCCCAGCACTTCACCGGTTTCCGTCACCAAAGACGCGCGTACTCCTTGTGTGCCTACGTCAATTCCAATAAAACATTGCTGCATCCCTAGCTAATTTGGCTGAATGTGTGCCGAGCGCGCTTCCACTCGGCATACAATTCCAGAAACTGCTCGCGGTTTTGCGGCGTTACCTCATCCAGCAACTCGAGTGCGGCGCCTTGTTGGCCAGTCGCCTCTGCACAGATGAATGCACCACCTAATACCGATGATTGTCTATATGTATTACAAATCCGGACGTTCTTGTTCGTGAGGTTAGCGATGAACTGGCGGAGCTTGCGGCTTTGCACGCCACCACCGCATGCCCATATGTAATCGCGGTTATGTGGGGCCACCTTGTCCAGCACCTTATAATTCTCATAAATGCTACATGCGATGTCCCACAGGATCGCAAACACGAATCCACCGCGAGTGAGTTGGTGCGAAACGGGCGCATTAAAGATAAAGCCGCCCTTGGTAAGGGGCGTATCCTCGTCGGCCACCAATGAACCCAAGGAAGCCATACATTGCGAGTACGATGTCTCATCCAGCTCTTGCTCGATGATTTCATAGTCTTCATTGGGATAGAATATTTCCCTGAGACGTTGGTAATTCAGTCCGGTAACGCCGGCATTGGCCTCCAACATAAAACTATCCGCATCGATATGCCGCCCGGTCCACGTACGTTGCTGTTCGTCGGTAATATAGGCATCAACCACTTTGATGATCGGCGTTGTCGTACCGGATACGATGACCACATCGTCCCGCTCCGGCTTGGTGCTGTGCACCGCCAATTGAGTATCCGCACCGCCCACAACCACCAATGCATCGACGGCAATACCCCACTCCTGCGCGATATCGGCTCGGATATTGCCCAACACCTGTCCCGAAGACTTCAAAGGGGGCAGTAACGACATCGGCAAGTCAAATACGCTGCAAAGGTTTGCTGACCACGCTCCGGCATTCACATCATACAATAGCGTTTCTGACGCTTGGGAATGTTCGTAGCCGAGAACACCGGAAAATTGGAACTGCACCCAGTCGCTGATACTGGTAAACGAAGCAATGCGATTCCAGAGATCGGGCTTCCGCTCGCGCAATCCCACTAGTTTTAGCGCCGAGAACAAGGCCGTAGGGTAACGACCTGTTAAGGCATACATCCGATTTTTGTCGTTAATCATTGATTCCCATTCCCTGCCGCGGTTGTCGTGGTTGGACATACCGATAATCGGGTTGCCTTCCCTGTCCAGTGCCACCAACCCTTCGCGCTGGCTGGTTGCGGTCAGTGCCGCAATATGTACATTACTTGCTACAGCGAGTACTTTTTCCGTCAACAGCTTAATTTGTTGCCATAACTGCGTCGGGTTGAAAGCGATTGAATCTGGGTAGTCATCGTCTTTTTGGTAACGTAGATTCTCGCGCTGGAGGGCCAATAACTCCCCTTTTGTTGAGACAATGGCCGCCCGCACGTTGCCCGTGCCGATATCGACAATTAAATAGGCCTGTTGTGTCATGTTATTCATGTTCCGTTATTATGGCGTTTGTTCTTTAATAGCTGCTAGGGATGTCATCGGGAAATCCGAAATAACCCGGTGTACGCCAAGTGCTGAAATTCTTTTGATCTCGTTATAGTCGTTGCAGTTACCGATGATGAGTTCGGTCCCGATCTCCTTGCATGCCGCTACCAATTCAGTGTCGATGTAAGCCGCATTGATAGAGTAGAAATCGGGAACAAAGCCAAGCCATTCCAAATTATCTTCCAGTGACGTTTTGGCCTTGGCCAGAAACGCCAGCTTAACGCTTGGGAATTGCCTGTGGAGTATTTGAAGTGTCCGTGGATCAAAAGACTGTACGATTATCCGGTTGCTGATACCTTTTTCCTCCACAACCTGCATCATCAGGCGCACAAATTCGGCGGGACCGGGATGATTAACCCCATCCGTTTTCGGGTTCAGCTTGGTTTCTATAAAGTAGCGCGGGGCCTCCAAGCCTTGCGCTGCGGCATGCCGCTCGACCGAGTCGACCAATTCGCTCAACAACGGAATATATGCGGTATACCGTTCCTGTTTGGGAAAGTCAGGATTCGGTCTCTTGCCCACGTCATACGACCGGATGTCAGCATAGTCCATTCGGTAGAGCACATGCTTCTCTTCTTTCACCATCGAACTTCCGTCTGCTTTCTCAGTGATTTTTGTATTGATCACCGCATCATGACTCACGATTACATTTTTATCCCTACTAATGGCCAGGTCAAGCTCCAATACAGCTCCGTAATGAAGCGTTTTCTTCATTGCTTGGATCGTATTTTCCGGATGTAGGCCCCGAAACCCGCGGTGTGCATAGACTTCCATCGGTGACTGGCCGATTACCGTTTGGCCGCATGCCAGGCACAACACCATCGCAAACATTAGGCTCCGTAACAAAGTAATAGCTATTGGTTTCACACTAAGATCCTTCCTTCAAAGTAACTGTTAAGTCATCTCGGTTAACGAGTTGTTTAATATCTTTTTTATCTCGCTTAAAATAATCCCCCAACACTCGGTTCATGATAGCTACGTGATGATCCTCTACCTCATGCGTGGCTCCAGCGATATGGGGAGTGGCGAGCACGTTCGGATGCCTGATCAGGCGGTAGTCCTTTTCATCAGGCGGCTCATGATTAAACACGTCCAATATAGCCCCTCGGATTTTACCGCTTTCCAGTACATCCAGTAAAGCATCTCGATCGACGACAATCGCCCGTGCCGTATTGACAAATATCGCATCCGGTTTCATCAATGACAAGAGGTCGGCACCAATCATGCCTTTCGTCCCGTCCGTTACCGGCAAATGTATCGCTACGATATCGCTTGAGCCGAAAAGTTCTTCCAACGATTGTTTCTTGTATAATGGATCGTTCGCCGTATAGAACGGGTCGAAATACGTGATTTCGCAGGGGAAGGTTTTCAATATCTGTGCAATGGTTTGGGCCACCGCGCCGAAACCGACCATGCCCACTTGCTTTCCTGCCAGTTCGTTACCCTTGAATTGCAGGTATGCCGTATGGGCCCCGTTGCCCCATTTACCCGCTTCCAGCCATTCGACCCCCTGCCTTGCTTTCCGCAAAAAGGAAATGATATTGGCGATAAACAACTCGGCCACAGCTTGGGCATTCCGCGCCGGCGTGTTGAAAACAGGTATGCCCTTCTGGGTCGCCACATCTACCGCCACATTGGAAGGCGTACCGCGGCATACACCGATGAATTTTAAGTCTGAATGGGCGTGAATCACCGCTGCTGTCACCTCATCATGCTCTGTAATCAATGCCTCGGCTTGTGATTCATGTAGTAAATCAATGAGCTCGTCGGGCCGATACCCCCTTCCATGTGTTTTCCAAGGTTTATAAACAACCTCGCCAAATAGTTGCGCCAACTCTTCCCTGCCTTTCTCGTGATAAGGCGCCGTAACCAATATCCTCATAAAAATGTCATGTTAATTATAAATTCTCCTTTGTTCGCGTCAAATACGCGCAATGCCCCTTTGCGTCTCTCCTGTGTTTTCGGACTTGGGTAACGTGATAAACTTCGTAAGCAATGCGCTCAGGAAGTACAAGCCTGCCAACACCCAAATCACCCCTTCATCACCAATAACTCCGATTAATACGCCCACGATGGCGGGACCCACAAAAACCGGAAGGCCAGCGCCGAGGTTTAGGATCGCCATGGCCGCCCCCTTATCTTTTTTAACGAGGGACGGCACTAATGCTGATAGCGGTACATAACCGGCAAGCAGTCCGCCCCAAAGTACACCGCAAAACAGGACGGCCCAATAATCGCCGCCAAACCAGACTGGGGAATAGAAAAACAGCAGGGTGGTCAGGCCACACCCCACACCACCGAACCACATAATGGTGTTCTGCCAGCCCATCCGATCACCCACAAACCCGAAGATGAGGTTAAATGCAATGTTACTGGTGAAAATGGTGCCCCATATCTGCAGCCATTCGATGGTACTGAACCCGTGGGTGGCCATGTAAATGGGCAAGAACACCGGAAAGGCAAATTGCGCGGTGGTATTGATTACCCGCACAATCCCCCCGATAAGTACTTTGGGCTCTTCTTTGACGATGGTCAAGCCTTTAAGCAACTCTTTGGTTTTCGAACCCGCATTGCCGGATGGAACGAACTTATCTTTATTCATCACAAGGGCGAAAAACGCACCTATCAATACCCAGAATATGGAACTCCATAACGTATTGTGATAGCCAAGCGCTTCGATCGCCCAACTGGAATAGTAAGCCCCGAACACATTGAGCCCACCGGTGAACACGAACCAGAACCACCCCACAGCCCTCCCCAATTTGCTTTGAGGCGTACGGTAGGTGATCCAAACTAAAAACGAATAAGCAAACAGCGGGTAGGCAAACCCGCGAATAGCATAGGTAATTAACATCACGGGGTAATCTAGGTTCTGCATACCAAGGCCCACGAAACCGACCGTCCCAATAATGTACAGCAATAAGCCAAGGAGCATGGCTTTCCGTGGCCCATACCCCTCGGCGAGTACACCGGAAAACCACGATGAAATGGCGATGGTAATTCCATATACAGTAAACAATAAGGCAGATTGCTGCATGGAAAGCCCATGTTCAATTAAATAAGGACTTAGCCAGCCTTGCTCCACGCCATCGCCCATCATAAAGATGATGATGCCGAGGTAACCCCAAGCGAGGGGTTTGGGGAGGCCTGATCCAGAAAAAAAATCCGGTTTCGCTTGTCGTGTATTCATAAACATCTTAATTGGTTATTGCCACTAATAAAAGTAAATATAAGCAAATATAATATTATTAAACATTAATAATATTATATTTAATTTTATTTAACTAAATACTGCTTAACCAACATATTCACCCAACAACGAAATCATATTGACTGGGCCTCTTCATGCGAGAGTTCGCGTTAAAAAATCGTTAGCGCCCGTCCCTTTCTGGGCCAGACGCTAACAATCGCTTTGGTTTCACTTAAAAACTGAGGCCGTCGTTCCAGCCTGGGTTTTGGTTGAGATTGGGGTTCAGCGAACGTTCGTTGATGGGGATCGGATAGAGGTAATCCCTTTGCTCGTTGAACCCGGCCAACTCAATGTTGCTGTGGAAAAACACATTGCCCTTGGTGCCTTCGGTGAGAATGATGCCACCGTTATTGACCGGCATACCGATCTCATACATTTCGACACCCACTTGGTCAGTTGGTTTGTTACCTTGGGTGTAGAGAATGAGGTCGGTTGTTCCGTCGCCCGTCAGGTCGTACTCGCCAGCGCCGGGAAAGTAAATACCCACCAGCGGCTGATCGATGCAGTACCCTGCTTTCCATCGTACCAGGTCGTCAAATCGGAAACCTTCCTGGACGAGTTCGATGGCCCGTTCGCGGCGTACTTCGAGGAGGGCGCCGATGTTGGCGGCGGTTACGTTGGTGTATCCGGCTTCGGTCGACAGGAGGTACGGGTCGGGGTTCGTGTTGGCTGCGGCCACATCCAGGTTGGGCATGCCCACCCGGTCGCGTAGCAGTTTAATCGAAATGTCGACGTCGGCCTGGGTTAACGTACCCAACTCGGCCTTGGCTTCGGCGTAATTGAGCAGCACTTCGGCATAACGGAAAATCGGAAGGTCGTTGTACGAGTAGCCCACACGGACATCATACCCTTTGGTTACGTCTTGAAGGAACTTGATGGGATGGTAACCGTCGACCGATACCGCGAATTTATTGGGGAACGGCCGATTGTCCGACAAGGTGAATTTAGGGTTGCGGATGCTTTGCGTCAAGCGCGGGTCGCGGTCCTGAACTTCATCGATAAAGGTCATGGTTTGCCAGCCGTCTTGCTCGGTGAAGCGACTACCATCCTTCATCAGGTAGGTATTGACAAACTTTTTGGTGTAAGAGGGGCGCCCCTGCGCTGCCGACATGGTAAACGACGACGCGTCGTGGTTAACACGCGGGCTGTTGCTGTAATCGAACGCCAGGATAAACTCACCTGCATCGGCATCGTCTTGGCTGAAGAGGGTAAAATAAGCGTTGTCCACGCCACCGGCCGTGTAAAGCCGGTATTGGTTTCCGTCGATCAAGGTTCTGGCGGCCTCAGCGGCCAATTCCAGGAACTTGCTAGCCTCTTCGCCGCCGTGGTATTTCCTGAACGTGCCTTCATAGAGGCAGAACCGCGATTTGAGTGCCATAGCTGTCCATTTGTTGACCCGGAACACGCTGGTCTCTGCGGGCAGATTGGCGATGGCATAGTCGATATCTTCAATCATCTTGGTCATCACAAGTTCACGCGGATCGCGCGGCTTATAGAGGGCCTCATCCGACGGGCCCAGCTCGGTGTCGTACCACGGCACGTCGCCAAACCGTTTGACTTTCTCGAAATAGAACATCGCGCGGAAGAAGCGCGCCACACCCGAGTATTTGAGTACGGCAGCCTCGTCTTCGCACTGGTCAACACGGGCGAGCAACGTGTTGATGCGCCGCAAGTGGCCCCAGTCCCATCCACCGCCCGAGTTCGGAACGGTACGGCGATTCCCGCCGATGATGATTTCGGAGAGGGTCATCTGGACGAGGTGGTCGCTCTGCTCGCGGTCGAGGTTAGCCACGTTCAGCATGTTATACAGTGGGTTGGTGAAAAACTCCAGGTCTTGTGCGGTTTTAAAGTAGCCGCTCTCCGGAATCTGGCTCAACGGCTGCCTGTCGAGGTTGTCTTCGCAACCCGAAAAGACGGCGATGAGAACGACGAGCGACAGTATTTTGACTATTTTTTCCATTTTTTCGTGTTTTCTGAGGTTAAAAAGTGAGATCCAAGCCGAACATAAACGTTTTTGCCCAAGGGTAATAGCCCTGATCGGTTTCCCCTTGATCAGACAGCTGTTTGTTGCGGTACACATAAGCCGTTTCGGGGTCGACATACTTCGTATTCTTTTTGAGGGGCGACCAGTACGCGAGATTCTCGCCCGAGAAGTAAAGCCTAACCTGATCGATGCCAACCTTTTTGAAGAACGTAACCGGTAGCGAATAGCCCACCGTTAGGTTCTTAAAACGCAAATACGCGATATTCTGGAGGTAGCGGTCGTTGGTTTTGGCGAGGTATCCGCCGGTTGCCAAGTAGGCTCTCGCCCGGGGGAAGTAAGCGTCGGGGTTATCTTCCGACCACACCTTGTCGATAAAGTTGTAGGGCATGAACGACCCGTAAGAGGCAGAGTAATGGCCCCAGAAGTCGCGCGTATTACCATGCAGGTAAACGTGGTGCGTACCGGTACCCTGGAACATGGCCGACACGTCGAAGCCCATCCAGCGTGCGCTCATATTGATGCCGTAGGAGAGCGAAGGGAGTGAATTGCCCAGTTTTACAAGGTCGCCCGAATCGTCGACCGTGTTGGCACCTACACCCCAGATGCCGTCGCCGTTTGTATCGAGGAACTTGAGATCTCCCGCCATCCAGCCACCGGTGAGCCGCGACGACTGCAGGCTCAGGTTCACCTCTTTGGCATATTGTTTCGCCTCTTCGTCGGTTTTGAAGAAGCCGTCCGTGCGGTAGCCCCAGATTTCGCCCCACTCTTCGCCGACGTAATGGGCCTTGGCGAACGACCGTTCGGGGTTGTCGTATTTGGTGACCATCGTTTTGTAATCGCTGAGGTTAGCACCAAGGCTGTAGGCAAAAGGTTTACCTGCTAAATTAAACTGATCACGCCAGTTGAAGGCGATCTCGTAGCCTTTGGTCCGCAGGTCGGCGGCGTTCATCTCGGGAGGATTTGCACCGTAAACGGCGGGCAGGGCCACACCGGCCGTGAGCATATCCCTGGTGTCGCGGATATAGACGTCGGCCGTCATGTTCAAACGGTTTTGGAGCATGTCGAGGTCGAGCCCCACGTCCCATTGCTCGGACGTTTCCCAAGAAAGGTCGTCGGCCAGGGGATCGCCCAGCGAGGCTTGTTTAGAGGGCGTGGATCCGCCGAAGAGGTTGTTCAAGTTGCTGATCGTTACCAGTCGGATATAGGCATAGTAGCTCGATACGTTCTGGTTGCCCAAGCTGCCGAAAGAGCCCCGCAGCTTGAGGTTGTCGATCAGGCGACCTGCACCGCCGTCTTTGAAGAACGGCTCTTCGGAGATTCTCCAGCCCGCGGATGCCGACGGGAAGAACCCCCAACGACTCTCCGATGCAAAACGCGAGGTGCCGTCGTAGCGACCGCTGACCTCAACGAGGTAACGCCCCTTGTAGTCGTAGTTGGCGCGGCCGAAGATACCCATCAGCGCATATTCGCTCTGACCACCACCCACACTGGTGATGACGGCGCCGTTGTCATCGGTACCGACCAAGTTGAGGTCGTTTATATCGGGAACGACCAAGTTTTCGCCAACTGCCCGGAGGCCTTTGGTGTGCCGTGTTTCGTAGTTGAAACCACCCACGGCAGCCACGTGGTGAGTATCACCGAAAGTGTCGTCGTAGTTGGCAAACGCGTTGAACGACTTGTATTTGTTGGTGCTTGCGCTCTCCGTCAGCCGGTTGATACCCGCTCCTGTGGTATATGACTCCATCGGGCCATCTGGAAAGACGCGGTAGTGGAGGGGATTACCACGGGCCGTGGTTCGGTCTTGGTAGAACCGGTAGGTGAAGTCGCCTGTGACGGTGAGTGTTCTGTGCGGCTTCAATACCAAACGCGTGGTGGTCGAGAAGTCGTTGTCGGAGTCGATCGTGGGGTGCTCCCCATTGATCAGCATGATTTGCCGGCCGTTCCCTACCTTGTAGGTGTTGATCAAACCGTCGGTATCGTAGATGCCCGACCCATCTGGATTGAAGAAAGGGAAATTCGCGAGGGCATGGTTGGCGGCATTGTGGATGACGTTATCGATACCGTTCTGGTTGTTGTATTTGGAGTCGAACAGCGAGATGTTACTCGACAGGGTTGCCCATTTGTTGATGTTGAAGTCGACTTTCGAGCGCATGTTGTAGCGGTTGAGTACGTCGGGGTGATGCCGCTGCATACCTTGTTCGCGGAGATAGGCCCCCGAGACAAAGTATTTGACATCGTCCGTGCCTCCGCTCAGCGAGACGCTGTGCTGCTGGTTGGGGCGTCTTTCGCGGAACAGCCCGTCCCACCAGTCTTGGTTGGCGTAGTAAATCCACCGTCTTTTGCCATCGCGCACATCTTCAATGACCCACGGCCGATCGGGGTGTTCGGTTTTGTCGTTTACGCGAGCCAACAGCTCTTCCATATCCTTTTCGGTATACTGGATGTATTTGTTGCCCGAGTCGGCCTGCCAGAATTTGTTGACCAGGAATACCGACCAGTAGCCGCGGTTTTCATAGTCGGTCGACGCGGTGGGTGCTTCCCAGCCCATGCGCGAACTGTAACGGACAACGGCTTTGCCGTCGGAGGCCCCCCCGCTCTTGGTGGTTACCAAGATGACACCGAATGCGGCGCGAGCGCCATAGATGGCTGCGGCCGAAGCATCCTTGATGATGGAAATCGACTCGACGTCTCTTGGGTTGACACGGTTCAGGTCGCCTTCGGCACCATCAATCAGCACCAACGGCTCGGTTTCGTTGATCGACGTAATACCCCGGATATTGATGTCGGGCGTCGAACCGGGCTTACCCGCACTGGTGGTGACATTGAGGCCCGGTGCGGCTCCCTGTAGCATGCCGGTAACGGTGGGAGTGACGCGGTCTTCGAGTTCCGCACCGGTTACGACCGAGACCGCACCGGTCAGGTTGACGCGCTTTTGGGTGCCGTAGCCCACCACGACGGCGGTTTCGAGCCCGATAACATCTTGTTGTAGGTAAATGGTCAGATCGGTCTGATCGGAGGTGATGGGCTCTGTTTTGGTGATGTAGCCCATGAACCGGACGTTCAACGCCTTGGTTCCCTCCGGAATGGAGAGGGTGAACCGCCCGTCGTCATCCGTAGTAGCGCCTTTGGACGAACCTTCTGCGACGACGGAAGCGCCCGCGATGGGCTGCTCTTGGATGTCGAGCACCCTGCCCGACACCACTCTTTCTTGGACAGCCGTCGGTTTTTGCGAGTTGTCGCTATGACGGGCCTGGGTAGTCCAGCCATTCAATACGAACACGAGTAGGGTAGCCATTGCCATCAGGAGCCGCTTGCCCGAACACGCCTTACATACGTATGTAAGATTTAAATGTAGTTTGTTCTTCATTAGCTTAAAATGATTTGATTGTTCTTACAGTTTATTCATTATGCACTTATTTTTTGCCCGGCAAAATTAGCCTATTGGCAGGTCGTATACCTTCCGTTAAGGTTACGCTTATATTATGTTCTGATTAAGACAAGCCTTAGCATATCTTTCTATCCAAATACAAATCCGCGTTTCTTCCCCAATGGACTTATTTTCACTTTCTTTTATAGATGCTCGAATCGCGCATGTTATAATAAGATCGTCTATAAGAATAGTTAATTAACCGGCAATGATGCCATCGTGCTCCACGACCAATACCGCTGAATACAGCATCTATCAAAAAAATTCATGCCTGTTGTGACCCAGCCGTCAACACCGATGGCTCAACTTTCTATTCAAAAGCTTTCATAACGATCATTCTTTAAGGTTTATACTAGCACAAATTTAACAAAATAAAATATTTAAAAACAAAATAAAATAAAAAATAATATTAAAATAAAGTTTAATTAACATATATAAACTGGAAAATTTCGAATCAAACGGTGTAATTATGGCGTTTCCCCTTCCAAATTCAAATAAAATCACTTAACATTGCATAAGGAGATGCTTCGCCCTTTGAATAAAGATAAATTAACATTGATTTAACATGAAAAACATCACCAAACGGCATCAGTTTATTTTGGAACGCCTAAAAAATAAGGGTCAGATTACGATACCGGAACTCATCGACCTTACCCAGGTTTCTGGCGTCACCATCAGGAAGGATCTCAAGTTTCTGGAAGACAAAGGACTGATCTTCATTACCCGTGGCGGAGCATCACTAACCAACCCTTATACCATTGATCGGCCTATTTATGAAAAAGCCACGATCAACGCCGAGCTCAAGAAGAGAATCGCCCACGCGGCAATCAAATTAATTGGTGAGAACGACGCAATTATTATCGGGTCGGGCACAACCGCCTTTGAATTGGCCCATCACTTGCATCCCGTCAAACCCCTAACCGTTATCACCCCGGCCGTGAAGGTAGCCATGGAGCTTTGCAACCGGCCAAACGTGGAAGTGCTGCAACTCGGTGGTCTTATCCGGCCCAATTCATCGTCGGTAGCGGGTGCTTATGCCGAATATATGCTCGACCGGGTATCCTGCGGGGTGCTGTTCATCGGTGTCGATGGGATCGATCTCGATTTCGGCTTTTCCATCAGTAACCTCACCGAAGCCAATATCAACCAAAAGATGATCAACGCCTCACAGATCATTGTCGTATTGGCAGACAGTTCCAAATTCGGCAAACGCGGTATCGGCAAGATATGCGAGCTGGAGCAGGTGCAATACATTGTCACCGACAACGGGGTGCCTGAAACCATCGTGAAAGAGTTGGAAGAGCGCGGGCTTAAAGTGATTGTAGCCAAATGAACGATGCGAATCGACGAGACCCTATCTTCCAGTCTATTCCTTCCTTTTCACCAATAGCACTTCGTCGTTGTCTAGCAGCGAATATCCATATTCATAGCAAAAGCGGTATTGTACACCCTCGGTTGTTTCGTACATATCGGTGATGAAGTCAAAATTAAATCCCTCACTGATAAGTGTTCGCCATTTGACTGTCGTTTCGCTTTTGGGATTGAGGGTTTCCAGTATCTTCCGGTTGCGCTTTAGGATACTATTTACCTTGCGAAGGTAACTGCTTTCTCCGCTATTCCGTCGATTGTTATAGTTCGTGCGACAGGAATCGTCACAAAATTTCTTGTCGGAACGGCCAAAAAGCAACGCTCCGCAATCCAAACACTTTCGCTCCATAGGTAGGGGTTCTGTTTGACAGCCATCATCAAATGGCGCCCTAAAGATAGGATTTTTTTAGTAAATACATTTCGTAGCTTTGTCTACTTGCATTTAGCATCCATGCGCATACTCTCCATCCATAACTACTATCAACACCCCGGCGGTGAAGATGTTGTTTTTGAGCAGGAGAAGACCCTGCTTGCCCTCACCGAGCATGTGTTTTCACTTACCTTCAATAACAAGAAGGGTTGGCGGGGAGCTTGGCAGACATTCTGGTCGCCATGGAATATATGGGCAGCACAACGACTAAAACGGGCCATCAGGCAATACAAACCGGATGTCATCCACATCCATAACCTGCATTATGCCGTGGGTCCCATTGCGGTACGGGTTGCTAAGCGGATGGGCATCCCGGTGGTGATGACCGTGCATAATTATCGCCTGCTATGCCCCTCGTCGACTTTATTTCACAACGGCAAGCTTTTTACGGACAGCCTGTATACGGAATTCCCTTGGAAAGCCGTATGCATTGGGGCACATAGCCATTCCTCGGTGAAAACATTTTGGCTTTCTTATACCACGTGGCTGCACAAAAAATTAGGCACGTGGCACATGGTAGATCGTTACATCACCTTAACGGATTTTGCCAAGCAGGTATTCGCGGGCTCCTCCCTGCACTTACCACCAGAAAAGCTGGTGATCAAACCGAATTTTGTTGCCAACGGCTTTCAGCTTTCTGAAGCCCGCGGGCACCATTTTCTGTTCGTCGGCCGCCTTACCCAGGAAAAAGGTGTGGAAGTGCTATTGGAAGCATTCGCCGGCACGGACTATCATTTACGCATCGTGGGCGACGGCCCACTACGGACCATGGTGACGGATGCCGATCAGCGACATCCCAACATTACCTATCTTGATACCTTGGGACGAGCTGCCATTGATCAGCAGCTTGCAACGTGTACAGCATTGGTGTTCCCCTCCATTTGGTATGAAGGCATGCCTATGACGCTCATTGAAGCGTTTGCAGCCGGCACGCCTGTCATCGCCAGTAATCTTGGTGCAATGGAATCCATGGTACATGAGGGGCAAAACGGCTGGCGGTTCACCGCTGGCAGTGCGTCGGATCTAAGAGAGAAGATTGGGCTGTGGCTTACCACAACAGTTACTTACCGGCAGCAGTTAGGCTTGGAGGCCAGGCGGGAGTATGAACAACGGTATACTGCCGAACAAAACAGACTATTGCTATTGAATATCTACCATTCGACAACGGGAGCGACATGATGACGATTCGAAACATCAGACTACTTTTACTTCTGGGCATATTACCATTTGCGCTGCAAGCCCAGAAACGGCCCAACATCGTATTTATCCTCGCGGACGACCTGGGCTATGGCGATCTTGGCGCATATGGGCAGCAAGTTATCAAGACCCCTCATCTTGACCGCCTCGCGGCCGAAGGCATGCGCTTCTCGCAGTTCTATGCAGGCACCACCGTGTGTGCTCCATCACGGTCGGCACTGCTTACAGGGCAACATACCGGGCACACCTACATCCGGGGCAACAAGGAGATAAAACCTGAGGGACAAGAGCCACTGGCCGACTCCGTGCAGACGTTTGCCCAGCTGCTGCAGCTGGCCGGCTACACAACGGGCGCCTTCGGCAAATGGGGATTGGGCATGGTAGGCACCAGCGGCGACCCTAACCGCAAGGGGTTCGATGAATTTTTCGGATATAACTGCCAACGCCAATCGCACCGCTACTACCCGACCCACCTATGGGCAAATGACCGAAAAGTAATCCTCGAAGGCAATGACCTGTCGCAAAAGGCACATTATGCGCCGGCCATCATCCAGAAAAAAACACTGGCGTTCATCGAAGAAAACCGAGAAAGACCTTTTTTTCTGTTTATCCCGACGGTATTGCCCCATGCCGAATTGCAAGGACCGGAAGATGAGCATTACAGACAGTATGAACATGCCTTTGACGAAACTCCCCATCAGGGCAACGGCTACGGTCCCGAAGCTACCGTGGCGGGCTACGCGTCCGTTGCCAAGCCTCGCGCCACCTTTGCGGCCATGGTTAGCCGCCTGGATGCCTATGTGGGCCAAGTACTCGATAAGCTGGATGAACTGGGTTTGGCCGAGCATACCATCGTGCTTTTCAGCAGCGACAATGGTGCCCATCAGGAGGGGGGCGCCGACCCGGATTTTTTCAATAGTACGGGTGGCTTACGTGGGGCAAAGCGCGATCTCTATGAGGGCGGAATCCGTACGCCGCTCATCGTGCGGTGGCCGGGTAAAGTGGCCGCCAATGTGATTTCCGATCATATGGGTGCTTTTTGGGATATCATGCCTACTCTCGTGGAGGTTACGAATGCCCCGCAACCCCGATATACCGATGGCATTTCATTTTTACCTACCCTTCTCGGTCTGGACAGCCAGCAGCAGCACGACTACCTCTACTGGGAATTTCACGAGAGCGGCGGCAGGCAGGCTGTCCGTATGGGCAAGTGGAAGGGCGTTCGGCTAAAGGTAAAGGAGGGCCTCGAGGTGCCAATCGAACTCTATGACCTATCTATCGATATGGCCGAGCACAATAATATCGCAGATCAGCACCCCGCTATCGTGGCGCAGCTGCGCCGCGCTATGGATAATTCCCATCGGGAAAGCGCCATATTTCCGCTATTTACCCAAAGGGAGTGATTCAACATCAAGAGCAAGGGTTGAGTTTTTGATTGATCTGCAGGCAAATCGACTGATGCGCCCGATTACTGGATTAATGCGAAAAGTAATAAATCACTTCACCCACGCATTTACCAAATGCATAAATGGCACAGGCAGAAAGCGCAAGCAAACCGACCCTTACTATTTTATTTTGTAGGAAACCAACATGTTTTTGTATCATACCACGTGATTCTAAACGATCAACAACCCTGAGAAACCTTATCACAAAAGTAATCATTATAGCGGAAATAATCACAACATGACATTCAAATGTCACACAACTGAGAAATTAGCCCTATAATTGCGTCATCGTTACCATGCAAGAAACCCGACAAAAAATTATCGATGCGGCCATCCTGATCTTCAATGATGACCAATCGGCGCCCCTGGAAAAGGTTGCTGAAAAAGCAGCTGTCACGCGGCGGACACTTCATCGCTATTTCAAAGACCGGCATGAATTGCTAACCGTGTGTAGCAAAGATATACGCAAACGCTGCAGCGAAGCCATGGCCGCAGCGCTTGACAGCTCCGATCGGCCACTAACACAGCTGGAACAGCTTTTATATGCCGCACTGGATTGCGGCGCGAAATATGCATTTTTCCACAAGCTGCACGGTAGCGAAGGACACCAACACCATGGCGGCAATGACGATTGCACAGCCTATGATACCATGCACCAACGTTTTTTGCGATTGATCATGCAGCTACAAGATGCCGGCATGATCACGAGACACGTTACGCCTTCATGGATACATGCTTTTTTTACCGGTGTAGTGAATACGGCGTTGAAAGCCGATGCGATGGGAGAAGTAGCGAAACAAAGCCAGAAACAATTCGCCTGGTTTTCGTTTAGCAAAGGGATAGGGGTTTAAAAAATTTACTTAGTTATGTCTCATTTTTGAGACATAACGACTTATTTTAATCTATTTGCTTATTACCAGCACTTAACAAATATGAAACAACAACAGAAAACAATTGATGCAGTGATTGTTGGCGGCAGCTATGCAGGATTGGCCGCCGGGATGACCCTAGGCCGGTCAATGCGCGAGGTATTGATTATTGATAGCGGCAAGCCTTGCAATGCGCAGACACCTCATGCGCACAACTTCCTCACCCAAGACGGCAATACCCCTGCCCGAATCGCCGCATTGGGACGGGAACAGGTGCTTGCGTATCCTACCGTCCAGTTCATTACCGATGAAGTGCTTGACGTGACCGGTGAAGACCTGCTTTTCCAAATTAAAACAGCATCGGGGCAACGGATCGCTACTAAAAAAGTGCTGTTTGCCACTGGCATTAAGGACCAGCTGCCCGATATAGATGGCCTGGCTGCATGCTGGGGCATATCGGTAATCCATTGTCCATATTGCCACGGCTATGAATATCGCAGTGAGCCCACAGGCCTTCTTATGAACGGCGAAATGGCGTTCGAAAAGGCACGGATGATCCATCATTGGACCAAGCAACTCACCTTATTCACCAATGGCGAAAGCACCATCGGCGATGCTGAAAGGCAACTCACCGAAATGGGCATAGTGATCGTGGAGACGCCACTCCAAAAAATCGTCCATACAGACGGCTACTTGAATCAGGTGGTTTTGACGGATGGCAATAAGGTGACCTTACAAGCCCTTTATGCCCACGCGCCTTTTATCCAGCATAATTCGCTGCCGGAAAAACTGGGGTGTGCGCTATCGGAAAGCGGTCACATTAAGGTAGATGTTTTCCAAAAGACCACCGTACCGGGTATTTATGCCGCCGGGGATAATGTAACAATGCTCCGCAGCGTGGCTACGGCTGTGGCTTCGGGGACCTCCGCGGGGGCGTTCATCAATCATGCACTAATCATGGGGGGGTATTGAGGAAACATGGCGGCAACTTGTATCTAAAAGCCAATTTGGCTAAGTTTGTGAAATGAATGAGATGGTGGATTTATGATCGGCTGGTTATTGCTTGTATTGCTCGTCATTGGCATTAGCACCGTTGCGTGGGGCGCTTTCAATATCCAGGGTAATTTCTTTCTCAAAGCCACCCACAGGGGCGATGCCACAAACCGGCAAATCGCTCTCACGTTTGACGACGGCCCGCATCCGGTATACACCCCACAAGTATTGGCATTACTGAAACAACACGGCGTCAAGGCTACGTTTTTTTGTATTGGCAAACATGCCGCACAGCATCCCGAAATCGTCCAACAAATCCACGCAGCGGGGCACGTGGTGGCCAACCACTCCTTTACCCATGCACCCACTATTGATTTCCACCGCAAGGCCAGGTGGCTCGAAGAGCTCCGACAAACCGACGCCACTATCGCCCATTCAATTGGCAGTAATCCGCGTTTCTTCCGTCCGCCGTATGGTGTGACCACACCCCATCTTGCCAAGGCTATCAAATTAAGTGGCCACACGGTCATCGGCTGGTGCGTGCGTCCCTATGATACACTGAAAACCAGACATGCCGAGTATATCTCCCGCGCCATTCTGAAACAGGTCAAACCGGGCAACATCATCCTGCTGCATGACACCCACGACCGGATTGTACCGGTTTTGGAACAATTGTTGCCCCAACTGGAACAACGTGGTTTTACCATGGTAACCGCAGCTGAATTAATCCATCAAGATGCATACGCTGAAACATAAAATACTTATCCTTGCTTTGCTGCTCTGCTGCACGGCGGTGGTTGCCCAACGGAAAGCGCTGACACCGGCGGAAGCTAGGGCATTTAAAGAAAAGATAGCCGCTAATACCCAACACCTGCAGTCGCTCGAAAGTGATTTCACACAGACCAAGCAGTTGAGTTATCTGGAGAATACGATCAAATCCGCTGGCAAGCTGTATTTCAAAGCGCCAAGGAAAATCCGGTGGGAATACCGTTCCCCGACGACATACGTCGTTATTTTCGACGATCAAACGATGTACACTAAGGATGGGAGCGCAATTAAAAGCGTAGACCTTACCGCCAACAGAAGACTGAAAGGCCTGAATGACCTCCTGGTGGGCACGGTACAAGGGGGCAACATCCTCGATGAAAGCCGGTTTGCCATCACCTATTATCACGAAAACAACGCCTACTTGGCTGTGCTCGTGCCCCGAGAAAAAGCGCTCGGCAAGTACGTAGAACAAGTAGAACTATCATTCGATAGCTCCACCCTGTTACTCAAGCAAGTCGGTATCATCGATCCTTCGGGAGATCGTACACAGCTTACCTTTAGCAACCAACGGAAAAACACACCGATATCCGATGCGAAGTTTACCGCAACGGCATTTTAATTCCCTCGCTGGTTGCGGAAATGATAATCAATCACCACGCCATCGGCTAGTAATTTGTTTTGCTCTTGGCTGATGCGTGCCCCGCTGGGCACACAAATGATGACTGCCGATCCGCCTCCCGGGAGATTAACCCGACTACCGCCAGCCACTCCACGGGCAATAAAACGTCCTTGCACGGCGTCATACAGATCCGTCCGCCCCGCCTCAACAGGTAGGTCAAGCGAAACTTCTTTCGCTTCATCGTAAGGGTTGTAATACAGATAGGACGGGTAGGCGGCACCGCGAAAAAAATCCGTCGCCAGTAAATCCAATTGCAGAATACCCGCCACATCGGTGCTGTGAATGATGCTACCGAATATGCCCACATGGGCACTGCCATATACGCTGAATTGCGAGACATCGGGATTTTTGCCGGGCACCCAATTTGGGCCATCACCCTGTACTACGGGGGAGGGTATATGGGCATATCGCTCAAATGTGGAATGCTTCACCAGCCCTTCGTAACCAATTACGCCCTTGGTTGCCGACGCGAGCTGGGGTATAGTCTGGTGTTCCTCGGGTATGTATTCGGGATAAAACAATCGTGCTGCATTGGCAGCATTGAGCATCCATTTGCCAATGGCCGTGGCATGGGATTGGTCATAGCGGACCATGGCCACCAAGGGCCACGCCGTATCAAAGGTATTCATCAGGAATCCATACCCGCCGTGGTCTACCGTGGAGCCCACGATGCCCGAAATATCGAATCCGTTCCACTGACCCAATACCACCCCCCAGCCAGCCCGGCATACCGACGTACCATCGAAGGTCCATTCCAGGAATTTCGACACCTCAAAATCCTGGGCTTCCTCGGCATTCATCCGAGCAGCCGCGTATGCGCCAAAAGGCATCAGGATTTCGTAAAATCGGTTTTCGGCCTGCTTTTCCAGCGCACCAAGCGCACGCAATGCCCCTTTCAGGTATTTCTCATCGCCAAACTTACGGTAAGCGGCATATAGCACCCAAGCGTGCCCCGCTGCGGCATCCTGTTGGGCACATATCCAGTTTTTCATGGGCTTCATGGCCCCATAGTCGAAAAATGTCCAGTCATAATTCCCATCCAATATCGAGTCGGCTTTATAAAACTGGTCAGCTATTGTCTTGGCCAGCTTTTCAAAATCGGGCTCTTGGGGGTATTTATCATAAATGGCATAAAACAACACATTGGGATATACGTCATACCACCAATCGCGGCCATAGCCACCACCCAATAAGGCTACTTCGGGAGCGGTGTTGTTCATCATGATGTTCCAGCCTGTCTCGCGGTTGAAATAATTCTTCAGCATACCGACGTAGTTAAGCCCGTCCTGGTTGCTTTTGTCTATCCCCACCAACGTAGCACCCAATACACCACCCATCGTCGCCAACGATTCATGAAACATCCCTTTGTGGTTATCGGGCCCCTGGCGCGCGTCGCCCATCGCCGTATAAAGTCCTATTACGGGCTGGTCAAAATTCCTTGCCGTACGATCCCACCATACCAGTGGCCAATAATCGCCGGTAGCGTTAAAATCATATACCGTGCTGTCATATCGCTGTGCCAACCCCTGCCAGTCGATGATGTGGAGCGGCTGCGGCAAGGCCGGCATCGAATCCACGCGGGCAAGGGTTTGTTGCGGTAACGGAATCCCCTGTATTTCGGGTTGTTGCTTACAGGAGAAGATCAAAAAAAGGAATAATAATCCCCTTATCGGACTCCTTTTAATTCGCTGTTGTATCATGTTATCGTTGTAGAATGATATTATAATGGCGTATTTATCAAATCGTCTTTCTTTAGCTCCTCGCCTTGCTTAAGCAATCGCTTCGCCACAAAGATAGAAGCTAATTGCAAGAAGGCAATGATGATGATGGCATACCGGAGGGCAAATTCATCCGAATAATACCAAGCCAGGGCAATGAAGGTGGCAGCACCCAAAAAGCGCCCCACGTAAAGCCCCGCCTCGTGATTGAGTATATAGGCAAATTCATTGCGATTTTCCCGTTTTGACAACAGGTCAATGACATTGAATTGGATAGGGAAATAAGCAAGATCCAATAGTGGTTTGGCTACGAGCAGAAACAGCATAAAAAGGATGACACCTGTGGCATTGAAGAGCATGCCGTTGATGATTGCGGCCAGGGTAAAGCACACCAACCCTATGGCAAAGACTGTCAGTCGATGTTTAGGCTGGGTAGCCCGGCCAACGACATACATGATGATGGCCGCAACGATAGCACCTACGGATTGGGCAGTGCCCAATGCCCCCTCCTGGCCAAGAAGCCGCATAATGAGCATCGCCGGAGCCGTCACCAGGAAGCCCTGTGCCAGCCCCTTCAGCGCTGCCAGGAGCAGCATCCTATACCAATACGGGTGGAATTTAAAGAAAATGAACCGCCTTTGCGCAGGATTATGGAAATGACCGCGAAAGCACATCACTGAAGCCAGCACTGTCACCACGAACACCAATCCGGTAACGATGCGGTACGCCGACTGTACATCACCACCTGCGCGGCCGCCATATTCGATAAACCAGCCAATCATGACAGGTACGACCACAGCGATGATGGTATAGAAAAAGGTTTCCAGTCCATAATAGTAATTCCGATTGCCATCATTGGTCATCGCCAGCGCAAGATAATCACGATTAGCCCAATAAAAACCGAAGGACATGCCCATGGTTAGTCCCGCGGCAGCAATGCCCATCAAGTCCAACGTTTTCAAGGACATCATAATCATCATCGAAACTGCGCTGAGCATCATGCCGACCGAATAAAGCGTTTTGATGTTGAACCTATTTAGCAAAAAGCCATTTAATAGGAAGGTAAGGGGAATACCGGTATAGATCGTCAATTGGTAAACGACCACCTTCACGGGGTCATTGGAGCTACGCATCACATAGGCTGCCACGAAAATATCAATGACCGGCAGCACAAATGCGTAGATCAAGTTGGTCAGCACCAACACCCTGAAATTGAGTGGTTGCTGTTTGAAATGGCTAATCTCTGCAGAAAGTTTCCTAAACATGGCGCTATATAAGTTTGGAAAGGATTTGGTTAATGGAAAATCGTGCACCGCACACAAATTCGTCCGCCGCCCCGTAATAGATGGTTAATTCATCACCATTGACCACATGGCCGTTGGTGAACACCACATGCCCGAAAAAACCACTTACTTCATACGGGGCGCTTGGTTCCATGATGGGATCCGCAGTACGACCGATGACCCGGGATGGATCGTTCATATCCAGCAGCAACGCGCCCAGGCAGTACCGATTTTGCGCGTCGGCACCATGATAGATTTCCAGCCATCCCGCTTCGGTTTTGATGGGTGCGGCACCGGCACCCACGCGCGCGCTATCCCAGTGGCCTGTGCGTGTACGGGCGATGATTTGATGCTGCCCCCAGTGAAGGCCATCGGGCGATTGCGCAAGCCAGATGTAGTTGCCACCGAGATCCACACTACTTGGGCGGTGCAATGCATAATACCGCCCGTCGATGCGCTCCTCAAAAATAGCGCAATCCTTATTATGGGGTGGGAGAATCAGTCCATGCGTTTCGAACTGCTGCCAATCAGTAGTCGTGCGCATTCCTACGGCAACGCCATTGGGCGATACGGAAGTAAATGTGAGGTAATATCGGCCATCCAGCAAGCTTACCCGGCAATCTTCAATACCGAAGGTTTCTAGCAACCCTTCGCCGACCAACCTCGGATAATCATCCGGTTCATAGAAACGGATACCGTCCAAGCTACAGAGCAAGCGCAGGTGCGACAGCGTGGTCAGGTAATCGGCTCCCTGGTAGGTGATAACTCTCGGGTCGGTCAGATCCAGTTCCGGATCGGCGGTCGGCAAGCCGATGATGTCTATGCCGCCGCCATCCTTCAGTACCGGAAACGAGATATAACCATCCCGTTGCGGCGGCCGTTCGGCCACCCGCACCAACAGCCAGGTCTTTCCCTGGAATTGGAATACGCCCGGATTGAGCAGACAGGCAATCTCCAGCCCCTCATGCGATGGCTGGAGGTCCTTTGGAGCCAATAATGGGTTTTCCGCGAATCGCGTTGAAATATCAGTCATTGTAGGCAATCCGTTTAATAATCGTCGTTTTGTGTAATTGAGCCTGCCGACTTGTCCACTTCGCCCTGCGGGATGGGATAAAGGTAATTCCGATCCTGGAAATTCTTACCCAGCGCCGTAAGCACAGCCTTGGCGGCACCCCAACGGCGCAGGTCGCTGAAGCGATGCGATTCCATGCCCAATTCCACACGGCGTTCGTGCATGAGCCACTCCTTTACCTGTGTTTTATCGGTGCTAGCCCCACGGTTGGGCAATGTACCACCGGGAGCGGTACCGCCACCTATAATCGGCGTATTGCGGGCACGCTGCCGCACTTCATTGATGAGTGCGATGGCCTGTGGATAACTTTCCAGTTCGGTATATGCTTCTGCCTTCCATAGTAGCACATCGGCCCAGCGAATATAAATTTTGTTACTCGGCGCGTCATCGTTCCCTTTATTATCGGTATTGGTACCACCCAAAAGTTTATATACCGCCTGATCCGACACATTGACGGTATAATCCAAACGCGGATCGTTGGCCTCGAAACTACCCGTAAAATCTGGCGATGGCGCCAGGAATCCCCAACCCAGCAATGCCGTGAGGCCGTTTCCCCTGCGCGGCAGTACACCCTGCTGATGATCAAAGGCAAAGATCACCTCGTTTTCAGCAAACTCCTTGCTCACGTCGAAACTATCGAAATAATTGCTATTGAGCTGGTAGAAGCCGAGTGTTTCCAGCTCCTGCACCCTGTCGATGACTTGCTGCCATTGCCCACGGTACAGGGCTGTCTTCGCGTGCAGCGCAATTGCTGCCCCTTTGGATGCCCGCCATTTTTCGCTATCACTCGTATATTTACTATTGGGCAGCAGGTTGGCAGCTTCCGTAAGATCGCTGTTTACCTGCGTCCACACCTCATCCTTCGGCGCACGGCGCGCCACCTCGTAAGCTTCGTTGAAATTGGTCAGCGGTTTCAACAACAATGGCACATCACCAAAATTGGCTACCAAGTTGAAATAGTAGAACGCACGCAGGAAGTATGCCTCACCCAGTAATCTATTGCGCAAATTCTGCTCCATACCCGTCTGTTGGATGATAGCCTCATCAGTGAGTTGACTGATGGCCAAGTTGGTCCGCGAAATACCCTCATAGTCGTACGTCCAAAGACCATTGAATGCACCATTTTCGGGCGTGAAGTTAAATGATGCCACGTCGTCCATCCACGCCTGGTCGCCATCCGGACTCCACTTCTTGTTAGCATCGCCGGATGCAATATCTTCGGTGATGAAATCATTGCGCAGCACCAGGCCCTGTGTCCAATTCCAATCGCCGAAAAGATTGAGCGTACTGGCCAAGGGTACATATGCGTTGGTAACGGCGCCGGTGATGGTTCCCACGGTAGGATCCGTGGCTATCTGTTCTTCGGTCAGGATGCCGATGGGATCCTTTTCCAGGTATTTTTCACAACTAGCCAGCAGCAAGAGCGCGGCAACGGGTAAGCTTTTGATATAGGTATTCATAACATTAAGCGTTTTTCGGGTTAAAAGGTTACATTCACACCAAACAGTACAGCCCGCGACTGCGGATAGGTTCCTTTGTCGATCTGATCGGTGGTCTCGGGGTCCAGCCCCGAATAATTCGTCGACGTAAACAGGTTTTGACCGGACACATATAACCGGAGGTTTTGCACACCCCAGTTTGCACTCCGCAGCAACGAACCGAAGGAATACCCCACCTCTACATTCCGCAACCGCAGGTATGAAGCATCTTCCACATAGATGCTGGATACCTTGCTGCTGCCGTTATCCGTAAAACTTGCCCGCGGGATACTGTTGGTGCTGCCCTCACCATTCCAACTGCCCAATACAGCAGTCGTATAGTTGAACGGGCGGGTGTCATAGTCCAAAATCTTCTTGCCATCATTGTAGCGGTCTACTCCCTGTACCCCCTGAATCAGCACGGCAACGTCAAACCCTTTGTAGCCGGCAGATAAGTTGAAGCCGTACGTCAACTTTGGAATCGGGTTGCCCATAAAGGTCCGGTCTTCGTCGTTGATGATACCGTCGCCGTTTAGGTCTTTGAAACGGATATCACCGGGCAGCGTAGCGGGATTGGCGGTACCATGCAGGTGGCTGGTTACCTCCGCCGCATTCTGGTAGATGCCTTCCATGATGTAGCCGTAGTACACGTCCAATGGCTGGCCGGCTTCTGCCCGCGTCACCTCGCCAATGATACGCGGCACGTTGGGATGCAATTTCTCCACGGTATTCGTGAGGGTAGCCAGGTTTGCATTGATGCCATAGGACAGTCCACCTTGCGTCACATCCCTGAAACTCACCCCCAACTCAAACCCTTCGTTGACCACCTCGCCAGCATTCACGTAGGTCGCTCCCACGTTACCCACCAAGTTGGGCAGGCTTACAGGTAGCAAGATATCGTGCGTGTTTTTAACGAAGTAATCGGCAGACACCGAAAACCTATTCCGAAAAGCATTCAGGTCGATACCGACGTTGTGCTGCGTGGTCGATTCCCAGCGAAGATCAGGGTTGCCATAGCGGGTGATGTGCCCTTCGCGTGAATACAGTGTACGGTAGGCATAATTCGGTATCGACTGGTTGCCCAAGGTTCCGCTACTTAGCCGTATTTTGAGGTAGTCTAACCAAGCGATGCCTTGCATGAATCCCTCTTCCGTGATCACCCATCCGGCCGATACCGATGGGAAATAGCCCCATTGATTATTTGCACCGAAGCGGGAAGATGCGTCCGCCCGCAGGTTGCCTGTGAGCATGTACTTCCCGTCGTATACATAGGTAGCCGTTCCGAATAAGGAGAACAGGGCCCATTCCTGTCCGAAGCCCCCATTCCACAGGTCGTTATCCGTGGGCCCAAGATCAATATAATGGAATGCTGGATTTGAATATTCATAGCGTCGCCGGGATGCATTGATGGAGGCGCTGGTATTGTTGATGAATTCCGAACCTACCAACGCATTGAGGCTATGTATGCCAGCAAAGGTCTTGTCGTAGCTTAGCGTATTGTTCCAGGTGATGGTGAAATCATCGCCCCGGTCTTCGTTCAGCCCGTTGGGCCGATTTTGCCTGCCAAGACCCTTGCCCTTATCCAGGTCACCGCCACCGCCATCGTCATCACCAAAATTCTCAAAAAATGCTTTGTTGTGGTTAAAGTTCAGCTCCACGCCCACATTCGTGCGGAACTTCAAGGAGTGGTCCGCTAATATCGAATACTCGCCATATACATTACCGAAAGTCTTGAACTGTTTCTGCCTGTTATCGGTAAAATAGGCCAGCGCAATGGGATTCTGTGTCCACTCGTATTTACTGCTTTCAAAACTGCCGTCAGCTTGATAAAAAGGCAGGTCCGTAAAGGGATTGCGCGCGCTGTATGTTGGATCCGTCGGATCTTTGTAAACGGCCAGTACGGGCGGGCGCAACAGCGCATGGCGAATGATGCCTGGGGCATCCCCACGCGAGGAAAGTACATCGCGCCTTTCATGCGAAAGTTGCAGATTAGTACCTACACGGATGCGATCCGTCAGGTTAGCGTTGATGTTACTGCGTAGGTTGATCCGCTCATATTGATCATTGTCGAAGACCACGACGCCATTCTGTTTGTAGTAGCCGCCCGAAAGCAGGAATTGAACCTGCTCACTTCCGCCGGAAGCCGTAAGCTGGACGCTTTGCGAGCGTCCGGTCTCAAACAGTTCATCCAGCCAGTCGGTATCTGCAAGATCGCCCCTGCTTTTTTCCGCTGTATAGGGATTCGTGCCACTGAAACCGGCATTATTCCACGCTTCTTCCAGTTTATTGAGGTATTGCTGGCTATTGAGCATGGTTGGCAAGTTGGTGACCTGCTGAATACCATTGAAATAATTCACGTCTAGTGCAGTGCGGCCGACCTTTCCTTTTTTGGTCGTAACCAGCACTACGCCACCCGCGGCGCGCGAACCATATATGGCTGCCGCCGATGCGTCTTTCAGGACAGTCATGGATTCAATTTCCTGGGGATTGATAAAGGAGAAATTAGTTGACGGGATACCGTCAACGACAAAAAGCGGGCTGTTATTGCCGATGGTTCCGACACCACGGATGCGGATATCAATCGGATCGCCGGGAGCCCCCGTGGCCTGCGTGACCTGCACACCGGCAATCTGCCCCTGAAGCATCTGAGTGACGTTGGGAACCCGCCGTTTTTCGGCATCACCCATAGGCACCGTACCCACGGCGCCGGTGATGGTGGTGCGACGTTGCGTAGTATAGCCGACCACCACCACCTCATCCAAATCACTGGATGTTGCGTCGAGCGTAATGGATAGTACAGACTGCCCATTGATTGCAACTTCCTGGGTGGTATAACCCATAAAAGAGATTAGTAATATTGCCTCGTCCGGCGCATTGATGGTAAAATTCCCTGCAGCATCTGTCGATGTGCGCTGGGTGCCGCCTTTCAGCTCCACAGTAGCACCACCAAGTGGGCTACCATCTGCAGCAACGACAGTCCCCTGTCGGGCTTGCTGTGCAGCGACCGGCGCTATCAGGCAGCCGAGCAACAGCAGTAAAAGGATTGCACCCTTTGTCAATAGTGGTCTTAATGGCTTCATAGTTGGTTACATTTAGTGAATATAGATTTCCTTGGTCTTACAAAGGTATAGGTCTTACCTTTCACAGCGCTGTACTATGGTTACATTTTGCTATACGGCGCTTGCAAATTGCCCGTAATTACAAAAAAACAGCGATTTATACCCTTACATAATGCTGGGCTCGGTATTCATTGGGTGCACAATGGTATTGCCGCTTGAACTCCCTGAAAAAGTAAGATTGGTTGTTAAATCCCGTTCGGTAGAAGATTTCCGCGACCGTCAATGGGGTGGTGGTCAACAAACGCGCCGCGTGTTTCAACCGGATATGCCGAATGAATTCCGAAGGCGTCATGTTACTCAAGGTTTTCAGTTTGCGATAAAGCTGCATCTTGCTAAGGGCAAGCGCATGTTCAAGTGTCGCCGCGTTGAGTTCCGGATTGTCTAACTGGGTCTCAATCACCTTCACCAATGCATTGAGAAACTGTTGCTGCTCCCGGTTACCCGTCAATGGTACAGGATCGGTCCCCCCTTGCGCGAACAGTTGATGCAGGCGTTCCTGTTGTTCAAACAGATTCTTTATCCGTACTTTAAGGTGATTGCTATGAAAAGGTTTGGCTATATATGCGTCAGCACCGACCTCATAGCCTTCGGTCCGCTGCTCCACACTGCCTTTCGCTGATAAAATAACAACGGGGATATGACAAGTAGACGGCGTATTTTTTATCTTCTCGCAAAGTGTAAGACCATCCATTCCGGGCATCATTACGTCGCTGATGATCAGATCGGGCACCTGCTTGCGGATGAGGCCCACGGCCTCCAATCCATTGACCGCCTCATAAACCACGTAATGTTCGCCAAGGATGTCACGCAGCAAATATCGGATACCAGGTTCATCTTCAACGACTAGAATGGTTTTTTTAATGGTGCCCGACAGGGTCTCCACAAGCGCTCCCTTATTCTGCTCATCCGTGGGCGTTAGCGTATCATGGGCAGTCGCCGAAGTCATGTTTCGGTAAATAAAAGACGGGGTTCCACCATACTGCATACCACCTTCAGCATCATGATGATCCTTTGGTGGCGGGAGCTCAACACAGAATGATATCCATCCCTGATCGACGGTGGCACGGATATTCCCCTCCAACAATTGGACGAGCCGTCGCGTGAAGGCCAGGCCGATCCCTGTAGTGAATGTAGCAGGGTCTTCTTTACGTCCCGTACGGAATTGGTCGAAAAGTCCTTCCAATTCGTGTTGTTCGAGCTCACATCCGGAATTCGACACAGTGATCCGCAGTAACGCGGCCGTCGCATCCCATTGCACAGCAATAATGACATGCTCACGCCTCCCGGAATGCTTGAACGCGTTTGATAGCAAATTGAATAAGACTTTCTCCAATTTGTCTTTATCCGTAGGCAATATGATGCCATCGGGTATCTGCCGTTCATAGGTGATGTCTTGTTGTTCACTAAGCGGCAAGAAGAGGTCGGTTAGCTGGGTAATCAGTGATGACACGTCAAGGATGGCGTAGTGGTTTTGCAAATATCCTGCTTCGGCTTTTCTAAACTCAAGCAGTTGCTGCACAAGGTAAGTAAGCCGGGATGCCTGTTGATAAAGCATCGCCAACAGGTTTTGCTTCAGTGCTGGTGCCGTATCCTGCCGGTCATAATGCTGGAACCGTTCGGCAGAACCCATAATCAGCGTGAGCGGCGTTTGCAGTTCATGGGCAATATTGGTGAAGAAGTTGAGTTGCTCTTCATGTAAGGCTTCATCTTTTTCACGTAGCTTTTGCTCCAAGCGTAGCCGATGCTTAATTTCCAGTTTGTTTCTCCTGTTGCTGTAAAAAATAGATGCACCAGTTGCCAGCAACAATGCATAACCGAGCAGTGCGGGCCAAGTCAACCATACGTAAGGTTTTACGTGCAACTGAAAAGCTTCTTGCTGTGCCGTCCATAATCCTTCGCCATTTGACCATTTAACTGATAGCGCATACCGCCCCGGAGGGATGTTACTGTAGGTTATCTTTCCGTTTGTTCCACCGTATTGCCACGTCTTATCATGGCCCTCCAATTTCCAAGCATACTCACACTTCTCCGCGTGCAGGAAACTGATCGCTTTGAGCTCAACTTCAAAGAAGTTATCGGTACGGGATACTGCATAGTGCCCCGGATCGGACTGCCCTGCCCGCAATACCAGGTCCTCGCCGCCGATGAATGGCTTTCCTGCAAAATGGAGTCCGCTAAGCTGCAAGTTGGGCCGGCGCACATTCTCACGGATATGCTGGGGCAGGAAGTAATTCAGTCCATAGATTCCACCAAAATACAGGTATCCCTGTGCATCTTTCCATACTGCACCATCGCTGAATTCATTGCTTTGCAGACCATCGGCCTCCTGATAATGCGCCACACCTGAATCTGTCGGATTGACCCGGGCCAGCCCTTTGTTGGTACTCACCCAAATGTAGCCCGAATCATCTTCCGTAATGGCATGGATGGTATTATTAGGGAGACCATTGGAGGTATTCAAGTGATTAAATACCGGCTGAGGCTGCGTAATCGCTGCTTCCGCAATCCAATTGAGTCCGTAGCTTGTACCGATCCAGAACCGCTTTTTACTGTCTTTATACAGTGCGAGCACGTCGTTATTGGAAAGGCTGCCCTCGTGTGTGAATGCCTTGAATGTGGATATCTTGCCACTCTTCTTATTCAGTAAACTCAACCCGCCATAACGGCAGGCTATCCATAGGTAGTCATCCGAACCATGGCATACGGCATAGATGATGTCATTGGCCAGCCCTTTCTCATCATTGGAATAGGTGTACTGCCGAACAAATTGTACCGCGAGTCGATGCGATGCCATCCGGGTAAACCGGAGATGGAGTAAGCCATATCCACTGGTTCCCACCCATACCGAACCATCGCTATCCTCTGCGATGGCGTATACTGAACCAAATTCCGGACAATCCTCATGTCCTTCTAAATCCACCCAATTGACAAATTGCTTAGCTTGACGGTCATAGAGTGCGAGCCCTTTCCCATCCGTTCCCACATAGATCAGGTTGTTGCCCCCGGCCTCGATAGCATACACCGCGTTGTTACTTAGTCCATCATTCGTAGTGTAATATTGCCAATGGGCCGGTGTGTTCCCTGTTGGATCAAAAGCTAAGGTGGAAGCGATCCCCCCTCCTTTGGTACCTATCCACAGCGCGCCGTCTACTTGACATATCGCCCTGATGGGTTTGGTAGCGCCCACGGCCGATGGTGAAAGGTGGCCGAAGGGAATGGTCTTCGGCGCCACCCTAATCAGACCGTTGCCATCGGTGGCAACCCATAGGAGTTGTTCACTCCCCGGCGTCCAGGCGGTGATTTTCACATTCTCCAGTGGCCTCATGTTCCCGTCGCCTGCTTCCTGACGGAAGTCTAGGTCGAACACGCGATAGCCCTGTCCTTCCAATGCCAGGTAATACTGCTGGTCGTAAAACGCCATGGAGCGGATACCCGAGTGCAATTGGGCGACCTCACTTGACTTCAGGTTGAGTCCATCCACTTTGCTCAACCGCCCCGTTGATGTTGCCAAAAAGACCTTGTCATTGGCTATAAACAACCCCGTATATGGTCCACTATCAGGGCCGACAACGGGTATCGGCTCAAATTGATGGTTGGATTCTTTTTCGAACACACGGATTTCCCCAGACTCCGACAGCGTCCATAACCGATTGCCCCGATCGAACAGAATTTTCTGAAAGTGCCCATCAGTTCCCGGTAGTGGACAGGCGTAGAATGAATCACGCTGCGCATCATATCGCGCGAACCCCAAGGTAGCCGTACGGGCATACAATTGTCCTGCCGTATCCACCGTCACCTCAAATTCCTGTTCGCGAACTTGGCTTCGTTTATTGCGGGTATAAAAATAATGATGGAAGATCCCACGCTGCTTCTCGTACCGTGATACCCCCTCCATTGTGCTGACCCATATATTCCGATTACGGTCTTCGGTAATATGCTGGATGACGTTACTCCCGATGCTGCGTGGGTCATTGCGGTTATAACTGTCGTAATTGAAAACCAGGAAAGACTTGCCATCGTAACGGTTGAGCCCATCCCACGTACCAATCCAAAGCATATCATCGGAATCCTGGAAGACACAATTGACCGCGCTGTTGGACAAGCCATTTCGGTTATCCAATTGTTGCACAAGGTACGTGTCCGGTTGGCTTAATCCGACCATGGGTGCTGCAAAAATGAGCAGCAATCCCATGGTAAAACCGATGCGCCTCCCATCCATCACCGCGCTTTTTATTCCAGCCCGAGCAAGCGTCTATTGCTCGCTTCGTCAGCATCTCCACCGGCGAAGTCGTCAAACGTTTTTTCGGTAACACGGATAATGTTGTCTTCGATAAATAAAGCCCCTTCCCGTGCTCCGTCTTCCGGATGCTTAAGCGCACACTCCCATTCCATCACTGCCCAACCCTTAAAATCGTAGGCGGTTAGCTTACTGAATACCGCTTTGAAATCCACCTGTCCATCGCCCAGCGAACGGAAGCGACCGGCCCGTTCTACCCAGCCGGTATACCCGCCATATACGCCCTGTTTCCCGGATGAATTGAATTCAGCATCTTTCACATGGAACATTTTGATGCGCTCATGGTAATGATCGATATAGGCCAGGTAATCCAAGCATTGCAAAACAAAATGGGAAGGGTCATACAAAAGGCATGCCCTAGGGTGATTATCCACTTTTTCCAGAAACCGCTCATAGCTCACCCCATCATGCAGATCTTCTCCTGGATGGATTTCGTAGCACACATCTACACCCTGTTCATCAAATGCGTCCAGTATTGGTCGCCAACGGTTTGCCAACTCGGTAAAACCCGTATCTACCAGCCCCTGCGGGCGCTGGGGCCATGGGTAAACGGTATGCCATAACAGCGCTCCGCTGAAGGTACCATGTGCACTCAATCCCAAGTTGCGCGATGCTTTAGCAGCATATTTCAGTTGCTGCACGGCCCATTCTTGACGTGCCTTCGGATTATTGTGATACTGTGCGGGGGCAAAGCCGTCAAACTGCTGATCATAAGCCGGATGCACGGCTACTAATTGACCCTGGAGGTGGGTAGACAATTCCGTGATCTCCAAGCCAATTTCGTTGATCATCCCCTTGATTTCATCCGCATAGGTTTTGCTTTCGGCAGCCTTTTGCAAATCGAAATAAGCTGTTGCCCAAGTGGGGATTTGTATACCTTTAAATCCGAGGTCTTTAGCCCACCGGCAAATGGATTCAAGCGTATTAAACGGTGGCTGGTCGCCTAAAAATTGCGCCAGGAATATACCCGGGCCTTTAACTGTTTGCATAGTTTTCAAATAAATTATTAATACCGAATAAAAAAATCACCTTCTACACCGTAAATGGTGTCCACTTTTCGTTGCTTTCATTACTCCGCAGCACATTATCCAGAAAGGCCATACCGCGCACGCCATCGTCTACCGAAGGGAAATCGGGCACATGGGTATTCCCCTGCACACCACCCAATTTGGTTCGCAATGCCCCTCCAAAACTCCGGTAAAGGTTTGCGAAAGCTTCGAGATAACCTTCGGGGTGCCCCACTGGCGTGCGGCAAAAGGCCCGCGCCTCGGGTGAGATCGCCGCATTCCCACCAGCCCGGTAGATTTGAGCAGGTTCATCCAGCCATTTCACCAACAAGGTGTTGGGCTCCTGCTGGCTCCACTCCAGTCCCCCATTCTCGCCGTACATCCGGACTTTCAGTGCATTTTCCTCGCCCGCAGCAATCTGCGAAGCGACGAGCACACCGCTGGCGCCATTATCGAACTGGAGCAGGATGTTACCATCATCTTCCAGCTTCCGCCCCTCCACATAGGTATACAGCGAAGCACACAGCTGTGTGGTACGCAATCCGGAAATAAACTCCGCCAGGTGCAATGCATGGGTACCGATGTCGCCCATGCAACCACTCTTACCCGATTTGGTCGGATCTGTACGCCACGCAGCCTGCTTGTCGCCCGATTGCTCTGAAAACCTGCTGAGCCACCCCTGTGGATACTCCACATAGATTTTGCGGATCTTACCCAATGCACCGTCGCGCACGAGTTTCCTGGCCTGCCGTACCATTGGATAACCTACATAGGTGTGGGTCAGCAAAAATAGCAGGCCGGTTTCGTCTACCTTTTCCTTAAGCTGCTTAGCTTCCTGCAAATCGAACGTCATGGGCTTATCCAACACCACATGAAAGCCATTTTCGAGCGCCAGCATGGCAGGGTCAAAGTGGACGTGGTTGGGGGTAACGATGCTGACAAAATCCATACGTTCACCTTCCGGAAGCTTACGTTCTTCCGCCATCATCTCTTGATAACTTCCATAAACACGATTGACGGGAAGAAAGAGCGACTCGCCACTCTCCTTTGATCGCTCCGGATCGGAACTGAACGCCCCACATACCAGCTCAATCTGTCCATCCATTGTGGCTGCGATGCGATGTATTTCACCAATGAATGCCCCTTTTCCACCACCGATCATTCCCATCCTGAGCTTACGATTGATATTGTTATTAACCATATTTATTGTAATTTTGATTTATACTGCTAAATTGCTATCGTTGGCATCATCCCAGATATCGGGCACACAAAAATAGCATTATTGTCAAAAAAACAGCGCTTTATGGCAAATATTTTACGAAATCACTAGCTATTTCGGTCGTTAAACCAACCCTTTTCGATGTGTTAAAAATGGTTAAATTCACCTGGCATTGACACCAAATACGTACCTTAGCCTTTTGAAATAAGCAGGTTGGCATCGCGTTGCATGGACAAGTTAATGGTTAGGGCATTTATATTAACTTTCGTTATTCTTACATCATTGCTGGCTGCCTGTAACCGTGGAAAACCAAAGCCAGTGGCACGATCATTTGATCAATTTCTCTATCCCGAAGATTTGCAGGGCGTCGTGCCTCGGGGGGTAACGGGAGTTGATAGTATACAACTAGTACGGGCGTATATTGAGCAATGGTCACGTCAGCAAGCCTTGCTTCACCATGCGCAGCGCAACGTTAATATCAATACGGATCGCCTTGATCGGCAGGTGGAGGAGTACAAAAACGGACTTATTGTTTATGAATATGAGCAAGCACTGGTGAGCCAAAAACTGGATACCGTGATCACGGATGATGAAATCAGGCGATATTACGAGTCGCGCGAGGACTTATTTACACTCAAGCAGCCCATCCTCAAAGTATCCTATATCCAGTTACAAAGCGACGCACCGGAATTGGAGCGCGTAAAACGATTGTTTGTTTCAACGGATTTTGAGGAGCAAGATGTACTGGAAAAATACTGCGCCAGGTACGCTTCACAATATGCATTGCACGATACTTCGTGGCACTATGTCGACGAACTGGTAAAAAAGATTCCGCTTTCGGGGATTGGAGAGGACAATTTTGACCAAAAAGGCCGAATTTTTGAAATAATTGAAAATAATGAATTATATCTGATAATTTTGCACGATTCGAAATTCAGGGATACGCATTCGCCACTGTCATTGGTAACCAACAATATCCGCAACCTGATTTTGAATAAACGTAAAATTGATTTGGTTGACCAAATGCAAAGGAGCATTGTAGACGATGCCCGGGAAAAGAACAACATTGAAATATATAACTAAATGAGTAAACATAGCTGCATTTTTCTGGTTTTGGCAATAGTAGGCACTTCCAATTGGGCCCTTGCCCAAGAACCACACGTCATCGATAAGGTAGCTGCGGTGGTCGGTTCCAACATCATCCTGCAATCAGAAATCGAAATGCAATATGCCCAATACCTCGCCCAGGGCAATAAGGCCGACGAAGATTTCAAATGCTACATCCTCCAACAACAGCTCACACAGAAATTATTAGCCCAGCAGGCTGCCATTGATTCCATAGAAGTGAGTGAGGGCGAAGTGGACGACAATATCAATTCCCGCCTGCGATACATGTCAACCCAAGCGGGCGGACAAGAGCGGCTCGAGCAGTTTCTCAATCGTTCATTGCTCCAATACAAGGAAGAGATGCGGCCCAGTGTGTTCGAGCAATTGAAGGCCAATAAGATGCAGCAGAATATCGTATCAGGCATCGATGTGACCCCATTGGAGGTAAAGCGGTATTTCGAATCGTTGGACGCTGACAGCTTACCCTATTTCAATACCGAAGTAGAGGTAGGCGAATTGGTGATATTTCCCCAACTTACCCGCGAGGAAAAGCAACAGTTTCGCGACCGCGCGGAGGAGCTCCGCAGCCAGGTACAGGAAGGCACAGACTTTGCCACGGTAGCGCGGCTGTACTCACAGGACGGCGGTTCGGCCCCTTATGGAGGTGATCTTGGCTTCCACACACGAGACATGATGGTAAAGGAATATACTGCCATGGCTTTTCGGATGAAACCGGGAGAGCTCTCACCAGTGTTTGAATCCGAGCATGGTTTCCATTTCCTGGAAGTGCTGGAACGCCGCGGAGAAGAGGTACGGACACGCCACATCCTCGTCCAAATCAAACCCACTGCAGCTAGCCTGGAGCGTGCAAAAGCCAATATCGACAGTATCTATGAAAACGTAGTGGCCAATAAACTCGATTTCTATAGTGCAGCGACCCTGTATTCGGATAATAAAGAAACCAAATACAACGGGGGCATGCTGCTCAATATGGAAAACCAGCAAAGCCGCACAACGCTGATCCCCGCGGATAAGCTTGATGCTTCCGTTTTTACAGCTATAGATACCCTTCAACCCGGCGAGTATTCAAAACCGGCACGATTTACTGACCGCGCCGGTAAAATTGGATACCAATTTACGTACCTCAAGTCACGGACTGCGCCACATCAGGCTAGCCTCCAATTGGATTACGCTAAAATTAAAGAGGCTGCGCTGCAAGATAAAATTAATCGCAAATTAAGCGAATGGTTCGAAGGCCGTCGGAAAGTGACATTTATCAACATCAATGATGAGTACCATGATTGCGACGACTTGAAGATATGGTTAAAAGATAACGAAACGACTGAAGCGCAGCTGTAGCAGCAATTATCGCTCAAACAGCATTTCGATGATAACCCGCCATTGGAAATCAGGCTGTAACTGCCATATCCGTACGTAATTACACTTAAGTGTTTCAGCTGCCGTGGCCACCGTGGCCTCGCCATAGGAATAAGCCAGTTCCCCACTATAAGAGCGATTGGCCACCAATGACTCTGCCTGGATAGCCATATCTTGTTTTTTTACAAATTCGAGAATAGCCTTCTTTCCAATGATTGGAGTTTTCCACGGAAAATAAAAGCGTGCATCGTCCGCTAAAAACTCGCCGTATGCAATGGACGCATCGGACTTCAGTACTGCCGACAGCAACTGATCATTGCTGACTACAATTTCTTTCCGTTGCTGTATTCGTTCTTTCGTCCTAAATTTCGTATAGTCTTTATCATCCGGCTCAATATAGTGCAATTCGGGTTCCTCGTTGCCGCCCTTATGTTCGATTTGCGCTCGAAGATCAATCTTCCAATTGCCTTTACGGTCACGTCGCCATACAGCTAAATACTCACCATATCGCTTTATAGCTCCCACGCGTTGGAATGAAAGCGGACCAGCGGTAATTCCCCATTCCATACTTTTTGCAACGGCTGCGTAGGTCGGTTTCCAAGTCAGCACATCCGGGATATTAGGGCGCTCGTTCAAATAGTCTAATGCGTTCACCGGCGAAGGGGTAAAGAAAGTCGTATTCTTATCCACCACGGATAATAACGCTGCGTGCGGCCCTTCCGTAACTGATAATCGCGCCGCCGTGCGATCTGCCGACAGTAAGCTCCCTACTTTGCCCAATACCTGTGCGAAGACAGGGATAGAAGTAACGAGAAAAAAGATGGAAAAACTAATCCTGATACGAGCTGTCATTAACTGCGGATTGATAAACGATTCTTAAAAGCAATTCAACCAATCAAATCTTATTCCAAAGTGTGCCATCCTTGCTGTCCTTAAGCTGGATACCAATGGAACTCAGCCCTTCCCTGATTCGGTCTGATGTGGTGTAATCTTTACTATGCTTGGCCTCATTACGGAGCGAAATGACAACATCCATTAATTTTTCGAAATCATCGGATCCTGTGTTATCATCTACCAAACCAAGTACGCCATGCACAAAATCCTGCATCAGCGTCCTCAACGACACCAGCGACGGTTCGTCAAGGGTGAGTTTACCGTCGTATGCGCTGTTAATGATGCGTACTGCATCGAATAATTCGGCAATCAATACCGGACTGTTAAAATCGTCGTCCATGGCAGCGTAGCAACGTGCTTTCAACTCATCGACCTTTATCTCCGTATTCTTGGCTGTAGCATTCAGTTTAGGTAGCAGCGCCATGGCATTCATAAGCCGCCTATAACCTTTGTCCGCTGCCTCAAGCGCCTCATTCGAAAAATCAAGTGTGCTCCTATAGTGTGCCTGCAGCATAAAAAAGCGGACGGCCATGGGTGAATAGCCACGTTCCAATAACGGATGGCTCCCACTGAAAAGCTCGTGGGGTAGAAAACCATTACCGGCAGATTTAGACATGCGTGTACCGTTTACGGTCAGCATATTGGTGTGCATCCAATACTTTGCGGGTTGCATGTGGTTGCATGCCTGAGATTGTGCAATCTCGTTGGTGTGGTGGGTAGCCGCCAGGTCCATTCCTCCACCGTGGATGTCAAATTGATCGCCCAGGTATTTACTGCTCATGGCCGAGCACTCGATATGCCAGCCAGGAAAACCAACACCCCACGGTGAAGGCCATCGCATGATATGCTCGGGTTTCGCCTTGATCCAAAGGGCAAAATCAAGCCGGCCGCGTTTTTCGTCCTGCCCGTTTAACTCACGGGTGTTGTTAAGTAAATCGTCCAGCTTTCGGTTAGTAAGAATCGTATAATCGTATTCCTTTACATATTTCTCCACATCAAAATATACGGTGCCGTTCACTTCATAGGCATATCCCTGTTCGATGATTTTCTTGACCATTTCAATCTGCTCGGAAATATGACCCGTGGCGGTAGGTTCGATGCTAGGCGGTAGTGTATTGAAAAGCCGCAGCACCTCATGGAATCCCAAGGTGTATTTTTGCACGATCTCCATGGGCTCCAACCGTTCCAATTTGGCCTTTTTGGCAAACTTATCGTCGCCCTCATCGTTATCGCCCTCCAAATGGCCAGCGTCCGTGATGTTGCGCACGTAGCGCACCTTGTAACCCAAATGGGTTAAGTAACGGAATATCAGGTCGAAGGATACAAATGTGCGGCAATTGCCCAGATGCACATCGCTGTATACGGTGGGGCCGCAAACATACATTCCGACGAATGGCGGATTCAGCGGCTCAAATTTTTCCTTTTTTCTTGTTAACGTATTGTAAAGAACCAAACGGTTATCCATGGGCGCGAAAATACGAAATAAATACGATTACGATTCATGCCTATGACCGATCAGTTTACTTAAATGTGAAATCTGTTTTACATTTGCCTTTTTCAAGATCCTATCCCGATACGTTGCAACAGTCGTATAGCTAAGATTCAATTTTTCACCAACATCCTGAAGCGAAGTATTTTTCAAAAGATATTCTGCTATTTCTTGTTCTCGGCAGGAAAATAGGTCGAAGACATTCAATTCACCTTTATTAACTATTTGCTGCATGACCGGATGCCTAGCGAGCAGACGATTTACAAACATTCCACCTAATAAAATTGCCTTTATTGCAGCGAGCACCACCTCCACAGGCTCATGCGGGGATATAAACCCCTTTGCTCCCGCAGAAATACATAGCGGGGCATATACAGATTCACACATATCCGATATGACCAAAACACGTATATCATTACGCTGCACCTGTGGCTTGGCTGTCGCCAATACCCTTTTCATATCTGCCACTTCATCCATATGCATTCCAAATACCAGCAAATCAATCTGTTGTCTTGATTCGCCAATAGCTTCAATTGTTTGGGAAACATCAGCACAGCTGATAATCTGACAAGGGCAATAATTCGTTATCAAACGTTTTAGCCCAATCCTCATGACCGGATAGGCTTCTTTAATAATTACCTTCATAGCTACAACGCCCGACGGGCTTTTCCGTATACATCTCGCAGCCCACTTATGACCAGTTAAGCAGTAGCTAGTATTCAAGCACGGTTACCTCCGTTCTCCGATTTGCCTGATGCTGCTCACGCGTGCACGGCACGTCATTGCCGCAATCGTTCACCAATCGCGTTTCACCATAACCTTTAGCCATCATGCGATCGCGTGCGATACCCTTGCTCACCAGGTAATCGACGGCCGACTGTGCCCGCCGCTGCGATAATGCTTCGTTATATGCGTCACTGCCCCGGCTGTCCGTATGGCTGGAGAGCTCGATTTTCAGTGTCGGATTATCCCGCAGCGTGCGCACCAGTTCGTCCAATATCGCAGCGGCGTCCGGCCGAATATGATGTTTGTCGAAGTCGTAATAAATATTCTCCAGCTCAAACGTATCGCCCACTTTAAATATGGGTTCCAACAGCAATGCCACTTCCAGCGTATCTGATTTTGTAATGTCCACCGTGCTCACTTTCGCTGAATCGGCGTGGTACCCTTCCTTGTTTCCGAGTACGGTATACGTTTGGTTTCGGTCGAGCAGGAACTCGAAGGTCCCCGATTCACCACTGCTTTTGCGAGCTATGATTCTTCTCGTCCCATCGAATAATGTCACCGTCGCCTCGATACGGTCGCCCGTCTGTTTATCCGATGTGGTACCGCGCAAGAGGATTACAATCTTCGGTTTCTCATACGTGAACGAATAAATGTCATCACTGCCCCGTCCGCCTTTGCGATTGGAAGATAGGTAACCTGCGATACCTTCTTCCCCATTAAACGTGACGATGTATGCAAAATCGTCGCCCGATGAATTCACCGGATAACCAAGGTTCCGCGGGGTGCCCCATCGTGCCTTCCCCCCGGTGGATTGGAAGACGTCCAATCCACCCATGCTCGCAAAGCCGTCACTTGAATAATACAGCGTATGGTTTGGCCCTGTATTTGGGAAAAGCTCGTCGCCGGCGCTGTTGATACTTGCGCCCGCGTTGACCGGGGTACCCCAGCTACCATCGGCCTGCCTTTCACTGTACCAGATGTCCGTGCCTCCTTGTCCACCGGGCATATCGCTCGCGTAGTAGAGCGTATTGCCGTCAGTGCTCAATGCCGCATGTCCCACCGAATATTCTTCCACCCGGTTATACGCAAAGGGTTCGGCCGACCACGTCCCGTCGTTGCTTTTCGTATAGATAAACAATTCCAGGTTGCGGGTCCGGTATTTCCGTTGCCCCTCTTTTGTCCGCTCGCCGTCGTTTCCTACATATGTGCGTGTCACGAACAAGGTGTTGCCGGTGGCATCGGTCGCCACGGGGCCAACGTGGAATTTGCCGCTGTTGATGTCATCACTGGCAAGGGCCGCATCGGATAGGATGTTGTCTGCGTTGCGGTCGGCCGTATATACCCGCAGGAAGGCGTTGCCTGTCCACCCGTAGGTATCGGCGTTGCCTTGCGGCTCGCCGGCGTAGTACACCTTCCCGCCCACCGGGAATGCCGAAAACTCCGACAGCGACGTATTCACCCCTTCATTGCGCAGCTTATGCACCGTCGGGTCGGCCATCCACACCTGTGCCGAGTCGCAACCCGCGATCTGCAGCGCCACGGAGGCCGCGTCGCCGGTCGCTTCCACATACGCTTTCAGCTGTTCCTTGGCTTCGGCATACTTGCCGTTGGCTTTCAGCACGTCGCCGTAGACCAGCCGGTTCTGCGCCGGACTGTCTTCATGTCCGATGACCCGCGCGCACCAGTTTTCGGCAGATTCATAGTCGTTCATCCTTAGGTAGCTGTCGGCAAGCCGTTCCAGATCCTGAAGGCGGGGCTGTCTGGTGTCCACCAGCTTCGTGTACAGCTTGGCCGCATTCGCATACTCGTACTGCCTATACAGCTCATCTGCGCGATCGCGTAAGCTGGGTTGTTCCTGTGGAAAAGCGAAGCCGCCGATACAAAGCAGCAACGTGGAAAAAATGAATGGTTTCAGATAATGTCTCATGGCGACTGTCTAATGTCTAACTAAAAAAACCGCGGACTGAGTATCCGTTGGGATTGCCGCCCAAAGGTGATTCCCAAAGTGATCTCATGCGAACCGTTCTGCACGCTGCTCAACCGGCTCACGATGTGGTCGTAGGAATAACCGATGCGCAGGGCATCCGTCACATAAATCTGGGTGACCGCCGAAAACGAGTTCCGCCCGCTCAGGCTGTGGCCGCTCACCCGGCCATATTCACGCTTGAAAACCGTCACACCCGTGCGCCAACCCGCACCAAGCCAGAACCGCTTGCCGAAAATGAACATCGCGTTCACGTCCAGGCTCGTCGGGCCCCTGAAGTCCTCCTTCACCAGTAAACTGGGACGGAAATCCAGCCCCCGGTTGAGGTTGAACAATGCACCGCCGATGAAGTACAGGTGCCGCTTGCGGCGGATGTTATCGGTCGTGGTGTTATCCCAGCGGAAGATGTTGTTGCTCTGGTCGCCCGACAATAGGTCCATCACCGATACACCCGCATACCACTTCGGATTGTAATAGTACACCCCGAAACGCACATCCGGAACCCAATTGCTGATTTTGCCCGCAGGGATTATTTGGTCGCCCCCGTCAGTGGGTTCCAACAATGCGCCATCAAGGCTGTACTGCGTAACACCAGCCCCGATGCCGAAGCTCAGCCGCTGCGTATCCTCCTCGTTCAGCCGAAGCCGGAACGCGTAGTTCGCATAGGCCGAGGTAGCCGACTGCGGACCGAGTCTATCCGCCGTAACCTGTAGCCCCAGCCCGTGCCGCTTGTTAACCGGATCGACCACTCCGTCGATGGACAGCAGCCCCGTCCGGGGCGCCCCGTCAAGCCCAACCCACTGGCTCCGAAGACCCAGCTGACCGAACCATTCCTCCTTGTAGCCCGTATAACCCGGATTAACACTCATCGAATTGAAAATGTACTGCGTGAACTGGATGTTCTGCTGGGCCGCTCCTTCCTTGGCTACTGTAAGCAGTACCAGCCCTATCATTGATTTTATCAGACTCTTCATTACAGACGTTTTATCAATACCCAACCTTTATGTACTTCCCTTGCACTACCCAAATGAGTAGTTATCAGGTAATAGTACGTGCCTTCCGTAAGGCCCTGACCGCTCCAATCATTCTGGTAATCGTCGTTCCGGTACACCTCGTTGCCCCAACGGTTAACGACCGTAACTTCAATGCGATCAAAACCTTCACTGCCGATAATCTCAAACTGATCGTTCTTACCATCACCGTTGGGGGTAAACACGTTCGGAATTTTGAGTGGGTTCACCACGGTGATGGTCACCCTTGCTACCGAACAATTATCCGGATTCAGCTTCTCGCAGATCTGGTATTCCAGGGTATACGTGCCGCCCCGCGTACCAGGCAATACATCTACCGAACCGTCGGGGTTGAGCCGCAATGCCGGGTCACCGCCAATCAATGTAAGCGTCACGTCTTCGGATGTGATGGGAACACCGTTGAGTTGGTCGTTGGCAAACACATTGGCTACGTTCGACGTACCCTCATAACCGTTGACACCGGTCACCAGGTCATCGGTAGCCCGGATTTCCGCAGGGGCCACCACCACCGTAACGGTGGCTGTGCTGCAATTGTTCGGATTGATGACATCGCACACCCGGTAGTCGAAACTGTACGTTCCGGCCGGTGTATTCGGGGCGATGGTCACCGTACCGTCTTCTTCCAGCCTCAATGGCGACGGGTCGTCTGACGGCACCCTCGTCAGGATCACCTCGCCGGGAACCAACGGATCGCCGTTGATCTTATCATTGGTGAAAACATTCCCTGCATTTCCACCCGTTTTGCCATTCACAGGCCCGAAGTCATCATTTTCTGCTTCGATTTCTTTGAAGTATGCTTCCACTTCAACACTGGCCTCGTGGCTGATCTCACTTCCATCGGGTGCCGAAGCAGTCACCGTGGCCGTGTTCACAATCTTGCCGACGACCAAATCGGCAGCCGTGGTTGTATACGTCGTCCAGAAGGTATGTGCGTTTATCACACCCGGTTTCACCCGGGCAATCTGTTGCACAAATCCCGTCAACGGGTCGGTAATCTCCACATCATAGAGCGTTACATTACCCGTGTTGATCACTTGCAGCTGGTACCCTATACGGTCACCCCCTTTTTCAACGAGCTGCCTATTGGCGACTTTGTCGATACGAATTGCCGGCGCTTGTGCAATAGGTGTAATGGTCTCGTCGCCCGGTTCCGGTGTGTTCGGATCGTCCGACAAGAACTCAGGAGTGCGGCTTCCGCCCGGATCATTGCCCGATACGCGCGCTTGGTTAATCACTTCACCGGCATCCACATCGGCCTGCGTAACGACGTGCCTAGCCATTACCGATGCGGATTCGCCCGGTCTTAACCTGGCAATCGGCGAACCAGCAATGATTTCGGCGTTATCGTCGGTAACGACCACATCAGTCAATGTCACATTTCCCGTGTTGGTTACTATAATATTGAAGTATTTAATCTGGTCGCCCACATCATATGGCCCTTCGCTGGTTACCCCTTTGGTTAGCGATAACATAGGTGCGCTCTCCATAGGCACCACCGTAGGGTCGTTCGGCTCAAGTGTATTCGGGTTATCCGATGGCACTTCCGATATTGGGTTACCCCGGGGGTCATTGCCGGTTACCGTAGCTTGATTCGTGACGGTACCCGCATCGATGTCGGCTTGCGTTACGCGGTGCCGCGCAATGACTGTAGCCGACACGTTTGGTTTCAGGGAAGCTATCGGTGTACCTGCAATGATCTCCGCATTGTCATCCGTAACAGTGACATCCGTCAATGTTACGTTGCCGGTATTACGGACTGTAATCTCGTAGCTTATGTATTGGCCAACTGCGTACGGGCCTTCACTGGTTGCGCGTTTGGTCAAGGACAGGGCCGGTCGCTGTGTCAGCTCGACCACCATCGGATCGTTCGGCTGTGGCGTATCTGGGTTGTCAGAAAGCACTTCCGCTATCGGGTTGCCGTCCGGGTCGTCGCCTGTCACCTTCGCTTGGTTCACCACCGTGCCGGCGTCGATGTCTATCTGGGTAATTTGGTGCCGAGCGATGATTGTAGCAATAGCATTCGGGGTAAGTTGCGCTATCGGTATACCTGCAATGATCTCCGCGTTGTCATCCGTAACGGTTACACCCGTCAATGTTACGTTGCCGGTATTGCGGACTGTAATCTCATAGCTTATGTACTTGCCTAATGCATACGGACCTTCACTGGTTGCGCGTTTGGTCAGGGACAGGGCCGGTCGCTGTGTCAGTTCGACCACCGTCGGATCGTTCGGCTGCGGCGTATCCGGGTTGTCAGAAGGCACTTCCGCTATCGGGTTGCCGTCCGGGTCGTCGCCTGTCACCTTCGCCTGGTTCACCACCATACCGTCATTGATATCGGCTTGCGTTATCTGGTGACGTGCGGTGACCGTGGCTGTGGCACCCGGTGCCAGGCTGGCTATCGGCGAATCGGATACGATTTCCGCATTATTATCGGTAACGACAATGTCTGTCAACGTCACATTGCCGGTATTACGGACTACAATTTCGTAATTGATGTAGTCATCGACTGCAAATGGACCTTCGCCCGTTGTCCGTTTGGTAAGTGACAAGCCAGGCTGCTGAGTAAATTCAACAACCGTCGGGTCGTTCGGCTGCGGCGTATCCGGGTTGTCAGAAGGCACTTCCGATGTCGGGTTACCTACCGGATCATCACCCGACACTTTCGCTTGGTTCACTACAATGCCGGCGTCG
>NZ_BMER01000001.1:284256-285231 GCF_014636865.1 Parapedobacter pyrenivorans
AAGCAGCTATCGATGAACCGGATACGATTTCCGCATTATCATCGATAACGGCGACATCCGTCAAGGTAACGTTACCCGTATTGCGTACGGTTATCTCGTAGTTGATATACTGACCAATGGTATAAGAGCCTTCACCGGTTGTCCGTTTGGTAAGCGACAAGCCAGGCTGTTGAGTCAATTCAACAACCGTCGGGTCGTTCGGCTGCGGGGTACCCGGATTGTCTGACGGCACTTCCGGTGTCGGGTTGCCTTCCGGATCATCAGCCGTCACCTTCGCCTGGTTCACTACGATGCCGGCGTCGATGTCGGATTGCGTAACCTGGTGGCGCGCGATGACCGTGGCCGTAGCGTTCGGTGCCAGGGTGGCTATCGGTGAACCGGAGACAATTTCCGCATTGTTGTCAGTAACGACAACGTCTGTCAGGGTTACGTTGCCCGTGTTACGGACTACCATTTCGTAGTCGATGTAATCATCCACGGCATATGGGCTTTCGCTTGTTGCAACTTTGGATAGTGTCAATGAAGGGGCCCATGGCACCTCCACTTCGGTCGGTATGCCCGGATCGCCTGGCTTGCCCGGGTTGTCCTTATCAGGGGTCGATGGAACGGGCGTTATCGGCGCGGCCGGGTTGTCCGGGTCAGTCGTCGGCGGTGTGCCCGTGGTCGTGGCCAGGTTCTCCACCACGCCGGCATCCTTTTCGGGCTGGGTCACTGTATAGGTCGCCGTGCCTGTCGTGCTTTCGCCCGGGGCCAGTGTGGTCACGTCAAGAACAATCGCGTCGGTAATCTTCGGGTCGGCCACTGTGATACCATCCATCGTTACGTTTCCGATGTTGGTCACGGTGAACGTGAATTCGATGGTGTTGCCGTCCGCGGACAGTACCCCCGTCTTAGCGAATGAAAGTGCGGGGTCGGCCGGGACAACCACTTCGGTCGGTACGCCCGGGTCACCCGGCGTGCCGGGGTTGTCCGTAT
>NZ_BMER01000001.1:285420-285704 GCF_014636865.1 Parapedobacter pyrenivorans
TCAACAACGCCAGCGTCTTTCTCCGCCTGTGTGATGGTATAGGTTGCTTTGCCCGTAGTTACTTCACCCGGAGCTAGTACAGCGACATCGAGGGTAATTGTCCCATTGATTTTTGGATCATCAACAGTTATTCCATCCATCGTCACGTTGCCGATGTTGGTCACAGTGAACGTGTATTCGATGGTGTTGCCGTCCGCGGACAGTACCCCCGTCTTAGCAAACGACAGTGCGGGGTCGGCCGGGACTTCCACTTCGGTCGGTACGCCCGGGTCACCCGGCGTGCC
>NZ_BMER01000001.1:285902-298524 GCF_014636865.1 Parapedobacter pyrenivorans
ATTCTCCACCCCTCCGGCATCCTTATCTGCCTGTGTAAGCGTATATGTTGCTGTATAGATAGCCGCTTCGCCGGGGGCAAGCGTACCTTCCTCACTCGTGCCACTGTTGGAAACAAAGGCTGGGACCGGAGCTGTGCCGGTGCCGCTGAAGTCAGCCTCGGCTAGCGTGATGTTCGTCATTGTCACGTTGCCGACGTTGGTCACCGTGAACGTATAGGTTACCGTGTTGCCGTCCGAGGACAACTCGCCTGTCTTGACGAATGACAGTGCGGGGTCAACCGGGATGACCACTTCGGTCGGTACGCCCGGGTCACCCGGCGTGCCGGGGTTGTCCGTATCAGGGGTCGAGGGAACAGGGTCGATCGGCTCGCCCGGTTGGCTCGGATCCGCAGGGTCAAACGGCGGCGTGCCCGTTACCGTGGCTAAGTTCTCCACTTCGCCCGCGTCCTTCTCCGTTTGTGAAATAGTATACGTGGCCGTGCCTGTCGTACTTTTGCCCGGAGCGAGTGTCGTTGCAGTAAGTACAATTGGATTCATGATTTTCGGGTCATCGATAGTGATGCCCTCCATCGTCACGTTGCCCGAGTTGGTAACCGTGAACGTGTATTCTATCGTGTTGCCGTCGGCCGATAATACGCCTGTCTTGGCGAATGAAAGCGATGGATCCGCTGGCACATCGACAATGGTCGGTATGCCCGGATCGCCCGGTGTGCCGGGGTTGCCCGGATCCGGTGTCGACGGCACCGGGGTTATCGGCTCGCCCGGTTGGCTCGGATCCGCAGGGTCGAACGGCGGCGTGCCCGTCACCGTGGCGGCATTCTCCACGTTGCCCGCGTCTTTCTCCGCCTGCGTGAGCGTATAGGTCGCAGTACCTGTAGCGATGTCACCCGGGGCAAGTGTCGTTACAGTAAGTATAATCGGGTTGGTTATCTTCGGGTCGGTCACCGCAACGTCTTCCATCGTCACATTGCCGATGTTCGTCACCGTGAATGTATATTCGATGGTATTGCCATCGGCCGATAATACGCCCGTCTTGGCAAACGACAGCGATGGATCCCCTGGCACATCGACAATGGTCGGTATGCCCGGATCGCCCGGTGTGCCGGGGTTGCCCGGATCCGGTGTCGACGGCACCGGGGTTATCGGCGTGGCCGGGTTGCCCGGATCGGTCGTAGGAGGCGTGCCCGTTACCGCGGCAGCGTTCTCCACTTCGCCAGCATCCTTATCCGCCTGGGTCAGCGTATAGGTCGCCGTGTATACAGCCACTTCGTCAGGGGCAAGTGTGCCTTCCGCACTGGTGCCGCTGTTCGACACAAATACCGGCGCGGGAGCCGTGCCCGTGCCGCTGAAACTAGCCTCTACAAGCGTAATTCCCTCCATCGTCACATTACCTGTATTGGTGACGGTGAACGTGTATTCGATCGTGTTGCCGTCGGTGGACAGTACGCCGGTTTTGGCAAACGACAATAAGGGATCGGCAGGGACGTCAACGATGGTCGGCACCTCAGGATTACCCGGTGTGCCGGGGTTGTCCGGATCGGGGGTCGACGGAACCGGTGTGATCGGCTCGCCCGGCTGCGTCGGATCCGCGGGGTCGAACGGCGGTGTGCCCGTTACCGTGGCGTTGTTCTCAACTTCGCCGGCGTCTTTCTCGACCTGGGTCACCGTGTAGGTGGCTGTGCCGGTGGCGGTTTCGCCCGGGGCAAGGGTTGTGGCATCCAGTACAATTGGATTCGTGATTTTCGGGTCATCGATAGTGATGCCTTCCATCGTCACGTTTCCCGTGTTGGTCACCGTGAAGGTATATTCAATCGTATTACCATCGACCGACACCACGCCGGTTTTGGCGAATGACAACGATGGGTCCGCAGGGACATCAACGACCGTCGGTATACCCGGGTCGCCCGGGGTACCGGGGTTGTCAACATCCGGTGTCGACGGAACCGGCGTTATCGGGCTACCTGGCTGGCTCGGATCCGCGGGGTCGAACGGCGGCGTGCCCGTCACCGTGGCTAGGTTCTCCACTTTACCAGCATCGATGTCAGACTGCGTAATCAAGTAGGTTGCCGTAGCCTTAGCGATCTGGCCCGGGCGTAGGATACCCTCAGCCTCTGCGCTGGACCAGTCATAGGTCAGTCCGCTGATGCCTTGCAAGTCGTCAGTAATCGAAACGTCGGTCAACGTCACGTTCCCAGTATTGGTCACTGTAAAGGTGTATGTAGTCTCCTCGCCCGCAACAACCGGATTGGGCAGCACAGAAACATCAATTTCTTTAATAAAGGATAAAGAAGGTAATGCAGGGATCATCAACACCGTCGGGTCTTCCGGCCCGCTTGGACCTGGGTCGTCGGAATTCTGTTCCTCAATAGGCGTAACAGGCCAATCGCCTTCGATGATAGGCGTAGCGCCAACGGTAGCTTGATTTTCTACGCGTCCGGCGTCCACATCTGTTTGCATAAGCACATAATTTACCGTACCGATGGCGGTCATTCCCACGTCCAAAATATCGGTCGAGGGGTTCCATGTCACGCCACCGACGGTCCAAGTAATAGCGCCTACCTTATCATCTTCGACCACAATATTTTCCAAACCGACATTGCCGGTATTCTCTAGGGTAAACGTGTAAAGAACCCTGTCGCCGGCTTGCTGTGGACCCGATGTTTCAAAAGCCCCTTCCTTCCTCAAGCTAACGCCTGGTTCATAAATCGTGAAAACGTGGTCCTCCACTTCGCCGTCACTGGCAATACCATCGGGCAATAGGACCTCCGAGGCATCGGACGCGAACCGTAAGCGCACGAAAGTAAGTCCACGTTGGATATCAATTGGAATCGTCCACGAAAGCGTAGCAAAACCGGCTACGCATCCGCCTGAAGCCCGTTCGTCCGCATCAAACGTTCCATTGTTGTTGAAGTCAATCCATCCGGCCACCGTTCCAGTACCACTACAAGGAATTTGCTGGGTCAGTGTGTTCCCCCCATGCTCCACGTAGATGTTGACAGGCGACCAGGCATCTTCCTCATCACCATCATCGGCAAAAACTCCACCGTTGTCATCGGCACCAGCGTTATCGCTATATTGCGATCCGCCTTCCGCATCCGGGCCACGTGTCCCCAAAAAACCAGAAAGAGGTGCAACGAGCCCGCCGGGTTCATAATTATTGGTGTTCAAATCTACATCAACTCCAGCACCGATATTATCCGGAGCAAAAATCAGGTCAGGAATCAAATGCATGACATCACCATACGACGCCGGTGCATCACCGAAGTCTGCATTCGGTGCTAATACGCCAATGGCAATTGCGGTTGTACCGCCGCCCAGGATGGTAAAATCAGCTGATACTTCCGGAGCAGGGATATCAAAAGCCAAAAACGATACAGCGGCCGTGCCATTGTCGGTTCCTGGCCCCAATCTTAGTGTTTGTGTACCATCCCCATTATTTGTCTTACGGGCAATATAGCTGCCGGCCCCTATATTCTTGGCCATTTCGACAACATGCCATTGCCCTTCCGCCCTTCCCTGGATGTACTCGGTGCCCGTATTTATTGCTTCCGCATCGGCCATGACAAAGCCCTTAATTGGAAAGGGATCTCCATTTAGTGTTGCAACGGCACGAATGGTAAAAGTCGCAGTTCCATTGGCCCGACTGATACCGTTAATCAGCTGGTTTGCCGAACCTGGGCCATCGATATGGTACAGGTCATCTAGAATATCCCCGCTCCAAGCGCCAGGCCGATACGACCGCAACTGGTCAGACGTAGTCTCAATTGTGAAATCAATCACTAATTCCTGCCCGTCTGCCACCTGAATGGTGACCGATGATGTTGTCCCGTCGGGCAACGGCTGGTTAGCCGTACCATACTGCCCACCACCCCATGTAATCCAAAGCACCTGATCCTTATAAACGCTAGTTCCCTCTGTGGCGTATTGTGCCTGGGCAGTCATAACCAGTGCAATCAGGGACAAAATAAATGTGACAATAGACTTGTAAGTGTTTCTCATCTTATTTTATTAAAAGTCACCACTAAATATTTTTTTTCATTCGTAAAGTGTTAAGGTGGTCATGAAAAATCATAAGCGACCAGCCTAAATACCCTTTCAATAGGTGTAGTTGCGTACCGCCCAAAACGACTTCTATTAGACCGTTATGCTGAAATCAGACAACAACGATGCTGAGCTGTCTATTGCTTTTATAAACGAAATTGAATAAAGCCGTTAAAATAATAGTAGACGTAATCACGATGTCGTCTGGTAGCTGTATAATTCCTTCGATACGTCCTTTTTATCAAATAAATCGCCGTAAAATCAACTTATTGTCAAACGATTCAATCAATAGTTTAGTAGGACGCGTGCAAAAGTATTAGCTTTTGCTTGGGTTCTTTTTGGTAGCGACCAACAACAACATGTTTATGTTATCATCACGGTATCAAATAGCATTTTTATGCTATTCGCAATCAAGTGCGATCCATCAATGCAACCCATCGAGAGGAAAACGGATAAGAATGTTTAGCTTTACGGCCATAGCCCCTTATGTTATCCACTTATTGCAAAGCGTATCCGAAAAAAAATGCTAGCATATATATTTATTATTGTATTTATCGCGATCACACCTACCGTTGCTGCAAGCGCCGACGAGCCGCCCACCATCCAACAATTGGATGCACAATGGAAACAGGGCGGACTGGAGACCCGCCAATATATCAATGCCGTAAACGATTGGATGAACCTCCAATTTGCTGTAGGTGTTCGTTTCCATCGCGATACACTCATCGAGCGGCTCGCTACGTTCCGCGAGCTTGCATGGAGCGCCGATTCGTTGAGTTCCAGTCGCATCAACTATTACATCGACCTGAGCAATAACGCGAATTATGCAAACAGGGAAGGCGAGGGAATCTATTTTCTGGAAAAAGCCGAACAGGAAATCATGGCTGCACATGGCGAAAAGCCGCTCTTGGTTGCCGGACATAAATGCAATATGTACGTCGACAAGCGGAACTACAAGAAGGTTATTGCCACATATGAGCAAGAGCATGATTATATTGGTCAGTTCCCCGAGCTTTTACGCAAAAAAGCAATCCAACTGAACATCGCCGGTAGTTTTATCAATGTGTTGAATCCAACAGCCATAGCGTATGCCAGGCTGGGCGATACCACGCGCCTTAACGAAACAATTGCCCTTGCCGAAAGCATTTATAGTGAGCTAAAAAAGCAGATGAAACCCGAATCTTACAATGGTTTCATTATTAACTTTTACATGAAAAACCTTTATTACCATAAGTATTTCACAGCGGAACACAACCAACAGAAATCGTGGGAAGCACTAAATGGGATGCGAAATGCGTTGTATGTCGATAATGAGGACAAGCAGGCTGGAATGATTCCTCAATTGGCGCCGGTTCTGGAGACGAAGTTGATTGACTATTTCCTTACCTACAAACAAAACGATAGTGCGGCATTTTATATCGCCAAGCTGAAATCGACTCCCGGCGTATTCACCGATCACGATTTTACGCTAAACCGGTTTGAAGCGGGGCTACTGGCCAATCAAGGGAAATACCAACTGGCGTTCGAGCGGGCAACGGCTGCCGTGCACGACATCGACTCTATACAGTCCATCTTGATTAACGATATTGATGAATTGCTCTATGCACACACGGAAGCCGAGTTTAACCGACAGGCATTGCAGGCTGCCGAACAGGAGAAGGCGCGACGCACGACGTGGCTGATCGCTGTATCTATTTTTGCTTTTGCCGTTATGGCCATCGTTTATTTGATGATACGTCGTCGGGAAAAAAAGACCCAAGCCCAGATAGAAAGCCTTAATAACGCTGCCAACATCCAAATAGCCGCCATGGAAGAAATCAAGGCCCAAGCCGTACGCGATGAGCAAAAGCGGTTGGCGCGTGACCTGCACGACGGCCTATCGGCTACTTTGGCGAGCACCAAGCTTCAGCTCGAATTATTGGCTGTAGACGACCAGCCCGAAATCGCGCAGAAGCTCGCCGATATCCGGAACCAGGTGGAGCACGCTTACACCATTGCCCGTGGCAAAAGCCACCAATGGTATGACCCAACCATGGGACTGGAAGAGGCTGATTTCAAAAATCGGATACAACGTTTGTTGGATAGCGCACTCGATGATGACCACTACACCAAGGAAATCCATATTGACGAGCATACGTTCTCTTTGGCGCCACAGGACATTCGAATCGAATTGCTCCGGGTCGTACAAGAAGCCTTGACAAACATCATCAAACACGCAAAGGCACGGCATGTCTCGGTATTGGTGTATCGTGAAGACTCGGCCATGGTACTTTTGGTTTCCGACGACGGCAAAGGTGTCAAATCGACATCAAATCAAGGAATCGGTATCCGCTCGATGGCCGATAGAGCGAAGCAATACGGCGGCCTCCTTACTGTTGATTCCGGTTCCGACGGAACGCAGGTCATCGCTTCATTTCCGTTGAATCCAATGGTTACATCATCATCACATAAAAATATACACCCTTAACTCCATGCAATCATTAGGAAACTCCGTCGCTATCGTCTACGATGACCATCTACTATTCGCAGAAACCTTTTCTGCGGTTCTGGAAAAGCTCCGGCTTTTCAAATCGGTACATATTTTTTCAGATAATGAACAGGCGTATCGGCATTTTCTGGTTAAGCATTTCGATCTGCAGGTCTGTTTATTCCTCGATTATTACCTCCCACAAAATAATGCACTGGTGCTAATCAATGAGACACGTAGGATTAATAAAAAAGCGCGGGTCATTATTGTCAGTAGCATCACTACCCCATCCATTATCACGCATATCCAAACATACAACCCACACGGTTTTATTAGCAAATCCTCTGGCGTAGACATCGTCTTAGATTGTCTGCGCACCATTTCACAGGGCAATCGCTATATGTGCCCGGTGATTCGGGAGATTGCCCCCACCGAACCACTTGCTGCCGACGAAATTCCATTCACCGCCCGTGAAATCGAAATACTCCAGTATTTCGCACAGGGGTTGTCAGTTATTGAAACCGCAAATAAGACTCACCTCAGCAAACACACTGTTGTTGCCCACCGGCGAAAAATGATGAGAAAAGCTCAGGCAAATTCGATTACGGAATTATTGACTTATGCAAGAAACAAAGAACTGATTTGACGATTCCCGAATTGAAAGTTTCATCAAACTCATCTGCAGCGGATCATTAGTATGACAGCACGGTCACTTCCGTTCTGCGGTTGGCCTGATGTTCTGCCGACGAACAGGCGACGCCATTAGCACAACGATTTACTAGTTTAGTTTCACCGTACCCTTTAGCTTCCATACGGTCGCGCGAGATACCCCGGCTCACGAGGTAATCCACAGCCGACTGTGCCCTGCGTTGTGATAAGGCCATGTTATAGGCATCGCTGCCCCGGCTGTCCGTGTGGCTGGAAAGTTCAATCTTCAACGTCGGGTTATCGCGCAGCGTTCGTACCAGTTCGTCCAATATGGCGGCGGCGTCCGGTCGAATGTTGTGTTTATCGAAATCATAATAGATATTCTCCAATTCAAACGTTTTTCCCACTTCAAACATCGGTTCCAAGAGCAAGGCGACCTCCAGGGTATCGGATCTGGTGATCCCCCTGGTGCTTACCTTTGCCGAATCGGCATGGTACCCTTCCTTCTGACCAAGTACGGTGTAAGCCTGATTACGATCCAATACAAACTCAAAGTCCCCCGGGGTACCGCTGCTCTTTTTGGCAATGATCTCCCGTTTTCCGTCAAACAGTGTCACCGCTGCTTCGATGCGTCCGCCGGTCTGCTTGTCTGACGTAGTGCCGCGTAAAAGGATGATGATCTTGGGTTTATCGAACGAGAACGAATAGATATCATCGCCACCCTTGCCCCCACTACGGTTGGACGACAGAAAGCCCCGGTATCCGTTCCCGTCTTCGGAAGTCGTCAGGTAAGCGAAATCATCACCTGCCGAATTGACCGGGTAGCGCATGTTGGTGGGCTTGCTCCAAGATGCCTTGCTACCCGTGGCCTCGAATACATCCAGGCCACCCATCCCCGCAAAACCGTCACTTGAGTAATACAGTGTGCCGTCAGGCCCTATGTTCGGGAACATTTCGTCGCCCGCACTGTTGATGGTCCCTCCCGCATTGGTTGGCTGGCCCCAGCTTCCGTCGGCCTGCAGCAGGCAGTACCAGATATCCGTCCCGCCATGGCCGCCGGGCATATCGCTCACGAAATAAAGCACGTCCCCTTCCCGGGAGAGCATTGCATGGCCGACCGAGTATTCCCTCACATTATTGTAGGGGAACGGCTCGGCCACCCATTCCCCATTTACCTGCGCATAAACATACAGTTCAAGCGCGTTCGTCCGGTATTTGCGGCCACCTTCACGGGTACGGCCACCCTCCTTGCCCACGTGGGTGCGCGTCACGTACAGCGTGCCGCGGTCTGCCGTGGCCGCGACCGGCCCCACATGGTATCGCTCACCGTTGATGCCTGTACCGGCAAATGCCGGCCCGCCAAGTGTACCCGCTGCCGAATGGTCCGCCGTATATACCCGCAGGAATGCATTCCCCGTCCACCCGTAATGCCCGCGGAAAGATCCATCCGTGGCTTCCCCGGTGTAATAAACCATGTTACCCAGCGGGAATACGGAAAATTCCGAAAGCGCCGTGTTCACCGCCGCCTCGTTGCGTAATTTATGCGCAGTTGGCGAGGCCATCCACGACAACGCCGAGTCACAGCCGGCAAGCGGTATTGCGACGGTGGCAATGTCACCGGTTCTATCCACATACGCCTGCAATTGCTTCTTGGCCTCGGCATATTTCCCATTCATTTTCAACACATCCCCGTAGCTGATCAGGTGCGTCGGTACATGATCTTCATGTTGGGAGATCCGAGCGTACCAGTTTTCGGCCGACTCGTAGTCGTTCATCCTCAAATAGCTGTCTGCCAACCGTTCCAAATCCCCCAATCTCGGGTTCTTTCGATCCACCAACTTGATGTACAGCGGTACCGCATTGGCATATTCATAGCGCCGGTACAATTCCTCCGCACGCTCGCGCAGGCCCGGCTGCTCCTGTGAAACCGCTGCCCCGCCCATGCAGATCAGCACCGCGGATAGAAAAATGTGTTGTAACCTGTATCTCATCGTGTTGGTCTGTTGTCTATTGCCTATTGCCTATTTAATGTCTATTGCCCCATTGCCCGCTCCCTAAAAAAACCTCGGGCTCAGCAAACGGGGCTGCTGCCGCCCGAATGTGATGCCCAAGGTGACCTCGTGCGAACCGTTCTGCACGCTGCTCAACCGGCTCACGATGTGGTCGTAGGAATAACCGATGCGAAGGGCATCCGTCACATAAATCTGGGTGACCGCCGAAAACGAGTTCCGCCCGCTCAGGCTGTGGCCGCTCACCCGGCCATATTCACGCTTGAAAACCGTCACACCCGTGCGCCAGCCCGCACCAAGCCAGAACCGCTTGCCGAAAATGAACATCGCGTTCACGTCCAGGCTCGTCGGACCCCTGAAGTCTTCTTTCACCAGTAAACTGGGACGGAAATCCAGCCCCCGGTTGAGGTTGAACAATGCACCGCCGATGAAGTACAGGTGCCGCTTGCGCCGGATGTTGTCCGTGGTGGTGTTGTCCCAGCGGAAGATGTTGTTGCTCTGGTCGCCCGACAATAGGTCCATCACCGACACACCCGCATACCACTTCGGATTGTAATAGTACACCCCGAAACGCACATCAGGAACCCAGTTGCTGATTTTGCCGGCAGGCACCAACTGGTCGCCCCCGTCAATCGGGTCGAGCAATGCCCCCTCAAGGCTGTACTGCGTAACACCAGCCCCGATGCCGAAGCTCAGCCGCTGCGTATCCTCCTCGTTCAGCCGAAGCCGGAACGCGTAGTTCGCATAGGCCGAGGCAGCCGACTGCGGACCGAGTCTATCCGCCGTAACCTGCATCCCAAGCCCATGCCGCTTGTTAACCGGATCGACCACTCCGTCGATGGACAGCAGCCCCGTCCGGGGCGCCCCCTCAAGCCCAACCCACTGGCTCCGGAGACCCAACTGCCCGAACCATTCCTCCTTGTAGCCCGTATAACCCGGATTAACACTCATCGAATTGAAAATGTATTGCGTGAACTGGATGTTCTGCTGGGCATTTACATGAAAGGCCATGAATAACCCCAAACCCAATCCTACTGTTTTTATAGTGCGCTTCATAGTTTTCATCTGCTAAAAAAGGATCCTTATCATTATAACCGTTTGATTAATACCCAGCCTTTGTGCGATTCCCTTACGGCACCCACATGGGTCGTGATCATATAATAATAGGTTCCTTCATTAAGGCCTTGCCCATTCCAATTATTTTGGTAATTGGTGTTGCGATAAACCTCGTTACCCCAGCGGTTTACGATAGTAAGCTCAATGCGGTCGAACCCTTCTATACCCACGATCTCAAACACATCGTTCCTGCCATCGCCGTTCGGTGTGAATACGTTCGGGATTTTCAATGGGCGTGGTGTGACCGTCACCGTTACCGTGGCGGTCGACAGGTTACCGTTCTCATCGGCCACTTCGTACGTGAACGTATCTTCTCCGGTGAAGCCCGTATGGCTGTTGTATGTGATCGTACCGTCAGGGTTGACTGTCACCGTGCCGTTTGCCGGTGGGCTGACGATACGGAGTGTGGCCGGGTCTATCAGGCTGGTTCCTGCCACGTCGTTCGACAAAACAGGGATAGTGGTATTGCCCCCTGATTGCACCTGAGCCACGTCATCGTTGGCTTCCATTCCGGCTTCCACCGTGATGACGATTACCCCGGCAATCTTATTACCGTATTCATCCTCCACCTCGAACGGTATCTCTACCGGTACGCCGACAGGTGCATCCGGACCGGGCGTGACAATGATGTTGCCATCCCCGTCAACCGTGGCCGTAAAGTGTTCCGGCGTATCCGGGAAGGTGATGCTCGGGTTGCCGTCCGTGCCGGGGGTAACGATATCAGTGATCGGGATGGTCACAGGCGTCTCAGGCGTGGTCACACGCTCGGCATCCTCCACCGTTGGCGGATCGACAACCGTGATGGTCACCGTTGCTGTCGAACAATTGTCAGGATTGACGAGCTCGCAGATCGTGTAAGGGAACTCGTAGGTGCCCGCAGGGGTTTCCGGCGATACGGTAATGGTGCCGTCCGGGTTCATCGTAAGGTTATCCGTCGGATTGCCATCGCTGTCGGTGGGCGTGCCGGGGGTCAAAGTGATGTCATCCGGGTCGACAGGGTCGCCGTTCAGGGTATCGTTGTCAAGTACCGACGGTGTGGTGCCGCCGTCAGCACCGTTAACCGGACCTAGGTCGTCGTCATTTGCCTCGATGGGCGCAGCCTCGACAACTACCGTCACCGTCGCTGGGTCGGAGCAGTTGTCCGGGTTCAGCTCCTCGCAGATCGTGTAGTCCAACGTGTATTCGCCCGCAGGGGTACCCCGGGATACCGTAACCGTACCGTTGGGGTTCAGTACCACGCCCGGAACCGGGGTGCCCTCCTCGTCGATGAACGGAACCGGTGCGGTCACTTCATCTCCGCCAACATTCAGTGTGATGTCATCCGGGTCGACAGGGTCGCCGTTCAGGGTATCGTTGTCCAAGACGCTCGGCGTAGTGCCGCCGTCCGTGCCGTTGACCGGACCGAAGCCGTCATCGTTGGCTGCTATCGGCGCAGGTGTTACGGTAATGGTTACCGTGGCCGTCGAACAGTTGTCCGGGTTCAGTATTTCACAGATCGTGTATTCCAACGTGTAATCTCCCACGGGGGTACCCGGTGCGACCGTTACCGTCCCGTCTGGGTTCAGGGTCAACGGTGAATCCGGATCTGGATTGACTTCCGCCAGGGTAACATCATCCGGGTCGACAGGATCACCGTTCAGGGTGTCGTTGTCCAGTACGCTTGGCGTCGTACCTCCGTCATATCCGTTGACCGGACCGAAGTCGTCATCATTCGCCTCGATCACCGGTGGGTCGGCCATGACTGTAACCGTTGCCGGATCATCCGGCTCAACAGTATCCCCGTTGGGGCCTTCACCGGCAGCCGTGGCCGTGTTCACGAAACTGCCGTTTTCCAGATCAGCTGGCGTAATTGTATAGATCGTGATAAATGTCTCCATTGCTCCCGGTACAAGGCTTGCTATCGTTTCGGACAAACCCGTCAGGGCGTCTTCCACCTCAATGTCACTTAATGTAACATTTCCTGTATTGGTCACTGTGATTGTGTATTCAAGTTCGTCACCTACCGCACTGTAACTCGTTGTGGCTGCATCGCCGTTGATACCCGTCAATGCTTTCACCAAGGTGAAGGCAGGTACCTGCGTACCCGGCGTGGTCACCTCACCGTCTGTTGGATCCTCAGGACCCACCGGGTCGCCGTCAGGGTCCTCGCCCGTAGCAGTAGCCACATTCAGCACACTGCCGTTGTCAAGGTCAGCCTGCGCAACAGTGTATGTGGTAGTAAAGGTCGCTACGCCGTCAGGTCCTAGGCTTGCAATCGTCTGGTTGAAGCCCGTCAGCGGATCGGTGACGTTGACATTGCTTAATGTCACGTTGCCCGTGTTGGTTACCGTGATCGTGTATT
>NZ_BMER01000001.1:298717-2998918 GCF_014636865.1 Parapedobacter pyrenivorans
GTCCGTATCTGTCGGGTCATTCGGATCAGGCGTGCCCGGGTCATCCGAGGGAACCTCCGTGATCGGTGTGCCATCCGGACCGTCTCCATTAACCAATGCCTGGTTGGAGACGATGCCGTTGTCCAGGTCAGCCTGCGTGATTACATGCGTAACCGTAACAGTAGCGCTTGCGCCGGGTGCAAGCGTGCCAATGTTCTCTTCGCCCACAGGGATAACAGCATTATCGTCCGTCAGTACAATGTTATCGATCGTCACGTTGCCCGTGTTGGATACAACGATGTCGTAGGTGATCTCATCACCGACCGCATTGTAAGGGCCTGCGCTCGTGATCACTTTCGTCACCGCCAGTTCGGGGGTCTGCGTGCCAGGGGTTTCCTCCTCGCCGTCCGTAGGGTCTTCCGGGTCAACCGGACCGCCGTCCGGATCCTCACCCGTGGCCGTAGCCGTGTTCAGCACCGAACCGCTATTCAGGTCGTCCTGATCGATTGTATACGTCGTCGTGAAGGCCTCAACAGCATTAGGAGCTAGGTTTGCAATCGTCTGATCGAAGCCGGTAAGCGGATCGGTGACGTTGACATTGCTTAATGTCACGTTGCCCGTGTTGGTTACCGTGATCGTGTATTCCAGTTCATCGCCTACCGCACTGTAGCTTGTCGTGGCCGCATCGCCGTTGATCGCAGTCAATGCCTTCACCAATTTGAACGACGGGATCTGCTCAACATCCGTATCCGTCGGGTCACCGGGATCCGGTGTGTCCGGGTCATCCGAGGGAATCTCCGCAATCGGTGTACCGCCCGGACCGTCTCCGTTTACCGTGGCCTGGTTGGAAACGCTGCTGTTGTCCAGGTCAGCCTGCGTGATGGTGTGTACCACCGTGACAGTAGCGCTTGCGCCGGGTGCAAGCGTGCCGATGTTCTCTTCGCCCGCGGGGATAACAGCATTCGCATCCGTCAGCACGATGTTGTCGATCGTGACATTACCCGTGTTGGATACAACGATGTCGTAGGTGATCTCCTGGCCGACCGCATTGTACGGACCCGCACCCGTGATCACTTTCGTGACCGTCAGTGCAGGCGTCTGCTCAACATCAGTATCCGTCGGGTCTCCGGGATCCGGTGTGCCCGGGTCATCCGAGGGAACCTCCGTGATCGGTGTGCCGTCAGGACTGTCCCCGTTCACCATGGCCTGGTTGGAGACGATGCCGTTATCCAGGTCAGCCTGCGTGATTACGTGCGTAACCGTAACAGTAGCGCTTGCGCCGGGCACCAATGTGCCGATGTTCTCCTCTCCCGAAGGGATGTCCGCATTGGCATCCGTTAGTACAATATTATCGATCGTTACGTTGCCCGTGTTGGATACAACAATATCGTAGGTGATCTCCTGGCCGACCGCATTGTATGGACCCGAACTCGTGATCACTTTCGTGACCGTAAGCGCAGGCGCCTGCGTGCCAGGGGTGGTTACCTCGCCGTCATCCGGATTCTCTGGACCCACCGGATTATCCCCGGGGTCCTCGCCCGTAGCAGTAGCCACATTCAGCACACTGCCGTTGTCAAGGTCAGCCTGCGCAACAGTGTATGTGGTAGTAAAGGTCGCTACGCCGTTAGGTCCTAGGCTTGCAATCGTCTGGTTGAAGCCCGTCAGCGGATCGGTGACGTTGACATTGCTTAATGTCACGTTGCCCGTGTTGGTTACCGTGATCGTGTATTCAAGTTCGTCACCTACCGCACTGTAACTCGTTGTGGCTGCATCGCCGTTGATAACCGTCAATGCCTTCACCAGTGTGAACGACGGGGTCTGCTCAACGTCCGAATCCGTCGGGTCACCGGGATCCGGTGTGCCCGGGTCATCCGAGGGAACCTCCGTGATCGGCGTACCGTCAGGACCGTCTCCGTTTACCATGGCCTGGTTGGAGACGATGCCGTTGTCCAGGTCAGCCTGCGTGATGGTGTGTACCACCGTGACAGTAACGCTTGCGCCGGGTGCAAGCGTGCCGATGTTCTCCTCATCCGCGGCAATGTCCGCATTATCGTCCGTCAGCAAGATGTTGTCGATCGTCACATTGCCCGTGTTGGATACAACAATATCGTAGGTGATCTCCTGGCCGACCGCATTGTATGGACCCGAACTCGTGATCACTTTCGTGACCGTAAGCTCTGGGGTCTGCTCAACACCCGTATCCGTCGGGTCACCGGGATCCGGTGTGCCCGGGTCATCCGATGGAATCTCCGTGATCGGCGTACCGTCAGGACCGGCTCCATTGACCAATGCCTGATTGGAAACGCTGCCCGCATCAAGGTCAGCTTGTGTGATGGTGTGTACCACCGTGACAGTAGCGCTTGCGCCGGGTGCAAGCGTGCCGATGTTCGCGTCGCCCGAAGGGATGTCCGCATTATCGTCCGCCAGCACGATGTTATCGATCGTCACGTTGCCTGTGTTGGATACTACGATGTCGTAGGTGATCTCCTGGCCAACTGCATTGTATGGCCCCGCACTCGTAATTACTTTCGTGACCGTAAGCGCAGGCGCCTGCGTGCCCGGCGTGGTTACCTCGCCGTCTTCCGGATCCTCCGGATCAACAGGATCCCCGTCAGGGTCCTCGCCCGTGGCCGTAGCCGTATTCAGCACCGAACCGTTGTCCAGGTCGGATTGCAGAATCGTGTAGGTCGTCGTAAACGTCTGCACGCCATCGGGAGTCAATGTAGCGATGGTTTCCGTTAAGCCGGTCAGCGCATCGTTTACCTCAATATTGCTCAGCGTTACATTACCCGTATTCGTAACCGTGATCGTATATGACAGCTCGTCGCCTACCGCATTGTATTCCGTTGTGGCAGCATTGCCGTTAATTGACGTCAGCTCTTTTACCAGTGTGAACGATGGCGTCTGCGTGCCCGGTGTGGTTACCTCGCCGTCCGTAGGGTCTTCCGGGTCAACCGGGCCGCCGTCCGGGTCATCGCCCGTGGCCATAGCCGTGTTCAGCACACTACCTGCATCAAGGTCAGCCTGCGTAACTGTATATGTGGTAGTAAAGGTCTCTACGCCGTTAGGCTCTAGGCTTGCGATGGTCTCCGTTAGGCCGGTAAGCGGATCGGTGACGTTGACATTTACCAGCGTCACGTTGCCCGTGTTGGTTACCGTGATCGTGTATTCCAATGCATCGCCGATTGTACTGTAGCTTGTCGTGGCCGCATCGCCGTTAATGGCAGTCAATGCCTTCACCAGTGTGAACGACGGGGTCTGTTCAACGTCCGTATCTGTCGGATCGTCCGGATCAGGCGTGCCCGGGTCATCCGACGGGACCTCCGTGATCGGTGTGCCGTCAGGACCGTTCCCGTTCACCAATGCCTGGTTGGAGACGATGCCCGCATCAAGGTCGTCCGGTGTGGTAACATGCGTAACTGTGATCGTTCTGCTCTCTGTCGGTGCGAGCGTGCCGATGTTCTCCTCGCCCGCTGGGATGTCCGCATTATCGTCCGTCAGTACAATGTTGTCGATCGTGACATTGCCCATGTTGGATACCACGATGTCGTAGGTGATCTCCTGACCAACCGCATTGTATGGGCCCGAACTCGTGATCACTTTCGTGACCATCAGTACAGGCGTCTGCGTGCCCGGTGTGGTTACCTCGCCGTCTGTTGGGTCTTCCGGATCAACATCGTTACCATCCGGGTCCTCGCCCGTGGCGGTCGCCGTGTTCAGTATACTGCCCGCATCAAGGTCGTCCTGATCGATTGTGTATAACGTCGTGAAGGTCTCAATAGCACCGGGAGCCAGGCTTACAATCGTCTGGTTGAAGCCCGTCAGCGGATCATTGGCCGCAATGTTTTCAAGGGTCACGTTACCCGTATTGGTTACCGTAATCGTGTATTCCAGTTCATCACCGACCGCACTGTAGCTTGTCGCGGCCGCATCGCCGTTAATGGCAGTCAATGCCTTCACCAGTGTGAACGACGGGATCTGTTCAACGTCCGTATCTGTCGGGTCATTCGGATCAGGCGTGCCCGGGTCATCCGAGGGAACCTCCGTGATCGGTGTGCCGTCAGGACCGTCTCCATTCACCAATGCCTGGTTGGAGACGATGCCGTTGTCCAGGTCAGCCTGCGTGATTACATGCGTAACCGTAACAGTAGCGCTTGCGCCGGGTACCAATGTGCCGATGTTCTCTTCTCCCGAAGGGATGTCCGCGTTTGCATCCGTCAGCACGATGTTGTCGATCGTTACGTTGCCCGTGTTGGCTACCACGATATCGTAGGTGATCTCCTGGCCGACCGCATTGTACGGACCAGCACTCGTGATCACTTTCGTGACCGTAAGTGCAGGGGTCTGCTCAACGTCTGTATCCGTCGGATCGTTCGGATCAGGCGTACCCGGGTCATCCGAGGGAACCTCCGCGATTGGTGTACCATTCGGACCGTCTCCGTTCACCAATGCCTGGTTGGAAACACTGCCATTGTTTAGATCTTCCTGCGTGATTACATGCGTAACCGTAACGGTAGTGCTTGCACCGGGTGCCAATGTGCCGATGTTCTCCTCACCCGGAGGGATGTCCGCATTAGCGTCCGTCAGTACAATATTATCGATCGTTACGTTGCCCGTATTGGATACAACAATATCGTAGGTGATTTCCTGGCCGACCGCATTGTATAGACCCGAACTCGTGATCACTTTCGTAACCGTAAGTTCAGGGGTCTGCGTGCCCGGCGTGGTTACCTCGCCGTCATCCGGATCCTCAGGACCGACAGGATCGCCGCCCGGGTCCTCGCCCGTAGCGGTCGCCGTGTTCAGTACCGAGCCGTTGTCCAGGTCGGACTGGGTAACCGTATACGTGGTCGTGTAGGTCTCAACAGCACCGGGAGCCAGGCTTACAATCGTCTGGTTGAAGCCGGTAAGCGGATCGGTGACGTTGACATTGCTTATTGTCACGTTACCCGTATTGGTCACCGTAATCGTGTACTCCAGCTCGTCCCCTACCGCACTGTAACTCGTTGTGGCTGCATCGCCGTTGATACCGGTCAATGCCTTCACCAGTGTGAAGGATGGGGTCTGGTCAACATCCGTATCTGTCGGGTCATTCGGATCCGGTGTGCCCGGATCATCCGAGGGAACCTCCGTGATCGGCGTACCGTCAGGACCGTCTCCGTTCACCAATGCCTGGTTGGAAACACTGCCGTTGTCCAGGTCAGCCTGTGTGATTACATGCGTAACCGTAATGGTAGTGCTTGCGCCGGGTGCCAGTGTGCCGATATTATCTTCGCCCGCTGGGATGTCCGCGTTAGCGTCCGTCAGCACGATGTTGTCGATCGTGACATTGCCCGTGTTGGATACCACGATGTCGTAGGTGATCTCCTGGCCAACCGCATTGTATGGCCCTGCACTCGTAATCACTTTCGTGACCGTCAGTGCAGGCGTCTGCGTGCCCTGGGTTTCCTCCTCGCCGTCCGTCGGGTCTTCCGGGTCAACCGGACCGCCGTCCGGATCCTCGCCCGTGGCCGTAGCCGTATTCAGCACCGAACCGTTGTCCAGATCGGATTGCAGAATCGTGTAGGTCGTCGTAAACGTCTGCACGCCATCGGGAGCCAATGTAGCGATGGTTTCCGTTAAGCCGGTCAGCGCATCGTTTACCTCAATATTGCTCAGCGTTACATTACCCGTATTGGTAACCGTGATCGTATATGACAGCTCGTCGCCAACCGCATTGTATTCCGTCGTGGCAGCATCACCGTTGATGGACGTTAACGATTTTTCCAAGATAAAGGATGGGGCTGCCGGATTTAGACAAAAAGAAGTTGGATCAACCAATTCAGCGGTTTCCGGATTGTCGCTGTTTACCGAAGTCCCCCCAAACGAAATCGATGCTTGGTTATCGAAGCAGTCTCCCCCTTCCGCAGTATTGGCAATCTGCACAGAAACCGTAAATGTTAACGGAATTCCTCCGTTCGATACCAAAGGATCAACTGTAATCCCGGTTATCTGCAGTAAATTGCCCGAAATAGAGACTGTTCCGCTTCCGGATCCGGCAAAAACAACAGAGCCCTCAACCCAACTAAGATTAGAAGAAGTCAACTCGTCTTCGAAATCGACAGTTATTGGTAAAGACTGGTTATTGTAGATACTAAACTCAAAGTCAATGATATCTCCTGGACCTACGCCGTCCACCGGCATGATCACGCGTTTTTCCAACCGAGTAGGGAAACATGCCGTAGCGTCAAAAGTTGGATAAGTTGTAACCGCAGATAGATCATTCAGCAGTTGATTGGATGGATCGTATTGAAACAAGCGCCCTGATCCTACTGTAGGACTTCCCAGATTCACATAAAAATAAACCCTTCCCTGCGCGTCATTCCACGCCCCTCCGGCAGCGGTAGGTGCAGTAGCAGATCCCGATGCAAGCGTTACGATCTCTTGTACCCCCGATGCGGGGTTTGTCCGATATACCTGTCCCTGAAAAATCCCATATAAATAGCCATCATATGGCGAAAAGGCAAGATCATCCATCCCAAAGACATTCAGTGATAGCGGCACCGTCGTATACGTCATGGAGGTTAAATCGACCTTGGCTAAATAAGATTCAGTAGTATTATTCGTTCTAACCGGTGTATAAAATATATTATTTACACCAACAACACCGGTCGGGATATAGACATTTCCCCCGTTAGGATTAACGACCGGATCCGTCGTCCAAGTAGCCAATCCGGTCGTTGATCCTGAAGGATCGGGCTGAGGCTGTCCGAGGTCCCTGACGGCGCCGTTTGCTCCGAACCGAACCACATTTCCCCGCGCAATAGCACCCGTACTCCCCTCGGAAAATCCGTAGATATAATTATCTTCAATGTTATAGCCGATTCCATTGTATTTTTCGGCTATCAACGGCGTGATCGTGGCCACAACGGTACTTGGGCTATTGGGTTCGATAACATAGATCGTTGATGGATTTAAGCCACCTGAAGGAGCGCTGATCAGGTAAGCCGAGCCATTACAATCAAACGGAGGCAACTCGGGTATTGCATTCAGCTTGATATTGTTCGTTTGACTTAAATCGATGGTCGCCGGATCTTCGAGGGCTACGCTCGCATAATCCGTCCAGATACCATTAGCCTCATAAAACGGATCTGTAGGCGGATTTGACAGATCGGGATTTGTCGCATTAATATCGGTATAATCATCAGGCCTGAGGATCGTTGCCCAAGTGTAAATATTCCCGTCAAACACGGACACCGTGCCGACAACGGAAGCCTTCACGGAAATCGTCGCCCCGCAATCTGCCGGCATGTCGACCAACACCTCAAAAACCCCGCTACTGAATGTCGGTGTTCCCACTAAAACTGCACAGCCCGAACCGAAGGTCATGTCCGAAGGATCCGTGCTGATAGCGATGCCCTCCGGCACATACAAGCGAAAAATTGCTCCCCGCGTGATGGCACCATTTAAAGGGTCTGTATTGGTCTCCACCGCACTTGGCCCATGGTTATGGATTACGCTGGTATAAGTATATTCATCTCCCACTGAACCCATTCCCGACGAATTCGAACTGATACTTACTACCTCTAAATCGGATTGGTTTACCCTGACGACAGTTGAAACGGTCTCCTCCTCCCCTACAATAAAAGTCCAGGTATCCAACGATTTATTGTCCCCAAAAGAAACACTAAAAATATGCCCGTTGCTGTTGCTGCTAACGCCCGAACTGTTCGCCGGCGGGAGGTGGCTGTTGTTGACCGGGGTGGGGGGTATTGAAGTTGGAAATAACGGCGTGATATCCGAGTCATCCCAATACACCATATCCGACACCGCGTTGCTTAAATTATCCGGATCAAGCAATTCAATCACAATACCATTTCTATTCTCCTCCACATCGAAGTATGGGAAATGCACTTCCGCCCCCTGCATCTTTACCGTCACCAAAACTGGAATATCCCCCTCCGGGAGCATGACGCCATCACCGTCTTTGCCGTCCCAAAACACTTCGTTACCGCCGATACGAGCTATTCCGTATAAGGTTTTTTTGGCAAAAGCGGCGGGAATCTCCTGACTTTCGATTTCCACGGTATATTGTCCCTGGGCATCGGTATCAAACGAAATATATCCGCCCTTGTTGCTCACCTGCCCGACGGTCCCGTCTATCCCGGTGATCTGTACATCCTGCACATTGGGACTGACTACTGTGTTTATTAACCACGTATTCCCTCCCGGCACCGCACCGGGAGCCGATGCCGGCAAATCCCCGGCGGGCAGAGTGTAAAACGTCTTATGTGTGATACTCGTTTCCGTGTCCGCAGTATTGGGGTCGTGAATCTGATGGCCATCGTCTGTAATCACACTCATTGTCGTGGTATTCAGACTCTTGTAGAGCGGCAAGTTGTTTTCTATATCGGTAAAACCATTGTTGTTGGCAAAAAAGGTAAACAGATAGCCCATCATGCCATTCGCATTCACCCGGTACGTATACCCGTCCTTCGTTAAGATATATACTGTTCCGTGAAAAACGTCTCCTGATGCGTTTGCCGCGAGGTTCAGGACATTGGCATATACCCGTCCGGGGATAAACCCACCTTCATCCGGATTAAATACAGATATATCCCACGCAGATACATATGAATCTGTTCCCGATATCCAGTCAGCATCCGCCAAACCAACTCGGCCGCTTCCATAGCCCACGAAACTTACCCTGTAAATACCGGTTTGCGTTGCCGTATGGTAAATTGGGGTATATTGGCTGCCAACCGCACTCGCAGCCGGTTCAGCCGGACCCGCCAGCTCCGCAGCTCGATCGGCAATATGCCCCGCGCTGCCCGAGATGGTAAGCGCTACTTCTATACCCGAAGGATCGTATAGTCGGATGCGCTGCGTTCCGGCCGACTGTTGTGCACTGGACGCCAACGTAATGGTTTCTCCTGCCTGCGCATATACATAATGTATGCCGACATTGGGAAATGGATAGTTCGGACTGACTGTTGTGTAAGTACTTAGTCCAGCCCGGCTACCCTCAATACCAACCGGGTATAGATCTTTGGAACCATCGGCATAACTCGTTGAAGGAATTATGGTAAAAAACAACCCTATCGCAAACCACAAGGAAGCAATCACGCTCGAACCCTGCCGACTGAAAAAATTGAATGTTTTTAGTCTAGTCGAAGTAACATTTTTTTCCATAGAAAGTTATTTCAGAATATGATGTTAATCCAGCTGGTAGAGCGGGTAACATGATAGAAATTATTAAGTAGGCTGACTAAAGATTAGTCCTAATACCGTCCTCTCGGCATATCGCCAAATATTGTTCAATAGTGGAAAGACCGATATTATCCAATAGTTCGGTGCTGCCAAAATAGCTAATTGCAATGCTGATGTCGATCTCCTGTAGAAGTTCGGCATATCGGCTTTCAGAATTATTGTCGATAGCTTGTTTCATCTCAACAATAGTTAATTTATAAATTGTCGAAGTACCCAACATGAATGCAGGAATAGATCGTCATAAGTAAATATTCAGCAATTAAACGGATATTTTTTTCAACCTAAATGAACGATAAAAGCAAATAGCAAAAATTTGCTATTGCTTACGATAATTATAGCATATATTAGCTATTGATAAACCCTATTGATAATCGAATGGTTATTTGATGAATCATTCCCATACATTTGTCTCATTGCATTTGCTTATGGAAAGAAAGAACGCCATTGCCATCATTTTTGATGATCACAGTTTATTTGCTGATTCCTTCTCAGCTTTGATTGAACGGCTGGAACTTTTCAGGGCGGTACACACCTTCAACGATGAGAGAGAATTTACGAGGTTCCTTGTCCAAAATCCTCAAACACCTATTTATTTATTTTTGGATTATTATTTAAAGGATAAAAATACGCTACCCCTCATTAATGAAATCAGGCGGTTGAACCGGTATACAATGGTCATTGTAATTAGCTCCGTAGCCAATCCTACTACAGTGGGCAACATCATGGCCTATAGTCCAAATGCCTTTATCAGCAAATCATCTGGCTTCAACACCATACTCGAATGCCTGTCTGTCATAGCTCAAGGTGAACAATATACCTGTCCGGTAATCCGAGAATTTATCACATTTAAAAACCAACCAAACCAAATACCATTTACTGCACGAGAATTGGAAATTTTGCAGTATTTTGCGCAGGGATTATCGATTGTCCATACCGCTGAACATATGCACCTAAGCAAACACACGATTGTGGCCCACCGGCGCAAAATGATGGCTAAGGTAAATGTAAATTCTATCACAGAATTACTGGCGTATGCGCGTGTGCATGAGTTAATCTAGCAGCGCCCATGAAAATCTATATTTTATACGTTAATGAATATCAAACTTTACCGTTCCGCAGGGAATTTAGTTTGCTTTACACTGTTGTTTATCGGCATGGTCAGCCAAAACAAGACTGCCTTCGCTCGATCACCAACTCGACCACAAGCTGAATTTGACAAGCTAGCCAAAGCTTACCATTCGAATCGCATATCAGCGCAGCAGTATTTTGTTAAGGCCGATTCATTGACTCACCAGCTGTTCTCCGAGGGAAAGCACTTTGAAACCAAGGAACTGCTGGGTCTGCTCAGCTTATACGAAGAAATCGCTTGGAGCAACCCCGAGCATGGCCGTGCCCGCGCAAGCTACTTCTTCCTACTCTTTAACAACGCACGTATGTTCAAAAAGAGAGGTGCGTCCATGTATTATGCCGAAAAAATCACGGAGGAGCTTAAAAAACTGGGGCAAGAACATCCGTTGGTGGAACCGTTACAAAAAACTAAAATCTATCAGGAACTGCGGTTATATGACAAAGTCATTTCGGTATACGAAAATGAACGCAGCTACCTGGCAAGTTTGCCTGAGCTGCTGCAAGCGGATCGCGTGGATGAGTCGGTAGGCTTAAACGCGATGTATATTTTGTCTCCCGTCTTAACTGGGTATGTCAAAATGAATGATACGGCATCGGTATATCAAACAGCATTGCTGGCAAAGCAAATTGGCACCGCGCTCCAACGTAGCGACTCGATTTCCAGAACCCAGAAACTATACAATGACCTACTGATGATTGAAATGGCCCATTCCATAGCCAACTTTGAGCACAGATACGACAGCGTTGCCGCCATCCTGAATCGTATGGAAGCACTGAAAACAACCTATAAAGATCAGGCGACGAACTTTATCGACATCAACCTGATTCGTCTGCGTTTAGAAAATTATCGCAATCTAAAGCATCCTGACAGTCTCCGTTTCTATCTTGAAAAATACGAATCTTCCCCCATTTTCGGTGACAGTCAGCGGGCAGATGTCGACGAATTTACAGGCCAGCTACAGGCCATGCACGGTAATTATCAGGAAGCCTATGTATCGGTTACTAAGGCGTTGAAGCATGAGCGCGAACTGCAAATGGCGCTGATGGCAGAATCAAGTGATCTCCTCTACGCGTATACCCAAGCAGAACATAACGAAATTGCCCTGCAAAAGGCAGAGAACGTAAAACAACAGCGAACGCTGTGGTTGATAATCATTTCATCTGCTGCAGCGATTATCGTGCTAGCCATTTATATGATCATGCTCCGCCAGAGCCGGAAAGCGAAAGAACAGCTAGATGCCCTCAACGACACGGCGAATACGCAGGTCATGGCGATGGAGGAAGCGAAGCACCAAGCGGTAAGAGACGAGCAACAGCGATTGGGCCAAGATCTACACGATGGCCTTTCCTCATCCATTGCAGGCATCAGGCACCAACTCGAAGTGATGTCTATGGATACCGACGATGCTTCATTGAAAAATAAGCTAGGCATATTGCAAACGGAGGTATCAAATGTTTACGAAGTGGCTAGAAACAAAAGTCACGAATGGTTCGCTGCCGCAGAAGAACGTGAGGAGCAGTCGTTTGCACGTCGAATTAAACTCCTTACGGATAGCGCCTTACCCGATAGCCACTACCACAAAGACATCCACATCGACGACCGTTCATTGGCACGCGTCAATGCAGATACCCGGATTGCCTTGCTTCGTATCATCCAGGAGGCCATCACCAATATCATCAAACATGCCAGGGCTAAAAGCGTGGGCATCCTGATTTATGAAGAGATTGATAATCTGCTATTGGTCATCAGTGACGACGGGAAAGGGTTAGGGGAAAAGAAACCGGACAATGGCAAATCAACGATGGGTTTACAATCCATCCGCCGTCGCGTTCTGTATCTCAACGGCGAGACGAATATACAATCAACGACAAAGGGCACCGAGATAACCATCTCTATTCCGCTAACGACATCGTAATACCGGAACACATCATGTATGCACTAAAATTTACAACTTCCTTACCCCTATTCGTTCTGATCTTTCTTTGTGCTAACCCAGCAAAAGGCCAAATCCAACAAATCCAAAAGGAGCTACACAGGCTACCTTTGTTCAAAGACAGCATCAGCCTGGTCAACAGTTTGAACCGCTTGGGGACACTTTACCGAACCAGAAATGCAGACAGCTGCTTTTACTATGGTATGGAGGCCAAACGTACAGCGACCACTATACGGTATCGGAAAGGACAGACAGATGCAGACCACTTAATTGCTTTTGCTTTATTTACAAAAGGACTGTACGCGGAATCGCTGGAACTGCTCAGCGACGTGCTGTCCCAGTATCAAAGACTTGGTGATACCGAAAAAATTGCTCTGGTCTATCTGGATATGGTCAGAGTTGAGAACAAAGGCATCTCTGACAGGGAAAAAATCACATCACTTTTGCTAAAAGCTATCGAAGCTGGAATAAAAACGGAAAACGACAGCATTATGTCAGAAGTTTATTTAACCTATCTCTATCAAGGGCCAGACCTTTCTGAAGACAGCATCCGGTACTACCACGAGAAATCACGAGAAATTGCCAACCGCTATAAGGATGAAATCATGCTGATTGCCATTGATTCGTGGGAAGCAAACCAATTGGTTTCAATTGGTAAAAAGGAGGAAGCACTGCCCCTTATGAAGCAGTCACAATCCGATGCGAAGCGTATTGGCAACACAAAGCTGGAGTTCAACTCACTCGCTACATTGATTAATTATGAGAATAATCCGGAAAAAAAACTTGAATATCTCTATAAGGCATATGAAGTGGCACAGCGTAGCGGCGACAAATCCTTAGAAATCTACATTTTAAACAATGCTTTAGAAGTTGCTAAACTACTGGGCGATAAAGACGAGATCATCAAAATCTATGTGGAATTGGAAAAGTCGATGTCTGCGGAATGGGAAAGGTCGAGAAAATTTATGGGGGACTACGTCAAGTATAATGGCATACAACATGACAACAAGCTATTAAGTGAGAAAAATGCGCGACGGGCCCTTTGGCTGATAATCATTTCGGCTGCCGCATCGATTATTGTGCTGGCTATTTATCTGATCATGCTTCGCCGTAGCCGGAAAGCGAAAGAACAGATCGAGACCATCAACACTGCTGCCAACATGCAGATCATCGCCATGGAGGAAGCGAAACACCAGGCGGTCAGGGACGAGCAGCAACGGCTTAGTCAAGATCTTCACGATGGTCTTTCCTCATCCATTGCAGGCATTGGGCATCAGCTTGAAGTGATATCCATGGATACCGATGATCCCGCTTTAAAAAATAAGTTGGCCCAGTTACAAACGGAGGTTGCGAAGGCCTACGAAACAGCGAGAAATAAAAGCCATGAATGGTTCACTGCCGCAGATGAACGTGAGGAGCAGTCGTTTGCGCAACGGATTAAGCTACTTACAGACAGCGCCCTACCCGATAGCCGTTATCATAAAGACATCCACATTGACGACTGCTCGGTACTTCGCGTCAATGTGGATACCCGCATTACCTTGCTCCGCATCATCCAAGAGGCCATCACCAATATTATCAAACATGCCCGGGCCAACCGAGTGGGCGTCCTGATTTATGAAGAGGCGGATAACCTTATACTGATCATCAACGACAATGGGAAGGGACTGGGACAAATTAAAAGCGCCAACTTAAAATCAGCGATGGGCCTGCAATCCATCCGCCGTCGAACTCGATACCTCAACGGCGAAGCTAACATCCAGTCAGACAGCAATGGTACTGAAATAACGGTATCCATCCCTTTGCTCTCCGCTTAGCTGTTAGCTGATGTATCACGTGGCAAGCCCGGTGTATTATTTCTGTCGGAAATACACCTCTACAGGCACTCCTTCAAAATCAAAGTTCTCGCGCAGTTTATTTTCGACGAAACGCTTATAAGGCTCTTTAATATATTGCGGTAGGTTACAGAAAAAGGCAAACATCGGCGACTTAGCTCCTACCTGGGTCACGTATTTGATTTTGATGTATTTCCCTTTGGTAGCCGGAGGTGGGTAATTTTCAATGATGGGCAGCATCACATCGTTCAACTTCGATGTTGATATTTTCTTCACCTTGTTATCGTAAACCTTAGCGGCGGCTTCTATTGCTTTGAATATTCGCTGCTTCTCTGTCACTGACGTGAAGACGATCGGTACATCCGTAAACGGCGCGATCTTCTCCCGGATGAGGTCTTCAAACACCTTGGTCGTCTTGTTGTTTTTTTCAATCAGGTCCCACTTATTGACCAGGATAACCACTCCCTTCCGATTCTTCTCGGCCAAATGAAAAATATTGATATCCTGGGCTTCGATCCCCTCGGTGGCGTCCAGCATCATGATAACCACATCCGATTCTTCCAATGCTTTGATGGTGCGCATTACCGAATAAAATTCGATGTTTTCTTTTACCTTGGTTTTGCGCCGCAGTCCGGCAGTATCGATGAGGACAAAATCATGCCCGTATTGCTTGTAATCTATGCGGATGGAATCCCTGGTGGTGCCTGCTACAGCTGTTACAATATTGCGTTCTTTACCCACCAACGCATTGATGAGTGATGACTTACCCACGTTGGGCCGACCCACGATGGCGTATTTTGGGCGCTCGTCTACTTCTTCCTCTTCCTGCTCAAAGTGCTCGACTACCTCATCCAATAACTCCCCGGTGCCGGACCCGGTCATCGACGATACGGGGTAGATTTCGCCGAGGCCAAAGCTGTAGAAAATACTGGCTTCCTGCTGCAGCAATGGGTGGTCTACCTTGTTCACTACGACGAAGACCGGCTTCTTGCTCCGGCGTAGTACATCGGCTATAGCGTCGTCCAAATCGGTAATGCCCGTCTTTACGTCTACCATAAATAGGATGACGGAAGCTTCTTCAATAGCAATCAATACCTGCTCGCGGATCGCCGACTCAAATACATCCTCCGAGCCATGTACATATCCACCCGTATCCACTACCGTAAACTTCTTTCCGATCCATTCGCCCTGTCCGTAATGCCGGTCGCGCGTCACGCCACTGAAGTCGTCCACAATGGCTCTCCGGCTTTCCGTCAGCCGGTTATACAGTGTTGATTTTCCGACGTTCGGCCGACCTACTATTGCGATGATATTTGCCATAAGCGTACAAAGGTAAGGATAAGGAATGGTAAACGGATTAAGTTCGGTTCAGTCGTTCCAAAATATCGTCGAGGTATGTGCGCTCGTTGGCCAGCCTCGGCACCTTGTTTTGGCCGCCAAGCTTGCCTCGCGACTTCATCCAACGGTAAAACGTGCCGTCCGGAACATTGTGAATGATCGGGAAACGCAGCGCCATGTCATTGAATCGTTTGGCATCATAATCTGAATTAACCTCGCGTAAGGTGGCATCCATTACCTGGCAAAACTTATCGAAATCATCGGGTTGCTCCTCAAATTCGATAATCCATTCATGTGCACCCGCCTCGCTGTCTTTAAAATAAACCGGACCTGCCGTGTAATCACGGATGGTGGCTCCGGTTTCAGCACACGCACGCTTCAATGCATCATCAGCATTGTCCACGATGACTTCTTCACCAAAGGTATTGATATATTGTTTGGTACGTCCGGTGACCTGAATACGATAAGGGTGCAGGTTTACAAACTTGATCGTGTCGCCTAGCATATATCGCCATAGCCCCGCATTGGTAGAGATGATAAGCGCATAGTTTCTTCCCAGCTCCACTTCATCGAGTCGCAATGTTTTGGGGTGCTCGTCAAACAGGTTTTCCATGGGTAGAAATTCATAGTAAATACCATAGTCGAGCATGAGCAACAAATCTTCAGAATCGGATTGGTCTTGCAGGGCGAAATATCCTTCCGAGGCGTTGTAGTTTTCCAGGTAATACATGCTGTCGGATGGGATCAGTTTCCTGAAGTGCTCACGGTAAGGTTTAAAACTAACGCCGCCGTGGCTATAAAATTCGAGATTGGGCCACACCTCCAACAGGTTTTCCTTACCGGCAATCTCCAGCACACGCTTGGCCAACACGACATTCCATGTAGGCACCCCGGACAGATTGGTCACATTTTCGCGTAACGTAATCTGTGCCACCGTTTCTATTTTTTCCTCGAAATTAGGGTTCAATGTAGTTTCCAAATCAGGCGTGCGATGTATCTCTGCCCAAAAGGGGAGATTACGAAGGATGATGGATGAAAGATCTCCGTAGTACGAATCCGGATTGAAGCTGTTGATTTGGGAACTTCCACCTAGGACCACGGTTTTACCAGTCAGTATCTTGGTGTCGGGCCGATTATGGCAATACACCGAAAGCATATCCTTGCCTCCCTGGTAATGGCAATCTTCTAACGCCTCCTCGCTTACAGGAATAAACTTACTGCGGTCTGCAGTGGTGCCGGATGATTTGGCAAACCATTTGATATCCGACGGCCAAAGGATGTTCTGTTCACCCTTGATCATACGGTCGATATATGGCTTTAGGCTATTATAATCCTGTATTGGCACGCGCTCCTTATAGGTTTCGGGAGTTAGTATGGAGTTGTAGTCATATTTCTTGCCCCATTCGGTCGCTTCGGCCGTAGAGATCAGGCTTTGGAACCATTCGTCTTGTACCTCATGAGGGTACTTCATGAAAAGCTCGATCTGATGGATGCGCTTCTTCATGATCCACGTAAATATCGAATTGATCAGGGCCATGGTAATCGTTAGTAAACTAAAGTTTCTTTCTCCTCAGCTCAAAATTCCGGCCTAAGTAAAATTTGCGGGCCATTTCATTCACCGCTATTTCCTCCGGTGTGCCGTCGAGCATGATTTTACCTTCTGTCAATAAGTAAGCACGGTCGGTGATGGATAGCGTTTCCTGCACATTGTGGTCGGTAATCAAAATCCCGATATTGCGGTGTTTGAGCTTGGAGACGATGGTCTGTATTTCTTCTACGGCAATAGGATCTACACCCGCAAACGGCTCATCCAATAGGATGAAGTTGGGATTTGCTGCTAAGGCACGCGCGATCTCCGTCCGGCGGCGTTCGCCCCCCGATAGCAAATCGCCTCGATTCTTTCGCACCCGATTCAAGCTAAACTCCGCCAGAAGTTGCTCCAGCTTTTCCTTCCGGTCTGCTTTATCCTGATGATGGATTTCCAATACGGCCATGATGTTGCTTTCCACAGACAGCTTCCTGAATACCGATGCTTCTTGCGCCAGATAACCGATCCCTTTCTGTGCCCTACGGTACATCGGATCTTCCGTAATCTCTTCACCATCGAGGTAAACATGCCCTTCATTGGGTTTGATGAGGCCAACGATCATATAGAACGATGTGGTTTTACCGGCGCCATTTGGCCCTAACAGCCCCACGATTTCACCCTGCGCCACTTCAAAGGATACATCGTTTACCACGGTGCGTTGCCTGTATTTCTTGATGAGGTGTTCCGCTTTTAGTATCATCTAAATTCTAATATCCTTCACATTCAACTGCAAACTCCGCTTGTCACGCCACACATTTTCTTCTATCGTATAGCAGAGATCAAACTCCCGGCCAGCATTGATGGCGTCTACGTAGTCCGCCAAACCAAACCCGATACAATCAAAACTGGAAGTTCCTTCCTGCATCACGGTCATTTTAAGGTGGCTACCGCCCACCACCATCGCCATTCCATAAACCTGCACCTTTTTACTCATAAACAACGGAGCTTCATTTTGTGGTCCGAATGGCTCAAATTGACGCAAAATACGGAAAAATTTGGCGTTGATTTCCGATAACTCCAGTACCGCATCAATATGCATCTCCCGTTGGAGCATATCGGGCAGGATGCTCGCTGCGACGACATGCTCGAATCGTCGCCGAAAGGATTCGACGTTTTCCGGTTTCATGGTAAGGCCCGCGGCATACTTATGCCCTCCAAACTGATCCAGCAGATCGCTGCATGCACTTAGCGCTTCATACAGGTCAAATCCCACCACCGAACGGGCCGAGCCCGAGACATGTCCATTGGTTTGGGTCAACACCACGGTTGGGCGATAGTACTTTTCGGTTAGCCTCGTGGCTACGATGCCGATGACTCCTTTGTGCCAATCGGGTTGGAAAACCACTGTCGTTTTCTGCCGTTTCAGTGCTTCATCACCATCGATGATGGCCAACGCTTCCTCCGTAATACGCAAATCGAAGTCCTTCCGTTGCGTATTCTGAACGTCTATGCTGGTGCTGTAAACTGCCGCTTCTTGCAGCGACTTGGAAACCAACAATTTCACCGCATCTTTGGCATGATCTATCCTTCCGGCCGCATTAATGCGCGGCCCAATCTGAAAAATAATATCATTTACAGTAAAATGGCCACTCCGGTGGGTAGACAGGTCGATCAGCGACTGTAACCCGCAACACGGATTGGTATTGAGCTTCTGTAGGCCGTAATGTGCGAGTACCCGGTTTTCGCCGGTAATGGGTACGATATCCGAAGCGATTCCCACAGCCACCAGATCCAGGTATTGGTAACACGTGTTGATGTCCATACTGTTTTTTTGGATGAATGCTTGGATGATCTTGAAACCAATACCACACCCAGGCAGTTCCTTGTAAGGGTATGGGCAATCGGACCGCTTGGGGTCCAGCACTGCTACGGCATCGGGCAGGCGATCACCAGGGAGGTGATGGTCGCCAATGATGAAATCGACACCACGCTCGCGGGCATAAGTCACTTTGTCCACAGCCTTGATGCCGCAATCCAATGCGATGATGAGTGTAAAGCCGTTTTCCGCCGCATAGTCGATGCCCTGTCCGGATATACCGTATCCTTCCGCGTAGCGATCAGGCAGGTAAAATTCCAAACCCGAATGAAACTGCCTGAAAAAACTATACACCACGGCTACGGCCGTCGTGCCATCCACGTCATAGTCCCCATAAATCAACACCTTTTCCTTATTGCCGATGGCCTGCTCAATGCGTAAAATGGCTTTATCCATATCACGCATGAGGAATGGGTCATGCAGCGATGACAGGTCTGGCCGGAAGAATCGTCGCGCGTCTTCAAAGGTTCCTACTCCCCTACTTACCAAGAGTTCAGCCAATACCCTGTCGACACCTAGCTCATCGCTTAGTTTTTGTGTTACTGCCTCGTTACGGCAAGAAGCGATTGCCCATCTTTTTTGCATATGTTTCCTCAATAGAGCCATTTTCTACTTGAACAATTTCTTTTAATGGTGTTCAAGAGGGCTTCGCCGTTCTCAATGGCGACCGAGCAGATCGATCAATTTGTTCCTTTATGCAACCCGTTAAATTTGCAAAGAAGGCAAATTTAGCTAAGTTTGTGCACTACGAAGGGGTAAAGATAAAAACATGCAAGCACATTCCTTATTCGAAGGCTCATTTTCCGTAGATTCTTCCAAAAAGTTCGTTCCGTTTGACGCCAGTAAAGACAGCAAAAAAGATCGGCCGGGGTCGCTGTTCATCCATGTCCATCCATTCTTGATCGAATCGGCAAATGGATTACTGCTGCTTGATACCGGCATCGGCTTCGCCGACAACGATGGCGACCTCCAACTGCGTTACAACATCCGGAAAGCTGGCTTTGAACCGAATAACGTCCGGTATGTACTGCTTTCTCACCTGCATAAAGATCATGCGGGCGGCATGGTCGTGGATCGAAATGGCACCTTCCGGCTTGCCTTTCCGGAAGCAGAGTACGTGGTACAGCGGGGCGAATGGGAGGATGCTTATAGCGGCAAATCCGACTCGTACCGAACGGAAATCTTTGACGTGTTACAGCGCAGCGGCAATCTCCTGTTGGTAGAAGGTAACGGCGTGCTGAATGACGAAATTAATTACGAAGTATCAGGAGGCCATACCCCCCATCATCAGGTCTTCCATATCCGTACCGGTGGCGAGCATTTCTTTTTCGGTGGAGACGAAGCCCCCGAGCCGGAGCAGTTTTTCCGCCAGTTTGCAGCCAAGTACGATTATGACGGGCGCAAGTCGATGGCGCTACGCCAGCAGTACTGGGACCAAGGGAGTGTGGAAGGTTGGATTTTCCTGATGTACCATTCTACCAACATTGCCATCGGTAGGCCCGAAGTTAAGGAAAATGGGGAGTATCGGCTGGTCGATGCGGCTTCTCCAAAGAAAGCTTAATCAATCGAAAAAATTGGTTCGATTGTTGCCCCTACCTATCTATCATGAAAAAAATAGTATTTTATTTGGCATTATCGGTGAGCATTGGTGCTTTGGCATCGTGTGCCGCACATCCGCATGGGCGAGGAAATCGGGGGCTTCCACCCGGACAGGCCAAAAAGATTTTTGGCACCAAATCCGCCAAACCTTTTGCACCAGGTCAGCAGAAAAAGAAAGGCAAAAAGCATAGAGGCAGTCATCACCGCCATGACGTTCATTATTTCAATCTTAATCTATCCACCGATTAGCCGTATGGTCGTCGTGGCTTAGTTTAAGACGAGCTCCACTACCACCGCCCGGTGGTCCGAAGGCCAAGTATCTATGACGATGTCACTCATAGGCGAGGGTTCGCCCATGACCTGGGCTTCGATTACATTAAACCTATTTTTGCTTACATAAATCAAATCAATGCGATCGTGGATTTCGGGCGTGCGCCACAGCCCTTCCACGGACGTCCACGTATAGGCCGGCTTCTGTTTTATGTCCGGATAGACTTCCCGGTAAGCGTCCTTAAATCCTTTTTCAATAAGCAACGCGGTAGCCGGCCAATTGACGGCAAAAGGCAATAGCGTGTCGCCCCGCTCCTCGATGGCTTTCTCAGTCCAGTCTAGGCAACTCGGCTCATTGAAATCGCCCACCAACACGGTAGGGAGGTCGGCATAAGCCGCTATTTGGTCTAGCATATCCTGCACCTGATATAACCTCGTTTCGCAGGCAGAGGCTTCAGCAGCTTCCGTGCTCAGCAGTTTCTTATCCGCAATATCGTACGGTTCGTATGGTGTATACATCAGGTGCATCACCCCGAATACGATTTCTTTATCACCGGGCAGCTGCAACAGTACAGCCTGTGAGTCTTTGACGCTACCGACCGGCTTCATGCCATATTTCGATATCATCGCTCGGCTTCCATCCACGATGTGGCACTGCCAGCCCAGGCTATCCGCGAGCAGCTGTGCCCGCGATTGATTATCGCTTTGGTTGGTGGTCTGCTCCTGAAAACCCACCACGTCGGCTTTTGCCTTGCGGATGGCTTCCAGTTGGTACTTGATTGTCGTATCGCGAGGAAGCTTTACCGCATCGCCGCCATGCCAGAGGTTGAATGTCATGACGCGCAGTTTGCTCAGCTCATCGGCTCCCCGATTAGCGGCAGACTGGCAAGAAATACAGAAAAAGGCAATAACAAATGCTTGGATGGTTATCATTGATCTGTTCATCGTTCTGGTATTTTATTTTTTGATTTCAAAAGTAGTCATTACCGCTGCGTGGTCTGAAGGGTACACGACAGGGTGTGTGTCGATCGTTTCTGAATTAACGGCTTTTAAGCTATTCCCCCGGTAAAAAATATAATCGATACGGTCTTGAAAGGCTTGCGGAAAAGCAGGGCTCCAAGTAATCCCGCGCATCGTCATGGGGTCAGGATGTATTTCACGGAATGAATCGATGAACCCCCATTGTTCCATCAACAACGTGGCCGGAAAAGGCATGACATACCCTCCGTTGAGGTGCCGGGTCTCTAGCACCCAGTCCAAATGGGATCCGGTATTGAAATCTCCGCAGATGATTACGGGTACACGATCCGAATTTTCGATGGCAGGGCTTAGTGTGGCTACGATTTCACGCAGGATACCGGCGTTCTTTTCGCCCTCAAACTGCTCCCGCCACGCTACCGAATCAATCCGTTTCCCCTTTTCAAGCAGGTCCCAGTAGTCGAAGGGATAATTGAGCCAATTGCTGGCCACAACGATAGGCTGGCCACCCACGTCAATCGTTACCGCTCCGCTGTTGAAAGGGTCGTATGCATCCAATGTATCCACAATGGGGTAGCGGCTTAGGATAGATAGGTTTGTACTGCGGAGATAAAAGTGATAACCCAACGCTTCGGCGATCCGCTCGCCTGAGCCATAGGTTTCCTGCATGGCCACAATATCGGCACCCGAATCACGGATCACATTCACAACACGCATCGGGCCTTCCTCCTCCCCGGTTTCCCGGCCACCGTGCCAGATGTTGAAGGTCATCACCTTTAGGTATTGTGCCTGCACATCTGCTTGGATAGCTGTGGTAAGCAGGATTGTTAATACGTATTTCCATGTATTCCAGACGTTCCTCATACTTACCTGGCTACCTCCCATCCGTAGTCAACGTATTCCCAGTCGAAATCATCACCCGCTATGTCCACTTTCAGGAACCCTTCTTCCGTACCGTGGAAGGCGCCGCCCCACCAATTGGCGCTCACCGCTCCCGCGGTAATGAATTGTACGCCCTTCACCTTGATTTCCTCATACAGGTGCTGATGGCCTTGAAGCACCAATTTAAGATTGTGCGCCCCAAACATATCGAAAATTTCCTTTTGGTTGACGAAGGTATCCGCATCGGTATATTTTCCTTCCAACACAGGGTAGTAGAGTGACAGGAAAGGCACATGCGTGGATACGATGATGGGCTGATCGGCAGGGGTTCGCGCAAGCAAATCAGATAGCCATAGCTGCTGTGTGTCATCCACGCAATATTGCCCGTCACAGATCTGTGCAGAGTTCAGGACGATAAATAGCCACCCTCTATGTTCAAATGAATAATAGGTCTCCCCGAAAAAAGATTCGAACAGCTTTTCGCCATACGTGCCGCTTTTCTCACCATCGCCCCAATACCGGTCATGGTTGCCGATGGTGTATTTAAAAGGGAGTGATGATTGATCAACAACTGCTTTGTATTCGCTGAACAGCCTGACCGCGGTTTCACGTTGATTGCTTTTCATTGCATCGACATCAGCGTTGTCGCCTCCAGTCAGAATGAAGTCCACGCCTTTTGTTTCGGCCAATTGGATGGCTTGTTTGAAACCCTCCAAACTCCTGGATTTAGGATTCGTATTGGTATGGATATCCGTTAAAAATGCGAATGAGAAAGCTTCTTGGGCATGCACCGAGAATAGGGTTAGCAAACCGATACATACCGTACCTAAAATTTTTTTCAACATCATTTCGTTTTCTATAAGGTTACCCGTACAGTCGTGCAGGTTACACGACCGTCTGGGCAACCGGTATACATAGTTGTTGTCAGCTATTTCGTACTTGAAACAAATTCTCTTCAGATCTAAAAAAGACTTCGTTGTGAAGCAGTAATGCCTGCAGCTTGTCCAAATTCGTCTAAAACACTAAAAGATGGACCTTTATTTGATAATCCTCCAGAGTTATTGACATAACTTGTCAATAACGAAACGGCTTCGGCTAACGTATAAGAAGCGCCAGAGAAATTGATTAAACAGTAATCTCCACTACCTGAAGGACACATATCATGGGTTGGAGGAGAATAAATCTGTGACCAGGCTCCTGGATCTGAGGCCCCAGAGGGGCCGCTTCCTGCATAAAAGTAAATGTTAGCGGCTGCAGTTGGTGTGGCATCGACAACTTTGTCTTTTCCAGTAAAGGAAATTGTGCAGACAGAAAAAAACAGCAGGCAAACAAAAACAAATTGACTCTTTTTCATGATTAACCCTGTTTAAATTAAAGTTAAATAATTATTCCAAAGACTACTCCCAGTCAAACAGCTGATACAAATTGGTATTCAGTATTGTTTCGGAATTTGGCACGGGCCGGTAGTAATACTTGGGCTCGATAAAGTTGCGCTCCCGATCATCAGTGACCAAGAAGCCGCCGTTCACGCCATTTTCGAGATAAATGGAAGCACCACTGCCTATTGTTCCGATGGTATAATAGATCAACTGCACGCCAAGCGAATTTCGCTCGCGCTCAGCGGGAATGGTCTGCCCGTCGGGAATCAGCCGGATATCGGGAACACCGTCACCGGTTAAATCGTAATCGCCCACACCGGGGAAATACATGCCCACCGGGATCCCTTCCAACAATTTACCGGCATGCCAGCGCATCAAATCATCGTACCGTATGTTTTCAAATGCAAATTCCACACGACGTTCGCGTCGGATCTCGAGGATTACGCCCCGGTTGCCGTCGGTGAGGTTTGGATACCTTGCCGCCAACACAGGGTCAACATCAGCATTGGCTTCGGTAAAATTCAAATGTGGCATGCCGACACGGTCACGCAACACATTGACGGTATTGTCCAAATCGGTTTGGGTAAGTGTGCCCAATTCGGCTTTTGCCTCCGCCAGTATTAACAATACCTCTGCATAACGGTGTACAGGTACGTCCGAACTATTCAGGATCACTTGATCCGTACTATTGACATAACCCTTTAACTGGTGGTATCCGGAGAAATTCCGAGCTATAAACTGCACATATGGCGCATTGTCCTGCGCCCGCTGCCAACCGGGGTAAGCGAGGGTCTGGGCCAAACGGGGGTCACGGTTTTCAAATTCTTCTACGAAACCCATCGTCTCGTAGCCGGATTGATCAGTAAAACGTGAGCCATCGGCCATCAAATAGGTCTGCACCAGATCCCGTGCCGGTGATTGCTCATAATTACCGAATATACCGGTGTTTTGATTTCCGCTTACGTTTTTGGTCTGGTCGAAGCTATTCACCAAAATCATCTCGCTATTACTCATCAGGTCTTGGTTGCCAAACAGGTCTGCATAATCGGATGCAGGGTTGCCGGTATTGTGAACGCTGAATCCGCCCTCAGCCATGATGCGTTCGGCTGCCGCCGCTGCCCGTTGCAGAAAAGCCTCGGCCGTGCTTTGCAGTTCCAACTCCGGATGGTATTTCCGGTAAGTGCCTTCGTAGAGTGCGATCTTGGCATCCATCACCGCTACGGCCCATTTTCCGGGGGTACCGGTTGGCACGTCCTCACGCACATTTGCAAGGGCAAAATCGAGGTCTGCCATCACGTTATCCATCACCAATTCCCGGGGATCCTGGGCCTTGAAGAGTTCTTCATCACCCGGATTGAGTGTGCCCGAATACCACGGCACATCGGAAAACCGCTTGACCTTGTCGTGATAGAAAATGGCGCGGTAGTAGCGGGCCAAACCCGCATAGTGGTTCTTTACTTCATCAGTCACAGCAGCCCGATCGTAGTTTTCCAGAAAGTAGTTGATCGTACGCAACCGTCCCCACGACCACCCGCCTGAGACGTTTTGCGACGAAGGATTTCCGGTCATGATATTTTTCACCTCAACGGCCGCTGTTGTCGCCAGGTTATCTGTGCTTTGGTCGGAGATGTACATGCCGTGGCTCGATAGGCTTAATAGTCCGTTTGCGTAAAGCGCCAAATCCTCTTCCGTATTGAAGAAGACTTCCGGCGTGATGGAAGTCTGCGGATAGCGATCGAGGAAGTCCTTTTCACAGGAAACCGTCATCGTCATTAGCCCGATCAAAAATAATATGTGATATCTTTTCATGATGTAATTCATTAACGACTAAAAACCTATATTCACTCCGAATGCAAACCTACGCTGGAAGGGGTAGGCCCAAGCGCTGTTATCTGTGCTGTTGTTGATGGCTTCCGGATCGACAAAGCGCTTCACTGCGGAAAACTCGAAGATGTTTTCGCCAGTGACAAAAAACCGCAGCCGACCCATTCCCCAACGTTGAATCACCTCGTGGGGGAGCGAATAGCCGAGGGTAATATTCTTTACCCGTAAATAGGCACCGTTGAGCAAATATTGCGTATTTGGAATGGCAAGACCTGACCAATTAAGGTCTGAGGTGGTATAATTATAGTCTGCCAGCCAAGATTGCAATACCGGATAAGAGGCATCGAGGTTGGCATTTGCAAGCCCTGAAGCGATATAAGCCGCTGAGTGTTTGGCCATTTGCTCCGGAGCATCATCAGCGGCACGGTAGTGATCCAAATGCCATGGGTAGACATTCGCGTATGGCTGCTGATAAGGTCCCCAAAACAAATAATGCTGCGGATAAAAATCACGTTTCAGCACGCCTTGTAAAAATACAGAGGCATCAAATCCGTTCCAATCCATATTGAGGTTGAACCCGATCCGGTAACGATCTGCCGTGTTGCCGATGATGGTACGGTCTTTCATGTCATCGGCCGTTTGTCCGAGTTCGATTTTACCATCCCCGTCCAAATCCTTGAACTTCGGCCATCCGGGCACGATATCGAGCGCTCCCCATGGGATGATGGCGGTTTCGTCCAATTGATCAATTTCTTCCTGTGACTGGAAGAAGCCATCGCCAACCAGGCCATACAATGTCCCGAATTCATAACCTTCGAAATATTCGTTTCTTATAGTTCCGTTGGGATTTCGTGTTAGCAAAATCCGCTGATCATTCTTGAATTTGGTGACATGTGCCCGAGAGTCGGAAAGCAACAGCTTCGCTTCCAGTCCGAAGGGTTTAGAAGCTACCGTATACTGATCACGGTAGGTCAGCGAAAGCTCCCAGCCCTTGGTTCGCAAATCAGCCGAATTCTGACTGGGAACACCTGTTCCCAAAACTGCCGGCAATTGCTCCCCGGCTGTAAGCATACCCGTGGTTTCTCGGATGTAGTAATCGAAACCCGCGAAAATGCGGTCACGTAGTAGCCCGATATCCGTACCGAAATTCAGGGTGGCCACATTTTCCCATGTATAGTTAAAGGGGTCAATGGTGAGTGAAGGTGCACCCGTAATGATTTGGCGTTGGCCGCCATCGATGAGGTAGCCGGAAAGCGCGGTGCCCATAGTTTGGATATAGGAAAAATCACCTACCGCTTGGTTACCCAGACTGCCATAAGAAGCGCGGAGTTTCCAATTGGAGAATGTTGGCTTCAGAGACTCGAAGAAAGGCTCATTACTGACAATCCATGCGCCGGATATCGAAGGGAAGAAACCCCAGCGGTTGGTGGAGGGGAAGCGTGACGAACCATCGTACCTACCTGTGGCCTCAAGGATATAACGTTCATTAAGCGTATAGTTGAACCGCCCAAAGAAACTCCTTGTGGCATAGGTACTATACTCGGCATTGAGGCGGGCTTCACCGGTAGTTAACTGCAAATAGGGCAACGTGGAAGAAATCAATTGGTCTCGCTCGGCAATGGTCGTGGCCCATACGTAGTCTTCCTGATTGTAGCCAGCGGTCAGGCTGAACGCATGGATGCCGAATTGCTTGTTATAATTGCCGTAAAGGTTAAACACATTGTTCTGGATCTCGCCCCGCCGATCATACACAAACCCGTTGCCGCCTTCTTCGCGAATATCATCTGGCCCATAGCCGATTTTGTATTTTTTCGAATTTTGGGGGTAGCGCCAGTACTCCCGTTTGAAGCTGGCATCACCCGTCACGGTCAGGTCGCCGTTGAGGAAGGTACCTACTGCATTGAAAATATTCTGAAACCCAAACATCTGTTCGTTCCGGTTTCCGCCATCAACCAATTGTGCGGCCAGCCGCCCTGCAGCGTTATTCGCCCATGTACCATCTGGATTTTTGACCACGTTGGTGGGTTGGAGGTAATACAGATCGGTAATGCGCGCGTAGGGCTGCGCGATATCCGTTTGGTAGACGTTCATGTTATTATCCAGCTTCAACCAATTTAGCGGAGAAAACGAGAGCCTCCCCCGTATACCTTTCCGTTGCCAATAGTCATCGGCCAGTTTATTCAGCCCGTTGTCTTTTGTATAATCGGCGGATAGGTAATACGAAATAGGTTTATCCTTAATCGTTGCACCGCCGGAAAGGGCGAGGCTATGGACCTGGGAAACCGTAGATTTCTTAAAAAAATAGTCGTTCCAGTTATTATTCCCCATATACTCCCACCGATTTGCATCCGTTGGACTGATTCTGACATCCGGCAGCGAAGGGTCATCCGAACGTTCTTTGGCCCATTGGTAATACTCTTCACTGAACTGCACGTAACTCGGTCCATTCCAAGGTGTGTTGAGCGTTGATGTTTCCAGTACACGCGAAAAAATATAGGGGTCGGTCACCGGATCTGGCAATTCGGTGGGACGTCCGAAAGCCGTGGTCAGATTGTAACTGATGCTTTGTGTACCCTGGCTACCTTGTTTGGTGGTGATCAAGATTACCCCATAAGCCGCCCTTGCGCCGTAGATCGCTGCAGATGCCGCATCACGTAAAACCGTATAGGAAGCTACATCACTGGGACTGATTCGAATCATGTCATACGTATCGGATACCGGGATTCCGTCAATTACGATTAATGGTGCCCCCCCGTTGATGGAGGTTGTACCCCTGATGTTGATATTTGGAATTCCGCCAGGGCTACCGTTGCCATAGGTGATGTTCAGGCCCGGACTTGCTCCTTGCAAGCCCTGCATGATATTCGCTACCGGACGTGACTCCAGTTGCTTACCCGATATCTGGTCTATGGCACCCGTTACGTTCACTTTCCGCTGTGTACCATAGCCTACCACAATCACCTCATCCAGGTTGCCGGCATCGGCTTCCAACGGCACATCCAATTGGGACTGCCCGGTAAACTGGATTTCCTGCATTTTGTAACCGACCATGCGAAACACCAATGTGGCCCCCGTCTCAAGACCTTCGAGTATATACTGTCCACCGTCGTCGGTTGCTGTCCCCAATGGTGTACCCTGTACGACTACACTCGCGCCAACCAGCGTCTGTCCGGATTGGTCCGTTACCTTCCCCACCAATCGACTCTGTGCCATGGCTTCAAAAGGCACGATCTGCATCAATGTCAGTACAACACCAATGCAACTTTGAATAACCCACCATTGGGTCTTACTTTGTTGTCGTTGTTCTTTCATAATCGAATTTTAAGGTTTCTTAATTTATTAATTGAACATTTAGTCAATAAACAAAAATACTTCTGTCTTATGAACTTGAGTTAACCGAAATGTTATTTATTCTTTAATCGATTGGTTTGCAAGCCAACTACACGTATATCTTCTTCGATCTTATCGCCGATTCTTCACACTCAACCAGTGAGCGACACGTTATTGATTAGTTATTTTCTTACCAGCAATTATAAATGCTTTTCATTTAATCTACAAGGGAAAAAATAACGCAATCGGTTGATAAGCACCAATCAAACGGTTGCGTTATTTTCATTGGTAAAAATACATTGAATGAACATACAATTAATAAAAAAATGAAGTTTAATACTAACGAATTTTTTTATTTTCGCTTCGGTTATAAACACACACCCATGGGACGAAAAAGCTTAAGGGAAACCCGGCAATTGGAGATCATCAAGGTCTTTTATAAAGTTGCCAAGAAGGAGGGCTTGGAAAACACGTCAATTGCCAAGATTGCTAAGGTAATGGATATCAACCCCAGCCTGATCATCCATTATTTCCAGACCAAGGAAGAACTTACCTATGCGCTCATCGATTACATCCTCGACAAATACTTGCTGATCTATAAAATTGGCAAGGATAATAATATCCCATTAAAACAAGCATTGATCACCGTCATCGACGACCTGTTTTCAAAAAAGTGGAATAAATTGTTTGATGATGGGCTATTCTATAGCTGCTACGCATTAGCTTTCCGCGATAAAAAGGTAAAAGCGATGTACAAAGGCTTAACCGACTCGTTAAGGGAGCGGCTTACTGCACTGATAGATCGTGGTAAAGCCGCACAATTGGTCGAGGTCGACGACCCACGCCGGACCGCGGATCTTATTTTTGCATTGGTGGATGGTGCCTATTTCTATTTAAGTTTGGCAACAGATACCAAAGCTTTCGACGAAAAAATCACGGAATACAAAGCCGAGGCCTTTCGCTTGCTAAGTATCCGTGACACGATTGCTTCGCCCTGACCTGCCGCCTCGCCTCGAATAGCGAGCCAATCCAAACAAGCCAATAAGCACCCACATACCGTTTGCAGCAAGATTGGGCGTATCGGCAAAATAAAACGCACTAATAACCAAACCCAGCCCGCCAATCACGTTCAATGTTTGATAGAGCGCACCGTCAAAACGCAGCACCTTGACGTTGAGCAACAGATATGCCACCGTGCAAAAAATAAATCCCAGCCAGCCAATAATCGTTACCGTTGTTTCCGTCATCGTTTCAATCTACTGATAGGAGGCTAAAGTACAGAAACTTTACCAAAACCGGTTATTTTCCCGCTGCCAATGTCAAACTACGTCTGGCTAATCTTGATGCCGCTTGGTCGCAATAAGCAGCTTTTTCAAAAACAGGCAGGATATAATACCGATGATATGATGATAAATAATATTTTTACAGCCATCAATTAACTTTTTTATCGAATTTCTAAACGGCATCAACGCGCTTACCCTGGTCTTTGCATCCCTATTGATCTTTGCTATCGCCTACCGTTTCTACGGCATCTTCATGGCACAAAAGGTGTTGCGCCTTAGTGCACGTAATGTGACGCCGGCGGTATCCATGGCTGATGGTCGGGATTACGTGGCCACCAACAAGAACGTGCTCTTCGGCCACCACTTTGCCGCCATCGCCGCTGCGGGACCATTGGTAGGCCCGGTGCTGGCCGCCCAGTTCGGCTAACTCTAGTAGCATATGGCCCTTATTCGGCATCAGCAACCAACTGCTGGCCGCATGCGGGCTGATCGTGTGTACGACCATGCTCATCAGGCTCAACCGCGGCAAATACGCACTCGTCTCGGCAATCCCCGGCGTGTTCAAGGCCGTGATCACCTTCTGGGCCGGATACGCCCAGATGGCGGATATATACCTCCCCAACAGCCAGTACCTGCCCGCTAGCTTGGCCATATTGGCGATGCCGCTCATGGCATTCGTATTCGTTGGGGCATTCCGGAAATGGTACCGGCTCTTGGGGATATCAACTGAAAAGGTCGATAGCTATGGCGAACGGGTAAAAGAAACCGTCAGCTAGCTATCGCCTAGCCGACGCGTTGGGTTGTCAGGAAAATTATTAGCGAGAAAAAAAAAGCATTGTTATCCAAAAATATCTACTTTTGGATAAAATCCAATTATGCTCCGTCTCTCATCGGATATCACAATTACCTTGCTGCGTAGATTGCGTAATGGAGATACTGTGGCTTTTGAACGATTGTACAAGGCCTTCGCTCCGGTACTTTACCAGCGCCTGCTGCGGTTGTTTAAAGATACCGATACCGTTGAGGAAATCATACAAGACACGTTTCTGAAACTTTGGGAAAAGCGTGAGCAGATCAATCCGGAACAAGCAGCCAAAACTTACCTGTACCGCATTGCGGACAACCTAGCTGTTGATGTATTCCGCAAAATAAGCCGCGACAAGGCTTTGCAAGAAGAATTATGGGCCAGTACCGTAAGCTTCTACCTCCAAACTGAAGAAACGCTGATTGCAAAAGAACAGTATCAGCTCGTCCACCAAGCCATCGAACACCTCTCTCCCAAGCGTAAACAGATCTTGCTGCTATGTAAACTGGAAGGCAGGAGTTATCAAGAGGTTGCCGAAATGATGGGCGTTTCGGTATCGACAGTGAGCAGCCACTTGGTTAAAGCCGTTAAAGAGGTTAAACGGCACATCCTGAGAGCTACACATGGTGAAGAGATTGTACTTTTATACCTCATGGGCCTAGCGCTTGCCGCCTAACCAAAAAAAATTCATTTTCCAGTAGTGTGTTTTTTCCGCCCGAACGTATAGGGATGAAACGGATTATAAACGAATTACCAAACTGTGGAAAATAACCACCGTATTGCGCAACTGCTGACGGAGTATTTAAACAAACAAATAAGCCGTACAGAATTTGATCAGCTTTTCTCCCAGTTGGCCACCATGGAAGACGAAGAGATGAAGACAATCATACTACGGGCATTAGACAACGAGCCGGAAACCATCACCGATACCTCGTTTGTTGACGAACAGGTCGCTGCGTTATACCGACGGCTGCAAACTAAATTGACACAACCTGCCAAACCAAAGGTAAACCGTTTACTCATCTGGCGAAGCGTCGTTTCTGCCGCGGTGATTTTGGTATTTGTGGCTATCGTATGGTACTTTACTGGCAAAAGCGAACCCCATGACCTTATTGCTACGATTACGCCCGAACGGGTATTACCCGGTACAAACCGGGCGACTTTGGAATTAGACGGTGGTCGCACCATCGATTTAAATGCAGCGCAGAATGGGATTGTTGTGGGCGATGAAATTACCTACCTTGATGGTTCATCAGTACTCGATGAACCGGTAAGCCAACTGGCGCTCAGCACACCACGTGGCGGCCAGTACCAGATTACCTTGTCAGATGGTACACTCGTTTGGCTAAATGCTGCTTCCAAGCTGGAGTATCCTAGCCGGTTTAGCCGTAAGGAGCGCATCGTTAAATTGGAAGGCGAGGCCTATTTTGCGGTAGCGAAAGATAACAAGCGACCTTTCAGGGTGCTTAGCGAGCGGCAGGAAATAGAAGTTTTGGGCACCGAATTCAATATTTCAGCCTATCCCGATGAAAACGAAATCCGGACAACACTTGTAGAAGGTAGTGTAGCACTAACGGCCTACAACCAGCAGCCTACCCCCTTAAAACCCAACCAACAAGCCACACTTTACAATGGCACCGTTGCTATCAGCGATGTGGATGTTTCGGCAGCCATTGCCTGGAAAGATGGTCTATTTAATTTCCATGGCCTCAGCATCGATGAATCGCTGAAGCAGGTGGAGCGCTGGTATGACGTTGATGTCATTTACCAAGGCAAAAAACCCGCTGGGTACCTAGGTGGGAAAATGAGCCGTGGAGTTAAACTATCTACGTTCCTCAACTTCCTGGAAAAAGATTTCCAAATCAAATCCGAATTAAGGGCAGACCGTACATTGGTCCTTTATGCTTCGGAAAAAAATAAAACCGACTGATTGATAAACTAAAAATGATTGATATGATGAAAACCCCACCATAACCCCCAAAGGGATACCAAAGAAAAGCAGGGAAGTGTTTGCACCACTTACCCCGCCATAAGCTACAGGTACCCTGATACGATAATCGGATTATTTCACCAAAGTATAACCTTAGCATTACAAAGTTATGAATAAAAAGCGAGGCCTGGAAGGCTTTTGCCTGCGCCCCGGACCGTATACCAATAGATCTATTTTACGGCAAGTCATTATGGTCATCAAAGTAAGTTATGTATTGCTCTTGATCACTTGCATGCAACTGCATGCACGAAGCTATTCGCAGACAATTACGTTAAACTCGAAACGTACTCCACTCGAAAAAATCTTCCAATCCATTGAGCAGCAAAGCGGCTATGTGGTATTGTACAATTATGAAGAGCTGAAACGCGCCAAACCGGTAAGTATTTCGGTAGACAACATGGAGATGACCAAATTGCTGGACAAGCTTTTCGCAGCCCAGCCTTTTACGTATACCATTGAAGATAAGACCATTTTGGTCACCCATAAAAAGCAGCCTACACTACCCCTGCGGACAACCTCTAGACCAGTAATCGCCATGCCACAACAAGCGGTGAGCGGTAGGGTTATTGATGAGCAGCAAAATCCATTGGAGGGGGTAACGGTAACGATCAAAGGCACTACTGCTGCTACCACTACCGATGCCAATGGCTATTTCCGGATCACGCCACAGTCAGCAGGAGGTACACTGGTATTTTCCATGCTGGGCTATAATGCTACAGAACGCCCCATCGGCACCAACCCGACCGTCAATGTCACCTTGACCGCTTCGGTGAGTGACCTGGAAGAGGTGGTGGTGGTAGGCTACGGGACATCCCAAAAAAGAGATTTAACGGGAGCCGTGACTCGTGTTAACCTTGATCAAAACCGACAGCAACCCAATATAAATCCGGTGCAAAACCTGAGAGGAACCGTTGCTGGTGTGAACATCACCGATAACGGCCGGCCCGGCTCGGATGGCACCATCCGAATCCGCGGGGCCAATTCCATTTCGGCCAGTAACAATCCGCTGATTGTATTGGACGGGATCATTTACGCGGGCGGTAGTTTATCCGACATTAACTCCACCGATATTGAATCCATTGACATCCTAAAAGATGCGAGCGCTTCCGCGATCTATGGATCACTGGCTGCAAACGGGGTTATTTTGATTACCACCAAAAAGGGCATGACCGATAAGCCACGGATTGCACTGAATTCGTATGTGGGCTTTTCGGACTTTGCCCACATCCCCAAATACCTCGATGCGGAGAAGTACCTTCAGGTACGGAAAGATGCCGAGATCGCCGATGGTGGCGCCATTCCGTTCAACCCATTGGAGCAGGACAACATCGACGCCGGGCGCACAATCGATCCTTTTGATGAAATACGTCAAAATTCACCCATTCATAGCAATGAATTGAGTGTGTCGGGCAAAAGCAAAGCGTTTACCTATTACTTCTCGGGATCCTACTCGGGCGTCAAATCGCCCGTAATGGGCGATAATTTCAGCCGACTAGGTACGCGGGTCAATTTGAATGTCAAGGTCACCGATTGGCTCAGCATCGGAACCAATTCGGGTTACACCGCGAAAGACAATTCGGGCGTAAGAGCAAACTTGGAGATGACTACCTTTTTAAGCCCCTATGCAGATCTTTATTACGAAGATGGGGTTCCACGGCCGCTTCCGATGAATGTAGGGCAAGTGAAAAGCCCGGTTCGGAATGCGCTTTTGAACGATAACCTCGACAAAACAAATACGTTGTTTTCCAACAATTACCTGGACGTCAAACTTCCGCTCGAAGGACTGACCTTCCGGCTAAACACGGGTTATACGCAGAGAAACGACAAAACGTTCAATTATGAGCCTACATTTAACCGCGCAGAATTTTTTAATTTAGGAAATGGAAGTCAAGCGTTCGCGGAATCCCGGAACCTGACGGTAGAAAACATATTGCGCTACGATCGGGCCGTTGCGGAAGACCATGCATTTAATGTGACATTGATGTATGGGGCTTATAAATCAGCCGATAACACTGCGAACCTTTCAAGCGATAATATATTCAACGATGCGCTGGGCTACAATGGCTTGGAAATCGGTGAGAATTTCAACATCAACACCGACGCGGGTGAAGACCAACAGGTATCTATGATGGGGCGGGCCGGCTATCGGTATAAGGGAAAATACATCATTGACGCCACCATTCGGAGAGACGGTTTTTCGGCCTTCGGAAAAGGCCGGAAATATGGATTATTCCCTTCAGCGGGGGTCAGCTGGGTGGTTTCTGAGGAAGACTTTTTAGCCGGAAATCCCTACATCAACAGCCTGAAAGTGCGGTTGTCGTGGGGCAGGAATGGAAACCGGGGGGTAAGTCGGTATTCTTCGTTAAGCTCCGTTGCACAAACCAATTACGTGTTCGGGAATGGTGCCGCGCCGTCCGTCGGCCTTTACACCAATTCGATGGGTAACCCCAACCTGGGCTGGGAAACCACCAGTAGTACGAACTTCGGTGTGGACTTTGAATTGTTTTCGAACCGGGTTAACGGCTCCGTAGAACTGTATCACAGCAATACATACAACCTGCTGTTGAGACAGCGTATTCCGAACATGTCTGGATTTACTTCATTCCTGCGTAATATCGGGGAAACTGAAAACAAAGGCGTTGAAGTAACGCTGAATACGGTGAATATCCAAAAGGGTAGCTTTAGCTGGGAAACCCGCGTTGCCTTTTCCCTGAACCGGAACAAGATCTTGAAACTGACCGGGAATGATCTGGATGGAAACGGAATTGAAGACGATGACATTGCCAGTGGATGGTTCATCGGCTACCCGCTTGGGTCAAACTTTGACTATGTTTTTGATGGCATTTATCAAGAAGGCGACGACTTTTCCCTGCTTCCCGGCTCCAAGGCCGGCGATGTAAAATTCGAGGATGTAAATGGCGATGGCAGCATCACACCGGCTGATCGACGCGTGCTGCATAATACCCACCCCGATTTCTTAGCCGGTATCACCAATACGTTCTCGTATAAACAGTTTTCGCTCATGGTCATGTTTAACGTCCGCCAGGGCGGCAATAGCGCCAATCCATCGATTAATATCGGTCGGAATTTCTATTACGAATCCAATACCCTCGATGTGCCCTATTGGACAGCAGAAAACCCGATCAACGATTATCCGGCCATTAATTACGGAAACCCTCTGGGGTACGGTTTTTACCAATCCCGGAGTTTCGTCCGTTTACAGGACGTATCGTTAAGCTATAATTTTTCCAGCTCCCTGCTTGAAAAAATGCGGATTCAGAACCTACGGTTATTTGTCAGCGGCAAAAACCTATTTACCTGGACCAAATGGAACGGATGGGATCCGGAATATGGCGGTGGTGGAAGGGGCCCGGAGAATAATGGCCCTATACTCAAGTCGTACACAGTCGGTTTAAATTTCCAATTGTAAAAAGTATTGAAGATGAAAGCAATCACCACGATAATAACGAGTTTGGCAGCTGTGGCGCTGTTCAACGGATGCGGCAGCAAATTCCTGGATGAAATACCGCTCGATCGCTTCAGTCCGGAGAACTTTCTGGTAGACGAAGCGGGGTTTGAAGCGGCCACCGTAGCCCTCTACCAGGCTGCACGGGACGAACACATGAACGGAGGCGCTAATTTTGACTATATGAATCTCGGGACGGACCTCGTTGAATGGGGACGGTACGATTCACGGGGATTCAAAGACTATCACTTGTTAACGTCCCAAGAAGATGCGGTAAGTAAGTATTGGGAGTGGGCGTATCAGGATATGATCCGTCAGTGTAACCTGATATTGGATAAGGTGAACGACCCCGCCATTGAGCTCGACGTAGATGCCCGCCACAGGTTTGAAGCACAGGCCAAGTTTTTCAGGGGGTACACGTACAACATCCTAGCCACCTTATATGGGGGCGTACCGATTGTCACCGAGGTAATCGCTGAGCCTAAATTCGATTTCCAACGCGCTACCAAAGAAGAAGTGCTCCAATTTGTCCGGCAGGACTTGGAAGAGGCCGGGGCGCAGCTTCCCGTTGTAGGGAGTGTATCCGACGGACGAATCTACAAGGCGGCAGCCTACCACGTGTTATCCGAAGTCTATCTGTCACTAGGTCTGGAAACCAATGATGCCTCCTATTACGATCTGGCCATTGATGCAGCCAGTAAAGTAATCAATAAGGAAGTAGGCGATTATCGGATCATGACGGAGCGGTTCGGCGACCTATCCCGCCCCGGAGACGTCTTTTCCGATCTGTTTCAAACCGATCAACGAAGCCGTGAATCGGGTAACATGGAGGTAATCTGGAGTTGGCAATTTGAAAGCTTTACCTTGGGCGGGGGAACCAGCGGGGGCAATAGTGGAAACAATTCTCCCCGGTTGTGGTTTCCGCAATGGGAAAAGATTCGCAGCCCTAATGGTGCCCTTAACCTCACTACGGATAGCATGCTCCGCGGAATCGGCGTCAATTCGCCGTTGAATTATGTCAAGTATGACATCTGGCGGATCGATCCGAACGACATGCGTAATTCGCCGTACAACATCCGGCGCGTGTATTATTACAATAATCCGGATGATCCGGAATACTTCGGCAAACCCATGGAAACTGCCATCAATACCAAGGGAGAGAAAGTGCTCGTCCGGAATGATGGCACACTTTCGGATGTGGTACTAGATACCCTGATGCAATATTATCCCTGGATTCGGAAAGCCGACGGAAAAGCCTTCGACGATAATGTTGTCGGTGGACAGTCTGAAAATGACTTTATCAAAATGAGACTGGCGGAAACGTATCTGTTCCGGGCCGAAGCCTATTTTAGAAAAGGCAACTTACCTGACGCCGCTGCTGACATTAACGTGCTGAGAAATCGGGCGCATGCCCTCCCCATTGGCCCGCAAGATGTCACCGTGGATTTCATTCTGGATGAGCGGGCCCGAGAACTGATTGTGGAAGAACCGCGCAGGCGTACGCTATCAAGAATGGGTGTTTTATACGAACGAGTAAAAAAGTACAACCCGTCCTCTGGCACATCCGTGCAGCCACATAACGAACTGTGGCCCATTCCACAAAGCGTGATCGACGCCAATACGGGAGCCGAAATGACGCAAAATCCCGGATATAATTAAGTATGGCCAATCCATAGATAGTAAACGCATAAATATGAATCGCAGAACACATTTAAAAAAACTGATGCTGCTTGCCGGCGCATCATGCCTTCCATTGCCCCGGCTACTGGCGCAGTCAGCGAAACCAAAAACCATCCTACTCGTATCGGGATGGCAATATTATAACATCGGTGATATCGCCCATACCCCCGGCTTGCTGGCGCTGTTAAATATTTACCTGCCAGACACCAACGTCATCCTTTGGCCCGGTCATGAAGTGCGGGCAATCGATCAAATGCTATTACAAAAGTACCCGGACTTGCAAATTGTTACGGGATCCCTCAGGGATGGCAACGTGGAAAGTGAAGCGGTAATCCGCGCCGCGGAAACTGCCGATTTCATGCTGCACGGCTCGGGCCCTTCGGTGGTAGCGCAGCCTAAACTGCAATGGTGGAAATCCCACATCAAAAAACCTTATGGCATCTACGGGATTACCGTTGAAGACATCGGGGCGGAGCGGCGGGATGTATTGGATAACGCAGCATTTGTGTACCTCCGTGATAGCCTTTCGGAAAAAAACCTCCGAGACAACAACATCAAAGCAGGCGCGATAGGCTTCGCTCCTGATGCCACGTTTGCGATGGACCTCCGCAATGACCACGATACCGTCAACTTCATGAACACACACCAATTGCAACGCAAGCAATTCCTCTGCGTGGTTACCCGGCTCCGGCGAACGCCCTACTATCAGTTGGGTAGGGATTGGAGTGCCGAACAGATCAAGGAGGTGGATACGTTGAATGACCAGCATAAAGAGGAAGACAACAAGAAGCTCCGTGAAGCCATCATCACCTGGGTGAGGCAAACCGGATTGCCGGTAGTAGTCTGCCCGGAGATGAGCTACCAGCTTTCCATCATGGACGAATTGGTTATCGATCCCCTACCACCAGATGTACGCAGCCACGTCATTAAGATGGATCGATACTGGTTTTGCGATGAGGCAGCCTCTTTATATGCAAGCGCAACGGCAGTAATCAGCATGGAATGCCACTCACCCATTATTGCGTGTTTTAACAACACGCCCGCCTTTTATTTGCGGCAACCGCAGGATACCATCAAAGGACAGATGTGGTATGACATCGGGCTGGAAGACTGGGTTTTTGAAATTGAAGAAACCACCGGCCAGGAAATCGCTTCTCGGCTCATGGAAGTGTATGATGACTACGGCGCTGCGCAAAGGAAACTGGAAACGGCGATGGATTCGGTACGCAATAGTTACCGCGAAACGATGCTCGACGTAAGAAACAGAATATTGAATGCTTAATTTCCAGAAAAATATGAACAGACGAAATTTCATAAAACTCAGCGTGCCGGCCACCGGCATGGCTTTATTGGCGCCCTCACTGGCCTCACAGGCACTGGCCGATATCAACCGCCAATTTACCGGCCGGGCCGATTTCGATATGTATGACATCGTCATCAACGGCGGCGGCTTGCGCGGCTATTTTGCGGCACTCCATGCGGTAAAAGCGGGTAAGCGGGTGCTGCTGGTTGAACGGCGGAGCAGCTTCGGTTACGAATTAGCTGCCAAAGGCAGGCTTTGGCTGGGCGCCAATGGCATGGACGAACTACCGGAAGATATCCGCGATCTACTTTGGTCAACTGCTGAATCATCTGAAGTACATGCTACGGCGGGTACAGGGCCGGGCGGCGGCGTTTTTGGCGATGAGCTGGCATTGATGGCCGGTAGCTTTAAGAAAGCATTATTGCACAACGCATTGACCCACAAGGTGGACATCCTGCTGATGACCGATGTGTGCGGGTTGTTTACCGAAGGGAAAAGCGTGCAGGGAGCACTCCTTGCCTGTAAGCACGGCCTTTTCGGGGTAAAATGCCGCCAGTTTATTGATGCATCAGAGCATGCGCTATTTAGCCGCCGCCTGCTGGGCAGCGATGTACGCCTGGCGGAGGCGACATTTACGTTGGAAATCTGGAAGACCGAATCGCCTGTGAGGAAATCCATCACGGTGCCATCCTCACTCGGGGTAACGGACGATGCGGTCAACATCCATCGTGGTAAACACGCCGACCACCAGGTTTTCCTCGAATTCGGGTTCGACGCCACCGATCTGGACATGGAAACCGTGGAGCACCGTGCACGTGAGCTGGCCGTGGTCATCGGAAAGACCCTGCCCTCGCTTGATCCGATGTTTGCCGGAGCAGAGATCATGCAGTTTGCCTGGGAAACCACGGCGAAGTTGGTTGATCCCACATTGCCAAAAGCCAGACTTTCAGGCCACCACATCATCAGCGATACCACCGCTCCGGCAGATTGCGCACAGTTGCTGGCCATCCAGCAAGAAGCTGCGCAATTGGTAGCGGGGCTACCGAACGGATCCACAGCCGCGGCAACACTCGCCGAGTTGATGATCGTCGGTTCCACGATCCCGAAGCGGGGTGTGGCATTATCGGAAGTTGATGAGCCCGGACTGGCCATTCCGCTTAAACGATGCACCATCGATAGCGCGGCAATCACTGGCCGGCACGATTGCCAAGTATTCGTGGCCGGCGGGGGCACCGCGGGTGCCATGGCGGCCATCGGTGCGGTCTCAAAAGGAGCAAGTACCATCGTAGCCGATTTTTTCCAAGACCTCGGCGGCACCAAAACAATGTGCGGTGTGATGGGCTACTACCATGGCTACCGCAGCCAGCCCTATTTCAAGCAGCAAGACGATGAAGCAAATCGACTGGCCATTGAAGCACACATGAGTAAGCGCTTGGGGCGGATGGCTTATTTACTGCAACAGACGGTGCAGGGTGATGGGCGGTTTTTCGGGAATGCGATTCTTTGTGGGGCATTGCATTCGGACCGTAACGTACAGGGCGGGCTGGTATGCCGCTATGGCTCACTGGAAGCAGTACATGCGGACGTATCCATCGACGCCACAGGCGACGGTGACCTGGCTGCTTTCGCCGGGGCTTCCTTCGACCACGGCGATGCCCGTACCGGCAAAACACAGAACTACAGCCAATGGGATATCCGCGGTGCGGGCAAAATGCCTTCCAATACGAATCGCGATTATGATATCATCGACAACACCCGGATCGGCGAGGTGCAGCGTGCACTGTTCATTTCCCATTACGAAGCCCACCATTATGATTTCTACCCGATGATGGCTGTCCGCGAATCAAGGCGAACCAAGGGTGAATATGAGCTCACCTTGCTAGATGCCGTGGAAGGGACACATTTTGCGGATGTATTGTGCTTGGCGAGCAGTGACTTTGACCCGCACTACGTGGGAATGTCTGATTATACGCGCTGTGGCTTTTTATTGCCGCATTCCAATGATATTTTAGTGGAAATCCCATACCGAAGCATCGTACCGAAAGACCTGAATGGGCTGCTGCTTTCGGGCCGTGGCTTCAGCCAGACGCAAGAGGCTTACCAGTTTACACGGATGACCTCGGACCTGATCGTACTGGGTTACCTGACCGGCCAGATCGCTGCAGACCTCTCATTCACCGATACAAACGCCCGTGACTATGAGGTATCAACCCTTCAGCAGGAATGGGCGGCGCTGGGGTATTACCCCGAAGGATTACTATCGAAGCCCGCGGGCAACCGGAGCGGCTCTCCGGCAGAAGTTAAGCGCCGCGTGGAAGCGCTGTCTCAGGGTAAGCGAGAGTTTTTATACGACTGCATTAAACTGCCAAAGGATGAGACTGTGCCGCTGCTCCAGCATGCACTTCAGTCAGTATCAGATGCCCCTACCCGGCTACTCATCGCGCAGGCGCTCGCGTGGTTCGGGGAAAAAACGGGCAATGAACTCATCATGGCTGATTTGGAAGCACTGTACACAGAAGAACGGACAGCAGGTTATCCCGCAGATTTTGTGGATAACTACGATCTCATACGCGGCCGCAAACACAATGTTTTGGAGGGACTCTATTGGCGTATCAACCAGCACATTGCCCTCTTGGCGCGGGCGGGGTATGCCCCAGCTAAAGGCACGATCCGCACCATTCTGGAACACACCACATCCGGAGGCCCCATGATGAAACGAGAAAGCGACTATTTTGACGGCCGGATCGATCTAAAGCTGGTTCCATTTCATAACCGTATCCTGAACTTGAGTTATTTTATCGAACGGCTGCCAGATGCGCAGTTTATCCCCGGTTTGGAAGCGCTACTGCAAGACCAATATATTGGCGGATACCGGACTTCCCAATACGAAAAAACACGTTGGCGGGTATACGGTGGTGATCTGGAACTTTTCCTGGCGGCCGCATTGGCGCGGTCTGGCGGAAAACGAGGTTATGAATTACTGGCTGACTACCTGCATGACGTGCACCATACCTTCAAAACCTTCGCGGCCTCCGAACTGCATATCATAACCGGGAAGGAATTCAACTACGATGCCGCCGCATGGGAGCGCCTCGTCGGTTCGCTGGATTATCCTCGCCCTAATGTGCCGTTGAATAGTTAAAACGAATGGCCAAGGGATTTTTGATATTGCATAGCCTCCTTTTTCTGGCATTTGACCCGCAACCAGCGGTGTTCTACAGCAGTCCAACATTGCGGAGCGAGCGCCTCGATCCTGCGCATTACGAATTTGAATACACCATCAAGGACGACTACGGACAGCCGATGTCTGTGGTCGCCTTGACCGGCGATAGTGGGACGCGTTACTGGTACCGGCGTATTTTTACGCCGGTATGCCTCACCGGCGAATGCCGGCCCGTGGATATTGGCATCTATTGGCACTTTACCGGCAAATATGTGGGCATCGAAGTATACGGCGAGCCGCTAACCAAGACCGATCATAGCGAATTCGCTCCCCTCGACTACGCCCGCCTGGAAAACATCCTCCAAAATGAATGGTCAGATCTGCGGGAATATACTGCTGAAGAGCTCGTTGAGCCCTCAGGTAATGTAAGCGAAGAACTAGACGGTGTTTCCGGCGCCACCAAACAGGCCGTCAGTGAAGCAGCGGTGAAAGACGCCGTGTACACCACGCATACCATTTGGCACCTCATCCATGTGGGCGAGCCGGAGCAACTGAGTTTGCTTGCCCTCGGTAAGACAGCCGAAAACCCATCCATTGCCCACGAATTGCTGGCCGCTCCGAACACGGCGAACCGCAATTTTGTCCTCAACGGGGTAATTGATGGGAACCTTCCGTCTGACCCCACCATCGAAAGAACCGTACTTGAGGGGCTTACCAGTACGGATAAATCCCTACGCAGCCTCTCCTTCAAAGCGCTGACCGGTCTCAACCTCGCTGATAAAACCGTGCAGGATGGGCTTGCAATTGCCTATCTACAGCTGGAAGCCAGCGAAAAAGTGCGGGTGTTGACACCGCTCGAACGGGCAACCGAACTCCACCCTGCGTTGCGGGCCACGCTCCTCGCCGAATTTACCACGGCGACACAGCCTTGGGTGCTCATCAAGATATTAACGTTGCTCGAGCAAAGCCGTACGCCACTCACCGCAGCAGAACGGAAAAAAATCAGTAAGGTGGTAGACACACAACATGCCCCGTTGAAGGCCGCGCTGAGTAACTTTCTCAAAAACAGGTAGGATATCGTGCCTGTGATATGATGATAACTTATATATTTGCAGCCACCATTTGACTTTTTTTATGGAATTTCTAAACGGCATCAACGCCCTCACGCTTGTCTTCGCATCCTTACTGATTTTCGCTATCGCTTATCGGTTTTACGGTATTTTCATGGCACAGCGCGTGCTGAAGCTGAACGGAAACAACATAACACCCGCAATATCCATGGCCGATGGCCGCGATTACGTAGCTACAAACCGCAACGTGCTCTTCGGCCACCATTTTGCAGCTATTGCGGCCGCCGGGCCATTAGTGGGGCCAGTACTGGCCGCCCAGTTCGGCTACCTCCCCGGAACGCTGTGGATCCTCATCGGTTGTGTGCTTGGTGGTGGTGTACATGACATGGTGGTACTCTTCGCCTCCGTACGTCACAAAGGGCAGAGCCTAGCCACCATCGCTTCCAAAGAAATTGGTAAAACCACCGGCGTTGTCGCAGGAGTGGCCGTGCTGTTTATCCTTATCCTTACGCTTGCAGGTCTTTCTCTGGCCTGCATCAGTGCCATGCATGAGGCCTCCTGGTCGCTGTTTACGGTTATCGCCACCATGCCTATCGCAATCATCATGGGGCTGATTATGCGCTACAGGAAGAACAGCGTAACCTTCGCAAGCATATTGGGTGGCATCCTGCTGGTTATCGGCATCATCGGCGGGCACGGACTTATGCAGTATGAAACCATCAGCAACCTGTTTCATTGGGATATCAAAACAATTTCCATCGCCATTGCCGTATACGGCTTTCTGGCTTCCGTATTGCCAATATGGTTGCTGCTGGTACCCAGGGATTACCTATCTACCTACCTGAAGATCGGCACGATCCTGATGCTTGCCGTAGGAATTATCTTCGTCCATCCCACATTGGAGATGCCCGCCATCACACAGTTCGTTTCGGGGGGCGGGCCCATCATCGGTGGCCCCGTGCTGCCGTTTATTTTCATCGTCATCGCCTGTGGTGCTATTTCTGGCTTCCACGCCATCATTGCAACCGGCACTACTCCCAAAATGCTCGTCAATGAGAAGGACATCCTTTTCGTTGGGTACGGTGCCATGCTGGTAGAAGGCTTTGTGGCGCTGATGGCGTTGATAGCTGCGTGTACGCTAATGCCGGGCGACTATTTCGCTATCAATACCCCTGCGCATGCTTATGAAAGTTTCCTCGCGGCCAACCCTTCTCTCCATCAAGTAGAATTGCAGCATTTCGTGGACAAGATCGGCGTGGAGCTCCAAGGCCGTACAGGTGGTGCGGTATCCTTGGCCGTGGGTATGGCGCATATCTTCAACAGCATCCCATTCATGGACGAGGTGATGGCCTACTGGTATAATTTTGCCATCATGTTCGAAGCCGTGTTTATCCTCACCGCCATCGACGCGGGCACAAGGGTAGGACGCTTCTTCCTTCAGGAGATGCTGGGTGGGGTTTTCCCCCGCTTCCGCGACAAGAACTGGGTACCGGGTATGCTGATTGCCAGCCTGCTGTTTACCTTCGCGTGGGGGTACTTAGTGTATACGGGCAACGTAAGCAGCATCTGGCCATTGTTCGGCATCAGCAACCAATTGCTGGCCGCATGTGGCCTGATCGTGTGCACAACCATGCTCATCAGGCTCAACCGCGGCAAATACGCACTGGTTTCAGCGATTCCGGGAGTGTTCATGGCCATCATCACCTTCTGGGCCGGGTACGCCCAGGTGGTAGATATTTATGTTCCCAACGGTCAGTTCCTACTCACTGGTTTGGCGATATTGGCTATGCTATTGATGGCCTTTGTCTTCGTCGGAGCTTTCCGGAAGTGGTATCGGCTGTTGGCTATACCTGCGGAACGCGTGGATAGTTATGGCGAACAGGTGAAAGAGGTGGTGTAAATGGGCATCCCGATATATCTGCGGATAAGAAACCTGATTTAACGATAAGGTCATCGCTTCTTAACGCTCAATTTCGCCCGAAAACGTTTATTTGCCCAAAACAAAAAACAACTCATCTTGAAAAAGCTACTCACAATCCTTTCCATGCTGGTTTTCAGCAGTGTCTTATACGCTCAAATGACCGCGACAGGTTATGTCTACAACGATACCAATGGCAACGGCCGGCGTGACCGGCGCGAACCAGGCGTCGCCGGCGTTTCGGTAAGCAACGGTGTACAGGTCGCGGTAACGAACGCAAGCGGCCACTACGAGCTACCGGTAGGGTTGGACAACATCATCTTTGTCATCAAGCCATCGGGCTACACAATCCCCACGGATGCACACAACCTACCGAAATTTTACCACATTCACAAACCCCAGGGCTCGCCAACGCTTAAATATGGTGGTGTGGCACCAACCGGGCGGTTGCCCAAATCGGTAGATTTCCCCCTGATCCAACATGTTGAACCGACTGATTTCACCGCTTTGATCTTTGGCGATCCGCAAGCCTACACCGAGCAGGAGATCGCCTATTTCGCCAAGGGCGTGGTGGCCGAACTCGAGGGGGTGGCAAACATCGCTTTCGGATTGAGCCTGGGCGACCTGGTAGGTGATCGCCTGACCTTGCACAATCCCTATATCAAGGCCGTTGCCAAAGTTGGCATCCCGTGGTACAACCTGATGGGCAACCATGACATGGATTACGATGCGCCCGCCGATTCCCTGGCCGATGAAACGTTTGAAGCGAGCTTTGGCCCCGCAAACTATGCTTTTAACTACGGTAACGCGCACTTTATCGTGCTAGACGATATTCTGTATCCCGATCCGCGTGATGGCAAGGGCTATTGGGGTGGTTTCCGTAAGGACCAACTGGATTTCGTGGAAAATAACCTGAAACACGTGAGCAAAGATAAATTGATCGTACTGGCTTTCCACATCCCGTTGCAGCACACCGATGAAGACGCATTCCGCAACGCAGACCGGCAACGGCTGTTTGATTTGCTAAGGGACTTCCCGAATACCTTGTCCATGTCGGCGCACAGCCACCTCCAACGGCAGAATTTTTACGGCAGGGAAGATGGGTGGCGGCAAGACACCCCCCACCATGAATACAACGCAGGCACCACATCCGGCGATTGGTATTCCGGCGTATCCAATGCCCTGGGCGTACCGGCATCTACCATGCGTGATGGCACCCCGAAAGGCTACGCATTCCTTCGTATCAACGGCAACCAATACACCATAGACTATAAAGTAGCCGGAGAGCCCGATAGCCTTCAGATCAACCTATTTCACCCCAAGGTGGTTGCCCAAGGTCGCGGCACACAAGCCGGCATCTTCGCCAACTTCTTTATGGGCCATGAAGGTAACACCGTGGAATACCGCATCGGTGACGGTGATTGGCGGCCAATGCACTACGTAGAAGCACCAGATCCGGCCTTTCTGAGCCAATTATTCCAATGGGATATGGCAGATGAGCTGGTTCCGGGCCGTCGGCCCTCCAATGCGGTCAACAGCAAGCATCTGTGGCGCGGAAACATAATGACCAACCTGCCCGTCGGTGAGCACCGGATTGAGGTGCGGGCCACAGATATGTTTGGCAGAACATTCACTCAGCAAAGTTCTTATCGGCTTGCCGAGCCGGTAACCATCCCATAACTCACAGCTTTCAATAATCAACCCAATACACCCGTGCACCGGAAGGTGCCGGGTGTGATTTCATCATTCCCAATAAAGTCGTATCTTTGTTGGATTTTAAACTTAGGGAGAGACGATTATGTCAATTGTAAGAGAATCAGACCTGATTGGTATCGGCAAGAAATATCAAATTGAAACCGAGGCCGGAGACAACATGGTTGTGGTCATCCACGACGACGGACGGCGCGAACTCTATCGCTATGACCAAGAGGAAAGCGAGTCGAAGTGCGTGATGACCCTGTCTGATGAGGAGTCACGCCAAGTGGCTGGGATTATCGGCGGACTGTCCTACAAACCAAAGGCCCTCGAAACCATTGAGGTTGCGCTGGATGACCTCAGCATCGAATGGATTAAAGTAAGTGCCGGTTCCCCAAGCATCGGAAAATCAATCGGAGAATTAGAGGTGCGCAAACGTACCGGCGCATCCATCATTGCGGCGATAAAAGCGGAGGACACCATCATCAATCCCGGCCCCGATTACGTCATCGCCGCAGCCACCACCATGGTGGTAGCGGGCAAGCGTAGCCATATCAAGTTATTAAAGGAAATACTATAGTAGCTCATCGTAAGATTAAAGAAACCGGATGCTGTCACATACCCTGATATTAGAAATAGGTATTGCCGTAGGGTTGGTAGCGCTTGTCGGACTGATATCGAACAGGCTCCGGTTTTCAGTGATTCCTTTTTTCATTTTAATTGGCATGGTGCTTGGCCAGCATGCGCCGACGTTCGGTAATATTGATCTCACCTTTACCGAAAGCAAACCGTTCATCGATTTCATGGGGCGCTTGGGGGTACTATTCCTGTTGTTTTACCTCGGACTGGAATTTTCTGTCGGCAGGCTCATCAAATCGGGAAAGTCTATCCTCACGGGCGGCACATTTTACGTCATTCTCAATTTTTGCTCGGGGTTACTCATCGGCTGGCTGATGGACCTACCCTTTAAGGAAATCATGGTACTTTGCGGCATCATGACGAGCTCATCCACAGCTATTGTGGCCAAGGTGCTTACTGACCTGAAGCGCACCGCGAACCCTGAAACGGAGGTAATCATGGGAATGATCATGTTTGACGACCTGTTTATCGCCATGCATATTTCCTTCCTTTCGGGATTGATATTGACTGGCAGCAGCTCTTTTTGGACAGTAGCGGGTACATCGCTGCTCGCTTTGGGATTCATCCTGGCCTTCCTGATCTTGGGCCGGAAACTGGTTCCCGCCATCGATAAAATCCTCCAGGATAAATCATCCGAACTGTTCGTATTGGTTATCTTTGCCCTCCTGTTCATCGTAGCTGGTTTCTCCGAGACCATCCACGTGGCAGAGGCCATTGGCGCGCTCATGGCCGGATTGGTCCTCGCTGACTCGCAATACATCAAGCGTATTGAACAGCTTGTGTTGCCTTTCAAAGACTTCTTCGGGGCCATGTTTTTCTTCAGCTTCGGGCTTTCCATAGACCCCATGTCCTTGGGCGGTGCTGTCTTCTGGGCCGCCGTTGCGGCTGGGGTGACCATCATATGCAACGTTGCATCGGGCTATTTCGCTTCCCGTTTTTCGGGGTTGAAGAAAAGAAATTCGGTGGATATCGGTTTCACGCTAGCCGCTCGGGGAGAATTTTCCATTATCATGGCCAACATCGGCAAAGCAGGCAATTTACTCCCGGTCATCCAATCCTTTGTGGTCGTATATGTCTTAATCTTAGCGATTGTGGCACCCCTGCTGACCAAAGACTCGCGCAACATCTGGAATGCATTGTTTGGAAAGGATAACGTGGAAAAAAAGCCTGTAAAAACACTGAGCGATTTGGAAAACCAATCCGATAATAAAAACACGTAGCTATGAAAAACACCCTCATCATGTTACTATCGGTCGTCGTACTGGCCTCATGCAGCAATGCACCGAAAACCAATGGCGGCAGTGGGGATGCAGCGCCTTTATTTGCCCTGACTAACAATCCTGAGAACCCTAAGTACATCGCGATGCGGTTGTTGGATCGAAGGGATGGGGATACGGCTATCACGTACTCCGCCAGGGCGATCTACGAGCAGGACACGGTGGGTTTCACCATCCAGTTGGATAAGGATATCCCGGCGGGAATCAATTCCGACGGTTCCGTAAACGAAGAGGTTGGATTCAAGACCGGCACCATCACGTTCCTCCGGTCAGGCCCAGAAAGCGACAGGTTCGTGGCGGCATTGGCTACCTTGTGGAAGGTCGAGGGGGTTACCCGGATGAAAGCGCAGCCGGTACAGCCACTGGCGTTCTCATCAAATCGGGCGCCCGTAGACCACAATAAGCCGTTTACGAATAGCTTCAAGCTCTTTTTCGAGGAAAATGCGCCAGTGCCGGGTGAAGTATTCTTCACGTATGACACCTACAAGAAAACCATCGAATTTCAGGAGAAAGGTACACAGTACCGTGCGCAGATTGTGCGCACCTTTGGCGAATAGGGAATCTGCCTGTCCGAGGTAGCCATTACATAAACCCAAGCTCTAAACGCGCCACGTCGCTCATCATGCTTTTGTCCCAAGCGGGGTCAAAGGTCAGTTCTACCAGTGCTTGCTTCACACCTTCCACTTCGCCTACTTTGCGCTGTACTTCGTCTATAATATCACCGGCTACTGGGCAACCCGGTGCTGTGAGTGTCATCACTACCTTGGCAATGCCGTCTTCCTTGGTAATCACCTCATACACCAATCCCAATTCAACAATATTGACAGGAATTTCCGGATCGAACACGGTTTCCAATACGTCGGTGATAGCTGGTGCAAGATGCAGGGGGTCATTGATAATCATGGTTCTTCCTTCAATTATGACTATGCAAAGCTAACGTATTTTCCGCACTTCATCCTATTGCGCTCCGTCTTCTTGACATTATACCCACAAAGCCTTAACTTTAAACGACCAATAGAAAACAGATGAACAGCATCCTTACGTCCGCGCAAATGCGGCTAGCCGACCAACATACCATCGAGGTCACTTCGATCGCGTCCATCGACCTGATGGAACAAGCCTCATCGGCCTTCGTAACCGCAGTTATGCAGCTTTATCCCGACAAGAATACGAGCATAGTGGTCTGCTGCGGCACAGGAAACAACGGTGGGGATGGCCTGGCCATTGCCCGGTTGCTCCAAGTGCGCGGTTACGATGCCATCACCGTATGGATTGCACGATTTAACAGCTATGAAAGCGATGATTTTGCCTTTAATCTTTCCAGATTATACCACACACCCATCGCCGTCACCGAGTTTTTTCCAGCAGATCAATTACCGGATATCCATCAGCACGTTGTCATCGATGCATTATTGGGTTCGGGGCTAAACAAACCGCTGGAAGGCGATTGGCTACGAATGGCGCAACATATCAATCAGGCCAATCGGCAGACGGTCGCCGTTGACATTCCATCCGGTCTTCGGGCAGACGGCGCCATTCCCGAAGGAGAATATACCGTTCGCGCGCATGAGGTCGTGACGTTCCAACGGCCCAAGCTCAGCTTCTTCTTCCCGGAATCTGCCAATTCCATGGATGCTTTCCAGGTCGTCGATATCGGTCTGGACGAAGATTTTATCGAAAGTCTCCCTAGCGATTTCGGGCTAGTGGAAGCTGCCGATATCCAGCGTATCTACCGCAAACGGAAACCGTTCTCCCATAAAGGCACCTACGGCCATGCATTGATCATTGCTGGCAGTACGGACACCATGGGAGCGGCACTGTTATCTTGCGGCGCAAGCCTATATTCCGGAGCAGGGCTTACTTCGGCATGTATCCCAAAAGAAGGCCTTGTTGCATTAAATGCCAGCCATCCCGAAGTCATGTATTGCTCCTGGGCTGATTTGCCCTATACTTGGGGTAGCTTTGACGCTGTGGGTATCGGGCCGGGTCTCGGCAAGGCATGCGATAACTTACCAACTATCCTCACCTATTCGTCAAAACCACTCGTGGTCGATGCCGATGCCCTTTCCTTCCTCGGCGGAAAGACAGCATTGCTTAAGCAGCTACCCCTGCACAGCATTCTCACACCCCACATGAAGGAATATGACCGCTTATTTGGTCCGCATGGCAATTGGTGGGATCGCGTACAATCAGCAAGGGAGCAAGCTGTGGCCCTTCAAGCGATCATCGTATTGAAAAACCGGTACACTTTTATCGTGCTGCCCGACGGAACCGTGCGCATAAACCCTACCGGCAATCCGGCGATGGCCAGTGGCGGCATGGGCGACGTACTGACCGGGATGCTGGTATCGTTTCTCGCACAGGGTTACGATCCACAGGAAGCAGCTGTACTGGCGTGTTACCTGCACGGGGCTGCCGGCAACCAGCTGGTTGCAGCGGGAATGGCGGTGGTGCCAGCGTCGCGATTAATAGCAGAGCTCCCACGAGCCATCGCATCGGTGGGCATCTGAAACAATCGATTGCGCATCTTCGCTAAGATGATGGATTGTTAGGGTAATAGAAATGAATACGATAAACTTTATTTTAGGTAAATATGCAGTGAACCAATAAGTTGTTCTGTTGCTCACATACGCTAATACAGACAACGCTGAGAAATAACAACCCTGATGATAAATCGTACCCTAATAAGATTTCTGGCTGCTGTCATCGTGGCTTTCTGCAGCCTCCCTCATGGAATGTCGTTAGCCCAACCGCTTACCGACGACATGACAAGTCTACCGAGGTACACAGATCAGCCATCCGTACAAAAAGACTGGCTGATCAATAGCGTCTCCCAAAAAGCAACAGTCTATCAGACAATAGACAACCATCTCGCCCTAAGCAACGGGCTGATCACACGTACATTTTCAATAACCCCCGGCGGGGCCACCATCGGTTTGGACAACCTGACTACCGGAGAAGCATTGCTCCGGTCGATATCACCCGAGGCCGTCTTGTGGATCAATGATCACGAAATCAAGGTGGGTGGACTGATCGGGCAACCCGTTCAAAACTATCTCGACCCTACATGGATACCGCAACTCGAGGCCGATCCCCTCAGTCTGAAGTTGGTATCGTGGGATAGTCAACCCCTTGAAAACCGCTTTGCGTGGACGCCCCGTAGCGAATGGTTATCAAAACCACCGGAAGAAGCAAAAGGCACGATGCTGCGGTTTTCATACCAGGCAGACGAGGCGACCATCCAACAGCATCTCGTGCGGCTTACAAGTGACGATCAACGACAGAAACTATTGGACGATCCGTTTACTACGCTTTCCCAGGCATGGAAGTTGGTTTCGGCAAACGACGACAGGAGCGCGTCATTTATCAATGAAGGAAAGCCCGGCGAAATGATGGCCCCCCAAAACCATCCTGTTTTTGCCGAACAACCGCTGCCTACGGATACCCGCGTGGTCATTGCACGGATCAATGCCGGCACCGACCAATCCACCGAATACGGTCCGGGCATCACATTGGTCTACGCCGAAGATAATCTTAAACTATTCCTTTCGCCCGGAAATCGCAGCTTTGGATTGCTTCACAATGGGTCCACCCAATATTTCCGTGGCATGGATCCTTCCGTATCCCATTTTTTACGACTGCAACTGGAAGAAGGGGAAGTCCGCTGCGCCGTCTCGGCAAACGGCAAAGAATACCAAACGTTGGCCGTTGTCAACACAACAGCCATAGCCGAAAAAATCAGGATCGGAAAAACAGATCCGTCTGGAGACGCCACATCAGGTCCGAAAACGGAACATATTGGAAGAAGTCGTGTGGAAAACCTGGTACTACTTGGCGACCCGGTGGCCCCGTCTCGCGACATGGATTTCCTCCGTGATCTAACGGTTCATGTTCATTATGAGCTATATAACGGAATTCCCTTGTTGAGCAAGTGGATAACCGTCGAGTATGACGGGAACGATGAGGTTATCATCAACAACATCCGCACGGAGCATCTGGCCGTAACCGAGGCGGAGAGCGCCGTCGAACACAAACAGCGCTGGCATCTTCCGCCGATTTTCGCGCAAAGTGATTTTGCATTTGGCTCCATGTCGCCAAACGCATCGGAAAATGCCGGTGTGGAATGGCGCGAAGATTCTACCTACACCACACAAGTCAACTACCTACTCAAAACGCCAACTGTACTGGTCTGTGAACCGAAACACGGTGTGGGGCAGGAAGTGTCTCGGGGGATGCCTTTTGAAAGCATGCGCCTATGGGAAATGCTCTACGACAGTTCCGACCGCGAGCGAAGGGGACTGGCACAGCGGAAAATGTACCGCACCATCGCCCCTTGGACGCAGGAAAATCCGATCATCATGCACGTACGGAGTGCCGATGACGCTTCTGTCAAAAAAGCGATCGACCAAAGTGCCGACGTAGGTTTCGAAATGGTGATCATGACGTTCGGTAGCGGGTTCAACATCGAAGACACCACCGAGGCCAACATCCAACGAATGAAAGCATTGCGAGACTATGCGCATAACAAAGGGATTGCTTTGGGTGGCTATTCGCTATTAGCCAGCCGATCCATCGATGCGGACAACGACGTGGTGATGCCCCCGGGCATGAAACCAACATTTGGCCGTTCCCCCTGCTTATTAAGTGAATGGGGCGACCGCTATTTCAAAACGCTCTATGCTTTCTATGAAAAGACTGGCATGGATATCCTTGAACACGATGGGTCTTACCCGGGCGACGTCTGTGCATCGCATAACCATCCCGGTCATCGGGGTCTCGAAGATTCGCAATGGAAACAATTCGTCCAAATACGCGATTTCTACCGCTGGTGCCGGTCGAGGGGAATCTATCTCAATGTGCCGGACTGGTATTTTCTGCAGGGTAGTACCAAAATCGCCATGGGTTACCGGGAGACCAATTGGTCGCTGCCCCGCGAATACCAGGAAATCATCGAACGACAGAATATCTACGATGGTACTTGGGAAAAGACCCCCTCCATGGGCTGGATGTTTGTCCCTTTGGTCGAATACCACGGCGGTGGCCCAGCCGCTACCATCGAACCGCTCCATGATCACCTCCCCCACTATGAACAGCGTCTCGCCAATCTTTTTGGAGCGGGGGTACAGGCCTGTTACCGTGGGCCCCAACTCTACGATACGCCCGAAACCAAGGTGCTTGTAAAAAAATGGGTGGACTTCTACAAACGCCACCGTCGGATACTCGATAGCGACATCATCCACCTGCGGCGGCCCGACGGACGAGACTACGATGCCATCCTACACGTCGACCCTATGGGCGAAGAAAAAGGGTTACTGATGGTCTACAATCCGTTGGATACCCCCATCGAACGGACGCTCACGGTAGACCTCTATTATACGGGGCTGCGAGACAAAGCGACGGTCAGCACAAACGATGGAGGCTCGAAAGTAATGTCCTTGGACGGCACTTCGTTGCAGCTGCCCATAACCATCCCGGCCAATGGACAGGTTTGGTATGTATTGAAGTGATCCATCGACAAAATTGCACAATCGATTGCGTGATCATTGTATTTGCGAAACAGGCTCGCATTATGTAACATTGGATTATAATCCGTTCATGATTCCGTTATAAAGATGAAATATAAACGAGAATATAACCAAAAGAGATACCTTATTCTCTTCTTGGGTACCGTACTGATTGCCGCCTGTAATCAATCGCGCCCGACAAAATCTTGCGAGACTTATACCGAAGCCAATGACCCCGACACCACCCATGTCGATTGGTCGCAAGTAGATGGGCTACACTACTCGTTTGGGACGATCGATCAGCGGTACGCCAAATCGGCCATCCCCCAAGTTGATCCATCCACGTCATGGAGCGGTAGCGGCTGGCGTGGCGAGACCATTTCCGCGCAACTTGTACTGTGGTCAGACCAAGCCGTCGATCAGATCGAATTTGAGTTTTCAACGTTCAAGGCTGATAACGGATCAACGATGGATGCGGCCATCGGCCAAGCACGGTTTGTCAGGTATGTATTAACCGATATTTTCGCTCCCGGCTGCGGTTACCGGAAACCCAAAGACTTTCCCGTATCCTTATCCGCAGATGCCCTGGATAACGTGGCGTGCTTTGACATGGCGGCCAATACTACGTTACCCGTATGGCTAAGCTTTGATATCCCCTCGGATGTTTCTCCGGGCAGCTATACTGGCACCCTAAGTATGCAAACGCAAAATGCCGGCACGAAAAAGCTAAATATATCGATCGAAGTGCTTCCGCAAACCCTCCCACCACCAAGCGACTGGATATTCCACCTCGATCTATGGCAACACCCGTCGGCTATCGCTCGCGTGCACGGCGTGAAGGTCTGGTCCGAAGAACACTGGAAGCTGATGGAAGTCCCGATGAAGATGCTGGCCGATGCCGGTCAGAAAGTCATCACCGCCAATGTGAACAAAGACCCGTGGAACAACCAGTGTTTCGACCCCTACGAGGATATGATCCGCTGGACAAAAAAAGCAAACAACACGTGGGAATACGATTATGTTATCTTTGATCGATGGGTCAATTTCATGATGGATCTTGGTGTCGACAAGCTGATCAATTGCTATTCACTGCTTCCCTGGAATCACGAAATCCACTACCTCGATGAGGCATCGGGAGATACCGTTAACGTGAGCGCCAAACCAGGAAGTAAGGAATTTACCGAGCTTTGGACGCCGTTCCTCACATCGTTCCGTGACCATCTGAAAGACAAGGGATGGTTGGAAATGACCAATATTGCCATGGACGAGCGCGCACCGGAAGAGATGAAGATCGCGCTGGCGCTATTGGAAAAGGTTGTACCGGATCTGGGAGTGGCGTTGGCTGATAACCACAAAAGCTACCAACAGTACCCCATGCTGAAAGACATTTGCATCGCTTTTGGAGCGGAGTTCGATGAAAAGGATCTGGCTTTCCGGAAGGAAAATGACCTGATCAGTACTTACTACGTATGCTGTGCTGACGAATTCCCCAACGTCTTTACGTTTTCAGACCCGTCCGAAGCCGTTTTTATGGGCTGGTATACGCGAGCTGTCGGGCTCGACGGCTACCTGCACTGGTCTTATAATTCGTGGACCGAAAGTCCGTTGACCGATTCCCGATTCCGTACATGGCCCGCCGGCGACACCTATGTCATCTATCCCGATGGCAGGAGCTCCATCCGGTTTGAGCGGATGAAGGAAGGCATTCAGGATGCCGAGAAAATCCGTATCCTGCGCGAACAATTTACTGTGGGGGCTGATGCGGAGAAACTAGCGGTACTGGAAGAAGTGCTGGCCCGGTTCGACATCAAAGCGGCACCGGAAGTTGGCACTGCCGCATTGGTTAACCAGGGAAAGAAAGTACTAGCGGAATTAAGCAGATAGACGGCTCGATATTCGCCGATTAACCGGCTGTAATCGATTTGCATACAAGCGGATCATAATTAAATTATGACCCTATTTTTTTAATGTGTAATATTGGGCGTTTTTCGAACGAACCAAAGATTTGTTTATTAAACGGCCAGTTATACATACTAAGTAACAAAGCGTTATACACCGCCATCCAGTGTGCGCATGTGAGCACTTTTCGGCTGCAAGATAAACCATCTTAAATAAAAATTAGGGAAAAGTATGCACATTAATGATCAACATCATGAATCTGAATTACTCATTTCACTAAAAAAGGGTGACGTCTCCGCCTTTGAAAAACTGTATTATCTTTACAGCAAAAGACTGTATGGCAATATCCTAAAAATGGTCAAATCTACGGATGTCGCTGAAGAGATTCTACAAGACTTATTTCAGCGCGTGTGGGAAAAGCGCGAAACTATTGATCCCTCGAAAGCATTCAAATCATACCTCTTTACTATTGCGAAGCACCTGGTGTACGATTTCTTTCACCTACAAACCAGGCGACGAAATATCGAAGCCTATTTAATCGGAAAATCAACCGCATCGTATATGCATATCGATGAGGAAATGGCCTTCAAGGAAACCCATGCCATCATCACCAATGGAATTCTGCAGCTCCCCCCACAACGTCGGCTGGTCTATACCCTCTGCAAGATAGAGGGCAAAAGCTATGAAGACGTTAGTCAAACACTTGGTATTTCCATCTCTACCATCAGCGACCACATCGTCAAAGCCACCAAATCACTCAAGGCGCACTACCGGTCTGAACATGCGATTGCCCTGGCATTTGCACTCTATCTCTTATAATGAACCATTCGCATCATAAAATTAGCGATCTGGCAAAAAAAATCATTAACAAGCAGAGGGAGTATACCCATTTCCCGTATTATATATAAAGTAACGAGTAAATGGGCGACAGTCAGGATATTCATGCGCTATTTAAAAAATTCCTCAGCGATTCCTGTACCCCGGAAGAAGCAGCCCAATTAATCCACCTGCTCCAGTCGGGTAAGGATAAGGCGCTCTTTGTGCAACTCATCAACAAACACCTCCATAACGAGGAGGAGTCCACCGTAGACGACGCCGTGCTCTCCAGGGTTTTTGCAAGGCTAAACTTAGGGGACGACAAGAGAAAGAAACCTATTAAATCACTGACCTTCTACCTGAAGATAGCTGCAGCTGCGGTGATCTGCATGGTCGCCGGCATCGGGGCCTATTACCACGTTCAACATAAAGATCAGAAAACCGACAAGACAATAGTCGCCCACGACATTACACCGGGCGGCAATCGCGCGACACTGATGCTTGAAGGCGGTCAGCACATCGAATTAAGCGGTAACCAGTCTGGTATCGTCGTTACAGACGAAGAAATCTCATACAACGATGGGACGAAATTGGCGACATCGTCCGCTGTTATCCATAAATTGGTTACGCCAAAGGGTGGCCAATACCAAATCACACTGCATGACGGTACAAAGGTGTGGCTAAACGCCCTGAGTACGCTGACGTATCCCAAGCAATTTGCCAAGGGCGAGCGTATCGTCGAGTTGGAAGGTGAAGCCTATTTTGAGGTCAGTACCTGGCTGGAAGATGGACAACGTATCCCATTCCGCGTAAAAACAAAATCGCAGACTGCAGAAGTTCTTGGAACGCAACTCAATATCAATGCCTATGACGATGAAAACACCACCACCACCACATTGTTAGAAGGAGCGGTTCGTGTCGTTACCCCGCATTCATCCGCCTCGTTGAAACCCGGACAGCAATGTAAAGTGGGGTCTCAGGGTATCGCCATCGATGAGGTAGATGTGGAAACCGCAGTGGATTGGAAAAATGGGGATTTTATTTTCGTCGACGAAAATCTGGCAAGTATCATGCGCAAAATAGCCCGTTGGTATGACGTCAAGATTGTTTACGAACGGGATTTACCTGACGAATTATACAATGCCCAGATTTCGCGTAATAAAAACCTGTCCGAGATATTACGCATATTAGAACTGTCAGGTGGATTGACGTCCCGGATAGAAGACGATACCCTATTTCTCTCGTCGAAATAGGATACAGGACAAAATAACCGATTATTAACAAGCAAAACACACAATTATGAAAAATCACGACCATACTTAGCCAGACACAAATGGAAAAACCGGGAGTGCCCGCCAGCATCCCGGTATCCATTGGGAAACATTCAATACGTACTTGATATTAAATTAATTATTCACCCAAAGTTCACAAAGATATGCATTTTAATCTTTGCGGAAATGGTCGTGCATGCACCCCACTTCCATCACACACATTGAAGCTTATCCTACGCATGAAGCTTATTATCCTAATTATGATATCCGCCTGTATGCAAGTCTCAGCCTCGGCACTTGCCCAACAGGTAACACTTCACGAACAACAAGCAACTCTTCAACAGGTACTCCGTGAAATCCGTCGGCAAAGCGAAGTAGATTTCATTATCAAAACGAACCAAATCAGAAAGTCACATCCAGTGACCATTGACGTGAAGGATAAACCATTGGAAGAAGTGCTGAAAATGATTTTTGCCCATCAGCCCATTGACTATGTGGTAGACAATAAAACCATCATTATACTGGATAGGAACGAAACCTCATTTAAGCCATCGGTGCTATCCAGCAACTCCTCATTACGGCTACAACAGACCCTAACAGGGCGGGTCATTACCTCCAATAGTGAGCCTTTGCCAGGTGTGAGTGTCGTAGAAAAGGGTACAAACAACGCAACGCTGACGAATGACAACGGGCAGTTCTCATTGTCGGTAACGAAAACCCCGGCAGTACTAGTATTTACATATATCGGTTTTGTCAGTCAAGAAGTCACTGCCACGACTACTACACCAGCATTAGTAACGATGCATGAAGACTTAGCCAGCTTAGACGAGGTGGTCGTGGTCGGCTACGGTACAGTCGATAAGCGTGACCTAACCACGGCCGTCACCACCATGCGGCCCAAGGATTTGATTCAAGGTGCCGTGTCGCCATTGATGGCCATACAGGGAAAGGTTCCTGGCCTTACCATTGCTTCAACAAATGGGACAGACCCCAATGCGAACCTGAGTATCCAATTGCGCGGAATTAATTCCATCAACGCATCACAGGGACCACTAATCGTCATTGATGGGGTACCAGGCGGTAGTATGAGTACGGTGGTACGCGAAGACATCGAGTCCATTAACGTTCTCCGGGACGCTTCCGCTGCGGCGATTTACGGCACAAGGGCGTCCGGCGGCGTTATTCTGATTACCACAAAACGTGCGAAGGCCGGCACAGCCAGCATTACATATACCACAGAAGGATTTGCCGAATCCATACGTAGGCGCCCCGAAGTTCTTTCCGCTGAGGAATTTTTAGCCAATGAGCGCGGTGAGGATCTCGGCCATCGAACAGACTGGTATGACGAAGTGACCAACGACAACCCGTTTAGTCATCGGCATGTCGTCAACCTAAGCGGCGGCACCGAAAATGCTCAACTATATGCTACCTTCAACTACCGCGATGCCAAAGGTATCGCCATTGGGTCTAGTCGAAAAGAATATGGCGGGCGGATAAACAGTACATTTAAACTACTCAACGGATTAGCGGAAATTTCAAGCAATATTGCCTATAACCACAGCAACGCCAATTATTCTCAACTGAATACTGATCGAAACGATAATGGCATCTTCAATATGGCGCTTGTTTTGAATCCGACCGAAACCCCCTACGATGCAAGTGACCCCACTGGGTATAACGTATGGACCGGTGGGTATGAATACTGGAACCCAGTCGCTGAAGTGATGTTACTGAAGAACCAAACGGAATATAAGAATCTCTTGGCCAACTCCACGTTGAAACTCAACATTACCGACTACTTAAACACGTCGGTCATGGTCGGGATTAACAACCGTTCCGACCACCCGGTGTTTTACCGCTCTGCACAACACCGTGTTTCGCGAGAGAACGGCATCGATGGATTTGCGCGGCAGGCGTACGGCCGCGGAAATGACCGCACATTTGAATGGACGGTCAACTTCAACAAAAGAATCAATGACCACAATATCAACGCTGTGGCTGGATACAGCTACCAGGATTTCAACAGCCGCGGATTTGACGCCAGCAACTCCAATTTCCCTGTAGATGGGTTGGAAGAAAATGGGCTCGGCAATGGCACGTTCCTGAAAGAAGGGAGTGCGGGCATGGGCTCCTGGCGAAACCCATCCGTAAAACTTGCTGCTTTCTTTGGACGGGTAAACTACACCTTTTTAGATCGTTATATTGTTACGGCCACGCTGAGGCGAGAGGGATCCTCGAAATTTGCTAGGGAAAACCGCTGGGGTACATTTCCGGGAATATCCGTTGGATGGCGGGTATCAGAAGAAGGATTTCTGCAAAACAGCAATATCCTCAGCGACCTGAAACTACGGGCAGGCTACGGCGAAACCGGCAACGAAGGGTTCGACTCCAAAGTTGCGTTCCGGATGTACAGCCCCGACACCTGGTACCGCTCTGGAGGTAAGTGGATACAGACATTTGGTGTTGGCCACAACCAAAATGCAAATATCAAGTGGGAAGTGAAAAAGGAACTGAACGTGGGACTTGATTTTGGCTTCTTTGATAATAGACTCACCGGTCGCTTCGATATCTATAACAGAAAGGTAGACGACATGCTCTATGATATCAGTGTTTCACAACCACCTGCCATTCACGACAAAACGACCATGAATGTGGGCAACATGGAAAACCGAGGTTTCGAAGGAGACTTGACAGGCGTAATCGTGACCAATGAAAACTGGGAATACTCGACCACCCTAGCCTATTCACACAATAAAAGTGTGTTGACATCGTTGTGGGGCAGTACTACGTTCCAAGACCGTAAAGGCTTTCCTGCCCCTGGATCTCCCGGCAATGCGGTACGGCTTTATCCCGGCGAAGAAATCGGTCGGTTCTTTATCTGGCGACATGCAGGTTTCACGGAAGACGGTAAGTGGATGCTATACGATAAAGATGGAAATGCCTTTGACTCCTCAAAGCAAAGCAAAACACTAGCCGATAAATCCTTTGTAGGCAACGCCATTCCCCGCATCATCCTGTCGTGGAATCATTCGCTACGCTACAAAAATTTTGATGCTAGCTTGTACATGCGCAGCTGGCTTGGCTACGACGTGTTCAACATGATCAATATGTACTATAGTGTTCCCATTGTCGCCGGCCAGAACGTACTTAAGAGCGCTTACGAGGACCATAAGCATATCACAGGAGAAAAAGAACTCAGCGATTATTGGCTGGAAAAAGGAAATTTCCTCAAAATTGATGCGCTGAGTGTGGGATACACATTCCCGAATCACTTTATCAGGCCGCTCAAAAACCTGAGGCTCTATGCGACGGGGAGGGATCTTTTTGTATTTACTAAATATTCTGGCCTTGATCCGGAGGTGAATATCAACGGATTGGAACCGGGATTCGAAGAGCGGCACGCGTACCCCAAAACACGAACATTCATGTTGGGTGTACAAGTAAGTTTCTAAGGTTAGTCTCAAAAAATTACGTGATGAAAAATATAAAGATTCAAGCGACATTGCTCGTATTTGCGTTAGTTTGCGCTACGGGTTGCACAAAACTCGAACAAGATTGGCACGACAAGGTAGTACCGGAGACCTTCTTCAAAAGTAAAAAAGACGTCGAAGCTGCACTATTCCGGCCATTTACACACGCGCGATGGTACATGGGCGAAGATCGCTGGGCCCTTCAGGAATACCCCGCAGATCAATTTGCGATTTCGACCAAGGGCAGACACTGGTACAATGGCGGTGAAAACGAACGCTTCCATTATCACCGGTGGACACCCGACGATGGATGGATTTGGGGAACGTGGCGAGGCACGTTGATGGGCGTTGCTTTAGCACTTGATACGAAGCAAGATCTCGAAAAAGTAGACTACGAAGCGTTGGCGCTTACTCCGGCTGACAAAGAAGCACACATCAACCAGCTCAATACACTCATCGCATTTTTCTTCATGCGCGGACTGGATTACTTTGGGGGTATGCCCCTCTTCGAATCGTTGGACATTGAGGCTCCACCCCGAAATACCGATCAGGAAACATTTGACCACGTTGAAAAACTACTCAAGGATGCGCTAGACAAAATACCAGCAAAAACCGCTGGTCAGAAAGAAGAGGGTGCGATCTCCAAGGCTGCTGTAGCTGCACTTTTAGCTCGGCTGTATTTTAACGCTGAGGCCTATACGGGCCAAGCGCGCTTTGGTGATGCGGCAATCCTTTGTCAAGAAATCATTGATCAAAAATATGGACCATATAGCTTGGATGCGACATGGTATGGACCCCATTCATTTAACAATGACACGTCACCAGAAATCATATGGTCCATCCCGTCTGAACTCAACTACCTCCAGTACGATTGGTTTTTTAATTTCTTCTACCATTACAATACGGTTAAGAATTTCGACACCGAAGGCAGCCCCTGGAACGGCACACACCTCACTCCATCTAAAAAGCCGGATGGATCGAGCTATCGCTCAGATTTTAAACTCGGCTCACCATTCGAGAAATTTGAAGACGCTGATTTAAGAAAGCGACAGTACAAATACCTCGGTGGTGATCGATACGAGGGAATGTTTATCGTGGGGGAACACCTAACACCTTCGGGCGAACCAATCCTCGGTGGCGAAGAATACAAAGACCTGCCGTTGACTTTCATTGATCAGGTAGCAAGATTTACAGAAGTCGGTCCAGGCAAGGAGTACGCATCCATCAGTGAATTACCTTCTACAATGTCTGAAGGCGAAGAAAACACGGGAATACGACTGGTCAAAGTTCCAATACCGAATAATGCAGACCGAAGCAGGCGCTGGGCGGCAGATAATCCCGTTATTCGCCTTGCAGAAATCTACTATATGCTCGCCGAATGCAAATTCAGAGCTGGAGACGGTGCGGGCGCTGCAAGCCTGATCAATGCCGTACGGGAACGCAACTTCGAAGAGACGGATCCTAATCCTGTGACCGCAGCCAACCTGGATGAATACCGCATGCTTGACGAATGGGGTATCGAGTTCTTGGGCGAAGGTCGACGAAGGACTGATTTGATACGTTGGAATAAGTTTACCACCGAAACGTGGTGGGATCATACCCCAACGTCTGATCACCTCAAGCGATTCCCTATTCCGACACAGGCTATATCTGGAAATAACAGCTTGGAACAAAACCCAGGATACGAATAACGCGTAACAATCAGTTATTCCCATGGTCAAACAACCATGAAACGATTACTTCAATTGGAACAGGCGGCCCTAATGGTCGCCTGTTACTTTGTCTCCCTCCATTTGGGGTACGCATGGTGGCTATTTTTCGTGCTGTTGCTACTGCCGGACATCAGTATGGTGGGCTATGCGATCGATAATAAGTGGGGTGCAGCACTTTACAATCTGTTTCACCATCAAGGCGTTGCAATAGCCGTAATCGGCATCGGCTGGTTTGTCAATCAGGAGTATGTGTTACTTGCTGGCATTATTTTATTGGGGCATAGCGCTATGGACCGCCTATTCGGCTACGGGTTGAAATATAATTCCGGCTTCCAGGACACCCATCTTGGCAAGATCGGCAAGAAACTCCATGAATAAGAAACTCAATTAATCGGTGTGGACGCAAAATAGGCCTTCAGGGCATTGATCTGTCTTTCATTCAATACCTGCCGAAGCTCGTCCGGCTGTGCGTCCCTTATCTTTTTCACAGACTTAAATAGTTTAAGCAACTTTTCTGCTGTAGTGCGACCGATTCCGGGTATGTTTTCCAGTTCCGTACGGAACGTCTTTAAGCTCCGTTGCTTACGGTGGAAGGTGATGCCAAACCGGTGGGCTTCATCACGCAGGTGCTGGATAATCTTTAGCGTTTCGGATTTCTTATCCAGATACATCGGATACTGATCGCCCGGATAATATAATTCTTCCAGTCGCTTGGCAATACCGATCACGGTGACCTGCTTATCGATGCCGAGCAGCTTCAGGCTCTTCAATGCCGAAGAAAGCTGGCCTTTGCCGCCATCAATGATGATGAGCTGTGGGAGTGTCTGCCCCTCATCCAGCAATCGCCGGTATCTCCTGTGCACAGCCTCCTCCATCGTGGCAAAGTCGTTGGGCCCCTCAACGGTCTTTACATTAAAGTGCCTGTAGTCTTTCTTGGATGGCCTGGCATCTTTGAATACTACGATGGCCGATACCGGATATTTGCCTTGGAAGTTGGAATTGTCAAAGCACTCGATATGGCGGGGCAGTACGTTCATCCGCAGGTCTTTTTGCATCTGGGCGAGGATACGCTCGGTTTTTAGCTCCGGATTGAGCTTCTCGTATTGATTAAGCCGCTCTTTCTTGAAATACAGCGCATTCTTGAGCGACAAGTCGAGCAGGTTTTTTTTCTCGCCTTGTTTAGGTATGGTAAATTTCAGGTTTCCGGCCTCGATATCGATGGCAAAGGGAACGATGAGTTCTTTGGAAGTACTATTGAAACGATTTCGGATTTCGGGGATAGCCAAGCTTAGCAACTCCGCATCGCTCTCGTCGAGCCGCTTCTTAAGTTCCACGGTCTGTGTTTGGATAATCACCCCGTTCATAACCTTGAGGTAATTGACGAACGCATGGCTTTGGTCGGATGCGATACTGAATACATCGACGTTGGTAATGGAGGAATTTACCACCGTCGATTTGCTTTGGTAGCGATCCAACAGGTCAAGTTTACCTTTCAGGTGATGCGCATACTCGAAGTTCAGTTCGGCCACGGCCTTATCCAATTGGTCTTTCAACCGCCGGATCACCACCCCGATCTTGCCATTGAGGATATCGCGGATATCCTTCAAGCTTTGTTCGTAATCTTCCTCGCTTTGGTACCCTTCGCAAGGCCCTTTGCAATTGCCGATCTGATATTCCAAACACACTTTAAATTTGCCTTTGGCGATGTTTTCCGGTGTCAGGGCAAGGTTGCAGGTACGCAAGGGGTACAGTTCGCGGATGGTATCCATGATCGCGTGCATCATGCCTACGGAGGCGTAAGGCCCGAAATACTTAGATCCATCCTTGATGTATTTCCGTGTGGGGAATACGCGTGGAAAACGCTCGTTCTTGATGACAATCCAGGGATAGGTCTTGTCATCCTTTAGCATGACGTTGTACCGCGGCTGGTGTTTTTTGATCAGGCTGTTTTCCAGTAACCACGCGTCGATTTCCGTATCAACGATGGTAAATGTAACGCGGTTGATTTTGCGCACCAGCACACGGGTCTTGCCATTGAGCTGGTTGGTCTTGACAAAATAGGAACTTACCCGGTTTTTGAGGTCCTTAGCCTTTCCGATATAGATCAGTTCGCCATCAGCATCCCAATACTGGTACACACCCGGCCGGTGCGGTATCTCTTCAAGTGTCTTTCGGTAATCGAATTTGGTCATTTCCAAATCAAAATCCTAGCCGATCATCCAGCTTTTCCGTTTCTACGCCGGGAAACGGATCATATTGACTGCAATCCAATTCGCGGGTGAGCCCCCCTGGCGGCAATGGGAAATCTTCTTTTGAATAATGCAGGGACGTATCCGCATAAACCTTCTGCATATATAATGCAAACACGGGCAAGGCAGCTTGGGCACCCTGTCCTTCAGCCATGGAAGCGAAACTAATGCCCCGGTCTTCGGCTCCGGTCCATACACCGCTTACCAATTCGGGCGTGATGCCAATGAACCACGCATCCGCGTTGTCATTGGTTGTACCGGTTTTGCCACCGATGGGATTGGTCAGATTGTAACGCCACCGTATCCGCCCACCAGACCCCTCACTTACCACCCGTTTGAGCATATCTACCATCACGTACGCACTCTCGCCATTCAGCACCTTGGTGACCCGCGGTGCCTTTTCATAGATGGGCATCCCATTTTTATCCTCGATACGGAGGATGTAGGTCGGTTCGATCCATACGCCGTGGTTTACAAATGCAGAATATGCTCCCACCATATCATATACCGAGGCCTCATAGGCACCCAATGCAATCGATGGGTATTCGGGCACATCGGATGTAATGCCCATCCGCTTGGTGAGTGCGGCTACAGGCGTCGCCCCTACCTCATTAATCATATAAGCTGTCGCGAAATTCTGGGAATTGGCCAATGCCTTGCGCAAGGTAATGGGACTACCAGCTTTGTTTTCACCGCGTGGTGTCCACGCATAAGCGCCGCTGCCTACGGTCAACGGCACATTCGGCACCTGAAAACATGGAGAATACCCATTGTCGATAGCTACGGCATAGGTAAACGGTTTGGCCGTAGATCCCACCTGCCGTGTACCGGTCTTTACCTGATCATATTTATAATGTTCGAAATTGATGCCCCCAACCCAAGCACGTACATAGCCTGTATGTGGCTCCATGGACATAAACGAATTCCGAAGAATCAGTTTATTATAACGGATAGAGTCCATGGGGGTCATGAGCGTATCTTTATTGCCTTCCCAAGTGAAGATGGTCATCGCTACGGGGGTATCGAATTCCTTTTTGATTTCGGCGTCGGATTTGCCGGCCTGCTTGAGCACCCGGTAGCGGTCTGAGCGCTTCATCCCCGTTTCCAGCAGTTTGGCCTTCTCACCACGGAACGGATCACGGCTTTTCCATTGCTTGTCAAAAGACGCCTGCACTGTCTTCATCCATTCCTGCTGGGCCTCTTCGGCATAAAGCTGCATCTTGGAGTTGATGGTTGTATAGATTCTTAGACCGTCCCTATCCAGATCCCAGGGGGTGCCATCGGCTTTTGTAATGGACATTTCACTGAATTCACGCTGGATTTCGCGTTTCATGACAGCCCTGAAATAAGGCGCAAGCCCCTCGCCGTAATTCGATATGCGCATGTCTAGCACGATCGGTTCCTTTTGGAGGCGTAATGACTCCTCGCGGGTCAAGAAATCAGCCTTACGCATGCTTTCGATAACCACGTTGCGGCGTACGATGGCATTTTGCGGATACCGAACAGGCGAATAAATCCCCGGGCCCTTGAGCATGCCGACCAACAAGGCCGCTTGCTTCACGTCCAACTTGTCGGGCGTGGTGTTGAAATACGTTCGAGCGGCCGATTTGATGCCATAGGTGTTGTAAGCACCGAAATCCACCGTATTGAAGTACATCGTAATAATCTCCTCCTTGGTATAATTGCGTTCTAAGCGTACGGCTGTGATCCATTCCTGGAATTTCTGGATAATGCGTTTGCCCGTACTCCGCGCGCGACCTTCCGAAAACAGGTTGAGGGCTAGCTGCTGGGTAATCGTGCTCGCACCCTGCCGATTGCCGATCAGGTTATGGAAAATAATCGTGAACGTACGCCGGTAGTCAATACCCGAGTGCCGGTAAAAACGCTTATCTTCGGTAGCGATGAGTGCCTGCACCAAATGGGGCGACAGTTGGTCATACCGTACATTGGAACGGTTTTGTACAAAGTAGGTACCCAAGACCACGCCATCATCTGAGATGACTTCCGAAGCTAAGTTGCTCTTCGGGTTTTCCAGATCGCGAAATGTCGGCAACTTACCAAAAAGCCCCATTCCCACACTGAAAATAAATAAAAACCCCAATAAGATAAGGCCGATCAGCAATTTCCAGAAATTGCGGGTATACCGGTTGATTTCTTCTTGGCTTAATGTATTTTTCTTCTTTTTCTGTTGCGCCATTTTCAATAATCCGTAATGCGTATGTTGTTTTTTGCTTTCTTATCCCTACTCCACTATCGCTGCTCCAGATAAATGGTTTGATAGTCGTCGATCTTATCAAAGTCAGATAACGTGCCAAAGTTGCTTTCCGTAATCACAAATGTATTATAGATGTCACCGGGGATCTTCATGATGTCAGGCAATAGTGGTAAAATACGTGTCTCGTAACCTTTGGCTTCCTCGTAGGTATTGAACGGACCGATGTAAACCAATTGGCTTTCCCCATCCACCCCTTTTAGCTGGTGGCTGATGGTATTCCCCGGATATCGTGTACGGTTGAATTGGCCAATGCCAAAGCGTGAAGGTGCCAGGTTGACCCGGTCGTTCATCACGTTGATTACAAAATAATAGGTAGCCGAGTCTGGCAGTAATTCCAAATCGCGGTATACATTGGGGCCCAGTTCACCGACCTCCGCAACCCCGGCCAACTGCTGTTGCGCCACGCCCTGTACACGGCCAAGGTTATTATTTCCACGGATACCGGTTTGCCCGGCGGTGGAAACCGCGAGCTCGCGACGCGGTCTCGGTCGCTCCGGTCCGCGGTTGATGACCAACTGCGGCCAGAGCGTCATGGTAGGCTCATCCACAAACCGATCCCGGTTTTCATCAATACCCTGCAAGGCGTATATCCGGGTGGTCAAGGTATCCCTGTTCGCTTCGATAAATGCCAGATGCTGGCTGGCCAGCGGTGTAATCAGACTGTCGTCCGGGAAATCCGAGACAAGTTGTCGCAAAGCGTTTTCGAACGTATCAAGTGTGGAAGTCCTGCCCCACGCCAATGCCCTTAGGTAAGCGAGCTGGCTCAAGGTCTGCTGCCTGCCCTGCTGCTTTCCCATCACGTCCGTAACAGCTGCAACCACCTCAGGATATTGCCGTTCTGTATATAAGGTGTATACATGTTCATATGCCCGATCCAATACCTGCTTTTGCTGTTCCAGTTTAGTCAGATAGGACGGGTCGCGGATGATGTGGCTGTAGAGGGCGTCAGGGAATTCATCCAACAGCTTTTCGCGGTAATACGCCGCTTTCGGCTCATCCACCCCCGTGTATAGCCGGTAGAGGTTATAGTACATCAACGCGGCATCCTTGGTGCCTGGGTACCGTTTTAGCAGTTCTTCGTAGGTGCTGGCCGCCGCTGGGTTGTCAAGCAATTCATCGCGGTAGCTATTTCCAATATGCGTCAACGCATCGTGTATACGGGTATGTGATGCCGCTAATTTCTCTTCGGTATCGGGCAAAGCGTTCAGGTAGGTGTCGCGTAGGTTAGCGGCCCACGTTGCGCTGTCTACTTTGGCCGTGTCGGGCAGTACAGCAGCCTCTTCCAGGGCAATCGCCGTGTTTCCGGTGTCAGCGCCGGAGGCCGCACCCACCATATCACTAAACCGCCAGTTGTCTCGCAGTTGCCGGTTGCCCCACCGCCGTCTGAACTCGGCTTCACCCATCCCCATCGCATCGGGATTGTTAAAGTAGAACCGGTTGTCGGTATAGGTCGCCGCTGGGCTGGCTATATCATCAAATGGCGACCGTCGTGCCGATTGCTGGCTCGTCTTCTTCGCCACCTCATCCTTGCTCGCCTGTACCTCTGCATAGGCGCGCGCAATGATACTATCGATTTCAGCTCCGCGCTGCGCCTCGCTAAGCCCAGCCAGGTATTGCAGCGTATCCTGGTGCGCCACTACGCGTAGTTGGGCGATGAGCTCATCCAGGTTGGCAATTTTACGTTGCACCACCCCCGCGTCAGGAAAATCAGCAGGCAGCGACATCCCCACGCTATCATAATACAGTTTCGCAGTCTGGTATTCAGCCGCAGCGAAATAATGATCGGCCAACTTCAAATAAGTCAGTGATGTCTGATAGGGATTATTGCTTTGCTGACGCAGGGCCAGCTCGTAGTTGGCCAACGCCTCGGGAACGTGTTCATCGGCATAATAGACCTCACCGATCTGGTAATGGATCTGGTCTTTAAATTCCTTGTTTTTTCCATCGCGGAGCATGCGGCTTAGCAGTCTTACACGGCTCTCGCCGTCAGCATTTTCTGCCGTTGCCAGAAACACGCGGTTTAGCCCCGCGTGGAATGACATCGCGTAAGGTACATTGCTGCGGATTACCTTGCTGTAATGCGCATACGCTTCTTCCGCACGGTCATGCCGTTGGAGTAGCTGGCCCAGCAGGAAATGCCAGCGTAATTTGGTGGGCTTATGCGCAGTATGTTCGATGGCCTGCTCCAACATCGTAATGGCCGATTCCTCATCGTGCGTAAGGAGGTAATATTTCGCTTGGGTAGCAAAGGCCAACCCTACCGATTTTTTTTCGGACTCCAGCCCCAGAAAAGCAGTATCCAATGCCAGGCCGGCCTCCGTAAGGTTATCGAGTTGCATCAGCGCACGCGCCTTCCAAATCATCGCAGCCTGCCGGTATTCCGGCATTTCCGCGAAGGTATTGGCCACATAAGTGAAAAATTCAACCGCATTGTAATAGTTCCCTTTCAGGTAATTGGCTCTACCAGTAAGTAAATACGCCTCATTAATGTATTTACTGTTGCTCTTCCTATTGATGATATCCAAAGCCTTTCCGATGACCGAGTCCATCAACGCCGTATTTGACGACTCCGTGGCATCCGTCGGTTCAATCAATACCGGGAGCAATTGCTGGTAATTATCTTGGTGCGCTGCGAAATTCTCGCGTGTTACATCCGCAATGATCTTTCGGCCATGATAGACGATATTGTACCTTGCGGTAATATTTTCCATCATATCATACGTTGTACCTTCCTCCTTTTGCTTATTTACAGCGCATGATGCGACCCCAAAACACATGAGGATCCCGATAGCGATACGCAGGAATGAAAGGGACGGTGGATGTGCCATAAAAATGAATATCTTTGCTGGGAATACACTTGCAAAAATATCATTTATTTTCAATTTTCCCCCTTTTAATCATACACACCCTTAGAACGGAGCTACATTGGCTAAGCATAAAAATAAACTTTCGAAGATACTCAACTCGCGATACAAAGTGGTTGTGCTCCACGAGGAAACCTTTGAGGAGAAAGCAGCTTTTCGAGGTAAATTATGGTATTGGATCACTGGCGCGGTTTCAGCAGCCATTGTGTTGGTGGCGCTCACGGTCGTACTCATCCGGGCTACCTCCTTACGCGAGTACGTTATTGGCTCATCACTAAGTGGATACGAACGGAGTGCATTATTGGAGGCCTATGCGCGCATTGACTCCATGGAGCAGGTCGCACAGGCCCATGATCGTTACCTCAATAACATCAGACAGGTCATTAGTGGCCAAGCAGGAGAAACACCGGAAGAAGCCAGCGATGAACAGGCAACGGGCAACGGGGCAGCGGCTACGCCTTCGGGCAATCTTGACGTTGGCTTATCCGAAGATGAGCTGGCCCTACGTGAATTGGTGGAGTCAGGAGCGCCATATGATCTACCCGAAAATCCAGGCAGTGCCCGCACCGGCATCTCATCCTATACATTTTACAGTCCGATCAAAGGCATTATAAGCTCCAGTTTCAGTGCCAAAGAACAACACTATGCCGTCGATATCGCCGTGAAGCAAAATGAACCGGTACGGGCAACGTTGAGCGGGCACGTGGTGTTTGCTTCCTATACCCCCGAAACCGGATATGTCGTCATCCTCCAGCACGGCAATAATTTACTATCACTTTATAAACATTGTGCGTCAATTATCAAAAAAGTTGGTAGTTTTGTTCGCGGTGGGGAGGTTATTGCCTTTGCGGGCGATACAGGAGAGCTGAGTACCGGTCCACACCTTCATTTCGAACTGTGGTACAATGGCAATCCGGTAAACCCCACCGACTACATCGCTTTTTGAAAAACCATAGTTACCCTAAGCAGTTTCATCATGTTTGCAAACAGAAAAATCGAAAAACTACAAGAGCAGCGAGGAAGCAATTTCAACCTCGTTGCCAATGGCACAGCAATCACCGGAGACATCACGACCTCCGGAGATCTACGCATCGATGGTCAAATTACCGGCAACGTATCTTGCACCGCAAAGCTGGTCATCGGAGAGGGCGGAGACATCACGGGCAATGTCAATTGCTATTCCGGTGAAATTTCGGGTACTGTCCGCGGACAGATCATTGCCAAGGAAGTGCTTCAGCTCAATCAATCGGCGTCGATACAAGGCGATATCGAGGCAACACGCTTCATCGTCGAAGATGGAGCCTCCATCAACGGTAGGTGCACAACCAGCAAAAGCTTGAGTTTGCCCGGTCACTTACCGGAGGTGAAACTGATTTCGTATGAAACACCCCAAGCGATTATCGAGTAAACCATTAGGCAAATACGCCTATTTCACGGGAGTTGGCTTTCAAATGCTTGCCATCATCGGTGTATTTACCTACATCGGGCACCGCATCGATCTATCGCGAGATGCGGATACGCCACTTTGGACGGCGTTATTTGCGCTTACGGGTGTCTGCATCAGCATCTATACGGTTATTCGATCTGTGCTGCGCAGGGGGAAGTGAAGTTGAATTTGGCCTGAAGTAATTCAAGTATATAGCCAGCAGGGTGACCATCGCGAAACTAATGGCGGTAACGGTATCAACCACGCCTGCATCGACTTCCATCCCAGTGAGTTTATCCAATTGGTATTTGACAAACGAATTGGGAAGGTGCTGTTCACCTAATTTGGTTTTCACCTGCCATTGCCAGTCCGTGATGGGGCAATAACCGATTCCGTACCATATCCCCAGCACTAACCAAGAGCTCGCGGTAAGTATTACACCATACAGATGCAGCCTACGGGTTGGTTTCCATATCCACCCCAGTAAGTTGAAGCCGATCATCAACAGATGGAGGATGGTAAAGAAAACATCCAGCAACTTTAACCAAGCCATACCCCAAAGTTACGGAATTTGCGCGTACTAGCTTTCGTTTAATCTTTTGCCTTGCCTCCAAGTGAAAATCGCCTCGAAATGGTGAAGCCCCACCTGAACTGTCCTTTCGTCCATGACGATGTGGTTTCAGGAATGTATTGCATTTCCTGGATGGCCGTGGCGTTGGTGAAATTGAGGTTGAATACGTGGCCACCTGTCTCAATTTCCAGTCCCACACCTAGTGGATTGTATAACGCGGTGATGGCATTCGCATACCTTTCTTTGCTTGCCGTTGATCGGAAAGGCAGAAAATAGTCCATCACCAGCGCCATACGCCTGCTTACCTTCAATCTTCCGCCTATCCCCAGGGCAAACAGGTTATCTTCGCCGTCGTAACTGGCCGTCGTGTTCCGCCGGATATAGGTGGGATGCAGCGCCAGTGAAAAATTCGATCCGAATTTCCGCGCGATGATCAGCTGACCCACCAGGTTAAGTCGATCGGAAAATTGCCGGTACGATGTGGCCTCGTCATCACTTTCCTGATCTGCCTGCACACCCGGGATGGTCAAACTCAGATAACCCGTTACCGAGAGCGGCATCTTATCATCAACCGTTTGTCGCAACAGCCTGTACTTCAAATTCGCCTCATACAATTGTGACACACGCGTTGCACCCTTTGCCCGTGCAATCCCTACATTCAGGTCGTCCGAAATTCCATATTCGAAGCCGATCTTGATATCGGTAGAATTGTCCAGTCCGAAGAAGTTCTTGGCACCGCCGTTGCTGCCGGCAATGTCTCCGAAGCGATGGTCGACCTTGAAATCCAGTTCGTGCTTGTGAATAGTTTCGATGGACTGGCTATTGATGATCCGTGTCGTTTTAAAGGTTGCTTCGACCGCTTCTCGTGCGTCGCGGGTGCTGTCACTGGCGAGGGCCTTTTCCAAATCGGTCTGTGCCGATAGCGAAGCGCATGCAATCAATAGGATTAGCGCAATAAGGAGATGACGTTTCGCAATTACTAAGATTTTCATAATGGGGAGAGATTATTGCTTTTGATAGGTCGATGTAATTTCAACGTCCACGATTTCCGCGATGTTCTTGACGACGATTCGCGGTATTTTGATGCCGTGATCGGCTACCTTCACGTTGAACTTGGCATGGGCGGCAATGAGCCCCCCTTTCACTTCAATGGTAGCATCGGTAGTATAGAACTTCTTCACGCCATGTATTTCCAGGTTTCCCGACACGGTCACCCGATAAGTACCATCCTGACTCCAGTCCAATGGCTCTTTTATCCTGCCGCCGAACGTCGCATACGGAAATTTGGCACTTTCCATATAGTTTTCGTTGAAGTGCTCCTGCATGAGTTGCTTTCTGAATTCGAATGATTTTATCGGCACTTTGAAAGCGATTTCACGCGTGTTTGTATCCAATGCGGAGGTTGCTTTTTGCGTGACCGCCGAGATATCTTCCAGAGGCGCTTCCGAAAAAAAAGAAATCCGGCTGGCCCTGTCGATCAAGATGTCCTGTGCTTTCGTAGGAAAGCACAGGAACATCACGAAAAACCAGACAAAAACCGTCTTCATTGTGGTCCACCTTTATCAATCCATGCTTTCAGCAATTCCCGTTCACGCGTGGATAAACTGCCGTTTTGTGGCATGAGCTTACGTACGATAACCATATCATTGACCCGCTCCAAGTTATCCTTTACGGAGGAGTATCCCGAGAAAACCCATTTCGTCGTACCCGGGCCTGTACCCGCATGGCAACTGCTGCATTTGGACTGCAGCAATGCGCCGATGAAATTGGCGTAAGTCACGTTTTCCGCCGTTACATCTCCGCCGGGGGTAGGTGGATCCGGCGTAGGGCCGTTGTCATCCTTTCCGCATCCTGCAATAACAAGCATCATCAGCAACAGCAATGACACTTTACCAAGTTGTTGTTTCATAGTCGCTTAACCAGTTGTTGTGATTAGTTGTGTTTGAGCAATACCCCGTTACCTTATGGGGCAACCGCTTCCGGTGAGTCGGCATTCAGCACCGGCCAAATACCAAGCGCTGGAAAATCTATCCCCTTGGTTTCGCCCCGCGCGGCGTCCTGACCGAAGTAATAGAGTGGCCATCCTTTATAAGTCAGCTGCATTCTCCCATGCACGGTTATCTCAGCAAAATCTTCAGCAGATAGCGTCGATGGCACCGCTTGAATAGCCGATTCATAGATCGGCCATACGCCGTTGTTGCTGAAATCGGGGTTCGTGAATTTGTTGGTATCGTACCGATCATTAACAAAGCCGTACAATGTTCGGCCATAGGCATCCACCAGGTACTGCGTCTGCCCTTCACCGGGCATCAGATCAGCCGTATAGTGTGTGCCATCCCCGCCAACCAATTGGTTGCTTACCAATAGCACGGAATAGTCGGGTTTGGCCACAAACCAATTCCCACCCACGCCATCACCCTCCACAGCTCCCGAAGCTTGATCGTTGGAATAGTAATACAGCGGCCACCCCTTATAGGTAGTCTGTTTCGAGCCATTGGCCAGCGTAATGGTGCCGATATCTTCGGCATCGATACCCATACTGGCGGCGGCATTGCTGCTATAATAGCTGGGCCACAGCGAAACACAGTTGCCAGCACACGCCGACGTACCGTTCGCGTCACGGGCGAAAACGTAAAGCGTCATGCCTACGCTATCGGTCAGCACCTGACCGAATGTGGCATGGTTCTGTACCTGGATACCTTTGCGGGGTTCAGGAGCATCGGGGTCATTTTTACACCCCTGAATGGACAATGCGGTTACCACGATGGCAAGCATCACCCACCGATTGGAATAGTTAGTTTCCATAACAATACGTTTGATGATTCATTTTTTTGATTCCTTACAATTCGGGATACGGAGGCAATCGGTAAAAGGTTGCCACCGTGATCCCCTGAAAAAATATTTTTTTTTGCAGGCAACCTTTTGCCTATCTTTATCGTATCCGTGATAAAGGATAAAAGCTTGCCGACTGTAAACGAAGGGGTTGTTGAAAAGTATATTGCCGGTTGCCAGAAACATCACAAGGAAAGTCAATATGCTTTATATAAGCATTTCTATAGCCATGCTATGGGGATATGCAGGCGTTACGCGCGCGATGCCGACGAAGCATCGGATATCTTGAATGAGGGATTCCTGAAAATATTCAACCACATCAAAACATACGATGCCGCAAGACCTTTTAAATCATGGATGAACAAAATCATAACCAACACCGCCATTGACTATTACCGCACAAGCCTTCGGTTTCAGTCGCAAGAGCTAACAGAAGTGCATGAAGATTTGGGCAACGACGCCGAGGTGTATACGAAGTTGGCCTATGATGATCTGCTGCTGCTAATCCGGGAACTGAGTCCGGCATACCGGACCGTATTTAACCTCTATGCCATCGATGGATACACTCATCATGAGATTGCTGACTTACTCGGGATAACGGTAAGCACATCCAAGGCGAATCTCCATAAGGCACGGAAAAAGCTGCAGGAACGATTGAAAGACTATGCGATGAATAAGCAAATGAGCAATAATGAAGGATCGGAGGGCTTTTCGAAGGGGATAACATGAGCATGCGAAAACGACATCAAGTTGATGAACTTTTTAAGGAGGGACTAAGCGATCCAGACATCCCGTTCAATGAGGGAGACTGGAAAGCGCTGTCGCGGAAATTACGTGCGCGGAAAAACCGGGTAATACCCTTATTCGTTTGGATAGGCGGGGGCATCGCTGCCGCCGTCATCATCGCAGCCGTGGTATTGTTCGGGAGGCGTGAGGACCTAAGGGACGATGCGGTAGCATCAACGGTACCGCATCGTACCGCGGTGGATACGTCCCGCAACGATTCGACCGCACCAGCTAGCGCCGAGCAAAGCCCGGCTCCCGTCGTTGAAATCACCGAAGGCCGTCACATCCAAACGCCCTCCCCCACTACACAGCCGCAACCAGCGGCCGAAAAGAGCCGTTCGCTTGTCACGGTCCATAGCCTCAAACCAATGGGCGTTCTTCCCAGCAACAAACCTACCATCCCGCAGCATAGCACGGTTGCACGCGTTGTGCCGCCATCCGACATCGCGCCTCCCGTACTTGCCAACCCGCAACCGCTAAAAGCCGATGACGCCCGACAGGGATGGGCATTCAGTATCATGGCTGCTCCCGATTTATCAGGCACCCAACCGTTGAGCGGGAAGCTTAGCGGCAACATCGGTCTAATGGCCACGTACCGCATCAATGATTGGCTAAGCGTCAGTGCTGGTGCCGGCTACGCAAAAAAATTATACGAAGCGGACTTTGCCGATTATAAACCCCGCTTCAAATGGGGCGATCGGCAGGGTACGCCAAGTTTCGTGGCGGCCAACTGCATCGTGCTGGATATCCCACTGAATATCAACGTGGACATTAAGCAATACCGCCGCTCCACGTGGTTTGTATCTGCTGGAGTTTCCAGCTATTTCATGCTTAGCGAGACCTATGACTATATTTATCCACCGCACGAATACGGCTATCCAAAACAATTCACCTTGCGCAATGAAAACCAGCATATCCTGGGGGTGGGCAACCTAGGAGTCGGCTATCGGCGGCAAATCAATCCTAAGCTCGGCATTGCGGTCCAACCTTTCGTCAAGGTACCGCTTACGGGTATCGGAAACGGCAACCTCAAACTCTACTCATCCGGCGTAGCGATATCAGCCGATATCGATCTTTCCCGCCGGTGACGTTGGCCCACTTCACTGCCCTTTGTAACCAATTTGTCGTAAATCCCTAATTTTCCATCATTCGTTTGGTTACAATCTATAATTAGTCTAAATTAGCGGCATTTTCTATTTGCAGCTGTGAGAAGACACGTATCTGGTTTGGTTTTATTTGAAAAGGTGCTATTCGCTACATTGGCAATCGTGCTTTTGATCGGGGTAGCCAATGGTCAAACCGGCAGGTTGTCCGGAACCGTGTTAAGCGAACAGGGACAAGCAATCATCGGAGCTTCGGTAGGTATTGGTGAGACTGCTCCATCACAGATCACCGACCAAGCTGGAAAATTTTCATTCTCGGGCCTTCGATTAGGCCAGTATACCCTGAGCGTAACCCATGTCGGGTACGCAACATACCACGAAACAGTCCGTTTGGGGCAGCAACCGACCGATGTAGTGATCCGATTAGTACCGCAATCTACGCTATTGGCCGATGTCACTGTTACGGGTAAAACCGAAACGCAACAGGTACGTGAGCAGGCCATCCGCGCCGTGGTGGTAGACACCCGCGCAGTTGCCGAACAACCGGCCACCCTGGCCGAGCTGATGAACAGGTCGCCCGGCATCCGGATGCGGCAAAGTGGCGGATTGGGAAATATGGTCGACGTCTCCATCAACGGGTTCCAGGGCAATTCCGTACAATATTTCCGGGACGGCATTCCGCTTGAATACTTGGGCGGTGGCTACGGCATCAATAATGTTCCGATTAATTTACTGGAACGTGTCGAAGTGTATAAAGGAGTCGTTCCGGTCACATTGGGAGGCGATGCACTAGGAGGCGCTGTAAACCTCGTCACGCAGCAGCACCATGGTACGATGCTCGACGTTTCCTATGAAGTGGCTTCCTTCAACACGCACATCGCCAACGTCTCCACCTATCACAGCAATGAAACCGATCGTTGGTTTGTAGGCATGGATGGTTTTTACAACTATTCAGACAATGATTACAAAGCTGACGTGGAGGTGGTCAATGAGAATTCCAATTTGGTTCCGGTTACCGTTCCGTTGTTCCACAACGGCTATAAGCACTATTTTATCGAAGCCTACGGGGGTATCCGAAACCGGGTATGGGTGGATGAATTGCGCTTTTCCATCGCGCGATACGCTATCGATCGCCAGTCGCAGCATCCGGCATTGATGACGAATCCGTACGGTGCATTGACCGTCCACAACCAAGGGTGGGTGCCCAGTATGCGCTACCGCAAAGCAGTTGGCAAAATAGCGCTGGATCAATTTGTCTCCTACAGCGCCATCAACCGGTCGCGCGTGGATACCGTGCGCGGTACATACGATTGGTACGGTGCGTTTACCCCGCGCACCGGCATCGGCGAGAGCCCCCGGCCTTCCTTGTCTAACATTGATTTTGACAACATCATCAGCCGTACGAATCTCGTTTATAAGATTAATGAGTCGAACAAGCTCGATGCCAACGTGGTATTCAACTACAACAGCCGGGTCGGTGCCGACCCTTATGGCTTGCGCTTTGCCGGGACGGACACCGACATCCTAAGTAAAACGGCCATTTACGCCAAGACCATCGCTGGCGTCTCCTGGGAATCAAAATGGCTGAATGAGCGGCTGGTTAATCAGCTGACGGCAAAATTTTTCCATTTCAAAACGCGGGGTATCGATGGCTTTTTGGCTAACGGCACAGACGTGGACGACTATACCACCTCTACGCATAGCAATTGGGGGGTTGGCAATGCCCTGAAGTACGCACTCAGCGACCGCCACCTGCTGCGGGCGTCCTTCGAGCTGACCAACCGGCTACCACGTGAAAACGAGCTCTTTGGCGATAACGATACCCGTGCGCCCAACTTTGCCTTGGAACCGGAACGCAGCCTCAATGTCAATGTAGGCTACCGCTACCAATCGCCCGCATGGTCCGCTGAGATCGGCGGCTTTTACCGGAAAACCAAAGGCATGATCCTGCTTGTACCTATTCAGCCACCATTCGCGCAGTATCAAAACCTCGACAGTGTACAAGGATATGGATTGGATATCGACCTCCATTACCGGTTTGGGCAGTTCTTCCAACTGACCGCCAACGCAACGTGGCAAGACAACCGAATGGTTGACATCGGCGATGGCTTGCATCAATGGATTGAAGGCACGCGGTTGCGGAATACACCGTATTTTTTTGCGAATGCGGGCATATTGGGCGATTTTGAAAACATCTTATCATCCAAAGACCGCTTTAAACCCTATGTGCATTGGAATTTCATCCGCGAATTCTACCTCAATCATATTCCTAGGGATGCCGAACCCGACGGGTTCCTCGGACTGTTCGGCAAGGCCAAGGTGCCTGTCACGAATGTTGTGCCCAACCAGCACCTGCTCAGTGCCGGCTTCACCTACTTCTTGGCCGGACAGCAGGTTTCCATCGGAGCTGAGGTGAAAAACATAGCCGATAGCAAATTATACGATTATTATAAAATCCAGCGGCCCGGCCGCAGTTTCCATGTAAAAATTAATTACCATTTAACAAAAAAACGTTGACGAAATGAAAAAGCAATTTTCTTATGCTGTAATAGCATTGATTGCCGCAGGCACCCTATTTACAGCCTGTACAAAGGACGACCCCAGCCCGAGCCAAGACAGTGAGACCAAATATGTGCTGATCACATTAGCCGACCGCGTAAGCGGCAACAAAGCCGGCTTCATAAGCGCCTTTGACGAGATGCCGACCGGAACGGTTTCCAATGCTTCGGCAGGGTCACTGGAAGGCCAGGGTATGGGCGGTTGGCGCACGTACGGCAACCATATCTACAAGATGTTCCGTACTTCGGATTACGCTACGGGCATCGAGAAAATCAACGTCACGGCGGACGGTACGGTAACCGCAGGGCAATTCATTAGCTCCAAGGACCAAGCGGCGGCGGCGAAGTATTTCGGTACCGGTAACTTTGTCATCAAAGACGAGAATACGGGGTATTACTGGGATGCCGCGGAACCTACGAAAATACAGAAATTCAACCCCGCGTCGATGACCGCAAACCTTGGGTCAATCGACCTCACAAATGCAATAAACGAGCGCGGTGCTGACGAAGATGGCATCAAATTCCGTTCCGCAGGCCAGAAGTTCCTCGCCATCAAAGGCAATAAGCTTTACGCCAACCTGACCTACGCCAAGCAAGATGCCAGCCAGATTGGATTCTTTGACGATTTCTTTCCGGATGTGTACATCGCGGTCATCGACCTATCCAGTGAAACATACGAAAAAACCATTTCCATCAAGAATACCGGCAGCATTGCCTACATCAACGAAAACCACATGTATGATTTCGACGACAATGACGACCTCTATATCGTCTGCCAAGGTCGGACGGCCATCGGTGGGCAATCGAAAATTGCACGGATCAAAGCGAATGAAACCGACATCGATGCGACCTGGGAGTTGGACTTTGCCGATGACTTTACCACTGACTACAACGGCAAATTTGTGGGCGTATTCGCGAAAGGCGGTAAACTGATTTTGACGGTAAACACAGAGCCATTGACCGGCGGCCCGACTGGCAACATCAATTCCGCAGATATCTGGAAATTCTACTCCGTGGATATCGCCACCAAAGACTTCACTGAAATCACAGGTGTTCCCGTTGGTACCAACCCCGGTGCGGCCATGGCCGTCGTCGAAGTAGATGGGAAAACCCTATTACGTGGATCGACTGTCAGTGGCGATAACGGGTATTACGAATATAATCCGGCCAATCATGCGGCAACGTTACTTTTCAATGTCAACGTCGGCGGTGCCGTATCCGGATTCCATAAAATAACTGTCCAATAATGCGGATAGGCAGGTTACAGCTGTTTGGTTTACTCATGGGATGTGCCGGGCCTTACTTCAGTACGGCCCAGCACACACTCTCCGTGCGGGTAACGGAGCTGCCAACCGCGCACGCCGGCGAAACCATCTACATCACCGGCAATTTCAATCGCTGGAATCCAGCACAGGAGCAAATGATGCTCGTAAAACAAGCGGATGGTTCATATGGCATCAGCGTATTACTGAAGGATGTGCCCAGCGATCGCTTGGAGTTCAAGTTTACCCGTGGCAATTGGCAGTCTTCCGAATGTACGGCCCAAGGTCGGCTGGTCGGGCCACGGTTGGCTACACTCGACCGGGACACGACCATCACCTGCCAAATCGAAGGCTGGCGCGATGACTTTCCCGCCTCCACCGCTTCATCCAACGTACACCTGCTCGATTCCGCTTTCTACATCCCGCAATTGGATAGGTACCGGAAAATCTGGATCTATCTGCCGGAAAACTACCAGACATCGAACGAAAGGTACCCCGTGTTATATATGCAAGACGGACAGCACCTGTTTGACGAAGCAACCTCACAGGGGCGAATCGGCCCCATTGAGTGGGGGGTGGATGAAGTCATCGATACCGCTAGCGAAAAATGCATCGTAGTAGCCATCAATCACCAAACGGACTACAAAGACCGTTTGCCGGAATATTATTTCCGAACCAACGAAGACTACAAGACGGTGGAAGGTCCCCAATACATAGACTTTATCGTAAAGACGCTCAAACCCCATATCGACAGCCAATACCGCACGCTACCAGACCAAACCCATACCGGCTTGGCAGGCAGTTCAATGGGTGGGCTCATCACATTCTACGGTGGATTGGCTTATCCCGATGTCTTTGGTACGATTGGCGTCTTTTCTCCTTCTATTTGGCTGGACCATGGCAACATCGAACACGAATTAACTACACGAACAAATAGAACAAACATCCATAGGCAACGGTACTACTTCTATGCTGGCATGAACGAGAACCGCCTCAAACCCGACAGTACGTTCGTACACATGTACGACGACGTACAACGCGCCATCGGTCTGCTCAAAAAGGCTGCCGACCCCGAAATCAAATTATCGGCACGCGAGGACGGCAGGCACGGCGCCCTCTATTGGCGCGAGGCATTCCCGGCTTTTTACCAATGGTTCATAGCAGGTACCAAAAAGGCTATTTATTAATCAGATGTTTAACTTTAAATCAATTTGTATGTACATTAAATCTAATAATTCGCTCATCAAAGCAGGAACGTTGGCAGTTCTCCTCGCTTCGGCCGCTGGATTAACACATGGCCAAACACTTGCTACGTCGGCCAAGGTAGGCCAAGGTCTGTACGAGATTGTAGTAGATCATAAGGATGGCGCGGTTTACGTAGCCTCCGTTGGTCAGCAGGGCAATCCCGGCCCTTACATCTATAAGTTGGATCCGAAGACGCTCGCCGCTACCGACAGCATCGCTTTAGGCGAAATCGCCGGTTTCGGATTGGGTATCAACCAGAAGACGCGGACATTATACACTTCCAACACCCGTGGAAATTCCGTGCACGCCGTTGACATCAAAACGGGGAAAGTACTGGCTACCATCAGCAACGGTGCAGCAAGCAGCCATACCCGCGAAATCGTGGTGGATGAAAAAACCAATACGGTTTATGTATCGGACGTGGGCGATCCCAGCACCGTATGGGTCATCGATGGAAAAACCAACCAGTACCTGTATTCATTGGAAGGTGCCGGTAAAACAGCAACTGGGTTAGCGATCGACAGCGACAAAGGGTTGCTCTATGTAACGGCCATGGGCGACGATGAAGTGCTGGTCTACAACACGGCGACCCGCGAAAAGGTGAAATCATTCCCCTCGGGCTCGGAAAGCCCCATTAACATCGCGTTTGACAAAAAGGGTGATCGGCTATTCGTCACCGACTCGAAAAACAGCGTGCTGACCGTATTGAACGCCTCATCAGGTGAGCTACTGAAAAAAATCGACGTGGGAGAAAACCCGATTGGCGTAAACTTCGATGGCAAACGGAATCGCATATATACGGCCAACCGGCAAGGCAAGTCACTTTCCGTTATTGATGGCGATACGTATCAGGTCATCAAACATATCCCTACCGATGGCTTGTCCAATACCGTAGCCGTGAATCCGAAGACAGGCGGTGCCTATGTCACCAACAAACAAGTGGGAACACGCGTACGCGAAGGGCAAACGCCCCCAACTCCCCTACCGAATGGCGATACCGTAAGTTTAATCACTCCTTAGTTAGCAATCATCCATGAATACACAGATCAATTTCAGTTTCGGGGCGCTTGCCTTGGTAAGTATCGCCCTCAATAGCCTGACCCCCATCGACGGAATGGCCCAAACGCTGGTGAAAACCGAAAAAATCGGCGTCAACTCCAATGTCTACCAGCCGGTGTACAACCCGAAAGATGGATTCGTCTATGTTTCCGGTGCTGCCGAACAGGGTAACACGGGCAAGGTCTACAAGGTCGACTCCAAGACGCTTAAAACCGTCGATAGCATCGCCGTACCCGAATCGGCACCAATGGGGCTTGGCATCAGCATCAATACGCAGACGCTGTATACAACCAACAGCCGCTCGGGTATCGTGACGGCCATCGATCTGGCAACGGGTAAGCAGACGCATATCAAGGCCGATGCCGATGGCCGCGCTCCCCGCGAAATTCGTGTGGACGAAAGCCGTGATTTGGTGTATGCCAGCAGCGTGCGCGGTGGTGGCCTATGGGTCATCGATGCCAAAACGAATACGTTCCTGAAATTCTATGGCGACCTCGGCGGAGCCATCACCGGCCACTACGTCGATGAGCAAAACAACATCATCTACGCAACCGCCATGCGCGATAACGAAGTGGTGGTTGTCGACGGTGCCACGGGCAACGTCCTAAAAAAATTCGCCGCACACGGCGAGCGTCCCACCAATGTTCACCACGATGCCGCGGGTAACCGCCTTTTCGTAGCCAACCAAACTACGGAAAACATCACCGTGCTGGATGCGGAAACCGGCCAGCTCATCAAGGCAATTCCCACGGGGAAAGGCGCGCTGGGCGTAAACCACGATCCGAAGCGTGGCCGGATCTACGTAGCGAATCGCCATGGCCGGACCGTTTCGATAATCGACGATCAGTCGCTGGAAGTCATCAAAACGTTTGACATGGGCGCATTGCCGAATACCGTAGCGATTGACCACGCAACCGGCGACGTATTCGTGACCAACAAGCAGGCGGTAAGCGAACGGGGCGAAAACGCCCCCGAACCGGTGCCAGCACCCTATGCAGACTCCATCAGCTTGATAAAGCCTTAACGATATGAAAACCCAGCAGATCATTATCTCTAAAGCAGTGGCCGTCCTCGTGGCGGTCGCCTGCTTTTTTCAACTACAAGCCCAACCGATAACCGTTACGGACGTGGTGGGTCGCGAAGTGACGATCCCCAAACCTGCCAAACGCGTTATACTGGGCGAAGGAAGGCAGCTGATCACACTGAGTCTATTGGTGGAGGACCCCACGGCGATCATTGCCGGTTGGACCGGCGATTTTGCCAGGTCCGGCGGGTTGCTTTTTGAAGAATACCGCAACCGGTTCCCGGCGCTCGACAAACTGCCCCTCATCGGAACATCCGGAAAGGAAACCGTATCGACGGAACAGATCATCGCCTTAAAGCCAGATCTCGCCATCTTCGGCGCCGGTTCGCATGGTCCTGACGCAAAGTCTGCCGATGTCATCCGTGCGCTGGAAGCTGCCGGCATACCCATCGTGTTTATAGACTTCCGTCTGCATCCATTCAAAAATACCGTGCCGAGTATGGAAGTGCTGGGCAAGGTGCTGGGCAAGGAAAAACGAGCGGCTGATTTTATCGCGTTTTATAATCGCCGCATCAACCACATCCGGAGTACCTTGGCTAGACAACCAACCCTCAAACGACCCAAAGTCTACATGGAGATGATCCGTGGTGCAGTGCCGCCCGGATCACCGGGCAAAGGTAACCTCGGCGAATTCATCGAGTTTGTAGGAGGCAATAACATCGGTACAGTGCTACCCGGCGAAGTGGGTACACTCAACATGGAATATGTGATCAGCGAACAGCCCGATGTGTACATCGCCACCGGCATCGCCAAACCGGGCGAAGAGGGGTTGGTAATCGGCCAAGATATCTACACGTACCAAACACAACAGAGTTTGGCTGCACTGGCTGCCCGCCCGGTGGTCAGCCCGCTGAACGCGATCAAGCAGGGACGGGTTTATGGCATGTGGCACCTCTTTTATGACTCGCCGCTGAACATCGCCGCCGTGGAAGCCATTGCCAAATGGACACACCCCGAACTATTCGGTAAGCTACAGCCGCACGGTGTACTCAAAGAAATAAACGACCGGTTTTTGGCTGTCCCATTAAAAGGTGTTTACTTTGCGGAACTAGAAAAATAGGAAATACGAATTGACACCAGACACCGCAACAATAGCAAAAGGATACCGACAGCAATTTACCAGGCGCATTGTATTGCTCTGCATCCTGGGGATAGCGATGTTGGTATCCTTTTTTGTTGATATGGCCGTAGGGCCTTCCATGCTCGACTTTAGCCAGGTCATCAAGGCTGTGTTTTCGCCAGACGCCGTGGAGCTTTCTGAGCGGGTCATCGTCTGGGAGGTGCGTATGCCCTATGCCATCATGGCGCTGCTCGTCGGCGCATGCTTATCGCTGGCAGGATGCGAAATGCAGACCGTCATGAACAACGCCATGGCCAGCCCCTTTACACTGGGGGTCTCCGCGGCAGCATCGTTCGGCGCTGCCCTAGCCATGGTGATCGGGCTGAGTCTCCCGGGAGTGGGAGGCGACTGGATGGTGGTGGTCAACGCGTTTATCTTTGCATTCGGTGCGACGCTTCTTCTTCAATTGTTGTCGTCGCTCCGGGGCTCCGGACCCGAGGGGTTGGTTTTATTTGGCATTGCACTCGTGTTTCTCTTTAACGCCTTCACCGGAATCATGCAGTACATCGCAACAGTGGAGGCTTTGCAGCAATTCGTTTTCTGGACATTGGGGTCGCTTTCGAAAGCGAACTGGGATAACATCCCACTCCTCTTTGCTTTGTTCCTGGTCATCGTTCCCCTTTCAATGGGGTCAGCCTGGCAGCTTACCGCGTTAAGACTGGGCGAAGAGAGCGCACGGAGCTTCGGAGTGAATGTACGGAGGCTCCGCTTCTTCTCCCTACTCCGGATCAGCTTACTTACGGCCGGAGCTGTCGCGTTCGCTGGCATTATCGGCTTTATCGGTTTGGTAGGGCCACACATCGCCAAATTATTGATCGGCGAAGACCATCGTTTTTCCCTGCCTGCCAGCATCTTATCCGGCGCACTCATCATGTCGCTGGCTTCCATCCTCAGCAAGTCGGTGGTAACGGGTACAATTGTACCGGTAGGCATCGTTACCTCGCTCATCGGCGTACCCGTATTTGTTGCACTAATCCTTCACAAACGGAAACGATAGTACAGCATGGCTAACCTCCATATCAACGATATACAGGTCGGATATCCCGGTAAAAAGGTGATCCACGGGCTCACCCTGCCGCCATTAGCAATCGGGGAGGTTACCGTACTTGCCGGTCCTAACGGCGCGGGCAAATCTACCCTGCTCCGTGCAATCGCGGGTCTGCTCCGCATGACGGGATCCATCCGATTTGACGAACAGGAGCTCTCGTCATTTTCCATCCAGAAGCGGGCCGGGTATGTCAGTTTCATGCCGCAGGCCGTACCTACCGATATTAACCTTTCGGTCATCGAGGCCATCATCAGTGCGTTAAAAGCTTCCCCACTGGATGCCGTAAGTGACGATAACCTCACGCTGCACCATCGTGCCATCGCGGTGCTCGAACGCATCGGGATCGCTCACCTGGCACTGGAACCCCTCAACCAGCTCTCGGGCGGTCAACGACAGCTGGCCAGCTTAGCCCGTACCGTGGTGCGGGAACCCAAAATATTATTACTGGATGAACCGACCAGTGCTTTGGACCTCAGGCATCAACTCAAGGTAATGCGCCTTGCACGTTCGTTTGCCGCCGACGGCCGGATCGTCATCATGGTCTTACACGATCTGAATCTCGCTTTGCGGTGGGCCGATCGGGTGATTGTCATGGATCAGGGAGCCGTTGCCAGCCAGGGGCACCCCACAGAAGCCATTACGCCCACTGTCATTGAGCAGGTTTATGGCGTGCGTATACGTGTAGAAAACTGCAGCCGCGGACTGCCTAACCTTATTGTGGACCGAGAAATTTAGCATCATGAAAATATCGAAAAGCACCATCAGTACCAAGGCAGCAAGCAGTTACATCGGCAAACTGTGCCGCCACTTCCGGCACAAAATTGAAACCGAGTACACGGCGACCTCAGGACTTGCCACGTTTCCATTTGGGATTTGCGAGATGTCAGCCACGCCCGAGCACCTGCTTTTTAACATCTCCGCTTCCACCCCTGAGGGGGTCGAAAAAATAAAAGGTGTCTTGGAAAGACACCTAGTCAAATTCGCCTATAAAGAAGTGTTGAACATCCAATGGCAGGATGAGTAACCTTATTCATTTCCGTTCAATCAAACAGACCGCATAGGCGACCACGCCCTCTTCCCGGCCAATAAACCCCATGGTTTCATTGGTGGTGGCTTTGATGGAGATATCGTCTTCGGTGACACCTGCCGCCGCCGCAATATGTCGCTTCATGGCGGGAATGTAAGGCTTGATCTTCGGCGCCTCTAAGCACAGCATGGCATCGATATTGCCCAGTGTCCAACCCCGTTCATCCAACAGTTTTACGCACTCCGCCAATAACACCAAGCTACTGATACCCCGCCAGCGGTCGTCCGTATTGGGAAAATGGTAACCGATATCTTCCAGGTTAGCGGCTCCCAGCAGGGCATCACATATGGCATGTACCAATACATCCGCGTCGGAATGCCCAAAAGCACCCGCATGGTGTTCCAATTGTACCCCGCCCATCACAAAAGGATGCCCATCCTTAAGCTGATGTACATCAAACCCAAATCCTACTTTTATTTTCATCTTTAGACATGATACACAAAACACGAGACTTGACCTGCTGTCTTCGACCCGCCAAACATAGGCAAATGCACGCATAATCTCAAATGGTATGCTATTTGCGTGATTCTCCTTGTACATCCAAACGTTAAAAGTTATTTTAGTTGGCAATAACTTCAATAATTTACTTAATTTTGATTCTTTGAAAAGAAATTTGTTTTTCTGAACATACCGAATGAAAACAGCGAATACTTATTTTATTCCTATCCTTTTGTTGCTCTTTTGTGGGGCTATATTCAGCTCCTGTAAAAATCGGAGTGGCGTGTCTCCGAAAACCGGAGTTGCCTATAATGACCCCTATAATGGGGGTCTCCAGATCAACAGGAAAGTAAAGGAAGGACCGGGACCGGGCTTGATCGTTATCGAGGGAGGTACTTTCGTGATGGGGGGCAGTCTCAATGAAGACATCACCTACGCTCATGACAACCTTAAGCGTCGCGTAACGGTAGCTTCATTCTACATGGATGAAACGGAAGTGTCCAATGCTGATTGGCTGGAATACCTCCACTGGCTCAACCAGAATTTCCCTGAAGATAAGGAACTTTACTACAATGCCCTACCAGACACGTTGGTATGGCGCCAGCCGCTGTCTTATAATGAGCCTTACGTGGATCTTTATCTGCGCCATCCGGCATATCAAGACTACCCGGTGGTGGGCGTTACCTGGGAGCAAGCCAATGACTATTGCATTTGGCGGACCGACAGGGTGAATGAACACATTCTCCGGCAAAAAGGCGCGCTTGTAGACTACCGGACATTGGCGGAATCGCAGTCGACCCCTGCCGAACCCTTCAATACCGACATCTACCTCAATGGGCAATATCGCGGCGAAGGCATCGACGGCGAACGTATGCCTGCGGACAACAGGCCCGGGACTGAAGACGGTGCACGCCGGCCGGTTCGCATGGAAGACGGCGTACTTAAGCAATCCTACCGGTTGCCAACCGAAGCGGAATGGGAGTATGCAGCCTTAGGATTGGTCGGCAATACGGAGTATGGCAACATTGAAAGCAGCAAGATATATCCTTGGAATGGCCTGGGTGTCCGATCGGCGAAACGACGTACGCAAGGGTTGATGATGGCAAATTTCAAGCCCTCTGGCGGGGATAACATGGGTGTGGCCGGCTACCTCAACGATGGCGGGGATATCACGGTATCCGTAACCAGCTACCTTCCCAACGACTATGGGCTGTACAATATGGCTGGTAACGTCAACGAATGGGTACGGGATGTATACCGGCAGCTTTCCTATGAAGATTTCGAGGATTTCAATCCGTTCAGAGGCAATGTGTATATGGATAAGCAATACGAAGATGCCGAAAAAGGTATTATTGCCAAAGATAAATATGGCCGTCCCATACGCGTGCCCGCCACTGCGCCGAGAAAACAGACGTGGGAAGAGCTACAGGCTGCGGCAGCTTCTACCGATTCCGCACAAGTCGGCTTCGACCACGATGTGCGCGGATATGACGATGAAACAAACAATGAACTCTATGGCGTTACTTCGTTGATAAACGACAAATCCAGGGTATACAAGGGTGGTTCATGGAACGATCGTGCATACTGGCTTAACCCCGCTACCCGTCGTTATATGCAGCAGGATGCATCGACCGCGATGACGGGATTCCGCTGTGCGATGACATTGGTGGGTTCCCCAGAGGTCAATACCAAATTGAAACCGAGTTTCCCCGCAAACCGGTCGCGGGGCCAGGGCAACAAAAAAGTATTGGGAATCTTCTGAAGGACGATACCCCACCCCAACAAATAAAAACGGCGGCTTCCATCTCAGGAAACCGCCGTTTTTTAATTTCAAACAGACAGACTCTTTACTCCACCGTCACGGATTTAGCCAGATTCCGCGGCTGGTCTACGTTGCACCCCCGCAAGAGCGCCGTGTGATAAGACAGCAGTTGAAGCGGGATCGTAGCCAGCAATGGAAGGAATGCCTCGTCCGCATGGGGAATTTCGATCACGTAGTCTGCCAGCCCCTTTACGGCTGTATCCCCTTCGGTTACGATAGCGATAATACGCCCTTTGCGGGCTTTTACTTCCTGTATATTACTGATGACCTTTTCATAAGACGAGTTTTGGGTGGCGATTACCACCACAGGCATTTCTTCATCGATCAACGCGATAGGGCCATGCTTCATTTCCGCCGCCGGGTATCCTTCGGCGTGGATATATGATATTTCCTTAAGCTTGAGTGCACCCTCCAACGCTACCGGGAATCCGATACCCCTGCCCAAGAAGATCGCATTGGTCGCATCCTTTATTTCGGAAGCGATATACCTCGTGGCCTCATCGCAATTTAACGCTTTTTCAACCAGCAACGGGATGTCCTGGAGTGTGGTAAGCAACTCGACAAGCTTACTTTGCGGCAACGTACCGCGTAATTGAGCCACGTACAAGGCAATCTGTGTCAACACCGTTACCTGAGCAGTAAAAGCCTTGGTGGAAGCTACCCCGATCTCCGGTCCGGCATGGGTGTACACTCCACCATGCGTGAGCCTCGGAATCGAAGACCCCACAACATTGCATATACCCAGTATGGTGGCTCCACGTTCTTTTGCAAGCTCCACTGCAGCCATGGTGTCTGCAGTTTCGCCGGATTGGGATATGGCAATAACGATATCACGCTCCGTGATGATCGGGTTGCGGTACCTGAATTCCGAAGCGTACTCCACGCCCACGGGTACACGTGCATATTCCTCAATGAGGTATTCGCCTACCAAGCCGGCATGCCACGACGTACCACATGCCACGATGATAATACGATCGGCATTCCGGAGTTTCTCCGCATATTCCTTAATACCGCCCAACTGCACCATTCCCTCCTGCGGATAAATCCGTCCGCGCATGCAATCCCGGATGGAGCGTGGCTGTTCATGGATTTCTTTGAGCATGAAATGATCATACCCGGCCTTTTCGAGCATTTCCAGCTGCATTTCCAATTGCTGCACATAAGGCGTGTGTACTTCGTTGTCGATCGTCTTGATCAGCAGTTCATCTGCGTTGATAAACGCAATTTCCTGATCTTTGAGATAAACGACGTTTCGCGTGTATTCAATGATTGGCGACGCATCCGAAGCGATAAAATATTCCTGCTCGCCTATACCGATGACCATGGGGCTGCCCTTCCGTGCGGCCACCAATTGATTGGGACTTTCCCGGTCGGCCACCACAATGGCATATGCGCCGACCACCTGGCTAAGCGCAAGGCGGACTGCTTCCAGCAAATCCGTTTTCTCTTCTTTCAGGATATCGGCAATGAGGTGGATGAGTACCTCGGTATCCGTATCACTTTGGAAAACATGTCCCCTACTCGCCAACTCCTCTTTCAGCGGACCATAATTTTCAATAATGCCATTATGCACAATCGCCAAACGCCCATCTTCCGACAAGTGCGGATGTGCATTCCGGTCCGATGGTTCGCCATGCGTAGCCCACCGTGTATGGCCGATGCCGACCTTGCCTCCGAGCGCCTTGCCTTCCGCAAAAGCTTCCAGATCGGTTACTTTTCCGGTCTTCTTATAGCTTTTGATCCCATCAGCTACCAATGCAATCCCCGAACTGTCATAACCCCGGTATTCAAGGCGCTTCAATCCCTTGACAATGATAGGCCAAGCTTCCTTTTGACCAATGTATCCTACTATTCCGCACATAGATGAATTGTTTTCCCGCCAAACTTACAACATTTTATCAAAAAAAAAGCACCCGTTTGATGGAACGGGTGCTTTCTTCTCAGCGACCAATACAGGCCCGCTCAACGGACGTGCTAGTTTTCGGATTGCGTGTAGTATATATTCAGTTTTATCCTCAAATCCGTACCCGCGACGTTACTGATGATCGCCCGGCTACCGGTATTCAATACCGGGAAATAAGGCACTGTTTCGTCGGAAGCTGCCGCCGGTGCGATAAAAAATTCGCTGCTGTTTATTTTTCCTTGGATTAAATCCTGCACATAGGATGTCAGGTGAAATACATAACGGTTTTTGCCTTCATCTATATTCCCCCCAAAAGCCCGCCAATTGCCATAACGATACCAAAGACTGCGCCCGTCGCCAGCAAAACTGTTGCCGCTGGTACGCGAGTCTCCATCTGGTACGGGTTGCCGTTGGCCAGCAATGTCTTCGCGGTACAAGGTAAGGCGCGGCGCGTGGATACCCAACTCGTCTCCAGGTGCATCATCCACATAGAGTACCAATTCGGCTTTATTCACGGCGATATTCCGATCTTTCAGTGCATCGATGTAGGGTATCCGTAGTCGAGTCCGGAGCCCTGCCGGGGCTTGCAAATACAACACCTCATGATTACCTTCAGGGCTATCCAACTGTGCCTGCACATCCTCAGCATAAGTCCGGCTGATGCTGGAGGTCAGTCTCCGGTAGGTAGATCCGCTATTATCCTGTACCGTCGTTGGAAGGAACGTACGGATCGTATCGATATCAGCGTCATCGCCGTCCTTGCCATTAGGTTGCCGGTAAGTAAGTTCAATACCGGTCAGACTAGAAACACCCCGGAAAGTCACCAGCCCGCCAATGCCAGTCATCTCACTTCCGTTTACACTTAAGTAAAGCCCTTTTACATGATTATTAAATCCAGCCTCGGTAGAAAGTGATGCTGAATCAACCGTTTCGCTGAATAAGTCTTTAAAAAAATCAGCCGAGAGCGCAACCCGCAATTGCGGAATGACTTTCACAACGGAGTCTTTATCATCGATATGCTTCCTGATACTTACACTGTCGGTCAGCTTATAGGCAAATCGAGCAACCGTCTTTGCACCGATGATTTCGTCTTTTACCGGCCATTGCTTGGTTGCATATTCGCCGTCGGTATATGCCTCGTCCAATTGGCGTACCTGCAGCGAGAAGTTTGGACGGAGTGTATCCCCGAAATACTCCGTGCCATAAGGCAACACGAGAATCACCGAGTCAATCTCCGCATCAGGTCGTATACGGGGTACGGTTGTCGGTCTTCCGATAGCCAGGGCGAGGTCCGCAACGGTTTGGCCGATTACCGGATCGTCAAACCAGCCGAATGTAGTCTGTGCAAATGAAGCTGACCTGGCGCTGTCATCCAATAGGGTGGTGGCATGCAGGGTAAGGGTGTCCGTCAGTACACCTGTCAGTTCATCTTCCGGATCCACATCCAGCCCGATACCCGATGGATTAGTACAACTTCCCAAAACAAAAAGACTTATCAACATGGTCAATAAGTCTTTGGTATGATAATTCATTCGCAAAGAAAATTAAATTCAAAATTATGCTTCCACTGCTGCCTCAAGCTCAACACTCGCAAATTGTTCGTAAAGGTTACAATAATTTTCGAATTCTTCGCTGTTTTCCACTTCGAATACTGGAATATCGCTCTTTTTAACAATATTTAACAGTTGTTGGTCCAGGTCGTCGCCAGACAAAACCACGGCATCAGAATAGGCCAACGCCCCTTGGTACAAGCCTGCGTAATCACCACTGCCATAGTGCGCTACGTCATCCTCGGTCATATCACCGGTGAGCGCAATATCTGCAAAGTTCTCTCCCAGGGAAAAATCATCAACTTCTTCCTTGTAAAGCGAGTAAATTACCTTGGCATCCTTAAATGTAGGATCATCTTTATACGCGGTCTTTAAGTAAGCCGGTACCAATGCGCTCATCCATCCGTGGCAATGCACAACATCCGGAGCCCATCCCAACTTCTTCACCGTTTCCAGGGCGCCTTTACAGAAAAACACCGTACGTTCGTTGTTGTCTTCGAAAAATTTTCCGCAGTCATCACAGAACACATGCTTACGTTGGAAATATTCCTCGTTATCCAAGAAATACACCTGCATACGGGCCGCAGGGATGGAGGCCACCTTGATGATCAACGGGTTGTCGTTGTTGTCAACAACGATGTTCATTCCGGATAACCTGATCACTTCGTGCAAGCGGTTCCGGCGCTCATTGATGTTCCCGAAACGCGGCATCAATATGCGGATTTCATAGCCCTTCTCCTGCATCGCCTGAGGCAGTTGGCGGGTAATTTCAGAAATTTTACTTAGTTCGAGGAAAGGCGACATCTCGTGGGTAACAAACAGAATCTTCGTTTTTGCCATCTCCAATTATTTGTTTTTTATTTTATTAGAAAAGTAAAATCGGTTTGCAAAGATAATCATTTTTTATCAATATACCAATTAGTTAACCGATGCAATAAGGAGATGCCACAAAAAATCATCATTTTTGCCAAACACAAAATAAGTTAACCTGTTGGAAATCGTTAAGACCAAAATTTCGTTGCAAGCGCTTCTGCAACCTCATCGCGGCAGCAAGCTGCGCATTGCACTCGTCCCTACGATGGGCGCGTTGCACAACGGGCATATCGCACTCGTCGGCCACGCAAAGCAACTGGCCGACGTGGTGGTATGCAGCATCTTCGTCAATCCCACACAATTCAACGATCCGAAAGACCTTGAAAAATACCCTCGCCCCATCGAACGGGACACCGTGATGCTAAGGGAAGCCGATTGCGATATCCTTTTTTACCCCAATGTGGATGAAATGTACGGACAGAACGAGCAATGGCATTTGGACTTGGGCGGATTGGACAATGTGCTCGAAGGACTGCATCGCCCGGGGCACTTCCAGGGCGTTACACAGATCGTGAAGAAGCTGTTTGACGCCGTACGGCCGGATGTGGCCTGTTTCGGCCAAAAGGATTTCCAACAGTATAAGGTGGTGGAACACATGGTCAATCAACTGCAGCTTCCCCTCACCCTGGAAATGTGCCCAACTGTCCGAGAGCCGGAGGGCCTGGCCATGAGCTCGCGCAATGTGCGACTAACGGAACTTGGGCGGCAACAAGCGTTGGCCCTGTACCGCACGTTACAGCAGGTTAAAGCCGATGTACGTCGCCAAAATCTCGTTACCCTTCAGGAGGAAGCTATCAAATCCCTGGAAAATAGTCCCGGGGTCCGAATGGAATATTTCGCCATCTATGACGCAGATACCTTTACGGAAGCGGATAACTCCGCACCCGATCGACCATTGATCGCATTGGTAGCCGCCTGGGTGGATGGTGTACGGTTAATCGACAACCTTTTATTGCAATAACTTAACGCTCCTTCGATCCACGCCATTAGGCTGCCGGTTATAAAAACCTGACAAAAAGCTGAAAAAAACATTATTTTTAATTTCCGTATCTTTGCATCATGGTTATTGAGGTACTGAAATCTAAAATTCATCGGGTACGCGTCACACAAGCGGAGTTGAACTACGTGGGGAGCATCACGATTGACGAAGATCTGATGGACGCGGCGAATATTATCGCCAATGAAAAAGTGCAGATCGTAAACAACAATAACGGTGCACGTTTCGAAACCTATGTCATCAAAGGCGAACGCGGATCCGGTGTGGTGTGCCTGAATGGTGCAGCTGCCCGCTTGGTACAGGTCGGTGACATCATCATCATCATTTCATATGCCCTTATGGACTTCGAAGAGGCGAAGAACTATGAACCCACACTGGTATTTCCGAACGAATCCAACAAGCTAATAGATTAACACCCAGCAAACAACAATAAGTTCATGATTTATTAATAGTTTGTTAGATTAATCTAACTTTTATTAATTACCTTTGCTGCATGATATTCGATAGCTAATTCGTACTTTGGTCTGCCGTGAAAAGGAATGATTCCATACGCGCTAACCTCGCTTGGTTTCAAGCGATTCTCTTCTGCTTGATCGTAGCGAGCGGCACGGTCTTCATGCACAAACATAAGACACGTGACGGTCGGATTGTCATCCACACACACCCCTACAACCTAAAAACCGGTCCGGATAATCCAAGTCACCATGAGTCGGATAGCCAGATCCACCTTTTGGATGTGATTTTCCAGGGAAGCTTTGTTCAACCCTTGTTTCTCCGGTATGACCAACCGATCATCACGCCGGTAAGTATTGCTTACCAAACGTTCTGTTCGCCCGGTCGACAGCCCCATTCCTTCCGCACCATTTATTTAAGAGGGCCTCCCCGAAGCTGCTAACTAGCTATTATCCTTCCGTTTGACGGGATTCGCTAGCCAAAACACCCGTATTTCTAAAAATTCAGTTCGTCGCAACGGTTTCCCTTGGTGGTCTCATACCCATCAACGGAGTCGCTGGGATGATAATCCGTCACCAAGCATTTTTTAATCTGATGAACAACCCTTACTACGCGGTATCGCTTGCCGCTATCCTCATATGCCTTTCGGCCATGGCTAATGGCCAAACCACATCGTCCATCAAAGGCACGATTACCGACAGCAATGGGAACACCGTGTCTTGGGCAACGGTTTCTATTCCATCGTTGCATATCGGTACCACCGCAGACAGTACAGGAAGCTACGTATTAACCGGTGTTCCCGCGGGAAACTGGGAATTGCAAGTAAAATACGTGGGTTACCGACCCTATAGCATGAAAATACGCTCAACCGGCACACCGGTACAACAAGATATCGTCTTGATGGACGAAGGCACCTCATTGGACGAGGTGGTGGTATCCGGAACCATGAAGGAAGTATCCAAATTGGATAGTCCCGTGCCCGTGGAAGTATACACCGCCAAGTTTTTCAAAGCAAACCCCGCACCGTCGGTGTTTGATGCCCTGCAAAATATAAATGGTGTACGGCCGCAACTCAATTGTAACATATGCAACACCGGAGATATCCACATCAATGGACTTGAAGGGCCTTATACGATGGTATTAATTGATGGCATGCCCATCGTGAGTGGACTCTCTACCGTATACGGCCTAAGCGGCATACCGCAATCGTTGATCGAACGTGTGGAAATTGTGAAGGGCCCCGCATCGACCCTTTACGGCAGTGAAGCTGTAGGCGGGCTGATCAACATCATCACGAAGAACCCGCGGACAACACCCCTCCTGGCCGTCGATGCATTCGGTACCAGCTGGGGAGAAATCAGCGCCGACGTAGCTGCAAAAATAAACGTCAGCAAAAAGGTACAATCCCTGCTTGGAGCCTCCTATTTCAACTACCAAAACCCCATAGACAACAACAACGATTACTTCACGGATGTGACGTTGCAACACCGCATCTCCCTATTCAACAAATGGAATTTCGAGCGAAAAGATAACCGGGTCTTTTCGTTTGCGGCACGCTATGTCTACGAGGGCCGATGGGGCGGCGAAATGAACTGGGAGCCATCATACAGGGGCACCGACGAGGTATATGGCGAAAGCATCTACACCAGCCGGTGGGAGTTATTCGGCACCTACCAATTGCCTATAAAGGAGCATGTTACATTCATGTTTAGTGCCAATGGCCATGACCAGAACAGTGTATATGGGGATATGTCGTTTTTGGCTGATCAATACATCGGCTTCGGCCAGCTCACCTGGAACAAACCTGCAGGCAGCCACGACCTATTGGCGGGGCTTACTTACCGCTACACCTACTATGATGACAACACCCCCGCTACCGCCGCGGCCTACAATGTGGACATCAACCGACCCACAAACACCAGTTTGCCCGGATTATTTCTACAAGATGAAATCACCCTCCATACCAATCACAAACTGCTTTTGGGCGCACGTTATGATTATAATTCCATCCATGGCAGTATCCTTACCCCAAGAGCAAATTACAAGTGGAATTCAACCGATAAAAATAATGTGCTGCGATTGAGTTTTGGCAACGGCTACCGGGTAGCGAACATATTCACCGAAGATCACTACGCCCTCTCAGGTGCACGGGAAGTGGTTTTCGATAATGAGCTGGATCCGGAAACGTCTTGGAATGGCAATGTGAATTTCGTCAAGAAAGTACCATTAAACAACGGTGGCATCATCGGCTTTGATGCCACAGTATTCTACACGTATTTCAACAACAAGATCATTGCCGACTATGATACCGACGCCACCAAAATACATTATGGTAACCTCGATGGCCACGCGGTGTCGCAGGGCATCTCGCTGAATATTGACCTGGCCCTGATGAATGGTCTTAGGCTGAATGCCGGTGCCACGGCGATGGATGTATACAGCATGGAAAACGGGGAAAAAGTACAGCAGCTGTTTACCGAAAAATTTACCGGCGTATGGAGTGCTAGCTACGCCATTAAAGGCATCGGCCTATCCATCGACTATACGGGAAACCTGTACGGCCCGATGCGCCTACCTTTGCTGAGCGACGAAGACCCCCGGGATCCGAAATCGCCCTGGTGGAGCATCCAGAACATCCAAATCACGAAGGCATTCCGCAACGGTATTGAGCTTTACGGTGGGATCAAAAATCTATTGAACTGGACGCCAAACAAAGGCAACCCCTTCATCATTGCCCGTGCCCACGATCCGTTCAATAAATTGGTCGAATTTGACGGAAATGGGCAAGCTTTGGTCACGCCGGAGAACCCCTACGGCTTGACATTCGACCCCTCTTATGTGTTTGGCCCTAACCAGGGCGCCCGGGGATTCTTGGGTATCCGGTATAGCTTTTATTAACACGTATTCAGTAAGGGAGCGCATGAAAAGGTCATTTCATTACATCGGACTTGTTTTTGCCATCACTATTTTGCTTTTTCCCGAAGCACAGGGACAGGTCAAGTCCATACCGATCGGCGAACTGGCGGATTCCATGCGCTCCCAATCCAAACCTGCGCTCATCCTTATCACTACGGAATGGTGCACCTATTGCCAGATGCAAAAAGCACAGCTCCGAAAGAACGCGGATTTCCAATCCGCATCTGCCGATTTCCATTTTTCGGAATTCGATGCCGAAACCAGAGATCCCATTGTTTTTGCCGACACCACGTATCATTTCAAAAACACCGGTGTGTCTACCGGACGCCACGATCTGGCATATATGCTGGGGAACCAGCACAACCGGCTCGCTTTCCCCACGTGGGTGCTCGTCAATGAAAACCTTGAAATTATCTTTAAATATCCGGGCATACTGAAACCCAGTGATTTGGAAGCACTGATTGGCGCATTGCGCCGCGACCAAACTCTTAAGAAATAATTTTAAATGAAACGCCAAATACCTGCGGGAATATTTGCAGCAATCAGAAAAATTACTTTAATTGCAAGAAATTTAACAACTACCTATGTTAAAGTCTTTGGTCCCAGCGGTTCTCTGCTTGCTTGCGTTGCTGTCTGCATGCGAGCCGAATGGCAGTGAATCAATGGAACCTGTGCCCAAGGAAGAGTCCCCTATTTCATCAGATAATGAGGAAAAGAACCCCGGAAACCCCGTAGTCATGGACTCCAGTGCGATCCAAGCACTAGCCGAAGTGAATACCTGGCGGCAACAAGGCTGTGACTGTGGAGAGGAGACCATGCCCCCCACCTCCATGGTAGCCTGGAATGCCGAACTCTATGCCGCAGCATTGGCCCATGCTAAGGATATGCATACCCGCAATTATTTCAGCCATACCAGCCCCTCCGGCGAAAACGTATACCATCGGCTCATCGCCTCAGGCTACATATCCGACGCCACAGGCGTGCTTACCTACGGCGAAAACATCGCCTTCGGCGACTTCGATTTGGTGGCAGCTGTAAAAAAATGGTTGGCTAGCCCGAGCCACTGCGCAAACATGATGCGCGGCTCCTACCGTGAAATGGCCATCGCGCATGACGGCAACTATTGGGTTCAGGTTTTTGGGGCCACACGCGAATAATACGACTTACTTAACTCCACAAGCAACGCCGGAATGACGTCCATGGCTACGCCCTTGGCATATTCGAAATACCGTAACGTATTGGGATCGAACCTTTCCGCATAGTACAGGTCAAACGATTCCGTGGAACGATTGCCGCGCGCACCCTTTCTTTTGATGACGATACTGGTAAACCATCGCGGGCTATCTTCCGTGATGATGCTAAAGGTAAGTCCATGCGTACATATATCCTGTTGATCGAGCTCGCCGACCAGAAATTGTTTTAACTGAAGTGCTTCTTCATCCAATACGGGGATGTGCCAATTGAGTTCAAGACTGGAATGGCGCATATTGATTCCCATGCCGCCCATCAGCCTTTCCCATTCCAGGCGATCGTCATCACGTATATCTTTGATCACAAATGACTTCCATGGTGTAATATAAAAATAGGGAATACGCCCATCGATACACAGTTGGCAGGCCCGTACCAGAAAGGGGATGTGGAAGCGGTTGTTGCGCCAGTACAAACCAAGCCACGACTTTCCATCCCCGAGGCTTTCCATCCCCTCATAACAAGGAAAATAAGGAGTGGGAAGCCGCAGGTCCTCCCTGGTTACGATGGTGTTTAATTTGATATGCTCCGCCAATCCGGCAATCAAATCGGGCAGCATCGCCATACGGTCTTTCAACAACCGTTGTTCCAGAAATACGCTCAGTTTGGCAATGTCGGTACTATGGACCAACGTGGGCCATTTTTCAAGCCGGTCCCCCGCATGCGCGTTGCGAAGATAAAGATACCAGTACTGCGGCTTGGCTGATGCCACGAAATTAAGGTCGCCGGTAAACAGCGGGACCATCGCCTGACGGGGGTCGGTAATATTTATTTTGAGTTGTGGCGGATGTGCAAATGCGTCCAACACCGATCTGTAACTACCCAGATCCAACCATTCGGTTGTGTTGGTAATGCCAATGGCAACGGTGCTGCTTACCAGGTTTTGAAACAAATCCCGATGTCCCTGCCTGACATCGATCTGCCGTGTCGCCAATTGTTCCGCGAGGTTCGTTAAGCTACCGCTGCGTGCCGGGAATAAGATGTCCTGCCGGGAACCAAAAAAAATAAATTCATTTCCCAATGTTCCGGAGGCTTCCAAAATCGCCATCAGGTCCTCGGGAGTGACCATACCGCCTTTTATAAACACCCGAACCAGGTGATGTTTATCATCGCGTAGGGTTGCTGGCGTTTCCATCACGTTATTCATATCTTATGCAAAAGTACGTAAGCCATCGGCTAATCTGGCCATTTATTAATTTTCGAAGAGTATCGGTTTATACGCAACCATCAGCCACCCCCATGATGCGTTTTTACCATCGGCAATTCCTTTTGCGGCACGCAATGCATCAGCGCAACGCATGTATGAATACCCGACCTGAAGGCGGCAGGCCGCGGCCAGCTGATACGCGTAAACCACATCAAACTCCCATCCAAAAAGCGAGCCCCGTGTGAAATCATTCGCTCCATCAACCAGCGCCGCCGTCGAGGCAAAACGATGGACATCAACCTGCACCCGATGGTGCCGTTCCTCGTATTTTGCTTTGCTGTATAGGTCATTCAATCCCAGGTTACCGTGACCGTTTCCCACATAAAAATAGTCCATCAAACCATAAAATTGGTGATGGGTGCCGTAAAGCGGGTCAAAGGCTTCGTTGGCGGCCGTACGGGAGTTATCGCCCGTGAGGTAGTCGCCACCCAGCTCCAACCGAAATGCCGGGCCTAGCGCGGCCGAAGCATTTAACGAGGCCAAGTGTGCGCGGACGCCATTACCCGGCCGGTCGCGCCCCCGTTGGTGGTAGTACTCCGCAGTTAGGATCACGGGCATGAGTTTGAACGTCCCAGAGATGCCGCCGGTTTGCTTGTAATAAACGGTATCGGTTGCATATTGCCTGCTCTCATTCAATAGCAAGGCAGATAGGGATGTCTTTTGAACGACTTTGTTGAACCAGAGGAACTGCAGGGCTTTATAATTGTTCAACTGTGGGGCATAGGTGGTTTCAGCAAGCTTTCCCGGCTCGGGCACATTGGTCTCTTGGTTAAAAGCGACCGCGCCATGGATCCGTAGACCTTGGGCTGCATACTCATACTTCAGCACATCATGGCTTCGCCCCCGCTGTGCCCAGTCCAGATTGCCCAATATCCGGGCATTGTCGTAATTGAGCTCCATCCGCCCACCGGCAATGCGATGCTGCGCGTTGAAGGTATAAGCCATCCAAGCCTGTTGTAGGTTGGCAAGCCCACGATCCGTTTTGGATGCTTGATCATTATTGCCCCACATATGGATGTACTGGGGAACCAACAACAACTCGAATTGATCCTTCTTGTAGGCTAAGTAAAGCCGCGAACGCTGTTCGGTGAAGAAGGCAGGCGATTCCTGAGGAGCGAGCGGTCGTTTGAAACCATTTCTCAGCTCCGACCTGGGCCTGATTTCAGCCGAAAGATTGAATTGCGCAGCTGCCCCGTGAGAAAAAAGCAAGAGCAACGCCAGTAAAGCGAGATGGAACTTCATACGTGTTTTTCGGTATTATATATTTAACGTAAAAAAACGTATATAAAATTTAATAAGCAAGTAAAATTACGCATTTAACCAATTGGATCACCGTATGCGATGCATGAAGCTTCCTGAAGCTATTTGCTTTCCGACCGGCTTCTTATCAATTGTCCTAAGTGTTCTCAAGCTATAGGTATATAATAGGAATATTATAGGGTTTTAATAGGGTCTTTATAGGGAAAAATACCTATAATACATGGGTAACCTATTAACTACATTTCATTTACATATTGTTTAATTCAGGAAACTTGGAGAAATCAATAACGAGGGGGTAGCAAGACGGATTGACCGTTAAAACCGGGCAGTCCATGGGTGATCATTACGTAGGGAATTACTGAGTCATAATCTCCTCCTGTGTATCCCTATGATAGTTTATATATAGTTTAGCAAAAAGGCCCAAACCCGGCATTCTATGGGGAAACCATCAATGCTAGCGCTGTTATTCCCCCTTCTAGATGACTGAGCTTTTGGTGCGATCCTATCTTTTCCTTGAGAAATTGCCCTGCTATAAGACTTCTTTTTCCCGATTGGCAGACCAGCAACAGCTGCTTCCTGTCCATTTTCCCCAAATTATCCGACAGTTCCGCTACCGGAATATTCACATGGTTAAAGGAAAGTTCCGGCAGTTCATCCGCATTCCTCACATCAACGATCAAGACATCCTCATCCCGATATATTTCCATAAATTCCCTTGGGCTGATGCCACGGACCACCGGGCCCTTTATACCACAGTGATAGCCATAATCGAAGGCTTCAAAGGCGGACAGCGAGGTCGGGAAGCTTGCTTCCTCCGGTAAGGTTGGCGGAATATCCAACACCATAGAACGATTATCCAACAGGCTGATGGTCATCAATTTATTGCATAACGGCTGGCCGACCCCGACGAGGAGCTTGATGGCCTCAGTAGCCTGCATGGTTCCAATGATTCCGGGTAATACCCCCAATACTCCTACCTCATTGCAATCAGGTGCGTCCAGTGGGCCCGGGGGTAAAGGGAATAGGTGCCTGTACGTTGTTTTTACGCCGCCGCCATCCGCAACATTGAAAACAGCCAGTTGCCCTTCATACCGATAGATTGCACCAAACACCAAAGGCTTATCCAACAGCATGCAGCAATCACTGAGGAGATAACGGGTAGCAAAGTTATCCGTACAATCCAGTACCACGTCATACCCTTCGATGAGTTCGATGGCATTTTCAGTAGAAAGATATAGCACATGCTCCTGGATTTCAATTTCCGGATTTAGCATCCTTAGTTTTGCAGCCGCGACTTCCGTTTTCGAAAGACCGATCTCGGCTGTACCGAATAATACTTGACGCTGCAGATTACTCAGTTCGATACGGTCATGGTCGATGATCCCTATTTTTCCCACTCCAGCAGCAACAAGATACTGCAGGGCCGGGCAGCCCAGACCACCTACGCCGATGATCAGAACACTGGACCGTTGTAATCTGGTTTGTCCAGCTTCGCCAAATCCACTTAGCCTGTAGTGTTTCGAATAACGATCGTTCGTTTCCACTGGCTATCCTCCCGAATAGGGCGGCATTAGCGCCACCACGTCATTCGCTTTAAACATCGTGTTTTCTTTTACAATGGTGTCATTGATCGCAATCAAAAATTTACGCCCATCTAATGCGGCGTGCTTTGACGTAAGCAAGGCAACCAATCTGCTTGTATCCGGCGCTTCAGCATAAAACTCTCTCTCCAGTACTTCGGTCAGCGAACCAAATGTTAATATTTTTACCTTCATAAATTTACACGAAAAAATCTAATTGTTTGCAACTGCTTTACGTAGCGCCGGCCGGTGGCAATGTCTTCTGGAGAAAGTAACGCAAGCTCACCTCCCTGCTTACCATTTGTAGCCTCTTTGATATTAGTGACCACCAGTACATTGTCGCCGATTGGCGTGTTGAACAACTCGTTCCAGGAGAACACCACTTTATACCCATCGGTCGCTATACATACGATATAATATTCACTCAGCACCTTTGGCGACTCTTCGCCTAAAGCCATGTCCGTTAAAACATTTTTCAGTAAGGCTCCTTTTACGCCCTTCAATGTCGAACGGTACTCGCCCGCATGGTTGTATATACGCAGACGGTCTAGCGACTGAAGGGTAACACCCGTTAACTTTTCAAAGGTAAGTGTTGTTTTTTTGTTGTCAGGCGTTACAATGTCGATATTCTTTACGTTCTGGGCACGAAGCCACATGCAGGACAAGATCAAAAAGGTTGTTATTGTCGATTTCATATTTATTTATACTGTTGTGAACAATAATTTATAGGCAGCCATCAAAAGAACGGTAGCCAAAACGTGTTTTAGAGCATTCTGATTCAATTTTTTTGATCCCAAATAAGCGCCTAACAAACCACCTACGAACGCAGCGGCAATGTAGAGCCACATATCGGAATTAAAGGTGATACCCTGCGCAAACATACCGCCCAAGCCCGACAGCGAGTTTACAAAAATAAAGGCAGCGCTAACGGCGGCACTCTGTTTCTGATCTGTCCATTTCAACAGGATCAACAAGGGAGACAGAATGATCCCACCACCGATACCGATCAGGCCGGACAGCAATCCGACAACAGCACCTATAGCCACGGCTCCGAAAATATTATAAGGTTTCAGTTCGCCCTCACCCGGACTTCTGAAAAAGAAAAATCGAATAATGGGGAAAAGTAAAAGAACACCGAGTACGCGTTTATAAAGATTATCATCCAGTGTAATTGTACCCCCGATAAACGCCATGGGTATGGAAGCAGCAGCAACCGTGAGAAAGAGGTTCCTTTTGAAAAAATGTCCCCTATAATATTGAACGAAGGAGGTCAGGGAAACAAACAGGTTCAATACCAACGCTGTAGGCTTCATTTCCTGTGGAGCTATCCCGTACAAGGCCATCAAAGCCAGGTAACCACTGGCCCCGCCATGTCCCACGGAAGCGTATAAGAAGGCGACAAAAAAAAGTATAATATAAAACCATTCCATAGTTTAACGTTTGTAAACAAGATTACTATAAAACACACGTTCCGGTTCATAAAATCCTTCTGTAAGCGTAAAATTTTTATCGAAGATATTGTTTACACCACCTTCAATAGAAAACCATTTCCATACCTTGATACCGACACTTGCATTAAAAAGGGGAAAGCCGGGCGACCCTGTTCCGTATGGAGTACTATAACGGTTAGCATTATGTTCCATATTGGTCTGCACTCGAAACCTGTCATTCAGATCGTAACCTGCCATGAGCATCAGTTTATGACGAGGCACATCCACTAGGTAGATTTCCGGATTGCTGATATTGTTCCTTTTAATGAAGGTATCGTTTGATCCGATAATAAAGGTCGGAATGATGTGATAATTTGCAGCAACTTCAAACCCCATGTACTCACGGTCACCGGCGTTCTGCAATTGATTGAGCCACATATCAGCATCTTCATCGTACTGTACGTTGTTTACCATAAGCATGGTTCAACTGATTTTACTGTAAAATAAGGAACCATCCAAAAACAGGCGGTTGAACAACCTGTTGCTGTAGGTCAGATCATAGTTAACAGACTGCTCTGCCTTAAGGTCGGGATTGGGGATTGTCGTACCCATCAGGTAGGAATAACGGTCCTTCGGCGTAGCAAATCTTGTTTTTTTACCAGCAGATAGGTTTAGTTGTTGATTGGGCGTTAACCGATACTGTAAGGCCCCTTGTATATTAAAGGCATTATTGGAGTTGGATGGATAATTGCTGATCTCATCCGTATCGGCATTATAATCTTCCGCGCTAAAACTCTTTCTATTATTGTAACTTACACCAGCTGTTAAGTCCAATACTTCTGTTATCCTAAAGCGATCTTCTATAGCCAAGGTAAAATTTCCGTCGTTCATATTTTGTTCGGGTTCTCCCAGATCGTATTCACGGCGAACATCTTGCTTATATTGGACGGAGGTTGAAAGGAGGTTACGCATGCCTATTTGGTAGTCATGCTGAACAATACCGCCAATGGTATAGTCGTTGTAGATACTGGAAAAGGCATAGCCACGCTCCATTGTTATGAAAGTGGCGTCATCCCAGGAGTTCAGGAGGTTTTTGAACACGTCATAATAAATCCGTGTTTTGAATGCAACCTTGATATGATATTTCCGATCATGCTGGTATGAATTTTCCCGTCGTCCACCGTCTTCAAATTCGGCAGGTGTGAATTTTTTTGACATCGGGAAAAAATCACGGTTCAATTGGGAAAAAGATGCCTGCACGTAAAAGCGATCCCATTTTGAACCGACATTGAAATTGGTCCGGTAGCCTCCTGATATGTAGCCTGTAGCCCCCTGTATTTCCAACTCTTTTTCGGGTCTTCTTGTAATGACATTTATAGCCCCTCCTAAAGCGTTCGGGCCATACAATACCGAAGCATTTCCTTTAGAAACCTGAACTTCCGAGACATCAAACGTGGTAAACCTGCCCAGATCGACCGTGCCGTCATAGGGAACATATACTGGGATGCCGTCGATAAATAAGGGGACCTGCCGAAGATCAAAACCCCGAACGTTGACCACGCTTTCGTTTCTTGCTCCGATAGAGGTGAGTGTCACGCCCGGTAACAGATTTAACGCAGTGGCCGCATCGTTTTTGCCATATTTTTGGATCTGCTCCGCGCTGACGGTATTGACGTTCTTTTGACCAATCACGGAAACTTCCCCCAGCTTGAAGACGTTCTTTATATCATCTGTTTCGGCCGGAGACTGCGCCCATGAGTGCTGGATTGAAAAACATACAAATGCTGGTAAAAGAAATTTTAAATTCATGTATGGGATTGTTAAATAAATAAGATTCAATATGATCACCTGCTGAAATCACTTCATCGCCCCTGGAACAATGATTAGGTAGTTTGCTTGCGCATCGGATTGCAATCGATGGATTCATGCGCATGCAGTGGCATTAACGAATTTTCATATTATCTTCATATTTTTACGTAAATAAACTTATTTTTGTTCAAAAAAATACTTATTTTTCATAAAAACAAGTAAATTATTAAAAATAACTACGTAATTACACTTAAATAATAAAACAATGGAGTATTCACTACTCAAAAACACAGGGGATTTGGCCTATTATGACAACAGAGGAAGTAAACGAGTCCAAACAGGCGATATTATCTGCCCCGAGGAGCGGCGATTATGATATGCCGTGGTATGGAGGAAGTGTTGCAGCTATTCCTATCTGCTTTTTCACCCCCCAATGGTTATCATGCTCCGATTCTTTAAGGAATCGGCTTCGATTTCTTTAAAATTTTCAACGATCTGCCCGCCCAATGCCTTTGCCTTGGCACGCATACCCTGTTGCATCAATGGAAGCACATCTTCACCGTTTCTCAATGCCGACAGTAAATCTGTTTCCTCCCTCGAAAAAAGACAGTTCTTTAACTTTCCATCCGCGGTTAAACGCATGCGATTGCAGCTTTCGCAAAACGGGGCGGTCATCGTACTGATGATGCCGATCGTTCCGAGATGCCCCCTGATTGCAAAGGGTTTTGTTGTGTCATAGGGTTTTGGCGCGATAGGCTCAATTTCATAGACAGCTGCTATTCGCTCCAATATTTCCTTCAAGGTAAGCACCTGGTTGCTAGACCATCGGTTTCCATTGAACGGCATAAATTCGATGAAGCGCACCTCAACGGGGTATAACCTTGTAAGTGCTACAAAATCCAAAATTTCATCATCGTTCACGCCTTTCATGACCACCACGTTTAGCTTTGTCCGTACCCGCCTGTCAAGGAGCAGGTCGATATTACGTCGTACCCGCTCAAAGTAATCCCGCTGTGTGATCTGGATAAATTTATCCCGTTGCAGGGTATCCAAACTGATATTGATGCTTGCAAAACCGGCATCCGTAATCTGGGATAGCATTTCATTGATCCTTATGCCATTGGTGGTCATGGTCAGCGCTACCGGTAAGGCAGAAAGCACCTGTATTATTTCAGGGGCATCCTTTCTCACCAACGGCTCCCCACCGGTCAGGCGGATTTTCGTCACACCATGATCCACAAACAGCCTTGCCAGCTGATCGATTTCGCGTACCTGCATCAGCCTGGCATGAGGCGTAAAGGCATACTCCTCCTCCGGCATACAGTAAAAACAACGTAGGTTGCAATTATCTGTAAGCGATATCCGTAGGTAATTGTGGACGCGCCCGAAATTGTCTATAATCTTATTTTTCATGGCAGATCCGTTTAGTGCAAGGTTGCCATAGGCCACCTACAGGATATTTTCTTTCATCGCTTTATTGATCATGTCCACGGCATTATTGACTGCCAGCTTTTTCATGATATTGAACCGGTGGGTCTCGATGGTCCTTACGCTTTTCCCCAGCAGCTCGGCGATGTCCTTATTGTGTTTACCATCGACTACCAGGGCCAATATTTGCCTCTCCCGTTTGGAAAGTCCGTACGCGTCTCTTTTCTCACCCGTACTTAATGCAGGTTGCTTTGCCGAACCTAGCAGTTGGTTAGCCAATATATTGGATACCGATCCGCTGTAATAGCGTACACCGTTATTGATTTGTTTGATTGCCCGGATAAACTCGCCTTTATCCGTATCCTTGAGTAGGTATCCCCACGCCCCGGCCGAGAGCGATTGCAATACGTATTCCTCATTGTCATGCATGGAGAGCATCACTACTTTTGTTGATACCCGGTCCTGTGTCAGGATCGCACATGCTTCCAAACCGTTCATCTCGGGCATCCGGATATCCATGATGGCTAGATCGGGTAGTCGTGTTTTGATCAGGTCCACTGCCTGCCGGCCATTGTTGGCTTCCCCTACCACGTCAATCTCTCGGTCGGCTTCCAACATGGCTTTGATTCCATCGCGCACCAATACGTGATCATCAATCAGAACTACACTTATTTTATCCATGTTACAAAATTATCGGGTTCTCTGCCAAAGGTACGAAAAGCTTTACAATCGTTCCCCTGTCTTTCTCCGATTGGATATCGAGTGTGCCGTTTATATAAGCGGCTCGCTCGCGCATATTGAGAAACCCATGGCCAAAATCCGCGTGAATGGTATCGGTGGCCTGCTTTTCGAATCCCCGGCCAAAGTCCCGTACGGTCACCACCAGGTAGGTATCGTCGTGTTGCAGCATCAAGTCTATCCGCTCCGACGCGGCGTATTTAATGGCGTTGTTCAATGCTTCCTGTACGATCCGGAAGACATTGTTTTCAACTTTGGAGTTCATGCGCTGGCTGAAACCCGTATCGTTGCGGAACGCCACCTCTGCTTGGCTCGTTCGGTCTATTTCCTGGGCTAGTGTTTTCAATCCAGCAGCCAGTCCATAGTCACTAAGCACAGGTGGATTGAGATTGAAGGTGACCCGCCTGACTTCCTGTATGACATTCCCAACCAACTGGTTTATCTCGTCCAATTTGCTGTGGGCCTCTTGGTGCTTGCCTATATCAATGGATGCCAATTGGAATTTCAACGAAGTCAGCAGTTGCCCGATGCCATCGTGGATATTCATGGCTATCCGTTTCCGCTCTTCTTCCTGTCCCTCCAGCACCAATATGGAGCGGAATTTCTGCTCATTGATCTTACGTTCGATCTCTGCCCTGTCTTTCCGGTATATCCCCTGCTCAGCTAGTCTTTTGGCAGTCAGGTCCACAGCCATGATATTCAGGTGTGCCACCTGGCCGTTTTCGGTATAAATGGGCACCACGTGGATATCCAAATAAGTAGTATCTCCGCTATGATCGCGGATCACAACCTCTTCGTGCCAATTCCTGCCATCCGAAACGACGTCAACCAGGTTATCCATGAAATTGTCTGCCGCGTCTCCCTCCATTCCAATCAACTGAGCTATACTGCCACCAGGTACAACCGGCCTTCTTTCCAACATTTTCGTAAACGACAGAAATAACTCGACGATGTTTCCACCACGATCCGCTTTGGCGACCAACTGCGGGGAGGAAACGGGTATCGAAATGGCCGATATCTTTTCATAGGAAGCTTCCAGTGAGTTGTATAGCGCCCCAATTTCATTGCTCATCTGTTGTGCATCCTGCTCGGACTTGATTAATTTGGTTAAGGTTTGGCTAATATGTCTCGTCGTGGGCATGAATATCAGCAGGATTTCCAGCAAAATTACGGTCAATGCCACGGCCAACAACCCGAATTCGGTATACTTCAACCGCGCTACCTTCTCGGCGGCCACAGACTCCAGCCGGTACACGGTGCGCTCCATTCCAGCCAGGAAGAGGCGTTCGTGTTCCAGTATCGTTACCACCCAAGGTTCGAGTGCCGTAAAGCTCGCCATCAAATCCGCTTGCAGCATGCTGCTCAGCATTCCGCTAGCTTCCACCATCGCCACAAAATGCGGGCGGCATTCAGCCAACAGGTGTTCGACCAACACATCAGTATTGGGTGGTAGCAGCAACGTATCGCTACCATGCAGGAGGGCCTCCTGTGCCATTACCCATTCCCCTCGCGCCGCTGCTAAGCGGTGCAGGGCGTCCAACCGCCCGACGCTATCCGGGTATATACGCAACTCAAGGGCCACTTTCGCCAGTTGCTGCCCCAGCATACGCTGTCTACCGGCCACATTGATCAGACGCGCATCGCTTTCCTGCTCATGCAGGTGGTGCTGCACCAAAAATTGCCCCAGCACAATGCTCAGCGCAATAGCGCTCAGAGCCAACAGGTAATATAGGCGCAATCGGCTAAACTGATGTCTCTGCGGCACGGAGGGTATTTCCTGTTCGGTATTCATCCAAGTCAAAGCTACAAATTATCGGGGTGGTTGTAATTGCTGAAACAGTCGTCATAGTCCGTACCGTGGGGTAGTCTGGTGGCTTCTACTAGATCGAGCATATGCATCATGCTGTGGTTCGCCAAACCTTCTGTGACAGCCCATCCGGTCACCGTTGCCAGGGCCAGCCGGGAATAGAGGCCACATAAGGGCTGCGGATAACCGTCATACTCGTAGACAAGGGCGGGGCATGGCTTATCGACAAAACACTTCACCAGGTATTGCAGCAATATTTCCTGCATGGCCACCATATCACAGGCAAGTACCAATAAGTTTGCCGAAGGATGTCGCAAATGCACACTCAACAAACCATGCAACGGACCGCCGATAGGTAACTGGTCATTGTCTACCACACACTCCGCATAAGGGAGAACCGCCCGGTAGCTGTCCGCTTGCTGCGCATTTACAGATAGCACAACCGAAGGTACCACCACGCCCAACCGTTCGTATACGTGTTGCGCCCAAGTTTTATCACCGATTGGCAATAAACCCTTATCGGTGCCCATCCGCACACTCCGTCCACCGCAAAGCACTACGCCAACCATTTCCATCGCGGTATCATCCATGATCGTGCCTCATCCCGCCTGCCACCCTGAAAACATGGGTAATGTATGGAAAAAGGGCTCCCATCGTTTCCACAGCGCCCCTGGTAGATCCCGGCAGGGTAAGCACCAGCGTATTTCCCATGAAGCCTGCCACCCCCCGCGAGAGCATGGCGTAGGGCGTACGTTCTTGTCCATAACTCCGCGCGGCTTCCATTACGCCTGGTATTTCGCGATCGAGCAGCGGCGCAATAGCATCCGGCGTGACATCCCTCGGCGACAATCCTGTACCGCCGGTAAATACCAACAAGTCATACCCTTCCCCACTCAGCCGACGGGCATGTTCCTGGATAAGCACAACATCATCCGGGATAATCACATACGAAGCGGTATCCAGGTGATACCTACGCAATTGTTCGATCACCGCTTTCCCGGCAGTATCCTGCTTCTTTCCATCAGCTACGCTATCTGAACAGACAACCACGGCACAGCGCAGTTGGGGGGACACATGCTGGACGTAGGTAGACTTGCCACCGGACTTGCGCTCCAGCTTGATAGCGGAAATCTCCACATTAGGATCAATCGGCTTCAGCATATCATACATCGTAAGGGCAGTTATCGAAGCCCCGTGCATGGCCTCCACTTCGACACCGGTTTTGTAGATGGTATGCACTTCCACGCGGACAGTGATGGTCATGTCGGCAATTTCATAGGTAATGGAAGCGAATTCTATGGGCAGCGGATGGCAATCGGGAATCACATCGCTAGTTTTCTTGATGGCCAACAGCCCCGCAGCACGCGAAAACTCGAAGACATCTCCTTTTGGTACACGCCTGTCCTTGACCGCGTCGATGGTCTCCGGCGTCGACACGCTTACCGTGGCCGTGGCCACCGCTTGGCGCAAACTGGTTACTTTATGGGTGATATCTACCATGGCAGCTAGCTATTTGTTTTCCACTGGTGGGTCTCGTCTTCGAACACCTCCCTACCCCAAATGGGAAATTCTGCCTTGATGCGCTCCACCAACTCGTCACAGGCATCCAATGCAGCTCGCCGATGCGGCGCCGAGGTGAATACGAAAAGGCAAATCTCGCCTACCGCTACCCGCCCCAGGCTATGGTAAACGTGCATGCATGTGAGTGGATACTTGGCAAAAGTCTCCTCGCGGATACGATGCATCTGTTGACAAGCCATGCGTTCGTATGCGGTATACTCGATTGCAGCTACGGTTTGTTCGCCAACCGTATCGGCTCGCACCTGGCCCAGGAAAATGCCGTGTGCACCGATACCTACCTTGCTGCTGTGCGCGGCGATGCCATCAGCGATGAATACCGGGGAGATGGGCTCATGCACAAAAATATTCTTAATTTTGTGTTCCATTCCTTAAAGCTATTAACGTTGTCCACATCATTCTTTCAAGTGTTTTTTTAGGGTAATGGCTGTACTTGCACCACCATACCCTGATTAAACGATTCCATTGCTTCGGGCAAGCAAACCAAGCAGTTCGATACTGCGAACGAACGCAATCGGTACGACTCCTGGGCAGATAGTACCTGTACGTCATTTTCGTTGAAATACCCCTTGAGAAAATGGGTTAGCCCAGGCTTTTTCTGCCCTTGGCTTGCAATGGCCAACTGGAGCGGCTCCGGCATCAGTCGCCGCTGGGTGAGTAGTTCCAACGCGGGTACTACATACTCGTAAAAGCACACCAGTACAGAGGCGGGGTTGCCGGGCAGGCCAAAGACGGGCTTCTGCCCTTTCGTACCAAAATACAGCGGCTTGCCCGGTTTTTGGCGCACTTTGTAGAACTGCTTTTCCACTTCGCATTGCTTGAGCGCGCGGTTTACGTAATCGTAATCACCTACGCTGATGCCACCGGAAACCAACACGACATCCGCCGATTGCAGTGCCTCGTCGAGCTGCTCGGTGGTTTGTGAAAGATCGTCGCCCACGTACCTCACGACCACTTCGGCAACCTGCAACTGCTGCAGCGCAGCACGCAGCGCATAGGAGTTAGACTCGTATACCTGGCCATGCTGCAGGGGTTGCCCGGGTTTAGCCAGTTCGTTGCCGGTAACGATGATACATACCCTCGGACGGGGCACCGCAACAACCGCTGACCGGCCGATGCCGGCCAAAAAGCCGATCGCTGCCGGGCTAAGTACCGTGCCCTGCTGCATCGCAACTGTTCCTTCCTGGATATCGGATCCCTGTGGCCGCACATTACCTCTTTGCTGCAATTGCCGATCGTCGATTACCAATTGCCCATCGGCAACCTTTGCCAACTCCTGCATGACCACCGTATCTGCTTGTGCCGGCATTGGTGCACCCGTAAAAATCCGGACAGCCGTCTGCGCTTCCAAAACCCGCGGTAAGCGGCTGCCCGCTGCAACCGCTCCGGCAAGGCGCAATGCGCCTGATGCAATGTCAGCAAACCGGAACGCATAGCCGTCCACCGCCGCTTGGTCAAATGGCGGAAAATCGCCATCCGCCGCGCAGTCTTCCGCCAGCATACAGCCCCAGGCGTCGTCCAGCCTTACCTCGCGGGCCGCCAACGGCTCAATCCGTGCTCGGATAATTTCCTTCGCTTCTTGTACGCCAATCATACACTAATACAACACTTGCTTCCATTCTCCGATGGACAGGGTAGCAGGAGGTTTTTCCATGTTCGAAATTACACATTTTTTAATTATCGTCAGCTAAAGTGACGCGCGGGTTGTATCTGCATACAGGTAGTCCACGGCGATTTCCCTGAATTGCTGTGCTTCTGTCCTACACAACGGGCAGTGGTAATCCAGTGGCAACGCCTCAAATGCTGTGCCCGGCACAATCCCCTGCTCTTCATCGCCAATGACGGGGTCATATACCGTAAGGCAGGCACGGCATTGGTAAACCTGTCGCAACTCGGTGGGTGTTGCCACCGGCTTTTCATCACCCTGCGGCAACAGGTCGATACCCTGCTCATGATCGAAATAAAACGAATTGCACAGCAAAACCAGGTTCTTGGCGATGGTTTGCTTTGGAATAGCTTTTTTGAACAATACGAGTTCATTGGCGTTTGGATTGAAATCTTTCGTATAGAGGATGTCAAAGCGGTCTGCAGCATCCGGGGATTTTGGGTATTCTCGGCCGCCCTTCCGAATAACAATGGAGCCGAACATGCTGGAGCGGGGCCGTGTCTGTATGGCAAAACAGAGGCCATAGGTGCGTACATCCTTGCGGTCGAAATACTGGATGATGGTCCGCTTCAGTGCGGCAACATCGTCTTTGTTGTCTTCAATTTGCCAATTCAGCTCATTGGCCGCATGCCGCACATTGATGCGGTGCCTGCTGAGCACCTGCCCCCAAACACTACGCTGTGCTTGAGGAATATCTTTGATGATGATGCTCTTCCAGGGCGTGGTGTAGAGCTGGGCTACCTTCGCCTGCTGGCAGAGGGCGCAGATGTCTTTCAGGAAGGCCACATTGAACAGCTCGTCTCTACGGTAGATACCCAACCAATAGGCATTACCGCTCTTGTTGAACCCTTCATAGTAAAACAGTTCGAACCGATTTGGCTGGATGGGCATATCCTGTCCCTTGGCGATATAGCTGACCCGCTTGCGCAATGCCGCATAAAGGTCTTCTCCCACCAATTCCGGCCCATACCCACCCGCAGCCTTCTGTTGCAGGATGATGCGTTCAAGTGCCCGGGATACCCGTGCGATATCGTTGGTGTACACCAATTCCGGCCACTGGTAGTAGGTGCCGCTCTTCGGAAAACGGAGGCAAAGACGCCAATAGTGTGCTGATGCCGAGGTGACCCAATTGATGTGGCCGGTAAACAGCGGCACGAAGGTCTGCAATTGGTCGCAGATATTAATTTTTAACCGCGGGGTATAGTCAAACAGATCAAACACGTCTTTGTACACCCCTTCCCGTAACCAGGTGTCATCTACCGCAATATTGACGGCGGGATAGGAGCTGACGATATTGGGCGGCGCACTGCCATAGGTATACGCCGGTATCCGATGGCGCCCGCAGGTTTCCAAAAAAACGGTTCTGCGCTTGGCGGGGATGTTTACGATCATATCCTGGCGCAGCCCGAAGCGTACATGGGATACACCGATATCCGAGAGGAGGCTGAGTATAGCCTTCAATTGGCCCGGCGAAACAATACCGCCCTTGAAATGGATGATATAGGTGCGTTGACGTTCCATACTATATTGCCTTTTCCGTATCCACCTGCGAATCAGCTTCCAGCAGCTGATCCAATATCACCAGCAGCTCGGGGCGGCAGCTTCCGCATCCGAGACCAGCGCCGGACGACTCACATAACGACTTCAGCTCCGTGCATCCGCCCCTTATCGCCTGTGCGATATTACCCTCGCCCACATTCCCGCAGGAGCATACGATTTTACCTAGCACCGGCTCCATAGGCTTGCCCGAGCGGAGCAACTGCAGCCGTTTGTCCGAAAGTTCGAGCTGCTGTTCAATAAGGTTTTTGAATTCGGCAAATTCGCGTTTGTCACCGATCAGTATGGCACCCACCAGGCGGTCGTTGTGCACGATGCATTTTTTGTAATACCGCTTGGCTTTATCAATGAAAACCACTTCTTCGTACGTCCTGTCGTTGTTAGGTACTTCTGATAAACCAATGGAACACAAATCCGTACCATGCACTTTCAGCATATTCATGGCAAGCGAACCGGTATAGGGACTGCTGATATCGCCGCTGAGGTAACAGGCTACCGCTTCAGCTTGTTGCTCTGCGGCAGCCGTGATGCCGTAAAGTTGGCCTTTGAATTCAGCGATTTCGCCGATGGCAAAGATATCCGGGTCGCTGGTGTGCAGGTATTCGTCCACCAAAACGCCGCGTCTACAGGCCAGGCTGCTTGCCCGCGCCAGTTCAATATTGGGCGTGGTGCCGATGGCCATCACCACTGCCTGGCAGGCGATTTCGCCGCCGCTTTTCAGACGGACACCACTTACCGTGCCGTTGCCGAGGAAGCGTTCCACTTCATCGTTAAACAGCACTTCTATGCCTTTATCTACCAATTCCTCATACAGCAATTCGCAGCCCAATACATCCAGTTGCCTATCCATCAACCGCGAAGAGCGTTGCAGAATGCAGCTACCCACGCCGATTTCACGGAGCGAGGCGGCGAGCTCGATACCTAGCAATCCGCCGCCTATGATCACCACCTTTCCCTTCGCCGGGTCGATATGGGCGATGAAGTCGTCCGCATCGTGCCTGCTGCGCATAGTGAACAACCCCTGCATTGCCGGCAGGTCTTTCAGTACCGTGGCGCGGCTACCTGTGGCCATCACCAGCACATCGTAGGGATGTTTGTCTCCCCGGCTGTCGGTCACGGTTTTCTCCACGCGATCCAGCTGTTCGATGCTCACGCCGTGGTGAACGGTGATATTGCTTTCGTATGCTTCGTTCTCCTGCATCCGCAGGAGCTGCTGCCATGCCATAGTACCACTGATATAATCAGGTAACATGATGCGATTGTAAAACGCATGCCGCTCCTTGCTGAATACGGTGATCTGATCACTGGCATTCCGTTCGCGGTAGCCCTTTACGAAGGCGAACGCTCCAGCCCCAGCACCGACAACCACGATGCGTTGCTTGGGTTTGCGGTACAATTGCACGGCCACCGCAGTGAATTTAAAGTCTGGCTCTTTGGATATGGGATCTACCAGGTTGTTGGTGGTGTTGTTTGCCCGGTTGAGGTCGTTACCCAGAATCTTGCCCCAATGCATCGGTAGGAACACCACGCCCTGTTTGATGTCATCGGAAATGGTCGCCTTTACCCGCACCTCGCCCCGGCGACTCCCCACCTCAACAATGTCGCCGTCTTTGATGTTCCTCGCCACAGCATCATGGGGGTGTATTTCCAAGAACGCTTGAGCGATATGCTGCTTCAGTTTATTCACTTTACCCGTTTTGCTCATGGTATGCCACTGGTCGCGAATGCGACCAGTGGTCAATACCAACGGAAAATCCGGACTGATATGTTCGGAATGGTTAGCGTCGTCACATGCATGTATGACGGCCCTTCCGGATGGCGTATAAAACTTGTTGTCAGTAAACAAGCGCTGCTGCCCGCCACCCGCCGGTGCCTGTCTGGGATAAGGCCACTGCACCGCCCGTTTTTCCTGGAGCGTGGTATAGTCAAGCCCGGAGATATCGATGCGAGTGCCTTCTGTGAGCCGGCAGTGTTCGGCGTAGACCTCCGCCATGGAGGCGTAGTCAAATCCCGGAAAGCCCATTTTTTGCGCAAAACGGCACAAGATTTCAGCATCGGGAAGCGCCTCCCCGGGCGGGTTCACGACTTTACCCAAATGGGTAATCCGGCGTTCGGCGTTGGTCATCGTGCCCTCCTTCTCGGCCCAGGCCGCTGCGGGCAGCACCAGATCGGCATAGCGCAACGTTTCGGGCTTGCTGCTGATTTCCTGTACCACTACGAATCTGGCCTTGCTGAGCGCGGCCTCCGCCTTGCGGACGTCGGGCAGGCTCACCAACGGGTTGCTGCCCATGATCCAGATTGCCTTGAGGCGGCCATCGGCTAACGCTTCAAACATTTCAGTGGCTGTGTAACCCGCATCCGGAGAAATGGGGCCGCTGTTCCAGAATCGGCGTACAAAACGGCGATCTTCCTCGCTGGCCAATGAGCGGTGTGCCGGCAACAGGTTGGCAAGGCCGCCCACTTCCCGCCCACCCATGGCATTGGGCTGCCCCGTCAGCGAAAATGGGCCGCTGCCCGGCTTACCGATACGGCCCGTAATCAGGTTAAGGTTAATGAGCGATAGATTTTTATTAACGCCAACCACACTTTGGTTGAGTCCCATGGTCCACATGGTAACCAAGCCCTCGGCATGAGCAATAAAGGATGCCGCCGCCCGGATATGTGCCTCCGGCACGTCGCATACCGTTGCCGCTTCGGCTACGGAGCGTGCCATCACCTGCGCGCTGAACGATGCAAACCCTTCGGTATGACGATGGATGAAATCAGCGTCGATATCCCCATTTTCAATCAGGATCCGGGCAATGGCATGATGCAGGGTGATATCTGTTCCGGGGCGCACCTGCAGGTGCACGTCAGCTATGGCACAGGTTTGCGTGCGGCGGGGGTCACTCACGATGATCTTGAGTTTGGGGTTCGCTGCTTTCGCGGCTTCTACCCGGCGCCAGAGAATGGGGTGGCACCACGCCGGATTGGCCCCCGCCACGAAAATGCAGTCGGTTCGTTCGATATCATCATAGCAAATGGGCACACTATCTTCGCCGAGGCTCATCTTGTAGGCCGCTACGGCGCTGCTCATGCAGAGCCTGGAATTGGTGTCTATATTGTTGCTACCGATGAATCCTTTCATCAGTTTATTGACAATGTAATATTCCTCGGTGAGGCACTGACCGGATGCGTAAAAGGCTACGCTCTCCGGCCCGTGCCGCTCAATCAGCGCTTTAAAAACGGCCGCGGCCCGGTTGAGGGCCGTATCCCAGGTCACGCGTTCGCGCGGCAGGTACCTGTTGTGTCGCATTTCCGGGTAGCGGAGCCTGTCTGCGGTGTCCATCACCGTATAATGGAGGTTCATGCCCTTACTGCACAACATGCCGCGGTTTACGGGGTGCTGCTTATCGCCTTCCACGCGCAGGCTACCGTCGCGGCTTTTGTGAACCTCGACACCGCAGCCTACACCGCAATAACAACATGTCGTCTTAAAAACCTCCGGCATTACCTGATGCTAGTTGATTCGAAATATCATGACTTTACCTCCAGGGCACTTGCTCCCTCGAAAGCACCTTCTTCACTGGCCATCCGTTCCCGGTTAAAGCCTGTTGCAAATACAAGGGCGGCAACCATGATGACAGCAACACCGATATAGAGGAATGCCGTTGCATAGCTGATGCTCTCCGCCTTGAACAAGAATCCGAACATCATCCCCCCCAGGTTGCCTCCGGCCCCCACGATGCCGCTCACCATCCCCACGTTTTTTTCATTCACAAACGGCACAATACCGTAGGTGGCGCCGTTGGCCATTTTCAGGAACAGGGCAAAAGAAAGCATGGCAAAGATAGCCAGTACAATGGAGCCCGCTTGGGCGAACAAGATGATACCCGTACCCTCAAGCAGCAACAACACCCCCAGCAGCAGACCCTTGCCCCGTAGACCCGACTGCCTGCCCGCCCTGTCGGAAATCATGCCACCGATGGCCCGTGCAAAAAGGTTCATGGCCCCGAAAACACCGGCCCAAAATCCTGCGGAAGCCTGGGAAAGTTGAAAGGTATCTACAAAATAAAGAGCTGCAATGTTATCGAATGTGATTTCCACACCGAAACATACGGCATACGCTGCTGTGAGCGCCCAAATACGCCAGTCGGCAAGCACCCGCCAATCGGTCGGCGCGTGGCCACCTTCCTGTTTACCGATTTCACTGTAATTTCCTGCCGGTGTATCTTGGGTATATTTGTAATAGAGCCAGGCAGCGCCCCACATCATAATGCCTGGCAGGATCATGGCATACCGCCAGGCTTCCTGACTGGTGTACCCAAAGGCTACGATCGCCGCAAAAATCATTGGCATCACCATGTTCGTGATTCCTCCACCCAGGTTACCAAGGCCCCCAGCTACCGCGTTGGCTGTACCTTTCACCTTTTGATCAAACATAACCGAACAATGAAACTGGGTAATGACAAACGAGGCCCCGATGATACCGATAGCCGCGCGGAACAGCAGCAGGGTAGCGTAATCTTTGGCCAACCCTACCAACAGAACCGGCACGGAACCCACGAGGAGCATGGTGATCGCAGTTTTCCTTGGGCCCCACACATCGCAGAGCCTTCCGATGATGAGGCGTGCGATGATGGTAGACGACACCGAAGCAATGATCAGGTTCCCGACTTCATTTTTGGAAAGCCCCATTTCGTCGCGGATGGTGGGCATCAGCGGTGCCAGGCCAAACCAACCAAAGAAACAGACGAAGAACATGAGCCAGGTAATGTGGAACGTCCGCATCTGCACGCCTTTCAGGCTAAACAACTTCAGCTTTTCCAGCGGTCGATCCGTGAGCTGCTCAAGCATAAACTTCCTCCACGCATTTGCTGACACCGATAAACACCTGTCCATCTTCCACTTTCACGGGATACACTTTGATGGCACATTCCGCACCATTGATGCAGTGTCCATCAACCAGCGAAAATGTCTTTTTGTGAAAAGGGCATGCCACCTTGGGCTCGCCGTTTTCCGAACCGATGATGCCGCGGCTTAGTACCATCTGCTGCCGGTGCGGACATAGGTTCTGTGAGGCATACCATTCGCCGCGACGGGCGAAATGGAACAACGCAATCTGTTCGTCATTGTACTTCACGCACACGCCACCATTGGCGGGTACATCTTCCAGTTTACAGGCGGGGAACCACGTGATGCTGTCGTTGGATGATCTATTCATCATGCTACTTTGGGATTATTATACTGTTATACATTCCTTTTATTCTACTTCCAGTCGGTCACCTTCTTTTGCTTCCGCATGGATTCGAACCGTACGGTGGGGTCTTTCTCGTCCGGAGCGTTCACAAAATGGCTGAACCGTTTGCGGATCTGCGGGTCATTCACGGCCACCTTCCATTCGCAGGCATAGTTAGCTACCAGTGCTTGCATTTCGCGCTCCCACTGCTCGGCCATGCCAAGGCTATCGTTGACCACCACGTTGCGCAGGTAGTCTATCCCACCGTCCATCTTGTTCAGCCAGGTGGCCGTGCGTGTAAGCGGATCCGCGGTGCTGATGTAAAACATCAGAAAGCGGTCGATGTAACGGATGCAGGTCTCGCTGTCCAAATCCGTTGCCAGCAGTTGTGCATGCTGGGGTTTGCTGCCGCCGTTACCGCCCACATACAGGTTCCAGCCTTTCTCGGTGGCAATGATGCCGAAGTCTTTACTTTGCGCTTCGGCGCACTCGCGGATGCAGCCGGAGACGGCCGATTTGATCTTATGCGGGGCCCTGAGGCCTCTGTACCGTTCTTCGACGCGGATGGCAAAACTCACACTATCGAGCAGTCCGAACCGGCACCAGGTGCTGCCCACGCAGCTTTTCACTGTCCGAAGTGCCTTGCCATAGGCGTGGCCGCTCTCGAAGCCCGCGGCGATCAGCTCTTCCCAAATGGCGGGGAGATCAGCTAAGTGTGCGCCGAACAGGTCGATGCGCTGCCCGCCCGTGATTTTCGTATACAGGTTGTACTTCTTGGCTACCGCACCGATTACAATCAGCTTATCAGGCGTGATTTCCCCCCCCGGAATCCGTGGCACCACCGAATATGTTCCGCCTTTTTGGATGTTCGCGAGGAAACGATCGTTGCTATCTTGTGCGGTATCGTTATTCTTGCCCAAGATCATTTCATTCCAGAGACTGGCAAGGATAGAGCTTACCGCAGGTTTACAGACCTCACAGCCATCACCGGTACCCAGGTGGTCGAGCACCTCATCATAAGTATTCAAGCGGTGCAGTTTCACCAGATCGTACAGCTCCTGCCGGGAATAGGTGAAGTGCTCGCACAGCACATTGCGCACATATTTACCCTGTGCTTTCATCGTATACACCATCAGGTCTTTCACCATGGGCAGGCATCCGCCACATCCCGTACCCGCTTTGGTGCATTGCTTAATGGCATCAACGGTTTCGCACCCGTCATTGACCGCTCCGCATATGGCCCCTTTGCTGATGCCTTCGCAGCTGCATATCAACGCCTCATCAGGAAGCCCGAGCACGCCCGCACCTCCATCGCCTTGGCCACCACGGCTGCCCAGGATAACATCCTCCGGATCCGGTGGCAGTACGATCTTATTTTTGCAGGTTTGCAGGAGCATATTATAGTTTTCCGCCTCGCCTATGAGGATACCGCCCAGGAGCTGTTTGCCATCGCTACTGATATTGATCCGCTTGTAGACCCCCTTGGCCGTTTGCTCAAACACCACCGTACGGCAGGCTTCCCCATCGGCGAATGGATCTCCGAAACTCGCCACGTCAACACCGATCAATTTGAGTTTGGTACTCATGTCGAATCCGTGAAATGCCTTCTCCCTGCCGCCTCCGGCAATCACGGAAGCCACCACCTCAGCCATTTCATATCCCGGGGCCACCAAGCCGTAAATCAAGCCGTTTCGCAGTGCGCATTCGCCAATCGCGTAGATGCGCTCATCCGAAGTCTGCAGATATTCGTTGACCACGATGCCACCCTTTGGGCCAACCTCCAATCCCGAGGCCACGGCCAGTTCGTCGCGCGGGCGGATACCGGCCGAGATCACCAGCATATCCACATCCAGTTGCGTATCGTCCGAAAAGCGAATGCCATTAATAGCTTCTCCACCACAAATGGCCGAAGCACTTTTCGATGTATGTATACATAGCCCCAACTGTTCCAATTTCGACTGCAATATGCGAGAACCGGCATCATCGATCTGCCGGGGCATCAGTCGCGGAGCGAACTCGACGACATGGGTTTCTGTAATCCCCAAATCGAGCATCGCCTTCGCTGCCTCCAATCCCAGCAACCCACCTCCGATGACAGCACCCGTCTTTGCATGCTTGGCATAATCGGTCATCAATTCCAGGTCCTCGATAGTCCGGTACACAAACACCCCCTGCTTGTCGACACCCGGGATGGGCGGCACAAATGCCGATGAACCCGTTGCCAAGACGAGCACATCATAGTTATCTGTAGTTCCTTGGTGGGTTGTGATACATTTATTTACCCGGTCTATCTTCACCACAAGCGCACCCGTGATTAAGCGGATTTGCTGCTCCGCGTACCATGATGCCGGTGCCATGGTTAGGTCTTCAGCTGTTTTCCCCGAAAAATAAGCGCTCAGGTGCACGCGATCGTACGCAGGCCGCGTTTCTTCTCCGTACACCGTAATCTCGAACTGGCTATTACTTCCATTTTTACGTAGTTTTTCGCAAAAATTATAGCAAACCATGCCATTTCCTACCACAATTACCTTCATATTTTCGTGTAATTACGTAAATAAACTTATTTTGATTCAAAAAAACTACTTATTTTTCAAAAAAGCAAGTAAATATTAAAATAACTACGTAATTTTACCTAAATATTTAATTGAAATGCGATACTCCTTACTTAAAAACATGGGAAATGCCGATTATGCGACGATAAAGGCATTAAAAAGAATTCAATCCGGTGACATTATCTGGCCCGATGCGCATGTCGACCACACGATACTCCGGCACATAAAGGAAACATGCCGCATATGCAACAGCATGGAGGAAGTATTCCGACTATGCCGCCGCATGGACAAAAAAGATCTGCAGATCGTACGGATGACGGAAGAGCGCGACAGCAGTAGTCTCAGGGAGCGGTTTGAATCGGCGGTATTCCAAGCCAGCGGATTCGACGTGGAAATCTTACCAGGCATCAGCAATATCAACCGCATCACGGCGACGGGTTCCTTCCCACTTACGGTACGGGGGCGCAATGAGAGCTTCTGGGTATGGGATGGTGCCCCCTTCTCTATGGGGAAAACGTTTGATGCCAGCCTATGGGAACAGGTTGCCGCTACCAACGCTACCATGGCTATCGTAAATCCGCCGGCTCGCCACTTGTTCAAGGGTCTCTGCGCCATAGCCACCCACCGCCATGCGCACACACCGGTTTTTTTCTGTAATAAGAATGGTCAATATACCGTGGTTTCCCTCGAACAGGTTGTGGCACTCGGCGCCTTCGATTGGTCAGCTTGCCACCTGCTTGTCGTCAACCCATCGCCCCGGTCGATCCCCCGAATGGAGTTAGCGCATTCAACTACCGCCATGGTGCCCGAGGAGCGCGGCATCGCTAGCTGAAGCGGCCCATGCCGCGATGTCTTGAGGACGCCGTGCCACCGCACTTCCAATGATAATCACCGCCGGTGCAGCCACCTGTTGGGTTTCTGCCGATGCCAATACCGTATCCACCTCGGCGATAAGCATCCGCTCATCGGGCGTGGAACCGTTCTGGATGATGGCAACGGGCGTTTTTCCCTTACCCTCACGCTGATAGCAATCCACAATCCCAGCAAGGTTATTGACTCCCATAAGGATAACTGCCGTGATGTCGTTTTGGGCTGCAATGGCCACATCGTCGGCTAACTGCCCGCTGCGCGTAGATCCGGTGATCACCCAGAAGCTGCCGGTCGTCCCGTCACCGGCAAGCGATATCCCATGGCCATCGGCCAGCCCCAATGCACTTGATACCCCGGCCACCACCTCCACGGGTATCCCATGCCGTTCGGCGTGGCGCAACTCTTCGTTTCCCCTGCCGAAAACATACGGATCACCGCCCTTCAACCGCACGACATGTCCGTACTTCAAGGCGAAATCGACCAACAATTGGTTTATGTCTTCCTGTTTATAGGCATGATTGCCGGCGCGCTTACCTACGAATACGCGCACCGCGCTTCTTGGTGCATAATCCAATAGATCCGTACTGACCAATGCATCGTAAAGCACCGCATCGGCCGTACGCAAGGCTTCGACCCCTTTCAGGCTTAACAGTTCCGGGTCGCCGGGCCCGGCGCCCACCAGCGTGATCCGGGCTTTTATGGGGGTTCCGTTTGACGGTGCGTTTTCCATACAGCCAATATACAACAAGAATGTACGTTAGCCAACGGTGGTGCATTTTTTTTCGCGAAACATCTTTTTCCAGTGGGTTGTAGCATATCGAAGACATCGAACGTCTACCCCCAACATCAATTAACAAGACTGACGCAAAATCACGGGATCATTTCCCCTTCAGAAACATAATGCCCAGCATAGATGTTAATTATGTTTGTTAAATAGTGTTAACGGGTCAATTAATCGGATTATTTAAATAACTTTGCATCCCGCGAGGTTGAAAAAACAAAAACAATGAAAAAAGCAAATTTACTTGTGTTGGGGTTGGTGGTAGCCATGGGGTTATCTTCTTGCATTAAGGAAGGTGATACGTTTGATCCTCAAGCGCAATATGAATTGGAAAAACCCGAAATCGAAGCGTATGCTGAGGCAAATTTGGTTAATCCCCAATTTGACGAAGAAACTGGTATATGGTATGAAATTACGTCAATGGGCGACCCTACATCTTTTGAGTATAAGGCCGTTCTTAGCCAAAGTGACAATCGCTATTATCCGGAAGCGCCAGATGTTTGGGTGAATTACACAGGCAAGCTGTTGAACGGAACAGTCTTTGACTCTAAAGACGAGGCCGCTGGTGTTAAAATGTCGTTCAATAATATCATCCAAGGATGGATTTACGTTTTTTTTCCCGAAAAAATACTAGTTGACAAAGATGGTGATCCATTGGAAAAGCCCCTCGATTTTGTTGGATTTACGTCTTCCGGCCTAAAAAAAGGAGCCACAGTACGTTTCGTCGTACCCTCTTATTTGGCTTACGGAAATGCTGCCAACGGTAAAATACCAGCTAACTCTCCTCTTGATTTTGAGATCGAAGTAATTAATATTGCTTCTCCAAGTGGTTCTGGCAACTAATCTAGTTAAAAACTGCACAAATTATAATGATCAAATCGACTCCTTGTATTGTAGCTATCGGTATTGCGGCCATCGCGTTATCGATGGGTTGCCAGAAAAAAGAATATCAGTCTTTTGAAGAACTGGATAACGCGAACATCCGTGAATATATCCAGAAAAACAACCTCACGGTGCATCAATACAAGGAGACGGATTTATTTTACCAGGTGCTGGAAGAAGGTACGGGCGATCCGATTGACTATACGAAGACCTATCCCATCGTCTATACGGTAAAAAGCCTTGACGGCACCTATAATTCTGCGGACACATTGAGTGCGAATAATCGGTACGCAGCGTTTTTCGGTTATTTCCCTTTTGGATCTTCTGCGGCCGGAACACCTACCGTGGAACGTACAGGAGATTTTAAGGAAGTCATCCGTGAAGTATTGCAAAAGGCTAATGGTAAAGTCCGTATCATCGTGCCTTCGCGGCTGATGTATGGCCGGAATGGTGTACCTAGCCGCGGTATCCCGCCTAATGCATCACTGGATTACGTGGTGACCGTACACAATAATTTTGCCGATTATGAAGACGGCGTCATCCATCAGATGATCGCCAGTGCGTCGCTGAACATCGATGACTTTACCAAAACCGAAGACAATATTTATTACCACATCGTCGAGCAGGGCGATGGGGATGCCATCACGGCAGATTCAACCGTAACGGTTGCTTATACGCTAAAAAGCCCAAATGGCACCGTACTCGACTCCAACACGGATGCTGATTTCGATTTAGATGGGGGTGTGATATCCGCCTGGACCAAAATCGTGCCCTTGATCAATAAAGGCGGCAAGATCCGGTTTTTCACGCCGAGCACGTCTGCCTACAGTAGAGCGGGAAGTTCTGACGGAAGAATCGCTCCGTTTCTATCGCTGGACTTTGAAGTTGAAGTCAAAGACGAGTAAGCCTTCGCGTTATTTCCCTCGGTATCTCGCCCCATCCAATATCACTTGGGCATCCTTGATTTCCAATAATTCCTTTGGTGTCGTTTCGCGGTACCGGTCCATATATTGCCGTACGATGTTCCACCCGATGAAAACGCCGAGTTTCGGCGCCGACTCATTCTGTTCACCCAGTTCCGGTGTAAACGGCGCTTCGCTGAGGTATTTCTGTATCCGGTTATAATCCGATTCAAAGAGCAGGTTCTCCTGCAGAAACCACGCCCAGATATCCCGTTCGAAATGATTAGCCCACTCCCATTGCGATGCTGTATAACCGATTTTCAGGCTGTCTGCGACTTCCGGCATCACCTGATCCATGAGGTACAGTACCTTTCCTTGGTAAACCATATGCTGTAGCAACGTGACGTCCAACTCATCCTGCGGATACAGCTCTTCCCGGATATAACTCTCCGTTAGCCGCGGCACAATATTTTCCGGTGTGAAGCGTCGGGAAAGGTAGGCCGGTATACTTCCACGCAATGCGGGGTAAAACTTCGAATCAGCACCGAGAAACATGTCCAATCCAATGCCGATGTAATCTGCACCGATTGGGGTCTGGACGGCGAAACCGGAAAAAAAAGCAATGACCCGCGGAATAGGAATCGCTGGGAAGTAGTATTTCAGGTGCTTGAAGGCATCCGTCAGTCCGGCTTCTTGGATTGCCATGTCTGGGTAGGTTTCGTAAACACTGGCTTTCAACGCCTTAAAATCGTCCGTTGCAATTACTTGCGTTAATGACGACGCCAGCTGCATACTGTCCAACGGGTTGCCCGCTTCCAGCATATACTGCATGTAATCTGCATAGAAGTACCCATAATGCTCGATCCACTCCCGATTTTTCTGCACGATGTTGTCCGGGTCGAGGCTATCCAACGCTTTGTCAAAACGCTCAATGGTAATATCAACGTCAACATCGCTTACATCTACACGCTCACGTCTGCCGCACGAAAACAGAACGATAATCAAAAAAAAGCAATAACTTTGGCCTGCGTAGATTTTGCGCATCATTTTTGTTCATTAGTTGGCAACGAAGTTACGGATTTTGGTGGAACGCGGAGATATCCGGCTACCGGGCGGATGGTTCGGGATGTCGCTATCGACCAAACAGCTTAACATTTTTAATTATGTCAAAAAAAACGATACTCTTCTCCTTTTTTGCTTTACTGCTTACGTGCTCCTTCCAGCGCAGCAATGCGCAGGACTATTACAGTTCCACCTATCAGTATAAACCCATCTCCCTGGGCATTACATTTTCTCCGAATATGAGCTGGCTGCGCTACGGCGATGCCGATGGATACAAAAGCACTCCAAAATTCGGCTACGCATACGGCTTACTGGCCGATTTTGCATTCACGGAAAATTACTACTTCGCTACGGGATTGCTTATCAATACGCTGAATAACGAATCGGAATATACAGACCTTACCCATAGCTACCGGCTTCAATACGCCGAAATCCCGATATCGCTCAAATTGAAAAGCACGATGCGCTACTTCCGCAGCTATTACGGTCAATTTGGCTTTACCGGTGGAGTTAAACTCAACGCGAAGGAAAAAAAAACAGGAGATTCGTCGCGCAGTTCGATGGGCGACGATGCCGATTTCTTCCGATTGGCGCTGCAGATCGGCGGCGGTGTGGAATGGCAGCTTGACCACAACCTCTCGATGATGACCGGATTGAGTTTCAACAACGGCTTTACGCGGGTTATCAATAATGGCGAGCCCCGTAATTCATACGTAGCTTTCAATTTCGGGATATTCTTTTAATCATTCACCAAAATAGTGCGTCTAGCATGATTATCGCGTTAGCTCAGCTGAACTACCACATCGGGAATTTCGAACGCAATACCACCGCCATCACTTCGGCCATACAGGAAGCCAAAAACAAGGGTGCTGACATCGTGGTATTTGCCGAGCTGGCTATTGGCGGGTATCCCGCCAAGGACTTATTGCGCTCCCCGGCCTTTCTCGACGGATGCGAAAATTCGCTCGCTGAAATCGCATCCCAATGCCAGGGGATTGCCTGTATTATTGGAGCGCCGGTACGTAATACATCCGGGAAAGGCAAACCCCTGTATAATGCCGCCCTATTCATCGTCGACGGAAAGGTGCAGCAGGTCGTACACAAAGGTTTGCTTCCCGACTATGATGTGTTTGATGAGTACCGCTATTTCCAGCCGGCTGATGATTTTAAATGCATCACATACAAGGGCCGAAAAGTAGCACTCACCATCTGTGAGGACCTGTGGAATATTGCCGTACCGAAATTGTACCAACGGAGTCCGATGGATGTGCTGAAGGAGGAAAACCCGGACTTGATCATCAACATCGCTGCTTCTCCATTTTCGTATAATCAACTCCGGGAGCGGATGGAAGTGCTGCAGACACATGCTCAACAGGCCAATGTGCCGCTTTTATACCTCAACCAGATCGGCGCACATGCCGACATCATTTTTGACGGCCGCTCCATCGCCATGGATGCTTCCGGCGAACTGGTGGACATGATGGCTTCCTTTGAAGAACAACTGAACTATTACGAACTGGGCAATCGGACTGTTTCTGCATGGCATGGCCCGGTGACGGTGCTACCTCCACTGGATACGCCACTGATTCACCAAGCCCTGCTATTGGGAATCCGTGATTATTTTGCCAAATCGGGCTTTAAAAAAGCCGTGGTCGGACTATCAGGTGGCATCGATTCCGCTGTGGTCGCTGCCCTTGCCTGCGAAGCCCTTGGCGCCGAAAATGTGATGGCCGTGTTGATGCCGTCGGTTTATTCCAGTGACCACTCTGTAACCGACGCCTTGGATTTGGTGCGAAACGCCGGTTGCCGCCACGAGATTATCCCAATCCAGCCCATGGCCGGCGAATTTGAGCAAAGCCTCGGAACAGCCTTCGATGGATTACTCCCCGATGTCACCGAAGAAAATATCCAGGCCCGTATCCGCGGGACGCTATTGATGTCATTCTCCAATAAATTGGGTTATATCCTCCTCAATACCTCCAACAAAAGCGAGGCTGCCGTGGGTTACGGCACGTTGTATGGCGATATGGCGGGGGCACTGGGCGTTATCGGTGACGTATACAAAACACAGGTTTACCATTTGGCCAGTTACATCAACCGCGAGCGCGAGATCATCCCCCAGCATACCATTGTCAAACCGCCATCTGCGGAATTGCGCCCCGGACAAAAGGACAGCGATTCGCTACCGGACTATGAGCTACTGGATTCGGTACTCTTCCAATACATTGAGAACGAGAAAAGTGCGTTGCAAATCATTGCCCTGGGATTCGAAGAAACGTTGGTGCATCGGGTGCTCAATATGGTCGATCGAGCCGAATTCAAGCGTTTCCAATCCCCTCCGATACTACGCGTAAGCAGCAAAGCCTTTGGTGCGGGCAGGGCGATGCCTCTGGTGGCACGGTATCCGGCCTGATTAAACCATTGTAATCCTTCGTAGTCTAATCTCAGTAAACTAATTATTAGGAGCACGGCCATGAAACGGTTCATATTATATTTCATTCCCTTGATGGTATTGGCGTCTTGTTCATCGTATAAATACCATACAACCAAAATACAAGGCACCGATTTTTCACAATATCACACCTACGGTTGGCTGCCACCTGTAGATTCGTTGTCCAAATCGTATTTTGACAATGACATTGCCAATGCCAATATCTTGGAGACGGCCAACCGGGAGCTGGAAGCCCGGGGCCTGACCTACTCCAAAGCGAATCCCGATTTGCTCTTCCGTTATGTGGCCATTGTGAACAACAAGAGTCGGCCCATATATGGTGGGCATCCTTACGGCCCTTGGGGCATGTGGGGCTATAACCCATGGATGTGGGGCCCAGGATGGGGATTTGGTTATGGTTGGAACCGACCAGTGGGAAAAGAACGTTACCGCGCAGGCCATATCATCATCGAGGCGAGAGATAGGCGGTCCAACACCGTTATCTGGCAGGCGCGCGGCTCAGGTGAGGTCAGGAATCCGGAGCAGGCCATCAATGACCTGCCTGAGGTGGTGGCCGGTGTAATGGAGCAATTCCCTTTACGGGCGGTTGCTAAATAGAAGGCCGGAGTGTCAGGTAAAACGGCACTTCTTCATGGTTTTTCGAATTTTTCAGAATCAACTGGGCTGCGGCCTCGCCCATCTGTTTAAAATCAGTTGAGATGGTAGTGATTCCGTTGAGGATGAATTTCTTCAATGGCGTCTCATTGTACGAGATAATCCCCACGTCCTTGCCAATTTGCAGTTTCAGGGAAATCACCCGGTCCAGCAATTTCACCAGGTCATCTTCCATGAGATTGATATACACCTCTCCCTGCGATATCGGCTCGTCCGAAATGTCACTCACCAGCAAATGATTGAATGCATACTGCTGACAGAATCGATAGAAACCTTTGATGATCCCTTTGGGAAAATAGCTCCGATCAGGGAAGATAAGTTTCAAGGTGTGGTATTTACTCAGGTGAGCTTTGGCTTGTTCCAATGCGTTGTAAATATCCTTTTCAAAATCCTCGTACACGGCGGCATATTCTCCATCCACTTCGGGAACCAACTTATCCAAAAGCACCAACTTATCTTTGGGGATGGTATTGATAATCTCAGCGGCCTTATCGCGTCCTTCGATAAAGTGCGGGATAATCACATAATGGGTATATTCCTGTTTGAGGTTCTGCAGCAACCTCCGGAATAATGACAGATCATTGTTGTAGATGTAGAAATCTACCGCCGCATCACTGCCTATCGCTTTTACAAACGAATCGTAAACGATCTTCTTGTGTGCGCTCAGCTTATTGAAAAACAAGACGATATGCAGCTTTTGCTTGAAATCTGCATTGGCAATGTAGTAACCCTTGCCAGGAACCGACCCCAGCACCCCCAAATGCTTGAGGTGCTTGTATCCTTTTTCAGCCGTATCACGCGATATTTCAAGCACGTAGCTCAATTCATTAATGGAGGGGAGCATGTCATCCTTCTGGATCTTTCCTCCTTCAATCGCACTGATTACAGCATTGGCCAACTGCAGGTACTTGGGTGTTGCGGAATATTCGTTGATATGGATGTGTTCGAACACGGATACGGGCTTCATCATGACTAACGCTTATCGGAAACAGGAGCTACTGTGCTTATGCTTTCCAGCGCTAAAAATAAGAGGTAAAATCGACATTAATTTAATTTTCTTCCACTTTATACTGCACAATGGTCACCGGTCCGGCCAGGCCGGATGGCTGTACCGTCCATTGCGACGCATCGAAAGGTACGTAATCGATGCTCACGAAATTGATTTCATGGTAACGCCGCCATTCTACGCCCTTCCTGTCCATATCACGGATACGATTCGCCATCAAATTGGCGATTTCGATGCGGATGGTGTTGGTTCCGGGCTTTAGGAAGTCACCGATTTGCAGGTGAAAAGGTATGCTCCACGCGACTCCTGCATCCTGGTCATTGATATAAACGCGCGCACTTTCATAAACATTTTCCAACTCCAGGAGGTATATCACGTCATTTCGTTTATCGGCAAGTTCAAAAGACGTCTGGTATGTCGCTATCCCGCTAAAGGCGTGATACGTCGTATCGGTATACAACGTCCATGGAGCCAAGGTATCCTGGATAATGGGACTGGGCAGTTCAGGTCCGCCTTGTTTAAAGTCCAGTTTCCACCCCCTCGCAAGGGGCATTTCGCCAAGCCGCTTGCCAAGGTATCGCCAATCGGGCAACCGGTCTTCGACATCAGCTGCAAACTTGACGATAACGGATTCCCCTGGTTGAAGTTGTATCCTGATTCCGTGTTGTCCATCCTTGACGGAACAGGTCACCTTTCCAAACTGCCCACTTTGGGGATTCAGCACGATTGCCCCGTATTTTCCTGCCGCCCGAAAAGGCGTCCAGGTATCGATAGCATTGGCGTTGTGGTTAACAATGAAATAGTAGGTGCCATCCGATGTGCTACGGCGGATAAACTTTAGCCCATCATGCACCATTTGTTCACCTGCGACGCCGCGCAGCTCCAAAGCCTTGACGATATCAGGCGAAAGCACCATCCTGCTCTCCTTCGCTTGTTCCAGTAGCGCATTAAACTTGGCATGCTTGGTTTCATAAGCCCCTAATCCGGGCACATCCCCCGGGAGGGCCTGCAACAGCACCGTTGCCCCTTGCCGGGCAAGTTCCAACAGCTTTTCCAATGTTTCGACCGGCATGCGTCGTGTAACGGGCACCACCAATGCCTTATAGGGCGTATTGCCGGGAGCGGTGTGGATAAGCCCATCACGTACCTTCGCCTCTGCCAACAAGCCATCCGATATAAAATCCATCGAGTAACCCTGTTGCTGTAACTGCTTCACGGCTTCGTAGAAAGCGGTCGGATGTAACCAATCGTTGACGTTATGCACGGTGAATGGCATCATCCGCTCCTTGGGATTATCCCAATTATCATAGACAGGCCAATACAGCAGCAATTCATTATCCGGTTTGCCTGCCTGCAGCACGGACTGCACCCGCGTTATATACCCGTTGAGGCCAACCAGATGTGGCCACCAGCTGTTGGCCGGCACGAAATTAACAGAAGCATAAAACAACCATCCGGGCCAAGCTACCTCTTCTGGCGAATAGGTGATACCGTGATAGAAAACATGGTTTACACCGGAGAGAAAAGCCTGCTCGACTTCGGGTTTGCATTGCGACAGGGTAGTTTTGAAATGTTCTGTGAGCCAGGTAAACGTTTCGGACGACACCAGTTTTTTCCCGGTAATATTGGCCGCCGAAGCGGCAAACTTCAACAGGACTGGATCGGGATCGACATTTCGGATATCGGCGGTATCGCGACGCAAGCCGGGAATAGAGAAAAAACTGGAGCCGAAGGTTTCCACTTCGGGGATATCCACCGCAGCATATAAATCAATCAAGTTGCCCGGCGATCCATGGGCTTGATTTTTCGTCCTTGCCTTGTAACGATGAGCCCAATCCGTCCAAGGGTGCGTAAATTCTTCAAGCAACAATTCGGCAAATGTCTGCCGGTAATCGGACTTGAGTCTGCCCATGTATGCCGTGCTGTCTGCCGAAAGAAGTTCGCGGATGTGTAACCGCAGGTCGTACCCCCTTCGTCCTTGAAATTCTGCAAAGAAATCTTCCGTCCAGTCCGCACCATACACCTCATAGCTGTCATTATAGAATGCCCTCACACCCAATCGTCTCCGGCCAAACGCATCGTCAAAACGGGCGAGGTAGTGGTGAAGTGCCTTGCCAGAGAAAGGGTTGAGCGTAAACCCTTCACCACCAGGGGCAGCCCGCTTCACCTGTTGCCCTGTCTTGCCAGCAAACAGGGCGTACAGCTCCCAATTACCGTTATCTGGTATCCAATGCAACGTGCCATCGTCGGCCACGTTATCCGTCAATAGCAGTGGTTTTCCCACCTCGTCGTAGCCGGTAAGCGATTGCAGTACCGCCGATTGAAACTTCGGATCCTCGGGCGCGATCTTGCCTGCAAACGGTTGCCCGCCTTCTACGTGAAAAACACGGACGACGGCCCGGGTTGCTGCATCACTGACGCCCACCTGCGGTCCGCCGAAGGGCCATCCCGTACCCGTGGTGAGGTCGATACCCATATCCAGGCGATCAGCTTCATCAACGGTGTAACGGAATATATCCATCCACCTCGGCGATAGAAATGGAATGTACTTGTGCTCATAGTCCATCGCGCCATAAATCGGGGCTATTTCCATTCCGCCGAACCCGGCATCGGCATAGTCTCGTATCACCTGCGATACATTGTGTTCGTCGACGGCGTTGCCCATCCACCACCACCGCGCCCAGGGTTTGGCTTCCCGCCGTATTTCGGGCCATGGACCCGATTGTTGGGCCCAAAGCAGTTGCATTGCCCAGGATAGGACGAGAAAAGAAATCAGTAAAAATGCATGTTTCCCCATCATCGCAGCTCCGTTACTCCATGTAAAACACGGTCGTAAGCGGGATGCTTACCGGAGAATTGTCAGCCCTTGTTTCCATGATATCCGCCATGTATGCCCACCATCTTTGCATAATCGGATTGCTTCCCAGATCCTGTGAAGACTGCCCTGCCGCCTGTTGTTGTATGGCGAACAGGGTATTGGTTTCTTCATCCAGGAAAATTGAATAATCGCTAACGCCGTTTTCCTTCAATAAGTTAACCAATTCCGGCCAAATCGTATCATGTCGCCGTTTGTACTCTTCCTGGCATCCGGCCATCAGTTTCATCTTGAATGCGATCCGCTGCATACCGTGTATTTGTTTAGTGGGCGGATCCGTTGACGATGTTAACTTCCTTGGGTGCCTTGATCTCCGACTTTACTTGGCCATCGGATTGCTTGGTATGCTTCACATAGACCAGTCCGTAAGGCGTAGGAAAGGTTCCTTCGGCGTATTCCAAATCGCCCAGATGGGGAGTTATGGAAATCTGCTTGCTTCCCGGTGCAGTCACTTTGATACCCAACACATGTTCGGTAAGCCACGCGGTAGGTCCAGACGCCCATCCGTGGCACAGGCTATGCCGGAACCCGACGTAGCAATAGTCGCCATAATCACCATGGATATCTTTCTTTCCATCGGGCACCAACTCATCGATTCGCGATGCATTGGGTAGCCAATCCAGGTTAAAATCCTCCCAAAAAGTGGTAGCGCCCAGATCCAGCATTGCGCCCCAATAGCTCCGGATAACATCCAATGCCCCTTCGTAATTGCCCGCCTTCGCCATCGCCTGAAGCATATAGTAACCGTAGAACGTCGAGAAGTTTTTCGCTCCCGCTACAGCCAACACCTGCGTATTGGCTTGCGTTGCCGGCACCAAATCCGTCAATGCCATCAATGCCGCAGCTTGCTTGGACTGGCCCATTTTGGGTATATATTTCTTCAGGTTACTAACCGCACGTTCAGCGATTTGCCGCGTTTCGTCATCGCCCATTATTTCGCTTAATGTCGCCGCTGTTGAGAGAGACCAAATAGCCATGGCCTGTAGGCCAGCATGAACAGCCTCCGGATCCTCGCTCGACGGCCAATCGAGGAAGCGATTCCCATCCATCAGCTCCTTGCCGTCTGGTCCGATCTTGGCGGCAATCTGTTTTACCAGACCGGATAAGTAAGGTTGCTGCTGTTTAAGGTATTCCAGGTCGCCATGGTGCATATACCAGTCCTGATGCAGGATAATCCACCACATGGAATAGGTGCTGATACCGCTCATCCATCCCGGAAGGGGCGTTACATCCCTGGCCAAATCCAAGCTCTTCGGCACCACTTCATTGTATCCGAAGACCGTATTTACGGTTGCCACTTCGGGATGGAGGTCGCCTACCCATACCAGGCGATCGCGCTTGATGCCATCCCAAAGGTACTCCTGCATATTGAGGTGTACGGTATACGCTCCGGTCTTCCATATCTCGTTTAGCCGCTCATCGCTGCTTTTAAAAGACCCGAGGTAAGGAATATCACGGTAAGTAAAAATTGCCCTTACCTCTTTCAGGTGCAGTTCCGCATCGGCATCCAATAGGTCGATGCGGACAAAACGGAAGCCGCTTTCGCCCACCTGTATTTTCCCCAACCAGGGAACCTGCATGTCAAAATCACGGATGGCATGGTCATTGGCGGCCCCTTTTTCGCCGATTTCGGCCATTGCTTCACTCGCCGACTCCCCAAAGCGTACGCGGATATTCCGCGTGGTATTACCGGGCGACCACATGCCCGTGACAATTTCTAACCCACCGTGCAACTCCTTTCCAAAATCAAGCAATATACTCGCCGGCTTTCCGGTCTCATCATTTTTGAGCACGCAGATGCTTGCATTGGTCAGATCGGCCTGTCCATTCCCAGCTTTAAGGAGTTGATCGGTATTTTCGACATTGCCTGACTGCCATAGTACGCGATGCGGAGAAATGTACTCACGCGTCAATTCGTTGTGTTGGATAACCTCAACTTCTTGAGGGGATTGTGCATACCCATCGGCGGAAATGGCAACCAACAGCACTAGTAAAAGAAACATTCGTTATAGGTTTTTTAATTTTATGTTTCTGAAAGCAATTTTCATGGGTGGGCCCACATGAACCTGAAATCCAATCAAACCTTCGAGTTTGCGATTCTTTTCGTCGTCGTCCGTCACGTCGCTCATTAGCACGCCGTTTATGTAATGCTGTAAACGATTGCCTTTGGCGACGACTCGGAGTTCATTCCAGTCGTCCTGCTTGATGTGTTGCTTTAACGAATCTCGATTTCCCAACGAATCGATTTTTTCCCTGGCCGTCCAAATATTGCCTATGGCATATTCACTGATCTCCCCGTCTACGGATGGAAGGCGTACCTGCTCACCCGGAAACGCCAAGATGGCACGACCGCGTTCTTCATAATTTTGGCCGGTATACGTATTGGCCGCATCGATATCGGCCTGGTATCCCCGCAAGGCAAGCGGAAGATCCGCCAATTCCTCGCTGCGATAATTAAAACCGCTGTTGCCCTGTCCGCTCATCCGATATTCTGCAATCAATTCGAAGTCTGCCGGCCGGCCGCCTTCCCAGATAATGAACGAGTTCCTTTCCAGTTCTTTGCCTGGCCGTATCTCGCCGACAATTGCCTTGTCTTCCACGCGCCATAGCGCGGTATCTCCCCGCCAGCCGGACAAGCTGGTTCCATCAAAGAGGTCTATAAAATCCGATTGTGATGCTTCGTTCGTTGTTTCCGTTTGACTTCCACCAGAAGTACAGGCGCTGTACACGGACGCGGCTAATATCAATCCTCCGGTAGTTAAATAGGTCCGGAAACCTTTTGACATTCTTAACATGTTATATTGATTATCATATAATTTCTAATCGATCTCGACAGCGGTATCTTTCCAGCTGCGCGACTTGGCCGACTCGATAACTGCTTCACACACTTTTTGGGTCTCATATGCATTTTTGAAATCCGGCTGGCACGATTCACCGGTTTCGAGGCTTTTCATAAAATCGGCCACTTGATGAACAAAACTATGCTCGTAGCCAATTCCCAAGCCGGGCACCCACCATTTATCCATATAGGGATGATCACCATTCGTTACGTGGATAGAGCTCCACCCCTTCACATCCGAGTCTACGGCATTGTCAAAGTATTCCAATCGATTCAAGTCATGCAAATCCCAACGGATAGACGCATGTTCACCGTTGATTTCAAAGGTATAGAGCGCTTTGTGTCCGCGCGCGTAACGCGTTGATTCAAACAACCCCAACGACCCATTCGAAAACCGGCAGTGGAAGATACATGCATCATCAATACCCACATCCTGCATTTTGCCGGTATCGAGGTGTACCCGTTGCTTTACAAATGTTTCGGTCATTGCCGACACTTCAGTAATGCCTCCGTTCAACCACATGGCGGTATCAATGCAATGGGCAAGCAAATCACCGGTGACGCCAGACCCCGCGACATCGACATCCATCCGCCATGCAGCATCGCCACCTTGGGGTACATCGGCACTGATCGTCCAATCCTGCAGGAAATTTGCGCGGTAATGAAATATCTTACCCAATTTTCCCGAGGCCACAATCTTCTTAGCTAATGTAACAGCGGGCAGACGCCGGTAGTTGTACCACACGGTATTTGCAACGCCCGCCTTCGATACCGCATCAACCATCTGCTTTGCCTCCTCGAGGTTCCTCGCCAAGGGCTTTTCCGTGAGCACGATCTTGCCGGCCGCTGCAGCCGCAATCGCAATCTCCGCATGGAGGTGGTTGGGCGTACAGATGTCTACCGCATCAATATCATCGCGTGCGATCAGCTTACGCCAATCCGTTTCATAGGAAGCGAAGCCCCATTGTTCCGCAAACGCCTTCACTTTATCCTCCCGGCGCGAACACACGGCCTGCAGAACCGGCTGATACTGCAAATCAGGAAAGAAATTGGGTACCCGGTTATATCCGTTGGAATGGGTGCGGCCCATAAAACCGCAACCAATCAGTCCTATTCTCAATACTTTTTTATTACTCATCTGTTTTAGGATTTAATATCGTTGTTTTAGCTGTGTATTTCAATTATGCGCTCCAGCCATGCGCTTCGCGGACGCTGATCAACGCCGCCAAAATATCGTTCCACGTCTCTTGTTTATGCAACACTTCATTAGGAAACATACAGCCGTCCCAGCAGATGTGCTTGAACGCTTTGGTCAATTGACCATCTTCACCGCGCAGCCAGTAACCGGCATCGTGTGCAATATTCAGCTTCCCATTCGGATCGTTCGGCAAGCAATGACGCCCGGTCTTGTCGTGCGAACCTGAGCCAAAGACCGTCCCGTCGTTCTGTGCCACGTGGAAATCGATTGTCCAAGGACGCAGCGCCTTGGTGAGTGTCTGTAGCCCCTCTTCCAACGCCTGGCGGTCACTCCACTCGAAATCTGCCGGCAAAATCCGGTCTTCGGGCTGATTATACCCCAGCAAATACAGGAACGTGTGTGACATATCCGCCTGGAAGCCCATATTGGGCCGGTCAACCGCCTCCAATGTATTCAACATGGTCCGCCAGCTGTGCATGCCTCCCCAACAGATTTCTCCCTCAGCCGCTAGCTTTTCGCCATAGTCTGCCGCCACGTCGCACGCCTCGCGGAACGTTTCCGCGATTACTTTGGTATTTCCGGCCGGATCTTTTGCCCAATCGGCCGGTGAGCTGGAGGAGTCTATACGGACCACACCGAAAGGGCGAATGCCCATCTCGCGCAACTGCTGTCCAAACTCACATGCCTTGCGTACCATATCTACAAATACCGCGCGGCTTTCTTTACTTCCCATAGCCGATCCCGCCCAAATGGGAGCCACCAGAGAGCCGATTTTCAGGCCGTGAGCCGAAACTTTATCGGCCAGCCGCCTTACTTCGTCTTTTCCGCCATTGATGTCCACGTGTGGTTCCAGCAATCCAATATCCACCCCGTCAAACTTCACTCCATTCACTTCCGCTGCCGCCGTGTAGGCCAATAGGTCATCAAACGGAATCACAGGCTCGGAGCCTTCACCTTTACCCACGATTCCCGGCCACGTCGCATTGTATAGCTTCGGAAAATTGTTTTTTGTATCCATAACTCTTTTTTATTGATCTCTCGTTCCTAAATACGTTTACTTTTTATTCGTCGATATACCACGGTATCGATTAGGACAACACCAAGTCTGGATTCCCCGGACCAAAATGTTTCAACATGACGATTGGATCTGTTTTCGAGCGATTCACTATTTTCACTCCTGCCTGTGCTGCACGTTCGCTCACGAAGTATTCGTCGTGCGTCAACTGGCCATAACGGATCAGCGCCGGCGTTTCGATGTCCCATACGCCCATGGTGCCATGTCCTTGCATCATGATCATTCCATAAGCCGCGGCATCCCGGATGGTCACTGTTGCGCCCGGTAATACGGTCAATTCCTTCGCGCTGAACGCATCCGATTTATAGCATATCCACTTTTCAACATAACCGGCATTGCGCATTTCCTCTTCATGCTGTACCGGAATCGGCGCCATAAACCGGTTCTGCATGGTATTTGGATCAAGATTCAGCTCCCAGTCCAGCACATCGATCAGTTCGTCAAAATCACCGATTTTATTTTTCGGTGTGCCATTCCACAGCAATTCTTCGGGGATGATGGCTTCGTTCACCAAGGATTGGTACATCGCAAACACATCGGACGCCTTTTGCGGTTCATAAGTACAGAGGCTTCCGGGTGCATGAAGCAACCCCGGAGGAACATCCCATCCCGTACCCGGCTCAAGGCGGTACGCCTGTGAATAATTCGTGATCTTATTGTCGCCCTTCGTGAAGTTGACAAGACATTCGCGGATTTGATCCTTGGTTGTGCCCGGTGCCAAGCCTATAAACGTGTATGGATAATCACCTCCATGGTTATTCAATTGCGGCGGGAAGTAATAAGCCTCCGGTTTACCTTTTTGTCCGATGAGCGCAGCCTTTTCATCGTTATGGTGTACGTGATGAGGTAGAGGGCCCATGTTATCAAAAAACTTAGAATAAATCGGCCAACTTTGGTATTCATCCCAAAGACGGGAGCCAATCAGTTCGCCTTTCAACTCGTCAACTGCATCCTTCAATAGAAACTGCTGGGTGCGCCCGCCCTCTTCATAGACTACCGGACTAAGCCCTTCGTTTTCTCCCGTCAACGGACCATTTTTCGCCGGGGTTGTCGATGAAAACCAACGCTCATCTATGCCCCCACGTGCTCCACCGAGTACATAGTAATCGTCGGGATGAAGCTTGATCCGGCGGCCCGGTACGCAGAACGACCGGGGTACCCACGTCGGAGCCAGGCGTAATATCCCTTCCCCCTGTTCCAATGAACTCTTCGCTAACTTACTTGTTTCCATTTGATTATTGATAATTTATGTTTAAATTTAACTATTATACGTTATAAACGGGAATCTTATTGCTCATTAATACCCATCGTTTTGTATCAAATTTGTATTATTCCGTACCTCGCTGGTTGGTATGGGAAACAGCAATTCCCGCTCTTTCAAAACCGGCCCATATGAAAATTTATGCCCAACATAGTTGTCAAACTGTTTGGTTCCTACGTTGAAGGCTTTCCGTAAGCGGACCATGTCGAACCACGTCTTGTTTTCAAAGCACAGCTCGTACCAGCGTTCTTTCCAGATGGCTTCCCGTAATTGTTCCTTTGATAAGCCTTCGAGGTCATCCAATTCGGCCCGCGATCGGATGGCGTTGACCGCCTGGTAGGCATCGGCTGTCGGACCATTTACCTCATTCGCCGCCTCGGCATACGTCAACAACACATTCGCATAGCGGATAACGGGCCAATTGAGATCACTGTTTCCCGAACTGGTTTGGGCAACTTCATCGAAATGCTTCCAAATAAAATATCCACCAAGCTCCACCACTTCATCCCGTCGATCCTCGTGGGTAAATGTGGTATAGAAAAATTGTTTTTCTTTTGCACGCAGGTCGCCCGCCTCATAGGATCTCACAAAATTTGCCGTGGCATAGATACCTCCGGTTTCATCCGAATACTTGGAAATGTTCTTATTATAGGGGATGATGGAAACCTGCCAGTTGCCCGGAATCAATTGGGTTGCAAACTGGATCATGAAAATATTTTCCGCCATGTTTTTCGTGCTGGGATCATGCAGGTCATCGTAGCTGCTAAACAGCTCAAATTCCTCGGAGTCCATCACCTCTTTAGCCTTTTCTGCGGCTAAGCCATAGTAGGCTTCGCCTTTCTGTAGCGGGTAACCAGCCATGGTTAAGTACACTTCCGCCAACAGGGATTTGACGGCACCCAAGTTTACGCGACCCGAAGCGTCTGTCCAGGGCATTCCGGATGCCTCCGCCGTCGTAAGGTCCTGCACGATCAACTCGTAAACCGCTTCCGGATCGGCCTGCGATGGCCGAAGCTGCTCCGATTCCAGATTTACGGGTTCGGTAATCAGTGGAATATGCCCAAACATCCGGATCAACTCAAAATAATACCACGCCCTCAAAAAATGGGCTTCACCCAGTAACCGTGTAGCCTCCGCCTCGTCCATGGTGATTTCGGGAATTTTGGCGATCGACAGATTGGCATTGGTAATGCCCCGGTAGTAACTTTGCCAATACGTTGCGCCATATCCGTTATCTGAAGTGTTGTTTAGGTCTTTGACAAAATAGCTATTCGCAGCCTGCCCGAGGTCGGTAGCGGCCAATCCGGTGGCAAACTCGGTCATCATCCACGCCCCGCCATTAAAACCACTGCCCAATGGATCGCGCATGCTTGCGTAAATGGCATTCACGGAGCTCCGGGCGTGCTCGGGCTTGGTGAAATATTGTTCAACGGTAAAATTAGTGGGATCCGCTTCGTTCAAGAATTCAGAACAGCCTCCCAATGCGAATGTTCCCATTCCGAGAGCCACCGCCATATATTTTAATGCTATTGTTTTCATCACTTTTTCGTTTTTAGTTGCCCAAGCCATTACAAACCAATATTTAAACCCAACATGAATACCCGAGGACGGGGATAATCATACAATCCGTATCCCTGACCAAATGCGGAACTGGAATTGGATACCTCCGGATCGAAACCACTGTATTTGGTAGCAACGAAAAAGTTTTGAACCGATCCGAAGATTCGCAGTCGTTGCAGCTTCAACCGGGATGCAAATTGTGCGGGCACCACATACCCAAGCAGCAGGTTTCGACCCCGTATAAAAGAGGCATCGCTTACCTTGTGGCTATCGTCATACGTATCATAACCGGCCGGAATGGGCCGTATCTGTGCAATTGGGGTATTTTGATTCTCCTCTGTCCAAGCATTCAACACCGTTTTATAACTGTTTGCGATGCCCTGCCGGTCTTCTGCGGAGTGGATGCTCCGGTCGAGCACATCATTCCCATACATAAACTGTAAATCTATGGTCAATGACCAGGCTTTGTATCGGAATGTATTGAGGAGGGTCCCGAATCCATCCGGAACGCCTTTCCCGATAATGGTCCGGTCGTTGTCATTAACAGCACCATCGTTATTCAAGTCCAGAAACTTGACGTCGCCCGGCAATGCATTATAGGTTGCCGCTTCTTCGGCTTCGGCTGTAGACCAAGTTCCCAGGTGCTTCCGCCCAAAAAACGATCCCACTGGCTCACCGACCCGGACAATGGTTGCCGCCCCGGGGAAAATGTCGCTGCCACCGGAAAGCTCCAGCACCTTATTTTTGTTGATGGATATATTGAATATCGTATTCCACGTAAAGTCATCCGACTGGATATTGGTGGTATTCAACCCGACTTCTATTCCCTTGTTTTCCATGCTGCCGATGTTGGTGAAGATACTGGAATACCCACTGGTTTGCGGTAGTGGTGCATCCAACAACATGTCGTCGACCTTCCGGCGATAGAGGTCCACTTCGAGATTCACCCGATTGGAAAAGAGTCCCAATTCCAAACCGACATCCACTTGGTGGGTCTTTTCCCATCGCAGATCCGGGTTGGGCATCCGTCCGACACCGATGCCGATTTCGCGCGACCCGTCAAAAATAACCGGATAGTTATTCATGCCCGCAAGCGCCCGGTAGGCGGGAATTTCGGAATTGCCCGTAGCCCCGTAGCTTGCACGGATCTTAAGGTTGGAAATAGCGGGCATATCATCCATGAAGGATTCGTCGCTGACCCGCCATGCCAAAGCCGCCGAGGGGAAAAACGCATATTGGTTTTCCTCACCGAATTTGGACGACCCGTCTACCCGACCGGTAAATGTTACCAGGTATTTGCCTTGCAGTGCGTAGTTTAACCGAGTAAAATAGGAATTGAGGCCGTATCCTTCTGCAACGGAGCGTGGCGCCAATGCCGTCGCTCCAGCCCCCAGGTTGTTGAACTGGAAGTAACTATCCGTAAATCCCTCTGCGCTGGCTTCGTTTTCGAATCGGCCAACGTGTTGCCAGGAAAGCCCCAACATGGCATTCAAAGAATGAATTTCATTGAATTCTTTATTGTAGGTCAGGTAGTTTTCAAACTGCCAGGAATTGAACCGATTGTTGATGACCGACGCGTTACCGTTGGTGGAGATGTATTGCATCCCCGCCGCAGCAAAATAATCCCTGCGCTGATTGATGACGTTCGTACCAAGGGTAGATCGTAATTCCAGGTTTTCGGCCAACTGGATATTGGCGTACATGTTGCCCAACATGGTTTGCGTACGGAGGAAAAACAGCCGTTCATCGGCTACGCGAAGCGGGTTATCACCACCTTCCATACCCGGATAATCCCGGTTACTGGCCCACGAACCATCTGCATAATGTACGGGAATGATCGGCAAGGCCTCGAGAATCTGCCGCACCATCGTAATACCGCCCCCATCCAGCTGGTCGATTTGCTTTTCGTTCTGATCATTGTATCCCAATGTTCCCCCTACCTTCAACCATTCTTTGAGCTGCGTATCAAACACGAAGCGCCCGGCATACCGCTTCTGCCATGAACCTGTTATTATTCCATTTTCGTTACGGTAATTCAGAAATGCTCCATAACTTCCTGTTTCATTTCCGTTCGTAAATCCCAATTGATGATTTTGCGAAAAAGCTTCTTGGAATGCAACTTCCTGCCAATTGGTGTTATACAAGGGATTCCCTTGTTCATCAAAAAGCAGAGGGTTGGTCCGTTTGCTCCGCGGATCGTCATACTTCGTACCGGTTTCCCAGCCATCGGGATCAAATTTCGCAGCGTTGGCATAAGCGATTTCCTCCACCCGAAGAAACTCTTCGGAGCTCAGCATCGGCAACAGTTTGGGAGCCACACCGATGCTGAAATCCGAATCATAGGTTAGTCCACCGCCGCCGGACGTTCCCCGTTTAGTAGTTACCATGATCACCCCGTTGGCGCCACGTGCTCCATAGATAGCGGTAGAAGAAGCATCTTTCAGTACTTCAATGGACTCAATGTCATTCGGATTGAGGTAATCGATCGGTGTGCTGCCGTTCTGAAGTCCAGCTGTGGTTAAAATAACCCCATCGATCACATATAGTGGATTGTTGGATACGCTAATGGAGCTGGCGCCACGTATCCGGATATTGGTCCTCCCGCCGGGTCTGCCTGAGTTTGACGACACCGCTACCCCGGTTACCCGGCCGGCCAGGCTCTGATTGAGCGACGATGCCGGCCGTTCCTGCAACGCGTCGGCCCGCACTGTACCCACCGCACCGGTCAGGTCGGACTTGCGTTGTGTGCCATATCCGATTACCACGACTTCATCCAAATCCGTTTGGCTCGATTCCAGCACGATGTCTAGCGCTGCGCCTTTAACGGCTTCCTCCCGGGATGTATAGCCCACTCCGGAAAAGACCAATACGGCTTCCTCACTTTGTTGTAGGACAAGGGTGTACGTTCCCTGATCGTTTGTACTCGTGCTATTGTTGGTGCCTTTTTCAACGACCGTGACGCCATTGATCGGCCGATTTGATGCATCGGTCACCTTCCCGCTGATTGTTTGTTGTTGATAAGGTTCGGCCCATCCGGTCTGAATCACACCCGTAAAGAGCAGCATAAACACGTACGCTATGCTGCTTTGCCAGATCGGCCGTTTTGACCGTAAACGACCGCTGTTACTGATTTGCCCTGTTTTACATGTTGTCATAACTAGTTGGTTTATAAATTAACACTTCGATCAATTGTTACATTGAGAACCTTTGATGCAGAGAAGAATGGGGGCGCTTATCGAAATAGTGTCCGATTCGCGCCCTTTAGTTATCAGCCATACGACCACCCAGCAACCTTTACCCCATTCCACCCCGCCTAAATCATATTTAGCGAACTGTTATTATATTAGTATCTGTTATAAACAAACGTTAGCAAAGCACAAGCATTCAATATCTTTTGAGCATTTATTTATCATTTTTTTAAACGTACTTATCCACTCCGGCATATTTTTGTATCAAAATAGCCGACCGATAGCGCCCTGGCTACCTAGTCAATAATCAAAAGTTATCGCTAATGTATCGACTGTTGGGCTGCACCAGTTTGAGCAGTCTTTTCAGTTACCTTTTTTTGCCAAAAGAAGAATATGGTAAATAGCACAATCAGAATAACGGGAAACGATAGCATGTTGACCAATGCATCTTGACCGGTTGCAAGCTCCAAAGCGGAACCTGTAAGTCCTTCAGCCGCATTTTCGGCTCTTGCCGTGTCAATCCAGCCGCCAATAAACGGCTGAAAAATTGCTGAGGAAAACATACCCGCACCACCGATGATGGACATACCCAACGCACCGCTCTTAGGCACCCGCTGCGCAGCCGCCCCTACCATTACCGGCCAGAAATAACATATGCCGATAGCGAAAATAACGGTAGCCACATAGGCGAGCGGCCCAGTGACCGTACTGAACATGTAGATACCGATAGCCGTTAAAATAGCGCCACCTAGAAGTACGCCGGTCTGTCCGAATGCTTTAACCACGGGTTCGGCAAAAAACCTTCCAACAGCCATCAACCCACTTGTCAGTGCCAGAATCAACATCGGCTCAGCGCCGCTGCTAGCCATGATTACGCTCACCCATTGATTGGGGCCGAATTCCGATATTGCCGTCAGGAACATACAGACAAACAAGAAGATAAACGTGGGTGTAACCATCGCCTTAAGGTTCTGTGCCAATGACGTGGCAGCCTCCACAAGCGGTTTTGGAAACGTCTTGCCGTAAAACAGTATGGCGTATATAATGGTCGGAACCATAGTAACCCACATCTGGACTTGCCAGGTGAAATCGATAGCCGTCATGGCTTGCGATAGTAAGGAGCCCAACAGGATGCCTCCGGGAAACCACATGTGGAACCTATTCAGCATCTTATCCATCTTCACACCCGAATACATGTCTGCAATCATCGGATTACAGGCGGCCTCGGTACAGCCGTTACCGAAACCAATAAACAAGGTGGAAATCAACAATGTTGAATAACCGCCGGCATAGATGGTCATGATAATACCAATAGTGTGCGCTAAAAAGGCAACGCGCATGATGTTTTGGGCACCGAAAGAATGGTAGATTAACCCGCCGATAATCATGGAAATCGGGAATCCAAAGAAGAACATGGAGTTAATAACCCCCAGTTGGGTTGCAGTCAAGCTGAATTCTTCGCCAAGTTGGGGAAGAATTCCCGCCCGGATTGAAAAGGTAAAAGCAGTTGTAATCAGGGCGAAACAAGATCCGTTGAATAAAGCACCCCTGTTAACGTTTTCGTTCATGTTTAATTGTTTAATTGATTAATCATAATTAATTTTCCCTCTTTTGATTTACCACTCGATGCTTCGTCGAATAGCGCATCAAAATCTGCGCGGAAGATACCCATTAATCAGTAAAAAACGCACAACTTCTGCTTCTACTTGCGTTTTAATGGAAATTCTTACTTTTTTGCTTATAACTGTGTCAAGAGAAGAGTCCATTTATCCGCCACTCTTTTAATCTGCCACACCCCTTTCTTTCAAACCAAAGTTAAAATTAGAAACTGACATTGCCGTCCTGAACTTTCCTGCTTTCATCTTTAAAAATTTACTCAGTGCAGCAAACAGCCGATTTTGTACAAATCATAAAGCTATTTATCCAATTGCGCCATGAAGACAAGGATAGACCATGACAGTTATGATGAAAAAAAAACTTTATCTTCGTTTATCAGGAGTAGCATACCATTATCGTTATAAACTTAGTTAAGAAATAGTACAATTTCGCGTGCTTCTAGTTACTCAGGTTTCATTCTTGCTGTGGTTTGCTTAATCGTTGAGGGTAATGATTCCGGAAGATTTGTACTTAGGTGCTGGTACTGACCATTGAACGCTGACTCACGGAGCGAGCTCGTGTATCCTTGAAGGCAGAAATAAATAAATTAATAGACGGATGAAACAAACAAAAAAGGGAAGTGATGCTAATCGCACAGCTACGCTTCTTGTGGCAGTCGCAATCGCCGTGTGCCTACTTCAATGCACCGGCTCCAACTCGGCTGCGTTGAAACTCAAGAAAGGGGCACACATCATTTCAATCGGCAACAACCTCGGATCGCGGATGATGGATTTCGGTTACTTTGAAACGGAAATGCAACTCCGGTATCCGGATAGCCTGTTGTATATCCGCAACATGAGTGATGGCGGCAATACACCCGGATTCCGGCCCCATTCGGGCCGTAATTCACCTTGGGCATTTCCGGGCGCTGAGCAGTTCCAGACGGAACTGACAAATGATCCGAATTTAGTGGGTCATTTTGAAACGCCTGACCAGTGGCTCACCCGCCACAAGGCAGACATCATCGTTGCTTTTTTTGGCGCAGTGGAATCTTTCGATGGCGAAGCGGGGCTTCAACGCTATAAAAACGAACTCGATGCGTTTGTCAAGTACACCTTGCAGCAACAATACAACGGAGTGTCGGCTCCCCAACTTGCGCTCGTGTCACCTATCGCATTCGAGGATCTGTCGGATAAATACGACCTTCCTGATGGTAAAACGGAAAACGAACACCTCTCGATGTACACCGAGGCCATGAAAGCTGTGGCAGATAGCAATCATGTGCTTTTCGTGGATATGTATACACCGTTTAAGAAGCTCTTTGATAAAGGTGACCGGCAATGGACCATCGACGGCCTGCAACTCAATGAAGAGGGGTACAAGAAGTTTTCCGTGCTCTTGGCAAACGCTGTCTTTGGCAACGAAAAAGTAAAAAGCAATGCCCATCGGGAATCCGTCCATGCCGCAGTAATGGAGAAAAACTGGATGTGGCATAAAGATTTTAAAATGCCCAACGGTGTTCAAGCATATGGTCGGCGGTACGATCCGTTTGGGCCGGACAACTATCCCGCTGAAATTGCCAAAATCAGGGAAATGACAGCGATCCGCGATGAAGCAATCTGGAAAGCGGTCAAAGGAGAACGGTTTGATCTGGACAGCGCCGACGCGCTGACCACCAAACTTCCCGAAGTAAAAACAAACTACGTACCGAGCAACAATGGCGTTCCGAGGTACCTCTATGGTGAAGAGGCACTTGGTAAATTCAAGCTGGCACCCGGCTACAAAATCGAACTTTTTGCCTCCGAGGAAGAGTTTCCCGAACTTGAAAAGCCGATGCAAATGTCTTTTGATAATCAGGGGCGCCTTTGGGTAGCGATTATGCCTACCTATCCGCACTGGAAGCCGGGGGACCCCAAGCCCAACGACAAGATCCTCATTTTTGAAGATACCAACAACGACGGCAAGGCCGACAAGCAAACGGTTTTTGCGGACAGTCTGCATCTGCCCGTAGGATTTGAGATCGCCCCGGAAGGTGTCTATGTTTCGCAGGGGACCGACTTTGTCCGGCTCAACGATACGGACGGGGACGGGAAAGCCGACAAAAAAGAAATTCTGCTGAGTGGGTTCGACGACCACGACACCCACCACGCGCACCACGCCTATACCGTGGATCCCTCGGGTGCCATCTATATGGGGACGGGTGTATTCCTCGCCAGTGATATCGAAACTCCTTATGGTACCGTGCGTACCACCAACGGAGGCTTTTTCCGTTACGATCCCAACCGGCACAAACTGGAATTCGCCCAGCTTTCCGTTCCAAATCCATGGGGTATTGCCTTTGACGATTGGGGGCAGAATTTTTATGCCGAGACTTCGGGCCCCGCCGTAAGCTGGATGATGCCGGGTACCGTCAAACCGATCTATGGTATATTCACGCCCAAATCGAGGAACCTGGTGGAGGAAGCCCATCAGGTGCGCCCGACTTCGGGACTAGAATTCATTTCAAGTCGTCATTTTCCGGATGAGGTGCAGGGCGATTACCTGATCAACAACACGATCGGCTTTCTGGGCACGAAAGAGCACACGTTGGAAGACGACGGAACGGGATATAAAAGTCGTCACAGACAAGATCTGCTACGCTCCGAGGACCCCAATTTCCGCCCGGTTGATCTCGAATTTGCACCCGACGGTTCGCTGTATATCATTGACTGGCATAATGTATTGATCGGACACATGCAACACAACCAACGAGATCCCCTGCGTGACCATACGCATGGACGTATTTATCGCGTTACCTACCCTTCGCGCCCATTGGTCAAGCCCGCTTTAATCGCCGACGCACCTATCGATACCTTACTGGACAATCTGAAGTTGCCTGAATACCGATCCCGCTATCGTACGCGCCGCGAACTCCGTGGACGTGATTCGTCCGAGGTATTGGCGCACCTTAGAACCTGGGTCAAGAACCTCGATAAAAATGATCCCCGTTACGAACATCATCTGCTGGAAGGGTTATGGGTAAGTTGGGGGCTTAATCGAGTGGATCAGTCGTTGCTTCGCCAACTACTGCATGCTGACGACTATCGGGTCCGCGCGGCAGCTGTACGTGTGTTACGTTACACAGGCCATCAGGTTGCCGATCAAGCCCAATTACTGAAGGAAGCTGCAAGTGACGAACATGGGCGAGTCCGTTTGGAAGCGCTGGTAGCGGCATCCTGGCTGGATAAAGAACCGGGGTTGGCCATTCTGGATGAGGCAGCGAAGAAACCACTCGATGATTGGATGACGGATGCCTATGGAGTCGCATTCGCTCGGTTGAATGGAGAAGTCCATGGGCCAACCAAAAAAGAGGAGACAGCGGCGACCGATTTAAAAGGAAAGGATCTGGAATCGTATAAAAAAGGCCATCTGCTCTACGCGCAAGACGGATTCTGCGAGACGTGCCATCAATCGGACGGGAAGGGGCTTCCCAGTTCGGGCTTCCCGCCGCTGGCCGGCAGCCCTTGGCTGGATAACGACGACCGCCTGATCAAACTGACCTTGAAAGGTATGCTGGGGCCCATGGAATTACTGGGCCACCAATATACCGGACAAGTGCCCATGACGCCATTTGGAGGCCTGATGAACGATGAGGAAGTAGCTGCGGTGCTTACGTATGTGAAAAACTCCTTTGGCAATAAAGGCACTCCTGTAGACCCCGAAAAGGTGAAAGCCATACGCGCTGCGATTGCCGACAAGAAAGGCTTTTACCATCCCGAAGAACTGCTCAAAGCGCATCCGCTCTCGAAATGACGAATTGGAAAATAGCGCAATAAAAAAAGGGGCAACGATTACGTTGCCCCTTTTTTTATCGGAAATACTATGCACCAAAGTGCGACCTCAAAAACGAGATTCCCTGAACGGCTATGGCCTCGCGGGAAGGCTCGAAGTTCCGCCAGATGGACGCTGCTTTGGCGATTACTTTAACTGCTGGTGTAAACGATTCGATGACCAGGCTACCTGTGTAATCAACTTCTTTCAATGCATCTCGAATGCCCACCCAATCGATGTGGTCGTTTCCGGGCGCTCCCCGGTCGCAACCACACGCATGCACATGCAACAGGTGTTTCCCTGCCTTTCGGATTGCTGCCGCCGAATCTTTCTCCTCAATATTCATGTGATACGTATCCAACAGGAGGCCCACCGCCGGATGATCCACAGCGTTTGCCAGTTTCAGCGCTTGCTCACAGGTATTGATAAAATCGGTTTCGTACCGATTTAAGGGCTCAATTGCCAATTTCTTCCCCAAGTCACCAGCACGGGATGCCAATGTTTTCAAATGCTTCACGACAATATCCCACTGCGCCTTATAATCGTCTTCCGTCGTTTGCTCCGCCCGACCCACGGTAGAATAAAGTGGCCCCACCATTACCGGGCAGTCCAATACGCTCATCACATCCAGCACCTGAGTGATGTAGTCGATGGAATTCTGCTGTTCTTCTTTGGTACCACGCAGATCCCGACCGGGGCCCATCGCGGCGCAGATGGAAGAGCAGCGCAGACCGTTGTCGTCCAATGCCCGCTTGATCAGATGAGGATCTATATGGGAAGCATCCTCGAGCGCGATTTCGATCGCATCGCTGCCCCAGTCCTTAAATTGCCGGATAATATCGATGCTTTCATTCGTAAAGGGCGAGGTCAGTAAAAAAGTATTGACGCCAATTGGTAACATGTTGTCTTGATTAGATGAAATAATTTATTTGTAGTCTGCGGGTGACTTGCCTTTTTTGAAACTGTCAAAGCCAAACATCGTCGGTTGATAGGAAGAAACGAATGCCACATCTGCTTTTTCCGGGATTGGTTGATCAACTGCCCAAAAACAAGCATTGACGAGTAATCTTCGCAAATCTTCATTTAACAGATCGATCGACGCCCCCATGGTTGTCGTGAACGCTTTCCCTTCTTTCCCGCCTTCGATCGTGTAGTTCCTCGTCCAAGCAACGGGCAATGCCGCTTTATCTTTGTTGATGGGTGCATCCGCTGTCATTCCGCTGGTAGACTGTCCGTAAACCAACACATCAGCATCTTCCAACGGCCCGACGGTATAAACATCCGTGGGCACCCAGATATCGGCGACACCATTCAGTATCGGATTGGCCGCGGCGGCCTCATTATTTAAGCCCCGTGTACCCTCTTTGCCATGGTCGCCATGATGGCTTACCCAAGTTTCTCCCAAAACGATCTTGCCAAATCCCTGTTCCCAACCTGGTGCGGTACTTTGGAAATCATATTTTGCATACGGATCACCGGGGTTCTTTGCATAATGAAATGCATGCGTGGACGTGCGCAAGCCGACTACCGGCTTCCCTGCTTTGAGATATGCGTCAATATACCGCATTTGATCCGGAGGCAATTCACGGAAACGGGTAAAAATCACCATCAGATCGGCGGACTCCAAACTAGCGAGTCCGGGAATATTGGACTGCTCATTTGCATCGATTTCTCCGGTTAACGAATCCACCGAAAACAACACGGTGCATGTAAAGCCAAATCGCTTAGCCAATAACTGAGCTAACATAGGCAACGCTTCTTCCGATCGATATTCTTCGTCCCCGCTGATCAAAACGATCCTTTTACCCTTTCCAGGACCGTCGTCGCCCTGGTAAGTAACCCATTGTTCTGCATCGGGTTGCGGCTCCTGCGTAGCGGTGCTGTTTGAACAACCGGCTAAACCACCCATCGTGATTAGCAAAATGAGTGATACTATTTTCCTTACTGTGTTCATGAATATAATTGATAATGGGGTTATTACAATGGTTCTAAGATAACGAATTACGTACTGAAACACCGTATCTGAATCAACATTTACACTAGTTGCTTGTTGTGCGTTGTAAAAAACCGGCAATATCAGCCGCTTGGTCCACGATTCGGACCGTTACCTCATATTCCCTACGTTCGCGTGGTTCCAGCAAAATAAGCGAACCGTTCTCCCGGGCTTTTGCCTGGCCAATGGGCGGATGGGTGCCCGGCTCCAACCCCACCACACACTCTCCCGGCCCCCAATGCTGCCAGTTGGTCAGCCAGGGCAACTGGGCTTTTTTGAATTCGATGGACAATGCGATACCGATATGTGGATTATGGATTCCACAACAGCATATTCCGTCATCATCCGCTTCCACATCAATAAAAGCCGCTTCCTCGCCACTTCCCATGTGATCTTTCAATGGCGGGCTCCCCTTTCGGAAAGGTTGCCCAGCTTGAAAAATCTTCGCCTTACCGGCACCTTCGCGTGACTCCCAAGGGCCGCGCCAGCAGATATCCACACCTTCATCAACCAATGGCCAGCCCAAGTTCATGTGATAAAGCAGCATGTGTGGCGCGGGCGTATTGCCGTGGTTAATAACCTCATCATGGATATAGATAGCGGGATCACCCAGTCTACCGGAGATGGTGCGCCGTAGCACGAGCTGCATACCCAATGGCCGGGATTGCTTAACAATACCCGTGATACTCATGTCTAACTGCCCCGCAGCCGGATCGGGCTGGATAATGGATTCGATGGTAGCGGGCAAGCCACTAAATTGACTGTGAAGCCCCCGCTCCCCAAATTCGTCCGATTCCGGTCCGCCCACATGATCCAACCCACAGGTGGTGAGCAAGCCGCCACCGAATGCGTTGAGCCACTCGATACCCCGATATCCACTGGGATTGGGTGCCACCACCCCTACATGGCTCAACCAAACCAAGCTATGGGAATTATAGCACGCATCGGCGATATCCAAACCCCGGTCAATGACAACTTTGTACCGCAGGCCGGTTCCTGTATTGATCCAAGCAATACGTGTTCCCCTGCCAGGTCCATTATCTAAAATCGCGGTTTCTATCCCACCCACCTGCAGGTGGTTCGATATCTTATCGCTCCATCCAGCCATTTTTTTACTTATCTTGATAAACGGGATTATTTTCGTTTCCACCAGCCATCAGGTAGGCTATCAAATCTTTCAACTCTTCTTCATTAAGCACGTTCAATGATCCTGGAGGCATGGTAGAAACTTTTGCTACCCGTATTTCAGTCACATCGCTTTTGGGTATCTCTTTCAATACCTGTGGCGCATATGGATTCTGCGACACCGAATACACATCCCCTTCTTCGCTGATTAACCGACCCAATACTGATGATCCGTCTTTCAATACCAATACTTTAGACTCGTACTGATCAGAAATGACTTTGTTGGGTTCAATAATGGCTTCCAGCATATCATGAACAGAAAAACGTGTTCCCAACTGCGTAAGATCCGGGCCGATTGCACCTCCCTCTCCGCCCATCATGTGACAGGAGGCACAACGCACGGCTGCAAACAGAGACTTACCCTGTTCATAATTTCTTTTGCCTTTATCTCCTTCTACCGCTTTCTGCGCCTCGTCTACTTTCCAGGCTTTTCCAGGCCCTTTGGGTGGCACAATGTTTTCAAGCAAATCCTTGCCGGACGCTGCGAGAAGCGAATCTCCGGATATGGTGTTGTAATGGTCAAATTGATCTTCCGGCACGTTTTTCAATGCCAATTTACGGGCTGCATCAATGAAACCGATGTAGCTATTGCCGCCTTTGTAGCCAAAAGCATCATAAAACCATTTAAAATAATGCTCGTATGATTCAGGGGTCCATCCCGTATCGGCCTTACTGAGTGCCGTGGCCAGGTAAATCTGCTGCATAGGCGGCGTCTTGGCCAACATACCGGCGATGTCCATCCCGTATTGCGGATTCCGTAATATTAAATCAGAAGAGCTTGTTAAGGTTGCCATCATCGTTGTGGAATCGTCTTTAGCACTATCCAGCAATGAAAGCGTTCTTTCCACCGCATAAGGAGCTCCAATCTGGATCAAAAGTTTGCTGAATTCCCGATTAAGCGCATTATCGGTCGTTGGATAAGCATCCGAAAAATAAGCGGCCATGCGGTTGGTTAGATCAGGTTCAGGATTGCCCATTCGATACAGTATGACCTCAAATGCCCGTAGCAAACCTAGTTTGTTGTCTTTGGATATCCGATTGATATCAATAGTCATCAACTTACGCAGCATGATTGACTGCAATTGGGGGTAACCTGACCTCGCCATTGCAGTCATTGCGTTTGTTACTGTCCGGATATTCCGCTCACGGAACACCCGTTTGCCCCATAGCTTGATTGGCTGGTGTCTCAACGCAATGGTCGCTGCGTAGCGGATGTGCCGATCGTCGTGATTCAGATAAGGCCAAACTTCAGCAACGATATTCGTATCGGGGCCCTTTTCAAAATAGCCTTCAATCCGTCTGCGTAATACGATTTCCTCGGTGAGGTCATTTTCCCGTTGCGGTTTCTCTTTTACCTTGTCTTGATCTTTATAAGACACTCGATACAAATCGGACTCCAGTCTCCGCCCTCCAGTAAGGAAATAGAGTGCACCGTCCGGACCGATTTCACCATCGGTAAGCGGCAGTGGGGTACCGGAAAGGAACTCTTCTGCCTTCGCCCGATACGTCGCTCCATCCGCTTCCAATTGCACGGCATATACAATACCAAAACTCCAATCAAAAGCCAGCAGGCTATTGCGGTATTTGTCGGGAAACCTAGCGTTGCCAGTATATACTAAATTCGTAGGAGATCCCTGTCCGATATTGAGTAAAGACGGCAGCTCGTCTGGATAATAAGTAGGCCATTTGCTATTGCCTGTCCGCCAACCAAAATCCGCTCCTTTTGCTACGTGCAAGAGCCGCGTTGGCCGGTACCAAGGCATTCCGAAGTCCCATTCCATATCTGAATCATAGGCAAATAATTCTCCATCGTCATTAAATGCGATGTCAAATGTATTCCGCAACCCTGCCGCTACCAGTTGCCAATGCTGCCCCAATGAATCGGTATGGGCGATCCATCCTCCGGGTGCCATACGGTCGTTGGCGTGACCCCTCGGATCTGTAATCAATTGGAAAATATTGTCTTCATCCCAGTTAGCAGGCAACAAATAACTATCCATTTCAGGCACGTCGGTATGGTTACCTAACACGAGGTAGATCGACTGTCCATCCGGAGCCAGGATGATACTGTGCGGTCCGTGTTCACCTTCCCCGTCAAAAGACTTCAACAGCTTAATCTCATCAAACTGATCGTCGTTGTCTGTATCCTTTAGCCGGTAAAGGCCACTGCTCTTTTCAAACTTTTCATCTCCCCGATGATTCACCATCACATACAGACTGTTGAATGCCCAAAGCAGTCCCTGCGCATAACCCATCCCTACTTTGGTCTGCGTGGTGTCGTCCTTCCATTCATCCCCCGGAATTGTCAGGCGCTCGGGCTCGGCTGTCAGCGTATCCGCTCCGATTTCCGGAACATTGATCCGGTATAAGGAACCATATTGATCTGACGTGATCATCCGTCCCTTGTCATCAAACGTCATCGCCACCCACGACCCTTTCTTATTTTCGGAGGGGCTGTAGAGGTGCTCCACCACAAAGTCCGGAGCGACATTGATTTTCTCGACCTTAGGTTTTAGTTCTACCTGTTCAGTATCCTGCTTCTCTTGGGTCTGGCAAGCCGAGACCAGCATCAGCACGGCAAGGGTAAATGCCAAACAGGGATTCTTTTTCATGAGTTTTTGCATATGTGGTAATACGGTAATTAATGAAGAAGTCAAGTGGTTTATAATCCGCATGCAAGATAGCGTAAATAATAAAACCAAGTGTCCTGCACTTACCTGAATGCTCAAACGGGGCAATTCAATCCATAGGCACGTTGAATGTATACGCTCCCGACCCTACTTTCAACATTGTATAGCCACTATCCTGTCCTACAACCTCGACATCCTGATGTTGCTTCACGTCTACGCCGCTTTCCCGTATCTGGCCATTCTCGTAGCGAGGCAAGTAAACTACTGCTGTGGTATTGGGCGGTATTTCCACTCGGACCCCCAGCACATTTTCCGCTTTTTCCCAAGCCACACCAATCGGCCCATAAGGCGATTGGTAATTGCCGCTGGCGGACTCCATACCTGCAATGATGGCCGGCTTTATTGTTATCGATTTGAACGCGATACTCCCTGTCGCTGATCGTATACCCAATAATCCGCTATAAAACCACTCCATCAAATGGCCCAACATCATGTGATTATTTGAGACGTATTTCAGTGCTGCCCATGATTCGGTGAGGGCTGTGGCACCATTTCGGATCTGGTAACCATATCCAGGCACATCATCACGGTTGTTCATTTCGTAAATCAGTTGGGAGGCCCCCGCAGTTTCCAAGGCACGCAACAGGTAGCGATACCCCACGTCGCCGGCCGTAAGTGCCCGGTCATTGCCGATGATGCTATCAACAAGATTACCTTCTACCCGTTTCCGCACGCTGTCATCGACCATATCCATATACAGCGGCATGGCGAACGATGTCTGGCTACCTGTGGAATAAACCGCCCTCTTCGCGTCAAAATAAGTGCCATTGAACGCCTGTCTGATGCGATCGGCAAGCGCACCGTATTGCTTGCTATCGCCTTCATGCCCAAGCAACGACGCCACCTGCGCCAGCAGTTTAGCGTCATAGAAGTAAATGGCGGAGGCAGTGAGGCCGATCGGTGTGAGCTGAGACACCCCCGGATCGTCTGGCCCCAGGTCAAACCAGTCACCCAGTCCATGATCGAGCAGGTCGTTTTCCGACTTGCGCTGCAGGTACGCCATATACCGGGTCATCATTGGGTAAGTCCGTTCCAATACGGACCGATCGCCATACCATTGATACAGGTACCATGGAATGATGATGGCTGCGCTTCCCCACTCCGGCGAATCCCTGAACCCTCCCTCAAAAGGCACATATTCAGGCACGATATCCGGCACCAATCCGTTCGCCAACTGGCCGGCTATCATATCGTCTACGATTTTATGATAGAGGTTATATATGTCGAAATTATACCTCATGGAGGCGCCGATCAAATATGTCTGTTCAAGCCACCCCAGCTTTTCACGGTGTGGACAATCGGTAGCCACACTGGCTAAATTGCTTTTTATGCCCCATCGGATCAACTCGTTTATCTGATTGAAAAGCAGATTGGAACAAGTAAATGAACCCACGTCGGGCGCGCTGTTGCGGGTATGAAGCATGGTCAGCTGGATATTGCTTTCCTCCATCGGCAAGGCACTTTCAACGGTCACCAACGCATACCTGAAGCCATAGTAGGTAAACGAAGGTTGCCAACATTCGCTTTCCTCGCCGCGCAACACATATTCGAAATAATAAGGAGCGCCTGATGCTTTTTGGTAAGGTAGTCCGCCATTATCCAACACTTCCGCCGGAAAAATCCTGATTTTATCCCCCTTGCTCCCACTTACCTCCAGTCTGACAATACCGGAAGCATTCTGACCGAAGTCGATAAGCAGGGAGTCTTTTCCAATGCGCGTAGTGTGTTGAGCTTCGAACGCTTCCATGACCTTCAGTGGATAATCCGTTTGCGGCGACATTTCGCCCTGTGGCCCGTCTACCAGGATCACGTTCTTCCAATGGGAAGCATCAAAGCCTGTATTGTGCCAGCCTACCTGTTCTAACCCAGCGTCATAGTCCTCACCACCGTAAATACTGCTGAACGTCACAGGCGATGGATCCGTATGCCAAGTGCTGTCGGTGCTTATCGTTTCGACGGATCCGTCCTCATATCGGATAAGCAGTTTCGCGCGCAGCATCGGATAAGCCTCCGCCCTGACGAGTTTCCGATATCGTTCGCGGTTTATATAGCGGAATCCCGTACCCACAATAGCGCCAATTACATTTTCACCCCGTTGCAGCTTATCTTTTACTGCATAGGTATTGTACAGGCAACGTTTTTCATAAGCCGTCCACCCGGGGGCCAGGAAATCATCGCTTGCCCCTTCGCCATTGAGGTAAGCTTCATAGTGCCCTAACCCCGAGATAAACAGATAAGCCTCTTCAATCGATTTGGAAATCGTAAAGGATTTACGGAAAAGCGGGATGATTGCACGCTTCACGGCCTTCTCGCCCAGGTGGTCGCCTCCGCCATGCACACCAGGCAGCACCCTAAGCGCATCGGGCAACGCTTCATAAGCAATCCAGTTGCTGTCTTCCCATTCGGCGGTATGGATGATACCGGTTACGAAAGAAGCGGTGGCACTCCAAGCGGACATGTTGCCCGATTGATCCCAAACACGTACTTTCCAAAAATACCGCTGACCGGAAGACAGCGGGGCGCCCCGGTAATCGATGAAATGCTGTTCATCGGACCATACTTTACCGGGGTTCCATATCAACGCCGCTTCCTTTTCCAATCCTTCTTCAGTTGCTGCAAGTTTTATTTGCCAGGCACGCTGCATTGTACCACGTCGGGAAGACTGCACCACCCACTCAAAATGGAGCTGTTCCATGGTAATACCCAACGGCTCAGCCCGTTTGTCGACACGCAAATCCACCGGCACCGGGCTTGCGAGCCCATTGCCCATTGTCAGCACTAATAAACACAGGAAGGAAAACCGTATACCCATTAGTATTAAGCTTTTATTATTGATACCCTGGATTTTGCTCCAATTGGTCGTTTAACTGCATTTCCAAATATGGAATGGGGAAAATCAACCGCTCGGGAGTAACCTGGTAGGCGTTGTCTACGATGTAGTTATATTGATTCTTGATGCGCTCCCCGTGTGCATTCATGACATCGATGGCCTGTCCGGTACGGACCAGGTCGTGCCAGCGGTGATTCTCAAAAGCGAGCTCCACGCGTCGCTCCTGTGCGATGACCGCCTTCAATTCTTCATACCCGGTTGCGTTAACCGAAGGCAAGGCAGCACCTGCACGTTTCCTAACCTGGTTGATCAACTCGGGTGCATCGGCAGATTTGCCATTTTCATTTAAGCACTCCGCCAACAACAGTAACACGTCCGAATAACGGTATACCGGCCAATTGTCGTCGGTATTGCGCTCCCTGTTGTGCGGGTTCATGTATTTTTTGATGAAGGGCTTGGCCACCTTGCCCGTTGGTACTGTGTAATCCACGCTGCTTTCCACTGATTCGATGACAAAACTACCATCGCCGGCGATGACACCCTCTGCCATCGCAATAGAGGCGTCTTTGCGGGTGTCGCCTTCCTCATACGCTTCCATCATGTCGGTGGTGGGGACGTTCCAGCCACCATAATTGAGCGTATTGGATGTAACTCCGGTAATCAATTCCACGTTGGTGGTCTTCGGCGCAAACCAGTAAATAAACATGCTTTGCTGCCCTTGGTCACCCATCAGGAATTGAATTTCAAACACCGATTCCCGGCTGTTTTTGTTTGCCGTGCGGAATACATCCGCATAATTCGGCAACAGTCCGTACCCCATGGCCGTCACATTCCGCAATAGGGGTTCGGCAGCCTCGAAATCCTGCAAGGTCATGTAAACCTCGGCCAACAGCACAGAGGCGGAACCTTTATTGGCCCGGCCATTTTGCGGAAATGACGGAGCAGGCAATTTGGCAACGGCCTCGCTTGCGTCGGCAATGACTACATCATATACCTCCTCGGCACTGCTACGCGGTAAAAAAGCGTCTTCTTCTTTGAGCACTTCTTTCAGAAACAACGGCACTCCGCCAAAATAACGCACGAGGTTGAAATAATAATATGCCCTTAAGAATTTTGCTTCGCCGACAATCAAATCCTTGGCTTCCTGGCTGAAATCCGCTTGTTCTATCCGATCCAATATCGTGTTGATCCGAGCGATCCCGACATAACTGTTGTCGAAATAGCCATTTGACCATTGGTTTTGCGAGTCATCGAGGAAATCGTCGATATTTTCCCGCCTGATGATGTGGATGCCCCGATCCGGCGCATAGTAATCGTAATGCGTATTATCCGACCGCATTTCACCCATTAGGTATCCACTTTCGCCCACCAGCGCCCGTAGCGGCTGATAGGCACCATTGAGGGCCTGCTCGAATTGTTCTTCTGTTTCATAAAAATCATTCGCATTGGGTTCTGAATCGGGTGTGAGGTCGAGAAACGCCGAGTTGCACCCTTGAAATCCGATACCGAACGCGAGGAAAATGACGATGATTAGCTTGTTCATGGTTTCTTGATTTAAAAATTTACATTCAGTCCAAAAGTAAAGGTCCGCGGTACGGGATACGCCGTCTGGTCTACGCTAAGCCGTAGCGGGTCCGCGCCGCTGATGCTAACCTCGGGATTCAAGCCCGGATATTTCGTCAGCATCAGTGCTTCCTGGACGCTCACATACAACCTCACATCCCTTAAGTACGGACGTTGGAACTTCAGTGTATGACCAAGCGTAATATTTCGTAATGACGCATAGGTGGAATTATACACCCAGCGGGAATTCGTAAACCGGAATAGCGCTGTAGTGCCCGTCAACGTACGCGGCACTTCCCCGTTTCCGGGGTCTTCCGGCGACCGCCATCCGTCCATTACCACCTTGCGTACGTTGAATACGCCATCGAGGTTTTCGGTATTTTCATAGGTCGCATCCATGGTTTTTCCACCCACAGATCCTGCAAAAAGAAAGCTTAGGTCCCAGTTCTTATAGCTGAAGCTATTATTAAATCCGAAGACGAATTTTGGGTTGGGGTCGCCAATAAACGTGCGGTCTTCATTGGTTATCACGTTGTCACCGTTGAGGTCTTTCATTCGGACCGTGCCGATCTGCGAGGAAGCATGTTTCGGTTGTGCATCAAATTCCGCTTGGGTCATGTACACGCCATCAAAAACATATCCGTAGAATTGACCGATAGGGTAGCCCACCGCCGTACGATTGAAATCGCCCTGATCTCCATATCCTCCAATCGGTGTATTATTCGTACCCAGTTTCAGCACTTCATTCCGGTTGAATGTAACATTCAAGTCCGAATTCCAGATTAACTCACCGTTGATGTTTTTGGTGCTGATCCCGATTTCGTGCCCCCAGAATTTGAAGGTACCCACATTGGTCCAAACCGAGCTAAACCCGGATGCCCGTGGCAACTCAACCGGATAAAGCATGCCGTCCGTTACTTTTCGGTAATAATCATAAACCAGGTTAATCCGGTCATTGAACAGCCCGATCTCAACCCCAACATCAAGCTGATCTGTTGTCTCCCATCCCAGTAAAGGGTTGCCCAGCGACGTGATAGAAAGCCCTTGCACCAACGATGAGTTGAGTACGTAGTTTGTCGGTCCCATCATCGCTATCGACCGGTAATTTCCGATATTGTTATTCCCTACCAGGCCGTAGCTGGCCCTGACCTTCAGGAATGAAAGGTATTCGTTGTCTTGCAGAAAATCCTCTTCGCTGGCTATCCACCCTACCGAAACAGAAGGAAAGGAGCCCCACTTCCGGTCTGACCCAAAACGCGAAGACCCATCCCGCCGAATCGCGCCCGACAGCAAATACCTTCCTTTGAAGCTGTAATTCAGGCGGCCGATGACAGACTGCAAGGACCAAGCCGCTGTGCTGCTACCTGCCCCGGTGACGGTAGCCCCTGCGTTCAACCAGGGTATATCATCACTTGGAAAGTCCGTTTTATTGATATTGCTGTTTTCCTCCCGGAATTTCTGTGCGGTATACCCGAGCAATACATCAAAATTATGGTCACCGAAGGTCTTTTCATAAGTGAGTAAATTTTCGTTGAGCCACGAATAGTAACTCCGGGTATTATATGCGCCTGTTGCCGGTTGCGGTGGGGCTACAAACAAACCACCCCCAGAGGTCGATGAAGCAAAATTGTGCTGTGTCCGTGATTCCAGATCAAAATCTGCCCGCGTCTTGAATTTCAATCCCTCCACAATCATCACTTCGCCGAATACATTCCCCAATGCCCTCGTGCGTTTGAAATCATCGAGCTTCTCTTGCAATACGTGGTACCAATTCGGGTTGGGAAACATGCCGAATGTATTGGTGGTAATGGGCAATGAACCATCGGGATTGATGGCCGGAGAAATCGGGCTGGTAATGAACGCGCCATCGATTACCTGGCGCTGACCATCGGTATTCGTTAGCGTATTATGATCCAATTGCAAGGTCGGTGCGATGTTAAACCCGAGTGTAATCCGTTCGTGCGGCCTGAATTCGTTGTTTGCCCGGAAAGAGAACCGTTGATACCCGGTATTGAGCAACACCCCTTGCTGATTGAAATACCCCGCTGTCACCGCCGTACTGTATTTTTCACTGTTTGAAGTAACGGATAGGGAATAATTCTGGATAGGTGCTCCCTGCCGCAACAGGATACTATACCAGTCGGTTCCTTCGCCATACTGTTCGGGGTTGCTGTAATCTTCCGGAATCTCGGCCAATCCCGTGGCGGGATTTACCCAATTTTCATACCTGATTTTATCTTCGTAGAAATTCTTTTGCCACTGGGCAAACTCCCTGGCATTCATCACATCAGGGCGTCCACGCTGCGGTACGTGCTGGAGACCGCCGTAGGTCGATAGGCTGACGGTCACTCCTTCTGTACCCTTCCCGCTCTTGGTGGTAACCAATATTACCCCATTTGCCGCACGTGAGCCGTACAAAACCGTAGCGGATGCATCTTTCAGGACAGAGAAGCTCTCGATTTCGTCGGGATTGATGTTGTTGATGTCTCCGGTAATCGGCTGCCCATCCACGACATAAAGCGGGCTGTTACCTGCATTCATGGATGCTGCACCCCGTATGCGTACGGCCATTCCTTGCCCCGGCCGTCCGGTAGTTTGGCTGATCTGCACGCCGGCAATGCGCCCCTGTAGTTTTTGTGAAAACTGGCCGACAGGCACGTCTTTAAGTACGCCTGCATCTACATTGGAAATGGATCCGGTAATGGCACGGCGCTGCTGCGTTCCATACCCGATGACAACCACCTCATCCAAATCGCTCGTTGTTGGTTCCATCATCACGTTGAATGAAGATCGCGCATCGATAGCGATTTCCTGAGCGCTATACCCGATTAAGGAAAAAACCAATGTTTCCCCTTGTTCTGCAGCAATGGAAAATGTGCCCTCGTCGTCGGTATAGGTTGCTTCATTCGTCTCTTTAACCGTAACGGTGACACCTGGCAAGGGGCCGGCGGCATCGGCTACCGTGCCCGTAATTGTTCGCTGTTCCTGTCCGTGCAGCACGGCGGGCCAAATCAAAATAACTGACAGGTACCGTGCCAAAATGCCCCAATAAGAAATCCGTGATCGTTTCATAAGCGTATACTGTATTGATTAATAATTTGTTTATATCGGTTTTTGTCCATCAGGAGATTGGGGGATACGAAGTATGTCAAAATCTTCCATAAGCCCATAGTCATAGGTATCATAGGCTGCTCCGGGGGGATAGCCCGCTACCCGCCGCCAGTGCCATGGTGATACCATTCCGGGCCGTGGGTTGCCGTGATGCGGGCCAAGCGTGTTTTTTAAACTGCCTATTATTTTGATTTCCACTTCATTATGACCATCCACCACGCCTTCATCCAATTCCAGCTCGTAGGGTGGATAATGGATATATCCCGCTTCTTTTCCATTGACCGTCACGATTGCAGCCGTTCCTTTCCAATCATTCAGCTTCACCAAGTAACGTTGCCCGGCATTGCCTTCAAACGACTTGATATAGGCCACTTCATGCCCATAGAAGGGCATTCCTTGGTCCTTCCAACTGCCCAGCGACAGGGGTGTGCTTGCCTTAATCTCCCATCCTTTGGCCAACGTGCGAAGCCCGAAATCACCCAATAGGTATACCGGTTCAATCTCCGCATACACACTCATCCGGTGGGCCCGTATTTCGAGTGTATTACTTCCGGGACGGCAATACTGACCGATTGCAAACACTGCAAAATCGCGATCCAACCACCACTGGCCTGGCTTGGGTGCAAGTGCATGGCCATTCACGGATACCTGCCAAAGGCCGGGTTGCTCAACCACGGCCTCCAAGTCCGCCATTGCTACCCCAGAAGCAACCTGAAAATGATAACTCGCGGTAAAGCCAGTTCCCTGCGCAAAGGTGTCCCTGCTGATGGTTTGGTCTTTGTATTGGACGGATGTGTTCCAAGGGTTGCCATCTGCGAAACCGTAGTGTTTGAAAACCGTATCTGTTGCATAGAAGGTATTTAAATCTTTCAGTAAGGTATCGCCAATAGCCACATCGCAAAAGTCGATGGTGAGCACATTACGCTGAAGACGTTTCGCCCGACTTTGCCCAGTGACCAATTCCTGCCCCGTCGATGCCAGCGCCCGCCAAAGCGGATATCCATCGTGGGCTTCCTTTGCAATAAAGAACAGTGCGCTCCCAGCGGCTGGCAGCGTATATTGCAGCGATTGGTATGGGCCCGACGTGGTTGATGGAAAATGAAAGACATCCCCAGTTTTCGTATCCAAGTAAAGTGCTTGCTTACCTCGTACATCCACCGTAACCGTTTTGGACTGCTCCAAACTTGAATTGACCAAAAACACCAACTGTCCGTCTTGCAGCACCCGGCGGTGATGGTAGAGCTGGGGGTGTATCAGGCTGTCACCCTTGAATACGATATCGTCGTTTAAAAAATAATCCCGCATTATGCGTTCGTCCAGGGCATCAAAAGTCCTTACACTGCTGTTTGCCTGCAGACGAGCGATATCCGCATCCGCGACCTCGCCGTCTATAAAATTCACGTCTTCAAAAAGCAGCAGGCGACCACCCTGCTCGATATATTGCACGATCAATTCAAAGGTTGTCCGATCGATGTTTTCCATGCCCGGCGGGATTACCACTGTGTGGTATTCACGCATACCTACCACAAACCGGCCATCACGGGTACTGCCATGGTCTTTGATGATATTTTCAGACCCCAGGTCATACTCCGATTGCGCGCGCTCCAAGGTAGTCACGAAGGTCTGGAACTGCCTCCCGATCGAATCCCGACGGGGATTGGCTGACTGAAATGTGGAATACATCCAAGCGGAAGTGGTAGGCTCGAGGATGAGGATATCATTAACCTGAAACCCTGTGGAGAGCGCCAGGGACAACCTGGCGAAATACCGATTTTGTGAACCGTAGTAGGGCCACCATGGATTATGGTAGGAAAATGACTGCGGATAGTCGTACTTACGTGCGCCTTGCAAGGTCATGTCTGCGAGATGCTGGTTGAGCGTATTGACACCTAAAACGAACTCCCAATCACCCAAACGTTTCATATCTGCCATGGTTAATTCCCAACCCCCGCCGCCATACGTTTCGCTCAACGTCCGTTTCCTGCCCAATTGATTAGCCACACTGGACAGCTCTTTTACCGCCCTGATGTTTCCGAATTGAGCATTGGGGCTCTCCTCATCAAACTGGTTGAATAACATATCGATAGCCGGCCGTTGATGCCAGGCATACATCGCCATATTGTCACCGCCATGGTTGGGGTTAGGCCAGCCGTGCTCCCAGTAATGCCCTGTCCATTCCAAGCTTTTTTCTTCTGTATAGGCATACCAGGGCTTGGCCCATCGGTCGACAAACAACTGGAGTAACACTTGGTAGTAGTTATGCCTTATTTTGCGCCATTCACCCACTTCTTCATAAAGCGAAGGTAAGTGTGGTATCAAATCGTACCCCCAACGCTCGGTAAACCGATCAAATAAATCGGGCGTCCAACGGATATTATTTTCACCCTGTACTTCGATATTCGGTTCATCGGTAAATACGCCAGGTATCGTATGGCCAAACTCGCTTCCCAGGTGTTTTTCATAACCCTGCATGGTCACCTCGATGAACTTCTCCGTGACTCCTTTAGCCAATAAGTCGACATAAGAGAAACCTGCATACCATGGAGACTTACCATAAAACGCCTTTTTAAACAAGTAGAAGCTCCCTATTCGGTCTGCCGGCTGGATGGTGGTATTTGAAACATTTACATAACCTTCACCCTTCCTGTGCAATATAATGGCGTAAGGCGTTGTATCCTCCGGCAACGTGTCGGTTTTGGTCAGGTTGAGCATTTGCCCCTGATTGTAGGACTCGGGCATGGCGGCTGGTACATGCCCCCCTGCAAAACCACTTGGATAAGAATTCTCGTCATAAATCCATACGTCTAATCCCAGCTCCTTCCCCTTCGCGACGCTATGCTTATAGCGGCTATGCCATTCCTCAGACAGGTATGGGGTGATTAAACCCGGTCTGGGATGGATAAATACACCGCCGAATCCCTTGTCCTTGAAATCCGCCATCGCGCTATCAATGATGGCATCGGTCACTTTGGTATGCCAGACCCAAAGCGGTGCACTTCCATAGGAACGATCGGGCTCTTCGAGGGCCTTCGCCAATTGCGAAAACGAGGTGTTATCCGCCTTTCGCTGTGCCATCCCCCCAGTTGCGCACAAGGCCATCATACTTAACAGTAAGTATCCTTGCCAAGTTGAATGTATACGCTCTTTCATCATATCAACATATCTTTATGGTTTGTATATTCAGCAGCTTACCCAGCTTTTCAATCTTCCGGGCGATATGCCCCATACCCACAGCGCAATGGTGAGCGGGGCCATGGTTGTTCCAATCTTCTACGAATCGGCGGGCTCCTACCGGAAAACGGTACCGGCTGTTGGTATTTCCGATCTCAAGGATCGGTCCCTCCTCAGAGATCCCCTCGGCCATCAGCAGCAATAAAGTGCCGTTTGCACCTTCTACAACGGACAGCAAGGTTACGGGGCCATACTTCACCGACATTTCCACAGCCAGACCGTTTCCCACTTTACCGTGGTATACCTGTAATGGCTTGACCTTAATCTTTCCTTCAGCGATTTGATAATGCCCGGGCCCATCATGCCCCATAAGAACGATATCGTCGTCAAAGTCCATGGCATAATATTCCGTAAATGACCCCCCTGCACCAAAGCCATCAAGTATCTTCATCGCCTGCGCGTTCTTGATTTCATACTCACCTGCCACCGGTACGCTGTTGGCCGTCAGATACGTGCTACCCAGAATAATGGAACTCATGGTGTCTTCGTTTTCTACGATGCCCCTACCCTTGTAATAGTAAGCCAGCGAGCCCAGCTTGTAGTTGGCTACCAAGCGGTCCAATGCCAACGAAGTGCGGGCCGCGCGCTCCAATTCATGTTGGCTACAATCGGGTTGAACGTCAAATGCAGCTTCGAAATCGGCTACCCGTGCTGTTACCTGCTGTTGCGTCACCGCCTTTCGCAATGCCGATAACTCATCGACTTCCAAATGCTCAATATGACCTCCGAAGGTTGCTAACTGCAACGTCATATCGGTATAGATATCCAACATCCCTGAATAATAGGTACCCATCACACCCAATCTGTTGTGTGCCATCATATTCGCTACTTTTGCGGCTTCTATCCACTCCGAAACCTCTGCCCAGCAGCGGTCATCTTCATTCAACAAACCCGTTACCTGATGGCATCGTATTCCTGACCGTTTGAACACATTGACCAGTTCGGGCACCGGACAGGCGGAACAATAGGCCAGCCATTCGCCTGTCATGCGGTGCCGGCTCCCTAATCCATTAAAATAATCGTAATCAATAGCCGCCTTCGGTGCAAGATTCAATATAATGACGGGAATCCTGGCACGTTGCACCAGCGGAAGCACCGTGGCGGATAATGCATAGGTGGTTACATGCAGAAAAATGATATCTACATCTGCCCGACGAAAGCTATGCCCCGCATCCATGGCCTTATCCACGGAATCAATAAGGCCCAAATTAATGACGTCAATGCCATCGCCCTCCAGCTGATGATGTACCTGCTGCAAATAGGACGACAAACGGTCTTTTAATCCTTCAAACTGGCTCCAGTAAACATCAAGCCCTATTCCGAATAAGCCGATTTTTAACGTCATCAATGGCATTGCTTTATATTGGTTATCATGTTACAAATGGTTACCCAAAATTATTTTTATTAACTTGCCCATCCATATACGATTTGATATTACGGATATACATTTTGTCCGCCGGGAGACGTTCGTATGAAAACATACCATAAATACCTACCAGTCAGTGCTGAGGATGAGAAATGGGGGTTATATATGCTGAACGCCGGAATTGGGCATATTCCGTTGTCTTCAAACTATCCCAGCACGGACCATCCATCTACCTACTACTTCAATTGGAAAAATGGTCGTATTTTGAGTGAGTACCAGCTGATTTACATCACGCATGGCGAAGGGTCGTTCGAATCACGGACCGGAGGGATCAAAAAGATCAAAGCGGGCTCCATTGTGATGCTGTTTCCCGATGAATGGCACCGTTATAAACCCAATGAACGCACCGGATGGACCGAATACTGGGTCGGTTTCAAAGGACCAATTGCAGACCAGCTCATTAGGAATAATTTTTTCAGCCTTCGGAAACCAATTATGCACATCGGGTTCCAAGAAGAGGTCATCGCATTTTTCAATGATATCTATGAACGTACAAAGACAGAAATGACCGGTTACCAACCCCTCATTTCTGGTGAGATATTGCATCTCTTGGGTTTCGTCTACGCGATTGGCAAGGAGAAGGCTTTTCGTCGCAACAACAACGACATGGAACAGCTTGTAAGCCAGGCAAGAATAGTTTTTCGCGAAAACACCGAAACGACCATAACAGCCGAACAGGTTGCCGACACATTAGGCATCAGTTATTCACTTTTCCGGAAAATATTCAAACAATATACGGGCATTGCCCCAGGTCAATACTTGATCCAGCTAAAGATTGAAAAGGCAAAACGACTCCTGACGCTTCCCGATAAACTCATCAAGGAAGTGGCCTATGATCTGGGATTCGACTCGTGTTTTTACTTCTCGAAATTATTCAAGGAAAAAACGGGGTTTTCTCCCGCAAGCTACCGCAATCGGTACATGAGCTACTTCAGGTCCTAAGGCTGTCGAGTATGACATCCCTGATCGCCGTAGGCTCCAGCTCATCCTCCCACCGTTTGTGTTTGGTGATCAGCAGGGGATAATATTCCCTGGGGATGTTGATTGCGCCATGAGCGCCCTTTACCCGTGTAGCGTCAAGCGGAATTACGTCCATTACGTACCGAAATCCCAGCTTCTTCCGTAGCAGTTTGTATCCGGCCCGAAGTTTGGAAGTCATGAACATTTCTACAGGATCGTATCCCGGTTTCTTGTGGATATCCACCACCCGGGCGTAGTCGGGTGCCACCCGGTCATCGAGCCAAAAATAATAGGTGAACCAGCTATCCGGTTTGGATACGGCCACAACATCGCCCGCCCGCTCATGGTCAAGATGATATTGCTTTTTTCCAGCGTCGTCAAGTAACAAGTCGATTCCCACCTCTCCTTCCAGCAATCTCATCACTTGTTCTTTGGTAGCTTGGTCTTTCGTATAAATGTGGGCTATTTGGTGGTCTGCTACTGCAAATGCTGCAGAAGCACCGGCATCAAGTAGCTCCAGCCCACGCTCGGTACGGATACCCAGTAAGCCCGCTTCGCGAAGGATGCGATTGATATGTATGGGCTTTGATACGGGTACAATACCATATTCCGATAATAAAATCACTTGTACCGCTTTGCGTTCATAGAAGCCCACCAGCTTTTCCAAGAGGCTATCAATTTCCCGCAATTCCTTACCGATCCCAACGGGATCGGGCCCAAATTTCTGCTGGCAGTAGTCCAAATGGGGTAGGTATACCAAACTCAGTGTGGGATGATGCTTGTCTTCGACGTACATGGCTGCGTTGGCAATCCATTCGGAAGATGCAATATTGGCCCCTGGGCCCCAGAAACTAAATAGCGGGAACTGCCCGAATTTTGTTTGAAGCTCATCCCGGAGGGAAGTTGGGTGGGAATAGCAATCGGGCATTTTCCGGCCATCCGCCAAGTAATTGGGCCGTGGGGTAACGGAAAAATCCGCTCCCGTATACATATTGTACCACCAAAACAGTTGAGCACAGGTAAAGCCGGGATCCATACGCTTAGCGCTATCCCACAGCGCTTCGCCCTGAACCAATTTATGGGATTGCTTCCAGAATTTTATTTCGCAATCCGTCCGGTCATACCAGCCGTTTCCAACAATGCCATGCTGCGATGGCCAAAGGCCGGTGAGGTAGGTCGTCTGCATGGATGTGGTCACTGCTGGTAGGTGAGGCTTTATCCGGCTCACGTGCGCATTTTCCATGTAGTTCTTCAAAAATGGGGTGTGTTCGCCGATTACGGCGGATGACAACCCGACAATATCGATGACAACAGTCCTTTGCATATCAGTGATGGTCAATAAATTGATGAAGAACCCAGTTTAGCTCGCGTGAAATGGATTCGGCGATCGGGCGTTGCACTTGTTCGGGCAACACACCCCAGGTATAGGTTTCCACTTCGAGGTGATTGCTCCGACGGCTGTGTTTATGAATATCCAGTACCTGTAAGATATCCGACTGGGTCGATTTCAGCGTTCCCAGATCTTCCAGGAAGATCGGAACATGGAAATGCGAGCGCCATTCCGTGACCTGCTCTTCAAAAAGCCCCGTTTGTGCCTCCGGAAGGTCCCTGAAACGGACCAACAGACCATCGCTATGCTTTGCAATGACCTGATGCAGGTAGGTTGGCTCATCAAATGCCATAAAAGCGTCGCCGAGTACCTTTCGCGCTCGCTTATCCGCCGGCATTGCGGCTTTGATCGCTGCGCTGATCTGAAACTTCCCGATCTGGATGCCCTGCTGAGCCAACGCCTCGACCACCACGTGATGATCCTCATAGCCGAGGGCAAAATGGCAAACGTCGTAGCAAAGCCTGATGTGATGCTTAATCGCCTGTTCGGCCTCCGCGCGTGTAATGCCCAGCTGGTTTGATAATAGCTGCATACCCTCCGGCACCAATTCGTTTACATACCACGCGATAAACTCCTCGCCCGTCTCCAGCACACCATCCGGCTCCGGTTCAATATCCAAGTGCAGATCTTTCCCTTGTTCCTGCCTTATTTGGTAAAGGTAAGCTGCTACCTCAACGATGTGCCGGGTCGCCTGTTGTCGCATACCCTGCCGCGTTGCCCCATCATCGGCATACTGATATCGGTATCCAAGCGGTGAGGTAGAGATTCCGCCATCCATACCATCGGGCAATAGCTCCGCTAGAATAACAAAGAGCCGCTTGGTATAGTGCAGACGCGCTGTAGTAGTCCAGTCTGGCGTATGGACATGCTCCTTTACTACCGTACCGTGGAATGCACCAAAGGGAAAACCATTCATTGTAAAGACATAGCCCCCAACATCCCCCAGCCAATCCATGAATTCGGCAAGCCGCGCGGGTTCTGTTAATGTGCGACTGGCTCTATCGGCCAGTCTCAGGCCAATGCCCATGGGCTGGCTAGGCGATACCGCCTGCTTGATGACGGGAAAATGGGTCTTTAGCGATTCGAAATGCTCGTCCCACGCTTCACCACCATGAATATTCGTACAATAGGTCAGTTGCCCGTATTCCGTGATCATATCAACTTACTAAGTTAACACCTTCCTGCAATGCCGCAGCCGCTCGCAATACCCGCTCTTTGTCTAACTCGTGGACCTCTACGCCCCGCCCGATTCCCTGCAGCAGCATGATGGTAAGTCGACCACCAAGATGCTCCCGGAATTCCTCCAGGCCGGTTAGCAACGGATGGGTCGTACCATTTCCTTCCAGCAAGGGATGGAAAATCGGCAACCCAAGTTTCTGGAATAACGTCAGCACCCGCTGCGCATCTCCGGGGTGCAGCCTATCCGTGATCGCCGAATATACGGTATCCAGCGCGATACCGATTGCCACAGCTTCTCCATGCAACACTTCGAAACCAGAAAGCTGCTCCAATTTATGTGCGCTCCAGTGGCCAAAGTCCAACGGTCTGGAAGAACCGAACTCAAAGGGGTCTGCTCCCGCAATGTGCTGGAGGTGCAATTCGGCACACCGGAAAATGAGGTAGTCCATGACATCGCTATCCCGCCTACGCAAACGATCGGCATGTGCTTCGATCCATTCGAAAAATGCCGCATCCTTGATCAGTGCTACTTTTACCGCTTCAGAAATTCCGGAGGCCCAAGCGCGATCGTTGAGTGTCAGCAAAAACAGGTTATCGTTAAAGACAGCCACTGGCGGGCTGAACGTGCCAACAAAGTTCTTCTTCCCGCTGTAATTAATTCCATTCTTTACACCCATCCCCGAGTCGTTTTGGGCAAGTACCGTAGTAGGTACACGGATGTGCCTGATGCCACGGTGGGCTATTGCCGATGCATAGCCCACTGCATCAAGTACCGCGCCGCCACCAATAGCCATGATATACGAATGACGGTCTATGCCATGGCGGTCTACGGCTTCGATGATGCGATCTACGTTTTCCCGACTGTTTTTGATAAGCTCTCCGCCCGGAACAATCATAATCTCTCCAATCAGGTCCACAGCGGGCTTATCGCGAAAATAATCATGTATGCGCTCTGCCAGTATGGGATGGTGCTTTGCCACCCCTTCGTCCAGCACCACGAGAAGCTTTGGTACTGCGTCTTCCAGGCGCTCTGAAAAAAAACGGCCGAGTAATGGATTTTCCGGTGTAAATAACCCGGCCGTAAAATGGATATCATATCGGTAAGTAACCGAAAATTGCTGTTTAATAATAGGCTTCATAGACTCACTAAGTAACTGCAAACAACTTGGCCATCCAACTAGATAGCGGGAACAGCAGTAACGTGGCAAATGCCAACGGCCACATACCTGCTGCCGCCGCCCAAGCTGCATTCAAAAAAATCAATCCGATCACGCCGTGCTTGACCGACTTCCGGATGTCACCGGATTTTAGCGTTTGCATGGCCTTCACCAGTGGCGGAAATACAAAACACACAAATGGCAGCAACATGCCAGCACCCCACACACCACCGTGGTAATACAGGCCAAATGCTGCAACGCATCCCACCACGATGGCGTACAACGTAGCCGAAAAAAGCAACGGCATCCGCTGCCCGCCATGCACTTCACCACGACTTATCGTTGTCACGGCTGCAATATAAATTACGGGAACGCCGGCCAAGAACCAAACCTGATCCAAAGCCATGAGCGAGTAGCTCATCCCAAGTAGCAGATTCAGCCCCCGGCACAATCCCATCGCCAACGGACCGGTAAGGGAGTGGTGTTTGGCCCATCGGTCATAGATCAAGCACATCAGCACAATGGCCATTGCAATCAATACCGCTGATAGGCCGACACACCAAGCTGCGACCATTCCCACAAGAAACAACGCCGCCCCTAGTCCTACGGCTCCTCGCATAGAAGCCCGGCCACTTGGGAGTGGTCGTTCGGGCCGCTCGCTCGCATCGAGGTCGGCGTCAAACACATCATTGAACACCACGCCGCCGCCGTATAGCCCAACCGTGGACACCATCAGCGCTAGCAGTGCAGGCCAATCAACGGTTGCCGACACCGGAACAAACAGCAAAGCGATGGCTACGCCGGCTAAGATATCCGATACGGCGGTGACGATATTCGCCGGTCGCATCAGTTGTAAATACGCCTTTATGCTTCCCATCGGAGCTTAGGAAATGATAATGGACCCGGTATCCCTGCGCGGCTGCTGACCACCGCGCAATATGGAATTGCCCTCAAACTTCTGCCCTTGGTCGACGTCGATTTTTTCATTTAACAGGCCTTCGTCCAACTGGCCGCTTTGTGCAAATGCTGTAATCGCATTTTTATAACAGACCAATTCGATAGCTACTTTGGAAATCCCACTCTTGACCATCAACGCAGCAGTTTTGGGCACGGCCAACGGGTCACTGATCCCCCAATCGGCAGCGGAATTTACCATGATGCGTTCGGGGCCGTACTCCTTGACAATTTGCACCATACGCTCGTTACCCATTTTGGTGAAGGGATAGATGGTGAAGGCAGCCCAAAATCCCTTGTCAAGCACCTCCTTTACCGTCTCCTCCGTATTATGGTCAATGATGACCATGCCCGGATCGAGCCCATGTTCAAGTGCAATATCCATGCTACGGGAAGTACCCCGGGTTTTGTCTCGATGCGGCGTATGCACCTGTACCGGAAGACCGGCTTCCTTTGCCAGCTCAAGTTGTAGGCGATAATACTTTTCTTCAGCCGCTGTTTGGTCGTCAAACCCGATTTCACCAACGCCGACCACCCCTTCCTTATAGATATAGAACGGCAGCAGCTCCATCACTGCTTCAGCCAACGCTTCATTGTTTGCCTCCCGCGAATTCAGGCCGATGGTACAAAAGTGACGAATCCCGAACTGGGATGCTCTAAAACGCTCCCATCCAACAAGACTGCTGTAATAGTCGCGGAACGTATCGATGCCAGTACGGGGCTGCCCCAGCCAAAACGCGGGTTCGATCAAACCGACAATACCCGCATCAGCCATCGACTGGTAGTCATCGGTAGTCCGCGACACCATGTGGATATGCGGATCAAAAAACCTCAACCCTTTAACTAATTCTAAATCCAACGCGATGCGCTGCCCCATAGACGCGCGATCCTGCTCATGATAACTGCACATTACTTTTAATTATATCTCCGTTTGCTGTTGTATCCATCTCCATTAATATTCCCATGCTTCCCACGGCGTTCCGCTATCATCCGATAACGAAATGAACCGATCATTTTTTGCGCAGTATTCACGTGCGATATCGTAATTGCTATGCTTAAATGCGTAAGCGATCGCTCGTTGTTCGAGCGGTATTTGGCTTTCAATAATAATGCGTTCCATCAAATCAAAGGCTCTTTCATCCAGGTAAGGACCCACCAATATCCATAGCATGGGATTGATTTCCCGTTTTGCCGCGTAACGCTCATATGCGTAATCCGTTAATGCCTGTGCCAAATTCGGGTTATTACGTTGGTTTAATCCAATGATATTCGGAATATCTTCGTCCGTAAAAAAGGCTTTCAGCACGAGTTGATTCCACGCCTTCTCGTCTTCCAAAAATCGACTTGGATAATGATTAAATACCATAATGGCTTTTCTTACCGGTCCGATATTACTCCTTATCCCTTCGATACACCGCTGTTGCCAGGCTTTTGGATACCGATATATGGGCAAAGCAGCATATAGCGAAACCGACTCTTCCATGTCACTGTATTTAAACAGCCGATCAATCAGAGCTACGTAAGCCTCTTGTCCCAAGTCGGGTATTTGTGACAAGAACCAAACTCTTAGCAATTGTACTACAGACCAATCCCTCACGATCACCGGCACTGGATTCGGTCCAAGCCCTTCGACTTCACCAAAAGAGATACGTAGTTGCTGAGCGGATGGTTTGACATTTCTGGGAATGGCTGTAAAAACCTGAGCCACCAAACCCGGTTGCGGAGACCTCGCAATCTCGCTTAGTTTTTCTTTCAAGCCTTCCCATTGATTGTCTTTGATGTATCCGGCCACTTGGTCTGCGACCCACCCTGCATTCACACCATTCATGCGCTATAAATCTCCCGTATAAAAAGACTGCCTAATCGTATTCTTTGACGTCTTTTGCGTTCTTCTTTACCCAAACGCTCAAAGAACCTTCAAATTTACAATTTTTATACGTATTAGCAACATGCCTGTCTTATAGCCCATTCAATCGGTAGGTACCTGCCGGAAGTTCATAACGGAGAAAACCATGCGCCTCACCCAGCTCGGTAATCGTTGGGTACTGCTGGATAGCTACTGCTTCCTCCGGCAACACGTGCAACACGGCCACCGTGTTCGGAGGTACCGTCAATGCTAATTCCAGCTGGCCGCCTTCCCGTTTCCACTTCGATCTTATTTCACCAGCGGGTGATTCAAAAACGGCCTCTGCCCAACTGACCGATGTAGCACCAGGTACAGGCGGCCGAATGATGAACCGCTGGAAACCGGGGTGCTGAGGGTCGCGTTTGATACCAGCCAGTCCATCGATATACCAAGCCCCCGGATAGAGGTATGAACTATGCAGCAGGGAATGTCCCGGCAGGTCTTTCTCCCACATCTCCCAAATCGTCGTTGCACCGTTGTCTTTCATATAGCCCCAACTTGGATAAGTGGTTTTTGACAGCATGCTGAAAATCAAGTCATCCCGACCTTCATCACGAAGGAATTTAAACAGCAGCGCCCCACCAGTAATGCCCGCATGGATATGGCCACCCCGTACATCGAGTATCTCCTTTTCCAGCCTGTCCACTACCTGTTCTCGCAGCGAGGAGGGAGGTATTTCAGCCAGTAACGCCGCTGCCAGGTTTGCCATTGAACCATTCGCATAACTATCATCCGTTTCATTGAAAAAACGCGCATGTACTGCTTTTGCCGACACATCGGCTTGCCGCCCCCATTGGTCCGCCTCTGCCTTTCGGCCCAGCACTTCGGCTATCTTAGCTGCGGTGCGCAGGTTGAATACATAATAGGAATTATTCAGGCAAAGCGTTTCTGGTTTATCGTTGTTCATGCCCTCGGCTGTAGCATTAGGCCAAAGCCAATCACCCAGAAAATCCCATTGCCCGCCGAAGCGCTGCAAGATGTCATCCTTCGTATGGGAGCCCAAAAAACCCAGCCATCGGTCGATAAGCTCAAAATTCTCTTCTAACACCCGTTTATCGCCATAGTGCTGGTACATAAACCAGGGTAGACTAACTACGATACCACCCCACGCTGGACCTCCCCCGCCCCAATAGGTAGGTGCGGTATGTGGGAGCACACCATTATTCAATATCCGACCACTCGTCATTGCTTTTCGTGCATAATTGGTATCGAGCATATTACCCACCATGGGTTCTGTACCTTGTACATCCCGCCAGTCTTGCATCCATTTGGTATAGAAAGCGCCCAACTGATAATTGAACATTCCGGTTTCACTGGTAGCATGCGCGTCCCCACCGTACCCCATGCGCTCGCGCTGGGGGCAATCGACGATAAAACCGCCTAGTGAAAGGTTTTCAAAAGTCCACCGTACACGATCATAAATCCAATTCTGCAGTATATCCGAACATTCAAATCGCGCAGCATCGCGGTAGTCTGTTCTTACCATCCATCCGCTGATATCATTGATCGCGGGGGCTTTGTCCAATCCCCGTATGGTAATCCACCGCCCCGAGCTGTAATTGAAGCGGTTGCGGAACGTTCCTTTTCCACCTGCACCAATCACGTAAGCACTATGGAGATTAAAGGTCATGGCGTCCTGCTCCCGCTCGGAGTACTGAAATCGGATGGTGTCGCCCTCTTTTCCGTTTACATGGACTTCCGTCCAGCCGGCAAAGTTGACACCCATGTCCACCCGGTATGAGCCATCGGGTTGCGCTACTATGCCGACGGGCTGAATTTCGTCAACCAGACGATTGCCGCTCACCAGTTGAGCTGATAGCGTCAGTTTGGTGGGGTACTCAGTTGCCGCCCGCCATGCCGTTTCATCACAGGTTTCCACGTTCCAATCCGGTATTTCCCGCCGCGCATCCCATATTTCACCCCCCATATTCCGAAAATCCCATTTGCCAAGCAATCGATTAGGGCTGGGATGGGTTTTCCAGGAAGCATCCGTCACAACCGTGGCCAACGGCTTGGCATCACCCTGAGGCGATTCTTCCTCGAATATGGCTCCCTGGGCCGTTACGATCGGAGTCAGTGGTCGGTCCTCATGGAGGATATACCCCGGAAAAATCGACCACGATGTACCCAGCCAGATGGCGATCACGTTGGTGCCCTGCCGGAGGTTGGCAGCGATGTCGTATGCTACATAGCTAGCCCGCTTGGTGTGGTCGGCCACTGCAGGCGCCAGCACCTCATCACCAATCCGTTCTCCATTCACATACAATTCATGATAACCCACGGAAGCGACGAATAACGTGGCTTTCCCTGGCTTGGTGCTAAGCTCCACGGTCTTTCGGAGCCAAGGGTCTGTAATATTATTATCGCTTGCAGCGGGATTGTATAGCTCGTCGCTGCCGATCCACTTGCCTTTCCATTCACCGGAATCGAACAATCCAGTCGTCCAAAAAGCGGGTTTACTCCATGCCGATACCGTACCTCGCTCATCCTTGACCTGTACCTTCCAATGACAGGTACGGTCGGATTGCAATTCCCGGCCTTTGTAGGGAACGTGTTGCATTTCATCCGATACGATCCATCCGCTATCCCATACATCCCCCTTTTCTTTGGCCAATAGCCGGGCTGTTGACGCCACCAATACGCGGTAAGCTGTTTGCCGTTGCCCGAAAGCACCTGCATCTGTGGCGTCCAGCAGCCATCCCAATCGCGGCCGGGATACGTCCAATCCTTTAGGATTTTCGAGGTACTCACAACGGAGGCTTACCGGAAGGATCGAACTCCGAGGTTTAGCGGAAGCCGTCTCTGAGAAAAAGAAGCCAACCCCTCCTAGTAGAAAGAGCACTAATAAATATCGATTCATCATATGAAATTTATCAACATTGGTAAAGTGGCAAAGATAGTCAGAAAAGAGGCAAGTGACCGCACGCTTCTGCACACGTGTAAGCGTATTATGTAGTTCATTTGGCGTTGTTGACGGATGGCTTTCTTTCAAATCCGTATAGGACTGGATTCCACGTCGGGTTACCGCCCCGTGTACTGCAGCGTCGGTAGATCATTAATGGCTTTGAAGTAGTGTTAGCAGCTTCCGGTCCAGCTGATGGCCATTCCAATCCTCATACGCAACGTCTTTTCTGCCTGAGTCTAGCAGTCCGAAGGCACCCCGGAAATTCCAAAGCCCCCACCCGATTCCATTGGAGGTGAAAATATCCAACTGGTCGCCGAACCACGCCAAGAATACGTCATGCGGGGTTTCGTTGTAGCATCCGCATTCGCCGCAATGCACGCCTACGCCCCGCTTCACTAAATCGATCCAGGGCTGGTAAAATGTTTCTAGCGACTGGCGGTCGAACTTCCTGCCGTCGATCACTCCAGGCCATACGGGCAAGGGTGCATCATCGGGTTCTTTCCACACCCACCCCGCACGGTAATGTGACACGTAATGCGGGTAATACCCTCTGCAACTCTGGCCAATGGGCAAATCGGCCAACTCAGGGATAACAAGTGCACCGCCGTGGTTCCCATCAGCAACCACCAACCGTTTAGCTTCTTGGCGATGTATCACTTCGAGGCACCCTTTGGCCACCTTGCGATAAATGTCGCCGGGTATTGGCTTTGTTGACGCATATTGGTCGTTCATATCTTCTTTAAAACAGGGTTCATTGACCAAGTCGAAACTGAGAAGCTCGGGCGCATAATGCTTTAGACGTTTTGCCCACATCGCCCAATGCGTATAGAATGCTTCTTGGGCATCATTATCTTTCCATAGGTTGAAGGGTTCGCGAAAGCCGGCGTTGATGCAGAAACCAGGAGCGCGGTGCAGATTTAAGCTCACGTGTAGGCCGTGCCTATTCGCCAGTTGAACGGTTTCCTCGACAGCGTCCACAGCCGCCTCCCGGAAAACCACTGTTTCTTCCGTTGTTATGGGTATACCCTTAGACGCATCGTATTCCAAATAACAGGGGTACGACATGGGAAATCTTATGAAATTGAAACCCCAGTCGGCCATCCATTGGAAGTCACGGTCCAGGGCAGCGCGGCGTTCGGGGGTAGCATGATATTGCGGGGGCCGATAAAACTCCTGGATATTAAACCCCCGCCATCGCGGTAGGCCGTTGACAGGCACGGTTACCGGCTGCCCAAGCAGCCCCTTCGGCAAGGAGGCCGTAGCAACCCCTGTTGCTGCGGTGGTTAAAAATTTCGTCTGTTCATCATGTTTATACGGTTATAAGGTATTACCACCTGCTTGATATTTACTCATTGGTGGTTAAAAAACCCATTGTTTGTCCAAAACGGATGAGCGCCTCCACGTAATAGTAGTCTGCATAGGACAGTGGCACATCAATCTCCGTCCCGCCGGGGAAATTTCCCACGGAGTGTTTCAACAAAAACCCACCGGCCTCTCCCGGCTTTGCGCGATACGGCGCTTTCCCTAAATTAAACAGTATAGCTTCCGCAGTGTTCATGTAGCGTGCACGGCGGCCAGCATCGACAAACGCACTCAGTTCGATCAATGCCGAGGCATTCAATGCTGCGGCAGACACGTCCCTGCATGTGCCGGGCGTACCGGCCAGGTCGAAATCCCAATAGGGGATCAGGTCATCCGGCAAACCCGGATGTTCAAGAAGGTAGGTGGCGACTTTTACCGCCTGATCGAGATACACGGAATCGCGGGTGTCGCGAAACATCATGGTATACCCATATAATGCCCACGATTGGCCACGTGCCCATGCCGACTCGTCTGCTATCCCCTGGTATGTGAGGTGTTGTACGGCCTCACCGGAAACCGTGTCATAATCTACCACGTGGTAGGTACTGTGGTCAGGCCGGAAATGATTGGCCAGTGTCTTGTCTGCATGGCTCTTCGATAGCTCTTGGTAACGTTCCTCTCCCGACATCCGGCTGGCCCAATTCAATAGTTCAAGGTTCATCATATTGTCGATGATCACAGGGAACTGCCATCGGTTCTGACCAAAATCCCAGGAACGGATACATCCCACCGTTTCATTGAAGCGGCTGGCTAACGCATTGGCTCCAGCCATTAAAACCTCAGCATCGTGCGGTTTTTTGGCTATACGCCATGCGTTGCCAAAGCTACAGTACAACATGAATCCCAAATCATGCGTGCTGCGGTTATTCTTTTCTTTTTCCAGTACGCCAAGTTTTCGGCGTCCTTCCTCCTTTAATTCCGTATCGTCGGTATATTCATAGAGGTACCACAACGTACCCGGGTAAAAACCAGATGTCCACGATCGGCTGTCGGAGAAAAAAGGCTTCCCGTGCTCAAACGTAGTGGGAAAGCTGTCCGGAGGTGTCGCGCGGATCAAGGTTTTAATCTGTTCGGCGGCTGCCGATAGCTCCCGTTCGATATAGGTTTCATCCAAGACACTGGTGTCTGTACGATTATCGGGACTACCAGCATTCGCCAATAGTGTTGTTGCAGTAGTTGCCAGCACTTTCCAAAGTAATGTCTTCATAGTGTTTCAGAAATCGATATGACGGGCCACAAAAGCTAGCAGTTCCGGAAGGGAACGATCGAAATAATGACCCAGGTTATGCGCGGTATCGTCCAGGACACGAAGTTGATGGTCGATCCCGGCTGAAGTTAACATCTCCGCAAACTCTTTGAAGGCTTGTGGACGATCTTTATCCCCGTTTACAAGAAAAAAACCGACGTCTCGTTGTTTCCACACATGAACTGATGTTTCAACCTGCTTTCTCAACTCCTCATTCTCCAGTCGGATACCGCCGCCCATACTAGCAGCAGCGCTAAACAGCTCTGGATATACCGTCGCCAAATAAACAGACCCCGCACCGCCCATTGAGAAACCCACTAGTCCCCGAGATTCTGCGTTCGAAAGCGTACGGAACTGCGTATCGACCTGTGAGATTAATTCGCCGACGATCATCTTTTCTACGGTTCCACGGTAGCCGCTACGCCCTCCATTGGGAAAAACACAAATGACCGGCGAGAGGTCTCCTCGCTCGATTGCCGCGGCTAACCGCGACGAAAAGCCCGCCGCATCTGAAGTCTCATTCCCTCCTATGCCGTGCAGAAAGTAGATAACCGGGAATCGCTGCTCCGTTTCCTCTTGGTACACATCGGGCGTCCAAACGACAAATCCGACATCATGACCCATCGCTTTGCTTTTTAGAATATGGTGACTTAGTCCGCTCATTTGCGGAATTTCCGGGTTCACCCACGACACAGGCGGACGCGTGTCTGCCCGTGACCGGCTTCTGAAATCACGGTACGACTCCAGTTGAATCCCCCGCCTAGCGACAATCTCCTTTACTTTTGGATCGGTAAACGCTTTCAAAACGCCGGCGCGATCTTCCGCAACGTTCTCATATCCCACGTGTCCCAAGCCTTGGGTTTCCCGGTCGTCATACGCCGGATGTTCCACCAACAAGTAATCGCCGGCAGGTAGCTGCTCGAGCTGGGCACGTAAATTCTCAACCTTCATTGAGGCAGGGATTTCACTTCCGCTCCATTGTGGAAATCGGGACACGTGAGAAAGGTCTACCGACAGGTTATACTCCATAGCCAGCGTTTCCAGCAGCTTTTTGGCTTCTTCCGAAAAACTTAAACAACCCATATGTTCCGAGAGGTGTGTCACCTGCGGAATTCGCTTTATGCCGAGTTCAATCTGTGCGCGCAGCTCGCGCTCTATTTCTCCGATATCCCACGAAACACCGGTGAGATACGGCGACTCGGGCGACTTGTCGTTTTTCCAAACAAAAGGAAAAAAGTAGCCATCGGCATCGGTGATGCTCGGGCATTGGGTAATTGGACGCCATTTTATGCCGGACCATTCGCTGGTCAGGGTCAGGTGAATGCCGACATCCAGATCGGGACGGTCGCGCAGGAGCGCCGCTGCGTCTTCAAACCACGGACCGGGAACGATGACTTCTACGGACCGGACAATTCCTTTTTCGTAGGATTCGATGGCCGCAAAATTCACGGATCGGGATGCCCCCATATCGTCGGCCCGAACCAATATATTGACGGAGGTATCCTGTGCGATCGACCGGAAACCTGTCAAAAAAATCAAGATCAAAATATGCAGTTTTTTCATTCGTTTAAATTTGCTTGCTATCTTCGCCTTACTTTGTAATCGACACCCGGCTACCTCAAATCCAAATGGGGCGCAACCATTTCGTGAACGTATTCCGTCATCGTGACGTCCATCTCCATCTGTTCTTTGATGTTATCTTCGTAAGGCCAGGGCCACAACGGTGTGGTTGTGAGCACACCATCCACATACCGATACTTTAGCTTTTCAGCATCAATCGTGTTCTGACGTATGGCCATTGGCGCGCCGATCAACGCCCTTTCCGGAAGATCCACCTTACCGCTTGAGGTAACCTGAATGCGATAGTTATGAACATTTTTCCAGATGACGATGTCTTCCAGCTTGCCATTCCATTTGCTCATCACATGGACCGCCGGATTGGACCGCGGTATATCGTCCCGCCAGTTCCCATTATCCAGATCAAAACACCCTAAAACATAATTGTATCCGCGATCGTAGTGATCGTCGAAGACCATGCCCCCCATTACCAATCCCCATGGGTTATCAGGGGCCTGATTCGATTCGGGATGGAAGCGGGTTTCAAAGGCAATACAGTTTTCAGCGATACTGTTGTTGCAATTGTAAAGGTTAAACCCCGAATGCGGCCCACGGTCACTTCCAAATCCCAATTTCGGCGCTGTCGGACGGAAAACACCTCTTCTTAGCACACTGTTTTTACATTCGTAGTAAAGAAATACGTACCTGCCCGTCCCCCATCCCCACACATCTTCAGCAAGAATATGCTCGGATTCGTTAAAGGCAAATACATGGCAGTTGTCTGCGTAGGTGTTTAATACATTGCCATCTGACAAAACCTCATACCCGGCATTAAAGCCCGAGCACCTCCGGTACGTCAGGTTTTTGCTAAACTCGGTCACCCACACGGAGTGGAGGGCATTACCCGCTTTGATACCCTCGAAGTTGATATATTCACAACGCCTGATCTCAATCACATGGTTAATTTTTACTTGACCGTCAAAAAACGCCTTGCCTATATTTTCAGCCCGTATCGTGATGTTTTGTTCGGCCGTACCTTTTAGGGCTTCGATTTTCATATTCGTGTAAGTACCTTCAAGCAACACCACCGTGTCTCCCGGCTGTACATCACCGATGATAGCGGCCAATGAACCGGGCGTATTCCTTCGCCAGCCGGTGCCATTGCCGTCCGGCGATACCCATAATTTCTTTGACTGCGGGTACACTTCTCCGTCATCGGGTACGCCTTCAACGGTAATCGTCACTTGGGCTTTTTGTTGCGTTTCGGTATCTTTTACATGGATGGTGGCGGTGCCGCCTGATTTGCCCGTTATCGTGATCCGGTTTCCGTCCAAGTCGGCGGCTGCCACCGCTTCATTGTCAACACTTACCGCATAACTTCCGCTACCTGCAGTGATGCTTATCACGTGGCTTTCACCCGTCATTATATCGACTCCTGTCTGACTAAGTACCAGATCGTTGTGTATCGGATTTTCCGAAACCTTATCTTTACAGGCTCCTAGCAGCACCATTAAAAATAGGGCTACTATACCTGAAAACTTCGTTTTTTTTTCGAAAATCGCTTTCATAAATCATCCTCATTAACATTAGTGATCCTTCCCACATGCGCTGGTGGCCAAGTTCCCGGTTCTTTCCAAATCGTCATATCTTCATATATTTCATGGTCCTCTAATTTCCGGGTGGGTTTTCCAATTCCCGCTTTAACAAATTCCGAGGCAAGGTTATTTAACGCCGGAAAGTCACTGCCGTAAAAAACATTGTTGACGATTTTCCAGTATCCACTTAATGCGCGAACAGATTTTTCCCATGATTTGGCGTCCTGCCTGCTAACTTCGGCGGCCATATCCAAACAAATTGCGAGATAGGCGCCCCGTGCCTGCAGACGCCGGTCGGTGCTGCTGATATTTTCTATTACTTCCTCGCGTAAATCGTCGACTAGCGTCTGATACTGCGCCTCGTTATCGTGCAATCTGGCCACCGGTTCAGGCCTTTCGGTGGGGATACGGTACGAGAGAATACCCCCGGCCCGGAATCTCGTCCCTCCATTATGCTCGTTGACTGTTTCGAAAAGATCCATCAACCGATCGGCAAAACTGGTCATCGTTTCGTCCATCAGCATATGTTCACGTGTGGTGTTCGCATAGCGATCCACAATTTGCCACCCTTGGCTCATCATCCACCGATATCCTTTCACCGCTCCCAATATGGTTCCGGCTGTCGCCGCGTTGCAGTCGGCATCCCATCCAAAATTGAACGCGTATTCGATGGTCTTTGCAAAATCACCATTGCCATATAGCAATGCCGCAACGACAGCGGCAGCATTAAGACCGTACCCATTATACGATTCGATCCACGTATCCTGTTTATATTTTTCGTGAATCAATTCCCATGTCTTCGGCCAATCATCGGGGTGCTGTCGCTGCCAGTCGCCCACATCTCGGGCTATGTCACGGATGATACTTTTTTCATCCAGAGCAGCAATGCCCCATTGGATGATTTCCCGGATATCATCTTCAATAAATGCCGCGGCAATCATTGAACAGAAAAACTGCGTGGCTTGGGCCGATTCCTGACCGATGGCTACCTGTGTGTAATGCAGCCCTATCTTAGATGCTGTCTGGGGCATTCCTGGGGCTAACAAGGCAAATGTTTCACTGAGAAACTGTCCCGAGAGGTTGAAGGAGCTCCACGGATTAATGGACGCATAGCCCGTGAGCGGAGGTTCAATCCCGATATCCATCAAGTGGCGGGCATAACGGTTCGCGCTCCAAATGTTTCGATTGATGCGCTCACGCCATAGTTGGGCTACTTCCGGATACGGTATGCGAATCTGCCCGGTTTTTTGCATCTGGTAAATGTATACCCACTCAAAATCGGTATCGTCATCGGTCCGGGCGCCTTCGGGAAGAGAGGGCACGTAGCCACTCACGTCGCCCGGTTGTTCGATAAACGTGAACTCGTAGGGCAAGCCATTCAACACGCCAAGATTTTGCCCTAATAATCCTCCACGGATCTTATCGGTGACTTGCTCCGACGGTATTACGATTTCTTGGGTAAGAGCCATTTTAACGGAGAGGATCAGTAAAGGCAATAAAATAATGGCTTTTCTCATCTGTTACTTGTTTTAATGGGTTATATAACATGGGCATAGCCGCGTGCCAATACCAATCAACACGAGTACCTTTAGCCACTCTCGAGCACGTAGCCCGAGAGCGACCAAGGTAACGGTAGGGGCAAACGGCCCCCTTATGCGCGTTTACGTTTGTTAGTCGTAACCCGGATTATTTTCTGTAATGCCACTATTACGCTCGATTTCTGCATGCGGTAATGGGAATACCAAGTGCTTGTTGACATCAAATTGTACCGGAGAAGCCAGATATGTACTGAACTCATTGTCGTCGCCCGTCCAGCCCGACAGATTGATATCGCCTCCTACGTGCCAGCGTTTTAGATCCCACCAGCGGTGCCCTTCGCCAGCCAGCTCCACAAAGCGCTCGTCGCGAATCCACCCCATAATAGTACCGGCGTTGGTTTCAGTTGCCGGGTGCGCTGCAGGTACCGTTCCGTCACCGTAGCCCGAGGCTTGCGCCCACGTCCTCGCACGCTCCCGTATGTCGTTAACATGCCCGATCGCCGCGGCTGCGTTTCCGCCTTTCAGTGCCGCTTCTGCTGCCAACAGCTTCACATCGCCATAACGGAGAATCCGCTCGTTATTTGCAGAACCTCCATGCATCGGGGGCAGTTCGTTGACGCCGTCAGGCTTGTTGTACTTCTGGAAGATTCGTCCTTCCACGCCGTCCTCTGGATTCAAAAAAACGTCGATACGAGGGTCTGTACCAAATGCTGACAGCAACTTTTCCGTAACGAGGTATCTGGTATTTGTTGCATCGTTAAAGTCACCACGCCCGGCAACCTCCATCATAAATCCCCGGAATACGCTCATGTTTTCAACACCCCGCCATCCACCATCATGGGCGAGGTTTAAGTTATTTCCACCTCCATTGGGCCTCGTCGCCTGCAGTTCGTACAGGGATTCCGCATTGTTTTCGGTCGCCGCGGTAAAATTGTGTAAGTAGTCCGGTACCAATACCGCTGTGATTGCATTGAAGTAAGTCAATGCCTCCTGATAATCGCCGGTGGTTCCAGTATAATTACCACGAAACACTAAGGCTTTAGTCAACAAGCCCCGGACGGCATTCTTGGTAATTCTTCCCCTATACATTTCCGGCCAGCTTTCGGGAACTTTTGTAAGTGCGCTTTGCAGATCAATAATCACCTGCGAAAGCACATCGATCGCCGGACTCTTGGGCGTATTTGTTTCGGCTTCCGTCTGCAAGCGTTTTGTTACCAATGGGACGGAACCAAATATATTAAACAACTTATAATATTGGTAAGCGCGAAAAAATAACGCCTCACCTTCCATCATAGCAATCTCCTCGGCGCCATCAAATCCAGTATAATCAACATTATTGATTCTGTCGATCACTACGTTGGCCCGGGCTATCCCTTTATAAGCCGACGTGAACGCAAACTGCAATCTTGAATTATTGGGGTTCAGCGAGCCATCAAACAGTTCGAAGAACGTATTGGTTCCCCGGCTTTCGGTCAGGTCGTCGCCCGGTAATAACCACATACCACTTATCCAACCGTTATAACCGGTCGCCGAAAAATGGTAGTCATCGTATATGGTTGCATAGACGCCCGCAAGGGGGCCTCGGAAATCCCTAGCCGACGAAAAATAGCTCAATTCAGTCGGGCTAAAGGGCGCTTGGTCAACGAGGGATGGGTCGCAGCTGCTCATCGTGATCCCAATGGAACAGAAAACGAATATTAAATATTTTTTCATTACAATCAATTTTTTAAAGCGTAATACATGGACTATATCCGATTAAAATCTCGCATTCAACCCCATCGTAAATGTTTTCGGCAAAGGAAACGCGTCATTCACCGGGTCCAGCGTGCTCCATCGGTGCAGGTAGATGTTATTATGCCCTCCTACAAATACCCGCAAGGAGCTGACGGTGTTTCCTAGCGCTGTTAACGCCGAATTTTGCAGCGAGTAACCCAATTGCCACGTGTTTAATCGGAAGAACGAGGCGTCTTCGACCCATCGGTCGGACATTCGGTTGTTGCCGGCAGGATCCCCCACAACCGCCCTTGGAACGTCGGTGTTTGTATTCGTCGGTGTCCACCGGTCGACTGTCGTCGCCAACTGATTATGTACCCCTGACATGCTTTCGAACCGTCGTCTTGAGGAGTTTACCTTATCCACATCGCCTTCGCCATAAAAGTTCACAACCAGGTCCAATCCCTTCCAGCCTAAATTAAGGTTAACGCCATACGTGTATCCCGGCAGTACGTTACCGATTTCCGTACGGTCGAAATCGTTAATCCGCCCATCAGGTGTAGTGCTATAGAAGCGTTCCTCATCGGTCGGATTGCCGTGTACGTCCAAAAAGTACATGTCCCCTGGCGCCACATGGCTGACGTTGGTAACGAGGTTGTCCGGCGTATTGGCAAAATGTTCATCGATTTCCTGCTGGGTTTGGAAAATACCACCAGCCTTATATCCCCATATCGTGCCAATGGAGCGCCCTTCTTCAATGCGCACCACATTGTCGGCGTGTCTTCTATGCAAACCGGAAATCAGCAAGGGTTGGTCATTGTACAACTTGGTAACCATATTGGACACGAAGCTGATATTTCCTGAAATGCCATAATTAAATGCACCAGCTCTATCTTTGAAGCCCACCAAGAGGTCGACACCTTTATTCTCCAGTTCGCCGATATTGAATAACGGGTTGCTTGTTCCCACAGAAAGCGGCAAGCTCACCGTCTGAAGAATACCACTCGTGATTCGCCTGTACCACTCCGCAGTAACGTTTAGCCGATTATTTAACAGCAGCGCGTCAAAACCGACATTAACCGTGGAAGCTACTTCCCAGGACAGACTTGGGTTTGGAAAGTCATTGACCGTTGCACCTAACTGCATGATGCCAATCGCATCTCCGTTGCCCGATCCCCAACGATAAGTGGTCGAACCCGTATTCACCCGCGACAGGAAAGCGTATCTGCCAACCGCCGCCTCGTCATTTCCAGCCTCTCCCCAGCCCCCGTGAATTTTAAGGTCATCTACAAATTCTACATTGAAAAACGGTTCACTGCTGATACGCCAAGCACCGGAAACTGCATAGAAGTTACCCCACCGGAAGTCGCGCGCGAATCCATTACTCGCATCCCTACGCATGGATACATCCAAGTAGTATTTGGAATTATAGTGATAGCTGGCCCTTCCCACCATACCGAACCAGAAACGGTGGTTCCAACTGTAAAAGCTGTTATTGTTGGCCAGGTCTCCCCCCCAACCCGTATATCTTGGGTTTTCAGGAATGTTGGTTATATTATCGGAATTAAGGTTTACCGTCTCCCGCCGGTGGCGCTGATCCTGCACGCCGGCGACTACGTTCAAGTGATGTTTACTCGCAAATATTTTGGTATAGCTTGCTGTAAAATCAGTCTGGTAATTAAATGAGTTATTGATCCGATGTTCAATCCTTGCCTGGCTATTTGGTGCATTAGGATACTGTAGCCGAGGGTCCTGGCCGACTGGCCTGAACAGGTTTGTAATCACCATCTGATCCAGCCCCCATCGGTCCTGCGAAGTATAATCCAGGTTCAAGCTGCCGCGGAGAACGAGTCCCTTCAGTGGCGTGAGTTCCACATATAGCTGACCAAAATTCCGTTCGAGGTCAAAATACGGCGTATTAAAATCTGCCAACGCCGCTAAATTCTCGATCGACGCCTGGCCGTATTTTTTCAGGCCCTGCCACGTCGTTCCGAGTCTGTACGGATCAATAACCGTTTCGTATCCCGACGGGTGAGAACCGTAAATGGGCTGCCAGGGTGGCGCATATGCCAATGCCTCGAGATCTCCTCCATAATTCGTAGACGTCTGGTTGGTGTATTTGTAATTCACTCCGACCTTAGCCCAGTCTGTAGCCTTGACATTCAGGTTAATTGCTCCTGTATAGCGTTTCAAACGGTTTTTGTTGATACCGCCATTTTGATCAAAATAGCCGCCTGAAAGGTAATAGTCGACCCGTGGCGTGGCACCGGACACCCGTAGGCTGTGATTCTGGTTCAATGCGTTCCGGTCAACCAATTCTTCCTGCCAGTTATATGTAGTACGGTCAGCGATATAATACGGACTTTCCGGATCAAATTGCGGATTAAAGCTGGTCAGCCTGACCGCATCACTCGGTTCATCACGGCCATAGAGGTTTCTGGCAATACTAACGTCAGGATTCCGGCTGTTCTCGTACATCTCACGAGCAATGTCAACAAACTGCTCTGTGGCCAGCATGTCGAATGTAGGCATGTTCTGTACCGCCATATTGGCATCAAATTCAATGATAGGCCGATCCGATTTTCCACGCTTGGTGGTAATCAATACAACCCCATTAGCGGCCCTACTACCATATATTGCTGCTGCGGATGCGTCCTTAAGTACCGATATCGATTCAATGTCGTTCGCGTTGATAAGGTTAAAAATATTAGGTGGAGTCCGAAGCGATCCGGAGCTGATCACGTCTTCGTTTCCGTCTCTCGGCGGTTCAAATAGCTGGCCATCTACTACGTATAGTGGCTGCGAAGCGCCATTCCAGGTACCGACGCCACGCACGAAAATTTGCGGGGCCTCATTAGGGTTTCCGCTAACGGGGGCAACCCGGACACCTGTTGTATGTCCCTGCAGCGCAAACTGAGGGGATGCCTGCGGTATCCTACCGATGTCAGCAGCAGTGACGGTCGAAATAGACCCTGTCAAATCGCCCCTGCGCCGTTCACCGAAACCTACTACGACTACTTCATCCAAATCACTAAGAGAAGGTGTCATAGTCACGTCGACACTGGTTTGAGCCTGTCCGACAGTTATCTGTTGATTTTCAAATCCCAGCAATGAAAACATTAACGTTGTGCTTTGGGATGGAACAACCATCCGGAACCCCCCGCTCGCATCGGTAGCAGTGACGATGGTCGAGTTTTCTACCCGCACCGTAACCCCTTCCAGGCGCTCCCCCTTGCTACTGGTTACTTGACCAGATATTTGCCGTTGCTGTGCGTTTTTTGGTTCGGCGCCGGACAGGATTTTCTTCGAAATGATGACGTAGTTGTCACGGATGATATAATCCAACGATAGCCCGTCAAAACACTGTTCTAGTACCTCGGCTAAATCCGCATCGCTCGCGTTCACGGTGATACGGGGCGTATTGAAAAGTGCACCGGCATCATAAAGAAAATTGTAACCGCTTTGTCGCTTAATCTCCTTAATAACTGTAGTTAGCGAAACATTATCGCGGTTAATCGTCACTTTCTGACCGAATGCAAAAACACTAACGTGAATGCATATAATCAGTGTAATTGAACATAGTCGCATGAGCCAAGGTTTGCATATATTGGTTGACGTACATGTACGTCCATTTGCTGTAATTTTTTTATACATTTGCATTAGGTTTAATACTATTGGTAACTCGATTTATTGAACTCCCGCAACCGTTCTTAACGGTTACGAAAAGGTGGTAAACGCTGGAACGTTTGCCGCCTTTTATTATTTAGGCGTATTCGCTATCTCATGACTACAATGGTACCTCCTTCCATTTTATAATGCAGTAATCCAGTATCTTCAAGTGCATTCATCAATTCCTCTACATTAGTTAATCTGGGGATGCTGCCCCCGATTCGTTTACCTGCCATTCCATCCAAATATTCGATTTCTACGTCATACCAGCGACTCACCTTTTTCATCACTTCACTGATCTCTTCATCCGAAAACACGAAGAGGTTGTCTTTCCATGACACCATTTCTTCGGGATCGACGTGGATCACTCGTCCTCCCTTCTCGCTTTCGGTGCTCACCAACTGTTGTCCGGGTTTCAGCATAATGCTATTCTGAGCATGTTGTATTTCAGCTTCTCCCACGAACGATACTTTCACACGACCATCTACCAGTGTAGTCTTGGTGGTCAAATCATCCGAATAAGCCGATACGTTAAATTTGGTGCCAACCACCTCAATTTGCTGCATCTTCGTATCAACGACAAATGGCCACTCGGCGGCATGTTCAACTTCAAGGTAGACTTCGCCACTGACGGTAATTTCTCGCTTTTTGCTGTTAAAGCGAATAGGGTAACTTACCGTTGATGCAGCATTTAGCCACAATTTGCTTCCATCGGGTAACACCACTTGATATTGCCGCCCCTTAGGCGTAATGATTGTATTTTCCAGCGATTCGTCAGTACTTGAATGGGCTTTATCGGTATAATATATTGTTCCGTTCTGAAGACTGATCTGGATTCCATCTTCAGTGGCCAGTGCGCCGTTGTCCATACTATCCAAGTAGATAGTTCGGCCGTCTGCCAAACGAAGTAGCGGCTTATCCGTTGGTGTTGTAGTTACCGTCCGCATTTCCTTCGCATAAGAAGTGTCGCCACCAAACAGTATGTCGCCCTTAAACACCCATAAACAAATCGCTGCCAACAAAACCGCAGCAGCGCCATGCCACCACCTCGGAAGCCTTAAGGGTGATTTCCGACGATGCACCCCTCGGTAGGCATGCGTGATACGTCTGTATAAGGCGTCAGCATCCAGCTGCAGGCTATCGTCCGCATTGGTAGTTTCCAATAGCTTGGTTAACAAAGATTGCATTTCAGGACTCTCACCACGGGCAACCACATAGTCCAACAATTCCGTCAATTCGGGTTTGTCAATTTGTCCCGAGGTATATTTCACAATCAGTTCTTGTAACCTGTCTTTCTCCATATATCGGTCAGATAGCACGCCACTGAGTGGCTCTCTTTATAGGTAATACGTTTGACGTACCTGCGCGGGTAGTCAGAATTTATTTTTTTCAAACGAGCAGGTAATAAATACGTCGTCTCGTACTTTTCTCCGTCCAAATGGATCTTTCCATCCATTATCGGTAATCAGAACGACGGCAAAGGGTTTTTTTAATACGTATCCCCCACCTCCCCAAACGAACGGACTCATCAGGCACAAAGCCGACAATACCTTTGGTGCCATCGGTATCTACAGAGACATACTTTTTATCGCCATAGTTCCATAACTGCTTGTATCTCATTCTTCCGGTACCGGTATGACGGCTTATTCCGTCGGGCCTTTTTAGGGTAATACGGATCAGCTACCAGTATGGGTAGGAAGTGTTATAAATTACGGAATTGCCTTGAAAGGCTTAGGTAAACTATTGGAAAAGCAGAAATAAAAAGAAAATAATATCGTGTCTATGAAAGTGGGCTTTTAAAATTTTCAAGGCATTGACCAAATGGTATTTGACCGTATGTTTAGATATATGCAGCCGTTCAGCAATTTCCTCATAAGACAACCCCTCTTGTCGACTCATCGTAAATATCTGATGCTGTTGCTCACTAAGCTTTTTCAGCGCATCTCGGGTAATACACTCCAACTCATCCGAAAAAATACGCTCTTCTGTCTCGTTAGATACCGCTTCCATATGCTGTAATACCTGTTCCCTGAATCGGGAAGAAGCCGCAACCCTGCGCCATGCATCCGTCACCGCGCGGCGCGCAATCGTAAAAAGATACGGGGTAATGGGGCGGTCCGGGTCGATCGCCGACCTACTGAGCCAAAAATTGAGGAATGTAAGCTGTACAATTTCTTCACTTTGGGCCTTATCTTTTAAAAAGTTAAAGGCAAACTGATAAATTTTCCGATGATACCGATCAAACAATTCTCGGAACGCGAGCTCATCTCCGTCCAACAGCCGGCGGCAAAAATCGGGTTCTGGAAGGCACTTAACTATCATTGCAAATCAATTGGTTAGCCTACTTCCATTCGTTCCTGCTGCTGCGTGACCTATCGTTTACCAGCAGAAATAAAATTCGGCACAACAAATGTAACAATTAATTACAAAATACTGTCCGACACGATTTCGCCTATGTAAGAAAGCTCCGGTTGTTTCAAAAAATTACCTACATTGGTCTCGACAAATTATATGAATTATGGAAAAGATTTTAGACCTCCTCAACGGCAGCCTTGGTAAGGAAGTTGTCGAAGGAATTACACGAAATACCGAGGCATCGGAGGAACAAACCAAGGCAGTGGTTTCAAATGCACTCCCTGCACTACTGGGGGCTTTGCAAAACAATGCAAGTAACAGCGATGGAGCACAGGGAATCTTGAACGCTATCGGAAGCAAACACGATGGGGGCATTCTGGACAACCTATCGGGCTTTTTGGGAAGCAATGACACATCAGATGGCAATGGCATACTTGGCCATATGCTAGGCGACAAGCGCGACGCTGTAGAACATGCGATTAGTGGCAAAACCGGTGTATCCTCCGGCACGGTATCCAAGATATTGGCCATGCTCGCACCGGTGGTGATGGGATACTTGGGTAAACAGAGCCGCAATGGTCAGGTGAATGACGGCAATGGATTGAACGATTTGTTGGGTGGTATGCTTGGTGGACAATCGGGTGGAAATATACTGGGTGGACTACTGGATCAAAATGGCGATGGAAAGCTAGGTGTCGACGATGTCGGTGGGCTACTGGGTGGCTTTTTTGGGAAAAAATAGCACATCCATCCGGCCAGCCAATGCCATAATGTCATTTTTTTGGTTTCTGCATAGCTTTTGCTAGTGCTTGATAAAGCGACTTGTAGCATGACCACGCAAATCACACAGGACATTAAACTGAAAAAACTGATTGTAGTTGGCGACCGTATACTGATCAAACCGACCACTCCCAGCGAGCGGACGGCCAGTGGTCTTTATCTTCCTCCCGGTGTGCAGGAAAAGGAAAAAGTACAATGGGGATATGTGATGAAAACCGGCCCCGGTTATGCGTTACCCGTTCCTACGGAAGAGGACGATGCTTGGAAGCCACAGGACGAAAAGGTAAAATATATCCCTTTACAAGCCAAGGAAGGGGATCTAGCCATTTTCCATGTCGGAGCTTCCACGGAAATCCTATATCAAGGTGAAAAGTATTTCATTGCCCCGCAAAGCGCCATCTTGATGCTTGAGCGCGAAGAAGAACTTTAATTGCACAGGTTATTCACGAACCCATTCCCAGATAGGTCATCAGTTCTGTCGCCGCGGCCCTACCGGCCCGATTCGCTCCGATGGTAGATGCCGAAGGACCATAGCCGACCAAATGAACGCGGGGCTGTTTGGCCACCATGGTAGCTAATCTTCCTGCCATGATAATACCGCCATTCTCCTCCCGTAGCATTAACGGAGCTAAATGATCAAGCGAGCTGCGGAAACCGGTACACCAAAGGATGACATCAGCGAGTTGCTCCCGCCCGTCCGACCAGCGTACACCCTGGGCGGTGATTTCACTAAACATGGGCAGTCGGTTCAACACGCCGCGGGCACGCATCGATTCGATGGCAGGCGTAACCGGAAGACCGGTAACCGATACCACAGAACGGGGCGGCAGCCCTTTGCGCACACGGTCTTCTACGATCGCTACGGCGGCCCGTCCAGCCCCTTCATCAAAGGATCCTTCCCGGAATTCAGGTGGGCGTCGAGTCACCCATGTTGTCGTCGTCACCTGTGATATTTCATCCAGCAATTGGATGGCGGATATCCCGGCCCCAACGATAACCACATGTCTGCCACTGAATGCTTTAGCCGATTGATAGTCTTTCGTATGCAGCTGAAGGCCTTTGAAGTGCCCTTGTCCCGGATACTCGGGGATATAAGGAGTTTCCCATGTACCCGTCGCATTGATGATTCCCTGTGCAGAAAAGTACCCCCCGTCCGTTTCCACGCGCAACCGGCCGTTGCGCTCACAAACCACCTTCACCCCGACAGGTCTGTATACGATAAGTCCGAATTTTTTCTCATACGCTTCAAAATAGTGCGGCACAGCGATATTCGCTCGCACTTCCGGAGCATTTCCATCCAGGGTATCCGCAAAAGACAGTCCAGGCAGGTCATGGATTCGGTTTACGGTACTGAGGGTAAGCGAGGACCAGCGGTGTTGCCACGCCCCACCGGGTTGCGGCGACTGGTCCAAGATCACAAAATCACGCCCCTGTGTCAATCCGCTTTTTTTGAGGTAATATGCAGCGGAAAGACCTGCTTGGCCAGCGCCAATCACTACGATACCGGTTTTATATTGCACCCTGGCTAAAGGCCCGGGATGCATCGCATTCATAGCTGTGCTCATACACCTCGATGGTAAACGCCTGCAATATACCTATTCCGTTTCTAAAGCCGGTAATCACCAGCCCCATCAATCAATTGCTACTGCTGGTATACCTCCAATGCCACCGGTCCCATCAGTCCGGCGGGATGCAGTGGGCTATCGGCAGTATAAGGGTTAACGATCGTCCAACTACTGCGGTATTTCGGATTCAATCGTTGATCGCCGATTAATCGGTTCACCCAGGTGTTCGTTACTTTTACTTCGAGTACCGGCTGTCCGGCTCCAAAAAAATCAGTGATATCAAGTCGATAAGGCGGCGTCCATAGCCCCCCAACTTCCTGCCCGTCTAGGCTTACTTTAGCTATGGCTACGAGATTACCCAAATTTAGGTATACGCGCTGATCGTCCTGAATATTCAATTTTGGCAGCTGCTTGGTATACGTTGCACTTCCGGCAAAATAGTTGACAGCTGTATCGGTATGATGCGACCAATCCACTAGGCTATCCAGCTGCAGGACAAAGATAGTCGAGTCTGGTCTAGTAAAGGCAACCTGCCAAGGCCCCGACACGGCTAGCACACGATCCGGTCTTGGAAAATTTTCGCCGGCCTCTGGTAATGAATGCGTGGTCGCGTTACGGAAAATGACAAATGCACTTTCATAACCATCCAACTCCAATGGTACGGCTGTACCATACCCATCGTCATCAAATTCAGGCAGATCACGCAAGGAACCGTGCACGGCATCCCAAAGTTCAGGTTGTTTGCCAGTGACGCGGAATGTAGGGGTAACCCGGACTTTTTTGTCACTTTGGTTGGAGATGAAGTAAATATCCCCCCCGGGTAATGTGCGATGTATGAAGGTTATCGGGGCCGATTCATCCAATCGGACATCCGGCATCACCCCTGCCCGATCGAGCGCTTCCTGCATCGTCATGCCATCCAGCACCAACCCTTCGCCATACCGCTTTTCCTTAAGCTGTTCGCCATCTACACCAGCCCACAGTTTATCAGCCAATGTGCGTACCGCCTCATCTGCCTTGCCGTAATCGGCCAAACTCGGCGATCGAATCGGTTTTGGCCCCAGTATGATTCCACCTTCCTTCACCAATTGTTCGATCTTCTGCAATACCGCCGGTCGCATCGTCTCCAATTGTGGCAACACCAGTACCTTATACGATAGCCCATCAGGTAATGTGAAACGTCTGTCTTTCATCGATAGCCGTTCCAGGATTACTTCCGCGTTGATGTAGTCAAAGGAATACCCTTTCGGTAGGGCGGGGTCTTGTATACCCGTCATCTTCGGCGCATCTTCTCCGATGAAGTAGGCGACATCGGCTACATAACGTCCCTGCTGAAGCAGGTAATTGCAACGTTTAAGGTAATCAATAAAACCATCCATGTCGTAAAACCAGGTATTGAACCGATTGAACTCGTTACCGAACCAGGCATTCACACCGGGGCGTTTATTTTCATACGGCTGATGGATGTATACGTGAAGCAGCGTATTATTGATGCCTTCTGCAAAGAAACGGTCGCCTCGTTGCTTGAACATTGCCGGGTAGCGGCCAAACGTATTGCCTGCCGCCGTGAACGACTCCGCGGACACCCTATTTTTACCATAGATATGTGCCGCGGAAGATGCGGCCCGGTTTTCGATATCTCCAAGTTCGCCCTCGCTCCAGAATTCACCCCCCACCTCATCCGACTGTCCGCCGTACTGCAAAAACTCGCCGGGGAAACCCCAGTGGCCATAGTTCTCCAGCCAGATGGTCAGTCCGTGTTTGTGACTAATGTCGCGCAATCCGCCCACGTATTCGTATGCCACCTTATCGGCTACGAAGCGCCGCACATCCCACAGGAAGCGGTCGGACTGATCTTGGCTACCCACTACATGACCGTACAACGTGGGGATATATGGCGTAGGGTCGTAACCGAATGCCTGTTTAAATTTATCTTCAAAGCCGTCCGTCCAATTCTGTCCACCGGTCTCATAACTATCCTGTACGGCTACCTTGAATGTCGTACGGTCTTCAGCGGGTATGCGACGTAGGATGTCGCCCAAGAAAGCATCGAAATGCTGGATGACATGCTCATGGTTCAGCTTATCGACTTCGAGCCCCCTACCTTCGGGACTTGCAGGCCCATTGGTTACCCCTGTGGGCAACATCCCCGTTTGAATGATGATCCAATCGCCTTCGGGAATATCCCACGTTAATTCGCCATTATCCGCCAACTGTGCGGTAAGGTCCATCACTTCCGACGGGGATACGGCATATGTGTGATCGTCGGCCTCCACCTGAGGGGCCCATTGGTAGTCGTGCCAGTAAGGCAACGGCGTAGGATGCATGCGTGCCAAAGACTTCTCTTTAAAGCGCTCGACACGGGGTGTTGTGCCTAACTCGATTTCTGCGATACCCGCATCGCCGGCCACCTCATCGACCACCAGCCGAAAAGTATCGCTTTCCACCGCCTCAAACGAGACGACTACCGGTGCGAACTGCTCAAATCCCACGTTCAATGCGTTATTGGTCCGGTCCAGCCGGAACGACTTAACAGGCTGGAACACGCCCTTGTGCATCGCTTCCAACGACACATTAAATCCCATGTTACGGGATGAAGGGTAAATCGCAAGACTTCTTGCCGTAAAAGCACTAGCTGTGGATAGGGTAAAGGTCGATACCGCTTTTGCTGGCAGGCGCACTTCACTATGTCGATTTCCATCCATCAAGTTGCCCAAAGGCTGTCCGCTTACCGTCGATTCCACTTTCGGATTCAGGTCGACCAAATCCACGCCATAGTCTTTAGGTGCTTTGAATGCCAAAACCTTCAGTCGTTGAAAATCCCCTTCAGGGCTGGGCAAAACACCCTTAAATTGGGATGGCCCGGCAACCATCGTATCAGCCGCTGCCAAATAACGCATGGCTTGGCTGGGCTTTACCCATGGCCCACCGGACTGGCTCCAGCCTGGGCTATTGAACAGACCGATTTCGATATCCAGCTTTGCCGCAGTCTTCATAGCAGTGTGCAGAATATCCCACCATTCATCACTAAAGATTTTCACTTTGCCATAAGGAATATCATCCAAGCCTATATTGCCTATGAACGCCCGGTTGATACCGACTTTCTTCATCGCATGTAAATCGTTGATAACACCTTGTTTGGAGAGGTGATCGGATATCCAATACCAGTATACGCTGGTTTGTATGGAATCCGGGGCTTGAACGAACACGTCCGTGATGGTTTCCCAGTCGGCCTTTTTGTCCTGGCGGTCGGCACAGGCGATTGCCGTCGTTAACGCGGCAATACAGATCAGCAGTGAATAATTTACATTCATTTCTCGGATGAACAATGGTTACGTAGGCAAAGTAAACAAACCTTGTGTATTCTTTCGTCCCGTACTCTCCTGCTATAGGCTATTCATACCCCGGATTTTGCGTCAGATTGTTGTTAATCTGCATTTCACGGAATGGGATAGCGTAGATGTACTTATTTTCGTTGATATCAAACGTATTGGGAAGCAGCCATCCGTAAAGCGCCTTCAGGCGCTCGCCTTTTGCCTGGATCGTTTCGATTGCCATTCCGTTGCGGATCAGGTCCATCCACCGGTGGTTTTCAAACGCCAGCTCGTGCCGCATTTCGTCAGCCACATCCTGCGCCGTAACGGTAGTGAGCGCGGCCAAATTTGCCCGCCTTCGTACCGCATTGATATAGGGCAATGCCTCATCGTTGCGCCCTTGCGTCACTAAGCTTTCGGCTAACAACAACAAAGCCCCCGCATACCGGAAAACCGGCCAGTTGTTATCGGTATTAAACTCAACCTGAAAGGGTGGATGCAGGTATTTCTTGATGAAATACTGGTAGCCTACACCTGTTGAGGGTGTAAAACCCACGGGGCTTTTTACCGTCGTGATGGTCATCACATTATTGTCGTCTACCGCACCCTCTGCTACTGCAATGGATGCTGGTAATCGCAAATCGCCCGATTCATAGGAGTCTACCATTTCTTGCGTGGGTACGTTCCAACCGCCGCTGGCCAGACCACCGCGGGCATTGGTACCATTTACGCCGAGAATGAAGTCCGGATTGGTGGCCTTGGGGATAAATCGCCAGATGAAATCGCTATGCTGCCCTTCGTTACCCTGCTTGTATTGCACTTCGAATATGGACTCCTTATTGTTTTTATGTACCGGATCAAACACATCGGCATAATTGTCCATTAATCCATAATTCATTTCGGTAATATCCAAAAGTTCTGCGGTTGCCTTTTCGGTTTCTTTTGTAGGTTTAGCCAAATATGCATACGCCAACAGCATTTTTGCCGCACCTTTTGTTGCTTTACCCGACTGCGGGAATGTGGCCGCGACAGGCAACAGTGGAATGGCGGCATTCAAGTCCGCGACGATCTGGTCGTATACTTCGGCAACGGTAGACCGTGGTATAAATGCTTCGTCCGTTGTTACGATTTCCTTCAGTTGGAGTGGTACCCCACCGAAATGTTGTACCAGATCGTAGTAATAAAATGCGCGCAGGAATAGCGCTTCGCCAGAGATTCGATTCTTTTCTTCAGCTGTTAATGATGCGTTTTCCAATCGGCTCAATATCGTATTGACCTTGGAAATACCCTGGTAAGCGTTGCCGTAGCGGTTGCCCGGTGAATTGGGCGATTGGCTGGTGGTGTTGTTATCCCTGAATTCCGGATACGCTTCGGCGCTGACAAATGAACCCCTATCGGCCGCATACCGTGTAAAGAAGGTGTTATCTGATCGCATTTCGTCCATATAGATACCCATGAAGGCGATTCCCCTCAGGTTGGTGTAAGCGGCCGCTGTTGCTTGGTCGAACTGATCTGCAGTTTGATAGAATGAAGCGGAGCTCAGTGACGTGGGCGGAACAAGGTCAAGAAAATCGTTCGAGCAGGACGTAAGCGCCAGTATCGAAACGGTGAGATATGCTATTCTTTTCATGATGATTCTTTTTATTGATGTAACTGCCTTTCTAAAAACCCAGACGTATACCCGCAGAAAATATTCGTGGAACGGGATAGCCCGTAAAATCACGTCCTTGGTTCAACCCGTTCAATCCATTGATCCCCGCTTCCGGGTTAAGTCCGGGGTAATTGGTGAGTATGAAGGCATTCTGGGCGCTTAGGTAAGCACGTATGGACTTAAAATAGGTAATAGCCGGCGAATTGAACGTATAGCCCAACGTGATGTTTTTTGCCGCGATGTACGAACCATCAAACACCTGCCTCGTCGTGAAATTGCGAAAATCTTCGGTAGTGCCGCTACGTGTACGGGGGTAGATGCCATCACCTGGGTTTTCCGGTGAACGCCAACGGCCTGCTACACCTTTCCTGACATTGAAAACGCCATCGAGATTTTCGGTGGATTGGAAAGCATTGTCCGAGATATCGTTGCCCACCGTTCCAGCAAGTACGATACTTAGATCAAAGTTTTTGTAGGAAAATGTGTTAACCAAGCCATAGGCAAATGTAGGGTTAGGATTTCCAATAAATGTTCGGTCGTGGCTGTCTATGATACCATCCGGAATACCGTCCGGACCGCTGATATCTTCGAAACGGGCCGTGCCCACCATGGATGTAGCGCTGTGTGGTTGGGTTTCGAATTCCTCCTGGGTCATATACACCCCGGTATTGATATATCCATAAAACATCCCGATAGGCTGTCCCACAGCCGTGCGATTGTCGTCCCAATACAGGTTATAGCCCCCTATCGGTGCATCGTTCGTTCCCAGTTTCTTAACCACATTTCGATCAAACGAAATGTTGAAATCAGTCGTCCATTGGAAGTCGCCCACGAAGTTTCTGGACCCCACGGTAAACTCGTGCCCCCAGAAGTCAAAGCGGCCTATATTGGAAGTGATACTCGAAAATCCAGACTGTATGGGAATATCGATGCCATACAGCAGGCCATCGGTTTTCTTCCAATAGTAATCATAGGTAAAGAACAACCGGTTGTTGAACAGTTCCACATCCAGCCCGATGTCATAGCCTTCAGTACTTTCCCAGGTGAGAAAGCTGTTGCCGATGCCGTTCAATGATTTGCCCGGCGTTACCTGATTGTTAAACACGTAATCATTACTGTTTACCGCGGCTAGGTACGTATAGTTGCCGATGTTGTTATTGCCGACCTTACCATAGCTCACCCGAAGCTTCAACAGGTCGATCGCTTGGATATCCTGCATAAACGATTCTTCGGACACTACCCAGCCGAGCGATGCCGATGGAAAACTACCGAACCGGGTATTTTGACCGAATTTGGAGGAGCCGTCACTGCGGAATGCGAATGAGGCAATGTACTTTCCTTTGTAATTATAATTCAACCGCCCCAGGTAGGACAGCAGTGACCAATCATCGGCACCGACGTTGCCGATGCGGGTGATGGCCGCACTGATCCATGGAATGTCATCGTCAGCAAACTCGCGGCCGTCTATATTGCTGTTTTCGGAAGAAAACTTCTGGACGGTGTAACCTCCAAGCAGTTCGAAATGATGGTTGTCGTTGATTGATTTTTGGTAAGTTAACGTGTTTTCACTTAGCCACGTCAGAAAATTACTGGTACCATAGGAACCGGTAGCCATTTGCGGGGGAGCGCTCCCCAACCCACCTTGCGAGGTGGACGGATTAAATGCCCGTGTAACGGTATTATCTGTATTCACATTGAAGCTGGTTTTTGCCTTTAAACCGTCCAACAGTTCGTACTCGATATAGGCATTTGCCAAGAAACGGTTTGCCCGGGCCTTACGGATACGCTCCGTAACGACACGGTACCAGTTTGGATTTGGAAACATGCCTGGCTGGGAAAACGCAACAGGGTACGTGCCGTCTTCATTTCTGTAGGACAGGCTAGGGTCCATCAGATACGCTAATTGAATGATATTCCGCCCATTATCTAGGCCGGACACACCGTTATTGTAGCCGTTGGAAAATTCCAGGTTGAGTCCAAGTGTAAGGCGATCGGTGGCATTATAAATGTTGTTGGTCCGTGCAGTAATCCGGCGGTCGGAAGTATTCAAGATTACCCCTTCTTGCTTATTGAGGTTCAGGTTAAATACCGACTTCAGCTTCGGAGTTCCCGCACTGTAGGAAATGTTATAGTTTTGATTCACGGCTTCACGCAGCAATACGTCGAACCAATCGGTACCATAATTTCCAGCGTAGCGGCTTGGATCGGCATAAACTTCCGGCACACCGCCGGTATACCCCTCATATCGGGCAGCGTCTTCGTAGTACTCCTTTTTAAACTGTGCGAACTCCTCCGCATTCATAAGGTCCGGCCGTCCTCGTTGAGGCACCTGCTGCAACCCCATATTGGCGGAAAGTTCGAGGTATTGCTGACCATCTTTGGCTTGTTTAGTAGTAATCAACACCACGCCGTTGGCCGCACGTGATCCGTAAAGTGCTGCCGCAGATGCATCCTTCAATACGCTGATGGATTCAATCTCATCCGGGCTAAGCGTTTGGAGACCACTGGCGGAAGGGAATCCGTCAATGACAATGAGCGGTTGGTTGCCCGCGCCGATGGATGCTGCTCCCCTGATGCGGAAGGACATCTCCGAACCCGGCGTACCGGAATTATGGTTAACCTGAACGCCGGCCATCCTTCCCTGCAACTTCTGCCCGATATTGGCTACCGGCATGTCCCTGAGTTTTGTGGCATCGACCTGCGCGACGGCCCCGGTGAGTTCCCTTTTCTTCTGGGTACCGTAGCTGACCACAAAGACTTCCTCCAGCACTTCCGAGGTGGGCGAAAGGTGAACCTGTAAGGTATTGCCCGTTAGGGGCACGGATTTACGCAGGTAACCAACCGAGGTGAAGACCAAGGTATCGCCCTGCGGCGCATCGATGGTAAAGCGCCCTTCTCCGTCGGTCTGTGCGCTGGTTGATGTGCCCTGTAAGGTCACGGTTACACCACTGATGGGGGTTTTGGTAACCGAATCGGTCACCACTCCCGTTGTCCGTGTCTGCGCGATGGCTAGACTACTGCTAGCTACAATGCAGAGCAGTGTCTTCATGCAGAGAACGAATCGTTTGCAATGCTTCGTTTTCATAATTAAGTGGTTTGTTACGTTAAAAATTGTTTATTAATCGGGTTTTTATTAACTATTGCTTACTGAATATGCTGTTGGCTAACGACTGACACTACCGCTAAAACAATACGAATGACCACGTCCCCTGCCCGACTTCAAAATAGAAGTAAGCATCATCTTCCTTGTAATAGGCTATCGATGGATCGCCATTGACAGAAATTCTCGATAAATTTGTTTTCAGCTTGGGCACGCCTACGCGGGCATTGGTGTTAGGCGGGATATCCACGGATAAGGATACACGATCTTCCGCGCGCTTTAGATCTACGGTAATATTACCCTTTACCGTAGGCGTGATGCAATGTATTTCATCCAATGTACCAGGTTGGGGCAGTATATGAAACGTGTCGAAACCAGGTTGCTCGGGAGCAATGCCAGCAACATATTGATGCATCAGTGTCAACGGTCCGCCCGACCAGCCATGGTTATATGATCCACCACCATAACCCGCCGAACCGATACCCCAACCTTCCCATAGGGTAGTAAGTGGGCTTTCCACCATATTGGCATAACGCTTCTTCATCCTCGCTAGTCCGCCCGCGGCGTCGCCCATGACGAAAAAAGACTCCAGAATGTATTTTTCCATATATGGGCTTGCATGGAATTCACTGTGCAACACCTTTTTTATGGCATTGTACTTGCCACTGTCAGCAAGCCCCGCAACTACCGCCAACCCATTCCCGCGATCATCGACTACGCCCAGATTCGAAGGGCTTTTATAAGCGGTTCCGTTCCAGAATTGGCTGTTGAAATTTGATTTTATGGATTCCGCCGCTGCCCGGTAGCCGGGGATATCTGCTTGGTTGCCCGTAAGCGCTGCCATCCCAATAGCTCCTTCCAATGCCAGGTAATACCATGCATTTTCGATTACCGGGGTATCAATATCAGCCCCCCAGTCCAACCAATCCCATCCGCCGGCGCGGTGGATAAGCAACCCGTCTTCACCGAACTTCCACAACTTCAAATAACGCCTAACGGCCGGGTACACATGATGCATCAAAGCCGTGTCCGCGGTATACTGGAAATAATTCCAGAACCCATATTTACCAATACTGGCGAGCATCTGCGCAGGCAGCTCCCTATCCCAATTGCCAGCAGGTACCGGCGAATACAGCACGCCATCCGCCTTCTGCCAATCAACCAGGTTGCGGATCGCTTTCTGAATGGCCAGGTGGCCATTCCCGTCGCATGCATACAGGATTTCACCCAGCAGGATGACCGCATCGCCCCACCATTGCGCGCGTTCGCGGTCCGGATCCTGAATGGCATCCCGCAGGTTAATATTGAGCGTAGTATACGACTTTTCCCAAAGCGTATTGAAAAAAGGATCATCCGCCCTGAAAACACCAACCTGCTCAGTATTGTAGCGGGTTTCGCGGTATTTCAACTCCAGGATGTTGACTCCCTCGGGGATTGCATAGCGGACTTCGTGCCCGTTCATATATCCAAAGGTCTCAAACTCCTGTACCCCTTCTCTCGTGATATATTCCGTACGTACATTGTACTCGCTTCCCCCTTTGTAGTTATCCGTTCGGATATCGATCTTCAGCCCGCTGGGTGCATCGATTTTCAAATAAGGTGTTATGGCGCTATTCTTAGGTAGTTTGGCTACGATGGTGTCGCCGTTACTTTTGACGGGCAAATCGCCATCATTGGTATAAGCGACCAAGCCGGAGTCGTTCCACATCGGGATCGGTCTTTTTTCCAACTTATTCCAAGGGGCGGTAGGCGGATTGCCGTATGAGACGACCGGCTGCCAGGCAGTGTTGCCAATGTCTCCAACATACCAATTCGGCAGGTCTTGCCTTGCATCGAAATGAATATTGAACTCCGGCAGGCGATAATTGGGAAGCGGTGGCCCGGTATGGCCAAAAGCGGCATGTCGTATGGCTTTCCAGGTCGTGTCTGAACGCAGCACTTCCGCACCTATCGTCGCTTCAAACAGCAGCGCGGATTTGCCACTATTCTTATGGTTGAAACCATCCCGCCCCCAATACCATGTCAATACCGCAATATCGTTCTTCCCGGGTACGAGGTAAGGAGCTAGGTCTACATCGTCATAGTACGTATCACTCGGATTTGGACCTCTTTTCAGCTGGCCTTCAAACACAACCAGCTCCCCATTTACCCAAAGCCAATATTTTGAATCTGTAGCTATTTTGGCGTGTGCGACCTCTGGCACTTCGCTAAGCTGGTACGCGCGATGAAAGGCGGTCCACACATTGGTATCGCGCGCTGCGTGTGGGATTCCTATCCATTCTGCCTGCCAATCCGTAGGTTGACTGAAAGCCGGAATACCAATCAGCATGACCGCGATGTATCGGAGAGATTTAATCAGAAACAGCACTATACCTCTGCAATGATTTTCCATGAATTGATTAGTTTAGTAAACACTGCCGCTCGCTAAAGCGCCCGAAGCGCAAACGTTGCGGGACCGGCCACCCCCGCATTCATCATCAACGACCCGTCTGAGGCCACCTGTCTATCTTGGACCTGGTCGTTTATCGCGACCTGATAACGGGCACCCGGCGTAAGCCCATGAATGACCAGCCGCTTCCGCTGATCACCCTTTACGGTCCATCGATAGTTACCGGCTTCCCATTGGGCAACTTGCAGATCGGTGAAATCGCCCCGGTTAGCGTGTAAGACCAAGCGCGTCGTTTCTTTATTTTGGGGATAATAGACCACATGGGTGCCCATTCTACCTACGCCGAATGCTTGGTTACTCTGCACCGAAAATTCAGTTGTACGCACCTTGTAATCATTCACATGCAGCGACAATTCATATACCGTGTCACGCAGGGTGTACGCGAATTGCGTACCGTTAAGCGCCGGTACCATGTTTGGCTCCAGGCCTAGGCGGTTCCATTTGGGGCGGATACCATAGATATCGCTGTACAATGCGGTCACTGTGGTGGCTATGCCCGCCAAGATATCGGTACCCAGCCCCTGCTGATCCACCCGGCTGTACCGTTGTGATGAAAGGCCATCTTTACGGTATTGGGCCAGGATGTTCCGGATATATTTCAAGGCTAACTCCTTATCGTATTGCACATAAGACCGTATACCTAGGTATCCCCAAGTAGGGAATATATCACCGTTTTCATAGCGTGGAAACGGCCAATTGTTATCGTGTACCTCTTCCCGTTTAAACGAATCAAAACATAATGGCCAATGAAACAGGTTTTCTTGTCTGGTACGCTGTTCGATGTTCTCCAGGACTAGCGCTATACGTTGCTCATCGTCGCACAGGCCAAAAGCAATAGCAGCAAAATTAACCGGCGTCACCAGGTTGTCGCCCCGCACTGTGCCGTCATCATCTCGCCAGTACACATACTGTTTCTTTTCTGGCGACCAGAACCCGCCATCGTCGACCGTTTTGTTGAACGCCACCTTCAATCGATTGGCTATCGCCGTATAATATGCAGCCTTTTTGGGATCTCCCAGCACCTGTTCGCATTCCACCCACTGCTTGAGTGCCTCATACAGTTGGGCATTCACAAACGCATTCTCGAAACTTGCCCATACAATGTCTATCCAGTCACTGGCTTTCTGCTCGCCGACATTGTTGTTGACCATTTCAAAAATTCCATTGCCATTGGTATCCCGGCGAATCAACCAGTCGAGCGCACGCTCGCATGATGCCTTATGCGAGCGCAACCATGCGATATCGCCGGTCTGCTGGAATTGTTCCGCAGTGTTGATAAGGTAGCCCGTCTGCGAATCTACGGTATATCCCCACATGGCTTCATAGTACCCTGTTTCAGCATCATATGTACCGGCTATTTCATCACCGGGCACGTCGTGCCAGCGCGAGAGCACGCGGCCATCGTCAAGCATTGCCAAATCACGTTCCTGGTCCAGCGTGGCGGACAGGTTGTCGGTATAATTTTCGTCGTTCAGTGCCAGGCCGATCTGTGCAAAAAAAGGCTCATGCAGGCATTTCCAGTTCGTGATCCAGCCATTGGCACCCACGATACGGTTGTCTACCACGCCATATCGGCCTGTGGTATTGAGTAATTCGCGGACCGCAGCCGCATCAATGCCAGGTAGCGTTCCCCGGTCATAAGCTTCGAGGTAGTTGATGTAGCCCAATTCATACGTTACCTCGATTTTGCCCCGTTTTACTTCAAATGGTGCAAATACATCCGCCTTCTGGTGCACAAAACGGCTTAGGTTAAAACGCTGGTTCAGCTCTTCTTCGCTAACCAGGTGGGCGCAGGCAAAGATGCCCTGCTCATGATGGGAATATTTAGTCGCAACAAACTGATTATTGCCAGCACGTGTAGTGATGCGCAAGCCATCTTCCTCGTCTTCGTTCCAGAAGGTCACACCGCCGGTATGTACCCCATAAGTATCGTTAGGCGACGACAAGTATTTGCACCAAACCATCCCGCCGTTGTCCAGTATCCCTCCTTTCCAAGTATTAAGATCGGCGAAATGCCAGCCCGGCATAGCCATGTCTTCTACCATTAGATTTTCCGGATACGTGCGACTGATGGTCCACAGCACCTTATTTTCCTCCAGCTTAAACCGCCATGACTCGGTGATATTTCCAAGGGTTATTCCTTGCAGCGTTACCTGGTCAGCCATTAACGAAACCTTGATTTGCTGATCTTCTCCCCATGAAGTCCAATGCGCATCAGCTGTTCGTAAAGCAGTAAAGATACCTGCTTGGGCCAATGTGTTTTTGTTGTTGATAAGCAGGTCGGTCACCTTACCGCCCGATTCGTAGTCGATGTGCAAGGCAAGCCGTTTATCGGCCGTGGTGATCCGGATGGTCTTCGCCTTGGAATCATGGTCAACCTGGCCAACGACACCACAAGCGATAAGCATCAGCCAAGCTGCCATTGAAAACCGCCATAGATTCTTAACCAAATCGTATCGTTTAATCATCGTTATAATTCGTTTACTTTTAATCGGTATCGTGCTTCGAGCAATTGTTTCATCCAGCAGTTCAGTTCGTATTGATCCGCAATGGGCTGTATGGTCTGCGGAACATAAGCCATATAAGGATAGGGGCCAAATTCGGGTGTGATGGTTGCACAAGAGCAGTCTACCTGTCTTAGGTGGTCAATCCAACGATCCCACCATACTAGATGGTGATTCAATGCCACTTGATTTTCGGGCGCCCGTGGATCGGTGACCTGCGGGCCCTGTGGATGTCCAACCCGGGCATGGACATGCTTGGTATGTTGGATAGCCAAGTCAATGGCATCCTGCTGATCTTCAAGATAGCTTTCGGACACGCAGACCCAATGGGATAAATCCAGCGCCAGCGCTAAGGCAGGAAAAGTTAACAGGTAGTCCTTGACCACATGCGCCGCGTAAGACCATTTGTTACGGTGAGTCTCGTGAATGATCGGGATGGATGATTCTTGGGATATCCGGCTACACAGTTCAAAACAACGTTCCATTTGAGCCTTCGTATAATATTCGCGCCCGGTCTGGGAAACAATAAACCGAGGCCTCGCCGTTGCATGCTGGTACGAGAGTAATGCATAGAGATTGCGCTCCAATGCATCCAAGTAACGATCGAAGTTCGCTCCTTCTTCCAATTCCGCATGAAGCAGGATGTACGAAAGGCCGATGTCGTTGAGTACGGCTACCATCTCTTCATTTCTTGCCATATCTCCTAACGGGAATACCTCTACGCCGGCAAAGCCATCGTCTTTGATCCGCTTGGCGAACACCGGCCAAGCGATGTGCTCCGAGCCCCAACGCGGGCAAAAGAATTCGATATCCATTACGCTTTATAAATCAGTGGCATTTGCTCGTCATTATCCAATACGTCCCCAATTTGAAGTGTTTTTACGTACGCATCTGGAAGGATATTGGGAATGCCATTATAGGTGTTACCATCGGGCATGTAGGCACAGGTCATGGCACGCCGAAACCCCGGTGTCATATTGGCATGCGCACCATGAATGGTCAATCCATTATGAAAGGAGCAGCTACCTGCTTTCATTACCGCCGCGCGCGATTTAGTTTGCTTGAATTCCGGGTAAACTTCGAAGATGCCGCTCATGTTTTTTCCTATCCCGGCATTTTTGAATGTGGTTCGTTCGTGTGAGCCTGGAATGAAAAACAAACAGCCATTTTCCAGCGTAGCGTCATCCAGCGCTACCCAGATGGATAATGCCCGTCGGTCTGAAAAAGACCAGAACGGCGTATCCAAATGCCAGGAAGTCGGATTTGCCCACGGCCGCTTTATCAATGCCTGGTCATGCCAAATCCGGATGCCATCTACACCGGCCAATTCTGCGGCCATCTTACCGATACGCTCATCCAACATAAGCTGCTTGACCTCCTCATTGGTCTGCCAAAGATTCAACAGCTGATCAAACACATTGTTGAAGTAAGTCGCGTCTTCGTTGATGCCATCGTCTTCGCCCACGCGTATCTCCTTGCCCGGTATCTTCAATCCATTCCGTTCAGTGATGGCCTGTGTCACTGCATGCCGCCAATATTCCAATTCAGCCTCATCCAAGAAATCTTCAATGATGATGTATCCGTTTGCGTTATAAAAGTTGATTTGCTCGCTACTGAGTGTGGTATTCATAAATGTGCGCTAATTGGTTAAATACTACCGCAAATGTAACTGCTAAGAACATGCAATAAAATAACCAAAGTCGACCATTATTTGTACTTTTTGATATTTTTACTTTATGTTTGAATTGACCGATTAGCAAAAAATATCATGGAAAACTACCACAAATACCTACATACAAGCAATATAGATAAGAAATGGGGCTTCTACATCAATACAGTCGGTTATTGTAAAACCAATAAAAACATGCACTATCCGTCATCAGCTGAACATCCGACTGACCATGCCTTTTCGTGGAATAAAGGGCGAATCCTCGATGGTTTTTACATCGTGTTTATCACGAGTGGTAGCGGGGTTTTCGAATCAGCCCAAACTGCGCCTCAGGTGGTCGATGCAGGCACTTGTTTTGTGCTTTTCCCCGGTGTTTGGCATCGCTATAAACCTAATCCGCTGGTCGGGTGGGAGGAATATTGGGTCGGCTTTAACGGCACCTATCCGGCACAACTTATGGATAGCTTTTTTAACTGGAAAAATCCAGTTTTCAAAACCGGGCTCAACAAAGACCTCCTGGCCGCCTTTACTTATTTACTGGCCGCTGTTTCCCAAGCGCAAATGGGCTATTCACAAGTTATTTCAGGCATTACATTGGCTATTTTAGGCATACTGAATAGGGTAAACCTGACTGCCTATTCTGCTGATGACCCTGAATCGGTGTGGGTATCTCAGGCGGCCTTCATGCTGCAAAACAGGCTGTCAGAAAACATCAATATAGAGGCGTTAGTTCAGGAATTTCCCATCAGCTATTCCAAATTCCGAAAAGCATTCAAGCGCCTGATGGGTAAGTCTCCTAATCAGTATCACCTAGATCTCCGGTTGGATAAGGCCGAGGAATTACTACGGAATACATCGCTATCCATCAAGGAAATCGGATACCATACCGGATTTGAATCTCCTTACTACTTTTCTCGGATATTCAAGGAAAGATTCGATGTTTCGCCGAAGGCGTTCAAGCGGCGGCCGCACTCATGAATAGCGTATTTCCTACTTCTGCAACGCCACGTAATCTGCCATCACTGCCAAGCTTTCTTCCTGTATGAAATCAAGGCCCTCATCCACACCGGTGGTAGCCCCGCCACCCAATGGCAAGTTGATTTTCATTTGCTGTAGTGCATCCGACCGGCTTTTTCGCTTCAGCCGCCCCTCCTCGCGTTCCTTTTTCAGTTTATCCTCCAACAGTGTGACGCTCGTTTCGGCTTCCTGCTTCTGCATCATTTCGATATCCTCCAGCAAAAACTTATAGGCAGGTGCGCCATCCATGCGGGTCTTATGCGCTGTGGCCAACCGGGCAATAACCGGACCCAAATCGGCAACGGGGGCAAAATCACTCGCATTGATCTGATCCCATGGCAATGCCGATGGTTCTGAGCTCTCGCCATATTTTTCGGCAGCGTATAATGAAGGAAACGTAATATCGGGTTCTACGCCCTTATGCTGTGTACTGCTACCTGTAATCCGGTAAAACTTAGCAAGGGTAAGATTGATCTGACCGAATTGAGGTGCCCCCTCCGGAAACCCTGCCTTATCATCGGCTTGTGCCTTAAGCAATAGGCGGTCTGTAGGGCTGATCACCCGGCTCATATCGATAGCCGACTGCACCGTTCCTTTGCCGTACGACTGAGACCCTAAAATAATTCCCCGTCCATAATCCTGCACTGCTGCTGCAAAGATTTCAGATGCTGAGGCACTAAACCGGTTGATGATAACACCTAGCGGGCCATCCCACGCCACGCCATCTTCCTGATCACTGTTGACCTCAATACGATTGCGCGTATCACGCACTTGTACCACAGGCCCTTTATCGATAAACAATCCCGTCAATTCAATTGATTCTTGTAGGGATCCGCCGCCATTGAAACGAAGATCCATAACTACGGCGTCCACGTTTTCCTGTTTCAAAGAATCCAGTAACAGGCGTACATCACGTGTAGTGCTCTTGTAATTCGGGTCATTTTTACGGTAGGCCTCAAAATCGATATAAAATTTGGGAAGGCTGATGATACCTACCCGGTAGGTTTTGCCGTCATCACCCACCACCTCCTTGATTTCTCGCTTGGCTGATTCATCTTCGATCACTACCCGATCGCGCGTGAGGGATACAATCTTTGGCTCTGCAGTAAGCTCCTGCCCTGCAGGAATAACCTTCAGACGAACCACGGTACCCTTCGGGCCTTTGATTTTGGTCACAGCGTGATCGAGCTTCCAACCGATGATATCTTCAAACTCGCCATCTTCGCCCTGTGCAACACCGATAATGCGGTCGTCTATCTGCAATGCTTTCTCCCGATACACCGGGCCGCCAACAATGACATCTGCTACCTTCACCACCTCGTTTTCGGTAGTGAGCCTCGCGCCTATCCCTTCAAATGTATTGGCCATCTCCTCATTAAACCGCTGCGCAAAATAAGGGTTAAAATAGCTAGTATGGGGGTCTATCGCATCCGTAAGTGCAGTCATGATCACCTGAAAAGCCTCGTTATTGTCGGTCTTTTTGGCCATTGAAATCAGGTTTTTATAACGGTTTCTTAGTGTTTCTTTTTGCTTTACAGTTGCCGAGTCGCTTCCGTTTCCGCTGATGCGCAGGTTGAGCAGGTCGTATTTCACCCGCTTGCGCCATTGCTCATTCGCCTCGGCTTCCGAGGTAAACCATCCTTCGCTTTCCCGATTGTAGACGTAGGTTTCATCCACTGTAAAGTCATGAGGCTCGTCGACCTGTGTAAGTGCATAGTCCAACCGGTTGAGGTAACGCTTCATATACAAGTTGAAAATATGATATGCAGCACTCAGGTCTCCTTCGCGAAAGTCTTGCCCTAAGGTATTGCGATATTGCTCAAACTCGTCGATATCCGACTGCATTAAATAATTCTTGCCCTGATCCATTGCTTCGATCAGGTTATTGAAGATAATGGAAGAGATGGAATCGTTAAACGGAACTTTTTTATAGCTCACCGATTCAAACAAACCCACCACATCTTTGGCAATCACCGCATGCTGGGGTGTTGGCTGTAAAGCCCCCGCCTCCGCTTCTAAATTGACGCGTGGCTTGGATCCACAAGCGGCTATGGCAACCACAAACAATGCAAAAAAAACTTTCTTCAACATATTCTCCATACTATTTATATTCCTTTATCTTGATTGTGATCAGCCCCCGCAATCCCCATTATTCAAGTCGCTAAATTTAATCAAAAAACCGCTAATCTTTATTACGTAATTGTCATACGATTTGTTTGACTTTTATTTGTTACGAAAGACACTCAGCGGATCAATTATCTACGGGTTTCTCTCCCCTAAATAATATATTTTTGAGCGTATCATACCGGTTAAGCGCAAGGGCCGCCCCGTCATAGTCACCAGCTTGATGATACAAATTGCCCAGTGCATCCTGAATGGCCAACTGCATGCCCATAAGGTGATCTTTTCTCGCCAAATCATTGGCCACTTTATACTCTTCAATGGCTACCCGGGGATTGCCCGAATGTTTCTTTGTTTCGGCAAGATTAAAGATGATGTCGGGCAACTGCTCGGTAATTCCTTCCCGATCAACAATGGTCTTCGCTTGCACCAAAAACCACTGGGCTTCAGGATATTTATTTTGGAGCGTATAGATAGCTGCTAGTGTGCGGTACGCAGAAGCGCGACCGGCCTCATCCCGCCCCCGGCGAAACAAAGGCACCACCTTCCGGATGATGTCACGCTCGGCCTCATGCGAAAACCCTTGCTTGGCTTTTATCAACGCCAGCTCCATCAGCGCCCGGGCCTGGTGGCTGTTATCACGGGCCTTCACCGCACGATCATACAATTGCTGGCGAAGTCCCTGTGCCTTATCCAACTGCCCGAGGTATTCATACGCGACTGCCAGGTTATGGGTAATGACTTCCCAATCGGCCATATTGTTCGTCGCCTGCTTAGCACGCATTGCCTTTTCGAAAAACTCAACTGCAAGATCAAAGGCACCCAATGCAACGTATTCCATGGCTAACCGGTTTTGGATATCAGCCAACAGACCGGCGTCAGTTACCGTATTGTTGCGATCTGCAGCAATCAGTAACTTACCTTCTACACTAGCTGCCTGAGCTTCGGTGACGGACATGTATTTTGCGGCTACATTACCATTACCGGTCATGACCAACCTGTGGTAATATTTCATCCTATTCACATACTCGTCAACAACTGCCGAATCGATTTCTTTCTCAGCAAAGCGGTCGTCCAATAATTCCTCTTCCGTTTTGGGCGGCGGGAGGTGATAAACTTCCGGACCTATTCCGGCAAATGTGCTATCGTATTTGGCTATGACACCGGAGAAATCGACATGTTGCTGGGCAAAGACGCAGGTTAAAACACCCCAAAAAAAGAAGAAAAAGCATGCTGCATGTCGCAACAGCGATTGTTTTACCTTCATATATCATTCTAATCTGCGCACTAAGGTACAAAAATTGTTCCTTACTTTTTCTCATTGTCCTATATTCCGATTACATTTGCTAAAAATCATGGCAACACAAATTCCATTAGCGGAACGTATGCGCCCCACGACGATTACTGATTATGTAGGGCAGCAACACATCATTGGTGACGGGGCAGTGCTGCGCAATACGATCCAACAAAACAACATTCCGTCGATGGTCTTGTGGGGTCCGCCAGGCGTCGGCAAGACTACGCTTGCGTTCATCATCGCTAAGCAACTGAACCGGCCGTTTTTCAGTCTGAGCGCCATCAACTCCGGCGTGAAAGACGTGCGCGAAGTCATTGATAAGGCCTCGCAGCTGCGCAATTTCGAACAAGAACAACCCATCTTGTTCATCGACGAAATACATCGCTTTTCCAAATCGCAACAGGATTCACTGTTAGGCGCTGTAGAAAGGGGACTGGTTACACTTATCGGTGCGACGACCGAGAATCCTTCTTTCGAGGTCATATCAGCCTTGTTGTCGCGATGCCAGGTGTACGTGTTGGAGCACCTCAGTGAGGACGAGCTGGTCAGCATCATCAACAAGGCGCTGAAGGAAGATGATTACCTCAGCAAACAGCAGGTCACCGTCAAGGAACACGAGGCCTTGCTCCGGCTCTCGGGTGGCGACGCCCGCAAACTGCTCAATATCCTCGAATTGGTCATCAACGCCGCAGGTGGAAAACCGCTTGAAATCACCAATGATTTCGTACTCAAGCAAGTACAGCAAAACATGGCAATGTATGACAAAGCGGGTGAGCAGCACTATGACATTATATCTGCCTTTATCAAATCAATCCGTGGCAGCGATCCCAACGCTGCAGTTTATTGGCTGGCACGAATGATAGAAGGCGGGGAAGATCCGCTTTTCATCGCGCGGAGGTTACTCATTCTTGCCGCCGAAGATATCGGAAACGCCAACCCCAATGCATTGCTGCTTGCCAATAATTGCTTTCAAGCCGTCAACGTAATCGGCTGGCCTGAGTCGAGGATCATACTTTCACAGGCGGTGACATACCTGGCGTCATCGGCCAAAAGCAACGCAGCCTACGAAGCGATTAACAAGGCGCAAGCATTGGTGCGGCAAACGGGTGACTTGCCCGTACCGTTACCTATACGTAATGCACCCACCAAGCTCATGAAGCAGCTCGACTATGGCAAGGATTATCAATATGCCCATGCCTACGAAGGGAATTTCGTGGCACAAGAGTTTATGCCCGAGCGATTGAGCGGCACTAAACTATACGACCCGGGGAGGAACCCCGCCGAGGAAAAACTACGCGAGAAGCTACGGCTGAACTGGAAGGATAAATATGGGTATTAGTGGGGTCAACTCCTCCCAACTGGCGATCGGATTTGGTGTCCCTGCGAGTTGCCCGACCATTCGATAAATAGCCGCTTTGGTATACCCTTTTCTGCGAAGGTAACGAATGGAAGTAGCCCCTGCTGATTTAGCGAGCTTTTTGTCATCTTCGGTCTTTAATAGCACGTGGTGCCGGAACGTGGCGCCAATAAAATCATGGTATCCAAGCAGTTGAGCCAAATTGACTTGGGCCAATGTGGAGGGCCACAGGTCCTCTCCCCTCACAATTAAATCGACACCGAAGTACCTATCATCTATCAGAGACGTTAATTGGTACGCCGGAAAACCATCTTTTTTACGTACTACAAAATAGTGCATGTTTTGGGCAAGGTGCTGGGTTGACGTATCAACACGCCAGTTGTAGCCCGCTGCGTCCAATGATAATCCGCGATGGACACAGGTACCCGTGTAAACACCCTCGGGATGATTACGGAGCAGTGTGGTCCGCGAACAATCGCAGGCAAACACCAACCCACGGTCACGCAGTTGCCGCAGCCCTGCCTCATATCGTTCCATTCGATGTACCTGCGAGTAAACGTTCGTGTAATCGCGGTAATCTTTCGGGCCTTCATCCCACGGGATATCCAGGTAAGCCAAGGTCTCGAAAATATCCTCCACATATTCCGGCTTCACACGCTCCCGATCAAGATCATCAATACGTAGCAGGATCCGTGCGCCCGATTGCCTTGCCAGGGCCACGGTAACCGCAAAAGAAAACACATTTCCCAGATGCAGGTAGCCACTGGGCGTTGGGGCGATACGGGTACGTAAGAATCGTTGCATCAAGGACCAAACTTAGCAATTTTCATGAATAACACCATTTCCGTTATTGAATTGCCCAGGTCATTGAGGGCCTGAAAATGTACGCTTTCGGAACACTTGCTGTCCGATATCGCACAGTCGCAGTATACTGAAAAATACCATTCCGCTGATTCTCTTTTAATTACGGTTTAGGCACGCTATTTATCTTTTTTTGGCACAGGGATGCAACGTTTCGGCGTCAATGGCGTCTATATCATAATCAAGCGCTGATGCAATCCGTGAAAGAATTGAACGTATACCAAAGATATAATGTGTGTTTGTGAATCACTGGTAAGCTGGCATCGCTCCCCGCGTTTAGCCAGCTTCCAGCTGGTTCGTTATCGCTAAATACCCATTAACCATTCCAAAAAATGGTCAGCCCATTTATCCGAAGTGGTTTTGTTATGTAAACCAAATCCGTGCCCCCCTTTTGGGTACGTGATGAGTTTCGCAGCTATGCTGTGTGCTTTCAATGCAGCCACATAAGCTTCGCTATTGGCAATCGGCACTGCCGTGTCATCCTCGGCATGTACCAAAAAAGCGGGTGGTGTATCAGGTGTCACCTGCAATTCATTGGAAAACCGGTTGACATCTGCTTCACTTGGGTTAGCGCCCAAAAGATTCTGCCTGGAGCCACCGTGCGTTATCCCGTTCTGCATGCTAATGACGGGGTACAACAACAGCGAGAAATCCGGACGCAACGAGGTGTGTTTGGGGTTGTCGATCACCGCTTTGCTAAAATGGGTGGAAAGCGTGGATGCCAAATGCCCACCGGCGGAAAATCCTGCGACACCGATCTGATTTTCATCAATTCCCCACTCGCTCGCCTTTTCGCGGACCAGTTGTATGGCTCGCTGCGCATCCTGCAACGGACCTATCCGCTTATCAATCATGATTTCGTCTTTAGGGAGCCGGTACTTCAACACAAATGCCGCAACGCCGTTCGAGGCAAGCAATTTCGCAACATCGTGGCCTTCATGGCTTATCGCCAAAATGCCATACCCTCCACCCGGACAGATGATTACCGCTTTACCGGTATTCACCACATCATTGGTAGGGAAATAAGCCGTAAGTGTGGGAATGGTTACCCCACTTACGCGGGTAATGCCATTGTCATCGGTGGCAGATGTTTCTTCCATAGCAAATGACTTACTATTCGGCACTTCACCATCATATAAATCCATCACAACTTGGCTATGGACGGAGAGGACAGCAGCAAGTAATATCGCAAAACATAGTGTTGTTTTTATAAACTGCATTTATGAGATACTAATGGTTAGAAACGACCAACAAATCTAGATCCTTTGGTGTAAGGTTGAATTTATTCGCAATATCCTTGTTCGTCAGATGGCCCTGGTACAAATAGATGGCGTTCCGGATTCCCGGTTTCGCCCAAATGAGGTTCATGATCCCCCCCATCTCGCCAATATCCAAAAGAATCGGCGTAAAGATATTGGTTAGGGCATAGGTAGCTGTCCTTGCCACCCGCGATGCAATATTGGGCACGCAGTAATGGATAACATCGTATTTCCGGAATACCGGTGTCTCATGATTGGTGATTTCAGACGTTTCGAAACAACCACCCTGGTCGATACTGATGTCAATCAGTACCGAATTGGGTTTCATCTTCGAAACAGTCTCTTCGCTAATGATACATGGACTTCGGCCATTAGTAGCCCGTGTAGCTCCAATGACCACATCGCAGCCGATTACCGCTTTACGCAAGACAATAGGCTGGATTACCGACGTAAACACGCGACTGCCTACATTGTTCTGCAAACGCCGCAGGCGATAAACGGAGCTGTCAAACACCTTGACCTGGGCACCCAATGCGATTGCGGTCCGCGCGGCAAATTCACCCACCGTGCCTGCACCCAGGATAACCATTTCCGTGGGGGGCACCCCGGTAATTCCGCCCAGCATCAATCCCTTACCATCAAACACGTTGCTTAGGTACTCGGCCGCTATCAGCACCGATGTAGCCCCGACAATCTCGCTCATGGCGCGCACCACGGTAAGTGTATTTCCTTCGTCGCGCAAATATTCGTAAGACAGCGCCGTCACCTTTTTTTTCATGAGGGCGTGGAGATGATCGATACTCATCAATGAAGGCTGCTGGGAAGAGAGCAATACCTGGCCGCTTCGCATCATGTCGACCTCCTCTAAAGTAGGTGGCGCGATCTTGATAATGATATCCGCTTTATAGACTTCTTCTTTATCGCGCACAATGCGTGCACCCTGTTCGCTGTAGTGATGATCAAGAAAATTAGCCCCTTCACCGGCGCCACTTTCCAACACCACATCATGCCCGTTCTCGATGAGCAATGCGACAGATAATGGCGTCAATGGCACACGGTTTTCCTGAAAACTGATTTCCTTTGGTATTCCTATATAGAGGCTGTTTTTCTTTTTCCCCGTTTCAAGCATCGCTTCCTGCGGTTGTAACAATGCTTGACGCGCCAACTTCGATAGCTCACTCATGATGCGCTCACTTTATCCATACAATTTGGGTTCAACACATGCGAAAATACTCAAAGTTTTAATAAAACTAGGGCAAATTATACGCGAATAGTCCAACTCATTTACCCAACTCGCTTACCGATAACGATTTAAAAAAATCACCGAACTTGTTTGATAATAGAAAATAAGTATATTTGAGGCGCATTTACGGTATTGCGACAAGAATGTGTTGCCTTTAATCACGCTGGATGTTTGATAGATTTAACATCGTTCCTCGTTGGATTATTTTTACACTGGATTTGTGCTGTAGTGCAATTGCCTTGTTTTTCGCGTATCTTTTACTCAATAGTTTCACCTACGACACCATCAATTCCGCCGATTTTAGCCGTAAACTCTTGGTGGTATTAAGTGTAAGTACGCTGATTTTCTACCGATTGAAAATGTATGCCGGCATTGTACGGTACACCAGTGCATTGGACTCGGTACGCATTTTATCCTCGGTGTCGTTGTGTGTGGCCACGCTGTTTTTGATTAATACAATCCTGATTGCCCTCAACCGCCCGCCGCTGATGTCCAACAGCTTGTTGATTGCCTACGGATTGATGAGTTTCCTGCTATTGATTACCTATCGTTCTACGGTAAAACTATTCTTTTTGTATATCAAGAACATCAAGGCTACCCGGAAGCAAACGGTCATCTATGGTGCTGGTGATCTAGGCATTGCCGCCAAACGTACACTGGATCATGATCACAATGCCAATAACGCGGTGGTCGGATTCATTGATGATAATATCCAGAAAGTAGGTAAAATAATCGATGGAATACATATTTATCACACCGATTATTTCGAGCAGCTCATCATACAAGGCAAGGTCGATGAGCTCATCATATCCTCCCACAATATCCCAATAGAGAAAAAAGCCAATATCGTGGATCTCTGTCTGGAGCGCAATATCAAGGTACTCACAATGCCACCGGTGCACCGATTGATCAACGGAGAAGTAACGCCCAACCAGATCCAGAAAATGCGGATCGAGGATCTGCTGGAACGCGAGCCCATCAAAATCAACAATCAATCTATCCGGCAGCAACTAAGCGGCAAACGCATATTGGTAACGGGTGCCGCCGGATCCATTGGCAGTGAAATTGCGAGGCAACTGGGGAAATACGGTCCGCAGATGATCATTCTCAATGACCAAGCAGAAACCCCGCTACATGAGCTGCAACTCGAACTGGAAGATTTGCAGAAAAACCAAGTATATCATGCATTTATAGGCGACATCCGTGATACAGAGCGTATGGAAGCGTTATTCAGCGTCTTTAAGCCACATTACGTGTACCATGCTGCCGCATACAAGCATGTGCCAATGATGGAAAATCATCCGGTCGAAGCGGTACGCACCAATATCATGGGCACTCGGCTCATCGCTCGTTTGGCAGTGAACTATGGGGTGGAAAAATTCGTTATGATTTCCACCGATAAGGCGGTAAACCCGACCAATGTCATGGGCGCTTCTAAACGCATCGCAGAAATCTACGTGCAGACGTACTTCAACCATTTATCGAAGACACACGCCCTGCTCAACGGAAGCGATAGCGTACACACACGGTTCATCACTACGCGATTCGGCAATGTACTGGGTTCCAACGGCTCCGTAATACCCAGATTCAAAGCCCAGATTGACAAGGGAGGGCCGGTAACCGTGACCCACCCCGAGATTACCAGGTATTTTATGACCATACCCGAGGCCTGCCAATTGGTCTTGGAAGCCGGGTCTATGGGTAACGGCGGAGAGATTTACGTCTTCGACATGGGTAAGTCGGTAAAAATCGTTGAATTGGCAAATAAGATGATCAAACTGTCTGGCCTCATCCCCAATAAGGACATCACCATTGAATATTCGGGCTTGCGCCCGGGCGAAAAATTATATGAAGAATTGCTCAACGATCTCGAAAACACCCTTCCCACACATCACCACAAAATCATGATCGCCAAAGTAAGGGAATATGATTTCCAGCAAGTAGAAAAACAGATTGATGTACTGATCAACATAGCCAAAAACCAAAACGAACGAGAAATCGTGCTGAAAATGAAGGAATTGGTGCCCGAATTCAAGAGCAACAATTCGATATACGAAGAACTTGACCAAAAGCAGAAAAATGGCATTGATATCTGAAACGGTGTTTTACAAAAACCCTTGGATATAAGTTGTAAAAGTGTATTTTTGCAGTCCGAATTTAACAACAGAAATGTCAAAATATCAAAACCATAAAGCTGCGGCCTCCGATTCCGTGCGAAAAACCGGAAATAGCAGTTTCATTCTGGAAAATCAAAAAAGTTTGGTCTTCATCGTGGGCGGTATCGTTGTATTGATATTGCTCTACATTGGTTACCAGCGATTTTACCTCGCTCCGCGCGCAGAAACAGCTGCCGATCAGCTTTTCAAAGCGGAGACTTATGCATCGATCGATTCATTGCAGCAACGGGCCATTGATGGTGATGGGTCCTACCCGGGCTTTAAGGAGATTGCAGACGAGTACGACAACACCAAATCCGCCAACATTGCAAATGCTTACCTGGGTGGACTCTACCTGCGTCAAGGCAACTACCAAGAAGCGGTAGCTGCATTAGAGAAATATACCAGTACCGGCAGCATCGTACTCGATCCGCTGGTCATTGGCTTACTTGGAGATGCTTATTCGGAGCTCAAGGATTATAAAAAGGCGGCATCTTTTTATAAAAAGGCGGCCGATAAAAATTCAAACACCTTTACCTCGCCGCTTTTACTCAAAAAATTGGGCCTCGTGTATGAAGCGCAAAACGATTTTAAACAAGCATTGGATGCCTATAAGCGCATCCAATCCGATTTCCCGGAAAGTCACGAAGCAACGTCTATAGAGAGTTATATTGCGCGTGCGGAGGCACAGTTATAGTCCCTCCAATGGACAACGGATAGCAATAAGTGACCGTGGCTGCTATAATAGGCAGCCTTTGTTTTGAAGGAATATGGCAAGTCACCACAAAAATCTATCAGATTTCTCATCGATCGAAATCGCTTCGGCAGCACCCTACAGTTTCGGTATTGCTGTATCGCAGTGGAATGCTGAAGTGACGGGCCGTCTACTAACGGGCGCTTACGATGCGTTAAGAAAACACGGCGCACTCGAGGAAAATATCCACCTTGTACAGGTACCCGGCAGTTATGAACTAACCAGTGGGGCGGATATCATGCTCCGCGATGGTAGACTGGATGCAGTGATGTGCCTCGGATGTGTCATTCAAGGAGAAACCAGGCATTTTGATTTTATTTGCAGTGCGGTTGCCCATGGCATTACCCAAGTGGCGTTGAAACACAATAAACCCGTTATCTTTGGCGTTTTAACTACTGACAATCTGCAGCAGGCATTGGATCGAGCTGGGGGAATACATGGCAACAAGGGAGAAGAGGCAGCCGTGACCGCCATTCAGATGGCAGCATTGGGTGCCCGTGAAGCAACTCATAACGAATAATTATCTACGAATGAAAAGGAAGCTCATCATCGGTATCGCCTTCATTGTGCTCGCGTCGCTATCGTGGCAATCCTGCTCAAGAAAAACCTGCCCCGCCTACAATACTTATCCGAAAACAAAACGGGTTCGATAATTGTTACCCTCAATCATACATTTATATCCATATTGCGATCATTCGTACCTTCACGCTTTCAGCTTAGTAAGCAAGCATTTTAGCTGAAAAAAAGAATTATTGAGATGATGCATAACGTTGTTAATTTCAAGCTAAGCCTTTGTATTGCATTATTGTGCTGGATAACAGCCGTAAGCGGCCAGGTTGCCCAATCAGACATTGTTGATAAGCTATGGACAGCGATAGGTGGAAAAGAGAATTGGCAAAATGCTCGGTACTTTATGTTTAGCTGTACGGGCGGTGACAACCATTCATTCGCACAAGGTGTGCGTAAATATCTGTGGGATAAGCAATCGGGAAATTGTCGTTTTGAAGGCATAACGACGGATGATGAAGCGGTCATTGTGCTGTTCAATATCAAAACAACTAAAGGCACCGTGTATATCAATGGTGTAAAACTTGACAACCCCCATACCACGGAGGATGTTATCGACGAAGTAATCGCTGAATTTGACAGGGATGCCCATTTCTTGTTCCTGCCCACTGTTTTGGAGGGCGAGGGGGCTTCGTATACGATAGCTGGCGAAAAACTAGTCGGATCTCAACGCTTTACGGTTGTCAATGTCACCAACCGAAAAACCAGCTTTGAAGTAGCCGTAGAAGGCCAATTATATGTCGATTCACAAACTGGCGAAGTCCAGCAGTGGCGACCCAGCCATGACACCAATCAGTTCTCCATCGGTGGTTTCAAAGATATTGGCGGCGGACTGATATTGCCTACCCGTTTCACAGGCAAGGACACAACAACAAGCATTACTTATCCACTCGCAGCGGCATTGGTCAGTATAGAAGGTCAAAAATTTAATACGCCCTAACCGTCTTTCCACCAGTCGCTTTGTAGTCCGTCGATCTCCCGGCGTTCTTTTTTTGTGGGCCGACCCGTTCCGCGATCCCTTTTTAGCACAGCAGCGTGGTGTGCTGTTTTGTAGCCGAACGTATCCTCCGGTGGCGTAAGGTCTTCATAAAAACCGATGGCTGTTTTGGCATCTACACGTTTATCCAATAAGTTTGTTACCCGCAGCACCTTCTTTTCAATACCTTTCTGGATATGGTACGTATCTCCGACCTTTACCACAACGGAAGGTTTAATGCTGCGTCCTTCGAGCTTCACGCGGCCCGCTTTGCAAGCGTCGGTTGCCAAACTCCGTGTTTTGAACACGCGAATGGCCCATAAATACTTATCTATGCGTAGCTTTTCGATTTCAGCCATGGCAACAAACTTAACTAAAATGCCCTTGATATGAAAAAGATTTTCCGGCTGTTGGCTGGGGGAAGTCACAAGAATTTGCTTTCTTTGCCCCGACAACGTTCATTACACGAAGCGCTATGATTAAAGAGTTAAGAAAACTGGTTGAAGACGCTTGGGAAAACCGGCAGCTTTTGGAATATAAGGAATACCGCGAAGCCATTGAGGCTGTGATACAGCGATTGGATCGGGGCGAATTGCGGGTAGCCGAACCCATTGGTTCCCGTTGGCACGTAAACGATTGGATCAAAAAAGCTGTAATCCTTTATTTCCCTATCCGCCAAATGGAAGAGGTTGCTACCGGGCCGTTTGTATTCCATGACAAAATGAAGTTAAAGACCAACTATAAGGAATTGGGTGTACGGGTGGTTCCACACGGAATAGCACGCTACGGCGCGTATCTAGCCAAGGGCGTTATCATGATGCCATCCTATGTCAACATCGGTGCCTATGTAGATGAAGGCACGATGGTGGATACTTGGGCAACGGTTGGGTCCTGCGCCCAGATCGGAAAAAATGTACACCTTAGCGGTGGGGTAGGCATTGGCGGCGTATTGGAACCCGTACAGGCGGCACCCGTGATCATAGAAGATAATGTATTCGTGGGATCACGTGCCATTGTAGTAGAAGGCGTACACGTCGAAGCCGAGGTTGTATTGGGTGCGAACGTGGTGCTTACGGCATCCACTAAAATCATCGACGTTAGCGGATCCGAACCTATTGAATACAAAGGAATGGTACCTGCTCGGTCGGTAGTCATTCCCGGATCATATACCAAAACGTTCAGTGCCGGTGCATACCAGGTTCCCTGTGCCTTGATAATCGGTAAGCGAAAGGAATCTACCGACAAAAAAACATCGCTCAACGATGCCCTGCGTACACATGATGTGGCGGTCTGATAGCCGAAACGGATTCCAATCGCATGCTTAGTAGCGCTCAACCATCGGATATCAACCAGGCACTGGACACCCTACGTGACGGAGGACTCATCCTTTATCCGACAGATACGATATGGGGCATCGGGTGTGATGCCACCAACCCCGACGCCGTAGAGCAGGTATTCCGCCTGAAAGGCCGCGGCCAGGACAAAAGCCTGATTATCTTGCTAGATAGCGAAGATAAGTTACCGAGTTACGTACAGGAAGTGCCGGAAATCGCCTATCAGCTTATCGAGTTTACAGAACGGCCACTTACCATAGTTTACTCAGGCGGCAAGAATCTTGCCCCCAATCTCCTTGCCGGAGATGGCAGTATTGGCATCCGGATTGTGGAACACCCTTTTTGTTCGCCGCTGCTTCGCCGCTTTCGAAAGCCCATCGTTTCCACATCCGCCAATCTAAGCGGCCAACCATCACCCAGAAACTTCATGGAAATCACCCCGGAAATCATTGATGGAGTGAGTTATGTGGTTTCGTATGGCCAGGATGACCCAAACCAGGGCATGGCATCCATCGTGATGAAACTTGAAGCCGGCGGAAAGTTTTCATTTATCCGTAAGTAACAAGAAAGGACAAGTTTTGTGAGATGAACGCGGGTGGCAAATTGATCGACCTCTCTTCGCCGAAAGTGATGGGCATCTTGAACATCACACCGGATTCCTTTTACGACGGTGGGCGGCACAACCGGGTGGACACGGCCCTCCTACAGGCCGAAAAATTATTGTCATCGGGTGCCGACATCCTGGATATCGGGGCTTACTCTTCCCGCCCGGGAGCTGCAGACGTCGATGCCGATCAAGAGCGAGCCCGACTCCTCCCGGTGATTAACGCCATTATGACCAGATTCCCCGAGGCCATCCTTTCCGTCGATACCTTTCGCTCCGATGTGGCCCGGGCGAGCATCGCTGCCGGGGCGCACGTGATCAATGACATTTCCGGCGGAACATTGGATGCGAATATGTTTTCCACGGTTGCCGAGCTGCGTGTCCCTTATATCCTCATGCATATGCGGGGCACCCCAAACACCATGCAGCAGTTAACAGATTACCGGGATGTGGTACAAGACGTGAACCTGTTTTTTGGAAAACAGGTAGCCATATTACGCGAATTGGGGGTTAAAGATATTATCTTGGATCCCGGTTTTGGATTTGCCAAGACACTAGAACAGAACTATGAGCTGCTTTGGCATTTGGAAACCCTTCACGTACATGGATTGCCTATCCTGGGCGCGGTGTCTCGCAAATCCATGATCTATAAGAAATTGGGCATCAAAGCGGCGGATGCGCTGAACGGTACAACCGTCCTCAACACGATACTCTTGCTGAAAGGTGTGCAGATCCTTCGCGTGCACGACGTAAAGGCCGCTAAAGAGGCCATCGCGCTGCTTCAATAGCCGCGCTGCCTCGACAGCTTATCGAATCACGCTTCCGGCACGGATATCGGTCTGCGGAGCCACGAAATCCAAACGGCCATCGGTATCTTCTGCCATCAAAATCATGCCCTGCGATAAGATTCCCTTTATTTCACGGGGCTCCAGATTGACCAATATAGCCACTTGCTTACCCACGATTTCTTCGGGAGCGAAAAACTCGGCGATGCCCGATACCACGGTACGGTGATCAATTCCCGTATCGATGGTGAGCTTAAGCAATTTTTTGGTTTTAGCCACTTTCTCCGCAGCGAGGATTTTACCCGCACGGATATCCATTTTCACGAAGTCATCAAACCCGATATTGTCCTTGGTTTCGGCCAAGGCTGTTGCGGCATTCGCATTACGCTCCTTGGCGATAGAAAGTTTCGCGAGCTGGGCATCGACCTGCTCGTCCGTAATCTTTTCGAAAAGCAACTGTACCGCTCCCAGCTGGTGGCCCGCACTTAGCAAGGCGTTACCACCCGCGTTTTTCCAGTCGCGCCCGTCAAAACGAAGCATTTCAAACATCTTATCCGCCGTACGGGGCAAAAAAGGCTGCGCCAATACGGCTAAATTGGCGGCGATTTGCAGGCTGACATTCAAGATCGTTTGCACCCGATCCTCATCCGTTTTGATCAGCTTCCATGGCTCCGCATCGGCCAGGTATTTATTACCCAGACGGGCTACATTCATGAATTGCGCCAAGGCCTCGCGGAAGCGGAATTGTGTGATTGAACCTGCGATATGTTTGGGATAACGTTCCAGTTCCGAAAAAATAAATCGGTCCGTATCGGTCAAGCTGGTTGCCGGCATCACCTTCCCGTCGAAATATTTATGTGAAAGCACCAATACACGGTTGATGAAGTTGCCAAAGATCGCTACCAACTCATTGTTGATCCGAGCTTGGAAATCTTTCCAGGTAAACTCGCTATCAGAGGTCTCTGGCAGGATGGAGGTGAGCACATAGCGCAGTTCGTCCTGCTTACCAGGAAACTCCGTCAGGTACTCATGCAGCCAAACCGCATGATTACGTGAAGTAGACAGTTTGTCGCCCTCTAAATTGAGAAACTCGTTGGCGGGGACATTCTCTGGCAAGATGTACTCGCCATGCGCATGAAGAATACTCGGAAACGTGATGCAATGAAATACAATATTGTCTTTGCCGATGAAATGGATCAGGCAAGCATCATCCGCGGGATCAGCCTGCTTTTTCCAATATTTTTCCCAATCATTTCCCGTGTCCAATGCCCATTGCTTCGTAGCAGATACATAACCAATCGGTGCGTCGAGCCACACATACAACTTTTTACCCTCAGCGCCTTCCAGCGGCACGTCAACACCCCAATCGAGGTCGCGTGTCATCGAGCGGGGTTGCAGCCCCGATTTAAGCCAAGACCGGCATTGCCCGTAGACATTAGGCTTCAGCACCGCTTTCTTCCCTTCGAGCAACCATTTTTCCAACCAGGGTTGGTATTTATCCAACGGCAGGTACCAATGCTTGGTTTCACGAAGCACCGGAGGTTTCCCACTGAGTGTAGAGACCGGATTAATCAGGTCCGTCGGACTGAGCGATGTACCGCATTTCTCACATTGATCGCCATATGCACCTTCATTTTGGCAATTGGGGCATGTACCGGTAATATATCGGTCAGCCAGAAATTGATGATATTCCTCATCATAATATTGCGCAGTCACCTGCTCGATAAACTCCCCTTTTTCGTAGAGATTGCGGAAAAATTCCTGCGAAAGTTCGTGATGTATCCGTTCGGAAGTACGGTGGTAGATATCAAATGAGATCCCGAATTCTTCGAAACTGTCTTTTATCTGTGCGTGGTACTTGTCAATGATGGCCTGTGGCGTGGTTCCTTCCTTCTTGGCTTTGATGGTAATGGCAGCGCCATGTTCGTCCGAACCGCATACATACACCACATCCATGGCGTTCAGGCGCAGGAAACGCACGTAGACATCAGCCGGAATATAGGCACCTGCGAGGTGTCCGATATGCAGTGGGCCGTTGGCATAAGGTAATGCCGAGGTAATCGTATAACGTTTGAAGGGTAAAGCTATATTACTCAATGTATTTCAGTTATTTAGCGGGTAAGGACGCAATTATTACAGAAAAATGAATCCCATTGTTTGCAACTGTGGCAAAGATAAATCAATTTGCGCGGAATAAAATAGGTGGTTGAACAAAATCGTAAATCAATATGGCTGCACTTTCTTCATTAGGTAGATTTAAGAATACTGGATTGTTGCTTATCCGCATCGGGCTAGGTATTATGTTCGTGATGCATGGTTATCCCAAGCTCATGGGTGGACCAGACCGATGGGAAGGCGTGGGTAGCGCAATGGGGCATGTCGGGGTTACGTTTCTTCCTGTTGTTTGGGGACTGGCTGCTGCACTAGCCGAAACCCTTGGTGGCCTATGTCTAATACTCGGTTTATTTTTCAGACCCGTAGCACTTGTGCTTGCGTTTACGATGCTGATTGCAGCACTATCCCACCTGGGCCGGGGTGATGGAATCAAAGGGGCATCCCATGCCATCGAGATCGGTGTCGTCTTTTTAGGTCTTGCGTTTGTGGGGCCCGGCAAATATAGCATGGACAAAAAGTAGTTAATATGGACAGCTCGATTGATTTTAAGGCCTTGGCAGCCCAGTTATCCAAACCAGAGGGCGATATGGGGATCAAAACTGCTGAGCATATGAATATAAGCAATGCAGACATGACTCGCCATGCTGTGGATCTGCTCGATTGCGGGGATAATGATCAGGTACTGGAGATCGGTCCAGGCAACGGGCACTTTGCTTCATACGTATTGGCCAAAGGGCCTAAAATCGTTTATACAGGAGTCGACATCTCAAAGACCATGGTTGTGACCGCTCGAGAAATCAACAAACACCACATCGACGCAGGCCGGGTTACCTTCCAGCACGTGGATGGCATACATCTCCCGTTTTCGGACCAAACTTTTGATAAGGTATTTACCGTCAATACCCTCTATTTCTGGACAGAACCTGCCAAGCAATTGGCTGAAATCAAGAGGGTACTAAAACCCACTGGTATATTCGTCTTGGCCATTGCGAGTAAGGCATTTATGGAACAGCTTCCATTTACCACCTATGGGTTTACGCTCTATACGCCGGAAGAGGCACAAAAGCTGCTGTTGACCAATGGTTTCGACCTGTTGGATATCAAGGTACGAGCGCAGAAAATCACGGGTGCCGCAAAACAAGAAATGGTGCGTGAAGAAGTATTTATCCTTGCCAAGGAAATGATACACTGACCACACATCAAATTTATATGATTTTTTTTGGAAGAAATGGAAATACTCCTATCTTTGCAGACCGAAAAAACCCAGCGTTTGGATTTTGACGGTAAAAAAGGCCCGTTCGTCTAGGGGTTAGGACGCAAGATTTTCATTCTTGAAACAGGGGTTCGATTCCCCTACGGGCTACACATCTTGAAGTCAAAACATGAAAACGCCTGCATTCAATTTGCAGGCGTTTTCATGTTTTTACAGCGCCTCGTTCATGCAATTATCCGGATCAGAAATTTTCATCTTGGCGTGCGTTTCGCATCAAAAATTCTTACCTTGCATCAACGTATTTGCGCCTACAATCCTTTCAGATCGGTGAGTGGAGAGAAGGGATACCGCAAGCCGCCGATAGCGATGATTGATTAAGGACCTAATTCATTAATAAGTGGAGCTTAATTTCGGAATCAATTTAAGTATTATCCTATTTATTATCGCATCCGGTATAATTTGGTTTTTTTGCACGAAGCTGTCTACGCTTGTTGATTTCATCGATGTAGAATTTAATCTGGGAAGCGCGTTCGGAGGAACGATGATTCTCGCCATAGTCACCAATTTGCCAGAAATAGCGATTACGATAAATGGTGCTATAAAAGGTGATATTGACATGGCAACTGGAAATATTCTAGGTGGAATTGCCATCCAATCGACGTTGCTGGCGCTGTTCGATTTCGCGTCAAGAAAACAATCTAAACCACTTTCCACGCTAACCAGCAGCGAAACTAGCATCCTGCAAGGACTTTTCCTTGTTGCGATTTTGACCATCGTTATTATCGGGCACTTATTTCGCAATACGTTGCTTTTTGCAAGAACTACACCGCCGGAGCTGCTCATCGGCCTCATGTGGATCGCCAGTATTTTTGCGATGAAAAAATTTCAGAAAAGCTCCCCCCTTCCACTTAAAGAAAAAGCGAAAACCAGGCTTTCCAAAACTTCGGCATTGATAGGGCTCGTTGTTGTATCCATTATCATATTGGTATTTGGTGTGTTACTAGAAGCTTCAAGTTCTGCCATTGCGGCCCACTACGAAATAAACGGTGTCATTTTCGGCGCAACGGTATTAGCGCTGGTAACCTCATTACCTGAAATTTCAGGTGGCTTGGCCTTTGTTCGCAACAAATCTTATCAACCCATCATCAGCGATATATTTGGTGGGAATGTTTTTTTGCCCGTTTTATTTCTTCCTGCTACCCTGATTACCAACAACGCGATATTGCCCAGTGCCAACAACGTAAACATCTACCTAACGAGTATCGCCATGCTGGTTACGCTTGTATACCTTTCCGGGATGATTATCAAAAGCGATAAACGACACAGAGGTATGGGTACGGATTCCTGGATAGCTTTAGGGGTTTATTTTATTGCAATGATTGGGCTTTTCTATCTGTAAGGACCAAATTGATTGTGTATAACGAACTGCCAGATAGATATTGCGGGTGGCCGGTCCCTGTTTGACGACGATGATAGCCTATTTCTCTCTCTAGGCCTTTCGTGTCGTATCAACAAGCAACCACCGATGCAATAGCTGATAACCAACCATCCTCGGCACAATAGAATTCCGGAAACCGACATTCTTGCTATTTAAGACAAATTTGTCGTAAATAAGAAACTTTCGTATCTTTGCCATCAAATGGCAAGTTAATGTTTTCAAAATCATGCGAATACGGCATCAAGGCAGTAATCTATATTGCCACACAGACGCTGCAAAACAAACGAGTTAAAATCGGCGATATTGTAGACAATATCGGTTCGCCTGAAGCCTTTACCGGGAAGATTCTGGGCACATTAACCAAACGGGGCATTGTCATTTCCTATACAGGGCCTTATGGTGGATTTGAAATCGACCCACTCAAAATGGAATCGACAAAAGTGAGCGATATTGTCTGTGCTATGGATGGAGACACACTGTATAACGGATGCGGACTGGGGTTAAACGAATGCAACAGTAGGCAACCTTGCCCCATGCACGACAAATTTGTCGTTGTCAGGTCGCAATTAAAAAACATGTTGGAAACAACGACCGTCCACGATCTCGCAATGGGGTTGAAATCGGGGAGATACTTCCTCGCTCGCACTAACTGCACGATGACCAATGGAAACTAGAAAAAACATATCGAATCTTGACGACATCAAACTGTTGGTCGACAATTTCTACGATAAGGTACGTGAGGATGACCTGTTGAAAGCTATTTTCAACAATGTCATCCAAGACCGCTGGCCAGCACATTTGGAGAAAATGTATCATTTTTGGCAAACGGTTCTATTAGGGGAGCATACGTATTTCGGAAGCCCTTTTGTGCCCCACGCGGAGCTACCTGTCGAAAAAAGTCATTTCGATCGTTGGATGGAACTGTTTGTCGAGACTGTCGATGAATACTTCATCGGTGAAAAGGCTGAAAGAGCGAAGTGGCAAGCCGACCGCATGGCAGAAATGTTTCTGCACAAAATACAGTACTACAAAAACAACCCGGCACGGCCCCTGTTGTAAGCTCGATCTATACATGTTGTTTTATGGCAAGATTCAAAATAAAACGTATCTATGATCCTCCTGCTGACGCGGATGGTTACCGCATATTGGTGGACCGGCTGTGGCCGAGGGGGCAACGCAAGGAAGAAGCCAAGCTTGATGAATGGAAGAAGGAGATCGCTCCCTCAACAGCGCTCAGAAAATGGTTTGACCATCGACCTGATCGTTTTGAAGCGTTTTCGGCAAAATACCGGGAGGAACTCTCCACGAAAGTATCAGACCTCGCCAAGTTGCGTGAGCTGGCCAAAAAAGGCGGGGTGACCTTGTTATACGCCGCGAAAGACGAAAAGGTTAATCATGCCTCCGTATTAATGCAAGTGTTGGAATCTTAAACAAATCCCAAACGGCCATGAATGACACCAAACCATTGAAAAGGAGTGAGTACCTGAAAGCCATCAGCCGTGACCACCATCATGGCCTGTTGCTGTGCTGGAAAATCAGGGAAGGCTTCAAACGGGGTGTATCGGCTGACCGCATTAAACCATATATCGACTGGTTTTGGCAATCCCACCTAGCCAGCCACTTTGATATCGAAGAAAAACACGTCTTTCCGGTGTTGGGCAGTAACCATGAATTGGTAAAAAAGGCCCTTTCCGAACATCGACGGCTGAAACGATTGTTTATGCAGGAAACGGATATCTGGCGGTCGTTAAATTTGATTGAGGAAGAGTTAGATAGCCATATCCGCTTCGAAGAGCGGATATTATTTAATGAGGTGCAACGAATCGCAACTACATTACAGCTTTCCACTATCGCCAAACACCACAATGCTGCAACCCACTGTGACGACTGGTTGGATGAGTTTTGGAAATAAATGCGGCTAACCGATCAGCTGTAAGTCTACGAGGAGGCCAACGCTGTCGGAAAATCGCCAACCTGTTCGCAGCAGACCTGCTCCATCACCTGCTTTAATTGAGCCTTCAACAGCGCAATGGTATGATCACCTCCCTGCTTGCCCAAAGCGGACACTCCGTACATAAACGGACGCCCCATAAAGGTAAACTTAGCACCGCATGCCAACGACCGTCCAATATCGGGGCCAGAACGCAAGCCGCTATCAATCATAATGGTCATTTTGTCGCCGTAGCTATCGGCTAGTCCTTTTAAGGGTTTTATGGTAGACTCGCCTGCGTCAATTTGCCGTCCACCATGGTTGGATACGATGACCCCATCTGCCCCCAAGCGGATACTTTCTTCCATATCCTCGTCACACACCACGCCCTTGATGACCAATTTACCCTTCCAAAGATCCCGGATGGCTTTAATTTTTTCGGAGTCCACACGCCCAGTAAACGTAGCGTTCATGAACTTTCCGAGCTGTTTGATATCGAGGTCCTTTCCCATGTAGGGTTTTAATGTGGCAAAAGTAGGCATGCCGGCTTTCAGAAACTCAACGGACCACGCCGGCCGCAAAGCTGCCTGGATGAAATTGTTGATGGTGATTTTAGGCGGCATGGACAGCCCTGCTTTGATCTCGCGGTAGCGTAACCCGAAGGACGGAACATCTACCAGAACCACCAATACAGGACATTCTACCGCATCCAGCCGACGTAAGATGTCATCACGCAGCTTGTTTTCTGTGGGGTGGTAAAGCTGGAACCAAAACTGGGATCCGGCGACTTCTGCAATCTCTTCAATACTTGCCGTAGACACCGTGCTGAGGATATAGGGGATATTATGCTTCCGTGCGGCTTTGGCCAAAATGACTGGTGCGTTTGGCCACATCAATCCCTGCAATCCGATGGGTGATATACCAAATGGCGCATCATAAACATGGCCAAACAATTCGGTGCGCATGTCTACACCCCTGTGCTTCTTAAGGTACCGCGGGATAAGTTGGATATCGCGAAAATCGGCCTCGTTGCGCCAGAGGTTTAGCTCATCGTTGCATCCGCCTTCGAGGTAATCAAAGGCGAACTTGGGGATACGTTGCTTGGCCTTTTTCTTCAAGTCTTGTACCGATGGATATTGGGGATTGTATTTCAGTAATTCGGGATTCATCTATGTTGCTCTTTATTTTCGTTAGCATGTGCGTAAAACCGCAATTCAATCAGGTCATTGGGCAGCGGACGTTTGTTCCATGTGGCGTGAATGGCCAATGCTGCCCCTACGGCGGTGGCTTGTGCCATGGAGGCTGCAAACACTTCCATCTCCGGGAACGCATCTGCCAACAAGTTCATATAGACCGTGTTTTTGCTAAAACCCCCATCGACGAAAATACGTTTTACATCGGACCCCTTGATCGCCAAACCGGTAGAAATCTGTTGCAAATCTACCAGATCCATCATGAGGCGGTGGTACGCTTCGTCGTATGAAGTGTAATCCGACAGGTTACGTTGTGCAAATGCCGATACCTTGCCCCCTATCGGTGCGGGTCCTCCAACTGCTTTCCGTAACTTGGCTACCAGATTGGGGTCATATGCCATATTCCGATAGCGACTGGTTGGTTGGCCGAAATGCTCTGCAATCCGTTTCACCTGCTGTTCATGCTCGTAACCCGCAAAGAGCCGGGATGCCTTAACAGGCGTTCCCTGGTAGTGCATGTAGCAAAGGCAGTCGGCTTCCAGCTCTGCCTTAGTCAGCGGTGTATGGTTAAACGGATTGAGGCTGATGCACCATGTACCCGTAGATATCAGCACAAAAGGCTCGTGAAAACTGACCAGGTAAGGTATGAGTGCAGCCGAGCTATCGTGCAATCCCACTCCTACACCATATCCATTGCCTGGAAAAGACGCCGGAAATACGGCATCTCCGGCGACAATGGGGGCCAACTTATCGATAATACCCTCCCGGCGCACCCATTCATGGTAGTCATTTGCCGTAAAATCCCAAAGGTGGGTATGGCAGCCGATACTCGTCATATCGGAGTACATACGTCCTGAAATCAGAAAACTCAGGTATTGCGGTAGATGTAGGGCACAACGGATTCGCTCAAAAAGCGCAGGTTTCTCATATTTGATCCGGTACAATTGCATACCCGAATTGAGACTGCCTAAAATGGGTGAGGCCGTAGTGTACGCGACTTTCTCTTCCCCACCGTAGGTTTCATAAAATTTCCGTTGCAGGTTATCGGGGTAAGGCTTCAGGTAGTTATATAGCGGTGCCACGGGTTTACCATCTTCGTCAACGCAAACCAAGCTAGCTCCATACGCTGCGAAGTTGATCGCTTTGATGTCAAACTCGGACCTTCGGAATACTTCGTGCAACGAATCAAAGACAGAAAGCCGAAGGCTTTCCAGGTTTTCACATGGGTCGCCATCTTCATCTACCGTTTCGGTGAACCGCGCTGATCGCTCGAAAACAATTTTATATTGTTCGTTGAAGAGGAACAGCTTCTTATTGGTCTTCCCGACATCAAATATCGCTATAACCGGCGTTTTCATTTTTCTGCTTATAATCCCGTAGCTACCGTTTTTTCACCCCGTTCCTTAACTAGCCTTCCACGCACATCCAGTTCTCGGTACAACTGGACTGGATTCAACGCCGCACCCGCGCGCAAACGCGCCTCGGCCACTAACGGCCGAACATCAGTACGGAAGGCTTGCTGTAACACCTCCTGCGCACGCGCGACATCATTAGTTGCCTGTGCCTCATTGAGCGCATTACGGTCTATCAGCAATGCCTGCGCGTATGCGATAAGGATTGCCTCTACCGATTGGAGCAAATCTTCCAATGGATCTTTCAGGTTATGCGATGCATCGATCATCCACCCTAAATCCTTGGCATGTTCCATGCCCCGGTTGTCCATCCCCTCTATCAATTCGCTAAATATCAAAAACAGCTGATACGGTTTGATACTCCCGGTGGTCAGATCGTCATCCCCGTATTTGGAGTCATTGAAATGAAATCCACCGAGTTTGCCTTCCATCAGCAACAAGGCAACAATCTGTTCGATATTGGCATTGGGTAAGTGATGCCCCAAATCCACCAGGGTATAAGCTTTGTCGCCAAGCTTGCTGGCATACAGCAAGGATTGCCCCCAATCGCCTACCGTCGTGGAATAAAAATTGGGTTCGAACGCTTTATATTCGACAAAAATTTTCCAATCGGCCGGTAACGCCGCATATACTTCCTGCAAACTTTCGAGGGTGTTTTGAAAAGCACGACGGAAATTAAGCTGGCCGGGGAAGCTCGATCCGTCAGCCAACCACACGGTCAGCGACTTGGAGCCTAATTCAATGCCATGCTTGATAACTTCGATATTGTGGTCTATAGCCTGCTTACGAACAGCTCGGTCTACATGTTGCATGGAGCCGAATTTGTAGCTATGGGTTTGCCCCTGTTGATCCTGGAACGTATTGGAGTTCATGGCGTCAAATGCCAGACCGTGCTGCTCCGCCAACGTCCGTATGGCAGCATAATCTTTTGGAATATCCCACGGAATATGCAGTGATATGGCGCCGCTTGACTGATTAAGCGCATGCAATAGCCCGATATCAGCAATTTTCTCTTCTAAATTTCCGGGTTCGCCACCGCCTGAAAAGCGGCCGAATCGGGTCCCGCCGGTACCTAATGCCCAGCTTGGGATAGCCACCTGAAACGACACCAGTTTCTGCACGACACCGTCGATGTTGGGCATATCCTCCGCCAATTGCGCAAATCTCCGTTGCTGCGTATGCTCCAACCGTTTGTTATGTTCAGCTATTTGATTTCTATCGATATTCATAGCGGGTTCTTGTCAAAGTTAAAAAAGCATTGCCAATTCACGCGCTTCAAGAAGATTGGACTGACAATTCTGCTAATAAAAGATAATTTAACGTACAAATGCCATGGCTACTCCCCCATCTACATTCAGCACGTTGCCTGTGGATTTGTTCATCAGGCCACCGACCAATACCAAGCATGCATTTGCAATGTCGTCGGGCAGAATGACCTCGTTAAGCAGCGTGCGCTTAGCGTAATAAGCTGGCAATTCCTCCACAGTGATACCATACGCTTTGGCCCGCCCTTCAGCCCAGCCACCGGCCCATATGTTACTGTCGCTGATTACCGCGTCGGGATTAACAACATTTACACGGATTTTGTGCGCCCCAAGCTCGGCCGCATTCAGTCTACTCAGGTGCAGCTGTGCAGCTTTAGCTGAGCCGTATCCGGCGTTGTTTGGCCCACTGACCAACGCATTCTTGCTTACAATGTTTACGATGTCTCCGCCAATGGATTGCTTCTTCAACACCGACACGGCAGATTGGGTGACCAGAAATTGACCCTTTACCAATACATTATAAAGTAGATCCCAATCCTTTTGCGTATGGTCTTCGATCGACTTGGATATCGAAAGACCCGCATTGTTTATGACGATATCGACACCACCAAAAGCTAATGCGGCAGCGTCAAAAGCCTGCTGGATCTGGTCAGCATCGGTAACATCAAGAAGTGCCGTGGCATAGGCATCTTTCCCAAACATAGCCTGAAACTCCTTGCCGGCCTCTTCCAGCCGTTCCGCATTGAGGTCATTCAAGACAACAACTGCTCCGTCCTGCACGAATTTCTTGGCAATCGCTTTCCCAATACCACCTGCACTGCCGGTAATCAAGGCAATTTTGCCCGATAGGGGTTTGGGCTTGGGCATACGTTGTAACTTGGCTTCTTCCAACAGCCAATACTCGATATTAAACGCCTCCTGTCTGGGCAGCGACGTATATTCAGAGATGGCCTCAGCCCCTTTCATCACGTTGATGGCATTGATGTAAAATTCCGATGCAACACGGGTGGTTTGCTTGTCTTTTGAAAAGGAAAACATACCGATGCCCGGATAAAGAATGATCACCGGATTCGGATCGCGCATAGCCGGGCTATTGGGGTGCTTGCATGTTTCATAATAATCTTTATACATTGCCCGGTACGCTTCAAAAGCCGGCGCCAATGAGGCTTTCAACGCCTCCATATCAGACAGGTCGGCATCCGGTGCAAGGTCTAGTACCAACGGACTGATTTTAGTGCGCAGAAAATGATCAGGACAACTGGTGCCCAAAGGCGCTAAGCGATCGAGGTCGTTGGAGTTGATAAACTCAAGTACACGGGCGTCATCCGTGAAATGCCCGACCATATGGCGTTCGGAAGAACAGAATCCGCGGAGCACCGGAGCCAATGCCGCGGCTTGCTTTTTACGTAATTCGGCAGGCACCTCTGCCAGTTTAGTCCCTCCGAATACGGGTCGCTTCTTACCGTAATTAGCTTCCAGGTATTCAGCGCAGTGCTCAATGACGGTCAGCGTGTTTACATAGCTTTCATAGGCGGTGTCTCCCCAGGTAAAAAGCCCGTGTGAACCCAGCATAATACCTTTTATTCCGGGGTTCTCATTGAGGCATTCCCGTAACTTCAGTCCCAGGTCAAACCCGGGCCGTTGCCATTCCACCCAACCGATCTCCCCATTGAACAACTCCTTTGTGATCTGCTTTCCATCCTTTGCCGCCGCAATGGCGATCGCAGCGTCGGGGTGTAAATGATCAATGTGCTTGAAGGGAAGGAACCCATGCAAGGGGGTATCAATAGATGGAGCCTTTGATGCTAAGTCGTAAATGCAATGGTTAAATAACTCAACCATTTCGTCCTCATGCTCAATACCACGATACACGTGCTCCAAACTGCGCAACCGGTCGATATACAGTGCTGCAAGTCCGCTTCGCGTGAGGGTACCGATATCACCACCCGAACCTTTGATCCACATCACCTCGGTATCAAGCCCCGTTAGCGGATCCTTGGCAATGGCTTTGCATGAGGTATTGCCCCCACCGTAATTCGTGAGCCGCAAATCGGCTCCCAACAGGTTGGAACGATAGAGCAACAACGCTACCTCATCGCCCTCCAACGCTGCAGCTTTCGCTTCATCCCACAAATAACTCACATGCTTGAATGATTCTTTTCCAATAATTTTTGACATTTTGTTTTTGTTTTATGCGTTATGTAATTGCCTGCCGCTGTTTATAGTGTCCGCGCAAATCCCACCAGTAAAATAGAAAGGATCATCGTTGCTATGCCGCCGAGGATCGTTGCATACGTTTTCCTACTTACCCCTTTCCATTCCTTCAAGATGATGCCCCAGCCGTTGGCAATGAGGATGATAAATGCCATGTGCAGTATCCAGGAGCTCGCCCCATTACCCAGCCGGCTCTCTCCCATACCGTAAAAGAAAAATTGAAGATACCAGGTGGTTCCCGCCAAAGCACAGAAGAAAATATTACGTGCGATTGGCGTCTTCGTATTTACATAGTCACCAAATGTCTTATTACGGGCATTCAGAAACATACACCACAGGAAATTGGTAGTCAGGCCACCCCAAAGGACAACCACATAAGTGACGTTGTTTTGAAACAAGAATTCACCTTGCCCGGGATTAGCGGCCTTCCAGATGTCATTGGCCACGTGAGCCATGGGCTTCCCGGCCTCCAGTCCAAAATTGAAGCAGGCACTCAGGATACCGGAAACGATACCCACCACCAGCCCTAAGCCAAACTTGTAGTCTTTATTCCCACTTGCATCGGTCGTTGACCCGGCTAATTCCCGCTCCTTCAATACGCCCGCCCTACCACACAAGTAGATCCCGAACACACAAATTGCCAAACCGATTAAAATCGTCCGACCAGACGTTGTTGTAAAAAACAAATCGATAGTTTCTTTACCTTCACTGCCGTTGAAATAAAAGAAGATGGAGGGAACCAGCGAGCCGAACACCATAGTCAATCCGAGAATAATACTGCTTCCCAACGACACGCCGAGGTATCTTACGCCCAAACCATAGGTAAGTCCGCCGACACCCCAAAGCAGCCCGAAAAGATAAGCATAACCGAGTGTGCCGCCATCCGCCTGCCGAATGATTTCTGCAAAACCAGGAATGGTCAAGTAAGCGGCTAAGGGCGGCACGATGAGCCACGAAAAAAGCCCCCCTACAATCCAAAAACTCTCCCATGCCCAACCCTTTACCCTCTTATAGGGCACATAAAAGCTTCCCGATGCGAATCCACCAATGAAATGAAAAAATACTCCTGCTAATGCTTGCATATCGATACGGTTAAACTGGCAATTAAAAACGGTGCAAGATAGAAAAGATGGAAAAGCGAACTGTTATGAGCTGTCATGTTTACGGCTGTCTGTTTAATTTTCTGTTGTTTGATTTTCATTTTAACAATAAAACCCGTAATATCGTGTTCTTATAGTTAAAACTTGCATGGATTGCACACATAAAGTGACGCGACGACGCAGGCAAGCTCATTACCGAAGAAAACAATTTATTTGAACGAAAACTTAATTAGAAACAGCTGAAGACATGAGAAACTTTACATTCCTTACCATGCTGATTGCATTGACTTCAATAGGAACCGCTTTTGGCCAAGATGCGCCCCGGAGGGAGCCCCCCAAAGGGTCACTCACCAGTGGAACCATCGATAGCCAATTTGTTTACCTCTATGCAATTTCGAGATCACAAAATGGTATTGAACATGTCCGCCAAGCTAATCTGGAGCGAATCCGGAAAAATATCGCCGATACCATCCAAGCATTTACCAAGGAAATTGCCGATTTGAAAGCCAAAGACGGCAGCCACCGGGCGACGGTAGAAGCCGTTACGGATTCACTAGCGCAGGTCCGAAACGATCTCCAAGCAGCCCGGCAAGAAAAAGACAGCTTTTCGTTCATTGGTATTTCCCTGCAAAAAGCGACATATAGTTTAATGATGTGGGGCATTGTTTTGCTATTGGCGGCGGCGCTGGCCTTCTACGTTTACCGATTCAACCAAAGTCACGTGGTGACCAAGGATACCAAAAAAGCGATCGAAGACCTTCAGGGTGAATTTGAGCAGCACCGTAAAAAGGCTATGGAAAAAGAACAGAAGCTCAAACGCCAACTGCAGGACGAGATCAATAAACGACTGGGGTAGCATGATGAAACCATTCAACAAGATGCTGTTGCTACTGGCCTTATTGGTCCTCATCGTCCCCGCTACCGCCCACGCGGATGATCCCAAAACGCTATCCATCGGTTCAAAGGCCCCCGATTTCAATCTCCAAGGCGTGGATGATAAGCGCTATACATTGGACAGTTTCAAGGATGCCAAACTGCTCGTCATCGTCTTTACATGCAACCATTGCCCCACGGCGCAGGCATACGAGAACCGCATCATTGCGTTTACCTCGGCTTATGCCTCAAAAGGCGTACAGGTGGTGGCGATCAGTCCGAATGCAGATGCAGCAGTTAGATTCGATGAGCTGGGTTATACCGACCTGAATGACAGCTTCGAAGAGATGAAGATACGGTATAAAGATAAGGGCTATAACTTCCCTTATCTGTATGACGGCGAAACACAGGAAGTGGCCGAACAATATGGACCGGTTGTTACGCCGCATGCCTTTGTATTTGATGAGCGCCGTATACTACGCTATGTTGGCCGTATCGATGATGACGAACACATTGGCCGGGCTAAAACGTTCGATTTAACGAATGCGGTGGACGAGTTGCTTGCCGGGCAACCCGTTACGACAGCCACCACAAGAACATTCGGGTGCTCGGTAAAATGGAAATCAAAGACCGACTGGAAAATCCAGGAAGCCGAAGATTGGAAAAAGGAGCCAGTGGTTCTTGATACGGTTGAGATAGAAGAGCTGAAAACGATACTCAAAAACGGTTCGGGGAAATATCGCTTGATCAATTTCTGGGCAACGTGGTGCGGACCATGCGTGGCTGAGTTTTCAGCGCTTGTGGAAACCGACAAAATGTATCGGAACCGAGACTTCGATTTCATTACCGTATCGTTGGATTCACGTAAATCGGAAGATAAGGTACTATCCTTTCTCCAGCAGAAATATGCAAGCAACAAAAATTACATATTCGGCGACGAAAATAAATATGACCTCATTGAAGCGGTGGACGAAGCGTGGCAAGGCGCCTTGCCTTATACCATACTCGTCGCTCCGGAGGGTGAAATTGTTTACCGTCAAATGGGCATAATCGATCCCTTGGCACTCCGGAAGGAAATCGTGGAACGGATTGGCCGGTATTATCCCTGATTCCGCAATTCGCCACCGCCATTTATCATGCCGTGGTCTTTGAGTAATCGGCAAATAATTCTTTACATTTAAATTTGCTTTTAATTCTTTAAAACGTATTTTTGCAGACCAAAATTGAGGCTTGCATTTCGCCTTTATTACGTTGGTTTATAAAATTTTAGTTCCTGATAGTATGTCCAATATTGGAAAAATAGCTCAAATCATCGGTCCTGTAGTCGATGTAAGTTTCGCTGAAAACGCCAAACTCCCCAAGATTTATGATGCGTTGGAAATTGAAAAAGAAAATGGTCAACGCATTGTTTTAGAAGTGCAGCAGCACCTTGGTGAAGAACGCGTGCGTACGATTGCGATGGATGGAACGGAGGGATTGATGCGTGGCATGAAGGTCGTTGATACGGGAGCTCCCATCAAAATGCCGGTTGGTGAAAGCATCAAAGGACGCGTATTCAATGTTGTGGGAGATGCCATTGATGGCATCAAAGACCTCGACAAATCCGATGGCCGCAGCATCCACAACACTCCACCTAAATTCGAGGACCTTTCAACCGAAACCGAAATACTCTTTACAGGCATCAAGGTGATTGACCTATTGGAACCCTATGCCAAAGGTGGTAAAATCGGTCTATTCGGTGGTGCCGGTGTAGGAAAAACCGTACTGATCCAGGAACTGATTAATAATATTGCTAAAGCATACTCCGGCCTTTCCGTATTTGCGGGCGTGGGCGAACGTACCCGTGAGGGCAATGACCTGCTCCGCGAAATGTTGGAGTCGGGCATTATCAAATATGGCGAGGAGTTCATGGAGGGCATGGAAAAAGGCGAATGGCCTTTAGAAAAAGTAAATGCCGAAGAATTGAAGGATTCGAAGGCGACCTTCGTATTCGGACAAATGAACGAGCCCCCGGGTGCGCGTGCGCGTGTGGCCCTTTCCGGACTTACCATTGCTGAATACTTCCGTGACGGTGATAATGAAGGTGCTGGCCGTGATATCCTATTCTTCATTGACAATATCTTCCGGTTTACACAAGCCGGATCTGAAGTATCGGCACTGCTAGGGCGTATGCCGTCTGCCGTGGGTTACCAGCCTACGCTAGCTACTGAGATGGGGCTTATGCAGGAACGCATCACGTCGACCAAACGCGGCTCCATCACTTCCGTACAGGCTGTGTATGTGCCAGCTGATGACTTGACGGATCCGGCTCCGGCCACTACATTTGCCCACTTGGATGCGACAACGGTACTTTCCCGTAAAATCGCGGAATTGGGTATATATCCTGCCGTAGACCCCTTAGACTCCACCTCACGGATACTGAATCCTGTTATTTTGGGTAATGAGCACTACGATACCGCGCAGCGCGTAAAAGAAATCCTGCAACGTTACAAAGAATTGCAAGACATCATCGCCATCCTCGGTATGGACGAGCTTTCCGAAGAGGACAAGTTGGTCGTTGCACGTGCACGCCGCGTACAACGGTTCTTGTCACAGCCTTTCCATGTGGCAGAACAGTTTACGGGCCTTAAAGGCGTATTGGTTGACATCAAGGATACCATCAAGGGATTCAACATGATCATCAATGGAGAAGTGGACGAGTATCCCGAAGCCGCATTCAACTTGGTAGGCACTATTGAAGACGCAATCGAAAAAGGCAAGAAACTACTGGCTGAAGCCGTTTAGTAACAATACGGAATTACAAAGTACGAGATCCGAAGTTTTTAGCAGCACGAGATGAGACTCACTATTATTACGCCAGATAAACCCGTTTTCGACGGTGATGCCACATCGGTCACTGTGCCCGGTTCCGGTGGCGCCTTTGAGGTACTGGAAAACCATGCGCCGATTGTTTCCACCCTGGAGGATGGAAAAATCATCATCCGGACCGGCAAAAGCGAAGAGATTATCAACATTATTGGTGGTGTTGTGGAAGTCATCCACAACAAAATTACCGTGCTTGCCGAAGGGATCAAGGAAAAATAAAAACCGTAAAAATAAAAGACAAAAGCCCTCCGGTAATCAACGTCCGGAGGGCTTTCTTTTTTACCAGTTTTTTGATCCTAATCCGATTTTTACGCAGAATTTGAAGTCAAAATAGCTTACACCAAAAAAATGAACCGAATACCAAAGTTGGTTTTGGTATACATGCATCAGATATTTATAATGTAAAAATAAAATATATCAGAATATTAATTCGCTAAAATCAAAATAATAAAATTATGTTCTGATTTGATAATTTATCATTTTACTATTGCCGATAATGAATAAAGGTCATACCTTGATGAAGTGGAAAAACAGTAGTTGCCTGCTGCGAATTTAACGGAGGAATCCGGGCATTTAATGGGGTGCGGATTGGCAAATTTCAGGTAAAGAAAAATGAAGTACTTCGGTAAAAACACATGGGTCTACTTAGACGGCGAGTTTGTTAAGGCAGACAGCACGGTGATTGATCTCTTCGGCCAATCACTGCACTATGGTTATTCAGCCATAGAAGGCATCCGCGCATATAACACGCACAATGGTACGCGCCTGTTCCGGGCCGAACAGCATTACGACCGGCTTCGGCATTCCTGTAAGCAGACGGGCATTGCCTTCCCATGGGAAACCGACCTTTTGGTAGACAAAACTTACCAGCTTCTCGAGAAAAATAACCTACGGAGTGCTTATGTCAGACCATTGGTTACTACCGGCCACAACATGTACCTGACGCCCGCCAGCGATTCCAGCATTGTCATCACGGCATGGGAATGGGGACCCTTCCTTGGAACGGACCTCATCCGTACGACACTATCGCCTTTCGAACGGCCGAACCCAAAATCTGTGCCCGTCGATGCCAAGATCTCCGGCCACTATGTCGCTTCGATCATGGCCACGACCGAAGCAACGAAGCGTGGATTTGACGAAGCTATTCTGCTGGATAGTAATGGTTATGTGGCCCAAGCTTCCAGCAACAACCTATTCATCGAAAAGGACACCGTCCTATATACGCCATCCCTCGGCCATATTTTCCCGGGGATCACACGGCAAACCGTGCTTGAAATTGCTAAGATATTCAACATCGAAGTAATGGAGAAGCAGATTTCGACGGAAGAATTGAAGGCTGCAGACAGCGCGTTCCTGACCGGCACTGCAACCGGTATCGTAGGCATAGCCGGAGTAGATGATACAACCTTCCCCGAAGAGTGGGGCGACACACTCGGGGCCACCATGCAGCGTGCCTACAAAAACTTAACGTTGGAAAAAGAGAATTACGAAGTGATCATATAATTATGCTAACTAACCAAATGACGGTATTGAACAAATACAGCAGGGTATTTACCCAAGACAAGACCCAGCCGGCCGCCCAGGCGATGCTATACGGCATCGGCTTGACGGACGACGACATGCAGAAAGCCCAAGTGGGAATCGCCAGTATGGGTTATGATGGCAATACATGTAACATGCACCTCAACGACCTCGCCCAGGTGGTGAAGGAAGGGGTATGGAGCAACGACTTGGTAGGACTCGTCTTCAACACAATCGGCGTGAGTGACGGTATGAGTAATGGTACCGATGGCATGCGCTATTCGCTGGTAAGCCGGGATATCATTGCCGACAGCATCGAAGCCATCTGTGGGGGCCAATATTACGACGGTCTGATTACCATACCCGGCTGCGATAAAAACATGCCCGGCTCCATCATGGCGATGGGCAGACTCGACAGGCCTTCCATCATGGTTTACGGTGGTACCATCGCACCCGGACATTACAAAGGACAGGAGCTTAATATTGTTTCTGCCTTTGAAGCATTGGGGCAAAAAATTGCCGGCAACCTATCCGACGAGGATTTCCTGGGGATTGTTAAACACACCTGCCCCGGAGCAGGGGCTTGTGGCGGCATGTATACGGCAAACACCATGGCGGCAGCCATCGAGGCGCTGGGTATGAGTCTTCCCTATTCCTCTTCCAACCCCGCGGTAAGTGAAGAAAAAAGAAGGGAATGCCAGGACGCAGGTAAATACATCCGTATCCTGCTCGAACGCGACATCAAACCTTCGGACATCATGACGCGAGAAGCATTCGAAAATGCATTACGCGTCATTATCGTGCTCGGCGGTAGCACCAACGCGGTACTCCATTTCATCGCTATCGGCAAAAGTGTGGGCATCAACCTCAACCAGGATGATTTCCAGCGGATGAGCGATAGTACACCCGTTCTTGCAGATTTCAAGCCAAGTGGCAAATACCTCATGCAGGATCTCCACAACTACGGCGGTGTACCTGCAGTGATGAAATACCTACTCAATGAAGGGTTATTACATGGCCATTGCCTCACGGTGACGGGGCAAACATTGGCCGAAAACCTAGCAGACGTAACCCCGGTCAATGAAATAGACCAGCCTATCGTACATGCACTGGACAACCCGATTAAACCGACGGGGCACTTGCAAATCCTATATGGAAACCTCGCCGAGAAAGGAAGTGTTGCCAAAATTTCAGGCAAAGAAGGCGAACGGTTTGAAGGACCTGCCCGGGTGTTTGACGGCGAAAAAGAGCTGATTGCCGGATTGGCGTCAGGCCGTGTAAAATCCGGCGACGTTATCGTCATCAAAAACGAGGGCCCTAAAGGCGCCCCGGGGATGCCCGAAATGTTGAAACCTACTTCCGCGATCATCGGGGCCGGACTAGGCAAGAGCGTCGCCTTGATTACGGATGGCCGTTTCAGCGGCGGTACCCATGGGTTTGTGGTTGGCCACATCACACCTGAGGCCCATGAGGGCGGGCTTATCGGGTTGGTGGAAGATAACGACACCATTGTCATCGACGCGGTCAATAACACCATCAACCTGCAGGTATCCGAGGAAATTATTTCCGAACGGCGCGCCGGATGGAAAAAACCCGATTTGAAAGTAACGAAAGGCGTGCTTTACAAATATGCAAAGACCGTCGCGGATGCGGCCTCCGGCTGCGTAACAGATGAATGTTGAACAAACAAGAGAAGTCAAAATTAAAAAGTCAAAAGGCCGACGGGTAAAAGCTGAAAGCGGATAACCGAAAGCTGGTAGCTAATAATAAAAAGACTATGAATACGTTGGAAATCACAAAAGAACCCGAAACCACCACCCAATTGAGCGGCTCGCAGGCCGTACTCGAAGCGCTACTGGCAGAAGGCGTGGACACGATATTTGGTTACCCCGGCGGCGCGATCATGCCGATTTATGACGCCTTGTACGATTACAATGACAGGCTGAAACATATCTTAGTGCGGCATGAACAGGGTGGCATCCATGCTGCCCAAGGCTATGCCCGCACTTCGGGCCGTGTCGGTGTGGTTTTTGCCACGAGTGGTCCCGGTGCCACCAACTTGGTGACGGGATTGGCCGATGCCATGATTGATAGCAACCCCATAGTCTGTGTCACCGGCCAAGTATTCGCACACCTCTTGGGCACCGATGCTTTCCAGGAAACGGATGTAATCAACATTACCGCGCCGGTGACCAAGTGGAACTACCAGGTTACCGATGCATGCGAAATCCCGACGGCTTTGGCCAAAGCCTTCCATGTGGCCCGCACCGGGCGGCCCGGCCCCGTCCTGATAGACATTACCAAAAACGCGCAACTTCAGCTGTTTGCTTATGCGGGGTATCAGCCGTGCAATCACATCCGCAGCTACCGCCCTAAACCTATTGTGCGCATGGAGTATGTTCAACAGGCGGCCGCACTGATCAATGAGGCGAAAAAGCCATTTGTATTATTTGGCCAAGGCGTCATCCTGGGCAAGGCCGAAGCAGCGTTCAAGGCATTTATCGAAAAAGCGGGTATCCCAGCAGCGGCTACCGTTATGGGTTTGAGCGCGCTGGAAACCAGCCACCCGCTGCATGTTGGTATGTTGGGCATGCATGGCAACTACGCACCAAATGTACTCACCAACGATTGCGATGTGCTGATCGCCATCGGCATGCGTTTCGATGACCGGGTAACGGGTCGATTGGATAAATATGCTAAACAGGCCAAGATCATACACCTCGATATCGATCCCGCAGAGATCGACAAAAACCTGAAAGCAACGGTGCCGGTATGGGGTGATTGCAAAGAAACACTCCCGCTACTCACCGACTTGGTGACGCGGCGTGACCATAAGGAATGGCTAGGCCGTTTCCGCGAGCTGGAACAAGCAGAAATCAAAGAGGTCATCCACGACGAATTGAACCCCACATCGGAAGTGTTGACGATGGGTGAGGTAATACGAACCTTAAACGAGCTTACGGGCGGCGATGCCGTCATCGTCACGGATGTAGGCCAACACCAGATGGTGGCCTGTCGCTACGCCAAATTCAACCAGTCAAAAAGCAACGTTACCTCCGGGGGCTTGGGCACCATGGGATTCGGACTACCCGCTGCCATCGGTGCCTGGTACGGCACTCCCGATCGGACAGTCGTAGCCATCATCGGCGATGGGGGTATCCAGATGACCATCCAGGAACTGGGAACAATTATGCAATTCGGAGCCAAAGTGAAGATTCTCATCCTTAACAATGAGTTCCTCGGCATGGTCCGTCAGTGGCAACAGCTTTTCCACGACAAGCGGTATTCATTTGTCAACATTACAAGCCCCGATTTCGTAACAGTGGCCAAAGGATATGGCATTCCCGGACAAAGCATCCGCGAACGCAAGGATTTGAAACAGGCGGTCAGCGACATGATCGCGCACGACGGTTCTTACCTCCTCGAAGTGATGGTAGGCAAGGAAAACAATGTGTTTCCGATGGTGCCGCAAGGAAGCAGTGTCGCTGAAATAAGGTTGAAGTAATTTTTTGCCCTTTTTAATTTTTAACTTTTGAATGAACAACATGGAAAAGCAGGAATATACCATCACCCTATATACGGAAAATTCCATCGGGATGATCGGCCGAATTTCTACCATTTTTTCGCGGCGGAAAATCAATATTGAAAGTCTCAACACTTCCCCGTCGGAAGCAGAGGGCATACACCGGTTTACGATTGTCATCAATGAAACCGAAGAAGTGGTACGAAAGCTATGCCGCCAAATCGAAAAGCAGGTAGAGGTGCTGAAAGCTTACTACAATACCAATGACGAGGTCATCTGGCAAGAGCAGGCGCTATACAAAGTTCCTACGGAGGTCGTTACCGAAAAGGCACCTGTGGAACGCCTGTTACGCCAGTATGGTGCCAGTGCGGTGGTGATCCGTAATGATTATACGGTATTTGAAACGGCAGGCCACCGCGAAGAAATCGACGCGCTCACCGATGCGCTGGCCGAGTACAACCTCATCGAGTTTGTACGCAGCGCCCGGATCGCCATCATCAAAGACAGCGAGGGCTTCCATAAGAAACTAAAGGAATTTGAGGAAACGGAACCGGCAGAAGAGGTGGTCGAAAATCGATACCTCAACAAACAGGACAAAGTATTCACCATGTAACCTACCGGCGAATTGGATATGACAGCTTTAGTATTTGAATATATCAGACAAACCAGAAAGGTATTCATTGAGCTGGTAGACGGATTAAGCATCGACGAGCTCAATACCATTCCTGAGGGCTTCCGCAATAACATCGCCTGGAATTTCGGACACATTGTGGTGAGCACGCTCGGATTGTGCTACCGGCGGACGCAGGTACAGCCCGACCGGCAGATACAGTTTGTGGAATCCTACGCAAAAGGCACAAAACCTGAACACTGGATCGGCGAATCGGAAATCCACGCCCTCAAGTCGCAAGCGTTGAATACGATCGACCTGATCGAACAGGATTACAAAAATGGTGCGTTCGCGACCGTTGTGCCTTATTCAACGGCAACCTTCGGACTGGAAATGGATACCATCGAAGAAGTTCTGGTGATGTCACTTGCCCACGACAACCTTCATTTTGGCTATGCCAATGCACTTAGAAAAGCAGTACACCAACAAAAAAGTCAATTACATAAATAAAACAATGGCAAATTATTTCAACACCCTCCCCCTTAGAGAACAATTAAACCAATTAGGCGTCGCTGAATTCATGGATATCAGCGAGTTCGCAGACGGCGTTAGCGCTTTAAAAGGCAAGAAGATCGTCATCGTGGGCTGTGGTGCACAGGGCCTCAACCAAGGCCTTAATTTAAGGGACAGCGGACTGGATGTTTCCTATGCGCTTCGCAAGGAAGCAATCGAGCAAAAGCGCGACTCCTGGAAGAATGCCACCGATAACCATTTTAAGGTAGGCACGTATGAGGAACTTATCCCCACGGCAGATCTGGTCAGTAACCTGACTCCGGACAAGCAACATTCGTCCGTAATCGACGCGGTGATGCCGTTAATGAAAGAAGGTGCCACACTATCCTATTCGCATGGGTTCAACATCGTGGAAGAGGGCAAGCAGATCCGTAAAGACATCACCGTGATCATGACCGCTCCAAAATGCCCCGGTTCGGAGGTGAGAGCAGAATATTTGCGCGGCTTCGGTGTGCCGACGCTTATCGCTGTTCACCCCGAAAATGACCCGCAGGGCAAAGGCCTCGCCGAGGCAAAAGCTTATTGCGTGGGAACCGGAGGTCACAAGGCAGGTGTCTTGCGTTCATCTTTCGTAGCCGAGGTCAAATCCGATCTCATGGGCGAGCAAACCATTTTATGCGGATTGCTGCAAACCGGGTCAATCCTGTCCTTTGACAAGATGACAGAAAAAGGCATCGAGCCGGGTTACGCCGCCAAGCTGGTTCAATATGGTGTTGAAGTCATTACCGAAGCCCTGAAACAAGGTGGAATTACCGCCATGATGGACCGGTTGAGCAATATTGCTAAAATTAAAGCGTTTGAAGTTTCCGAAGAGCTGAAGACGATTATGCGTCCCTTATTCCAAAAACATCAGGACGACATCATGAGTGGCCATTTCAGCCGTACCATGATGGAAGATTGGGCGAATGGAGATAAAAACCTGTTGCAATGGCGGGCAGCTACGGGCGAAACAGCCTTTGAAAAAACACCTGCCGGCGACGTAAAGATCGGCGAACAGGAATATTTTGACCACGCGGTGTTTATGGTAGCCTACATTAAAGCAGGGGTTGAACTCGCATTCGAAACCATGGTCGAAGCCGGCATCAAACCCGAATCGGCATACTACGAGTCGCTGCATGAAACTCCGCTCATCGCAAACACCATCGCCCGTAAAAAACTGTTCGAGATGAACCGTGTTATCTCCGATACGGCGGAATACGGTTGTTATTTGTTTGATCACGCATGTAAGCCGCTATTGGCAGGCTTCATGAAAACCGTAGACACAGACATCATTGGTAGGGATTTCAACGAAGGCAAAGACCTAGCGGTAGACAACCAGTCGCTGATTGCTGTAAATGAGGCCATCCGTACGCATCCGGTCGAAAAAGTCGGTGCGGTATTACGCAGGGCCATGACCGCGATGAAAGCGATTAAAACAGTTTAAAAAAAACCCGTCTCCGGGCAGGTACGGCCAGTAATGGCTGGGATCTGCCCGGAGACCACTTACATACCGTAAAGAAGGCGCCATTGCATATCATCGCCATTTTGCATAAATTTGTATCGAACTATAATGACTGATCCGGTCGTCCATATCGCCCAATTGAACCTGCAGTATGCACATGATGTGATATTGGATCAATTGGACTGGCAAATCAACCGTGGCGAGTGTTGGCTCATCGGTGGGAGAAGCGGTTCGGGCAAAAGTGCATTAGCGAAAGCATTGGCCGGTTTAGAAAAAACAAGCGGCACCGTCCAGGTCAACATTGATCCGCAATCTCCCCTGCCCCCACGTGTACTCTACGTGTCCAACTGGTACCAGTTCACCAACTTAGAAGGAGATCGTAATTTCTACTACCAGCAGCGCTACAACAAACAACAAAAAAACGATACACTAACGGTTTATGCCGAGTTAGCGGCTTATGCCAATTCCGAGAACCTGCTCCTTGAAGACTTAGCGAAATACCTTGTTCTTTTTGAATTTGCTGACCTGAAGGCCACCCAGCTGATCGAGCTCTCCAGCGGTGAGCACAAGAAATTGCAATTGATCAAAGCGCTGTGGTTAAAGCCCCAGCTACTGATCGTCGACGAACCTTACACCGGATTGGACAAAGCGTCACGCCAAAAGCTTAATGGCTTTTTCGATGAGCTCGCTTCGGCCGGCGTACACCTTGTGCTCATTACCAATGAAACGGATTTACCGAGTTGTATCAACCGGTTCGCCGAAATCGAAAAAGGAAAGCTCAAGCAGGTAGACTCCGTGTCAGCCCTGTCAATGGATATCAGCCGTTCACGGAAGGTAATACCCCCATTTCTTACCGAAGCGCCCGCGTTATCCGCTGACATCATGGTCGAAATGGAGAACATCCGTATCCGCTATGGAGAGAAAGAGGTACTGAAAGGGATTGATTGGACAGTCCGGTCAGGCGAAAAATGGCTGCTCCAGGGCCATAATGGCTCGGGTAAATCGACCCTGCTAAGCCTGATTACAGGCGACCATCCCCAAGCTTACGCCAATCACATCCGTCTGTTTGGCCATAGGCGGGGTAGTGGGGAGAGCATCTGGGACATCAAAGAACGCATAGGCATCATCTCTCCCGAACTGCATTGGTATTTTGATAAAACCGCCCGTGTATGGCAAGCGATCGCCTCAGGTTTCTATGATAGCATCGGCTTATTCAGACAGGTCAGCTATGAGCAGCAACAGAAAATCGATCAGCTGTTGGCTTTTTTTGAACTTACTGAAGATAAAGATCGGTTGATTACGACCCTGCCACTGGGGAAACAGCGCTTGGTATTGCTGGCAAGAACGATTATCAAAAACCCACCATTATTGATACTGGATGAGCCCTGCCAAGGGCTTGACCGTGCGCAGACGGCGCTTTTCAATGCCGTGGTCGATGAACTCTGCGGTTTCGGGAAAACACTAATTTATGTTGGCCACTACGAAACACAGCTGCCCAATTGTTTGGAAAAGAAAATGGTATTGGAAAAAGGCGAAGTCCAAGTAATAGAAGAGATGAGCGAACTTGCCTATTAAGCGAGCGAGCTATCAGCATACAATAACAGAAACAAAAAATAGTTTATCATGTTGCACGATCCCAACCGCATATACGTTTTTGATACCACCCTCCGCGATGGAGAACAGGTACCCGGTTCACAATTGACCACACCTGAGAAACTCATCATTGCCGAAGCGTTGGAAACACTTGGCGTGGACGTCATCGAAGCGGGATTCCCGATCTCAAGTCCGGGTGATTTTAACAGTGTCGTCGAAATATCCAAATTGGTCACCAACCCCACGGTCTGTGCACTTACGCGCGCCAACAAGGGTGATATCGATTGTGCGGCCGAAGCCCTGAAATATGCCAAGCATCCCCGGATACATACCGGTATCGGATCTTCGGACATGCATATCAAATTTAAATTCAACAGTACGCGTGAAGCGATACTCGAACGGGCAGTGGAAGCGGTTAAATATGCCAAAGGTTTCGTAGAAGACATCGAATTTTATGCGGAAGATGCCGGCCGGGCCGATAATGAATACCTTGCTCGCATGATCGAAGCGGTTATCGCCGCAGGAGCGACCGTGGTAAACATACCGGACACCAACGGCTATTGCCTCCCCGAGCAATACGGTGCTAAAATCAAATACCTCAAAGAGAACGTAAAAAATATCGACCAAGCCATCATATCCGTTCATTGCCACAATGATCTGGGACTCGCTACTGCAAATAGCCTTGCGGGGTTGCAAAATGGCGCCCGTCAGGTAGAGTGTACCATCAACGGCATCGGCGAGCGTGCAGGCAATACGTCACTCGAAGAAATTGTCATGGCATTGAAAGTTCACCAATCCCTCGACTTGCACACTGCAATCAATACCAAGCAACTGTACCCGCTAAGTGGCATGGTGAGCCGTATGATGCGCATGCCCGTGCAGGCCAATAAAGCCATTGTAGGGCGCAATGCATTTGCACACAGCTCCGGTATACACCAAGACGGGGTTCTGAAACATCGTGAAAACTACGAAATCATGAACCCCGAAGATGTCGGTATCGACCAATCGGAAATCATACTAACCGCCCGTAGCGGCAGGCATGCGTTGAAACATCACCTGGTGCGCCTGGGTTATGCCATCGACCGGATTGACCTCGATCAGGTCTATCAGCGGTTCCTGGAACTGGCCGATGCAAAAAAGGAACTAAAAGACGACGACCTGCTCCAACTGATGGGTGCCAAGGCAGAAGAAAACATTAGAAATGGGCTCGCTATAAGCACACTTCAGGTGACTACCGGTGATCAAGAAACACCAGTAGCGACCATCAAGATCAGCCACAACGGCACGGATTATGCAGCTACTGCGACTGGTAATGGCCCCGTAAGTGCTACCATCAAAGCGATTGAAAAAATCACTGGCAAACATATCGAAATCAAAGAATTCAACATCCATTCCATCCACGGTGGCAGCGACGATGTCAGCAAAGTGGATATGCGCGTGGTCTATGAGGATAAATCGTATATGGGTTATGGATTCAGTACGGATATCGTTAGGGCATCAGCAAATGCCTATCTCGATGCGCTGAATAAGTTTATTGAACTGGAAACGGTAAATTATTAACGAACGGTCATCAGCTAACAAAAAAAACAACAACTATAAAAATGAGTAAGACATTATTTGACAAAGTGTGGGATGCACACGTCGTGCATAAAATTGAAGGGGGGCCTGATGTGTTATTTATTGATCGGCATCTGATTCACGAGGTAACGAGCCCCGTGGCATTTTTAGGCTTACGCAACCGTAATATCCGGGTATTATATCCCGAACGGACGTTCGCCACAGCAGATCATAATACGCCAACGATCAATCAGCACCTACCCGTAGAAGACCCGCTGTCTGCCAACCAGCTGAAAGCACTGGAAGAAAACACGAAGGAATATGGCATCCGGCACTGGGGGTTGGGACACTACAAAAATGGCATCGTCCACGTAATCGGCCCTGAAAACGGGATTACGCAACCCGGCGCCACGATTGTTTGCGGTGATTCACACACCTCTACCCACGGCGCATTCGGCGCTATCGCCTTTGGTATCGGTACGTCTGAGGTGGAAATGGTGCTCTCCACGCAATGCATTATGCAACCCAAACCCAAAAAGATGCGCATTACCATCAACGGTACATTGGGAACGGGTGTATTGCCGAAAGACGTGGCGTTATTCATTATTTCCAAATTGACCACATCCGGAGCAACAGGTTACTTCGTGGAATATGCCGGCACCGTATTCGAACAGATGAGCATGGAGGGCCGAATGACCGTCTGTAACCTAAGCATCGAAATGGGTGCGCGTGGCGGCATGATTGCACCAGACCAGACCACATTCGACTACATCCAGGGCCGCGAATACAGCCCTAAGGGTGCAGATTGGGATAAAGCCATGGAATACTGGAAAACCCTCAAAACCGATGCAGGTGCAACATTTGATAAAGAACTTACGTTTGATGGATCTGAAATTGAACCGATGATTACCTACGGTACCAATCCAGGTATGGGCATCGGCATCACGAAAGATATACCAGACGCGGACGCCGTGGAAGGAGGAAAAACCACCTATGAGAAATCGTTGGGTTATATGGGCTTCCACGAAGGAGAGGCGATGGTCGGCAAAAAAATCGACTACGTGTTCCTAGGAAGTTGCACCAATGGCCGTATAGAAGATTTCCGCGCTTTCGCCTCGCTGGTTAAGGGAAAACACAAAGCGGACGATGTGACGGTATGGCTCGTTCCCGGTTCGCATGTGGTCGAAAAGCAAATCAAGGAGGAAGGTATCCTAGATATCCTTACCGAGGCCGGCTTTACGCTTCGTCAACCGGGCTGCTCCGCATGCTTGGCGATGAATGATGACAAGATTCCTGCTGGCAAATATGCGGTCAGTACATCCAATCGCAATTTTGAAGGTCGGCAGGGGCCCGGTGCACGCACATTGTTAGCCAGTCCATTGGTGGCGGCAGCGGCGGCAGTAACCGGCAAAGTAACCGATCCCAGAACGCTCTTACAATAAAAATATGGCATACGAAAGTTTTAATATATTGACAAGCACTGCGGTACCGCTCCCCATTGAGAATGTGGATACCGACCAAATCATCCCCGCACGATTCCTCAAAGCTACCGAACGAGTAGGGTTTGGTGATAATCTTTTTCGTGACTGGCGATACCATCCCGATAATAGTCCGAAAACCGATTTTGTACTGAACGACTCCACTTATACCGGCAAAATCCTGGTGGGTGGCAAGAATTTCGGCTCCGGTTCCTCCCGCGAACATGCGGCATGGGCAATCTACGATTACGGGTTCCGGTGTGTGATTTCCAGTTTCTTTGCAGACATATTCCGTGGTAACTGCCTGAATATAGGTGTCTTGCCCGTGCAGGTAAGCGCTGAATTCCTAGAAAAGACGTTTGCTGCGATTTATGCCAACCCGGATACGACATTGGAAGTGAATCTGCCAGAACAGACTGTCACGTTATTAGCAACCGGCGAAAAAGAATCATTCGAAATCAATTCCTACAAAAAGAGCAACATGATGAATGGATTTGATGATATCGATTACCTGCTCAACATCAAAGCTAACATCCAAGAGTTTTCAAAGACACTTCCGTTATAATTACATGGGCAATAGGAAGATAGAAATCATGGACACAACACTGCGCGATGGTGAACAAACCTCGGGCGTGTCGTTCTCGGTTTCAGAAAAACTAACCATCGCTCAGTTGCTCTTGGAAGAACTTCGGGTAGACCGAGTAGAAGTTGCGTCGGCACGGGTGTCACAAGGCGAATTGGACTGTGTGAAAGCCGTTGCCGCTTGGGCTGCCGATAACGGATGTTTGGACCGCATTGAAGTACTCGCGTTCGTCGATAACGGCCTATCAATCGGGTGGATGGAACAGGCGGGCGTCCGGGTGCAAAACCTGCTGACCAAAGGCTCGCTCAACCACCTGACCCATCAATTGCGGAAGACTCCGCAGCAACACTTCGACGAAATTGCCACGGTTATCGATCTGGCTGCAAAAAAAGGAATTCGAAGCAACGTATACCTGGAAGACTGGAGTAACGGCATGCGCCACTCCCCGGAGTATGTACTGCAATACCTCGATTTTCTGGCGCTGCAGCCTATCGACCGCATCATGCTGCCCGACACCCTTGGCGTACTTACACCTACGGAAACAGCGGCTTTCATCGGCACATTGCGGGCGCGCTATCCGCAGATTCATCTCGATTTCCATGCGCACAACGATTATGACCTCGGTACCGCAAATGTTTTGGAAGCGGTAAAAGCCGGCATTGATGGATTACACCTGACCGTAAACGGAATGGGCGAACGGGCCGGGAATGCGCCATTGGCAAGTGCCGTTGCGGCCATCAATGATTTGTTGGATGATGCCGAAGTAAGCATCAAGGAGTCAGCTATCTACACGGTAAGCAAGCTTGTGGAAAATTTTTCGGGGGTACGGATACCTACCAACAAGCCGATCGTCGGGGATAATGTCTTCACCCAGACCGCGGGCATCCATGCAGATGGCGACAACAAAAACAACCTGTATTTCAATGACCTGCTTCCCGAACGCTTTGGCCGCAAACGCAAATATGCGCTGGGAAAAACGTCGGGTAAAGCCAACATCGAAAAAAACCTGCAGGAACTTGGCCTCAAGCTGAACGAAGAAGACCTGAAAAAAGTAACCCAACGGGTTATCGAACTTGGCGATAAGAAGGAAAACGTAACCACTGAAGACCTACCCTACATTATATCGGATGTGCTGGCCAACAACGTGCACGAAGAGCAGATTTCCGTAGAATCCTACGTACTCACACACGCCAAGGGTCTCCGTCCATCAGCAACGATAGCTGTGCGGATAAACGGCAAACTATTTGAAGAACATGCACAGGGAGACGGCCAGTTTGACGCGTTTATGAATGCGCTGACCATGGCTTATTCCAAAAACGACATCCGCCTACCGGGTTTGATCGACTATAACGTCCGTATAGCCCCCGGAAGCAGTTCGGATGCGCTTTGCGAAACCACGATTACCTGGCAAGCCGGAAAACGGACGTTTTCGACACGCGGGCTCGATTCGGATCAAACGGTATCTGCGATCAAGGCTACCCAAAAAATGCTTAATGCGATAAGGCAAGAGACGCGGGGCACTCGGCCAGAGCCAGTATGAATTTAAATTTTCACTTTTGACTATTAACTTTACAACATGGAATTAAATATAGCGCTTTTAGCGGGCGACGGAATCGGCCCTGAAGTAGTTGGACAAGCCGTAAAAGTGGTGGATGCAGTAGCCGTAAAATTCGGCCATCAGGTAAATTGGACCTCCGGACTGACGGGAGCCGCTGCGATTGATGCGGTAGGCGATCCCTATCCGGATTCAACCCACGAGATCTGCATGGCGGCGGATGCCGTATTGTTTGGTGCCATCGGCCACCCCCGTTACGACAATGATCCCAAAGCCACTGTACGACCCGAACAGGGATTATTGAAAATGCGGAAAAAGCTCGGCCTTTTTGCCAACGTACGGCCTACCTTTACATTCCCCTCTCTGATCGATAATTCGCCACTGAAAAGGGAGCGCATCGAAGGTACAGACTTGATTATCCTCCGGGAGCTTACCGGCGGCATCTACTTCGGCGAACGAGGCCGTAAGGACGATGGCAATACCGCTTTCGACACCTGTACCTATACACGTGAAGAGGTGCAGCGCTTAGCGAAACTGGGATTTGAGATGGCGATGAGCCGGAGCAAGAAGCTATGCTGCGTAGACAAGGCGAATGTATTGGAAAGCTCTCGCCTGTGGCGGGAAACCGTACAGGATATGGAAAAGGACTTTCCCGAAGTGCAAGTGAGCTATGAGTTTGTGGATGCAGTGGCCATGCGCTTGGTGCAGTGGCCAAGTGCCTATGATGTGCTGATTACCGAAAACCTATTCGGTGATATCCTTACCGACGAGGCATCGGTCATTTCCGGTTCCATGGGGTTGATGCCATCTTCATCGATCGGCGTCCACACTTCGCTGTTTGAACCGATACATGGCTCTTACCCACAGGCTGCAGGTAAAGACATCGCTAATCCGTTGGCTACCGTACTTTCTGCGGCCATGATGTTCGAAGATGCATTCGGCCTAAAGGACGAAGCGGCACTCATCCGTACCATCGTAAACCAGTCATTGGCCGAAGGAATCGTGACGGAAGATCTGGCGGGAAAAAACAAGGCCTATAAGACCAGTGAGGTGGGCGATTGGCTGGCCGCGCAAGTGGGCCAGGTGGAAGCGGCTGCAACCCCGGCTCCATGAAGCATCGCGCTGAGGCAGCGGCAGAACGTTTGAAAGGGGTTGTGACCCACACCCCTTTGCAATACAACCTGCGGCTTTCTGAAAAATACGGGGCAGCTGTATACCTCAAACGGGAGGACCTGCAGGTAGTCCGTTCGTATAAGTTGCGGGGCGCGTTTAATAAAATAAACAAACTTACGGAAGCCGAACGTACCAAAGGCGTGGTATGTGCCAGTGCAGGGAACCATGCCCAGGGGGTGGCTTTTTCGTGCAAGCGGCTTGGTATCAACGGCGTGATATTCATGCCAGGCCCCACCCCTCGTCAGAAAATCAGTCAAACCGAAATGTTCGGCAATGGCCGTATCGAAATCATCCTGACAGGCGATACGTTTGACGATTGCCAGCAGTCTGCCCTGGCATATTGTGCCGAACACGGCATGACCTTTATCCATCCATTTGATGACCCGGACATCATCGAAGGGCAGGGTACCGTGGGGGTGGAAATCCTCCAGGATGAACCCGATACCGACATCGTCATTATTCCGATCGGCGGAGGCGGACTGGTGTCCGGCGTGGGGAGCTATTTCAGGGAAGCCAAACCGGGAATCACGGTCTATGGCGTGGAACCCCAAGGGGCACCTTCGATGAAAGCGGCTTTGGAACATGGCGCACCGATAACGCTCCATGAAATCAACCGTTTCGTAGACGGCGCAGCCGTGAAACGTATCGGTGACCTCACCTATCAATATAGCAGGGAACTACTGCGTGATGTACAACTTATCCCAGAAGGCAAGATATGCACCACCATCCTCGAATTATATAATAAGGATGCCATTGTAGCGGAGCCCGCCGGGGCACTCGCCGTTGCAGCGCTCGATTTCTACGCTGACGAGATTAAAGGCAAAAAAGTGGCATGTATCATAAGCGGTGGAAATAACGATATCGACCGCATGGGCGAAATCAAAGAGCTCTCGCTATTGTATGAAGGATTGAAGCATTACTTTATCGTCCGCTTTCCACAGCGCCCGGGGGCACTTAAACTATTCGTCAACGATGTATTGGGGCCTAATGATGATATCACCCGTTTCGAATTCATCAAAAAGACACAGCGCGAGCGGGGGCCTGCGCTAGTAGGCGTTGAATTGCAAAAAGCTACCGATTACACCGCTTTGGTGGAGCGTATGCGTAAACACCGCTTTGACTTCAAGGAAGTGAACAGTGATCAAACATTATTTGAATACCTCATCTGAAGGCGGCAGGCAAACCTGCAAAAATAACAAGGCTTCATGAGCGGTTTAGGCCATAGCGGATACGTATATCAATTAACATACCGAAACCGTTCAAAAATTATCCACCACAGCAACTTATCGTCGAGTTTTATTTTCGCAAACAACTATTTATCAATAGATTAATACCACTTACACTTACATGAATTATCCACAATGTGTATAATTCAACATCTGTTGATAACAATTCTTACCGTCCTGAAATTAAATAGCTGATATTTGTTCAAGGCTACAACTTACCAACCGACGCGACTAAAAATTATCGGGATCTACCGGGAAACATTCGGCGGCCGATTGGTATTGAACATTTAAAAATCTTATTGCTATGACGCGGATTATTAAGTTTGAAAAAAATGACTGTGCACCCTGCAATCAAGTGTCTGAGTTTCTCGACCGCAGAGGTATCTCGTATGAAAAAGTAAATCCGTTTGATAAACCGGAACTGGCCATCCAATATAAAGTACGTACCGTCCCCACGGTTATCGTCCTTAACCAGGATCAGGAAACCCAACGTATCATTGGGTTTAAGCCGGAAGAATTATCGGCACTGACGATGTAATAGCCGTCGAAGCCTCAAAACACCTGCAATACAGGTTACTAAAAAATAAAAGGAACCCCCTCGATACGTGGGGGTTCAGCATCTAAAAGGTTTGCAACATGGAGTGGATATATTATGACAGCAAAACGGGCAACGTGGAGCGGTTCATGCAGAAAGTGGCTGAGCTGACCGGATGGTCTGTTTGTAAAATCCAGCCCGACATGGATGCGGTGCAAGAAGGGCATTTGGTAACCTTTACCACCCGATTCGGGGAGGTACCCGAAACCACAAAGCGCTTCCTGCACCATGCGAGTCCGTATCTCCTTTCCGTATCTTCAAGCGGAAACCGAAATTGGGGACAGAATTTCGCCATTGCCGGAGACAAGATTGCAACCGAATACGGTATACCGTTGGCTTTAAAGTTTGAGCTATCGGGAACCAACGAAGACATCAATGAATTTATCGCCATTATTAAAGCAAGGAGACACCATGGTAACAAACGAGGTAGCAAAGAGCTGGATTTTGCTCAATAACGAAATCATGATCAAACATGAGGAGGAATTTAGCCTGCACAAGGACAAAGAGGCCGTGCGCGCTTATTTCCTGGAGTATGTCAACAAAAACACCGTTTTCTTTTACACGCTGAAGGAAAAGATAGATTACCTCATCGAAAACAACTACTACATTAATTTCTATGAGTGGTTTACGTTTGAGGAGATGGAAAAGGTGTATGATTTCATTGCCTCGAAAAAATTCCGGTTTGCCTCTTTCATGAGCGCTTTCAAGTTTTTCCAAAGCTATGCGCTCCGTGATGACTCCGGTGAAAAATTCCTTGAACGCTATGAAGACCGTGTAGCCGCTGTATCGCTGTTCCTTGCCCGTCAGGGTGGAGTAGAACATGCCCTGCAATACGCAGAGCTGTTGATCAACCAGGAGTACCAGCCCGCTACACCTACTTTCCTCAATGCAGGCAAAAAGCGTTCCGGGGAATTGGTATCGTGCTTCCTCGATGAAATCGGTGATAACCTCAACGGCATCGGTTACGCGGTGGATTCAGCGATGAAGCTGTCGTCTATCGGCGGTGGGGTGTCATTCAACATTTCCAAAATCCGGGCCCGCGGCGAAGCCATCAAAGGCGTTGAAGGGCGTGCTGGCGGCGTACTGCCCATCATGAAAATCCTTGAGGACACCTTTTCTTATGCCAACCAATTGGGCCAACGCCCGGGGGCAGGGGCAGTGTACCTCAATATTTTCCATTCGGACATCGAGGAATTCCTCGATTGCAAGAAAATCAACGTGGACGAAAAGGTTCGCATCAAATCCCTCTCCATTGGTGTGATTGTTCCCGATAAATTCATGGAATTGGCCACCAAAGACGAACCCTGCTACCTGATTCATCCGCATACGGTGATGCAGGAATATGGCAAATACCTCGATGAGCTGGATATGGACGAAATGTACGACGAACTCATCACCAATCCCAAAATAAAGAAACGCAAGATCAATGCCCGCCACCTGTTGGTGAAGATCGCCCAGACCCAGAAGGAAAGCGGCTATCCTTACATTTTCTTCAAGGAAAATGCCAACCGCCAACATGCCCTGAACGGTGTCGGTAAAGTCAAATTTTCCAATCTCTGTACGGAAATCATGCAGGTTTCCGAGGTATCGGATATCAACATCTACGGACAGGAAGATACCATCCGCTACGGCATTTCTTGCAACCTGGGTTCGCTCAATATTGCCACCGTTATGGATAACAAGCGGGTAGAACAAGCCGTCAAAACAGCGATGCGTGCACTCACCATGGTATCCGATGTAACAGACATCGCCATGGTGCCATCCATCCAAAAGGCCAACCGCGAATTGCACAGCGTAGGCTTAGGGGCGATGAATCTGCATGGATACCTCGCTAAGAATTTCATCATGTACGAAAGCGAGGAAGCGTTGGATTTTGCCAACGTATTCTTCATGATGGTCAACTATTATTCCCTCCAAGCTTCCATGGAGATTGCCCGTGAGCGAAAGGAAACGTTCAACGGTTTTGAGAAATCAGCTTATGCCGATGGCTCGTATTTTGACAAATATATCAACCGCGATTACTTCCCAACCACCATCAAAGTGAGCGAATTGTTTGCTGGTATTGCTATACCGACGATGGAAGATTGGAAAGTATTGAAGCAACAGGTACACGAACACGGTATATATCACGCATACCGTATAGCCATTGCCCCCAACCAATCGACGTCATACATCATGAATGCTACAGCATCGGTGATGCCGATTGTGGATACCATCGAGGTGCGCGAATATGGCGATAGCACCACCTATTACCCGATGCCGTATCTCACCAATGAAAATTACTTCTACTATAAATCGGCATATGATATGGATCAGATGAAGGTATTGCGGCTGGTCTCTGTCATCCAACGGCACGTAGATCAGGGAATATCCACCATCCTGCATACCAACTCCAAGGATAATACCCGGGATTTGGCCAAGTACTACATCTATGGACATAAAGTGGGATTGAAATCGTTATACTACACGCGGACCCGCAAATCTACCATTGACGAGTGTGTCTCGTGCTCAGCATAGGAAATATTGCTTCGTATTCTTGTCTAACATCAAATTTACCCATTTAACCCCCGCAAATATGAAACAATATAAAGCCGTCAACTGGAACGAACCTGAAAATGATTACGCCCTGATGTTCTGGGAACAGAACATCAAACAATTCTGGATCGATACAGAATACATCCCCTCCAAGGATATCGACAGTTGGAAAGCCCTTTCTCCGGAGATGCGGGAATGCTATAAAAAGGCATTGGGCGGCCTGACACTGCTTGATACCCTGCAAAGCCATACCGGAATGCCGAAAATCATGGATCACATCGATTCACTGCAAAACAAATCGGTACTGGCCTACATGTGCATGATGGAAGCAATCCATGCGAAATCCTACTCGACCATCTTTACCACGGTAGCGACCTCACGGGATATTGAAGACATTTTCCATTGGGTGCAAAACAACAAGTATTTACAGTTTAAAGCATCCATGATTGATAAATACTACCGTAAACTGGCCGAAACGGACATCAGTAAAGAAGACCTTTTCATGGGGTTGTGTGCTTCGGTATTTCTGGAATCTTTCCTGTTTTATAGCGGGTTCTTCATTCCATTATGGCTATGCGGGCAAGGACACATGGTAGCCAGTGCGGATATCATCAAGAAAATCGTGGCAGACGAATCCATTCACGGTGTATTTGTTGGACTGCTGGCGCAAGACGTATACAAAAAACTACCCCATCCCGAGAAGGCTAAAGAAAAGCTCTTAGCGTTGCTTAACGAACTTTATGAAAATGAGCTTAAGTACACCGAGGAAATCTATACCGAAGTGGGTCTTACTGCAGAGGTGAAAGAGTACGTGCGCTACAATGCAAATAAAGCGCTCATGAATCTGGGATTCGAACCGATTTTCGAGGTTAAGCGCGTAAATCCCATTGTGATGAACGGTCTCAATGTAGAAACCACCCAACATGATTTCTTCTCCAAGAAATCGACCAACTACGAGAAATCGATGGAAATCGTTCATCTTAGGGATGAGGATTTCGTGATGGATACATCAATTGCGATATAAAAAAGGGGCTTTCGCCCCTTTTTTGTTAAAACTTATAGCCGATGCTCAGCCGCAAATTGCGTGGCGTTTCGGATTGCCAATAGAATGCGTTGTTCCATGAATAGTACGATCCGGTATAAAGATACTCATCCAGCAGATTGAATAGGTTTGCGGTAACCCGGAGTTTGTCGTTTTCCCAGAACAGCCCGGCATCCAACTTGAAGTAATCAGGCAATCTGACATCGCTTTCATCCCAATTATCCGTCTTACGATCCCACAGCCAGGTAAAACCCACCGAGGCACCCAGATTCTTCAATGTGCCACGTTGGATACGGTAAGCCAGCCAAGCATTGGCCGTATTGGCCGCATAGCCAAACAGATCATCCCCTACTTCATAGACGGTGACGCCGTCGGCCACTTCGGTTACCTCAGCGTTGGTATACGCGTAATTGGCAACCAGATCAAGCCCCGGTGCCAGTCGGCCATGCACATCGAACTCAATACCCCGGGCGGCCTTCTGGCCCAAAACAATGCTATAATTTTCCGTAGGGGGCCGATTGGGGTCGGGCGTAAGCTCATTCTCCCTTAGGATCCGGTATACGGAAACAGACGTATTCCATGCACCATCCATCCAATCGCGTTTAAGACCCACTTCTTGGTTATTACCTGTAATCGGTTTCACCTTACCGCCGTCATATATCCTTCCAGACTGGGGCACGAATGCCTGATCATATAACGCGTATAAAGCGGTGTGCTTATCCACACTCCAACTGAGACCGATGCGCGGGGTAAAGTGACTGGCTTTTTCAGGTGCCGCCCCATACGCACTTTGGCTTACAGACGTAAAACGCCCAGCGAGCGTGAGCCGCAGCTGATTGTCAAAGAAACCAAGTTCATCCTGCAGGTAAATACCTTTGTACGATTGGGCCATGGCTCCGCCGGCTAGTGCAGCCCGAGCTTCCAGGCTGGTGATACGGTCAAACGACGGATACCCATTTGATGGCACGCCTAAATTTGGATTGTGCACATCAAATTCACCGCCATTAGCCGTATCCAGAGCGTGGCTTTGGCCCCAATCGGCCAAGTAGTTCTTTTTGCCCACATCGATACCCACGAGGATACGATGTTGCACTGCGCCGGTGGTGAGGTTGCCGTTTACAAACACCTGGCCCAAGCTCATCTCACTCAACGCATCCCAGACCCCGACACCGCGTATGATTTTACCATCGTCGGTCATTTCCGATGCTGGCCACATGGATGAGCCTACCTGATCATACAATAAATAGTATCCCTGCGCTGTAATCCACCAGTTCGTATCGATATCATGGGTCAGGTTGACCAAAAAGGTCTGATCCTTAATATTCGTAGGTTCCAATCCTGTCGGCATCATGGTAAAGTCTCTGGGCAAGCTCGCATATTTCCCCGGCGTAGGGCCAAACACGTAATACGATCCCACATCCGACATGTTGGCATACTGCAACGTATACTCCGCAGTGACCTTTGTTTTTTCATCCACCTGATAAGAAACCACCGGAGCTACCGCATAGCGGTTGTCAAATTCATTGGCGCGATGGGATCCCTTGGTCTGTGCCGATGCATTGAAACGGTACAGGAGTCGGCCGCTTTTATTAAGCTTGCCGTCCAAGTCCAGTGATGCGCGGTATAAATCGTATTCGCCGACGGTCAGCGTCGCTTCGCCTTTGGTTTCTCCCGTTGGCTTCTTGGTCACCACGTTGTATGATCCTGACGGGTCGCCATTAGACAGCATAAAGCCAGCAGGTCCTTTTACGAATTCGATATGATCTACAAAACTCATATCTTCCGTAAGTGGCCCCCAATAAGAAGCGACTACATTAAACCCATTCCGGAATGCTTGGATTTGCGTGCCCCGCATACTGATATTTGTATAAAGATTACCCCAATGCTCCAACCGTACGGCGCCGCTCACGTTCCTGATCAGACCATCGCTCATACTGATGACCTGCTGGTCTGCCAGTGCCTTGCCGGATACCACTTGGATATTCTGTGGGATTTCAATAAGCGGTGCGTCCAAACGCAGCGTAGGAGACGGTGTCAAAACATTATAGTTGCCTCTGTTTTTACTGATCAATACTTCTTCCAACTGTTGGCTGGTTATATTGATCGTAAAATCCTGCGTATAGGTTTGGCCGAGGTTTACGGTGATGGCCTTCGACTGCTTTGCTATCCCCAATGCGCTAACTTCCAAAGTAATGCCTCCCGTTTGACTGAGTTCGATGCGATAGTCTCCGTTTGTACCTGTTTGTGTGCCAAACGGGGTGCCCGCCACCGTAACGGACACGCGATCGGCAGGCAAACCATTGGACGTCGTAACCCTCCCGATAATTACAACATGTTTGCCCTCTTGGGCGTGCCCTTGGTACAGACCACTGAAAGCGAGCAAAAACAAAACGATTAATTGCTTAACGGTTCCCATTGTTGAATGACATCAGGTGATTAATCTATTTTTATACTCCAGGTAGCGATGCGATGGAGATGCTTGTGGTCAGCGCCATCCACATCCACACTGTAGAGCGCTTCCACTAGATAATGCCCTTTCCGATCGGGCACAAAAGAAATCAACCCACTTTCATCCGTGTGGAATGTTTTACTCCAACCATTGGGCGAAAAGACAGTAACTTCGAGTTTGTTGAGTGGTTTTGCACCCAATTGAGCCTTTAGCGAAATCGGTTTGCCGGCCTTCGTATCAAAAAGTCCAGAAATTACCCGGAAATCGGAGGTTTCAGGTAGCGTTGGTTCATCGGCATTACCCACATTCACAAATGCGGTGCTATTAAACTGGTACTTGTGGCCATCAAAGGTCTCTTTTACCGGTTGTGCCACGCTAAGTGTATACACCCCTTCTTTAGTAGGCGTGAAGGTTGCCACGTGATGGTCGGCTTGTGCACTAGTTTCCAATTGCTGACTGCTACCATCGGGATGATGAAGCGTAAGGACAAACGAACCGACGTCAGACCACCAGTCCGTGACGTTCTCCAACACGCCCTCAGCGGGCTCGCCATAGTAGATATGTACCTGTTGCGCCTTCCCGGACTTGCCTGTGGGCTTGGTGGCTATCCATAAGGCGTGTGCCGCAGCTTGGTTAACGATAAACAAACAGGCAATACAGAAACTAATAACATGCATTTTTTTCATGATGATTGAACGATTAGAAGTGAAGATATGGAATGGTAGGGCAGCTTTCTGGCAACCCCACGAGGTATAGCAATAATTTTACGGGTGCAGAACGTCACCGCAAGCAAAATTTGCCTATTTTGCATGGCTTTTATAAATGTGCTCAACGTTTTTTAAAAGTAAACCACTTTTAGTGGATGGGCCACACAGGTGCGAACTGTGTGGCTTTATTGTTTTCGAACGCAAATATAGATACTAGTTTATAATAAGTCTAAATAATTATCAATTATTTTTTGAGTTCACAAACCGGCAAAAAAAAGCAGGGTACCCGTTTCGGATACCCTGCTATTCAGATCGGTCAACAACCGTTATACGCGTTTACACGGTTGGTAACTCCCAACCTTTACGGTATTGGCGTTTCACAAATTGATTGACTTCATCGAAGTTGGTTACCTTCATGTTAGCGTTGTCCCAGATAAACTTGAGGTTTCTGCCCGGATATTTATTATCGATCTGCAGATCAGACCCACGGATGGCCAGATTAGACATCAGCAATGCCTCGGTCAATGGTCCGGATATTTCAAACGGAGCACTTACGGGCTTATTGCCGTATCCGGCGATAGCCGCTTCTACCCACTGCGCATAATGTCCACCAGACCCGCCGGGTACACGCTCGTATTTCACCGGTAATTTGTGCTGCTCGGTAAGCGACGTCGGTAATAACCTTGGATTTTCAGCATAGCAACCCGCCATCATCTTGCCCTTCGTGCCGATAAACAGGATACCGTTACCACCATCTCCAAATACCTCGTTGGGTCCCAATTCCTCAGGACGTTGCGGTTGGATACCACCATCCATCCAATGGATTTTCACGTCACCGGATGTCTTTTCGGTTTTCGGGAAGGTCATCACTGCATAACTCGACGGCGGACAGCTTTGCGGGAAATATCCACGTTTGAACTCATCGACATATACCGAGCCCACACTGGCCTGTACATCCTTTACATATTGCAAGCCCAAGATGCTGAATGGCGCTTCCATGATGTGACAGCCCATATCACCAAGAGCTCCCGTACCATAGTCCCACCAGCCGCGCCAGTTAAACGGCACCAGTTTATCGACATAGTCCCTGTAGGGGGCAGTGCCCAACCACAGGTCCCAATCGAGTTCCTTAGGTACTTCGGCTTTCTGCGTAGGCCATTGGATACCTTGCGGCCAAACCGGCCGGTCTGTCCAGGTATAAATCGTGTGCACATCGCCGATCAGGCCCGCGTCAAACCATTCGCGCATGATGCGCACCCCATCACCCGAAGCACCTTGGTTACCCATCTGGGTTACTACTTTGTACTTCTTTGCCGCTTGGGTCAATGCACGCGCTTCAAACACATCATGGGTCAGTGGCTTCTGCACATACACATGCTTGCCCAATTGCATTGCCGGCAACGCATGGATCGCGTGGTTGTGGTCCGGTCCGGATACCGAAACCGCATCGATATGCTTGTGTTCCTTATCGAGCATCTCCCGGAAATCCTTATAATATTTCGCTTTGGGGAAGCGCTTCACCGAGCCAGCCGCTCGGCGGTCGTCCACATCACAAAGAAATGCGATTTCGGCTTTGCCGCTATCGTGAAAATTCTTCAAATCGGATTCGCCTTTGCCTCCCACACCGATGCCCGCAATTACCAGCTTGTCACTAGGTGCTACAAAACCAGCTCCTCCCAATACATGTCGCGGTACGACCATAAAACCTGCCGCCGCTGCAGCTCCCGTCTTGATAAAATCTCTACGGGTTGCACCTGCTTTTGATTGATTACTTTTTTCCATTTATAATAAATTGTTTTAGCGTATGCGTGTTTATCCTTAGTATCTTGGTCATTACAACTAACCCATCGCAAATTGTATGGGGCTAATATAGAAAAAAATTGCCAGCAGTTGCGTAACAACTTGCTGGCAATTCCATTAGTTGGTGTATCCCGGGTTTGGTTCCAACGCCGGGTTGCGCTGCAATTCGTCGTCGGGCAGGGGGAACAATAAGTGGTTCTCGGTATACGTGGCCCCGAAGCTATTTTGATGGCCGATCACATCCACGAAACTGATCTGTCCATTGCTGGCTGTCACTGGATACTGCCGGGTGCGTTGGATATCGAACCATACCTGAAACTCGAATAGCAGTTCCCGCAACCGCTCTTTCCATACTTCTTCCACGAATTGCTCAGGGCTGAGACCGCTCAACTGAGCCTTTACCTCCGCCTCGGTCTGCTTCCAGTATGCGCGTGCCCTAATCTCGGCGAGGTAATCGACGGCCTCAGCCGTAACCCCTTCCGACCGTGCGATGGCTTCCGCGGCGATCAGCAGTACATTGGCGTAGGTCAAAATCGGCAGGTCCTTGCCGGAAGTGGCAGTCTCCAACGACGCTTCCTCGTCAAACCAGATATGTGGAGCCGTGTCAAAATTGGCTACTGTACCATTTTCACGAGTGAGCGACGAGTGGAAGTATTGCTTTTCCTGTATACGGAGATCTTCACCCGCGTCATACGCCCGTAGTAAGCCCGCGGTGGGTCGATAAGCATTGTTGAAAATGGCGTACGCCAGCTCGGGTGCCATACTCACCGGGAACGCATATTGGGTATAGCCGGAATTGGAGATACCCACGGAGTATTCATAGTAATAGATATGCTCGTTCTGCAGGTTGTCCGCGAGGCGAGCCTTGTTGTAGGCACTGTTGGCAGGATCTACAGCTCCGCCGGAGCGTCCGTGCTGGGTTAACGAGTAATTGCCATCATTAATGATTGCCCGCGCCTCCTGGGCAGCATCGGCGTAATGATTGGCCTGCAACGGGTAGCCACTCATGGTGAGGTACACCTCGGCCAGCAAGGCCTGTGCCGCTCCCTGCGTAATCCGGTTGCCGTTGCTACCCATGGTCGTACTCGGAAGGTTACCTTCCCCAGCCGCGAACGTCAGGTCCGCTACGATCAGTCCGTAGATATCAGCAACTGGCGACCTGGGAACATAGAGGTTATCCAGGCTCTCGTAAGGTTCGGTAATCAACGGCACGCCACCGAAATAGCGGACCAGGTAATAATAATTCATTGCCCGAAAGAATCGGGCTTCGGCCAACAGCTTGTTCGCTTCGGTTTCGACCAGCCCGGGGGTGGCGGGGATATACTTGATGGCATTGTTGGCACGCGAAATACCCAGGTACATATCGCGCCAGAAGTTGCCCAGGTAACCCGACATATTGACGCTATTCAGCGTGAGCTGCTGTGCATGCTGTACGTGTATCTCCTGGCCCTTGTAATCGTTGTCTACCAGGCCTGACATGTAAGGGCCAATCATGAGCCGTGAGCCACCATAAACGCTGGCACCGAACAATGACGGCACACCGGATCGATAAAGGGCATTTACCGAGTTGTAAGCATGGTCAGGGTTCTTAAAAAACTGGTCGGGGGCAATCTCGTCCTTGGGTACCTCCGTGAGGAACTCCGAACAGGACGTGGCCAAAAGCCCCGCTGTGAATATGATTGCAATTAACTTTTTCATCTTTTCAAAGTTTGAGGGTTAGAATTGGAAACTGGTACCTATTGTGAACGTCCGCGGATTGGGGTATTGGAAGAAGAAAATGTTCTGCCCCCACTGGTCGCCGCCCCAGGAAGTCGCCTCCGGATCGTATCCCTTGAAGTCTTTTGATTTAACCAGGAAGGCGTTCTGCACACTGGCATAGATGCGGAGTCCACGCAGGTTGAGGTTAGTCAGCGTCAGGTCACCGAAGCTATAGCCCAGCGACACCAAGCTCCCACGCAGGTATGATCCATCTGCCACCCAATGGTCGTCCACCTCACTGTTTTGCCCCGAATAGGCACCATTCCGGATCTGCTGCACCATGGTATTCTGGTTATCTTCCGTCCAGGCGTCATACAGCGTAGTCGCTAGCCCGTTGGAGAGGCCGGTTCGGTCTTCCATGGAGTGCGTAAATTGCTGCAGGATATCCGCTCCCAGCACAAACTGCAGGTCAACGGTAAGATCGAAATTTTTATAGCGCACGTTATTCACGAAGCTCCCTACCCATTCCGGTAACCCATTGCCGATAATCTGGCGCTCGCTGCTGCGCTTGGCCACACCCGGGATGGCACCTACCGCTGCCGCTTCGGCGGCCTCGTCCGTACCCCATGTACCCAATCGCCGATAGCCCCAGAATGAGCTCAACGGCTCACCTACGCGGAGGATGGTCTGGCTGCCCGAAACCCAGTTAGGGCCGGGGAAGATGTCTTCGTCATTCTCGCCCAACGCCTCAATGCGGTTTTTGTTGTAGCTAAAGTTGATCGTAGACTGCCAATTGAATACTTCATTCGCTACGGGTGCACCACTAACCAGTACTTCGATGCCCCTGTTGGATACCGATCCGATGTTGTCGCGTACGCCGGTAAAGCCCGTGGATGTCGGTACGGGCTTATCAAGCAACAGGTCAGTGGTGAGTTTATAATAGTAGTCGAACGCCACGGTAAGTCGCCTATTGAATAATGCAAGGTCAAAGCCCACGTCAAATTGGTTGGTCTTCTCCCATTCCAGATTGGGGTTGGGTAGCCGGTTGACGAAGCTTTGCGAAACGCGCGCCCCATTGAGGAGCGTGGTACCCGTAGAAATTGTACCAAGCGACTGGTAGGTTGGAATCTCCGTGTTGCCCGTGATGCCGTAGCTCGACCGGATCTTGAATTCATCCAGTCCCTGGACATCACTCAGGAACGACTCCTCGGAGAGTACCCATCCCAAACCGGCGGAAGGGAAAATCCCGTACTTATTGTTCTCACCGAACCGCGAAGAACCGTCTATCCGCCCGGTAACGGTAACCAAGTATTTATTCTTGAAACTGTAGCTACCGCGCAGGAAGTAGGAATTCATCGCCCACTTATCGTACGACGAGTTGGGCGCCCCTGGTTGGCTGGCCGATTGGATCGCATTGAACCGGAAAAAGTCGTCGGCAAAACCCTCGGCGGAAATCGAATTGTTTGCATAGACGCGCTGCTGCCAGCTGAGCCCCAACACCGAGTTGATTCGGTGATCGCCGATTTCCTTATTATAATTCAGATAAGTTTCCTCCTGCCAGTAAAACGAACGCTGGTTTTCAAGGTAGGCGCGGCCGAGTGGCTGCGATATATTGATTAAATCCGTGGGGCTATATTCCTGGATGTTGGTATCGTGTTTGTCAAAGCCAAACTGCGTGCGCAGATCCAATCCCGGCAGGATGTGGAAGGTCAGGAAAGCATTCCCAAACAACTGCTGCCGCTTGCGAAGCCGGTCTTGTGTCTCCAGCACATGGACCGGATTGGGGATGGCCTCCAGGCCAAACGGATCCGTGATCATGCTGCTGTTGGCCCAGGTCCCGTCAGGAAACTTCACCGGAAAAATGGGCACCATTTCGAGCATAGACCGGCGCGGCATCTGGTGCCCACCACCCTCTTCGAACTCGTTCTCCTTGGTGTAATTTGCTAGTAAGTTGATACCCAGCGAAAGCCATTCCTTGGGCTTCGCGTCATAAGCGACCTTACCGTTGATACGCTCCAGGGCGTTGTTAAGCATGATTCCCTGCATGTTGGCGTAGTTGATGAATGCACCGAACGAGGAATTTTCAGCCTTGGTCTGTACGGAGAACTGGTGGTTGTGGGACACCGCTGTACGGGTGGCCTCCTCCTGCCAGTCGGTATCGTAAAGCGGATTGCCCTGTGCATCGAACAACCGCGGATCCTCCCGGCTGAGCGTGGGTATAGTGTTCGTGCTGTATTTGGAATGGTTGGCAAAACCGCGCTCGATAACCTCCAGCCATTCGGCTGAGTTAAGCACGTCGATTTTGCGCGGCAAAACACCGACATTCATAAACCCGTCATAGCCCACGATCGTACCGGTCATCTTGGCTCCGCGACGGGTAGTGATCAGGATGACCCCGTTTGCACCACGGGCACCATAAATCGCTGTCGATGAAGCGTCTTTCAGCACCTCCATACGCTCGATGTCATTGGGATTCAGGAACTGGATGTTCTCCATGGCCACACCATCCACCACGAACAGCGGGTTGGACGACGAATTGATCGTACCCAGCCCTCTAATGAGGATACGGGGGCTGCCTGACGGCGAGCCGGAATTGAGGAAGACGTTTACCCCGGCCACGCGGCCCTTCATCCCCTGCAACGCATTGCTTACCGGAGCCTGAAGGAGATCCTCTCCCGATAGCACACCAACGGAACCTGTCAGATCGGACTTCCGCTGCGTACCGTAGCCGACCACCACAACTTCATCCAAGCTTTCCGCATCGTCTTGCAGTTGTACATCCATAGTGGCGCTTTGTCCTACAATAAGCTCCTGACTAATATAACCGAGGTAGGAAAACACGAGCGTTTCCCCGGCTGAGGCGGGGATCGAGTACCTGCCCAAGTCATCCGTGGCAGCTCCCCTTGCCGTCCCTTTTACGGCTACCGAAACGCCGGATAAAGGCGTATTGTCGGTTGCACTGGTCACTGTACCTGTGATCGTTTGTTGTGCAGCCGCTTCGGTCAATGGCAGCATGGAGTCGCCGACGGGTTCAGCAAACACCGGACCACCAAACAGTGCTGCTACTAAGGGTAGAAGCGATAATCGCATCTTCCCACATCTTGTTTTTGTAGTGTGTTGGTTCATTTTTTTAATTTTTGGTTTCTTTATAGTGTACTGGGTTCATTGCGTTCTACCATAACCGACCTATAAAAGCACCAAATTAAGGGGCGGCTTTAACCGGCCTTCCCTACTTGAAGCGCTATAGATCGAGGATAGACGCAAAGTACAGGATACGCTCACGCAATACCCCGTAACCGCTCGGGAGTATAAAAACTCACGGGCTAAACAGAAGAAGCTAAAATATTTTAGCTAATAAGGAATAAATAGCTTTTTGACATCGTTTGTGTGTGTTTTAGAAGGTGAATTTAATTAGTTGTTTTACACTTTGGTTCGCTTTGTAATACACTAACTGATTATAGAGCTAAGATATGTAATAAAAGACTTACTTGCAAGCAAGTTTGTACTAGTTTACAGGTCAACCCTATTTCCGTGTCCGCTTGGTCCAATCTGGGGGCAGTAGGATATAGCGCTATACCACAACCTCTTAAAAAACCTTTACGTACGATGGGATGGATATAATGTTGATGTGAGGTGGATGTGTCTTAACTTTTCTTTAACATTTCATTCAAAAATAATTATACAAAACTTATATTATAGTTGTATATATTTTATATTTCATCGTCTTTTTATCGTCTTTTCATCGACAATTCATCGTCTTTTTGTCGATAAAAAGACGGTATATTGTATAATAAATAACTATTAGTCCTAATATTATTATAAAATTTGTATTATTTTATGATAACTTTATTTGTGGAAAATTCCCGGATTCTGTATACTTGCTTATTATAGACCCATCCCGGCCTTTGGCCGGGGTGCATTTTTGTTGAACAATTAACCGTGATGATATGGCGATACTGAAAGACGGGATAAACGGACCCTTCAGCGGGAAGGTAGGCAGCGTGGTGGGCAGCAGCTGGCGCAAGATAAACTATATCAAAGGCTTCCGGCGGATCAAGGAGACCAAGCCGGAGCCCTCGCCGAAGCAGGCTGCCCAGCACCGCAGGTTCAAGCTGCTTAACGGATTCCTCCGTCCGGTGGCGGAGATACTGGAAACGGGCTTCGGGCAGTTCACGGGCAGGTCGACCGCCGTCAACGCCGCGTTCAGCCACAATTACGGCCATGCCTTCCGGATGGACGGCGACGATCTGACGCTCAACTACCGCGAACTGGCTTTCAGCCGGGGGACGCTGTACACCGCGGGTGCCGAAAGGGCGTGGCTGGAAAACGGCGGCATCAGGGTGAGGTGGGATCCAAGGACCTACGGCGTGGGCGGGGAAATGGATGACGTGGGCCATGCCATCGCCCACCATCCGGAGAGCGGCCTGTTCTTTGGCGGGAATGCGCAGCGGCATGCCGGGGAGGTGGCCTTCTCCTTCAACGGGCATGCTTCGGGCGGTGAATTCCATGTGTGGCTGTTCTTCGCGGACAGCAGGGGGAAGCGGGCTTCCAGAACCGTTTACATCCCGCTCACCGGGCCGGTATCCTGAAAAAAACGGACTGATGGATTTTTTCTACGACAAAAGCATCATAAAGACCAAAGAGCGGTCATACGGCAAGCTGGCCGTACAGCAGCGGATGCGGCTGGCCATGGCGTTCCTCAACCCGCTGAGACCCATCGTCACAGCGGGCTGGGCCGGCCACGGCAAAGGGAATAAAAGCAGGGCATTCGGGCAGGCGCTGAAAAAGCTGCTGCAGGACGCGGTTGAAGGGCAGTATCCCGACCAACGGATCGTGCCGGAGCGCGTGGCGGTCAGTACGGGCATGCTCCCGACGGTGGAAATCCACGATGTGGTGCACGGCCCGGGGGAACTCGAAATCCATTTCACCAGCGGGGAAAACCCATTGGCACGGCCGGCCGACGGGGTGGTGCTGGTGGTGTACAGCCCCGAGGCCGGTATAGCCGGACGCAATACCGATGGCTGTACGCGTAACGATGGATACATCAAGGTCGACCTGCCCCCGCAATTGCGGACAGCGCCGTTCCACGCCTACCTCTTCCTGCACAGTGCCAGCAAGAAACAATACAGTAAAAGCGTGTATATCGGGCAAATCGGGCCTGCATAGTCAGATTGCCTATAATTATAACATCATTCGTTAATACCCATGAAAATAATCGCCATCGGCCGCAATTATGCCGAGCATGCCAAAGAACTCGACAATCCGGTTCCGGAAAAGCCTGTAATCTTCCTCAAACCCGATACCGCGGTATTGAAAGATAACCGCGACTTCTACTATCCGGATTTTTCCAAAAACATCCACCATGAAGTGGAGGTGGTGATCCGTATCTGCAAAGAGGGAAAGCACATCGGCGCGAAATTTGCACATGCCTACTACGACGCGATCGGGCTGGGGATCGATTTCACAGCACGGGATATCCAACAGCTCCATAAAGAAAAATCCCTGCCGTGGGAGTTGGCTAAGGCGTTTGACGGATCGGCCCCCGTCAGTGCCCTGCTCTCCAAAGAAACGTTCGCCGATGTATATAACTTGGGATTCCGTCTTGACAAAAATGGAAAAACTGTGCAGACGGGCAATACCGCGGGTTTGATTTTTTCATTCGAGGATATTCTGGTATTCGTATCGCAGTACATCACCCTGCGCAAGGGCGACCTTATCTTTACGGGCACTCCCGCGGGCGTGGGTCCCGTGGCTATTGGTGATCACCTCGAGGGCTTCATCAATGACCAACGAATGTTTCATTTTTATGTGAAATGATAGTATACATGAAGTATATCCCTATTTTAACGATTGTCCTTTTCAGTACGCTTATCGCAGCGGCACAAACGAATGTCATCACCACGCGAGAATATCCCCAGGGCTATTTCAGGAACCCACTGGCCATTCCGTCGCAAGCTTCGGGAACGTTCGGCGAACTACGGTCCACCCATTTTCACGCCGGCGATGACTACCGTACCCAGCAACGCGTGGGCTTGCCCATCTTCGCAGTTGCCGATGGTTACGTATCCCGTGTACGTGTACAAATCGGCGGTGGCGGCAACTCGGTGTACATCTCCCACCCCAATGGCTATACCAGTGTATACCTGCACATGCACGAGTTTAATGCTCAGTTGACGGCCATCGTCAAAGCCAAACAATATGAACTGCAGCGGTTCGATGTGGATATCCTGCTCGATAATCGGACCGTATCCCTGAAAAAAGGCGACCGGATCGGGTTGTCAGGCAACTCGGGCAGCTCCCAGGGACCACACCTGCACTTTGAAATACGCGATACCGAAACGGAAGCGCCCCTGAATCCACAGCTGTTTGGTTTGGCATTTCCAGACAACATCCCGCCTACCATCCACGGAGTTACCATCTACGATCTGGCTGACGAACCGTTCAGCGAACATACCCCCAGAAGGCACTTATCCGTAAAAGATTACCAAACCGTTGCGGTAAATGGTCGTTTCGGCATCGGCATCAATACGGTAGACCGGCACAACGGTACCACATTCAATAACGGCGTCTATTCAGTCGAGCTCCTATTGGATAACAAGCCGATCAGTACCGTGCTATTTGAAGCGCTCTCGTTTGAGACATCACGGGCTATCCATTCCTACATCGACTATCCCTATTACATACTCAAAAAGACACGGGTCCAGAAAAGTTTCAAGGATCCCAACAACCCCATCAACATTTTCCATGTCCTCGAAGGGGACGGAAGCATCATGTTGACCGATTCGCAGGAGCACACCCTCACTTATCGAGTGCGCGACGCACATGGTAACACCAGCAGCCACACGATCAAGGTGAGGAATGATGCTTCTTATGTACCGGTCCGGCAACGTACCACCGGGACAGCAATGTTCCGGTATGATCGTGAAAATCGCTTTGCTGCCGAAAATATTGAAATCACCATGCCGCCGGATGCCTTATATGACCACTTGCACTTCAACTACCACCAAGGCGCCCGGCCAACCGATGGCTATTCGATGGTGCAGCATGTACACAATCGGTTTATCCCCCTGTTCGAAAGTTATGAACTCAAAATCAAACCGGACTCGACGCTGACGGACGCGCTGAAACCCAAAGCAATCATCGTGGACGACAAGCGGAATTCGCATGGCGGCAACTTTGACGATGGCTGGGTGCGTACCAAAACCCGTTCATTCGGCAGTTTCCATATTGCTGTAGACACGGTTGCCCCCACCATCCAGCCGCAAAACATCAGCGCTGGTAAAGACATGGGTGCGGTAAGCCGTATAAACATCAAGATTTTTGACGACCTATCGGGAATACAGTCATTCAACGGGTACATCGATAACGATTGGGTGCTGATGGAATACGACTCCAAATCACGGTCGCTTTGGCATGAATTTGAAAGCGCCTTGTCAAAAGGCACGCACCGCTTCCGGCTCGAGGTCATCGACTGGAAGGACAATAAACAAGTTTACGACATCAATTTCATCAAATAAAACCACGCAGACAACACATGGCAAAATTAAAAGCCGGGGATAAAGCACCGGCAATCACCGCGAAAAACCAACACGGTCAAACCGTTTCTTTGAACGATTTCATCGGCAAAAAAGTGATTCTCTACTTTTACCCCAAGGACAATACACCGGGCTGTACGACCGAGGCCTGCAATTTCCGAGACAACTACCAATCCCTGCAATCGGACGGCTTTGAGGTTATCGGCGTAAGCGTGAATACAGAGCGATCCCACCGTAATTTCGCCCAGAAATTCAACCTACCCTTTACACTATTGGTCGATACCGACCAGCAAATTGCCAATGACTACGGCGTATGGGGCGAAAAGATGCTGTTTGGCAGAAAATACATGGGTACACTACGCACAACGTTCGTCATCGACGAAAAGGGTACAATCACCCACATTATTGACAAAGTCGACAACGAGCGCGCTTCGCAACAGGTAAGGGAACTGCTTGGCTGATTGCCCATGAGACGCGTCATCTTTGTCATTGCAGGTCTGGTACTCTTAGCCGTAACGGTGGGTTGGGGCTATTTGACTTATCGTCAATACTGCTCTTATCAAACGCTGATTCCACGGGCGACCACATCCGTTATCCGCATCCAAGTGGATGCCCTCGCGAAAGACATCGCCTGGAACGCGCTGTGGAATGGGGATTATTACGGAGATTCAACGGGAGACCAACCTATTGCGTTTGATAGCAAAACAGGAAAGCAGTCGGGGATAGCTATCCCGGCCAATATATTCTTATATCAGCTCGATCATCAGCAATCAGTGGCCTTTCCGGATGTCTTTTTCGGCTCGCTCCAGTTGGCAGACTCGGCGGCCTTCGCGGGGTGGCTGGCCAGCGAATTGGGCATGCAGGTCCGGCAGGATACGCTGGGTACGGTGGCCCTATCCGAGCGGGCGGTAATCCTCCTTAAAGCGCGACAGGTCTTGTTCGCCATATCGCCGGCAAGACCGGCAAAAGACCTGCACCTCCTCACCGGACTGTTAGACACCTTGTTGCAGCCGGGCGCAAGCATTCCCGTTAGAGAGAGCCGTTTCTCGGAAATCCAACACCGTGGCGGCCACCTGTGTATGCTTGGCAAACACGACGCTACGGTTGATTTCAAAAAAGGAGAAATACTGTTTTATGTGCGCCAGGCAATGGACACTCCGCTAGCCATTGAAACGGGTACGCCTCATTTTACCGACTCCAATGCAGTAAGCTTGTGGTTCCAAGGGCCACTGACGAGCCTCCTGAGCGGCCGCAAATTCCACATCGGCACACATACCCTACACGGCGATAGCTTACTCCGCCATTACCGAGGCCATATCCTTCTGGAATGGCGGAGTACCATCATCCAGCAAGACACAGTGATCGAATACGACTACGACGAGAATTTCGATGCAGTAGAACGCCGCGAAATCGTTGAAAAACGCGTACCTGAGGTCTATCTTTCCGTACGGGCCGATTCGGCTTTAAATCGTTACCTCCAAGAACAAGGAATATTGAACGCAACCGGCAATGCCATCAACCGCGACGTGTTTCCGCTATTTCAAATCGGCGTAAATCCAAGGATCGGTGATTACATTCAGTTCCATACGGCAGACCACGCCGAAGTGCCACCAGAACCAGGCCGCGGAGCGCATGAGCGATTTCAGCTCCATATCAACTTCAGCAAAATGGACGTACAGGACATTGCACCCTTAGCCGTTCCCATTGTCCGACCATTCGACCGCCTTGAAGCGTACGGACAATCCATCGAAGATAATGAGCAGCTCATCAACGGGAAACTCCTGATGAAAAATCAGCGGATAAACAGCTTGGTGCAGTTGCTGATGCCCCCACCCGGGGAAGAACAACCACCTGCCCTATGACGGGCCGTTGCCCAGCATGGACAGGATTTCCCCCCGCCGGGCTATATGGGTAAAAGAGACGACTTTATGCGTTTGCTCCAACGCATCGTAAATAAGCAGTACCTTCTCCCAAATACCTGTTTTCTCCGGACCGAGTTCGCTCAGATCGGCCAGCGTATCCAGAAAATCCGCCAATAGGCCCAATTCTTCCGGCTGAAAACCTACACTATCCAGGTGCTGCCGGAATAAGTTGGCCGGGGTTTCCAATAAGTCTGTAATGGTCGTACCAAAATATTCCCCCAACACTTCCTTTAGTACCGAAAGTGCTTCCCCTTTCTGCTCTTCCACGATCAGGCGCTTCACTTTGGCCAGTGTGTGGCTAAGCTGCTGCATCTGGGCCGTTAATGAATCTCTTTTCAACATGTGCTTCGCAACTATTCCTCCACGACATATCCAAGCAGATATTCCTGGAATTTTTCATAATAAACTTTAAACTGTTCTTTACGATGGGGCGCATCCAGATCCAGAAACAGCACACCTTGATCTTGGAAGTCAAAAGGCTTGATGGTCATATTATCTTTGAAAGACACCCCCTTATTCCCCTGCAATTTATAAACCGCTTCCTTGGCACACCAACAAGCGTAGAGCTTTTCGATGTGATCTTTGCCAATGGACACCAACTCCTCGGCTTTCATGAATTTGTCGGCGATTCGCAAGATTTTGGGCTTTACCAGCTCCAGATCGATGCCTACTTCACCATTATCGCTCATCATCACCGCCGCATAGTCGAATGAATGCGTCAGCGAAATCCGCTGCGGAAAATTTGCCAGGTACGGCTTGCCGTTCTCGTCCGAGGGGCAATCAATGAAGCCGGGTGTGTTTAACATGGTGCGGAGTAAGACGCGCGTGGCCAGCCAGTGCAACGTCCGTTTTCCCTTGTTCAGCCGGTTCAGGATGGTTTGCTCACGGCTATCGAGCTGCAGGCGGCCGATCAACTCGTCGGCCGTTTCTTCGATCCGCCAAATGGCAAATCGCACATTATTATCTAACTCACGCAGGTATGCTAACGCCATAAAACCAAACTTAGATAAAATTAGCGATTATTACCAAATAGCCCTTAAAAATATGATTCATTAGTGTATTTTTGCCCATCGTGTTTCGGCCGGAACCGAGCTATACATGCGTCTCTTGCCACACGTCTTATCGTTAAAAAAATGATCTTATCTGACAAGCGCATACTGGAAGAAATCGAACGCGGCTCCATCATTATCGAACCATTCCGCCGGGAATGCCTCGGCACCAATTCGTACGATGTTCACCTCGGCAAGTACCTGGCTACCTATAAAGACCGGGTACTTGATGCGAAGAAACACAATGAAATCGTCCATTTTGAAATTCCGAAAACGGGCTTCGTACTCGAACCGAACACGCTGTATCTAGGGGTGACGCTCGAATACACCGAAACACACAACCATGTTCCCTTCCTGGAGGGCAAGTCCAGCACCGGTCGGCTGGGCATCGATATCCACGCCACCGCCGGTAAAGGCGACGTGGGATTCTGCAATACCTGGACGCTGGAAATCTCCGTGGCTCAACCCGTGCGCATCTATGCAGGGATGCCCATTGGCCAGTTGATCTATTTCAGTGTGGAGGGTGAAATCGAGATCCTGTACAACTCGAAGGGCAACGCTAAATACAACAACAAAACCACGCGCCCCGTTGAGAGCATGATGTGGAAGAATGAATTCTAATTGCCCCCAAATTCCATTAAGTACGCTTTCAAAAACTCGTCGATTTCACCATCGAGTACTGCCTGTGTATTGGAAGTCTCGACATTAGTGCGTAGGTCTTTCACCAGCTTATAGGGATGCAATACGTAATTCCTGATCTGCGAGCCCCACTCGATTTTTTTCTTGTTACCTTCTATTGCAGCCGTGGCTTCCTGCCGTTTGCGCATTTCGATCTCGTACAACTGCGATTTCAACAAGCGTAATGCATTTTCTTTGTTTTGCAGTTGCGAACGTGACTCCTGGTTTTTGATGATGATGCCGGTGGGTTTGTGATGCAGGCGTACCGCGGTCTCCACTTTATTTACGTTCTGCCCGCCGGCCCCGCCGGAACGGAAGGTATCCCATTCGATTTCCGAATCCTTCACATCAATTTCTATATTGTCATCCACTAAGGGGTATACATACACCGAAGCGAAGGACGTATGGCGTTTGGCATTGGAGTCAAACGGTGAAATACGCACCAAACGGTGCACGCCATTTTCACCTTTGAGATAACCATAGGCAAAATCACCGGAAAACTGTAAAGTTACTGTTTTGATACCTGCCACGTCACCTTCCTGATAGTCCTGCTCGGTCACTTTGTAGCCATTGCTTTCTCCCCACATGATATACATGCGCATCAGCATCCCTGCCCAATCACAGCTTTCAGTACCCCCGGCGCCCGCTGTAATCTGCAAGACGGCATCCAATTGGTCTTCCTCGGCACTCAGCATATTTTTGAACTCCAATGCTTCTACCTTAACCAAGGCCACGTCGTACTGTTCTTTTAAATCGGCTTCGGATGCATCTCCCGCCTGAAAGAACTCATACATCACCAACACGTCATCCACGGCGGTGGCTACCTCGTCAAAGTGATCGGTCCAAATTTTCTTGCTTTTGATGGATTGCAGAACTTTCTCCGCAGCTTTGGAGTCGTCCCAAAAATCGGGCTGTAGGGTAAGGGTTTGTTCGCCTTCTATTTCTTCTTTCCGGGCATCGATGTCAAAGGTGCCTCCTCAGGGAAGCGGCTCTATCCCTCAAGTCGTGTATGTGTTCTTTGGTCATGAGGGCAAATGTACGTATTTTTAATTTTCCCAATAGGGTTATTATCGGAGGAAGTGTTTTAATGCTACAGGGTCAACCCGATCATGGCGCTACCATCTGCATCAATATCCCACACAAATAGCCGCCGTAGGTACCTACGGCATAACCGAGCACGGCAATGAATACCCCTACCGGAACCAACGCCGAGTGGAAGGCAGCGGCGGTGACCGAGGCGGAGGCAACGCCACCGATGTTGCCCATGCTGCCGATAGCCAAGAAAAAGAAAGGAGCTTTAACCAATTTGGCCACAGCAAACAGCAGCAATGCATGAAAGGCCAGCCAAACAAGACCAACCAAAAATAACCCCGGGTTGTCCAGGATAGCAAATATGTTCATTTGCATCCCGATCGTAGCGATAAGGACATATAAGAAAACTGTCGCCAAGCGCGACGCTCCCTTCGCTTCCAGCCGCCGAGCGCTGGTAAAAGACAAACCGATTCCCATCAACGTGGCCAGCAGGATCAGCCAGAAAAAGCTCGACGTTAGGCTGAACTTATCGAGCTGTGGCGCATGCACACCAATGTAGTCCGCGATGCTGCCCGACAAGAGATGGGCAATCCCGGTAACGCCAAAAGCAACACCCAACATGACGATATAGTCCTTTGTTTCATTAGCCTTGCCGGTCTCCCCCGCAACAGCCTCCATGCGCTGCGTAAGCTCCTGCACCTCATTGCCCGTAGCCTTGAAGTAGCGGTCGAGCTGTTGTTGCTTACTCGCCCCATAAAGCAGTACAGCCATCCACCCGTAGGCCACAAATACATCCACCGCCACGGTAACGGCAAAAATCTCCGGCGGTGGTTCAAAAATACGGAACAGGGCGGCCTGGTTGGCCCCACCACCTATCCACGAGCCGGCGAGTGTAGCCAATCCTTTCCATACTTCGCCAGCCACCACCTCGGGTGCAAACAACGAGAACAACCACACGGCAAACGGACCGCCCAGGATAATACCGATCATGCCGGTAAAGAACAGCAAGCCGGCGTTCTTTCGAAGTCGCCATACTTCACGAAAATTCAAATTCAAGGTAAAAAGCACCAAACACGCGGGGAGCAGGTAGTTGGAGCTCATCGTATACAGCTCGGATTCGCTTCCGGATATAACGCCGAATGAATTGAATAAGCCCGGCACGAAATAACAGAGCAGCAGCGGCGGTAGGATGGCATAAAATTTCCTGAAGCCCGGATGCTTGCTGCCGGATGTGTAGAACACTGCTGCCAAAATGACCATCAACAGGCCAAATACGGCGGCATCATTGGTAATCAGCGCAGGCGCGTTTGTGGTGTTATCCATGGTTGGCAATTGGGTAGTAAACAAACTCACTTGATACGCACCAAAGGTAACAAAAAAAGCCCGACTCATCCGCCGGGCTTTATTCAACACCTAAAAGATCTGTTGAAGAATGCTCAAATCACTGCTGTAGGTTCAACCGGATAGGCAAGGTGTAGGCCACCCGCACGGCCCTGCCGTTCTGGATGCCCGGTGACCACTTGCTGCTGCTTTGCAATACGCGGATGGCCGCTTCACCTGTACCGTATTTTAAGTCTTTGATAACCTTCAGGTCCGTAAGGCTACCGTCTTTCTCAACCACAAACGCAACCTGTACCTGCCCGTTGACCCCCGCGTCGATAGCCGCTTGCGGATAATCGTAGTTTGCGCCGATATACTGCATGAATGCCGCCATCCCCCCCGGTGGATTGGGGTCGATTTCCACGCTTTGGAATAAGACATCTGTATTTTCTTCCACTACTTCTGGTTTTTTATCGGCGACTTTCACCTGTACCACCGTAGGCTCTGGGTACTGCTTTTCGGCTTTGGCCGCGGCACTACCAGCCTCCTTCTTGGTTGGCGGCTCTACGGGTGGCGGAGGCGGCAACTCGGGGGCATAGCCAACAATGACTACCTCGCCGAGGGAGGTGTAGTCACTTGAAACGGGCGGCGGTGGCGGGGGCATATCGGTTGGATCCACCCCACTGATGCGGAAACTAATGGAAACCATGTATTTACCAATTGGTGCTACACGCTCCACGTTCTCCCGCTGAAGTGCCTTGATTACTTCAGCCTCCTGTCCACTGCCCAACTCGTTGAGAAACTGGATGTCTTCAATGCGGCCCGCCTTGCTTTTTTCAAAGGTAAATGCCAATACACCTTGCGTACCACTGCGCAAAGCCTCTTCCCCGTACGCTACCCACATACCTAATTCCTTCTTAAACGCGTGAGCGCTTTCCGTCGCTGCCGTCGATTTTTCGGATGTGGTTCCAGCTGCCCCCCCTTTTCCCTGATGGTTGCAGGCAATGGAAAAAATAACCATGCCGATGACAATAGGCAAAAGAAATGCGTACCGGAACCAACTGTATTTTGACGATTTATCCCGCAACAACATGGTCAAACGGCGTTTCAGTAAAGTTTTATTCGAAAATGAGTTCGCCAACACCGGACCATTCAGCCCCATTGCACGCGACACCAACAACTCCGCATAAGCCAGTTGGTCGTTGGCTGCAGTTTTCCCGTCGGCGATGTATTCGTGTTGCAACCGCAACGCCCGCTCGTAAAAGTAGATCACCGGATTGAACCAGTTAAGAATCTTAACCACTTGCATCATCACGATATCCGCGCTATGCCACTGCCTTACATGGACCTGTTCATGGTTGATGATCTGGTGGCTACCGTAGACTGCCTGGTCGATCCGTACCCTATTAAAAAAAGAATAGGCTTGTCCCGGATGCCGTTTCCGCAATGCGCTTATGGTATAAACGAATTGCATCACGACAAAGAGCGCAGCGATCAGGCAGCCTATCACATAACCGATGGACAGGTATTGCCGTATGGACGTTGGCGACTCTACGGCCGTCACCCCAGTAGCAAGCTGCTCGGGGGTAGCGTCTCCCAAATGGATTACGGGCAAGTGATATTGATAGACCACCGTATTGTCGAACTCACCATGTTCGGCCAGCGGTAAGGTAAACGCCAGCAATAAGCCAGCAAGCAGGTAAATCCGATTCCCCTGAAAGAAGGTTTCCCGACGTAAAAATACGTAGTAGAAGCCATAGAAAACACAGAGATAAAGGTTGGCGAGCAATAAGTACATCATAATTTAACGTTTTAATTCGTAAATGATCAGGTCATCATCATTTCCCTTTTTTCTTGGCCGCTTCAAGCAGTTTCAACAGTTCATCCGCATCGCTGATGTCGAGCTTTTGCTCTTCCAAAAAGAACGACAGCATGTTCCTTGCCGAATTATTGAAATACCCGTGAAGGAGCTTACCTGTAGCGAATGTGCGGTACTCCTCCTTAGAAACCAAGGGATAATACCGATGGCTCTTGCCAAACGTTTCGTGCCCCACAAAACCCTTGGTCTCCAATATCCGTACAATAGTGGATACAGTATTGTAAGCGGGCTTTGGAATGGGCAGCCTATCTATGATGTCTTTTACAAACGCCTTCTCCAAGTCCCACAGCTCTTGCATAATCTGCTCTTCCGCACGGGTCAACTCTTTCAGTTCTTTCATTGACTTTATATTTTATTATTGTTTGTGAATCCCATAGTTAGTAACATCCAATACAAACGTAAAACTTATATTTTAGTTTTACAACTAATTATTTAGTTTTTTTTTAATATTCATTTAATCATCTCAATCTTTTTACGTTCGGATGAACAACCTATCGGGAAATTTAACCGTATTTTGCATGCAACAAATTGAAGGGAGTACATGAAGATTGGTATTGTATGTTATCCCACCTTTGGTGGAAGCGGTGTAGTCGCTACAGAATTGGGCAAAGCGTTGGCCGCCAATGGCCACCAGATCCATTTTATCACCTATAGCCAGCCGGCACGGTTAGACTTCTTTTCCGAGAACCTCTATTACCACGAGGTCACCATATCCAAATATCCGCTGTTCGACTTTCCGCCTTACGAACTGGCCTTAGCGAGCAAACTGGTCGATGTGGTCCGTTTTGAAAAGCTGGACGTGCTCCATGTGCATTACGCCATTCCCCATGCTTCCGCAGCGTTCATGGCCAAACAAATTCTGGCCACATATGGTATTGACATCCCAGTGGTTACCACATTGCATGGCACGGATATTACCCTTGTGGGTAAAGATGCCAGTTACAGCCCCGTGGTTACCTTTTCGATCAACCAATCGGATGGCGTAACGGCGGTATCCGAAAATCTGAAGGAGGAGACGCTAAGTCATTTTGATATCAGGCGGGAAATCCGTGTTATCCCCAATTTCATCGACCTCAGCCGTTTTAACCTCCAGCCCCGGCAGCATTTCAAACAGGCCATAGCGCCCGGTGATGAGCGGGTGCTTGTGCATACATCCAACTTCCGTAAGGTGAAACGCACCACCGACGTGATTCGCATCTTCAAGAAAGTACAGGAGAAAATTCCCAGCAAACTGCTGATGGTAGGTGATGGCCCGGAGCGTACCGCCGCCGAGCAACTATCGCGCGAGTTGGGCGTCGCCAATGATATCCGTTTCCTCGGCAAGCAGGACGCCGTTGAGGAAATCCTTTCGGTATCCGACCTCTTCCTCATTCCCTCCGGTTCGGAGAGCTTCGGCCTCGCCGCGTTGGAGGCCATGGCGTGCAAAGTACCCGTTATTTCATCCAATACAGGCGGGCTGCCCGAACTAAATGTGGACGGTGTAACGGGGTTTCTCAGTGAAATAGGCGATGTGGATTCCATGGCGGCCAACGCCATCTATATACTGGAAGACTGCGATCGGTTGCAGCAGTTTAAGGAAGCAGCTCTGGAGCGCGCCAAGGACTTCCAGTTGGCTAACATCATGCCGCTATATGAGCAGTATTACCAAGAGGTAATCACAAGCAGTTAAAAAATTTCTTTTATCTTTGGCGCTTGGGAGCCCCCTTCCAAGACAGCAACAGATATGAAATATAAACGCATCCTACTCAAACTCAGCGGCGAAGCGCTCATGGGCGATCAAAATTACGGTATCGACATCAACCGCGTAGCCCAATATGCTAAGGACATCAAAGAGATTCACAGCAAAGGCATGGAGATAGCCATCGTTATTGGCGGCGGTAACATCTACCGGGGGCTCAGTGCCGAAAAAGCCGGAATGGACCGTGTACAAGCCGACTACATGGGTATGTTGGCCACCGTCATCAACAGCATGGCACTTCAGGATGCGCTCGAGAAACTGGAAATCAAGACACGCTTGCTTACGGCTATCAAAATGGAACAGATCTGCGAGCCATTTATCCGGCGACGTGCCGTACGTCACCTCGAAAAAGGCCGGGTGGTCATCTTTGGCGCCGGCACGGGCAACCCCTATTTCACCACCGATACAGCAGCTTCGCTCCGCGCTATCGAAATCAACGCTGATGTGGTACTTAAAGGCACCCGCGTGGATGGTATATACACCGCCGATCCCCTCAAAGACCCATCAGCAACGCGATTTGATGAAATCACATTCCAGGATGTATACAATCGCGGACTCAATGTGATGGACATGACGGCGTTCACGCTATGCCAGGAAAACAAATTGCCAATCATCGTATTCGACATGAATAAACCCGGCAACCTGACACGTCTGGCAAATGGCGAACACGTTGGAACTTTAGTACGAGAATAACTATGTTTCATCTCTAACAGTCTATTTTCAACGGCAGATGAGAAATCGATAAAATTGCATATATCTTCAATTTTATCTAAGTTTGACCCATCCTAATAACGTATAACCATGGACGAACTGATATCCTTACAACTTGACGATAGTGCCGATCAGATGAAAAAAGCAGTGGCACATACGGAATCCGAACTGACTAAAATCCGCGCCGGCAAGGCGATGCCTTCGATGCTTGATGGTATTCATGTGGATTACTACGGCACGGCTACACCACTTTCACAGGTCAGCAACATCAATACGCCCGATGCCCGGACACTGGTCATCCAGCCGTGGGAGAAAACCATGCTGTCTCCCATCGAAAAGGCCATTCTCGAAGCCAATATTGGGTTGAACCCGCAGAACGACGGCAGTATCATCCGGCTGAATATCCCCCCGCTTACGGAAGAACGTCGCCGGGATTTGGCGAAAAAGGTAAAAGAAGAAGCCGAAAAGGGACGTGTGGCGGTAAGGAATATTCGCAAGGACGCTAACGATACCATCAAAAAATTGAAAAATGACGGGGTATCTGAGGATGAAATCAAAGCCGGCGAAGCGGAAGTCCAGAAACTCACCGATAAACACATCGCAGACGTGGATAAACTTGCCGAAGCCAAGGAAAGAGATATTATGACGGTGTAGGCCTTTTACAGCCGAGAGCCTCTAAAGCCATCGATGGATATACATGGATGGCTTTTTTGTGCAACTTTGTCATTATAATCGACCAAACCACCGGACGGATTTGCAGGTCATCCGTTGATTTTTTATATTCGTAACATGTCCAGACAGCCATCTCGTCAGCGAAAGGCGTCCGGTATATTTTTTGACTATGCAATAGCAAAGAATACAAAGAGTAAGTAGACAGAAACAGATAAAACAAAGATATTATGATGAGTTATTGGATTATTTTCGGCGGTATCATGTTGGTTAGCATGATTGTGCAGTGGCGGTTTAAGAGCAAATTCAAGAAGTATTCGGAAACACCGTTGAGCAGTGGCATGACCGGAAGGGATATTGCTGAGAAAATGTTGCATGACCACGGGATCTATGATGTAGAGATCATTTCGGCGCAGGGCCGGTTGAGCGACCACTACAACCCCGCCAACCGCACGGTCAATTTGAGCCCCGAAGTGTATAGCGGCCGTAGCGTCGCGGCCGCAGCCGTAGCCGCCCACGAATGCGGACACGCTGTGCAGCACGCAAAGGCCTATTCCTGGTTGCAGTTCCGCTCGGCAATGGTGCCCATCGTAAGCGTTGCATCCAACATGGTCACCTGGGTATTGATGATCGGCGTGATTATGATGGCTTTCTCTGGCAACCATTACGTGCTTGCCATCGGCGTAGCCGCATTGGCGATCACTACCCTATTTTCATTTGTGACGCTCCCCGTGGAGTTTGATGCTTCCAAGCGTGCGCTGGCATGGCTGGACAATAAAGGCATTACCCATAGCAGCGTAGAACACGCTGGCGCTAAAGACGCACTGTGGTGGGCAGCAATGACGTATGTGGTGGCAGCCCTGTCATCATTGGTGACGCTGCTTTACTACGCCAGCATGTTGTTGGGCAGAAGAGAGTAAGCACCTACTTTGAAGATTAAGCGAGTTAGTCCGTCCCGATAGATTCGGGATGGACTTTTTTATTATGGATTTCGTACCTTTGCATTTCGTTCATTTTTATTTGATAACTGACGATGTTTCAGAACCTACAGGATAAATTAGATAGGGCCTTCAAGGTATTAAAAGGCCAGGGAAATATTACCGAGATCAACGTTGCGGAGACCATGAAGGAAATCCGTAAGGCGTTGCTCGATGCCGACGTAAACTATAAAACGGCCAAGGCATTTACCGACGAGGTGAAACAGAAGGCTCTGGGCCAAAACGTACTCACCAGCATTTCTCCCGGCCAGTTGCTTACCAAAATCATGAACGACGAGCTGACCGAATTAATGGGCGGCTCCACCACTGAGCTGGAGGTATCGAAAAACCCAACTGTCATTCTCATCGCTGGACTCAACGGTGCGGGTAAAACCACGTTCTCGGGTAAGCTCGCCAACTACCTTAAGGAGAAAAAAGGAAAGAAACCACTGTTGGTGGCGGGCGACGTATACCGACCGGCTGCAATCGACCAACTGCAGGTACTGGGCCAACAGGTGGATGTACCGGTTTATGCCGACACAGCATCAAAAGACCCCATCGGTATTGCCAAAGCGGGCGTGGCTGAGGCCAAACAAAAGGGTTATAACGTGGTCATCATCGATACAGCGGGCCGGTTGGCCATTGATGAGGCACTCATGAATGAGATATCTGCTGTAAAGGACGCTACACAACCACATGAAATCTTGTTTGTCGTAGATGCGATGACCGGCCAGGATGCGGTGAATACGGCTAAGGCATTCAACGATAGACTCGACTTTACCGGAGCCGTGCTTACCAAGCTGGATGGCGATACGCGGGGCGGCGCTGCCCTATCCATCAAATCGGTGGTCAACAAGCCCATCAAATTCATCGGTACCGGCGAAAAGATGGAGGCCCTTGATGTCTTCCACCCCGACCGGATGGCTTCCCGGATCCTGGGAATGGGCGATGTGGTCTCCTTGGTGGAGCGTGCACAGCAGCAATTTGATGAGCAGGAAGCTGCCGAGCTGCAACGCAAAATCCGCAAGAACAAGTTTGACTTCAACGATTTCAAAAGCCAAATCCAGCAAATCAAGAAAATGGGTAACATGAAAGACCTCATGGGCATGATTCCCGGTGTGGGTAAGGCGATCAAGGACGTAGACATCGATGATAACGCCTTTACCCCTATTGAAGCCATCATCAATTCCATGACCCCTTACGAACGTGAAAACCCGGATATCATCGACCAAAAACGCCGGGCACGCATCGCCAAGGGCTCCGGTACGGACTTGGTGGAGGTAAATAAATTGATGAAGCAGTTTGGCGACATGCGCAAGGTTATGAAACAAATGTCAAACCCTGCCGCCATGGCGCGCATGATGCGTGGCGCACCCAAGATGCCCATGGGAAGGTAACAAAAAATCCCTATCTTTGAATCATGGATGACCCGGCGCAGCTGACCGAATTTGGCAAAATACTCCTCATCGGAGTAATGGGTATCTTATTGGTATTGTTCACGCTGCTGCTGGGAAAGATTCTCTCACCCAAGAAACCAACGCCCGAAAAGCTTAGCACCTATGAATGCGGCGAAGAAGCTGTGGGCAATTCCTGGGTACAGTTTAATCCCCGTTTTTACGTTATCGCGCTCATCTTTCTGCTGTTTGACGTCGAGCTGATATTCATTTTTCCATGGGCAACCATCTTCGGCCAGCCCGAACTGATTGCCGCCGACCCGCGCTGGGGTTGGTTTGCTTTGGTAGAAATGGGCGTCTTTGTAGGGATATTGATCATCGGCCTGCTATACGTATGGAAGAAAGGGGATTTGGAATGGGTGAAGCCGCAAACAATGACGCCCCGCGTAGCCGTGAACATTCCCCAATCGGCCTATGATAAATTGAACCGCGAGCAGTATCGCGTCCGCAAGTTTGAGCCAATCACGGAATCGACCGCGACCCCAAAAGTGCTATCTTCAGCAGGTGAACCAAAAAAACCGGCATTCAAGCCCGTATTCAGAAAACCCGGAACAACATCCTCATGAGCATCGATAAACAATTGGAAAGTAACGGGGTAGTCATTGCAAAGCTCGATGATCTGCTAAATTGGGCCCGGTTGTCATCGATGTGGCCCATGAGCTTCGGCATAGCCTGTTGTGCCATCGAAATGATGGGTGCGATGGCTTCTACTTATGACCTTGATCGCTTCGGTGTGTTTCCACGACCGTCGCCCCGCCAATCGGACGTGATGATTATTGCGGGCACGGTAACCTTTAAGATGGCCGACCGCATCCGACGGCTGTACGAGCAAATGCCCGACCCCAAATATGTGATTTCCATGGGCTCATGTGCCAATTGCGGTGGTCCTTATTGGCAGCATGGTTACCACGTGGTGAAAGGTGTGGATCGTATCATCCCCGTGGATATTTACGTTCAAGGTTGCCCACCCCGACCCGAAGCGCTTATCGGTGCCTTTCTGGAACTGCAAAAAAAAATAGAAACCGAACATATCGTAGCCGACAAAGTGCGATCAGCACGCGCTTAACCTTCAATAGTTAGTTAATCCTCCTATGGCAAAAGATTTTTATGGCGAATTACAATTGGGTATCCTCGGCGGCGGACAACTGGGCCGCATGCTTATCCAGGAAGCCATCAATTTCAATGTGAACATCCATATCCTCGATCCCGATAAAAATGCACCCTGCCGCAACTTGTGCAACCGCTTCGTACATGGGGCGTTGAACGATTTTGATACCGTATATGCTTTTGGCAAAGGGCTGGATATGGTGACCATCGAAATCGAAAAAGTGAATGTAGATGCACTCGAAAAACTCGAAGAAGATGGGGTATTGGTGTATCCGCAGTCGCGCATTATCCGACTCATACAGGACAAGGGGCTGCAAAAGCAGTTTTTTAAACAAAATGACATCCCCACAGCGCCTTTCCAGTTGATTTCATCGAAAGAAAACCTGGCGAATGCGGCCATCCCGTTGCCTTATATCCAAAAGCTCCGTAGAGACGGTTATGATGGCAAGGGCGTTAAAAAAATCATCAATGAATCTGATATCCAGTCGGCCTTCGAAGCACCCAGCCTTATTGAGCAGTGGATTGATTTTGAAAAAGAGCTGGCTATCATCGTTTCGCGAAATGACAATGGCGAAGTCGCCACATTCCCCTGTGTGGAAATGGAATTCAATCCGGAGGCCAATCTCGTGGAATTTCTGATTTCGCCCTCTACACTGCCTTTCGAAATCCAGCAACGGGCGGAATTGTTGGCTAAAAAGATCGCCGAGGATTTACAGATTGTTGGACTTTTGGCCGTGGAGTTGTTTCTGACGCGGGACGGGCAATTACTAGTCAACGAACTCGCTCCTCGCCCACACAACAGCGGACACCAAAGTATTGAGGGCAATTTCACATCGCAGTTTGCACAGCACCTGCGAGCCATCTTCAATCTCCCTGCGGGCAATACCGCGACACGGACCAATGCCGTGATGGTAAACCTACTGGGTGAAGCCGGCCACGATGGGCTTGCTCGTTATGAAGGCATTGAAGAAGTTTTAGCGATGGAAGGTGTATATCTACACCTCTATGGCAAAAAATATACCAAGCCGTTCCGCAAGATGGGCCACGTTTGCATCGTCAATGAAGATCGAGAGGTAGCTATCAATACGGCAAGGGAAGTACAACAGACGATCAAGGTGATTACCTAGCGGCAAGCGTACGGAGTAACGGATAAAGAGTAAGAATTAAAGAGCAAACAAATGACCACACATCATCTCCCAGAAGTAGGCATCATCATGGGCAGCAAATCCGATCTGCCGGTGATGCAAGATGCAGTCGAAATATTGAAGTTGTTGGGTGCACGCATAGAAGTAACCATTGTATCAGCGCACCGCACTCCAGACCGCATGTTTGATTACGCCAAGGGCGCGGCCGCTCGTGGCCTAAAGGTCATCATTGCCGGTGCCGGCGGAGCTGCCCACCTTCCGGGTATGGTGGCTTCCATCACCCACCTGCCTGTCGTTGGCGTACCGGTCAAATCATCCAATTCCATTGACGGCTGGGATTCGGTGCTTTCCATCCTACAGATGCCCAATGGCATCCCGGTGGCAACCGTAGCACTCAATGCGGCCAAAAATGCCGGTATCCTCGCCGCGCAAATCCTAGCGGTTTCCGATAAGCAAATCGCACAAAACCTATTGAGCTATAAAGCCGAATTGGCCAAGAAGGTAGAAGAAAGTGCGCGGGAAGTCGAAAACGAAGGAATTTGAATTTGAAATATAAAGTATAAAGCCGTTCACTTACTGCTCACTTGTATCAATCGCTGCAGTTCTTCTCTACTGATCTGGAAAACCGTCCCGTGTCGGATACCTTCCGGCATTACCAGCTTTTCAGAGAACTCCTGCCAACGCGCTAAATCCTTCGAAGCGATTGCACCGTATTGATGTTCGGTATATTTGTCGAAATACACCACCCACTCGCCATTGATTCGCGTCACCGTAGGGCCTTCGGCCCAGTAATCCCCGGATATCGGCTTGCCGGCAGCACCGTATGGCCCTTCTAGCGCAGTAGCGTAAGCAATCTTCAGGTTCTTCTGGTCTGGCTCACGTGTTTCATCCTTCAGGAACATCACCCACCGGTCGCCCTCGCGCACCACTGTCGCATCAATCACATTGAACCCTGGGTCATAAAACAGTTTGGTATCGCTAAACGTCCTGAAATCCTTCGTCGTCACGTAATACATCCGGTGATTATAACCGTTGTCTGCCTCTACCTGCGTTTCCGGAAATTGGCCCCGTATCGTCGTAGCCCAATAAATCACGTACAATGCATGCTCCGGATCATAGGTAACCTCTGGAGCCCAACAATTACGTGCTTCAGGTTCATGTGCCATCACCGGGATATAGTGTTGTGCTGACCAATGAATCAAATCATCCGACGAAGCGTAGCCGATCCCTCGATCGGTCCAACTCACCGTCCAAACCATATGAAATCGGCCATCGGCACCACGGATAATACAGGGGTCGCGCATTAATTTGTCGGCACTCAGTTCCGGTCTCAAAAACGACCGGCCGTCATTTAACGCCTTCCATTTGAATCCGTCATCACTGTAGGCAAGGTGTAGGCCATCTTCCCCGTTGTCCTTAAAATAAGAGAAAGCATATACGCTATCGCCTTGCTGGGAAAACGATGTGTACGCTAGTAAAAGACAAATAATGCCCCCCGTCAATTTTTTAAATACCGACATTTTCGTCAACCTATTAATCACCTATCAGACCGTAGGGATGCGGTATCCGTTATGATAATCAGCTGCGAGCAATTTATTGGCAGCGCTACTGGTAAACCTCCCCCTCTTAGCGTCCCAATAGATTTTTTCGCCGGTGCGATAAGCGATATTGCCCATTTGCGAGAAAACCGCGATATGGGCTCCGGCCTCGATGGGCGCATGGAGTGCTTCCAAGTTCCTTGAGCGTACGACCTCTACAAAATTAGTGGTATGCTTATCCAATCCGTTATCCTGGCTCTTCTGGAGTGGTACCGCCTCCATCCGGTCTCCTTCCGGAATCACTTCCCATCCGCCCCTATCCAACACCAGTGTACCATAATTCCCGATGAAAGCCACGCCATGGTTACGGCCATAAGGGCCGCCATCAATGCCGTTGGCATGTTCCCACTGTACGGTGAAATCATCGAACTCATAGACCGTGGTAAGTGTATCGGGCGTCTCGGCTGCATCATCCGGATAAGCGAATTTGCCACCGGTAGCCATAATGGACTTTGGCGTAGTAGCCTTCATGCCAATCAGTGCAAAATCCAGCATGTGTACACCCCAGTCGGTCATTAACCCACCTGCATAGTCCCAAAACCAACGAAATTCGAAATGGAAGCGGTTGGGATTGAAGGGCCGTTGTTCGGCCGGTCCGAGCCAGCGGGTATAATCCACGCCATCCGGCGCAGGTCCATCGGGCTTCACAGGGATACTTTTCATCCAGCCTTGATAGGCCCAGGCTTTCACCAACCGAATTTTACCCAGTTTACCCGAATGAACAAAATCAACAGCGTCCCTGAAATGCTGCTGGCTGCGTTGCCATTGCCCCACCTGCACGGCACGGTTGTGCTTCTTGGCTGCGCCTACCATGGCATTGCACTCTGCAATGGAATTGCCTAGTGGCTTTTCTACATAGACATCCTTTCCTGCGACACAGGCATCCACCAATTGCAGGCAATGCCAATGATCCGGCGTACCGATGATGACGGCATCTATATTAGGATCAGCCAGCAACTCTTCGTGTTTAGTATATAGTTTTGGAACAATATTGCGCTCCTTCAATTCTGCTGTACGTTTCTGTAATACATTAGCATCCACATCACACAGCGCCGTACATTGTACACCTGGTACCTTCAGCATGGAGTTGAGGTTTGCCCATCCCATACCGTTTGCACCAATCAGTCCAACACGGACGGTATCTTGACGAAAATCAGCCAGACCGCCAAAGGCAGCGGGAAAAGCAGAAGCTGCACCAGTAGCGGCTGCCAACGTTGTCATTGTGCCCAAAAATTTTCTTCGCGTGGTATTCATAATAATGGCTTTATCGATGGTATTCTGCGACTAAGATATGAAACCATCGTGATTTTACAAAACGTGCAGCGGAATGAATAAATATAGATCGCATTACGTGATATATGCTACTTTACCGATCTCCGCTGATATATCCTAATGTAGTCAATCTCATATTTTGCAGGCAATAGGCTATCGTTTATTTCACCGCCATTGATACCGCCCAATGCTAAATTCAACAGGATATAATGAGGTTGTTTAAATGGATTGATGCCGGTGCCGTCCTTATTGACTAGCTCATCCAATGCCACACGGTTCATTAGCATCCCATCCATATATAACGAGATGTGCATTTCATCCCAGTCCATCCGCCAAATGTGGAACTGCTTTGCCCATTCCTTACCTCCTAGCGAATCGACACTTTTGGTCTCTTCGTACCATTTAGCTTGCCACGGTTCATCCGTACCGCAAGCGATGTTAGCCAGAATCATCCCACGATAATACTCCATAATATCGATCTCACCGTTGGAAGGCCATTCCCCATCTATACCCAATGTCCAAAAAGCCGGCCATAGCCCAGCGCCGACGGGAATACGAGCTTTCATCTCAAAACGACCGTATTGCCATTGGTTCTTGCCGCGCGTATTGATGGACGAGGCTGTGTATTCAATTGTCTTCCGGGATCGTCCCCAGTGTGTACTCGACGGATCATAGGTAGGATTGGCCCTATTCGTTTTGCGAGCCTCAATAATCAAGAAGCCATTTTTGCAATAGGCGTTGTCCGGTTGATACCATTGATTTTCGTGGTTACGGACGAAGCCATGCTCAAACTGCCAATTGGAGGAGTCGACCAAACCATCTTTCTCGAATTCATCAGACCAAATCAATTGATAGTCACCAACGCTCCCTACGGGCATCCCGTCACCTAGTGACATCAAAAGCAGGGGTATCAGCAGGATACTTAAATACATCATATCGTATCTTCCTATAATCAAACTTTAATGATTAATAATCGGTACTAAACGGCGACTTTGGGATATTACAGTAAAAAGGGGAACGCCTAAACGTCCCCCTTATGTGACTAGTAACCTGGATTCTGCACGAGTTGACCATTCCGGTTCATTTCATCGCGATGGATCGGAATGAAATACATCTTATCCAGCCATTGCCGGTTTTCAATACCCGGATCAATAGTACCTACGGTATACGTATAGGTGTAGTTTTCGGGATCATATCGGTATATGGAGACTGAACTTCCGGGCTTCAGCCTACCCAATATCCGGATGATCCCGACCTTCCGACCCAGCGTTTCGGCGGCAATCATCCACCGACGTGCGTCGTGAAAGCGATGCTCTTCATAAGCCAATTCGACCCGCCGCTCCTTCCGATAGGCATCACGCAGTGCATCGCCCGATGCGGCAATCGCTGGCATACCTGCCCGGAAGCGGATCCGGCTCAACCATGTCCGAGCCTCTGCTTCCTGGCCCAATTCAATACAGGCCTCGATGTAGTTCAGCACCACCTCGGTATAACGCAACACCGGCCAAGGGACGAACTGCCGTGTATTCTGGTCGACCACCGCGGGATCTGGATCGATGAATTTACGCATGTAGTAACCGGTATGCGTGCCGTTCCAGTCTTCTACACTACTATTGCGGGTATCCAATCCGTAGTGGATAACCTTATTGCCGTTCTGCATGATTTCATATTGGCCGGTTTGGATCTGATTGTTAGGATCCCGACCGGTCACGTCAGCCGTACGTGGCTTCCAATCCGCCCCGTCATACAAGATGGTGGCATAAAAACGCGGATCCCGATCGGCATATGGTGTAGCTGCATGGGCTGGGTTACCCCAACTAAAGGGTGTTCCATCTATCAAGTCGTAATCGTTGACCAATTCCTGTATAGGGCTGTTACCTGCCCAATTGTGATAACCGTTCGGGCCGTTATTCCGGCCTACATAATTGCCACCCTCATCCTTGAGATCTATGAAAAAGCGTCCGAGAATCAAATCGGCCTTGCCGTCGGCAGATACAGCCTTGCTGCCGCCGGCCATCGCGATCGACAGGTAGTTGGCCGTCCCTTCTTCGGGGGTTACCGGCTCGGTGAGGTCCATCATATAGCCCGCTCCATGGGCATCCATCACGGCTTTGGCCGCGGTCCTGGCACGTTCCCAGCGCTCTGTTTGACTGCCGCTCGTATATCCAACGTATTCAGGGTTTGTATAACTCGCAATGGTTTCCGAATTGGCGGACGCTGTGGGGACATCGTGCAGGTCACTGGCCGCCTTTGTTAGTATACGGGTTTTCAATGCCAGTGCCGCCGCTACAGAAGCCCGCCCGTCCGCTACCGGTGCATCCGCTAGCAATTCAGCGGCCCGATCGCAATCCGCCACGATAAACTCCACGTTCTCTTCGAATGTATTTCGAGCAATGGTATAATCTGCTTCGCCCAATCCATAAACGCTGTCGATTAAAGGAACGGCGCCATAATACCTCAGTAATTCGGTGTAGAAAAAAGCGCGGAGGAAATGGGCTTCACCCATCAACTGGTTGGCAATATTTGACGAGTTGTCGAACTGGGGGTTCGTAAGATTATTGATAGCGGTGTTGGTTGCCCGGACACGTCGATACAGATTTCCCCAGTTATGCGTTCCTGCACTGATTTGACTATTCCACCCCTGGCTAGCATCGTTCGAACGAGCTTCGGTAATCGTATTGATTCCCCGGCCCGGATGGGTAAACATCGCTTCGTCTGATAAAGATGCCAACATTTCTTCATCGAATCCTCCCTGGCCAAAGCCATTATAAATCTCAATGACAAACGCCTCCGCCAGTCCGGCATCTCGCCATGCAGCCTCGTCAGACACCTCTCCCAAAGGTTTTGTGCTTACGAAATCATCGTTGCACGCCGCGGTACAGATCATTACCAATAGTAGGCACTGTACAAACGCTTGATATTTTTTGAATCTTTTCATCTCTTTAGTCTCCTTCCTTTAAAATGTAACAGCGATACCGGTATTCAACAACCGGGCTTGGGGATAATAGTGTCCCAATTGATTGGTTGACTCCGGATCCAATACGCCAACTTTGCTCCACGTAAATAGATTGAATCCGCTCATATATACACGGAGACTACTGATACCCGCCGGCTTCATCCATTGGGTCGGGAACGTGTAACCGAGCTCGAGGTTCTTCAACCGAATGTAATCGGTACTTCGCATCCAGTAGGTGTTGCCGGACGAATAATATTGGTCACTTCGGTCAGTAATACGGGGATGCTCGCTGCTCGGCGCATCCACCCGCCAGCGATTCTCATAAAAATCCAACAGGTAGTTGCCAATGGCGCCCGACTCATCCGTTCCAACCCGCAACTCACCGCCAGCGGCCCCTTGGAAAAGGACCGTAAGGTCAAAGCCTTTATACTGCAGGCCGATATTGAGTCCACCCTGGAAGGTGGGTATTGTATTCTTGTCGCGTCGCACCCGGTCATCGGCTGTAATGGCACCATCACCGTCGTAATCGACGAATTTCATATCACCCGGTCTCAATGAGTTGGTTACGTCACTATAATCCAACGTATTGGCGGCAATGTCCGCTTCATCCCGAAATACGCCGTCATAGATGTAAAATAAACCCGAGTTAATGGTCCGGCCGGTCGATTGCTGCCACTCCGGTGCGCCCGGCGATTCATCCCAGAATATAATTTTATTTTTCGCATATCCACCGTTCACGCTTACATTGAGGTTCAACTCGCCGATTTGGTCCGTGTAACCCGCGCTAAAGTCCCAGCCGCCATTTTCTACGATGCCGATGTTTTCGGCGGGCAGTGTCATACCCGTGGTTTGGGGAATAGAGGCGTTTCTGCGCCAAAGAATACTCTCCCTCCTGTTTTTGAACCATTCCACCGTAAAATTAAATTTGCCACCCATCAGCTGTCCATCCAAACCGATATTATAGTTATTTGCGACTTCCCAGGTGATGAATGCATTGGGTACACGAGTTTCATAGAGTGTTTTAACCAATTCATTGCCTACGATATAAGTACCGAATCCATAAGTTGAAAAATATTGATATTCCTGCAATGCGCCATCGTACTCGATATTATCATTACCCATCTGTCCATACGAACCACGTAGCTTCAGGTAGTTGACAAAAGGCACTCCGTCTTTCCAAAAGTCCTCTTCCGAAATCATCCAGCCAGCCATTACGCCAGGGAAAAAACCGTATCGACTGCTTTCCGGAAACATGTAGGAACCGTCATAGCGCCAGAGAAATTCGGCGATGTACTTGCTTTTATAGTTATAGCCTACACGGCCGAAGTAATTGAGTCGCGCACGCTCCCACGCACCACCACCATTGTTTTTTTCCGCTTCCCCTCCCGCAAATAAATAGTCGATATTTGTTGAAATAAAGTATCGGCGAAACGCATTGAAGTTTTCATTGCTGATCGTCTCCCTGTTGACACCGGCCAACAGGTTGAGGGTATGATCACCGAAAGTTCGATCATACGCGAGGATCCCCCCCAACAATACGTTTAATTGATCCTCGTCACCTTGGTTAAGTCGTGGTTCGGCGGGCCCACGTTGTCCCCGAACCAATAATGGGGTAGTCCCATCATCTTCGTAATCGCCCTGCCAGGTATACAGGTACCAGGGGATTTCCCACCGCTTTGTTTTCCGGACATATTTGTCGACGGACGCCGTACCCGTGAATTTAAGCCCTTCCACCCAAGGCACGGTGATGTTCACCTCGCCATTGGTCTGGAAGTAATACCGCTTATCGCGGTCGTACCCCGTTTGATCGGTGGTAATAACCACCGGGTTTTCACCGTATTCGATATCCGGGCCAGGCATCCCGTTTGGCCAGAAAGCCGGCTCCGTAGGTATACCCCGCATCAGCATCCGGAAAATCGCACCCGCTGATTTAGTTGGGAACTCTCGGTCTTCCTGCCTGCCCAATAGGCCGATTTTCGTACTGATATACTTGTTGATATTGGCATCTAGGTTTACCCGTACGTCATACTGCGAATAACCTGTAGCCGACTTTTTGTAGTAGGCATCTTGGTTCTGGTAACCGATAGAGGTGAGGTACTTGATATCATCGGTACCGCCGCTTATCTGCAGGTTATGTTGGGATTGCGGAGACCAGTTCTTCAGTGCGGCATCATACCAATTGGTGTTGGGATGCCCCCAAGGATCCGATCCGTCGGCATACAGCTGGATGTCTTCTGGTGAGAACGGTGCCGTCAGCACCGATCCATCTGCCCGAGTATACGTCCCTGTCTCATCCAATGCCGACTGTGCACCCGACCATTCGGCCACCGGCAACTTAAACACCTCCAATTCATTCCGCATCTCCGCATACTGCACCGCATCGGCCAAATCGGGGATTACAGTTGGTTGTGAAAACGCTTGATTAAAGGTATACGATAAGGTAGGCTTCCCAGATTGGCCTCGCTTGGTGGTGATGAGGATTACTCCGTTGGCCGCTCTCGCTCCGTAAATGGCCGCAGAGGCATCTTTCAGTACGGATATATTGTCGATGTCTGCCGGGTTCACGCGTTCAAAACCACCGGCGCGAGCAGGGATACCATCAATAACAATCAACGGACCACTGTTGCCCAATGTATTTGTACCCCGTATCCGAATGGACGCCCCATCATATCCCGGCTCAGCACTCCCCTGCGTAGCTACGACACCCGGCAAACGGCCTGCCAATGCATTGGATAGGTTGACGGTAGGCGACTTCATCAACTCCGCGCTTTTCACCGACGCTACCGATCCGGTAATCGTTTCCCTACGCTGGGTTCCATATCCGACCACTACAACCTCTTCTAAGTTAGACATTGAGGCATCTAATTCCAATTGAACATCGATACGCGCGGTTTCAGCGGTAATCGTCTGGGAAACATATCCAACAAATGAAAACACCAGCGCTGCGCCCTTGGTAACTTCGAGGCTGTAATTCCCGTCGTCATTGGTCGTAGTCCCAATTGTGCTTCCTGCTACGGCAACGCTTACACCAGCGATAGGTGCGTCCTGCACGTCAGTGACCTTACCTTGTACTGTCAAAGTGCCCTCTTGGGCCAACAACAAATTGCCTGAAAGTGCCATCGCCATCCATAGTACGGCGAGCGAGGTGCTTAGCAAGCTCCGATAAAAGTAATTCAGTTTGTCTCGAAATCGAAACAACCCAGCTGTTCTTACCCAAGAATCTGTCTGGCTAAGAACACCTTTGATTAACATTTGGATCATAATGGTGTGTGTTTAATGGTGTGAAATAAAATAGGTGAACACGCTTTGTGGCTTTTCTTGGTGTGTTTGTGATTCATAAATTGGTTTGTTTTAAGGGTAGAACTTACTACTTTAGAATAAAGCAGTACGAACCAAATAATTTTTATCGTTAAGTAAACACTTATATCTATCAGTTGTTTTCCGCCAAAGAAGCTAACATATTTATTCAATCATATTGAAGGGATATGTAGTCTTAAGATAGATGCTTTCAACCAATATGGTTTGCTGAGGTGTTTGAAAAACTAGTGTGTGTTTGTTTTCTGCCTACTTACCTAGCAAATACGAATCATAATTTTCACAATAATAGCGCATTAGTTTTATATTTTCAACTACGTAACTTACACAAACGTTTGCGTAATCCATAACTAGCTATAGCTAACTATTTTATATTGTTTCAGGTTTGTTACAAAAAAAGGCGCCCAACTTATTGGGCGCCTTGATGGTAAAAGCAGCAAAGCTAGCTTTGCTTTACAAGGTAATCTGCTGGGGCTGCGAATAGAGGTACTCCGCTACTCCCGTCGCCTTCACGCCGATACGGGCAAACAAGTAACCCTTATCAGCTAAAGAAGCCGGAATACTTACCGTCAGCTCGATGGGTTGATTGAAGTCGGCAATCGCTCCCGATACGACCTCAGCCCGTGCTGCGCTATTGTTTTGATCCACAATCAACGTCTGCCCCAAGTAAATCGCCACACGCTCAAGCGACCGAGACGTGTTGACTTGCTGGATGGTTACCGTACCCGTGATTTCATTTCCATTACGCTGAAAAGACTGGTTCGTGATAATGAAATAGGGGTCCACTGGAACATCCACCGAAGCCGTTCCCTTTAGGTTTACATCCAGGGAGTCGGTATTGTCTGCCCAAGGACCATTCCCCCGCAAAAGGACGAGCTTATAATTGCCATCAAACAATCGCGCGGAGAAGGATCCATCTTGGTCGACGTGAATGGGAATCTTCGAGAACAAGTCGTACCCATGCTGCCAGAGTTCCAGCTGCACGCCACCGGATCGCAATCCCAGTGGTTGCCCTTGATGAACCACACGCCCCGTGAGCATCGATGTCGGGGCATCAAAATTATCCTTTTCGCAACCCATCGCCATAATGACCACTATGGAAAGGAGGCTATATATATAATTAATTGTTTTCATGATACTTACAATTAGTGGAATGGATTTCTAACGATTTTCGGGTTGTTATTGATCACACCTTGATCGATGGATGAGTAATAGTTGCCCATCTGGAAAAACCGGGGTGCCCGGAAGCGGGGTGCCGCCATTTTGACAAATACATACTTACCGTCGCGCGCAGCGTCGCCCGGACGTACCACACGATAGGGATAGAGTGCATAAACCACTGCATCGGGGTTGCTGGAGCTTCCATTCCAAACATCGTGCGCGATCCGCCAACGCTTCAGGTCCCATACGCGATGGTCTTCGAAGGCCAGTTCAACCCGTCGTTCATTCCGGATCCGCTCCACGGTGATTGTCGATGCAGTTACACTGTTCGCACCAAAGCCCGCGCGTTCCCGCAATGTACTCAGGTATTGGGCCGCGTCTGCATCCCGATTCAATTCAAACGCCGCTTCGGCTGCATTGAGATAAACCTCCCCCAAACGGAACCACACCCACCATACGTCGCTTCGGATACCCCGCGTGCTGGTGCCCGGACCGGAATCGACATATTTCCGGAGATAGAACCCGGTGTTGGAAACCTCCATGATGGAGCGGTGCGGACCTCCAGTGGCCGTCAGGAGCTTTCCGTCACCATGGGGATAACTTTCTCCGCCCCATGTCGAGCCCAGATCAGCCCCTTCTACGGTCTGGTAGGAATTAGACGCTGCATTCCAAACCATTACACCGGCCTGCATCTCAACGGTCAGCCCCTTGAACGATGCACCGGGATAAATCACCGTGCCGTAGAGCCGTGCATCCTTATTGGCAAAGATATCGGTTACCTGATCGTAATAGATGAAATCGCTGTTGTCCGCAGTACGCGTCTTTAATTCGCCGTTGCTGCCGTCAAGGTATTCGTAGCGCTCCACCAAGTTCAGCGAAGGTGTAATATTGGACGAGCTGAGGTTATCTTCCCGGATACTCCGGGGGATGTTGTCATACGCGAAGCCGTGCCGTTTATCCTTCGACGACAAGAAATCCCATGCGAAAATCACTTCGTCGTTTCCGGTCTTCCTGACCACCGCTTCGTAGAAGTTTTCGCCCAGATCCGGGTTATTCTGATAAAGTGCATACCCTCCGCTAGTGATAATCTCCGCAGACGCCGCAAGCGATTTTTCGAAGTATTCGTCCGCGCGGCTGGCGGGTATACCCACTTCGCCACCGGGAGTGGTAATGGGGCCGCCCATTTCGTTGTTGTATTTCGCCAACGATCCCGCATATAGCATGGCCCGGCTTTTCAATGCCAACGCCGTATATTTGTTGGCGCGCGTGTTGCTTCCGGTATTGCCTAAGTCGTCTTTGATCGCATCCACTTCATCGGCAATGAAATCATAGACCTCGGCTTCCTTGGCACGTGGTGCCTGCATGTAAGACGGATCGCCACTGTAATCGTAAATAAGCTGTGTGGTAATCAGTGGCACACCGCCCATGCGCTTTACCAGCTCGAAATAATTGTAGGCCCGCAAAAAGCGGAGCTCTGCGCTGAACTGTGCTTTTTGCTCGCCACTCAAGCTCACCCCGTATTTCTCGATATTCTCCAACGCGAGGTTAATATCCCGTACCAGGCTGTAATTCCACACGCGCCAGCGATCGAATGGATAATTGACGATGTTATTCCTGCCTTCTTCGTTAGAAAAACCCGACCACATGGCGTCGTCATAGTCGGCCATCCGTCGCCATTGGGCCTGCCGTTCCTGGTTGGCATCAATGGAGGTATGATCCGGATCGTTCAGCCCCATGTCCGTGGGCAACCGGTCGTAAAAATTGGCCAGCAATCCCAAAATCTGTTTGGGATCATTCCAAACCTGTTCTTCTAAGATGATGTTCTTTGGCGTCCGCTCCAACCAATCCTTCGCACAGGAAAGAAAGGCGAGCGGTAAGATGCTGAGTATGGCTAACTGATATATTCGTTTCATGGCTATCCTATTTAAAGCGACAAATTAAATCCAAACGTGTATAGTTTCTGCTGCGGATACACCAGCCCGTTTGTACTGCTTATTTCCGGATCGATTTCAAACTCCTTCACGTTATCCAAGGAGAATAAGTTGGTGCCGTTGGCAAAGATGCGTAGGCCCGATATACCCACCCGTTCGATGAGCTGCCGGGGGAAGCTGTAAGCGACCTCCAGGTTCCGAAGGCGCAGGTAACGTACATTCGTGACCCAGAAATCACTTCTCCGATAATTGACGTGTGTATTGAGGTCTTTCCGCAATGCCGGATAAGTTCCCGGTATCCATTGGCTGTTCGGGTCGTACGGGTCGACCCGGCGCCAGTGGTCATCGGCGAACGACTGGAGTAAGTTTCCGTTATTCTGGAAGGGATATTTCAATTCCCAATCCCGGAAAAAGGTCTGCATGCCCGCACCTACAAAATCGAAGGCAACGCTGATACCTTTCCAGCCAACGCTGCCGTTGATGCCGTAATTGAAATAAGGCAGTGCGCCTTCGGCATAGCCGATAGGTTCCAAATCCAGATCGTTGATGATACCATCACCATTGACATCCTTGAATTTGAGGTCGCCCGGAAGCAGGCTGCGATTGCCCTGTCCGTCGATATTGACAGGGTGGTTATCAATCTCTTCCTGCGACTGGAATTGACCGATGACCTGATATCCCCAGTTGATGCTTGCCCAGCGGTCTTCCGCCGATCGCCGATATTCATCGTATGAATTCCCAAAGCGCGGCTTATAGGTATTCAGGCTGCGCAGGCGGGCCAAGGTCGCATTCACACCGATGGAGTACTGCACATTGCCAGCCTGGTCCTGCCAGGTGACCATGCCGTCCATGCCTCGTGTCGCATCGGCATTTAGGTTTTCGTTGGGCAGTGTATATCCGACTTCACTGGGCAGCAATACATCATATCGGGCAGCGGGCAACCCCGTACGCCGACGTTCAAACAAATCAAATTGACCACTCAACTTGCCGAACACCGTAAAATCAAACCCCACATTCTGTGTACGGTTGGTTACCCACGAAAGATTGGTAATGGGCAACCCGCGTGGCCGCAATCCATTCACAAAATTCCCATCGAGTACGGCACTCCGGCCAGCATTCACATTGCCGCCGCCGAAGGTATAGCCGGGCAGGTAGTCAAAGGCGCCGATACCGATTTCACTGCCCGTCTCACCGTACGATAACCGGAGTTTGAAATCATTCAGCCAATTGCCAATACGGTCCTTGATAAACGCTTCTTCACTGAGCCGCCAACCTACGGAAACACCCGGGAAGAAACCCCATCGGTGGTCTGGCGCGTAAAGGAATGAACCGTCATAACGACCCATTAATTCAAGTAAGTACTTTTGGGCAAAGTTATAATTGATACGACCGATATAACCCGCACGCGCTTCTACACTCCATTCGTCCGCCAGATAGTCTTGCTCAGCAAAAAACATCAGCGGGATGTAGTTGTTAGATGGCACCGTGTGGATGACATTGTAGGAATTTTCCATATCTGATCGTTCAAAAGCGGCCACCGCAGCGATCGAATGCTGGCCAATCTGTTTGTCGTAGCTCAGCTGGAATTGTGCAAACCGCGATACGACGTTGCGCTTATGTTTTTCACGCCAGGGGTTCTGGTTACCGAAACCCGGCTGGGTATAATACGTATCCGTGGCCTCGTCATACAGGTAGGCATCATAGGTATATTCGAAGCCATCGAAGTCCTCGTTGGTGAAGTTATACGAGTACAGCCCCTTCGCCTTCAGTCCGAATTTAAAATCATATTCAGCAGTGAAATTTACATTCATCGCACGCCACCACTCGTCTACCCACCCGGTCACATCGTCTTTGTAGGTAGCCGGGTTGACATTTACGTTGTGTGTCTGGTGGATATAGTCCGGATTGTCATTCGCATAAGGGCTTTCGGTAGGCCACATGCTGAATACGCTCAGCAGGGGATTGAAGTAATCGTCTAGGCCCGGTACACCCACGTTATGCCTTTTTTCCACGCGTGCGCTAATCTGCGTGCCCACCGTCAGTCCCTTGGCCAAGTTGCCACTGATGTTGGCCTGCAGGTTCGTCCGGTTGAAATTGAAATCCCTGACGATGGCATCTTGATTAATGTGGCTCAGCGAAATGTAATAATTGGACCGCTCTGAGCCACCCGAAGCGTTGGCACTAAGGTAGTATTGCGGTACATTGGGACGCATCACTTCCTCAAAATAATCGTAGCTTTTGTATCCCTTTTCCGTTCCCGCTTCCCATTTGACTAATTGGTCGGGGCTATAGAGCAGTGCAGGGTCATTGCCAAAGTTCTGTGCCGATTCCAGCAACCCGCGGATATACTGGCCCGCGTTTGCCGGCCGGGGAAAACGTGTGAAATTCTGCATGCCGTAGTAGCTGGTCACGTTGATGCTGGTGTTTTCACCTCTCCGGCCTTTCTTGGTGGTAATGAGGACAACGCCGTTGGATGCCCGCAATCCGTAGACGGACGCTGAAGCGTCTTTCAATACCGTGATGCTCTCGATATCTTCCAGCCCGAGGTTATTGAAGATATTCTGGCCCGATACCCCCGTATTGAATCCGAATGCAGTTGTTCCGTCACTGGTGCTGTACGGTACCCCATCGATGACATACAATGGATTCCCCAAGTTGCGCACTTGGATATTCGCGCCATTGCCCGGCCGCGAATCCGTGGTACGCGCGGTGACACCAGGCACTTTGCCTACCAATGCACTGGTCGCAGCAACAGCGGGCGTCCGCACCAGGTCTTCCGACCCAATCGTGCTGACCGCCCCTGTAATCGATGCTTTGGTCTGCGTACCATATCCCACGACAACGACCTCGCTCAGGGCCTCATTACTGGCCTCCAGTTGCACGTCTATGGTCGTGCGGTTGGCTATGGCCACCTCTTGGGTACTGTAACCGATGTAGGTAAATACCAATATACCGTTGCCGTTGGGCAACCGCAACGAATACACCCCTTGTTCATTGGTGGTAGCTCCACCGTTACCCCCCTTCAACAAAACGCTCACGCCGGCAATCGGTTCGCCTTCGCCATTGGTAACGGTGCCCTGCACCACGATTTCTTGTAAGTGGGCTATCCCATATCCATGCCCTCCCAACACCATACCTAGGAGTACCCCGATATGCATAAAGCGTCTAAAGATTGCTTTCTTTAGTCTATACTTGCTCATAACTAGTTAATTTTCTGGTTGGTAATTATTTGATTAAAGCTTCCGGAAACATCGAAATGTCATGGCGGAGGGCCGATGAATAGTCGTTTCATACCGAATGGTTAATTGCGATATGCGCTTACCAAGCACATATATTGTTAACAAAACACTTATTTATAGACAAAAAAGCCTTTCAGTTTATCAACTCCGGCCACCCGTGCTCGTCCCAAGCCAACCGCGCTATACGCAGTTTGGAAACACCGTTATCGTCGCCATCATAACCGTGGAAAATCAAGTAATCCTCGCCGTCAAACGTATAGACCGAATTATGTCCTACGCCTTGCCAACGCTCATCTCCTGCCAGCAGCAATTTACCGCCACCGGAAGCGAGTGGCGTACCATGGTCATCGACATAGGGTCCGGTTGCCTGCGTTGATCGTCCCACAATCATTTTATACGTGCTTTCTAGGCCTTTGCAGCAGTAATCGATGGAGGCAAATAGGTAATAGTAATCCTTCTTTTTGAAGATAAACGGCGCCTCGATGGCATTGCCGCCGGCATCTTTGGGATTAGCTGCAGTAGCCGGCGGGTTGGATGCTCCGGAGCCGGCTATCCGGCTTGCGATGGTGGGCAACTGCAATGTATCGCCAACAACCGCCATTCGATTTGGCGCGAGCTGGATCATCTTCAAACCACCCCAAAACGAGCCAAAGCTTAAATACGCCGTACCGGCATCGTCTTCCACGACATTCGGGTCGATCGCGTTCCAATTCGTTATGCCGGGATACGATTGGATGATTTTTCCGCGATCCTTCCATTCAAATCGGGGATCCTCGGGGTCAAGCGTTACATTCGTGGCTAAACCAATGCACGATGTATTTTTCCCGAATGCGGAAACCGAATAATACAAGTAATACTGGCCGTTGTGATAACTGATGTCTGGCGCCCAGAAATGCCCCTTAAAGGTAGGGACAGCGGCGATGGTCCACGCTGGCGGAGCGTTAAACACGGGTGATTCCCGTTTCCATTCGGTTAAGTCGGTCGACGACCACACGGCGATTCCCCGCCCCGTCGCAAACAGGTAATAAGTACCCTTGTGTTTAGCCATTACCGGATCGTGTACCCGGACGGCAGTGGGTTGCGCATAAATTCGGGTGCTTCCGATATTACATGCGACAACGAGTATAATTAAAACAAGCGGTCTCATAATTTAATAACTGAATATAAATACATTGCGAAACGATTCCTTATTCCAGTACGACCACAAAGCCCCCATTTGGCTTTACAGCAATCGCAATCTCCATAAGCGGGACGGTTTCCACCTTAAAATCACCGGCTTCCGGTCCATCCGTTATCAGCATGGCGTGATGAATTCCCTCAAATGTGGACAGGTCGACCGTCAATTTCTTCGCTTCGGCCTCACCATTAATCCCCGCGATATACCATCGTCCATCCGACTTTCTGGCGATGGTCACATCTTTCCCGGGAAACCCACTGATAAATCGAACATCATCCCAGGAGTTGGGTAGCGCGCGCAGAAATGCCTTGACCTGTGCCGGCACCTGTACCATACCTTCCGGCGATTCGGCATAATGCTGTATGCCGGAAATAAAGAGCACGCTGGTAGCCAGTTCAAATGCTGCGGTGGTACGCCGTTGCACTTGGGTACGTACCTTAGACAGGTTCATCGGCGTATAATCCATGGGATCGAATGCGTTGCGTGTAAACGGCAAGATCGTTGCATGGGTAGCCTGTCGGTCCGCATCCTCCTGCATAAAGGTGACCATCTCAAAGCCACGTACAGCTTCCACGGTCATCAGGTGTGGATAGGTGCGCGACCAGCCGCGGGGCAACGTAGCCCCATGAAAATTAACCAATAGCCCCTGCTTGGCGGCATCTTCCAAAATATCGATGTAATATCGGATCACCGATCGCCCGTCGCCGCCGAAGAAATCGATTTTGACACCTTTGATCCCCATCGCCTTGATACGCGCAAATTCTTCGTTCCGGCCCTCGTGGGTAAGTAGTTTGTCTTTTGGTGTGTATTTGACTGTATTCCAAATGCCGGCAGAATTGTACCACAATAGCAAGCCAACATTTTTGGTTGCTGCATAGTCGGCTAATTCCGCTATCTTTTCGTAACCGATCTTGCGGTCCCAATTGACGTCGATCAGGCAATATTGCCAGTTCATATCAGCGGCGAAGTCGATGTATTTCCGCTGTTCTTCGTATACGATGCGATCGTCTTTCGAATTGATCCAGCTCCAGGATGATTTACCCGGTTTCACGACATCTTCAGCAATAACAATGGCCTTATCAGCGACATCAAGCCCCAAATTGGATTCCACGACAGTGGCCAGTGAACCTACCGTGACCACACGCCAAGGTGAGTAAAACGGCTCGCTGGACGCTGGAAGTAATCCGCCATCTGGCATGACTTCCAACGGATCGGGGAAACCGATCCGGTATTCGCCGGCAGCCTCGCCCTGCACAAGCCGTGTTGCACAGTACGTCCCGTCCAGACCTGCCTCGGTAATCAGTGCCCATACACGATCTACTTGGAAAAGTGCCGGATACACCCAGCCCGTGGCCGGCGCTGCCGTACTTACAGGGATTCCCTGTTCATAATGTTCTTCGTACGACGGATTGGTTTGTTCCCATCCGGATTTGGCAGCAGCCATGGGTTGCAGCCAACCCTTCGCATGACTCGGAAATCGAAAGGATGTCAATTCCCTATGGATGGTCAGTTGCTGCCCCGTGGAGTTTGGGAAATAGTAACGGAAAGCGACACCATCGTCCGAAACTTGAAAAACCAGATCATAGCCCTGATTATCGCCATTGCGCAATTGCAATATGCGTCGGTTGGCCGAATAGGTGTTCAATCGCCGTTTCCCCGTCCTGACCTCATAGGCAGCTGTTATTCGCTCCGGCTCCGATGCGGCCACAATACGTACATCGTCCCTACCCTCGGCTGAAACACCCAAAGTCGCCCGATCCAATACCGTATGGCCGTCCTTGCTTATCGAATACGAAATCTGGCCCGGACCGTCTGACCATATCTCGGTGCTCAACCGATTGTCGGGACTTGATAAGGTGTAATGTTCTTCACTGTGCGCCAACGCACCCCCATAAACGAACATGCTAATAAATAAGCAGATACCGCGCATGTAGATGATGTTTTAGTGTTTATAATCGGCCTCGCTTTAAGCAAGCAAAATCGATAGGACTAAATTCGGATTATTTTAAATAAACGTCAACAAAACATTTAAGTAATTTTAAACTAAATGCTGCTTAATAAAATTAAAAAACTCATTTGCAAACACTTAAAATTTAAAATTCATTTGTATGTTTGCGCAACCTTGCATCCGGCATGATAAAATAATGTCATTTGCTGACAACATATCGCCATAAATTAGGGTAAAATCAGTTATTAAAAAGTTAAATTACGTCGTATAATCCCATTTGAATCCATTATTATTGTACAAATATCAACAGTAGAAACCCGACATTATGACAAAATACATTAAACAGACACGTATCCTGGTTGCAGTGGACTGCATTATATTCGGATTTGATGGTTTTAACCTCAAATTGTTGTTGATTAAAAGGGGGTTTGAACCCGAAAAGAATAAGTGGAGCCTTATGGGTGGATTTGTCCAATCGGATGAAAAACCCGAGGACGCCGCCTCGCGGGTGCTTAAGCAACTCACTGGGTTGAAGAATGTGTATATGGAACAGCTATTGGTATTCGGTGAACCGGAACGGGATCCCATAGAACGGACCGTCAGTATCACCTACTTTGCGCTTATTGACATCAAAAAATATGAAAAACAGCTCAGTGACGACTATCGAGCCGAATGGTTCCAGTTGGACCGCATACCGCAATTGATCTTTGATCACGACAAAATGGTGCAACATGCTAAAAACAGATTAAGGTATAAAGCAGCCCTGCATCCCATTTTGTTTGAATTGCTGCCCGAAAAATTTACCATCCCGCAGATCATGACCCTCTACGAACAGGTATATGATGTGCAACTGGATAAGCGTAATTTCACACGCAAATTGCGTTCAACAGGACTGCTCATCAAACAGCTGGACAAAGACAAGGAGAACTCCAAGAAAGGTGCCTTTTACTACAAACTCGATAAAACGACGTACAAAGAAAAATTCACCAAGTTCTTGAATTTCGTGTCGAATCCCGAATACTAAAAAATAAACGATTGGATAATAAATAAAATTTTGCTTCGTTTTTGCTTTTAATTCTCATCAATTAAATGTTATTTTGACACGACTAATCAATTAACCTCAAGAAGTATAGCGGAATGAGCGTAAAATATGTAATCGGTGTAGATTTCGGAACGGATTCGGTTCGCTCGGTATTGGTAAGTACCGAAACCGGAGAAGCGGCTGCCACGGCCGTATTCGACTATCCACGCTGGAAAAACGGGTTGTATTGCAAGGCAACTCAAAACCAATTCAGGCAGCACCCCTTGGATTATATCGAGGGGCTGGAATACACGATACGTGCTTGTGTTGAGCAAGCGGGTCCTGCCATTGCTGCACGTGTGGTAGGTATATCCGTAGACACGACGGGCTCTACTCCTGTAGCCGTCGACAAGCGGGGAACACCGCTCGCGCTGCTTCCCGAATTTTCCGACAATCCAAATGCGATGTTCGTGTTATGGAAAGACCATACCTCGGTAAAGGAGGCAGCCGAAATCAATACCCACGCTAAAAAATTTGCAACAGACTACCTCCAATATGTTGGTGGCATTTATTCGTCGGAATGGTTCTGGGCCAAGCTGCTCCACGTTTTCAGGCAGGATGAACAGGTCAATCAAGCCACGCATTCGTGGGTGGAGCACTGCGACTGGATTCCTTTCTTGCTATGCGGCGGAGACCAAGCCGCCGACATCAAACGGGGTGTCTGTTCAGCAGGGCATAAGTCATTGTGGGCAGCCGAATTTGGTGGATTCCCACCGAATGATTTTTTCGCCACGTTGGATCCATTATTGGATGGTTTTACTGCAAAATTACCGCAAGAGACGTTTACCGCCGACCAAGCTGCGGGTACATTGAGTGCCGAGTGGGCCGCAAAACTGGGACTCCATACGGATGTTGTTATCGGCATTGGCGCATTTGACTGCCACATGGGGGCTGTAGGTGGACAGATTGAACCGTACTACCTCAGCAAAATCATCGGTACGTCTACGTGCGATATCCTCGTTGCACCCAAGCATGAAATGGAAGGCAAGCTGGTGCACGGTATCTGTGGACAGGTAGACGGCTCTGTCATCCCCGGCATGATCGGCCTGGAAGCGGGACAGTCGGCTTTCGGCGACGTATACGCTTGGTTCAAAAACCTGTTGGCATGGCCATTGAAAACGTTAGCGGAGGCAGGCCAACATGCGATCATGCAACAAGTCGAAGATCAACTGCTACACGAACTCAGCAAGCAGGCGATGCAGCTTCCGGTCACCGAAGATATCGAACTTGCTGTCGATTGGCTCAACGGAAGGCGTACACCTGATGCTAACCAGTTGCTCAAAGGAGCTATTGTGGGGCTTACGTTGGCTTCCGATGCACCCCGGATATTCCGGGCGTTGGTCGAGGCTACGGCTTTCGGGGCCAAGAAAATCGTTGATCGTTTTATCGAACAAGGCATTCCCGTGAAAGGCCTGATCGCGCTTGGTGGAATACCTCGCAAGTCGCCATTCGTCATGCAGTTGATGGCTGATGTCATTGGCATGCCCATCAAGGTACATCGGTCAGAACAAACCTGTGCCATCGGCGCAGCCATGTTTGCAGCGACCGCGGCGGGCGTATTCACTGATGTAGCAGAAGCTATGCAGCAAATGGGCCAAGGGTTTGATCGGGAATATCGTCCCAATCCCCAACATACCATCCAATATGCTAAGCGATATGCGCGGTATACCCGTGTGGGGAATTTTATTGAAGAACAGATCACGAATCAGTCACATGAGTAGTCAATACGAAGAAATCAAGCAGGAAGCCTATCGGCAGAACATGCAGTTGCCACAACTGGGATTGGTCTTGTTCACATTCGGGAATGCCAGTGTCGCCGACCATCGCCTGGGCGTCTTCGCGATCAAGCCAAGCGGTGTGGCTTACGTGGACCTAACCCCTGAGAAGATGGTTATTGTGGATTTTGACGGAAAGGGCGTGGAGGGCAACCTGCGCCCGTCATCGGATACCAAAACCCACGCCGTCTTGTATAAACACTGGCCGACCGTCGGGGGAATTGTTCATACACACTCCACGTATGCTACTGCATGGGCACAAAGTCTGCGCGATATCCCCATCTATGGAACCACCCACGCCGACCATCTAACCATCGATATCCCATGTGCACCGCCCATGGCCGACGAAAAGATTTCAGGGAATTATGAATATGAAACAGGATTCCAGATACTCAACCATTTTGAAGCGAATAATCTCAATCCTGAAGAAGTGGAAATGATATTGGTGGGCAACCATGCGCCTTTCACGTGGGGGAAAACTGGTGAAAAAGCAGTATATAATAGTGCCGTCCTGGAATATGTGGCAAAAATGGCAACACTGACTGAACAAATCAATCTAAAAGCGCCCCGGTTGAAAGATGCGCTCATCAAGAAACATTTCGAACGTAAGCATGGACCGGATTCATACTATGGGCAGTCGTAGTAGGGAGACAAAAGCCATTAGCCGAAAAGTAAAAACGAACAGCAAAAAACGGATAAACGAATCAGCAAATAATAGATAAGCGAATAGCAAACCACATGATAGACATTAGAAATTTAGAAGTATGGTTTCTTACGGGAAGCCAACACCTTTACGGCGCAGAGACACTCAGACAAGCCGCAGCTCATGCCGAAGAAATTGTCAGACACCTTGACCAATCCGACCAGATTGCCGTACGCGTGGTCTTCAAACCCATCGTCACGACGTCGGACGAAATCTACGCAACCATTGCAGAAGCCAATCATTCAACACATTGCATCGGGCTTATTACCTGGATGCACACCTTCTCGCCGGCAAAAATGTGGATCAGGGGGCTGAACATCTTGCATAAACCCTTGCTGCACCTCCATACGCAGTATAATCGGGATATCCCGTGGGATACCATCGATATGGACTTCATGAACCTCAACCAAAGTGCCCATGGCGACCGTGAATTTGGCCATATCGTTTCCAAACTACGTATCAACCGTAAGGTGGTCACGGGGCATTGGAAAGATACGGACGTCATTGATCAGATCAATATCTGGAGCCGTGCAGCAGCAGCTTGGCACGACTGGCAGGGCGCACAGTTTGCTCGTTTCGGGGATAACATGCGCAATGTTGCCGTTACGGATGGTGATAAAGTAGACGCGGAGGCTAAGTTCGGTTTTTCGGTCAATACCTATGCGGTTGGCGATTTGGTTGCGGTGGTCAACGGCGTCACTTCCGCACAAATCGATTCCCTCATCGACGAATACGAGCAGGCTTATACGCTGGCGCCAAATGTACGACATGATGGGGCTCAGCGTCTGCACCTACGTGATGCTGCCCAAATCGAAATCGGGCTTCGTAAGTTTCTTGTAGATGGTGGATTTAAGGGCTTTTCCAACACCTTTGAAGACCTGCATGGCCTCAAACAATTACCGGGCATCGCTACCCAGCGGCTTATGCAATCGGGCTTCGGCTATGCGGGTGAAGGCGATTGGAAAACCGCTGTCCTGGTGCGTGCTGCCAAGGTAATGGCTGCAGGCATACCGGGTGGAAATGCCTTCATGGAAGACTACACGTATCATTTGGATCCAGCAAATGCATTGGTTCTTGGCGCGCATATGCTGGAGGTTGACCCTTCGCTAGCGAGCGGGAAACCGAACTTAGAAGTGCACCCGCTGGGAATAGGCGGCAAAGATGACCCAGCACGGCTAGTCTTCGATGCTCCCGGAGGCTTTGCACTCAATGCGAGCCTTGTCGATATGGGCGATCGTTTCCGCTTGGTCGTCAACAACGTGAAAGCACACGAACCCCAACATCAATTACCCAAACTTCCCGTGGCTCGCGTACTTTGGACTCCGTTACCTGACCTCAAGACAGGTTGTTCGGCATGGATTTATGCGGGCGGAGCACACCATACCGTCTACAGCCAAAACCTCACCATTCAACATTTCCAGGATTTCGCTACAATCGCCGGTATCGAATTACTCCATATCGGAAAAAATACTCACCTTACTGATTTCTTGAAAGAAATCGACTGGAGCGAACGATACTTTGCTGGCAAATACTAACCTCAATTAAATTATAAACCGTTATGCAACTCCTTGAAACACTCGATTGGGTCATCATAGGCCTTTACTTTCTGCTGGTGGTAGGCATCGCCGTTTGGTCGATGCGTAAGAAGAACGATTCGGCGCAGGACTATTTCCTTGCGGGCAAAAGTCTTGGATGGTTTGTCATCGGCGCATCCATCTTTGCATCCAACATTGGTTCTGAACACCTAGTTGGCCTAGCGGGCTCCGGGGCAACCGATGGTGTAGCCATGGCACATTACGAACTCCATGCTTGGTGCTTGCTGATATTGGCTTGGGTGCTTGTCCCGTTCTATATGCGTTCGAAAGTGTTTACCATGCCTGAGTTTTTAGAACGACGATTTTCTCCGCGTGCAAGGACGGTCCTCTCAGCTATTTCCTTGGTGGCTTATGTACTGACCAAACTCGCAGTAGGTGTATATGCTGGCGGAATGGTTTTTACCGGCTTACTCCCTGAGGTCAGTTTTCTGGGATTCGATAGCTTTTGGGTAGGATCCGTGCTGATTATTATCCTCACGGGGCTGTATACCGTCGTTGGTGGAATGAAAGCGGTCGCCTATACCGAAGCATTTCAAACGGTAGTACTCATCATCGGCTCTGCATTGGTTACTATCCTCGGACTACAGGCCATGGGGGGATGGTCAGCGTTGCGGGAAACGGTAGGTGACGAAATGTTTAACCTATGGAAGCCGCTGGTTCCAGATGGCATCGAAGGCACATGGAGTCCGGTAAAAGAAACCGACAAGATGGCCTGGTACTTCAATGATAATTATCCATGGATCGGCATGTTATTCTGTGCACCCATTATCGGACTGTGGTATTGGACGACAGACCAATACATTGTACAGCGGGTACTCGGCGCACCAAACGAAACCGAAGCCCGAAGAGGTTCTATTGCCGCAGCATTCTTTAAGCTTTTCCCTGTATTCATCTTCATAATTCCGGGAATCATTTGCTATGGGCTGGCTGCGAGCGGCAAGCTGCCAGTACTGACCGAACAACTCATCGGTGCAGATGGCAAAATCATCCGTGACCAAGCCCAGCAAGCATTCCCCTTGATGGTCGCACATGTCCTCCCGGTAGGTATCCGCGGTATTGTCGTAGCTGGTCTCCTGGCTGCATTGATGAGTTCGCTCGCGGGCGCTTTCAATGCTTCTTCTACCTTATTTACCATTGATTTCTATTCGAAGCTCCGGCCCAACGTGCCCCAAGAAAAATTAGTATGGGTAGGCCGTACTGCTACCGTGGTCATGATTGTGATTGGCTTACTCTGGATTCCAGTCATACGTGGCGGAAAAGGGCTGTATGACTACTTACAAGGCGTGCAAGCCTATCTGGCACCACCGATTGCGGTCGTCTTTTTTGCGGGCATCTTTCATAAGCGGTTAAACGCCCAAGGATGCTTGGCGGCGCTCTATACGGGATTTTTCCTCGGGCTGCTGCGGCTGGTCATTGACACACCCGTGAAGTTATCGGATGGCTTTGCCTACGCCGAAGGTTCGTTTTTCTGGATTTTGAACAACATATTCTTCCAATATTACAGCTTGATCATTTTCTTGATCAGCTTAGCCGTGATGTTTGTCGTGAGCTACGCCACCGCTGCACCTTCATACGAAAAAATCGCAGGGTTAACCTTCGGCACCATAACCGACGAACATCGACGAGAAACCCGCGCGAGTTGGAACCAATGGGATGTTATTTCATCCATTGGTATCGTTGTGTTGATTATAGCGGCTTATGTATACTTTAGTGGTTAACTGATTTGGTTTTTAAGCCGTTAACACTTACATTAGCTATCTAAAATAACCGGATTATGAGTACCAATCGGCGAGCGTTTTTGAAGCAAGCGGCAGCCAGCGTGGCAGCAGCTTGTTTTGCACCATCGTTGTTTTCATGCACTCGGCAGACGACATCCACCTCGGTATTAAAAGAAATCGGTCTCCAGCTTTTCACCTTGCGAGACCAGTTGGCTGATGACGTGGCCGCGACGCTCACGCGAGTGGCAGAAATCGGATATGACCATGTGGAGACTTTCGGCGCAGCAGGCAACGAAGCGGGGAAAATGAGTTTTTGGGGATGGGAAACGGGGGCATTGCGCAATCAATTACGCCAAAATGGCCTGAAAAGTTATAGTGGACATTACTTGCTCGACGAGTTCCTAACGCGTGGGAATGGCAGCGAGGAACTGTTGAAAGCCTACATCGATACGGCCGCTGAGTTGGGGCAACGTTACCTCATTGCGCCCATCCCACCATTATTACTTATCGATAAACTTACTGCAGACGACTATCGTTTCATGGCCGAACAACTCAACAAGGGTGGTGAGTTGGCTGCTAAGGCTGGGCTAACGATCGGCTATCACAACCATTTTTGGGAGTTCCGTACATTAGCTGATGGCAGCATCGGTTTGGATATCCTTATCGAAAACACAGATAAACACCTCGTGGCATTTGAACTGGATCTGTTCTGGAGTGAAAAATCAGGAACAGACAGTTCCCTGTACTTCGAAAAGCACCCAAGCCGTTTCCCGCTCTGGCATATCAAAGACATGGATAAAGGAAACACCGCCACTGTCACGGGTACCGACTACGACGACAAACCCGTCATGGAAATCACCGAGGCGATCACGTATTCCGAAGTAGGATCCGGTAGTATCGACTTCAAGAAAATCATGATGGAGGCTAGCACAGCGGGATTGCAATATGCTTTCGTGGAACAGGATTTTATCACCATTGATCCGTTTGAAAGCATTGCAAAAAGCTATGCGTACGTGACGAATGAATTGCTGAAAAAATAAGCGGTTTACAGCTTCCAGCTACCTAAATCGGTACACCGTCCGTGTCTTATATTCACTGCCGGGATCCAATATGGTAGAAGGAAATTCCGGCTGATTTGGCGCATCCGGGAAATGCTGGGTCTCCAAACAAAATGCCGAACGATAATTATAGGTCTTGCCGCCCTTTGCGTGCTGCACATTGTCCATGAAGTTACCGCTGTAAAACTGCAGGCCCGGTTCTTCGGTGAGGATATCCATCACGATACCCGTTTTCGGGCTTTCCACGGTGGCCACGAGTTGCAAACCAGCATCTTTTTTCAGCACGAAATTGTGATCGTATCCCTTTCCGAGCAACAGCTGTGCATCTGCGGTGTCGATACGCGCACCAATAGCGGTGGGCTGGCGAAAGTCAAACGGCGTGTTTTCAACCTGTGCAATTTCACCCGTAGGGATCAGGGTCTCGTCTACAGGCGTATAGCCATCTGCGCGAATGGTCAATAGATGGTCTAGTATCGTGCTGTCTCCCTCCCCGCTGAGGTTGAAATACGCATGATTGGTCAGGTTTACCACCGTTGCTTTATCCGTGGTGGCACGATAGGTAATATCCAATCCGTTATCCGACGTAAGCGTATACTTCACCGTTGCCTCCAGCTTTCCCGGATAACCCGCATCACCATCCGGTGACACGTATTGCAACGCTAAGCTGCTATCCGTCACGTGCTGCACTTCCCAGACTTTTCCAAAGAAACCGTTTGTACCCCCATGCAATGTATTCGGCCCGTCGTTCAGCTCCAATTGGTATTGTTGGCCTTCCAATTCAAATTGACCCTTGGCAATACGGTTGCCGTAACGGCCCACGACAGCGCCATAAAAACCTTCTCCGGGTTGCCGGTACGCCGCCAGGTCTTTGTAGCCAAGTACGACATCCACCAGGTTTCCGTTTTTGTCCGGCACATGCAAACTGATTACGCGGGCCCCGTAATTGGAGATAGCGGCTATCGCCGTACCGTTCGTCAGTGTATATAGTTTCACCGAATCCCCATTAATGTCTGCCTCGAAATCAGCAGGCACTACGGTTAAGACCGACGAAGCGTTGGCATCGGATGATTGTTCTTGGGGTGCGTTACAAGCCGATACTCCGGCAATTGCCAAAATCACCGCTATCGACATGCTTATTTTGTTGTTCTCCATGCTAAACCAGGTTTAATCAAAAATGTTAACTTAGCAAAGGTAACAGGAAAATTGAAATATAAAACGGTCACTTAGAAAATTTCGGGAACCGTATTAGTGCGCATCAATATCCAAGTAAAATCAGCTAAAATTTGGCCATCGACTTAAAAACGTCTTATTTACATTTGTTAATCAAAAATAACCATACCATGCGTATACCAGCTCTCCTACTTCCCCGATCACTTCACCAAATGGCTAGTCTCTCTGCTGCACTGATTACCTTATTTGCATACACCGGATTTGCCCAATCACCATGGGAGCGCATTGCCCAGCGCCCATCCACACTAGGGTTGGAACACGGTATCACTGTGTTTACCGTTGCTCCTTTCGAACTCCAGCTTGTGAAGTCGTCGCAAACCGTGGCCGGCCTGGTCCCATTGGCAGACACGGCGTTTGACTATACACCGGACGAACGACTGGAAGCGCGGGCAAAAGACGGCCTGTATCACCTCGGTGATATCAATTTCCGAATAAGAACGGGCGAGCAAGCCGCTTGGCAATCGTATTCCACCGCCTCCAAGCGTGCGCCGGTAATCCCGCTAGTAGCCGTAGGCCAGAATTTAGTGGGAGCAGACCTCGGACCAACGTTACCTGCGGATGCCCCCCTTTCGGTAAAACGCTTCTGGCAATCGGTGAATGGTAATTTGGTACTTCGTTTCGAACTGACGAATAAAACAGCAAATGCCCTTGAAATCGGCTCATTGGGCATCCCTATGATATTCAACAATATCCTACAGGACAAAAGCCTGGATGAGGCCCACGCCGACAACGTCTTTTTTGACCCCTATATCGGGCAGGATGCGGGTTACCTACAAGTAAACCGGCTCCATGGTGAAGGTCCTGTGCTACTGGTCCTTCCGCATGAAAATGCGCCTTTCGAAGCCTACAGTCCTTTAAATGATGACCCCACTCCACGCAGCATCGTCTTCGAAGGCTTTCACGAATGGATGATCCACAGCAAGGCGCATGCAGAAACGGGATGGAAGGATGCGGCGCAATGGAACGCACCTACTTCGTCCATCCTACAGCCCGGCGAAACAAAATCGGTTGCACTGCGCTTTGTCTTGGCACCCAGTATCCGGCAGATTGAGGAAACGCTTGCGGAACAAAAGCGCCCTGTTGCCATCGGGATTCCGGGCTATGTGGTACCCCAGGACGTGCCGGCTAAGCTTTTCCTGCAATATCCCAACGACGTAAAATCTGTGGAGTCGTATCCTGCCGATGCACTTGGCATTAAAAAGAGCGACCAAACGAAAAACGGTCGGAAGACATATGAAATCGAAGGAAAACAATGGGGTCGGGCCAGGCTGACGATTACCTATACCGATGGTCTGAGACAGACCATCAATTACAAAGTCATCAAACCGGAAAAAGACGCCGTCGCCGACCTCGGTCACTTTCTTACTACCCAGCAATGGTATGAAGACAACAACGATCTTTTCGGCCGTTCTCCGTCGGTTATCAACTACGATTACGAAACCAAGAAGCAGCTTACACAAGAATCACGTGCTTGGTTTGCCGGATTGAGCGACGAAGCAGGCGCGGGCAGTTGGTTGGCTGCCATCATGAAACAGGTGCTACGCCCAGACAAGGAAGAAGTAGACAAATTACAGCGCTTCGTCAACGAGACACTGTGGGGTGGCATCCAATATGCGGATGGCGAATTAAAATATGCGGTTAAAAAAAGCTTGTTCTATTACGAGCCAGATTCGATGCCGGCTGGCACGTATAGTGACACAATCAACTACCGCGGTTGGGCGGCATGGAAGAAAAAGGAAGCGAATAGCCCCGGCCGGTCTTACAATTATCCACATGTGACCGCAGCGCATTGGATGATGTATCGATTAGCCCGAAATTACACGGGGCTAGTCACCGAAACACCTTGGCAGACCTCCCTTGAACGCGCATACCACACGGCGATGGCTATGGTGAAACATGCACCACACTATGCCCAATTTGGCCAAATGGAAGGATCTATTTTCTTATTGGTGCTCAATGACCTAAAAACCGAAGGTTATACGGATATGGCCAATCAATTGGAAGCAGCCATGCGGACACGGGCCGAGCACTGGCACACACTGGCCTACCCCTTCGGCAGCGAAATGCCCTGGGACTCCACCGGGCAGGAAGAAGTATACCTGTGGTCACGATATTTCGGTTTTGATGAGAAAGCGATGGTGACGCTCAACGCGATACTGGCATATATGCCTACCGTACCCCATTGGGGGTATAATGGCAGCGCTCGCCGATACTGGGATTTCGTGTATGGCGGCAAACTTTCCCGCATCGAACGACAGCTACACCATTACGGATCAGCGCTCAATGCAATACCTGTACTTACCCAATACCGCGACAATCCCGACGATTTCCACCTGCTACGGGTAGGTCACGCGGGTGCATTGGGTGCCTTAGCCAACATTACCCAAGATGGTTTTGGCCCGGCCGCTTTCCATTCCTATCCTTCGACACTCGCCATCGATGGCTACGCAGGCGACTACGGCTGCGGATTTTACGGCTATGCCGTCAATTCCGGCACATACATGGTCAAACACCCCGAATTCGGTTGGTTGGCTTTTAGCGGTATATTGAAACAGCGCGGTAATTGGGTAACGACCAAGGTGACCACCGCCGCACAATCACGGGTTTTCATTGCGCCTATTGGCCTTTGGATCACGATGGATGCCGGACTTATTGATGAAGTTGCGTATAACGAAAAGACAGCCGAAGTGCGCATTACCTTAGCCAAGGCAGCTACCCATGTTCCCTCCGCTTACCTGCGGCTGGAACAGACTGCCCAAACCGGCAGCCACTATGCATTGAACGGATACAAGGAAAATGAACAGGGACAATATGTAATCCCCTTGCAACCCAAACAACAGACACTCGCCATCATGCCAAACGAACCTGTCTTATAGCATTAGCGTTCTTACCCGCAATTCAAGCACCTGCCAGTCGTCATCGGTGAATCGGATCCAGAAGGTTGCGCAGCATGCTCCGAGGCCATCTACCCGCATAATGCGTATCGGAATGGCATGATGTATTCCAGCTATACCGCCGCATCCTTTGCTCGCAAATTGGATATCGCTGACCATCACAACACAGATTTGATCGGTGCTGTTAGTTGGTCTTTCGAATTTGAAGACCAGCCGTGGTTTGCCGGTTTCCGGGATCTGGCCACCAATGGAGTCGACAAGCCAGTATTAAACGTATTCCGGATGTTTGGCATGATGACCGGAAACCGCGTCAATGTCTCTGGTCAATTTAACTATGACTTCAAAAAGATATTGGAAAACAGCGTGCGAGGCGCTGAGCGAGACATCAACGCTCTGGCATCCAAGGATGACCGGAGTGCGGCCGTCATGGTTTGGAATTATCACGATGACAACGTCATCGGGCAAGCAGCCCCAGTGGTTGTAAATATCGCTGGCATCCCCGCTGAAAAAGTCTACCTCCAACATTACCGGATTGATCAGGAACATAGTAATTCCTACGAAGTCCGGAAAAAAATGGGATCTCCACAGTCACCTAGTGAAGTGCAGATCCGCGAGTTGGAGAAAGCCGGACAGCTTCAACTGCTGGAGTCACCCCAATGGATTTCCACGGAGAACGGAAAGTCATCCGTGACCTTCTCACTGCCGCAACAAGGGGTGACCTTGCTGCGCTTGACATGGTGACCCGTTCAATCAAAATACGGTTGATTGTTGACAAAATATGGCTTGAATTATTCGGTAATTTTATTCAACTTTGTTTAATATAAATACAACGTGTTTTTGAAAAATACACTTTGTTTCATGAAGCCTCGATGACAGGCGTTATCCTTGGCTGAATTGTAACCATTCAAAGACGGTTCACATTTTGTGGCCCATTGAAGACCAAATTATGAAGATAAATCACGATACCTTAGGCGATGAAAAGCCATTGAAAATACGCTGGGTGATGGTCATTCTGGCTTTTCTCGCCACGGTATTGAACTATGTACACCGGCTTTCTTTTAACTATTTGAGTGCCGACGGTGAACTACGTGAACTGATTCCGGACGATGCATTCGGCTATATCGGTACCGCATTCTTTATCGCCTACATGTTATCGAATGCCTTCTCCGGCCTTGCTATCGACAAGTTGGGCACGCGATTGGGCTATGCACTCTGTATGGCATTTTGGACAACCGCGGCGTTGGTACATGCCTTTGCTATTACACCCTTCCAATTTGGCTTGGTCCGCTTTTTTCTGGGATTGGGTGAAGCGGGAAATTGGCCGGCGGCCATCAAATTGATCAGCGAATGGTTTCCGCCGCATGAACGGTCAACCGCTTCCGGCATCTTCAACAGCGGTTCGGCGCTGGGGGCTATCATCGCCCCGCCTTTAGTAGCGTTCCTAGGCATCAATTATGGTTGGCAATCGACCTTCATCATTCTGGGTATTACGGGTTACCTGTGGCTTGCCGCATTTTGGTTTACCTATTATACGCCCGAACGTGCGACCAAAGAAGCGCGGGCGAGGATTATCCCCCCCATGAAGCTATTCAAAACGCGGTTCCTGCGCATGTTTACGCTCTCTAAATTTTTCATGGATCCCATCTGGTATTTCGTGACATTCTGGATCGGTCGCTACCTCGCAGACGTGCATGGATGGGATATGGCAAAAATCGGGTGGTATGCCGTTATCCCCTTTCTCATTGCAGATGTGGGTAATCTCATCGGCGGTTATTTTACCCAATTTATCATCAAAAAAAGGGTGCCAATCCCCAAGGCTCGGAAAATTGCAGTGGGTATAGCCGGCGCGCTGATGTGCCTGCCGCTTTTGCTTGCGCCGTTCATCGTCGTTTCCCCGATGTCCGCTTTGATCTTGTTTGGCGTTTCGGGCTTCGGGTATACGGCCTATACGGCAAATTCACTCGCATTTCCCGCAGATGTGGTGCCCAAGAGCGCTACTGCATCGGTTTGGGGGCTGGCTTGCGTCGGTACGGGACTCGGTGGAGCGCTTTTCCAAGCGTTGTCGGGTGTCACCGTGAAGACGTATTCTGCGGTTTACAGCTATACTACCGCCTATGATATCCTGTTTATCGGATTCGGTATCGCAGGGCTCATTGGTTTGCTTATCATGCTCTTTTTTATGGGACCACTGAAAAAAAATGAGGAATTGCATCGATACGTCGAAACGGACAAGTGAAAAATAACTAACCTCCAACGATATGAAAAGCTTCAATTCATTCCAATGGTTTTGCATCGCTTATTTGATTTGCATGTACCCATTATCCGGCATGGCGCAGGCACAGCGGGAAATCAGGGGTAAAATTACCGACGCTGATTCCGGTGAATCGCTTGCCGGCGTCACTGTAAAAGCCCAACTCGCCAACGGAAGTACTTCGACCGATGTCAACGGCAATTATTCCATCGCGATGCAACCGGGCGATACGCTAACCGTTGCTTTTTTGGGTTATGTTACCCAGACGGTCGCTGTTGGCACGCAGTCTACCATTAACATTGCACTCGCGACAGATGTTTCCGAATTGGGAGAAGTTGTCGTTATCGGGTATGGCACCCAGCGGAAAGGTGATGTAACCAGCGCAATTGCCAGTCTGAAGGAGGCGGATTTTACCAAAGGTGCTATGCGCGATGCCTCCGAGCTTATCCGTGGGAAAGTGGCTGGCCTGAATATAACCAACGGTTCGGGTGATCCCGCTGCTACGCCAAACATCAACCTCAGAGGTATTTCGTCGTTACAGGGAAACACGGCACCCCTGGTTTTGATTAATGGGATTCCGGGCGAATTCAATACCGTTGCGCCACAGGAAATCGAGTCTATCGATGTGTTGAAAGATGCCTCCGCGGCAGCCATCTACGGAACCCGTGGCGCAAACGGTGTCATTTTAATCACGACCAAGCAAGTGGATCGCGACATTCCGACAACGCTCGATTACAGCACATATTTTTCGCAAACTGACTTCTACAAAAGGGCAGACTTCGTAGATGCCGGTCAACTGCGGGGGCTGATTCAACAAGGGCTTCTTCCGGAGTCATACGACGAAGGGCATACCACGGATTGGCTAAGCGAAATCACCCGAAAGGGATTCATCCAAAACCACAATCTCAATATCAAAGGTGGAAACTCGCGGTCTAACTACGTTGGTAACTTCAACTACCTGGGAAACGACGGTGTATTTGTACGGTCGTACAACAACGAGTTGCGATTATCGTTTGACGTCAACCACAGTATGTTTGACAACCGGTTAAAACTGAATGCCAACATACTTAGGGGGTCGCGGACAGGCAGTGCCCTTGGTGACGGTGAACCGTTCAATCAAGAAATATACCGCCAGGCCCTGATTAGGAACCCAACGGAAAGGGTGATTGATGATCAGGGAAAATGGTATGAGACTTCCCTACGCGAATCCACCAATCCGGTAGCAATGATTCAGGAAACCGATGGGATCATAACCAATGACTGGACCCGCGTAACCGCTAATGCCACGGTTTCAATCCTCGACGGCTGGGATGCAAAGCTGATGCTGGCTACGGATAGGCGTACTCGGCTGGAAGGGTATTCCGAGACTAAACAACATGCGTCCAACACGAAAAACGGGCTTAACGGCTATGCCTCTAGGGGCGACGGCAAAAGCACGACGGACTATTTGGAAATGACTTCCACCTATTCGAAAACGATGGACAGGCATAGACTGAATGCGTTGGCAGGCTACAGTTACCAATACCATGTCAATTCAGGAGGCTTTTACACCAATTCGGACTTCCCGACGGACAAGTACTCGTATCACAATATGACGACCGGGGCAGCCCTCTTGGAAGGGCGGGCCACAATGGGCAGTAATAAGGACGATGATCGGCTTATTGGCTTTTTTGGCCGGGTAAGCTACGGCTTTGATAACCGATACAATATCCTCGCCAGCGTAAGGCGCGAGGGATCCTCAAAATTTGGCGTGAACAACAAATGGGGGACATTCCCGTCTTTATCGTTGGGTTGGACCATCAGCAATGAGCAATTTATGCAGGATATCGGATTTTTAACCAACCTGAAATTGAGAGGGGGTTACGGGGTTACTGGCGTGATTCCGAATGACTCCTATCTTTCGCAAACCTTACTGACCTATGAAGGGAATTTCTATACCAACAATCAATGGATACAAGGCCTTGTACCCGTTAGCAACCCCAACCCTGACTTACGCTGGGAAAAGAGCAATGAAGTGAATATCGGGTTGGATTTCTCCCTTTTTGCAAATCGGCTGAGTGGCAGCATCGACGCTTACAATAAGCTGACCAAGGACATGCTCTGGGATTATACCGTACCCGTACCCCCTTACCTCTACAATCGAATCAAAGCGAATGTGGGTGAAATGCAAAACCAAGGGATAGAAGTGCTGTTAAATGCCACGCCCGTAAAGAAAGCTAATTTTGAATGGAGTGCCTCATTCACCTTTTCACGCAATAAAAACCAACTGAATAGCCTTTCGAACGATCTTTTTGAGGTCGTTGGCGACTATTTCAACACGGGTGCGACGGCAGCCCCCATCCAGACGTACACACACCGCTTGCAGGTCGGAAAGTCTGTTGGTAACTTCTTTGGTTTAAAAGCGGTAGACATCGATGAAAATGGCGAATGGGTTATCGAAACGGCTGACGGAACAAGGAAAAAAATATCAGAAGCAACCAGTGATGACGACAAACAGTATTTGGGCAACGGTATACCCGCGATGAGTGGTGGCCTGACAAATACCTTTCGGCATAAAAACATCGACCTCAGTGTTGTTATCACAGGTGAATTCGATTTTCAAATCCTCAATTTCCAACGGATGTTTTACGAAAATCCGACGATCCAATATAATATGCTCAACAGCGCCTTTGATAAAGTTTATGGAAAAGCAACGCTCAATTATCCACAGGCCTACGTAAGCCATTACATTGAAGACGGCGATTACCTTAAAGTACAGAATATTACCATCGGGTATAACCTACCTACAAAAACCATTAAATTTCTGAATTCCGCGCGAATATATGCCGCAGGGACCAACCTATTTGTCTTCACCGACTATAAAGGGTTGGATCCTGAAATTGAACGGCGGAATCAATTGACAGCAGGTACCGATTCCAGGGACAAATACCCGACCTATAAGACCTTGACTGTTGGACTGAACGTAACCTTTTAATTCCTTATCGCCATGAAGAAAATGATGAGAAACACATTCACGTTGAGCGCGGCCGTCGTCGTGTCCGCCATACTTTCATGTACGAAATTAGATGAATCGGTATACGATTCCATTATCGCGGAAAGTACAGAACTGACCTCAGACGATATCAACAACATCGTCGCCCCGGCCTATACTTCGCTCCGGGCGCTGTATTGGGGATGGCACAGCTATTTCGACACACAGGAGGAGTCATCAGATGTAATCGTGACACCGATCAGGCTACCAAGAGGGGGATGGGATGACGGAGGTGTGTATCGGACCATGCATATGCATACGTGGGATGCAACGCAAAGTCACACCCGGCAGTTATGGAGCCGGTGCTTCGCGGGCATCAACAACGCAAACCGCGCCATGTATCAGCTACAGCAAATAGACGGACTCGAGAACCTGGAAATAGCACTGGATGAGTTACGCGCATTGCGCGCGTTCTATTACTATATCCTCTTGGACCATTTCCGGAATGTACCTATCGTGGATCGGTTTGACGTTCCACAGGGTTTCTTGCCCGAGCAAAATTCAGCAGACGAGGTGTTCGCTTTCGTGGAAAGTGAATTGACCGAAATCTTGCCTCGCTTAAGCGAAGAACAGAGTGCCGTTACCTACGGCCGGATGAATAAATGGGCAGCCAAAATGGTATTGGCTAAACTATACCTCAACGCGGAAATATATATCGGTACGCCAAAATGGGAAAATGCAATGGTCCAAGTTGATGATATCATCGACAGCAAGAAATTTAGCCTGGCAGCCAATTACAAAGATCCGTTTATCACTGACAATGAAGGATCCGTCGAACAGATTTTTTCCATACCCTTCGATGAGATATATGCTAAGGAGTTTAATTATCACATGAAAACATTGCATGCACTCAGTAGACAAACATTTGGCATCCAAGCAGAACCTTGGGGAGGGAGTTGTGCAATCCCCAAATTTATTGATACCTATGATTCCGATGACAGCAGGTTGGACGACACGTGGCTCTCCGGGCCGCAATATTCGGCTACCGGACAACCGCTGATACTGGGAAACCAACCATTGGATTATACGAATAGATTGACAGCGCTGACCGGCTCACAGGAAAATGAAGGGCTGCGTTTCATCAAATATGAAATCAAGCAAGGCTCCTTAGCCGGATTGGGTAATGACGTCCCCTTCTTTCGGTATACGGATGCGTTGATGATCAAGGCAGAATGTCTCCTTCGCCTGAACGATGCCGCCGGTGCCGCTTCCATCGTAACGTCCATTCGGCAACGCGCCTTCGCAACTACAAACCCCGACAAGGCAACGGTAACGGGCAATCAGCTAACCGCGGGCAGCCGCTACGTGTATGGCAACTATGCCAACGGCACCATGACATCGACGGAGGGCGGTGCAGACATCCCCTACGGTGGGTTTCTGGATGAGCTCGGATGGGAATTTGCTGGCGAACATCACCGGCGGCAAGACCTCATACGCTTTGGTGTGTTTACCACAAAATCTTGGTTTGCACATCGACCAAATGGAGCACATCGCGTATATTTCCCCATACCACAGGTTCAATTGGACGTCAATGGTAACCTGCAACAAAACGAAGGTTATAATTAATACCACTAAGCTAATACGACATGAAAAAGCCGAATCCCTTCATTACGCTATTGTTCACATTTGCGGCATGCACGCAGTCGCTGGTTGCACAACAACCCATCTTGGCTGAAGGACAGCCAGCACAGCTTGATATCCGGGCTGCCGGTGAGCATAGCATCCGGATCACGTTGAAACCCATAAGCTTTAAGGCCGATTTCCCGAAAAACCCTGCCATTGATGACATTGCATATCCAAAACCGGCAATCAGCCTCACCGAGATTTCAGGAGCAGTCACCAAAAAAATAGGCAATTTGAATGTATCCGTCAGCCCGGATCCCCTTACCGTAACGGTAACGAATACTACCGGACAGGAAATCCAGAAACTGGTTTTCGATAGCGAGGGACGGTTATCGTTCAACATGGGAGACGAGCAAATATTGGGAATGGGTGAAGGCGGCCCAAAGCCTGAACGGGGCGCTGACTGGAGAAACGCGACAATCGAATACGACAGAAGGGGGCGTTACCATAAGATGGAACCGCGCTGGCAGAGCGATACCTATGGCTCACGGAATCCGGTTGCGATGCTTTGGGGAACGCAGGGATGGGGTATCTTTGTGGCTACTCCCTGGGTTGAGGTAGACTTGGAAAGTAGCGACCAAAACGGGTTTTTCATTCCCTGGAAAGCGCCAACAGACGTGGAACAACCTCAAACACAGCGTAATCAGCATGATCAGAACGGCAAGGGAAGACATCCGGTAAAGGATGTGGTCCCCGGCTTATATGACCTGTTCGTGTTTGACGCTCACGAACCGACCCTTTCAATGAAAGACTTTTCAACGATTACCGGTAAAGCAGCCATGCCGCCCAAATGGGCAATGGGATACATGCAATCACATCGGACCCTCAAGGATGACGATCAGATGATCGGCATTGTCGATACATTCCGCACACGGAATATTCCATTGGATGCCGTCATTTACCTGGGTACGGGATTTGCTCCCCGGGGATGGAACGAAAAACAACCTTCCTTTGAGCCAAATCCCGATGTCTTCAAACGCAAACCCATTGATTTCTTCAATGACATGAAGGATCGGAACGTCAAGGTAGTCCTGCATATGGTCCCTTTTGACCGGGACAAATTGCCGACCTTACAGGGAACCATCCCACCGAAACCCAATGAAGTGCTTGACAACTCGCACATCTTCAATTACTGGAACCTCCATGAAAACCTGGTGAATATGGGGACTGCCGCATTCTGGCCTGATGAAGGCGACTGGTTCAACCTGTTTGAGCGGATAAAACGCCATCAGTTGTATTACCAGGGATCTTTATACACCACGCCTAACGTCCGTCCCTGGAGCCTTCAACGCAATGGTTTCCCCGGCATTGCCAAGTGGGGCGGATGGGTATGGTCCGGTGATACACAGTCGACCTGGAAAACCCTTGAAGGTCAAATCGCCGTGGGCATCAACTATTCGTTGAGTATCGGACCTTTCTGGGGTTCGGATATCGGTGGGTTCTATGTCACTTCCGAACGAACTGGAGAAATGTATACACGCTGGTTTCAATTTGCAGCTTTCTGTGGCTCTTTCCGCTCACACACCAGAACCTGGCACTTAGGCCTGCCTTGGGGATGGGGGCTGGACGATATGGGACCGAAGGAAGACAACGGGAGAAACGAACCTTCCACAGACCCGGATCGCATTATTGCCCAGTCAGAAATGAACAACCCGCTAGTGGAACCCATCGTGAAAAAGTACGATGAGCTACGGTACCAGTTACTTCCTTATAACTACACACTGGCAGCAGAGGCCCGGAGTGAGGGATTGCCCATGATGCGGGCCATGTGGCTTTATTATCCGCAAGACGAAAAAGCAACCAGCCTGGGCGACCAATACCTTTGGGGCCGTGATATGCTGATTGCACCGGTCTATAAAAAGGGAGCAACCCAACGGGAAGTCTATCTGCCCGAAGGCGAGTGGTACGACTGGTGGACCAACAAAAAAGAAACCGGAAAACGGACCGTTTCCCGCACAGTGGATTTGGCTACTATGCCTATTTACGTACGTGCGGGAGCCATCATTCCGGTTGACCCCATCCGTCAATATGCCACGCAGGAGGTAGCTGGCCCGACGACCATCAAGGTATACCATGGCGCAGATGGTGCATTTACGCTCTATGAAGACGATGGTGTGACCCTGGATTACGAAAAAGGGGAATCCACGCAGACTCAGTTTATATGGAATAATGCCGGCAATAAACTGACCATCAGCCCGGCATCATCCGGCACAGCGAAGGCCAAGACGTTCAAAGTCGAGCTGCTGCCTACAGGAACAATCAAAGAAGTCAACTATACGGGAAAACCGGTTGACGTCACGTTTTAATGGATACCGGTAACGGTTTCATAATGCGTCAACATTAATGACTTGAAATGCTATCGTATTGAAATCATGAAAAAAAGAACACTATTCTTCTTAGGTTTGTGCATATCGGCTTTTGTTGCATGCACGACCAGTGGTTCGAAGCTTCAGACGGCTGGTGTACCTGCACAACTTGATATCCGTGAAGCAGGGGAAAACAGCCTCCGCATCACACTCAAACCCGTGGACGTCGCCGATATCCCCAAAACGCCTGCAGTTGTTGACCGGCAATACCCCGAACCGGCAATAAGCCTTCGGGAAATAACGCAGCCGGTCAACGAACAGATCGGGAATATGCTTGTCGAGGTAACAGGTAATCCACTGTCGGTCGTTGTCAGCAACAGTAAATCCGGCAGGGTCATCCAACGCCTCATTTTTCTGGAAGACGGCACCTTGTCCTTCCAAAAGGGGGATGCCCCCATTCTTGGTATGGGTGAAGGCGGTCCTGAACCGGAAAAGGGCAGTGACTGGCGATCGCTGGAGGTCGAGTATGACCGGCGGGGGCGCTACCACCACATGCAACCGCGTTGGCAGAGCGATGCCTACGGCTCACGTAATCCGGTGGCCATGTTAATGGGTACCGAGGGTTGGGGGCTCTTTGTGGCAACTCCATGGGTGGAGGTCAATCTGGAAAACGGCCAGGAAGCTGGCATTTTCGTTCCATGGAAACCGGAGAAAGGGGCAGACCAGCCCCAAACCCATGGCAATCAACGATTAAGGCAAACCAAGGGACGACCACCGGCAGACCAGGTGATCCCCGGATTTTATGATCTTTTCGTCTTTGACGCGGAAGACCCAACGGCGGCCATCAAGGACTTTTCCATGATCACCGGACCAGCAGTAATGCCACCAAAATGGGCATTGGGATACATGCAATCACACCGGACGCTCGATTCCGAAAAGCAGATGATCGGCATCGTGGATACCTTCAGAACCAAACGAATCCCGTTAGATGCCGTGATCTATCTCGGTACCGGTTTCGTACCCAAGGGCTGGAATACCGAACAACCTTCTTTTGACTATCATCCGGACATCTTCAAACGGGGAGGAAAGCCATTCTTCCAGGACATGCATAACCGCCATGTTAAGGTAGGGCTGCATATGGTGCCCTGGGACCGCGACAAATTACCAACACTGCATGGTAGCATCCCGGCAGGAGCCGACGAAGAAGTGGATAGTGGACATCTCTTAACTTACTGGAAACAACACGAAGCGTTGGTACACGACGGCACTGATTTTTTCTGGCCGGATGAAGGCGATTGGTTTAATCTGCATGAACGGATCAAGCGCCACCAATTGTATTATCAGGGGTCGCTTTATACCACACCAAACGTTAGGCCCTGGAGTTTACAGCGGAATGGCTATCCCGGTATCGCCCAATGGGGCGGCTGGGTATGGTCAGGTGATACCGATGCCTCCTGGAAAACGCTCGAAGCGCAGATTGCCGTGGGTATCAATTACTCGTTAAGTATTGGGCCCTTTTGGGGATCGGATATCGGCGGATTTTACTCCAACAAGGAAAAGACTGGTGAACTGTATGCGCGGTGGTTCCAATTTGGGGCTTTCTGCGGATCATTCCGATCACACGCAAGGACCTGGAGATTGAGTTTACCATGGGCGTGGGGTTCCGACAATGTCGGTGTCCGCGAAAACACCAATGACAACTCTCCGACCGGTAACCCTGAACGGAATATCCTGCTATCCGAGCTCAACAACCCGGCAATCGAACCGGTTGCCAAACACTATACTGAGCTGCGTTACCAGCTGTTGCCCTACGTCTACACCCTTAGCTGGGAAGCCCGCAACGAGGGACTGCCTTTGATGCGGGCCATGTGGCTCCATTACCCCAATGATGAAATTGCCCGGACACTCGGAAACCAATACCTCTGGGGCCGCGACATGCTGATCGCACCAGTGTTCCAGAAAGGAGCCAAAACGCGGGAAGTTTACCTGCCTGATGGTGTTTGGTATGACTGGTGGACCAACAAAAAGGAAAATGGAAAACAGACCGTCTCACGTGCAGTAGATTTGGCAACCATGCCGATTTATGTACGCGCCGGAGCCATCATTCCGTTTGATCCGATCCGTCAATATACCATGGAGAACGTAAACGAACCCACCACCATTAAAGTTTACAGTGGCGATGACGGCCGCTTCACCTTATATGAAGACGATGGCGTGAGTCAGAACTACCTAAAGGGAGAAGCAGCTTTTACGACATTTGCTTGGGACGACACGGCTAAAAAACTGACCGTAACCCCTGGTGAAAACAACAGTTACGCTGTCGGTACCCGGACGTTCAAGGTACAATTACTTCCGCAAGGGACCGTTCGGGAAATCACGTATTCCGGCGCGCCCACGGAACTTACTTTTTAATTTAGTTCATCATGAAAATCCTTTGGACGATAACAGCGGTTTTACTATGCAGTGTAACGGTTTACGGGCAAAGCAGCACCGAAATCCGTTACGGAAAAAGAAAAGCCGAACTTGCTATCTCACAGGTTTCCGACCTCACATTGGAAATCAAATTGTCTCCGCTTGGAGCTAATGGGGAACCCACGGTATCTCCGCCTTCCGATGTGCTCATCGACTATCCCCGTACCCTACTCTGGCGGGGAACGACCATAGCTGGCGGCGAAATAACCAAAAAAGCCGGCGCGCTCACTATCCATATCCGCTCATCCCCGCTTTCGGTAAGCATCGAAGATCGGGAGGGAACCGTGATACAGGAGTTCGCCTGGCCGGATGAAGAGACGGGTGCCACATCTTTCCAGACACCTGCACCTGTTTATGGAATGGGTGAAGGTGGAAGGCTGGATCACCTAGACCGGAGAGGCTTTCTTCACCCGATGAAGGATGGAAATGCGTCTTATGAGTTGGCTACGCATGGGGCCTACATCGCAGCTCCGATGCTGATCGGACTTAACGGCTGGTCGCTGTTTTTCCACCACCCCATTAGCAAGGGCAACTTCATTGATATGCGCCATGCAGATGGCAAATTCCTTCCAGCACTAGAAATGCTGGAACAACCGTTGACGTTCATCGCTACGTGCTGGACCAAGCCTATCGAAATTTTCACGGAATACCGGAAAATAGCTGGAGTAACGCCGTTACCGCCGAAGTGGTCGTTGGGATACATGCAGTCCCATCGTACCCTTTCGGGCCCCGATGAACTATTTTGGGTGGCCCACAACCTACGTGAGCGTAACCTGCCAACTGATGCGCTCATTTATTTGGGAACGGGTTTTACACCCACCGGCTGGAATAACGGCCACGATTCGTTCGACTTCAATCCACTTATATTCCCTAACCCCGAGGGGATTATCGATAGTTTACAAAACCTCGATTTCAAGGTGGTGCTTCATAACTATGCCCCGCCACGCAACCTCCATGGCGCGTCCATTGACGGTTCCAATCCGACCGATACCGGCAACATCAACCATTTTTGGAACAGGCATCGTGCAGCCAACAGCCTGGTCGATGCATGGTGGCCTGATGGTGGCGAGGGACTTTCTGCCGAATCCCGCGTCGCACGGCACAAAATGTACTATCAAGGTCCGTTATACGACAAAGCCAATATCAGGCCTTGGAGCCTGCACAGAACGGGATATAGCGGTGTGAATCGTTACGGTGGCTGGATTTGGTCCGGAGACCCCAGCAGCCGATGGAAAACCCTCCAAACGCATATTGCGGTTGGCCTCAATCATTCGGTCAGCCTGACACCTTTCTGGGGTGCAGATATTGCAGCATTCGTTCCCACAAACGAGCTTACCGGCGAACTGTATATCCGATGGTTCCAGTTCGCGGCATTTACCGCTTCGTTTCGGGCCCACGGCCGTACCTGGCATCTGCGGCTCCCTTGGGGATGGAACCAGGGTCACGTAGGTCCGCCTGAATCGTCCATCTTCGACAGCGAAAATCGCGATGCCACGCTTCAGCACGGATATCCTTATCCCGACGAATTGAGGAATACCTTGATTGAGCCGATTGCTCGCCAATACCTCAATCTACGGTATCAACTGCTTCCGTACAATTACTCCATTTTCAAAGAGACGTACGATAGCGGAGTCCCGCCCATGCGAGCGATGTGGGTTGCCTACCCGGACGATCGCCACGTTGCCAATATGGATGACCAGTATTTCTGGGGTGACGACCTGCTGGTTGCTCCGGTTTACGAACGTGGACAAACCTCTCGGAATTTATACCTACCACAAGGCAATTGGTACGACTTCTGGACCAACGAAGTGATAGCGGGCGGACGTTTCATTGCGCGGAAAGTAGATTTGGCAACGTTGCCACTATACGTCCGTGCCGGAGCCATCATTCCGTTCGATCCGGTCAGGCAATATACCGCCGAAGAAGTGAGCGGCAACACCACCCTGAAGGTATACGGAGGAGCAAATGGGACATTCACCCTGTACGAGGATGATGGCAACAGCCAGGAATACCTCAAAGGCACCTTCAATCAAACAACGATTACGTGGGATGATGCCAGCCGCACCCTGACCCTGAAGCCGACGCATAGCGACGGAAAAAAGGTGGCCGACCGGGTATTCACTGTCGAATTGTTTCCGGGAGGTCAGTTCAAGACCATCACGTATAGCGGAAAAGAAGCCAGTTTCAAGTTATAGGCGATAAAAACATTAGATAAAACAAACAAATACCAACTGTCAAATGAACATCAAGTCCATCAAAACAAAACTATATGTTTGGAAAGGTCCGGTAAAAACAGCAGATACGATCTTTGCAACACCCGTTAGTTTACTCCCTTTCCAAACCGATGCACAGGCGCCTTACCGCTTTTTCTCTTGGTTGGTTGTGGAAGTGGAAACGACCGACGGGCATGTGGGGATTGGCAATGCCGGGTTGTGCCCCGATGTGACCAAACTCATCGTAGACACCAGACTTGCTCCCTTGCTCATCGGCGAATCGCCACTCCATACCGAGTACCTCTACGAAAAGATGTACCGTTCTACCGTGGCTTACGGTCGGAAAGGTGCCGTGATGGCTGCCATCAGCGCACTGGATATCGCCCTCTGGGACATCAAGGGGCAGGTGATGCAACAACCGGTGTTCATGTTGCTCGGTGGGCGGACGAAGGAATATATCCCCTCCTACTACAGCAGGCTTTATACCCGCAATCTCGACGATCTTCAGGCGGAAGCCTCACATTACAAATCACTGGGATTCAAAGGCATGAAGCTACGCTGTGGCTATCCGCTTACAGACGGGCTTGCGGGCATGAAGAAAAATGTCGAAATGGTCCGGCTGGTACGCGAAACCGTGGGCGATGATGTCGACGTCATGCTCGAAGCCTATATGGGCTTCAATTTTCCTTATGCAAAGCGATTGTTGCAGGAACTCGAACCCTATAACCTACGCTGGGTTGAGGAGCTTCTCCTTCCCGACGAAATCCACCTGTTCAACAAATTAAAGCAATATACCGCGATTCCGCTCTCGGGCGGCGAGCATGAGTACGGCCATTTCGGCTTTTATGATCTGGTAAAGGCCGATGCACTTGATATTTTCCAGTTCGACACTAACCGGGTAGGCGGGTTTACACAAGCACAGAAAATCTGTACCCTTGCGTACAACGAAGGGATAGAAATTATTCCACACGGCGGGCAAATGCACAACTTACACGTGGTCATGAGCTCCTTTGCCTCGCCGATGGCCGAGTACTTCCCGAAAACCGAAATCGAAGTGGGGAACGAGCTATTCTGGTATATTTTCAATGGTGAAGCCGTAGCTGAAGACGGGAACCTGCAACTCGACGATAAAAAGCCCGGCATGGGCTTAACCCTGAAAACAACAGATCTCAGAAATTTTACCATTATCCAATAACAACGCTTACCATACATGACACATCCTATTTTAGAACAATTCAAACTCGATGGAAAATCTGCGCTGATATTCGGTGGCAACAGGGGGCTAGGTCTTGCGATGGCCAATGCCCTGGCTGACGCCGGTGCGAATGTCGCAATTGCCGCCCGCGATACAGCAACCAACCTGAAATCCGCGGAATCAATCAGCAGCAATTATCAGGTCGACTGCATTGGCCTTACCTGCGACGTATCCCACGAAGCGCAGATTGTATCCACCGTCCAAAATACTGTCGAGCAATTTGGCAAAATAGATATCCTCATCAATTCCGCAGGCATCAATATCCGCGGTCGGATTGAGGAGCTTTCATTTGCGGATTTCCAAAAAGTACAACAGGTAAACGTCAATGGCGCATGGATTGCTTGCCGGGAAGTCGTGCCCCACATGAAGAAAAATGGTTACGGAAGGATCATTAATGTTGGTTCCATGCTTTCGCTGACCGCAATCCCAGAACGGACACCTTATGCGACAAGTAAAGGTGCAATCCTTCAACTTACGCGTTCACTTGCTATCGAGCTGGCGGAAGACCAAATCAATGTGAATGCACTGCTACCTGGCCCGTTCGCTACCGAGCTTAACCTGCCCCTGTTGGAAGACCCGGAAAAATACCAAGCCTTCATCTCCAAGATTCCCATGAAGCGATGGGCACAACCCGAGGAAATTGGCGGGATTGCCCTGTATCTTGCCAGTCCGGCATCTGGTTTTGTCACTGGAGCAGGATTTGCCATCGATGGCGGTTGGATTGCACAATAAGTTAACCCACAAACGATTACTCGACATGGAAACCATTAGATTAGTTCAATTGATTCACCCACAGCAGGGTCGTCGCGTTGCATTGGTCAACGAACCGCACCTGATGCTGCTTGATAAAAAATTCAATTCCGCATATTTCCTTGTTTTGGCAGCGTTCGAAAAGGAACTATCCTTTGGGGACCTTGTGCGTTCTGCAGTGACCGACGAAGCATTGGACTATGGAGCCATATACCATGGTGAAACCCTGTGGAAACTATTGTCTCCCCTTGATCACCCAACTAATCCGTATGCCTGCCTCGTTTCAGGCACCGGTTTGACGCATCGATCAAGCGCGCTAAACCGACAGTCTATGCATATCAAAGAACCCGAAGGGCTGACAGATAGCATGAAAATATACCGATGGGGCCTTGAGGGGGGTAAACCCGAAACCGGGCAGGTAGGTACGCAGCCTGAATGGTTCTATAAAGGGAGTGGTGCAATCCTCCGGGCACATGGACAATCTCTTCGCATACCGTCCTATGCAGATGACGGTGGTGAAGAAGCGGAAATCGCTGGTTTATATATCATTGACCGGCAAGGAACGCCGATCAGGGTCGGGTTCTGCAATGGAAATGAGTTTTCGGATCACGTGATGGAAAAAAAGAACTACCTCTATCTCGCCCCTTCGAAACTACGGCAATGCGCTATTGGTCCGGAATTAGCTGTGGGGATCCCATTTTCAACCCTTGCAGGCCGTGTCAAAATCCGTAGGAATGGAGACGAAATCTGGCAGCATGATATCATGAGCGGAGAACACTATATGGCACACTCGCTAGCAAACCTCGAACACCACCATTTTAAGTACGATGCCCATCGTATCCCTGGACAGGTACATGTCCACTTTTTCGGAGCCGATGCCTTCAGCTTCGGCAATCAGCTTTACCTCGAGCATGGCGATAGCTGTGAAGTGAGTTGGGAACAGCTCGGCCGGCCGCTCATCAATCCGGTTCATCATGACCTCGGAGAAGAAGAGTTGGTACGCGTTACGCCGATTGTCCTTTAAATTAACTCACTACAAAACAACATCTTAAATGATAACTAAACATTTTTCTTGTTTGATTTGATTAAACCTTGTATAATTGGTTCAACACAGTTTACCAACGAATGTGGTTTAAACGCATTTTTGTATAACACCAACAATAGAAATGAGTCCTCAACTGAATATTGGAGATAGGGTAAAGGCATTGCGGATCAACCAGAAAAGAACCCTCCAAGAAGTAGCAGATGCCAGCGGATTGTCAAAGAGCATGATTTCCAAGATTGAAAACAACCTTACCGTGCCATCGGTGGCAACGTTGGTTAAGGTTGCAAAAGCGCTGGCCACAGATATTTCGAGTCTCTTGGAAGAACAGGGCTGGTTGAACGCTATCCACACGAAAAAAGATACCGCAGAAGGAAACCTGACCTTAACCGATAAAGGATATCACATTTATCCCTTCGCATCGGGTTTCCATAAGAAAAAGATGCAGCCGTTCCTCTTTGTAGCCCGAAAGGATGAAGTGAAACTTCACCAATTATCGCACGATGGCGAGGAATTCATTTATGTAATTAAAGGCGAAATGTCTATGAAAGTAGGAGACACCGAATACCATCTTTTTGAAGGAGATAGTCTATACTTCAATTCACTGCAAAAACATGGCATCATGCCGGTTTCGGAGGAAGTGGTCTATATTGATATTTTTGTTTGATCGGCTGCCATTCCCAAACCTAGCAAAAGAAAATCCGCCTGAAGAGCTTTCAAGCGGATTTTCTTTTGCTAGTTCATCACATTGTACTTGCTAATTGGTCACTTTCATTACACCGTGCATGATGCGCCAGTGCCCTGGGAACGTACATACATACGGATAATCACCCGGCGTGGCGGGTACCGTAAATGTTAGCTCATAGCGATCCGCGGGATTCACCAATGGCGTACTGAACAATACGTCTGGCGTAGCCGGGATATACTGCATTTCAACACCATTGGGTTGCTTAGCCAGTTCATCTGCAGCCTGACCTACTTTTTCGAACGTACCCGGCTTCAAAATCAATAGGTTGTGTTGCATGTGGTCCGGATTTTCAAAGACAATCTTCAACGTCTGCCCCGCCTTGGCGGTAAAGTTGGTAATGTCGTATTTCATCTCGCCGATGATGGCCTTGATGGTAATCGAATTTTCAGCCACTACGGCATCATCTTGGCCCTCCTCCTGTGTATTGACGATGACAAGCCGTGCGTTCTCCAATAACCCCGTAAAATCGAAGTCGTCCGGATAGGCGCCTACATTGGGTATAGGAGGCGCATCACCCCAGCGACGTTGGCGGTTGTTTCCTACTCGAATAACTCCTGGCGGCACTTCAGCGAATAGACCGACTGTCTTGCTTTCGGCCACTTGGTTACCATCAATCGATAAGGTCATTTTTCCGTCGGACAGCAACGAGGCCTTCACGCTAAATTCGCGAGGCAATGAATCTGTTGAGCTGATTATCACCTTCCGGCCTTTTTGGTTTACTTGAAAATGCACTTTATCATCCTTTAAGAAAACAGTGTAACCATCTTTTTGGTCTCCATGCGATAGCAATATGCCCTCCAACAGAATACGACGCATCTCCGGCCGTTTCACATCTGTTACGAAACTGATTTCCTGATTGGCGAAGTCGGGTATCTGACGCCCGCCCACCATTCCACCGCGCTCGGTACTCAACGGCAGTACTGACATGCGTTTTCCGGCGAAAATACGCTCAGCCAACGAACCATCGGTGTTCGATAAATCCGGATGTCCGAATTTCTGATGATAGCCATCCATAAACGCTTGCCGGTGCACGGCACCTGCAATCAATAGCGCATGTGATAGCCATTTGTCGCCGATGTTTTCGGGTTGTTGCACCGCATCGAATATCGCTTTTCCGATCTCGGCCGTCGGCGTTGCGTCTGCTAACGCCAGGAATGCTGCTAATCGTACCCGCAAATCCGGATCCTGCATAACACCGGATTTAAGCAGTTCCTGCACCACCTCAGCATTGCCGATGGGGAGCGTCTGGATAGCTGCCTTCCGCACACCGGGAGCGGGGTGCTTCAACGCTTTGATAACTACGGACAAGCTCTTTTCGTCAGTGCCATCCAATAATCCCAATCCATGCAATGTCCATATCGCGTGAGTAGCTGCACCGTTTACATTGACATCATCAACGGATTGATCACCTATCAAGTCATGCAAATCGCCGGCGGCGTCTTTGTTCCCCGATTCGACTAACAACCGTTGCGCCGTAAGCCGCCAGAACATGTTGTCACTCTCCAACGCACCGGTCAATGTGCTTGGGCGCTCTGCATTCAATTTATACGGCTTGTACTTTTTGGCATCTTCGTGCACCAGCCGGTAAATCCGACCTTTGGTATTATCACGCAATGGGTCGATATAAGCATTCCCCTCCCCGTTTTCAAAGCCATCTGGTGTCGGATTGTGCTGGATGATAAAGTTATACCAGTCCAACACCCATACCGCACCATCCGGACCAACCTTTGCAGCGACCGGTCCAAACCAGTTATCGGAACTGGCCACCAGGTTCCAACCATCTCCCTTTTCCTTAAATCCAGCGCCTACTTGCTCTAGGATGTGCCGGTGAACCAACCTGCCCGTGGGTTCCGAGATGAACGCTACCCGGTTCCAGTATTCCTGTGGAAACGCCCGTGCCGTGTAAAGACTGTGCCCAGCGGCAGCGGTAAATCCACCATGCACATCCACCTGCCTCAGCTCCTTGGTCAACACATGCATATTATAATGTCCGTCGATCTTTTCGATACCCCGCTCGTGCAAGTTTGCCTTTTCGTAATAGCGCGCCGGGATAGCAAAAAAGTCACTATGCTCATTATTAGCCGTGGAAATAAAAACATCAAAGTCCTCCGAAAACCCAAGTCCCCAGGTATTATTTGTGGTATTGCCCAAAAATTCGAAGTGCTTCGCACTTGAATCAAACTGGTATACCCCCGCACCAAACTTGAACGGTTGCCCGCCAATGGTACCCTCAAATCCAGAATAGCCCACCGTACCCCAAATCTTGTTATCCAGCCCATATTGCAAATGCGAAGGGCCAGCATGGGTATCATACGTACCCCAGCCTTCAATCAGCACTTCACGCACATCAGCCTTGTCGTCTCCATCGGTATCCTTGAGAAAGAGAAAATCGGGTGCTTGCGCAACGATGACGCCACCATTGGCAAAAGTGAATGAGGTGGGGATATTCAAGCCTTCCGCGAAGACCGTAAATTTATCCGCCTTGCCGTCGCCGTCGGTATCCTCGCAGATCGTGATGCGGTCATCGCCTTCGCTATTGTCATTCCGGACGGTATTGGGGTAATCGACCGTTTCCACGATCCACAGTCTTCCCCTTTCATCCCAATCCATGGCAATGGGCTTTCTGATATCCGGCTCACTGGCAAAAAGCTCCAGCTTGAAACCAACCGGCACCTGTATCAGCGTTTGCGATTCTTCGGCGCTGAGCGGCAATTGGTAACGCGGGGGCGGATCGCGACGCTCATAATTTGGCATCCGACCCTCTTCGTAAGTAGGCTGGGCAATGGTGTACGCCTCCATCTTCTTTACCGCTTCCTCGCCCACTGCCCACCGGATTCCGCTTTTCACCAGTTGCAAGAATCCCGGATTTCGGAATGTACGTTCGTCGTGGCCGAAAGCGGTGTAAAACACACGCCCTTTGCCGTACTCCTTTACCCAAGTATAAGGCTCACGACCCGTGCTGTCTACCCGTTCCATCAGCACGACGATATCATCAGCGATATGATCGTGTACATACGTTTCATCCCACTCGGTCTCAAACGCTGTCACTCCCTCCATGGCGGGATGATCCGGCTTAACGATTTCGGCGGAAAAGGCCCCGCCTCCATGGCTTTTAAATTGACCACCAATAAGCGCTACTACTTCCGGTGAATTGCGGAAGCAATACGAGGCAGAATGCAATGGAATGAACCCCTTGCCCGACGCTACATAGTCTAGCAGCGCTTTTTCCTGTGCTGGGCTGATGGAATCGTGATTGGCATACACAATCAATCCATCGTACCGCTGAAGATCTTTGCGCGTGAGTTCTTCAGGATCATTCGAATACGTGATGTTGATTCCCTCGGTAAAGTACTCCTGGGCCAATATGTCGGCCAACAGCTCAGAATCGTGATGCTTACTTGCATGGCCAAGGAAAAACAGCTCCAGCCGCCTTGGTCCATCATCCCTGTTCCTTTGGCCACCGCAATTCCAAAGGAACAGTGGTATCAGTGCCAAAAACAGCATTCTAGTTAGATTTTTCATTTTATTGTTCAAATGACGTTTATTGATTTATAACTATTATATCTATCCAACAGATAGTTTGTATGCTACGTCAATAAAAGGGGGTCGATCATCATCGAACCCCCAGCGTAAATTCGGGCAACCGGACCAGCTCGCCACCCTTCAATGCCGACTCGTGTGCCAAAATTCCCACACAGGTGATGTTGGCAGACTGCCGTACATCAGGGAATGGTCGACGGCCTTCCACCAACGCGCTGATAAACTCGTGTACCAAATGCGGGTGCGAGCCACCATGACCAGCTCCTTGGGTAAAGGAAAGATGTTGGTTATCATCCTCGTCGTAAACGCCGCCGGTCGTAAAATGCTGAATGGGCTCCGGCAACAGATGGGCATAATCCGGGCAAACTACCGCTTCCGGGATTTCGTGCTCTTCTTTCTTAGCAGTATGCACTACCAGTGGATCGCCTTCTATCAATGGCCACTCCACGGTCTTCTTGGAGCCATATACCTCAAAACTTTCCCGGTATTGCCGGGCTGTATCGAACAGCGAACGGTAGACATGGGCACTCAAATCCGAGTCCCTGAATTTGATATGGGCAGTTTCAACCGCAAATGGCGATCCGTAATGTCGGTGTAATTCCTCTCTGATGGTGCCCGAGCCGAAGCACGACACATATTCGGCTTCGCTGCGTGTGAGCCCCAATACCGGACCCACGCAATGTGTGGCGTAGTGCATCGGCGGCAATCCCGGCCAGTAGTTTGGCCATCCTTCCATATCCTGTTGGTGACTGGCCTTAAGAAATTGGATCTTACCCAATTCGCCTTTTTCGTACAACTCTTTCATGAAGAGGAACTCACGGGCATATACCACGGTTTCCATCATCATGTAGGTCAATCCCGTTTCTTCTGTCGCTTCCACCAACTGCCGGCATTCCTCTACCGTAGTGGCCATCGGCACGGTACAGGCCACATGTTTACCCGCTCTCAGGGCCTTCAATGACTGCTCGGCATGGTTAGGTATCGGTGTATTGATATGCACGGCATCGACCTGATCATCCTTCAACAGCTCATCATAGTCGCGATACCGCCTTTCGATACTGAACGTATCGCCTATCTTGTTCAAGCTTTCTTCATTCCGCTGGCAGATGGCATACATATTAGCGTCTGGATGCTGCTGATAAATGGGTATGAACTCCGCTCCAAAACCCAAGCCAACAATGGCTACATTGATTGGTTTTTTACTCATATTTGTTGTCTGCTTTTTTCGTTTTATTTTTCTTGTTAGTTATTCTTGTATATGCTTAGCCGTCAATTGCCAGATGCCCAACGACGCAAAAATTTATATCCGTCACGTGCGAACGCATCTTGGCTTTCCGCAAGGTCACGCCAGATACACACAGCGGCTGCAAGTTCCTTATTTTCCGGTGTAAAACTTTCAATTGACACCACTCCGTGATAATCAATAGTTGTTAACCCACGATAATAAGCATCCCAACTGGCATTTCCGGTGCCGGGCGTACCCCGATAATTTTCCGAAACCTGTACATGGACTAATTTATCGGCTGCCTTGCGAATGGCCATCTCGGGGTCCGGTTCCTCAATATTCATATGAAACATATCGAGACATACCTTGGCCGCCGGATGATTAATATCACGGATAAGGCGGAGTACATCATCCACATTGTTGACTAAATCTGACTCAAAGCGATTCAATGGTTCCAACGCAATTTCCACTCCTTTGGCAGCGGCTTTGTCACAGACGGAGCGTAGATTGGTCACCGCACGTTCCCATTCGATTGTGCGTTGTTCAGCGGGCACCATACGCGCTTTTCCGACCGCCGAATACATCGGTCCGGCAAAGATCCGCGCGCCAAGCGCTTCTGCAATCTCCAAGCAATCATCGATATAAGCTTTCCCCGTCTGCTGTAGGTTTTCGTCGTCGCTCGTCAAATCCCTTGTAGGGCCAAACGCGCCACAAATAATTACTTCAAGCTCGTTTGCAGCCAATACTGTTTTAATAGCTTGTGTATCGATCAATCGTGGATCCTCCACGGCAATTTCCACGGCACGGTATCCAAGATCGGCTATTTTTCGAAACAACGCAGCAGCCTCTTCGGTCCGGAACGGAGATGTCCACAGCCAAGTGCTTACACCCAGTTTAATATCTAACGCCATAAATAACTATGCAACTAAATTTTATGTACCTAATTTATCGTATTGGTTATTATTGTAACCGCTAAGGTAGCGGTTTAGCCAATTGCGGCACACCTATTAATTAACAAATACTGACTATATTTTGTCCATTTATTGTCAATCTAACACGAATAACGGATAACAAGATAACATTTCCTTTACAATAAATTGGAATAGCCATCCGTTTATGTATTTTTGAACGCTTCAATAAACCAACGAATAAAGTCATTATGGAAACTTGACAGGTCGGTGTTTATACAACGGCAATGAGCGATACAGGTTCCATTAGGCCAGTATAATACAAATTATGTGTTAATGAATGTCGCACTGAAAAAAACGGCTATCCAAAAGACCCGAATCCCAGAATCAAACATATTCTTTATACGGGAACTCCATGACAAGCACTTCGATGCGACTTGGCACGCCCACTCGGAATACCAACTCTTCTTGGTGGTGGAGGGCACTGGAACTAAATTCATTGGGAACACGGTAAAACCTTTTGATAGTGGTGACCTGACTTTTCTCGGCCCCAATACCCCCCATCTTTGGCGCAGTGACGAATGTTATTTTGAACCGCATTGCGAAAATATCAGTCGTGGTTTGGTTATTTACTTCAACGGCGCTGCATTTGGCCAACTCATCGAAAAGGAGGAATTTGGCCAATTGAAAATCTTATTGGAAAAGGTAAGATGTGGGATGGAGCTCTATGGAAAAACAGCCCAACGGACGGCCAAACTGATGCATGAATTGGTGCACCTCCATGGAATGGAAAGTATCATTCTTTTATTCAGGATACTCGATTCGCTTGCAAAAAGCAAGGAGTACCGTTTGTTGCACGACGATATGGTATATTACCAACTCAAAGATGTGGAAACAAATCGCATCAATCTGGTTTATAATTATGCCGCCAAACATTTCAAATACAAAATTACCCTGGAGGAAGTCGCTGCCTTGCTGAACATGACTCCTACATCGTTCAGCCGATATTTCACGATGAAGACCAGTAAATCGTTTTCGTATTTCCTTACCGAGCTCCGCATCCGAAATGCATGCAAACTACTATCCACCGAAGAAGCGAAGAATATTGCACAGATTTGCTACGAATCGGGGTTCAACACGCTGTCTAACTTCAACAAGCAGTTCAAAACGTTTATAGGTATGACCCCTACGGAGTACCGGCAGAAGTTTCTGACACTTTGACTACAACTCAAACCGTTTCCTCACGGTTACGCCATAGGTGGCGGGTCTTCCAAGATGGACGGCAGCAAACCCGAAATCATATGCATAATCCGCGTATCGCTTATCCGCTAAATTCTGCCCCCATAAGATAAGCTCATAGCCTTGATATGAATAGCCGATGTTGGCATTTAATAAGCTATACGCCTCCTGCCCCAAGGTATTTTCGACTGTAAAATACTGTTGTCCGATAAACTTTCCATACACGCCTAATTGCAGTTGCTGGCGGTTGGAAACACCAAGCGGCAGGGTGTATTGAGCACCTAAAAATCCGGTCCACTCCGGTGTAAACACAGGTCGGTTGCCTTTCAATTGTACGTTACCCGCTTCACCCGCCGTATTCAGATCCAGGTAACGAGCGTGGGTAAAGGCCGCATTGCCCCAGAGCGTTAGATTCCGTGCGGCACGGGTGGTCGCTTCCAGCTCGATGCCCATGCTCTCCATGCGACCCGTGTTTTCGGTTACGGTGATCGCGTCGGGTAAGATCAGTGTCGGTACCTGTGCATCATTTACCCGCGAATAAAATGCTGCCAAGTTGAGCTGCAGCCGTTGGTTCCACAGCATGTTCTTGGATCCGACCTCCACGTTATTGCTATATTCCGGATCGAACGGCCTCAAGGAACCTTCGCTCGGATCAGACGACAATTGCGAAATTCCGCCGGCACGGAATCCCCGGGTATAAGTTGCGTAAACATGGCGGGTCTCGTCAAATGCATACTTGGCACTGAAGCTCGGCGAGAGCGCGTGGAAGTTCGCCGATGCAGCTGTATCCGGTTGTGTAACCATCACATCCCCTCCGTCCGGTTGGAATTCACCTCGAGCATCCAGCTTTGCATGCTCGTAATCATAACGCAATCCTGCTTGAAGTTCCAAGCCATTTCTAAAATCATACCCCAATTGGCCGAAAACTGCCGCTCCCCGATTGATCGCCGCATTGGTCAAGATGCTCGTTGCATGGGTTGGGGTTCCTTCACCCATCATGCCGGCATCCGCACCAAAATAAGTTCCCTGCTTCGTGGGTGCGTCCTGATGGAACAAAAAGGTACCCACAGTCCAGTGTAACGGAATATCTTTGGATGGTGCCGAGGAAAGCTTAAACTCTTGCGTAACAACCTTCACGTGATTCCATGCCTTGCCATAGTCGTTGACTATCGAAATCGCGTCCAGGGGTGAAAAATCGCCGTCGATGGGATCCTTATAGTACCGATAGTTGGATTGGAATGCCGTTTGCGAACTGAAATTAATAGAATTCCCAAAATGGTTAACGGACAACGATACATTACGCGAATTATCCACCATTTCCGTTTTTGCATTCTGCGTTAAATGAAAGGGGTTTCCAAATGCATCATCGAGCCCCATAATCAACGCAAATGCACCGCCATTACGGTTCTCAACGTGTTTGAAATTCAATGTCATTGCCCACTGGCTATTCAACAAGTATTTCAGGTAATAGTTGCCAAACACCGTATGCTGTTTGTCATAATGTGAGCCATCGAAATCATTGGTATAAAACCCATCCAACCCATTATACATACCCGAAGCACCGAAAAATAGCTTATCCTTAACCAAGGGTGTACGGATGCCCAATAAGTACCGTTGCTGTCCGTAGTTACCTACGTTGATCTCGGCCAATCCACTGGTCTGATTGGTTGGCTGCTTGGTGATGATGTTGATCACCCCGGCCATCGCATTCCGTCCATACAATGTCCCCTGTGGTCCACGGAGTACTTCAATGCGTTCCACATCCTGCAAGTATGGGATATAGGTATCCAGTCCGAATTGGTTTACCCCATCCACGTAGGTGGCTACGGCTTGGTTGTAAGAAGTCGTCGTAATCCCCCTAAGGGATGCGACATTTCGACCATCACCGGGGTTGGCCATATTCAGGTTAGGCACCAATGCCGTCACGTCCATAATATTCCAAATGTACTGCTGTTCCACCTGTTTAGCACCAACCACTGATAAGCTCGACGGGATATCATGGGGATCGCTTTCCATTTTCTGCGCGGTAACCATCGCTTCATCCAAGCGGTTCTCGATAGCAGTCAATTGAAAGTCGAGCGTCACATTACCATCAACCAGTACGGTGTGATTTTCGGTGGCGTATCCAAGCGCACTCACGCGGACCACGTGTGTACCGGATGGAATGCGATCGAGCACAAAATTACCGTGTTCATCAGTGGCTGTCGCGATATTGGAATTCAACACCTGCACGCTGGCTTTCGGTATGCCGTCGTTTGCATGCGACAACACCTTGCCACCGATCGAATACTGGGCGATTGCTGCAGGTGAAATCACCAAAAACACAACAAACAAAAAACAATGAACTGTCAGATTAAAACGTTTGGATAATGGAGTCATCTTATTACTATTGTTGCAGAGCGGCCGAAATTACCATTATTCCGGTTAATAACCATCAGTAATATGTAAAAACGATGTGTTGCCAACGAGAACAATGGCTATATCATCGCGCTAAGTCGGCTTCGTAGCCGAGTTTGATCTCAACATGGTGCGAAGCTTGCTGCATGGGCAATTGAATTTCAAAAAAATGACTACCGTCCCTTCGGGTTGCGTTCAATGGTTTGCCATCGAAGGCTACCTGGACATGCTTGATGTCATTGAAAATAGCCGAAATTTTCAACGTCGTGAGGTGCACATCCTGTGACCTATTTTCCACGACAAACGAGATACTGTTATTATTTTTGTCCGTGATGATTTCCGCATCCTTCAAAAAACCATCTCGGTCAAGCTCATACGTAACCCGTTTATCCGCTAGCACATAGACAAACCGCGCGTTGAGCCCATCCTTCGGCACGACGTATAGATTTTCCTTCTCCTCCCGGATGTTCCCGCCATAGGCAACCCATCCAAAGATTGGATCATTTGATACCACGGTAGCCGCCATCCGGATCCCAGCCCCTAGTCCAAGGTCTGCCTCACCGTCATAATACCATGGACCCCGATCCATGTCCCTGCCCAACCAAGAGCGGCCTCGCTTTTGCTCGATGAATGCCCAGCCCATCGCTCCGTCATTTTCTTTCCCGGGAGCCCAAAATCCGTAATTGGATTCGGGCGTACCCGTGTTCATCAATGCCCAGGAACTCAAATAAGACGCATACCCCAGCTGCAACCAATCATAGGGCTTCTCTGCGAAGTTGATTCCGTAATCCAAGACCGACCACCCCCCCATCTTGGCCATATAACTCATGGAATTATCCGCACCCAATTTATAATAGTTTGTTTCCAACCATCCACGGATGGAAAGGCCGGCACCATGTTGGCGTTCCATAAAGTGCTTTGCAGCCTGTTTACTGACGTTGGCATGTGAGTACCAGATTTCCCTATTCTTGTCAAACCACAGATTCGAATCAGGTTCCATTTCCGTGATCATCCCATACTTTGCGAATGCATAGGTCGATTCGAACGCCGTACGATCGAACGAATACTCCGAACTATAAGGATATTCATCATCATAGATAAAATACTTCACTTTCTTCTCGTACTCGTTGCGAAGCCATTCGGCATCGTCACCCCTACCATGCCGTTCAAGCGCGTGGATGATGTCAGGAATAAGCAGTTCATTATAGCATGCCACCTCGTATATTTTATAATAGTCGCCCCAAATCTCGTAAGGATACATAAAATAAGCTTTGGCCGTCTGGAATGTCCGTTCCAGATAACCAGCGGCATCCAAGTATTGGACCTTATCAGGGTATTTGCTAGCGATTTCATACATGTGATAGTACAACATGAATACATGCGGATAATCATAAGTCCGCCAAACCTGCATCCGATCAAGTTGCCGAGCCCTGAAGGCGGTACGCGCATTGATATCTCGTGCTACTTTCCAATTAGGTACCCCGTGAATGCCATATGGATAGGGCGTCTCCTCATCCGTACGCTGCAATCCGCCCCATACAAAGTTCTTGATATGGTATTCCACAGAAGCGATCTCCGTATCATCCGGGTAGTAAACATTCTTAGCGGCTACATACGGTGCCTTGCCCAGCACCGGATCGTCTGACGCCACGACATAACTCCACCAGCCTTCAAAGCCGTCGGTATCGTCGGGGCTTCGCAATATTCCGTTTTTCATATCATAGATGGAATAAAGTCCATTGTACCATTTGCTGGTATCCCGGTGCTGCTGGTGATTTACGATGAAAGAGCTCCTTTTCTTAATCAACGTTTCAAGGGGTTCTGTAGCGAAGAACTCCAAATATGTCTGATAACCATCGCCATAGTGAATAATCAACATATTTTCCCCTAATTTACTGAATTGCACCTCATAAATATAATTACCCGGAGTCACCTCTTCCACAAATCGCAATTCAGTATGTGTTGGAAACTCAGCGGAGATGGAATCGATATTATGCTTGGTACGCAGGGAGAATTGCGCGCGCAGATCTGTGGGTATTGTCATTCCCGGGACCACACGGATATCGAACAGCCCTTCCTTGAACAACAAATCCCTCATTTCGTCATAGCCATCCACCCACCTCAGCTTAAAACCGTATTCCACTTCACTATCCGTTTCGCCTGCAGGATTGAGTGATACGCTAGTATGCTCCTGCCGCCATGTGCCCTGTTGCTGCAAACTGCCCGGCAACTTGGAGTGGATATACACGCGCTCACCTCCCCCCTGGTTATCGAAATACTCCAAGCTTGTTCCCGCCTTAGGTAGCACCATAAGGAAAGGTCCATTCCCGGAAGGCTTCGCATAGAAGATAAATGATCCATGGCCAGAAATGTACTGATGCTTGATGAAGCTTTTTTGGAAAATTCCTTCCTTCGACTGTTCACTTCGCGGTCCGTGGGGGCGTAAGTCAAGTGATAAGTCACCAACTTCAAACGGAAACTGCATCATGGATTTCACCCGGATGTCCAAGTCCAAACCGTCGTCCACCAGCGTAAACGTCTGTTCCATCTGCTGGGGCATCCCTTTTTCGTAGTCTGTAATACGAACCACTGAATCCGACAGCACCGCAAAATTCGTGCTGCTGCCCCGGTGGATCGCCAGCCAGCTTCCGTCCCAAATTCGATAAGTAAGGTTAGCCCTGCCCCAGGAATTACTTCCTACTATTTCAGCGCCATAAGAGTCACTGGGACTTTTAATTGAGGATATTCCGCTCCGGCTGATAATAACTTCCATTTTTTCATTTTCCAAGCGGAACTGCTGGCGTTCTTGCGCGAAGCCCATAAGGACTTTCATCTGCATCAAAACGACGAGGGATAGCATGTATTTTAATTGCTTCATGGGGATCATTATTTTCTTTAGTATTGCTCCTTTCCCACTTTTGTCACTTCACTTCAAATGTAAATAGTTGGTCCCCACGCTGCCCAGTTGCATCGATGCCCTGTACAACGACTGCGAAAGTGCCCCCGATATCGGAAGTGAAAAATTCAACGGAAACGACGCCCAGCGAATCCGTATGAACCGACGGATTCCAATATAATGTACTCCGCAAGTCCGGTATGCGCTCACGCCGGTCGCCTGGAACGTAAGCCGGAAAACCATTTGCGGTGGCCGGTTGCGTCCCCATCATATCGACGACCAGCGCATTGGGATTGAAAAGCGACCGATGAAAGTTTCCTTGATGCGATTTGAAACTCAGTATACCATCGAACTCGGCATTTCCGTGATAATAACGAGCCGTCACCACGTCAACCCATTCGATTTCCTGCGGGTTCAACGCCATGAGCTTATGCGCTTCCAAAACAGGTACACCGTCATACAGCATCAGCGGATTGCGCTCAAACATATATCCATCTGCTTTGTTCAATAGCCGTAGGGTCAAATCATCATCCACACCCCTTGGTGCCACTTCCAATACATATTCCCGGAATATTTCGCGCAGGGTGGCAAACTGCGTATAGTCTTCCAGTCGGTAGGTTTTGTCTGCCTCGCCGTAAAACGGCCTATAAACCGGTGTGGCTGCCGTATCCCGATGTCGAAAAACTACATCCAATTGCGTCTGAATGCTGTAAGCGTTAAGCAGGGAATCCAGCGCTGGTGAAAGGGAAATTTCCGGAAGCGGACGGTTGAGATAGGATTCAGAAAATGGATTCTCCAGCATAATCCTCGACGAACTGTCTGCATCAACGAACTGTACCACGCCTTCGAGGTGCCCCACCAATCTCGGCGGGTTGAATACGACCCGCCCCGTATCATCGCTTACCGCCATACAAAGCACCGATGGGTCGCCGATTGCGGACAAATATGCGTTTACGCCTTTTTTTGCCTGCCCGGTACTACGGTCAACTATCTTTCCAGTGATCAATGGACCTTCTTTTTCGATCGCATACTGCGCTTCACCGCCAATTGTCACCGGCGCGATGGGATCGCCCACAAACTGCTGGCCTTTTTCAGATCCAACCCGTTGCAACTCATCCATCCGATACACCGATACCGAAAGTTCGGCGCCTATAGGCTTTTCCGAACGGTTTCGGGTACTTAGTTGCAAAGCCACCTTTTCCCTTTTACCATACACGGGCGCATCGACCGTACTGCGGATTACAAAACGCTGGTCAGTTGATAGGTCATCGACACCCGAAATCTCGACAGGGTCACCTGTAGCGTTCCGGGATCCTATCGGCACAAACGGGTTGACGATGGCCTGCACTTGGTGGAAAAAACCGGACGGACCGCTGTTTTTCATCCAATTGGTGTAAGCCCGCAGCACATAGTAATCCGTGCGCAAATGCTTAGGGATATCCAAGATTCCAGACCCTGAACCGTTGTTCAGTGCTATTTTCAACTGGATGACCGGTGTGTTCGTACGGTCCAGCAATTCAAGATAAGCCACCCTACTTAAACTGGATTGCACGCTCCCTTCGGTCATGGCAACCGCATACACCTTGAAGTAGATACGTTCGCCGACGAGGTGCAACGGCTTGTCGATATGCAAAATCAATTGTTCGCTGTACGCCGATACCTTTTCGTTAACGCGCTTTTCGGCAACGGATGTGTGGAGACTGGCCGACATGAGCAGCAATCCGGTTAAAACAACGTATCCCAATGGTTTTCTCATAACCGAAGTTTATTGCGGCCAAAATGCCGGCCTTACATTTGTTCCCCGAATGGTGCAATCCGCACAGTGGTCAAATGTAGTCGTATAGGCTACGATACGCCCCACTGCGTCGCGAATGTGAAACAGCGGTATGTAATCCCGAATCCGAAAATATTTATCGTATTCCGGTATTCCCGCTTGTGTCAATACGCAATCGTCGTAAAACGGCACATGGATTTCCCAATCTTTCAATTCCATGTTATCAATAAAAATCCGCTTCTGCCGCATGGTAGAAATGCTGATGTAGCCGACAACCGGTTCATTGGTATCGTCCACATTCCGGATGTTACTTTCCAGATTGGAGGGTTGCGGATCGAAGATGCTCCCCATTTCTTCGGTGTTTTTTTGCAGCACTTCCCAATATTGATGAGCCTCAGCTGTCAGCACATATTGCTTCACCAGTATGCTGTATTTGACCCCCAGTTTTTCGGAAAGATTCGGAATGGCAAGCAGGCGCTGGCCGATCACCCGATCGTCGCTTAGCCCGGTGGTGTTCGCCAAATAGACACCGGTAGAACGCTGGCTTGACCAACAGTTATAAATGTCATTTTCGCGTACACGGACTTCGCCATCGCCCGCGTATTCGTAGTGACTCTCATATAATGACCTGAAGTGCCAGGTTTCTTCGTAAGTCCAGAAATAGTAATGCGTTTGGTTGTAGTTGTCATGGGTATTAACGAGCACATGCACCCCATCATCACGCCGTTCCCAGGTCACGCTATCAATCGGAGGGGCCATCTTCGATTCGACAAAATCAGATAGATAGGTCACATTGCCCGCAGTAACAATCCGTAGCCGCGCTTTTTCGGTGCCTAGGGCAAGCGGCGGAGCGCTGTACAATCCATCACCGTGGAAGCTCAAGTTGAAGGCACTACCCGATTCGGTTTCGACCGTCACGGTAGCGCCGTTCTCATAGGCAATTTCCGTCTCCTGCAGTCCGCGGGTTCTGGTCAATCGGATTTCCGTTGGATTTGCCGTATCAAGGAATCCTTCGATGACCAAGTATCCTTGCTTTGGGGATTCGATGTCCGGGGAGAATGGATCCTTGCATTGGCAGAGCAACAGGCAACAAACCGATATGATGATAGGTAAGGTACGCATCCGGATCAGAATTTAAAATTGTAGGTGACAAATGGAATGGGATTCCCGAAAATGGACAGCTGATAGCCATTGATCTGCCCCCGTTCGGACACGAAATACGTGGAATATGCATTTTTCCTGCCGGTAACATTGTATACACCCACCGCCCACGAGCTGTGTGCCAGCTTTTTCAACTTGTGGTTGCCTTCGATATTCATCGACAGGTCTGCACGGTAATAATCTGGTATCCGGTATGCATTCCGTTCCGAATAGAATACCCGGCCCGATCCATTCATGTCATAACGAGCGATAGGCAGCGTAATGGGCCTGCCTGTACCATAATTGAAGTTGAACGAGACGGAAAATCGCTGCGTAAAGCGGAAATTGCTGACCAACGTTACGTCATGTGGCCTGTCGTAATTCGCCGGATACGGATTGCCCCCGTTTACACGTTCGGTTTGAAACGGGCTATCTGCCGTAAGCAGTATCCGCGAATACGTGTAAGCCAACCAACCATTCAATCGTCCTCCCTTTTTGCGCACCATCAGTTCCACGCCGTACGCCTCACCTTCGGTAGCCAATACGTCGCGCTCGATATCCGGGTTCATGGTCAGTCTCGCACCACCTTTGTAATCCAGGTAGTCGTGGATAACTCGGTGGTAAGCTTCGATATAGGTTTCTACCTGATCTCCATAGAAATTCCGATACAGCCCCAGGGAGGCCTGTCTGCCGCGTTGCGGCCGTATATTAAAATCGCTCAGCTTCCAATTGTCTGTGGGGGCCATGGTCGCGGTATTGGAAATCATGTGGATGTATTGCCGGAGGGTATGGTAACCAGCCTTTATTGCGGTGTTATCAGACAGCTTGTACCGGGCAGATACCCGGATCTCCGGACCGTGATAGGTTTTCATGAATGCACCTGACCCTTTCCGTTGAGCTTCAATAAGCGTAGCCTCACTCATCGGTGCGTCGGGCAGGTATTTCTTCACCGTCCCCGGCCCCATCGCATTGAACATCGAATAGCGTACGCCATAGTCGATGGAAAAGCGGTCATCCACCGTAAAGTGGTCCTCCAGGTAAACCGCGTGCTCCAATGCCTGCTCGCCAGGTAATGAGACAGCCTTGACCAGCGAAGTCGTGCTATACCCGGTCATCCGACCAGGATTCAAGGCATAGTGCTTCACCTGAACACCGAATTGCAGCAAGTGTGCCGGACCCAGCCTATAGTCAGCACCTATTTTGACCTCGGTTTGCCGCAATCGATAAGTAAGCTGATAGTCGGTTGCGGAAGACAATTCATCTCGCACCCCAAAGCGATAGCCGCTGTATGTCCCCGAAAACGCCCATCGCAACCGATCACTGCTCCGGTGAATCCACCTGAATTGCAACGCCTCATTGTTATAATGATATAAGGTATCGCTGTTCAGCTTAAAGCGATCGTCACTGAAGTAAGTAGAAAAATGAAGCGTATCGTCATTCCTTCGAATGTGTTCGATCTGCATATCGACGTCATAAAATGAAGCCCGGCTCTTTCCGAAATCCGCCTTGGGAAGCAGCGTCAGGAGCCAATTGGAGTACGTGCTACGTAAGCCTGCCACGAATGTGGTGCGCTCATTCCCCAGCGGACCATCCAGCGCGAGCCGACTGGTCAACAGTCCGATTCCGCCACTCCCTTTCAGTCTTTCCCGATTCCCGCGCTTCGCCGCGATATCAAGTACGGAAGAAAGCCGACCACCGAATCGCGAGGGGATGCTGCCCTTATACAGCTCCAGGTTCTCCACGATATCCGGGTTAATCGCTGAAAAAAAGCCAAAAAAATGGGTCGGATTATAAATCGTCTTTCCCTCGAACAGCACGAGGTTCTGATCTGCTGCACCCCCACGCACATTGAAACCCGTGCTAGCCTCGCCCACGGATAATACACCCGGCAACGCCAATACGACGCGCAATACGTCAGCTTCGCCAAACACAACCGGTGTTTGCTTGATTTGCCTTATCCCCAACGTTTCAACCCCACTTAAGCTACTGCTCACGTTGCTAGACGGTTCTGCATTCACGACGACCTCGCTCAATACCGTCATCTTTTCGTTGACACCGACAATCAGCTGACCGTCACCATTCACCAGCAATTGCCTATTGGCGCTAGTTATCCCCGCGGCATTTACATACAATGTTTGGTAACCTTTCGGAATAGCCAGCCGAAAAGCCCCGTTTGCATCCGTCATAGCAGTTTTGTCCGTTTCGTTGATTCCGATTCGTGCAGCCGTAACGAACGCTCCAGACGTCAAATCGATTACCTTACCGGTTAATAGGACCGTATCCTTTCCCGCCGACGCATAACCAATCGTATACAACTTGTTCGGCAACGATGCAATCTCCGCAGTTTCCATCGCGGAAACACGTTGCGTGCCTACCACTTCTTGGATGGCTTCGCCAAAATAGGCTGCCGGAAGTTCGGTTTGGATAGGGTCGCCTTCGATGATAAATATATCATCCGCCATCCGTATAACTTGAAACGCAGTACCTTTGAAAATTTGTTGCAAAACTTCATCCAACGATCTATCCGCCGTCTGGATGGATACCGAGAGGCCATCCAGCTGTCGCTCGTCAAAAAAGAAACGGACGGGCACTTGGTGTTCGATGGCAGCAGCTACTTCCATGAACGTGGCATTTTTTACTTGTAGGTCTACGTTAGGCCACACATCCTGGCCTTTGGCCGCCAACGCAGCCAATATCGCATAAACCATAAATAAGACCTTCCTCATGCGGCATCAATGAATATCCTCACAAAAAATCAACGTCTCGAGGAGCGCTCGTTCAAAATCATGTTTAAAATCCAGCTGACGCTGGCGCGCAAATCGCTTAGCTTCCCGTCTTGCCGTTGGATAAACCCGGTAAATCGATGATCTGCCCACAAGTGGGAAAGCATGCCCCCCTTTGACCAAATAATAGCTATCCGAACGAACTACTGAAAATTGAAGATAGTGTTGCTCATGGTTTTCCTTCAGCACGCCACGCCGCTTCACCAGCAGCTTGGTGTTGTCTCGATCGTACAACAGCTCGTAAAACCCTTGGTTAGGCAAACCCGTGAACAGCCGCTCTTCTCCCATTAAGCGATGGAATTGCCGATCTTCTAAAGAAAACGCCTGCACGTTTTCCTGTGCAGGCGTCAGCAACTGCTCATTTGGGTTGGTCGTCACTACCTCGTCCCGCATCAGGTCATACCCAATCCTCACCGAATCATAATCCACACCGTTGAAACGGATACCGCCCAGCAGTGAATGGTGCCCGCCGACCCACACACTCCCCACTAAACGCGCTCGTAGCCCCACGTATGCTCTGCCACTATAGATATGGGCATTGTTGTCGATCGTGGTAGACTGAGCCTGTACCTCCACTAACAGGATGCATAAGAAACAACAACCAATCAGGTTCTTTATGGCGACTCTCATGTGTCATGTTACTAACGTAAACGGCCATACGACCGAGAGCCGCATGACCATTTACGCAAACCAAACCAATAAATCAATAACCCGGATTAGGCTCGAGCTTCGGATTTTTCGACAACTCTGCAAAGGGTATTGGGAACAAGGTGCGGGTTTGTGCCTGCGCATGAGGGCGGTGGTTAAACCAACTTTTTGTCTGGAACACGCCGAAACGGATCAAATCCTGCCTACGGCGGGCCTCTGCGGCAAATTCCCAGCCCAGCTCATCCAAAAAGCGTCCAAACTTGATATCCGCTCCTCCATTCACTTCATCGACAGTTCCATCCGGATTTTGCCATCCGTATTGGTACGTACTTCCTTTCAGTAGATCAGCGCCAGTAACTGCTGCTTTTTCCGGATTATCCTTGAAAGCCCGTTGCCGCACCTCCGTTACCAGTGCTGCAGCACCGTTCGCATCACCTTTGCGCAACAGCGCTTCTGCCTTCATCATCAACACGTCGCCATATCGGAATAGTGGAAAATCATTGTCCAGGTTATTTGTCGCTCCTTGCTTGATTTTATACTTGCCGACCCGGAAACCAGCATTGCTGGGCACACCACCATCCCGGGCAATTTCAGATACCTCTTTCACATAGTTGATGACCTCTTCGCCCGTAGACGCGTGGTATTGCGGGCCCTGTATCCACGTATCCTGCAAACGGGTATCATCCGGATCATAGGTATCGATGAATTGAGGCACCGCGCAATTGCCACCCCACGGCCCAGCAGACATCCCATACACCAAGCGGCTTAACGGATCTAGGGTCTTCATATGCAACGAAGCCCCCTGTCCGTATATTTCGTCATAAGGAACAGCAAAGATAATCTCACCCGAGTTCTGATTGGTATAGGTAAAAACATCGGAATAATTCGCATCCAGCGCAAACAGCTCGCTGCCGATAATTATATCCGCCTCTTCGATTACTTTATCCCATTGCGGTGTACCGGTATAGACTTCCGCATTGAGGTAGATTTTTGCAAGCAACGCTCTTGCCGCCCATTTTGTCATCCGTCCATAGGTATTCGGCGATACTTCTTCCGTCAAATCCGGCAATACCGTCGCCAGTTCCGAAAGGATGAAATCATACACCTCCTGCCGGGTGTTTTGCTCCGGCAGTGAGTCATCTCGGTAGTCGGTCACAATCGGTACATTACCGTGGTTGTCTAACAAGAAGTAATAGGCCAACGCACGGACCGCCCGCAGTTCAACCAGCGCCGCTGCGGCAACATCTTCAGGTAAAGTAAGGGTACCATCCTCAATCTGCATAATGGTCATGTTGCATCTGGAGATGCTGGAGAAAGCCATCCCCCATGCATTGTTGGGTTGGGACTGCTCCGATGTCCAATTATGCTGATGCATGCGACGGTACGTGCCCCCATCGTCCCAACCATTGGGGCGCACCGGCGTCACGACGGCATCGGCCGACTCCTCCTGCAAATCAAAATAACCGTGCCAACCCAACATCGAACCCCGGAATGGCGCATATATCGGCGCTAATATATAGGGTAAATCGCGTTCGGTCGGTTTGAACGAGCTGGCCAGCACTTCCGAATAGACTTCTTCATCCAAGTTTGTACAAGAACTGATCCCGGCCCCTAAGGTAACCGCCAAGAGGGAACCATAGGCTACTATTTTCGTTTTCATTTTCATGAGATACTTATAATCAATTTTTTAAAAAGTAACATTTAGTCCCAATGTATACGTGCGTGTCGACGGATACTTGTCGCGGTGATCCATCCCCGGCGCAAAGGTAAAGTCGCCGGAATAGCTCACCGCCTCCGGATCGATACCTCTGTATCCGGTGAAGGTATGCAGGTTCAAACCTGAGAAATAAATGCGCAGATTACTTATCCCCTTAATTGAGTTGGGTTTAAAGGTATACCCCAAGGTTACGTTGTCGATTTTGAGGTAATCAGCGTCTTCGATGTAATGGGACACATACACCAGCGAGTTCCGCAACTCTTTGCCGTCAATTGGGTCAAACGCTGTTTTAAGCACGTTATAAGACCGGTTTACCGGGTTGTCATAGTACAGGCTCTGCATGTTCAGCACCTGATGGCCGAAAGCCCCGCGGAAATTTACCGAAACGTCAAAATTCTGGATATTCACCGTGTTGTTCCAACCCACATTGAATTTGGGAATACCGTTTCCATAATATTGCCGGTCTTCGGGCGTCGCATCTTCCATGGAAATCACTTCACCCTCACGACTCTCAACCAACCAGCCACCATTCTCATCCAAACCGACGCTTTTGTAGACAAAGTATTGGCCAATCGGGCCACCCACAGCTACCCGGTGCGTACTAATCTGGATGGGCTCTCCGGTATGCCCAGCGTCGAAAAATTCCCGCGTCACATTGAACTGTTCATTGGAAAGATTAACCAGCTTATTCTTATTGGTCGAAAAGGTTACATTGGTATTCCATTTCACTGTTTTGGTTTCTACTGCCCGGACGTTGACCAGAACCTCAAAGCCCGAATTCTGCATCTCACCAGCATTGAGCATCATATTTCCAAAAAGGTAAGGAGGGGTCGGGACAGGGAAATTATACAACAAGTCTTTCACATTGCGGACATAATAATCGAGTGAGCCCGTCACCCTGTTTTTCATGAAGCCAAAATCCAGACCCACGTTCCACTCTTCCTTTTTCTCCCACCGCAGGTCTGGGTTGAAATTCCGAGCTGGCACAAAACCCGGCACCCATTTCCCATTGATGTAGGCGCCTTGAGATGTGTTAAAATTATAGCTTGTTTGCGACTGATAAGGATTGTTCGCAATGGTACCGGTCACCCCGAAACCACCCCGTAGTTTGAACTCAGACACAAATGCAACAGGTTGCATAAACTCTTCATTAGCTACATTCCACGCCGCTGAAACGCCGGGAAATGTACCCCACTGGTAGTTCGCTCCAAAGGCCGAAGAACCTTCCCGGCGTATACTGGCCGTCAACATATAGCGGTCCTTCCACGAATAATTTACCCGACCGAAGAAACCGGCCAGTTTCCACATGTCCTTTTCACTTTCCATTGTAGCCAGCCCCCGTTGTAAGGCCGTACCACTTTCCAATCGGTTATACGTGTATTCATCCGTCGGAAAATCAAAATTATACACTTCAAAAGATTCGCCGACGTTATACTGATAACTGTATCCCCCAAGTAGGGTAAAGCGGTGATCGCCAAATGACTTGTTATAATTGGCTGTCAGTTCCAACAAATCTTCCGTATTGGCACCGGTTGAACGGCTAGCGGTACCATTTAGGTTGTTCTTCGTGGTGTTCACGTGATCGAACGTTGTGGAATTGCCCGTGAGGTCATTATTGATAACCCGCGATATCAACATTTTTAGGCTCAAATCACCTATCGGGCGATAATCGACCGAACCGCTGAATCGGCTTTCCCGAAATATACGATCGTTTATCGACTCGTGTATCAAACCCAGCGGGTTGTCGTATGCGTAATCATTGCGTTCCTGCCATCCACCGTCTTCATTATAGATATTGTCCGTTGGGTTACGAATCATCGCCTGCCTCCAAATGTATCCACCGGTACCACCTTGATTCGATTTTGAAGTCTGGTTAATCACCTGGATATTCGTACGCAATTTGCCATCAAACATATCGTGGTTCAAGGCAGCGCGCACGTTAAGCCGCTCCTGGCCGGTTGTTAACATAATACCTTCCCAATTCCGGTAATTCAATGACCCGGTGAAGTTCGTCCGTGAATTGCCCCCAAAAAACGTCAGGTTATGGTTATGACTCACCGGAGTCTGGAGAACCTGATCAAGCCAATTGGTGTTGCCCCCGTAATCCGTGTATTCGTAACCTTCGCTAATCAGCCTCCGGAAATCGCTGGCATCCATCATATCCGGTCGGCGCTGTATCGTTTGCACGTTGGCATAGCCATTGTACTCGATAGACGTCTTGGATTCAGAACTCCGGTTTTTTCGCGTCGTGATCAATAGTACCCCGCCAGTAGCACGTGTACCATAAATGGCTGCGGCCGAACCGTCCTTCAAGACGTCTACAGATTCTATGTCCTCCGGAGCAACGGTAGCGATATCTCCAGGGACACCATCAATCAGTACCAATGGATTCTGCGATCCGTTGATGGAATTAAGGCCCCGAAGGTTTATCTGCGTACTGCCGGTTGGATCACCACTCGGTGTGGTGATACGCATACCCGCTACCTTTCCCTGGATCAGCTGAGCAGCATCGCGCACCGTTCCCTTGGTAAAATCTTCCGCTTTCACACTGGAAATCGCACTGGTTACTTCTCCTCTTCGTTGGGTTCCGTACCCAACCACCACGACCTCTTCCAAGGTCTCCTCGTTGGCCAGCAGACGGATTGTAAGCGTAGTTTGATTGCTTAAATTCACATCTTCGCCAACAAACCCCAACGCTGTCACTACCAAAACCGCGGGCGAAGTATATTGGATGGTAAAATTACCGGATTCATCGGTAGCAGTAGCGGTTTGCGTACCCTGTAAACTAAGTGATGCGCCCGCTATCGGGACACCGGTTTCATCGAGGACCTTTCCCCTGAGGGTGGTCGACTGCTGTGCAAATCCCAGATGAGCACCCAGCATACCTAATAGAAAGAGATAAATGGATAACTTTTTCATGCATTTGGTCATTATAGTAATCGCTTGGTTAAAAGACTTATAATTTAATGTCAAAACAACATTTAAATAACTGTGCAAAAATGCCTCAATGTAAGACGGCCTATAATTCGGTATAAAATGTCATAACGACATCTTTATAATACAAAGGTAAGGAGTATGCGACCGCTGGACTAACCACATATTGTCCGATGCAAACCATAAATTGACGAGCGTATCGGGAAGCCAGACATACAAAGTTAGCCTGAAAAAAGACGACGGATAAAGCAAAGCTTCATATGAACGATGCATTAACACTCGACTCTAATTCGCATACGACGTTATTCAAGGGTGATATGAAATACAAATGTAGCCTGTACCGTTTGGCCCGGCTCGTATTCATATACCAACGCCTGGTTGATGATGTATGTATGATTTGTAGTCGCCTGGCCGGGATACTGCCCAATGGTAAACACCTGGGTACTTTCATTGAATTCCGAAAATACCCGTGCGCCCGCACCCCAAGCAATGACGTCTCCCACGGAGTCGAACCAGTGCCCGTAGCCATTGGCTGTTGTCATCGCATTCAGTCCGCCATCGCTTTCCACGGCATAGAACGTGATTTCATCACCCAGCATATCCGTGATCTGACTCGGCTGCAACACGAATGCCCTAGCGAGTGCGGATTGATCGACGGCTACCGTCGTGCCGGAATAGTTTACCGTGTCGCGAGGGAAACTGACATTGAAGGTAAACGTGGTATCTCGCGGTTCGTCGTCATCGAATGTGAGGTATCCGATGACTTCGGTATTGGTAACCTTGATCTGGTAGGGCCATTGCTCGTCGTTGGCCTCGTCCTCATCCCAGGCATGCGGGGCATAGGATGTGGGGGCGCCGGTGACGACAAAGAATAGCCGGTCACACCCTACCGGCACCGTAAAGGAAGCCATGCCAGTTGCACCACTGTGCATATCGCCATACACGCGCGTGCCATTTTGCAGCAATGCCACGTAGCCATAGCGCCAGCCTGCGCGGGCAGGATCGGCTATCGGATTGAAGCCGGGCTCCGCTGTCAATCCAGTAAAATCGATTGAAACCACTGTGCCTGCAGCTGGCACCTCCAAGGGTATGATGTTATACCCCGTTGTGCCGGGTGCACGTTCGTAAGTAACACACAGGCTGCCATCGCCAAGCACGGTAAACTTGTAGGTCAATGCCCCGATGTAATCGCTCCCTAAGCTACGCAGTGGATCAATATCCCATGTAGCATACTTGGTTGCCATATCGTAAATCTCCTCATTGAACTGTACATCGGAAATACCGGTGATGCGCTTATACGCTTGAATCGGATCTTCAGGTTGTACGGCCTCACGCCATACCCTGCCGACGATATCCAGCCCATATTTATCCACCCAATAATGGTGGATAAAATAGTTGGCGTAGCGGTACCATTCATGGAATTGATGCCGGTGATAGTTTTCGGCATAAACGGAGAAGTGATGCGATTCGAAATTTTCCAACGGATAGCTTTGATGGGCCTGCCACTGGGCGGTCTGTTCCCAGAATCCGTTGCCGCCATTGCCCCCGAAACCGTAGCGGAATCCATGCGCACTACCCAGATCGCAACGTACTTGGTACTGGAAACTGTGCCCGATTTCATGTGCGATGGTAGCGCCTACCGGCTGCGCGGTATTCGGGCTGATCCATAGTGCGCCGATGACATCGTCATACCCGCCACCATAAGCCATCCAATCTGTCGTATAATGCAGGAAAATCATCATCTTATACTGGTCCAGCTTCGATTGCCCTACGCCGCGCTCCGCGAATTTCAATGTATCGATATTCAGCGCGTAAAATGCCTCGGCTTTTTCCAACAGATCATCGATATCCACACGATACGCAGTCTCCACCGAAGCAGATCCGGGATCATGGGTACCATAGCCTTTGCCCCAAAACACCACAAAATGCGTCGAATGCCGACTGCGCTGGTGTGACCAGGTACTGGCATCGTCGTTGAAATCCATATCCGAAAACTCGTTTGGCATATACACCGCAAGTGTATCCGTGGGTTCTTCTTCTTCCGCTTCGACTACAGCTACTGGCTTTTTGCAGGAACCTGCAGCCAATGCCAGAAAGAGTGCGAAGAACAAATAAGCCGGTCGGATGTTGACTAGTACGTTGACCATTTCCCGATTTTTGATTTTTTTGTAAAAAACGTTTCCGGGCCGCTACGCTCCGGAAACGCGCTTCAACCAGATTACTCAACCGTAATGTTAAATACGAAAATTACCTGCACGATCCCCGACCCACTATTGTATACCAGGGATTGCTTCAGCGTGAAGGTGTCTCCGGCAAAATTCCGGTCGGGAAACTGCCCGATATTAAACACCCAGTCGTTGATTTTTAATTCGGAATACAACCTTGCCCCATCTCCCCAATTGAGTGCATTTCCATCGGCTCCAAACCAGTGTCCCGGGGCGGCAGCCGTACTGTTCGGATTAAGCGTACCGTCGGGTTCGATGGCATAGTAGGTGATGTCCGAACCCAACTTGCCGACAATCTCGCTGGCAGGTAGTCCAAATACGCCTTCCAGCTCTGTCGGATCGAGGACGGCCGGCGTGGCTGCATATCCCGCGCCTTCGGGCAGTGTCACATCCCGGGTAATCGTAACGACCTTCGCAACGGAACGTCTAACGGAATTCAACTTAAACCGGATAATATGCGTTCCGGGTTTATAAAACCTAGCCGTGGTCGCCGTGTTGATGTTTTTTCCGATATCCACCGCATCACCCATGACGCGATAGTTGGCGACGGGGTTATCGGTGTATTCACTCGCCCCCACGGTGATCCTATTCTTGACCGGATAAACCAATCCTTTAAAATAAGGGTATTCGTAGACGATTGCGGTGTCGGTAAGTTCCTCCGGATGGAATGGCGACCAATCCGCGAAACTGGGCAACATAGCCCGCCGGATCACTTCACCGTCTGCGGGATTGAAGGGCTCACCCTCTTTATCCAACCACATGTAAATGATCTTATTCTCCGCCGATGGGCGGTGCTCGACCGTGACTGAATACTCGCTGCTGGGCATGGTAGTTGTGGCAGACTCCGATCCGATAACGCTGGTATTGGCCGTTGCCGCAAAAAGCGAATCGGGTTTCATCGGAATGAGATTGATTTCCAGCGCATCTTTATAGATCTTGGTGCCAGATATGTTGCTCACCTGCAAATCAATCGTATAAACACCTGGCGGGATATCTTCCGTAGCCGGAGAAAAGGTCACCTTGCCGCCGATGCTATTCACACCGATCGCAGGGGCCGAGCTCATGCCAATCTTTGCGGCAAGCTGTTCCAAGGTAAGGTCTGCGGCACCGACCTCTGCCAAATACACGGAAAACTCTTTGGATACCAAAAACTCAGGCACCGCGGACCCCGTCGCTTTATTGCGCACTTCGAGCAGCTCCACCTGCATAGGCGTCGAACTGCCATTGGCAATCAACGGGTCCGTACTAATCGATGTTCCCTGCACCACCTGTATTTGGGCGACACTGTACCTTAAATGGTCATTTAGGTATCCGATCTGCTCCGGTTTGCACGCTTGCATGAGTACAAACGGAACCAGTATCAATCGCCATAATTTTCTCGATTTCATATGATTTAAGATTAAATTCCCGCTAAATAATGGTCACATTAAATACGAATTCGGCACGGATCTGCTCATTGCTTCGATTGGTATACACCATGGCTTGTTTGATCGTGTAGGTGTCACCTACGGCAGACCGATCCGGGAATTGCCCGATGGTGAATGTAAACGACGTTGCCGCATATTCAGAAAACAGCCGTGCATCCGCACCCCAGGCTACTACATTACCATTGGCTCCGAACCAGTGTCCCGGTGCATTCGCCGTGGAAGTTCCGTTTAATGTGCCGTCGGGTTCAATGGCATAGAAGACAATCGAACTACCCAGCAAACCCGGTATTTCGTCCGCTTCCACACCGAATGCATCCGCAATCCAAGCACTCGACGCCACGACCGAAGCACCGACGTAAGCACTGGCGGGCTTAAATTTGACGCTGTACGTAAAGCGTATCCCGCCATCTTCCAGATCCTCGATGAATGGGCCGCTATCGGCAGTCGGATTAAAATCGGCGATAAATGTGTGCCGATTCTCCAATACATTCAATATCGTACCCGAAGCCGTCTTTATGCCCGTCGTCTGGCACAGTACACGGGTATCTGCCAGGTCATTCCGGTCTACCCGTACACTGCCATCAGGTGCTGTGGCATCAGGCTCACCCCGCACCTTGATGTAATACAGATAATAGACATCCTGGTAAGACCATGCTCCTTGGGGAACCAACTGCTTATTATAGGCAAACCCATTGATCTCCGTGCCGTTATCCATGGTGGTATAATCGGTTTTTGCCGTATTCAAGCTATGCTGGCCATCTGTGTAGAGATAAGCCCGCACGGAGTCCACATTGATATCTTCCAGGAAATCGGCAAATTCGTAGGTGGCGTTTTCATTTTCTTCAAGAACCAAACCACGTTTCAGCTGATAGTACCTCGCAATCGAATAATCCGAAGGTACCCAAAAGGTTTTGGCATTGTTCACCTCGTCTTTCAGTCCAAAGTGATCGATCACCATCAGTAGCGTATCGAACATGTGGTTCGGGTGCGAGGCGAGGTAATCATATGTGTTTTGGCTGACTTCAGCGGTATGCAGTCCATCATCTGTCAGGTACGCTGCCTTCTTGCATGCCGAAAACCCGATCAAAACCGCCAGTAAAGTGATATATATGGCTTTCATACTGTATTTCTTAATGTGTTATAAATTGACCGTAGACCAATAGGCAGTCTGCCGCAACAGCGGATTCAGGTTAAGCAAACTCGGATCGAACGGCCAGATGTATTTCCCCCGGTTAAACAATTCCTCACTCATCCGGGTGTTATTGAAGGCATAGTCTCCGCTATACTTGTACTGCCTCACCATATCATAGTACCGATGCCCTTCCAAAAACAGTTCCCGGGCCCGCTCACGGAAAATGGCAGCCGTAAGGTCTCCTTCGCCATCCCACGGTTGCAAACCAGCCTGTGCACGGATTTCATCCAAGATGGTACGGGCAGTTGCCGCAGCACCGGTCATCGCCAACCCCTCCGCCCGTAAGAGCTTGATATCGGAAAAGCGGAATATGATGATGTTGTTTTTGTAAATCCCTACCGCATTGTTTGTTTCATCCGAATAGGTAAGGTTTGCGTATTTATTGCAGATGACAAAGCTATTATTGACCGTGGTATCGTAGGTATATTTCAACCGTTTGTCTTCTGGTTCGTCAAACAAGCTTTTGATATGCGCCTTTGTGGTGGTTAACTTCGGTGCGGTGTAGGTACGGTGGTATTTGGTACCCGCCAACGTGAAATCACCAATCCCTATCCGGGTACCCTCATTGGCGGCACCCTGCGATATTTCGAAAATTCCCTCGGCGGACCGGCCCTCGAAAATCGTGTGGTAAGGGATGCTATCGCGCGATACATAATAGTACAAGCCGCTTTGGATAACCGAATCGGCAGCTGCCGCGGATGCTTCGTAATTGCCCGTCCATGCCTGTACATGTGCTTCCAATGCAAATGCAGCTCCCTTATTGGCCCGCATGGCAAAGTCTGCCGAAGCTAGGTTTTGCCAATCCAACAGTTGCTTGGCTTTTTCAAGATCGGCCAGGGCTTGCGCAATCACCTCATCCGATGTTGCCGCCGGATGATTTTCCGCATAGATCGGGGCGACCGCTTCGGTAAGTACCGGAACCCCACCCCATATGCGGCTGATGTAAAAATAAGTAAATGCGCGCATGTAATAGGCTTCGCCGAGTAGGTAATTCCGCGCACGCTGATTATCAAACACATTGGCATCCATTTCCGGCACATACTTGATGACGCGGTTGGCCTGATCGATGACGCGATAGAACAGATCGTACCGCCGAAGCTGGTGCATCGGATTGCCGGTATCGTAAACGGAAAGCGGCAGCCCCCAGTTCATGCTGACCACATGCTGATAGGGGTACGTGTTTGACGTAGTGAATTCATCCGATGGCATATCGCCATACGCATAGAAGGCGACGCCATTAGCACCATTAAATGCGCCACGGAGCAGGGAATACATCCCCGCTACGGCGCTGTTTGCGTCCGCTTGCGTCTTCCAGAAATTTTCATCCGTGGAAACGCTTTTCGGCGCTAAATCCAAAAAATCCTTGCATGACGTGATAACGAGCATGCTCATAAGAAGTACAACCAATTGATTTCTTTTCATGACCTCTTTCTCCTATAAAGTAATATCCAAACCAAATGTCCATTTCTTGGGTATCGGGTACCCATTTCCCGTTGAATACCCATTCGCTTCAACAGCCTCTGGATCCGGCACGGTAGACCATGAAAAGATGGCGATGTTGTCTAAAACCGCGTAAAGCCGTACCGAACTCATCCCGAACCGTTTCGAAAAAGCCTGGGGCACCGTATAGCCCGCCCGTACGTTTTTGATCCGGATAAAGCTGGCGTTCTCTACGAAGGTACTGTTGGCGATATGCCAATTATCCACCGTGTTGTGGAACAAGGAGGGGAACCTGGTCTGATCACCCGGCTTCATCCAGAAATCGGCCATCGTAAAATCTCCGGCAATAGCGGAGTTGGGCCCCCACGTATTGAACAACGTGGCAGAACCGGCATCCTGCAGCTTGTCCGACAGGTAACCGTTCCAGAGCGTGCGACCGAAAATGAAGGTGGTCAGTGCCGATAGCGACCAATTTTTGTACGTAAAGGTGTGGGTCATCCCGCCCATGAAATCGGGGTTAGGGTCGCCCATATCCACTTTGTCATTTTCGTCGATGCTGTAGTCCCCATTCATATCCAGACGCCTAGGATCGCCGGCCTGGTACATGGTTCCACCATAATGCCGCATCCGGTCACCGGTGAGCGGATTAACGGGTACATCTTCATTGGTCGCATATACCCCATCGACTTTCCATACCTTAAAGGGGTACAGTGGCTGCCCGACATTCAGCGTACGTTCCATCCACGGCGGGCCGACTTTGATTTCCTGCCCTCCATTCGGTAGCCTGGTCACATAGTTTCGGTTATAGGAAATATTGAAATTAGTGTTCCACTGAAAGGTTGAGCGTGGCGACATGTTGCGCGAATTGAGGGTTAGCTCAACGCCCGAGTTGCGCACACTGATAAAATTGGTGGAAATGTTCGAATAGCCGGAAGTCGCAGGCATCTGCAAGCCATACACCAAATCCTTGGAATCACGGATGTAATAATCGGCGTTGATGGCTATCCGGTCATTCAACAAATTCAGGTCGACGCCCGCATTGAATTGCGGGGAGCGTTCCCACTTGATGGTCGCCGATGTCGCATCGCTGTTATAGTTGGGATAGTTGACATTGACGCCATTGTAGGTAAACTGACTTATTTCCAAACCATTATCTGTATTTTGACTGCCTGGCAAACCATTGTCGATGACCGATCCATAATAAGCGCCGCTATAAGCCAACATGGTGTAGTGGGCATACTCCGAACCCGGATCCCGGCCAGTGAGGCCGTAGCTACCCCGGATCTTGAAGTAGGAAATAAAGCTTGTCCAGCCCTTGAAGAATTCCTCTTCGGTCAACGTCCACCCCGCTGAAATGGAAGGGAAGATACCCCACCGATTATCCGCATTATAACGGGATGAAGCGTCCATCCGATAACTTGCGGAAATCAGGTATCTGTCTTTATAATCATAACCGAATCGACCGAATACCGACATCCGCGAACGTTCCGCGATGTTCGAATTGCCCGACAGGTTTGGACCAGGACCAACTCCAGTGACGGTCTTGATCGCTTCATTGTTATCGCTCCTGCCCCGCAAGTAGTTGTAATTGGCCACGTTCTTTTCCAAACCGTAACCCAATACACCCGAGACGGTATGCGCGTCATTTAGGGTTTTCGCATAGTTAACGTAACTTTCCCATTCCCAGCGGCGGTTTTGATTCACCCAATTTTGAGCGATATTCTGGTTTCCCGTCAGCAGCTTCGGCCGATACAGGTCGCGGGTATTGTTGTTCACATTGAAAGAAAACTGAGACCGTAGGGACAATTCGGGGACCAAAAACTCCTGAATCGTGCCCGCGATATTACCGTTGATACTGGTACTGCGGTCGTCATCCAACAATCCGTCATATCGACCCGTATACACTTGCTCCTCCAAATCCGTAATCTGCCAAAATGACGAAGGGAATCCCCAAGTGGAGAACGGATATTTCGAACCATCTCCCGAACCATGTTTAGCTTTCGTAAAGCCCGCGAATATATTCGTCTCAAACTGGAGATTCTTCATGGGATTTACCTGAAGCAAGAGCCGAGGCGTCAAGCTTTGATTCTCGTAGCCCATCATGACCCCCTCTTCGTAATAGTGCTGGGCCGAAATACGATAAAGAAATTTCTCCATCGTCGCACCGATACTGACATTGACATTGGTAATCGGCGCCGATTGCAAAAACAACCCCTGCCAATCCGTAGCTTGGTTATAGCCGGGATTCAAGCTGTCGGTCAGCATCTGGTGAATCTGCCCGTTCGAGAACCAATCGTATTCCCCGCCGGCATAAAGCAATCCCATTTTCATCCGGCGCTCCGCGGCTCCAACGGTAATCGGTTTCATCGCAGGCCGGCTAGAAATGCCCGTATACGCCGCGATGCGAACCTCAGGTGTCCCTAACGCCGGCCGTTTCGTTTTGACGATAATCACCCCATTCGCCGCCCGGGCACCATAGATAGCCGAAGCTGATGCATCTTTCAGGATATCCACGGATTCGATATCATTCGGATTGATCGCCTGCAAGGGACTAGCATCGCCATAGGCCGCACGAATGTCGCTTACGTCATAAATAATCCCGTCGATGACGTAGAGTGGCGCTTGCAGCTGGTTATCCGCCAAGCCGAGGTTGCTGGATCCGCGGATGTTCACGATGTTGTTCGTCCCCGGTTCGCCCGACGTGCTCATTACAGCCAGACCAGCGACGCGTCCTTGCAGCATGGCATCAAAAGTAGCGTAGGGTGTATTCTCGAAATCCTTCCCCTTGACACTGGATACCGCCCCGGTCATCTTCCGCCGTTGAACGTCCTGATAGCCAACAACCACCACCTCATCCAGACTGGAAGCATCTTCCTTGAGCGTGATGTCCAAATTGGGATTACTGCTGGTGGCTTCCCGCTCTTGGGGATGGAATCCGACATAGGAGAAAATAATCGCATTGCCCGGGGCGCTAAGTGTAATCACGAACTTCCCCAGGTCATTCGTTATTACCGTATTGGAGCTCCCCTTCTCTTTTACTGTCACGCCTGCCAGTGGGGTCCCTCGTTCGTCTCTCACTGTACCCGATACAGACAGTTGCTGAGCAAAAACATTTGGAACACCCGACAGCAGATAAAGCATGAGCAGCGTGCATGGAATCTTTATTAAATGCAGACTTTTCATTTTTTGATTGATTGGTTAATTGATAAATACATGGTTAGTTAATTTATTTATACACCATTGAAAGGACTAAGCATCCACAGTTGACCTCCGGACAAGTTCCTGATCTTCTCACGTATAGTCACCCACTAATGAAATGTATGTTAAACACTTATTATAGTAGCCCGATAATGTTATCATCAGATTTAAGATTTCATTGTCTACTTCAGCTCCGTTACTGTAACCTATATTGGCTACGTATTTTGGAAACATCCGCTCGCGGGCGGAATCTTCCATTAAAAAGTGACCTCAATGCTTGTTGGTCTATAGTTTGGTTATTAAATAAAATGTCACAACGACATCTTATAATACAAATATATAGTGTGTTTTGTTACCTAGCTAACCGCATATTAACAAATACCTGTCGTAAATTAACATAGGCGGAAAAATCCACCTATGTTAATTTACGACATACTTTTCAAATCATGTCTTACGATAGAATTTAATGGGCTAGGTTGACTCAGCGACAGTCGTTCCGGACAGCTTAATTTGATAAGGCCACCGTTCTTCCTTTGGCGCCTCAGCCTGCTGCCCCCTACGGCGCATCGGAAGCGACCAATGCTCGGTTGGCGCACCCATGACGACTAGCCAAAGGTACTGGGTACCCTTTGGCACCTTAAACGTCGTCGTACCATCGGCGGCAGATTGTGTTTTGCCGTAGACGCGCTTGCCACTGGCGGTGTATGCGACAAATCCATACCGCCAACCGGCTTTATCTACATTGTATGAAGTATATCCATCATGGCCGGCCAGGCCTTTGAATTGTAATTTCACCTTACTACCAGGCTTGGGCACTTCGAGTCTGATACCGTTATAGCCATAGTTCTGCGGGCATTTCGAACTGTCAATACGATGCCAACCGTTACCCATATCGACTAAGGATGTGAAATGCTGGTTGGCATATGGACTGGCCACATCGCGGATACGGTCCATATCCCAAGTGATGAACCGGCGGCTCGCATCGAATAGTTCATCATTAAAATCCGATTGATTAACAGTGTTCAGCCGTTTGTAGGTCATCACTGCGTCCTCACCCTCAACGGACTCACGCCACAGCCTGGAAACGAAGTCCTTCCCATGCTTGCTCGACCAGTATTCGAGCACATACGGCGTATGGTACATATTGGTGGGGTGTAGCAAAGCGAAGTGCGTTTTTTCCATAAAACTCACCAGGTGATAATTTTCGAACGTCATCCATTCGGGGTATACCTGCCACAGCATGTACTGTGAAGTCATTTCTGCCATCGACCCATGGGCTCCGTTCGCACCATCGGCACGGACCAAAAACTGGAACGAATGTCCCAATTCATGTGCCAGTGTGGCATATGGTGCCTTATTGATCCGGCCCGGAGGCGTCCAGAATATCCCTACATTTTCGCTTCCACCACCGAATGCGGTACCGCCCCCGTCCTCACTGCCTATCACATACACTAAAATTTTATACTTGTCCGTCCATGAGCTTCCACGATCGGCAAATTTGAGTGTATCGATAAAAAAGCCATAGAATCGCTCCGCTTCGGCCAGTGCTTCCTTCAGATTAAACCGCATGGCCGGATTCGGATTCGTCATCGGGTCATCACCATATTGCTTTGACCAAAACGCGGCGAAATTCGGCGTTTCGACCATCCGTTGGTAGCTGAATTCGCTGTTGTTGTCGTTATAATCGTTGCTATCCGGTACGCGGTATACCTTGGTGGGGATATACAGTTCTTTTGAGTCAGCCTGCAATGATTGTTGCGCCTTTGCCAGACAACCCACTAAAACTAATCCGATAATTAGTATCACGTTTTTCCTTGCTCGGTTCATATCATTGTCAATTAAAAAGACAACCGTTAAAGACTTGAGTTTGCTACACTTACTTAGTTATCCATTGGTGGCGCACCCCCCGCAATCCGTGTGGTTTCCATCATCTTCACCTCGACCACATAAGTGCCCTCCATCTTGATCTGATAAGAAAATGCGGGGTTAGCGGCGCTGTTTGGTTGACCTTCTATAATCACGTATTGACTGGGAATGCGATAATAATGTAACCAACCCCAATCTGTTACGCCATCGTTATATGCGGCCAACGGGAAAGGGGCCACTTCAAAATCACAGATCAGTGCCGTATCTGTAACAATCACTTCGTTGAATTTCGCATATGTTTCAAACATTGGCCTATCCCCACGCTTAATAATCTCACCTTCAGCAGGGTTAAACGCATCTCCGTTCCTGTCCACGATTTTGAGTATAACGCGCGCTCCATCGTTCGAAATTTTTGTAACGGAAAACCTAGGAGCCGATAAGCCGGTAAAAACCTCTGCCGATGTAGAGGCATTATTTTGTAAAGTTGTCACTTCGTATAACTCGTCGTTTGTCGGATCGACTACATGTATTTCGGCAAAGGACTCATAAAACTTGGTTCCCCAACGATTTGATGCCTCGAGATCAAAAATATACTCCCCCAAAGGTAGGTTTGCCGACGCTCGGTTGAAACTAATCTGACCACTGACTTCATTAAATTCCATGGGTGTCACCTGCTTCAATTCACGTTTCGCATTTAACAACTCTACTGTTGTATCCGTGGCCGCGTTGAACGTCATACCATCTTTAAAAACCTCCACATCATACTCAGTAAAGAATTCAGACGGAGCGGGCTCACCAGTAGCCTTATGCCTCAAGTTGAGCATCTTGAATGTGAATGGTGGCGTTGAACCATCCGCATTGATACGGTCGGACAACGTCAGTGTCATACCGCGCTTAGCAAAAATTACATTATCGCGGTACCGAATGGTATCACTTAAGAAGCCCTGTTCAATTTTCGAACAAGAAAGGCTAAATGCGATTACAGCAATGATAGCCAAAAATTTAAATAATGTCTTTACTTTCATCTTGCAGTAACTATATATCATCATTAATTTGCCGTAGATTGTTCATTGAAAAACAGCCTATGATAGCCATCCAATACATGTACGATTCCTGTAGTAGTGATGATACCGGAGGTCTGTACGTCGATCCGTGTATCTCGCAATTCTTCAGGAATGGCACTTTGATTTGATTCTTCACTATCGCGCGTACCTACCACTTTTGTATAATACAAATAATCGACGTAGTCGACGTAATCGCTATAATCCCTGGTACGTCGTAACCCTAATAAAATTCGTGTATCATCCATCGGACCAAACAAACTTTCGTAATACGCACCTTCTATGGCGAGCTGGTCGCGTTCGATAGCCCCTTCAAACAAATATATCTTCAGCGAATCGTTTAGTTCCTCTGCGTCCAGATCATCGATGCTGAAACTGATGTTTTCATCGCCATCCTCAATAATCCGCTCTTGCTTCTTCGCGCTCACATAATCGGCAACGCCCTCGTTGGTTGTCGCAAAAAAGGTAACGTTACTGTTGACCAGATCCTTTAGGCCCGCCTTGTCGATAATGCGCACTAACGAATCAAATTTGGGATGCGAATCGAGGAAATCATACGTTGTCATGTTGACATTGGGGTTGTGTACGCCACCATCGTTTATGTAGTCATCCTTATCGCATGAAACCAGTAATACGATTGCTAAGAGAAGCCCCGTAGGTACAATCAGCTTACCTATGTATTTTATCATCTTTTTAATACCTATCATTTTACTATTAATTAAATTTTACCCCGCCAGTATTCGGTCTGTACCAAATATCGGTTTTCGCTAAAGAGTCTCGGATCTACTGGCCAAAAGAATCCGCCTTGTTTGAACCGAGTGTCTGTAAGCCATGGCACATAGTCAAAACATTTGCGCGTTCGGACTAAATCAAAAAATAGATGACCCTCTAGATAAAGTTCCTTGCCCCGCTCCAAGATGTATTCCGTCATTATTTTTTCTTCAGACATATCGGCGGTGAGAAGCGAAGTCTCCGATGCACCATAATGCTCTCTGAACCCGTTAATGACCTCGATTGCACGTGGCATGTTACCTTGATACAATGCGATTTCCGCTTGAAGCAACAAAATATCACTTAGCCGGAATAGCGTCATATTGTTGCTGAGATGAGGTTCCAATTCCTGGCCAGGGTTGCGAAAGATTACATTGCTATACTTCACGCACACCGGTCGCTCGGCCGAATAATCCTCAAAATTACTTCTAAACCGAATATCTTTTGTGTCCAACGCATTTACTAACACTTCCTCCCACACCCACTGTGCGATGTCCGCATGCCAAACCCACTGCCATTCTGCCTTCAACTCATAAAAATGCGAAGTTAGATATCCAGGTTTCACGAAAAATGCCGCATCGGCACCGTATGTGGGAATGTAGTTATTGTTCAAAAATTTCATCCCGATATGCCCATCAGTGCCCTCCAGTGTATTTTCACTCATATTGAGCTCAAATATTCCTTCGGACGACCGCCCGATAAAGATATTGTGATAATTCGCGGTGTCAGCTTGGGAATAGCCCCCCTCTGTCAATAATGTTAAAATCGTAGTATCCGCGCTAAACACATCCCTCACTTCCGGCTGGTTTGACGAGAGATCGCTGGTTGTTGCCCGCCACAGGTACATATGTGCCAATAAGGCATAAACGGAACCTTTGTTAACGATAACAGCCCTTTCCGAAGAATTGGTATATCCCCAATCCAACAATGCTGCTGCCTTGTGGCAGTCGTCTTCAATCTGCTTGAGCACATCTGCTCGCGGGCTCCGCGGTAATTGTGGGGCATTGATTGGATCATCATACGCCTCCGTTACCAAAGGCACGTCACCCCATACCTTAGTGAGCATGAAGTAGGTAAACGCACGCAAGAAATAAGCTTGTCCCATAATCTTCTGCCGGAACGCTTCCGGATTATCCTGCTCCAACAACAACACGTCTTCAGGCACTAACGGCATTTCCTTGAGGATGATGTTAGACATGGTAATCGACTTATAAAACAGCGTCCAATTCCCATAGGATTGAACCATGTAATTGCTTGTATAGTTTCCATTTCCGATTTCGTTATGCCCATATCCATCGGAATGTACGCCGATATACATGTTGGCCGTCATATCACCATACATGTAGTATCGGTTTCCTACGCCGGAAAACCCATCCATGAGCGCGTTTCGCATTAGCGCATAGTTACCAGCAATTGCATTATTTCCAGCACGCGCGTCATCCCAAAACACTTCGTTGTAGGTGGAGTTTTTAGGCTCTTCTTCTAAAAATTTCTCACAGGAAGCCAATAAAACAACCATCAAACTAAGCGGAAGTAGCCTCCATATTTTATGATTCGATACCATCGTTATTTCGTTAAAATTGCAATTCAATACCAAACGTAAACCTTGTCGGAATGGGATATCCATCACCGCTATATTCTCCCCAATAGTTGACGGCTTCGGCATCCGGCAACCTACTAGACCGTTGGAACATCGCTAGGTTATCGGCGATCCCGTATACCCTCACATTATCCATTCCTACGCGTGAGAGGAAACTACTCGGCAGGTTATAAGCAAGACTGACGCTTTTTATTCGGAGATAATCACCCCTGTCCAAAAAGTAAGTTTGGCCGGCCACAGAATAATACCTAAACGAACCCAACGGGTAAGCGGGCACCTCTGCCTGATCACCTGGCTTACGCCAAATATTTACTTTACTGAGATCAGGAATCGCATATTGCGCGTATGTCCCGGTGCCGTTGGTTCCAGCGCCGTTTTCATATAAATCGGATGCATAAAGATTTAACACATCGCGATCAAATGCAAAGTTAAACAGTAGGCCCAAGGTGAAATTCTTCCAAGTAAAATTGTTTGTCCACCCCCCAGTCCATTTCGGATTAGGATCGCCAATTGGTAGCTTATCCGGGTTGATTCCATCGTTGAATGGATCAATTATAAAGTCACCATCTACATCGCGCAGGAACATATCGCCCGGTTGGTACGCGCCACCGCCGCTAAAGCGGTCGCCAGTCAGTGGATTGATGGGAATATCATCCACCGTTGAATAAATTCCAAGTGTCTCATACAGATAAAATGTATTGATAGGGCTTCCTACGGAGAGGATATGGGTCTTATCAAACCGTGAACCCGTAACTACTAAATCGCGACCTGAATTAGGCAGGTTCATAATCTTATTTCTAACATATGAGATATTCAATCGGCTGAACCACTGCACGGGGCTTGTTCTGGGTAGCGGATTAGCCATCAAAATAGCCTCTGCACCGTAGTTACGTACACCGATGGAGTTGGTCAGCGCCCGATCATATCCCGTAGTAATGGGAAGCACCACATCAAACAACGATTGCTTGTTCTCCTTATTGAACACATCGAACGCGAATGAGAAACGACCATTCGCCACTTCTCCGTCCACGCCAATGTTCCACTGTACGGACCGTTCCCAACTGATATTAGGCTGAGCTACACCATCGACCAAATTAGGGGTGATCGCCGTGATACCGTTATATGACGTAGCTCCATTATTCCCCCAGTAGTTACCAGCGTTTACACGGTACAAGTTATATTGCAGGTAGTTGTTGCCAGGCAATCCGCCTGAGGTACCCAAACTCGCGCGCAGTTTCAGCAATGAAAATGCAGAGTTTTCCATGAAACTTTCTTCGGAAGCAAGCCACGCCACTGATACCGAAGGAAAATAACCCCATTTGTTGTTTTTGCCGAAACGGGAAGAACCATCACCCCGTATGCTCGCGGATAATAAATACCTGGAATCGTAATCATACGCCAATCGGCTGTAGAACGAAGCCATACTATAGGCTTGGTAGTCTGAAGACGCGCTTAAATATCGTTGTTGGAAACCCTGGATTACTTGAATTTGGTCTGAGGATCCGTTAGTTGCACCAGCATCTACCGAACGGTACTGATTATATTCCAAATCCGATCCCAGAATCCCGCTCAAGTTGTGTTTCTGTAAACTCTTCGTATAGCTGAAATAATTAGAAGAAAGGAAATTGACTTGATTATCCGAAAAAACATTCTGCTCGTTGCCGGTAAAATTAGTCACCGCATTAGGTTGACTGACGTCCCTGCGGCTATTCGAATAGATATAGGAAGTTTGCGATGTGAACTGCAAGGCCTTGCTAAACTCGTAGCCTAGGTTGAGATTGAACGTAAGCTGGTTACCAATATTGACATCTAAATCCTCGTTGTACATTCCCAACAGGTAATCTCTCCGGGTATCGCTAAGGTTAAAATAAGATGCCGGTGTCCACCTTGCATCCGTTCTGATGCCTTCACCTCCTCCTCTCGACCGGTCCGTACGTGTATAGGCTACGATGGGATTAATCATCAGTTTCTCTTTTAAAGCCCTCGACATCAGATTTAGACGCATGGAATAACGTTTGAAGCCCGTTGCTTTCACAATCCCGTCCTCGTCGTACAGCCCTGCACTGAATCGGTAGTTCGTTCCTCCCGTTCCGCCTCCGCTCAAACTCAGATCAGCACTATTGATACGTCCGGTCCGATAGAAAAGATCCTGCCAATCTGTTTGGCCGTTGAAAGCAGGATTTAAACTATCGGTTAGTAAATAAGAGAGCCTTCGATAGTCAATACCCCCACTCTCGCCGCCATCCCTTAGCGGTTTCAGGTCTTCCAGAAGTCGCATCTTTTGCCTCCGCTCCTCGGCTCCAACGACGACATCTCGTAACTCAGGCCGAGAGGTTAGACCAGTGTACGCTGATACCATCACTTGTGGTTCCGTGCTACGACCTTTTTTAGTGGTGATCATAATGACTCCATTTGCAGCCCGTGATCCATAGATTGCAGCTGCGGATGCATCTTTAAGCACATCAATGCTCTCAATATCCTGCGGGTTAATACCCGCAATAAAATTGGTTCCTGTGCCTGTCTGCGGACTGGTATACTGCTGTGGTGGTTGTGGCACACCATCTACCACATATAGTGGCGCATTACCAACGCTGAATTCATCATACTCTCGACTTAAACTGGTATTCCCCCGCACCTGTACCACAGGTGTAGCTCCCGGCTCGCCAGTAAAATTCTGGACATTTACGCCCGCTAGACGCCCCTGCAAAAGTTGATCAAAGCTTGCCGCAGGCAAGTTGGCCAATTCTTTACCAGAAATGCTTGAAATAGCGGCTGTTGTCTTTTTCCGAGTTACTTGTTGGTACCCAATAATAACTACCTCATCCAGTGAACTTTGCGACTCATGAAGCTTTATTTCAATACTACTTCTGTTTTCAATATTTACAGACTGCTTATCAAAACCCATTAAAGAAAACTCCAACGTAGTATTTCTACCTGCGTCAATCACAAACATGCCTTCGTCATCCGTCTGCGTACCGCCAGGCGCTCCCTTTAAAGAAACGGTTACGCCTGCCAACGGACTTCCGCTTTCATCAGTCACCACTCCCCTTATCGGCCCGGACTGGGCCCAACACCAAGCGTGCCAAATACAATAAAAAACAAGTAAAATATTTCTCTTCATATGACAAGATTTAATTAATTATACAAGCGTCTTATAGAAATTTTTCTAGGCAAGAAGGCCGGTCGAACATTATCAGATGTCGCAAAAACACTTTTAATATAATAATAAGTACGCCCTCGCGAAATCTCAGTGATGATTTAAAATTGGTATTAGCGTTTATCTGATAGCAAAGGTACTTTTGCTTTAAACTACATTGTAGTCAAATTTTCACCATTGCCAGGCAAATTTTGATTCACTATATTGATAACGTTTGGTCAAACCCTCACCAACCGATCGCATTGTCATTTATCGCTTTACCGTTCTTGCTACGAACAACGGCCCCCCGCGGCTACCCGTATGGGGTGCAATTTTCACCTTGATACGATCTTTTCCACTGGTCAGTTCTTCCGGTATATCGTATTGCACAGCAACGAATGATCCATCTTTGAGTCCGCTGATGTTTTGGCTAGCAACGGTTTGGCTATCTACCTGGATATCGAATGTCTTGCTGCCCGTGTAGCCACCCCAATATTCGAAGACGAGTGCCATCGCGTGCTCAGGCAAAACTTCCATTTCGAAGCCAAACCATCCGCCACGCTCAGCTTGGCGTGCTTTGCGATCCTGTATCTGTACCACATAGGCTTCCTCACCGATGTAGTTATGATCGCGCTCCGGTTGCATTTCGCCGAGTTGGAAAAAGTCGTGCGTGATGGATTCCAGCCGGGCCCGTTCCTCCTTTTCCGCTTCATACTCGGCTTGGCGTTCTTCCCATTCCTGCTGGGTAAAGACATCCCAATAAACCGAATAGCGTTCATCATAGACCGTATAAAAGGGCTGCATGTACACGTCACGTGGTTTACCTACGTCCTGTGTATGAAATGTGTTAACTGTTCCCGTGGGTTCAACCCATGCTTTCGGATCGGTATTCTCGGTAAAAAATACAGGCACGAATTCCGGATCTTTCGCGTGTGGGTCGTGGACCTGCCCCAATTCGCCAGCCATCACCAGCGGACCGTATAACACCGCCAAGCGTGTGGGGTCATCCGGCATGTCTTCCTTTCGAAGCGAGAAGGGGAATTCCACTTCTACATGGTCACCGTCTTCCCAGACGCGGCTTATTGATACAAAGCTGCCCGGCCTATCGGCTATTGCCATAGCCTCGCCGTTTATCTTGATGGTCATTCCCCTATCCGCCCAATAAGGGTAGCGCACCTTCAAATCGAATTGCTGCTTATTGTCCAGATCGAAGGTCAGCGCCGTCCCTTGTTGTCGCGGAAAGTTCGTTTCCTGTTTCACAGCTAAACCTTTTTCCTCCCATTTTAGTTCTGAGGCTATAAATTGGCTAATGTATAATTCATCATCATTGTGATAGTAGATATGCCCGGCATACTTCGCATGGTTTTCCATGCCCGTACCCACGCAACAAGTAAAGCCAAACGGATCCTGGTAATGCTTATGCCCCCCCATCTCCAAGGATAGGTTATAAGTAACATGGCCTGTTTCGGGGTGTTGTGAAGCCAGTATCTGATTGAATAACGACCGTTCGTAATAATCCGCCACTTCAGCATTTGGTTCCCACTGGAATATATGGTCTGAGAGCTTCAGCATGTTATACACATTGCAGGTTTCCGTGGTCTCGTCACTCAACCGTTTGCTCAATTTATCCGGCTTTCCGAAGTATTCGTGGTTGGCGTTGCCACCAGTCACGTAGGAATGGTGAAGCACCACCCGGTTCCAGAAAAACAATGCGGCATTGCGGTCATTATTATCTCCCGTCGCCTCGTAGCGGTTGGCCAATCCGATAACTTTGGGAATCTGGGTATTGGCATGCAATCCGTTAAGCGAATCCTTGCCCTGCACCAGGTTGTCCAGCACGGCCCTGTGGTAAAAGGACCCGGCCATGTCGAGGTACTTTTGATCTTGCGTATAATGATATAAATCCACCAGCGCATCGTTTATACCACCGTGTTCGCAATGCAGTACCTGCTGCATCTGCTCGTCGGTAAGCGGATCGATGATCGTGCCTATCCAACCGGCAAAAAGGCTGGCCACGGTGAGGGCTTTCTCATTGCCAAGCAGCACATATGCGTCATTCAATCCGGCGAGCACTTTGTGGTGGGTGTAAAATGGTGCCCAGATACCGTTGAGATCAAATCCCTGTGAACGGATATTTCCCTTCGCAATTTCATGCTCAAAAACTTCTTTGCCATTGTCAAACGCCCCGATGTAACCGTTGCCGTCAGCCTCTTGGCATAGCGCAAGCTCGTCCACGATGTAGTCGGCGCGAGTTTTGAATTCCTTATTGCCCGTGCCATTATACATCAATGCGCATGCTGAAAGATAATGTCCCAAACTATGGCCCGCCAGCGATTGGGCTTCCCAGCCCCCATAGCTTTCGGCTTTGGGTTCTAGCCCGGCGTTTTGGCGGAATCGGGCCAGAAAGCGGTCGGGTTCGTATGCCAACAGGATTTTTTCATTCAATTCGGTAGCATGCTTAAAAGGACCGTCCAGAAGTTTCACCGCCGTCAACGGAAAGTTGGTCACTTCCCTAGGTATTTCGTCGTTGTTGCCTGAACAAGCTACTGCCGTTGCCATTACTGCAATAATCATCACATGTGGAAATATCTTCATAACACTGTGTACTTTGCCTATATCCAATGATGCATGTACCCTTGTCGTATAGTTAGTTTATCATGGTTACGTATGCCCAATACGCATCGGGTAGATACAAAGGTAAAGGCATAGGTTATACAACACTAACCGGATATTAGCGGAAAGGGGTAGAAATTTAACAGGCTTATCATCCGAGCGCCTCCTCCATATTTTTTCATATATTAGTGGCATGATAAACCATAACTAACCATTTTTAACGTTGTTATATGCGGTTCTTTTTCTTGGGCATCTGCCTGCTGTCGTCTCATTTAACAGCCGCGCAAAACAACGGCGAGATTAAAGGCATTGTGGTGGATGCGAACCGACAACCGCTGGAAAAGGCGACGATAGCGATTGTTGGCGTCAAGGATTCTACCGTAATCACTTACTCCTTATCGGACACTGACGGTCAGTTCGATCTGGTAAAAATACCGGCATCGCAAGCGTTGATCATACACATCACACATGTTAGCAGTTCACCTTTTAGCCGCGAACTCTCCCTAAAGCCGAAGGAGATCTTGTCGCTTGACACCGTAGCGTTGGAAGGGGTCAATTTGGATGAGGTCGTTGTAACGCACGTAGCACCCATCCGGTTAAATGGTGATACCCTCGAATACCGGGCCGACTACTTCAAGACGCGCCCCAACGCCAATGTGGAGGAATTACTGCAACTGTTACCCGGTTTGCAGGTCAATGTAGATGGAACGATCTACTACCAAGGCAGGCAAGTTTCGGGAATACGGGTCAACAATAAAGATTTCTTTGCCCAAGACCTCACGATGGCGACCCGCAATCTGGACGCTTCACTGATTGACATCGTACAGGTAATCAAAGATAAAGGCGAATCCAAACGGGAAATACTGGATGACTCGGAGCTGCCCATCGTAATCAACCTGAAGACCAAAAAAGATTTTGTTAAGGCTGATTTCGGCAAGTTTTACGGCAGCGGCGGTACGCGCGATCGCTATGAAGCGGGAGCGCTGGTCAATACTTTTCGGGATACCCTGCAGATAAGCTTTATCGGCTATGCCAATAACATCAGTAGACAGGGTTTTGATTATAGCGAACTGGCGCAGTATGGCGGAATGAGCCGCGCAGAAAACAACTCATATAGCTACATGAGTTATGGCGGCTTGCAAAATAAGATCTCCCTTGGCGTAAACGCAAATTACGATATCGCCAAAAAGCTGAAGACAAATTTGATGTACACATTTGAGCAACAGAACGACTATGTGGACAACAGGGGGACGAACTCGAATTTCTATGAAACAATAACCGAAATCGCAAACAGCCACAACAATTCAACCTTCAATAACTATGCGCACCGTCTCCGTGCATTTGTGCGCTATGCACCGGATACGACATCAACGGTTTCCTTGGATGCTCATGTGGAGCTTGGCCGGAACGTAAATGACCACTTCGGCAATTCGAGCAGGATCCGGGAGGAGGGAGCGAGCGTTCAGGATGGCGAAAACATCAGCAACAGTATGGCAAACAACCGAAATTACCGATATAATCTGCAAGCTGAAAAAAAGCTGACCGCTTCAAAGATACTTCTGTCGTTTAACCAAAACACCAACATTCGGCAAACGGAAAATAACAACATTCGAAATACCATCAACCGATATTATTTATTTAATGACAGTATTGTAGACCAAGGCATATTGCAGCTAACCAACGGCGATAATATGAGCATTGGAAATACGCTAAACGTTCAAGTGCCCATCCGCAAACAGTTGAATTGGGACACTTATGCCCGCTACAACTGGGAGCTGAATCGAAACATAGAAGAAATAGATAATAAAATCAATGCGGACGCATTCTCGAATCGGAATGACGTAGCCAACAACAAGCAGGGGCGGTTCGGATCTGTCTATTTCGGCACGCGGGCAAACGCCTCCCTGTTCAAGGAAAAGCTGAAAATTTCAGCCGGCGTGGAGTGGTTGGATCTAAGTCGCAGTTATCACTATTATGGGAAAGCCACCGACCTGGATGATCGCAACCGCTATTGGCTGCCGAACGCTTCATTGAGCTATAGCGGTCTCACGCTATCGTACAACAAACAGGTGAGGTTGCCTTCGTTTTACCAGATTGTTGCAGTAAATTCAGACCTGTACCCGACTTCGCTGACTATAGCCAGCCCTTATTTTAGTAATCAACTAGAGCAGGCCATCAGTTTTCGCTATTTCAAATGGTTTGCAAGTAGCAAGGTAAATTTAAATGCTTCGATAGGCTATACGACCTATGACTCGTCTATTGGATCAAACACCACGTATGACGTTTCTAGCTCGGAAACCGTCAGTGAATACTATCAGGCACCGGGTACCAATCGGTTGTACGTAAATGCATACCTATCGAAGCGCTTCGTGCAAAACAAGGTGTGGAATATCAGCTGGAACCTCTCCGGGTATGGTTCGACGAGCAACTCGTATTCGATTGTGAATCGCGAGGAAAATAAATCACAATCGTTATATGGCAATCTCGACAACAGCCTAAACATCAGCTATAAAAACAAAGTGACCCTCATACCGACTTATGGCCTTAACGCGAATAGGGTCCGGAATGAACAGCAAACGGTAAACTTCCGGGATATCTCGAATATCAACCACAGTGTGGGTGCGATGCTGAGGCTGGATGATGTTGGTAAATTTCGTCTCGAGACTTCATATACGGTGCGAAACCAACCTCAAAGCTTACGTAACGACCGTACTAACCTGCACCTCGTCAATGCGTCGCTGTACTATCCGATCATGCAGCGGAAGGGCGAATTGAAGTTTACCGCGTTTGACATCCTCAACCAGAATCAAAATATCTGGATGGGTAGCTACGGCAACACCAACTATTACCAGGAACAACTAACCCTGCGTCAATATTTTATGCTGGGGTTGGTGTATAAATTCCTAGCTACACCGAAGTGAACAGGGTACCTAAAACACCGCTTTCTGCCCTTCCCATACCGGTGGATCTACGCCCAACAGGTATTTCACAAAAAAGTCGCGTCGCTTCTTCTCACCATATTCCCCGCCCGAAGTATGGCCAGCGCCGGGCAATACAACCAATTCGTGTTCTTTATTGGCCTTGATCAGCGCATCCACGACCTGCATGGTAGAAGCAGGGTCTACGTTGTCGTCCACCTCGCCCACGATAAGCATCAGCTTCCCTTCCAGTTTATGTGCATTGACGACATTTGAGCATTCGGCATATTGCGGACCAATGGGATAACCCATCCACTGCTCATTCCACCACATCTTGTCCATCCGGTTGTCATGGCAACCACACGAAGACACGGCGACCTTATAGAACTCTGGATGGAACAGCACCGCTCCCGCAGCATTCTGTCCGCCAGCGGAAGTACCGTATATCCCCACCCGGCCGAGGTCCATATAGGTGTACCGCTGCGCAGCTGCCTGCATCCACAAAATCCGATCGGGAAATCCGGCATCCTTAAGATCTTTCCAACACACGTCATGGAATGCCTTTGATCGGTTGGATGTACCCATCCCATCAATCTGCACGACGATAAAACCCAGTTCGGCCAGCGCGGCCATCCCCTGTTGCGTACCGAAATTCTTAGGCACGAAAGAACCCTGCGGCCCGGCATAGATATTTTCGATGACGGGATAGGATTTGTTGGGGTCGAAATTCGAAGGCCGGATGACAACACCCCATATATCCGTCTCTCCATCACGCCCTTTGGCATGGAATACTTCGGGATATTTCCAACCGGTTGCCAACAACGCGCTGGCGTCCGCTTTTTCCAGTTCAAACAATATGTTGCCGTCCGTCGCGCTGCGCAATACCGATACCGGAGGAGCGTCGACCCGTGAATAAGTATCTACGAACGTCGAGAAATCCGAAGAAAACGACGCCCGGTGATTGCCGTCTTCCGTCGTTAGTGGCCTAAACCCCGAACCATCGAAATTAACCCGGTAGTATTGGATAAAATACGGATCTTGGCCGGCCTCCTTGCCGCTTCCGGCAAAAATGATGTACCGATGCTCTTCGTCTACATACGCCACCTCACGCACTACCCATTCGCCCTTGGTAATCTGGTTTTTCACCTTGCCGGTTTGCCCGTCGTAAAGATACAGGTGATTCCAGCCATCGCGCTCCGACGCCCAGATGATTTCCTGGCCATCATGGATGTCCTTTCGGTATTTTTTGCCGCTATATTCGACAAAGGTCTTACTGGTTTCCGTAATCAGTGCTTTCACCTCGCCATTGTTGGCATCTACGGACATAACTTCATAACGCTGGTGCCCGCGCTGATTGTACTCAAACGTAAACGCCCGACTATCTTCGCGCCATTCCAGACGCGAGATGCTGTATTGGTTGGGTATCCGCTCAGGGTCTATCGGTACCGATTGCTTGCTCTCCAGAAGGAAAAGCACCGGCTGGCTTTGTGGGAGCGCATCGCCGGGTTTCAAATAGTTCCGTTCTTGAAGGATTGGCTGCAGTTGCGCGCTCGGCGACGACTCGACAAAATAGATTTTGTGAGGTGTGTTGGGCCTGACCTTGTTGACAGCAAGTTTTTTGGAATCAGGTGACCAAGCGATCTGGGACGAATAGTGATGACCAAGCGCACCGTCGTAGCTCAGCTGAATTTCGTCTTTGCCATCACCCCGCTCGCGGATGTACACATTATGGTTCTTAATATAAGCTACCCAGTTGCTATCCGGCGAAGGGATTTCCCGGCTTTCATTTTCTTCGCGGTTGCCCCAATAACCCCGTCGGCCCCTAGGCTCAGGTTTCCTTCCGGTGTCTGAAACCTTATAATCAGCTAAATTCGCGCTCCAAACTTTGCCGTACGCATCAAACTCGATCCGGTTGGTTCCCTTATAGGCAATACTATAAAATGGAAGGCTGTCGGCATCGACCACTTCATCACTGGCCATTGCGAGCGCCGTAGCAAGCTTCGCATGGTCGAATGCTTCCGCCTTTTGCTTTTTGGAGGCATCTACGAATATAAACCGCCTTCCCGCCGGCGTTTCATGCACATACCATAATCGTTGTTGGTCTTCCAACCAAGAAAAAGCCGTTGGCGCATAAAATACTTTATTCCGGGTTGTTTCGCCAAAGGCGTTTGCTCGTTTGTAATCTGCCACGGCACCTTGTGCGAAAGCGCCGTCGACGGTAAGCAGCCCACCGAACATTAGGCAGATGGCTAGATAATTTATTGTCTTCATATGGTCTAATTTGTTGAAATCACCCATGGTTATTTCCAGAATGGGGCTTGTTCATAAAATTTCCAGCTCGTCTTGAAATTCTTGTCCAAAGGCTGTTCTGTAAGGATAGCTCGCACCATTTCCACCGGCATCGCGTTTAAGGTCAACACCTTATCATGAAATTCCTTAATGGGCATTTTCCCACTATCCACCAACTCCCGTTTCAGTCCGGAAAATTGCAAGCCACCCATCATATAAGCCAGTTGGTACAGCGGCGTTATACGCAGGCCGAATGACCTCCTAACCTCAGCTTCGGCGTTTGCGCGTTCGAAGACGACGCGGTCTACCAAAAAGTCGATACACTCCTGAGGTGTCCATTTACCCAGATGGTAGTTGAGCGAGAAGATTACCCGGGCACACCGGTGCATCCGCCAAAAAAGCATGCCGAGCCGATCTTCCGGCGATTGCGGAAAGTCCATATCATAGAGCAGGAACTCCCAGTACAATGCCCATCCCTCGGTCCAGAATGGCGTTCCAAATGAGCGGTAGGTACGGTATCTGTTGGTCATCATCCGCTGGTAGTGATGGCCCACGATCGATTCGTGATGCACGGTTGCCCGCGAAAAATGGGGATTATTGCCGCGCATGCTCATCATCCGGTCTTCAACCTCCATGGTGTTGGTTGGATACGATATGCTGATTGAAGTTCCGCCAGTGAAAAAGGGATTCACCAGTTGACGCTCCGGCGACATCATCCGCAATCCCCAGACCTCTACGGCCAACGGATCGATCGTTGCTAGATCATGCGCTTTGATGAAATCGAGCGATTCATTGAACAGCCTACGGATAAGTGCTGGCTTACCTCCCGCCGGCACATACGTTTCCTTTACTTTCTCTTGTGCGGCTTTCCAATCGTCACCGAAGCCCATTTCCCGTGAAGCTTTCAAGGCTTCGGCATCGCACCACTCAAACTCCTTCATGGCGATATCAATCAATTCCTCGGGCGTGTAGGGAATGAAATCGTATCGCAAAAGCTTGATAAGCTCCTCCCTACCAACGGGTTTGCCTACGATACCACTGTCGTCCATTTGAAGACGGCCTGCAACCAATTGTTCCCCGAAATCGTCGGCATATCCCGACAATTCCCTCACGAGGTTTTCGTATGGCAGGGGTACCCACCAGGTGTATAGCGGATCGTAGCCATTGTAAAACTCATAGGCGCTGCGCAAAGCCGTTTGTAATCCGGTAATGATATTGCCAGCGGTATAGATATCCAGCACATTCAGGCTTTCGTCGGTTTTTAGTTGGGCCCGCAACGCCTTGATCTGCTTTATCATATCCGTATAACGCAACGCGATTTGTTTGGAGTCGGGTATGTCACTGCCGTCGCGCCTGAAGCGCTCTTCGTCGTAAATAGCCTCCGCAAAAGGAAACCACTTGGTGATTTTTTCAACGGCCTCCCGCTCGGCCTGCGAAAGCCGGAGCTGTTCTTCGCGATCCCGTTTGAACAGGATATAGTCAACCTGGCACTCCTGCGATAAACTCGAAAAATCAATCTTCGACAATTTATCCAAATAATCCCGATCGTGCTTTTCAAAGCGTGCCCGGCGCTCCGGCGAATATTCAACGATATAGGCTATCCGCAGGGATGCCAGGTCGGCATCGTAGCGTGTAATCAGTTGGGGCATGACCTGGCAGGGTACAAATTCATTGTCCGCTTGTGCCGGTGCACGTCCGGGCGCCAACAGAAGTAATGCAGCCACTATAACCCGGCTGCGGAGTAGGGATGTTCTCATCATCGGTACGTTTATTTTATTATTTTCAAGTCGTTATCGTCGTAGAACCGCCATTGGGTTTTGTATTCCTTCGTTAATGGCCGACCGGTTAAGACTGCCCGTATCATTTCCATCGGCATGGCATTCAACTTGATAATCCCATCATGGAAATCACGATAGCTCAGCTGCCCACCATCAACCAGCTCCTTTTTCATGTGCATCATCTGGATACCACCCAGCAAATAAGCGATCTGATAAAGTGGCGCGCCCCGTGTACCCGCACTGAGCGGCCCCCTGATTTCGCTTATCGCATTTTCGCGCTCGTGCCCCACTTCATCCACCAGGTAATCGATGCACTGCTGGGGCGTCCATTTCCCCAAATGGAAATTCAGGGAAAAGATGATACGCGCACAGCGGTGTCTCCGCCAGAACAGCATGCCTATTCTATCCTCGGGCGTTTGCGGGAATTTCTTGTCCCACAGCAACAATTCCCAGTATAGCGCCCAGCCTTCCATCCAGAACGGTGTGGAAAACTCCGACCGATAGGTCCGGTACCGGTCGCGCATGAAAAATTGGAGATTATGCCCGGGAATCAACTCGTGATGTACCGTAGCCCGAGAGAAATGTGGATTATTGCCCCGCATGCTCATAAGCCGTTGGTCGATATCCATCGTATTCGTGGGGTAGGATATGCTGATTTCCCACCCACCCGTGAAAAACGCCGTGTACCGTTGCCGCTGGGGCGTCATCATGATCATGCCCCACGTCTCCTCCGCTAAAGGCGGAATCGTTATCAAATCGTTGGATTTGATAAAATCAATCGATTCGTTGTACAATCGCAATATCGTTTCGGGTTGCTTACCGGGGTCCACGTATTGCTCTTTTACATACTCATTGGCTTTTCGCCAATCATCGCCGAAGCCAAGTTCGCGCGACGCCTTGATCAATTCCTGATCGCACCACGCCATCTCTTTCTGCGCAATCTCATAGATTTCCTCGGGCGTATAGGGAATCATTTCGTAGGTAAATAGCTTCACCAGCTCATCACGTCCCACGGGTTCCCTAGAGATGATGCCATTCTGGTCAGCGGGTGGCAGCTTCGATTCAAACTGCGTTGCAAACCGACTTAACGTGCTGTCCAATTGCTTGTAAGGACGCTCCGCCCACCAGGTAAACGAAGGGTCGTAGCCGTTGTAAAACTCGAATACGCTGGTCAATGCGGTCTGGAACCCAGCGATGGTCTGTTTGGCCGTGAGAATCTCACCCGTAGTAAACTGTGCGTCGCTTTCCACGAACCGTTCATTGAGCTGCCTAACTTCCTTGGCAAGATTGTTCCAATAGATCGCCACACGTTTGGCATCTATACTTGCACCCCGTCTACGCTTTTTTTCCAAAGCATAGACCGAATCGGCAAAGGGAAACCAAGTCACAACCTTCTTGAATTCTTCTTCTTCCTTCTTTGCAAAGCGGATATACTCGTTTAAATTCCTTCGGAAAAGCAGGTAATCCACCTTACATTCTTGGTTCAATACATTGAAATCCAGCCCATCCAAAGCCGTCAGGTAATCGTTGTATAACAAAATAAGCCGCTCGCGGCGCTCGGGAGACATGCCCACTGTATAAAACCGGTTGACGGCCCGTCGATCTGCAGTAAACTGCTGAATAAGGTGGGGTACTTCCTGGCAGGGCACCGCTGAAAGCTCTTGCTGTGCGCTACTGGGCAGTGTACTGATTACAAATAGGATAAGTGCTATTATGCCTTTTATTTTCACGATGTGTGTCATAAGCTATTACGAACTTGTTTTTATCAGGGTTGATCCCACCATATACGGTCCGTCAACGTTGCGGTATGTTGCGATTGCGGGTTGGTAGAGACCTCAATCAATGGGTAAATCAACCGTCTTGGGATATCGGAAAGTGCATTTTCCACTTTCGCCATAACCGGAAAGCCCGTGCGCCGCCAATCGTTGAAGTTCTCAGCCGAAAGGAAATTAGCAACCTTTTTATCTTCCATGATGCGTTGTAAAGCATTGCCGGCGGTAAGTGGTAACCGTGTAGACAGGTAGGTCTGTACGTCCGCATCGTCACGAGACAAGCCCACCTGTTCCATATTGGCCAATATGGCCTCCCGGAATATCGGTTCAGCAGCCGCATGCCCTGAAACAATAAGCGTTGCTTCGGCTTCAATGAATAACGCTTCGGAGTAAGTCAGCAAATGCACGCTGGCGTCCTGCCCCCCATAGTAATCCCCTAATATGGAATACGATTCCAAACTACCAATTCCCTGTTGCCCTAAAGGTCGTCCCCGGTACTCGCCATCGCTCTTTGCCGGAGTGACCAACAGCGGAAGGCGCGGGTCATTCCGGGACACGAGTGTATCCACGGCATTGGCAGCAAGCACGATGGTCTCGATGGGCAACATCCGCGTAAACCACCGGCTCTGCGTACCAGCGCCACCCGGGTAATCAAACTCCATGTTTTCGGCATTGCTCCCATACCCTTGCGCCAGCGCCTGAAGGGCTTGCGTGGCCTGTTGTACCGCATCATATCCGGGAGCATCGGTGAGGTGCATATGAAAGCGAGCTTTCATGGTATAAGCAGCTTTTACCCAATTCTCCATGTTCCCAACGAAGAAAAAATCATCGTTGCCGGGCGTCAGCCCGATATTTCTACCAATGTCAGCAATCCCTTCATCCAGCAGTTGCTGGATGGATTGATAAATGGATTCCTGAGCGTCATATGCGGGTGTGAAATTGCCTTCGCCTTGCAAGCTTTCCGAATACGGGATATCTCCCCAAAAAGAGGTCCCCAGCCCAAGGCAATAGGCAGTCAATATCTTGGCGATACCTGCATAATGAAAATTCTGGCGCTCTTCGGCTTGCAGCTTCAGGATGTTCAAATTTTTTAAACTGGTCGCATACAATGCCGTCCACGGCGCATCCAGCTCACTTGGCACCAGCAAATAGGTACCATGATTGGGAATGGGCTGGTTCAAGGCGATATTCTGCATATAGTAATTGACGAACAGCGTACCGTTGCCCGCCGTGATGTTATGCGCAATCTGATAGCAAAGGGGAGCCAGCAGCAGCTTCTCATCCACCTTGGTAGGGGCATTCGGATTCTCGTTGACATCTATAAAGTTTTCACAACCAGCAAACAATACTACTGCAAAAATGAAAGAAAAAATACGCGTCTTCATCAGCTTTTAGTTTAGAAATTCACGGATAGGGTAAAATTGTAAGATCTGGCTGTCGGTACGGAATAGGCGTACACCCCTTGGGAACCATTGGAAGAACCAAAGCTGCTTACTTCTGGATCGGATCCCGTAAAATTCGGAGCATAAATCCATAAATTCCTGCCGGTCGCGGCGAGGGACACTGCACTAAACGGCGTCCTACTGATCCATTTTTCAGGAAACTGATATCGGATAGACGCATTGCGCAGCTTCAGGAAAGTTCCATCCTGTATGATGGATTCGTAAATCAGATTCAGCCGTTGGTAGTAATCTTGTGCCTGTACTTCTACCGTATTCGGCTGGTTGTCCACAACGCTTATTCCCGGTATCACGCGCGGCTCTCGGTTTTCTGTCACCTTGGGTGTCCCGTAGAAAAATCCGTACCGCTCATCCGAATTGAAGATATCGCCGCCCTTTTTGAAATCAAAGAAGAAATCAAAAGAAAGGTTGCGGTACCTGAAATTATTCGTTATGCCGGCCAGCCATTTTGGCTGTATGTTACCGATCATCTGCAATTCGTTGCTAACCATGGGTAGTCCACCTGCATCGATAAGGATTTCATTTGCTTCATTCCGGCTGTAGCCATAGTTATAGAACGCCCCGTAAGGCTGGTTGAGGAAAGCCCATGTTTCGCCGATCTGCAGCCGATCCTGGTCGCCATATATCCGGGTTACGTTATTCCTTATCCGCGAGAAGTTAACGGTCATATCCCATGAAAAATTTGCGTTTTTAATAGGTGATCCGTTGACGATCAATTCAATGCCCTTGTTGGTCATATCACCTGCATTGAGTGTCGTGGAACTATAGCCCGTTGCCGGCGAGATCGGAATATTCGACGTCAGCAATTCCACATGATTTCGATTGAAATAGCTAAACTCAAAACCCAATCTAGTCTTCAGGAATTGCATTTCAAGGCCAACCTCATATTCCTTCGTCTTTTCGTTTACCAAACTATTGTTGCCCAGGGTGTTGCCCATCAGAAAACCGCTCCGGTTGTTGAACGGGAAATTACCAGCAATCTGGAAAGGCGTTTGTAGGCTATACGGGCCGATGTTATCGTTGCCCACTATGGAATAGGAGGCCCTAAGCTTACCGAACGTGATGGCCGGTACATCCAGCAGTTCCGAAAACACGAACGAAGAAGACATCGAACCATAAGGGTAATACCGATTGCCGACGTTCAAGACCGAGCTACCATCATAGCGGCCGGTCAGGGAAAGGTTGAGGAAGCGCCTGAATTCGATATTGGCCTGCGAATAAAATCCGACTTTTCGCTGGAGGTAGTGGCTTTCCGTGCTGACCTGCCGTTCGGAATTGCTGACATTTTTAAAGTCCTCGATGGTCAGCCCGGTTCCTTCGATCTGATAATTCTGGCTGTAGGTGGATAATATGTTGTTTCCCAGCATCAGGCTGATATCCCAATCCTCACCAAATTGCTTCCGGGCCTCAACGATAAGGTCGTGATTGAACTGGCGGAAGTTGTTGTTGCGATCGCGGATCACACCGAGTGTCTGCAAGGTATTGCTCCGCGCTTCATAGTACTTGGTCTGTTCCGCAAAAATATCCGCACCGATGCGTTCGGTAACCGTTAACCAAGTGAATGGTTTGTATGTGAACGTGGCGACCGGGAGGAACCGATGGACAATCGACTCATTATTGATATGATTCAACACCCAGTACGGATTATTCCTGGAGAAACGGAAAACCCGCTGGTTGCCGTTTTCGTCTAGGTAAGGTAACGGATTCCAGGTCCGGGGAGCTGTATAGATCGTCCACAATGGGCTTTCCAGCCCGTGACCTTCCGGCACCCGGTCTGAGGACGACGTGGTATAGTTCAGTTGGATGGTACTCGACAGCTTTTCGGAGATCTCAGTCGTGTATTTCGCAAACATGGCATGCCGGTCGTAGGCAGACTCGGGCACCACGCCTCCCTGATTGACAAACGAATAGGATAGGAAATAATTGGATCGCGCACTTCCCCCATCGATGCTCAACGAATTGGTTGCGGTCTTTCCCGTCCGGAAAAATTCTTCCATCGGGTTTTTATTATACGTGACTAGGCCGCTGGCCAGGAGTTCCGCGATTGGCGGCCCCCAAACGGTACTTGTCTTTCGCTCATCGCCGTCATAATATTCCCCGCGATCTCCCAGCGCATATTTTTCTTGTACCTCAGGGAGGATCGGATTTTCCAATGAGTACTGGGAAGTAAACGAAATAGTAGGTTTGCGATCCTTCGACCCATTTTTTGTAGTAATCATCACCACGCCCCGCGCGGCTTTCGAACCATATAATGCAGCGGCAGCCGACCCTTTCAACACGTTGATGGACTCAATAATAGCTGGGTCGATATCGGAAATACGGCTTATCCCTGCTCCGGGTCCGGCATTGCCGCCCTCATCATTGTTTATGGGGACACCGTCCAGCACGATCAGTGCTTCATTCTCCCCCAATAACGAACTGGTGCCACGGATAACGATGCGTGACGAACTTCCCGGCTGGCCACTGGATGACGTAATCTGGACACCCGATACTTTGCCGGTAAGCGCATTCAGTACATTCGGTTCTTTTGAATTCGCAACGGATTCACCGCTGACCTGCTGGGTGCTATAAGTGAGCTGTCTTCGCTCCCTTCTTATCCCAAGGGCAGTTACCACTACCTCATCCAGATCGGTCGATTCGCCAATCAGGCGAATCTCATAATCATCTCGGTTGTCGATAGAAAATGTGGCTGGCTGATAACCCACCGAAGTGACCGAAACGGTACTACCGACATTACTGACCAACGAAAACATGCCTTCTTCATCGGTTTGACTCGTCGCCGAAGTGCCCAGAACCTGTATGGTCACCGATGCAATCGGAATTCCATCTTCCGACATTACTTTGCCGGTAATGGTCTTCTGTTGGCTATAGGCAATCGAGCAACAAACCGCACAAAATAAGATAAGTGAAGTGATTCTTTTCATAATTTTTTGGATTCATTTTGTAACGTCAGTAAACATTGAAAAATTAACTCGCCTTGCGTCACGTTCGAAAGTGACCATAGTTAAATCCCGGCCTCGTTTAATAATTGAATAATTGGTTGAAAATGTCAAAAAGACACCCACTATTGCAAATATAGTGGGGTGTATAGGACGAGCCTAACCGCATATTGGCGGATACAAACCGTAATTTAACTCAATATATTCGACCTTGGGAAATGCGGCTGAATATAAAAAAGGTCGACGTAGCCGCCAACCTTTGGTTATTTCGTTTGCCCTGCACTATGAGTTTTCAGGCATCGATTTTTTACGAATCAAATAATATACTGGAATACCTAATAATGCAATGATGATTCCCGGCCATGTATAATTAGGCTTGTAAATAGTCATCAACACGATAAATGAAATACCCATCACGATGTAAATCATGGGCAATACCGGATAGCCAAAAGCCTTATACGGCCGCGGTATATCCGGCCGTGACTTACGCAATCGGAAAATACCGATTATAGCCAGTACGTAAAAGATAACCACCACACTGGAAATCATGTCCAACAGATCGCCATACTTGCCGCTTAAACACCATAATGATGCAAAAATACACTGCAACCAAAGGGCCACGCCCGGAACGGCAGATTTATTGAGCCGCCCTACTTTCTTGAAGAAAAGCCCATCCTGAGCCATCGAATAGTAAACCCTCGCACCAGCCATAATCAGTCCATTGTTGCATCCGAAAGTGGAAACCATGATCATCACGGCAATGATGATAATACCGACAGTACCGAAGATTTCCTGCGCGGCTGTCATCGCTACCCGATCTTTATCGGATGCCGCCATCTGTTCCATCGTCAGTACACCGGTGTACATGAGGTTGGTGAGCAGATAAACAACGGTGACAATGATGGTACCCAAAGCTAAGCTGAGCCCCACATTCCGGCTTGGGTTTTTGATCTCTCCGGCCACAGACGACGATGCATGCCACGAGTCGCTGCTAAATATGGCACCCACCATACCCGCGGCGATAGCTCCTAATGCCGCAAATGTCGTGTAGTCGGCCAACGAGCCATCTGCATTCAGCCTCCGAAGATTCCACGCATCGCCCGATAGCCAATTGGCTTGCCATACCTCGCCATTGAAGGCAAATAGGCCGAAAAGGACCAATCCCGAAAGACTAACAATTTTTACAACAGTGATGGACGTCTGCACGGCCTTACCGCTGTTGACCCCGCGGGTATTGACAATCGTAAGCAGCAAAATAACCACAATGGAAACCAGCTGGGCAGACGACAGCTGTAAAAAGCCGAGGTCCATCAGGATGACGTCTTCATCCAGCAGTGGGAGGAGATAAGCCGTAAACTTGGCGAAGGCCACCCCCACCGCAGCGATCGTAGCGGTTTGAATAACGGTAAAAAAAGTCCAACCAAAAACGAAGCTGACAAGGGGATTGTAGGCTTCCCGTAAGTAAATGTACTGACCTCCGGCTTTAGGGAACATGGCACTCAGCTCTCCATAGCTCAATGCGGCGGTCAGCGTCATGAATCCAGTAATCAACCATACGGCCATCAGCCAACCAGCGCTGCCTGTATTGCGTGCAATATCCGCGCTAACGATAAAAATCCCAGAACCGATCATACTCCCCGCCACCAGCATCGTGGCATCCATCAGCCCCAATGATGACTTAAATCCACTAGTTGTCGTACCCATCGTAATTTGCCTTGATTGTTAGATCAGTTAAAGTCATAAAACTTCCAGTTCGGTTCATAATCTCGTTTCAGCTTTTGGTTGGTCAACGTGGCATGCACCATTTCCATAGGCAGATAATTTTCTTTGATGACCGCCTCATGGAACGCCTTGAAAGTCATTTTTCCACTATCTACCAGTTCTTTTTTGATACTGTAGAGCTGTAATCCGCCAACGAGGTATGCCAATTGGTACAATGGACTGTAATTGGCCTCAAACGAGCGCTTCACTTCGCCATGTGCATTGGCGGGTTCATGCCCTACACGGTTTACCAAGTAGTCGATACATTGTTGTGGGGTCCATTCGCCGAGATGGTATTTGATGGAAAAGGTTATGCGGGCGCACCGGTGCATCCGCCAGAATAGCATGCCGATGCGCTCTTCCGGTGTTTTGGCAAATCCCTTATTATATAGGAGTAATTCCCAATAGAGGGTCCATCCCTCCGTCCAAAACGGTGTGTTGAATGCTTCACGGCGATACGTTTTATACCGGCTATTCATGAAATATTGCAGGTGATGCCCCGGTACCAATTCATGTTGCACTGTACCACGGGAGAAGTAAGGGTTATTGCCACGCATGCTCATCAACTTCTGGTCATGCGACATCGTGTTGGTGGGGTAAGAGACACTAATCTCCCGACCGCCGGTAAAGAATGGATTTACCAGCTGCCTTTCGGGCGTCATCATGATCATGCCCCAGGTTTCCTCGGCAAGTGGCGGCAAATCCATCAGTTCATGCTGTTTGATGAATTGCATTGCGTCGTCATTGAGCTTAATGATCAATTCGGGCTGTTTGCCGGGCGCCACATAGCTATTCTTTACTTTTTCCTGCGCGGCTTTCCAATCATCTCCAAAACCCATCTCACGGGAAGCCTTTAGCAATTCCGCCTCGCACCAAGCAAACTCCTTATCCGCGAGTTCCAGTAGCTCATCCGCCGTATAAGCGATCAGTTCTTCCTGCAATTGGCGATTGAGTTCTTCACGCCCGATGGGCTGCCCAGCAATATTGCTGCCATCGTCGAATACCTTTGCATCACTTTTCGAACGGATGACCTTCAAATAGCTATCTAGCGCTTCATCAAGTGCCTTATAAGGCTCGGGTACCCACCACGTAAACAACGGATCGTAGCCGTTATAAAAATCGTAGGCACTTTTCAGGCGAGACTTCAGTCCTTCCAGTACACCGGCCAAAAAGGTCGCGTCGTTTTGGTCGATTTTATCCAATTTTTCCACGGCATCTCTGGCCACCTCCAATGCTGCCAGTGCATCGTCCAGCTGCTGAGCAAAGGCAGCACCGTCTACACTCGTACCCCGGCGGCGCTTCGCTTCAACATCATAGATGGTTTCGGAAAAAGGAATATATTGCTCAACACGCCGGTATTGCACCGCTTCTTCTTCAAGATCTTTGAGACTGGCCTCGATTTTCCGCTTTAACAGCACATAGTCGACCTGCCCATGGATACTCATGCCATCGAAGTCCAGTCGATTCAGCTTATCGAGGTATTCGTTATCCAATTTAAGCATCCTCTCCCGTTGTTCGGGCGAATTGGCTGAAGAACTCCCCCAACGACTATATCCACCTGATGACATGGGGCCATAGAAATAGGCGATGGCCCGTGTATCTTGGCCATATTGTACCACCAAGCCCGACACTTCGCTCGCCTGCTCGTATAAGCTGGTTAATTGGGTCGTTTGCTGCGCAACCGCAAAAGCAGGAATAAAAATCCCATAGCATAATGCGGCAAACGTATTTCGTAACTTACATGTCATAATGAACAATTTAAAAATAGCCGCTCCGAATCAAAAAGCAACAGGTTTACTAAAATGGGTTAGCAATTGGAGCAAATATAGGATAAGATACGCGAGCAAAGGTAATCACATATTAACTTATCATGCCCCGATTTGAGCAAGGCATGTAACATCGTTATGGCATAAGGAATGAGTTGCCGCTTACCCGGCCACCGATTCGTATGCCAAAAGTGCGGCTGCCAAATCTTCAATGGCCAGCCCTGCTGATTTGAAGAGTGTGATTTCGTTTGGGGTGATTCTACCGATATGTGCTCGCTTGCATAGCGCTACGATATCAGCTTGTACATCCTTAGGATCGAATACGCCATTGGCAATCGGGATAGCGAGTTCGCCGGTTTCGTGGAGCGCGCCCTCCCGGGAATCAACAAACACATTGCTCCTACGAATAGCTTCATCATCTGCCTCCCGTGTTTTCGGCATGTGCGAGCCAATCAGGTCTAGGTGTGTACCGGGCTTCAGCCACGCGCCTTTTATTAGCGGCGACGGCGACAATGTTGCGCATGAGATCACATCGGCCTCACGTGCAGCTTCCTCCAGATTCTCAGCAACGTCTACCGAATATCCTTCTGCTGCCAGCTGATCCACAAAGGCTTGCGATTTATGCATGTCGCGTGTCCAAACCATTATGTGTTTATACGGCCGCACCGTTGCGTGCGCTTGCACGAGGTGGTGCGCTACCTTACCACTACCTACCACCAGCAATGACGCCGCGTCCTCGCGTGCCAGATAGGAAGCCGCGAGGGCCGATGTGCATGCTGTACGCCGCGACGTGAGCTGTGCAGCATCCAGGTGTGCCAATGGCACGCCCGTCCGAACATCCAAAAGGGTATAGCTAGCATGAATGGCGGGCAGTTTCTTATCATTGTTCGCTGGTGCCACTACCACCTGTTTGATGCCTAGGTAATCGTCATTCCAAGCGGGCATCAGAATAAGGGTATTTTCGATATCTTTATCGGTACGGTAGAAATGATGATGACGTACCGGCATGGTGTAATTCGACAGGAACATGCGACGCAATGCATCGATCAGTAAGCTATAGTCCAACGCAGCAACAACCTGCTCACCGGAAATGTGAATCATGATGGTTCAATTTCATTAAAAGGTGCCTAATCACTTTTTCGGAAAGGGTAAAGATAACCGATAAAACTGATGAAGACCACCCCAAAATTGGCCGTTTCCGACCACATTTTCACATCAATCCTTCAATAATTCCCTGGATATCACCATTCGCTGGATTTCCGAGGTACCTTCGTAGATCTGGGTAATCTTGGCATCACGCATCAAGCGCTCCACATGATACTCCTTTACATAACCATATCCACCATGGATCTGCACGGCTTCCACGGTAGTTCTCATGGCCACTTCGGAGGCAAAAAGCTTGGCCATGGATGCCGCTTGGGTGTAGGGTTGTCCATTATCTTTGAGCCACGCCGCTTTAAGGCATAGCAGTCTTGCAGCTTCAATCTGCGTGGCCATGTCGGCCAGTTTGAACTGGATAGCTTGGTGCTGGGCTAGGGGCTTGCCAAATGTCTGGCGCTCTTTGGCATAGTTGAGCGCCAATTCATACGCTCCAGCGGCAATACCAAGGGCCTGCGCCGCAATACCGATACGGCCACCTTCTAGCGTTTTCATCGCGAATCTGAAGCCAAAGCCATCCTCGCCGATTCGATTCGCCTTTGGCACCTTTACATCGTTGAATAGTAAGGAATGAGTATCTGACCCTCGAATACCCAATTTATTCTCTTTTGGCCCTATCGTGAAACCCGCCATACCCCTTTCCACAATGAGTACGTTGATACCGTGGTGACCCTTTTTGGGATAGGTTTGCGCAATTACGAGGTAGGTAGATGCACTACTTCCATTGGTAATCCAGTTTTTCGTCCCGTTGAGCAGGTAGTGGTCACCTTTGTCTTCCGCCGTGGTGTGCTGGGAGGTCGCATCAGATCCCGCCTCCGGCTCCGATAGACAAAAGGCCCCGATACATGCTCCGCTGGCCAAGGGCTTCAGGTATTTTTCTTTCTGCTCTTCGGTGCCATATTTTTCAAGACCATAGCAAACCAATGAATTGTTAACAGATACCACCACCGAAGCCGATGCGTCGATTTTGGATAATTCTTCCATGACCAATACGTAGGATGCTGTGTCCAATCCAGCTCCGTTGTACTTCGGGTCAACCATCATTCCCAAAAATCCCAATTCGCCCATTTTTTTTACCTGCTCGACAGGGAATTGCTGGTGTTCATCGCGCTCAATAACACCCGGTTTCAGTTCTTGCTGGGCAAAATCACGGGCGGCATCCCGTATCATCCGTTGTTCTTCGGTGAGTTCGAATATCATAACTGTGCGGTTAATAAGGTATCAGCTATACCTAAGGCAAAGGTAACAAAAAAATACTATGCAAGCATAGTATTACAATCACTTTGCCGTTATTCGGCCGCTCCTGAATACTTCACGATATCAATGCCGATCCCATTGGGATCTTCGATCGCAAAGTGCCGATCCCCCCACGGTTCATCGCGAAGGCTGATTTTGATCGTAACGCCCTTCGCTATCATTTTTTCATGCCATGCATCCACATCATCCACCTCTATGGTGAGGTACACACCCTGCCCCTGAAAGGGCGGCTGGAAGAGTGGTTGCTGCGAAGGATGGTTGGGCAATAAGAAGCTGATTTCAGCGGTTCGATCGGGCGTATGGAGCAAGAGATAAAACTCGTTCTCGAACGTCACGCCGAAACCCATTATTTCGGTGTAAAAGGACTTGGTTTCCGCTAGCTTTTCGGTAATGACTCCTGCGTTTAATTTCATCGTCGTTTGATTTTTGATGCTGTCCGCATGCTGGGCGTTTGCGCTGGAAACGGCATATGCTACAGACAGTAAGGTGAATAAATGCATAATTCTTTCGTTTTAACTATGCAAAGTTGCCCTAAAACGTCGAATCACAATTGTAAAAATCGGACAAGTTCCGCCACTAATCCAACTCACGCAACAATCCTTCCAAGTCCAGCGCCCGCGTGTACATTGTCAGCGAGCCGTCAGGCAGGTGGGGCCATTGCTCCTTAGGCCGGTCCCAATACAATTCCACGCCGTTACGGTCTGGGTCATCCAAATACAGCGCCTCCGACACACCATGATCACTTGCTCCGGTCAGCGGATAGTCTGCCCGCTGCAACCGGTCAAAAATGACAGCGAGATCCTTTCTTTCTGGATATACAATAGCCGTATGAAACAGTCCCACGCCATATGTTGGCGCAGGTGGAGCACCTTCGCTATGCCAGGTATTCAGTCCGATGTGGTGATGGTACCCGCCGGCCGAGATGAAAGCCGCCTGCCCGCCATAGCGTGTTGTTAGCTCAAAGCCTAATAAATCACAATAAAACGCTAGCGAACGCTCGAGGTCCGACACTTTGAGATGGACGTGCCCGATCCGTGTTTGGGACGGGATGACATAATGTTCATTCATAACAACAAACTTAGCTAAACTACCCTTTATATCCAACAACGAGGAGCCCATGGTGGATCCGTGGCCACCGCAAAATATTTGCTATCTTGCCAACCTTATGGAGATCTTTCAACAACAGGTGACACTACGGGAACGACCGAGGGGCTTCCATCTCATCACCCGCGAAATAGCCGATTGTTTATCCGCCATATCGCATTGGAAAGTAGGGATATGCCATGTTTTCATCCAACACACTTCTGCGTCACTTACCATCAATGAAGACGCCGACCCAACTGTCAGGATGGATTTCGAAACTTACTTCAATAAGGCAGTCCCCGAAAATGATCCTGATTATCGCCACGACTATGAAGGATCGGATGATATGCCTGCACACATCAAGTCCTCGCTGATGGGCGTATCGGTAACGATTCCCATCCAAAATGGGAAACTGGCTTTAGGTACCTGGCAAGGGATATACGTTTGCGAACACCGCAATCACGGTGGTAGCCGACGGCTAATGGTAACTGCTTGGGGTAATTAAAAAATGCGGCCACACAGACGTGGGCCGCACTCTTCGATTTGATGTAATAGCCCGCTATGTGCCAGCTTGATTCTTTGCTTCTTCTATCATCTTATCATTGGCTACGATCACGATTTCCACCCGGCGGTTCTGGGCCCGTCCCGCGTCCGTATCATTGTCGGCAATCGGCTCATGGAAGCTTCTTCCTTCGGTTTTGACCCGACGCCCAGCCAGACCTTGTGAAACAGCATAACTCTTTACCGACCGCGCCCTGCGTTCCGAAAGCCCTTGATTATAGTTATCCGTGCCTTTGTTATCAGTATGGCCGATAACCAAGATATCGGTATCTGGATTATTATTCATCGATTCAACCAATTTTGCGATATTATCTTGCGCTGCCGGTTTCAAATCCGTTTTGTCAAAATCAAACAGGATCCCCGAATCAAATTTCACGATAATACCCTCATCAGCCTTGATAACCTCTGCTCCAGCAACCGTACGTTCGATCTCTGCAGCTTGTTTATCCATCTTTCTACCGATAAGCCCACCAGCTACACCACCTATCGCAGCGCCCGCAAGCGCACCCACAGCAGTATTGCCTGCCTTGTTACCGATAAGTGCACCCAATGCACCACCTGCTACCGCACCTGTGGCGGCACCTTTTTGCGTATTACTCATCGACTGGATTGTACCACAGCTGCCCAACAGCATCGCCGATGTAGCTACCGAAAGTCCCAATAAGGCTAGTCTTCTATTCGTCATCATGATGTTCATCTTTTATTTACAACGAAGGAGTGCAAACCCAATGCCAAAAATGCATACCGAGGCACCGATGAGGTAAAGCCGTTACTGGTTGAGCTCAGCTTCCAGCTTGGGCAGCTTCGGCGCAGCGGGTCGGCCATCGCGGTCAAATTGCTTGAAGGATTGAACAATGTAGTTGGTAATATCATACTCACCCCAATATTGGGCTTTCTCATAGGATGGTCGATACCAGATCATGAAATTGGTAAGATCGTCGCCGCTCAGACCCGTCAGCTCCTGGATTTTCCGGCTGCTGAATTTCTGGTCTACCTCCGTTTCGGCAAGCTCGCGCTCCATATAATTACCAAAACGCCGGGCATTCCGCGGCGTACGGCCAAACAGTTCGTAAAGCGATGTAATGGGGTTAAAAATATAGGCTAATGCGGGTGGCTTACCGTCAAAATAGACCCCTTGCTTACGATAGCCGCGCATGACATCACGGAGTTCAGCTTCTTTACTCATCCGGTTTACATCTACCTGATCTAAAAGAATGCTTCCAGGACTCATATCAATAAGGATGTCACTTAGTGTCTTAATTTCGGTCGTAGCAGTTTGATAACCCATAAGGGTCGCCACGAGTGAATCTCCCACCGAAGCCCATAGCTCAAAGGTACCCAAACTCCCTGAAGCAGCGGCCTGGCCGGTAGTTTTATTCGTGATGGTCACGCTCCCCAGGCGCTTGCTAGATCCGGCCTCCACCACGATACCACGGACAATTCCGGACTCTTGTGCAAAGAGCCAAGTCGGCAATATCAACAAGGAAATAAACAGTACTATTTTATCAAGATTACCCATACGCTTACTTCCATTTGACTGCTTTTTACTTCAAACGTTTAAACGGCACGTCATCTTGTATCAATTATCAAGCTTTATACGGATAAAATACAAAATTGGCGCCTTCCGGTACAACAACAAATAGACACATAAAATCCTCCGGCTTTTTGTATTTCTTGACGAAATGTGCTTGTCGATCTTCCTTGATGATTCCGCGTTCTACCAACTCCTCCAACGTGGAAGCCTGGATAGACCAATTTGTTCCCAGTTCGTCCTTATTCAGTATCAGTTCCCCTAAGCTTACTTCATGCTGATGGGCGATAAAGATAGGGTAAGCAGACAGTCCTTCGGCCATGATCTCTACGGCAATTTCCTTAATGGATTCGCTGTAAAAATCTAAATCCGCCTGAAGGCTCTTCAACGGGCTCTCCTTTTTCGGTTGCCCGTCGTCATCGGCTTGCGCGCCAAGCAAATCTCTTAATTCCATAAAAAATCAAGTCAAAAAAACCAACAACCCAGCCGTACTACTTCTTCAACATCAGCAACACGACGTTTTCGACGTGCTGTGTATGGGGGAACATATCAACAGGGCGTATCCGCCGGACCTCATATTTTTCGCCGAGCAACGCCAAATCCCGGGCCTGTGTGGCTGCATTGCAGCTTACATACACAATCTTAGGTGCCGCCATGGCTAACAATCGGGCTACTACATCGGCATGCATCCCGGCTCGGGGCGGATCAACAATAACGACGTCGGGTTCACCATGTTCCAGAATAAAATCCGCCGTGAGGACATCTTTCATATCCCCCGCAAAGAACTTCGTGTTGCCGATGTTGTTTAGCTCCGAATTGATTTTCGCATCGTCGATTGCCGACGGTACGTATTCCACACCGATAACTTCGTGTACATCCCGTGCTATAAAATTGGCTATTGTTCCGGCACCGGTATACAAGTCATACACCCGCTCATCTCCTCGAAAAGCGGCAAAGTCGCGGGCTATCTTATAGAGTTGGTATGCTTGTGCTGAATTTGTCTGATAAAATGACTTAGCACCGATTTTAAAACGCAGCCCTTCCATTTCCTCGAAAATATGGTCGCGACCCGCATAGACGTGGATGTCCTGGTCAAATATCGTATCGTTCTTCTTGTGGTTTAGCACATACAGCAGCGAGCTAATCGATGGAAATTCCTGATGCAGAAAGGCCATTGTCCTTTTAACGGTGTCCTCGTCTGCATAGGCAAATATCACGATGACCATCAGTTCGCCCGTAGAGGCCGTACGGATGATGAGGTTGCGTAGGGCGCCTTCATGTTGCCGCAAGTCATAAAATGAAATGCTATTTTCCAATGCGAAAGACCGCAGCTTGTTGCGAATGGCGTTTGAAGGATCTTGCTGCAAAAAACAATGTTCGATGTCGAGGATTTTATCAAACCGCGAAGGCACGTGAAAACCCAGCGCATTCATTTGCAAGCCTTCTTGCGCATCATCTATATTGGTTAGCCACCGTTTATTGGAGAAGGTATACTCCAGCTTATTACGGTAATACTGCGTCTGAGGTGCCGCTAATATGGCCTCCATGGCTGAGGTATCGACCTTCCCCAGGCGGGTAAGGGCATTGCTTACACCCTGCTGTTTGTAGCGAAGTTGAGCGTCGTAATCCATGTGCTGCCATTTGCAGCCACCGCATACACCAAAATGCTCGCAAAATGGCAATGTCCGATGGGATGATGCTTTCTTGAGTTGGTGTACCCGTGCCTCCGCAAAATTCTTTTTCTTGCGCAGCAATTCTACGTCTACCACATCACCTGGAATGGCTTTGTCTACAAAAACAACCAACTCGTCAACCTTGGCTACGCCCTTACCCTCTTCAGCAATGTCTACAATCGAAATATCAGCTAGCAATCGCTGTTCGGGTGGAATCCTTCTTCTGCTCATAGGGATGCAAAGGTACGGGTTTTTTACAACACCTACTCTACAGTGGCTTTAACAAGGTAAGGGAGGATTTCCTTTTGGAAAGAGACGAAGTTTTTGCGGACGTCGGCCTCGCTCACCGAAGTGAAAGCAAATGAAAAAACGATGTTTTTACTGGCTTTGATCAGAAAGGTCAACTTTTCGGGCGCTACGGCTTTACCAATCTCCGCATTATTGATAAAGGAGCTGATGAGCAGAAATTCCAAGTCGTCAGACAGCGTACGCAGGTATTCTTGCGTATTGGTAGATTCACGGATAAAATCCCATCCCAAAAATTCATTGCATATCGTATACGTAAGGCGGCTCACCCTCAAGATCGTGTTACCCAAATAGGTTTCCAAGTCTGCCTGATTGTTATATTTGCTCAGTAAATCCGCCACACTTTCACGGATATAATCCATGAGTATAGCATGCAAAACCAGTTCTTTGCTATCGAAGTATTTATAAATGGTAGCTTTGGCGATTTTTGCCCGGCGGGCAATTTCATTGACACTGGTTTTCTTATAACCGTATCTCCTGAAAAGGTCCCGGGCAGCTTTCTTGATTGATTCTTTTACTTTATCAGCTTCCATTTATTAATTTGAAACAATTAAAATGTCCTGATTTCTCCTCACGTGGTAAGGCCTCAGGGGGCATTCGGCAACAGCTGATGGGGAGCCGTTGGTTAAAATATACTTTGCTCCCGAGCATGGGTCAATGGCCAATGGCGCGCCTTTTTCGAGTTCGACGGCGCATTGCCGCTGCGGATTGACCGTACTGCATCGATCAAATGCTACATATTGTCCATCGCTTACCTGCATAATAAGGAGTCCCGCAACCCCGCCGTGTTCGGCGCCCAGGGCGACGGGTTGCATGAGTAAGCGCAATTCATTAAACTCCACTAACGATATCGTTGTATTAAACGGGCGATAGTCAACCACATTGCATCCACCCTTTTTGCAGGCCGTAGGTAACAGCGAGACGGCTGAGAACGCAATACACCAAACGACCTTGCCCATCTAAATCAATTCCGTTTCAAACTGGCTCAGAAAACGCACGTCATTCTCGGAAAAAAGCCGCAAATCTTTGATTTCATATTTGAGGTTGGTAATACGTTCGATACCCATGCCGAACGCAAAACCACTGTATTTCGACGCGTCGATCCCGCAATTTTCGAGCACATTGGGGTCTACCATGCCGCAACCCAATATCTCTACCCACCCTGTTCCTTTGCACAGCGCACACCCCTTACCCTTACATATCGTACAGCTGATATCCATTTCCGCAGATGGCTCGGTAAAGGGGAAGTAAGAGGGTCTGAACCGAACTTTCGTATCCTCACCGAATAACTCCTGTACAAAGTAGTATAACGTCTGTTTCAAGTCGGCAAAAGAAACATCCTCATCTACATAAAGCCCCTCCACTTGATGGAAAAAGCAGTGCGCCCGCGCTGATATCGCCTCGTTTCTATACACCCTGCCGGGCATAATAGCACGGAAAGGGGGTTGGCCATTTTCCATCATTCTTACCTGTACCGATGATGTGTGTGTACGCAGCGCGATATCATTACCATCTTGCTTCTTGATGAAAAACGTATCCTGCATATCCCGAGCGGGGTGCTCCGGCGGAAAATTGAGTGCCGTGAAATTGTGCCAATCGTCTTCTATCTCCGGCCCTTCAGCTACCGAAAACCCCAACTTCTTGAATATTTCCACAATTTCCTTCCGCACCAAAGACAACGGATGCCGCGAGCCAACCACAAATCCTTCGCCCGGCAAGGTGAGGTCATCCTCATCTCGCTTGCGGGCCTCCATTCCTGATGAAAATTGCGCTTGTAATATTTTATATTTTTGTTCGGCAGTCTGCTTTAAATCGTTCAATGATTTCCCAAGCACACGCTTTTGATCGGGCGATACCGATTTAAACGCTTCGAAAAGGTTGCGGACCGCTCCCTTGGTCACCAGGTATTTCAAACGGAATGCTTCTACATCCTCGTGCGATTGGGCGACAAACTGGTTAATTTCTTGGGTATACTCTGCTATTTTCTCGTGCAACATGACGCCAAAGATACGAAATTTTCTTTTTTTAGCTGTCTGTGGACTGTTTTCGGAGCTTAGTTATTTTTTTAAAAAAGTGCATCATCTTCACCCTCATTTTCCTTAAAATTAACCTCGGAGCTGCTACCGTCGCTCTTCTTGGCGACCTGCTCGCCCGTTCCGTCAACTGTATTCGTGGGATTACTTGGGGCATCAAAGTCGCTCTTACGGCCCAATAAAGTAAAGTTTTCGGCAACCACCTCCGTCGTATAGCGCCTTATCCCTTCCTTGTCTTCGTACGTCCGTGTTCTCAACTTACCCTCCACGTACACCAATTTACCTTTGAAGAGGTATTTTGCCGCAACTTCCGCCAATCCACGCCACATTACGATATTGTGCCATTCGGTCTGTTCCACCCTTCGACCATCTTTGTTATACATTTCGGAAGTCGCCAACGGGAAACTCGCCACGGTAACATTGCCTTCCAGGTGTCGGATTTCCGGGTCCTTCCCCAAGTGGCCGACTAAAATAACTTTGTTGATGCCTGACATAATAATTTAGGTGTATTTTGATGAATCATTCAAACATATAATCCTTTAAAAAAGAATAAATAAGCTTCGGTTTAGCTAATGTACCTAAATCTTTGATAAAAACATAACCCCATTTCATTTTTTTGTCGCCAATGCCTCCATTCACATGCACGGCGATGAATTGTGCAAAGAGGTTTTGGTGGCTCAATACATGCTTCACCGGTCCTGCCAACAATCGCAACGCTGCGGTTGCACCGAAACATGCAACAACTGCCGGGGTGCTCGCCAGTTCGTGCGTTTCCATCTGATAGGGCGTCTCGATCAACGGCAATTCGTAGAGGTTTTCCCAGATATCTCCCCGCCCCCGTTTATTCATTAAAATACGATCCCCATCCACCATCACGAAATAATTGAAATAGCGGTTACGGCTTGGTTTACTCTTTATTTTCACCGGTAGCTGGGCTACGCGTCCTTCCCGCCGTGCCTTACAGTCCAATTGCAGGACACAGGTGGCGCAATCCGGGTTTTTGGGTTTGCATTGCATAGCACCAAATTCCATGACCGCTTGGTTGTAAATGCCGGGTTGTGTAACCTCAAGTAACTCTTGCGCCAGTGCGAGAAAAAGCTTCTTGCCTTTTGACGAATTGATGGGCGCATCGATTCCAAAGTATCGGGCCAATGTCCGAAATACATTGCCATCTACCACAGCCTTTGCTTCGTTACCAGCAAAGGAGGCAATCGCAGCCGCTGTATATTCGCCAACCCCCTTAAGTTTGATGAGATCATCATACCGGGCTGGAAAAATACCCGCATATTCCGCCACGACAGTTTTTGCAGCCCTATGCATATTGCGTGCCCTCGAATAATACCCCAGTCCCTGCCAATGGAGTAGTATTTCGTCCTCCGGAGCTTCGGCAAAGGACGTCACATCGGGATAACGCGAAAGGAACCGATGAAAATAAGGGAGCCCTTGTTCCACTCGGGTTTGCTGAAGGATGACCTCGGAAAGCCAAATGACATAAGGATCTTGGGTATGCCGCCACGGCAGATCCCGCTTATTCAGATTATACCAAGCAATGATTTCACTGGAAAATGCCATACGGCAAAGGTCCTGTTTTTTTAGTTTGCCTCCAACATTCGCATCCGATAACAATTCATCACTGTTGTACCCAATTGCTGCACGAGTCGGTAATTGACCACCGCGCCGACAGCGGCGCCAATCACAGGAACCAATTGAGCCATTTTGGCCAAGTCGATGTAATCCCGATATTCCAATTGAAACGTACGCCAATCGAAGCTATCCACATCGTCGGGTAACCCTTCGGCATATGCATCCCAGGAAAGTAGCCGTTCATATACCTCAGTCCGGTATTTGTGGCTGGAAAATGCCAGTTGAAATACAGTAAGCAAGAAAAGTCGTTCTTTATACTGTTTTACGTCGTACCCATAGGTAACTGCGATATCGAATAACATTTTCATTTTGATGGCCAATAATACCGGAAAATCCGCCATACCCATCAGGAGTCCCCCTGCACCGGTGACAGCCCCTTCCACAGAAGCGGTCTTTTTGTAGGTCTCAATAAACTTCCTTACGTATGCCTCCCGCAATTGGAAGCTACCGGATACCCTCGGGGATGTCGTGGTGTATTTCGCCCCGAAAAGCACGCCCTTCACCATCTTTTCAATGGTGAAAGTAACTGCTTGATGAACTTTTTCAGGGATCAGGTTATTGAGTTTCGTTTGTATGTTTTTAGCCCATACGCTACCCACCGCTTGCTTCTTTGTCATTTTGTGCTTCCAAAATGCCAGTTCAATTGTTACCTTTTTGCGGTATAATGGCGACATGTCAGCGCCCCACGCTTCTTCCATGTTTTTTTGACGGGTAAAAATTAATTTTGTTACGATAAGTTTTACCATCACATCGTCATAAAATAATAGCAGAATCTTTTAATTGTGACAAAACCTACTAACTTTGTAGACTACAAACTAATTAAGGAGGAGTAAAACATGAGTTTAAGATTAGGTGATACCGCGCCGAATTTCAAGGCGGTAACGACAATCGGAGAAATCGATTTTTACGACTACACAGAAAACAGCTGGGTAGTTTTGTTTTCACATCCCGCGGACTACACTCCCGTATGTACCACTGAATTGGGTCGTACTGCACAGCTGAATGCGGAATTCGAGAAACGTAACACCAAGGTTTTGGCAGTAAGCGTCGATCCTATTGATAGCCATCATGGCTGGATCAAGGATATCAATGAAACGCAAAACACCAATGTGGAATTCCCGATTATCGCGGATGCCGACCGCAAAGTGGCTGAATTGTATGACATGATCCACCCCAACGCATCCGCCACGGCAACTGTACGCTCGGTGTTCATTATCGGTCCAGACAGGAAAATCAAGCTGACCCTTACGTATCCAGCGTCGACAGGACGGAATTTTTTGGAAATCCTACGGGTAATTGATTCGTTGCAACTGACAGCCGATTATAGTGTAGCCACACCGGCAGATTGGGAGCATGGTCAAGATGTCATCGTAGTGCCCGCCATTCCAACGGAAGAAATCCCTGCAAAATTCCCGAAAGGTCACAAAGTCATCAAGCCATACCTCCGTACCACCCCCCAGCCGAATATCTAATATCCGTCGGCCAATTACAAAGTTAACTCACTAAAAAAGCGGCTGATCTTGGAGATCTACCGCTTTTTCCTTTATTTCACAAAGTCCCTAACTTAATAGACCTTCACCAGGTAAACGTAATCCTGTATCTTTTTTATTTGCTCAGTCCGCTTCAATCCATTGAGCGCGTTCTTTTTATTGATGGTTAACTTGCTTTCCAGTGAATCTGCTGGTACCGCCGATATCGATTTCAATAGCGCTTCCGTTTTGATAGCAAACGAGGCTCCATCAATACCCGTTTGCTTGCCACTGATAATACCGATTACGTTGCCTTTGCTATCCAATACAGGCCCACCGCTATTGCCCGGATTGACCGGGATAGATATTTGATATGCTGTGGTATCACCAGCGTAGCCGGTACGCGAACTGAGGTAACCCTGCCCGTATACCACTTCATCCCTTGGATAACCGATAGTATATACATCCTCCCCAAGGTCCGAGGCGGATTCCTTGAATGTATAAGGCACATTTTTCATACCGGTAAACGTACTGTCATTGATATGCAGCATCGCTAGGTCATGGGTAGGATCGATGTAGATTACCTTTGCCTTGAACGACTCCCCTTTTGTGTTTTGTAAGTGGACTGAATCTGCTCCCCTCACGACGTGATAATTGGTTACCACATAGCCATTGGCGGAAATAATAAAACCAGTAGCGCCAAAATGACTTGCTGACTGCTCGCCTTTTTGTTTCTCGTTGTTAATATTACGAATCACAGCATTCTGGGCATTCACATTTTTCTTCACGGTATTCATATCCCGTCGCAATGCACTATAATTGGTCGTGGTGTTTTCAATGGTCTTGTAATACCCTGATAACCACAATGTGGAGAATACGGCAAAAATGGCCACACTCGCGGCAACCAATGAATTCACTTTGAACTTATTCCAAAGTGTAATCACAAACGGCTCGATGCGATCCACCGATGGTCGCATAGCCCCTGCTTGGTATTTTGCTGCTGCTGACGCTAATGTACGCTTAAAGGCTTTTCGGTCAGCATGATCTTTAAGTTGCTGTAAAAATAACCGATGCGTGGCCAACTGTTCGGCCGCGGCTGCATTTTCCTGACAATATTGTTCAAAGACAATCCGCTCGGAACCATCCATCTCACCGTTCAGGTATCTATCGGCCTGCACTATGAATTCCTGCTCATTCATCATATCCGTTTCACTTACGTTGTTGTGGTAAAAAACAATTTCTTTAGCCGTTGCAGACACTTGTACTTCTGTGTCTTGGCGTTATCCGTATTGGTGTAGCCGAATTTTTCGCAAATCTCCTGCATCGACAAATTCATGATATAAAAATCATGGATAATCGTCCGGCATGGCTCGCCCAATTTGTCCAATGCCTGTTCCATCACGGTCAGTTGAAGGTCCTTTTCCACATGTTTAGCCAAATCTTCTTCAACTGGAATGACGTCCTCATAATTGCTGACATCATGGAAAGTGCGACCCTTGTTTCCTAACTGTTTGAGCCAAAGCCTTCGGCATACGGAGTAAATATAGGTTTTCAATTTGCTGCTCAGCGCAAAATCACCTTGCTTAACCTTGTCGTAAAGGACGATGATCGCTTCTTGAAAAACATCTTTTGCTTCATCTTCCGTACCACTATTCTGAACAACCATATTTAGTACCATCGGAAAATAATCGTGATATAATCCCTCCAAGGTAACTGCATCACCGTGCGCAATGCCATCGATGATTCTCAGATCTGCTCCCGGTACAGCAGGTTTGCTCAATTTACTCACTGATTAATACGCTTATGCTCGAATAGTAACCCATATATCCCTTCAAACCTACCACATTTTTTTTGATTTTGAAATGCCCCACCATTGGCGTGGATATTCCTATCTTAGCCAAAAATTAGAGCCCCATGTACGACACCGGCGCATTGCAGCAACGGATTACCGAAAGATTGTCAGAACTCGGTATTCCTCAACTTCCTGGTAATCTCTACGATCCCATCCGCTATATGTTGCAAATTGGTGGTAAACGTATCCGGCCATTACTTACCCTCATGGCGGCCGACCTTTTTTCTGTCGCTGACATCGAAGAGGCAGTACCGGCAGCACTGGCAATCGAGTTGTTCCATAATTTTTCGCTCGTGCATGATGACATCATGGACAATGCCCCATTGAGACGTGGACACCAGACCGTACATGAAAAATGGAATCCCAACATCGCTATCCTTTCAGGCGATAATCTACTGATTATGGCCTATGGACAATTGGCGAACTGTCCTGCCGACAACTTGCCAGCAATCCTGAAAACCTTCAATACCATGGCCGCTGAAGTATGCGAAGGACAACAGTCGGACATGGATTTCGAGCGGACCGATATAGTCAGCATCGATGAATACCTCAACATGATTCGGCTCAAAACTTCCGTGCTGTTGGGAGCGGCGCTAAAAATGGGGGCGCTAATTGCCGGTGCTGACCAAACGAACGCACAGTCCATCTATAGCTTTGGCGTTGACGTGGGCATCGCCTTTCAATTGCAGGACGACATTCTCGACGTATATGGAGATCCCGAGCAATTCGGCAAGCAACGGGGAGGAGATATCCTTGCCAACAAAAAGACATACTTATTGGTGAAGGCAATGGAGATGGCTGATGTTGCGACCCGAACCGAATTACGCGCTTGGTTAGCAGATACCGACCATCCTACGGACAAAATTGACCGGATAACGGCCATATACAATAATCTAGGTGTAAGAAGTGAGGTGGAGTCCGCCAAGCAATTACACATTGAGCGGGCCTATACCGCCTTAGACACTATCCCTGTCCAATCTAATCGCAAGACACCGCTGCGGCAATTGGCGCAAGCGCTGTTAAACCGGCGGCAATAGGCAACTGCCTCATCCCATGTTATTCGCTTGCCCTTTCAACCTGCTTTTCCTATAGGTTAACTATTGGCTTGCTAATTCCATTCCAAATTATTGGTTTATTATAGGGTAATAATAGGGGTTTCATAGGTAAAAACACCTATAATTACCGGATTATAAATCATTAATACCTTATTTGCATTATAGTTAACTTAGGAAACATGCTGAAAATATTGACAAGCAAGGCGACGGCGGGCCGCCGTATATAACTGGCAGTATAATTGCAGCAATACGACCTATCAGTTTTAGTTTTGATGATTTATTACTAACTTGTGCTTTTGCACGCTACAGAATATAGACACCATACCTCATCAATATGGATGCATTAAAAATCACGACTTTCCAAGCGTATCTTTTTTGGGAGAATATCGACAAAAACCTAAACAACCTCGCGTTGAAACTGTCGGGCATCCGCGAAAAGACCGATTTGATTGTATTGCCGGAGATGTTCAATACCGGATTTACGATGAATGTGGAGCGATGTGCCGAGAGGCCAGATGGGAAAACCATGCATTGGATGCTGGAAATGGCACAAAAATACAATTGTGTTGTAGCAGGGAGCCTCATTATTGAAGAGGATGGCAATTATTATAATCGGTTCGTATGGATGACCAAAGACGGTGATTATGTTAAATATGATAAACGTCATCTTTTCGGCATGGCCAAGGAAGACACCGTATTTACCGCCGGGACCCAACGGGTCATCGTAGACCTCCACGGTTGGAAGATATGCCCAATGATCTGTTACGACCTTCGCTTTCCGGTTTGGTCGCGCAACCTCGATGGGGCATATGATATCTTGCTTTATATCGCGAGCTGGCCGGACAAACGATCAGCACATTGGCGCAGCTTAATCCCTGCCCGCGCCATCGAAAATCAAGCGTTTGTCATCGGTGTAAATCGGGTAGGACATGATGGAAATGAGATTTACTATTCCGGAGGTTCCATGTGCATTTCCCCTGTAGGAGACGTTGTATATTATAAACCGGAATATGAAGACCTCTACACATTTACAATTTATCGGAAAGACCTGGATGATACCCGGCAGGGCTTGCCTTTCCTAAAAGATATGGATAATTTCAATTTGGAAATCTAGTATCCGCCTTCAATTGTTGGCTATCGATATGGCCGCTCGAGGATAACTGACTTAATAATGGCATCGCGCAGGTCGAATTTTGCCGTATCGAATGTGGCTTGATCGTGCGTTTCTTCACTAATTGCCAGTCGTGTGGGTATTGCCGGACGTTGGCCACTTTTATATACACGTGTTGCCCCCTCTGCATCCATTACACCCGAATACGCCTCAAACTCGGTATTTACGGGTGTTGCCGGCTGTTGGGCAGGCATGGGTGGGATGTGAGCACGTCGATCCGCATTATCTTCCGGCAACGGGGGTTGGCCCAGGTTTCGTTTTTGTGCCTTTTCCTGCTCTTTCTGGAAGTTTGAATACGCCTGAAATGCAAAAATTACGACTGCGATAAGTATCGGTATAATGGTCTCCATGGTATAAAGTTACGGAAATTTTTGATAACGAAACGAAACACCTGCTTTCCATAGCCTACATTTGTAACATCGGGTAATGATGAGTGTCTAATCCATGTAACTGCCGTACATGAGTAGCCAACGACAACTATTCCAGAAATTATTTGAAGACAACTCCAAGCGGGTGTATCACCTTTGTTACGGCTATACCGGCGACAGCGATTCGGCCAATGATCTGATGCAGGAAACCTTTATCAAGGTCTGGCAAAACCTCGATAAATTCCGTAACCAATCACAGTTCTCGACGTGGATATACCGGATCGCGGTAAACACCTGCCTCTCTTATTTACGGACAGCAAAGCGCCGGACAACGGATGAACTCAACGAAAACATCATTGAAAATTATACAGAGGAGCCTTCGGAAAAACAAGAACAGATCGCGCTGCTATACAAATCCATCGCGCAGTTGGAAGAAAATGAACGGATTATCATCACCATGGTACTCGATGAGGTTCCTTATCCCGAGATTGCGGATGTGGCTGGTATTTCCGAAGGTAACCTGCGCGTGAAAATACACCGGATAAAGCACAAGCTAACAGAAATATACAACAGCAATGAAAGGGTTTGATGAGATACAACAACTTTGGCAAGGGCAGGCACCCGACCCAAACGTTAGCTTTGAGGCCATGTTGATGCGCATTAAGGGTAATCGGTCTGCACTCGCTAGGAAATTGTTCTGGCAGAGTATAGCTGTAGGTATCGGTGTGGTAATCTTACTTTGGATGTGCGTAGCCGTTGATTTTTCGACCTGGACAACGTACCTTGCGTTGGTCATTATGATTGGCTGTATCTGCTATTACTTCGTAAACCAATTGAGTGACTACCGTGCCATTAGCAACAGCCATCATCTGCTGTCCAAACCACAGGATTACATCAACTACCTAAAGGTTTTCCAGCAACGGCGCAATCGCTTTAATACACGAAGTTATACCGTTTATGAAATCTGCATCGCAATCGCCTTCGCTTTGTATGGCGTTGAAATGTATTTTGCACTGCCACTTTGGACATTTGTCGGTGCCATTGTCTTTATCATCTTCTGGTTCCTGATTTGCCATTTCGTCTTCATGAAACAGTACATCCATAACGAAAATGCACGCATCGAGGAAATGATCGATAATTTGGAACGGATTAAGGGTCAGTTTTACGACCCCAACTAAACTTTTCCAGACACTCCTTTTCCACCAATTCGGAAGCTTAGCGTTTCGTATATAGCTTTGAGGTCTGGCTGATTTTCCAACAACTCCATGTGTTTCTGCATCGTGCGCTCATCATTCCGTATTGCCGGGCCGGTCTGCACATCCCTGGGCTGATGGTCCATTACCTTTTCGGCAGTTTCGAGGATCAGCGGCCGGAGGAGGTCAACATCCAAGCCGTATTCCTCAAGCAAGTCTGCGGCAATCGAATACAAGTGATTGGTGAAGTTGCAGGCAAACACCGCGGCCACGTGGATGGATAGCCGCTGTTTGGAGTCACAACGGAAAACCTGGCCGGACAAGTTACCTGCCAGCCGTGCGATCCACCCGTACGTTTCTTCGTCGGATCCCTCCACGGCGACAGGGATGGTTGAAAAGTCGACTACCTTCGCCTTGGAGAAGGTCTGCACGGGATACAATACGCCATACCGAACAACACGCGCCCCAAAAACTTCGATACCGACACTCCCTGCCGTGTGCATCACCACGCCTCGCAAAGGCGACGGCAGTTGCGCGACCACCGATGCAATCGCATCGTCTTTTACCGCGATGATGTAACCGTCAGCCTCTTTAGTGAGTGTACCGAAATCGCTAATCGCCTGCGCACGCAGCGTACGGGCCAATGCGTCGGCATGGGCCTGTGCACGGCTATATACCTGCAATATTTTATGCCCCTCATTTAAAAGAGCATGGCCAAGGTGCGTGGCCACATTGCCGCTACCCAGCAACACGACCTCCATCTCAGACGTGCTTGGATTTGACTTCCTTATTGCGACGTAGAATGGACAGGAAGAAGCCGATGGTCATAACAATGGCACCACACCAGAAGAAATTGATATATGGGAATTTGATGGCCTTGAAAACCACCCACCGCTTTTCGGGAACTGGCTTTTGATAAACCATCAATTCCAGTTTGTCCTTCTGAGGCATGATGTTGCTGAACCGGAACCGCAATCCTTGCTCCTTGACGTCTTTGAACAAGTCGAACGTCGTACCGCCCCGGATGAGAAATACCGGCTCGGCATCGTAGGTATCTCCACTGGCGGCGTGGACCTTGAGTTTTAGGCCAACGATGACATCATCCGCTTCACGCGGGATGTTCTGTACCGTAGCATTACGATTAATTCCCTCCACGACGATGAAGCCATTACGATAGCGCAAGGTATCACCGATATTGGTTTCATAGACCGCTGGCTCCTCGTAGTCTTCAAAACCGGTCTGTTCTCCATCCCCTTGTCCTTGCTGATGCGTGTCGGCCATCGCTGCGGTGATGAGCGTATAAACATCGTGCGTGAGGTAATGCTTGGTATCAGGCGTACCGATAAGACCACCCATATCAGGATTGTTCTGCGCAAAGGGACGCAGTTGGAAACTATCTGTTACCCTCCCCGTCTCTTCATCTACTTCTTCATAGTTAATCTTATAATACACATTGGGCGGAGCCACACTATCACCCACGTAGGTAATGCGGTAATCCCCCATCTGCACGGGTTCACCTTCGGTGAGAAATAAGTTATCCCCGGGCTTTTCGACTTGGTCGAAACCCGCCACGGCAATGTAATTGCTACTGTTTACGGAAATTACTTCGTTGGTAGCTGCCGCTACGAGTGCGCCGATAAGCAAGAGCCCGAACCCGATGTGGGCTACGGCCGATCCGGTGAGCTTCCATTTACCCCTGATGGCGTCACCCAGTATTTTTCCATTGGCGACAATCGTATATGCCGCAGAAAATACCAGCAGGATATACATGAAGTTGGCGTACACCTTGGTCACGTACACTACAATGGCTGTAACAACCGCCGCCACGACCAACGACGCGATGGCTGCCGCGTAGAATTTACGGATATCCGTCCGTTTGTATTTCATGAACTGCGTGAATGCGGAAAGCAATCCCACAACCACTGCAAAGCCCGCTTGCCATTTGTTATAATGTGCTATCGGATCAATCGGAGGAGCCACTTTCGTTCCAAAAACCGCATTGAATACCGGGATAGAAGTAGATGCGATGATCTGCACACAAGCTACAGCGAGCACCAATGCGCCGATGAATAGCCAAAATTCGCGCGAGTAAATGTCTTCCTCTTTCTGGGTGGACGGCATCTCTTTCTTGCGCCTAACCAGCAGGTATACCATGATGCCCAAGAAAATCAGATTGAACGCCACGAGTTGCCAATATAAGCCCAAATCGGTGAATGAATGCACCGATGTTTCGCCCAATACACCACTTCGCGTAAGAAAAGATGCATAAATGACCAGCACGAAACTCACCATGACCAAAAACGTAGCGGTGAAATAAGAGTGTCCAGAATTTTTATAGGCAACCATTACGTGTACAGCCGCGATGAGCGTAAACCAAGGGATAATAGACGCATTTTCGACTGGGTCCCAAGCCCAAAAGCCACCAAAATTGAGCGCTTCGTACGCCCAAAAAGACCCCATGATAATACCAGCGCCTAAGGTCATCACGGCGAAGAGTGCCCAAGGTAGACCAGGCGTAATCCACTCTTTAAACCGCCGTTGCCATAGCCCCGCTACAGCATAGGCAAACGGCACAATCATGGCAGCGAATCCCAAGAAGAGCGTAGGTGGATGGATAACCATCCAATAATTCTGCAGCAAAGCATTCAGGCCGCGGCCATCAACAATCATCCCGAGATAATTGGGATCCGACAAAATCGGAAAGTCCATTGCTTCCCGCAGCAGAATGAAAGGTGAGCTGCCCACACGCTCCCCGAAAATGGCTATACCGATCAGCATGGAACCCAGCACGGCCTGGCACAGCATCACCACGGCCATTACCGGGCTTTCCCAGCTCTTGGCTTTAAAAAGTAACACGGTACCCAGTACCGCCTGCCAGAACATCCACAACCAAAAGCTTCCCTCCTGTCCTTCCCAAAAACTCGAAATGATGTAATGGGTAGGCAACGACATGGAAGAATGGGCCCATGCGTAATGGTATTCAAATAAATGGTTGTAAATAATATAGAATAGGCAACTGCCAATTGCCACTACCGACACGACGTTGGTCCAAAAGGAAATCCGCGCTATACGCAGCCACGAACGGTCTTCGCGTTGCTTTGCCGCAAAGTAATAGGCCACACACGACAACAATGCGGAGCCGAAAGAAAGAATGACAAAGAACTGGCCGATTTTACCAGGCAAAAGGCTTTCACCTACATAAGTTATATCCATCTACGTATGCTATCGATTACTGGCTGATGGCCCAACAAAACCCATGGTTTTTGCCGTTGACGCCTCGATCACTTCTACTTCACCATCATTGTATTTTGACGGACATTTCATCAGAATCTTACTGGCATGGAACTCATCCCCCATCATCTTGCCCGTTAAGACGATTTGCTCCGAGCGCTCGATGTCCTGCGGTTTAGCACCCCGGAATATCACCCGGCATTCCGTGCTGTCATTGTCGTACATATAGAACGAAAAATGATTGGCGTCTTCAACGGGATTATAATGTAAATCCTTTTCTTTGTTAAGGACACCCACCACGTACAATTCAGATTGCTTCTCCTTGGCTTCGCTGAATGTGGAGTAGGTACTCGAATCTGCGTAGATCACTACAATCATCGCAATAGCTATCGCGATAATGATAATACCTATTACTGAACTTTTCTTCATGTCATTATCCCCCAACGGATTAATACTGGAATACAAAATTACGAATTGGAAAATGAAGCTACGAATATTGCAAGTGATTGCAGTTTTTTAGAATTATTCTAAACAAAGAAGGGGAAAAAATTCCGTATGTTTGCTTCAGGAGAATTTGCAGCACCATTCGTTTTATAATGACCAAAAGGCTATATCGCGTTGGTAAAAACAGCGTTACGCTTGTGCTACTGTTTGCGTATACCGTATGTATTGCCCAGCATATCCCCCGGGCGGAGTTTAACTTCCGTAATGACAATGATCTATACCTATTCAACAAACAAGACCAATATTACACTAACGGTATATTCTTCAATTTACGCAGAGCAGTAGACACCGCCCGCTTAGCTACTGATGAAACCAACAGGCTATGGGGAATAACGTTGGGGCAGAAAATGTACAATGCGTATACCGCCAGTATCCGGTATATCGAAGAAGTAGATCGGCCTATCACGGCCTATCTTTTTGTTGCCGCCAATGTGGATCGCTATTTTGCCAATGAAACATTCTTATTGCTGACCGCAGAAGCGGGTACTATCGGGCAACGGGCACTGGGCCGGCAGTTTCAGGAGAGCGTTCATAAAGTATTCCGCCTTTACGATATTACGGGGTGGGAATACCAATTGGAGAATGCCTTTGGCATTGATGTTTCCGCTCGATACGGCGGGCTACTATATCGCAACACGCCCCGCTGGTTCGATATATCAGGTGATGCAAAGGCAACACTGGGGCTCAATCATACGGGTTTATCCATGACATCCACATTGCGATTTGGCCGGATAAACGCTATTGGCCAATCCGCTTATACCTCCAGCCGACTGCAAGCCAGGGGCAAATCCGTTGGAAGAGAACTCTTCTTTTACTATAGTCCGCAATTGAATTTTGTCGCCTATGATGCTACGCTCCAGGGTGGGCTATTTTTACGCAATAAAGGGCCAGTGACCTATACACCCGCTCGCTGGGTGTGGTACAATCAAGTCGGCATAATGTATGCAAAAAATGCGCTTTCTTTACACTTGCAATACATCTTCTATACCAAGGAAGTACCGGGTATGTTTTTCCGCCACCGCTATGGCTCGGTGGGTATGGGCTATCGGTTTTAGGACCAATCTTTCCTTCTATTGATTTTACGCAGCGCCTGCTTACGCTTGGTATCGAGGCGTTTCTGCACAGCGGCTTTGGAAGGCCTGGTAGCTTTACGCGGCTTTTCCTCCTTAAGCGCACCCAAAAGCAATGCTACCAGCTTTTGAAGTGCGATCTCCTTATTCTGCAATTGGCTGCGGGTCTCCTGGCTACTGACCTGCAGGAGGCCTTCGGCCTGCAATCGGTTGGATAGCCGCCTCCTTATACGCGCTTTCTCTTCGTTGGAAAATACGGTAGCTGCCGCAATGTCAAACAACAGGGTAACCTTCGTTTCCACTTTATTCACATGCTGCCCACCTGCACCGCCGCTCCGCGATGTTTGGAATTGCACGAAGGGCAGAAGTAAACCAGTGTCAATCCGTTCCATCTGCGTCATCAGTGTTCAATCCATCGGCCGCGCTCAACGTACCCCGTGCGCCGGCAAACTTCGCCACCAGCATCGCAGCTACATTATCCCCTGTCGCATTCAACAACGTGGCCATCGGATCTACCAAGGTACCGATGATCATAACGGCCGGAATCGCTTCGGTGGGAAGTCCGTATACTGAAATCATCAACATCTCGCCGATGTATCCGCCATTTGGAATGCCGCCGGCCACGATGCTGACCAGTATCGTGATACCGAGGGCAGTAAGCAAGGTCATCGGGTCAAAAAAATCCCAACCGATGAGCACGAAGGCTACATAAATCTTAACGATGCTGGACATCGATGACCCGTCTTTGTGCAAGGTTGTCCCCAAGGGGATCACCACATTTGCCACTGCTGCCGGAATACCCATTTTAGGGGCCACGGAAAGATTGACGGGCATCGTAGCGATACTGCTGCATGTACTGATGGCGGTAGCCGAGGGCAGGATGTTGTTTCTCCAAAAACGGTTTACACCGTGTTTTCCGCCCGCAGCATAAGCATATAGGCTAAAAAAAACAATGAAATAGAAAGCACCAAGGATATAATATAATCCCAGTGGTTTGGCATAGAATCCGAAGAGTTCGGGGCCAATCGTGCCCACTTGATAGGCAAAATAGGCACCAAGACCGATAGGTGCTATTTTCATGATTAGAATCAGCAGTTGCTTCATCACTTCATTACCCGATATCAGGAATTTTCTGAAGGATGCGCCCGTCTCACCCGACCGCATGGCCGCAATCCCCACGAGAAACGAAAAAATCACGAAAGCCAGCATGTTCTCCCGCGACAACAGCTTGTAAAACTCATCTACCGTAACAAACCTCACCAACTTATCGCCCCAGGTATCACCGGGATTGCCCTGTAAGAGTTCGTCTGCGGTCTCCTGCGCCACCTGTGGAGCATCGACCGGGAAAAACCACAGCACGATGATCGTACATAGCGCAGCGATAATAACGGTACCCAAGAATACACCCGCCATCGTGGAGATGATGCGTCCCAATTTCTGCGAGCCGTCGATATTGGCCACCGCCGAAGCAATAGCAAAAAATAGCAATGGAATGACGGCAGCAAACAATAGGTTAAGGAAAATATCGCCAAGCGGCTTGAGCCAGGCCACAATTTCGGGGAAAAAGCCACCGACAATGCTTCCAACTACAATACCGAGCAATAAGAGCAAAATGCTTCCGTAATTCTTCAAGAAATTGGGCAACTGCCTTTCCATATTTACGTCACTAAAGTACTGGATTTATTTTAAGTTTGCACAAGATGCTAGAATTTGTTATCACATCCGATGGGTCCAAAACGCTATATCATCCGGCGATCGGCGAGCATTATCACTCTCGCCATGGCGCAGTGCAAGAGAGCCAGCACGTATTTTTGGGTAGGGGGCTGGCGTATTTCCTGGAGACACATCGATCAGAAGCTGTGTCCATATTGGAAATCGGATTTGGCACCGGGCTCAATTTCCTATTGAGTGCAGATTACTGCCAAAAAAAAGGCATACAACTGGATTATACCGGTGTGGAGGCCTACCCTATAGCTATGGATTTACTCGCACAAACCGGCTATGAGGCTTATGTAGCGCCGACATTATGGGAATCTTTTCTACAGCATTATACAGCTAGTTTACAAGCTGCACAAGCTATTCTCGTGGGTTGCTCATTAGAAATCGCTCCCTGCCAAGCATTGCAGTTTGCTACGGAAAAGCGGTATGACGTATTGTATTTCGATGCCTTCGCCGCCGCCCATCAACCGGATATGTGGACAGCAGAAACCTTGCGGCATGTAAGTGCCTTTTTAAAGCCTGGAGGAATATTTGTGACTTATGCGATTACCGGGCACCTCAAGCGGACGCTGAAATCTTTTGGGTTTACCATTGAAAAAGTACCCGGAGCACCAGGGAAAAGAGAAATGCTCCGGGCAATAAACGATCATCAATGATGATGCGAGCCGTCCGGCCCATGTGAGTGGCCGTGGGCCAATTCGTCAGCCGTTGCTTCGCGCACCGACAAGACTTCGATGGCGAAGTGCAGGTTTTGCCCGGCCATCGGATGGTTGAGGTCAACCACAACGGTTTCAGGGCTCACTTCAGTCACCCTACCACGGAATTGGTTGCCTTGGTTATCCTGCAAAGGCAATATTTCATCCACAGCGGGTATACCACTTTCCTTAAACATATCAGCCGGGAGTGTAGCGATCGCTTGTTCATTGACCTCGCCATAAGCGTCTTCGGCAGCTAACTCGAAATCCGTAGTATCTCCGGCTTCCAAACCGGAAATATGCTCTTCAAACTTCGGCAACATCATGCCTACACCGAACAGAAAATCCAACGGATTGTCCTTGCCGGCTTCTTCAACAAAAGTTCTTTCGCCATTTTCGATGGTGTGGAGTTTGTAAGTCAGCGTAACCACGCTATTGGGTGCTATCGTCATTGTGTTAAAGTTATGGGCATGGCACGCATGCCCTAGTTATCATTTTGTAATTAATTGCAATAATTCATCCGTATGCTCCACCGGTAAGCTACACGTTTTGTTGCGACATACGTATGCCCTGGTTGCATTGCCTATCCGCCCTGCCAACAATGGCAGGCTGCCTTTTGTTCCGCCCAATATCATTTTATTGGGTAGGTAATGGATATCCAATTCTTTACGCATGGCCTGCCACCCAGGGCCGGTAAGCATAATTTCGAAGCTTCCATACACTTCTTCCAGCAATTGGATAGCCCAATTGGAATAAGCAGATCCGTATGACGAAATGTGCGGGACTACATTTGCCAGCAGTTGCCTGGCAATTTCCAAATACCGCCGTTCGTCAAAAATCAACCCCAATCGATAGAGCTGCCGGACGATTGTTGAGGTGGAGGACGGAATCACGTTATCCATGATTTCCTGTTTGCGGGCGATGAGTTGTTCAGCATGCGTCGATGTGTAATAAAACGCCGACGCCTCCCTTTCATAGAAATAGCTCAATACATATTCCATCAGACGCTTCGCCTCGTGCAGCCACAGCTCATCAAAAGTAGCCTCATACAAGGCGATATACGCCTCGATACTGAATGCATAATCATCGAGGAAGCCAGCAATCGCCTTACCGTTAGCTTCGGGCTGGTGCAATAAGCCGCCATCTTCCGCATAGAGTTTCTGACGTATAAATCCGGCATTCTCGAGTGCCACGTTCAAATATTCCGGCACATCAAAAACCCGGTAAGCATCTACAAAACCTTTAAGCATCAGCGCATTCCACGAGGTCAGCAACTTATCGTCCAAACCGGGATGCACGCGCTTATTCCGATAATCAAGCAGTTTCCGTTTGCCTTCGGCAAGGTATGCCTCCCATTCCTCAGCAGAAAAGCCGGCCTCTTGGGCCATCTTGTCCGCTTCGGCATCGATTTTCAGTACATTGGTTTGCTCCTCTTCCCAGTTGCCCTCATCCGTGGCACCAAAGTAACGCGTAAATAACTCGGCATCTTCGCCGAGTATGGTTTCGATTTCAGCGAGCTGAAACGTATAGAATTTCCCTTCCACACCCTCGCTATCGGCATCCAACGCGCAATAAAAGCCTCCGTCTGGACTGGTCATTTCGCGTTGTATCCACGCCAATGTTTCGACCACCACGCGTTTGTACTGGTCGGTTGGCCGTTGCTGCCAAGCTTCAGCATAGAGGCTTACCAATTGCGCATTGTCATAGAGCATCTTTTCAAAATGCGGGATATGCCAGCGACCATCCACGGAATACCGGGCAAAACCACCGCCCACGTGGTCGTAAATTCCACCCGAAGCGACTTTCCCGAGGGTAAAATGGACATGCTCCAGCACTTCCCGATCATCTACCAATACGCCATAGCGAAGCAGAAACAGCCAGTTGTTGGGTAGCGGAAATTTGGGCACCCGTGTATGTCCGCCATCCTTTGCATCAAACAGGCTTTTCCAAGGAGTCACTACTGCTGCCAAATCTTGCGCAGTGTAGGTTTCGGGGATGCGATTGATTGGAAGTTGCTCGCTCTTTCGGATACCTGAGGTAAGTCGATCGGCATAGTCAAGGGCTACCTCGGGTTTATCCCTCCACATGTTTGCTAATTGCAGCAACACGTTTTGCCAGTCGGCAGGCCGGAAATAGGTTCCTCCATAAATCGGACGCCCATCGGGTAGGCAAATGCAGTTAAGCGGCCACCCCCCCTGCCCCGTCATCAGTTGCGCGGCAATCATGTATATCTGATCAATATCGGGCCGTTCCTCGCGGTCGACTTTAACGGAAACAAAGTGCGCATTCATCACCGCCGCAATCTCTTCATCTTCGAAGCTTTCACGTTCCATCACATGGCACCAATGGCACGCTGAATAACCAATACTGACGATAAGAAGTTTGTTTTCTGCTTTCGCCTTGTGCAAGGCCTCATCTCCCCAGGGATACCATTCAACGGGATTAAACTGATGTTGCCGCAAATAGGGCGAAGTTTCGCTATGGAGCTTATTCGGCATGTGGGGGTAAAGGTAAGGTTTTCTGCTAACTAATTCGTATCGTCGGGCCTAGCAAACCAAGCGTTAGTTCCGGTGCCTCCACTTACCGACACCCAATCCGTCAGGTCATCAAACCGAATGTGTACAATACCGCAGGTAGGGAGGTTATAAATATGCTCGTCAGCTAGGTAATTCACCAATAAAGTGAGACCGGGATTGTGTCCGAAAAAGGCTACACTCTCATAATCATTGTCCAACTCATTAATAACCTGCAGCAAAGTATTCGGCAAGGCCTCGTATATCCGCTCGTCCGTTTGAATCGCGTTCACAGGCAGCGCTAGGTGCTCAGCAAATATCTGAGCGGTAGTGATCGCCCGCTTAGCGGGGCTACTAATCAATTGTTGGGGTTGAACAGGATACTGAGCTAGCCACATGGCCATTTTTGGTGCATTTTTGAATCCGCGCGGATTGAGCGGCCGGTCAAAATCACTTACATCAAAACTCCAATCCGACTTTGCGTGCCTAATAATAAATAAGTGCTTTGCCATAATCTGCTGCCCCCTAGTTTATTTACCCCAAGTAATAGTAGCAACCGCCGTACCGATTTGGCAAAAATGCGGATAAAAACAAACAAAAAGAAGCGTTGCATACATCATTTTTGTTATACTTTTGTAGCCTTTAGCATGTTGTAATTGAGCGCCATGCTGAAATGAAATCATCAAAAATGGACGATCAGCGCTTCGAAATTGATTTGGTTTATCTTTGGGTAGATGGCAACGACCCGAAATGGCAAGCCAAAAAGCGGGCGTTTACCGGTGTGGTGAGCGACGATTCCGAGACCAACAACAAGGGGCGGTACGTGAGTAACGACGAACTGCGCTACGCGTTGCGGTCGGCCGAGAAGCATGCCCCCTGGATAAGGCGGATCTTTATCGTAACGGACGACCAGCGCCCGGATTGGTTGGATGCAGACCATCCGCGTATACAGGTAGTAGACCATAAGGAAATCATGCCTGATACTGCACTCCCCTGTTTCAATTCGACGGTTATTGAATATTTCCTGTACCGCATTCCAGGGTTATCGGAGCGCTTTCTGTTTGCCAATGACGACATGTTTTTCAACGCCGACCTTCGGCCCGGCTTCTTCTTTTCGGATGACGGCTACCCCATTGTTCGGCTGAAAAGAAAGTTTTTCGGTAAGTGGCACCCGCGGTTGACTGCTTTTTTCAAGGGACTGGTTGGCAAAAAACTGGGACAATATGCACAGAAACTGGCCGACTCGGCCCGTGCGGTAGAAAAGCTATCTGGAACTTACTATTCGGGTGTACCCCACCACAACATCGATGCGTTCCTCCGGTCCGACTACCAGCATGCCGTGGAGGAGGTTTTTGCAGACCGCGTAGGCGAGTCGCAGACGCACCACGTGCGCACGTTCGGCGATATTCATCGGACCGCGTTTACCTACTATGCGCTTGCTATCGGCCACGGCCACCTCAGATACGTCGGCCGGAGGGAGGCCAGCCGCATTTTGGTTTACAAGCACGATTTCATGGCGTACATGGAGCGTTATCGACCCCAACTCTTCTGCCTAAATGACAACCAACGCGTATCGGATGAAGACCGGAAGAAAATCCGGCCTTTTCTGGAAGCCTTATTCCCCGACAAGTCCGCCTTCGAAAAATAGCCGGCGGTACGTATCCCTGTACCAGGCCACGAAATGCTCCACGCCCGCCGCTAATGGCGTATCAGGGTGATAATGGGTTACGGCCGATAATGCCTCGGTATCGGCATACGTCGTTTTCAGGTCGCCCGGCTGCATGGGGTACATATCCAGCTTGGCGGTCAGCCCGAAAGTTGCCTCCATGATACGGATAAACTCCATCAGGTGTATGGGTTGTGAATTTCCGATATTGAAAATCCGGTAATAGGACACGGCTTCCGTAGCTGTGGGGATATGACTACCCGCCCGTATGACGCCCTCAATAATATCATCGATATAGGTAAAATCCCGGTACATCTCGCCGTCGTTAAACACCTTGATGGGTTTGCCCGAGCAGATGGCATCGGCAAAAAGCATGGGGGCCATATCCGGCCGGCCCCAGGGGCCATACACCGTAAAGAAACGCAGGCCAGTGGTGGGTAACTGGTACAGGTGGCTATAGGTGTGGGCCAGTAGCTCATTGCTCCGCTTGGTCGCCGCATATAAGCTTACCGGGTGGTCCACCCGGTCGTCTTCGTGAAACGGCACCTTGGCATTGGTACCGTAAACCGATGAGCTGGAGGCATACACCAGATGTTTGATTTGGTGATGGCGGCAGCATTCGAGCATATTGACGAATCCCACCACGTTGGACTGCACGTAGGCATGCGGATTCTGCATCGAATAACGGACGCCCGGCTGCGCCGCCAAGTGGAAAACCTGATCAAACCCTTGGGTTTGGAACAACGCCGTAAGGTTTGCCAGATCGGTGATATCTGTTTTCTGAAACGTGTAAGCCGGTTGGGTTCGGCTTTGCACCGGCACATTATCGCTAAGCTTATCGCGGCCTACGCCACATGCGGCCAAGCGTCCATATTTCAGTCCTACCTCGTAATAATCATTTATATTGTCAATGCCTATCACGTGGTCGCCCCTTTTTAGGAGTGCGTTTACCAAGTGGAAACCAATGAAACCTGCAGCACCGGTCACTAAAATCTTCATCGTTCAAAGGTTGATTTTTCAGGCAATATGTGATTGAATGCATCACTGACGGCCTGCATGGTTTTGTCGTAATTGACAATGTGTTCGCTATCGTTTACACAGACGAGTTTGTACGATTGCTCGCGTATGGCTTTGATCGCTTTCGGTGCCCTGAAAACCAACGGAAACATTTTCGTATCTTGATACGTATTATAGGGTTCGAAATTAGATCGGCATATCTGCCACGTACGGAATAGTTCCTGTGTATAATCCTTCGGGCTCCGGAATCGATGGGCCGACATCTCCGTCAGTTCTTTGCCTGCATATGCCCAGACTTCCTCGAAGGTCGTCTTGGTATACGGTTGTGCGTTGTGCGGGGTGCGCAGTGTAATGAACTTGTCGTATGATTTCAGCAGTCTGGTCAAACGCGAACGTTTCCCATAGCTCTCATGAAACCACTTATCGTGGTCGCGCGCCATTACCTCCTTTTTATCGAAGCGCCGGTTGATGATGGCGATGTTATTCTTCAAGCATTTACTCCACAATGACAGCCCCATGTTCATCCGGAAGGCTGCAATATCGTTGGGCACTCCATCGGTAAAAAAACGAGCTTGCGGCAAGTCGTTGATGATAAAGAAATCATCATTAAAATAAACAAAATGTTCTGCTAACTCTGGAATGCGATGCAGGTAAATTTCGATCAGGCTCGAATTGAAGCACGGCAGAAATTGCTTAGGGATGTAATCTTCGTGATTTACCATCCGCAGTTTCGGGTGGCTTGTATCCAGCCATTCAGGCTGCTGTCCGCAGGTAACGAAATGGATGTTGCGCACCCATGGAGCAAACTTATCCACACCTCGAAACCAATACTTTAGCAGGCCATGGTCCCTAAAACGAGCCTCAGTTACCTCATTCTTCTTATTATCTATCTTACCTGAATAGGCAGCGAAATCCATTTGCCATTTCGGGTCATTCATATCTACCCAGGTCACTACAAAATCAATATCCATTGTGGATTGTTTGGTGGTCAAAAATAATATTTTTATTCCGAACGGCCCTACTCGACCAAAATCCGCTCAAACGGGATATTATTGATTTTGGCAGCATAAGCCGGGAAATCGGTCCGATACATGTTAGCCGTACCGATACTATAGATATGCTGCGCACGCGATAGCATCAGAAAATCCAGAAAAGACTTCATATAAACCTCATTTTCGGCGTCTGCCACATTATCGATGTGCACGACTTTACCGGGAATAACATACACATTGGCCAAGCTGCTCACTGCCGAAAGAAAGGTGGCGCTATCCGAAGTCACCAATACCGGCACCTTACTTTGCTCGGTAATCTGCCTCAGCGCGCGCAAATTTCTTTCAAGAAGTTGCTGTTGCTCCGCTGCCGGCAGGGGTTTGAAATGGTATTCCTTAAAATCACCCAGTAAGGCTTGGAATCGGAATACGCAGGCGATATAATTCGTATTTCCGATTTCACTAAGGTGCACTTGCAAGCGTTCCTCTAATACGCTCGTTGGTTTAAACAGTTCGTTAAAAAGCGTTCCCCATTGATAACTCGTATTATACTTCTTGTTGATTTTGTCGAGGTAATCAACCTTGGCATAAATATATACCTGTTTTTTGAGCGGGAACAGCTTAGTAAGCCGACTCAGCGGTGGCTGTTTGCTCATAATCCTGAATCTAATGTCCCACACCGACTCACTCAGTTCGCCGGGCTTCGGTATCCAGTCATAAGCATTGGGCACCAAAAAACCAGTTAGCTCCATTGGATGGTTAAAGATACACCGGAATGGAACCCCTTGCGCCTTGGCAAGTGCATAAACGCTCACAATTCCCTTAAAACGATCGGTAAGCCCTTTGGTTTTCCGTCGTTCGTCTACAACGGAAATCAACATCGGCACCCTTGTGCGCTTACCGTAAAGCTTGTAGTACTTCAATACCATGTAGTACTCCTTGAGCCCATAGGCATTGAGAAACCGTACAATTGCCCGCTTACCGCTGCTATACATACCTACTAATCTAAAAACCGGCTAAACTTAGCTAAATTATTGATCTTTGAATTAGTACAACCTAAATTTTGGTGAAAAACCCTTTAAAAGACAAGGTGTCTCTGTGGCTTCCGTTCGGTGACTCTAGGAAAACATTGCCATCAACCAGCCATGTGCGATCATCTATCTTTCTTCCCTGAATTCGCCCACCCACGGGTTCAAAAGACACCGTACCGCAGCTAATGCACATCGTATGGAAAGACACCTTATCACCGGCAATCTCTTTGTTACCGTAGTTGAAAAAGGTAGTTCCGCCAGCTACTTCAAACGACAAAGCACTATAGGGGCTAGCACTATTCTTAACTCCCCCACCCCAATCCCAATACTGTTTATAGGTAAACACTAAGGCATTTCCGCCAGCTACCCTAAACCTATCCAGTTGGGCATGCTGTTGAAACGTGTAAGTACAGTTTTCGCACCGGTCGTATTCGTTTCCCGGTTCGTTCTTCTCACATGCAACGAATGTTGTAATAAAACAAAACGCGGTCCAGATCATGTATCTTTTCATACTCAATGATTATTGGTTTGTTATGAAAACGAATCTAGCTCATAAAACGCGACAAGATAATAATGACGGACATCGCCACTCAACAAACCCGGAATCCCGGCAAGATAATTCCCGAGAGTTCCAGCCCATCGATTGTGACCCAGCGACTGGGCGAAACGACAATTTTATCGGGCTGGGTATTCAACCAAGCTCCCCACCAGCTGAAACTGCTGTTGGCGATAATATGGTGCTTGCATAAGCTCATCAATTGCATATCCCGGAAACTATCCTTGCCTGTATTCCAGTCCACGAAAACGGCATAGGGGTTCGGGAAGTTTTTTCTGCACCACGGGATATCGTCCGAGAAAAAGATAAAACGAGGGTGATCAACATGTGCTCCGATATAGGCTAAGGCTCGCTGGTAGTAACCAACATCGCAAATTCCGCCCAGTAGCGGATCATTTATATAATCTCCTCGACGGACATGCACGCTCACGGTATTTTTATCGGCGAGTACTTCTGCGAGTCTTATATTTTCCAAACTTGAAAAATCCGGAAAACGCAACTCAGCACGCAACCGATCTGCCACCCGTTCGATATAGCGGATATGTTGCCAATATCCCCAATAATAACGATGTTTCCGGTCTTCGAAGATTGGGCCATCATAGCCGAATAACACCTTCTCTTCGTAATACGCTCTTTTTGTTCCGTAAATCCGGCGCAGCTTCCGCTGTAGCCACCGGCGGTCTTCCCAGCTAAAAAGCCGCCGCTCAAAAGGTGTGAGCTGCGGTAGCTGGACACCGAAAATCCGCTCCAATTCAAATCCATTGTGGCGCCCATAGGAATCGTATTCGGACAGATCTGCCCTGACTTTTGGGAACTTTTGCTGCAGCGCGCAGAAAAAGGCATACTGGAAAAGCTGGTTGCCCAGGCCACCGAGAAATTTAACGACCTTCACTGTGCAGTCCTTTTTTTAAACCAAAAACAACCACAGCCATAAAACTGCTTACCTAATAATTCATCCGACGGATCAGGCACCAATCCGCCGTCGTTACCGTCTTCCGGAATCAACGTAAAATCGACTAATTCCATGTCGTTGAAGAGCGTTAACACCTGCTGCTTATCATAAATACGGTGGGCATTAAAACAAATCACACTCTCACGCCCCAGCGGCACAACAAACAGCAAGGAGCCACCCGGCGAAACAACGCGTTTGAGCTCGGCAATGGCTTTTAAATCGCCATCGTAGTCGAGGCTATCTCCATAACGGCCCAACCCAATGTGCTCTACGGTATGCATGCAAGACAAAGAAGGCACGCTATTATCGGCAAAAGGCAGGTTTGTCAAGTCGGCAAATGCCGAAGTCAGGTTATCTAATACCAAATCTGCAGGGCGATAATCATAAAAGTCGGTTGGCACAATAGCGGATAACATGCTACAAAAATGCAGCGTGGACGAAATATCAATATGCCGTTTTGGATTCAATGCGTTTACGATACGAAAGGCCCATGCGGGATGATAGACATAATGCCTGTCGAAACCGGTTTCGCTGGTGGCATCTTGCAGGCACGGATAAAATAAATCTCGGGATAGCCGAAAACGCACAGGCGTCGCCTTCTCCTGCGCCGACAAGCTTTCATACTGTGAGATGAAGTGTTTAGGTAAATTCTTGGCTTTTCCTTTTGCTCTTTTTTGCCAGAATCGTCTGAATCCCATAACTAATTCATGATTTCAATTAAGTTAAATCTTAATCGCGAAAAACGCAAATGATATCATCGGCCACGGTGACCTTTCTTTTCGGATCTTTGGCTTTTATAAATGACGAAAGTTCATCGATACTCGGGTAATCCGCTTCCCCCGTAAACAATCGGGCATCATCAATAAGAATACCGTGATGAATAGGAGATTGCAGAATGGCTGCGAGCTCTTCCATGATGGGTGTGTCTTTTTCCCCTTTTGCCGTAACACCCGACGAGTAATGCCCATCAAGCCAAAAAAGCGCCGGTTGTTCGATTGTTTTTGTTAACAAATCTTCAAGTAGGATACTACTGTCTCCCAACAGGATTTTCACATGAGGAAAATCCTTGAACCTTTCAGTAGATTTCTGATAAAGCGATTCCCCCAATTCAATCGAATAGATTTGATTAAAATTGCTTCTTTGCGCCTCAACCATATCGCCTAAATAGGTGCCCGTCTCAATGAATATTTTGAAATCATATTTTTGGCGATATTTATGGACATTATTCTGCTTGACGATATGCAGTGAGGGAAGGTTTGTGTGGAAGCCGATGTATTCCCTAAATTGATCGAAAGCGACCTTATTGGCTACAAATTCGCTAAAGGAATCTGTATCTTTCTTTCTTGGCCGATAGCCGAATATTTTCTTTAACATCGCTTTCTCCTTTAATCTTTCTAATTAAATAATGATCTCAACCAAAATTTGAAAATACGGCGCTTCTGTTTGAAGGAGGTTAACGAAACCTTAAAAAGCCCTTCTTTGAGCAGATAGCTGGCTGCTCTATTTTTGGGCATGGCAGCGGTAACAACCAAATACCATCGATCAAACAGTTCTTTTTCAAATATTGTTGCCGGGAATTTGCCAAGCTTGAGATTCGCTGATTTTAGTGCAAACAATAGTTTATAGAAATCATCAATGGCGTAGTCTTTCAGCCGTCCCCATAGCAATGCATCAAAAACAGCGCCATGAACCTCGGGATCAATGCCGAGTAGCCGAAGCTGATTATCCTTGATCGTTCGGAGGTGTGCGATTGCCCTATCGCGCTTGGTTTGTGATATATTTTCTTTATGTACCCGGTAATATACCAACGGTTCATTAAAAACATGTATCGAATGCTGATCTGCTAGCCGCACAAAAAGATCATAATCTTCGACAGGCGCCATGTCTTGATAGCCGCCTAAAAGTAATGCCTCACTCCTGCGGAACATCACACTGGAATTAACAAAGATGTTATTAAAAAAAAAGCGAACTTTTAGTTCGCCAGCTTTGTAGACTGGATGTAATAGCTCGCCTGATGAGTTCCCGTTTTCATCGATCAACACCGCATTCCCCCCGCATAAAATCACATCTGGATGGGCTTCCATAAAACCATATTGCAATCCTAGACGTTCGGAAAACGAAATGTCGTCACTATCCAAAATAGCTATATATTTACCGGTAGCGGCTTCTAACGTAGCCTGGCGGGCATGGCTCAATCCTTTATTAACGGGTTGATCGACAAATCGGATTCGGGGATCTGAAAATTGCCTCACAATAGACGCTGTGCCGTCTGTAGAGCCATCATTATAAATAATCAATTCGAAATCCCCGAAGGATTGATCCAGTATACTTTGGATTGCACTATCGATATATTGCTCGACATTATAGGCGAGCATCAGCACAGAAACACCTGGTAATCGTTGTTGTCCAATGTGTTTTGACATACGAATAAAAATTAGGGCCCCGCAAATGTAGCCTTTTCTATACAAAGCGCGTTCAGTTAAGATTATCAATTACTTTAGATAACTTTGACTGGTTCTGAAGATTTTAAGAAGGAGCATGATGAGCAACAATAGTGCGGTCAAATACCTATCATTCAGTTTATGGGGCAGCTCACCCGTATATACCATGGGTGCCATCCGAAATGCGGCTTTGGCCAAAAAGATTTATCCAAGCTGGCAGGTAATCGTGTACCATGACGACACAGTCCCTGCCGATGTCCTCAAACGGCTTGATCAAGCAGGAGTTATGCTGGAAGACATGACTGATTCGGGCGTTTATGGCCTATTCTGGCGATTTCTTGCGGCAGATCGTCCAGATTGCGACTATGCGATATTCCGTGATACGGATTCCAGGTTATCCCGCAGGGAGCGTAAAGCGGTGGACGAATGGATGGCTAACGGCGATGTGCTACACATCATGCGTGACCATCCATTCCATCAGGTCCCATACGGGGCCGAAGGGCTTTCCATCCTCGGCGGTATGTGGGGGATTAGAGGCAATACGGTCCGGTTGCGGCCGCTTATCGACAGTTTTATAAATGATAAACCAGACGAATACGGCATTGATCAAGCATTCCTCCAACAAATCTATCAGCAATTCAAGGATTCGCAGACGGTACACGATGATTTTTTCGAAAAAAAGCCATTTCCGGTGAAACGGCACCGTTATCGCTTCGTGGGTGAGCGGATTGACGAACGGGAACATCCTGTGGGCGATGACTGGAAGCACATCCGGAAATACGAAAAAAAGCAGCGGGTTTCTTTCTTTACTAAGCTTAAGCAACTGTTAACCAAGTAGTCGCCATGCCATTCTTCAGCGTCATTATCCCCACCTTCAATGCTGATAAATCACTCCAAAGGTGCTTGATAAGTATCATTGACCAGACTGATAGCGACATAGAGATCATCATTCAGGATGGCAGGTCCACTGACAACACTCAGCTGGTTGCGCGCAATATCGGCGACGACCGCATTAAGATCTTTTCCGAACCGGATTCCGGCATCTACGATGCTATGAATAAAGCCATCGCGCGTAGCTCCGGAACTTGGTTGCTCTTTCTCGGAAGCGATGACTACCTTTTCAGTTCAGCCGTTCTAGCTGATATGCGAAATAAGTTATCCCATATAACCGCGCGACTGGTATATGGTGATGTAAAAATGGCAGGAGATACGCCTTGGGCGAAATCAGGCACCGTCTATCGGGGCGAAACCCCCCTACCTGAATTATTATCACACAACTACAGTCATCAGGCAGTTTTTTACCATCGGCAGGTTTTTGACGATGGTCATCGTTATAAAACACCGTACCGAATCTGTGCGGACTACGATTTTAACCTGCTTTGCACAGCAAAATACAAAGTTTGCTACGTACCGGTGATCGTATCTGTCTTCGTCGGCGGCGGTGTCAGCTCAGTCCAAGACGACCCGGTGTTTGCCAAGGATAAATGGATGAATACAATCCGCTATTTCGGGAATAAACTGAAAGGTCCGGATTTTGCCCCTTTTAAGAAGGCCTTCAAAAACGCAGCCAAGGGATTCTTGGCGCAACTTGAACTTTCCCACGCCTACAGCGCCTATGCGTTATACCTTCGTCACAAATTCGGAAAAAGGAAACGCTAGCTCTCCAGTCCCTCCTTAAGAGCCTGAAGGTACTCAACACCAAAACGCTGATCCGGTTCTAAATGACACCCCTCACCCCACTCATTCCAAGCATTAATAAAAAACAGCTGCTCATCCCCTTCAAACCGGTCCAATGTATAATTGGCGATCTGCCGCACCCAGCTTTTGAATTTTGCAGGGGTAGACCCATGGAAAATGGTGGCGTTGGTCGCCCTTCTTGCCGCATTGTCCCAAGACGGGCATACTGTTCTAAATTGTTTGTAGGTAGCGGGGGGCTTACTCAACATATTATCCACCAATCTATCATAACTGTATACGTGATTTTCAAAAAAACCACTCCGGCTCAGACTTAGGTTATGTAGCAACTTTGTGGCTAAGTACTTAATCGGGAATCTTTTGAGATATTTCGGGCCGTGACAGGGAAAATCAGGGGCGAACTCCATGGCGGCGTCAAAGCCATGCGTGACGGGGTCGACACCTTTCATGAAATTTTCTACGCCGATTAAATACAGACCGTCGAAACCAGCCCGCCTCACCTCTTCCCTCCAGATGTCGGTGGCGTTTTTAATTTCTGGGTGCAACTCAGGCCTATACATCACGTACACGGGGTTTCCGTTAATTTTTATATACCGGTCATCGCGAAAATACCGGATAAGGTACCGGATATGTTCACGATCATCTTCCAAGGAATAATGCTGCTCAATCAACAGGTCATGGTCCCGGCCGTCCCATCTTCGACTCCAATTCTCGTTTGCCCAGCATAAGCAAAAAGGCATATCAGGCTTTCCTGCGGCAAGCATTTGTTCGAGTGGTTGTTGCAATAGCAGTTTGCCATTAAACCAATAGTGGTAATAGCAAAAGCCATGCACCCCATATGCTTTTGCCAATTCCGCCTGCGTCGCCATGACCTCAAGCTGTCTGAGGTCGTAGTACCCCAAGTTGCCCGGCAAATGGGGCTGGTAGTGTCCGCGAAATCTGGGCTTGGCTTTCCTAACATTTGTCCATTCCGTAAATCCCTTACCCCACCATGCATCATTTTCAGGAATTGCATGGTACTGCGGAAGATACATGGCGATGGGTTTTATACTCATTGCTGCAACACTTCAATTAGTAAATTTTTAACACGTTCGGGCGCATAGGGTGTGAGTGCATCTCGTGTTCCCGCTGCAATCTCGGACCACAATTGCTCGTTACTGTATAGGTCTAGGATAGCCGTCGCGAATTGTTCGGCAGTATTTGCCCGCAGATAATGTTTCCGATCAATCAACCCCATGCCTTCCGCACCGATATCGGTTGTTACCGTGGGAAGGCCAAATTCTAAGCTCTGTCCGATTTTACCTTTCATCCCCGCCCCGAAACGAAGTGGGGCTACAAAAACACGGCTTGACAAAAAATACGGTGAAACATCCGCTAGGTAACCTGGTACATACACGTTTTCCGATTTCAAGCCTATCACCTGCTTCGTGGGCTCATTACCCAGCAAATAGAGAGGGATTGAAGGGAGCTTTTCCCAGACCAGCGGCATGATTTCATTGACTAACCAAGTGGCTGCGTCAATATTGGGTAGATGGCGGTAGCTTCCGATAAAACAAATCCCTTTTCTTGTATCGAAAGCCGGCTGTTCAACGCTTATAGGATGATGGACATTGGGGATGACGACAACGCGTGAAACACCATAACTACTTAACAAATCTGCCTCGACATCGGTGATCGCGACTACCGTGTCGGCGTCATGCAACAGCGAAAGCTCGCGCCTTTTCCGACGCGCCACCTTCCGTGACTTACGCTGACTCATCATCCCCATTTTTAGTGCACGCTCCTCCCGCAAAAAATGAATATCGACGGTATCATTAATCCATCGCACACCAAATTTTTTAATAAACCGCCCATATCGTCTGTTCGTGCCAGGGCGGCACACCCAAGCAACGTCCACCCACTGTATAACGCGCTTCAAAACATTCTTGGAGGATTTTTGAAATGAGGGCTTATTCAGCACCCAAACACCCATGTTAACCAGTGTGGAATAGTAAGGTTCTTGCTGGGTATCCCTTCCAGAAGAAAAAATAACACTCCAATTGAGTCGCAGTAACAGCTTGATGAGCTCAAACATCCGGCGCGACCCGGAGTCTTGATCGAAAGTCGGTAACGAAGGCTCGACAATTAAGATATATTTGTCCTTTTGAACGAATTTCCGAGCAATGGTGGCTGCATCAGTTGTTTGCGGAAACCCTTGGAAAATATACTGCCATCTCGCTTTAAACATTTCTGCATTGACAACCTGATAACTTTTTACATTTTTTCCATCGGAAATCTTACCCGAACTGACCCCCTCAAAATGAACAACTTGAGCTAATGGTTGGTAGTAGACTTTTTTGTTTAACTGATATCGTATCCGAAACGCTAAGTCGGTATCTTCATAGTAAGCCGGAGCGAATGCCTCATCAAAGCCATCCAACTCAATAAGATCCGTCTTCAACGCCAATATACACGCGCCTGAACAATAGTCAGCCTCTCGCAGGTAATTGTAAAAAATATCTTGTGGATCTTTAAATTTACCGTAGTTCCCCGGTTCCCCTTTATAGTTTACAATCCCTCCTGCTTCTTGCAAAAGCCCAAAGGGATAAATTAACTTGGCACCAACTAGCCCAACGCGATCAAAATTCTCAAATGGGGCGACCAAATTATCGAGCCAGCCGGGCAAAACCTGAACATCATTATTCAGGAAACAGATATACGTTCCTTTGCTAGACGCCAATGCTTTGTTGCACGATTTTAAGAAGCCGATGTTTTTTTCATTTTCAATAACATGCACGTTGCCGATACTACTCAAAACATCCTTGGTTTCATCTGTCGAACAATCATTTACGATGACAACCTCATAGCTGTTGTTCTTGGTATTATTTAAGATAGATAGCAGGCAATTGTAGGTAAATGCAATGTGATTGTGTACGCAGACAATGATACTTACCTGTGGGATTTCCCAAGTGGGAAATGAAAACGCGTCGAACGACGTAGGTACTGGCAGCAAACCGGGGATATCAAATTTGCCTATACCAAGTAGTCTTCTCCCGAACTCAGAAATTGTCAATCCCTTATAATCAACAAATAATCCGCCATTAAATCGGAATAAACTAAGTCCTAGAAAAAAAAAACGTTGAATAATCGCTAATAAAAAGGCTGGTTTCAGAATGGGAGGTAACTTGCCTAAGGCTTTACTTCTGTAATATTTACGGGCAATGATTAGGCTTACTGCTAAATTTTTCCTGTCAATCCACCGGGTAATTTTATTAGCGCGCATGTATATTCAGGCTCCAATTATTACTGTATCAATAGACCCGTCTATTTTCTTCCATTTACTTTAGCCAGCCACCTATCAGTTAATATCCATATACTAATGCAGGCTCCAAATCCACACTCGGAAATGCCACCGGCTGCAGCTGATCTTCCCGAAGTAAGTTGTTTATCCAATGATTGAAACTATATTTTTCCTTGATATGCGGGGCCAATTTAACGTATGGTGCATTAAGAAAATCCGTAAGCCTTTCAACTGATTGCCCTTCCCAAATGAACGTATTGTTTGGATGATAGAAATCGTATTTTTTCACTTCCTTATTGGTCGTGATCAGCTTTTTATCAAACCCAATAGCTTCAAACGTCCGAAAAGACAATCCGTTGTGCAAAACGGTAGGTACATCTAGCAAGATCTTGCTATTGAATGCAAATCGAAGGTTTTCAGCGTAGGTTAAATCCGCTGAGGTGGTATCCAAATACTTGAAACTCGGCTTTCTGTTTTTGAATTTGCAAATATGGTATTTGACGGAAAGCCCATATGCCTGTAGCGTGGTAATAACCTCCTCCAATTGGGAAGCACGTCGTTTCATATACGTTCCCACATAGTACACATCTGATTCGTGTTCCTCGCTATATCCGATATCAAAAGAATTGGTATAAAAGTTCGTGATCGGCAGCATATTCGGATACCTAACATCTTTCGGATCAAAGACAAAAAACTTGTCAAAAAGATCAATCCGCCGATAAACAGCCGGAAATCGGCTTAAACCATCCCATTGGTAACCGATTGTTTTATTGGCCTTGAGCCCGATCATATTGATGATGTCTTCCGAATATTGGTCAGGGCGGATAAGCAAAGCATAATCCACACGGGGAATCTCGGCCAACCGATCCCGCATCGTACCCTCTACCCGCTTAAACTTCAAATAGGTTTTGTAATCTCTATGTCCAAGAAAATTTTTATGTACATAGGAGTCCAATCGTTCAAATATATTTTTGTATTTAAATGGGCCGCCATGAGAAAACGACAAATTAAACACTTCAAAGCCTTGATATCGCAACTCCTGCTCAATAATTTCGGAAAAACCATAAGCGGTAGGAGCCCCTAAAATAATCGTTTTGCCATTAAATATAGCCATTTAGCTCTGTTATTTATTTTGGTAGATAAGTTAAAAACAACTGTTACTCTTCAATTAACCTGCCAATTTTAATCAAAATGATTTTCCCGGTAATAACGAGAATTTCAGCGCGAGCGCTACTCATCGATTGAAATTATTCGTGAATGCTGAAAACAATTGGGAAAGGTGTTTAAAAAAAATCCTTTCGTCTTTCGTTTAAAGCCTTTATAAAGCAGATAAAAAATTTCGTGGTTGGCTCGGCCCGATATAATTCCCTCAGATTGGCAAGCGAGTGAAGGTTATAGTAAATCATCTTCTTTAATGGTCCTCGCTTTTTAACATCGTTGACCTTTAGCAAGCTATCCTTTTGAGCGTTCGTCAACTCGTTGCACGAATACACATAATGCTTAATACATTCACGTATTATTATCGTTGCCTTATCCATCTTTACAGACTGATGGCTTACGCTAGCCGGATGAACCCGCACCAGCGAGTAAACGGCGGGGTTAGCTACGTAGTGAATGTTTGCCCCATTAAACAAACACCTAAGCCAAAAATCCCAGTCTTCCTTATAACTTAAGGTTTCGTCAAATTTCAAGCCACTATCTTTTAAGAATCTTGTACGGATAACAGGGCTGTGAATCGTAAACCTATTTTTCTTGATGAATTCGCGAATGATCTCATATCCGCTGCCATTTAATTTGATGGTCCATTTCCTGTTTCCCAATCTGCCGAAAAACAACTTATCCGGATTTCCATTTCGGAAATAGTATACATCGGTATAGCAGATATCCACGGTTTCGTGCGTCCTCATTAGTGCCGCCTGTTCAGCTAGCTTATTGGGCGTGATGAGGTCATCTCCATCCAGAAAAAGGAGGTAATCTCCAATCGCTTGCTCAATACCCAAATTTCTGGCCGAAGATACGCCCCGGTTTTCTTGGTAGCAGTATTTTACCCTTACATCTGTTTCAGCAAGCATTTTTGCGACAGCATGGGTATCGTCACTGGAGCCATCATCAATGATCAGCGCTTCCCAATTTGTATGCGTTTGTCCCTGTAATGAACAGATTGTTTCCTTCAGGCAAAAACCATAGTTGTAAACTGGTATGATTACTGATATTAAATCCATCAAACAAATGCTTGAAAAATCAAAATCCGATTTTACCGCTAAAAAGCAGCTGCACGATACGCTGTTCAGCTCATCATTAATGCGAAATTCGGTTGTATAAGTTGTATAAATTGATTGTCAAAATTCGGATACAAAAATAGAATTGATTTTCACTTTTCCCGAAAAAAAGTGAGATAAAATATGGTACACCCGTTTTGTCAATGTCCTTCATATTATCCAGTTATTACCCATCAATAACCATATTTTAACCACCTTCTTTAAATACTTGCATAAATGAGGTTAATATCTGTATATTTATGTTAAGGTTTTATTAATTCGTACTGTTATGAAGGCACTCCAATTCACCGTGCCGGTTACACCGGACAAGACTGTTATCATACAGGAAGACATTATCCCCCAATTTTATCCACATTTGCACCGGCATAAGGAGGCCCAGTTGATTTGGATTATCAAAGGGGAGGGTACATTGATCGCAGAAAACACCATGCATACGTTCCGGCCCGACGACATCTTTATGATCGCGCCCAATCAATCGCACGTATTCAAAGGTAGCCGGCAGGCTGTCCACAACATGGAGGATGAGGGAGTCCATACCATTTCTGTTTTTTATGATCCGGATGGGCATCTCGCCCACTTTCTCCAGCTACCCGAACTGAGCCAGCTGAATGCGTTTCTGAAGGAGTATAAATGTGGATTTAAGCTCCCCGAACAGCATTTTCATTCAGTTGCCAAACACATTTTGAAACTCAAAGCATCCAACAGCATGGACCAAATGTTGCATTTTCTCCACCTTTTGCGGACATTCTGCCGGATGAATCCCAAGCCCAAGCATCTTTCTACGTTCAGCAAAGAGCACATTACGGATGGCGAGGGGATGCGGATGGGCAACATTTACAATTATGTCCTTCAGCATTACCGAAACGCGTTGACCCTGGAAGAGGTAGCTGCCGAAGCTCACCTCACTCCACAAGCTTTTTGCCGATACTTCAAAAAGCATACAGGCGTTACCTTTGTTACCTTTCTCAACGAGATGCGGATAAACCAAGCTTGCAAGCGGCTTACCGCCGGCGAGTACGACAGTATTGCCACTGTGGCATACAATTGCGGGTTCAATAGCATCACCAATTTCAACCGCGTGTTCAAAAGCGTGGCGGGGGCATCGCCCAAGGAGTACCTCTCTAAATACCTCCATAATATGAAATAACAGGCCGGCTGTTAATATATGCATAGCATTGATTAATTAGCGGGTGGTTTTGGCTTTGGGTTAGCCATATATTTGTGCCAATCATTTAAGGTGGGTGTGTCGCGACGCACCTACTAATTGGTAAAGTAAGGGCTTTGTTGCCTATCGTTAAACTAAAAACATACAATAAAGACATGAGTAAGACCGAACTTTGGCATGGGGTTTATCCTGCATTATTGACGCCATTTACAGCAGCAGGTGACATCGACTATGAAATGTTTAAAAAGAATTTCTTAGCGCAGGCAGAGGCGGGAGTTTCTGGGGTAATTATCGCCGGGTCTCTTGGTGAGGTCAGTACGTTGAGTACACAGGAAAAATATGATTTGCTGGTTTTCGCCAAGCAACATATGCCGCAACACCTGCCTGTTGTCCTCAATATTGCCGAGCAAACCACTACGGATGCAGTAAATGCTGCAAAAGAAGCCGAACGACTCGGTGCCGATGCGTTAATGCTGCTCCCCCCCATGCGCTATCGGGCCTCCGATCGGGAAGTGGTAACGTATTTCAAAACCGTAGCCGCTGCCACGAATTTATCGATCATGATCTACAATAACCCCGTAGATTATGCCATCCATGTAACCGTAGATATGTTTAAGCAATTGGCTGAAAGTCCGAACATTCAAGCGGTAAAGGAGTCAACACGCGACCTCACCAACATTACCCGGATGATCAATGCCTTTGGCGAGCGATTCAAAATCCTGGGTGGCGTAGACACCATAGCATTGGAGAGCCAGTTGGTTGGTGCCCATGGCTCCGTGGCTGGTTTGGTTGATGCCTTTCCCCGTGAGACGGTAGCCATCTACCGCTTGGCGCAGGCTGGCCAGTTGGAAGAAGCGTTAGCCATCTACCGTTGGTTTATGCCTTTGCTGGAGCTGGACATCCATCCGCGGCTTGTTCAGTACATCAAACTTGCGGCGACAGCCGAAGGACTTAGCAATCCATATGTAAGGGCACCTAGGCTACAGTTGGAGGGTGAAGAGCTGATCCGTACGCAAAAAATCATAAATGATGCGATTGCCTCGAGGCCAGTATTGCCAGATTACTTAAATTTGCCGGTAGGTCGAACCATAGAACAAGCGTCATGAACGAAAATACGCCCATCCCAGAAATCAATCAATTAGTCATACAAGCACAGGAAGCCTTTCTGGTTTTCAAACAAGCCAACGCGAAGCAACGCGCCGACTTTATGCATCGGGTAGCCGATGAGATCGAAGCGTTGGGACCTGAACTCATTGCCACGGCCCAGTCCGAAACCAACCTCCCGGAAGCTCGGTTAAACGGAGAGAAAGCCCGGACGGCGTTTCAGTGGCGGAGCTATGCCGATGCATTGACCAACAGTAATATACTGCCGGTACAGATTGATACTTCTAATCCGGATCGGACTCCGCCGAAACCCGACATCCGCAAGACTTATGTGGGCGTCGGCGTCGTCGTGGTCTTTGGAGCAAGTAATTTCCCCTTTGCATTTTCTACTTCCGGCGGCGACACTGCCTCTGCCATCGCCGCGGGCTGCTCGGTAATTTTCAAAAGTCATTCAGGCCACCCAGAAACATCGAAAATCATGGCAGGAGCCATTGAACGGGCCATCCAAAAGACCGGATTGCCAAGCAACCTGTTCGCTGCTATTGCCACGGATGGAGTTGTAGGCGGGCAGCATTTGGTAAAACACCACCTTGTCAAAGCGGTTGGGTTTACAGGGTCAATCCAAGGGGGGCGAGCACTGTTTGACATTGCCAGCCAGCGCCCGGAACCGATTCCAGTGTTTGCAGAGATGGGCAGTGTCAATCCGGTCGTGCTGCTTCCCGAACGTTTGGCGGCGGCCGCAGAAGAGGTTGCCAATCAATATGCGCAGTCGTTGACCTTGGGCGTAGGACAGTTTTGCACCAACCCCGGAATATTTATAGCGCCAAATGATCGTGCCCTGCCCCGCTTCTTAACTACCCTGCAGGCGCAGATTACACAGGCTCCATCTGCACCGATGTTACATTCAGGTATTGCAGCTTCATATCATAAAAACAAGGCCGATTTGCTCGCCCAAGATGGGGTTGAAGTCTTGGCCGAAGTTCCGGCAACCACGCCAGAAACACATGGTAATGCAACCATCGCGACAGTGTCCGCCCAAGCATTTTTGGGTAACCCCAAGTTGAGCGAAGAAGTATTCGGCCCGTTTGGCCTGATCGTTACATATGACAGTCCCCAAGAATTATTGGCCGTCACACAGCGACTCGAAGGACAACTAACGGCGACGCTGCTAGCTGAACCCGCTGAACTGGCAGCGAACAGGGAGCTGGTTGCTGCACTGGCAGATAAGAGTGGCCGCGTACTATTTAACGGGTTTCCCACAGGTGTAGAAGTATGTGGTGCGATGCAACACGGCGGGCCATACCCTGCGGCAACGGACAGTCGATTTACCTCCGTGGGGCCAGATGCAATCAAACGGTTTGCACGGCCAGTTAGCTATCAGAACTTCCCGGATGAAGTGCTCCCGGACGAACTGAAAAATGCGAATCCACTAGGAATCTGGCGTACGGTAAATGGTACATTAACGAAGGCCGGTTTATAATGAAAAAAACATTCTTCTGCATCGATGCGCATACCTGCGGGAATCCGGTGCGATTGGTAGCAGGCGGCGGGCCATTGTTGCAAGGTCAAAGTATGATGGAACGCAGGCTCCATTTTTTAGCGGAATACGATTGGATCCGGAAAGGGCTAATGTTTGAACCCCGTGGCCACGATATGATGAGTGGCAGCATCCTTTATTCGCCAGTTGACCCGGCGAATGATATGGGTGTGCTTTATATCGAGACCAGCGGATGCCTGCCGATGTGCGGCCATGGGACAATAGGCACGGTCACCATAGCCGTAGAGGAAGGTCTGATCGTACCCAAGCAGGCGGGGAAACTCCGGTTGGAGACCCCAGCGGGATTAGTGCTGATCGAGTATGCCCAGGAAGGTAAAAAGGTAACGTCTGTAAAGTTGACCAATGTCAAATCATTTTTGGCAGCAGAAGATATTACGGTTGAGTGTCCCGACTTGGGTACATTGAGCATGGATGTCGCTTACGGCGGAAATTTCTATGCCATTATCGATCCACAGCCGAATTTTAAGGGCTTGGAGCACTATTCTGCCGGCCAATTGATTAGCTGGAGTCGGATATTACGTCAACGGATAAACGACCACTATACATTTGTACATCCCGAAGATAAAAACATTAACGGGCTGAGCCATGTTCAATGGACGGGTTCGGTACTCGACTCCCTTTCTACCGCACGTAATGCGGTATTCTATGGCGATAAGGCGATCGACAGGTCTCCGTGCGGTACGGGCACTTCCGCCCGTATGGCGCAATGGTATGCGAAAGGAAAGCTCAAAAAAGGAGACCGATTTGTGCATGAAAGCATCATCGGATCCAAATTCATCGGCACCATCGAAGATGAAGTACCTAACGCTTTTGGTGATGGGAAACCGGCTATTGTACCCGGAATCGAAGGGTGGGCCATGGTAACCGGCTACAATACGATTATTATTGATGACGATGATCCGTATGCACATGGATTTCAGGTAATTTAATCGCCGTTGACAAAAGATTCCCGATAGTCAATTAACTAGCAAAAGTTCAAAAACAACAAATGAGCAATCTTGATAAAGGCTCAGTAATCATCGTAGGTGGTGGAATCATAGGGCTTACATCCGCATATTACCTTGCAAAAGGAGGTTGGAAAGTAACCGTCGTAGACCGGGATGACTTTACCGACAATTGTTCTTATGGCAACGCTGGGATGATTGTGCCGAGTCATTTCACGCCATTGGCTGCTCCCGGCATCATTACGCAGGGGATCAAATGGCTATTCAATAGTCGTAGCCCATTCTATGTCAAACCGTCGCCCAGCCTCTCGTTAATTTCGTGGGGCCTCAAGTTTATCCGGCACGCCAATGAACAACACGTTGTTCGATCAGCGCCGGATATCCTAGCACTGAATAACCTGAGTAAGGACCTCTACAATGAGTTGGCTAACGAATTGGGTGATGAGTTTGGATTGGAATGCCGGGGCATTCTCATGTTGTTTAAGACGGAGAAAACGGCTGCGGAAGAAGTTCATTTGGCCGAGCAGGCCACAGCCCTGGGGTTGGATGTCGGAATATTGACCCATGAACAGGTACAAGCCCTTGAACCCGACGTAAAATTGGATGTGATGGGTGCCACACATTATCGTAGCGACGCCCACCTCCACCCTCCTGCGCTCATGGCTAGTTTGATACATCGAATAAAACAGCTCGGGGTTGGGCTGAAATCGCACACCGAAGTGAAGGGCTTTGAACGCAATGGCGGAAAAATCACTAAAGTCATTACCACCGCTGGAGAGTTATCGGCGGATGTCGTTGTACTTACCGGTGGGGCATGGTTAGGTACCCTGGCCAAAAAAACAGGACTCACCGTACCGTTGATGCCGGGCAAGGGCTATTCATTCATGACCAATGCATTTGAAGGCAAGGTAAGGCACCCCGCTCTGCTATTGGAGGCGCGCGTCGCGCTGACGCCCATGGGAGGCAAAGTGCGCATCGGCGGCACCATGGAGCTGGCTCCGGTTAATCATCACGTGAATATGAACCGTGTAGCAGGTATCGTGGGTGCCATACCGGATTATTATCCGGAATATCGGCTACCCATGCCCGAAAAGCAGGCTATTTGGCATGGATTCCGTCCTTGCTCACCAGACGGATTACCATATATTGGACACTCGTCCACCATCAACAACCTGATCGTTGCTGGCGGAATGGGGATGATGGGCCTGAGTTTGGGACCCGCAGCAGGAAAGATTGTCTCCGAACTCGCACAAGGGGAAAAGACATCTGCGGATATCCGGCTTTTTGACCCTGAACGGTTTAACTAATCACTGATCACCAAACAAATCCGAATAGGTTTTTTCCAAGGCAAATAGTTCATCACGCAACTTTGCGGCTTGCAAGAAGTCCATTTCCTTGGCCGATTTTTCCATGTCTTTGCGTACCTTTTCGATGGCTTGTTTCATCTGTGGCTTACTCATATATTGTACCAGTGGATCCGCAGCTATACTGCTTGTACGGTCGGGCTCCACATAAATCTTGGCTTCGCCACCCTTGAAATCGGCCACAGATGTCTGCCCTAAGATAGCCTCCCTGGATTTGCCCACCGTCCGCGGCGTGATGCCGTGTTCTTCGTTATATCGGATTTGTTTATCCCGGCGGCGGTTTGTCTCCTCGATGGTGATGCGCATACTTTCGGTAATCGTATCGGCATACATAATCACACGTCCTCTATCATTCCGTGCAGCCCGGCCAATCGTTTGGATAAGTGACCGTTCCGACCGCAAAAACCCTTCCTTGTCTGCGTCCAGAATAGCTACCAACGTTACCTCTGGCAAATCCAAGCCCTCGCGTAGTAAATTGATGCCCACCAAAACGTCGAATTCACCCAATCGCAATCCGCGCAAAATTTCAACCCGCTCCAATGTCTTTACTTCCGAGTGGATATAACGCACCCTGATGCCCAATTTTGACATGTATTTGGTCAGTTCCTCAGCCATGCGCTTAGTCAGGGTGGTCACCAATATCCGCCCCCCCTCCTTGATTACGCGGTCTACTTCATCCAATAAGTCATCCACTTGATTTACCACGGGTCGGATTTCAATCACGGGGTCCACAAGGCCCGTTGGCCGGATGACCTGTTCCACCACAACGCCTTCCGTCTTTTGTAGCTCGTAATCGCCCGGCGTAGCGCTTACATAGATGGTCTGTGCCACCAACGATTCAAATTCAGGGAAATTCAGTGGCCGGTTATCCAACGCCGCGGGTAACCGGAAGCCAAACTCTACCAACGAAATTTTACGCGAACGGTCACCGCCGTACATCGCCCGGATCTGTGGAATGGTGACGTGGCTCTCATCGATGACCATCAAATAATCATCCGGAAAGTAATCCAGTAGGCAAAAGGGGCGCATACCGGGCTGCCTACCGTCAAAAAAGCGGGAATAATTTTCGATACCGCTGCAATATCCCAGTTCGCGCATCATCTCCAAATCATAATTGACACGTTCCTCAAGCCGCTTGGCTTCCAATGGTTTGCCATCATGCAGCAATTGTTCTTTACGCAACTCCAATTCCTCTCCTATTGCCCATAATGATTGGGTGAATTTTTCCTTTGGCGTTACAAACAGGTTCGCCGGAAATAACGCCATCGTCTCCATCTTTTCGAGTGTCTTGCCGGAGATCGGGTCGATTACACTCAGCTCATCTATTTCGTCGCCAAAAAAAGAAATACGGTACGCCTCATCCAGGTATGCCGGAAATATATCAACCGTATCACCTTTAACGCGGAAAGTTCCCCGTTTGAAATCGGTGGTCGTGCGCGAATATAAAATTTCCACCAGGCGATGCAGGAAAGCGTTACGGCTGATGACGGTGCCGACCCCAAAACGAAATACGGAACGGGAAAAATCTTCCGGATTGCCCATTCCGTAAATGCAGGATACCGATGAAACCACGACGACATCACGCCTCCCCGACATCAATGCGGAGGTTGTGCGCAGCCGTAATTTCTCGATTTCGTCGTTGATGGCCAAGTCCTTTTCAATATAGGTATTCGAAGAGGCGATATAAGCCTCCGGTTGGTAGTAATCGTAGTAGGAAACAAAATAGTTAACCGCATTCTCGGGAAAAAACTGCTTGAACTCGCCATAAAGTTGCGCAGCCAGTGTTTTGTTGTGACTCAATATCAGTGTAGGGCGCTGGGTTTGCTGAATGACGTTGGCAATCGTAAAGGTTTTGCCGGATCCGGTTACCCCCAATAGCGTTTGATACATTTCACGGGCATTGACACCTTCAACAAGCTGTCGGATGGCCTCAGGCTGATCACCTGTAGGCATGTATTCTGATGTGAGTTTAAACTTCATGTAATGCTGATCATTAAAACCAAGGAAGACTTGGATTGTTTAAGAGCAAGAGAACAAAGATAATGAAAGCAGGTGAAATTATTTACATATTGAATTATGGTTCATATCCTAACCCGGCAAAACAGCATTGCTAACCATTTCCTCGCCGAATTGCGTAATATCGAAGTGCAACAGGATCGCATGCGCTTTCGAAGAAATCTTGAACGATTAGGAGAAATCTTTGCCTACGAGATCAGCAAAACGCTAACCTATGAACCTATGGAGATTGAAACGCCACTCGGTGTTGCGGAGACGTCTTTGATTCATGAACAGCCCGTACTGGCTACGATTCTCCGAGCCGGGATACCCATGCATCAAGGTATGCTTAATGTTTTCGACCACGCCGACTGTGCCTTTGTCGGTGCCTATCGCAAGACAAAAAAAAGCGGCACGTTCGAAATCCGAAAGGAATACGTTAGCAGTGTCGGCTTAGACAACCGCACGGTTATCTTGGTTGATCCCATGCTGGCAACAGGTCGGACGGCCGTGCTCACTTGTAAGGACCTGCTGGATGAATTTGCGATCAAGTCGCTCTTTATTGTGTCAGCCATTGCCAGCGAAGAAGGTATCGCTCATGTACAAGCGTTCCTGCCCCAAGTACAACTGTGGGTCGGCGATGTGGACAGCGAGCTGACCAGTAAAGCCTTTATTGTACCTGGGCTAGGCGATGCTGGCGATTTGGCGTATGGGGTAAAGGAATGACGGTGTTGAAAACCGTTTGTCTGTTAATAAAAACATAACACTAAGTTATTGGTATTAAAGCCTTTTTATAGGTAACTTTATGTCGCATTCAATAAAGTTCTTTTCCGTATCATTCATTAACCCCACTTTTATGACTTGGAAAAAATTCAGTGGCGAACCCTTACGCCAACCCATCCTTGATGAAGTATCCGCCACGATTGCCCGTGAGTATGCCTTGGGCAATAAGCTCAAAGTCTGCATCGGCACCGACTCTCAGGTAAAAAGCGGCACCACCGAATTTGCTGCGGTCATCGTGTTTGTCCGTGAGGGAAAGGGTGGTTTCATGTACATCCACCAGGATCGCACCAGCCAAAAAATGAGTATCAAAGAGCGTATGCTCGCCGAGGTGCAGCGCTCCATTGAAATTGCCTATTCACTCTGCGACCTGCTTGACCGCTATCACGTAGACCTTGAAGTACACGCTGATATCAATACCAATCCGATGTTCAAATCCAACCTTGCGCTGCACGACGCCATGGGCTATATCCTCAGTATGGGCTTCGTCTTCAAGGCCAAGCCAGAGGCATTTGCGAGCTCCGCCTGTGCGAATAAGGTGGTGCAGTAGCCGTCGCGATTTAATTGCGCAAGTTTTTTAGGTAGTGGATGCTTTGCGGTACCTGCTCGTCGATGCGGTCGCTTTCATCCTCTATGTAGTAATGCATTACCCCTGCTGACTTGGCCGCTTTTAAAATGGCGATGATGTCGATTTGGCCGGTCCCTAATGCCACGTCATTTTCCTTGGCGGTACTCCCGGATAGGTTCCCTTCCACCCCTTGCTTCAGGTCTTTCAAATGAAGTGCCTTGTACCGGGAACCATATTTTTCCAAAAGCTCCACCGGATCGAAACCCGGGAAAAATGCCCAAAGGATGTCCAGCTCGAAACCCACGTATTCGGGGTCGGTATTATTCACAATGTAGTCGTACAATGTACCGCCTTCATGCGGATGGAACTCAAATCCGTGATTGTGGTAAATAAATAGCAAGCCGTACTCATCCCGAAGTACCTTGCCCACCCTATTGAAATCGGTAACGGCTTTCTCTGCCTCTTCCAACGTGAATGAACCACGCTCATGCGGAATGCTCGCCACGCGCACATATTTCGCGCCTAATGCATTGGCATTCTCGGCTACTTCAGAAGTTTTATTGACTAGATCGCCGTAACTGACACCAAATGAAGAACACGACATTTTCCTTTCGTCAAGGAGTTTCCGTAGACCTTGGGCGGTCTGCCCAAAGAGGTTTGAAAATTCCATGTCAACGATACCCAATCGCTGGATTTCATCCAATGTGGCTGGCACATCGTTCGCAAATTCATTCCTATACGTATAGGAAACCATTCCAATCTCTTTAGGAGAGAGGATCGGCTGGCTTTCACATGCCAAGGTACCTATAACAATGGCAACACCTAAAAGACAATATTTTGATAGCATAATTTTTTAATGATTAACTGTTTTTCAACATCAATAAATTAAACCTTAGGCTCCCAGCCTTTTTCGTATTCCCGGCTCCACAGTTGTTGTGCTTCCTTATCGCCAATGATATGGCCGTTAGCCGGATCCAACTGGATATCGCGTTTCAGTCGCCACGCAATGTTCCCGATTTGCATCGCCATTGTGCTCTTATGGCCAAGCTCCACATCGCAGTTTGGCCGACGCCTGTTTCGCATGGCGTCTAGGAAATCTGCCACATGAAGGCTGTCCAGACCGAGGCTTGGACTGGCCGTATTGCGGCCCTGCATGCTTTCCTCTTTCTGCTGGGGTTTTACTTCCTTGACCAACTTACCTTCACTGTCATAAACAGTATACATATCGCCACCGGTATCCAGGCTTCCTTTTTCGCCATAGAAGATAATGCCACGATCCCTACTTTCGATCTGCCGTCCGTTTGAACTTCTGTTTTCCCACATCAGGGATATGCCACCGGGATAATCCATCGTGATGACTTGCGTATCGGGTGTTTCCCAATCGTCTCTGTACTGATACCGGCCTCCTACCGAGCTAACGCGGATGGGAAAGTCCACTCCCAGGCCCCACCGGGCCACATCCACTTCGTGGGTGCCGTTGTTTAGTGCCTCTCCGGTACCCCAATGCCAGAACCAGTGCCAGTCATAGTGGATCAACCCCTCCTTATATGCCATGCGGGGGGCGGGGCCTTGCCATAGTTCATAGTCAAGCCAAGAGGGTACAGCACCTGGTTTCAGAAAAGTTTGCTTGCGGTTATTGGTATACCATGTTTTTGCAAAATAAACGCGGCCGATGATGCCATTATGTAGGGCTTCAATGCCTTCGGCAAGGGTAGGTGCTGAACGGCGCTGTGCCCCCATCTGGACCACGCGATCGTATTTCCTTGCTGCGGCGACGGCCAGTTCGCCTTCCCGCGGGTTATGGCTTATGGGTTTTTCCACGTAGACATCTTTCCCGGCCTGACAGCCCATGATAGTAAGCGGTGCGTGCCAGTGGTCGGGCGTGGCAATATATATAGCGTCAATAGATTTATCTTCCAGTAGTTTACGGCAGTCTTTCTCTGGGCGGGGAGCATTGGCCTGCCCGGCGTCCAAGACGCGCTTGATCGTCTTGGGAATGGCCCGCTCGTCCACATCACAGATGCAAGCCACCTCGGTATTCTTTTGTTTGGCAAAAGTGGAGGACATGCTGTTGCCGCGGCCATTTACGCCAATGGTGGCGACGCGGATCCTGTCATTCGCTCCCATGATATTGCTGTAGCTTTTTGCACTGAAAATCATCGGCCCGCCAAAGGTGAGGCCTGCGGAAGCAATGGCTGCCTTCTTGATAAAATCCCTTCTTTTTTCCATGGTCATTGTTCGTTTTGCAGTTAATAATTTTTGATAAGAATTAATAGCCGGGGTTTTGCTTCATTTTATGGTCAATATTTAAGTCAATCTGGCTTTGCGGAATGGGAAACAGTACATTATAGTCCTGGATATTGCAGGCCGGATAGATGGGATTGTTGTTGTATTTCCTGACCCTTTCGAGCAGTTTGCCCACCCGGCGCAGGGTAATATGCCGAAACTCCTCGCCGTAAAGCTCCCTGGCCCGTTCATCTAGCAGGTAATCGATATCTACATCCGCAGGAGCAACAGGTTTGGCGTGCGCCCGCTCCCTGATAGCATTGATATCTGCGGCCGCAAGGTCCAAATTGCCCAGGCCGATGTAGGCTTCGGCCCGCAACAGGATGGTTTCAGCAAGTCGGATGGCGTATACGTCTTTATGCGTCCAGCCTGCACCGGATTGTGCGGGGTCGGTGAAATGCTGCAATGGCGAAGCATGTTTCAAGAAGTAGGGATAGATGTATTGGCATGTGTCGCGCATCGCGTTACGTGAGCCCGGAGGGTAAAGGCCGAAATCGATTTTTTGTTTGTGATATTTTGACGCTGGATTATCAAAATAAAAATCGCGCTTGATATTGTGTTTCGCATTTCGGATATCATTGTTCCAATCGCTTCTCCAGATATCGTAAGCCGCATAGTTGGTCGGTTTTATCCATGATACGGGCCGCCCGAGCGTATCCGAATAACCGGTATATTGACCATTTACCAATTCCCCTCTGAATGCGGGGAATCCGTCGGGAGTGTTTCCCATCCGGAAGTAGGCCGGACCCCATCCCCGGTCGCCCGGGAATTTTCTCCCTCCGACGACAAGGGGCTCGAGCTGGATTACCCAAATGGCTTCCCTGTTTTCTGCCAGATTTTGATTTCCGTAAGTGAAAAGGTCCAAAAAGGAATCACCGGATCCGAAAACGTCCGGTGTAGATCCGAAGCGCCTAGTCATGAGGGCGTACCCTGCGCCATCAATCACTTTTGAGGCGGCATCGATAGCGTCTTCAAACTTGGATTGGTTCAGGTATATTTCGGCCAAAGTATGCCACGCAGCACCTTTGGTGATTCGGCCTGGGGCTTCCTCGCTTCCTCTGGCAGGTAGATGCTCGCCGGCGAAAATGAGGTCGCGCTCCAACAACTGGTATATTTCGGCCTTCGGGGTACGGATAAAATCTGTCCTGACCGTGTTGATGGCTTCTGTCACCAAAGGCACATCGCCATACAAAGGCACTAAAAGGCGATACATCCAGGATCGGAAGAACAGGGCTTCGGCCAAGAATTGATTTTTTTGATCTTCACTGTTCCATATGGATAAATCCGATTTTTCGATGCCAGCGATCAGCACATTTGCCTGCTGTATTATCTGATATGACGTTACCCAAAAATATGTGAATTGCGGATCCTGCGAAGTCATTTCCGATCGGTAATTGACCAGCTTCCTGTTCCCTCCCGGATTTTCGCCGTGAAACGCCACGTCCGTGCCCAAGCTGCCGATCAGGATGGCAAATGGGTCCTGTCGCGATGAACCCAGATAGATATCGTCGGCGTAGTACCACGTTTCCCTGACATTGTAATGCAGCCCGGTGATGCCCTGCCTGATCCCTTCCACGTTTTGATAGGCATTTTCCGGGGCCAGGAAATCAAGCGGAACTTCCGTAAGTATGTCCTTACTGCACGAAGGGAACAAAAATAACACGAGTAGAGCAAGTGCTGGCCACTTCTTGGATAAATTATATATGGATTTTTTCATGACTTTTAGCTATTAACATGTATATCGTCTTTGCTTTAAACATTAGAAGGTAAGCCTGAAACCTGCGGTCACGTTCCTGCTTAACGGGGTGTCTTGGTCGGCGGAGTTGCCCAGCCCGACTTCAGGATCCCAACCCGACCAGTTGGTCCAGGTATACAGGTTTTTGGCAGAGACGTATATCTGGCACGCTTTCAGCTTCAATGGTTTTAATAAGGATGGGGCAAATCGGTAGGCGAACGTGATATCCTGTAACCGGACAAAGCTCCTGCTTTCATAAATTCCGCTTTGCCGCACCGGTGTGTTATATATGCCTGTTGCATTGTCTACCCCATTATCCGGTGTCCAATATGGACGCACGGCCGTAGCATTGATGCGGAATACGTCGTCAGCATTCCATGCTACATTGACGGCTCTGGAATTGTCCATGAGGTAAAAGCCATTGCCCCCCTGTATGGAATTGAGCAGGAAAGAAAGGCTGAAGTTATTATAAGACAGGTTGTTGCCAATGCTGAAACGATAATTCGGTGCTTCATAGCCAATGATGGTCCGGTCTGAATTAGGGTCAATAACGCCATCCCCGTTTTGGTCGACATATCTGAATTGACCTGGATACCAATTCATTAACGTCCGGCCATTGTAGAGGTCATCTTCTGACCATACACCACCCGCCATTTCATAGTCGTAAATAGCGCTGATCGGTTCCCCCACAAACCACGAGTTTCCGAGATCCTGATCTGCTTCGCCCCCGTATAATTGTGTGATTTCGCTTCTGTTCAGTGAAAAGACAAAACTGCTTTCCCAACGCAGCTTGTCCTGTAGGTTAATGGTCCTCATCTCCAATTCGCCGCCCCGGTTGCCGATGGCTCCGATATTGGCCCATATATTCGGGTAGCCGCTGGCTGGGGGAAGCGCACGCCTAACGAGCACATCCGTTGTCTTAGCATTGTAGATATCGACCGATCCGGTGATCCGCCGGTTCAGGAAGCCAAAATCAACACCTAAATTATAGGACCCAGTGGTCTCCCAGCCGAGGTCGGCGTTCCCCAATGAGGTCGGCAACACACCATTTGCCGTGGTGGCACCGTATACATAGGGCCTAGCAACCATTCGCGAAAAACTAGAGTACCGACCAATGCCCTGGTTGCCATTTTTCCCGTAAGAAAGCCTGACCTTTAAAAATACGTCCTTGACATTGTCGAAGAATGGCTCTTCTGAAAGTACCCAGCCCAGCGATAGGGAAGGGAAAGTCGCAAATTTTTTGTTAGCGGCAAAACCGGAAAAGCCGTCTTTACGAACCGTACCGGTGACTAAATACCGGTCCTTGTAGCTGTACGAAACACGGCCCATGTACGATAAACTATTTTCTTCCCATGCCGAGGATTCTACGACGGGCAGGGTGCCCATGCCAATGTTGTTGTATCCGAGAATCGGATTTTCAAATCCGGTATTGCTAATCGTCGAATTGTCTGCATACCGATTCTCACGACTAAACAACAAGGTACCGTTAATCTGATGATTACCGAAGTCTCCGAGATAACTCACAATGTTATTCAAGATCCAGTTCCTCTCCTGAGATGGGTGTTTCCGGGCCTCCCCTTTGTTGGCCGACCCTTCGGGCGTATTGATCGGATAGAAGCTGTTATTGTTATTGGCGGAGTAGGTGTTGGAGTAATTGAGCTCATTCGTGAGGCCCTTTACCCAGGGAACAGTGACCTTTGCTCTCCCCACCACAAAGAGATTGTTGCGGATATCGCTGTTGTCGACATTCAGGTTGTTGAACGGATAGGGCATATAAGTTTCCCCTGTTAGGAACATATCATAATCAGGGGCTCCAATCTTATTATTCGCCAAAGGGCTTGCACGCCTGGCATTGTTAAAACTTGCTTCCACCCCTGAATAGTCTCGATAGGAGTAAGACGAATTTAACCCGAAGGTCAGCCAGTCTGTCACCTTACTCTCAAAATTGGTACGTAGGGTGAACCGCTTGAACGCGTCATTGGAAAGTATTCCTTGCTCGTCGGTATACGAAGCTGACACGAAGTAATTATTGCGCTCCGTTTGCTGCGACAGGCTGAGGTCATAGTTTTGGATGGGTGCTCTGCGCGTAACCTCATCCACCCAATCGATGGATTTGCCCGCCAGGTAGTTATCGCGTTCTTCCTGCGTTCTTAACCGAGCGGCAACCAGTTCCCGGTCGGTCACATCGGGCCTCATCGGTTTGCCCTCGGCGCTTGTTGGCTTTGTGTAGTACCACTTATACAAGTCCTGTTGGTAGAAATAGTCTACCAGCCTGATGGCATATTGTTCAGCATTCATGACCTTCATGGGATTATTGGTCATATCCTGATATCCGTAATACATATTAAACGACAGGTTCGGTTTGTCCGTCTTCCCTTTTTTAGTGGTGATGAGCATTACGCCATTAGCGGATCTGGATCCATAAACGGCTGCTGCACTGGCGTCTTTGAGGATATCTATTGCCTCCACATCGTTCGTGTTTATGTCTGATATGGCCCCGTTGTAGATAATGCCGTCCACCACCACCAGCGGATTATCATTGGCGGACAGCGAGGTTTGGCCCCTGACGGATACGTTAGGTTCGCCGCCCGCGAGGCCTGTGGCCTGGATATTTACGCCGGCGGCAGTACCTGATAGTGCTTGTAAAAGGTTGACATTAGCTTGGTTTTCTTTGTCTCCCATGGATACCCTGACCACCGAGCCGGTCAAGTCGCTCTTGCGTTGGGTGCCATACCCAATGACAACGACTTCGTCCAGGTCACTGACGGAGGTTTTCATCGTGATGTTGACTTTGCTTTCCTTGCCAATCGACCGTTCAGCCCTCTCGAATCCAATGGTAGTAAAAGTCAGTAGAATTCCGTCAGCGGGAACCGCTACTTGATAGTTCCCGTCAACATCAGTTATCACCTTGGTTTGCGTACCTTTCACGGTCACCGTTACGCCTTCAAGGGGCATGCCTGACTCATCTGTCACATTGCCCGTGATGACACGCTCCTGTGGTACTGAATTGGAAGGATCGGTAGATTGATTTTTTGGCGAAGCCTTATCTTTGCCGATGATGATGGTCTTTTCCCTTACGGCAAAAGTCAGTGATTGATTCGCCAATACCTGCTCAAGGAATCGTTCGAGCGGCATTTCTTTCGCCGCGATGGTCACCGGCTGGGCGCGGAGGATGTATCTGTCGTTATAGATTACGCGCAGGGCAGTTTGCTGCTGTACCGCTGTAAGCACCTCGGCCAGCGGCGTTCGCTTCGCCGTAAACGTTACCTTTTGTGAAAACGAGGTTGCACTAAGATGCATGCAACCCGCAAGCAGTAAAAAAGCCGTGATTTTCATCGTCAAAGCTACTTGTTTGATGTACTCCGGTAAACGGCCGTAACCGGAATTACGAATTGGTTCATTCATTATCTACTTATACTGCCGCATCCATCGCGTAAGATTGTCGCCGTCGCTTTTTAAAGACAGCGCAAAATGCGTATGTTTGCAGGGTTTGGAAACTGGTTATTTACTCTGATACTAAATGGCTTTCCGAACAAGACAGGGGAGATGCTGAAGACACTTCCCTGTTTGTTTTCCCTCGCTATCTGGCTATGTCGGTTTTCGTTCCATCGATTATTTTTTAGTGGTATGCATAAGGTTACTCGATATTTAGTTTGCGGCCTTCCAATCGGAAGGCTATACCCGAGAGTTCCAGGAATTCTAGGACGGTCCGCAGGCTCACGTCGCGGCCCATCTCACCCGAGAACGTGATGGCTGGGGGATTTCCGTCGCTGTAAACGACTTCCACGTCATACCATCGAGCCAGTTGCTTCATGACATCTTGGGCAGGTGTTCTTTTAAAGGAAAATACGCCCTTTCTCCAACTGGTGTATAGGCTGGTTTCTACCTGTCCGACCAAGGTTTCTGACCCCTTGATGGTGCTTTGTTGTCCCGGCGATAGCTTGGCCACCCGATTGGACGCCGGATTCCGTACCGCTATCGTGCCGTTCACCAGAGTCGTCGTCACGGTGTTTTCATCGCCATAGGCAGAAATGTTGAACTCCGTACCCAAAACTTCGATTTCCTGTACCCGACTGATGACTCTAAATGGTCTTTCGGCGTCTTTCGCGACGGAAAAGTAACCTTCGCCCTCGATTTCGACAACGCGTTCGCGCCCTTCAAATCTTGAAGGATACTTTAGTGTTGATGCTGCGTTCAGCCAAACTCTGGTACCGTCAGGCAATGTAACCTGATAAGTTCCTCCCCTAGGGGTATTGAGTACATAGTAGTCCGTCGTTAGACTGCCTTTCTCCATATCGAATCGGCGACCTTCCGGATTTTCGGACTTTCCCACTTCCGGGCTAACGGTTGAGCCGTCAAGGTAAGTAATCCCGTTTGCTATAATAATACCGGCCTGTTTGGAACTTAAATCGACCACGCGGCCGTCCGCGAGTGTCAGCGTGGCACGGTTACCGCCCGGAGCGATATCTTCCACAACGAATTTGTCCGCTGACGTCTTTTGACCATCGCTTACATATAACCCAATACTGACACCTGCCACCAGCACCACAGCCGCTGCGTACGGGAGCCACCGCAGAAATTTCCTCCTACCGGTATATCGCGAAGCAAAGGAAGCTTGCAGGTCATCCAACCCACTGGCTTCCCTCGCTGCATACCTATTGAACCACGCATGCAAGCGCACCCTCTCTTCGGGAGTACACTTCCCCTGCTTATACCGTTCAAACAATTGTCTGATTTCTTCGCGTTCGTGCATACGTGCTACAACTGGTCTCCAAAGGTTCTCATCCCTTTATGACGTTATACGACCGGGAAAGGCAAAGGTTATAGTTGATGGGATGAAAAATTTAAAAAAAAAGCGGGAATACACAAACCAACCGCTCTAGCTTACCGCGCAGCATGCGCATTGCTTGGTGTTTATGTTGCTTCACCGTACCTTCGGAAATAGCCATCCGTTTTGCAATTTCCTTATTGGTTAGGTTTTCGTTCCACGAGAACTCGTACACCTCCCGCATTTTCGGAGGCAGTTCGTTGACCTTTTCCTCGAGCAGTTGTTCCAGTTCGCGCACCAGTACCGTTTCCTCGGTGGTACTGACGCTCTGCCGTTCGAAGGCCAAGTAGGAGTTGATGTATTCATCGAGGTGCTTACTGCGGGCCATTCCGGTTAAGATACGATTGCGCAATACGGTATAGAGGTATCCTTTGATGTTGCCAGTGGTGTCAATACGATCGGCCTGTTGCCACACCTTGGAAAAAAGTTCCTGCACGGCGTCCTGGGCATCATCCTCGTCACGCAGCAAATGGTACGCCACCAAATACATATTGGCACGATGCCGCCCATAGAATGAGGCAAAAGCATCCCTGTCGCCTTGTTGGATACGCAAGACAAGCGCTTCGTCGCTCGAAGCATCTTTGCTATAGTAGCTTTGGTCCATAATTCCTCCCTTTAAACGGTGATGAGAACCTCAGGAGTAACAGGAGCGTGCCACGTTTATGTGATTAGTTTACTCCTACAAACGTAATTAAACTTTTTAATAAAATCCAAGAATTCAGGTGAAACACTTAAAACGCACCAAACGTAGATGTCGAACCGTACTATTCCAATCCTGGCTTCTAAGAAATACACTAACACATTGCCGGGAGCTACCGGCAAGTCGTCAATGTAAGCATCGGCATTTGCAAGCCTACTCTAGAGGTATGGTTGAAATCTGTGGAAGGGGAACCGTCCATTCTACTCCGTCCCCAAGCTCCGCCTGTGCGAATAAGCTGGTGCAATGAAATTATTTATAGGTGTTAATTTTTGATTAAATGCATGACCTGGCCACCACCTGCGGTCAAGGGTATGGTAATCACATCTTCATTTGTAACAGTCTTCAGTTCTATATTTACATCATTAGGATCGCTACTCACGTCAGCTCCATCGGTATAAAGCGTTGCTTTAAAAGTACCTTCAGGTAAAAAGTTCAATGGCACTTGTATCGTCCTAGCTTCAGTGTTATTTATCGTTCCGACGTACCAAGCTGCCCCTTTACGACGAGCCATGGTAACGAATTTATCAATCTCGGCATTAGGCACATGTGTTTCATCCCATGCTGTCGGCACTTTTTGCAAGAATTCAAAGCCAGGCTGGCCCTCATACGCTTCGGGATAATCAGCTACCATATTCAGATAGCTTTCCAACACCACGTACATGGCCAACATGTGACAACGAGTCCCTATCATCAGTGGTCTGGTATACTGCGTCTTAAACTTGGCTTCCGGAACAGCCCTGAATCCCCCTAAATGGTAATCTGCCGCTCCAGCCAGCAAACGCGTAAAAGCAATATCGAGATCGTGATCAGGGCTGACAGGCAACTCACTCCACTTGTTGAACTCGTAATTATGTGTCCCCTCCCGGGTAAATTCATTCGGATAAGTACGGTGCAGACCGGTCGGTTTATAGGCTCCGTGAAACTGGATGAACAGCTTGTGTTTCGCGGCTACATTCAGTATTTCTTCCTGGATGTTCACCATTTCCTGATCATCCCGCTCCAGGAAGTCAACCATCATTCCTTTTACACCCCATTTCTCAAATTGAGTAAACGCCTTTTCGAGATCAGGATAGATCGCCTTCCAGTGTACCCAAACATGGATATCAACGCCCTTTTCCTTTGCATAATCGCACACCTGCTGCATATTCAGACTCGGAACGGTTTGGGTAACATCGGTATGCGGCCCCACAACGCCATAACCCGCCGCGTCACTTTTGTACCATGCAAACCCACCGTAGCCAATTACAGAATGATATTCGATATGATTACGGGCGCAGAAGTCTATATAATACTTGTTTGTTTCAAAATTAACGCCCGGCGGAAAAATAGTATCAGGGACAATATCTCCATTCCACCAATGGAAAGAGGTCTTTCCCGGTTTTAGCCAAGACCAATCCGTTACCGGAGAGGGATCATTCAGGCTGGTCAGGATATTGGATTCTAGCAACTCACCGATCCGGTCGCTGATCATCATTACCCGCCACGGCGTGCGATGCGGCAGTTGCGCCTTTACCTTTTCTGTTGTCTGTCCCTGCAATGGAGACAGCTGGCTTTTAAGGATGCCGTCGCGCTTAGTCAGGTACATACCTGCATAGTCCCTCAAATTTGCCTCCGTTATGGCCATATAGACGTTATCCGAAAATTCAAACAGGGCCGGCATATCCATCAAGGTGTCTGCTGGAATCTCACTTACGGAAAGTTTCTGATAAAATCCTTCATGGGTATTGTTGTAATTATCCCATAGCAACGCACGAACCAATGGGTTACCCACAACATTAAATGAGCTGCCTTCATCCGTGAGTGTATAAGACGACCAGTTTTTTTGCTTAGGGAATTCGTACCTGAAGGCCAGACCGTCATCAAAAGCACGAATCACCAAGTGAAGCTGCCTTTCCGCTCCACCACGCTCTATCAACGGTATGATCACTTCATTATGCCGATCTCTTGCTGTCTTTGTTTTCCCAACGATCAGGTCATACGTTTCATCAACTTCGTCAAAACGGGCTTCCGGTCGTTTAAGATTTGTACCAAAACTACCACCCTCCTTAAATGACATGCTCAATTCGGAATCTTTTATCAGCACTTTTCCTTTGTATGTTACCTGGTATACGGGCAAATTGTCCGTGAGTTTAAAAGCGAATACAATATTGCCGTCCGGCGAGGTAAGCTTGATGTTCCGTTGAGCGTATATGGGTATCGCAATCAATAGGCAAAAAAATAAAGTGAGTTTTTGTAGCATATTCATGTTTTAATCCAAGTCTGGCATCGGCGAAATTTAGACAAACTTCATCGGACTTAAAAATTATAAAGTCCGTTTGTGTCAAAAAGACAATAGTCAGAAAGGATTTTCTGGAAAACAACAGTTCCAAACACAAAAACAGCAACAAGGTAATCGCAAAATGAGCGATTAATATTTTCCCGCGTCTATCCAGCTTTGGAAATCCTGCCAGTTGTAGTAGTGAAACGTCATGCCGTTGCTCATGGCCACAAACAGCCCTTTGGGATAAAGGCCTCCCAAATTGACTGCCGTCACATCTGCACCGTCACATTCGACAGTGGATACGGGCACCTCGGCAAGCAGCTCGTGTTGGTGCGGCTTACCCTGAAAGCCTTCACGTGGATACACGATAAACGTATTGGCTTGCTGATTTGACACCAGGATGTAGCCGGTACTATCACTGCTTTTATAAATGGCTATGCCTTCGTGGTCATCTTTTACCGCGCCCTGAGCGAATAGTGCCAGCTCGCCGTCGTTTCCCGCATCGGGGTCAGCGTGGTATTTCCTTACACCAACCCCCTCGTCCGAATAATAGACATATCCAAGCTCATTGTCCACGGCGATGGCTTCTATTTCCTTCTTTCCGCTATATTTTCCAAACCGGCGGACCACCGTAGCGGTTGCCGTTCCTGTTGATCCGTCCAACCGATATTGCCAGAGGTATCCATCCTGTGGCCCTGATTTTCTTCCCACAATTGCAAAAATGGCCGAATCTGCTTTCCGCGTATATAACGCGATTCCCATGGGTGCCTTTTCTTCCTCTCCTTCAAACACGGGGATTCCTCCGTTATCGATCGCGGTCAAATCTGGCAAACGGAATATCCTGATTTGATTATTTTCTCGTTCAGTCAATACAGCAACATCGATTAACGCATCACCATACTGTAGACCGTAGGCAATGTCTACATTGTTTGGACGCTTTAGGCCTGTTACTTTGTTAACAATGTTTCCATCCAGATCGTAAGCGAACAAACCACCGTCACTATCCTTATCCGTGCCTACAATGAGACTTTTGGATGAATCAATCGGATTGATCCAAATAGCTGGGTCGTCAGTATCGTGGGGTGTCGGTTGTGTAATTACAATTGGTTTCAGTGCATCTGCTCGAACGGGAGCCAGCCCCTCGTTGCAACTTAAGGCGACTAATGCCGTACCCGTCAGTCCGATTATTCTCCTCATATCAGATTCATTTTGTTAATAAAGATAAATTGTTTGGTTTTAATCACAAGTCCAATTTTAAGCCCAAATTGTACCGTGGGCGATAGTATTCCATTTGCATAGTACGTGAAGCAATTCCTTGATAATAGCGCAAGGGCTGGTTCGTGAGGTTATTTGCCTCTCCGAACAAACGCAGGTTTTTGGTAATGCGATAAGATGCATTCGCGTCCAGAAACGTTTGCTGGTCATAGTAACGATCCTCAAAAGCATTGCCCCCGAGTTCATCCAAGTAGGCGGCCGCATAATTGAGTGATAACCGTGCACTGAAGCGTTGATTCTCCCAAGAAATTGATGCATTGAGCATGTGAGGGGCAGTACCGGGTAAACTTAGCCCTGTGCGCTCTTCTCCATCTTCGTTGGTGATTCCTTTTGCACTCGATTCGGTAAACGTATAGTTGACATACAAACCGAAACCCTTCAGGAATTTATTCGAGAAAAAGTCCAATTGCCGTTGGAAAGCCAGTTCGAATCCATACACCTGTACATTCTCGCCATTCTGGGCTTGTACAAATGTCCAGTTTGCTCCGGCGGGAATGGGGTTGCTGAGGTCTGCGAAATCCCGGCCGAATTTTTCAGTTGTATATTGTTCGTCCCGCTTGTTGTAAATGAAATCATCAATGCTTTTGTAGAAAGTACCACCAGACACCAGGCCAATCGAACGGAAATAATACTCACCCATCAAATCAAAATTCCAAGCATAGGATGCAGCAAGATCGGGATTCCCCGCAAACAGCTCGTCATCGCTCGGACGCGAATCAACATAAGGCGCCAGGGCATAATAATTTGGCCGGGCGATGCCTGTGGTAAATGCCGCATGAAGCACCAAGTTGGCAGATGGATTATACTTGAAACTTAAGTTAGGCAGTATATTTACATAGCTATTCTCCACCTTGCGTTGGCCTTCCAGGTCTTCTTCATTTTCGATGATGTTGCCCGTATAAGTAATCCCGGTTCGTTCAACGCGAGCACCTAGGATCATCGATAGCTTATTACTAAAGTCCTGGTCCCAACGTAAGTACCCCGCCACAATGTTTTCTTTCGCGTGGTAGTTTGCCGCTAGGTACTCAGTAGGGTCAGCTTCTGGCTCAAACTGCGCAGCATCCGTCAACGGCAGCCCACTCAGGAAATCCCTCGATGGGAGGATACCGATGGCATATTTATCATCCGGATTCCATCGCATTCCGCGCAGATCGTTGACAGGAATCTGGTCGAGGTCGAAATTGATGTTACCAATCGGTGTATACTCGTAGAAGGTATTGTTCCGGTCTTTGGATTTCAGACGTACCCTGCCACCAAATCGCAGACGACCTTTCTGACCGGACACCACGTTCAAGGGTACTCGGAAATTCAATTTAGCACCGAACTCCTCCTCCACCGTCTTCTCGTTTTGTTCAGTTACTTTATCAAAGTCATAATCAGCCAACGCCGGATTATTTACATAGGTAAGTAAAGGTCGTCTCGTTGGGCCAAAATTGCTATGGAAGGCGATACCGGGTTCCTCTTCTGGCTCATCTTCATCAAATGGGATTTCATATTCAACGTACCGCTCGTTGGGTCGATATTCGCTCGCCCTGGCGAAGTTGGCGGACCAATCCATATCCAGCGATGGCCCAAAAAGATGGTTACCTCCCAGGCTATAATTTTGCACGCGTTGCTCTTCCAACCGCCGTTGTTTTACCCGGTTGGTATTAATACCACCTTTGGTTTCCAATGACATCGCACCTTGATAGCCAACGATGTTATCGTTCGCATCATAAGTGGGTATCAGATCCTTTGCATTCCAACGAAATCGGTTTTCCCAATCATCACGCCAATTGTACATGGCATTGATATACAACGAATGACTGGGGTTCAATTGAAAATCGAATGCCGCGGCCACGCTCCGTCTGGTACGACGTACATCGTATTTGCGGATGTCCTGTTCTTCAATATACACATTCCCAAAATCATCTTCAGCCCATACTGCTTCTACATTATCGGAACCATAGTCGTTGTCGTTGTACGAACCGCTGAGTACCATGCCGACATTATTATTGGCAAATCGATTGCCGTATACAAATGCACCGGTATAGGCAGCTTTCTCGCGAATGGGATTATAGCCACCACCGATCGTGGCTGATATCCGTTGGCCGTTGGGGGCGGCTCTTGTCACCAAATTCACCGATCCTCCTATCGCATCGGCATCCATATCCGGCGTCAGTGTTTTATTCACGACGATGGTTTGGATCATATCTGCAGGAATCAGGTCCATCTGTACGTTTCGGTTATCACCTTCTGCTGAAGGAATACGGTCGCCGTTCAGCGTCACTGAATTTAAGGACGGTGCCAAACCACGCACAATGATGTTGCGTGCTTCGCCCTGATCATTCTGCATGGTAATTCCGGGTACCCGTTTCAGTGCGTCACCGATATTGGCATCAGGAAAACGCCCCACTTGATCAGCACTGATTACGTTCGTAATATTGGGATTGTTTTTCTGCTGGTTCAGTGCGGCGGCCTGCCCCCGCAAGCGATCGCCCATGACTACCACTTCGCCAAGTTCGGTACCACCTGCTTCCAAAGCAAAGCCCAACTCCGTGTTCTGTCCAGATTGTACCGTTACCGTAGCCGTTTGCGTACGATACCCAAGATAATTCACAGCTACTTCATAAGTACCGGCCGGTATACCCAGAAATTCATAGTCGCCCGTCTGTGTAGAAATCGTGTAGCGGTTGTTTGTGGTAATTCGAAGTGTGGCACCGGGCAATGATAGCCGAGTTGCATGGTCGATAACCCGCCCTGAAATCACGCCACTTTGCTGTGCAACGCCGGGCAAGAAAAACAACGCAACAAAAAAAAGTGTAAATAGGTATCGCATAGTTAATTTTTTTTGCAATACTATTTCACTCAGATTAACTAACCGTTATCCGTAAATCAATTAATGAATCAATTTGGTTTTTTAGCTCGGGCTATAGCTCCCAGGAATACACCAATATATCGCCCGGAGCTACCGACAACTTATTGATGTACGCGGTTGACAGCAGTATTTATTGTACTTTTAAGATACCCTGCATGATCCGCCAATGGCCGGGGAAGGTGCAGATAAACGGGTAATCCCCCGGAGCATCCGGCGCCTCGAAATCCAATTGATACGTCTCTCCAGCATTGACCAGCGGCGTGGCAAAGAGCACCTCCGGCATATCGGGCACGAACTGCTTTTCGTAGCCATCCGCCAGGCTGGCCATGCCATCGGCAGCTGTACCCACCTTTTCTGTATCCCCCGGCTTCACCACCACGATGTTGTGTGGCATCTGGTCGCTGTTGTCGAATAGCAACGATACCGATTTGCCTGCTGAAACGGTAAGCACTTCCTGATCGAAGGCCATTTTGCCGGGCAAAGCCTTGAGGTGTAGCACAACTTCCCCCAGTTCCTGTTCGGGCTTTTTGGCTGCAGCTTGGTCGACCGCTGACTGCGGCTCCAGGATATCCCGGTTGTTATCGTGAAACCGCTCCACGGCAACCGCGCCTTCCAGTTGCTCGAAGTCGCCCGCGGATAGCGGATCGACACCATATTTGCCATGACCGGGGTCGTCAGTGATGAAGCCCGGCACCTGCAATTCTTTTGCGGAGGCAAGTGGCCGAAGCAACGCATACGCCTTCTCTGGCTCATCGGCCAGGAAGCGCTTGTCTTTCCTGAACATCTCCATCCACACCGGCTTCAGGTGTTTGAAGGATTCTCCCAGTGCATAACCGATGTAATCGTCTACGGGCAATTCGGTCGCCGCGAGCAGCGCCCTCACCGTTCCTTCCGTTTCGAAATGACTTAATGCCGCAATCGCCTCCAGCCGTACCCGGGGCGAGGGGTCTTCAGACATGGCGACGAGCCTGTCGTGGAAGTCGCTGATCCCGTCCGACCAGTATCGCAACACGCGCGTGGCCGCCGCACGGACATGATGGTCTTTACTGGCCAGCAGTTCGTCCAGAAGCCCTTTGTTAACTACGTTGAATTGCTGGTAGACCCAAAGGCCCTCCAGCCGATGCTGTTCTACTTCCGGTTCCTTGGTGTTCAGACCGGCAATCCAATCCTTCACAGCGGGGAGCACCTCATCGGCCGCGAACTCGCGCAGTTGCCGCCTCGCGCGGTAACGCGTACGGTCCTCTGGGGTTTTGAGTTGGTCAAGTAGTCCGTCGATGCCCATGCGGCTTAGGTCGACCGGCGCCAATGTGGGCTTATCCTTATGGGTGATCCGCCAGATACGGCCACGCGTATGGTCCCGCAACGGATCGCGGAATGCCTGCTCACCATGCTGGATAATCGGATCATACCAATCCACCACGTACAGCGCACCGTCTGGACCAAACTGCAGGTCAACCGGACGGAAATTGGGATCTTTAGACTGCAACAGCGGTGTGATCTCATGAGCCACGATGCCACTCCCCTCTTCCAATACCTTGTGCTGCCGGATGCCCTGGAAACCAATGAATGTATTGAACAGTACATTGCCCTGTGCGCTGTCAGGGAAGGCCCGGCTCGATATGATTTCAATGCCGCATGTCTTCGGCTTGGATGACGTGGTCAGGAAGTCTTTCATGCCCATATGCTTCTTCGGGTAGTCAATGGCCACCGTGAGCGGCGGGGCGAAGTAGTTCATTCCCGTAGACACATCGGCAATGAGGTGCGTTCCGTCACGGGTGAACACATTGCCCCAGGGATTGGCGTACGGATAAGAGATGTATTCGTCAAATTTCATTGTTCGCGGTTCATACCGCCAGGTATTGCCGTAAGCACCCCGGCGTGGTCCGTATGGCGTCTCCACCTGGGTGTGCAGGAAGGTTCCCATGTGCATGTACAGTGCCCCGTCGGGTCCCCATTCATACGTATTGAGTGTATGATGGGAATCCTCCGTTCCGAAACCCGAGAGCAGTGTCTGCCGTGTGTCGGCATGGCCGTCACCGTCGGTATCTTTCAGGAACACAAAGTCCGGCGCCTGGGTAAGGTATACCCCACCGTCACCCAGCTCGAAGCCGAGTGGCAAGTAAAGGCTGTCGGCAAACACGGTGTGCGTGTCGGCCCTGCCGTCGCCATCGGTATCTTCCAGTACAATGATCTTGTCATTGGGTGGATTTCCGGGTGTGTAATGCGGGTATGCCGGCATGGTGGCCGCCCACAGCCTGCCCTGGGCGTCGAACGTAATCGATACCGGGTTAGCCAGCGGGAAGTCCAGTTCGGAAGCAAAGAGCTCGATCTCATAGCCTTCCTGCAACACGAACTGCGATTTGGCAATCTCCAAGTCCTTCGCTGTGGTAAGCGTACGGGCCTGTTTTCCTTCATCCGCTTCGGAATCGATGATCTTCTTGACGTTATCCCAGTCCACCGCCGCACCCTCACTAGCGTTCGCCCAAATCATACTATCGAGGCGGACAACCATCCGGTCGATGTCCTGCAGCTCGGTGGGCAGCGACCCACCGCCCGCCCATTCGCGACGCCGACCGTAGATGTATTCACCGTTTTGGGCCTTGTGCCGGTAAAAGAAATGCCTGTTCTTCGTGGCCACCAGTTCTTTCAACGCGGCCACATGCGAATCTTCAGGCCAACTGGTTAGCGGTAGATCCAGCATTTCGGCCATCAGGCCGCTCACAATCCGGTATCCACTATCATTCAGGTGGATGCCGTTCGTTGTCAACGAATCATCCCCCGCTTCCATCAGTTTCTTGGTAGGGGCATACAGGTCGATAAAGGGAATATCCAGCGACCGGGCCACCTCCCGCATACCGCGGGTGTAAGCCTTCAGATTCCTATTGTGCTCAGTGGGGTCGGGAAGGAAGCCTCCAAGCTTTTCATGCGCGATCGGCGACACCAGAATGACCTGGGGAGGGGTCTTGCCATCATAGCTGTGCGCCTGCATGCCCGAAAGCAGACCGCGCAGGTCTTCCTTGAAAGCATCCAAGCTATCCAGCCCCTTAAACGCTTCGTTCATGCCGAAGCATGCAATGATCACGTTGGCACCCTGCTGGTGGAGATGCTCGTCGAGTGTGCCGAAATTCAGGGGACGCGGACGCAGGCGGACTTCATCGGCACTCCAACCCAGGTTCCTCACCCGGAGGTTGTGCTCCGGGAAACTCCGGTACAGCAGTGTCTCGAAATAATTGCTCCGCTGCAACCCCTCGGCAAATGAATTACCGATGATCACGATGCTGCTGTTCGGTGCCGGCGTAAGTGGCCGTATCTCCGCCTCCTGCTGGCAGGATAAAAATGAAATAAGGAGGGCGATCACCAAACCGTAACTTAAGGCTCTTTTCATGTCAACTTTGATCTTATTTAGCAAATTGGGCAAGAATCATCTACATACATCACTATGATAGACAGGATAATCCTCGCCTTTAGGCATCAAAGGAGAATATGGTATCATTGATTTCAGTAACTGGTTCAAGATACAAGAATATGGATAGTTATCCGTGTATACAAATACTGGATTAGCACAGACAAATACTGGATTGGCGAATTTCTATCCCTACCTCCGGAGTCCATAAATGGAATCCCCATCAATACACCACTACCTCATCCGTAAGCAATAGTGCATTTTGGGCATTGGTGGCCACAACTCGAACATACCTCGCAGTTTGCGTCGTATCGAAATCGAACGTATAGGTTTTTACCTTGCGGAATTTTTCTTCGGGCGGCAGGTCGTTGGTCAGGCTTCCAACTTCCCTAAAGTTCTTCCCATTGTCAGATAGCAACACCGTCACTTCTCCGGGTTGATAAGCGTGGACACTGGCATCCTGTAGAAACCGGATCGTAACCGTATTCAGTGCTTCCCGCCGCTCAAAATCCACCGTCACATCAACGTTGTTTGTAAAACCCTGCCACTGTCCATCATCAGGACCCTTCCCTCCTTTTTGGCCATTCAACAGTGTGCTGTCTTGCTGTGCCGGATAGGCAGCATCCCAAGGGGTTTGATATGCAATGCTCTTCCCAATGGCTCTATGGATATCAGCTTTGGCCACGGCTATTGGCCCGACACGGCCCGAATCAACAAAATAAGCAGCTTGAATAGTGGCGGGCATGGCCAGTTCGATAGGTTTGGTATACAGCGGTGATTTAGCATCGGGCTCCTGCCCGTCTGTCGTGTACCGGATTCCAAGCCGATGTTGCTCCGTCACTAACGAAATGGTATTTGTCAGCGTATCGGGATTGAAAGTGACGTCGATATCGACCCCATAAGACGGTCGGTAATAGTTGGTGTTCAGCTGCTGTAACAGCCGATAATGCGCTTGCAAGCGCCTGTAAAAATCATCCCAGTCGCGATTTTTGGTATCTGACCATACTACCTCTGCCAAGGCGAGCGCACGAGGAAAAACCATATATTCAACATGCTCCGTGGTAGGCATATATTCCGTCCAAACATTTCCCTGCGCACCTAATATGTGCTTGGCCTTGTCAGCGGCAACACCCGCCGGCATGGGATCGTAGGCGTATACAGCAGATAAGGGTATGTAACCTCCGATAGCCTCCGGCTGGGTACGTGGATCGCTTTGATAATAATCAAAATAAAGATGTGAGGTTGGCGTCATGATGACGTCATGCCCTGCATTTGCTGCTTGAACACCCCTTGCTTCTCCCCGCCAACTCATCACCGTAGCTCCCGGCGGCAGCCCACCTTCCTGTATTTCGTCCCATCCGATCAGTTTCTTCCCTCTTGATCGCAAAAAACTGTCGATACGCCCTACTGCATAATGTTGCAGTTTGCCGACTTCCTTCAGCCCTTTTTCTTCCATCCGCGCTTTGCACTTGGCGCATGAGGTCCAGGATTCCTTATTGACTTCATCGCCACCGATATGAATATATTCAGAAGGGAAGATAGCGGTTACTTCGTCCAGTACATTGGTGAGAAAAAGAAAAGTCTCCTCATTGCCTATACAGAACTCGGCGTGGTGATAGGGTTTACCGGTACAGGATAACTGGGGGTAAACCGCAAGCACCTCTTCCGAATGCCCCGGCATTTCGATCTCGGGTATAATGGTAATGCCCTTTCGCATCGCATAAGCTACCAACTCACGTGCTTCGGCCTGCGTATAATAGCCACCGCTTGCATTGGGAGCTCCCGCTTCCAAATACCGTCGCCCATGCTGTTGCCAATCTTTCCAGACTGCGTGGGTTCGCCAAGCGGCTTTCTGCGTAAGTTCAGGATATTTTTTGATTTCCAGCCGCCAGCCCGCTCCGTCGGTAAGGTGCCAATGGAAGGTATTGAATTTATAAAGTGCCATCAGGTCGATGAACTTCTTCAAGAACGATAGGGGATAAAAATGCCGCGAAACATCGAGATGAAGCCCCCGGTAGACAAACCGTGGCCTATCTTCGATTAGCATAGCCGGCAATTCACCTCCGGCTGACTGTGTATAGGCCAGTTGTAACACCGTAAGTATACCGTTAAGCATAGCCGCAGGTTGGTGTGCCGTGATGATGATACCGCTCGTATCCACCACCAGGCGGTAAGCATCTGCAGCAAGGCGGTCCATATCACGGGCCTGAATAAGCCGTACCCCCGATCCGGGAATACGTTTATAAGACTTGATGCGCTCGACCGCCATAAAACGGGCTACGGGGTGTTCGGCCAATAAGGTAGCAATATCAACGAACGGTTCAAATGCATAGATCGATGTTACCGAAGGAAATACGTACTTCCCTTCATGCATTTCCACAAGAGTAGGCCTAGGGATGATGGGAACCTCATTTTGGGCGAAGGCGGGCATTGCCACGATAAGCGGCACAGCCAGCAAACCCAACAACAAGCGGGATGCATATTGAGCCATGCGAATCTGTTTGTTTTTAATGTATCTGACACAAACTTACTCAAAATACACAAATTATACAATTATCATTACCTTTGCTATTGGAAAAACGCTAGCCATTTCTCGCCGAGTACTGGAAAAAAATCGATGAAACAAGCCTTCTTTTTCTTTTGTTTTCTTACGTCTGTATTAGCCGGATTCGCCCAACACCGGGTGGCAATCCCTCAAATCATTAACTATAACAACAATCAATATAAGGGTGGGCTGCAGAATTGGGATATTGCGCAAGACTCCAATGGCATTATGTACTTTGGCAACAACGAAGGGTTGCTCACCTTCAATGGCCGCTATTGGGACATCCATGCACTCCCCAACGCAACGGTTGTAAGGTCTATAGCTATCGACAAAAACAACCGGATATATGTAGGAGGACAAGATGAATTAGGTTATTTCGAAGCCGATAGTACGGGTATGCTGCAGTATCATTCTTTGGTGAGCCTCATCCCCGACGGAGAACGCAAATTTGCCGATGTGTGGGATATCGCCATAGTGGGTAATGAGGCATTTTTCAGGGCTAACACCAAAATACTTCATTATAAGGATGGCCTAATCACGGTAGACAAAGCCAATACGGAATGGCAATTTCTTGGTGGAGCGGAGGGCGCACTTTATGCGCAAGCCATGGATCAGGGTATTCTGCGGTATGAAGCTGGGTTTTGGAAACCGTTGACCGACCACCCTGAACTTGATGGAAATATCGTGACGGCTATTATGCCCTATAGCCAAGACACCCTTTTGGTTACGACGCTAAAACGCGGCCTCTTCTACCTTACCGGAAACACCTTGGTGCCGAAAAAAACGCCTCTGGATGACCTGTTTTCGGTGGACCGTATCTATTGTGCCCTCCCCGTAAATGCGGATTGGTTCGTTTTCGGGACAACATCCGCCGGCGTGCTGATCATGGATAGGGCGAATAAGCTGGTGCAGCAATACATCTATGGGGAAGGGCTGCAGAAAAACAATGTCCGGAATGTGTTCATCGACCGTAATAGAAACTTATGGTTGGCTCTTGATGATGGGATTGATTTCATCGCCGTAAACAGCGCCGTAAAATACATTCATCCCAATAAAACAAATCCGACGAGCAGTTATGCAATTCGCCTATTTGACGATCATTTATACATCGGCACGTCAAATGGATTGTATGCATCCGTAGTTGATAGGACGCAAAAGGATATCAGTCTTTCTAACGCCGATTTTTCTGAAGTAAGCGACACCGAGGGCCAGGTGTGGAGCCTTAGTGAAATAAACAACCGCCTGTTAATGGGGCATGAAGACGGTGGGTTTGAGATCGTGGCACAATCCGCACGGAAGATTTACACCATACCCGGTACCTGGCTATATCAACCTTTATCAAGGGTATTTCCCACTCACCATCTTATTGCGGGCACCTACCTAGGCCTGCAACATCTTACCTTCGACCATCATAATTTCAGTGATGCCGGTCGTATCGATGGCCCCTACGAGTCGTTACGATTTATCTATTATGACGATCACGACCATACCATCTGGGCATCGCATCCCTACCGGGGAATTTTCAAACTTCACCTATCGCAAGATAACCGTACCGTCGTCAAACAAAAAACGTACACCGAGCAAAATGGGCTTCCATCCACCCTCTATAATTATCTCTTCTTCATCAAGAATAAAATCACAATAGCCACCAACGATGGCATCTATGAATATGACACGGCAACAGACCGATTTGTCCCGTCGTCTTTATTTTATAAGCAATTCAAAGGCCTGGAAATCCAGTACCTTAAAGAAGATGATAACGGCAATGTTTGGTTTATCAGTCATAAAAAATTGGGGATTGCCGATTTTAACCTTCCAAATGGTGATGTTCCCTTTTCCATCACTTATTTTCCTGAATTGAATGGTAAAGTGCTTGGTGGTTTCGAAACCATCTATCCGTTAAATGATGAGAATATCTTCATCGGCGCCAATAAGGGCGCGATACATCTTAATTTCAAACGATACAAAGAAGGAATCAGCAAACCGGATGTATTACTTAGTCTTGTAAAGGTGATAGATAGCGACAAGCAGGAAAAAACCTTATATGGAGGCCATAAAACTACCAAACTTACCTCGCCCATACTGGACTACCAATCCAATTCATTTCATTTTTCCTTTTCCACGACGCTATACGACCAGCAAGAAAATGTGGAATTCAGCTATGTGCTGGAAGGGTTTGACAAGGCATGGTCACTATGGAATAACCGGAGTGAAAAGGAATATACCAACCTTCCCCCCGGCGATTACGTCTTTAAAGTGAAATCAAGGAATAGCAAAGGCAACGAATCTGCGATCAGCAACTATCCATTTGTCATTTCTCCACCCTGGTATGCCAATCCACTGAGTTATACGATCTATGCCATACTCATCTGCTTCCTCATTTTCCTACTGTTTAAATGGCAGAAAAGGAAGTTGCAGCAAAAACATGAACGCGAGTTGTACTTAAACCAGCTGGAACTCGATCGAAGTGAAAAAGAGGTTGTACGACTCAAAAATGAAAAGCTGGAAACAGAAATCATGTTCAAAAATAAGGAGTTAGCCAATATGACCATGCACCTTATCCAACGAGGCGAAGTACTCGCCAAAATCAAGGAAACCATACTATCCGTGGTAAAGAAACATGATTTCAGCGATAGCACCATCAACTTCAGGCAATTGATTCGACTCATCCGCAATGCCGAACGTACCGACGAAGATTGGGAGCAATTCAGCTTGCACTTCAATCACGTGAATGAAGGTTTCTTCACAGGTCTCAAAGACCACTATCCCGAGTTGACACCCAATGAGCTCAAATTATGCGCCTTCCTGCGCATGAACCTATCCTCTAAAGAAATCGCGCAGTTGATGAATATCACGATTAAGGCCGTGGAAGTAGGAAGATACCGTTTACGCAAAAAACTTAGATTGGATCCAGAACAGAATCTCTACGAGTTTTTATTGCATATCGCTGTTACCGAAAAACAACCTTGAATCTCTCCGGCGGCTTCAAAAAATCAAACACTTATGAATCAGAACAATAACTCAGCATTGTAGTGGTATTGTAGGTCTAATTTTTGAAAATACCAGCCGTTTCATCGGTATTGTAGGGGTGTTGTAGAACATGGAAAAATCCGAAATCCAAATCTCGTTCCATAGATTTGTCTCATGCTTTTCGCCCTTGATGTGCGAAATGTATTGAACCAATTTTTTTAACCCTATTAATAATTCAGTTATTATGAAAGAAAGAATTCTACATGCATTCATGATGCTGTGTATGTGCTTTTCGTCATCTGCGCTTGCTGCGCAGACCCTTCAGGTGAGGGGTAAAGTTACGGCAGCAGCCGATGGAAGGCCCTTGCCGGGTGTAACCGTTACCGTGCAAGGAACGAGCACCGCGACCAGCACAGACGATGCGGGCAATTATGTGATTACCGTGGCCGAGTCAGGTTCCACATTGGTTTTCCAGCAGTTGGGTATGGCTACGCAAAATATCGTAGTTAGTACAAGTGGCACTGTCGATGTAGCTTTGGAAGATGATCTCAGTACCTTGGAAGAAGTTGTGGTGATTGGCTATGGAACACAAAAGAAAAGTGTGGTTACGGGAGCCATTACCAGCGTAAAGGCTTCGGATATCGAAAACCAAGTTGTGGGCCGGTTGGAGACCGCACTCCAAGGTCGGACCTCAGGCGTAACGATTACCACAAACTCGGGTGCACCGGGTTCCGGTGCGTCCATCTTGGTGAGGGGGATAACAACCACCAATAACAATACACCGCTGTATGTCGTAGACGGTGTAGTAGTAGACGCCGGCGGTATCGACTACCTCAATACATCAGATATCGAATCCTTCGATGTATTAAAAGATGCAGCTTCAGCAGCGATTTACGGCACGCGGGCAGCCGCTGGTGTGATTTTGATCACTACCAAGAAAGGCAAAGCTGGCGATATGGCAATCAGCTACAACGGCTATTACGGTACACAGGCGCCTGCCAAAAAGCTCAACCTCCTCAATGCTACCGAATACGCCACGATCCGCAATGAATCCGCACTCAACGACGGGGGAAACATCGTATTTCCAAACCCATCGTCTCTCGGCGTTGGCACTGATTGGCAAAGCACGATTTTCGACAACAATTCTCCTATTCAAAATCACGAACTGAGCATCAGTGGTGGGACCGAAAAATCCACCTTCTATACGTCATTTGGTTATTTCGGGCAAGAAGGTGTCGTAACGCCGGAAATTTCAAATTACAATCGTTACAATATCCGTATTAACTCGGATCACAAGGTAAAAAGCTGGTTACGCTTGGGCGAAAACCTCGGCTACTCGTATATCAAAAATCAAGGTTCATTGGCAACAAACAGCGAATTCGGTGGGCCCTTGAGTTCTGCGATTAACCTGGACCCCCTTACGCCAGTCGTCATGACCGACGCGGATTTACTAAACCAGCCTCCGTACAGTAACCAGCCGGTTGTGCGTGATGCGAATGGCAATCCATATGGGATATCGCAGAATGTGGCTCAGGAAATGACCAACCCATTGGCTTACTTGGATACAAGGCTTGGGAATTATGGATGGTCGCATAATATTGTGGGCAACGTTTTTGCCGAAATCGAACCAATTAAGGGCTTACGTATCCGCTCGACCGTGGGCGCTAAGCTGGCATGGTGGGGCAATGAAAGCTTCGACGGCATATATTACCTCAACGCGGCCCAAAATCGTTCAACTACCGCTTTCAATAGAGGACGTGAACAAGGCTTCAACTGGAACCTCGAAAACACCATTTCTTATACCAAGCAAATCGACGACCACAACTTTACCGTATTGCTTGGCCAAGGGGCTTATTTTGAAAACCTAACGAGCGGTGTCTTCATTACCTATAACAATATCGCTGCCAGCAATTTTGACGAGGCCACATTTAATCTCTCGGTACCGACAGCAGACCGCATATCAAGTGCTTATGATGGCATTACACACAACGTCTCTTCATTGTTCGGCCGTGTCGTGTATGACTATAAGGAAAAATACTTATTTACTGGAATTATTCGGCAAGATGGCTCGTCGCGTTTCGGTGCCGATCGGAAATATGGTATTTTTCCTTCTGCTTCAGTTGGTTGGGTAGTAACTAATGAAGAATTCTGGGCGCCCAACAATATCGTGAATAACCTGAAAATAAGAGCATCATATGGGGTAGTAGGAAATGACAACATTGGTAACTTCTTATTTGTACCTACCATTGGCATGGGTGGCGGTCGTAATTACATTTTTGGTGTAGACAATATGTTTATTGGCGCCAGTCCCAACGCACCGGCAAACCCTACGCTAGCCTGGGAGGAAACCAGTCAGCTTGATATCGGCTTGGATGCAGCACTATTTCAGAATTGGACATTTACATTCGATTGGTTCGAGAAAAAAACCTCTGGCATCCTTCGCCCTGTTGCAATTCCTGGATACACCGGTTTAGGGACACCGACCGCCAACCTCGCTGACCTGGAGTCTACGGGTGTGGAATTCGAGCTGGGTTACCGAAAGGCATTCGGTGACTTCAACTTGGGTGCAAACGGGAATATTTCATATACAACCAACAACGTCACATACCTCGGAGAAGATATCGCGTTTATCGAGGATGGTGCCGGCGGCATACAGAACTTCGTCCACGGGTTACAACGTACCGCCCCGGGCCAAGCCTATAATTCGTTTTATGGTTATCAAATCCTCGGTATCTTCCAAAACCAGGCTGATATCGATGCCTATGTTGGACCTGAGGGTAACCGAGTACAGCCCAATGCCGTACCGGGAGACTTTAAATGGGCAGATCTGGATGGCAACGGTTCCATCAATGCCGATGATCGGACATTTCTCGGTACCCCCATCCCAACCTTAACGTATGGATTGAGTATCAATGCGTCGTATAAAAATTTCGATTTATTGATTTTCGGCCAAGGCGCAAGTGGAAATAAGATCTTCCAGGGATTAAGGCGCTTGGATATCGGTAACGCCAACTGGCATAACAAAGCACTGGGACGGTGGACAGGCGAAGGCAGTACCAACGAACGCCCACGTGCAACGTTGGCCGATCCGAATCAAAACTATTCGAAACCCTCCGATTTCTACCTTGAAGACGGTTCATACCTGCGGATCAAGACCCTGCAACTGGGCTATACGTTACCCACATCGCTCACTGGGAAAATCGGCCTCCGCAAAATCCGGGCCTATGCAAGCAGCAATAATCTATTCACGTTCACCAAGTATACAGGATACGATCCAGAAGTTGGTGGGGGGTCAGACGTATGGGGGATAGATACCGGCGTCTACCCACAGGCTCGTTCATTCCTGTTTGGCCTTAATTTAACGTTGTAAAATTGAAGCATTGATATTATGAAAAAGACATTTCAGTTATATTTCACGGCTTTGGGCTCAGCAGCATTAATCACTGGCTCATGCTCCAAAGAATTTCTCAATCCGGACCCTAAAGGGACGTTGATGGAGGACACCTATTACAGCAATCCAAATGAAGCGTTTGCTGGCTTGGTTTCGGTATATGATCCTATTGGTTGGCAGACCGCGGTCTCGTACCTGAATTTTGGTGCGTTGAATGCGGCGTCCGATGATCATGTGGCCGGTGGTGGTGGTCCCAATGACATGGAGACTTGGCAGCGGTGGAGCAACTATACACTTAACGAGTCGATAGGACCACAAGAAGATTATTGGGATCGGAACTTCACCGGAGTCTCACGTGCCAATATCTTTATCAAAAAAGTTGAGGAAGGAATCCCCGGCCTTAGTGATGCGCTGAAAGCACGTTACATCGCTGAAGCAAAATTCTTGCGGGGTTACTACTATTTTGATTTGGTAAGACTATTCCGCAACATCCCTTTCTACACCGAGCCGCTGACTACCGACAATATGCGCGAACAGACACAGGTCGCACCTGAAGTGGTGTACGCCCAAATCGAGCAGGACCTTAAAGATGCGATCGCGGCTTTACCGCCTACGGTCCCTACAGCCACTGAAGGGGGCCGGATTACCAAGGGGGCAGCACAGGCATTGTTGGGCAAAGTGTATGTTTACCAGAAAAAATGGAATGATGCCGCAGCGCAGTTCGCGGAAGTGAACGGCACACCGGGGGGCACCAGCCAATATGGCTATAAATTGCTGGATAACTTCGAAGACATTTTTCGGCCAGACAATAAATTCCACTCCGAATCGATACTCGAGATCGTGCATTCGGCGGTTGGGGCGCTTGACTGGGGTGCCTGGGGTCAATTTTATGGCAATGTCGCTACCGTGATGTTCGGTCCGCGAGGTTATAGTGGCCCAAGTTATTACTCCGGTTGGAGTTTTTGTCCCATTACGGAAGAACTATATGACTTGATGCATTATGATCCCCGATTTAAAGCAACAATTGCCGATGTGGATAGTTTAGAGGACGCCGGGCTGGCCCAATATGAAAAGGGCTACATGAATACCGGATATTTTATCCAAAAATTTGCGCCTTTGGTGGAATTTGCAGCTACTACAGGCGTCCGCGAACTAAATTATCCACAGAATTATATCGAGATGCGCCTTGCCGATACCTATCTCATGGAGTCGGAAGCACTTATCGAAAGCGGTCAGGGCGGTGGTGCTGGAACCCGCGCTTACGAACTACTCAACGCTGTGCGTGACCGGGTCGGGCTGCCACCGATAACAGCTACACTGGACAACATCTTTCTCGAACGCCGCAAAGAGCTGGCTACCGAGGGCCACCGTTGGTATGACTTGGTGAGGTCAGGACAGGCTCCGGCTGCACTGGGAGGCAAAGGCTTCGTGGCCGGCAAACATGAAATCCTGCCAATTCCATATAACGAACTGCTGAACACCAAATTAGTCCAGCATGAGGCTTATAAATAAAGTACGGTTTAGTAAGAACATAATCGAAACAACCATGAACAGAAATAGCTATACTCGCCCACTAAAAGTGCTCGTGGGCGGGCTCCTAATAACGATTGTTTCTTTCCACGCGTGCAGGGAAGAAAAGTACAGCTTAGGAAACATCCCAACACCGGATTTTGAGGTTCAGGCAGGTGCGGATGCCAATACGTTGGTATTCGTTAACAGTACCCCCGGCACCTCCATCGCCTACTGGGAAACGAGTACAGGCCAGAAATTCAAAGGTGACAACGTGTCTGCCCGATTCACTTTTGAGGGGGAGTATAATGTAACCTTAACAGCCGTCACGCCGGGCGGCACCGCTACCATCACCAAACAGGTATCCATCTCGCAGAGTGATCCGACAGCCTGCAACCCTGACCGTGCCTTGGGCTTTATTGCGGGATGCACGGAAAAAGTGTGGCGCTATAATCCGGAAGCAGGCACGTTCAAGGTCGGCGACGCCGGCCCTGACGCTGGCAATTGGTGGAGTAGTACAGACGGTGATGTAACCGGACGCGCCTGTGAATTCAATGACGAGTTCACTTTCCAATTCAATGCTGAGGGAACGTTTATCTACGATAATAAGGGCGACTTCTTTGCCGATGGATACCTGGGGACAAAAACGACGGGCTGCGAACCCGCTAGCAACTTGTCTGGCGACCAAACACTGTGGAATTCGGGGACATTTAATTTCTCTGTCATCGAAGGAGCAGGCGTAAATAGTCTGGGACAACTGGTACTGACCGGCAAAGGCGCCCATATCGGCATCAAGAAAGCGCATAACGGTGGCGAAACGCCGACGGGTCCCGTCGGCAATTCCGTAACCTATGACATCCTGGCGATGGAGCAAAATGTAGGTGGCAAAGGGTATGACATACTGAAACTCGGAGTTAATATCGGTGGTTCAGGTTGGTGGACATTCACGTTACGCGCTGCTGCTAATTAAGTGAATCCCTGCAAGTCGATACCCTTTGTATCGGCTTGCTTTGAGTTTTTTAAACACGTTGCATGAACAATTATCGCATGACAAACCTATTTTTAATGCTGCTATTACTGCTTGCTTGCGGCAAAGAATCACGAACGCCAAATATCCCCGATCCCGAACCCCCGCAACCTAAGGAATATACGTTTACAAGCGTTCCAACATGGGCAGACGAGTTTGATTATGAAGGGCTTCCCGATGATGACAGATGGGGCTATGATGTAGATCCACAAAACAACGGTTGGGGCAACAACGAGCTGCAATACTATACCGAAAAGCGGCTTGAAAATGCGCGTGTCGCCAACGGCGTACTGACCATCACCGCCATCAAGGAAGAACATGGCGGACTTGGTTATACGTCGGCTAGGCTCGTAAGCCGCGGCAAAGCTGACTTCCTGTACGGCCGGTTCGAAGTACGGGCAAAAGTGCCCCCGGGCCGCGGCACTTGGCCTGCGGTGTGGATGCTGCCGACCGACTGGGCCTATGGCGGCTGGCCTGCATCCGGTGAAATCGACATTTTAGAGCATGTAGGACATGATCAGGACGTCGTGCACATCAGTGTACACACAGAGGCATATAATCATGTCGCCGGGACCCAGAAAACCGCAACCAAGAAAATCCAAAATGCGACCACCGATTTCCATCGCTACCGTGTGGACTGGACGCCCGATTACATCCGGGGGTATGTGGATGATGTCCAGCTCTTCAGCTTCTCGAATGAAGGGACGGGATTCAAAGCATGGCCTTTCGACAAGAAATTCCATTGGCTCATCAATATTGCGGTGGGTGGCAATTGGGGTGGTCAGCAAGGGGTCGATGAAGAAGCATTTCCCGCTAGCATGGAAGTCGATTATGTCCGGGTGTATGGCCTGATTGAGAATTAATCATGATTAACCGGTTCATATGATTTCTAAAATCTTGAAAAAACTCAGCATTGGCCTATTTGTAGCAACAATACTACTGCCGTTAGCTTGTAATTCACCCCAATCGTCAGTTGTGGAATGGTGGCTTACCAATACGCACGATGGCTCGGCATTGTTCGAAAAGCAAACCGCGATCTCATTAGGTAAATACACGGAAGGCGATTTACCCGTTATTGAGATCGACAGTAGTCATCATTATCAAACGATTGATGGATTTGGCTTCTCGCTCACTGGTGGAAGTGCGCAACATCTTATTAGGATGTCAACCGATGTACGAACTGCGCTGCTCCGCGAACTTTTTGCCACTGATGCCAATAATATCGGCATCAGTTACCTGCGAGTGAGTATCGGTGCGTCCGACCTGAATGCCTATCCTTTTTCTTATAACGACCTGCCCGATGGCGAAACGGATCCCGGCATGGAGAAGTTCGATCTCGGCCCCGATCGCGAGGATGTGATCCCAATTTTGAAGGAAATTCTTTCCATCAATCCCAACTTGCTTATCATGGGCTCTCCATGGTCACCTCCAAAATGGATGAAGACCAACCACGATACCCGTGGTGGCAGTCTTAAGCCGGAGTATTACCCTGCCTATGCCAAGTACTTCGTCAAGTATATCCAACAAATGCAGGCCGAAGGTATCCGAATCGACGCCATTACCGTGCAAAACGAACCCCTTCATCCTGGAAATAATCCCAGTCTGCTAATGCTTGCTGAAGAAATGGGTGAATTTGTAAAAAACCACCTCGGTCCCGCATTTGAGCAGGCAAGCATCGCTACCAAAATCATCGTGTATGACCACAACTGCGACAGACCCGATTATCCCATCAGCATATTGGATGATCCCGAAACCAGGAAATACGTCAGTGGTTCCGCGTTCCACCTGTACGGTGGTACCATCGACGCACTCTCGACCGTACATGAAAAGCATCCCGACAAGGAACTGCATTTCACTGAGCAATGGATGGGTGCGCCGGGTGACCTTTCAAAGGACATGCCCAATCACATCAAGCAACTTACCATCGGAGCCACCCGCAATTGGAGCCGTACGGTGTTGGAATGGAACCTGGCCAATGGCCCAGATCACAAACCCCATACAGATCGTGGTGGCTGTGACCGCTGCTTGGGGGGGATAACCATCGACGGCGACCGTATAACCCGCAATCCAGCCTATTATGTCGTAGCCCATTCGGCGAAATTCGTCCGTCCCGGATCGGTTCGTATTGCCTCCAATGAATTGGCCGGTCTCCCCAACGTGGCGTTCCACACCCCGGCGGGTAAGACTGTACTGATTGTACTGAATGAAAGTGATTCAACACAAATATTCCGTGTAAGAAACAATGAACAGCAATTTACCTCAACGCTCCAGCGTGGTGCCGTAGCGACCTTTATCCTTTAACAACGTATTCACCATGAGAACTGTACTTTTCCTTTTTCTAAACGCCCTATTAGTTGCTTCATGCAATGCACCCAAGAAAAATTTCCTTCGTGCCCAAGGCCATCATATCGTCAACGGAGCGGGTGATACCATCATTCTCCGTGGAATGGGTCTCGGCGGTTGGATGCTACAAGAAGGATATATGTTTCGGTTGGGGTTCATCGGACAGCAATACCGTATACGTGAAAGCATCGAGGACATCATCAGTACGGAAGAAACCGAAAGGTTCTATCAGCAATGGCTGGCAAATCACACGCGGAAAGTAGACATCGATTCCATGGCAGCATGGGGATTCAACTCCATACGACTGCCCATGCACTATAACCTGTACACGTTATCTGTGGAAGACGAGCCCGTAGGAAGTGAAAACACCTGGTTGGAAAAGGGCTTTGCCCTGACCGACAGCTTGCTTGCCTGGTGTAAAGCCAATCGCGTATATCTCATCCTCGATCTTCACGCCGCTCCCGGCGGACAGGGTAACGATCTCAACATTTCCGACCGCAACCCCGACAAACCTTCGTTTTGGGAAAGCAGGGCTAACCAAGAAAAAACGATCGCGCTTTGGCGCAGACTGGCCGAGCGCTATGCCGATGAAGAATGGATCGGTGGCTATGATGTACTCAATGAAACCAACTGGGGCTTTGAGGATACGGCCGACTTCCGCGGCACGGAAGAACAATCCAATGCACCATTGCGGCAATTCCTTGTAGATGTTACCCGCGCCATCCGTGAGGTGGACGCCAACCACATTATCTTCTTGGAGGGCAACGGCTTCGCCAACAACTACAATGGCATCTTTCCAAAATGGGATGACAACCTGGTGTTGAGCTTTCACAAATACGGTAACCCTAATGTCCAAGAGGCTATCCAACGCTTTCTTGACCTACGCGAAGAACATGATATCCCGCTTTGGCTGGGCGAATCTGGCGAAAATTCCAATACATGGTTTACCGAGGCCATTGCGTTATGTGAAACCAATGGCATAGGCTGGGCTTGGTGGCAAAACAAAAAAATGGGCATCAACCAGCCCCTCGAAATCAAACAACCGGAAGGATATGAACGTTTGTTGGATTATTGGTCGGGAAAAGGTGAAAAACCCTCCCCCGAAGAGGCGTTGAGCATATTAAACGAATGGTTGGAAAATCTCAAACTGGAAAACAATACGTTTCACCAAGACGTAGTAGATGCGATGTTCCGACAAATCTACTCATATGAGGCGCTTCCTTTCAGCAAAAATGCAGTGGAGAACGGTACCATCTTACCAGCCGTCAATTTCGATCTCGGCCGACAACGGGTGGCTTACTACGATACCGATACAGCTAGCTACCACTATACGCCCGGTTTGAACACACAGGGCAACCGTGGCCGCAGCTATCGAAATGATGGGGTAGATATCCGACCGGATTCATTAGGCCATCACATTTTCCATATTGAAGATGGCGAATGGCTGCAATATTCCGTAACCGTAACAGATGAGGGCATCACAGGTTTACAGTTACAAGTTGCCAGTGAAATTGAGACCGGGCGCATTAACGTGAGCATCGATGGTCAAACATTGGCACAACCCATCACCATTCCGACGACTGGAGATGAGGAAGAATGGGTGCTTGTACCCATCGAGATTCCGGAACTGACCAAGGGCAAAAATGTGATACGCATTAAAGCAGAAACTGGTGGCTTCAATCTCAAATCCATTGCATTTGGGCTATAGTGCCCAAATGCATCGTTTCGTAGGTCAGCTGAAAAGTTGTTGTTAAAAAATGTAAAAGTTGTTAAAAACGTTAAATCCTTACATGGCTGTTGGTTAGGCGATTATTTTTGGCCTTACATAATCAATAAATCATGAAAAGCATTTTGGCGTTTTTAACACTTATCCTATCTTCACTTATGGGCACCGCCCAACTTAACCACACCTCAAATTACAGCGAAATAGAAACCATAGATTTTTATTCCGAGGCCGTGGGTGATACATTTACCGTAAGTGTACAGCTACCCAAGGAATATGAAACCAGAGCGGAGACGCATTATCCCATAACACTGGTGATAGACGGTGATTTTTACTTTCCCACTTTGGCGCCGCTCTTGCGTCAATATGAAATAACAGGACTTTTACCCCCGATGATCTTGGTGGGCATAGGTTATGGCGACTTTCAAAAGATGGACTCACTGCGGGTACGCGATTTTCTCTATCCCAAGCCGTTGGAATCCGATGAAATGGTGGCACCAGGTGGTGGACTGAATTTCTATCGCTTTATAACCCACGAATTACTACCCCGTCTGGAAACCACGCTCCGCGTAGATACGGCTCAACGAACACTAATGGGGCATTCCCTTGGTGGCTACTTCTCCCTATTTGCATTGCTTCAGCAAATAGAGGAAGAACGGGTCACCTTTTCCAATGTAATCGCAGCCAGCCCCACATTGTGGTACCACGATTTTTTTCTCAATCAACTGCCGGAAAAAATCGCCTCAAGCGATCCGAAAGCTATGCTGGATATTGTGATTACGGCTGGCAGCCTTGAAAACAGCGAATGGACACTTAATCCCATACATAAGCTGACGGTCTCTTTCAAAAACCAGAATATCCCTCACCTTCACGTAGACGCCATCATATACAATTATCTAGACCATATGGATACGGGCCAATTAAGTTTTATCAAAGGGTTGCAGCGATTTTATAATTCGCCATCTACTCAATGACCACTGCTGTACCACTAGCCGTTACCATAAGCATGCTGCCCCCACTGCCAACGGTTTCATAATCGAGGTCAACACCTACCACCGCATTCGCTCCCATGGTGGCAGCATACTGTTGCATTTCATAAACGGCCGTCTCTTTGGCTTCGCGAAGCACTTTTTCATATGAGCCCGATCGGCCACCTACGATATCACGTATTCCCGCGAAGATATCCCTGAAGAAATTGGCTCCGATAATGGTCTCACCGCTGACCAAGCCAATATACCGTACAATCTTCTTTCCTTCTACCTGTGGTGTTGTTGTAATAAGCATAACAATCTCTTTTCCATTTGGACGCCTGGAGAAAGAGAAAGTTACGCGTCGATCATCAGTCTATCCGAAGGAAATTGCCGTTCTTATCAAACTTCAAATCCATACCATTGGAGAGTTTCACTTCCTGGCCACGGTCGTCCAGCTCCCAGTCGAGAATAAAAAAATCAGGATAATTGGCAACGACATACGCCAAGATCTTCTCAGGCACCACACTATCCGGTAATTTACTGGAACCCTCGACACCGAGTATTTTACCTTTTTTGTCAAAATCAAGGTTAAACCCTTCGCTGAGGTACACATCATAACTGGTTTTCAAATCGTCACGCTCTTTTACAACTTGAAGGACTTCTTGATCGGGGAAATGTTGGGTGATGTAAGTCTGTGCATCCTTTGGTAGGCCATCGGCAGAAACGACACTTTCTTTATCGCACGCTGTAAATGTTACTAAAACTACACCTACTACGATCATTAAACGAATTGCTTTTTTCATGATTATACTATTTTTTTGTTCTTGATTTCATACCAAGACAACCCAAAGGCAACTTACCCTTACTCACACCATGAAAAAAATTCCCTTAATGCTACTTTCTTACCACACGGTCGAGGATAGCGATATACAGGCGGATTCCCTCAGCTATTTCATCGACATGGATAAATTCATCGGCCATGTGTGAGCGGGCGGAATCACCTGGTCCAAGCTTTAACGACGGGATATCGAGTAGCGCCTGATCACTGGTAGTGGGCGATCCATACGTAGTACGCCCAAGTGCAAGGCCGGCTTGTACTACCGGGTGGTCTTTAGGTATCGAAGAAGGTTTAAGCCGCATGGACCTCGGCTTTACTTCACAACTTACATGTTGGCGGATGATATCAAGAACTTCCTCATTTCGGTATGCATCCGTTACCCGGATATCCACAACGAACTCGCAGGTCGCAGGCACCACATTGTGTTGCGATCCGGCTTGGATAACCGTTACACTCATCTTGACGGTGCCAAACTCATCAGATTCTTTAGGAAAACGATAGCTGATGAACCATTCGATATCCTTAAGTGCTTTGTAAATGGCATTATCTCCCTCCTCGCGGGCTGCATGCCCCGCTTTACCATGGGCTATGCAGTCCAATACCATCAGTCCGCGTTCGGCAACGGCCAATTGCATGAGCGTCGGCTCTCCCACAATGGCAAAATCTAACGGGCCCAAATCGGGAATGACCAGTTCCAATCCGTTGATTCCAGAGATTTCTTCCTCTGCTGTAGCCGCGATGCATAAATTATAGGTGAGCCCTTCCTGTGAATAGAAATATAAAAAAGTGGCTATTAAGGACACTAAACACCCACCTGCATCATTACTGCCTAGTCCATACAATTTGCTGTCGGTGATGTCGGGCGAAAAGGGATTACGGGTATAGCCAGTATTGGGCTTTACAGTGTCGTGATGGGAATTGAGCAGAATGGTAGGCTTTTTTGAATCAAAAAACTTATTAAACGCCCACACATTATTCACCTTTCGGTAGGTACGGACGCTTCGTTGCTGCAAAAATCGCTCAATCGTATCTCCGGTCTGGCTTTCCTCCCTACTGAAAGAAGGAATACGGATGAGGTCACGCAACAGGTCCGTACTATCCTGTATGAGCTTCTCAATCATTATAAAGTCCTCCTGCTTTGCGCGCAGACAACTTGATCCCTTTGATAAAGGCCGAACTGAACCCGTTATGTTCCATTTCATTCAATCCCGCAATAGTACAGCCTTTAGGTGATGTCACCTTGTCTATCTCACCTTCGGGATGGCTTTGGGTTTGCAGTAAGAGGTCAGCGGCGCCCTTGGCCGTTTGTATCGCCATTTTTAACGCATCATGTGCATGGAACCCAATTTCCACGCCGCCCTGAGATGCCGCGCGAATACTGCGTAGAAAAAAAGCGATGCCGCAAGCACACAGTGCCGTTGCTGCCGTCATCAGGTCCTCGTTTATCGTGACCACCGCCCCAACCGTCTCAAACAACTGTGTCACCCGCTCAAATTGCTCATCGGATGCATTATCAGATGCGATACACGTCATGGATTGACCAATGGCGATAGCGGTATTGGGCATGGCGCGGATAACCTGGATATCATTGCCCAGCTTATCTCGAACATCTGCACAGGTAACGCCAGACACCACTGATACCACAAGTTGCTTTTCTGGCGATACCGTAGGGGCAATCTCTTCCAATACACTTTTCAGTTGTTGAGGTAAAACGGCTAGAACAATAACATTTGCATCATAAATAGCCACATTATTATTGTCGCTTACCTTGAATCCTGCGGCCGCTTCTTCACTTAGCAGCTTGAGATTCCTCCGTGTTAACGTAATGTCTTCTGCTTGGCAATAAGCCTTATTTACCAATCCTTTGGCCAAAGACAGGCCAATGTTACCGCTTCCGATGATGGTTATCTTATTCATTTCTTCTGTCCTAAGTTGTAATTCGCAAGTAAATACTTACGGCTATTGTTTAGTGTCTGCGATCCTTGCCCGGTCATCTAATCATCCGTGTACCAAACTGCTGGTCGCGCAGCAAATGCAGGTCATCCGCATGGCCGATACACACCTCGTCCACGCCCTTCGCTATCGCATCAAACGCATTATGTAATTTCGGAACCATGCCGTCGGCAACAATACCCGAGGCCTTCAAATCTTCAAACTCCCCGGCACGTATTTCAGCTATCGCCGAGTATTCGTCATTAACATCCCGGAGTACTCCGCGCTTTTCAAAACAATACACCAATGACGTCCTGTATCGCGAGGAAAGTGCAACTGCCACGGCCGACGCGATCGTATCAGCGTTCGTATTCAGTAGCTGTCCATGTCCGTCATGGGTGATTGCGGAGAAAACAGGAACAAAACCAATATCCAATAATGCTGCGATGGCGTCCGCATCGACCGATCCCGGAAGTATATCCCCGACAAAACCATAGTCGATTTCATTTACCGGTCGTTTCACCACTCGAATACTATTGCCGTCCGCACCGCTAAGCCCGATTGCATTGCATCCATATGCCTGTAAGCCGGCTACGACCTGCTTATTGGTCAGGCCAGCATACACCATGGTCACTATACGGAGCATGGGTTCATCCGTGATACGGCGTCCCGCAACCAGTTTGGCCTCGATACCTAGATCGGCAGCCATGCGTGTTGCGATTTTCCCGCCGCCGTGTACCAGAATCTTATCTCCCCGCAGGCTGGCAAAGCGCTCCAAAAAGCGATTCAGCCCTTCGGGATGGTCGATAATATTGCCCCCGATCTTGATGACAAACAATCTTTTCGACATCTCGTTATCGCTTGTTTAATTGTTCGAGCATTCGCTTCAATACCGCCTGTGCGGCCCATACCCGATTGCTCGCCTCCTGAATGACTAACGAATTTGGCCCATCCAGCACCTCACTTGCCAATTCAACGTCACGGCGAACAGGCAGGCAATGCATTACCTTTGCTTGATTTGTCAATGCCAGTTTGCCGTTATCGAGCATCCATTTTTCAGATACGGGATGAATCTTGCCATAATCCTCATATGACGACCAGTTTTTCACATATACAAAATCGGCGCCCTGTAGCGCATCCTCCAACGTGTTTGTAACTGTCGCACCTGGTGTGAACGCTTCAGATAACGCATAACCCTGAGGATAAGCTATGGTAAAATCGACGATGCCCTCCATTTGAGCCTTACACATCCATTCCGAGAACGAGTTGGGTACCGCCTGCGGCAAGGCTTTTACATGGGGCCCCCATGCCATGACCACCTTAGGCTTTCTATCTTGTTGCCAATGTTCCCGGATGGTTATCAGATCGGTAAGACTCTGGAGTGGGTGGCGGGTCGCACTCTCCAGACTCACCACGGGCACACCGCAAAAGCTGATAAATTTTTTGAATAAGCCTTCACTGTAATCCTCTTCACGATCCTGTAATTTGGGGAATGACCGAATCCCCAGCACATCGCAATATTGACCCATCACCGCCGCAGCCTCCCTAATATGCTCCACCGTCTTACCATCCATCGCTACTCCATCTCTTGTCTCCAGCGCCCAGCCATCTTTGTCCATATTCATGACCATTACGTCCATACCTAATTGGATAGCCGCTTTCTGCGTACTTAGACGTGTGCGCAAACTTGGATTCAGGAAAACCAAACCCAGGGTTTTCCGCTTGCCCAAGTCTTCAAACGCAAAAGGGTCTTTTTTCAACCTCAATGCTTCCTCCACGATACCGCGCAAGTCGTCTACATCCGCGACCGAAAAAAATTGCTTCATGAGTTTATTATCTAAAATCCTATATGCTTTTCAACCGTTCGTCTAATGCTTCCAGAAAGCGATCTGCATGGGCCTGCGTCAAATTCAACGCCGGCAACAACCGAATGACATTCGGTTTGGCCTCGCCTGTGAAGATACGGTTTTTGTCCAATAGATCCTTCTTTACCATCGATAGTTCTTCGGGTAGGTCTATCCCGATCATCAAACCTTCACCCCTAACCTCTGAAACTTTATCCATCTTATTCAGCTCATCAATTAAATACGTACCCATGTTAGCCGCATTTTCAATGAGATTATCCTTCTCAATCACTTCCAATACAGCCAATGCGGCCGCACAAGCTAAATGATTTCCACCGAACGTCGTACCCAACATGCCTATCCAAGGTTTGATTTTAGGCGAAATAGCAATACCACCTATCGGGAATCCGTTACCCATGCCTTTCGCCATGCTATAGATATCTGCTTCTATCCCTGCTAAGTCATGAGAATAAAAAGAGCCCGAACGACCGTATCCGCATTGCACCGAATCGGCAATGAAGATGGCATCATATTGCGAGGTAAGATTCCGTATTTGCTTCAGAAATTCATAAGAAGCTACTTTGATGCCCCCCACCCCTTGAATTCCTTCTACGATAACGGAAGAAATCTCATCTCCATAGGCCGCGAATGCGTGCTCTAGCGCTTCAGTATCATTAAAAGGCAAAAATATCACGTTATCGGTTTCGTTCACAGGGGCTACAATTTTGGCATTGTGTGTGGCGGCAACCGCCAGCGAAGTACGTCCGTGAAAAGCACCAGTAAAGGCAATGATCTTTTTCCTGTTATTATAGAAAGACGCTAATTTCAATGCATTTTCGTTCGCCTCAGCCCCCGAATTGCATAAAAATAACTGAAAACCAAACTTTCCGGATACATTGCCAAGCAATTCTGCCAACTGTACCTGTACCGGAATTTCAACCGAATTGGAATAAAACCCTATTTTGTGTAGTTGGTCGGTAATTCGTTTGACATAGTGCGGATGTGTGTGACCGATGGAAATAACCGCATGCCCTCCATACATATCCAAATACTCATTACCATTGTTGTCCCAAACGATAGAGCCCTCGCCACGTGCGATTTCCACGGGATTAATGGCGTAAACATCAAATAGTTTCATTTTTTTACTGAATAGCTCCTGCGATTTCCTTGATAGAGGGACAGGATTGTTAATGGAGTAAATCATCTTTCACAAAGATATAAACTTGAATTGAATTGGATAAAAACAAAAAAAACCGGCTTTGAGTAAGCCGGTTTCCAATACCTTATCAACGTTAAAAAACTCAGTCTTTCTTTTCTTTTTCGCCTTCTTCTTGGCCATCTTCTTCTTGAGTTTCTACTTCGTCAGCTACCGGAGCGGCTTCTGCTTCGGCTACCGCTTCTTCTACTGCTGTCTCTTCTACAACTGGTTCTTCCGCTGCTGGTGTCTTCTCGTCGATCACAGCTTCCGTTGTTTCGTCAGCAGCAGGGGCTGCAGCACCTGCGTTCTTCTTACCACCACGTCGTCGTGTAGATTTGCGTTCCGTAGCAACGCCGTCCTTCTTGTACACCTCATTATAGTCCACCAATTCGATGAAAGCCATCTCGGCATTGTCACCCATACGGTTTTCTAGCTTAATAATGCGGGTATATCCCCCGGGGCGGTTGGCTACCTTCTCGGAAATCTCACGAAAAAGTATCGTTACGGCTTCCTTATCTTGTAGGTAGCTGAACGCAGTACGGCGAGAGTGCGTCGTGTCATTCTTAGATTTGGTAATCAACGGCTCGACATATTGACGCAACGCCTTGGCCTTAGCCAATGTGGTGGTAATGCGTTTGTGCTTGATCAGCGAAGTAGCCATATTAGACAACATCGCCTTACGATGACTTGCTGTGCGGCCTAAGTGATTGAATTTTTTTCCGTGTCTCATTTTAATGTTAATTTGTGCATACCGTCCCCGATAACTATCGGGGGGAATTATGCAACAGGTCGCTAATTATTCTCTTTATTCCTCGTCCAGTTTGTATTTGGCTAGATTCATACCAAATGACAAACCCTTCGATTTAACCAATTCCTGGATTTCGCTTAAGGACTTCTTACCAAAGTTCCTGAATTTCAACATGTCTGCCACATCATACGTCACCAACTCAGCGAGCGTACGGATATCAGCTGCTTTCAAGCAATTCAGTGCACGTACTGACAGATCCAAGTCAACCAATTCGGTTTTCAAAATCTTGCGCATGTGCAGGATTTCTTCATCCACCACTTTCGTCTCTTCCTTGGCTTGGGATTCCAACAACATGTTTTCATCCGAGAACAGCATAAAATGCTGAATCAAGATTTTTGCGGCTTCCTTTAGTGCATCTTCCGGATGAATGGAGCCATCGGTAGATATATCCAACAACAGCTTTTCGTAGTCGGTCTTTTGCTCTACCCGATAGTTCTCGATGGTATATTTTACGTTCTTAATCGGGGTAAATATAGAATCTACAGCAATCAAGCCCACCGGTCCGTCAGTAACCTTATTCTCCTCTGCGTTAATATACCCACGGCCTTTGGCCACATTGAGCTCCAGTTCCAACGTTACAGAGCTTTCCATATTGCAGATTACCATATCGGGATTCAACACGGTAAAGTTGTTGGAAAAATTGGTGATGTCGCCGGCAGTCAATTGATCCTGGCCGTTAATGACCATAAAAATCTTCTCAGAATCACCCATCTCACCCGTTTTCTTAAAACGCACCTGCTTGAGATTCAAGATGATTTCAGTGACATCCTCTACAACACCCTTAATGGTGGAAAACTCATGCGATACACCTGAGAAGCGAACCGACGTAATTGCATATCCTTCCAGCGAGGACAATAGAATACGGCGTAAAGCATTACCGATGGTCACACCGAAACCAGGCTCCAATGGTCGAAATTCAAACGTGCCATCGAAATCCGTCGATTTCTGCATGATAACTTTATCAGGTCTTTGAAATGCTAAGATTGCCATTTACTTATTCTTAAGATTGTTTACAAAAATTGCTATACAACAAGAACAGCATATACCAATCGGCCATGCTCTTCCTGCGCGTTACTTATTTGGAGTACAACTCTACAATTAAGTTTTCCTTGATATTCTCAGGAATTTCGGTACGTTCCGGGTAGTTAAGGAATTTACCGGTCAAACTGTTTGCGTCCCATTCCAGCCAGCTGAATTTGTTGATTTTGTGTCCAGCCACCGTAGTGGTAACGGCTTCTAGTGATTTCGAGCGCTCCCGTACAGCTACGGTATCGCCAGGGCGGAGGCTATAAGATGGAATATTTACCACTTCGCCATTCACCATGATATGTTTATGTCCCACTAATTGACGAGCGGCTGAACGCGTAGGCGCAATCCCCAAACGATAAACGGTGTTATCCAATCGGGCCTCCAACAATTTGAGGAAAACCTCGCCCGTAATGCCTTGCTTGGAAGACGCCTTTGCAAATAGGTTAGCAAACTGGCGCTCCAACACACCGTAAGTATATTTTGCCTTTTGCTTCTCAAGCAGCTGAACCGCATACTCCGACTGCTTGCCCCGGCGTTTTGAAACCCCATGCTGTCCGGGAGGGTAGTTCTTACGTTCTAATGCTTTGTCAGGTCCAAAAATAGGTTCCCTGAATTTACGTGCAATTTTGGACTTAGGTCCTGTATATCTCGCCATATATTGATTGGTTTTAAAGTATCTTTCGGCCTATAGCCGAAGAATCTTAGCTTTAAAAATTTGTGTATTATACTCTTCTACGTTTCGGAGGGCGGCATCCGTTGTGAGGCAACGGCGTAATGTCCCTGATCGCGGTCACTTCAATCCCCGAATTCTGTAAGGTACGGATTGCCGACTCGCGCCCTGCACCGGGTCCCTTCACGAATACTTCCACCTTCCGCAATCCCAAATCGTGGGCTACTTTGCCACAATCCGATGCCGCTTGTGAAGCAGCGTATGGTGTATTCTTCTTAGAACCCCGGAAACCCATTTTTCCTGCACTCGACCAAGAAATGGCCTGTCCTTGGTTGTTTGTAAGCGTAATGATAATATTGTTAAAGGTAGCGTTAATATGTGCCTGACCAACTGGCTCAATGGTAACAACACGCTTTTTGCTTACTTTCTTACTTTTAGCCATTATATTTTCTCAATTATTATTTAGTAGCTTTTTTCTTGTTCGCGACAGTCTTTCGCTTCCCCTTGCGCGTACGCGAATTATTCTTCGTGCGTTGGCCACGAACGGGCAAATGCTTACGATGGCGAAGACCCCGGTAACAGCCAATATCCATCAAGCGTTTGATATTCAATTGAACTTCCGAACGAAGCGCTCCCTCTACCTTAATCTCGTCATTGATGACGCCGCGAATGGCCGCCAACTGGTCGTCATCCCATTCTTGCACCTTTACATCGTAATCAATGCCGGCTTTATCCAAAATGCGCTGCGCCGTAGAACGACCGATTCCGTAGATGTATGTGAGGCCTATTTCTCCCCTTTTGTTTTTAGGTAAATCTATACCTGCGATCCTTGCCATATATTAATGAATGATTTTTATCCCTGACGTTGTTTGTACTTCGGGTTTTTCTTATTGATTACAAATACTTTACCTTTCCGACGGATAATCTTGCAATCCGCACTGCGCTTCTTGATGGATGCTCTGACTTTCATGATCTTATGTTACTAACTGAGCAGTCTATTTCCGCTCTATTTATATCGATACGTTATTCTTCCCTTTGTCAAATCATAAGGAGACATCTCCAACTTAACCCGATCTCCGGGCAAAATCTTGATGTAATGCATCCTCATCTTACCCGAAATATGGGCGACAATCTCGTGCCCGTTCTCCAACTCCACACGAAACATGGCATTGGAAAGCGCTTCTTTAATGACTCCGTCTTGCTCAATTGACGATTGTTTAGCCATATAGTCTTGATTATTATCTAATTATACCCCCGCACAAACAGGGTTGCAAAGATAAGTAAAAAAAACTGAATGTCAATTCTTTTTACCCAAAACTTCTTCAACATATGCAAAAGTCGTCAGCACATCGGGCGAACCTTTGTGGATTGCGACCATATGCTCGTAATGCGCCGATGGCTTGCTATCCGCCGTACTCACTGTCCAGCCATCGTCCCAAAATTTAACTTGGGCTTTACCCATATTAATCATAGGCTCAATACAGATGACCAACCCTTCCTCCAACTTGGATCCCGTACCTCGTTTGCCGTAATTTGGCACCTCTGGCTTCTCATGCAGCTTATATCCTACACCATGTCCCACCAACTCACGGACGATACCATAGCTGTACTTCTCAACATGGTCCTGCACGGCAAAGGCAATATCGCCCACCCGCTTACCGGCAACGGCTTGAGCTATACCCAAATTCAGTGATTCCAACGTTACATCGAGGAGTTGCTTCACGTCGTCAGACACATTGCCCACGGCAAACGTATAAGCAGAATCACTGATGTATTTATCCAATTCCACACCCCCATCAACCGATACGATATCACCATCCCGAAGTTCGTAGTCGCTCGGGATACCGTGCACCACCTGATCGTTTACCGAAATACACAATGAATTGGGGAAACCGTTGTAATTAAGAAATGCCGGACGCCCTCCGTGATCGTGGATGTAATCGTACGCTAACTTATCTAAGGACAACGTGGTGACACCGGGTCTGATTTCCCGAGCTATTTCACCAAGCAACTGCGAAAGTACGTTGGCCGACTTTCGCAGTTGTTCGATATCTTCCGCTGACTTGTAATATACTTTAGACATGCCAAAGGCTAAGAGTTACGCTAAATGACTGATTGGGTAGGACCACCCGACGCAACCGGAGCACGCCCCCGAATACGACCGGTTTTCATCAATCCATCATAGTGGCGCATCAGCAAATGACTTTCAATCTGTTGTAAGGTATCCAATACCACACCCACCAAAATAAGCAGGGAAGTACCGCCATAGAAATGAGCAAATTGATTGTTCACACCAAAAAGACTTGCAATTGCAGGAAATATAGCGACAATCGCCAAGAAAAATGCTCCTGGAAGGGTGATTTTAGAAATCACACTGTCGATATAATGATTAGTGGCGTGCCCTGGCTTTATACCCGGAATAAACCCGCCGTTCTTCTTCATGTCTTCAGACATCTGTTGCGGATTGACCATAATCGCCGTATAGAAGAAGGTGAATGCGATAATCAAAATCGCAAACGTCACATTATAAGCAACTGATGTATAATTGCTCAACGAGGTCAGGAATGACGACTGCAGGTCAGGAAAAAACTGACTAAGGCTCATTGGCACAAACATAATAGCCTGTGCAAAGATAATGGGCATTACCCCAGCTGCATTTACCTTTAACGGTATATACTGCCTCACACCGCCATATTGTTTATTTCCCACAATCTTCTTGGCATACTGAACAGGTATCTTCCGCACGCCCTGTACAATGAGGATCGTAAAAATCACCACAAAAAACAGCGCAATAAACTCCAACAGCAATGGAATGGGCCCACCACCACCAGTACTCATTCTGGAAAACCATTCGGCAGTAATACCGCTTGGCAATTGCGCGATGATACCGACCATGATAATCAGCGATATACCGTTACCAATACCTTTGTCTGTAATTTTCTCGCCCAGCCACATGACAAACAGCGTTCCCGCAGTCAGAACAAAAGCCGATAAAATCGTGAACATCGGATCAGCAATCATCTTGGCTCCTCCGTCTATCTGCGTACGAACATACGCCACAGACTGCACCAGTGTAATCGCTAACGTAAGATAACGCGTAATCTGCGTCATCTTTTTGCGGCCGCTTTCCCCTTCTTTCTGCAGTTTCTGGAAATAGGGCACGGCAATTCCAAGCAGTTGGACAACGATGGATGCCGAAATATAGGGCATCACCCCCAGAGCAAATATTGCCGAGCGAGAGAAAGACCCGCCGGCAAACATATCAAGCAACCCGAGCAACCCCTCTTTGGCTTCGTGTTGAAGCGCGGCAGGATTAACTCCGGGTAGCACAATATGGCACCCAACGCGATAGATCAAAAGAAATAAAAGCGTATTCAAGATACGCGTTCTTAGATCATCGATCTTCCAAATATTGGTTAAGGTTGTGATTAGCTTCTTCATGTATTAGAGTTTTACAATCGAGCCCCCTGCTGCTTCAATCGCTTTCTGTGCTGTGGCTGAAAATGCATGCGCTTTTACTTCAATCTTGGATGTCAACTCACCTCTACCCAAAATCTTCACCAAATCATTCTTGGATGCTAATCCATGTGACTTCAACGTATCGAGGTCCACAGCAGATAGCTTGAATTCCTCTACCAATCGCTGCAATACATCCAGGTTGACGCCAACGTACTCGATACGGTTCGGGTTTTTGAAACCAAATTTAGGCACTCGGCGCTGCAAAGGCATCTGCCCACCTTCAAAACCGATTTTTCTGCTATGGCCTGAACGAGATTGCGCCCCCTTGTGCCCGCGAGTGGACGTACCACCGCGCCCAGAACCCGTTCCACGACCTATACGCTTCTTGCTCTTTACTGATCCTGCTGCTGGTTTTAGATTACTTAAGTTCATCTTTGAAACTGATATTATGCTGTACCTTCGCTTTCACTATACAGGTACAACGATTAAACGTATTTATACTTGTTCTATTGCCACAAGGTGGTTCACCTTGCGCACCATGCCGATAATCGATGGAGTTGCTTCCACTTCAACGGTATGGTTGATCTTGCGTAACCCCAATGCTTGGATGGTCCGCTTTTGGCGTTCACTCCGATCGATGACGCTTTTAATCTGGGTAATTCTGATCTTTGCCATGATAGTTATCCGTTAAATACCTTGTTCAAATCCACGCCCCGTTGTTGGGCTACGGTATAAGCATCGCGCATTTTCAGCAACGCATCAATGGTTGCTTTTACCACATTGTGTGGATTGGATGATCCCAATGACTTGGCCAATACATCGGTTACGCCGGCGCTCTCCAATACAGCACGCATCGCACCGCCAGCCAATACTCCCGTACCGTGAACCGCTGGCTTGATTAAGACATTACCACCTGAATATTTACCACGTTGTTCGTGGGGTACCGTACCTTTGATGATTGGCACCTTAATCAGGTTCTTCTTCGCGTCGTCAATGCCTTTGGTGATGGCCTCGGTTACTTCCTTGGCCTTACCAAGGCCATACCCTACAACACCATGCTCATCGCCCACGACCACAATGGCTGAAAAACTGAATGTACGACCACCCTTCGTTACCTTGGCCACGCGCTGGATGCTCACCAAGCGATCCTTTAATTCGATTTCGCTTGACTTTACTCTTTTTATATTGCTTAATGACATGTTCTCGATTAATTAAAAATCCAAACCAGCTTCCCGCGCACCTTCGGCAAGCGATTTCACGCGGCCGTGGTACAAATACCCATTACGGTCAAAAACTACCTTACTAATTCCAGCTGCTAATGCTTTTTCGGCAATCAGTTTTCCTACGGCTTTAGACTGTTCTACTTTATTGCCTGATGCCGAAAAATCTTTACTTATGGACGAAGCCGATACCAAGGTGGTTCCGGCATTGTCATCGATCACCTGTGCATAGATGCCTTTATTGCTCCTGTATACCGACAAGCGCGGGCGCTCGGAAGATCCAGAAAGATGCTTTCTTATCCCCTTTTTTATCCGCTCCCTACGCGATACTTTATTTCCTGCCATGACGATTATTATTTTTTAGCCGCTGATTTACCTGCTTTTCTGCGCAATTGCTCACCAGCAAATTTGATACCTTTTCCTTTGTATGGCTCCGGTGCCCGCAATGAACGGATCTTTGCCGCAACCTGTCCCAATAATTGCTTGTCGATAGACTCCAATGTAATGGTTGGGTTCTTTCCTTTCTCCGCCGTGGTAGATACCTTCACCTCCTTAGGAAGGATAAGCACCACCTGATGCGAAAATCCCAGTGTAAGATCGAGGGTACTTCCTTGTGCGCTGGCGCGGTAACCAACACCTACCAATTCTTGCGTGGTCTTATAGCCTTCTGTAACACCAACGACCATATTGTACAATAGTGAACGATACAGGCCATGAAGCGCCTTATGTCTTTTCTGCTCTGTAGGCCTTTTCACCAATAACTGACCTTCCTCTTGGGCCACGGCGATATCTTGATCCACTTGCTGTGTTAATTCACCTTTCGGCCCTTTGACCGTTACCAGGTTTTTATCCGATACGGTAATTGTCACCCCAGCGGGTATGGCAATAGGGGCTTTTCCAATTCTTGACATTTCGTATGCTCCTCCTGATTAATATACGTAACATAAAACTTCACCGCCAACGTTTTGAAGGCGAGCCTCCTTGTCCGTCATCACTCCTTTCGACGTCGAAAGGATGGCGATTCCTAAACCATTCAACACACGTGGCATACTATCCACCCCTGCATATTTCCTCAGGCCAGGCTTGCTCACGCGCTTCAAGGTACGAATGGCCGAAATTTTACTTACCGGATGATACTTCAGGGCAATCTTAATGTTGCCTTGCACGCCGTCATCGTCAAACTTGTAATTGGTAATGTAACCTTTATCAAAGAGTACTTTGGTAATCTCCTTTTTGAGGTTCGATGCAGGAATCTCAACAACCCTGTGGTTGGCCTTAATGGCATTCCTTACTCGAGTAAGGTAATCCGCTATTGGATCTGTATTCATTTATGATATTCATTGTGATAATGGTTTCCGCAAGCCACCCTGGCGTCGGACCTACTATCGGTTAAAATTCTAATTCGCTCGTCGAGCAGTTCGTTTCGGTGAAACAAACGCCATGTATTACCAGGACGCCTTCTTTATCCCCGGTATCTTCCCGGCCAATGCCATTTCGCGGAAAGTCACCCGTGAAATGCCAAACTGGCGCATATAGCCTTTAGGACGCCCGGTTAACTTGCACCGGTTGTGTAAACGAACGGGCGATGCGTTCTTCGGCAATTTATCAAGTGCCTCGTAATCACCCGCTGCTTTTAAGGCAGCGCGTTTCTCAGCATACTTCGCTACCAACTTGGCGCGTTTTATCTCGCGTGCTTTAATTCCTTCTTTAGCCATTACTTGTCGTATTTTGATTTTTGAATGGTAACCCAAATTGCTTCAACAATTCCAATGCTTCCACATCTGTCTTTGCTGAGGTCACAAAGGTAATATCCATACCTTGGATTTTATTGATTTTATCGATATCAATTTCAGGAAAAATAATCTGTTCGGTGATACCTAGCGTATAGTTGCCTCTTCCGTCAAAACCTTTGTCATTGATACCGCGGAAATCACGGATACGGGGAAGGGCCACAGCTATCAGGCGGTCCAAAAACTCATACATCTTGCTGTCGCGAAGGGTCACTCGCACACCGACTGGCATTCCCTTACGGAGTTTGAAGTTGGATATATCCTTTTTTGACTTGGTCGCAACGGCTTTTTGACCGGTAATCATCGTCATCTCGCCGATAGCGTTGTCAATAAGTTTTTTATCCGCTGTGGCTGCGCCGACGCCTTGGCTTACGGAGATTTTTTCCAACCGAGGCACCTGCATGACACTTTTATATTGAAACTTTTCTTTCAGCGTTGTACGGATTTCCTCCTTATACTTCGCTTTCAATCTTGGAATGTAAGTCATTAGTCGATCTCCTCCCCTGATTTTTTTGCTATACGTACAATTTTCTTTTTGCCGTCCACTTCTTTCACTTTCCGTCCTACACGGGTTGGTTTACCCGATTTAGGGTCGATGAGTGTAAGGTTGGAGATATGAATCGCGGCTTCCTGCTCAATAATTCCACCATTGGGATTAGCCGCACTCGGCTTAGTATGCTTTTTGACGATATTAACGCCTTCAACAATAGCCCTGTTCTCAGCTATAATAACCTGTAGCACTTTACCTTGCGCTCCCTTAGAATTGCCGGAAATGACTTTCACCAAATCTCCCGTCCGGATCTTAATCTTATGTGTCGATGTCTTTGTCTGTCCCATAATTACAATACCTCCGGTGCTAATGATACGATTTTCATGAACTGCTTTTCACGCAATTCCCGCGCAACTGGTCCGAAGATACGTGTTCCGCGCGGCTCATCCTGATTGTTCAATAATACGGCGGCATTGTCGTCAAAGCGGATATAGGATCCATCCTTGCGGCGGATTTCTTTCTTCGTCCTTACAACCACTGCTTTGGAAACCGTTCCTTTCTTTACGTTTCCAGATGGCAATGCACTTTTCACGGTAACAACGATCTTATCGCCAATCGATGCATAACGCTTGCCGGTACCACCCAATACACGGATAACTAATACTTCTTTAGCCCCGCTATTGTCGGCTACATTGAGTCTTGATTCCTGCTGTACCATGTTACTTAGCCCTTTCTAAAATTTCTACTAATCGCCAATTCTTGGTCTTGCTCAGCGGACGAGTTTCCATAATCAACACCGTATCGCCGATACCGCAGGTGTTTTCTTCGTCATGAGCCTTGAATTTGGTAGTTTTCTTCACGAACTTACCATAAATCGGATGCTTCACTTTACGCTCCACAGCCACTACGATGGATTTGTCCATCTTGTTGCTTACTACCAAGCCGATCCTTGTTTTTCTTAAATTTCTTTCCATTTTCGACTTTTGATTTATGCCTCAGCGGCTGTTTCGGCGGCTTCCTCAGCCGCCCTTTCGGCGTTCTTGCGTTTCGTCAACTCGGTCATCAGGCGCGCAACGGTTTTGCGCGTATACTTGATGCGATTTGGATTCTCTATCGCTGAAACAGCATGTGCAAACTTCAATTTGGTGAGGGCAGCCTTCTCTTCAGCGATTTGGGCCACTAAGTCCTCTGTTGATAATTCTACGATTTCTGAATTTTTCATTTTCTATTACTATTATACTGGATACCCCCATCAGCGTACTTCCACGGTTAAAACCCCATGGCGGCTTGCCGGTAACGGCGGCAAGACCAATGGCAGGCAGCGCCAGCGTGTTTATGCTTATACGTAGTCCCTACGTATCACAAACTTCGTTTGTACCGGCAGCTTTTGTGCAGCAAGACGCAACGCTTCCTTGGCAACCTCCAAGGGAACCCCCTCAGCTTCGAAAAGCATCCGCCCCGGACGCACAACGGCTACCCAGTATTCAGGCGCACCCTTACCTTTACCCATCCGTACCTCCGCAGGCTTTTTTGTCACGGGTTTATCCGGAAAAACACGGATCCACACCTGCCCCTCACGTTTCATAAAACGGGTTACTGCAATACGTGCCGCTTCAATCTGACGGCTGGTTATCCATGCCGGTTCCATTGATTTGATGCCAAAGGAGCCAAAGGCCAACTCCGACCCGCGGGTGGCGTTGCCTTTCATACGGCCTTTTTGCATCTTCCTGAACTTTGTTCTTTTTGGCTGTAACATGTTCGTATCTTATTAAATTCCCTACCTAATGGGATTAATCGTTAATGCTTGTTTATTTATTGCTACTATCTCCCACCACGGTTGCCGCCGCCGCGATTTCCGCCGCCACCGCCACTACGGTGCTGTCCGCCGTGCCCGCCACCGCGACGCTGGTCACCACCCCCGCGACGATCATTACCTCTGCGTTCACCACCGCCGCCTCTACGGTTATCACCGCGGAAGTCGCCAGCACCGCCCTCAGTCCTTGGTTTCGCACCGGATGTTTGACCTCCAACGTTCGGAGACAGGTCACGCTTTCCGTAAACTTCGCCTTTGCATATCCATACTTTTACACCGATTTTCCCGTAGGTGGTCAAAGCTTCCACCAACGCATAATCGATATCCGCACGGAATGTGTGCAATGGTATCCTACCCTCTTTGTATTGTTCGGTCCGGGCCATTTCGGCACCGCCCAATCGGCCTGAACACATGATTTTGATGCCTTCTGCTCCCATCCGCATGGTAGATGCAATCGAAGTCTTCATTGCCCTGCGGAAAGAGATGCGTGCCTCAAGTTGCTTAGCAACCCCCTCTGCAACCAAATGAGCTTCTAATTCAGGCCGTTTGATCTCGAAAATATTAATCTGAACGTCTTTCTTCGTCAGCTTTTTTAACTCCTCTTTGATCTTGTCAACCTCTTGCCCACCTTTACCGATAACAATACCAGGCCGTGCGGTATGGATAGTTACCGTAATGCGCTTCAATGTACGCTCGATGACTACCTTGGCCACACCACCTTTGGCAATACGAACCGATAGGTATTTCCGGATTTTCTCGTCCTCTACTAATTTATCGGAATAGTTCTTGCCTCCGAACCAATTGGAATCCCAACCTTTGATGATTCCTAATCTGTTACCTATTGGATTTGCTTTTTGTCCCATTACTTGATAAATTAGTTTTGTGCTACGTTGTTCTTGCTGTCTACCACCAAAGTAACGTGGTTTGAGCGTTTACGGATACGGTATCCGCGGCCTTGTGGTGCCGGGCGCAATCTTTTCAGTTGGCGGCCCCCGCCTACGGATATTTCCTTGACGAACAATTCACTTTCTTCCACGGACTTATCTTCATTCTTCGCTTCCCAGTTCTTAATCGCTGATAGCAATAGCTTCTCCACACGGATAGCCACTTCTTTGTTGGTGTGCTTCAGGATGTACAGGGCGTGTTCTACTTTCTCACCACGGATAAGATCCACCACCAAGCGCATCTTACGCGGCGAGGTGGGGCAATTCAATAATTTGGCAGTAGAAGCTCCTCCTACCTGAGCTTTCTCCTGCTCTTTGCGCTGCTTGATTATAACAGACTTCTTTAGTTTTCGTGTTGCTTCCATTGCCTATTATTTTTTCTTTTCTGCGTGGCCCCTGAAGGTGCGCGTCGGCGCAAATTCACCAAGCTTATGACCAACCATATTTTCCGTTACATACACCGGAATGAACTTATTGCCGTTGTGCACTGCAAACGTATGGCCAACAAAATCAGGCGAAATCATGGATCTGCGAGACCAAGTCTTGACGACTGATTTTTTGTTTGTTTCATTCATAGAAAGAACTTTTCTTTCTAAGTTGTGGTCGATATAAGGACCTTTTTTAATTGAACGAGCCACTATTTCTTCCTTTTCTCAATGATGTAACGATTCGATGCTTTCTTTTTACTACGGGTCTTGTAGCCTTTCGCCAATAGCCCCTTGCGTGAGCGTGGGTGCCCGCCTGAAGCACGGCCCTCACCACCACCCATAGGGTGATCCACAGGGTTCATGGCTACACCACGAACACGTGGCCGACGGCCTAACCAGCGTTTTCTTCCCGCCTTGCCCAATCGTTCTGTGGCCTTCTCCGCATTGGATACCGACCCGATAGTGGCTAAACAGGTAGCCAATATCATGCGGCTCTCGCCCGATGGCAATTTGATAATGGCATATTTGCCATCACGTGCCGAAAGTTGAGCGTAGGTACCCGCGCTGCGCGCTATCGAACCTCCCTGGCCAGGATTCAACTCAATGTTGTGAATAATCGAGCCCAATGGGATGTTCTGCAATGGCAACGTATTGCCGATTTCAGGGGCCACCTTATCACCTGATACAATCGTCTGTCCTACCTTCAATCCTGTTGGCGCGATGATGTAGCGTTTTTCGCCATCTACATAATGCAAAAGCGCAATACGCGCTGTGCGGTTGGGATCGTATTCTATCGTGGCGACTTTCGCGGGGACGTCTTTTTTATCGCGTTTGAAATCAATCAATCGGTAGGCTTTCTTATGCCCCCCACCGAGGTAACGCATAGTCATTTTACCGGAATCGTTCCTTCCACCCGACTTCTTGATCTTCACGACCAACGACTTCTCAGGAACGTTGGTGGTGACGTCAGAATAGTCTCCTCCTATTCTGAATCGAGTGCCAGGGGTAACCGGTTTGAATCTTTTAACTGCCATCTCTTATTATATAGTACTGTAAAAGTCAATAGTCTCGCCATCTTTAATTGTGATGATGGCTTTCTTGTACTTAGGGGTCCTTCCAGATACAAACCCAGCTTTAGTATAGCGATTTTTCGCCTTGCCAGCCACCACGATGGTATTCACTGCCAAAACGGTTACACCAAACATTTGCTCTACAGCTTGCTTAATCTGTATCTTGTTTGCCTTAGGGTCTACCTTGAAAGCGTAGCGGTTCAGCTTTTCAGTAAGCAACGACGCTTTCTCCGTCAGTATGGGTTTCTTGATAATTTCCATGTTACTTGGCAAATGCCTCCTCCAATGTTTTAACGGAAGCTGTGGTTAACAAAAGCTTGCCCGCGTTCAATACGTCATACGTATTCAACTCACTTGCGGTGATGACCTTTGCTTTCTTCAAATTCCTGCTTGATAAATAAACGTTGTCGTTTTGAGCGGGCAGCACCAACAGCGTTTTCTCGTTCGCTATATTCAGGCTGTTTACCAAGCTCATGTAGTTTTTGGTCTTGATGGATTCGAAGTTTACTTCATCCAACACAACGATATTATTCTCCTTGGCTTTGTAGCTCAGCGCAGACTTACGAGCCAGTGATTTCAGCTTTCTGTTCAATTTAAAGCTATAGTCACGGGGCTGCGGGCCGAAAATACGGCCACCACCATTGAACAATGGCGACTTGATACTCCCTGCGCGGGCACCACCTGTTCCTTTTTGTTTATGTAATTTACGGGTCGAACCGGCTATCTCGTTGCGTTGCTTGGATTTGTGCGTTCCCTGGCGTTGATTAGCCAGATATTGCTTCACATCCAAATAAATCGCATGGTCATTGGGTTCTACACCGAATATCGATTCAGGAAGTTGCACCTTGGCACCTGTTTCTTTACCTGATATATTTAAAACGTTAACTTCCATCTCCTTATTTATCTACGATTACGTAAGAACCTTTGGCTCCAGGGATGGAACCGCTTACCACGATCAGGTTTTGCTCTTCGTAAACCTTCAGCACCTGCAAGTTCTGAACTTTCACGCGATCACCTCCTGTTCTACCCGCCATACGCGTACCTTTGAACACGCGCGAAGGCCAAGATGAAGCTCCCAATGAACCGGGCGCCCGCAAACGGTTATGCTGTCCGTGAGTAGCCCCACCGACACCGCCGAAACCGTGGCGCTTCATTACCCCTTGAAAACCTTTTCCTTTTGAAGTGCCGACTACATCAATGTATTCGCCTTCTTCAAAAATGGTAACCGTCACCAAATCACCGAGTTGCTTTTCGTCGGGGAAGGTTTTAAATTCTACCAATTTACGCTTGGGCGTGGTCTTCGCCTTGGCGAAGTGCCCCTTTAAAGGTGCCGATGTGTTCTTCTCCTTTGCTTCATCGAAAGCGAGTTGAACAGCGGAATAGCCATCCTTTTCTTCCGTGCGTATCTGCGTTACCACGCACGGGCCAGCTTCAATTACGGTACACGGAATATTCTTCCCGTCCGCATCGAAAATGCTGGTCATTCCTACTTTTTTTCCAATAATTCCTGACATGTTTTTATTAATCTATTAACGTCCATCGAAGCAGTAGGGCTTCGTTCAAGACATACCATCCCCTCAAAAGGGACGGCAAAGATAGGAAACTTACAGTAAGTATCAAATACTTAGTAAATTATTTTTTTATTTTCCGGTTAGGCTACTTTCTACCCACTCTCTTTAGGTTTGAAATTCTTTCGAGATTCCTTCGACATCCTAACACAGTACATGCAGGGTTAGTCCACCGTCAGTCCACGTTTTGCCGCATTAGTCGTGCTTTCAATATGGCCAGGCCGTGGCCAGACCGTGCGAATACATCGAGGCAATGTCGAGCAAGTGTCGAAGACATCTCAATGCGTTGTCGGAGCAGCTTATCTGCCAGCAACATCTTCAAACAACAGCTTACCCTCCAACAGTCTCCGGTACCTCATCAACGCTTCGATGTAATAGTAATCGGCGTAGGTAAGCGGCACATCGATTTCGCTACCATGGGGTATTGAACCCACGCTATGCCGCAGAATGAAGCCGCCATTGCTGCCGATTTCTGCTTTATAAGCGGACGATGAAAGACTTTGTAATATCCGTTCGGCCGTGGCCAAATAAGTAGCACCGTCATCATCCTCGGTGTGGGTACTCAGTTCAATCAGTGCCGAGGCCAGTATCGAGGCCGTCGAAGCGTCGCGGTATGTTTTATATGCGTGCGCATAAGGGCTGCCGGCGGGCAAATCAGGTGCATCGAAATCCCAATAAGGCACGAAGTCTTCTGGCAGGTTGGGGTGATTGAGGATGAACGAGGCAATATGCTTCGCAAAATCAAGGTAGGTCTTGTCTCCCGTTTCACGGTACATCATTACATAGCCGTATAGCCCCCACGCCTGCCCACGTGCCCATGCAGATTCATCAAAAGCACCTTGTGCGGTCTTTTTGCCGACAATGCTTCCATCCACGGGATTATAATCTATCACATGGTACGAGCTATAGTCGGAGCGATAGTGGTTGACTATGGTGGTGTTTGCATGGATTACGGCGATATCGCGGTACTTCGGGTCACCGCCCAGTTTGGATGCTTGAGTAAGGAACTCCAAATTCATCATATTATCAATAATGACTGGATACGTCCAACCCTCCCAAGAGCGGATGGCTTTGACCGTAGGGCTGTACCTGCTGATCAATGATTCGGCCCCGGTGAGCAGTATGTCTTTATAGGCCGCTGTGTCACCGGTAAGCCTAAGCGCATTACCAAAGCTACAATAGAGCATAAAGCCGAGATCGTGCGTACCTTTATTATACTTTTCCTTTTCGAGAATCTCCAACTTCGCTTTCGCCAATTGGAGCAGCTGTTCATCTTCCGAGTATTCATAAAGGTACAGCAACAGGCCGGGATAGAAACCTGATGTCCACCAACCGGTGTTAGAAAACACGCTGGTATCAGCCTGGAAGGTCCGGGGCATCTGGTCGGTCGGCACACTGTCTGCCAAAACCCTAACCTGAGAAATGGCGTCATCGAGCTGCCTATTAATAAACTCAGCGCTGAGCTGGAGCTTCTCCTGTTGTGGTGCGGATTGATTTTGGCATGCCAAAACAGTCGTCATCACACCCGCGAGAACAAATACAAAACGTTTCCGAAAAAAAATCATGATCATGGGTTTATCATATCCACATTGGTTAACCGCTCAAAAATATACATTCGGAAAGAAAAGTGCAAACGTTTACGCCAAATGGGTTGAGATGAGGAAACCTAGCTGGCCACGGCTTCCACCCTTACCGGTACGTTTTCACTAAAAGATCGTTGTGCAGCCACTGCAATCATCGCTGCTTTCAACCCATCTGTCCCTCCCACCGGAACGCGCTGCTTCGCCTGCACGGCTTGGATGAAGGCCCGCATTTCGGTGAGGTATGAACCCGTATACCGTTCCATAAAAAAGTGTAGCGGCAGTGCAGATTCCACGCCGTCTTCGTGGTAGTATACATGGCTATCGGGTTTGTTATTTTCGACGTTGGCCATCCCTTTGGAACCGAAAACTTCTACCCGCTGGTCGTATCCGTATACCGCCTTCCGGCTATTGTCGATCACCGCGATAGAATCATCTTCAAATTTAAGCGTAACCACCGCCGTGTCAATGTCGCCGGCCTCTGCAACCGCCCCTCCGGTTAAAACTGATGCGGTAGCGTACACCTCCTTCACTTCTTTGCCCATTACATACCGGGCCATGTCAAAATCATGAATTGTCATGTCCAAAAAAAGTCCGCCCGAACGCATCAGGTAATCTACAGACGGGGGTGCAGGATCACGACTGGTAATCTTCACCAATTGCACGTCGCCGATTTTTCCTGCATCAACCAATGCTTTCAATTTCATAAAGTTCGCATCGAACCGCCGGTTGAAACCCAACATCAGTTGTATGTTGTGTCGATGAACGACCCGGAGGGTCTCACGTATCCGTGCCAACGATAAATCCAAAGGTTTCTCACAAAACACATGCTTGCCTGCCCGTGCGCATTGTTCAACGTATTGAGCATGTGTATCGGTAGGCGAACAGATCACCACCGCATCGATAGCCGGATGGCCGATCAATTCATCCACCTCCCCCTGCTGCACGTCACTCGGCAACTCGTTCTTGTTGACATCGGAAACCATAACGATCTCCGCTTCCGGCAGCTGCTGACGGATGTGGTTGTAGTGTATCCTGCCTATCCTTCCGAGGCCGATGATCCCGATTTTCAATTGCATAACGTTTGTTTTAATAGCTATGATCTTACAATCCCAATTGACTTAAATAAACCCTATTGTTGTGCGCACATGTTTTTGGTGTACCCATACCGGGCAAGACGTCCTGTTCCACCACAACCCATCCACGGTAACGCTCCATACCCAACGTGTTTAACACGCTCTCAAAGTCGACATTTCCCTTACCCAGTTCGCAAAACACCCCTTGCTTCACCGATTCAAAATAATCCCATCCCTTCGTACGAGAAAGTTGCCCGATGTGGGGATCATAATCTTTGAAGTGCATGTGCCAGATCCGACTGCCGTATTTTTTTACAGCCGCTACTGGTTCTCCACCGCCAAAGGCATAATGTCCGGTATCAAAGCAAAGTCCAAGCAGTTGTGGATCGGTTAAGGTCATCAACGAATCGAGCTCCTCGGGTGTCTCTACATAGCCGGCACAATGATGATGGAACACCGTACGCATTCCGTATTCGTCTTTTACCGCCCGTGCTACCCGCATAGCACCGTCGGCAACGCGGTCCCATTGTGCTGTATCCAAACCCATATCCGCACGAACACGCCCCGCTTGGGAAGTCCGCTCCGGCACGGTACCGTTGTCATCAGCCAATACGACAAAGGCATCCGGATAGCCCGCCTGTGCCATCAGTCCAGCCACGCGCAATGCGTCTTCCACGCCACGCTTATGTGCGGCCTCTTTCACCAATGGAACGGGCACGAAAGCCCCGATAAGATCCAGCTGGAATCGACTGACGACATCCCGCAACGCGATAGGGTCTGTAGGCATAAAACCCCAATCGCCGAGTTCCGTACCAACGTAGCCCGTTTCACCGATCTCACGCAATACCTGCAAATGATCGGGTGCAGCAGCTCCCAATTCGAATTCCAACGCTCCCCAAGAGCATGGTGCATTTGCAACCTTTATTCCTTCCATATCGTTAAAATTTTCTTGACCATTCCTTTGGCCAGCGCTCAATCACCACTTTGGTTTGTGTGAAAAATTCGATGGCATGTCGCCCTTGGCCATGCAGGTCCCCAAAAAAGCTATCGTTCCAGCCGCTGAAAGGAAATTGCGCCATAGGGGCGGCGACGCCGATGTTTATTCCCACATTCCCTGCCTTGACCTCGTTTCGGAACTTGCGCGCATTGGCACCACTGCTCGTAAATAGGCATGCCATGTTGCCGTAAAGATTGCCATTGATAAATTCCAATGCGGCATCAACCGTCGGCAAGTTGACCAAGCTCATGACGGGGCCAAACAGCTCCGTCCGTATAATTTCCCCGCTCAGGGGTACATTTTCTAATATGGTAGGCCTAATAAAATTACCGGTTTCGAATCCCTCAACCGATGCCTTCCGACCATCCAGCAGCAATTTCGCACCTTCATGCACTCCCAGATCGATGAGCCGCTCGATGCGTGCCTTGCTCTCGGTGGAAATCACCGGGCCCATCTCCACACCATCCACTAACCCGTATCCGGTTTTGCGGCTTTTGGCTGCTTCATATAAGGCATCTTTGACACGTCCTTGTTCATCGCCTATCAACAAAATATTAGAGGCGGCCAAACAGCGTTGTCCGGCACATCCATACACGCTATCGGTGATGATCCGCGATGAGGTTTCCAAATCCGCATCCGGAAGGATGACCACCGGGTTTTTCGCACCGCCCTGCGCCTGTACGCGCTTACCGTTTTGAGCGCCCTTAGCGTAGATATACCTCGCCACAGAAGTGGATCCTACAAAACTGATCGCTTTTACCTCCGGATGTTCAAGCAAAGCATCTACCGATGCCCTATCCCCGTGCACCAGATTGACCACACCGGGGGGCAATCCGACTTGATCTATCAATCCCATAACCTTCTGCATGGTCAGTGGCACCTTCTCCGAGGGCTTTATAATAAAACTGTTGCCGCAAGCTATCGCATAGGGGAGAAACCAAAAAGGAATCATTCCTGGAAAATTGAAAGGCACGATGCAGGCACAAACCCCCACGGGCTGCCGGATCATAAATTCATCGATGCCGCGGGTGATATTTTCCGAAAACTCACTCTGCAGTAACATGGGTGATGCACAGGCGGTCTCCACATTCTCGATGGCACGCTGCAATTCCCCGATCGACTCCGCTTTAGTCTTTCCGCATTCACGGGTAATGGTTTCCGCCAAATCCTCTAAGTGCGTTTCCAACAGTATCTTCAACCGGTATAAAGGTTGTACCCGTTGCATCACCGGCATTTCCGCCCATTCTCGCTGGGCACGTGCTGCGGCTTCCGCGGCTTCCGCTACATCGATGGCCGTATCATTCCCACAGGGAACTTGCCCCATGCACACCTGTGTCGCTGGGTTTATGATGTCAATGGTCTGTTTTTCCCGGCTTGCTTGCCAGCGGCCATTGATGTAATTCTGCAATACTTCCATGAATTATTCGTTTTAAACATTTCCCAATAAGATGTATATGGCGATGGTGATGATGACCAGGCTAACAGCGAATGGTCTGGTATAGCGCCACGCTTCCATCGGTACGGCCGTGGTATCCGACGGTACCATCGCTACCGGAGCCCGCGGTGGGTAAAACTTGGAAACGCCGAACATCACCGCCATATTCAGCAAAAATTCAATGCCCCAGATGTGGATAAAGTGGATGTCCACTTTTAAGATAAACGTACACAGCACATAAAAAATCAATCCCGTAACTAATGCGGCCTTGGCTCCTGACGCCGATATGCTTTTGAAAAAGAAACCACCAATCATGATGGAGGCAATGGGGATAAAAAAGATGCCATTCAGCTCTTGCAGCAATTGGAACAGGCCTTCAGGTGCATTGGCTACAAAGGGAGCTGCTATAATAGACGTTACGGCAAGTAATGTTGCCACGAGCCGACCCATGCTTACCAGTTTCCTTTCTGCCGCTCCCTTTTTTATCATCCGCTTATACACGTCTATGCTGAAAATGGTGGAAGCGCTGTTGAGAACCGCATTGAAGGTACTGAGCACCGCACCCATGATTACCGCAGCAAAAAGGCCCAGAAGCGGCACGGGAAGAATCCGCTTCACCAATTCGGGATATACCATATCCTGATTGTCGTAATAGGTGTCGCCGAAATAATAGTAGCCGATTACACCCGGCAGGACAATAATGAAGGGAACGAGGATTTTCAGCAAGCCGGTATACAGCAACCCCTTTTGGGCTTCCTTGAGGTTTTTTGCTCCCAACACCCGCTGTACAATCGTTTGGTTCATGCACCAGAAATAAAGCTGGTTGATCACCAATCCCGTAAAAAGCGTGCTAAACGGCATCACCGAATCTTCACGGCCGATTACATTGAATTTCTCTGGACTATGCTCAAATACACGGGCTAGCCCATTCAGCGGATTTCCCTGGCCGATATAAATAAGCGCTAATACGGGGATCAACAACCCGCCGAGCAGCAGGCCGTATCCATAAATCACATCCGATACCGACACTGCTTTCAATCCACCGATTATGGCATACGCCGCTCCGATACACCCCACCACTACAACCGTAATCCAAAGGCCCGTCTCCCTGCTTACGCCCAGTGACTCGGAAATATTGAAAATGCTTTCCAGGTTGATGGCCCCGGTATACAATACGATGGGCAATAGGGTTACGGCAAACGAAACCATCAAAAACAAGGCAATCAACGAACGGGTACTCTTATCAAATCGCCTTTCCAGGTATTCCGGAATGGTGGTGAGCCCCATCCGCAGGTACTTGGGCACAAAATACACCGCCGCTGCAATGAGCGCCAGGGCGGAGGTTACCTCCCAAGCAATAATAATGAATCCGTTTTTATAGGCGGAACCGTTCATGCCGACCAAATGTTCGGTAGAAATATTCGTCATGATCATGGACGCTGCGATTACCGGGCCCGTCAGGCTCCTGCCGCCCAAGAAATAGCCATCTTGCGTGCTGAGGTTATCCTTGCGCATGCGCAACCAGGCGTAGACGCCGACAAATAGGGTAAACCCCACGAAACTAGTTATGGCGATAAGAGATGAAGCGGATTCGAACATAAGCAACGGCTATTAGCTAAAGTTTACGTTATATATGAAGGCGTTGTTTTGCCTTTTGGCTTACCGACTGCTGACGGGCTTGCCGCACACTGGCGCTTTCAGACACAGCGGCAAGGGGTACTTCCCACCACGCGTGGCCATAACCAGCCATTTTGCGCTCGGTCGCAGTTTCCACATAGATAACCGTGGTTTTATCGTTGAGCTTCGCCTGTCTCAATGCTTCGCTAAATGAAACTGCGTTCGTTGTGCGAATCACGGCAGCACCCAAGCTTTCCGCATTTTTGGCAAGATCCACAGGCAGCAGGTCGCCGTCCAACTGCCCCGAGCCTTCATCCCGGGCCCGGTACTGCGTACCGAAACCCTCGGTGCCCAGCGATTTGGACAGCCCACCTATGCTCGCAAAGCCATTGTTATTGATCAGGATGATGGTCAATTTATGGTCTTCCTGTATGGAAGTCACAATTTCTGAAGACATCATTAGGTAGCTTCCATCACCCACCATCACGTAAACCTCACGCCCCCGGTCGGCCATTTTGACGCCTAATCCCCCTGCAATTTCATAGCCCATGCACGAGTACCCGTATTCCAGGTGAAAACCTTTAGGATCTGCTGTACGCCAAAGTTTATGCAAATCGCCCGGCAGGCTGCCCGCAGCACATACCACCACGTCTTTTGGCGCGGAAAAATCGTTGACCAGCCCGATGACTTCCGCCTGGGAGAGCCGTAGATCGCTTTCCGGATGGTAGGCCAATGTCACTTTTTCATCCCAGCTCCGGTTATAGGCCGCTACCTCGGCTTCATAGGCGGCACCTACGCGATAACCTTCCAACTTTTCCAACAAAGCGCGTAAGGTCGCCCGTGCATCGCCAGTCAGCGCCAGCCCAGCCTGCTTGTGGGCGTCGAACTCGGCAATATTAATATTGATAAAGGAAACCGCTGGGTTTTGAAATGCGGTTTTTGAAGCCGTCGTGAAATCGCTGTATCGCGTACCAATGCCAATAACCAAATCTGCCTTTGCGCTAATCGCGTTAGCCCCTTCCGTACCCGTGGCCCCTACTGCACCCAACTGATGGAGATCATGATAAGGCAAGGAACCTTTTCCAGCAAACGTTTCAGCAATGGGGATACCGGTCGCATCCACAAATGCCTGCAGGGCATCGGTGGCTCCTCCGTAGATCACTCCACCGCCGGCCACAATCATCGGATGCCTAGCCGCGCGGATCCGAGCAACGGCACGCTGTATCAATTCCCCATCCGGCAACGGACGGGGAATATACCACACCCGCCTTTCGAATAGCTCCTTAGGGAAATCATAAGCCTCCGCCTGCACGTCCTGAGGAAGGCAGAGGGTAACTGCACCGGTCTCTGCGGGCGAAGTAAGCACACGCATAGCTTGCATCAATGAGGCAATCAGTTGCTCCGGGCGGTTGATGCGGTCCCAATACCGAGAGACCGGCCGGAAGCAATCGTTGACGGACACATCTGCAGAAGTCGGATATTCGAGTTGCTGCAACACGGGGTCCACATGGCGACCGGCAAAAATATCTCCTGGAAGCAACAGCACGGGCAACCGGTTGATGGTAGCGGCTGCGGCGGCAGTTAACATATTGGTGGCCCCCGGCCCGATGGACGACGTACAAACAAAGGTAGACAACCGGTCCTTCATGCGGCTATATGCTGCAGCGGTATGCACCATGGCTTGCTCATTACGCGCTTGGTAATAGGTGAACGCGGGATATTCAAACAACGCCTGGCCAATCCCCCCCACATTTCCGTGTCCGAAGATGCCAAAACATCCTGCAAAGAATTTATGCTGTATGCCATCCCGTTCCACATACTGTTGATCGAGGAATCGGATAAGCGCCTGTGACGTAGTCAACTTCATAATTAAAACCCTCCGTGTTTCTCAATAAATTTCAGGGACTCCTCCAGGGTGGGCATAAAATTAGCGCAGCCGGGCTGCAACACCACCTGTGCCCCGCTGGCATTACCCATTCGGCATGATTTGTACACGTCCCAGCCGTTCAGGTAACCGTAGATAAATCCCGATGCAAATGCATCACCCGCACCGAGGATATTCAACGGTACTACCGGAAATCCAGGCACTTCTTCTTTATTGCCTTTATTATCGTACACTGTGGCACCTGTAGCACCCCGCTTCACCACCAATATTTCCACCCCTAGCGACAATACGTTTGCAATAGCCTTATTGATATCACCGCTTACAGTAGGTGCCGAAATTTGCTGGTGTTCGATGGTTACCTGGGAAGCATCTTCCAACATCGCTGCAAGGAGTTCTTCCTCGGTGCCGATTGCAATCTTAATACTGGGGAGCAGCGCCCGGACCATGATACCGAATGATCGGATATCCGACCATTGATCGGCCCTGAAATCGATATCGAGCAACGTTGTTACGCCGTGGCCGTTGGCCCGTTCCACAGCATGGAAAACCGCGCTCCGGCTCGGCTCGATATTCAAGGCAGTCCCAGACAATTCAATCAGTCGCACTTCCCCCATGTCGATAGCATTGACATGGTCAATGGTAAGCTGCGAATCGGCAGCGTTGTTGCGATAAAACACCAACGGAAAGGTATCGGGCGGTTGGATACCCAGTAGTACAGCGCTGCTCCTTGCTCCGGTTATACGGGGGATGAATGCTGTCTCTACTTTTTCCTGCCGTAGGAAATTTAAAATAAAATCGCCCACCTTGTCATCGCCTACACCGGTAAGCAGTGCGGCACGGAGGCCCAGCCGACTACAACCTGTAGCAATATTCAATGGCGACCCGCCAACAAAGGCATCAAACCCCTTGATGGCTGTAAATTCAGCGCCGATATTCTGTGAATAAAGATCGATTGATGATCGACCTACTGTGAGCACATCATATTTTTTGACTTTGCCGTCCATCATCCATTCATTTTTGCAGTTACCATTGGAATTCGTTCATCCTGTCCCTTCCATGTGCCGAATATCCACGCATGGTCCGGATCGGGCGTGTTGGCCAACGACTGATCCGATCCCGCCAGGAAGTTGAGATAATATACATCATACCCATGCCCCGCTACCACGGGATGATAGCCCTTAGGCACCAGTACCACATCGTTGTGCCGGGCCACCGCTATCTCGTCTAGGCTACCATCGGCCGTATAAACACGTTGTATCGCATATCCTTGGGGCTTGCTGATTTTGTAAAAATAAGTCTCTTCCAACCTTGCTTCCACCAATGTCCCATTTTCATCCACGATGCGCTCATCGTGCTTATGGGCGGGAAATGAGCTCCAGTTACCCGACGGCGTGTACACCTCCACGGCCACCAACCGATGGCATGGAAACCCCGGGCCGAGCAGGTCGTTGATTTGCCGGGTGGCATTGTCGCCTCCGCGGATTTCGATCTGTACCTCCTCAGGCCGCTTGAATACAGGCAAAAAATCGCGGTCGGTTTCACACCATCCATATGCAATGTCCAACACATCGCTTTCGGCAATCAGTTCGAATGGGGTATGGCGCGGCAGGTAAAGTGAATGGGCCATGCCTGAAAAAACATCTTTCCGTCCGTTGACGGTTTGCCATGCCCCTTTATTCGTGTTCACCCGATAATTACCCCCCAGCAAGATGATCGCATATTCATGGTCACCCGTATCTCCCTTCCATATTTCATCTCTCCGCATTACGCGCGCGGCGAAATTCAGGTATTGCCATGCGCCGTCTTCCCTGCTGATATGCTGGTAGACGGCGGTGGCATCACTGGGTTTGGCTAAAAGCCGACATTGCTCGTCCTGCTTCATTTTAATAGGTACTTTTTATAATCAGTAGCGGCATTACGCCCGAAAAGCTTCCGCTTTTCCGGCCGCCCCTAATTTTTCAAATTTTTCGATGCATAGCTTCTCCAGTTCCGCTACATACATCCTTCCAGGCACGATGGGGTCGAACTGTTCGGGATGCATAGCGAAAAACTCGCGATGTACCCGGGTCCAAAGCACCCGCAGATCTGTAGCAACGTTGACTTTGCAGATACCATAGGCCGTCGCCTGCAAAATCTCCTCATCCGAAACCCCACGTGCTCCTTGTCGCATTCGTCCGCCAGCCTGGTTAATTCTGGCCAACTCATCTGGGTTCACGGAAGAGCCCCCATGTAAAACCAATGGAAAACCGGGCAGTCGCTGCTGGATATCCCGCAGGATATCGAACCGTATCCCTTGATCGCCCGAAAATTTGTAAGCGCCGTGACTGGTTCCCACTGCTATAGCCAAACTATCGCACCCCGTCTGTTCCACAAAATAAGCAGCGTCTTCAGGCCGCGTATACGTCGATTCAGATTCCGCTACCGCTACCTGATCTTCGACCCCGCTTAACACGCCCAATTCGGCTTCAACGAACACGCCTCGTTCATGTGCCATCGAGACCATCTTACGCGTCCGGACGATGTTTTGCTCTATGGGATCATGCGAGGCATCGATCATCACGGAGCTGTACTTACCATATTGGAGCGCTTCGGTGATATGGGATTCGTTGCCGTGATCAAGATGGAGGGCAAACACGACCTCGGGATAAAACTGTGCGGCCGCCCCGATCATCGCCGTCAATACCGTCGGACTTGCATACTCCCTAGCCACCGGTGTGGTTTGGATGATGACGGGCGATCGGCTAACACCGGCTGCACGGAAGACACCCAGTACCTGCTCCAGTGTAAAGACATTGATGGCCGCTATCGCATAGTTGCCATAGCAGTGATTAAATAGCACATCGGGTCTTACCACCATAAGGTCTTGTCAATTGGTCCTGCAATAAAACGACAATTCAGGCTAACATGCAAGCCTTCGAAACGCAAAGGTTTGCGTACCGGTATCATGTTCAGTTATACCCTTCATTCTGCGTGAAAGCATCAGTCGCATCCATCGTGGCCTGCGGTATGGGATAGATGCGCCTAAACGGTTCCGACACTGGCTTGGCGGTATACGCATCCTCAAATTTCCCAAACCGGATCATCTGTTTGCGTCGGTTCATCTCCCAGTACATTTCATAGCCGATTTCATTGTAAAGGATTTCTTCGTTCAATGCATTAATGGGCTTACCGGGTGCATTGTCGAAAAGCGCCTCACGCGTCCTGCTGGTACGAAGCGCATTCACATCGGCCATTGCCTCGACGGTTAGTCCCTTACGGAAGTACGCCTCGGCGCGCATGCAATAAATACCTCCCAAACGATAGAACGGAACATCCACTCCCGTCGTGCCATTCCCATTCTCCGGATCAAATTCCCACTTGAATATGCGTGCCCCGCGGTTGATCTGCGCTTGGGTGAACACGGATTGCGCCGGATTATCAAAATCCAGCTCGGGCGTAAAGTCCATAGCAAGCGTGGTGTTTTTTTCGCAATAAAGCATATTCACCTTGATCCGTCCATCAGCTGTCATCTCAAACGCCCCGCTAGACAGCAGCGTAGGGCCATATTGTTGCCCTGCCATGATACCTCGGTTAAAATGGAACCACGGCAGCCCATCACTATTGGGTACAATGCTCGTCGCCGGCATACTCACATCGGTGCCGTCGTTCATAAACCACGTCCCGTCATCGTATTGATAGTGCCGGTGAAACCGTGGGTCGTCAAAATTACCTTCCCATGAATAATAGAATTCAGGAGTGATGCAAGACGCATTTGTTCCACGATTGGCAGGCGACGGTTTCTGATTCCGTTCCATCGGCATATAAGCAAAATCGTTATCGCTGCCACGCAACGTATTGTTATCCTGCGAAGCCACAAAAATCATCTCGGGGCGACCAGCATTGTCGATGTCAAAATTCCTGAAGTAATTGCTTTCAAGATGGAACTGACCAGACCCAATAAGTTCGGATGTATAGTGGATTACCTTATCCATATCCGTTCCGTTGCCGTCGACGGCCTGTGCATTGAAATTGAAATCCGCGGCATAGCGATCCTTGAATACCGCACGATTCAGGTACATTTCGGCCAACAGACCATATGCTGCCTGCTTGGTGAAGCGCCCACTGTGGGTGGATTGCTCCCCCACGTTCGCCAGGTCGGGCACGATGGCCTCTACCTCTTGAATCAGCTCGTCGATCGCAGTGGCGGCCTGTAATACCTCAAACGGCGCGTCATCCACCAATGGGTCCCGGTAGGGTGCCTGCCCGAAGAGGTCCAGCGTATGAAACGTATAGAAGGCCAGTAAGCCCCGCGCTTCGGCAAGGAACAGTGCTTTTTCTGCAAAATCCTGACCGTTTATGGTGCCGATTGCTGTAAGCGATTGCGTGATACCATGCGTCAGGTTATTCCATGTATTTGCTATTACACCCTCATCCGGTCCCCATGTAAATTCGTGGAAAACCCGCCATCTGCCGCCATCACCCCAATCGCTGCCCCGTGTGGGCAACAACGCCTCATCGGTGGAATATTCCTGCAACGCGAAAACGTTTCCATGGTCAACAAACGTCGCATTGCTCAGCCTGTTGTAAGCTGCTGCCAATGCATTCTCTGGCTTCGCACTCTCCGAGCCCAGCACCTCATCGATTACCTTTTCTTCCAGGTTTGTGCACCCGGCCACGACGATTGCCAGCACTATGCAAACTAACTTCTTCGATTTAACTATTATCGTTGTCATGTCTTTATGGATTAGAATTTAATCGTTGCACCAACCATAAACGTCTTTGCCGGCGGATAAGTGGTATAATCCACACCCAGCGACTGATTTCCACCTACACTCTTGGCGGTGTTCACCATCGGGTCGTATCCGGAATAGCCGGTAATCGTGAGTAAATTTTGTGCACTGGCATAAATATTCACGGATTGCAACCAACCAAGGCCCCTCGGTGCCAGCGTATAGCCCAAGCGAACGTTGTTCAATCGTACGAAATCGGATTTCTCCAAATACAGCGAAGACAACTGCACGGCATTGGTGGTGGCGGCGCCAGCATCATAATAATCCGCCAACACGTTACGATCGGAGGCCAAGCTATTGATGTTAAGGTTGATTGCCGTGTTATTTACCAAATAGCCGCCCGTCTGCCCGATGATGGAAAACGAAAAGTCCAGTTGTTTATAGCGCATCTGGCTGTTCAAACCGAAGTTGAAATTGGGAATCGCTCCTTCAAAAATTTGCCGATCATCCGCATTAATCGCCCCATCGCCACTCGCGTCTTCAAAAATATCTTTCCCCTCGCTGTCATATCCGAGGTGCTTCAACATGAAAAAAGAACCTGCTTCGTAACCGCTTTTATAAATATTGGCATAAACGGAAGACAAGCCCGGACCAGAAATACTGCCCGAATAGAGTTCGGAGACGGGCAAATCCTCAATCGTATTGGACAATGTCGATCCATTCACGTCTACTGACCAGTTAAACAGCTGTGTGCTTAAAAGCTGCGAACCCAACGTCAATTCAACCCCCTTGTTAACCAATCGCGCATCTACGTTCTTCCATACCGTTGTCGTGGGGCTTAGCGGTTCGGATGGGATGTTCAATATCGGGTCCTTAGTGGTCTTGTTATAGTATTCCAATGCGCCATAAAGCTTGCTGTTCCAAAAGTCGAAATCCAACCCGATGTTAAATTGTTCTACCACTTCCCATTTCAGCCCCGGATTGGCAGTCCGGTTCACGTCGGTGCCATTGATCAACGCGAGGTCGCCATAAAGGTAATAACCAGATGATGGGGACAGCGAATAACTGGCCTGTGTAATCTTATTGGGAACTTCCTGATTCCCCGTCTGCCCCCAGCTGGCCCGTAGTTTCAGCTCCCGGACGCCGCTGACGTCACTCAGGAACTGCTCGCGGGAGAGCACCCAACCCAGCGCGAACGATGGGAAATATCCATACTTATTGTCTTCCCCGAAACGTGTCGAACCGTCCGCGCGAAGTGATGCCGTAACCAGATACCGGTTATCAAAATTGTAATTTGCACGGCCAAAAAACGATTGCAGTTCATTTTCCTGTGCAAACCCACCCGGGTTGGTGGGAATGCCCGAATAACCCGGATTGTGTTCGGGAGCAACCCCCTCACCCTGATTAGCGATATTCTCCATACCAAACGACGTACCTGAGAATTTGAACTGCTGGTAGGAAAACCCGCCGAGAAGTTCCACTTGATGCCGGTCCGCAGTGATGTTGTACGTCAGGTAATGGTCCAGCAAGGTGGTTAATGACGATCGGTTGTTCTGCACATATGCACCCAACGGCGTACGGTCGGTCACATTCGGGTAGATCGTTGAACTCCTTTCGGATGTCGATTTATCGATACCGTAGTTAAACCGATATTCTAAACCCGGTAAGATGCGCAGTGTAGCTTCTACGTTACCCAATACACGGAACGTATTGGTCTTATCGTCAAACACCTCCAAGAGGTAAGCCGGATTGTAATGCGCATTCATGTTGAAGTTGGTGTAGTCACCGTTCTCATCACGCACATTGCGTGTTGGGTTGGCCATCAGCGCATGGATGATGAGCTGACCGTCTGATCCCGCGGTATTGCCGTTCGGCACACCCGTTTCCCCGATGTCACTTGCGGTCAGGTTCATTTTCACTTTCAGTCGTTCGTTGTCGAAAAACGACTCCTCGGCATTCAACCGCGCGGTCGTGCGCCTAAAATCGCTCGATTGCACGATTCCTTCTTGATCCATATAGGATAGTGAAGCCATGTAATTTCCCGATGCAGTAGCTTTGGCGAACGAGACGTTGTGGTTTTGTGTCAACGCATTCCGATAGATCACGTCCTGCCAATCCGTATTCCCACCATGGTCGTAAGCCGGATCAGGGAGCGCTGCCCGGTAGTCAGCGGCAGACAGCACATCCAGCTTCCGGATTACCGAAGACGATCCGATATACATGTCATAGGTGAGTGTCGGCTCGCCGCTCTGTCCCCGTTTGGTCGTAATCAGAACCACACCATTCGATCCCCGTGCGCCATAGATGGCAGCTGCGGACGCATCCTTCAGTATGGTTACCGTCTCAATATCACTGGTATTTAGAAAATTAAGCGGGTTCTTCGCTTCCGAACTACCCAATCCAAAATTCGCTCCCCCCGCACTCACGCTTTCGTTGCTCAGGGGCACGCCATCCACGACAAAAAGCGGTGTACTGCCGCTACGGATAGATCCCACACCCCGGATAAACACGTCGATTCCCGCTCCCGGCTCACCACTTGATTGGGCGATGCGTACCCCAGCTACTTTGCCTTGAAGCAGGTTGTCTACCGAAACACTTACCCCTTGCTTCAGGGCTTCACCTTTCAACTGGGTCAATGCGCCCGTCACGTCAGATCTCGCTTGGCTACCGTAGCCGACCACGACAATTTCTTCCAGCGAGTTGCTTGCCGCTATTAGTGTTACACGCAACGACACATCAGCTACCGCAACTTCCTGAGTCACATAGCCCACGTAGGATATCGTCAGTTTTTCCCCATCTGCGGCTTCGAGTGTAAATTCACCGCGTTCGTTGGTTGTTGTCGCGCGATCAGTGGAGAGTGATTTCACCGTGGCTCCCACCACGGGCGTACCATCAGTGCTGACTACCACGCCGTTGATTGGCCGTTGCTCGTTTGTCAACGAAAAGCCACTCAATGAAAACCATAGCATGGCAGCAATTACGAAGATTTGCTTTTTCATATTAGGTCTATTCTAAATGTTGCACATATACTACTCGATTAAATGAACATCCGCAACCACGGGTAAATGATCCGATGGATACCGTTGGTCCTTTGCATCGGTTAATACCGCATACTTTGCCACCTCAAAATCCTTACTTACAAATATGTAGTCGATGCGATTCTTCATTGGAGCTGTAAACCGGAAGGAATTAGTGGTACCGACCGGACCGTACGGCGGCTGTTTGGTTATTGTATAGGCATCGTTCAGTATGGCCGACATACCTTTGATCTGCTCGGTCTCCGGTGTTGAATTAAAATCCCCCATACAGATGACCGGAGCGTCCTTTGCGATTTCCTTAATTTTTGCAACCATCAGTTTTCCGGATTCCTTACGGGCAATCACGCCTTGATGATCAAAATGTACATTGAATACGTAAAACTCCTTTTTCGTCCCCTTATCTGCGAATTTTGCCCACGAACAGATTCGGTTGCAACAGGTAGCGTCCCAGCCGAGTCCCGGCTCTCCGGGTGTCTCGCTCAGCCAGAAATTACCAGAGTCAACGATACGGAAACGGTCTTTTTTATAGATGATTGCCGAATGTTCTCCGGCTTGTTTTCCGTCGTCGCGACCTGCACCAAAGTATGCATACTCCGGCAGTTCAAGGATATCGGTCAACTGGTGTACAAATCCTTCCTGCGTACCGATGATATCAAAATCATGGTAGCGGATCAATGCTTTTACATTTTCTTTCCGGTTTGGCCAGGCATTCAGGCTATCTCTAGGCGTATCCATCCGGAGATTGTAACTGGCCACGCGGATTTCAGCTACATCCGTTTTTTGCGAAAAGGCAGCAGCACTATAGAAACAGAAGAAAAGAATTAGAAAATACGATTTCATGATGATTATATTTAGAATGAATAGGGCAGTTGCAGATCGTGCAACTGCCCCAGATCCCCATTACCAGTCGGGGTTCTGACTTAAGTTTTCATTTACATCCCGCGCCGCTTGGGGGATGGGGTACAGATACTTTTTATCCAACCATTCCCGTTCACCTGGGTTCCAGATTACTTCTCCGGAGGTACCATTTGAAAGCTGTATCCTTCCCACCGCCGCTGAAGATGATACATCTACGAATGCGATAGAAGGATTAGACGGTGTGGGTCGTGTGCCCTGGTAGAAACAAACGTCCATCACGCCGTCGCCATTCAGATCCTGTTCGCCCAGCTCAGGCACGTAGATACCGTTCATGGGAGCCTCTTGGAAAAGCTCCCCGATATGCCATCGCCTCAAATCGTCAGGGCGAAGCCCTTCAAACACCAATTCGACTGCCCGCTCGCGCATGACTTCCAGCAGTACGGGATTGGTAAACTTACCTAAGTAATAGTCCACCAAATACGGATCAGCAGCAGTCGGCATGGTGGTCAATGTGGAGCCTGTGATACCTGCACGCTGGCGCAGTGCACCGATGGTAGCGGTCCATTCTGTATTGTTCATCGTACCGAATTCGGCCAGTGCTTCGGCTTTGTTGAGCAACACCTCACCCCACCGCATGACGATGTGCGCATTGTCGTTCCGACTTTCGTCATCATAGGGGAACCGCTCGTCATAACACCATTTGATGGGCTGATAACCGGTAAATGTTTGATTGAAGTTGGGGGCCGCCACTACCGGAACTGCGTTTTCTGTACGCTGGTAATCTCCCAAACGGACGGTCTGCTTTAAGCGCAGATCGCGATCCTTGACCTCATCGACAAAAGGCGTCATTTCATAATTCGGATCATCGGTAAAACGCGTCCCATCCAACTTAAGGTAAGTATTCACGAAATTACGGGTCAGGCTTGGCCGGTTGCCATAGGTAGGGCTGATGAACCGGCGGTTTGCCGAGCTGAATACCTGCAAACTGGCATCCAGGGCCACAGCGAGAATCGTTTCATCGGCGTACGGGACTTTCGTTATAAATAATTCGCGGTAAGACCGGTCTGATGCTGCTGATTGGTGCAGCGTATAGCCGGTAACCGCGTTGGCGGCATCCACCACGTGCTGGAACCAGGCATCGGCTGTCGATTGCATATCATACCGGGTGTGGTATTTCCTGAATGAAGCCTCAAAAAGGCATATCCGCGTCTTATAAGCCCGTGCTACATTTTGGGTAATCCGTGTGCAGGATGGGTCGCTTGTCAGTGTAATGTTGGCAATGGCATAGTCCAAATCGGCCAGCACGTTATCCATGACCTCAAAACGGCTCGTCCGTTCGCCATATAACATCGCCTCATCGCCCACTTCGATGGTTTTATCGATCCAAGGCACATCGCCGAAGCGCCGCACCTTCTCGAAATAAAACAAGGCCCGGAAGAATCGTGCCATGCCGATGTAGTGGTTCTTTTCGGGCACCGCACTCTTTTCTGCATTTTCGATGAAATAGTTAATATTCCGCAGATCGTCCCAATCTGTCGTATTCCACCCCGAACTGGTAATCGGGCTCAGCGCACCGGGGGCCAATAGGTCATCCACGCCGTTGCGAGCGACCAGGTCCGAATTGTCGTCACCTTGAAACACCCCTACATCCGTGCCGGGCAGGATGTCATAAAATGAATTGGCGTAAAGGTCCATCCCGCTTGCCGAACCGAATATGGCTTGATTCGTTGCGGTATCCACGGGCATCTCGTCCAAATCACAGGCGGCAAAGGGTAAGATGGCCACCAATGTTAAGATATAATGAAATTTCTTCATGATTGTCGTCCTCGCTAGATTAAAAATTAACAGTTAGACCCATCGATATGGTTTTGAGCATCGGATAGTTATATCCATCGCCGCTTGTCCCACCACTCAAATCCCTGTCTGAACCGTAGATATTGGTCACATCGGTGTCTTTGGTCCATTTGTACATTGGCGACCAGGTCCACAGATTCTCCGCAGAGACATACAGCCGCAGATCGTTGGCGTGCAGTTTGGAAATCAACCGCTTCGGCAGCGAGTAACCAATTTGGAGGTTACGCAAACGGATATAGGCCGCATTCTGCAAGTAGCGGTCGTTCGCTTCCCTTAACGCACGTCCACTACCCTGAGCGACGTAGCCTACCAATCGTGGTAGGTAAGCATCGAAGTTGCCCAACTCCGGTCGGAACATGTTGTCTTCATGCCAGCGGGGGTACTGGTTGTACGGACGATTGTATTGCCCCCAAAACCGTGCCTCTGCCGAAGGGTAGTAATCCTGCTTCAGTACCCCTTGGAAAAAGGCCGAGAGGAAAAAGCCATTCCAGTCCCCGTTCAAATTAAATCCGTAAGTATAGCGCGGCTCCGAGTTACCGATAATGGATTTATCGCCAGGGTTGAATACCGTATTATCACCTTGATAAATGATATCATCGCCATCCAGGTTTCTAAACTTCAAGTCTCCAACATAATTTTTCCGCGTGTTGGTATTAGGGACATTGGCTTGGGAAGGTGAGTTAGCGATTTCCTCTTCCGATCGGAACAATCCCTCGACTTGATATCCCCAAATCTCGCCTACCCGCATACCTGCATATGGATCCGTCAGCCGTTTCTCTTCGTTGTTGAATTTTGTAATCGTCGCCCGGTAGTCAGCCATCGTTACCCGGACATCATACGTAAACGGCTTTTCGGCCATGGCAAACTGATCGCGCCATGTCAGGGAAACTTCCCATCCGGTCGTTTCTAAATCGGCGTAGTTGCCTTTTGGCACGGTAGTCCCGTAAATTGCCGGCAGCGTAGGCCCAACGGTAAACATATCGCTCGTCCAGCGTCGGTACAGATCCCCCACAAACTGGAGCCGGTTATTCAAGCTGGAAAATTCGAGTCCCAGGTTACCCGTAGTTGATGTTTCCCAGGTTAGCCCTGCGGGTATTACCCCAGGCTGCCCGGTGCGCTGCGGCCGTACGCCGTTGATAATGCGACCCGATTGCGAAATCGCAAAGTTTTCGGTAAATGAATACGGATTGATATTCCCGTTCCCCAGCGAACCGTAGGACGCACGGAACTTCAGGTTAGACAAAGCTGTTGGGTTTACGTTCCAGAACGGCTCCTCCGAAATCCGCCAACCGATAGACGCCGATGGGAAAAATGCCCACTGCTGATCATTCGGAAACTTAGACGATCCGTCGTACCGGCCGTTGACTTCCAGCAAGTAACGTTCTTTGAAATTATAGTTTACCCGAAAGAATCCACCGGCTATTGCCCATTTCTTATTCCCGCCGGTGGTGACAATACTCTGCCCCAGCGCCAGGTTGATGTCATCCGCATCGGCATATACAATACCATTACGTCGCGCGGTCAGGCTTTTCTCCAACGACTGCTCGTAGTTGAAGCCAGCCAATAAGTTAAGGTTATGGGCATCATTAAATGATTTCACATAGTCGGCATAGACATTCGTTGCCAGGTAATCGGTCGTCTGTCTGAATTCCTGCAGGTCATTGGTGTTCGTGCCGGTATAGCCAATTACACCCTCATACCGGCTATAAGGCACCTGTACCCGATTTTGCTGCGCCCCGATGTCCGAACTTTGAAAAGTAAAGTCGCTACGTAGCGTCAAACTCTTATCCAAAAATGTCGCGGTAGCCGCCACCCGATTTTTCAGGAAACGGCGTCCTTCATCCTCGGCGTTTCTTCCAATGTATTGATCGCCTACCGTGTAAGCCGCTGGGAACGACAACGTACCATCGGGATTCAACAACGGCGCCAGGGGGTGCCCCTCGTCTGCCATATTACGCCAGATACCACTTCCTTCACCCACATTGAGCGGTTGGTGGTATTCCATCCGTGAGTATTCGGTGTTATTTTCCAATTGCAACCAAGGCGTCAGCTGGATGTTTCCTTTGGCACGTAGGTTATACATGCTGTACGTATCTGAGTTATAGCGAAACAGTCCATCCTGACCATTATAACGGCCACTCACATAGAACGCGGCCTTATCGTTACCGCCTGAAAGCGCCAGGTTGTGATCCTGAGCGAAGAATCGTTCCTTATACAATTCCCGATACCAATCCGTGCTGTAAAAGTACTGGTACTCACCGGTAGAGGGATTTACCTCAATCCGTGGCAATGAGGGGTCCTCCCATCTTCTTTTGATCTCGGCTAGGTAAGCTGGTGAAAAAGGCAAGGTCTTATTTACCGCTGTCGGGGTGTTACCATTATCGTTCCACCGCGACCATGCATCGCTGAATCCCTGTGCCCATGGGTAGGAATCCGTGATATTATCCGGGATTGTCGTCGGTGATTTTGAGGACAGGTTAGTCGAATACGTGATCGAGGTCTTCCCTTCCACCGCAGCTTTGGTCGTAATCAAGACAACGCCGAATGCAGCCCGTGCCCCGTAAATGGATGCCGAAGATGCGTCCTTCAATATCGATATGCTCTCGATATCATTGGGATTCAGCATCCTTGGGTCGCCTTCTACGCCGTCGATTAAGATCAGTGCGCTACCACCCTGGCCAATCGAGGTTGTTCCCCGGACATTGAATTCGGGCGACTGGGTCGGCTTTCCATCAAACATTTTAATATTTAAGTTGGGTACGACGCCCACCAGTCCTTGTGAAATATTTGGAATGGGTCGATTCTGAAAAACTTCAGCCGTTACTTGGTCTACAGCGCCGGTTAGGTTAACTTTCCGCTGTGTACCATAACCCACAACCACGACCTCGCTCAGTGCATCGGCTTCTTCGGTCAAAACAAAATTGGCATCTACACTGGCACCTTCGCGTACAGTCACGGTCACCTGTTGTGTACCGTAAGAAATATAAGAAGCCTCAACGATGTGTTCACCCGGTGCTACAACCAAGGAGAATTGGCCGTCATCGTCCGTGGCAACACTTTGTTGTTGGCCGGCAATGCGTACGCTCGCACCCGACAAGGGCGAACCTTGCGCATCAGTCACACGGCCGACGATACGGCCTGTCTGCTGGGTTTCATAGTTGGTTGATGCATGCAGCAAAGGCCCGTCTGCTGCGATAATAAAATAAAGTAAAGCTATTCTTACATACCATTTACCTCGTAATAAATGATTCATTACACACTAATTTTTGCCTCCAAAGTGTCAAGTCTATTCCTTTTCCTATCTTTGGAGGTAAGGTGATACCATATCGTGTTACTCGTCGGGGAAGCAATCACAGATGTCCAGTCTAAGTGCATTCCCAAAATCAGACCGGTGCGGCACTTTGCCGCACCTATCTTTTTTTCCGGTATTCGTGCTATCGCCCTCCTTTTTTAATCGTTACGTCATCGAATAAATTCAGCAAATTTCTGGTAATAATCGCATTGCGGTTGGTACTTGTGGTTAACTCCATGTTATCTTTGTTTTAATGGTCCATCATTGCCACGGTTCCCCGACTTCTGGGGTTGGTCTTCATACCCGCTAGTGGTTAGTATATTTATAATTGCAACAACAAACTAATCAGTTTTTCACCAATAAATCAAGCCGTTGAGCAGCTATCTCAACGCAAAGGTTTGCGTTCTTTGAAGAACTCGGTACAACATTCAATCTGGTCGGTATTGATGATATCTACACCCATTTCATAAAGTGTATTCCACGCCGTAGGCCCGTCGGGCGTGCCCCAAAACCGAAATTTCTTGCCCATTCCATGTGCCTGATCGATAGCTTCCGTAACCCGTTCGAAATCCTTGTCGGTCAACGAATCCTTCCCATTCCATGTTGCATAGCCGGAAAACGACGCACTGACGAATGCCACACGTTCCAACTGGTCTTCGGTGTAGTCAACACCAAGTCGTCCGTCAAACTGGATGTAGCCTGGAAAGTCAGCAAACGCTTTTGGTTCTGGCATCGCTCCGGAAATCACCACAGTTACTGCATGGGGGTTTACGGTCTCGTCAAATACAGCGGAGTGATTGGCAATGAGATTAATCACCTGCTGCAACGTGTTAGCGGCCGGTGTTTTCAGATCGATTAGGAGCACGAATCGATTGTCCGAAGCCACCCAAGCCCTGCCGCCGTTCGACGCAAACGTGTCCACGATAGGCTTGATGTACAACGCCTCCAGTGTCCGATGAGGTTGCAGTTCCTCCCGGTCGTGCCCCACCAATAGTAGCCCGTCGACGGCAAATACGTCCGCTTCAATCGTATAAGCCCGTTGCGCATAAGCCTGATAAAAAGGCATTCGCTGGTGATAGTCGTTATGCGCATGGATTAACACACGGCCTTCCTGAGCTGCTACCCAGTGTATTGATCCGCAGTAAACACCAATCAATAACGCATATAATTTGAAACTGAAAATGCTACTCATATCAACTATTCCAGACTAATGCATGGTTTTATTTCCAACGCAAGTATACCACTACCACTCAAACTTGCCATTAATTCGGTGTTACTTTTCTAGTGTAGATTAAAACCAGATCAGCAAAATCCGCTAAAACCAGCGTGGTAAGCATGTATGTATAATTTATAATTGTATAGCAAACTAATCGCTTTTTAGCCAATAAATCAAGGGGTTCCAGCGGCACCCAAGCGCAAAGGTTTGCGTAAGGTGCGACAGAGCAACCACATTTAAAAATAACCTAAGATTTGCTCCCTAAAGGCATCGTTGAGCAAAGTGCTGATCATCTTTCCGTTCTTGGTCGCCATGTGGATGGTATCTCGGTATATATCCGGTATAACTTTAATAGCTATCCAGTAGTTGTCCAGTAGCTATCCAGTATGACTCCAGTATATATTCAGCTTTTAGATATTATATAGCTACTGGATATCCGTTGAGCGATAACTTAAAATTACCCGTATTTTAGGGGACTATCCCCTAAGCGTGATTACTGCCTCATTATTCATTGTTACGTGACAACAGGAAACCAAGCCCCGTAAGGCTCGGTGAATTGGAAACCTCCAAATATAACGGCATGAGGCCGGCCCGCGAAGGCTATCTGCGGCCAACAACCAAATCAACTATCAGTAAATCAGTGAGTTTTAAATACAGTTATCCTAAAGGCACAACACTCATTTGGTTATCCGGCATATGTTAACGAACTTAGGGACATCATAACGATACGACTACCAATTTAATAATCCCTAATGCAGAAAAATCGTCAAACGACTATTATTGACATCGCAAAACAACTGGGTGTATCACCATCTACCGTGTCCCGCGCACTTCACAACCACCCGTCGATCAGCGCGGAGACCAAAAAGAATGTATTGGCGATGGCCGAAAAACACAGTTATCAGCCCAACCTGCTCGCATTAAGCCTGCTTAACAAAAAAACCGGTATCATTGGCATTGTGGTACCTGAGATTACCAGCTACTTCTTTGCTACGGTTATCAGTGGCGTACAGGACATGGTATCGTCGGCCGGTTATAAATTACTGATCTGCCAATCTAACGAGTCGTTTGAAGAAGAAAAAAAGCTATTGCAAGATATGACGCTACTGCGTGTTGACGGGGTATTGATCTCACCAACCTTCCGCACGAAAACCTTCGGCCACTTTGAGCGGCTCCAACGGGCGGGTATACCTATGGTTATTTTCGACCGCGACTGCCCTCACTTCGAGGCAGATAAGGTATTGGTAGACAGTTATGATGGCGCTTACCAAGCGGTGGAATACCTCATTAAGACCGGCTGCCAGCATATTGCCCATATCGCCGGACCGATTGCTTTCCCAACGTTTAAACAACGACTGGACGGCTACCTCAACGCGCATTACGACAATAACATTCCGATCCGATCCGAGCTAATCGTATACAGCAATGGCTTTTCGTCCGACTACGGTGTCGATGCAGCTATGCAGCTTATGGCCAATAACGACCGGGTTGATGCTATATTTGCCGTTAATGATGCAGTAGCCATCGGTGCCATATGCGTCATACGCGAAAAAGGTTACCGCGTCCCGGAAGATATCTCGGTGGTTGGATTTGATGACGAATCGTACGCTCAATACTATTATCCACCCCTTTCTACCGTGTGGCAGCCCGTATACGAACTGGGTATGCTTTCAGCCAAAATCGTGCTCGACCATTTTGCCAGTAAAGAACAACGGGAAAACTACCGTTATGAAGTGCTAAAGCCGGAGTTGGTTATCCGTGAATCATCAATCTCCATCGATTGAACTAGGTGGTCATCCGCCTCACCAAATCAACCGGGCAGACCAACGGTTCACCAATGGCATGAAAAACCGTAGGATGAGCCTGTAATGCATGAATTAACGTGTCGGCCACTTTATCGGCCATTTCACTCGGATATTGCTCAATGGACGTGATGGCCGGTGTGACGATGGCTGTTCTTGGATCGTTGGAGTAACCGATAATTTTCAAATCGTCCGGAATCCGGATGCCGCGTTCGCGTGCGAATTCGACGGCAGCGATAGCCGTGGTGTCGTTGGCTGCAAATATTCCATCGGGTAGCTGCTCGCCTTCAAACAACCTGCGCAAACTATTCCACGCGTTTTCCACCGTCAACTCATGGTGATAAACCCAGTCTTCACGCATTGACATGCCCTGTTTAGCCAATGCATCCAAGAATCCGCGGGTGCGCTCTTGGTAAATACTACTTGACATCGGCCCGCTGATGTAAGCCATGTGCACACAACCCGCCTGCATCAAATGGTTACCGGCCAATAGCCCACCGCGATAGTCATCTCCCTTGATGATGTATGCAGGCGCACCCAATACCGGCACACGGTCATAGAATACCAAAGGTATCCCCTGTTGTAGAAACCCTTCAAAATGCGTAATATCTTTCGTATATAAGGTAAGCGAAACGACCAATGCGTCTACCCGTGCGGAATACAGTGTATTAGCCAACTCCTTTTCTAGATCTACGGAATCATTAGACTGACAAATCATCAGGTTATAACCCGCTGCCTGTAACTGCCGCTGAAGCGATGTGATAAAGAATGAATGGAAATACATGGATATGCGTGGCACAATCAGCCCGATTATATTTGACCGGCGGTTCCGAAGGGAAGAGGCCATGCTATTGTGGCGATAACCCATTTCTTTGGCGGTCTCCTTAACCCGCTTACGGGTGGCTTCACTGATCCGCGGGTTGTTATTGAGCGCTCTGGAAACTGTTGCCGGGGATATGCCCAGTACCCTCGCAATATCCACAATACTGTTCTCAGACTTTGACTTCTTCGTTGTCATCTTACAAAATGCCGCAAGCTCAAAGCAACATTATTTTGTTGGAAAAAGCAAATCACTCCGTCAATACTGCCCCGTGCTCAGCAGCACTAATGTACAGGCAGCCAACGTTTCAATACCATGCTGGTGGGCTAGCATTTCCAGTTCAGGGTTTTCCGTGCCGGGGTTAAAGACCAGACGTTTCGGATTGGTTTTAATGATGTAGTCATAATATTGCGGTTGCCGTTGCGGACCAATATACAGCGTAATGGTATGAATACCAGGCAGTATACTTCCGGCTTGTTGGATCGGTGCTCCCGCTACTTCCCCGTGCTTAATACCGACATTTACAATTTCATGCCCCGCAGCCAACAAACGGTGGGCAGCTAGGTAGGCGTAGCGTGCGGGATTCGGTGTAGCCCCAAGTACAAGTGTTCGTTTATTCTCCATGCTCTCAAACAACCACTAAATAAGAAAAAAGTTTCACATCCTAGCTATTCGGCCATGAACTCTCCGGAAGCGGAATACGCTGCCTGTCGGATGACAGGCATTTCGAGTATTTGATAAAGCTCATCGAGATGGAGCAAGCTGCCATTTGCCAGATTGGCTAGTAATACGATTGTAATATCTTGCTCCAAATCACGCACGTAAATATTCCGGAATCCATGCCACCAGCCGGTATGATATACGACCTTATGGTTTCCGGGATCAAAAGTGCGCCAGCCATATCCGTAATTGAAAAGCTCCTTGGTCGGCTTACTATAACCAGCATAAGCCGAATCCAGGGTTTCCGGTTTAAGCAACCGGCCCTCGTCCAATGCACGGTCAAACAAAAACAAATCCTGCACGGTGCTGTAGATGCCTTTGTCGCCCACCGGTCCGTCCTGAAAATTCTGTACCACTGACCGCCGCCATATCCGGTCATGCCCGATGACACCCGTCGGGATTTTTTCGTAAACCGCCGTGGAGTATACGGCGGTGTTTTTCATCCCTGCGGGAGCAAAAATGTGCTCTTGCATATATACAGCAAAATCCTGACCGGTTACCTTTTCGATAATCGCTGCCAAAACCATGTAGTTCGTATTGTTGTAAAAGAACCGTACATCCGGATTAGCGTATTTATCCGGCTTATGCTTCGCCAACAACTCCATCACCTCCGCATTGGACATCCCTTTACGCTTGTCGGGCCATATTTCCTTTTTATCCGTAAAGTAGAGGTAATTGGTTAACCCCGATCGGTGGGTAAGCAGCAGTTTTATCGAGACGCCCGGATATGGAAAATCCGGGAAAAATTCATCCACCGTCTGCTCGAGCTTGATTTTTCCGGCTTCAATCAACATAAGCACACCTGTCGCGGTAAGCGGCTTGGAAACTGATGCCAGCTCAAATTGAGAGTTAATTTTCAAACTGTCTCTCATCAGGTAATCAGCCCAGCCGAACGTATTTTGGTAAATGATCTTACCATGCTTTGCGACCAGCACATTACCGTTGAAGCCCGATCGACTATGCAGCCGCTGCATGAATACGTCGATTCGTTTATCAGCGTTCGCGGTATCATAAACGAGTGCTATACTATCCTTTTCATGTTGTTTTCGTTCGGCTCTGACCCGCTTTTCCGCTGAGGAACCACACGATGCGCCGATGATGGTGATCAATAACGCAAAAAAATAAACACGCTTAAACAACCGCTTTCCGATAACTGTCATATTACGGCGCTAAGGTATTGCAATCGACTTGCAATGGCAAATGTTTTTGACCTTATAGCGGAAGTTCAGCATATTTATTACCAACAAATCTCTATCAGAATCATATCTAATTTATAACCATTCTAAATATCTGTGTTTTACACAGTTCTGACATAGGTCAGCTAAGAGATGTTGTACTTTTGTTACCGGAAATTAAGTGAGCATAGTACAACCTTGAAGAATCTCAAAGTCATAGCATTTACGCACAAATATGTGGATCTTAAGGATTTAGGAAACCTTGTGATTTGCAACGAGGAGTTGGAGAGTAGGCTAATCAATCTCAAAAATAGCTTTGACATTCCCGAAATATTCTATGTAGGTACCTGCAACCGTGTGGAATTTGTCTTCTATGGGGCGCACGAATTGACTCCCGAGTTCATTAAGGATTTCATGCACAGTCTCAATTTCTGTGTTCCTTCTGAGCGGCTGGATTGTTTTTTAGATCAGGTCAATACGTATGAAGACATCGATGCGCTCAACCATCTGCTGCGGATGTCCTGCTCGTTGGAAAGCTTGGTAGTGGGCGAAAAAGAAATCCTAGCCCAAGTGCGTAGAGCTTATGAGCGCTGCCGTAAATGTGGATTCACCGGTGATTTCCTACGAATGGTTATGGATCGCCTTGTCAAAACGGCCAAAGAGGTGTACACACATACACGCATTTCCCGCAATCCGGTTTCCGTGGTTTCACTGGCCTATCGCAAATTACGGGAAATCAAATTGCACGATACACCCCGCATTCTGATCATCGGTGCAGGGGAAACCAATCAAAACATTGCCAAATATTTACAAAAGCATCGATTTTCCAACTTTGTGGTATTCAATCGCACGCTGGAAAACGCTCGAACATTGAGCGCTGACCTCAAAGCCAATGCTTATCCATTGAGCGAGTTACCGCATTATAAAGGTGGCTTTGATATCATGATTACTTGTACAGGTTCGCCAGAGGCGATTGTCGATACAGCACTGTACGAATCACTCCTTAACGGTGACACAGACAAGAAGGTAATTGTGGATCTGGCAATACCAAATGATGTACATCCGGATGTACTTCAGCATCATCCGGTATATTATATAGAAGTAAGCAGTCTACAGGCGATTGCTTCTAAAAATATACAAGAGCGCTATGACGAACTGGCTCATGCCGAACAAATTATCGCTGACAACATCCGTGATTTCCTTCCTCTCCTTAAACAACGGCGCGTGGAATTGGCCATGCGTGAGGTGCCTGAAAAGGTAAAAGAAATACGGTCATTTGCGCTCAACGAGGTATTTGCCACCGAGGTAGGAGCGCTGGATGCCAATTCGAGGGAGGTGTTGGAAAAGGTGATTGACTATATGGAAAAAAAGTACATTAAAGTACCCATGGTAATGGCTAAGGATATTTTGGTTAAGACCAACCATTACGATATCAATTAACGTTTCGTCGCCCGCCGTTAGGCATAGTCTTTTTAACATATCCGCTCGGATAATGCTTTTATTCGCAAGATTTCCGTTAATAGTTAAACAGTGCTCAACGGTAGTGGAGAAACCGACAAACAGCGGAGCCTTCATTCGTGCCGATATGGGAAAGTCTGGAATGAATAATTGCTTTTATATGCAAAAACAAGTTATATTGCACATATAAAGTGAATTTATCTAAGTTTGTGTATGCTAACAGAGGAACCTTTGACTAAAACAGTTGCCCCCAGCACGAAAAAGGTGGATCGGATACTCATCATAGGCACCCGTGGGAGCAAACTGGCCTTATGGCAGGCCAACTACATTAAAACCAAATTGGCTGACATCGGCGTAAACGCCGAATTGAAGGTCATCAAGACTCAAGGGGATATCGTGCAGCACTTGCGGTTGGACAAGTTGGAAGGGAAAGGGTTTTTTACCAAGGAACTGGAAGAAGAGCTTTTAAGCGGCGGCATCGACCTCGCTGTGCATTCGCACAAAGATCTTCCCACCGTACACCCTCCCGGGCTGACCATTGCGGCAGTGAGTGCCCGTGAAGACCCATCGGAACTGCTCATCATCCATAAAGACTGTGTAGACCTCAAAAAGCGGCTTGCACTCAAACACAACGCGATTGTGGGCACTTCGTCCAATCGTCGAAAAGCACAGTTGCTTGCCCTGCGGCCAGACCTGGAGTTTGATGACCTACGTGGCAATGTGATAACACGTATTGAAAAGCTCCGTGATGAAAATTTCGACGCAATCATGTTGGCTAAGGCCGGAATAACCCGCGTCGGCGTGGATTTGAGTGACTTCCATATTGAAGAGCTTCCGCCTGTCGAAATTATTCCCGCCCCGGCACAAGGCGTGTTGGCCGTGCAGATCCGTGAAAATGACCAGCAGCTCCATGAATTGCTTCAGGCGATCAATGACGTCGACGTAATGGACACCATCGCTGTGGAACGCAAAGTCTTGAATCTTTTTGATGCAGGCTGCCATGCCCCTTTGGGTTGCTATTGCCGCAAACAGGAAGGCCTCTACGAAGTGTGGACCTCTAAATCCGACAGTGATGAAGAGTTTCCCGATCGTCTTTATCTTTCTGCAACCGATACCGAGGGACTGGCCGAACGAATAGCAAGCAAGTACGACAAAAACAGGAAACTGCCATCCCATATATTCATTACGCGCGACTTATCGGAGGCCAGCTATTTTCATCGGGCAATGGCCAAACACGGCATCGCCGTCGAAGGACGGTCGTTGATCCGGATATTTCCCATGATCAATAAGCTAGATCCGTATATCCTTAAATATGTCGACTGGATTTTCTTTGGCAGTAAAAATGGCATTGAGAACTTCTTCAAACTCCAACCTAGGCTTAGCAAACGGACAAAATTCGCAGTTATCGGTCGGGGTTCCGAGGAAATGTTAAGGCAATTTGGATATGCTCCCGATTTTACAGGGGAGCGACTCGGAATCAACATGGAGGAAATTGCACAGGAATTCGGTAAAATTGCTTCGGGAACAACTGTCTTGATACCAAGAGCGAAAGACTCATTGGAAACCATACAGCAATCATTGACGGCGGATACCAAAGTTATTAACCTGCCAATTTATCAGACACGTATCGATACCGATGTATCCAAATCAAACGCCGACGTACTTATCTTCACCAGCCCTTCTAACGTAGAAGCGTATTTTGTGGACAACCTTGTCGACCCTGGCCAAAAGATCATCTGTATCGGGCGCTCCACCGGTAAGAAAATTGAAGAGCTGGGCCTTACTTATACCCTTCCCTATTCTCCGGATGAGATTGGGTTGGCTGAAGCTGTTTTCGGATTGGATTATTAGTCGGTTTGAAGTGGTATCGATTTGATAATTTTGATGATTTGAAGATGTTAATAAGACCAAGAAGGAACCGCAAGTCTGCGGTGATAAGGGATATGGTGCAGGAAACCCAAATTAGGGCTTCCAACTTAATCTTCCCATTGTTTATTGTCGAGGGGGATAATGTCAGATCTGAAGTTGGTTCGATGCCGGGAATTTACCGGTACTCGATAGATAACCTGCTCCGAGAAGTGGAAAGCTGCATGGAATTGGGGCTTCGTGCGTTTGATCTATTCCCCAATATCGATGAGACGCTCAAAGACAAATACGCTACAGCGAGCACAAAAGAAGGAGGATTATACCTTCGCGCCATCGCCGCGGTCAAAGCTCGTTTTCCCGAGGCGTGTGTCATCACCGATGTTGCCATGGACCCCTACAGTAGTGACGGCCATGACGGCATTGTGGAAAACGGCGAGATCCTCAATGACGAAACGCTTGTCATTTTGGGCAGGATGGCAGTGGCTCACGCTCAAGCCGGGGCAGATATCGTTGCCCCTTCCGATATGATGGACGGGCGCATCGGCTATATCCGCAATGTATTGGACGAAAACGGATTCACTAACGTGTCGCTCATGTCCTATACCGCTAAGTACGCAAGTGCATTCTACGGCCCATTTCGCGACGCACTCAATTCGGCACCGAAACACGGTGATAAAAAGACCTATCAAATGAATCCGGCAAACCAGCGGGAGGCCCTGATTGAAGCCGAATTGGATAGCCGGGAAGGGGCGGACTTCCTGATGGTGAAACCTGCGTTGGCCTATTTAGATATCATCAAATCACTGAATGATGATTTTGACCTCCCAATAGCCGCATACAACGTCAGCGGCGAGTACGCCATGATAAAAGCGTCCGCACAAAACGGCTGGATCGACGAGCAACGCGCTACGATGGAAGTGCTTACAGGCATCCGACGAGCGGGCGCCACCGCCATCCTCACCTACCATGCTAAAGAAGTGTTAGCAAATAAATGGCTATAGAATAGCTAAACGACAGGTATTAGAACAAAGATTTAGATTGACGAAGCATGTTAGATGCAATAAAAAAAGCCTTTACCAGCAATGAAGAACATCAACCATCCGGCAAAAAAGGAGACATCTCCCGAGAAAAATCAGCCGAGTTGTATGCAAAGGCTCAACAGTACTTTCCCGGAGGCGTCAACTCCCCGGTTCGGGCATTTAAATCCGTTTACGGTACTCCCCTGTTTATCGAACGTGGCGACGGTTGCTTTCTGTGGGATGCTGACGGCAACAAATTTATCGATTTCTGTTGCTCGTGGGGTCCGTTGATATTGGGTCACAACCATCCCAAAATACGTGAGAAAGTATCCAAAGCCCTTGAAAAGGGTTTAAGTTTTGGAGCGCCCACGGCACTGGAAAATGAACTCGCGGAGCTCATTCTCAAAAACAACAAATGCATTGAAAAAATCCGGTTCGTCAGCTCTGGCACCGAGGCCGTAATGTCGGCCATCCGGCTTGCCAGGGGATATACTGGTCGTGATAAAATCATCAAATTCGAGGGTTGCTATCATGGCCACTCTGATTCCTTGCTGGTAAAGGCCGGATCCGGGCTTGTCACCTTCGGTGAGACATCTTCTGCAGGTGTCCCGCAGTCGTTTGCCGATGAGACCATTGTCATTCCGCTGGATGATACCAAAGCCGTAGAAACTGCCTTTGCACAATTTGATGGGCAGATCGCCGCCATCATCATCGAGGGTGTACCGGCAAATAACGGATTGCTGATCCAAGAGCCAGCATACATCCAATTCCTACGGGACATTACCCGTAAACACCGTGCATTATTGATATTCGATGAGGTAATCACTGGCTTTCGCCTCGGATTTGAAGGGGCTGCTGCCTATTACGGAATCCAGCCCGATATCATTACCTATGGCAAAATCATCGGTGGGGGCATGCCCGTAGGCGCATATGGGGCGTCGTCAGAGCTGATGGGCCATATCTCGCCCGACGGCGGTGTATACCAAGCCGGCACCCTTTCGGGTAATCCCGTGGCAATGGCGGCGGGCATTGCCCAGCTCAGCGAGCTGAAAAGTAGCAGTTTCTATAAAAGCCTTCATACCAAGAGCAACGAATTTGTTGAAGCAATCCGACGATATACTGCGGCCAAAAATTACAAGCTCAAACTTTTCAGTGTTGGCTCTATTTTTTGGTTCGCATTTACGGATAAGGAGCAAATAAGGGCCGCAAGCGATATCGATCACCATAGCATGGAATACTACAAGGCATTCCACCGCGAACTGCTTAATCGTGGTATATATTTCGGACCCTCGGGCTATGAGGTAGGTTTTGTATCAGCCGCTCACACCAAGGTAGAACTTGAAAAAGCCAAGCGTGCTATTTTTGAGAGCTTAGATGAGGTGTTTAGGCACAAAAGTTAGAACCCTACACTTTTCAACGTCAGTCCTGCCTTTTCTTCCAATCCAAACAGCAGGTTCATATTCTGTATAGCCTGTCCACTAGCGCCCTTGAGCAGGTTATCAACGATACTAACGACGAATAGCTTATTACCATGCTTTTCCAAATGGATCAGACACTTATTGGTATTTACGACTTGCTTCAAATCAATATTCGGCTTGCTGATGTGTGTAAAAGGATGTGTAGCATAGTAAGCCTCGTATAACCCGTTGGCTTCGTCTTCGCTCAGGGAACTATCTACGTAGATGGCAGACAGAATCCCCCTCGGGAAATTGCCCCGCTGCGGAATAATGTTGATACGCTCCATGGCGCGTTGTAGCAACGTGCCCTCATCCGCGGGAAGGAAACCCGGCTGCAACTGTTCCAATGACTCGCTGATTTCCTGCAAATGTTGATGCTCAAAGGCCTTATAGACGGAAAGGTTATTGCTCCGCCAACTAAAATGTGAGGTGGCGGAAGGCTTCTGCCCAGCCCCGGTGGAACCTGTGGTGGCGTTGATGTGTATTTCTCCGGCAAGCTGGCGCTTGTTGGCCAACGGCAACAGAGCCAGCTGGATACCCGTGGCAAAACAACCGGGATTGGCAACATATTGCGCAGACCGAATAGCTTCGCGGTTCAATTCGGGCAGGCCGTAAATAAATGATTTTCCTTGGTACTCCCGATTGGCGGCAAGCCTATAATCCTGCGAAAGATCGATGATCTTTACATGCGGATCAATCGCGTTGGCTTCCAAAAATTTCCGCGCGTCGCCGTGGCCCACACAAAGGAACAACACATCGATATCGCCTTGATAAGTTTCTGAAAACCGCAGATCGGTATCGCCCAATAAGTCGGTATGCACTTCAGCCACGCTATTGCCCGCATTACTGGCGCTATGGGCAAACACGATGTCTACATGGGGATGATAGATGAGTATGCGAAGCAGCTCCCCGCCTGTGTACCCCGCAGACCCGATGATCCCTATTTTGATTTTGCTCATTTTCCGCCTCCGTTTACCTTGTGCCAGATCGACACCTGGTTGCCGAATATCTTAGAAAAGCCCTTTACATCATCGCCGCTCCAAGTATTATTCATTTCGCCGTAGCTGCCGAATTTATTGGACATCAAATCGTGCGGCGACTCGACACCGATAACGGTGAACCGATAGGGATTCAATTCTACGACAACCTTACCGCTCACCGTTTGCTGGGCACTTTGCAAAAACGCTTCGATATCGCGCATTACGGGGTCGTGCATCTGCCCCTCGTGCATCCAGTTGCCATAGAAAGCCGCCAGTTGATCTTTCCAGCTCAGCTGCCATTTCGTGAGTGTATGTTTTTCCAGGGTGTGATGCGCCTTGATGATGATTAGCGGTGCAGCCGCCTCGAAGCCCACCCGACCCTTGATACCGATAATGGTATCACCCACGTGGATGTCTCGCCCAATGCCATACGGTTGTGCGATAGCCTGCAATGCCTGGATGACCTGAACCGGGCCCAGTTTCTCGCCATCTAACGCTACCGGCTCTCCCTGTTCGAAATCAATGGTCATCCGACGCGTCTCGGTGGAAGTTGCGGGTGTGGGCCACGCCCCTTCGGGAAGCGTTTCATGGGAAGTCAGTGTTTCTTTTCCACCCACGGATGTACCCCAGATTCCTTTGTTGATCGAGTATTTCGCCTTTTCGGCGTTAAACTCAACACCATGTTTGTGGAGGTATTCGATTTCGGCCTCGCGGCTCAACTTCAAATCCCGGATGGGGGTAATGATTTCCACTTCGGGAATGAGCGTATTGAATATCATGTCAAACCTCACCTGGTCGTTGCCTGCCCCCGTACTGCCATGGGCCACGTACTCTGCACCGATTCTCTTGGCATAGTTGGCAATGGCCGTGGCCTGGCTCACGCGCTCAGCACTCACCGAAAGCGGATAGGTGGCATTTTTAAGCACGTTACCGAAGATAAGGTACTTGATGCTGCTGTCGTAATAGTTTTGGGTTTCATCCACTACAGCGTGTGATTTCACACCAAGGGAATAAGCGCGCTTTTCAATTTGAGCCAGCTCCACCTCCGAAAAGCCACCCGTGTTGACGATCACAGAGTGTACTTCCAAACCTAAATCCTTGGATAGATAAATACAGCAAAACGAGGTGTCCAACCCACCACTGAATGCTAACACGACTTTCTTCATTTGACTTTTATTCTGATTATACTGCTTTTGGGTGCCTGGCTATGAATGCCGTCACCATTTTCTTGGTCGATTTCCACAACTTTGCTTCGATACGCTTTAAGAGCGACGATTTCTTTGTGATCTGTTTCAACCGTTCTTTTGCCTTGGCCTTCATCTCTATCCGTTCACGCAATTCCTTCTCTTTCTCCACGGGATCCCAAAGCATCGCTGTGCACATGCAATTCTTGCGTTGCTTCATGGTTAAGATGTCATAGTTTACGCAACTCTGACAGCCTTTCCAAAACTCTTCATCCTGTGTCAACTCCGAATAGGTAACAGGCTCGTAACCCAAATCCGAATTGATTTTCATCACGGCTAACCCAGTGGTGAGCCCAAAAATCTTCGCCTTCGGATATTTTTCCCTAGAGAGGTCGAAGATACGTTTTTTTATGGCCTTGGCCAAGCCCACTTTCCGAAAATCAGGATTGACCACCAATCCCGAATTGGCCACGAAATCACCGTGGCTCCATGTCTCGATATAGCAAAATCCTGCCCATACACCATCCGATTTGCGTATAGCAATAACTGCTTTGCCCTCACGCATCTTATTTGCAACATATTCCGGGCTGCGGCGCGCAATACCGGTGCCACGGGCTTTGGCCGATTCTGCCATTTCATCGCAGATCTGCTGTGCATAACCGATGTATTGCTCGGTTGCGGGGATGATGTTAAAATCTGAAAGTTCCATTGGAATATACGACCCCAAAAATTGAAAACAAACAACCTTAAGTTGTGTTTGATATACTAAATAACTTTAAAAATAGCTGGTCATGCACGGCTTCGGACTCCTTGCCGTACGTTTTCGGAGAGGGATGCCCCTTATTAAGCCCGGGGCAATATGGGTCGTCGGAGCCGAAGCACCGGCCTTTCGGCTGTTGAAATTTCACAAAAAAAGCCCATCGTGTGGTGCTGAAAGCACGACACTGTAGATACCGCTATTATATTTTTTGTGTTCATCGTGTAAGCTATTGCAGCTCTAATACAATTAAGGTGCCAAATATAGCGAAAAAATTGTTATCACGACCCATTTATTTTATGTTTTTCCTGTTCACTTTTTTGTAAACTGCATTTCCGAGGTGCAACAGCAGGGACGACTAGGAAAAACAAAAAAACAGCGAAACAGCGCTACAAATTTACGACCTTTGTAACATGACAGGGACCAGTTGGTTTTTTATCTTGATTTTTGCCGTTCCGCTCATCGCCTTTCTCATTTGGCTGATGAAGCAAGACCGCCGCAAAGGTATCTGGGGCATTATCATTGTTACGCTCCTTGTAATCGGGGCCGTGTTTGCCTCGGTGCGCGCTAGCAAAAATGCGGTACAGAATTTTGAGGAACGGAAAAAGGAATCACAGGAAAAAAATGTCCCCGGTCCTACTCCGTAATCCCCTCCAATACGCATAAAAACGAATACTCCAAAGCCACATCCTGGAGATAATCAAACCGGCCGGATGCCCCGCCGTGTCCATAGTCCATCTCCGTTTTAAGGAGTAATACGTTATTATCCGTCTTCGTAGCCCGAAGCTTTGCCACCCATTTTGCTGGTTCAAAATACTGGACTTGGCTATCGTGCAGACCCGTGGTAACCAATATGTGGGGATAAGCTTTGGCTTCGATATTCTCATAAGGTGAATAGCTTTTGATATATTCATACGCCTCTTTGTCATTCGGATTACCCCACTCATCGTACTCATTGGTTGTAAGCGGAATGGTTTCATCCAACATGGTATTTACTACATCCACAAAGGGCACCTGCGCAACGATGCCGTGCCACAGCTCGGGCGCCATATTGCTCACCGCCCCCATCAGCAGTCCGCCGGCGCTGCCTCCCTGGGCATATAAATGTGCAGGGGTTGTATACCGCTGGTCTACCAAAAATTGACCACAGGCTATGAAATCTGTAAACGTATTGATTTTGTTCATCATCTTCCCATCGTCATACCACTGCCTGCCCATTTCCTGCCCACCCCTGATATGTGCAATGGCATAAACGAAACCCCGGTCAAGCAAGCTTAGCCGACCAGAACTAAACGATGGATCCATCGTAGCACCGTAAGAACCATAACCATACAGGAGTAATGGCGCATTCCCGTCTTTCTTGAATCCCTTTTTGTACACCAGCGAAATGGGTACCCGGGTGCCGTCTTCGGCAGTTGCATATAAACGTTCGGTGGTGTAATCGGCAACGTTGTACCCGCCCACGACTTCTTGTTGCTTCCGCAGGGTCTTTTCGTGGGTATTCATGTCATAGTCATAAGTAGACGAAGGGGTTGTAAGTGAGGTGTATCCGTAGCGCAATATCGTTGTGTTGTACTCGGGATTGGTCGCAGGATAGGCCGTATAGGCCTCCTCGCCAAAATCGAGGTAATGTTGTGAGCCTTCTCTTAAGTTACGGATAGCCAATTGGATCAGGCCGTTCTTACGTTCGGATATGACTAGAAAATCCTTAAACTCGTCTACGTCTTCCAATAGGACATCCTCGCGGTGAGGAATCACCTCTTTCCAATCCGCTATCCCGGTATGGTCAAATGGGCATTCCATAAGTTTAAAGTTTTTGGCATGCTGGTTAGTCACGATCAAAAACCGATCTTCCAGAGCGGTAACGCTGTATAACACATCCGTCATGCGAGGCTGAAAGACCTTGAAAACACCGGTCGGATCATCGGCATTCAGGTAATGGACTTCTGATGATAAGGTGCCCCCGGAGTAGAGGTAGATGAACTTGCCAGACTTGGCTTTACCAACACCGATATAGTTGGTATTGTCTGATTCATGGTAAACTACTGCATCCACCTTGCTATCCGCGTGCAGGGTATGCCGCATGACCTTTTCGGTAAGTAATGTCGCAGGATTATTCTTGGTATAAAAAAGCGTACGGTTGTCATTGGCCCAAACCGATCCACCAGATGTGCCCGGAATTGCATCCGCTAATATCGTCCCCGTCTCGAGGTCTTTGACATGAATGGTGTACTGCCGTCTGGAAACGGTATCCACGCCATAGGCAAGCAGTTTATTATCCGGGCTTATATTGAATCCTGTGGCGTTGTAGTATGGATAGCCTTCCGCCATCTTATCCACATCAAGGAGCACCTCTTCCGGGGCATCCAAGCTCCCCTTTTTCCGGCAGAATTTGAAATATTGCTGACCTACTTCCGTACGGGTATAGTAATAATATCCGTTTTTGAGGTAGGGTACAGACTCATCCTGTTCTTTAATACGGCCTTTCATTTCAGCGAATAGCTTACTTTGGAGCGACTCCGAACCCTTCATCATGGTGTCCGTATACTTGTTTTCGGCTTCGAGGTAAGCGACTACCATCGCCGAGTCCGGGCCTTTTTTAAAATAGTCATTCAACCAGAAATAATTATCGACCACCGTATCGCCATGTAAGACCCTTACATGTGGCTTTGTCAACGCGATGGGGGCGGCGGCTTTTGGCCATTCGAAAGCGGCTTGGCTCGGCTTTTCCTGCGTGCAGGCGGTAGTGACAGTACTCATCAACAATAGGTAATAAAATTTATGATCCATGGCGAAGCATGCTAGTTATTCCAGCACAAATGAAAGAATTATAATCCTTCCATTAAACCTTTTGTCTCGATATTTATCAAACATTCGGACAAGAAACGCTTACTTCATAGCAATAATAGTATATTTGTCTGCACACTTAAAATTAGATCACTATATGGCGTTCTGGAAATTGCGAAACGCATTCTTCATCATCCTATTTCCCCTACTTTCATTCGGACAAGCAAAAGATACCCCTCCTGCCAATTGGTTTAACCTCGATTATGAGCGGGACGGTGTAATGGGAATCAGCACGGAAAAAGCATATGACCTCTTACTGAAAGGCAAAAAAAGCACCCCTGTAATTGTAGCGGTAATCGATGGTGGTGTAGACGTAAACCACGAGGACCTCAAGGATGTGATCTGGATCAACGAAAAAGATAGCATAGCCACCGGAACGGATGAGGATGGCAATGGCTATATCAATGATAAATATGGATGGAATTTCCTGGGTAACGCCGACGGCGAAAATGTCCATTACGACAACCTCGAAGTGACGCGGTTGGTGCGAAAATTAGAACCGAAGTACGTATCCGTATTGCCTACCACCCCCATGGATGGTGAAGAGCGCAGGGAATTCTCGGAATACCAAAAAATGGTTACCTACTACGCCAGCAAAATGCAGGAAGCCCGGTTCGGACAGGTCAGTTATACCGGGCTGAAGCGCGCAGTGGATACCATGGTAGCCCGGATAGGTAAGGAAAAACCGACACCAGCCGACTTTGATAAGTACAAAGCTGAAGGCGATCTCGAAAAGATGGCCTTGAGAATTGTAAAGAAAGAACTGAAAGATGAACCCGATTTCGGCAAATTCTATAAAGACCTCGAAGATGGCGTGGAGCATTTTAACAACCAGGTCAACTACCACCTCAACAAAGAATACGATTCGCGATCCATTGTTGGCGATGATTATGAAAATAGCCACGAGCGCTATTATGGCAATCCGGATGTAGTAGGCCCCGATGCTGATCACGGTACGCACGTGGCAGGAATAATCGGTGCTACACGCAACAATCATATTGGCATTAAAGGTGTGGCCGACAATGTCCGTATCATGGCGTTGCGCACTGTACCCGATGGCGATGAGCGCGACAAAGATGTAGCCAACTCCATCCGTTACGCGGTGGAGAATGGCGCAAAAGTCATCAACATGAGCTTTGGTAAAGCGTTCGCCAAAGACAAACAAGTGGTGGATGATGCGGTAAGGTTTGCCTTGGAACATGATGTCCTACTTATCCATGCAGCGGGAAATGAAGGTCAGGACAACGATGCACATCCGAATTTCCCCAACCGCAACTATGTGGACAGCCTGGGCATTAATAAAGGTGAGGCCGGCGCATGGATTGAAGTTGGAGCAACCCAGTGGAAAAATGATGGCGAGTTGGTCGCTTCCTTTTCCAACTACGGCCGCCGGTCGGTCGACGTGTTCGCCCCCGGTGTCGCTATTCATTCTACAATGCCCGGATCGACCTACGAAGACCAACAGGGCACCAGTATGGCCTCGCCCGTGGTTGCTGGCCTTGCCGCATTGATACGCTCCTACTATCCACAGCTGCCTGCTTTGGAAGTAAAACGTGTAATCATGCAATCCGTCACAAGGGTAGACCAACGCGTGAAGGTAACAGGACCTGATGGCCGCAATATGCGGGTGTCCATGAATGACATCTGTGTAACCGGGGGAATCGTGAATGCATATAAAGCCTTGCAGCTGGCCGAACAAAAAGCGTCCGAACTGGCCAAGCAGAAGTAAACGTCGGAAAACGTACTGTCAGGTATACTAATCGCCTATTTACGGCGTTATATACGGTATACACAATAGCTGAACATGCTTATGATAGAAACTTATACGCTAAAGAACTCCCCCCGAGGGGCCATTAAGAAATTAGATAAAGAGGGTATTCGACTAGATGTCGATGATCAATTGTTTTACGATTTTCTTAAAAACGAGATGGATGCCCTGCTGCGCCAACCGCGATCGGGAAGCATCACCAAGATCACCTCGTATTCCAAAGCTTGGCGCATGCCGTTGATTTAAAGACTGGGCCATGCTCAAAAAGGAACGCTATCAGGCTTTTGTGGCGTATTTCTCTACGCACAGCCCCGATGCCCAGACTGAACTGAATTACAGCAACCCTTTCGAATTACTCGTTGCGGTTATCCTATCTGCACAATGCACAGACAAGCGGATTAATCAAGTTACGCCACGTTTGTTCAATCGATTTCCTGACGCGGAAAGCCTTGCGGCTAGCACGCCCGATGAAGTGTATACCTATATCCGCAGCGTAAGCTATCCCAACAATAAAGCCAAACACTTGGTAGGCATGGCCCAAAAGCTGATCAGTGACTTCGGTGGTATTGTTCCCGAGCGCGTGGACGACCTCCAGAAATTACCCGGTGTGGGCCGTAAAACCGCAAATGTAATTGCATCAGTTGTATATCATGCACCCGCCATTGCAGTAGACACACACGTCTTCCGTGTGGCCAACCGTATCGGACTAACTAGCAATGCCAAAACGCCCCTCGCCGTTGAGAAGCAACTGGTGAAATATTTACCTGAAGATACTTTGGCAATTGCCCATCATTGGCTAATTTTACACGGCCGATATACCTGCGTGGCGCGTAGGCCCAAATGTGAGGAGTGCCCGATTACATGGATGTGCAAATATTTCGAGCAAGTCGTGAGTCGTACGTTGTGAGCCGGCTAATCGGAGGAAGGCAAATATGGGCAACCGCAAACTGGCTGGAATAAAAAGCGAAAATAATTAGTAAAATAGAATTAAATAATTTACCTTTGGCCGAATAATTACTAAATGTATGAGCAACCAAGAAAGACTAAAAGCTTTACAGCTTACGTTAGATAAACTAGAGAAGTCCTATGGCAAAGGTACCGTCATGAAATTGGGCGATTCAGCGGTAGAACCTATTGACGCTATTTCCACAGGATCCATCGGATTGGATATCGCCTTGGGGATCGGTGGCGTACCAAAGGGTCGAGTTATCGAAATATACGGTCCCGAATCTTCGGGAAAGACGACATTGGCTACCCATATCATTGCGGAGTCTCAGAAAAAAGGAGGCATTGCAGCGTTTATCGATGCAGAGCATGCATTTGACAAGTATTACGCCAAAAAACTGGGTGTGGACATTGAGAATCTATTGATTTCACAACCCGACAACGGCGAGCAGGCACTTGAAATTGCCGATAACCTCATTCGTTCCGGAGCCATCGATGTGATTGTCATCGATTCAGTGGCAGCTTTGGTGCCAAAAGGCGAAATTGAAGGTGAAATGGGCGACTCGAAGATGGGATTACAGGCGCGGTTGATGTCGCAAGCCTTGCGAAAACTGACCGGCACGATCTCCAAGACCAACTGCTGCTGCATCTTCATCAACCAATTGCGTGAAAAAATCGGCGTCATGTTTGGCAACCCTGAAACGACCACGGGTGGTAACGCCCTCAAATTCTATGCTTCAGTACGTTTGGATATCCGCCGCATGGCACAGATCAAGGATGCCGACGAAGTAGCGGGCAATCGCGTAAAGGTAAAGATTGTAAAAAATAAGGTAGCTCCCCCTTTCCGCGTAGCGGAATTTGATGTGATGTTTGGCGAAGGCATCTCCAAAGCTGGGGAAATCATTGATTTGGGTGTCGATTTCAATATCATCAAGAAATCCGGATCATGGTTCAGTTATGGCGAAACCAAACTTGGCCAGGGACGTGACGCCGTGAAAACGTTGCTGCTTGACAACCCCGACCTGATGGACGAACTGGAAGCAAAAATCAAGGCGGAAGTAACCGCAGAGAAACTGGAGGAGCTGTAAAGGCTCCTTTTTTGTTTGTTGGCACCTTTGTATCGACAGTGCTGGTATTTTCCACATTTTTAGGGACTAAGTTCCGATGATACCACAAATTATAATACCATGAAAAGCGCAATATATTATACCTGTCTATTAATTGGATTTTTTGTTACTATTGCCTGCAGCCAAATCCACGAAGAAAAGAACGCCAGCCACCCCAACATCGTTGTTATTTACCTAGATGACCTCGGCTATGGCGATCTCGGTGCCTATGGAGCTACAGCCATAGAAACGCCCAATATGGACAAACTCGCCTTAGCTGGATTGAAGTTCACCAATGGTTACGCTTCGTCATCCACCTGTACACCCAGCCGTTATGCACTGCTTACCGGTGTATATCCCTGGCGAAATAAAGAAGCCAAAATACTCCCCGGCACCGCTCCCCTGCTAATCGATACCCAGCAGCAGACACTGCCTAATGTATTGAAGCGCGCCGGCTACCATACAGGCGTGGTGGGCAAGTGGCATTTGGGTCTGGGCAGCGGTTATGTCGACTGGAACAAACACATATCACCAGGCCCGAATGAAATCGGTTTCGATTATTCGTTCATCATGGCAGCCACGCAAGATCGGGTACCTACCGTTTACATCGAAAATGGAACGGTGGTCGGTACGGATGCCCATGACCCCATTGAGGTGGATTATAATCAAAACTTTGCGGGCGAACCCACAGGACTTGATAATCCGGAACTCCTGCGTATGCGCTGGCATCATGGCCATAACAACAGTATCGTCAATGGTATCCCGCGTATCGGTTTTATGAAAGGCGGCGAAAAGGCTAAATGGATAGACGAAAACATGGCCGATACGTTCCTTGTCAAAGCCCAAAATTATATTAAAGAGAACAAAAAGCAGCCTTTTTTCCTCTACTATGCATTACACCAGCCACACGTACCTCGCACACCGCATCCGCGTTTCGCAGGATTGTCAGGCATGGGACCTCGGGGTGATGTCATTGTAGAAGCGGATTGGTGTATAGGCCAGCTTATGGAGACACTTGCCGATGAAGGATTACTGGAAAACACACTGATTATCTCCTCCAGCGACAATGGCCCGGTCGTTAATGACGGATATTACGACGAGGCTGTGGAATTGTTGGGCGACCATAAACCGTCCGGTACACTGAGAGGAGGCAAATATAGCCTTTACGAAGCAGGTACACGTGTGCCATTTATTGTGCAATGGAAAGGAAAAATCACGCCGGGCATCTCAGACGCTCTCGTTTGCCAAATGGATTTGCTTGCCTCTTTAGCCAGCCTGGTGGGCATCGATGTGGAAAACAGCGATAGTCAGAATATGATTGAGGTGTTATTGGGCAACAGCAAAAAGGGACGCACCAATGTGGTATTGGAAGCCAGCTCGCGAACGGCATTACGGCAAGGAGACTGGGTGATGATACCACCTTATAGCGGTCCTCAGACGAATAAGCAAGTCAACATCGAATTGGGTAATTCGAAAGAATATCAGCTATATAATCTCACAGATGATATCAGTCAACAGCAAAACCTAGCGAAAATACAGCCAGATAAGCTGCATGAGATGATTGAAGCTTACCGCGCCATCCGAGGCCAATCAGTGGTACAAGAACAGTTAAGACTGGAATAGTGTTGTACCTTTTATCAAGGACTGGACACCTTCTCTCCGGAACGATGGAAAACGACTCGATAAAAATGCGACTGAGGAAAATTGACTGATTTAAATAGACGGGGCAAATAACTTACATTCTTTTAACAAAACTTAACAAACGCTAGCTATTTTAGGCATGGAAATTGAATATATCATCATGTAAAATTGTCTTTTCATAATTTAGGTTTATAATTGGTTAGTTAGAAGGCCCTGATTCTCCCCGTTTCAGGGCCTTTCTTTTACCATGTAATCCGTTGCGCCTCGCCCTCACGACAAACTTACCGACAACCTGTCATTTTTTTCGCCCCAACATGTCAGTCGAGAACTGACATCTTGAAATTACTTACTATTTCAGCTCCTTGTCGATGCGTTGTACAAGTGTTTTCGCGGTCTTGGCAAAACCCTCTGCAATCCGGTCATTGTTATTGGGTATCCCTACAAACGCAATGTCTCCAGGTGCCTTATCTGCTTCAATGGCCAATAGTACCTTATCCGGATTGCCGGATTCGACAAACTGCAGTAATGTACTGATTTTGGCATGCTGTTTCATCACACCGCCAAACCAACCCGGGTAAATCCATATTGCTTTGACGATAAGTGTATAGGGGGCACTGCCAGTCTTGGTAAATTCGATATTTGCTTTAGAGTTCTCCGTGGCTATTGAAATAAATTTATCCAAAAACCGGGTATCCCTAAACGATTTCCAGTCATTTACCCAATTGGCTGATTCACCAGGTTCCTTTTCTTCTATTTCCTTGATGCGCTTGTCGATATATTCCTGTTCGGATAGGTTTTCGTTGTAAAACGTGACCTCACTGAAGTCTAATTTTACCATAACGGTCTCCTGACCCTTCAGGAAGTTAAAATCGCCAGACAAAACCTTCATCTTTTGGGCAAAGGCCACCGAAGCGACAATCGCTAAAACAACAACAGTTGTAAATAACTTCTTCATGATGCTTTTTTTATGGTGTATAAATATTGTGACACTAAGGTAAACTTTTTTAGGAATAAAATGGGCTTGGTATGCGCAAAAACAAAGGCAGCCTCTCCTAACAAAGGGGCTGCCTGGCTATATATAGACTCCGAGGAGGTTTGCTTAGCGCGCTGCAATGGTTGTGTCAGCAGTATCGAAACTATTTGCTCGATCAATCGCCTTGGCAAAATGCTGCTCTGCCTGTTTCAACAATGGAAGGGTCTCATCGTTTACTAACTTGGCGTGTTGTTTCTTCGCTTTCTCGAATCTTTTCTTTTCATTATTCAACTCAGCCCTTAACTGACCTTGTAAACGAGCTACCTCTGTTCGTTCACGGGTGTCACGCTGGGCATGCTTCTTCTCGTAAGTGGCCTCTATCTCAGCAATTGCTTTTTTGCTTTCTTTTACACGGATTCCGCGGTCAATATCTTGTTGGTAAACGCCTTTGAAGAATGCCTCATCTCGTTCTAACTCGGCGTGGTTGCCCCGGCTTTCCCTTATGCGCACTTCGGCCATTTGATACTGTTGCCATAATACATCCACATTCCGCTGGTGGAAAGCAATGACCTGCTTGAACGTCGCGACCGTTTTTTGGTCGCTTACGATTTCCTTGTCGGTTTTTACGGAATGGGTGGGCACATACGTGCTTGCGACACTACTTCCTACTGCTGCTGCGCAAATCATGGCGCTTAATACTAACGATTTCATAACTATTCGATTTTTGTTTTCTTTATTCGCTTTTATGGATAAGACGACAAGCTTCAAAAAACGTTGCACACGCAATGGGCGATAATAGACAAACGGGCATCAACAATCGACCAATGGATTGGGGATTAGACGAAACGAGTGTTTTTATAGACGAAAAAGACTACGAGGTAGGCGATATTTTTTGGATGATGTAAATAACGACTTCTTTCCTTTTTTCAAAGCCCAAGTTCCGGTATACAGCTATCGCCCTTGAATTTTCTGACTTGACATGGAGAAAAGGGATTTCTCCTGCTGCTTTGATTCGATGGATCTGCCTAACCAACAACTGGGATGCAAGCCCCCTTCCTAAAAAATCAGGATGGGTACACACCGCACTGATTTCAGCGTACGGCTGGGGGTGCATCCGTTGTCCTGCCATGGCAATCAACCGGTCACCTTCATAAATACCTTCATAATGACCGAACCGGAGCGTATTGTGTTCAAATGGGCCGGGATTGGTTAGTTTTGTCAATTTCAGCATTTCGGGAACATCCGCGCTACCCAACTGTACAACGGATGTAGCTGATGGCAATTTGTGCAGTGGCGCAATATAAACCATTTGCCATACAGCTATTTGCTGTATAATGCTCCAAGGAGCTGGTAGCGTAGTCGCTGTAGGCAACACAATTGCTAACGGACTATCAAAGGGAACAAGCCGAGCCAACTCATCAAACTGCTCAACGGAGTTTTCTTCCAACCCGGCGAAGGGGGACACGTCATTCCAAAAATACCTAACTGGTCCACTTCCGTGGGCTAAAGATCTGTTGCCCGAAGTCAATGCATGCCATGCCGGATTGTTTAAAATATGTGTCATTACCTACGATAGCTGAACGCAAATGTAAGCAGCACTTCGATTGTCGCAAAAGTTTTTTTATATTCGTCTTTATTAAAAATAACGTGTCATACATATGAAGAAAGCGTTCGCGTATTTGATGAGTATCGGTGCGGCCCTGATTATGTTTGCGTGCGAAAAGCAGTCCATCGTGGGGAATGCCGAAGCGGAAAGTTTGCTGTTGGAAAAGTTATACCAAGAGATAGACTCATTGGCCGCTCTACACGCTTGTGAAGACCGTGGGGAATGGCGATTTACCGCTATCGGAGAAAAAGCTTGCGGGGGCCCTGCAGGATATATCGCCTATGCCGCGGAATCGGATACTGCCGCTTTCTTGAATAAGGTTGCAACCTATACCACCTTTCAGAGAACTTACAACAAAAAATGGAATGTCGTATCGGACTGCATGTTTGTGGTAGCTCCAAACCGCGTCGTATGTGAGGACGGCAAACCGAAATTAGTTTGGGATGATCAGCTCATGGGGAAATAATACATATCGTTAATTCCATCAACCCCTAAAACGCAATCCCTAAGCTTCCCATTAATGTATCAGCGTCAGGATGGTACAGGTTACCACAGTATAGTGCGGGTTGCCATCGGAAGGTCATCGGGATATATTTGCGTTATTATAAACCCAGTAAGTATCATCAAATTAGGGCTCACATTCAACTAATTTCTTAAAACGATTGAGCATGTTTGGAAAGAAAAAGATCGCCCCCATAATCAACTCAACAAGTATCAGTCGTTGGATGCATTTTATAATGGGCATAGTCGCGATGTTCGTCTTAATCCCTAGGTCCAGTGATGGACAAGTGCTATCGGGCGTTGACGAATTAGGCAGGATTTTACCGCAGTATGAAGAAACCGGTGCGAAAAAAGCGAACCGCCATGTGGGGCTGTTTTATTTCCTGTGGCAAGGCGATAAATCGTCCCCTACCTCGGAACGTCACTGGGATTTGAGCGAACTGTATGCCAAGACACCGGCGGTATTTAAGGATTTTGATCATCCCGGTTGGGGTGGCGGAGCTGGTCAGCCAGGCAAGTATTACTTTTGGGGCGAATCCATCTACGGATATTACCGGGGTGACGATTATTGGGTACATTTGAAAAACATGCAACTGCTTACCGACGCGGGCGTTGATTTCCTAGTCATCGATGCCACTAACCGGTTGACCTATCCCAAGCAGTCCGTTGTGCTGATGGAGGCGATCGAAACCGTTCGGAAGCAGGGTAAGCAACCACCCCAAATCGTCTTTTATACCAATACAGCCTCCGGTGAGGCCATGGAGGAAATCTACAACAATTATTATAAAGACAATGCGCCGCATCGCTATCCCAATTGCTGGTTTCACCTGGAAGGAAAACCATTGATTATCGGGCTATCCCGGGAGGCCGCAGGTCGTGACTACGCTGACTTTTTCACTATCAGAGAGTCCCAGTGGCCCAATGAACCGCAGAAAATCAACGGATGGCCCTGGATTGAGTTCCAGCGACCTCAAAAGGTATATTACAATCACAAAGGTGAAAAGGAAATCGTCAATGTTTCCACTGCCCAACACCCCAATTTAGAAGCATCCATGGGAGGTTCGGCATTTTACGAACAAGCAGGCAATTGGGGCAGAAGCTATCGCAACAGTTCTCCCGGCAACCCCACAACCGACCTTTGGCATGGATATAACGTGCAAGAGCAATGGAATTTTGCTCTACAGCAAGATGTCCCATTCATTTTCATCACCGGCTGGAATGAATGGATTGCTGGCAAATGGCGGCGCAGCACAGGCGACAAGAATCAGGCATTATTTGTTGACCAAGCTAATGCCGAATACAGCCGAGACATCGAACCGTCGTTGACCGATGGCCTAAAGGACCATTATTACATGCAAATGGTAGGCAATATACGCCACTATAAAGGAACGGATACGGTATCCCCGCTCGGTATACGAAGGGTAATTAGCCAATGGTCCGACTGGAAGGAGGTAACGGCCGCCTACACCGACTACGTCGGCGACGTCCTGCATCGCCGTCATCCCGGAGCGCAGTCTGACCCTGAGATTACCTATATAAATGAAACGGGACGCAACGATTTTGAAACCCTCAAGGTTGCGGCAAGCGATGAGGCGCTTTATTTTTACGCACAAACAGCAGCTGATATCACCCCCACCTCGGGCGATAATTGGATGACGCTTTGGCTGAATGTCGATCAATCGTATCAATCGGGTTGGTATGGTTACGATTTCCGTGTCGTCAATGGCAACGAACTTCAACGCTATGTGAACGGCTTCTGGCGGCACATCGGCGCCCTGAACCATCAACTTTCAGGCAATCAATTAATGATCACCGTCCCGCTCACCGTGCTTGGCCTGCCGACGCAGCGTATCAACCTGGAATTCAAGTGGTCTGACAATATGCAGAAAGCTGATCCGCTGGACTGGTATGTCAATGGAGATGCTGCTCCCGGCGGACGCTTCAATTTATTAATATCATACCCGTAACGAGCCACGGAATCCCCGGGCGCCATAATAGGAGTCTGCGCCATTGTGATAGATGAAGACACGGCCGAAACGCCAGTCACCGAAGATGGCTCCGCCGAGCTTCCTGATATCTGCGGGTGTTTCGACCCAGCTTGACGTTTTAGCATCAAATTTCCCCAGTTCCTGCAACGCTCGGTATTGTTCTTCGTTTAATAGTTCGATACCCATTTCAGCGGCCATATCCACCGCGCTATTCGCTGGCTTATGCATTTTCCTGGCGTCCAGCGCCTCACGGTCGTAACAAAGACTCCTGCGTCCTTTAGGGCTTTCAGCCGAACAATCGTAAAAAATGAATTCGCCCGTCTTCTTATCAAAGCCGACAACATCTGGCTCACCGCCTGTTACTTCCATTTCATCGAGAACCCATAGTTTCTCGGGATTGGCTTCCAGCTTGGCTGCCAATTTCGCCCATTCCAGTCCCTTGTGGCGGTGGCTGTTTTTCTCAAAACGAGCTTTCAATGTGCGGAGCAGTTCGTCGCGTTGCTCGGGCAACAGCTCTTTTTTATTACTATTCATATATAAATAATTATCAGTTACATCAGTTACACTACCTCGCTTAAGCCACAGACAACGTACTAACTTTCCTCCCGGTTGGCCGGAAAAACCACGATACTGCTGTTAGCACCAACAGCAACAATGGGCCAAATAGTTCGATAGCAGCACTGCCTGATGCAATATGCGAGAACACTGCTCCCGTCATGGCAAAGAAAAAGCCTGCATAAGCCCATTCCTTCAGCAAAGGCGATCTAGGAATTAGTATGGCCACAACACCCAGAATTTTCCAAATACCCAAGAGCGTCAAAAAATAGGCGGGATAGCCTAATTGCGTGATAACCGCTACCTCTTCCTTCATTTTAATTAATTGTACGATCCCGGTCGAAAGCATCCCCAACGCAAGCCAAGCCGTGGCAATCCAATAGATAATTTTATCTCGCTTCTTCATCATTGTATGTTTCGTGAGTTAATTTGTTTTTATTTTATTTACGATGTTTTGCAATAGGTTGTGTGCCATATTGATGCCTTGAGCGAAGGGCAACTGCAATAATTGGTCCCGGAGTGCAACCGACCGGAATACAATTTGCATTTGGAGTTTACTGGTGTCGTCGGTAAGCCGTTCAAACTCCAAAAACTCAAGTTGTGGCGCAAAGGACGTGTTCTCCATTTCAAATGTCCGGGTGATTTTCTGGTTTGGAATAAACTCGTGAATGACCCCATTTGACCGAAATACGACGTTTCCCTCCGCATCGGTTGTCTCAAACTCCCATCCGCCGTGGGGCTTGCATTCAAGTTTCAGCACATTCGTACCCATCCATTGCGCTACAATCTCAGGTTCAACATATGCTTTGAAAAGTAATTCCAGCGGCAGATCAAATTCCCTGGTTATCACTAATTCTTGTTTACCATCCTCGGCGTGGATTTTTGTTTTCCGTTCCATATAGGCTATTATTCTGATTGGTATTTTTTCATTATCGCTTCCAGTTTATTAAACCGGTCGTCCCACATGTTTCGAAACGGTTCGATAAAATCTGCCACTTCCTTCATCTTTTTTGCATTGATGTGATAGTGAATCTCCCTGCCGTTTTGCTCTTGTTCGAGTAATTCGCATTCCGTAAGTATTTGCAAATGCTTTGAGACGGTCGGCCTAGCGGTATCGAAGTTTGACGCTATTGCACCCGCGGTCATAGATTGGGTTGCAACCAATAACAGGATAGCCCTCCTTGTCGGGTCGGCTATGGCTTGGAAAACGTCTCTTCGAATACGCATTATGTAGCTATTTGACTACAAATATATATGAAGTCATTCAGCTACGCAATTTTTTTAGACAGTTTTTTAAAAAAATGCATTTTTTCCCGATCCTATGAGATCTTTTCCCAACTGATGCCTGGCTCCGTACGCGTGAGGTATTCACGCAGCCGTACATTTTCAGCGCTGGCAAGCAGCGGGTCGGCAGTGAAGATACCGATAACGCTGTTACGCACTTCGGTCAGTAGTGTTTGGTCGGTAGTGAGATCGGCTAACTTGAGGTCGAGTACCCCGCTTTGTTGCGTACCGCCGATGTCACCTGGGCCCCGGAGTTTCAGGTCTACCTCGGCAATCTCAAACCCGTCATTCGTACGGACCATGGTTTCCAGCCGTAGCTTGCTTTCTTTGCCGAGCTTACCGCCGGACATCAGAATACAATAGGATTGCTCGGCCCCCCGCCCCACGCGCCCACGTAGTTGATGCAATTGCGACAAGCCAAAGCGCTCCGCATTTTCAATTACCATTACTGAGGCATTGGGAACATCCACACCGACCTCGATAACCGTGGTAGCGACCATGATTTGTGTTTCGCCCTTAATAAATCGCTGCATCTCGAAATCCTTATCTTTCACCGGCATTTTGCCATGTACGATACTGATATGGTAGTGTGGCAGCGGAAATTCCGTCCGCAGCGCGTCCAATCCCGCTTCAAGGTGCAACAAATCCATTTTCTCACTTTCTTTGATCAAGGGATATACAATGTACACCTGCCTGCCTTTGGTGATTTCATCCTTCATGAATCCAAACATGCGCAACCGGCCACTTTCATAAAGATGCAGCGTTTTAATGGGCTTTCGACCGGCCGGCAATTCATCGATGACCGAGATGTCCAGGTCGCCGTATAAGGTCATCGCAAGTGTCCGTGGTATGGGAGTTGCCGTCATGACTAACATATGCGGTGGCGTGTGATTTTTGCGCCAAAGCTTGGCCCGCTGTTCTACACCGAATCGATGTTGCTCATCGATCACGACAAACCCGAGGTTCTTGAAGCGCACTCCGTCTTCAATCAATGCATGGGTACCTACAAGGATATCCAATGTGCCGTCTTCCAATTGGGCATGGATAACCCTACGATCCTTCTTGGATACGGACCCGGTAAGGAGCTGTACAGAAGCAATTTGCCCCCCCAAAAGCTTCTTGATACTCTGGTAATGTTGCTGGGCCAGGATCTCTGTAGGTGCCATCAAGCACGCCTGGAAGCCATTATCAACAGCCAGCAACATGCTCATCAGGGCTACTACCGTCTTGCCGCTTCCTACGTCACCCTGCACCAACCGGTTGAGCTGCGCACCCGACGCCGTGTCCTTCCGGATTTCCTTAACTACCCGTTTCTGCGCACCGGTGAGCGAAAACGGGAGGTGTTCATTATAGAAGGCATGAAACCGATTGCCTACGATATCAAACCGATGTCCCTTGAATTTCTGGATGTTCAGCAGCTTGTTTTTCAAGAGTTTCAATTGAATGAAAAACAATTCGTCAAACTTGAGCCGATGAATAGCCTGTGCAAGTTCCTGTTGGTCACGGGGGAAGTGAATGGCTACCAACGCCCTTGGAAGCGGCATCAGGTGATACTTTCTCGCCACGTAATCCGGCAGCGATTCCTCCAGTTGGCCGATGATGCTTTCCAGTAAGGCAGCCTGCAGTTTCTGAATACCTCGACTGTCAAGCGCAAATTTTTTTAGCTTCTCGGTAGCGCTGTATACGGGTTGAAGGCTCATGTTGCCCCGTTGCTTGATACGGGAATTATAAACCTCCATCTCGGGATGCGTCATGGAGAGCTGGTTGTTGAATACGCCTGGCTTTCCATAGATGACGTATGCGGCCCCCACTTGCAAGGTCTTTTTCAACCAGCCGATACTTTGGAACCATACCAGTTCCATCGTGCCCGTGTCATCTTGAAAACGGCCTACCAAGCGTTTGCCCCGGCGTTCGCCCAGCTCTTCCAAATGTACCAATCGACCGATTACCTGCGCGGCGATCATGTCGGCATGCAGCTGATTAATCTTGTAATACTGCGTGCGATCGATATATCGGAAGGGATAATGCTTTAACAGGTCGCCAAACGTGTGAATACCCAACTCGCTTTTGAGCACGTCTGCACGGCTCGGCCCGACACCTTTGAGGTATTCAATGGGGGTTATGGTGCTGAACGATGCCACAACTGTTCTTTGCTTTCAACGGTTCATGCGAATTTATGCAAAACTTTCCGAAGTGTGCCCCAGTTAAACAGGAATACAGCTACAAACAAAACAAAATAGGCCAGCAATTGATACACATAGATACGTTCATGAAAATACACCACAGCTACCACGAATGCAATGATGGGATTGACATAGAGCAAAATACCCACGGTCGACGATGAGATACCATTGAGTGCATACATACTCATGTAGAGCGGTATGATGGTAAATATGATTGCAATAACCACGATATTAAGCCAAAATTTGGACTCCAACGGGAGGGGGTGGTGCTGCCATAGCAAAAACGGCAAAATAAGCAGACTACATATCGTAAGCTGTACGGCGAGGACTGTCAGTTTATCCACCTGCTGAATAACCCGTTGGGCGACTAGATACAGGGCGTAGAATGAAGCAATGCCTACCGACCAAGAGACTTCATAAAGCGATCCCTGAGCCAGCATCGCTACGCTAATAAACGCAATGCCAATACTGATTTTCTTGATGATGGACAAATCCTCCTTCAGGATAAGGAACCCTGCCAAGGTGGTAAGCAACGGGCAAACCAAGTAAGCGAACGCGGCAGACTGGATACTTACATGATTAACCGCGTAGATAAACGTAAACCAATTACCCACGATAAGTATCGATGCGACCAAGGTGAGCCACATGAGTCGCTTCCGCAAGGAACGGGGCAGGTTTCGAACATGACGGAGGTCGGCGCTCAACTGCCTTCTCCGGAAAATAAAAATAAACAGCCAGATCAATATCCCCGAAGCAAAGATCCTGTAATAGAGGATGTCTTCGGCCGGCCACGCCTTGATCTCGCGCAAAGGGATGGCCATAAAACCCCACAATGCCGCGGCAAAGAAGGCTGCCGAAAAATATTTTAACCGTCCCGACATCTATGCTTTCCAGGCGATAACGGAAATCTCCACGTTAACATTCTTTGGCAACCCGACCACAGCAACGGTTTCCCGTGCGGGAGCTTGCTCTTCAAAGTATGTGCCGTAAACTGCATTAACAGTCCCGAAGTCGTTCATGTCACGAAGAAAAATCGTGGTTTTGACCACGTCGATAAAGGCGTACCCTGCGGCAGCCAGCACGGCCTTGAGGTTCTCGAGTACCTGTCGTGCTTCGTCAGCTACCGTGCCTTCCACCAGCTCGCCCGTTTCAGGCGAAAGGGCGATTTGCCCAGATATATAAAGCGTGTTACCGGCTTTTACTGCCTGGTTGTAGGGGCCAATTGGTGCCGGGGCCTGCGCAGTATTAATGATTATCTTGTTCGTTGACATGGTTTTCTGTATATATTCAGTTGAAAAAAAAACGTTCCAAGATTTTGTAAAGGATGGCCAGCAAAAACACGATAATGGCCGTTACGTTAATCACATGCATGATCCGTAAATTGAGGCTATTCGGTCTGTTTGGGTCTTTTTTCCTAAAAAAATACATGACGTACGAAATTAAAAAAACCGCCCTGATAGCAACTGTTCAGGGCGGCGTGTTCATTTTCTAAAGCGGGTGAATTACTTAACCTTTTTTAGCGCCCTTTCTGCACGCTTATTCGCCGCGTTGATTTTATAATTGAACCAACGGTCTTTGAAGATTCTGCGCATCGTATTATCAAAGTGCCGGGTAATGACCAAATTCCTGAACCCACGCCATTTGTCATAGACGTTGGATGGCAAAGCCCGTACGCTGATGGAATAGCCCTCCGTTACGTATTGAATATAGTGCCACCAACCAGAGGGCATAAACAAGGTTTCGCCCGGATGTATCTCCGCCTCGTATCCGCTTAAATGCCTTAATGCCGGAAACTTCTCAAAATCGGGATTTTTGATGTTGGCAATGCTATGAAAATTATAGGGTAATTTATACATCAAGTCCGATTGCTCTAACGGGAATAACCAAACCTTTTTCACCCCTTTGTACTGGGTGATAAACACGTGTGACATGTCGATGTCAAAATGATTACGCGTACTGGACCCTTCACCACCGAAAAAGAGATAGGGCAACCATTGCAACACTTTTCCCCCAGTCACATCATTGTAAATCAAATCGTGGTTAAGTTCCGGCTTCAACTTCATGAGATTGAACAGAAAAATCCGGAGATCGGTCGGTTCGCGCTCAATCAGGTCTAAATACTCGCTGAATTTCATTTTTGCCACAGGGGCACTGGCCGCTCGATCATTCGATGCGTCTTCCCGTCCATGTAAAGAAATCATAGCATCTCCGGCCATTTCCTTGAAATAGTCATAACTCCACTTGGTCCACGCAGGACTATCCTTTCTGACGAAATCATCCATGACGACGGGCACACCTTTATTCAGGTGATTTTTGATAAAGTCAGCCGAGCTTATCCCGGAGATTTTTTCTACTTTTTTGAGTTGCACGACTTAATAGCTAGTTTGAAAACCAATTGTCAATACATTAATGCAAACTTAGGAAATCTTCATGTGCCCCAATACGCCATAAGCCAATTTTACATTCGCATTATAAAATGGTATATAACGATTTGCGTGCCAAAAAGACAAAACGTCACGATATATTTTTAGCCATTAATACGACCAAAGGTCCTGCTCGAAATCAACAAGCTCCTTTTTAATACGCTGGGCTTCATATAGCCGGTCTATTCCATTGTCGATATAGTCCCTTATACGCACGTCTTCGGGGTTGGACTGTTTGATGATATAACTGGCAAACAACCGTTTGATAAATACATCATCGTAGCTCAGCCCCGTAGCGTCGTTGTGTCTGGATGCCACTTCTTTGTTTACCAAGATATGCCTAGCTTCTGGGAAGTAGATCCAGAACGCGGGATACGCATCTGCCGCTACCGATGGTGCATTCTCATCTTCCGTCAAACCGGGAATATCATCGACTAGCTCTTCGCCATCAAAACCGCTGGGGCTTCCGCCCGTGATCTCATCCACCTTAGGCGTAACCAACGGAGCGATACCAATGATGCGGGGTTCAAACACAGCGCGCTGTTTATCGAAAATCCAGTCTTCCTTAATACGGAATCGAACAACATCATCGGGATTGAACGCTGACGCTTCAAAGTGCGACGCGATTACATTCCCATCCGCATCATATTCCTCTACCAAGGTACTATCCGCGCCAAACCTACCCATTACCTGGTCGGGCGCAAGACGAGTCTTAAAGCTGTCACCAGTAGGATCATCTTGGGTAGGGGTAGGGTCATAGGCGGTAAGCTCTCCGGCCATTACCGCTTCCATAATCACATCGATCAACCGGGATTTGGGTGAGGCATATAAGCTGTTCATTTTCTCCCGCACGTCAAACTCCCGCCAAATCCGCTTAACATACGCCACATCCGTGGGCCTTATCGTTGAATAGGGCACAACTTCCCTATCCAAAATATCGGATTTTACGTAATAACCGTCCACTGGTGGCTCCTCAGCGGCAATAGGCGTTGTGCTGTTGGAAAGATTGCCCTGTTGTGCATGGGCTATCAACCCTACACACATGGAAACCAAAAAACCATACACTTTCATCGTGACCTCCTTTCTAACTATTTTAATTGACCCGGAATGAGATCGGATCCAATTCTTGTTGTATTCCATCAGGCCCTACGGCGATAATATTATAAAAAAACACAAAAGAGCCGGGCGAGATCGAGCCGAGCGCGTTCTGCATTGGGCCTGAGAACGTACCGTTCGTACCTTGGTATGGCCCCATGGGATCGACCCGTGGTTTCTGTATCAACAAGGAAAAACGGGAAATGTTGAACTTAGCATCAAATTCGAAATCCTCCAGCGCAGCAAAAATGCGGTCCTGCCCCTTAATCTGTGCAGCCGCCACGGCGCCCCCAGACCGGCCGGCCACGCGGGCCTGCGGTTTCGGAATACGCTTTACACGAAAATCGGTAGAACTTAATGCTTGAGTCTGCTCGCCCATCCGCGCCGACACGTTTATCTTAGCGGTGCCCGGTTGGGTCACTCGAGCTACATATTTGCCCCCGGACCCGGATATACTTACACCCTGACCGCTTACGGACAAACTTTCTTTCGGAATGCCAGGAGCTGATACCGAAATGGGGTTATCCACACCTATGTACAAGACATTCATGGCGTCCGGTGAAACTACCGCAGAAGGCCGCGCTACCTGATAGGTTTGTGGCTCGGTCATGTATTCTTTGACCGTCCCGTCTGTTTGCTTTACACGGATGGTACCCGTCCAATTGAAAACGCCTTCACTGCCCGTGTTTATGGAATACGTAGCTTGCCCGTCGGTGACGGGAAGCGTATTGCCCCCTACAGTGATTTCCGGATTGGATTTAGAGTCATAGGCCGTGAGAAATACTTTCGCCGTATAAGGCTGTCCCTGGATGACGTAAGACGACGGCGCAACGGCTACCGCTGCAAAACGATCGAGGTTCACCACAGCCATATCCATCTCGCCGAAAACGTGCTTCACAACGGCTGCCTCAGCATTCTTTACGTCCGCTTTTATTTTTTCCAACGCTGTGATGGCAGCGGTCAATGGGATGCCATCACCAAAATTAGCCTGTTCCCATGATTTCTGGATACCCCCGCGCGCAGGCGGATCTTGAGCATCCAATGAAAAAGCCACTTCATTCTTCGATAGTTCCAGCAGCTGTTGCCGGGTCTCATTAATGAGATCCCGCAGCTTTTCCGCACGCTTTTCCTTTTGCTTAATCATGATGCGTGGGCTGATACTCAGGTTGTCACGTTTCCGAATATCACCCGTCGATTCATTTTGGCCGCCGCCTTCCTGTTCGAGCAATATTTTAAGCGAATCGATATAACTGGAAAGGTTACTGGCTAACTGACTGGCTTGTTCGGCGCGATCCAATATCGGTTTGGCTCTTTCGGGCTCGTCTTTTAACTTAGTGGCCCTAAAGGCATTAAACATATTATCTATACCGGCTTGTGTATTTTGGGTAGACGTACCTAAGCTTGTCGCGAGATTCTTAAAGGCATCGAGTACGGAGTCACTTACATTCAATGCTACCAATCCCAACAACACCAGGTATAGGATACCCATCATTCGTTGCCTTGGAGTCTGTTTTCCTGCTGCCATGGTGTAATATTACTTTTTTAAGGTTGAAGGGTTGTTAATTTCTTAAAGAATAAATTACACACGGGGTTGGTTCATGGCGGCCAACATATTTCCATATACCGCATTGAGCGATGCCAGATTCTTATTGAGATGAGCTACCTGTTCCCGGAATTGCTGCGTATCGACGACAGACTCATTGAAGTTTTGCAGGGTGTGCGCAATACTGTCATAGTGTTGAGAAATGGTTTGCAGCTTTTTGCCAGTATCCTTTAATTCCATTTCGTAAACGGCATTAAGGTGTTGCAAGTTACTTGCTAACTTGTGCACTTGCTCATGGTACGCATTGACATCAGACCCGCTCGAACTGATATTGGCCAAATCGTTTGACGCTTTCTCAAAAGCCACATTGAGTTTATCGAAGCTAATAGTCGCTCCCTTCACCTTTTCAGTGAATTGGCTAGTGGCAATTGACGCATCGGACACATTGGAAATAGCGGATACCTTATCGCCAAAGGTACGTAAGCCATCACCGAGTTTTCCGATCAGATCGGGGCTTATATGCGCATCCTGCAGCATCTTATCAAGCGCGGCGGTGGTACCGACATTAGCTACTGGCCGGGCTGTGGCTTTTGGCAGTTCTCCGGAATAGTCATCAGCCAATTCGGGATATACCTTAGTCCAATCCACATCTTTATCCTCGCTTTGGAAACCAAGCAATAAGAATAACAACGCCTCCGTGCCGAGACCGGCAATGATGAGCCAATCTCCTGCAGGCCAGTGTTGCAACTTAGCCATCAGTCCGATGATGACCACCGTGGCTCCCCAAGAGACGACGTTATTGATACCTACTTTGAATTTGCGTTGTGCTGCCATAGTCTATAAGCTAAATGTTTAAGTGTTGATTGATACGTCTATTAATTATTCATGGGATCTACTCCCGGAAATGCGGATACGCTCCTGAAGCCAATGTAAGATTTAGCGGTATCTTGGTATTCGTAGGCACGGGCGGAATTCTGCAAAAAATACCCAATGTCTTTCCAAGAGCCCCCTCTTACGACCTTGCGTTGCAGCGATTGGGGATCTCCGGGCTTTGAATCGTATCGGTAAGTTGGATTCATATCATGGACAAATGATGATGCAGATTCGTTGAAGGATGACGATGTCCATTCCGCCACATTTCCGGCCATGTTATACAGGCCGAAGTCATTGGGGAAATAAGAATAGACGGGTGCTGTATAAGCGGCACCATCATCGATATAATTTCCCCTTCCGGGTTTGAAATTGGCCATCAGACAACCTTTCGCATTCCGTGCGGACGGTCCGCCCCACGGGTATTGCGACCCTACCCTGCCGCCACGCGCGGCATATTCCCATTCGGCTTCGGAAGGGAGCATATAGGGCTGGCGGATTTCGCGGCTTCCAGATTTCCGGCTACGCTGATGATTTTCAAATAGGCGAGAGCGCCATGTGTTAAACGCCTGGGCCTGCCGCCAAGTGATACCTACAACTGGATATTCATCAAAAGATGGATGGGAAAAGTACCCTTCCACCATCGGTTCATTTTGCGCATAGCTAAAATCGTTGAGCCACACCGTTGTGTCGGGATAGACCAAAATGGTGTCACGCCGGATAAAGTCCGACCGCGTCTTGGCAGGATCGTTTTTTGCCGCCGTGGCGGCACGCAGGTCATACCATTCGTAATGGTAGCGCAGCAGTCGTACATCGAGTTCGTCTTTTCCAAAAATACGATCTTCTCCTTGGTAATACATCTGGCGCGTGCGCTCCCTAACGGCCTGGTCTTTCGAATTCCATAGCGAACGCTTACCTCCATTTACTTTAGACCAATCGATATATCGCTCGTTGGAGCCTTCCACCTGTACAAAATAATTGTCGTCTTGCAGGTAATTGTAAATCAATATGGAATCACGAATCCAATTGACAAACTGCCGGTATTCACTATTGGATATCTCGGTTTCATCCATATAAAACGATGAAATAGTGACCTGCCTATTTTGGGCCACCTGGGCGAATGTAATGTCCTGATCGGATTGTCCCATAATAAACGTACCCCCTGGTATGAGCACCATACCATGCGGCACTTTATTGGTTTTAAGGCGTTCCCGTTTGACACCTACGAGCTCCCCCCCACCAGACTTGCTGCAGCCGGTTAAGAAAACAGCGAATATAATTACGGATAGTATAGGTAAACAATTTCTATTCATTTAGATATATCTATGGCTACGAAAGCACATGCAATGGTTAGCCTACCTCCCCGATTCCGACAATCACCCCATTGCTTTTCTCAAAAGCCCGTGATTAATAACCCGTTACGGCAGCAAATTTCAGACCAAACCTTCTATGAGTGCCATCTGCTTGACTAAGCAAATGTAACTATCTTTCTCGCACGTTCAAAATAGCGTTTCTCCTTATGTAGATAAATACTTAATTTATTCCTCCTCGGAATAGCGGCCATAAATTTATCAAAAGAAACGGTATTTCTTTAAAGAAGGTGAAGATATTTAAAAAAATTGTTCCCGGGATGGCGAGGCACATGTCAAATCGCCTACTTATTTACCGCTTTGATGTACTGCTCAACAGCCATAGTCATACTGGGTGCTTCCGGTGTCGGGGCGGCAATATCCAATAGGAGCTCCCGGTCTAAGATCGCTTGGTGGGTAGTGGGCCCAAAAGCGGCAAGCCGTGTATCGTTTTGCTTAAAATCTGGAAAATTCTCAAACAGGGACTGAACACTGGACGGGCTGAAGAATACGATTATATCGTAAAAAACATCCTTCAGGTCGGAAAGATCACTGACCACCGTACGGAAAAGCACCGCAGGCGTAACATTATAACCATGATCCTGAAGCCAATTATAGGTCTCTTCGTTGGCAACGTCCGAGCAAGGGTAAAGAAACTTTTCCTTGGCGTGTTTTTTCAACACATCGGCCAAATCCTTTGCGGTTTGTTTACCGAAAAATATCTTGCGTTTACGGTATTGGATGTATTTTTGAAGATAGAGGGCAATGGTTTCTGACAGACAGAAATATTTGAGATCTGCCGGCACCTCGTAACGCATTTCCTCACAAATGCGAAAGAAATGATCAGCCGCGTTTCGACTGGTGAAAATGACGGCAGTAAAATCGGAAAGATTGATCCGCTGTTCTTTGCGTACGTCACGCGCTGGCACTCCTTCAACATGGATGAAAGCCCTGAAATCAAGCTTTAGATTATACTTCTGTGCCAGCGCGAAGTAGGGTGATTTTTCGTTTTCTGGCTTAGGCAACGTTACTAAAATGCTTTTTACTTTCTTTGCTCTATCTGCTTCTGACACTTGCATGTTTCTTACGTTAATTCCCCAATACTTTTACCAAAATAAGTACGGGAGCGATTTCGAGGCAACAAAGATACATAAATAAATAAAATTTCGAAAACCGATGATTCGTAAGCAGGTTACTCGCGGTCTTAGCAAACCGAAAAGCAAACAAACCGAATACAATAAATAGCGCTATCGGGATAATCCAAATCGTGTAGTTGTGCGGAACCAAGCTCAACACCAACACAATAGGAAGAAATACTAATGCTGCATTAAAATAACTCAAATATAATATGGATACATATTCGCGCACGATACGTTGCAAGTCGAAGACAAACCCCAGGAATCGGGTGACAATGATTTTCAGAATGAACAAAAGCATCACGAAAAGCGATATCCCCAAGAAGTCCCCTATGCCACCACTGCCGCTACTCCGCGTGTAATACATGCTGCATAGGTAGATGAACAGCCCAACAGTAAAACCGAATACAATGTATAAGAAAACAAAGGGCCAGGAGCTATATAGCGTATCTTCCTTGTTGATCTGCAGCAAGATCCGGTCGTTGTAAAATGCTTGGATGATGGAAAGCACTTCAGTGGGAAACGCAATCCTGACAATGCCGAGCAGCAATAGCAGGAGGCCTATCGCACCGACAACCCATCGCTCGCGACTCACTTTTTCAGCATCTGTTTTGATATCCTTTTCCAACGTACGGGCAAATGCCAGCCAGCCCATGAAATCACCGTTTTCTACAACCAGGTGGCTCCGCAAACTATCGGCAAATTGGTTGGGCCGATCCGGATCCGGCAGGCCGATGTATTGCATCGTCAGCGAATCCTGTACACGAGCGATCGAATCAGCCAATCGCTTCTTCTCCACCAATTGCGCCTGTCTGGTCGAATCCCGCAAAGCGAGGTAGCGCGTTTGCTGCACAGGTAGATGAGCAAACACCGTAGTTGCTATGGCCAAACAAGACATAACGCCTACTACCAGTAAAAATAAATGCTTCATCTGCCCACTCAATGTGCCCGTAAAGGTAGGCAAAATCGCTTTTTTTATAGCGATTTAATTTTCAGGTTCCGGAAACTCACACGATCCCCGTGATCTTGCAGTAAAAGATGGCCCTGTGCTGCTTGGCCAAAATTGTCCCAATTTTTATATTTGCTATCGCTTACCAGCTTCTTGTAGGCATCCGAGCCGCGCTCGTACTGCAATACTTTTTCACCATTCAGGTAATGTGTCACGATATTATCGGGCTGCACAACAATCCGCCCCTTATTCCATTCACCTATTTTGCGCAGCGAGCGATTGGTTTTTTGGGCTACAATCAAATCATAAAGTGAGGCCAACGTGCGGTTGCCATCTTTCCCCATTTTCGCATCTGGGTGCCGCTCGTCATCCAGTACCTGGTATTCCAGCCCGATAGCCGAACCCGTGTTATGCTCGTCCAGCGTTACGAAGTACTTTACACCGCTGTTGCCCCCCTCGGTGAGCTTGAACTCAAACGAAAAATCAAAAGCACCATATTGCTCGGTCGTCACAATATCACCGCCATTGGTAGATTCACCACCATCAGCGGGCAATACGGAAATAATGCCATCCTTGATTTCCCATCCCTTGGCAGGGAACGCATCTTTATAAGCACCTACCCAGCCGGCGTTGCTATGTCCGTCAAAAAGCAATTGGTAACCGCTCTGCTGTTCATACGCCGTGAGGCTATTCGGAGTGAGGTTTACTACATAGATGCCCAATGGGAAATCTTGCTGTTTCAGGTTTTCGGTTTGTATCCGTATATTTTTGAAATATACTTTTTTCCCAGCCAGGGCTTCATCACCAATGCTGTGCACTTGCAAACCGATGAAACCCGTGGCATCTAAGGTATCGACCACATAGGCGGTCGGAATGCCGTTTATCCATGTCTTGGTTTCATTACCAATGGCTTCGATACGGATATGGTTATATTCTTCTTTTTTATAAGCCGCCTTAGCTTCCTCGTTGAGATCAAGCGGGTAAAGCCATCCTCGACGGGCTTCATCGTAAATTCCACCGGTCCATGCCCGTGTACCCGGGTCTATTTCCACTTGTCTACCGTAAACGCGGCCACGGCCGTCATTGGCCGCCTCATCCAAATGGCTACGCGTCTGAATGCCCGAATTTGTCGCTTCCCCTTCCAGTTTGACCTCCAACTCGAGGATGAAGTCACCATATTCCTTTTCGGTGACCAAAAAAGAATTCGGTGTTCCTGAAGTCATTGTTCCAACGATTGCGCCGTCCTCAATGGCATACGGGGCCTCCCCTCCAACGCGCTTCCATCCATTGAGGGTTTCTCCGTCGAATAACGGCTCCCAATTATCGGTTGCGGTGGTACATGAAGTGAATGCAAGGCCCGTCAGTAAGACCACCATTATCGCATAACGTTTTTGGATGTATGTATGTGTTTTCATCATGTTGTTATTGAGTGATTCAAGAAAAGAACAAAAAGCGTCGATTTGTCTACTATATTAGTTAGTTTTGTTCATCAAATTACAATTGATTAAAGGCCAATTATACTGATTTTTATAAGTATCGACACAATTGGCGTTTGTTTTTTTACGAAAACGATATCGTAAGATGGCGAGTGAGACGGATAAAACTGCTAATTTTTTCGAGCAAGTATACCAGCTCGTAAGGCAAATCCCCGAAGGACGAGTCACTTCCTATGGAGCTATAGCACGGGCGCTAGGCACCGCGGGATCGTCGCGTATGGTTGGTTATGCCATGCGGGCAGCGTCACGCGCTAATCCGCCTGTCCCTGCTCACCGGGTAGTTAACCGCGTAGGTCTGTTGAGCGGTAAACGGGCATTTGGCGGCCCTACACTAATGCAGCAATTACTAGCGAATGAAGGGGTCATGGTCATTGATGACCAAGTGGTCGATTTTGACCGGACCTTTTGGGATCCCCAAAGCTTGGGCGATGACGAATAGGTATCAATGCGCTTTGAGCAGAAAAAGCACGATGTCGTTGATATAAATAAGTCCGACCAGTTTACCCTCTTCGACAACGGGCAAGGCAGCGAAATCCCGTATTGCCATCAATTCTGCAACTTCCCAGACTATAGCGTCCAAGGCTACCAAGGGCAAATCTCTATCCATTACCTGGTCGACCTGCAGCATGTCGAGCATGCCTATTTCGATATCTTCCCGCCCCTCATAAGTATAACCGAACCCCAACCGCAGCATATCTTTACGGCCGATGATACCGATGACCCTGTCCTGGTCCATGACGGGAATATGCTGGAGCATATTACTTTTCATTAATCGATAAGCAACACTTATCCGATCCTGCGCATGTACAACGATATCGCTTTTGCGAACGATTTCGGTGATTGGAATATTTTCTCTCATTCCGAGCGAATAATGTTCCTTGGAATACAATATTTGTTCCAACTTTCTTTATAAAAAAATGAGTCCTTCACTGAAGGTCAAAGAAAGCTGTTTAACAGCGGGTTATACGGGATGTTGATCAGCATTCGTAGTGATATCCGTCATTTTCCAGTATGGCCTCTCGATAGACACCTTCCAATACGCGCAAAGCAAGAGGGGGCGTACATCGTGCCCATAAGGTGAGCTAGCCCGAGGAACAGGGTCTGCAATTGGAAAGAGCAACGCCACAGCATTTAAGTTTTAAATGAAAAAGAAAATGCCAGGAATTGATCTACCTGGCATTCATTTAAATTTAGGGGGGTTATCACTATTTTTTGAAAAAGCGCATACCCCGTAGGTTGAAGCCCGATTGTTCGGTAAATATCCTCACCTTGTGCTTGCCTGCCGTGAAATTGATTACCAATCTTGGGTCTGGGAACCAGCGCCAGTCGGCCCAGGAGCCGTTGTTCGGAACATCGACGGTACCGGTTACATTCACGCCATCCACTTCAACCCTTAACTTGGCGTCGCCGGCGGCCGACAATCCCAAATCAAACCAATATTCGCCAGCATCCTGTACGTATACGGTGTATTGCCACCATTCGCCACCATTGATATAGCCAATATTGTTGCCGTCGCCCTCAATTTCTACCGCGAAGCTTTCGGTATCACCTTTACCACGGCGGTAATTGTCATTACCAATCGCGCTGGTGGCATCCGCGTCGTGAAATGCAAGACCTTCACCACCATAATCAAAATCGGCAGCATAAATAATTCGTTCCGCTGCTGCCGAGAGGATGTGTGGACCATTGAACGGACTGGTGAAGCTTACGTCCACGACAGCGCGTTGTTCCACGGTGCCTGCCCGGTAGACAATATGTGTAATCCCCTCACCTATGGCCGTGATTTCGCCGTTTTCGCTAACGGTTGCGATTTCCGGATTCTCCGAAACCCACTGCCAATCCGGGATATCATTCGCCGTCGCAGGTATAAAGGTAGCCAAAAGCGTCTTTTGTCCGCCGGGCATCAACTCGATGTTGTTCTCACTTAAGATAACATCTTCAAGCGGAATCCGCGTAATGGATGTAATCGGCACAAGTGTTTTCGCGGGGCCTCCGGTTACTATGACATTCGTGAAGCCTGAACTTATTGCCTGGACCAACCCGCTGCTGCTAACCGTAGCAATGGCAGGATCTTCACTCGTCCATTGGTAGTTGTAGGTGCCGTCTGTAGGGCTGACTTTCAGTTGCATCTGTTCGCCTACGAAGAGCGATAAGGACGCTTTGTCGACGTAGATGTTTTTCGGGATATCTTTTACCTCATAGTCGTCGCAGCCCATTGTGCACAGCGACAATAAGATGCCTAGGGCAAGGTAATTAAATTTATTTTTCATTTCAACACAGTTAAAAGGACAAAATCTATTACAATCTGGTTTCCTCATCCGGATCAAATTCCAGTCTTAGCTCTTCTTTCATTTGATAGACTACACCATCCATGCGGAAATAATAGTTGAGCAGGAATGTTTTGTAGGTTTTAAACCCGTCGTCCTCAATGGCAAAAGTATTCGGGTAGTCGCTATCCCCATCGATCTGCTGGACTTCTACATCTTTGTAGGGGCGAATGGTCACCTTGTTATCCTCGCCGATCAGTAAGGTAATCGCCGCGCGGTTAAACACGTTCACATTTGAAGAGTACGCCTCGTTACCTACCATGATCCGGACCTCGCGCTCGCCGATGGGATGCATGATTTTGGTACCGGGCAGCTGCAATTCAAATGCGGAGCCATCCTGACGTAGCCGTGCACGCATGCTGTAGATGGTGTTTCCGTCGGCACGTGCCCAATAGTTTTTGATCCGTACGCGGTACAGCAGGAAGCTCTTCTCTGGATTGACTTCGTAAGACGAATGCGACTCGACCCGCAACGGAATAAAGTAAGACGAATCGGGCGACAGTCCATCCGGCCTGATCCGTATCGGAAGGCGTCCGCCGATGTCTCCCGCTGGGATTGTAAACGAGTACTTTTCGATGTCATATTTGCTTGTCGGCAGTGGTCGGACGTATTTGGAATGATCTACATCAAAATTGGTGCGATTGTACTCATCGATCAATGTCGGGTCTTCAATCAGATTTACCTCAATGGGTTTGTTCGTCGGCGTTGTTCCACCCAATGAAGCGGCAACATAGCCTATTGTTTCGCTTCCCAAATCGTGGAATTTGGATGATACGTTGTCATTTTCACTAATTAGAGCGAATACATTTTTATACTGTTCGCGTTCAAAGATTTCATCCCTTTCGCACGATAAGTTTATCACGGCGAAAGCGGCTAAGGCCGAATATTTTATATATGAAAATTTTTTCATGCTCGGATTTATTAATTTTCCCAACCTGGATTTTGATCCAACGAAGGCAGCAACCGCACCTCTTCAAGCGGAAGCGGCAGTAATGCCAGCCTTCTATTTACAATACGCGCCCCGATTCGTGACGTATTTGGTACAACCCGTGTATAGTACACGTCTTTCGAACCTTCAATGTTCATACCACGGATGGGTTCACTCTCTGTCTGCTCGTAAATACCCCATCTCCGCACATCGAAATAGCGGCGATTCTCGAACAGAAACTCAATCATACGCTCCTTTTCAAGTAATTGCTGTATGGTTTCGACACTTTCATCACCAGTAATGCCCGGCAATCCAGCCCGGTGGCGCACCTGATTGAAGGCTTTGCGAATCTCTTCCGTGTCTCGGCTTAAAGTAAGTTGTCGCCCATCCACATCAATGGTGTGGCTACCAGTCAAATTGTTTAACGCTTCAGCATAGGATAACAGGATTTCGGCATACCGAATGATTGGGAAGGCCTTATCCATACGGCGCGCATTGGTTCCGCCAAAGGCATCGGTGGGATGAATGAATTTTTTGATCACGTAGCCCGTTACGGGAAAGTCAGTCGGGCTACTTACACCACCTTTCCCATTGGGAGAATCGTAATAATAGGAAATCGTTTGATTATAAAAGCCCGACGAGGTTGAAGAGCTCATTGGCCAATAGCATTCGCTGAAGCCAATGGAGGCGTAAAACCGGGCTTCGCGATTCACATACATGTTGCTCACCCCGGCATTCAGCCGATAACCGGAGAATAATTTAGCGGATCCCGCAAAACCGGTTTCCGTATAGGGATATTCCTGGCTCGAATTGTCAATGGTCCGACCATCAATCATACGGTAATTGTCAATGATCTTTTGTGTAACGCTCAATCCGTTCCAGCCACTCTGCTTTTCCGGGAAAGCCATTTGCGTATTGGCTTGAACAACACTGCTTCTGCGTCCCCAAACATATTCGGGGTTTGTAGGAATAACTGATTCGCCGGTAAACATATCCGAATAAGACTTGTAGTGGTCGATGCCCGCAGCTCCTTCCGGCCAAGGCTTGTAGTAATCAGGATCGGAGATTATTCCTGAAGGAAGAGGTGGGGTATCCGAATCTGCTGCTACTGTATGTAAGCGATAAGAAACACCGCCAGCCAGACTCAGATCCATCACCCGCTTTGCGGCAGCCGCCGCCAATGCCCAGCGCCGCTCGTCGTAGGTTTGAGAAACATATTGTGCATTATCTGTAGAGCGCCGCCAATTGCCGAAAAACGAACGGGCTGCCTGGCCGCCGTTGTATAATGGGCTGGCGTGTGTAAGCCGGAGACGGGCTATCAAACCATAGGCGGCACCTTTTGTCGGAAGGCCAAACTCCATCAGGCTCCCTGAAGCTGGCAAAGCGATTGCAGCTGTCTCGAATTCTGCACAAATGTATTCCACCGCCTCATCATACGTGGTACGTGCGCGATCATAATCGGCCAATGGTGCATTGGATTCGATAATCTCGTCACCAAGTAGGATTGGAGGGCCATAATCTACAAGAATACTGTAATATGCATACGCCCGGATGAACCGCGTATAGGCAAGAATCTCATAACGCTCGTTTGCTGTCAGATCTCTTGCCTCATCAATCCGGGTGAATATAGTATTGCACTTGCGGATTATGCGATAATAGTTCCCCCATCCTGCTGAGCCAACATTGGCTGCAGTAATTTCACCGAGGACAAAGCGCATCCCGTTGTAGTTATGCAGTGTTAAAAATGCGGTGAATGCCTCATCCGTGGCCAGCGGCCCCGGCGTAATATTATTCTGGAAAAAATTGGCTTCGTCGGGAAACATGCCTGCCGCTCCCCACAAGTACGCTTCCAAATGACGTTTCTCAGCGAAAACCGAATCAAGCTTCAGCTCTTCGCTGAAGTAATTGTCTACGCTCAAAAAGTCCTTACAGGCCGATCCGGTAAGGCATAGACCTGCCGAAAGCACCAACCATTTACCTAATTTCATTAGTTTCATATGCTGGATTGTTATTATAAGTTAATGTAAAGTTGGAGGATAAAGCTTGACGGAATCGGATAGACTTCTCCATTTCGTTGTGCCTGTTCGGGGTCGAAAATCTTAACCCTATCCCAAATAGCTAAGTTATTGCCTGTTAGCTGAAAGTCAATGGATGTGATTTTCAGCCGTTGCAGAAATGCCTTGCGCAAGTTGTAGTTTAACGTGACCTCCTGCAGCCGAATATAACGTGCATCGCCTTTCCAGTAGTCAGAAAGCCGGGTATTGTTCTCATTGTATCCGTAAGTGAGCCTGGGAAAGCGCGCGTTTGGATTTTCGGCTAATGCCGGGTCGATGCCTTGGGCAATTGCATACTCCCGTGGTATCCATCGGTTAGATGGGTCATTGATGAGGGAAAGTACGTTGCCATTAACTCCGTTATAGAACGGCACGTAGCCGGTGGCATTGACGCCATAACCTGGAACAAATTGCCCAACATGAAAGAAATCCGTTTTACCTGTACCTTTGAATAGTACACCGACGGTAAAGTCTTTATAGCGGAATTCGCCACCAAAGCCAAACATCAACAGGGGATATGTCGCATACGACAACGGCACTTGGTCATCGGTATTGATGACTCCATCGCCGTTGATGTCTCGGTATTTGATGTCGCCGGGCATCACCTGACCAAACTGGGCAGGGCTGTTATCCACATCGTCCCAATCTTTGAATAGACCTAACGACTGATAACCCCGTATCGCACCGTGGGGGAACCCGGAGATTTCCTGGTATCGGTACCTCGGGTTAGCTTCTTCCCAGTTCTGTACATCGTTCTTGGAGTAGGTAAAGTTTCCCCTTACCGTAAAGTTCATATCGGCATTCAATTTCTGGGTAAAGCTGGTGCTTCCGTCTGCTCCATAGCTCCTCATCTTACCCACGTTGCCAAAAGGCATATTCACCAGACCTGCATAGGAAGGCACCTGCACACGTTGCATAAAGATGCCGTTTCGCTGGTCATTAAACAAGTCAAACACAAATTGTACTTTGTGGTCGAAAAGTGTGCCTTCAATACCCAGGTTGGATTTGATCGCTTTTTCCCACTCCAGGTTGTCGGCTCCTACAACCCCTTCGTTAACCGCATCATTGATCTGACTGGTACCCCATGGGCTGACAGTGTATTGATTCACCAGTGTAAGGTATGGGAATCTGCGCGAACCGATCCGGTCGTTACCCACGGTACCGTATGATCCACGGAACTTCAAGAAGTTAATCCAAGACATATTGTCTTTTACAAACTCATAATTTGAAGGTACCCAACCGCCCGCTACAGAAGGAAAGAAGCCGTACTGCCTACCCGGCTGGAAGTTTTCGGAGCCCGTGTATCCGAAGTTAAAGTCAATCATATACGTGTCCCGGAACCCATATGTAAACCGGCTGGAAACACCTTGATAGCGGATCGGGATAGCCCTTAAATTGTTGGGAGCCGGTTGACCAGGTTCTTGCGCCCACTTTTGATCACTGATGTAATAATAAACTAATGCTGACGCACGGTGAGCCCCATCTCCGCCGAACACTTTGTCGTAGTTGAGGGTGGTTTCAAAATGGTACCGCCGATATTGGTTAGTGCTATGCCCATAGGATATCGCGCCTTTCTGTACGCGTTCGATGGTAATGAGATCGCCTTGCTGGTCGCGGCCTACAGCTTGGTGAAGGGCAGGATACGTCATCCGGCTTTCGTTAAAATGGCTGATCAGGTCATAAGCGCCTTGCCCCCGGATTTTCAGGCCTTCGAGAAACATCGATAGGTCCTGATCAAGCTGTAGGGTGAATTTGCCGCGATATTCCTGATCGGTACGCCGCCCCATGTTATTGATCATCACATTTGGTGACCGGAGCGAAGCGGTTTCCGATGTCGCCGGAAACTGTCCGTTCGAGTACATGGTTGGTAGCAATAATGGATTCAGATTAGATTGGGCAAACCAGATATAATCGGTATTGGCTACACCCGGATTATTTCGGATGGCCAAAAAGCCATCCGTCCCGAAAAATAGGCTGGTGGAAGGGGAGAGTTCGAGATCGATGTTCGTTCGGTAGTTGTAGGTCTTAAAACCGGTATTGGCCGAATACACACTGGTTTTATCGTAGTTATAAGCGGCTTGGTCGTTGGTGAACCCAAGACTTAGAAAGTAACGGGCCACCTGTGCACCACCACGTGCACTAGCGTAGTAACCCTGGCGCAAGCTCTGCTTACGCAACACTTCATCCTGCCAACTTACATCGGGATAGATGTCTGGATCAAGACCGTCCTGAATGATATCCAGTTCCACGTCGGAATAGATTTCACTTTCGCCGCGAAGTACCCGCGCTTCATTGGCGAGCCTCGCATAGTCATAGGCCCGCAAATAAGTGGGAACCCGGTTTAGATAAGACAGCGTTGAATTGACCCGCCCAGTAATGCTTAGCCTGCCGGATTGACCGCGCTTGGTGGTAATCAACACGACCCCATTCGCTCCGCGAACGCCATATACCGCCGTTGCTGATGCATCTTTCAGAATGGAAAAACTTTCTATGTCTGCCGGATCAATCGTGTTGATATTTCCTTCCAATCCGTCAATCAGTACCAGGGCGCTGGCATTTGCCCCAAAAGTGCCAATGCCTCGAATCCAGAACTCGGAAATGTTTTTCCCCGGTTCGCCACTGGTCTGCATGGAGATTACCCCTGCCGCACGCCCGCCCAACAGGTTAGCTATGGAGGGTGCTGGCGTCTGTAGATCCTTCGGGTCGACTGTAGTAATCGCTGCCACGGAAGAGATTTTACGTTGTGTCCGGCCTAAACCTGTCACCACGACTTCATCAAGCGCTTCTGCTTTTTCGGTGAAGCGGACCACGACATCCTTCTTTTCCTCGGTTACCAAGTATTCGAATTTTTCGTATCCAACGTAGTTAAAAACAATCATATCGCCCCGGGATGCCCGGATGGTGAAACTGCCGTCGTCGGCAGACGCCGTTCCGATGGTGATCTTATCCCGCAGGTAGATCGAAACTCCTGCCAAAGGTTTCTCGTTCTCATCATACACCACGCCCTGCATGGTATAGGCACTCTGCTCCTGTGCGCGGGCAATGAAGGATACTGATAACAGTACCCCCAGTAAGTAGGTTAAATACTTCATCCTAAGTTTGAGGTTTGATGATTAATTGACTGACAATTTTCTTACCCGGTTGTTATCGAAATCGGCCACATAAACCGAACCGTCGCTGCTGATACCAATACCGGTTGGATTGTTAAACAGCGCTTCCTCGCGCCCGCCATCCCGCCAGCCCGCAGTACCCGGCATGCCCAAAACGGTCTCCACCATACCTTCTGGCGTAATCCGACGGATGCAGTGATTACTCCGGTCCGCGACAAAGATATTGCCGTCCTGATCACAGAAAATCTGGTCCGGGTTACGGAATTGCGCCACTTCTAGGCGGCCGTCACGATGTCCGCCAGCTGTTGAACTGTTGAGTTTTTTGAAGGTATTGTCCGGATCGGTTACATCAATGCTACAGATGCTGTTCGCATTGACACCCGCATTGCCGAAAAATGACATATAAAGAATGTTGGGTTCTAGGGGACTAAACGTCATTCCATAACTATCTCCCTGTTCGGTCTTAAAGATCGTTTCGACTTCGTACGTTGTTGGGTGGATTTTTACAATGTGACCATGATAATAACGCGTATAGATATAGCCGTCGGAAGGATTGAACACCATACTGTGCTTCCAACCCGCCTCCGGCCGGTCACCCGTGGCGGGCCATTTCATTTCCCGGATTCGCGGTGCCCAGAACTCTTGTGGATCAAGCGTATAGAATGATCCGATCGTGGTTTCGGTCGGAAAGCTGATCAGTCCGCTGACCGGGTCGGCCGCGGGCACATTGCCCACGACGTCACGTGCCACTGTAATTAGCTCGTTGGCTTCTTCGTCTATACGGGCTACATGGTAAAGGCCGGCCTCTCGGTTGATCATAAAGATATTGTCGTCCTTATCCACGCAAAGAAACCTCGGTGTTACGATGGATTGGGTTAGGTCACCATCCCGGTACTCAGATCGACTACCATTTCCGGCAATTGTTGTAACAGTCACCGAGGTGTGATATAGAAATTTCTTTTGGAATACGACCGAATCAGAGCCGACCGCCACTGAAATGACACATGTGTCGCCTGGTAGGCGTGGTGCCATCACATACATGCGTTCGCCCGTGGAACCAATGACTGGCGCCCTACGTTGATTGAACCAAACGCGGATTTGCTTCGGATCAGATCCGAAGTTTTTTCCAATCAACATTACTTTTTCCTGGAATATCCCGGAATCTGGATAGAAAGATGTCAGTTCGATTGGTAACCCAGGATCATACTCGCTCCCGGATTTCGTCAGTTCTTTGTCCTTACAGGACTGAATGGCAAGCATACTTATCAGCGCAGGCATCAACATCCCGCAAGATAAAAGCCAAGTGTTTTTGTTTTTTATACCCATGTAATTTTAACTTGAATGTATTGTTTTTATTTATTCATTATTGGTTTTTTCGCAAAAGCATAGCTTTGTATGGTCTTATATAAACCAGACCATAACCGTTTACAGCTATCCGAATGAATCAGCGTTGCCAGCTAACTTGCTTTCCGTTTTTAATCGCGGAGTTTTAGATCCTAATTTGTTAGGCCGACCGCAGCCTAATCAATGTCAACCACGTTGGTAAAGGAGATGATACCCGTTACTGGCTAGGGGCATAAGGGTTTGGTAAATGAGAGCGAGTAAGTGTTCCTTTCATAGCATGAATTTAAGTTATAAAATAATCGCATTGGCGTCTTATCAAATAAAGATACGATTTACTTGAATTGCAACCTGTACTATCCTGCATCGATTTTTGCTGCATAAAACCTTTTAGCCAGCTATTTTCTTGTTTATACAAGTATTTGGTCAAGATAGGATAATCTAGAAAATAGGCGAATTTTCACTACTTCTATTAAAAATTATCACAAGTTTCTCTTCTTTTCAAACATTTACGCCGAATGGGATAGGGTTCAACTATTAAATGGTTTTGATTGAAAATCTGTTGCGTTGAGCACATCATATATTAAAGCCGATAAAGGGTTAAAGCGCTAAGCCTTTCGTTGATTTCGGCCTTACCCGCTTTCTGGATGTCCGCTTTCTCGGTCAGCCAGTTAAAAAATCCTATTGAAACGATATGAAACAGTCGGGACTATTAGGGGATGTTGATCAGCATTCGTAGTGATATCCGTCATTTTTCAGGTATGACCTCCCGATAGATATCCGGCAAGGTCCGCCCCATGCCTTGATAGTCCAATCCGTAACCCACCACGAAATCGTTGTCGATTTCGAACCCTACATAGGCAATATTGTCAAATATATGGTTTACGGCTTTCGGTTTGAGCAGCAGGGTACATACAGCTACCGAAGCCGGGTTTTGGGCGTTTACCAGATCAAGTGTATGTTTCAATGAGTTGCCGGTATCCACGATATCTTCTACAATGACCACTTCCCGATCTGCAAGGTCACAGTCAAGGCCAATCAATTCGTCTACCTGCCGACGTTGGGAAACGCCGTCATAAGATGAGAGTTTAACAAAAGACAGCTCGTTGGCAATATGGATCTGTTTCATCAAGTCTGCCATGAACATGAAGCAGCCATTAAGCACTCCGATGAAAACCGGGTGTTGCTTTTCGTAGGTTACATTGAGCTGTATGCCGATAAGCCGGATACGTTTCTTTATCTGGTTATAGTCTATGATACGCTCAAACTCTTTGTGGTTTATTGTAATTTTCATCCGTTAGCTATTGGTTTTCTTCTTCTTCGGAGCTGTTGAAGATACGGTCCAGCAAACCCCGTACCTGCTGCAATTCCGTTTCGAAATCCGTGGGCGGCATTTCCAACTGTAACGTATCCGCGGCGACAGGCTTGTCCGGACGTAGTGCTTCCCGGAGACTCACCGCATAAAACCCATAACTTCCCGATGAATCAGCCGGAGCCAAACCACGTCTGGCCATAATATTGCCGATATAACTAAAATACGGTGCGATGTACGATTTGAGGCCACCTTCATAATTAAACGAATACAAGCCTGTTTTGGGCCGGGGGACAATGCTTGCCAAGTAGATACTTTCCCCGAGCGTGAGTTGAGCGGGATGCTTGCTGAAATAATAACGGGCGGCCTCGTTGATACCATAGACATTGTGTCCCCATTCAATAACATTGAGGTACACTTCATACATCCGTTCTTTACTCACAGCCCGTGTACTTTCCATTAACCAAACGATCAATATTTCCTCCAGCTTTCGCACAATGGTCTTGTTCCGGTTGAGGAATACGTTTTTGACCAATTGCATGGAAATGGTGCTGCCACCACGTTTGAATGCCTTTTCTTTGAAATTGATAGCAATCGATGTACGTATCGCTTCTTCCACAAATCCGTTGTGGCTGAAAAACGAGGGGTCTTCCGTTGTGAGGATCGCATTCCGCAGGTCGGGTGATATTTGGGCGAGCGGTATAAAGTTCGGGTTCTCGGGGCCTACCACAATATCACGCACGGGTTTTTCATCCTCATAGGGGGTGTATACAAACGTCTTGTTGATTTTCGGGATATTCGCATTGCCCCATGCATTCACTTTAAAATCCTTTTGTTCCATGTTGGAGTCGAACTGTACACTGTCCGGATTGGCGGTGTCCAGAAAAGCATCCAGCTTATATTGGATTTTACCCGATACACGTATACCTTCCAGCGATTCGAAAAGCCCCTTTGGGAATGCGTCAAAAAGGTCTTGAGCTTCCATTTCGGGTGTCTCCAGACCAAATGCATAGGTCTTGTCCGGCACGGTGGTATAGCGAATAAAAGGATGTACCACAAGTTTTTTGACCGTTACAGCCGATGTTTTGGAAAGTTCGATATGGCTGTTGCCGACAATCACTTCGGCGTCTACATGGGCATCGGGCACTACGACATCCTTTTGGGCAATGCGCCAATGGTTGATCGTCAGGTTTTTGACTGCCCATTCCCCTTTGAAATGCAAAAATTCGTTGTTGGTCCAGTAAACTTCGCGAAGACGGGTCTCAATCGTATCAAAGCTGAGTTTCAATCCAAGTTTGCGTTCAAGCAGTGGTATCGCGATTTTCTGACCATTGGCATGTACCTTTACATACAGTTGGCGTTTATGGGGGTTTAATTTGCCCGAGACCTGCCAGGCCGCTTCGTTGTCATTAAGGAATACGGCGGATGTGAGGTAACCGTTGTCAATATCGGCGTTTGGCACACTGATGCGTTGGCTAATACTATCGTCACGGTACGTCAGTATGAAGTCACGTAGCTCCATATCCTCGGGTATTTTGTAGAGCACACTGTTGAGCATGCGGTTTGCCGCTTGGGCCATATTGACACTTGCCTCATCAGGCTGTTCCGCCAGCCCCTCTTCGGCAGTATCTACCGTATCCAGACCTTTGAAAACGAAATCATAGTTGCTGATGCTGTCTTTCTTGATCAGCTGGATCTGAGCGTCGTGTACGCGCAGACGTCCAAACCTCACATCGCCGGTAAGTAGCGGAAAAAGCTTGATGCTAACGGATACTTCCTCCACACCGGCCAATTGCTCCCGGTCATGCGGTAAAACCTTCACCTCTTCAAGGGTCACCGTGGTCATCCCCGAAAAATAAGCCTTCCCGATGGCGAGGTCGATTTGGTAATCTGCAGCCATCCTGGATTGGATACGCGCAATAGTCGATGCCAGCAATGCCTCCCGCTTATGGTATGCAACCACGCATGCAATAAGGCCAGCCAATACCAGTATTCCCAGTACAACACCGCCGATGACAAGTTGTCTTTTGGTGATTCTGCTTAATAGCTGCCTAAACATACGAACTGCAATGCTGACTTTATTTTGAGCCTAAATACGGGATAATTATCATTAAAAACAAAGATATGACAAGTTTGTGTTTCGCTTTCTTTAGTTTTGTAATCGTTGAAATTGCAAACAGATAAAGGAGCGATGATTACCAAAGAACAAGTGCTGCATGCGCTAAGCCATGTAGACGACCCCGACCTTAAGAAAGATTTGGTGACCCTTAATATGATAAAGAACGTGGAAATCACCCCATCAAAAATCCGTTTTGATGTGGTACTTACCACGCCAGCTTGTCCATTAAAAGGGCATATCGAGCATGCTTGCCGTAACGCCATCGCGTTGTTTGTGGATAAAAACATTGCCGTAGATATCAATATGACTTCCCATGTGGCTGGTCCGAAAGGGGACCAACTGCCCAATATTAAAAATATTATTCTCGTTGCATCGGGTAAGGGGGGCGTAGGCAAATCCACCGTTGCCGCTAACTTGGCCCTGGCTTTACATGCTAAAGGAGCCAAGATTGGCCTAATCGATGCAGATATCTACGGACCCTCCGTGCCCATTATGTTTGGGTTGGAGGGCGCACGACCCAAAGCCTCCAAAACCTCAGATGGCAAGACAAAAATCGAACCGATAACGAAATATGGTATAAAACTGCTGTCCATCGGATTTTTCACCGACCCTAACCAGCCTGTTCCTTGGCGTGGCCCAATGGTAAGTACAGCCGTTAAACAGTTGTTCAATGATGCGGAGTGGGGCGAATTGGATTATTTAATTGTGGATTTACCTCCGGGGACGGGGGACGTGCACATCACTGTGGCCCAAGGCTTTCCCATTTCGGGGGCCGTTGTGGTAACTACCCCACAAAACGTGGCATTGTCTGATGCCGTACGGGGGATTGGCATGTTCCTGATGGATTCGATCAACATCCCGCTTTTGGGTGTCGTAGAAAATATGGCTTATTTCACTCCGGCAGAATTGCCCGACCATAACTATTACATCTTCGGCAAAGATGGGGGAAAACGGCTGGCGGAACGCTTTAATGCGCCATTCCTTGGTGAGATTCCTTTGGTGAAAAGCATCAGTGATTCCGGAGACAACGGATTGCCCGTAATGATGGACGAAGACAATCCCGCACGTACTGCATTTCTGGAAATCGCCGGGAAGGTTGCGCAGCAGTTATCGATCGAGCAAGCAAAAGTAAAAGTGGTTTCCTAGGTTTCGTCATCCGATAGCGGTTGCAACTGGTTTAAAAATTCGCTGTAGGGGTCATTGGGATACAACACCGCATCCGGGTTATGACGGAACGGAACATCAGGATTGAACAACTCCTCCAACGTCTGGCGCAGGAACGTCACAAATTGACTTTTGATATCTTCCAGGGCAGCGCCTTCGGCAACAAGCTTGCCTCCCCGCCCACTGGTATAAAATAACGTACCCTCCGCACGAAGTTTGCGGGCAATGTATAGGTTGGGCTCTACCCCACGGCTACCAGTTACCTGCTCATATACATACGTGTAAAACAGCGTCTGTATCATTGCCTTATTGCTCTTCGCCGATGCGGGAGCAAACAGGGTATCCAGTCCGTTGAACTTCACTTCGTCGCGCCCGGTTTTGTAGTCCACGATGCGCATTTTACCATTTACTTCATCCACCCGGTCAATAATGCCATAGAGCTTAACCGTCTGAGGTTCGCCCTGTACGGCTATGGGAAAGGCCACGGAATAATCCCGCTCGTTTTCCAGCTCCACGATGCGCAAAGGGGCTATTTGCGCCGCATCGTAATGGAGGAACACCGCTGCATACTCTTCGGCCACCTTGAGCAGGATACGCTGCATACTATTGGGCATCCTGATCCTATTGGCTTCGCCGTGCAGTTCTTTCGACAACGCCTGTAGGCAAATGTGTGGGAGCAGACTGATTTTCTGCCGGATGCGCTGTGCCGTGATCATATCGTCATTCATTTTCAGCTGCTCATACACATCCTGCATCACTTGGTGTACAACCGAGCCCAGCCGGTTCATTTCGAACTCCTCGGTTAACTTGGGTGGCTCCTTGATGCCAGCAATATACTTGAGGAAAAATAGGAGCGGCGATTGCAAGTACGTTGTCAACGCCGAAGCCGACAATTTCGGGCGATCCGGGTTTGTGTCGTCTAAATAACGGCTCAGTTTATGCCATACCGCTCCGGTTTTGGACAAGGTGAGCGAAGGAGACGCAGGGATAGTCTTGATAGGTTGCTGTTGGCTGCGATACTGGAATGTAAACCGGCTTTCGAAGGCCAATTGCCTTACAAATCGGCTTACCTCGCCATTGTTGCTATCGTCTACGACCGTGTTGTACACTACCGAGATATGCTGGGGATGTTGCAGTAGCCGGTAAAACAAGTATGCAGACAACGCATCTTGATTTTCCAGTACCGGCAGGCCGTGGACGCGCCGGATGGAGTCGGGGATAAAAGTCGGTGCAGCGGTGATGTTGGGTAGCTTTCCCTCATTAGCCCCAATGATATAAACCTCCTCAAAGTCGAGGCAACGGCTTTCAAGCAAGCCCATGATCTGCACACCCTTCAGCGGCTCACCTTCGATTGGAGCCGATATCCCTTTGAGGGCTTTACGGATCAGTGCACAAAGAAAAGGCATCGACAGCTCAGGATAATGCATCAGCCCGTCTTGCAATAAGTTAAGTGCTTTCTTCACGGCAAGGATCAGCACCGCCTCGATATGCCGAAGACTATGGGAGTTTTGACGATAATCAAGCACCCCGTCTAATAGGACATGCAAGGCTTGGAGCAATCCCTCACCACCGCTCCGCGGAACAAAAAAATGAGGGTAACTTCCAGACTTCAACAAGAGTTCCGCAACGGGTACCTCCAGCCATTCGTTGGCATTAATGGTTTGCTGCAACACATCCCGCTCTTCGGGCAATATGCCACTTAGTGGATGGCTGAGGATAGCTTCTACGTCGAGGTGATGTACGTATCGCCCCTGATTAGCAGCCAACTGTTGCTGGACGCTCAGCCAACCGTCGATGAATCCGAAAAGCGTGGATTGCGTTAACGGATAACCCATGGTCACGTTAAAATCGAAGCCATCAGGCAGGCTTTGCAGTACCGGCACGAGCAGGCTTTCATCGGCCAGGATGATGGCCGTGTTTGTTGGAGTACCCCGTTCGGCTGGTCGATCGGCCAGCAATTTCGACAACAGCTTGGCTTGCGCTACTTTACCTGAAGTCGAAATCAATTCAATGCGGTTGGTTTTTGACGCCAACGTGACCGGAAATTCCCCCAAGGTATTCTTCAGCCCGTACTGCAGGATGTTTTTCCGAAGAAAGAGTCCTGCCTCTTGCAGGTCGTCGTCGAGGTAGTAGCTGTCTGCATCAAAGTAGAAGCGTGTCCTTTGGGCTTCCTGCCATTGTGTGAAGAGCTTCACCTCGCATTGGTTGAGTGCGTTGAAGCCTACAAACGCAACTTGCTTGTATGCGTCGATGAAGCCGGGATTGTCCGCACGACCCTCCGCAAGCGTGCGGTAGATTCCCGCCGTGGTAGTCAGCTTCTGCAGAGCCAGTTCGGCTTTGAACCGTTGGTAAAGCGTGGGTAATCGCCCCCACAGCTGGAGGAATTTTTGCTGGATAGCCGTCTGTTTGCCCACCGAAAAAGACTCCCAAAATTGGCGCATGAAGCGTTGCTGATCGACAGAGAGATGGGGGAAACGTTGTTGGAGGAGGGCGATGTCGCGTAATTCAGCATAAACTTCTTCCGGTGCTACCAGGTCATAGTCCAACTGGGCAAAATCGCTCAAGATGATCTCAGCCAAGGGATAGAACTCATCCGGTATTTCCTCCGGTCGTCCTTCCTCGCGGAGCAACGTGTTGTGTAGCCGGTGCAGAATAAAGAACTGTGCCAAGGGGCTCGCCTCTGGCACCGTGGCCGACTGACGAAGGAATTCCTGTACCGTAAAAAATGAAGGGCTCCATAAGGGTTTACCAACCAGCTCAGCCAGGTGTTTGCGCAGGAAAACGATCGGTCGCTTGTTAGTCAGCACCACGCCCACGTCTTTCAAATCGTCGCCAAACCGGGACAATAGATCTGCTGCAACTTGTCGGAGGAATGGATCGGTTCTCATACGGCCACCAATTTCTTCAATTCTCCATAATACACATACCCACTGACGTTTGGCATGCCCATCTCACGGAGCACCAGTTGATAGTCGGCTACCTGCCTGAGGTGGGATTCATCCTCGTGCTGCGTGAATTTGAAGTCCAGTACGATGGTCTCATACGCGCCCACCAAAACTTTATCTGGGCGCAGTGTCCTACCGCTGGATAGGATAATACTCCGTTCATTCCAGTGCGAATAGGCGCCATTAAACCACTTCGCCAACTGCGGATGGCTCCAGGTATCCATAGCCATGGCCAACACGTCGGCTCGCTCTTCTCCCTGAAGCAATCCCTGGGCCTGCAAAGCATCCAACCGAACATCTAAATCCGATTCGGAATCCGCTTCAGCCATCAATTCGTGCAATAATTGCCCATGGCGTTTGGCCGCATCCAACCGCACGATATCCAATTCGGTCTGTATTTCTGGGCGGGCCAACTCCTCCTTCATCCGGGCGGAGGCCGGATAATGATCGAACGTCCACCCAGTTGCTACTGGTTCACGCGCGCCATGGATATCCATTATGGGTACGTCTCCCAACCACATACCCCCGTTGCAAGCCACATTCAACGCACCGGCAACATCAGGTAATATGTCAAGGAGTAGGTCGCCGGCAAGCAACGAACTGATCTCCCCGTCACCTTTTTTCCCAGGCGCGGTGATATAAAGGTGCTTGCGTGTCCGGGTATTGGCTACATAGAGTGTATTGAGGGCATCCATATAGTTAAACAACATTTCTTCGAAATATGCCCGGTAAAGACGCGACTTGCCGAGATCACTTTTATATTTCACGGGTGTTTTGCGGAGGAGTGCATATGGTGTATCTTCGGTATTTACCCAGAAATTGCCGTTGATGCGCCCATCGATGGGCCAGCTGCAAAACGGAATCATCACGACATCAAACGCCAGTCCCTTAGACTTGTGGATGGTAAGGACCTCCACAGCGTCCGTTTCGCCTGCAGCCGGCAATGCCCGATCGCTCCCTTCCTCTTCCCAATACGTTAAGAACGCATGGATTCCCCGTTCGCCGTTGGCGGTGAACGTGGCAACGAGATCGCGGAATGCAAGGAGATAAGGCAGGCTTTCTTCATTCGTTTGGAGTCCGTAAGCCACGATCAGCGACTCTACGAGTTCGGCCAGCGGCAGCTGGGACCACGAAGCCCAATTGCTGCAAAGCGGCTCAGGCAGTAGTCCGGCCAGTTGAACGGGCTGGCACGTGCTTATACGCATCCAATCATCGGGTGAGACTGCCTCTCCCTTACCCTGCAACTGGTGAAATAAGTAGATGCAATTGGCCGTATACAACGCCGAATCGGGCAGTCTTCCCACCAATGCGTGTAGCGTATCGATCAGTAGCCGGATGGCGGGATGGCTGCCCAAAACCAATGCATCACCCGAAATGATATCGAATGCGACCTCAGATTCACGCTGCCGATCAAGCAGGTATTGGATAATCTCTCGCGCCTCGTTATTGGTACGCACGAGAATACCGACCTGGCCGGGGTGGTACGTGCCCGCCGCGACCCAGCCCATGAGCGTGTCAGCCAACCGGGTCAGTGCTTCCTCTTTTACTGCACTAGCCCGGTGGTTATTGCTTTCCACTTCGATGAAATCTACCTGCACGGTGCCACCCGCCTTCCGCGCATTGGGAGGAAATTGCTGGCGGCTATCCTCATACGCCCGGATAATCGTATCGTGGTAACCCGAGGGTTTCCACCAGTGTTCGTAGTGTTCATTGCCCAGTTCGGTCAGGATGCGGTCGTTCAGCCTGCGTTGCAATTGCGAGGGAGCATATTCAAAAATCAGATTATTGAAGGCCACGATGTTTTCATGGCTGCGGTAGTTGGTCTCCAATGTCTCGTTCTGGATGAGTGATGATGTATCCATCGTATTAAAAGCCGCGCCGATTTGCTGCTCGCCCCGATCCAATAGGATACGCCAGTCGCCATTACGCCAGCGGTAAATGCTTTGCTTCACATCGCCCACGATGAGATGCTCAACGGCCCTGCCGGAGGCATTGCCTATCGCATTGATGAGTAGCGGGCGCAGGTTGTCCCATTGCTTGCGAGAAGTATCCTGAAACTCATCAAAAAGGAAATGCCGGAAACGATTGCCTGTCTTTTCCCAGATGAAGGTAGGATCGCCCGACTCATTGATACCGATATTGTTCAGAAGAATCTGTGCATCACTGATAAGCTGAGCGCCATTATCCATTCGCCATTCGGCTAGCAACGCGCTCATTTCTTTGAGTAGGCGCAAGTAATAGAGGTTCTCATCGATGGCTTTGGCAAGGTAGTAATCCGGGCCTTGTGCGGTATAAAAGTCGTATAGCTGCTCCAATAACGGATTCAAATCGCCATATAACAGGGCGATCTGACCAATAAGCCCGCCTTTCTGCCATTCGTCCGGCGCGTGGATGTATTTCTCCAATTTTTTGACCACATCATGTGGGTTTTGGGCAGACAGATTGCCTAACTTGCCCAGTTGATTGCGCGACTTTCCCGCCAAATCCGTGATATCTACCCCGGAGGAAACGAATAGCTCAGTGGCTGTTTTGAGCAACTGCTCGAATGCTTCTTCAAACTGTTTGATGGTTTCCTTGCAATAGTTGTCGAGGTTCTCAAAAAGCTCCCGTTCGGGAATACCGGAGACAGCTTTGTCGAAGTCCTGAAAATCTTCTTTGAAAATCTCGGCCGCTAGATCGCTCAATGCCCAGCGATAATTCCAGTTTTCATCCCGCTCGATCTTAGCTTGCGCATAATCCATAATCCAGTTCAATAGTTCAGGTCGCTCATCGAGCCTTCGGTTAAGCCGCAATACGAGGTCTGCCTTTACTTTGCGAATGTTCATCTCCAGCTTGTATCCGGCGTCGATCCCCAGCTCAAAGGTAAAGCCACGGATGACCTTCTGTGTGAAACCGTCTATGGTACTTACGGCAAAACGGCTATAATCATGCAGGATCCTGCGGTATATCGCTGCCGCGCGCTGGCGCAAGATTTGAGCATCCCACGACGGGAAGGCTTCCAACAGGATTTCACGATACGCACCGGCCCTGTTGTCGGTCGATCCATCTTCTATCGCCAGCGCCTCCAACACCTCCAAAATACGCCCTTTCATCTCGGCCGTCGCTTTGTTGGTAAAGGTAATAGCCAATATCTCGCGGTATTTACTGTCTCCCGAAAATAGCAGCGTGAGGTAATGTGCCGTGAGGCTGAAGGTCTTGCCAGACCCGGCCGATGCTTTGAGTATTTTTAGTGGTGGTACAGGCATCATCTGGTATTTCCTGGGTGAAGATAGGAAAATCTGAACCCGGAATCCAAATGATGCTTGCTAAATTTTTCAACGCAGGCCTTGATGGTCTGCGCTAGCTTGAGCAGGAAATAGCGGCCAGCTATTTTTTCAATGCAAGTGATTTGAACTCCCTCGTTAGGGTCTCAAGGGAACGCTCCACACCCATCCGTTCCAGCGAGGAAGCCCCAACGAATCCGTGGGCATCTGTCCGATCGAGCACCATGCGTACATCCTCAGGGCTCATGATTGGGCCACCATGCGCAAGGAAGAAAATGTCGGGATTGCCTTCCTTTCCGGCTTCAACAATCTCTTGTGTCCTTTCGATGGCTTCATCCATGCTACAGGTTGCCCCTGTTACGCCAATGGAGCCACCGATGGTCGTCCCGACATGTGAAATAATTGCATCTGCCCCCACATGTGCCATCTGGCGCGCCTCTTCTGCTGTAGCCACATATACAATCGAGAAAAGATCCATTTTTGTAGCCAGGTCTACCATCTCCACCTCCTTATGGAAACCCATTCCCGTTTCTTCCAGAACACGGCGGAAATGACCGTCTACAACGCAATGTGTCGGAAAGTTATTGACACCGGAGAATCCCATATCTTTCACTTTCAGCAGGTGATGCCACATCCTTCTACGGGGATCCGAACCATGCACGCCACACACCACTGGAATCTCGTCAACCACCGGGAGCACCTCAAACTCTCCGAGATCCAAGGCTTCCGCATTCGCATCACCATAAGCCATCAGACCCGCTGCCGAGCCATGGCCAGCCATACGGAAACGACCCGAATTGTAGATGATGATCAAGTCTGCGCCGCCACGTTCAATAAATTTTGCACTGATACCGGTGCCTGCACCAGCGGCGATAATCGCCTTTCCGTCGTTCACCGTTTTCTGAAACCGGTCTCTTACTTCCTGTTTTGTATAGGGGTTTCCTTTTCCCGTCCATTGATTAGCCATACTGTTATTATAAATATTTCTGATGTCTGAAATTTCGTTAATTATTCGGCGACCTATTTAATTTGCCGTATCGCCACCAATTAAGCCCAGCATCGTATTGACAGCAGCAGCTGCAAATCCCTGATCATTGATGTGAAATGGAATATCCAATATGTTGATATTGGGGTCCAGGTTTTCACGGATGGATTTGAATAATACCTGGTTCACCAACGGACGATAAAAAAGACCGCCTTCAGCATCTAATTGTGAGACTCCATTTAATGGGAGCATTACAATGGTGCTTTTTGAGGATGCATTTGCCTTCAATGCAAGCTGCTCCCCAAGCTGCTGGTTCTCCACCTCATCGGTACGCATCAGCGTTACATCAGGTGCCCAACTGTAAAGGAATCGATCGCGGTATTGCGTGGGCACACTATCCAGTGTCCCGAAGTTGACCATATCCAGGCAGCCGGGCACGACTACCTGCGGGATACCATGCTTGGCAGCAGCCGTCATTCGGTCTGGCCCTGCACTGCACACACCGCCACATAGTTCGTCTGCCAGCTCTGTGGTCGTAATATCAAGCACACCATCAAAGTACCCTCCGGCAATCAGCGACTCCATCGTACGCCCGCCAGCACCGTTGGCATGGAACGAAAAAACCTCGTAGCCTCGTTCACGCAACAGTGCTGTACACGCCGTAACGCAGGCAGTCGTATTGCCAAACATACTAATGGCAATCCGCCCTTTACCTTCACCGCCTTCATCCTCCCCAGACTCCCAGCTGGCCTGCACCATCCCGCAAATAGCAGCTGCCGCATGGCCAATAGTAATCCGGCTGATACTATTTACACCACCGATATCCACTACCGACGGTACCAATACGATGTCGGCACTGCCCACCTGCATGCTCACGTCTCTGGTCGCAATCGTGCTTAGGCACACCTTCGGTACGCCGAAGGGAATCGTCTGCATGGCCGTCAACGCCATGTGGGTGCCACCGCCACCGCCCATCCCGATGACCCCTGCCACCTGTCCTTTATCAAACAGTTTTTTCAAAATATTAGCCGCACCACGCCCCATCTCCGCCACAGCAAAGCCGCGATCACCAAGCGACCGCAATCCATCCAATGTACGACCTGCCGCCACAGCGACCTGATCGGCCTCAACAGCTACCGGGAAAAGTGTTGTGGTCCCTTTGACGCCTACATTAATACTTAAAACGGGTTGACCCAACTTGATGATGCGTTCCCTAAGCAGCGAAAAATCCTCGCCCTTGGTATCAAAACATCCGATCATCACGACCGCCCGGCGATCCATATACGTCACATCCATAGCTATTTCACCACAAAGTCAAAGACAATCGCGCGCTCCAGACGGGGAACAACCACGTCTTTCGCTTGCTCATGGATGGGGTGCGGGAGATAAGCATCTCGGGACTCCTCGCTGTCGAACGTGATTAAAAACCCATGTGTAAAGCCATCATTCATCCCTTCAGGGCTGCTGTAAGGACCGTATTCCATGTCCAGCAGGCCAGGGATTTGCAAAACCAGCGCTTTCATCATGCGAAGACTTTCTTCAATCTCAGCCTCGCTGATTTCCTTCTTAAACACCAAAACACCAAAATGTCTGACCATAATTTATTGTCTATTTGATTTTACTCGCACATTCGGTTGAGCCCTTTGCCTGAAAAATCGATACCCTCCATCGCAAACACAACTTAACTGGAGTCAAAAGGTCTATAACAAACAAAAATAAACTAAAATCCCACCTAAACCCCTTAGGATATTGTCTTATTTTGGCTCTATTATATCCTTCTTTCTCAAAGGCTAGCCTAACCCAACAATCAAATTCGTTTGTCTATCCCGACAGTTTACCCCTATCAATTGCTCATGTATCAGATATCAGCGCGAAGCGCCTCCTGGAAGCCGTGTGAGCCCATTCCAATTAGCCCAGTCTTAGGTCAGGAAAAACGCAATCGATCTGGACAATGAGCGGAAGCCGTTCGCCAATCAGTCAATTGACCATCCGTTGGGACCACTCCGGCCAGGCAAGTGGTTCTGATCGGTTGATGCTGTTGCTATATGATGGTGAGATCTTCCGCTACTTCCGAGAGATCGGAACGATGTAAAGAAATGGAGACCTTGGAGGTAAAGCTGTTGCATTTCATGGAAAACCCCGGTCCACGTGTATGCCGCGTTCCGAAATACGATGTTTGATAAAATTTCCGATAGTGTGCATTGCGGTATCCTAGCACCCTAAAATAAGGATTGCTGCTTATAGGGGCTTTCATGCTCCAACAGCCATTTCTTACGCCATAGTCCGCCGGCATATCCAGTGAGCGACCCATCACTGCCGATGACGCGGTGGCAGGGCACGACAATCCAGAAGGGGTTTTGGCCGTTGGCTGCGGCCGCAGCGCGGATGGCCTTCATGTCGCCCAGCCTCCTAGAAAGCTCTAAGTAAGAAATGGTCTTTCCATAGGGGATGTTGAGCAATTCCTGCCAAACGCTTTTCTGGAAATCTGTGCCTTTAAGGTTGAGCTTCAATTCGAATAGCCGCCGTGTTCCGGAAAAATATTCCTGAAGCTGCACCACCGCCTCTTTCAAACAATCGGGAATTTCTACCGACGGGGCAACCGTATCTGATTTTAAGACCTGAACAGAAACAATGCCGGTTGCATCGCCTTGGATGGAGGTTACGCCAAGCGGTGTTTGGATGAACGCTTCTTGTGTTGCTGTGGTGTTTTTCACGTCATTCAAAGATACAGATTCTTTCGCTATGTTTGTGTTATGATTGTATACAACCCTAAGGATTGGATCCATGCTACGTTTACCCTGCATCGTTCGGATACGGTGCGCAAGCTATTCCCACTGATGGTGGTTATGGCGCTCTATTCTTGGGGTATTGCCTATTGGGAGTTGGAATACCTGAAGCTTTCCGAAAGGAGCTGGATAAGAAATATCACCATCCTCCATAACCTATTGGGATTTGTCATGTCGATCCTATTGGTATTCCGCACGAATACGGCGTATGATCGTTGGTGGGAGGCGCGCAAACAATGGGGGATGCTTACCAATGTGAGTCGTAATCTTGCCATCAAGGTGAACGCATTCCTCGCGCCGCAGGACGAGGCCAATCGGGATTTCTTTGAAAAAACCATCCCCATGTATGCCCACACGCTATTTGAGCACCTACGCTCCAATAAAACCCGGTTTATGTTGGACGAAAAAGCCCACCCCGAATTTGAGCATCTAGACAACAGGAAACATGGACCCAATCAGGTGGCATCCCTGATGTATAGCCGTACCAACCGATTGTATAGGGATGAGGTGCTTACGGGCGACCAATTGATTGTAATCAATAATGAACTGCTAGCACTAACGGATATCTGCGGTGCGTGTGAACGGATAAAGAACACACCGATTCCGTGGTCCTATAGTTCGTTTATCAAGAAATTCATCATCGTCTACGTGCTTACGCTGCCTATAGGATATGTATTTTCTATGGGATATTTCGTAATTGCAGCCGTACCGTTTGTATTTTACGTCATGGCATCCTTGGAGTTAATTGCGGAATCTATTGAAGATCCTTTTGGCAATGACCCCGACGACCTCCCGATAGACAAAATCAGCGAGAACATACGCAAACATATAACAGAAATAGTTCGCTGAAAGAGCGCGATTTTATTACATATCAAACAAGTGCTTCTCGGCATGATAGGATGAACGCACCAGCGGACCACTTTCCACATACTTAAAGCCCATCCGCAGTCCGATTTCTTGATAATAGTTGAACTGGATGGGGGTAATCCACTCCACTACGGGATGGTGGGCTTTCGTTGGTTGAAGATATTGTCCGAGCGTGAGGATGTGCACACCCGCTTCATATAGGTCGTTCATCGCCTCGATAACATCGGCTTCCGTTTCGCCAAACCCAAGCATGATGCCCGACTTAGTACGCAATCCGGCGGCGGATATGCGGCGCAGGCATTCCAGGCTACGGTCATATTTAGCCTGTATGCGCACTTCACGGGTGAGGCGACGCACGGTTTCGAGATTATGGGACACGACCTCCGGGCGTACCGCCAGTACGCGTTCGAGGTTTTCCCATTGACCCTTGAAATCCGGGATCAGGGTCTCCAATGTGGTATCGGGGCTTTCCCGGCGGATGGCATTGACCGTTTCCGCCCAAATTATAGATCCGCCGTCCTTCAGGTCATCGCGGTCTACCGACGTGATGACACAGTGCTTCACCTCCATGAGTTTGACGGACTGGGCTACCCGATTGGGCTCGTCCAAATCGACCGCCAAGGGCCGTCCGGTAGCCACAGCGCAAAACGAACAGGAGCGCGTGCAGATGTTGCCCAATATCATGAATGTCGCTGTACCCGCTCCCCAGCATTCGCCCATATTCGGGCAGTTGCCACTCTCGCAAATGGTATGCAGCTTGTGTTCGTCTACCAAACTGCGCACATGCCGATATTCCTTGCCTACGGGGAGTTTTACGCGCAACCAATCGGGCTTGCGCTGCAATTGGTTCGCCGGTATCACGGGGAGTTCAATCATAAAGCAAAGTTAGGGATTAATATTGAATTTCCTGACAGCCGGATGATGCCCTGCATTAATCTGACGTTCCTTAAACATTCATGTTAGCGCTTCCCGATTTCAGCAAACAGCGCCTTGAAGCAAGCGGTTTCACTTTCCGCCGCCGGCGGCTTAATGCCGTAAAATTCATCGAGAAACGAATCGGCACCAGACCAGACGGTTTGCATCAGGCCACCGAAACGGGGGGCCATCTCTGTAGTTGCCTGCTGCCTGAAACTGACCATATCCTGCAATTGTGCCGTCGCTACAGCTCCCTTTTTCCAAGGGCAGGTTACCACAGAAAAACCCTTCATGGCAAAATATACGGCAGTCTGCAGGGGTTGATCGTAATGCCAGTCGCAGATCATCACTCCCTTATTGATCAGGTCTATCGCCCGATGGGTATTGTTCATGCTGGCTTCCCACATGCCGATTCCGGTCATCTTGCCGTCGATGAGGCGGTCGCCCCACATCCAGAGCTGGCGATCCGTCCTCGCCAAATGGTCCGCAATCTTGTTGACCTCGTTGGCATACAACTCAGCCTTATCCCTACCCGCACAACGCGCGCAGCTATCATGGCCGATATAAAACACTTCATCCATGCCCGCATGGAAGGCGTCGGTTTCGAAAACATCGCAGATTTCATCGACCAAATCAAAGACCACGTCGTGCACTTCGGGGTGCAGCGGGCAATAGCTCTTACAGTACAGCCCATCGGCGTTAGGCCACTCGTACTCCACAGGCATTTCCACATGGGGGGTCTCATCAAACTGTGGATATACCGTGAGTAATTTCCCGGCTTTACCGGCCCAGGATTGGTGGCCAAGCAGATTGATCTGTGGGATGATGCGAATGGCGTTTTTCTGGCAGACCGCCACCAGTTGTTTAACCTCCGCTTTGGATAATGCAGCTTCATCACGCAGTTCGGGCCGACTTTCAAACTCGTAATTGTAGTCTATCCGTAACACCAACGTATTCACCCCCCTTGGCGCCAGTTCCTCATCAATGAAGTTAACAAATTCGAGCAACCGATCAGGGCTCGGTGCAGCGATACAAAAACCCCTGACGGAAAGCTGGCTTTGGCCGTAAGCGATTTGACAAACAAACAAAGCCAAGCATACGAAAGTAGAATTGATTATATGCATAGTTAAAACGAATTGATTTTCTGTGTGAGTACCTGCTGTTGTTCATCGGTATCCAGCGCGGCATACTCGCTTGGCGACTTGCCAAAATAGTTTTTGAATGATTTTCCAAAATATTTCGGGTCGCTAAATCCGACTTGATAAGCTATCTGGCTCACGGGAAGGGTGCCTTGGACAAGAAGTTGAGCTGCTTTCCTAAGCCTGAGCACGTTGATGAGTTCAATAACGCTCAGGTCAGTCATCTGTTTCAATTTGCGGTACAATACAGGTCGGCTCATACCCAATTCACTGGCCAATGCATTGACGTTGAACTGGGGCTCCGCCAGGTTGTCTTCGATTAGCCTGACGACTTTCCCCAAAAATTGCTGGTCAGTGTCTGGCTCGTGGAGGGCCTGACGCGGCATAAGCACATAGTCACGGATGAATTTCTTACGGAAGCGTTCGCGCGCCGCTAAACTGTTGCGGATTTTGAGGGAAAGCACGTCGAGATAGAAGGGTTTGGTGATGTAATCATCGCTGCCATACCGCAATCCCTCGATGATACTTTCCACGGAAGTCCGCGCTGTGAGCAGCAATACCGGAATGTGATTGGTAGCTACATGTTGTTTGATTTGCTTCAATAACGATATGCCGTCCGACACAGGCATCATGATGTCGGTAATCACCAAATCGGGCAATTCGGATTTGACCAACTGCCAACCCTGCAGGCCGTCGGCCGCTTCCATTATGGCATAATCGGTTTCGAGACTACCGGCAATGAGTGTTCGTATCTCGGCATTGTCTTCTACAACAAGGATAAGCGGGCGATGTGCGCCCACGCGGTTATCTGCCACCTCATCGGCAATGGCCAGATCAGACACACTGCGATCAGGGAGTGGGGTAGCTCCGCGATGGGGGTCTTCGGTATGGCGGCATACGACGTGTCGCTCATCCAGGTATGCGTTGCCCAGTGGAAGCTGTACGGTAAAACAGGTGTATGTGGGCTTGTCACTACCATAATAGCTTTCTACAGCAATTTCACCCCCATGCATTTCCGTGACATTTTTTGCGAGCGCTAAACCTATTCCAGAGCCCAAATGCCCCCGCCTTTGCTCATTACCCGTATGGAGTTGATAGTAAAACTCAAAAATAGATGCCAGTTTGTCATTGGGAATCCCCTTGCCATTATCCCATACGCGAACGATGACTGAACCTGCAGCATATTTATCTGTGGGTTCGATTTTTTCGATCGACAGTCTCACGTTACCCCCTACGGGTGCAAATTTGAACGCATTGGAAAGCAAATTGTAAATCACCTTTTCCAATTGGTCGACATCGAACCATGCCGCTATGGCTGTAATCGGTTTACTATAATCAAAACGGATATGTTGTTCTTCAGCATAATGTCTAAATTCGGCAGCAATCCGGTCAATAAATACGACGAGGTCATGTGATGATACTGCCAGCTTGAAATTACCGCTTTCCTGCTTACGGAAGTCCAGCAATTGATTGACCAGATTGAGCAGCCGCAGAGAGTTATTTTTCACCGTAACCATCATCGTCCGCGCGTTTTCCTCCAACTTCATATGGGCAAGCAAGTGCTGCACAGGGGCGAGAATAAGGGTAAGTGGTGTACGGAATTCATGGGAGATACTGGTAAAAAAATTGAGTTTGATTTCGTTGATCTCCTGCTGTCTTTCATTCTCGAGGTGTTCTAACTGCAATTGATGTTCCAGCCGGCTCCTGATCTTGGTAAACCGGACAATCACATACAAGGCGGTTGTTACCAATGCTGCATAGCAAAGATATGCCCACCAGGTTTTCCATGGGGGAGGTAATATTTTAATCGTCAACCTGTTCGGCACTTCATTCCAAATGCCATCGTTGCTGGAACCCTTTGCCAACAGGGTATATGTACCTGCATGTAGGTTGGTGTAAGTAGCAAAAGGGACATCTACATAGTTCCATTGATTTTCCAATCCATCCAGGCGGTAAGCGTATCTATTCTTTTCGGGGAGCACAAAGTTGAGTGCCGAAAATTCTACGGTAAAGATATTTTGAGCATGGTTGAGTACAATTGTATCGGTTATCGAAATGGGCTTTTCCAAGATGGTGCTACTCCCCGGCACCACCGATTGGTTGAACAATCGAAAATCGGTAAACACAATCGGTGGGATGTAGCTGCTTACACTGAAATCCCGCGGATGAAAAGAAGTAAGTCCATGTGAGCCGCCAAAAACCAGCTGGCCATCCGAGGTTTTGCAGTAAGCACCGATGGAAAATTCATTGCCACCGATACCATCCTTGGTATTGTAGGATTTGACAACACCGGATATGGGGTCAAAGCAACAGATGCCGTTATTGGTACTCAGCCATAGTTGGCCGCGATTGTCCTCCAAAATACCGAAAATATTATTGCCGGGTAGGCCCTCCCGGTCTGAAATACGATTGAATTCCCCCGTATCAAAATGATATTGATTCAATCCATTTTTATAGGTACCAAACCACACCCGGCGTTGACTGTCTTCGAAGATACTGATGATGATATTGCCGCTGATACTTTTGGAGTCGTCAAGCGAAAACCGAAAAACCTCAAAGTGGTCTGTCCCTGCCCGCCTAAGGTTTAATCCATCCTCTGTGCCTACCCACAGGTTGCCACGGCTATCTGTGAAAACGGTCCGTACCAGATCGGAGCTGATGTGGTAACGGCCTGTCTTGGCCGCTCGGTAGCTCTCAAATTGCAGATTACGGCCCGGTTTTTTTAGATTAAGCCCCCCACCGTACGTGCCAAACCACAGATTTCCCTGTCCATCTTCTTTTATTGCATAGACGTTGTTGTTAGATAGCGAATGAGAGACCGACGGATCATGCCGAATATGCTGGAATATTTGGGTTCCTTTCTTTAGCAAATTCACTCCTCCGGCATAGGTACCTACCCACAAATTGCCTTGCGTGTCGAGATGCAAGGATTTGACGTGATTGTGGCTTAGTGAGCCCGGATCCTTTGGATTGTGTTTGAAATGATAGGATACCTGGCCAGAACGGTTCATGTAATTCAATCCGCCACCTTCGGTACCTACCCATAGATTTTGATTATTATCCTCCAAAATGCCGCTCACTACATTATAGCTCAAGCTGCTCACGTATGGACTGTGGGTGTAGTTTTGGAAAGTGGGAATATGCCGATCAAAGACACATACACCACCATAATAAGTACCTATCCAAACTGATCCGCGCGTATCTTGAAAAATGGGCCTTATGGAATTGTTGCTGAGTGAAAACTGGTCGTAATCATTGGCCAGATAGGTTAAGAATCCATTTTCTTTCGTGTAATAGTTCAGACCATTGATGGTGCCTATCCAGTAGCCGCCGAAGCGATCTTTAAGAATCGACCGCACGTCGTTGCTGGCCAGCGACAGCCCGTTGGCTTGTGGCTGATGGGTAAGGTATTCAAACCTACCGGTATGGGTATCGTACACGTTGATGCCGCCCTCCTTGGTTCCAAACCAAAAAATACCGTCGGCGACTTCTTGTACAACCCGCACGTCATCGCTATTCAACTCGCCGGTACGATGCCGGAAGTGACGGGTAAGCCTCAGCGAACGCCCGCGCTGATACGGGTCAAAAATCAATACACCATTAACCGTGCTTAGCCAAATGTTCCCATCATCATCTTCGTAGAATGACTGGACATTATTACATCCCATCGGCACATGTTGTTCGCTGTACATAGTGGCATCGAAGACCAGTGTGAGCTGCCCGGGGCTTGCTTTGTCATCGAGGCAATACAACCCTTGAGAGGTAGCAAACCACACCCGCCCCCGACGGTCCTCAACGATAGCCGATACGATCGGTTCCGACAGGCGGTTGCCTGATTGATTGTTGACGAGCGGAAACCGCACGAAGCGGTCCCGGTTCCTATCGTAACAATTAACGCCAGCGCTGGTGCCCACCCATAACCGCTTTTTGCTATCTTCCAGGAGTGACAGGATGTAATTGTCGGTGAGCGAGGTAGTATCCGACGGGGTATTCCGATAGGTAATAAACGTTCGCGCATCGTACCGGTTCAGTCCATCTCTTGTGCCCACCCACATGAAGCCGAGGTAGTCTTGGCAAAGTGAGAACACACTGCTTTGCGACAGCCCCTCCCGAAGCCCGATGCGTGTAAACTTCGCAGGTCCTTCCACGGTTTGGCCAAATCCCAGGCTTCCGTACAACAACAGCGCGGCAAGAAAGCAGAAACGTACGGCAACGGCGTGCATCGTCAATCAATTAATAGCTATCCATTGGAATTGCAATATCGAAAAATTAGTCGAGTTTACGCAAACCTGAAAGCTCCCGCCTCCGCAAGAGCGCCTCCAGAAAGTAGTAATCGGCATAAATCAGTGGCACATCAACCTCCGAATCCGCAGGCTTCGACCCGGTACTGTGTAGCAAGATAAATCCGCTGTGGGTACCTGTACGAGCGGTAGAGGCCGCGGCAAGGTTACGGACAATACCGTCCGCAAAGCTGTGGAATGTGTCAGCTGCTGAATCGAAGGTGCTAAGCTCATATAGCGCTGAAGCGATAACGGCTGCCGCAGAAGCGTCTCGGGGTTCATCAGGAATGCCCGGTGCGTCGAAATCCCAATAAGGAATACCATCTGACGGCATATGGGAATGCGTCATCAGCCATCGGGCAACGGCTATCGCTTTGTCCAGATAACGCTTATCTTTCGTTTCCCGATAACACATCGTATAACCGTATAATGCCCATGCCTGTCCCCTTGCCCATGTCGATTCGTCGGCATAGCCCTGATGGGTATTACGGTGTTGAATCTCGCCCGTTTGAGGATTGTAATCGATAACATGGTATGTACCGCCATCGGGGCGAAAGTGATTTCTCAACGTGGTATTGGCATGCGACACGGCGATATGATAGAAGGAGGAATCCCCTGTAAGCCGTGTAGCCGCGAACAGCAACTCCAGGTTGAGCATATTATCGATGATGACGGGGAAGTCCCAACGGTGGCTGTTGTGATCCCAGGACCTGAGGCAACCCACTACGGGATTGAATCGCGTAGACAGTGTCTGCGCCGCCTGAATGATGACTTTCCGGTACGCGCTGTCGCCGGTGAGGTGATAACCGTTACCGAAGCTGCAATAGATTTTGAACCCCATATCGTGGGTACGCCCGTTGTATTTTTCACTTTCCAGCTTCGTTGTAGCTTCCCGTGCCGCCTCCAGCCATTTGCCATCGTTCGTAGTTGCATATAACTGCCACAATATTCCCGGGAAAAAGCCACTCGTCCAGTCGCTGGCCGGCACCAGCACCAACCGGCCAGCGGTATCCAATGTACGGGGAGACACCCGGCCATCGGCGGCGAGCCGCTGGGTTTCCGCCAACAGCAAGGTGACCTGTTCTTCACTGTAGCGGATGATCCGATCCACGTCGACCTCCTGTGAGCGGCCAACGTGGGTGAGGAGCAACGCGATTCCCATGATGAGTGTTGTCTTCATAGATCAAGATCGCTATTCAATGGTTAATGTTCGCCTGAAAGCCGTTGAGAAGATATCGACGCGGTAATCCGGCGTGATATTATCCTCAAAATTGATTTCGACCACGCGTGTCCCCGGTTCTGGATTGTTGAGCAATTTCACATACACCGCGCCCGTAGCTTTTTTGGCTTGTGGGAACGTGATGGAATATTTGCCGTCGCTATTGGGCTGTATGGTATTTCCATCACTGTCTACTAGCTCGAAATCCACGCCCAAGACGGCCGGATTGGGTACATCGGGTGTCACCACAGCATAGTGGGCCACGGCATCGTAGCCCCGTGTGAATGACGAATAAAATTGTACCGGGAATTTCACCAATTCGGCCTGACTTCTATTCACCGTCACTGCACTGTTATTATTGGGCACATACACGATGTAATAATGGTGTTCGTATTCCGGCAGACCCGCGGGATAATCCTTGTCCTCGCAGGCAAAAAACAATCCGCCTGCCACCATGAGCAAAGTAATCAATATATTTCGTGTTTTCATTGTCGTTATCATTTTATGGTTATTGCCAATTTGGATTCTGTACTACGCTTCCACCACTTAGTGTAATCTCATTGAATGGTATCGGGTAGCGGTAGTCCCGATCAGTATTAAACGAGCGGACATTGGTATCTTCGACAATCAATACGCCATCATCGTTGATATTCAACGTGGACGGATCGGCTCCCACCCAATCTTCCGCGTCAAACTTGGCGCCGAGCAATTGCCCACCCAACTGAACCTCGGCCGTTTTCCAGCGGATAAGGTCGTCGTAACGGAATCCCTCCAAGGCGAGTTCAACGGTCCGCTCGCGGCGGATCTCTTCACGCATATCCAGGTTGTTGGCCTCAGCAAACGCGTTGGTCAAACGCGCTTCGAAACCAGCCCGCTGCCGTAGCGCATTGATGGTGAGGTCGAGGTCGGCATCGCTGATGGCGCCGTCCAATTCGTATTTCGCCTCGGCGTAGATCAATAACACCTCCCCATAGCGGATGAGGATTTTATCTACCGTACCTGCGCCATTGGTTTGCCAATCTTCGACATTGAACCCCTTCTTGGCGGCATAGGCCGAACGCGAACCGAGAGTGGTTGTCGGCACCCATGGTCCTTTGTACGCCTGCTCTTCAGCTTGGAAAAGCGTCATGGCCAAGCGGGGGTCGCGGTTTTCGAAGATGGCATTATAGCTATCTTCTTCGCCTTCTTCCACGAAATGCACAGAACGTGTTGCCGAGGGTTGGTTTTGCCCATTAAAGGCCGGCAAGCCATCCGTATAGAGGTATTGGCGTACCAGATTCCGTGTCGGTGCATTCCGCCCATTTTCCATGTCGCGGGAATAGTTGTGGCCCACAATCAGGTTGGAAGGGCTCACGCCATAGGTTTTCACGAAGATGTTTTCCGTGTTGGAAGGCCCTTCGGCTTCATGCTGGAAAAGCCCGTCATACGTGGGATAAAGTTGATGGCCCTCGGCCATGACCGCCTGCGCGGCCTGTACAGCATTATTGAGGTGCGGCTGCCAATCGCCATCGTTGTGGAATTTGGCACGTGTACCCACATATAGCGCCACGCGTGCCTTTAATGCCAGCGCACTGCTTTTGGTAGCCCGGCCATATTGGTTTCCGGGCAGTTCATGATGGCTGGGTAACCATTGGGCGGCAAAATCGAGGTCATCATAGATCGCTTGGATAACTTCGGCCTTGGGCGTACGTGGCATGGTCAGCTCCGGCGCATCGGTATCCAGTGTTTTCAGCAGCAGGGGTACATCGCCGTACTTCTGCACGAGACCGAAATAGGCACTTGCCCTGAAAAAGCGGGCTTCACCGAAATAGCGGTTTTTGACTTCGTCGGAAACCTGCGCCTTTACGCCCTTCTCCAGGATGTTGTTTGCGGTAAAGATATCGCGGTATGGGTCGCTCCAATCGCCGCTCGTATTGGGTATGGTGCGGGTGCCATTGCTGACACTATTGGCGGTTTGGTTCACGTTATCATCGCCACGCGCATCCAGTTGAAATCCGGCCAATAGCTGATAATGCCGGTTGGTTGCATTCATCAGATCGGTTTCCGTGTTCCAGAAATCCACATCGCTAAACTGCGTTTCCGGGAAGCGATCCAAGCTACAGCTGCCAACAAGCGATAGCGCACATAAGGATGAAATCCAGATCAAACTTTTGGTCTTATTGGGATAATTCATGGTCGTACAGATTAAAAGGTGAGGTTTAAACCAAAGGAAAATGAACGATAAAACGGATAGGTAGTCGCGCCTGTGTTATTGCCCACTTCCGGATCGAATACACGCAACACATCCGTTTTTTCCCAGAGGTCCTGCCCAGAAAAATAAATCCGCAACCGTTGGATACCAGTCCATCGGATCGGCACGGTGTATCCCAGTTGGAGGTTCTTCAGCCGGATATACGTACCGTTTTGTGCCCAACGATCGGACGATCGGTAATTGTGTGCACTGGTCTGGTACATCCGCGGGAAATAGGCATCCGGGTTTTCGGGTGTCCACCGATCCATGTGGATGGTCCAGGGCATATCTGCTGTACCCAACATCGGGGAAAGCGTGCCTTCGTTGATGAGAAAGCTGCGCTTCGCGGCACCTTGGAAAAATATGGAGAAATCGAAGTTTTTCCAGTTGAAACCTAAGTCCAGGCCATACGTATAACGCGCATTGGTGGTACCCAGATACACCAAGTCGCCCGGATTCTCGGGTGTGCCTTCGCCGGCATTGATGCTACCGTCACCGTCGACATCCAGGTACTTAATATCTCCTGCGCCGGCATTCCCTGGAAAAAAGGGTGTGGTAACTTGCTGTTTATAAGCTTCATATTCTTCGTTGGTTTGGAAAAAACCATCCGTGCGGTATCCCCAAACGCTATTGAGCGGATACCCTTCCAATAAATTGACGACACCGCCATTACCGATGGAGTTACGGCCGTCATACCGCACAAGTTCATTTTGGTTGTCTGAAATATTAAAGCCGATCCGGTAATCGAAACTATTGATCCGATCCCGCCACCGCACATCAAACTCCCACCCCCAACTTTTCAGCTCACCGATGTTCATGGAGGGCACGTTCACGCCGATGAGGTTAGGGAGGTTTAATTCAGCCAACATATCCTTATTCCGTTTTACATAATAATCGGCCGTAAGCGTTAATCGATCACGTAGGAATCCGGCGTCTACACCGATATTAGACTGTTGTACCGTTTCCCACGTCTTTTGGGGTGAGGCTAGCTGATTTTGGAAGAAATACTGTGTACGAATATCGTTGAACACCAAGTTGGATTGGTTAGTAACGGTGAGCCCGCTGGTTAAGAGTGCGATGTAGTCATACAGCCCCAGCACGGCCCCATTGCCTAATTGGCCCCAAGAGCCCCGGAGCTTAAGTGCGGAGATTACCGACTGATTTTGCATAAAATCTTCCTGATCGATACGCCAAGCCGCAGAAAACGAAGGAAACAATTGCCACCGGTTTTCAGGTGCTAATCGTGAGCTGCCATCATGCCGGAAAGAGGCCTCCAGTAGGTATTTTTCCCGAAAGTTATAGTTGAGGCGACCAAAGAACGAGCCGATTGCCCAGGTTTCCACCAGATCCTTATTGGTCTTTGTCAACGGGTCTGCGAAGTTAAAGCTGAAGAAATCATTGGTAATCATCGACTGCGCACCTGCCGAAAACTCGTCCTTGCGGTACTCTTCAAAGGAAGCACCGCCCAGTAGGGTAAAGTGATGTGCATCGGCTAATGACAGGTTGTAGGTAAATACACCTTGAAGGTTATTGTGGTATCCCCGGTTTTTCACCATGGCCTTGGTGTTTGGGTCGTGAATGCGGAACCGCACGGTATTGGTACTCCGTCCATACCAAAGCAAGGTACGGCTGTCGTTCTCCATGGAGTAATAGTCCTGGTTACGCCAGCCGGACAAGTCGAATGTCAGCCCTTTAACAAGGTTTTGCACTTTGAGATTCAGCCGTCCGGTAAAGGATTCATAATACCGTTGTTCCAAACCGGCATTTTTCTCGATATCCACCGCATTGATCTGGAGGTCGCCGTTGTAAGGCTGGCCAGTAATGTCCTCTTCGGGCACATACAGGCTTTGGCGGGCCCGGCTGCGGTAAAGACGATTGATGATCTGGTCGGTACCATAGGCATTTTCATTGACGATGGAGCCGATATAGCCCGCCACGACCTCTACACTTAGGTACTTGTTGAGCTCGGCATTAATGTTGGCTTTCAGGTTATATCGCGAATTATCATCAGGCCCGTAGCGAAGTACTCCATCGCGCTTATAATAACCGCCGGACACCAGGTAATTCATCTTATCCGTGCCGCCACCCAAAGAAAGGGTATGGTTTTGCATGGAATTTACTTTGTCCATCCCTTCTTTCAGCCAATTGTTGTTGCCAAAGTATTCCCAGCGGTCCTGTGTGGGGTTGGGACGTACGGAGAAGTTGGGATTGCTCACCCACTCCAGTTGCTCTTCGCTAAACTCGGGGTTTCCGGTGGCGTTCCGGCGTGATTCATCGATGAGAATCTGCTCGTCCCATGAATTAAGTCGCTCGGGTTGGCGGGCGGTCACGTTGATTCCATAGTAGCTATTGAAATTTATGCGTGTTTTTCCAGCGGTACCCTTTTTGGTAGTGATTAAGACAACGCCTCCTGCAGCCCGTGCACCGTAGATCGCGGAAGCTGAAGCATCCTTCAACACCGAAATGGATTCGATGTCATCTGGGTTCAGCAGGTTCATGTCCATTTGGATGCCATCCACCAGCACCAATGCATTGGTGGCATTGGATGAGGAGAATCCACGGACGCGGATACCATAACCCTCTGCTCCAGGCTTACCGCTGCCCCTTACCACGGTTACTCCAGGGGCAACACCCTGCAAAGCGCCAGTGACATTGGCTACCGGTCTGTTCATCAAGGCATCTCCACTGATTTGTGCCACCGCACCGGTGAGGTTTACTTTCTTTTGTGTGCCGTAACCGACCACGACCACTTCATCCAAAGCCGACACATCCTCCTCGAGGATGACGTCGATGGTTGCGCGGTTGTTGATGGCGATTTCCTGCGGCGCACTGCCCAACAAAGTAAACACCAGTACGGCATCGCCCGCGGTGCCGATTCGGTAGTTGCCTTGGGCATCCGATGCCGTAGCCGTACCGGCACCTTTTACCGTCACACTGACGCCCGGCGCAGGCGTGCCGTCTTGGAAGCGGACTTTTCCGGTCACGGTGATGGGCGATTGTGCGTAGGCCAAGCCAGCCCAACCTACCAACAGCGCGATTACGAAACCGTAGCTTCGTCTTTTTGTAAAACGTTTGCTCATCTGTATAGGTTTATATGAGTTTATAAAATAGTTACCGGTAGCAAAAGTACCCGCGGGTAAGCCTTGTAATGGGGTAATTATCGGTTGAATGTGGGGTAAAAAATGTTCAGAACCATAATAGTGGATGGCGTAAGGGAAGATTCCGTATCACTTCCGTCTCGGAGGGGTGGTGTTCCAGCGATGACCAGGTATTCAGCAACTCCCTATTGCCATAGGCCAGGGCACCCAAAAGGAGAAATGGCTGCGCAACGGGCCAGTTATCCCAATACATTACGTCCTGCCCGTGTGGCCACTTGCCTTTGTGTTGCATGTAGGGCAGCATATATTGGATTCCTTTTTTTATGGAACGGTCGTTTTCCGTGGCATAGGTCCAGAGATTTTCCTCCGGACTGGAAAGCAGGTGGCAGATGGTCGCCATCGCGTCGAGGTTAAAGAGCGAATAACCATAAGGCTTGGTGCGTTCGGTTTCCAATGGAAAGCTTCCGTCATCGGCCATCTGTTTAGGGAGGAGTACCGTTTTATATCGTTCGGCACATTGATGCAGGATGATTTCATTTCCGGTATACCGGGCGAAGGCTGCCACTTGCATCACCCAACAGGTTCCATGGTTGTTTTCAGCATTCATTTCTTCGATCCCGTACGGATGGGTGGTGAGCCATGTGAGGTAGTCTCCGAACCACTGTTTGGTACCCTGAAGCGTCTCGACATTTAGTAATCCCGCATCGGCCAGTATTTTCAGTGCCTGAGCTACCTCAATCAGATGAATCGTATCGATAATGCCTATCCCTCTTCCGGTGACACGGCCCTTGATGGCTTGGGCGTATGGGAGCGAGGGGTTCATCCGGGTATCGGGGTCGACGAACCAAGCCACTATATGCCGCAGGGCGTGGTGGACGTACGTTTCGTCACCCGTGAGTTTCCATGCCGATACCAAGGCACCTACAACGCGGCTGAAACGGATCATGGCCAGGCGATGGTCCACAAAATTGTCGGGGTTGGTAACGCCATCCCGACGGATATAAGGCCCATCCGGATTATCTGGATCGGGCCACCAGTAGTCGCCTTCCGAGTAGAAATCGTGCTTGCTTCCTGCACTGCGTTTGGCGGTGCTGACCGTGACCGTTTCGGGCTGTTGCGAAAGCGCCCATTGCGCATCTTGCAAGGTTTTTTCGCGTAGCGTTTCGACAACCACGGTTTCGACGGAATCTTGTGGCAATGGTGCGTCTGTGAGCTGCAACACCGACGTTTCCAAGCCATCCACCGCTGCAGCCACCGCGAGGTTGCTTCCTGTCTGTTTCAACCGGATCATGGCCCTGCCATTATAGGCTTGCACCGTCCGTGAACCATCCGAAGTACCGAGGTCGGCCAGCATTTTACCATCACCAGCGAGGGAGAAACGGATGTAATCTGCTGCATCCAAGCACAATACACCATTTTCATCGCGCAGCGTTGCCTGGAGGGTAAGCGTATCGGCATTCGTGCACAATACGTCGAGGTGTATGGTAGCGGGCCTAGACCATTTGGCAGTCTGGTAAACCTGGGTTATGCTGTCTTTTACGGTAATGTCCCCTCTTTTTGCGACCACCTCCAATTTATTTTGACCTTCCCGGAACACGACCATCCAACGTAAACCTGCCGCAGGAAAATCCTGGCTGTTGCGCTTACGAGTACCTTGGCTTATGCCGTTAACAAACAGTTCGGCCTCGGCACCGTTGGAATATACCTTAACCATCTTCTCCTCCCCAGGCTCACCCCAGCGCACCGGCCAGGTGTGGCCATAGATATGTACCATCGGATCTTCGGTCCAATATGACTGAAAGATGTAGTACGATTCTTTTTTATTGAAATTGCGTTCCACCACGCCCTTTTGGTTGACATACGGCACGGGATTTTCGGGCCGGATGGGTGTAGAAAAATCCTTGAACGGCCAATACGCGGTACCTGTAAGCCAGGGCATGGTTTCCTGCTCTTTAAGATGCCAGTCGATGAGGTTACAGATGTAGCTTTCGCTCCAATCACCGTCTTTGGAAACCCTTGCCGGCCCACCGAATAATGAGGCATCCCCCGCGCGTTCATCGGCCGAAGTACTGTGCATCACTGTGGAGAGCCCATTGTCGGGGCTTTCAGAATGGCGGCGGGCATGGCTATCGCCACCCCACTCGACATGGAGGAAATGGTCTACCTTTTCGAACTCAGCGGCTGTGGCCGTCTTATAGTCGGTATAGATGCCACGGTACCAGCCTGCCCAGATGGAAGGGGAGTAGACATCTACGATGTCTTTGCAGAAGTCGCACCTGCGGATAGCCGTTTTGCGGGTGGGATCGATCTGATGCGACAGGTCATTCAATTCTTTCATGAACGCCCGGATCTGCTGTTGGTCAAACACCTCGAAATCACCAGGCCAATCGTTTTCATTACCCAAACCCCAGATGATTACCGCAGGGTGGTTATAATGCTGCTCAATCATATTGGTCAACATCCGGCGGGCTTGTGCCTTATACACATCACCACCCAAACCGCCGCGGCACCAGGGTATCTCCTCCCATACGAGGATACCTAAGCTGTCACAAGCTTCCAATACGATGCGTGATTGCTGATAGTGACCCAACCGGATGAAATTGACGCCCATTTCTTTCATCATACGCATCTCCTGCCAGATCATATCTTCGGTCATGGCGGCGGCTACCCCAGCGTGATCTTCATGGCGGTGGGTCCCGCGAAGCAAGAGTCGCTCGCCGTTGAGGTAAAAGGGGCCTTTTTTTGCAAATTCAAAATGACGGAACCCTATCCGCTCGGTATGGATGGCCGTGTCTTTGCCGGCCGACAGGGAGAGGCGGAGGGTATATAATTGCGGCTCCGTTGGCGACCATAGCGCCGGCCGCTCTATTTGGATCCCCATAAGAGCTGCTACCGGGTCACGAAGCGTAGTTAGGTGTTGCTGTTGCCTGGCAACGAGCCGGCCTTTGGGATCGAAGAGTTGAACGATGACATCTGCTTCAGGTACCTGATCGGGATTGTGGAAACGGGCGTTTAATTGAATGTGACCCTCGCGTCCTTTCGCATCTATCGTTGCGGAGGCAAAAAGCTTATCGACGGACAGCTGGGGCACATAGACCAGGTTGAGATAACGGTATATACCCCCATATAGGTTGAAATCTGACATGTCGGACGGAATGAGTTCGAGGTCGCGCGAATTGTCGCATCGGATAGAAAGCGGCACCTGCCCACGGAACTGTTCTGTATAGGCTGCTGTTGACTTAAATGCTTCAATGGCTTCCGTGATGTCCACGGTCCATTCGTCATATCCTCCTATATGCTCGGCGACCTTTTGCTTATAGATGTAAACCGACGTTTTTTGGCCGGCTCCTTCAAAATGGAGCAAGATACGCCCGTTGTCATACGGATTATCGATATCCAACATTGTCCGGTACCAACCGGGGCCTTGATAGTAATTGACACCTGGTGCTACAGCATCGTGGGCATTAAAGCAATGGGGAAGAGTTACCGCTTCCCAAATGGGTGACGCCTCCGGACTACCAGGTTTGTATGGCCTCACGGCTTCCCAGATACCGCCAAGGTCTTGGCGTACAAATTCCCAATTCTCGGTGAGGCGGTGCTTTTGCTGGGCTAGCGAAATGGTTACCACAAATAAGGGTAGCAAGGCAGTAATGAATCGAATACTTTTCACAATAAAATAATGCTATATGATGGATTATCCTGATCGAAACGGTAAAACTAGCTGGCTTCCCGGACAATTGGGGGTATAAATCGATTGATTATGGGGCGAAAATTGTTCGATGCCACGCGCTGATGCGCCAAAGTTCGTATTTTTACGACTTATGATCGCTTCATTAAAAAAATGGATATCGGTAGGCTGTCTGTTATTGGTTGCAGCTTGTGGGACGCCCGCCCGGAAAACAAATGCTTTACTGCAACAAATCGAACAAATCGCCGCTTCAAAAAATGCCGAGATCGGCGTAGCAATCGCGCGGGACGACGGGAACGATGTAGTGATGTACAATGCCGACAAACGCTTTCCGATGCAGAGTGTTTTTAAATTCCATATAGCGGCAGCGTTGTTGTCCGAAATCGACAAGGGAAAATTCGCAGTAGATCAGCGGATAATAATCGGGCCAGAGGACCTTACACCCGATATTTGGAGCCCGATAAGGGAAGCGTATCCAACGGGGGTGGAATTGACTATTGCTGACGCAATGGAATACATGGTTTCCCAAAGCGACAATGTGGCATGCGATGTTTTATTAAGGCTCATTGGTGGCCCCGAGGTGGTTGAAGACTTTTTTATCGAACGGGGTATAACTGATATTTCGATAAAAATTAATGAAGAAATAATGCAAGCGAACTGGGACCTGCAATTCCAAAACTGGACCACACCGAGAGCAGCCAATGAGGCATTGGCTTTGTTCTATCGCAATGAAAACGGTCAGCTATCGAAAGAAAGCCATAATTTCATCTGGGAAGTGATGGAAAAAACGCAAACCGGGCCAAACAGGCTAAAGGGGCACCTCCCTATTGGTACGGTCGTTGCCCACAAAACTGGCTTTTCTGGAACGAATGAGGAAGGCATTACGGCGGCAGTACACGATATTGGCGTCATTAGATTGCCACAAGGCAGCCATTTTTTCATTAGCGTATTCCTCACAAACTCTACTGAAAATATCGAAACAAACGAACGGATAATCGCCGATATTGCAAAAGCGGCGTGGGATTACTTTACCAACGAGACAGAATAGCTTTAGCGGCTTCATAGCTGATTTTGTAGTTGACAAGGGTGGTCTCCATATTTAACTATTATTAAGTTATATTTGCTATTCGACAGATGGTTTAGGCTGTCTAGATTAATACATGACTTGTAATGTTGGTATGGTTTCAGAATTTTTGGCATAAACTAGTCGGTAACCCAGAGCATATGACCGCTGAACAGCGGGCATTTCATGTGATTGGCGTGATCACAATCGCTTTGATGCTCTTCCTAATCCCCGTGAACATCGCTCTCGAACTCCGGGTTGTGTCTGTTATGCTCGTCATTATTGCAATTATATTGGTCGTGCTTTACGTCCGATCCAGGATATACGGAAAGTATACATTCAGCTTGCTATTTTACGCAGGAGCAAGCTATTTGGTCGTCACGATTACGTTCCTGTACAATTCGGGTAGCCAGGGCTCTGCACTGTACCTATTTCTGCTGACTTACCTTTTTCTGATTGCCTTCACCAACCACCGCTTTCACCGAGTTTGGACGTTACTTCATTTACTTGTGCCAACCTCGTTACTTTACCTGGAATATATCGCTCCCCATCTCATCCCCGATATATACGCTGATGTGCAATACCGATCTATTGACATAGCAACAACAATGATCGTCATCGTGATTTGTACGTACGGCATCACCATTTACCTGAGAAGCAACTACGAAAGGGAACGGGGAAAAGCAGAACAACGTGCCCTTAAAATTGAAGCACAAAACCACGAGATCAGTTTGCAGAATAAGCTCCTTCAGCAGTCTAATAGTGAGAAAATACGGTTGATATCCATACTTGCACATGACCTCCGCAACCCAATGAGCGCAATAACGGGCGTATTGGAAATTCTCACCGAACAAAAGCTACCAGACGACGTACAGAAAAAAATGAAAGAAGAGCTCTTACTAGCTTCTCGAAATACTAGTGAATTGCTTGATAATCTCCTTTCTTGGACGTCCAACCAGATCAAAGGCCTGAAACCGACGCTAACAAAGGTACATCCGGAGCATGTCGTTGCCAATGTACTTGAAATCCAGCGATTCGTTGCGAACAAAAAGGGAATTACGATACGGACATCTTTCGAGCCGGATGTGGAGGTCCGAGCGGACATAGACATGCTGGAACTTGTTATCAGAAATCTCATCAGCAATGCCCTGAAATTCACACCAAAAAATGGGGCGATTGATATTTTGGTACGTAAAGATGACGCCAACTCCACACTGACTATCCGTGATAGCGGGATTGGGATTTCAAAGGAAGATTTAAATCTGTTATTTGACGGCGATATCCAATCTACCTATGGCACAGAGCATGAAAAAGGGTTCGGTATGGGGTTATTTCTATCCAAACAACTCGTCAGCCTGAATAGCGGAAAAATAGGGGCAGAAAGCACGTTGGGTGAAGGGTCTGTTTTTTTTGTCTCGTTACCACTTTACCAACACGAAGAGTTGGCCGAACCGGCTTTGAGCAGTTAAGCAATTTTATTGAAAAAACCTTTACCTTTGCATTTTGTTAATTACCATAACGCCGTGTAATACACACTACAAGCACCATGTGTAGCAGCCGCTTGTGACAAACGCTAAGTAATTTTTTGTTTTTAACTTTTATTTTCAATACATGGCAAAACAACAGCTATTTGAAACCGCTATAAAACCCGAAACCGCCATATTGGTCGGCATTGTCCTTCCTGACGAAAGCGAGGAGAAAGAGCAAGAGTACTTGGAAGAATTAGCCTTTTTGGTGGATACCGCCGGCGGCGTTGTGAAGCAAGTATTTACACAAAAGCTCAATCATCCCGATCGGGCTACGTTTGTCGGTTCCGGCAAGCTAGACGAAATAAAGGCTTACGTGGAAGCTGAGGAAATCGACATTGTCGTATTTGACGACGAATTATCGCCTTCCCAATTGCGCAATATCGAGCGGGAGCTGCAGGTGAAGATCTTAGACCGTAGCAACCTAATCCTTGATATATTCGCCCGAAGGGCCAAAACAGCACAGGCCAAAACACAGGTGGAGTTGGCTCAATTGCAATACCTGTTACCGCGCCTTACCCGCATGTGGACCCACTTGGAGCGCCAGCGGGGTGGTATCGGCATGCGGGGGCCCGGTGAAAGCCAAATCGAAAGTGACCGCCGCATGATTTTGAATAAGATTGCGTTGCTGAAGGAGCGGCTAAAGGCCATTGATAAACAAGCCGAGACCCAACGCAAGAACCGAGGGCAGCTTATTCGCGTGGCGTTGGTGGGTTATACGAACGTAGGCAAATCAACCATCATGAACCTAATCTCAAAATCAGAGGTGTTTGCCGAGAATAAGCTGTTCGCAACCTTAGATACTACGGTGCGCAAGGTGGTGATCGAAAACCTGCCTTTTCTACTTTCAGATACGGTTGGATTTATCCGCAAACTGCCACACCATCTGGTTGAATGTTTCAAATCGACATTGGATGAAGTACGGGAAGCCGATGTATTGCTGCATGTAGTGGATATCTCCCACCCCAGTTTTGAGGATCACATCCGAGCGGTAAACGAAACGTTGAGGGAATTGAGCGCATTGGATAAGCCTACCATTACGGTTTTTAATAAAATCGATGCTTACCGCCCTGAAAGCGAACAGCATGAAGAGGGCACCGATATGGAGCCCCAACCGGTTTCTTTGGAGGACTTCAAAAGCAGCTGGATGGGTAAGCACAATAGCCCCGCGGTATTCATTTCGGCCACCGATAAAATGAATGTAGATGAATTCAGGAAACTGCTCTATGAAACGGTAGTGAACATGCACACAGAAAGGTATCCGTACGATAATTTGTTGTACTAAAGGGTGAATAAAAAAGTAATTTTCGAGGACTGGGGGCTAATGGATTACCAAGTGGCTTGGGATAGGCAGGAAGCCTTGTTTGCTCAAGTAGTGGCCCAAAAATCGGCCAACCGATTAGCGGGAACGTTATCCCCTACCACGAATTACCTCATCTTTACCGAGCATCCGCATGTATATACGCTGGGCAAAAGCGGAAAACCTGAAAACCTGCTATTGGATGAGCAGGGGTTGAAAGAAAAGCAGGCATCCTTCCATAAGATAAACCGCGGTGGGGACATCACTTATCATGGGCCGGGCCAGCTGGTGGGCTACCCAATCCTTGACCTCGATAATTTCTTTACGGATATCCACTTGTATCTTCGTACGCTGGAGGAAGCGGTCATCCGTACGTTGGCGGATTATGGCATAGCGGCCGGTCGATACCCGGGGTATACGGGGGTATGGCTGGATGCCGACAACGACCGGGCACGCAAGATATGCGCATTGGGTGTACGCGCCAGTCGCTGGGTAACCATGCATGGATTTGCCTTCAATGTGAATGCCGACCTCGATTACTTCGGCAACATCGTGCCCTGTGGCATCGATGACAAGGATGTAACGTCCATGCAACGGGAACTGGGTGCATTGCAGGACATCAACGCCGTGAAGGGCCGACTAAAAAATCATATTGCTGAATTGTTTGGGATGGAGCTTAGCGATTAAGCCTTCCGCGATTGCCGATATCAACTGGGATAGGCTTATTAAGCTTATCTTCAAACCCGGCCACCTTCACCGCTTGCAGTCTCCGTGCTGTTTGCGCTTTGGTGCTCATCGTCTTCGCGGCAATGGGTTGTAAACTCGGATCGATAATACCCAACGCCTTTGCTAACAATGGATCATCTAATGAACCGATAGGTGCCCATGGCAAGTAATCCCATTCGTTGATTTCGTATTGCGGATCCAATCCGTTCGGATAGTCACCAAACCCATTTTTATTAGCCAACTTCACCACGATGGGCTGAATACCCCACTCAATCTGCTGTGGTTCCCGTTCATCGACGATGGTGAAGGAACCTTCATTCTTGCCTACTGTAGTTTCACCAATATGGATTACATTGGCGTCTGAGAGAAACGGCCTAAGGTTATTGATCACCAGCTCGCTCGCCGATGCGGAATTGTCTGTAGCGATAATGTACACTTTGGGTAAATTCAAATTCAAGGCCTTAATGGCGGTGACGACTTCGTCTGCAGATGCTACTTCATCGGGGTCTTCCGAATCACCGCCAAACAATCCGTAGTAGGTAACCGTCTCATCCGTATAGTTGCTGTTATAGTTATACTGTATGAAAGGCTCCTTCTCCTTAAAATTGGCTTGAATCAGGCCCGACATAATTGCCGCGATCCAAATACCGCCGCCGCCATTATACCGCAAATCCAACACCAAATCGCTCACATTTGCCGCCTTAAACTTATTAAACGCTTGCAACAGTTCATTGGGTTGGTCGTTGAGAAAACGATTGTAGAACAAATAACCTACTTTCTTTCCACCCGGCGTATTGATAACCGTATCCATATGGATCGCTTGTTCTTGAAATCGCTCCACGGGAGTAAGCTCAATTTCTCGGTCATCGACGATCTGATTATTTTCATTGATATGCGCCAATTGAACGGAAAAAGAAGCTGATCCATAGTAGGCATCAAGCACACTGCTGTAATTGTTGATGGTCATCGCTCGGCCATTGATTTCGGTGATAATATCACCCCGCTCGATTCCTGCCTCATCGGCCGGCGAGCCAGCCAGTGCATACTGTACTGAGATGATCACGTCGCCAGCTTGGTTTATCTGAAGTAGGCCAATCCCCAACCCCACCGTCGTCGAAACGCCGGACAGATTGTCCTCCAAATCTTTTGCCAATTGAATCCATGAAAACCGATCATCCGGATGCAAGATCTTGTCAAAGAAATCCTCCGGTCCGAGATTGAAATCCAGATTTCTATCCTCCGGGATAGCTGTATTCCAATAATACACATCCCGCATGTTTTCGATTACCCACTTATTGGTCGCTTCATCTGCGGAAGGCTGTCCATTTCCATTGTCCTCCTTTTTACAGGCTATTGCCAATAAAAGTAACGGAGCAAGCATAAATAAAGCTCTCCCCGCCCGCCATAAGCCTAAATACGTTGTGTGCATGGTGCCGAATTAAAGATAAATCAAACTTAATTAAAAATCTAAATAAAAACAGGAAGAAGGGTAGTTTGTTCTAGGATTTTATTTTGAAATATACCGGTAGCCATATTCAATCTCAACTTGGATATGTGCTTCCTTATTGACCTGTAGAAACTCGGTTCCTAGGGTGTGTACCGCCGTCTCCGCATAGCGCCCGGCCACAATCACTTCCGTGTTACCCCGATGGGTATCAAACAATTGGTATGCCAAATCAGGGTCGTTGTTATCGCGCGATAAGTGTGACAAAAAAAGATAGCTAAGTTTCGGCGACCGGCGTTCGACAAATAATTCCAATGCCTCTGCGTTGGACAAGTGCCCGTAGCCCCCACGAATGCGATTTTTGAGGAAAAACGGATAACGCCCCTGCATCAACATATCCACATCGTAGTTGGCTTCTAGAAAAGCTGCATCGCACCGACTAAAGAAATCAGTTACGCGCTCGCACACCCGGCCAATATCTGTAAAAACGCCCACCGTATAACCGTCGCCCTCGATAAGGAAACTGTGAGGGTCTGCAGCATCATGGAATTTCCGAAAAGACGTTACCGTAAGACTGCCGACTTCGACGCACTGCATATCGGTAAGCGGGTGCAGCAATCGGTCGGGTATGGCTAGCCTGCACGAAGACCGGGTGCCGTTGGTGAGGTAGACTGGCAATTGGTATTTATTGGCCAATACGCTTAATCCCTTTACATGGTCGGTGTGCTCATGCGAGACAAAGATGGCCTTCACCTGTTGCATAGCTAGTCCTTGCTTCGCCATGCGTTTCTCCGTCTCGCGGCACGAAATGCCGGCATCAACCAATACGGCCTCACGCCCATTACCAATATAATAGCAATTGCCATTACTGCCTGAAGCGATCGAACTGATGAAAAGCGGCATGTAGCAAATTACGTAAAAAAAGGCGGAAACAACTTTAAAAATTTCGACATTTTTGAGGGACTAACACTCTGGCAAGCTCAGCGGGATATTTACGGCCAAACCGCCATCTGCGGTCTCCTTGTACTTGACATTCATATCCTGAGCGGTTTCCCACATGGTTTTCACCACGGCATCGAGGCTCACCCGTGCCTTATCCGGATTGGATTGCAGTGCTAATTGTGCTGCCGTGATGGCCTTGATCGCTCCCATGGTATTTCGTTCAATGCAGGGAATCTGCACCAGTCCGCCGATAGGATCGCAGGTGAGGCCAAGGTGATGTTCCATCGCTATTTCGGCAGCCATCAGCACCTGCCGCTGTGAACCGCCCAAACACTCGGTAAGCGCACCCGCCGCCATGGCTGACGAAACGCCAATCTCGGCCTGACACCCGCCCATGGCTGCCGAAATGGTGGCGCCTTTCTTGAAGATACTCCCGATTTCGGAGGCCGTGGCAATAAACCGGATGATTCGGTCTTCGTCGTAGCCGTCGTGAAATACGATAAAATACTGCAGTACAGCTGGAATAACCCCTGCGGCACCATTTGTCGGCGCAGTAACCACCCGACCGAACGAAGCGTTCTCCTCATTGACGGCCAGGGCAAAACAACTTACCCAATCCAATGTGTATTGAAAACGATCACCCCCTGCACGGATAGCTGCCACCCAGCTTCGATAGTCTACATAAGGCTGTCCGGCTATTAACTTTTTATTAAGTTTATAGGCGCGGCGATCGACACGCAGCCCCCCAGGCAGCACGCCCGTGGTATGGCACCCCCGGTAGATGCAGTCGCGGATTGTTTCAAACAATTGACGTATACCGATCTTTGTATCTTCCTCCGAACGCCAAGCCTGTTCATTTTCCAATACCAATTCGGAAATCTTGAGACCCGTATTCATGCACCAAACCAACAAATCCTTGGCGTTTTGCACAGGAAAGGGCAGGTCAACTTGCTGCCCGTCGTTACCGTCGTCGCCCTCCTGGACAACAAAGCCACCTCCGATAGAATAATAGGTTTCGCTGACCGCTGTGCCATCCGCCAACAACGCCTGAAAGGTTACCGCATTGGGATGGAAAGGGAGGCTTTCAGCATATAAAAATAACAGGTCATCTGTATCGCAAAAAGGTAGCTCACGGACACCGCCCAACATCAGCCGTTTCTCCTGCCTGATCTGCGCAACTTTTGGAGTAACTTGGTCGACGGCAAAAGTCACGGGATCATCTCCGCTCAACCCCAGCAGGATCGCTACATCGGTACCATGTCCTATGCCAGTTTTGGCTAAAGAACCATAAAGTAAGATTTTGATGGTTTCGGCCTTTTCAAGCGCCCCTTTTTGGTTTAAGCTTTGCGTAAATCGCTGGGCGGCACGCCACGGGCCGAGCGTATGCGAACTTGAGGGGCCTATGCCAATCTTAAACATATCGAAAATCGAAATCTGCTCCTTTATCATCACCATTTGATTTTAGGCGTTTTTACAAAGATATTGCTTTATTTCTGCTTTGCGGGATGTATGCTCAGATTGGCTTCTCAGTTTGCAATAAAGCGTTGCATTTCTCGAATTATCTACTATCTTTGAACTGAAAAACAAGTAGATACCAATTAACTTAATATTTCACTGATCACATCAAAACTAAAAATCATGGACAATTATGGAGATTATGACGCCATGGGTGGCGGCTTATTTGCTGGCATCGGCGTGGGTGCGATGATTTTCTATTTGGCGATTATCGTCTTGTATATCGCAGGCTTCTGGAAAATGTTCGAAAAAGCCGGGAAACCGGGTTGGGCGGCCATCGTACCCGTTTACAACATGATTATCATCGCGGAGATCGTGGGCAAACCCATCTGGTGGGGAATTGTCGCCGCATTGGTCCCTTGTGTCAACATTGTTTTCAGTATATGGTTACTGAATTTGCTAATGAAAAGCTTTGGCAAGGAGGTTCCACTATGGACCGTATTGACCGTATTTTTCGGCTTCGTGACCATTCCTGTAATCGGATTTGGCGATGCGAAATATGTCGGCCCAACGGCAGCTGAGGCCACAGGTGGTGACTCATTCAGTAACCTGAGAAATGATTTCGACAATTTAAAAGATTCATTTGACGATAAAGACAAACCGCAGAATCCACCACTATAGTACCGCCAGCACCAAGCTTTGGGTGCTGATGATTTGCAACATCGACGTGTGCTCTTGGCTCTACGATTTATTACTGCCATGTCCCTTTAAGGCCATCACAGGCTTCGACTGCCCGGGGTGTGGATTTCAACGCTCCCTATTGGCGTTGCTTCAGGGCCAGTGGTCGGAAAGCTATCACCTCTACCCGCCCACCGTACCCCTGCTCGTTGTGTTGGCATACGCTTCATTAAAAGGAATATTCCGCTTCGATAGCCGCAGTATCGGACTGAAAGTCATCGCTGTAGCGTGCGGTTGGTTTGTTATTGGGGTGTATCTGCTAAAATTGTGGCATGATCATTAGCTACAACGACTTCAGTCGACCAGCTTACCGCTTATTGCGCAAAGCTAAATTTTAATATCTTTACCGCGATTATGACACTGGAGATGAGCTATATTCGCGTGTGCTTTGCATACCTCATTACGATTTTCTTACTACTCGCTTGTTGCATCGGTTATTGCCGTCCGGAACCGCCGTCGGATATGCTTCCAAAGCGTGAATTACGTGGAGCATGGATCGCTACGGTAGTCAACATTGATTGGCCGTCTGCCAGCGGCCTGGGTAGCGAGAAGCAAAAGCAAGAGCTCATCCAGCATCTGGATAATCACCAACGGGCGGGTATCAACGCCATTATGCTGCAAATACGGCCAGCGGCTGATGCATTGTATGCGAAAAGTAAGGAGCCCTGGAGTCGATTCCTCTCCGGAACACCTGGCAAACAACCGGCGCCGTTTTATGACCCGCTTGAATTTGCCATCGAAGAAGCACATAAGCGCGGTATGGAGCTGCATGCGTGGATCAATCCCTACCGGGCGACATTCGATCTAATAACTGCCAATACGACAAGCGATCATATTACCCGCCGTAAGCCGAATTGGTTCTTTGTATATGGTGGAAAAAAGCTATTCAATCCCGGCATTCCGGAAGTAAGGGAATATATTATTGGTGTTGTCATGGATGTGGTACGCAATTACGATATCGATGGCATCCATTTCGACGACTATTTCTATCCCTATCCCGAAAGCGGCAAACAAATTCCCGATACGGAGACATTCAGACAGTACCCGAATGGGTTCAAAAATATCGCCGATTGGCGAAGAAATAATGTGAATCTGCTCATCCAAATGGTTTCCGATAGTGTACACAGCGCAAAAAAATACATGAAATTCGGGGTAAGTCCATTTGGCATCTGGGACAACAAAAGAGATCATCCCCGCGGCTCGGCGTCGTCTGGCCTGAGTGGCTACCGCCAACTTTATGCCGATGCCCTGAAATGGTTGGAAGAAGGTTGGGTTGATTACATCAATCCACAGATTTATTTTCCTTTTGGCAACCCTGCTGCACCTTATGAGGTGCTGGCGGACTGGTGGAGCCAACATGCGAATGGGAAGCATTTGTATATTGGCCATGCCGCTTACCGGGCTGATGGAAATGGAGCTGGGTGGCGGGACCGCAGTCAAATCCCAAATCAAGTGCGATATGCCCGGCAACATGCTCATGCGCAGGGGAGCATTTATTACAGTGCCAAGCACATCACCAATAATGTCGCTGGTCTCCGCGACTCCCTGCAGTACAACCTGTATCGCTATAAATCACTTCCACCCACGATGCCCTGGCTGGATAGCATTGCGCCCGAACCGCCCTTCGGCCTATTGGCCCAGGTAGCGAAGAACGGTACCTCTGTGATCTTGCATTGGCAGCCTGGTGCCCCAGCTGCGGACGCAGAGGAGCTATATGGCTATGTGGTATATCGATTTAACGCGGGCGAACCGCTGGATTTGAATAATCCGCAGAACATTATGCATATTACGTACGACCGTACACAATTTCAGTATACCGATAATATGGCGCGTAAAAACGGACACTACCGATACGTAGTGACTGCCATAGACCGGCTAAAAAACGAAAGCTTGCCCTCGAACGTCAGGGAGCTGTATATTGAGTAGCTAATTCCCGTCACCATAACGGAAAAACGCATTGATTGTAACGGGCAACCTTCCGGATGGGGTCAGCCTTTTTAGGATGACTTTGGCTGCAGCCCGTTGCATAATGTCGTCATTTTGATAGCAAACCAGAATAGATTTCGCCTGTTCGATACCGGGTAACCCAGCTAGGCTATAGGGGTTGGCGAAAATGCAGAAAACGGTGTTCATGCTTGCCAATTCGTTGATAAATAGGCGTACAGTGCTATTATAGTTCAAGGTGCTCCGGGGGCGCACGCGATTGTCGTGAAGGGCGACGATGACTTGATTGAACCTTCTCAGTTCATTCGCTACTGCGGCGACATCATCTGCTGTGGCCTGGGGGGAAAGCACATAGTGCATGTGATTGTCAAAACGCCATCCCAGCATATCCTGAAACTCTGAAATCTGCGCAAGCCCCACGCTGATTATTGCAGTACGCCGCGTATAATCTATGGCCTTGATTAGGCTATCGCTCTTCAACAATGTAACCGCAGCATCCGCTATCCGCTGATTGAGCGCTTCGGTTTGCGGCCGGTTGAGATCGCGGTATAGATTGGTCAAATCCACCGCCGATAGCTTGTCCAGACCGAGCCAGTATTTCGTGGCGATGATCTTCTTGACGCGAGTATCGATATCCTGTTGCGTTAACCTGCCTTGTTTAATAGCTTGCAATACCATATCTATTGCTCGCGCACTATTTTCCGAAAGCTCCAGCACATCGTTGCCGGCAATGATTGCCCGCACATCGGCCTCGCCGCCGCCAAAATTTTTCACAACCCCCTTCATATCCATGGCGTCTGTAAAGGTAAGCCCTTGAAAATCGAGCCTCTTCTTGAGCACATTGGTAACGATATGCTTAGACAATGATGAGGGCAGGTTGGGTGTTTTATCTAAACTGGGTATATTCATGTGAGCGACCATCACCCCCGAGGCACCCGCTTTGATCAATTCACGGAACGGATACATCTCCATTGAATCTAAGTGCCCCGCCGTGAAGTTGAGCCGCGGCAGGTCATAATGCGAGTCTACGTCGGTATCGCCGTGCCCTGGAAAATGTTTCAACGACGTTACAAGCCCCCCGTCCATCATTCCGCGCATATAGGCTAAGCCTTTCCGTGTGACATTCTGTTTGTTTTCGCCAAACGATCGGAAATTAATTACCGGGTTGCGTGGATTATTATTGATATCTACAACGGGTGCAAAGTTTATATTCATACCCATCCGCCTGAAATCTTTGGCTACCTCCAGGCCCATTTGATAAATCAATGCCTCATTTTGTACCGCACCCAGCGTCATCTGGTAAGGAAAGGATATGGTCGAATCGGGTAATCGCATACCCAAGCCCCACTCCCCGTCAAACGCAACGAGCAAGGGCACTTTAGAAAGCTGTTGATACCGATTGATTACCTGTGCGTGACGCACAGGGCCACCCTGAAACAGCACGATCCCACCGAGCTGCTCACGCTGCACAACAGCGGCAACCGAATCAATATAGCGCTGACCCAAATTGCTATGGGCACGCACCATAAAAAGCTGCGCGACCTTGTCCCGATCGTTCAACGTGTTGAATACGGAATCAACCCAGGCGTGCTCGCTGTTGATAAAAGGAATGAATGCCTCGCGCTGCTGAGCCAAAGCGCTCAAACACAGCAATCCGCTGAATGTGAATACAAAGACAGCTTTTCCTAGCATAGTCAATCAGTCTACAAAAACGATACCCAGCAGCTCAATACCGGAATTTTCCCCAATATTAACGATATTTTTCTGCATGTTCGTGCGTGTTATCAATAAATCATGCGTTTTTTTGCACCTTTCAGGTCGCTATGCTGTACTTTGCTTCTAATATTCTTGCTAATTCGGCAGATCGGCTAAGGTCGCCATTTGCTTCCTTTTTCCATAATATTTCGATAATGTGCAGAAGCAATTGCGCCTCCAGTTCCGGGTCTTCATAGCCCAACTCCAAAAAGGCCCTTCTGATTGCTGGATAAACTGGTTTTATAAAGAGCTCATGCTGCTGCCGTGAGAACTCATGATGCGACAATCGCTCTTGCAACTTCCAAAATAAAGGATCTTCATTGACCAGCTCTTTAGGTAAGTTGATCATATTGCGCAGGAAGCTTTTTGCATCTCGGTAAATCATCATTCCCCGATGATGCTGCAATACGCGTCTGTACCCCGATTTAATCAAATGGGATAACAGATTATCCTTGTTTCCAAAATGCTTAAAAATAAGTGCTTCAGACACTCCGGCTTTCTGGGCAATAATTTTGGTTGAAGTATCCACATAGCCTTTTTCAGCAAACAATAAGAGTGCCTCCTTCATTATCCGTTCCTTTCTGCTCTCCGTCTTTTGCTTCATCATAGCCCATGCAAAATAAAACGCAAATATAAGTTCTTTTTACATACCACGTGATGTGAACAGCCATCCTGCTGACCGGCTGCATCCTGCTGTAACAATGCCTTTACGTTTAAACCATTCGTTCGCAATTCCATCTTATACCAATAACCGCTCATACCGATATTAAACATACATGTGTAATCCGTTTAAGAATCTTTCCTATTTGATCTTCCTTTTTCTACCCCAATGCATGATGGCCCAACAGCCTATTCGAGGTAAAATCGTAGATAGCGTGGATCATGTGGGACTATTTGGTGCCAATCTGCGGTTGCTTGCTGCTAAAGATTCCCTGATTGATCAACGCAGTACCTCAACCGATGGACAATTCCAGATGAAACAGGTGCCACCGGGAATGTACCGCCTTCAAATAAACTATCTCGGATATCGACCGGCGTATGTCCATATCGAGGTGCCTGCCGACTCTGCCATCGGATCGCTGACCATCCCACTGCTTCCCGAATACCGTGCACTGGAAGAGGTGGCCATCATTGCCGCCCCGCCCGCGGCGGTACTGAAGGGCGACACCACGGAGTTTGACGCTGCGGCGTTCAGTACAGAGCCCTATGCCGATGCTGACGCGTTGGTCATGCAGATTCCCGGTGTGGAAATCGATGAAGACGGGCAGGTAAAAGCACAGGGAGAAGATGTACAGCGCATCATCGTGGACGGCAAAGAGTTTTTCAGTACGGATCCACGCATCGCACTGAAAACACTTCCTGCGGATATCATTTCCAAAATACAGCTAATCGATGAGCAGAGCGAACAAGCGCAGTTTACCGGGTTTGACGATGGGCAGCGTCGTAAAGTAATCAATATCGTGACTCGTCCGGACCGCCGGAAAGGATATTTCGGAAGGGTTGCAGGGGGATATGGCGCCAGCGAAAGATACAATACAGGTGGAAATTTGAACAGCTTTGATGGCGACCGGCGCCTGACCATTTTCGCGGTATCTAATAACGTCAACCAATCGGGCTTTTCCATGGCAAATATTGCTGGTGGTGAGCAAGAAGGCGGACGCAATAACCGCGGGGGTAGAAACCGCAGCAATGCATCGGGTGCAGGAGGTGGAAGCGGTATCAACAACACCAAAAGCGTATCGACCAACTTCAACGACGAATGGCTGAATGAGCGATTGGACATCAATGCAAATTATGCATTTAATTCGACAAACAATGAAACCAACAGCCTGACCAGCCGCGAATATTTGATCGGAGCGAATGCCAATCAATTCAACACGCAAAACCAAGAATCAGGCAGTATAAACTACAGCCACCGTGCCAACATACGCGTACGGTTTGATATCGACTCAAACCAGCGTATCGATTTCCGGCCTACCCTATCATTCCAGCAAAACAACCGGAACACCTTCTCGAACAACAGTACCATGCTAACCAACAACGATCCGGTGAATGCTTCGGCACGAAACAACGATAACGAAAATTCCAATTTTAATTTGAGCGGCAGCGTTGATTACAGCCTGCGGCTGGGCAAGCCAGGCAGAACTGTTTCGCTAAGTGCGAATGGGTCTGCCAATAGCAATAAAGGATTGGCACGCACCTATTCGCTCAACGAATTTTTCCGCAATCAAACATTGGATCGTGTTGACACGGTAAGTAATCGAAGTTTCACCGCTGGCTATGGCAACGGTATAACGGGAAGAATGGCGTATACCGAACCCTTAGGTCGGCACAGCCGCCTACAAGCCAATTACAGCCTGCGCAATACGGCTAATTATTCCAACAGGGAAACGTTTGAATTTCTGGCCGAAACGGGGCAACTAGGGGAGCTTAATCGGCAATTATCCAACGAATTCAGGAATGACTATACCTATCACAGTGGCGGCCTGTCTTATCAAATCGCCAAGCGGGATTCGTTCCGCTTCGAAGTCGGCATGGACTTTCAAGAGGCGCACCTGCACAACAATCGTACATTTCCGGATGCGACCGCCATGGGCAGCCGTTTCAGCAGTTACCTGCCGAGTGCCGAATTTTCTTACAATTTTTCCCGGGATAAAAAATTCGATATCGGCTATCGGACTGCTACAAAAGCACCCGCTATCAATGAACTGCAAGATGTGATAAACAATCAGAATCCATTGAACATCCGCACAGGGAATGCCCATCTAAAGCAGGAATATGGCCATCGCTTCACCTTGCGCTTTAACCGTGTAAACCGGGAATCGGGAAGCAATTTTGCGGTCAATGTCGGTGCGGAACTTGCCAATAACCGTATCGTAACCTCCACCTTAATCGCCGGTGCCGACACGCTGATTGCCCCGGGTATATTACTGGGTGCAGGCGGACAATTTACCCGGCCTGTCAACATAGACGGCTATTACAGTTTAAGCGCCAATACAACCTATGGCACACCGGTCAAACCTTTGAAAATCAACATTAATCTCAGTACCAATATCTATCATAATCACGATATTGGCTTAACCAACCGTAGGGAGACCTATTCCAATTCTTATGGCGTAAACCAACGGGTGGGCGTAAACAGTCGCTTCGGACCTCGCTTGGTCGTCGGGCTAAGCTATACCGGCAACTACAGCATCGTACAGAACAATTCGAATACCAACTTAAACTACAATGCCTACAATCAAATCATACGCAACGACGTCGCCTACACCTTTTGGAAAGGTATACGTATAGCCTCATCGCTATATTATAACTACAACCAAGGGTTGGCGGATGGCTACAATCAACAATTTGCACTGTGGAATGCATCGATAGGCAAAAATTTATTGCGACGAGAGGAAGCTGAAATTACGTTGTCGGCATATGATTTACTAAACCGGAACACAAACATCAATCGAAGTATTAGCGAACGCTATATCCAAGACACCCAAAACAATGCACTCCAACGCTATTTTTTACTCAGTTTTACGTATAACCTAAGGAAATTCGGTGGCGGCAGACCACCAAGCGGTGGTAGCCGCTTTTAGCGGCTATTCACCAAACAGCTTGCCGCCTTGCTGTAGGAAAGCCGCCCGCTTGACCGCATATGCCGTTCCGTCGATTGCACGTACTGCATCTTCAATGATATGGGTATCAAAACCCAATTGCAGGGCATCCATGGCGGTAAAGTATACGCAGTAGTCAGCGGCAAGACCACACACCGATACCACGGACACCTCCCTATCGCGCAGGTAGCCCGCCAACCCAGTATTCTTGCGTTTTCCATTATCGAAGAAACCACTGTAACTGTCAATATCGAGCTCCGTGCCCTTCCGGAAAATAGCTTCAATACGACACGGATCCAATTGATCGCTAAGGCGCGCGCCCGCCGTACCTTGCACACAATGATCCGGCCATAAGACCTGCTCCTGCCCCGCTAGCTCGATGACATCAAAAGGTCTCATGCCGGGATGAACAGAGGCAAAGCTCTTGTGGCCAACAGGATGCCAATCTTGCGTGGCGACGACCAGGTCGTAATCTTCCTGAATCCGGTTGATCACCGTAATGACTTCATCACCATGGGGTACGGCCAACGCACCTCCGGAGAGAAAATCATATTGAACATCTACGATAATCAATGCGTGCATGGATCAACGCTTATTTGGTGAACGACAAATTTACCGTTATTTTTTAAATTAAAGCGAGAATTGCACGCCCACCATGCCACCAACGAAAAAGCCGCTATGCACATCATCTCCATCCCAACTCCACAAATACCGGCTATCCCTGAGGTCTGTCTGGTCCGATTCGGTCAGCAAGTGATTTAGGGTAGGGCCGGCAAATAACTCGATACCGGGCGTAATCCGGAAACCGGCAAGCACACCAAGGCGTTGTTTACCATAGACACCATCCTCAAAATTGGTCATCGCGGCACTAGCCACCTCCGCATTTAACCGGAAAGCCCCTGCAGAAACCAGATGCGCACCGATGCCGGCTTCAACAACGTAACGTGCTTCTTCATGCTTGAAGTTATATCCCAAGCCTACAATCCCATATAGCACCCTTCCACCAGAACGTAGAGCCACCGTTGTGCTCCCTTCTTCATCTACGGCAATTCCTATTTGCTGCTCGCCTTCCTTGATGAAATTGAGTATCCCGATCGGATAGTCGCTTTGCTCGGCAATGTTGATAAGCCCAGCAACCTGAACTCCGCTTACACGTTTGGCCACATTGACCAATCCGGCCACTTGCGTAGTCGCATCGCCCGATCTATTCATAAGTCCGGCAATTTGGATGCCTTGCGCACGACCCGATTGATTGATGAGTCCGGCGATTTGAGCGCCCTCCGCATCCTGCTGGATGCGATTGATCAAACCAGCTACCTGCACTCCCTTTGCATGGCCGCCCACTTGATTGTACACGCCCGAAATCATCGTTCCCTTGGCATCACCTTTCACAATGCCAGCAACGCCTGCAATCAGGAAGTTGTTTTCTTGCCGGGAAATTCCTGCAATCAAGTGCAGCGAAAAATCATTGGTGTCCAACTGGGCAGTCTTGCCATTGGTGCTCAATGGATAGATGAGCCCGATATGGGTGAGGTTGGATTTGCCTTCCTGCGCGAATACATCAGTTATAACGCCAGACATTAAAATTGCGAGAGCCATCGCTTGAAATACACATCGAGTACTGTTCTTTTTTTCCATCATCTATATCATGTTTCAGCATAAGACAACGGCGCCACGTATTACCCTTACTCGATGTTGTATTTATTCATAAACACAAAAGCATCCGCCAATGACGGATGCTTTCGCATTATTCAGTAATGACGGGAAAACACGCCTACAATAATCCCTTTTCCAAAAGTTTCTCCGCAATCTGCACCGCATTGGTGGCTGCTCCCTTACGCAGATTATCTGCCACGACCCAAAGATTAAGGGTATTAGGCTGGCTTTCATCCCTACGGATGCGGCCAACAAATACCTCATCTTTACCATGAGCGTCTTTGGGCATGGGATACTCCAAATTAGCGGGATTGTCTATGACTACCACCCCGGCTTGATTCGCCAGTAACGTCCGGACCTCGTCCAATTCAAAATCATTGGCGAATTCGATATTCACAGATTCCGAATGTCCGCCGATGACTGGAATACGTACCGTGGTAGCGGTGATGCGGATGGTATCATCGTCCATGATCTTATTGGTTTCTTTGATCATCTTCATCTCCTCTTTGGTATACCCGTTGTCCTGAAATACGTCTATCTGGGGTATGACATTCAAATCGATTTGATATGGATAAGCCTTTTCGCCATCCACTCCCGCGCGTTCGTCCTTCAGTTGCTGCACGGCTTTCACACCGGTTCCTGTGACGGATTGGTAGGTGGATACGACTACCCGCTTGATGACATATCGCTCATGGAGGGGCTTCAGCACAACGACCATTTGAATCGTTGAGCAATTGGGATTGGCAATAACTTTGTCTTCGGCAGACAATAGATGGCCATTCACCTCGGGCACAACCAATTTCTTTGTTGGATCCATACGCCAGGCAGAGGAATTGTCGATAACCGTAATACCCGCTTCGGCAAATTTAGGCGCATAGGACAGCGACATGCTCCCACCGGCCGAGAACAGTGCCACGTCAGGTTTGAGGGCAATGGCATCGTCGGGTGTGACCACCTTGTATTGCTTTCCCTTGAATGTGATTTCTTTACCCTTGCTCCGCTCGGAGGCAACGGGAATCAATTCTGTTACGGGAAAATTACGCGCTGCTAACACGGTTAACATCTCCGAGCCCACCAGCCCGGTTGCGCCGACTACTGCCACTTTCATTTTTTTGTGTTGTTAATTTTGTGAATTAAATTATACTGTTTAACTTTATTTTTTAAAGCTGTCAAACATACGAAATTTGCTTAACTTCATGGTAACGAATTTCAAAAACCTTTAACCGGAAACTATTGCTGATCAGTCCTTAAGCCAATGAAACACACTGTTTTCCTATTATTTGGTTTATGGTCGCTATTTCCAAACGGGCAATTCAACTTCTGGGAGCCTAGCACGGAAGGGCTCAACCGGCCGAAATGGCCGACAGCCAAACTGGTGCCCGACGATACAACGGGAGTAAGCTTCTTCGACGACTTTTCGGGCAACTGGTCGTCCCAATGGCACGGCGATGTGACTTCGTTTGATACGACCAACGGCGGTCTCGGCCCTGTCGAACATGCCACGGCACCCGTTTCCATCACCATCCCTTCGCCGCGGGTACGAAATACGGTATGGGAAGCTGGCGTGCAGGTAAACGGTGCCTTCTCAACCAGCAACTATGTGAGGCTGTATTTGGCTGCAACAAAAAGCTCCCCGCATGAGCCCCAAACGGGTTATCATCTCCAAATAGACGGCGTAAATGACTACCATGTGTACCGCCTGTGGCGGCAAAATGGCCGAACGCGCTCGATTGTTTTTGAGAGTGATCCCATTTCCAATCAAACGGATACGTTCCGCGCACGCATTCGAATAACCTGCACTTCGAACGGACTATGGCAAATCCTCACAGACGAGTACGACAGCGGCTCGTTTGCAGTGATCTCCGACAAAGATGGTGAACCTAACGCCTTGGATGACACTTATATTAACGGGACGTATAGTGGGTATTTCGTCAACTTTTCGCCCACACGGTGGCGTGATTTCAAAATCGACTACTTACTCATCAAGCCGTTAGACCTAACTGCTGAGCCTAACCCCGGGCATGCCGTTCAGCCCGGTGATATACTTATTAATGAAATACTTTCCAACCCGATGCCCGGTGGAGTAGATTTCATAGAGCTCTATAATTATTCAAACAAGGCAATTAACTTATCTCAAATCGATATTGCAAATATAAATGCTAGCGGTGTGGTGGGTGTTCGCCAAAAAATCGCCAACCATACATTGTTCCTCCACCCAAACGAATATCGCGTACTGACGACCAAGCCTGCCATCGTCAAACAACATTACCCGAAAAGCGACTTACGCACGTTTATCGAAATGCCTGCGCTCCCAAATTTCAATAATGAAACGGGTGGCGTTGTACTTTACAGCGATAGTTCCGTAATTGATAGCCTTTTTTACATGTCTGCGATGCAATCCCCTTTCATCATCAACCATGAAGGTGTATCCTTAGAAAGACAGCATTTTTCGGAACCAACCAACGCTCCGGGTAACTTTCAATCAGCGGCTACTTCAATAGGTGGAGCCACACCGGGATATCAAAACTCGCGACACCCTGCTGAAGTGACCGAAGATGAGCTATTTTTGACGTCTAAGACCTTCTCACCAGACAATGATGGCTTCGAAGACTACCTGGAAATCAATTACCATTTCGGGGAAAGTGGCTTCATGGCTAATATCGACATCTATACGGACGAAGGCCTATTAGTACGGAAGTTGAAACGAAATCAAAGCTTGGCGACACAAGGGAAGATCAGCTGGGACGGATTAACGGACGCCAATCAACGGCTCCCCCTGGGCATATATGTAGCCGTAATTGAAATCTATAGTGCCAAAGGGCTGCGAAAAATGTACCGAAAGAGCTTCGTATTGGCTGCCAAACTGTGATGACGATAGAAATTTTGCTAAGTTTGTAGCCAATGGAAGAACGGATAGTCATCATCGGCTCAAATGGCCAAATCGGCACAGAGTTAGCTGCTGCCTTACGCACCAAATTCGGCATAAAACACGTCATCACGTCCGATATACGCGCACCACAAGCATCCAATCCAGACGTCCCTTTTGAAATCATCGATGTATTAGACAGGAAGTCGCTCCACCTATTTTTCACCAAGTACCGTCCAACGCAGGTGTATCTTTTGGCCGCCATGCTCTCGGCAACCGGTGAAAAACATCCGCGCCAAGCATGGGATCTCAATGTCAATGGCCTACTGAATGTATTGGATTTATCCCTCGAATACGGTGTCAACAAAGTCTTCTGGCCAAGTTCCATAGCTGTCTTTGGTCCACATTCGCCTAAAGTGAATACACCCCAATACTCGGTCATGGACCCCAACACGGTTTATGGTATTAGTAAGTTGGCAGGCGAGCGCATCTGCGAATACTACCATGGTCGATATGGACTCGATGTACGAAGTATACGGTACCCCGGCATCATCAGCTGGAAGGCAGCCCCCGGAGGTGGCACAACAGATTATGCCATCCATATCTTTCATGAGGCGTTGAAGAACAATATCTATACTTGCTTCCTTTCGGGAGACACCGCATTGCCCATGCTTTATATGGACGATGCTGTCCGCGGTACACTCGTATTAATGGATGCCCCAGCAAGCGCCCTAAGTGTACGATCAAGTTACAACCTTACGGGCGTAAGTTTCACGCCCGCTATGCTGGCTACCGAAATCCGTAAGCACCTCCCGGATTTCATCATCAACTACGAAACCCATGATCCCCGACAGGCAATCGCTGACACTTGGCCTAATAGTATCGAGGATAGCGCTGCACGGCAAGACTGGGGATGGAAACCCCGATTTGATCTGGCCGACATTACGGAAGAAATGATTACAAACCTTAAAGATAACATATAAAATAGCAGATGGGAAGAGCATTTGAATTTAGGAAAGAACGCAAATTCAAGCGATGGGCAAAAATGGCCGTCCAATTCACCCGCTTGGGCAAAGAAATTGCCATCTCAGTGAAGGAAGGGGGGCCTAACCCCGAGGGCAACTCACGTTTGCGAACGGCGATTCAAAATGCGAAGGCTGTAAATATGCCCAAAGACCGCATCGAAGCAGCCATCAAACGGGCTTCGGACAAAGACGCTAAAGGGTATGAGGAACATGTATACGAGGGCTATGGTCCACATGGCGTACCGGTTCTTATCGAAACGGCTACAGACAATACGAATCGTACGGTGGCCAACATCCGTAGTTATTTCAGCAAATCAGGCGGCACATTAGGTAAGACGGGTTCGCTCGACTTCATTTTCCAACGCAAATCGATTTTCCGGTTTACCGTTGCGGATGACGTGGATCTGGAGGAATTGGAACTGGAATTGATCGACGGCGGACTGGAAGAACTCTATGTAGAAGCCGACGAAGAAGGAAACGACGTCGTCGTAGCGCAGACGTCGTTCGAAGATTTTGGCAACATGCAGCGCCTACTCGAAGAAAAGGGTATCGAAGTGAAAAGTGCTCAACTGGAGCGGATCGCCTTATCACATACGGAAGTATCCGAGGAGGGTGCGGGAGATGTACTAAAACTCATCGACAAAATCGAGGAAGACGACGATGTACAGGCTGTATACCATAATATGGGCTGATGACTTTTGAGGAATTTTTCATCAAGAAGAAAATCGATCTGGCGTTATTGCAGCACGCCAAACCGGATCTTTATGAAGAGTTTCACCAGCATTATGCGCAAATGGGCGAAAAGAGCTTCGACCATACCAAAAAATACTGGTTTAATCAGCTCCGTAAAGACTATTTATTGGAAGGGGAAGCAACCCCTACGGCCCCGATTCCGGTTGCAAAACCCACAATAGCAGCGGCAAATGAGCCCGCGGCATCTGTATCCCAAGCGGTGAAGCAGACAGAAATAACTTCAACGAGCCCTTCGGGGTTTAAACCCCGCTTCAAGGCCGCCGCTGTGAAATCGGTGGCGGATTCCGAAACATCATCAGAAACGCAATCCGAAGGAACGCCATCCACAGCAAAACCAATCGGTTTCAAGCCTCGATTTAAGGCTCCCGCGGCCAAAACCACACCGGATCCGACTGTCCCCTCGGAAAAGCCACGCGGGGAAACACCACCATCGGAAGAAACTCCCGCGGCTACGACGACAGCAAAACCAGTCGGATTTACACCCCGTTTCAAACCGGGGGTAACGCCACCTACCAAGGCGGCAACCAGTAGCGATTTGCAGACACCCCCGGCTAAGGCTCCACAACCGGATACCGAACCCGGCAAACCCGTATCCGAGGGAAAACCCCTTGGCTTCAGACCACGCTTTAAAGCCGGTGTGACCAATACGCCAAAACCAAATGCCGAGGGCGAAAAATCTGAAAAGGAGAAGGCGGAACCAGCACCTGAACCTACTCCCGGAACCACGTCCAAGCCGCTGGGCTTCAAGCCCCGCTTTAAAGCAGGAAGCACTCCGCCTAGAAAGGACGATCCTACTTAAATACCCGATCCTCTTTCTCAAATTCGCGCCGTATTCCGGCCAGCAGCTCTTTTTTTTCAATAATCAGATCGCCTTTGGAAAAAGCCTTAAGCGATGCATAGTGCACGGCCTGCACGATTGCCGACCCGCTTAACTCGTACTTCTCAGCGATTTCTTTCAGTTGAATATCCCGCTCAAGGGTACCGCTTGCAGGAAGTATGGTTTGCCACAGTTTGTACCGTTCCGCCGGACTCGGTACGGGGAAGTGGACAACCGCATTGAAGCGCCTCATGAAGGCTTTGTCGATATTATTCTTGAAATTGGAAGCAAGGATGACCAACCCGGGAAAGTCTTCGACCCGTTGCAGCAGATAGGCTACTTCCTGATTGGCATACCGATCGTGCGAACTCTGCACATTGGAGCGCTTGCCGAACAGGGCATCTGCTTCATCAAAAAACAGGATCCAATCACGATTTTCGGCTCTTTGGAAGATTTTTTCGAGGTTCTTTTCGGTCTCGCCGATGTATTTGGACACCACCTGCGAAAGATCGATACGAAAAACATCCCGACCGAACTCTTTGCCGATCAACGTGGCTGTGAGGGTTTTTCCGGTACCCGGAGGGCCATAGAAAAGCACCCGGTAGCCGGGTTTGATCACCCGTCGCAGCTTCCATTGATCAACCAACGTCGTATTGTGCTGGAGCCATGTCCTGATATCATCCAACTGTTCACGTGTTTTCTCGGCAATCACCAAATCTTCCCAATCCAATAACGTGCTTACCGGTTTGGCTGGGAAATCGGGACCGAATACCGGCAGTTGTTCTTTGCCGAGCAACAACTTGGCAAGCCACTCTGGGGCGATAATCAGTCGCCCGCTCATCAGAGGTTCTCCTTCTTTTACTGCTTCAAGGTAGACGACACCTTCTTTGACCAATCGGCTTTCACCCAAGAGTGCCCGCTGAATCTCCAACCGTTCTTCAATGTCGTCCCCGGCGATGATGAACAGCAACGTCTCGCCCGTGGGCAGAAAGCCTCGGTGGTTACCTGCATGCTTCACACCGCCCATTTCTATGATATCGCCACCGTTGGGCAGGAACTCCTGGATAATACGGTCGTAAAAAGCCGGGAGAATATGTGGGCTAAGCGCAATGGCAAGCACTTGCTGCTCCGTGATCGACGCCTCGGCTAATATGCTTGATAACGGGGAATAATCTTCCACGGGAATCAACAGCGGTCCGGGCAGCGAAATCGGCATATCATTGGCCGTGAAATGGTGATTTAACCGGCTGGTCACCAGCGCTTGACAATAGCTTAGCAAATGTTTGATTGACTTCATCAGTTATCGGGGGTTAATACAGGTACGATCATTGTTTCATTGCTTCGTGGAATCGTGGGGAGACAATCTCCAGGTTATCGAAGTTCAACACCTCATCAGCACGATCACCCAAATGTTCTAGCGCTTGTTGATGGTTCAGTTGCAGTTTTGCATTTGCACCACCCCCCATCCTACCGTCTTTCAACGCGAATGGTGCGCGGCCATTCTTCATTTCATCGAGGCTCCTTACCGCACCGCGGTCGCTAAAGAACTTATTGATCACCCCATCAGCATACATCTCTTTCCAGAACTCCTCCCGCAATTTCCTGAATGTGATGTCCTGACTGGCGAACCTAGCTTTTAATCGATCGACCACTTGCTTCGGAGGCATCATGATACTCCCTTCGGTAGCTTGGGAAAGCGTGGAGCCTACCGGCTTTTCCCCATACCATGTCGATACATTGTCTTTCGTGACCGTAGGAAGATGATCTCCCCCGGATAACCTTCCGGGCATATTTCTTAGTTTTTCGGTTTTGTTGAGCCGATCCAGTTCGAACGGAGACACCCCCCTTGATTTGTCGTACGTGAATCGATCAAGACCACTGCGGAGCACGTCAATTTTCTCATCCAGGTCATCTGCATCAACAGCTTTATGAAAATAGGTTTTTAGCTCATCGTAGTTGATGTTAACGTTGTGTGTCTCAGCCTTTCTAAGTATGGCCTCTACCTCATCGATTTGCCGGGTAGAAAGAAAATCCTTATAGCAAGGTGAGGCACATTTTTTAAGTGCTTTAGCCGCTTTCTTGTTGTCAGTAAGCGAATCGAGCATCGGTGCATGTTTCGGATCACGCAGCATTTTCCGCGTTTCTCCGGTCATGTCGCCCAAGTCGTCTATTTTCTTCTCTACTTTACCCAATTTGGATACATCGAGCTTACCTTTTGCAGGTATGTCATCTAATTTTGTTCCGACTTTGGTCACCACTTTCTTCAATGCGGGCAGGGCGTCAAGTACCTTATCCACCTTCCCGATATGCCTTGCTGCCCCGGCCCCGGCCGTGAAATAAGCAATCACGACCTCCAAAACCACCATGCCTACGATTTCACCGAAGAATTTCCATTTCTGGTATGGATTAGGGTTCTTCCAGGCGTTCTCAAAGTCATTGATGATACCTTCTGCAAAACCTTTGATCATATCCCAGATGACCGACCAGCCCTTTTCTTTAATCTGTTTATAGAGTTCGTACGCCTGATTGAGCAACTCTCCCGTAAAGATGCCTTTGATCAGGTCCCAGAGCCCCTTGACGGTGTCCCAAGCGGCTTTGAAGAAGCCAATGACAATGCCTTCCAAGAAGCCTTCTAGACTTCGGGCAAATGCGATTGCCGTATTTTTCCATTCCGGACGCACTCCTACTTGACCCTCGTCTCGTAAATAGTCGATATAAGCTACCGTTGGAAAACGGATTTCGGCGCCAGCATATAATTTGATCGTCTGGTAAATATCTCGTGACTTCGCAAAATCCGGGTCAAAGATATCCTTCCAAGAGCCGGTATTGCCTTCGAAATAGATAGCGGGACTGCCTTCATTCAGTACTGAAAATGCGTGGACAATCGTACGCCTATCATTGCCCGTGGTATACGGATAGTCTTTATAGATCTCCCTTACCAAAGGTTCCAACTTGTCGCCGGTTTGTACGGTATAGGTCAGTAAGGTGACCGCGTCTTTCGTTTTATCCTTGTCGCTTATCCGTTTGACAAATTGTTCCTGTATCCATCCTTCATACTGCTGGTCCCCGATCTGGATCTTGACCCACCCTTCATTATCCGCATTGCCTTTCGCAATGATAATCAGATCTGTTCCTTTAGCAAAGACCGTAGCTGCTATCCCCTCCTTGGCGACATAGTCACAGTCTGCCACATCCGGCGTGGTATGCAGCCTGATCCCTTTGGGCGCACTTACCCGCCCGGGGGTTATTTCGACATCTCCAACATATTCGGTGTCGGCACGGCAAACCTGCTGTTCAGCCGGAATTTCCTCTTCCTCGGCAACGCACCCCTTAAATCGGGGCTTCCAAACGGGTGACAGGTTTTCGTAAAGCACGTCAAACGTAAAATCATCCGTCAACGAAACTGCTATGGCTTGCCCACCGTATAGCTCCTGGGCAATTTCCTGATGATCAACCGATGTATTTAGCAATCGTGCGCGAGGGGGACACTCAGGAATCACTTCAATGTAATCCCAAAGTGCCGAAGGCGGTGCAGTCGGTGTATTGGATGACTTATCCGGCAATGATTCGTCCACTTGCTGCACATAGCTAGCCCTCACCCAAAATAGCTCAGGATTCGTTCGTTGGGGTACTAACAAGCACACGGCTCGCCAATATTTAAACCCGATGTCGCCAACAGCAATCTTTGTCTTGTACGGAATCACGACATTTGAGCCATCGGGGTTCTTCAGCGGTTGCCCCTGGTCTCCATTTCTTATCGGCACACCACCTTGTTGGTAGAGCAGTTCCCCATGCGGATTACTGATATATCCCTCAAACTTAACATTGTATTCCTTACATCGCCCGGACGCACTGATCCCGTTGGGCATTCGTTGGATACTTTTTGGGGCTACGTGCCCGTTTTGCTGTATCACATGTGTCAATTCGTGCGCCAACAACCGTCGGCCAGCATCGGTGTGGGGCTGGTATTGTCCATCACTGAATACCACATGGTTGCCGACGGTGTACGCCAATGCATCGATGGTTTTTGCAGACTGCGATGCCTCCGTGCCGGTATGGACGCGCACATCCGAGAAATCGCGGTTGAAACGCGGCTCGAAGAACTGGCGTTCTTCGGCTGAAAGCGGGTGGCCCTGGAAACCCAAGCCTGCCATATACCGCTCGAAGGCCGGATCAGTTTCTGGCACGTGAACGTCAACCGCTTTCCGGCGCACCTGTTCTTCTTCTTGCTCACATTTCGCGCATTTGCGCTGCACAGCAGGTTGGGTCTGCGGACGTGCTTTACGCTCTTCCTCCTCACATTCCTTACACTTGCGTTGTACCACAACAGGTCTTGGCGAAAAAAAGGACGTATTATTCCCCCGGGGCGGGACCAAACGCATCACCCGCTCGGCCATGGCATCTGCTTCCTGCTCATAGACATCCCCCGGTTGATTGACAGCAAGTTTGGGTTGGAAAAACACAGGATCCCTTGCCTTACTGCCTTTAAGAGAAGCGGCTCCGGGAATTTTAGGGGTGCCATGCTCAGTAGTTTGTTTCATCTGTTCTTATGAATCATGACTTCTGATTTTGCCTTGGTTTATTTGCTACTATCGGTTTGATAAAAATGTATCCCTGAACCCAACAGGGTTATATTCCCAGTGCCACGGCTCATTTTGATAAGGGAACCAACCATATTGTGCTCCATGGATAAATAGCCATTTATGTACCGGTGACTGCCGCATATCTACCACATTCTGCATCGGCGTAGTGGTGGTTTCTGCGTACGTTTCTGAAATCGTACTTTCCCCTTGTGTAATGGTATAGCTCATTCTCAGGTCCATCGCCAATCCGAGCGTATGTGCCGAAAACGAAGCTACTGCCGATGGGTTGCCTGACCGCGCGGCATTGGCTCTTGCTGTTGCCGACGACCGATACGATGAAACGACGATCAATGGGACGCCATCATCCAGCGCTGCCTGCCGCATTAGAAGGAACGATTCCAAGGCATGCTGGTTCAGCCGATGTCCTCGGCCCTGGCTGAAACCACTGGCCGCATCAAAATCAGGAATTGCCCGAAGTTCATTTGCAACGTATTCTCGCAAACCGGTATCCCGCTCGAACTCACCTCGGGTTACAACTGCACTACCACCGGTATTGGCCCTGCGTTCCGGTCTTATTGTGCTTAGCTCCCGCGTCATTTCGCCCGCCATGCCTTCATTTGCACCGCGTGTACCACCTGGATAATCATTTACACCCCAAGAAAAATCACGATAGCGTTCACCCTGGCCGCCGGGCAGTAAATCCAAGGACGATGAGGAAGGGTCGAGGATAAAAATCCTTGTCATGATCTCCAAAAGATCCGCCGCACCCGTTTCGGCGATACGACCTTGCTGGGGGAAAAACAAATCCGCAGCCATTGCCGCATCAACCAACTCAGTAAACCGGGTATCCAATGTCGGATAGCTTGATCTAAATGACAGCAATTGGTGCCTATAGGCTACGGGAAGCATGGAGTGGGGCGATGACAATACCGCCCGCTCTATCAGCGATTCTATCTGAGGCTGCTCCAACCGCATGGTACGCTGCGCCGATCCGTACACAAGGCGGGCATCGGACCAGGCCTGCCGCCTTCCCCGCTCGTCAAACTCACTTTCCGGCATTCCCAAATATCGGCGATAGTCAGACGCAATCCCGCTGTGCATCTCACCCGTATTTCTTTCCAAACGCTGCACGATTATCGTGTTACTCGCTGTGGCCGCCGGTGAGGGTTTGCGCCTTATCTCCGCGTCACCCGTGGTGGAAGGCCGGTATTCACGCCTGGCCACCTCCACACCGAGTTCACTCAACCAGGTATCGGGGCGGATGGCCAGTCTTTCTTCTATCCTAGATGACAGCCGCGCGACTGGACGATCGCGGTTCATCCGCAGTACACTGAAATGCAGGTGGACGCCCATGCCGCGCGGTACGGCACCGGAGTCGCCCGCCGCATCTACCGTGGTGTTGCCCATGGCGCCGACAGCAGTTTGCCGACCCACCGCCTGCCCTTCGGAGACATCGATGCGATCCAAATGAGCATAGTGGCTCGTCAGCGGTTGTGTGCCCGCGACCTCAGTCGCTGGAGGGGTTGCATGGAATATGGAAACCAAATTGCCGTAGCCACTGACGGCGCGGGCAAAAATAACAACACCATCAGCGGGGCAATAGACCAGGGACCCCCGCGGACCCGGCACGTCCATGGCTGCATGTACACGACCACCAAGGTCGCTGCCGGACCGTGATCTGCCCCGTGGGGCAAATGTACGACCCTGCCTACCTTCGTCTACCAAGCTCTCTCTGGGATCTTCCTGTCGCCTTACAGTGTCCGACGATTGCTGTACCACATGTGTCAGTTCGTGCGCCAGTAACCGTCTGCCGTTTTCCGAGTCAGGCTGGTATTGACCTTGATTGAACACGATATTGGTCCCTGTCGTATAGGCCAACGCATCGATACGTTGGGCAGAGTCTACAGCACCCAAATCGGTATGGATACGTACGTCTGAAAAATCACGATTGAACCGGGGTTCGAAAAAACTGCGTTCTTGTACGGATAATGGTGCTCCACGGCCCGGCAAACCCATAACGTATTGTTCGAAATCTGAATCGGCCGCTGGCATACCGCCATTGCTTTCTTTTCGGTGTACGTGTTCCTCTTCGCATTCCTTGCATTTTCGCTGGATCACCACAGGCCTCGGTGCAAAAAAAGGGGGGCTATCGGCCTCCGGAGACGCCATCCGCATCACCCGCTCGGCCACAGCATCCGCTTCCTGCTCATAAACGTCATCGGGTTGGTTTACCGTGAGCTTTGGCTGGAAAAACTGCCGGCCGGTGGTCACATTGCCTCCGGAAGACGTTGTCTTGGCCTGCTTTAACCCGGTATGTTCAATAGATTGCTTCACCGATTCCTTTTAATTAATGAGTCCGATTCATTCACGTAGCGTTGCAGCCGTACATGCTCGCTGAATTTATAATCTGCTTCAATCTGCGTCTTGGTGATTTTTAGTATATCCAAGCTTTCCGGTGTAGGGGATGCTTTTGCCTTTTCCAGTTTTCGTTCCAGATCCTGCGTTGCGCGTATCGCGCGCTGCAGCTCCGCAACGCCCAATACCGCCTTATCCGCTTCGGGTATCTTATTGATGGTTTCCAACGCCCCCTTGTCCTCTCCCAACAGGTACTTTGCCCGTGCGATATCGGCTAACTTATCCGGTGCGTTTACATTTTTTTCTTCCAGCACCTGTATGCTTTGCTCTACCTTGCTTTGTAGCGCCTCGTCATCCGGATGTTTTTCCAGCTCCTTGAGGTTGTTGACCAGGGTCAACCCTTCCTGATTCAGTTGTATCTTGGCAATGGAAGGCCAACCCAGCATCACGATGGGGATGAGAAAAAAGAGCAGTAGCGGTTTGAGCTGCCTTTTGCGGAGCGCAAACAGCACGATCAGAAAAAGCAAGACGATAAAGAGGAGCCCACCAAGTATAAACATGGCAACCTCATGAAGTTGCAGTCCGTCAGTAAGCCGTTCGAAATAAGTCATCCCAATACGCTATTTAATATCATCAATAAATGGCTGGTATGCCGAGACATCCGCTCCGGATTGCAACCGGGAGAAATAGTCGGCAACGATATCGCCTTGCTGTTCTTTGTTGTAGCTTGACAGCGTTTTTCCGGCGGCCCTGGCATCGATAAGCGACTGATCGTTGGTTTTACCGGCGTCGGCATAGTCGTATCCTTCATCGACTTGCGCCCAAATCGCTTTTGGTGCATAGGTCCAGCCTGTGGTTTGATATTGCCACACATGGGTAAGCTCGTGAATGAGCCACCGTGTACTTCGCACCTCATCGGGAAAATAGATCGTATTGCCAATGGTCCGTGCATACCCGCCAACCGATCCAATTTTAGAACGCTCCTCGATCGTTACTTTGCTATAATTAATCGCATTTTTAAACACCCGTTTTGCTTGCCTTATTTCATATTCTGTCAAATCACGGCTGTTGTTCCTGTTCAAGTCCGATTTGGATTTGGTGGTATGGCTATAGAATGCGGAATATGTTGTCAATGTTTGTTGGCTGTAGAGGTATTCTGCATGAATATCGTAAATGGCTTTTGCTAGTTTCTCTGCATTGGTTAATCCTGCGTCAGTCAATGCCTGGGTAATTTCGGCAAGTTGGGCATTCCTATGATGGTTGGCTGCAAACCAAGCCGCATCACCCGACGTAGACTTGACCTCACTTATTTTCCCGTCGGCAATCAACCCTGCCAAGGCGTCGTGCAGTTCCTGCGCTTGCGCCGAATATCCGGCAACAGAAGACGACCCTCCGTCCATGAAGCCACCGGAAAAAACCGCATCACTCTTTTCTTTATAGTAGGCTTTGACGTCGCGCTGTATGGGCATCATCCCATTGCCCCGCTGCTGTACGACATGTGTCAGTTCATGTGCCATCAGCCGCCTGCCTTCCGCTGATTGCGGCTGGTATTGGCCATTGTTGAAAACAATATCGTTTCCGAGGGTATAGGCATGTGCGTGAATCTGATGGGCGGACCGTGCTGCGGCGTCATCCGTATGAATGCGTACGGCGGAGAAATCCGCCTTGAACCGAGGTTCGAAAAAGTTACGTTCTTCGGATGACAGCGGTTTGCCACACCCACCTAGCGTCGAAACGTAGTGTTCGAAATCTTCATTGATCCCTGGAGCCGAGGACTGTGCTGGTTGGCGCTGCACGTGCCGTTCCTCTTCTTCGCATTGCTGGCATTTGCGTTGAATGGTAGCACGCATGATACGATCTGCCACTTGATCGGCTTCCTGCTCATATCGGTCGCCGGGGGCATTGACCTCAAGTTTGGGCTGGAAGAAAGGCCTATTTACCCGTTTAGGGTGGCCTGCAACGCTTTTATCGATATAATTACCTGTACGCATGGCGTTTATTTTTTTGCTTTGATGTCAAGGACCTGTCCAACTGAACGAAGTACTATTGAACCAATAATCCCGAATCCTCACTGTGCCCGATACCCGTTGGTTCCATGTGGCTTCCATCTGAAAGGGTTGAGCTCCCCTGCAAGATTGCATAACCAGACCATCGGTGTCCGAGACGCTCCCATGTCCGGGAATAAACGCGCCGAGCCCGGCGTGCCAATCGTAGGGGTCGTACCATCGATGTGCGACCGACCCGCTGATATTGACGATGTCCTCAATTCGATCCAAGGTGAAGTTACCCGTCGAGCGTATGGTGCTTGTGCCGCTCGCATAGTACAATTCTGTGGTTACACCTCCAGTTAGCTGGGCATCCCAGTAGTCGTCAAAACTGCGGGCATCTCCATGGTGTATCGTATCTGCAATATCCGCTAAGCTATTTTCGAATCGCTCCTGATTCTTTCGTTCTGCATCGGTGACTTCCGAAAAGCCGCGCAACCACTCCACGCCTAACGTCCGGGTTCCCCCGGCCCCTGAAAGAAAATAATCCAGGTTGTCTGCAGCAACATCCGCATCCTCCGCTCTCGCCGATTCGATCATTGACCGATAATTTTGCTCGATTTCATCCAGGCGTTCGGACGGAGGGCAGGTTACCGTTTCTTCATTGAGCCCCTCCTGTGTACTTTCTCCGTCTCTTGACCTGAAAATCGTTTGGGGTTCCGGGCTAAGTGCCGGTGAAAAAAAGTCGATGCCGCTTTGCGGTGCAGGCTCCGCCATCCGCATGATTCGCGCTGCTGTTGCATCGGCTTCTTGCTCATACCGATCGCTGGGATCATTTACGGCCAGCTTGGGCTGGAAAAACGTCCCGTTGTTCGTTTCTCGTGCCTTTTTTTCCGAAGCGACCTTTGAAGAAAACATAGTCTCTAATTAAAATCAACCAACCCTCGCAAAGCCCAACAACTTATCCATCCGGGTCTTTACATAGGAAAATCCGGCTACGTTAGCCGCCTTATTGCCTTCGATGGTGTAAAGGAATCCGTCATTGCAATGGTGGACGATTCCGATATGTCCATTGCCAGAAGCCAGCGACGTGCGCCACCAGCAAACAACATCTCCCGGCTTAGGCTGCTTTTCCGATTCGCCCGTGAAACTCCAGCCCTTGCTTTTCAGCTGGTTGAATACATTGCGTGCGCCTGCCGAGTAGTTAAACGGCATATCGCGGCGGTCGCCACCCACGGCTTGGAGAAAACACCAGCTTACAAAAGCGGCGCACCAAGGGTGTCCGTCTGGTAAACCTGCAGGCTCCATGTATTTCCTGACCCATGGTCCCTTGTTGTTTCCACCGACCTCGCCTGCTCCGGCTTTCAGCTCAGCAATGGCTACCCGGAGCGCGGCTCTTCCCAACAGGCTCTCGCCATGTTCCGTAGGTGGTAGCTTGTCATACGCAATTACCCCGGAAGTCACCCGGGGGCGTGGATTTTCAAAGGCCCACCAAGTTAATTGCCCTACGACACCATCTACGGTCAACGGTTGTTGATGCTTATCTAAGTGTGACCCTTGAAAATCCTTGACTGCTTGTTCGGTCTTGGCATCGAAAATCCCGTTTACGGGCAATGCATAATCCAACTCGTTTAGGATGGATTGCAGCTCGCGGACCAGCTCACCTGTATTTCCTTTTTTTATCAGGCCCCGTGGCATATCGACCATTGCTTCATCCCGAGCTGTCGCGGCATACCGCTGATAGGCCTCTCTTAACTTGCTATCGTACTGATTCGCTGCATATTCCGGCCCGTTATAGCGCTTGGCGAATTCCGTCCATTGTTTATCCCGAAGGTAGCCCACTAGGTTGTTTTTAGCCAGGAACGTACCGAATGCCTCCAATTGTTTCCCCTCGCTTAATTGCATATCGCCCACAAATTCGACAACCGTATCATACCCCAACGTTTCATAGTGATAACCCATGATCTGGAATAACCCCCAGGATGCGGAAGCATAGGCCGCAGCCGCAACTTTGCTATTATTGGGAATCAAGCTAATCGCTTTGTTCAACCGTTCATATTCGGCAGCTCCTCCTTTATAGTACGTTTTTGTCCATTTTTTGTACAGGATATCGGAATTTCCCGAAACGTGTGCGGTAGGATCCACGCCCCGCCTCTCCAGTTCTTTCCAGAACACATGCCCCTCAAACAGGATCTTGGGATTGCCGTCCGCATTGAAACCTCTACCTCGGCTTTCTACTTCATTGACGGCCTTGATGGTGGCTATGTCGACGCCAAGTGAATTGGCCAACGTGCTGATGTCCGACTCCTTCAGGTACTTTTCTTCCATCTTGCTCATATCGATGGGGACACCATTGATGAGTTTTGTCCATGTTTTGGTATAGACAATGCCATCACTCACTAAGCCATGCTTTGTCTGGAATGCGCGGACTGCCTGTTCAGTCGACTCGTCAAATATGCCGTTGATGGCCAATTCATGTCCGTACTCGTTGAGTAGCTCCTGGAGCAGTTCAACGGCATCCCCTCGGCTGTTAATTTTTAACAATTTCATAGCTCATCGTTTTAGTTTATCATGTCCATTCGACATGCAACATGCCATCCATCCAAGGAAGCTTGATGACCCCGATGGACCATGGAAGGCTCGCCAGCAGCACATCGACGCCCTGAGAGCCGACTTGTAGCAACCAACCATCTGCCCGTAACGTCAACTTACCGTCGCGTTGCAAAAAAGTTTCCCGGAGTCCCGCTACGGTAGTATTGCGTAGGACACTCCAATGCGTAATGATAGCATCCAATACTTCTTCGCATTCTTGACGAATCTGCGACGTATATTCCAGTAGTGTTGGATCTACGAACGATGTCGGTTGTAAACCGACAAGTAGCTTGTTCAGTGGCAATTCGTGTTCCTCTACAAGTGGCTCCTCATAAATGAGCTGTTGGAGCAGCACCGTTGCTTTGCCCCTGGCCTCCAGTGTTAATTGCCCATCTTGATTCATGAGATCCGTGCGCTGTAACAACGGAGCGATAAATGGATAGGCGAGGATGAGGCCTGCATTCGTAACATAGTACGTATCAATTACATGATCGGGTTGCCTATTTGCTGTCGCATTTGGCTCCCTGCGCGCCAGGCTATCGGGTATTGGTCTTATTTGCTTGACCGGTGCCGCCGGTGGCTCATCGTGTTCGACACCACCTTGCTGTCGGATGATCGCAGCCCATTCGGGGAAATCTCTTGAAAGCAATGGCAGCAAAGCGGTGATGAAATCAGGAACCAAGAACTGCGGACGCACTTGGCTTTTTGCCGTTGTCAGGAGTTGAGCAATTTGCTGAACGATATCTGTACGCTGGATGGTATCGATCTTTGGCCATACCATCTCGGTCAGCGCAATGGCAAACGATACGTTGGTCGCGGATGGCCGGCAGTAAGCCGCACAATAGGCGCTAACAACAGCCGTTGGCCACACCGCCGATTCCACCCCGGCCTCTTTCAAAAACGACACGTATGCCCAGCCCTCCGGCGGAATATGGCGCACTGAAAGTGCTTCTGCCAACCGAATGATAAATTCAGCTGAACAATAATAAAAGAGGCGCTTCAACACATCGTCAGCCGTCTGCAGTGCCGCGGTCAGCTTATCCAAAAACATTTCGTCCAGTACCAGCCGGCGTTCGTAGTCTGCCGGAACTTCCCGCCGGCTATCCCATGGGTATCTGCCTGTTTGTAGAAACTGGATAAATTCCACATTCCGTTGGCTAGCCAATTGCTTGTCGTCTTTTGGCGAGCCCCTGTGTCGCTGCAGCTCTTCCTTTATCCTGTTGAACACCGTTGCCACGAGCTCGTCTTCCCAACTGGCTTCGTGCAGTATACCGCAGTCTATTGATACGATCGGGATCGTCAATCCATCGGGCAGCTCCGCTTCGAATTCGCCAAATACCTGATCCAATCCCGGTAGGATCCGTTGATAATGGACAGCGGCCAGTCGCTCCTGAATGCCCGGCTTTTGCCCTGGCCGCTCAAATGCGACTTCCAGCGACTGCTGATGGATGATATGGCGGAGCTGTTGCATGGCCGCTATTCCACAATGATTTTCCCCTTGCTTGCTTCTAGCTGTTTACGCAACGCCGTGATGGATTGGGTAAATGTTTTCACCGCACTACCGGAACCATCACCAAATTCAATCTGGTGGGTGATCACCAGCTCCTTGAGCTGATCAAACTCCTTGAGTGGGATACTGGCTGTTGCTTTGGCCGCCTTCCCATTGACGGTCCATTTCGATGTTCCGCCGTCTGATAGTGCCTTCAGCGCAATGTTGACGGCCGTGACCGCACCACGCCTTGTCAGCACCGTGCTGCTATCCGGCACACCGATTACCATTTCGAAGGCTGCTGTACCCAACGTCACCGTTAGCACCGCCAATATTACCTCATCGCCATTGGGATAATGGTAGGCGATGATGGCGCTTTTCATTCCTTCCTTCATCAATTGCGCCGCAGGAATAACCAATGCACCATCCTTCACCACGACCCCTTTCGGCGCGGCTACCAGGTTGATGACACCGGAAGTTTTCACCGGAATAGTCACCGACGCAGCGTCCGAACCTATCGTACGGGTATGATCTTCCCGTATAAAGGTACGGGTACGCTCGGCGGCCCCGCAAATGCTCTCACGTATCGCGTAGGTAATGGCCGACTTGGGGTTGTTGGGTGTCAGTAATTGCGTTACTTCCGATTGATCCGCCGCAATCGGCTTACCGTCCATAAGCCACTGCGTACTGCCTGTGTCGGCGTTGGGCGCGATGGATTTCAGTGTGACATTCCAATTGCCTTCACGCTCGGAATACGTTGCCGCCGAAATTCCAAAATCTGCGTCTGCTTTCTCCTGTACCACAAATTGTGTCGCAGCTACTGCCCCGGATTCTAGTATATAAGCCACCTTAAACGTGCCTGCACCCAACCGAGCCGGAACAATCTTTGGTTCACTTTCTTTATCATTTATGGTTAATTTTCCGCCTTCCGGATTGGTTTTTATTGGATATTCCTTTTTATCGGCAATGCAGAAAACAGTAGGTTCAATGGATACTGTGGGTAAATGCTCGTCAGGTTTGCCTGGTTCCGATGGCTCATCCGGTGATGTAGGGAAAACATAGGCGATAGGTGGGCAGTCGCTTTTGCACACATAGGGCACATAGAAATCGGCGATGACCACTCCGTTGGGCAGTTGGCTGACCTGCTTTTCTTCCTCTTCACGCTTTTTCAGTGCATCCAGGACCTTGGAGGCTGCAGTACCGAGGTTCAATTGTTCAATGAGACTAACTGCATCCGTATATATTTTTCGGTTTGACCCCAGCAGCATGGTGTTTGCGGCTATGGCCTTTGTAGCCGCCGCCGTGGATTTAACAAGCTGGCTACCTTCGATCGGCTGTGCAACTAATCGCAGGTCCCTTTCGGGTATGATAGCCGAATACCGAGCTGCCGGAGGCTGATATACCAATACAAATGTTCCTCCCTTCGGCACCCCCGCCTTATGCTCAAGTCCCTTATGTTTCTCAAAGTATTTAGCGAAAGTGACCGCTTCTTGGTAACGATTGAGCCTTTCGTTGTACTCTTCCCTGATCGCATACAGTTCTTCATTGGCACAGTTAAACAATACATTGTTGTTTTTAGGGGCAAAATATTCTTTTAGCGCCTCGTTTTGCGAATTGGCTGATTCTTTGATGATGCTATTGACCGTTGACTGATAATCCGCCCAGAGTGCATTATACGCATCCACCTTGAAATCAGGCAAATCATGCTCAAAAAGATACCCTAGAATCGCGTTGAGTTGCTGAAGGAACACCAGGAGCAAATCTGGTTTGGGCAGCACGTATTCGAACAACTTTCGATCAGTGACCAGGAACGCGTTGATATCCTTGGCTACGAAATCCATCAGTTTGATTTCCGTATCATCGGTATCCAAATCGACAACTCTGCCGATATAGTTTACTTTTTCACTTACGGGTTGGGTAGTCACTTTCTTTTTTGCGGCGACCTCCTTTTTGATCGACGATACTTTTTTAGAGAACGTGGGTAGGGAAGCTATTTTGCCCACATTGATGGTGTCCGCGACCAGTACATCGCCGATAACGACATCCCGTTTTGGCCGTAGACTGCCCACGTAGGTCAAAATCTGCTCTACCCTGCATAGCAGTCCTGCAATCAGCACGTTATAATTCGACTCCAGGTCCTGAACGTTGCAAGTTACCTCATTACCATTGGTAATGTCTTTCAAATCAACCGCGCTTAATGCTACCACATCAAAAGGTAAATTGAATCTATCCCGCTCGGTTACGATTTCAGCCAATGCCGTGGAATAGCGCTTACCCACATGCCCTTCGATGCGGAACGCATTGAAACGCTCGATATCATAGAGTAGGACATTACCAGTTGTATTACGGATAGGGCTGATGGTGATTCCGGTGCCGCGAGCCATACGGCCGTTTCCTTGCTTGTTGCGTTGAAAATCCCACCATTGGTCGAGGCTTTCGCGCCGGTAATAAAAAGGGATACAACGGTCCGACAATGACTCCTTGCCGATGTAGCTGGGCGTAATCGCTACGAGTTGGTTCTTGGATGGCAATGTGCTATCGAATTCCTCCACCATGTATTTCAGTCGCTGCAACAATTGCGTAACCTCCTCCTTGAGATGCCGTTGCCCATAAAGGTAATGGACGGGCACGAAATATTGCCGGTAATTATCCCAATGGCCGAACTGGGTACTCTCCGAAGCCAATCCGAGTAAGAGATGCAATGGGAAAGCTCCTTCATTGGCACGGCAGCCACCGAAAAAATCTTGTGCCTTGCCTGTAAACTCTCCAAATGCCTTTACCAGATCATCAATGAAGTCATAGAAATATTGGATGTAATGGAAATTGCCGTTCTGATAGCTATGCTTATCCCGGATTACTTTCAGATCCAGCTTCTCAAATGGGTTAGATTCGGGAAGTCCGAGGAGGTGCGCGTAGCGGTCCCAACACCTATTCAGGTTCTGCCCTAGCCTATCGAGTGTATCATTATCCACGATGTCATAAAAGGCCTGGAGCACTTGTTCACCATTTTCCAGGCGATCGCCCACGGGTACACCGTACCGTTTCAGCAGTATGGTGTTGAATACGGATTCGACGCTCCCGTTGAGCAAATCTGAATGAACCAATAGCGGCTTCACCTCGAAATCCAGTCGTCCTCCTTTGTCGTTGCAATCATTCGTATCACAATTTTTCAATCTCACCTGCTTGGCTTCCAGCAATAGCACGACCACATATTCATATGCTTTTAATGTAGAAATCGGCGTTTTAGCTGTTACTTGCGAGTCGGGTGGTAAGAGTTCAAAAATACCTTCCACACCATAATAGGGCAACGACTCCGGTCCATCACCACATCCTGTAATCAAGTTCAATCCGGTGGGAATGTCGGGAGAAATATAGCCGGTATAGTGGGTATACTCCTGCTGACAATGTTCGATAAGGTAGCCTTGCGATGTGATACCGTGACCGCCACTGATTACTATGCCTTCATCCGCAACCGTGATTTCCAATCCGCAAACGATGCCGTTTCCAATAAGCCGGACCCTCGATAAACGGCTCTGCCGATCCAAATAGTTTACGGTGTCGTTCAGGTGGTTATTGGTCAATACCTGATCGGCCTCAAAAATGGGATATGACTCAATCTTGTTCATGGTCATTGATTTAAATAAGTGCCTAAAGTTGTTCTGCCCAACATGACAGGGTTGTTCTCGATATTGCTTTCCGCACAATTATGCAGCGTTGCCCGCGGATAAACGCTTTTGAGCTCCGGCAGCAGTTCCAACAGCTTGTCATTGGCTTCCTGTAGTGCCGATGTGTTTTCTTTTCGCTCTTGGAAATAGTTAGCGAGTGCTTCGATCCAAGCTTTGTATCGATTTTCAAATTGCCGGAGCTGTTCGTTTCCAATCCAGCAAACCTTTAGCTGAATATGCGCAGGCGCTTCTTCCTGGAGTTTGTCTTCGATGTAGTTCCGGAAAGATGGATGATCAAAATGATCTGGCCAGTAGGGCAGTATCACGGAAATACGAAAAGAATAGGGGTCGAGTTCACAGCTGCAATCAGCACTGATTTCGCAGCGATCCATCAGCTTAAATGCTGGTGTTCTTGGCCGCAGCAAGATGTGTTCAATCAAATGTTGTCCTTCTGGATCTCCGCAGCCCTGCTTGAATTCAGCAGCAAGTTTTTCAATAACGTCATCCGCTGCCGCTGCATCTTCAAACGTATCTAACGTTTCCAACACATTTTCTCCATCAACCAGCAATACAATCTTATGCGCCACTATGCTGTAGTTTCCAACTATCGATGCCGCATCGATGACTTTGGCCAGCACCGTAGCTGCTTGTTCTTTGGTCAGGAATTTTGCGGACGTCAATACCACCCCTTCCCGGGAGACCAGTTCAAAGCGGTGCACGCATCGGATTTCGTTGTCTGCATGCTCCTCCTCACACCGGATTTCGGTATGTTTGATGCAATACAGAAACCTGCGGGTCAACTCCTGCATACCCGTGAGTGCACCTACACGCTTTTCCAGCCCGGATATGTTATCGGTATCCCAAAGCTGGTCGGTTGCTAAATCAAATTCATCCGTTTGAGGAAAATAATTGAATGCTTTCGAACGGTTCGCGCTGATTTCGGGATATTGCTTCAACGTCTGTATTTTCGCTGCAATCAATTCCTCACCGGCAATGCGTTCGACTGTTTGCTCCTCATAGTTAATCTGATACCTGAGCAATGCAAAATCGTTAAACGACTCGGCAAATCGGGCGAGCAGATGGTCCAAAAAACGGTTCCGGCGTTCGACATAGGGTGCCTGCCGTTCATACAGTCGCTGCCATTGCTCGCTACCGGGTCCTAGTGCAATCGCATTTTCCAAATCGTCAGACAGTAGTCCGTCGATATCTTTGATATCGGCTAGGTATTGTGCGAAGTAAGTCTGCTTGATATCTTCAATGGAAAACAACCGTTTAGCATTGGTCAATTGTGCAAAGAAATCCGCTAACAGCTGCTCAAAAAATAACAGGTAGCCTTTCAATTGCCGCTGCTGTGCCCTTCGCAAGGTATCGGCATGTGGTGCGAGGCCCGCCTCACCCACACCGTACACGCCGGGCAAATCGTATTGAACGGGCCAATAGCTAAGGGTATCACGTGAGCGGCCTTCGACGACGGCAACGTCCCGGTCATAGCCCTTGCGTTTCCCGAGTGTATACTGCGCTCTCATAACCGACAAGGTATCGCTCACCTCACCCATGCGGGCCTGAAACGGATAACCATTTTTATAGAGTAAAATTTTGGAACGAGAATCGCTCAATGCGGGTTTATGTCCTTCACTGATCGCCACGCACCAGTCCAAGCCGACGTATCCATCCACCGGTTTTCCGTTATGTCCGTATTTGGTCATTACCAGGTTTCTGACTGCCACTATACTGTCGATATCCATTAACAAGCTGATGATATCTGATGCATAAATATGCGTGCGCAACTGCGTCTCATCCAATTGCTTGGGATCGACGAATCCATTATTTAGTGCTACTCCGTTATAGATATCGGGTATTGTCCAACCCTTGTCCAGCAGTTCTTTCAGCGAATAGAAGTTGACGGATGGGCTCAGATAGCGTTCAATCGCAAAGAAAAGCTCAGCCTGTATACGTTCGATATCTGCATCCGGCAATACGTCGATATCCACGCAAACAGCGATTTCCTCATACCGTACTTGCTTGATGGAAAGGAAGTCTTCACACAGGTTGCGATGCGACTGCAGTTGCTTGACCGCCCGCTTGAAAATTGTATCAATTGTTTTCAATTTCTCCAGATAGGTGTCGGCGATCTGCTGGACATAATCCATATCATCCAGCATTTCCTCAAGCTGTGTCGCCGTGATCTTTCCTGTTGGCGGATGCATGATAACGGTCATACCGAACGGAATACGGAAAGCGGTCCCACTCGTATCGGTGAATACCAGTTCATATCGTTCGGTGGCATCGGTTTCCTGTACCGAAACGGAATCGATAGGTTTCCCTAACACATCCGGATGGATGTCGCCGTAGCGCGGGAATTCAAATTTCACGGCAAAGTCACCTTCAAGGCTGAGCAATTCCACATCTCCACTATTCAGGTCGCCGTATCGTTCGTCGCTATCAAAATCCAAGACCACATCATACAATCCGTTGAGTCGGATAGGAGTGTCTGTCGCGTCAACTTGCAATTTTTTTTCCTCATGGTCGAAGAAAATCGGGGTTTCCTGATGCTTGGCAGGAACAACCCATGCGTTGTTTATCCCGTCGATATCGACCAGCAACTTCCGGTAATCAGCGATGGTGAGTGGGTGGGTGGTCAATATCTGCCTTGCCGGATACAGTACTTGGTCGGTAGCACCATGCAGCAGATGCTTCATCTCAAAAGAACTCCGATAGCCGAGTTCGGTAATCGCATAGCACAGCGCTTCCAAGATGGTGATTCCCGGATCATGCGCATTGTAGTCCGTCCACAGGTCACTTGCCAATTGCTCGATGTGCTTCAATCCTTCCTCCCGTAGGAGCGCATAATCCAGCGCTGGATGCAACTGCTGCCTTGCCGGTATGGTATAGCTTTTCATACACATTCACAGTTTGGTATTACATGGATTAGATGCCTCGTCGTCCCATCGGCATATGAAACCAATATCGAGCGTGACGAAGTGGCCACCGCCTCTTCAACATCGTAGGTTGCCGTTTGGATGGTCTGCTTTTCGTCTCGAACGATCAGATGCATCTTGAATGTGCTGACCACATGGACATAGGGCAGGCCGTCGATAAAATCAATAAGCGTGCTCTTCTGGATCTTGCCACCGAACGCAACCGGGGTAGAAGTGTCAAACGCCCAAGGGCAAAGAAAACGCTCGATATCGTCATTCAACAGTTTGAGGTGGTAGGTTTCATCCAACTGCGGGCGGAAAATCACAGCAAACTCCAGTTGTATTTCCTCGAATTGTGGATTCCGGACATGCAACGTAACGAACGGATTATTGACGTCCTTTAGGTAATCGGTGATATCGACCAACGTCCCTATCGGTGTATACGGCCGCAATGGATTCGATTTGGCCGATTTGCTTAAATCCGGAATAGTCACCACGGTTACATGCCCGGGATAATTTTCGCAAAACACGGTTGTTCCATTCGCTTCGACGAATCCGGCCCTGTTGATGCACTTCACTTTGTAAATGGCAGGAAATTGCTCGAGGACCAAGCGCTCGTAATCCCACATCGTGATGGCCCGTTGCTTATGGCGTAGCCGCTCGCTGACCCGTGTATAGAATCGATCTGCCAGCTCCAGGGGTCTGCCGCCAAACGAATCCATCGGCTGTTCGATGCGTTTTATTGCAGCGTCGCTCACCACGGCTTTTGAAATCGTTCCCTTGGGCAACGTTGTTTTGAAATAAAGCATATTGGCTTCGTCCTGAATCAATTCTACCTGCCCTGCCTGTGCGCGGATACTGGCCAGTTTGCAGACTGCATCAATCTGTTCTTCTACAGCCGCCATCATCCAAAGCATTCCTTGGGGCATCACTGTACCTTGACTTGTGGCGTCCGAGGGGAGGGATACCTCGACGATTCCCGTACGGGTAAGGCCCTTGGTACCGTCAATTAGGGCCTCTTTTTCGAATTTTTTCCAGTCGTTGTTGCCGTCAAGGTAATACCAATGCACAGCTTCAGCGGGTTTCAGCGGATTGGAACTTCCTTCCACCACTTCAAAAAGTAACGAAATGGTCTTGGGCGCTTGTACGCCAGCCAGTCCGATAAACAATTCCCCGTTGTTTGACACAGCGGGTAACAATCCCAATCGTTTAGACTGTTGGATTTGTTTGTAACCGAACGGATAGAGATGGAAAAAGCCCGGTTTGGTTTCATTTCCGAAAGTCAACGTATCGGTTGCCGAGTAATTGATTTCAAAAGTACCGGCAACGAGCTCCTTGGGTGTTGGGGTCGAATTCCTTACTAGCCTGAATCCTTCAAACTGTGTCGCGGATACGACCGTCTTCAACAACTCTTTATGGTTGTCTTCAAGGGAAGCCGCAACCCCGACCTCCATTTTTTTCGCCTCAACTTTCTTCGTTGCCTCACCCGTAATCAGGTCGGACCTAAACAGCCCTTCAACAGCGGTTTGAATCGGAATTTTCATCAACTTGGTTTCATTGAAACTTTGGGTCAAGCTATCCATGAATGCCGATAGGGAATACCGATCCGTGGTAAGTGCGAGGCGGATATGGCCATCTCGGTCACCGGTTCCATATGCACGCGTCAAAATTGCCAGGCTACGCTCCTGGATGGGTTGTTTCGGTATGCCAAGGGTGTAGCCGCCATTGGTTCTTTCGAGCGACAAGGCCGTCCATTTTCCCCGGTACAAATAAGCTGCGGAAAATTCAGCAGGAAGGTCTGTTATCAAGCTCAACGACGTCAGTGGCTTCTGGAACAATTCATCGCTCCCGATATAAAAGCCTGAGCCTCGTCTCGGCAGGTCACCAAATGGTTTGAATGGTTTACTGCCGTCGAGCAGTCCGATGTCGTTGCTCAAGATGGCTTCCTTGTACCCTTGTACATTTACGCTGATTCGGACCCTGTCAATAGCTTTTTCCGCCAACAGGTCATAGCTCATCCCGGATGCCTCCTGATCAATGTAGACCATTAACAATGGCATTGAAACCTGCATATTCTTTTGGTGGATTTTTTCATCATACTGCTGCACAGCGTCCTTCCCGCCGTCAATGGTGATCGAAAAAACCAGTTCGCCACTTTGCGGATGATAGATAGCACGCACCTGATCCTCCAGCCATCCTTTTTCGCCCGTCAATCGTGTGTGGAATGTGAGACTCCGAAACCTACTCCATTTCACGGATAACCGTGTCTCGTTAAGGTGAATGGATACGGTGATGGTACGTTCCCCACTTTTAAGGAAAAGCAGCTTGGAGGCAATTGCAAAACCGATTGCTTTCGACGGGTTTTGGGATTCCCCGAACAGAAACATGGGAACTTGATTGCTGTTTTCTGACGCATACAATGTCCCGTTGACTTTATTCATCGAATGAACCGACGCTACTTTCGCCTGGTTGAGTATAACGTCCTGTGATAGTTGGTATGTAAGCGGTTTCCCATCGCTGTCTTTCCCCCCCTTGAATAAAGTTCCGGCCTTCAGCAGGTGGTCGGATAGCTGGGCGTGCAAATCAAAGACAAGGTGCGCCCGATCCGGCTCTGGTCGTCTCGGCCTGAGCTGCAATATATCTTTATAATAATACTCCAAGTGGTTCTTCCCATACCGATTTAACTGGTCCTGAGCGTGGCCAAACAACCGCAAAAAAGTTTGTAGCAGCGCAATATGCGGACGATGCTTTTTGTAGTTGCTCATAGACTCGGCAAACAATGCGTCCGCTTTTTGTATGGCCAGTGCGGTGCCCGTAAGCACGGCCTTTACCTGTCGCTGAAAGAGGTTGTGATGCACGATAAAATTAATCTTTGAAAGATCATCTGTATCCGGGACACTGATGTTCAGTGGCTCTGGATCATCACTAATGTAATGGAATCCATAGGCCGTAACAGACGAATTCAATGGGATAAAAGGTGCCAATGGGTCTGTCGTGCTCGACGCCGGCAACAAGCTATGATTGGCTGTGCAGAATGTCAGCAGGGCACGTATTCCTTTATCAATTTTCAATGCGATGGTATCTCTGATCACCTGCTGATAATCCATATCATCTTCCAACAGCGCGCACTGTTGGTCAACGGTTTTGGCTAACGTGTAGACCAAATCGAACAGGTATTTAAAGCAACGCTTAGCTTCATCAATGTCCGCCTCCCGAACCGCTAGTCGGATGCGTTTCACGAGTGATTTATGATAATCCGCGAATGTCAGGGGTGCTAAGTTGGTCAAAGAGGCAAGGACAACACTTATATCGCGTTGGATAAGGGGTTCCCATGTTCCCGCACTATTATTTTCCGTGTCGAAATAGGATACATGGGCCGCATAGCGTTGCACAAACAACAATAGTTCGCGAAGGTTCCGTTCATCCACTTGTACAAAAGTGGGAGACAATGCTTTCAGGAACCTGTTGTATTGTGCGGTTCCTTCACGTACCAAGCTATTTTTATCTGAACACGCCATGGCTTATCATTTTATTTCGGTCCCTTCCTGGAGGTAAAAGGGGAAAACATAATTAAACCGCGAATTGGTAGCCCGAATGGTATAATCCACAGTGATGAGGATACGTCCTTCCACTTCCCCGGTATCAACAAGTTCGATTTTGTTGACCTCAATACGGGGTTCATGGTACAATATCGCCGTTTGAATAAGGTCTTTCATATAGGTCTTCATCGTCGTTGTCAATGGTTCGAACAATAATTCGTCGAGATGACAACCGTAGTCGGATAACATCACCCGCTCTCCAGGTCGCGTAGAAAGCAGGATTTCCAAGCTGCTTCGAATATCTTCACTGTCACTAAGCATAGCTACATTTCCACTTTGGTTGTCAAATTGCGGCGGGAACCCCCACCCTGTACCGAGGAAAGATTTGTGTAACTTATACATTATTCATCCTCCTATGATTACTGTTGCGCACCCCCCCGTGATAACTCCCCCGTGTGCTGTCGGGTCACCCATACGTGCCGCTGGAAGTCCACCGATTAACACCGTTGCAGATCCTTTAACAATGGCATTGGGTGGTCCGGGGCATGCACATAAATCACCTATCCGTGCTGCTGGCAACCCGCCAACCAGCACCGTGGGGCAACCAGCTGGCAGTACAACGCCGCCAACATGCGGATTGGGGCTACTCATCGGACACGTATGCATATCGCTGACTCTTGCGGCTAAACTCATGATTCGTTAATTAATTTTTACGACTGATCCTTTTATTTCGGCAATGCCCGAACTTTCGATACTTAGCGAACCGCTGGCGGACAACTTAGCCGCCGCATTCGCCTTGATATCCAACTGCGGCGCCGATAGGGATATCGATGCCGTTGCCTTTAATACAAGGTCTTTCGCTGCGGATATCGTGATGCCGCTATCGTCCAATACTAATTTATTTCCCTTTGCATCTTCCACCTTGCATAGGCTGTTAGCATCGTCAAGCACCAGCTTCCGGCCGCCCGGTGTTTCGATGGAGACCCGTTTGTCACCGTCATGGATGAGTATGGTTATTCCTGATCGGGATACATATCCTTTTTCGTCATTTGCCTCTGCCGCAACAAGTGGAGCGGGTTTTGCTCCGCTGTGCAGCATCCCTAGGATGACAGGATAGTTGGGGTCATCTCCCAAAAAGCCGACGATCACTTCGTCACCGACTTCCGGCATGAAAAATGTCCCACGGCTATCTCCAGCATCAAGTGTGGTCAATCGCGCAAAAATTCCATCATCAGCCATGCTGACGATCGGTAGCCGTATCTTGATCCGCCCCTGGCCAGCCGGGTCGATGATATCCGTTACCACGCCGACATGCAGCCCTTGTGTAGCCACATATTGGCCAGTGAACGAGACAGGATGTTCCGGAAACAGTTGTTCGGAAAAAAAAACCTCGTCCCCGCCCAGCGTCGCCTCCGTCATCCAGCTCCCTTCGCCAAATTCGTGATGCACCCCGGAAACGAAAACCTTCCCATTAAATTGATCGCCCAGCCCAGATAGCGTAAGAAACGAGCCTGGGATAACGATTGATTCACCTGCAAATCTGACTTTTCCCTTGATCTTGGAAAGTGATTGCTTAGTCTTCCTTGCATTCGTCAATAACTGGAGTGTCTGTGTTTCCATCGATCCGGGCAACCTGATTTCGAGCGGCCTGTCCATAATACTCGCCAGCTCGCCCGCTGACTGCGCTCCGGCATAGGCAAACGAGCCCTCCGCCCCTTCAGATTCCGTAATGTCCTGTACAGCAGGATTCCACGCATACCCAACCACTTCCGAGGTCTGGACACGTGCGTCGATGGTTGCGTCAAATGACACAATGTTATTCCCATAAGCAAGCGTCAGTAGCGATGGTCCGTCGACATCAGTTCGTTGAATCACTATTTTTCCGCCATCAACCGAATAATAAAGCCCATTGACGTCCAATCTCGTCATCATGAAATCCCAGTCAGAAACCTGATACTGGAGTAATTGTTCATGAGTAACATCCGTTGCCATCACATCGTAGTCGTTGATGCCGCTTTCGGTTAGCAATTGCTCAGCGATGTCCGAGTCCTTCATCTCCGCATAATGGCGACTATTCTTCGCAATCGTCATCCTGACGGTCTCATGCTTACAGGTAACGACCAATAGCGATTGTGCGTCCTGTATTTGATGGCCGTTAGCCGTGACGAGCCCTTTAAACACCGTAGCATTATTCCCATTGTAGCCCAGTTTAATTTCGATAAACTTTCCCGGAGCGAGTAATCCACTGCTGCTCAACTCAAAATCTTGTTCATAGGGATTACCATCCGCGATAGTAAGCGTGGCTATTGGGATTTTGTTGAGCGAACTTTCAATCTGGACATCCACCACATGCAGTACCTGAGGCAACTCATCGGCTGCCGTCAGCACCGGTTGGTTTCCAACGAGAATCGTATAGGTGACCAGATCGTTAAGGTTGGCTGTGGACATAATCGTGCTATTTCTCTAAGGGTGGAAAATAAAGCTTGGTGCCGGGCGTAATCTTTCGAAAACCATCCAACTCATTGAATGAAGCGACAGCGATATAACACGTATCGCGCGCGTAGATTTGACCCGTCATGCGATCAATACGTTCAGCTCCCGTAAAAATCCGCTCGTGGGTGATATCCGGGCTCTGCTTGTTCTCAAGGGCCTCGCGGAGATCGTCCTCAATACTTTCGGTAAACGAGCACTTGGCCACTGCACGTATGGGCGTACCGTCGGTAGTAAACACCTTGTATTCGATATCAATTTGGTTCAGTACGCCTTTGAAAAGCAATGTTCCCCAATGGATCTTAAGGTAGTAGGGGCGGTGGGTTGTGCCCTTGAATTCGATAATCTTTTTCTTAAAATCTTCGATTTGCTCAGCTACCGAAACCGGCTTAGCGAAAGGGTTGGCAACCGAAATATTTAACACCGATGCGTTTTTTACAACACCGGTACTGTCAAATAGAAAATCAAACGTGAATTTCTGCGGTTTGATTTTGTTGAATTTGAGTTGCACGGAAGACTTCCCGCCAGCTTGTGTATCATCATATTCAAACTCGTATTTGCACGTATACGTGGCCGGATTGATAAGCGCACTGAACTTGTCGCCCGGCGCTTTCCGGGTGAAAGCTGCATCGATATACGGCTCCACGTACAACTTTTCGGCAGATGTAAGGTCACCAAACATTATCGTTCATTTTTCTGTTTAAGCTTCAGCAAAACTTTCCTGAGTACGTCGTCCGTAATTTCCCTTTTCAGTTTTGCCGTGTTGACTGTTGCTGGCGGATGTGCCTGCTGTTGTTCAGCAACCACTACCGCCTTAATGTGGAGCTCTTTAATTTCGATAGGCATGATCCATTTCGAGTTAAATGCTAATCGAACCACTTATACTTCCCGCAGCGGACAACACGGAGTCTACACTGATAATATTGAAATACTGGTAACTCAGTGTAATGCTTTCTACAACAACACTGCTTTTTTCAGCATCAAAGGCTGATACAGCCCATTTTTTGGGTATAGCATTAACTACATACCAAGCCTGGATAGGCACATGCTGATCATTCAGTAACGCAATCAGGATATTTACAGGTTCGAATACAAAATTCTCGAAGGCATTTTTACACCACATCAGAATTCCCGATCCGATAAACATACCACGCTTAAGCACCAAGTCACTATACTTGGCTTTTACGGGCAGTTCCCATGTAAAGCGGTTCTGACCACCTTCTGCGATGGGTTCAGTTTCCATGGTCATTTCCAAACCGCTCACTTCTTGAAAACGGAAATCATTGGGCGTCTGCGGAAACAACTCAAAAGTCACCAAAAAATGGAAGCCAACTGGCGGATAGGAAAACATCACCCTTCATTTTGGATCGTCAACCCTTCATGCGCGATCTCGACCGTTTCGATAGCCACATCATTACCAGTCGAATTCAAGTCTGTGGATTGTACTTTAAGTGGCCAAGCATTCTTTATTTTCCACACGACAACCGGAGCATGCGCTTCATCCAATAAAGAGATGATAATGTCGCGCCGCTCAATGGTATTAAGAGCGACGGTATTCCACCAATTGTAAAAATCATTGTCCCCTTTGAAAACACCTCTTTTCATCGTAATATTGGAGAAACTCTGAAGGCCGGGCATTTTGATTTTGTGATATTCCGGGCTGGCCCCGTCGCGGTATTCGATTGCTTCGACTGAAACATCCAAGCCGGTTACTTCGGTGAAGCCGATTTTTGCTCCACCCCACTCTACTTGGAAATGGAACTTTGGTAGCGGATAATTTGCCATTTTATTTCGGATTTATAGATTTAATATCAAGTAATGAATAGAACGAACACCTTACGATTCCTGCATCTTATGTGAGAACCGGAGGATGATGAACTCGGCAGGACGCACAGCAGCCATACCGATTTCAACAATTAGCTTACCTTCAAGAATGTCTAGCGCAGTCATGGTTTGATTCAGGCCGCAGCGCACATAAAATGCATGTTCCGGCTTACTGCCTGCCAATGCCCCTTGGCGCCAAAGCAAGGTCAAGTAGTTTTCAAGCATAGCACGTACCTTCACCCATGTATTGGCATCATTGGGCTCAAACACAAATTGCATCGTTGCCTTTTTCGCCGATTCTTCAACGGTAATGAACAGTCTTCTTACATTGACATAGCGCCACTCGTTGTCGTTGCCGGCTAACGTACGTGCCCCCCATACGAGAAAACCCTTTCCTTGGAATGAGCGGATGGCATTCACCGACTTTCCTGTTGTTGCATCGATATTCATCGCACCTTGCTCGGCATCCGAAATATTGGCACTCAGGCCATATACAGAATTAACGGAAACATTGGCAGGAGCCTTCCATACCCCCCTCGAGCCATCGACACGCGCGTAAATACCGGCTATAGCGGCCGATGGCGCCAAGGTCGGGCTTAATTTATTACTAATGGTTTCTAAGCATAGGTTATAGATGGCCGTTTGTGTGGTCTTCAACGTGTTTAACTTCACAGCCCCTGCGGCAGTACCGTTCGTTACCACCACGACATTCACAGCGGTATCTGCGTAGGCATATTCAAAGGTGGTTTTCAGGTAGGGATAATAAGCGGCAGCATAATTCAGGTTATCGTTTTTGGCAAAATCTGTCCGGAAAGTATTAACGGTATTGGTCACATTCGTACCTTCACTGTGTACATCTACCAATGTAAACCGATCTTGGAGCAATACACATTGATCGATGGTCTTTCCAACCAGCTCATAGTATTTGTCTTTGGCCAGCGACAACCCGTCTGGAATAACGATGATTGTCGGCTCATCGGCTGCAGCCAACGCATTTAATCCGCCTTCCAATGTCGCCGGCGTAATATTGGCGGTAGTCGGAGCAGCTGATACAATATAGCATGGCCCGCCACCGTTGGCAAAGTAAAGACGTAGACTATAGTACATCTTGTATTTTGAAATCTTGTCTACAGGTAGTTCGGCCAATGCGGAGAGCGATGTGACGGTCGTTCCCTCGGTAGTCTCATTTACGGTTACCTTGATGTCGGACTGATTCTCTGGTCCCCCAAAATACCGCTCATACTCTTTCAATGAAAATATCTTGGTCGGTATATTCGTCAACGACTCACCCAATTCGTTTTCGGCTCTCTGCGTATGACCGATAAACGCTGGGATTGCGGTTTCGACCTGGGCCACTGAGGGTGGAAACAAGGGTATTTCATTGACATATACCCCCGGGGTCTTGATTGCTGTTTCATTAATTTGTGCCATCTTAATAAATTTTATGGTTATAAACTGTAATACATTTACGCTTTTAGGATAATTCGATATAGGTGTTGGTCCGACTTACCGTTTGCGACGGTATAGTTGAGTAGCTGCGATGCCTCTTGCTTATACAACCTATTTTTCCCACTACCTTCCGTTAGGATATCCAGAACCGCCATACAACCGCTGATGGATACGGGATAGTTTACCCATTGCCCGGGTTGGTCGCCATATCCGGGTTGAAATACCACATCCGGAATTGCCGACACAACGCCGGTCAATAATCCATTCTGCAAATTGGCGGAAGAAGTGGTGGTCTTGAGCTTCACGCGAACGTGATAAGTATTCGTTCCGCCCAATTCCGGTGACAGCGCAGATCTAGCTATCAGCGCACCGGATGCATGGAAGATAAATCGCGCTGAAAAATTAGTGGGCAATCGATGAAAAGGACGGTCCGTAGTCGTCTCCACGCGAATATAGCAGGATAATGTATTGTAGGTAAACCGATATTTAATTTCATGGGTAGCAAATAATTTCTTGGTTGGCTCATCGGGTTCAATAGCCATTTCATTGGAGAGTATTGCACGCCAGCTGTCGCCATCGGAGGGCGAAGGAAAATCGACATGTGTGAGCAAAATCGAAAACAGTTTCTCATATCGTACAGTGGTGGTCTCCATGTTTCTATCCCTTTCGCTTAAAATGAGTATCAATCTGTTTAATCGGGGCAACCGGGCGATTTTGTACGCTATCAATGGTCAGCATGCGTATTTTATAAAGGATAGAAGGCTGGTACTTGCCCCCCAGCATTGACCAGAGCTGTTGCAATTGCTCCAAGCTGAGGGTAACCAGCTCCACGGTGAGCCGATCAATACCATCGGCGGCAAGCTCCGCAATTTCCATCGACCGAAAAACCGGCTGCCGCTGAAAAAAAGCAATAACATCTTGCAGGTTTCTGATATTATTCTCGTATCCAGCACCGTAAGCAGTGAATAACAGCGTTATATCGAGATGAACCGGTGGATGCTTGGGGAGCAATTGATCGTTGATCTTAACAACGTACTGTTGATCCCGGGCTAGACGTACCTCTTCGATATTGACCAAAGAGATAATGATATTGGTATCATTTTGCTCATCGCCTCCGCCGACGATATCAACCACGTTGCCTATCGCCACAGTAGGTGTAATGCTATCGTTCAACGCACGTTGGATGTTTTCAATAGCTTGGTAGAGCATTTACGGTATTTGTTATCGTCGACTACATTATCGAACAACACAAATATCAAAAGCGCTAGAAACGTGGGCAATACCTATTTTGGTGTAATTTTACCTTTGGTTTAATCCGTATAGGTTGGGGAAACCTATTGTAGCGTGATTGGAAAATCTATCCTAGCATATAACAAAAAAAGCCCCGTTTGCTGCTGCAACGGGGCTTTTGGATAAAATCCGGCGCCGACCTACTCTCACGCCTGTTACGGCAATACCATCGGCTCTGGCGGGCTTAACTTCTCTGTTCGGTATGGGAAGAGGTGGTCACCGCCGATATAGGCACCTGAAGATCGTTATGACATATTACTGGAAGAAAACAGGGAGTGATCGGAGAGGGCGCCAGATTCTGCTGCTTGAGAAAGCTTCGGGCTATTAGTACCGCTCGGCTTTGGTGTCGCCACCTTTATACCTGCGGCCTATCGACCCCGTAGTCTACGGGGACCCTCAATGGAACACTCATCTCGTGGCCGGTTTCGCACTTAGATGCTTTCAGCGCTTATCCAAACCCGACGTAGCTACCCAGCGGTACACCTGGCGGCATAACTGGTTTACCAGCGGTCGGTCCAGCCCGGTCCTCTCGTACTAAGGCCAGCCCCACTCAATGTTCCCACGCCCGCAACAGATAGGGACCGAACTGTCTCGCGACGTTCTGAACCCAGCTCGCGTGCCACTTTAATCGGCGAACAGCCGAACCCTTGGGACCTTCTCCAGCCCCAGGATGTGACGAGCCGACATCGAGGTGCCAAACCTCCCCGTCGATATGAGCTCTTGGGGGAGATCAGCCTGTTATCCCCAGAGTACCTTTTATCCTTTGAGCGATGGCCCTTCCATGCAGAACCACCGGATCACTATGTCCGTCTTTCGACCCTGTTCGGCCTGTATGCCTCACAGTCAAGCAAGCTTATGCCATTGCACTCCGCGTACGGTTACCAAGCGTACTGAGCTTACCTTTGAAAGCCTCCGTTACCTTTTTGGAGGCGACCACCCCAGTCAAACTACCCACCAAACAGTGTCCCCCGCTTCAGCGGGGTTAGGAACCGGATACGCAAAGGGCGGTATTTCAAGGTCGGCTCCACGGATCCTGGCGAACCCGCTTCGAAGCCTCCCGCCTATCCTACACATCACGCACCCAGTCCCAATGTTAAGCTGTAGTGAAGGTTCATGGGGTCTTTCCGTCCCGTTGCGGGTAACCGGCGTCTTCACCGATACCACAATTTCACCGAGCTCATGGCTGAGACAGCGCCCAGATCGTTACACCATTCGTGCAGGTCGGAACTTACCCGACAAGGAATTTCGCTACCTTAGGACCGTTATAGTTACGGCCGCCGTTTACTGGGGCTTCGATTCAATGCTTCGCCCTTGCGGACTGACATCCCCTCTTAACCTTCCAGCACCGGGCAGGTGTCAGGCCTTATACCTCATCTTTCGATTTCGCAAAGCCATGTGTTTTTGTTAAACAGTCGCCTGGGCCTTTTCACTGCGGCTGCCATTGCTGGCAGCGCCCCTTCTCCCGAAGTTACAGGGCCATTTTGCCGAGTTCCTTAGCCATGATTCACTCGAGCACCTTAGGATTCTCACCCCAACCACCTGTGTCGGTTTGCGGTACGGGTTTTGATGGTCTGGAGCTTAGCGGTTTTTCTCGGAAGCCTGATTACCCACGCTATCGGCGCCCCCGGAGGTTTGCCGTACTATCGGGTTTCAGCACATATCCCGGATTTGCCTGGGATACGTATACCTACGCCCTTCAACGCACTATTCCGTCAGTGCGCGGTGGTGTCACTTCTCCGTCCCCGCGTCGCAACCATCAAAAGTACGGGAATATTAACCCGTTGTCCATCGGAATCGCCCTTCGGCTTATCCTTAGGCCCCGACTGACCCTGATCCGATTAGCGTTGATCAGGAAACCTTGGTCTTTCGGTGGGGGGGTTTCCCACCCCCCTTATCGTTACTTATGCCTACATTTGCTTTTCCGGAAAGTCCACCGCAGCTCGCGCTGCGGATTCGCCCCCGCCGGAATGCTCCCCTACCGGTAATTAATTACCCCATAGCTTCGGTAACACGCTTGATGCCCGTTCATTATCCACGCCCGGCCGCTCGACTAGTGAGCTGTTACGCACTCTTTAAATGGATGGCTGCTTCCAAGCCAACATCCTAGCTGTCTGTGCAGCCGGACCTCGTTAGTCCAACTTAGCGTGTATTTGGGGACCTTAGCTGATGGTCTGGGTTCTTTCCCTCTCGGCCCTGGACCTTAGCACCCAGAGCCTCACTGCGGCGCATATCCCATGGCATTCGGAGTTCGTCTGGATTTGGTAGGATGTGACTCCCCCGCACCCAATCGGTAGCTCTACCTCCATGGAACTAAGCGCCACGCTGTTCCTAAAAACATTTCGGGGAGTACGAGCTATTTCCCAGTTTGATTGGCCTTTCACCCCTACCCTCAGGTCATCCGGAAACTTTTCAACGTTTATCGGTTCGGTCCTCCAGTACCTGTTACGGCACCTTCAACCTGCCCAAGGGTAGATCACAAGGTTTCGCGTCTACCTCCACTGACTGTGCGCCCTGTTCAGACTCGCTTTCGCTTCGGCTGCGTGGCTGAACCACTTAACCTCGCCAATGAAGAGTAACTCGTAGGCTCATTATGCAAAAGGCACGCCGTCACGGAACAGGTCCGCTCCGACCGCTTGTAAGCACACGGTTTCAGGTTCTATTTCACTCCCCTGTTCGGGGTTCTTTTCACCTTTCCCTCACGGTACTGGTTCACTATCGGTCTCTCAGGAGTATTTAGCCTTAGCGGATGGTGCCGCTCGATTCCCACAGGGCGTCTCCGACCCCGCGGTACTCAGGATACCACTAGGCTTGCTTCGCTTACGTGTACGGGACTATCACCCCCTACGGTACCGGCTTCCCTTCCGGTTTCCACTTCGCTATGCAAATGCCATGTCGTGGTCCTACAACCCCGCATATGCCGTAACATATCCGGTTTGGGCTAATCCGTGTTCGCTCGCCACTACTTACGGAATCACTGTTGTTTTCTCCTCCTACGCCTACTTAGATGTTTCAGTTCAGCGCGTTCGCGTATTATACGATGTACCTTCAGTACATCAGGTTGCCCCATTCGGAAACCACCGGATCAATTCCCATTTGCGGATCCCCGGCGCTTATCGCAGCTTGTCGCGTCCTTCATCGCCTCTGAGAGCCTAGGCATCCCCCGTGTGCCCTTATTGACTTTCTTCACCGCATAGCCTTTTGCTACCATGCGGCTGCTCTTGCCGCCGCTCGCGCGGACGGCTTCTGTTGCCCTCTCTTCTCTCTTCTTGTTTTCTTCCAATATGTCAAAGAACTTTTTTTCCGTTTACCTGTGCATCCGCACATCCAACGAAAACCGTGGAGAATAACGGATTCGAACCGTTGACCCCCTGCGTGCAAGGCAGGTGCTCTAGCCAGCTGAGCTAATTCCCCGAAATCGGTAGTCCCGAGCAGACTTGAACTGCTGACCCCTACATTATCAGTGTAGTGCTCTAACCAACTGAGCTACGGGACTAGCTTATCTCTTGCCTGTCGGATACCGTGTAAGGGAACGGTGTCCTATTCTTCTTTTTTCCTTTTTGAAGTCAATTGATGATCCATGTGCGTGGCGAGTACCGATGGGGTACCCTAGAAAGGAGGTATTCCAGCCGCACCTTCCGGTACGGCTACCTTGTTACGACTTAGCCCCAATCACCAGTTTTGCCCTAACACGCTCCTTGCGGCAACATGCTTTAGGCACCCCCGGCTTTCATGGCTTGACGGGCGGTGTGTACAAGGCCCGGGAACGTATTCACCGCGTCATTGCTGATACGCGATTACTAGCGAATCCAACTTCACGGGGCCGAGTTGCAGGCCCCGATCCGAACTGTGAACGGCTTTGCGGGATTGGCGCCCTGTTGCCAGGTGGCTGCCCGCTGTACCGCCCATTGTAGCACGTGTGTAGCCCCGGACGTAAGGGCCATGATGACTTGACGTCGTCCCCGCCTTCCTCACTGTTTGCACAGGCAGTCTGAATAGAGTCCCCACCATTACATGCTGGCAACTATTCATAGGGGTTGCGCTCGTTGCGGGACTTAACCCAACACCTCACGGCACGAGCTGACGACAGCCATGCAGCACCTAGTTTCGCGCCCCGAAGGGAAGCGCCATCTCTGGCGCCGTCGCTAACTTTCAAGCCCGGGTAAGGTTCCTCGCGTATCATCGAATTAAACCACATGCTCCTCCGCTTGTGCGGGCCCCCGTCAATTCCTTTGAGTTTCACCCTTGCGGGCGTACTCCCCAGGTGGATGACTTAACGCTTTCGCTTGGGCGCCGGCATTCTATCGCCGACACCGAGTCATCATCGTTTAGGGCGTGGACTACCAGGGTATCTAATCCTGTTCGATCCCCACGCTTTCGTGCATCAGCGTCAATATCGCCTTGGTAAGCTGCCTTCGCAATCGGTGTTCTGTGGCATATCTATGCATTTCACCGCTACTTGCCACATTCCGCCTACCTCATCCGCATTCAAGCGCGCCAGTATCAACGGCACTGCGATGGTTGAGCCACCGTCTTTCACCACTGACTTAGCGCGCCGCCTACGCACCCTTTAAACCCAATAAATCCGGATAACGCTTGGATCCTCCGTATTACCGCGGCTGCTGGCACGGAGTTAGCCGATCCTTATTCTCACGGTACACTCAAACCGGTACACGTACCGGGGTTTGTTCCCGTGCAAAAGCAGTTTACAACCCGTAGGGCCGTCCTCCTGCACGCGGCATGGCTGGTTCAGGCTCTCGCCCATTGACCAATATTCCTTACTGCTGCCTCCCGTAGGAGTCTGGTCCGTGTCTCAGTACCAGTGTGGGGGATTCTCCTCTCAGAGCCCCTAGACATCGTCGCCTTGGTAAGCCGTTACCCTACCAACTAGCTAATGTCACGCGAGCCCATCCATATCCTATGAATATTTAATTACTTGATGATGCCATCTTATAATCTTATGCGGTGTTAATCCCTCTTTCGAGGGGCTATCCCCCTGATATGGGTAGGTTGCTCACGCGTTACGCACCCGTGCGCCACTCTCACCACCAGCAAGCTGGTGGATCCCGTTCGACTTGCATGTATTAGGCCTGCCGCTAGCGTTCATCCTGAGCCAGGATCAAACTCTCCATTGTAAAAATGAATCGTTAAGATCGCCGACCCTAAAAAACTCAATCCTTAGAACCGATCTTAAATTAATTATGTCTATCGACCCCGACCGGCTTAGGTCTTCTCTTCTCAAGCTTTCGCCCGATCAAATCAGACTACTCGCTACGCTACATGAATATCAATAACTTTCAAGAACTCTCCCGCCATCCGCTCGCGCTTCGGCTTTTATATCCAACCGGCAGATTATACCGGCCAAACTTGCTGCTTTCAATCCCCACCCGCATCGCGCCGGTGGGCCGGAACCTCTTCATCGCTGAACCCCGTTCCGTTTGGGTCTGCAAAGGTAGAAACCTTTTTCGTTATTGCAAATTAAATTTTAAGTTTTTTTTCCGACCCCAAAACAACACAACAGAACCCCAGGAAAACCAAACCAAAACCATCCGCAACCTGACAATGAACAACCGCCTCCTCCGAAGCGGGATGCAAAGGTATAACTATTTTCACTACTTCCAAAGCAGAGGTTGAAAATAGTGATGTATTTCTTTGTTAACTGCTCTAAATCAGGCCGGAAAAATCTGACTTCAAGCCTCGATTAATGGATTGTGCCTTGCTAAGATTCGCACGGCAATACTGACCGGACAGGAATTTATTGTATTTTTACAGCTGAAACTAACGCAACGGTGTTTTGGAATTCATCTATTATATCGACCTATTGGGAACCATGGTATTCGCGATATCGGGTGCGATGGCAGCAAGACGGCATAATATCGATATTTTCGGGGCCGCGTTTACTGGCTTTGTAACCGCCATCGGCGGCGGCAGCCTTCGCGACATCTTTCTCAACACACGACCCGTATGGGTAGATGACGGTGCTTATCTATTAGCCATACTAACCGGGGTGGTGGTTGCTATTGCATTCCGCAACATCTGGGGCAAGTTGGCCAGGACACTCTTTCTATTTGATGCATTGGGCATCGGCTTTTTCACCGTGGTAGGCGTGCAGAAGTCGCTGGAGTTTGAGAGCAACAGCATTGCCGCTGTCGTGCTGGGTATGTTTTCTGCGGTAATGGGTGGGGTAACCCGTGATACACTGATGAATGAGACGCCATTGATTTTCCGGAAAGAAATCTACGCCACGGCCTGCCTTTCGGGGGCTGTCCTTTTTGTGGTACTTGATAATTTCGGCGTAGGTTACAACGTCAACGCATTGTTGAGTGTAAGCACGGTGGTGATTATCCGGATCGTTGCAGTGAAGTATCGGCTTAGTTTACCCATCGTAGGGGGCTGAAACCGGCGCCTCATCGCTTTTTCTTTTTCAACGCGGGGAACTTCATTTTATAATCCACATCAACCTGCCCCCTGGAGATCGCTTCCAATTTGCTTTTTATCATGGCCTTCCGCAGCGGACTAAGTTTCTCTGTAAATAGCTTACCCTCGATATGGTCATACTCGTGTTGGATAATCCTCGCCGCAAGCCCGGTGAAATCCTCTTCATGCTCCACCCAGTTCTCGTCAAAATAACGGATAGAAATAGCGGGGTACCTACTTACGTCTTCCCTAACCTCCGGAATGCTTAAGCACCCTTCATTGAACAACCACTTTTCCCCGTGCTCATCGATCATCTCCGCATTGATAAAGACTTTCTTAAAATCTTTAAGAGCTGGCTCATCATCGTCAAAAGGGCTGGCATCTATCACGAATAGGCGAATGGAGCGTCCAATCTGAGGTGCAGCCAGCCCAACACCATGGGCGGCATACATTGTTTCAAACATATGGGCTATCAATTCCTGTAAGTCTGGATAGTCTTTCTCAATTTCTATCCCTTTTCGTTTTAAAATAGGGTCGCCATAGGCGATGATAGGTAATTTCATTCGAATATACTTTGCACTTAAGGGCCTTATGGAACCTGCATTTTCATTGCCCCTTGCTTAGACAAAGCGATGATATGGCAGGTTTCATGGCACAAAGGTAGTGATTTTATGGAAAAAGCTTACCTTTGGTTATGCCCGAGAAATTGTTTGACAAGGCGGTCTTTTCCCTCGCAGAGGTGGCCCGTAGTATTCAGAAAGCCATTGCAGCGCGCTATAAAAGTGTTTATTGGATAAAAGCGGAAATGAACAAGCTTAACCATTACGCGCACTCGGGCCATTGCTACCCCGAGCTGGTGGAAAAGATGGACGGCAAGGTCATTGCCGAGATGCGCTCCGTGCTTTGGAATGGTGATTATCGCCGCGTCAACCAACGGTTTATCGAAATTACAGGAGAGCCCCTGAAAAATGGAGTCACGATTTTGTTTCAGGCGACCATCTCATATGACCCCCTATATGGTATGACGCTCCGCATTATGGACATCGATCCAGCGTATTCGCTTGGTGAACTGGAAAGGGAAAGGCAGGAGAGTATCAGTCGCCTCAAAAAAGAGGGAATTTTTCAAGCCAATAAGGGGCTTTCGCTGCCTGTCGTACCAAAGCGGTTAGCTATCATATCGGTAGAAACAAGTAAGGGGTATGCTGATTTCCTGAAAATCGTCGACGGAAATCCCTGGGGCTACCGGTTTGAGAAAACATTGTTCCCGGCTTTATTGCAAGGCGATAAATCAATCCCTTCCATTATCAATCAATTGACACGCATCGCCGAGCATTCGGATGCATATGATGCGGTGGCTATCATCCGCGGTGGTGGGGGCGAAGTCGGCTTATCAAGCTACAATAATTATATGTTGGCTGCGGCTATCGCCAAATTTCCCATTCCCATACTTACTGGTATCGGTCACTCGACCAACGAAACGGTGAGTGAAATGGTGGCTTACAAAAAAGCGATCACACCCAGTGAACTGGCGGACTTTCTTATCCGGCGTTTTCACAATTTCGCCCTATCGGTGAGCAGGGCGAGAGATATCATCATACAACGGGCGACACAGCTATTGGCCGTATATAAAACCAGCCTCAACGATACGGGTCGTTATTTCCGCCTAAACAGCATCCATTTGGTGAAGCAGCAACAAAAGGCGCTCGGACACGGGCGCATACAGTTGAATATGGCAAGTATAATGTCTCTACGGCAAGCACAACAACAAGTGTTAAACGCCCAGCAAGGATTGAAAACGATCAGTTTAGCAAGCCTTAAAAACACAAAGGTTGATTTAACGAGTACTGAACGGTCCATTAACCTATTGGATCCCCAGCAGGTGCTGGGCCGAGGGTATAGCATTACCCGACTAAACGGGCGTGCTGTAAAAAGTACCGACGGCATTCAAAAAGGCGATATCGTTGAGACATCCCTGGCTTCGGGGAACATAATAAGCACGGTAAAAGAGTTAAATCCAAGTGATGAATAAGAAATACACCTATACAGACGCATTTGATGAACTACAGACCATTGTGTCGGAAATTGAGCGGGGAGAAATCTCCATCGATGAGCTTTCGGAGAAAGTGAAACGTGCCGCGCTGCTCACCAATATATGCAAAGCCAAGCTTACCGCCACGGAAGAGGAAGTAAATCACATTCTGGCTGATCTCGCCAACGAAGGTGAGACTTCAGAGCCGGCACAGCAAGAGGAATAAGCTAACCCAGCTCCGATTTCAATTGGTCCATATCCAGTTCGTTTTCCCAGCGGGCTACGACAAGGGTCGCGGCCGTATTGCCGATGACGTTGGTCAGCGCGCGTGCTTCACTCATGAAGCGGTCGATACCGAAGATCAACGCCACGGATTCGACCGGCATATGCCCGACAATGGGTAGTGTCGCAGCCAGAATAATAAATCCGCTTCCTGTTACACCCGCTGCGCCATTGGATGTGATAGTCAGCACAAACAATAACAACAGTTGTTCCATCAGGTTCATCGGCACATCCAATGCCTGCGAAAGGAAAATGGCCGCCATCGTGAGGTAGATGGTTGTCCCATCTAAATTGAATGAATATCCAGTAGGTATGGCGAGCCTTACTACCGGCCGGGAGCAACCCATTTGCTCCAGTTTCTGCATGATCACCGGTAGTACCGATTCTGAAGAAGAGGTACCCAGCACGACAAGCAATTCCTCTTTGATGTATCGGAGCATCTTGAAGATGCTTATGCCGTAATAGTTGAGGATCAAGCCTACAGCCACAAAGATGTACAACAAGCACGTAGCATAAAAACAAAGCATCAGCATACCCAGTGACGAGAGGGAACTGATACCGTATTTCCCGATGGTAAATCCCATAGCCCCCATCGCTCCGATTGGAGCTACTTTCATGATCATTTTGATTACGGCGAATAAACCATCCAGAAAAGATTGCATGACGCGCATGGCGGGCTCGGCTTTAGCGCCTATCTTCGATAGACCGTAGCCAAACAATACCGCAAAGAAAAGCACCTGCAGCAGATTTCCTGACGATAAGGCACCGAAGACATTCTCGGGGATGATATCCAATAGGAAGTCCTTCACACCGCCCTGGTGTCCGCTTTCCTTAATATAAGAGGAGACTTCGGTCGTATCCAGTGTTTTTGGGTCGACGTGCATACCTTCTCCCGGTTTAACCAGATTGATGACCAGCACACCGAGCAGCATGGCTGCCATGGTAGACAGCTGGAAATACAGTAACGCTTTTACGCCGACCTTACCGATTTTCTTGACGTCTTCCATCCCCGCGATACCCAATACGATACTACAGAAGATCAGCGGCGCAATTACCATCTTGATGAGTTTGATGAAGCCATCACCAAATGGCTTTAACTGGACACCGAGTGTCGGGTAAAAATGGCCGATCAGAACCCCAATGATAATGGCTACGAGTACTTGAAAGTAAAGGAGGTTGACTAATTTTCTCATTGGCGTTTTCCCTCAAGAAAAACATGCTTAACCGTATATAGGCTGTCGAAAACAACCACATTTGCAGTGGCTCCCGTTGTTATTCGGCCCAAATGCGCTGCCCCGATCAACGACGCCGGATATAAGGTCGCCATCCGCAAAGCCTCCTCCAGTGAAATCCCCACATGAAGGACACAATTTGCGACAGCCTGCATCATCGTTAATGCTGACCCCGATAGCGTGCCATCTGGCAAGGTATACCGGTCGCCCTTGAAGACATGCGTATAAGTGCCTGTATTCACCTCTACTACGGCATCGGTAATCAAAAAGAGCCGGTCGCCCAATAGCCTTTTGCTGATGGCGAGTGTCTGATAATCCACATGAATTCCATCGGCGATGATGCTCGCCTTTACTTTATCCGACTGGAATGTAGCGCCCGGTAATCCGGGATTGCGATGATGGAAAGGAGACATGGCGTTGAAAAAATGGGTGACCGCCTGGATGCCATTGCCAAATCCGTCCATTGCTTGGTTAAACGTGGCATCGCTATGTCCGGCAGATAATAGTACTCCGCGGTCGAGCAGCAAAGTAATGGTCTCGGGGTCAAACCGCTCGGGTGCTATGGTCATCATGCGCAGACAACCTTTTCCCCTATCCAACAACCTACTGATCTCCGATTTTTCCGGCTTGCGGATATATGCTGCGGGATGGGCTCCCCGCTTTGCCGGATTAAGATACGGCCCCTCCAAATGTAAGCCTAATAACGCGGGGTGCCGGTAGTCGCTCAGCGTGGTCAATGCTTCATCAACTAATTCCATGGTATTGGTGGCCACGGTGATCATAAAGCTGGTGGTGCCCGACGTTACCAAGCCCTGGGCAATCTCATCCATTGTTTTCTTCGTGGGACTAGCCGAAAATAGCCGTCCGCCACCGCCATATATTTGCAAATCGATGAACCCCGGCACCACATAATTCCCCATTGCGTCGACGATTTCAGCACCTTCAGGAATTTCGACCGTAGAGATAAGGCCTGACACCTTACCTGCTTTAATCAAAACGACGCGGTCGCTAACCAGCTTTTCGCCAGTAAAAACAATCCCATTGGTGATTGCGGTGAGTGATTCGGTCATCGATTTCATTAGTTAATTTTTATAGCTACTTTCAGAGCACGCGTACAAATAAAACAAATTTATCTAAGTTTATCCTATCTTTACCCGATGAATAAACCGCATACACCATGTTGAAAGAAGAACGGCAAGCTTTTATCATCCATCAAATAAACTTGCATAACAAGGTATTATCGTCGGATCTCAGTGTACAGCTCAATGTCTCGGAAGATACTATAAGACGTGACTTGAATGAGTTGGCAGAGAATGGGAAAGTATTGAAAGTGTATGGCGGGGCGTTATCCAAATCGTTCCAATACCCCTTTCAGGAAAACAACGTGTATGCGCGCGATGCCAAAAAGCAAATTGCCAGCAAAGCACTTAAGCTCGTCCAAAATGGAATGACCGTCTTAGCGGGCGGGGGCACTACCATGCTTGAGCTGGCACGGATTATACCCGAAAGTCTTCAGTGTACATTCTTTACCATCAGCCCCTTGGTGGCGCTCGAATTGGCGGAGCGCACCCATGCAGATGTCATCCTCATCGGAGGCAAACTTTCCCGCAATACCAATATCAGCATTGGATCTCAGGTGATCAACCAGTTGTCGGAGATACGGGTAGACCTGTGCCTACTTGGCACTAACAGCCTTTCGGTAGAGGATGGCGTAACCGACTCCGATTGGGAGGTCGTGCAAATCAAGAAAGCGATGATCCGATGCTCAAGTAAGACCGCTATCCTGAGCATTGCGGAAAAACTAAATTCTGTACAGAAAATGAAAGTGTGTAGCCTCAATGCCATTTCCTATTTGGTAACCGACCTGGACGCCAAACACCCCAGTCTGGTGGGGTTTGGTAAAGTGGTGGAGGTCGTCTAGCAGGTTGTTTTAATGAAGACTCCGTCTTTGCCCGGGTTCGACCAAGCTGCGTTTTACACCTATTTCAAGAACACAGGCTGGCTAATGATCGCCCGCGCGGGATCATTGTTTATTAAAATGGTGATTACCGCCATCGTTATTCCCAATTATTTAGGCAACAGTCAAAACGGTATACTCAACTACCCGCTGGTATTGGTCGCTTTTTTCATGGCTGCCTGTGCATTGGGTATGGACAGTTTCGTAACCCGCCAATTGCTACAAGAGCCGCACAAGCAACACAGCATATTGGGCACAGCATTCCGCCTCAGATTGATTGCCGGCATCGTAGCACTTCCTTTAATTTACCTCACCTACCATCTTATTGGTAGGTATGCTGCCGAAGCGCGCGCCACGCCGATTGAATACGTGATCATCGTTTCGTTTGTCTGCCTTTTCCAATCCATCAATATCATAGACAGCTACTTCCAATCAAGCATACAAGGAAAATACATCATGTATGTGCAGGTGGGAGCCAATTTACTGTCTGCGTTGGCTAAACTGCTACTCGTCCTCTGGCAAGCATCCCTCACGTGGTTTGTGTGGATGTTGTTAGTAGATTCAGTATTGCTGGCCTTGGGATACCTATATATGTATCATCGTCGGGGGCACCGTGTTTTCGATTGGAAGTTTGACGGATCGATGGCCAAGCACTTACTCAACTATGCTTGGCCATTGGCGTTTTCGGCCGTTTTCATTACCCTATACATGAAAATCGATCAACTGATGCTTGAAGCATACATGGGCGAGGCTATTTTGGGCATATACACCACGGTGGTGAGCCTCAGTGAAGGGTGGTATTTCATCCCGATGGCCATTGTGACGGCATTGTTTCCAGCCATTATGAATGCACGGCGCGACGATGCGGCCCGTTATCAACGAAGGTTGCAAAACCTGTATGAGCTGATGTCGGTAATCAGCATTAGCATCGCCGTATTGATCACATTTGCCGCTCCGATGCTGTATGGCTTGCTTTACAAGCCCGAATTTGCGGCAGGAGCATCCATTCTCACCGTCCATGTTTGGGCGGGCATATTTGTTTTCCTCAATGTGGCAAGTGGCCAATACCTCATCGCAGAGGGATACACATTTCTATCGTTGATCCGTGCACTGATTGGTGCATTGGCGAATATCGTGCTGAATGTTGTGTGGATTCCTAAGTATGGCATGATTGGTGCTGCATACGCAACGTTATTGGCATATGCATGTACGGCGCTGTTTGTTATCTTTGTACCCAAAACAAGGGCCCAAGGATGGATGATGCTAAAAGCACTATTTTTTGTCCCAACCTTTCAACGTTTAATGAAGAGATAAACTGCAAAGAGTTCTATGCCGAAAATCATTTTTGACACGTCAATAGGTACCACTAATCTTGGAGACCACATCATTATGGATGCGGTCAATCGGATTGCGGATGAGCTTTTTATGAATGATTTTGTCATCAACGTGCCCACTCACTTTTCCATTCATCCAAAAGACCTATTCAGGCTTCGAAAATATGACACCGGCCTCGTAGGGGGCACTAATCTATTGAAGAACAATACCCTGCGGAAAAGCCAATGGAAGGTCGGACTAAAAGATTTAGCCGTATTGCATCACAAAATTGTATTGTTGGGAGTAGGTTGGTGGCAATATCAGGAAAAACCCGTGTCCGCATATTCACGGATGATGTATAAGGCGCTGTTTTCAACCAAGTATCTTCATGCTGTCAGGGATAACTATACCCTAAATAAGTTAAGCGAAATTGGGATTAGGAATGTTGTCAACACAGGCTGCCCTACGGCGTGGGGGTTAAATGAACCACATTGCTCGCAAATTAACCCCAAGAAGCGCGATACGGTAGTCACTACCATTACGGATTACATGCGCGATCCCGAACGGGACAAGCGGATGCTCGAAATTCTGAAAGCACACTATCGCCAGGTGTATGTTTGGATACAGGGGGCGAAAGATCAATCATATATCGAGAGCCTAACATCGGATATCCGCTATATTGCACCTAAGTTATCCGCATTTGATGAGTTCCTTGAAAACGAACAATGTGAATATGTGGGCACACGCCTCCATGCGGGCATACGGGCATTGCAGAAAAAGCGGAAAGCCATCATTATCGGAATAGATAATCGGGCACTCGAAATGCGAAACGATATCGGGTTGAATGTGCTCGAGCGTCACCGGATTGCAGAGTTAGAGGAAAAAATCCATGAAGAGATGAGTGTGAAACTATACTTGGATAACGAAGCAATAGCGCGCTGGAAAGCACAGTTTAAGGATTAAAACCGATTGTCTTGGTAACAAAACTAAAGAAGCTATATAACAAATCCTTATTTCAACCCACATTTTTGGGTTTGTTCTTTAATCCGTTTTTTATCATCAGACGGGGACTATACCGAGGCGTATCCCAATTCAGCAAACACCTGAACGGGCGATTGCTGGATTTCGGTTGCGGTAGCAAGCCTTACAAAGCGTTATTTGATGTAACGGAATATGTCGGAACAGATATCGAAATCAGTGGTCACGATCATCGCAACGAAGATATCGATGTTTACTACGACGGGAAAACGTTGCCATTCGGGGACGAGTCTTTCGACAGCATCTTTTCTAGTGAAGTCTTTGAGCATATATTCAATCTTTCTCAAATACTCGACGAATTATACCGGGTGCTCAAGCCCAACGGTAAAATGCTGTTGACCGTGCCTTTTGTGTGGGACGAACATGAAGTCCCTTTCGACTTTGGGCGCTACACCTCGTTTGGCCTGAAACACATTCTGCGAGAAAAAGGGTTCATTGTTATAGCAGAGGAAAAGACTACCGATTACGTGAGTACGATCTGTCAGATGTGGGGAGCTTATGTTTATCAGCATATTTTTCCGAGAAACAAAGCCCTAAGGATAGTGCTTACGCCATTGTTCATCACCCCCATCACCATCTGTGGGTTGCTGCTTTCAGCTGTATTGCCGACAAACATGAATTTTTTCCATAACAATGTGATGGTCGTGCAAAAACCTGAAGCTATTTAATCGTTTATGCGACATGATGTTATTTTCACCAACACTCACAATCATCACCGTCGTTTACAATAATGTACGTGACATAGAACGCACGCTCCTATCCGTCATCCATCAAACGTACCCGCATATCGAGTATATCGTCGTTGATGGCGGTTCCAATGATGGTACGGTAGAAGTTATCAGTCGATACGCCAGCCACATTGCCTGTATGAAAAGCGAACCAGACGACGGAATCTACGATGCTATGAACAAAGGGCTAGCTATGGCTACGGGCGACTATGTGCTTTTCATGAATTCGGGCGACGAAATTTATTCTCCTGAAACAGTAGAAGGTGTGTTTTCGACGGTTGCGGATGCCGACATCTACTATGGTGAAACGGAGCTATTCGACGCCGATTGGCACTCACTTGGTTTGCGCAGACATGCCATACCTGAGCGGTTTACTTGGCGGAGTTTCCGCTACGGCATGAACATCAGTCACCAGGCTATCTACATTAGACGCAGCATTGTAGGGCAGTATAATCTTCGTTATCGGTTAAGTGCGGATATCGACTGGGTGATCTGTGCTGCGAAGCGCGCCAACAAAAGTGTAAATACCAATCGTATCGTGGCCAAATACTTGGTTGGGGGGATGTCTAAGCAGCGGCATTGGCAAAGCCTCAAAGAGCGTTTTCGTATTTTCAGCAAACATTACGGTTTGCTGCCCAATGTTTTCAATCATGTGGTTATCGCCGTGAACTTGATTGTATATTACGTCCGCCATGGCAAAACCAATGACTAACCTTATTCCTATGACACATGAAGAAATAATGCAAGGACTCGTAGCCACAAAGATGCCTTTTGGCAAATACAAGGACACGCTGATCTGTAACTTGCCTGAAGCATACCTTGTATGGTTTCATCAAAAAGGCTTTCCTAAGGGTAAAGTAGGGATGTTATTGGCTACGATGTACGAAATTAAGCTCAACGGGCTGGAATACTTGCTTGCCCCATTACGAAACAAAACACTGCAGTAGCCGTTTTATTAATATGGATTACGTAATGACGTTATTTCAAAAGTACATCCTTGTTGCCATTATCGGCCTTACGTTTATAGCCTGTGGCGGACAAGGAGGCGCGGATCATCAGACGCAAACCGAACGTGCGGCTGACGAACATTTCAACATTTCCGATAGCTTGATGCTCGTACCAGGGCAGTCCGCCGGCGCGTTCAGGCTCGGTGATTCTGATCGTGTGGTGCATCGGCTGCTGGGCAATCCCGATTTCAGCAATGCCGCTATGGGAAAGGCGGTATTGATGTGGTATACCGATACAGATTCTTCTTACCCCTTGTCGATCTTTACTTCACGTGATATGGGCAATGACGAAACTGCCCGGATAAAACAAATCCGGATTACATCGCCCCATTTCGAAACACAGGAATCTATTCATGTCGGTGCTGCATTAAGTGAAATTTCCGACGCTTATGCCAAACCTCTTCGCATCGTAGAAACCTATGCCGGAAAGGGAGGGATGTATTCCATTTACGATACCGATGAGGGTATTGCGTTCGAAGTCGATGCGGACGATCGCTGCATTGCCATTATCATTCACGAGCCACATACGGGCGTAACCTCTTATCTACCATTAAGGGCGATCAATTAAGTATTCGTTTTAGATAAACGAATAGTTCGCCTTCATATGCGGCGTAATAGTATTGTACATAAAGGCGAATTTAGCTAAATTTGCATCCGAAAACATTAAACGCCGTTTGCAGCGGTATCAATGAAATATGAAGACATACCACACCCTGCTGTATTATTGCTACAGCCACATAGACCAAGCGGAGCAGTTTGCCGCAGACCACCTTCAGTTTTGTAAGTCGCTTGGCTTGGTGGGCCGCATCATTGTGGCAGACGAAGGCCTCAACGGGACCGTATCCGGTACTCCAGCGGCTTGTAACGCGTATATGAATGCTGTACACGCTGATCCTAGGTTTGAGAAGATCGATTTTAAGATCGATGAGGTAGATGAACCATCTTTCCTTAAGATGCATTGCAGGTATAAGTCCGAAATTGTCCATTCCGGATTGCGCGATCCCAAAATTATCGACCCAACAAGGGAAACCGGCAAATATCTTGAACCCCGTGAATTCTTGGAAATGAAGGATCGTGAGGATGTGGTGGTGCTGGACGTTAGGTCAAACTATGAACACCATGTTGGTCGTTTTAAAAATGCGGTTACATTGGATATCGAAAACTTCAGGGAATTCCCCGAGAAGATCAATGAGTTAGCGAAATACAAGGACAAAAAGATACTTACCTATTGCACAGGCGGCATTAAATGCGAAAAGGCGTCGGCACTTCTACTCCAGGAGGGATTCCAGGATGTTTATCAATTGCACGGCGGGATCATTAAGTATGGTAAGGAGGCCGGTGGTAAAGATTTTGAAGGGAAATGTTACGTATTCGACAATCGGCTCACCGTCGACGTTAACAACATAAACCCGACCACAGTATCAATCTGTTACAACTGCGGCACGACCACCAGTCGCATGGTCAATTGTGCCAACCCTGAGTGCAATGAACACGTCACCCAATGTGAAGCATGCGGTGAAAAGATGCAGGGGTGTTGTTCGGATCTCTGCATGAGCCATCCCCGTAAGCGGCCGTACGATGGCACAGGCTATTATGTGAAGATCCCGCAGCCGGTAAATTTCGAGAAAATCAATCTGCGGAAACGCAAGATCAGCGCGAACCCCACGTTACATAGTTGATGTTTTTCACTTGAAGGTATTTTTTTTCATAGTAGGTTTTGATTGCCAACACCTCATCTACCAGATCGGAGCGATATAGGTCGGTCGTTTGGGAATAGACCGGTAATTCCAATTCGGCCAGCTTTTCTATGGTATACGCATATAGACCATCGTTATCGGTTTTGAGGTGCATGATGCCGTTCGGTACCAAGATCTGTTGGTATACGTTCAGAAAAGCCGGATTGGTAAGCCGTTTCTTTTCTCGGCTCTGCTGTGGTTGGGGGTCGGGGAATGTAATCCAAATCTCGGAAACCTCGCCCGATGCAAAATAATCCAAAATGGTTTCAATCTGAATACGAAGGAATGCGACGTTTGCGAGGCCTTCCTCAAGCGCTGTTTTGGCCCCACGCCAAATGCGATTGCCTTTGTAATCAATACCAATAAAGTTTTTGTCCGGAAACAGTTTGGCCATATTCACCGTATATTCACCTTTGCCGCAAGCGAGCTCCAATACGATTGGCCGTTCGTTGCCAAACTGACTGAATGCCCACTGACCTTTCTTCGGTTTGCCCTGCTCTAGCTGCAACACATTGGCAAATGTGCTGATTTCTGCGAATTTCTTTAATTTATCTTTTCCCATAACTATATTCCGCCGGCTAGGCACGTTTCCACTTAGTCGGATTTCACCCGCGGCTATTCCGCAAGTTACTTCGAGCCGCCCGCAAAAATAGTCTTATCTTTGTACAATACTCCTTCTGAAACATGGAAAAAAACGCAAAAATATATATCGCTGGGCATCGTGGAATGGTGGGATCGGCTATCCATCGAAAATTAGAAGCAGACGGCTTTAATAAGCTGGTGGTGCGCACCTCAGATGAATTGGATTTGCGGAACCAACAGGCCGTTGCGGATTTTTTTGCAGAAGAAAAGCCAGAATACGTATTTCTTGCTGCAGCCAAGGTCGGCGGCATATTGGCCAATAATACGCTTTGCGCAGATTTTCTTTACGAAAACCTGGCGATACAAACCAATGTCATCCACCAAGCCTACGTGCACGGAAGTAAAAAGCTGCTCTTTTTGGGGTCGAGTTGCATTTATCCCAAGCTCGCTCCCCAGCCTATCAAAGAAGAATATTTACTTACGGGATTGTTGGAATCGACTAATGAGCCCTATGCTATCGCTAAGATTGCCGGGATCAAACTCTGCGAAGCATATCATGACCAATACGGGTGTAATTTTATCTCGGTGATGCCAACCAATCTGTATGGTTATAACGACAACTACCATCCGGAGCTTTCCCATGTATTGCCCGCGCTTATCCGCCGTATCCACGAGGCAAAGCTATCAAATGAACCTTCGGTGACCGTATGGGGTAGCGGCAATCCTAAACGTGAATTTCTGTTTGCGGACGATTTAGCTGACGCCTGTATGTTTTTGATAGAAAACTACAATAGCCCCGAGCTGGTTAATATTGGTACCGGTAAAGACCTGAGTATACGGGATCTGGCTTATTTGATTAAATCAATTGTGGGTTACGAAGGCGAACTTGTGTTTGATCCGTCGAAACCTGATGGTACACCAAGGAAATTGATGGATGTGAGCAAAATACATAACCTAGGTTGGCACCACACAACACCCCTTCAAGACGGAATTAAAATGGCTTATGAAGACTTTTTAAAACATCGTGTTGTTCAGTAGGTCTCGCTGTCAGGCGGAATGCCATAGTCGGGGTGCTTGGGCTTTTTCCGTCGTTTCGCTGAGGGCCTCACAAAATCAGCTACTTTGCCAATCAAGTTGGTTACGGTATCTTTGTTCAGTGCGCCTGCTGCCTGTTGGGAAAGCAGTGTCACCAAGGCCCGTTTAATAAACCCAGCTTTGCGTAAGAAGAATCGGTTGAGTATTACCGGCAGCCCTATCCGCAAGGCTTTGCTTAGCCAATCTTCATCTTTGTTTCCCTTGGTAAATAGCCCTTTAGCCAAATCAACACCGGGAACCCAAGAGGCAAGTGATTTTACAAATCGGACAGGAGCCGCTATCTTTTCGTTGAAAAGTTGATATTGGTCGTTGAGGTAATCCTCTTGTGCCCTAGCAAGCGTTTTGAGGTGGGCGATTTCTAACCTCAAGTCGTCCAGGCTCTTAATCTTGCTTTCCTTCCTCATCGTCTTCGTCTATTTCGTCATTCCACTTTTGCAAAAAACGCTTAATGGAAAGGTTCATAAATATGCGTTCCAAGCGGGGTTCAAATGCCGATACCAGTACAATTAATAGTACGAATATGCCGCCGGTAGCCAAGAATCCCAAAGAAGAACTTCCTAACACCTCACTCAGGTAAAATCCTAAGGCCAAGCTGAGAAAGAAAATGACAAATAGGGCCAATATCGTTTTGACACCATCTACGATCAGGCTTGCGATTAGTCGTGAAGACCGTTCGACAAGGCCCAATTTCAATAGCTTAAGGCGGGTATTGATATACTCTTTGCTTTTTTGAAATACGCCGTTAATTGAAAATTTCTCTTCCTCCATCTGGTTTGGCCAAGGGTCTGTGATTACAATGCTGAATAGGAACCTTTGTGATACATGATGATCATGACTGACGCGACATCATCACTCACTAAAGGGATGACGTCGCGCTGAATGCCGTGCCGTGTTTATGGCCTAGGGCAATGCCCCTTTCTATATTCAGGCGTGCTCTTCCAGTGCTTCTTCTATCGCGCCTTCGCCCTTACTCACCTTTGTTTTAACGGCAGCAACAACCTTTTCCTTGAAGTCGTTGAGATGTTCCAGCTGTTCGGCGGTACGTTCTTTTAGCGCATCACCCAAGTCCTTCAACGAATCATTCAATTTATCGCGCGTTTCAGAACCTTTATCCGGTGCAAATAAAATTCCAAGAGCTGCTCCTGCGGCCAAACCCGCTAACAATGCTGCTACCACTTTTGCGTTATCATTCATAATTTACTGTGTATTTAAATTGAAAAATCAAGATTCATTCTTTTTGAATATGTTTAGACTGGCCGTCATTCCCATAACACCCAATCCTGTTAAATATACAAACAAATCTGCAAATCGTTTGCCAAAAACCAAAAAACAAGCAGAAAAATCGACTACGCGCCATTAAAACGTTTCGAACATCAAGCTCTTTTTAACTCAAATCACCCACATTGAGCATTCGTGGCATAAATATTGCGATTCCGTATCCCGATACCGTACTGAAATATTTTTGAGCGAAAGAAGCACAGTGACTTGGTTATTTAAGTTATCTTTGTGGCCTTACGCGTTGTACTATTACGCTATGCTATATGATAGACATTTACTTGGTACTTTTTTCGTTTCTGTTTTCATGTATCGTCACCTTATACGCTGTTCCTTCTTTGATCAAGTTGGCTTACCAAAAGCGTTTATTTGATGATCCTGCTCTCGAAGAACGAAAAATCCATAAATATCGTACGCCAAACCTGGGCGGAATAGCCGTACTGACGTCATTTACATTTACGGCCTGCCTTTGCATATCAGGGGATATTTTACCCTATGCCAATTATATATTTGCATCGGGGCTACTCATTTTCCTGGTTGGCCTGAAAGATGACCTCGCCGCTTTAAATCCCTATAAAAAATTCCTTGCGCAATCAATCACGGCGTTAATTGTGGTATATTTCGCGGATATCCGGTTGACCAGTTTTTATGGTGTTTTCGGTATCTATGAGATTGCACCTGTAGTCAGCTATCTCTTTTCAAGCCTGCTAATCGTATTTATTATCAACGCGTTTAACTTAATCGATGGCATCAATGGTTTATTAGGTAGCGTGAGCTTAATCGTAAGCCTCACATTTGGCTATATCTTTTTCAGAATGCAGGAATATGGATTAGCAATATTCGCATTTAGCATGGCTGGATCGGTATTGGGATTCCTTCGTTACAATCTGGGTAAGGCGAGGATTTTCATGGGAGATGCCGGGGCTTACACCATCGGTTTTATTATTTCGGTGTTGGCCATTCAGTTTATCGAACTAAACAAACCGGATGAAGTGATGTCAATGGTCGATTCTTTCAGTCAATCTGTACCTGCCATAACTATTGCCATTCTAATCATCCCAATTTTTGATACGTTACGTGTAATCGTTATACGGTTGGTTCAGGGCAAGTCGCCCTTCATGGCCGATCGCAACCACCTCCATCACCGGCTATTGGATACGGGAATGAGCCATACCCAGGCAACCATGGTGCTTTCTGCTTTCAATATTTTGATGATTGGGACGGCCTTGTCATTTCAGTATATTGGTACGATGGAACTTCTGATTTTGATTGGCTTGGTTGCGCTGTTGATGAATACCATGCTATGGTTGTATGATGTACGCCAAGTGATTGTCCAATCACAACCCTTGATCGTAGAAGAAGACAGCGAAAAGATCTACCAGCTTCATGACCATGCTCGTGAAGTGGCCGAAGAAGCCCTGCAGCAATACGAAGAAAAGCAGCATCAAAACTGATTTTTTCCGTACCTTTAGCGGAAATTAGTGCTGCCTATGCTAATCAAAACCTATGGAAGTGCCGTATACGGCATTGAAGCTACTACAATTACCATTGAGGTCAATATTTCTGGCGGAACCAAATACTACATTGTTGGTTTACCAGACAATGCAGTGAAAGAGAGTTTGCAGCGCATAGAAAGCGCATTGTCGACCTCGGGTTTCCGTATGCCCCGTCAAAAAATTGTCGTTAACCTGGCCCCTGCTGATATCCGTAAAGAGGGTTCTGCCTATGACCTGGCGATAGCTATTGGTATTCTGGCATCTTCCAGGCAAATTGAAGCACCAATCCTAGATGAAGTTCTGATTTTGGGCGAATTGTCCCTAGACGGTGGCATACTACCCGTCAAAGGGGCGCTATCAATCGCAATGCAAGCAGCCCGTGATGGTTTCAAAGGCATCATCCTTCCACTTGCTAACGCGCGTGAAGCGGCGGCTGTAGAAAACCTGCAGGTATGCGGTATTCAACACATCAAGGAAGCAATAGACTTTGTGCAGAAGAAGAAGCAGCTGAACAAGGCAAAGATGAACCTACAGGAAGAGCTTCTGGATAACATCGGAGACAATGACACCGACTTTGCAGATGTGCAAGGGCAGGAGCATATTAAGCGCGCTTTGGAAATCGCCGCCGCTGGCGGGCACAATGTATTGCTTATCGGTGCTCCCGGATCTGGCAAAACCATGTTGGCAAAGCGCCTTCCCACGATTCTGCCGCCACTGACTTTGGATGAATCCCTGGAAACCACGAAAATACATTCCGTGGCCGGCCTACTGGGTGCAACCCAATCGCGTGTCATGAATCGACCTTTCCGTGCACCACATCATACGATAAGCGACGTCGCATTAGTGGGCGGAGGAACAAATCCGAAGCCCGGGGAGATTTCGCTGGCACACAATGGGGTGTTATTTTTGGATGAATTGCCGGAGTTTAAACGATCCGTACTGGAAGTTATGCGCCAACCCCTCGAATCTAGGCAAATCACCATTTCCCGAGCACGTTTCTCAGTAGACTATCCGGCAAGTTTTATCTTGGTTGCAGCAATGAATCCCTGTCCTTGCGGATTCCACAACCACCCCCAAAAAGACTGTGTATGTAACCCCGGGGCGGTACAAAAATACCTAAGTAAAGTATCGGGGCCATTATTGGATCGTATCGATTTGCATATCGAGGTGACCCCAATTGGCTTTAATGAATTGACTTCACCTCGCCCTGCCGAGAAAAGTGAAGTCGTCCGGAGCCGGGTTATCGCCGCTCGAGAAATGCAAGCCCAGCGGTTTAGTTCACACAACAACATCCATTGCAATGCACAGATGAGTCCCAAGCAGGTAAGGGAGATATGCCGCATCGATGAAAGTGGCCGAGCATTGCTGAAAATTGCCATGGAGCGGCTTGGGCTTTCAGCTCGGGCATATGATCGTATCCTTCGCGTATCACGTACCATCGCAGACACTGAGCGGTGTGCGGATATTAAAACCGAACATCTTGCCGAGGCCATCCACCTCCGTAGCCTCGATCGCGAAAGCTGGTTGGAATAGAGCAAATTGACAGTTAATTCGTTAGTCGCTCCTCGAATAATTTCAATACCCGCTTATATTCGTCGGTCCAGCTACTGGATTCGACAAAACCATGGTCTTCCACCGGATACACGGCTAACTCCCAATTTTCCTTGCCTAGTTCGATCAACCGTTGATTTAACCGGATGATGTCTTGGAAGTGTACATTTACGTCGACCATGCCATGGCACATCAACAGGTGGCCAGTTAACCCTTCAGCAAAGTAAATAGGTGAGGACCGCTTATACGATAGTGGGTCTGAAGACGGCTCGTTGAGGATATTTGAGGTATAGCCATGGTTGTAGTGCGCCCAGTCGGTCACCGCGCGCAGGGCCGCCCCCGCGGCGAATACATCCGGCTCATTAAACATCGCCATCAAGGTGATGAACCCGCCATAAGAACCACCATAAAGGCCAATATTTTTCGGATTTACACCATATTCCTCTACCAATAGCTTAGCTCCATCAGCTTGGTCGCTTAGATCCTTCCCACCCATATGGCGATAGATACCCGTACGATGGTTGCGGCCGTAGCCTGCGCTCCCGGTATAGTCGATGTCTAGGACTGTGTAACCCAGGTCTACCAGTAAGTTGTGAAACATGTATTCCCTGAAATACTGGCTCCACCAGTAATGTGCGTTTTGAAGGTAACCGGCACCATGCACGAAAATAACCGCAGGACGACTGGATTTCGGGTTATCCGTTTGGTACAGTCGGGCGTACACGTCGTCGCCATGCCTGTTCTTGAATGAGATAACTGTTGGTTTTCGCCAGGGATAGGCCTTGAACTCGGCAGTGAGCGATTCGGTAACCTTGATGGGTTTCGCTCCGGGTTTGTTTTGTTGTAGATACAGCTCCCAGGGTTCGTTGGTATATGAATAGCGGATAGCCAGCCATTTCTCATCAGGCGAGAGGATCGCTTCGTTTCCGCCATCCATGCTGGTAAGTTGAGTTGGCGCACCCCCCTTCACCGGCAAGCGATAAAAATGGCTGATGCCCGGATGCTTCATATTGGCCGTAAAATAAAAATGTTTTTTATCAGCTGATAATTGAAGGTTACTCACTTCCCATTCGCCCGTGGTGAGCTGTTGTTTTTCGCTGGTTAGTATATTCGCCATGTAGATATGCGAGTAGCCAGAGGCTTCGCTTTGAAAATAAATGGTCTGTTCATCAAGCCATCCAATGTTTCCGCCACCCCAAGCCCCTCCAATACCCGGGCCTGCAATCCATGCTTCGTCGCGCTGGCGGTCAACGGGATGAAGGGTGCCGGTTTCGGCCTCCAGCCGCATAATCCATCGGTCTTTGTTATCGGCGGCGGTAATTATCACTACAGCATCGGTGCTCGTTTCATTCCATAAGACACGCCCCACGGTGACCTGCCGGTCTTGCGGATCAGCTAGGCGTTTTGCTTTCGCCTCGGGGTAGTCATCCCAGAAGTCGGGCAAGTCTCGGATGCCGGGGATTGTCGCCGTATTCACTTTATACGAGGTATCACGTTTCCGGTCGTAAAGGTATGCCGTGGAAATTGATGGTATATTGCCCACCTTAGTACGGGCGGGGATGTCTTCGGTATAGCCGGATTCGGTGATGTAGTTGGGTACGATGGTATTAACGTTGTTGTCTGCACGCTTGGTAAGCCGATAGCTAATGAAGCGGCCGTCAGGGCTCACTTGCTGCATGGAGAGCACCGCGCTACCGATATGAATGCGCTTGGGTTGCGTCTCTGGCTCATTTCCGTTAAGCCGTGCTTTCTGGAGTGAATCCCGTCGCTTCCTGGTCTGTAGCACGTCGAAGAGGGCGAGCTGATCGTCCTTTAGCCACCTATTCTGCTCGGTCTGCTGTTTGCTTTGATCCTCCCCGGTACGGCGGTTCTCTTGGCCAAAGTTGCTAAGCTGAGTCCACTTGCCGCCATCGAGCGATACGGAAAACAGGTTGTCACCCTGCTGGAAGAAGACATGCGTGCCGTTCTGGTCAAAATGAGGGTTGCTTTCGTGTTGCACGGTGGTGGCTAGTCGCAACTCTTCGCCCGATTTCAGGTCATGCAGATAGAGGTCGCCTTCCCGTTCGAAAACAACGCGCCGGCGGGAGTGGTCATACGTGTATTGGCGCGTCAGCATCTGCCGGGTGGCATCGTCGACTTTCCTGGCCAAAGGTGCTGAGGTGGAAATGCGGTATAATGACGGTTCCTCTTCTGCTTCGGGATTCCAATTGAAATAAAGCATGCCATCAATTCCCCAGTGGGCGTCGTAGGGAGCTGTGCCTATCCATTTCGGATCGCGCATGATTTTTTCGACCGTGAGCGAAGATTGTTGGGCCCGGGATGCGAAGTGAACACCAGTAAGGACAATAAAAATCCCGACCATTTTAAGAAAACCCCTTTTATTATCCGTCAACCTTTTATGTGCCATGCTTTTGTCTTGGTAAATGCCCTGATTCCTTGGTGCGACAGTGTAGCGCCTATTCCGGAGTGCTGTCTCCCGCTCCAGGGCAAGGCGGCACTTACCCGGTCGCAGCAATTCCAATAGGCCGATCCCACATTCAATTGCCGCAAGATGGATGCCGCCCGTTGCCTGTTTCCCGCATACACTCCGGCGGTAAGCCCATATTCTGTGTCCTTCATGAGCGCCACAGCTTCCTCGTCACTCGCCACTTGCATAATGCCGATAATAGGGCCAAAACTCTCGGCCTTCATCACCGTCATCGTGTGGTTTACATCTGCCAAAACCGTTGGCTCGAAATAGAATCCTTTCCCTTCCAGCCGTTTGCCGCCGGCAAGCAGGGTAGCCCCTTTGGCGAGGGCATCCGTCACTTGTGCTTCCAATACGAGTCGCTGCTCGTTTCGCGTTAGCGGGCCGAAATAGACATCTTCGTCGGTTGGTGTGCCGATTTTCCAGGCATTTACCTGCTTTAAAAATGCCGAAATATAGGCCTCATAGACCCGTTCGTGCACATATATCCGCTCCACAGCACAGCAGCTCTGGCCGTTGTTGTAAAATGCGCCATCGGCCGTAGCCTCGGCCACGGCAGTCAAATCGCGCACATCGTCTGTGATATATACGGGGTCTTTGCCGCCCAGTTCCAACTGGCATGGTACCAACTTGGGGGCCACCTGTTCATGAATGGATTTCCCTGTAGCATATGAACCTGTAAAGAAGTATCCATCAAACGGCTGGTCCAATAGCAACCGGCCCACATCACCTGCTCCAATGGCTGTTTGGAAGACCCCGTCGGGCACACCGGCCGCCTTGAGGCATGTGGTAATGTCGAGTCCGGTATTGGTTGCATATTCTGAGGGCTTGTACATAACGGCATTGCCGGCGATCAATGCTGGAACGAACACATTTACACCCACCAGGTAAGGGTAATTCCACGCCGAAATGTTGCAGACAATACCCAGTGGTTCGTAGCTGATGTATTCTTCGATGGAGCCTTCACCGTCGTCCATCCGTTCATCAGCGAGGTATTTAGCGGCATGATCGGTGAGCCATTTGATGCGTGCAATAGCACCCTTGATTTCGTTCATGGCCTGGTTGAGTGGTTTTCCTACCTCGGTAGCCAGTGTTGCCGCTAGGGCAGGCCGATTTTCATCTAGCAACCTCATAAACCGCTCCATGGTATTGATTCGGTCACTCAGCGACGTTGCTGCCCATGTTGGCTGGGCGGCGGCCAACCGGTCAAATTTCATTGACAAAGAACTGGCGTTGTCTTCGGATACGACGGCGACCACTTCTTCAGTGGCCGGATTAATGATGTTCATGCTATGTTGTATGAATGTTCTTTTTCACTTCATTGATAAACCGTTCACGGACAGCCCCTACGAAAGGATTACGCGTATCGTCCATCCGTTCGGGATGCCACTGAACGAGCAGTAAAAAAGAGCCGCTATCCACATCCTTTCGCTCAAGGGCTTCTATGATACCATCGGGAGACAATGCCACCGCCACTAGGCCTTCGCCTATACGGTCGGCACTTTGGTGGTGCAAGCTGTTTACCCATCCCTCCGGGCTGCCTGTGATGCCAAACAGCAACGAATGGGGGTCCACTCGGATGGAATGGTCGCGCTCGCTACCGTTGGGAAGCTTAGCGTGGTTAAATCGGCCCCATGTAGTTATATCCGGTATCAACGTGCCTCCGTAATACACGTTTATCAGTTGAAGCCCCCGGCAAATACCCAATACGGGCAGCTGTCGGGTTTGTGCCTGACGCATGAGCTCCAGTTCAAAATCGTCGCGGCGTTCATCAAAATCAGGAGGTATACAATGGGCTAAAAACGCCGGTTTGCCGTAGCGGGTGGGATGTACATCTTCACCACCGGTAAACACGACACCGTCACACCGGTGGATATCGGCCATATTGTTGCGCGTGTAGCCCAACGGTATTACCTCTACCTCATCAGCCATACCAGCCACCCAATCAGCATAGACGGCATACATTCTGCCTTCGGTCATTCCGATGGTCACCTTGATCATAATGCCTCGAGGTATAAGGTTTTAAAATCGTCGCGGCTCACGGGCTTGGGGTTGTTAGGGTGCGCGAAATCGGCAACGGCCATATCGGACAGCGTATCGATATCGGTCGGCAGTACGCCGATGTCCGTCAAGCGGCTGGGTATATGGACACGTTCATTTAGCTCAACGAGGTACCTCACCACACCCTGCCCTGTTTCGTCATCCAGTTCCATAGCCTGCGCCATGCGTCTGAATTTAGTTTCATTGCCTGCGATGTTGAATGCCATACCGTACGGCAGGTTCACGGCGTTGGCGAGGCCGTGGTGTGTATCCAGTAATGACGAGAGCGGATGTGCCAATGAATGGACAACACCCAGCCCTTTCTGAAAGGCAATAGCACCCATCATGGAGGCAATAAGCATGTTGCTGCGCGTCGCCTCGTCGGGCTTGTCGACTGCCTTTTCGAGTGACTGTGCTATTAGGCGCATCCCCTCCAGAGCGATCCCGTCGCATATCGGATTGAGGTTTTTGGCGAGGAATGCCTCCATATTGTGGGTAAGGGCATCCATACCCGTGGCCGCGGTCACGTGAGGAGGAAGGTCCATCGTGAGCAATGGATCGGCAAACACCACCTTGGCCATCAGTTTTGGCGAGAATAGGATACGCTTTTGATGGGTTTCGTCGTCGGCGATGATCGCGCTCCTGCCCACCTCGCTTCCCGTTCCGGCTGTGGTGGGCACCGTAATAAAATGTGGTACATCGCCAGTCACATACACATCGCCCCCGATGAGATCGTCGTATTTGAACAGATCGTCTCGGTGATTTACCCGCAGTGCAATGGCCCTGGCCACATCCAATGCGGCACCACCCCCAATGCCCACGAGCGCGTCCCTGTCCGTTTCGTCCCACGCAGCCGTGCCGCTGTATACATCAGATTTTACGGGATTCTTATGGATATCTGCAAAGACCTCCACGGCAATACCTTGGGTGGCAAGACTCGATACGATCGCCTTAAAAAACGGCAACTGGGCAATCACTGGATCAGTTACCAACAGCGGGCGCCGCAGCTGGTGTTGCTGTAAGTAGGTCGGAAGTTCCTGGATGGCCCCACAGCCGAACCGGATGGTTGTAGGGATATTAAATTGTATAACTTGATAGGGATTCATCGGTATTTCCTTGTATCAAATGATTTCAAAATAGCGTTTCAACTCCCAGTCGGTCACGGCTTTGGAAAACTGTTGCCATTCCCAGTCGCGGGTACTGCAAAAATGGGTAACGAAGGTCTCACCAAATAGTTCAATGGCGAGTTCAGATTGCTTCATGCGTTGTGTTGCTTCGTGCAGATTCGCCGGTAGCTTGCCGTTAGCGTAATCACAGTAACCATTTCCTATCGTGGCGGATTGCTGAAGGGTAAGGGCGTTGCGGATACCATAAAGGCCGGAAGCGAGGCAAGCCGCCAAGGCTAGATAAGGGTTGGTATCGGCGCCTACCACGCGGGTCTCCAATCGGGTACCTTTCGCACTGCCTGCGATTACGCGCAGCGCTACCGTCCGATTGTCAAAGCCCCACGTCAATGTAGTAGGTGCCCATGCACCTTCTACTAATCGCTTATAGCTATTGATGGTGGGCGCATACATAGGCAGCAGATGAGGTAGACAGTGCAATTGACCTGCGATGTAATGTTCCATCAGTTGACTGATGTTCTGAGGGTTATCTTCATCAAAAAATAGGTTTCGCTTGGCTTCGCCATCCCACAAGCTCTGGTGCACATGGCCGCTGCATCCCGGCAATTGTTCATTCCATTTGGCCATAAACGAAGCGACGATGCCATGCTTGTAGGCAATTTCCTTCACCGCTGTCTTAAACAAGATGGCCCGGTCTGCCGCTTCCAGCGCGTCGGCGTAGGCAATGGCCGCTTCGTATACACCGGGGCCGGTTTCAGTATGGAGGCCTTCAATGGGGATACCAAATTGAGTGAGTAGCTCAAAGAGATCCGTGATAAAGGCGCTTTTCAATGTGCTTCGCAAGATGGAGTAGCCAAACATCCCTGGCGTTAACGAATTCAGTTCGCGGAAGCCTTTCTGGTGCAGCGTGTCTGGCGTTTCAGAAAAGTTGAACCATTCAAACTCTTGGGAAAAAAGCGGCGTAAATCCCGCCTGCTGGCATTGATTCACTACCGTGCGCAACAATTGCCGGGGGCATATAGGCGCGGGCGAGCCAGCGGTATCCACAAACTCACCCAAAAAAAAGGGAACGTCGCCTTCCCACGGTATTTTACGGAATGTCGCAAGATCCAATCTTAGTGGCAAGTCAGGATAGCCCGTATGCCACCCCGTGAAGGCTATATTATCATACCCCAGATCATTGGTATCCCATCCGAAGACGACATCGCAGAAACCCAGATAGCCGTTTACTACACCATTGAACTTTTCCAAGGAGATATACTTGCCTCGCAGTACCCCATCTATGTCTGCGGCCGCTAATTTCACCTTGGCCGAAGGGTGGCTTCTTACGTAGTCGATCACTTGTTGCGTAGTCATTTCCTGATGATTTTAAATAAACCAAATGAGACGAAAAGTACCAGGCCATACACCAACCCGATACCCCAATTGTACACCAACATGGATATCAGCGAGATGCTGCCAATGATGATAACGATGATAGGAAAGGCCGGATAAAGCGGTACGCGGAATGGGCGGTGCAATTCGGGTTCGCGATTTCGGAGTTTGATGAGGGCCACCATGGCAATCACATAGAGAGTAAGCGCACCAAAAACGGATAGCGTAATGATTTCTCCAGTGCGACCGGAAAACAGCGCCAGTAAACCAAGCATCATGTTGCCCAATAGGGCGTACGCCGGGGTACGGAATCGGGGCGATACGATGCCTAGGAAGGCTGGGAAATGGCGTGCCTTACCCATTTCATACGTGGAGCGGCCAGCGGCCAGGATCAGGCCATGGAACGAGGCGACCAGGCCGAAAAGGCCCACGGTAATCAACAAATGATACATCACATGGTTGTCGCCGGTTACCCGGGAGAGTGCTAAGGGTAGTGGGGAATCGGACGTAGCGCCTTCGTTTCCAGACTGGTACACAATGGCTTCCCATCCAGCTACGCCCACAGCAGAGACAAACACCAGCACGCACAGCATAGCCAACGTGAATATGGCCCAGCCAAAGCCTTTTTTGATATCCCGTTGGGGGTTCTTGGCCTCCTCAGCCACATTGGCAATCCCTTCGATGCCCAGGAAAAACCAGATGGCAAATGGGATGGCTGCAAACGCCCCGCCCCATCCGTTGGGAAAGGCATTGCTGACGAGATTTGCCGCATCGAAGCTGGGCGACACGATGCCAACAAATAGGAGCAGCTCACCCACGGCCAATACAGTGATGACTATTTCAAATGTAGCGGCAGCCCTTACACCAATGATGTTCAATCCCGTAAATAGCAAGTAGACCACCACGGCACTGGTGATGATAGGAACATCCGGAAAAAATGCATTGAAGTAGGCGCCGATGGCGAAGGCTATGGCCGGAGGGGCGAAAACGAATTCCACGGTTTGGGCGATGCCTGCAATGAAGGCAATATCCTTACCCAACGCGCGCTCGGCATAATCAAACACCCCACCTGCTTTCGGAATGGCGCAAGCCAGCTCCGAATAGCTAAATGTAAAAGTGATATACATGGCCATCACTACGACCGTGGCTATGGCCATGCCAAGGGTACCGCCCTTTTCGAGCCCAAGGTTCCAGCCGAAATACATGCCGGAAATCACGTAGCCCACACCCAATGCCCACAGGGCAAAGGGCGTAAGCGTTTTTTGTAGCTTAACTGTACTCATTGGCGTATTGCTAAAACTGTTTTATCTCCGCAGTTTAATACGTGGCCAACGTGGTCGAGCCTTGCTTATCCTCCGTTAAAGATACAACAGGGAGTCGCGAAGGGATTATTGGTCAGTGGCTCACGCCTATTTCGTCCGCACATACATCAGCGAAAATATAGTTTATACAATCCTACTCTTATACGATCCTGCCTTTGATTGCCTTTCAGATTTTGACCTGCACTACCAGAAGATCGTATAGATTGCCACCAACAGTCCAACGATAATGATGGTGCCAGCAAGAAAAGCAGGATGTACTTTAAACATACTTTTTTCGATTTCAAGCCCATTGGGAACAACGCCGCGCTTGTTTTCGGCAATACTGATGATCAGCATACCGAGTATGCAGAATACGAATACGATTCCCATCCTGTCTATAAACGGAATTTCATAAATCCCTGCAGCATTGGGTACGGCAAACCCCATCGAATATAACGACGAAAGGTCTGCCCACTCGGGAAGGAATTTCAGCAATACAGATAGCGCAAATCCGCCGATGGTAGCAAACAAGGCTGCATTGGATGTGGCTTTCTTCCAAAAGAAGCCCAGGATAAACATGGCAAAGATGCCCGGTGAAACAAAGCCGGTATATTCCTGGATGTACTGGAATCCGCCCTTTTCAATGCCCAAATGAGGGGCAATGATGACAGCAAGTATCATCGTCACGACAATGGTAATCTTTCCGGTATTGACTAGCTTTTTCTCCGAGGCTTCCTTATTAAATATTTTCTTATAAATATCCAGCGAGAAAATTGTGGCGATGCTATTGGACTTGCCAGCCAGCGATGCCACCACGGCGGCTGTCAATGCGGCAAAAGCCAGGCCTTTCAGACCGACTGGAAGTAGGTTGAGCAGTACCGGGTAGGCCCGGTCTGGGCGTACGGCACCTGCATCAAGCATCTCCTGTTGAAAGAATCCTTCCTGATAAAGCACATAAGCAGCGATGCCGGGAAGCACCACGATAATGGGCATCAGCATTTTTAGAAACGCCGCAAAGAGGATACCGTTTCGGGCTGTTTTCAAATCGGCACCTAATGCACGTTGGGTGATGTACTGATTACAACCCCAGTAGTTGAGGTTTACAATCCACATCCCACCGATTAGGATAGACAATCCCGGCAAACTGATATAATGCTCGTGCGTTTTATCGAAAATCATGTCGAAATGCGAAGGCGCTTTTTCATGCAATAGCCCGAGACCGTTGAGCACACCGGCCGAACCGAAATGGTCAGATACCATGTTCAGCGCCAGATAGGTGGTGGCCAGGCCGCCAAGGATGAGCACCAATACCTGTATCACGTCTGTATAACCGATTACCTTCATTCCGCCCAATGTGATGAAGATTGCAAAGATGGCTATACCGAACATGCACACGGTGAAATTGATGCCGGAGATCGCAGAGACAGCCAGTGCTCCTAAGAAGAGGATGGATGTGAGATTGACCACTACATATAGCAATAGCCAAAACACTGCCATGATTGTACTCACCGTGCTGTTATACCGCTGGTTGAGGAATTGCGGCATGGTGTAAATCTTATTCTTGAGATATACTGGTATGAAGAATACGGCTACAATGATTAAAGTTGCGGCCGCGAGCCATTCGTAGGCTGCAATGGCCAAACCGAGTTTGAATCCATCGCCACTCATGCCGATAAACTGTTCGGCTGAAATGTTGGATGCAATCAGTGAAGCGCCTATGGCCCACCACGTCAATGACCCCTCTGCCAGAAAGTAATCTTTGGTATTGAGTTCTTTAGATTTCTTGCGATAATAAATCCAAAGACCATAACCTGCGATGATGACAAAGTAACATAAAAAGACGATATAATCCGAAGTTGCCAAAGTTTTCATTGCGCTTCTAATACGATTGAGTTTATAAAGAGGGCTAATGTAAATATTAATCGCAAAAATTCAATGCTGCGCGTTCATATTTACACGGTTATTTTGTATGGTTAAATATAATATGTTGATTTATAGTGTGTTAAAACAGTGTTTGGGTCACACTAAGCACTATGAAAACTGACTGATGAAATGCTGGATAATGCTTGGATATAGTACGATTGTAAATATCAGACCAAAGAGTGCGCCGTAAAAGTGCGCATCATGATTAATGCCATCTCGCGCATTCTTTGATGCCCATATGCAATAGCCCAGATAGAGGAAGGCAAACAGCCAGGCTGGCATAGGGATGACGAGGAAGATGCCCAACATGGTTTTCGGCTGGAACATAATGAAACTAAATAATACGGCACTTATCGCCCCCGAGGCTCCCAGGCTGTAATAGTTATAATTTTCACGCTCCTTAAACACGGTCCGTACGTCGCTTAACACCAGCCCCAACACATACAGCAACGCGAATTGCAGGTGACCCCAAGGGCTTAAGCTGGCGAGTATGGATTCCAGCGCAAAGCCAAAGAAATAGAAGGTCAGCATGTTGAATAGCAAGTGTCCCCAATCCCTGTGGATGATGCCGCTGGTCAGTAACGTATACAGCCGCTGCCCCTTGCTTACGCTATATGGATGCAGCATGAATTTTCCGAAAAGATGGTGGTTTGAAAATGTATAGATACTGGTAACAATGGTAAAGGCAAAAATGATGCTGGCTACCGGCGTTTCAATCAAATATTCTTTCATTCTATAGGGTTCAACCGCCGAAATTAAGAAAAAAAAGCGGCCGTCAAAACAAATCCAATTGCTTTCCTTTCTTCGGGGCAAACAAATCCAGTCTTAGTTCGGGCAGCATCCGCTGGTTCAGGTAGCGCCTTACACTTATCTTGAATAGTTGCCTGATACTCTCCGCCTCTTTGCCCTCACCCCTCATCCGTACTCCCCAACGGCTATCGTTCAGCTTTCCGCCATGGCAGGCAGCAATGCTGTTTAGCACTTTGTCGGCCCGGTCGGGATACGCTTTGTGTACCCAATCCGTGAAAAGCTCCCCTATCGCGCCGTTTAACCTCACGATTGTGTAACCTGCCCCCCGTGCGCCGTGACTTGCCGCTGCTTTGATTACGTCGGGCACCTCCTCGCTATTGAGGCCCGGAATGATCGGGGCACACATCACCATCACCGGTATGTTCGCATCACTGAGTTTCTGGATTACCCTTAGCCGCCCGGTGGCCGTGACTGTGCGAGGCTCCATTTTTTGCCTAAGCTCTTCATTCAGTGAGTTGATGGAAATGGCCACTTGAGCGAGCCCCAAACTCGCCATCTTGGCGAGAATGTCCATGTCACGTAAAATAAGATTGTTTTTACTGATGATCGATACAGGGTGGCGATAAGCCAGCATAACCTGAAGGATTGCACGGGTGATTCCGAGCTTGCGTTCAATGGGCTGATAGCAGTCCGTATTGCCGGAAAGCATGATAACCTTTGGTCGGTAACCTTTAGTGTTGAATTGTCGTTCGAGTAGTTCGGCTGCGTTCCGCTTTACGATGATTTTACGCTCAAAGTCCAGCCCGGCGCTATATCCCCAATACTCATGTGCATTGCGTGCATAACAATAAATACAACCATGTTCACATCCCTGATAAGGATTTAATGAATAGCCCATGGGCAAGTCGGGACTATCGTTTGTACTGATGATTTTCTTAGGATGTTCGTCGATGAGCTGCGTATTCGAATTTTCTAGAAACTCTTCATCCAACCCTTCAGTATGTTCAGCTACATACCGCTGGGCGGCAAACTTGTTAGGCGTATTGACTTGGGCGCCCCGGCCTTTGAAATAGTCGGGATTTTGTATGGTATCCATAGCGCAAACATACTAAATCATTTAGTTTTTTGTGCTAAAAACTTTCACCCAAGTCGGTCTTCCAAGAGAAAAACATATAGCTTTTTAGGGCCATGGGCACCCAATACAAGCGTTTTTTCAATATCGGCCGTGCGGCTAGGCCCGGAGATAACACTGATTAGGGAGGGAAGATTTTCACCATATCGTTGCTGTACGAAATCAAGACCATCTTTGATATCCATCACCAATTGTGAGGCGTAGGCCACCACTACGTGCACATGTGGATAGATAGTAAGGCGTCGACCAGCAGCATTTCCATTGCTGATCAATATACTGCCCGAGCGAGCAATAAGTGCTTCGCAGGCCGTAATTCCCGCTTCCGCTTCGGCAAAATCTTTTTCCGTACGGAAAAAGGGAAACTCGTATCGGTCCAACAGTTGTTGGATACTTGGTTCCCAAGCGTACATTCGGCGTAGTTTTTCTTGTTCAGCTAAGAAAAGCAAGCCTTCAATCAACGCCACTTCGTCCTCGCAATAAATAAAATGGCCAGCTACAGCAGTGAGTCGCTGGGCAAATAGCACATCTATTGGATCAGATTCTTCCGCATGCAGCGGCATATCCTCAAAATTGGGGTAGGGGTGCTCCCTTTTCTGTAGCAATGCATGCCGAATTTTTTTCAGCATCTGTTCTTTTGCCGTTGTGGTCTTTATATTCTTTTGCAAGACAAACTTACGCTACCCAATTGTTAAGAATCCTTTCACTCGGAGGTCGTTCGTGTCGTATCGTCTTCGGCAGGCTTATTGTCAAAAACGCCCGAATTGTCGCCGACGCCATCATGCACCAAGCCTTTGGCTGCCTTACTTTGATCGCCTTCCCCGGCTTCACCGTTTACGAATTCGTCGTAAGTTGTCCGATGGTCGAATGGGCGTTTGCCCAATATTTCTTCCAAATCGGCTTGGAAAAGTATTTCCTTTTCGAGCAATTTCTCGGCCAACGCAATGAGTCCATCTTGTTTATCGAGCAATAGCCTCTTGGTCTTTTCATAGATATCGCTGATCAGCTTGCGCACTTCCTCATCAATAAGTTCAGCCGTTTTTTCAGAATATGGCCGTTGGAATTGATTTTCCTGGTTATCGTTGAATGAGATGTTACCTACTTTCGCATTCATGCCGTATACTGCCACCATGGCGTAGGCTAACTTCGTAATGCGTTCCAAATCATTTTGTGCCCCGGTGGAGATTTTACTGAATGTGATGTCTTCGGCCACACGTCCACCCATGGTCATGCATAGCCCATCGATCAATTGTTCGGTGGTATATAGAAACTGCTCCTTGGGTAGGTATTGGGCATACCCTAATGCCGCCACCCCACGTGGCACGATGGACACCTTCACCAACGGATCGGCGTGCTCGAGGAACCAACCGGCGATGGCATGACCAGCTTCATGGAATGCAACGATACGCTTTTCCTCAGGAGAAATGATTTTGTTTTTCTTTTCCAAGCCACCTATTACCCGGTCTATCGCATCCTGAAAGTCATGCATCTCAATCGCCGCTTTATTGCGTCGGGCGGCAATAAGTGCTGCTTCGTTGCACACGTTGGCAATTTCAGCGCCTGCAAACCCGGGGGTTTGCGCGGACAATTTCTTGGCGTCCACCTCGGCTGCCAATTTCAGCGGTTTGAGGTGGACTTTGAAGATCTGCTCCCGACCCACGAGGTCAGGCTTGTCTATGGAGATTTGCCTATCAAACCGGCCAGGGCGCAGCAGAGCCGAATCAAGCACGTCCGGTCTATTGGTGGCTGCCATGATAATAATGCCTGAATCGGTACCAAAACCGTCCATTTCCACCAGTAGCTGGTTCAGCGTATTTTCCCGTTCGTCATTGCCACCCATCACGCTGTTCTTTCCTCGCGCACGCCCTATGGCATCAATTTCGTCGATGAATATGATACAGGGTGCCTTGTCTTTGGCCTGGCGGAAGAGGTCTCGCACACGCGATGCACCTACACCGACAAACATTTCCACGAAATCCGATCCCGAAAGTGAGAAGAAAGGCACTTGGGCTTCTCCGGCAACGGCCTTAGCAAGTAGGGTCTTCCCTGTACCCGGTGAGCCCACTAACAATGCCCCCTTCGGAATTTTCCCGCCCAAATTCGTGTATTTCTTTGGGTTTTTCAGAAAGTCTACGATTTCCATCACTTCCTGCTTCGCTTCTTCGAGACCTGCCACGTCACTGAACGTAATCGCTACCTGTGATTCTTTATCAAAGAGGGTGGCCTTGGATTTGCCGATGTTAAAGATTTGACCGCCGGGGCCACCGCCACCGCCGCCCATCCGCCGCATGATGAAAACCCAGAATACGATAATCAATAGCAGCGGTAACATAATGGAAAAAATCCAGCCCGTCCAGGCGTTGGTGCGGTCTTCCAACCGCAGTGACACGCGATCAGTCGGTGCCAGGTCTTCCTGTGCAGTGGCCAGTTTGCGTTCCAACGCATCATAGGAGCCGTCTGTAAAGAAATACTGAGGTCCGGTGGAAGGGCTCAACGTCAGGTTGTTGTCGCTCGGCCTTACATTTTTATACTTCTCATCGGAGAGTCGGTCCTTCTTAATAAACACCTCCACGAAAAACAGCTCATTTCGTTTATAGGCAATCAAGCGTTCCACGTCACCTTCCTTCAGCATGGTCTCTTCAAACTCCTGATAGGTAATCTGTTTCGCTTTATCGTCAGTAAAAATATATTGCAATGCAAAAAAGCCGAAAATCATCGCCACCCACAGCCACATGATATTGAATCGTGGCGGCTTTGGCGTCACTTTCTTGCTGGGCACTCTCTTCATTCTATCGGGTCCGTTAGGCATACCTTACTTCTCTTTTGTTGTTTTGTTTCCGCTATAAAGTTGTGTATCAATGCAACTTTACCTACGGTTGAATTACGCACTTTGATAATACTCCAATTCGGCATCGCCCCATAGGTCTTCTATACCGTAATGACTGCGTTTATCCGTTTTAAAAATATGTACTACTACATCCACGAAGTCCAGTAATACCCACTCCCCATGCTCCAAACCTTCCTTCCGCCAAGGTTCTTGGTTGAGTGCTTTGAAGACTTCCTCTTCAACACTCTTGGCTAAGGCGCTTACCTGTGTAGAAGAGTCTGCGTGGCAAATTACAAAATAATCTGACACCGAACTACGGATGTTTCTCAAATCAAGCCGCACAATCTCATTCCCTTTCTTCTCCTGCATACCGTGGATAACGACCTCCGATAAGCGAGATGACATGGCTGATTTTTTGTTTTTTATCATTAAAAATAATTATAGTTTTGGGCAATGTTACCCTTTAATTCCATTCGTATTGCAAAGTAACACATTTTCGGGATTATTTGAAGGACAAAATGTTATTACATTACAGCGGGTCCCTTCCACCAACGAATACCTCAAGGAAGAACTGTCAAAATCCACGCCACTTACCGAAGGCACTGTAATAATGGCAGTTGATCAATATGCTGGCAGGGGGCAGAAGGGTACGCTGTGGCAAAGTGAGCCGGGGAAGAACCTGACATTTAGTATGCTGCTTACGCCTGCTTTTCTCGATCCCAAGCACCAATTCATGTTAACAGCAGCCATCACTTTGGCTGTCGTCCATTGGCTGGAATCGGTGTTGGGCGTTGTTGTAAAAGTGAAATGGCCGAACGATATCTATATTGGCGATAAAAAAATCGGAGGTATCCTGATTGAGAATATTTTGAAAGGAAATCAGTGGAAGTCCGCGATTGTCGGTATCGGTATTAACGTGAATCAAACCCTATTCCCGGATGCAATCCGTGAGCATACCACCTCAGTCAAGCAAATTTTACATAGAGATTGCCAAATACCCGAATTATTGACCGACCTTTGCAAGCAGATTGGACAAGCGTACTTTTCGCTGAAAGCAGGCCGTTTTGAGACACTGTTGGCCAGCTATGAGCAGCGACTCTACCGGTTGGGCGAATTGCACCCATTCCTTGTAGATGGGGTGAAGGTGGCCGGTGTGTTGGACGGAGTCGCCGAAACGGGGCGTTTGCGGATTGACTTTAATGGCCATTTGGTAGATTTTGATATCAAGGAAATAGCATTTGTCATTTAAGCAAGATTACTTAACTTTGCTGCGCAAACACCGAACACTGCTGTTGGAATTAAACCCCAGACAGTAAAGCGAGTCTTTAATTTTAAAAACAACACTTGAATGATTATGAGAAAATTAACATTAGCGTTAGCTATCTTGTTTGTTGCGGCAACCGGTGTTTCTGCGCAAATTTTGGAGCCCGTAAAATGGCAATTTGGCGCCAAAAAGATCAATAACGATGAAGCAGTGGTGTTCATGAAGGCTACCATCGACAAAGGTTGGCACATTTACTCCCAAAATATCGAAGAAGGTGGACCGATAAAGACCTCTTTTACGTTCAGCCCTTCAAACGAATACGCATTGATCGGCAAGCCCGCGGAGCCGAAGCCGAAGAGTAAACACGAGGAGGTTTTCGGCATGGATGTGTCCTACTTCGATAAAGAGGTCGTCTTTCAGCAAAAGATCAAGCTAAAAAAGGGGAGCACCACAGTTAAAGGTGCCGTTGAATTTATGGCTTGCGATGCCAACCAGTGTCTGCCGCCCGATGAGATAGCATTTACAGTGGCTGTCAAATAGTCGACCAGAAAAAGAAATCAGAAAAAAGGCAGCGCACTGCCTTTTTTATTATGTTTGCAACCTTTTTAACGTATGTTGTTCATGAAACGTATTCTTCTTACGTTATCGTTACTTGTCGGCTTTGCCTGTATAATCGCTCCAACTGCGCTTGCACAAGACACCTTACTTGATTTCGACGACGTTGAGTTTACCGATGGGCAAGATACGGCATCCGAATACCTAGATGTGCCGGATGATGTGGTATTTACCGACGGTCAGGATGTGGCTGAAACTGTGGTGGACTCAACCACATCAAATGTAGGCAGTGGTACCGACGGAAGCCCACAAACCTTATGGGGCATCTTCATTGCGGGCATCATCGGGGGGTTCGCCGCTTTCTTGATGCCATGCATCTATCCGATGGTTCCGCTTACGGTTTCGTTTTTCACCAAGCAGAGTGGCACACGATCGAAGGGTGTCGTCAACGCATTGTTGTACGGCCTTTTCATTATCGTCATTTATGTAGCGTTGGGGATGCTGGTTACCTTGGTGTTTGGAGCGTCAGCACTCAATGAGGCGGCGAGCAGTGCTTGGTTCAACCTCCTGTTTTTTGTCATCATCATCATTTTTGCGATTTCTTTTTTAGGTGCTTTTGAAATCACACTGCCCTCCCGATTTGTCAATAAAATGGACGAAAAATCCAATAGGGGTGGGCTGCTTGGATTATTCTTCATGGCCTTTACGCTGGCTTTGGTGTCGTTTTCGTGTACAGGCCCCATCATTGGCTACCTGTTGGTTGAAGCCGTGTCTGAGGGCGCACTGATGGGACCGGCCATTGGCATGCTTGGGTTTTCCGTAGCACTGGCTATACCATTCATGATATTTGCCTTTTTTCCGTCGTTGCTAAAGGAAATGCCCAGATCTGGCGGTTGGCTCAATACAGTTAAGGTATCGTTGGGTTTTCTGGAGCTCGCCCTTGCGTTCAAATTCTTGTCAAACGTCGACCTCGCCTATCATTGGGGAATCCTTGATCGTGAGGTGTTTTTAGCTATCTGGATTGTTATCTTCGGTTTATTCGGCCTGTATCTGTTGGGTAAGCTGAAGTTCTCTCATGATAGCTCTGTGCCCTACATTTCAATTCCACGCTTGTTTTTCGCTATTGCTATGCTGTCCTTCACGGTGTATATGGTACCCGGCATGTGGGGTGCCCCACTCAAGGCTTTGAGTGCGTGGCTTCCACCCTCGCCTACGCAAGATTTCAATCTGCATGGTGTCGGATTTGCAAGCTCCACTCCTCAAGCAAGCAATGCCATTGTTAAAAAATACGGCGATGTCTTCCATGCACCACATGGTATTGATGCTTTCTACGATTACGATCAGGCGCTTGCATATTCTAAACAAGTGGGTAAACCCGTCCTCTTGGATTTCACTGGATGGAGTTGTGTGAACTGTAGGAAAATGGAAGAGTCGGTCTGGCCGGATCCACAGGTGTTGAAACGATTGAAGGAAGATTATATCCTGGTGTCCCTGTACGTGGATGACCGCACCGAACTGGAGCCTGATGAACAGTATGTGTCTGAGTTCAGTGGAAAGAAGATTCGCCGTGTAGGCCAGAAATGGTCAGATCTACAGGCATCTCGGTTTGGCACCAATGCGCAGCCTTATTACGTCATCGTCGATAGTGATGGGAAGCAATTGGTGCCGGCACAGGCATATAACGAAGACATACAGAATTACATCGTTTTTTTGGATAGCGGCATCGCTTCATACCAGGCAAGTACATCAAACTGAATAATATATAATAAACGCATGAGCAACATCAAAAATATTGCTGTATTCACATCTGGAGGAGATGCACCGGGAATGAATGCCGCGATACGCGCGGTCGTCCGCACTGGGCTTTACTACAACCTTAACGTCTTTGGAATCGGTCGTGGTTACGATGGTATGGTCCATGGGGATATTTTTCCCATGGATGCCAAATCGGTGGCCAATATCATCCAGCGTGGCGGTACCATTTTAAAGACGGCACGGAGCGAGGAGTTTAGGACGGCATCGGGGCGGCAACGCGCCTACGAAAACCTCCAAAAGCAGGGTATAGACGGACTGGTAGCCATCGGTGGTGACGGCACATTCACAGGAGCAACCAAATTCATTGAAGAGCATAACATTCCGATTATTGGGCTGCCGGGTACAATCGACAATGACTTGGTGGGCACGGACTTTACCATCGGTTACGATACGGCTATCAACACCGTTATCGAAGCCGTTGATAAAATCCGCGACACGGCTGAGTCGCACGACCGGGTATTTGTTGTGGAAGTAATGGGGCGTGACTCCGGCCTCATCGCCCTGAGATCGGGTATTAGTGTAGGAGCCGAATGCGTGCTCATCCCCGAAATTAAAGTGGATTACGAAGCCATGATGGATCGACTCGATCGGACCAGGAAAAATAAAGCTTCACGGGTGATTATTGTGGCAGAAGGTGAAGACGCGGGCGGAGCTTTTGCAGTGGCCGAACGGATAAAAGAGCGCTTTCCGCATTATGACATGCGGGTATCCATACTCGGGCATATTCAACGGGGCGGCAGTCCCACCTGTATGGATAGGGTATTGGCCAGTCGGTTGGGAGTTGCTGCTGTAGAGGCGCTCCTCGAGGGGCGGCGTGGAGAAATGGCAGGATTGATACATGGACAAGCCACATTCACTCCATTCAGCAAGGCCATCAAACACCTTGGTGGCATCAATGACAACTTACTTCGTATTGTCGATATCTTGTCGTTGTAATAGACAGAACGGATTACATCAAGAATACAAGACGCCGTCTCAAAATATATGGGGCGGCTTTTTTGTGATTCGGTTTTCTGCCGCTAATGGCTTGGTTTTAGGAGTAACGCTGACAGTCGCAGACTTGGCAACTTGGTGATGGTTTGCTGAAAACTGGTCTTGAGGTAAGTCAGGATAGTACGGGTTGCTTTTTTTTAGGTATTACCTATTTTTGACATTGGGTTATTATTGTATCTCACCAATTACCGATTATAAACTGCATATGTACAGCTATAAAGATAAGGCAGACGCTGACTTGTTTGATATGCTAAGGGGCGATGACGAAGGAGCTTTTACGGAATTGTACAATCGTCATTGGAAAAAGCTTTTTGTGGCTGCTGCAAGTCGAACCATCCGGCTTGAAGATGCAGAGGAAATTGTGCAGGATATATTTACGGCACTCTGGCGCAGGCGACAGACCTTAAACTTAACCTCAGAACTAACACATTACCTTGCCGTCTCCGTAAAATACCGAATTATCGTGACGCTGGATAAGTATTATAATCAGGAACGGTATATTGATTCGATGCTATACAAAGAACAAGTAGACGATTCCACTCAGGAAGGGCTTGCCTTTAACGAGCTTACGGAGGAGCTCGCCAAGCATGTACAACAACTTCCTGAAAAATGTCGATTGGTATTTCAACTAAGCCGAGATGAGGGCTATTCCCAGAAGCAGATTGCTGAAACCCTACAGATTTCCGAAAAAACCGTTGAAGCGCATCTTGGGAAGGCGTTCAAAACGTTACGTGCTAAGCTGGCCAGCTTCATGATGACATTGTTATAGCGTGCCTGTACGCAAACATATCCCATTCTACGCAATCCTATCTTTCGTGGGGCCTTTTCCTAAAATCCTGATCCGTGGAACATCGCCCGTATATCAAGCGTGTTCCATGGACGTCAAAAAATAGTTCAATACGGACTAAGGGATTTACTTCGCTGTCTATACATACTAGTAGAGAGATATTATTATGACCGATAATAAACGATATCAGGAATTGGCATCCAAGTGGCTCAACGGTACCATTACCGAGGACGAAAAATCGGAATTTAGGGCATGGTATAATGCTCATGTGGACGACCAGTTTGAACTACCGTTATCATTTGCAAACAATGAAGAAGAACTGAAATCACGGATTCTAACAAAAATCAGGGAAAACGTAAAACAAGAGTCCTTTTATACGGTAAAACCTCGTCTGCGGTGGGCAATTGGTATTGCAGCATCTCTATTTTTGGTCCTCTCTATCGGTGTCTATCTACGATATGGAAATATGCAGCAAACTATCGACAGGCAATTGACCGAAGAAGATGTGCAACCGGGAGGTAATCGGGCGACGCTGATGCTGGCAGACGGGCGTGTTATCGATTTAAGTGCCAACCAATCGGGCATCGTGATTGGAGATGAGCTAACTTATGGCGACGGAAGTGCCATTCTGGAGCATGAGCTCCAACCGCAAGGTGATCCCTCACGATTCATGGGCATTTCTACGCCAAAAGGGGGGCAATATCAAATTGTATTGCCGGATGGATCCAAAGTTTGGTTGAACTCGGCTTCCTCGTTGACATACCCGGCAGCGTTTTCCCAAGATAAACGGGAGGTGACGCTTGAAGGAGAAGCCTATTTTGAGGTGAAGCGGATTTCGCCCAATATACCTTTTAAGGTTATAAGCGGAGGCCAGGTCGTCGAAGTCCTCGGTACCCGGTTCAATATCAACGCATATAAAGACGAGGTAGCGATAAAAACGACATTGGTAGAAGGTTCTGTCGCTGTGCACCGCAATGCAACCGAGAGGCAGGTAGCCAAAGAAATGATTCTCGTGCCCGGTGAACAAGCTGTGTTAACGGATAAGGGTCTACAGGTAAATAAGGTGGATACGGAAGCGTTTACCGCTTGGAAGGATGGGTATTTTTACTTCCATGATGCAACAATCCGAAGTGTATTGAAAGAATTTGGCCGTTGGTATGATGTTGATATCCAATATGAGAAGGATGTAGGTGACAGTGATCTTTTTGTGGGAAAGATACCTCGGGAGGTCAGTTTGGCTACTGCACTACAAGTGATAAAGGGAACGGGAGTTCGCATCGACTTTCGGGAGCCGCAACGATTGGTTATTATTAAAGACTCTATAGGGGATTGATTTGCTTTTGAATACAAATACTAACTAAGATAAACATCGATAAAATGTATAAAACATTGACTGACCTAACAATTAAAAGAAAAAAGAATCGTGAAGTGGGGTTATGGACTGTTGTATTGTGCTTCGCCTGGATTTTTCCATTGGGATGCGGGGATCATGCTCAGAAAACATCAAAAGATAATCAGTTTGCGGATCACGTGCGCACCACGGAATTCCAGACCCCTGAGGAGGAAATGGCTGGTTTCAAACTTCCTCCCGGTTTTGAAATCACGTTGTTCGCTTCGGAGCCTGATATTACCAAGCCGATCAACATGGAGTTTGACGACCAAGGAAGACTATGGGTTACGCAGTCATCTGAGTATCCGATCGCGGCAGGCCCCAGTACAGGAAAGGACCGAATCTCGATTTTAGAAGATAGTGACGGCGACGGAAAGGCGGATGTATTTACACATTTTGATGATAACCTGAATATACCGATCGGCATTATGCCCGTATCCGACGGTGCGGTTGGATTTAGCATTCCAAATATCTATCACTTGAAGGATAATGACAACGATGGCAAAGCTGACGAGAAAGAGGTACTTGTGGGGCCATTTGGATTTAAGGATACCCATGGCATGGTCAATAATTTCATCCGCGGATATGACGGGTGGATTCACGCTTGCCATGGTTTTACCAATATTTCAACGATCGCTGGTGCAGACGGTGACTCGGTTACGCTGGTTTCAGGCAATACCTTCCGTTTCCGTATCGATGGGAGCCGGGTGGAACAGACCACGAACGGGCGGATCAACCCCTTCGGTTCGGCCATTGACGAACGGGGATACCTGTATTCCGTGGATTGCCATAGCAAGCCGATCTTCCAGCTGATCCCGGGTGGCGATTATCCCCAATGGGGCCGGAAGGATCCCGCCATCGGCTATGCACCGGAAATGATGAGCTATGAGCTGGGATCCACGGCTCTTGCCGGATTGGTTTATTATACGGACCAGCAGTTTCCGGAAGCGTACCGCCATAGCTTTTTTACAGGGGACGTTGTCACCTGCCGGATTGACCGCAACACGGTGACCTATCAGGGAACCACTCCCATCGCAAAAAAGGAAGACCCGTTTTTAACCAGCGAAGATCCATGGTTCCGGCCGGTGGATATCAAAACCGGGCCTGACGGCTCACTGTATGTCGCTGACTTTTATAATCGCATCATTGGTCACTATGAAGTGTCGCTGGATCATCCCGGGCGCGACCGGCTGAGCGGGCGCATATGGAAAATCACCTATACGGGCAAGGACAAAGGCACCTTGCCCGTCAAAAATTGGGCGAAGGCGGACCTGAACGAGTTGATCGAGGGGCTTAACCATCCGCATTTGGCAACGCGTTTGAAGGTGGCTGACCGGCTGGTTGAAGTTTTCAAAGACAAGGCCGTAAAACCGGTGCTTGAACGGGTATCGTCCGCGGGTTCATCACCCACGGAATACATCCATGGATTGTGGGTACTGCACCGTCTTCACGCGTTACCCGAGTCCATTATCGACCAAGCACTGCATCACGGGCAGCCCATCGTCCGTCAACATGCATTACGCATACTGGCAGAGTCGGAAAAACTCACCGATGCGCAGCAACGTACCGTGCTGGCAGCACTTGCAGACAAGGATCCGTTCATCCAGCGTACAGCATCCGAAGTGCTGAGCCGCTTTCCTGATATCGCCCACGTAGATCCATTGCTGACCTTGTATGTGAACTGTCCCGCAGAAGATTCACACCTGAAGTATACGGCATTGCTGGCTGTCCGTAATAACCTGCGGGGAACCGGAGTAGCCGAACAAGCTTCAAAGATGAAATGGGATGAAGCCAAACTGGCCACCATCGCTATCGCCATGCGGGATGTGCCATCGCAGGCCGCTGCAACGTTCGTACTGGACTATGTGCTTCACCACGATATACCGCATGAAGCATTACAGAAAAATCTTGAATTTATTGGAAGGTACGCCAGTGCTGCGCAGCTATCACAAATTGTACCGATTATTACGGAGAAGTTTGCAAATGACAAACAAACCCAGCTTTCGCTGTTTCTCAATATTCAGGAAGGCGTTGCCCAACGAGGCTTGGCTATTCATCCACGGCTAAAGACCTGGGGTAGCCAACTTGCTGATTATTTTCTGAACGAGATGACAGACGGCCAGGATAGCTGGATGAGTAAACCTATGGAGAATCGTCCTGAAGATCTCAGCCCTTGGTCGACGTCGGACGCTTTTCTTACCCAGGTAATGCCTGCTTTCCGGATTTATCTGAGCGAGCGCAATGGGTACAAGCCGAGGGCTACCCTTTACACCAGGCCGTTTACGCTACCCGCCGAAATCAGCATGAATGTGTTTGATAATGACGTGCACAATACGGAAGAAAAAGCGGGTACGTCGAAAAATACTGTGCGCATCCGGTTGGCGGGTAACGACCAGGTCATTGGCGAATACCGGATGAAGCAGGATACTAAAATGGAGTTTGATGATCTGATTAAACCGGCTACGTTTGATTTAAAGGGGCATGAGGGGAAGATGGGGTATATTGAGGTGGTGGATAGCTCGGAGACCGGTTCCATCGGCATTGGGAAGCTGGAGCCGGCCGTTGTCGAAATGCCGCCCTACACACCATCCGACGTGGACGCGTTGCGGCAAAAGGCTGCTGAGATAGCCGGAAACTTCAAAATAGCAGGTTTAAAGGACCGTCTTGTTCAAATCGTTAAAGCACCATGGGTGAATCCCGATACGCGGTTAGCCGCCGCCAATGCATTGGCCGGCATGTCCGCGAAGGGAGATGCCGAATTGCTGGGTAAGATCTTTGTGGATAAATCGGAGCCCGCCCTGCTAAGAGAACGCTTGGCGGCCATTCTGGGGCAGTTGCAACAGGGGCAGACCCAGCAATACCTTCAAGAGGGGCTGAAAGGGAGCGCAAGACCGGTACAGCTCGCGGCAACCACCGCATTGGCGGGATCGCCGAGGGGAATAGAGTTGCTGCTTCAAACCATAGAGGGTGGAAAGGCCGCTGTTGATTTACTCACGGAGTTCAGGGTGAAAGAGTTGCTTGATGCAAACGCCAAAACCGATCAACAGGCACGTATTAAAAGCTTATTGGCCAAAGGAGAAGATGAGCGAGAGGCCCGAAAAAAGCTGATCGAGGACCGGATCGCCGGTTTCAAAGAGACCGGAAAGCGTCTGGAAAAAGGTCGCGCGCTGTTCGAAGCAAATTGTGCCATATGCCACCAAATCGGCGGAACGGGCGGCATGATCGGTCCGCAGCTTAATGGTATCGGAAATTGGGGTGTGCGGGCCCTGTCGGAGAAAATATTGGATCCCAACCGGAACATTTCCGAATCATTCCGTACGTATAATATTGTTTTGGACAATGGAAAGCAGCAGACCGGGTTGTACCGGAGAACCGAAGGGGAGGTGATGGTTTTTGCAGACATCAGCGGAAAGGAATTCAAAATAGCCAAAAAAGACATGAGGTCCTACACGCCATCGCCTTATACATTGATGCCCGACCATTTCAGGCATATTCTTTCGGAAGAAGAATTTGGAGCATTGCTGGAATACCTGCTGAGTGTTAACTAATATTATAAAAACGAGGAGATGATCATGAAAAAACCAACTGGAATGATGTTGATTATGCTGTTGATCACATTGGCTAGCATCAGCTGTATGGGGCAGCCTGCCAAAGATGGAGAGATCCTGTTTGACAAGCACGTGCTCTGTGACACGTTTGTTTCGGAGGGAGTGACCGTTGCGGACGTCAATAAAGACGGGCATTTGGATATCATTGCCGGTGCCTATTGGTTTGAGGCGCCCACGTGGAAGCAGCATGAACTAGCCGCACCGCAGGCATTCGCGTATGACAAAGGTTATAGCAACGCTTTTCTGCATTTTGCGCTTGATGTTGACCAAGATGGGTGGGTTGATATGATTCGGGTAGATTTCCCGGGTAAGGCGGTAGTTTGGCATCAAAATCCGGGAAACGAATCCGGGTACTGGGAGGAACACCTTATTTATGGTGCTTTCGGAAATGAGACGCCACTTTTTGTGGATATGAATGGCGACGGCCGGCCGGATCTGGTAGGCAACGATCCGGAAACCGAAGAAGTGATCTGGCTCCAAACTCCCAATGAACGCGGAAGTACGAGCTGGAAAAAACACGTGATCAGCAAAGAAGCGGGGCTTGGTACGCATCAATTCACGCACGGACTCGGTGTAGGGGATGTCAACGGCGATGGCCGTTCAGACGTATTGATTACGAAAGGCTGGTGGGAGGCGCCTGCCCAAGATAGCGGACACCTCTGGCAGTTCCATCCGGCGGATTTCGGAGAAGATTGCGCGCAGATGCATACGCTAGATGTGAATGGTGACGGTTTAGTGGATGTAGTCAGTTCATCTGCCCATAATTACGGCATTTGGTGGCATGAGCAGCAGCCTGACAATGCGGGCGGTTCCCGCTGGGTAAAGCACGTGATAGACAGCACGTTTTCGCAGAGCCACGCGCTTACCCTAAAGGATATCAATGGCGACGGGTACCTGGATTTGGTAACCGGCAAGCGTTTCTTTGCCCATAATGGGCATGACCCCGGCGAGTTTGAACCTGCTGTGCTGCACTGGTATGAGTATATGCCGGATGGACCGCCCTTTTGGCGCGCACACCAGATTGATCATGATTCTGGTGTTGGCTTACAGGTTATCGTAGAAGACGTAGACGGAGATGGCTTGCTTGATATCGTTGTTTCCAATAAAAAGGGAGTATTTTATTCACAGCAACAGGGTAGAAGTGAATAATGGATACCAAAAGAAAGGGGGTTAATAAGGCGAAATCAGTGACAACAAGATGATTCAGCAAAAGATGCCGGCAGTGGGTGGAAGCACTACCGGCTAATGTGAGCGGATCATGATCAAATAGCACGATTAGATCGTGTTGAAAAAGAAAAGACCAAGATAAACTCAAACATTGCAAAATTATGTATTTAAATGGATTTGGCAAGCGGCTGAAATGCCTTTGGCTGCTGCCTCATGTGGCATCTATAAGAATGGTGCCGAGAACACAACAACGAATGCTAATTATGAATCTTTCCTTATTTTCTTTGGCTTTTGTATGTTTTCAGGTTGCGTTTGCCGGAAAAATAGCTGCACAAAAAGTCACACTTCAAGAGAAGGAGGCAACGGTTGTTCAGCTATTGAAAAACATAGAGAAGCAGACGGGTTTTACTGCCTTTTACAGAAAGAAGGATATCGATGAAACCAAACGAATTAGCGTCAATTTACGTGAGGTCGATTTGCAAAAAGCACTTCATGTAATTTTTCAAGAATTGGCATGCGATTATGAGATTCGGGAGCGTATTATCATCATACGTAAGGGCGAGGAAAAAGAATCCAGCGAAAAAAAGGTAAAACACGCCGAAAAGATAGAAGAAGTACAACGGGAGGTGGTTGGTAAGGTTTCGGACCAATCTGGAGACCCATTGCCAGGGGTGACGGTTTCCTTAAAGGGCACACCAATAAGCACAGTAACCGACGAAGACGGAAATTTTAGGATTAACGTGGAAAAAGGTCAGCTATTGGTCTTCACAAATGTTGGTTACGAGGCACATGAGGTCATCGTCAATGACCAGAACAATTTACAGGTTGTATTAATTGAAGCGTTAGCGGATCTTGATGAAGTAGTTGTCGTAGCTTTTGGTACCCAAAAGAAAGCCACCATTACTGGCGCAATTACCTCGGTGGGTCAGAAAGTAATCAAATCGATAACAACCTCCGATTTATCTAAAGGATTGGCCGGGCGGCTTCCGGGAGTCAGGGTGGTGCAAAACTCCAGTGAACCGGGATCTTTTGATACCAGATTCGATATCCGTGGGTTTTCCGACCCGTTGTTTATCGTTGATGGTATGGAAATGGCAAAGCGGGATTTTGTCAGGTTAAATCCCAATATCATAAAGGATATCAGCGTTTTGAAAGACGCCTCGGCTGCCGTATACGGAGTAAAGGCTGCAAATGGTGTTGTACTCGTCACCACCCAAAAGGGTGAAGTGGGGAAACCTGTAATCAGCTATTCAGGGGATTACGAGATCCAGTCATTTACCAACACGCTGACACCGTTGGATGCTTACCATTATGCCGTATTGAACACAGAAGCGGAAATCAATAACGGTATCCCGCCGAATGCGACAACTTTTAGCCCCGAAGATATCCAAGCTTATAAGGACGGCACCAAACAGAGTACGAATTGGTACGATTTAGTAACGAGACCGTATGCTGATAAGCAACGACATAATATCAGTGTAAACGGGGGCAGTGAACGTATCCAATATTTTACTTCCATCGGTTATACTGGCGAAGACGGGATGTGGAGAAGCGGTGACCTTAATTATAAAAAGTACGACTTAAGGGCAAGTGTGACCGGTGAGATTACCGACAATCTGAAAATGAGTTTAAGCATTGATGGAATGCAGGACCAAAAAAACGAACCGGGTGCTCCCGCATTTCTGCCCGGAGTAATCGGGAGTATGTATTTCTCACTTTTCATGCAAGTTCCAACGAATCCTGTCTATGCAAATAACAATCCAGAATATCTGCAGGATTCTTACGACGGGCAGCATCCACTCGCGATATCCAATGCCGATATCGGAGGTTATACACATACACAATTAAAGACTTTTCAGGGAAATTATACGGTAGATTATGAGGTGCCTTTCATTGAAGGGCTTAATGCCAGCCTCCGGTACGGTTATTATAACCTGGAGCAATATATAAAAAAATGGGCCCCAAAATTCCAGATGTATTCTTATGAAGAATCTACCGGGACATACCGAAACACAGCGACAAAGAATGATCCTGCAAACCTGATGGGTAATTATACCACCATGCAGCGCCATACCTTGTACGGACAACTGAACTATGCCAAGTCGTTCTTAAAGAACAACCTCAACGTCACGTTGGTTTTTGAGCAGAAACAGTTAAAAAACGATAATTTATCCGCTTACAGTGAATTTGACGCCAACGTTGACCAATTTTTTGCGGGCACGCGTAATCACCGCGTCACTTCTGCCGATATTTACGAATTCAATAATCAAAATATCATCAGCAAAGTCAACTATAACTACGATTCAAAGTATCTTTTGGAATCCGGATTTAATTTTGGGGGATCGTCACAATTCCCTGCGGACGGTAGGTGGGGTTTTTTTCCGTATGCGTCTGCAGGCTGGGTGATATCGCAGGAAAGCTTTTTCAGACCAATGTCGTCTGTAATTTCTCAATTGAAATTACGGGGATCATGGGGTAAAATGGGCGATGACGGCGCGGCCGCTTTCCAGTTTCTGGAAGGCTACGACTATCCCAGCGGAACGTATGTCTTTGACGACCGGATTACTCGGGGTCTTGGTTTCAGGAGCATTCCCAATCCCAACCTGACCTGGAGCACAAGTGTTACAAAAAACATTGGATTGGATTTGGATATCAAAAACAGGTTTGTTTACCTCAATCTTGATTTCTTCCAACGGAATCGATCCGGACTGTTGGCCACCCGGACAACCATTGTACCCGGAACCATTGGGCAGTCGTTGTCCCAAGAGAATTTAAACAGCGACCAAATCCAGGGAATGGAAATTGTGGTCGGGCATTCCAAGAGGAAGGGTGATTTTTTGTATGATATTTCGGCCAATATGTCTTACACCCGTGGCCGGCTTACCCATATCGAGCGCAACGCCGATCCGAACTCTTGGGAGAACTGGAGAAACAACGGTACACACAGGTGGACCAATATCGTTTGGGGTTATGATTACGTCGGACAGTTCCAGACCTATGAAGAAATTGTTAACTCTCCCTTACAGGGTAATCATGCGCTTGCCAATCGGTTCCTGAAACCCGGTGATCTCAAATATCGAGATGTGAACAACGATGGCCTAATCAACCGTTTGGATGAGATTCCCATTGCGAGGGGAAATACACCGGAGATCAGCTTCGGTCTTGGCAGTACTTTTAGCTATAAGCAATTCGACCTCGACATATTGTTTCAGGGAGCTGCCAATGTCAATTACCTGAACGATGGGACATGGTATGCACGTGAAGGTATACATTGGATTGGACGCAACGGGCTGATGAAATTTACCGACCGGTGGCATCGCGAAGACTTGTTTGACGTGAACAGTTCATGGGTTCCCGGCAGATACCCATCTACGTATTCGAGAGGGCCGGAATCACCTTCTACCCAATCCAATATCGCCAATTCCACGTTTTGGGTAAACAACTCATCGTATGTGCGGCTGAAAAGCGTAACGCTGGGCTATACGCTGCAAAATGCTTTCCTCGCCAAAGTAGGTGTACAGAGTCTCCGGATCGTGTTAAGCGGGTTTAACCTGGTCACATGGACAGGACTGGAAGATGTGGATCCCGAACGGCTTCAGAACTTGATCTATCCGAATACAAAAACATACAATATTGGTTTGAACCTCCGGTTGTAATCCTTGCAAACAATTATCCAAATAAAAACGACATGAAAACCAAATATATATATGTGTTTACGGGATTATGGTTGATGATGGCCCTTACTTCCTGTAAAGAATTTTTAGACACCAAGCCGTTAAATATCATCAGTGATGAAGACGTATTTAAAGACGAGTCACTGATCTTGTCTTACCTGGCTACACTCTACGACGCATTGCCCATGGACAATTTTGGCAATGCGATGCAAGGCCCCAATGAAAGTGCCGGTGGCATGGGTAGTGGAGGTGATTTTTGGGGATACAGCCATGTACGGAGGGTCAATGCGTTGTTGGAAAAGCTGCCAGAGTCACCGCTCAATGAACATCTCAAAACGGTGCTGATGGGAGAAGCGAAATTCCTAAGGGCCTATTACTATTTCGGTATGGTCAGGCGTTATGGTGGGGTACCAATTATCGAGGTGGTACAGCAGTACACGGGCGACGGCGATATTGGTGTGTACCAAGTACCTCGCGATAAAGAGGTGGATGTGTATGATTTTATCCGTGAAGATCTGACCGAGGCAGCAGCATTGTTGCCCGAGACCAGTAGCAAAGGTAGAGCGACGAAATTCAGTGCGCTGGCCCTTCAATCAAGGGCCATGTTATACGCTGCGTCATCGGCAAAATATGCTCCGGTCCAACTAAATGGAATCGTGGGTATCGCTGAATCAGAGCAAAACAGGTTCTGGCAAGCTGCGTTTGATGCGGCGGCGGCAGTCATCAATTCCCAGGCGTTCTCATTATATCAACGACAAACTGATTTAGCCGAAAACTTTGCACAGCTGTTTTTGGATGATAATAACCCCGAAGCGATGTTAATCCGGTATTACTCGTATCCCGAAAAAACGCACAACTACGATCGCGACGTGATACCCTTCGGCGTTCGCGGACCAGACGGTTACGGTTCGGGAGTGGGCCCGGTATTGGAGTTCGTGGAACAATTTGAACTGAAGGACGGATCGCCGGGAACATTGAAAATCGGTACACCCAGCGCACCTATTTTTTATGACCATCCCATGGATCTTTTTGCTAATCACGATCCCCGCCTCTTGGGTACGGTCATTCTACCCTCCAGTCTGTGGCGGGGCGAGGAAATAGATATCCAAGCGGGGCTCTTCGATCAAGGTGTTAAAATCGAGTCGGGTGATCCCAATGTAAGGTATAACCCCACGACCAAGCGGATTGACGCCAATGGGACAATTAAAGTGGTCGGGTCGAGTGGTTTCGGGTCGGAAAAGACGCAGACGGGATTCTATTTAAGGAAGTATCTGGACAATACGTTGGCGCGTGCAAACGTGCGTACGAATGGTTCTTCCCAACACTGGGTTGCGTTGCGCTATGGTGAAGTATTGTTGAATTATGCGGAAGCAGCTGTTGAGCTCGGGAAAATTACAGAGGCCAAAGAGGCTATCAACGAAATCCGGTCGAGGGCGGGAATCATTTTGCTCACGGATGGGGAAGTTACCATCGACCGGGTTCGGCATGAGCGATTGGTGGAGCTTGGCTTCGAAAGCCAAAGCCTATGGGATTACAAACGCTGGCGGTTGACAGACAGGTTATATAATAACTCGCCCGCCGGTGTGCTTAAATGCTATTTTGATATACAGGCAAATGCTTATCGATTCGAAACGTCGACCGTGCCGAATGTCTTTAAAACATTTGTGCCCACGTCCTATTATACCGCCATACCAGCATCTGAACTGGCGGCCAACCCTAATCTTGTACAAAATCCGGGATATTAAACTATTGTGATATGAACAGCTTACGAATTATTGTTATCGTATTATCGACACTTTCCGTTTCTTGTAGTATTGATAATTATGATCCGCCCAATGGGGGGATTCACGGAAAATTGATAGATAAGATCACCAATAAAAATTTTCAAACGCAGCAGCCCAATGGATACAATGTACTGTTATTTGAAAAGGGTGGATCACAGAATATCCCGCTGGTCATAACCGGCAAGCCCAATGGTACTTTTGAAAATTCCAATATTTTCCAAAATGAGTATAAAGTTATCGTTACTGAAGGTGCTTTTTTTCCAATGGATACGGTAATTGTGCAGATCGGAGAACGAACAGAGGTTGACTTCGAAGTTATGCCCTATGTGGCACTAACCGATGTCGATGTGATTGCCTCCACAGGAAAAATCATAACCACTTACAATATTGCCAGGCAACAGGCGGGCGGGAAGATACTGGACCGGATGACGCTAGTGTCCGAAATCCCTACCGTTAATAATGTTGTCTTTGATTATCGACGAATCACCGATTTGTCGACTGTGGACGACCAAGAGATACTGGCAGACACGTTTGTTGACGAAATTGACGGATTGACCTCGGGCAAGAAATACTACATACGCGTAGCCGCTAGAATTCAGTCGGCACTTGGCCGGTATAATTATAGCGAAGCTTTTGAAGTAACTATACCGTAAATAGAATCTTGCCAAACGAAAGAGGTCGTGTCATAAATGAAGGACGCCCCAAAAGTTATACAAAAAAACTTTTGGGGCGTGCTATTTACAGTTATCGACGTGTCAAATCACTCGTTCATTGCAGTAATTCGGCCAGTTTGATGTGCAGATCCTCACCCCGCAGGTTCTTGGCGATAATCTTGCCGTCCGGATCAAGCAGAAAATTTGCCGGGATACCTCGTATGGCATATTGCTCTACCACATCAGACTGCCACCATTTCAATTCGGATACGTGCGGCCAGTCTTGCAAACCATCATCATGGATTGCCTTCATCCAGGCGTCTTTTGCCCCGGGGCGATCGAGTGACACACCAAATACGGTGAAATTTTTATCCTTGAAGGCTTGATACGCGGCTACAACATTGGGGTTTTCCTGGCGGCAGGGACCGCACCAACTAGCCCAAAAATCGACAAGTACGTATTTACCTCTGAGGGAGGAGAGTGCTATGGAGGTGCCGGCCGTATCGGGCTGGCTAAAATCCGGCGCAACGGCACCGATCTCCAGTCGCTTACTATTCGCTAGTTGTGCTGCAATTGCCTTCCCTTTTTCCGAATTCTTCAGCGCTGCGGATAAGCCATTGAAAGCCGGTTCGATAACATCCTGGGCATGCTCCGTTTCCAGGTAAGGCAAGAGCAAGTCGAGGCTGACCACGCTGGCGGGATAGTCGTTGATGTACTTGAAGTCGATGGCTTTCTGCTCCTCCTGGATGGCCATCGCTTCCGCTTGAAGGCCCTGCATGAATGTCGGGTCCTGCTTCTGTTCATCGGGGGCGGCCACGTACCGTGCCATCAGGCCGCCCATTTTTGTCTGCACAGGCGCTAATGTTTTATGATACACAGCAAAGTCTTTATTGGCATCACCACCCTTTATCGACGCATTTACCAATGAATCGGCAGCGGTAAGCTCGATAGCCCCTTTTTCCAAATAAAGCTCCACACGGTCGGGATCTTCCATCTGGCGGATATCCCCGCCCTCATGGGCAAGAAGCACCAATGCCCGCGAAGGGCCGTCCACGCTACCATGGAATTTGAATTCCCCATCGGATACGTCTGCCGAATCCAATAAAGGCCCTGCAGCCGTGCGGTAGCTGAGGTATGCTTTTGCGGGCGTATTCAAGGTGCCTACTTTTGCTGTTATTGTAAAATCTTCTTGTGCAATCCCCATCATGGGCAATGCTGCCATTGCCGCTAAAACCAGTGTCCTCATGTTATATATTTTGTTATGTGTGCAAAAATAATGTGATTACCATCTGCCGCTGGCGCCACCGCCACCGAAGCCACCACCTCCAAAGCCGCCGAAACCTCCGCCACCGCCACCAAAACCGCCTCCACCTCCAAAACCACCGCCGCTTCCACCTCGGCCGAGGCCGCTTAGGAGTGTCCACCACAATAAATCAGAAGCACCTCTACCGCCCATTACCTTACCGCCGCCACGGCCGCCACCACCACGTCCAAGTAGGGACACCACCACAACGATGATGATGATAAGTACGAAAAGCGAGCCAAACCCACCGCCATTGTCACCCTTTTTTTTCGGGGGAGCCTTGTATTCGCCTTTGGTATAAGAAATGAGTGCGTCAGTAGCCCGATCAATCCCTGTAAAATAGTCCCCCTGCCGGAAAGCGGGTTTGATTTCATCCTCGATAATCCGATAGGCAATCGCGTCGGGTACAGCGCCCTCCACACCATATCCTGTCTGGATAGTCACGGCGCGGTCACCCAAAGCCACCAATAGCAATATGCCATTGTCGTGCTCACCTCCCCCGATTCCCCAGCGTTGGGCCAACCGTACGCCGTAGTCGGCGATATCGTATTGGCCGGTAGACTGCATCACCACTACCGCAATTTGAGTGGAAGTACTGTCATCGAAGGCCACCAATTTACGCTCCAGCTGTTCTACCTGCGGAGCGGAGAGCGTATTGGTATAATCATTGACCAATTTATTCGGTGTTGCCGGGAAATCTTGTGCCCATACCACATTCAAGCATAGCAGGGCAAAAGTCAGTATTGATAAATGCTTAATCTTAATCGTTTTTACCATCGCCAAAGGCTATATCATTAGGCAGCTCGTTCACATCATCATCCTGTCGCGGGAAGAAGCGCTGCAATTGCTCCCCGGCATGCACAATCCCCTCAATAAGTCCCTGTACCAAGTCACCTTGCTTAAAATGCCGCAACATGAGTTCCTTGGTTTCTTCCCAGAAATCCGGAGATACCTTGGCGTGGATACCAGCGTCTCCGACTATGGCAAACTGGTGGTCGTCCGTGGCGATATAGATCAATACGCCATTATGCTGTGCAGTTTTATCCATACCCAACCGACGGAAATACACGGCCGCCCGATCCATTGGCTCGCCCTTGCAGTGGGGTTCTACCGCCAAGCGGATTTCGCCCGATGTACGCCCCTCCGCAAGTTGGATGGCATGCACGATCTTTTCCTGTTGTTCTTCGGTAAATGCTTGCATAGTACGCACTAAAACTGTACTTCGGGGGCTTTATCGGCACCCGCTTCAGCGGCAAAATAGCCTTTCTGTTTGAAGCCGAAAAGACCCGCGGTAATGTTGTTCGGGAACCGCCTTACTGATGAGTTATATTCTTGGGTAGCCTCATTGAATGCCCGACGCTCCGTGCTGATACGATTTTCCGTGCCTTCCAACTGGACCTGCAAGTCCCGGAAATTCTGGTTAGCCTTGAGTTCGGGGTAGCGTTCTACGGTTACCAACAGGCGGCCCAAGGATTGTGATAACGCATCCTGCGACTGCTGGAATTGTTGGATGGCTTCCGGCGTCAGATTTTCCGGGTCAACGGTTACCGACGATGCCTTCGCGCGGGCCTCGATGACCTGCGTGAGGGTTTCCTGCTCAAAATTGGCAGCACCCTTTACGGTATTTACTAAATTGGGAATCAAATCGGCGCGTCGTTGATACGCATTCTCTACTTGGGCCCATTTGCCCTTTACGTTTTCTTCCAGGTTGACAAGCGTGTTGTAACCGCACGAGCTAAATGATAGGGCAGCAAAAAGACCCACCAATGCAACGAATAATCTTCTTTTCATATTGACCGAGTTTAAATTCATTATTGCCACTAATTTAGCACTTTGATATCAAAATTTATACCTTTGTTACACTTCGGGATAAAAACCCGACATCATTACATGCTACGAGAAATTGAATTAGCCGTTCTTCCCGAACAAATCTCAGATGAATCGTATATCATACGGCAGGGAGCGAAGCAACTAAATATTGCCCCAACAAGGATTAAAGGCTTAAAAATCCATAAGCGATCCATCGATGCACGGGGAAAACAAGTGGTGTACCGTATCCGTGTAATCTTTTATATCGACGAAATCCCGGTTCCAGATATTTTGCATTTTCAATATGCCAATGTAGCAGATGCGCCGCCTGTTGTCATCATCGGCGCCGGTCCTGCAGGTCTCTTTGCCGCGTTGCGTTGTTTGGAAAAGCGGCTCCGGCCTATTGTTATTGAGCGGGGAAAAAATGTGCAGGAGCGGCGGAGGGATTTGGCCGTACTGAATAAATCGGGCATCGTGAATGCCGATTCCAACTATTGTTTCGGCGAAGGTGGTGCTGGCACCTATTCCGACGGGAAACTGTACACCAGGTCCAATAAACGGGGCGATGTACAACGGGTATTGGAGGTCTTCGTTGCTCACGGAGCCACCGAAGATATTTTGGTAGACGCCCGCCCCCATATCGGCACGAATAAATTGCCTCACATCATCCAGGGCATACGACATACGATTCTGGAACATGGCGGGGAAATCCGTTTCAACAGCAAAGTAGTGGACATTTTAGAGCGTCGTGGATGTGTTGGTGGGATAAAGCTAGCGTCGGATGAGGAGATCATCGCTGAGCACGTCATTTTGGCTACAGGGCATTCCGCACGCGATGTGTTTGAACTGTTCCACCGTAAACGGTGGCTCGTGGAGCCGAAGCCGTTTGCACTTGGCGTGCGTATCGAACACCCTCAGCAAATCATCGACCAAGCGCAATACCATTGCATGGTGCGTAGCGATCACCTTCCACCAGCGTATTACAGCTTGGTGGAGCAGGTAAACGACAGGGGCGTATTTTCCTTTTGCATGTGTCCTGGCGGTGTTATCGCGCCATGTGCTACAGACAAGGGGGAAGTGGTGGTCAATGGTTGGTCGCCATCTAAGCGCAATAACCCGTACGCCAATTCAGGGACGGTGGTACAGGTCAACCTAGCAGATATCCCGCAGGCTACGCGTTATCCCTTTGCGCTCATGGATTTCCAACACGAAGTGGAAGAGCGCGCATATGTGGTGGGCGGCGGTAACTTAGTAGCTCCGGCCCAGCGGATGGTGGATTTTGTAGAAGGCAGGCTTTCCAATACATTACCTGTCAACTCGTATAAGCCGGGAACCCGGAGTGCGCCGTTATCCGATGTGTTGCCTCCGTTTGTGCATGATGCCCTGCAAAAAGCATTGCCGCTATTTGGCAAGAAAATGAAAGGGTATTTTACCAATGAAGCCATTTTGGTAGGCGTTGAGTCACGCACATCGTCGCCTGTGCGCATCCCGCGCGATAAGGAAACGCTACAGCACCCACAAATCAGGGGGCTTTATCCCTGCGGCGAGGGGGCAGGGTATGCCGGCGGAATCGTGTCGGCGGCGATTGATGGGATGAATTGCGCGGACGCGATAAAAGATTTTGAAATTTAGCTACTACTGTCTTAAATTTGCAGCAAGACCAGCGAAAGTAGCTCAGTTGGTAGAGCATCAGCTTCCCAAGCTGAGGGTCGCGAGTTCGAATCTCGTCTTTCGCTCTTTTTCTATCTGAATTCAATATTCCATACCGGGCTCCGCCGCTTCAAATAGTCGCCTAACTATAACAAGTTAGCGTGTAATGACGCTATTAACAAGCGTAGGCGCCAACGCAGGAATTCCTTAAAATTTATCTTCTGATATTAGGGGTTTACTAGGGGTTTGGTAGGGGATTTTTAGGTAATTGATAAGGATTCATTCTTTAAAAACATTAAGAAGATATGATTTAAATTAGCTATGAATTTTATTATGTTGCAGTCGTTTCTAACATTGAGATTAGTAATCATTTGATAACGCAGTTATGGTAACGTTCTAAACGGCGTAGACAGCAGTTTCAGTAAAAATTGGGGCAACGTGATCGGGGCGCGTCCATGTGTACCTGGCTTTCAACAAAGCACTTACAGTGAATGTCCGACAGCTGCCACGTGCGTATCGCGCGAACGGCTAGCACCCCGTCACATTGTATGCTGACCACTCCCTATTCAAAGATGCAAACTGCCAACATCTCGCCCTCAGGAAGTTCCTGCGCAGTATAGTGAAGGCTAAGATCTTGATGCGCATTCTTTTTTTCCAGTTGGTAGAGTTCCTTTACGGATATCACCATGGCTAAATTCGAATCCGTTGCATCTGCAAATTCCCATCGCTTCAGGCTGTTTCCCTTATCATCCTTTATACTGATACTCCTGTCGGTGCCAACTCCGTCCCCATGACAATGCTTGTAATAAATGCGAAGCTGGTCCCGATCGGTTGCCTTACCCAACTTGAGTTTTCTTAGACTTAATGGCTGATTGACAGATTGTTTCAGAATGAGCTTGTCGTTAAGGAATACTTCGTAACTGTCCAACCCTAACTTTGCTGTGAAACCTGATGCCATGACGCCGAGCATGACGAGCGCAAATAGCTGCATAAACGCCCGTTTGAATGTGATGTATCGCATAATACAAAAGATTAAATAAAACATTTGATAACTATCCAGGAGCAATAGTAGGCGAAAAGGAGAGGCGGACAAAAAATAGTAGACCAACGGCCAAAATAGTAGACCAACACTAACGGCTGGAAATTTCCCTTTCCATATCCGCTTTGTAATTCCTGCCTATGGGTATTTGATGGTCACCGAGGATAATCCGATTTTTTTCGATCCGCTGGATTTTATCCTTGGCAACGATGAATGATTTGTGTACCCGGATAAATCGGGGCGGGGGGAAAAGCAGTTGCATGGACTTTACAGAGCCCTTGGCTACAATTTTGGTTGAAGTGGTGTGGATAATGGCATAGTCTTTTAATCCCTGTACATGAGTCACATCTGCAAAAAACAGCTTTAACTTCAGCACACCGCTTTTAACGAAGATAAACGACGGCTCATCGCTCATGATTTCAAAATCGGTAGGTTGAGCCTTTAATGAAATGAAATCTTTGATTTTTTCAAGCGATGTTAAGAAACGAGGGAAGGATATCGGCTTCAATAAAAAATCAATTACTCCCAATTCAAACCCCTCAAACGCATAATTCCGATAAGCTGTGGTGAATACGGTAATAGGGGGATGTGGCAATGATTGCAAAAAGGTAATTCCGTTCATTTCCGGCATTTCGATATCCAGGAACAAGGCATCGACGGAATTCTCCATTAAAAAGACCTTGGCATCAAGCGCATTGTTAAAACTGCCCACGAGGTTGATATCAGGCAGCCGGTTCATATACTCCACCAATATCTCTCTCGCCAGCGGCTCATCATCGATAATCGCGCAGTTTAACATGAAAGGTTTATTTTCAGTGATACCTGGTAATGGTTCGGCTCATCAGCGATTCGCAACACGTGCTCGCGGGGATACAATAATGCTAATCTTTGTTGTAGATTCAAGAGGCCGATTCCCCTGTTTTTATCCTGCTGTTGGGTAGGAAGTTTATTATTCGCGATAGTTACCTCCAGCGTTTTGCCAATTTGGATATCGATATGCACATATGCATGACGAACGGCTCTGCTGATACCGTGCTTAAATGCATTCTCTACCAATGGCAATAGCAAAAATGGGGGAATCCGGCAATGGTTTGCTGTGCCGGTTACTGTCATCCGGATGTCGGCCTGATTTCCCTGCCTGATTTTCTCCAGTGCTATATAATTGCTCAAATAGTTGATCTCCTTTTCTAACGGTACGAAGGGCTCGTCGCTTTCATAAAGCATGTATTCCATCAGCTCAGACAGCTTCAACACCACATCCGGCGCTCTTTCCGATTTTTTTAAGGTCAGCGCATAAAGGTTGTTCAATGCATTAAACAAGAAGTGCGGATTAACTTGGGAGCGGAGGTAATTTACTTCGGCCTGGAGCTTGCCTACCAGGGCTTCCTGTAATAACTTTTTCTGTTCGTACCAATCGATGCTGAATTTCAAGGCAACGGTCAGCAGCAGATAAAGCGAGGTATGGGTGAAATTATAGATTAGCGACGCGGAAAGGGGGGTGTTCCGGTTCGGCCCCAATACGTATCCAAATAGGTAGTGGTCATAGAAGCTCTGTATCACCAGATATCCGATGATCAGTACAAGCACCAATGCAAAATAGCCGCTATAATTTCGCCGTAAAAGATAACGAGGTATCAGCCAATGGATATTTAGCCATGCCAGGCCGATGAGTAAAGTAACCCGGACCGCGGAACAGATAAAGAAATTTGGTAGTCCGGCTTTCTGAATCAGGTAGGTGCGGTCGTATAAGAAAATCAGGGTAACGAGTACCCAATAAGCAAGGTAAATCCATTGACGCCTTGCTATCAAACCATTCTGTATGTCCAACCGGGCCATATGCTGCATGTTACAAATTAACAGATTGCAGAAGGGCGCTCGAAATTTAGTAGAGCAACTACACAAAAAGTAGATGAAATCTACGAATATAATTTTATACGGGAGGGTTTATTTTTCACTTAGGCTGTTTAACCCAGCTCAGGGTTCCGCAATTACGGTTGTGTTCGATCCATGCGGTCAAAAAAAACGTTATTATAGCCCAAAAACTGGTCTCACCGACACGGGTGGACCAGTAAAGGTTGAGGAGAGAAGCACCCTTAAAGTCCTTCTTCCACCAAATGTTCCACGTACTCGCGTACGGCGGCATTGAGGAAACGGCTGGTTACGTCAAACGCAAAAGCATGTACCAGTAATACCCGTGCCTGTGCTTCGCTAATTCCCCTTGCTCTCAAGTAAAACAAAGCCTCGTTGTCAAACTGGCCAATGGTACAACCATGGCTGCATTTTACGTCGTCAGCAAAAATTTCCAATTGTGGCTTGGTATATATTGCCGACTTCTCGCCGATGAGCATATTGTTGTTTTGCTGGAATGCATTGGTCTTCTGTGCATCGAGGCGCACGAAAATTTTGCCGTTAAATACCGCAGTAGAAGTATCTTGTGTGATATTCTTGTACCATTCGTAGCTTTCGCAATGCGGTTTTATATGATCTACAATCGTGTGATTGTCGACGAGTTGATTGCCTGCTGTAAGCGCTATGCCGTATAAGTGGCTTTCCACTTCGCTGTCTCCCATCTGCACATTGATGTTATTCCGCACAAAAGCGGCACCGGGAAAAGAGCAGTTGTAATTGTTGTAAAGACTGTGTTTTTCCTGATGAACCTCTGTGTGGTTGAGGTAATTGCTTTGCGGCCCTGCAACCTGCAAATAATAGTGCTGCAGTTTTGCATTTTCGCGCAACACGATTTCACTTACTTGGTTGTTTAAGTTGTGCTCCGCACCATCCTCGGTAATAAACGACTCGATGATCTCCGCTTCGGCGAAAGCACCCATCACATAAAGATTGCGTGTTTGGGTAAATAGGGGCTTATCTGTGGCAGCCACATGGATAATATGGATCGGCTTTTGCAACTGCCGACTCTTACCCACTTCAATGAACAATCCCGAAGTGAATGACGCTGTATTTAGTGCCACGAATGGATTGTCAGTTTTATCCGCATATGCCGCAAAATATTTGGCAAAGCACAAACGGTCAAACGCCTGTTCGATCGGCATGATTTGCAAACCTGGGATTTCTTCATCCGTAGACAGTTCGCTGCTGTATCGTCCATTTACCAATACGATGCGGTGAGCATCGAGCTTGGGGATAAGCGCTTTATCAAGAGCTGGTGTACCGGAAGGCATTTCCGTATCCAACGAATACCTTTGACCGATTAATGGCTGTACATTGGTGTATTTCCAGTCCTCCTGTTTTACCGTCGGAAATCCCATGCTTTTAAAGCGCTCAAAGGCCTGCGTGCGGATCTCATCAAGTGAATGTAATCCAGCCGATGGTAAATTTCCATCGTACGTCTTGATCAAATGTGTATATAATGAATCGCTTATTTGTGTAATCATGGTATCTGTGGCCGCTTCATCCAACATAACCTCTCCTTTCTTAACTAATAAAACCTGATCCCTAGGCGTCAACTGTCTCTTTTATCCAGTCGTAACCTTTCTCTTCCAATTCCAGCGCAAGTTCTTTGGTGCCGGAGCGAACAATGCGGCCGTTGTACAGTACATGCACGAAATCCGGTACGATATACTCCAGCAATCGCTGGTAGTGGGTGATAAGGATAAATGCGTTGTTATCGGCGCGCAATTGGTTTACGCCCCTTGCTACAATACGTAAGGCATCGATGTCCAATCCGGAGTCCGTCTCGTCCAGGATAGCCAGCTTGGGTTCCAGCATGGCTAATTGGAAAATTTCATTCCGCTTTTTTTCGCCTCCTGAAAACCCTTCATTCAACGAGCGATTAGCCAATTTGGCGTCAAATTCCACCAATTGCTGCTTCTCTTTGACCTTTTTCAGGAAATCCCGGGCCTCCATTGGCGGCAGCCCTTTATAAGCACGTATCTCACTGAGGGCTGTTTTGAGAAAATTGATGTTTGAAACACCCGGTATTTCAATGGGATATTGGAAGGCTAAAAAAACGCCTTCCCGTGCCCGGTCTTCCGGTGAAAGCGCCAGCAAGTCGCTGCCGTCCAAAAGCACCTCGCCTTCGGTCACCTCATAAGCCTCTCTTCCGGCCAATACATTTCCCAATGTGCTCTTTCCCGAACCATTTGGCCCCATAATGGCATGTACCTCGCCAGCTTTCACTTCCAGGTCCAAGCCTTTTAAAATCGCTTTATCTTCTACCGATGCGTGTAAATTTTTTATACTTAACATTGTTATTTCGCTACTCTTCTATAGTTAATCTTTAACCCACACTCCCCTCAAGGGATATGGCCAACAGTTTCTGCGCCTCTACGGCGAACTCCATGGGCAATTGGTTCAATACCTCTTTGGCATACCCATTGACAATTAACCCTACAGCCTTTTCAGGGTCGATGCCACGTTGCGTGAGGTAAAACAATTGGTCTTCACCGATTTTTGACGTGGTGGCCTCGTGTTCCAATTTTGCAGTTTTATTGCGACTTTCAATATACGGGAAAGTATGGGCTCCGCAACGGTCGCCGATCAGGAGCGAATCACACTGGGTGAAATTGCGGGAATTGTCGGCTCCCGGACCGATTTTTACCAGCCCGCGATAGCTGTTGTGACTTACGCCTGCAGAAATTCCCTTCGATATGATTTTGCTCCGGGTATTTTTACCGAGGTGGATCATCTTGGTGCCGGTATCGGCTACCTGTTTATTGCGTGTAAGGGCTACTGAGTAAAATTCTCCCACGGAATGATCCCCTTTTAAAATTACCCCCGGATACTTCCATGTAATGGCCGATCCGGTCTCTACCTGGGTCCACGATATTTTACTGTGGTCACCCTTGCATATTCCGCGTTTAGTGACGAAATTATAGATGCCCCCTTTGCCGTCTTTATCGCCGGGGTACCAGTTTTGTACTGTCGAATACTTGATCTCGGCATCTTTGAGTGCGATTAATTCCACTACCGCGGCATGCATCTGATTTTCGTCGCGCATAGGTGCGGTACATCCTTCAAGGTAGCTTACATACGCCCCTTCATCAGCGATGATCAGCGTTCGTTCAAACTGCCCGGTATTTTCCGCATTGATGCGGAAATAGGTAGAAAGTTCCATCGGGCAACGCACTCCTTTTGGAATGTACACAAAAGAGCCATCTGAGAAAACAGCGGAATTCAGCGCAGCATAAACATTGTCGGTCTGCGGTACTACCGTGCCAAGGTATTGTCTAATCAGCTCGGGATGTTCTTGTACCGCTTCGCCAAACGAAGAGAAAATCACTCCCTGTTCTTTCAATTTTTCACGAAACGTGGTTTTGACCGATACGCTGTCAAATACCGCATCTACCGCTACAACACCTGCCAGTACCTTCTGTTCATCGAGCGGAATGCCCAATTTTGCAAATGTAGAGAGCAATTCGGGGTCGACTTCGTCCAGGCTGTTCAGTTTCGGCTTTGCTTTGGGCGCAGCATAGTAGGAAATATCCTGAAAATCGACATCCGGGTTTTCAAAATTTTGCCAGGTAGGCATATCCATTTTCAAGAAATGCTGCAGCGCCTTCAGCCGCCATTCTAGCAGCCACTCGGGCTCATTCTTTTTTGCTGAAATCAACCGAACCGTATCTTCGGTAAGCCCTTTCGGGGCAATGTCCATTTCGATGTCGGTGGTAAATCCGTATTTATATTCTTCGAGCGTGAGCTCCTTTAATAATGCATCATCTTTTGTACTCATAACACACCTCCAAAAGGTAATTAAGTAAGTAGACGGGCAACCATCTAGCATTTCCGAAATGCAAAGTTACGATTTAAGTGGCAATAAACCTTGTATCTTGCTGGTTCATTTGAGTGAATGCCCTTGCATTTGCTATTTTTACAAATTGGTGATAATGAACGGAATTCATCTTTCCAGGCAATTCAGCTGGCGGGTGTTCCTTGTTTTGGCCGATAGTATGGAAAACAAATCGTATTATTGCCAAATATAATTTGGCTACCAGGCCAACATGGTGGAAGTAAGCCCAAAGCAATTGAAATATGCCGTTCCAGCCCGATAAAACTGACTTTAAAATCCTGAAACTCCTGCAGGAAAACGGCAGGATTACCAACCTGCAATTAGCTTCCAGCATCGGGCTGTCGCCCGCACCAACGCTGGAGCGCGTGCGTAAACTCGAAAATTCTGGCTATATCAAAAGCTATCACGCTTTTGTCGACGAAGAAAAGCTAGGCTTGGGTATCAAATCATTTATACAGGTTTCGCTTGACTTCCATACCCACAACGCAATCCCCGAATTTGTGGAGGCGGTAAAAAACATTAAGGAGGTAACCGAATGCCACCACGTAACCGGGCAATGCGATTTTATGTTGAAGGTGTATGTGAAGGACATCAAGGCTTATGAGGCGGTCATTATGGAAAAAATCAGCAAGATACCGTACGTGAAGACCTTCCAGACGATGATGATCATGTCTACCAGCAAGAAGGAGCCCATCGTGCCGATGGAATACTGACGGTTATACCTGCCAGTCGACGGGTTCTATGCCCTGCTTTGCTAAAAATGCATTTGCCTTTGAGAAGTGCTTGCATCCGAAAAAGCCATTGCTGGCGGAAAACGGCGATGGATGGGCAGCGGTAAGGATATGGTGCTTGCGGTGATCGATGAGGGCAGCTTTGTTCTTGGCATACCTGCCCCATAGTAAAAACACGATACCACTTCGGCGAGCAGACAGTTCTGCAATAGCCTTGTCGGTAAACGCCTCCCAACCTTTGCCCTGATGTGAGCCCGCCGTATGTGCGCGGACGGTCAGTGTCGCATTGAGCAGCAATACCCCTTGATTGGCCCAAGCGGTAAGGTCGCCGTGGTTTGGGATTTGGAAACCGGGAATGTCATCGCGCAGTTCCAGATACATATTGCGAAGAGACGGAGGAATCGCCACACCACGCTGAACAGAAAACGAAAGACCATGCGCCTGCCCGACATTATGATATGGATCCTGTCCCAATATAACCACCTTTACCTCGCCAAACGGGGTATGGTCAAATGCATTAAAAATAAGGTTGCCGGGAGGATAAACCGTGTGGTGCTGTTTCTCCTCCTTTAAAAACCTCTTTAGATCAAGCATATACGGTTTTTCAAATTCAGGCGCTAATACGGCTTTCCATTCTTTTTCCAATTGTATACTCATACTGGCAAAAATACACTTTTGTGTAAAATGTATTGCCTGTAGTTGGTAAAGCGCTGAAATAAACGGATATTTGTACGATTTTTGAAAGCAAATAATATCAAATAATAACGACACATGTCTAATCTTGTTCGGATCATCCTATCTTCGCTTATCCTGGCCGGTACAGTGGTCCTATTTGTCTACGGTCAATGGGGCTGGGGTATATTGGGTATATTGGTGACTATCCTTGCCTTTGTGACTGTGTTTTTTAATGAAAATATGCTCGTTGCACAATTTTACCTACGCAAGGAGAATATGACGAAGGCCGCCCGATGGTTGAATCGCATTACAAACTACGAAAAGCAGCTTATCCGAGCACAACACGGATATTATCATTTGCTGCTGGGGCTGATGGAATCACAAAAGTCACCCATGCAATCGGAAAAATATTTCAAAAAGGCCTTATCATTGGGGTTGCATATGGGACATAACGTTGCGTTGGCTAAACTAAGCCTGGCTGGTGTCGCTATGGCGAAGCGAAATAAACGCGAAGCAACCAAATACCTTCAAGAAGCTAAAAAGGCGGATAAGAATAAACTGCTGGCCGATCAGATTAAGATGATGAAAGACCAGATGGGGATGATGGACCGCCAACAGATCCGCTATCGGTAAAAGGCACCGAAACTTATGGCGCAGGAACTCCTGTGAGGTAGGCATCCAAAAAGCGACCCTCTTCCTCGCTATCTTCAAACACGACTTTAACCACTTGGATGCCAACTGCATCTTTCGAAATATTTTCAGCAGTGATTGTCAATTTTGCTGGGGTATCGGGCTGCAAAAGATAATGCAGGTAATTCTGCCGATCTTCAAACCGCATCAATACACGGCCTAGGGTGACGGTCGAAAAATAGTAAGCATTCCGTTCATTGTCTACCAATTGTATCCCATAGACATTGATTTTCAGTTCGCGCGGGCGCTCTTTCAAACTGGTAAGGGATAACTCCACGGTAGCTGTACGTGCCGCGGAATCTATGATGAGCTGCACCGTTTCAAACCGAACGCCATCTATCATGACGACACTGGAGTCTTGGCTGGCAGCGACGGTGTTTTCATTTTGTGCGAAAGTAGCCCCCGTCACAAAAAGCATCACGATGAATGTCAGCAAGCTTGTTTTTCTCATCGTAGTCGATCTGCCGATTTAATCAATTTTTCGTCTTTACGAATGCCTCCTATGGCCATAAAAAGGAAGATAATGCAGATAGGCAATAGGAAAAAGCCCACTCCGATATTTCTCGCCGAAAGGAATTGGCGGGCTTCCGTTAACGCCGCGCTTGCGGAAACGTATAACCATGTGCCGAACAAGAACAATAGTACGATTTCAAGCACAATCAATTGAATTTGATGCTTCCGCTGTTTGAACTTGAAAATAATATAAAGCGGAAATACCCCCAATAATACGGTGGCGATGGTCTGCAGCAAAAAAAATTCTTCCCGCACGGCCTGCCCTTCCATCCCGTGATAGGCTCCGGTTACTTTCAGTGCCTTCCCCATCCCGCCTATATCGGCATATTGCAGATATGGGAAGAGGAACAAGGCAAATATCGTGGCTGAGGCCAGAAACAACCAAATACTTTGAATACGCTGAATCATACGAGCAATCTAATTATGATAACGCAAACTTAGGCATTGTAGCCTGCAAAAGCAAAGCCTAAGTTTGCATTCCGTTCCCGTTTGGACGCATCCGGCTTAATCCGATAAGATTGCTTGGAAGAGATACGGATATATCCTATTTTTATCAACCGGATCACTCGACGGATGGCGGAAAACGTATAAACACATGGAATCTGTACCACGGGACCGGGCCCAGCCCCCCATTAAAGAACTATACCGGATCGCTAAGCAGTACTCACGCCGAGTAGAGGAGGTGGACGACCTCGTACAAGATCTCTTGCTTGAAGCTGTCAAAACCGGAAAGGATTTTTCGGACGCCAGCTTCATGGCATGGGGACGGGGGTTTCTGCGCAATCACGCTGCATTCATCGCCCGTACGGAAGGCCGTCGCAGGAAAAGGGAAGAAATGGTTCAATATGCTGATCAGGGCGCTGACGATATCGACATACAGCTTCCCGAAGATTTTATCGCTCACCTTCGCCCATCCCTCCGTATCGTCGCTCGATTGGTTAGCTGCGGCCTAAACAGAAAGGAAATCTTATACCTGCTCAATATTGCTGATACAGCCCTGCGCCAACGGCTTACGGCCTTACGCCGTGAGTGGACGGCTTACCTTGATACAACATTGGAGCAAGGTCGGGAATATCGTGATCAATACACCCATGTACTGCCTAATGGGCTAATACGGCGTTCGCTCAAGCAGGTATTTAGTAATACTACCGGCAACAAAGGGGGAAAATCCAGCCGGATTATCGGCAGCCACGATCCAGACGGACATTTATTTACAATTCGATCCTTCTCTGCTCACAAAAAGGATCCCGGCGGCAACAAGGAATAACAGGGGCTAAGCCCTGAGGTACTAGGTTTAAAAAGTATAAAAAAATCAAAATGAAAGTAAAACTGAAAAAGGGCATTGGAATTGTTTTCAATGTAAGCGACATCAATCGTACGGAGCGTTTTTATCGCGACATTCTGGGAATCGAAACCGAGCGCCAGCCCGGAGGAGGTGAACCAGATTGGTTAATGGCCAAACTCAGCAGTGACGTCGAACTCATGTTTTTTCAAGGCAAGGAAGAGATCGGGCGCTCGCCGGTCGTGGTTTTCGAGCTTGAGGAGGGATATATGGAGTCTGTACTGGAAAAATTGGCTAAGGAAGGTGTCGAAATTGCTACCCCGGTGACGGAAGCCCCCGGTGGCTGGAGCGCGGATTTTTTGGATCCCGATGGCCACCCGATTGCATTTTACCAATCGGGAGACCTGCCGCTGAGGGGATAAGCGGACATAATTGGTTAGTTAGAAGGCTCCGATTCTCCCTGTTTCGGGGCTTTCCTTTTTCATGAAGCAAAATGAACGATACCTCATCAGACCTGCTGAAGTTTAATGTACCTTTGCACACCAAAAGTGAGGACTTCGCAATTTCAGTATGAATTCGTATTTGCATTTTTTTGATTTCAAGCAAAAAGTAAACTACAAAACGGAGATTTTAGCCGGCCTAACGGTTGCAATGACCATGGTTCCCGAATCGTTATCCTTTGCAATACTGGCAGGGCTGTCTCCGCTTACTGGGTTGTATGCTGCTTTTTTAATGGGGCTGATTACGGCCGTCTTTGGGGGAAGACCAGGAATGGTATCCGGCGGAGCTGGCGCGACGATCGTAGTATTAATTGCGTTAAGCAAGGCCCATGGTGTGGAGTACCTTTTTGCAGCAGTTGCATTGGCGGGTTTAATGCAGTTTTTAATAGGGGCTTTCAGACTAGGGAAGTTTGTGCGATTAATTCCACAACCGGTGATGTATGGATTCTTAAACGGTTTGGCAGTTATTATTTTTATGGCACAAATTGAGCAGTTTAAGTTTACGGACAATGGAGTCACCACTTGGTTAGTTGGAACGCCGTTATATGTCATGGGTGGGCTGACCCTGACTACGATTCTTATCGTATTGTTTTTCCCAAAAATCACTAAAGCCATTCCGGCTTCACTAATTGCTATTGTCATCATTTTTGCACTTGTTTTAGGACTAAACATTGATACAAAAACGGTAGGCGATATTGCAAGCATTAAAGGCGGACTGCCTTCGTTTCATATTCCGGTGGTTCCGCTTACGATGGAGACATTGAAAATAATATTCCCTTTTTCACTGATCATGGCCGGCGTAGGGTTGATCGAGTCGTTGCTCACGTTATCGATGGTCGACGAAATTACCAATTCAAAAGGAAAGGCAAATAGAGAAGCCATGGCACAGGGAAGTGCGAATTTTGTCAACGGCTTCTTTGGAGGCATGGGGGGATGTGCGATGGTTGCGCAAACCTTGGTCAATTTAAACGCAGGATCCAGAGCAAGGCTATCCGGAATTATTGCATCCCTCACCATATTGATTATTATTTTGTTTGGAGCCCCGGTAATAGAGAAGATACCCATGGCTGCGTTGGTGGGCGTAATGATTATGGTAGCGATCGGGACATTCGAATGGGTTTCTCTGCGGATTATTAATAAAATGCCAAAATCCGATATTTTTGTCGGAATGTTGGTCGCATTGATCACCATTGTTCTTCATAATCTGGCGCTAGCAGTTTTGGTCGGGGTAATCATTTCCGCATTGGTATTTGCGTGGGATAATGCAAAACGGATCCGCGCAAGAAAGCACATCAATGCCGCGGGGGCTAAAGTGTATGAGATTTACGGTCCGTTGTTTTTTGGTTCGGTTGCCGGCTTTTTAGAGAAATTTGATATCGAAAGCGATCCGGATGAAGTCATCATTGATTTTAAAGAAAGTAGAGTCGCAGATATGAGTGCCATTGACGCGCTGAATAAGATAACTGCTAGGTATTCGGATATGAATAAACATGTCCGGTTGAAGCATTTAAGCAAAGATTGCCGGAGCAAGCTTGAAAAAGCCGAGGGTGTTATCGTGGTAACAATGGAGGAAGACCCAACTTATAAAGTGGTGTCTGATAAATAGAAAACGGGCTTTTAAGGTTTGAAATCGCTTTCTGCTATTATTTCTGTTAAAATAGTTCGGCTGATTTTGGAAAGTAACGCGAGAACGCTTATCTTTGTCTTAGGTTTAGGTTGATAGCCCCTAATCCCATTGGGGCGGATTCCCGTTATCTTTTAGGTAACGGGTTTCTTTTTTGAAAGCAAAAATATCCATTAAACCTTTGAAACCCCGGCCACTTTAAATAAAATAGCCGGGGTGTGAATACGCATTATCGGTTCCAGATCTGTTTAATGGTTTGCTCCTGCCCCATACCTATCGGGCAAGCGTCACTGGGCGTGTTTGCCCGGTACCGGTTTCCGCTCGTGCCACTGGTGACCCGGCTTCCTGGCATCTGGATAAAACCATTAGGGTCAACCCGTTCAATCCATCCGTCGACATAGGCCAGGAATTCGTTTCGGTAGGCTTCCGGTTGATTGGTAAACCACGAGATCTCATCGAATCCCCACACAAAGTGATCATTCAGGTTTGGCGTTCCTGGATGGTCACTGATCCCAAAGTTGTCCAGCTCAACGATATAAGGTGCATGATCGCAGCTCCATCCACTTGGGGTAATGCCTCCTTTGGTCCGGCCGAATATGGCATCGAGGTGAAACTTTTTCAATTCGCCTTTTTGTGGGTCGCCAATGATCTCTTTAACGCGCATCGGGAATGAAACGAAATCAAACAGCAACCTTCCATCGCGGACCAGGCCACCGCTTCCCAGATGACCATCACACAACACCGTTCCCCTGCGCGCGTTGGATCGAGCGTAGTCCCTCACCTTACTCAACAGGCTATCCCAGGCTTCCACGCCACTTCCGTCACTATGCATGGCCATCAACTCCACTTGGCCAAAGTGAATCGCCTCGATGCCGATGTTGATGTACGCTACGGCCAGGTAATAGAAATACAGCTGGGTTTCGAGCTGGCTGATGTCCGGGACGCTAGCACCTGCCCGCCAGTGGTCGATGAACTTGCCTTCCGTGCTTAGCATCTGATTGTAGTCGAAATTCCGGCTTTCGGCAGGCAGATCAAACGCTGCGAAAACCCAGGCGGGAATCTGGACTTGCCCCACCTTGGTGGATACAATTTCAAATATGCAGGCCTGGAAGATCACTTCCGGATCGGTTGCATGCACCTCCACCACCCGCTCTTTTGCGGTTGCCAGGAAAGCGGGGTTTGTAAATGCCTCCGGAATATCCCACGAGTAAATCGCTCTGCCAATAAATTTTGCTCCAACTTCTTTGAGCATACGGAAGTCATCCTCCTTATAAGGGTATGGACCGTCGTTGTAAAACCCTTCGGAGTTCAGGTATTCGGCCTGCAGAATACTTCGGGAGAGGTAACTGTCCAGCACGTTGCGCGGTATATTCCCATCGGAAAACGTATAGTTCCTTTCGAAGGTAGGCCTGATTCTAGTTACTGTTCCTTCCCCGGATTTACTACAGGCGGCCAACACTGCGATTACCATCACCCACCCGGTGAATAGGGCTTTTTTCAAACGTAGCTTTTGCATATTTTTCATTATTTTCATGATCATGTCGATTTTAATTTGATTATTGGCAGGCGGCCAGTGTATTGATGTCTATCAGCGGTGCTCCCGGTTTGACCCGTAGCTGAATGGTTGGATTCTCCTTTTTCAGCACGCCTTTCTCAATCAGTGTTTTGATGATACAGAAACCCACCTGGTCACTCGTATTCATTAGGGGAATCTCCTGGTTATTGCCGGCACCGTTATCCAATATGGATACGTCGCCGCCAAGGTATTCCAGCGCCTGGAAGCCACTCAAGCCGTTTACCGTATGGTGGTTGCTGAATACCAGATTGCCGCCGATATGTTTGATTCCTCCCCCAACGACATACCAGGTGTCGAGGTTCCAGATACCACCGGCATCGGGGCTACCCACGAGGACAAAATCACCGCCAACATAGCTCAGGCTCACGAAGCTGGCACCGCCCGACTCCAAACCAATGGCAGGGTTGACGATCAAGCTGCCATCGATCCGTTCGATGCCCGAGAACCCGACATCGCCAGCGGCAGACCACCAATAGGCCAAACTCGGGCAGTTTTCGATAATCAGGTCGCCTTTGATATGTTTATATCCTTTGAATCCCTGTGGATTGAAAAGCTGCGGGTTATCCCTGAGGATGATGCTGCCATCACAATGCACCCGATCAAAAAACCCTTCAGTATCAACAATATTGGTGTTTTCTATCAAGATCGTGCCCTTGATCCACTTTATTTTACTGCTTAGGATGTTCAATAATGACGAGTTGATCTCCGTTCCGGTTATTGTAAGGTTGAGTACCGTATCGGAAAGCGGTTTGAAGGCCTCGATATCGGCTTTTGAGCGCAGCGTATAGCTGATCACATCATCACCCGCAACCTGCCCGATTGCTTGGAGCGACGTGGGTGCTTCGGGGTGGTTGCTCGCTAGGGTGACCGTGCCCGTAAAGACACCACTTTCCACTAAACTTTTAATGGTACAAAAACCATACTCGTCTGTCAGGCAAACTTCATTCTTGCCCAATTGGTCATTTCCTGTAATGGTCAGGTTTCCCGCGAAGACCTTCAATCCCAATAATCCCGATATATCTTCCAGCGCATCGTTGTCTTCGATAATCAAGCTGCCGTTCACAAACTGGAGGTTCTCCACGCCATCAAGCGATAGCAATCGCGGATTACCCTTTATATGCATCATTACGGTTATTGCGTTTAATGCAGGCATGTTCAAATTTTCGATGCCGGTATTTTCAATGATCAGGTTTTTAACCTTTTGTACCGGTAGCGCCGAAAGGTCGGTAATGGATTCGCCGCTGATGGTCAATTTCAGGATATCCCCTTTGGCCGTGAAGCGGTCTACTTCTTCTTGTGAAGACAACGTGATTTCAGCTCCTGTAGTGAGCTCGTTTTCGAGCTTATCACACCCTGAAATGCCCAGTGCCAATGCACATAGCCAAAACAGTATATCGTTAGATCTCATTTTCATTGCAAAACTGTTGATTAATTTTTCGGATTTAAATCGATTTCACGCTGTGGCAACGGGAAAAAATAAGCGTATGCCTCGTTTATCGGCTTATTGGTGACCTCCTGGAGCACCCGATTGGTTCTCCGGAGCTCGAAGAGACCGTGCCCTTCAAAAGCCAGTTCGAACGTCAATTCATCCCACACGGCCGTTCTGAATTGCTCAGGGGAAAGGCCAGCAGGTAATTCGCCCAGCCCGGCTCTTTTCCTTACCTCGTTTACCCAGTAATATCCTTCCTCGGTTGGCCCGGCTGCTTCGGCGTAGGTCAAGGCCACTTCTGCAAAGCGAATAAGGTACAGGTTGGCGCTCGTACGGTGCGAATTCGATTGCGGGTCGGTATACTTTCGGGTGAAGGGATAAAAGAATGCGAACAATGTGGGGTTGGAACTCGTCAGGTTTTCTTCAGACCAGTTGGCCAATACAGACCCATCGGCATTATAAATCGTCGTCACCATGAGCCTTTTCCGTAAATCTTCGTCATCAAAACGGTGATAAAAATCGTTGTCTACGCGGTAATATTGCCAGCCCTGCTGTCCCGGCTGGATGATCGGCGTCACATCGCCGCCTCCTGCCAATGAACCGGAAATATAAACATTGGGAATTCCGATGGTAAATATCTGTGGCAATTGCGAATAGTTTCCTTCGAAGCCGCTACCCTCGCGGGTCATGGAGGTAATAAAGATATGTTCGCGGCTATCCGCTTGATGATTCACGTCATAAATACGGAGCAAATCGGGTTCCAGGCCGTAGGTATTCTGGCCCCGCAGCACCTGTCCGGCTATTTCGGCTGCATTTGTAAACAGTGCATCCGCGTTGGTAACCCAATCGTATCCGGGAGCGCCCGACTGTTTCGATGAGGCGAGGGTAAGGTAAACTTTGGCTAATAAAGCCTGCGCAGCCACTTTGTCCGCGCGACCCTGTTGCTTGGCAATATTCATCAACGACATCGCTTGTTCCAAATCGCCGATGATCAAATCATACAATTCAGTAAGGGAAGCATAATGTGCTTTCGCGTCTTGTACCCCTTGTACAACCTGGGTATGATAGGGAACCTCACCATATACGCGCACAAGCATGAAATAATGGAAAGCCCTCAAAAAATGGGCTTCCCCCAAAAATTGCCTGCGTGATTCCTCTGAAATATTGGCCATACTGCCCACATTCTCCAGCACGCTATTGGCCCGGGTGATACCCAAATAGCAATACTTAAAAAAATAGAGAATTTCCTCGGTATTGGGAGTCACTTCCCATTCAAACAGGCTTGTTTCCAATCCTTTATTATAAGATCGGTACTGGTTTGTAGGGATATCCGTAAGATTGAACAAGAACCGTGCTCCATATTCAATGTTACTTATCGGATCATATGCGTAGAGCAACGCATTTAACGCATCGGCTTCGCTTGTAAAAAAATTATCATCCGAATACACGCCATAGGGTTGTTCCCGCAACATGTCTTCGCAAGAAGATAGGGAGACGAACAAACATGCTAAACCGGAGTAAACAAAGGTTTTTATCGCTTTCATGTCTTTTAAATGTTGATACTAAAAACTAAAACTTCAGTTGCAAACCGGCGGTGTAAATCGCCACGCGTGGATAGGGGGCAGCGCCGCGGCCATTTTCCGCTACCTCGGGGTCGTATTCACTTACATTAGAAAATACGATAGGGTTGGAGGCATTCAGGAACACACGCGCTTGTTTTATAAAGGGGATATGCGGGAAGGTATAGCCCAGGGTCACCTGTTGTATCCGGAGGAAGCTGCCGTCTTCTACAAACCATGACGAGGCAAAATACTGCCTGTCTGCCCGTAGTTTAGGGCGTACATTATTCGGGTTTTCACCGGTCCACCGACCCTCCTGCAGGGATATCCGATCCAGTTTGCGGTTGGAGAACACATCGTTTCCATACATCGTATAAAGCATCAGCGAGAAGTCAATACCCACATCGTGCATGAGTTGGAGATTCAGACTGGATGTAAAGTCCGGGTTTGGGTCGCCGATGATTTGGCGGCTAGCCGGATCGAGCGTACCGTCTTCCCGCAATCCTACGTAATTAAATTCACCGGGCCTGGTCATTTTCACCGGGTTGCCGGGCATTTCCTGAATGATCCCGTCTACCCGGTAGCCATAAAAGGCGTTTACGGGTTGGCCGATGGCCAACACATTTAAAAAGGCGTCGTTGAAGATTCCACTTCCATAGGGTTCATACCGAAGCCCATTCTGGTCTACGACATACCCCGATTTTTCTTGCGATCCGATGTTAACCACCTTATTGCGGTTCAGTGAAAACACGAGTGCCGCATCGAACTTCAGTTTTCCGCTGGTCAGGATCTTCCCGTCTACCGCGAGTTCCACACCCCGGTTTTCAATTTCACCGTCGTTTGTCCAAACCCGGTCGAAGCCCGTGCTTGGATTGAGGAACTGCTGGCGCAACAGGTCATTGGTTTTCTTATAGTAGTAATCGAAGGTTACATTCAGTCTGTTGCGCAACATCGTCGCGTCAACGCCGACATCAAATTGAGAGGTCTTTTCCCAGCGCAGGTCTTTCGTGGCCATACCCCCCCACTGCACATAGCGGTCACCGATACCCTCCCGTCCGATCTGCTGGCCGAGTCCGTAAATAATAAACTCTTCGCCGTTGAGGTAATAATAGTCCTGGCCGTACTTCGAAATGGTCTGGTAAGGTGCAATCCCCTGGTTTCCGGAAACGCCGTAGCTCGCCCGGATCTTGAGGTCATTAATGGCCTCCACATCCTTCAGGAATGCCTCTTCGGATAGCCGCCAGCTGGCGGCTCCCGAAGGGAAGAATCCCCATTTATTGTTCTCGCCGAATTTGGAACTCCCATCCGCGCGGGCCGTGAAGGTGAGCAGGTATTTGCCATGATATGCGTAGTTGAAGCGCGTAAACCCGGAAGCCAAAACCGACTTGCTGAAGCCATTCGTGATAAAACGTTCGGTCGCGCCAGACATGTTTTCCTCCATCAGGTTATCGTTGGCAAAGCCGCGGCCCGTGGTATTGAGGCTCTTATGGGTTCCGTTTTCGTAGGTAACACCCGCCATCACCGTAAATGCGTGCTTCTCTGCAAACGTATTCGTGTACGTCAGGTAGCCGTCCAGGGTCACATTCCGATATGAAGAGGACGCAATGCCGCCTTCGCCATCGTAGAGGTCGCCCCCTTGGGTATATACGCGTGGATTGTAGAAGTTGTGCCCGGAAAGCCCGGCACGTGTATTCCCACGTAATACCAATTCCAGGGGTTTCGCCAGTTTAACATTAAACTGGAGTGTGGCGTACCCGTCGGTATTCGGCGAGACATCCTTTCTTTCATTGGTCAGCGCCAGGGGATTTCCATAATCAAGCGAGTTCGCTTTAAAATAGGTGCCATCGCCGTTATACGCCGGAAATAGCGGGTTCCGCTGGTAGTTCATTCCGTAATTCCGATTCCGGTCTCCGTCAATAAATCCCGCTTTCGAGATGATGGTCAGGTAATCCGACAATTCGTGCTGATACGACAAATCCAGGGTAAGCTTCCGGTAGTCATCGTTGCGTTGCATCCCCTCCCCGTCGTAGTAGCCCAGCCCCAGGTAGTACTGACTTTTATCTCCCCCGCCCTGCACGCCGAGATTCGTTTCCGAGGTTACTGCCGTGGGGCGGAATACGTAGCCCGCCCATTCGGTTTGGTACGGCCAGGCCCCGCTGGCAATGGCCGCCCGCGAAGGGTAGTAGGTGCCGTCTGTAGCCCGCCTGCCAATGTATATGGGGTCTATTCCCGCATTTTCGTTGGCCTCATCCGCCAGCTCCGCCATGAGCAATGGGTTGTGCCAATAGTCGAGTTTCTCGCTGAATGAACCGAAGCTGGTCTTTTGATCAAGCCAGACATTCGGCGAATGCTTGTCGCCGCGTTTTGTGGTAATCATAATCACGCCGTTGGACCCCCGCGACCCATAAATTGCCGTGGCAGAAGCGTCTTTCAATACTTCCATCGAAAGGATAGTATTCGGATTGATGAGGTTTAGCCCGCCGGCATCCCCAAATGGGATACCGTCGACGACAACAAGCGGTGCATTGGAGCCATTGATGGAGCTAATGCCCCGCACCCGTACCGTCGAGCCGCCCTGGGGGTTGTCGTTATTGTTATTGATAACGTGTAATCCGGCCACACGTCCTTGCAATAGGGCTTCAAAGCTACCCGAGCTGGTATTTGTGATTTTTTCCCCTTTTATCGAAGCGACGCTTCCCGTGATGTCACTTTTTTTCATCGTTCCGTATCCAACCACCACCACCTCGTCCAGATCACCCATTACTGCTTTCAGCACAATGTTAAGGCTGGATTGATTACGGATGGGCTGCTCCTGGGTTTCGAATCCAACACTGCTGAATGCCAGCAGCGTGTTCTCTTCGTCGGGCAGCACAATCCGATACGCCCCGTATTGATCGGTTAGGGCCCGGATGTCTTTGCCCACCACACTTACCGTAACACCCACCAGCGGTATCCCCGATTCATCGGTTACCAACCCCGTAAGTATGCGGTCTTGTATAACGGGCCGTTCCTTTTCAACTATTGGTTGTTTCGTCGTAATCGTTATGATGCCGTCATCAAGCGACCAGTCCAATCCGTGGCCGGTCAAAATAGCTTGCATCGCATCGGCGAAGTCAGCTTGTTTAACCTGAGCATCCACGCGTGTGTCTGCTATACGGTCGCCACGAAATAGGAACGAATAACCTTGTTGTTTCTGAATCTCTTTCATTACCTCGCGCAGCGTGGTATTTTGTACGTTGAGCGTTATCTTCTGGGCTTTGCTTTCAGCGACTGCTTGGAATACAAAGGCAAGGGTCAAGAAAAGCGCTAGTTTCATAATTAGTAATAAACGGTATTTACAGGGCCGGAAATGGCCCATTACACATCGTGTAAAAATCATACATTTGTAAAGTTTGGATGGTTAAAAAATGGTTTTCGGCTTCAGTGAACACAATGGCCGAGTATCAATCCAAGCAAACGAAGCGGGTGATGTTATCAGCATCATCCGTTTTTTGCATGCGTAGACTTAAATGGTTTATATGTTACTTTTCCATGTGCTAATCTCCTTTTTTAGTTAACATTGGTTATTTGAAATTATAATCGGGTGATGTCAGATAACGGTTATTGCTCTCCCAAGACAATAAGCCGGTTTATTCCCGCTGAATGAACGATCTTAAAGCTCAATCCGCTTTTTTCCAGTGATTTTAAGACAGACTCCAGTGATTTATTTCGATCAATCATGCCGAAAATATTGATTTGAGGAATTTTCCCCCGATAGACTACCTCTAGATCATACCAACGAGCCAATTGCGTAATGGCAATTTGAGGGGACAATCTGTCGAAATAGAAAAAGCCATCTTTCCATGCGGTGTATTGATCCGGATCTGCCTTTTGGACGTTGATGATTCCCTGCCGGTTAATCGCTTGTTCACCGGGGGCCAATATGGTGGTGCCGAGACGTTCTGATACGGGGGCATCCGCTGCTGTGCCATTGCTCGTAGAAACACTTACACGCCCGGTTACCAGCGTAGTCTGGGTTTCGCTTTCATCCGGGTACGCCGAAATGTTGAATTCCGTTCCCAGCACCTTCACCACTTGGCCGTTACTGACCACGCTGAACGGAACATCATCCGGTACGCCCGCCTTTCCCTTCCTTTTCGTCACCGAAAAATACGCTTCGCCCTCCAGGTACACCACGCGCTCACGGCCGTCAAACCGTGAGGGATATTTCAGGGTAGTGGCTGCGTTGAGCCAAACCTTAGAACCATCTGGGAGGATGATGGAGTATGTTCCTCCCTTCGGCGTTGAAAGCACGAGCGTCTCGATAGGTGCTTTGTCATCACCCAGCCCGACAATTTGGGAATGGCCGTCGTTGTACGTAATCTTTCCCGCTCCGATGATGATTCCATCCTGCGTGTCGTCCAAGGCGATGGCTCTGCCATCGGCGAGTGCGAGGGTAGCACGGTTGGTGCCTGGAGCTATCTCCGCGGCTGTGATTTCCTGTTCGGGCGGCCGCTGGTTATTGTTCCATACAAGCAGACTTACTGCCATGGCAAGGACGACCGCCGCGGCATACGGCAACCACTTCGGTAGCTGTGTAATCCGATGTTTTATTAGCGAAACCCGTTGCGGGGGCTGCATGATAATCTGTTGGAATATCCGCTCTTTCGCATCGCTATTTGGATTAATGCCGCTTGCCGGGGACTTGGATAGGCGATAGTAGCCGGCATAAAAAGCATCCTTCACCATGCTATCGGCATTTGGGTCGGCCAATAGGTTTTCCAACTCACCCAATTCTTGAGGTGATGCCGAATCGTTGAGATACTGTTCAACCAAATACGTAATCCTACCGTTATCCATGTTCCTATGTCGGCATCGATTGTCGCGGTTTCCCGCAAAAAGCAATGCGCTCTTTAGACGTAGACGAACGGCGGGTGTTTTCGGGGGTATCGTTAATGAAGTTTTTTTAGATCAGCCTGAACACAATCAGTATCATTACAATGTCCGTGCGATGGGCCAGGTGTTTTCGGAGCGCGCTGAGCGCTAGTTTCATGTAAGACTGTACTGTAGCGGGAGAAAGATTAAGCTCTTTAGCGGCCTCTTCGTACTTTAAGCCCTGCTGGCGGCAAAGCCGAAATACGCGTTTCTGTTGTGGTGCCAATAATTCGATGGCCTCATCGAGTATCCTGCGCGTATCATTGAGCATGATTTCTTCTTCGGTGTCGTTATGTGATTCCGACCAATCTATGCTGATTTCACGATTTGCCCGTACGGTTAGCTTTCTTCGACGGAGTATATCAAGTGCGTGGTTGCGTGCCATGGTAATCAAGTAACTTTCAAGATTTTCAATTTTCGTCAATCTGTCTTTGAGCGTCCATATTTTTAAGAAAGCATATTGAACCATTTCCTCGGCAAACAGGTCTGATTTGAGCAGGCGAAGGCCATAGGCATGGAGACTGTCGTAATAGTGGTCATAAATGACTCGAAAGGCTCGTTGGTCTCCCTGGGCTACCTTAGCCAGTAGCTTACGTTCATCCAATAAGATTTTGGCGGCCATTTACGTCTATCCATTTATAATTGATCCTGCAAAGTTAGTAAAATCTGCTCGTTTCTATCGACCTACTCACGGCGCACTTCACTAAGATAAAGATGTGTGAGACCCCGGACAAATAGATTTTTTAAAAGTGATGGTTCGCCGATAATATGAAAATCCCAACAAGAATTTTACACTTCTGTTGTAATTATTGAGCCTGGGGAGCGTTATATGTATAATACAGAAGTTTGTCTTTTCATAATAGGTTTATAATTGGTTAGTTAGAAGACCCCGATTCTCCTCGTTTCGGGGTTTTTCTTTGGCCGACAATCAAATAGTCTACAGTCAGCTATTGCTCGCAGGGGCATCGATAGTATTTTGGCCAATCACAGCGTACCAAGCAAGATATGACCACATACACGCATACCCGCTTTTAGCAATGTTGCTTTCGAAGCGATGTTTTTTATATTGCAGCGCGCAGAGGGAACCCTATTCATTCGGTAGGCTTCGTTCTTTAATTCCTGTGTAATCAGACTTCCCAAGCCTTTTTGCCGGTGGTCTTCGTCTACTTCATAGTAGATATCAATATATGGGAAATTATAACTCCATACGTGGCCCCCGCTGGCGACTACTTGACCATTTTGCTCCAATACATATTGCGGGTCATGCTCACCGCGCAGCCCGCTCTTCCTGAATACGGTATGGGATACTTCAAAATTTGTTTGGATGCTATCTTCAAACAAGATGGCTTCTGCATGGATCGTATTGGCGTGCTCAAATAGAATTGCAGTCAAGCAAGTGTCATTGCTCTGGCAGTTGATGTATGCTGCACCCGAAACCCGGGCGAACTCCCGGAAAACTTTGCCGGCCAATCTCCTGAAAGGCTCAAGCAGGTAAAACTCGAATACCGTATCCCTGTCCATCCGGTTATTTTTACCCCATAACGATCCATAACCTACCGGCGAGCCGTTCAGCGTGAAAATATAGGTGTCAGCCCAACCCGCAGCATGGCACTTGTGATAGACAAATTGAAAGGAGATCTCTGCGAGGAAAAGATTGCGCAATTCCTGGATTTCTGCCAATGACGTTTTAAGGATGTTGAATTGCATAAACAGCCTGTTTGGTAAATTGCTTGATTTGGAGTAACACTCCATATCAAATTTACATTTTTTTCAGCTATTTATTCCGCGCGACAAAAAATCAGTCAACGGACCATGGATCACGAAACCTACCCTTTTATTTAAGAATGGATGCGATAACGGCTATTATAAAACTGACAACGGCCGCTATGGTGCGGATTAAATTCAATTTATTCCAGGAGGCCTCAAACCTTTCCCTTAAGGAAAACAACTCTTGCAATGAGGCGGTGTTAAGATTAGTAGACTCCAACATATTGTTTAATGGCACATTCCCAAATATAGTGACACCAAATACCCCAACAACATAGATGACGGTAGCCGATAGGAACAGCCAAAATGAAAAATTAATACCGGCATTGTAAGAGAACCAAGTTACCGCCGGCAGAACGACCAAGCTACCCATAAAACTCGTGAAGAACCAAGCATTCAAAATAACGTTATTGATCGACTGGAAAGCCATTAAATATTCCCTGTCCGAAAGCTTGCCCAACCCGCCCGTGACGGAACAGGCATAGCTATAAAATAGCCCTGCCGCTAAGCCGGTCAATGATACCGCTATGATTTGAATGATCTGATAAAAACCCATAATTTTTGATTTAAAACTTGGGAGCAAAAATATAGGGCGGACAAAAATAGAAATTGAATAAATCGGACAAAGTGACTATCGCAGATTTTTTAGCTGCAAAGGCCTTTTTCCCGTAAATTTCTTGATGTTTCGTATAAAATGGGATTGGTCGGCGTAACCGTTCTCATAGACGATGTCGGTCAATCTCGAAAAGTCACCGGTAGCGATTTGCTCCAGCGAAGTTTGGAACTGTATTATTTTTGCGAACTTTTTGGGAGATATCCCGACATAATGATTGAATTTTCTTCGCAACGTTCTTTCGGTGGCATTGAGTCGCTTGGCCAGCTCGTTGACGGCGATTATACCTTTATGGTCCATGACAATTTGAATAGCCCGTTGTATTTCTCGGTACTCATCCATTCCTTTTTCCCGGGCAAGCTTCGAGACGAATTTTGCAATAATTTCAGTCTGTACAATTATTTCGGAATGAGCAGCTAAAGATTTTAATGGATTTTCTATGGTTGCCCACTTGATTTCTGAAAGGTCATGACAGTCGTCGTTTAATTTTCGCGGGTCAACATCAAACAACAATTTGGAAGCAAAGGGGTACAGTTGAAAAACAATCATCAAATAAGGCCCCGTCATCAAAAGGTCGAAGGGCGCTATCATCTGTCCGTATAGGAAAAATTCGGTAAGTTCTTTTTTTCGTGGTAGTAAAAGCCCTTTTTCTGATTGCAGATATACCATTCCCGGATAGCCATCCGCAAAAAACCGAAGCGTAGAATTTTTTGGGCCATCCTCGTGCGCTAGAATGAAAATTTCCTTAACGAACAATTCCAAATCGTTATCGGCTATTATTTTAGCGGTATCTATCAACGTCAAATCATTTTGTTTCGCAGGCTTGCTTAATTCGTAGACACGCTTATACCAGAAGCAAACGAAACAAAAATAGGAAAATCCATAGGACTTCTCCCCTATACGAGTTCAATTGTTTTTTTGCATATTGCCGGTATGAAGATGTTTATCGTTTCGCTTTTGTTTAATCTGCCTCTCGTCTTTTCCTGCGCGGTAGGGGCAAGCGGTTCGGAGGATGGTCGGGTCGCCCCATCAGCAGACACGATCACTGTGATGGCTTACAACATCCACCATTGCAATCCACCCAGTGAATCGGATCATATAGACGTTGATACGATTGCGCAGGTAATCCGCAAGCAAAATCCCGATTTCGTCGCATTACAAGAAGTGGATGTGCATACAAATCGCTCCGGAAAGGAGCTCGACCAAGCCAAGCAACTCGCCGAGTTAACTGGGATGCACTATTATTTCAAGAAGGCCATCGATCACGACGGTGGAGAATATGGCGTGGCTATCCTCTCGCGGTGGCCCATCCAGGATACCGCTAGCATCCAATTGCCCATAGCGCCGGATGTAAGGCACGAACCGCGGGTGGTCGCGGTGGCGAATGTAACGTTGCCTTCGGGAAGAATAGTGCAATTTGCCAGTACACACTTGGACCTGACCGAAGAAACCCGCGTTTTGCAAGCAGCCGAAATCGTTGCCCGTTTGGGAGTTGGGGCTGGCGTACTGGTGATTGGGGGTGATTTCAACGCACGACCGGGAAGTAAACCGATACAGGCGCTGGAAGCTTCGTTCCAAAGTAGCTGCGCGCCCGCAGATTGCCCGTATACTATTCCTGTAGATGAGCCGAAGGCAACTATCGATTACCTGTTTTACCGAAAGTCTACAACCATCACTGTGCTAAATCATTACGTGGTCAGCGAAAAATATGCCTCAGACCACCTACCCATAGTCGCTACACTTCGCTTAGAATAATGATTTAATGTCCTGATGTTGAGCGGTTTTAATCGGCGATTAACCGAAAGTCTTAAAAAAAATGTTTTTTATTTTGCATAGTGTAAAAAATACACTATCTTTGTTGCATCATAATTTAGGTTTATAATTGGTTAGTAAAGGTTTCCATTCTCCCCGTTTGGAAACCTTTCGTTTTTACCGCCGAATCGACGCTATCACTTAAAATTTTAAAACAAAACCTCTCCAGCACTGTATATTATAATCCAGTACCTCGAACAAACATATACTTAGGAGTGCTCACCTATGAAGCACTCACCTGTCGGAAGATAATGGATAGGAACAATTCAAACGATTATGGTGGTAAGTGTTTGTACGCGAATGCTGCTCAGTGTGAGCTGCGGGGTGCTGTTATTTTGTAGTCATTCCATGGGCTACTTTCCGGTTTTTAACCAGGGGTTGGTTCAACAGGACACCATTCCAAAGGATAGCATCCCGACGGATACGATTGAAAAGGACACCGTGCCACAAGACACCACCAAGCGTATTGCCAAGGGCTTGGTGGAAGATGACGCAGGCGTACCGTTGGTCGGCGTCACCGTCAGTATCAAGGGCTCGGACGTCAAAACGCAGACGGATGAAAAGGGTGCCTTCGAAATCCAATCACCCGCGGACACCGCGGTTATGTTGGTGTTTTCCATGCTGGGTTTTGAAACGTTTGAGATGCCCATGAGCATTGCCGATGGGCAAACGGTCACCTTGAAACCGCAGGATGCCGATGAAAACGTATTGGAAGAGGTGGTCGTCATCGGGTACGGCACTGTGCGGAAGAAGAATCTTACGGGGTCGGTGAGCTCCCTGAGGGGAGATGCGTTCCAGAATAATGCGATCACCAATACGGAAGATGGCATAGCGGGGAAAATACCGGGTGTACGGGTGAGTCAGGGTACCGGGGCACCCGGTAAAGCGGCAAACATCAAGATCAGGGGCGTAAACTCGGTAACGGCATCCAGCAGCCCGTTGTATGTAATCGATGGGATTCCGCAGGATCACATGCGGAATGTAAACCCGAGGGATATCGCGTCGATGGAAGTGTTGAAAGATGCTTCTTCAGGTGCAATATATGGTGCCAGAGGTGGAAATGGCGTGATTGTAATCACCACCAAATCGGGAGTAGAGGGGGATACGAGGATCGATTTCAGCAGCTATACCGGATTTCAGGAGGTAGACCGATTTCTGCCCATGATGAACACGCAGGAATATGTCGCTTATATCCAGTATCTACGCGACTCCCGTTTCCAGCAGACGGGGGGCGACCTGACCGCACCGGTATCGTCGCGACCAGCCGCATACCAATATCCGGATAGTTACCTGAATCCGGCTACTTTACCCGATAATAACTGGCAAGAGGTCGTTTATCGGCGGGCTCCGATGCAAAACTATGCGTTGAATGTATCGGGCGGAGGAAAAATCGGCACATTCCTCGTATCGGGTTCCTACCTAAGGCAGGATGGGGTGATGCGGTACACGGGATTCGAGCGCTACAATTTCCGGGCAAACACCAGCTTCAATATCGGTGACAAGGTGAAGTTGGGGGCCAACGTGGCAGCTTCCTTTAACCGGATCGATGATCCCGAGACCGACGGAAAGGAAAGCAACGCACACTATGCCTTAGCCATGCCGCCGGTGGTGGCGACCGACCAGAATACGGAGGCAACAGGCTATTCGCCTGCACAGACGTATGTGAATCCGCTGGCGAGGCTCCGAGAGATGACAGCCCGGGCTAAAGCCAATGAGCTTCAAATCAACGCCTTTGCTGACTATGCGCCTGTTGAAGGACTTACGCTGCGCACACAGCTTGGCTACATTTCGGCCCATGCAGCCTACAATGAGTTTACGCCCGCAAATGTAAACAAGGGGGCACAGGCCAATGGCTATGCATCCAGCACAGACAATTACGTATTCAGTGTCCAGAATACGGCTACGTATCGTCCCGATTGGGGTGAAGACCATGTCCTGGATCTCCTTTTGGGGCAAAGTTATGAACACATCCGCCAGGATTTACTGGCGGCCGCGGGCGATGGGTTTGCGAATGATCTGCTCCCTACACTGAATAATGCCAATAATCCTACGCTGGCAAGTACCTCCATCGGAGAGAGCGCCACCACCTCATTTTTCGGGCGGGCTCAATACCACTTTCGCGATAGGTATCTGATTTCCATCAGCGCGCGTTACGACGGGTCTTCGCGATTTGGCCCAAATAGTAAGTGGGGGCTCTTCCCCGCTGCCTCCATTGGGTGGAAGATAAACGAAGAAGCCTTTTTACAGGAAGTTGAGTGGTTGTCGCTGCTCAAAATAAGGGCATCGATAGGCCGAGCGGGCAATGACCGGATCGGCAACTACGAGCACATTTCGCTCCTCGGAAGGCAGGATTATAACCTCAACGGGAAACTTGTAACCGGATTGGTGCCCAGCAACATCGCGAATGAAAACCTAAGTTGGGAGACGACCTTATCCAGGGATATCGGCTTGGATATATGGCTCTTGGACGACCGCATACAGGTAACAGCAGATGCCTATTTCAATAGGACGAGCAACCTGTTGCTTAATGTGCCCGTCTCGCGTGTAAGCGGTTTTTCGACGATACGGCAGAACATCGGTGAGGTGGAAAACCAAGGCTTCGAATTACAGATTACCTCACAGCACATCAAAACCGATGATTTCACTTGGACAACGTCCGTCAACTTCTCCAAGAACAGTAATAAGGTCCGTGCGCTGGCGTCGGGAATTGACCGGCTGATCATGCTCACCACACTTGAGGATTTCAATGCCTATATAACGGCCATTGGCCAACCCTTGGGCAGTTTTTACATGTACAAGACTGATGGTGTGCTGTTACCTGCGGATTTTGACGAAACCGGTGCACCGCGGGTACCCATCATCAACGGACAGCTGGAAGGTAACCTGAAAATCGTGGACATGAATAGCGATGGTCAAATCAACGAGCAGGACCATACCAACGTTGGAGATCCTCAGCCTAATTTTCTGTGGGGATTATCGAATAGCGTCTCTTACCGGGGGTTCGACCTGAGCTTTGACATTCAGGGGCAACAGGGTGGTGACGTGTTCTACCTGGGGCGACGGGGCTTCAACAACGGATTGGGTGAGGGGACCAACCAATACCGTGACTGGCTACATGCATACAAGCCTGAACAGTTCACTGCAAATATCCCGGCGGGCATAGACATGAGTTGGGACGGCCGGACGCCAAGTGTGGTGGGCGTAAATCCACCGTACAACGATACCTGGGTGTATGACGCAACGTTCGTACGGATACGGAATATAACACTTGGATACAATTTTGCACACGGCGTACTGAAAAAATGGAACGTAAACGCCGTCCGGCTATTTGTGATGGCCGACAATTTACACACGTTTACCAAATACCCAGGTGCTAATCCGGAAGCGAACAATGCCGGGGGCTCGGGTACGGGCGAAAATACCCGTCCCGCAACGGACTATGGGGGATATCCGATATCGAAAAGATTTTCCTTGGGGGTAAACATCTCCTTTTAGCTTAGTAATACAAAGGCATGAAAACGTTCAAAACAATGAAAGCGAGCAACTTGCTGGGTTTACTGATGACCACTGCTGCATTATTGGCAGCAGGGTGCAACAAGAAGTTGGATCTCACACCGCAATCCGATTATAATACCGAAGATTTCTATAAGACGGCCAATGATTTCAGGCAGGCCGTATTCGGCGCTTATGGCGGGCTCCGGTCGGTGCATGGCTTCGACTACCCGATGATGATGGAAAGTCTAAGTGACAATGTGAATACGCTACAGAATACCACCAACAATCCGTTGGCTCGATTCGGCTTTACGGCAGGCGATGACCGTATCCTGGGTGTGTGGTCGGCGTATTGGACCGTCATCAACCGTACGAATAATATACTCGACCAGATCGACGGGGGAGATTTTCCGAATGAACTGGTTCGGACGATCATGCGTGGCGAAACACGGTTCATCCGTGGATATTGCTATTTCCAACTCGGTTGGATTTTCGGGGGTATGCCCATCATCGACCGGCGGATGAGTGCTGAGGAAATTGCGACTATACCGAGGGCTTCCCAAGCGGAAACCTTTGCATTTGCAGTGGCCGACATGGCCGCCGGCGCTGAGGTGCTTCCCGAGCAGCAGGGCGGAGATAACCTGGGGCGGGTTACCAAGTTTGCAGCAAAGGCGATCCTTGCCCGCGTTCATTTATATGGCAGGGACTACGAAAGTGCCAAACCGCTGCTGGAGGAAATCCTCGCTTATGAGGGCCTTACGCCCTACGAAAATTACGTGGACTGCTTCGTCAATACGAGGGACAACGGGTCGGAACATGTCTTCCAGATTCAGTATACATCAGGGCTGAATAGTCAGGGGAACCCGTTAGTCTATTCGCTTGTGCCAGAAAATTTGCGCTCCGAGTTGTTTCCACAGGGCGGTCGATCCACATGGATTGCCGTATCCAATGATTTATATGAGTCATACGACACCGCGGATGTGCGTCGTGATTTGACCATCCAGCAAGGATATGCCAGTGGCAATGACGTGGTAGACAGCCTAACGCTTTTATATATCAAATATGCACACGGTACGGTGCCGCCCAACAAGGAGGACAACGATGTGAATTTCTCCATTGTGCGCATCACCGATGTGCAGTTGATGTATGCCGAGGTGCTGAATGAATTGGGGTATGTTGCGGACGGCGAAGCATTTGCACTGCTCAACGGGGTGCGGAACCGTGCTGGAGTAGATAGCCTGACGGTATTGGACGCGCCCGACCAAGAAACGTTCCGCGAAGCGGTCTTCGGGGAGCGACGGCTGGAGTTTGCAGGCGAGGCACTACGGTGGTTCGATATTGTACGCCAGGGCCCTGAAAAGGCTACGGAAATCATGACTGCGTTCTTGGCAAGGGCTGAGGAAGGCGGCGGGCAGATCAGCTTTGATGCCAAATACCTCCTGATGCCGATCCCCGCAAGTGAACTGCGTACCAACCCCACATTAGCACAAAACCCCGGCTATTAGCCGGGGTTTTGTTTCCAGTTACTGGAATTTCTTGGCATTTATCTTCCGCTCGTTTTCCGTGAGGTAAATCTTGCGGAGGCGGATACTCTTGGGTGTTACCTCGATGTATTCATCGGCCTGGATGTATTCCATCGACTCTTCGAGTGAGAACTTGATGGCCGGTGCGATGCGTACGTTGTCATCACTGCCGGATGCCCGCATGTTGGTCAGTTGCTTGCCTTTCACAAGGTTAATCACCAAATCATTATCGCGGATATGCTCGCCCACAATCTGCCCTTCGTAGATATCCACGCCCGGGTCTACGAAGAAACGCCCGCGGTCTTGCAACTTATCGATGGAGTAGGCCGTTGTCTGCCCTTTTTCCATGGATATCAATACGCCGGCCATCCGGCCAGGGATGGTGCCTTTCCAAGGTTCGTAGGCTTTGAAGCGGTGTGCAATTACCGCCTCGCCCGAAGTGGCGGTAAGCACGTTGTTGCGCAGGCCGATGATGCCGCGTGCGGGAATGTCGAATTCGAGGTGCTGCATGTCCCCTTTGGTTTCCATGATCAGCAACTCGCCTTTACGCTGTGTTACCAGCTCGATTACCTTGCCCGATACTTCGGCAGGGACATCCACGACCAACACCTCTATGGGTTCGCATTTCACCCCATCAATTTCCTTCACAATGACCTGCGGCTGGCCTACTTGCAGCTCATACCCTTCGCGGCGCATGGTTTCAATCAACACAGACAAGTGAAGGATACCCCGACCATACACGAGATAGGAATCCGGCGAGTCGGTTTGAACGACCTTTAAGGCCAGGTTTTTCTCCATTTCCTTATAGAGGCGTTCTTGGAGGTGACGTGACGTCACAAATTTGCCTTCCTTGCCAAAGAACGGGGAATTATTGATGGTAAAGAGCATGTTCATGGTCGGCTCATCGATGTGGATGACCTCCAGTTGCTCGGGGTTTTCGAAGTCTGCCAGGGTATCGCCAATGTCAAAGCCCTCAATGCCTACCACGGCACAGATATCGCCCGCCTTTAGTTCCTGTACCTTTACGCGGCCCAGCCCTTCAAAGGTGTGCAGTTCTTTCACGCGCGATTTCACAATTTTACCATCGCGCTTTACTAAAGAAACAGGTTGGTTTTCCTTGATGACACCCCGGGCCACACGGCCAATGGCAATGCGTCCAACAAAAGAAGAATAATCCAACGAGGTGACCTGCATTTGCAGGGTGCCTTCAGCATACGGTGCTGGGGGAATATGCTCCAAAATGGCTTCCAGCAGCGGTGTAAAATCCTCCGCGGGCTGTTTCCAATCGGTTCCCATCCAACCTTGTTTGGAGGACCCGTACAATACCGGGAAGTCCAGCTGCTCTTCGGTGGCATCCAGATTGAAGAACAATTCGAATACCGCTTCGTAAACCTCATCGGGGCGGCAATTTTCCTTATCGACCTTGTTGACCACAACGATCGGCTTCAAGCCCAGTGCCAGGGCCTTCTGAGTTACGAAACGAGTTTGTGGCATGGGGCCCTCAAAGGCATCGACGAGTAGGATGACGCCGTCGGCCATCTTTAATACACGTTCTACTTCACCGCCGAAATCGGCGTGGCCCGGTGTATCGATGATATTTATTTTTACGTCTTTATACCTTACAGATACGTTTTTGGAAACAATGGTGATGCCGCGTTCACGTTCCAAGTCGTTATTGTCCAGTATGAGTTCACCGGCTTGCTCGTTCTCCCGAAAGAGGTTGGTGAAGTGGAGAATTTTGTCTACCAAGGTGGTTTTGCCGTGGTCTACGTGCGCGATAATCGCGATGTTTCTGATTTTCTGCATCCCGTAAGGGTATTTATTAAAATTGAGGGTGCAAAGGTACGGAAAATCCATTAAAATGTGCTAGGCTAATGAATTTTTGTTTGGAGGTTAGATGCTGTTAACCGTTGTTTTCGATTTGGATATCGTATTTGTCCAGAAGGCCCGATAGGCCAAAAATGGCGAATTTTGCTTTTTTGATTCGATTTCTTTCCGGATCTATGGAATAGTTGTAGGAAGTCCGGAAGTCGGCTCTTTCGATGTTGGTATTGTCAAATGTGGCCCCAGTCAGGTCGCAATGGTCAAACACGGCACTGGCCAGGTCGCAGTCCGCAAAATCGACTTCCCGTAGCTGTGAATTTTTGAAAATGGTTTTTTTGATTTTTGTTTTATAGAACGAAGAATGATTAAGCTGGCAGTTGTCGAAGGAAAAGGAAAGGCCAAAAGGAATGCAAGAGTCAAATCGAAGGCCCAACATTTTGCAATCTTTGAATCGGATATCCCGTAATCCGGTCTGGACCAATGCTGTCAAACTTAAATTGCAGCCGATGAAGCTGCAGTCAGTAAACGTAGATCCGGAAAGTGTGCTATCCGAAAAATCACAGTGGTTGAAAAGGCAATTTTCATATTCGCCGTGGGGCAATGGTTGTTGTTTGAAGTTGTTTCTATCGAACGTTCTATCTTGTACGTAAGTTTCGTGCATTGGGGGGTGTACGTTATTTCCGGTGTAAGGTGGGGCTAGGGTATGGCTTGTCCGAATGTCAGCAGATTATTGTCGGGGTCGAGCATCGAAAATTCCTGCTGTCCCCATGGTTTGGTCTGCAGCTGCCCTGCGGGATGTATCGGTAATCTGTTATCCAACATGAACTGATACAATCCGCCAATATCATCGGTGCGGATATAAATCATGCCGTAATTTTCTTTCGGGTCGAGTTCCTTAAACTCGAAAAAATGGATTTGTATGCGGTCTTTCTGTACCATGAGGTAACCGTCGTAGTCAGCATTCCCAAATTCCTGAAAACTGAGCTTGTTCACGTAGAAGTCTCTGGTCCGGGCTTTATCCCGCATCGGTAGTTTGGGATTGATATCGGTTAGCATACGCCCAGCTCCTTTCCTACCTTCGTGAATGCGGCGATGGCCTTATCCAGGTGATGCTGCTCATGTGCGGCGGATAGCTGGACCCGGATACGGGCCTTGCCTTGGGGTACTACCGGATAATAGAAGCCGATTACATAGATGCCTTCAGCCAGCATCTTGGCCGCAAACTCCTGTGCCAGCGGTGCGTCATACAACATCACGGGTACGATAGGGTGTGCACCGGGCTTGATATCGAAACCAGCAGCTGTCATCTTTTCCCGGAAATATTTAGTATTGTATTCCAATTTATCGCGCAGTTCGGTGGTCTCGCTAAGCATATCGAGTACAGCGATAGATGCCCCCGCAATGGCCGGCGCGAGCGTGTTGGAAAACAGGTAGGGGCGAGAGCGCTGCCGCAGCATGTCAATGATTTCCTTTCTGCCTGAGGTAAATCCGCCGGAAGCGCCGCCCAGTGCCTTGCCCAACGTGCTGGTAATAATGTCTACACGGTCCATCACACCGTGCAGCTCGTGTGTACCCCGGCCGGTCTTGCCGATGAAGCCCGTGCAATGCGACTCGTCGATCATGACAAGTGCCTCGTACTTATCGGCCAGATCGCAGATCCTGTCTAAAGGGGCGACACTGCCGTCCATCGAAAATGCACCATCGGTAACGATGATGCGATGACGGGCTCCCTGTGCGGCCTTGAGTTGCTCCTCCAGATCGGTCATGTCGCAGTTCTTATAACGAAAACGCTGGGCCTTACAGAGCCGCACGCCATCGATGATGGAGGCGTGGTTGAGTTCGTCGGATATGATGGCGTCGTCAGCGCCAAGCAAAGGTTCGAATACGCCGCCGTTGGCGTCGAACGCTGCGGCATAGAGAATGGTTTCTTCTGTGCCTAAGAAGGCTGAAATTTTAGCCTCCAATGTTTTATGGATATCTTGCGTACCGCAGATGAAGCGCACCGATGACATCCCATAGCCGTGCGTGTCAATGGTACGTTTGGCCGCCTCGATCACCTTGGGGTGCGAGGAGAGACCCAAATAGTTGTTTGCGCAGAAATTGATGACTTCGTCGCCGCTTTCTATCCGGATGTCCGCCCCTTGAGGCGTCACAATAACGCGTTCATTTTTATATAAGCCTGCATCTTTGATGGCTTGCAGTTCCTGCAGGAGCACGGGCTGGAGGGTCTTGTACATGTTTAAAACGTAAAGTTAAAAGATGACAATTGGATACCGGTAGCAAAAATAAGGTTTTTATGCATAAAAACCTTACCTATTCCGTACGCGGTATACTAGCTATCTACTAATAGCCTGGTCGATACAAAGGTGAAAGCCAAGGATACTTCAGTATTATGAGTCTGGATATCTACTGGACCTTTACTGAGGATTTACTGGATATATACTGGATTAACACTGGATATATACTAGGTAACTACTGATTCATTTCTGCATATCAAACAGGCCACGACTACCTAACATGCAGAAATACCACGGTGCTTTAGAAACCTTATCAAAAACGCTACCTTTGCGCCATGGCAAGGGAAATCTACGAAACCAAGCGTAAGGCGTTAAAAATCAACCTCAACGAAGAAATATACGGCACATTTGCGGAAATCGGCGCGGGGCAGGAGGTAGCCCGTAATTTTTTCAATGCAGGTGCGGCATCCGGTACGATCGCCAAAACCATTTCGGCTTACGACATGGCATTCAGTGACGCGATCTATGGTGCGGAGGATTCGGGCAGGTATGTAAGCCGTTCGCGCTTGCGAAAAATGCTTGCGCACGAATATGAACTGCTTACCGAAAGGCTCGTCGGTGATAAATATCGGAATAAGCGACTGTTTGCATTTGCCAATACCGTTTCGGCACTCAATTTCAATAAAACGAATGAGCCCCACGGCTGGATTGGCCTATGGTTCCAACATGAAGTGGGCGGTGCACCAAACGAGATTATCTTCCACGTGCGGCTGTTGGATAGCGACAACCTGTTGCAGCAAAAGGTGCTGGGCATCCTGGGTGTGAGCCTCGTTTTTGCAGCCTATTATTATACCCGGGATGTGCAGACGATGATCGAATCGTTGGCGGATAACCTCTCGCCCGGCTCGGTGGAGATCGATCTGGTGAAAATCAATGGTCCTGTTTTCAAGGACGTGAATGAGCGACTGATTAACCTTTATCTCATTGCCAAGGGGTTTTCCAAGGTGGCTATTTTCAATCCGGAAGGCTTAGCCTACCAAAGCAAGGATTTCCTGTATAAAAAGGACATTATGATCTTGCGCACAAAATATCGGCAGAAATCGAACCCCAACTTTGACCTGTTTAATCTAGCTGTAGAACAGTTTAAGCGCAATCTAGGCATCAAGGACGATAATTTGGTGGTGATGATTGAAGTGCTCATGAGCAACGTGCTTGATAGTGCGCCGCAGTTTACCCCCGAAGATCTGCAATATTTCGCCGAGCGAGCCGAATACCTTTGCAGCACGGGCAACCACATCCTAGTGTCCAATTTTACACGCAACCATTACCTGGCAGAGTACCTGGCGCAATTCAAGCCGCGTAATGTCGGTATCTCCACCAACATCTCCAACCTAAGCAATGTGTTCAACTCCAAGCAGTATACGAAGGGTAACTATGCCGATGAACTCCTAGCTTATGTAAGTGGTTTGTTTAGCAAGAATGTGAAGCTGTATGCCTATCCATACCTTCACAAGCCGGATAATCAGATCATTACTACTGCTAATATGCCCGTATCGGAGGATGCGCGGCCATTATTCGACTTTCTCGTCAAAAATCACTATATTATCGACATCGAAGGGTACGACGAACGGCATGTCAAGACCGTTTGATGATACGGGTATAAGGAATCGGCGAATAAAAATGAGGAAATAGAAAGAATGACCGAAGAATACGTCATATTGGTCGATGAGAGCGACCGCAGCGTAGGAACAATGGAAAAGATGGCAGCACATCAGCAAGGTTTGCTGCATAGGGCCATCAGTGTATTCGTATTGGATAGCGATGGCCGATTGTTGCTTCAGCAACGGGCTGCGCATAAGTATCATAGTGCCGGCCTGTGGACCAACACCTGTTGCAGCCACCCGGCTCCCGGCGAAACTGCGGCAGATGCTGCCCATCGGCGATTGCGGCAAGAGATGGGTATGGAGGTCCCGCTGGAATTTGCGTTTACGTTCAAATACCGGGCTGGTTTTGACAATGGCTTGGTGGAACATGAAGTAGATCATGTATTTATCGGATACACCAGCCATGCGCCTGTGATCAATCCCGAGGAAGTGGCTGATTATCGCTGGCTAAGCCTTCCGGAGATCGAACGCGAGCTAGCGAACAACCCCGATGCCTATACGCCCTGGTTTAAGATCATCTATCGGAAAATCTTCGCCCGGATTTAGTCTGTAACAAAGCAACACAGATAAGGGCTGTTGCCCCGATCAATGCAGCCGCTTCGTCAATTGCTCTTCCACCGCTTTGTAAACCTGCAATGGCTTTTGATAGCGCCAGTTTAACTCATCAAGTACGCCACCGAAACTGATGTAGTAGTCGATATTGCTTGTTTTGAATTCGTCAATGACGTGATCGCGAAAGTTGACGCCAGCAATCCAACCATCTTCGATGTCATGGAACCATTCCTCGTAATAACAATCATCCGAAGCATGAAAATTCAGCACATTTTCACCGATGAGGATGAATTTATGAACGCCGGCGTTGATCATGATGTCTATAACTTCGCGTTTGAGTAACATGACGTCATTATATATTGCATCGTTCCACTCGCCGATCAATTCTATAATGGCATAACCCCGTTGGTAATCGGCAAAGAGTATTTTGAGGTACAGCGTAGTGGAACCAAAGCTATCCCACTGGGGATGCAATAGGAAATTGTAAATCTGCTTGTCAAACTCAAATTCATTGTACTCCACGCCATAAAACGGGGACAATTCGTCTTCGGCGGCGATGTAATCATCTCTCCAGCGGTAATATGGCTCTATCTCGTGCATCGCTTTCGACTATTTTTTTACAAAAATGAGAATATTCCATGATAACCTAAAAAGGTGTGTGTGAATATTGTAAATTTTGGGCGCTGGCAGTGGAAAATGCTAGAAACTATTTAATTTAGCGCCTGTTATCTAAGGATATGCGCAAGGAGACGAAAAGGAACTTGTTTGTAGCGGGCACCTACGGTGCTGTGTTGTTGTTGGGGATATTGCTCGGGCAGGATTTTGCCGATGAGAACCGCCGCACGGGCCGTAACGGCTTACTACCGTTGGGTATCATCGACAAAACGGGCAAGGTGCAACGCATGATTGATCTCATTGCAGATAACTATGTCGATAGTGTAGGAGTGGATGAGCTTCAGGATCTCGCTATCGACGAAATCGTAGCACAATTGGATCCGCATTCGGAATATCTACGCCCCAACCAGGCGCTCGAACAACATGAAACCCTCGAAGGTAGCTTTGAAGGCATCGGTATCGAATATTACAATTTGAACGATACGTTGATGACTGTGGGGTTGATTGCGGGGGGACCTGCGCAACGGGCGGGCATGCGTGTGGGTGATAAACTTGTCGCTATCAACGGCGATACGATTGCAGGGAAAAAAGTTTCCGAAAGGAACATCGAGGAGAAGATCCGTGGCCGTAGCGGTACCGCCATCGAAATAACCATACACCGCAACGGGAAAAGCCTTCCGTTCCCTTTAAAGGTAATGCGCGACCGGGTAGAGGTAAGTAGCATCGATGCCGCATATATCATAGACAGCGCTACGGCTTACATAAAGATCCGGCGGTTTGGCGCCAAGACAGCCGAAGATTTCGAACGGGCTCTAAAGGACCTTAAGAAACAGGGCGCACAGCGGTTGATACTGGATTTAAGGGAAAACGGCGGTGGTTATTTTCATGTCGCTACGGCATTGGCCAGTTATTTTTTTGACGACAAGCGACTGATTGTTTATACGGAGGGGGCACATGAACCGCGTGTCGATTACTACTCCAATGCCGATGGCATATTTGGAGACGGTGAGTTGGCCGTATTGATTGATGAACAATCGGCCTCAGCGAGCGAAATCGTCGCGGGTGCTATCCAGGATTTAGAACGGGGAATCATCGTGGGCCGCCAGTCATACGGGAAAGCATTGGTACAGGAGCAATTCGGCTTTGGTGATGGCTCCGCGTTGAACCTCACCGTTGCGCGATACTATACCCCTTTAGGCCGATGTATCCAAAAATCCTACATTGCCAACACCGAAGCTCCGTCTCACACAGGCAATCTTCCAGCATTGGTTAGGCAGGACGCGGATACGGACGTTTACCAAACTACATCTGGAAAGCTGGTGTATGGCGGTGGAGGTATATCGCCGGATGTGGTGGTACCCGTAGACAGCAACCGGGCCAACAGTGTGTTATATCGCCGGATACGGAAGGCCAACTTGATCGAAACATATGTGTATGGGCGCCTTACCCATGCGGTGCCGGCATATTCCGTTGAAAACTACCTGAAAGGGTATTCCCTGCCTGATAAGGAATACGATGGTTTCTTGCAATACGTGCGTGAAACGGGGATGACGTGCACACCAAATGAAGCAAGCGCCGCAAAGCCGATGGTACGAAGTGATATTGAGGCGCTATTGGGGCGCTACTATTTCGGCAGCGAGGCCTTTTTCAGGGTAAGAAACCGTTCGGATAAGGTATTAGCGCAAGCGTTGTTAGCGCTGCAGGGCGAGTAACTGCCTGCCTATCCTAATCGCTGATTAGTTGACCACCTGCCCATCGAGTAGCTCGATGATCCTATTGCCGTATTCCGCATTTTTTTCTGAGTGGGTCACTTGTACGATGGTTACGCCATCCTCTTGGTTGAGTTGCTTAAAGAGGTTCATGATTTCTTCCCCTTGCTTGGAGTTAAGATTGCCTGTCGGTTCGTCCGCAAGCAACAGCCTAGGCGTAGTAGCCAGCGCGCGGGCGATACCGACTAATTGCTGCTGACCACCGGAAAGCTGTGTCGGAAATAGGTCTTTTTTACCTACGATACCAAAGCGGTCAATCAGGTCTCCGACAATAGCTTTGCGCTCACTACTTTTCAGGTTTTTATAGATAAGCGGAGTCTCAATGTTTTCATATACAGTCAGTTCGTCAATGAGATGGTAAGCCTGGAAAACAAATCCGATATGTTGCTTGTACAGCGCGGAACGTTGCCTTTCTTTCAGACCGAGTACGTTTTCCTCCATGAAAAGGTATTCGCCCTCATCGGGTTCATCCAATAATCCGAGAATGTGGAGCAGGGTAGACTTGCCGGATCCGGATGGCCCCATGATGGACACAAATTCGCCCTCGGCAATGTGGAGGTTGATGTCCTTAAGTACGAATGAGCGGCTACCGCCCACATTGTACCATTTGAATATATTTTTTAATCGAATCATTTTAGTGGGTACAGTACATCGTATTTCGTGCTTGATATACCTTTTCATTCGTTGGACCGGTTATGAATTGGCCGCACTCAAATATATTAAATATCATGCTGGTCAATGCCAAAATCCGTCCATTATTGTAAAGATCTTTTAACGAGCCCGATAGGCTGTCTTGTAAATGGTGTGGTGTCCGATTCCGAACAACTGATTGTCCGATTCCGAACACCGAGCCCTATTGCCGAAGGATGTATCAGTTTTGTATCATATTTCAACAGATTTGGCCAAATGCATGCAGAACGATTTGAAAAAACACGTACCTTTGTGTACGTTTTACACTAAGGGCTTATAAGAGCATAAAATGCAAACAACAGTAAAGAAAAGTTTGATAGCACTCCTTTTTGGGGGGCTGGGTATCGGTATTACCGAATTTGTGATGATGGGTTTATTGGAAGAGATTGCGGGGGATCTGGCGATCGATATTCCTACGGCAGGTCATTTGATTGCCGCATATGCCGTGGGTGTGGTTATTGGGGCTCCCCTGCTCGTGGTGATTGCTGGTAAGTATCCACCGAAACGTATCCTCATCGGGTTGATGGTACTCTTTACGATTTTCAATGCATTTACTGCATTTGCGCCGAGTTACACGTCATTGCTCATCTCGCGCGTGCTCGCGGGCTTGCCACACGGTGCTTTTTTTGGTGTAGGTTCGGTAGTCGCCAGTCGCTTAGCGCAACCGGGTAAAGAGGCACAGGCCATTTCCATCATGTTCGCCGGTCTTACCATCGCCAACCTAATCGGCGTGCCGCTGGGCACCTATATCGGTCACCATTTCATTTGGAGGTATTCTTTTGCTATCGTTGTGTTGGTGGGTATCATTACGTTGCTATCGTTGAAATTCTGGATGCCGGATTTGCCGGTGAAGCAAGCGGGTAGCGTAAAAACCCAGCTGCGTTTTTTCAAGCGGCGCGAAGCCTGGTTGATTGTAGGGATGATCGCCATCGGAACTGGTGGGCTCTTTTCGTGGTATAGCTACATCTCACCGTTAATGACCAAGGTGGCGGGCTTTTCTGAATCCTCCATGACGTACATCCTGATGCTGGCTGGCCTGGGGATGTTTGTTGGTAACCTGGTTGGTGGCAGGTTGGCCGACCTCGTCTCACCTGCCCGAGCCTCCGTGATGTTACTTATGGTAATGGCTGTCGCGTTGGTTGCTCAGCAATATTTATCCGTCTATCCGATTCCCTCGTTGGTAATGACCTTCATTTTGGGTGGCGTAGCATTCGCATTATCGGCACCCATACAGATGCTAATGATCAATACGGCCAAAGGATCGGAAATGCTGGCCGCTTCAGTGAGTCAGGCGAGTTTCAACATCGGGAACGCGCTGGGGGCATTTTTAGGGGGCTTGCCTATCGCAATGGGCTATGGCTACACTTCGCCGGAATGGGTAGGGGCTGCTATGGCTGCTTTTGGTGCGCTATTCGCCCTGGCTTTCATCGTTCGGCAAGCCCGGCAAAATCGTATACAGCCTGTGGCTCTGCCGCATACACATCGGGTTGTCGCCGAGGTGACTGAAGGAGAGCCGGAACCTGTTTGTTAGCAAAGAATTATCTGTGATCGGCCTCCGGGCACTAAGCATTGCTTGCTTTTGGTCGTCCGTGTCAGGCTTATTCATCCCGCAGTGAATCGGCGGGATTGGCTCGTGCGGCACGGACCGACTGGTAGGCCACGGTAAGTAGTGCGACCAACAGCGTGCCCATACCGGCCAATGCAAACATCCACCAGGATATGCTGATGCGATAAGCAAAGGTAGCCAGCCACTGATCTACCAACAGGTAAGCTATTGGGAGTGCAATCAGATTGGCCACCAAGAAAATCCGGAAAAAGGACTTGTTTAGCTGTATGAACAGCTGGCCCACTGAGGCGCCGAGAACCTTGCGGATACTCATTTCTTTTTGACGGATGACGATGCTATGTGCCGACATGCTAAAGAGGCCCATTAATGCGATGACGATGGAGAGGATGGTAAACCCGCGGAATGCCGACTCCAGCTGCTGCTGTTGAGCATATAATGCTGCGTAATTCTGATCGACAAATTCATAGCGGAAATGCTCACCGTCTAACCGGTTAATGGATTTCCAGTCTTTTTCCAATGCGGCCAGCGTCTGTTGCGCCCTGCCGGGCTTGATCTTGATTAGGATTTCCGTTTTAAATTGCCCGCAAGTGTTGTTGATCGAATACACGGTGGGTCGTGTCAATTTTTCGAACCCCTGCATTTTGCTGTCTTTGACCACACCAACGATTTGAAAGTCGGTGTCGCAGCCACGGATAGTCTGACCAATGGGATTTTGCATCCCAAAGGCCTTCGCTAGCGTTTCGTTGACAATAGCACCGTTAATGGAATCGGTGGCAAACACTTCGGTGAATGACCGCCCTTGCAACATATCCATGCCCATGGTTTCCACATAGTCGAAATCCACCGCAATGTGATCGGCTTTGCGCACTTGGTCCACATGCTGGAATTCTTTTTCAGCAGGGCCGATTCCGCCCGGAATACTTGTTGTAGCTGTGACATATTCGATATCGGGATAAGCTTGCATCCGGTCGCGGATCGGTTTGAAATCTGCCGGATTGTTGAGTATCGCCGCGTTCTTGATCTGCACCACCTGCGCTGGATCAAAACCTTTATCGCCATCTCGTATGTAGTCCAGTTGCCTGTTTAGGACAAGCATACCCGAGATGAATACCAAGGCGATGATGAACTGGAAGATCAATAGCGCGTGTCGGAACCAAGCGGTGCGGTGGCTGGTTTGGAAATTGCCTTTCAAGATATTTACTGGATGATAGCCCGAAAGGATAATGGCCGGATAGCTACCGGCCGCCAAAGCCGTAAGGAGTGCTGCCACCAATAATTGCCAAGCGATTTGATTATCCAGGGCAAAGCCGGCAAGATCATAAGCCAGCCATTTTTGAAGCCCATTCCGACAAAGGATGACTAATGCCCATGCGAGAACGGCCGCCAACAAGCATTGCAGCAAAACCTCACCCATGAACTGTAATGTCAGTCGGATCCTACTTACCCCAAAGACCTTTTTGAGGCCGATTTCTTTCGCCCGCCTATGGGCTTGTGCAATCATTAGGTTGGCGAAATTGATGCCAGCTAACAGTAAAATGACCCCCGACAATATGCCTAATGCCCACACTATGAGGTAACCGGTGTTTGAACCATGTTTCGGATGTAGGTGCAGGTTTTGCAATGGATCGAGGTAGGTTTCTCCTTTGGCGAATGCTGAGGTAACGGTGTGGTGGTGTTGCGAAATTTCCTGCTGATAGATTTCCTTTATTTTCTGGTCTAATCGATTGATATCCGTGCCCGGTTTTACTTGAATATAAGTTTGGTACTGGAGTGGATCACCCTCGGCGTCACCGGCAAGGTCGGGCTTAAAGAAGATCGCATCATATGTCAGGTTGGACAATCCACGCGCCTTGGTAACCCCATGTATGTGTGGAAAAAATCCGCTTTGCTCATTCTGAACTGCGATCTGCCGAGGAGCGAATACATTTTCGGCTTGCTTTGGGAATAATGTCTGCGAAATTTGCGGTGTGACGAGATTGACGTCAGGCCGATTCTCGTCTGAAAGGCTTAAGCCGTAGGCTTCAACACCGAATATTTTGGCAATGGAAAGGTCGGCAGCCTTCCAATTTTTCACCATGGCTTCGCCGTGATCGTGTATGAACGGCATCTCCCAAGGAAAGTAGGAAACTCTCCCCACTTCGACCACGTCTGGCAGTCTTGTTTTGATAACTTTAGCCAACGCTGGGGGGGTGAGGTCGGTATGGCTTCCTTGATAGCTGAGTCCAACCAAGTAGATCTGGTCATAATTTGGATTCCAACGGTCATAGCTCGTTTCGCGGTTGATATAAAGGTATGCCAATATGAAACCAGCGAATCCCAACGCTAAGCCGAGGATATTCAGCAACGTAAATAGCTTGGAACGTAATACATTCCGCCACGCAATCTTCAGGTTATTCATGCCCATGGTTATTTATTTATGTCGTGGATAAGTAGCAGCTTGAATTTCCATAACTATTCTGAAATCCGATCGGTTTCAGTATACCAAATTCATTACCAAATGGTTAACTGGTTGTTTTTCAAATGAACAAAAAGGTTGGTACCCATAAGACTGTCCGATATCGAACACCCGGTGTTCGATATCGGACAGTGCAACCACTGTAAATGCGTAGTGTTATTTCAATAGGCCCAGTTTGACCAATGCATAGAAGAGTGCGGCGGTATGCAGGGCCTGTCCGAATTGGTTATCGAGGAGTAATTGCTTCAGCTCCGCGGGGGTGACGAGGATAACCTCGATTTCTTCCTGCTCGTCGAGCTCCTGCTCCTGCACCTTCACACCGCCGGTGAGCAGGTAGGTGGTGGTGATGTTGTTTGCTGTGGCCGGGTTGGGAAACAGTACGGATAGCTCTTCCATGGTATTAAATCGATAGCCGGTTTCTTCAAGCAACTCACGGGCCGCGGCCGCGGCTGCGGCCTCTCCCGGATCGATCACTCCACCGGGGATTTCGAGTACTTCCTGTTTCACGCCGTGGCGGTACTGTCTGACGAGGATAAATCGGTTATCAGCGGTCAGCGCTACCATATTTACCCAGTTGGGATATTCCAGTACGTAATATTCAGGGACTACATGCCCGTTGGGCATGCGACACTTATCCCGGCGCAATACGGCCCATGGTGCCCGCACGAGGTATTCGGACGAGAGGGTTTTCCAGCGCAGCATATCAAGCGATGTCTTTCATGATGCGGTCTACCCGATCTTCCAATTCCTGGCTCATGTGCTCGAAATCAGCGGCATTGGCAAGCGGTTGTTTTACACTGCAATAGAACTTGATTTTCGGCTCTGTGCCCGATGGCCGCGCCGAGATGACGTCGCCATCCACCGTGATGAACTGCAGCACATCGGATTTTGGAAGGTTGATCACGCTGCGTTCGCCCGTTTTCAGGTTGTAGGATTCACTGCGCTCGTAGTCTTTGATCTCCGCGACATCAATGCCGCCTAGGGTTTGCGGTGGATTGCTCCGCAAGCGTTCCATCATGGCCTTGATTTCCTCTGCACCGGCTTTGCCCGTTTTGGTTAATGAAACCAACTTTTCTTTGTAATACCCATGCTGCACATAGAGGTCGATAAGTGCATCGAAAAGTGATTTGCCCTGATCTTTGTAATAAGCCGTCATTTCGGCGATGAATACCGCAGAGACGACGGCATCCTTATCACGTACCAGCTCGCCCACTAAATAGCCGTAGCTCTCTTCCCCTCCAACGAGGAACCGCCCTTGCCCGTCCTTGCCCGTAATGAGCTCGCCGATGTATTTGAAGCCGGTGAGTGTGTCGTAATACGTAACACCATATTGCTTGGCGATTTCGGCAATGAGGTTAGTCGTGACGATGGTTTTGACCACATAATCATCCGGACGGAGATCGCCCTGCTCCTTTTTGGCAGAAAGCACGTAATTGACCAATAGGCTCCCGATTTGATTGCCATTGAGCAATTGGTATTCGCCCTGTGTATTCTTTGTCGCTGCTCCAACACGGTCGGCATCTGGGTCTGTGGCGAACAGTACGTCCGCACCGATGCGCTGGCCGTCTTGTACCGCCAGCGACATGGCTTCTTCCTCTTCCGGATTGGGGTAGACCACCGTGGGGAAATTGCCGTCTGGTGTGGCCTGCGCCTCCACGACGTGCACGTTGGTAAATCCCCAGCGTTGCAGGGCGGGCGGTACGAGGGTGACTCCCGTACCATGGATGGGCGAGAAGACGATTTTCAGGTCGTTCTGCCGCGATACCACGTCGGGCCGAAGGGTCAGCTTCGCGATGGCGTCCAGGTATGCATCGTCAAGCTCCTTGCCCAATAGAGTAATGTTCTCGGCTACCGGCCCGAAGTTGATTTCATTGGGGGCCTCAATCGCATATACTTCCTTGATGACGTTCTTATCGTGTGGGGGCACCAATTGGCCGCCGTCATTCCAATAAGCTTTGTAGCCATTGTATTCTTTGGGGTTGTGTGATGCCGTAAGCATCACGCCTGCTTGGCATTGCAGGTGGCGTACGGCAAATGAAAGGTGCGGTGTGGGGCGCAATTCGGCAAATAGATAGACCTTGATGCCGTTCGCCGAAAACACATCGGCTACTAAGCGGGCAAACGCCTTGGAATTGTTGCGGCTGTCGTAAGAGATCGCTGCTTTCACCTCTTGCCCAGGATAGGTCTTGAGCAGGTAGTTGCTCAATCCCTGCGTGGCCCGGCCGATGGTATATTTGTTCATGCGGTTGGTACCCACACCCATGATGCCGCGCAGGCCACCCGTGCCGAATTCGAGATCTTTATAGAAACTATCGGTCAGTTCGGTATATTGTTCCGAATCAAAAAGCTGTTTTACCGATTTGATGGTTTCCTCATCATAGGGTGTCCGCATCCACGCTTCAGCACGCGCTTGTATGGCCGAATCTAAATTCGTTGTTGTCATCATTTATCAATTTTCATCAGATCAAATTTGTACTTTATCGGCGATGAAGCTTGCATGAGCTATTTTCATGATGTTCTTTTGTGAGCAGCGCTCATGCAGGTTTCCTCTTGGCTCAAACTTAATTAAAAAGCCTTTTACATACAAGGAATAATTAGCGGTTAACGGTAGCTGGGTGCTCTTTGCCATTATGACAAGTCATGCAGCTGATTTGCATCATTTCACCTGTCTTTTCATCGCGGTGCTTGAAGTGTTTCTTGTTTATCCGTTGGGTCATTTTCATCATCCAGCGGGCAGTTTCTTTGTGGTGATTGTCGTCACTTGCGAAATCAAGCTTGGTCGGGTCAGCTGCACTTTGCGCATGGCAAAACCCGCATTTGACACCCAAGGCTACCTTGAAGTCATCCATTACTTTTTTGATTTCGTCTTGGCTGATGTCTTTGGGAAGTACTTTTAAATTGGTGGCTTTCCACGTTTGTGATTGTTGCGTACGCTCAGGAGCAAAAGAGCTCAAGGCAAAAATCCCAGCAAAAACAACAATCATCGCAATGATCATTCGGTAGGTCATCATCATAAGGTTATATTTTATACCTAAAGGTAATAAACCGACGTTGACCGTGCCGAAAGAAAAAGCTATTTAGAATGGGTTTAATTGTTAACTGTCAGTGTCTATTTCAACCGCTCCAATACGCCCTTGCGTTTGATGAGGTTTTTATAGTCCCATTGGATAGCCTGTGCTTTTTCAAGCCATCGTTCCAGGTCGGAGCGATCAACCTGGGCAGCGGCCGTGTAGCAGATTTCGGCAGCCTTGAATTTGCCTTCTGGCTTAAGGTTAGGCTCGCTAAACGACTGGCCACTCCAGAACATCAGGTTAAGTCCACACTTCCGCAGGCTGTAACCCACGACGGGATTTCCGTCGAGAAACCAAACGGGGTGGCCATGCCATAGCTTGTTTTCCGCCTGCGGCAGGTGATGGTTGATTCCGTGGAACAATAGGTCTGCGATTGCCTGCTCGTCGGTTGGCAGGGAAAGATGATAGGATTGGATAGCGATGTCCATGATGTCTTGCGTATGTACGGACAACAAAGATAATCGGCCAATCCGGCATAAGTGTCATATAGGATCGGAAATTTTCAACGGATTTTCGATATGTTTGAACGGATGAAACACCGCATTGGATTCGAAAAATATCAATTGGAAGATTTAGCAGATTATTATAACCTGGTTAAAGATGATCGCGTAATGAAATACATCACCGGTAAAGGCATGTCTGAGACGGAAGCCCGGGCTATGTTTGACCATTTTCTAAAGATCAATCAGTTGGATTATTCTCTAGGTTACTTTAAAGTTTTCGATTCCGAACAGCGAATCCATATCGGTGAATGTAAGCTCGTCAATTATACGAAAGATGCATCGGTTTTTGAGATGGGGTACTTACTGATGGAACAATTTTGGAAGAAAGGGTATGGAACGGAGATTTGCGAACATATGTTGGCACTGGCAACAGCGATAGACCCCTACAAAGATGTAATTGGTATTATCGACCCAGCAAACACCGCTTCAAGAAAGCTATTGGAAAAATTTGGATTCAAAAGCTTCTTTATCGGAACGGAAGACCGGCTTCCGACCGAGAAATTTATCTTGAAAAGAAGCAAAAGCTGAAGCGCGAAACATGGATACACAGGCATTCAAATTGATGATTTCTTCGGCGGTAGGCGAGGTGTCGGCTAAATATACGGCTTCGGATAGCCCCGTGTGCAACCTTACGCTGGCCCACGGGGCTGGTGCGGGCATGGACCATCACTTTATGGAGGAGCTTGCTACGTCGCTTGCTGAAGCTGGGGCCGCTGTTCTCCGATTCAATTTCCCCTTCTCAGAGCAAGGAAAACGACGGCCCGATTCTCCGGCAATCGCACATCAGACGATTGCTGCGGCTATCGCAAAGGCCCGGACACTCAATCCCCATCTACCGTTAATTGCTGCGGGAAAGTCCTTCGGAGGTAGGATGACTTCGCAATACCTCGCTGCACATCCGGATGTAGGCGCAGACGGGATTGTCTTTTATGGCTTTCCCCTCCATCCAGCCGGTAAGCCGTCCACCGAGCGTGCGGAACATCTTCGGCTCGTCCGTATTCCCATGCTTTTCTTGCAAGGTTCTAGGGATGCGCTGGCCACGTGGGCGCTCATTCAATCGGTCTGTAATTCGCTCCCTTTGGCTTCGCTGGTGAGGTTGGAAGGAGCCGACCATTCGTTTAAGGCCGGCAAAAACAAGCTACTGCCGACATTGGTAAGCGAAACGCTGAAATGGGTTTCGCATTAAGCGGAGCACGCCTTTCAGCTCTTTGCCTGCCTCGTCATGTGCTCCAGCTTATCCCAGAGCTCGTTGGGTATGGCTTCCAATCCACTGAATTGTCCGGCACCCTGCAGCCATTCGCCGCCGTCGATGGTGATGACTTCGCCATTGATGTATCCGGCAAAATCGGACAACAGGAAAGCGGCTAGGTTGGCGAGCTCTTGGTGGTCGCCCACGCGCTTGAGGGGCACGCGGTTTTTGAAATCGAATTGCTTGGCTAAATCACCGGGGAGCAGCCGCTCCCAAGCACCTTTGGTAGGGAACGGGCCTGGAGCAATGGCGTTGTTGCGGATGCCATATTTACCCCATTCTACGGCGAGTGAACGAGTGAGGGCCAGCACGCCGCCTTTTGCCGCGGCCGATGGTACGACATAAGCGGAGCCGGTAAAGGCGTAGGTAGTGACGATGCTCAATATCGTAGCGGGTTGCTGCTGGGCGATCCAGTGTTTGCCGAAAGTCAGCGTGCAATTGGCGGTTCCTTTCAATACGATATCGATAATGGTGGAAAACGCGTTGGCAGAAAGGCGCTCGGTAGGTGAGATAAAGTTGCCCGCAGCGTTGTTTAACAAGGCGTCTACCCGGCCAAACCGTTCCAGTGCCGCTGCCAGGAGCTGCTCGACCTGGGCGTTATCGCGCACATCGCAAGCGATAGCCTGCACTTGTCCCCCGGTGGCTTCCGCCATTTCCTTGGCTGCTTTTTCCAGCACGTCCAGCTTGCGGCTGGCGATGACTACGTGGGCGCCCAGTTGTAGGAAATAGGTGGCCATGGCCCTACCCAATCCGGTACCGCCACCGGTTACCACGATGGTTTTTCCTTGAAGCGCACCTTCGCGTAATGCACCTTGTACGGCGTTACCTGCTTCGTTGTTCGACATGGTTACTTTTTCAGGTTATCGATAATCGTTTTGAGGATGGCGCGGGTAGCCGGCGACCACCATTGTTTCAGTACGGCGTCGATGATTTCCGTTTGGTTGGCATCGAACGCAGCGATCAACTGCTGCCGCATATTACGCTTACTCTGCCGCCACGCATTCCGTTCGTATTGGGTATACTTCCTCAGCTGGCGCACTGCGGCCGTTCGGATGCTCCGCATATCCACCACTTCATCCACCAGTCCGGCTTCAAGTGCTTCGCGTGGTTTAAGCAACCTGCCTTCTAGCAAGAAGTGATAAGCCTTGGCTGCACCCAGCCAAAAGCGGTACAATTGGAAAATACTATCAGGCACGATAATTCCCACGGGGACTTCGTTGAGGCCAATGATGAAGTCCCCGTCGGCCATGACCCGGTAATCGCAGCAGATGGCCAATACGCAGCCACCTGCAGGGCTGTGCCCGCTGATTGCGGCAACCGCGGGCTTATCAAAAGCGACAAGCTTACGGATAACATCCATGAAAGTATGCCAGAAGCGACGCACTTCGTCCTCGCTGTAATCATATAATGCGATGAGATCTAATCCGGCACTGAAGAAGCCTTCGTTGCCATGTAGGAGGAGGCCCTCCACGGCTGGATTTTCCTGCGCATCGACGACCGCCTGCCCCAGCTCTTCGAGCATCTGTTGATCAATCGCATTCGATTTGCCACGGTCCAAATGGACATGCGCAATGCGATCTTCTATGGTTATTCTGATGAAACTCATTTTTTAGTATTTATTACGCACGGCTGCTTCTTGCTTTATGTGCTTGTCTGCAGTTACTTTACCTTAATGTAATACACGGCACGGCCCAAGCGGCCATCTACATCTAATCCTTCCACTACGATGCGGTAGGTGCCCGGCGTTTCGGCGGTGTAAAATTCGAATGAAGCCGCCCCGTCTTGGTTTGTAACGATATTGGGTGCCCAGTGAATGGTGGTCCGAAGATCTTTCATTCCGGCCAGTGAGTCTGCCGGCTTGCTATAGTCGGGCACATAGAATTCGCGTACTTCATAGTATCCCTGTGGGCTATGCGTGACGATACCTGGGGTATACAACTCCCTGTCGTAGCCTCCGCTGTCGCCACGCTTGGTTGTAATGATGAGCACCCCGCCCCCGCCCCTGCTTCCATAAATGGCGGTGTTGCCGACGCCCCGCAGCACTTCGATGGTCTCGACATCAAAGGGGTTGATCATGGAAAGTGCATCGGCTTCCATAAACATGCCGTCCAACACGATTTGCATCGGTTGGTTGAATGAGCGCGTCGAATACGGTACTCCATTGCGGAAAAGTACGCCTACGAGTCTGCCTTGTAAACACATAGCCAATGTTGCGCAGCCCATACTCAGGTCTTCGGCGGTAATAACCTGATCAGCGTTGCCCGCTCCGTTAAGGTTGCTTGAATGCCTTATCTTATCTTTTGTGGCGGCTTCGGTTACTTTCACCTCTTCCAATAAAATGGTCTTCTCCTTGAGGCCATATTTTTCTAGCTCTTCAAATTGCTGCTGGGTATTTTTGAGATAAGTGCTGATGGATTGGTTCACGTTAACGGTGGCATCGGGCGCATCTCGGTTGCGGGTCACCTGTTGCTTGGGCGCGTCATCAAGGACGACCTCTACATTTTTCCGGCCACGTTCATCGCGGGCCTGTACGACAAATTTGGTGTCGTCATAAAACAACAGCCGATCGAAATTGAACCGACCCTCTGTATCTGAGACCGTGTCTACGATCGCGGTAACGTCGCCGGTAGACAGGATGGTTACCGTGGCATTGGGCACCGGTGTCTTACGGTCACGCTTGGTAACCACACCGCTGATACGCAGGTCCTGTTCAGGCTGATAGGTGATCGCTGGGGTTCGGCCGGCCAAAAGGTCTCGCCAGTTTATCCGGCTCCATCCTTGCGTAAGCATGACATTATCCAGTTGCCTGCGCCGGGAGATATCGGTATCTTCAAAATAATAAGCAGGGGTCTCAATATATCCCTTTATATCCGAGCTGAGCAGCAGGCTTGCGTAGATGTTCGTCTCGCGGAGCCCGCTGTCCACAGGTACTTTGGTCACATCGATTACGGCGGCGGAAAGCGTCGCTATACGATTCGTATCTGCTTCCATACCCGCGGCAATCCTTACAGATACGCGCTGTTTGGGCCTATATGTTTCCTGATCTGTGGTTACTGTTAATGGTAATCCTGATTTTTCGTTGAAATTAAAGATGGTGCGTTCCGCCAGCGGCCTCATATCCGAGGCGAAAAGCGTCAATTGCACCACCCCGGCTGGAATAGGGTCTCGTGGAATGGAGAAAACCAGCTCTTTTTTCGATTGCTTACCTTTTGACGCATAGAAAACTGTTCCATTGCGCTGGAGCACTAATGTGACTTCCTGCCCATCGACCAAACTGTCAGAAGCAAAGGCCTGCACGAAAAGCTGCTTATCCAATTCATTATTGACCGCCAAGGCATAGCCGCTCGTCATCACCTCGGGGAGTTTGGTGTCCGCTTGGCTCTCATCGGCGTAGGTCACCTTTGCGAGGTAACTGCTTCCTGCCTGTGGGATAAAGCTGAAGTTGCCCATGCCCGCATATGTCGACTCAAAATCCGCAATTTGATTGCCATGCTGATCTTCCAGATAACCCTTTGCGGCAATACCTGTCCCTTCAGGGGCTAGGGCTTTAAACGCGACTTTGGTCAGGTTGCCAGCCACCAAGTGACCGCTCTCGGGAAAAAACTGGATGCTATTGGTATTAGACGTGGTTTTCAGTGGTATCGTTTTATTGATAGTGGGCTTTCCGGGAGCCAATAACGAAAGCTCCATTTTTCCCGTTTTGAGATTAAATGGCTGTTTGTTTACGAAATCGAACGCGATGCGGCCCGATTCATCTGTTTTTTCCCGGCCACGGCCGATGTTGCGCCCCTCCATGACGACCTGATAGTTCACCGCCATATCTGCCAAGGGCCCGCCTCTCAGGTCGGTAAATGTGATTTCGGTATTAACGGTATGTATCGGGGAATTTTCGTAGGAAAAAGAACTATGCGTAATAACATCGTCCGTACGGGCATTGCCTATGGGTAGCACGCGGTCGTAGAAGATATCGTTATCGAAATTACGCATCCAATTGGTGTAGGCACGGATTCGGTAGTTGCCCTCACGGAGCGAATCGGCCAGTTGAAAGTCGCCCATGGTTACCCCGGCGATGAGCGGCAACCTGATGGATTGTACGATTTCGTCTTCAGGGTCGATAAGGTCTACATATAAGATCTTGCTGAGGCCCGAAAGGTAATTGTATGCTCCAATGGTAACATAGCCTTTAAACCAAATATCGTCGCCTACGGTGTAATAAGGCTTATCAAGATGAAGATATACTTTTTCTTGGGGACGGTCATCGGCATAGCGCTGCAGCTTCGCTAAGACCCCGTCAATGGTGGTGTCCTGTGCGTATACAGCTGGCGTAGAAAGCCAAAGTATGAGCAAAATGGAAAGAAAGCGACACCCCTTCATCGACCAATAGTTTAAATTGGTGTAAACTGACAAATGATAACCAGTCTTTACAATGATTGGTTTTGCCAGTCTCTGATAGTGGTAAATATAGGTAAAAAAAATATCTTTGCAAGCTGAAACCTGCGAGGGCGGGTTTCGTGAAGTGCATAAAAAATTATCAACGAATGAATATCCTTATAGTTGGCTCGGGTGGACGGGAAAGTGCTTTCGCCTGGAAAATAGCGCAAAGCGACCGAATAACGCAACTGTACATTGCGCCAGGGAATGCCGGAACCAGTCGCTATGGTCAGAATGTGCCGATTGAGGTGACCGATTTCGAAGGGATAGCGGATTTTGTACGCCAGCATGCGGTAGCTATGGTGATCGTAGGGCCTGAAGAACCGTTGGTGAAGGGTATACACGACTATTTTCTCGACCGTGCGGACCTCCGGGAAATCCCGGTTATCGGTCCGCAGCAAAAGGGAGCCCAATTGGAAGGGAGTAAAGATTTCGCCAAGCAATTCATGGTGCGCCACGGTATCCCTACCGCTGCTTCAAGGTCATTTGACAAAGCGACACTGGCTGACGGATTGGCCTACCTGGAAACACAGCGGCTTCCTATCGTGCTCAAGGCCGACGGCCTGGCGGCCGGAAAAGGGGTACTGATCTGTACCGCTTTGGAGGAGGCTAAAGCCGAATTGACGGCCATGTTGGCGGATGCTAAATTCGGGAAAGCAAGCAGCAAGGTGGTGATTGAGGAATACCTGGCAGGTATTGAGTTGTCTGTTTTCGTGCTTACAGATGGCGACACCTATAAGGTCTTGCCTGCAGCCAAAGACTATAAGCGTATTGGAGAGGGCGATACTGGCCTCAACACCGGTGGCATGGGCTCGGTATCTCCGGTACCGTTTGCGGATAATGAATTCTTGGATAAGGTAGAGGAACGTATCATCGTCCCCACAATAGCCGGACTGAAAAAGGACAATATTCCCTACAAGGGATTTATTTTCATTGGCCTGATGAACGTAAACGGCGAGCCTTACGTGATTGAATATAACGTGCGCATGGGCGATCCCGAAACAGAGAGCGTGTTGCCGCGTATTGAAAGCGATCTCTTAGACCTGCTGGAAGGTGTGGCCCAAGGCAATCTTACCGATCGCTCCTTTACCCTCTCTTCAAAGACGGCGGCCACGGTGGTGTTGGTTTCGGGGGGATATCCCGGGGCTTATGAACCCGGCAAGGCCATTAGCAACATTGAAAATGTAAAGGATTCGATTGTATTCCATGCCGGCACGAATGAAGTTGATGGTGTTGTACAGACAGCCGGCGGCCGGGTATTGGCAGTCACCGCCCTGGAGGACACCATGTTTGAAGCTTTGCAGCAGGCTACGGCAGATGCAGGGCGTATTTATTTCGAAGGCAAATATTTTCGCAAGGATATCGGTTTTGACTTGATATAAAAATTCATCGATAGTTGTATCTAATCAAATAACGCTTATATTTGCAACCCGTAATTAATGATGGCCCGTTCGTCTAGGGGTTAGGACGCAAGATTTTCATTCTTGAAACAGGGGTTCGATTCCCCTACGGGCTACAGGGAAAGAGGTTGTCTAAAAAGACAGCCTCTTTTTTTATAGTAGGCTTTGGAAAGCCGGATAGATTTATGGACTTGGAAAGTGGCAGTGGCCACAAATGATGTCTTGGCGAATTGAGTGTTTGAAATTACTCCTATATTTACGGTGCGCAGCGATAGCGTTCGCGATGATAAGACATTACCTTTTATGAAGCCATACAGGAAATTACTAGCCATCATCTTTGCCGCAGTGGGCTGGTTTGCGGTCATCGCTCAATTTCTGCTGATGCTCAACAACAGTGTACTGCCCCTTGGGGAGAACATTGTGCGTTTTTTCAGTTTCTTTACGATTCTCACCAACATGCTCGTGGCATTGTTTTTTACGTTGCAGGCATGGGGCATCAAAAAATTCGACGGCGGAGCACTCACGGCGATTACGGTGTATATCACGATTGTGGGTCTGGTCTACCAGGTATTGCTCAGGCAACTTTGGACACCGACGGGTCTGCAGAAAGTAGTGGATGAACTGCTTCATTCTGTCATGCCGGTAGTGACGATAGGCTATTGGTACTGCTACGGGCATCGACACGGCGTTTTTTACAACCAAGTACCGAAATGGCTGGTATTTCCATTTCTTTATCTCGGCTATATTTTAGTCCGGGGATATTTTTCGGGCTTTTATCCGTATCCGTTTATGGATGTCGCTATGCTGGGGTTCCCTAAGGTGATCGGCAATGCTGCCGGCATGGTGGTCTTGTTTATCCTGGTATCATTTTTTTTCGTATACGTTGGCAGGAAGTTGAAAGAGGTTGGCTAAGCGTCGTCGGCAGGGCTATCTAGCGCCATAATCTGTTTTTTGTACGCCGTTGGCAACAATACATTTTTTAGCATCGATTTCAGCCGGATAGCCCGGCTGAGCTTATACGTATTCAACACGAGATCCGCAAAAGGGCTTTTGCCGAGGCCCAGCAGTTCGTTTACCGGTTGCGGTACCAGTCGCGCTTGGGCCTGTTTTAAGATACGGAATCTGAACCACCCGAGGTGCTTTCGGTATTGGCGGTAAAGGTCTTTGGTGAAATGACCATTCAGCAGGTTCGCGTGCAAACCAGCTGTTCTCATGAGTAGCCACTGATCGTAGTTGGAAGGCAAGCCGTTAAGTTGCATACGCAGTCCCACGCGGTGAAAAACATGAAATACAGATATCTTTTCGGCTATCGTTAATTTCCGTTCGAGCAACTCATAGGACCGTATGGAATAATCGATCAGCATGAATAGCACATCGCGGTAAGCCCAATCGGGTATGTTTTCGCCGCGTTGGGTTTCAACCTCCTTGTGGATAGCCGTGATCTTATCGATAGCACGTATGGCATGATCATGTTCGGCAAAGACAATCTGGCGTGCATAGGAAACGGTCGAAAATAGCCGCCTGAGGGGATCGGCAGGAAGGCGGCCCGTAAAGTAAAGCCAGTCGACTGCTTTGTTCAACGCAAATTCTGCTGCTGCCCCAGCAAAAATCAACAGGATGGTGTCTCCGTTTCCCCAGATCCTGCGGACTATAGAATCTTTGCTCACAAAATAGTTCATGCGTCTTTTCCTTTCCTATCAACCGGCTGTATCTTCCCATAGAACATTCTAAAAAATTTCTTCCGGCTCTTGCAAATTTAGAATTTATATTTAACTTTGAAAAAAAAAGTACTTTTTGAAATGAAAAAAGAAAAGGACTACGTCGGGGATATCGCTGCGATCCGTTCCATGATGGAGCGTACTTCGAAATTTCTATCGCTTTCGGGTTGGGCAGGTATTATGGCTGGTATTTATGCCCTGATGGGCGCTTATGTGGCCTACGTATACTTCGCTTTCGATCCCGATGAGGTAACCCAAGTGCCAAGTGATGAAGGTATTGTGCTGCCGAAGCTGATTGCCCTGGCTGTAGCTGTTTTGGTGTTGGCGATAGGAACAGCTATTTTCCTTTCTTATAAAAAGGCCGATAAGCGAGGTGAAAGGATATGGAATACGACATCCAGAAGATTGCTGATCAATATGTCGGTCCCATTAGTGGCAGGCGGAATACTTATCTTTGTGCTGATTTCAAAAGGTTTGATTGGCTTGGTCGCCCCCTTTACGCTCGTATTCTATGGCTTGGCACTGTATAATGCCGGTAACTTCACCTATGCCGAAGTGAGGATGCTGGGACTTATGGAGATTGTCTTGGGTCTGGTCGGCTTATGCTTCATTGGTTACGGCTTGCTTTGCTGGGCGATAGGTTTCGGGGTACTGCATATTATTTACGGCATTTATATCCATTACAGATACGAGCGGTGAAAATCTCCCTTGCTAGTTTACATAAAGCGTTCGAAAGCAGAATCAGGCTGGGTATCATGTCGGCACTGGCGGTCAATGATACGCTCGATTTCAATTCGCTGAAGGATTTTCTCGACGTAACTGATGGTAATTTGGCAAGCCACATCAAAGCGCTCGAAAAGGAAGCATTTATTGGCGTAAGCAAATCATTTGTGAATAGAAAGCCCAACACAAAATATTTCATTACGACAGCAGGTAAGAAAGCTTTTAACGACCACCTGAAAACATTGGAGCAACTAATTAAATCGCAGAAGCCATAAATTTTTTTCGGCCTTTACTTTGTATTTCAAAGTGCTTTAACACTAATATTCATCTGATTAATAACTAAAAAGACATCGTCATGACACCACTAAACATCAGCACACCGCTGCCCATCATGAAAGGAGAAATTCGTACGCATCTCCATGACCCCAAACAGCTCGAAAAGTTGTACCAAACCAATAAAGCATCTTTTAAACAGGCATTTGGCGTGCTGTATCCGGAAATCAAAGGAGACACACTTGCCGATTGCTGGTATGAACGACTAAACTACGAAAGCAATGAAATTTACTGGGGTTCGGCCAAGGAATTGATCGTTGTGATTATGGCTTCGCTTGTAGCGGGTTTGATCGTGAAACTGCCCGCTTTTTTCGATATCGATGAGGACTTTTTCTATCCCAGAAATATCGGTTTTATTGTATTCCCGCTGCTGACGACTTATTTTGCATGGAAGAATAGATTGTCAGCGTTGAAAATTACTTTTCTGGCTGCCGCTATGATAGGGAGCTTGGTTTTTATCAATTCCCTGCCCATCGTGGAGAAAAGCGATACCTTGATTTTATCATGCATTCATCTGCCCCTCTTTTTATGGTCTATGCTGGGATTTGCTTTTGTTGGTGGGGAAGGAAATAACGCGGACAGGCGGCTGGGTTTCCTGACCTATAATGGCGATTTGTTGGTTATGACAACACTCATCGTGATAGCAGGTGGTATCCTAAGCGGCATAACTATTGGACTTTTCTCATTGATCGGTCTCGACATCGAACAACTCTATATCGAGCATGTGGGCTTGATGGGGCTTGCTGCTGCACCTATCGTAGCAACTTACCTTACCCAATCCAATCCGCAGTTGGTGGGTAAAGTTTCGCCTGTAATAGCCCGGATATTCAGCCCATTGGTATTGGTGATGTTGGTGATTTATCTCGTGGCGATCGTCTATTCGGGAAAAAACCCATACAATGACCGGGAATTTTTACTGCTTTTCAACGTATTGCTGATCGGTGTCATAGCGATTATTTTCTTTTCGATTGCAGAAGCCGCTAAGACAACGAAAAGCCGTACGGAAATGGGAATCCTTTTCTTGCTATCCGTAATAACCATCGTAGTGAATGGCATTGCGCTTTCCGCCATTCTTTTCCGGATTTCGGAATGGGGAATTACACCCAATAGAGCCGCCGTGTTGGGCGCCAACGTATTGATTTTGGTGAACTTGCTATTGGTGGCCGTGCAGCTCTTCAGGGTACTTTCCAATAAAGTTACCGTAACCGCCGTGGGGAAAGCCATTGCCGTTTACTTGCCCGTCTACAGCATTTGGGCAATTATTGTGGTTTTTGTATTTCCATACGTATTCGGATTCAGATAAAATGCCAATCGGCAAACGTGCTTATTCGTGTCCGGTTAATTCGGTGACGGTTTTCGTCAAGCGCGGTACAGCCCTTATAAAGTCATGCACTGAAAGCTCGTATTTGGTTATCACCTTTATGCTGTGATTCATTTCTTTAACTTTAAAATGACAACGATGACAGCTATTGAAAGCCAGTTAGTACAACCGATCGAGTTCCTCCAAAAGATTGTTAGTAAAGGAGGGCCAGAACCGCACGAATATGATCAACTTACCCAGATTGCGGATAGGTTAGGCCGGGAACATAAAGCGGGTAATATTTCGGCGATCGATTTGAAGCTCATGCAGCAGGGTTTTGGCGATGAGTGCCTCTCGGCAACCCTTCATGGTCATTCCATCAGAAAGCCATATGGGTACGCAGGAGATTTTATGATTATCGACAAGATATATAGGGAGTATATAACGCCGGATGGACGCTTTGAAAAATGGGATAGATTTTGGCAAAACTGTGCTGCGACGCGGGCGGTTCGCAATAGGAAGGCTTATTTCGTCAAAACAATAGCAAACTGCCTTGAAAGGAAAGGGAGACTTGATCTCCTGAACGTGGCCAGTGGCCCTGCCCGGGATTTGGCGGATTTGTATGTACGGATCGGCAGGGGCCGCGTAAGCACCGTAAGTATTGAAGCTGATGGCCGTGCCATTACCTATGCAAAGGGGCTGAATAGTGGATTTGGGGAAGAAATCGACTTTGTGGAAAAGAATGTATTCCGGTACGAACCGAAGGATGTGTTTGATGTGGTTTGGAGCGCGGGTTTATTCGACTATTTCAATGATCGTGTATTCGTGAAGATGCTCAGAAAATTTGTAAGCTGGACGAAGCCAGGCGGCGAGGTGATCATCGGTAACTTCGGTACTTACAACCCCACGCGCGCCTTTATGGAACTTTTCGGCGATTGGTATTTACATCATCGCTCTGCGTCACAGCTGACCAGCCTCGCTGTGCAGGCCGGTGTCGAAAAACAGAATATCCGGATTGAAAACGAACCTGAAGGCGTTAATTTATTCCTACATGTCCGAGTATCGGGGATTCAATGAAGTCTTCACACACCGAAATACTCCTTTGCATTGTAGTAGCAGATGTCCTGAATCAGTTTTCCAGTCCATTGGATATCGTCGGGTAATAATCCCCGATTGATGTCGTCTGCAAAAAGATTGCAAAGCAATCGCCTGAAATATTCGTGCCGGGAGTAGGATAGAAAGCTCCGCGAATCCGTAAGCATCCCCACGAAGCAGCTGATTAACCCGATATTCGACAGGGTATTCAACTGTTGGGTCATTCCATCCAATTGATCCAGAAACCACCAACCTGAGCCGAATTGCATCTTACCTTTTACACCCTCTCCCTGAAAATTTCCCATCATGGCGGCAAACACCGCATTGTCTGCTGGATTGAGGTTATATACCACCGTTTTCGCTAAGCGGTCCTCCTCTTCCAATGCATTGAAAAAGCGCTGCATGCGTTGGGCCTGTTGGAAATCCCCGATGGAGTCGTAACCCGTGTCCGCACCAAGCTCGCGCAGCCTCCGGCTATTGGTATTGCGCAATGGACCCAAGTGGAATTGTTGCACCCAGCCTTTATCATGGTATAATTTACACAACTCGGAGAGCACAAGGTAGGTAAACGCCTCTTCATGTTCGGCTGCAAGGCGATCATCACCGCTGAGCACCTGCTTGAATACCTCGTCTAGCGAAACAGGTGACGTAATCGCCAATGGTAGATGATTTAGCCCATGGTCGGCAATGCGGCATCCATGGCTATGGAAATAATATAAACGATTCCATAGTGCATCCAGTAACGTATCCAGGTCGACAATCGCTACGCCGCTGCTTGCCTGCAGCTGCTCGATGTAGCGGCGGTAATCATCCCCTTTGCTGAGTTGGAAAACTTTGTCCGGTCGAAATGTTGGCCAGACCTTAGTCTCGAAGCCCGATTGGGCAATGGTTTGATGATGAACGAGGTTGTCGGTGGGATCGTCTGTTGTTCCGACCATTTCCACACCGAAATGCCGAAGCAAACCACGTGGGGAAAATTCAGGTGCCTGCAATTGGGTCAATGTGCCGTCGAAAATGGCATTCGCATTATCCGGACTTAGCAGTTCATTGATGCCGAATGGATTTTTGAGTTCCATGTGGGTCCAGTGGTGCAGGGGGTTGCGTAGCGTATACGGTACAGCTTCAGCCCATTTCTGGAATTTATCCCGGTCGTTGGCATCACCTGTGATGTATTTCTCGGGAATGCCCAAAGCCCGCTGTGCGCGCCATTTGTAATGATCGCCGGCAAGCCAGATGTGGGTAATGTTCCGGAAATTCTCATCTGCTGCAACGGCATCAGGAGGAAGGTGCGAATGATAGTCGATGATGGGTAGCTCCTTGGCGTAATCGTGGTAGAGCTTGATGGCGTACTGCGACTGCAATAAAAAATCGTCGTGAAGAAAATGGGCCATATCCGTTTCGATTAAAAGGGTATTTATTGTCTAATAATCCCCAGCTCCAATCCCCGCAATTCGGCCAATCCGCGTAGGCGGCCGATGGCGGAATAACCGGGCGCTGTGGTTTTGTTGAGGTCGTCAAGCATTTGATGACCATGGTCCGGGCGGAAAGGGATGGCATCTTCGCGCAGCTGGTTTTCCGCTACCAGCGCCTTCATCACAGCATACATATCAACGTCACCATCGAGGTGGTCGGCTTCAAAAAAATTGCCCTGTATGTCCTTTTTTACGTTACGGAGGTGTACAAAATAAACACGGTCCTTTACGGCTTCGAAAATTGCCGGCAGATCATTGGATACGCCCGCTCCCAATGATCCTGTACAGAAACAGATTCCATTGAATGGCTTGTCCACCCCGTGGAGGATATGCAAAAGGTCTTCTTTATTGCTGGCAATGCGCGGTAACCCGAGGATGGGATAAGGTGGGTCGTCAGGGTGGATCGTCATCCGGATACCATGCTCTTCACATACCTCCGCGATGGATGACAGGAACCAGATGAGGTTTTGACGCAGGCCGTCGAAACCGATGGCCGCATATTCACGGATACTTTCCCGTAATTCTTCCAGTTCGATGCTCCGTTCACCAGGTATGCCCATCAGGATATTGGTGTTGAGCAATTCAATTGCTTGGGGGGTATATGCTTGGTGTCTTTTTTTGGCTTCCACTTTGATTTCTTCAGGGTAGTCCTCTTCTGCCCCCTCCCTCTTGAGGATGAAAAGGTCGAATGCTGCCAAATCATTCCAGTTAAAATAAAGCGCTTTGGAGCCGTCCTTCATTTCCAGATCGAGCTGAGTACGCGTCCAATCCAATACCGGCATGAAATTATAGCAAACGGTTTTGATTCCCCCCAGCGCTAGATTTCGAAGACTTTGCCGGTAGTTCTCGAGATAGTGCTGCGCGTCGGACCGTCGTGTCTTGATCGCTTCATGCACCGGTACGCTTTCGACCACGCTCCACGTAAGCCCCGCATCTTCGATGAGGCCTTTACGTTCGAGGATATCTTCCAAAGGCCACACGGCCCCGTGGGGGATATGATGTAGTGCCGTTACGATTCCGGTAGCCCCTGCTTGTTTGATATCCTGCAGGGAAACGGTGTCGGCAGGGCCATACCACCGCCATGTTTGTTCAAGTTTTTTTGTCATCTGTGTTTTTTTGATTGTTAGCGCTATGCTTACCTTTCATCCGTATTCCCTGCTCATTAACCTTATCCGTTCATTCGTTTGCTTTACCCCATCCTAGTTTGCCGCCTCCTTCACACCCCGCTCCACGCGTTGAACCCACCATCCACCAAAATGGTCTCGCCCGAAATAAAGCCCGACGCATCGCTGAGCAGGAAAATCAATGCCCCGGTAAGCTCTTTTGGACTGCCCAGTCGCCCGAAGGCTGTATTGTTGACAAAACGTTGGGCCCGGTCTGTATATGACCCGTTGGGATTGGTAAGCAACGACCGGTTTTGCTCGGTGAGAAACACGCCGGGGGCAATGGCATTGACCCGCACGTTATCACCATAGCGCTGTGCCAGCTCTACCGCCATCCATTTGGTATATCCCTCAATCGCACATTTGGCCATATTGTAGCCCATTACACGGGTAATTGCCTGCTGCGCTGCTAGTGAAGAGATATTCACAATAGATCCCTTTCCCTTCTCGGCGATTACCCGCCCAAAAACATGTGTAGGAATCACAGTACCGAAGAGATTGAGCTCTACGGCCTTCTGTGTATCGGCAATGTTGGTGTCAAAAAGGTTTTGTTCAGGAGCTATTGTAGCCCCCGGAATATTGCCCCCTGCAGCATTCACCAAACCGTCTATCGTGCCCCAGGCATCCAGTATTTCATCTTGAGCGCGGTGTACGGCTTGTTCATCCAATACATCGGTAATGACAGCAATCGCTTCGCCGCCGTTTGATTTGATAGCGGCTACCCGGGCCTCGGCTCGCTCCCGGTTTCTTCCCAATACCGCCACCTTGGCTCCTGCAGCCGCAGTTGCGAGTGCAAACGACTCGCCTAATACCCCAGTGGCACCGGTAATCACAATCACTTTGTCGGCTAATGAAAACTGTTCTATTCCATCCATAACTATTACAATAGGGTTTATATTGTGTTTTAAGCCCCAATATTAGTCAAAAATGGAATTATTAGGAGTACCTTTCTGGATAAATATTAACGAAAACGTTGTAGCGCATTTTTTGAACTGCCCGGTAAAGATGTTCATTTACAAAAATTTAACAATTTTATTTTAAGATGTCGTTTTAAAGCGATACTTTTGCATCCCCAACATTCGAAGGGCTTATGTATTGAAAAATAATTAATTACAAAAATTATAGATATGACTAAGGCAGAAATTATCGCAGAAATCGCTAACAAAACAGGGTTAGAGAAAGTAGATGTTCAAGAAACGGTAGAGGCTTTTTTCAAGGTTGTAAAAAATGCGATGGTTGGGGGCGAGAATGTCTACGTAAGAGGTTTCGGTAGTTTTGTAGTGAAAAAGAGAGCTGAAAAGACTGCGCGCAATATTTCAAAGAATACCGCTATCATTATCCCAGCACACTATGTGCCAACCTTCAAGCCGGCCAAAACCTTTGTTGAAAAGGTGAAGTCTGGCAACAAATAATTTTTTTTGTACCCAAGCTGGTAATACAATCCACACATGCAGCAGAGGACCAAACAGGTAGTCGCCGTTACATCCATAGTCATACTTATGGGGTTTCTATTGGCGCAGCCTATTAAGGGTTTGGTCAATGAAGAGAAGGCAGGTGCGGCCGCTGGCGCTAATGCCGGTCCTCAAATTACACTTGAATCCGTTTCGCAACAAGCCAAGCAAGGACTCAACGCAAGTATTATCAAGGAAATTTCGGATATTGAAGCGCAATTGCAGCGTGCCGCCGATTCAGAAAAGGCAAGTGTATTGCAACAACTTGCAACCAAATGGGATGACGTGAATAGGCCTGCCCCGCTTGGATTTGTGTATGAAGAATTGGCGAAGCTCGATGACCAGTTTGATCATTGGCTCAAAGCGGGCGACGCATACCGCGCAGCCTATACCAACCTGCAAGACACATTGATGGCCCGCGCACTTAATGGGTATGCAATCAACGCATATGAAAAGGCGTTGGAACGGAATGCGGCAAGTTTGGATGCAAAGACGGGATTGGGCAGCGCATATGTAAGTGGTACGAACAATCCCATGGCAGGAATCTCCCTCCTTCAGGAGGTTGTCAAAGCCGATCCCGATCATGTTGAGGCTAACAAAAGCCTGGGCTTGTTTTCGATGCAGTCACGCCAGTTTGACCGCGCTATCGACCGGTTCAAAACGGTTGTTTCTTTACAGCCAGACGCCGAGTCCTATTTTTATCTGGCAACGAGTTATGAAAACATTGGGTTGAAACACGAAGCGATAGCTGCTTTTGAAAAAAGCAGGGATTTAGCTGCTGATCCAACCCTCACTCAGTTTATCAATCGTAAGATCGATGAGTTGAGTAAATAATCATTTTAATTTATTCATTTAAAAAAATTTTTAAGCTATGCCAAGCGGAAAGAAAAGAAAAAGACACAAGATGGCTACCCACAAGCGTAAGAAACGTTTAAGAAAAAACAGGCACAAGAAAAAATAATCAGCCTGTCTAACATAAACCCGCTTCTGGGATGGGGTATATAAACGAGCGTGATTTCACAATAGAACTCTGCCCTAATAGCGCTTCCAGAAGGATAAGGGATGTTGATTAAACGTATTTTATTGTTTCATTCAGAGCAGGTGGTTGCCGTAGCATAAAGCACGTAAAAAAGCAGCAAAAAATGCTGTTTCCAACAATTGCCTGCTTTGCAAAAGAAGTAGCTGTTGGTAAAGGAGTTAATTATCGATTCGACTCCCGAAAGAGGGGTCACTATCGCTTTACTTCAGGACAAACAGCTTGTAGAGCTCAACAAGGAACAAGCAAACAACAACTACGCCGTTGGGGATATCTATTTAGGCAGGATAAAGAAAATCATGCCTGGCCTTAACGCGGCATTTGTAGATGTTGGATATTCGAAAGATGCTTTCTTGCACTATCTGGATTTGGGTCCTCAGGTGCAATCGCTCATCAAGCTTACCAAATTAGTAAAGAATGGCAGTTACAAAGAGAAACTGCTCGATAGTTTAAAATTAGAAAAAGACATCAACAAAGCCGGCAAGATATCTGAGGTATTGACCCGTAATATGTTGTTGCCCGTGCAGATAGCCAAGGAACCCATTTCTACCAAGGGACCACGGCTAAGTTCGGATTTGTCTATTGCTGGTAGGTACGTTGTATTGGTGCCTTTTTCGAGCGCAGTATCCATTTCTAAACGAATCAAAGGCAATGCCGAACGCAATCGGCTCAAGAAGATTGTGGAAAGCATTAAACCGAGCAATTTCGGTGTCATTATTCGAACGGTTTCGGAGGGTAAGGGCGTCGCTGAACTGCAGAAGGATTTGTTGGATCTCATTGCCAAGTGGGAGGTGTTGACCAGCCGCTTGCGATCGGCAGAACCCTCGCAGAAAGTACTCGGTGAAATGGATCGGACCTCAACCATTTTGCGCGATATCCTCACCGATGAGTTTTCGCATATCTATGTGAATGAGCAAGCCATCTACGAAGAGACCCGCTCCTATGTGCAGGAAATCTCACCTGATTTAGAGAAGATCGTTAAGCTTTATAAGCACAAGGAACATATATTTGAGCACTTCGGCGTTGAACGTCAGATTAAAGCTGCCTTTGGAAAGACGGTAAATCTACACGGCGGCGCGTACTTGGTAATCGAACACACCGAGGCATTGCATGTCATCGATGTCAATAGCGGCAATCGGACAGCCAATAAAGAAAACCAAGAAGAAAACGCGCTGCAGGTAAACATGGAAGCGGCCAAGGAAATAGCCAGACAACTGCGCTTACGAGATATGGGCGGCATTGTGGTCATCGATTTTATCGATATGCACAAACCGACCAACCGCAAAGAACTGTATGCTTACCTTAAGCAATGCATGGCAACAGACCGGGCGCGGCATACTATACTTCCGCCGAGTAAGTTTGGCTTGGTACAAATCACCCGGCAGCGTGTACGGCCGGAAATGACTATTGTGACCAATGAGAAATGCCCAGCGTGTGACGGTACCGGGGAAATACGGTCGAGCATCGTATTGATGGACGACATCGAAAATAACCTGGGATTCATCTTGCAGGAACAAAACGAAAAAGACATCACCTTGTGCGTGCACCCATACATCTATGCCTATATTAAATCAGGGTTTATTTCGCGGCGAGTGAAGTGGTATTTTAAGTTTGGCCGCTGGATTAAAGTAAAGCCGGTATCTTCGTATTACCTTACCGAGTTCCATTTCTTCAATGGTAAGGAAGTGGAGATAAAATTATAACGCATTTAAGATCTCATTCGTCCTATCGTTGGTTGTTCCATTGGACAACCAGCGAATTTTGAATCCATCTTTTTCCATTTTGCGGAAATAAGTCATCTGCCGCTTGGCAAAACGATGTATTTCGGTGTTGAGGCGGGAGAAAAGCGACTGATAGTCGAGCTCGCCCAACAGGTATCGGGTGATGTATTTATATTCCAACCCGTAGTAAATGAGCTTTTCTGGCGATATCCCATTTTCCAATAAGCCCTTCACTTCTTCAATAAGCCCCTCGTCAAGTCGCTGAACGAGCCGTTCGGTAATTTTCCGCCTTCGTTCTTCAACCGGAGGATCGATACCAAAAAGGATTGCCTTTACCGGAGGGTAACGGGTAGGTGGCAGGGGTTGATGGCTGCACCAATCCGCAATTTCAATTGCCCGGATAAGCCGTTTTTTGGTGCTGGTATCCGGTTTGAAATCCGCGGGGATGGTCAGACTCCCCAACTCCTGGGTTAAGGCATCCTTGGATAGCGGATCGAGTGAATGACGAAGCGTATTGTTCACGGGCACCATACTGTAGTCAAGTCCCTGCAATACCGATTGGATGTACAATCCTGTTCCCCCGCACAGTATAGCTCGCTTTCCTTCGTGTTGAATGGTCGTCAGCGCATGGTGGAAATCTTCCCGGTATTGGGCTACATGGTAGCGTTCTCCAGCCTCCAGTATATCGATGAGATAGTAAGGGATATCGCCATAGCTATCGAGGTCCTTGCCGGTACCGAGGTCCATACGCCGGTATACCTGCCGCGAGTCTGCACTGATCACGGCGGCATGGATTCGTTTGGCTACCGCTACGGCCAGCTCGGTCTTTCCAGAGGCAGTCGGACCGAGGATAACAAGGAGGGGATGGTTATCTTCCATGGGAAGAAGGAACCTCTCGGGTTGCATAGCAGCCCGCTACCGGGCCACCCGAGAGGTTCAATGTTGACTTATTTTAAACGACAAATTTTGTCCATTTCTCGGCGCCTTCGCTACTGGCCACGACGTTATCGATGAACGCCATGCCTCGTACACCTTCGTCTACCTGTGGGAAATCGAGCATCTCGGGAGTAGGCGTTTCGCCGTTGAGCTTGGCCGATACCGTAAGCGCGAAATTGCGATAGATGTTGCCAAACGCTTCCAAAAGCCCCTCTGGATGGCCCGAAGGAATGCGGGTATTATGGGTTGCAAAAGAGCTGAGCGTATAGGGTGCTTGATAGCCGTTGCCTGTGCGAATGTACTGACGGGGTTGGTCAAGTAGTTTCAAGATCAGGTTGTTCGGGTCTTCCTGGGCCCAATCGATTCCACCCTTTTCGCCGTATACCCGAATGCGAAGCGCATTTTCCTCTCCTGCGGATATCTGTGATGCGATCAGGACTCCCCTTGCACCATTGTCAAAACGCAACAACACGTTACCATCGTCGTCCAACATCCTGCCTTCAACCAACGTAGACAGGTCAGCGCAGAGCTCGCTAATCTGTAGGCCGGTTACGTATTCGGCCAAATGCGCGGCATGTGTACCAATATCACCCATTGAACCGCTTTTGCCTGACTTCTTGGGGTCTGTGCGCCACGCAGCTTGTGCATTTCCTTCCCGTTCGGAGAGCCGGCTCAACCATCCTTGCGGATACTCGACCACGATTTTCCTGACTTTGCCGATTACGCCGTCTTTTATCATCGCCTTGGCCTGTTTAACCATCGGATAACCGCTGTAGGTGTGGGTGAGGCATAATAGCTTACCGGTGCGCTCCACAATTGCTTTGAGTTCCTTGGCTTCCTCCAACGTGAACGTCATCGGCTTTTCAATGACCACATGGAAACCACTCTCCAATGCCAGTTTCGCCGGGGCATAATGGACAAAATTAGGTGTCACAATGGTGACAAAATCCATGCGCTCATCTTCGGGGAGCAGGCGCTCCTTCTCCATCATTTCCTCGTAGGTCAGGTATATGCGGTTTTCCGGAATGAAAAGTGCTTTGCCAGATTCCTGAGCTATTTCCGGGTTGATGCTAAACGCACCGCACACCAACTCTACCAAGCCATCCATGTTGGCTGCAATACGGTGCACTGCGCCGATGAAGGCGTCTTTGCCTCCTCCAACCATGCCCATGCGAAGTTTTCTGTTCATCTGTTTTGTTGCTTTAAAAATTTATAGGCCAATAAAATCTGCCCGAATATACTAAAAATCTGCTATTGCATCGGGGCAGAAGGCATTACGCTTTCACCAGCTTGATGCTGCCGCTATTGTAGACAGGCGTATAACCCGATTTTACCCGTCCGTCGGTTGATTTTTGGACGATCTCCACGGGCAGCGTACTTTCGTAATACCGTTTCGTTGTACGTTTGTCTACCCAAAAGATCTGGGGTTCAATTTCTCCGACAATGGTAAAGCCTGTTTTGCGATAGCTGCTGCCATCAGACCAATCCTTATCGGCATAGGTCATGATATCTCCCGGTTCGAAATCCCGCTCGAAGGCATCCAGCAGCTTGCTGAAACCACCCACCACGTGTAGTCCTTGTTTGTGGCAAAACCGGAGCAATTCAAACGAGCGGTAATCCGCCGGTTTATTCTCCATCTGCCTGCCGCCGCTGAAGACCGCCGCTGCCACCAGTTCCCCTTCATGAAACAAACCATAGCGGTACTTGCCGGGCAACGCTACCTGTAGATGGTGCTCCTGTTGGAAAGCCATTGCAACGGGTTTTTCGATACGTGCCACCACGGTATTCCGTGCGTGGATACGTTGTGCCTTTCCCGCTAAAGCGGCAATGCGGTTGAGTAGAAGATCCGGTTTGGTAATCCAAAGATCCTCATCGATATGGATAACGCGACTATCGCTAGCTATCGGCACGCGTTTCTTGGAATCACAACGGTAATATACGACTTGGATACTATCCGGACTTGTATACAATAAACATGCAGTTTCTGACAATGCTTTTAAAGCAAATTCGGTATGCAACTTCTTTTGCAAATCCGTAAGAAACCTGTAGAAGGCGCTGTTGACATTAAACATGGAAGACAGGTAAATGAATACAAAAATCACAAAATTTTCAAGAGATAACGATTTTTTGTGCAAAATAGCGATATTCGTCAATATGAGAAGAATCCTCACCGTAATATCCTTTTTCTTTGCCTGCCTATGCAATAGCCTGACCTCCCACGCTCAATCCCACGTGGCGGCAAATACAAACCATACGGTTTTATTGAATAACCAAATCCGGATTGTCCCCCTGCGCGATCTGGAAGACCGTAGTGTCGCCTATATCACCAAGCTTGCTGAACCCATAGCTGATGTGTTTGGCAATCTGCTGGCTCGCTACACTTCGGTTGCCCGTTTTACGGTGCCGGTACAAGCAGACGCCTATGGTAGCCTCGATGAAGCATTGAAGTTCTACAATACGATTATCGTTGCTGTGGATGCCGTGGATTTGACAGAAAGACGGTTCATGCAGTTCGTTAACACGCAGGCTATAGGAAAAGAGGTGATACTCGCTGTGTTTGGAGATGGCACAAAACTGGGTGAACTGGATTTTGTCCATTTCCCGATAATATGGAATCCCGAGGCGACTGAGGCGGCTGCTGAGCATATGGCGATGTCGGTGTTTGGCGGCATGGCTTGTACGGCTCGCCTACCGCAATCGTTTTCTGCCCGGTATGCAACAGGGGCAGGTTTTGTCACGGAGCAAATACGATTGCAATACACGGACGCCGCTGCATTAGGTCTCGATCAGACCCGTCTTGAGGCTGAAATCGATGGCATCGTTCAGGAAGCCGTTCGTGAGCGGGCTGCCCCAGGCGCGGTGGTGCTGGTTGCCAAGAATGGTAAGGTGATTTTTGAAAAGGCTTATGGTTATCATACGTATGACCGAAATGTTCCTACGAAAACCGCTGATATTTTTGACATGGCTTCCGTGACCAAGATCGCTGCGACAACTCCTGCGGTAATGCGCCTAAGCGAGCGCGGCGTCATCGATTTGGATAGCACCATGGGCCATTACCTGCTGCAAGCACAGGGCACCAATAAGAATGACACCAAACTGCGGGATGTAATGCTTCATGAAGCGGGCTTTACCCCATTTATTCCATTCTACAGGGAGTTGAAGCCCGGCGATTTGAGTACGGATTCCTCTGCGGCCTATTCCGTAAAGGTAGCCGACGGCTGTTACATCCGCACGGGATATTACGAAGAGGTCATGTGGCCCATCATGCTTGAGTCCAAACTCAATCCGACAGGCGCCTATGTATATAGCGATATCAGCATGTATGTCATGAAGGAAGTAGCCGAACACCAAACAGGTATTCCCATCCAAGACTACATTCAGCAGGAATTTTACCAACCATTGGGTATGCAGACGGCGGGCTACCTCCCCCGGAATCGCTTCCCCAAGGAACGGATCATCCCTACTGAAAACGATAAAACCTTCAGAAAGACACTGCTGCAGGGGTATGTGCACGATCAGGGTGCGGCCATGGCGGGTGGTATTGCTGGCCATGCCGGCCTGTTTGCTACGGCAAACGACCTAGCCATCTACGGGCAGTTGTTGCTCAATAGGGGCGAATATGGGGGTACGCGGTATTTCAAGGCGGAAACTGTAGATTTATTTACTTCTAAACAGTCGGCCACCAGCAGAAGGGGACTGGGATTCGACCGATCGGACCCAGATACCTCCAAACATTATCCTTCAAAACTGGCTTCAGAAGCTACGTTTGGCCATACCGGCTATACAGGCACGTGTATCTGGATTGATCCCAAGGAACAACTGATTTACATCTTCCTATCCAACCGCGTGCACCCGGTAGTGAGTACGAAGTTGTATGAGTTAAATGTGCGCAGCAGGATACAGGATGCTATCTATGAAGCGATTGCGGCTGCAAAATGACCTCATGATGAAGAAGAACCTGCTGTTTGTTGCTGCCTTGTTCTGGGGCTTCCAACTGTTTGGGCAGGAAGCCCAGCGTATCCATACGGATGCACTTGTCATCGATACACACAACGATGTGCTGTACCAATCGGTCATGCGGGGGAAGGATATCGGCAAACGGATTAATACCGGTCACACCGATCTTCCCCGTATCCGGGAAGGGGGAATCGACGTACAGGTTTTTGCCGTATGGTGTAATGAGAAATACGGCAAGGGTACCGCGTTTGCGTATGCAAACAAGCAAATCGATGGTTTAATGAATGTCATTCAGAATTATCCAAGTGAAATTGCCTTGGTAACCGATACGGAAAGCTTACAGCGAACGGTATCGCAGGGAAAGATTGCCGCTGTCATCGGGGTTGAAGGCGGGCACATGATCGAAGGTCGTATGGACTATCTGGATAGCCTTTTTTCCCGGGGTGCTCGTTATCTTACCCTTACTTGGAACAATAGCGTGGATTGGGCGACTTCGGCCACGGATGAAACCAGGCATTCAAAAAAACTGAAAAGCAAGGGGTTGAATGATTTCGGGCGGCAAGTCATCCACCGGATGAACGAATTGGGGATGATGATAGACCTCTCCCACGTGGGCCGGCAAACGTTTTTTGATGTGATGGAAATCACAAACAAGCCCGTGCTTGTATCGCATAGTAATGCTTATGCATTGATGGCACACCCACGCAACCTGCAGGACGACCAAATTAAAGCAGTTGCCGAAAACGATGGTGTGATTTGCCTGAATTTCTATTCGGGTTTTCTTGACCCGATGCATTACACGAAGATTAACCGCCTGTATGCAAAACAGGTCACTGCACAGGACACGGTGCGGCGCTCAACCGATTCCAAATTCGATCGGTTGTCCGCAGCGGCTAAAGAGCAGCTTCGCCCTCCGCTTTCCCTGCTGCTTGACCATATCGACTATATGGTGCAACTCGCCGGGATAGACCACGTGGGTATCGGGAGCGATTTTGATGGTATATCATCCACTCCTAAGGGCCTTGACGATTGCGGTGACTTTCCACATCTTACGGAAGGATTGCTGCAACGCGGATATAGCGAAGCAGATATTCGTAAGATATTGGGTGAAAATGTGTTACGATTGATGAAGGCACAGGAGGAATAACCATGGCAAAGACGAAGACAATTTATTTTTGCCAAAGCTGCGGATATGAATCTGCGAAATGGCTCGGCAAGTGCCCATCGTGCAACGAGTGGAATACCTTTGTGGAGGAGGTGGTGGAACGTGTAAGCGCCCGTGTGCCGGATTGGCAAACCGTGTCTGGCGTTAAGAAGCGAACAAGCAAAGCCGCAGCGATACACGAAATCGTTCATGCCGATGAGGCGCGTCGCATCACGCCCGATAAGGAGCTTAACAGGGTGTTGGGCGGAGGTATTGTGCCGGGTTCATTGGTACTTATCGGTGGTGAGCCGGGCATTGGAAAGTCTACATTGATGTTGCAGCTTGCTCTCAACATGCCGGATACAAGAACCTTGTACATATCGGGTGAAGAAAGCGAGCAGCAGCTTAAAATGCGTGCGGAGCGGCTTTCGCAGGCCTCCAAGGCTGACTGTTTTATCCTCACCGAAACGGCTACACAGCATATTTTCAAACAAATCAATACGGTTGCTCCCCATTTGGTCATTATCGACTCAATCCAAACACTGCATTCCGCGCATATCGACGCTGCCCCAGGAAGCGTATCTCAAGTAAGGGAATGCACCGCTGAATTGCTTCAGTTTGCCAAGGAAACGGCGATTCCGGTATTCATCGTTGGCCATATTACCAAAGACGGTGCTATAGCTGGTCCCAAAGTGTTGGAGCACATGGTAGACACCGTATTGCAGTTTGAGGGGGATCGTCACCACGCATACCGCATCTTAAGGGCTGTGAAAAACCGGTTTGGTGCCGCTACTGAATTGGGTATCTATGAAATGCAAGGATCGGGACTTCGCGAAGTGAGCAATCCGTCAGAAATCTTGCTTTCGCAGCGCGAAGGAAACATGAGTGGTATCGCGATTGCCGTTTTATTGGAGGGAATGCGCCCTATGCTTATCGAAGTGCAGGCTTTGGTGGGAAATTCCGCGTACGGCACCCCCCAGCGTTCATCCAACGGATTTGATACGAAGCGGATGAACATGCTGCTCGCAGTGCTTGAAAAACGTTTTGGTTTTCGACTCAGCGCCCAAGATGTTTTCCTCAATATTGCCGGAGGATTGCGTGTGGAAGATCCCGCCATTGACCTGGCGGTCATTATCGCCATTATTTCCTCACAGCAGGATATACCGGTTTCCGCAACGATAGCCTTCGCCGGGGAAGTGGGACTTTCGGGTGAGATAAGAGCCGTGAATCGGATCGAGCAGCGTATCGCAGAAGCAGAAAAGTTGGGTTTCGAAACCATTTACATTTCGAAGTACAATACCAAAGGACTGGATAGCAGCAAGTATCAAATCAGCATCAGGGCAGTAGCCAAAGTAGAAGAAGTATTCCAGGCGGTTTTTGGATAAGAGTGGCCGCCACTGAAGGCAGCATAGCCCATCAAATCAGCTTCTGATGCGTTTTCCACCACAGATCGGGCATTTCACCGGATACGGCCGTCTGGTAATCCTCATACCGGCAGGGAACGAGGTGGTAACGTTCATTGACCGATTTAGAACCCGAGTAGGGCACTTGCATCCACCAGCGATCTGATTTCTTGCTTTTCACAAAAACCAATTCATACGCCTCGTTATGAACGCTAGTCCGATAGATGATGTAAGCCGATTTAGGAACAAGTGGAGCATCGTGTTTGCGATTGTAGAACCCATCAATGAAGTACCAGATCATCTGGGTTATAAGCATTGCGGTCTGTGCGCGGTTGTCAAACGCTGGATTGTATTCGTAGAAGCCGATAGAGGTGAGCTTGTCGCTCATTCCAGCATACCGGCAGATCTGGCATGCCTCGTCGCCAAATAACCCGTTGGCTGTGGCATACGCATTACCCGGTGCATCCGAAAACCGTATGGCACCGATGTCGAAGCTTACCATATCCGCTGCACGGATAATCGGTTCAATGTGATCTACCTTGCCGGCGATGAGGCCAAGTCGCATCGCATGGAAATAGAGCTTGTCATACATGGCAACCGACTCCTTGCTTACGAAATAGGTTTGATAAGCCAAATTGTTCAAATTAAACAGGTAATCCGGTTCGTGCAGGATGATGTGATTGATATAGGTCTGTGAGTTGAGCGGTGCATTTTCTGTCTGGTCCTGATCGATGTCAAACCGTGAATCGACAATGGATACCTCTACCTTTTGCTCTAGCTTTTCATAGGCGAGGTATTGCGCATAGGTGATGTCCTGTCCACCGCCGATGATAATGGGAACGATACCTGATTTAATGAGTTCACCACAGACCGTTTTCACCGCTGCATAAGTATCGGCTACCCGCTCCCCGGCCCTGATGTTACCTAAGTCGGCCACCCGCAGTTTATACTCACCTTGATAAAGTACATATAAATGCTTGCGGATAATGTCGGCAGCTCCGGCACAACCCGAGTTGCCGACAGCCATTCGGTCGTCCAGCACCCCGAATAATACCAAATCAGGCTTTTCATGCTCCAAATCCGGAAAATCCTTGTCATGGATTCGTACAGAGGCCCCGATTTGGGAACGGAAAAATCCCGTATCGGGAGTGAAATCCTGAGGGTCAATGGGAGAAAAGAAAACGGATAAGGACATGGTAGCTATCTGTTGTTTTGGCAAAATTACCCGACAAACTTACATAAAATGCGCATATGCCCAAAGTGCATTTTATGTGTTGTCAATTTGCCGTGGAAAATTGAAACAAACAACTAGAATGTCCATTTATTACCTTACTTTTGAAGCATTATCATCAAACTATACTGAGACGGTGGTTTTAGTAACAGGCGGAACGGGTTTTCTGGGTGCGGTACTCATCAAACGGTTAATCGTGGCGGGAGTCAGCGTCCGGGCTACAAAGCGGGAAACATCCGCCATCCCTGCCGAATTGACGGGCTTGCCGGGCTTGCAGTGGGTGAATGCCGATGTCAATGATTTTTTTGCATTGGAGGATGCTTTCAAAGGCGTGACAAAGGTTTACCATTGTGCGGCCCTGATTTCTTACCGGGTGGCCGACAAGAAGCGGTTGATAACGGTAAATGTAGAGGGTACTGCAAACATGGTAAGTTTGGCACTGGAGCATCAAGTGAGGTTGCTGCATGTCAGCTCGATAGCCGCTGTTGGGCAAGCCAAAAACAACAATGAGGCTACCGAAGGCGACCTTTGGGAATATGGGCCCGACCAGTCGGGCTACGCCATTGCCAAGTATGAGGCTGAGATGGAAGTATGGCGGGGTATTGCCGAGGGCCTGGATGGCGTCATCGTAAATCCCGCACTTGTTATCGGGCCATCGGCGAGAGCGACGGACAGCGGTACGAGCGGATCCATTTTTGCACTGCTCCGCCGCGGACTTAATTTTTATCCCGATGGTGCAGTAGGCCTTATCGACGTGGATGATGTTGCCAAGATAATGATAGCATTGATGGATAACCCTGCAATAACGGGGCAACGTTTTTTATTGAGTAATGTAAACATGGCCCATAAGGAACTGTTGGCAAGATGCAGTGTTTACCTGGATAGGGCAGCGCCAACGTATAGGGCCACTCCTTTTATGTTAAGCCTCGCTTGGCGGGCCGCCAAGTTTTTCTCCCTTTTTACGGGTCAGCGCCCACTCCTCACGCGTGAAGCCGCCCGGGCAGCAAGCCGGAAGTTGCGGTTCTCGAACCAGAAAGTTGTAGCCGCGACAGGTATCACATTCAAACCCATAGACGATACCCTGCGCGAAATATGTACGGAATTGTTAACAACCCAATAAATTGAAAAACTATTACATCATTGATTTTGACAGTACCTTCACCCAGGTAGAAGCATTGGACGAATTGGCCCGTATTTCGCTGGCCAATCACCCGGCGAGAGAATTGGTTTATGAAGAGATTGACCGGCTTACCAACTTGTCTATGAACGGGCAGCTATCCTTCCGCGAGAGCCTGGCAGGACGGGTAAAGCTTTTGGAAGCCAACCGGGAACATCTTGCTCGGTTGATTTGGGTATTGAAAAAGAAAGTGTCCATATCCTTTTCGCGTAACAAGGAGTTTTTTAAGAAAAATGCCGATAGCGTACTGATTGTCTCGGGCGGATTCAAGGAGTTTATTTTCCCGGTTGTTATCCCCTATCACATCAAGAAGGAAAACGTCTACGCGAATACTTTTATATTTGATGACAAAGGCAACATTACCGGTTATGACGAAAGCAACCCGCTTTCGGAAGAAGGCGGTAAGGTGAAACTCCTGCGTCAGTTGCAATTGCCCGGTAAAATTTATGGCATCGGCGATGGTTATTCAGACTTCCAATTGAAGGAATCGGGACTCATTGAGCGTTTCTTTGCTTTTACCGAAAATATAGAGCGCAAAAGTGTATCCGAGAAAGCGGACCACGTGACACCCAGCTTCGATGAGTTTCTTTATGTGAATGATTTGCCGCGCGCCATTTCCTATCCGAAAAACCGCATTCTCTGCCTCATTGTGGGCAATGTGCCGGAAATCGCGGCGCACATCCTGAAGCGCGATGGCTTTTCCATCCGGGTGAAGGAAACCTTTGAGGAAAAATATGTGAAAGACGTGGGCATGCTGCTGTTGGGCAATGACGTGACGATCGATGACGACCAGTTGGCCAGGGCCGATAAGCTCAAAACCATTGGTTACCTGGGCGATAGCAAACAACACGTGAACCGTGATATCTGTAATGAGAAGGGGATTGTTCTTTTTGATGACAAAAAGGGAAAGAAACGGAATAATGAGTTTATCCCTCGACGCATGGCCGATTTTATCAATAAAGGGGATACGTATATGAGTCGTAACTTCCCGAATCTGCCACTTCCCAAAATTGAAAGAGCGCACCGGCTACTCCACATCCATCGCAATGTGCCGGGGGTGATGGCTCAGATCAATAATGTCTTTGCCGAAAACCGGATTAACATCGTCGCACAGTTTTTAATGACCAAAGGGGATATCGGTTACGCAGTGACAGATGTGGATGCGCAATACGACAAGCAGTTGCTTAGACAGCTCAGGCAGATAGCCAATACTGTAAAATTCAGGGTGCTGTATTGAATTCCCATATACGAGTCGGGGTGATACATGCATCCAAGGCCATGTCGTGCACCGTGATATCGCCTATGATTGTTTCGGCTTCGAACAGCGATAGGCCGATTTTCCTTACCGTTGGGCGGCATTCGGCAAGGAACCGATCATAATACCCCTTGCCATACCCCACGCGATGTCCATAGCTATCAAAAGCAAGCAGCGGTACAAATACCACGTCTATCTCTGACGGGAGTACGGCGGTTCCATTTTCCGGCTCGGGGATTCCCCAATGGTTGAGTGTTAGGACGGTAGCCTTATCCCAGATAAAATGACGCATGCCGGGGGTGCCACGCTCGGTCCTAGAAAGGACCAGTCTCATATGGGGGTATTCCTGCCTCAACCACTTAGCGATTGCATAGGTGTCTGGTTCATGGTTACCCTTAATGGGAAGAAAGAGGTGTATTGTGGCATGTACCCGTAGGTCGAGTGCCATAACCTGCGCCATCAATTGTTCGTTCAGTGACTGGAACTCTTGGGCAGCCAGGTTTATCCGCTTTTCGCGGTATATTTTTCGTAGTTCCTGTTTTGTGTATGGATGCATGATCGAGAACGTTGGGCACAAAGATACACGAGAGGGAGCAAAAAACATCGGCCTTGGAGCGGGGAGCCCCAAGACCGAATAATCAACCTAAACCTAAAAATTTGAATTCTTTTATTTCACGCGCTCGATATAGTCTCCCGAACGTGTATCTACTTTTACCTTGTCTCCCTGATTGACAAAAAGGGGCACTTTAATCTCAACACCTGTTTCTACCGTGGCGCTTTTCAACGCATTTGTTGACGTATCGCCTTTCACGGCAGGTTCAGTATAAGTTATCTCTAATTCTACAGTTGTAGGGGCCTGTGCCATAATCGGTTCCTCACTCTCCATCGCGACCAGCACCTGCATACCCTCTTTCAAAAAACGTGCCGAACTCCCGAAAAGATGCTTCGGGATATTGAATTGTTCGAACGTATTGTTATCCATAACAACGAACGTATCCCCATCTTCGTAGAGGTACTGATAATCATTGGTTTCAACGCGCGCAATTTCTACTTCTTCATCCGTACGGAACCGGTATTCTACGAGTTTTCCGGTTTTCACATTACGCATTTTGGCTTGGTAAAATGCACGTAGATTGCCGGGGGTGCGATGAATGTACTCATCAACAGACACTAATTCGCCGTTGAAGCGCAAGATATTGCCGTTTTTTACGTCTGAAGCTTTGGCCATGATTTAATTTTACAAATGTCTTAGATATGGGCGTAAATATACGAAACACGCCAACTATTTGCAAAAAACAGGAAAAAAGCCCGGTTAGGCTTTATACGCAGGGATGCCGATGGTATACTCGCAAAACCCATATTCTCGCTCCTGATTAGAGCAGACGAGCAGCATGCGGTCGGCGCTGGTCTTATCTACGAGGTGTAAATACCAATCTACGCCATCGTGGTCCAGGTTGGTTGCCGGTTCATCCAGGAGTAAAATAGGTGCCTCCGCACAACAGGCCAATGCCAACTTTACCCGCTGTTTCATACCTGACGAAAAATACCGGATCTGTTTATTTTCGGCATGGCGTAGTCCAAGCAGGTCAGTTACTCGCTGTTCGTCGAAGCCGTGCAAGTACTTCTTGTGCGTAAAATGAAACCGGACCTGTTCGGTAAGCGTGAATTCTTCAATCAGCTCCATATAAGGCGCAGCCAAAGCAATGTACTGATAAACACGTTCGGGATCGATGTGTTGCTCCCCAGATACGTAACGGATCTGACCGGAAGATGGCGTGAGGCTTGACGCGATGATTTGAAGTAAAGTGGACTTGCCCGAGCCATTAGGCCCCAATATCGCATAACGCCGTCCAGTTGTAAACCGGTAGTTCAAATGCCGGAAGACCCAATCTCGGTTGAATCGCCGGCCGATGTCTTCCAGTATGACTTCCATTACCTAAAGCACGCCCTTACTTTGGCCAAACCCCTTCATTACGCCTCGATTGGAGTTCCGCACGAAATCAAGTATTTCATCCCTGATTTCGGTAGGCTTATATTCCGCTTCAATGATGTCCAAAGCCTTGGTCAGGTTGTTGTTCTTGACAAACAGAACCCGATAAATATCCTGTATCTCATTGATTTGGTTGGAAGAGAAGCCCCTCCTTCTTAGGCCAACGGAATTGATACCGACATAAGCCAACGGCTCGCGGGCTGCCTTTACAAACGGAGGCACGTCTTTGCGAACCAACGAACCTCCAGCAATAAATGCATGCGAACCGATGTGGCAGAATTGATGTACCGCCACCAAACCTGCTAAGACGACGTAATCACCTACGGTAATGTGGCCGGCCAATGTACTGCTATTCGAAAAAATGCAATTGTCACCTACGATGCAATCGTGTGCGATATGGCTGTATGCTTGGATCAGGCAATTCTTGCCGATAACCGTTTTCCACTTGTCTTTGGTGCCTCTATTTATGGTAACGCATTCCCTGATGGTGGTATTATCACCGATTTCCGCAGTGGTTTCCTCGCCGTCGAATTTTAGATCTTGGGGAATGCCTGAAATAATGGCTCCGGGGAATATCCGGCAGTTCTTGCCGATGCGCGCACCATCCATGATGGTCACATTGGAACCAATCCATGTGCCTTCTTCGATCACCACATCTTTATGGATGGTAACAAAAGGTTCAATAACGACATTGCCGGCAATTCTGGCCTGCGGATGTATATATGCTAAAGGCTGTATCATGATGCCTGGCTCTCTTTTACTTTTACAATCTGGGCCATCAATTCTGCTTCCACTACGATTTTATCACCGACCATGCCGACCCCTTTCATCTGTGCAATGCCCCTGCGGATGGGTTCCAGCAAATCACAGCGGAAGATAATCGTATCCCCCGGATTAACCTGAGCCTTGAATCGGGCATTCTCGATCTTTAGAAATAATGTTAAATAATTCTCGGGGTCTGGTACCGTGCTTAATACCAATACGCCGCCGGTTTGTGCCATTGCTTCAATCTGCAATACACCGGGAAAAACCGGTGCTCCCGGAAAATGCCCCAAGAACAAGTCCTCGTTCATCGTGACATTCTTCAGTCCCACCACGTGTGTCTTGGTCAGTTCTAAGATCTTGTCGATCATCAAGAAAGGTTGCCGATGCGGCAAGATATTCATGATTTGAACCGTATCATACAGGGGCGGCATATTCGGGTCGTATATTTTTACGTACCTGCGCCCCTTTTCCTTTCTGATTTGGGCCTTTATCTTCTTGGCAAATGCCACGTTGGCCGCATGGCCAGGCCTGGCAGCCATGATATGGCCCTTAATGGGACGTCCCACCAACGCTAGGTCACCGATCATGTCCAGCAGCTTGTGCCGTGCAGGTTCGTTTTGATGGCGAAGTTCGATATTGTCCAATATGCCCTCTTTCGCCACGTCGATGTCTTCCCTGTTGAATAGTGTAGCCAAGTGCCGTAATTCATCTTTGCTCACCTCACGGTCCACCACGACAATAGCATTGTTGAGGTCGCCACCTTTAATGAGGTTATTTTGCAACAACATTTCCAGTTCGTGCAGGAAACAAAACGTTCGGGATGACGCAATGTCTTTGGAAAATTCATCGATATTACTGATCGATGCATGCTGGCTACCCAACACTGGGGAGTTGAAATCGATCATGCAAGTAAAACGGTATCCATCCAAAGGCATGGCTACCATTTCGACTTTTCTATCCGGTTCGGTATGGTGTATGTTGTGTGGAATTTCGTAATAGTCGCGATCGGCTCCCTGATCCACATAACCTGTTTGTTCAATGGCCTTTACAAATGGTGCAGAGCTTCCATCCATAATGGGGACTTCCGGTCCGTCGATGTCTATAAGTACGTTGTCTATTTGGAGGCCCACCAAAGCTGCCATCAAGTGCTCGATGGTGCTCACGCTTGCTCCGTTTTGGGAGATCGTCGTACCGCGCGAAGTGTCCGACACGTTATCCGCATCCACCAAGACCGTCGGTTGGTTTTCCAGATCGACCCGTCTGAACTTGTACCAATGGTGTTCGGATGCCGGTTTTAAGGTCATGGTCACAGGTTTGCCGGTGTGTAGCCCTACCCCTGAAATGATGATTTCTGATTTGATTGTTCGTTGTTTTACGTTCATCGCTGTCAATTGGCTTATCCGTCAGTTGACGGAAGGAAAGCGCTTGGTTTTATTTCGATAGTTCTTTAGTTAACAATTGTTCCAACTCCTCAAGGCGGCGCTCTAACTCCGGTAGGCGCGAGTAGACCACCTGTGAGCGCATCTGTGCATTAAATGCTGCTGCTGGGGCACCTGACCATTTTTTCCCTTCCTCGGCAATCGTACGATTAACACCCGATTTGGCTTGTATCTGACTGCCGTTGGCAATGCTTATATGGCCCACGATGCCTACCTGTCCGCCAATAACGGCATTCTCGCCGATTTTGGTACTTCCAGAAATACCCGACTGGGCGGCGATGACCGTGTTTTTCCCGATTTCTACATTGTGTGCCACTTGGATAAGATTGTCCAGTTTCACACCTTTTCGAATGATTGTCGAACCCATCGTTGCGCGATCAATCACCGAATTTGCACCTATTTCCACGTCGTCTTCGATAATTACATTGCCGATTTGACTGATCTTGGTGTATGTGCCGTTTTCTTGAGGAGCAAATCCGAAGCCGTCGCTGCCAACAACCGTGCCCGAGTGGATAATGACACGTTCCCCGATATTACAATCAAAATAGACCGATACACCAGGAAACAAAGTGCTATCATTGCCTATTTTGGCGTTATCGCCAATATATACATGGGGATATATCTTACAATTGTCACCGATAACAGCTCCTTTATCGATATAGGCGAAAGCACCAACATAGGCGTTTTTGCCAATTTTTGCACTCGGATGGATAAAGGCGCGCTCCTCGATACCGGTTTTATCTAAACGCATTTTGTTGTACAATTCCAGCAGCGTAGAAAATGCTAAATAAGCATTTTTTACCCGGACGATTGTGCCCGCTACCGGCCGGTCCAATTTCAAGTCTTCATTGACAATGATGACCGATGCCTTTGTAGTATAAAGGTATTGTTCGTATTTTGGGTTAGACAAAAAGGAGAGGGAACCACTTGATGCGTCCTCGATTTTGGCCAATTGCTCCACCATCACATCGGGGTTTCCTTCAACGGAACCGTTTACGAGCGTTGCTATTTGATGTGCGGAAAATTGCATCTGCAAATGTATAAGTTTAAACGATAACTATTCAAATTTTTACTGGCTATCAGCCTATTGATGACGGAATACCGACCAATTCCTTTGGAAACGATACGGCAAACTTCTGCACTTTCTTAGATAAAGTCTCCAAATTGGATAGATCCGATGCTTCCGCAATGTCTTGTATACTCCCGTCCTTCATTAAAATCTTAATCGTACTGTTGTTTGGTTCGTACGCACTGTTCTCAATTGATTGCACCCACACGTAGTAATCTGCCTCAGCGGTATCAATACCGAAATAGTCTACAGCTTGACTTTTCAAATCAGCTATCAGCTGTTCTTCTGGAACAGCACCATGCAACTCCGTGTGATACAAAGATCTTGCGATGAGCCGTGAACATAGCATACGCAAAATATGGTCGTCATGATATGCCCAAGTTTTTACAGCAGACCAAATATCGGTATCGTCTAGACGCGAAAAATGAGCTAAATGAGACACATCTTCGGTGAAATTCTGCCGGGTTATCTTGTTGCGCAAAAAATGTTCCAAGGATGGCGAAGCAAAGAGCGATACACCGTTTTCATACAGCGCCTTCGCTCGCTGGAGAATTTTAAGCAGCATCTGTTCGGCACTTAATACCGTTTTGTGCAGATAAACCTGCCAATACATCAGCCGACGTGCAATGAGGAATTTCTCGACCGAATAGATGCCTTTCTGTTCGATGACAAGTTCGTTGTCAACGACATGCAACATTTTTATGATGCGATCAAAACTGATAACCCCTTCGGCCACACCCGTAAAAAAGCTGTCGCGGCTGAGGTAGTCCATCCGGTCAATATCAAGCTGCCCAGAAACCAGCTGGTAAAGGAATTTTTTCTGATGGCGGTTATTGAAAATCATAATGGCGAGATCGAGCCGCCCCCCAACTGCTTCATTGAGCTCATCCATCATCAACGTAGAAAGCCACTCATGCGAAACCCCTTCTACCAAGGTGTGCTCCAAGGAGTGGGAAAAAGGGCCATGCCCGATGTCGTGCAATAAAATGGCTGCCAACACGGCCTCCTCTTCCTCGTCAGAAATTGCGACATCCTTGCCACGCAGCGTTTCAATGGCCAGCGCCATCAGATGCATAGCCCCCAATGCATGCTGGAAGCGGGTATGTAATGCACCAGGATAAACCAGATGCGTCATGCTCACCTGTTTGATATAACGTAGACGTTGGAAATAGGGGTGCTGTATCAGGTCAAAAATGAAGCCAGACGGAATGGAAATAAATCCATAAACGGGATCGTTGATTATTTTCTTTTTATTCAATCGCTGCTTTCAATGCGGAGGGTGCTTTTGCCCGCCGCAGTTGTACCGTGCAAAGATACGTTAAGCCGCTGTTAATTTATGTTAAAAATGTCGATACAGGCAAACTTTTCGCTATGTTCGCCATTATTTTGATGTAGAAAAGATTATATTATTTGAGGAGTTGGAATGCAAGAGACGAATATACTTTGGGCAGATGATGAAATTGATTTGCTGAAACCCCACATCATGCTGTTGAATGAGAAGGGATATGGAGTAAAGACGGTAACCAATGGCAATGATGCGGTTGATGCGTTTAAAAAAGGATTTTATGATTTGGTTTTTCTGGATGAAAACATGCCGGGCCTCACGGGGTTGGAAACCCTTTCGGAGCTGAAGAACATCAATCCTGCCGTACCCATGGTATTGGTCACCAAGAATGAGGAAGAGCACTTGATGGAGGATGCCATAGGCTCCAAAATCGATGATTACCTGATTAAGCCGGTCAACCCCAAGCAAATACTGCTTACCATCAAGAAACTGACCGAAAACAAACGGTTGATCAGTGAAAAAACATCCATGGCGTATCAGCAGGATTTCCGGAATCTGGGCATGATCCTGAATGATAATCTGGACTATGAACAGTGGGCGGATGTATACAAAAAACTGATTTACTGGGAACTGTCGCTTGAAAAGCTAGAAGACGCGGGCATGCACGAGGTATTAACGCTGCAAAAGGCTGAAGCCAATATGCAGTTTTTCAAGTTTATCGAAAAAAAGTATCTCCAATGGGTGAAGGAGCCTGAAAAAGGCCCAGTAATGTCACACCAATTGTTTCGGAAGAAGGTTTTTCCAACGCTGCAAGATAATAGACCTACTTTTTTCTTCCTAATTGACAACCTCCGGTACGACCAATGGCGTGTGATCAATGAAGTCATCACGAATTATTTCCGACTTGAAGAAGAGGACAGCTACTACAGCATCCTCCCTACCGCTACACAGTACGCGCGCAACGCAATATTCAGTGGACTGATGCCCTTAGAGATGGAGCGCCAGCATCCGGATATATGGCAAAATGATGAGGACGAAGGGGGTAAAAACCTACATGAGGATAAGTTTCTCACCGACCAAATCAAGCGGATTTACCGAAAGGAATGTAAGCACTCCTATACCAAAGTGCTCACCCTCGAACAGGGACGCGACGTGGCTGAAAACCTCAGCAACCTGATGGGTAATGATCTCAATGTATTGGTCTATAATTTTGTCGACATGCTTTCCCACGCTCGTACCGATATGGCCATGATTCGTGAATTAGCCAATGATGAGGCTGCCTATCGCTCACTCACGCTTTCTTGGTTTGAGCATTCCCCGCTTTTAGATGCATTGAAGTGGCTTTCGCAAAAACCGGTGCGGGTAATCATCACCACCGATCACGGAACTATTCGGGTAAAGCGTGCGAGCAAGGTTATTGGAGATCGTAATACCAATACCAATTTGCGTTATAAACAAGGTAAAAACCTCAACTACATTGCGAAAGATGTATTCCATGTCAAAAATCCGCATGATGCGATGTTGCCGAAGCTTCACGTCAGCTCCAGCTTCATTTTTGCCAAAGAAGACACTTACTTTGTATACCCCAATAATTACAATCATTTTGTCAATTACTTCAATGAAACGTTCCAGCATGGCGGCATATCATTGGAAGAGGTGATTATTCCTTTCGCAACATACACCACCAAATAGCAAAAACCGTATTTTTGCGGTAATGGTCTTAGAAGTTGATAACTTGCGTGAATTGCCAGGTGCCGCTGCACGCGTATTGGCAGCAGCTGGTAGTTGCCGCGTGCTGTTGTTTTATGGCGAAATGGGATCGGGAAAAACCACACTGATTAAGGCAATGTGCGAGCAATTAGGGGTTACGGGCGTCACGTCGAGCCCTACTTTCGCCATTGTCAATGAATATCATTCGGCGGAAGGCCCTTTATATCATTTCGATTTTTATCGGATTAAGTCCGAACAAGAAGCATTTGATTTGGGTTACGAAGAATACTTCTATTCTGGGAGGTATTGTTTCGTGGAGTGGCCAGAGAAAATCAGCGGTTTATTGCCCGCTGGTGCCATACGGGTAGACATTGTTGCGCTAACCGATGGTCGTCGGAGTATCACCGTGGACGGGCAGCCGTAGCGCAGGACGGGATATTGCTTCAAGGCTTTTTTTGTACCTTTGGGAAATTTAAGCGCATGTCAATAACAAGCGAATCAGAATGGGTCGGAATACAGCAAGTCAGTGAAGCCGTTGCATTAACGCTTAAGCAAATGCGCGCGTATGCTGAGCCGGGTATGACCACCAAACAGTTGGATAATTTCGGGCGGCAGCTGCTCGAACGGTACGGCGCTAGGTCTGCACCAGCCGTATCCTATGGTTTTCCTGGGTGGACTTGCATTAGCCTGAATGGCGAAATTGCACACGGAATACCTAGCGATGATCGGATAATGCATGAAGGGGACCTGGTAAATATCGATGTTTCGGCGGAGCTTAACGGCTTTTGGGCAGACAATGGCGGATCATTTGTACTGGGGCAAGATATCGGCAACCATCAGCGGTTGGTAGACGCTTCCAAAAGGATTTTGCAAAAGGCCATCGGTCACATAAGCGGTGGAGTTCGTATTGCGGAAATTGGGCGATTGATTGAACAGGAAGCAAAGAAAGCCGGATATACGGTCATCAAGAACCTTACGGGACATGGCGTAGGAAGGCGCCTGCATGAAGAGCCCCATGAAATAGCCAATTATTACGACCGGTCTAATAAAACCCGATTCAGAAGGAATTCCGTGGTTGCCGTGGAGACATTTATTTCAAGCCGCTCTACTTTTGCTGATACATTGGAAGACGGGTGGACGCTTGTTGGCAACAGGGGTGGTTTTGTCGCACAGCATGAGCATACCCTTGTTGTTACGGATGGCCGTCCCATTGTTTTGACGGTAAAGAATGGAATCTGGGATTGACAAAATGGACCTTAGTTAGCCTATGCTATTTAAAGAAATTGTCGGACAGGAACACGTAAAGCAACACCTTCTCAATACGGTACGCGAAAACCGGGTAAGCCATGCGCAGCTTTTCCTTGGCCCCGAAGGAAGCGGAAGCTTGGCATTGGCTGTTGCGTATGCCCAATACATCAACTGCGAGAACAGACAGACGAACGACAGTTGCGGGGCCTGCACCTCCTGCCGCAAATACAACAAGCTCATTCACCCCGACCTGCATTTGTCATACCCCTTCTTTGCCAAACATAAAGAAGATACCGCCGCTACATACGTAGAGGAGTGGCGGCGGGCTTTTTTGGGCAACCCATACCTGGGCCTTAGTTATTGGCGAGACCAACTGGATGCTGAAAACAAGCAAGCTAACATCAATATTGCAGAGGCACACCACATCATCAAGAAGCTAAGTCTTAAAGCCTTTGAAGCAACATACAAAGTGCTCATTATGTGGTTGCCGGAGTATTTGGACGCCCAGGGCAATGCGCTGCTGAAACTGATCGAAGAGCCACCGGCCAACACGTTGTTTCTGCTGGTTGCAGAAAACCCGGATCGAATATTGAATACCATTATTTCACGGACCCAGTTGGTAAAGATAAACCGGCTCGATAATGAGCAGGTAAGCCGATATTTGATGGATACGCAGCAATTGACGGAACATCAGGCTAATGAGATTGCATTTATTAGTAATGGAAATCTTCAGCAGGCCATCAATCTTTTGGGGGAGGACACCCGGGGCCACTTCGATTTAATGGTGCGCTGGCTACGTCACTGCGTTATGGATGCAGGGTCTGCATTGATCAAAATATGCGAAGAGGAATTGTCGAAATTAGGGCGTGAAAATCAAAAAAGTTTCTTACTTTACGCCATTAATATGATGAGGCAGGTGGTGTTACTCAAGGCGGATGCGTCTCCATTAGTGCATTTACCAAGTGCCGAATTGGATTTTGCTCGGAAGTTTAGCCAGCACTATCCGGTGCAGCAGATTGGAGAGGCTATCCGCTTATTTGAAGAGGCACACTATCATATAGAACGCAATGCGAATCCAAAAATATTATTTTTAGATTTATCTTTGCAATTGGTTTTAATATATAAATATCAAACGTTCCGCCAACAGGCGGACTCAACATATATCGATAATTATGGGATGTAGCAGTTGCTCATCCGGCGGTGGGTGTGGCAGCACACCCGCAGGTTGCCAGAATAATGGCGCTTGCATGACCAGCGGATGTAATAAGTTAGATGTATACGATTGGCTGGCCCATATGGACATGCCAACAAATTATAAACCCTTCAACATTGTTGAGGTCCGATTTAAGGGGTCGCGCAAGGAATTTTATATCAATCATGAAAACCTATACCTAGAGATGGGTGAAATGGTGGTTGTGGAGCCCAGTACGGGCGGATATGACATCGGGCACATATCAATGACGGGCGAATTGGTGCGGCTGCAATTGAAGAAGAACAAAGTCGATGCAACCAGCGTAGCCAAAAAGATATACCGAAAGGTTACCGATACCGATATCAAGAAATGGCAGGCCGCTAAAGACCTGGAGTGGGAAACCATGCACCGCGCCCGCAAATTGGCACTTGATCTGGGTTTGTCGATGAAAATCAGCGACGTGGACTATCAGGGCGATAAGTCAAAGGCCACGTTTTATTACACCGCAGATGGACGGGTCGATTTCAGGGAACTCATCAAACGCATGGCCGAAGCCTTCCGAATCCGCATAGAAATGCGGCAAATCGGTATGCGGCAGGAAGCCAGCAGACTAGGCGGTATCGGTTCCTGCGGCAGAGAACTATGCTGTTCTACGTGGCTTACTGATTTCAAAACCGTATCAACATCGGCAGCCCGCTATCAAAACTTGTCACTCAATACCTTGAAACTTGCCGGCCAATGTGGAAAGCTTAAATGCTGCCTCAACTATGAGCTGGATAGTTACATGGATGCCCTTAAAGACATTCCCAACAACATAGAGCGGATAGAAACACAAAAAGGTACGGCCTACCTTCAGAAAACCGATATTTTCAAAAAACTAATGTGGTTTAGTTATCCCGGTGAGGAAAATTGGATTCCGCTGACCACCAATCGGGTAAAGGAAATTCACCAATTGAATAAAGATGGCGTGAAGCCGGAAGAAATCGGAGCCGTGGTCATGGAAGTAGTCGAGGAAAAGCCCGTCATTTACGACTATGAAAACGTAGTAGGGCAGGATAGCCTTACCCGCTTGGATGATCGGAACAAGAAGAAGCGGCGGAGCAAAAGCAAAAGGAAGCCCGATGGAAAACGGCCGGCCCCGCCGCAACAGCAGGACAAACCCGGAAATAAAGCGAAGCCGGCACGCCCTGCTGCACCCTCGAACGAGAAGAAAGCACCTGATGCTCAAGCTAAACCAAAAAAGCGATTTCGCGGAAACAATCGAAAGGGGAAGCCAGGAGGGCAGCAACAGGGGGGGCAAGATAGCTAATCAAGATGCGCCATTGCCAATCAGCGATACAGGTTTTTTATGGTGTGGGTTTCTTCTTGGTATTGTCATGTACTGATGTTGCCGTAGTGGACCAACATATTGCCATTGACAGTCATGCATGGCATTACGATGACCGGCCCCGCGTGGTCGCACACATCACGGATACGACCAGACCGTATAATATTTATCTCAATCTCAGGCATACACCGGACTATCAATATTCGAATATTTTTATATTGTTGCACCAACATCAGCCCCAAGGGCGTGATACGACCGAACGGTTTGAACTGCGTCTTGCCGAACCTGATGGGCGCTGGCTAGGGCGTGGTACGGGGAGCGTATATGCCCACCAGCAGTTGATCAAGGAAAACGTACGATTCCCGGATACGGGGAGCTATGTATTTGGACTTGAACAAAACATGCGCGACAATCCGCTCCGTGAAATCAGTGATGTTGGCCTCCGAATCGAACCAGTCGAATGATATAGAGCGCCTAAAACATGGAAAAATTGCAGAAAATCATTCTCCATCCCTATTTCAGTTACGGCTATGTCTTCGTCGTGATTTTTTGCATCTTTAGTCTGCTTGCCCTTCCTCAGGGGCATCCACTGATTACCTTGGGGGTTGCTTCTGGTCTAGTCATGTTTGCTTTGCAACGGTACCGAAAATACCTGCTGAAGCGGCGGAACTGATGATTAACAATTACTACCGCAAACAAAAAATCTCGTTTGTTGTTGTTTCTCTTGGCAGTCGGATGCGACCACACGTCCGATAGCACTTTTCTGGTCATGACAGCCTCATGACTACCAATGCCAATTATTAATAAACACACATCAATATGAGAACAAGTGTATTATTTTGTCGGTGCGTAGGCGGTTACGCTGGCGCGCTGTTGCTGTTGCTATGGGCAACGACCGGATATACGCAAACCGGCGGTATCCAAGGTAAAGTAGTGGATGAAAGTCAGGCACCCTTGGCCGGAGCATCCGTGCACATTGCGGAACTCAATAGGCAGGCCGGAACGAACGAACAAGGCCTGTATACGTTCACGGACGTTCCCGATGGCACGTATGTAGTTACCGTATCGTTTATCGGCTATGAGCAGGCAGAGCAAACCGTTACGGTATCGGGGTCGGTACAAACCATTGATTTTGAATTAGTACCAAGCGGCGAAAACCTAGATGAAGTGGTGGTTATCGGCTATGGCACTACGCGAAAGCGGGATCTGACTGGTTCAGTAGCATCGGTACAGGCTAAGGATTTCAACAAAGGCGTGATTGCAGCTCCCGACCAGTTGATACAAGGGCGCACAGCAGGGGTAATGGTCATCAATAATACGGGACAGCCGGGCGGATCCACGACCGTGCGGATTCGAGGAAATTCATCCATCCGCGCCAGCAATAATCCGTTGTTTGTGGTGGACGGCATCCCGCTGTCGGGCACATCGGCTCGCCCCGGAGGTAGGGGAGGCTACGGGTCTGACGGTGGAAATCCTCTCAGTTACCTTAATCCCAACGACATCGCCAGCATGGACATCTTGAAAGATGCGTCGGCAACGGCGATCTACGGGTCGCGGGGTGCCAACGGTGTGGTCATTATCACTACTAAGCGTGGCCGATCGGGTACCCCCACGCTGAATGTGGTCGCGTCAACAGGTTTCTCCAACTTGTTGAAGAAGCCGGAAGTGTTGAGTGCAAGTCAGTTCCGGCAGGCCCTCCAAGCCTATGGGTTGGAAGGAGATTCCACAGACTTCGGCGGAGACGAGTATGCCTTCGATGCCATTACCCGGGCGGCCATGACCCAAAACTATTCGATAGACATTTCCGGCGGCAATGAAGACGGCCGATACCGTATATCCGCCGGTTACTTAGACCAGAACGGCATCATTGAAACTTCACGGTTCAAAAAATACACGGCCAATGTGAGTAGCAACTTCAGGTTTCTGGAAAGTAAACGCTTGGGACTTGACATTAATATCTTGGCGGCACAGACCGACGAAAATATCGCGCCTATCGATGTTGGCGTGGGCTTTACCGGGAATGTGATTTCCCAGGCGCTGCAGTGGAACCCAACACTCCCACTGAGAGGCAGCAATGGCGAGTTGACTTTTCAGTCTTCCGACCTTAGAAATCCACTCACGACATTGGCCGCGTATAAAGACAACTCGAAGGTCAATACGATTTTAGCCAGCTTTGCTCCATCCTTCAAAATTACCGAAGAACTGGAATACAAATTGATGTACAGCCTTACCCACCAAGCCGGTCGTCGGACCGGCAGGTTTATCGCTGGGATGATCAATCCGAACGATATCAATAACGGCGGCGCATTCATCGGCAATGATACCGAGACCAACCACCAACTGACCCATACGCTGTCTTTTAATAAAGAAATAGCGATGGACTTAAACTTGAATGCCGTAGTGGGATATGAGTACCTGAGTTATGATACCCGATGGAATTCGGTAAGCGGAACTGGTTTTTCTGATCTGGGGGATATTGACTATTTTGACTACTTAAGGTACTCCATTGCCAACAATAGGGATATCAATTCGTTCAGAAGCCCAACCAATGAACTCCAATCTTATTTTGCCCGGATAGCCTTTAATTATCGGGACCGGTACCTACTTACTGGTACAATCCGTAGGGACGGATCGACAAAATTTGGAGAAAACAATAAATACGCCAACTTCCCTTCGGTCGCATTTGCGTGGAATTTGTCCAACGAGGATTTCCTGCAAGGTAACACGCACATCAGCAATCTTAAGTTGCGCTTGGGATGGGGGCAGACGGGTAATCAGGAGTTTCCCTCGGGGGCTTCAAAAGACCGTTATATATTTGAGCCACAGAGTATCGTACAGGCCAATTTCGGCAATCCGGACTTAAGGTGGGAAAGTTCTTCGACCATCAATGCCGGTGTCGATTTCGGATTTTTCCAAAACAGACTTTCCGGTTCGGTGGATTATTTCCGCAAAACAACTACAGATGCGCTATTTGAACAAACGCTTGCTCAGCCAGCACCCAGAGGCCGGATATGGGTGAATCTGGATGGCGAAATCATCAACGAGGGTGTGGAGTTGGCTTTGATGGGCAACATTATTCAGCAGGAGAATTGGAACTGGAATCTGGGTGTGAACGCCACCTATTTGGAGAACAAGGTAAGCGGTCTATTAGGTTATTACGAAACGGCGCAGCTCCGGGGGCAGGGCTTCTCCGGTGTGCTGGGTCAACGAATGGTGAGTGGCCAACCGCTTAACGTATGGTATTTAGCCAGGTTCGAAGGAATAGATCCGACAACGGGAACCAGCAGGTATCAGGGGCTTGACGGGACGGCAGGCACCGACGTGGACCCGGCATTGAATAAGTTTTACCTGGGCAGCCCCAACCCCAAGTACCTGTTGGGTATCTCCACTGACGTGAGCTATAAACGGTTGACGGCCACTATCAACATGCACGGGGCTTTTGGCCATTACCTGTTCAACAACACCATGGCCACCGTTTTGGGGGTGAATAACTTATCGAACCGGAATATCGGTCACGTGTTCTTCGATCCACAGGCGGTCGAGTCTACGTCAAATTCCGCATCGCCTTCCAATCGTTATCTTGAAAAAGGAGATTTTATGAAAATGTCAAACCTGACCTTGAGTTATAACGTGGGCAATATTGGTAGTGCCATTAGAAACCTGAACGTATCCCTTACTGGCCAGAATTTATTTATCCTAACGGGTTACAATGGGTTTGACCCGGAAGTGAATACAGACGGTGCATCTGAAGATATACCCTCATTGGGAATCGAATATATCCCCTACCCGCCGGCCAGGACGTTTCTTTTAGGTATTAATTTTTCACTATAGCAAAAAGAGAAATCATGAACGCTTTTAAATTATATCGTACTCTTTTTTTGGTTATCGCGGGATTGGCAATCTCCTGTACCGATTTAGACGAGCAGCTCCGAAGTGAGTTGGAGCAAGGGGTGTCGACCGTGAATACGGCCGATTTATTGATTGGAGCCTACACTGCGCTGAATGAACCTTACCAGCAAGAACAGCGGTGGGTGTTGGAAGAGATTTCCACCGATGCGGCCATCGCCCCCACTCGCGGCGGCGACTGGGATGACAATGGGATGCACCGGGCCATCCATCTTCATACATGGAATGCTGATAATGGTTACATGAATAACACGTTCAACAGGCTATTGACCGTGCAATTCCAGGCATCCAACGTATTGCGTAATAATCCTTCGGCCCAACAAGCGGCAGAGGCAAGGTTTATTCGAGCACTCAGCATGTATGATGTGTTAAATCTTTGGGGAGTAGTACCCTATCGGGAAGACTTGGAAGATTTTCGCACCAATCCAACCACGTTGCAAGCCCAAGAAGCCATTGACTTTATTACCCGTGAACTGGATGAGATTATGAACGATCTACCAAGTACGGGAGCAGCGTATGTTGCTAACCAAAATGCCGCCCGTACGTTATCAATGAAACTATATTTGAACAAGGCAGTATTCCTCAATAGACAAAGCCCCACGTTCGAAGCAGCTGATATGAACCAAGTGATCGAATTAGCTAATCAAATTGCCGCCAGCAACCGGTATACCATCTCGGCTCCCGGCCATTATTTCGATAATTTTTCGCCGAATAATCATGCTGTGTCCACAGAAAACATCTTTACATTGTATAATGAGAACGGAGTACGAGGAGGCAATGTTGATCGGACATGGAACACGGTGGCGCACTACAACATGGTTCCAGGCGGATGGAACGGCTGGTGTACACTTTCAGATTACTATGACCTGTATGAGGAAGGTGACGAACGGCTGGGTATCTACTACGATTATCCCGCTGATACGATGGATAATCCAGATCAACGGAAAAATGTAGGTTTCTTTATTGGACAACAATACAACATGAATACCGGCCGACCGTTGAACGCGCGGAACCCTTCAAGTCAGCCACTTTCATTCACGCGAGAAATCACCATCCGGACATCGGGTAGCACGTTGGAAACAGCGGGCATCCGCGTCATGAAATACGCCTTTGATTACAGCGTGCCGTCTGGCCAACGTAATAATGATTGGGTCGTGTTCCGGTATGCCGATGTTTTGCTGATGAAAGCTGAAGCTATCTTACGCGGCGGTACCGGTGCACCGTCTGAAGCACTGACCTTAGTGAATACCATACGGACCAACCGCGGTATCGCACCATTTACCACCCTCACGTTGGATGATTTAATCGACGAGCGCGGCCGTGAGCTTTATTGGGAAGGTTGGAGAAGGCAAGATTTGATCCGTTTTGGCAAGTTCTTAGAGCCGGGGTTGGTAAGGACTACCGCATCCGAGCCGCATCGGTTAGTATATCCAATACCAAGCCAACAATTGGCGGTTAATGCTAATCTCGAACAAAATCCAGGATACTAAAAAAGAGTAAAACACCTAAATTTCGTTATTTCCAAAAAGCCGCTTCATTATGAGGTGGCTTTTTTGGCTTGCTCAACTCGGCTTTTGAAAATTTTGTTACTGATTATCAAATAGATGTGATTTTATATACTACTATGTATTGCATAGTACAAACTAAAACATATATCTTTGTATTATGATAGTAGATAACACGCAAACCCAAATGAGGAAAGGGATACTGGAATACTGTATCCTTTCAATTATCTCGCGGGGCGAGATATATGCCTCAGACATCATCGGCGAGCTCAAGAAAGCGCGACTGCTGGTGGTAGAGGGTACCTTATATCCCCTGCTCACCCGCCTCAAAAACAACGGACTCCTTAGCTATGTATGGAAGGAATCCACCTCGGGCCCGCCGCGCAAATATTACCAGATCACGCCAGCGGGCACGGAAGTACTCAACAAACTGGATACCACTTGGGAAGAACTTGTTTTCGCCGTGCAGACATCCCTGGAAGGGCGTGTGGAGGGCGGGACAGTTGCTGAAGCAAAACAGGCAACCGATGAGCAGAGCGATGTCGGAACAACATCGGACGAAGGGCAATAGCGATTTAGAGACATCAATATTTGACAGACATTAAACAAACTATAAAAACCACAAGAAAATGAACAGGACCATCATCATTAATATAAACGGCATTGTCTTCCACATTGAAGAAGATGCTTATGAAGTGCTCCGCTCCTATATGATAGATGTGAAGAAGCATTTCGGACATTCGGCCGATAGCCACGAAATCGTCGGCGATATCGAAAATCGCATCGCCGAGATGTTCAACGATCGCATCATTCAAGGCAAAAAAGAAGTCATTACCATGCAAGACGTCAATGATGTCATTGCCCAAATGGGGCGGGTGAGCGATTTCGAGGCGGGCGAACAGGAAGAAGGTTACACATCTGCGGATGCGTATGACTTTCCACCCGTGAGTGGGCAGCGCAAGCTGATGCGCGATCCGGACGATAAGGTGTTCGGTGGCGTATGTAGTGGATTGGGGCATTATTTTGCCATAGAGGCCCGGTGGATCAGGCTTATCCTGGTGTTGCTGTTTGTCTTCGGCGGTACCGGTCTCCTGCTGTATGTTATCCTCTGGATTGTGATGCCGCTAGCCCGTACCCGTGCAGACCGGATGGCCATGCGCGGGGAGGCACCAAACCTGCAGAATTTCAAACGTAGCTTTCAGGAGGAGATGGAGGGCCTCCGCTCAAATTTTACCGGAGCCGAGGAAGGTCTTAAACGCGGACTCAACTCGGCTGGGAGTTTTTTGGTGAAGGCATTTATCGTCTTGGCAAAGGTCATCGGTGTATTGTTCATTGTCGGATTATGCGGCGGATTGGTCGTATTGGCGATTAGCATCATTGCGTCTTTCGGCTTCCTTGGAAGCGATACGAACATGGCCATGTTTCCGCTCAATGTCATCGAGCCGGCTTATCGAAGCCCAATGCTCGTCAGCGCGCTTTTTGTCGCTATCATTCCTTTCGTAGCATTGGTGGCACTGATCATCCGGATATTGTTCAACAAATCTGCAATGGGGCAGTACACCGGCTTTACGCTATTGGCTGTCTGGCTGATTGCGGTGGGGTTCACAACGGTATATGCAGTTCGCACCGCTAACGATTTCCGGGAAGAGAGCACCGTTGTCGAAGAACGTTCGCTGGAAAAGCAACCCATATACCACTTGTCGAAAAACGACATAACGGTTATCCGGTTACAAAATGACTCGACCGACCGGACTTCACTGATCCGGCAACGGGCCGTTGTCCGCAACCGCACCATGATGGAATGGCAAAGCCGCATGTATATGCGCATCGTAAAAGTGGATTCCACACAGCTTCCTTCCCTGACGTATGAATATTCGGCACGTGGGGCAACTTATGAAGGCGCAGCCGCGCGTGCGGGTAAGATCAATTATCATTTCCAGCAGCAGGCAGACAGGCTGGTTTTCGACAGTCACTTTAACCTGGCCAACGGGGATCTGATGCGTGATCAGCAGCTATACCTCAAGTTGAATATGCCCGTGGGGGCAAAGCTAGTCATTGATAGAGACCTGCAGCGGCATATTTCGGACTTGCCATTCAGCCAATGTGAGAAGAATCATGAACATGCCAACGGAAATATACCAGATAAGACCGAGTGGACGATGACGGAATCAGGCTTGAAATGCGCGATGGCACCTCCACCAGCAGAAGCCCCTGCAATCATCGATACTGTCCGCATAGACAGCCAGGTTATTGACTCGGTTGCGACAAATGAATAAGCGGTGTCCATTCGTCACGCCAGAAGCACTATTGGTCAATGTTATTTTTGGGTGAAAAGCAGAATAGCTTCTTTTGTGCAACCGGTGAAAGTAACGACGTTGAAATTAATTGCGGATGCGATGCAACTTTTGGGCTTGTCCAAGCGTCATATGGACAAACACAGGGTTAAAAGAATAAACACCACATAATGCCGGTGCAGAAATAACGGAAGCTCACAGACACGACAATACAAAAAACTGGAACGGCTGCCGTACGCGGCTAAAGAAATAAACGGTACACAACGAACAGATTAATAGTCAATTAGAAGGCGTTTGGCTTTTTGATAAGGGGAATCTCTGTACCAACGGATAACAAGGATGAAACACATTTATATCGTTTTTACCATTCTATTGACTACTTTTTGTGCCCGAACATATGCGCAGCAAGCGTCCATTTCAGGCAGGGTGGTTGATGAGCAACAAAAACCACTTGACCTGGCAACAGTAAACTTGCTGAATGCAACTGATTCCTCCGTGGTGAGGACTATATTTCCTGACGAGCAGGGTAACTTTGCATTCCTGGGCGTCCAATACGGCGAGTATCGCATTTCGGCTGTGCTTGTGGGATATGAAGATGCAAGCAGTGAGGTCTTGAAGATTACCTCGGAAGTAGGTAGCAAGGAAATCCCCGCTTTGATACTCCGAAATGAAAACACAGTACTTGCCGAAGTCGCAGTGACAGCCCCCCAGCGCCCACTGGTGGAGCGCAAACCGGATATGCTTGTGGTCAATGTAGAAAACTCCACATTGGCGGCGGGCAATACAGCCATGGATATTCTGGAACGATCTCCGGGCGTAACCGTGGATAAAGATGACAACATCAGCCTTATGGGCAAGCAGGGTGTCACCGTCATGATCGATGGCAAACTAACTCACCTTTCGGCAGATCAGCTGGCCAACTTCCTCCGCAATACGGATGGCAACACCATCAAATCCATCGAACTGATTACCAATCCATCGTCTAAATATGACGCTTCAGGTACCGCAGGGATGATCAATATCGTGCTCAAAAAAAACCGGATGGCGGGTACCAATGGATCGGTAACGGTTGGTGCAGGCTACGGATTTGGCCATAAGGCCAATACATCGCTCAATCTTAATCACAAAGAAGGTCCGCTTAATGTATATGGTATCTATAGCTATATGAATAATCGGGGTGGCAATGAATTCGATATTTTCCGTTCCATTGTGCAACCGGGTGGTGCCAACACGGATTTCCAGCAATACACTGATTTTATACGGCACAATTCCAGTCACTCCTACCGTGCCGGCATAGACTACCAGACATCCGACCGCAATGTGATTGGCGTTTCGACGAATGGCTACGCCAGTGGCAATGACAATGACAATTCGAGCAATACGTTGATTGGCCGGACTGTCCTGTCGCCCGATTCCACGCTGGCCACTTCTTCCATTTTTGATGGGAATTATACGAGCTTGGCGGTCAATGTAAATAATCAGTTTAACATAGACAGCAATGGCCGTAAATTGGTGGCAGACGTAGACATCTCCCGGTTTTCGAACTACAACAAAGCGAATTACAGCAATACGCTCTACCTGCCTTCGGGCGATATGAAAGATGAGCCTCTGGTATCACGCAGTGATATGCCGACCATTATCGATATCCGGGTGGCAAAGGTGGATTATACCCACCCATTTGGAAAGGACAATAAGCTGGAAGCCGGTATGAAATACAGCAATGTGGCGTCAGATAACGATATGCGGTTTGAAAATCAGGTAGATGGCGTGTGGCAGAACGCAGCGAACCGGACCAACCACTTCGTATATGAAGAACAGGTATCTGCAGCCTACCTCAATTACCATACGCAACTGGGGAAATGGGGCGTCCAAGCAGGGCTGCGTAGCGAATATACCGTGTCAGACGGCAATTCCATTACCTTGGGCAACCGCATCAAGCGCGATTATATCGATTTCTTCCCCAGCGTGTTTGTCAATTACAACCTTTCAGACAACCACCAGATGGGCGTTTCGTACAGCAAGCGTATCAACAGGCCAAACTACGGCAATCTCAATCCCTTTGAGTATTTCCTCGATCAATATACGTTTGAACGCGGCAATCCATATTTACGACCGGAATACACCCATGCGTTCGATTTTTCATACACGTTGCTGCAACGATATAATTTGAGTGCCGGCTATAGTCGCACGAATGACGTCATCGCCGAGTCGATGAACCAAAATGACGAAACCAAACAGACGTGGGTATCGCGGGATAACCTGGCCAAGCAGGACATCTGGTATGCCAATGTCAACGCACCGGTAAAGATTGCCAAGTGGTGGGATACCAATACCAACCTCAATGCCTTCTACATGGCGTTTGATGGGGTATTGAATGGGCAGCAACTCGATCAGGGGCAATTTGCCTGGCAATTGCGCAGCAACCATACCTTTACGATTTGGCCCACATTCACGGCAGAGGTATCGGCCAACTACCAATCGTCTTTGATTTACAGCGTCTACCGAATCGGAGCTCAATGGTCTATCGATGCCGGATTAAACAAGTCGTTTTACAACAAAAAAGCAAACCTCAAGTTTTCGGTCAGCGACATCTTCGATACCCGTATTCAGGACGTGCGCACTCGGTTTGCGGGATTGCATGCCATTATCAATCAGAAAAATGAAACAAGGGTTGCGCGGCTTACCCTCACCTACAACTTTGGGACCCTCAAAAACGGCGCCCGCCGTGAGACCCAGAGTGAGGAAAAAAGCCGTATAAATATGCCTTAGTGTGTTTGGGCATATAAATTTGTGGTTCGCCGCCGCTGATGGGAATCGGCGGCGGTTTTTTTTAATTCCCCGGTTATGCCTAACGTGTAACCATCCAACGCTAGAAAGACTCCACATTGATTCCTAAAAACATTAAAAATTTAGTCGTCTATTATTAATAGGTAATAAGTAAATTATCCGTGTTTTCCCCTATGATCTCCCTATTAAACACGTATTACCTCCCTATTATTACTTTTAAATATTAAGTTTCAGTAAGGTGTTATTTGCCGATCATTCGCCCACGTTTCCGAGGACCTTTTCTGTTCTCATCGAAATCCTTATGTTTGCGTAAGCATGATGCGGAATGGATAGGGTCAAACCAGTGATAGCAACCATTTTTACACTTACTTGCCTTGCCTTGGGTACCATTGGCTGGGCACAGGACATCCAACGCATTGGTTCTCCTCTGGTACAGCAGTATACCAAATCCGACTACAAGGCGGGCAACCAGAACTGGGCGGTAGCCACGGGGAAAAACGGAATCATGTATGTCGCCAATGCCGATGGGCTATTGGTGTTCGACGGGCAGTACTGGACGTTACACCAACTGCCCAATAAAAGTACGGTAAGAAGCGTGGCCATAGACAGTAGCGGTAGGATTTATACGGGTGGTCTTGCTGAATTCGGGTATTGGGAGGATTCCGGCTACGAACAGATGCGTTATCAGTCGATCAGCCGGTTGTTGGATGATGGGGAGCGGGTACGGGATGAGGTGTGGAAAATCATCATTGACGGCGAACGCGTCTTCTTCCAGACGTTTTCGACGTTATACATCTACGAGAATAATAGCCTGCATACCGTGAGAGGCGGTGGCCAGCCCTTTCTTTTCTTGCATCAGGTACGTGGGCGCACATTTATTGAGCTAATCCCCTCCGGCCTCCACGAACTAACCGGAGACAAGCTCGTGCCACTAAAGGACAAGGATGTATTGCATGGCGCAAACATCCTGACCATGCTGCCCTATAAGGATGATGAGATCCTTATCGGTACGTCCAAATCGGGGTTGTTTTTGATGGACAGCACGGGCACGATACGGAAATGGGATAACGCTGCCGACCGCGTGCTTCGGGAGGCTCAGCTAAACAATGGCCTGCATGTGCTGGGTAACTATTACGCATTTGGCACCATACTCCAAGGCGTGGTAGTTATCGACGAGGAAGGCCATATCGTACAACACGTTCATAAAGGCAATGGCCTGCAGAACAACACGGTGCTCGGTATGCAGCTGGATTTTCAGCAGAATATCTGGGTGGGGCTCGACAATGGAATCGATCGAATTGAAATCCATGCTCCATTATATTACTATGCAGATAATACGGGCAGTATCGGTACAGTATATGCTGCCCGCATATTCGAAGGCAATATCTACTTGGGTACCAATCAAGGATTGTTCTATAGCCCGTGGTCGGTGGGTGAAAGCTATCATCCCTTTACCTTTGCGTTGGTTGAAGGCTCGCAAGGTCAGGTATGGGATCTCACCGTGGCAAATGGTGAGCTGCTTTGTGGGCACAACGATGGTACGTACAAGGTGTTGGACAATCGGCTTGTAAAGTTATCGTCCGTCACCGGAGGTTGGATTCTGCGGCCGGCCGCAGGTAGACCCCATATGTTGTTGCAAGGCACGTATACGGGGTTGGCGGTCTTTGAGCGGGAGGCAGGGGAATGGCGGTTTTCTCATCGCGTGAGCGGTTACAACGACCCCACACAATTTATTATGCCCGTTTCAGACAACAAGGTTTGGGCAAGTGGTTATAAGGGATTGCGGTTGCTCACACTGGATGCGGAGCTTCGGCAGATCGAGGAGGTTCAGGTTTATGATACGGCCAGCGGGTTGCCGCTAAGTACCTTTACCAATGTGATGGAACTTGCGGGAAAACCTGTGTTTGCGACAGATAGTGGATTCTATCGCTACGACGAACTCACGGACAGGTTTTATCCATATGATCAATTAAATATACAGCTGGGCTCATTTGCATTTTCCAATAAAATCACCCATGCAGATAACGATCGGTATTGGTTTATCAACCGTGCACGGATTTCACTTGTCCATTTTGGAGCTAAAGGTGCAGTCCAGGTAGACTCTACCCAATTTGCCACGTTGAACGGCCGGATGATAAAATTTTATGAAAACATCAACCGGGTCAAAGATGATGTCTACCTGATTAGCCTTGACGACGGCTTTGCTATTTATCAAGCAGACGATTCACTGACCGCCAAAAATCGGTTGCCATCCCCGCTTATTCGTGCAGTCAATAATATCACGGACAGTCTTTCGGACAGGTGGTACGCGGCGGGCATTGATCCCGAAATTCCGTACCGGCACAACAATATCCGCATCAGTTATGCTTTGCCCTGGTATAGTGCCATACCTTTGCGTTATCAGTTTTACCTCGAGGGATACTCCCGCACATGGTCCGATTGGAGTGAGGCCGCTCAAAAAGAATTTACCAACCTGCGGCAGGGGAAGTACCTGTTTAAGGTACGAGCGATGGCTCCGGATGGCACAATATCGGGTATTGCTGCGCTGCAATTTACGATCCTGCCCCCATGGTGGCTCTCTTGGGGGGCATTTCTCGTGTATGCCTTGCTCTTTGTATTCCTGCTGGTTGCCGGGCGTGGATGGTATCGTCGTAAAATCCAGAAGCACCGCGAGCTAATACAGGCCAATATGGCCAAGAAGCAACGAGAAATATTGGCTAAAGAAGCGGAGGAAAGCGAACAGCGGCTCATCAAGCTCAAGAACGAACAGCTGGAACGGGATTTGGCGAGCAAAAGCAGGGAGTTGGCAAATACCGCCATGAGTATTGTGTACAAAAATGAACTGTTGAATAATGTGCATGACGAACTGCTGGAGCTCCATGATAGCGAGGGGCGGAAGCTGTCTAATGAGCAACTGCGCAAAATCAACAAGATCATTGAGGACGCCCGCAGTGACGAGCGGGATTGGAACGTCTTCGAGGAGAGCTTCAACGAAGCGCATGAGAACTTTTTCAAGAAACTCAAGGCCGACTATCCCGAATTGGTGCCAAACGATTTGAAACTCTGTGCCTATCTGCGGATGAACATGAGCAGCAAGGAGATTGCATCACTGCTCAATATTACGACGCGGGGCGTGGAAATAAGACGCTACCGATTGCGCAAGAAATTGAGCCTTGCGCAAAGTAAGAACCTTACTGAATTTCTAATAGAGGTCTGATTCAACTTTCACACGCCTTTCAACACCTCTATTTCACTACATCATTACCTCTCATACTAAATAGTGTATCCTGTACACAGTTGAATCTGAAGTGAGTAGCTGTGTATAGGATTTAATAATTTGATTATTAGGTAATTACGTATGTTGTGCGGGTTGGGTTGAGAAATTTTTAGCTAGGTGATGTAGGGATGTGTAGGCCTTTTTTTTGCCGCATCGGTCGATACATCACATTTTTGTAAAACATATGAAGCCTTTAATCGGTTTCATATGAGCCAATTAATGTTAGCATTTGCTGGCTGGAGGACAACACACACAATTATTAAAAACCAAATTGAGAACAACATGAGGAATTTATTTACATGCTTCTTACTACTCTGCATGTTTCCTGGTTTTGCGCAAGCGCAACAAGGCAGAGTAAGTGGCAAGGTGACCGATGCGCTCACATCCGGGGGAATACCTGGGGTGACCGTGATGGTGCAAGGGTCTACTGAAGTCACACAGACGGATGCGGCAGGGAACTATTCCATTGAGGCGGCGGCTACGGATACGTTGGTCTTCCGTTCATTGGGGTTCGCTTTACAGGAGGTGGCGGTTGCCAGTCGGACTACAGTCGACGTGGTATTGGAGGCTGAGGGGACCGAGTTGGACGAGGTTGTTGTAGTGGGTTACGGTACGCAGCGGCAACGCGACCTAACCACAGCTGTGGCTACCGTTCGGGCAGACGACATCGCAAAAACGCCAAACGCCCAAGCCATGCAGTCTTTGCAGGGACGGGTTGCCGGTGTGCAGATCGTAAGTAACGGTGCGCCAGGTGCATCGCCTACTGTACGGCTGCGGGGTATCGGCTCCTTCGAAGGAAATGCTGCGCCGCTCTATGTGGTCGACGGGATGTTTTTTGACAACATCGATTTCTTAAATCCCAATGATATCGAGACAATATCCGTATTGAAGGATGCTTCGGCATCGGCGATTTATGGGGTACGGGCCGGGAATGGCGTGGTGCTGATTGAAACTAAATCGGGAGCCTACAACAAACCGGGCGAAATCATCTACGATGCGTACTACGGCATACAAAATCCGCAAAACGTGCTGAAAATGGCTAATACCCAGCAGTTTGTCCGGTACATTAACGAAACCGGGAGCGCAGCCGATATTGCCTTGATACAAAACGCTATGCAGCGGTATGGCCGCAGCCGGGTAGACCCCAGTATACCCGATGTCAACACCGATTGGTACAACGAGATCATGAGCCCCGCTCCCATCCAAAACCACAACCTTTCGTTTACCGGTGGCAGTGAGAGCACGCGCTATTCTATCGGCGGTAGCTATTTCAACCAGGAAGGGCTCCTGGATTTGCAGCGCAACGATTACCGACGGTTGAACTTCCGTGTAAAAGTGGATAGCAAGGTAAAAGATTGGCTGAATGTTGGCGGCAACTTCAACGTAAGTACGGCCCGGCAATACAACGGCGAAAATACCGCTTGGTTCCGTTCTTATTTTGCGGTACCGATTCTGCCGGTGTTTGACGACGGGAATGCCAACGCCGCACCAGTGAAATATGCCAACGCACAGCAGATCGGCTACCGCGGCAGCCAAAACCCGTTCTTCCCATTGGAATATATCGATAACCGTAATCACGTGGCTAAATTGCTGGGTAATTTCCATGCGGAGGTCAATGTTTGGGAAAACAAGCTCAAATTCCGCACGCAGTATAATTATGGGCTTGGCTTCGTCAATACGCGGCGCGTCGATTTTGAATACAATGACGGGGTTACGCAACACCAATCGGCCATTCGGCGAAGGAATACGTCGAGTCTTGACCAGGTATGGGACAATTTCCTAACCTATGATGATAATTATGGTAAGCATAACCTGAATGTGGTGCTGGGGCAGTCTTATCGGAGTGAGTATGCCGAATTACTTTATGCCAGGGGAACCGGCATTGCGCCGGCTCCCTCCCGTGCAGCTGAACAGTTTTGGTATCTCTCCAATGCCACCGAATTCGACGTTGATGGAATCGGTGATGCGAATGATGGTGACGATAAAGCAATTAATGCCAACCTGCAATTCTTCTCGTTCTTTGGTCGGGCAGCCTATAACTACGATAATCGTTACCTATTATACGGTACATTCCGGCGAGACGGCAACAATAAATTTCAGAAGACGTGGGGTAACTTTGCTACTGTGGGTGCCGGATGGGTACTGTCTGAAGAGGACTTCTTCGATGTGGAAGGTGTCGATTTCTTGAAATTCCGGGTATCATGGGGACAGTTGGGTAACGACGCGATCAGTCCTTCGGTGGGGCTTCCCACGGTAGAGGAAAATAATGGTGCGATCGATGGAACGCGGGTAATCGGTAGGCGGCTGAATCCGACTTTCGACCTGATCACTCAATGGGAAACTACGGTAGAGAAAAACTTCGGTCTGGATGCGCAGTTCCTGAATAATCGACTGTCGCTGGAAGCCGATTACTTTATCCGCGACACGCGCAACCTGGCGGTGACCATCGTGCCGCCGGTATTTGCATCTGCCGAACGCCGGAGTGTGGGTGAGATCCGCAATCAAGGGCTGGAGCTCAACCTCAATTGGCGCGACAACCTGTCAGCGGATTTTTCTTATAACATCGGTGGAAATATCGCTACACTGAAAAATAAAGTGCTGGGGCTCGGTGGCGCTGATGGTCTGAATGCTGGCTCGGCTGAATTCCGGCAGCGGTCCATCATTGGGCACCCGTACCAAGCATTCTATGGCTATGAAGTAACTGGAGTGTTCGACAATACACAAGAAATTCAAAACACCTACAATGCGGACTTCATTGCTTCCAAAAGTTTGATACCCGGCGATTTGATTTTTAAGGACCAAAACGGCGATGGCATTATCGACGATAAAGACCGCGTGGTATTGGGCTCTTACATGCCGGATTTCACATGGGGCGCCAATCTGGGTTTCCGGTATAAGAAACTGGAATTTGCGGCGTTGCTGCAAGGGCAAACCGGATATAACATACTGAATCGTAAGCGCGGTGAAATGATTTTCACCAACGATACCAATATCGATGCCGATCTGGCCACCAATTTATGGGCGGAAGGTCGACCTTCGTCGAAGAATTATCCATCGGCGTCCGGCTTGCGGAGGGCGTGGAATCAGGTCATGAGTAGCTATTTCGTGGAAGAGGGTTCTTACTTCAGGTTGCAGAATGTACGTCTGTCTTATTCATTCTTGGGTAAGGAAATCAATGGCGTGACCTGGCCGGAAGCCCGGGTCACCCTCACTGCGGAGCGGCCCTTGACGGTATTTAAATACAACGGCTTTAACCCGGAAGTTGCGGATGGCGTGGACCGCGAAGTGTATCCCATACCGGCTATCTATACCTTGGGTGTAACCATTAAACTGTAAAGCATTAAGGAAAGACATTATGAAAGCGATACGAAATATCCAATACGGGGCGATGGTATTCTTTGGACTATTGCTCGGCACATCGTGTAGCGGTTTATTGGATGAACCGCTCGAAAATGAGCAGATTGCTGAGGGAACGGACTATACACAAACACAGAACATGGTGTTGATGCTGTATGGTGCTTACAATCAATTGTATGACTTTGGGTGGGAAGTTTACCCAACCCTCAGTGTACGGGGAGATGATATTGACATCGGCGGGCGCGGTGACCAACCGCTGTTTGCACAGGCCGATAGTTTTCGGTACGACCGCAATTTCTGGGCGATGAATAACTCGTGGACCAGCCTCTACAGTGATTTGATTTATTGGCAGGGAGCCATCGAGGAAATCCAGAAATACGAAGCGGCAGGCGCCAATGTGACAACGGCGCAGCAATACATTGCGGAGATCAAGGTGATGCAGGGCTTTGAGTTCCTGCAATTAGCCCGTCTTTGGGGGAGGATATTGATACCGACGTCTTCCCAACCTTCTGAGCTGCTCAACGTGGAGTTGTCTAGCTTTGAATCGGTTATGCAGCATATATCGGCGCTGATGGATGAAGCGATTCCACTACTGCCGGATGTACGGCCAAACCAGCGTTCGGATGTCCGTGGCGGGGTTACCCGTTACACGGCACTTGCTGTGAAGGCGATGGCCAACCTCGAACTAAAAAACTATCCCGCAGTCGCCGATGCCACCGGCCAGATCATTAATAGTGGACTGTTTATTTTGGAGCCCGATTTTTATCATTTGTTTAAACTCCGTGGTAAGCTCAATGACGAAAACCTATTGGAGTTCCAGTATTCGGACTATGGCACGGGATCGGGTGCCTCCAACAAATACTTGTGGGATTTCTTTGGCCCGACGAGCTGGACACCCGCACGAAGCGGCTCCAGCGGCGGCTGGGGTTTTTGGGAACCTAGTATGAAGTATATCCAGTTCATGCTCGACCGCGGTGAGCGCGAGCGCCTCGAATCAACCGTGATTTTCACGCCGGATGGCATCACGGATTTGCGCAATGCGTACCCCGACGCACCCAGCTGGATATCGAATACCACCGCGGATGGCGATGTGTTTAACAACAGTGTCCGGACCAAATTCTACAGTGGTAAACACTACTGGCCGTCAACCATGCTGACAGCCGGTCGCACGGCATACGGCGAAAATAAAAACTTTACCGTTATCCGGTATGCAGAAGTGTTGTTGATGCACGCTGAGGCCTTGACCAGCGGTGCCACAAGCTCGGTGATGACGGCGGATGCTGCGGTAAACGCTGTACGTAATCGGGTGGGCCTCGGGCCATTGAGCGGTGTTACACTCGATCAGGTGCTGGATGAAAAATTTGCGGAATTCGCAGGCGAGTGGGGTATCCGGTTTTATGACGTGGTGCGCCATGACCGCACGGCCGAACTATCCTATGGTGGGCGTACGTATGATGCAGGCACGGATCGGTTCTATCCTTATCCATTGGACCAACAGGATCTACTGCCACAGTTGAGGGACGAAAATCAGTAGACCAATTAGAAACTTAATTAAGCATTGAAATGAAAAATATCATTAAACTGCTCATCTTGCTGCTTGTTGCCGCGTCGTGCCAAGAGGGCTATATCGACGACATCAAACCCGTACAACCCGGAGCAGACGAATCGGCCCCCGAGGTAACGATCGGCTATCCGTCGACAGCCGTTGTGCTGATTCCCTTTACAGAGGAATCAACACAGATCAATTTCGAATTTGAGGTAAAGGACGATATCGAGATTACGTCGATTTCCGTTGCACTCAATGGAAGCCCACTGACCACACTGGATAGTTTCAAAGACTACCGGCGGGTAGCGGCAGCGCATCTTAGTGAAACACTGCCCATTGGCGACTACACGGTTGACGTCACCGCCACCGACGCATCTGGCAAGAGTACGACCAAAAGCTATGATTTCGAAATCAGCAATGTATATCAAGCCAAATACGACGGTGAAATCTTATACATGCCGTTCGAGGGCGATGTTTACCTCGATCTTTTGGAGAATATCAGTGCCACCAAAGTGGGAAGCCCGGGTTTTGCCGCAGGCAAGTCGGGTCGCGCCTATGCCGGTGCTACCGCTGGCTACTTGACGCTGCCCGCTGCCGATGTAATCAGCGACGAGTTCAGCGCATCGTTCTGGTATAAAGTGAATGCCGTGCCAGACCGCGCGGGTATTTTGACGGTGAGCCCTCCAGACCCAACGAACAATAATCGGACAAGCGGTTTCCGTTTATTCCGGGAAGCAGCGGGTGCTAAGCAACGAATCAAACTCAATGTCGGCAATGGCACCGGAGACAACTGGTTTGATGGCGGTGCTGCGGCGGATATTGATGCAGGTAGCGATTGGGTACATGTTGCGTTTACGATTGCTGGTGACCAATGTACCGTGTACATCAACGGCAATGTGGTAAGCCAGGGAGCCTATCCCGGAGTTAGCTGGGCAAATAGTGATGTCCTCACCATCGGTTCAGGCGCACCCAATTTTACCGAATGGGGTCACCTATCAGACCTGAGTTTGATAGACGAACTGCGTATTTTCGACAAAGCATTGACACAGGAAGAGATACAACAGATTGTTGAAGATAATTAGTAGTCAGCAGATGAGCATGGGCGTACCGATACGATTGGTTTGTTTTATAGTTGTTGCCTATTTATTGGCAGGGTGTAAGAAAAATCAGGTCGGTACGCTCACGCTTTCACAGGTGTCGGTTGGTGAGGTGACCCTTGCACTCGATGGAACGGTTGTAGACGGGTTGCCGCTAGACCGGAGTATCACCGTGGTGTTTTCGCAGCCGGTAGATCAATCCACTGCCAATGCGGCCATTTCCCTAAGCCACGATGGCGAGCCTGTAGCAGTAAGTTTGGCGTTCCTTTCGGGCGGGGCTAGTGTGGTAGTGCACCCCAGTGGCCCATTGCGTAGTAACACAACGTATAAACTGGCAGTCTCCGAACAACTTCGGGGTACAGATGGCAGCCGTGGACCAGGCTATGATATCCAGTTCAAAACCATGATGGAAGACCTGCAGGTGGCAGCCATCGAGGTGGGTGGCGAAAATATAGGGCAGGATAACGTGCTGGCCAGTATACCCCTCGAATTGCAAATGACCCTTCGGTTTTCTAGCCCACTTGATAAGGCGACTGTGCAACAGGCTTTCACATTGGTGGGGGCAGCAGGCACGGCCAATATGCAGCTGAATATCGCTGCCGACGGGCAATCGGTTACGCTGGTGAGCAGTACTCCACTGAAAGGGCTTACCAAATATGAGCTGCGTATTTCGGATGCGTTAATGGGGGCAGGGGGCGAGCGCTTTTCGGGATTGACCAAGACACTCTTCACCGCAATTGATCCTGTACCAAAGTTTCCGGTTGTCCCGGATGAGGAATTGCTTACCCTGGTACAACGGCAAACATTCAATTATTTCTGGGATTTTGCGCATCCCGCCAGCGGTATGGCCCGTGAGCGCAATACCTCGGGTGATTTGGTGACCAGCGGTGGTTCCGGTTTTGGCATCATGGCGTTGATCGTGGGCATGGAAAGGGGATTTATTTCGCGTAGCCAGGGTGTTGCACGACTAGCGCGCATTGTCAGTTTCCTTGAAACGGCCGACCGTTTCCACGGTGCTTGGTCACACTGGATTAACGGCAATACCGGCGCGGTAATGCCGTTTAGTGCCAACGACAATGGCGGCGATCTGGTGGAAACATCACTGCTGATGCAAGGGCTGATCACCGTGCGGCAGTATCTGGTAACTTCCACACCAGCCGAAAAGCAGCTCATCGACCGCATCAATGTGCTTTGGCAGACTGTGGAATGGGATTGGTACAGACGGGATGGTCAGGATGTATTGTACTGGCATTGGTCGCCGGATAAAGGCTGGGCAATGAACCTCCCTATCCGTGGATGGAATGAGAGTCTGATTACTTACGTATTGGCTGCTGCGTCACCGACACACAGTATCCCCAAGACCATTTATGACAGTGGCTGGGCGAGGGACGGTGATATGCGCAACGGGGCAATCTATGAGGGTATCGCGCTGCCACTAGGCGTGGAGTATGGCGGTCCGCTGTTTTTAAGCCAATATTCGTTCCTTGGCATCGACCCGAGGGGCCTAAGCGACCAATATGCCAATTATTGGACGCAAAATGTAAACCATACGTTAATTAATTATGAATATAGTGTCCGAAATCCGCGGAACTATATCGGTTACGGTGAGAACGCTTGGGGACTCACAGCGAGTGATAACCACGAAGGCTATTCGGCACATTCACCCACCAACGACTTGGGAGTAATCACACCAACCGCCGCGCTTTCGGCGTTTCCGTATACCCCGGATAAATCGATGGATGCACTGAAGTTTTTCTACTACGCATTGGGCGATAGGCTTTGGGGGCCTTATGGGTTTCATGACGCCTTTAACATTACCCAGCAATGGTTTGCTGATTCTTACCTCGCTATTGACCAGGGGCCAATCATCGTAATGATTGAAAACCACCGCACGGGCTTGCTTTGGGACTTGTTTATGAGCGCACCCGAAATCAAGGCTGGACTGCGTAAATTGGGATTTGATAGCCCGAAACTTTAATAACGACTGATTGATGAAAAATACAATAACAACGATATTACTAATTACAGTCATTGCATTTGCCGGCTGCAACGGTACACCACAAAAGGGTACAAATAATAACGATGCCACCCTGCCGGATGACTCACTGCTCACGCTGGTGCAACGCCAAACCTTCCAGTATTTCTGGGAAGGTGCGGAGCCCGTGTCGGGCCTCGCCCGTGAACGCATCCACATCGATGGTGAATACCCGCAGAACGATAAAGAGGTCGTGACCATCGGAGGCAGTGGATTCGGCTTGATGACTTTATTGGTGGGTATAGAACGCAATTTCATCACACGGCAAGCCGGTGTCGAACGGTTCGAACAAGTGATCGGCTACCTTGAAAAGGCCGACCGGTTCCATGGCGCATGGCCGCATTGGTTGGATGGGCCTACAGGCAAGGCCAAGCCGTTTAGCAAGAATGACAATGGTGGCGACCTTGTGGAAACCGCCTTTATGGCGCAAGCGTTGATTTGCGTAAGGGAATACTTCCAGCAGGGTAATGAACATGAAAAGCAATTGGCTGCACGCGCCGATACCCTCTGGAAATCCATTGAATGGGATTGGTACCGCCAAGGTGGGCAAAACGTGCTTTACTGGCATTGGAGCCCCACGGCGGGCTGGGCGGCCAACCATCCCATCAGGGGCTATGATGAGTGCCTGATCACGTATGTCCTTGCTGCCTCCTCGCCCACCCATGGTGTGCCCGCAGCGGTGTATCACGAGGGGTGGGCACGTAGCGGTGCCATCAAATCGACCGCGGAACGGTATGGGCACCCGCTTATCCTCAAGCACAATGTGCCGGATAGCAATGGCGTGGGACCATTGTTCTGGTCTCACTATTCCTACCTTGGGTTGGATCCCCGTGGACTAGAAGACGAGTATGCGGATTATTGGGAGCTAAACCGTAATCATGCACTCATCCATCACGACTACGCCGTCGAAAATCCGAAAGGCTTTAAAGGGTATGGTAAGCAGGCGTGGGGATTTACGGCGAGCTATTCCAGCAATGGTTATTCGGCGCACAATCCCGATAATGATCTGGGTGTCATTTCGCCCACCGCTGCGTTGTCGTCATTTCCATATACGCCCGAGTACAGTATGGAGGTGATGCGGTATCTTTATGAGCAACTCGGAGACAAAATTTGGGGCAAGTATGGGTTTTATGATGCTTACAGTGAGACCGATAATTGGTTTCCGCAACGCTACCTGGCTATCGACCAAGGGCCGATAACCGTGATGATTGAAAACCATCGGACGGGATTGCTTTGGAAGTTATTCATGGGGGCACCCGAAATCAAGGATGGATTGAAGAAACTGGGGTTTAAAAGCCCGAACATATAGTGACAGACAATGAGATATCCTGTAAAATACCTTTGGCTGATCGTTACCACGTGGGTACTGTGTGCTGGGATGAGTGGTGCTCAAACGCCTCGTACCTATTGCAACCCGATCAACATCGACTACGGTTATACACCCATTCCCAATTTTTCCGAATGGGGGCGACATCGTGCGACGGCCGACCCGGTTATCGTGAATTATAAAGGGGACTATTATTTGTTCAGCACCAACCAGTGGGGGTATTGGTGGAGCAGCGACCTATCCAACTGGAATTTTGTATCCAAGAAATTCCTGCGGCCGTGGAACGGCGATGTATACGACGAGCTGTGTGCTCCGGCCGTGGGTATTGTTGACGATACCATGCTGGTATTCGGGTCTACCTACACCGACAAGTTTACGCTGTGGATGAGTACGAATCCCAAAGAAAACCAGTGGCAACCACTCATAGACTCCTTTTCCATCGGTGGCTGGGATCCTGATTTCTTTACGGATGACAATGGCCGTTTCTATATGTACAACGGCAGTAGCAACCGCTATCCACTCTATGGTGTCGAACTGGATCGCCAAACCTTCGAGCCCCTTGGAGCACGTAAGGAACTGTATTTCCTCGAAGACTGGCGCTACGGTTGGCAGCGTTTCGGCGAATACATGGACAATACTTTTCTCGACCCCTTTATCGAAGGGGCCCACATGACCAAACATAACGGTAAGTACTACCTGCAATATGCAGCGCCGGGTACCGAATTCAGCGGCTACGCCGATGGTGTGGCAGTGGGTGATAGCCCGTTGGGGCCGTTTACTACACAGTCGGATCCCCTAAGTTACAAGCCGGGTGGATTTGCTCGTGGGGCTGGCCATGGTGCTACCTTTCAGGATAACGACGGTAATTACTGGCATGTCGCTACGATTGCCCTTGGTGTGAAAAATAATTTTGAACGGCGATTGGGCATGTGGCCCGCCGGGTTTGATAAAGACGACATCATGTATTGCAATACGGCATTTGGCGATTATCCGCATTACTTGCCGGATGGTCCCGCTGACCACCGCGAGAGCCGGTTTACGGGTTGGATGCTGCTCAATTACAACAAGCCCGTACAGGTATCGTCCATGCTGGGAGCAGCCTATCCAGCTAACCATGCGGTAGACGAAAGCATGAAAACCTACTGGAGTGCCGCCACGGGCGACCGCGGCGAATGGATACAGAGTGATTTGGGTGAGGTGAGCACGGTGCATGCCGTGCAGATCAACTATGCGGATCAGGATGCCGACAGTGCTTTTCTTGGCAAAATGGAGGGCATTTATCACCAGTATATTCTGTCTTATTCCGAAGACGGCCGTAAGTGGAAGGTACTTAAAGACGAAAGCCAGAACGATATGGACGTCCCACATGAGTACGTGGAATTGGAAAATCCGGTGAAAGCCCGATACATCAAATTGGAAAATATCCACATGCCCACAGGTAAATTTGCCGTCAGTGGCTTCCGCGTGTTCGGCAAGGGACAGGGGGTCAAGCCAGCTTCGGTCAACGATTTCATCATTCTACGGACGGAAAAAGACAAGCGCAGTGCTTGGCTGAAATGGAGCCCGGTGGACAACGCCTACGCATATAACATTTATACGGGCTTGGCACCCGACAAGTTGTATAACTGCATTATGGTACACGGTACCAATGAATATTATTATAAAGCGATGGACAGCCAGCAACCTTATTACTTCAGCATCGAAGCCGTCAATGAGAATGGGGTGTCGGTAAGAAGTGAAGTAAAACGTGTTGATTAGTTTGAAGAAGAAATGAAAAAGATCGGTCTATTTTTCGGGTTTTGCTGGTGGTGTGCAGCTTCATTCGGCCAATCTACGGATAAGCCCTATAATGTGGTTTTCATTTTGAGCGATGACCACCGATACGACTTTATGGGATTCATGGATAAAGTGCCGGATCTGGAAACTCCAAACATGGATCGCATGGCTCAGGAAGGCGCCCATCTCCAAAACGCATTTGTTTCCACGGCGCTATGTTCTCCCAGCAGGGCATCCATCCTTACGGGGCAGTACGCCCATACACACACGATTGTGGATAACAATGCGCCCTTGCCGGAGGGCCTGACATTCTTCCCGCAGTATCTGCAGGAAAAGGGATATAAAACCGGATTTTTCGGAAAATGGCATATGGGGAATAAAGACGGTGGCGTGCAGCCCGGCTTTGATCAATGGGTGAGCTTTCGCGACCAAGGCGTATATTACTCACCCACCTTCAACATCAATGGAAAGGAGGTCAAACAGCCGGAGGGAAGTTATACCACCGATTTGTTGACAGACTACGCCATCGATTGGCTAAAGACGCTCAATAGCGATCAGCCATTTTTCCTTTACCTTTCGCACAAGGGGGTGCACGCAGAGTTTGCCCCAGCGGAAAGGCATCGCGGCACTTATAAAGACATGCCCATTATCTGCCCGCCCTCCATGTACCTCACCGCTACGGATAGCAGTAGGCGCGTGGGTATTGAAACACCGTATGACGGACCCGTGAACCTTGACGGTATTCCGGATTGGGTACGTAAGCAGCGTTACAGCTGGCATGGGGTGGATTATATGTATGACGGACAGATTATCTTCGAGGATTTTTATCGACAATACTGCGAAACCCTGCGCAGCGTAGACGAAAGCATCGGTTCGGTAATTGCATGGCTCGAACAGCAGGGCTTGGCGGAAAACACCCTGGTTATTTACATGGGCGACAATGGTTTCCTGTTCGGCGAGCAGGGGTTGATCGACAAACGTAACGCATACGAAGCGTCGATGCGGGTGCCGCTATTGGCGTGGTCACCCCAATTCATTAAACCACATACGCAGATCGAGCAAATGGTGATGAATGTAGATATCGGCCCCACTATTCTCGATGTCGCAGGCATGGCCAAGCCGGCGCAGATGCAGGGCTATTCCTTTTTGCCGCTATTGCAAGGCAAATCCCTTGATGAATGGCGCGAGAAGGTCTTCTATGAATACTATTGGGAATGGGCATTTCCGCAGACCCCTACCATTTTTGCCGTCCGCACAGACCGCTACAAATACATTTTCAATCAGGGACTTTGGGATACCAATGAACTGTATGATCTGCAGGCCGATCCATATGAGATGAATAACCTCATCCGAGACCCTGCTTCACAGGAAATCGCCGGCCAGCTGAAGAAAGAACTATGGGATTGGATGGAGTCCACGGATGGCATGCAGATACCGTTGAAAAAGATTTATCAGAAACGTAACGATCACCGCTTTCGCGGAACGTATTAATACAGGCCAAAATTTTTGAAACATGCGTACACAGACTTCGCTGCTCATTTTAATTGCCGTAATGATTGGCACAGGTACACATCTCGTAAACGCGCAACAACGCGACACAAGCATGGATAATTTTATTGATGGACTGATGGGGCAGATGACCATCGATGAGAAAATCGGTCAACTCAACCTGGTTACCGCGGGAGAGGTGACTACCGGTTCGATTGTTAGCACCGATGTGGAGACCAAGATCAAGACAGGCAAAATAGGTGGGATATTCAGTATGACGAGCGTACCGCGTATCCGGGCGGCGCAGGAGCTGGCCGTAAACCATTCGCGGTTAAAGATACCGATCATTTTCGGTCTGGACGTCATCCATGGTTATAAAACGATTTTTCCCATTCCATTGGGACTTGCCGCTACATGGGATATGGACCTGATCCGGGAGACGGCACGCATCGCCGCTAAGGAGGCGTCTGCTGATGGGCTGAATTGGACGTTTTCGCCCATGGTAGACATCTCGCGCGATGCCCGTTGGGGGCGTATTTCCGAAGGCAGCGGTGAAGACACTTACCTGAGTTCACGTATCGCTGAGGCTATGGTGCATGGCTACCAGGGTAATGACCTTTCCGCGGACAATACGCTGATGGCGTGTGTGAAGCATTTTGCACTTTACGGCGCGGCGGAAGCCGGACGTGACTACAACACCACTGACATGAGCCTGCATCGCATGTATAATGAGTACCTACCACCTTACAAAGCGGCTATCGATGCGGGTGCCGGTAGTGTAATGACGGCCTTCAACGATATAAACGGTGTGCCAGCCACAGCCAATAAATGGCTCATGACTGATGTGCTCCGTAACGAATGGGGATTCGACGGCTTCGTAGTAACAGATTACACGGCGGTCAACGAGCTTATCGACCATGGGCTAGGTAACCTACAGGAGGTGTCCGCGCTTTCACTCAAGGCTGGGGTGGAAATGGACATGGTCGGTGAAGGATTCCTCACCACGCTGAAGAAGTCACTGGATGAGGGAAAGGTCGGCGAAGCGGATATCGATCGGGCTTGCCGACTTGTTTTGGAGGCTAAATACAAATTAGGATTGTTTGAAGATCCATTCCGCTATTGCGATGAAGCACGCGCGGCACAGACCATCCTCCACCCCACGCATTTGGCAAAGGCCCGCGAAGCGGCTGGAAAGTCATTCGTATTGCTCAAAAATGATGGGCAACTGCTGCCCTTAAAGAAAGCGGGTACTGTAGCACTTATTGGTCCACTCGCGAATACAGGCAGTAACATGCCGGGCACGTGGAGTGTGAGCGCCGACTTGGAAAACACGCCTTCGCTGCTGGAAGGGATGCGAGCGGCATTGGGCGAACAGGTCAATATCGTTTACCACCAAGGTTCCAACCTGCTGGCGGACTCTGCTTATCAGGAACGAGCAACACTATTTGGCCGGACCATTCCGCGCGATGAGCGCCCCGAAGCTGAGATCATCGCCGAGGCGCTGGAGGTAGCTAAGCAGGCCGATGTTGTGGTTGCAGCATTGGGGGAAAGCTCGGAGATGAGCGGCGAGGCTTCCAGCCGTACGGACATCGGCATCCCGGCAGTGCAGCAACGGTTGCTAATCGAGTTGTTAAAAACCGGTAAACCGGTCGTATTGGTATTGTTTACGGGCCGGCCGCTTACGCTCACGTGGGAAAATGAACATGTACCGGCGATCTTAAACGCATGGTTTGGAGGCACAGAAACAGGCAAGGCCGTGGCTGATGTACTGTTTGGTGATGTGAATCCGTCGGGAAAACTGCCGGCTACATTTCCGCAACATGTGGGTCAACTGCCGCTGTATTATAGCCATAAAAATACCGGTCGGCCATTGGCTGATGGGCAATGGTTCCAGAAATTCCGTTCGAACTATCTCGACGTAAGCAACGATCCGCTTTATCCTTTTGGGTACGGACTAAGCTATACCACGTTTACCTACGGCGAACTTATGCTGAGTACCGATACGCTTCAACGGAGCGGGAAGATGCAGGTAAGCGTAGAAGTAAGCAACACGGGCGAATACGCAGGTGAGGAGGTTGTACAGCTGTACATCCGCGATTTGGTAGGGTCGGTAACCCGGCCTGTCAAAGAGCTCAAAGGGTTCCGGAAAATCCAACTGGTACCCGGTCAGTCACAACGGGTAGTCTTTGACCTCACTGAAGAAGACCTCAAATTTTATAATGCGGATTTGGAACATGTAGCCGAAGCCGGCGAATTTATCGTCTTCGTGGGAACGAATTCACGCGATGTACAAGAGAAACGCTTTTTCCTGAAGGATTAGTCAGCTAAATACCAGTTCGTTGGCTAATAGTGTTTCGTCTGCACTGATGCTGTGTGGCTTTCCGGGATAGATTTCCGTGGTGACAGCTGCGCCCAAATCCCGAAGGATAACCACACTTTCCTCAATCCGGTGTAAGGGAACATGTGGATCGTTGTCGCCCGATGTAAGCAGAACGGGAGTGCCCGCGAAATCACCCTGATAGTTCGATTGGGTCAGTGATTTGCCGATAAGTCCGCCGGTGAAGGCAACGATTCCCCCATAGCGCTTAGCATGGCGAGCTACATATTCCAGCGTGAGGCACGCACCCTGGGAAAAGCCTAGGAAATAGAGGTTTTCCGACTGGATACCCAGTTTGACGGTTTCGGCCACGACCTCTTCCACCAACGCCAATGCCGATCCCAGTGCGGGTTGATTCGTGTCCACGGGAGCAAGGAAGCTATAGGGATACCATGAATTATTGGTCGCTTGGGGCGCAAGCAGCAAGGCGCCCTCCAGCTGTAAGTGACGCTGGAGGGAAAGTATACCTTGTGCAGTGCTGCCTCTCCCATGGAGCAGTACCACCGCCTTTTTGGCGTGTGCAGCCAATTTGCCTGCTTGTATAAATTGTTTCTCGTGTGTGTACATGATCATTAATCCAATTGCGGTAAAACCTGCTCAATACGATCGCGGTACCCTTCATATTGCGGCGGCAGTTTCAAGCCGCTTCCCAATTCGGACACGGCCTCATCGGTTGCAAACCCCGGATTATCCGTAGCGATTTCAAACAATACGCCACCCGGTTCGCGGAAATAGAGGGAATAGAAGTAATTGCGGTCTATTTTTTCGGTAATGTGAAGTCCCTGTTCGATCACCTTTTCTCTGAAATGCATCAGGGTAGTCTCATCTTTGACGCGGAATGCCACGTGGTGTACCGACCCGCCGGCCACCACCCCAATAGCTTCACCCGGCGCTTCAACGATATCCACAAGGGAGGCCTCCTTTACGGCATCGGTGATAAACCGGTGCCGGTTTACTTCATGTGTCAGCGAGTGGTAGCCAAAAATCTCGGTGAGCACCCGCGCCGTAGCGTCCATTTTATTCGTGGTAATGGTGATGTGGTGGAAGCCACGGATTGCATGTTCGACATTCACCGCATCGGTTTGCCACGGCATGCGCGTATCCGGTGTTTGCGGTACGGTGAGCTCCAGTTTGAGTCCGTCGGGGTCGAGAAAGGTCAGGTATTGTTCACCAAATTTCTCAGCCACATTATTGAGGATAACATTGTTGGCTTCGAGGCGTTGTTTCCAAAAATCAAGGCTTCCGGATGGCACAGCATAGCCAATTTCGGTGACCTGTTGGGTACCCCGCCGCCCCTGCCTCACGCGATTACCCCACGGAAAGAAGGTGAGGATGGTGCCCGGAGTGCCTACCTCGTTACCGAAATAGAAATGGTAGGTTTCGGGATCGTCAAAGTTGACGGTCTTTTTGACCAACCGTAGGCCCAGCACGCGTGTATAGAAATCGTAGTTGCGCTTGGCATCGCTGGCGATGGCGGTGATGTGATGTAAACCCAAGATCCTGTTGTCCATGATATTGTTCCTTTCTTTTCTTTATTGGTACAAAGGTAAGGCGGCCCGTTTCCTCCTACATTAATCTAGGACAAGAATCGAACGGAATGGTTTTCGGCAATGAAATATATGTTTCCAATGCAAATTTAGGTAAGTTTGTGAATGGGTGATTTTTATCTGGATAAGCAGACGATCGCTGACCTGCAATTGTTTGATGACAGTAAGGGCAGTGTCTTCGCATGTTTTAACCAAACCATTACCTACGGTGGGGAAGATGCCCTGCGCGACCTTTTTGGCAAACCGCTCACCGATCGCGATCGCCTCCAGAAGCGTACGTCAACTATTAGATTCTTGATGGACAACGTGGAGGAGCTTGTATTTGATAAAACTGCGGTGGATTTTGTGGATTATTACCTGAAACGGCCCGACCGACCTAAGTCATTTTCGGTCTACACGGGTATTCGCAATGCCGTTTTGCATTTTTTTTCGCCCAACCAGGCTTACTACACCAAGCGCCGGGGTATCGCGGAATTATTCGACATGTTGGCCTTCATCGCAAAACTTTGTGAAGCTTATCCCCCCGTTGCTGATAGCCCATTGCTGGCGGACCTTCGGGAGTCTCTTGGAAAGCTAACCAGACACCCTTTACTTGCGGTGTATGTAGCGATGCCCCAGAAGCGCATCAAGCGATATGCTGTGGAGCGAATGGATTTCTTGCTGCGAAAAAAATACCACGAGGAGGCTCTTGCACTGCTGGAGAAGGTCTATATGTTGGATGCCTACTACGCCATTGCAAAGGCTTCCAAAACCATGCATCTCACGTTTCCTGAATTCCATGAAAATGAAAGCGTGGTGGTGGAAGACGTTTTCCATCCGTTAATCGGCAACCCCGTGGCAAATAGCTTATCGCTTACCGGCGGTCAGCGGGTAAACTTCGTAACCGGTGCCAATATGTCGGGAAAATCTACGTTGATGAAGGCTATGGGCATTGCGGTTTACCTTGCCCATTTGGGTTTTCCAGTGCCTGCTGCGCGGATGCGGACATGCATACTGGAGGGACTCGTCACCACGATTAACTTAGCGGACAATATCAATGAGGGCTATAGCCATTTTTATAACGAAGTGAAGCGGGTGAAGCTCGTCGCGGAGCAGATTCGTCAATCTAACCGCCTACTTGTCATTTTTGATGAGCTGTTTCGCGGCACCAACGTCAAGGATGCCTACGATGGCTCACTCCGTATTCTGCAGGCATTTTCCGGACTCAATAAAGGCTTTTTTGTCATTTCTACGCATATCGTTGAGGTCGCCCATGCGCTTGCTTCAAATGAAAAGATTAAATTCAACTACCTACCAACCCACATCGCCGATGGAAAGCCGGTATTTGACTACCGCCTGCGTGAAGGCATTACGGACGATCGCATCGGTCTATGGATATTGAAGAATGAAGGGGTCTTTGAGTTGTTGGAGGGAGATCTGCCGACGGCAATAAATTGATTTGAAAATTCATGAACAAAACAGCCAATACCAATTTGATCATTGTTACCGGAGGGCCGGGTATGGGCAAAACTTCCGTTATCAACCACTTGGAGACTTTAGGCTATCGGTGTATGCATGAGTCGGGTCGCACGATTATCCGTCATCAATTGGAAACTGGCGGTACCAACCTGCCTTGGATGAACCGCGAAGGTTATGCAAATGACATGTTTAAACAAGCCCTATTGGATTACAGTGCTGCGGTGGAAAGTGGATTACTGACGTTCTTCGATCGCGGTCTCCCGGATGCCATCGGCTACTTGACACTGTGTGGTTTGCCGGTGCCGAAGGCGATGTCCACTGCTGCCGAACAATATCGTTATTTCCCAAAGGTATTCATTACCCCACCCTGGGAGGCCATCTATCATGGCGATGACGAACGGAAACAATCTTTTGCCGAAGCTGTGGCGACGTACGAGGTGATGGTGGACACGTATGGAAAGTTGGGGTATAAGCTCGTGGAGTTGCCCAAGCTGTCTATTGAGGAGCGGGTAAAGTTTATGATAGACTCATTATCTTACAGCTGATCCGATCACTGATATTGGATATAAATCGGCTGGGGTGTGAGCTTTAGCACTTCTTCTAATGTCATCATCCGGTGGGGTGTCGGTATCAAATCATTTTTGTAAAAGAATTTGAATCCCGTAAATTGGATAGGTTCACGGAAAACATAGGTATGATACGTGTTTTTTTTCAGGGCGGGAGCACCCCAACCATCCATATCGATGACAACCTGTACTTCCGGCCGTAACGTTACCTGATCGTAATTTTTTACCATTCCCTGTGTAAAACGATGGACAACCAATACTTTTGGTGGCAAGCTATGCACCCGCACGAGTTCTGCGAGATGCGCTGTGGCAAAATTGATGTCTGCGGCCGAAAAATGGCCAATCCGTTTGCCGGGGGGCAGGTCGTCTTTCATGGAAAATTCGGGGTCTATACCCAGATGCACATGCGGCATGCGAAGAAACGTATCCAAACGAGGGAGCTCTGCCTCCAGCGTGCTAAATCCAACCTGAATGTCGAGAAACACGAGGGCGTCGCGCTTTTCTGCAATGCGGAGCACGGAGTCGATCTGGCTAAACGGCATGCGGGCACGGTATTTGCCATCGCGGCCGGCACTTCCCTGGGCGGTCACAGCAATGTAATGTAACGCCGGAATAGCTTCGGTGGCCGTATCGGCAGTGTTCCAGGCTGCCACCTCCTTGTCGAGTTTTGCTAGCATTTCCTTGGGTGGCAGTTCACCCAGGATTCCCATCCTCGCCGAATAGAGATTGCCATAAAAAGCCACTATACGCTTGTAAGGTAAAATCGCGCCCTGATGAGGTAAAGGTTGGTCGGCCACGGGCCAGCGCCCTGTAGTATCACCGTTGGCCAATACCTCGAGCTTGGCTTGGTATGACGCAGCATCGATACCCAAAGGCTCTGCTGCTGTTGTATCCGCTGTCGCCACGGAATCCTGCACGGATCCATCTACGGGCTCCTGGGCAGATGCCTCGGTTACATAGCCGCCATTAGTTGTGGACTGGCAAGCACTGAAAAATAACGACAGGCTTAAGCCGACAAGGCACAATCTAAGATAACGGGTAGACATCGTATTCATCCCTGCAAAGAAACACAAAAAAAGGAAATATATAATCCTTATGTTTGTTGTGCAACACGGTTCCTTATGTTTACATCCATCAATGACTACGTAAATCGTTGCGGTGCCTTTTCGCCGGAAGATATTGCGGTATTCAACAGTCTGCTCAAGCCCAAATCCATCAAGAAGAAACAACTGCTGCTACGTGAAGGCGAAATATGCGATTTCGAGGCTTACATTGTAAAGGGGTGCCTCCGTACTTTTTATATCGATGAAAATGGAAGCGAGGTCATTCTCCAGTTTTCGGTGGAGGACTGGTGGGTGGGTGACATTGGTAGTTTCCATGAGCGTACACCCACTTTGTTGTATGTCGAAGCAATGGAGGACAGCGACCTGCTGATGCTCAATCCGGCCCGCAAGGAAGAATTGCTAGCCAGGGTACCCCAGTTCGAACGGGTGTTCCGATTGATGATTCAACGTCACTTATCGGCATTAGAACACCGTCTTATCCGCACGATTGCCAAAACAGCCGAAGAGCGCTATGTGGAATTTATAAAACAATATCCAAAGATTGCCTTGCGGGTACCGCAACACTACATTGCATCCTATTTGGGTATGACACCCGAATTCTTGAGCAAAGTGCGACGGCGACTGGCTACGCGCAGAGATTGATCAGTTTTCCGGTTGCCTGGAGATTTTAATGGACTATATGCAAAAAAAACGGCGCCAAGTACCTTTCTTAGTGCCGTCTTTTGCTTAAAAATTAAACAAATAAAATAGGTTTATAACTGGTTAGCGAGTTTTTTCCTAGTTTAAAGACTTGGAAGTCTATCATCAATTTATGTTTACAATATCGAGTAATTCACGATTCATTGACTTCTTGCAAAACAAGCTAAAAGCGTTTGAATCAAACCATTTCCCCTGTCGTGGCTACAAACGTAATAATATAAACGATTACAGCAAAGGTTTTTTTTAAAAATAAGTGAGTCAACACTTACCCTACGATGAGCTTTACCCTTTTAGCAGCGGGGAAACGTTCTGACTGGTATTTTTAACTTGGCCTTAAATTCCTGGCAAAGCGGATAATTTGCAACAATATTAAGGTGTCCGGACTTCCATTGCGGGAATTTATCGATAACATACGCGCTAATACCAAGCATTTTACTAAGTTTGGCGTTGAAATAAGGCCTGTATGAGCTGCTGTTCAATAATTCATACAAGCCTCATCATCGAAAAAACAAATCTAGAACGATGAAAATTTGGCAAAAAAATACCGATGTAAACTCATTTGTAGAGGCATTTACCGTAGGCAACGACCGCGTGTTAGACCTGGAGTTAGCCTCGGCGGATATCTTGGGCTCGCTGGCGCACACCCGGATGCTGCACCACATCGGACTCTTAGATAGCACGGACCTGGCTTCGGTACAGGCCGGTCTTAAGGCATTGTATCGGGAGGTGGAGGCTGGCCTATTTGTAATCGAAGATGGGGTCGAAGATGTACACTCTCAGGTGGAACTCCTGCTCACCAAGCGCATCGGTGAGGCGGGTAAGAAAATACACAGCGGCCGCTCGCGCAACGATCAGGTGCTCGTGGATCTCAAGCTGTTTTTCCGTGTAGAGATCGAAAGCCTGGTAAAAAGTACGCAAGCATTGTTTGATCGGTTGATGGCCTTGAGTGAGCAGCATAAAGCGGTGCTCTTACCCGGCTATACGCACTTGCAGATCGCCATGCCTTCTTCGTTTGGGCTCTGGTTTGGCGCTTATGCGGAGAGCTTGGTTGATGACTTGGCGGTGTTGCAGGCGGCGTGGAAGGTATGTAATAAAAATCCGCTGGGTTCGGCAGCAGGTTACGGATCTTCTTTTCCGCTCAATCGCCGGATGACTACCGAGTTGCTCGGTTTTGACGACCTCAATTACAATGTGGTGTACGCGCAGATGGGCCGGGGAAAGACCGAACGCATCCTGGCTCAGGGCATGAGCGCAATCGCGGCTACATTGGCCAGGTTTGCGATGGATGTATGTCTTTATATCAATCAGAATTTTGGATTTATTTCCTTTCCGGATCACCTGACCACCGGATCGAGCATTATGCCCCACAAGAAAAATCCCGATGTTTTTGAATTGGTGCGCGGGCGCTGCAACAAAATACAGGCACTCCCCAACGAAATTGCATTGATGACTACAAATCTCCCGTCGGGCTATCACCGTGATTTACAGTTGCTCAAGGAGAATCTCTTTCCGGCGTTTCGGTCACTGAATGAATGTTTGGAGATCACAACGTTCATGCTTGAGCATATTCGTATCAAGGAAGGCATCTTGGATGATCCCAAGTACGACTACCTGTTTAGCGTGGAGGTAGTGAATGATGAGGTGCTTAAAGGCGTGCCATTCAGGGAGGCATACCGTAATATTGGTTTGGCAATCGAAGCCGGTACGTTTAAGCCGCAAAAGGCGGTAAACCATACCCACGAAGGCAGTATTGGCAACTTGTGCAATAGCGAAATCCGACAAGCTTTTGGCCAAGCAGTAGGAAGTTTCGGCTTCGATCGTGTCCATGAAGCGTTGAGCAAGCTATTGGCGGACAGCCAATAGCCGCAGCTACATGCTGCGCTTATTTCAACACGGAAAACCGATACCTGGTCTCGGACTGAAATACTTGGCCGGGCAGAAGCAACGTGCTCGGAAAGTCGGGGTGGTTGGGCGCATCCGGAAAATGCTGGGTTTCGAGACAGAATGCACCATATTTCCCGTATGGATTCCCCTGTCGCCCTATGTCTTTCCCATTGAGGAAGTTGCCCGTGTAGAGCTGTAGGCCGGGCTCGGTGGTCAATACATCGAGCCGGATACCCGTGAGGGGCGAATGAATGGTGGCTGCAAGGGTAGGAATGCCTCCTGTAGCCGGATTCAACACATAATTGTGATCATAGCCGCCGTTTGCGCCAGCCAACTGGTCATTTGCCGTTTTGATATCCTGCCCGATGGATTTAGGTCCCCTAAAATCAAAAGGCGTATTTTCTACAGCCTCCACGACGCCGGTAGGAATTTGCGTCTCGTCTACCGGGAGGTACTTATCAGCAGGTATCTCCAGGATGTGGTCGAGCACATCACCATTTCCCTCGCCATTGAGGTTGAAAAAAGCATGGTTGGTGAGGTTGATTACGGTAGGTTTGTCGGTTTCGGCCCGGTAAGAGATAACCAGTTCGTTTTCATCGGTGAGTCGGTATTTAACCATCACCGATAGCCTGCCCGGAAATCCCTCTTCACCGTCGGTAGATACGTAGTAAAAATCGACCTTTTCTTTATACACCACACGCCGGTCCCACACCTTGCTATGGAATCCGCCGGCTCCGCCATGCAGTGCATTCGGCCCGTTGTTGGGTTGGACAGAAAAAGTCTCCCCATCGATGGTGAAGCGGCCACTTGCAATCCGATTGGCGAACCGGCCCACAGTTACGCCATGATAAGGCTCTTGCGCGGAGAGGTAGCCTTGTATACTATCGAACCCCAGCACGACATCCGTAGGGTCGCCCTGCTTGTCGGGTACGATTAAGCTCACGATGCGGGCGCCATAGTCCGAAAGGGCCACGGCTACCCCCCTATTGTTTTCCAGAACAATCAGGTGTGTATGCTTACCAGAAATCTGATGGTCGAAAAGGTGCTCCTCAGGTAGTTTGTAGGGTTTCATAAATCAGGTTCGTTTTTAATCGTTGTTTATTAGACTGGTGCCGTCCGATATCTTTGCGACGTAGACCTGTGCTTCCCGGCCGGTTTTCTTGGCGTACGCTTCGGCTATCTCGCTTACCACTTCTTGCACGCTGCTGGCTTTCACTAAGTTGATGGTACAGCCGCCGAACCCGCCGCCCATCATGCGGGCACCCAGCACGGCATCGTTGCCCCTTGCCAGGTCGACTAAAATGTCGAGCTCACCGCAGCTTACTTCATATCGGTGTTGGAGCCCGTCATGTGTCTCAAACATCCGCTTTCCGAACGTTTCAAAATCATCCTTTTTCAGGTCTTCACATCCATCCCGTAGGCGTTGGATTTCGGAAACCACGTAGTGGCAGCGGTTGTATACCACCTCGTCTATCGGCTTCACATACTGCTCCAATTGCGCAAGGGTGGCATCACGAAGGCTTTTCACATCAGGACAATGCTTTTGAATAAGCGTTACGCCATATTCACACTGCTCACGGCGCTCGTTGTAGGCGGAGGAGGCCAGTGAGTGTTTCACTTGTGTGTCGAATAGCACAATCCGCAAATCTGGATTGTTGAAGGGTATATACTCGTGAGTGAAGTCCGCGCAATCCAACTTGATGAGCCGTTGTTCCTTTCCGAATACGCTCGCAAATTGATCCATTAACCCACATTTAACACCCACAAACTCGTTCTCGGCGGCCTGCGCAACGAGGGCGATGTCCAACGGTTGGATATCCAGTTGAAACAGTTCGTTGAGTGCAAATGCAGTAGCACACTCCAGTGCTGCGGACGAAGAAAGCCCCGCGCCCTGAGGGATGTCCCCACCAAATGCCAGATTGAACCCACCCAACGTATGGCTTCGTTTGATCAGCTGCTGCACCACGCCAAGAATATAATCAGGCCATAGCAGCGGAGACCGTGCCAGGGTGTCTAATGTCGCTGTGTGGGACTGCTGTTGATCCAAGGAGTATAGCTGTATAGCGTTATCTTCACGTTTGCCAATAGCTAAGATGATGTTTTTGTCTATGGCAGCCGGCAGTACCAGCCCGTTATTATAGTCGGTATGTTCGCCGATTAGGTTTACCCGTCCGGGAGATCGCACCAATATAGGCGTGCCATCAAAAAGCTCGTTATATTTTTCATATACTGAATCCCGCAGGGAAGTTGCCGTTGTCATGTCCATTTGCCGTCCTATAAAATCGAGCGCTAAAAGTACAATAAAAAACAGGCCGGTGCAAACGGTTGCCTGAACGGAATCATGCCGCTTCGGTTTTCTTTTTCCATTTCCCAATCATCCATATAAAAATCAGGAAGCAAAGTAATGTGATTAAATAACTTATCGCGTTCTGTAGCAATGACGGATACTGCTTGGGGGCGGTAATGATAAACAGGGCATCGTTGGACGGCTGGGTATTGATACCGCCTGTGCTTGAAGAAAACAAATTGTGCGCCGCCCAATTATTGCCTAAATGAATACCGATTGGAAAGTACAAACTTCCTGATTTTAGCAATGCCGTCGAAAACAGCCAATGCCCAAATCCTGTTGTTATCAGCCCGAACATCATGCCGTAGTTTCCCCAAGCATTAAATGCGATCCAGTGCCATATCACAAAAAGGAAAGCAAAAATCAAATTAGCCCCTAGGATTCCTGCCTGATCAACCGTCCGTTTAAAACAATATCCCCTAAAGATAAGCTCTTCGACAAGCACTGCCGGAAGAAGTAGCAATGCACCCTTAGTTATCAATAGGTATTCCGCATGCGTATTAACCCGGATGTGCATTCCATTATGGAGCATTTGTGTACTAAATAGTACGCTGAAAAACAAAATGCCGATAATGATCCCCAAAGGAAGGAAATGGATACGCCTGCGTTTGAAGTTAAGGCCAAGTTCCGATAAATTCTGACTCTCCCGCCGATATAACAGCCAGCTGAAGAGCAACAGCAGCAGTGCCGACAAAAGGCTTACGCCCGTCGAGTAATCTAGGAGTAAGCTTGGCACAAAGGGAACCGCAAAAAAGAGAATGGACAGAAGTGATATCGTAATTACCGGTTTGGTGTTAAGTAGTTTTTCCATCGTAAAGCAAATGTACTATCTTTGGGTAGCTCAAACGGGCGTCATTTCACAATGACGTATATATGGCGTCCCGTGTCGCATCTTTCACTGCAAAAACGATGGGCAATTACCATAAAGAGAAAATTTCCAACCTGGTGAAGGAAGGCCGCGCAAGCAAAGGGTATACGCAGCGAGAGCTTTCCGAAATCATTGGCGTAAGCCTGAGATCCATACAGCGAATTGAAAATGCAGACGTGTTGCCGCGGGCATATACATTAAAATTATTATCACAGCACCTCGGTCTCCCGCCAGATATATGGCACGAAAACAACCCCACTCCCGACAAGACACTAGCCCAGCAATCCGGACTTGAATCATTTCACTTCAGCGCTTCCGATCGGCGGCAGCTCAATCATAGACAAAGGCTTATTCTTACTTTTGGTATTGGAATCCTATTGACGTTACTTTTGGCGGCATTTTTAACGCAGTCCTCCGCTTTCCCCGAAACGGATTTTGAATTTTTGTTGCTGTTGACGAGCACAATATGCCTTTATACATTAATCCTTCTTTTCATCTGGAAGTAGCCGAGTTGTTTCAACACCCAGCTGCATCGTTTTTATCAACTTTTATTTAAAAATAGTGCGGATGGGCTTTTCTAGATGAAACCAGAAATGAGCGTCGGCGGTGCAATCCAAGGCACTGCGGGTCACGGGATAACAAGATGATACGCTACAACAAACGGAAAAAGACCCCGGCGAAAATGTGATGCATATAATATGCATCGGTTTAAAAAAGGAACACCCGCCGAAGGGCGGGTGTTTGTGGGAGCTACTGGGTTCGAACCAGTGACCCTCCCGACAGTATGTCGGGATGCTCTGAGCCAGCTAAGTTCCTGCGATTAGATTTTCCACCATTCTTCGGCTCTTCCATGATTTTATTTCACGTTCGCGGGCCATTGCCGCAGTCTTGGAAGTGATGGCTTCGTGGTATACCAAGTGCCAATCGTCGGCTTTTCCGGTGAAGCCCCTGTGCTGGGAATTGTGGCGCCTGAGCCGTTGAAGAATGTCCTTGCATGCGCCGATGTAGTAGCGGTCGAGCCTCGTCGAATAGATGATATACAGGTAATGCATCGGTTTAAAAAAGGAACACCCGCCGAAGGGCGGGTGTTTGTGGGAGCTACTGGGTTCGAACCAGTGACCCCCTGCTTGTAAGGCAGGTGCTCTGAACCAGCTGAGCTAAGCTCCCATTTGTTTTGCTCTTTTGTTCGTGACCCTCCCGACTGTATGTCGGGATGCTCTGAACCAGCTGAGCTAAGCTCCCTTATTTGGGTCTGCAAATATAGTGCAGTTACGGGACTTTCAAAATTATTTTTTCATTTTTTATACCTACTCAAATTGACAGCTATTAAACGGAATTGCTAAAGCGGGGTACAGTGCATTAATTCTTCTTGCCAGGTAGGTGCAACAATCCACTTTTATTTGTGTCTATATAATTGTAGTTTTACACCTCCTTGTTAGGTACTTGCTTAATGCCTTTCAAGCCTCATTAATTTCCACGCATATGAAGCATTCGCGCATATTAATCGTAGACGACGATTCTGACGTACTAACCGCCGTACGCCTATTGCTTAAACAACACGTTGGAGAAGTCATTACCGAACATAACCCCGAGCAGATTCCTGCTATACTCACCAAAGAGACGCTGGATCTGGTATTGTTGGATATGAACTTCAAAAGCACCATCAATACCGGCAATGAGGGGCTTTATTGGCTTAATCGCATCAAAACAATCAAGCCAGACCTGCCCGTGGTCATGATTACGGCTTATGGTGCTATCGATTTGGCGGTAACATCGCTCAAACAAGGGGCGGCGGACTTTGTGGTCAAGCCCTGGCAAAATGAACAGCTGATCGCGGTCATTACGGGCTTGTTGTCAAAAAAGGACCGCAAAAAAAATGCTGAAAACAATGTAGGGGCCGATTTGGAGCTTATTGGCAAGTCGGAAGTGATGCAAGACCTACTTTATAAAGTCAGCAAAATTGCACCCACTGACGCCAATATACTCGTACTGGGTGAAAACGGAACGGGTAAAGACCTGATCGCAACTGCGATTCACAGGCAATCCAAGCGTGCCGATAAACCATTTATTAAGGTAGACGTGGGCGCATTGACGGAAAGTCTATTTGAAAGTGAACTTTTCGGGCATAAAAAAGGAGCGTTTACCGATGCGCGGGAAGATCGCGTAGGCCGATTTGAGGCTGCTAATGGCGGCACACTTTTCCTCGATGAAATCGGTAATATTTCACTCCAACAACAAGCTAAGCTGCTGAGCGTATTGCAAAACAGGCAGGTTATACCGCTCGGTAGCAATACGCCTATTCCGGTAGATATCCGGTTGATTTGCGCTACCAATGTGCCATTGGCTGACCTGGCCAATGAAAATCGCTTTCGAAAAGATCTCATTTACCGCGTCAACACGGTAGATTTACAGGTGCCTCCCTTGCGGGAGCGCGATGAAGATACCATCCGGATAGCGCGGCATTTCCTCCATAAGTATGCCGAAAAGTACATGAAATCTGCTGGAGACTTTGATAAACGCGCAGAGCAGAAACTACTCAACTATCACTATCCTGGGAATGTTAGGGAGCTGCAATATAGTATCGAGCGGGCGGTAATCATGGCTGAAGGACAGATTCTGGGGGCAGATGATCTCATTTTCTCACCTATTGAGCAAGCACCGAAAAAAAGCGAAAATCAACAAGCGGTTCCTGCACAACACAATCTTGTCGAGCTCGAACGCCTTACGATCGCTAACGTGGTGGAAAAACATGGGGGAAACATCAGTAAGGCAGCCAAGGAATTGGGGATTACACGGACGGCCCTATATCGTAGGTTGAGCAAATACGATATCTAAGGATGCGGCGGTTCAGGCGGTTGATTTTCTTTCGGGCGATCTTGCTTTTGGTGGCGCTGACCGGCTTGGCTTATTTACTATTTAAGGCAGCATATCTCTATGCCGTATTGCTCGGCCCCATTTGTATCTGGTTGCTGGCGCTCAATTTCCGGTCACAGTTGCGAGCGTATCGCGAATTGGAAGAATTCGCTGAAGCAGCGCGCTACCGTGATTTTACCCGCCATTTCCCACTGAGTTATGCGAAGGCGGAACTGCTGCCCCTGCGAAGCGCATTCAATGAGATTAATGCTGTTTTCAAAAAGATAAGCGGTGAGCGCGAAACACAGTATCAATACCTGCACCAGATACTGGAAATCGTGGATACCGCAATCCTCTCTTTTAAAATCGAAACCCATGAAGTGGTATGGATGAATGATGCATTTAAAAGGCTTTTCGGTATTCCCTATTTGCATCGCTTTGGGGGGCTCGAACGAAAGAACGAAGACCTGTACCAGAAAACGATGCAATTGGTGCCGGGGGAACAAACCCTGCTCAGTGTGAATTCCGCAAAAGGGAATATAAAACTGCTGCTCACGACCAGTCATTTCCAGACCCCGGAGGGTAAATTCCAGCTCGTTGTCTACCAAAATGTCAATGAGGCCATCGATGAGACAGAAGCTAAAGCATGGCAAAAGCTGCTGAGTGTGCTTACGCATGAAATTATGAATTCCATCGCCCCGATATCATCCCTCGCGGACACGCTGAAAAACCGATTAGACCATCTGCCCAATAGCGAGGAATTGGAGGATATCCGGTTGGGAACTGAGACCATCAAGCGTCGCAGTGAGGGGCTCCTCAAGTTTGCCGGTACATACCGATCGCTTAATAAGATTGAACGACCAAGCCTGAGTAAGGTGTTTGCTGCCGACCTGTTTGAAAATCTCTACCAGCTCATGGAACCTTCAATCCTTCAAAAAAACATCGAATTAGATATCATCTTGAAAGATACCCGATTGCAGTTAGAGCTTGACATCAATCTCATTGAACAAGTGTTGATTAACCTGCTGCTCAACGCCATGGAGGCCGTGAAGGAAAAGGAGGATGCCTACATTTCCCTTTCGGCCTCCGTCAGTGATGGTAAGCCGAAAATCAATGTGAGTGATAATGGGAAAGGAATCCCAGCTGATTTGCTGGAAAATATTTTTATTCCATTCTTCACCACCCGCAAAACGGGAAGCGGAATAGGGCTCACGCTGAGCAAACAGATTATGCTGTTGCACGGTGGAAATATCCTTGTACATAGTGAAGAAGGGAAAGGGAGCGTCTTTACCCTCCAGTTTTGATGTTAAAAAAAAGCGCCACCGAAGCGACGCTTTTCCAGATACTAAAACAAACAGTTCATACTTTATTAAGTAATTTACCGTTCTTTTTCAGCCTACCGTGGGAGGTATTGCTATATCGTTAATCCTTTTTTGAATTCTGCCGATAATACATATCCTATACGATAATACTGTGCCAATACGTACGGATGCTACTGAGAACGAAACGAAGTTTCGAGAATAGTGTCCATGCGTTTGAAAATCAGTGAGATTTTCTATCGGACAAGTTGGCCGACGTAAGCTAGTAGCCATAATTTATCGCGCCGTTTGCAATGCGCTTAACCACACAATGTAGAACTAATTCCCCAAAGTGTTGTTTTCTTCCGTCTTCCATAGCAACTTGCATTTAAACCGGGAGTTAGCTAAGTTTGTACGGTGAATGCATCAGTGATAAACAGGAAATGGAATGAATTGCAAGCCGATACAGCGAAGCACTTTGAGATGGAAAAACCCGACATCAAAGTGATGTTATTCCTCATCGGCGTGCAAGAGTTGGGAAAAGGCCCAATGAAATTCAACAAAAGGCAGAAGGAAGAATTAATGCATATTGCCACCTGCAGGCTTTTCAGCGAGATGGGCTTTTATGAGCTTGAAGGGCTGGATCAGGATGGGTGGCCGCATTGGCAGCTCATCAAACCCATACCCAATTACACCCTTTTGGAACAGGAAATGGTAATCAAATCGTTGATTATTGATTATTTCGAAGAAGCGGTTTAATAACTGACATCCGTTACATAGCTATACGGGATTCAACGATTCAAAATATGAAGAAACTACTTTTGCTCATCGTATTCGCCGCGTGTCATACGTTGCTCCACGGCGCTCCACCGCATAAATACGTACGAATCACGACGACCAATGGCGATCTCCTACTAAAATTATATGATGAGACACCCCTACATCGCGACAACTTTGTGAAGCTGGTGCGCGAAGGTTATTATCAAGATTTGTTATTTCATCGTGTCATCCAGCATTTTATGATCCAGGGCGGCGATCCCAATTCCCGGTATGCCGCGGAAAAACAGCGCCTGGGCGAAGGAGGGCCGGGTTACACGATTCCCGCAGAGTTTAATGATAGCCTCTTCCACAAGAAAGGCGTCATCGCCGCAGCGCGCGATGACAATCCGGAAAAAGCATCTAGCGGATCCCAGTTTTATCTGGTACAGGGGCGTACATTTACCGACCGAGGTCTAGACAGCCTCGAACAGCTCCGACTGGGAGGGCGCAAAATCCCACCCAATCAACGTGAAGTATATAAGACACTTGGCGGTACCCCGCACCTCGACCAAAGCTATACCGTTTTCGGCGAGTTGATTTCGGGCACGGCCGTTGTCGATAGCATTGCGGCGGAAGGAACCGACCGATATGATAGACCGCTAAAAGACCAAAGAATGGATATGTTTCTTCTTACGCGCAGGGAGGCTATTAACCTTGAGCGCGAACAGGCCGGTTTGGAACCCCGAAACGGTATCTTCACTAAATTTCTGGATTTATTAAAACCCAAGTATTAGTCGCGGAGCTCTGGTCACTTTTCCTTTTTGCCAAATACACGCTTAAAGAAGCCGCCGGTCTTCTCTGATGCTTTTTTTGCTTCCTCTGCCGCATTCATTAGCCGCTGCTCGCGTTCCGGGCTGATGCCTGCGCACTCCTTGATGCCTTGAAGGAGACTCTGCCAGAGCGTCTTAAAAAAAGAATACGTCTGCGGGCGAGCGTAATTGATGCGACCGGTATGGTATTGGCCGTTGGCATCGGGATTGCTGTCATTGATAATGAAGCTGTTAGCGAGAAAGGATACGGCCTTCATCGACATTTTTTTCCCATCTTCATCGGTGGTGAGCAGGTTGAGTCGCATGTTGTCATAGTCGAAGCGAAGGGATCCGCGCGATCGATGATCGTCTGCCTTTACATCGAAACGCACTCCCCGGATATTAGCTCGAGCCACTTCTGCGTTTAACAACGGGGTGATGATGCGGTTGAGTGATTGACCATTCATCGGGCCGAGCTTCCCTTTGTAGGTATGGCCTCCCTTATCGTCAAGGAGGTCGAAGGTAAATGCCACATCCAGTTTGCCGGTGTTCATCAGGTAAGCAGTAATGTCGGCGGCCATGGTGCTGTTATGCAGTAAGGAAAGCGTATCATTCGTCACATTTCGGAATACCCCATTCACACGATCGAAGGTAATCTTCCCTTCCTTTTTGTACTTCCTGCTCACCTCGGAGTAGCTGATAGCTATATTGTTCAGCAATAAAGAATCCAGCTTTATCGGTTGCTTCAATTTCATAAGCAACTGGTGCGGAGATTTACCGATCTTGTTGGTTGGGTGCTTGGGGTACCTTAAATCATTGGATATGGCTACCGTGCCACTGTCGATATGCAGGCTTCCGGCATGGATTTTTTGATTTTTAACAAATTGCTGAAGGTCGATATCCTCCAAGCGGATCATGGGGAATGCCATGACGGCCATGTCCGTTGCTCGCTGTTTTCGCTTGTAAAACTCCTCCTTACTCATACGTGGCGCATATTTCAGTCCCGTCAGTTTCACTTGCTTGTACAATGTTGCGATTTGCAACCGATCAAAACTCACATAATAGAAGCTGTCTGGTGTCTCATACCGGAAGCCTGGCATTTCTATATCGATAGCCCGGGTATGATAGAACCGGGTCGAATCAAATTGAGAAAGCGAATCAACAAGGATATCCCTCACCTGTACGTTGAGGTTTTTTAAAGCGGTTTCATTGACTGTTGAGTCCGTTTTCTTCGAAAATTTGAACTGGATATTATTTAGCTGGATGGCGGCTACACTCACCTCGTTCAGTAAACCGGATATTCGCTGGTAGAGTGTCCGCATATCACGCTTGGTCGTGACGGTATCATTGTAAGCGTGGTATTCGCTGACGATATGGATGGTCGGCGTATCGATGATGATGCCCTCAATGTTAAGCTTACGATCACTCAGAATCCGGCGGGGGTGGAACTGTCTTATCCGCAGATTCGCGATGCGGATGTTATAAATATTATCAGGGGCCTGTTCCAATTGTACCAGCTCCGCGTATCTATTTGTATCTGCGGTCAATCGCAGATTTTTAATGGAGGCATTCCCTGTGATCAGGCTAAAGTCCAATCCATCGTAAGCGATAAGGTACAGGCTGTCTGTGGCGCTAATAATGGTTTCCTTAATCTGTGCGTCCAATATCGGCTTCCAGTGCCTGCTTAAGTACCACGCTCCGACCGCAACGATAACCAGCAAACCGGCAACGATGCCGATTATCCATTTCCAGATTGGCTTCATACAAAGTAACGTTAGCTGCTATAGTCCTTGTGTTTTTTGTTCCACCTTCAATCGTATTGACGGAGAAACAATAATTGGTTATGAATGTTTTCGTAAAGATATGGATTTATCGCATAAAAAAACGGAGAACCGCCTCTTTCGATTTGAATTCTCCGCTTTTAACCTTAAGTACAACCGTAGTTGTAAATCAGGTATCAAGTCAAGTATCTTAAGTCGGTATCCGTTTCATGTGTCTGCCCGTTAAGGCTTCTCACGTCGTCATACAGTTTGCCATTTATTGCTTCCTCCGTAGAGGTAAACAGAATGAACAAACCCCACAGCGTATGTTTTGATCGGGTCACACACTCTAAAGCAGTTAACAATCTCCGTCCGGTATGATACCTTTGAGAGCCGATCCATCGCTAAAGTCATCTGAGGTGGTAGCCTTTCGGCGATACTCCTTCTTGCGATGCTTATTTCAGGCGATTCAAAGAACTTCGTACTTGATATTGACTAAGGTATGTAATAAAAGCCTATATTTCAATAAAATAACGATTTATTTTATTAACAAGTTTTCCACCCAAAAGAGGCCGGTTATCAACAGCGCGTTCGTATCCAAAACCACCGCCTGGCTTACCGCGTGACCTCTAAAGGCACACGTTCTCCACATTTTGGTATCATGGGTTATTAACACGGAAGGCGATAGCCGAAAGACCCAACCGAACAATTTTCTGCCTGATGACGCACTTTGAGAGACTGCGCTGATGAAAAAAGTAGTAATTTTATACTTTCAATTATGAGATAAGGAAAGCAGGTATTACCTATGGCGGCACTCCGCAAGATTTTCGTTTTAGACACCTCTGTCATCTTGTATGACCACAATGCGTTGAACAACTTTCAGGAGCACGATGTGGCCATTCCGATCCAGGTGCTTGAAGAACTCGATAACATGAAGGGCGGCAATGAGACCCGCAACTTCGAGGCGCGCAGTTTTATCCGGCTGATTGACGAACTCTCCAGGAAGAAGTTGATTAACCAATGGATTTATCTGAATGGGCAAACCAAGGGCAAATTCCGGGTTATTCTTTCTGGAAGAGAACAGAAGGTTGATGCAGTTGAAATTTTCGGTAATGAAAAGTACGACCATCAAATCATCAATGCGGCGCTTATCTTGATGGCTGAAAACCCGGATAAGAAAGTGGTATTGGTTTCAAAGGATATTTGCCTGCGACTTAAGGCAAAGGCATTGAACCTGCTCGCCGAGGATTACGAAACCGGGAAGATCAAGAATGTGGAGGAACTTTATACCGGGAAAACCCAGCGCAGCGATTTTCCGGATGCGATGATCGAGCAGTTGAAACAGAAAACCCCGGCAGCTGCCGACAATATGGTACTCGACCATATCGGCGCCAATCAATTCTACGTACTGAGACACAACCGGAAAACACTGCATGCATTCTATCATAAAAGCACACATACCTTCACACCGGTCGCAGCGGCTACCGTGTTTCGCATCAAACCCCGAAACCGTGAACAAGCCTTTGCACTCCATGCCTTGCTTGATCCCGCCATCCGGCTGGTAAGTATACAGGGCAATGCAGGCACAGGAAAAACACTCTTGGCGTTGGCAAGCGCGCTGGAACAGCGAAAAAACTACCGGCAGATCTACATCACCCGGCCGGTCGTTCCGCTAAGCAATAAGGAAATAGGTTTTCTGCCTGGCGATGCCAAATCCAAAACGGATCCGTTCCTGGCTCCCATTTGGGATAACATCCGTTTTATCAAAGAACAGTTTGCGGATGATGAAAAGATGCTTGGGAAAATAGATGAGTTGATCACCACGGAAAAGATAGCCGTTGCACCACTGGCGTTTATCCGTGGGCGTACGCTTACCAAGATTTTCTTCATTGTAGATGAAGCGCAGAATCTTACTCCCCATGAGATCAAAACCATTATCTCCCGGGCAGGCGAGCACACCAAGATTGTCTTCACGGGTGATATTTATCAGATCGACACCCCCTATCTCGATGCCGAAAGCAACGGACTCTCCTACCTCATCGAAAACGTGAAGGATCACCCCCTGTATGCGCACATCACTTTGCAGAAGGGCGAGCGAAGCGAGCTGGCCAATCTGGCAAATGACTTGCTATAGCGGGGCTACATCGTTGCGATCCGCCACTCCTTTGGGTAGTAGTTATTGATCCGGTTTGGGAGTAATTTCACCCAACCCAATGTGGCATGCTGATAGGTGGCAAGTGCCCATCCCTTAAGCCCTTGGCTATTGATGGCAGGATCCAGGTTGCCCTTACGCAGGTAGTCCAGGGCCTGATTCTTAGCTAGTGCCAACACAGGAATATCGGGGTGGCGCGCCAGGCTCAGTGCGAGATCGTGTGCGGGAATAAGATCACCCTTGGCAGGCCGCCCTACACGCGTACCGGCACTCCGGAGATAAAGCATGCGCTGGAGGATGTGCAGGTCTGCTTCTCGATCTTTGGGTAGGATATGGATATCTTCGCCAACGGTGAATGTGAAGAAGTCGTCGGCATTGGAAACCCAGTTGCGCAGTGCTGGGGTGATTGTTTTTTCCGCTTTAGGCTTGCGACGGTCGAATGTCGATTGCTTGCTTGCCTTCCGGAAAGCTGCGAGGAAAAACCCCTCCCCACGCAGCTTGTGCGGATAGAAACGATAGCCCGGGCAGGCGTGCTTGTCAGATCGCGTTTGTTCGATTCCCCACGCCTCAGGGGTGGACAAGGAAAGCGGTTCCATACCCTGGGTTTCGCATAGCCAATCGGCGATATGTTCATTCTCCTCTATCGAATAGGAGCAGGTCGAATACAGTAAGATACCACCTTCCCTGAGTGCGGGCAGGCTATCGGCCAGGATACGCCGTTGCCGCTCACTGCAAAGCTGTACGACGGCTTCTGACCACTCGTTTATGGCCTGGCGATCTTTGCGGAACATGCCGGAACCGGAACACGGAGCATCCACCAACATGACGTCTATATAACCGGGCAGGTGGCGGAATGCGGACGGATCGTTATTGCTGACAATCGTGTTTGAATGACCCCAGCGAATGAGATTGTCCGCCAATACCGTCGCCCGTGCCTTGATAAGTTCGTTGGCGATGAGCAAGCTATCGCGGTGGAGGTAGGTGTTGAGCAATGTACTCTTTCCACCGGGTGCCGCGCACAGATCCAAAGCAATCAGCGGCCGTTCATGCAGCCCCAATACCTTGATGGCATGAGCGACAAACATGGATGAAGCTTCCTGTACATAATAGCGGCCTGCGTGGAAAAGTGGATCGAGTGTGAATATCGGACGTTCTGGAAGGTAGTAGCCTGTATCACACCAAGGCACCTGGTCCGAAGAGGTGTCGAGTTGACCGGGCTTTGCCGGATTGATGCGGATGGAAGTAAGACCGCCTTCCTTTTCATGCACGGCTTCAAAAGCCGCTGTGTCGAACCCGGCCAGGCTTCCCAGTTTGCGCACCAATGCGGGCGGGATGATGTTGCTCATGCAGGACAAAGCTAACATTTTTTCAATTTTATTTTATACATGGAATCTGAGGATATTTGTGTGGTTTGGTTTCGTTTCCGTATTACTATTGGAAAAATAAAATTTTTGCCCTAGGTTTGTCTTAGCATACCCAATAGTAATCCCGTTAAAATTACCGGACATATTCTTTTACAATGGCTATTAGAATAGAAGTTTCCAATGCATTAATTTCACAACTTCAGCAAGGTGATGAAACGGCATTTCGAGCAATCTATGATCAACTGCACGAACGTGTTTATCGGATGTTACGCGCATTGGTGAAAAACCATGAACAAACAGAAGACATCTTGCAGCAAACATTTGTCAATTTGTGGGTAAACCGAGCCAAGCTCAACGAATCGCAACCATTGTATCCATATATCTATCTTACCGCCAGAAGACTAGCTATCGACCATTTCCGAAAAAAAATCAATGAAGCTGATGCGCTTTCCTACCTTAAACAGCACGTCGGTGAGCAACACGATTGCATATCGGAATCGTTCGCGGCGGCAGACCTTCAACGGTTTACCGAAGCGGTAATCAAAACACTGCCACGGCAACAACGGACAGCTTTTCTACTGAGCCGGAATGAAGGGCTATCTTATGATGAAATCGCCGAACGCATGCAGATTTCAAAAAATACCGTAAAGAATCACCTGATTGGCGCCTTAAAGCAACTCAAAAGACATTTTGTAGAAAATGATATACTTTATGTCTATTTTCTCTTTTTCCTGAGTTGAATACGGTTTTCCTCAACTACTATACTCCCATAATACGCCAATTCAGGGCGTTTCGAAAAAAGTTTCGGGCAACTAGTCCTTGGACGACCCACAGCCGTTTATCTATATTAAAGTAACCAAGGTTGTAAACCGAATATACTATAAACATGAGTTTCGATAAAGAGCGGCTTCGCTATTTGCTTGAATCGTATATCGTAAATAACATCAGGGAAGATGAATGGACAGAATTGAAAGCCTATGTTCAGCATGCCGCCGACAATGAAAACTTATATGCCATCATTGACGAGCTATGGGCCGAAGTAGACATGCAGGCACCGATGTCTATCGCAAGTGAAGCCATCTATCAACGTATCCTGAAGGACCCCGATGTATTGGCAGACCCGCCGCGGTCTATCGGCGGCCAAGCCAAAGCGATTCAACGCCTCCCCTGGCGCTTGGCCGGTGCGGTGGCGGCCATATTGTGTGTGGCTTTCTCGTTGTTCTATATCGTTCGGCTTAGTCCGATACCCGATTCCAACCCCGATTTAGTACGGATAGCCGATCCTGCTCAGGCAATTTTACCCGGAGGAAATGTCGCTACCCTTACCTTGGCAGATGGCAGGATCATCAAATTGAATGAGATTGATACCGGTAACTTAGCCAATGAGGTGGGTGTGCGCATCATCAAATCGGAGGAAGGCTTAATTTTCTACCAAGCTGCTCGTGGTGCTTCGGCAAACAGGGAAATCACTTATAACACGATTAACACACCCAAGGGCGGCGAATACCGTGTGGTGCTCCCCGATGGCACGAAGGTGTGGTTAAATGCCGCCTCTTCTTTACGATACCCGACCTCATTTACCGACGATAAACGGGAAGTAGAATTAATGGGGGAAGCCTATTTTGAAGTGGCCAAAACTAAAAGCAGACGGACAGCGGGCGGATCGAAAAGCAAGGTAAGCATGCCCTTTATTGTGAAAACAAAAGCCCAGGCGGTGGAAGTCCTCGGTACCCATTTTAATATCAATGCATACGATGACGATGGGACGGTCAAAACGACACTGTTGGAAGGCCGTGTAAAAGTATCGTTAACTAGTGACGGACAAAATGATGGTCCGTACCGGATCCTGAAGCCCAACGAACAGGCGGTCCTAACATCAACTGATGGGGGAATTCAGGTCAATAGCGTGGACCCTGCCAATGCAATCGCTTGGAAGAACGGCTATTTTGCTTTTGATAACGAGAACATCACTGAGGTGATGAGTACCATCGCACGTTGGTATGATATCGATGTAGACTACCAGGGGGACGTGAGCGGCAAAGTCTTCGGAGGAACCATATCGCGGTTCGAATCTTTTGAAAAATTATTGGAAACGATTGGATTGACAGGAACGATTCAATTCAAGATTACGGGAAGGAGGGTAACCGTTATGACTTAGCGAGTGAGACCATCAGGTTTAAGGCTTGCAAAGAACCAATCAAGGGCGTTGCACCGCCCCGGATTGGCTATGGCTTTAAACCATCAGGATTCAATAAAAAAGATTTGGAAACCATTTTTATAAACCCTATTCAAATGTATAAAAAAAATACCACACATGGTTACTGCTATTGGAGATGTGTGTTTCTTAAATATGCCTTACGCATGAAATTATCCTGTGTTTTGCTGATGGTTGGCTTTTTGCAACTCAATGCGCATACGTATGCACAACACATCAGTATCAGCAAGCATAACGCCTCGTTGGTAGAGCTGTTCAATGATATCAAAAAGCAAAGCGGGTATCACATCTTCTACGATGCGTCAATGATCCAAGCGACGCATCCCATATCTGTTAATATCCGGAATAGGTCGTTGGAAGAAGCGTTGACCTATGTACTCAAGGGATTGGAGCTGGGCTACAAAGTGGTTGATAAAAATGTGATCATCACGAAAGTTGAAAAAGCGAAGCTGCCCGGAAAGAATACCTACGCGCTACAGGAACGGCAGATCATCGGTAACGTAACTGACGAGCACGGGAGGCCCTTGGAAGGGGTTACCGTCTCCGTTAAGGGAACTCCCATTGTAACGACATCTCGTGCAACCGGGGATTACCAACTGACGCTACCCGAAAATGGGAGTACATTGGTTTTTTCCATTGTCGGGTTCGAAATGCGGGAAGTGGCAGTTCCCACAGGCAATGTGCTGAACATCTCGCTTAAAACCCACGTCAGCAACTTAGACGAAGTTGTTGTAGTAGGATATGGCACACAGCGGCGGCGGGATTTAACAGGAGCAATTTCCTCGGTCACTTCCAAGGAAATCACCGAAGTTGCCAGCCTGAATGCGATGCAAGCGATTCAGGGGAAAGTTGCTGGTGTAAATGTGATGCAAAACGGTTGGAACCCGGGATCGGATGCGACCATCAGAATCAGGGGACGACGATCTTTCAATGCCTCAAACGATCCGTTGTATGTAATCGATGGGATCCCCATTGTAAGGGGACTGAACGAAATAAATCCGGCTGAAATAGAGTCGATGGAAGTATTGAAAGATGCCTCTGCAACGGCTATTTATGGCTCAAGAGGTGCGAATGGGGTCGTGCTCATTACAACGAAGCGCGGAAAAACCGGGCAGACGTCAATTACCTACGACGCCTACGTGGGAAGCCAAACGCCACTGCGCTTATTGGATATTATGGATGGGGCCGAGTTCGCTGAATTTGTGCGAGAGACTTACCGCAACCGGACAACTAATCCTTACGACTCACCCTCGCCCAACCTGGAAGAAGACCAGCGGTTGGTGATATTCACCCAAGATCCCTACATACTGGAATCCGTTACACAGGCTTACGACGAAAGCGGGAATTACAATCCCTCAAAAGTGAGAAGCTTTGACTGGGTAGATGCCACTCTGCGCAACGGATTTATCCAAAACCACCAATTGGGCATTACCGGCGGCACGGAAAAAACACAACTAGGGATCTCGGGAGGATATTATACCAATAAGGGGATCACGAAAGGTATGGACTACAACAGGTACAGTATCCGGGTAAACCTCGATCATCAGGTCAGTAGCCGGATTAAAGTGGGCACGTCTTCCGTATTTTCCTACGTCCGTGAAAACGCCGGTTCTGAGTTGTACGGCATTGCACGGCAGCAGAACCCCTTGGCTACCCCCTATAATCCTGATGGAAGTCTACTGCTGAATCCTGGCAATGACGCGTTGGCGGTGAACCCGCTTTTGAATATCGATGGCGTAATCAACGAGCACCGGAGAAACAGGACACTTACCAACTTATATGGTGAGGTGAGCATCGTCGATGGATTAAAATTCAGGACAAATTTCGGCATTGATTTCCGGACGGCGCGAGATGGAAGGTTCCGGTCATCCATGTCTACCAACCAAAATGGTGCTCCGGCTTGGGCAGAATATGGCGGTAACTATTCTAAAGGGTACGTATGGGAAAACATATTGACGTACGATAGGGAGTTTGATAACCATCGATTCACCGTCACGGCGCTCCAAAGTATCCAAAACGATAGAATGGAGGAATATGGGGAGACCGTCAGAGGGTTGCCGTATGAATATCAGTGGTTTTACAACGTAGGCTCTGCTACCGAAAACCTCGGCGTAAGAAGTAATTTGGCTGAATGGCGGATGATGTCTTGGATGGGTAGGGTTAACTACAGTTTCCAAGGGAAATATATGCTTACACTGTCTGGCCGGAGTGACGGGTCTTCCGTTTTGGCTCCAGGCCGCAAATACGCCTTCTTTCCGTCGGCGGCTTTGGCTTGGCGATTATCCGATGAGGAGTTATTCAAGAACATCGATCAACTGGACGATCTGAAGCTACGTATCGGATACGGGATGACCGGCAATTCAGCAATCAGCCCTTATCAGACCCAGGGATCATTGAGTTTAACACGCTATTCTTGGGACGAAAATGTGGCTATCGGTTATGCCGCCGGCGGATTTCCAAATGCCAGATTGGGATGGGAAACGACAAGCCAAGTAAATTTCGGATTGGATTTTTCGTGGCTGCAGGGTAAAATAAGCGGGGTTATCGATGTATATCAGCAAAACACCCGTGATTTGTTGATGGAACGTCAACTACCCGTAGTGTCCGGTTTTTCCAGTGTGTTGGAGAATGTGGGAAAAACCCGAAATACAGGTTTGGAAATCAGCTTATCAACCGTCAACTATGAATCGAAGCGGTCCGATTTCAGTTGGAGTACGGATTGGTTATTCAATGCGAACCGGGAAGAAATCGTGGAGCTATATGGTGGGAAAAAGGACGATATCGGCAATACCTGGTTTCTCGGACATCCCATCGGTGTTTTTTATGACCACCAATTTGCAGGAATATGGCAAGATACCGAGCAGGATCGCCAGGAAATGGCTAAGTATAATGAGAACGGCCATTCTTATGAGCCAGGGTTGATCCGGTTGGTCGATCAAAACGGTGACTACCGGATCAATGCAGAAGACCGGATTATCCTCGGCAACGACCGCGCAAAATGGATAGGCAGCCTCACCAATCGGATAAGCTGGAAGGGGTTTGATTGGTCATTTCAGCTCTATGCCAATATCGGCCCTTTGATCCGCTTCGATAAAGCACTGAGGCTGGAGGGCCGGTGGAATACGGTCAATGTAAATTATTGGACTCCTCAAAACCAAAGCAACGAGTATCCGAAACCCAGTGCAAACTGGGAGACGCCTCCGGATATCGGTACGGTCTATTATCAAGATGGGTCGTTTGTACGTTTAAGGTACGTGACATTGGGATATAGTATTCCCAACGGCCTAATTGAGCGGATGAAGATGAGCCGCGCTCGCGTGTACTTTACAGCCCAGAATCCATACCTCTGGACTAAGTTTGATGGGTTGGACCCTGAAGGAGCGAGGGGATTCAATACACCTAGCCCGAAGACCTTTATGGTTGGAATAAATGTGGCTTTATAAATCTATAACGAACGCTAAAAATGAAAACGAAGATACACATCATCTTATTTTGCATGGTATTGAGCTTATCATGCACCAATTACCTCGACGAAAAAATCGTATCGGGGATATCCTATGGTTATTATGAAACTCCTGAGGGTGTAGACGCCGGCGTGGCATCCATCTACAGCGTGTTGAGGTGGGCTTATAACGGAGAAAACCTGCATCCCATTCAGGAATTGGGAACCGATACCTATCAAGAAGGGCAGGATGGGAACCTCAAGGGAGCCTTGAACCGATATGAGTCGTCACTAAATTCACAATTCGGGGTACTGTATAATTTCTGGAGTAATTATTATACGGGGATTAGCCGGGCAAATATTGTCATCAATGCGATACCGAGCGTAACGGGTATGAGCGACGACATCAAAAATATCCGGATGGGGGAATCACGTTTCTTGAGAGGGTTATTCTATTTTTATCTTGTGCAAACGTTTGGCCAGGTGCCTATTGTCAAGGAAGTGGACTTTGAAGTCAAGACGGATTTCAAGCGTGCTCCGGTAGCCGATGTCTATGACCTCATCATTGAAGACATCCGCTATGCCGTAGACTACTTGCCGCCGAGCCAACCGGACTATGGCCGAGCTACGAAAGGAGCGGCGCAGCACCTGCTGGCTTCGGTGTACCTTACTCGAGGTAGCGCCATCACCGCCCAGCGTGGGCAGAAAGCGACAGACATGGACAGCGCTGCCTACTATGCCGATCAAGTGATAGCTAGCGGCACGTATTCCCTTGTTCCCGATTTCAAGCAATTGTGGCATATCGACAATCAAAAAAACAGTGAAGTGATATTCGCGGTGCAATTCTCCCAAAATATGCTATACAACAACAATTCTGGCAATAAAATACATCTGTATTACACCATGGTATACGATAATAAGCCGGGTATGAGCCGCGCGCTGGAATATGGACGCCCATGGCGGAGGGTAAGGCCCACTGATTTTACGCTTTACGAGCTCTTCGACCGTAAAAACGATGCCCGTTTCTATAAAACGTTTCGAACGGTATGGTATGCAAACAATCCGGATAATATTCCCGTATGGCAGGCCACAGCCGGATATACGCCGCCATCGGATCTGGTGGGGAAACCGAAGTTTGCGGTAGGCGATACCGCAATATGGGTTACGATGGAGCGTGTCCCCGATCACGTAAACCGCGATTCACTATATGCTTCCAAACCCTATTATTATATTCCGCGCAACCGGCAAACCAATGCGGAGTTTCCGCAGAATTTCAAGTTTTACGATGATAAACGACCGGCAGCGAATGACGAGAATGGCTCTCGGGATTGGTACGTATTTCGGCTGGCCGAGACCTACCTGATTGCAGCAGAGGCATATGGTCGATCTGGCAACTATGCCACCGCTGTTGAACGACTGAATGAAGTGAGGAAGCGGGCTGCCTACAAAGAAGGAGAAGAAAAGCCCGGCGAATACTGGCGTGTTGAAGGTGGCGATTACGATGAACGGTTTGAAAGTACGGAGCAAGCACTGCTCCTCTCGGTGGAAGATATCACGACGGGCCTGGGTGATTATTCCTTTATCGACTTTATGTTGGATGAACGCGCCCGCGAATTGCATGGCGAATGCATACGTCGTTGGGAACTCGTCAGGTGCGAGAAACTGGTTGAGCGGGTATTGGAACATAATCCGGAAGCCCAAAATATACGCGAATTCCACAAACTCATGCCCATTCCGCAAAACCACATCGATCGCCTTGATCCGATTGGTCCATTGGAAGAAGAGCAAAACGAAGGGTATTATTAAACGAAGGATATTATAAAATATAGGTGTAACCCGCATGGCAAAATCCGTAAGGATTCCGAATGCGGCTATTCAGGCAAGTAATTTAATCAATAGAATAATGGTATCAAGAAGAAATTTTATCAAGATGGCCGGCGCAGTACCGGCGATAACACTGGCAGATAAGCATGCACTATTTTCAATCAACCCCTCCCGTTTTAATGGAAGGGGACCAGCCATCCGACGCATCGAGTTGATGAATGTAACCGGCAGCTTTTATCGCTTTGTAGGAATGAATGCTTATGACACGGAGCCCAAGGGTATCAATAAAGTACAGCAGATCGCGAGGATTACCTTAGCCGATGGTACGGAAGGACTCACGGTAATCGGCTACACCCGTATTACCGACGGGATTCTAGCTAAAATAAAAGAATTGATCGGTAAAGATCCCTTCGGCTTTTACAACTGGCAGGATGAACGGATTGCAGGGGTGGCAGAAGATTTGCACCCGTATTTTTATGATGCAGACTATTCGTGGATAGAGGGTGCGATTTTAGACGCGTTGGGCAAGGTACTGCAGGTTCCCGTTTGGAAATTATTTGGAGATGCCGTAAAAGCCGGCATCGATACCTACGATGGGACACTGTACTTCGAGGAGATTTCACTCAACGGCGATGTTGATACGATTGCAGACATCGGAAAGCGGGTAAAAAACGATGGGTACACCGCTATAAAAATGAAATTGGGCCGACCCTCAAAATGGTTGAAAGGAGAAGCAGGCGTAGACCGTGACATCGATGTTTTTATCGCCTTAAGAGAGGCCGTGGGATGGAATTTTAATATCATGACCGATGCCAACAATGGGTATAAAGACCAATTTGAATGGGCAGTGAAATTAATGAAAGCCTGCGCTCCTTACGAAATGTATTGGATGGAAGAACTGTTTCCGGAAGATAAGTCATTGTACCTCAAGTTACGGGAGACGTTGCTGCAAGATGGTTTTTTTATTCCCATCGCTGAGGGTGAAAATATCCGCCGACACGAACAGTTCACGTCCCTGTTGGCCGATAGTGTTTACAACTTTTTGCAACCCGATATGCGTACCTGCGGCATGAGTTATATTTTGCTGATGGCTCACGAGGCAAAAGGACACCCGCACGTCAAGCTCATTCCTCACAATTGGCAGAGCCAAATGGGGCTCATTATGAGCCTGCATGCAGCGAAGATAAGCACCAATATCAATTTTGTTGAGGACGACCGTTTTCATAATCACGCACTTTCGACTACGAAGTATCAATTTAAGGGCGGGCAATGGTTTATACCGGATGAGCCCGGATGGGGTGTCAAATTGGTGCCTGACTATAAGCAGTTTGTCGTCAGCGGAAGTGAAGTTGTTATCGAATAGTTACCCACCCTTCAATTTTTTCACCGGTGCCAATGGCACCGGTGTTTTTTTATTACCCATCCCTTGTTTACCTGAAAAAAAGACGATAATTTCGAGGCAAAAAAACGCAAAGCAAACAGTCAATATGCAATCCCCATCACCAGAGGAACCGATGTACCAGGTGCCCGCTCGGTTCCGCTTTTTTGAGAACCTGCATATTGTATTTTGGTTGATCAAAGACATCAGCTGGGCGATGCTTTGGAAGCCCCTGGGCATGGTGATGATTATTCCCACGCTGACATTGGCGATCAAGATTACTATCCAAACGCGGTATATCAAGAGTGAGCTGTACCATAATTTAGCCATTGTTTGCTGGATCTGCGCCAACTGCACGTGGATGACATTCGAATTCTTCTGGCCTGAATATGATTACCTGCGGTACTATACGGCGATACCGTTTGTTTGCGGCATCGGTTTTATTGCCTACTACTACCTCGTTTTGTTACCGGCAACGTCGAGGCGGCCGACAGTAATACCCGCAGTCGAGCCGGTACACCTAACAAACGAACCGGGTGATTCGACGCCTATGAATGTTGACTAGTCACACCTCATTCCGTTTGCCGGAATTTACGGCGCAACCGTAAACGTTCCAACTGGTCATACAGCTCAAATGCCGTATCAAGATAAGATTTGGTATCCAAGCGCTCCCTGCTTTCCGAGAAAACGCTTTCGGGGTGTTTGGCGTGGAATGCCGATCACTTAGCCGCCTCCATGATATGGGTCTCATTGAGTGCCATCCCACAGCTCGAAGCTACGTTATGTAATAAACCGAGTGGCCCTTCTTCATAATTGAGGAGCACGGCCCTGCTATCTGATGAAGCAATATCCAGATACGTGCTGAAATAGCGTTCCAATACCCGTGCCAAGTAGTCATCCAAATCTGCAGCATGGATTTCCTTGGGATCAAACCCGAAAACTACCGGCTCAATCAATCCCGGTACCGCATGCATGCCCCGGAGTTTTCGATGGGATCGAACCACTTCATCAGGCCGTCGATAAAGGAGTATAAACGGAACCTCAGGGTATAACGCCCGAAGTTGCCGCCAAAAGAACATATGCCAACTATCCAGTTTAATGATGAGGTGCTGTTCATTGCCTATCCGTTGTTGCCCATAGAGTCGGATGGCAGCGGATAGTGTTTCGGAGACCGAAAAGCCCGACGGGGCGTCGGTTTTAAAGGGCAACCGAATAATATCGTCGAAAAACGGCACTTCCGCCAGGCTGATGCACAGCGGATGTAGCCCTAGCAGTTGTGACAGCAGGGTAGATCCGCATCGCGATACATGGAAGATGAAGGCCGTGGGCGGAATGTGGGGTAATGCAGTACCCCAGGCCGCCAGTAGGTCGACAGCGCTCGCTGGCCGAAAACGACTGGAATTGAAAATTTTGCTCCGGCCTTTGGCCAATGTCTCTTCAAAAAACGGATCAGTGAACGGAATGCCCTTCAGCTGCATCCATTCGCACCAAACATCCTGTTTGCTGGTGTGGAGACGAGAGGGATACCAATTTCGAATAGGCAGCATGGAAGGCATATTATTCATAGCTCGTTCTCCAATCGGTCGGCGAGTTGCGTAGCGGTTGGTGTATCCTGTAGCCGGAGCGCCGCAATGACCTGTTTTTGCAGTGCGACATCGACATCCTCAGTCTTGGTTTGCTTGTCGGCACGGTCGAAAAGCCCGCGCAACCAATCATTTACTTGGCAATCAATCACCAAATGGATACGGTCAGTCGTACCCTTATTGTGTACGTGATGCACCAGGTTGGCATTGATGTACCAGCAGGTGCCAAGGGGCATGTCCACACGGATATCCTCCACGTAGAATTCCACCTCCGGATTGGTCACGATTGGAAAGTGGAGACGTGCCTCTCCCTTTTCAAATGCCAGTTCATGATCGCGGTGCGGCTTGATATCAGCGCCCGCCTTTAAATTCAAGAAACGCACTGATTGTACCGGGCAATCCAAGGAGCGGACCAATTCTCCAACAGACGGAAAGTGATGCATGTGTGCTGTGTAGGCATACGCTTGTTCGCCCATCAGATCCGGGACGATACTATCCTTTCCTGCTGGCGTGCGCAACGGCAAAACAGTCCATTCTCCCTGGTAATGCAACGTATTAAAATGCGACTGCCAAGTAGCGGGATATCGAGCCAGTTCCGCCGCGACGGAGTTGGGTGGTACAAGTGGTATTTTAGCAAAACAGATCATAGCTAGATGGGCTAATTGAGGTAGACTTAAAACAAATTAACAAGTTTTTTAGGAGAAATGAAATTGTTTTTTTAATCCGGTATTCTAATGAAAAGGGGCTTTAGCGGAATTATTTTCAATATTAATTAACCATCGACCGATTCCAAAGGCTTCCCGACAGGTACATTTTTACCAAGCGATGTAATTTAAAAGGTAAAAAATCATAATACTAAAATATTTTTTACATACATTAGCAGTGCAAAATATAGGATATTGCCTACAACGCGATCAGTTAGGGCAAATCTTAGCATCTACTACTACTTATGACATTCATTTTTTAATCAAGCCCATGAAAAGGCTTTTTAATCACAGTTAATCTGCATGTACGGCATGATATCGGCATAAACCATATCGATCACGCCAACCGCAAGATAATGGTGTGTGTCGACGGTTCGTGCTAGGCGTTTCGCTTACATCAATACTATGGAACCATGTATACTTCCTCTTCCTATTTGACCATATCAAGCTTTTTAAATGAGGAGCAATTGGAGCAAATTGCTCAGGCCCAAACTACCGCCATTTATGAAGATGGTAAGCATACTGCCAGGGATGGAGCCAGGGAAGTTAAAAATAACCAGCAGATGAATACCGGTTGTACCGCATATTCAACCATTCAGCAAGTTCTTCTCACGGCAATGAATCATAATGGCGTATTCAGAAACGCCGTACTGCCTAAAAACATCTATCCCTTCTTGATCAGTAAATACACCCAGCAGATGGGATATGGTTGGCACGTGGATAGTCCGTTAATGGGCAATATGATGCGGACCGATGTCGCGATGACTATATTTCTAAATGATCCGGAAGATTATGAGGGAGGTGAGTTGGAACTGCAATCCTCCACAGGCAATGTGCTTTATAAATTGAAAAAGGGGGATGCCGTTTGTTATCCATGTACCCAATTGCATCAGGTCAGGGAAGTAGTCGATGGCGAACGACATGTTGCGGTAACGTGGATACAAAGTTTGGTAAAAGTTGCTGAGCAGCGCAAATTATTGTTTGACATCCAACAGGTGATTGACAAACTGTTTATGCAAGATCGACAAAACTTGGAAGCTAAATTTCTTCAACAAAGCCATAGTAACCTATTAAGAATGTGGTGTGAATGAAAATAGATCAACCTAATATGAATACTAACCATATCGCTATAGGCGTACTTTTGCCCGCTTCAACGATTTTACCGATGGGTAAGGATTTTGAACGCGGACTAAAGCGAACGCTGGCAGAAAAGTTAACAGCAAGTAACTGTACAGTTGAATTCATTCCCGAATTTATTGGGCAAGGAAGTAAATCGGCTGTTGAAGAAGCGATCAACAAATTAATCGGTTATCATCAGGTTGATTTGATAACAGGGGTTTTATCGAATCAAGTAGGAATGGAGGTAGCTGAAAAATTTGAAAAGCATCGCATCCCGTTTTTGATTAATAATATCGGGGAGCACGTGCCCCATCCCAATCGATTCAATCCCTATGTTTTTATAAACTCTACACATACCTGGCAGCAAGTGTGGTCATTGGGACACTGGGCAGTCGGCACATTCGGTAAACGCGGAATGTTTGTGGCTGGTATTTATGATGCAGGTTACTCCTTCTCCAATATGCTTAAATTAGGCATGGAGGCTGCTGACAGCCAATCCGTTTTGGCCTTTTCGATTGCACAGCTAGGGCAACCCGGCAAGACGACTGATCCCCGGGATGTATTTAAACACATTGCGACATTTGAACCAGATTTTATCTTCAGCGCATTTTGCGGGGGCGAGGCGAGTGCTTTTTTGGCGGAATACATCCGCTTGGGGTACCATAAAAATACACCACTTTTAGCATTGCCTTTTCTGTTACAGCCCTTTGATGCACAGCAGCAAGCATTGGAAATATATACCGCTGTTACATCCACATTGGACATGACGGATGTTGAGCCGGTCGTCCAGAAATTGAATACAGATCGTCCATTTGATGAATTGGGTTCGGCAACGGGATCAATACTCGCCGAGGCGCTTAGCAAAAAAGACGATAAGGGTTTAAAAGAGGCGATAAATGGAACAATCAGCCATTCGATAAGAGGCGCATTGCAGATTGATTCGTCGTGGCCGGGCAAAGCCAATTATGTATACCTGGTCAAAAACACGCACCACGGAGAAGAGAACTCCATTGAAATGGCTGTGCAGGAACCGTTGAAAACGGTAGAAATAACTGATAATGAACTCATGAAAAATATGGAAGGGCCTTCCTCCGGTTGGGGAAACCCTTATTTAGGCGTATAGCAATGAACATCGCGGTGCTTTGTAACACGGACTCACTAGTCGCCCCGACCCTCCAGCAATTGCGGGAAAAGGGCTGGCTCGCTGGTGTGGCAATACCGGAAAAGAGTAAAGACTATTTGGTTGGAGCCTTATTCCAAATAGGCCTAACGGAAAAAGACATTACCTTGATTCCTGCCGATACGCGAAGACAGGCGCTGAAAGATTGGGTATGTGCGCTTAAACCCACCGTGGTGTTCGTTTTTGGATTTCCATGGAAAATCACTGCGGATGTTCTTGACGCACCAGTAAGAGGCTTTTTCAACTTTCATTTTGGCGAGCTGCCGGTCTATCAAGGAGCTGATCCGATATTCTGGCAACTTCGGAACAGGGAGGACCAAGGTGAGCTTACCGTGCATCGGATGACATCGATCGTAGACCAAGGGCCTATCGTTTGGCGGGAAAAGTGCCAGATGATTCCGGGAGAGACCTATGGTATGCTTTGTCAACGTATGGGGTACCTGGCCGCCGATATGCTACTACCGTTTACCGAACAATTGATGTCAGGAAAACTGACTGAAAAGAAACAGCAAACCGTAGTCCCCTCATTTGCAAAGAAACCCGAGACAATAGACTTATCCATCGATTGGGAGAAACAGTCGGCGGAAGAAATTGAGTGGCTGATCAATGCGGCTAATCCGAAATACGGAGGAGCGTCTACTTTATTAAGGGGAAGGGAAATCCGATTGCTGGAAGTAGCTCCGGCAGACATGAATGGTACAGGCAATGAGGGTATGTCCATGCCAGGTACCATTGTATATGCGGATGCGGTATACGGTTTGATCATAGCTTGTAGTGATAAGAAATTCCTTAAGGTGAATGTGGTGCATCTTCCTGAAGGTTACCTTTCGGGGAGTAAGCTTTTCACGATGGGTGTAAAACCAGGAGAGCGATTTACAACTAATTAAATGTTTACATAAAAACCAATTGAATTATGGAAGGAACAATGGCAGAAATCCGCCTGTTCTCCGGCGACTTTGCACCAAGAAATTGGGCGTTTTGCAATGGGAGTGTTTTGGCTATATCGAGCAATCAAGCCCTCTTTGCGTTGCTGGGTACAACCTATGGCGGAAATGGGGTGACTACGTTTAATTTGCCCGATTTACGGGGGCGAACTGTGATTGGCCAAGGGGCCGGACCCGGCTTAAGCCCACGCAGCCTAGGCCAAATCGTAGGTACCCCCACGGAGACGCTGACATTAAACCAGCTGCCGGCACACACGCATATGGCACAGGTTACGGCAGGTACCGCAAGCGGTTCGGCTACCCTGTATGGGGTGAATGCCGGCGGGGGGAGTGCAACGCCAGGGGGTAATTACTTAGCGGAAGACAATAGCGCGGGAGCCACGGCTTACGCATCGTCCGGAACACCGGTCGCGATGAATGCAGGCTCCGCAGCGATAACTGACGTGCAGGCTGCAACCACGGTGTCGATTGGAAATGCCGGCGGAAGCCAGCCGCATACGAACATGCAGCCGTCGCTTGCTTTGAATTACATTATTTGCACAGCGGGCATATTCCCGTCGAGAAACTGATTATTAACCCAGAAAGAAACATCACCATGGAAGGAACTATTGGAGAAATCCGGATTTTTGCCGGGAATTTCGCTCCGCGCAGTTGGGCGTTTTGCCAGGGGCAAACCATATCCATCGCATCCAACAATGCACTATTTGCCATCGTGGGTACCGTTTACGGCGGAGACGGTGTTACGACCTTTAATTTACCTGATTTGAGGAGCCGTATTCCCATTGGGACCGGCCAGGGACCGGGGTTGCCGAATTATACGTTAGGAAGTCAGGTTGGCGACGAAGGAGTAACATTAACGAGCAATCAAATGCCGGCTCATTCCCACGCGGCTACCGTCCAGCAAGCGTCGACCCCCGGTTCAGCAAAGGCGACACTCAATGGGATCAACAATGCCGGTGGGCAATCAGCCCCTGGCGGAAATTACCTGGGGCAAGACAACAGCGCCGGAGCAACGTCTTATGCTACGGCGGGTACCCCTGTCGCGATGCACGCCAGCTCCCTTGACGCGACTATTAACGCATCCCCCCCGACAGTCAGGCTATCGCAGAATGGCGGAAACACACCGCATGAAAACGTACAGCCCATCCTCGCGACGAATTACATTATCTGTCTGGAGGGTATATTCCCATCAAGAAACTGATTTAATAATCTTAATAAGTGAAGAATTATGGAAGGAACAATTGGAGAAATCCGCGTTTTCGCGGCTAATTTCGCGCCCAAAAACTGGGCTTCCTGCGAAGGGCAACTACTGCCGATTTCGCGCAATACGGCACTTTTCTCGATACTGGGTGTCCAGTACGGAGGCGATGGGAAGACCACATTCGCGCTTCCTGATCTTAGGGGGAGGACCGCGCTGGGCGTTGGGCAGGGCCCCGGCCTGAGCACCTACACCATCGGGGAACGTACCGGTACGGAGAACGTAACGCTGCTTACGCCGGAGATGCCCATGCATAGTCATGAGGCGACCGCCCAGGTGGGCACCGTCACCGCTACCGGCACGTTGTATGGTGTCAATAGCCCCGGTGGAGAGGCTAACCCCGGCGGAAATTTCATCGGTGAGGATAATAGCGCAGGCGCTACGCCGTATGCCGCTTCGGGTACGCCCGTTGCCATGAATGCCGGTGCGATAACGGTTACAGACGTGGTGGTACCGCCGCCTTCGGTGACCGTGGGTCCGGCCGGATCTACGTCGCCACATCCCAATATGCAACCGTCATTGGCGATGTATTACATCATTTGTATGTATGGGGTGTTTCCCGCTAGAAACTAAGTCATATACGAATACAGTTAATTGGTCAATGGATCCATGCCGTGGCGCATTTCCCGAAAGATGACCCACTCGTTGGGGGTGTAGTGGTTTTGTAAAACCATTACACTTCGACGATATGCCTCCAAATCATCATTATACACGTTGTTATGAATAGACAGCTACAATTCCTGAAAAAAATAGCCGTTCTTTTTCCGGTTGCTTTACTGCTATGTTTTACCGGTATAAAGGCGCAGACCCTCAATCAGGGTGATTTGGCGGTCATTGGATGGAATGCGCTTACAGATCAGGTGCATTTGGTCACCTTGGTGGATATCCCAACCGGTACAGTCATCAAAATCACGGATAAGGGCTGGGATCAGAATACCAATGCATTTACGGCATCCTTCACCGGCGATGGTATTGTTACTTGGACGCTATCTAATGCGGTGCCAGCCGGGACGGTGTTGGAGCTATTTTTAGGCGGTGCTGATGACGGTACGTCATTGACCAACTTGACAACATCAGCCAGTTTAACCAGTGATATAACCGCTTCGACTTATACGATAAACGATGCGATGATTCTTACTGGCGACCAGATTTTCATTTACCAAGGTGTGGATTCGAATCCGTTTTTCATTTTTGGGATGAATAATTCCGCTGGTCCGGTGGATGCCACGAACTGGAATACCTCAATAGCTGCTTCTCTGAGGGATTCAAATCTTCCAAATGGTTCGGGCGGTAGCCAAAATGCCCTGACCAATGGTATAAATGCCATCGGCCTACCCGGAGAGGCTGCTCAACAAGACAATGTCCAATATACCGGTCCAACGGCGACTGCCGACCGGAATACGTGGTTAGCGCGCATCACCAACATTGCCAACTGGACTGGAAGTGACGAAGATGACGTTACAAATCCGATCACCTCGGCTCCGACGCCAATCGTCAATATTGCGCCACCAAACAATGCGCCTACAGACATCACCCTCAGCAATGCATCTGTAAATCAGAGCGCGGGTGCTAACGCGGTAGTAGGCACCCTCAGTTCTACCGATGCCGATGAGGATGATACACATACGTATGCTTTAGTCGAAGGTGTAGGCGATGATCATAATGATCTTTTCAATATCGCGGGGAGTATGCTGCGCGCTAATGATGCATCGGCTATGCAGGTCGGTGGAGCACCATACACGGTGCATATCCGTACGACGGACAATGTCGGAGGATCTTACGAAAGAGCTTTTGTAATTGTCGTGGTGGATGACGTGGCACCCACGGTCAGCAGCGTAGCCGTACCGGCAAACGCAACCTATGTTGCGGGGCAGAACCTCGATTTCACTATAAACGTATCGGAAAATATAACGGTTACCGGTACGCCACAACTGCCATTGACCATCGGAACCGCATCTGTCAATGCTACCTACAATGCAGGCGGTTCTACCGCAACGGCCTTGCTATTCCGCTATACCATCCAACCGGGCGACATGGACACCGATGGCATAGAATTGGACAATGGCATCACCTTGAATGGCGGCACCATCGCCGATGGCGCAGACAATAACATGAATTTAGCGATTAGCTCCGCGGACGCCTCGGGCGTACTTGTCGACGGCATAGCACCATCGGTAACCAGTGTAGATGTACCTATGGCTGATACCTACGGTATTGGTGAAACGCTTAATTTTACGGTTAATTTTGATGAAATCGTCACCGTGAACACCGGCGGCGGCACCCCTCGTTTCCCACTGACCATTGATGGCACGACCCGATATGCCTCCTACCAGTCGGGGTCAGGCACCAACACGCTGGTGTTTCAATACACCGTAGAGGAAGACGACCCTGAATCCAGTATCACGGTAGGGAACGTGATCGACCTCAACGGGAGTGCGATCACGGATTTACCCGGAAATGCGGCTGTCACTGATTTGAACGGCATAGGCAGTACGACGAACGTGCGGGTAGATGGCATACGTCCCACGGCCACAATCGATATCGCCGATACGGAGCTGGTCGCCGGGGAAACCACCACGGTAACCATCACGTTCAGCGAAGCCGTCTCGGGCTTTACCGCCAGCGACCTAGATGCCGCCAATGGTAATCTCGGTATGGTCGAATCCGATGACGGCGGTATCACCTGGACAGTCACTTTCACGCCCGCCAGCGGCGTTGCCGACGCGACCAACGTGATAACGTTGGTCAGTACCGGCGTAACCGACCAAGCAGGCAACGCAGGTACTGGCACGACCGATTCGGAAAATTATTCCATCGATACCCAGCGGCCGGAGATGACAATCACCGTTGGTAATGTAAACCTCCACAGCTGCGCCACAGCTGCCGTGACGTTTACGTTTACCAAAGCGGTTTCGGGTTTTGATAATAGTGACCTGACCGTACCCTATGGCACCTTAACGGAAGTGAACTCAACCGATGGCGGCATTACTTGGGCGGCTACGTTCACACCCGACCTGAATGTACAGGAGACAGGCTTAGTTATCACGTTGGATAACACCGGCGTGACGGATGACTCCGGCAATACCGGCTTGGGCACCACCGTATCCAACACGTTTGATATCAATTCCATGGGACTGGTCCTAATATCAGGGGGGCAGTCCGCCGTTTCCTGCTTTGGAGGGTCAAACGGCACCGCTACGGTGGTCGCATCGGGTGGTGTGGGTCCTTACACCTATAGTTGGAGTCCGTCTGGCGGCACGGCGGCCACCGCCACTGGCCTGATTGTTGGTACGTACACCGTCACAGTTACCGACGTCAACAACTGTCAGGCAACGTTAGACTTCACCATTACGGAACCGCCGGCATTAGTCATCACTCCTTCTCAAACAAATATCACTTGCTTTGGTGAGGCAGACGGAACGGCTACCGTTCAAGTAACCGGCGGCGCACCACCCTATAGTTATAGCTGGACCTCCTCCGTCAGCGCGCAAGCCACGGCTACAGGTTTGTCTGCAGGAAGCTACACCGTTACCGTCACGGATAACCACGGATGTGAGATCTCCCAAAATTTCATAATTAACGAACCCGATGAAATTGTAACGTCGATCGGCTCGATTACGCCAGTAAGCACGTACGGTGGTAACGACGGGTCCGCAACAGTGAGCGCCACTGGTGGTACCGGATCGCTCACCTACAGCTGGAGTACTACCCCGGTACAAACCGGGCCCGCCGCCACCGGGTTGGTAGCGGGTACTTATACCGTTACGGTTACCGACGAAAACGATTGTTCTAATGTATTGGATGTGACGATTACCGAACCCCAACCGCCTACATTCAGTAACCTGGATGGCGATGTCATCTCTTTCACCGAAAGTGGTCCGGCAGTGCTGATCGATGCGGGTGGGGATGCCACGGTCAGCGATCCGGACAGTCCTGATTTCAATGGGGGCAGCCTGACGGTATCCATCGTGTCGAATGGCGCTGCTGGCGAAGATCGGCTGACGATCCGGGATGAAGGGACGGCCGCTGGCCAAATCGGTGTATCTGGGGGTGATGTGACCTACGGGGGGACGACGATCGGTACGCTAACCGGAGGCACTGGTGGAATCGATCTCATTGTGACGTTCAATTCGGCGGCAACTCCCGCCGTCGCTCAGGCGCTGATCAGAAACCTGACTTACAGTAATTCTAACTCCGTAAATCCCTCGCCGGATCCACGCACGATCCGTATCACCTTGGCGGACGGCGATGGTGCCACTAGCGCTTTCCAGGAAGTTACGGTGAATATCACCTTGGTAAACGATGCGCCGATTGTCACCACTAGTGGTGGAACAGTTACGTTTACCGAACCGGAAGACGGTAATCCCGTACCGTTAATCATTGATCCGGGACTGACGGTGACGGATCCGGACAATACGACGCTTGTTTCGGCAACGGTGAGCATCACAAGCAATTTCGAATCCGGCGAAGATCTGCTTGCTTTCGTAAACGACGGCAGTATGGGCAATATCTCCGGTATTTACGATGCCGGTACAGGTATGTTTACGCTCACCTCTGCGGGTGCCGCGGCGACCTTGGCGGAATGGCAGACTGCTTTGCGTGCTATTACCTATAGCAATAGCTCACAAAAACCAAATACGGCCATCCGAACGATTAGCTTTGTAGCGAATGACGGTACGGCCAACAGCAGTCCGGCGACAAAGGATGTCAATATCGTGGCGGTAAACACGGCTCCGGTAGCGGTGAACGATGAAATAATGGTCACGGAGGACGTGCCCGCCACCGGCAATGCATTGACCAACGATTCGGATGCGGAAGGAAATGCATTGACGGCGTCCCTGGTCACCGCACCCGTTAACGGTACGGTAGTCCTCAACGCGGACGGTAGCCTGACCTATACGCCCAATAGCAACTACAATGGCCGGGACAGCCTGACCTACCAGGTTTGCGACAACGGCACACCATCGCTGTGTGATACGGCATTGGTATATTTCAACGTGGGTGCAATTAATAGTGCCCCCTCCATTACGGCCCCGGCGACCATCGCAGCGGATGAAGACGTGCAAACCCCACTTACGGGTATTAGCTTCGCTGACGTGGACGCGGGCAGTGCCGATGTCACGGCGACATTTTCGGTAGCTGATGGTACGCTTTCTGCCGTGTCGGGCAGTGGTGTGACGGTCAGCGGGTCGGAAACAGGAACATTGGCATTGGTTGGAGCGATTGCTGACCTCAATACATTTATCGCGGCGAACAACCTTGCCTTCACAACTGCGCTCAATGCCACCACCGATGTAACACTCACCATCGATATCGACGACGGAGGTAATACGGGCATCGACCCCGGAAATTCAGGCACGGATGATTCGGAGGCAGCTACAACAACGGTGACGATAACCGTGACCGCCCAAAACGATGCGCCGGTAAACACTGTTCCCGCAGGCCAAACCATCGATCAGGATGAGCCGTTGGTGTTCAGCGCAGCCAGTGGTAATACCGTTTCTGTTGCCGACGTGGATGCTGGAGGCGGCACCATACAGGTTACGCTAACGGCGTCGAACGGATTACTGACATTGGGGGGGACTACCGGACTGACATTCATCAGTGGCAGCGGAACCGATGATGCCACCGTGACCTTCGTAGGAACGATTATCGATATCAATGCAGCACTGGAGGGATTGACGATGATGCCTACAATTGGTTACAGTGGTGCAGCCAGTCTCCAGATCGTCACCAACGATCTTGGACTCACCGGCGCTGGTGGCGACCAAATGGATACCGACGTAGTCGACATTACCGTCAACGAAATCAATCCGGAAGTCACCAGTGTGAATACGACGAGTCCGGACGGCGTATATAAAATGACTGATATCATCAACTTGACGGTGACGTTCGATCAAGTGGTGACCGTGGATGAGACTGGCGGTTTGCCCACTTTGCTGCTAGAAACCGGTAGCGCCGATCGGGAGGCGGGTTATAAATCCGGCTCAGGGTCCAATACACTGGAATTTACCTATACGGTGCAGGCAGGCGACGAGACAACGGACCTGGATTACCAATCGACCGCAGCGTTAACGCTTAATGGTGCAACCATACAGAGTGCTGCCGGCAATGATGCGGTGTTGACATTGCCTGCTGTTGGCGGGGCCAGTTCAATTGCGGGGCAGCACGCCATTATCGTCGACGGGGTGGCACCTGTCGTGACTGTTGTAGACATGCTAGCCGATGGCACCTATCGCAGCGGCGATGTACTCTCCTTTACCGTACACTACAGTGAAGACATACCCGTGGTTGGCGGCATGCTGACTTTGCCGGTAACGATTGGTACCACTACAGTGCAAGCGCCCCTTACCGATACCACCCGTAATAGGCTTATCTTTAGCTATACCGTGCAGAATGGTGAACTGGATACGGACGGTATTGAAATAGGGCCCGGCATTTTACTGAATGGAGGGGCACTGCTGGACGGCGCTGGCAACGACGCTTCCCTCGCTTTGGTTGGTGCTGGCAATACCAGCGGTGTACTGGTAGATGCCGTAGCCCCGGTGGTTACTTCGGTATCGGTGCCGGCCGATGGCTATTACCGCGAAGCGGATGTGTTGCTATTTACGGTGCATATGAGTGAGGATGTGGCGGTGAATGACGCCGTCGGAACACCTTACTTGGATGTCATGATCGGAACAGCTACCGTACAGGCAACTTATACGGGTGGTTCAGGAACAGCAATGCTCGCCTTCAGCTATACCGTACAGGCCGAAAATGAGGACTTAGATGGTATTGCCCTTGGTGAGGATATCATTCTGAATGACGGTACGATGAAGGACGCAGTGGGCAACGACGCGGCGCTCACGCTTAATGATGTGGCACCGACAGACAATATCTTTGTATATTCGAAGAGACCGTCTGTTGCCTTGTCTACTGAAGCCGCATCGCCCGTGAACGCACCATTTAACGTTACGGCGACGTTCAGCGAGGCGGTTACCGGATTTACACTCAGTGATATTACGGTTACTAATGGCACGTTGAGCGACTTGCAGACAAGCGACAATAGTTCCTATGTGTTCGTAGTCACACCCATCATGGGTGGAAGCGTGCAACTTTCTGTTGCTGCGGATGTGGCTGTTAATATCGCAAATAATGGGAACGACGTGTCGAATACGTTGCGTTTTCAATTCAACGATATCATCACCGGCGTCACACTGGAAGACAGCACCTTTATCTACGATGGCACGGCGAAATCGCTCGTCATTATAGGCGACCTGCCGGATGGCACAAGCGTGACGTACGAAAATAACAGCCGCACAGATGCGGGCACCCAGGTGGTGACGGCTACCGTAAGCGGTGACAATTACGAGGACCTGGTGCTGACTGCTGACCTGACCATCACTGCGACCATAATCACGGGCATTACACTGGAAGACGGCAGCTTCGTATATGATGGCATGGCGAAGTCGCTGGCCATAGCGGGCGATCTGCCGGATGGCACATCGGTAAGTTACGCGAACAATAGCCGCACGGATGCGGGCACACAGGAAGTAACGGCAACCATCAGCGGTGATAATTACGAGGACCTGGTACTGACTGCTGACCTGACCATCACCGCGACCGTAATCACTGGTATTACGCTGGAAGACGGCAGCTTCGTATATGATGGCACGGCGAAGTCGCTGGCCATAGCGGGCGATCTGCCGGATGGCACATCGGTAAGTTACACCAACAATAGCCGCACGGACGCGGGCACACAGGAAGTGACGGCTACCGTTAGCGGTGATAATTATGAGGACCTGATGCTAACAGCAGGACTCACCGTAACGGCAGCTACGCGCAGTATAGAATTCCCGGCGATACCGGCAAAAACCTACGGTGATGCGGACTTTAACGCCGGGGCAACGGCTAGTACTGATGAGGAGGTAAGTTATACCAGCAGCGATGCCACAGTAGCCGAAATCCGCAATGGGCAAATTCACATCACGGGCGCAGGTACAGCCACGATCACAGCGTCTGTACCTGAGAACAGTAACTACAGCAACAGGCCCGAAGCTACGCAGGTGCTAACCGTGCGCAAAGCAACCCAGACCATCACATTCGATGCACCGCTGGAAGTTTATCGTGATGCAGGCAGCATCGAATTGGTTGCGACGGCCTCAAGTGGCTTGCCGCTCGTGCTTACACTGGACGACCCTGAAGTGGCTAAGCTGGAGGGCCTGACCTTGGATATCCTACGCCTCGGTACAGTACGGATCACTGCCGTGCAACAAGGGGATGCGAACTATGAGCCGGCCGAGCCGGTCACGGTAGCGATCCGGGTCATCGACCCAGCATCGGATATGCCGATACGGATACACAAAGCCGTTTCGCCCAACGGCGACGGCATCAATGAGTACCTGATCATCGAAGCGATCAAGGACTATCCCGAAAACCGGGTGACTGTCTTCAACCGTAATGGTACCATTGTGTACGAAGTTTCGGGCTATAACAACGGTACCAAGGCCTTCCGGGGCATCGGTACAGGACAGCTGCGAGTAGCGGCCGGCACGTACTTCTATGTTGCTGAAATTAAGGTAGATGGTAAATGGAAATATGAAAAGGGATGGTTTGTACTTAGGTATTAAGATAGCAGACAATAGATAAGAGACTATGAAACGATATTTTTTAATGATACTAGCGGGAGCGCTGATGAGTACGGGCCTTCGGGCCCAGCAACCGCTAACCCATACACAGTATGGACAGCTCCGTACCGTACTGAATCCAGCTGCGAGTTTAATGCAAATGGGTGGTGAAGTAAGCGTGATCGGACGCCGCCAATGGGTGGGGCTTGACGGTGCGCCCTCGGTATTCTGGGGAAGCGGACACATGGGCTTCCAACGTTTCGGCGCCACTGGCGGCATCAACATCCGCCACGAAAGCCTTGCCGTGGAGAAGCTCACCGAGGCTTCGGCTTTCTTTGCCAAATCCGTACGCATCTCACAAACGGAATATGTGGGATTATCGCTCAACGCAGGCTTCAGCTACATGGATGGCCGGTTCTCGCAATTGGACCCGCAAGACCCGGCCTTCCGTGAGGATGTCAAAGAGACCGATGCGTTGGTTGGTTTCGGCATCATGCTTTACCGCCCCGAGCGCTACTACGTGGGCCTGTCGCTGCCGCGGCTGATGCTGGGCAACTTGGGCGTGGGCGGTGACAGCCGTTACAATTTCCGTAACCTTTACCACCTCACTGCGGGCGCCTTGTTTGACATGGGTACGGACTTCCAATTCCGGCCGTCGGTGTTGGTGACCTATTCGGAAAGCCTGCGTCCTCAGGCAGAGGCTTCTGTACTGTTCTTCGTCAAGCGCGTGTTTGGTGTTGGGCTCAATGTGCGCAGCTACGGGGAAATCGCGGGCATGGCACAGTTCAACTTCGCCGGTTTCGGCCTCGGCTACAGTTACCAGTTCGGCACGCGTAATGAGGCGCTCAATCGTGGCATCAGTAACAACACCCACGAAATCGGTCTGAGTTACCGCTTCGACGGCGCGGCAAGGCTGCTTTGATGATTGTTCGCTATGCAGCCCATTGTTTGCCTTGCAAAGACGGTTTCCTGATGCCTTATTTAGGCACCTGTTTATGGGTAAGCGTAGCCGATCTCTTGCAACCTCATTTAAAAACCATGGATTAGCAGGATACTGGCAACTGATTATCCACATAGTGAAAGGTGGCCAATATGTGGGATATAGGTGGCGGATACGTGGTTAATACATGGATCAGAAGCAATTTATGGGTAGTTCATGAATGGCAAAGGTATAAAGGGATTTAATCTGGCTGTATTTCCCGGTTTCTGTTTGGTATCTTTGGGCAATCTTGGGAAAATCCATTAAAATGGCAACGGAAAGCAACTTCAAACACCTCGATATTACCGTCACCGGCAAGGTACAGGGCGTATTTTTCCGGCTGACTACCAAAGCGGTAGCCGACCAGCTCGGCGTGAAAGGTATGGCTCAGAACAATGCAGACGGCACAGTATATATCGAAGCAGAAGGAGATAGGTTCGCGTTGGAATCATTCTTGGAGTGGTGCCGCGAGGGGCCGGAAAAGGCGGAAGTGGAAAAAGTAACGACCATTGAGGGCGAAATGAAAAACTATCGTAACTTTGAGGTCATCAGGAAATCACGTGGCTGACCTTAATGTTTTAGAAGTTGTCTGTACTTAGAAAATTTGCTGGACAAACCGCGATATACGGATTGAGTACCATCATCGCCCGGCTCATCAACTTCGTGCTTACACCGATTTTTGTTCGGCAGTTTTCAACAGCAATTTACGGCATCTTTACCCAGCTGTATAGCTGGGCAGCTATGATTACAGCCGTACTCGCTTTCGGCATGGAGACTACCTTTTTCCGGTACCTGCAAAAGCACGAGGGTGATAAACAAAAGGTACTGAATAACACGTTTACGGTTACGTTATTCCTGTCTTGCCTGTTCTTGGTCACGGTTTTCCTGTTCTCTACACCCATTGCTACGTGGTTGAACGACGGTACATACGATCGTGATTACGTCCGGTACGTTCGTTACTTTGCAATCTTCCTTGCAGCAGATGCCATCGCAATCATTCCATTTGCTCAATTGCGGGCAGATGGCAAAGCGGTCCGGTTTGGCTTGCTTAAGCTGGTCAACGTTACTGCACTCGTCAGCATCAATCTGTTGTTCCTTTTTGGTATCCCCTTGTTGCTAGAGTATGTGCCTTCGTCGCGTGCTTACCTCACTTGGTACCGGCCCGAATGGTTGGGCTATGTATTTATCGCGAACCTGATCGCAAGTTTAGTGACTCTTCTGCTGCTCCTTCCCGAGCTACTACGTATCCGCCTGCGTATGGATCGCAAGCTGATGGTGGATATGCTCTCCTATAGTTTTCCTGTGCTCGTTGCGAATATTTCGTTTATCATCAATGAACATCTTGACAAGATAGCAATTCCGTTCCTCATTTCGGGGGACGAGGGTAAGATAGCGAACGGCATCTATGGTGCTGTATCCCGGATTGCGGTGTTTTTGAGTATCGCTGTGCAAGCTTTCCGCCTGGGTGCCGAACCATTCTTTTTCAGCTACGCCAAAAACGATAATGCAAGACGCGTCTACGCCTTGATTATGGACTACTTCGTGATTGCCATGGTCATGGTCATGGTCGGTATTTCCACCAATATCGAATGGCTCAAGTATTTCATCGAGGGCGAGGATGCCGAGCAGCAGGCCCTTTATTGGTCTGGATTGCATATTGTACCCATCTTATTGTTAGGCTATGTGCTTTTAGGCGTATACATGAATCTTTCGGTGTGGTATAAGCTGACCGACCAAACCCGCTTCGGCCTGTATATCTCGGGTATTGGGGCCTTGGTCACCATTGTATTTGATTTGATTCTGATTCCCCGGTACAGTTATGTCGGCGCTGTGTGGGTTACGGTCCTCGCCTATGTGGTCATGGTTACCCTATCTTACCTCTGGGGGCAGCAGCGGTACCCTATTCCCTACCGCGTTGGTAAAAATTTGGCGTATATCGGTGCTGGTGCAACGCTCTGCTGGCTGCAATTTGCCGTGTTTGATCGGCACATTGTAGTCGGTAATCTACTGTTTTTGGGATTTGTCGTTACGGCCGCACTGGTGGAACGCAAGACGTTGCTGGCGATTTGGCATCAACAGCGCTAACGCTACCGTAGTTTCGTTAGGCAACTTCCAGCTCGAATTGCTCACTGATTTCATCAAGCACATTGTGGATATCCGCAATATCGGTTAACGATACCAACTTCATGCGGTACTCTTTGAAGTGGGGGATGCCTTTGAAGTAGTTGGCATAATGCCTGCGCATTTCGAAGATGCCTGTCTTTTCGCCTTTCCACTCCACGGATTTTTGCAGGTGTGTGCGGCAAACGGCCACGCGTTCCGCAGTGGTCGGTCCTGCCAGGTATTCGCCGGTTTGGAAGAAATGTTTGATTTCGCGGAATATCCACGGATAGCCGATAGCGGCGCGCCCAATCATGATGCCATCCACATCGTACTCCATCCGCCAAGCCGCGGCTTTCTCTACGCTATCCACGTCGCCGTTGCCGAAAATCGGAATGCGGATACGGGGATTGCGTTTTACCTCACGGATGAGGTGCCAATCAGCCTGCCCTTTATACATTTGTGACCGCGTGCGGCCATGGATGCTTAGCGCCTGGATTCCTACATCCTGCAGACGCTCGGCCACTTCGTATACATTTTTGGTGTTGTCGTCCCAACCCAGGCGGGTTTTCACCGTTACAGGGAGGTGGGTGGCTTCGACCACGGCTTTGGTCATCGCCGTCATTTTAACCACATCTTGCAATAAGCTGGCTCCCGCTCCGCGGCAGGCTACGTTTTTGACGGGGCAGCCATAATTGATGTCAATTAGATCGGGACCTGCTTGTGAGGCAATTTCGGTAGCCTCACGCATGGTGTCGATGTCACTGCCGAAAATCTGGATACCAATTGGCCGTTCATATTCAAAGATATCCAGCTTCTGCCTGCTCTTGGCGGCATCGCGGATAAGCCCCTCCGAAGAAATGAATTCGGTATACATCATATCCACCCCATTTTGTTTGCAGACAAAACGGAAAGGGGGATCACTCACGTCCTCCATGGGTGCAAGGAGAAGTGGAAATACCCCTAAGTCGATATTTCCGATGTTAACAGACATAGGGTGTATCAGTGTTCATCGGGTGCAAAGATACGGAAATTTAGCGATTAGGAAATCTTCCAATGGATTTGCTAAATGTGGAATAAAGATCAATTATACGCCTAATGTCAAAAATCAACCACCGATTCGTACAATCGTAAAAAACAATTACCTTAGACTGCTGTTCCGCATAAGGAAATTACGGCTTCACCGACAAACGAATAAGCACACAACATGCGCGGCTACCATTTTTCAAAATACGTTCCTAATGAATTGCCCAAAGGCGGTTTTGACGAGCTATTGAAACTCTTTATGCAGCTGCTCCATTATACCGCGGGCGACGCTGATGAAGCCTTGGCCTGGCTCAATGAGCTGGATAAACAGTACCGGGTTACTGACGATAGTTATGGGATAGGAGATTTCATCCAAGATCTTAAAGACAAAGGCTACCTGAGTGACAATCCGGCCTCCGGCCAATTGGCGATTACAGCCAAAAGCGAACAATCCATCCGCCAATCGGCTTTAGAGGAGATTTTTGGGAAATTGCGTAAAAGTGGCCAAGGTAACCATAACAGTAACCACTCGGGATTGGGTGAGGAGAAAAATGCCGACCGTCGCGAATACCAATATGGTGATAGCCTCGATCAGATTGATATGACATCGTCCATTCACAATGCCCAGGTCAATCATGGTCTCGGCAACTTCATGTTGACCGAGCGTGACTTGGAAGTGGAAGAACGGGATTATAAGACGTTGACAGCTACCGTACTGATGATCGATATTTCCCATAGCATGATCCTCTACGGTGAAGACCGAATTACGCCAGCCAAAAAAGTGGCAATGGCCTTGGCCGAGCTCATCCATACCCGTTATCCGAAAGACACGTTGGACATCGTCGTTTTTGGCAACGATGCGTGGCCCATCAGCCTCAAAGACTTGCCTTACCTACAGGTAGGGCCTTACCACACCAATACCTTGGCCGGGTTAGAACTTGCTACAGATTTACTACGCAGACGCAAAACACATAACAAGCAGATTTTTATGATCACCGATGGCAAACCAACATGCTTGAAGGAAAATGGCCGCTATTATAAAAACAGCGTAGGGCTCGATCGCAAGGTGGTTAACAAAACGCTGAACATGGCCGCGCAGTGCAAGCGGCTTAATATTCCCATTACCACCTTCATGATCGCACGCGACCCGTACCTGCAGCAGTTCGTTCGGCAGTTTACCGAAACCAATGGGGGTAGAGCGTTTTATAGCTCCCTGCAGGGCCTCGGCGAATACATCTTTGAAGATTATGTGCGCAACAGGAGGAAAACTGTGCGATAACCGAATTAGCAAACACAAAAGCGTATCAGCAATAAATGAAGAACATCCACACCTTAGGCGAACTCAAAAAAGCAGGATATCAATACCGAACAGTAAAAGACGAATTAAGAGCGAACCTCATCAAGCAATTGCAAGAACATAAAGCGGGCTTTGAAGGTGTTGTGGGATATGATGATACGGTAATTCCGGAATTGCAAACCGCAATTCTTTCACGACACAATATCCTGTTGTTGGGGTTACGTGGTCAAGCCAAAACGCGTATTGCCCGCCTTATGGTACAGCTGTTGGATGAGTATGTGCCCTATGTGGCTGGCAGCGAGCTGTTTGACGATCCCCTACATCCCATCTCATGGTATGCGCGCAACGAAATTGAAACCAAAGGCGACGATACAGCCATCGCTTGGCTGCACCGGTCGGCACGATACACCGAGAAACTTGCTACCCCCGATGTTACGGTGGCCGACCTGGTGGGTGATGTCGATCCCATCAAAGCGGCTACGCTGAAGCTCACCTATAACGACGAACGCGTCATTCACTTTGGGTTGATTCCCAGGGCGCACCGCGGAATCTTTGTTATCAATGAACTTCCAGATCTCCAAGCACGCATACAGGTAGCCCTTTTCAATATGCTGCAGGAAAAGGATATCCAAATCCGGGGATTCAAGCTGCGCCTGCCGCTCGATATCCAGTTTGTATTTACCGCCAATCCCGAAGATTATACCAACCGCGGAGCCATCGTTACACCACTCAAAGACCGGATCGAAAGCCAAATACTGACCCACTATCCGAAGAGCATCGAGATATCGCGCAAAATTACCTTTCAGGAAGCACGCATCACCCCAGAGCAGCGCATTACCGTTGAGGTAGACGGATTGTTGAAGGATTTGGTGGAGCAAGTGGCGTTTGAAGCCCGTAAGAGCGAGTTCATCGATCAGAAATCGGGTGTTTCCGCTCGCCTCACCATTTCGGCGTTTGAAAACCTGGTCAGCGCCGCCGAGCGCCGCATGCTCACGGCCGGACAAGAGAAGACCGTGGCCCGCCTATCCGATTTTGCGGGTATCATCCCTGCTGTTACCGGCAAAATCGAGCTGGTCTACGAAGGCGAACTGGAAGGACCGGTACATGTGGCGCATCGCCTGATCGGGTCAGCCGTGAAAACACTATTTACGCAATATTTTCCCCACCCCGAGAAAGCAAAGAAATCTAAAAGTGAAAACCTTTATGCCTCCATTATCGACTGGTTTACCATGGGGAATCGCCTCGAACTGACAGATAGCCTGTCGGACAACCAATACAAAAAGGCGGTCATGCAGGTTCCCGGGCTGTATGCCTTGGTCAAAAAATTGCATCCAAAGCTTGTTGAAGGTCAGCTATTGCTGCTCATGGAGTTTGTACTTCACGGATTGGCTGAATATTCGCAGCTCAATAAAGATTATCTTAATGGTGGCGTAGTGTTTGCCGATATGCTTGGCAGTCTTTTTGATGGCGATTTTGAGGATGACGAATTGCAATAAGGGCTTCTACCTGATCGACTCCGACGCGTATTCCCTAAGCACACCGTATAAAGCATAAAAATGACAATACCTGAGCAGCGCTTACGCGCATTTACTTATCGCATCTTCAAATCCATCGGTTGCTCCGATGCTGATGCTTCTTTAGCCGCAGATGTGTTGGTCTCAGCAGATTTACGTGGTATTGACTCGCATGGCGTAGCTCGCCTTAGTGGGTACGTAAGGCTGTGGGAAAACAACCGCCTGAATGCGACTCCCAATGTTCGCATTGTACACGAAACACCTACTACGGCTACGATAGATGGCGATGGCGGGCTGGGGCTTGTGGTAGCTCCGTATGCCATGGATGTCGCTATTGAAAAAGCGCGGCAGTACGGCTCTGGCTGGGTAGCCATCCGCAACTCCAATCACTTCGGTATTGCAGGCTATCATGCGCTCAAAGCGGTAGATCAGGAGATGATTGGTTATGCGCTCACTAATGCCAGCCCGTTAGTAGCCCCCACGTTTTCGTCGGAACGATTACTTGGTACCAATCCGATATGCTATGCTTTTCCTGCTGGGCAATATCCACCGGTTGTGGTCGATATGGCCACTTCCGCTGCTGCCAACGGCAAGCTGGAAATTGCGGATCGTACCGGTAAACCCATCCTCGAAGGCTGGGCGCTCGACACGCAAGGTAATCCAACCACGGATGCAGCAGCAGTGAAAAAAGGAGGCGCACTTCTCCCCTTGGGCAGCGACTGCGAACATGGTAGCCATAAGGGTTTTGGACTTTCAGCCACAGTTGATATTCTCTCCGGGGTGCTTTCCGGAGCCAATTACGGACCTTGGGTACCACCTTTTGTGGCTTATCTGCAACCAGTGGCCGATCAGCCTGGGCAGGGCATCGGCCATTTCGTGGGTGCTATGCGGGTGGATGGTTTCCGGCCCGTTTCGGAATTCAAAGCTAATATGGATCAGTGGATTGCGCGGTTCAAGGAAGCCAGACGCATCAATGAGCAGCAGCCTGTGGTCATTCCCGGTGAACCGGAATATGAGTCTGTTCAACAACGCAAAACGCATGGCATTCCATTGGTCGATGCGGTATGGCAAGATTTAATGGGATTGGCCTCCAAATTTGGAATCGAATCACCGGCCGCCGGTCACTGATTACCGATTATACATCCAAAGCCAATCGCGACTCTTTATTGATGATATCCGCTATGCTGGTATCATTGAGAATTTGGAGCATGGCGTTTCGGACATCAATAAACGTATCACGGATACCGCAGACGTGCTCCGCCTTACATTCGTCGCAGCTCCTGTAGAAGTTGAGGCTCACACAAGGCAGCAGGGCAATGGGGCCATCGATGAGGCGCATCACTTGCGAGAGGCGGATATCCTCGGGCGCTTTATTAAGGCTATAACCCCCGCCCGCTCCTTTCTTGCTGTACAGGATTCCTGCGTTGCGCATTTCTAATAAGATCTGCTCGAGGAATTTTTTGGGGATACGTTCTGCTTCTGCAATGCGTAAAATCTGCATCGGCTCTTTACCGTAATTGCGGCCCAAAACAATCAGCGCTTTGATGGCGTATTTCGTTTTCTTCGATAACATCCCTGACTATTAGTGGTTTCTATAAAAGACAAAGGTACGATTTTTCTGTAAAACTCGTGATAGCGATGGTCAATAGGTATAACGACAATTTCAAATCACTTCCCTTGTATATACCAGGTTATTATGATATTTTTGCTTTTGTTCTTTTCCAGCATGGGAAGCATTGATTGTATTTGCCTAAGATACAACCCGGAGGTTCCCTTTCGACAGCATAGAAGATGATTACCTATATATTGAATATTGACTAATTTAATTTAATGACGATGCAATCACTACTTAAAACCGCTCTAATTGCGGTGTGCCTGACGGTCCATCTTTCAGCAATCGGCCAACGCAAAAGCCTGTTCAACGGAAAAGATCTTTCCGGATGGACAATACACGGTACCGAAAAATGGTACGTGGAAGATGGAGAGTTGGTGTGTGAGAGCGGTCCGGATGCGGAATACGGGTATTTATCCACGACAGAAACGTATAAGGACTTTGAGTTGGTGGTCCATTTTAAGCAGGAGGCTGATGGTAACAGTGGGGTTTTCATCCGTTCGGATATCGAGGGCGTGAAAATCGAGGGCTGGCAGGTAGAGGTGGCTCCGCTTGGGAACCATACAGGTGGTATCTACGAATCCTATGGCCGCGGTTGGCTGATACAGCCCGCTCCCGAGGATGAGCAATACCTCAAGCCGGGCGCTTGGAATAAGATGAAGATACGCGCCGTAGGGGGCGAGGTGACTACCTGGCTCAATGGCAAGCAGATGGTACAGCTGTCTGATGAGAAAATCGGCGAGGCTACGGGCTTCATCGCTTTGCAGATCCACGACGGTGGCGGCATCAAAGTAAGGTGGAAGAAAATGTCCATCAAAGAACTCTAAATAACCAAGCGAGTAATCAACAGATATATTTGCTGTCGTTTTATGATTTTTTTTAGCGTTGACTGGGGCACTACAAATTGTCGCATTAAATTAGTAAAGATAAGTCAGGGCGGGGTGACACTACTGGGTAGCGAGCAAGCCGCGATGGGTGTATCCGAAGTCTACAATGGATGGTTGGAGCGACCCCGTACAGATCGGGCAGATTATTACCTGACGCGGTTGCGGCCCTACCTGGAAAAAATCACGGCCGACCTTGGCCTGCCGATGCAAACGCTGCAGGAGACTCCCATTGTCATCTCCGGAATGGCTAGTTCTTCAATCGGAATAGAAGAAGTACCGTATAGCATGGTGCCGTTTGAATTAGACCCTCCAAAAATCAATTTAAAGATTATGGAAGCGTTCGGCAACCCGCAGGTCATTTTATTGTCGGGTCTTCGGACTGAGGGCAATATTATGCGTGGCGAAGAGACCCAGCTGATCGGATGTTGGCAGCAAACGTTCGCATCCGAACGAAAGACGTTCATCTTTCCGGGTACGCATTCCAAACACATCGACGTAGCGCATGCTACTGTTCGTGACTTCAGGACATTCATTACCGGGGAGTTGCTTTCGCTGCTTACCAATTTCAGTACCATTAAGACAAACGTTTCGGCAACTAAACCGGCCGACATGGATGTGGATTGCTTTAACACTGGGTTATTGACCGGTAAAAAGACTGACTTGTTGGAGAATATATTCACTGTGAGGTGCAATGAAGTATTGAACAAGCTCACCAAATCGCAGAACTATGACTTTCTGATCGGACTGCTTCTTGGCCACGAATTGAAATACCTTAGCGGGGGTGATGAAATTGTGCTCTGTGCGGGCATCCACTTAGCACCTGTTTATAACCTGGCTCTGGAACTACTGGGGTTGGCCAACCATACGACTATGGTTCCTCCGGATGTTGTTGAACAATCGGCCATACTTGGTCAATATAAAATATTAGAACAGCTTAATTCCCTGCATCTGCAGCAATCAGAAAAGAACTGACGGGTTACAGCCCAATACATTCCTTCGTACCCTCGCGGATACTTCGCCAGATCATCTTAAAGAACGAAAACGAATACGGGCGCTCGATGTATACTTGCCCGGTATGGCGTACGCCGTTGGCATCAGGATTACTATCATTCAAGAGGAACCTATTGGCAAAGAAGGATACGATCGGTTTCGTCGAGGTTCCGCCTTCATTGTCTTCCCGTAGCATATTCACTTTCAGGTTGTCATAGTCCAGATGCAGCGTACCTGCGGTGCGCCTGTCGTTGGCCTCCATATCGAAACGCAATCCCTGGATTGCCACGTGCTCAATTTCGACGTGGAGTTGTGGTGTGAGCATTTTGTTGAACGGCGTACCGCTCATCGGGCCCAATTGAGCCCGGTACTTGTGTGCTCCCAAACTATCCCGTAGGTCGAAGCGGAAGTCGACGGTCAGATCACCGGCCCCCATGACCCGTGAACGTGCATGAAGCTCCATAAACCGGTTGCGGACCAATGCTAGTGAATCGTTCGTGAGGTTGCGTATTACACCGCTAGTCGTTTCGAATGTCACCGTACCCGCTTTGCCGGTTTGGTCACTTACTTCGGTAAAGCCGATATCAAGCGCGCCGATCAATACTGAGTCGATGGCTACCGGTTGTTCCAATCGCAGCAACTGCTGGTGCGGCGACTTACCTATTTTGTTTTCGGGCGGATTCGGTTGCGTTTTGTCTTTATAGATCGCGATGCTCCCGCTGTCGATATGCAGCGCCGCTGCAGCGATAGTCTGTGCACTTACCCAACGCGTTATATCAATCCCGGTAAGGCCGATGCGTGAGATGGAGATATTACTGATATCCTTTGCTAATTGTGTTCGACGGTAAAACGCCGCTTTGCTTAATGTGGGCCCATAACGGAGATTATGTAATACCAATTCCTCCTTGGTGGTCTGAAAATGTAGCGGACCGATTTGCAGATGATACAGGCTGTCCGGTCGGACGTAATCCACAGTTTCCGCTTCCAGTTGGATGGCCTTTGCACCATAAAGACGTGCGGTATCGAGTAATGAAGCCGAATCGATCCGGATATCCCGTGCAGTTCCTGTGATTTTTTGGATATGCAGGTGAGTCGCATCGTGTTCATCCGCCAATTCAAATTCGCCTGCTTGGAGCACGATACGATTCACTTTTATACCCGATAGGGTTTGGGTAATCTGCTCGTGTACCGGTTTGGAGGCCGAATCTGTGGCTCCGGTATCGACCTGCCGATGCCGGACAATACGGAATGAGGGCGTGTCGATAGTGATCGTATTGATAGTCAGACGATTGGAAATGAGTAGCCGAAGCAGTCCTACGCCGTTGATCTTTAAACGCCCAATTCGCAGGTGGTAAATTGTTGCGGCGGGCCGATGGCGGGTATCGGCCGACATAGCTGGCGTAAGCCGGATGTTCGTAGCGGTAGCGTTGCCTGCGAGCAATGATAACTCCAGTTCGTCATACGTCAGCCGATAGTGCCCATTAGTGCCATCAACTACCCGCTTCTTCAACGCCACCTCCATTTTCGGCTTCAGTGAATAGTTTACATACCAATTGGCAATTGCTACAACTGCAATCGCGCACACCGCAACCCCGATAGACCATTTCCAAACCGATCTCATTGGTTTAGTAACGCCCAAATTGGGGGAATGTTTGAATTTAATACCTAATCCTGATGTACAACATGAATAAGCAAAGCGCCGTCCCCAAAAAAAAGCAGGTGATGCAAAAACGCCTTACACTATTGCGAGCGCTGGCCGATAGAAAAGGGCGGCTATCATTTCGAGACAATAGGTAGGAGCAGAGGTACCCGCCCGCCAATAACAGTATGGCCACTAAAAATAAAAACTTCATTTTCCTTAACTAATCGAAGTGACTAACAAGGGATGAAGCTAACAATTGTCTATCATAAATCAAAAGGCAAACAAGGGGTCTAGCTTTTAGCTGTTTTAAATCGCAAGATTAGCCGCAACAGCGAATCTCGGTGTTTGGCATCTTTGGCCCATTTGGGTAATCGGCTTGCAATACTGTTGTTTTGATTTGGTAAGCCGTTCCTTTCGCGCTTTCTGTCGGCGATATGGTGTTCAATTACCGAAAGATGATCCAGGTTATAGGCCCATAATGTGCCGTACGGAGTTTCAATCATGTACCATAGACCAAAACCGAAAAATGGATCACAGGTCGTGTTCAGAAACAACATTCTGCCCTGTACGGCTTTGCCCTTAGTATTGATAAACGCCGTAAATTTTGGAGTATTGCCGTATTTGACTGCATAGCCACACGCCACGCAGGAAAAACGCACATTTTTTTCATATTCGGCAACCGATGCATAAACACTAGCACCAATTACCAATGCCTTCCGCCCGCATTTTGGACAAATTACATCTATTTTGTCCGTAAAATCACTGTGGCGGGCTGCGTAAGCATTTACGTTCATGGGCGTATAACGTTCTAATTACTTTTTTGTGAATAGTTTATGCAAAGTTATCTTTAAGACTTGGGCGTATAAATACCTAACCTAGGGTATTTTTGCATGCAAGATTAAAACCTTATCTTCGTGCTGTTAAAATAGCCGTCGGACCTATTAATACATTACATCTAGCCTGCAATGAAATACCAATTGGATATACAGCTTCACGGACTTTCCAAAAGCCTGAAGAAGGGCGATATGCGAGTGCCAGATTTTGGCGAAATTGTTCCAGCATCTGTAATGCTTCAGGATCTGGATGGCCTTAAGCCCATCGGATGCAGCTATATGAATAATTGGGGGCTGGAGCATTTGGGGTCTTCGTTGGCGGAAATCAATGCAATGGGTGAAGCTTACTACGAAAAATATTTTGTAAAGGAAGAGTCTACCGCAATATTTCAGGGGATGGGCGACTACCTGGAAGCAGGCGACTTCGATCGGCAGTATAATTTTTTTCAGCGGGTAAAACTCGATGGTGATAATGACTATACTTGGTTCTATACGGTTTGCAAGTTGGTGAGACTCCGCGTGGCGGATAGTATGGTCGACAAAGTTGTACTGCTGTCTTCTCCGGTTGCAGGTATAAATAGCCTTATAGCCCGTGTTACCAAGACGCTAGACCAAGATTCTTATATCCGGAAAAATTATAGAAAGTTTTCTGAATTGACCCCGCGCGAAAAGGAAATCATTGCCCTTTTGGCAAATGGGAAATCGTCGGTAGAGATTGCCGAAATCTTGTTTATCTCTCCAAATACCGTCTCAACACACCGGAAAAATATCATTCGTAAAATTGAATGTAGTTCCTTTGCGGAACTGCTCCGGTTTGCCATGGCTTTTGATCTGGTTTGAGCCACTTTTGTCCGGGTGGTGCTACTTTTGCGAGAACGAATGGTCGGAAATTTGGTCTGCGTGTAAATGGCGAGAATGCCCACGGGATAGAAGTAAGTATGATTAGCAGGGCGATGGTATACCAAATGACCAGGGTCTTGAATTTTCCATTGTCCGTTGTTTTCTGTTTCGCCTTTGTTGAACCTATTGTGATAACCACAATTGCGATAACCATCATGAAGCTATGTTCCATGCCGAAGAAGCGGGGTTCCCGCTGATGGACCGCTTGATTGAAATGCTGCAAGAAGTACGTGGTTATCGGGCTAATGAAATAGAGCAAAAGGCCAAGTACTAGCTGGATATGAGCGATGGTGGCCGTCCAATGTCGCACGGAATTATCAAATCGAGAAAACTGCCGTTCTGAAATCCAACCACGATAAGCACGGAAAAGTGCGAACAGTAAGCCAGCCAATACAAGCCAGCGGATTACCGAATGTAGCGCCAACAGGGTAGGATACATTATGCCGGCCTTATCCTTTTTCTGTGTAACTCCCGAATCGCTTCGGCAAATTCCGGATAAGGGCCTTCGGTCTCAATCGCTGGTGCTACGTCTTTGATGCCCAAAGGATTAATCGGTGAAGGTTTGGCATCGAATTCAACCATCCATTCCTGCAGTTGCTCGGATGAACTGGCATAGATTATTCTTCCCAACCCCACCCATGCATGTGCAGCCGAGCACATGGCGCAATGCTCGCCGGATGTATACACGGTGGCTGTTGCCCTTTCTTCCAACGTCATATTCGCCACCGCCCATTGCGCAAGGGCCAGCTCCGGATGCAGCATTTGGTTGCCGTTTACCGTACGGTTGTAATCCTCAAACAACAATTCGCCATTGGCAGCTAAAAGCAGCGAGCCAAACGGATCGTTACCTTCAGCCAGTGCCTGTTTCGCTAGGGCCACGCAACGTTGTAAATGAATGCGGTGATTTTCAGATAACGTGGTCATGTTTCTATGTTGTTGTATCCACAAATCTAAACAAATCAACCGGTTAAACCTAGTCGTTAGGCAAGCAGATCCAAGTCAGTTTTACTCAGTGACCATCTTTACGGGGAACGTCGGTAGCCCGGCCTTTTTTGTGTATACTTGTAGGCAACCATGGCGCATTGCTTTTAAAGGCGAAGTATGGATTTCAGGAAAAACTAAATTTCAAGGGGTTTTTGATATAGGCGTTAGCTAATGGAAAGTAAGGTGGCTGTTTTTTGGTTTAGGCGGGACCTACGTCTGGAAGACAACGTGGGTTTACAGTACGCCTTGTCTGCGGGAGTTCCGGTTTTGCCGGTATTTGTTTTTGATACGGATATACTCAACCTCTTGGATGACCGTTGTGATCGTCGTGTAGACTACATTTGCCAGGCATTGGGTGTGATGCATCTCACATTGCAGCAACATCAATCATCACTACATACCTATCACGGCACACCCGTAGAAGTTTTCAAGAAAATCACGCAAATCTATGCAGTTCATGCTGTTTATTGCAACAGGGATTACGAACCTCAAGCCATCAAACGTGATCAAGCAGTAGGTGCGTATTTACAGGAAAACAATATCGGCTTCTATGATTTTAAGGATCAGGTTATCTTTGATCAATCAGAAATTTTAAAAAATGATGGCAGCCCCTATACCGTTTTCACCCCGTATGCAAGTAAATGGAAAGCTACGCTAACGACGGAACATCAGGCCTCGTTACCAGCTTCATTCGATAATTTTTACAAAACGAAAATAAAGGAAATACATTCCCTGGCAGCAATCGGGTTTGAGAAAACCGATGTGGTATTTCAACAGCCCAACTTGGACCTGACTATTATTGGCGACTATGACAAACACCGTAATTTTCCGGCCCATAATCATACGACCCGACTTGGCAGCGCTTTGCGATTTGGAACCATCTCCATACGCCGGTGCGTAGCTTTTGCCCGGCGGCACAATGAAACCTGGTTGTCGGAGTTGATCTGGAGGGAATTTTTCATGCAGATTTTGTACCATTTCCCACGTGTAGTCAACAGCTGTTTTAAAACCCGATATAATTCCATTGTATGGCGGAATGACGAGGCAGAATTCCAGCGATGGTGCGAAGGTAGAACCGGCTACCCCATTGTCGATGCAGGAATGCGACAGCTCAACGAAACCGGCTTCATGCACAACCGGGTAAGGATGATCGTGGCCAGTTTCCTTTGCAAGCACCTACTTATCGATTGGCGCTGGGGTGAAGCATATTTTGCACAGAAATTAATGGACTATGAGCTGTCATCCAATAACGGGAACTGGCAGTGGGCTGCGGGCTGTGGTTGCGACGCCGCGCCGTATTTCCGCATTTTCAATCCAACTATCCAAACACAGAAATTCGACAAGGACTTACAGTATATCAAAACTTGGAACCCCGATTATCAACAACGTTTAGCAGCCCCTATCGTGTCTCACGAAATGGCAAGAGAAAGAGCGTTGAAAGCCTATCGAGACGCTTTGCACTAAAAGCGGAAACACTAAATTAATTCCTTTGTTCCCAACCGTGCCTTAGCGCAGAGTCAACTCTCCCCCGATGAAATTAACTTCACACGTCAGGGTGTCCGACGATTCGTTTTTGAAGAGGCGCATTCCATTTCATTGGCCGCACTAAAACCTGGAGCAATTATCGGCAAGTTGCGCCCTTTGGCATTGTTGGAGATATCGAAGACCCGCATATGCTGTATGATGCCGATGTAGCGAGATGGCGCATACTCACCTGTGAAAACACCGGTGGTTATAAAGCCATCATGTTAGAATCGGTTTCATTGGAATAAGGATGATCAACGCATTGCCGAGCCGGTATCCCATAATTCGACAGGGACATCCATTCAACGTATCGGTGGGATACCTTATTGTTTTTCCGGAAGTGATGAACGGAAGATCTTTATCTATTCGTATCCTAATCTGGAGGAATTCGGCACGTTGAAAATGGATCTGCCACCATGGGACGAACGTGCGGGTACACGGGTTTGGGCTAACATGGTGGAATTGCCAGACAGTCACTCGTTTCGATACGTGGCACTCATGATGAATCGGTTCAACTATCCGGGGTTGAAGGGCCGAATTGGACCTCCGGCGCCTTATACCTCTATCATGGGTATACCAGCTGACAATTTTCACATTACGAATGAAAACCTCGCCAACAATCCGTAATATTGTGATGGACACACTACGCTATGTACGCAACGAAAGAACGTATCACACGCCCGATGCCGCCGCAGGATAATGCCGTCACTACCCGGCAAACCATCCGGTTTACCGATAAGCGACCTGAGGCCATCACGCAAGCGAAGTTGCAACAAGCAGCCGAAAATGGGAGTCCCGGTCTTACCGGTCTACCCATGCAGCTGAAAGCCGGCATGACCAGCATTTCACCCGTCATACAGCTGAAAAAGTATGTGATGAAGAAAAATGGAAAGGTTGTCGTCGCAAAGGATAGTTACAAGGTAAAATCCGATGAACGGGAATTAAGTAAAGACGAATATAAGGAGCACCTGTTTAAGCAGCATGGCCCCAGCAAAGGAAAGAAGTCCGGCGCACCCGGAGTGCGCGAAGACGTCCCCCAAAGGGGGCGTAAGGCAGCGGAAAAGAAAGGAGCTGATTTAGGCGGCGATTTGATATACCGGGGGATGAGTGTAAATAACCTCGCCAATCTCTATGGCGATAACCCTGCTATTTTCACGGTGCAAAACCCCGAGGGGTCAGCCACGCCCGAAGAACACATCGTTGACGATTCCCAAGATTCTCCCTACCTCTCGTTTGAGGCCGAAGGCTTGGCGGTCAGCGCCGGAAAGTATGCTCCAAAACCAGTGGATGATGATAATAAGCCCCTTGGGGTTGAAATGCTGGAAGGCGGTTTCCTTAAACAAGAAAAATCGTATACGAAAGGAAGCCAAGAGGAGCACGAAGGTAGAAAGCGTATTGGTGTTATTGCGGGGATACGCAAAAGAAGAGAACATTTAGATTTCGCTACGAAAGAAAAAGCCGCTAAACTTAAGGGGGAAAAGGCGCAGGATCTGGCCGTAGCAGATAAAGAGGTGTTGGTGAAGCCTGGAGTTGAAGGCATAAAGCGTGAAGATGTTCCCTTTTTCGCCAAGGTAAAACGGGTGCCTGAAGCGTATTATAAGAAAAATATAAAAAACCAAACCAACAAAAAGGCGCTGGGCTTTTTTGACGGCACGTATTATAAAACCCAGATCGATCAAGAAAGAAGTGCCGCTTTCGGTTTTGATGTCCATGAAGACTTGATAAGAAGTGCGGATGAGTCGGAGGACGAAATGTCTGATATCGAAGATTTGAACCTGGACCGCCAATAGCTTTCGAGACGCGCATCTTTGTAAAGTATAATACCATTCAAAATGAAGATCCAAGAACACAACATACATAACTCAAAAATTGCAGAAGTAATTTCGGAAGAAATCATCATCCAAAACACCGAAGATGCGTTGGATTTGATGGGCAATATTTATTACCAAGGGTTTGACAAAATCATTATCCATCAAAAAGATATCACGGCCGACTTCTTCGATTTAAAGAACAAGATGGCGGGAGATATTCTTCAAAAATTTGCCAATTATCGCATCCAGCTTGCCATTGTCGGCGACTACTCAACATTTACGAGCCAAAGCCTAAAGGATTTTATCTATGAAAGTAACAAGGGAAAGCACGTCAATTTTGTCAGGTCAACAGGTGATGCTTTGAGCGCGCTAGCCAAGTAATTTCGTTGAGTTTTCTATTTTCCTGTATCGTTTTGTAAGGGTAAAATATTATCCAAAATATTTGTACAACCAAATGGTTGTGTTTATATTTGAGCAACCATTTGGTTGTATTATGATCGAACGAAGAGATATTTTTCAGGCTATTTCAGATCCTACCCGCAGGGTAATCATCCACAAATTAGCACAAGGCCCCCTCAACATTGCGCAGATTGTTGAGGATTTTGACATGAGTAGGCAGGCCATTGCCAAACACATCAAAGTGCTCAAGGAATGTGGTATGATCTCGATTACGCAGCAGGGGCGCGAGCAGGTTTGTGAAGCCAAGATCGATCAGCTGGATGAAGTTGTAGACTGGGTCACAAAGTCCCGCACGTTATGGAACCAGCGCTTTGAAAAGCTAGACCAATTCCTTCAGAACTCAAAATAGCTAGTACGATGAGCACAACAAAAAAGGAACTTTTAATCACGCATTTATTCGATGCCCCACGAGAAATCGTATTCCGGGCTTGGACAGATCCCGAAAAACTGAAGGTTTGGTACGCGCCCGATGGCTGTACAATTGAATACCGACATATCGAAGTTAGCCCTGGGGGAAGCTTTCATTCTTGCGTTCATGATCCCATATATGGCGATTGCTGGATTACAGGAAAGTACCTCGAAGTATCAGCGCCTGATAAATTAGTGTTTACCATGGTACTTTCGAATGAACTTGGGAATGACGTGGCTTCAGCTGATGCTGGTAAACCGGAAGACTGGCCCGAACGTCTGATTACCACTGTTACTTTCGAACCGATAAAACAACAAACTAAGGTCACCATTCATCAAACGGTTTTGGAAGAGGAAGCGAAAAAAACGGGTGCTTACCAAAGCTGGCTCAAGATGTTCAATAAGCTCAGTCAGCTACTCATACGCTCAAATTAAGACTCAAGGCTATATTCCTATCCTTATCGGTTTTTAACAAAGATTACACTTCGTTTGTAACAAAATGGGAAGTTTATACGTTATATAGTCAGTTAGTAAAATTGTCTTTTCATAATTTAGGTTTATAATTGGTTAGTTAGAAAGCCCCGATTCTCCCCGTTTCGGGGCTTTTCTTTGATAAAAACGCGGGTATTCGCGTCAATTTTGTTTGGCATCGTACCTGCTTTCGTGAATCTCGGAATTTTTTGGTACGCCAGTATACTGTTAACCATGGTATTATTAAATTCAAATCATTAGGTTTGTGTTAATCAAGTCATACGCTGCTGTGAAACCTGCTATGCCAGTGCCGATCTACACAGGAATGGCGATGAAATGCGGGTTCTAGGCAGTCATTAAAAACAAATTGTTCGGAATGAAATCACTGTTGCTATTGCTGGGTGTTTTGCTTTCTCCCATGTTATCAAGCGATAAAGACATTCAAAAAGTGTTCGACGTGCACCTTCACGGCAGTAGTGATGTTCCGGCGCAGCTTGCTGCACTGGAACAGGCGGGCGTGCATCGGGCAGCAATAAGTACCTCGTGGAATCTCCAAAATAGCTATCGAGGCAAGTCAAAAATAAATTTCCTGTATGGCCTCATGTTTCCCTGCCCCAATGGACATGTTCCCTATAGCCTCCAACCCTGTTTTCCCAATGGGCAGGACTGGCCCTCACTTCATTGGGTCGAGGAGCAGATAAAAGCTGGAAAGATCGATTTTTTAGGCGAAATTTTAAGTCAATATTATGGTATTTCATCGTCGGATTCTCTACTGCTACCTTATTATGCTTTAGCGGAGCGGTACAACCTTCCTGTTGGCATACACACCGGCGGAGCCGGCCCCAATCATGGTGCGCCAAACTTCAAGGAAGAACTTGGTAGCCCATTACACTTTGAAAAGCTGCTTTCAACGTTTCCTAAATTAAAAGTTTGGATTATGCATGCTGGCGATAGCTATTATAGCGATGCTATTTCAATCATGACGCAAAATGAGCAGGTCTATGCAGATATTTCCGTCCTTTCCAATCCAGCGATTGTATCGGCAGATCGATTTGCCGCCATCATGAGCGCGTTCATGGAGGCTGGTTTGGAAGATCGACTTATGTTCGGTACCGATAACGGAGACGTGCGGCAAGTCATTGCTGCGATAAACGGACTTACCTTTTTGTCAAAAAAGCAGAAAGACAAGATTTTCTTTCAGAATGCAGCGCGTTTTTTTGCGGAATAAAAAGGGTTAAGCTCCGCGCTCAGGATGAGCAGCAGCGGATTTTCGACATGTATTAAATTGGTCAACATGGGGCAGGCTATCCATGCTTTTTTTACTAGATTTGCCTTGCTGACTATTTTTAATACATTTTACAAGTGGAACCATGCAAGAAGAGCAATTTCCGCATTTCCACATAACCAGTCTCCAGCACACTTTGCAGGACGCACCTATCGGTGTTATACTGGCAGACGGGCGAGGCAGGTGCTTGTTTGCCAACGAAGCCTGTTGCCAGATTTTTGGGGTCGGCAACCTCGGGATGCGTGGTTTCGGATGGGCTGGCTACCTGCCTGTTGAAGACCGACAGCCCACCATAGACACGCTGAAAAAAACGGTGAGGAATCGGGAAAGGAAAAACCACTATAAATTCCGCATCGAACATCCTCAAAAAGGCACCCGTGATTGCTGTGCTGATGTATGCTTACTGATTGCAGAGCGCAGTAAAATACCCCATGTCATGATGTATATACGTGATGAGTCGGCCGAGTACGAAGCCGCATGCGGAGCAAAAGCAGCCAATGCCGCGTATCGGGAACTTGCCGACCGGATGAAGACCATGATGACCTTGATTGAGGATATCGTTTTTGAGATAGACGGCAATAAGATTTTCAGAGACGTATGGGTAGCGGATGAATCACGGCTCTTCATGCCGAAGGAACGTTTTCTGGGTATGACCATAGCGGGTGCCTTCGGCAAGGAGTGGGCGCCCATGTTTGCAGATCCTGTGAATCAGGCAATCCAGACTGGCAGGCAGACGACATTGGAATACCGACACACTGACCCGGCCATCGAGAAATCGTACCGGCTTAAGGTCATACCGATTCGGCAGCGGAGCAGGCCTGAGGACCAACGGTTGATCATCGTCATCCAGGAAATTACCGAAGAGGTTGAGCGTAATCGTGCGCTGAAAGAAACCCAGGCGGGGTTGGAACAGAGTAATGAATTGCTGAATATCAGTGAGCAGCTTAGCCATACGGGCGGCTGGGAATACAATCTTGTATCGGGTGAAGTTTCTTGGACAAATCAGATGCATGTGATTTTAGGCGTTTCGGAGGATGCTGATTTCTCCACGTTTGACAGCAATCTCCCGCTTTTTCCAGGCCCTGACCGGGATGTGGTAATCCAAGCGCTTGAAAAATGCAAGGTAGACAAGCTTCCTTATACCATAGAGGTGCGTATAGTTACCTCGCGGCAAGAAATCAAATGGGTGCGTGTGCGAGCCGTACCCGTGGTTGAAAATAATCAAGTGGTCAGGTTACGCGGCGCTTTGATGGACATCACCAAGGAGAAGCTGGAGGCCATTGAGTTGTTGGAGGCCAAGGAAATGGCCGAACGTGCCGCTCAGGTCAAATCGGATTTCCTTTCGGTGATGAGTCATGAGATCCGGACACCATTGGTCGGGATTATCGGCGCAAGCAATCACCTGAAGCAGGTCCACTCACCTGAGCAGGAGGACATGCTAAACAATTTGCTGTTTTCGTCAGAACATCTGCTTCGACTTGTCAACGATGTACTCGATTTCAACAAAATGGAAAGCGGGCAATTACGGCTGATCCAGGCGGAGTTCAATTTGGTAGAATTGATTGAAAACATCAAGAATCAGTTTCAAGCCATGGCCGAGGCGAAGGGCATTGAGGTGGTCGCACAGGTGGATGAGGTTGTTCCCTCCCAAATAACCGGCGATCCAACCCGTCTGAGCCAGATTCTTTATAACCTAGTCAGCAATGCCACTAAGCACACAGACCAAGGACAGGTTACCATCGCCGTGCGCGAATTGTCGCGGGCGGACACCGATGTTACCCTGCATTTTTCGGTAAAGGACACAGGCCCCGGTATTCCGGAGGTTTACCATGAGGAGATATTTAAGAATTTTAAGCAACTAGCCCAGCTACCTAACCAACAATACGTGGGTTTTGGGTTGGGGCTTACCATAACCAAGCGGCTTGTTGAGCTGCACAACAGCCATATCCAACTCAAGAGTTCGCCCGGCATAGGGGCCGAGTTTTGCTTCGACCTCCATTTTGCGCTTCCATCACCGACAACTTCGCTCAAGGTCCACCCGCATCCTTCTGATCCAATTGCCCATCCAGGAAGACTCCGGGGTATGCGCGTATTGCTCGTGGAGGATAACCAAATCAGCACCAAGGTTGTGAGCAAGCAGCTGGAACAGCTGGGCATGGTTCCCGATTGCGCGGTAGACGGGGAGGAAGCACTTCGGTATCTGGCGAGCGCGCCTTATTCAGTCGCTCTGGTTGATCTGCACATGCCCAAGATGGATGGCTATGTGCTTTCAGAAATCATCTGCAGGGAATATCCCGATATTCAGATCATCATCCTTACTGCAGACATCATGGCCGAAACCAGGCTGAAGTTGGCGAAACTGAATATTCTGGATATTTTGAATAAACCATTCCGGCCAGCAGATCTGGTCACTGCGCTGTCGAAGGTAAAGCTATAGATAGCCCCTAACCCATTGGGGCGAACCCGTTATCTTAAGAGTTTATCATCCCAATGACTATTTAACAAATCTTAACAATTCCACCGGTAACAAAATGGTATCTTCATGCGTTATATAGTCAGTTGGTAAAATTTATAAAATTGTCTTTTCATAATTTAGGTTTATAATTGGTTAGTTAACAAGCCCCGATTCTCCCCGTTTCGGGGCTTTGTTTTTTATCATCATTAGGATATGTCCCTTTTTTCCAATTCCAATTAGGTTTATGAGCATAACTTTATGCCCTTAACAAATCGTGAAAAGATGAGGAAGTCGAATTTTTCTAAGCTGTGCTGGTTTTTATCTTCAGGTATTTTAATCAGCAGCGGTATACTGCACATTCACGGGATTTTTTTCTCTTCCGACTTACATCCTGCTCCTGAACGTATTGCTGAACAATTGAAAACGACCTCCATTCAAATGGATCAAACTGGTAATTTTTGGAATCTTTGGATAGGTTTTAATGCCATGTTTGGGGCTGGTTTAGTTTTTATGGGAAGTTTACTGCTTTATCTTACCAGGTTTCATTTCAATTTTTTAAGTAAGAAACATTACATATCGATTTTATATGTATGTACGCTATCATTTTTTGTTTGGATAGGCCAGAAATATATGATCGATGACTTTACGCTGGTTATGATTGCGCTTTTGGCATTATATGCTATTGGGTTTGTTTTACCCGTTGTTACTAAAATTAAACCGGATGAAAACTTATAAATTATTAAGCTTGGTTATACTGATATTTGGCTTGCTTCATCTGCTATACCCAGTCTTCTATCCTAGACCCTTTGGAGAAGAGCTGATGTGGTTTTTGTCGGGAGGAATTTCTATGTTACTAAGTTCCTCCATAAATTATGCAAACGCAAAAAGTAAATTACAAGTTCTTGAAGGGCTAACATTATACTGCAACATGATTACGACCATATTTTTCATCGTTCTATCAATTGCAATTAAAGAAATTCAAGTAGTTACCTTATTGATAATCTTTCTGATTACAACATTCCTCTCATTTAGAAAGAAGGGATACCGAGGCATCGAAATAGCCGTAGGCAAGCTGAACTAATTTAACGCAAAGACTTAGTAGGAGAACATCCGTAAAAGCGTTTATATTCATTTATAAAATGTGATTGATCGTAATAGCCAAAATCGTAGAATAGTTTATTGGTCTTTGTGTTTTTTAAAGAGGGGCCGGCTTTCAGCATATTTTGAAACCTTACAACTTGGCTGAAAGCCTTAGGCGATGCGCCTATATGTAATTCGAAATAACGCCTTAATTGTCTTTGGCTAAGCCCAATAGCTAAGTCCGAGTTTAACTTCACCGCACCACAATTCCGTAAAATCATCGTTAATGCTACCTGAAAGCGAAAATCTATTTCAATCGCATTTTTACTTATTATTTTAAGAAAGAAATTGTCCAATTTGCCTTTTATCGCAAGATTACTATCCTGTATAGCGAAGCTGTTTTCGATGAATTGCGATGGTATTTTAAGAAATAAATTTAAGGGAACCAGCGTGTTATAAAACTCCAGCGCATCCGTGTGAAATAGTGCAGTAAACATTGCCGGGAGAAACCTTATACCTACCGCATTAAATGATTTATCGATAACAAATTCATTATTCCGATTGCAAAATCCCATTACGAAGTTTGAGGATGGGTCGTTTAAGTCAAAAACGATATCAATACACCCATCTGCAACCACATTATAGATATAAGGTGATTGCATCTGTTCATCCGTTTTTAGAAACCAGTAACAGTAGATGTATTGTTGTAATCTTTCGTCCGGTAAGGTTTCGATGTAGGAAACATGTTGCTCAATACCCTTTATTGCCGGCTGCACGGGCGTGTATAGCGACCTTAAATTTAAGTTTTGCTTCATGAATTACCTATTCTTCCGATCGGATACCATTCAAAAGTATGAAATTACAAAGATAATTTCGGTTTTCTATGGCCTTAGCTATCGCTTTCGAGATATAACTTATCCGCAACCCGTTTCATAAAGTCGATGGTATCCTCCCAAAGCGTTACGGTTTCTGCATAATGGGTATCATCCCGAAACCCGGTTTGCGTGATGGTGAGCTCGGAACTGTGCTCATCCAGTTCGTTAATCTCGTATTTGATGATACAGCTTTCAGCCTCACGCTGCGGCACATTCCAAAAAGAGCTCCAATACGTGTAGACTAATAATTTCTCATCGTGCCTGTCAATTACGCTACACTTGTCTTGATAAGGTACGCCATCCCATTCCCCTGAGAAGCTGAAAGCCCGGCCTTTCTCCCACGATCCCGAAAATTCAGCCGCCCAGATTTCCTTGTAGGTATCTGGAGATAAAATTACCGACCAAACAATCGATTTTGGTGCATTTACTAATTTTGAGATGCTGTATTTAATTTCTTTATTCATTGTATGTTTAATTTAGTTAAGCGTCAATCAGGGCATTGGTAGGCAAAGAACGGCCAATACGTATTTCCAACATTGGAAAAAACGGACAGATTATAGGAAGTCAAACCCACAGATGGCGTAAGAGATGTTGGGTATCCCGGTATTTTAAAATACAAAGCCCCCACTTAAGGGGGCTTAAGGTCTCATCAAAGTGGAGTTATTACCAAAAAGGATTCTGGACGATCAATGGGCTTACATTGATCGTGTTCTGATCAATCGGCCATAAGTAGTGTTTCTTATCAAAAACACGCGCCTTGAGGAATGTCCGTTCGTAATACGCATCATCGTTTAATGATGTTCCGACATGAATGTTCATACCATAGATATTTATTTTATTCGTCGTTTCTGCGATCAGCCACCTTCTGGTGTCAAAATAGCGATGGGTTTCAAAAGAAAGTTCTACGCGCCGTTCATGTCGTATTTTTTCCCGCATCGCTTCCTTGCTTAAGCCGGGTGCCAGTCCAGGTAACCCCGACCGATCCCGCACGGCATTAACGTAGGTATATACGGCATCCACCGGTCCCTGGGCTTCATTGAGTGCTTCGGCATAATTGAGGTATTGCTCTGCAAGCCTAAAATACACCCACGTTTTTAACACAAAACGGCCCTCCCGGATGTTCACATTCTGTTCATCCATAAACTTCTTTAGCAAGTATCCGTTTACGGTGTACAGCTCCGATCCGCCCTTTGACTTTCCTTCTGCACCCGAGTTCCAGAATTGCAATTGCCGTCCCCGCCACCATGCACCGTTATAGTTGATGGTCGCGTAAAAGCGTGGCTCGCGGTTTACATACATATTTCGTATGCCTGCCGGGTAGTAGCCCGCTGGATGGGCTTCGCTTACATAGCCTTCTTCTTTGTACCCCGAAGCAGCATTGATGATGGGTTCACCATTCGCTTGGTATCCGGTAATGGGCGTAGACCCATCGGCCATTTCGTATTCGTCTACGAGCCGTTGCAACGGACACAATCCGCTCCAGCCCCCCTCACTGTTGGGTGCACCCCCCATTTCTTGCCAAGAGTGAACGCCCAGATTACGTGCAAAAAGCACCTCTTGATTATGTCGTTCCGTAAATACCTGCTGATAATTCTGAAGCGGGTCGTTGCTCGGCGATCGATAAAGCCGATAACCAGCTGCTTCTGAGCGGTCGATACTGGCTTTTGCCGCATCAGCCGCCCGCTGCCAAAGCTGTGCATCATACGCGGGGAATAATTTGTTGCCCTCTGTATCCGTATAATCCACGTAGTCCGGATTACCGTTAAACAGGGGGCTTGCCGCGTAAAGCAACACGCGCGATTTGAGTGCCAATGCCGCCGCCGCTGTTATGCGGCCTTCGCTGGCTGATGGTACGGTCATCGGCAGTTTCTGAATCGCATCATCGCACCGTGCAACGATATATTCGATGCATTCCGATAGCGTATTGCGTTTGATATTAGTGAAATCCTCTGACGGCTGATACGAATGCGCGATAACGGGTACTGGCCCGTATAGTCTCACCAATAGAAAATGGAAGAAGCCTTTCATGAATTCAGCCTCTCCAATCCAGGTCTGTTTAACCTGTTCCTCCATGGGCGTCGTCACGATATTTTCCGTAAATAGATTAAGCCGCCTGATGGCCTGATAAGGTATTGACCAGTGTTGATCTGAGGGGACGTCGTTAGGACCCCAAGTGCCGCCATTCATCCGGTGGGAGAACCGGTTCAACCACGACATTTCCATATCATCGGAAGCCCCGACAAACGGGTTTCTGCCCGGCAATTCGGCAAAATCAATTCCCGTCGGCAAGTAATTATAGGTTGCCGTCAAAAAACGTTCGGCATACTGCCGTTCAGCGAAGACGTCATCTATGGTGAGGTCTTCATCAGGTGCCTTGTCCAAAAAGCCTTTTTCGCAGGATGCGAGTACGCTCGATACCAGCATCGCCAGCATCACGTATTTTATATATCCTTTCTTCATGATTTTCATTAATTAAAATTAACCTGAATACCAAAGTTGATGCTCCGCTGGATTGGATAGCTGCCTACGCCGTCGTTCGATTCGGGGTCGATCACCTTTACCTGATCCCATGTAGCCAGATTCATCCCATTCACAAATAACCGCAGCTGTTCAATACCGATCCGTCGGCTAACTTGTGTGGGAAAGGTATAGCCGACTTCTGCATTACGCAACCTGACATAGCTCGCATCGCGTTGGTAGATGGTGCTAAACCGATAATTGTTCGGATTAATATCATCCGTTGCTGCCGGATACAACGCATTCTCAGTATTTTCCGGTGTCCACCGGTTGTCATAAAATTCGCGAAGGATGTTGTAAGAACCTTGGCCTTTTAAAAACGGCATAATGCTGGGGCCATTAAGATAGAGGCTTGTACGACCGGAACCGTTGAAAAAAACGCTCAAGTCTACCCCTTTAAAGGCAATGGTGCCACCAAAGCCATACATGATTTCAGGCGTACGGGGATAACCAATCGCCACCGCATCGAAATTGTCGACAACTCCGTCCTCGTTGACGTCTCTATATTTCACATCACCCACTCGCACCACGTCTTGAAACATCTGTTTCGGGCTATTGGCTACATCTTCAACGCTTTCAAAGAATCCCAACGCTACCAGACCGAAAGGTTGATCTATCGGTTGACCCTTTGCCGATTGATAGGCCCAGCGTTGTACGGGCTCGTCGTTTTCTTCGATTCTGCTCCTCGCAAAGGTGAAGTTCCCCATGAACGAATAGAATATTCCGTTGTCTGTGTTCTTCTTTACTTCAATCATACCCTCTATCCCTCTGTTTGTTGCAACGCCTAAATTGCCATAAGGGATGGATGATGGATTAAATCCAGCGATGTTTGGAATGGTTCGCCGCTGGATCAAGATACCCTCCCTACGCTCATGGAAGGCATCAACCTGCAAGGTAATCATGTTCAGGAGGTTCATATCGAAGCCAACATTTGATTTCGTAGACACCTCCCACGTTACGTCATCCGTTCCAATCTGCATTTCGTCAATTCCGGCCCAACTGGTCTGTTGGTCACCAAATAGATAACCTTGAGCGGTACGGGCGTTCATCGATGTGAGGTAGAGGAATCTACGCCCACCGATCTGATCGTTGCCCACCTGGCCATACGATCCCCGGATTTTCAATGAACCCAGGAAATCGACATCTTGCATAAACGATTCGTTGGAGACTACCCACCCTCCCGATATGGAGGGAAAAAAGCCGAATCGCTGTCCTTTCGGGAAGTTTTCCGAACCATTGTAGCCCATATTAAACTCGGCAAAATAGGTATTTCTAAACCCATACGTTGCCCTTGCAGCGATACCTTGCCGTCTAAACGGCAACCCATCGATGGAGGATCCCGCCGTAATGTTGATGTAGTCCCGTTGGTTGTAAAGCACCATCCCCGAGAGGTTGTGGTCGCCCAGGACCTTTTCATAATTCACAATAAAATCGGAGTAGATGGCCCGGTTTGAGCTATTCCAAAGCCAATAGTTCATTGGCTGCTCTTCGCGTAACACGGTATATTGGTCTTCGCCGGTCTGTTCATTCTTTCCCGTATAGTATTTAACTTCAAACGACTTATGCCGGTTGATGCCACCCGAGTAATGATGGTCATAGGAGAACCGACCGCTTACAGAAAGACCGGAGGTAACAACTGACGATAGATCCCACTTCGCGGAGAAAGTTCCTTGCACGTTGCTGTGCATGTGTACCGAATAACCGGCCTGTGTAGCGAGGCCCCAGGGGTTGTTTCCGATCAAAGTGGGCGTTCCCCCCGGGCTGCCATCCGGATTCCGGGCACTATAGGCAATAGGCGGTGTAACCCGTACTGCATCCAACAGCGCGTCTGATCCGGTAGCCGGGAAATCGCCTTGCTGGATGATACCGGCAATTCCCAACTCGAAGACCAGGTCTTTACTCACATTAACATCCACATTCGATCGGAGATTGTACCGCCGCATGCGCACATTGGTTTTGTAGGCATTGGCCGGGTCATTTTTCCAAATACCGTTCTGATCGGTATAACCCGCATTGGCATAATAGCGGACAATTTCGCCTCCGCCCGTTACATTCAGGTTATTGATGGTTTGATATGTACTCTTCCGCATGATTTCGCTGGTCCAGTTGACATCCGGGTATAAGTAGGGGTCGCTACCATCCCTAAACTTTTCGAGCTGTTCGTCCGTCCACCGGGGGCGTTGCCCCACATGTTCGAGGCCCTCGTTCATTAAACTAGCGTATTCGGCGCCGTTGATGTAGTCGGGCAGCCGAATAGGTTGAAGTACCGCCGATTCCGATCGGAAAGCTACTTTCGGGCGGCCCATCACACCCTTCTTGGTGGTGATTACGATTACACCGTTTGCCCCCCGCACCCCATAGACAGCGGTTGCGGATGCGTCCTTTAACACCGAGAAGGTTTCGATTTCGTGCACGTTGACATTATCCAGGCTGCGCTCCACACCGTCGATAAGGACCATCGGCGAACGATTGCCCCACGTACCCATCCCGCGGATAAATATTTGTGCTTGATCGGATCCTGGTTCCGCGCTTGATTGCCTGGTCATGATCCCCGGCAAACGACCGCCCAATGCATTGGAAAGCGAGGGGGTACTCGTTTTGGCCAACTCCCGTGTGGCCACCGTTGAGATAGCCCCTGTTACGGATACTTTCTTCTGCGTGCCGAAACCGACCACCGTCACTTCATCGAGTTTCGCCTGCGCTTCGTTAATGGTTAACGAAAACCGCCGTTCACGATCGGTTCTCGCCTGCACCTCGAGTGGATAATACCCCACATAGGTAATCAGGAGCATTTCTGTGGGATCGTCAATCTCCAGAACGAATTTACCATCCACATCGGTCGTAGCACTTCGCGTACTTCCTTTGATCACTACGCTGGCATTCGCCAGCGGGTCGTCGTTTTCATCCAGTACCCAGCCGGTGAGTACGTGTTGTGCACTGGCCACCATGGAGAGTAATAATAGGGGCAGCAACAGTAACACAGGGTGTTTGCGTTTCATTGTTTTCATTTGTTCATAATTTATGATGGTTTTTAATTTGCATACGTGGGTCGAACCTCCCAGAAAGTCAACGTTCACTATTTTTGGGAAAAAGCAAGTAATGCTTCACGAAAGCTCAGAAAGAAATGTCTAAAGGCGCTAGTAGGTAGCTAGCGCCCGATCATTTCCTATTTCTTTTAGGATTTTTTTAAGTCCGTTGATTTCATCAGACAGCCCCTTTGCGGCGTCTTCATTTGTATCATGGTTGATGATACCGATCGGGCCACGGTATGTACTCTTCCACACCTGCCTGATCATCTCCTGTTCTACATCGCCTTGACCGGTTCTGAAAAAGCGGTCCGTAACGCCGGCCTGCAGCCCTGCTATATTCAGGGCATAAAGATGGGGCACAATCTTGGGGAAAAACTGCGGGAATCGCTCGTGATGCAACCGGGCGTGATGGAAATTATAAACGATGCCCACATTGTTGCGATTTACCGCCTCGATGATTTCCAATTGGTTTTCTGGCTCCCCAAACCAACCGCCGTGGTTGTAGAGCGCCACCTGGCAGCCAAGTTCCTTTGCCCGATCCGCGATGTAAGCGATGGGTTTGCTCATGGCCAAGACCTTGTTTCGTTGATTCAGCGCACTAAAGCCTCCCCACTCGCCCATCAACAACCAAATCTGTGTTTTAACCCGATTGCGTGCTATAAAGTCAAATATCTCCCGGATATATGGGTCGTCCTGAGGGTTATTCCCCGACGTCATCCAGAAAGCTGTTAAATCGATTCCATGTTTATTCAAGGCACGTAGCTCATCATCAAAGGTCGGGATGTGCTGTTCTCGCCAGTCATAGGCCAATTTGGTAATGCCCAGATCAGCCAGCATCGCTGCCCGCTCCTCGGGGCCACGTTGTTTCGAGTCAAAGGGAACCACGCACCAGGCAACGAGATTCTGTTTGGCAAACACATCGTTAACAGGCTTATTTTTCAGCACAGCACAGCCAGTAAGCAATGTGGTGGCACAAAAAATCACCGCAATGGCTAATCGTTTCATTTCTCGTTGTTTCATAACGTAAAGTTTAGAAGTTAGTATGTGTAATCAGCTTTGTTTTTAGTTTGTTCAAACCCTTTCGCTCAGCAATAAGTGCTGCTTTTGCGTCACGGTCGGCCCGATGGTTCTGAATACTGATCGGCCCTGTGTACCCGCTTTTATAGATCGTTTTCAATAGTATGTATTCGATATCACCTTCACCCAGTGGGGTTACATTGATCGGATCCCCGCTCGCAAGCCCGACAAGATTGATGCATAGGAGGTGCTTTTGAATTTGCGGGTAAAATTCCGAAAAGCGATTGATATGGTGCCTGCCATGTTGAAAATTGTAAACTATTCCCACGTTATCCATGTTTAAATGCTCAATAATCGCCACTTGATTTTCGGGTTCACCAAACCAACCTCCGTGATTGTATAAGCCCACCGTACAGCCGAGCCCCTTCGCTCGTTCGGCGACATACCGGATGGACGTAGAAATGGATTCGATCTGTTCTGGCCAAGACATTTCATGAAAGCCTTCGATCTGGTTTTCATACCCTTCAAACCAACCCGGCAGGTACCAAAGCTGTGTTTGGATACCGTTTCGCTCTAGAAATGCAAATACTTGTTCAATGTGTTCCTCGTTTGCTGGATCCGTATTTGAAGGTAACCAGAAGGCAAATAGCTCAATGCCATTGTCTTGGAGCGCCTTCCATTCGTGGTCAAACAGCGGCACGTGCTCGTCGCGCCAATCGTAAGCCAATTTGGTAATACCCAGATCGGACAACATCTTTGCACGTGCTTCGGGGGTGCGTTGCGCTGCGTCAAACGGAACGATACACCACGCAGCAAGGTTCTCGGGGGCAAACAAATCACCTCTCAAACGCTGAGCTGCCGCACCCTCCATGGCCAGTAGGAAAGCGGCGATTAGGGCAATCGTATTTATTACGTGTTTCATGATGTCATTTTTGTAGCATGCGATCAGGCAAGGCAAACGCCACATAAGCGTCACCCGTCATGGTGCCCAATTTTCCGCCACCGGTGGCTGGAATGATAACATATTGTTTTCCACCCGCGCTGTAAGTACTTGGCACGGCAAATCCCCCGAATGGCAGCTTCGTTTCCCACAAAATCTCACCGGTATTCTTATCGAATGCCCGGAAGCGTTCATCGCGCGTAGCCCCCACAAATACCAGCCCTCCCGCGGTAGCGATACTGCCCCCGAAATTTTCGGTTCCCGTGAGCGGTATACCTTTGGCGGTCAGCTCCGGGTATTCACCCAGCGGCACCTTCCACTTGATCTTGCCCGACTCGAGGTCAATCGCATTTAACGTACCCCAAGGCGGTTTAGTGGCTGGATACCCCTGCTCATCGAGGAACTTGTTGTAGCCCATCGAACGGTAATATGGTTTAGCGGCCACGGCTTCTTTTTCCTTACCCGCAACTTCCATATCCAGTAGGTAAGCGGCTATCAGTTGCACATCATCTTCCGGCAGATGCGCAAAAGGCGGCATGGCGCCTTTGCCTTTCTTGATGATGTCGACAACATCTTTTTGGGTGTATTTTTCAGCAAGATTTTTCAATACCGGTGTGCCATTCAATCCCTGGCGGTCGGCACCGTGGCAGCTGGCACAACCACTGGCAAGAAAAAGCCGTCGCCCGCCATGTTCGTTTTTATCTACTGTTGGCTGTTCGTTATTTACATCCTGCATGGTGATACGCCAAGCCAATTCATTCGAATTGACATAGATTACCTGATCAACTGGATCGTATGAACCACCGCCCCATTCAGCACCACCATGTATGCCGTAATAGAGGATACCTTTAGTAGACGGGGGGATATACCAGCCCGCATCCACACTATTGAAGCGTTCACGTGCATAAGCATGCGCTTCCGCACTAATATTTGTCAAGTCATCGGCCGTAACCACCTGCTTTGAAAAAGGTTCCGGCCACTTCACGAATGGTTGCGTAGGGAAGGCATATTGGCCAGCTAGCGTACTGGCTGGTACCGGCCGTTCTTCCACCTCAGATAGCAGCTGACCGGTAAGCCGGTTGAATAGGAGCACGTTGCCTGTCTTTGTGAGCTGCACGACACCCGGCACCCGTTTTCCGTCTTGACGAAGGGTAGTCAGAATGGGTGCACAGGGCATATCCAAATCCCATAAATCGTGGTGTATCGCCTGGTAATGCCAAGCGCGTTTACCGGTTTCGGCATGCAGTGCCACGATGGAATTGCCAAATAGCTGCTCACCTTCGTTATCCGGCCTGTAAAAATCATCCTTCGGTTGTCCTGTAGAAAAATAGACCATCCCATTTTCGATGTCGACACTCAGACCGCCCCACACATTGACGCCTCCCCCCGTTTTCCAGAAATCTTGCGATCCCCAGGTTTCGTAGCCATGTTCTCCAGGCTGCGGAATGGTATGAAAGATCCACTCACGATCACCGGTCAGCACATTGAAAGCACTTACATTTGCCGGGGAGGACCATGTCATGGCACCCACAATCACCAAATCGCCATAGATAACCGGCGCACCGGGGGAACTGATTCCCATCATGTCGGCCGGCTTTACCAAATTTTCGTTCAACGAAATGCGGCCTTGGCTTCCGAATTCAGGCACTGGTAATCCATTCGCTGCATAGATCGCGTTCAGGAAGCCACCACTCGTGAAAAATATTCGGTCCTGTTCGCCTTTTTTCCGCCAGAAAGAAATCCCTCGATTGATACCGCCGAACTGCTCGCCTTCCCTGGCGGGATTAAACCGCCAGATTTTCGCACCCGTTACGCCATCCAGCGCAATCACCTCCTGCAGAGGTGTGGTGATATAAACCGTGCCGTCTACGATCAGCGGATTCATTTGCACATTCCCGGATTTCACCCCCGAGTTGAAAACCCACGCAACCTCTAGATCAGCTACATTTGAAGTATTGATTTGATCCAACGAAGAATATTTGGTTTGGCCGGCAGTACCGCCGGGATACGCCCAATCAGCCTCCGAAAACGGATTGGGCGGATTGCAACCCGCAAATGCCAGTAGCGAAAATAACCAGGTAATGGGCAACCGCATATTGTCAAAAATCAATTATCGTTAGCTGATTTATCCGGGAAAATTGTAACCCCATTTCCAGGTATCTTCCATGTTCGGATACTTCTTCCTGCAAGCCAGGTAATCGTTCATCATCTCCTGCATGGTAGGGCTGAGGGTTTCGATGTAATCGGGCGTCAGCAACTGATCATTCAACAAATAGAAATGCCAGGTAGGTGGATAGGCCGCACTGTGGTAACCCATGTGCAATGTCCGCCGCGGAACTTTCATCACGTCGGTATAGCCCCTGTGTATGAGGTTGTTGTTGTAGAGCACTGCCTGGCCTGCTTTGAGCGGAACCGGAACACCGCCCGGCATTTCCACACCGACGGGTGCGTAGTGTTTGGAGCCTCCAAACGCTGCATTCTCAGCTTCCGTGTTCGGCCGATTATGGCTCCGGGGAACAATCCACAACGAGCTCTCGTCTACCAGGGGCAGGTTAATCTGCACACTGTTGTGAAATCGGTCAGGCGAAAAGAGCCAGTCTTCGATCTCATTCTGAGGTATCTGAATGATATCCCGATGCCAGCCCAGCGAATACGAAGTCCCTTCGTTGGCGGCCAGGATAGATGCGTTGTTAACGATCAAGTCGGGGCCCAGGATCTGCTGCACAGCAGCCAATATAACCGGATGGTGGAAAGCATGATGAATCGATTCCGTCCCTGGCTTGGTAAGGAGGTGAAAATAATACTGCCGTGCCTCTTTGCCAAAGTCGGCGAGATTATCGCCAAGATGCTGGAAAGACGAGCTGAGACTGCCACTTACATGATTGGCCTTGATTTCAGGATTGAGTAATGCGTCCATCAGCATGCGGAAATTCTGGATTTCGCGTTCGTTGAGGACATCAATGATTACATAGCCCTCCTGCAGGAATTGATCTTTTAATGAAACTTCCATGTTGTATCGAATTAGTAGGATTTATAAAAATATGGTCTTCCGCTCCGTCGCCGATTGAAGCCCTGCTTCGAGCACGCGTATGGTCTCCAAGCCGGTCTCAAAATTTGGGGTAACGGGGCTATTCGTTGCGATGGCATCGAGAAAATCGACCGCTGCATGCACGAAGGTGTGTTCATAGCCGATGATATGGCCCGCCGGCCACCAATGGTCCACATAGGGATGGCTTTCGTCGGTCGCCAATATCGTGGCAAACCCTTTCATACCTGCCTTGCCACGATTGTCGTAATACTTGAGCTCATTGAGGTTTTCCAGATTAAAGACCAGGCTGCCTTCGCTTCCGTATACCTCAAACGTCAGTCGATTCTTCCTGCCATTGGCAAAGCGCGTAGCCTCAAAGGAGCCCACCGCTCCGTTGCTGAATCTCACCATCATCAATGCGGCGTCTTCCACCGTTACCTCGCCCGTGCCCAAACCGCTGGCCCCCGCTTTCAGGTTGCCTGTCTGCTGTTCTTCGGCCAATGGGCGTTTCGTGATAAAATCAGCCGTCATAGCCGTTACTTCACGAATCTCACCGATGAGGTACTGCGCCAAATCGACGCAGTGCGAGTTGAGGTCCCATTGCGGTCCTGCTTTGGCCGTTTCGGCGCGCAACTGCCATGTGAGTGGAAACCCGGGGTCTGTGATCCAGTCCTGCTGGTAAGCACATCGCCAGTGATATATCGAGCCGAGCTCGCCCGAAGCGATCAGCTTTTTAGCAAGCGCCACAGCCGGCACCCGCCGATAGTTATGGTTTAGGTAATGGGTAACCTTATTTTCTTCACAAACCCGCAACATCTCTTGCGCTTGCCGGATGTCCATGGCCATGGGTTTCTCACAGAAAATGTGTTTACCTGCGCGTGCAGCGGCAATGGCTATTTCATAATGCAAGTATTGTGGCGTGGAGATGTCGATGATATCAATGTCATCACGTTCGATCACCTTTTTCCAGTCGGTTTCAATTTCTTCCCAGCCCCACTTTTCAGCGAAAGCAGCCACGTCCTTTTCGTGGCGGCCACAGGCCACCTTAAGTACCGGTTGCATCAGGGTATCAAAAAACAATGGCGCTTTCAGCCATGCATTACTATGGGCTCTTCCCATAAACTTATACCCGATGATGCCGATATTGACACTTTTCATTGATTCCCAGATTTTAGTCGATTTGCAATATTTTTCAACTCCTTAATGCTTTCCTTTACCACAGCTTCTTCCTGATTGGCATACGATGGGTGCAGGAAATCCACCTCAACGGCAAGAAATCCCGTATAGCCCTGATCTTCGAGCAACTGTGCGAGTTGATCATTGGCAATCAACCCCTTGCCGGTCGGCACACATGAAAAAAAGTACCATTCGTTTACCGGAACTTCTTTCACCGGGATCATATCCTTGATGTGGGTTGCAAAGACATGCGGGGCCAGCTTTTCCATGGCCTGGATAGGGTCATCCAATACCCGCAGGAAGTTTCCCGAGTCAAAGTTGACACCGAAGTTAGGAGATGCCACGTTGTTGACCAAACGGAGTATCTCATCCGAATTGTAGTCGATGTGGTTTTCTACCGCGAGTTTTACACCCAGTTTAGACGCCAATTTGGTCGCTTCCGTAAATAGCTCGGATAGCTTCTCCAATTGCGGTTCGTGTGGCAGAAACCGAAATTCCAGGCTGCTGCCCACTACCCGCATTACATCAGCCCCAATCTTGGGTGCATATTCGATATGCCGCAGCATATCCTCAAACGCCTGTTCATTTTGCCCACCTTCCAGTCCATCCGGATGCCCCCAGGCGTACACACTATCATACCCCGATCGGTCTAACCACTGTTTAATGCCGGCTAAATAGGCATCGTCGAAGCGGGGGATGAAGCACGACTCCAGGGAAATGCCATCAATACCCAAATCATCCACTTTTTCCATGAACCCTTCAAAACTGAGTTCCTTTTCGGGTCTGTCCTGTCCGGGATAGACCTCACCGAATAAACGGTGGAAGCAATAACTATCTATTCCTACTTTCATGATGTTCCTTTCATACCTACAAAAATCATAACCTTACTGCATAGCTGTACTTGCCTTTCCGGCAGCACGCTTCCTTCTTGACAAATGGAGGGCAGCAAATACAACAACAAGTATCCCTGGGAGTACCGAAGCCAGACGCAACGTATACGCGCCTGCATTAAGCTTCAGATCTGCCCAAAGCTGCATATCCGCTCCATCGGTCGAATCTTTTAGTTGCTCGACTGAAAAGCCGATGGGAACGGCGCCCAATAAATGAGTATCGAAGATTTGACCCAGCCAAGGCAATGCCAACGCCGTCGAAAAAAGCCCCGCTCCGCCCATTAACGACAAACCCAATGGCCCGGTTTTGGGAAGATTCTCCGAAACGAACCCGATCATTGTGGGCCAGAAAAAGCAGATGCCCATGGCGAAAATCCCTGCGGCCAAGAACGACAGATATCCGTGCGCATATCCCAATAATTGCAAGCCTAAAAAAGAAAGGACAGCCGATACAAAAAGCAGTTGCGTTACACTAAGGTGTTTCAGGATGTGCCTTGCATTGGCCCGTCCGATGGTCATAATGCCGTTGATAAACACCAATAACAAGATGGAGTGTACCCCCACCGCCGATAGCAACTCTACAATCCATTGGTTGGTAGCCAACTCGGTAGCAGCGGTAAGCAACATGCAACACAACATTAATAGGAATAGCGGGCTCAGACACGCACGGAACATTTCCCGGTCAGATACACCCAGCTTCACTCGCTCAGATTTCGGGAAACGCTGCTTCCAGAACATTGCGCCGTAGGCTAATGTCGGAATCAACATCACAACCATTTGAACTTTCCAATTAAATCCCGCGGAGGTTAATAGGTAAGCCAATACCCCGCCGATGACAATACCGCCCGGAAACCAGATGTGCCAGTCATTTATCCGTTTAGTTTTATCCTCGTCCGCATAGATACTGCTCAACATGGAATAGCTTGCCGATTCGACAAAGCCATTGGCTAAGCCCACAAGCAAGGTTGATAAAAATAGCGACCGGTAGTCAGACGAAAAAATTGTCCATACAATGCCGATGGCATGGCCAAGGAATGCCAACAGAAACAGCCGTCCCATCCCGATCCAGTCGCATAATACCCCACCCAATACCATCGCACCGGTAAATCCCCAAAAAGCCGCAGCCGCCACATTGCCAATCTGCATCGCGGTGAGCTCAAATTCTTCTCCCAATACACCCAGTAGATTGGCCCGGATCGCAAAGGTCAGTGCGGTCACTACCAAGGCTACACAGGAAGCCCTATAAATTCGTTTCGTATGGATATTTCCGCTCATGGTTTTTAATTGGTGTTAAATAGTCAACGTTGACTATTATGGCGCAATTTTATAGATTAACTTCCAAACCGCCAAATTTTTTTACAAAAAAGTGAACGTTGACTATTTTTTTGTATTTTTGTTTTTCAAGCTTACAATCGAAAAATGGGGTCTGCAAAGAAACGAACCATAGGAATAAAAGATATTGCACGATATGCCGGTGTGTCCACAGGCCCAGTGGACAAGATTCTCAATAACCGCGGCGGCGTTTCCAAGGCAACCGAAGCCAAAATCCTCAAAGCCATCGAGGAACTGGGATACCAGCCCAATATATTTGCAAGCCGACTCAAATCGGCCAAAGAGTACCGTATCGCTGTCATCATGCCTTACGCCACGCATGATATCCCTTATTGGGGCCACCATCAGCAAGGCTTCGATGCTGCGATGCATGAACTAAGCCCCTATGGTATTGAACTGGAGGCGTTATCCTTTAGCCAAAACAACACCCTTTCGTTTAAAGACGCCGTATCAAAAGCGATTCTCGGTAATTTTCAGGGAATACTCATGGTGCCAGTATTTCACCAAGATACCGAGCGTCTGCTCAACGCCACCGCTAGAAAAAACATCCCGGTGGTTTTTTTTGACAGCAACATCAGCGGGCTTGGACAGCTATCCTTTATCGGCCAGCATTCACGAGATAGCGGATACACAGCTGCCGAAATCATGGCGCGATGCGTGCCTGACCAATCTAAAATTCTGATCGCAACCATCAAGAAAAAAGACGACAATCACCTGCATTTCGCAAGCCGAGAAGCCGGCTTCATCAGCTATTTCAAAGAGAAAAGCCACCGATTGATTACCTTTGAGAACCGAGTCGAAGACGAACAAACCATCGGAAAAGAACTGCTCGATATTATTCAATCAACCCCCGCCCTGTCAGGCATCTTTGTAACCAACGATATCCACAAATTGATTCGGCTACTTCCCGCAAGTGCCTTAGACAAGCTATGTCTGATTGGTTATGACTTAATCGATGCGAACATCGAATACCTAAAAAAGGAGCACATCAGTTTTCTTATCTCCCAACAACCGCAGATGCAAGCTTACAAAGGGATTAGGGTACTATACGAATACCTGATCCTTAAGAAGAAACCCAGTCCCGAGATCTTCGTACCTATAGATATTATCACCCCTACCAACATCAAGTATTACAATACGATAGAGTTACGGGATGCTGTGCAGTTTTAACGCACCCTCAATCTCCCCCCCAAAAGAGGGATGTCTTGACAACGTTAAATCGCCGACCTTCGTTTTCGAACAATTGAGCATCTACTACCATTTATTCTGACAAACATCTTATTATGTCTAACTGTAATTTAACGTTTTACAAGAAAACCGACGGAAAAAAGGGAACCGATGGTTACAAGAACTATGATGGGCCGCAGGCTGTTGCAGACCTAAGCAAGGTTTTATGGGAAGGGATAACCTCCAATAACGATATGAAAGACGATATCAGCTGGGTCGACACCAGTTCCCAGGCCTGGGTACGGGTCTATTCCAAAGCCAACTTTCAGGGTAGAACAGCGCTCATCGGGCCCGATCAGCATGTCAGTATGAAAACGATCCGAGACGAGAGCGACGAGGACGACATGGATGACACCATCGAGAGTTTCCAGCTTTATGATCACAAGCCTGATGTTAACACCAGCACGATTATTAACAACCTATTGGCGCTCTATCCCGGGTCCGTGCGGTCTCGGAAAAATAATCGTTACGAAACAGAATGGTACGCGCAAGACTCCCAGTACCGTATCTACGATCCCTCCATCCAACTAAGCGGCAACACGTTAAGTTTCAGCATGGACCTCGATCATATCCAGCTCGAACAAGACGATCATGCCGTCATAACCTTCAGTATGGATTTAAACGGTGGTTTTGTTGATCAGATCAAAGTGACGTATGATATCGCCGACGCGACACAAGTTCCCGAATGGGCCATTAAGTTGATCGACGGCACCATCGAAGCGGCCAAATACGGTGCAATGGCCATTGCCGATGGCGCCGTGATCGTCCTGACTGATGGGGTGGGCGTAGTTGCCACGGTAGAAATTAATCGACTCATTAAATACACTGCAGAAGCACTGACGTTCTGCGTCGATCATCTAAATATCGTACTCGGCGCGGTTTTCAAACTTCAGAGCGACGGCGGGACAGCCAACTTCCCGGCCATTGTGTCGCACGGTATCGCCAGGCTTATACTCGCTTATTATCAAGAATTATATGGGCCCGATCCGCATGATGCACTGGGGTTTAATGAACAACGCTTTTTAAACACACTGGATAAAAACCCATGGCAATATACCAAGCACAATCCATTCGTAGAATTCAGCGAAGACGCCTATTCCTACCGGTCATATTACCCCGATAACACATTTTTCTACGCCAAGGGCGGAGCATTGTCTACTGTCAAGATCGATGCAATCACAGACAACCGCATCGATGACCACCTGGTCTTGCAGGCTATCTTCGATCCGTATGGCAAGCTGTTCGCTGTGGCTGGATGCATCGATATTTTTTCCATAAAAAATAATACTTCAGATTACACGATGCCCGCAAGCGGTGTGTTTGCTTACAATGCCGAAGGGACGATGATTCATGTCCTTCAGGGCGGTGAGGAGGTAACCGAAGTACAGAGCTATGACTCGTTGGAGACTGCCTTTGCCGATAGTCTGAGGAGTGCGCTGCGTCAAGCGGGAGACGAATACGACATCAAGCTAACGAATCAGCAGATCACCTTGATCGATGCATCCATCCGGGTTTTGAAGGCCATGGGTGAAGCAATCGCAAATGGTTGATGACCTTTGCTGCTGCTATCCGATAGGTCTATAAAAAGAGCGATGAATAGCAGAAGAAATCGATTCAGGAGGAGTATCCGGGTCTTGGCCGCTGTCGTGGCGGGGCCGGTCATGTTGGCCGCAACGGAATATCAGCCTATACAGGCCACCGCTTCTTCGGCGTCAGGGGGCTGTCAGAGCACGGTCACAACAGGCAGCCTCAGTGCTACCACGGTAAGTAATTGGTATACCTTTGCTTCCAGCGGGGGTGGTCAAGTGGTCTTCCAGATCGGCGACGCCATCAACATCCGGCACCGCGATTATCCAAACTTTGAAATCCAGCTATGGGGTGGAGAAACCTACCATACCTTCGAACACGAAAACCTGAATGGCAAGCACATCAAGGACTGGCTGGGCAATCGCCGCACGATCATCTTTCCCGACGGAGCCAAGGTGACGATAACCGTGGCGGGTACAGGCAGCGATCGGCGAGCGATATCCATGATGATCTATGAAGGTACACAGGTGCATCGGCTCGACCCGTCAACCGGGCAGCTTGAATATTCCCGCGAATTGTCAACGGAAGCGGTCCGCGAGCTAGACGATGCCGAAGCCGATGGCGAAACAAGTACTTTCGAGATCACCGGCAGCGGCTTGGTCTACTGCACCCTGTATACAGAAAATGTACCCGGGCAGAAAGTAGAAAGCCGCTATGACCTGGGTTCATTGGTACTGGGCAATGACAACCAGATCAACGACTATTTTGACGATCCACGTATTGGCCATACCTAAACGCACACACGATGAATAGATTATTGATGTTTTTGCTCCTATGTTTTCTGGCAAGCTGCAGGAAAGATAAGCCCACGCAAGAGCCGCTGCCCATACTCGGTACTTGCCAGGCCGTAAGCGAGTCGGGTTGTTTCAGTACGACCACTGCAAACGGCCTGCTTACCTACACCACCAGCGGGGGCGGTGAGATCATTGCCGACCTCGGATCGCCGGGATACCAGACTATCTATATTCGCCACCGCATGTATCCGGCGCTCAATCTCACGCTTGTTGGGTACCGTTCACAGGGTGGCCGCACGTTCCATATGGAGCGCCTAAATAATCGCCATATTAAAAACAGGCAATACAGCCGCCGCACGATTGTCTTTCCTGACGGGGCTAAGATGACGTTGGTGGCGGACAGTCCGGATGGTCCGGCGCGCTCGTTAAGTATTTATGATGGCACGCAGGCGCATCACTATAACCTCACGTGCGATGTATTGGAATACAGCAGCACCGCGTCAGCCGATCTGGCCCGCCGGATGGATGAGGCCGAAGCCGATGGCGAGGCAGGCGGGATTGAAATCACAGAAAACGGAGTGCTGTTTTTCAATCTGTATACAGAGGATCAACCCGGCAAGGTCATCAATAAGCGGTATAACCTCGGCGAGCTGCATCACAATGACCCCAGCAAGGTAACCGACCATTACGACGATCCCGGCCAGCCCAACACCTGATACTTAAGTAAAATATCGTCAAACGAAAGTGTCCGGCTAGCTCGGAGTTCACTAGTCTTCCCTGATTGCTTTAATTGGATTGTTAGTCGCCGCGATGAAGCTACGGATAAAAACAGTAGTTCCCGCAACAAAGAGGGTGGCCAGCAATCCCACGATAAAGTGTAGCGGTGTAATGCTGATTTGATAGGCAAATTCCTGTAGCCAGCTATTCATGGCATACCAAGCAATGGGCACCGCGACAACAAAGGCAATGACAATCAGTAGGACGAAATCCCCTAAAAAGAGCATGGCAATATTTTGTACAGATGCACCGAGTATTTTGCGTACACCGATCTCTTTACGAAGGCTTATTTAAATTTCGTTCTTTTAAAAGAGCTGCCAACTCTTTGTTATTGTGTTTCGATTTATTAATCAATACATATGCAAAAAACAAAGGGATTAGTGTCAGAAATCCCAAACTGTTTTTCATCACGCTGTAAAATACAATTCCTATCAGAAATCCTATCAATACAGCATTAGTGATATTGGTTGATTTGCTTTTTTTGACTAGTTGTAATAATTCCTTGTCTGTTAATTCAGATAGACCTTTTTGCTTCATCGGTGCCATTGCGAGCTTTATTACTAGCCGTAAAAGTAAGGAAACTTCGGGAAATTTTGGATGCCGACGAAATAAACGTACCGCTTTCCCATAATTAGAACAGGTTTAGGTTGATAGCCCCTAATCCCATTGGGGCGGATTCCCGTTGTCTTTCAGATAACGAGTTTCTTTTGGTCATCCTATTGTCTGTTTAACATATCTTAACAAATCCGTTGCAACAAATCGGGGCCGTTATGCGTTATATAGTCAGTTATTAAAATTGTCTTTTCATAATTTAGGTTTATAATTGGTTAGTTAACAAGCCCCGATTCTCCCCGTTTCGGGGCTTTGTTTTTGGCCTGTACCGTGGTGTTTTGTACGAGGAGTTCGGCAAACAAACCCCCAGATAATTATACCTGCGGCGGAATGTGTGAGCTGTTGGCATGAAGTTTTAACGATAATGCATTTTCGGGACGACGCCTAATAAAAGCAAGGTCAAAAGCGTAACGACAGATCCAGCAATGATTTTCTCTTCCCGGTCGTTATCTCCGTGATCCGGATCTGCATAAATGTCTGGCCGGTATGTTCAAGTCGCCGGATGGTTATGCTGTATGAGCGCTTGCGCGGCCCCGCAGATTGTTTTCCAAGCCATCGCAGGCTGTGTACCTGCCGGTCGTTTTTTAAGCCATCTTCGCGGTCTACCACATTGGCCTCGTCGAGGTATGTTAGGTCGATGCTATCGATGCTGACCGTATTGCTCTCAAGATTGATCGAGATCTCATCCAAAATTAAATGTGCTGGTCGAGAAGCACCGTAAGTATAGAACCAGACGCGTTTGCCATCACTGGCTATGGAAAAGTTTAGTTTTCCCGTTACTTTCATTTCTGCTCCTGCGGTCGAATAGACATCCTCCATGACATCGGCAATGATTTCGCCCTCCGGCAACATCGCCTCGATAGCCTGCTTTATCCGTCCTGCGGGTGAGTTGTTCAATTGAGGTCTCGCGTTGAAACCCACCAATAGCAGCATGGCGAGCAAGATTGGTTCTTTCATGGTATTTTTAACAACCGGGGTAACATAATTTATGAACGCGCCACCTCCTTGTTCTTAGTCGTCTGATGCAAGAACTTGACAATGGTTTCTTTATTCTGTTGAACTTTTTCCATGCCTTTTACGAAGGTAAACATATCTATGTTGGCCTCCAAACATTTGCACTGTAACGCGTTGACTGTAATACTATTGATTAGCCTTCTTTGGCCATCGATATAAAGGTGCTTCGCCGTATTTGCCAAATACTTCGGTTCATGCTACCGGTTATACGACATACTGGCGCGAAATATGAATATGAAATGGCACAGCAACTTGCTGCCGTCGCAGTACGGCAAGTATATATATTGGTAATTCTGCCCAATAAGGAGACTGTTGCGGCTATGCAAGAAATAAAGCAAGGCAAAGGCAAGCGATTTGATAGTGTAGATGCATTGTTTAAAGGTGTCTAACTTCAACAGTCTAACATATGTCTAAATATCAACTTATAACCTCCACAAAGTTTCTGAGAGACCTCAAGCTACTCAAAAAAAGCGATTTTCCCCTCCCTCCCCCTAATATATAGCAAGTCCAAAAAAAAGAACCGAGTGGCGCCGACCGCAGGGAGCGTTACCATTTCGTTGGGCTTGTCATGAAAAACTTAATCCTTACGTAATATAAAAGCCTCATATTTGCATCGATTCCAATGGTGCACAGCGCGTCAGCAAGAATCCTCAGCAACAACTACAAAAAAATGAACATCAACAGCTTATTATTAAGCATCGTCGTGCTAAGTATGGCGATGGTTTCGTTGCTAGGATGTGGCAACAACCAGCCCGAACGAAGAAAAGGCTTTTCCTTTGCTTTTATCACCGATGCCCATATCAAACCGGACAGCATGGTGATCACGGCGTTTAATAAAGCGATCGATAGCATCAACAACGCCGGGGTTGATTTTGTGATTTCCGGCGGCGACCAGGTTTACGATGTGATGCGCGGCAACCAAGCCAAGAGCGATTCGTTGTTTACGCTCTATAAGACGTTGACCAGCCGCATCCAGGTGCCGGTACACAATACGGTGGGCAACCACGAGTTATTTGGGATCTATGACGAGAGCCCCGAAGATTCTACCCATGCCGATTATAAATACGGCATGTTTGCCCGGTATTTTGGCGATACGTATTACGCATTCGATCACAAGGGTTGGCACTTTGTGGTGCTCAATACGCTGGATGTGGAAGGCAAGCGCTACATCGGGCGCATCGGTGCCGAGCAATTGCAATGGCTCAAAAGGGATCTGGCGGCATTGCCGGCCGAAACACCGATTGCCGTGGTGGTGCACCTCCCATTGGTATCGGCAATGAGCCAGGTATATCCCAAGCCGGGGCAGGCAACCGATGGCCGGCCGCTGGTACAGGATCGCGACTCGCTGCATTTGAAGATTATAACCTCAAACTGGTACTTCAGGGGCACCTGCACTGGTTTGAAGACCTTAATGTCGAAAACAAGACCCATTTTATAACCGGCGGATCCATCGCGGGGCGGCCCTCTTGGCGCGGCACAAACCATGGTCCGCGGGGATTCCTCGTTTTCGATGTAAACGGGGAGGATTTCGAGTGGCGGTATGTGGCGTATGAATGATGAAGTCTATCATGGAATTTTTTAAATTTGCTGATGCGCCGACGTGTGAATACGGGCAACCGGTGTCACGCTACGTATAACACACCACCAATAAAATAGGCTATGCTTCGCAAACTTGTTTCCTTGTCTTTGCTGATAACCTTGCTCTGTTCATGGGATAAGGCAAACGACCACTATCCAAATAACCGTTATCCTTTAAAACGTAAGCCCTATGTGGAACTGCCCTTAGGGGCCATCAAGGCGAAGGGGTGGCTTTTGGAGATGCTCAAAGTATTTCCGCTACCAGCTGGAAACATTGCCAACCGTTCCGCTGGGCAATTGGACATTTTGGGCGGAGTACCGCGCCAGTGATAACCTGCAGGCGGTTTACTGGCTTTATAACCTCACGGGTCAACCGTTTCTGCTTGACTTGGGAAAGCTGCTGCATAAACAGGGCTTTGATTTTGTCGACATGTTTCTCCATCGCGATGGCCTGACGCGCTTTAATAGCATCCATTGCGTCAATCTTGCCCAAGGCATCAAGGCGCCGGTGATCTACTATCAGCAACAGCCTGAACAGCGTTTCCTGGATGCCGTAAAAAAGGCATTTCCGACATCCGGCAATATAACGGGCAACCCCAGGGGATGTACGGCGGCGATGAAGGGTTGCATGGCAGTAACCCAACGCAGGGGTCTGAGCTTTGCTCTGCGGTGGAGCTGATGTTCTCGCTGGAGAAAATGATGGAAGTGACCGGTGATCTGGATTTTGCGGATCACCTGGAGCGTATTGCCTTCAATGCACTCCCTACCCAGATAACGGATGATTTCATGGACAAGCAATACCTCCAACAGGCGAATCAGGTGATGGTCACCCGCCATGTCCGCAACTTCTACGAAGATCACAACCACAGCGGTACAGACCTTACCTATGGGCTGCTCACCGGCTATCCGTGCTGTGCTTCAAACATGCACCAGGGATGGCCCAAATTCACCCAGCACCTGTGGTATGCCACGCCTGATAATGGCTTAGCGGCTTTGATCTACTCGCCATCCGAAGTAACAGCCAAGGTGGGAAACGGATCGGTTGTAAAAATTGTAGAAGAGACCCACTATCCGATGGACGACCGGCTCACGTTTACCATCCACGTGGTCGACCAAAAGGACAAAGCGGTGGAATTTCCGCTGCATCTCCGTGTGCCAGCGTGGTGTGTTGAGGCGGCCATTACCGTCAATGGCGTTCCGGATCAACAGGTGAAGGGCGGAGCAATGGCGGTCATCAGGCGCACCTGGAAAAGCGGCGACAAAGTGGAACTGACACTGCCGATGGACATCAAAACGAGCCGCTGGTACGAGAACGCCATTGCTGTGGAACGCGGCCCGTTGGTATATGGGTTGAAGATGGCCGAAAATTGGGAAACAAAGACATTCGGTGAAGCCGAACAGACCCGATACGGAGACACATACCAGGAAGTTACTTCAACTACCCCATGGAATTATGGGATTGTCACCTTTCGCGAGCAGGATATCCAACAGCATTTTGAGGTGGTGATTGACGAGCAGAAGCAAAAAGGAACCTACCCCTGGAATATCGAAAACGCACCCATCCAGATCAAAGCGAAAGCAAAACGGATCCCCTCCTGGCAATTGTACAACGAAATGACCGGTCCACTGCCGTATTCAACCGGGCATAGTGATGCACCGGTTGAAGAGATTATACTGATACCCTACGGTTGCACTACGTTACGCGTTTCGGAATTTCCACTGGTCAGGTAGAAGCCAAGATGAAGGGATATTGTCACTAATCCGTGCTCAATTTTTTAAAGTAAACCATCAAGTGCGTGCGCATCTGGCTCCGGAATTGCTCCGGATCTCCATGCTTAAGGGTGTTGAGCAGATCCCGGTGGGTTATCGGGCTGAAGTCCTCGGGGATATTGGCAGCAAAAGCAGCGGTATTCTCGCCTAGTTTAGTATATACATGGTCAAAGACCGGTCTTAGCATCTTTTGAAAGCGCATGATCGTCTTGTTGCCTGAAAGCTTGTACAGCATGGAGTGGAATTCGATGTCGCATTTGACGATATCAATTTTTTTGGTGGCTTTTTCCTCCTTTTCGATGATCTTTTCCAAGGCGCCGAGATCGGCGTTGTGCTTTCTCAGAAATAACACGTCCCCTAAGCCCACTTCGATCACCAATCGCATTTCGAAAATCTCATTCATCGTTTCGTCGTCGAGCAGCTGTGGATCCAGCACGCGCTCCATATTATTGAATACATCCGGTTTGGCGATGATCATGCCCCGGTTTTTGCGCGACTCGATGATGCCCAGTGTACGGAAACGAGACAACGCTTCACGGATCGCCGTACGGCTTACGCCCATCGCCTGAGCCAGCTCTAGCTCCTTGGGTAGTGAATCGCCGGGCTGGAAATTTTCTGTCCGGAGGTATTCCTGTAGGCTCATTTCAATTTTATCAACCTGACTTAAATTCTCGACTGGGCGCAGTTTTTCAATGGACATTGATGTGGACATTAGTTTAAATTACCTTTTTCCAATTTAATATGCTTGCAAAAGTAAGCATATCTTTCCAAAAATAAATATGTCGTACATTTTTAAAATTTTATTTGCTTTTATAGTTTTAGTAATTATATTTGCTATACATATGTCGTACATATGTATACAAACCCAACTGTATAATATGAAAAGAGAAAAACCAAAGTTTAAGTGTTTATGGGGTCTTATCCCTCTACTGCTGTTTTCCTTCGGTGTCGCTGCCCAAACCCAGGTGTCGGGCACAGTGAAGGATATGAGTGGCATCCCGCTTTCGGGTGTAAACGTCAGTGTTGCTGATAGCAACGGGGGGGTAAGCACGGATGATCAAGGCAATTTCAGCTTAACGATTTCCGATTTGCAGCAATCGCTGCGGTTTTCCTACATCGGTATGAAAGACAGGATCGTGCCGTTGGATGGCCGGCAGGTATTGGACGTTGTGCTCGAAGCGGACGCCCATAATTTGAGCGAAGTCGTCGTGATTGGTTACGGCCAGCAATCGCGGGCCACATTGACGACATCCATTTCAAAGGTAGACAACAAGGTGCTGGAAAATATCCCATTTGCCAATCCGGCATCGGCACTGCAGGGTACCGTGTCTGGGTTGCGCGTGCAAAGTACCTCGGGCCAGCCCGGTCAGGCGCCACGGGTGATCCTGCGGGGTAGCACATCGATAAATAATCCCAACGGCTCTGCTCCCCTTTACCTGATCGATGGGGTGATACGGAGCAACATGGACCACCTCAATACCGATGACATCGAATCGCTGCAGGTGCTGAAAGATGCGGCGGCAACATCGATCTACGGCGCGAGGGGATCGAACGGCGTTATCCTGATCACAACAAAATCCGGTAAGGCGGGTACCGCACGGATTTCATACGGCTATGACCTGACGACTTCCCAGCTGGGGCGACAGTATGACCTGGTTTCGGCAAAGGACTACATCTATTTCCAGCGCCTGGGGATTGCAGCCCGCGGCCTTACGGATCCTACCCAGCTGGCTAAACTGACGCAAGCCTCTAGCGCGGGCACGGGTAACGACCTCTCTAAAAATACGGCCTTTACCACGCAATACCTCTCTGCTGAAAATGAACATAAGCTGAATGAGGGCTGGCAAAGCATGCCGGATCCGATTGATCCCACTAAAACGATCATCTTCAAAGAAACGGATTTCCAGGATGTATTGTTCAGGACGGGTATCTCACACAATCATTCCATCAATGCTTCCGGCGGGAATGATAAGGCAACGTTCAACGCGGGAGTCGGCTACTTGACAAATAATGGTATCGCCATAACAACAAACTACGAAAGGCTTTCGGTCAACCTCAATGGTGATCTGACCCTGCGAGACAACATCAAAGTGTTTGGAAGGGTGTTGTACGCTAACTCGGGCGACCGACAGGTGAGTAACCTATCGAATATCTTTTCGCGCTCAATTGCCATTCCGGCTACCACCAAATACACCTACGAGGATGGTACGCTGGCCCCTGGCTTGAATGCTTCTATCGGGAATGTCGCCTATCACCTGAATACACAGGAAGCAAAAAATTCAGAATCGAACCTAACGGTGGCATTGGGTGGCCGATGGGAATTACTACCGGGCTTCGCATTCGAACCGCAGGTATCGCTATATACCATCAATGCAGATAGCCGCTTTTTCCAGAAGGCGTATTACAACGGCCCGCTTCAGTTTGTCGATGCCCGTAATGCAACCGGTGGGGCGAGCAAGCAGGTGCAGCAGCAGGCGGATGCCTTGTTTACCTACGTGAAGTCTTTTCGAGAGCACAACCTGGATGTCACCGCCGGATTCTCGTATTTCGGGCGGTTGAACTCAGGGCTAAGCGCCAGCGGACAAGGAGCAGCGTCCGATCTGATTCCGACGTTGAACGCGTCGGGCATGCCTGTAGCTGTAAGTGGTACGGAATCTGAACAGGTAATCGCGGGTTTCCTATCGCGCGTCAACTACGACTATAAGCAGAAGTACCTCGTTTCATTGAATGCGCGATACGATGGCGCTTCAAACCTTGGCGATAACCACAAATGGGGCTTTTTTCCCGGCGTCTCCGTAGGATGGAACATGCACCGTGAAGATTTCTGGGGCGAATCGCTTGCCAACCTGATGCAGCTCAAATTGCGTGCGAGCTACGGGGTGAATGGCAACATCAGCGGACTCGGCCCGTACCAAGCCCAGGGGCAGTACGCCGTTGGCCAGCGCTACGGCGGCTATGCTGCGATTCAAAACACAATATTGCCCAATATGGACCTGAAGTGGGAGCAGTCGAAAACCTTTAACGTGGGCGCCGACCTCGGATTGTGGAACAACCGCATCACCATGCTGGTGGATGTATACCGCCGGGTTACCGACAACTTGCTTACCAGTATGAGCCTGCCGCAATCCACCGGATTTGCGAGCATCCTCACCAACCTGGGTAGCCTCGAAAACCGTGGCGTCGAAATCGAGCTTTCGGCGGATCTGCTGCCAAGGGAATCTGCGGTGCAGTGGTTGTTGTCGTTCAATGCGTCCAAAGTGAAGAATAAGATACTCAAATTGCCCAACAACGGCATCGAAAATAACCGGATCGGGGGGATATATGTGTGGGATCCGGCACGTGGCGACTATGCGTGGCTAGGGGGATTGCAAGAAGGAGGCAGGATCGGGGATCTGTTTGCTTACAAACAGCTGAGTATCTACGCGACGGATGAGGAGGCTGCCGGAGGGCCGACGGACATGATTATCCCGGGGGCAGACAAGACCAAATACGGTGGCAGCGTAAACTGGCTTGATGTAGACGGTAACGGGTTGATCGAAGCGACAGACCGCGTACATGTGGGGAATATCTATCCGGTCTGGACGGGAGGGTTCTCCTCTTCGGTGAGTTATAAAAACCTCGCACTGAATGTGCGGATGGATTACACAACCGGTCATACCATCTATAATTACACCCGTGCACAGGGTATCGGCCAGTTCGTCGGCGAGAATGGCTTGGTCTCCGATGTGCTGCGCTCTTGGCAGCAGCCTGGCGACCAGACCGACGTGCCTCGGGTTTATTGGGCCGACCAGCAAGCGCAGAACAACTTGTTCCGCGGAAACTCCAACTACTATGAACGCGGGGATTTCCTCGCCCTGCGGGAGCTTACCTTGAGCTACGCGCTGCCTTCACAATGGCTGCAACGGGTGAAAGTGAGCAGTTTGAGGCTCAACGTTACCGGCAATAATTTGTATTACTTCACGAAGTATGAGGGGCTAAACCCGGAAGAGGGCGGTGACGATAGGGGCCGTTACCCGGTACCGCGCAGTTTCATTTTCGGAATTAATGTAGGTTTTTAATCGAAAGAACGATCAAGATGAAATTAATAGCTAAACAAAATATTATCAGGGGCTTCCTAGCGATGCTGGTCGCTACGATGATCCTATCGTCATGCCAGGATAACCTCTCATTGGATCCCATCAGTGAGATTTCAAACTCTTCGTTCTGGAAGACGGAAGACGATGCGAGGGGCGGAATGTACGGGATGTACACACGGTTTCGCAGCGAGGCACAGACTAAACTCTTCCTTTGGGGCGAAGCGCGCAGTGATGTCATGGAGCGGAGTTTGGGCGGTACCAACAATTACGAGCGCTACTACCTGAATTCGCTGGACCGGAATTTTGCCGGCCCGGATTGGATGGGCTTGTATACCGTGGTGCACGATGCGAATCTCCTGATCAAGAACGTACCGAACATTCCTTTCGCTGACGAATCGGACAAACAAGCAATTTTAGCACAGGCGCATACCATGCGGGCATTCGTCTACTTTATCATGGCTCGTACCTGGGGCGGGGTGCCGCTGGTAACCGATCCCACGGAAGGTTATAGCCCGGATATGACGCAACGGGTAAAGGCTCCTGTATCGGAGATCTTCGGATTGATCAAGCAGGATATCGATCAGGCACTTGCCTACTATCCCGACAATACGTTTCCCACCGGACGTTTCTTCTGGTCTAAACCGGCCGCGCTGACGCTCAAGGGGGACGTTTACCTCTGGACGGCCAAGCGCCAGGGTGGTGGCGACTCCGATGCAGAAATCGCAATGGCCGCATTGAACGAGGCTAGAAATGCAGATGTGACGTTGCTGGACGATTTCTCACAGGTGTCTGCCTATGGCAACAAGGGAAATAAGGAAATCGTGATGGCGATCCGGTTCCAGGAGCTGGAGACGGGTAATATATCAGCGTATCAGGATATGTATATGTCCAGCGCATTTCTATCGGCCGATATGGACGAAGCCACACGGGCAGCTATCGGCACGCTGGGCGGAAATCCGTATTGGCGTATTTCCGATGAGGTAAGGCCGCAATTTTCCGATGCTGACCAACGGAAGGCAGCGACCTACCTGGATATCTTTACGAATGGCGGCCAGGATCATTACGGTGCCGTGCAGCTAAAGTTTAAGGGTACGGTGATTGGTGGTGCACGCCAATTCATCGACGATTTTGTCATCTACCGGTATGCGGATATCTTGTTGTTGCTTGCAGAAGCGAAAAATGTGCTCGGCATGGACCCCACTGAAGAAATGAATGCGGTCCGCGAACGTGCGTATGGTGAGCAGTTTGCGAGCCATGTGTTTGTAAACGCCGATCCCGAAGCGAATGACGAGGCGATTCTACAAGAGCGGCTGTTTGAATTCGCATTGGAGGGTAAGCGTTGGTGGGACTTGGTGAGGTTTGGAAAAGCTTTCGAATTGGTGCCGTCACTGCGTGACAGGGCCGATGAGCAGCACCTGCTACTTTTCCCGATTTCCGAAACAACCCTGAGCTTGGAGCCCAATGTGGAGCAGAATGACGGTTATAACTAATCAATAATAAACACAGCGATAGGAAATGAAGAAACTACGTAAAATGAGCAGCTTGGTCTTAGGTTTAGCCTGGCTGGTATTGGCAACGGTATCGTGCCAGCACAATGCCGCCTCGGAGAATGGCGAAAACGTGACGGATAGCTTGGATAAGGAGCTCGTACTGAAACTGGCTCCCGGTGCTGATAATCCCCGAAACAGCGAGGGTGATTTCATCACGTTGAAGGATGGACGGATCTTATTCGTATATAGCCGCTATACCGGGGAATCGACCAGCGACCATGCGCCAGCATACCTTGCCGGCCGCATCTCTGCCGATAACGGAAAAACATGGACCGAAACGGATGAGCTCATCGTAGAGAAGGAGGGCGATATGAATGTGATGTCGGTCTCCTTGCTGCGCCTTCAAAATGGGAAGATCGCCTTGTTTTATTTGCGGAAAAATGCGGTGACCGACTGCATACCCATGATGCGGATTTCTGACGATGAAGCGAAAACATGGAGCGAACCCATCGCCTGCATCACCGATAAGCAAGGGTATTTTGTACTGAATAACGACCGGGTCATCCAACTGGAAGATGGCCGGTTGATGATGGCCGTGGCGCTGCATCAAACGCCGAATGGCGAATGGAAAAATGAGGCAACGTTATATGCGTATTATTCGGATGATGATGGGCAGACGTGGACATCGAGCGAGGCAGTTCCGAATAATCAGGGTGTGATTACACAGGAGCCGGGGCTGATGGAATTGAAGGATGGTCGCATCATGATGTACATCCGGGCAAGTGGTGGAGCACAGCAGTTGTCATACTCGTCAGACAAGGGTAAAACCTGGAGTCCGATAGAAAAGAGCAATATCCCTTCGCCGCTTTCGCCGGCGACCATCAAGCGGATACCCGAAACCGGTGATTTGCTGTTGGTCTGGAATAACAATGATGGCAGCAATCCAGCCATCAAGGACAAGCGGACACCGCTTACCATCGCCGTGTCCAAAGACGAAGGAAAGACGTGGTCGCACCAGCAGGATATCGAAACCGATCCGGACGGCTGGTATTGCTATATCGCCGTGCATTTTACCGATGACGGTCAGGTATTGTTGGGTTATTGCGCAGGCAGTATTGCCAAGAAAACCCACCTTTCCGTGACGGATATCACACGCTTGGGTTTGGACGAGGTTTATCGATGAACGGATATTCAACGACTATGAACGAAAAAGGGTTAGCAGGTGTCGTTATCGCCTTACCGACACCACTCCATCCGGATGAAACCGTGGATGTGGAATCGTTGTGCCGGCTTATGGACCATACCATCAATGGCGATGCCGATGCGATCATGATCGGTGGGACGATGGGCGAAGGCGTGGCGTTGCTCGATAGCCAGAAGCGGATATTGGTTGAAACAGCAGCAGCCCATAATGCGGGGCGGATTACGTTGCTGGCAACCGTATCCGAAACGTCGACGAAACGGAGTATTGATTTTGTCCGATCGATCCGGCATTGCCCGGTTGATTATTGGGTATGCACCAGCCCCTACTACAATAAGTTCCCTGATCCACAGAGTGTACTGACCCATATTGCGGAAATCAGAGGGAGCAGCGACCGGCCGCTGGTATTTTACAACGCACCGCTCGCCACTGGTAACCCCGTGGATGTGGATACCTTGGATCGCATATTGAACATGGAGGGTATCGCGGGTGTGAAAGATTCCAGCACAAACTTCGGCCTATTCATGGAAATGCTGCGCAGGTATCCTAAGGGAGACAGGCCGGCGTCCATCATGCAGGGGGATGAATCGGTGTTTGACGTAAGCTTGCTTCTGGGGGCTGATGGGGTAGTATCCGGCGGCGGCGTCGTATTCGTCGAGCTGCTGAAGGAGCTGTATGCTACGGCTTGTTCCAACAACCCGGCCCAATCGATGGAATTGCAACGCCGCTTGTCGCAAGAATTGCGTGCGTTGCTGGGGCCGCGGGCAGGAAGGGATTGGGTGGCTAAGATCAAGCAACGACTGGTCGATATGGATGTGATTGGTGCATCTCATGTGTCCGCGCCGTTTTTGACCAATATAGACACGGTGGGGGATGAATGATCGCTGCCGCATCTTCCGCTTTGCCAGCATGGTTTTGCTTTTGGCGTTTGGTTGCCTGAAGAGCCAAGGTGCTGTGGTGGAAGGCGATACATTGGTAATCGTAGCGTTCGGTAATTCGACAACGGCACCACGCGCCGGTGTCGAAGCGGTGTATCCCGAGCGGTTGCATCGCATACTGGTAGATCGTGGCGTACCGAACCGGATCGTCAATGCTGGGCTTGGTGGCAGCCATACCGGATCTATTACGGACAATGCCCGCCATCAGGTTGCTCATGGCCGCGATCGCTTTAAGGAAGCGGTATTGGCGCATCAGCCCAAATGGGTCATCATCTGGTTCGGGATCAACGATGCCTGGGTAGATGACGAGACAACAGGGCAACCCCGGATTCCCCTTGCGGATTATAAGCAAAACTTGATTTTTTTCATCCAATCGATTCGGCAAGCGGGCGGGGATGTGGTACTGCTCACACCCAACCCGTTGGGTGCACGGTATGAACCGTGGCGGCTTAACCGCTTGCAGCGGTATCGCAAAGCGACAATACGGATTGCCCGGACGTACCACACGCAGCTTGTAGATGTCTGGGGGTTGTGTACGGATTACGTACGGCAGCATCGGGCAACGATGGATAACCTTCTGCTGGATGGCATGCATCCGAATGATAGCATGCACAAACTCACCGCCGAAGCGGTGGCAGATCGGCTACTGACCAAAATAGATAATGACTAAAAATGAAAAACCAATGATGACGAAAAACATGATCGTGCTGTGCAAACGCTTGTCGTTTGTTTGGCTATTGGCTATTGCGGTTAATGTGCAGGCACAGCAGCCGAACCCAGGACCGGGCAGCTTTACTGACCAGGGACATTGGATACCGGAGGTCGCAAAAGAAATGAAGGGACTGAAAATGGGCCCCTTTGTGCGACTCTCGGACGGCGGGATATTGACGATCGATGGCGCGCAGAGCTTCATCAGCCACGATAACGGGAAAAACTGGACGGCCTACACGATTTTCGCCGATAGTTCACGCTATGAAATCCGGCCCGAGCGGGCGCTCCTGCGTACGTCAAGCGATGTGATCGTGCTTGCCTTTGCCAATGATCGCGAACGGGCAAACTGGAAGTGGGATGAGAAAATCTCCGATTCGCCGGGGGCTACGCTGCCCACGTATACCGTGCGGAGTACAGATGGCGGGAAGAGCTGGGAGGAGCCGCAGCAATTGCATAGCGAATGGACGGGTGCCATACGCGATATCATCGAGACCGCCGAGGGTAACATCGTGTTTACCACGATGATGATGCGGCACAACCCGGGCCATCACACCGTATTGACCTATACGAGCAAAGACCAGGGGAAAACCTGGATACGCAGTAATGTCATTGACCTAGGGGGCGTAGGACACCACAGCGGTGTCACCGAATCAACGCTCGTTCAACTGAAGGATGGAAGGTTGTGGATGTTGCTACGGACCAATTGGGGTATGTTTTGGGAAGTTTATTCGAATGACGATGGACTGACGTGGACGGATGTAAAGACCACCACGATCAATGCCAGTGCTTCACCAGGGATCATTAAAAGATTGGCCAGTGGCGGATTGGTATTGGTGTGGAACCGGCAGTTTCCCGAAGGCCGAACGGACTATCCGTTGATAGGCGGTGACAACCAATGGGCGGAAGTACGGGCAAGCGCGCATCGGGAAGAATTGTCGATCGCATTTTCGACAGACGAAGGGAAAACCTGGAGTAAACCCCGGATCATTGCCAAATGTACCGAGAAATCGAAATACATGAAATTGCCGGGTGGGGGAAAGGATATTTCATACCCGTATTTCTTTGAAGCCAACCCCGGTGAATTTTGGATAACGACCTGGCGTGGTGGTTTACGTGTTAAGCTCAACGAGGCCGACATCAACTAAGACACGCATGAAAGGGATACATTTCCTGGCAATGATTTGCGGTATCGCGTGCGGGTTCTTGCTGCCCGCGATGTCTTCAGCGCAACTGCCGCATGGAGCGAGCGAAGTCGAGGCTTCACTGCCTTCATCGGGCTTTGGCATGCGCCTCCGCCCGGCCCCACTTCATAGCAAAGCCGTGCGTGAACCGGCAATTGTCAAATCCGCCGCCAGCAATGAGGCAACGATGATCAGACGTTCTTCCGGTGAACTGGTCATTTTCTTTATCAACCGGCCAGGCGATGCAAACAAGATGATGGTTATCCGTTCGCATGACGACGGGATTTCATGGAGTGAACCCGCCGTGGCGTTTGACCTACCCGGCCAAGCGTATTATGCCAATCAGGTCCTGGAGGATGATCAGGGTACATTACATGTGGTCTTCCATCTCTTTTCTTCGGGAACAAACGGATACCGGGGGCGTCACCTCGATCTGTGGCACACCCAAAAGCGGTTGGATGCCGACTGGGAGAAGCCTAAAAAAATATATGATGGCTATGTGGGATCGATGCGTGGCTTCATCCAGCTATCGAACGGCCGCCTGTTGCTTGCATTCGCACGTGCCATGCCAGCCCGGGAACAGAAGCCTGCGCCGGGAGCGGCCGATTATGGGTGGAATGAGACCATTGCCTGCTATTCGGACGACCACGGCGATACGTGGGAGCTGTCGCCGGGCACCGTTAATATTGCGGTTGATCCAACAAATATCACGCGGTATGGGGGCGTAGAACCCGCAATCATCCAACTGACCGATGGTCGGGTATGGATGCTGGTCCGGACGAATAAGGGACAGCTGTATGAGTCGTTTTCAGGGGATGGTGGATCGACGTGGTCGCCACCGCAGCCCACACCCTTTATTTCATCGGATTCACCGGCAACATTGCTCCGACTCCGCGATGGCCGATTGGTCATACTCTGGTCGGCCAATCAACGGTATGACGATCAACGGAGCTATGCCAACGGCGGGCGGGAGGTGCTTCATGCAGCGATATCCAGCGATGACGGAAAGACCTGGAAAGGATTCAGGGAAGTGCTGGTGAGCCCGGTATCATCTGCCGAAAAGGGAGATCGGGGTACGGCCTATCCTTCTGCCGTTGAAAACAGTGATGGCAAGGTGGTATTCGTGTCTGGACAAGCCGAAGAACGCGCGATCGTGATGTTTGATCCCGACTGGCTTGCACATCGCGCCGCGGGCGACGACTTCCGAAAAGGCTTCGTACAATGGACGTTTTTTGGCATCGATGCCGGCTTTTCATTGGATATTCCCGCGCGCGGGGAGAAAAAAGCGCTTTGCGTTCAGCCACAGGCATCAGCAGGCCATGCCGCCGTATGGAATTTCCCAGCTGCGGAAAGCGGGCAGCTTACCGTGCATTTTTACACAACAGACGTCAATCCCGGTATCGAATTGGCGTTGACCGATCACTTCAGCGTATCACATGATACGTTGGCTGCCAAACATGCAGTCGTTCGCTTTTCCTTACCGGAATCCAAAATCAGCGGATCCGGCAAATTGAAGGTCGAAATTACGTGGGATAGCCAACGTGGCGACGCCCATATCAAGGTTAATGGCAAACCTGCTGGCACAGCAGCATTCAGCCGGAATACGGATTTCGGACTGAACTACCTCCGCGTGGGACAAGCAAGCACCACGTCAAGCGGCTATTACCTCACATCGGTTAAATTTGAGGCAAAATAGGATCGTATGCATTCACGAAGAGGCTTTCTGAAGACAGGTTTATGGAGTATCGGTGCAATTTCGTCGCTTGGGTGGCGGGGTCCTGAAATACAACGGGATATGGTCCCCGGCTCCGTGCAACCGGGCAGCGTGGGCGACGAACTGGACAGGCTACAGGAGTACCTTAACGCAAAGCAGCCGACCGTGTGGCTTTTCACGGGCGATAGCATCACGCAGGGAGCGAAGCACACGCACGGGTGGCGTGCTTACCAAGAAGTCTTTGCCGAACGTATCCGCTGGGAACTGGGGCGGGTCCGGGATGTCGTGATTAATACGGCCGTTAGCGGAAACACCACGGCGGATCTATTGGCTGATGCGGAATGGCGGATTATCCGGTTCAAGCCGCAGGTGGTGTCGGTGATGATGGGGACCAATGACTGTGCGGATACCAAAAACATAACCCCGATGGATTTTGAGCGATACCTTATCCGAATCGTTGACCTCATCCGGGGCACCGGTGCGATTCCGTTGCTGCACGTGCCGGCGCCGATTATCATCGAAAAGGCAAACGAAAGACGCCGTATCGCCGAGTATGCCGACGTCGTGCGCACGGTAGCCGATTCCCGGCAGGTGTTTGCCATCGACCATTGGTTGCATTGGCAGTCGGTGATGCATAATAAAGGCGAAAAGCAGGTGTTTGCTGACTGGTTGAATGATCCGCTGCACCCGAATGGTACCGGACATTTGGAAATGGCCAGACTGCTGTTTAAACGCCTGCAAATTTTTGATCCAAAAGCACCCACGTGCGGCGCACCCTATTATGAAGGAGACCATTGAGATGAATCGCACCCTGCATATCGAAAGCGGCAACAGCGGACCGAAGGTGCTGTTACTGGCCGGGGTACATGGCGATGAATATGAGCCGATCGTTGCGCTGATGGAACTCGCTGAAGAGCTCGCTGGCGTAATCCACCGCGGCAGTGTACTGATCGACCCGCTGGTTAATGCAGGGGCATATGAGGCAGTTAGCCGTTTTGGTGCCGATGGCTTGGATCTTGCCCGGGTATGCGCAGGCAGCGCAGACGGCTCACCTACCGAACAGGCGGCTTATCGCGTGAGTGAGCGGATTAAGAATGCTGATGTGGTCATCGATTTACATACCGGCGGAATGGCGTTTGATATCTACCCGCTGGCCGGGTATATGCTGCATCCGAATGCATCGGTATTGGAGCAGCAGCGCCAACTGGCACTGTCTACGGGCATGCCGTTGCTATGGGGCACCGACCATCGACCCGATGGCCGGACGCTCTCTGTGGCGCGGGATGCCGATATACCGGCCATTTACCTGGAATATGGCGGCGGAAGCGGATTTCGGAAACACGTTGCCGAACATTACAAAGAAGCCGTAAAGCGGATACTCGCCCAACTGAATATGCTCCGGAGCGACGGTATGAACATCCCCCAGTGGAAGTATTGGCTGGAAGACTACCGCACCGACAGCGGCTACTTGCAAAGCAGGATGCCCGCACCGGTGTCGGGCATGTTCGTACCCGATGTCGCTGTGGGCGATTGGGCACTGGCTGGACAACGTTTTGGCTGTATTATCGACCCGTATACGCGCTCGAAACACGAGCTATTTGTGGAAGAGGCCGGACTGGTATTCTTACTGCAGCAACGGGTGTCCGTACAAAAAGGCGATGCCCTGGGCGGAATTATGAACGTAACATTAAACGAAAAAATCAGCATCGACAATGGAGAAGGTAGCAATCATTAGCGGTGCCTCACGGGGTATCGGATACGAGACCGCGGTGAAATTTGCCGAGCAGGGTTATCGGCTGGCCATTATGGCAAGGGAAGAGCATGACCTCCTGAAAGTACGGGATGCTATTGAAGGCCGATTTGGTACGCAGGTGTTGGTCCTGGCGGGCGACTTGGCCGAGCCCAGCTATTGGAATGCCGTTGTGGAAACGACAGTGGCCCGTTGGGGGCGCATCGATGTGTTAGTGAACAATGCCGCATGGCGGACGATCGACACGCTGAAGACTATACCACTGGACGATTGGGAACGAACCGTGCGGATCTGTTTGACCGCCCCGGCTTTCCTAACCAAATATGTGGCAGCCGTGATGGAACGTCAGCAAGAGGCCGGCGTCATCATCAATATCTCCAGTGTCATGGCTCAACGGGCGGGCGGTTACAGTCCGGCTTATATCGCCTGTAAGGGTGGTATCGAAAGCTTAACCTATGAAATGGCCACGTGTTACGGAAGAGACGGTATTCGTGTGGTGGGGGTAAGTCCGGGGAATGTACAGACGGCCATGAGCGGGGATTACCAAGACGTGAAAGGGAATAACATTTCCAAGCAGCTGGAGGCCGAGATGAATGAGATGACACCCTTGGGTAGGGCAGCCACACCCGGTGAAATCGCCGACCTGATCGCGTGGTTGGCGTCAGATCAGGCGTCTTTCATTACCGGCACGACGATTCTCGCCGATGGTGGGTTCAGCCATAATTTCAATAGCTATGCCAGTAAGAAACTCCAATTTCCTAAAGCGTTTTGAAATGAAGAAAATGATAAACCCCCGTCGCATTTGCAGACCCCTGCCGGTTCTTGCACTCTGCTTGTTTTTAAATTTCTCGCTCGTGGAAAGGACGGAACGCCTTCCATTCCGCGTGCAAACCGAAGTTGCCCATCAGGCGTTGAATCCAACATTCGCATGGTTCCATCCCCGTGCAGCTGCTATACCTGGGTATGGTGAAGATGGGAAACCTGCGGTGATGATGACGCTGCAAAAACACCTTAAAGTCAGCGATTTTTATTCCGGACTGTACTACATGAGAACCAATGACCTTGGCAAAACCTGGACCGATCCCATCGAGGTGCCCGAACTGGCGTGGACCTATGAGCCGGATGGTACGACCGTCAGCGTTGCCGATGTGACGCCCGGATGGCATGAAAAGACGGGGAAGCTGCTCGGCATTGGGATCAAAGTGAGGTATGATAAAGCGGGGAAACAACTGGTTAACGAACCCCGCGCCCGTGATGCCCATTATACGGTATTTGATCCGGTAGAGAATAGTTGGACTCCTTGGCGGGCGATAGCGGGCATCCCCGAGGAAAATGGGAAGTTCTTTTCGGTTAACCCCGGTTGTACACAATGGTTGGTTAAGCCAAATGGAAATATATTGCTACCCATTTACTTCCGGGGTCCGGGCGGAGGGGATTACTCCGTTACGGTGCTGGAGTGTTCGTTTGATGGTTTGACATTATCCTATCTGCAACACGGTACGGAAATGACCGTGGAAGGAGGCCGAGGTCTCGTCGAACCGTCGCTGGCCTTTTATGACGACACCTATTACCTGACCTTGAGAAACGATAAAGCTGCATATGTGACGACAAGCAGGGATGGGTTAAACTGGGAGGAATTTAGGCCCTGGAAATTTGACAACGGAGAAGTACTGGGCAGCTACAATACGCAAGCACATTGGTTGGTGCACAGCGACGGACTGTTTTTGTCTTATACAAGAAAGGGGGCAGATAACGACCACATCATGCGCAATCGGGCACCCTTGTTTTTGGCGCAGGTAAACCCAGAAGAACTGCACGTTATCCGGGCTACCGAGCAGATACTGATGTCGGAGCGCGGCGTTATGCTGGGTAATTTTGGCGCCTCATCGATTACAAAGGATGAATCATGGGTTACCGATGCGGAATTCATGATTGGTGATGAGCCCCATCCAAGAGGTGCCAATGGGACCTTATGGAATGCCCGGATTATCTGGGGAAAAGAGAATAAACTGGTATTTTGAAAGGAATTTGGACCTATCACGAACTACTCCCGGAGGTGGAGAATCGTGCGCGGATGTCGCTCGGGGAGGGACATACGCCCTTGGTGAAATCACGGTTTATCGGTCCGGCGCTCGGATTGGATAACCTGTACTTCAAATTGGAAAACCTGAACCCTACGGGGTCCTACAAAGACCGATTTGCGGCCATGGCCCTATCACGTTTTGTGCAGCAGGGCGTGAAGGTCTGCTTGGCGACATCGAGCGGAAATACCGGGGCTGCCCTCGCTGCGTACTGCGCTGCGGCACAACTGCCATGCATCATGGCCATTGTGGACGGCGCCCCCGAAGGCAAGCTTCAGCAAATGCGAGTGTACGGAGCTGCAACGCTGATGGTGAAGGATTTTGGCAGAAGTCCTGCGGTGACCGATCAGGTCATGACGATGCTTGGGCGCCTGGCCGAAGAACAACAAACCTCCGTGCAGATCAGTGCATACTGCTTTTGCCCGGAGGCGATGGAAGGGGTGCAGACCATTGCCTATGAGATTGCTGAGGCGTTTGACGAAGGGGCGCAGGTGTTTGTGCCCGCCGGCGGGGGCGGGCTAACTTTGGCGGTTGCGCGTGGCTTTGAGCGCTGGAAGCAACAGCATGAAACCGCCCGCCATCACGTGGTGCACTGCGTGCAGCCGGAAGGTAATGACACGATTGTCTCGGCATTGGCAAGCGGGCAGATGCATCCCACGGCTGTGCCGCATAGTGAGACAGCCATCAGTGGTTTGCAGGTGCCGAATGTATTGGATGGCCTTGAAGTCATCGCTGCGTGCCGGAGAAGCGGCGGCACGGGGTTTGGCGTCCAGGACGAACACGTGTGGGAATGCCAGGATTGGCTGGCGAAAAAGGAAGGGATTTTTTGCGAACCCGCCGGAGCCGTGGCTTTGGCAGGCGTACGCCGTGCGCTGGCCGAGGGATCGTTAGCCCCCGAGCAACCCATCGTTTGCCTGATAACAGGACACGGCTTTAAGGATATGCAGCGCGCGTCAGTCATGGCGTCGACCAGCGGAAATGCTTATTTGGCCAATGAGGCAGGACTTAAGAATTACATCATACAATTAATAACTAAGAAGAATGAACGATAAATTAAGTGGATTGTGGCCCGCCATGTTTACGCCGGTAACGGATGACGGGGAACCGGCTATTGACCAGCTGGAAGCGTTGACCGATTTGTTGATCGGGCAGGGACTGGATGGGCTGTACATACTGGGTTCGACCGGACAGGGCGTGCTTTTTACCGAAGCGCAACGCAAGCAGGTGGCAGAAAGGGTATTGTCGGTAACCGCCGGACGTGTGCCCGTGATGGTGCAGGTGGGTGCACTGACTTCCGCCGAATCGGTACGACTGGCGCAACATGCCGAAGACGCTGGCGCCGATGCAGTCTCCTCGGTTGGGCCTATTTACTTTACCGGAAACTCGGCAACGGCACTGGAACACTACCGGCAAATCGCAGCGGCTACCGCACTGCCGTTCTTTCCTTATCAACTGGGCAACAATACGATGGGCGATATTCCGTCATTTATTGATCAATTGCTGGAAATGCCGAATGTAACCGGTATGAAGCTGACTACAGGGCAGTTGCTGGAAATCAGTACCATAAATTTACACGCTGGCGAACGGTTGCGCTTATTCAGCGGCGCGGACGAATTGATGTGCCATGCGTCGCTATGCGGCACCTGCGGCGCAATCGGTACATTTTATAACTTATGGGGTGAGGTGTGCCAACAGGTATTGTCGGATTTTCAAAATGGAAATTTCGAACGTGGAAAAGCGTTTATGTTGGAATTCCAGCGGATTATTTTGTTTGTCTTGCCCAATATCTGGACCTTTCTCAGGAAAGCGATGTTGCTCAAGTATGGTGTTGATATCGGTGCGACCAAGGCACCGCTCGGCACGATGCAACAGGAGTGGGCGGATGAGGAAGTACGACGCATTCTGGACAAGATGGATGCATTTTTAATAAACTAATCGAACAGGGATATGGAGGAGAAAAAGTATATTTCAGGAACGGGCGTGCCACAGAGTTTTCTGCCGTTTTCGCCAGCTGTGCAAGCCGGACCGTATGTGTTTATTTCAGGACAGGCGTCCGTGGATGACCAAGGAGCTATTGTAAAGGGTACTTTTGAGGAAGAATGCCGGCGATCGTTTGATAACCTGGGAAAGATACTTGCGGCGGCTGGCTTAGGGTTCGAAGACGTGGTGCAGGTGCGGAATTATGTCGGGCAGCAAAGCGACCTTGCGCAATTTAATGCGATTTATAAGGAATATTTCAAGAGTCCGTATCCGGCAAGGACCACGCTGATGGGCTGTTTGGGCGACTTGCTGAAATTTGAAGTGGATGCCGTGGCGATGGTAAAAAAGTAAGCATGAGTTTCCGGGTAGCCTTGATAGGGATTTATCACGAGTCGAATACGTTTATCGACACCTTGACTTATGCGGCTGATTTCCGGAATAGCCATTGGCTGTGGGGAGCCGACATCCGGAACGAATATCGGGATGCTCACCATGAAATCGGGGGAATGCTTGAGGTGATGGATCGGGAAGGGGTCGAGGTGATTCCCGTTGTATTTGCCGAGGCAACGCCAGGGGGTGTGGTACACCATGAGGCGTATCGGGCGCTATTGGATGAGATACTGGAGGGACTGCAGCGTGCAATGCCGATAGACGGTTGTCTGGTCGTGCCGCATGGAGCGGGAGTTAGCGAACAGGAACGCGACATGGATGGGCATTGGCTGGAAGCGGTGCGCAGGATGGTGGGACCTGAAGTACCCGTAGTAGGTACGCTGGACCTTCATGCCAATGTGAGCGAGCGGATGGTCGATGTGACCGACGGACTGGTTGTGTATAAACGGAATCCCCACCTCGACCAGCGCGAGCGAGGCAAAGAAGCTGCGGAGCTGATGATCCGTTGCCTGCGGGAAAGAACGAAGCTTTTTCAGAAACTGGTGCAACTGCCGCTGGCAATCAGTATCGAACAGCAGGGCACGGATGTGCAGCCCTGCAAAGGGATATACGAATATGCCCGACAGCTCGAGAAAGAAGATGGCGTGTGCTCCGTGAGCGTGGCGCTGGGATTTCCCTATGCCGATGTGCCGGAGATGGGTAGTTCGATCATCGTGGTGACCGAGGGCGATGCCGCGCTGGCGGATCGCATTGCGCAACAGCTGGAAGCGTATATCCTCGAGCGAAAGTCTGGCTTTGTAGGCGACAAGATCGGCGTGGCGGAAGCCGTGGCGAAACTGCCCCACTTGCCGAAGTCCGTGCTGTTGCTGGATATGGGCGACAACATTGGCGGGGGTACACCCGGTAATGGGCTGGCGCTCGTGAAGGCGTTGGAAACCCGTGGGCTGCGGTATTTCAGTTATCAACACGATGCCGCCGCGGTGAGGGATGCAGCCGCGGTGCCGGTTGGCGCTTCTTTCGATCTTTGCCTTTCCGGCTTTGACGAAGAAGGACGAAAACCCTGGAAACAACGAGTGACACTAAAAGACCGGGTGGCTGGAAAATTTACGGAACAGACCCCAAGACATGGCGGGCAGGTCCGGTTTGACATGGGCGAAACCTTGATCATTGGTACGGAAGGCGGCGGTACCCTAATGGTGAGTACGTTGCGTATCCCACCCTTCAGCCTCCGGCAGCTGACGGCTTTTGGCCTCGATCCGGAAGCGTTCGATGTGTTGGTGGCCAAAGGAGTCAACGCGCCGCTGGCTGCGTACGGGCCGGTTTGCCGGAGCGTCCTGCAAGTGGATACGCCCGGCCCAAGCCGGGCGGACATGAGCAAACTGCCTTATCGATTCCGGCGGAAACCGCTTTTCCCTTTTGAATCTATATAGCATGGCAATTGATTTCACGAAGCAGATAAGCGTTCGCCGGGAAGTCCTGTTTGAAGGCGCATTTTACACCGAGGGACCGGTCTGTGACGACAAGGGTGGTGTTTATTTTACGGACCTGACGGGTGGAGCTATTTGGTATTGGCACGTAGAAACGGGCGCATCGCGCTGTGTGGAGGGAGGATGGCCCAATGGGCAAGCCCGAGACGCGAAGGGCAATTGGCTGGTATGCGACAGCAAAACCCGGCAATTGAGGCGCTATGATGCCAAAGGGAATTTTACGGGCAATGCCATCGACGGGCATTGTGCCGGCAAATCGGTGACAACACCGAACGACGTCATTACAGACAGCCGGGGCGGTTTTTATTTTACAGATTCGGTGCGCCATCGGGGCTATGTGTTTTACCAATCGAACACGGGTGAAGAACGTATCGTGGCGGAAGGATTGGACTATCCGAACGGCCTTGTACTTTCCGCTGACGAGCAACATCTTTTCGTGGCAGAGAGTTATGCCAACCGGTTGATCCGCATCCGGTTGCACGGGCCGGGTGATGCAAAAGGCTGGGACGCATTTTGTGAGTTACCACACCACACGTCTGGGCTTCCGCAGGCAAATCTGCCCGATGGCCTGGCAATTGACAGATCGGGACAGGTGTGGGTAGCCCACTACGGGATGGGTGCCCTTCAGGTGGTGGACAATCAAGGGAATTTACGCGCATCCATTCCAACGGGGATTCCGTTGACCAGCAACGTCTGCTTGTTGGGGCCGGGCTGTGCCATCGTTACCGGTGGTGATGCCGAACCGGGCCCGGGAAAGGTTGTGAAATTAACGCTTGAGAACAAATGAACACGACGAATAAACTAATTTCGATGATCGGATTGATCGTAACGACGATGATAACGTATGAGACGAGGGCGCAGGAACCCATTGTGTGGTCAGAATTGCCACCATTGCCCGATACCGCAGGGCGTGCGGGCATGTTTGCCGGGGTAAGCCAGGGGCGTCTGTTCTCCATGGGAGGGGCTAATTTTCCGGATGGATATCCGTGGGAAGGAGGGCGGAAGAAATGGCACAACGATATCTTCATGCTGGAAGCCGGTGCCAACCAATGGCGGCAGTTAGCCGACGTATTGCCCGGTGGATTGGCCTATGGCGTGTCGGTATCTTACAAGGATTGTATTTTTCTGGTGGGCGGGAGCACGGCTACCTTACATAGTGACGAAACGTGGTTATTGCGATGGGGAAATGGCATACTGGACATGGAAGCAGGACCGCGGCTTCCCCATCCACTGGCGAATATGGCTGGAACAAGGGTGGGTTCGTTGCTGATTGTGGTGGGTGGAATGGACAAGCCGGATGGGGCACCGCTTCTTTGCTGTTATGGTCTGGATCTGGATGCGCCGGATAACGGGTGGTTTGCGTTGCCGGAGTGGCCGGGTGAAGGGCGGATTTTTCCGGTTACGGGAAGCTTCGCGGGTAAATTTTACCTCTTCAGCGGCGAGAACAAGAAACGGAATGCCGTAGGGTTGGACCAACGGCATATCTTCCAGGATGCATTTTGTTTTGCACCTGCAAAGACCGGTAACCGCTGGAGCGGCGAGTGGCATCGGCTGAGTGATCTGCCGGTGGGCATGTCGGCAGGAGCAAACCCCGCGCCACTGGTAGCCGGCCGGGCATTCCTCTTCTGGGGAGGCGTGGATCGGCTAACGGCTCTGCATTCCGTTCCGCAGGCACATCCCGGCATTGGCGGAGAGTTGCTTTGGTATAATCCGGAAACAGATCGCTGGGGGTATGACGAAGGGATGGAAAGGGAGCCCGGCCGGGTAACACTTCCGACGGTCAACTGGAATGGCCGGACCTATTACATCAGTGGTGAAGTTAAACCGGGTATCCGCACGAATCGGATAACCGGAGTGACAGCAGAAAAAAAACAGCAAAAGCCATGAAGGTATCACCACTTACATTGGGGACGGTCCAGTTGGGTTTAAACTACGGGATAGCCAACGACGGCGGCAAGCCGGATAGGGCGGTGGGCGAAGCGATACTGAAAGCGGCGGTGCAATCGGGGATCACCACGTGGGATACTTCCCGGTACTATGGCAATTCGGAAGAGGTAATCGGTAATTTCTTGGCCGCCAACAGCCAAGACGCGGCAGAATTGCTGGTCGTCAGTAAATTTAAATGGAGCGCTGCGGCGATGGTCGATTTGCAGAAAGCCCGGCAAGAAGCAAAAGATAACGTACGGCAAAGCCTGAAAGCACTGGGTATCCCGGTGCTACCTATCTTGCTTTACCACCAGGGTAAGGATGAGCCCATTGAGCAGTTGATCCGGTTTCTGCCGATGGTGGTAACGGAGCTTCAGGAAGAGGGGTTGATCCGCAAAGGAGGGATATCGCTGTATTATCCAGACGAGGCAATGGCCATCGTGGATGAACGTTCGTTGCAAGCGGTACAGGTGCCGGTCAATATTTTTGACCAGCGCGTGGTCCGCAACGGCGGGTTGGCACGGATGAAGGAGCGGGGAAGTTTGGTATTTGCCCGCAGTGTCTTTTTGCAGGGACTTTTCTTTTTGGACGAGGGCAGCGTTCCGCCGCACCTTCAAGCAGCCATACCCTTTTTGCAACGGCTGCGGCAGCTTGCTAAAAAGGCTCAGGTGGATGTTGCTCAACTTGCGTTTTCGTATGTAAGGGATTTGCCAGGTGTAACCAGCGTGGTGTTCGGTGCGGAACATCCGGATCAGGTAAAACAAAATGCAGTGTTGCAACAGGTACCCGCGCTCCCCTTGGAAATAAGGGAGGAGGCGGCAGACACCTTTCAGCAACTTCCCCTGAAGGTAATTACCCCGGGGATGTGGTAATTTTTAACGAGTTTGATGATATGAATGTTCGAGATAGTTTTGATTTAACAGACCGCGTATGCGTGGTAACCGGCGGTGCGGGATTGTATGGTAAACCCATCGCGTGGGCGCTGGCCGAGGCGGGGGCAAGCGTGGTGATCGCTTCGCGCAATGCGGAGCACTGTCAGGCGGCCGCGGCCGAACTGGTTGCTGAAGGGTACCAGGCGGTGGGTATGCGACTGGATTTGGGCGAAGAAACGTCCATTGTGCGGCTTGTGGATGATGTTGTAAAACGGTTTGGACAGCTGGATGTGCTGGTGAACAACGCGGTTTCCCGCGAAGGCTTCAAAACGCTCGACCAGATGGAAAAGTCAGAATGGGAGGCCTCGCAACGGATCAATTCAACCGGATTGATGTTGATGACTAAATACGCCGTCCAACACATGGTCACCAACGGCAAAGGGGTGATCATCAATATCGGCTCCATACAAGGGGTGGTCGGGCCCAATTTTCCGGTCTACGGCGATACGGGCATGACCAGCCCGGTAAACTATACATATGACAAATCGGCGATGGTTGGCTTTACCAAATGGCTCGCCAATTACTACGGGCAGTATGGGATCCGTGCCAATTGCATCAGTCCCGGTGGATACGGGCCGGGCGTAGAAGAACGATACGGAGACAATGAATTTGTGTCCAACTACAAGCGGCTAACGCCGCTGGGCAGGTTTGCCGATGAATCAGACATCAAGGGACCGATTGTATTTTTGGCATCTGAGGCATCGCGTTACGTAACCGGGCACAATTTGCTCGTAGACGGCGGCTGGACCAGTTGGTAATTTAAAGCAAAAAAGAGATGATCATGGAAGAAACTCCCCGTACCCCTATTAAAGTGCCCCGAGCGTGGCTGACCGTAGGCCTGCTCGTTGTTATAGCCCTGTTGAATTACATCGATAGAACCATGATCACCACGATGCGCGGTTCGATCGTAGATGCGATACCGATGACAGACGCCCAGTTTGGGCTATTGACGGCGGTTTTTCTCTGGATTTATGGGTTGTTGAGTCCCATGGCGGGGTTTATGGCCGACCGGCTCGGCAAAAGCCGGGTGATATTGGGCAGCCTTTTCGTGTGGTCGTTGGTGACGTGGCTAACGGCGTACGCCACCACCTTCGAGCAGCTGCTGGTTACCCGCGCGCTGATGGGCATCAGCGAGGCGTGCTATATCCCGGCAGCGCTGGCCCTGATCATGGATTACCACCGCGGCCCGACGCGATCCCTGGCTACCGGTATCCACATGGCCGGCATCATGGCCGGCCAGAGTTTGGGCTTTGTAGGCGGCTGGATCGCCGAAAACCATGCATGGAATACAGCTTTCCTGCTGTTTGGTATATTTGGAGTGGGCTATTCGCTTGCACTGATTTTCCTGCTGAAGGAAGCTCCCAAACAAGACGAAATACTTGATCGTGAACCGGGAGAAAAAATTGGGTTTGGAAAGGGGCTAGCCTATCTATTTAAACAACGATCATTTATCCTGTTGGTGATATTCTTTGCCCTAGTGAGCATACTCACGTGGTTGGTCGTGGGCTGGTTGCCTACCTATTTCACCGAGCAGTTTGGCCTTTCACAAACCGTGGCCGGACTGTATTCAACGGCCTATATCTTTACATCGGCCATCTTTGGCGTGCTATTGGGCGGTTTTCTGGCTGATCGCTGGAGCAAAATCAATCCAAGGGGTAGAATCTGGGTGCCTGCCATCGGGCTATGTATCGCTGCCCCGGCAATTTTCATGGCCAGTTACACCACCGTTTTGCCGATTGCCATCGGCTGTTTCATCGCTTACACTGTCACCAAATCATTCAGTGATGCGAATACCATGCCTATACTGAGTATGATCATCGATTCACGCTACCGCGCTACTGGCTACGGTATCCTAAATTGCTGCGGCACCATCGTTGGCGGAATCGCGCTTTATTATGGCGGTTTTTTGAGGGACGCCAATATCGGACTTACTACAGTTTATCAATTTGCAGCGTTATTTATTGTCCTGGCCGCCGTGGCACTCTTCCTCATTAAGCCCAAAAAGAAATTTATCGAACCGCAATAATCAAATCTTTCATTCAAATCATGAATAGCAACTACGAAAAATCAGCACAATTGCTGGAGCGCGCCAAAAAAGTACTAGCATCAGGCGTCTCTTCCGAATTCCGCAAATATAACCATCCCCACGCCCTATTTTATACGCACGGAAAAGGTACACGTATCTACGATGTGGATGGCAACGAATACCTGGATTTTACCCTGAGCCAGGGGCCGCTTATCCTGGGGCACTCCCATCCGGAGGTACTGCAGGCGGTACATGACTATTCCGCCCAGGGTCAGCTGTATGCCGGTCAGCACCTGCAGGAAATCGAATTGGCAGAGAAGCTGAATGAATTGATTCCATCGGCTGAACTCATGCGATTCTGTTTGGACGGTTCGGAAGCCGTGCAAACCGCATTTCGGGTAGCGCGCGCAAAGACCGGTCGACAGAAATTTCTGCGTTTCGAAGGCCATTATCACGGCTGGCTGGACAACGTAGCCTATGGCATCTCCGCACCATCGGCCGAGGCGCTTGGCGATCGTGAAGATCCGAATGTATTTCCATGGACGGCTGGGCTACCCGATTCCTCCCGGGCGGATTTCATTGTTCTCCCGTGGAATGATTTGGATTTGGTGAGCCGGACGCTTGAAGAACGGCACGAGGAGTTGGCCGCAATCATCACGGAGCCCATCATGTGCAACAATGGGTGTATCGTACCAAAAGAGGGCTTTTTGGCCGGATTACGGGACCTTTGTAACCGCTACGGTATTGCACTGATATTTGATGAGGTGATCACCGGTTTCCGGGTCGGATTAGGTGGAGCGCAACGCCATTTCGGGATTACACCCGACCTGTCGATCTTTGCCAAAGCCATGGGAAGCGGCTATCCCATCAGCGCAGTGGTCGGAAAGCGGGATTGGATGGAACTGATTGAACAAGGAAAGGTGATCCATGCCGGCACGATGAATTCCGGTAATCCTACGGTAGCCGCGGCCCTTGCAACGATACGCGTATTAGAACGCGAAATGCCCTATGACCGGATGTATCGATTAGGCCAGCAGCTGATGGCCGGCCTCCGGGAAGCCGCTTCGGAAGCCGGTCAGAATCTAGTGGTTCAAGGCCTTGGGCCGATGTTTGTGACGTATTTCGGAAATGAGGGCGAATTGACGGACTACCGGGACACCTTCCATGCAGACAAAGGTAAACTGAACAGGTTTATCGCCGGCCTGCACGACGAAGGAATCCGGGTCATCGGCCGCGGCCTTTGGTACATCAGTGCGGCACATACCGAAGCGGATATTGCGGATGCAATTGCAGCTTCAGCCCGCGTGTTGGCGAGGTTATAACGAATCTGGCAGCATGTTGAACCCCACAAGAAAATTAGCCGACCGTTCGCATAATTTCAATGGGTCCGGCAAGTCGGACGCAGGCCAATTGGATAACCAAAGGTATTCGATTTCAACTTCACAGTCCCCTCTTCATTTCTTACCTTAAGTCAAGTGAAGCATTATTCCCGTCGGTTACCTTTGTACCGAAATTACAGGTCATTTCAAGTAAAATTTATCAGTATGACGCAGTCAGTTTATGTAAAATTGGTTTTGATCCTTGCAGGTGTTATCGGCATTTCGGTTGGCATTGGCCAATTATTTTTTCCGGTAACCTTTGAAGCATCTGCCGGTATCCGTGTGGCGGGCGAGACCAATTTATTAAGTGAAATAAGGGCCGCGGGTGGCACCCTATTACTAGCCGGAATCGTGATGTTGTTTGGTGCTTTTAAACCGTCGTCAACTGATTTCGCACTTTCTCTAGCCGTGTTGTTTTACCTGGCTTACGGTTTGTCGCGTAGTTACGGTATGGTAATAGACGGGATTCCGAGCCAATCTCTGGTGATGGTGACGATCGTTGAAATCGTTATAGGGCTTGCTGCCTACGTTAGCTATGCTATGCGGAGAAAAGGGCGGCTATTCCTTTTCGGGAGAAGTAACGATTCGCCTTCTGATTCTACTCAGTGACTCCGGAGTGATACCCAGGTAGCTTGAAATATAAACAAGGGGTATCCGATTCAAAATGCCAGGACGTGATTTCATTAACAGGAGATACCGCTCCTCCGGACTGAAGCCGTTGAGGAGTGTGATGTAATTTTCAGCCTTTTTATAGTCTTCAAACATTAGGCTGGCCATCAAATGTTCAGTGGATGGATTGGCGCGGTGCATGGCGATCTCTTGTGCCTTTGTGCCACTGATGAGGATTGAGTCTTCAATACATTGAATTGTACAATCAGCGGGTTTACCATTCAGGTAACTGGCATACAGCACAATAGGATCGCCCTCGGTGAAAAAATTCATTGTCCTTTCCTCGCCATTCACGATTTTGAGTTGACGAAGGCATCCCTTTAAAATAAAATAGCATTTGTCGCAAATTTTCCCTTCGCGAACGGGGGAATCGCCTTTTTTGAACGTCTCAACAGAAGTATTTGCGATGATCTGGTCGATATCATCGGATTTAAACCGGTCGAACTTACGGAGGTATTCCTTTGCCAGTTCATTCATGACTATGCTTTTGTCGTAATCGCCAGCATCAAACTTAGCTAAATTTGTTTTTATATACAATGTAATCGGGTAGCAAAATCATGTTTCCTTTTCCCACCCGCGGTCATAGCCGATCAAGGCGATACAGGCTATTCGATTTCAGAATGAAATAAGGAAAAGATAAACGAAGTAGTGACATTATTCGTAAGTTAGTCCCCATTCGTTAGTGATATGTACAATCGGCTCGTCACCTACCAAAACCATCGGATAATCCTCTCACATGAGCGGACAAAAGCGGCTACCATGGATATTTACCCTTCGCAGCACTTGCTCACCTTCATCCGGGAGGGAGTATTGAAAGTGACGCAGGGCGGAACGGTCATGCAGTTTACGCCGGGCGAGTTTGTGCTGTTCAGGAAATTCACACCGGCAACGATCACCAAAACAGGGCAAGGGAATGACACGAGATTTTCGAGCATCGTTTTTTCGTTTCATGAAGACCTCGTCAACGAATCGCTTCAACAGCTGAAAATTCACCCGCCGACGGAAAGCAAGGCGCCCTTACGTCAGGTGTTCGGTATCGCATCGACACCCATTCTCGATCAATTTATCCAGTCGCTTCACTTGTTTTTCGAACAGGGGGTTGCCATGGATGATCAGCTGGCCAAGCTTAAAACCATGGAAGCTCTTATCGGATTGATCAAGGCCGACCGCCAGCTGGCCTATCAGCTTCAGCATTTTTCCGGGCGCAGCAAGGCCGATCTATTTGCATACATGAATGTTCATTACCTCGAAAACAGGAAATTGGCGACCTTTGCACGTGGTTCGGGACGCAGCCTGACGGTTTTTAAGAAAGATTTCAAGGTACTCTACGGCACGACACCCGCAAAATGGCTCAAACAGAAGCGGCTCGACCACGCTTACCAACTGCTGACCACCACACCGCGTAAGGCTTCGGAGATCTATTTGGAGTGCGGCTTCGAAGACCTAGCGCATTTCAGCAAGTCCTTCAAAAAACAGTTCAACATCAACCCGTCGCGCGTTACGCCTTTTTAGACAAGCAAATACGCCTTCTTAGCCCTTTTTCCCTGCTGCCAACGTCCGAATTTTGTACCTGATTTAGGAATTAGGTATGAACCTGACATTATTAAACTATGAATGTACACATTTTAGACGGCGGTGAGATGGCATGCACCGATGGGTCGTTTTTGAGCAGCCAGTATAACCAAGGGATGCACATCGCACTGGCGAATCCCGTATTCTTGATCGAACACCCCAAGGGTCGGGTTTTATGGGATACTGGCCTTGCCGATGGATTGCACACCGAAAAAGACGGAGTCGAAAACTGGATTTTCAAGTTAAAGGTCAACCAGACGCTGTTGAAGCAGCTAAACGAATTGGAGCTGCGGCCTGGCGATATCGACTACCTGGCGTTTTCGCACATGCACATCGATCACACAGGCAATGCTAATTATTTCCCGCACTCAACGATTATCATGCAAGAGGCCGAATATGCCCATGCATTCGCTGCACCGAGCAAACCCATGAACTATGCTGATTACGAAGGACTGAGCGATTCGACCTTCATGAAGCTGGATGGCGATTACGACTTGTTTGGCGATGGCTTAATTACCTTTATAGCTACCCCGGGCCACACGCCAGGACACCAATCACTCATGCTGCGGCTGCAGGATACGACGATGATCATCTCCGGCGACGTGAGCTATACCCAGCACCATTTTGATAGCGAAGGGATACCCATTTTTAACACCGACCCCGAGGCAAGCAGGCAATCCATCGCCAAAATTCGGCGCTGGTTGGTAGACCACGATGCGCAACTTTGGATACAGCACGATGTGGAGCATTACGCTTCTCGCAAAGCTAAGAACCGACGCAACGAACGAATTACCAGAAAATGATACATTATGGACATTGAAGCGCTCCACGCGACCACCATTAGGAATTATCTTCACGGTGCATTTAACGAAACAGATATCGACGCTTTCAAAGCCGCCTTCCACCCCGAATTTGCCATCATCAATATCCTCGAAGACGGCAGCATGGCTCATTTTACCCGGTCCATGTGGGAATGTGCGCTCAAGAAAAGATTGGAAGACAACGATTTCGATCCGCTCTCAGCGGCCCTGACTGCGCGGTTAAGAACCGTCGACTGGGTTGGCGACAAAGCCTGCGCAACCCTCGATCTTCTGTGCGGTGAACGCGTCGTTTATACCGATTTCCTTCTCCTCGCAAAAATTGCCGGGGTCTGGCAGATCGTTTCGAAAATTTATCATCAGCACTGACTAATCGTTCCAACCGCCATGCGTGCCGTACTTTGCCTTGTTGCCGCAGCCTTGATGTGGGGGTTGAACTTCCACTTGTTGAAAATCATGATCGGCAGCGTGCATGTTATGGAAGCAGGCTTCTGGCGCTACCTGTTTGCGGTCTGTTCGTTGGTGTTTTTACTTCGGAAAGACGTGGCCGGCTGGGCTGCTTTCCGAGCAAACAGTAAGGGTGTGCTGCTTGTCGGGCTATTGGGATTGTTTTGTTTCAACCTATTCCTGTTTTCCGGACTGAACCACACGACGTCGATCAACGCATCGTTGGTCATGAGTTTGAATCCAGTTGCTACCATTTTAGTCGCGCGGCTGTTCTTAAAGACAAACCTGTCTCCCCGGCAAATCGCCGCAGCCATTCTAGGCGTAACCGGGGTTATCTATTTAGTGAGCAAAGGGAATATCCACGACTTGAGGCAGCTGGTGTTTTTGAAAGGCGATCTGTTGGTGGTGATAGCCATGCTGCTCTCAGCCGGTTATAACAGCTGGGTAACGAAGTACCGGGGGGCACTTGACAATCAGTCTTTCACCTTCTTCACCAACCTAATTTGCCTACTTGCCTTCGTCGTTATTCTTCCGTTTTTTGCGCACCCCCGCCCTATGGAATATGAAACCTCCTTCTGGATAGCCGCTGTCACTTTCGGCGTTTTGGGAACGGGCGTCACTTATTTACTCTGGAATTACGGACTTAGTCGGCTGGGAGCCAGCCGTGCCGGGGTATTCATGAACATCATTCCGCTAGCTACCGCTGCGACGGCCGTTTTGTTTGGCGAAGAACTGATGACGTATCATTACGTTTCAGGCGCGTTGATTTTGGTGGCCTTGTTGGTCGCTCAGCGATTTACCGGCCGATAGGAGAATCGTGGTGTTTTATTTCTTTGCCTTATTTCAGCGCTTTGTTATAAGCATCCAAAAACCGGTTGTCGTTCTCATCGGAATCGTTGTAGGCTTTCCGGGTTTCATCCAACTTCTGGTGCATGGTTTCCCGGACCTGCTTGTATGCGGGATCGTCATAGACATTGAGCATCTCCTTGGGATCCTGCTCCAAATCATAGAGTTCCCACTCATCGATATCATAGTAAAAGTGGATCAGTTTGTAGCGGTCCGTGCGGATACCGTAGTGACGCTTAACCATGTGGATCGACGGGTACTCATAATACGTATAATAGATGGCGTCACGCCAATCCGTCGTTTCGCCGGATACCAGTTGCCTAAACGATTGGCCCTGGATATCGGCGGGGATGGGTACGCCGGCATAGTCCAAAAACGTGGGTGCGAAATCCAGGTTCTGCACCAACGCATCGATTTTCGTACCAGCCTTTATCTCTTTGGGATAACGGATTGCCAACGGCGTCCTGAGCGACTCTTCATACATAAACCGCTTATCGAACCATCCATGCTCCCCTAGGTAGAACCCTTGGTCTGACGTGTACACCACGATGGTGTTTTCCTCCAAGCCATGAGCACGTAGGTAATCCAGTAATCTGCCTACCCCGTCGTCTACAGCTGCTATGGTCGCCAGGTAATCTTGCATGTACCGTTGATAGCGCCACCTCATCAGCTCTTCCTTAGTCATCGACGGATAGCGTTTCCGGAAATCCTCGACGATCGGGTCGTACACGGCATCCCACGCTTTCCGTTGTGCCGAATCCATGCGCCCCAGGTTATTTTCATAGGCATTCTTGTCCCAATTAAGCGTGCTCGGAATACCTAGCTCGTCCATTATCGATGGCGGTATTTTGGAGTCCCCTGCCCAGTTCATATCCTTCAAGATATTCATCTCTGCGGATTTTGCAGCTGTACCGCGTCCTTTATAGTCGTCGAATAGGGTTTCCGGCTCGGGAAAGGTCAGCTGCGTGTATTCCTTGTAGTGCCGCTCTGCAGGCAGCCATTCCCGGTGGGGAGCCTTTTGATGGAAGAGCAAACAGAAGGGCTTGTCCTTGTCGCGTTCACCCAGCCATTGCAGCGCGAGATCTGTGGTGATATCGGTGACATATCCATGAAACCGTTCTTTCTGGCCGTTGACGAAAAAGTCCGGGTTATAATAATCACCTTGCCCCGGCACCACCGCAGAATAGTCAAACCCCTGTGGTAGCCCGTCCATATGGATTTTGCCCACCATTGCCGTTTGGTAACCCGCCCGCTGCAACAGCTTTGGGAAGTTATCCTGTGACCAGTCAAACGGCGACATGTTATCCACCTTTCCATTGACGAAACTATGTTTGCCCGTGAGCAATACCGCCCTGCTGGGCGCACACAATGAGTTGGTAACCGTGGCCCGGGTAAACAGTGCCCCTTCCTGCGCAATGCGATCAATGTTAGGTGTGCTGTTGATGCCATACCCATAAGCGCTGACCGCTTGGTAGCCATGGTCATCGCTCATGATATAGATAATATTGGGTTGGCTCGAAGCCTGTTGCTTTTTCTGTACCGGGTTGCATGCCATGGCCATTGCCATGGTCAGCAATATGAAACCGATCTGCTGTTTGCTCATATACTATCTCTTGCTAGCGTACTTTTCATATTTTGGGGCCATGCGCTGTATGCAGGATCGCCGTGTTGTTCCATCCACCGAAACAGCGCAGCCCTCATCGTTGCTACCTCATCTTGATAATCGGGATGATCTATCAAGTTGTGCAATGCATCAGGATCACGTTCGAGGTCATAAAATTCCTCGGGCGTCCTATGTGAAAAGAACGTCGTCCGCCGTAGTACATCCGGGTGTAATGCCGCGGCTCGCTGCATCGCCCGCCAAGTGCGGCCCGTTTGCGACTCATTACGGAAGACCTGCTCACCATTGGCCCAGAAGTTGTAAATATAGCCATAGTTTTCGGTCTGTATGCAGCGCATGGGAAATTCTTCCCGAGCACTGGTTTCGTAAAACTGCGTAAACACGGCCGTCCTACCGGATTGCTTTTTTCCATTCAGCACGGATACAAAGGAAGTGCCGTCGGTCCCTGCGGGAACCGGCACACCCGCCGCTTCCAATATCGTGGGGAAGAAATCGATGCCCGAAATAAAATGTTCGTTGTCCAAACTGGCCGGTTGCACATATCCCGGCCATCGAACAATCCATGGCGTCTTGGTACTGTTGAGGTAGCAGTTGGTTTTCGCAAAGGGAAACGCCATACCGTTGTCTGACAAGAACATGACCATGGTATGGTCGGCAAGTCCCGCATTGTCCAGCACGTCGAGCACGACACCGACCAAATCGTCGAGTCGCTTAACCGAGCTATAATATTCAGCCAGTTCCTGCCTGATTTCGGGCAAATCGGGCAGGAATTCCGGCACAGGGACATCCGCAGGGCTATAGGCGTTCGACGGCGGCACGATGCGGGTCTCCGGCCACATCTCTTTTTCTTGGTCGCTACCCGAAAAAGGCCGGTGGGGATCGTTGGAGTTGAGCATCAGGTAAAATGGCTGGCTGCTGGCGCGGGATTGTGCGATGAATGCTTCCATTTCTTCGCGATAGCGGTCCTTATCACGCCCCATCCCCAGCGATTGCATATCTACTAGAAAATCCCAGGGTGTATCTTTCGTGGGCGATGAGTGTTCCACCTTGCTCAGTATGCCGCAAAAATATCCAATGTCCTTCAGCAGCGGAACAAGGGTGGGGATCGGCTTTTCGGTGTGGAAAAAACCCGTTATGCCCGATCGGTAGGGGTACCTGCCTGTGGCAAGCGCCCCTCGAGATGGTTGACAGACTGCAACGGTCACATGGGCGCGGTTGAAACGCATCCCCTCCGCTGCCAACTGGTCTATGTTCGGCGTGATGTCGTTAATCGGACTTCCAAAAGCACCGACCGAATTCCAATTCAAATCATCGGCTACGATAATCAAGAAATTTAGACGATCAGGACGCTTGTCCGCACTACAGCCCGCACCGGCCAACAACGCCAACAACAAACAAGATAGGCTAACCATATGCATCATCTTTCATTAAGGTATATCATCGCCCCGGTAGTGCCGCCACTGCCTTTCTTTCCGTACCTACGGTACATGTTGCCACAGCTACGTCAGGTGATTTCATTTTTCGCGAATCAATTCAGGATAAGCCTGCATAACCCGATCTATTTCGGCGAGTTGCCCGTCAGATAGCTTTTCTTCCGGGCTCAAACACCACACACCTTCCAAAAGGCCAGCTCGGCGCAGGACTTCTTGGATACCGGCAATACTGCCTTTGAAGTGATGCTTGGCATCGAACAGCGCGGCGTTCATATCGGTTACTTTACCGCCGGTTTCCAATAATGCTGCCACCCCTGTATAATCCGTAGCGATACAATGCTTAATCCGCCGCAACAGTGCGACGGCAGATTCCGTCCAAACGGCCCAATGTCCAAGCAATCCACCAACGAAATGTTTGGTCACTGGCTGACCATTTACGTCAAAACGGTATGGAGTCAGCAAATCAACCACAATGTTGTCGTCGTTTCCGGTATATAAAGCAATATCGTCTCTTCGAGACGAGTTACAAACGGCACGGACTACATCCAGCGTTTGGTACCGGTTAAATGCCGCTACCTTGATTGCCTCCACGTTTGGAATCTCTGCAAATTCACGCCAAAATGTGTAACTAAGCACACGACCGCCCACCGCAGGCTGAAGGTAAAACCCAAATACGGGTATAATTGCCGCTACCGCACGGGTCCGTTCCAGTAAGTCAGCCTCGGATAGATGCTGCAATCCACCCATGCTAAGCAGCCCCAAGTCGTAGCCGTGTTTCAACGCTACTTCCGCTTCACGACAGGCTTGGTCTGTGGGTCCGCAAATCCCGGCCACCTGTATAAACGGCCGCTGCAAATCCGCAGCACGAATTTCTTCAGATGCCAGCCGCAGCACGGGCTCGTATAGATCAATCCCCGGTTGTCGAATCTCGAATTGTGTCGTATGCACGCCTACGGCTACGCCGCCTGCACCGGCATCGATGTAATATCGGCTAAGACGCCGTTGCCGTTCGGCATCCAGACGAAGAGACGCATTTAATGCCAGTGGATGAGCTGGTATAACAGTTCCGGAATGCAGCAAGTCTCGAATCGGCTTTGATAACATCGCTTTTCGGTTAAAATTTTCCTTCACGTTCCTGAAAATGAGTGGGTTTATTCAGTGTTCGTCCGTCCTCCTCGACCCACTTAGCGATCAATTCAATCATCTGCTTGAGGGTAACTTTTGGATACCCAAAGATTCGGAACGCTTCTGCAGCATTGCTCAATAGGGCCGACGGCTGTTCTTCGTCAACAAAAATTGGTGATCTGCCGAATAGCTTGCCGAACTCGTGAGCAGCCCACCGGATGGAAACGGTTTCCGGTCCGCTGATATTGAGTATCCTGGCCGGATATTGGCAATGCAGCAGGCTTCTCAGCGCCATCTCGTTGGCGTCATGTTGCCATATCACATTCACGTGGCCCATGGCTAACGATATCTCGCGGCCCGAAAATACGGATTTGGCAATTTCGAGCAGCACCCCGTACGATACGTCATTCGCATAGTTTAATCGATAAACCAATGTCGGCGTTTGATGCAGACCCGCATAGTATTGAAATAGGCGTTCCCGCCCGAGGCACGATTGTGCATATTCGCCGATGGGCGCCGGTGGCGTTTCTTCAGTAGCCCCACCTTCAGCGACAGGGGTAAGCGGATACACGTTGCCCGTGGAAAATACGACCATGTTGGATGATTTGAATTGCTGGGCAATCCTACCGGGAAGGTAGCTGTTCATCGCCCAAGTAATCCCCTCATTGCCGGTAGTGCCGAATTTGGTTCCTGCGAGGTAAAGCACATGTGTTGCGGTAGGCAACCGCTGCAAATCGCTGTCATCCAATAAATCGGCTTGGATGGTTGTTACCCCAGCGGCGTTCAATGTCCTTAAAATGCCCGGCTCCGAAAAGCGGGACACCGCTATCACTTTTGTCGATAAGCCGGCCAAATCCATGGCCTGCTTGGCCAATAGGGCCAAAGAAGGTCCCATTTTCCCGCCGGCACCCAAAATCAATATATCGTCATTCAAGGCTGCAACATCAGCGATCAGCTCCGCCGATGGGCGGAGGTACGCTTGGTATAATGCTGTTGTCGTATCCATCAGCGTGTAATTATATATGGTTCACAATAAGATCAAAGACCGTAGCCCAGCTACGGCAAGAAAAATTATCAAGAGCAGTCCCAGTGCACCCCAGAAATTAGTAAAAAGTGAGTTAGCAGAGTTTCCCATGATCCGTTTGTCACGCGCAATCAGGAACATAGCAACCCCAATGATGGGCACGATGAATACCGTGACACCCTGCGCTAAAACGATCAATTGCAGTGGGACCCTACCAAAAAGGATGGACACGATCACACCCGCAAGCATCACCAGGGCAATGCAAATACGAACCGCACGCGAGCTGAAATGGTGACCATATCCCAGGGCATCGGCCAGTAAGGTGCCGCCTACCGTGGCATTACCAACCAGCGAAGAGAATGAAGCTGCAAACAAACCGATAAGGAATATAGCAGCAGCCCGTTGACCAAAAAGCGGTTCCAACGCGCTGCCCATGTCGGATGCCGTTTGAATAGCAATGCCCGCCGGATGCAGGATGCTGGCCGAGCATACCATCACCGCCATGCTCATGAACCCCAATATCAGCATACCGGCGATACTTTTGTCTTTGGCAACTAGCTGATCGGCAAGGTGGCTGACCCGGCGATTTTCCTGGACCAGATAGGATTGGTAGAAAGCGCCAACAATGGAGAAGCACGACGCGATAAATGCAATGACGAGTACCTCAGACCCCTTCGGTAATGATGGACGGAAACCTATAGATACCGCACGCCATTCAGGCGTTGCCAAAAAAAGCGTGGCGACGAAAGCGAGCAACATGACAATGACCATCGCTGTCATGAAAGTCTCCAACAGCTTGTAAAATGACCTAAAGAAAAGCAATCCTGCGGCAAGGAGACTGAACAATACGATTGTTATCCGCGGCGAAACCCCCGTCAATTCGCTCAGCGAAATACCTGTACCTGCGGCATTACCTGCCTGAAAGGAAGCGGTTACCAAAAAAATACAACCACCAATCGTGATGGCTATCGCTTTTCCCCATCGCTGCTTGATGGTCGATAGCAGCGATTGTTGGGTGGCTAAACCAATACGAGCGGCCATCGTCGTATAGGTAATCATAAAGAAAATCGCAACGATCACAATCCATAAAAGAGCATATCCATAATCCGCACCCAACTGGGAGGTAATGGTCATTTTACTTGGTCCGAAGACCAGCGCCGCGGTGATGATGCCGGGTCCGATCGCATGAAGCCAACTTCTCATCCGGCCGATTTTGTTGTTCATCCTTTCGTTTCCCTCCCTAATCGGTGGCCTTTTACGGCATAATAAAAAATCACCAAGTAACAGGGCAACATAATCAGGTAGGCCTGCTGTGAAGCATCTGCCGTAGCCATAACCTTAGCTACCCCCGCAGACATTGACTGCTGCACTTGGTGGTCAATAGTCGCCCCGTAAATAAGTGGAATGATGGCCCCTCCAGAAATGCCCATGATAAGTAAAGACGACGCAGCCTTGGTATATCGGCCCAAGCCTGCAAGCGTCAGTGGCCAGATGGCCGGCCACATAAGCGAATTGGCCAAGCCCAGCAGGGCCACGGATCCAACGGATAGGTAACCCTCAGCAAATACCGCACTGATCGTCAGCACAAGCCCTAATAAAGCACTTACTTTTAGCACATTTTGCTGGCTGATGTATCGAGGTACCGCAAACGTACCGATGATATACCCGATGACCATGGCGACCAATGTACCGGTGGTAAAGAGTTTTGCTGTAGCAAAGGGGATACCCTGCGAAAGCCCGTAACTAATGATCGTATCGCCCGCCATCACTTCAACGCCTACATATAAGAAGAGCGTGAAAACGCCTAAGATCACATGCGGAAACTGGAACACACTTTTCTTGCCAACCGCCTGAACGGCCGCGTGGTCATCTTCGGCGTTCGTATCGATTTCAGGAAGGCCGGATTTAAATATAAGATAGGCTAGCACCAACAATACCACAATAATAGCGATATAGGGCGGTATAACGCGTATGGCCATTTCGTCGAGCGCGGCAGCTCTTGCCGTAGCCGAAAGGGAATTGATGCGCGCCAGCAGGTGATCGGTGTCGTCTAATTTTAAGAACAACCCGAGCATAATCGGTGCCAGGGCGCCTGCCAGTTTGTTGCAGATACCCATGATGCTCATGCGTTTCACCGCTGATTCGATCGGGCCAACAATGGTAATGTAAGGATTGGATGCGGTTTGCAGGATGGCCAACCCGCTGCCCATGATGAATAAGCCCGTCAAAAAGAGAAAATACGTTCGGCTGAGTGCTGCAGGAATAAACAGCAGCGCGCCGAATGCCATGATGAGCAGCCCTACGCCCATGCCATTTTTGAAACCAAAGCGACGGAGTGTAGCTGTCGATAGTGGCGCCATGATCAGGTACGCCATATAGAACGCAAACGTGACAAAATACGATTGGAATTTATTCAGCTCGCACGCAATCTCGAGGTAGGGTATCAGTACCGAATTAAGCCAAGTAACGAAGCCAAATATAAAAAACAAGGCACCAATGATAGCTATGGGGCTGATGTTTCTTTTATGTTTTACGATGGGATTTTCCAATATAGACAAAATTTAGAAATGAAATTGAACTACGCTGTTTTAAATGGTAATCCGTTCGCAGTTTTTTAAAAACTGCTCATCTGCGTCTGCTCCCAAGCCTGGTTCATCGTTGATATCCAATGTAAAATCGGCATATTGAACACCGCCGACTACAGGATCAGCTAAATGACCAAGGAGGCAAGAGTCCATATCATAGTACACAATACCCGGGCAAGCATAAATCAGATGTAGGCTCGCGCTAAGCGCAATGCGACTCTCTAGCATCCCGCCCATCATACATGGGATACCTGCCTGCTGTGCCACATGATGTAATTGCAAGGCCTCGTGTATTCCACCTGACTTGGCTAACTTGATATTGATGGCATCGCAAGCTCCTGCTGCGATGAGGCGCCGGGCATCATGGTGATCATAACAGCTTTCATCTGCCATGATTTTAACCAGCGAATGGCTTCTGAGTTTCGGTAGAAGATGATCATCCCAACTGCGCATTGGTTGTTCACAGAATTCAATATTCAGTTCTCGCGTAGCTTGTAGTATATGCAATGCGTCTGTATAAGTCCAGCCTTGATTGGCATCTACGCGAATTTGAATATCCGGGCCGACCACCTGGCGTATTTTAGTTAACCGCTTGAGATCAGATCTCACGTCGTTGCCCAGTTTAATCTTAAGTATCGTTGCTCCTTGTGCTACAAACATCATCGCTCGCTCAGCCATTTCATCCACCGTAGCTATTCCTACGGTAACATCGGTAACGACCTGCCTTTTTTTTCCCCCCAGAAACTCCCACAGCGGCTGACCAGCAGTTTTAGCAGCCAAATCATACAGACACATATCAAAAGCACTCTTAATGGTGCTATTGCCATCAATAAAATGGTGTAGCTCCTGCATGCGCGATTCGATATCCATGGGATCGCGTCCCTTCCAAAGCCGGGCAAAGTCTTGGGCCACAACGAGGCAGGTATCCTGTGTTTCTCCGACAATCATCGGAAAGGCAGAGCATTCGCCGACTCCATATAGGTTTTCATCCGTATGAACTCGGATAAACACGTTTTGGGCGTGAAGCATGGTGCCTGTTGCGATTGCAAAAGGCACCATGGGAATGCTAAACCGATAAATATCAATATGGGAAATGATCATGAAATGTGTTAATTAGGCGGAAACATGCCTTGATTCGGATGCGTATAGGGGAGTCCGGGCTTTTTATCCCACCATACCTTGCTAAGGAATGTGTCGCCGCCGGGAAGCTGATCGATCGCCTGACGAAGATTTTCCTCATTTTTCCCAAACTCGTCGATCGGATACGTCATTCGCCGGGGGATCTGCCCATTGGTAGCCCCTTTCATGCTTCCAGTCCACATGGCTGGATATCCGGTCCGGCGCCATTCGGCCCATGCTTCCGTGGCATTGGGGTAAATGGCGATGTATTTTTGTAAAATAATTTTCTTTAGCTGTTCTTCCTCGTCGCCGGCTAAAATCACTAACGGTTTGGCCATATAGGCGGCAGCTTCGTCTTCAATGCCCACCTGTGCCATGGATTGTTGAATGCCTTGTTGATACATCTGCTGCGCATTTTCGGACGATAAGCCGGCCAGCGCAGCTTCCGCACGGAGAAAATATACTTCAGCGCTATTCATCACCACGATATCAGCGACTTCGCCCGTTAGCAACGGTCCGATTTCGGCCGTATTCGTGCGGCTGTAGTAGTTCCGCTCTTCCTCACCTTCCAGTTGGATTGGCCGGCCTTTATAGCCGCTCACGCCGTCGGTAGCGGCAACCGCATAGGCCGGTAATCGTGGATCTTCTCGCTCCATCATCACTTCGGAGATGGCAAAACCGAACCGGATCGGGTTAGCCCCCGAGAGGCCGCTGTTGTAAACGGGGTTCACGTTTCCCGCAGGTGTGGTGCCACCCGGAGGCAAGGTCGTTAGCAACGCATTCTGGGAGTTATCTTCCAACAAGGGGGCGGTCACCACCTCCTGGATGTGTTGGCCTGCTAATGTGGCGTCAGCATAACGGATGCGCATGGCCATGCGAAGGCGCAATGAATTGGCAAACCGCCGCCACAATTCCGGATCGCCTTGATAGATAAGGTCTGCATTACCGAACGAAATCTGATCGGGTGCGCTGCTAAGTATTTGAGCCGCTTCTTTCAACTCATTCATTAAATTCGCATAAATCGAAGCCTGCGGCTCGTAAACCGGCTGGTTGATCACATTGGCGGGATCTTTTGCCGCTTCACTGTACGGGATGTCGCCATAAGCATCGGTCATACGCTGATAAAGAAACGCATTCCAGATCCGGGCAATGGCCACCTGGTTGCTTTTTCGAGGATCAGGAGCGGCTAGCCTGATCAGTTCATTTAAATTGACAATAAACCGGCGATAATAATTGAAGGGATTGGCACAGTCGCAAGGGAGAAAAATGTCACCTGTTTCTTCATAGGCGACATAACCGGCATATTCTCTGATAGACCACGGCGTGTTCGGGCCGAAATATTCAAAAACAGAATGCTTCAGTGACCACGTAAGCAGCATCTCCGGTTTTAAATTTTCCTCTTTTATCATCGCGGGATTCGTATTAATCTCCTCGAAATTTTGGGTGCACGAACCACCCAATAAAGCGATCAGTGCAAGCTGTAAATATCTCTTTTTCATGTTAAACAAGATCATATGATAAATTATAACGCAAATGATAGATTGAAGCCAAACGTCCTTGTCGTTGGAAGTGTTGCTACTTCATACCCCTGCGCCGCTGAATTAGGAGCAAAAGCGCCTTCGGGTGTAATCCCCATCTGCTTCATTTGCGGGTCGCGTTTGAGGTAAAACAGGTTCCGGCCTACCAAAGACAATTTAACACTATTGAAAGGTGTTTTCGCCAAGAAACCCGGCCTAAACGCATACCCTAATGTTAACTCCCGCAATGCAATGTAATCGGCATCCAACACAAAATCCTCTCCGACGTTTCCCCACGCCCGCTGTGCGTAGTAGTCTTGAGAAGTTAGCACGATATCACTTTGCTTATACGTGCCATCTTCCTGCAAGATAACCCCGTCATTGATCAGGTTTTCCCTATCGCTGGTGAATACACCGGTTCCTTTGCGTGTCTGCTGATCTTTACTGAACGAATAGACCTGTCCGCCCAAGCGGATATCGAACAGCCCACTTAGCGAAAGGCCTTTATAAGCAAACGTGCTCGTCAACCCACCAAGAAAATCAGGTTGAATATTCCCCAAAACCACTTGCTCTGCGGCACGTTGAACAATACCCGTTTCGCCAAGCAACAAGCGGCCGTCATCCGTACGGAGAAACGGGAACCCGACGATATTACCATAGGCTTCACCAACTCTCGCCTCTATTCGTCCGTTTGCGTTATCAATCAGTACGTGCGTCGAAATATTTGGAGCCAACGAAATGACTTTTGAACGGTTTCTTGAAAAGTTCAGTGAAAGATCCCAGCGGAAATTGCCTATCGCAAGCGGTGTTCCGTTAACCAGTAACTCAACGCCATGGTTTCGTATTTCACCTGCATTGATTACGCGTGTAGCGTAGCCCGTGGCCATCGATACCTGAACCGGTAAGATCTGGTTTTTGGTGGATTGCGAATAATAGGTGAAATCGATCGCCAACCGGTTCTTAAAAAACCTCAACTCGGTGCCGGCTTCATAGCCGGTAGTCAGCTCATTCTTCAAGTCAATAAGCGGCACCTGGCTGCGCAATGTGGCATACGGCAACCCCGCTCCATATCCCACCATGTCAAGGGCGTAGCCGCCAGTCGTTTGAAAGGGCAACGCATCGTTACCCGCCTGCGCAACAGAGAGCCGAATTTTACCGAAAGACAATACCGGGTTGTTGCTCATGCCAAGCGCGTCCGTGAAGACGAAACTCGCGGCAACGGATGGATAGAAAAACGAATTGTTGTTTAGTCCCAAGGTGGACGACCAGTCGTTCCGCCCGGTGATGTCCAAAAACAAATAGTCTTTAAAGCCGACCTGCCCCGCGAAGTATACGGAATTCATCTGTTTCCGACTCAACGAATTCCGCGGCGTTACCAGCTGCGCATTGCTGATGTGATACACGTAGGGGATATTCAGATTCTGTCCGTCTAATCCGACAACCTCCTGTTTACGATTTAAGTGGTTTGCACCCACAGAAAAATACCCTTTGAAATTTTCCGACAGGTCGCCATTTGCAGTTAATAACAGGTCGAAATTTTCTTCCTTTACATGCCAGGTGGTGTTGCTCACCGTCCCAGGCATTAAATTGGCAGGTGGAGAATTGGTTCCCTTGCGGTCGAAGCGAACATCCGTATAAAAATCGGTTCCGGCCCGTGCCTGCAAACTCAGCCAATCTGAAAAGGCGTACCTGCCCATCAGCATACCGATAACCCGATCCCTCTTATCCTCGTTTAGGAATTCGTTAACAATCCAATATGGATTGTAAGGCGTTCCGCTTTTCCAGTTCACCATGGTTCCATCTTCCTTCTTGTAGTCTTTCAGCCAATCTAGGTCGACGAAACGGGGTGTCAGGTAGAGGCTGTAGGCCGGATTTTGCGTAGTCAAACCGGTCGATTGCCGGTTTTCGCCGGTCTGGCGGATGTAATTTATTTTTCCTTCAACAAAAAGCTTATCCGTAATATTCGATGTCGCTCTTAAATTGATGGTCTGCCTGTCTAATTTATTGTTTGGCAGAATGCCCGTATTCCGCATATCGGATACCGATAGTCGGAACGCATTCTTATCGCCCCCTCCAGAAACGGCAATCGTGTTTGTGAATGTCTTTCCGGTTTCAAAAAAATCACGGATATTATCGGCAGGCTGTGGTGAGTACGGTCTGGGGCTCCATTCCGGCATGTACGTGTACATAATCAGCTGCCCGTCCAGCGGCCCCCCAAATTGATCACCATTTCCCGTCTGTGCGGGATAAGTCGTGCCTTCATACTCCATCGATCCAAAACCGTTGGTGCCACCATACCCCACCCCCCACTTGTCCTGCATGGTTGGGATCACATTGATGGTTTCCATGACAAAATTGGAATTGAATTCAACGCCGATGCCTTTCCGGCCTCTACCGCTTTTGGTGGTGATTAAAATGACGCCGTTTGCTCCGCGTGCGCCATAGAGTGCCGCACCGGCGGGGCCTTTCAGCACAGACATTTCCGCAACATCGTCCGGATTGATGTTATTGATACCGTCACCAAAATCCTTACCGCCGAAGATACCGGCCTGATCCAGCGATTGATTGTCAATAGGTACGCCATCTACCACATACAGGGGTTGATTTTCACCAGCAATCGAGCTGCTGCCTCGGATCACCACGAACGATGATGAACCTGCCCCGCCTGTTGTTGGGCTTACATGTACGCCGGCCACCTTACCTTTCAGGGAATTGGCGATGTTTGATTCCCGTGCTTCCGTAACGGTCGACAGGTCGACTTCCTGGATAGCATAACCTAAAGCTTTCTTTTCCCGTTCGATACCAAGCGCCGTCACCAGAACTTCGCCGATTTCCGTAGCGCCCTCCTGCAATTCCACATGGATTACCGTGCGGTTATTGATGGGTACCTGCTGCGTTACAAAGCCGACGTACGACACCACCAACATACTGCTGCCGGACGCCGCTGTTATCGAATAGGTCCCGTCTTGATTTGTCTGTACGGCAGTCGACGTGCCTGCAACCTGTACGGAAGCACCAACAACCGGTTGGCCATTTGCCGTAACCCGACCAGAAATCGCCTGCTGTGCTTTACCATAAAGCGAAAAGCAACAAGCAATCAGCGTTACCGTCCATAATTTGTTGAGTAGTTTCATTTTCATTTCATAATAGTTTTACGTGTAAAACATGGTTAATTGATTGTCGTGTTAACGGAATACGTGTATGGTTAATAATCAGGTAATGGCGAAGTGAAATAGGCTTCGATTTGCTCGGCGGTCGGCTGCTTCAAGGGTCGTACGATCCGAAAGCCCACAAATGACGCATCCGTCAACCACCAATCGCTCTTGGGAATCTGGGGGTCGCGTTGTTTCCATTCGGGCCGCGATTGTCCGCGTGCGGCAGAGCGCAATGCCGGTGCCGGCGCCTCCCAATGCCCGCCACGCACCGCGTGCGGATAAAGGCGGGTAGCCTTCGCCCACGGGTTCTTCGTATCGGTCCGGGTACGGTAAAAATCGGGTACGTATTGATCCAGTGTCCATTCGGCCACATTGCCGTGCATGTCATGCAAGCCCCAGGCGTTCGGCTTTCGGGTACCCACTTTATGGTATTTCCCACCGCTGTTTCCCAGGTACCAAGCGTAGGCACCAAGCTGTTTCGCATCCGACCCAAAACCATAGGCAGTTTGGGTGCCGGCCCTGCAGGCATATTCCCACTCCGCTTCGGTCGGAAGCCGGTGGAATTTACCGGTCTTCGCCGTCAGCCATTTGCAATAAGCCAATGCCGCGTATTGCGTCATATTCACAGCTGGAAATCCACTTTTCCCCATGCCAAAACTCATGTCCATGAAGGGTGGCGTGGGGCGCGTTACGCCGTCAACAAGCGGATGCCTCGCATCGGGCATCTTTTTAACGGTTGCTTGCTTTTCCAATTCAGCATAGACAAACAGTTCATATTCGTCCCAAGTCACTTCGAATTTACCCATCCAGAAAGCGTCGACCGCCACCGTCCTTGCCGGTCCCTCATCGGTGTTCCTTCCGTTTTCGGAGGCAGGGCTTCCCATTTGGAAAGTGCCCTTCGGGATCGCTACCATGTCAAAGGTGACCGTTGTGCCGGGAATGGTCGCCACATACGAGTCCATCCCCTGAAAAGAAGGGTGCCAAACGCAAAACAGGGCTGAAGACGTGAGCCTAATAAGGGTAACGGCGGTTATCATTTTAAGTATATTTGCTCCGGTTTGACGATACGCTCGTAAAAAAGGTCCCGATAAGCGGTCAGTTTATCCAAGTAGTTTTCCAGTCCCAAAAGCTGCTCGTCATAGATGTGATAAGTCAGATCGGGCGTCCGGTTTGCAAAATGGCGGGCACGGTCTTGCTGGAAGAAATATTCCTTTTCTTCCGTATCCATCCCCTTGGGCAGACGCGTTTTTTCCCAAACGCCAACCAAGTAGTCAAACACTTCCTTGCGCCTCGCCAATTGATTGTTCACCGTAGCGTGCGCTTGATCCAAGTGATAAAGGGTGGAATCGAGATCGAGGAACCGTTGTTGGTGCGCCTTCGTAATCGAATGCTCAAGGGAAGACAGGTCGAGGTAGGTTTTTGCGGTATGTTCAATCAGCTTAGCTAGGGATGTGAATACCTCGAAATCGTACTTATTATCGATGTCGGCGATTAAATTATTTTCGCAAATCTGCAATGCGCGTTCCATTTTCCCTAGAAATTCATTCGCGAGGGTCACCCGGTGCGCATACTCCGTGTTCCAATACGGGTTGTATTCCAGCACATCCGTTCGCGGCAGATCGGGGATATGGGTTTTACCGATTTCGCCGTGGTGCCAGACATTGCGTTCAAAACTCTCCTGATAAAAATAGGCGCCTTCATTGAGCAGCAGAAACAGCTCCTCCATGTCGGTAACGTCGTCGCCGTAATAATTTCGGAAGTACTTCGCGGTAAATTCCGCGAGTGACTGATCTGAACGTGCATTCCATGAAAATTCGGCCGCGGTGATGAAGCGCAACATCCAGGTTTGGTTGTGGAGGCCCGAGTCGTCCCACGACGTACAGATCATGCCGTCAAATAGGTTTTCGCCCAAACGCGAGCGGAAGAAATGATAGGAATGTTCCAAACTGCCCTCGATAACCTGGGGATTATTGCGCATGGCTCCCTTCTTTCGGTGAAAATAAGGTACGAAAAGGCATTCGATTCCCGCATTCGGGTCATAAGCAAAAAGCTGAAAGCCCAGCGCTTTTGCCTGCCGTGCGTATTTCAGATCCGGCGTTTCATAGCCGTAGGCTTCCGTCAATACAATTCCCTCATGCGGGGTAACCTTGTACTGCGGGGATAATTCCTGCCCCACACCTTCGTCGGTCGTCACGTCCCGCGTCCAGCCCATCGGCCTTTCCCAAACCATAACCTCGCGCCCCGTTTTCTGCAAATGCCGGGCGCTTTTTTCAACAAACAGGTGATACAAGCCATTCCGCCCGATTTCCTTTGCTTTTTCGCGCGTTGTGGGGCCTTTCCCTAATTCAAATGTTTCGTCCGAGCCAATGTGGATGTATCGCGAGCCCGGAGTAGCTTCCATCGCATCGGCCCAAAGATCGAATAGCAAATCATAAGACCCCTCATTCAACGGATCGAATTCCCAATTGGAAGCGGGGATTTCCCGCAGATGCGCGTATTGGGGCCACTTCAGGATAAAGCTCACATGACCCAGCCCTTGCACCAACGGCACGATCTGTACGTGATAGTTCTGTGCATACCGGGTAATCTCCTGCATTTCTTGCATGGTGAACGCTCCCGGTGCTCCGATTTCGGGATGGCTGGGATAGGCGAATTTATCTTCCCACTCCCACACCAATAGGTTTATCTTGTATTTGGCCAAATCGCGAATGAACCCTTCGACGTATTCACGTGTGTCCTGATGGTGTTTGGTGTCATAATGGATGGCCCGATTAGCGGTATGCGGCCAGTCCTTGATGGCCATGCCCAGTACAAAGGGAGATGTGCCATCGCCCGATTGAATAAGTTGGCAAAGTGTCTGCACGCCGTAAAACAAACCCGGTTCACCCGAAGCGCTAACGGTTATGCGCTTGCTCGTTACCTGCAATTGGTAACCTTGATTCCCGTGCTTCTTCTCTGTATCGCTTTTCGTCAATACGATATGTGCGCTGCGGCGATTGGTTGTCAATTCCGTGCTGATGTTCCAGCGATCGCTCAATTGACGCCGCAGCTCGCCGGTAGCAAACTTGTCCTTTTCAGTTGCATCGTGGTCGATAGCAATGGTTAACGGATTTGGAAGATTGAATGTTTCTCCGGTAAGCCGAACTTCTTGCGGGTAGGGGATTAATGTAATGCCGGCTTTATAAAGCGGTGTGTCTCCTTGGGTTAGGAAAGGCAACAATAAATTCACAATGAAAAGTAAAGCGGGGACGATTACCCTGTTTGCGTTTTTAAAACAGGTCTTTTTCAAGCAGCGGTTTCCTTTCATAATTTACTTTTTCTGTTGACTGGCGGATATTGACGACTATCCAATAATCAAATATAGATAAAATCTTTTGTTTTAAGCAAAAATTATTTATTTTTTCTTTCGTAACCTTTGTTTTCTATCGGGGCGCGTTGCTATAAAAGCATATATCCTTTCTTTGAGAAGGGCTGATTAGCCTTATTACGTGAAAGAAATCCGACAAAAGAATGATGCCTTACGGTTATGAAGGGCAGGCGAAGCGATACTCAAAGCGCGAATATCGGTTTACGGTTTTTCCATTTTCCCCGTGTAAAGTCCGGAATCTTAACCGGGGCGGATCCTTGGGTGATGGACTGCGCTGATAAAGGTCCGATAACAGACCACGCCGCTGCATCGTAAACATCCATTGGTGGCGTTGCCTGTTCCCGGATGGCATCTACAAATTCCTTGATCACAAAATAGTCAATACCGTCATGCCCTGTTTTTTCGGCTTCGGGTCCGAACTCCTTCCACAGGCGGTGGTCGTATTGCTCAAGGTAAGGCTCAAAGGATTCCCATTTGTGATCCTCCGATTCGTGTTCGATGTAGATCTCGTTGGGTTCGTACTCATTCTTATACCGCCATATGCCTTTGGTGGCCTGCACGGTGTATCCAAGCGAGTATGGACGGGGCAAGTTGGTGTCGTGGGTTATGGTAATTGTTTCACCGTTGATGCATTTGATCATCGTACGCACCACATCGCCGAGTTTGAAAGCCACGTCGGCGTTCGGGTGGTTTTTACCGCCATTGTCAACGATGTAATTATGGAGTCCCCTGCTTTTGGTGGCCATAGAGACCAGGTAGTCAAACTGATTTCCCCGGTTGATATCGACCATTTCCGCCATCGGTCCCAGTCCATGGGTGGGATACAGGTCGCCGTTGCGCTCCACTGCGTGCTGGGTACGCCAGCGTGCTTCGCTGAAGCCCTTTTCGCCGAATTCCACGCCACCGCCATACGGTTGCTTGCCGTTATTGAATTTAACATGCCGAAGATCATGCAGGTATCCGCCTTCCAACTGGATGATTTCACCTAGTCGACCTTGTCTAACCATATTCAGGACAGCCAAGATATCCCGCCGGTAGCATGCATTCTCTAGGATCATGCAATGGCTTCCCGTCGATTCGTGCGCATCGACCAGCTTCCAGGTTTCCGCTACAGTAATGGACGCCGGGACTTCAAGGCCGGCATATTTCCCAGCTTTCATCACGGCCACTGCCATCGGCACGTGCCATTCCCAGGGGGTCGATATAATAACGCCATCCAAGTCATCACGTCGGACGAGGTTCTCAAAATCGTGCTCGCCGTCGGTATAGCTTTTCGCTTCCGGCAATCCGGCTTTCCTCAGGATACGCTGTGTCTCCGCGATGGCATCCTGATCGATGTCGCATATGGCGGGTATGTCGACGCCGGGAATCATCAAGGCGCTTGCTACATGGGCCCGCCCACGCAACCCTACGCCAATGAAGCCTAGCCGGATTTTTTTCATGGGCCTCCCCAGTGTAAACTGGGGAGGCAGTAATGCGGCCCCAGCGAAAGCCATGGCGCCGTGTTTGATAAATGTTCGTCTCGGAATATGTTTCATCTGTTTGATTTTTTGTTTCAGTTGTCAGCACTTGTCCGCGTTGGCGGGATGGAGCCTTTACAGGCCACCGTCATCGGCGATCCGTTTGCTTTGGCTGCAGCAGCGAAAGGACTGCTGCACTCATGGTTTTCACGCCGGTGGGTATGCTTGGGCCGGGCTCCGGAACGTACAACGACCCGTGCAGCGGTGGCAATATCAGTTGGCCGGCAGCTGCCGCGGCCACGCGGTCTGGATGTACGGTGCCTAGCGAATAAATCATCGTGGGTATGGGCGGCTGCTCCCGTCCGTACCGTGCAAAATCCTCACCTACGAGTTCCCGGGGAAGCTCCAGCACATGCTGTTCGCCCAGTGTTTGGCGGAATACCGATGCCAGTTGCGCGGTCAACTTCGGATCGTTATACATGGAGGGGAAAAACTCGCCGTCATGCTTGATTTGTGGATATTCTTCCGGGGTCAGTCCCGCCGCATGCGCCTCGCCGTCACAAACGCGCTTTATTGCGTTCAAGAGGTGTTGGCGCGTCTGGTCTTCAAATGTGCGGACCGTAAGAGCGAGTTCCACTTCACTGGGGATGATGTTGCTGCGTGATCCGCCGTGAATGGAGCCTACACTGATGACCGCCGGTTCGGTCGGCGCGATCTCCCGGCTAATGATCGACTGGAGCGACAAGACAATCTTTGACGTCAACACGATCGGATCAATAGTCTGTTGCGGGGCGGCTCCATGCCCCCCTCGGCCCTTCACCGCGATATGGAGGTTGTCAATGCTCGCTAAAAACATGCCTGCATGATACCCTACCGTACCCGCGGGCAGTGTCGAGCTGACATGGAGAGCGAGTGCATAATCCGGTCTTGGAAATCGCGTAAATAACCCGTCGGCGAGCATGGCTTTGGCACCGATGCCAGTCTCTTCGGCAGGCTGTGCAACAAAAACAACGGTGCCGCGCCACCGGTCCCGAAGCTTCGATACAACCGACGCCGTACCTTTCCATACCGTCATGTGAACGTCGTGCCCACATGCATGCATGACACCGGGTGTCTTACTGGCGTAAGGAACGTTCGTAAGTTCCTCAATAGGAAGCGCGTCCATATCGGTCCGCACCATAACCACGGGTCCGTCGCCATTTTCCATCACCCCTACCACGCCATATCCACCTACCCGCTCGGTGACGTCGAAGCCCAGCGCGCGCAGCTCATCGGCGAGCAGCCGTGAGGTCTCCTTTTCCTGTTCCGAAAGCTCCGGGTGTTGATGTAACTGCTGGTATAAGGCAATCAGTTCTGGGGTTTCGGCTTGTACGATTTCAGCGATTCCGCTGGATTGGGGTTGCGCCGCCGCGTGCAGGCAAAATATCATTGCCGAAACCAAGCAACGGAAACATATGTTGATATGAGGTGTCATGAGGTTCAATCTAGCGGCTTGATGAATAAATTGGCGAATTGAAAGCGATTGTCATCCCAATGGTCGTCTTGAAGTGCGATAGGGCCCGCGGCCGCAATGCCAGGTAGCACTGCGTGGTCAATGACCACTTGGTCATTCAGCACCACGGTTATGTAATCCCCAACCATGGTGATGATCAGCCGATTCCATTCCCCAGCCGGTTTATCGGCTTTTGTAGTTGGTGTAACTGCAGCCCTAACCGCAGCCGGGAGGTTCGTATCCACGCGGTACCCATAGATTTCTCCGGAACCGATATACCGATTCCCGATGTTGATCTGGTTTTTCGAATGCCCTCGCAAGTAAATGCCGGTATCGCCGAAATAGGGTAAATCTACGGTTTTTGCAGAGCCGTCTTCGTTGAGTGCAGGCTCGCCGCTAGGCAGTATGACCGGCGCTGGCATCGTCTCCGGTTCGCGCGTAAACCGTACATCGGCGATGAGCATGAAATCCCTGAATGAAGCTTTGCTCCACAGGCACTTGTCCTTTTCCTCACTTTTGCCATCATAATCGATCAGCCAATCCCTTGCCACCCAATGCCCGATGTGTCCGGGTTTGAGATCCCAGTTTTCCAGTTGTTCCCCAGCAAACAGGGTTGTCCAGCCGGTACCGGCTGTGGCAATCTGATTGGCTTTTGGATGATGGGTAGGCAAGCGGTTAAGCCTGATGTTGCGATAGGCAATGGATGGGCCGGTAGCCGCAAACGCAATGTGCCCTTTCCGGGGCAGCGCAGCGGTTCCCCGGGCAATTTCCTTATCATTGACCGAAACCACAATTGTTCCGCCCAGGCATTCCAAGCGGTAGGTATTCCATAAACCACTCAGAACAATATCGCCCACGAAGCGGCGGGGTTTGATCGATGCACTGCCTGTCGCAGCGAGCCCCGCACGCAATGTCGGACCTTTGATCCCACGCGGAAATGGACTACCCACGGCAGGAAGGGCATCACTATGGATCAATAGCTCAGGAAGATCCTGTCCATTTACGGAAAACCACTCGAAATCAAGGATATAGTTCTCGTACATATCGTCAGTTCGCAGGTAGCCCGTGGGAGATCCTGAGCAGTATATTGCATTTTCTTCAACGATCCAGGTATCTTTGGCTGTATTGACATTGGTCCATCCCGTCAGATTATGGCCGTTGAACAGTAGGTCGGATTCGGCGTTCGCCGGCAATTGCCCGGCCAACACCGGCGTGGACATGGCGAACGTCAACGCAGCGGCCATCGGTAAGATAACGTGCACGTTCATAAAACCAGGGCTTGACCAGGTATCGGGATAGGGTATCGGCCCTCGTTGTCCGGCAGCGTGGGCGGAGCGGCATCCCACGCAAATGTTTCGGGTAGGATAGACAATTCCGAATTCAGGGCGTCTTCCCATTCGACCAGCTTTCCCGAGTGTGCTGCCATCCGGCCCAAGATCGTCGTCATCGTGCTCATCGCTGCCCATTCCGTGTCGTTCATGGGGGTGTTATCTCGAATAGCTGCAAAAAACTGGTCGTGTTGCAGCTGGTAGGAGTTCGCGCGACTTTCACTGCGCCACTGTCCGTTTCCTTGCAAGTCGCTTATCGTCTTGGCAGCCGCATCCGCTCGTCCCTCAGTACCGATAAACGTAGCGCCACCGCGGTTCCATGTGCCTGCAATGCTGCGGATCTGGCTGTTCAGCTTCGTGCCGTCGGCGTATTCGTATTCGATAAAAAAGGAGTCAAAAATATCGCCATATCCAGGCGCATAGGAGCCGCTGCGTCCGCCCATTCCCTGGGCCCTTACGGGATAGCCTCCCTTTACCCAATTGACAATATCGGTATTATGGATCTGGAGCGCGGCCGGCGACCCCGCCCAGAGCCAATTGAAATACCGCCAGTTTCGCATCTGGTATTCCATCTCGGTCTGTCCGGGCAGGCGGTCTACATGCCGTACCGGCCCGATCAAATAGTAGTCGGTCGCCGAAACGATTTCACCGATTTGACCCCCCTGCAATCGTTCTTTCAGCTCGATGAAGGCCGGGTCGTATCGATTCTGCAACCCTACGGATACTTTTAGGTTTTTCTGGCGGGCTGCCTCCCCTGCGGCTAAGACCTGCCGGATACCCTGAGCGTCTGAGGCAAGCGGTTTCTCCATGAACGTATGCTTACCCGCTGCTACAACGGCGTCGAAATGCAATGGCCGGAAAGCGGGGGGAGTTGCTAATATCACCACATCTGCCAGGGCAATAGCCTCCTTATACCCATCAAATCCAACAAACATGTGGCTTTCCGGCACCCGTACGGCATCCTTAATGTCTGTGATTTTAAGTAATGTACTGTGGGTCGTCGCCAGCTGATCGGCAAAGGCGTCGGCCATAGCCACCAGCTGGACGTTCTTGTCGGCCCGCAATGCGTTGACCGCGGCACCCGCGCCGCGGCTGCCACACCCGATGAGTGCGATTTTGAGTGTGTCACTGCCCGACAGGTGGCCGTTAGCCCGAACCGAATGGGTGCCCAATAGCGTTGCGCCTGCCAGCGCTGCGGAATTTTTCAGGAACGTCCTTCGGGATGAAGATAAATTGTCAGTATTCATCGAAATTAATTTGTTAGTGCCTAATCGGGCCAATGCGTTTGGTAGCAATGACCAGGTGGCTGTATTGTACATAGTTATGATGCCCTTCCGGGCTTTTCGTGTCGTAAAATTCAAACTTCACGTTGTTTACGTTGAGTCCGGGATGCGCGGCGTCACGCCACATGAATCCTTCAAACGGGTCTCCGTCAGCGGCGTGCGTAAATCGGTCCCGGTTCCAACTACCGCGCGGGCTGCCCGGTTTCCAATGGCCCATTTCCTGCCCATCATGCCATACCCGCAGTTCGCCGTCGTGTTTGCCGGGTGTATTCAACTTAACCATGAGTTCCACACAGATCCACTGGTCATAGGCGACGGATTTCCTTCCGGCATTGTTGATCAGGTAATTGCCGTAGCATTGGTCGCCAGCGGCATTTGACGCCCGCATCTCGGGCCAGTAAATATAAGTTTCCATTTCGCCATCTTGCCCGGTAATCGGTTCGTAAGATACGTTGAACCGCGTAGGCAGGTCGCATATGCCCGCGGTTCCATACGGCCAATCGGACGGCGGATCGTAACCGCCGATGCGGACACTGACGTGGTGGAAGTTATTTCGAGAAGCTTGCGGATACTTTACGTAGTAGCGAAGAAAAACGGTGTCATCGATCCCTGGAGCGAACCGTTTATACAAATGCCCACCGTCTGTTGTGCCCCCGTTGTTGGTGATGCAGATCGATTTACCGATATGACTCCCCGCAGGCGCGTCCGCTTCTAAAGACATATCCGCTGCGTTTTTGACATCGGTATACCGGGCAAATATCTCCTCAAGGTCCCCGTCGAATAGTTCGGCAAAGCGCACGTGGGGGTCGGTTTCGATACCCTTATCATTCGGGTATTGGTCGGCGAGCAGCGAGTCGGCTACTCCATTCTCCCGGTCGTCGTCGGTCCGTGCGCAACTTGTGGGCGCGCCCATATAGCTGATGGCCAACAGCAGCGTAATAACTGATCTTAAGAAGCCTAATCTTTTTTTCATAATTCAGTAATTTTGCGAAAGCTTACTAAACAGAAGTAAAAGTAAGGATAATTTTTTCAAAACATTTATTTTTTAACAAAAAAGAAAGGATAAAGTTATTGGTTCGGGTTGTAAAGAAAAGACAAGGGGGCTGATGAGGTCATCGCTCATCAGCCGCCGGTGTTATCGTGGGATCGAAAGAACGGCCAGTAAATCGCTACAAAGCGATAACCACCTCAATTCCGGCGTTTTCCAGTTTCCGCTTATCTTCTACGGGGATACCTTCATCGGTGACCACAACATCAATCTCAGCAATGGAGGCGATGAAGGCCAGGCTCCGCTTATTGAATTTGCTGGAATCGGTCACAACAATTACTTTTTTGGAAATAGCGATCATAATCCGGTTGAGATGCGCCTCTTCTACGTTTGGGGTGGAGAGCCCAAAGTCGGCACTGATCCCATCGACAGCGAGGAAAAGCTTATCACAAAAGTAATTTTTAAGACTGTCTTCGGCACCGGCACCCACCAAAGAGAGGGAATTTTTCCTCAAGAACCCACCGGGAACAATGACGGCCACATGCTCATGGTCGGCCAGTTGATTCACTACATTAAGGGCGTTCGTGATAACCGTCAACCCGGCAACACGCAGGTTTTTGGTGATTTCCAACGTCGTAGTACCCGAATCCAAGATGATTGTGTCTCCATCTTCAATGAGCTGGGCGGCGGCCTTGCCGATTCGGGATTTCTCCTCGTAGTGATGCCTATTCTTATCGGATAGTGTAAAATCTGCGCTCACGCGGTCCACTTTAATCGCCCCGCCCCGCGCCCGGATCAACATGTTTTTCTGCTCTAGCCGCGCGAGGTCGTTTCTGATGGTCACCTCGGTTACGCCTAGCTCCTTACTAAGGGAAATGACATCGACCTGCCCGTCTTGATCTAGTTTTTCAAGGATGATTACCCTACGTTGTACCGTGGATTTCTTATTTTTTACGCTCATCAGGATATTGCAATTTTCAAATACTTTCGAAAGTTAAAGATAAATTTTTAAAGTGACCCCTTATCTTGCGCAATTGCAACCGATCCGTTTGGTGGAAATCACAATATTGTCGAAATACCGTTCCTGATCTTGGACCGAGCCACTATTCCAGTAGTTCTCAAAAAACACGGCGTTTATTTTAAAATGATCCGGATTGCTATTCCAGTCGCCATGCCAGTTCATGCCAACGGCCTTGGCCTGCAATTCGTCATTGATCCAAAATTCGAACACGCCGTCATGTTGTCCCGGTGTGTTGAGTTTCATGTGGCCTTCGATACAAAACCATTCTCCCGCATATTTGTCACTGAATATCGGGGTCGTTCCGACGGCTTTCCCCAGATTCCAACGCAAGTTATCGAAGTCGTTATACCGGGTGGCCTTCAGTACGCCTTCCTCCGTAATTCCACTTGCGGGGTCCACCATAAGGTACCATTTTTCTGTAGACCAAATATGACCGATGGCCCCCTGTGCCCAGTCATCGTTGGCTATTACCGTGGCCCGCGTGAGTTTATCTCCGCCGCCGCCTCGCCAGCCTTCCTGAAGCTTGATGTCTATCCGCCAATAAATTTCATCAAAGTCCTGTTCCGGATTCACAGCATTTTTTCCGATATATTCACTCGGTGTCCGGCCTATTGATTTTCTCAGCGCACCAACATCAACATCACCCTTTTTGAAAACGGCTTTCATGCCCCGGCTACCATTGCGACCCACCGTGTCATCAAGCACAAATTTCCCACCGCCGTCCGCATATTCAAAGTATTTTTCGCTCAGTGCCAGATCGGCCTCAAAATCGTCACAGAAAATCGTTCCCGGAGGTGCCTGGTCACAGCTAAAGCAATGCGCGGTCAATTGCGCCTGTGTGTCTTTCCTCCCCAAGCAACCGTATAAGGCGGTACAAGAAGTCAGCAAAAGGAGTGGAATGTTAACGTTCAAGGCCTAATATCTTTAATGCATTCAATCGGTATACCTTTTCCAAAACACTCTTGTCGAGACCATAACCATTCATCGACCAGTGATACGTCGAAATCTGATGATCATAAAAATGCTCGTCTTCGGTTTCGAGGATCCGGATGGTGGTCTTGTACATGGCTTCTTCCACCCCCATGTCTGTGCCGTACACGATACGGTCAGCATACCGTTTATAGAATTTTGCAGTCGTTCGCGGGATGACCGATGTTTCTCCATACTGCGCTGCATTGTCTACGTAAAGGTTCGGAAACCGATCAAGCAGCAGTGCAAGTGACGCCAAATCATGGGAGAAATTAGCGTAGTGGCACGCAATAAAGGTGACTTGTGGGTTATCTCCAACCACATTAGCCAGTACCTCCATCATGCCCGCATGATCCACGATGGCTTCCTTGTCATCAAGACGCCATTTAAAGGCATTCATTAATCCATCATTCAGCGAATCCATGGGTTGGTACATCCAGATCGGATCTGCCACATGTATGCTTACCGGCAAATTCAGTTCGGCACATTTTTCCAGCAAAGGTTTCATTCGGGCGTCATCCGGATGCATACCCAGCGCCTTTTGCGGCTTGGAATACATTTCGCCCCAACCCTTGTCGCCAAGCTCGCCCACGCCTTTTGCTCCCACCGCTACACATCGTTCAAGCTCTTTGATCGCCGCGGGGCCGAATCCCGGTTGATCATATCCCGTATAATCGAATCCGCAAAACAAAATAAACCGGTCATTATATTTGGAATACACATTCACCAACGAGTCAAATCCGTTGCCGGTCTGGCCGGTGAGCAACACGGTCTTGGCGATGCCGAGCCTATCCATTGTCATGACCCATTCATCAATGCCTTCAAGCGTTTTCGGATAAGCATGCGAATGCATGTCGATCACGGGAAACGCTGCCCGCCCGATGGCGGTTTCCGCGGTTCTGTGGAGGGACCGGGGCTTAAAATCTTTCAGCAGCAGGCTTGTTGCCTTTTCGTTCTGCGGGGTCGCTCCTTTTTCGGATGTGTGTTGGTCGGTGGTACAGCCAAGTACAACGGCACTCCATACTAACATTAGGTGTATACGTTTCATAACGGACTTATTGTTGGTTTTTGTTATTCCTTAAGCGGCGTTTCCGTCGCGGCCTCGATCAATTCCTCGTAAAACAACGGTAGGTCCATGCCTGCAGCACGCACCTGCTTTGGAATGAAGCTATGGTCGGTCTGACCCGGAATGGTGTTAATCTCAATAAAATAGAACTTTCCAGTTTGATCTTCAAGAAAGAAATCAACCCGTACCATGCCCTTGCAGGCCAAGCGCTTATATACCGCAATCACCACCTCTTCCACCAAGCTGCGTTGATCTTGGCTCAGCAGTGCGGGTGTCATATCATTGGCTATTTCCGATAGATACTTGGTTTCGTAGTCAAAAAAACCATCGGCTACCATTACCTCGGTAATGGGCAATACAATCGTCTTATTGCCCCGTTTAAAAGCCCCGACAGAGAATTCCCTGCCGGTTACAAACTCTTCCACAAGAATCTGGTTGCCCGCGTTTTTCGTGCTGAATGCACGGTCCAACGCTACTGGCAGTTCCTCGGGCGATCTCACTTTGCTCATGCCGATGCTGCTGCCGCTGCAGTTGGGTTTTACAAAGTACGGCAGTCGGAGCCGCTCGGTGATTAGCCGTTTCGCCACGTCCCTTTCCGACTTGTCTATCTGTACAGACTTGGCAACAAACAGGTTTTCGATATCGGCCACCACCGCTTTTGTATACGCTTTATTCATGGTAATGGCAGATGTTGCCGCATCACACGATGTGTAGGGGATACCCAATAATTCCAGGTACGCCTGAACGTAACCGTTCTCTCCGGGAATGCCATGAAGCATGATAAAAGCAACGTCAAAATGAATGATCTCATGGGGTAGCTGTAGGGTAAAATCAGCACGGTTTACAGGGTGAGTATCCTGGTTTTCATCGCTGTATTCCCATCGGTCCTCAAAAACAACTATTTTGTACACCTCATACTTCGTGGCGTCGAGCATGCCTTCAACGAACGCCGCGCTCAATAATGAGATGGTAAATTCGTCGGTATAACCACCCGTAACCAACGCAATTCTTTTCTTTCGCATGTAAATGAATGATCAGTTAAAAAATCGTCACTATCGAACGGTGACTGCACAAACAAACGAAAAAAAAATATAAAATCAAATAATGTAAGGAAAAATAAAAAATATCAATAAATATAAAAGGAAATAAAAATTTATATATTTGCGTTTGAAACGTTAAACGTATTTAGGAAAATGGATAAAGAGCGTATAACTGCTGAAACCACAACGGAAAGAAAAACGTGGCTCGGAATGGATGGGATGCAATTGCGGGAAGCCGGCGGAACTTTTACTGCGAAGGAGATTGCACAGCAACCGCGATTATGGAAAAGCACCTGGGCGCTGGTCAACGAAAACAAATCAGCCCTACAGGCCTTTCTTGGTACCATATTCGCCTCCGAGGATATGGAAGTGATCTTGACCGGTGCTGGTACGTCTGCCTATATTGGTAGTATATTACGCGACCCTTTTCAGAAAGGGTCCCATAAGCATACATGGGCCGTGCCTACAACCGATCTGGTATCCCATCCGCATCACTACTTCCAGTCAGACCGCAGCTTATTACTCGTTTCGTTTGCGCGTTCAGGCAACAGCCCGGAGAGCGTTGCCGCTATTAATCTGGCTAATGCGTTATGTAAAAAGGCATTTCACCTCATCATTACCTGTAATACCGAAGGAGACCTGGCCCGTATGGGCGACCGGCCCGATTGTTTTGTTTTTCATTTGCCAGCGGAAACGAATGACCGCGGTTTGGCGATGACGAGCAGTTTTACCTGCATGTTATTAGCCGGACTCCTGATAACGCGCATAGACCGGATTCACCGCTATGAGGAAACCGTTTCACGTCTTGCAGATTATGGTAATCGCATTATCAGCCAATACACACAGCCGCTGAAGGACATGGCGTCGCTTGATTTTAACCGCGCCGTCTTCCTGGGCTCAGGCCCCCTGCAAAGCGCTGCCCAGGAATCACAGTTGAAATTGCAGGAGCTTACGGACGGTAAAGTGATTTGCAAACACGATTCATTTTTAGGATTAAGGCATGGACCCAAAGTGGTTATCGACCCCAAAACCCTTATCTTTTTCTTGTACTCCAATGATGATTACGTACACTTATACGAGGCTGACCTGGTCAAATCCATCTTAGCGACAGAGAAAGGGATTGGGCAGATCGGCATCAGCGAGTCTCCAGACAACGATCTACAAGCCACATTGGGCATTTACTTTTCCGGTTACGGAGAAAAAATAGAAGAGGACTTCCTATCCGTTTGCAGTGTCCTCCCCGCCCAAATCCTGGCTTTCTTTAAGTCGGTTAATTTGGGGCTCAAGCCCGATGCTCCATCAGCAAACGATACGATTACCCGTGTCGTGCAGGGCGTCACAATTTATCCATACCGTGCAGACCATATCCATGCATTTAACCGCTTATAAGGGTAATGACTATATTTATGGTCAGATCATAATCACGTATGGAAAACCAATTTGACGTCATCGTCGTCGGCGAACTAAATGCCGATCTCATCCTGAATCATATCAGCACCTTTCCGCAAATAGGTAAGGAAGTATTAGCACAGGATATGCAAGTCGCGCTGGGCAGTTCGTCCGCTATTTTTGCCAGCAACCTCAGTACATTGGGGGCAAAAGTGCTCTTCAAAGGGGTTACGGGATGCGATATGTTGGGCGATTTTGTTGTAAGCGAACTGGCTAAGCGCGGAGTCGATACTGCTGCCATCGTACGGAATGAGCAAACAAAAACGGGTGCTACCGTGGCGATGAACTTCGAAAACGACAGAGCGATGGTTACGTATCCGGGTGCCATGGAACAGTATGGTGCTGAAGACATCGATTCAGATTTATTGCGTCGCGCAAAGCACCTTCATATTTCGTCCGTGTTTTTACAGCCTGCGCTGAAACGCAACCTGCTCACCCTGCTAGACCAAGCAAAATCCGAAAACCTAACAACCTCACTCGATACGCAATGGGATCCCGCCGAGAAATGGGAACTCGATCTCGCGGCATTGCTGCCGTTGGTCGATGTCTTCCTTCCCAATGAAGCGGAGATTAAATGGCTTACCAATCAGCCCACGGTAGAAAGTGCTCTCCAGCACATTGGTGGCTATTCGAATACCGTAGTGGTAAAATTGGGTACACGAGGATCGGTATCCTGTCACAACGCGGTTCAAACGCATGTTCCGCCCTTTTTGAACAGTGAAGTAGTGGATGCCATCGGGGCGGGCGACAGCTTTAATGCGGGTTTTATCTATCGCTATCTCTCGGGGGCTACCATCAGCGATTGCCAGCGATTTGGCAACCTCATTGGCGCCATTTCCACGACAGCCCCTGGCGGAACAGGTGCGTTTACCAGCCGCTCTGCGGTAATGAAAAAAGCAAAAGATTACTTCAATTATACGGAAAAATGACCTTAACAGATAAGCTGCAAGCGCTTTATTCATCAAACGGCTGTTTACTGGCTACCAATTTTTATAACTTCGAAACGCTTTCCGGCGTAATGGCCGCAGCTTCCGAGCTGCAGCAACCGATCATACTGCAGGTCACCAAAGGATCGATCGATTATTTGGGGCTGTCTATGGCGGTGAGCATGGCTAAGTCGGCTTTGGCAGGCCATGAAGCTGGCGGCTGGCTCCACCTGGATCATGCCGAATCCTATGACTTGATCGCACGCTGTCTGGACGCCGGATTCGACTCCGTCATGATTGACTACAGCGAACGGCCATTTCATGAAAACGTGGTGATGACTAAAAAGGTGGTGAAACTCGCCGAGCAATACAATGCCAACGTAGAAGCCGAACTCGGTTATGTTGCCAAACTCGGCCAGACGAAAGCGAAGCTCGGCTTTACCGAACCGGAAGAAGCCAGGCAGTTTGTGTACGATACGGGCGTACATGCACTGGCCGTTGCCATTGGCTCGGCCCATGGTTTTTACACGGAAACACCCAAGCTCGATCTGGAACGGCTAAGTGCGATCAAGGAAGCCACAAAAATCCCACTGGTGCTTCATGGCGGCTCCGGCATTCCAGCTAATGTATTGCAGGAATCGATCCAGCGGGGGATATGTAAAATAAATTTAGCCACAGAGATCAAAGACACGTTTATGCGTAACCTGAAACGACTGCTCTCCGAAAGTGACGAAATTGACCTACGGAAAGTATTCCCTCCCGCTACGCAAGCCGTGTCGGCATTGGTAAAAGAAAAGCTCGAAACTGTGGCAGGGGATTATACCCTTGAAGATTTTCCAGCCGTACCCAAGTATGACGTCCACACCCATGCAAATATACCGGATGGGAGGCTTGTTGAATTTTCGAAGTCGGACAATTTCAAACTATTGAGTATAAATCTGATTGCACCCGGGTTTCCGCCGTTGGAAGAACAACTTGCGATCAGCGTGGCGCACCTGGGCGACTACCGGGGCGATTTTGCCTTTGCCTGCAACTTTCCAGTCAACGATTGGGAGCACGAGGACTGGGCCGCTTCCACAATCGCCCGCATCGAGCAAGCACGCGCCGCAGGCGCCGTTGCCGTGAAAGTATGGAAAAACATCGGTATGGAATTGCGAGACACGTCCGGCAAGTTCATCATGATTGACCACCCCAGGTTCGACCCGATCATGGCGCATTTGGTTCGTCATCAAATCCCGCTTATCGGCCACTTGGGTGAGCCAAGAAATTGCTGGCTACCCCTTGAAGAAATGACGGTTAGCAGTGACCGAAGTTACTTTTCGGACTACCCGCAATATCACATGTTTTTGCATCCATCCTTTCCGTCATACGAGGAGCAAATAGCAGCCCGGGACCGCTTACTAGCAAAATTTCCCCAGCTTCGCTTCGTAGGCGCGCACTTAGCCAGTCTCGAGTGGAGTGTTGACGAATTGGCGAAGCGGTTAGACGCCTATCCCAATATGATGGTTGATACGGCCGAGCGGATTTGCCACTTGCAGCATCAAGCCGTTTCGGATTGGCAGCACGTGCGCGACTTTTTTATGGCTTACCAAGATCGAATCATGTACGGAACGGATATCGTAGATGACGGCAGTGAGGAGAGCGAAAGCTTCCGGCAACGTATAAACACGATCCGAAAACGGCATTGGCAATTTTTCACCACAACCGGGTTGATGGAAGCACCAAAAGTAACCGGTGCGTTTCGAGGGATGGGTTTACCTCGATCCGTGGTTGATAAGATCTATCGTATCAACGCAGAAAAAACCTATTTCGCCTGATGTGCTAAGCGGGGTTTAGCTGGCTTGGGCAGCGCCGAGATGAAATTTAACTAAGTCATCTATCGGCGAGCGTATAATCTGACCCATCTCCATGCCGTATTTCTTTACGGTGTCTTCAAGGATGTTCCTGAATGTATAGGCGACTGACCCGATGCAGTTAAACGAATAGTCGCGATATCCGGGGTAATTACTGACCAGATTTCTAAAGAAATCCTCAAACGCGGATTGTACAATCGCCTTGGAATACTCCACGTTGACCGTATTGTCATACACAAACTTACTAAAGCTTGCGCAAAACCGATTAGCAAGCGGTTTGGAGTAAACGGCATCCATCACCTCATCGGGGGTAAGGCCATAGATCTCCCAAAACTTTTCACGGACTTCCAGGGGCATATAACCCCTCACATAATCCGTTAAAATTTTCTTTCCCATATGACACCCGCTACCCTCATCACCCAGTATGTACGCGGCCGAGTCGATATGATGAGTAATCACCTTGCCATCATATATACAGGAGTTGGTCCCCGTTCCCAGTATCGCTACAAACCCCGGCTGGTGAGCAAGTAGTGCTCTGGCGGCGGCCAAGAGATCGTGTCCAACGAACACCGATGCCCCGGTAAATACCGAACTGATGGCTTGGCTGACAATGCCTGCTTTGCTTTCGCCGTGCACACCGGCTCCATAATAATTTACCTCGGTTATCTGCTCTAGCGGAAGATCCGAAGGCAACGCCTTTTTTAACGAGCTAATAATATATGAAGTATCTACAAAAAAAGGATTATACCCCTCCGTATTAAAGTGTATTTTGTTGCCATCTTCATTAATGAGACACCAATTGGTCTTTGTAGACCCCCCGTCTGCGACAATAATCATAAGTCGTTGATATATCAATACAATAATGGCTTGCAAGATACGATTATTACTGGTTATTGTTTCCTAAATATTCAGTTAGCGCCGCTAGATATCGTTGGTTAAACGCACTTCCCGAAAACGGATTCTGGCTGGTCACCAAATTTCTGTCTTTTACCGCATAGTTTGCTTTTGGTAGTCCGCTGCTGTATTTTAGGCCCAGTTTTCTTAAATTCTTTGCTATTTTTCTGTCTTTGGGTTTCCCTTTCATAATGAAACGCTCAATGACAAACTCTTCAAATGGCGAGACCGAGTTGACGTTAAAACCGATGTATGGGTTCTCACCTTTCGGGATAGTTAGTATCAGGCTTGGTGCATGGCAAATCAGCCCCGTGGGTTTATTTTGCTTTGCGAAGTACGTTAAGAGAACGGGTATGTGACGATCATTTTTCAGGTCTACCATTAAGCCTTGCCCGCCTGGAATGATTAAACCTATATATTCAGATCTTCGCTCAATAGCCTGTTCAAGTGTTTGAGGATTATTAAACAAATGATCGGTCTTCGTGAATATTAACGCCTCGGTTTTTACTTCCATGTTGTTTTTCCAGTATTTATCGTTAATGCTTTCTTCGTCTATTGTTGCGACGATGCCATTCGGCGTTGCAAAATCTACGGTATATCCGGCTTCAGTCACCGATTTATAGGCAAGATAAAACTCATTCAAAAAAACGCCAGTTTGTCGCAGTTTTTCACCATGGTTTAATTCCAAGGTGTCTGCTGCACTCATTACAAACAGTATTTTGTTGTTTTGGGCAGAAACCGTGTTGGATAAAAGCACTCCTGCTGCAATTAAATTCTTGATTTTCATTTTATACGTTTTTAATAATGCCGATTTGAATTCATGTCCGTGATAGTATGGCAAATTTCACGAGAATAGAATCGGGAAGCATTTACATAGGTAAAGATTTTACTTCTTTGCCCTTATTCGGCTCAATTGAGTTGGAGTAATGCCCAAATACGAAGCGATATGGTATTGGTTAATTAGGTTTTCTAAATTAGGATGTTCTATTTTGAAAATTTCATAGCGTTTGGTTGCCTCAAGGGTTACGAGTTCAATTTCACGTTTCTCCTTTATGGCAAATTTATATTCTGCTAGTATTCGAGCAAGACTTTCAAATTTTGGATAGTCTTTATAAAGCGCGGTGAGTTGTGTAAAGTCAGCAACAAATAGTGTACAGTCTGTCAAACATTGAATGTTGATTAAATTTCTCCGTTTAGTTGTTATTGAGGAATAAGCTGCAACGAAACTTGGGGGGGTAAAGAACGTTTTGTTATATTCACTTCCAGCATCATTACGAAAAAAGGCTCGTAAAACTCCATTTGAAACAAAAGCCAACCTTGTTGAAAACTCTCCTTCTTTGGCAAAATAATCCGATTTTTTTAACCGAATTTCAGCAAACAGTGAAGTAAAGCGCTTCATTTCACTTTCCGTAAAATGGATTAAGCTTTCGAGATATATTTCCAGTTCATTCATTTTTGATTAGATGCAAGTATACCCTTCAAATTTAACAAAAATGCTCATACAAGCGTGGATCGCCGGTACGTCTTGATACAAATCGCGTATTTTGAAAATCTTTAGCCTATGAAGATACCACCCCGATATTTTTTGAACTGATACGGAAATACAATGATTTTTTTTCATTTTTACAGCTGTCCGGCGTACGGACCCACATTAACCGTGATGATTAACTAGAACCAATGAAAATCCGCTACACCAACCTCGCCCTAATCCTGGTATTTACCTTTGGTTTGCGTACCGCCAAATCCCAGCTCTATACACCTGATGTGCAGGTGGTATCTGAATTGGTCAGTGCCAAGCAAGAGGAAATCAAGAAACGGGTGCTAAAAAACATCGTCGTCAAAAATATTAAGCCAACCAACTACACCACCTATAACACGATTTACAACCTGCTCGATATCATCACCACTGAAAAGAACAAAACCGTGATGACCAATTACCTGATTGCTGAAATCGCCGACTACGCCATCACCAATGCGCTTGCTAACCGTTTTCTCGATACGCTGAGGTCTCCTGGCATTGCTGCCGTTCAGCTTGAAGCGGGAAAGAACCTGTATGAACTGATGGCCACGGCGGTTGAACTCGATGAAACGAAAAAGCGGAGCGATCAGGACATACAGAAGGATATAACGTCGAAAAGGAAGCCGGAAAAGGTCGGAATGGTCGTTCGGGTACCGGACGATGTTATCGTGAACTTTGTGGTTGATACGCTGTGGAACAAGTTGAGCGAAACCGCGTTTTTCAGCGCTAAAGGCTTGTTCCAAAAGCGCCCCTTCGTTGGGCGGTTCAAAGGGGGCTACAAACTCGATTATTCCGAGTTGGATTCCATCACAAGCGCCGCGATTATCGAGAAGATGGACGCGTTTATCGCAGCGGTCGAGCAGAATACGGCATCCCTTGACTGGGTTGACCAGTTCCTTCACCACCCAAGTAAAAGCCTTGATAGCCTCGGTTCATTGGAGCGGGGTGATATCAAAAAACTGATGGAACTGTTTTCCGGCTCCTTGGATTTTTTCCGCAAGCAAATCGGTCGGAACAGTTTTATCGCCAAAATCGGCGACGTCATCTCTACCTATGTAATCATCGACCTTCCGAAAAACGAGACCGAGAAGCTGTACCAATTCCAGATTGATGTCGAATCCATTGTCCTCTCACTGGAAGACCAATTCGCCAATGCGGGTAGGAATGGTATCCAGCGTTGGTACGTCGGGTTTGTGCCGTTCTTCGATATCGGCATCAATTACGGTGTTAAAACCAACAATGCGGCTGCGACCGTTATGGGAATCGTTCCGCTAGCACCGCAGACCCCAGATTTTTCCCAGCTGGCTTATGTGTCCGAAAAATTCGGTTTCAAAATTATCCTGGCCGATTTCAAATACACCCATTCACACCGGCCCATGGAATGGTTCCGGTACCGAGGGAGTTACCGTCGGTGGAAGGCCCCGTCAAGCAACCCATTGGTCAGCAACCTCTATCTTTCGTTATACGGTTCGGGAATATTGTACAACGTAGTCAACCTCAAGTCCGAAAAGGCGTTCGATTACGCTATTGCCGGAGCCGGAGCTGGCGTTACCTTTTTCAATAGCCTTGGTTTCAACCTTTCCTACGCCATTCCCGTCTTTGATGGGAATCCGAAGGACCGGGGCATGATGGTGGCGGGGTTCGATATTCCGATTTTCGAATACCTCCAGGCATTGCGAACAAAATAGGCAGCCATTACGAGACAATCGTTCAGGTTCTTATAAAAGCAAAAGATACGCAAAGTCCTAAGGTTTGAAATCTGTGATACGTACCTTAATCGCTAAGCGGTCAATGATGTGTTCATCCTGATAAAGGTATACCCACAGCGGGAGGTCGTACGGATCGACTCCCCGCCTCGGAACAGAAAAATACAAGGATAGTGCACACATTTGCGGTATCGGGCCGCTATCACCGGTGATGTACATGAAGTCATTACCATCCCCAAAGCGGGCATTCACCGCAAAACCAGCCAAGCGCAGTTTTTCTTCCGCGTTGTCCGTCCGGGGTGCTACCGGGTTGAATAGGCATGAGCCGTCCAGCCGATCTTCTACACTGACCATTATTGGATAAGGAATACCGCCGGTAAACGATTGGCCTGCACCAGCTACATATTTGATTTTGTAGCTGGTTGTCTTGACCTCAACCTCGGTATGGATGGACTCATCATCTGCCGCACGTGCCCGTACGGTCGTATAGCCATATCCTGTTGTGTCGTTGGTCGTCTTAAAGGTAGAAGTTACCCCGCCATCCTGGCTGATGGTGGCTAGCTTATGCCCCTCGGTGATTGACCAAAAGACGTCCTGTGGTGCCGCTTCTGGATATACACGCGCGTTGAGCTTTAAATTCATCCGGCCATAAGGCAATGTAAAACGCATAGGTGTATCATCCTCAGCCGATATGACGATGCGCTCGGGATCCGGGGCCTGGATTTTTATGGGTACGTGCTGGCGGTATGCATTAAAGTCATCAATCCGCTCAAACTGAATATCCAAGCCGTGCACCTCGCGGTATTTGGCGCGGAAGTTCCCATTATAGCCAACCGTTAGCAACGCCATGCCCGGATTCGGCGCTTTGTCTATCATCACAAAGCGGTCCGTGGCGTCATCTAGGGTCAGATGCTCAGCGATCCATTGCGCAGACATAGGCGCCCATAGGTAGTCCTGATCCGGTGCTGTTTCGGGCAGCAGCGGCAACGCAAGTGCAGGTATATCTTCATAAAACGGGTATTCGGGTACTGCCGCCATGGCGGTATTGATGTATTCGGCTCCGACTACGGCCAAGTCGTAAGCGTCAAAAAACAACGGTAGCAATCGCGGGGCGCTGCCACTGTCCGTTGTTGGGCGGTCTACCATCGCGATGCTGCGGAACGTCACGGCGGCATAGAACGGAAATTCAAGCCCTGCTTTGAAAATGGGAAACGAAGCCGGATCGGTTGCTGCCGGCGGAGGCGGTAACTCCATCAGCTGGTTTGCCGAAAGAAACACCCGGTCGATGATCGGCTGGCTTCCCAGCACTTGCCGGAAATGATACCCCGCGAGTTGTCCGTATAGCCAACCGATATAAGTCACTATCGCTTTCTCTGGCGAGTTTGGCGGAGCCAACAGCGCATACCGCGCATAGGCATCCAGTTGGAAGCACGCTGCCGCATACCGAGTTGTTTCCGTAGCCAGTTGGGCGGTTCCATCCTGCACACCGGCATAGGGTACACCTTTAACTGACCCGACTTTAAGCAGATTGGATAGCGGATCCGGTAAACGCGCTTGGCTTTCAGGCGCCGATGCCTGCTGGATCAGCTTGAAGAAGCGGGCCAGCCGAAGCTTATCGGTTGGCGACAGCTGAGTCAAAAAGCGGTGTATCGCCTCATAGCCCACCGGTGGCTCCTGGGGCATGAACTCGCCGAGCTGGCCGGCAAGTGATTCGATCAACCCACTTACCGCTGCGTGGTGTTCATCAATACCTGTTAAGGGAGCGGATTCTTTCACCCGGATGTGGTATTCAAAGCTCAGGGCAGGTATCTTTAAGGTGACGATACCGGTGTCAATATCCGGCGGTATCGCTACAATCAAGGCCGTATCGCCACTGTTCAGCACGTGCACTGCAACGTCGCCCAGTGTTGCCCGAAATGACGTGCTATCCAGGTTTGCCGGGTAGGGAATCGTGGTTACACCGGCTTGCGTGCTCTCCGTATCCGGAACCACCTGTACAGGTGGCTCTTCCGGATCGGGTGGCTCGGGCGTGTTCGGATCTTTTTTCTGGCAGGAAGCTGCGAATAGGATGCCAAGGAGCAATGTTAAATACCTCAGTGTAGGAAATGAATAGTTCATGACGTTAAGTACGGGTAGTGTGTGGCAAAATTAGGGTCTTATGGACGAGGGTTAAATACCCAGTAGAAGGTATTTTTATAAATCCCATAACGATTCCGACAACGAAAAGCCATTCTTAATAAGCACTACTATACGAGGCTGCAGCAGGCGTAGCAGAAGTGTCCATTGACTTCGTCAAGAAAGAAATAGTCTGGACAAATAATGCCATTGCCGATTTGGATGATATCGGCGAATACATCGCAAAAGAATCCAGTCGCTATGCCGAATTAACCGTGTCAAAGCTATTTCCAGCTCCTGATATATTGGAAACCTAGTAGTACGAGAGTCGGGCGCAATGTGCAGCAGCCACGGTCTTTGACCCGCAAGTTTCGCTCGTATATTATTCTTTTCCTTTCTTTACCGGATACTTTTCAACATAGTCTTTCATCATTTCACCCGGCTCTTTGCCGACAGCTTTTTCGATAAGCAAAAACTCATAAGGGTTCTGGCGCACCGGTGTTGAAATAGCTGTCTTTCAACCGCTGCTCCGGGATTCCGGTCTTAGCCTGGATTTTTTCAAAGCCATTCTCGTCGTCTACAATAGCTATGTTTTCGCTTTCGAAATGGTCTTGCATGTATTTTCCGAAGTTCGTCCGGGGCTTTTTAGCCGCTGCAACTGAAGACACATTTATTAACTCAAAACTGCGGTGTGGATATACCGCATCTCGCACATTTTCAAGATTCTTTCTTTCCAAGCAGGGTAATTGTTTTTGCTAATTAAATTATCATTCGGTATATTTGTGAGCGCTGACACCATTACTTCACCGTTTATGAATAACCATCCGGACCATGGCCAACACCCTTAACGTACATGACACTTTCGTCAGGAGCCTGCTTGCCGATAAGCAAATGGCCATCGACTATTTCCGGTCTGCGTTGCCGGCACACATTGCCGATAAGCTGGATTTCAGCACCCTCAGTCCATTGCCCGGAACGTATGTTTCCAAAGAGCTGCAAACCGCCATCGCGGATGTGGTCTATACCTGCCAGCGCAAAGACCGCAGGGGGAGCATACACATCTCGCTGCTCCTGGAGCACAAGAGCGCACCGGACAAATATACGCCCGTGCAGATCGGCGGTTACCTGTTTTCCGGTTACCAGCAGCAAATCCAGCAGAAGCGTAAGCGATTATCCCCCATCATACCCGTCCTGTTTTACCATGGCGAACAACAGTGGGAGTATTGGACGCTGGACAGGCTATTCGACGGATTGGACGGGGAGCTGCTTGGATATCTGCCGAAGTTTGACTATATTTACACCAACTTGCGTGATACGCCCGACGAGGTTATCAAGGCGGTAGGCAACCGGTTTTTGGTATCCTCTTTGCTGATGCTTAAGCACGCTTTCGAGGAATTTTGGCTCAGCCAAAATTTCACTGGTGAGTTGGCGGTTGGTTTGGATGATGGGAGTGGCGAGCTGCAGCAGGCGTTTTTGATATATTACTTTAACAGAGCCAAATTCACGCCAGAACAATTGGTGAAAATGGTGAAGGATTTGCCGTTGACAATTAGAGATACTGTCATGAGTACGTATGATTTATTGATCGAAAAAGGGATCGAAAAAGGGATCGAAAAAGGAATTGAAAAAGGTGCCGAGTTAAAAAGCTATGAGGTTGTCCGCAATCTGTTGGCTACCGGAAAATTCACCGTGTCTGAAATTGCCAACTTTGCTACGGTAACGGAAGCGTTTGTAAAGAAAGTCCGCGCTGATTTGGGCAAAAAGAAAAAATAGCGGTCGCTTAATTTGCCATTATGATGATATTCGGCCATCCAGTAGGATGGCTTTTATTTTATTCCAGAATATGGCAGCAGTTCCTATTTCCCTCCTTTCGACTATCGATAAACTTATCAACGATCGCAATTTGTAACCCGCAAGTTTCGCTCGTATATTATTCTTTTCCTTTCTTTACCGGATACTTTTCAACATAGTCTTTCATCATTTCACCGGGCAGTTTTCCGACAGCTTTTTCGATAAGCAAAAACTCATAAGGTTCCGGCGCACCGGTGTTGAAATAGATGTCTTGCGGCCGCTGCTTCTCTATTCCTTCTGCTGGAATGGAAAATTTATGCTTGCACGTTTTGGGAAAGCTTATCATTATTCGAATAGTAGTACCCAAAAAATACCTATAAACCTTCATCTTTGTTTCCACCACTCTGATACCCAATTTTTTGCCGTTCTTTCGGAGCGGGTTCTTCCAATTTCTCTTGTAGTCGATCCACATATTGGAACAGCAGTTCTATGTTTTTATCTTGATTTTCCTGCTTTCTGCTTTGATGTGTGATATAGTTTTTAATTTGCTCGATTTCCAATTTAAGTTCAGTGTGAGCAGTCAGGTTCCTTCGTAAGTGAACGAAAATCTCAATTAGCTTGATGCTCATTTTTCGTGGCTAACTCGCTCTTTAATACGTTAGACAACATCAGTACGCCATGTTCGGTAAAAGCGTAAGGCATTGCGACAATGCTGCTGCACTTCCGATACATCACGCCACTCCTTGAAATAGCCTGATGGGATCAGTCCGTCTTCCAGCAGATCGATCAGCTTGGGGTCTTTGAAGAGATTTTTATAGACATCCGAGCCGTTCGCTTTGTGGAACTTGATGAGTTGCGCCTTTAGCTTGTCGGCCGATGGCAGGGGTTTGTCGAAGTTGAAGAAGTTGGGGAGGGTGAAGCCGCAGAAATAGTGGAAGAATTGAATGAGGCTTCCGTTTAACGGATAAAATAATTAGCAATTTATACTGGTTTATTTTACATTTGCCTTTACACCAACTATGAAGCATGGCTGAACCTAAAAAGGCAAATGGAAACACCAGGCAGGATGACCGGCTATGGAAAGCTGTATTGGAGCACGTATTCCCCTATTTCCTGAAATTCTTCTTTCCGAATGCGGCAGGAATATTTGATTTCAGCAAAGGTTTTGAATACTGGGATAAGGAATTAGATGAGCTTTTTCCCGAACATCGTCGGGGTGGCAGCAGGGGTGTACGTTATGTGGATAAATTGGTCAAGGTATTTCTCAAGGATGGCGGCGAGCAGTTCATATTATGCCACATCGAAGTGCAGTCACAGAAAGGCAGGAGGGATCTGGCCAAGCGCATGGCAGATTATTACATCAAGCTCAGGGAAAGGTACAAAGTACCCGTTACGGCCGTTGCCATACTTGGGGACGGTAATAAAAACTACCGGCCATCGGGATATGAGGAAGGGCTACTGGGCACCAGGCTCACCTATGAATTTACCAGTTACAAGATACTGGACCAGGATGAGGCTGCACTTCGGACTGACCCGAATCCGTTTGCCGTGGTGATACTAACGGCACTGCTGGCCATTAAGCAAAAGAATGCAGATGATGAATTACTGCGGAATATCAAGCGTGACTTGTACCACGAGATGAAGGGGCGGAAGATGCCAAAGTACGCTCGCGCCGGCATTTACGATTTCTTGAAATATTATGTATCCTTTGAAGATTCGAATCAATTCGCTATCTTTGAAAGTGAAACAGTACAGCTAGAAGGAAGGAGCACAGAAGCTATGGGAACAAAGGAATATTTATTGGATAGGGCTGAACGTCAAGGCATTGAAAAAGGTGCCGAAGTTAAAAGCTACGAATTTGTTAAGAACTTAATTCAGAATACAGCGTTTGATGATGCCAAGATCGCATCGTTAGCCGTAGTGCGCGAATCCTTCGTCAAGAAAGTCCGCGCTGATCTGGCCCAGAAAAAGAAATAGCGGCAGCTTAATTTGCCATTGTAATGATATCGAGCCATCCAGTAGGGTGGCTTTTACTTTATTCCAGAATATACAATAGTTCCTATTTCCCTCCTTTCGACTATCGATAAACTTATCAACGATCGCAATTTGTAACCCGCAAGTTTCGCTCGTATATTATTCTTTTCCTTTCTTTACCGGATACTTTTCAACATAGTCTTTCATCATTTCACCGGGCAGTTTTCCGACAGCTTTTTCGATAAGCAAAAACTCATAAGGTTCCGGCGCACCGGTGTTGAAATAGATGTCTTTCAACCGCTGCTCCGGGATTCCGGTCTTAGCTTGGATTTTTTCAAAGCTATTCTCATCGCCTACAATAACTGTGTTTTCGCTTTCGAAATGATCCTTCATGTATTGTCCGAAGTTCGTCCGGGGCTTTTTAGCCGCTGCAACTGACGACACATTTTTTAATTCAAAACTGCGGTGTGGATATACGGCATCTCGCACATTTTCAATAGCAACCTGAATTGCCGGCAAAATTAAGCTAAAATTTTTGTCTTTGCGTAAGACCAATCAAAGGAACCTAAAGTAGGGAAATTCATAGACCCTTTAACCGACTGGGGATCGGGCAGGAGCCCAACAAGGAGATTTTAAAAGAGTTCCTAAACGACCTTTTTCAGGGAGAGATGCATATCGTTGATCTCGAATATGCACCTAACGAACACGATGGCGATGAGGACAAACGCGTTGTTTTCGACCTACATTGCCGCGGCGATAACGGCGAGTATTTCATCGTCGAGATGCAGCGCATCAGGCAGGATTTCTTCAAAGATAGGGCACTGTATTACGTATCGCGGCTCATCCAGCGGTTGCTGAAAAAGGGCAAGGCATCCAATGATTACCAATTGCCGGAGGTTTACTTAATCGGTATTCTGGAGTTCAATATGGATGCCGTAAGCCTCAAAGTTATCCCCCACCCATCGGTCGCTCGCCGTTACCGTAGAAGTAGTGGAATAGTTTGTCTTTAGGCTAATCTTGAAGTCACAATTTGTGACCGCAAGTTTGGTTAGTATCTTGATTTTTCTTTTCTTATTCGTTTAAATTCATTAAAATCAGCTAATTAACCCAAATACTGGGGTACCGTTTTAACTATAATCCGTCAACTTAGAAATCTTGCCGGTTGGCAAAAACTCAAAAACAGACCTACCCGATAGTTGTACCCTATCGCCCTCTTTGATGCCATTTGGAAAATCCATCCCCGCTATTGCTTCATAGCTAACGGTGATTTCCGTAGTGTTAGATTTGTGAGTTATGGATAGGATTTTTTGTTGTCGTTCAGTAAAATAGGCAAGTGCCTCCACAGCCTGTTTCCTAAACTCGTCAATCCCTTCCAGATGCAAGGTTGACTGGTTGTTTTCGTAGTTGTCAAAAACTACCGAATCAGCCATATGATCCAACATATTGGGTACGTCGAATTCATTGTAAGCTTCTATGTATTGGTAGATTTTAGTAGTTCTTTCATTTAAAATTTCAGGGTAAGGGAGAGAAGCGCTTTCGTCTTCACCGATTGGTCCAAATATTTCTTTGAACGTCTCCAACACATCTAGTCCTAAACCTTCTATAAAACATATCAATTCGACGGCTAATAAGTCTTTGGCTTTATTATTTACAAGTCTGCTAATTTTATTTTCTGCCATCCCAATATTTTCTTCGACTTCACCTTGCTTAAGCATATGTTTTTTTAGAAACCTTATATCCTCTGACATATGCTGAAACCCTTCTAAAAAATTATTCTTTGGCCTATCGGGGAAAATGAAGTCAATTGCATTTACGAACTCTTTGTCTTCTAAATCGGCTAGTTTGATTGCTACGACAATGATTTTATAAAATTCTTCAGGTAAGGGCTTAGCTGTATCTTTGTTATTTAGGTCGTTCATTCTTGGGCTCTTTACATTTGCCAAGCTCCTAACTTTTTCTTTCGTCACCCCTAGTTTATTCAGATAGGCTCCTAATAATGTTGCCATATTAACTATTTTATGTGACTTTTGATTGAAATACTTTTAAAAGTCATATTAATATTCTATATTTGTTTCGTTGATATGCGAATTTGAATGAGGGAAGTACTCTCATTTACGATGTCACTCATGGATGAAAACCGCCAATATTTCCACATGAGTCGATGCGGAGTTCGCTTTCTATTGGATTTTGTATCTTCGCGATATATTCCAATAGGGCGAGCTCTTTGTAAGACTTTGTGGAACTTAAGTTTCGATTTAAGGGGCGCTTGGCGGTGCCACATCCAAAGCATAAGGGTTCGCTCTATTGGTTTTATGCCAATTTGCTTGCCTTTAAGCTTCTTGAGTGCACGTCGTAATCATAAACCAAAGCGATTATGAGAACGATATTTACCAAACAACCAAAGCACCTAGCCCGCAATTCACTAGCGGTAGGTATCGCACATTGCGATAACCTCCGCGTGCGTGCCAAACCTCTTCAATCCATTTCAAAAAACGTCATATCTGCGCCCGAGTAAGGCCTGCCAAAAACGCCGCGACCGTGGAAACGCATAGGGAAGAGGCAACTTAAGAAAGCCTACCCCGAAAGCACGGGCAAAAAAGCCCCGCTTCCCGGTTGCTACCGACCCCATGCCAACAGAAAACGCACATGTTTGCTACAGGTCAAGGGCAGCTTACTTTATCGGTTATTCGCAATTTCGATTAAAGGTAGCTTCTTTTCCCTTTACCTACAAATAAAACACTGACTTTTCAATCGGTTTGGCGGTCGGTTACTTAAAGCTTGAATTTGTAACTAACTTAAAACCAATACCGAATGAAGCAAAAAATACGCTTAATGGCCATGCTATGGCCAATACTAACGATCATGTGTTTGTATGCCCGCGCACAGCGCCCCGATTCTTCGGGGCCTGTGCTGTCGGGTGTTGTTGCCGATACCACAGGTCGCCCCATATCGGGGGCCACCGTGGCGGTAAAGGGCACGAACACCAAAACCATCACCGGCCGCGATGGCCGCTTCAACCTGCGTGCACCACAGCAAACCGGCACAGTCATCATCTCTTACGTCGGCCATGAGGCCATCCAAGAAAAATTTAATGAAGCAGACATCGGCCCTGGCCATTTCACGCTTGTACCCACCGAAAAAATGTTGGAAGAGGTGGATGTAAGCACCGGCTACCAGACCATCCCGAAAGAACGGGCTACGGGAAGTTTTGAGGTGGTCGACAACGCGCTGCTCAACCACAACACCGCCACCAACATTATCAACCGGTTAGACGGTATAACCACCGCCGTAAAATTTCCCTATGCCGGTTACGGCGCCATGATAAACCACGTCATGCGCCCGGAACCTACATTACGGGGAAAAAGCGGCCTGCACCATTCGGGCCAGGTGCTCATCGTGGTTGATAATTTTCCTTACGAAGGCGATATAAACAACATCAACCCAAATGACGTCGAGTCGGTTACCCTGCTTAAGGATGCCGCGGCAGCCTCCATCTGGGGAGCAAGGGCCGGAAACGGGGTGATACTGATCACAACCAAGAAGGTCCGCTATAACCAGCCGCTCCGGGTTTCCTTAAACAGTGCCATGACAATCGGTGAGCGGCCTGATTTATTTTATGTCCCTCAGATATCGCCGGAGGATCTTATAGCGGTCGAACGCGAGTTATATGACCAGGGATATTATCGATCCCGGTTAACGAATACCCGTACATTCCCCTCGGTCAGCCCGATGGTAGATCTATGGGATCAATTCGATCGCGGTCTTATCAGCGAAGAAGACCTAAACCAACAAAAGATGTTTTATAGCAAGCAGGACGTACGCAGGGACTACAGCCGGTATATCTATCGTCCCTCGGTTAACCAACAGCATTCGCTGGCCCTGAGCGGCGGTAATGAGAAAATCAAATACGGATTCAGTGCGGGATACGACAACAACCGGCTGCACGTGGTTACCGGATCCTTCGCTCGTCTCACCCTAAGGTCGGATGCAAGCTTCCGACCCATTGAAGACCTGGAAATCACCTCCGGAATATGGTATAGCCAGACCAACACCCGGGATATCGGCCCAGATACAGACATCCAATATGGGTATGATGCTCGGAAGCCCGTTCCCTACCTTCCATTTTTTGACGATGATGGAAACAAAATTTACCGCTCCCCGCGGATCAGGATGAGTGCGCTTCCGACCCTTGGCGATGGATTGTTGCAGGACTGGCGCACACATCCGCTTGACGTGGCAAATACGAGCAGTTATAGCATTAACGATGGAGATATACTGATTAATACGGGCCTTAACTATCAATTGCTACCGGGCATAAAAGCTTCCGCCAAATACCAATACGAGACAGGGCACAGACGCAGCACAAGGCTGTATGAACAGGAAAGCTATTTGGTGCGAGACTACATCAATAATTTTACCACGATTGAGAATGGTGTACCCAACTACGGGTTTCCACTCGGCGACTATTATTTGCCGCAAACCACCGATCTGACTGTGCATAACATCCGCGCCCAGGTAGATATCGATAAACGTATGGGTTTACACCAGCTTTTCGGTGTCGCAGCCGCAGAATTGCGCAGTTCCAATTTTTATACCGAATCTACACGGTACTTCGGATATGATCCACAACGGCGTACCACCGTCAATATCGATCCAATCCGGCCATTACCAACATTCTTCGGAGGCACCCAAAGATTACCTTATTCTTCCTCCATGGAAGATATCTATAACCGCTATACGGCCATCCTTGCAAACCTATCTTACGACTATAATGGCCGATATACCGTTTCGGCAAGCGCACGGAAGGACGCCAGTAATCTTTTTGGGGTAACCAGCAACAGACGGGGAAGCCCCTTTTGGTCAATCGGGGCTTCTTGGAAGGTGCATAACGAAGCATTTTTCAAATTAACCCCTTTTTCGGCACTCACGCTGCGTGCCACATACGGGTACAGCGGGAATACGTCGAACACCGTACCCGCTGTGCCGGTAATCTATTTGGCCGGGGCAGATTTCAATACCGGGCTCCCCTATGCAACGACCTCAAATCCGCCGAACCCATCCTTACGTTGGGAAAAAGTAGGACAGTTCAATGCGGGTTTGGATTTTGCACTGGCGGGCAATCGTATCTCGGGCAGTATCGAATACTACGACAAACGACCCAAAGATGTGATCGCGAGTGCACCTGTTGATCTTAGTTCGGGATTCCAGACACTTACGGTCAACAGTGCTGACCTGCATGTGACCGGTTGGGATGTCAACCTGCAAGCCGAGCATCTTAAAAGGGGTAAATTCAGCTGGAACGGTCACTACCTGTTCAGCTATAACCGGCAGCGGGTCACAAAATATCTTGAGCCTACACTCTATCCAATGCGGTTTGTCGGAAACATGTCCCTTAATCCCATCGAAGGAAAAGATGCATATTCGGTCGTTGTCTATCGATATGCTGGTCTTGATGCGGAAAACGGTGATCCCCAGGGTTATCTCGAAGGAGAGCTGAGCACCGACTATATCGGGTTAACTAACGCTCCGTTAGAAGATTACCAGTATCTCGGATCCTCCTCGCCCCGTTATTTCGGTTCGGTCAGGCAAACCGTCTTCTTTGGCCCTTTCAGCCTCGGCATCAATATTCAATATAAAGCGAGATACTATTTCATGCGGCAGAGTATCAACTACGGAGATCTGTTCGCCAATAACTACGGCCATGCCGACTTCTACAAGAGATGGCAACAGCCCGGCGACGAGCGTTACACGGCGGTGCCGTCAATGCGCTATCCCAACAACAACTATCGGAACGATTTCTATGCAAACTCTTCGGCCCTTGCCGAACGCGGTGACCATGTAAGGATCCAGGAAATTACCGCTGCTTATGAGTCAAGAATGGGCAGGAATGACCGTATTTCAACGCGCTTCTTTCTTACGGCCAGCAATCTGGGCATCGTTTGGAGGGCAAATAAGCATGGGTTGGATCCGGATCTATATGCCAATAGGCCCATGCCCATACCGTCCAATTACGCAGTCGGAATACAAATCACCTACTAACCCCTAATACTTTTTGTTATGAAAAGACTCAATATATTTTTTATCATCATTCCAATCCTTGCTGGATGTGAACATTTTCTTGACAAACCATCGAGTAGCAAACTCGTGATCCCGCAGACATTAAGAGACTGCGAAGCCCTGCTTAATGATTACAGCAAAATGAATGGCAACTACCCTTCAGCAGGTGAAGCCTCGGCAGACAATTACTATTTGACAACCGAAAATTGGCAGTATCTTAATTTGTCTGAACGCGAATTGTATATCTGGGGAGAAAATGCCTATCCCGCTTACACGGAATGGCTTTACCCATATCAAGTGGTTTACAATGCAAATCTGGTGTTGAAAACGGTCGACGAACTCAACCCTGAGAGCCATGAAGTGGATCGCTACAATCAAATACGTGGATCGGCTTTTTTTTTCCGGGCCTTCGCCTACTATGAATTGGTACAACTTTTTGCTCCGGCTTACCGTATCGAAGGAACGAACGAAGTCCCCTCGGTCCCTCTCCGGCTAACGGCTGATCTGGACGGGCCCGCTCCGCGGGTCGACTTGGAAACACTCTACAGGCAAATACTTTCTGATCTGGATAACGCCTCGGTGTCTTTGCCGATATCAACCCGTGTTCCTACCCAGCCAACCAGGGCGGCAGCATCTGCAATGCTTGCACGGGTGTATTTAACGATGGGACGTTATGCTGATGCTTCTGGAGCAGCAACGAAAGCACTGGATCTACAAGCGGAATTAATCGATTACAATGGCCTTGACCCACAGGCATACATCCCGTTTGTTCGATTCAACGAGGAGGTCATCTTTCACAGTACCTGTCAGTACAGCGGCTTGCTATCGCCATACGCTGCCTGGGTGGACAGTACATTGGTCGAAAGTTACGACAGCAACGACCTCCGGAAATCGCTGTTCTTTTCGGTTAACGGTGATGGTACTTACGCTTTCAGGGGCAGTTATGACGGTACGATGAATGGCACGCTATTTAATGGGCTGACGACCGCCGAACTTTATCTCATCCTGTCAGAATGCAAGGCGCGAAATGGGGACATTGAAGATGCTGTTGGGGATCTGGAATTATTGCTGCGGCACAGGTGGGTGAACTGCGATTACCGGCCTCCGGTAGGATTAGACCGAGAACAGCTATTGAGGTTGGTACTCCACGAACGTCGAAAAGAACTGGTTATGAGAGGCGCGCGCTGGTCCGATCTACGTCGCCTAAACCAATATGAGCAGTTGAAGTTCACACCGATCCGCAATATCAACAACTCCATATACGAGTTGCCTCCCGAAGATTATCGCTATACATTATTATTCCCCCTTGAAGTTATTCAAACCACATCCATTATTCAAAACAAACGGTAAAATGAAAAAAATTAACTTATCATTTGGTGTTTTCCTATTTGTCATGTTCACGTGGACCGATTCCCGCGCACAGTTCTTGGAGCAGCCACTATTCCAAAATTCGACTACGTCTGTCTCGGTGGGGGATCGGATACCTGATATTTCGCTCCCATACGTGTTGGACAATGGAATAGTTCACGAACAAGCCCTTCGAGATTTTGATGACCGCTTGCTTATCATAGACTTTTGGTCGACCTATTGTTCGGGATGTATCAAATCATTTCCAAAGTTGGATTCATTGCAACGTTTATTTGGTGACCGAATCCACGTCTTGCTCAGCACCTATCAAGATGAGGCGTTGGTAAGGCAATTCATGGAAAAAAATCCAATTGGCCAACGGATTAAACTACCTACCGTCATACAGGATACAACCTTGGGTGGACATTTTCCTCATCGGTCCATACCGCATATCGTTTGGATTAACAAAGGCGTCGTGACAGCTATTACAAGCACCGAATACATCAATAAAGAAAACGTCCAAATGATACTGGATGGCAAGCCCGTTAACTGGCCGGTAAAAAATGAGAAAAACGGCTATGATTATAACAAACCGCTATTGCAGTTGACCACCAATCGACAATTCACAGACAAAAAGCTGCAATATACAGCGCTGATGGGGTACCAGGATGGATTATCTGGAAAATTGGACATTTCGGTCGATTCGATCAGTGGCACCCGTAGAGGGTATATTATTAATCTACCCATAGTTAATGCTTATTTTTTGCTACAGATGAAGACTCTTGACATATTTGCCCTTCATCGACCCCATTTGTTCCTCACGCCAAACCAACTGGTTGTAGAGGGGCTCGATATCAACGACATTTGGTACGATCGGAAGGTTTCGGGCTACCAGGCCGCCTGGGAGCGCGAACATGACCTATCGCTTGAAGTCGTTTTGCAGGACACCAACCAATCTGAACAGGATATTTATCTGTTTATGATTGCTGAACTCAATCGCCTGCTGGGAATAACGGCTAGATTTGAAAGGCGAACTGTGGATTGCTGGATATTGCGTAAAATATCCGATACTGAAACAAGTCCCTCAAAGACCATCCTGAGCACCACTCCTGAAGATGCATTCAAATCTTTGGTTGGCCAAGGCAGCCCGGCAAGCGATATGGTTTACCGGATGAATTGCCAAACCGGAAATCCACCCGTCTTTGACGAGTCCGGGTATTTGGGGAAATTGGACTTAAATAATCCCGAATGGTCAGACATTAGCCGATTAAACATCAAGCTCAAAAAGCAGGGTCTTAAATTCGTCTCAGCAAAACGTAATGTCGATCTTTTTGTAATCCGGAAAACCGCCCGCGGTAACCGATTGTAGAATGTCGATAAACAAAAGGTTGGCCCGCGTTAGACTCAGGCCAACCTTTACCTACCCGGGGTAATAGCTATCTGCTATTGTTCTGGCTTCAGCCGCACATTCGCGCTGGGCGTTTGTGTGACGACGGCTACCAACATTTCGCTGATGAGCGGTGCTGTAATTGTAGGTTGTGTCGAACCGCTGGCATTTATAGCGCAAAGTTGCGACCCGGTGTTACAATCGGGATCACCGTCAACAGGGGAATAACTTCCCGGTGCTGTTGGATTGCCTGAATCGTAAGAAAACCATGGCATACCTAATACCTCCTTTCTTCTAAAATTTTTGAATCGGAGCCGCTATCTGAAGCTTCCTTTCCGCGCGGGTACTTCTCCGATTCAATACAACCAAGGTAACGGCTATTTCGCCCTCATCCGATAGTCGAAACGAACACGCACCGGATAATTTGTATGCTAAATGTTCGTTTTAAACTGATTCGGGCAGGAAGCCGTCAGGCGTGCCGCCTCCGGAACACGGAAGGGCTCATGCCGACCTGTTTCTTAAACAGTCTAATAAAGCTATCGGTATATTCGTAGCCGACTTTGGCTGCGATTTCGGCAATTGTGAGGTTGGTTGTTTGCAAAAGTTCCTTCCCCGCTTCCACCCGTAGCGTTTGGATATGCCCGCGTATGGTGATACCGTAGCTTTCCTGGAAAATACGGCGCATATGGGTATCGCTGATTTGAAATTGTTGCATAAGCGCTTCGGCGGAAATCTGGTCCGCTTCATGGTAGTGCTCTTGAAGGTAGGCCGCTACCCGTCTCGATAGGCCTTCGTTCTTTTCCGCAGCCGACAACCGTTGCTCAGCAAGTTGCGTAGCGTAGCGGGTAACCAACCGTGCCAGGTAAACTTTGAGCGCCCCGTCCAATTCGGTGCCGCGCTTGGGGCAGCTTTTTATCTGCGCAAAGGTGCGCCAAATGGTACCATCGAGCTTGCAAGCGGGCAATGCAAAGGGTTCATTGGGCAGTAATTTCCACCGGTCGGCCAGTCCGGCTAGCTCGGCGTAATGCCGTGTGAGCCAAATGAGGTAGCCATAAGGCAGGCTGAAGCCGAAAAGTGTATGATGTGGTTTGCCCAATGTCAACCTGTATTTGCCTTTTGGCAGGTAAATCGCCACATAATTCCCATGGGAGAGGCTATGGCGCCCGCCGTTCGGCGTACGATAATGAAATACTCCGTTTAGGGCATACAGGAAAAACACCCGGCTTTCGTTGACGGTAAGCGTGATGGGCGTACGGTCTCGGCATCGGCATCGGTACAACGATAGCTCAAATTGCCATCCGCTCACGCCTTGGCAAAGGATACGGCTATCGGTACCCCGGTCTGCCAGTAGGCTGATATCGCCGAAAGGGATGCGGTGTTCGCAGTCCTTTGGAAGCATATCGAGCGGCTGGAACATCGCCTTCGGTGCGTTTTGCAATTGTATGGTAATGGTTTGCATCATCATTCGAAAACCGGTGCCCCGTAGGGCTACCGGCAGTAAAGCATGTTGAAAAATCTGGTTGGCGCGGTGACCGCGGTTAAACCATTGTATTAATTTTTCATAAGGGCCAAGATACGTGCAATCACTGCGGGTGAACCGCCGAAATGCGAAGTGCTCACGTTGGAAATCGAAACAGTTGGCTTCGAAAATAGGTGGTTTGTCGGTAGGGCATGCTTACAGATTGCCGCTCAGGTAGCCCGGGCTGACGTGGATAAACTGGGCAAGATCTTTTTTTGCAATCCGGCTGGCCATGCCCGGAAAGGCTGCCCGGAATGCGGCTGCCCGGTCTTTCTTCAGTCCGTGGAGCAGTGCGATGCGTATTTCCAACAGATTCATCCACTCTGCGAACAGCAGGGCGAATAAGGTAGCCAATAGGGGATCTGCTTGCGTGAGCTGCCGCAGGTCGTCAGCCGGGATTTTCAAGAGCACGGAATCTTCCAGCGCCTCGAAATCCTGCTGCTGGCCTGGCCACGTAATGAAACACGGCGTGCCTTTGTCCAGAAACCGTTCGATAACGGGCGCGCCATTGAAGAGGTATTCCTGTTTAAGCAAGCCCTCGGCAACAAAAAAGAAGTCCCCGCAAAGATAGGGGAGCGAACGCCCCTTGCGGCGTGTAACCTGCACGGTGGTAGCTGATAATGCCTGCCACGCAACCGGGGTGATGCCCAGTGTGATGAGCTTTCGGTGTAAGATGGTTAAATGTGTCTGCATGTGTCTGTAATTGGTTAGTTTATTATTCGTTCTTGGTCGTTTTTAATCGGTTTACGGTCTCCCGGAGCTCATCAGGCATGCTATTGGGCATGAGCCCATGCCAGAAAGCCTGGGCCACCATGGCCTTGGCATAGGTAACCCCGAAAAACCGGCAAAGGTGGCTGATGTAATTTTTTACGGTCCGTTCGCTGAGGTACACCGCTTCACCGATCTGCGCAGTAGTAAGGTCTGTAGCGCACAAGAACATGATCTGCTGCAGGGTGCCTGTTATTTTACACGGATCATCCAGCACCAAGCGTTGCGCGGCATCCAAAAAAGCGTCGTCTGGAATAAACGCATTGAAGTGGTAACCCGATTCGTACACATCAAACAAGGCCGACTTGAGCGACTGGGCTCCCAATCCTTTTTCGATGAAGGCGCGTGCGCCGCAGCCGATAAGCCGTTGTATGGTTTCCGCATGTGGATAGTCTGAGTAACCGATTACCCGTATTTGGGGATAGGCTTCGCGCAACCAACACGTACACTCAAATCCATTATCGTTCACGCCAAGCTGGATATCCATAAGCACAATATCTGGCGGGGGCGAGCAAGAGGCAATGCGGTCTTGTAGTGCTTGCGTGCTAGCGGCATGAAACACCGCTTTGGCTCCGGTGATGTGCTTTAGCTTGTGCTGCAATGCGGTGTAGAAAAGTTCCTTATCATCAACCAGGGCAACGCGTATGTCTCTTCTAGGCATATTTTGGTAGATTAATGGTGACTGTCGTACCCTTTCCAGGCGAAGCTTCCACGACAGCGGTGCCCTCGGAAAGGATGGATCGGAAACGGATGTTGTTTAGCCCCATCCCGTTGGTATGCTCGGGTTGGAACCCACACCCATCGTCGCTAACCGTCAGGACAACGTTTTGCCCCTGCCCGCTGAGCGATACCTTCAGGTGAGAAGCGCCCGCATGCTTCTGTACATTCTGCACGGATTCGAGGAAGATGTAATAAAGGTGTTCCGTGTTTTTATGCGTCAGGCTTCCTTCGTGATACTTGTTTACCGCCAGCTCGACGGTCAGATTGCTGGTTTTCCGTACGCGTTCGATTTCTTTTTGGATGGCTTTCACCAACCCAAACATCTTGAAGTTGTGCCCGGCGTAGTTGTGGGATGTATTGCGGATCTCCTCCCTGATCAGTTTGATGTCCTCGCAGAGCTTGGCGGCGACCTCCGGATTGAATTCTTCGGGGTACTCCCTGATGAGGTGTAACTCCGTACTGAGCAGCGTCACATAATGGCCCACCCCATCATGCAGCTGGCGGCCGATGCGTTCGGTTTCTTCCCGGGCGGCGTCAAGCGCTGCCCGTAGCTGGTCATTTTCGGCCTGCATTCGCATCCGCTCCGCCTGGGCATCATAGTGCTTGCGTTGCTCATGCTGCCGGACGGTAAAAAAGGCGAGCATCGATGGCACAGCCACCATGAGGAGCAACAGTACGATCAGGAATTGATGGCCAAGCTGTGCTGCTTGTGCCGCAAGTAAAACGCATAACTCCATAGTCCGTACAATAAACTGATTAAAATAACATAGATGACCGTGTGCAGCGAAGCACCCCAGATGGTCGTGTCGGTAACCGCCAGCAGCCGGATATACTGGTTAGCGATACTTTGCCCAAAGAAAAAGCAGCAGGTGCCATAAATCCACCAAAACTCAGGCGTGGCCTTCACGTTGCGGTATTCCTTGGCTCGCAGCTGCAGGATAAAGTAGTAAAAGCAGCCTGCACTAATGCTCATATTGATGAAAAGCCGGGTATGCTGTAGGTATACGTATAGGCCCCCGTTGGCCCATGCTTCGGCACCGTAGGCTACTGCGCATGCCCACCACCAGGTGTATAGCCATACCCGTTGGATGGTAATCAATTGGCCAATGCCCGAAAATGTCAACCGGCCAACGAACACCGCGATGGCTGGCATGACTAGATTGTATACCCATTGGTTAGCCGGATGGCCCAGCACCCAAGTCCAATACAGGGCTGTGAGCTCACCCAGCAGCACGATACCCAGGTACCAGCGCAACATACCCCACGCACTGCCCCGTTCGTGGCGGAGGAAAACCAGTGAGGCCATGAGGCAAGCCGCTTCAATGCAGGTATAATAGGTAAAGAGGCTGTTCATGGAAGAGGCGGTTCGATCAGGTCGGCGCCGGGGCAATTCGGCGGGCACATCGCGGCATCGTTTTCGATCGGTGCGGCAATCCTTAGTTCGATGCTTTCTTGCCCATACGCGTAGTCGGCATAATAGTCTTGGTGGAATACCATCCCATTGGTGTCCGCTGCTTCGCGTGTGGGTACCATAAGCAGGGTATGGTGCCCCCATTGGTCTCGCGGCGGGACGTAGGCCTCACCACTATCCGGATAATGATCGTTATAAGTGGCCAGGTAAAAACGGATGCCGTCCCCACCATCGGTCCGGATTCGGTCTAGGAGGGCCTCAAGTTGCTCCGCGCTAAACCATAGCGCGCGTGTGTTTGAAGAGGTGTCGCCCTGCGCATTGACGACGTACCCTGCATGCGGGGCATAGTTGGCCACCAGCTGCTTAGCCGTTGCGACAGGCACGATCACCGAGTCCGGGGTGATTGGCGATACCGAAGTCAGGGCATCTTCCCCGACGTTACCCGAGCAGGCAGCTGAAATAAACAAAATGGTCGCCATTGCTGGCTGCAATTTTCTTAAATTCATAACGGTTATTTTTAGTGTCTGACTGATGCCGATAAAGTTGGTCATTTTTATTTAAAGGGGGCGATGCCCTATCGGGTATATTTTCGGTGCGTTTCATGTGGGTGTATGCGGTGGAAGGAAATGCGAAAAACGGTCGATTAGGAGCAGATACCGTGCTTTCTTGGCATTCCCAGGGGCTTCTTCAGGTGCATGGGGGGCGGTACAATCCGAGATCAGCTGCTGCCTCGTTGGCCGTGGATTCTGCGTAAAATCCCAGCTAAGTAAAAAAAGGCCGCCCCGTGCGGCATTTATGCCCAAACCTACCAAAAAGCTCCATGTTATACCCAAAGTGCCCTTTTACTCCTTGTGGTATAACTGGTTTAGGGCTATATTTGACGCCAAGCATCGTGCAGTATGCTGCTTATGCAGGGCTTGTGCACTGTGTAACGCGTGTAAAGCACATGCAAAGTAATAGTAAAGCATTGTTGAAAAATCGATTACCACTGCCTGTGGAACGCATCACCATAGCGTGGTAAGGGTCGGCGGCTGCATAAACAGTATGTCACCTATGATCATCAAACGCATTTGTATCCGTACCAACGAAGCGGCAGCCCTGTTGGGTGTCGACAAAAAACAAGGCGAGCGCAAGCTGCGCCTTATCAAAGCAGCACTAGGCAAAGAAAACCGGCACTACATAACCTTCCGCGAATTTGCCGAATATACCGGCATCCCGCTAGCGGAGGTGTTGGAAGCATGTGTTCCGTCGACGCGATGAGTCAGTTTGCAAAGTGTCGCTACGCCAACCATTCCCAGAAATTATTGCGGTGAATCGCTAAAGTGTCGCGAAGTAAAATCTATTAATGCTTAACGTGTTTCTTTTTTCAATTCAAAAATGGAGGTTTTTATGCAATCGAACCCTTATCTCTCGTACCCAAAAAAGGAAAATGCCGTGGTGGACGCGGTGCTTCCGTTGCTCAACCTGCTCGCCGAGCTGCTCAAACGGCTGCTTGCCGGCTTGGGCAACCCGGCCCATCAGCACGGGCTGTTGCTGCCCGAAGAAGTCACCATGATGCTGCGCATCAGCATCCGCACGCTGCGGCGCTACAACGAACAGGGCATTTTGCGGCCGCTCAAGATCGGCGGCATGCGCTACTACCTGATGAGTGACATCATCGAATCGGGTAGTAGCGGTACAAGCTGATCGCATCCTTAATGATAGAAGCCTGCCGGACCGTAGGGGTGGCAGGCTTTTTTTTACCTGATGCCTACCAAATGCTTACCTTCTGCTTAGTCTTCACTTACTACTGGCTTACCCTTTCCTTACCTCCGCCTTACCAGTTGCTTACCTATTCCTTACCTATTCTTTACCTATTCTTTACCTCGGGCTTACCAATTCCTTACCAAATCTTTACCAAAGGGGTAGGGGAAAGGTAGCGAATGGGTAAACGAAGGGTAGGGAAGGTATAGCGGGATACTTATTAGGTGATACAGATCTGGTCGCAAGCAGCCATTCCCGGCCACCTCTGGCCAGCCGCGGCCAATGGTTGCCACCAGGTTTTTTCCACGCTTTTCCCACCCGATGTTTGCTTCCGGAAACGGCACTGTACCGGTACGAAAACGGAGTAACGAACGCCAGCTGCCCACGCCGGTTCCGGCAGCAGGCACAGTATTGAAAATATTAATTAATAAGTATTATGGGAAGTTTTAACAGGGGAATCCACGGCGGATTCTCGGGAAAAGTAGGAAACGTGGTAGGCGCCCACTGGCGCGGCATCGATTACATGCGCAGCCTGCCACGGGTAAACAAGGGCAGGCCGGTCACCGAAGAGCAGCTGATGCACCGCGTACGGTTCGCCGCAGCGGTGGTGTTTGCCAAGCCGATCAGCTACGTATTCAACGTTGGCTATGGGAAGGAGGCCAAGCAAAAGCTCACGGGCTACAACCTGGCCGTGCGGCAGATCTACAAGGAGGCCATTATTGGCGAGCACCCCGACGTGTCGGTAGACCCGGCGCTGGTGCGCATCAGCGCGGGCGACCTGGTGCGGCCGTTCAACCCTTCGGCGGAGGCATTGCCGGGGCAGGTGCTGCGCGTGTCGTGGATAGACAACACGAAACCACGCACCAAATCGGATCACAGCGACCAGGCCATCGTGGTGGCGTACAACGCCGCCAAGGCGGAGTACCAGTATGATATCGGTAGTGCCAAGCGCCTCGACGAGGAGCTGCTGCTGGAGTTGCCGGATTATTTCGCCGGTGATGAAGTGCACGTGTACCTGGGGATGGTGAGCAAGACGGGTGGCATTGCGTGCAACAGCCTCTACCTGGGCACAGTAGTAGTGGCTGAGGACGAACCCGAACCGGGGCCATAACCGGAGGTTGGATTCAATGCCGCGGGGCGGGGAAGGCCCTGCGGCTTTTTGTTCAATCAATAACAGTTGAAAAATGCAAAACGAAAAAAACACAGTCGAGCTTCCCGAAGCGGAAAAGCCGACATTATACGACAGGATCAAAGAAACCTTGGCCATGGCCAGCCAGTTTATTATCGCTGCACCATTGAAGCTGCCGCCTAAAGTGGTGACCGTCGCCAAGTATGTGGCGCTGGCGCTCGGCGTACTGGAAGCCGTGGAAAGTGCTGCAAAGAAAGGGGACGACGGCGATGAAGACTAACCATCAGCTCGGCATAGGCACCACCGGCGGTGCGCTCCTGGGTATCATCGGTCAACTGGGCATGCACGATATCATAAAAACCGCCCTACTTGCCGCAATAGGCGCCGCGGTGAGTTTTAGTGTGACGCTACTGTTGCAGCGGTGGCGCAGGCGGAGGTAATGTTCAAAGCGGGTGCGCTAGCATCCGCTTTGATTGCTAAAACTTTCTGCTCCCAATTTTCGCAGAACTTAAAGATTGCGTATATTTGGCCTAAACTGGCGCAAATATGGAACGAATCACTATAGAATTGAGAAGCAAAAGTAAACGTGAGATGTTGCTGAAAATCCTTGATGCAGTCGGGATCCCTTATTCTAGTGCACAAAATCCAAGCCCTAGTGGGGATAAATGGTTTCTTGAGTCAGGTAATGTCGAATTGCTTGATAAAGGAATTGCAGATGTCGAGGCCGGCAGGGTAACTCGGATTAAAGACGTCAACAATATATGGGAAAGTATTTTGTAGACATCTCTAAAGAAGCTAAAAAACACCTTGCATTTCATCATAGATAAGGAAACAAGGTAAGCGTACGAAAAATCGAGCAAATTTTTCGTGAACTTTCGGAAACACCGTACGTCGGAACAGGAGAACCTGAGCTCCTTAAATATAACTACGCTGGCCATTGGTCCAGAAGAATAAATCAAAAAGACTGAATCATCTATAAAGTTAACGAAGACGTGGTCACCGTCACAGTTATTTCCGCAAAAGGGCACTACGGAGACAGGTAACATTTACATTTTTGCTGTTTACCTTTTGCGTTTTGCCTTTGCAATAGAAGCAAACAGCAAATCGCAAAAAACCAACTTTGCAATCACCCGAAAAAAGAGTACTTTTGTTGCTCGTTATACGGACGCTTTACATGCTCGATTCGCTGATTACCTCAAAAACCCGATTGCGCCTGTTGGTGAAGTTCTTCATCAACGCCGCCAACCGCGGGCATATGCGAGGGCTGGCAGAAGAATTCAACGAATCCACCAATGCCATCCGTAAGGAACTCAACAACCTGTCTGAGGCCGGTTACTTGGAAAAAGAAGCCCAGCAGAACCGGGTTTCCTACCGTGCCAATGTAAAGCATCCGCTGTTTGGATCACTGCAAGATATCGTACACAAGTATTTGGGATTGGACCGCATCGTGGAAACCGTGCTGAGGCGCATGGGCGATGTGGAGCAAGTCGTTCTTATTGGCGATTATGCCGAAGGGCGCGACAGCGGCACGATTGAGGTCGTCATTGTAGGCCAAGAGCTGAATGCGGCCTATTTGGAGCAGTTGGCACCGAAGGTAGAAGGGGTGATCGAGCGGAAGGTGATATTCACCTTGAGCAGTGAGAGAATTGATGATGGCTTGGTGTTATATGAACATTAAAAAAACTGGCGCAGTTTTAGCGGTGCTTCCGCTCAAAAAACGTTAAATTGCATACAAAACAATTGAGGACTAACGAGAATATGTACCTTTGCCACATTCGAACCTTATATAAAATAACAAAAGTGAATAGATCGATCAAACGATGTACACTATTGCTGGCAGGCCTTTTCTGGTTAGTCATGGCCGAAGCACAGGCCCAAATGCCAGATGTGTCCAAAGTCCGCGTAGAGCAGTTGTCGGATCAACAAGTGAAGCGCATCATCACCGAAGCGGAGAAACGCAACTTGACGGACGACCAGTTGATACAGAGCTTAGGCCAGCGCGGGATGCCCGCGGCTGAACAGCAAAAGCTCCGTAGCCGGATTGCGCTCGTGCGGCAGCAAAATACGCCAGCAGGAAAGCGCGCTTCGACTCTGGCGGCGCCCACTGACCAACAGGGACGCCGTGTCGTAGATACCACAACCGCGTTTTTGGACAGTCTCGTATTAATGAAAGATACCGCCGACACCAGCCGTGTTTTTGGCGCCAAACTGTTCCGCAACACGGATATCCGCTTCCAGCCGAACCTGAATATTCCAACACCCAAAAATTATGTGATTGGCACGGGTGATGAACTCTTGCTTGTGCTGACAGGCGATAACGAAGCTAGTTACACGCTTCCCGTCACACCGGAAGGAACCGTCAACATCGATTACGTAGGTATCGTGCCGGTCGCCGGCCTCACCGTCGAAGATGCGAGCAACAAAATCCGTAGCCAGCTACGATCTACTTATCCGCAATTGAGTTCAGGCCGCACGCGGTTATCACTCACATTGGGCAATATCCGCAGCATCAAAGTGACGCTCACGGGCTATGTTACCCGCCCCGGTACGTACACGCTGCCCTCGTTGGCCAACGTGTTCCACGCGCTATACGCATCCGGCGGTCCTACCGATAAAGGTACGTTCCGTAACATCCAGCTCGTGCGGAATAATCAGGTGATTGAAACCATCGATGCTTATGACTTCCTGACCAAAGGCATCCAACCCGGCAATGTCCGGTTGGAAGATGGCGACGTCATCCATATCCCCGTATTTGATCGGCACGTCACTGTTGATGGCTTAGTCAACAACCCTGGCATTTTCGAACCGGTAGCGAGTGAAACGCTGGCGGATGTATTACGGTTTGCCGGCGACTTTGCGCCGGAAGCTTACCGGGCCAAGGTAAAGGTACTCCAGATCACTGACCGCCAGCGCAGCGTAGCCGATATTTATGCCGAAGATTACGCCAGCTATACGCCACAAAACGGCGACCAGTATCTAGTTGAAGAGGTACTCGACCGGTATGATAACCGCGTAGCGATAGAAGGAGCGGTATTCCGCCCGGGTTTATACGCCCTTACAGACGGACTTACCCTCCGGCAGCTGATTCAACGCGCTGATGGTCTCAAGGAGGACGCCTTCATGGCGCGGGCTTATATCAATCGACTTAACCCGGATAATACCCAACAACTGATTACGGTTGATTTGAATCAATTAATGGCGGGGAATGCGCAACAAGATCAGGTGTTACAGCGTGAAGATAAAGTCATCATCTCGTCCATCTTTGACCTCCGTGAAGAATACACGGTATCCATCAGTGGACAGGTCCGCAAGCCGGGTCAGTTTCCTTATGTCGAAAATATGACGCTTGGTAACCTTATCCAGCTAAGCGGAGGCTTAGCCGAAGCCGCTAATATCGAAATGGTCGATGTGGCTCGGCGAATCCGAAAGAATACCAACGAACCGGACTCGGTACTCTCGGAATTGGTGCAGGTAAAATTCAATAACCGGGAGGAAGCGATGCAGTCGGATTTTGTGCTGGAACCCTTCGATGTGGTGAGCGTGCAAACCAGTACGGGCTATCAAGTACAGCGGTTGGTACGTATTGAGGGCGAAGTGAGGTATCCCGGTGAGTATGTGTTGTTAAAGAAAGACGAAACCATCTCCGACCTCATCAAGCGCGCCGGAGGCGTTACGGAGTTTGCTTACCTACCCGGTGCCTCGCTTCAGCGCAACGTATCAGACGCATTGGTTGCGCAGGGCCACAGTGCATTGACTGGCGCTGCCCGTCAAGAATTATTAGCGCTAGAAAAGGAGCAGGAAGAAATACAAAGCATGGCGCTCGAGAATACACTCCAAAGCGGAGACAGTGCAAAGTCAGATTTGTTTTTCAGCAACTATGTAGGCATCCGGCTAGACAAGATTCTAGATGGAGTTAGGAAGTTTGATATTCCCTTGGAGGACGAGGACGTAATTATTGTACCTCGACAACTGCGAACGGTGATGGTTCGTGGGCAGGTGCTTAACCCTAATCGGGTAGTATATCAAGATGGAAAATCGTTGAAGTATTACATCCGCCAAGCCGGTGGCTTTACGGCGAAGGCGCATAAGCGCAAAACGTTTGTTCAGCACGCCAACGGCGCAGTGGAAGGGTCTATAGGAGGTTATCCCGACGTGCAACCCGGTAGTGAAATCATTGTACCCACCAAACCGGAGCGCGAAAAGCTCGGGGTGCAGGCTTGGGTGAGTATGGGCAGTGTAGCAACGTCTCTTGCGGCGGTGATTGTTAGTTTATTGAGGTAGTGAACATGGCAACTGAACCGAGAAATCAGATGGAAGATGATGAGATTTCCTTTAAGGAATTAATATTGGCTGTTCAAGGATGGTTAAGTTATCTTCTGTCCAGATGGAAAGTTATACTGATTATCGGTATTTTGGGCGGTATCGTAGGTTTAGGGTATTCGGTATTGAAGAAACCACTGTACACGGCCAGTACGACCTTTGTATTAGAAGGGAATGATGTTGGAAAGGGCGGGCTTGGGGGGCTTTCCGGAGTGGCAGCCATGGCCGGGATTAATCTTGGAGGCGACGTTGGTGGGCTTTTTCAGGGCAATAATATCTTGGAATTGTATAAATCCCGCAGGATGCTGGAGCAAACATTATTGTCTAAAGCGAACCCTGATAAAGACGAATTGCTCATTGAGCGTTATATTGCGTACAACGAAATAAAAGACGATTGGAAGGACCAACCAGAGTTGCTCAATTTAGATTTTCGTCGTGATCCAGAAATCTTAGATTCACTCACACACCGACTGCGCAATGGTGCGATTTCGTCTTTTGTCAACGCTATTAGGTCGGATGTGTTATTGGTAGAAAAGATTGATAAAAACCTTTCTATCATAAAGGTGGATGTAACTTCACCAGATGAGGTGTTTTCCAAGGTATTTAATGAAACCTTAGTTAGAAAAGTGAACGAATTTTATGTTCAGACAAAGACAAGAAAGTCGACGGACAACATTGTGATTTTGGAACAGAAGGTAGATTCTGTCCGTGCGGTGATGACCGGGGCAATTTATTCGGCAGCGCGTGTTTCGGATGCTACACCAAATCTTAATCCTACACGACAAGTGCAACGGATTGCTCCGACACAGGAGGCTCAATTTTCTGCAGAGGCTAATAAAGCGATACTAAGTCAATTACTGCAGAACCTGGAATTAACCAAAATGACTTTTTTGCAGGAACAGCCACTCATCCAGTTGGTTGACACGCCAGTTTATCCGCTTAAAATAGAACGAGTTGGCAAAATAAAAGGAATTGTCATAGGTGGTTTCTTTTTTGCGTTTTTAGCCGTCTTTTCGGTAATTTTAAGTAAATACTTTCAAAATATTATGGCGGAAGATAATTACGGAAAGTAACAATTTGACATGACTTGCTTGGAAGAGGACGCTGATTTCTCTTTTTATTGCCATATTCATAATACGGATTTTACGAAAAGAATTTAAATGAGTACTTTTGTTGCTCATGCATTACTGGAGTTGAGACAGATAACTAAAACACCCTAATATACCAAAAAAATATTCGATTAGATGAGCAGCCATTCTTCATCAACAACTGTAGAAAACGTCAACCTTGCCGTTATTGGATTGGGCTATGTGGGTTTACCACTAGCAATTGAATTTGGAAAGAAATATAACGTATTGGGATTCGATATCAACAGAGAGCGAGTACAAGAACTTCAATCGGGCAAGGATCGTACTCAAGAGGCAGACTTAAAGAGCTTGAAAGCCGTGATAGGGTTGAAAAAAGGATCAGATGTTGGTTTGTCGTTCTCTTCCAAGATAGAAGACCTTGCCTCATATAACACCTACATCGTTACCGTACCAACTCCTATCGATCAGTTTAAGGCTCCAGATTTAGCCCCTCTGATCAAAGCATCTGAAATGTTGGGAAAAATATTAAAGGTTGGCGATATTGTAATATACGAATCGACGGTTTATCCCGGTTGTACAGAAGAAGACTGCGTGCCTGTTTTGGAGCGTATCTCCGGGCTCACGTTTAATCAAGATTTCTTTGCGGGCTATTCTCCGGAGCGTATTAACCCCGGAGATAAAGTCAATACGCTGACGAAAATTAAAAAGGTAACTAGCGGTTCAACCTCAGAAATTGCCGACCGGGTGGATAGCCTTTATCGTTCCATTATTGAGGCTGGTACGCATAAGGCACCGAGCATTAAAGTGGCTGAAGCTTCGAAAGCCATTGAGAATGCGCAACGGGATGTGAACATTTCATTCGTAAACGAATTGTCGTTAATTTTCGATCGCATCGGTATCGATACCCACGATGTTATTGAAGCAGCAGGAACGAAATGGAACTTTCTGAAATATCAGCCGGGTTTGGTAGGTGGCCATTGTATCGGTGTAGATCCCTATTACCTTGCACATAAAGCACAGGCCTTGGGCTACCATCCACAGGTTATCCTTTCCGGCCGCCGGGTTAACGACTACATGGGCGCTTTCGTGGCCGACAAGGTGGTGAAATTGATGATTCAGAAAGACCATAAGATTAAAGATTCCCGGGCATTAATCATGGGCATCACTTTTAAAGAGAACTGCCCGGATATTCGGAATACTCGCGTGGTTGATATTTATCACGAATTGGTGCAATTTGGTCTCCGCGTGGATATTTATGACCCTTGGGCGGATGCAGGAGAAGTTAAACACGAATATGGGTTGACGATTCTAAACGAAGTAGACACCCATGTGGTTTACGATGCTATTGTTGTTGCTGTCGCTCACAACGAATTTCTTAAGTTTGATTATCATAAAGTAAAGCGCAATAATGGGGTAGTTTTCGATACTAAGGCTTGTCTCAATCGAGATTTGGTTGATGGTCGGCTATAGGTGATTTATTGTCATATATCATAAGAACAAATCCCTTCGTTTTGTATAAACCAAAAAGATCAATATGCTTGGAGGCAAATCAATTTTAATTACGGGTGGTACCGGTTCGCTTGGAAAGGCGTTGACCAAACATATCATTGAAAGTTATCCAAATATCAAACGACTAGTAATTTTCTCTAGAGATGAGCAAAAGCAATTTCAGATGGCTCAGGAGTACCCAGCGGATCGTTTTCCTCAAATTCGATTCTTTATTGGGGATGTGCGCGATCGAGAGCGACTGGTTAGGGCCTTTAAAGGAGTGGATTATGTAATTCATGCCGCTGCAATGAAACACGTCCCTATTGCGGAGTATAACCCGGATGAGTGTGTTAAAACAAATATCCATGGCGCACAAAATGTTATTGACGCTTGTTTTGAAACGGAGGTGGAACGTGTGGTAGCACTATCTACTGACAAAGCTTGTGCACCGATTAACCTATACGGAGCAACAAAGCTTGCATCCGACAAGTTATTTGTTGCAGCCAATAATATTCGGGGCAATAATCCTATACGTTTTTCGGTAGTCCGTTACGGGAATGTAATGGGGTCTAACGGGTCTGTCATTCCCTTCTTTATCAATAAGAGGAAAACAGGAGTATTACCAATAACGGATTCCAACATGACAAGATTCAATATTAGCCTCCAAGGAGGGGTGGATATGGTTATGCATGCATTGTTCTATGCGTGGGGAGGGGAAATTTTTATCCCAAAAATTCCTTCCTATAGAATTATGGATGTCGCTACTGCGATAGCACCCGATTGCGAATATAAAGTTGTGGGGATAAGACCCGGAGAGAAAGTGCACGAAGAGATGATTACCCCTTCCGACTCGTTTTATACTTATGATTTAGGTAAGTACTATACCATATTACCATCGGTCACCAAATGGAATTTGGCCGAATTCTTAAAGGAGTTTAATGGTACAAAGGTTGCTGAAGGCTTCGCATACAATTCTGGTGGTAATACCGAATGGGAAACCGTGGAGTCATTACGCACTTTAATTAAAGAACACGTTGACCCGACATTTCAATCGTAGTCATGGCAAATAATAGTATTCCTTACGGTCGGCAACATATTACGGACGAAGACATTCAGGCTGTCATTGAAACCCTTCGTTCGGATTATCTTACTCAAGGACCAAAGATTAAAGAGTTTGAAGAATCCTTTGCTACCTATATTGGTGCCAAGTATGCCGTGGCAGTAGCCAATGGAACTGCAGCATTGCATTTATGTGCTATGGCATTAAATGTGGAACCAGGAGACAAGGTCATCACTACGCCAATTACTTTTGCTGCCTCAGCCAATTGTATACGTTATTGTGGCGGAGAAGTGGTATTTGGCGACATCAACCCAGAAACATATTTACTGGACATCAATTCGGTGAGAGATCTCTTGGAGAGCTCCCCGAAGGGAACCTATAAGGGAATAGTGCCGGTCGATTTTGCGGGGAGATCAATTGATTTAGAGGTGTTTAAAGCACTTGCTGAAGAATATAACCTATGGATTGTAGAAGATGCTTGCCACGCGCCGGGAGGATACTTTGTCGATACGCAGGGAAATGAACAACGTTGCGGTAATGGAAATTTTGCAGATTTAGCTATCTTCTCATTTCACCCGGTCAAGCACATCGCCAGCGGAGAAGGAGGGATGATTACCACCAATGATGAGAAGCTTTACTACAAGTTACTTCAATTGCGTACACATGGTATCATTAAGCAGGATAACCTTTATACTAACACCATCGAATTTGCCGGTGGCGATGAAGCTTATCCTAGTTGGTATATGGAAATGCAGACTCTGGGGTATAATTACCGACTAACCGATTTTCAAGCCGCGTTAGGCATCAGCCAGTTAAAGCGTGCAGACCAAGGGATAAAAAGGCGGCGGGAACTAGCAAAAAGATACGAGAATGCATTCACTGGCAAAGATTACATCAAAAGACAATCAGGTGTAGTAGAAGGCCATGCATACCATCTATACATTTTAGAAGTACGGGATAGGTTGGGGCTATATAATTACTTGCGCAGTAAAAATATATTTGCTCAAATCCATTATATCCCTTGTCATTTAATGCCCTACTACCGGCAGTTCGGTTGTAAAGAAGGCGATCGACCTCATTCAGAAGAATATTATCGTGGCTGTATAAGTTTGCCGATGTATCCGACATTGAGTGAAGAAGAGCAAGAATACGTAATCTCAACCATCCACCAATATTTTCATGGCTAATCTGTGCATCATACCTGCTCGCGGTGGAAGCAAACGCATTCCTAGAAAGAATATCAAAGAATTCTTAGGAAAGCCAATCATTGCATATTCTATAGAGGCTGCACTGAAGAGTGGATTGTTTAAGGAAGTTATGGTATCTACCGATGACGAGGATATTAAAAAGATTGCCATAAAATACGGGGCAAAGGTGCCCTTTTTGCGTTCTGAGAAGAATTCAGATGATTATGCTACTACGTTGGATGTGTTGAGAGAGGTGATAACCGAGTATGCTAATAATAAAATTCATTTTGATAATTTATGCTGTATTTATGCAACGGCACCTTTTGTCGAAGCACAGACATTAAAAAATTCATTTGAAGTGTTTAGAGACAATAAATTTGATACACTTTTTCCGGTTTTACGCTATGGGTATCCTATTCAACGGTCTCTGAATATGAAGGAAGGAAGGGTTTTTTTTAATTGGCCGGAAAATGCTAATAAAAGAAGTCAAGATTTGCCTGCTTCCTATTATGACGCGGGACAATTTTATTGGTTGAAAAAAGAAGCTTTACAACTTAATAGTATTATGACAAACAATTCGGGGAGTATTCATATTAGCGAACTGGAAGCTCAAGATATTGATACTTTAGTGGATTGGAATATGGCTGAATTAAAATATTCATTAATGCATGAAAGAATTTCCAAATAGTTATAAAGTACTTGGTTCCAATATGTTTAAATATGGTGGGTATGCCATTGTCCCCATTCGCTTCCAAGACCGTTATGACATCATGCGTTGGCGTAACGAGCAAATTTATCATCTGAGACAAGAAAGACCTCTAACCGAAGAAGACCAAAACAGGTATTTTTCTAGTGTCGTAGCTAAACTTTTTGTTCAAGAGCAGCCGAATCAAATACTATTTTCGTACTTAGACAATGGGCACTGTGTCGGTTACGGAGGGTTGGTACATATCAATTGGCTTGATAGAAATGCGGAAATCTCTTTTATTATGGCCACGAGCCTCGAAAAGGACTATTTTCATAAGCACTGGGGAATCTATTTGGAAATGTTAGAAGCGGTAGCGTTTGAAGAACTTGGTTTACATAAAATATATACCTATGCTTTTGATGTTAGACCGCATCTATATGAGGCCATCGAAGTAGTAGGGTATAAAAAAGAAGCAGTTCTCCCTGAGCATTGTTATTTCGATGGAGACTACAAGGATGTGGTAATTCACGCGAAAATAAGTAATAAAGTTTCGATACGGCGGGCGGTCGAATCGGATGCCAGTGTTACTCATGAGTGGGCAAATGATGAGGCCTCGCGTCAAAATTCATTTTCTTCTGAACCCATTCCTTTAGAAGCTCATTGTAATTGGTGGACAGCAAAAATGAATGATCCTAACGCCTTTTACTTTGTTGGAGAGATTGGCGGTAGTCCAGCGAGTATAATTCGTTTTGATAAAAAGAAAGGTGGGACTAACTTTATTATAGGTATCAATATGGCACCTAAATTCCGAGGTCAGGGGCTATCCCACCAATTTTTAACAGCTGCTTGCCATGAAGTCTTTAAAGCAAACGACTCATCCATCGAAGCTTATATTAAGCCTAAAAACCTTCCATCCATAAAATCTTTTGAGAAAGCTGGTTTTCGGTTGGTTAAGAAAATACTGGTAGATGGAAGCCCCGCGTTAAAATACGAATTGGCAAAGCAATGAAAAACAAGGTATTCATAATAGCTGAACTTTCAGCTAATCATGGTGGTAAAATTGAAACCGCAATTGAAACGATTAAGGCTGCAAAACGCACTGGTGCCGATGCGATAAAATTACAAACGTACACTCCAGATACCATAACACTCGATTGCGATAGTGATGATTTTATCATCAAAGGTACCATTTGGGAGAAGCGAAAACTTTATGACTTATACCAAGAAGCATTTCTACCTTGGGAGTGGCATGAGAAACTTTTCGAAGTAGCCAATGAGGAAGGATTGGTTTGCTTTTCTTCACCTTTTGACAAGACCGCTGTTGACTTCTTGGAAAATCTGGGCACTCCAATTTATAAAATTGCATCGTTTGAAATTACTGATATCCCATTAATTGAATATGCTGCATCCAAAGGGAAGCCAATGATTGTTTCTACTGGAATCGCTGATTATGAAGACATCAAATTGGCAGTTGATACATGCCGGTCCGTAGGAAATGATGATATTACGCTACTGAAGTGTACATCGTCCTATCCTGCCCCAATCGAAGAAGCAAACCTTGTGATGATGGGGCGCCTTGCCAAAGATTTTGGCGTAAAAGTAGGACTGTCTGATCACACCCTAGGTATAGTTGTTCCTCTGTTATCGGTGGCAATGGGTGCGACCATGATTGAAAAGCATTTTATTCTTGACCGTGCTATTGGCGGACCAGATGCTTCTTTTTCGTTAAATGAACAAGAATTTACAGAAATGGTTAACGCAGTTAGGCAAGCAGAATCTGCTATTGGTACTGAGTCTTATGTGTTGACAGAAAAGCAGAAATCAGGCAAGGCGTTCTCTCGTTCTTTGTATGTAGCTAAGGATGTGAAAGAAGGAAATGTTGTCGACGCGATGAATGTACGGTCGGTGCGGCCGGGATTTGGACTTCACCCTAAACATTTTGGCGAAGTGTTAGGAAAAAAATTTAATCGTAGTTTAAATAAGGGGAGCCGTTTAGATTGGGAGCACCTGTCTTAAATTTTGTGCATGCAACATTCACCTTTATCGCGTCGGGAATTACTTGACTTCCTTGACAATGCAGAATCACGGTATCCTGTCGAAACATGGGAAATTGCTAGCGTACATGTTTGGCCACTTATAAAGATTGATCTTTTTTTTCGACATGTCAAAAGCGAAGGTAAAGATCAAGCACTGAACGCGTTACTTCCTAAACCATCCAAACCAAATCGTATTAAGGTGCTGGCGAAAGCCGCGGGCTCTCTTTTACGTTTTCTACTCTTATTCTTAAAAAAGAAAAAGCAGGTTCATGCTTTTTTTTCCGATTCTGAAGGTCATCGGGTAGTTCACCATGAGGCGTTCATCAATCGATACTTCAAACCAATCATTGAACACTTAGAAAGTGAGGATTCTGAGTTCAACTATCTTTCTATAAGTGATGATAAGGGGAACCTAAAGCGCTATCCATCAAATGAACCCGTATTTTTCGCTCATCAGTATCTTTTAGGAGCAAAATTGTGGCGGAGGCTTTTCTCCCGTAATAAAGGTCGCTCAAAATTAGACGGTTATAATAAATTTATAGCCGAGCTTAACGATTCCAGATTTAGACACCTTCAAGTTGGTGAAAAATATCCGACGCAAGTTCGGCGTAAAATTGGCGATGTTCTCGCATATAGTGCAATCATACACTTATTAATCAAAAAGTACAAGCCTCGTGTGATTTTTGAATTGTGTTATTACAGCACACTACGATTTGGTATCAACCACGCGGCTTTTCAAACTGGAGTTAGGACAGTAGAAATACAACACGGGGGAATGGGAAGAGATCATGTAAGCTATAGTGGTTGGAGCAAATTACCTACAGGCGGATATAACTTGCTTCCTGCAACCTTTTGGTTATGGGACGAATCAAGCAAGCATTTGATAGAGAAGTGGGTAAAAAATAACAAGTATCATTCGGCAATAGTGGGAGGTAATCCTTGGCTACCGTATGTGAAGGAGAGTGGTGAAATGTACTCCTTTCCTACAAATCGCAATATTATTCTCTACACTCTCCAATATAGCGAAATACCCGATCACATCATTGACGCGATAAAATCTACCCCTGACCGTTTTCAATGGTGGATTAGATTACATCCGCGAAAGTTGGAATCTAAACCTATTATCAATAAGCTTCTATTGGATAGCGGAGTGCAATTTGATTGTTTTGAGATTGAAAAGGCCACTTATTATCCGCTTCCGACAATATTATTAAATACGCATATTCACCTCTCCGGGTCGTCAGGGTCCATTATTGAAGCAGCACAAATTGGAGTGCCCTCGATTATTTTGGAAGAGATAGGCACTGTCTATTATAGAGACTTAATTAGGCAGGGTAAAGCTACTGCGTTATTCAGTACAGACGAAATACTGAACGCAATTCTGAAAATAGAAAGGACAACTCTTGAAAGTTTGCAAGAGCATACCTATAAGTCAATCGTCGAAAAATTAATTAATTGATTACTTTGGGAGATGATAATAAAGCGGTTTTTATTTAAAGTTATTAGGTGGCTCAATCGGTTAGAATCCGATATGATTCAGAGTGATTTGCGCAATAAGTATGAAATCCACCCCACCTTTAAATTCAACGGGCGATTTATTTCTTTTTACGGCGCCGGACGATTGATAATTGATGAGAACTCATATATAGGTGGGCTATCGACCATACAAATTCATGAAGACTGTAAAGTGTTTATAGGGAAAGGATGTAGTATAAGCCACAATGTCAGAATATATACTTCCTCCAAATCAGCTGACGGAGATTTTTCTGATAAAGAGAGTGTGCCGATTAAGAAAGGAAATGTGGTAATTGAAGATTTCGCTTGGATTGGTGCGAATGTATTTATTTCTCCAGGAGTTACAATTGGCAAAAACTCGGTGGTGGGAGCTAATTCTATGGTAACCAAAGATGTTGCTGAGAACAGCATCTATGGAGGCGTGCCAGCGAAGCTGATTAGGATGAAGAAACTAAATGCTTAAGAAACTTTTTTCGCATACTGCTATTTATGGCTTGGCTCCTCAGGTAACGCGAATTGCAAGTGTACTCTCGCTGCCTGTTATTACACAATACCTCAATAGCGTCGACTTTGGGGTATATGGTATTATTACGGCTGTCGCCGGTTCAATTGCTGTATTGAATACATTGGGATTAAGAATAATTCTGACTAATTCGTTTTACAAAAGTCCAGAACAATATAAATGGGGTTGGCGTCAAGTGTACGGTTTTTTGATGCTTTGGAGCATACCTTATACCGTGCTGTTAGGGAGTGTTTTATGGTGGTTTGTTCCTCAAGAAGCGGTTAGTGATCGTTGGGAAATTATTGCATTAAATATCGCACCGATAGTGCTTTTTGGACCAACATCGATTATTGGGGTTACCTTTTTCCAATTGAAACAAAGACCTAGCCAAATAGTTGTTCGCAGTACGATATTTGGCTTGATTACGGTGTTTCTTAATATATATTTTATTGCTGTTTTGGAAATGGGGTATATGGGGTGGTTTATATCTACGGGGATATCGACGATTTTAAGTCAGGCATCCTATTTCATACCAATCAATTTTAAGCTGGGATTGAAACCTATCTTCAATTTCAAATGGCGCTATATCAGACGGTCATTAAGGGTTTCCTTACCGACCGTGCCACACTATTATGCATCGTATCTTTTGGATACCTCAGATCGCTTAATTATGAAGGTGGTCGGTGTGAGTACAGCAAATATAGGATTATACAACGCCGCTTATACGGTAGGTAACCTGTTTAAGCAGTTTGGCACAGCTGCAGGGTTTGCTATTGGCCCAATGATGAATGCTGCTTTTAAGGCTGGTCAAGATTTGAAAGCGAGAAATTTGGTGTTTATTTTGCAGATTACTTATTTTATATTGACATTTTTGGCAGCAGTTTGGCTGAAGGAAATCTTTCAGTTGCTACTCAAAAATAGAGAATTGCAAGCGACGTATCCATTAGGTATTGTTATCTTAATGGCATATAATTACCGGCCTATGTATTTTGGTGCCAATAGTAAATTGTTTTATGCTGAAAAGACCAAGAGTCTACTAAAAGTTACTTTCATCGCGGGAATATTGAATGTTACCTTAAACTTTAGTCTAATTCCCGCATTTGGTTTTGAAGTTGCGGCGATTACTACTTTTGTTTCACTTATGTATATGGCGTACGCAGGCTACTATTTAAAAGCTTTTAGAGAAGCTAACAACGTTCCTTATCATCAAATAGTTTGGTTAGTTATAACGATAATCCTCACACTTATTTCAGTAATCATTGTTGATCAAAATATTTTTATAAAAGTTCTTTCTTCCATTTTGGTTTTCGTAATTGGTTTTTTGTTTATTAGACGCTTTTCTCGTTGAGAATTAAAGGTGATGTTTTTTTACCTACTATTTAAGTATACTCGAAGGTTTTCGGATATATGTGAATGCATGTTATATACTTAACATAATCAATAATGAAGAAATATTATCGGAAAGTGGTTAATCGTTTCATTAGATATTTTGAAGACTACAATGTCGTACAATTAAAATCTGGATATCAGGTCCACCCTTCTTCTGTATTGAAAGGGTCCAAGCTCAGCGGAAAGGTGTCGATAGCGGAAAAATGTAAAATTATTAATGGCGTTCGATTAATGGGACATGCTCCGATAACTGTGAAACGATTCACCTCTTTGAATGGCCCAAATACAGATATTAGATCACTTATAAATCCAGTTTCTATTGGAGCGTTTTGTAGTATTGCAAGAGGAGTAAATATCCAAGAATTTAATCACAATCATAATTCACTTTCAACCTATCACATTCATTTGAATATTTTTAAAGAGGATAGAAGACTCGATGTTCATTCAAAAGGACCTATAGAGATCGGAAATGATGTTTGGATTGGAGCACAATGTGTTATTTTGTCGGGAAGTAAAATCGGAGACGGCGCTATCATAGCCGCTAATAGCGTGGTTAATGGGAATATCCCGCCATACGCCATCGTTGGTGGTACGCCAGCCAAAGTAATAAAATATCGTTTTCCTGAAAAGGTTATAGCATTGTTGTTAAAGTTAAAATGGTGGGAATGGCCTGAGGAAAAAATCAAACTACACCGGGAACTTTTTGAGAACGAATTAAGCGAGGAAAAACTACTTGTTTTCCTCAAAAAAACCAAAAGGAACAATGATACTGAAGAGAGTTGAAATGAATTTTGCGGCGGATACGCAAGATATTGGTTGGATATTCCGATTTTAAGTACAATAATCAGATATGAAGTTTGTTGTTTTGATAGCCTGCCACAGCAGTAGTGAGAGTATTTATAGTACTGTAAAATCGCTGTCATCAGTGCACATTCCCGCTGGGTTTGATCGCGTAATTGTCATTGAAAACGGAGACAAGCCTGCGCTGGACACATCGATTTTATCGGCTGTCGATAAAATGCCAATTTCTTGCTATTTTACAAAACAAAAAGGGAAAAGTACTGCATTGAACATAGCTATTGAGGCATATGTGCCGGACGACTATTTCATTATTTTTACAGATGATGATATTCGGTTTAACCCAAACTGGTTGATTAAATACGCAAAAGCGTTTGAGAGGGAGGGTAGGGGGCATTTTTTTGGATCTTCGTTGGGCGTCGATTACGAGGAAACGGTGGATCAAGCCCTACTAGCGTCGCTGCCACCGTCTGCTAGAGGTGTGGATGACTCGACCTATAGGAAAAGGCCTGATCGAGCGTTTCTTGGGTGTAACTGGGCTTCCCATAAAGACGATCTTATGAAGGCAGGGTTGTTCAATCCAAATTTTGGCCCTGGTTCAAAAACAGGAGCCACAGGCCAAGAGGCGGAGATGCAGGATAGATTGAGAAAGCTAAACTTGAAGCCCGTTCTGATCGAAGAGAATTTGGTGTGGCACTACGTGCCGTTGGAGAAATGTACAATCGAATGGGCGATGCAGCGCGCAGAGCGGACTGGACTTGAGCGATTCAGAAGAAAGAAAGGAAGGGGGAAATGGTTTTTTTTTAACATTGTAAATATCCTAATCTCTGGTGTTCGTTCAATTTTTGGAAGTAAGAAGGAAAAATATCGATTTGTTATTAGTGTAATTGCAATGAAGTCATTTTTCGCGCAACTTTTTAAGTATAACCGGTAACTTCATTTGGCTAGTTTAGAAATAAAGAATCTTTGTCTTTCTTTGAGTGGTTTAATTATGTTTGGCAATATCAAATTGAAGAGCAAGAGTTTGTAATTGGAGCAATGAAAATATTAAAATTTGTAAACGGCAATGATGATGGTGGTATATTTACAAGCGAATGCAATTATATTCAAAGTTTCAAAAACAAGGGTATAATTGTTGACGTGGTGATAATCGGCAACGGAGATCGGGTAAAAGCATATCAGAAAATGGCCTACAAAAGCATATTGCTCGCTCCGCTACATTCAAATCTCGGAGGGAGTTTTTTTAGCAAAATTCGAGAAATATTTAAAATATGGTCATATGGCAATCGCTATACAAGAGAAGTGACAAGTCTTAATGCACAGTACTCTGCTATTGTATATCGCCGACCAATTTTCATTTTTCTTGCAGGTATGGTGGGTGGGGTATCACGAACAAAAGTGTTTTGGCATATGCCGAATATTGTGAGTAATGGGTTTTCTAAGATTTTTTACACTTTTTTTCTAAAACGTTATCGGATCGTTCCTTTAGCCAACAGTGAGTATACGAGAGCTACCTTATCAAATATCTGTAAACATGTTATCTATCCTGGTTTTTCTACCGATCGAATCAGAGTTGTGACGGAGAGCTTTAGGCAGGAACTACACATCAGTGAGGGTGCGCCAGTTTTTGGGATGGCAGGACGGATTTGTCTAAATAAAGCCCAGGATATTTTGATACAAGCATTTTTAAAATCGAGTGCCTTTAAGTGTGGTGGACACTTGGTGCTTGCGGGAAGTTTCGAAAGCAAGGCCGTACGAGATAATTTAGTATCATTGGCTGGCGAGCAGCTTGATAAAAAGATACACTTTATTGGGAGAATTGATGACTTACCCAAATTTTATTCGACGATAGACGTCGCACTGAATGCACGCAGAAATGCTGAGCCTTTTGGGATTTCAATCGCTGAGGGCTTAGCGGCAGGAAAGCCAGTTATAGCGTATTATCTTGGAGGACCAAGTGAAATGATCGTTGATAATGTCTCTGGCTGGTTGGTTAAAAAGCCCGATATACAGAGCTGGGTAAGTGCATTTGACGTTGCTATGACGGTCAAAAATAAATGGTCAGAAATAGGTCGCGCTGCAGCCCTTAGCGTAGGAAAGTTTAATGTGGAAAATAATACAGCTAAATTTCTGGAATTGATCGAAGAATGAAAGTTCCTGCCGTCATTACTTTAATTAACAAAGCCAGCTTATTAGCTTTCTTCCTCAATTTTTTGGGATTTTATTGCATTCTCCTTGTATTTGCCAATCTGAACCTTTTGGAATTCTCTCGTTATGTAACGGTTCCTCTCCGGATACTGATTGTATCTTGTCTCTGCATGGGTTTTATAAAGCGGCAGAAGTATAACGTTGGTGGCAGTACACTCTTGTTTTTACTTTTCGCGGTACTGTATTTTTTGAGAATATTGACCGATGCATTATTAGACAGAAACCTGTATATAAGTTATCAGCAGGTATTTTTCTACTTTCTAACATTTGGCTTCATTCCGTTTCTCGCAATACGACATACATCTTTTCGTGTTGATGCTCTTATAGCCATGAGGGAATGGTTTTTTGTTTCGGCATTTGCATTTTCACTTCTCGCAACATTGTCATACGCCAAATTTATTGGGCAAGTGGGACGTCTAACTAGTGGGGTTTCTACAGATGACCTGATTTCACCTTTAATTTTATCTTATTGTAGTGCATTGGTTTTAGGTGTTAGTATGAATTTATGGCTGACGACAACGCGAAAGAAATTCAGAGAAAAAATGTCATTAATTGTGCTAATGTTGCTGGCACTTACTCCCTTTTTCCTTGGAGCGTCTCGTGGGTCTATCTTTGCCATTGCTTTGCCTATTATATTTCTGGTGATTACTAATAGGAAAGCTGTCGCCAATCTTAAAGTTCTTTTTGCGTCCTTGATCGCTTTAATATTTCTGGTGATTATTTCAGATTATTTTGGAAGTAATATTTTCGACAGATTTCTTAATATGTTTTCTGATTCAAACTCAAGTAGCACGGCCGGTGAAAGAGTGTTGATTTGGAAACAGTCATTAAGCCAGTTTTATAGTAACCCAATCATAGGAGACCGAATGGAGCTTGTAGGATATAATATCTATCCACATAATATTTTTATCGAGGTACTTCAGAATTTGGGTGTTCTCGGGTTTGTGCCATTTATCGGTTTGATTTTTATTGGAATCAAGGAATGCTTTCTTCTTTTTCGGAATCACAGAGAGTTTTGCTGGATAGGGGTGTTTTTCCTACAAAGTTTGTCCCAAAACATGTTTAGTGGTGCAATTTATAATGCCAGTTGGTTCTGGTTTTCTTTAGCGCTTGTAATAAGTGTACGCTTATCTCTTAAGACTCAAAAACGATATACGACAGATGAATTGTCTACATCTATGTAATGACTATTTAGGGTCAAAGGTTCATACGCTTCTGTATCGTCACCTGGAAAAGCTGAATGTGCGTCAGACGGTTTTTGTGCCGCTTCGTCAAGGGAAAGAGCAAAAGGCAAGCACACACGACTATTTTCATTCTGAAAGGACAACGGTGGTATTTTCATCCATTCTGAAACATTATCATAGGGTGTTTTTTCGACAAAAGGTCAATTATCTTTACGATTCGTTGACATCACAGCTAGATGTTAGAGAATTTGATATCGTGTCTGCTTCAACGCTTTATAGTGACGGTTTTTTGGCGTTTAAGCTCAATGAGCAATTCAAGCTCCCTTATATAGTCGCTGTCAGAAGTTCGGATGTCGATGTGTTTATGAGGGTTAGACCTGATCTCGTAAGAATCTTGCATAAGATATTGAATAGCGCGAAGCAAATAATATTCATAAGTAAAGGAGTGCGAAATAAGTTTTTCGATAGAATCGGAGACAATGAGAGTTATCGTCTTAAAAGTAGAATTATACACAATGGCATTGATAATTTTTGGCTAGACAACAGGCATCACTCGCTAACGACGTTGCCGAAAAGGCTACTCTATGTTGGTAGCTTAATTAAGCGGAAAAATATCGACCGTACAATTAGAGCGGTTTTAGCTTTGAATCAAAAGCACGGTATGGCGCTTAGCCTCGGCATAGTGGGGGATGGCGGATATTTTTCTAAAAAAGTGCGTTCATATGCGTCAAGATTTCCTGAAATAAATTATTTTGGCCTCATACAGGATAAGAATGAGCTTAAAACCATATATCGACAGCATGATATATTTATAATGCCGTCTTATCGTGAAACATTTGGTCTGGTTTATGTAGAAGCATTAACACAGGGCTTATCTTTAATAATAGGTAGGGGCGAGGGGGTTGACGGCATGTTTGACGAGGTTGCGGTAAAAGTCAATCCTTTTTCGGTAAAAGCGATAGAAAATGGTATATTGACAGCTCTCACTGCCCACAATGCCGCAGAGATCGAAAAAGTCGATTTAGTTGCGTTCAATTGGGCCGATATAGGAAAGGATTATTTTGAGCTTTTAAAATTGTATAAAGATGAAAAGTAAAATAGTTTTGGCTACGGTTCTAGCGTTTTTTTTGTTTTCTGCAAATACTTGTACCAAGGATTTGACATTTTATGTTTTGGACACCCGATATGATGAAGCAACAAGAGCTTTTTTTAACTCGAATGAGAACATACAACCATACGTTTATTTGGGAGAATTTGCAATCGACCCAAGAAAAACCGGAAAATTTGAAGAAAGCAATATCGTATCGGCAATAAACAATTATATTCCCGACCCATCGGCAACAAGTGTAGTATCATTGAATATCGAAAGTGATATATACAAAAAACTCCGGGACAAAAAAACTGGAGATAAAGAAGCAAAAAGCGCATCGGATGAATTTATTAGGATTGTCAAAATTATCAAACGGGAGCGACCGAACGTTCAGGTGGGGATATATGGGATTCCTTTTCGATTTTTTTACTCTAGTCAAAAGGGAGTTAACGATGGTGGCAAGTTCGATGAGCTTTTTAAAGTCGTAGACTATATCTCCCCTTCACTATACATGATGTATCCTAACAGGCAAATTGGGACCACCAAAAATAAAGCGTATATAGAAAGTAATTTAAAATATGCATTAGAACTGGGAGAAAAATTTGGAAAGCCGGTTATACCATGGGTTTGGCATATTATCCATCCATCGAACAAGGAATATGGCGGTAATCTGGTTGATAAAAGTGAGTTCAATGATTATCTGAATTTAATTGCAACTACATCCTTTAATGGTTTAAAAGCCTCCGGCGTATTGGTTTGGGAGCCTAGCGATGCGAGTTTTAATACATATATGCAGCGTGTTGGCCAGCAACGATCCCTTAAATCAAATGTAAATCTTGATAAAAACTCCCTTATCAAGTATTATTTAGAAGACCTAACGAAGTAATCTCGCTGTGAAAATAACAATCATCGCTGGGGCTCGGCCCAATTTTATGAAGATCGCCCCCATCATTGAGGCAATTAAAAAGAAGCAATCTGAAGGCGTCGACATTCAATATCGACTGATTCATACGGGTCAACACTATGATAAAAAAATGTCTGGTGATTTTTTTGAACAGTTGGGCATACCCGAGCCTGATGCAAATTTAGAGGCAGGAGGTGGGACACAAGCGGAGCAGACCGCTGCTATTATGATACGGTTTGAGAGGGATTTGCTAGAAAACCCAACAGACTTGGTATTAGTCGTGGGCGATGTTACATCAACAATGGCCTGTGCTATCACAGCTCAAAAACTACAGGTGAAGGTTGCGCACGTTGAGGCCGGTATTCGGTCGGGCGATTGGACGATGCCTGAAGAGATCAATAGACTAGTGACCGATAGCATAACGAATTACTTTTTTACCACTTCGGAGAAAGCGAACGAGAATCTTCGTAAAAACGACATTGAAGAAGGTCGGATATTTTTTGTGGGCAATACCATGATCGATACCCTCCTAAAACACCGGTCGAACTTTAGGAAGCCAAGGGTTTGGGACGAGCTGAGGCTAAGTGAGAGAGCGTATATTGTTATGACTTTGCATAGGCCCGCTAATGTCGATGAAGAAGGCAAATTAAGGGTACTAATGGATGAAATCATCCAGCATTCACAAGGCATGCCATTAGTTTTTCCAGTACACCCACGTACAGCCAAAATCTTACAAAAGTTGGGCGTTTCTCACCCACGTCTCCATATGATAGAGCCTTTAAGCTATTTGGAGTTCAACTATTTAGTAGAGAGAGCAAAAGCTGTAGTGACGGATTCCGGCGGAATAACCGAAGAAGCTTCGGTGATGCGTATTCCATGCATGACGTTACGAGATAACACAGAACGGCCTGAAACCACGACAATGGGAACAAACGAACTGATAGGGACTAGACCAAAGGCTATACGCCCTGCAATGGAACGTTTATTTGCCGGTAAATGGAAACAAGGGGGAGATATCCCGCTGTGGGATGGAAGAGCAGCGGAACGTATTGTGTCTAGACTTTTAATTGAATTTCAGAATACTGAAGCCTCTGCAGCAACTGCGGCGGTATAAACAATGAAAATTTTATATTTCTACCAATATTTTTCAACCCCAAAAGGGGCTTGGGGAACGCGCGTTTACGAATTTGCAAAAGAATGGGTGGCTGCGGGACATGAGGTGACCGTGGTAACGACTATTTATAGTAAGTCTGACCTCAAGGCTTCAAAAATAATAGAGGACCAGTATTTTGAAGGAATTCATGTTAAAGTGATAAACTTGAAGATTGACAATAAACAAACATTTGTAAAACGAATATGGTCTTTTATAGCTTATAGTATTTTATCTTCTTATTATGCGCTGGCACTGAAAGCTGATGTTGTGGTAGCATCTTCTGGACCTATAACCGTTGGGCTGCCAGGATTGATGTCAAAATACTTGAAAAGGAGGAAATTGGTGTTTGAGACAAGGGATCTGTGGCCCGAGGGGGCCATTGAATTGGGAATCATCACAAATCCTTTAATAAAGAAGTTAGCTTATTGGTTCGAAAAGCGCTGCTATGAGGCGTCCTCATTTATCGTTACCTTATCACCGGGCATGACTCGTAATATCCAAAAGCGATTTGATATCACTTACATTGATGATGTTACAAACGCGGCCAACATTCCGTTGTTTTCCACGCCAGTTGCTTTCAATGGGAATGGACTCGTTTCTAAGGCATACGCCGTATATACTGGGAATATTGGATTAGTGAATAACTCGCATTGGCTATACAACGCCGCAAAAGTATTACAGGAAAAAGGCCGAGACGACATCAAAATTGTTTTAATTGGTGAAGGGCAACAGCGGGAGGAGCTGGAGGAGCTTGCGGAAAAAGAGGGGGTAACAAACTTTGTTCGATTGGGATTGATGCCAAAGCATGAGCTGGTGGGGTTTGTTCAAAATGCGTTGGTTTCTTTAGTGCCCCTAATGGGTACACCTGTACTGGATACGTCATCTCCTAATAAGTTTTTTGAATCGCTGGCTGCTGGTGTACCGGTGGTACAAAACACGAAAGGCTGGATGCAAGACTTTCTTAATGAGCATAAAGTAGGGTTTACCTTGGACCCCAATGATGAGAATGAACTTGCGAACAAACTAATCTGGATTAAGGATCATCCGTTAGAGTTAGCCGCGATGGGCGATAGGGCATTGGAAGTTGCACAGAGGTATTTTGATAAAGACTATCTTGCAACAAAAATGTTGAACATATTAAATCATGTGCACCAAAATAACTAATGTTTTTTTGACGGGGGCAACGGGCTTTCTCGGTGGTGTCCTAAAGCAGGAGTTAAACGCGTTGAATCATGCGGTCTTTTACGGCAGCGGCAACCAGCAGTCACGCATTGACATTTCACAACCTTTTCGGCTTGAGCTAGACCAACCCATTAATATCGTCATTCATGCGGCAGGGAAAGTACATTCCGTGCCTAAAACCGAGGATGAGAGGCAAGCTTTTTATGACACCAACTTAGAGGGCACCAAAAACCTTTGTATTGCACTAGAGGGGTTGCAGACTATACCTAAGAGCTTTATCTTTATCAGCAGCGTGGCTGTTTATGGAGCAGATGAGGGTGCTGGAATATCGGAAAGCCACCCGCTTAATGGAGGTACGCCTTATGCAGACAGTAAAATCCTGGCGGAGTATTGGCTTCAACAATGGGCAGAAGATAATAAGATAACATTGGGGATCTTACGTTTACCCTTGATTGCTGGACCTAATCCACCGGGTAATCTCGGTGCAATGATCAGAGGGATAAAATCAGGAAAATACTTAAGTATTGGCAAAGCTGATGCCAGGAAAAGTATGGTTTGGATTAAAGATGTTGCCGAAATCATCCCAGTTCTTGCTGAGAAAGGTGGAATATTCAACCTAACGGACGGATACCATCCAACATTTGGAGAACTTGAAGAAAATATTTCTTTGACATTGGGTAAAACTAGACCTATTAGCGTTCCGTATTGGGTGGCTAATGGACTGGCGCTTGCGGGAGATATCATTGGAAGTCGTTCCCCGTTTAATTCAAATAAGCTTCGAAAAATCACTTCTACATTAACATTCGATGATCGAAAAGCAAGGGAAGAGTTGGGGTGGACTCCGACCCGTGTAATAGAAAAGATGAGGGAAATAGTATAATAATGATTTAGGTGTTTTTAGAATGCAATATTGTTTTAATTGGTCGCAAAATGTAGTGCCGAATACCAATATGGAGTGCTGCCATTAAAAACAGGACACAAAGGACTACACGGATCTGCGTTCCAGAAGATTCGGCTGTGGTAGCAAGTGTGAGTAAACCTATTCCCACTTGCAATACACCATAGCAAGCGGCAATCACCAATCGATTGCCTTTACCCTCATTTGCCAAGTATTGATACAAATGCGACCGATGCGCCTTAAAGATGTTCTCCCTCCGAAAAAGTCGGTGGATAATAGTCAACACCGTATCTACGCCGTATACAGCAAAAAATAAGACATAGATTGGGTTGCCTGTGGAAAGGATAAGGCTCAACGTAGCAAATATCAAAATAAAACTTATCCCTACGCTACCCACATCGCCTGCAAAGCACTTAGCACGCTGGCGGAAGTTGAAAAAGGCAAATACGCCATTAGCGAGGGTTGTGCAGTATAACAAACGATCGTCTATAAAATGGATTTCCCGATTGGCTAGCCAAAGTTGCAAAAGCACGGCAAAGCTATACATCGCGGTGATGCCATTTATACCATCCATGAAATTGTAAGCATTGATCGTGCCGATAATTAAGACCAGAGCGATAGGGACGATGTACCAATTGAGCGTAAAAAGCTGAACCTCGACCAATAGCAATAAAACAGCGAGCAGGTGGACGCCGATGCGGATGCGATTAGACAGCGTGAGGATATCATCGAGAAAGCTGATGAGGGTGATAAGGGTAAGGCCTGCAAAAAAATACGGGTGGGCTGCACCGCTCCAGATAAACCACACCGCCGCACCGAGGTAAAAAACGATGCCTCCGCCTCTTATGGTTATAACGGTATGGCTACTCCGTTCGTTTGGTTTGTCGATAATGTTGTAGCGCGCTGCAACGCGAAAATACGCCAGCATCGCCAAAAATAATAGGATAGTGATAACCCCGTAAATCATTCGGCAAAGATAAACTTTTTGTCAGTTTGCACTTTGCATTTTTGTTCTTTGCCTTTTAGCAAGTTGTAATATCAAGCTTTCGCTTGTTGCAAAACCTGATAATGGAATATTTTTTGCTTCTTTGTAGGCACATTATCGATTATATGCATATCCGATATTTACTCTATAGCCTATGCTTGATTGCGGTCTTGCAAGAAAACGTATTGGGCCAAACGTTACCGGTAGGCACTCCCGTGCTGGAAGATTACTATCGGAGGCTGCAACTACTGGGCAAGGTGGATTCTTCCCTATCCTTCAGTGTTCGGCCACTTTCGGCCGAGGCGTTGGGCCAAACCAACGTCTTTAACCCAGATGGCATGTGGGGAATCGACAGTAACCTGTATACGCGGCCTGACGGAACGGGATATATTCAGGCGTTACCGATCGGATTGGATTATAAGCTGAACGGTAGCTACCCCTATGGTTGGAATGATGGTGCTATGGTGCCGACTGGCGGGGGGCAGGTGCGGATTTATGGTGGCATACTGGCAAAATACCGGTTTTTGACCTTGCAGCTACAGCCGGAACTGATCTACGCCACGAACAATAAATATAAAGGGATGGCGAATTCTCCCGGTTATGGATTGGAATGGTATAGGGCGGTAGGCAATGTAATCGATATGCCGGAGTATTTCGGAAAAACCGTGTATACCCGGGCGCTGCTGGGGCAATCGAGCTTGAAGGCGACCTTTGGCTCGGTGAGCTTCGGCTTTTCGACGGAAAATCTGTATTGGGGGCCGGGTATGCGAAATTCGCTGTTGATGAGTAATAATGCGCCGGGATTCCCGCATTTTACCGTGCATACGAGCAAACCGGTGCGTACACCCATCGGTTCGTTTGAAGGGCAGCTGGTAGGTGGAACATTACGCGCTTCGGGATTCCCGACGTCCTTGACCCCGGAAAGTTTGCACGATGAGCTATATGCCGTAGAGAAGCCGGACGTGAATCGGTATTTTTCTGGGTTTGTAGCGAGCTACCAGCCGAAGTGGATACCGGGATTGTCACTGGGTATCATCCGCTCCTTTGTGGTGAATGACAACGATATGAAAGGCTTCGGCGATTACTTGCCGTTTTTTAAGCCATCGGTGAAAGAAACGACGTACCTCGATGGGGCGGGTGTGGAGCGAACCAGTACGGAAGTACGCGATCGCTATGGCTCGGTGTTTTTCCGATGGGTAATGCCAAAAGGCCAACTCGAAGTGTATGGGGAATATGGGCGGAATGTGAAAGCGGAGAATGGCCGCGACTGGATGGTGCAGCCATCTTACTCGCGGGGGTACGTACTCGGTTTCCGTAAGTTGGTGCCGCTGGGCTTCTCACCGGGGGACTACTTGCAACTGGGTGCGGAAGCCACAGAATTGTCGATGAACAATACGTACTTTGTAAATCGGGTGAACCGAGCGTACCCGACGTGGTATACGCACCATGTAGTGCGCGATGGCTATACGCATCGAGGCCAGGTGCTGGGAGCGGGTATAGGACCGGGAAGTAATATGCAGACGGTGAGCATAGCATGGGTACGTGGAATTAAACAGATCGGGTTTGAGCTGGAGCGCTTGATGCATAACGAGGACTTCTTTTACATGTACGTGGCAGACATCCGCCGATCGTGGGCGGACTTTGGGTGGTCGCTCTATGGGGAATGGGATTTCGACCGCTTTCTGGGGTATGCACGAATACAGAAGGTACACAGCTACAACTACCGGCACGAATTCTTGATGCCGGAAGGGAATAGCTTTTGGAACTTTGAACCGCAGGATAGGAATAACTTCTTGATGCGGTTGGGTGTGGCTTATCGGTTTTAATCAGGGTGTCTATGATGCGTTTTACAATGATAAAAAAATACCTGCTCGCCATCAGTACAGGCCTCATTGCAACGATAGGTTCGGCAGTACTGCATGCGCAGACAGTTCCTGTGGGGCTGCCTGTTTTGGAAGACTACTACCGGCAGCAGCAGCTGTTGGGTAACGTGGACTCCGCAATTTCGTTTACCATTCGCCCGATTACCGCCCAGGCCTTAGACCGGAGCAGATACCTACACTATCCGGATAGCAGCCGCACCGATGTGGTGTGGGAAAGCGCCGATGGCCATGGGCATTTGCAAGTATTGCCGGTGGTATGGCAAAATCAATTGAACACGGCCTATCCCTATGGGTGGAATGACGGGCCGATGATTCCTGCAAGGGGCGTACAGACGTACTTGAGTGCAGGTTTTTTTGCCAAGTACCGGTGGCTAAGTGTGCAGTTCCGACCGGAACTGGTGGCGTCGCAGAACCGGATATATGAGGGGTACGGGGGAGCGGCAGGTCCTGACAGCGATTGGTATTGGTATGGAAACCGGATTGACCTGCCTGAGCTATTTGGGGACGGTGGATATACGAAAGCATTTTTGGGGCAAAGTAGTATTCGGTTGACACTCGATCCGGTTTCACTGGGTTTCTCCACCGAAAACCTGTGGTGGGGCCCGGGGCTGCGTAACTCGATATTGATGAGCAATACGGCACCGGGATTTAACCATGTAACGCTGAATACCTCCAAACCCATCAAGACCTATATCGGCTCCTTTGAAGCGCAGCTTGTGGGCGGGCATCTGGAAAAGTCGGGTTATCCGTCATCATTGCTGGGTGATACCAGTGCACATCAACAATACGCGAGGGTAAAGCCTGAGGGTTGGCGGTATTTTTCGGGAATTACGCTCAACTACCAACCCAAATGGGTTCCGGGCTTGTTCTTGGGCTTCATCCGCACATATAATACAAACCAGAAAGACATGGGGCGTGGATTAAGGTACTATGCACCATTTTTGGAAGCCTTTAGTAAAAATAAGATCGCGGTGGATAGTAGCTCCGACGATGGCATACCCCGCGATCAAATGCTTTCGTTCCATTTCCGTTATATGGTGCCCAAAGCGAACGTGGAGTTTTACGGGGAGTATGCCAAAAACGATCACAACTGGGATAGTAGGGATGGGATGATTCAACTTGACCATACGCGTGCGTATACCGTTGGGCTTCGCAAGTTGGTTCCGTTACACAACCGTTTCGGCGGGTATCTGCAATTGGCTGGGGAGGTTACACAGATCGCCGTATCGAATACCCGAGGGGTAAGGTCAGCAGCTTCTTGGTATATCCACCATCAAGTCAGCGACGGCTATACCCATCGCGGGCAGATGCTGGGCGCGGGCATCGGCCCGGGGGGTAACAACCAGACCGTACAGCTCAGTTGGATTAGCGAGCTAAAGCAATTGGGCTTAATGATTGAACGGTACGTGCATAATGAAGATTTTGCTGTACATACCATCAAAGATCGCCGCCGCAACTGGGTGGACGCGAGCGTGGCCGCCTATGGCTCCTGGGATTACAAACAGTTCATCTTCAACGCGCATTTGCAATACATCCACGCCTACAATTACCAATATAACTTCCAACCGGCGGAAGATAAGAATGATTATTGGGGCTTTGACCCGCAGGATAAGAATAACCTGCACCTGAAGCTGGGGGTGATGTATCGGTTTTAGTTCGCCAATACGCGCGCGGTTTTATTGAAGGCTTTCCTTACCTTTGATACCACAGCTATGAAACGCCTTGTTCGAAAACTGGCGTGCATCGTGCCTATGATGCTTATCTTGAGTAGTTCCCTAGTGGGCCAGATTAAGGACATCACGGCACTGAGAGCACGTATACCTACCCTGCGCGACAGTACCGAGCGGGTGGCGCTCTATGCGCGCCTGGGTATGTTGTATACCAACCGCTCACTGGACTCGTGCTACTATTTCGGCGCGCGGGCGTTGGATCTGGCCAAGCGCATCAAAGACAGACCGGGCGAGGCGGAAGCCATGAATGTGCTGGCATTTTACTACAACGAGAAGGACAATCCGTACCTGGCTTATAAATACGTCAATGAGTCGCTCGTGGCCTTCAAGCGGCTGGGTAACAAACCGAAAGTCTGCGAACTGACGATGAACGTGGGGGTACTGCTGAGCTACGAGGGTAAAATGGACCAGGCAATGGCGCAGTATCAGCGGGCGTATGCGCTCAGCCAGCACTTGGTGCAGGACTCCATCAAACCATTGGTGATGCTCAACCTGGCATTGGCACAGTCATTCACTCCGGGTGCGCCCGATGTGTTGCCCTTGGTGGATGAAGCCGAGCAGCTGGCGGAAAAGCAGGGCAATGAACGGTTTGTGGTGATTGCTAGGTTGACACGCAACGGTGCCCGTTTCCGGAATGGGGTACCGGCTGATGAGGTGATCGCTGATCAGCATGCACTCATTGCGACAACGAAGGAATTGGGCTATGAGTATTTTACCGCACTGGCTTACATGGAGCTGGCGAATATGTACCTGCCACTGCATACCGACAGCGCGCTCCGTTATTTCGACAGGGCCATTGGGCTGGCGGAAAAAACGGGCTACGAAGGACTCCATTTCCAAACGATGGCCCAGGCGTATGAGACGTTGGCCCGCATACAGCCGATGCCTGCACAAGCGAACGTGTACGGCCGCAGGCTGCTGGAGCGCTCGCGGGAGAAATCGCTGGAAAATCAAAAGACGGGCATGGATTTCCTGCAGCTGGCCCTCAACGAACAGGAGGTCGCAGCGGCACAGGCCAAACTACGGCTACGGCGTATGCTTGGCGTGCTATGGGGCGTCATCGGCCTACTGGCCATTATCTTTTCGCTGCTCTTTTTTGGCATGTATCGGAAAAAACGCAGACTCGCCAGGATTTTGAAGGACAGCAATGATCGCTTGGCGGCGCAAAACAACCGGCTCGAAGATAACGATGCATTCCATCAGCAATTGATTTCCATCATGTCGCACGATCTGCGGCAACCGCTATCGGCGATGTTGATGCTGGGTGAAGGTGGAATGGTGGAGCAAATGAGCGATGAGCAGCGGCAGTATGTATTTGACCAGATTAGCCAGAATGCCCGGACGAGCCTGCAGGCGATGGATGGCCTGGTGCATTGGATGAAATTGAACACCATCGGATTGGCTTATACGCCCGCCGTGGTGAGCCTGAAGGAAAATATGCGTGATGCCTTGCGGTATAACGGTGCGTTGGCCGCTCAGAAGGGCATCGCCGTCATGGATTTCATTCCGGAATCCATCGACCTGCTTGCGCAAAGTGAAATGCTGCTTTTTGTGAACCGCAACATCCTCGGCAATGCGCTGCGGTATACGCCGGAGGGGGGAAAGATTGTGTTGACCGCCAAACGGGACGGCGATGGCAACCGGGTTATCGTGTGCATCGCCGACTCGGGTAAGGGCATTCCAGAACAGCTGCTTCCCTACGTGTTTGCCAAGGAACGGCCGGAAACGGTTAGTGCCGGATCGGGCTTGGCACTCATTGTGTGCCATGAGATGATCACGAAAATGAATGGCCGCATCTGGGCGATCAACAATCCGGAGGGGGGTGCATGTTTTTACTACAGCCTGCCAATCGCGGGGCCCGTCTCGACCTACCTGGCCGAAACAAACCGCTCAACCGGATTGTCGTAAGGCGCCAACGTGCGCAGGTAATCGTAGATGGCCCCTAAGTCGCTTTCGGTCATCCCGCTATACATGTACCACGGCATGAGCGTCTGCATTTCCCCGGGCTTGACCTGGGGTAAGACGAAAGCGGAGTCGGTATATTGCTTGAACCGCTGTACAAAGGCTTCTTTAGTGAAATGCTGCAGACCCGTTTCGTGCGGGGTGAGGTTGGGCGCCCGGAGGATGCTGCCGTCGGGAAATTTAAATTCGCGGCCACCCCCGCCTACCGGGCCAACAAATGCGCCTTTTTCAAATTGGGTGTGGCAATCGGCGCAGCCGGCTGCCGTAAACAGGTACCCGCCATACGCCACATGGTCACTCTCGGCGGGCTTGGGGGCCATTTCGGCGTTTTTGGGCATCGTGCGCATGATGATATTCATCGGGAAGTCGGCGGTTGACTTCGGGTGCGCGCTTTCCACCGGTTGGAGGGTGCGCAGGAAAGCGATAACGGCTTCGATATCCTGTGGATCGAGCTTGCCATAGCCATGGTAGGGCATTACCGGAAAAATGGGGTCGCCATCGCGTTTGACGCCTGTCGTAATGAGGCGGAACAGCTCGCCGTCGGTCCAATCGCCGACACCGTGGGGCGTAATGTTGGGCGAAATGAAGCGCCCGGGGAATCCCATGGAGGCATCAAACACATCACCCCCGACAAACTCGGTGCCGGGTGTGGGTGGCGCGGAAAAGACCGAAAAATCGCGTTGGGAATGACAATCGGCACATACCATCACGTGGTAGGCGAGGTAGCGGCCGCGTGCCACCTGCTCGGGCGTGGATTCCACAACCAACGGGGGTGCATCATCGACATTGGGCAGGCCAAGGAAGGCATAGCTTAACGCGAGTGTAATCATCACCACCAATGCGATGGCGGCATACAGGAAAAATTTTGCTGCTCTTTTCATTTAGGTTGTTAATTTATTCGATATCCCGGTTAGGCTAGTTTCGTGGCTGCAATCCGGTGGTCAAAAGTAACTAAATTTCGGATAACTTCTGTTTTTTTTCGTTACAATTGGAACGTAACCTTCACGACTGCCATGCGCCCGCGAAGCTGGTAATGATTATACCCGAACTGATTGGCAGACAGCGAATAGGTTTCGTACGATGTAACGTTGGCCAGGTTGGTGAGGTTGAGCTCCAGATCGGTACGCCACTTGGCGAGCCTGTAGCGAAGATGGGCGTCGGCGAAGAAGTAGGCGACGGTGGATGGCTGCTGTTGGCTGGTGTATTGGTGCCGCCCATCCACCCGCAAAAACATCCGGTTGAATGGTGAATAGGTGAGGCCTATCGATTGGTCGAATTGCCGGATTTGACGGTTGGCTACCTGGGTGCTGGCCTCGCGCTCCACCAACCGGCTGGTGGTCCAGGTGCCCGATCCGTTGTAGTTGATGCTGACCCGGTTGAAGAGGCGGGCTTCCGCACCGGGACTGACAGTAAACGACCGGTTGTGGAAGGGCAGTGCCTCGCTGTTGAGCAGTTGGTTGAAGCGGCTGGTACTCCAGGAGGCCTTGAGGCTGGCCGTGGCTCCCAGTGCGAAGATAAATTTGCTGATGCCGCCGCTGGCGCTGAAGCTGCTCACATCGTTGGCAAAGGGCAGGAGCACCGTGCGGGCAATGTCGTCCGTGATGACACTGGAAGCAATGGTGTTGGCCGTGGAGCGGCTATAAGTGATCCCCGCATGGATGAAGAGCATGCGGATGGCGCGCTGGTAGTTGTAGCGCAGGCCGAATGTATGGCTATCCCGCTCCTGCAATTGGGCATCGTTGGCTTGGATGCTCCGATAGTTGACCAATACCGCTCCGCGGTAGACGCCGTTGCTATTGCCGAAGTCGTTACCGAAATGGTAAGTGAAAGACAGGTAATCTTCGACGTTGGTCATCACCTTTGCCCGCAGTGAGGGGTTGATCAGGAGGCGGTGCTCCGTTTCGTTGAGTGCGAAGGCTGCATCGCGATAGGCGGTGCGCTGAACAGCCAGTGGGAGTGTCAGTACGGCTTCCAGACGCCGACGCTTGTATTCGTAGACACCATCGGTAAATACTTGATGGCGTTGCCAGTGCAGGTGGTTGTCGTCGCTGCCGCTGTAGGGGTGCTCGGTGCCGTCGAGCTGGGTGAGCCGCAATGCCGACCGGAGCTGCTGCCATTCGTTGGTGATGCCCACGCGGTAGCGCTGCTTGATGAGGCCTGTTGCAAGCCGATAGGAAGCAGATAGGCGGTTGAACCAGGTAGGCGTTTCGGCAAATTGACGGATGCCGGCGAAGGGTTCTCCGTCGTTGAGCACTTCGGCGTTGATGCCGGGGTTGATGGTGAGTGTCTGCGGCTGGTTGTAATGGTTAACGTACCAATGGAGGTTGACGACATCCCCATTTTTGCGTGCAGGGGCATACGTCAGCGTGTTGGAAAAATTGCGGATGCGACTGCCTAAGTGCTGGCGCATGGCGATGTCGTTGCTCACGAGTGTAGACGCACCCGCTTCGCCGGAATAAGTGAGGGTGAGCACATTATTGAAATAATACGTATCAGCGTTGGCCATAGCCGTAAGGTTCGTTTCGGTGAGGAAGGGGTGCCTGCCGATGTCCTGCCGCTCGGTATAGCGGATGGTGTCGCTGCCGAGGTAGCGTTCGCTCAGGCTGCTGTAAGCCAGCGTATTGTAGTCTAGCAGCCCATTGCTATTGAATTTGAGCTGGAGGCCGTTTTTGAGGTTGATGAGGTTGTTGGCGTTGAGCGAGGCGGAGTTGTTGAGGTGGTACCGCTGTTTGGGCAATGGCGGATTGCCTGCCGTGCCGGATGAGAGCAATGCCTGCGGCAGGGAATGACCTGCTCCGGAAAGCCGATCAGCCGAGCCGAAGGCGTTGAAATCTGCGGCAAGGTCATCCCCAACGTTATTTCCTTTCAGCACATTCAGCAGCTTGTACTTTTTGTTGAAGAGGATGGTGTTGAGCTCGCCGTCGTATTGACGGGGTAGGCCAGCACCAAGCTTGGCCTGCCCGGTGAGTTTGAGCTTGGCGTCGTCTTTGATAACGAGGTTGACGGCCACTTGGTCGCTGAAGGTTTTATTTTTGAGTACCTTCAGGGGTTGGTGGTTTTGGAGCACTTCCAGTTTCTGCACCATGGCGTGGGGAATGGTTTTCGTGCCGATGCGGTATTGATCGTTGAGCAGGTCGTCGCCATCGATGTAGAAGTGGGAGATGTTTTGGCCGTTGTATTTGATCTGGCCGCTTTCGCTCACCTCCATGCCCGGCATGCGGCGCAGCACGTCGCCGATGCTGCGGTCTTCGACCCTGGCAAAGGAGCCGACATCATAGCTAAGTGTATCACCCCGGGAATCGATGCGGGGGCGGCTTTTGACTGCCACCTCCGAGAGGTCGATGGCCTTTTCGACCAGCGTGAGGTCATAGCGGGCCCTTCCGGCTGTGAGTGGGAGGTCTACGTTGGCATAGCCCAGGTGGTTGACGTGCAGCCGGAGGCTATCCGGTACGGGTGTCGATGGTAGGATGATGCGGAAATGTCCTGCCGAATCGCTGGCCCTGAACGCCACGATACGTCCGTGCATGTTGCGCACCGTGACGCTGGCATGTGCTACGGGACGGCCATCGGTGGTCTTCAGTAAACCGAGGATGGTAGCACTTTGCGCGTAAGCATCCATGGCCCACAGGCAAATAACCAGCGGCCACAGACCAGTGATCACCGACTTCGAGTATGCGGTCACTGTTCCAGCTCCAAGGGATTGTTCGTAACGGATGACGTTTGTGAATCGTCTTTATTGATGTTGATGCTCTTGATGCGGGAAGGGTCCATAATGGGGTCGCCATTGATGGTTGAGCCGCTCCCTGGGCGCTGTGCGCCCGATTGTGCCCGTGCATTCATGAATGCCTGGGGATTTTTCTGGAAGGCCGCGGTAAGCTTATCCAGTTCTTTCCGTGTGGTGACGATCGCATTTTCGGGCGCGGCAACCGAGGCATCACCTTCCGCCAGCGTTTCGAAGCCTGCGTAGTGGAAAGCCACCTCACTGCGGCTGTCCGTGGCTTCGAGGACGAGCCCGGGGAGCCCCAGCAGTTTCCACGGCCCCGCTTGGAAGGGTACATCGGTGGTAAACCATACGGTATAATCGCGGCCTTTGAAGCGACCGGTCGCTTGTTGGGCGGTATAGCCACCGATGGTTTTGGTTTCATCGGTGAGCTGCCAGTCGATAGCCGGGTAATCATCATCGACAAGGTATTGATCGCCGGCGAGGCCGCTCAATTGCTTGAGTACCTGCTCGGCTGGCCGCGCATAATATGACTCGCGCGTGGTGCGACCGCTGCCGGTGATGGTGAGATTGCCATCGAAGGCGGGATTTTCCATTTGCTTCTTGATCTGTTGGTTGACCCGCTCGTTGGCATATGTACCATAAAGCGATGCCTGTTGCCCGATGTACAGCACCATTTCCTCCTTGTGGGGCTTATCGGGCTGAAGGGTATCATTGATGTGCATGAATTCATAAATCACCCTGGCCAGTGCGGGCTCGGCTTGTTGGGCATGTGCCGATAGGGCTAGCAAGCTGCTGACGCTTAACGCGATGCTCAAAATGCTCTTTTCCATAATATTCGAATTTTTAATAATTCTACGAAAATATAGTAATGTTACGAAAAAGACGAATTTATTTACGAAAAGTTCGTACCTACCACGCGCTGATCTCCGTATCCATCCAATCGATCCGCGTGCTGAGCCATGTTTTCAGGTAGTCCACTTCGGCTTCGTAACTGCCAAGTGCCACCGGATTGGGCCACACCTGCTCGTTGAGAATGTCCCAGCGTTGGAAGTTGCGTTGCTGGCCGGTTTGGAGGGTTTCGAATGCTGCTTCATCGATTTTATCGAGGATGGTTGGCAAGAGCGTGGGCTTGATCTCTTGCCACCGGGCCTTTACCGCCTGCGTGAATTTCGCATCGTTAAATAGGGCCTTATACCACCGGTTGTCCGTCTTGATCCACCAACCTTTTGGTTGGTCATTGCCGTTGTAGTTGATGTTGCCCATGGCGATGTCATAATCCCACAGCGGACCGATGGCGAGTTTGCCGCCACGCGGCTTGTATAGGTAGATGCCGATGCCGCCACCGCCGGTGTCGTTGTTGCGTACCACTTCACTGATGAGGTAGAAGTCGACGAACGAGGCCACATCGATGAGCGCTTCATACTCGGCAGACCGCTCACCGACCTGCGGGTCGGCGATGATGGATTCTACCTGATTGACGTAATCGGTGATGTATTCGAATTGTTGCGTATTGGGTTCTTCGGGGCTTTTGAACGTAAACGGAAAGTCCATTACTGCGGAACGGAACCAGCGGTCGGCATCCAGCCGCTCGTCGATTTCGAGGAGGTAGCCGCCGGTGATGCGTTCGCTATCGGTATCATCCGCTTCCAGTTCGTCGATGGCTACACGGTCTTCCTCCACGCGAATCTGATCGGTAAGGTGGTATACGCCTTCGTATTGACCGTTGAGGTACACTTCCACAAACCGCGTGCGCGGCGTAAAGCCGTCCATCAGCAAATGACCCATTTCAAAGGTGACGTAATTGCGCAGCAGGGTTTTGTCGGCATAATTGGCCAGCAGCACCCAGTTTTTGGTCGGTTCAAATCCGAGGATAGGCTCTTTTTCCTTGAATTTCATGCGGTAGGGCTTTTTTGGCATGCCCCAGGTGCTGTTGCCACGGCCGCGGATTTCGGTTTCGATGAGCCGGTTTTCCTGCTCATATGCCGTGCCCGGATCGACCCTCAGTGTGGCGTTGAGGTAATCGTCTTTGGAAACAATGGGTTGCTGTTGTTCGGTTTCTATCCAGAATACAGGGATGCCGGCATCGGGGAAAAGTTGGATGCGGTATTCGCTCCGGGTACTGTCGTCATCCATGACTACACAATCGAGCGGGTCGCCCATGCGGAGGGTGATGGTATCGGCAGCGTACAGGCTATCGCCCACCCACAGCTGCTGGTGCTCAGGTATTTTCAACGTAAGCGTATAGTCTTCGATCGCCGGCGAGGCGGAGATCAGACCGCTCACGGTGCCGTCATGGTAGGCGTACAGTGTAATGTTTTGGGGTAGCCCGGGATTGTGAGCGGCTTCGACGATGAACTGGAGCGGCCCCTGGTATCCGCGTTCGACGGTCGGGTCCTTTTTGCAGGAGGTAAATAGGATCAGGATGGACAATGCAAAAAACAAGGGAATAGTGGCTGGTGGTTGTCTTTTCATAATTGGTTTTTTGCAAAAGTAATAAAAATATAGCTGCGGTTATTTACGGACTTCAGCTGTAGTTTCCGTATGCGTGGGGATACACGAGTGAATATTATTATACGGTTCGATATATGATGTTTACCTTTGCGAGCTAAATCCGGATAGCAGCGCGTTTGCGGTGTCGGGTCGGATTGAACGGTTATCAAGAAAAACTAACATTAACATAACGTATTTATGACGAGAGTGGTTATTACCGGAATGGGTGCCGTTACCCCGCTTGGGAACGATGTAAAAACCTTTTGGCAACAGGCCGTAAGCGGTGCCAGCGGCGCCGGATTGATCACCCGCTTCAATGCGGAACAATTCAGGACGCAGATTGCCTGCGAAGTAAAAGGCTTTGCGCCTGAAAAATACCTGGATAGGAATGAGATTAAACGCAGCGACCTATTTACCCAGTTTGCGCTGTTTGCTGCTGCGGAGGCGATGGAAGATGCCGGGTTGGATGTATCCACCATGGATCCGTTCGATATTGGCGTGATTTGGGGCGCTGCCCAAGGTGGGATGCAGACGTTCGAAACCGAAGTAACCAATTATGTGGAGGGAGGCTATGTGCCGCGATTCAGTCCGTTTTTTGTGCCGCGGCTCATCACCAATATGGCATCGGGGCTAATTTCCTTGAAATATGGTTTGCAGGGCATCAACTATACGACCGTATCGGCGTGTGCAACGGCCAATACAGCAATCATGGATGCATTTAATTACATCCGGATGGGTAAGGCCAAAGCGTTCATTACAGGCGGCTCTGAGGCGCCCATCACACCGGCTTCCATCGGTGGTTTCTCGGCGATGAAGGCGATGTCTACCCGCAACGACGACCCTACGCATGCCAGTAGGCCGTTTGATAAAGGCCGCGATGGATTCGTTATGGCGGAAGGGGCGGGTGCGCTGCTTTTGGAGGAATACGAACATGCCAAGAAACGGGGTGCACATATCTATGCGGAAATTGTAGGGGCTTCGATGACCGCTGATGCGTACCACATGACGGCACCGCATCCGGAAGGGCTCGGCGCCTCCAAAGCCATGGAACTGGCGCTGCAGGAAGCACAGCTAAATCCGGCGGAGGTCGATTACATCAACCCGCATGCCACGTCTACACCGATCGGCGATATCGCGGAGCTGAATGCGGTAGGCAAGGTTTTCCGTGATACCGGAAACCTCAGCATCAGCGGCACAAAATCCATGACCGGCCATTTGCTGGGTGCGGCTGCAGCCGTTGAAGCCATCCTGGCCATCAAAGCGATCACGGACGGTGTCGTTCCGCCGACCATCAACATGACCGATCGCGATGAGGCGATTCCGCAAAGTTTCCGTATTGTGGCAGGGGAAGCCCTGGAGCGGAAAGTCGACGTGTCGATGAGCAATGCCTTTGGCTTTGGCGGGCACAATGCGACGGTGGTGTTTAAGCGGGTGTGATGCGATTAGTTCCCGTCATCCAGCAGATCGCCATCGATCTGCTTGTTAGCGCGGGCGCCTAGCTTTTTGAGCTTTTCGACCTTCTTGATAACGTTGCCCGGACCGGTGCCGAGTTTTTTGGTTGCGTCTTCATGTGCACGCACGGCGCGGTTGAGCTGCTCGCCGATTTTGTCCATGTCTTGCAGGAAGCCGACAAATTTGTCGTACAACGCTCCGGCTTCTTTGGCAATTTCCAGTACGTTGCGTGTCTGCCGCTCGTGTTTCCACATGCTGGCGATGGTGCGCAGTGTGGCCAGGAGGGTAGACGGGCTGACGATGACCACTTTGCGGTCCCACGCGTCGCTGAACAGGTCGGCCTTGTAGGTAATGGACATGCTGAATGCCGACTCGATGGGCATGAAGAGCAAGACGAAGTCGGGCGAATTGATCTGATACAGGTCGTGATAGTTTTTGGCCGATAGTCCCTTCACGTGATTTTCTACCGATTGGATGTGTTGCCTGGCAGCAAGTTCGCGCTCCTCATCCGTATCGGCATTCACCCATCGTTCGTAAGCGATTAGTGATACTTTGGCATCGACCACCAGATGCTTCTCATCGGGCAGGTCGATAATGGCATCGGGCTGCAGGCGTTTCCCCTCGTCGTCCAGAAGGGAGGCCTGGAGGCGATACTCCCGGTCCCTGACCAGTCCGGAGCGTTCCAGTACGCGCTCGAGGATGACCTCACCCCAGTTGCCCTGCTTCTTGCTGTCGCCCCGGAGCGCGCGGGTGAGGCTGTTGGCCTCGTCCTTGATGCGCAGGCTTTGTTCCATCAGCTGTTGCACTACCCCTTTCAGTGAATTGCGCTCGGCTGCCTCATGCTGGTAGGTCTTTTCCACTTTTTCCTCAAAGGTTTTGATTTTTTCCTTGAGCGGGTTGAGGATGAGGTCGAGCGATTTGCTGTTGGCTTCGGTGAATTTTTGCGTCTTTTCTTCCAGGATCTGGTTGGCGATGACCTGAAACTCGGTGTTGAACTGCCGTTTGATGGTTTCGATCTCGGCCCTTTGCTCGTCGAGTTTCTCCCGCTGGGACTGATGGTAAGCCCGGAGATTTTCCAGCGATTTATCCGCCTGCGCCAGCTGCTCCCGGCTTGCCTGGAGTTCGGACAGGAGGCGTTGCTGCTCTTCCCGGAGCATGGCGGTGATGCGTTCCTTTTCGGCAAGGAGGCTTTCGCCCTGTTGCTGCGCACGGGCCAATGCAATGGTGAGCGTTTCTTTTTCCTTGCGCAGCTCGGTCAGCTCGCGTGTAACGACTGCCCCCTGCGGCCGTTTCATCAATAAAATAACGGCAACGACGAGGACAATGAGGGCAATGACGACAAGGTAGAGCTCCATGGTACCCCAGCGTTAGTGGCCGTTGGTGTAGACAATCCGGTAAATCGTGCCGTTTACGCTGTCCGAAATGTAGAGCGACCCATCGGGTCCCTGCGCCAAGCCGCATGGACGGTGCTTAGCATCGCTTGGTGCGGGAATGGTGTCTACACCGGCGAATCCATCGGCAAATACCTCCCAATCGCCACTGGGCTCCCCATTTGTGAAGGGCACAAAGGCGACGAGATAACCCTGCTGGTCGGGCGCGCGGTTCCACGACCCATGGAGGGCCACGAAAGCGCCGTTTTTGTACCGGTCGGGAAACATATCGCCGGTGTAAAACAGGAGGGCATTGGGTGCGGTATGGCCCGGGAAAGCCACTACGGGATCAAGCACATCGGCTTCCGTTTCCTTTTTGCCGTCGCCGCCAAATTCCGGATTGATGATGTTTTTGCGCTGATGCTGGTCGTAATAGCTATATGGCCAGCCGGCGTCGGCTCCAGGGCTGAGCCGGTACATCGCTTCAGCAGGCAGATCGATGCCCGCCTCGGCGCCGACCAGGTCGGGATAAAAATCGTGTAGGTTATCGCGGCCGTGCTGCATGACAAACAGCGCCCCGGCCTGTTGGTTCCAGTCGAGGCCCACCACGTTGCGCAGCCCGGTGGCATAGCGCTCGCCGTCACCATAGCTTTGCTTGATGCCATCGGCTCGGAACTGCCAGATGCCGCCCGCTGAATCCAGGATGGGACAAGGCCGTATACCCGGCGAGCCGGGTGCGCGATCCTGCTCCTGGCAAACATTGGAGTAAGCACCGATATTGACATAGATATGGCCGGCGTCATCGAGGGCAATCGACTTGGAATTGTGCTGGCGGCGGTCGATCAGCCCCGTAACAACGGTATCGGGCTTCAATGGGTGGGTTACCCGCCCGTCTTCACCCAATGCATAGCGAAAAACGGCACTGTTGGACGAGGCGTAGAGGAAGCGGTCTTTGATGAAAATCCCGGTGCCGCCGTAGTTGCCAAACCCGGTTTGCGCATCGGCCCGGCCATCCCCATCCGCATCGGACAACATGATGATGCCTTTGCCATCGACGGGCTCCTGCAGCTTAACGAAAACATCGCCCTTGGCGTTGACAACGAGGTGCCGGGCGGTGCCCGTGCTATCCGCTACCTTCAGGGCCCCGAAGCCATCGGGCAACACCAAGCCGGCGTTTTCCGGATCGATAACCAATTGACTGCCGCTTCGCATACAGGATACGAATACAAGGCTGAATGCACATGCTAGAAACCAGTTGTTTTTGAATAGATTTGCCATGTTTTTATTGCCGGATTGTTACGCAATAATAACAAAAATTACCGTTACTTTGTGTTTGTTGATCGCGATTTGTCTTTCGGCTTTGATCTATTATCGCTTAATCTAATATCCATGAGAACTAAAACCCTGTTGCTTTTTGCAGCACTCGCTTTTTCGGTATGCACCGCTTTGGCTGCGGAGCGTGATTTTTATCAATTGAAAATCTATCACCTGAAAACGGCACACCAGGCGGAACGGTTGGATGACTTTTTGGAACACGCCTACCTACCGGCCTTGCACCGGGCTGGCATAAACCACGTGGGGGTGTTCAAGCCGATTGCTGTAACGGACGGTGGATTACTCACCTATATATTGATTCCCTATCCGTCTTACGACCAGTTTGCGGCGTTGGATGACCGTTTACAGGGTGATAAAGTTTATCAGGAGGCCGGTAAGGCGTACCTGCTTGCTAGCCATGATGCGCCACCTTATGACCGGATCGAAACCATTTTGCTGAACGCCTTTGCGGGCAGTCCGCGACTCCAGCTTCCGGACCTGACCTCGCCCCGGTCTGACCGGGTATATGAGCTGAGAAGTTACGAAGGGCCCACGGAAGCCTACTACCACAACAAAGTGCAGATGTTTAACAAGGGCGACGAAATCGGGTTGTTCAAGCGATTGGGATTCAATGCGGTTTTCTACGGTGAAGTGGTGGCGGGAAGTCGGATGCCCAACCTGATGTACCTCACGACGTTCGAAAACAAAAAATCACGCGATGAACACTGGGCTGCGTTTGGTAAAGACGAATACTGGAAGGAACTCTCAGCCATGCCCGAATACCAGAACAATGTATCCAGAAACCAGCAGCTCTTTCTATACCCTACGGAATATTCCGATTATTAGTGAGGTGTTATTCGTGCTGCCGGTATAGGTTATACAATACGCTCAGATCATGATCCGTTAGCGTGGCGCTGCTATCGTTTTGGATATAGTGCAGCTTGAAGGCTTTGATGGCTGCTTCGGGATTGCGGGTGTCGTAGCCGATGATGCGCAACGCATCCAGGGGATTGAAGTGTTCGGGTGGCGTTGTCAGCAATTCGTCCGGCCACAAGCCGAATCCCCGCTCGGCTAATCGTTTCCAGGGGAAGAGTGCGCTGGGATCGACTTTCCGACCGGGTGCGATATCCGAATGGGCGATGAAGTTAGCTGCCGGGATGTTGTACTTCCGCTTGAGGGTATCCAAGAGATTCAGCAGGCTGTAGAGCTGTGGCTCGGAAAAAGGTTCGCTCCCGTTATTATCGAGCTCGATGCCCAATGATATGGAGTTGAGGTCGGTTACACTGCCCCACTTGCCTGCTCCGGCATGCCATCCGCGCACGTAGTCGTTAAGCATTTGGTAGACTTCGCCTTCACGACCGATTACGTAGTGGGCGCTTACCTCCGAATGGGGCACCGTAAAGGTGCGCAGGGTTTGCGCCAGGCTATCCTGGGCGGTGTGGTGGATGATGACGTAATTCGGTTTACGCAGGTTGAAATGAATGGCCCCGGCCCACTGTGCATGGCGCTTTGCATGGCCACCTTCGGATACGACGACAGCTCCCGATGTATCATACGTGGCAACGAGACGCGGCGTGGCATAGGGCAGTGGTTGCCTGATCTGCTCGGTAAGGGCCTTTACCTGCTGTTTGTAAATCTTGTTGGTCTTGGCATAGCGGTTTGTGCTGCATGCGGAGAATAGCAGTGCCGTCAATACGATTATTGCGGCATCTTTTAGCTGCATGCTCCGGATGGCCATGGTTACCTTGGGATTTTATACATTAGCCCCAATGCCAGGGTTTGGCTTGTTTGGATGTTCTCGTGCAGTCGGCTGTCGTACAGTAGGATGCCGCTGAGGGTTACGTTGATGAGACGGGTAACCGACGCGGTGAGCGTGGCGTCCAACCGGTGCGAGGGGTCAGTGATTTCTTCGTAGTTAGCGAAGAGGTTATACCGGCTTTTGAGGTTGAGGTTTTGGGCGATGTTGCGATCCAGAAATGCCGTGACTTGAAAAGCCAGGTCATTGCGGAAGCGCTCACCGGGCTCTATACCAAAGCGCGGCCCTGTAGCTTCAGTAGGTACCAAACGATCATCAAGGATAAAGGTTTGGCGTGCGGTACCGGTACCGAAACGCACGGAAAACGTATTATCGGGCTTGTACTCGATACCGAGCGACTCGGTGAGGTATCCCGGTGCCATAAAGTTGGATATGATGCCCGTAATGCTGTCGCGCCCGTCGGCGTCTTTACCGTAGCTGTTGCCGATATCGAACTGGCTTTCAAACGTGAGCGACGTAAAAAGCGACCAATGATTGGAAACTTTTACAGAGAGTTTATTATCCCAGAATATCCGGTCATTGTTCTTTCGGGGGAGCTGGTCCTTGTTCTTTTGTTTACCGTATTGTAACATCAATTCCGTCACGAAGTTGGTATTGTTGCGCGTATAATCGGATTTGTGGTTGAGCAGCAGGCCTACCGAGATGGAGTTTACCCCACCCCCGGTCCAGTTATCACTGAAAGACGATTGGTTGGCGTTGATGCCGAACGAAGACCAATGCCGCCAATAGATGACCTGGAGATCCAAGGCCGATATGGGCAGGGTGACCGGACGAATGTCGAGTTCAGGCACCGCGACTTTCAGGCTGTTGGAGTCGGGTTTATGCCGCAAATCATCAAGATCGTAGTCCTGGGCATTTGTTGCCAGTGTACCAAGCAGCAGGCATGCAAGCAAAAAGTAAAACGGTTGTCTCATAATTGCTGCTAAATTAACAAATATCGTGCTGTTTTTCATTGTGGATGTTTTTTTCCACGATGAGGGGCTTTTACCTGGGCTCCGCGCTGGGAAATGGCGGAAGCCGGAGGGCGGCGGGGTTTTGCCGATAGCGGACCAATGACGAACGGATATAGAACGCAAGGTTGTAATCATTGGCGCTAAGCACGAAATAATAGGAGGGACGGTACTGCCGCATGAAATCGACCAAGGTTTCTCCCCGGAGGCCCGTAACGCTACTCACCAAATCCGGTGTAAACCGGTAGTCGATAACGGTTTCGCGATAATCGTGCTCGATGATTTCCTGGAGCCGGCGGGAATTTTTGCCTTCCCGGCTGATCAGTTTATACAACGCATCGATGCTCACACCCGCTCCGGTGGGGCCCACCGAAAAGATGGAGCCTGCATCTCCCTTGGAATAAGCCGTGCTGTACGCCCGTTTGTTTTCCAGCAGCCGTTCTTCGGGGCTGCGCCTGGCGACGACAGATACTTCGTCTATCCATCGGGTGGATCGCTCCATGTTGAACAGTACGATCCGCTTTTCGGATACGACCAGCGTATCCGCATGGTACCCTTTTGCCGCAGCGATCAAAATATCACCTGGCGAAGCAGCTATTGTAAATTCTCCGCGGGTATTATTATAACCACCGGCGTCGTTTGCCGTATTGTACACATAAACCTGAGAAATGCGTTGCTTGGTCTGCGTATCGAATACGATACCTTGAATGGGGGTTTGGGCCACTGCGTAGCCGAAACACATACTGAGAAGCAGTCCACAGAAAAAACAGCCGATCGAGTTCACCGTCGTAAAACTACAGCTAAGTTTGCAGTCGGCGAAAAATTTAACATCATTTTGCAATTCCGCTGGGTTATTGTGACACCAGGATCAGTTGGCCGACAAAGAGCGATTCGGTTTTCAGGCCGTTCAAATCCATCACGTCACCGGTAGACATGCCATATTTTCGGGCAATGGCGGCAAGGGTATCGCCCTGTTTCACTTCGTGGATATCGATACGTACGGGCGCTTTGGCTTCAGCAACCTGCAGTTCCTCCGGCTTGTTTTCGACGATTTCCGTTTGGACCACTTCTTCACGCTGGCGCTTTTCGTTTTGGCTTTCCGGCCGGTCGTATTGGTGGAGCTGATAGCGCTCGATGAGGTTGATCAGCAGGTCTGCATAACGTGGGTTGGTGGCATAACCTGCTGCTTTAAGCCCTCTTGCCCACCCGCGGTAGTCGTCTTTATCGAGCTCGAAGAGCGCCGCGTACCGTTTGCGCAGGAGGAACTGGGAATGGTCCTTGAATGATTCTTCGGCGTGCTGATAGACGCGGAAGCAATCGTCGCGGTAGTCGTCATCCTGATAGGCCTTCTTTCCGGCCCACTCGGGTGTGCATTTGATGCCGAAGTGGTTGTTCGCCTCGCGGGCCAGGGTACTGTTGCCATTGCCGGATTCGAGGAGCGCCTGGGCGAGCTTGATGCTGGCAGGGATGCCATAACGATTCATCTCGGCGATAGCGATGGCTTTGTATTGTTCGATGTAGTCGTAGCCGGATGTACTGGTGGCAGGGGTAGGAGGGCGGGTGGTTTCCTTAGCCGGGCGGGCGGCCTCCTTGCCGGGCCGATGAACCGGCGGCGGCCTTTTGCTCACCCGGGGGTTTTGGAGCACTTCATGTTTGGACAAGCAGGAAGCAAACAATAGCAGCGTAAGCAGCGCGTATAATACTCCCTTCATTACAGCGTCAATTGTTGTCCGATACGCAACCGCGAATGGGTAAGCCCGTTTTCGAGTTGTATGGCCTTTACCGTGGTGCCGTATTTCCGGGCGATGTCATACAACGTGTCGCCTTTTTGCACCGTATATATTTCCGCGTCATCAGGCTCGGCGGTGGCGGCAATTGCCGTGCCTGCATCGGGTTGGATATCCAGTTCATGCAGGTTGTATTTGCGGATCATACCGATGACTTTGGATGACCAGGAGGAACTGTGCGCGTATCCCGAGCGGGCGATGCCTTTTACCCATTTTTGGTATTCGTGGGGTTGGTAGAGGTCGAATAGTTTTTCAGTGCTTTCGCGCCGCTTCAGGAAATCGATGAAATCGGCGTAGGATTCCTCCACGGTGTCATAGCCTTTGTAAGCCGATCGGATTTCCTTGCTGTCGTTGGGTCCTTTGATGCCGAAGTGATTGTTGAGGTATCGGGCTACCCGGCTGGTTCCGTTTGCACTCTCGTGCATGGCAATGGCGAGAATGATGCTGGCCGGACATCCGTATTCCTCCATATACTGGATGGCCGCGTCTTTGTAGGTCTCGATGTACGTTTGTGAACTGTTTTCTTGGGCAATGGTGAGGGTGGTCGACATGGCAATAAGCAACATCGTAAGGCATAGGACGATTGGGGTAGTTTTATTGGATACGCTCATACGTCATGGTTTTTAATTCCTTATCGTTTTCGCAACAGGAAAAGTCCGTCGCGAACAGGGAGAATCAGTTTATCTACGCGCTCGTCATGGGCAAGCTGGTTATTCAGTGTGGCAATCTGCTGGGTTTGGGTATCGGCTTCTGCGTTAACCACCTTACCCTTCCACAATACATTGTCTATTAGAATGAGGCTGCCGGTCCGGCTTTTCTCCATGATGAGTTCATAGTAGCGGCCATTGTTCTTTTTATCGGCATCAATAAAAGCGAGATCTATGGGGCCGTCGATGTTGGGGATGATTGCAGCAGCATCACCGATGTGATAATGGATGGCGTGATCCAGGCCCGACTGGGCGAAATAGCCGCGTACCCGATCTTCCAGCTCGGCATTGCTATCTATCGTGTGGATTTCGCCCCCCGGCGCAAGGCCTTCCGCCAAACATAGCGTGGCGTACCCCGTGAAGGTGCCGACTTCCAGGACCTTTTTGGGCGATACCAACTTGCTCAGCAGGGCAAGCAGCCTTCCCTGATAGTGGCCGGACAGCATATGTGGAGCCCGCTCTTTGAGGTAAGTCTCCCTGTTGATGTGCCCCAGCAATGTGGATTCCACATCGGCTGTCTTTTCCAGATAGCTCGTCAATATGTCATCGAACATATCCATTGCGGACAAAAGTACGGAAGATGAGCGAAAGTGCAAAGACCTGTATTTCATCCCGTCATTTTGCGCTTTCGTCCCACTTGGTCAACGGTTTATCCCACGATTTTTAATTTTGTGGGCAGGATAACTGGAAGCGTAACATTTTGGCTTTCAAGTTGTCTTATTAAAGAAATAATCGGACGCGATGGAAAAATTGACGAATTTTTTTTGGTGGTGCAGTGGTGCGCATCAGGATACGCTGGGCAACTACCCCGCCGAGGGGAACAAATATGTGGGCATCGGTGCGACCATTTTTTTTACCGGATTGTTTGCGGCATTATCGGGCGGCTATGCACTGTACTTTGTGTTTAGCGGCGATGGGGGTGCCATCGGGTATGCCGTATTGTTTGGCTTGCTGTGGGGCCTCGCGATTTTCAATATGGACCGCTATATCGTATCCAGCATCAATAAGAACGCCTCCGCATCCCGGCAATTCCTGCAAGCTACCCCACGTATCCTACTGGCCGTACTGATCGGTATCGTTATAGCCCGGCCGTTGGAAATCAAGGTATTCGACAAGGAAATCCGTGATCAGCTGCGGGTGACTTACCTCGACCGCCAACGGGCGAGTATCGATACCCTCAACCACGCATTCGATAGCAAGTACACCATTGAGTTGGGTAAAATTACGGAATTGAAAGCCGAGCGGGATTCACTGGAGGCAACAATCAAAGCGGATCGGCTCAAATTGAAGTTGGAGACTTTTGGTGAAAAGACCGTGGAAACTTCCGGTATTGTCGGGTACGGCCCGTACGCCAAGCAGCGGCAGGCTGACCTGGAAAAGCAGGAACAATACCTCGATACCTTAAGGTCGACCATCAGGCAACGGGAGGCCTTTATCCAGCAGCGCAAGCAATTTGACGGGTTGATGGATGAACGGCTACTGACGGGAGCACAGCTGGACAGCGCCGTGAACAGGGCTGGGTTTGCCGACCGGAATGCCGCGCTGGGCGATCTGAAGTACCATAGCGACGGTACCGTGAACAGTTCGAACTATTGGTCGATCACCTTCATCATGCTGCTATTTATCTTCTTCGAATGCCTGCCCGTATTTGTCAAACTGATGAGTGCGCGGGATGCCTATGACATCGCTCTAAAAGACCGGCAGGCCGTAGATATCCACCGATCTGGCAAAGATCGCGATGCGGAAATGGCGATCGTAGATGGTGTGTACGATATCAAGGTGCAGCGGGGTATGGACAAGCATAAAGCCCAGCTCTGGGAAGACTAAACCTGATAAATATCTTCCATTCGTCACAAAACCCACCTATTTCACCCCATTTGATTGCGATCCGGCAAACAATTGGTGTTTTTTGCTGAAAATACTTATTATGAAATTGAATCGTATTGAAACCATCTTGGCTACAGGGATTTATCTCTTTGTCCTTGTTATCATTTTCAGCAACCAGAGTCACGCTTGGGGTACACGACATGTCGTTTCTCTCATGGCGTACGCCACCATTATCTATGGCGCATATCTGGTCTTTACACAATGGATTTCGCCGGTATTTTTCCGCGTCCGTAAAATCGACGCGGGTATAGCCCTCACGCTGTTGCTCTTCTTTTTGGTTTGGCTGGGGCTCACGGGCTGTATGTGGGTACGCGATTATCACCTACGCGACTACCACCAGTGGGACGACGGCCGGTTTGTGCCCCACCTGAAGCGCGGGGAGTCGTTGGGGGGCGCTTTGCTCGTATTCCTGCTGCTCTTTGCCTATGAAGGGATTAAGCGGCTTATCCGCTACCTGCAGCAAACTCGCAGTACGCTCGCAACGCGCATTGCAAAGGAAAGCCTGGTGGTACTGGGCGGGGGAACATTGATTTTTGTGATGCTGATGGCGGTTGAGGAAAAACTCGCGGCATTCTGGCTGGCGGTAGTCCCTTATGCTTACCTGATCTTTGCGCTGAATATTTACTGGTTATTGCCGTTGAAGGAGAAGCGAGGGTATAGCCCCCAATTATATGGGCTTATGGCGGTCGGGATATCGTTCGTCGCCTTCATTCCATCCGGATTATTCTTTTTGAATGTTATGCGTTCGGCGGAGGATCTGTATTTCGTGATATGGATTTGCCTCAACCTCGTTGTGATTCCATTAGCTATCTTTGTGTATAAGCGGCAAAAGGAGCGTATCAGCCAATTGGTAAACCTCAAAATGGAGCTTGGACAGACATCGGCTGGCCTAAGTTTCCTACGGTCGCAGATCAATCCCCACTTCCTGTTCAACATCTTGAATACCCTCTACGGTACCGCCCTGCAGGAAGATGCCGAACGTACGGCTACAGGTATTCAGAAACTGGGCGACATGATGCGCTTCATGCTGCATGAAAACAATCAGGATCGCATTCTTTTGGCACGCGAGATTGATTATCTCCGCAATTACATCGACCTGCAACTGCTGCGTACGGCCACTTCTACGGGTATTACCGTTGAATGCGATATCAACGATGCATTGGAAGGTACCTACATTGCGCCGATGCTGCTTATTCCATTCGTTGAGAATGCGTTTAAGCATGGCATCAGCCTGAAAGATAAATCGTGGATAAAAATCAGCTTGTACGAAGCGGAAGGAAAGGTATATTTCGACGTCCATAACAGCATCCACCGCAAGCCGGAAACGGACCCCGAGCAACGCCATTCGGGTATTGGGCTGGAAAATGTGCGGCAGCGATTGGCGATGCTGTATCCCGACAGGCACGACCTGGTGATCCGGGAAACCACGCAGGAGTATTTTGTACATTTGACTATCGTATGCTAAGGGATATGAAAAGAATCATACTGACCGTTGTGGCCGTGAGCGGCTACTTATTTTCGTACGCGCAATTTGATCTGAAGGGACGTATTGAAAACCTACCGATCGGGGAGACCGTGATGGTGAATGCGCCCTTTGTATTCGGGTATTTTGATGACATGAAAACGCCCTTAACCACCGATGAAGACGGGAATTTTAGTGTCACGCTGCCATTGGACGAAGAAAAGATTGGCTATCTGCGTTGGGGAGACCGCCAGGCTTTCCTATGGATGAGGCCTGGCACCGACTTAACCGTGGAGCTAGACGGCTCCAACGGCCAAATCGCTTTTGGCGGTGAGATGGGTGGTACCAATAAGCTGCTCCACGAGCTGGAATTGTGGAAAGCCCCCCTGTTTTTTACCGACAGCAAACGGGTAGCGGCCAATGAAATGCAAGATCGTGTTATTCAGCCCTATATGCAACAGCTGGCCGCTAAAATGGCTAAGGTAGATGCCAGCACACTCACACCTCCGGAAAAAGAGTTCCTAAAAGCCGAACTGCACTATCACTTCATTGGCTACGTTGACCTGTATGTGCGCACTGCCCGTTGGCCACGTAAGGAGTGGTCGAATTTTATCATCGAATTTATGCAAGGGGAAACACCCCAACCCAAATCGGCATTGCAGGGGCCGATGTACTATTCGTTTATTGATGCATACGTTGGTTTTTTAGCGAACCGTGCGTTTTCCAACCGCGATGACCCGACAAGGTTTGCTGCATCACTGGATTCGGTATATGGTGTAAACAGTTTCGATAGCCTGATGGCTTTAGCTCGCGAACATGGCGAAACATTCCTCAACTGGATGGCTGTAAAACGGGCATTCGACGCTAATACAACTGAACGTTACCTGGCTCAGCAAGTCAAGGAAAAATACGACGACGGGGAAGTTTCCACCGGTAATAAACTGCTCGACGCACTTGAATTGCATAATCGGAACAGTACCTACCTGGACACGTTGGCAAGCATACGTGCATCGCTGATGAAAAGAATGGCTACCATAAACAACGATATCATCGTTCCTGATGACTACCGGACTTTCCAACAGATCAAGACCTTCGTAAAGCAATTCCAGGGAAAGGTTGTGTACTTGGATATTTGGGGCACATGGTGTGGCCCGTGCAAAGAAGAGATGCGATACCTGCCATCCATCAAAGAACACCTGGAGGGAAAAGATATTGTCTTCCTCTACCTGGATATGGACGATGATGAAAAGGACAACAAGTGGCGGGAATATATTCAGGCAAATGCCATTACCGGTGTGCATTTGAGAAAAAATAATGAGGACATACAAGCCATCTGGAAAGAATTGTTGCCTGATGATTCTTCCCGTCACGGTCGGTATCCGACTTACTTTATATTTGATAAGCAAGGAAATCTGATGGTCGACGATATTAAAAGGCCAAGCGATGGGCAAAATTTGCTGAAACAACTGGAGGAATACCTGTAAACTTAGTACCTTGGAGCAAAATGATGACCGCCATTGCCATAGACGACGAACCGATTGCACTTGATGTGGTGAACAACCACGCCGCAAAAGTGCCCTTTTTGGATCTTCGGGCTGTTTTTACCGATGCTTTTGAAGCCATGGACTACTTGCAGAAACACCCGGTAGACCTGCTGTTTCTCGATATCAAGATGCCGGATATCTCGGGCATTGAGTTTTTCAGAAGCCTGAGCAAAAAGCCGTTGGTTATCTTTACCACGGCTTACTCGGAGCATGCGGTTGCTGGTTTCGAATTGGATGCCGTAGACTACCTGCTTAAGCCATTTTCCCTCGCCCGTTTCCTCAAGGCCTGCAATAAGGCGCAGGAGTGGTTGCAACTACGCAACACAGATTCCAAGCCGCAATACATCTTTGTCAAGACAGGGTATGATCAGGTAAAGGTGGATTTCGGCGACATCGACTACCTCGAAGCGACGGGCAACTATGTTAACTTTGTGCTGGGGGAGCGCCATGTACTGAGCCGGATGACCATCACGGAATGCGAGGAGCTGCTGCCGACCGACCGGTTTTTGCGGATCCACCGCTCCTTCATCACGGCGATGGGGAAGGTGCAAAAAATAGAACGGCACCAGCTTACGGTAAATGGAAGCATACTTCCGATAGGCGCTTCATATTCGGCCATGATTAAACGGCTGGCCGATAAGCCGCATGCCACCGGATAGTGGAAGCATACTGGGGTGCCGCGCACACTGTCCGTTTTCGGACACCTATTGCCCGATATCGAACAAGCTCGCTAGTACAAGCTTTTGCAAGCATTTTATAATCTTGCAGTTACGAGTTTGGCGCAAACTGTGTACAGCGTTATGCCAAAAATGAAGCGACAAAATGTTTAATTATATCCGTTATCTGATTTGCTTGGTAGCAATCCTTAGTTTGGCGAACCAAGTAACGATTGCACAAGACACACTGACCCTCGAACAGTGCGTCCAATTGGCGATGGAACAAAACCTTGATGTACAGCAGGCCCGTATCCGGACGGAAAGTCAGGGCATAGACCTGAGACAGGCGAAGCATAACTTACTGCCCGATCTGAATGCGCGGTTAAGTCATGATTTTCAAGTAGGCCGGAACATCGACCCGGAAACCAATCAGTACCTCGATAATGTAACCACCCGCTCAGGAAGCCAAGGGCTATCCAGTTCCATGGTATTGTTTGATGGACTGCGGATGTTCCGTAGCATCACACAGCAAGCATACAGTTATCGGGCCACGCAATTGGATGAACAGTACGCTAGAGAGCAGGTGGCGCTTAACGTGACCGGTGCATATATTCAGGCACTTGCCGCACGGGACGTGGTTGCCCAGGTAGACAGCCTTACCGCGGTAACACGCCGTCAGGTAGAGCGAAGTACCGTGCTTTTTGAGCAGGGAGCAGCGTCCCCGGGCGACTACTATGATCTGAGAGGACAGTATGCCAATGATTTAAACAGCTTGAACGATGCTAAAAACAGATTCAACGAGGAACTTGTCAATCTGTTCCGGTTGATTAATCTACCGTACAACGCCGAAGTGGAGCTCACTTCCCTTCAAGAATTGCCGCTTGACGACTCGGGGATATCAACAGGGGAACAGCTCTATGCGACGGCCGCTGAGCGATTGGGAATCATTAAGGCGGTGGAAAACTGGGAGCAAGCGGCACGTTTTGGACTTAAAGCGGCACGCTCGTCTTATTTGCCCTCGCTCGCTGTCGGAGCCGGACTAGGCAGCAGTTACATACACGGCAACGGGCCGTATATCGAACAAGTACAGGACCGTATTGGACGGAACTTGGGGTTTACATTGTCCATTCCGATTTTAAATCGGTTGCAGGTGCGGAATAACGTAGCGCGGGCGAAGCTCGATTTGTTGAATGCGGAGAACGTGGCAACAGCGCAACATAATGAATTGCAGCAAACTACGAGCCAGGTGCTTTTCAATCTGGACGCCGCGAAGGAGCGGTATACGAATCTGGTAGATCAGGTGGCGCATTATACCGAGTCATTCCGCATAGCGGAAGTGCGTTTCGAGGCCGGTGCCATCAACTCTGTGGAATTCCTCATTGCCAAAAACAAAATGGACAATGCGAACGCCAACCTGGTCATTGCTCGCTATCAATGGCACCTCCGGCAGCGGATCTTAGCATACTACAATGGGGAGATGTTGGTGTCCGCTCGTTAAGCGTTTACCGGATGAAAACGGGTGACGTGGACAGCGACACGCATGCCTTTTCGGAAATCGACATGGGGCATCGCAAGCGCATGTAAGGTCATGCCGGCATGGCGGACGGTAAGGACTTGGTAGAAGCCTTTGAATTGGGTGTCCACCACGTCGAAGCCCGCACGCGGATCTTCCTTCAGTGAAAGCCATTCCGGGTGGATTACGACATCCGTGCCAGCACAGATTCCCAATAGTGAAGCTTCGGCCTGGGTGAGGATGTTGCTCTTTGCCAGCAGCCGAGCCGTGTAGGCGTTAGGTGGTTGGGTGTACAGCCGCGCAGGTTGACCCGCTGCTACCAAACGCCCCGTTTTCAGCACGATCAGTTCGTCGGCCATCGAAAGGACCTCGGCCGGATCGTGCGATACCAATACGACCGTAAGGCCGGTTTCTTCCACAATGCTGCGGATATCCTGCTGCAGGATTTCACTAAAAGATGCGTCTACCTGATTGAAAGGCTCGTCCATCAGCAGCACCTCAGGCTCATTAACCAATGCCCGTGCCAGCGCTACCCGTTGCTTCTCGCCGCCACTCAGATCTGCCACCCGTTGCTTGGCTAGATGAGTGATACGCAGGCGGCGCAGGCTATCTTCCGTTTTCCGATGTTTAGCCTCTAAATCGGTGTTGGACAGCTGTGATGCCACATTATCCCACACGTTGGCGTAGGTATTCAGGTCGTCGAACCCTTGGGATACCATGCGCATGGCGTCATGGCCGGGAATGAGTTTTTCCCTGGGGCCGGGTACCCGCCATCCCCTATAGCGCACCTCGCCGCCATCAGGCTCCAATAACCCATAGATGAGCTTGAGCAGTGTGCTCTTCCCACTGCCACTTTCGCCGATGATGGCCGTAATCTGCCCCTCACGGATGCCGAATGTCAGTTCGCTGATCGCCACAACCCGTTCTTTAGCCTGAAAGGAGCGGCTGAGGCTTTCTCCATGGATCAATGGAAGGCCTTCGCGCTGTACATCATTCGGTACCGAACAAGATGGGAAATGGGTGGTGGGTATCGCCATAAAAAAGCCACCCCGATATATCCGGGGTGGCACAAAAATAAGGAAATATTATGTAACTATGGTCTCCGTGCCCCGCTGTGCACTTTTAAAACCCAAGCGTCAAACCAAAAGCCATGTTTTGCAGGCCTGCTTGCGCGGGGCTGTTCTCAAACAGGTCATTGAAGTAATATTTGGCGTAGATGCCGAACGAGCCGACCCCGAATCGGGCAAATGCCCCGTAGCGGAATTGCGTGAAATTGTAGTCGTCTTTGAATTTTTGCTTGCCGTGCTCGTCGCTCTTGAAGCGTTGCGTTCCTTTAAGAAGAAAACCGCCTTCGGGCCCGAAAGCAAATCGTAGCCGGCCAAGCCCACTGTGATGCGTACTGCGCAATTCGAACGTAAGGGGTAATCGCAGGTAGGTGGCGGTAAGCCGGTTTTTGGAATAATCCACGGGGGAATCCACCCACTCCAGCGGTGTGGTATTCTCCAGGAAGTCGATGTTTTCCCGTAGCCGGATATAGGTCCAATCGAATCCACCGGACAGGAAGATGCGGAAATTGTCGTTGAACCGATAGCCCGCCTGCAAGAGGTCGAATCCGAAGTTGACGGTCTTTCCGGGGCGGTACCGGAAATCACGGTTATCATCAGAAAGCGTGAAGCTACCGTTGTCAATCAGCTTCACCAAGCCGAGATCTATCCGTGAAAACGTAATGCCATAAATGGGATACGATTTGCGGGGATGGTCTGTGGTCACTTTTACGTCATGCGCTTTGGTGTCGTCGTCATCCTTTTTGTACTCGTACGTTTTATCTGATTTCTCGATGGTAATCATGCCCTCGTCTTTGCCTGGGATGATGATCCGTACTTTGCGTTTCTCTCCGGTTTTTACATCTTCCATAATGACGGTGTCCATAGCCACCCCATCGCTTCTACGGATGCTGTCTGTCCGTTTTTTTTCTTGTGCGGAGACCGTCAGCAGGACGGTGCAAAACCACACGGTAAGGCTCATGTATTTCATGTTGTGTTCTCGTTATAAGGTTTGATTTATTTTATTTTCTTTTTCCGGTTTTTTGCCAAGCCAAAATTAAAGTCCAATTTTAACGAACCTTCGTCATCGTTGGAGAACGTAACCAATTTTTCCTCCCGTTGATCAACCGTGCCCACCACATAATTGAGAATATTGCTGATGCCGAAAGGCTGTCGGCCCGTGTTTTCCGCGGCCAATAGGGTTTCTTCCTCTTCCTCCAATACCACCAGCGGTTGGATGTCGGGCACGGCGGCGACTGCTTCTGCCGGGATGGTTTGCAAAGTGGGCTGCGTTTCAGCAGCCTGGATTGGCGCCGTTGGCGTGTCCTTCGGTGAAGCAATTTCATGGGCCGCCAGCTGTTGGATTTCAGTGGATTCGGCCGGGAGATTCTTCGGTTGCACCGCTGTGGCTATCGTGCGTTGACGGTTCTTTTTTGTAAATACGCGTTTCAACTGTACGATGTCTAACGGCTCGACTTCGGGTATGGGCTCCGGTGTTGGCGCTTTCGCGGTCACATCGATCCCGGCGGGATCGCTGGCGACTTCCTCATGGGTGGCAACCCGGCCTTGTAGGTAGGTAACCGGTATTGGCCGGTTGTACCAGTAGACCATACCACAAACCATCAGGATGGCTGCAGCGACGGACATCCATCGCGTAGTAAAGCGACGCTTTTTTAGCGGGATTACCGGATGGCTTTGCTGCGCGTCCAATTGCGTCGCTATGCGATCCCACAGCCCCGCGGGGACGTTGGGTTTGAAGTCTTTGAACTTATCGGCCAGCTGCCGGTCAAACTCATTTTTCTCATTTGGGTTCATGTGTCCCTCCTTCTCGTTGTTTTATTCGTTCTTTGAGCCACGCCCGTGCCCTTGACAATTGGGATTTGGACGCACCCTCACTGATGCGCAATGTCGCTGCGATTTCCTTATGCGAAAACCCTTCCAACGCGTACATGTTAAACACGATGCGATAGCCTTCGGGAAGTGCCTGGATGAGCCGCAACAAATCGTCGCATTCCAAGCTATCCATCGAAAAGGTATGCTGCGCATTGTCGTACACCTCATCGATTTCAACCTGCTGGCCGTTTCGGCTATTCCGCCGGTAGGTCTCGATGGCTGTATTGACGATGATCCTTCGTATCCAACCTTCGAATGAGCCTTCCCCACGATAACTATCGATGCTGCCGAAGACCTTTATAAATCCCGTTTGGAGCATATCTTCCGCTTCAAATGTGCTTTGTGCGTAGCGCATGCACACACCCAGTAGTTGCGGTGCCATCGCGTGGTACAGTTTTTCCTGTGCCTGGCGACTGCCGGTCTTGCAGCCTTCGTACAAACCATCGAGTATAACCGTTTGCTCCAATTGCGGTGTGTTTATTAGGATGACGGTAAGATAAGCAAAAAGGTTGCATGGCAATAAAAAAAGCCGCTCGTGAGAGCGGCTTTCAAAACTTTTGAGCAGTAGCTTGCTAGGCCAATATGCGTACCGGCTCTTCGAGCAGCGATTTGAGTGTTTGCAGGAATGCCGCTCCTGTTGCTCCATCGACTACCCGATGATCGCACGTGAGCGTCACCTTCATGATATTGCCCGGCACGATCTGTCCGTTTTTCACGACAGGTACCTGATCGATGCCGCCAATGGCCAGGATACAGGAGTCGGGCGCGTTGATGATAGCCGTGAATTCATCGATGCCGAACATGCCCAGGTTAGATACCGTAAAGGTAGAGCCTTCCCAGTCGGCAGGCTGTAATTTTTTGGCTTTTGCCCGTTGTGCAAATTCTTTCACTTCTGCAGAAATGTGCGACAGCGATTTTCCATCGGCAAAACGTACGACAGGCACTAATAACCCGTCCTCTACCGCGACAGCCACACCGATATTCACGTGTTCGTTGTAGCGGATCTTATCACCCTGCCACGAAGCATTGACGGCTGGATGTTGTTTCAACGCAGCAGCTGCTGCTTTGATTACCAGGTCATTGAATGATACTTTGACGGGTGCCACCTCATTGATTTTGGTCCTGGCCTGCATGGCGCTGTCCATGTTGATTTTGATGGTGAGGTAGAAGTGCGGAATGACAAATGTTTCAGAAAGCCTTCTGCTGATGGTTTTACGCATTTGCGTAACCACTTTTTCAGTATAGCGTTCTTCGCCTACAAATTGGGGGATGTTGACGGTGGTGGTGCGGCTTTCGCCGGCGCCGGGTTGTGCTGCTGCCGTCGGCGCTGCTGCTTTCGCGGCAGGCGTGTAGGACTCCACATCCTTTTTGATGATCCGGCCGCCATCGCCCGAACCCTTAACCTCACCCAGGCTGATCCCTTTATCTTTGGCAATTTTGCGGGCCAGCGGTGAAGCTTTTACGCGGGAATCCTCTTGTGAGGCAGGCGTCTCTTCGGGGGCTGCCGGTTGCGATGTTTTGGCCGCAGTTGGCGCTTCACCTCGGTCAGCGGTAGGTTTTTCCGCTTTCTCGGTTTTGCCGGTGCGTTGCTTGAGCAACGGTTTGATGTCGGTGCCTTCTTTGCCTACGATGGCGATAATATCGTTTACTTTTGCCGCTTGGCCTTTTTCCACACCAATGTAGAGCAGGGTGCCGTCGGCATAAGCGGTCACTTCCATCGTGGCCTTATCGGTTTCCACATCGGCAATCGCATCATCGCTTTTAATGGTATCGCCCACCTTGAAATGCCATTCGGCGATGACGCCCTCGGTCATCGTATCACTAAGCAGGGGCATGGTGATGACGGTAGCGCCCAATGACTCCGCGGTAACGTTTTCATCATCGTCGCCATCATCCTCGGCTGCAGTGGCTTTAGGCGCGCTTTCTTGGGCTGTTTCTTCGGTTTTTTCGTCTTTGCCTTGATCGCTTTTAGCTTGGTTGCCGGCCTCACCGCCTTTTCCGCCCTCCAACAACGCCTGGTAGTCTTCTCCCTCTTCCCCCAACACTGCGATAATTGCATCGACTGGTACGGCTTCACCTTCTTTGGGTCCAATATATAATAAGGTTCCCTCCTGGTACGATTCGAAGTCCATCGTGGCCTTGTCGGTTTCCACTTCTGCTACCAAATCACCGGAACCGACTTTGTCGCCTACTTTTTTGTGCCACTTTGCGATCACCCCTTCGGTCATGGTGTCACTCATCTTGGGCATTCTAACTACTTCAGCCATGTTGTATGCGGTTAATCCTTTATTAAACGTTAATTAGCTATTTCAAATACTTCAATCCATGATGTAGGGATAGTCACCCTGCACGTACACATCTTTGTACAATTCTTCCGGTTCAGGATAGGGAGATTCTTCGGCAAACGTTACGCTTTCGTCAACTGTTTTCTTGATTTCGGCGTCTACTTGTGCAAACCATTCATCATTGGCATATTTCTTATCAACGATGGCTGCTTTGGTCACAACCAGCGGATCGCGACCCTTATACTCTTCCAATTCTTCTTTTGTACGGTATTTGGCAGGATCGGACATGGAGTGCCCCTTGTAGCGATAGGTTCGCATTTCCAGGAACGTGGGGCCGTCGCCGCTACGTGCGCGTTGCACGGCTTCGTCCATTGCATTGTGTACGGCCACGACGTCCATACCATCTACGGGTGCGCTAGGCATGTCAAAACCAAGCGCCATTTTGTAAATATCAATCATGTTGGTTGTGCGGGCTACGGATGTGCCCATGGCATACCCATTGTTTTCGCAGACGAAAATGACAGGTAGCTTCCACAACATGGCCATATTCAGCGCCTCATTGAAAGCACCTTGCCTTACGGCACCATCGCCCATGTAACACACACACACGTTATCCGTACCGTTATATTTCTCGGCAAAAGCGATACCTGCACCCAAGGGAATCTGTCCGCCTACGATGCCGTGACCACCCATGAACTTATGTTCTTTGCTGAAAAAGTGCATCGACCCGCCTTTTCCTTTGGAACATCCGGTGGCTTTGCCAAAAAGCTCAGCCATGGCCGCATTGGCCGATATACCCTTAGCGATGGCATGGGCATGGTCACGGTAAGCGGTGATCATGGAATCCTCGGGGCGTAACACGGACATCGCACCCGCTACCACCGCCTCTTGGCCGATGTAGAGGTGGCAAAACCCGCGGATTTTTTGCTGTCCGTACAATTGACCTGCCTTCTCTTCAAATTTACGCATGAGCAGCATGGACTTATACCACTCCAAGTAAGTTTCTTTTTTTATCGGTGTCGAACTCATTTCAACGTTTATTAGCTAACCTAATTTTTGGAAGGCAAACTTAGATAAAATTGTTGTTATATGCAATTTACGCCAGTGGCATATCACATAATATATGCAAGTATTGGCCGTGTTTAATCATTTTGTGAAACTTGGTTATTGGTATTCGTTACAATTTGTTTTAACTTTAATTGTTTTTTGATTTTGACACACCACAAATGAACCACAGCAAACACCTATTGGGCGCAAACCGCGTTGCCATCTTGGTTGTCATTTTATTGCTTTTTTCCGCATTTGCTGCGGTGAAGGATGATTTGTTCCTAATCAGCAAGAATCTGGATATTTTTTCTGCCGTATACCGGCAGATTAGCATCAACTATGTGGATGAGACAGACCCTGATAAACTGATTAAAACAGCCGTAGATGCCATGCTTGATGGTCTCGATCCGTATACGGAATATGTGCAGGAAGCGGATATCGACGATTACAAGCTAAAGTATGTGGACACGAGATACGGCGGCATAGGTACCACTACGTTTAACCGCGACCGTCGTGTTTATATTGCCGAGTTATATCCTGGATATCCAGCTGATCGTGCAGGATTGCAGGTGGGTGATGAACTGGTCCGTATTGACGGGAATTCGTTGGAAAATAAATCGACCACGGTGATAAGCCAATTGTTGCGGGGCGTGGAACACAGCGAGGTGAGACTTCAAATAAAGCGCCCGCAACGCGACACGCTATTGGAACTTTCCATTACGCGCGAGGCGATACGGCAGCCCAATGTAAGTCACATCGCCTTATTGGACGGCGGTGTGGGCTACATCAAGCTGGATAAATTTCTGGAGCGGTCTGCTACCGAAGTCGAGGCGGCCGTAACCGATTTACAGAAGGAGGGTAAGCTCAAGGGCTTGGTTATCGATCTGCGCGATAATGGCGGTGGTATTTTGCAGGAAGCGGTGAGGGTCGTCAACCTGTTTGTGCCTCCTGGAGAGCTTGTGGTAAGCCAACGGGGTAAAAATACGACTAAAGCCAATAGCTACCGGACAACCGTGAAAGCCGTGGCTCCGGAAATCCCGTTGGCCGTACTGATTAACCAACACTCCGCTTCTGCTGCGGAAATTGTGGCGGGTGCGTTGCAAGACCTGGATAGGGCGGTGGTGGTGGGGGAAAGGAGCTTTGGGAAAGGGTTAGTGCAGCAGACCTTTCACATTCCCTATAATAACCTGGTAAAAGTAACCGTTGCGAAATATTATACCCCCTCCGGCCGATGTATCCAAGCCTTAGATTTTGCACACCGCGACGACAATGGCGATTATACACACGTGTCGGATTCAATGATCAAAGCATTTAATACCAAAAGGGGCCGGGTGGTATATGACGGTAGTGGTATCCATCCCGACATTACCGTGAAAAAAAAGGCCTATAGCCCGGTTACGAAAACACTATTGCATCACCACCTGATTTTTGATTATGCAACGACCTTTAAACAAACCCACCGCCAAATTCCGGGTCCGAAGAGCTTTGAAGTGAGTGAGACGCAGTATGCTGATTTCATCCGGTTTCTGGAAGATAAGGACTACCCTTACTTTTCCAAAACCGAAACCTCATTGCGGCAGCTGAAAGCCTTGGCGGAGGCCGAACGGAAACCCGATGATATTCTTCAGGAATTAACCATGCTGGAGCATCAGCTGTCGGATAGCAAGCAACGGGACCTGTTTAACCACCGGGAAGAGCTAAAAGCTGTGCTGGGCAACGAAATCATCTCCCGTTATTACTACGGGCAAGGCCGGACTACCTTTTCATTTAAGCACGACGGCCAATTGCAACGTGCCCGGGCACTGCTGACGCTTGCTACCGATGAATATTACAGCATCCTCGCCGGTGAAGGAAAGTATAATGAAATAGGCCGCCCGGAAACATTCCTAGCCGTGGCGGAAGCCGCAAACTAGCGATATAGCATGTTTGTTATTCGCCGATGGCGTAGTACTGGAACCCCAACTCGTCAAGCTTGCTACCCGAAAGCAATTTCCTGCCGTCGAATACGAATGCAGGTTTCATCATGTGGTCCTTGATGCGGTGCCAATCATAGGTTTTGAATTCATCCCATTCGGTAAGCACGGCGATGGCATGTGCACGTTCCGCGGCATCGTAAGGGTCGCCTACCACGGAGACCAGCCTGCGGTTTTCCGCTGGCGTGCGTGTGCCGAGGTAATCCAGGTCGGCGTAGACCTGTTCGGCCGTCACCTTGGGATCGTAAACGACGATGCTGGCCTCCTCGCTGAGCAGCGCATCGGCCACGTAAATGGCCGCTGACTCGCGCGTATCATTGGTGTCCTTCTTGAAGGCCCAACCCAGGAAGGAAATCTTCTTGCCCGACACGGTATTATACATGGTCTGCACGATGTTATCCGCGAAGCGGTGCTTCTGGTGATCGTTCATGGTGATGACCTGCTCCCAGTAGTGGGCCACCTCCTGCAAGCCATAGCTGCGGGCAATGTAGACCAGGTTGAGGATGTCCTTCTGGAAACAGGAACCGCCGAAGCCCACGGAAGCTTTCAGGAACTTGGAGCCGATTCGGCTATCCGTACCGATGGCCCTGGCCACTTCATCGACATTGGCCCCGGTGCGCTCGCAGAGCTCGGAGATGGCATTGATGGAGGATACGCGCTGGGCGAGGAAGGCATTGGCGGTCAGCTTGGACAGCTCGGAAGACCACAGGTTGGTGGTGAGGATACGCTCACGGGGTACCCACGAAGCGTAGACATCCACCAGGGCCTGCACCGCTTCGGCATTTTCCCCGCCGATGAGTACCCGGTCGGGATCGTGGAGATCTTCGATAGCCGTCCCCTCGGCGAGGAACTCGGGATTGGAAAGGATATGGAAGTTCACACCACTTCCCGTGTTGTGAAGGATGCTCTTAAGTGCTTCGGCCGTACGCACGGGCAGGGTGGATTTCTCCACGATGATCTTATCGGATTTGGAGGCAGCGGCAATCTGCCGTGCGCAGAGTTCAATGAATTTCAGGTCGGCAGCCATGCCCTTGCCCTTGCCGTAGGTTTTGGTTGGGGTATTCACCGAAATGAACACCATGTCCGCGTCGGCGATGGCGGTATCCACATCGGTGGAAAAAAACAGGTTGCGCCCACGGGCCTCAGCCACCACGCCGGCCAGCCCCGGCTCGTACACGGGCAGCTTGGAGAGGTCCGAATCGTTCCAGGCAGCAATGCGCTGCTCATTGATGTCTACAATCGTAACGGTGATATCCGGGCATTTCTGAGCGATGACCGACATGGTGGGACCACCAACGTAGCCCGCACCGATACAGCATATTTTTTTAACCTTCATAAGCTTCTGCGTCTTGCGTGGCAAAAATATAATATTTTCCCAATATGCTTGTTAGTTCTTTCGTATTCCTTAATTTTACCCTACCAAAAAGTAGCGTGTGATTAAGCAAGAGGTTGTTGATAAGATATTGGACACGGCTCGGATTGAAGAAGTGGTAGGCGACTTTGTGGACCTCAAGAAGCGGGGAACTTCCCTTATCGGGTTGTGCCCCTTCCACAATGAAAAAACGCCCTCTTTCAATGTGTCGGTAAGTAAAGGCATCTATAAATGTTTCGGATGCGGAGCAGGTGGAGATTCCGTGCGGTTTGTGATGGAGCATGAGAAGTATGCATATCCCGAGGCCCTCAAATACCTAGCGCAAAAGTACCATATTGAAGTGGAGGAAACGGAGCGGTCTCCCGAGCAGCTTGTTGCACAGGATAGGCGCGAGAGTCTATTCATTGTAACAAACTGGGCAGGAAAATTTTTCATGGAAACCCTATGGGACACCGAAGACGGACGTACCATCGGCTTGAACTATTTCCGTGAAAGGGGGTACCGCGACGATATCATCAAGAAGTTTGAACTCGGCTATTCACCCGAGGCGTGGACCGCCCTCTATGACCGGGCCAAAGCGGAAGGCCACAAGGATGAGTTTTTAGAAGCTACCGGACTCATCATCCGCAAAGATGATGGCGGCAGTGTGTACGACCGGTTTCGAGGGCGGGTACTATTTCCCATACACAACCTAACAGGCAGAATATTGGGCTTCGGTGGCCGTACGCTGAAGACCGATAAGAAGACGCCGAAGTATGTCAATTCACCCGAAAGTGAGGTGTACCACAAATCGGATGTGCTGTATGGACTCTATTTTGCCAAGAAGCCTATCCTTGATGCGGATAATTGCTACTTGGTGGAAGGTTATGCCGACGTACTATCGATGCATCAGGCCGGGGTAGAGAATGTGGTTTCCTCCTCGGGAACCTCGCTTACTCATGGGCAGATTAGGCTGATCTCGCGGTATACGAAGAATGTGACCATCCTCTACGATGGGGATGAGGCCGGTATCAAAGCCTCACTGCGCGGTACGGACATGTTGTTGGAGGAAGGACTGAATGTAAAAGTGCTGCTCTTTCCCGACGGCAACGACCCCGATTCTTATGTCCAGAAATTTGGATCGACAGCGTTTAAGGCGTATGTAGCCGAGCACCAGCAGGATTTCATTTTCTACAAGACCCATATCTTACTGCGCGATGCGGGTAATGATCCGATAAAGCGTGCGGAGGTCATTCATGATGTGGTGGCGAGTATCGCCTTGATTCCAGATGAGATCAAAGTTTCCGTTTTCATCCGAGAGTGCAGTGGCTTATTGGATATCCAGGAGCGGGCCCTGATTACCGAACTCAACAAGATACGGCTGGCGAGGCACCGCAAACCCGAAAGGCAAAAGGCATCACAGCCGTTGTCTCCCGATTTGCCTCCCCCTGAATTCCTGCTGGGTGATGATCCAACCCCCACAGCGGCGGAAACAACCGATACGCCGGATATTCTCCAGGAGCGGGAAATCATACGCATTCTGTTGAATTATGGCGAGGTAGTTGCTGAATGGGAACCTGCCCAGGGTATTCCGATTGCCCCCTTTCTCATCAATAGTTTAGACGATATTACATTTGAAGACCCGGCCTGCCTCGCCATTATCCGGGTATACAAGGAATACATGACGCGGATGGAGTTGCCGGGTGAGCGTTTTTTTGTGACGCATAGCGACCGGAAAATCGCTGATCTGGCGATATCCATGCTGGCTACAAAGTATACCTTGAGTCCAAATTGGAATGATGAAAAGCGAAAAATTTATGTCACGCATGAACGGGAACGGTTGGAGGGTTTGGTACACAACGCTATATATCGGATCAAAAAATGGAAGATAAAGCGCGAAATAATACAAACCCGAAAGGAATTGGAAACCGAATCGGATGAAGTAGCGATCATGGCGTTGCTGGAGAAATATAATAAGTATAAAGAGGCTGAAAAGGTAGTCAGCGAAAAGCTGGGTACCATTGTGTTAAAATAGGTTGATGATGCCGTTACACCTCAAAAAAGGCCGGGACGGAGAGGCCGCAGCCATGCAATACCTGCAAAAACAGGGATACCGTATTATCTGTCAGAATTGGCGTTATAAAAACCTGGAAGTGGATATCATCGCCGAAGAAGATAATATACTGGTCTTTGTGGAAGTCAAAACCCGCACCAGCCACGCCTACGGCATGCCCTATGAATTTGTTGACTATGCCAAACAGGCTAAGCTGACGCGTGCCGCCAATCATTATATTGCCGCGATGAAGCACGGTGGGGAAATCCGGTTTGATATCGTATCCATTTTGTATGCCGCGGAAAGCAAAACATATGACATGCGGTTGATCAGGGATGCATTTTGGCCGGATTAGGACGTAAATAAAAAATAACTAAGTTTGTCCTTATGAACAAATTGATCTACTTACCGACGGTGTTGCTTGCATTTATGGTATCCTGCAATACCCAAAAGAAGGCATCAAAATTTCGGTTTGACACGCCGGCAGCCGGTACATTGGTTAAATTGGGCGAATCCGTACCATTGAAATTGATATTTCCGGCAGATATTTCATCATTTGATTCCGTGGTGTATAGCATGGATGGGGTGGTGCTAGCGCGGAAGACCGATAGTACATCGGTAACCCTCGATACGGAAAAGGCGGCTTTAGGTAGCCGCACGCTCAGTGCCAAGCTCTATCATAACGGTGAAGAGCGGATAGCCCATAGCAACATCGTGGTGGTGCCACCGGCTCCGAAGCGATATAGTTTCAAGGTCATCGCGGAGTATCCGCATGATCCGGGAGCCTATACCCAAGGGCTGGAGTTCGAAAACGGGGTGCTCTATGAAAGTACAGGCCAAACAGGTAGATCTACCCTCCGCAAAGTTGACTACCGGACCGGGGAGGTCACGAAAAAGATTGATTTGGCCGCAACTAGTTTTGGCGAAGGGATGACCATTGTGGATGATAAAATCGTCCAGCTTACCTGGCGCGACGAGCGGGTTGGTTTCATATACAACAAAAATACCTTCGCTAAAATCGGGGAGTTTGCCTATGGCCAAAGCTTAGAAGGATGGGGGCTTTGCTATGACGGTACACGACTGATCAAATCCGATGGTAGCGGCCGGCTTTATTTCCTCAATAAGGATACCTACGCCGAAGAGGGCTTTGTAGAAGTGTATAACGAAAACGGCCCGGTAGATAGCCTCAATGAACTGGAGTATATTGACGGTAAAATATATGCCAATGTATATATGCAGGACATCATCGTGATCATCGACCCGAAAACGGGTGCTATTGAGGGCGAAATTAACCTTATTGGTATTTATCCGGATAAGGCGAGTCATGACAACGAGCTCAACGGTATTGCGTATGACCGCCAAGGTGACCGGCTTTTCGTAACCGGTAAGCTTTGGAGTAAGCTGTATCATATCGAGCTCGTGGAGCGCTAACCACTCCAGCATGCTGAGCGATATCAAGTACATTTTCAGATACCGGGAAAAGGCCGTTGACCGGGTAATGCTATATGTCAGCCTAGTTTGCGCATTAGTTGTGCTGTTTCATCTGGGCTATAATACGGATAAAGCCACGGCGCGTCAATTTGCAGTCATTACCAAATGGATTTTTTATGGACTGATGATATTGGGGATGATTCGGACGGCGCTATCCATTGTCGTTGCGCAGCGAATCGTTGCGGCACACTACGGTGGATTGGTGCTGATCATTTATTTTGCGGTGGTCGCGATTGCCCGAACAGCGCACCTCGATTTTGTGTCATTTTTACAACAGGATGAGTGGCTATACTTGGGAATACTAGCTGTATTCCTTACGGAGTTGTCGAAAAGCAGCCTGTTTTTTGATAATTTTTATTTCAATCCTACGATTCTTTTTGTCATTAGTTTCTTGGTGTTGATCCTGATTGGCACGTTGTTGCTGATGCTCCCACGCACCACATCTGGTCAGCCATTGAGTTTTGTAGATGCGTTATTTATGGCGACAAGCGGTGTCTGTATCACCGGGCTTTCGGTCATCGATGTGTCGATACGCCTCACCGGATTTGGGCAAACGGTATTATTGGTGCTTATTCAGCTGGGTGCGCTGGGAATCATGACCTTTACCGGGTTTTTTGGGTATTTTTTTTCTGGGGGTTTTTCGTATAAAAACCAGTTGATGTACAGTGAGATTCTAGGGCATAATAAGGTGGGGTCGGTTATCAATACGATGATCAAGATCATTTTTATCACCTTGTTTTTTGAGGCGATAGGAGCGGTGTTGATTTACTTCAGCATGGAATCCGCAGATTTTGATTCGAATGGTGAACGGTTGTTTTTTTCGGTTTTCCATGCCGTCTCGGCATTTTGCAATGCTGGATTTTCGACCATCGGTGACGGCATACATAACCCATTAATGCGGTTTAACTACAGCCTGCAACTGGTTATCGCGGCATTGTTTATATTGGGCGGATTTGGATTTGCGATCGTATTAAATCTTTATACGTTCATCAAGCGTTGGGTGATCAATTTTTTTAATCGTGCGTTTTACGGGCGACCATTTAGCTATCGCGCGTGGGTAATTAGTTTTAACTCGCGTTTAATTGGATGGACGACTTTCATCCTTATTGTTTTCGGTACAGCATGTACGTTCTTCTTAGAATATGGTCATACCCTAGCCGAGCACCAAACCTTATGGGGAAAGATTGTTTCCGCCTTTTTCACCGGGACTTCTTCCCGTACAGCAGGATTCAATGCGTCAGCAATGAGTGAATTTACGTTTCCTACGGTAATGTTGATGATCCTGCTCATGTGGGTAGGTGCCTCTCCTGGATCAACGGGAGGCGGCATAAAAACGACAACATTCGCCATTGCATTTCTAAATATTGTTAGTTTGGCGAGGGGGAAGGACGACTTGGAGATTTTCAGGCGGAAAATTTCAAATGACGCAGTGAGCAAGGCATTCGCGATTATCATGTTGTCATTTTTGGCTATCGGTCTAGCTATTTTTGCGCTGACCGTTACCGACGGCGATAAGGGATTGTTGAATATCGCATTTGAGTGTTTCTCCGCATATGCCACGTGCGGTCTTAGTCTCGGTATTACGCCCGGACTTAGCGATGGCGGAAAGGTGATCGTTACCTGCACGATGTTTGTTGGTCGGGTTGGGTTGTTGACATTGCTTGTTGCACTGATTAAGAACACGAGGAACCGGAATTTTACGTATCCGCAGGAAAAGGTGTTGTTCTAAAATTTTTATTATGAAGTATATCGTATTGGGCCTTGGGAACTTTGGGAAGTCGCTGGCTATCCGGCTTACCGAGCTCGGCCATGAAGTAATCGGTGTAGATAACCGGATGACGAAAGTAGAGCAGCTTAAAGAGAAGGTCACGCATACGGTGTGCATGGATAGCACAGACATCGATGCCGTTAGTGCATTGCCTTTGAAAGACGCTCATGCTGTAATTGTCGCTATCGGTGAGGATGAAGGGGCTTCCCTACTGACCACGGCATTGTTGAAACAGCTTCGTGTAAAACGAATCATTGGCCGCGTGGTATCCGACTTGCAGAAGACGGTGTTGGAAGCGATGGATATCGATGAATACATCATGCCGGAAGAGGAATCTGCCGCCCGGCTGGCGATGCGATTGGACAACATTGATATCGTAGATTCGTTTAAGATTTCAGACAAGTATAGCATCATCGAAACGAAGGTGCCGACGAAATATGCAGGAATGACCCTAAGGGATGCAAACCTTACCAACAAGTTTAAGGTGATTGTGCTGACGACCATCAAATCGACCGAGGAACTCGAAAACGGAAAGATAAAAGTGGGCAAAGAAGCAACGGGCATCGCCCAATCGGACACGGTGCTTGCCGAAGATGATATTCTGGTATTGTTTGGCGAATTAAAAGATGTCAACCGGTTGATCCAAAAGGGGGAGTAAGCGAAAAATAGCCACTACATTTTTATTTAAGCGGTGTTCGCGAATACCGCGCATTTTAGCTAAGTTTGGCGCTTATAACTGAAAAAACCAACGGCAAATGAAAACCTGGTTCAACAATAATTCAACACATCTGGCTGTTATCGGCGTCTTTATTGCCATCTGTTTCCTGTATTTCACGCCAGCATGGCAGGGCAAAGTGCTTTATCAGCATGACGTGCTACAGGCACAGGCCGGCCAGAAGGAGATTTTGGACATCAAGGCCCGTGACGGGGATATGCCGCTTTGGACCAATTCGATGTTCAGCGGTATGCCTTCTTATCAGGTGTTGATCGAGTTGCCGAGTAACCTAACCACGTACCTGCTAAGGGGCTTCAAGGCGGTGTTTCCGCATCCGATCGACGTGGTGTTGCTCTATTTGCTGGGGGCGTATCTGTTGTTCACCGTGCTCAAGGTGAGGCCTTGGCTTGCGGCTGTGGGTGCGATTGCATTTGCATTTTCATCGTATAATTTTATTTACATCGAGGCCGGTCATGCCAACAAAACCTATGCAATAGCCTTCATGGCACCGATCTTGGCCGGTATACTGCTGGCCTTCCGGGGTAAGTATCTTTGGGGGGCGGTGCTATTGGCGCTGGCCATGGCATTGGAGATCCGGGTAAACCATATTCAGGTAACCTATTACCTGTTTTTAGCCGCCCTGATTTTGGCGGGGATCGAATTATACCATGCCATCAAGGAAAAGAGACTGTTGTCGTTTGGCAAAGCGATTGCCTATCAAATCGCGGCCGTTTTGGTGGCGGTGGCGGTCAATGCATCCTTATTATGGCCTACCTATGAGTACAGTAAGGAAACCCTGCGGGGAGCATCCAATCTAAAAACAGAAAATACGCAACGGGCTGACAACGGAGTGAGCCGCGAGTATGCGTATCACTGGAGCCAAGGGGTGGGCGAAAGTCTTACCTTCTTGATTCCTAATGCCTATGGCGGTGGCATGTCTACACGGTTGGATGAACAATCTCATGTGGCCAAACTGGTGATGGGTAAAGGGGCTGACCCCAACCAAGCCGCCGGTTTTGCGGCAAACCTGCCGACCTACTGGGGTGAGAAGCCTGGTACATCGGGGCCCTGGTATTTTGGTGCGGGTGTCATGTTCTTGTTTGTGCTCGGACTGATTATCGTGAAGGGTCGGCTCAAGTGGTGGTTGGCTGGGGCGACGGCTTTGGTGCTGTTACTTTCCTTCGGACGCCACTTTCCACTGGTTTCGGATTTGTTTTTTGACTACTTCCCACTATACAATAAATTCAGGGCGGTAGAGTCCGTTTTGATCATCGCCACACTTTTGGTTCCTGTGCTGGCGGTATTAGCGATCAATGAGCTGGTAACCAATGGTGGTAAAATAAAGAACCTGGATAAGAAAGCGCTGTACGTATTATATGGCGTGGGGGGGCTCACCTTGCTTATCGCCGCATTGCCCGACCTGTTTCTGAGCTTTAAGAGTTCCAACCACCAGGCGATGATTGAGCAGTACGGGCAACAGCTGAAAGACAATACCTTCGCCAACGAAGTGATGGCCGCTTTGGTGAAGGATCGGGCGGCGTTGGCCAGGGCAGATGCGTTTCGCTCACTCCTATTTATCGTTGCCACGTTTGTATTGGTATGGTTGCTGGTCAAGAACAAGCTCAAGGCACAGGCAGTCGTCATCTTGCTGGGAATAGTGACGTTGATCGACCTATGGGGAGTAGATAGGCGGTACCTGAACGAAGATCGGTTTGCAGATAAATTGCAATTAGCACGTCAATTCAATCAAGAGCGGGAAGTAGACAAACTGATCCTCATGGATAAAGATCCCAACTACCGCGTGCTTGACCTGACCACCAATCCGTTTGCGGATGCACGTGCGTCCTATTACCACAAATCCATCGGGGGCTATCATGCTGCTAAGCTGATGCGCTATCAAGAAATGATCGAGCGGCAGTTTGCCGGCGCCATTAACGAAGATGTGTTGGATATGCTCAATACGCGCTACCTGATTACGACGGATAATCAAAACAGCCAGCGTATCCAACGGCGGAGTACCGCCGCTGGTAATGCTTGGTTTGTGGAGAAGGTGACGCTGGTGAAGAGCGATGAAGAAGAGATGGAGGCCATCAATGCCTTTGATCCTGTAAAGGAAGCGTTTGTTCATGAAGAATTTAAGCCGTTGTTGGATGAGAGCCGTTTGGGCCGCCCTGTGAATTCATCCATTGAGCTGACGGCTTATCGGCCGGACCGATTGGTGTATGAATACTCGGCACCCAATGACGCGCTGGCCGTATTCTCCGAGATCTGGTATGACAAAGGCTGGAAAGCCTACGTAGACGGCGAGGAGTATCCGATTTTGAGAGCAAACTACCTCCTGCGTGCGTTACAGCTACCTGGAGGCAATCATAAAGTGGAGTTTAAATTCGAGCCACGCGCATACCATGTTGGCGAAACCATTTCGTTGATTGCTTCGATTATTTTACTGTTCGGTATAGGTGGGCTGGTTTGGTTGGAGGTACGAAAGAAAGCATCGAGGGAACAGGCTAGAAAAGCTTGAGCTGTGGATCGGTTACCCGAAAAGTGCGCCGATGGTGATGGGTGAGCCCGTTCAGCATAATGGCACTTCGGTGCTGGATGGTTGGGTAGCCTTTGTTTTGACACCACCCATATTGGGGGAATTCTTCCGCGAGCTTTTCCATATATTCATCCCGGTAGGTCTTCGCCAATATGGAAGCGGCAGCGATGGACAAGTATTTGCCATCGCCCTTGATGATACAGCAATGTGGGATTTGCTGATAGGGAATAAACCGGTTGCCATCAACAAGAATATATTCTGCCTTTAACGATAAGGTATCGAGCGCACGGTGCATGGCCAGGTAAGAGGCATTGTGAATATTTATCCGGTCTATTTCTTGTGGACTTACGCTGGCAACCGCGTATGCTAGGGCCTTCATTTCAATAATGCTGCGCAATTCGGTACGTTGCGTGGCGGATAGTTGCTTGGAGTCGGTCAGTATCTCGTGCCCGAAGTCTTTCGGAAAAATCACCGCTGCCGCAAATACCGGGCCTGCTAGGCATCCCCTGCCCGCTTCGTCACAGCCCGCCTCAATAAGGATATCTTGGTGCTTAGCTAGTAGCATTGTTCTTTTCCGCTTCGTTAACAGTTGGCAAACTTAGCGAACTGGTGTTTTTTATGCAAGTTATTCACTGCTCGTTAGCTGCTTTAGCTATACTTTACGAATGAAACATATACTTTTGTCAATAAACCGCAGAAAAAAGGGGTTTAATACTCCGCTTGTAATAATTCTTATACAATTAAACTTAATCATGATGAGGATGTCAAAATCACGCATTACAGCAAAACCAATGGCTTTAAATGTTTGTACGGTATGGTTGTTCTTGTTTGTTGTGGCAAATCCGGTATTTGCGCAACGGAATAAGGGGAATATCCAGCAATCGCTGGATTGGGCCACTGATATCGTTATTGATGGACAGTTGGATGAGTGGGGTGATTCGTTGATTTACGAACACGCTACCCAACAATTTAATTACCACATCAAAAACAACGGGGAAAATGTATACGTAGCGATGCGCGTACCCGACAAGGACCGGCAGATGCAGATTTTTGCGCAGGGGCTCGCATTTACGGTCAATACCAAGGGTAAAAAGCGGGAAGGCCCTACGGTTTATTTCCCGGTCGCCGACCGGCTGGCTTTCCGTTCGATCATGTCTGCCGACAATGACGATCGGCCCGAAGATATGCGGAAAGGTGCGTTGGAAGCCATACGCGCTATCTATGTGATGCGGTTTGATGATGTGCTCGACGGCCAGATTTCGCTGGAAAACACGTATGGCATCCATGCACAAGCCACGCTAGATACAGCCGATGCGCTATGTGTGGAAATTGTGGTTCCACTAGCGCGGTTGGGTATTACAGGTGATGACCAGCGAGAATTGGCGTTCAACGTGAAGATTAACGGGGTGATGGTGCCGGGCAGCGGGAGCTCACCGAGTATGATGCGACGGGGATACGGTGGCTACGGTGGGTATGGCTACGGCTATGGATATCCCTACGGCTACGGGCAGCAGATGCCTTCGAAACCCCGCGAGGAACCGGGCGTATGGGTGATGGCCCCTTTGGCGAGAGAATGACTATATTTTTATTTACCATAACCAATGACAATTATCAATCAATCAACGATTAAACAAACAGTACGAGTCGGTCTGTTAGGCGCAGTACTTTCAGCCTTTGCGTTCGCAGGATTTTCCCAAACCAACAAGCGGGTACAGGGCACCTTAAGCGATCAAAGCGGGGAGTTGATCGTGGGAGCATCGATCAAACTGGTATCTGCCCTCGATTCGGTACAAACGAGCTCAGGCGTAGGCGGCGCTTTTTCGTTCAATAACCTAAAAGGAGAACGATTTGTGCTAACAGTGACGAGTTTGGGCTATGACACGCTCCGGCAGGAATATGCTTTTGAATCGGGAAAAAACGAATTGATTTTGCCCATCCGTGTCAGCGAATCCAGCCAGATGTTGGCCGAGGTGTCCGTTACCGGTGTGGCGGCGATCACCGTAAAGGAAGATACCTTGGAATATGCGACCAAAGACCTGCGGCTGCGCGAAGGGGCGCTGGTGGAAGATGCCCTTAAAAAGCTGGATGGTGTAGAGGTAGACAAGGACGGGAATGTAACCGCCCAGGGTGAAACCATCACACGTGCGCGCATCAACGGAAAGGATTTCTTTGGGGGAGATGTGCAAGCCGCCATTAAGAATCTACCTGCTGAAATCGTTGAAAAGATACAGATCGTAGATGATTATGGTGATATGGCCAACGTGACGGGCAACCGGACGGGCGACCCCGAGCGGGTGTTGAACCTGGAGATTGCCCCATCCCGGAACAAGGGTGATTTCGGTAATTTCCGGGTGGGCGGCGGCACGACCGACCGTTACCAGGCAACGGCTTCTTATGGCAATTTTAGCGAAGGCAGGCAAATTTCCGTATTGGGGAACCTGAACAACGTCAATGCGAACCTATTCGACTTCAATATCCGGAGTGGCGGTGCCCGCCGCGGTCCGGGGGGCGGGAGTTTTGGCCGCGGATTCGGCGGGGGTGGGATGTGGGGTGGATCAAACGGCCTGACCAACACCCAATCCATCGGCGTCAATTACCGGCAGGATTTCAATGACAAACTGACGATGTATGGCGAATACAGCTTTGGCCATACGGACAATACCACACTAAGTGACGAATTACGGGAAATCTTCGCTTCGGAAGCGACAACGTATACCACCAGCAACATGAATAATGGGAGCATCGGAAATGACCATCGCTTCAGTTGGAATGTGGAGTATAAGCCGGACGATAAGAACTACATCAAATTTTCGCCGAATGTGTCGTATCGGCAAAACCGCGCCAACAACCTTTCCTTGAGCACCAACAGCCGTGGCGAAACGCTGATCAACGACCTGACCAACAGACAAATCGACAAGTCGTACGCTCCGAACTACGGCGCCAGTGGGTTGTACAACCGGCGGTTGAACGATAATGGGCGGAATATCTTTGTGAATTTCTCACTCAATACGGCAAGTACCGAACAAGATCAGGAACGCGTGCTGAATACATTGGTTTATGAAACCGCCATCGAAGACCTGGAAAGTGTGTATCAGCAGCATTTGGTTACTTTGGAGAATAAAAACCTGAATGGCGGAGCCACCGTTTCGTACATTGAACCCTTGGGCGAACACACGAATTTGGAGGCAAGTTACGATTTTAATTTCGCTTCCTACGATAATAACCGGATGGCGAATGCGTATGATGCGGACGGACTGATCATCGATAATCCGGAATACAACAACAGCCGCACATACGATTATACGTTCTATACCCACCGGGCGTCGCTTACTTACCGGTATCGCAAAGACAAATGGAATTATTCATTGGGTGTAGCGGCTCAACCCAATGTGTTGAGGGGTGGCGCATCCATCGACGGCACGGCGATCCCCATCAATAGGACGGGTTTCAATTGGATGCCGGTGGCGCGATTGGAATATGAAGTATCACGGACCAAGCGATTTAATATCAACTATTCAGGGCGAGCGAATGAACCGGGCGTGACGCAAATACAACCATTCACCGACTATTCGAATGTGAATGCGCCGGTAACCGGAAATCCGGACCTCGCGGCGGAATTTACCCACGAGCTGCGCATCAACTACCGGAATTTCAACGTGGGTGAAGGGACATCGTTTTTTGTTGGGCTCTCCGGGTCATTGGCAGAAGACAAAATCGTAACCAACCGCACGACGTTTGTAGACGATTCCATCGGCCTGGTGCAGGCCACCGAATATTTGAACACGGATGGGTATTACAACACCAGGGGATACTATAATTTTTCAAAGCCTTTTGCAAACCGTACCTATACCTTTTCGTATGGCGGCATGATCAGTTACAACAACAACGTGTCATACGCGACCTCAGCGCTGACTAACAATGGCGAAACGGACTTGACCAGTGCGAGGAATGTGGCGAAAAACTGGGTGCTCTCTCAAAACATCAACTTCAGGTATAACCCCAAAGAGACCGTAGAAATAACGCCTGGTGTGCGGTATACCTATAATACGACGGCGAATACCGTTAATTCCGGAAACAATAGAAATGTCTCTACATGGGCCCTTACCTTGAACGGATCAGTGAACCTGACGCCCACGTGGATATTTGGTGCAGACGTAGCCAAGACCAGCAATAATGGGTACAACAGTTCAGTCGATGCCAATCCCCTGATTGTAAATACTTATATCGAGAAGCAATTTTTCCGGGGCAAGACAGGCGCTATCCGTTTCCAGGCGTTCGACTTGCTCAACGAACAGACGAATGTATCCCGCAGTGTCTCGGAAAATATGATCATCGACAGCAGAAGCAATCGATTGGCCCGTTATTTCATGCTCACGGTATCCTATCGCTTCTCCAACTTTGCAGGGGGGAGCATGGATGGCCCACGTGGTTTTGGCGGTCCGGGTGGGCCCGGTCGTTGGGGCGGCTGATCTTTTTTTCACTATCTTGCGCCGCAATGGAGTATGAGGTTATTCAGTTACCCAATGGCATCCGGCTGGTGTTGCATCACGTCGATTCACCCGTGTCGCACGCGTGTATGCTGGTCAATGCCGGAGCAAGGGATGAGCCGGTCGGCAGATTTGGGCTGGCCCATTTTATCGAACACCTGTTGTTCAAGCAGACGGCAAGGCGAAACACCAACCAGATTCTGAACCGGCTTGAAGCGGTAGGCGGTGATCTAAATGCGTATACGACCAAGGAATATACGTGCATACATGCTTCTTTCCTTTCCCCCTATCTGGAGCGGACATTGGATCTCTTCGAAGACTTATTTTTCCATTCAGTATTTCCGGAAAACGAAATAGAGAAGGAAAAAGGGGTAATCATGGATGAGATGGCCTCTTACCTGGATAGCCCGGAAGACGCGATCATGGATGATTTTGAGGACCTGTTGTTTGAGGGGCACGGATTAGGTCACAATATCCTAGGTACGGCAACCGACCTGCAAGGCCTTTCCAAGGCCGACATTGTAGATTTTATCAAGCAAAACTACAATACCCATGAAATTATCATCGGCGTAAGCGGAAATTACACGAGCAAGAAAGTCCGCTTATTGGCCGAAAAGATTTTGGGTAAATTGCCTGAAAATAATAGCGGAAAGGCTAGAATTGCACCAACGGTAATTCCCAGCCAGCAAACGGCTTGCCACAAACCCATCAATCAGGCGCACTACGTGATGGGTACAAAAGCTTATGGTGTGCATGACGAAAACAAGGTTGGCTTATTGTTGCTGAATAATTTGCTGGGTGGAATGGGGATGAGCTCCCGGCTCAACCTGATCGTGCGAGAGAAACACGGTATCGCTTACACTGTGGAATCCAATTATACGCCCTACTCCGATACCGGCCTTTTTTACATCTATTTTGGTACAGATGAAGAAAAGGCCGGACGAGCCCGCCGGCTGATATGGAAAGAACTGAAAAAGCTCCGGGAGCAGAGGCTGGGGGTAATGCAACTCTACCAGGCAAAGCAGAAATTCAAAGGGCAGATTGCCTTAGCCGAGGAAAGTCGCCTTAGCCTGATCGTTTCTTTAGCCAAGAGTTTGATGGATTATGATCGCGTACAATCGTTAAGCGAGATCCTTGCACAGATTGATGCCGTGGATGCCGGCCAGTTGCTCGGCATAGCCAATGAAATACTGGCTGAGGATAACCTTTCTTCGTTGAGTTTCATTCCGGATGCATAGTAGTCGCTACGGACGACCGTAGGCCCTTAATTTGATATAATATTTCCCTTTTTTGATACGATTCTAGTATCGAAAGAAAGCGTTAATGCCGTCTTTTGTGAAACAGTTTAACCGCTGTTAGAAACTAACCATAGGTCGTCATCATCTAAAATTTTCTAATATGGAAAGAAATCATATCAATAATGGGCATCCTAAAAGCCAGCTGTTGCGCATTGGTACATGGAAGCTACTAACCCTAGTGATGGTTCCCCTTTTTATAATGGCAGCCGCCGGCGTGAACGCAGAGGCAAAGCTTCATCAGGCGCAACCCACGCTTGTCATTTCGGGTACGGTAACCGATGAAGCCGGTACTCCGCTGACTGGGGTCAGCATCAATGCAAAAGGGACAAACACAGGAACTAAAACTGCAACGGATGGAACGTTCCAAATCAGCGTGGCGCCGGGCTCGACCTTGGCAATTACGTATGTCGGGTTTGCAACGCAGGAAATCGTGGTAAACGAATCGCGCGAATTGCAAGTGGTGTTGGAAGAAAGCGGTGTTTCGTTGGATGAGGTGATCGTAACGGGGGTGGCCGCCGGTACACCGAAAACAAAACTTGGCTTCGCGATCGAAAAAATTTCCGGTGAACGATTATCGAAAGTGCCTGCGGTTGATGCCGCAACGGCATTACAGGGTAAAGTAGCTGGCGTGCGCATCACGAGATCAAGCGGTGCCCCCGGGTCCGAAGTGGATGTGCAGCTACGGGGTGTAAAGATGATATTCGGCTCATCAAACCCGTTGTATATCATCGACGGCGTATTAACGGAAAATGGATTGGCTGATATCAACGCCGAGGACATCGAAAGCATAGAAGTGTTGAAGGGGGCTGCGGCATCATCGCTCTATGGGTCACGGGCCGCAAACGGGGTTGTCAGTATCATGACCAAACGCGGGAATTCCGTAGCGGCGGGAGACGTGCGGCTTGATTTCCGGACGGAGTATGGTAAAAACGGGCTGGGTTTTGTGCCGGAGCGATCATCGGCAACCAACCGCCTCGTTGAAAATGGCGTAGTAAATTATGGCGTGACCGATCCCGATCGGGTTTATGACAATATATACCCGACCACGTATGACCATATCGACCAATTTTTTAATCCGGGCAGCTATGTGACCAACCATCTCGGTATAAGGGGCACGTCTTCCAACAATAAGATCAGTGTATACACCTCGCTCCAACTTACCAAAGAGGAAGGCGTGGTAAAAATGGTAAAGGGCATTGAACGCGCTAATGTGCGGTTGAATTTGGATTATCGGATTTTGGATAACCTGACGCTCACAACATCCAATCTCTACACCCACACCAATGCAGACAACCGGGCAAGTGGCGCCTTTGGGGCCTTATTCCGCTCGGACCCCGGAGCAGATTTACTCGCACCAAATATTGATGGGTCGCCTTATTTGGTCAATGCCAACCGGATTGAGAATATCGTAAACCCACTCTATTCGATTACCAACTCGAAAAACGAATCCACGTTGGAGAAACTACTGTCCAATTTTTCGGTGAAATATGACCCCACGGATTACCTGACGCTTTCTTCTTCATTCGGGACAACCCGCTCAATCGGCGAGAACTTGTTTTTGACACCGAAGGGCCGCCTGCGATACGACCTGACCCCAGAGGTGGGTTATATATCCCGTGGGATGTGGAGGAACAGCGAAAAGGTATTTTCGGTAGATGCGATGTTTCATAAGAAATTCGGTGACTTTGATACCAAGTTCAAGGTGCAGTACCTGTATGAGGCTTCTCGATCATCCAGCTTGAATGGCGGTGGCGGTGATTTGGGTATTGGTGGAATGAATATCACGTCTGTAAACCTTTCGGCCAATCAAACGGCCAGCTCAGCGGTTTTTAGCACGGTAGCGAACAACGTAGCCGCCCTATTTGTGCTGGATTATAAGGATAAGTATATCCTCGATGCACTGGTGCGAAGGGATGCTTCTTCGCTGTTTGGCGCCGATGTGAGGTGGCAGACGTTTTATCGCGTAGCCGGTGCATGGCGGATTACAGAAGATGTGAATATCGGAGGAATTAATGAATGGAAATTGAGGGCATCTTATGGGGTAGCGGGACTACGGCCACCATTTGAAGCCCAGTATGAGGTATTTGCACTTCAGAACGGCGTGCCGGGTAATATGGAGACCTTGGGGAATAGCCTGTTGAAGCCGTCGTTCTCTAAAGAGACGGAAATCGGTACCGATATGCAGTTTCTGGATCGGTTCTATTTCAGTGCTAATTATTCGGTTGCCAATAATACTGACCAGATTCTCAAAGTGCCTGTAACCCCGCTTTCCGGCGCAGCCTTCCAATGGCAAAACGCCGGCACTATCCAGACGCGGGTTTTCGAAACCAGCCTGAATGCCAACCTGATCAATAAAGCCAGTTGGGGGTGGGACGCAGGCGTTACATTCGACAAGATCAAACAAAAGATTACCAAACTGAATGCCACCCCGTACATGTTGGACGGAACACGTTTTAGAATTGAAGAGGGCGTTGATTTTGGTGTGCTATACCTCGATAGGTTTGCACGATCGTTGGAGGAAGTAGCCAATCAGGTGCCGGCAGGGAGGGAAGCGAACGAACTATTTGTCGTCAATAACCAAGGATTTGTGGTGCGCCGTAACGAAATCGGCACCATCAATGAAACACCGGTTAAAATCAAGGATGACAATGGCAATGTGGTAGCCCTGCCCAGCCGGAGCATGACACCTAATTTTAACCTGAACTTCAATACCACCATCCGCTTTAAAAATCTTTCACTTTATACACTGTGGTCGTACCAAGACGGTGGAATACTTTACAACCATGCGGTGCGCTATACCACCGAGCCCAAATTATTTGACCAATCGGGTAAGCCTTGGAATGAAGTGAAATCAGCCGCATATTATAGCAATGGCGGGCAGCAGATCGGTATGCTTGGATGGGATAATGATGTGCTGGTGTTTGACGCTTCATTTCTCAAACTAAGGGAACTGGCGATCAGTTATGACATCAAGCCTGCAAAATGGCGATTTATCGATAATATCAAGGTAAGCCTGATCGGCCGCAACATCTTGACGCTGACGAAATATCCGGGATTCGATCCCGAAGGGGTGTCGGCAGACCGCAGCAAAGGCGTTGATGCAAATGCCTTTAGGTTTGAGTCCAATGAGCAATATCCGTTATATAGGACATTCAGTGGCTCATTAGCGTTTACATTTTAACCAAAATAAATCATGAAAAGATTACTTATCTATATCGCCGCGGTTTTCATGCTGGTACCCAGTTCATGCAGTTTTTTCGAACCCATTGACATTGCAAATGAAAACCAGCCTAATATCAATGACCTCGCGACACCGGCCGAATTTTATTCGCTGTTGCGGAACGGCTATAATACCTGGTACAATGGATCCATAGCCGCCAGTCCGACAATCGGGTTTGCAAACGCAGAGCTGTTTCAGGCAGGAACGCCCGGTTGGGGATCGGGCACCATGTGGTTCAGGCCACGGCAGCAGCTTTTTAATGACGATACGCCTGACCCAGTGATCATCATCAACTTTGGCGCGTGGTATAACTACTACGGCAGCGTGGGCAGTGCAATCAAAATGTCCAAAATGTTTGAAGACCCGAATTTTAAGATCACGTTGGGAGGTGTGGATTATACCAACCGCGCAAAGGCGCATGCCTATTTGATCCAAGCACTGCTCTATGGCAATATCGCGTTGTTATATGATAAAGCCTATCTTTTTACAGCAGAGCACGATGCGTTGACGTTTGACTTTGCAGCCAATACCAAGACGTATCAGGAAGTGATGGATTACGCATTGACCCAATTGGATAGGGCGATCGAACTGATCGAGACGGATGCGATCGATGAAGACCCTGCATCCGTGGTAGCGGGCGTAACGTTTAACAAGGCGCTGCTCTTGCAATTTGCAAATTCGATGGGCGCCCGGTTTTTGGCGTCCAATGCCCGGACACAGGCAGAGAACAGCCAAGTGGATTGGAATCGGGTGAAAAGCTATGCCGAAAAAGGATTGCAAGCTGATTTTAAGGTGGCCTACGATGAAGGTTGGCGGGGAAAAGTGATGACCAGGGATGTCGGCTCAAACTATTTCGCATTTTACAATATGAACTGGATCCGCATCAGCCAATGGCTATTGAATAAGATGGCGCCGGATGATCCTTATTCGGTATATCCGATCCCGGTAACACCAGGCAGCGACAGTTTTAAGGATTGGCCTGAAATCCAAAATTCCCCAGACAGCCGGTTGACGAAGTATTTTAGGTACGAAAATATGCGAAATTGGTTTGGGTCGGATCGTACAGAAAGACCGGGATACGGTACGTTTATTTTGAGCCAATACCGGTACTGGCGATACTATGACATCGTAGAAAGAGGACAAGGGATGGTAGACCATTTCCTGAAAGCCGAAAACGATACGTACTTGGCGGAGGCGCTCATCCGTACCAGTGGTGACCGGGAACGAATTGCACAATTAATCAACAACAGCCGGGTAACCTTAGGAGACCTTCCGCCGGCGCTTGCCGCGGAAAGTTACGAAGCATTGGAAGATAAACTGTTTTATGAACGTTACGTAGAGTGCGACCTTGTATGGCCACAGTTGGGCTTTTTCGACCGGCGGCGAGGGAAGGATCAGCTGATCCCAGGTACGGCGAGGCATTTCCCAATACCAGGCCCTGAACTGAAAATGCACGGCCAAGCGCTATATACGTTTGGTGGTGTCGGAAATGAAATGTGAATTGGTGTAATCAATTAATATTACGTAGGCTTAACGAGGCTAAAAAATAGATACAAATGAAGAAGTTAGTTTTGCTTTTTGTAACCGCAGGCATATTGTCACAAGCATGTGAGCGGGATTTGGCATTCGAAACATTATCGATCACTGCTCCAGCACTAGAAGTGCAGATCGAAGGGGTGGCGCAAGGCACCGAATACCCCAAAATAGACGGAGCCACGGTAGAGGTGCTGAATAGTGCCGGACAATCGTTGGCTACGGCTACTACGGATGCTAAAGGCCGGGTGTTATTTACCGGCGAACAGCTGAAGGAAAAGGGCGTATTCACCGTAATGGCACAGAAGGACGCGCTGAGCGGTGAAGGAACGACACCCTATTTATTGCTGAATGACGGCGTTACCTTATTTACATTGACCATACAATAGGATTATATCCGTGATTCGATACCGATTATCAATAGTCGGGTTGCTCGCATTGGCAATCCTTGGTTCGTGCGGCCGACCGCAAAGGCCTTTTCTTTCTGATCTGGAGGCGGATAGCGATTTCCCGCTGTATACGACCTACGCGGCGGCGACGGAACGCTCGAATTTCATATTGGATGAGGGCTATACTTTTCGGTATTACACCGATAGTCTGGGGGCTGATTTCACCACGGATACCGGTGGCGATATCGGACTGGGATTCAAGATGGGTGATCAGTGGGTTTACCGGATTGAGGATATGCACCAAGCACCGATCATCACGGCGAGTTACCCGGACATGGTGCGATATACTTATCGGCCTTTTGAAGGGGTTAAGGTGGATGTGTGGTTTGTGGTGCACAGCTCTACGATGGCGTTGATAGACGTTTGTGCAACCAATCTTACTGGAGCAGCTATGGATCTGGAGGTATACCCGTTCATGCGTAGCAATGGCCGCGCATTCCAGCAGATCGAACAACGGGACGATCATTTTCTTTTTGACCACCAGGAATATCCAGATTCATGGACGCTAGATCATGACCTTCCCTATACGGACAGCATTCGGAATGTATGGCTGGCCGCTGAACCCCCCTCGGCTATGGGGGCATTCACCAGTGAAAACGGAGAGCCTTTCAAACTACCCAATCGCATTGAAAATGAGCGGCAACCGGTGCTGCAAATTAATGGCCGGGCTTACCTGCCCGGAAAACAGCGCGTCAATGATGCCGATGGCAGGTTGCGCCTACAGCTGATGATTGACGGCGATCCGACAAAATTGCTTACGGAAAGCAGCCCCGTTTGGGGAGGCATGCATCCCGCCATCGATCAAGGAGGCTTCTACCGGTTGGAAGCGGCCATGCTCAACGAAAACGCCAAAACGTTTACCCTGCAAGCTTACGATGCCGCCAAAAGGTTATCGGGCCAGATTACAGGGGTGTTGACCAGTGAGAGCCAGCGCCATGACGTCGATCTGGTGTCTAGCGCGGCAATAACGGTAATGAGCGACACGGAAATCCATTGGGATGCGCTACACCACGTGCACCTTGCGTGGAAGGCGGGTCGGGAACACGCATCATTTTCGATATACCGTAGGCATTATCCTGCAGCGTATTATGAGCGGATAGTCAGTAACATCGTGGAAACGAGCTACACCGACGCAACCGCAGAACCGGGTGAAGTATATGGATATCTGGTTATCCCTGCAAACCAACAGGGCGAATTGGGAATGCATGCGCCAGAAGTGACTACAATCGGGCAGACGGTATTCGCGGATTTCGTGCAGGATACCATGGCTGCCGATTCTTTTACGGCGATGGACTATGCCAAGCTGTTGACATTCAAGTATGCCTTGCAATTGAAGGCCGGAAAGTCGAAACAACTTCGTTTTATCCGCGGTATCGCATCCGTCACCGCCGCATCGGACTCACTGGTGCACGCCGCACGCGCACTGTTGCGCCAGCCGCTCGAACCTTATCAGCAGGACAACGAACGATTTTTTGCAAAAACCCCCGTGCCCCACTTCGGTGACCCAGATAAGGAAGCGCTATATTGGAGTGCCAACAACATGATGCGACAGGTATTTTATCCGTCGGAAGGGAAGTCTAGCTATAACTACTATGTCTTTTCAAGGGAGCCCACTTGGGGATGGGGGCATGGCGGGCAGGTATTCCACGAAAGTATTGCGATGCTGGCGTATGCACATGTAGATCCTATAGGTGCGATGAATTCCCAACGCGTATACCGCGAACGCCAGTATGAAAACGGATACATCAACTATCGGACAGGTGGATACCTGGACGAGGTTATCGAGCACAACGGCCAGCTGACAACCTCCGCACCTTGGTATGCTTGGCTCAACTGGGAAGTTTACCGGATAACACAGGATAGCGTGTTTCTGGGAGAAATGTATGATTCTTCGAAAAAGTTGTTCCGCTTCATCGTGGACAACCGGGACAGCGATGGGGACGGGCTCTGCGAGTGGGGTGGGCACGCCGTGCTCGAATCGGTGCGCGATGCATTGGTAGCCGTGTGGGACGAAGTGGGATTCCCTACCAATTTCGAGAGCTTGGACCTCAATTGCATGTTGGTTAAAGAAGCCAAGTCGTTGGAGCAAATGGCGCTGAAGCTAGGGTTAGCGGAAGAAGCAGCTGCATGGAAGGCCGATCATGAACAACGTAGCCGATTGATTAATGAAACGTTCTGGGACGAAAAAAACGGATTTTACTATCAAGTAGATAAGGTAACGCACACCTTCAGCCATAAGGCCCAAGATGATTTGAAGCGCGACGAAATCATTGGCTTCCTACCACTTTGGGCAGGTGTTGCCGACAAGCAGCGCGCGGCACGGTTGGTTGAAAAGCTAACAGACACCACGCAGTTCTGGAGACCGTATGGTATACCAACGCTATCCGCACGCGATTCGTATTACAACGATAAAGGGTATTGGAACGGGCCAGTATGGGTACAATGGAATTACCTGATCCAACTGGGGCTCCAAGATTATGGTTATCACGATGTGGCGGACGAATTGGTCGATCGGGTGGCCAAGGGCATGGTTGCGGTATTAAAGGAAAATCACAATTTGTGGGAATTTTACAGCCCGGACCACCCTTGGGGCGGATACCATAAAACATACATTTGGGCAGGTATCATCAACCGGATGATGATGGATGCACAGCAGTAAATCATATTGCAAAAACACATGAAGTTAAAGAAAACGGTTATTTTTTGTATGCTCATTGCTATCAGTTTGCTAGCTCAATTAGCCTTGGCCCAAAATTACATCAACAACCGGGCACCGCTTGCCAAAAAGCCGTATATCGAATTGCCGCTGGGTAGCATCAAGCCTCAAGGATGGCTGCACGAAATGCTGCTACGGCAAAAAAGCGGCACTACGGGGCAATTGGATACGTTATATCCTACCGTTATGGGTGCACGAAACGGGTGGCTGGGCGGCGATGGCGATCAATGGGAGCGTGGCCCCTATTGGATAGATGGGTTATTGCCACTCGCTTACATCCTCGACGATGAGGTGTTGAAGGCGAAGGTACAGCCCTGGGTCGAGTGGGCCATCAAGAGCCAGAAACCCAATGGGTACTTCGGCCCTGATAAAGACTACGGATCCGAGCCGGGGCTTCAGCGCAACAACGCACACGACTGGTGGCCTAAAATGGTGGTGCTGAAAATCCTCCAACAATATTATTCGGCTACTGGCGATGACCGGGTCATCAAGCTGATGTCGGGCTACTTCAGGTACCAGTTGAACACGCTTACCGAAAAGCCTTTAGGTCATTGGACATTTTGGGCAGAGTTTAGGTCGGGCGATAATCTTCAAGCGGTGTACTGGTTATACAACATCACGGGTGAACGCTCGCTCTTGAAGTTGGCCGAGCTGATCCACGGGCAGGGTAAGGATTATACCGGTATGTTTGAGCAACGTGAAGCGATGAGTACGATCGGTAGCATCCATTGTGTTAATTTGGCCCAGGGCATCAAAGAACCGATCATCTATTACCAGCAAAATCCCAACAAGCGTTTCATCGACGCCGTAAAGCTCGGTTTTAGTGACATCCGCAAATTCAACGGACATCCACAGGGCATGTATGGTGGTGACGAGGCACTGCATGGCAATAACCCGACCCAAGGGTCTGAGCTGTGCACTGCCGTGGAGCTGATGTTTTCGCTGGAAAAAATGTTGGAAATCACCGGTGATATCGAATTTGCCGAGCACCTGGAAAAGGTGGCGTTTAATGCGCTTCCTACGCAAGTGACCGATGATTTTATGGATAGGCAGTATTTCCAACAGGCCAATCAGGTGCAAATCCAGCGACGGCCGTACAATTTCAACATCAATCACGGAGAGACCGATTTGGTGTTTGGCTTGCTTACCGGTTACCCGTGCTGCACGTCCAACATGCATCAAGGGTGGCCAAAGTTTACGCAGAATCTTTGGTATGCCACGGACGATGGTGGGTTGGCCGCACTGCTGTATTCGCCAAGCAACGTTACTGCAAAAGTTGGTAACGATGTCACAGTTTCGCTTACCGAAGAAACCAACTATCCGTTTGATGAGGCCATCCGTTTTACGTTGGCGATCGAGCGTGGAGTCGCGACGGTCGATTTCCCTTTGCACCTGCGTATACCGACATGGTGTACAGGCGCGCAAATTAAAGTGAATGGCGAGCTGTGGGGAGGGGATACCGATTCGGGGCAGATTGCGATTATCCGCCGTACTTGGAAATCCGGTGATCGGGTCGAACTCGCATTACCGATGCATATCACGACGAGCACGTGGCATGAAAATGCGATGGCTGTAGAAAGAGGGCCGATTGTCTATGCACTGAAAATTGCTGAGCGCTGGGAAAAGAAAGCGGTTACCGACAATCCGGCCTTATATGGCTCCCATTACTACGAAGTATATCCCGAATCGCCGTGGAACTACGGCATCGTCGATTTCGCGAAAAAGGATCCGAACGATGTCTTTAAGGTCATCAAGCGCCAGGACGTGGATTTCACCTATCCTTGGAACTTGGAAAATGCACCCGTTGAGCTAAAAGTAACGGGGAAGCGGATGCCTACGTGGACGCTATATAATGGTATGGCCGGCCCGTTGCCTCATAGCAATATCATCTATGGCATCCAGTCGACCAATGAACAACCGGAAGAAGAGATTACCTTGATACCTTACGGTGCTACCACGCTGCGTATTTCGGCCTTTCCAGTGATTAACCCTCAACAATAAATCCCGATGACACTACACGTAATCAAAAAAATATCCAACAAAATATTCAATCATAGCACCTGTTTGTTCGCCTGTATTTGGTGTATCCCTGTGGCGCAGGCTCAGGAACTCAAGCAATTCGTGCGTGCTTCGGAGGGCATGGAGGTTACCGGATTTGTGATGGCGACCGGCGAGGAGCTTCAAAGTACCGGATCCCATCCGCTCGTGGCATTCGATATCAATGACCGTACCATGTTGGCTGCCGATGCGAAGGGAATTATCGATATTTCCCTCGAAACGGTAACCGGATTTAACCCGGCTTATAAAGCTATTTTGCGGTTTACGAATCGGTCAGCCGATACGTTGGTTTTATCCAACGTGGTACCGTTGGGCCGTGCCGATAAGGCCGTGTACATCACCGGAAAGGGCAAGCATGGCTTATCGCGCTCGCACCTCTTCCTTCCGGGGAAGCAACCGGTGAATTGCATCCTCCCCGACAATGCCTGGGAATTGGGATACAGCGCGATGGCGCTGCCCAATGGGCTTTCCGTATGTGCACTGGTAAGGCGGGATCGGGCCAGCGCATACAAGGCAACCATCCGCCGCTTCGAGACCGTCATCGCACCCGGCGGCTCTATCGCATATAACCTGTTTGCGGATGTATACAGCGGTGATTGGCAACAAGGTTTGAAAAAGGTATTTCAGGAACGTTACCTGTATGACGTAGCGCAGTTTGACAATAGCCTGTTCGAGCGCGATGACCTTAAATGGATCCGGCATACCTACGTGATGCATCTCATCATGGCATGGGATAAGTTTTACCACGATAGTGAAACCGGGCAATCAGGTCTTCCAGGGTTTATCGAACGCGGTAAGAAATTGTATGGCGGTGATGACGTGATTGGACTATGGCCAACATGGCCTACCCTGGGCATCGACCAGCGCAATCAGTTTGACCTATTCCGTGATTTGCCGGGAGGCATGGCGCGCATACGTCAGGACGCCGATTATTGCCGGAGTCACGGCACCGCTTTCTTCCTCTGTTATAACCCTTGGGACGAAAGTACGCGCGGCGAAGGCCATATGGAAGGACTATACGATCTCATCATGCAGACTGGGGCGGATGGCGTCGTGCTGGATACCCAAGGGGGGTCCAGCACCGAGTTGCAGGAGGCGGCAGATCGCGCCAAACCGGGGGTGATCATGTATAGCGAGGGGTTTGCGGTGCCCAAGGATATGCAGGGCATTGTATCGGGACGCGTACACAATGCGCTGTATTACCCACCTATGCTAAATCTCAATAAGTTTATCAAACCGGAGTTTACGATATACCGGGTTGCGGAATTGGCTAAGGAACCCATCAAACGGGAGTTTGCCACCGCCTTTTTTAACGGTTACGGAACTGAGCTCAATATTTTTGCGCCTGGCCAACCCGATTGGGTCGATGAACAGTACCGCTACCTGGGCCGTACAACTCGGATATTGCGCGAAAATACGTACAACTTCCTAAGTCGTGACTATATACCGCTTATTCCGACATTGGTGGATAGCGTTTATGCCAATAAATGGTCGTTGCCCGACAAGATCCTTTATACGCTGTATAGCATCAAACCGGAAGGGTTTAACGCGCCGCTCCTTGAGGTAACACCTACGGAGGGTACCCATTTCGTCGATCTGTGGAATAACGAGGAAGTAGAACCCGTGATGCAGGATGGGCATCAATACCTCCCGGCAAAAATCCATGCCTTTGACCGCTTTGATTTGGGCACCAACAATGAAGGTGAAGTAGGTTGTATTGCGCAGTTGCCTATGCTGTTGACGGTTTCATTGGACAACAACACATTGCACATCCATGCCGATAAAGGGCAGCAAATCAATGTTTGGGCAGGTGCGCCGGATTATGAGAAAAAGCCGGTGGAGCTAACTTCCGGCAGCCATGAGCTGGATATATTCGAGCATTTCGGCCGGCATGAGGGTAAGCTGGTTGTCCAACTACTGGAAGACGGTATATTGCTTGACCAACGGGTAGCCGTTATCAAGGCGGGTACGCCGCGTCTAGCTAGTGAGGTTAGCCCTTCGGCAACGGTAGGCGATACGGAGGGTATGATCGAGATTCCGAAAGGTTCTTTTGTGTTTCACGCCACGAACGGTGATGAATTCATCGCCTACCCCAAGCACGATGAAGGAAAGACGTTCGAACTGACGGGTTTCTGGATGGACAAATATCCCGTAACGAATGCGGATTTCCTCCGGTTTATGGAAGCCAGTGGCTATCAGCCCACCGATACCGCCAATTTCCTAAAGCACTGGCAGGGTGGCCGGCCGCTTAAGGGCGAGGAGCGTTATCCGGTAGTTTATGTGAGCTATGAAGATGCACAGGCCTATGCCCGCTGGGCCGGTAAGCGGTTGCCCACCGAAGTAGAATGGCAGTATGCCGCGCAGACGCCGGATCTCCGCGAGTGGCCTTGGTCGAAAGATACGAAGCACATCAAACGGGAATTGGAACCCGTGACCAACAGCCTCACCGTATACAAAATCAAGGGTATTGATTCGAAATTAGCGAACTTGGGCGATGGCAAACCCTATCCGGTGGGAAAATACAAACGCGGCGCGAACCCCTATGGTTTGGAAGACCTCGTGGGATCGGTTTGGCAGCTGACCAACGATGTATATAAAAGCGGGTCTTACACTTATATCATGATGAAAGGTGGATCTTATTTCAATCCGACGTCCAGTTGGTGGTACGTACAAGGCGGTCCTCGGGAATTGCATTATCGGCAATACCTGCTTCGCGTTTCGCAAGGATTTGAACGCAATGCTACAGTAGGGTTTCGTTGCGTGAAAGATAAGAAATGACTGGGGATGTACGGGAAAAAGATTAAATTTACGCTTGGACAAAGGGAGCGGTAAATGAAACCGTACAATACGTATTGGTTGGCCTTGATGAGTGCGGTTTGGTTGGTCTTAAGCGGTACGCATGTTCGCGGGCAAGAGACACAGCAGCGGCAGGCCAACTATTATTTCAGGAGCCTGCAAGTCGAGGATGGGCTTTCGCAAAATTCCGTCTACGCTGTTTTTCAGGATCAACAGGGCTACATGTGGTTTGGTACCCAGGATGGGTTGAACCGGTATGATGGTCATACGTTCAAGATTTTCAAGAAGAATACCGGCGATCCACAGAGTCTTGGCAATAATACGGTTACAGCCATTACGCAAGACCATCAGGGTCAGCTATGGGTTGGTACAGGTGACGGGGCTTATATATATGATCCCCGCAACGAAAATTTTACCCGATATGATGCGCATAGCGAAGAGGGCGAGGCGGTGGCGGGGATGGTGCGCGACATCCAAGTAGATAAGCAGGGGAATGTGTGGATGGCGGTTTTCAATAAGGGCGTTTTCCGCGTGGCCAAGTCAAAAACGTTGACCTACTTCAACCTGGATCGCGAAGATAGCCCAACACCGGTATGGATAAGGCGGATTACATTTGATACGGAGGGGCGGCTTTGGATCGGTACTTACCATCGCGGCATGTATTGCCTGGACCCGACGACTGGCCGGATTGAGCAATTCTTTATCAATCCGGATGCAAAGAACGTTGTCGATAATGATGTCAACGATATTTTTCTGCTAAATGCGGAGACGCTGTTGGTCGGTACCACCAACAAGGGGGTACAGGCTTTCAATCTCCGTACACGTGCGTTTTCGCCGGTGCTTGAAACCAATGAACAAGGCAAATCGTTGTACGTACGCCGGATATACCGATCTACCGATGGTGAACTGTGGATCGGTACCGAGAGCGGTGCATACATCTATTACCCACAAACCCAGCGTTATGAAAATGTACGTCATGTCAATGGCGATAGCTATTCCCTAACGGACAATGCAGTCCATTCCGTCTACCAGGACCGTGAAGGGGGTATTTGGCTGGGTACGTTTTTCGGCGGAGTGAACTATTTTATCCGCCCGTACAGTCTTTTCGAGAAGTACTACCCGGTTACCGGCGAAAACTCCATCAAAGGAAAGAGCATCAGTGAGTTTTGCGAGGTGGATGAGCGCCAGATCTGGATTGGCACCGAAGATGCGGGGCTCCATGTATACGATCCGGTTGCTAGGCAGTTTGAAAATGGAATCCTACCCGCTACCAATATCCATGCCTTGATGCGTGATGGCAATACGTTGTGGGTAGGGTCATTCACCGAGGGGTTGTTTGTCGTAGATCTACGCACCAGGCTTTTCAGGCAGTACAAAAACACATCGGCTCCGCGATCATTGATCAATAATAACATTTATTCCATCTATAAAGATTATACCGGCACCATTTGGGTGGGTACAATGATGGGATTGTGCCAGTACGATCGCCAGGCGGATACCTTTATACCCATCCAGGACACACTCATCAGCGCTCAGGTGAATGATATGCTGGAAGACTACCAAGGTACACTGTGGTTTGCTACCATCGGCGAGGGCTTATATGCGTATGATCGGAGTGGCGATACCTGGCGGCATTATCCATTGCCCATACCGGGCGATGCCGCCAGCAATAAGATCACCTGCATACTGGAGGATAGCCAGCACCGGTTATGGCTCGGTACGGAAGGCGCGGGTATCTATCGCTATGATCGCGAAAGCGATGCATTCACCAGTTTCTATTCGGAAGACAACGGCTTACCAAACAACGTCATTTACCAATTGGTTGAAGATTTGTACGGTCATATCTGGGGAAGTACCAATAAAGGACTTTTCAAGCTGGATGCCAAACAGCAGACAATCGATGTATATACCCATGCCAATGGGCTATTGGGCGATCAGTTCAATTACAAATCTGGCTTCCGTAGCAAAGAAGGCAAACTCTATTTTGGAGGCATTAAAGGTTTCGTTGCCTTTACCCCTTACAATAGCTGGCAGAACGAAGTGCCCCCGCCCGTGGTGATCAACAGCATCCAGATTCAAAACAGGGAAACCGTTGGCGTAGCGGAATTATCGCTCCCGTATCGTTCCGCCGTATTCAGCTTAGGCTTTGCAGCGCTCAGCTATGTCTCACCTCAAGGTAATCAGTACGCCTACAAGCTGGAAGGGAAAGACAACGATTGGATTACTACCGACTATCCATCACGGGTTACGTATTCTAATTTACCTCCCGGTACCTACACGTTTCGGGTTAAGGCCTCCAACAGCGATGGTGTATGGAATGAGCAAGGCGCCGATATGCTAATTCATATCCTTCCGCCGTTTTACCGCACGACATGGGCGTACCTGGTCTATTTTCTTCTTTTTTCATTGGCCACCTATTGGGCAATACGCTATTTCAGGCAGCGCATACGCGCCCGAAACAAACGGGTACTCCAAGCCATTGAAAGCAAGAAGGAAAAGGAACTATATCATACCAAAATTGATTTCTTTACGAATGTAACCCACGAAATACGTACGCCATTGAGCCTGATCAAAGCGCCGTTGGAGGAAATGATGAAAAATACCGGTCCGGCGGATAGCCATTGGGAAAACCTTTCCATTATGCAGCGTAATACCAATCGGTTGCTAAAGTTAGTGAACGAATTGCTTGATTTCCGGAAGGCGGAAGCAAAGGGTGTGTCGGTACACTTTACCAATTTGGATGTGATTTTCGTGATTAAGGACACCCTGAGTCGGTTTATCCCATCGGCCAAGCTAAATGGTATTGCTATGGATGTCGCGTTACCCAATCATACGGTCCACGCGGATTTGGATGCAGAGATATTCACTAAAATTATCAGTAACCTGATTCATAATGCCTTGAAACACGCAAAGAATCGCATACGGGTTTCTTTGGAAGTATTCGAAGGCTATATCAAGTTGGCCATTGCCAATGATGGTAACCGGATTCCCAACGATATTGCCGATAAGATTTTCCTTCCTTTTTTCAAACTCGACGAGAAGTCGCAAGGCTCCGGATTGGGACTGGCATTTTCCAAATCATTGGCTGAACTTCACAATGGCAACCTGTATCTCGAACAGCAAGTGCATTTCGACACCGTATTTGTACTGGAGTTGCCCACCCATCAAACCGGGCACCTACGGCAGGAAGATCTGTTGAGTGAGCGGTCTGTAGAGGTCAATCCACTCACGCCGTTGGGAGACGTGGATGAATTGCTGCGCGGTGACGTTAAAAGGACGATTCTTTCGATAGAGGACAATGGAGAATTCCAGCAATTTATGGTGAGCCAACTTCAGCGGGACTACGACGTACTGGTTGCTCAGCATGGTAAGGACGCGATTGGGGTACTCCACGAAGCGCAAGTAGACATCATCATTTGCGATATCATGATGCCCGTGATGGACGGCATTGCGTTCTGCCATTACGTCAAGGAAAACTTAAAGTTTAGCCACATTCCGATTATTCTATTGACTGCGAAGACAGGCCTTCAATCCAAAATTGACGGACTCAAGGCTGGAGCAGACGAGTATGTCGATAAACCCTACTCCATTGATTTTTTACGTGCGCGCATCGAAAATTTGCTGGAGAGCCGTCGTAAACTTCGGGAGGCGTACCGCACCCTTCCGGAAACGGCCTACGAAAGCATTGCGCATTCCAAGGCTGACCAGCAATTTTTAGATAGTTTGGTTAATGTCATCCATGCCCGCTTGGATGAAGTAGACCTTGATGTAGACAAGCTAGCAGAATCGATGAACATGAGCCGGGCCACATTTTACCGCAAGGTAAGGCACATTTCTGAATTGACTCCTAATGACTTCATCCGGTTGGTGCGGCTGAAAAAAGCAGCAGGCCTCCTTCGTGAGAAGGAGTACCGCGTGGGCGAGATTGCCTATTTGGTTGGATTCAGCTCACCATCTTACTTTTCGAAATGTTTTCAAAAGCAGTTTGGGGTGCTGCCGAAGGATTTTGAACGGGTCAATGTGTAAACCTTGGAGCAGGCCACTTGATCAGATTTTGTGCAGCATCCTTTGGGAATTAACCGAAAATGTGTTAATTGGGATATGAAACCAGTCAATATGACCTGCAAAACACTAACCACGGGATTTGCACTGTTGTTCATTTCCTATTTCGGACTTGCTCAGCAGCGATTCCCGCTCTATCCACAGGGTATTCCCAATGCAAAAGAGGCCGAAAACCTCGAACGCAATGAGCCCAATGCGATGGTGGATAGCGTAGCTTTCGACGTATCCGAGCCCAGTATCGCGCTGTTCTTGGCACCGGCGGATCGAGCAACGGGTACCGCAGTTATTATTTGTCCGGGCGGCGGTTACCACGCATTGCTAACCAAACGTGAAGGTAGCGACGTAGCTAGGGCATTTACCAAATTGGGTATAACTGCCATTGTACTGCACTATAGATTGCCCAATGACCGTATTATGGTAAATCGGAGTATCGGCCCCCTGCAGGATTTGCAGCAGGCCATCAAAACCGTCCGTGAACGTGCGGGCGATTGGCGGATAGATTCCAATAGAATCGGCGTGATGGGATTTTCTGCAGGGGGACACTTAGCCGCTACCGCCGGAACGCACCATGCCGATGCATATATCGAAAATCCGGAAAGGACGAGCCTGCGTCCCGATTTTATGTTGCTGATCAATCCCGTTATCAGCTTCATGGATTCAGTGGGCCATACCGGATCGCGGGGTAACCTCTTGGGTGACCAGCCAGGTACGAAGCAGATGCTGTATTTCTCTAATGAATTGCATGTTGATTCGTTGACCCCGCCTGCGTTTCTTGTCCATTCCGGAGCCGACGAAGTGGTTTCCGTGGAGAACAGTCTTTATTTTTATCAGGCATTGCGACAGCACCGGGTGGAAACGGGCCTGCATATTTACGCCAAGGGGGAGCATGGCTTTCTTACAGCGCCATCATTTGATGAATGGTTTGGTCGATGTGTATATTGGCTGGAACAAATGGGATTGATGGACAACTGATCGTTCCCTAGCTGGAGGTGAGAATTCTCAGCTCCGCTTGCGGCAGTTTTCGGCATATTACGCTATATTTGCAGTTAAATACATACGGCTACGGTGTAAATAAAACGGAACGGCAATATGAAAAAAGCATATATTTTTCCCGGGCAGGGCGCCCAATTCGTGGGCATGGGTAAGGACCTGTACAACCACGGTGAAGAAACAAAATTCCTTTTTGAACAGGCTAACGAAATCCTGGGGTTCCGTATTACGGACGTCATGTTTGAAGGTGCAGACGAAGATCTGAAGCAGACGAAAGTCACCCAGCCGGCTATTTTCCTGCATTCTGTAATTTTGGCTAAAGCGCTGGGCAGTGCCTTTGTACCACACATGGTGGCAGGGCATTCGCTGGGCGAATTTTCGGCCCTGGTTGCTGCTGAGGCGTTGGAGTTTGAAGATGGATTGCGATTGGTAGCGGCCCGGGCCAATGCCATGCAGAAAGCCACGGAGATACAACCCTCAACGATGGCAGCCATTTTGGGGCTCGACGATTTCACAGTGGAAGATATCTGCCAACGCGTAAGCGACGTGGTCGTGCCAGCGAATTACAACTGCCCGGGGCAGCTGGTTATCTCAGGTACCATTGCAGGTATTGACAAAGCCTGCGAACTGCTGCTGGAAGCGGGTGCAAAACGCGCATTGAAGCTCAACGTAGGGGGAGCATTCCATTCGCCGTTGATGGAAGCGGCCAAAGTGGAATTACAGGACGCCATCGAAGCGGTGAAAATAAGCAAACCGATATGCCCGATATACCAAAATGTCGATGCGAAAGCGTATACCGACCCCGATGCGATAAAACATAACCTTATTGAGCAACTTACCGGACCAGTACGTTGGACGCAGACCATCCTACAAATGATCGAGGATGGCGCCACGGTGTTTACCGAAGTCGGTCCCGGCAACGTGTTGCAAGGATTGGTGAAAAAGATAAACCGCCAAGCGGAAACAGCCGCCGCCGTTTTATAATCCGAAAGCGGCTTTTACTTTTTCGACGTAATCCAGCTTTTCCCAGGTAAAGAGCTCGACTTCCACTTTGGTGGAATCTCCATTGCTGTTTTCAAAAGTTTTGGTCAATGTGCGTGGCTCGCGGCCCATATGTCCATACGCCGCTGTCTCCGCATAAATTGGATAGCGCAACTTGAGCCGTGTTTCGATGCCATACGGCGTCATATCAAACAGCTCATGGATTTTATCTGCAATTTGACCGTCAGATAACTTCACCTTTGACGTACCATAAGTATTGACATAGATGCCAATAGGATCCTTTACACCGATGGCGTATGATATCTGTACCAAGAGCTCATCCGCGACACCTGCCGCTACCAGGTTTTTGGCAATATGACGGGTAGCGTAGGCCGCCGAACGATCTACTTTGGAGGGATCCTTACCCGAAAATGCACCCCCACCGTGGCCACCCTTGCCGCCGTAGGTATCCACGATGATTTTTCTGCCGGTCAATCCCGTATCGCCATGCGGTCCGCCGATTACAAACTTGCCGGTCGGATTGATGTGGTATTTGATACCATCTGTGAAAAGCTGTTGCAATTCGGGCTTCAGTTGTGCCTTTACACGTGGAATGAGGATATTGATAATATCCGATTTAATTTGACTGAGCATCACCTCTTCCGGACCGAAGTCATCATGCTGGGTAGATATGACAATCGCATCGATGCGGATAGGCTTATGGTCATCGCTATATTCCAACGTGACCTGCGCTTTGGAATCCGGCCGAAGGTACGTAATGTCCTTATTTTCGCGTCTTAGGGCAGCAAGCTCATACAATAGCCGATGCGCGAGATCAAGTGCCAACGGCATCAGGTTTTCGGTTTCGTTACTGGCATAGCCAAACATGATACCCTGGTCGCCCGCACCCTGCTCCTGCTTTTCCTTGCGGTCTACCCCCTGGTTGATGTCGGGAGATTGCTCATGTAAGGCAGAAAGGATGCCACATGAATTGGCTTCAAACATGTATTCGGATTTGGTATACCCGATACGTTCGATGACCGAACGTGTAATCTTAGGTACATCCAAGTATATTTTGGACTTAACTTCCCCTGCCAACACGACCTGGCCGGTGGTGACCAATGTTTCGATTGCAACCCGGGAATCGGAATCCCAAGCCAGAAAATTGTCAATTAGCGCGTCGGAAATCTGATCAGCGATCTTGTCTGGATGTCCTTCGGATACGGATTCCGAGGTGAATAAATAAGGCATAGTATGCGATTATCTTGATACAACTTGTTTTTATGGTTGAAATGGTGGAAAGGAGCTTAGCACTTTTTTACCGTGGTTGCAATCCTGTGAGGCCGTTAACGTAACGGTCACACGCAAATCAATCCACATTTCACGCTGCAAAGCTACGATACTTTTGTTGTTTTCAAAATGATAATGAGCTATTATCAACTTTTTTGTTCTGTCTATGTTAAGTTTCTATAAAATCATAATGACACTTATGCATTGTATCGGTAATGCTGATACATTTGTGATAAATTGATACATGAGATAGGAATGAAGAAGCGGATTTTATTTGTTGTCAATCCGATATCTGGGGGTAAAAAAAAGAAAGGTTTTGAGAAGCGGGCGATCGCGGATCTGGATTTGGCCTTATATGATGCCCGGTTTATGCTTACCGAATGCCCGGGCCATGCGAACGAATTGGCTATTCAGGCAGTGGCAGAGCGGGTAGACGTAGTGGTGGCCGTGGGTGGAGACGGTACAATCAATGAAATTGCGTCGGCTTTGAATGGTACGGACACTGCATTGGGAATCATTCCAGAGGGATCTGGAAATGGTTTGGCGCTGTATTTGGGCATTCCGTTGAACGAACGGGCAGCCATCCGTAGGTTGAATAGGCTTGAACACCTATCCATCGATAGCGGGATGATCAACGGTGTTTCGTTTTTTAATATGGCGGGCATCGGCTTTGATGCGTCAGTAAGTGATCGGTTTGCCAACGACAATATAAGAGGGCCGATCGGTTACCTGAAAGCGGTACTCAGCGAAATCAGTACGTATAAGCCAAAACGGTATATCCTGGATATCGACGGGAAAATTGTTGAACGGGAGGCCTTTATGATCAGTGTCGCCAATTCACCGCAATACGGCAATAATGCCTATGTCGCTCCGCAAGCATCGGTGACCGACGGTCTGTTGGACGTTTGCATTATCCATAAATTTCCCTTATACACCATTCCAATGATGTTGTTCCACCTGTTTAACAAGACGGCCGACCAATCGGAATACGTAGAAATTATACCGGGCAAACGCATTCGCATCGAGCGGGAGACGGCCGATGCCGTGCATGTGGATGGCGAACCCAAGGATATGGGAGCAGTGTTGGAGATTGCTGTAAATCCGAATACATTACGGATTGTTTGCTGAAGTGATTAAAAAAAACAATTTATTTGTAAAACTATCGTTTACTAAGACATGAAGTTGAAAAAAGCATGAAGAAGAAGCAACGCTATGAAGGTATTGTGTATTCAACGGATGAGACCTTTGCCTATCAGGGTTCGGAGGACGATGACGTAGAGACACTACCCAATCACCAGCAAAACCTGCGCGTGATGTTGGATCGGAAAATGCGGGGTGGAAAAACAGTGACGCTGGTGACAGGTTTTACAGGCACATCGGCAGACCTCGAGACATTGGGCAAGCGGCTCAAGCAACGATGTGGTGTGGGCGGAAGTGCAAAAGCGGGCGAAATCATCATTCAGGGCGATTTCAAACAACGAATATTGCAGCTTTTACTGGATGACGGTTACCGGGCTAAGCCAGCGGGTGGATAATCGTTTACGTAACCATAGTAACAATTAAAATACGTTAAACGATTGTTGCTTCTGTTTAAGGGATTGGCACATAGTTCGTTGGTATTGAATTGAACAGCCATTCAAATGAGGTATAAATGTTCAAATGCCGTTTATGTGTTGCTAAAACCGATTTATTTGAACGTTTAATTTGCAATTACAAAAAAAAATAGTTTTCATTGTAAAAAAATTGCTTTTGGATTACAGAAGCGAGGTTTGTTTAGGGTGTGCCGATGCTGCTGCTGCGCGCCCCTTGGATAGGGAGTGGTTTACTAAACAATTATTGACAAACGTTTTGTTATTGGTTTAAAACACTATATTTGCTTTAGCCGCGATGGCGGCTAACCATGGATTAAATTGCACAAATTATTAAAAAATCATATTAACAACATTAAAATCTAAAATTCACAAAAATGGCAAACGCACCAAAAACAAGTACAGCAAACACAGAGAAAGGCAATTCAAGTTCGAATGTTTTTGCAAGTCTGGCGATTATTATCTGTTTCGTAATCGGAACATTGGTTTGGAAGTATATCATGGGCGATCCAAACAACTTTATCGATAACAATCCCGAAAACCAACCGAAGCCGGGCAATTATTTCGGGATGGTGTACCACGCGGGCTATGTGGTGCCGGTGTTATTAGGCCTGTTCCTTATGGTGTGGGTATTTGCGATTGAGCGTTTTATCGTTATCGGAAGAGCATCAGGTAAAGGGAATGTCGGTAACTTTGTAAGAAAGGTACAATCGTTGATCGGCAACGGTAACATTGATTCGGCTATTTCGGAATGCGATAAGCAAAAAGGTTCTGTTGCAAATGTTATCAAAGCCGGTTTGTTGAAGTACAAAGACGTATCTGCCAATCCGAATCTGGATACTGAACAGGCTACTGTGGCTATCCAAAAGGAAATCGAAGAAGCTACGGCGCTAGAAATGCCGATGCTGGAAAAGAACCTCACTATTATTGCAACGTTGGTATCTATCGGTACATTGACCGGACTGTTGGGTACGGTAACCGGGATGATCAGGGCGTTTGCGGCTTTGGCAACGGGTGGCTCTACAGACTCGGCGCAATTGGCAAACGGTATTTCTGAAGCATTGGTAAATACGGCTACAGGTATTGCTACGTCAGCAATCGCCATTGTATTCTATAATATCTTTACTTCTAAGATCGACACGCTCACCTATTCGATAGATGAAGCAGGCTTTTCTATCGTGCAAACGTACGCGGCTAGCCACAAATAGCATATTTTCATTCGGCTTTATGGAAAACCGGATGAAAATGCATCATAGTTAGTAGTAATAGAAAAAAATTGCAATTATGCCAAGGGTAAAAGTAAAGCGAGCCAGTACGACAATAGACATGACCGCCATGTGCGATGTGTCTTTTCTGCTGCTCACATTTTTTATATTGACGGCCACGGCGGTTCAACCCGAGCCGATGAAGGTAGATACGCCGGCATCCGTGACGCAAGTGAAGGTGCCTGACGAAAACCTGGGGTTGATTACCGTGGGCGATGGAGGCAAGGTTTTCTTCAGTGTAAAAGGGCGCGACGTCAGGGGACGTATGCTTGAGCTGATGTCTGAGAAGTATGCCATTCCCTTTACAGCCGAGGAGAAAAATAAGTTCACGATCATGGAGACATTCGGCGTCCCGATGGGTAACCTGAAGGAAGTCATTAATATGGATGCGAATGATCGGGTGCGCCCGGGATTGCAGCCAGGCATTCCGGCCGATACCACGAAGGAACTCTCCAATCAGTTGTTTCACTGGATCTATTCTGCCCGGGTGGCGACCAAGGAACTCAAGAATGAGGAAATGAGGCTTTCCATAAAGGGCGACGCGGAGGAGAAGTATCCCGCTATTAAGCAGGTAATCGATATTCTGCAGAGCCAGAAGGTGAATAAATTCAGCTTGATTACGAGCCTCCGGAACGAGGATTTTTAGTGGCTGGGATTTTGTTAACAGTTTAAGATTTTAATGCAATGGCAGAATTAAATCAAGATAGTGGCGGTGGCAAAAAGGGCGGCAAGGTAAGAAGTAAGAAGGCGGGCGGACGGGTCGACCTCACAGCGATGGTGGATCTGGCATTCCTGCTCATCACCTTCTTCATGCTTACGACTTCCCTGAATAAGCCCAATGCTATGGACGTGGCGATGCCGGATAAAAACGAAGAGGATCCAGAGGATCGGCTGGAGATTGCCGATAACCGTTCCATGACCCTCCTTCTAGGCTCTGACAATAAAATCGAATGGTACATGGGCACCTATAGTGAACCTATCGAAGGACCGGAAATTGTAGGTTACGGAAAAGATGGTATCCGTCCGATATTGTTGAAAAAACTGAAGGAGGTTCCGCAGATTACTGGCGATTCGGAAAAAGGACTCATTGTGGTGATTCGGCCTAGTGAGAAGTCTACACACCGCAATCTCGTCGATATCTTGGACGAGATGAATATTGTGGAAGCCAAGCAATATACGATCGGAACAATCAGTGAGCCGGAGATTGAGGTATTGGAGCGTGATGGCATATACAATGATTAATGCTCACCACATAAAACAGTAAGTTATGTTTGGTACTAAATTAGATATTTTTAAGAAGGAATGGCTCGATGTGGTGTTCGAGGGGCGGAATAAGGAGTACGGAGCGTATGAACTTCGGAAACTTTCGCCCAGGGCTACGAACGTCGGGGTGCTAGTGGCATCGGTAGCATTTGTGCTGCTGCTGATGGCACCTGCTATTGCGAGGTGGATCGGCGTTGATATGAATGCAGGCGATGAGGTTGAGAAGGTTATCGAAACCGAGGTGGTGCTTTCTGAACCACCGCCGGTAAACGAGGAAGAACCACCTCCCCCGCCGCCGGTGGAGCCACCCCCCCCGCGCGTAGACCAAGTGCGGATGCCGGAGATGAAAGTGGTTCCGGCTGAGCAAGTGCAAGACGAAGAACCGCCTACGGTGGAGCAGTTAAAGCTCGCCGATCCCGGATCAAAAACGATTGAAGGGGATCCCAATGCAGAAATCCGTATTGACCTGCCGGTTGGTGAAGGTGAGATTGATGCAGAGGTAACGGAAACAAACAGTGACCAGATTTTTCAATCGGTCGAAATTGATCCGAATCCGCCTGGAGGAATGGCTGAGTTTATGAAATGGGTCGGCGCAAATTATGACTACCCACAAGGTGCTATCGAAGCCGGTGTGAATGGACAGGTACAGGTCTCTTTTGTGGTGGAACGGGATGGCAGCCTAACCGACATCAAAGTGGTGCGGGATTTGAAATACGGTACGGGTGAAGCAGCGGTCAAACTGTTGCAGAAGGCAAAAAAATGGAGTCCTGGTATACAGAACGGGCGACCTGTGCGCGTAGCATATACCTTGCCTATCCGCCTTAATCTGCAACAATAGAAATATTGGCATCACATTACCATAGGGATAACAATGGTAGACAGAAATCGCCCGCCAAGCGATTTCTGTCTGTTTTGGGCCTATTCATGTTTGGCCTTTACTTGGTGTTGGGTTTGGTCGTGATCTTTTGGAAAGACTTCCCGCTCGAATTGGATCGTACATACCGCGTGTTGTTTGGGGTTTTATTGGTGGTGTATTCGTTCTTTCGCTTTGTGCGGCTTTGGCAGAACCGGTAGATGTTGATGGGTGATTTTATAAAAAAAACGGATATTTTTTCATGACAATGAAAAAATTAGTATTATTACCGCTCATTTTTGGTCTTTTGGCTTTCTTGTGGTCCTGTAATAATCGACAACCTAAGGAAAACCAAACCATCGTAAGCGGTCAATTGCAGGTGCTGGTCGATGAGACATTGTCGCCGATCATGGAGGAACAAGTGGCTGTTTTTGAACACTTGTACAAACGAACGGATGTGGCTTTATCAGTAGGGCAGGAAAACCAGATTGTCAGCAAATTAGTGAATACTGACGTTGAAGTGGTTGTGCTGACCAGGCAATTGAATGAAGATGAAATGAAGTTCTTTGAAGCCCGTCAATTCCGGCCCCGGGTGCATAAATTCGCAACGGATGCCATCGCGTTGATTGTGAACAAGAATAGTCCGGACTCGGTGGTGCATGTGGATGATATCATCCGGGTGATGCGGGGAAAGCAACCGGCTGGCCATGTGAACAGATTGGTGTTTGATAACCCCAACTCCAGTACGGTCCGCTTTTTAAAGGAATTGGCAGGAGTGGATTCATTGCCCGATAAAGGTGTTTATGCGATGAAGTCGAATGCAGATGTGCTGAAATATGTGTATGAAACACCCCAAACTATGGGTGTTTTGGGAATTAGCTGGATCGTTAGGCCCGATAGCACGCTCCAAATGTACGCGGACGGCGTAAAAGTGTTGGGTGTGCGTAATCAAGCCGGAAAGCCAGGGTCCGATGGCTTTTACAAGCCCTCGCAATCCAATTTGGCTGAGGGACACTATCCCCTGTCGCGCTCGGTTTATATCGTTAATGCCGAACCGCGTAAAAGTTTGGGCATGGGGTTTGCAGCATTTTTGACAGGGGTGACGGGGCAACGGATTATTTTGAAATCGGGATTGATGCCCGATAGCCTGCCACCAAGAGAATTGATTATCAGGAGTAAATAGATTAAATACTAAATAGAATGAACATGATGAAAAAAGCAATGATATGGGGTATATCCCTTGCTTTTGTGGTTACTGGAGTACATGCCCAAAGCTTAGACGACGCGAAAAAGGCGATTGATGCTGAACAGTTCGCCAAAGCTAAGGGAATGCTGGAAACGCTTGTGAAGAACAAGCCGAAAGATGGTGAGAATTACTTTTATTTGGGGCTCGTATATGTAAATAATGAGCACTTAGATTCTGCACTGACCCTTTTTGATCAAGGACTGGCTGCCGATCCGAAAAACAACTTGAACAAAGTGGGGCAGGGTATTGTCGCTTTGTACCAAGATAATGCAAGTGGGGCGACTGCTAAGTTTGCGGAAGCTACACAAAAGTTGAAGCGGAAAGATTATTTGGAGCTCTATCACATCGGCCGTGCTTACATCGACGCTCCCGAACCTGATTACAAGAAGGCCGTGGAGTACTTGGATCAAGCGAAAGCCAAGAATAGTGAGGATCCGATGGTTCCGTTGGCATTGGGCGATGCGTACTTTGGACTGAAAAATGCAAGTCCGGCCTATGTGAATTACCGCGATGCATCGTCGTTGGATAATACGCTTACACGGGCTCGGGTACAATTGCAGGTTATCACCCGGCTTTCCCATGCATGGCAGGAAGCAATTGATGGATTGAAGAAGATTGCTGGGGAGGTACCGGATTATGCACCGACTTATCGTGAACTGGCCGAAACCTATCACGCTTGGGCGAATACGGCGACCACAATAGAAGACTATAATGCGCGGAATAAGGAAGCGGTAACGTACTACAAGCAATACATGGATAAAACCGACTATACGGTTGACTCCCGGATCCGCTACGCCGACTTTTTGGTGTATGTGAAGGACTATGCGGAACTGCAGGTTCAGGCGGCCGAATTGGCGCAACTGGAAGATGTGAATCCAAAGGTGTTGCGTTATTTGGGTTATTCAGCTTATGAAAATAAGCAGTTTCAGGAAAGCAAGGACGCGTTGGATAAATTGTTTACCCGGATGGATGCCGAGCGCATCATCCCGCGTGACTACCTGCATTTGGGTTTAGCAGACATTCGATTGGCAAGCCAAAGTGAGCCCGTGGAAGAAGCGTTGTTTAATGAAGGTATTGCACAACTTAAAAAGGCCGTCGCTGCCGATTCGTCGATCGCTGACGATCTGAACGATGTGGGCAAGGAGCTTTTTGCCGACAAGAAATTTTTGAGCGCATCCAAGGTATTCGAGATCGCCGCATCTACACCGACATCGAGAAATTTCATTTACGATAATTTCTATCTGGGTTATTCCGCGTATTATGCGGTTGCGACCAAGCCGGTGGCCCAACGTGGCGAAGCCGAAACTGCGCTATTGCACAAAGCGGATACCGCTTTCGGCGTTGTGATCGAGAAAGCACCGACTACACAAGACGCTTACCTGTTTCGTGGCAATGTAAATAATCTGTTGGAAGACTCCGAGAATCCGAAAGGGACGGCAGAGCCCTATTTCCTTAAATATATTGAGATGGTGAAGGAAAAGGGCGATGCTGAAGTGCAGAAAAATAAAGCCAGACTGGTTGACGCGTACAGCACCATTGCGGTGGTCAGTGTTAAGCGGGGCGAGTACCAGAAGGGCAGGGATTTGATTGGCGAGATCCTGAAACTTGATCCTGAAAATACCTGGGCTAAAAGTACGCTGCAGTATTTGGAGCAAGAAACAGCTACTTCAGCGGATACCACAACAGTGCAGTAGTAATCGTTTTAAATCTGTAAGAATGTTTTAAAGCGCTAATTTTCGAATTAGCGCTTTATTTTTTAGCTTTGTCGAACCTTAAAGCTGATAATATGGAATCGGAAATATTAAGTACCCCTCATGATTATTTGCCCATACTGATTCAATTGATTGTGGCGGCTGGATTTGGCGTGGGGACCATCATCATTACGCATCTCATCGGGCCTAAAGTGAGGACTGAAAACAAATTGGGGGCATTTGAATCGGGGATAGAGGTTATTGGAAATGCCCGTCAGCCGTTTTCCATTAAGTATTTTATAGTCGCGATATTATTCGTTATTTTTGATATTGAAGTTATTTTTATGTACCCATGGGCCGTCAACTTCCGGGAATTCGGACTTTCGGGGCTGATTGAGATGTTCGTGTTTATGGGAATGCTATTGTTGGGCTTTATTTATATCCTAAAAAAGAAAGCGTTGGAATGGGATTAACAGCATGTTAGAACGTTTCTAAATAATATAATTAGCCCCATAAGCACCCAATATGTTGTAATTTTGTAACTCATCTGTACAGTAATATAGATGGGTTTTTTTTTGAGGTAAGACCGGAGTAAGCATGAGCGATATTAAGTTAGCGGCGGCGCCACCAGGTGTGGAAGGGTCGGGCTTTTTTGCAACAACATTGGACAAGGCGATCGGGTTGGCAAGAGCTAATTCATTGTGGCCGCTACCATTTGCGACATCCTGTTGTGGCATCGAATTCATGGCGACGATGGGGGCTACGTATGATTTGGCTAGATTTGGTGCCGAGCGGCCGAGCTTTTCGCCAAGGCAGGCAGATATGTTGTTGGTAATGGGCACCATTGCTAAGAAAATGGCCCCTGTACTTAAGCAAGTATATATTCAGATGGCAGAGCCACGTTGGGTAATTGCGGTAGGTGCTTGTGCGTCAAGCGGTGGCATTTTTGATACCTATTCCGTTTTGCAGGGTATCGATGAAGTCATTCCCGTGGATGTATATGTACCCGGGTGCCCCCCGCGCCCCGAAGCGATCTTGGACGGTGTGATGCGGTTGCAGGAAATTGTGAAGAATGAGTCATTGAGTAGGCGGAACTCACCGGAATACAAAGCTTTACTCGAACAGTACGGAATAGATACCCATGGCTAAACTCAATAACAACACGGTATTGCAACGCCTTCAGGAGCGGTTTGCCGAGACTATCCGAAACGTGTCTGAGCCATTTGGTTTGCTCACGATTGAGACCGATACTACGCGGATTCTGGATGTTCTAGAGTTTCTAAAAACGGATAGCGAATTGCAGTTTGGTTATTTGACGGATATTACCGCTGTACACTATCCGGATTTGGAAAGGGCGTTTGCTGTGGTCTATCATGTCCATAGTTTGGTCAATAATGTGCGTATCCGGATCAAGGTTTTTTTGGAGGGGAATTATCCGGCTATTCCTACAGCTACGGTATTATGGAATGGCGCTGACTGGATGGAGCGCGAAACCTATGATTTTTTTGGGATACAGTTTGTAGGGCATCCCGATCTGCGCAGGATATTAAACGTGGACGATATGGATGTATTTCCCATGAGGAAAGAATACCCGCTGGAGGACCCCAACAAAGTAGATAAGAAAGATTATTTCTTCGGCAGATAAGACATGATGAACGATTCGGTTTCCAAAATATCGGGCAATAAACCTGTTTACAGTGATAATGACCCACAGGATGAATTATTCACACTCAATCTGGGGCCTACCCATCCGGCCACACATGGGGTGTTCCAAAACGTGCTGCAGGTAGATGGCGAGCGCATCGTAAGTGGTGTGTCCACCATCGGTTATATCCATCGGGCGTTTGAGAAAATAGCCGAACATCGCCCCTATTATCAGATCACACCACTAACTGATCGCCTCAATTACTGTTCGTCGCCCATCAATAATATGGGATGGCACATGACGGTTGAAAAGTTGCTGGATATCGAATTGCCGAAGCGGGTTCAGTACATGCGGGTGATTATCATGGAACTGGCGCGTATCACGGACCACATCATTTGCAACGGAATATTAGGGGTAGATACGGGTGCTTTCTCCGGCTTCCTGTATGTTTTGCAGGAGCGGGAATTTATCTATGAGATCTATGAAGAGATTTGTGGTGCGCGGCTTACCACCAATATCGGTCGTATAGGCGGATTTGAGCGGGATTTCAATGAAACCGCCTTTGCCAAGATCAGGGAGTTCCTGAAGCGCTTCCCGCCTGTATTGAAAGAGTTTGAGGAACTCTTCAATCGCAACCGGATATTTGTCGACCGTACGGCCGATGTTGCTGCCGTGGATGCCGAGACTGCATTGGGCTATAGTTGGAGCGGCCCGATACTCCGGGCTACCGGTGTGGACTATGACGTGCGGGTAAACGAACCGTATTCTTCATACGAGGAGTTTGAGTTTGATATCCCTGTCGGTACCAAGGGCGATGTGTACGACCGTTTTATGGTGCGCAATAACGAGATGTGGGAAAGCCTAAAAATCATTGAGCAAGCGCTGGATAAAATCGAAAAGGAACCAAAAGGAATCTTCCACGCAGACGTGCCGGATTTTTACTTGCCGCCCAAGGAGCAGGTGTATAACAATATGGAGGCACTGATCTACCATTTCAAGATCGTGATGGGCGAGATCGATACCCCTAAAACAGAAGTTTATCATAGTGTGGAAGGGGCCAATGGTGAATTGGGCTTCTACTTGATCAGTGATGGCGGCAGGTCACCTTACCGGTTACATTTCCGCAGGCCCTCGTTTATCAACTATCAGATGTATGCGCCAATGAGCAGTGGGATGCTTCTTTCGGACGCTATTATCAACATGAGTAGCTTAAATGTTATAGCAGGAGAACTGGATGCTTAGTGTGAAACAAAACGAACCGCTGGAGTTCACGGAAGAAATGCTTGGTAAGTTTGCCGAGATCGTCACGCGCTATCCCGAGGGAAGGCAGAAATCGGCTTTGCTGCCGATCTTGCATGAAGTGCAGGCCAACTATGGCTGGCTGAGCGTGCCTGCCATGGATCGTGTGGCAGCTTACCTGCAATTGGAAGCGATAGAGGTGTATGAAGTGGCTACGTTTTACACCATGTATTTCCTGCAGCCGCAAGGCAAATATGCCTTGGAAGTATGCCGTACCGGACCCTGTTGCCTGGTGGGGGCTGAGCGTATCATGAAGCATATCGAAGAGCGGTTGGGCGTGAAGGAGGGGGAAGTAACCTCAGACGGATTGTTTAGCTGGCGTGGTGTGGAATGCCTGGCAGCATGTGGTTATGGGCCTGTGCTGCAAATCGGACCGGAGTATACCTTCTATGAAAACCTTACCGAAGCGGGTGTGGACAAACTAATTGATGAATTAAAAGAGAAAGCATCGGCTAACGGCCAATCGCCGATAGCCAATGGCTGATAGTTAGCAATTATGGCTCGTAAGTTACTATTAACGCATATCGATGTTCCGGGCATCCATACGTTCGAGGTGTATCGCCAAAAAGGTGGATACCGGGCGGTTGAGAAGGCATTGAAAACACTCACGCCCGAAGAGGTGGTGGAAGAGGTGAAGAAATCGGGCTTGCGTGGGCGGGGCGGGGCGGGTTTCCCTACCGGAATGAAGTGGAGCTTTCTCGCCAAGCCGGAAGGTGTGCCTCGCTATTTGGTGTGTAATGCCGATGAATCGGAGCCGGGTACGTTCAAGGATCGTTACTTGATGACCCACATCCCGCATGCGTTGATAGAAGGGATGATTGTATCGAGCTACGCACTCGGTGCCAATACGTCGTACATCTACGTGCGTGGAGAGATGATGCCCCAAATACGCATCCTCGAAAGAGCCATTGCCGAAGCAAAAAATGCGGGATTGCTGGGGAAGAATATCTTGGGAACGGGGTATGACCTGGAAGTATACGTGCAGCCGGGCGGTGGCGCATATATCTGTGGGGAGGAAACGGCATTACTGGAGTCATTGGAAGGCAAGCGAGGCAATCCCCGTATAAAACCGCCGTTTCCCGCAGTGTCGGGGCTTTATAATTGCCCAACTGTAGTGAACAACGTGGAATCCATTGCCGCTACGGTACCCATTATCAATGATGGCGGTGAGGAGTATGCGAAAATCGGTATTGAACGCAGTACCGGTACGAAGCTGATTTCCGCTGGTGGCAACCTGAATAAGCCAGGCGTGTATGAAATCGAGTTGGGATTGCCAGTTGAGGAATTCATTTATTCCGATGCGTATTGCGGCGGCATTGCCAATGGCAAGCGGTTGAAAGCTGTAGTGGCGGGTGGATCTTCAGTACCTATTTTACCGGCCAACCTGATTTTGAAGACACTCAAGGGGGAGCCACGTTTGATGACTTACGAATCGTTAGCTGATGGTGGATTCCAAAGTGGTACGATGTTGGGTTCAGGCGGGTTCATTGCCTATGATGAAGATCAATGTATTGTACGCAATACCTGGAATTTTACACGGTTTTACCACCATGAGAGTTGCGGGCAATGCTCACCCTGCAGAGAAGGCACAGGATGGATGGAGAAGGTGCTGCATAAGATCGAACATGGGCATGGCTCATTCAGTGATATCGACTTGTTGGTAGACGTGGCCAAGAAAATTGAAGGGAATACGATATGTCCGCTCGGCGACGCTGCGGCTTGGCCTGTAGCCAGTGCAATCCGTCATTTTAGGGATGAGTTTGAGTGGCATGTGACGAATGGTCAGGAAGCACAGGCACGCAATTATGGCTTGGCCCATTATGCGGACCCGTTGGAACCGGTGATATAAATTACGAAATTAGATACATAAGCTACCGATGCTAGGCGGAATGCCGAAAACCGATAGTTGATAGTTAGAATACCATGGCTGAAGACGTTAGATTCAAGGTTAGCATAGACGGAATTCCGGTGGATGTAGCTCCGGGAACTACGATATTGAATGCTGCCCGTCTGATTGGCGGAGACGTTGTGCCGCCGGCAATGTGCTACTATTCCAAACTGGAGGGCAGTGGCGGAAAATGCCGTACCTGCTTAGTGAAAGTCAGCAAGGGATCGGAAAAAGACCCGCGACCGATGCCGAAATTGGTGGCCTCATGCCGTACTACGGTGATGGACGGGATGGAGGTACAGAGTATCACGTCGGCGGAAGTGCTGGAAGCGAGGAAGGGAGTGGTGGAGATGCTGTTGATCAACCATCCGTTGGACTGCCCGATCTGTGACCAGGCCGGGGAATGCCATTTGCAGGATTTAAGCTATGAGCACGGCTTGGCGGATACCCGTTATGAATTTGAGCGTAGAACTTTTGATAAAATTGATATCGGCGATAAGATTCAGTTGCACATGACACGCTGCATACTCTGCTACCGCTGTGTGTTTGTAGCCGACCAGCTGACCCCGCAGCGGGTGCATGGCATATTGGGCCGCGGTGATGCCGCCGAAATATCTACCTATATCGCAAAGGCCGTTGATAATGAGTTTTCGGGTAACATGATTGACGTATGCCCGGTCGGGGCATTGACCGACAAGACATTTCGTTTCAAAAACCGGGTGTGGTTTACCAAACCAGTAGAAGCACATCGCGATTGCCCTACATGTAGTGGCAAAGTGACCCTTTGGTATAAAGGCGAGGACGTATTGCGCGTAACTGCGAGAAAGGACACCTATGGGGAGGCAGAAGCGTTTATTTGCAATACCTGCAGGTTTGAGAATAAAGCTACTTCTGATTGGATCATAGAGGGCCCACGTGTCGTTAAACGTACGTCGGTTATTTCGTCGAATCATTATGAGCAGTTGAATCCGCCACCTGTGGTAAAAAAGAATTTAACGCTGCAGGCAGCGAATAAGGAGCAGTTTGAACGCATAGAGCGGCTACTGCCGTAAGGTTGACGGGAGATCAATTGATTTGAAAATTTGAAGCCGGTGCGCCTCATTGCTCACCGCCTAATTCAATACAAGATATGGAATTGGCATTTGTCATCGAGAAAGTGTTATTAGTGAGCCTGATATTCGTGATTACGTTGGTGATCGCGATGTATTCGACCTTAGCCGAGCGCAAGGTAGCCGGTTTTATGCAGGATCGCTTTGGGCCGGACCGTGCCGGACCGTTCGGGATTTTACAACCATTGTGTGATGGAGGCAAGTTTTTCTTCAAAGAGGAAATTATACCCGCAGGCGCGCATAAGACGTTGTTTATCCTGGGGCCCACCATTGCCATCATTACCGCATGCATTGGAAGCGCGGTCATCCCATGGGGGCAAGAGCTGACGATCGGCGAGCGGGTCATCGAGTTGCAGGTAACGGACGTTAATGTAGGGGTACTTTATATGTTTGGCGTAGTAGCCTTAAGTGTATATGGCATCATGTTGGGCGGCTGGGCATCCAATAATAAGTTTTCATTGATGGGCGCGGTACGTGCCGCATCACAGAGTATCAGTTATGAACTGGCGATGGGGCTTTCACTAATTGCGCTATTGATGGTTACCCAATCGCTTTCACTGAAGGAAATTGTCGTACAGCAAGAGGGCTTTGTTAATTGGAACATTTGGGTGCAACCTTTAGGTTTCCTCATATTTTTGATCTGTTCTTTTGCCGAATGTAGCCGTGTGCCTTTCGATTTGCCGGAATGCGAAACGGAGTTGATCGGCGGCTACAATGTGGAATACTCATCAATGAAGCTAGGGCTCTACATGTTCGCTGAATACATCCACATGTTTGTTTCTTCCGCATTGATGGCGACACTCTACTTCGGGGGATATAACTTTCCCTTCATGAATGATTTAGGGCTGTCTCAGAATTGGATTACCATCATCGGTGTATTGGTGTTTTTTGCAAAAATATTTGCATTCATCTTTTTCTTTATGTGGATACGGTGGACCCTTCCGCGATTCCGTTATGACCAATTGATGAACTTGGGGTGGAAGGTTCTCATTCCATTGGCAATTGCCAATATTGTATTGACCGGGGTAATCACCGTCATAAAAGATACTTTTTTTTAACGAAATTTGGTTGAGGGAAACGACATGCAGTCTTTGAGTAATAGAAAAAAAGTTTTGGAGCAGAAGCCCATGAATTTTTGGGAGCGTATCTATCTTCCCGCCATTTTCAAGGGACTCTCCATTACCATCAAGCATTTTTTTAAACCGATTCCCACAGTTCGTTATCCGGAGGTGGAGCGGCCTTATTCGAAGAATTTCCGCGGCCAGCATTCGCTCAAGCGCGATGAAGAAGGTCGCGAACGGTGCACCGCGTGCGGATTGTGTGCCCTTTCATGCCCCGCGGAAGCCATTACAATGATTTCTGCAGAGCGGCAGAAAGGGGAAGAACACTTGTACCGGGAAGAGAAATATGCGGCGGTGTACGAAATCAATATGTTGCGTTGCATATTCTGTGGCCTATGCGAAGAAGCCTGCCCGAAGGAAGCCATTTACTTGGATGGGCCGCATGTGACCGCCGATTACCTGCGCAAGGATTTTATTTATGGTAAAGACAAATTGGTGGAACCCCGATTTGATTATAAAGATGAACATGAACCCACAGCTTAATCCGCTGAAAAACCTTACGAAAACAGCATGAGCGTTTTTTACTTTGTAGCCTTTCTGTCTATATTTTTTGCGCTGATGACCATCTTTACCAGGAATCCGGTGCATAGTGTTCTTTATTTGGTGATCACGTTTTTTACGTTTACCGTGCACTACATTTTACTGAATGCACAGTTTCTTGCAGTGGTCAATTTCATCGTATACATGGGAGCTATCATGGTATTGTTCCTTTTTGTTTTGATGCTGCTCAATCTGAATAAGGATAGCGAGCCGCTGAAGTCCAATCTGGTGAAATTCATGGGTGCAATAGCAGGTATGTGCTTGTTGATTACGCTGGCGGGATCATTACGGATTTTGGAGGTGTCCGAGTCGGTACAGCTAAAAAATCCGGATATCGGCTTGGTAGCCAATTTGGGTAAAGTGCTGTTTAGTGATTTCTTACTTCCGTTTGAAATTTCTTCGATTCTATTGTTGACCGCCATGGTGGGTGCGGTATTGTTGGCTAAAAACGATCCAAAAAAAGTATAAATGGAAAGCATCGTACAAAATATACAGGGTGTGCCGCTCAATCATTATATTCTGTTTTGCAGTATCATTTTCGCTATCGGAGTCACCGGCGTACTGATTCGCCGTAATGTGATTATCATTATGATGTCCGTGGAACTGATGCTTAATTCGGTAAACCTGCTGTTGACGGCGTTTTCCGTGCATAACGGGGATCCGGCAGGACAGGTGTTCGTGTTTTTCATCATGGCCCTGGCGGCCGCAGAGGTGGCCGTAGGTTTGGCTATCATCGTGATGGTCTACCGTAATACGCGCTCGGTAGATATCAATGCACTGAATCGCTTACGGGGGTGATTGAATTTGGAGATTTGCCGATCTGAACGTACGCCGGCTTGGAGAATAGACGATAATTTGAAGATTTGAACTACTAAAAAAGCATGATAGATTTAATCTGGTTGATTCCACTGTTGCCGTTGGTTGGCTTTTTGGTCAATGGAATTGGCAGGGATGTATTGCCAAGGCCGTTGGTTGGCATTATCGGCAGTGGGGTGGTATTTGTTTCCTTTCTGCTGAGCTGTGGCGTATTTGCCGCCGTCTATGCGGCTCGCCAGGCAGGTGAATCCGCTACCTTTACACAATCGATTTTTGAATGGATCAGTGCCGGGAATCTGAGCGTTTCGCTCTCTTTTTTGGTCGATCCGTTGAGTGCCATCATGTTGCTCATCGTCACGGGTATCGGGTTCCTGATTCATGTTTATTCCATCGGTTACATGAAACACGATGACGGATTTGCCAAGTTTTTTGCATTCCTCAACCTGTTTATCTTTTTCATGCTACTTTTGGTCCTGGGATCGAATTATGTGGTGATGTTTATCGGTTGGGAAGGCGTTGGGCTTTGTTCCTACCTGCTGATCGGATTCTGGTTTAAGAGCTCGGCATTCGCCAGTGCAGCCAAGAAAGCTTTTGTGATGAATCGTATCGGCGATTTGGGCTTCCTTATCGCTGTGTTTTTGATATTCAATACATTCGGTACCTTAGAGTTTGCGGGAATTTTCCCCCGGGCGGCTGATATGGCCATGGGCGATACGACATTGCTGTTGATCACCTTGTTGCTTTTCGTAGCGGCCACCGGTAAATCTGCACAGATTCCGCTGTTTACGTGGTTGCCGGATGCGATGGCGGGTCCTACGCCGGTGTCGGCGTTGATCCACGCGGCAACAATGGTTACGGCGGGTATCTACATGATTGCCCGTTCCAATATCCTATTTACGCTTTCCCCGATTACGCTTCAGGTGGTTGCGGCCATCGGCATTTGCACAGCCTTGCTGGCGGCGGCCGTCGCTATTACGCAAAACGATATTAAGAAGGTGCTGGCTTATTCTACGGTATCACAGCTGGGTTATATGTTCTTGGGCTTGGGAGTGGGTGCATTCACGGGTGCTTTCTTCCATGTGATTACCCATGCATTTTTTAAGGCATTGCTATTTTTGGGTGCAGGTTCTGTAATCCATGCCATGAGCAATGAACAGGATATGCGTAGCATGGGCGGATTAAAGAAACAACTCCCCACAACGTATCTGACCATGCTGGTTGCTACGATAGCCATCTCCGGTATTCCGCCGCTTTCTGGCTTCTTTTCCAAAGATGAGATACTGGCCCATGCATTTTCCGCCAACAAGTTGTTGTGGGTGCTTGGCTTTATCGGCGCATTGTTTACGGCATTCTACATGTTCAGGATGTTATTTCTGACGTTTTTCGGTAAATTTAGAGGTACGGCCGAACAGGCGGGCCACCTGCATGAGTCGCCGGCAACGATGACCGTTCCTTTGGTTATCCTGGCCATACTGGCCGCTTTCGGGGGCTGGTTGAACGTACCGGCAGCCTTAGGCGGTAGCCACTTACTGGCCGATTTCCTTTCCCCCGTGTTCGCGGATTCCGTCGCTAAAACAGGGGCGTTCCATTTGGATCACACTACCGAATATATCCTGATGGGCGTATCGGCATTGGCGGCCGTTGTAATGGCCCTGGCAGCCTATAGGCAATATGTGAGTAAAGGAGCGGTACCGGTGGCGGATGAGGCTCCGCGTGGATTACTAGCCAAGATTTCTTATCACAAATTTTATGTAGATGAACTGTATGACGCAGTGATTGTTCGTCCGTTGAATGCGCTGTCGGTGTTCTTTTACCGTATAGTCGACCGATCGGGCATCGATGGGTTGGTTAATGGCCTAAGCAGAAGTGTGGGCGAATCCGGAAAGGGAATCCGATTGCTGCAAACCGGCAATGTAGGGTTTTATATTTTTATGATGGTCATCGCCATAATGGCACTCCTGGCCTATGGTTTTTTTAACGGTTAATCGAGACGAAGTTATATCGCGTACATGGACAATTTATTTATACTATTATTAATTCCGGTCCTTGGAGCATTGGTGCTCGCCTTTGTGCAACAGGCAAAGGCAGCCAGGCAGTTGGCATTGTTGGTGTCGTTGGTTTCGTTGGGGCTTACGATTCCATTTTTGGTGCAGTTCGTACCGGATGCCAGTATGCAGTTCGAGCAGCGGTTTGCTTGGATTCCTTCGTTGGGTATCCATTTCCATATCGGCATCGACGGGATTAGCCTGCCGTTGGTATTGCTTACCAATGGATTGATTCCGTTGATTATTCTTTCGGCGTTCAACTACGACTATAAGGGCGGGTTCTATGCGTTGGTATTATTTATGCAAGCTGGATTATTGCTCGTTTTCACCGCATTGGATGCATTCGCATTCTATGTAGGCTGGGAAGTGGCTTTGATACCGATTTACTTTATCTGTGCATTGTGGGGCGGAGAAAACCGCATTCGGGTAAACATCAAGTTTTTCATCTATACTTTTTTCGGGAGCTTGCTGATGCTGGTTGCGATTATCTACTTGCACATGCAGGTTCCCACAGAGGATTACGAACTGACCTCGTTTTACCAACTGGGATTGGATGCTAGTACGCAGCGATGGATCTTCTGGGCGTTTTTCATCGCGTTTGCCATCAAGATGCCCATTTTCCCGTTCCATACCTGGCAACCCGATACCTACACAGAGGCACCTACGGCGGGAACCATGTTATTGGCTGCCATCATGCTTAAAATGGGTGTATACGGAGTCATCCGCTGGTTAATCCCGATTGCTCCATTGGGTACGGCGGCATATGGGCAATTGGCGTTGGTATTATGTGTGATCGGCGTTGTTTACGCGTCTGTCATCGCGTTTAAACAAGGAGATATCAAGCGATTAATTGCATACTCGTCCATCGCACACGTGGGGCTCATCGGTGCGGGTATCTTTGCTTGGAATGTGCAAGGCTTACAAGGTGCCATTATTCAAATGATCAATCACGGCATCAGTGTGGTGGGTTTATTTTTTGTGGCGGATATCCTAATCCGTCGGCTGGATACGCGTGATATGGCGGCCATGGGCGGAATTGCAAAGCCCGCGCCGGTGCTGGCCATTTTGTTTTTGACCATCGTGATGGGTGCAATCGGACTGCCAATAACCAATGGCTTTATCGGTGAGTTCTTGCTGTTGATGGGGATTTATCAATATGGCATTTGGTATGCCGCTCTCGGTGGGCTCACCATCATTCTTGGCGCGGTCTATCTGCTACGGATGTATCAAAAGGTGATGTTGGGCGAAGTGAACACGCAAACGGCCGTTTTCACGGATATTAGGGGCACTGAATGGGTTGTGTTGGCGGTTGTTGTTGTTTTGATTATCGGTATCGGGGTGTATCCGAAACCCTTGTTGGATCTCTCGGAGGCGGCGGTAACGGATTTGATCAATAAGGTCGGTCTAATTAGATAAAAATTAAGAATTGCATATTCCGGAGGTGTTTGCCGAAGGGGCTAAGATAATAAACGAAACATGAGTGCGATCATTACGCTGTCTTTATTAGCTATATTGGTACTGTATCTGGGATTGTTCAAAGCCCGAAATGCGCTGTTACCGGTTTCCCTGTTGGGTCTTGTTACCACGCTGGTCATGTATGCGGTACAGTGGGGTATAGATGCCAACCCATTATACAGCGGTATGGTGTTGTTCGATCATTTTGCCGTTGCCTTTTCCGTCTTATGCGTTTTGCTGACTGCATTGGTGTTGTTGCTGTCCAAAGACTACTTCGATAAGGCAAGTCCGCATGTGGCCGAATACTATGCCCTCATTCTTTTTTCACTGACTGGAGCCGTGCTGGTCGTGTCGTTCCACAACTTGGCTATGCTATTCATTGGTATCGAAATCATGTCGGTGGCATTATACATCCTTGCAGGTATCCGAAAGAAGGATTTCGCGTCCAATGAAGCAGCTTTGAAGTATTTCCTGATGGGGGCGTTCTCCACAGGCTTTTTGTTGTTCGGTATTGCCTTATTGTATGGCGCAAGCGGCTCATTCGATTTGGCCGCGATTAAGCAATACGTGGTATCCAATCCGCACGCGATCTCACCACTGTTTTATGCTGGTATCTTGCTGCTGATAGTGGGGTTGGCATTCAAGGTGGGTGCTGCGCCTTTCCATTTCTGGACGCCCGATGTTTACGACGGCGCGCCGATATTGGTTACGGTATTCATGGCCACTGTGGTCAAGACGGCTGCATTCGCTGGTTTCCTCCGGCTGTTTTACTTTTGTTTCGTGCCGTTGCAGGATTTTTGGATGCCGGTACTGCTGGTGATGACGATCATCACCTTGTTTATCGGAAACATTACAGCAATCGTACAACAGAGTGTTAAGCGGATGCTTGCCTACTCAAGTATCTCACATGCGGGATACTTGCTTTTTGCCATTGTGGCCATTGGCCCGGCTTCTGGGGAGTCTGTACTGTTTTACGCTGGGGCCTATTCCTTGTCGACGATCATTGCCTTCGGAGCGCTTATCTTGGTGAAACGGGCTACCGGCAGCGAGCATTTTGAAGCATTCAATGGCTTGGCCAAACGGAATCCGTATTTGTCGCTGGCCATTGTCATCGCTATGCTGTCGCTGGCGGGGATACCGCTCACAGCGGGTTTCATTGGTAAGTTTATGATGTTTTCCGGTGTATTGGCAGACTACCAAATATTATTGGTTGTGCTTGCGGTCATCAATGCGGCGATGGGTATTTTTTATTATTTCAGGGTTATCGTGGCGATGTATTTCAGGCCGATTGACCGTGACCAGGTCGTGGTAAGTAGCCAATACAAAGCCGTGTTCTTATTGGCGGCGTTGATTACCTTATTGCTTGGTGTATATCCGGCTTGGCTAACGGGATTGATCTAATTCAGGCCTGCCAAACTTAGCTAAAAAAGGGGTGTCTAGCTTTCTAGACACCCCTTATGTATTGCATGGCTGTCTCTCCCTTATTTCGATTTATCGGGGAAGGCCGGTATTTTCGGTACGCCGGTCGTGCCATCTTCTTTTAGCTTTTCGAGCAGTACGCTGATGCCGCGCGTCAATTGCGCATCGATACCCTGGTACGCTGCATAGGGATCGTTAATCACCTCGATGTCTGGATGAACACCTTCACCCTCGATGATAAATGAAGAGCCATCAGCTGAAAAGTGAGCGAACTCTGGTTTACGCATATCGCCACCATCGATAAAAGGCAGGGAGCCGCTAATGCCTACTACGCCACCCCATGAGCGCTGGCCGATGAGCGGTCCGATGCCGTAGTATCTGAATTGCCAGGGGAACAGGTCGCCGTCTGACGCCGAATATTGGTCGATAAGGCACACTTTAGGGCCGATATGTGCATCCGGTTTGATCGAAGAGGTCTTACTGTTGCGCCGCATGGTGCCTAGGCCGGGCCTACGGAGCAGGCGTTCGATAATCATCGGTGATACGTTGCCGCCCCCGTTTCCACGGTCGTCGATAATGAGCGCTTCCTTATCGAGTTGGGGGTAGAAGTAACGGGCAAATTGATTAAGCCCCTCAGGGCCCATGTCCGGAATATGTACGTAGCCGATGCGGCCATTGCTGGCGGCGGTCACTTTGGCAATATTTTGCTGGACCCATTCGTGATAGTAAAGTGCGGATTCATCACTTATTGGCTTTACTAACACCTTGCGGATGCCGTTGTCTGTAGCTGTTCCGTTGATTTCAATTTCCACCAATTGGCCAGCCTTCGCGATAAGTGCCTGATAGAGGTTGTCTACATCTTTCATGGACGTGCCGTTGATAGAAATGATGTAGTCACCCGCTTTGGCGTTTACACCTGGTGCGCGCAGCGGGGACACCAGCGTCTTATTCCAACTTTGCCCGGAGAGGATGCTATCGATGCGGTAGTATCCGCTTTTGTCGCGGCTAAACGTCGCACCCAATAATCCCATAGGGATGCGTTGCACGTCGGGGCGATCGCCGCTGTTCACGTAGGCATGGCCAATATTGAGTTCAGCAATCAATTCTCCAATCAGATAAGTGAGGTCGTCGCGGTGGTTTACATAAGGTAATAATGGCGCATACTTGTCGTGCATTGCTTTCCAATTTACGCCGTGCATGTTGGGGTCGTAAAAATAGTCGCGCATCTGGCGCCAGCTCTCGTCGTACACTTGCTTCCATTCCGCTTTCAGGTCGATGGTTAATTTCAAACCGGCCAAATCAAGCTTACTAGAAGGCGTAATCTTGGTTTTTCCTAGATTTTCGATAAAAAACCCATCGCTGGTGCGGAAGAGGATTTTTTTGCGATCTGGGGTCACGCTGTAGCTTCCGAAGTTGCCGATTTCGGTTTCTTTTTTATCGGTGAGGCTAAAAAACCGGAACTTCCTATCTCCTCGGCTGCTGCTTGAATAGTATACGCCCTCATCGGTGGCCACAAGGCCGGAATATGATCCAGGTGTTACCGGCAAGCTTTCGATGCGGTCTGCCAATCCGTCCTCATCCACGACAACCGTCACCTCTTTTTTCGCAGACTCTTCGCGTTTCTCGCCTTTGTCTTCTTTTTTCGAATCATCGGTTGAGTCACGTTTCACGACCACTTCGTCACTTTCTTCCGCAAAAGGGGACTTAGCGTCCGCACTTAGCCGTACAAAATAGGGCCGGCTCATATCGTTATATGCATGGTTCCATTCGGTACTGCTATAGGTTGGGTTAAAGTCACGCTGCGAGACGAAATAGAGCAATTTTCCATCCGTGCTGAATTCGGGTTGGCCACTGTTGTACCAGGTGTCGGTAACGGTGATCGTTTTTCTGGTGACGATGTTGTAGAGTCTGATCACGGTAAACTCCCGTGCCTTTCCGGGCGTGGTGTAGGCGATCCATTTACTATCGGGCCCGAAGGTGTAGGAACCGACCGTACCCTCGTCGGAATGTGCAACAACGGTGGCGGTACCCGATTGGATATCCACGATGTGCAAATCTTGGCCGCGATCACCATAGAGTAGGTATTTGCTGTCGGGGCTCCAAATGGGGTTGAATTTGTATACCCGGCCGCCCTTGGTAAGTTGCTTGGCAGGCGCGGCTCCATCCTGTTGTTGGATATAAAGTTCATCTTCGCCCGTACGGTCGGAAATGAAGCTTACCCATCGGCCGTCGGGGCTCCATCCCACATTGCGGTCGTGCGCGCCGCTGCTTTGCGTGAGGTTTCGGGTTACCCCGGTCTTGGCAGGTACGGTAAAGACATCGCCCCTCGCCCCGAAGGTCACACGTTTGCCATCTGGCGATAGGTCAGCACTGTATATAAATTTGGACGCATCCACCTGTTTGGAACGACCCGAGGCGAAGTCCTCCGCGATGATGATGTGCAATTGGCGTGTCTGTCCATCGCGCAGATCGTGGTGATAGATATAACCGCCGTTTTCGAAGACGATGGCATCGCCACCCACCGAAGGGAATTTTACATCAAATTCCGTGAAATCCGTTATTTTTTGCGTTTGTTTGGTTTGGGTGTCATAAACGAAAAGATTGGCCCTCCGGTCGCGGTCGCTCACAAAATAGATTTTATCCTGATAGTACATGGGAAACACATCCTGCGCGGGATTATTGGTGATGTTTTCTGAAGCACCGGATTTGGGGTCTACCAGCCAGATGTCGTCGGCCATGCCCCCTCGATAGTACTTCCAGGTCCTGAATTCACGGAATACACGATTCATCGCCAGTTTTGATCCATCTGGGCTGTACGAAGCCCAGGAGGCCACATCGAATGGGAGTTCCTTACTGAGATCTCCATCAAGGGGGGCTAAATACAGTTTGCCTTTGAATGCATTGAACGACGTTCCACGGCTACGGTAAATGACATGCTGATTGTCGGATGTCCATCCCATTACAATGTTGTTGGGCCCCATCCGGTCGGCCACGTCGTCCCGGCTGAGTGTAGCCGTATAGGTGATTCGTTTGGGCTCACCTCCTTTGGCGGGGATGACAAATACTTCCGTATTTCCATCATATTGCCCGGTAAATGCGATGTGTTGGCCATTCGGGCTGAATCTGGCAAATAACTCATAGCCCGGGTGGCTGGTGATCCGGCGGGCTACGCCTCCATTTGTCGATACCACATAGAGGTCGCCGGCGTAGGTGAAAGCAACTTGATCGCCATGCACCGCTGGGAAGCGTAACAGGCGGGTTTCTTCTTGTGCACGGGTGACCGAAATACTGCACAGCAGTGCAATGAGTAGCATGGTTTTCTTCATGAGATGCAAATAATGTTCTAAATTAATTGGGGCTCCATCCGCCTAAGTTAAGGAAATCATCAGCAAGAAGCGTGTTGCAATTGCGGTTAAAATAAAAAACCGTTCCGGCTTACACCGGAACGGCCGCCCCAATGGGGTTAGGGGCTATCAACCTAAACCTATGCTGGTAATAGCGAAAAGGATGCCAAGTTTTTTGCTTGGCGGATATCTTTTGCATTTTTTTGAAAATTTTTGCAGGTTTCTGCAAACAAAGGATGCCTGCTACAATATTACAATTGGTTTTGGGTGATTTTGCCCTTAATAATATACAGTTTGACAATAGAAGCTTTTGTGATCACGGTGTCACCCTCATAATCGGGATTGGCGGCCCGGAGTACGATTTTGGAGGTGTCTTTGTGTTGGTAGAGCAACCTCACCGTCACCATGCCGTTGGCGCGTTCATCGGTCACGACCAAATAAGCCTCGCCCCATAGGATGATATCGGTGTTTGTAATTTCCTTGACAGCGATGATCTCACCGTTGGCGACGCGAGGATACATGCTGTCGCCGTACATGGGCAGATAAGCCGAGCAGTCGTTAAAGGGGCGAAAGTTTACGTAGTATTCCGGTGTGCTATCGTCGAAAATATCCGATGATATACGTTGCAGGTCGGTGAGTTTGACATCGTAGAAGGGTACGCTTTCTCCACCTGACTTGGGAATCGAATGAAAGGTCTGTTTGAGGTAGGGTCGTACCATAAATAGCTTCTCCCCTTCACCGGTGTTCAGGTAGGCTGGATTAATATTGTAATATTCAATAATGTCTTTTGCAAGGCGTTTGCCTAGTTTCCGTTTATTGTTTTCAATGGATGACCCATTATTGAATGCTTTCATCAAGGGGCTATAAAACTCTTCCACGGTCATGCCCAAGGAATTTCGGATCTCCTTAAGGCGGCTCCCGATTTTTTCCGACTGTAAATCAATGCCTTCTAAAGAATTTTGCATTTCCATCTGTTTTGATATTGAAATAGTATCTAAAGATATTATCTTTGTAGTATGAAATAGCAATATACAAACTTAGCTGCTGTTAACGTATGCAAAATAGAAAAAACAGTGCAGCTGCTCCTGCTTTGATGAAGAAATTCAACAAGTTGTGCATTAATTACCCATAGTCCACAAAACCGTTAACCATGGATATAGACTTTGATAACCTCAATTCGGTGCAGCAAGCCGCATTACGCCGGCTGGCCCTGGAGCTCACCGACCGGATCGGTACGGCATTTATCTTTTGTTTTGCCCTTCAACAGCACGAATCGAGCTGCGCGCATTGTTTTGCACAGAAAACAACGAAACAATGGTTCAAGGCCGATATCTTATTGGTGTACAATGAGAGCGAACAGCGCTGCTTGTATGACATCCAACATTTGGCCAATAACCTTAGTACCGATACGCATCAATACACCACGGTGGTGCTATCACATAACGATGCAATGCAACGCCTGGCTACAGGAGATGTGTTTGTTTGTCATATTTTCAAGCGTGGCGCTTTGTTGTATAGCCAAACGAATGCGTTGCCAGTCGTTCAGGGGTTTATATGCCACGAAACCTTGTTGCAAGAAACACGGGAAGGCTGGCGCCGTTGGTTCAACAACAGTTGCCAATTTATGGATTGTGCTGCATATTGCTTGGTGGAATGCAATTTTGGCTTGGCTGTATTTATGATGCATCAAACTGTGGAGCAAGCGTGCAAGGCGATACTTAAAGTCATGTTGCACATGAGGCCCAATACCCACAACCTTGCATGGATGCTCAAACTTTGCAGTACCATTGCACCAGAGATTGCCGGCGTCTTCCCTCGTGATAATCCGCGGGATAAGACGCTCTTCAATTTACTCAAAAACAGCTATAATGATTGCCGTTATGCTGCGGGGTTTACCGTCAAGGAGGAAGAGGCGTGGACGCTTTACTACCGTGCCTCGACACTTTTACGAATAGCCGGTGAGCTGAGCAATCGTCGGATTGCAGCAATGGAGCTGCTCGTAAAGAATCCTTCGCCACAAGCCTAATTTACTCATCTCGCAACGACTCCACGGGGTTAGCCACAGCTGCCCGGATGGCTTGCCCGCCCACTGTGAGCAACGCAATCATCATTGCCGCCAGCCCTGCCAGCCCAAAAAACCACCATTGGATTTCAATGCGGTAGGCGAAATCTTCCAGCCATCTGTTCATCGCCCACCAAGCAATTGGAGATGCGATGAGCATGGCAAGTCCGACGAGTTTCACAAAATCCGTAACCAAAAGACGGATAATGCTAGCTACCGTTGCTCCTAGTACTTTACGGATACCGATTTCTTTCGTCCGTTGGTAGGCTGTGAATGTCGCTAGTCCGAATAATCCAAGGCAAGCCACGAAGACGGTGAGCCCTGCAAACAAGCCCAGTATGATGCCGGTTTTACGTTCTGCCAGGTAGGTGTTATTGATCCGATCATCCAGAAAAGAGTACGAAAAAGGCAAATCGGGGCTGAGCCCATCATACTGTTTTTTCATGGTTTCCAGTAAACTGGTAACATCACCGGGCTTGGCTTTTACTAGAAGATTGCCGAAATTCTTGTTCAACACCATCACCAAAGGTGATATCCGTTCGTGCAAGGATTTGAAATGGAAATCTTTTACGACTCCCACAATACGTAAGTGTTTGTTTTCGCCATTGACTAGCGTTTTTCCGAGCGCGTCGCCGGTCCATCCAAATGTTGCAGCAGCCGTTTCGTTGATAATAGCGCTCAATGAATCCATGCCGTAATCGGCTGAAAAATTTCGGCCAGCTGACAATTCGATTCCCAGGGTTGGGATATAGTGTTCATCCACATCATATCGGAGGGTCTTGGTCCATTGCGCGGGAGCATCTACGGGATGGACGAAGAAGTTGTTACTATAGGTAGCGCCCGCCGGAACATAGGGCGAGTTACTCACGTGGAGTACACGTGAATCCTGTAGCAATTGCTGCCGGAATATTTCTTCGTTTTTTTCCAAGGGCCAGGTCCGCAGTACCAGCACTTGTTCCTTATCATAACCCAGTTTTTTATGCTGGATGTAATGGAGTTGTTTGTACACGACGGTGGTACAGATGATCAGACCAATCGAAACCAGAAACTGGAAAACGACCAAACCGCTGCGCAATCCCAAGCCGTTATTGTCAGGAATGAGCTTCCCCTTCAATACCGCTACCGGCCTAAAGGCTGACAAGAAGAATGCCGGATAACTTCCAGCCACAAGACCTACGGCAAACCCAACGAACAACAGCAAGGGTATGATCCACCAATGTGCTACCAAGTCGAGTGTTAATGCCTTGCCCGATAGATGGTTAAACAGCGGTAACGCCAAGTAGGTAAGTCCAATGGCGAATAGCAACGCGATAAACGTCAATAGTAGCGACTCGAGTAGAAACTGGATGGTCAGCGCTTTCCGCCCCGACCCGAGTACTTTCCGTACGCCTACCTCCTTGGCCCGTCTGGAAGCACTGGCGGTAGCCAGGTTCATGAAATTGATACTGGCAACGAGGAGCATGAACAAGGCAATAGCACCGAAAATGTACACATAGCGGATGTCTCCTGGCGTACTCAGGTCATTGGTAAAATCCGAATGCAGGTGAATGTCCGTAAGGCGCTGGAGGTGTAAGCCGATGTCGTTACCCGCCTTTCGGTGTTCCGTATAGGTCATCCCGAAAGCAGCGGGGAACTGGGGGCCGGCATATTTTTCAAACAACGCGGGGAGCTTGACTTCCATCGTGTTGTAATCTGAGCCGGGATGAAGTACCGCGTAGGTATAAAAGCCCGATTCCAGCCACGAATGGGATTTAGCATTCGGGTAGCTAGACATAGAAGTGAAAATATCGAAACGGAGGTGTGAGTTATGGGGTAAATCCGCTGCCACACCCGTCACTTTTAGGGGTTGGTTATTGTCCTTCACCGCTATTTGCCTGCCGATGACATCTATACTCCCGAAATATTTTCTGGCAACTGTTTCCGTAAGGATGACTGTGTTGGGTTCGATGAGCGCAGTCTTTGAATTGCCCTGGATTAGGGGAAAGCTGAATACCTGGAAAAAATTTGAATCCACGAATGCCATTTCTTCCTCATTGAAGAACTGATCGGCCACCTGAAAGAAAGGTCTGCCGGCCGATACCAGACGGGTGGCGGCTTCAACAGCTGGAAATTCCGCTTGGATTGCCTGCGCCGTAGGAGGCATTACATTGGCTTCTTTGATCTCACCACCGGGTACGGCGCCGCCAAATACCACACGCACAATGCGGTCCGACTTTTCGTGGAATCGGTCGTAGCTCCATTCATCGAATATAAATAAACCGATCAGTATGCATGTGGCGATTCCCAAGGCTAGCCCCGCGACGTTGATGACGGCAAACACCCGCTGCCGTAGCAGGTTACGGAGTGCAGTTTTGAAGTAGTTCTTTATCATCTCTTTAGTAATTAGTACATTACACTTGATCGTTAGATAATATCTTTGTACTACGTCATTCGTCCCTCAATGAATCAACTGGATTAGCTACTGCGGCTTTGAAAGCTTTGATGCCAATGGTTAGCATCGCAATTGTCAGGGCCACCAGCATCGCAACCGCAAACAGCCCAGTGCTTAAATTAATGCGATAAGTAAAATTAGCCAACCAGTCATGCATGAAATAATAGGCAATCGGTGCCGCCACGCAGAATGCAATAACTACCAAATAAACGAACTCTTTGGAAAATTGATAGACGATACCTGCGACACTTGCGCCAAGCACCTTCCGGATTCCGATTTCCTTTACTTTTTGGCCCAGCATAAAGGACACCATCCCATATAGTCCGATGCTGGATATTACGAGCGATAATGCCGCAAACAATTGGTACACCAGCGCCATTTTTTCTTCCTGTTCGTAAAATTTGGCGATATTATCATCCAAGAAGCTAGCCTGGTAATAATGCTCCGGGTAAAGCTGTTCAAACCGTTGCTGGATTTCAACCAATGTGCTTTTCCCGGCGCCTTTCTCCAGTTTGATACCGGCTACGTAATAGTTGCGCTTCAAGGTAGTAATGATCATCGGGCTGACTTCTTCTCGCAGCGAGTTGGGTATAAAGTCTTTCACAACCCCGGCAACGGTCATCCAACTATCCATAAATCCAATGCGGATTCGCTTACCTATCGCATCTTCGGCACTTGGTAAACCCAATTTACGCACCATGGTCTCGTTGACCACGGCCGCTTTGGCGGTATCGCTTTCCGCATAGGCATTGCCTGCAACAAAGGTCAGCGCATAGTTGTCAAAATAGTCGGCGTCAGCGAATTTCATAGTGGTGGGGAACGTGATATCATTGCCCGATTCCGTTCCATCGAAATAGAAATTTGACTGCCATTTGTTGTCCGATGAAGGAACGTCGCTCGCCAGGCTCACCGACTGAATCTGTGGGAGCTGTAATAACTGCTGCTTGAAAATCGATACCCGCTGGTTCTCGCTGTTGTCGCTAGGTACTTGCACTACGTAAACAGCCGCTTTGTCAAAACCCAGATCGGCATTCCGGATATAGGTCATTTGTTTTACGGCCACCAGTGTGCCGATCATGAGCAATTGAGCGATGGCGAATTGTACAACCACCAAGCTCTTCCGCACGGGAACTCCCCCCAGTTGGGCGGTATTAGTCTTATTCTTGAGCGCAGCAATGGGTGTAAAACCGGAAAGGACAAGTGCCGGGTAGCCACCCGACAGCAGGGTCATCGCCACGAGGGCTATACCGAGAAATACAACGGTATTCCCTTGTAGTAAAGTAGGGCGATCAGGCATGTTGGAAAAGTGATGCACATAAGGGAGCGCGATATAGACGATCCCGATTGCAACGACCATCGATAGAAAGACAAGTAGGAAGGTTTCACTGAACGATTGTGCAATCAAGCCCCGCCTGGAACCCCCTAATACTTTCCGAACACCAATTTCCTTGCCTTTACCTAGCGCTTGGGCGGTACTGAGGTTGATGAAATTGATGGCTGCCATGATGAGGATGAACACGCCGATGAGCGCCAATGTGGTCAAGGTAGACCGCTTAACCATTCGATTATCGAGCACATTGCCGTAGCGTGTGTCAAAATGAATATCGCTCAGTGGCTGCAAGTGTAGCAACCTATTTCTTCCGTTGCCTTCAAAATATTTTTTGGCTAAGCCTTCCAATTGTTGGCCGATAGCGGCCCTGTCCTCATTGGGATCAAACAATACATAAGTCTGGAAGCTGCTGCTTACGCCATTCCAATTATCGGCATCGTAGTCAAACAGACTCGAATTTGCCTCCAATGTCGGGAAGGAGGCGAGTAAGTGATAAGGAAAGTTGCTGTTTTGCGGAGCGTTTTCCACAACAGCGGTAACCTGGAGCGTAATAGCATTGGCCAATTGGAGTTGCTGTCCTATGGCCTGCTGCCATGAGCCAAAGAAGCGGTCGGCAGTCTCCCTGTCGAGGACGGCACTATTGGGCACCGTCAGCGAGGTCGCATCTCCAGCAAGCCACGTTGCGTCAAAGAGCTGGAAAAAATCGGCTGTTGTAAAAATGACCTGTTCGGAATATTTGTCGATCGGGTTTTCCTGGTTTTTATTAGGTACATCTACCTGGCCACCGGTTGCTAGCAATGGTACGATGGCCTTCAATTGAGGCATGTCTACCTGTAGCGCTTGGGGTAACGGATTAGCGACTCCCGCGTTGTAATCGGACGAATTTTCGTGTTTCGTCTCCGTTACAATCCGGTAGATATGTTTGTAGTTTTTATGGAAGCGATCATAGCTCCACTCATGCTGCACGATCACAAATAAAATCAACGCCGACGCAATTCCCAAAGAAAGCCCCATCAAATTGATTAGCGATGTCCGCCTTTGGCGGATGATATTTCGCCATGCGATTTTGAGGTAGTTCGTTATCATGCTTATTGGTCTTAGTACAAAAGTATTTAGTCATTAGATAACAGCGGTCAGAACGTTCGTTTTTATCGTTTCCCGCTTTCACTGTTTTAGCCTGTTGCAGACCCTACCTAGGGTACAACAGCGGAGCGCCTCGGATCCAGATGGAGCGTAACAGGCTAAAGCTTTACTCATCCCGCAATGAATCTACCGGGTTCACGACTGCCGCCTTAATTGCTTGGAAACTCACTGTTAGCAAAGCGATCGCTACTGCCGCCAGCCCCGCCGCGGCAAACATCCACCATTCGATATCGATGCGATATGCGAAACCGGCCAACCAATTGTTCATCGTCCACCAGGCAATTGGGCAGGCGATGACAATGGCCACCAAAACAAGCTTTACAAAATCTTGCGAAAGGAGCGATACCACACTGCCCACTGACGCACCCAACACCTTTCGGATACCGACCTCCTTGGTGCGTTGTTCGGCGGTGAATGCAGCCAAGCCGAAAAGGCCAAGGCAAGAAATCAATATGGCAAATAAAGCAAAGTAATAGGACAATTTACCGACAATCTCTTCACTCTTATACAACTTAGAAAACTCCAGATCCGAGAACTGAAAGGTGAAAGGAGTTTTTGGATTTAATGCTTTGCAGAGCCGTTCAAGCGTCGCAATAGCGTCTTTTGTGCTGCCTGCTTTGGTACGCACCAGGATAGTGCCCCATGTCCAGTTTTCGTCTAGCCGAATGATCAATGGTTCGATAGCTTGATGGAAGGAGTTGAAATGAAAATCCCGAAGTATACCGATGATTTTGCCCGGACGGTTCCCCCAATCCACCGTTTGTCCGATGGCTGATTGGAAGCCCATCCGTTCCACGGCGGTTTCGTTCAGCAAGTAGGCAGCCGAATCTGCTCCAAAAGCCTTCGAAAAATCGCGGCCCTCCTTTAGCTGGAGCTGTAGGGTCTCTGCGAAATCGTAGCCCACCACGGCATCGGCAAAAGATACCATGAGATTAGGATCTTTGCCCTGCCAATTGATGCTTCCTGTATGGTGTTCAATTACTGTCGGCGAATTGCGCATCTTCGATACCGAAAGGATTCCGGGATGATTTTCCGCTTCTGTTTTAAATGTTTGATAGTTTTTTACCAAATCACCTTCAATAGGGATGTAAACCAGATTCTCCCGATCATAGCCAATATGCGTCGTTTGAATAAAGCCAAGTTGGCGATAAATCACCATCATGCCCAATATTAACATGACCGAAAGGGTGAATTGGAAGACTACCAATCCCTTCCGGAGGAGAACCACACCGCCCAACCGGAGGTTATTTTTCAGTACATGGATAGGCCGCATGGAAGATAAATACAGTGCAGGGTAACTTCCGGCTACCATACCGACAGTGATAAGTAGTGCGAATACCGAAAGCCAGAAACCGGATGCTGAGAGCGGCAGTGCCAAAGCTTTTCCCGTAAACTGGTTGAATACCGGTAGGAAGCCAAAAGCGAGTATAAGTCCGACTAGGAGTGCGCACGCCGCGAGCAGGAACGCTTCCATATAAAACTGCGTGATCAAAGAGAATCGGGAAGCCCCGATAGTTTTGCGAAGCCCGATTTCTTTGGCCCGTTTAACCGAGCGGGCCGTTGCCAGGTTCATGAAGTTGATACAAGCGATGAGTAGTACGAATGCGGCAACCCAGCTAAACAGCCGGACGTATTCGATACGCCCGCCAGTGATATATCCGTCCTTAAAATTTGAGTATAAGTACCGTTCGCCATAGGGTTGCAAAGCCAGTTCCGTTCGGAAGCCCTCATTCTTATCCGTGTAATGATAGATGAAATCTTTTATTTTAGCTGCTACATGTTGCCGGTCGGCATCGGCACGCAACTGCACGAATGTTGAGGGAGAGGTGTTACCCCAATTATGTACCCAGGCATTTTCGCTGACAAAATCGCCCCACCCCCTTAGGAAGTCAAACTGCTGGGAAGCATGGACGGGAAGGTTTTCAAAGACTGCTGTCACCTGCAGGTCTCCCTTATTCTCAAACCGGATGGTCTTGCCTATAGCGTTTTCCGTGCTGCCAAAAAAAAGATCGGCCATTTTTCGTGAAATGGCAATCGCATTCGGCATAGTCAACGCCGATTGTTTGTCGCCCTGCAGCACGGGGTAGCTGAACATGTTTAGAAAATCGGCACCGACAAAAAATCCCATCATTTTGTTGACATTGTCATCCACGGAAAAGGTACTAGCCGTGCCGGGGGCTGCTACATATTCCATCCCGCTTGCATATTCGATCTCCGGAATATTTTTCTTAAGTTCCTGGGCCAAAAGCCCCTGGGTTTGGTAAGCACCTGCTACCTTTCCATCGTAAAAATTCCGTTGATAGACTTGATAGAGCTCGTCGCCATTCGCGTGGAATTGATCGACGCGCAGCTCATCCTGAACCCAAAGCAGGATAAGCAGGGCACAAGAAATACCCAATGCCAAACCGACTATATTCAAGAAGGAAAAGCCTTTGTTTTTTGTAATGCTTCGTAAAGCCGTACTGAAATTATTCCTTATCATCTCTAATTTTGTGCTGGCAACAAATCACTTCGTGATCAGTCCGTGTTCAAAAAAATAGCATCAACTACGCCAAAACATTAATTTGCTCATTATTAGTTTTTTATGATGAAATTGTTTTGGATAGGTGTTCGATTTCGAACACCTGTTGCCCAAATACGAACAGTATTGAATCATCGGGAAACGACGCGGGCTTTCTTTGGTAAATGGTACGAAACCGTCTCCCTGCAAAATGCATGTTGATTTTGTTGTGTACATTTGCCGGGTATTTATAAATTGAACATGATGTTTTTTGGAAGACTATTTTTGATCGGGTTATTTGGCTCTTTTTTGGCTTCATCCACGGTCCAGGCACAAAGTATATTTGATAAAGTAAAGAAAGCTGTAAAAAATCAACAAGAAGAGAAGACAAGTGATGATAGTAAGAAAAGCAACTCGGACCTGACCGGCATATCCACCGGAGAAATGTCCGGTGCGCTTAAAGAAGCGTTGAATATCGGTGTAAAAGAGGGGATACAAAAGCTCGGAGCCGAAGACGGATTCTTTAAGAATGAGCTCGTTAAAATCCTACTCCCGGAGAAATTGAGGAAGGTAGATGCCACGCTACGCGGTATCGGATTGGGCAGCTTGGCCGACCGGGGGTTGCTATTGCTTAATCGGGCCGCTGAAGATGCAGTACAGGAAGGCGCGCCGATTTTTGCCAATGCGATCACATCGATGACATTTGACGATGCGAAAAACATTTTGCTGGGTGATAGCGTAGCGGCGACCAATTACCTGAAGGGTAAAACATCCGAACAACTTTTTACGGCATTCAAACCAAAAGTGGAAGGTTCTCTGGGTAAAGTCGGTGCAGACAAAATCTGGGAACAGATCATCAGCCAGTATAATGGGATAACCAACCAGTCGCTCGAAACGGATCTGAACAGTTATGTGACGCAGGAAACCGTTAGCGGGGTATTCAAGATGGTTGCAGAAAAAGAAAGCGCCATCCGGGACAATTCGGTATTCCGTACTACCTCACTGTTGAAGAAGGTGTTTGGCGCAGTCGATTAACCGCTAGCAAACATGACGTTAGCTAGCGAATATGCCATTGTTGGAGGCGGGGTTGCGGGGATTTCCACAGCCATTGCCCTTGCCGGTCTTAAAAAAGATTTTCTGGTTTTCGAACAGGCTCCGGTGCTGAAGGGTATCGGGGCTGGCTTCGGTTTGGCTGCCAATGCTATGCAGGCGTTTGAATATTTAGGCCTTCGGCAGGAGGTCGAAGAAATCGGCTTCTATACCGATACCTATGAAGTCTTGGACCATAAGGGCCGTGCCTTGATTGCGCCCGATGCCCAGAGCCTGAGTGCGCGATACAATCAAAAGAACCTTACGGTGCACCGCGCAGACCTACATCGCTATCTGCAAGAAAAGCTGCCTCCGGAATCCATACAGCTCGGTAAGCGCTTACGGCGGTTTGAACGAGCTGGCGATGGGATCGCCTTGCATTTCGAAGATGGCACAATGTACCGGTGCCGGTATTTGATCGTTGCAGATGGCGTTAATTCCATTGCTCGGCAGCAATTGGTCCCCGGCTCCAAACCCCGTTACTCAGGTTATACCTGTTGGCGGGCCACGATTACCAATGGTGCTATCGGATTACAGCGCGGTTCGGAAACGTGGGGCCCTGATGGTAGGTTTGGAATGACGCCGTTGGTAGATGATCGCATTTACTGGTACGCTTGTGTCAATGCGTCGCCAAACAGCAATGTATATAGAAATTATTCGGTGCAGGATCTATTGCGCAACTTCGGTGGTTACCACCATCCGATTCCTGAAATCCTGTCGAGTACAAAAGATGAGGATCTGATCTGGAACGATATCATCGATATCAAGCCGCTATCACGTTTTGCTTACGACAACATTTTACTGATCGGTGACGCCGCACATGCCACTACCCCCAATATGGGGCAAGGAGCTTGCCAGGCCCTTGAGGATGTAGCCGTGTTGACCGACGAGATGAAGCGGACCAGCCTCGTTGAACAGGCATTCAAAAACTTCGAAAGGCGCCGGTTAAAGCGGACAAAATACATCACCGATACCTCTTGGCGAATCGGTCGCGCCGCCCAATATACCCATCCGCTAGTGATCGGTATCCGCAACTCGTTACTACGGATCATGCCCGCAGCATGGGCGCAGGGAACGTTAAAAAAGCTATTAGAAGTGGATTTTATGGCGATATCAGCGTCGAAGTGATGGATCGCAGGATATCCGTCAGCAACCGCTTACGGTAAGGTGTGCAGCAATTCGCGGGCAATCACCCGGTATCCCTTGTCCGAGGGATGCAGCCCATCGTATGTCATGTCGATGGCCGCTTCGGGATAGGGATATTCATCGGTTTCGGGATTGAAGACAACTTCCGTATAGGTTGGGTATCGGTATTGGCGGTACTTACCGGATGCTGGTTCTTTCAGCCATTTGAATTTCACCAGCTTTTCGAGCTTCAGCTTGGGGTGATGATAAAGGTCGACGACCTTGAATCCCGCTTCGCGGCCGATCGCTCGGATCGTATCGGCGAATTGTTCGAGCGTTTGGCCATTTCGGTTCGGTTTATAGGAGCCCCAGGCGTTGTTCTTAAAATCGTTGATGTATACAAAGTCGGCCCGCTGCATGGGTGTGATCAGGATGATATCGGCATCGGGGTTCAGCTGCTTGAGTTTATCGGCTATGATACGGAAAGAGCCGCTTGTGGTGGCGGTGCCTGTCTTGTTCCGGTAATCAGCCAGTGAACCGAGGAGCAATCCCGCCCACCAATCATTCGTGCCCAAGAAAACCGTGTAAAAATCCGCCTTTTCCAATTCCAGGTTATCGATTTGCTCTGCGATGCGTACCGCTGTCCAACCGTTATGCCCCTGGTTGATATAGCGCATGTCCTGTCTTTCCTCCGTTACCAACGTCATATAGCCTTTGGTTATGCGATTGCCCGTTTCGTCAGGATGCTCGTTGAGGTATGTAATGGAATCACCGAGCGCGAGCCAAGTCTGCTGCTTTTGTCCGAAGGAGCAGCAAAGGAGGGCAATGATGACGAACAGCATGGAGTGTTTCATATATCGAGTTAACGGTGTCATATTAATTTCCTTCACCAACCAACGTTAATCGACCGTACAGTTGGTTGAGTAATGCACACGGATCCAAGTCAATGGCTTTCGCGATGAGATAGAGTTCATCGGCCCGCAGCTTGGCTGTTGGTGTCAGTGTTAGTTCGTTCATCCGTGCTTTGCTCAGGCCCGTCCGCCGCGCTACCATCGACTTATTAACCGACCGTTTAGCCAGAATTTCTCCTAGATCTGTCATTTAATCTGCTCTTTTGTGATGATAAATATAATTATTGTATAGAAAATATGAACGATTGTTTGTTTTATTGAAATATTAACTATACGTTTGTATAGATTTTCTATCTAATTATTGATTTTTTATGGAAACAACCGCAACTCAACAACTCGTAGAACGGCTCATTCAGCACCGCTATTATGTCTTGGAGAAATTGGATGGATCGTCCGTTACCTATTATTTGCACAACGGACATTTTGGGGTTTGTTCTCGAAACCTAGAGCTGTTAGAATCACCCGATAACACGCTTTGGAAGTTCGCTCATGAGATTGAGCTTACTCGCAAATTGAGTTCGCTTAATCGAAATATTGCGTTACAAGGTGAGCTCATTGGAGAAGGGGTCAAGGGAATCCATATAAACTCGTAAGCCAGACGGTACAGTTTTTTATGCGTTTGATATTGACAAACACCGATACCTACCCATGGACGAATTTTTCCGACTGATGGAAAAGCTGGAACTTGAAACTGTCCCTTTATTGGCTGGGAACTTCCAGTTGCCGGACACCATTGACGAGATTTTGGGGCTGGCAGACGGTGACGCCGAACTAAGTCCGCCTAATAAACAGGTTGCCCGAGAGGGATTGGTGTTTCGCAATGCTGATTGTACCGTTTCGTTCAAGGTAATATCTAATAAATTTCTACTGAAAGGTGCTAATTAATTTCCCAAGTGTTTGAAGTCCTTTTTTCGACCAGAATACAAGCAACAGCATTAGTTTACTTAACATTAAATTATGAATCAGAATATTCACGTTAGCGGCAATGGAGATGCCCGGAATAACGATTTCTCTACTCGCAACGATTCCCAAACCACCAATCACATCTACCTCCATCCCGGTCCGAACCACGGGGAGTTTGACAACTGGATGCGGAAAATCGGTTCGCTTTTGCAGGTGGCGTCTGAACACGCGGCGCTGAAACCGGTGTTGGAATTGATGACCGCCGTGTTCGAACCGCAGCGGCTGTTCTTAATCAATCACCCTGCATTGCCCGAGTTGGATGTTAATGCCTACGCCGAAATCCTCGTTGTGATGGATCGGTCGCAAATCACCTCAAAGAAAATGACCAAAGGCATCCTCGACCTGGCATGTTTCCGGCAAAAAAATGTGGTTGTCAATTTTGAAACAACAGCCAAATTCGAACGAGCAATCAGCCAAGGACAACCTCATCATTGCCTCTTTTGCAGCCAAGAAAACCTCGTGTTTTCGGGGAGTCCTTATCGGCTTCAATCAGTGTCTGCTGAAACGCTCGACGAAGTGAGAACCGAGCTACCGGAAAAACTGGACCGACTATTCGCGCAGTCGGGCGTATTCTTGTCGGAAGCCGAGCGGTTGAAAAGCCAATCGCCCAATGTAGCAGCTTTGATGTTACATCATTGCCTGGAATACTTATATAAGAACCTGTTGTCTATCTTCAGTTTTGAATTCCCAAAAACTCACCGATTGGGAAGGCTTCAGCCGAAGGTGGCTAGGTGTTTCCCGCAGGCAAGCGCTGCATTGAGTGAAAATATCGCGGGTTTGCTTGATTTCACGCATAGTTCGATAACGGGCTTGCATTTCGATATCGACGAAATCTGGGATGCGGAAAGTGTATTCGAAAAGGTAGATAACGCACTGAAGGTGACGAAGGCTGTAATTGAGAACCGAGTGGCGTTGTTATCTGGAGGTTCTGGTAATCTTGAGCAAAGCGAAAACAGCGAAAGAACGGTAGCCAAGAGAAAAAGTGTGGAACAACTAAAGAAGGAATTGGTGGAAGTTTCGCGAAATAGCGATGGACATAAATTTGACCGTGAAGAAGCCAATGATTATGAATAGGATTGTCGTCGGCACCAATGCGCTAATGTATAGTATTAACTTCAAGGAACAAGGTGAAGTGGAAAAAGACTTCAAGCCAGCGGACTACAAATCCTGGAATGTCACAATCTTTATCTCTTGGATAATAGCCAGTCGATAATCATTTGTAAAAAAATAATCCGCTTGGTTTTCTAGAGCCGTAGCAACTTGTATCGCATCTGGCGTTTTCAAGTTATATTTTGCCCTTAATCCGGCTGCACCTTCAGCAATATCATTAGACACTTCAGCTAAAAGAATACCGGATGCGTTCAAGAGAATTTCTTTGTATTGATCTACCAGTCTGTGTTTTCGCTCTCTTAGGGGCTTAACCAAAACTTCCAAAAGGGTAATCGAAGAAGTAATAAACGTAAAATCGCCGTTATCGTTGGCGGTAAAACACGCCATCAGCTTCTCCTGATATTCAGAATGACCCTCAATGAAATAGATAAGGGGTGCCGTATCTAAAAATACGGTCTTTTGATAGAAATCAGTTATTACCACTGCCTTTCCTGCTCGATGTATTCATCAATATTGGTCTTACTCCAAAGCGAGGACCCGATACCAGAAATAGAACTGAGTTTGACTTTATTTCTCGTAGTATCAGATTTGCGAATTAGTAATGCCAATTTTTCCAACAAACTCAATTGATCAGCTCTGTTAAGCTGTTTAACCTGAGTTAGAATCGTGTTTATGTTTAAATCTGCATTCATATCACAAAAATAATAAATATTATTCTAACCCGCTATCTATTAGGTTAGAAGAACTGCTTCAAAGAAGACAACGAGAACCCTAAACTCACCGATTGGAAAGGCTTCAGCCGAAGGTGGCCAGGTGTTTCCCGCAGGCAAGCGCTGCATAGTGAAAATACCGCGGATTTGCTTGATTTCACGCACAGTTCGATAACGGGCTTGCATTTCGATATCGACGAAATCTGGGATGCGGAAAGGGTATTCGAAAAGGTAGATAATTTGATTGACACTTCTGCCGTAATCAAGTACGTCAAGGGCACTTTTCCTGAACGGCATTAGCGTTTTTAGATGACCGGATGAAAGTAGATACAGGACATATCCGCGTGTTCTGGAAAAGCGCTGTTGCGGCTTTGTGAGGTTGAATTTCTACCACGACATAACATCGTTTTTTAATGTTTCAATGGTAAGCAAATTGCCGTACTTGACCTAGTCAATCGCCTCGATAGACCGGATAGCAATACCCGAGAAACAGTCATCCATGCAGCCGTTCGGCACGAAGCCCGCTGAAGAAATCAGGCCATCATTTTTTGCGTCAAAAGAAATTTGTGCGTCATCCCGTTTTTTCAACCATACCGTGCGGGCCGTCTCGTAAATCTCATCCAGCGTCTGGATAGGGCTGGCTGGGGAAGACTCATGAACCCCCAATTCAATCGCGGTCTCCGTCCATTGCAGTCCCTCGTGGAAGGAACTTCCCTCATGTTCCAGAAACTCTTCGGCCGTAAATCCCAAGCCATTCAGCAAGTCATCGAGCGATGCCGAAACCCAACCCTCATCCGGCCTGCGGATGTCATTGAATACCTCGTATCGGAAATCCCGTTGCACCACCTTCCCTTCCTTAACGGTGATAGTAGTCAGCCAAGAGGATCCTGTCCAGGTAGCACCAGACACTTCGTAGCGGTAATTGTTGCCACTTGATGCCTTAAAATTCAGCCAAGCTTTGTAGCTCTGCTCGAAACGGCTCTCGTGTTCGATATCACCTTTTTCACAGGCGTTAAAGACGGTGATGGCCAACAGGGCCAGTAATGCGTATACTTTATTCATAGTTGGAATTTTAGTGCTAAACGCAAAGCAGCGCACTTTTGCTACAGGGGATCTAGTGATTTAAATAGTTCGTGGCTACGGTCATCTCAACGAGATAACCGGGAAAGCAAAATTTAACTGTAAAGGTAGAAAGACCGCTGAGCGATTCGCTTTTTTGCGCAGGATGATTAGCTTTGTGGCATGATGAAGCGACTTCGGAGATACATCATGACGCTGAATCAATGGCGGATTCAACGGTTGTCAAATCGAAATTTCCTTATCGTTTTGTCGATCTTGGTGGGCATATTGGGTGGTCTAGCTGCTGCTGCACTTAAAGGCTTGACGCATTCCATTGCGGCGTTTCTACAGGATGAGGTACAATGGGAATATAAATATTACCTGTATCTCTTCTTTCCGTTGATAGGTATCCTATTGAGTGTTGTCTATGTGAGGCGATTTATCAAAAGTAAGCAAATGGCGCATGGTATGACCCCGATTATGTATGCCATATCACGTAGATCCAGTAGGATTGAACCCCACAATATGTATTCGCAGATTATTACGAGCGCATTGACTATCGGCTTTGGTGGTTCGGCCGGACTGGAAGCGCCTATCGCCAATAGCGGTTCGGCAATCGGGGCCAATATCGGACGAGTTTTTGGGCTCAATTATCGCGAAATTACGCTTTTATTGGCTTGCGGGGCTGCTGCGGGGATTGCCGGTGCCTTCAACAGTCCGGTGGCGGGGATGATTTTTGCAATTGAAATCCTTTTGCCGGAATTTTCGATACCGGCATTTATTCCGTTGCTGATGTCAGCGGCCACGGCTTCTGTGATATCGAGATTGATCTACAGCGAACCGCTGTTTCACCTGCTGACGGATGACTGGAACCTCGATGCGTTATTTTTTTATGTTCTTTTAGCGGCCCTGATCGGTTTGTTTTCCATCTATTTTTCCAAGTTAAGTGCTGCGGTCAACAGCTGGTTTGCAGGTATTACAAATCCATACCGGAAAGTGTGGTTAAGCGGACTTAGCTTGGGATTGCTCATCTTTCTTTTTCCGGCTTTATATGGCGAGGGGTATTTGGCTATCCAGCAAATACTGAATGGGAGTTATCATGCGCTATTGGACAATAGTATTTTTTCAGGTTATAGCCAATATGGTTATCTGATTGTCCTTTATGCCCTCATTACGGTAATTGCAAAATCATTTGCATCGCTAATTACCTTAAATAGTGGCGGCAACGGTGGTATATTCGGACCCACGTTGGTGATGGGGGGCCTATTGGGCTTTGCTTTTGCCTACGGATTGAATCTCACAGGACTGGTGTCGCTGGATATCGCGAATTTTGTAGTAGCGGGAATGGCCGCGGCACTTAGCGGCATCATGCACGCTCCGCTCACCGCTATCTTCCTAATCGCTGAAATTACGGGTGGGTATATGCTGATGGTGCCGCTGATGATTGTTACATCTATTGCTTACCTGATCAATCGTAGTGTGATGAAACATTCCATCTACACGAAGGCGCTGGCGGAAAAAGGGGATTTGCTTACCCATGAAGATAAGGATCGCACCGTATTGAGCATGATGAAACTGCGGTACGTGCTGGAGAAGAACTTTACAATTCTCCACCCACATGAACGACCCATGGATAGACGGTACGATATCATTCATACCAAACGAAATATTTTTCCAGTGGTAGACGACCAGGGCAAGCTGTTGGGAATCATCTATAGCGAGCGATTATTTGAAATTCTACTGGGTGAATCCAATGAACGGGATAAAACGGTAGCCGATTTGGTACAGAAGCCCGCAGATACGGTTTTGGTGGATGCCAATATGGAGGTGGTGATGAATAAGATGAACCGCGAGGATATCTGGATTCTGCCCGTTGTTGATAAATCGGGAATTTATATGGGCTTTGTCTCTAAATCGGCTGTTTTCAACAAATATCGGGCACTGCTAATGAGACAGGCTGATTACCTGGGTTAGGGAGTGAGTTAACATTAACTTAACTTAATCACAATCATTAACTAACAATAAGTTCACAATTTTGCAGCACTAATAGTAGATAGGGGTTTCCATGGAATATATGTTGTTTATTGTCGCAGTATTGCTTGTATTGGCTGTTGCGGACTTGATTGTTGGTGTGAGCAATGACGCCGTCAACTTCCTGAATTCAGCAATAGGTAGTAAGGTAACAACCTATCGGAATATCATCCTGATCGCCTCCGCGGGTATCTTGATGGGTTGCTTTTTTTCAAGTGGAATGATGGAAATCGCCCGTAAGGGTATATTCCAGCCGCAGCACTTTACCTTCGATAAAGTCATGTGGATATTTTTGGCCGTTATGCTTGCCGATATCGTTCTCTTTGATGTTTTCAATTCGCTTGGTTTGCCGACCTCAACGACCGTTTCCATTGTCTTCGAACTGTTGGGGGCTTCCATGATCATGGGCTTTTTATTTGCTGCTGAGAAAGGGGAGGCTATTGGCGAGGTGATGAAGTATATCAATGTGGATAGCACATTCTCAATTATATCAGGTATTTTTCTGTCTATTTTAATCGCGTTTACCGCGGGTGTAGTCGTCCAGTTTGTCATTCGTTCGGCCTTTACGTTCCAATACGAACAACGACTAAAAAGTCTGGGTGCCCCGTCTTCCGGTATGGGGATTACCGTTATCGTGTATTTCCTGCTAATCAAAGGCCTTAAGGGAACTACACTGATGCAAGCTGAGTGGGTTGGTATAATCTACGAGCATATCGTGCTTGTGTTATTGCTTATTCTCACGGTCTCGACGGCGCTATGCTTCTGGCTTCAAAGGCGATATCAGCTGAACCCGCTTAAGATCGTGGTACTGGCAGGAACCTTTTCCTTAGCCATGGCATTTGCAGGTAATGACCTCGTTAATTTCATCGGGGTGCCCATTACCGGGCTCTTAGCCTATGAAAATTGGGTAGAAAGCGGCGTTGCTGCCGACGCACTCTATCAAGATTTTCTTGCCACAAGTGATGTGATCGTGCCTAATTACATGCTGCTGATAGCCGGATTGGTTATGGCGCTGACGATTTGGCTTAGTGCGAAAGCGAAGAAGGTAACGGAGACGGAAATCAACCTCGGGAAGCAGGGCGATGACGGAAGTGACGATCGGTTCAAACCCAATAATGTGTCACGTCGGGTGGTGAAAACTGCAATGCTGCTGGGAAACGTCTTCGATGCGGTTATACCACGTAATGTGAAACGGCGATACGATTTGAGTTTCGAACGGGATAAGCTGAGCAAAGCAACGCGGGTTGGCGAGGATGCGCCAGCCTTTGATCTTGTCAGAGCAGGAACGAATTTGGTCTTAGCTAGTATACTGATTGCTTGGGCAACCTCACAGAAGCTGCCGTTATCAACCACCTATGTGACATTTATGGTGGCCATGGGTACCTCGCTGGCCGATAAGGCGTGGGGCCGTGAATCGGCAGTATACCGCGTTACGGGTGTGCTCAGCGTAATAGGTGGGTGGTTTATCACCGCATTGATTGCGTTTTCCGTAGCGGGTTTCTTCGTGTTCGTGATTTATCAGGGGGTAGTGGCAACCGGCTTTTTAATGGGGGTGGTACTCGTTTACATCATCATATCCAACATCACGTTCGCCCAAAGGGAACAGAAGTCGAAAACCGAAAGGAGCAGACTGAGTTTGCTGGAAGAGCCGGATCTTGATGTATACATCCGCAGTAAGAATATGCTGGTAACGATGATCATTGAAATCTCCGGGCACTATAGTACGGTTTTGAATGGGATACGGGCAGGCGACGTGTCGGCGATCCGGAAGACGGATAGGGAACTGATGGACCTGATCAAATACTCATACAAGCTGAAGCGTAATAGCCTACGGGCTATCCGGAAGCTGGGTGCTGCGGACCGCCGATCAGCCGAAGTCATTGTGCATGGTGCCGACCTCATACAGGATATGCTTCAGTCGGCAAAATTCATGAGTGCGGAAAGTGTCCAGTATATCGAAAACCTGCATGCCCCCCTTGCCGATGGTTTCATTGTCACCCTGGAAGGGTTGGGAGACAAGATGGACAAATTCTTCCGGCTGGCGATAAATGAACTTAACGAAGAAGACGGACCGGATGTACCCTTGCTTCGTCGAAGCCGGAATGAAATCCGCGAATTCATCAATATCAATTTTGGGAATGAATTGGACATTATCCGTCGCAAAGACATAGGGAGCAAGCAAGCATTGCTTCAGACCAGTATTTTTCTTCAAAGCCGGGATATACAGGCGGTACTTTTCCGGATCTGCAAGATCTATGGTCGGTTTGAGAATTAAAAGCACTAAATTTTTATCGCTGTGGCCTCTTCAACGGATTATTTGCAACGCGCTAAAATAGTTCTCGCCAAAGCCAGAGCAATGGCCTTGTTTTGATCTGGGTCTTCACCTACTTCCACTACCACCTGGAATTTGGCACCATTTGTAAACACATAGAAGGTGTTTTCGATGCCGTTCCAAACGGCGGCATCGCCGATGTTTTCCACGGTAACGTACGCATGTGTAACCTTTTTAGCCATGCCTGAAAAATCTTTCATCATTTGCTCTTGCTGTTCGCGTGATATACCTAAATCGTCCAACTTCTTTTGTGCATTTTTGCTGACTGCTGTTGGGGCTTCGGCTCTGACCGAACGCTCGATTTTTTCGTCCAACATCCCGATATCCTCGTCGCTCACAGCTCGATAGGTCATTTTGAAGTTATCCAGCGAAGTGGCTGCAATGCCGGTAAGCTTTACGTAATCCTTTGCTTTGACTTTCCGATTGATTTGTTTCACAAGTTTTTCACGCCCGTTTTCCCATTCGTACTGTACATAGTCGTATTCGTTGGATGCCAAACCTAACTTTGAAATACCCATGATAGCTTGGTCTGCCGGCATATTCATTGCCTCGGCTGCCATTTCTTTCGTGAGGAGTTCGCTATATTTCTCAGCATGGGCCAACAGGCAGGTATTCTGGCCTTCGGCTTTGGGGTCTATTTTATCGGATATTCCTGCGGCTGATGGCGGCGTGGCTTGACCACAGCTCATCAACGAACCTGCGGTTACGTAGACTAAACCGATAATTGTTGCGTTCATTGGTATGTGTTATAAAATTTGTAAAATCGTTGTTGGTTATTACTGAAGAATAAATTCCACACGCCGGTTCTGTGCCTTTCCAGAGGGCGAGCCGTTATCGGCGACTGGGTCACTTTCTCCCTTACCGGCTGCCAACATGACGTTGCTTACACCAAACTCCCGCTCCAAAGTGGTCCTCACCGCTTCGGCTCTTTTTTCAGAAAGCTGTTGGTTAAGCGCATCACTGCCGTCGCTGTCGGTATGGCCGATGATGCTCACCGATTTGCCGGGTTCAGACTTCAGCGCATCGGCAATTTCCTTTAGTATCCCGTAGGATTCCGACCTGATTTCAGCCGATCCCGTGTTGAATGTGATGGCTGAAGTGGTGAATTTACCTGACTCCAAGAGCTTGTTGCGGGTATCTGGCTTACCTATGGCATAACGGATGTTGCTCACATAATAGTTATCGGCATCCGTGCTGTTCAACACATAGAAACGTGCACTGGTCAGTTTCACATCACGTTCGAATGCATTGGTCATGTCCAAAACTTTGGTTTCATTGGCAAATACCTGTAGTCGCCTTCCCATCCGGGCAATGGAGATGTGGATCGGTGTGTTCTTGCTCTCGGCATTGATGAGCTGATCAGCTTTGTACTTTGTCGAAAAGTTGAGGGACGCATCCGCTGATACAACTTTCCTACCCGTAATAAAAGGCCCGCCATCGTGCCCAACGCCGGAGAATTCGACCCCGGTATAGTGATCAGTCAATTTTTGAAGAGCGAAATATCCGGGTGTACCCTCCCAGTCCAGCTTGGCTTCAGGATTGGCAATATCCGAAAACACCAGGTTAAGAAGTCGTGCATTGCTATAGGTGCCAAATGCAAAATCATACATGAGATCAAATTCGAGCGTAAAGTTCTCGGGCAAATCCCGCAGGTATTCGGGCACGAAGTTGCCTTTGGTCTTGTTAAACCATACCCAGTTTCCTTCCAGGCCCTCGAAGTTGACGATTTCAGAGGTGCCAGTACTGACCCACGACGCAGGCAGATCTCCCACGGCATCCTGCGAAAAATCGTCAAAAGCGATGATTTCTTCACCCGGCACGAAAGTGAATTTGCTATAACGCTGTAGGCCGGCTGATTGGGTTTCTTGCCCATCGGCCGAGGTGCCTTTGGCATTCATCTCGATGGAATCTCCGCCATGTGCCTGTCCCGGCTTCCCGGAATTCCTTTTCACTTTGCCTTCTTTTTCCGATTTGGCGATGTCGCCGGGGGTCTCTTCCACTTTGTCCAAGCCTTTGTCGATCGCTTTGTCTATTTTCCGCTCGATGCGCTGGCTGGCCTTCCGCTCGATTTTCTTTTCAATCTTCTTGCCTGTGTTTTTCCATATCTGGGCGTTTCCTGTCTGGCAAACCATAAGCAATACGGCGACGGCAAACAGGTGGATCAATTGGTGGTTTCTTTTACTTGTTTTCATGGTGTATTGGTTTTTCTAAAAGGATAAATCCTGGGATTAATTCATCGGGATATCAAATGCTTGTGAAACGGCATCCAAGTTCGTTAGGTCTACCCCTTGGGATCTCGCGGATGCGGCAAGCCCCCCGGGGATGATGACATAGCGGTAAGCGTCGTACAAGATGATCTGGCCTAAGTCTGCCGCCGATGACTTCACGTCGATCGTAATGACCGGCAATTGGTAATGGTAGGAAAACTCATAAGACAAAACCCTGCTGGAATAGCTGAAATTATAAATCGGCAACATGCTAACCTGCGTGTTGTTGACCGTGCGCACATAAACCACGACCATGCTATTGGGATAAGTGACTAGCGCATCCACGTATAACAGGCTTTGGGCGTGTTTAGAATTGATAATCTCCCAATCGTTCAAGTTATCAAAAGCAAACCAATTAGAATATATGACGTTAGCCGTGCCCGGATCCCCTTTATCTCCCTTTGCACCACGCTCACCCTGCGCACCCCGTGGGCCGGTATCTCCTTTATCGCCCTTATCTCCTTTGGGGCCTTGTACTCCTTTGAGAACGATGCCCGCCCCCCATCCGGTATCGGTTTTGGGCCCAAACAAAGCACCTGTCGTTGTCTGGAAATAGTAGTCCCCGTCGCGGCCAATGACGGTTGTTGGCGATGCCGAGCCACTGAGTATCTGTGAGCCGGCTTCACCTTGCTCTCCTCTTACTCCTGTAGCACCCCGCGGGCCGGTATCTCCTTTATCGCCCTTATCTCCTTTGGGGCCTTGCGCCCCTGTAGCACCCCGTGGGCCGGTATCTCCTTTATCACCCTTATCTCCTTTGGAGCCTTGCGCTCCTGTAGCACCCCGTGGGCCTGATTCTCCTCGGTCACCCTTATCTCCTTTGGGGCCTTGCGCCCCTGTAGCACCCCGTGGGCCGGTATCTCCTTTATCGCCCTTATCTCCTTTGGGGCCTTGCGCTCCTGTAGCACCCCGTGGGCCCTGGGGTCCCCTCAACCCAATCGATGTACCCCATCCCTTCTCCGTTTTTGGCCCATAAAGGCTTGCATTGCTGGTGTTCAGGTAGTAGTCGCCTGTTGAACCGATTGATGCTGCCGGAGCTCCGGTACCACTGAGGATAACATGGCCATCTTTTCCGGACGCCCCTCGGCTGCCGGCTTCGCCGCGTTCACCCTGCTGCCCTTGTGGTCCTTGTGGACCAACATCGCCCTTTTTACAGCCTGTCCATGCGCACGTGGTGAGGACAAAAAAAATGCATATTACTAATTGCCTGTTCATGTTCTTAATCATTTATCGAAAACTCGCAACCAACGCTTATCGCTAGCCGGTAGAACCGAAGGGCGCAAAAACCCTGATGGGTTAAAGCACCTTATCCGGTTACCATGAAGACGTGTGCATTTTGTAAAATTAGAGGGTCACCAGCGAAAGGTTTCCGCATTTTCGCCTTCCCCTTTGATCAATTCGCCCTCACCGCTGCTTGTCCACCCAGCTCGCCAATAGTCGCCACCACCATTGGGCGGATATGACCAATACGTGAAATCACCCGATTGGTCCGCCTTAAATACATATTGATACCTTGCAGTCAAATAGCTGTTAGGTCTGGGGCTCCATACTAATAGTTCCACCCGATAATTGCCTCCCCCGTCGTCTATCCAAGAAAATTCTTTCGTTTGCGTATTGGGCTCGGCACCGATGTAATAGGCTAATTGGCCAGAATGCTTGCCCGTTTCAGTTTTTCCCTCATCTGCATTCCAGTCTTCCCACCAGTTGCCCGCCGCCCGCATAATATGTCCGCCAGTGGCATTTGTCACCTCCAACTCAAAGACGCGGTGGGAGTCGACGAAATCTCCGAACATGTAACTGACGATATGACCACCGACCTGGTATTCAAAACGGTCACCTAATCCGCCTGTAGGTTGTGTATGCACTTCAGGCACCACGAAGTAAGTACTGTATTCCGCAATAATAGCCCCTAAAACGTTAATCGCTCCGTATACCTGCTTGGCGTGAGTGTCTTGATGGTTTTTCAACGCATCCGGCACTTTGAATACGCCCGGTTGGGATTTCTCAGGCTGCCAGATTTCGGATCCGTCTCCCGGTTCATCTGGATTTGGATGATCTTTTTTACCACAAGCCAAAAAAGCCAGCGACAATAATATGACGATATGTCTTTTCATATGTGTATAATTTGTTTTTCAATTGCCATATGTATACTCATGTATGTTTGTGTTTTTCGGAAACATGAGTATTTCATGATGTATTGCATTCTTCGTTATTTGATAATAATCTTTCCACTTACTTTAACTTCTACCTCAATGTTTTCACCTTCAGCCACGGCATCGTAGAATGTTGCATTCTCAAAGCGGAGCTCGAAGGTTGCCAGGCCGCCATTGGGGTTGGATCCTGCAGATTGGCGTTTCAAGTTACTGATCGATATGTTGCCTCCTACAGACCCAAACACATATTGTGTACCTCCGTCTTTGAGGGAAAGGGCCGCTTGACTTCCTGTTTCCGCTCCGTCTAGGGCAAATGGAAGTACTCGATCACTTGGGTCCAACGCCAAGGCGCTGGCAAACGTAAAATCACCATGCAGTAGTTGGAGGGAAATGCCTTTATTGTTTGTCCCTGGCTCCTGCACGAAGAGCGCGATGGCCTGCTCGGGGGAAAGTCCGCCAGCTTTATACTCCCTGCCTGCCAATGGTCCAGTCAGGAATTTGAATTCGTAGCTACTGTTGGTCGCTTCTGGAATCGGGTTATCTTTTTTTCCACAAGCCGACAATACCATCACGACGAATAGGGAAAATAATGCAGGTATTTTCATGGGTTTCATTTTTGTTGAGTTTATAAGTTTTTTTAACGGATACTGTATTTGACGCCAAGGAAAATGCCCAGCTGTTCTGTGCCGGCAATGGTGTATTTCAATTCGGCGAAGGGTAGGATTTTCGAACCGAAATCAAAGTTGGTACCTGCGCCGATGTTGAGTCCCACTTTGCTGGCACTCCCTCCAAGTCCACCGAAGTCCATCCCGATATCCCCGAGATCAAAGTTTACGGAAGAGCGGGCCACATTCAATCCGGCCAATCCATACACACTGAAAGGCCCTTCATTGACGAAGTAATAGTGGGCATTGGCATTGAACTCCCAAAATGTCATTTTAGCGAATTCGCTATTTTCCATAAAATAGTAAGCAAAGGATGGTGCAATGGCCAGTTTTGGGATGATGCCAATCTCACCAATGACACCGATAGCCGGCTTTTCGATTTTGGTGCCGTAGGCACCAAATAGACCGACACGGATGGGCTGCTGAGCTTGTAGGAATGCGAAACCCACCATAAGAAACAAACCTGATAATACTAATTTTTTCATAAGATTACTTTTGTTTTATTTTTATGGTTAGTGACGTACCCCATGTGTCAGGTAAACAGAAAAATCAAAATGTGCGGGGAATACCTAATTTGGTGTAGTGCCGACATTGATATATTCGCTTATATTTGTGCTGTCATCGCAAATCACAAATAAGATTACTTAAGGAAACCGCATGCTACCTGTCTATAGATTCTTATCGCTACTTTTTACCTGCTTTGCGCTAATGTTGGCCTTCACGACTGAATCGCAAGAATCAAACTGGAAAGCGTTGTCGATTATCGCGGATTCGCTGCAGAGCAATAGACAGTTTGATCAAGCTGTGCCTTTTTGGGAGCAGGCTGTCTCGAGTGCCAAAAATGCTCCAGATACGATAAAGCGAATGTTGCGCTTCCGCCTACTTTATGGCAAAGGGCTGACTTACGACTATGAAAAGGAAGGCATTCCCTTTTTTGAAGAAGCCTATCCATTATTGTCTGTTTCCCAATTGGATACCTCGCGGCAATCTACTTTCCTCAATACCTACTACCACTACCTAGGATATAATGGACGTTGGACAGAAGCCCTGCCTATTGCCGAGCTTTGTATGCGGCTACGCGAAAACTTGGATGAAAAACCTCCTTTAGCATACATTTCCACCGTGCATGACGTTGCCTATATCAATAACATGATTGGCCATTACCCGCAAGCCATTGAAGGCTACAAACGCTCCATTGACTTATATATTCGTCATAAAGGCCGGTTCGACAACGATGTAGCATTGGGATACAACAACCTCGCGTTCAATTACGGTTTGATGGGGATGGCAAACAAGCAATATGAGTCCTATAGTGAAGCTGCTGCTATCTGGGAAAGCATTGCACTGGAAGACAAAAGCTACCTGAGTACCGTATATGGCAATTTGCTTCAATGGCTAATAGATTATGGCCAGGTAGATGAGGCGGAAAGCTTGCTGGCCAAGATGCGCCAACTGCATCTGCATAAGGACGCACAGTGGGGCAGCAACAATAGGTTGATCGTGAATAAAAACGAGCTTGAAAACGTAAATATTCGACTAAGTTTGTGGAATAAGAGCATTAAATTATATGCTAAAACGGGTGACACCGCCCGCACCCACCAATACCTTGATTCGATTGCCCGAGTGCTGCATGCTATCGGCCCGCAGCGTACCGACAAACAACTCGAATACCTCGAAAGTGGATATGCAGACATCGGCAGTGCTTATGCCGCGCAAGGAAAAGACAGTTTTGCAGTCAGTTACTTCCAAAAGGCGCTAGACCTCAAAAGAACGCATCAGTATGGTCGATCGCAATCGCAAACCTTAGCTAAGATGGCCAAATCACTTATGGCGATACGGGATTTCGAAACAGCAAAACTATATATAGACAGTACGTTAGCGATAACAAAGCATTCGGCTAACCTTCCCGTTTTCCATACGATTGCAGCACAAATCGCCGCAAAACAACAAGACACTGATCGCGCAAGATACCATATCGCGCAAACCCTCGAAGGTTTAGCAGGATCCGCTACGCTTGGAAAATCTCCCCAAAAAATCAAATCAGGTGATTTCGACGGCAAAGTTGACCGCAATTATATCGCTGCGCTGAGCTCAGCCGGCCATCACTATCTTGGTTTTTACAGGAATACGGGGCAGGTATCCGATTTGGATGCGGCGCAGCATTTGTTTACGCTGGCATCTGATATGCTGGGGACCTACTACCTTGGTGGCCTTTACACCGAAACATTGGCCGAACTCTTGTCGGCTATCCAACAAGGGTTACTCGAATGCCAGCTCCTGAATCCGAATGAAGCCATTAAAGAACAAACCTTGGCTCGCCTCATCAGTTTGGTGGAAAATAGCCAAAGCCGTCACAGTTGGAAAAAGTTCCTTAAAAATATGCCAACGGGGTCGCTGGTCATTCCTGATTCACTGCTTGATCAGGAAGAAGCGCACCGGCGACTAATCGTTCACTACAAAAGCCAATTGTACGGCATGGCGAACGATAGCGCTATCCATGGAGACACTGACCTCATCACTGCGCTGCTCCATCAGGAGGAGGCCGCGCTCCAAAAAGCCGAAACAGCTATTTTGAATTTACATCCTATCTATAATCATTTTAGCGAAAGTCAAATCACCACATCAGACATCCAACAGAAACTTCGAAACCAGTCAATTCTAAGGTACGTGATCACCGATTCAGCTTCCTACCTTATCCACATCAAACGCCGCAGTCTGGCGCTCTATCCTTTAGGAAATTCATCCACTTTGATAGGGCTGGCCGAGCGCACCATTGGCCTGCTGAAGAAAAGGGACGACGCCTATTATCCCGCTGCAAAGGAATTGCATGATCTTCTGCTACCCGAAACACTGAAGCCCCATTTGGCAAACCAATTAATCATCGTGCCTGATGGTGTTTTGCATTACCTTCCGTTTGAGGCGTTGACGGCAAACGGAGAGCCTAGCGGCTTTTTGGTGCATAATCATACGCCCAGTTATGCCACTTCATTACCGCTCTTGCTTGTGCAAGATCAAACATCATATAGTAATGAAAGAGCGTTTGCTGCCTTTGCCCCGCATTATCCGGTAACTACCACAGCTGCAGATCAACGCGGACAGGAGTTACTCGACTTGCCAGGAGCGGCAAATGAAGTGGACGTGCTGTCTACCTTGTTTGGGGGGGATATTCACCGAGGCGATTCGGTCATCAAATCAGTATTTTGGGATCAAGCTCCGAAGTATGGATTACTACACCTTGCCATGCACGCCCAAGTCGATGACCATAATGGCGAGCAATCCCATTTCATATTTGCGGACAACAGCAGGTTACATAGCTATGAGTTGTATGGTATGAAACTGCAAGCGGGATTGGCGGTACTTAGTGCATGTAATACGGGGTATGGCCCTATCCAAAAAGGTGAAGGCGTACAAAGCTTGGCAAGGGCTTTTACTTATGCCGGTGTGCCCAGCTTGGTCATGGGTCTCTGGCAACTACCAGACAATAGCACGAGTGAAATCATGGTTGATTTCTACCATAGCCTAAAAGAAAATAAACATAAACATGTTGCGCTGGCGACCGCTAAAAAGGGGTATCTTGAAAAATTCGAGTTAGAATCCGAGTTGCTGCATCCGTATTACTGGGCCGGGCTGGTCATATCAGGCAACACCAGCTCCATCAGGCCCGGTATAAATTGGCTATATTGGGCGCTGCTGGGAATCATTGGATTTGGCGGCTGTTTATATGCAGGCAGAAAATGGAAGCGGGCCCGTCGTCCACGGGCTTTGTAGTCATGGATTTAATTCTTTTATCAACACTTTAGCCTCTGTTTGCTTATAGCCGTTTGATACGGCCAATTGTTCAAGTAGGTTAATCGCTGATTCGGTTTCCCCCATTTTGATGTATGCCAATGACAAGTACCATTGCGCCTGGCGCATGAGCTTCGTGCCCGGTGAGTCCAAATAGGTAGACAAGAGCGTAGTGGCTTCCTTGTAACGATTTAACTGCATGGCGGACAACGCTTGGTAAAACACGGTTTCAGCGTCTGCATTGCCATCACCGATCAATTGCGCAAACAGTATATAGGCCCTTTCGTAATTTCCTTTTTCATAGTTTGCGTATGCCCTCGTGAGCACATCTGTATCTGTTGCTTCCCGTACGATGGGCATTACAATATTTGGATAAGGGGTAAAATGGATACTATACAATTCCGAGGACGTTCTTACAGGCTGATTAGACCAATAAAATAGTCCTATTGTACCGATTAGTAAGATGGATGCAGCTGCATACCACCACGTTAACCGACTTTCTTGTCCGGAAATGGTTGTTTCAGGCGACTGCTCTTCATCGGTCAAACTTTGCAAGCGAGATTTTAGCCGCTCATGTTCATTTCGCGCAAAAGCCTTGGCTGCCTGTTGCCTGAATTGAAGTTCCTCCCTGAATACAGGGTCCTCTGCTCTTAGCTTTTCTACTTTATGGAGTTCATCCCCCTCCAGTTTGCCTGTTAAGTAGGCATCGATCAGTACATCATATTTTTCCGGCATTCCGATATATTTTTTTCACGATGAGCTTCAAACTCTGCATACACCTGTATTTTTGGCTTTTTACTACATCTGTGTTAGCGTATCCCAACAGCTTCATAATCGCTGTGGGTTCCTTGTCGTCGTAGTAAAACATTCGTAAAATCGTGCTACACGGCTCTCCCAGCTTTTTGATGGCATTTTGCAATAGGCTAACCGTTTCGTCCTCATCTGTTACATTTTCAATATAGTTGGAAATTACCCAATCTATTTCCTGCAAGTCACCCGTTTCCAGGCTTGTAGTAGGCCTACTGTTCCTAAGGTAACGATAAAGCATAAATTTGCCTATACTGATTATATATGTAGAAATGGCGCTTTTCAATTCCGTCACTTTGCCCGTCCTTACGTTTTCGTAAAACGCAATGATTGCATCCTGATAGATATCCTCCAGCACCATGTTGTCGTCAAGGATGTGCTTACCATACCTCAAAAATCTCGCTTTATTGGTTACATATAACTCGTCCAATGCTCGCTCATTTCCCTTTCTAATTTCGGTAAGTAATTGCTGTTCGTCTTTCATTAGTATCGGCACATCGAAAAAAGTAAACTGGATTCGGCTAAAATAGCCATTCTTGCCCATTGGGCGGAACGTTGTTTGATTTTTTTGGGTAACCATCGTATCTAACGTTACAACAGGATAGGCTTGACCGGGCTTAGCGGTCATATTGACCGAAGTATTGGCTCTAATAGCCAATAGCACGAATATCAATAGCAGCGGTTTTCAGATACAGGAACGGTTCAATGTGCTGTTCAACAATATCCAGATTTGCTAATGATTAAGAAATAGCGATATCGTTAACAATTTAGAATTACTTCAAATTACATTTTCTATCATTCTCTTCCCCTAAACCCGGGCTGCGCGTAGCGTTAATGCGTAACTTTGGTGAGATAATACATACGTGCTATGGATGATTTTCTCGCCGCTCGGTCACAGATGGCCATGTCCTTGGGATTCCACATCATTTTTGCCTGTATCGGCATGGTCATGCCCTTTTTCATGTCGATTTCCCATTTCATTTACCTAAAGACCGGCAACTTACTATACAAGGGACTAACGAAAGCTTGGAGCCGCGGAGTAGCGATACTTTTTGCTACTGGTGCGGTATCCGGTACCATGCTTTCTTTCGAGCTAGGGTTGTTGTGGCCCACGTTTATGGAGCACGCTGGTCCTATCTTTGGGATGCCATTTTCCTTGGAGGGGACCGCTTTTTTTATCGAGGCCATAGCGCTCGGTTTCTTTCTCTATGGTTGGGATCGTTTTCACCCGTGGTTCCATTGGGCTGCAGGATTGGTGGTGGGCATCAGCGGCGTGGCCTCTGGTATTTTGGTGGTGGCTGCCAATGCATGGATGAACAGCCCCGCGGGCTTTGACTACGTGAATGGCCAGTATTTGAACATCGATCCCATTGCGGCCATGTTCAACGATGCTTGGTTCTCACAGGCACTGCACATGACATTGGCCGCGTTTGTAGCTACCGGCTTCGCCGTTGCAGGCGTGCATGCGCTGATGATCCTCAAAAATAAAAATGTCGCCTTTCACAATGCGGCCTTCCGTATCAGTGCGCTGACCGCCTGTGTAGCAGCACTCCTGCAGCCGATCAGTGGGGATATCTCGGCTAAAGATGTCGCTGAGCGGCAGCCGGCCAAGCTAGCAGCCATGGAGGCGCATTTCAATACCGAGTCAAGGGCACCCTTTTTGATTGGCGGCATACCGGATGAAGAAAATGACACGGTACACTATGGATTAAAGATACCGGGGCTATTAAGCTTTTTGGCCCATGGCGATATCGATGCGCCGGTGACGGGCCTGAAGGACATTCCCCGTGAAGACCGCCCGCCGGTGGCAATTACCCATTATGCCTTCCAGCTCATGATCGGGTTGGGAATGTTACTTGCGGCATTGTCCGTTATATACCTCTACGGGCTTATCCACAAAAAACATTGGCTATCCAGCAGGTGGCTATTGCGACTGTTCGTGATTGCGATCCCGATGGGTTATATCGCGCTGGAAGCTGGTTGGACAGTTACCGAAGTGGGTCGCCAACCTTGGATCATCCATGGCGTGATGCGTACGGCAGACGCCGTGACTCCCATGCCGGGCATTGTCTACTCATTCTACCTATTCACGGCAGTGTTTGTGTCGCTGTCGATCATCGTGAGTTACCTGCTATACAGGCAAATTAAGATGGTCGGCAAGTTGTATGATCCGACGGATCCCGAGTATAAAGCAAAAGATTAAACGCTATGTTGTACGTCGTTATCGCATACCTTTGGGCTTCCATTTGCCTTTACATCCTGTTGGGCGGGGCCGATTTCGGTGCCGGCATCGTGGAGTTGGTCAGTAAGCCCAAGCACCGCAAGGCCGTGCGCGCCATCATGTACCGGGCTATCGGACCTGTTTGGGAGGCCAATCACATGTGGCTGATCATTGCCATCGTCATCCTGTTCGTAGGCTTCCCCGAAATCTATGCGGCCATGTCGGTATACATGCATATACCACTCGTGCTTATGCTGCTGGGGATTATGGCACGGGGTACCGCATTCGCCTTTCGTCACTACGATGCCGTTACTGACGATCTGCAGCGGGTCTATTCTCGTGTTTTTACATCATCAAGTCTCGTTACCCCTTTCTTTCTGGGGATCATCGCCGCCGCTACGGTATCGCGCACGATAGACACCGAAGCAGCCGACTTCCTTTCGGCCTACGTGTTTAGCTGGTTCAATGGCTTCGGGATCAGTGTGGGTTTCTTCACCATTGCAATCTGTGGTTATCTAGCAGCCGTGTTTGCCGTGGGGGAAACGCCAGAAGAAGGCGAAAGACGCATGCTTATTCGGCTGGCTCGGTCTTTTATTTTGATTGTGGTGGTATGCGGTGCAGTGGTGTTTCTAATGGCACATCGTTCGGAAATCCCACTGTTGCATTGGATTTTCGGGGATATCTGGGGGCAACTGGCCATTACGGCCGCTTCGGTGTCACTAATTGGATTGTTCATTGCATTTAAACGCCGTAATGCCCTTTGGATGCGGCTGCTTGCCGGCTTCCAGGTGGTGATGATCCTATTTGCGGCTACCTACCAGCATTATCCCGATCTGGTTTTGCTCAACAACGGCAGCGCATTGTCCCTAGCGGATCACCACGGGGGGTTGGCCAGCATTGAGGCGCTGGGGTGGGCGCTCCTTTGTGGCAGTGTGCTGATACTCCCGGCACTGTTTTACCTGATGTATGCGTTCCGCGGAAAGACGAAATAAATCTTATCTTTGCGACCACTAGATCAATCCCGGATATGAACGACAAATTAATGGCAAGAAGCGGTGGTAAATGCGAATTGTGCCAAAAAGAAGCGGACGTAGTGGTCCATCACATATTGCCTGATACGTATGCCGATAATGAGGTGGTCGTGTGCAAGTCCCTGGTCGGCCAGGTTGAAGGTACTGAGCCTCTCAATCCTGAAGCGTGGCGTTTCCTTCCCGATGCGATGTGGAGCGAAGTGCCCGCCGTACAAGTGCTGGCATGGCGTATGCTGAACCGCCTGAAAGACGAAGCTTGGGCTTCCGACGCATTGGATATCCTTTACCTCGACGACGATATGCTGGAATGGGCAAAGGCCCTCGGTGAACAGGGAGAAGCCCGTGAAGCCGTCGTGCACAAAGACGCCAATGGCAACATTCTCCAAAACGGCGATTCTGTGGTGATTACCAAAACTCTCGATGTGAAGGGTAGCAGCTTAAGCGCCAAACTGGGCACAGTGGTTAAAAACATTCGCTTGGTGGAAGATAATCCAGAGCAGATAGAAGGCAGGGTAGACGGGCAGCTGATTGTTATTTTAACGAAGTACTTGCGGAAGCAAAACTAGTCGTCTCGTAATGCTTTCGATAAAGGAATATAGGCGTGCCTTATGCACGCCCATTTTCGATTAAATGACAGCTACCGCAAGGCATTCAACAGAAAACCTTGATGAGTTATTTATAAAGGTAGGTGGTTCGGGATTCTTTGCCATCTTCATCTTTCTCCACCGCTGAGGAAGGGTAGCCCGTGGCCGCATATTGATAAGCATACGTACTGATGAACGACCCGAGGCCGGTAATGTCCAACTTGCTTTCAATGATCTCGTTTTCACTGGAGAAGACACCGAACAAATCGGGAATAACAAGGTAGTCGAAACGAGCCGCACTGAATGGTGATTTCTTGTTGCCGTATTTCCATGTCAGTTGCAGTTCGCTGTTATCACTGGTTAATGCTACCCGCGTTAAGTTCTTGCCGGTATAGCTAAGCGTATAGATAGATTCTTCGCCCGACTCGTTGGAGAAGCGCATTGTACTGACCTTACCGTTCGCTGTTTCGTAGGCAACGGCTGTTTCGAACTCCAATTCGGGATTTGCCGGATAGGTCAAAACGGAAGTTGCGCTTAAAGGAATACCGGTGTTGCTATAGGTGATTTCGAATACCTGTTTAGCGCCCTCCGACTCGAGTTCAAACTTTATGGGATTGTCATTGCCATCATAAGTCACCTTACTGTGATAATTATCCTCTTCGCTATTGTACGCAACGAGGCGGTTTTTGTCGTCGTAAAGCAATGTGTAGGTACTGGATACACCATCTGTCGTGGTCATATAACGTTGGAGGTATTTTGTTGTGTTTGATAGCGATTCACGCTCGCGGTCTTTTTTGCAACCTGAGGCCACGACAAGGCAGATCAAACTGAATAGGAACGTTTGTTTCATTTGTTTGTACTTTGTTTTACATTGACAAAATTAGTGCTTGTGAGCTGACAGTTTTTCGGGGTTGCTACGGGAACTTTCGCTTGCGCAGTATTACGTATTTCCGGCTGAATTGCTGTCAATTATTGTGCAGATATGCAAGTTTGACAAAGTGACGTGTTGGCAATGGTGCATGTTGCCGTTAATCCCACACCGAAATTTTTAGGCAGCCGCTCAACACCGAAAATAGCCCTAGAATGCCGGCCCTTATCTGCTAGGACTTGTACGAATAGATCAGAGGCTCCATCGGCCAGCCGGGCTCCCTCATCCCATCCGGCTGTCGCTTGGTAGTAAATGTCAAGGTGGTTTAATCCCACGAGCTGGTCTATTGATGAGATGGTGCTTATTTGAGACAATACGTTCAGCGAGCAGATACCGAGGGCGTTATATCCATCGCGGGTCGACAATTCTCCGCCGAGCCTACCCTGATAATGATACTGATCGTTCAATATGGGAAATTGAATAGCAATATAAGCTACATCATTCCTGATATTTATGGATACGTAGTTTCCACCGGGTGCAGTAGGGGTAGGGAGATCAAGATCGAGCTTTTTGAGTTTTTCTAGAAAATTCATATCGAGTGTTATTTAATTGACGAAACTAGTTAAGGTTCTTCTCCCTTTTTTCGGGGGCAATACCTTAGTTTTAGCTTACGTAATACTACTAGACAATACGTTTATCTGCATATTATGCTTTTTATCTTCGTGTATGGTGGTTTGACGGCTTTCATCCAATCGAATCGCCGTGCTTACTAGCTTTGACACCTTATGAGACGAATACACCTATTTGAGTTTGAAGATTTATCTTGGTTTCCGAAATGGCTCCGCGATTACGGTACGGATTTCCTCCGGGCCATCGCTGACCAGGCGGACTATTACGAGCATTTGGTTCCGATTATCAAACAGGCGTTGGAACGAACTAGGCAAACAACCTGTATTGATATTGCTTCCGGCGGCGGCGGTGGATGGGAAAAGATGCTCCAGCGCTTAATCCCCGATGTACCTGACATCCGGGTGGTGCTGACTGATTTTTTTCCGAATAAAGACGCGTTCGATTACCTCGCACAGCAATTTCCAAACAATATTTCGTACTACGCCAAGCCGGTAAATGCGTTGAAGGTACCCCATGAACTGAAGGGGTTGCGGACACAATTCGTATCGTTTCATCATTTTCCACCCCACCAAGCCCAGCGTTTAATAAGTAATGCGGTGCTACAGCAATCGCCCATCTTGATCGTGGAAGCGCAGGAAAGAAGTCTGTTTACCTTGTTGAAGTTTTTGATCCTGTCGCCGCTGAGCGTATGGTGGCTCACGCCACGTATCCGCCCATTTAAATGGCGTAGGTTACTTTTCACGTATTTGATTCCCATCATACCGGCATACCTACTATGGGATGGGTTGGTAAGTGTGTGCCGCACGTACAGGGCCAACGAAATGCTCGATTTTGCACACCACGCTGATGTCGACCGGCGCTACCTCTGGGAGGTCGGCAGGATTACCGATAAATTGCTGCCCGTTACCTACCTGCTGGGGTATCCCGTTAACCGTCCGAGCGATCGCACGGGCGGTCAAAATATGAGCTCTTTTACGGCTGGGAGGTAATTGCGGCCCACGTTGATTTCGATTGCATTCGGCAGTGATACGAAAAGCTTGCTGATGTCGCGGTACAGCTCTTGGATGTGATCGATATTAATAATGTAGGAGCGATGGATTCGGATAAAATATTGGGGATTCAACTTACGTTCGAGCTGGCCGATACCGGTGGTACTCAGGTAGGATTCTCCGTTTAGCATATGAATCCATGTGTAATCTTTGTCGGCTTTCAGGTGGGTGATTTTATTGATGGGTATGCTGGTCAAACGATGGCCCTTTTCTACCAGGATCCGCGCCGGATAGTTGGCTGGTGAATCGCTCGGACTGTCTTTTTTGCGGGCGGCTTCACACCGATGATCAAAACGCTGCAGTGCGAGCTTTACGCGTCCAGCCGTCAACGGCTTGATGAGGTAGTCAATGGCTTGATATTCGAATGCTGCTGCTGCATCTTGTGCAGACGCCGATGTCAAGATAACCGATGGTTGGTGTTCGACAGCGTCCAAGACTTCAAAGCCGTTTTTCCCCGGAAGTTTGACATCCATGAATACAAGATCCGGCTGCAGCGCGTTGATGTACTTTTCGGCTTCCAAGCCGTTGCAGCATTCCCAAAATACAAACGGGTAGGGCTGGCAGCTGATGTTTTCCCGAAGCCAATGTCTGGCGGAATGATCGCTATCTACAATCAATACGGTCTGTTTTCCCATGGTTGTCTATTCGTTATCATAACAGTACAAAGTTATCGGCTGCGATCATTCCATAACCTGACATATGTCAGAAATTGCGATATGATTGGTTTTTTTGTATTTTAGTGTCGTACTAGGCTGAAAATAACCTGCTTGTTGATGACACCACGGAAACTTTTTGAAAATGCCTGCCACTTTGCGCAACAATATGGCGTGCTGTTCACGCCTGATGAATTCAACATCATCAGTTCACACACGCGGCATGAGATCCTACCACCGCATACGGTGATTATGGAGCAGGGCAAAGCGGTCAACACACTATATTTCCTGAATAGCGGCATCGCGCGTTTATACCGGATAGAAAAGGGTGTCGATCATACGTTGGGGATTGTTTCGACGAATTACTTTTTGTCCACACCACTGTACCTCCAAAGTGGGCAGTTATCTACCTGTGCGTTGGAGTCGCTCACAGAGATCGATGTCTTGGTATGGGATAAGGAAAATGCACTGTCACTAAAAGGAGCGATACCGCGGATGTATGACCTAGAGCTGGCGATCATGGACCGGTTGTTGGCGTGGTTGCAAGACAACCAGATAGATGCGATATGCATGACAGCGGAAGAGCGGTATAAGAAAATAATGGAAACCCAGCCGGAGGTGATCCGGCAGGTTCCCCTGAAATATATTGCTTCACTTTTGGCGATTCACCAAGACAGCCTCAGCCGGATCCGAAAGACGCTTGGGCAGAAGCAAGATTAGGATGGTAGTTATGGGGCTCCGTAATCAAATCAATCCCCGTAGGTAGGCCTCTTTTACCAAACCAGCTGAATTCCTGATGTTCAATTTATGATTCAGGCTGTGTCGGTGTGATTCTACGGTACGAACGCTCAAAAATAACTTATCGGCGATTTCCTGATTGGAGTATTCGTTAGCGACCAATGCAAGGATTTCATTTTCGCGCTTGGTCAACTTCACCTCCACGGATGTGCGTTTGCCAGTAAGGGTTTGCCGCAAAATCGCTTGTTCGATTTGGCGATCCAAGAATTGCTGCCCACGGGCAACGGTATCGATGGCCGCCAGCAGGTTACTTTTATCCGTGCCTTTCAGCAGGTACCCGCTGGCGCCGTTGCGTATCATTTTACGGACATAAACCACTTCGTCGTGATTGGTGAGCGCAATGATATGCAATGTAGGGTGTTTTTTAAGTACGGCGGTGCATAACTCAATGCCGTTGGTGTCCGGTAGCTCGATGTCGAGCAACAGCACATCAGGTACAGCTTGTTCCAATTCGGCCATCAATTGTTTGCCGTCAGTAGCGGTAAACAAGATCGGGTAAGCAGGCTGATCGCTCAACATATGAGCCAATCCACTGATGATGAGCGAATGGTCATCTACAATTCCAAGGGTAATCATAACAGGTATTCTCCAAAGCTTGTGCAAAATAACTAAAAATCGACCACCCGCCATCCGTGGTACTACGGAAAGTTGATTAACCGTAGGTTCGAACCTCGGCTCCCTCCCGCTTGACAGGACGGTGGTTATCCGTTCCGATTTCGATGTAAATAGATGTTCCTTTCCCCGGCGCGGAACGGATTTCATAGGTGCCGCCCACGAGTTGTATCCGGGAAGATAAATTCTTGAGCCCGATACCATCCGCTGTCAACTGTTCGGGGTCGAATCCCTTTCCATTGTCTTCGATGGTAATCGCGAGACGGTTACCTCCATCGACCACCTGTACAATACCCTCGGTGGCATCGGCATGTTTCACCATATTGGTTACGGACTCTTGTACGATGCGGTATAGGAGGAGCTCGGCCTTCTTGTCCAATTGGGGTATCGCTCCTATGATGTAGCATTCCAATTGCAATCCGGGTCGGCGTATTCTTTGGCAAAATTCCTGTATGGCATAGGCGAACCCCTCGGTGAGTACGATTTCCGGTGCGAGATTGTGTGAGATGTTTCGAATTTCTTGCACAGCTGATTCAATGAGCTGACCGATGTGCAACTGCGGTATCGGATGGCCATCAGCTAATGCATTGACCTGTAGCTTCGCCGCCGAAAGAATGCTGGCTACACCGTCGTGCAGCTCCCTGGCCGTCCTTGCCCGCTCTTCCTCTTCGCCTTTAAGCTGCGCTTCCAGCAATCGGTTTTCCTGTTTGGAAGCTTCGGTCCTTCGCTTTTGCTGGCTGATGAGCCGACTGGACATAAGCAATAAAACCAAGAGGAGGACCAATGCAACAGCCAGGACAATCCATTTGTTTTTGCGGTCGAGCTGAGCCTGTTGTTCGCTGATCTTCAGCGCTTGTTCGGCTATCGATTTTTCTTTCTCCGCTGCTTGGTATTTTACCTCCAACTCTTGGATGGTTTGCTGTGTTTCCCGGTTCAAGAGGGAGTCGCTGAGGCGTTCGTACTGCTTGCGGAATTGAAGGGCTTGCCGATAATTGCCCAGCCCTTCCTTGATTTCCGCGCCGGATAGGTAGAGCTCAATGAGCTTGGGTTTGGCAAGCTCTTCCCTGGCCAAGACGAGCGCCTTATCAAAATAGGAACTTGCTTGATGGTATTGGCCCATATTCTTGTATACGGTGGCAATGCCAGACAGTACGTATACTTCGTTGCCGGGAGGTGCCTGTTGCAATAATACCTCGGCTTTCTGATACGTTTCAAGGGCGAGCGGAAGGCGGTCTTGGCGGCGATAGATGTCGCTGAGATTGATGTAGGCGGTCAGTTTCGTTTGTACATCGCCATGGGACTGACCGATAGCAAGCAGTTGCAGGGCGTGCTGTTCTGCATCGGTGAGCTTGTTGGCCATCGCCTCGGCTACCAATATGTTTACCAGGCTCATTGCCACGGCAACGGTGTCCTGTAGCTCTTCCGCAATCTCAAGTGATTTTAATCCATACTGCAACCCCTTGTCGATATCGTTCAAATCGAGGAGCAGTGAACTGAGGTTGTTGTAGAATTTCCGGCGGTCCGATAAATCACGATGTGTGGGGTTTTCGATTCCGGACGATAGCTCCAGGGCTTTCATCAACGCTTCGGCGGCCTGCTTGAGCTTACCCTGTGCTTGGTATTGGAGGGCCATGTTGTTGTATCCATACGAAGCTTTCTGCTTATTGTTGACTTTGAGACTAGCCGCCAGCTGCTGTTTGGCAAGGGTGAGTGCTTCGTCATAGCGTACTTGTTGGTATAAAAAAACAGCATAATGACCCGCATAAGCAATCCGCCCGATATCGGAATCGAGCTCTTCCACCAGTTGGCCTGCTTTTTTGAAGTAATGTTCTGCCGAATCGGGAAAGCCTTGCGCTTGTTTTTCCTTTGCGATGTCGATGAGCGCAAAAACCCGTACGCTATCTGATTTGGCTTCCTGCGCCGAAAGATCAGCACACAATCCAAAAAGCAGTAATGATGAAAGCAGGTATGTAATCAGGTACACGTTGGCCGTTTTTAGTCAACGTGTAGACGAAACAAGGACTGGAAATGTTACACACGCAACGATTTTTCATCCGATGCTTAGTTGCGTGGGGTCATTACCGCGGTGATGGTATGGGTACCGTGTGCCGATTCATGGCGCGAGGTTAAAACAATCTTCGTACTCGAGGCGGACGAGACGGTGGCTATCACGGGTTTATCGCTATGGTAGTGGTCCATCGTCACCGTTTTTGTCGATGCATCGTATGACCAAGTGCCGGTTTCTTCCTCATGTTCTTCCTCTTCGTCGCAACGCTCCGATCCGTGGTCCGTCAGGATAACACCGTCGCTCCGGTATTTGCTGACATCATCACGTTCACAAGGTTCCCGCAAGATGGTCAGGTCGGTATCCGGTTCGCCATCCATATCGACATCAAGTGCGGGGTGGATGGTCGTCGATGTCAATACCCAATAGCGGTCACCAAAGGGTGCGGCTTGTGCGGTTGACATCGGTTTGTTAGGCCAGCTGGCGGCGGAAAGCATGGTTCCGATTGCTAGTAAGGTGGTCACGTGTACTGTCTTTATCTTCATTACTTGACTTGTTTATGCAAGCAAAAGTAGGTGTTTTCGCTCGGTGTCCAATCGGTGAGAGCCGGTAATCGGCTAAATTCAGTAGTAGTACGTAATCCCATTTTCGGCGGTAACTGCGCTATTTTAACACCAAACGCCAGCCTAGTTTTGCATCTACTTACTAGTTCGAAAAAAGATGAATACCATTTTAATTGCCGACCGGGAGCCCATGCATCGCCAGCAAATCAGGCAGCACATCGATAACCATCCCGGATTTCGCGTGATCGGTGAATGCGGGAGCTGCCACGAGACTATCCGTTATGTAAATGCGCTCGAGCCCGACGTGCTTTTCCTGGATGTGCAGCTGGGAGACAAGGCGTTTGACCTGATCCGTAAGGCGGATCATATGCCGAAGGTTATCTACACGGCACGGAACGAATCGTATGCGCTACAAGCGTTTGATCATCAAGCGCTCGACTACCTATTAAAACCCTATGGCGCGGCGCGATTGGATGCGGCGTTGCGGAAGGTGGCTTGCCCGGCCATCGCAACCGATGTACCGGTGCATGCGCGCGTGTCCACCCGCCAGCCCAACCACCTGTTCGTGGAAGAAGGGGATCGGCTGCGGCGCATTGCCATGCTCGATATCCGTTACCTGAAAGCTGCGGGCGACTATACCGTGGTTTATACGGGGCATGGCGAATTCCTAAGCTCTTCGGGTATCGGAAGCATCGCGTGTCGATTGGATAATTCACAGTTTTTGCGCGTTCATCGTTCGTTCATCGTCAATATCGAACGTATCGAAGCTTGCTATCGTGATTTCGGTAGGCTCTACTTGGTGATGGAAAACGGACAGGAAATCGGTGTAGGGAAACACTACTTGAACGGTATCAAATCCTTGATTCTTTAGAGGGGAACATGGGTTATTTTTATATAGACGGGGAGCGACTGCGTTGGGTGTTGGTTGGATTGGCGATATTGCTATTGCTGCTTCTTAAAATGGTTGTTTGGTTGATTTACACGTGCCGAAAGAAACGTAAACGATGAATAGTCAGCGTAAAAAGCGGAGGTCCTTCGAATTGGAACTCCGCTTTTTGCATAAAAGGCTGCAAGTTATTATTCCCAATAATATTCCAGTTTTGCGCAATTGTCGCACTGCGCGGCAATCTGCGGCTCGAAGTGGAGTTCGTAGTCCGCCACAAACGGGTCGTCCGAATTCCACCGGCGGAAGGTTGCCGGTTTCCCGCCGTATGTACCGGTCAGCCGATAACGGCCGATGGGAATGTCCCTGAGGGTGTGGGCATCTTCAGCTTTTAAGTGGATTGCCTCCCCTTGGCTGCCATCAATCAGCGGTCCAATCGGAGTGAGCAGAAAATCGATTTCGGTTGCTTCGATGTAAATCCCCGGAAAGTTATCGATGGTCACTAGTCCTCCATAATGACCGGAAAGTGGCTCGGGCATGATGCCCGTCAACTTCCATACGAAATTGCGCACCGCACCTTCGTCCCCGAAACCCGTGGGGTTATCAGGGTGTAAATAAAATGAATAGGTCTTGCCGTTGTATGCGACTTCCCGTTTGGCGAATGCGTACCACGAGCCCGTCGGTACCTTGATGGCGTACTTGCCTTCGCCGTTTGTGCGGGTGGTTATGTTGGCATTGAAGAAGATGCTATGGTCAATGATAATGTGCGTGCCCTCCAGCGGTTTTCCGGCCCCGTCTTTGACAATACCCGTTACATAGCCAGTTCGTGCGCCATCGCCGTCTGGCCCGTCTTTGGTCTTTGTGCAACCGCTATCTAGCAGCGGTATCACGCTCCATGCCAAGAGCGTAATCCCTCGCGTGAACTGTTTTTTGGTATATTCCATATGATTACCTGAATTAATGTTGCTTAATCTTGAATGTGCATTTCACCGATTTACTATCGCTGTAGCCGCATGCTTGGTCGCTATAATAGACCGTGCCGGAGAATGTGCCTTCGATGGCGCCATCCGTGATTCCAACTTCGGTAACGCCACTATAGCGGATGTCTGGACATTGGACGTAGACGTTGTGAAAAGACTTCCGGGTTCCGCCGGAAGGTACACTCACGAGGATAAACGATTCGCCGGAATTGATACCGCCGGGGTACGTGCCCGAGCCGGTCCCAAAGCAGCCCAACGTGACGGTCACACCTGCTTCATTGGCGCTACTGACGGTAATCTGACCGCCCATGACCGCCCCCGATGCGCCCTTCGATAGGTCTTGGCGCACCCCGTCTACCTCAAGGAAAAAATAGTGATCGGGCTCCAGCAGGATTTTCGTGAGCAGGATCAGCTTACCAAGCTTTCGCCGGCCATCGGGCGCCGTAGGGTCGCTGATGTAACCGTATTTGCTTTCCACTTCCACCTGAATTTCGACTTCGGTTGCTTCATTGATGACTGCTGGCGCTGTGTATACCGCATCACCGAGTTTGCCATACTTGTTCGCCTGCGGTTCCAACTTGCCTGGGCCCGATACGATCTTCCAGTTACTTATCGTTATATCTTCTTTCCAATAACCGATGTCGTCCATGGCACCGAGCGATACGCTGTCGATATGATTGGCGGGGACGAGCTCGCCCAGCACTTGTTGCAGCAATTGGAGGTTCACCGTCCCTCCGGCCCCGATGGATTCCCGGTCTTTCCGAAGCGACAGCAAATCAAACCATACCCAGTCGCTGAAATGTGTGGTTGCCACGGTCAAGCGATGCTGGGCCTCGTCCAATGCCGTGGAAACGCCACACCAAACACCTTTGTCGTTCTGGAAAGCTACCATACGCGTCTGTGGGGCACCACCGGTTTGGGGCTCGTATATAAACGACACCTGGATAGGTTTTTTGAAGTGGGTGCCCTCCGGCGTGAGCCGGAAGGCCGGATAGGGAGAAGTACCATCGAGCGTATTGGCGATGGGCTGGATGCCGAATGCCGTGGGCTGTTCCACCGCCCCGGGCGGAACTTCCAGCCGTACTGCGCCGTGAAACCACAGCACGCCGCCCCGGGCATCGATAATCGTCGATACGGCATCGCCCATCGGCTGCCCTTTGGGTCTGATTACCGGCTCGCCGAATACGGGGCGCGGTTCTTCGATGGCGGGCGTGTCTTTGCTGCAGGAAAGTGCGAGTAAGAGGAGTAGTCCGCCGGCCAGCCGATAGGTGTACATATTGACGAATTTCATGTTCATTTTTTGGCAAGTATCGGCAGTTCGCGCAATTGCCTTTCTTGTTTTCGATAAACGATCGATAGCGTCGACAAAGGGGCTCGAAACAGCGATGAGTGAAACACTGATTTTCGTCGAAGCTATAATGCGTTCGTGCCTTTATATTGCTGTTTGTCGAAACGGAAGGCGGCAATTGACTGGAGCAATTAGCTTTGTGCCGATTAATTTTAGTATGATGAAGTATTTTTCAGTAAAAGGTCTCACGGTTGTTGCCGTACTTTTCGGCGCCGTACCGGTAGTGGCACAAGCGCAGTCTATCCTCAATAAAATAAAAGGGCGTGCGGAGCAGACCGCTACCCAGAAAGTACTGAACGAAACCGACAAAGCGGTCTCCAAAGGCATCGATAAGGCTATCGAGTCCGCATCAACACCGGCAGACGGTAAGGCCTCAGGGTCCAGTGGTCAACCATCAGCAAATGGCGAGCTTGCGGCACCTGGAAGTGATACGACGGGCAACCCCAAGGCTTCCATTCAAGCGTTCAGCAAGTATGATTTCATTCCGGGCGACTCGGTGCTGTATGCCGACGACTTTTCCGGCGAAGCCATCGGCGAACTGCCCGGTGGATGGAATAGCAACGGTGGCTCGGTAATCGTCAGCCTGAACGATATTCCCGGCCAATGGCTGCGTATGGCACAGCGAACGGTCGTCTTAACGGCCAACGAAAAGCCTTTCGGACCGGACTTTACGGTCGAATTCGATATGGTGCTGCAGTATGATTTCAAAGGGTGGCTGCCACCGTCTTTCCAGTTCGGTTTGCTGGCCTCCGGTGGCGAATCCACGACCTCCAATAAACTTTTGTCCGATCCGAAGGGCGAGAAGTCGTTTTATGTGGAAGTTTCCCCGCTCTCCGATGCCGGAAACATCGTGCTCGAGAGCTACGAGAAGTATATCCGTTATTTCAATAGTCCACCCACGAGGAATCAATTGGTAAGTCAATGGTATGGGAAAGTCTCGCACGTAGCCATCCAAGGGCAGAAAGAACGACTGCGTATCTGGGTGGATGGCGAAAAACTGTATGATGTGCCGAAAGGCATCGCCAAAGCAGGTGAGTTCAACCAGCTCTATTTCAAGCTAAGCAGCAGCCCGTACAACGACGAACAGATCGGTGTTTATTTCGGTAATATCAAGATTGCCAAAGGCCTGCCAGATACCCGGCATAAGCTGGTGGAAGCGGGTAAGTTCAGTACAACAGGCATCTTGTTTGATACCGGTTCAGCGACCATTAAGCCGGAATCCGCCGGTGTGCTGAAAGCTATTGCGGCAGTACTCACCGGACATCCGGACATCCGTGTACGCATCGTCGGCCATACGGATGCCGTAGGCGACGATAAGGCCAACCTCGAACTCAGTGGGCGCAGGGCCGCTGCGGTGAGCGAAGTGTTGCAAGCCGAATATCAGATTGAAGGCAGCCGACTGGAGACGGGGGGCAAGGGTGAAGCGGAGCCGGTAGCCGACAACCAGACAGCGGCAGGCCGGGCGCAAAACAGAAGGGTAGAATTTATTAAATTATAAGATTGATGAGCAAGTGGATGTATTATACGGTAGCGCTTTGGCTATTGGTCGGTTGCGGAAAAGGAGAGGGGACAGACCTCCCGGATCCGTTGGAAGAAGGCAACGATTGGGATATGGTCATTCCGTCCTCAAAAGACAAACCGGGTCTGGGCGATAATGACGGCATTCCCGCCGGCGTACCCTGGCAGCTGCCGCATGGAATCGAAGTTGTAGCGCGGCCGGACAAACCATTCAGCCCCGATCTCGGACTACTACATGGTAGCCTGAACACATTTTATGCCGATGTGAATTTTATCAACAACTTGGATGTGACGGTCACCGTAGAAATACCGAGTGGGTTAATCTGTTTGTTCAAACACGAGGGACGCACACAGAACGGTATCTTAACGTCAACGGTACGCATCCAGGTACCGCCTACCTATGCGGACGTCAATCCGCCTGCGGATACAACCACTGTATACCTCGGCTTGGGTTGCCTTAACTATTCCATGGCATTTCCGTGGGAGGAAAACCAGCAGTGGGACACACAGGACTATCCCATCGGCAAAGACATGTACGAACCCGGTGTGGTAACCACCGACCCGAACATCCGTAAGCTGCTGGAGCTGCTCAAGGCTTATCCCAAACTGCGGCTCACGCAGCATTATAACCCGCAGGAAATGTTCGACGAAGACTATCAAATACCCGAGTGGCGCGTTATCTATACGATGATCCAGGGGGCTTTATGGGAAATTACCGATGGGCCCGGATTGATGCGGAAAGACTACCGGGAGCTAGTGGAGGCATTGCAGCCGTATAAGTAACGATACAAAACGTGTTAGATTCCGATCTTAAAATCATGAAAAGCCGCAATATTCAGCTCGAAGGAAATGCGGTGCCGGCCCGTGCCCAACGGAACGGGTTTGGAAAAATAGTGGTGATAGCCATAATATAGCCGGAATATCGATCCTAACGTGACCCCCGCCTTTGGCGTGATTCGCCAGTTGCCGTTGGGAAAATCCATATACCACCCCACGTCAAATCCGCCACCGATGGTCGCCGCGTCAAACAAGGAGGATCGGATACCTACGTCTACGTTCAGTTTCGGGACGAGTGCGAATTGCCGAGCGAATATGGATTCGACACCCAAGGAAATGTCATAAAAACTTCGTTCTTGTGATCCATATAAGGTGTTGTAGGCGATGAGACCGAGATCTATGCCTATGACTCGTTGATAGGATATGCCCAGTCGGTTTATGGGTATAAACCCCGAGGCCCGTTGTGCTTGGGCGCCCGTCACTGCCACCATGCAGCCCAACAAGGGCAGCAAGGCCAAACGGAGTTGGCGGTATCTTGAACCGGTAGTCATCGGACGTAAAAATACAAAATAATGGGTAACGGCTCACATCAACGATGCCGCTTGTTTGCTCCCCCTATGAAAGCATGCAGACACCCCGAGCCGGAAACTTGCCTTGGCATCCAGGTAAGGGTTTCCCGCCACCCAGCCTTGGGTCTTGCCCTCGGCGACGGCAACAATGCGCCACGTTTTATCCAATACATAGGCTCCCTGTAGCCGTAGCAATCCGCCTGGAGTGGCCTGACGATCATGGAAGCCTTTAGGTTGCAGCCAGAGCATAGCCGAGGGTTGTAGCAACAGGCGGTCCTTTCCGGCAAGGCCGAGTGTATAAGGACTCCGTTCTACCTCTACGCCGGGGACCAACCTATGGTTGTTGCGGTAACCGTGCAGACTGACGAGGTATTGTCGCCCTCGGTGATCGAGAAAGAAATCTGCCGTGAGGTCATATCCAAACGAATTGAGGTAGTGTCTCACAGCAACGTTAAATGCCGTCTGGTCATTCAGGCGGATACGGTTGATACCGATCATAAAGGGCGAAAGGAAATTGAGGTACTGCATTTTGCCCATCCTTTCCAGGTACCGGTATTCTTTGTCAGTCAGTACCGTTGTCTTAATGGCGCGGTCGATGCCCACACCGCTGGGGTGTGTGCCGCGTGCTTCGTAAGGCTCGTCCGGTCGGTGCAAGTCATATACCCATGGCGTAAAGTCCCAACCCACAAAGTCGCGGTCGGCCACGGTCAGCCCATACGCATTCATGCTGTCGATGCTGCCGTTGTAGTCTTTTTGTTTGAACTGATTCACATAGTCGATGGCATGCTTCGTGAGCAGGATGTTTAGTGCGATATTGGCGTGCTTGGAGTCGCTGAAAAAATTGTCCTTTTGCAGTCCCCGCAATAACAAGAATTCGCTTTCAATGCCAGCGGCGAAGCTACGGACCAGTTCTTGCGGAGCTTCTTTTTTCAACCGGATGAGGTCTTCATCCTTCACCCGGCTTACCGATCCATTCGCGAATCCGCCATTGAAGCGGTTATACGTCTCGTCGTAAGACGCTATGCCCCGTATGGTCAATCCAGCCCGATGGAATTCTTCGTGCATCCATTGGGCCGAGAGTACAACACCGTAGTAGGTAAACGCATAATCAACTAGGCCGGAAGTGATGTTGGCTGCAATGCGGTTGTAGACATGCCTTCGTTTGTTGTCAGGGCGGATAATACGCTGCCAGAGTTTATTGTTGAAATGGTAGTTGACACGGTGCAGGTTTTGTGTCACCGCGAGCGCTTGCTGCATGGAATAGCTATCGAACAATTCTCCGGCACGCGCCGCATCCCGCTGAAACGGGAGGTCGAATAAGGGCAGGTCGATCTGCAGCGGATAGGCACCCCCGACAATTGGCGTAGGCGTTTGTGCGGATAAGGGTGAAGCACCGACCAATAGCGCCCCCAACCCGATTGTGATGAAGAGCGAACGCATGTCAATCAATGCCAAGGAGTGAAAAAATATGCGCTTCAAGAACCGGTAGATCCGATTCGTAGGTGGTGCGACCTGCTGGCTGTGCGACGGATTGATGCAGGGAAGAATTTTGTCTGTTGGTCGTAGCCGAACTCGCATGGGCGAGCAGCTCAAACATTTTCATGTAGTTTGTCGATTCTTTGATAATTTGCTGACACATAATCTGCTATTTTTCCACAAAGGAAGCGATTCCTTTCAGTTGGCAATTTGCGAATCGACAAGGGACGTTTGGAATCGATAAGCGGCGATGTATGCCGATAAAGAAATGTGATTTTATGGACTATTCATCACGCAACGCCTCAACAGGGTTCGCTACTGCCGCCCGTATGGCTTGCCAACTCACCGTGAGCAATGCAATCGCTTTCGGACGCACCTTCATTGTAAGCCGTATTTTCCAACAAGATGTCCGATACCAGCTTGTAAGTCTGTGGAGCCCGTTCATGATAGCTATCGTAACTGTTGTGGAAAGTGATATACCGATAGATAAACAGTCCGCATGCAATAGCGACGCCCAGCCCGATAATGTGCAGGGTCGTATACTGCGATTCCGCCTTAAGCTCCGTAGTGCGGCCTTTAAATAGTTCTTGATCATTTTGCGACTAAACCGTTACAGTTTTCGCGCCAAAAAGACAGCTATTTTATAATCAATAGATTAGGTTTGTTTTTAATGATGCACGTGTTCGATATCGAACACGGGTTGCCCATTTGCGGACAGGCTAGCTAACCACGCTTTCAAACTTTGTCCATTAAAAGTTGTTGTTATGAAAAGACATCATTCGCAACATCAAACAACATACCATGACGCAGCAACGGAATCACAAAGGCGAAAGCGATCCACAAATTTTTACAGAAATACGGTCTTTTTTGAAGGCTGCCAATTCGGGCGACGGTAAACCTATGGAACAATTAAGTCCAGAAGAAGCCCGCCAGGTGCTGGTAGATGCACAGCAATCTGTGGAAGTTGATGATTCGGGTATTGAGGAATCGGTACGTTCGATTTCGCAAAATAGCTACGATGTGGAAATCCATATTGTCAAGCCTGATGGCGCAAAAGATGATGCCCCCGTCTTTATTTTCATTCATGGCGGTGGTTGGGTGTTGGGGGATTTTCCAACCCACAAACGATTAGTAAGGGACTTGGTGGTAGAGAGTGGAGCCGTTGCTGTTTTTCCCAATTACTCCCGTTCACCAGGAGCTCGCTACCCAACAGCTATAGAAGAAATCTATGCGGTCACGCAATGGGTGTCTCAGCATGGGCGAGAGATCGGGGTAGACGGCAACAGGCTTGCCGTAGCGGGGAATAGCGCAGGGGGAAATATGAGTGCAGTAATTACGTTGATGGCAAAAGACAGAAATGGGCCTAAAATCAACTTTCAACTGCTACTTTGGCCGGTCACCGATGCTAATTTTGAAACGGAATCGTATAATTTGTTTGCGAATGAGCGGTTCTTGACCAAAAATATGATGAAGTGGTTCTGGGATAATTACCTGCCCGATGTGGACAAAAGAAAGGAAAGCTATGCATCTCCGTTGCAGGCCAGTATAGCGCAGCTAAAAGGATTGCCACCGGCATTAGTGCAAACGGCAGAAAACGATGTGCTACGGGACGAAGGCGAAGCCTATGCCAGGAAACTAGACGAAGCGGGTGTAGCGGTTACGCTTACCCGGCACGGCGGCTTGATCCACGATTTTGGCCTGTTGAATCCCATTGCCAACGTCTCTGCGATTCGAACCGCAGTTCAGCAGGCAGCAGTAGCTTTGAAGACGGCGCTAGCATAACCCAAGCGCTTTCCTCCATCATTGTTTTAGCCCGTTGCGAAGGCGGCTCCATCACTCATCCCTAAGCGAATCCACCGGATTCGCTATCGCCGCCCGTATCGCCTGCCAGCTTACCGTGAGCAAGGCGATGGCCACAGCTGCCAATCCCGCGACCGCAAACATCCACCACTCCGTATCAATGCGGTAGGCAAAATCCTGAAGCCACCGATTCATCAGCCACCATGCGATAGGAGCGGAGATCATGACGGCGATCAGGACCAACTTCAAGAAATCAGCCGACAGCAACCTGACGATGCTTGCCATCGACGCTCCCAAAACTTTGCGGATGCCGATTTCTTTGGTGCGCAGGTAAGCGGTAAAGGTGGTCAGTCCGAGCAATCCCAAACACGATATCAGTATGGCAATGAGCGAAAAGTAATTGAAGAGGGACGCCTGTTGTATCTCGCCGGCATACAGGTAGTTGAACGTTTCGTCCATGAAGTTAAAATCGAACGGATACTTTCCATTGTATTTCTTGAATGCGATCTCCGCAGCTTTGATGGCTTGCGTTGCATTGTCTGCGGTCGTGCGGACTTGCATCAGGTTTGCACGATCAGGCGCGTATACAAAAATCGCCGGACTGATTTCTTGCTTCATAGAAGCGAAATGGAAGTCTTTCACAACACCGATAATGGTTCCCTCGGTATCCCAAACGCGGAATCTCTTGCCTATTGGATCTTCAATACCAGCTTCTTTTATTGCGGTTTCATTCAGGATAAAGTGGGTACTGTCACTTGGGCTGCCGGTGAAGTTCTTTCCTGCTACCAAGGACATCCTATAAAACGAAAGGAAATCATGGTCTACGGCTACCGGTCGCAGGATGAACGTCGATCCTGGTTCCTTTCCATCCCACTCGGCACTTCCCGTGATCTGGCCTAGCCAAAGGATATTGCCCAACGATCGCGTAACCTCCTCCACCCCCGGTTGCCTGAGCAATTCGGTTTTTACGGCATCATAATGTGATGCCATATCGCGCATCCAAAAACCGAATACCTGCTCTTTATCGTACCCAAGGTCTTTCTTGCGCATATAATCCAGCTGCTGTGTGATGAGGATAGTGCCGGTAATGAGGGTGATGGATATGACAAACTGTATAATCACCAGTGCTTTGCGGAAAAGAACATTACCAGCCGCCGATGAGATTTTGCCTTTCATTGCCGCAATAGGAGCAAATGAGGAGAGCAATATACTCGGATAAATGCTGGATAACAATAAGGTACCCAGCGTCGATGACCCAAACACCAGCCAAAAATGGTCGTCGGAAAAGTCGATACGTAGATCTTTTCCGGATAAATCATTGAATGCGGGCATCAACCCTTGCATCAGCACGATGGCAAGGGCAGCGGACACGATAAAAACCAATGCTGTCTCAATGAAAAATTGCAAAAATAGGTTCCGTTTGTTAGCACCGATGACCTTCCGTATGCTTACTTCCTGGGCCCGTAGCATCGAACGTGCTGTGGAAAGGTTCACATAGTTAATGCAGCCAATGATCAGAATCAAAATAGCAATTGCAGTGAAAATGCGTACCGTTCCCATGCCGTTTTCTGTCCCATCGGCACGATATAAGTGCGTTTCGGCAATGGGCTGCGGGAGGTAATCCGCATCGGTATCGTCTGGCTTTTGGCTGATATGGATATCATATAACTTTTTGCTGAGCGCCGTCAATGACGTGCCGGGTTCAAGCAATAAATAGGTATCGTAATTGAAATACGTAAAATTGGTGGTCAGGTCGACGTGGTTTTGCGTAAGTTCATGCCTGAAATGATAGTCGATGGGCACTATCATGTCGCAGCCTAAGCTGGTATTACTGGGGAAATCGGCCAGTACACCGCTTACGGTGAGAGGTGTTTTTGAATCGGCCACAATGACTTTTCCCAATGGGTCTTCGTTTCCGAAGTATTTTTTGGCGGTGGATGCCGTAATGACTACCGATTGATCGTTTGCAAATGGCCTGTTTTTATCCCCATATAATAGCGGAAAGTCGAAAACCGTAAAAAAACTAGGATCAGCAAACACGACATTTTCGTTGCCGAAGGCTTTATCTTGGTATTCAAACAATGAGAAGGTAGATCCAGCAGAAGTGACGCGTACCTGATCCACAACCTCAGGCAACTGATCTTTGGCCATCGGGCCGATTGGGGCTACCGTCGCTTCCCAAATTTGGCGGCTGGATCCGGTACCACCCCATAAATCCAATTTATAAGTATCGGCAGCCTTGTCGTGAAAACGATCATAACTCAATTCGTCTTGCACCCATGCCAATATGAGCATGCCGACCGCCAGGCTAATGGTTAGCCCGCCGATATTCAGTGCCGAGAAAAATCGGCTTTTCCAGATATTACGCCAGGCCGTCTTAAGGTGGTTCCTTATCATTTTTTAGCTATTAGATAATAAACACTAGACAAAACATATCATTCATCCCGCAACGAATCCACCGGATTCGCTATTGCCGCTTTGATCGCCTGCCAGCTTACCGTAGCTAATGCGATCACCACCGCCGCAATCCCAGCCAGAGTAAACATCCACCATTGGATGGTGATCCGATAAGCAAAATCAGCCAGCCAAGCATTCATGATCCACCAAGCAAGTGGGGTGGCGATGAAAATAGCGATCAATACCAGTTTCAAAAAGTCCTTGGAAAGCAAACGCACAATACCCGACACCGAAGCGCCTAGTACCTTACGTATGCCGATTTCCTTCATCCGCAGTTCCGCCATGTACATGGATAATCCCAGCAGGCCCAAGCATGAAATGAAGATGGCAATACCCGCGAAGATGCCAAATAGGATCTGTTGGGTTTGTTCACGCTCGTATAATGCGCCGAAGCGGTCGTCCAGAAATTCATACTGAAATGGGTTGCTCGGAAAGCGGGCTTTCCACACCGATTCCAGGTGATTCAATGTTGTACGGATGTCTCCCGATGTCCGTACAGACCACCACCCATAGCCATCGGGGCTCATGGCCATTGCCAAGGGCACCATATCTTGGTGCAGCGACTCGAAATGGAAATCCTTGGTAACCCCGACGATCTGTCCCTTTCGGTCGCCGTAGGCAAAGGCTTTTCCGATGGCTTCAGCGGGATCGTTCCATCCCAACATGCTGACGGCTGACTCATTGAGAATAAACCCATCGGTACGGTCCGTGGGGTGGGCTCGGGATAAGTTACGCCCTGCAGCCATTTCGATTTGGTAGGTCGGTATAAACTGCTCGTCAATCGCCAGTCCTTTGATCATCATACCCGAAGGCTGTAATTCGCTTCCCCGCATGACGAAAGCTTCCTGACCATCCAAAAGCCTCCCCGTGGGGATACGTGACGAACGGGCTACGTCAACAATGCCTGTTTGCTGCACAAGCTGTTGCCGCATCGATTCATAGGTGGTAGAATCTCCCGTTGCTGGCAATAATATAAGCTGTTCCTTGGTATAACCTAATTTGAAATCCTGGATGTGCCGCATTTGATTGTACACCACTGTCGTGCAAATAATCAACAACACAGCGATGGCGAATTGTACCGTTACCAAAAGCTGTTGCAGTATACCCTTCTTAACATCGGTAGCCACCTTGCCTTTGAATACCTTGATGGGTTGGAAAGCCGTAAGAAAAAAAGCGGGATAACAACCCGAAACCAACGCGGTGACCAGCGTCACTGTCACTATGATGCCGATGAAGGTCGGGCTAAGCAGATCGCCAAATAAGAGGTTTTTGCCTGATAAACTATTGAGAAGGGGAAGTGTGGCCAGTACAAAGGTAAACGACACCAGCAATGCGATGACGGTGTAGAGTAACGACTCCGTAAGGAATTGCCTGATGAGCTGGCCGCGTTGCGCGCCGACCACTTTGCGCATACCCACTTCCTTAGCGCGCTTGGCCGATCGGGCTGTGGTGAGGTTCATGTAGTTGATGCAGGCAATCACCAAGATGAATAGCGCGATGGCAGAGAAAAAGTATACATATCGGATGTCTGATGTGGGCTCTATTTCTGAATCGGTATGCGAATGCAGGTGGACGTCCGTGAGCTTCATTAGGTGAAGTACAGACCACTTGGAGGTATTCTCACCCATGTGCTTATTCTGGAATGCAGGAAAAGCATCCACCATCTTCTGTGCATCATCGTGTTCCGGAAGCAGTAAGAACGTATTGAACGCGTTGTTGCCCCAATTCGTCCGCAAAAGTTCAGCACCATATATATCGTCATCATTCAATGTCGCAAACGAAATCAGAAACTCAGGATGCATCGTCGATTGGTCGGGAAACGGGTCAAACACGCCGGAAACCATCATTTCTCCTTGGTTATTCACGCGTATCATGCGGCCTATCGGGTTTTCGTCGCCAAAGTATTTCTTAGCCATGGGCGTAGACAACATGATGGTGAACGGCTCTTTCAGTGCAGTATGCGCATCGCCCTGCACCACATTTACCGTAAATAGATCCAAAAATCCATCTTCCGCAAAAAATACCCGTTCTTCTTTGAACAGCACATCACCATGCTGGATAGCAAGGCTCGTTTCCAACATGCGGACCATCCGTTCCACTTCAGGAAAATCCTGGGCAATCAACGGACCGTAGGGTGGCGCTATACCCGCCAAGTGCAAATCCGTTGAACCATCTTCTGCCAGAAACTCCCGCGATACCCGGTAAATCCGGTCCGCCTTTTCATGAAACCGGTCGTAGCTCAGTTCGTCCTTGATGTACAGCGCCAGCAAGAGGGATGCCGTGAGTCCAATGGCTAGCCCACTAATGTTGATCACAGAAAAGATCTTGCCCCGTACGAGGTTGCGCCAAGCTGTTTTGAAGTAGTTTCTTATCATTTACTTTAGTAGTTAGTACATCGCATTTCTTTTCCATCCCCATTGTTTTCGCCTGTTGCAGACCCGACCTAGGATACGGCAGCGTAGCGCATCGGATCCAGTCGGGGAGCAATAGGCGAAAATTAAACTTTCATTCATTTCTCAAACTATCCACGGGGTTTGCCGCCGCCGCCCGCAGCGACTGAACGATGACCGTAGCCAAAGCAACCCCCAATACCAAAAGACCACCTAGGAGCAGTAACGCCACGGGTGTATCAATGCGATAGGCGAAACTTTCTAGCCATTTGTTGCTAATCCACCAAGCAATCGGCGCACCGATGAGAAAGGCGATACCCATCATCTTGATGAAATCACGCGAAAGGAGGGTAATGATGCCTAATACACTTGCCCCAAGTACCTTCCGTACCCCGATTTCCTTTACCCTCTTGTTGATAGCCAGCAAGGCGATGGCAAATAAGCCCATACACGAAATCAGGATGGCCAAGGTCGCCCCACCGATGATGATGTTTGCAACACGCCGGTCCCGTCGGTATTGGTTGTCCGTATTTTCATCGAGATAGGATGCTACATCGACAGCGTGGGGATTCACTTTTTTCCATAGGGATTCCACGGCCGCCAGCGCCGACGTCAGACTTTCCGGCCTGACCTTGATGAAGATATATTCCAGTGGAAAATCTCGGGGATTAATAGTCATAGTGAGCGGCTCTATCTGTTGGCGAAGATCTTTGAAATGATAATCTTTCACCACGCCGATGACCTGACTGCCGCCGTTAATGGGAATCGTTTGCCCTAAGATTTTTTCAACACCACCCAATTGGGTCGCCATTTGCTCGTTAATGATGACGGCATTGGTATCTGCCGTAAACTCGCGGGAGAACTCACGCCCTGCCACAAGCTGGAGGTCTAACGTTTTCAGGTAGTCGTAATCTACGCGCTGCCAGTGCGTACGTATGATCCGATTTTCATGCTCAAACCCAATACGCGAGGTTGACATGCTTCCATCCCTCCCCCGGCCAACATTGGTGTCTGACCCACTCACACTTTCCACCTGAGACAAGGTCGCTAATTCCGCCCGCATACGGGTTAACGCATGTTCCCCATCGATTTCGTCCCCAATAGGGATGCTGAGGACGGCGGTCTTGTTAAATCCCAGTGGTCGAGTATGAAGGTAATGCAATTGGCTTCCCATGATCAGCGTGCAGGTTACCAGCACGATGGTAATCATGAATTGTACGATGGTAAGTATGTTTCGCAATCCTCCCCTGGTATTGAACTGAAAACGACCTTTAAGCGTCTGGATGGTGTTAACGCGTGATATGATCCACGCTGGATATCCTCCAGCGATGAATGTTAGCAACAGGAATGTAGCGAGGAAGAGCAGGAAGTTCGGGTCGGCAAACAACTGGCGGATGGATAGTCCGTAGTTCATATTGGCGTTGTAGGACGGAAGCAGTACCTGTGCTACCAACAGACCCAATGTGAGTGCGGCAAGGCATACCAATAATGCCTCGGCCCAAAGCTGTAACATCAATTGCCAAGGCCGTCCGCCGAGTGTTTTGCGCATGCCGATTTCTCGGCTTCGTGTGAATGAGCCCGCCAACGACAAGTTAACAAAGTTTGACCCTGCGATAAACAGAATTAAACCTGCAATAAGTAACAAGATCCAAGGGAATGCAGGTGGACCACCACCACCGATACCCAACGTATTGAGGCGATAGTCTTTCATGGGTAGCACCTTCAAAGCTAAATACTCGCCATTTTCGTCGGGTTTTGCGCCATCTCGCTTCAGATTCGCGATTTCACCTACATAATGGGTAGCCATGAATGCGCGTGCTTGTTGGTTAAAGACTAAGGGATCTAACTTATCGCCTGCCCACTGAACGAACACGCTGTGATTAGCGTCGCCCCAATTGTCAAGCTGAGCGCTGTAATCCGGCATCATGTGTTCGAAGCGAAGCAGTGTATTGAAGGTCAGGCTTGAATTTTTGGGGAGCACCTCCGTAACCGCAGCAACCGTTTTGGACTGCCACTCCCCATTGATTTGCGCTTCCAGTGTTTGTCCCACGACATCAGTGCGCCCAAAAAGATTTTGAGCCATGGTCCCGCTGATGACGATGTTATCTAACTGGTTCAGTGCCGTAACAACACCACTCATCAATCGAAAGCTGAACATTTCCAGGAAATCGGGGTCTACAAATCGTGCTGACGCAGAAAACTGCTTGTCGCCGTGTCTGAGTAAGACACCGCCGTTTCCGAATCGGGACATCCGCTCCACGGCAGGGAGTTCCGCTTTCAATGCAGGGCCAAAAGGAACCGGTTTCGTCTCTCCGTATTCTTTTCCCGTCGTCGGATTGGATTCGTCATAGACCAGACCGATCCGGTTCTGGTTTGCATGGAAATTGTCAAACGACAATTCAAACATGGCTGTGAGAAACAGGAGCACTGCGGACGCAAAGGCAGCGCCTAGGCCCAATACGTGTATAGCGGTAAATAATTTGCGTTTCCGGAAGTTTCTGAACGCAATGTTGATGAAATTTCTGATCATAATAAATACGTGATACACTAAATTTGATTTTGTCCTTGACCCTTCCTATCCGTACTTGTTTCAGCTCTTTCCATTCCCATTGTCATTCATCTCTTAAACTATCCACCGGGTTGGCTATCGCTGCGCGTATCGCCTGCCAGCTTACCGTGAGCAAGGCGATCATCACGGCTGCAAACCCGGCCGCGACGAACATCCACCATTGAATTGCAATACGGTAGACAAAATCCTCCAGCCAGTTGTTCATGGTCCACCATGCGATGGGTGAGGCAACGACGGTAGCGATCAGCACCAGTTTGACGAAATCTTTGGATAGCAATCCCACAATCCCTGAGATGGTAGCTCCCAACACTTTGCGGATACCAATTTCCTTGGTGCGTTGGAAGGCGGTCAGTGTAGCCAAGCCAAACAGACCGAGGCAGCTGATGAAAATCGTGACTCCGGTAGCCAGGTTAATCAGTTTACCAACCTGCCGTTCCTGATTGTACAGGGATTCAAGCGTTTCGTCGTAAAAGCGGTATTGATAAGCTTCGGCCGGATAAAATTGTGCCCACTTTTCGCCGATGGCTTTTGTAGTGGCCTGCCACTTTCTGGGGTCATGGCTGTCTAGTTTGATGTTGAATGAAGAAAGCCCTGTGCGCTCCATATAGAGGATTGTTGGGGTGATAGCCGTGTAAAAATCTTGCGTGTTGAAATCCTTGACCACCCCGGCAATGGGATGCATGCTGTTGCCCCGTTGTCCGATGACTTGCCCTACAGCGTCCTCTGGGGTAGCAAACCCGAGTGCCTTGGCCGCAGCCTCGTTGATGAGGAATTCAGAAATGGTGTCTGACGCGTGGATATTCCTGCCCGCCAGCAGTTCCAGCTCGTAAAGCGCCAAATAAGCGGTATCAATGCTTTTTTTGAAACCAGTGATTTCAATCGGGTCTTTTTCGGCAGGCGTATAACCGAACGGACTTGACGAATAGCCCGAGGAGAGCGGCGCGGTACCCAGGGCCACTTTTTCGACGCCGGGAAGCGCACGGATTTCGTTGAGCAGTGTAAACTGCTTGTCTTGGTAGCGTGTATCCGATAGGTATTTCCAGGGTACGTTCACCAATATGGTAGCGTCTTTGTTGAAACCCATGTCGGCTTTGAGGGTGTAGCGTAGCTGGGTACCCACGATGATGGTACTGATAATGAACACCAAGGCGATGGTGAACTGGAATACAATTAGTACCTTTTGCAGGTTTAATCCGCTTTTGGGCGCCGAGATGGTAAAGAAACTCTTGAATACCTGTACGGTCCTGACCTTGGTAATAAGCCATCCAGGATACAGACCTGCCAGCAGGGTAACCAAGACCACCACACCCAATAGGAAAGCAAGTAAGGTCATGAGGTTCCCATCCGGCGTAACACCTTGTGGGATGATGTCTGCCAGTAGCCAAAAGGCCATTCGGCCAAACCCGAAGGCCAACACTGCGGCCACCAAAGTAGTAAGGAGGGTCTCTGAGAGGAACTGGCCGATGAGCTGCCAGCTACCCCCGCCAAGTGTTTTACGTACGCCGATTTCCTTACCCCGGTGCGGAAGTTGTGCTACACTCATGTTTACGTAGTTGATGCAGGCAAGGATCAGTAAGAATGCGCCTATGCTGACGAGCCCATACATCACCGATCGGCTGGTTTTGGTTACGCCAAACTCGGCGACGTCGGTTGAAAAATGGACATCCCGGATGGGGAGCAGTTCATAGGTGCGGCCACGTGTGGGCATATTGTTTGCTCCTTGACTTTCCTGCTCTTTCGCAAGGGCGGTCCAATGCCTGGCATCCAGCGCATTGATTTCGCGAAGCTTGGCATCCACGTCTACACCTTGGCCAAATTGCAGGTATAGCCGATCGGTACCGTTGGTGTTGGTCCATACATAGGTTTCATAAGCGACCCGGGGCAGCACGACAAATTCCTGGCCGGTAAACTCGGATGGCGTGTCATAATCGGCTACAATACCTGTAACGGTGCGGGTCACCGTATCGCGGCCATAATATGTAATGGTTTTATGCAGGACGGCTTCCGGTTCGCTTGTTGGAAAGTAGAGGCTGGCCCGGCTTTCAGTGAGTACCACACTTTCTGGAGCGTCCATGGCCGTGCGCTTATCACCTGCCAACCACCGGTAAGGGAGCATCTCGAAATACGATGATGTGGTGGCCACGATGCCGTCGGGTTCTTCCTTGACAAATAAGGGTTGATTTTCCCGTTTGATTTCGACGCGGTATGCCCACTGACGAAACGCGGGAACCACCTGCTCCACGCCGGTGATTTCGTCTTCGATTCCCTGGTAAAGTGGAGCCGATACGCCTCCCATCCGGGATTCCTTGCCATCCCTGCTAAATGCGCTGATGACTTTATAGATTCGTTCACTGTTAGGTAAATCCGCGTCATAGCTGAATTCGTGGTCTACGATGCGATAGATCACCCAACAGGCACTGATGCCGATAGCAAGGCCAAAGATGTTGAGCAAGGTAAACATCCGGTTGCGCCACAGGTGGCGGAGGGTGGTTTTAAAATAGTTCTTGACCATAAGTTGAAAAATTACTCATCCCGCAATGACTCCACAGGGTTGGCCCGATTAGCCTTTGCACACAATCCAACAATCAATCCGTAAGCCAGCACAAAGACCAATAGGCAGACCAGCAAATAAGCGCCTAGGCCTTGGCTTATCCTGTACGCATACCCTTCCAACCAGTTGTTGGTCACCCAATACGTAATTGGCCAAGCAATCAGGTTGGCCAAAATGATGAGGCGGGTATAATCCTTCACAAACAGCAATGTCAGGTGCCTGAGCTCTGCTCCGAGCACTTTTCTCACCGCAATTTCTTTGCTGCGCTTAGTCAACGTAAAGCTTACGATGCCAAATATACCCAGCGCAATAATCAGGAAGTTCAGCGCTGTGGCCACATCGGCCGCTCGCTTCAACTGCAGCTCCGATTGGTACAGGGCGGCAAACTGATCGTCCATGAAGCTAAACTCAAACGGTGCATCGGGTACCAGTTTTTCCCATTGCTGCTTAATAAGCGGGATAGTTTCAGCGATATTCGCACCGCGTAGTTTCAACGAAAGAAAGCGATAGGAAAGCCAATCCTGCACGTGGAAGAAGGCAAGGGGTTTGATTTGCTCTTGCAAGCTGGAGTAGTTGTAGTCTTTCACCACGCCCGCTATGGTGACCTCACTGCCCGACGAAGCAGGCCGCAGTTTTTGATTGACGGCTGTCTCCGGGGTCAGTCCCAATGCTTTGACTGCGGATTCATTGAGTACCACTTGATTGGGGATGTGGCCACCGCTTTGTGCAAAGCAGCTCCCAGCGAGTACCGTCATTCCAAACGTCTGCGCATAGTCCTGATCCACCCCGATGGAGTGAATCATCGTTTGGGGGCTGTCGCCTGTGGCCAGCATGAATCCGAATGCATTCGGCGGTTGGCGCTTGGGCACCTCAAATGATAGCGAAGCGCTTTCCACGGCCGCCAGCTCGGTAAGTGCGTGCTTCACGTCCATCATTTTTTTCACGCCGGCAGCATCCCATTGTTTCGGGAATGCGGTAATCACCATCACCTGGTCTTTGCTGTAGCCAATGTCTTTCGAGAAGATGTAGTCTACCTGGCGCGATACGATCAGTGTACCGATAAATACCGCAATGCCCAGTGTAAACTGGACTGTCAGCATCGTCTTGCGAAGCGTTAAATTGCCTATAGCACTGTCGATCTTCCCCTTGACGGCAGCGGTTACCGGCGACGAACTCAGCCTAAACGCAGGATAAATACCTGCCAAAAGTCCAGTAACGAGCACCAGTGCGGAAAGACCGGCATAAGTTGTCCATCTGAAATCGAATACGGAGTCTAGTTGGGTATTTAGGATTTCGTTGAAAACGGGACGTAACAGTTGGTAAAGCGGGAGGGAGAGCAGTGCGGCCAGCGCGGTTAGCAACAACGCCTCGCTGAGAAACTGGATGATCAGTTGTTGCTTAGCACCACCAAATACTTTGCGGAGTCCGATTTCCTTTAGGCGCTGTGATGACGTTACGATGCTGATATTGATGAAATTGATAACAGCCATTACCAAGATGAACAGCGCCGATAGCGATAGGATGGTAATCATCCGGCGAGCTGCACCGCCATTGTCATTGAGGTAGTAGTCTTTCACCGGAGCCAGCCCAACAGTGAGGTTTTGCTGGATGTTTTCGGGGGTATATTTGGCAAGTACCTCCTGGCAAGGCACTACGAGGTCAGCCGGTGTAACACCGGGCTGAAGTTGGATCATGCCTATTTCAAACGGATTATCCCAACCGGACGCCGGATCTTCAAAACCGTAGTACATGTTGCCTTCCGTGGGCACGAATACGGAATAGTTGTCGCCAATCAGATAGGTAACCGAATTGAAAGGGATGTCGGCGATGACCGCCGAAACGTGATAATCTTGTTTTTCACCCTGTACAGTGCTGTGTACGCTAATGGTTTCGTTGATGGCGTCTACTTTGCCGTACAGTTTCAGGGCCATACTTTCAGTAATGACGGCGGAATGGTTGTTCGGAAAGGGCCGGTCGGTATTACCATAACGGATAGGAAAGCCATACATTCGGATGAAAGAAGTATCACCGATGGCAATATCCTCCACAAAATGTTTGTTGCCGGCAGAGACCACATTATTTACCGGATTGTACCGGTAATAATCAGCCACCAGCAAGGGATATTCTTCGCGCAGGGTTTTTGCGAGCGGCCCCAACGTGGTAATATCCAGCCCCAGCTCTCCGTTTTTCCAGTTGCTTTTGACGATGTATTGGTTTTCGACGTCCCGGAGTGAGCGGTTGATGTTGTACTGGTTGAGCACATACACCCCCACAACCATGGTAAACGTAATGCCAATGGTCAGGCAGAAAACGTGAATGAAAGAAAATAACTTATGCTTGGTCAGGTAACGCCAACCCGTTTTAAAATAATTCTTAATCATTTCTTTAGTAGTTCTTTTATCCTTGTTCCGTTTTATCGCTCTATCCCTGGTTCCACTTCCTATGACCATTTTTTAGCCGGTTGCGAAGGCGACCTAGGATTCAGTAGCGAAGCGCCCTGAATCCAGTTGGCGCGCAACAGGCTAAAACATCATTCATCCCTCAGGCTATCTGCAATATTTGCCCGCGTGGCTTTAAAAGTATGGATGCCTACAGTCAATGCCGCGACGACCAGTACGCCCAATGCAGCCGTTACGAACTGCCACCCTGTCAACGGAATACGATAGGCAAAACCCTTGAGCCACTCGCTGGCAGCCCACCACCCCAACGGAACCGCGATCAAAACCGCGATGGCAATAAGCCGCATGAAATCCTTACCCAAAAGCAATCCTAGGTCAGCAATTCCAGCCCCCAGTACCTTGCGGATGCTGATTTCCTTGGTTCGTTGATTCACTAGGAAGGCAGTCAGGGCAAATAGACCCATTAGCGCAATGGCAATAGCGGCAATGCCAAAGAAATTCACTATGCGTTGCAGCCGGAGGTGATTGGCGAATAGCTGTTGGAAATTGTCATCAAGAAACGTATGCCGGATGGCGAAACCCGGTTCAATGATCTTCCATGCTTCTTCGATAGCGGTCACTGGTTTCCGGAGGTCACCGCCACTCAATTTGACGAGGATGGCACCGCCCGACTGGAACATACAGGCTTCATTGCCAATCGTGTATACCGCAGGCTGGACGTGTTGTTCAAAGCCCAACACATTGAAATCACGCACCACGCCAATCACTTGGACCGGGATACTATCGCAATACGGGAAGGTAATATAAGCGTCACCTGTTTGCTGGAGCCCCAATCGTCTTGCGGCAGTTTCATTGACGATGGCCGTGCGTGTGTGCTGGTCAGCCTGGCCGTTGTTAAACAATCGCCCTTCAAGTAGATCGATACCCAACGTGTTGAAGTAATCGGCACTGACCTTGACAGATGTCAATCGATACGCTTCTCCACGGTGTTTGAATGCTACGGTGGAAGTGTCTACGAAAACATCACCCGGAACCGTCGTGGTTTTGGCCACGGATTGTACACCCGGAATCTGGAGTAGGGTATTCCGTATTGCGCCAAAGCCATCATCCCGCGACTTTTGCATGTATGGCTGTATGCGCAACACCTGCTCCCCTGAAAATCCAGTGTCTTGGTTTTGCATGTAATGCAGTTGTTGGCTCACCACCACGGTGCCAAAAATAAAGAAGGCGGCCACCACAAACTGGACTACGATCAGCGCGTTGCGCAATGCCATTCCTTTCGTGCCACGTGAATAATCGCCTTTCAGTACTTTGGACGTATTGTATCGAGAGAGGAATATCGCCGGATACATTCCGGATAACAGGGTAATCACCAGCAAACTCAATAAAAACTGCCATAGCAATGAAATGGTACTTCCAGTTTGAAGGAAATCCAGCTTAACGCCGAATTCCCGGTTGAAGTAAGGAAGCATTACGCTGAGTAATAACATCGATAAACCCAGGGCAATAAAACATTGAAACGCTGTTTCACCCATAAACTGCCAAAATAACCGCGCCCGACTGGAGCCGAGCACTTTTTTCACACCCACCTCCTTGGCTCTACGGATGGAAGCCGCGATGGATAGGTTGCTGAAATTGATGGCACCGGCCAGTAACAATAGGGCTGCCAATACTAATAGTATGGATACGGTGGTAATATTACTGTCGCCGTGCTTGGGGAAGTTATGCAAGTCCGGCACCGCATCAACAAACAAACCAGCTTGGTGACCTTCGTCGCGGAACGCTTGATAGGTAAGACCTTCACTTTCTTTTACCCGGTGATTGTAGTAAAGCTCGTCAACCACCCGTTCGATGTCTGCAACGGGTAGGGTTTCTTTGGTTTTGATATAGGTTTGAAACGACTGATTAGCCCAATGGAAATTGGATTTTTCGTAAGGTGCCCGGTACACCAGGTCCACATCCATGTGCGACGGTCTGTCGGGTGTTTTCAGCACACCAGTTACTTCGCAATCAAAACCATTGAACACCCTGACCGTTTTTCCCATAGGATTTTCGTCGCCGAAAAGCTTAGTTGCCACTCGATCACTGATTACCATGGCGTTGGGTCGATTAAGCGCTGTAAAGGCATCTCCTTGTATGAAGGCATAGGGAAACACCCTAAAAAACAGCGAATCGGCAGAAAGGGTGTTGTCCTGATAAAATTGCTTATCTGCTACGGAAAGTGGGACTTCGAAACTACCGCCCGCCATGATGCTGGTTGCCGATGTTACCTGCGAGGCATTATCGCGCAATAGCGCTGCCAAAGGCGCACGTGTGGTTTCGAAAATATCGTCCTCACCCCGCTCGGACACCTTGTACACCCTTTCCAGTTCCGGGTTCCACCGGTCGTAGCTCAGCTCATGGTTGAGGTAAAGCAGGATAACAAGGAAACTGGCCATACCTATGGCCAACCCTAATATGTTGATGGAACTGTACGCTTTGTTTTTCCAAAGGTTGCGAAGGGTGGCTTTGAAGTAGTTTTTAATCATGTTATTTAGTAGTTAGCACATCGTACTTAGTGTTTAGCTAGGGTGGTCCCTGCGCGTATTCCTTTTTATTCCATATTGTCCCAAATTCCCTTTTCTACTCCTAATTGTTTTTAGCCTCTTGCGAGTCCGGCCTAGGATGTGGAAGCGAAGCGCCCCAGATCCAGTCGGAATGCAATAGGCTAAAAACATCATCATTCGTTTCTCAAACTATCCACTGGGTTGGCCATCGCTGCCCGTATCGCCTGCCAGCTCACCGTGAGCACCGCGATCACCACAGCAGCAAAGCCTGCCGCTACAAACACCCACCACTGGATATCGATGCGGTAAGCGAAATCCTCGAGCCATTTGTTCATCGTCCACCAGGCGATGGGGGAGGCGATGATAGCAGCCAGCAACACCAACTTCACAAAGTCCTTAGCGAGCATGGCCACGATAGCCGTCACCGTAGCTCCCAATACCTTACGGATGCCGATTTCTTGGGTACGTAGGCTCGTTGCATGAACGATAAGACCAAATACGCCGAGCGCGGCCAACAGCATGGTGAGAAGGCTGAAGATGCCAAATAATTCCCGTAGCTTTTCTTCGGCCTGGTATTGTTTCGCTAGCGTCTCCTTTACCAGTTGTATATCGAAAAATTTCTCGGGATAAAGACGTTTCCATGTCGCCGCTACCGACTGCATCACACGACTTTCAGCTCCCGGGCGGCTGCGGATGAGCAGGGCGCCGTATGCAGGGTCGCGATAGCCCACGATGACAGTGGGTACAGTTTCTTTATGCAGCGATTCGCTATTAAAATCCGCTACGATACCCACAGGCATGACCTGTGCCTGTTCAAAATGCTCGTTCAATCCTACGACCTGGTTGAATAAATGCGCTGTGCTCGCCGTCATCAGGCACGGACGCATGGTTATCCCCTCGGCTTCAAAATCATTGGCCGTAATGGCATCTCCGGGCATCGCAGAATCGAGCAGGCGACCTTCTTTCAGTCGCAATCCCAGGGTCTTCGCCATGCCGGGCTCTGCATCGATGTACCAAACGTCGATCTGCTCATTTGGGTTGCGGGGGTCTTCCATGGTCCTTACCATGGTGCCAGCACCGTCTGTAGGTAGCCAGTTGCTAAAGCTCAGCGAAACGATATCCGGATTTTTTTCTAATTCAACGCGCAAAGCCGTGGATTTACCATCCCACGATACATGGTTGATACTCAGCAAGCCTTCGGTGTTAAATCCCACATCCTTTGTTTTAAGGAAATCCACCTGTTGTTGTACCACCAGCATCGATACCAATATCGCAACTGCAATCGCAAATTGGATCACTACCAGCCCTTGGCGTAGCCATCCCTTACGCGCGTGTTGGCCCTTCAGTACGTGATCGATGCTGCCCACCGCACTGAAGCCGGATACCAACCACGCGGGGTATAGCCCGCTGAACAAGCATACCAAAAGGAAGACCAGCACAGCAGCGGATAAGTAAGACCATAACGCGGCAAAACTGAAGGCGAGGGGATGTCCGATAAATCTTTCCAGCGAGGGGAGAGCCAATTGATAACAGCCTATGGCTAAACAGGCTGCTATACCAAAGGTAAACAGCGATTCAAGTAATGACTGCGTCATGATGTACCGCCGGGAAGCACCTAAAATTTTATGAACGCCCGTATCCTTAATCCGGCTGCTCGCACGGGCGGTGCTTAAGTTGATGTAATTGATACAGGCAATCAACAACAGCAACACGGCGACAACAGAAAAGATGTAGCTATGCTGGATATTACCCTTGACGGGCTGGTAGGCCGAAAAGTCGGTTTTCAGGTAGATGTCTACCATTGGCTGCAGGGCGAATTGCATGGTTTTATCTTCACTGTAGCTATCACGGTACCAGTTGTTCATTTTTTGCTGAAACGCTATAGGGTCGGTGCCTTCACGCAATAGGATGTAATGCCGAGCAAACATCATGCTGCCGAGCCCCTCGTTGAGTGCCAATTCTTTCCGCTCTTTCAGTAATATCATGTCGGCACGCAGGTGCGAATTCGTTGGTAGGTCCTTCATCACACCGGCGATTACATATTCGTTGGCCTTTTCGTCATAATTAGGCACATCGTAGATGCGTTGGCCAAGTGGATTCTTTTCATTAAAATATCGCTCACTAAATTGTTGGGATATGATGATTTTCTTGATGTCGCCGGCTGGCGTCAAATCTTCTTGGCTGATGAGCTCAATATCCAATAGCCGGTGGACGGAACTATCCGCATGAAGTATCACGGCATCCAATTGTAGTTGATCGGTCTTATTAATTTTTAAGTGAGCTGTAGCCGTATATAGTTCGCTATAATCCACCACTTCCGGGAAAGTCTGCTTTAGCGAAGGAGCAAGCCCGGCGTATACCGTACCACCCTTTCGGGTATAGTCTCCGCCGTCCTGCCGGATAGAGAGCAGCCTATACAAGTCTGCCGAGTGACTCCAATGTTTGTCATAAGATAGCTCATCAAATACCACCGTGCCGATTACCAAACAAGAAGCTATCCCCAATGTCAGCCCTAAAATACTGATAGCGGAGTATAGCCTCCCTTTCAACAGCGTACGAAAAGCAATTTTTATGTTATGCATCATTTAGTGAACAATTATCGTTCAAGGCAACATTTTCTAGACCAAACCTATAATGTGTTGGTTGTCAGTATAATGATCGTGTGTGTTGCGATAGCAGTGTTCGATATCGAACACCTGCTGTTCGGATGTGAACAGCAGGTGAGGTATTTTATATCTCGTGAATTCCCGTTATATTTCCATTTTCTACTCCTTGTTTTTTTGTGTTACGTATGCGGCCTAGGATTCAGTAGCGAAGCGCCCTGGATGCAGTCGCCGCGCAATAGGCTTAAAACTAAACTAAACATCACTCATCCCGCAAACTGTCTACCGGGTTCGCTGTTGCCGCGCGAACAGCGTTCAGGCAAACCACTGCCAATGCCATGCATAAGATAAGCAGCCCTACGATAACGAATACCCAAAAAGATATTTCGATATGGAAGGTGTAATTTTCCAGCCAGTTGTGCATGAGCCACCATGTTAAGGGTGTAGCAACCACGAAAGATATGAGCACCAATTTCAAAAATTGCCTCGACATCAGCAGCATCACCTGCTCTACCGTGGCACCCAGCACTTTTCGAATACCGATTTCCTTGAAGCGTTTTTCAACCATAAAAGACGCCAAGCCGGCCAGTCCGATGCAGCAGATGAAAATCGCTAAACCAGCAAACACATTGGTAATCTTATTGATGAGCTCTTCCGTAAGGAACTTGGTCCCGAACTCATCATCGGCAAATTGGTACTCGAACGGATATGCCGGATTGTACTTTTCAAATACGGATTCGATGAAGGGCAAGGCCTGTTGCGGCTGTACCCCTTCACCCAAACGTAGGGAGATTACCCCTGTGGCGTTCGGATTATAAAACGTCAACATCGGATCTACCGGTTGATACGGTGACTCCATGACCACGTTTTCTATCACACCGGTAACATGGTATTTCTCATCACCGAAACGCATTTCCATGCCAATCGGATTTTTCAAATCCATCGCTTCCACTGCCGCATAATTGAGTAGTACAGCGGACGAATCAGCGGGCATCCCCGTAAAATCCTGCCCTTGCAGTACCTTGATGCCCATCGTTTTGGTAAAATCCACGTCTGTTCGGATTCCAGAGATAATCAAATCCATATCGGCGGGTTTCCCGTTCCAGTCGGGCGCACCCGATTTCCACCATACCTGTGTAATGGGTGAACTCGAACGTGTAACGGCCTGTACCAACTGACTCGCTACGAGTTCCTGTTTGATCACACCGAAGTTTTTCTTCGTATCATCCGTTGCGGTGATCATGATCAGGTTATCGGGATTGTACCCCATATCCCGGTTTTTAACATAGTGCAACTGCTGATAGACAATGACCGTGGCGGAGATAAGCAAAAATGAAATAACAAACTGACCTACCACTAGGAAATGCCTTGGTAACGCTGCGTTGCCGCCCGTAAGAAACGTACCCTTCAGTACCTTCACCGGATTGAAGGACGAGAGATACAGCGCCGGGTAGCTGCCAGCCATGATACCGGTGAGTAGCACAATGGCTAAAGCGCCCAACCAAAAATAAGGCTGGGCAACATCCAATGACAGATCCTTGCCTACCAGTGTATTAAAGGCAGGTAACAATGCATATACCGTACAAATGGAAAGTAGAAACGCTATGAACACCAGAATCGTCGATTCACAAAAGAACTGAAGGATCAATGGCGTCTTCCCACTGCCCAGGGTTTTGCGCACACCGACTTCCTTGGCCCGTTTTTCAGACCTCGCCGTAGAAAGGTTCATGAAATTCACGCAGGCGATCAACAAGATGATAACAGCAATAATCGTAAATAGCCGAACATATTCAATCATGCCGCCTACATTTTGTCCGTTCTTAAATTCGCTGTAAAGCCGCCATTTACTCATTGGGAAAGTGAAATACGTACTAACCTTGTCATTCGGATCGTGCTGCTTTTTTATGGTGTTGATGGTCTCGTCTATCTGCTGCACATCCGCCCTGGGTATCGCTTGCACATACACCCGCCAACTGGATCCGCTCCAGTTGCTCATCATGCGCCGGACATCGGCATCAGAATAGTTGAATGGGCGGATAAGGCCGAATTGGAAGCTGGAATCCCCGGGGGGATCGGCGATTACCGCCGTTACCTTCAGTTCCCTGTTTTCTTCAACAACCGTGATGGTCTTGCCAATCGGATCCGCGTTGCCAAATATCGCTTTGGTGGCTGATTGTGTAAGCACCACAGCGGAAGGATCATTTATCGCAGTGGCAGGATTACCTGTTATGAACTTCCAGGAAAATACGTCAAAGAAATGCTCGCTTACCGTGTAGCCGCTTTGCTGAAGCAGCACATCGTTGTAACGGAGTGTTAGATCGTATCCCTGTGTTGTCACAACGGCATGTTCGATTTGGGGGCTGGCATTTTCCAGTGCATTGGCAAGTGGCAATACCATGTTGTAGTCTGTAAATATGCGGTTGTTAAAATCCCGGTTGGCGATGACTGTATAAATATCATCGTAATTTTTGTGGAATTTGTCATAGCTAACCTCGCTTCGCACCCAAAGTAATATGAGTATGGTACAGGTCATTCCAATGGTCATCCCCAGCAAGTTGATCAACGCGAAACCCTTGTTCCGAATTAAATTTCGCCAAGCGGTTTTAAAGTAGTTCTTCAGCATCTTTTTAGTAGTTAGTAAAAAGTACTTAGTACTTAGAAAGGACGGTCATTGTTCTTTGTCACTTTCATTCGTGTTCTATAAAATCTTTCACCCGCTATTCCCCTTCCATCACTTACAGTTTTAACCTGTTGCGAGTCCGGCCTAGGATACAGTAGCGCAGCGCCCTGGATCCAGACGTCGCGCAACCCTTTCCACTATCATTGATTTCAGCCTGTTGCGAGTCCGGCCTAGGATACAGTAGCGAAGCGCCCCAAATCCAGATCTGTGCCCCCTTTCAATCACTTCCTGTTTTAGCCTGTTGCAAAGGCGGCCTAGGATACAGTAGCGAAGCGCCCTGAATCCAGACGCCGCGCGACAGGCTAAAACTAAAACCTCACTCATCCCGCAAACTGTCTACCGGGTTCGCTGTTGCCGCCCGGATGGTATGAAATAATACCGTAGCCAACGTGAGCAACAGCACCGCAATGGCCGATAGCAGGAATGGGATGACGGATAATCCAGTATTATACGTAAACAACTGCAGCCACTTGTGCATAAAATACCACGCAACGGGGAATGCAATCAAGCACGAAAGACCTACCAATACCACAAAATTGCCGGTGATTAAGGGCATGATCCGGCTCACGCTTGCACCCAATACCTTGCGGATACTGATTTCTTTCTGTCGTTGTTCCGTGATAAATGCGATGAGCCCCAGTAACCCGAGACAGGTAACAAGGACGGTCAGCACAGAAAATGTCGTAAACAATTTACCTCGTTTCTGATCAGCTGCATATTGCGAGTCGAAATCTTGGTCGAGGAACGTGTACTGGAACGGCAATTCGGGGAAAAATGTCTTCCACGCTTGCTCCACACGGGCAACGGTTGCTGGAATATTGCGCGGATCCAGTTTCAATTGAATATTGTTGCTATTGGGCCTATAAAACAGAATCAATGATGCAATCGGATTATACAACGATTGCTGGTTAAAGTCTTTGACCACACCCACAACCTCGAAATAGTTGCCTGACGTGTCGCCCGGAAACTTTACGGTTTTCCCAATGGCGTTTTCACCCCATTCAAATTCCTTGACCATTCGCTCATTGACGATGATGCTGCGCAGCGTATCCGGCAAACCCGAAAAGTTCCTGCCCTGCACCATTTCCATTCCCAGGGTGTTGATGTAGTCTTCATCGATACCATAGGTAAAGACACCTTTATCGACAAACCCGTTTTTGGACTCGACAGTAAACAGATTAAAGTTGATGTTCGCTCCGGGCACCGCTTGCGATGTACTGACGGCAAGCACCTGCGGGTTTTGGCGCATTTCATTTTTGAAGGAGAGAATCTTGCTGCGTACATCCCGCTGTGAATTGGCGGTCACCGTCAATACCCGATCCTTATTAAACCCCAGGTCTTTCGAACGGAGGTACGCCAACTGGTTAAAAACCACCCAAGTGCAAATGAGCATGATGATCGAGATAGAAAACTGGATGACGACCAGTGCTCGGCGGAGTGTTACGTTGCTGGAACTCTTGGAAAGACTTCCTTTCAACACGCTTACCGGATTGAATTTTGAAAGATATAGCGCAGGATAGCTTCCTCCCATCAATCCGACGAATACTACGACAACCAGTATCGTCAGCAGCGTGTTGGGCTGCAATAACGTGTCAAATGAAATCGATTTGCCAGACAACGAATTGAATATGGGCAATAGCAACGCAATAAGTCCGAGGCTTAGCAGTAACGCAAACAATGCAGTCAATATGGATTCAACAAGGAACTGCGAAATCAGCTGCCACCGGGAAGAACCCGTAACCTTCCGTATACCGATTTCCTTCGAACGTCTGGCAGATCGTGCGGTTGTCAGGTTCATGTAATTGATGCAGGCGATCAACAGCATGAAAAAGGCAGCCGCAGAAAAAATGTAGATGTATGAAATGTTTCCCAATTCTTCCGGTTCGCCCTGCATGTCTGAGTGGAGGTGGATGGCTGTAATCGGCCGGATCCCGAACCGTATATTGATTTGGAACTGCGCAAAAATGGTAGCCAGGTATTTATCATACATCGGCAACAATTTCTGTTCAAATGAGGAGGCATTGGTATTGGGCTTCAGCAGTACATAGGTGTGAAAACCGAAACCACCCCAATTGTTTGCAAAATCCGCAGGCAGCGAACTTCTGGAAATCAAGACATGGAAGATGATATGCGAATTCTTGGGAACGTCTTTGACCACACCGGTTATTTTATACACATCCCCATTGGTGTTCTCCAATGATTTTCCGAGATAGCTGTCGGTTTTCCCGAAATACTTTTCAGCGACCGACTGCGTAAGCACCATCGAATTGGGCGCTACCAATGCCGTCTTTGGGTCTCCTTCAAGGAACGGATGCGTAAAGACCCGGAAAATATTGCTGTCGACGATAAAAACCTTGTCTTGATAAAGGCTTAACTCTCCTTTTTTGTACAATACATTCCCGTTATCCACAAACCGGACGGCCTCTTCCACTTCGGGATAGTCCTTGCTTAATGCCGGCGCCATTGGAAAGGGGGTAGATACCCATTTCAACGTGTCTTTTTCCGGTTCTTTGATATAGGATTCGACCCGGAATACCCGGTCTGCCTTTTCATGATGGCGATCATAACTCAGTTCATCCTGGATGTAAAAAATCAGGAACAGGCTGAATGTGATGCCGATAGTAAGCCCTAGAATATTCAACAGGCTGTACCACTTGTCCCGCTTGAAGTTGCGTAATGCAACTAATAATAGGTTTTTTATCACGGCTATGACTTTTAAAAATCTCTTCTTATATCTGGTGTTTAGCCTGTTGCGGAATCAACCTAGGAATTGGGGGCATCGCGAACCGATTCCAGTTGATGAGCAACGGGCTAAAACATCACTCATCCCTAAGCGAGTCCACCGGATTCGCCACCGCCGCTTTGATAGCTTGTGAACTTACGGTGAGCAACGCTACCACCAACGCAAACAATGCCGCCAAACCGAACATCCACCATTCGATTTGGATGCGGTAGGCAAAATCGGCCAGCCATGTGTTCATCATCCACCAGGCAATGGGGGAGGCGATGATTGCCGCGATAAACACCAGCTTGACGAAGTCGGCCGAAAGCATACGTACAATGCCGATTACCGAAGCGCCCAGCACTTTGCGGATACCGATTTCCTTGACCCGTTGCTGCGCCGTGAATGCTGCCAGGCCAAACAACCCCATGGCAGCTACAAGCACGGTAATCAGTGAGAAGATATTCAGTACGCTGGCCGTCTGCGCTTCCTGTTTGTAAAGTGCTTCATACTCCTGATCGAGGAAATGGAAGTCGAAAGGCTTATTCGGATTCACCGCTTTCCAAGTGCTTTCGATGGTCCTCAACGTATGCGTAATGGATGCTCCATCCGCCGTTTTGATGAACAGTTTTCCAAACCAATTGTATTCCGGGAACAGGACGATGGGTTTCACTTCCTCATGGAGCGAGGCGAAGTTGAAGTTGGCTGCTACGGCTTTGACCCGACCTTCCCGGCCATTCATGTTGATCCACTTGCCAATGGCTTCCTCGGCCGACCAGCCCATGGTTTGGGCCGCTAGCTCATTGATGATGAAGGCATATTCGCGGGTATTATCGTCATCAAGATTGGATCGCGCGATATCCGCATCGGTGAGGTTGCTCCCAGTAAGGAGCTGGATGTCGAATACCGGTACGAAATCCTTTTCAACGGGGATGGCCGTGACGCTCAAGGCAAAATTCGACTCTTTACCGTCTGCTCCCATGATGGTATAACCACCCTTTACATTCACCGGTGAATCGTAGGAAGCTGTTACACCTTGTATGCCCGTTTTACCTAGCAGCTCGTTTTTGAACGTCTCAATGGTTTTCACGGGAAGCGAAGAACCGTCTAGCACCACAACCTGTGATCGATTCAACCCCGTATCCTTGGTTTGGATATAATGCAGTTGGCTTCCGGCGATCACCGTGCAGACAACGAAAAGGATGGAAATACAGAATTGGAATACCACCAAGCCTTTGCGCAATTTCCAGCCGCTGCGGGTATTGGTTATTTTTCCTTTTAATACGGTAACGGGTTTGAATGCCGATAATACGAAGGCAGGCCACCCCCCGGCGACTAGGGAGATGAGGATAAAGAGGGTAGCGATACCCACATAAAAGCGGATATCATTCCAATGCACCATGCTGATGTCCATGCCCACATACCGGTTGAAGAGGGGAAGGGCAAACAGGGCCAATGCAAGGCCTAGGATGATTGCAAGAAAAACAGCAAAGGCCGACTCAAACAGGAACTGGCGGAACAGCAGCCCGCGTTCGGCACCTAGTACTTTCTTCACGCCGATCTCCTGGGCCCTTTCTGCTGATTGCGCTGTCACCAGATTAGTGAAATTGATGCAAGCGATGAGCAACAATCCTATGGCAATACCGCCGAGGATATACAGGTAGGCAATATTGCCCGTGCCTGCTGCTTTGGAATAGAGGTGCACCTCGGTAAGTTTTTCAATGTTCAATTGGTAATAATAACCCCCTGATTTTATGGACTCGGCAAATTGCTGTTGTACCAATGCATCGACCTGCTGCTGAAGTGGGCCAAAGTCGATAGGGCTTTTAAGCAGCAACAGGGTAATATCATTGGCCGAATGCCAAATGAGATTACGTGAGCGCTCTAAGGTCGTGTAAGCGAGCACCGCCGAAAAAGACAATTGGGTATATGCTGGTGGTGGTTGCACTACACCAGTTACCTGCCACGGCTTTTCGTCGATCAAAATGCTTTGACCAACGGGATTTTCATCACCGAAATATTTCTTGGCCATCGGCACCGTTAGTACCACCGATTGAGGTTGGTTAAGCACGGTATGCGGGTCGCCGGCCACAAACGGATAAGTCAGTATCTCGAAAAATGCACTGTCTGCGTAGATAATATTGTTCTCGTTGAGTAGCTGATCACCATGGCGTACCGTCAGGGTTCCTCGGTTGTAGATGCGTGTCGCTTTTTCAACTTCCGGAAACTGATTGCTCAATGTAGGCCCTACAGCCGTTGGGGTAACGCCCATATAGCGCATTTCAGCATCATCGGGCGACTTATATCCAGCTGTAACTAATGCAATGCGGTCTGCATATCGGTGAAAGCGGTCAAAGCGGAGCTCATTGAGCAGATAAGTGCCTAGTAAGATAAAACATGTGATACCTACGGCAAGCCCAACGATACTGATGGACGCGGTGGTTTTATTTTTCCAGAGATTGCGCCAAGCGATTTTTAGGTAATTCTTAATCATAATTGTCAGCATTCGGCCATCAGCCGTCAGTTTGTATACGAATCAAAAGATGCATTACATTTTTTGCGCCATAAATGTAACTGATTGACGGTGAGTTTTTTATTGGTATATTGTGTGGTGTTGGTGTTCGATATCGAACACCAATTGTTCGAAAGCGGGCAGGGGTTGCCCGGTTTGGTTAACGAGCTACCATAGCTGCTTTAATCCGACAGATTGATATTGGCTGATGGTCTTGTCTTTGCTCAATAAGGTTAAGTCATGAGTGATCGCTTGCCAGATAAGCATCCGATCAAAGGGATCGCGGTGCCAGTCGGCTTTCAAGAGATGGTATCCCGCAGCTTCTGATGGTTTGAGCGGAATAAACTCAAAACCACTTTCTTGGGCTAGTATCGGCAGCTCCTCAGGAGAAATTCCGGTTAGGTCTAATTTGCCCAATCTATGTTTCAAAGAAAGTTCCCAAAAGCTCACAGCGCTGACAAATACAGGATGACTGGCGTCTTCCAACAAACGGTAAACGTTGGTTGATAGTTTTTTGCGATCTAGGATCGCCCAAATGAACGCATGTGAATCCAGGAGGTAACTCATCTGAGCAACTCTTCTTCTGTCATTTTATAATCGGGTTTAAACACTGCCTTTGCCTTTCCCTCCAATATTCCCAGCTTGCGTGTAGGTTTGGTAACTTGTGATTCCGGAAGAAAATAACCCACGATTTCTTTCCTGCGGCCGTAAGTCACCGCAATCCCTACGCCCGATTTAACCTGCTCAAGTACCTCTGCAAAGCGTGTCTTGAATTCGCCAACTGTCATGGTCTTCATGTATACAAAGATAGGTTTTTTTCTTGTCAAGTTGTCAAGAATATGAAACCGGTATTTTCTCATCCTCAACCCCTTTTTCTTACCCCATTGTTTTAGCCTGTTGCGAAGGCGGCCTAGGATACAGTAGCGAATCGCCCTGAATCCAGCCGACGCGTAAACCTTTTCCATCCCCATTGTTTTAGCCTATTGCAAACCCGAATCCCTTTCCTACCTACAATTGTTTTAGCCCGTTGCGCAAGCGCCCTGGATCCAGACGACGCGCAACAGGCTAAAACCAACCCATCACTCATCCCTCAAACTATCCACCGGATTCGCCAATGCCGCCCTTATCGCCTGCCAACTTACCGTGAGCAGCGCAATTACCAGCGCCGCCAAGCCTGCCATTGCAAACATCCACCACTCCATATCAATGCGGTAAGCAAAATCATCCAGCCACTTGTTCATCATCCACCAAACAATCGGTGAGGCAATCACCACGGCCACGAGCACCAGCTTGATAAAACCTCCTGATAGAAGCGCTACTATTCCAGACACTGATGCGCCAAGCACTTTGCGGATGCCGATCTCCTTTATGCGTTGTTGCGCAGTATGCAGGATGAGGCCGAATACGCCCATGGCTGAAAGGAATAGCATTAAGCCGCTAAAGAACGAGAATAAAGTCTGCTGCTTCTGCTCGGCCTCATATTGCTTATCTAAAATATCAGTTACCCATTGCGCATCCAACAAGCGATTGGGATAAAAATCCTTCGATAGCTTCACCAGCGATTGTTGCGCTTGCCGTCCCATACCCGGCGTGGCGCGGATAAACATCCCGGTATCATCGGGGTTCTGTTCTGCAAAGATGAACACGGGGCCTAGGGCGTGGTGTAGGGATTCGCGGTGGAAATCTTGTAGGATGCCAACCGGTGTATAACCTAATTTTGGGATGGTCACACCCAACTTTTGGATACCTAATTGCTTAGCGGTAGACGCCGGAATCAGTGCCGAACGCGAGTTGATGTATTGGCGTCGTTCAAGGCTATCCATTTCGGAGGCGGCCATCATGTCAAAGACATCTGTCCCGTACGCCGCGTCTAGGTATCGGCCTTGTTGGAGTTTGAAATCCAGCGTACGTGTAAAATCGAAGTCGGCAACGATGAAATGTATGGCAATTTTTTCATTCTCCTTTTGCGGATGGTCAAACGAAGGCCGGGAGAAGATGGTGTTGCCGTCCACAGGATTCCAACTGGCGATACTGGCGGCTTCAATACCCGGTAGCTTCTTCAGTTCGGTTTTGAATAGTTCTCCTTTTCCTTCCCAGTTGCGGAAGCCAATATGTAGCAGGCTTTCTTTGTCGTATCCAATGGGTTTGTTGGTTAGGTAATTCACTTGATGCCTCACCACCAGCAGTGCTATCAATACCGCGATTGCGATCGTAAATTGCAGAACAACCAACGCTTTCCGCAAACCACCTGCGCTGAAGAGATTGCCTTGAAAGAGCTTGCCGCGTAGCGTGTTGGATGGCTTGAGTCCTGATAGTATCCAAGCGGGGTAAGCGCCGGTAAGAGCACTTACTCCAAAAACAAGCAACAAGGTAATGCTTAATATACGGGAGTCGATTAGCAGCGAATGTTCCAATTTATGGTCCATAAAGCTTTCTACCACGGGTAATGCCAGTGCATAGAGGGCGATGGCGACTAGTGTGCTTATCAAGAAAAATAATAGGGACTCCGTGAGGAATTGCCCGACAAGCTGACTGCGTTGAGCGCCAAGAATTTTGCGAACTCCTGTCTCTTTAAGCCGTTGCATCGCTTGAGCGGTACAGAGGTTTACAAAGTTGATGCAGGCAATGAGCAGGAGCAGGACGCCGACACCGATGAGGATATAGATGGTGCTGCGATTGCCTCGCGCAGTGATTGCGCTGTCGTAGTCGGAGTCGAGGTAAACATCGGTGATGGGCTGTAACCCGTAGACTTGCTCGCCTTCCTTCAGTTCAATGTAATGCCGTACCCAGTTGTTCATCTTTTTAGTGAATGCTTGCGGATCCGTTCCAGGTTCTAGCAGATAGTAGACTCTTGAGTGGAAGAAGGATCCATCTTTGCTTAATGTGGCATTTGTGGGTTTGGTGAGGGCGACGACATCTGCCCGAAGGTGGGTGTTTTCAGGGATGTTTTTGATGATTCCCGTGATTAGGAAGGTGTGCTTTTCGTTACTCCACGTGGGCACATCTTCGATAATTTTTCCGACAGGATTCTGGTCCTTGAAATACGTATCACGGAAGCGTTCGGTAATCAGTAGGTTCGTTTGCCCGGCGATGAAGTTAGGGCGCCGACCATCGACAGGTACCAAATCAAGCATGTCGAACGCATTGGTGTCGGCATTCAGCACCCGCGCCGCAATACCGTCAGGATTTTCTAAGCCCAAACGGAATCGCTGTTTGACCGTCGATATTTGGGAAAATTGTACGACCTCCGGAAAATTATCCTTCAAGGCTTTACCAAGTTCGGCCGGCGAGTAAGGTGCTTTTTGGTGGAACCCATCACCCATGTTTCTATCCTGGTAAACTTTGTACAGGTCTTGTGCCCGTGTCCAGAATTTGTCGTATGATAGCTCGTCGATGACCACGGTGAATACCAGCATAGCGGCGGTAAGCCCGATGGTAAGTCCGAGGATGTTGATGACGGCGTAAGCCCGGTTATTTACTATCGTGCGCCATGCGGTTTTGAAGTTATTCCTTATCATTTTCTTTCGTACCGTTTCAGTCTGTTGCCACCCCCACCTAGGATGTGGTAGCGAAGCACCCTGAATCCAGCCGACGCGTAAACCTTTTCCATCCCATTGTTTTAGCCTATTGCAGACCCCAAATCCCCTTCCTACCTACAATTGTTTTAGCCTGTTGCGAAGGCGGCCTAGGATACAGTAGCGAAGCGCCCTGAATCCAGCCGACGCGTAAACCTTTTCCATCCCCATTGTTTTAGCCTATTGCGGAATCAACCTAGGAATTGGGAGCATCGCGAGCCGATTCCAGTTGATGAGCAACAGGCTAAAACATCACTCATCCCTCAAACTATCCACCGGATTCGCCAATGCCGCCCTTATCGCCTGTGAGCCCACTGTCAGTGCCGCGGTCACCATGGCTACCAATCCCGTACCTGCAAACATCCACCATTCCATATCGATGCGGTAGGCAAAGTCAGCCAACCAGCTATTCATGGCCCACCACGCGATGGGCGAAGCGATAACCAACGCAATGACAACCAGTTTTACAAAATCTTTAGACAAGAGCTGTACGATGCTGCCTACCGTTGCGCCGAGCACCTTGCGGATGCCGATTTCCTTGCCGCGCGTGTTAATGGTGTAGGTAGCCAAACCCAATAATCCCAGGCAACTGATTAAGATGGAAAGTGACATCGCCCAGGTCAGTAAGCTGGCGGTAGCTTGTTCGTGTTCGTAAAACTGAGCAATCATTTCATCCACAAATTGGTAGTTGAAATCCTCATCGGGATACAGGCCGTGGTAAGCTTTTTGGATTTGGGCGATCGCATGGCTCCACGACTGGCCATCTCGATTTGGCTTGAGTCGTACATGGAACGTCGATCCGTTGTTTTTTTGAAACAACAGCGGCATAATGGACGATCTGGTGGATTGATGATGGAAATCTTTCATGATTCCCACAATCGGTACCGCATTGCCATTCCAATTGAGAAACTTACCCAAAGCCTCTTCGGGCCGTTGAAAGCCGATTTCCTTCACAAATTGCTCGTTAACCAGTAGCTCATTCGTGGCGTCTCCGGGTGATATATTCCGGCCCGCCACCAGCTTGATTCCGTAGACATCGAGGTAATGTTCGTCACCCCATCGGATCTGCGTGGTTGGTTTTAGCTCCTCCGTCCCGTTATGAAAGGAGACCGTGGTAAAGGACACCCCGCGATCGGCCGGGGCATGAAAGCCGGTGCTCGCCAACTCGACGCCCGGCAGGGATTGGACGGTATGCAGTAGCTGTCTGCTTTTCGTTTCGGCCGTATCCCGAGGAGTGTCAAATTTGAAGATGGCCCCCGTATCGAACCCCATATCGGAGTCGATGGAATAGTTGATTTGCTGGCTTACGATGAGGGTTGCCAAAATAAAGAACTGGGCTATGGCGAATTGGGATATCGTGAGTATTTTCCTTACGCCAGCATGGCGGGTCTGCCCGGTCAGTCCCGAAACCTGATTTCTTAAAACGGATGTAGGGGTAAATCCGGATAGTATCAGTGCCGGATAGCATCCCGAAAGAAAGCTGACTACGGCGACGAGCAGTAGGAGTACGAACAGATAACCCGGTTGGAACATGAAATCGGCCGTCAGCCCTTCAGGGATGAATTTGGAAAAGAGTCGAAGAATGATCGGTATGGATAATATCGAAAGGACGGTAGCGACACTGGTCATGACGACGGTTTCGCCCAGGAATTGTTGAATCAATTGCCGCTTGGAGCTGCCCATTGTTTTACGCACACCAATTTCCTTTGCCCGCTGCGATGCTTGCGCGGTAGTGAGGTTGATAAAATTAATACAGCCCAATGCGAGCAGGAAAGCCGCCACGGCCATTAAGCCGTATAGGGTCGACTTCTGTGCAATACGGCCGCCGATATTGGGGTAGAGGCGATTGAAATGGATGTCATGGAGCGGTTGCAGGCTAAGCGTGATGTCTTTGCCCCGTTCCGTGTTGTGTTGCTGATAGAACGTATTCAGTTGGGCTTGGAAGGCCTGTGCAGACTGGTTTGCCGATAATTTGACATAGAGTTGGGAATAGGCCATCCAGTCATCCCACACATCCATCATGAAATTTTCCTTCAGCGAAGAAGCTTCGATGGTTGCCAAGGAAATGAACTCCCTGCCATTGAAATCCGTCGGCTTATCCAGATCGCCTACTACACCGGAGACGGTAAGGGTGAGGTCATTGTACGTGAGTTGTTTGCCGATGACCGCGGTCGGAGACAAGTCCGGAAAATAGAGCCGTGCGCGGCTTTGGGTGAGGACGACCGTGAATGGCTGGGCAAGTGCAGAAGATTGCTGCCCACTAATCCACTGGTATCCCAACAACCGAAAATAGTCGTTATTGGTAAAGACGACGTCTTTTTGCTTTTTGAACAAAAGCGGCTTTGAAGCATGATCCTCATCGATCCGCACATGAATGGTCGCATCCCCTTGAAATTGGAACACTGGAACGGTTTGCTCGATTCCGGTAATCTCGTTGGGTATAGCGCTGCCCAAAGGCGCAGGCACGCCTACACTGTGACCTTCAACGCCATTGAAATTGGCATCAATTACGATGCGGTATATCCGGTCGCTATCTCGTTGGAAGGTGTCGAAGCTGAATTCGTAATAAACAATCAAGGAGATGACCAGAGCCGCGCTGATTCCAATGGAAAGTCCAAGCAAATTCAATACCGTGAAGAGCTTGTTGCGCCATAGGTGGCGATAAGTGGTAGTGAAAAAGTTCTTTATCATTTTATTTAGCAGTAAAATAATCCATCACTCGTCCCGCAACGATTCCACCGGGTTGGCCACTGCCGCTCGGATTGCCTGCCAACTGACCGTCAATAGCGCAATCAGTAACGCTGCGCCTCCGGCTAAAACAAACATCCACCATTGGATATCAATCCGAAATGCGAAATCGTCCAGCCAGGTATTCATTACCCACCAAGCAATTGGCGACGCAATGACCACGGCCAATACCACCAAAAGGATGGATCCGGCGGATAGGAGCTGTACAATGCTTGCCACACTAGCTCCCAGTACTTTGCGGATGCCGATCTCCTTCACCCGTTGGCGGACGGTATAGGTAGAAAGCCCCAAAAGACCGAGGCAGGAAATGAAAATCGCAATGCCGGCGAATATGTTGAATAGCAAGCCGGCACGCTGATCTGTCCGGTATTTAGCTTCAAATTGTTGGTCGACGAAATTATACTTAAAAGGAGCAGGGGAGTCACCTGCATATTTTTGGTATTGCTGTTCAACGGCCTTGATGGCATTCGAGGCCTCAGCCGCAGTGGTACGTACATACAGCATGCTGCCGTCGTACCAGTGGAAAAAAAGGAGGGGAGAAATTTTTTCCTTGAGCGACTTAAAATTGAAGTCCTTCACGACACCAGCAATGGTTCCCGGGCGGTCGTGGAAGCTGATGGGCGTACCCACATAAGGCGGAGTGAGGCCCATTTCCCGAACGGCTGCTTCGTTGACAACATATAAGTTGCTGTCGGCGGCGGTACCGGTTAAATTTCGCCCTTCCAGCAATTGGATGCCCATCGTGGGTATAAAATCTTTGTCGATCGATGACTGAGCGATGATGAGGCTGCTGTTGACCGGTTTTCCGGGCCACTCGAGGTCGCCGGTCGCATTGCCCATATTGGTGATGTCATACATGTCCGAAAGGGCGACATTAACGATACCGGGATGATTCCTTAACTCATTTTTTACCGCTTCGATATGCTCTACTGCATCATCGGGAAGCGCCACACTGAATACGTAACTTTTATCGTAGCCGAGATCGAGCTTCCGCATATAGGTCATTTGGCGACTGATGACGAACGTGGCAACGATCAATACCATGGAGATGGCAAACTGGAAGACAACAAGTGCTTTGCGTAATAATGTGACTCCAACCCCGGATGCCATTTTCCCTTTCATCACCTGGAGTGGTTGGAAACCGGATAGCAGGAGTGCGGGATAAATCGCCGCCGCCAATAACGTACCTAAAGCCGAGTAACCGATGACTTTCCAGATTTCCATGTTGGATAGCGAAAAATGAAGTTGCTTGCCAGCGATGTCGTTGTACAAGGGTAGGAGTACGACAATCAATCCGACGGCAACCAGCAATGCGAAACAGAAGAGCAGCGCGGTCTCCACGATAAATTGCAGGAACAATTGCACCTTGCTGGCGCCGACGACCTTCCGGATGCCGACTTCACGGGCCCTCACGAGTGCCCGGGCGGTAGTCAAATTGATATAATTGACGGCCGCGATCGCTAATACCATGATGGCAATGAGTAAGAAAATCTGTACCATCCTTGCAGCGGCGTTGTTTCCGTCAGCACTCACCAGGTGCATGTCTGCTAGAGGCTGTAAGTTAAACTGTACCGTGCTTTCCCCGTTTCTGGCATCTTTATAAAGTTGGGTGAATTTTTTTCCAACGACCTCCGGATGGGCCCCGTCTCGTAATTTGACAAAAGTGGTAAAGGAGTAGCTGCCCATGTCTACATCGATGGTTTTCCACTGGCCATTGCCCCCATCAGCGGTAAATCGCTGCGCATAATGGGCCATGGGTAGTATGGCATCAAATGCCAAGGATGAATTGTCTGGAAAGTCGTGCAGCAATCCAGTAACGGTGAGGTTATCTCCCCTAAATTGAAGCACCTTGCCCAAAGGATCATCATCACCAAAGAATTTTTTTGCAGTCGATTCAGTCAGGACGATGCTATACGGATCGGGGAACAGCTGCTCGGGCCTGCTTTTGAGTAGTTCGAAGTTGAATAGCGATAGGAAGGTGCTATCTACATAAGCCGTAGTGAAACCATCGAGGACTGTGCTCCGGTCTTCGGTCGCCAACACCTGGCCGTTCCACTCATTGATGCGGACAATCCCCTCAACCTCGGGCAGCGATTGGGCGTATATGGCTAATGGACCAGGTACTCCCTCCCAAACGGTATTGGCATCCAAATGGGCGGTAAACCGATGGATTCGGGAAAAGTCCTTATGGAAGCGATCGTAACTTTTTTCATGTTGCACCCAAAGGAGCAGCAAAATAGCGGTAGCAAGACCGAACGCCAAGCCACTGATGTTAACGAAGGTATGGAACTTGTGTTCCTTCAGGTTCCGCCACGCGGTTTTGAAATAGTTTCTGATCATTTTTTAGTGTTCTGTGGTCAGTCTATGTTGTTGCAAAATCAACCTAGGAATTGGGAGCAGCGTGAACCGATTCCAGTTGATGAGCAACAGTATGAATTGATTATAAACATTAATCACTCATCCCTAAGCGAATCCACTGGATTAGCCAATGCCGCTTTGATGGCTTGCCAGCTTACGGTCAGTAATGCGATTGCTGCTGCTAATATGCCCGTCATCGCGAATACCCACCATTCAATATCGATTCGATAGGAATAACTGGCTAGCCACTTGTTCATGGCATACCAGGCAATGGGCGAGGCGATAACGAACGAGAACATCACTAGTTTCAGAAAATCTTTCGACAGCAGTTGCGTTACGCTCCATATCGATGCACCGAGCACCTTCCGTACACCGATTTCTTTGGTGCGGCTTTCTGCCATGTAAGCTGCCAGGCCAAACAAACCCAGGCAGGATATGACAATAGTGAGCAGCGCAAAGAGACCCGCCAGTTTGCCGGAGCGTTCCGCGCTCTTGAATTTCTCCGCATAGTTCTCATCGACAAATACATACTCAAACGGATATTGTGGGTTGTACGCCTTGAAAATCTTCTCCATCCGGGCAAGGTTGTCTGCCGTGCTGTTATCGGCGTTAAGTTTTACATGCAGGATATAGGGCGAATATCCGGCGGGTCCGTTGATCATCATCGGGCTGATGGTTTGCTCGAAAGGCGACTGCAGGATGAAATCCTTGATAACCCCCACTACGTGGAAGTATTCGGTCCCGTCAACCCACTTGATACGGGTGCCAACGGGATTCTTAAGCCGCATGGCTTTTACGGCCGCTTCGTTCAATAGGATTGCCATGCTATCGGTAGGGAATTTGTACACGTCGATATCGCGGCCGGCAACCAATTCAATACCAAAGGTTTTTGTGAAATCAGCATCCGTACCCAAACGTACAAAGTCAAGCTTTTCATCGGCCTTTGTGCTCCCTTCCCAGTGGAAGCCCCAGCTGTCGCTCCACTGCTGGGTGATGGGGTTAGCCGAAAGCGAGACCGAGGTTGCTGCACCGCCGGTGAGCAGCTCGTTTTTTATGGCAGCATAATGCTTGTCCATATCTCCCTGATAAAAGAGGTATACCATGTTCTCCCGGTCATATCCGGTATCTCGGTTCAACCCATGTTGGATTTGGCGGTAAACGATGATGGTGGCAATAATGAGGATGATGGCAAAGGTAAATTGGATCGTCACTAACACCTTTCTTGGAGCAATCAGGGCATTTTCCTTCTTGAACGTTCCCTTGAGCACACTTATGGGATTGAACGATGAGAGGTAGAAGGCAGGGTAGCTGCCTGCAACCAAACCGGTTATTAGGATAAACCCAGTGACAAATAGCCAGAAAAAGGGGTCGCCATAGGGTATGAAGAGTGCTTTCCCCACCAATTGGTTGAAACCACCCAAACTCAATTGGACAATCAGTAAAGCAACGAGGAAAGAAAAGATACTGAGGAGAATGCTTTCGATGAGGAACTGCGTGATCAATAAGGTCTTACTTACGCCCACAACCTTTCGGATACCTACTTCCTTTGCACGCCGCTCGCTTCGCGCAGTGCTGAGATTCATAAAGTTGATGCAAGCGATCAACAGAATAAATGCAGCGAGTACCATGAATAGCCGTACGGTGACCAGGTTGCCGGCCACCAATCTGCCGTCTTCCGACTTATTATACAGGTAATAGCGGCTCAAGGGCTGCGTAAATACTTCGGTCGTAGAGGCGCTTGCCGTTTCTTTTGTGTGGTCTATGGTGATGGTCCTTATCTTTCGGTCGAAAGCTGCTTGGCTTGCTCCGGGTTTCAACAGCGTGTACGTATTGACGGAATTATTGCCCCAATGGGTGTCGTTCCAGCCCAACCGTTCCAAATGTTCCCAAGGGAGCAGGTAGTCAAACGCCAATAGGGTATTGTTCGGCAGATCCTTTAGAATACCAGTTACGGTCACGTTACGGTTGCTATCGATGCGGATGGTTTGGCCCATGGCATCCGCGTTACCGAAGAGTGTTTTAGCGAATTGCTCAGTCAGGACAATATTATGGCCATCTGCCAACGCCGTGGCGGGATCTCCTTTTATCAGCGGAAAACTGAAAACGTTGAAAAAGCCACTGTCTGTAAAAGCACCTCGCGAATTGAAGTTTTTGTCGCCAACGGTGAATAAGAACGTCATGTTATTGATCCGCACGGCATCTTCCACCTCGGGATAATCGGCTTTTAAGGTTGGAGCCAGTATCTTGGGGGTATTGCCCCACGCCCAGCGGTTGCCATCGGGGCCGGTATCCCGGTTGTACATCACATAGATACGGTCTTCTTTTTCGTGAATCCGCTCCATACTCAGCTCATTCTGGATCCATACGATGATCAACAATGCAGCAGCCATGCCAATGGATAACCCGGTGACGTTGATCAATGAATAAGCCTTGCTTTTAGCGAAGTTCCGGAATAATGTACGGAGATAGTTCTTGATCATTTTTTAGCTGTGAGATATGAGACATCCACCTATATCCTCTTTCCCAGGTTTTAGTCCGTTGCAGACACGGCCTAGGAAACGTCAGCGCAGCGCCACGGATCCAGTCGTGGAGCTACGGGCTGAAACAATCACCCCACCGTTTCCATCAATACCTGCCCATCCAACATGCGGATGATGCGATCGGCATAGCGGGCGTCGTGTTCACTGTGCGTTACCATCACGATGGTCGTACCTTGTTCATTCAGCTCGGTGAGCAATTGCATCACCTCATTACCGTTGTTGGAGTCGAGGTTACCGGTAGGCTCATCCGCAAGGATCAGCTTGGGGTTGTTCACCACGGCACGGGCTACGGCCACGCGTTGTTGCTGGCCGCCCGAAAGCTGCTGGGGGAAATGATTGCGGCGGTGCATGATCTGCACTTTTTCCAAAACTTCCTCTACGCGTTTCTTGCGCTCTGCTGCCGGCACTTTGGTATAGATAAGTGGCAACTCTACGTTTTCGAATACCGTAAGCTCGTCGATGAGGTTAAAGCTTTGAAAGACGAAGCCAATATTGTGCTTGCGTAGGTCCGAGCGCTTGCGCTCGTTGAATTTGGCCACCTCGATGCTGTTAAAGAGGTAGCTTCCATTGTCCAGGTCGTCCAATAAGCCGACGATGTTAAGCAACGTGGATTTTCCACATCCAGAGGGACCCATTACGGCGACGAATTCACCCGCTTTCACGTGAATGCTCAAATTGTTGAGCGCAACCGTTTCCACTTCTTCGGTACGGTAAAATTTTTGCAGTTCGGTAATTTTGATCATGTTTATACAGCTATCAGCAGTCGGCCATCAATTTTCGGCAGTCGGCCTATGCGTGGTTCGTTATTCATTGTGGTTACTCAATATTATTCTTTAATCCTTCACCCTATATTATCGTTCCAATTTTTTAACTAGCTGAAAAACAGCTGTAAAACACGATATCAGGTTTGCGGACTGTCCGATATCGGACACCTCATGTTCGCTTGCGGACACCTCATCGCTGGTTGCCTATTCAGCTGCCCGAATGGTGGGCGTTAAAATACTTGAATTTAGGGATTGTTTGGAACGTTCGATAACGTTAATTTCGCCGAGCGATAGATTTGTAGTTAATAAATATATTTATAATTAATAATAACGTAATCCGATGGTCATCCATTCTTTATCCAGAAAAGTCAACCCATTCCGTTTTATTTCGATGCTAGTGGTAATGGTAACTTGTGTTGCCATCCTCTCCTGTAGTAAAGACAACGATCCGAGCCCTGAAGATGATGCGGAGTTGCAGCAGGAGATTGGTAGTCTTCCCGGACTTGGCGAGCAATCGGGCACTCCGCAGGGTACCGCATTTAAGTTGCCCGATGGTGTTACCGTGGACGGTACAATCACGGGGGACTACTGCGATGAAGCGGAAATACGCATCGGAAGCGGCCACTACGTGACCGTCTGTGTCGGGCTTCGGAATGACAACGATGAAGAAAAGAAAGTCATTTTCCCCGGCGGACTTATCCTGGTTTCCGAAACTGATGAATACCAGCATGGTGTGGTGGTGGAGGAAACGATGGTTGTCATCCCGCCAAAAAAGACAATCCGTTTCATTTTCCATACGTATTGCGGTAACAATAGCCGCTCTTCGGCTTCGTCGTTGGCAGTCTATACATTTGGTCCGGTGACCAATAGCAAGTTGCTAGGTAGACTCATCGATGATTTGAAGGGCAAAAAGATTGCGGCAGTGGATTATTGGGATGAAGATGGTGTTTCGGATGATTATTACGCGATTGAGTCTACCGTACAAGCGTTGGTATGGCAGATCACCGATGGTTCGGCTTTTATGGACTGGGAGACGTTCAATCACATGTACCAGCAGCAATTGAACGAATTGCCCAATAAATAAGGTACATCAGGTACTGATTGCCGGTACATGGATATGCATGCTATCGGAGACCAGCCCTCCCCCGAAGGAGACCAATGAAAGGAATACCTCGACTTCGGAGCCTATCCATTTTTCGTGGGCAGGCAAATCACATTGCTGGGCATTGCGGGATGTATGATTAAGAAAGTTGTACCACAGTTCGGTCTTTTGGGAATAAACAACAACGGAAAGGCTGTCGGTTCGGTATGCATTTGCTGCGCCGGTGTTGTCCCGCCAGGAGAGGGTTAAACCGTTATCCCCCCAGGCTGCGGTCACATCCTCCAGCCCCGGCAGCTCGCCCTGGCTGATCCGGAACTTGCTCCACTCGATTTCCAGGTTAGGGTATTCCCCTTTGATGGCCTGCTTTTTATTCAGCGAAAGGGCGAGGTTGAATGCGGTCATGTCCAGTGATTCCACGGCATTCCGGAATCCCGCCCGGATGAAAACCTTAAGCGGTGCAAGCGCGCCCATGATAAGTTTCATGGCCTGTTCGTTGGCAAGCCGTGCCTCGCTTCGTGGCTGGTTGTTCTTCCGGGGTAATCCGCGGATGACGTCTTTCCCTTTCCATTTGTAACCAACAACGCTTCCTACTTTTCCGCTGAAGCCCCCGTTGGGCCCGTTTCTGAGTATTGCCATGGTATGGTCTCCTAATTGGTTTATATCCAAAAGTACATTATCTCTTTAATTAATCAAAATATAAACCGCTTTTTAGTAATGGGTAAGAGTAATTTCATAGGTATTCTGACCAATTAAACCCCTATTATTCCCCTATTAACCCCCTATAAAATGCTATTTATTTAAATAGTTTTGGTCATATTGGTGGGTCATTTATTGATCGTTCGAAGGGGCTTTACAAACAGAAAGGTTTCCAAATACCCATTTGGAAACCTTTCATAACGAGCAAACGATCGTGTTTGCTTACAAAATACGGGATGAATTACCAATCCAATTTGACGTGCATGCCATCCGGATGGTTTTCGAACTGGAGAAAATAGGTGTGTGATGAAGCGTCCCAAGACGTCCTGACATCGCTGACGGGATTTCCTTCCGGATCCACTACCGCGAACTGTCTAGGTTCGGTCGGCAGCAGCACACGCATGACATTGGTGGTATGTAACGGGCTACGGCAGACAAACGCATAGCTGTTCCCGGTGATGTCCTCCTCGTAGATCCGCGAAGCGGACGCCAGTACCTGTGGGGTGGACGGTGTGACAACGCGGCTGAGGTTGTACAACAAAGCTTGTCGCCCCGGTTGGACCACTTTACGAGCTAGCACAGGCAATGCGGGATCATATAGATCAATCACCGGGCCGTCGATGGTAAATGCGGCTGCGTCATCATTTTCATCTAAAACGGCGGCGATATCGTACGGCCCTCTTTCCAGGTACAGTTGGTTTTTGAAAATAAGACTGTTGGCCGAATTCCGCTCATACAGGTCCTTAACTACTTGGATAAACTGCTGGTCGCCGCCTTTTTTCAATACGTATTCCTTCGGATCGTTCCGGAAGATATGCACAGTACCCTTGCCATAGGTGTATTCGCCAGTGGCAGCGCCAGCCGGAATGCCCAGCTGTTCGAAGAGGTGGTCGGAAGGCCGTTGGTAAGTGTTGCCATCACTGTTCCACCACTCGGTGACGGTTTGGTATGGATCCTCGTCGCGTCCGCTGTAGACCAAGATGCCGCCCTTTTTTACCCACTGGGCCAAGTAGCGATGGCCTTCGGCCGACATCGGCTTCATGTTGGAGTAGGTCATCAACAGCACTCTGGTGTCTTTTAGGGTTTCTTTGTACGACACGTTTTCCAAATGTACCGTCTTCACGGGAACACCCCGTTTCAGAAAGGGCAGTGCCTGGCCGTAGAAGTTAGCCAATTGCGGATCCTCGTATCCATCATGTGTCGGAAACCGTTGGAACATCAGGGAGTTGGCCATCAATACACTGATGCCGTGGCTGCCGGACACGGTATTCTCGGATAGCGGCATGTGATTGAGTGTATTGATCATCACCTGCATCTGGGTCGAATAGTGGCGGGGGATTTTCGCCTTCTCTTCGCTGTCTTTGCTGACCCGGTACAGCCCCTCGTAGATGCGGTCGGGCCACGGCATGACCTCATAGTCGGCAATCTGGGGATACAGCAACTGGGCGGTAAACGTGGCCTCGTAGTTGTTCTTATAGTCTACCCAGTCACGGGGCCAGTCTTCGATCGGGTCGGTAAGGAAAAACATCTTCCTGCCGGTAGGAGCCGTCATGGACTCCATGGAACCGTACTCCAGAAAGGCCGTTTCAAATACACGCTCTTTTTCCTTCCCATTGAAATAGTTCGGTTCGCGGGCAGTGCCTGTCCATACCTGCGCGATATAGCCGTCAACAACATCGAGCGAAGCAAGGCTCGCCTCGGGGCTCACGATCTGCCATTGCGAATAGTTGACGAGTGAGTGCGTAGGTACGTAACAGCGGATGTCCATGCCCTTGCTTTTTCCGTATTCCTTGGCGTAGGTAAATACATCCTTTAAGGCATTGTAATACAGCTGGTATTTCAGCTTGTTGGACAGGTAGGTGTTTTCGGGCGACTCGTGCTGCGGGCGCCAGGGGAAGCCATAATAAGCTTGCCATTCCCGTTTGAAGGCCTCGCTGTATCCGGCACGTGCCCAGAACTCCGGTTCTTCCATGTAGATGGCATCAATGCCGGCATCGATAACCCGTTTAACGTGCATCTCCTTGATGTATTTCAGGTAGTTGGCGGTTGGCACGATATAGGGAACCATGCGACCGTGCCAGATGGTGTCACCGCCACGTTCCACCTGCCCTTCGTCCAGGTGCCACTTGCCGTCCCATTCGCCGGTGAAATAATCCTGGTACTCGCCCCAGGCAATACCCGTCATGAAATGGGCGGTGTATCCGCGCTCCCGCCAGGATTGTACCCGTTCTTCAAAGGATTTTCCTTTGCGTTTGTCGGAGGGATTACCGCCTACACCGTAAACCATCGCGATATCTGCCCGTGTGTCGGTCGCGGGTTTCCAGTGTTGCGAGGTCTGAAAACTGGTTTTTTCACGGACTGCTGTTTTCCCGCTTTTGCCAGGCTGTTTCCGGGAGGCACACGAGACGGCGACCAATAAGCTGATTAATAGCATCGTTATTCTGTTCATCATCATGGATGTTCGTTGTTAGAGAATGGCTACTTTTTTCGGTTCGTTATAATTAAAGCGCTGCGCACCTTCTACATTGTAATCGATGCGGGCACCCACGCGCACGTAATAATCCCTGTTCATCGAAAAACTGTCTTGGGTAGTCAACGTAACGACTTCCCCAACGGAGCCGTTGGCCTCGGTTCCGGTAATCCTCACGGTATACCGGTTGTCGTAATTGTTATCCCCGACGTAATAGCTGGAGGAATTAATGAAGAGGGCGATTTCAGTGACATCTTGCTGGAAGTCAGGATTGGCGGTTCCGCGTGTAACCCGCACTTGGACGGTGATGCTACCATTATCGTTCAATACCGGTTCGCCTACCCATTCTACATTCAAGAAAGGCTCCACTTCAAATGTCAGGTCGGTCACTCCTTCGATGTCCACGGTTTGGCTTTCATCCGTAATGATATCGCCGTTTCCGTCACGTAGGATCAGCGGCACGAATGGTCCCTGTGGCACAACGTTATAATTTCCTTTGAAAATTTTGGTGTTGTTGAATGTGCCGTCCTGCATGCAGGTAAAGAAGTAAGGCGTAGGGTTGTCGCTCCAGCTCAGCTCCAACAACCGCAGTCTGATACCCCGGTCGCCCATTTCGGTCTGTATTGGCGCTTTGGTCGCCTTGTCAATCACGCGGCCCTGCAACGTTTCGGATGGGGGAGCGTAGTTGTCGAGCTTTTGGCATGAAAATAGGCCGGTGCACAGCAGGCCCGATAATACGTATGTGATAATTTTTTTCGCTTTCATCTGTTTATTTTTTTGCTTTTTAGTTGTCAGATGGAGCCTTTGATGATTAGAATAATCATTAAGCACGCAGGGCAATGATTATTCTAATCATGTCGGGTTCATCTTTCAATAATTAATAGCCAGGATTCTGTACTAAATTAGGGCTCTTGGTGATTTCACCCGGATCGATCTGTTGGTAATACCAGCGCGTGTCAAACGTGAAGATGGCGTTGCGCTCTTCAAAGCGATCGTCAAAAAACCATTTTTCTGCGTTTTCTGCGTAGAACGGCATCAGGGCGCGGTAGGTACGTCCATTTTGCTCATCATCCATGATCCGCCAGCGCTTCAGGTCCCACCAGATTTTGTTCTCAAAGCTGAGTTCTTTCCGCCGTTCCTTCCGGATGATATCAATAGATGTCAGCGCAGCCGGGCTTGGTAATATATCCGCGCCGGCCCTTTCTTGGATTTGCCGGATGCATTCGTAGGCATCACCCAAATAGTCGGCGCCGCCTTCGCCCGCCTCGGCCAGCTCATAAGCGGCTTCGGCCCGGTTGAGGAGCACTTCTGCATAACGCAGTTCAATCCAGGTCTGGTCCGAACGGTTTTCGACGACCAGTGCGGGGGGCATGTCGGGATTGAGCCATTTCCGGACGGAGAAGCCCGTCAGTGCGGGAGCTGCGAAGTTGAAGAAACGTCCGCTCCGGCCGGCAGGGTTCATCAGCGTGCCGTCGGGCAGTTCGTGCGGCTCCTGCTGTGGAACGGCCGACGTGACCAACCGGGATGCGGCGGATGAATTCTCATAAGTCGTACGCGCACCCACCGGTTGCAACCGGTCTATTCCGCCGGCAACATCGCCGGTATAGATGCCACGCCAGATTTCCACGGTTTCATTCTTGAGCTGATCACCGGGGAAAATGATCGTCGCCCGTAGACGGGGTTCGGCATCCGCAAAAAAGTCCATTTGGTTGTCATAGAGTTCGTATTTTCCTGCTGCATCGTAAACCTCAATGCGGCCATCGCTCGTTTTAGGTAGGCCATCGAAGAGCTCTACAAAATCGAGCGTCGGGTTAACGGAAGAGGAATAGCCGGCGACCTGAAATTGGTAGGGGATGTTGTACACGTCATAACCGTGCACGGATTCGGGATAGCCGTATTGCTTCACAAAGATGTTTTCAGGGCTCTCCTCGTCAAAAAACAGATCCACATAATTTTGGTACTGCGCCTCTTTGTCGTCGGCTTGCCATCCGTTTTTGTACAGTGAATAATGGCCTTCCAGTAGTTTGGCCGCATCATAAGCCTGCTTGAAAAAATCAGCGGCCCGCTCGGCGGGAATACCACACAGCCGGCTATTCTCATTGTCAAATAGCGTAATTTCATTGTACTTAGCGATGGAACCGCCGAATAGCATCGCCCGGGATTTGAAACCGGCAGCAGCGTATTTGTTGGCCCTGCCTGTTTGGTTGCTTTCGGGGAGCAGCTCCCAGGCCTGGTCAAAATCGGCAGCGATATGATTGTAAGTCGCTTCCTCTGATGAACGGGGTACCTGCAGCTGCTCAATCGGCTGCTCCGGGAAGTTAAGGACCTCGTCCACGATCGGCACACCACCGTAACGCTTCGCTAGCTCGAAATAGGTTACCGCACGCATGAAATACGCTTCACCCAGCCAATGGTCTACGTCTTCTTGGCTAAAGCGGGAGGCTTCCATGTACGTGGGCAACGTCTTGATGAAATAGTTAATGTCGCGGATCAGCGCGTAGGCATTCCCCCAATAATAGACGGCTTCGGTTTCGGCCGAGCTCTGATTGGCGGACAACGCTTCCCCGGTAATTGTGGGGAAGGGATCGATGATCCAGAATTCGTTGAATCCCCGCCTCGGTGTATAGCGGAAATCTTGGATGGGAAGCTGGCCATACAGCCGGGCCATGTAACTGGCGATGCCGTTGGGGCTGCCAAATATATCATCGTCCTGTACGACATTCATCGGCGGCACGTCCAGCTTGGTACAGGCCGGAACGGTAAATAGCAGGGCCAATGACAGTATAATGGTATTATATCTTGATGGTCTCATAATCTCAACTATAATTTGATGTTTAATCCAACAGTGTATATCCGGCTCAATGGATACAGGTTACCCCAACTTTCGTTCGGGTGCTCGGGGTCCAATTCGATGGTCTTGAACGTAAGGAGATTGTAGCCGTTGAAATAGACACGTACATTCTTTAGGCCGATTGATTGCGTAAGCCGATTGGCGAACGTATACCCAAAGTCGAGGCTTTTCAGGCGGAGGTAACTGGAATTGTGCATATTGAATGCCGAATTCTCGTCGGGCAACGTTCCGGTGTAGGCGTATTTCCCCGGAGTCCAAACGGTGGTGTGATCATACGGGTCTACAGTCGGATCTGTTGGATGCCACCTGTCCATAAAGTAGCTGAGTGCATTGGAGAAATCATTGCCCCACATCGGTTCGCGAAGTTGTTCGATGTATTTCACATAGCTCAGTGCCGAGCCTTGGAATAGCGCATTCAGGTCGAACCCTTTCCAGGCGGCGCCGATATTGAAGCTGAAATTGAAGAAAGGGCTTTGACTGTCTTGATAAACGATGGGATAGGCATCCAGGCCGCTGATGATTCCGTCGCCATTCCAGTCTTCATAAATATAGTCTCCGGGCAGTGTGCCACGGCCGTAGTACACAGGGCTGTTCGCGATTTCCTCGTAGGATGCGAAGCGCCCCTCGGCTCCATAACCCACATGGAAGTTTTGGTTTCGGTTGGCATTGTTATTCCGCCAATTTTCATAGGAGTTCCCAGCTCTGGAGCGTTCGTCGTGCAGCTTCCGAATCCGGGTATAGGTCACCATACCGCGTAGGTTGTATTCCAGGTCGCCGATGTTGTTCCGGTGGTTCAACTCTACTTCGAAGCCACTAGCGCGGTCACTATTCAGGTTTTCCTGCGGAAGGGCGGCGCCGACCACGCCGGGCAGGCTTAATGCACGGGTGACTAGCAGTCCTGTGCGATGCCGGTTAAAATAATCGACCGTACCACCCAACAGTCCATTCCAAGCACTGAAGTCGACGCCGACGTCTGCCGTTTTGGCCTCGTACCAGGTAATCATCGGATTGGCAATTCCCTTGCTTGCGGCTGAGTTCACGAAGGATCCATCGAAGAAGTAACCCCCGGGAAGACGGTTGTTATCCCCTCCGGCAGGATAGGTGTAACCCGTGATAAACTGATAACTGGATGCGCCGTCGTCGCCCATGACGCCATACGAACCACGGATTTTGAAGTCGTCGACAAACTGCATAAACGAGTCTTTCCAGAAGTTCTCTTCAGACAATCGCCAGCCCACGGAGGCGGAAGGGAAAAAGCCCCAACGGTTGGCGCTCCCGAATAGGGAGGATCCATCGTATCGGAGGCCGAATTCGGCGAGGTATTTGCTCTGGAAATCGTATGTTACGCGGCCAACGATTCCCATGTTTGTTTTTTCGTATAGGTCGTTTTCTCCGGTATTCATGTAGGCGATCTGGTTGCTGGTTATGCCGGCAAATAGTTGGTCCAGATCCAAGGCAAGCTCACGCTGTGCAAAGAAGTTATCGCCTGCGCGGCGCTGCCCCTCCAACAGGGCGAGGCCGGATATGCGGTGATCGTTGTTGAACGTTTTATTGTAATTGAGCGACAGCTGATAGAGCGTAACCCCTTTTGTGAAATATTCCCTGCGGAAGGTGTTCGGGCTTGCGAATGCGCGTGGCGTATAAACGTCACTCGCCTCATCATACGTGTACACGTTGTACTCTTTGTTATACAGGCGGTTATCGGCAGCCTGGAAATCGTAACTGAACATGCCTTTTGCCGTCAGCCCGTCGATGCCGGGAATGTCGTAAGACATGGTCATGGACGATTGGAACCACTTATTTCCGAATTGCTTGTAGCCGCTTAGATCGGCGTCCATCATGGCGATGGGGTTTTCACCTTCAATAAGCCCCTGTTGCAAATATTCGGGGTTGCCATTGGCATAGGGCGCTTGTATCGCTGAGGCACGTTGGAACGTGCGTATGATCCAATCGGAGTTGGTATAGGGTTGCTCCTTCTTGTCTGTGATGCCGTTGATGTTCAGTTCGATACGCAATCGGTCGCTGATCTTCGCCGAAAGGTTGGACCGCAGGTTGAATCGGTCGTAGTTCAGGCTATTGCTTCGGATGAACGATTCCTGTTGTTGGTAGCCTATACTGGTAAAGAATTGGACTCTTTCGGAGCCGCCCGTGGCGCTTAAGGTGTGCTGGGTTTGCGGTGCTGATGGCCGCATCACGAGATCCCACCAATCGGTGCTCGGCATGGTGCCGTTGCGGTAGGCTTCTATTTCTTCCGGCGTGTATGCGCGCGTTCCACCGTTGACGTTGTGCATGGTTTTTTCATTGCGCAGCGTCATCCAGTCGGCCGCATCAACACCTCGCGGTGAACCGGCGGGGTTTTGCAGGCCATAACTACCCGAATAGTCCAGATCGACCGTACCCGCCTTTCCCTTTTTGGTGGTAACGAGGACGACACCATTCGCGGCACGCACCCCGTAAACAGCGGCAGATGCATCTTTAAGCACCGAAATGGATTCGATGTCATTTGCGTCAAGCCGTGTGATGTTATCGCGCGGTACGCCGTCGATAATCACCAGCGGTGCGCCGAAGCCGCGGATATCAAACGAATTGTTGAAAGAACCCGGTTCGGAACTTTTCTGAACAACACGCACGCCTGGGATTTTGCCGGTGAGCATGTTTTGGACATTTTCATTCCGGGTGGTCGTGATCTCCGCGTTGCTGACCGAAGATACAGCGCCGGTCAGCGTTTGCTTCCGCTGCGTGCCGTATCCCACCACAACCACTTCTTCCAAGCTGGCCGAAGAGGAAGGTTCTAGGCTAATGGTGAGGTCTTGCTGTGCACCAACAGCCACTGTTTTGGTGTTGTAGCCGATAAAGCTGACCGACAGCGAGTCTTGTGGATCTGCGGTGATGGTAAATTTACCTTCTGCATTGGTCGTCGTACCACGATCCGTGCCTACAACGCGTACCGTAGCGCCAACCAACGGAGTGGATGTCTCGTCCACGACTGTCCCGCTTATGGAAGCTTGTGGAGGTGCCTCGTTGGCATTGGCCGACAGGGGAACGCACATAGCTAGCGCGCAAACCGCTATGAATAGCAGGCTATTTACACGCGCGGCATAATAATTGGATATTACATTCATCTGTATAACGTATTAAGGAATTGTTTTTCAATTTCAAGAAGTGTCGTGGCGTCATAACCCAGTCCAAGAGGGCTGGCTGTTCCCGTCAACTGATGCTGTCTATAACGTGTTCGTAAAGGACGACAACTGACGAATGCCTTTTGTTTTGGCCTAACACGGACAGCAAGAAGTTATCAGGAGACCACAGCGAATTAGCTAATACGTTTAAGCAAAGCTAACCAAGCTAACATTTTACCACTAAGTCCCTTCACTACCAAATCATGTGTTCGTTTAAAAGATTCCATGCTAACATGGGCCTTCATTGGCTAACGATAGTGCAAATTTAGGCTATGAAATCGTTTTAGCAATTATTCTTTGTCACGATTTTTTGACAGGGGGCAAAAGTTTTTTTATCAATGGAGACTAAATTGCAGACCAAATCTCCAGTAAGAATCGGGTCTCTCCGTGTCTTCATACGGTGCCACACAACAGCCTTCATCGACCCGAACCCGGAAAAAATTAATGTCCAGGAGTTTCTTCAGAGCGGATTTCGGTTTTTGCTGCTTCGGCCGGTCGGGCTTCCTGCACCACGTTTGAAGAAGTGGAAGCAACCAGGCCATCCAGGTATTCGAATACCGATTCACACACTTGTGCAGCATGCGTTCGGAACCTATCGTAGTTGGCGATGGCAGTGGTTAGGTCTGTGTCTGTCGGTGCATCCTCTTTCTTGTAACGCACCGCATTCAAGCTGTTGGCGAGGGCTTTGAGTGCATCTTTATCCGCGTCGCGCCCCGTAACGAAGCATTCCGCAAGTTCGGGCGATATCAAGTTGCAGACCTGGAGCAGGAACGGGATGTTGCATTGGTCTACGCGATAGCCGATACCGGCATAAATTAAGCCGATGCAAAGCTGTTCGAGGCTTTGGGCAACAAGCATGGTGGCGGCACCGATGTCTTTCCGTTGATTACGGGCGAGTTGGGCGCACTGCAGGTAGGTGTCGGCTTTATACTTGCGGTACTTCCAGGCTGCGCGTGATTTTTCAAGCGCGAGCGACCAATCCGGTTCGGGCACGGAAAGCGGTTGCAAGCCTTCGTGTACATAGAGGGTGGTTCCCTTGGATAAGGCCTGGATAAAGAAGTGGTTTTTCTTTTCCAACGCGTGTTTCGTGTGCTGGGCAGCACAGAGGAGTACGGTGACGCGGATAAGTGGGTGGACGATGGTATGGCTTTTGGATGTGCTGCCTGAGCCGATGCCCAGTACATAACAATGGCCCATTTTCGCTGATGCAGGCTGGTCGGAAGTGTAACGTATCAATTTTTTGGTTTGGCTGATTTCATGGCCCAGGAGGATGAGGTAATCCAGTGCTTCGCGTTTGGCGACACCGGTCAGGATGGTGTTGAACGCTTTAGCCTGTTCGATGGCCAATTCGGCCGATAATGGTTCGGGCAAGGTGATTTTTATCGCATGCGGGCTGTCATCTGGTGTTATTACCGGTTCGACAGGCGCCGGATCGACCGCTTTATTGATGAGCAATTCCAGTGCCCGCATGCATTGATCGTAATACCTATTACACCATTCCAATAGCGGTATAAGTTTTTGGTATAGCTGGTCCAGTTCTTCGGGTTCGACATCGAAATTCCGTTGGTAGCGCACCGCGGTATACGATTGGTCGATAAGTTTCAAGAGGCGGAAGTAGTGCGGTTCACCTTTGGGAAACAGCTCGGCGAATTCGGGGATGTATTTGCCCATCAGCCTGAGGTGTTCCTGCAAGCCGTGGCTAGGCCGATCACGCTTGAACACGGCGTTTTCTATCCCGCGGAAGGTCAGCTCAGCCGCTTGGTGCAGCATGAAGAGTGCTTGTGCATGGTTTCCTTTTTCACGGTAGAAATGCATCCCGTCAAGGAAATCCAGTTGTTTGACACGACCTTTTTCATAATGTTCTTGCGCTTTCGTCCGGACACTTTCCAGCTGTTTCCGCGATAGGATAGGTAGCGGCTTTTTACCGCTGAGTAGACGCAGGTGTGGTTCGCGGCAAGCCAATAGGTAATAAAGCGAGCCGTTATTAAGGGCCGTTTTCAGTTCGCCATAAGGAATAAGGTCGAAACTATGTTCCGGCGCTTCGGCGAGGCAGAGCTCGGCCATGGGTTCCAGCGTTTTGACGGCCACTTGGCATTTAGCACCCACCACAATGAGCAATCGCCTTGCAGTGGTATCGATAAAAGGATACTCAAATTCAAAGATGCGGTCAACCGGGATTTTGGTAGCCAGCTTGTCGAGGATGGGCTGTAAGATATGCATGGTTTAAATCGTTAAGAATTTCTTTACAAATGTACTGATATTATTTCAATATTCCTATTTTTTGTTAAGAATTTCTTTATATTATTAATATTGGTCTATACAAACGATAAGTATTTAAAGTATGACCCCTTTAGGAGAGTACCTGGCTAGGAAATCGGTCAATAAATCGATGGTGGCACGGCGTACCGGCTTAAGCAAGCCCCGTATCAGCGAGCTGTCATTGAATCCGACGGCCAAGCTACGGGCCGACGAGTTGGTATTGATTGCGAAGGCGATCGATGCAGATCCATGTGAGATGCTGGTAAAGCTATATGGACATCTGGAATTGACCGGTGATTAGGTCCTTTTCCCGGCCATTATTTTATTGATGATGATCAGTCCGCCCAGCATGCAGACTGCCCCGATCAGGAAGTGCACGCCGGGGAAGCGGAAGGGTGCCTTTTCGGTGGTGAAATAGGAAAATGTGCCATTCATGATGAGCGGACCCAGGATGGTGGTGAGGCTCATCAGGCTGGTTAGCGCCCCCTGAAGTTCACCCTGTTGGTTGCTGGTTACCTGCCCTGCGATGACGGCTTGCAGGGAAGGGCCGCAGATACCTCCTAGGCAATAGGGTACCAGGAAGACAAACATCATCCAGCCTTCGGTCGCAAAGGCAAAGAGTACGAGCCCCAGGGTATACAAGGAGAGCCCGAGATAAATGCTCTTTTCGTTTCCGAGTTTCGGGGTAACGACGCGGGTGAGGCCAGCCTGCACCAATCCGGTGAGTACGCCAACAACAGCCAGGGAAAAGCCAATCATTTTTTCGCTCCAGTCGAAACGGTAGATCGTGAAGAAGTTCCAGTTGCTTTGTACGGCCTGTGCGCCGAGGTATACAAGAAAGAAGCTCAGTGCGAGTCCGCCGATCTCGGTGTGCTTGGTGAGAAAAGCCAGCGACCCCCAGGGGTTGGCCCGTTTCCAATCGAAAGCCCGTCGGTTATCCTTTTGAAGCGATTCGGGCAAGAGGAAGTAGCCGAACAGGCAGTTGAGCAGGCATAAAGCCGCCGCCGCATAAAAAGGCGCACGCAATCCCCACACCGAGAGCAATCCGCCCAGCGCGGGGCCTAATACAAAACCCAGGCCGAATGCAGCGCCGATAAGTCCGAAGTTTTTCGCCCGCGTGGTCTCATCTTCGCTGATGTCGGCGATATAAGAGGCAGCGGTGGTGAAGCTGGCACCCGTGATACCGGCGATCACGCGGCCCAGGAACAGCCAGCCGTAGGTGGGTGCCCAAGCAAGGATCATGTAGTCGATACCGAAGCCCAACAAGGAAAAAAGCAGTACCGGACGCCGGCCAAACCGGTCGCTGAGATTGCCCATCACAGGAGAAAACAGAAACTGCGTAATGGCAAACACAGATAGCAATAGCGCGCCATAGGTACTTGCCTCGTTGACTGGTATTCCTTTTAATTCGGCGATCAAATCGGCCATTACCGGTATAATGAGGCCCCATCCCATGACGTCGATCAATAACGTGACGAAGATGAAGCCAATGGCCGCGCTTTTGGAAGTTTGCATCGAATTATACCGAAAATTTGCCCGGCAATATTAGTGATAATTTTATTCTCGGCGCGTAATTTTTTGACGTCGGCGGGGTGCGTACCCGATCGCTTAGGAAGTGATCGCCAGCAAGCGATCCCTCACCAGCAAGCAGGCGCCCGTGATTCCCGCTTTGTCGCCCAATTGAGAAATGGTGAGCTGCGTATCGTTATTCACCAGACTCAGGGAGTATTTGTTGAGCGAGTTTTTTATGGGTAGCCTGATGTAATCGCCTGTGGCGGCCAAACTGCCACCCAGTATAATCAATTCGGGGTTGAAAAGGTTGACAAGCGTGGCCATACCTTTGCCGATCTTTTCTCCTGCTTCGGTAATGATCTCGATAGCAAGGGTATCATCGCTGTTGGCCGCTTCGATAATATCTTCCAGTTTGATGTCTCCGGGATTAGGGTGTTTGCTCGTAACGATACTGCTGGCTCCTTTGCTGAGCTTTTCCCTGAAAATCCGCACGATAGCCTCACCCGAGGCCTCGGTTTCCAAGCAGCCCTTTTTGCCGCAATGACAAAGGATCTCATTGCTCAGTATCGGGATATGTCCAATCTCGCCGGCAAAGCCCGACTTGCCATAATAGAGTTGACCGTTGACCATGATGCCCATGCCGATGCCGTGGTCGATATTGACGAATAAGACGTCTTTTTCATCCCGGACTGCGCCGTTGCAAAATTCGCCATAGGCCATGGCCCTGGAGTCATTTTCCAAGAAGGTATGGATGCCGATGGCTGTTTCGATGATGCTGCTCAGCGGGTCTTCGTGGAAATTGAAAAAACTATAGCTGTAGCCGGTTTTGTAATTGATGCGTCCGCTGAGGTTGACGCCAATTCCAAGGATTTTTTCGCGTTGTACCGCACTGGAATCAATGAAATCTTGGATAATGGCGCATAATGCATTTAGCGACCGTTCCGTATTGTTTAGCAGATAAGGGATCCCTTCCGTGGCTTTGATGAGATTGCGTCTGAAATCCATAAGGCCGATATTGATGCGGAAATTCTTCACCTCGACGCCCACAAAAAAAGCGGAATTGGGCTCTAGGCCGTAAAGATTCGGCTTACGGCCGACGCCGGAATCGGTTTTTCCATAATCCTTTACCAAATCGTCGGCCATCAGCTCGTTTACGAGTTCGCTGGTCTTGGGTATACTGGTATTGAGTACTTTGCTCAGGTCGGCCAACGTCGCATTGCCGTCGTTAGCAAAATGCGTCAATATCCGCTTTTTGAGCCTGATATTCTTATAGGCAACGCCCGTGAGCTCCGTGCTGTGCAATTCCTCGAAGAAAGTGGTATTCGTTGTCATCAATGGCAACAATTAATTAACGATATACAAACATATGCATTTTTAAAAAAAATTAAAAATATTGTGATAATAAACCCAAAAATGGCCGTTTGTAAGTGCTGGATAGGTAAGTGGATAGATTGTTAATAGGTGATTTGAGATATTAAAGAAAATAAATTATTAATATGTACCTTATTTAAGAAAATAATTTAAAAATAATTTGGATGAATGAAAAATATATTATTATTTAGCAGCCTAAATTATAACCAAGACTAAGTGGGATGTGATTTCGGCAAATCCCAACATGTACAAATAGAAAGAAGAGGATAGTAGATGATTGATGCAGCGGCACTGGCGGAGCTTTATAAAAGCCAGTTATTGGATGATGTTATTCCATTTTGGTTGAAAAATTCGGCTGACGACGAATACGGTGGCTATTTTACCTGCCTAGACCAACGTGGTCGTGTATATGATACCGATAAGTTTGTCTGGTTGCAGGCGAGGCAGGTATGGTGCTTTTCGATGCTGTATAACCAAGTGGCACAACGGCAGGAATGGCTTGACTTTGCGTTATCGGGTGCCAGATTTCTGATGGCTAATGGGCGGGATGCTGCGGGCAATTGGTATTTTGCATTGAATCAAGCAGGTATTCCGCTGACCCAACCTTACAATATCTTCTCGGATTGCTTTGCAGCGATGGCATTCGGCCAGCTGAATAAAGCTACAGGAGATGCGGCACATGCTGAAATCGCCAAACAGACCTTCCATCAAATCCTTCAGCGTAGCAGCAACCCCAAGGGGGCATATAATAAGCAATATCCGGATACACGTTCACTCCAGAACTTTGCCCTCCCGATGATTCTATGCAACCTGGTGCTTGAAATCGAACACCTGCTCGATCCGGGCGTGGTGGAAGAAACCGTCCGCTCCTGTGTCGATACGATAATGGATCGGTTTTACCAGTCGGAATCAGCTGTAATTCTGGAGAACGTTACCCCTGATGGCCGGTTTTCCGACTCTTTCGACGGAAGGCTGGTTAATCCAGGCCACGGGCTGGAAGCCATGTGGTTCGTGATGGACCTTGCAAAACGCTCGGGCAATGCGGAGTTGGCCAGGAAGGCTACTGACATTGCCATACAACTCGTTGAATACGGATGGGATAAAAAGCACGGTGGCATCTTTTATTTCCTCGATGTTAAAGGGAAGCCGCTGCAGCAACTGGAGTGGGATCAGAAACTCTGGTGGGTGCACATCGAAGCAATGATTGCTTTTGCGAAAGGGTATTTGCATACGGGCGACCAGCGTTGCGCATCGTGGTTTTCAAAGCTGCATGGTTATACCTGGTCACATTTTCCGGACGCACAATACGGCGAATGGTACGGTTACCTCAACCGCAGGGGAGAGGTATTGCTACCTTCAAAAGGCGGTAAATGGAAAGGATGCTTTCATGTGCCTCGGGGATTGTTCCAACTGTGGAAGACCATGGAAGCTATTTCGACAAGACAAAAGAAGTTGATGGTTCAGGATAACTAATTATGGCATTCGTACCTGTAAATAGCCCAATGGCGAATGAGACCAATGGACGGTCGTATACACCGGCGTTAATTGTTTTGGCTGTACTGTATTTCATGATGGGGTTCATCACCTGTTTGAATGATACGCTTGTGCCATTTTTTAAAACCGGATTTACGTTGAACTATGCGGAATCGGCGCTGGTACAGTTTTATTTTTTCCTGACGTATGCTGTCATGTCTATCCCTGCTGGAAAGATTGTGGAGAAAGTCGGTTATAAACAGGGAATGGTATTCGGTTTTGCTATAGCAGGGATTGGAGCGCTTTTGTTTTTCCCGGCCGCGTTATTGCATCAGTATCAACTTTTCCTCGGCGCGTTGTTTGTGCTAGCGATTGGCATCGTATTGTTGCAGGTGGCGGCAAACCCGTATATCACCTTGCTCGGCAAACCGGACACCGCCTCGTCGAGGTTAACGCTGATCCAGGGGGTGGGCTCAATCGGTACGACGGTCGCTCCACTGTTTGGCGCACATTTCATTTTATCGAGATTATCCGAATCCAATGCGTCTAGCGATGCGGTCAGCATGCCCTATCTGGCCATCGGCGGGATGCTGTTTTTGATTGCATTGGTTGTTTACTTTTTGGCGTTGCCTAAGGTTGCGAAAGACGAAATGGAGTTGCGACAGCCTAATGGCCGTGCCCGTCAGGGGATCCATACGTTCCGTAACTTGAATTTCGGCTTGGTCGGTATTTTCATGTATGTGGGCGCGGAGGTTGCCATTGGTACGTTCCTGACCAACTACGTTGCCGATCGGCTGGATATCGGGGAGCATTCAGCGAATAACTACGTCGCTTTTTATTGGGGTGGGATGTTGGTTGGCAGGCTGATAGGCTCTGTATTGCTAAAGCTTTTCAAGCCGCAGCATGTGTTGGTGTTTGCTGCTGGCTCCGCTGTTGCTCTTATCCTGTTTTCTGTTTTTTCGAGCGGTTACCTCGCGGTATGGACGATGATTTCCGTCGGGCTCTGCAATTCGGTGATGTTTGCTATTATTTTTTCGTTGTCGGTTCAGGGTCTGGGACGGTACACGACGCAGGCTTCCGGGTTATTATCCACAGCTATTGTAGGTGGCGCGGTGATTCCATACTTACAAGGTGTATTGATCGATGTCAGCGGGTGGGAGCTCGCATTTATATTACCCATGCTGTGTTACGCCTATGTTTGCTATTATGGACTTTATGGGTACCGTGTGCGGAGTCCCGGCAGTTAATCCTTACCTCTTAATGATATAAAAAATCCAATTACACAGACTTGAAAACCATTTTAACTTAAATATATGAAAGAAAAAGATACACGATTATGGCGCATGGGTACGTTGATCGGGCTCGTGCGAATGAGGTGGTTATTGGCCATCGCACTGTATGTGGTATTTGCCGGCCAACCGTTGTCTGCAACAGGGAAAGCATCCCTCCAGGACCAGGTAACGGGGCTTGTGGTCGATTCTTCCCGAACACCGTTAGCTGGTGCCACCGTGCTCATCAAAGGTACAGCGGTGGGAACGCAAACCGATAAAGGCGGCCGGTTTGCTTTTCCGGGCGTCGGAAAGAATGATGTACTTGTCGTTACGTACACAGGATACACTACCCAAGAGGTACAGGTTACCGGATCTGATATGGTGGTGGTGTTAGAAGCAGACCAGTCGGCGTTGGATGAAGTGGTCGTCGTGGCATTTGGTACACAGAAGAAAACGGATATGGTTGGTGCTGTAACGTCAATAAAGCCATCTAGTCTACGTGTTCCATCCAGCAACCTAACCACTGCACTGGCTGGCCAGGCCGCAGGGATTATTGCGTACCAGCGCAGTGGCGAACCCGGGCAGGATAATGCGGATTTTTTTATCCGCGGCGTTACCTCCTTCGGAACGGGTAAGGTAGATCCACTGATATTGATCGATGGTGTTGAGCTGAGTACCACGGAACTCGCGCGGTTACGACCGGACGATATCGAAAGTTTCTCCATTATGAAAGACGCCACCTCTACCGCACTGTATGGTGCGCGCGGTGCCAATGGTGTCATTTTCGTGACCACGAAACAGGGGAAAGAGGGCGCTGCTTCGATTTCCTTCCGTGCAGAGACGTCACTTTCCGCGCCGACTAAAAATGTGGAATTGGCCGATCCGGTAACGTTTATGCGGCTTTACAACGATGCGCAATATGCACGGAATCCGTTTGATGAGCCTTTGTATCCTACGGAAAAGATTGATATGACCGCTGAAGGTGTGAGCCCGGTGATTTTCCCGGCTGTGGACTGGCGGTCTGCATTGTTCAAAAATAACACCCTTAACCATCGCTACAACCTCAATGTTTCCGGGGGTGGGAAAGTAGCCCGGTATTACGTTGCTGGCTCGCTTGCGCAGGATAATGGGGTGCTTCGCGTTGACCCGGTCAGTAACTTCAACAATAACATCGATTTAAAAAGCTATACGCTACGCGCCAATGTAAATGTCAATCTGACGAAATCTACCGAGTTGATCGTACGGCTAAGCGGCAATTTTGATGATTATACCGGGCCTATCCAGGGAGGAAGCGACATTTACAACACGGTGATCCGGACAAATCCGGTTGACTTCCTTCCGTTTTATCCGAAAGATGAAGCGCATCAGCACGTTCAGCACGTCATGTTTGGCGGGGTTTCGGGGAGAGCGTTCCTGAACCCCTATGCAGATATGGTTAAAGGGTATAAGGATTATAACCGGTCATTGATGATGGCCCAAATGGAAATAAAACAAGACCTGTATTTCCTGACCGAAGGGCTGACATTCAGATCCATGTTCAATACGAACCGGATTTCGCGCTTTGACATCGAGCGAGCCTATAAGCCGTTTTTCTATCAACTGGAGTCTTACGATAAGCGGACACTGGATTACGAAGTCGGGGTGTTCAATGAGACAGCGGGGGAGGAATTTCTGAGTTTTACACTCAATCCCGACCTACGTGAGCAGCAAACGGTGTTTTATATGGAGAATGCCTTGAATTATAGCCGGGTATTTAACGAACGGCACAGTCTCAGCGGGATGCTTGTGTCCATTATGCGTTCAGGGATGAATGCAAAGGCAGGTAGCCTGCAGCTTTCTCTGCCATCACGTAATTTTGGCGTGTCGGGCCGCGCTACCTACGCCTTCGATAGCCGTTATTTTGCTGAGTTCAATTTTGGATATAATGGCTCCGAAAGATTCTATAAAGATAAACGGTTCGGCTTTTTCCCTTCATTCGGGTTGGCATGGACGGTATCCAACGAGGAGTTCTGGAAGCCGTTCAAGGATAACGTGAACAACCTGCGACTCCGTGCTACCTATGGATTGGTGGGTAATGACGCGATCGGCGAGGCAACGGATCGTTTCTTCTACCTTTCAAACGTTGAAATGAACGCGGACTACCGTGGCTTCGCATTCGGCCGCGAATCCGGACGATTCTTGAACGGCATTGACATTACCCGGTACTCAAATATTGATATTACGTGGGAGAAATCGCAGAAACTGAACCTTGCACTTGAACTTGGACTATTCAACAAAATAACCGTGCAAGCCGATTATTTCAGGGAGAAGCGATCCAATATCTTGATGGACCGGGCTGATATCCCGTCGACGATGGGACTGACTGCGCCGGTACGTGCGAATGTTGGTGAGGCGGAGGGGCAGGGCATCGACGTATCCGTCGATTACGCGCATAGCTTTTCAAACGGACTTTGGTTACAGGCAAGGGGAAACTTTACCTATGCGACGAATAAGTACCTCACCTACGAAGAACCGCAATACGAGCAGGAATGGTGGAAATCGCGTATCGGATATCCACTGAGCCAACAATGGGGCTTTATTGCCGAGCGATTGTTTGTGGATGATAATGAGGTAAATAACTCCCCCGCACAGAATTTTGGGACCAAGAACGTGGCCGGTGATATCAAATACAAGGACGTTAATGGTGACGGTGAAATCACCGCCTTGGATATGGTGCCCATTGGCTATCCTACGGTTCCCGAAATTATCTATGGAGGCGGCTTTTCCATTGGCTTCAAGAATTTTGACTTGTCGGCGTTTTTCCAGGGTTCCGCTTATTCTTCGTTCTGGACGGGAGGGACAGCCTGGAACGCAGCGACCGGAGGGTATATTACCGGACCTGCGAACGTCGAACCTTTTGTGGGAGGAAAGCAGATCATCAAGGCGTACGCGGATAGCCATTATTCGTTGGAAAATCCCGATCTGTACGCACGGTGGCCAAGGTTTAGTACCGAGTCTCAGCAGAACAACACGCAGTTGAGCACCTGGTGGTTGAATAACGGGGCGTTTCTGCGGCTTAAGCAGGTTGAAATGGGTTATTCACTTCCTCAGCGACTTGCAGAGCGGATGTATATGAAGAACCTACGTCTTTACGTCAGTGGATCCAATCTGTTTTTGATCAGTGGCTTTAAGCTATGGGACGTAGAGATGGGCGGAAATGGACTGGGCTATCCGCTCCAACGTGTCTATAACCTCGGTATAAACCTTACTTTCTAGAAAATACAGCAATGAACGCAATCAAAACGATTATATGCGGTGCAGTTTTATCGCTAACAGTATCCTGTCAAAAATACCTGGATATTGTCCCCGATAATATTGCCACGGTTGAATATGCTTTCCGTATGCGGGTAACCGCAGAAAAGTACCTGTTTACCTGCTACTCCTTCCTGCCAAGAATGGGCGACATGTACCAAAATCCAGCCATGTTCGGCGGCGATGAACTCTGGCTTTCGGCAGATAAGTCATGGTGGCCAAACTGGGTGGTCGCCCTGGGGAACCAAAACGTGAATAATCCGGTATTGGATTATTGGAACGGTGCCAATTCCGCTATGGCATTGTGGACTGGCATTAGCCAATGCAATATCTTTCTCGAGCATATCGATCAAGTTCCCGATATGGACGATCGCGAAAAGGCACAATGGGCGGCGGAAGCAAAATTTCTAAAGGCCTATTATCATTTTTTCTTGCTGCGGATGTATGGACCTATTCCGATCATCGATGAGAATCTGCCGATTTCGGCATCGGGAGAGGAAGTCCGTGTCATCCGGAGGCCTGTCGACGAAGTGTTTGAATATGTTGTTAACCTGCTGGATGAACTTGCGCCGGATTTGCCAAACGAGGTGCGTGACGAAAACTCCGAACTGGGCAGAATTACGAAACCCATCGCGATCGGAATGAAGGCGAAAGTGCTTACCTATGCGGCTAGCCCGCTGTTTAATGGAAATACGGACTATGCCGGGTTCACCAATCGTGACGGCATCCCGTTGTTCAATACAACCTACAGCGCTGAAAAATGGGTTCGGGCTGCCGAGGCCTGTAAAGCGGCAATCGAGCTATGCCACTCGCTTGGTTATGCGTTGTATGAATTTGAAGGGAGCCAACAGACACGCAATATTTCCGCTGACACCAAACTTCATCTAACCACCAGAGGGACGATTACTGAGCGGTGGAATAATGAAATTATCTGGGCGAATACGGGAAGTACAACGCGTGACCTGCAAGTATGGGCTGCCCCCAGGGTCTTGGAACCGTCACACGTCGGTAACCAGGAGCCCAATGGCAGTATCGGTGTGACGATGAAAGTTGTCAACCTCTTCTATTCGAAAAACGGTGTGCCCATTGATGAAGATGTGACGTACAACTATTCGGAACGCTACGCCTTGCGGACAAGTACTGCCAGTGAAAAATACCAGATCAAAGAAGGATACACCACGTCCCAGCTGAATTTCGACCGGGAACCACGGTTTTATGGTACACTGGGCTTTGATGGCGGTGTTTGGTACGGGCAGGGACGGTTTGACGATAATGACCCTTACTACCTGCAGATCAAGAAAGAACAGATAGGCGGTAAGATTCAGGTGGGGTGGCACTCGGTAACCGGATACTATGCAAAGAAGTGGATTAATTATACGAATACGTCGGTAAATACGGGCACATATACGTCAATCAATTGGCCTTGGGTGATGCTTCGCTTGGCGGATTTATACCTGCTTTATGCGGAAGCGCTTAATGAGGCCCAAGGGCCGAATCCAGAGAGCATTCGTTACGTCGACCTGGTCAGGGAAAAGGCTGGTCTGGATGGGGTGGTCGATTCATGGGCCAATTTTTCCAAAAATCCGCAAAAGCCGTCAACCGTGGGTGGGTTGCGGGAAATCATTCACCGTGAGCGGAATATTGAACTCGCTTTAGAAAGTCAGCGGTTTTGGGACCTCCGCCGGTGGAAGACCGCCCCGGAGGAATTGAATCAGTCGATTTCGGGTTGGGATGTCGACCAGGTCACTCCAGAGGCATACTATCGTGTGCGTATACTGTACGATCAAACGTTCGGGCTTAAAGATTATTTCTGGCCAATCAGGGAGAACGATCTGATCGTGAATAAAAATCTTACTCAAAACCCCGGTTGGTAATTGAACGACGGAAATTTTGTATTAATCAAGAAATTGAATAGGCAATGAAAAAGAAACAATTAACGTTCATGATCGCCGGCTTTCTGCTGATTGTAGCAGGTTGTAAGGATACGGCGATGGGACCGTTGGCAACGAACGGCGATATACCGGGAGTTATTTCCAATTTACAAGTGACGAATGTAGCAGGTGGTGCAAAGATTACCTATACGCTGCCTGATGACGAAGATGTGTTGTATGTCGTCGCCGAATTTATATCCGCATCGGGAGCGGCACGCACAGTGAAAGCATCCGCTTATACAAACTATATCATATTGGATGGCTTTGCTGATACCCAGCCCAGAGAAGTAACCCTCTACGCAGTTAACCGCTCAGAAAGCCGGTCCAAGCCGGTGGCTGTAAACATCAACCCGCTCAAAGCCAATCTGCATGTCGTGTATGAGTCGCTGAAAGTGCGGGAAACTTTCGGAGGAATCAATGCATTGTTTACCAATGATGAAAGTGGTGAGTATGTTTTTTATACGCTGATCAAAGATGAAGATGGTGGATGGGTCTCTTATGACCGGCTTTATACCAACGCCAAGGAACGGGACTATTCCGTCAGAGGACTGGAATCCGAACCAACCGACTTTGCGTTTTTCTTTACCGATAAATGGAAAAACTCGTCGGATACACTTTTTACAACGATGACCCCCTTGTTTGAGGTAGCACTCGACAAGTCAAAATGGAAACATCTTCCCTTGCCAAACGATACGTATGTCCCGGAGTTCGCTGATTGGCGGGTCGAAAACCTATGGGATGGAACGACAGGGTTGATTTTTTACGTAAAACCAAATTTGGAAGACTTAGCACTGCCCAACTGGTTTACGATTGACCTGGGTCAGGAAGCGAAGTTCAGCCGTATCCGGGTGAACCAGTTGTCCCATAACGATGCTTGGATGTTCCAGGGCGGCGCCCCCAAGGAGTTTGAGGTGTATGGCAGTAATGCCCCTGCAGCAGATGGTAGCTGGGACAGTTGGACGTTGTTGTCTGAATACGAGTCTGTTAAACCTTCCGGGCGCCCATTAGGCGATTTATCCAATGAGGATAGGGCTGTAGCCATAGCGGGGGAAGATTTTACGTTTCCACTGGAAGTGGATTCGTACCGCTATATCCGTTTCAAAACCAAGCGGACGTATGGTGGTAACTTGAATGTGATGATCGCGGAGTTGACACTCTGGGGGCAACCGGTAAACTGAGTTTAGATACACAAAACAAGACTAATCATGAAAACCAATCAAATGCGATTGCATATAACGGGTCTTTCCACTGTCATTATTGGGCTGTTGGCAATCGTCAGCTGCAAAAAGATGGATGACCAATATCGGGCATTCATCGAAGGTGGCGAAACCATCTATGTAGGAAAGACAGACTCCTTGGCTGTCCATGGTGGAAACGGCCGGGTGGAGGTTTCCTGGCTGCTGATCTCCGATCCCAAGGTAACCGGGTATCGGTTATTCTGGAACAACGGTAAAGACTCCTTACAAGGCGATCTCTCGAAAACATCGACAATCGATACCGTACGCGTAACCATTACGGATCTAGCCGAGGGTATTCATCATTTTGATGTCTTCCTGTTCGACCGCTACGGTAATTCTTCAGTTAAATCTTCCATTAGTGGAAAGTCGTACGGGGAGCGTTACCAGCGTTCCCTGTTGAATCGGGCATACCGAACGATTCGACGGATAGGCAATGATTTGGAAATCGGTTGGATGCCTGCAGATAATACGATGGCCGATGTTGAACTCCACTATGTGGCGGAAAATGGCGAAAATGTTGTACATCAAGTAGCGCCATACCGGGTCCTGGATACGTTGTCTAACTTTCCGCGGGCTGGGAAATTTACCTATCGGACAGCCTTCCTACCGGAAGCAGCTGCATTGGATACGTTCTATTCGGAGCAAGAGGTCTTTCAGGAGGTGCTTGAGGAAGCATTGCTCGACAAAGCCGTGTGGTCACTCAACGCCTTGCCATCTGATACGTACCTGCCGGAATTCAATGATTGGAAAATCGAGAACCTCTGGGATAATCAGATTAGCAGTCCCAACTTCTTTTACATGAATCCCAATCTCCCTGAGCTGTCGCTTCCCAATTGGTTTACCTTGGATTTAGGCTACGCAAGCCGACTGACAAAAATCACGGTAAACCAGCTCTCCCATGATCCCTATTGGATGTTTAATGTTGGTGCTCCTAAACAATTTGAAATCTATGGTAGCAATGATCCAGCTTCAGACGGTAGCTGGGATAGCTGGACGCTCTTGGGTACGTTCGAGTCTGTGAAGCCTTCCGGTTTGCCTGTTGGCGAAGTATCCGAACAAGACGCAGCCATTGCCGTTGCAGGTGAAACGTTTAATTTCCCAGCTACGGATAAGTTCTACCAATACATTCGGTTTAAGACAAACGCCACGTGGGGCGGCAACCTGAATGTCATGATCGCGGAATTAACATTTTGGGGTTATCAATAAATGATGAACATCACCTATACAATTGTGGCTTGTTTGCTGACATTGGCTTCAGGCTGCAAGAAGGAAAAGCGGGTATCGACGGCAGATGAAACGTACGTCATTCCCAGCGAAAAGTTAGCGGCTATACACGCGGATGATGTAACCATCCAGATTGATCCGGGGTTTGCCTACTATCAAAACCGTTCGGCACAAAGCATAGCGGAAGAGGTGAAACTTGCTGGATTCAAGGCCGTCCATTATTTCGTGGTCAATGAAAATCAGGTGAATGGCGACCTGATTGATGCATTCCATAATGAAGGGATGCGTGTCTGGCTGATGACGTTAGGGAATGGTACCTATTCGACAGCTGGGTACCCCGCGGGATGGGAACAGTGGAAAATGGGGCTGAATAATAGCATCAATGGGGCTGCTGGTTTTACATTTCTATCGCCTTTCAACACAGACTTTGTTTCGTGGAAAAAGCGGAGCTTAGTTAAGCTAATGACAACTTATCCGTTTGATGGCTTGGAATTGGCTGAAGCTTATTTTCCAGAATGGGAGGCCATCGCGAAAGGAACTTACGGAGATGTCGGTCCGCTTGCGCAACTGGCTTTCAAAACGCAGTATGGTCTGGATATGCCGAATTTTTCGGATCCCTCGGCTGAGGATTACTATACGAAAAAGCCGGAGGTTTATCAGCAATGGGTTGATTTCAGAGTTAATGCGGTGAATCAGTTCCTTAACGAGTTGATTAACGGCGAGGGCGGCGTACGGGACGCTAGGCCGGATGCGCTGGTTGCCACGTGGAGTCTCGCGATCGATGCTGGCCCGAAGTCGTTTGAACGGCTTAGGGAAGACCAGGGACTGGATGCCGCTGCTATGGTCAGCATGGTAAAGCCGGATGTCCATTATTTTCAGACGCATTGGCCGGACTGGGTGAAGACCGAAGCGCAGCTTCCACCCGATTACATGCGGCATTACCAAGGGTTTGTGGACCAGCTTAAAGCGGTGCATCCCAACGTGCCGATTGGTGTTCAAGCCGATATCGGTTCGGCAAAAAACATGATCAAATCGGCCTATTGGGTCAGGGAATTTAATAAGGCCGCATCACAGCACAGTTATGCTACCTGGACAAGTTATGAATACCATCTCGGTGGCTATATCTATACCGAACCCCCTGTGCCCAAAGCCGCCAAGCGAACTGACGGAAAATCCATCGTGATTTCATTCAGCAAACGGATAGACAGTGCTACGGGTGAAGATCCGTTGAACTTTTCCTTTTCACAGCGTCAGAATCCTGTTTCAGTAACGATATCATCCGTAAAAGTGGATGGTAACCGCATCAAGATAACTGCGGATGATTTTCCTGCCAGCTCTTTTGATATTCATTTTAAACAGATTGAGGACACGCCTGATCTGTGGTTTCATAAGGGGTTTTCCGCTCATCAGGTGGATGCGAACTCAACAATCACGATTGAGTAAGGATATTTTTAAGGCAATCCGTCTTGGACAGTCCCAACGAATTCGAAGGCCGAGGCTAGTCTTTTTGAATACGGAATAGAATAATAGATGGAGAATAGCAAAATGAAGAAGAACAAAATAAGGCAATTAAGTCTTTTTCTTATTATTTTCGGAGTCCATTGGTTTGCTTGTTCGGCGAGCCATAGCCAAGTGAAGCGGGGAACGGAAGCACTGCTTATCAGTAAAGAACACTTAAAAGATAAAATAAAAGGCGGCTGGGCTGGACAGACCATTGGGGTCACGTTTGGTTGGCCAACGGAGTTTCAATATCTGGGTACGTACATTCAGGATGATCAGCGTATTCCGTGGCACGATGATTACGTCAATGAAGCCATGACGGCATTCCCAGGGCTATATGATGATGTCTATGTGGATTTGACGTTTGTAGAAGTGTTCGAAAAGTCGGGTATCGATGCGCCTTTGGAGGTGTTTGCGGACGCATTTGCCAGTAAAGAATACCAGTTGTGGCATGCTAACCAGGCCGGGCGATATAATCTGCAGAACGGCGTGCCAGCAGATCGGGCCGGCCATTGGTTGCATAACCCACATGCCGATGACATCGACTTTCAAATCGAAGCCGATTTTGCAGGGTTGATGAGCCCCGGGATGCCAGGCGCGGCGACAGGCGTGGCCGATAAAATCGGCCGGTTGGTTAATTCGGGTGATGGACTATATGGCGGGGTCTATGTAGCCAACCTTTATGCGTTGGCATTCGTGCACGACAATATTCCGTTTATCGTGAAAGACGCGTTACAGGCCATTCCTGCGCAAAGTAATTTTTACAAATGTATTTCGGATGTTATCCGTTGGCATGGCCAATACCCTACTGATTGGAAGCAAACTTGGTTTGAACTGCAGAAGAAGTGGGCAACAGAGGTGGGATGTCCGAGCGGCGTGTTCCATCCGCTTAATATCGATGCGAAATTGAATGCCGCCTACGTGGTCATGGGTTTATTGTATGGAGGCGGAGATTTTACGCAGACGATTGAAATTGCCACACGGGTGGGACAGGATTCGGATTGCAATCCGGCTACTGCATTCGGCGTGCTTGGTGTCGTAAAGGGATACAGCCAGATCCCGGCATATTGGTTAGCTCCACTACAGCGGGCCGAACATCGCAAATTCAGCTACACGAACCTTTCATTGGCGGAAGTGTACGAAGTCGGATACCAACATGCATTAGCATCAGTTGCCTTCCATGGCGGGGATACTACCGGCAATACCGTTAAGATGCCAGAGATGGCGGTTAAGGCGGTCGAATTTGAAGAAAATTTCGCTGGTCATTTTCCGGTCGAGCTAAAGCCGCTCGGTACGGTGTTTTCTGATAATTATGTTTTTGAAGTGGACGGTATCGGTTTTGTCGTCCGCGGTTATGCGGCGAAGAAATCGGCAGATGCCCCGGATCACGTGTTACGGGCCGGATTGTATATCGACGGAAAGGAAGTGGAACAGGCCGATTTCCCGACCGACCCCATAAAGTCGCGCGCGGATCTGTTCTGGAGGTATCAATTGGCAAAAGGGAACCATCAAGTAGAAATCAAGGTGCTGAATCCACATCCCGCGTATGAATTCCGTACCGTAGATTGCCTGGTTTACCGTGATGAACCGAACCGGGGGATGCGGGTAATGAAATGAATGGAGTAACTTTTAATCAACATAGCAATAACAGCATGAGTAGAAGATTAGATAGAAAATCGTTTATCCGGTCTGTGGCGGTTGCCGGAATCGGATTAGGTATGCTGGGACGATATGGTTTGCAGGCGAAATCATTTGCCCCTATCACCGGGAAACGGATAGGCATCATCGGGCTGGACACTTCACATAGTGAAGTCTTCTGCCGGATGATCAACGAAATGGGGGCAGAGGGACTGGGCTACCGGGTCACCGTGGCTTATCACCCTGCTTCCAACCGGGATGTATTGAATCTGGTGCCGTCGGTTTCGAAAGCGTTGACCGATGCCGGTGTCACGTTGGTAAACAGCATGGATGCATTGCTGGATGCTTGCGATGTAGTACTGTTGGAAACCATCGAAGGAGGACCGCACCTCGAACAGGTATTACCGGTCTTTGAAGCAAAGAAACGAGTGTTTATCGATAAGCCGCTCGCTGCGTCGTTACCTGGAGCCCGGGCGATTGCATCGGCCTCCGAACGGTACGGTACCCCGTTTTTTTCGTCGTCTTCCCTGCGTTTTGATCCGAACGTACAGCAGGTGATGCAAGGTTCGGTAGGCAAGGTAAACGGAGCCGATGTTTATACACCGGCAGAGTTGGAAGAAAGTCACTTGGATATGGCTTGGTATGCGATACACGGTTTGGAGATGTTGTACGCGGTATTGGGGCCGGGCTGCCAGCAGGTATCGCGTATTTATACACCGGAGGCCGATGTCGTCACCGGGGTATGGGCAGATGGTCGTATCGGTACGGTGCGGGGCGTCCGTAAATGGCCTGTGGGCATAGCAGGTACGGCTTTTGGTGAAAAGGGGACAGCTCCGCTGGGGCCATTTTCCGATCAGGCTTACCGCGGATTGATCACTCAAATTATACAGTTTTTTGATACGGGAATTGCCCCGGTAAAGCCGGCGGATACCTTGGAGATGTTCGCATTCATGGAGGCAGCGGACCGCAGTAGAAAACGTAATGGAAAGGCGGTAGCACTCGATGTATAGCCTGGCTTGGAAATGGATTATGAAGGTTTTTATTCCGCTATATTGTATTAGCTTTTTAGTGCTGACGGCATGTGTCGGCGGTTCGGGATTCCGTCCAACGGTAGCCCCCGATAGCAGCCGTTACACGCGTACGGTGCTGGCCGAGGGACTGGATGAGCCCATGGAGATGGTTATCCTCCCTGGCAACGACGTGCTGTTTGTGGAGCGTAAAGGGGGGGTGCGGCTTTACAAGGACGCGACAAAGGAGCTACGCACGGTTGCCAATTTCGAAGTGTTTAGCGGAATCGAGGATGGCTTGCTCGGGGTTGTCGCCGATCCGGATTACGAAAGGAACCACTGGCTCTATTTTTATTATGCAGTGGCAGGCGACAGCGCTGTTAACCGGCTATCGCGCTTTGAGTTCCGCAACGATAGCCTATCCAGACCAAGCGAAACTGTTATTCTGGAGATACCTACCCAGCGAATTTACTGCTGCCATTCCGCTGGCTACCTGAAGTTTGATAAGCAGGGGAACCTCTATCTTTCTACGGGAGACAACACGAACGCCGAGGAGACCGAAGGGTATACACCGGTGGACGAGCGTGCGGGGCGTGGCCTGGCTGACGATCAGGCAACTGCAGCCAATACCAACGACCTGCGTGGCAAGATACTGCGTATAAAACCATTGCCGCAGGGTGGATACGCAATCCCAGAAGGTAACCTTTTTGCCAAAGGCACACCGAAGACCCGCCCTGAAATCTATGCGATGGGTATCCGCAATCCTTACCGGTTCAGTATCGACGCCGAAACGGGTTACCTGTATTTCGGCGAGGTGGGCCCGGATACGCAGGTGGAGGCACCCGATGGGGAGAAGATGAGCTACGATGAGATCAATCAGGTGCGGGAGCCCGGGTTTTTCGGGTGGCCGTATTTTCTGGGGAATAACGATGTATTTCCCAAGTATAATTACGAAACGAAGGCGGAGGAGCCGGGCAAAGATCCCGCAAACCCAATCAACGAATCACCGAATAATACGGGGTTACGAGAGCTTCCCCCGGCGCAGCCTGCCATGATCTGGTATGGCAAGACCAACTCAAAATATTTTCCGCTGGTGGGCAATGGCGGGGCCAGCGCCATGGCAGGTCCGGTGTTTTATAGCAAACATTTCAAGAACGCGCCGTATAAGCTATCGGACTATTACGATGGCAAGCTGTTTATCTACGAATGGATCCGGGGCTGGATCATGGCTGTCAGCTTTGACGAGCAGGGGAATTTTGCCGGCATGGAGCCATTTCTGGATCATTGGAAGTTTGATGCACCGGTGGATATGCAGTTTGCACCCGATGGGGCCATCTACCTGTTGGAATACGGCACGAATTGGTTTGCTAAGAATACCAATGCACGGCTGATCCGTATCGAATATGCGGAGGGTAACCGGAATCCCATCCCCGCCATAACAATGGATAGTCAATATGGAGCTGCACCATTCACCGTACAATTATCATCGGCAGGAACCATCGATCACGACGGGTCGGACCAACTGGATTATCATTGGGAGATTGATGGAGAGGCCTATACGGGCCCGACGGTTTCACACACGTTTTCGGCCAATGGCAACCATAAGGTAGTCCTTACCGTAACGGATGGCCATGGGGGGAGCGGAGAAACCCAGCGCATGGTTTATGTGGGTAATACGCCACCCGAGGTGCGGATTTCCACCAAGGGCAACCGCAGTTTCTATTGGGATGATTCGGCACTGGACTACCGGGTATTTATTACCGACAAGGAAGAGCAGGTCGATCCGGAACGGATATCGGTTTCTTTCGGCTATATTCCCCATGGTAAGGATGCGGCTATCGTGTTGACAAATGGACAGGACGCGGCTAGTTTCCAATATCTCAAGGGGCAAACGCTCATTTCGAGCTTGGATTGTAAATCTTGTCATTCCGTGGATCAGGAATCGGTAGGGCCGACATACACGGCCATCGCCAAGCGGTATGCGCGCCAGGATGGCGCCACGGAGTTCCTAGCGGGCAAGATCATCCAAGGCGGCAGTGGGAACTGGGGAGAGCGGGCAATGTCGCCACATCCCGAACTGGCGCGTGAAGATGCGGTCGAGGTGGTCAACTACATCCGTTCGCTTTCATCTAAGGGAGAGAAGCTGCCGTTGCAGGGAGAACTGCCACTAACGGCACATCAGGGCCAGGAAGGCGTTTATCTGCTTACGGCATCTTACCGCGACGGGGGCGCAAATGGCATCGACGCTTTGGTGGCAAGAGATTATGTGTCGCTCCGGTATCCGTTGTTGCAGGCGGAGGATTTTGATGCGGGCAATGTAGCCATTGCGACTGTCACGACGGCTTTCATGGCCTATGTTTACGGCATCGTCCACGATACATACATTCGGTTCAATGCGATCGACCTTTCAGGCGTTGCGCGCATGGGCTTCCGGGTGCAGCCGAACGGGTCTGGCGGGAACATCGTAGTACGGCAGGGCAGTAAGGACGGACCTGTTGTCTGTACCGTAACCGTACCCGCTGGACAGTACAGCGGTGCTGAGGACGGCTGGCAGGAGCTGTCAGCATCCGTAAAGGGAGAACTTGACAATAAAGACCTCTACCTGACATTTGAGAACCCTAGTGCGACTACGCACCTGTTCCATCTCGATTGGCTTAAATTCTACCGGAAACCATAATGGGAACGATGTCTTCAACTTTACGGGTTAAGTTGTCGCTTGCCATGTTTCTGGAGTATTTTACCTGGGGCGCGTGGTATGTCACACTGGGTACGTATATGATTGACCAATTTCAGGCAGGTGCGGTCCAGATCGGGTCTGCCTATGCCAACCTGTCGGTAGCTGCGATTATATCACCGTTTTTTGTAGGTTTGATTGCGGACCGGTTCTTTGCCGCCCAGCGGGTTATGGGAGTACTGCATCTTGCCGGGGCACTGACCCTGTATCTGCTCGGTACAATCAGCCAACCTTCCCTTTTCTGGTGGCTTTTGCTGTTATATACATTACTTTACATGCCTACCATGGCGCTAGCCAATTCCATTACTTTTAAGCAGCTGCGAGACGGCGGAAAAGAATTTCCCTATATCCGCGTATTCGGTACGGTAGGCTGGATAGCCGCTGGATTGATGGTCGGTTTTATGGGCCTGGAAAGCAGCCCTTGGATCTTTTATATAGCCGCCGGTTCATCGGTGGCACTTGGGATACTGAGTTTCTACCTTCCGGATACCCCACCCGACCGGGGCAATGCCGCAAGCCTTTCCACAGTGCTTGGCCTGGATGCGCTCGTATTGTTCAGGAACCGTTCGTTTATCATTTTTTTTGTGGCGTCACTGGCCATCTGTATTCCGTTGTCGTTCTACTATAGCTTTGCAAACCCCTTCCTGAATGATGTTGGGGTAACCAATGCTGCGGGTAAGATGACATTGGGCCAACTGTCGGAATTCGCGTTCATGCTATTGATTCCCTTGGTATTCCGCAGATGGGGAGTAAAGTTACTGCTTACGATCGGAATAGCGGCGTGGATACTCCGTTATGGATTGTTCGCAAATGGCGATGCGGGTGCAGGGATATGGATGCTGTATTTCGGCATTCTCCTGCATGGGGTTTGCTATGATTTTTTCTTTGTTACGGGCCAGATCTATACAGACCGGCAGGCAGGTGAACGGTTCAAGAATGCTGCCCAGGGATTGATTACCTTTGCAACTTACGGCGTCGGCATGCTGATCGGTTCATATGTGTCGGGTTGGATTACTCACGCATATAAATTGCCGGAAGGTGCGGGGGATCTGTATGATTGGCGGGGGGTGTGGCTAGTACCTGCGGGGATTTCACTGGCTATTTTAGTGGTCTTCGTAATGGTGTTCAGGGGTAATGGAAAGCAGATGGATAGGTAAATGGTTAAATTAATTGTTATTTTGAAATGATGAAGTTATCAAAAACAATACGCATTCTGGTTGTCGGCTGTGGCAACATGGGAGCATCACACGCGCAGGCTTATCACAGTTTGGATGGGTTTGAGATCTGTGGACTGGTCTCTACCGGCACGAGTAAAGAACGGTTGAACGAAACGTTGGGAGGTAATTATCCGCTATTTAGCAATTATGAGGAGGCGCTAGTTGCAACCAATCCGGATGCGGTCTGCATCTCCACCTACCCCGATACGCACGAGCAATTTGCCATCATGGCGTTTGATCATGGTTGTCATGTCTTCATCGAGAAGCCACTGGCGGATACAGTGGAGGGGGCAAAGCGGGTGGCCGAAGCAGCAAGGCGAACCGGTAAGAAGTTGGTTATCGGCTACATCCTGAGGTACCACCCTTCCTGGCAGCATTTCGTCGAACTGAGCGGGCAATTGGGCAAGCCGTTGGTCATGCGGATGAACCTCAACCAGCAGAGTCATGGCCGCATGTGGGATGTACATCGTAATCTGATGAAAAGCCTGAGCCCCATCGTAGATTGCGGAGTCCACTATATTGACGTGATGTGCCAAATGACCAAAAGCAAACCTGTGCAGGTGAATGCCATCGGCGCCCGGCTTACGGATGATATTCCGGCAGGCAATTACAATTATGGACAACTGCAGATCCGTTTCGAAGATGGTTCGGTGGGTTGGTATGAGGCCGGGTGGGGGCCGATGATCAGCGAAACGGCTTTTTTTGTGAAAGATGTATTCGGTCCAAAGGGATCACTTTCAATCGTTGCGAGGGATGCCGGCGCCACGGGCAATTCAGACAATGTATCGGCGCATACCAAAACAGAATCGCTGCGCCTGCACCATGCGGAAATTGATGGGAACAATACGTTCGTGAAACCGGATGAATGGATAGACCTGACCGACGAACCGGACCATCAGGAGCTGTGTAACCGGGAACAACGATTTTTCTTGGAAGCCATCCATTCGGACTTGGATTTGGATGAATTGACGCAACATGCCATCAGTAGCCTGGAGATTGCATTTGCATGCGATGAATCGGTGAAGACAGGTCAACCGGTGTATCTCTAAAGGCACTTTTTTACGTCGTTTTCTCCAAGTGTGATAAAATACAGTCACGATTGGCGGAGTAATAGGTTTTGGGTCATGGCGATACCGGCTACTTTTGTACGTGACGCCACCGTACTAGTTACTAACCATTTCGCAAAACGACGATGATTGTAAGAATAATATCCCTTGGTCTTTTCTTGTTTGTTAGCCTCCCATCATTTGTTGCCCATGCTCAGGATGCTGCAGCACAACCCTGGATCCGGCCGGACCATGCAGCGGATGAAGCCGTGTGGGGAATCGAAAACGGCATCGTGTTCAGCCTGTGGCCTTATGGCCTTGAGCATAGAAATGAGCGTCCCTATGGTGGTGGCCCTAGGGGGCTCATCCGCGTAGGTTATCAAAACGGAGAGGAAACGTACCTGATGAACTTTCTGGCTATCGAGCCTATCGTAAGTGGAAAAATAGAATTCAGTGAGATTTCCCCCTCTGCAGTGGACGGTGTATGGGGCAAACTGCTGTGGGCTAGTGATACGCCGGAGGCGGGCTCATATTATCCTACGGCTCGTGCGCGAGGTGTGGTCAGCCAAGTTGGCGGGGCGGGAGAGGCAGTTGAGGAGCTATCCGTTTATGTATTTATGGAACGGTTTGCCCATGGAGCTGCTCCTTATTTGAAACTTTCTATTCGCAGTGACCGTCCGGAGGAATTGTGCATCCAAGTATTTCACCATGAAGGCAGCACACCGATGGATCGATGTGCCATCACCGCCACGATGGGTAACTATTCCCGGCTGCGGAATCTCCACTTGAAAGGTAGTGTGGTGACGTCGACCCAATTATATAACGGATTTGACGGAATCGATTTTATCGAAAAGGACGGCTATCCGATGAGCCAGATGCTGGAAGACACCGGTGGATACCTTTGGGCGTTGGCAACGGGTGATGAGACCATGGACGACCTGGCGGATTGGCCAGTTGATTCGCTGGCCCGGACCAAGATGGGCTGGAAATACCGTGCGCCTTTTAAGTTTACGCAATACTGGAAAAAGGAGAAAAAGACCGCCGATCCTTCCCTTTCGGTTCGGGTAAATGGAAGGGCCCGGTATTGGAGTGGCGGTAGTAGGGATAAATCGCACTACATGCGTATTCCAGGTGGTCCTTCATTTGAGAATTTTGAACTCCAGGAAAAATATATCCCCGGTCAACGGTTTTATTACGGCCTGTCAAGAAAAACGCCGAGCGAACTAGTTGATTGATCCTTAGTTATTTCAACCTGCTTTTTGAAGTCAAATGTTAAAAAATGCAAAAACAGTTGTATTTTACGAATTCCTTCGTACTTTTGAAGTACGAAATTAATCGTATGATGTATGGCGCATATAAGACCGACAGAAAGTGAATTGGAGATTTTGCAGATTCTATGGGAAAAGGGCGAGGCTAGCGTGCGGGATGTCCATGAAGTGTTATTGAAAAACAAGGACGCAGGTTATACAACGACACTGAAGATTATGCAGATCATGCATGAGAAGGGCTTGGTAAGCAGGGATAGTTCGGCGCGGACACACATCTACCGGGCTATGGTAAGCCAGGAGCTGACCCAACGGCATCTGCTTGGTAAGATGATTGACAATGTTTTCAATGGTTCGGTTGGGCGGCTGATCATGCAGGCGTTGGGCAGCAATACGGCCAGTGCCGAAGAGCTTGCAGAAATAAAAAAATACCTTGATAACTTAGAAAAATAAATACGATGGAAAATTTTGGTCTATTGATTTTCAAGGGGCTGGGCTGGGGGATTATCCATTCCTTATGGATGGGTGCTATCCTTTATGGTTCACTGCTCTTAGCCTTCCAGTTTTTAAACGGACGTGCGAAAATAAAATCGTTGCTGGCGGTAGTGGCATTATTGGTACTATCGGGATTCTTTTTCCTGACGTCTTTATATTACATAGCGGCTGATGTGAAAAGTGATCTGGCGGCTTTTACGGATGGTGCTGTCGCGTTTTTCCCATTGTCCGACTATAACAGTTCGTTTTCCTTCAAGGCAACGGTGGAACAGTATTTCCCATTAGTTGCCGTTTTTTATGCGCTTGGTGTACTCTTCCAGTTGGCATTGGTTGTAAGTGGTTTCCGAAAGTTACGTATGATCCGTACACAGGGCTTATTGGAAGTGCCCGAATCGTGGAAAGCGTTGCTGGCTAGCAAAAAGCAACAGCTGGGTCTTCGCAAATCCATCGCATTCCACCTTTCCACATTGGTGGATGTTCCGGCAGTAATCGGCCACTTTAAGCCGGTTATCTTATTTCCTTTGGCACTTTTTTCCGGGATAAGCCCGGAGCAGGTAGAGACGGTGCTCATCCACGAATTGGCACACATCAAGCGACGCGACTACCTCTTCAATCTCGTTAAAATAATCGCGGAGACGCTATTATTTTTCAATCCTTTTGTGTGGCTTATCGGTAGAATGCTTGAGACAGAGCGGGAAAACGCATGCGACGACATGGTGGTGGAGCTGACATCAAGTCCTATCCGATATGCGCAGACGTTGCTGTGGCTGGAAGAGCGACGCCAGCTGCCAAGCTATCGGCTGGCCATGCAGGCAATCACGAAGAAAAAGCAATTATTACTCCGAATTCAACGAATGACTAATATGAAAATTAACTATTTGAATGCCAAGCATAAATTGGCTATCCTGACACTATTGCTAGGCTGTATCGCTTCGCTCGCTTGGGTGAAACCCTTTGCGCGGGATACGGAGCCAACGGAAATGTACGTGTTACCAGCGGTCGCCGTTGATACGGTGGCTGCCCTAGCTGTGGATGCTGAAAAAAACATCGTGTTCCAGGCGGTAGCAAATGATACACTGCCCCCGGGCAGAAAATCGAACATCACCTTTACCGCTAGCAGCAGTGCAACGCAGACGTTTGAACCCTACGAGGATCTTCCGGATAGCCTGAAGATAGAAGTGGATGCCGCTCGGCATCATGCTGATTCGATCAAGGCGTACTTTTCTTCCCCTGAATGGAAGGAAGAGCAACGCAAGATAACTGCTGAAGTCCGTAAGCAGACGGATTCGATAAAGGCATATTTTTCCTCCCCTGAATGGAAAGAAGAGCAACGCAAGATAACTGCTGAGGTCCGTAAGCAGACGGATTCTATCAAAGCGTACTTCACGTCTCCGGAATGGAAGGAGGAGCAGCGGAAAATAACGGTAGAAGTCCGCAAGCAGGCAGATTCGTTAAAGGCATATTTCGATTCGCCTGAATGGAAGGAAAAAATGGAGAAAATGAAGTGGTCCGACGAGGAACTGCGCAAACTCATCGAGCCGGTACGCAGACAAGCCGATTCGATCAGGATTCACTTCGAATCGGCAGAGCGGTTACCCTAGCGATTATTCATCCCTTAGGCTTCTCGTCGGGTTTGTCAACGCAGCCTTGATGGCCTGTGAGCTTACGGTAAGCAATGCAATCAGCAGCGCACCCCCGCCAGCCAGCGCAAACACCCCCCAGTGCAGGTCGGTGTGGTACTGATAGTTGTCCAGCCAGTCGCTCATGATCCACCACGCGATGGGGAAGGCTACCGTGCAGGAGAGCAGTACGAGTACGACAAATTCGCGGTTGAGCAACCCGACCAATGACGAGATTGATGCTCCCAATACCTTGCGGATTCCCATTTCCTTTGTACGTCGCTCGGCGGTGAAGGCAGCGAGGCCAAAGAGGCCGAGACAAGAAATAATAATGGAGATTACAGCGAATACACCCGCCAGTTTCTGGATCAGCATTTCCGATTTGAATTTTTCATTAAAGACATTATCCAGAAACTCGTACTCAAATGGATATCCCGGATTGGTTTCCTTAAGGATTTCGCCGATCTGGGAAACCGTTTTCGACAGGTTCATCCCCGCTTTGGTCTTGATGTTGAGTACGCCCCACTTGGTCGCAAACGGATAGAACAGCACAGGTTCGGCAGGTGTATACACGTTGTTGTACACAAAATCTTTCACGACGCCGACAATGGTGTGGGTGTCTTCACCCCAACGCACGGTTTGTCCTGCAACCCGGCCATCGGGCTGGATGAGCTTGGCAAAGGCCTCGTTAATAACGATGCTGCTGCTGTCGCCTAGCATATGCGGCCGGAAGTTGCGCCCATCGATCAACTGCATTCCCATGGCTGGAATGAAGTCGGCATCGGTATGGAGGATACCGATCAATATTTGCTTGTTTGGATCTTTGTTTTCCCAGCTGATGCCCCAAGTATTCGAACCGATATTCAGCACCCTCATGTTGCTAAGCCCCGCGGTTTCGACACCACCGGTAGCGATGAGCTTTTCCTTGATGACATCCAGGTGTTCCAGCATCTTCCCCCGCAAAGGTGTGGTCATGACCTGGCTATGCTCGAAGCCCATATCACGGCCCTTCACGTGCTGGATTTGTTGAAAAATGATAACCGTACAGACAATAAGGGTAATGGAAGCAGCGTATTGGATAATCACCAGCCCCCTACGTATGAACCCGGCCATGCCAGCTTTCTGTCTAGCTCCCTTTAGGGTAGCGATTGGGTTGAAGGATGAAAGGTAAAATGCCGGATAGCTTCCGGAAACGAGACCGCATACCACCACGATGCAGACCAGGAAGGCGAGGTGCATGGGTTCAACTAATCCAACCGTCAGCTCCTTTTCGACCAAGCTATTGAAAGGCCCGATGAATACAAAAATAAGTCCGATCGCAAACAGTGCCGACAGTGCGGCGAGAATCAGCGACTCGCCTAGAAATTGGCCAATGAGGGAGGTTTTGGTAGCCCCTACCACCTTGCGCATGCCCACTTCCTTAGCCCGTTTTTCCGAACGGGCTGTAGCAAGGTTCATGAAGTTGATGCAGGCAATGAGGAGTACCACCCAAGCGATAATGCTGAACAACCGCACGAATTTAATGCGGCCTTCCTGTTCGTTCCCATCGCGGTCGAAGCTGTTGTATAGCCGCCAGCGTTCCATCGGGTACAGGAAATTCTTATAGAACAGATCGTCACCCACTTTACGTTCCGCAAAATCATAGAACTGTTTGTTGACGTCGGCGAGATCGGCCGAGGCCTCCAGCTGCACATACGTCAGGAAGCTGTTGTTGCCCCATGTCTCAAATCCGCCCTCACTCTGGCTTTCAAATTTTTTAAATGGAATAATCCAATCAAACTGCACACTGCTGTTCTTGGGTAGATCCGCTACTATACCGGCAACGGTGTAACTTTCTTCATTGTTTATTCGTACCTGCTTGCCCATGGCCGGTTCGTTACCGAAAAGGCGTGCAGCAGCTTTTTGGGTCAGCACAATGTCGTTGATGTTGCCCATCGCGGAGGCCCGGTTGCCTTCGATGAATTCCAGCGAGAAGATGTCGAGGAAGTCAGGATCGGCATAGAACCCGGTTTGGTAGAGGGTCTTTTCGCCCAGATTGAACAGGAGTGGCGTTGGCCAGTTTACTCGCGCCGCGTACTTGACACCAGGCAACTCCGCTTTAATCGCAGGAGCTAATGGCCCAGGATTAGCTTCAAACACATAGGTGCCGCCATCGTGGGTTTGCTTGGACTTCGATATATAAATATATTCCTTATTCGGAAAATGATTGTCATAGCTCATTTCGTCTTCCACCCATAGGAAAATGAGCGACGCGCAAGTGATGCCGATGGCCAGGCCAAAAATGTTAAGAAAACTGTATCCCCTGGTTTTCCAAAGGTTGCGAAAGGTGGTTTTGATGTAATTTTTTAGCATGAGCTTTTCAGTTATGGTAATTGGCTGTCAGCTGATCGCGCACCGCCAACTATTCCGTCCGGATTGCCTTGATTGGATTCCCTTTCGCGGCTTTCAGCGACTTTCCACAGACGGTGATCGCCGCGATTGCAAATGCCGTAAAACCAGCGATTACAAACACCCACCACTCCATGCCTGTTCGGTATACATAATTGGCCAGCCACTTATTCATCATCCACCACCCCACGGGAAAGGCAATCAGGAACGATATTCCCACCAGTTGGAGGAAATCTTTGGATATCAGTAAGATGATGTTGGATATGCTGGCACCCAGCGTTTTGCGGATCCCGATTTCTTTGAATTTCGTTTCGGCAGTAAAGGTAACCAGGCCGAAAAGACCAAGAGAGGAAATAAGGATCGTGATTCCTGCAAAGACATTAAATAATTTACCGGCTTGAATGTCCCCTTTATAGAGTTTGTCAAATGATTCGTCCATGAATTGGTAGTCGAATTCAAATTCGCTGTTGTACTGTTTCCACAGTTTATCCACGGCAGCGATTGCCTGTGCAGCATCATTTCCCGTAGTTTTGACATACATGCCGCCAAGGGGCATGCTAGCTTCCGCAAAAAGTACGCACGGCCCGATCGCCTTTTTCAGATCGTTGAAATGGAAATCCTTCGCAACACCAATGATGGTTCTGGGACTGTTGCGAAAGGTGATGGCCATTCCCACCGGATCTTCCAATCCCATTTGTTTGACGGCTGTCTCGTTAAGCACGATGTAACTCGTGTCGGACGGCATGCCTGAAAATCCCTGACCCGCCGTTAATGGGATGTCCATAACCTCCAAAAACTGGTGGTCTACTGCCATTTGATTGACCATGAAATTGGCCATGCTGGAGGGTTTGCCCTCCCACTCAATATCTCCTGTGCCACTTCCAATGTTGCTGATGTCGCTACTGGCGGCGGTAATGCCTTTGATACCCGGCTGGCTTTCCAGCTCAGCGCGTATGGCATCAAATCGGCCGATGAAATTGCGTTGGGCGAAAAGGAAAACATTCTCCTTGTCATATCCCAATTCCTTTTTGCGGATGTATTCCAGTTGACGACTGATGATGATGGTAGCAATAATAAGTACTACCGAACAACTGAACTGCACCACCACCAGGGCTTTACGGAAGCCATTGTTTTTGCCGATTCCCGGTAGGATGCCCTTCAGCGCTTGGACGGGCTTGAAGGTGGATAACAATAGCGCAGGATACACACCGGCGAGCAAAACTACAGCGAAGAGTGTGCAGCCAAAGAGTAACCACACGCGGGTATCCAGCAAGCTGAATGTCATTTCTTTTCCCGAAAGGCCATTATAGAGCGGCATAGCGGCATAGGTGAGCCCGATGGCCAGGGCCATAGCGATAACAAACACCACAACGGATTCGGTGATGAACTGCCAGAAAAGATGCAGGCGATTAGCTCCTACTACCTTTCTGACACTGACCTCCTTGCTACGTCGCGTTGAGCGTGCGGTGACGAGATTGACATAGTTGATGCACGCAATCAACAGAATGATGCCGGCTACGAGCGTGAATATCCGTACTTGTTGCATACCTCGTTCTTCACCTTTTCCATTATAGAGGTGCAGGTTTTCGAGGGGTTGGAGGTAATATACCAAAGTCTTAAAGATCTCCGCATCATTATTTTTTCGGTGGAGATCTGCCAACTGTTTTTCAGTAGCTTTTGGATTAGTGCCTTTTTGGAGGAGAAAAAATGTACGGTAGCCAAAATTTCCCCATTCGGCATTGAGGCCATCTCCCTCTCGGTTTTCATTGAGCAAATCAAATGGAAGGAGAAAATCTGCTTCGATGGAGGAGTTGAGCGGAAAATCGTCGACAATGCCGGTGACACGGAAATTCCGCTTGCTATCTGCTGCAGCGGGATCAACGGTGACCAATACCATTTGCCCGATGGCCTCCTTGTCGCCAAAATATTTCTTCGCTAGTGTTTTGGTGAGAATGATGGAGCTGTTGTCGGGGAACGGAGTCTGTTGACTGCCTTCCAACAACGAGAAGTCAAAAATCTTGAAAAAGGAAGGGTCGACATACTGGCCTGACTCCGTAAATTTGCGATCATCATTGATCTTGGTAATGGCAGCTTCACTATTACTGAATCGACAAGCTTCTTCGATGCCGGGTATTTCGGCTTTTCCGAATAATGCTAACGGTGGTGGGCCAACAGGCCATACGTTATCCGACGAGGCATCAAACGTTGTGGATACCTGGTAAATCCGGTCAGCTTTGCTGTGCATGCGGTCGAAACTCAGCTCGTCCCATACCCATAGCAAAATAAGGATGGCTGCAGAAAGGCTTACTGCTAACCCGGCAATGTTAATAGTGGAATACGATTTATTTTTGACGAGGGTTCGAAAAGCAGTTTTGATATAATTCTTTAACATCGCGCCGTCAGGTTTTAATTACTAATGCTCAACTCCTGTACCCGATCGTATGTCTCATAACTGGAGGTTACCACTTTATCTCCCGGTTCCAGCCCGCTCACCACTTCATAATAGTCGGGGTTTTGACGACCGAGCTGTACATCTACACGATAAGCCGTCTTTCCATCTTCCGTAAGCTTAAACACCCAATTGCCGCCGGTTTGCTGATAGAAGCCGCCCTTGGCCAACAGGATGGCCTTGGTCTCATCGCTGAGGGCAAGACGGATTTGGAGGGTCTGCCCGCGGCGGATGCCCTCAGGAATCTCGTTTACAAATTCCATATCCACCTGGAAGCGTCCGTTGGTCACTTGCGTATATACCTTCTTGATGACAAGCTTATAGCTTTTCCCAGCAAACGTAAACTCACCCTCCAAGTCGGGGTAAATGCGGGAAATATAATGCTCATCGATATCCGCACGGACTTTGAATCCGGTAAGCACGTCGATTTGGCCGAGGCGCTCGCCTGCGGGTTTGTTCTGCCCAATTTCGGCATCGAAGGACGTCAGTTGTCCGTCTACCGGTGAACGAAGGATGAGATCATCCACTTTTTGACGCATCAGCGCCAGTGCAGACATGCCGCTGGAGTACAATTTTTCGTTTTGTTGGAGTGATTGGACACTTCGGATCGAATCTTGCTCAATGTTTTCCCGTGTCAACTTGATCCGCTCTAGCTGATAATCGTATTCATTTTTAGCCTGCTGATATTCTTGCGAACCAATTGCTTTTTTTTCAAACAAGGTCTTATTGAGATCATATAGCCGCTTAGCCTCTTTTAAGGCATTTTCAGCATCGACCATTTGATTGCGATTCGAAATAGAAGTTTGTTGGGCGTTCGTTTGGGCGATCTGCATCTGGGTCAGGTTGTTGTATACGTTCGTTTCCTGGCTTACCAGGCTCAATTCCAAATCGGTATTCGAGAGCCGCATAATCGGGTCACCTTTTTTGAGTTTGGCCCCGTCCTCTACAAACTTTTCTTCCACCCGCCCGCCTACGGAGGCATCGAGGAAGATGCTGGTAAGGGGTAGTACCGTGCCGTTTACCGGTATAAATTCACGGAAGGAGTCTTCTTTCACTTCTGATATGGTGATACGTTCGGCATCCACATTGAGCCGCGAGTTGCCGGAGGTAAAATAATAACTGGCGAAGATCAAGGCCAAGATGCCCGCCCCACCCGCAACCATCGCGATGCGTTTACTGTTCCATCTTTTTTTTGGTAATGCTCTATCCATTTTCTTGTCGCTATCGGCTGTCGGCTTTATTTTCTAGCCACCCATTACCATACAACGCCGTGCCAAAAATATAACTAATTTGGATACAGTGTGTTGTGGTGGTGGGTAAAATGAAACTGTTCGATATCGGACACCTGTTGTGCGGTAGCGGACAATTGATGAAGTTTATACGGCAACGGCGCTTGCGCGTGTGGAAGTAACGATTCGTCCTACATCAGGCCGTATTCCTTCATGACAGCCTCTTGGTCGTCGTGCGAAACATACCCTATAATCTTTGGTCCATTACCTGTATGTTGCAGAATATAGCTGATATCAAAAATTATCGGTTTGTTTCCGGTTTTGGAAAACAGGGCTTCCCAGGTTACTTTTGCCAGTGTAAAGTGTTCGCCCATCGATGTAGTATCGACGTTGTGCGGTGTCATTTTTTGCAGGCCGACCTGCTTATTGAATTGGAGTACACCGTTTAGCCAGTCGATGAATTGATCATCGTTGTCGTAGGAAGCTGCGCCGCCTGGGGCAGCGGCTATAAAGCTTTCGGCATAAAACGAAGCGATGGCTTTTGGATCATCTCCAACAGAAAATGAACCGTATGCCGTAAAGAAATCATAAAATGGCTGCATGTGACAACTAATTAAGCAACGAGGACGTTTACTATATTCCTTTGCAAGTAAACACGTTCAACCCGTAATGGTTTGCCGTAGTTACGGTGAAATGTCAAAGGTAGCTTACCAATTGTTCGAACGCCATGCCACGGGATGCTTTTAGTAACACCAATGCATCGGTGATCGGCTGTTGTTGCAACATGGCTTGTGCCTCTGCAGTGGTTTTGTAGAATTCAGCACCCGCAAAGCAGTGTTCGAAAAAAGCTTCGCCTACGAAAATTAGCCGATATACCTCAAGTGAAAGGGCGTGTTGAACCACTTGGTGATGCTCGGTATGTGATTCTGCACCCAATTCAAACATATCGCCGAGGATGACCACCTTCCTTTCGGCTTTGAGCATACGTAGGTTATCCAACGCAGCAGCCATACTGGTGGCATTGGCATTGTAATAATCGCAGATGATGGTATTGTGCTCCGTTTTGGTGAGTTGGGAACGGTTGTTTTTAGGTGTATATTCAGCGATACCCCGATTAATCTTTGCCGGTGGTACGTTGAAATGCTGACCAACACAGACGGCGGCCAGGATATTTTCGGTGTTGTAGGAGCCGGTAAGTTGAGTGGGAGTGATATGGGGCGTCGCAGCTGCCTGAAGTTTCCAGCTGACATTCAACAGCGGATCGGCCGAAACCAATTCGCCGACAACATCATTCCCGACTGAAAAGCCGTAAGTTACTACCTGCGGTACCCTACGGGCAGCAGCCATTTCGTGGAGTAATGGATTGTCATTTTGCAGAAATAAGGTGCCATTATGGGTAGCAAGATAATCATACAATTCACCCTTGGCTTTCTTAACGCCCTCGAAACTGCCGAATCCTTCCAGGTGGGCTTTCCCTACATTGGTAATCAATCCATGCGTAGGCTGGGCAATCCCGCAGAGTAACGCAATTTCGCCCACATGGTTGGCACCCATCTCAATGATCGCTATCTCCGTTTGCTCGGTGATGGCTAGCATAGTCAACGGTACGCCGATATGGTTATTCAGATTACCCGTGGTGGCAAGGGTGTTGAATTGTTGCGATAGTACCGCGTGGATCAATTCTTTTGTGGTCGTTTTACCGTTGGTACCGGTAATGCCGACAATGGGAATCCGGAGTTGATGGCGGTGATGGCGGGCCAGTTCCTGCAAAGCGGTTAGTACATCCGCGACAAGCAAAAACCGTTCATCCGTTTGGTATTGCGGCTCATCGATAACGGCATACCTTGCACCCTTTTCGAGTGCTTCGCCCGCAAAGGCGTTGCCATTGAAGTTTTCACCCTTAAGGGCGAAAAAAAGACTGTTGGGCTGGATATTACGGGTATCCGTACTGATTGCGGGATGCTCGAGGAAATAAGGATATAATAATGCAGGCTCCATGGTGCAAGTTTAGGGAAAGTTTGGGAATTATTCAGCGCTACTTTCAACACTGGATCACTGATTGGTACATATTGTTGCGGCTCTTTGATGTATAATGCAACAACATGCATATAGTTTCAATTATTTTGCTTAACCTTGCTCAACCCAATGATAAACCAGTTAAAGGAAGGGAGCGCTTGCTGGTCTGATGTTGAAGACGATGTCGTCATATCGCTATTTATAAATATGTGGAAATTATACCTTCTTTCGTTTTGTTTAGTTTTGGCTTTTGAGGTTTCTTTTTGCTCATCAGTGGCATTGGGGCAGCAGCAACCCCGCTTAAAGGTGGTATCGCCCGCTGCGGATAGCAGCGTGGTGGCCGACACCGTCGCTTATTTCCGCGGGAAGGCCGACCCCACGGGTACATTGTTCCTCAATGGGGAAGAGGTACCCGTTTATGGCACAGGAGTTTTTGCTGCTCCAATGTACCTGCGAACGGGGGTGAATGAGTTTTTGGTACAACACGTAGTGGATGCCGATACGCTACATAAACGCATCGTTGTGGTGTATGAAAAGCCAACTCCATTACAGCCTACAGCCGGTTTTTCCATTGAGTATACGCGCGTGCTGCCGAAGGGCGACATCTGGCTGCAGACTGGCGATCTCCTGCAGGTGGAAATGAAGGCAACACCCGGCATGGTGGCATCCTTTTATAAGGGCGTCCCGCTTTTTGAAATGGATACCGCAGACACCCATGTGGCAGGCATTTACCGTGGGGAATATACCATCCAGCCTTCGGACACCTTGGTGGACCTGCCCATCCCATTTTATCTCCATGATGGAGCGACCGAAAAGAACGTCATGGCGGAAAGCCGCCAGCGGATTACGATACTCAACCAGTCCCACGTGCTGACTGGGCTCACCACTGCCGGTCAGGTGCCGTTATATTACGGATTGGGCGCCGACCGTCTGGGCGGAGCCAAGATGGGGGAGTTGGATAGCTTGGTGAAACTGGAGGTGACAGGGAAGATGAATGACATGTACCGGGTAAGGCTGGCCGATCAGGTGCAGGCTTATATACCCGTGAATCGCCTTCGTTTGCAAAAGGGCGCACATTTCCGTCCATACTCACTGACGGGCAGCTGGTCGGTGTTTTCGGATAGCACGGCCGACTTTGTGCGAATCGGCTTGAACGAGCGGCTTCCCTATACCCATCTCGTACAGCAGGAGCCAACGCGTATCGTGCTGGATGTTTATGGAGCGGTTTCAAACAGCAACTGGATTACACAGAAAGCGGGACTTGTAGCTATCCGGAACGTGTGGTATGAACAGCACAGTAAGTCGATTTTCAGGGTATATATCGAATTGAAGGAAAAGCAACTTTGGGGCTATGAGGTAGGTTATCAGGGGAATCAGTTGGTTATCCGGGTGAAGCCCCAGCCGGAAACACTTGACCTCCGGGGGCTCACCGTCGCTGTTGATGCAGGGCACGGTGGCAGTAACCGGGGTGCGGTGGGGATGACGGGTGTATTGGAAAAGGATCTCAACTTAGCGATGGCCCTGAAGCTGAAGACGGCACTGGAGAGGGCGGGCAGTACCGTGATCATGACACGGGACCGCGATCAGTCGGTCAATAACGGTCATCGTTTGAAGCGATTTCAGCGACAGGATCCGGATCTACTGATCAGCATCCACTGTAATTCTGCTGGCAACCCGATGGTGCAGGGCGTTTCAACGTATTACCGCTATCACGCGTACCGACCACTATCGCAGCACATCCTTACGGAAATGCGGCAACTGGATCTGGCCGACTTCGGCAATGTGGGCGGATTTAATTTCACACTCAACTCGCCCACGGAATTTCCCTCCGTATTGGTAGAGGTCGGTTTTCTTTCCAACCCGGCGGATGAGGAGCGGTTGCTGGACAGGCAATTTCACGGCGATGTAGCCGAGCGCATTGTGGATGGAGTGAAGGGGTTTTTGAGGGAGGTGAATGGTGGGTGACCGTTGAATGGTCTGTGCACCGCTAAAACTGAATAAGGAAATCGGCGGCGCTTAATATTGGAATATTATGAAATGGATGCAATATGAGTAAATCATTGTCGCCTGTAATAATGCAAGTCGCTTCAGCTGCAACTCCTAATTCTAAATATTTATCGTCCTTCGGGTCGCGACTTGCCTGGATAGCTGAAATTGGTAACGACCACGATAGCATCTGGCGATCCAGGTATGTTAAAAAAGCAAGGCGGTCTTCGAGGCTGACAAATCGGTCAAATTTAGGCCTGAGAAATACATTCGATAGTTCAGATTGTATTGGAGGAGAGGTAATAATACGACCTATACTTATAGCTCTGTCAAATGCTTTCGCATTGGTCTGGCTGCCGATGACAAATGCGCTGATTAACGTATTAACATCAAAAATGAAAAGCTTAGCCCTCTTCACGAAGCAAGTCCTCAAGTATTTCTTGGGTGAGACCGTTTGCGGCCGCTTGACTCCGCAAATTATTCAGCGATTTCTCAAATTCATCTTTTTCGGCCAAACGAATTTGCTCGACCAACCGTACTTCCACGTCCTTGGCAAACCGTTGCTTAGCTGTAGCAGGCATTCTCTTCCATGCCTGGGCCAAACTGCCATCCACTTCCAATACAATTCGTTCCATAATAGACAAAAATACAAATAATTATACAAATGCAACAATGCTATAACCTTAAATATCAGACATTGGAATGAGACAATTAACTTTATTATTGCTGCTTTGCTCCCTGAGCTACTTGCTGATCGCTCAGCAACCTACGATGCAGCAGCTTACGACTTATCCATTTCCCTCGGAACTGGCAACCGCGACCACGGATAGCCGACTGGCTTTGGCTATCAACGAACAGGGTCGCCGCAACCTCTATGTAGCAGAAGGACCGGCATTCGAACTACGTAAGCTGACGGCCTATGATGAAGACCTGGGTGATGAAATCACCAGCGTACAGCTTTCGGCGGATGGTAATTGGGTGGTCTACGTAAAAGGAGGCGACCACGGGGGCTCCAATGCAAATACGCCCCGTAACCCGGCTTCCCTGCCTGTGGCGACCAAGGTACAAGTATGGAGTGTTCCCTTTGCTGGAGGGCAGCCGAAATTGCTCGCCGATGGCGATGATCCGGTGGTATCCCCCCAAGGCGATCGCGTTGCGTTTATCCGGCAGGGACAGGTTTGGACATGTGCCATCGATGGTTCCGGCGAGGCAGGACAGCTGTTTTATGCACGGGGCGTTAATGGCGGTATCCAATGGTCGCCCGATGGGACCGCACTGGCGTTTGTGTCGGCGCGAGGGAGCCATTCTTTAGTAGGTATATTCCGCAACAAACAGACACCTATCCAATGGGTCGCCCCTACGTTTGCGCGTGATGGCTCCCCTCGGTGGTCGCCGGATGGCAAACGGATCGCCTTCGTACGGCAAGATGCATGGGGTGGTGCGCCAGACTCGATACTTAGTCCGGTTATTAACCCGTGGGCCATATGGACGGCCAATGTCGATGATGGTGATGCAGCCCCAATCTGGAGTGCACCGCGAACGCCGCAGGGTGCGGTGCCTACCACAAACGGGGGCACCAACCTGCATTGGGTGGGAAAAGATCGGATAACGTTCCTTTCTTACCACGATAAATGGCCCCATCTGTATTCGATACGGGATACGGGCGGCGACGCCATGCTGCTCACTCCTGGGGCGTTTATGGTGGAACATATCAGGCCCTCGCCGGATGGCCAGTGGCTGGTGGCCAGCGCCAATACAGGCCCCGATAGGGATGACATCGACCGTCGCCACATCATCCGCGTGCCCGTGGATAAGCCCGACATGGAGGTGATCACCCCCGGAAAAGGCATCGAGGCCTTCCCAAGCATTACCGGTGATGGCAGGCACCTGGTTTTCTTAAGTGCCACGGCCTCGCGACCGTCGGTGCCTGCCCTATTGCCATGGCCGGGCACTAACACAACCGTCCGGTTGCTGGGTGAGCACCTCATCCCCGATATCTTGCAAAACGCTGAATTGGTGACGCCTAAGCGGGTGGAATTCAAGGCGCCGGACGGGATGACGGTCTATGCGCAATTGTTCGAGCCAGTGGGTGGAGCGGCTGAAAAGCCCGCCGTCGTATTCATCCACGGGGGGCCACAGCGGCAGATGCTGCTGGGCTGGCACTATGGCGACTACTATGCCAATACCTATGCATTGAACCAATACCTCGCCAGCCGTGGATTTATTGTGCTTTCGGTCAACTACCGGCTCGGTATCGGCTATGGTTTCGACTTCCATAAGCCGTTATTTGCCGGACGATACGGTGCTTCCGAATACCAGGACATCAAGGCTGCCGGGGAATGGCTGGCCGATCAACCGCAGGTGGATGCTACGCGCATTGGCGTATATGGCGGATCCTATGGGGGATACCTCACCGCGCTTGCCCTGGGTAAGGATTCCGACCTCTTTTCTGCCGGTGTTGACATTCACGGCGTACACAATTACATCGGACGGATACCACCGGTAAGTGCTGAGCCGGCACCCGATGCGGAGAGGGCCATCGAGCTGGCCAGAAGCTCCTCGCCGGTATCTTATTTGGATACGTGGCGGTCGCCCGTGTTGCTTATCCATGGCGACGACGACGCGAATGTGGATTTCGAGCAAACGATAGACCTGCTGAACCGGTTGAAGAAAACAAATGTGCTGATAGAGACCCTGATGATCCCAGACGATACGCACCATTGGATGTTATATGAACACCAGGTGATGGTCAATCAAGCGACTGCCGATTTTCTTCAAAAGCAATTATACCCTTAGTGGCCATCACTGATGGGGCTGGGGCTTATTGCGGCGGGTATCCAAACCGACATCACTAGATTAATTGATATGATGAAAACTGGAAAAATTGTGTTTTATGCGCTGTGGGCACTAAGCATCACAGGAATTTCAAAGGCGCAGGAACAATCGCTGCCTCCCGGGTTGGACGAGTACGTGGGTGCAGTGATTCACGCGTTTGACGTGCCGGGAATCAGCATCGGTATTGTCAAAGACGGAAAGGTTGTGTTAGCAAAGGGATATGGTGTGAAGAAATTGGGAACACCGGATCTGGTTGATGAAAATACACTTTTCAATATCGCGTCAAATTCCAAAGCATTCACGGCTACGGCCCTTGCAATGCTCGTGGAGGAAGGAAAGCTTGACTGGGAAGATCCTGTAATCAAGTATTTACCTTACTTTCAGCTTTCGGATGACTACGTGACCGCACACCTTACCGTTCGCGATTTGTTGGTGCATCACAGTGGGCTGCCAGCCTACGCCAATGATTTTTTGCTGTTCCCCCCGTCGACCTATAGCCGTAAGGAATTGCTTAAGAAGTTGAAGAATGTACCATTGCGCCATGATTTCCGTTCAGTTTATGCCTACGATAATATTCTTTACGTTGCGGCCGGCGAAGTGGTAGAGGCGGTCTCCGGCATGCCTTGGGAAGATTTCGTGAAAACGCGGATTTTCAATCGTGTGGGGATGAAAAATACCATATCCCGATATAGTACCTTAAAAGACCAGCCCAATGTCGCGTATGCGCACGCCCGGCGGGACGGGAAGCTGGAAGTACGCGAACGGTATTTCGAAACCAATATCGGCGACAATGGCAATCCGGCTGGTGGTATTGCGTCTTCGGCTGCCGACATGTCACGCTGGTTGATCACCCAATTGGATTCGGGGCGGACACCGGATGGGTTCCGGATATTCAGGCCATCCGCAACCGAGCAACTTTGGAAAATTGTACGGGAGATGCCCATCAGTAAAGAGCCGGAATGGCTTAAACCTAATCAAAAGAACTTCTATGGCTATGCGCTGGGCTTTCGGGCGTATGATTATCGGGGAGTAAAAGTAGTCGGGCATGGCGGCTTACTGACCGGTTTTGTTTCGCAGATCGCGATGGTGCCCGAGCAAAATCTTGGTGTTGTCGTGCTCACCAACCAGCTTTCGTCTGGTGCATACTGGTCGATCATTAACCATGTGCTCGACTATTACCTTGGCAATGAACCATTCGACTGGATTGCTGGATACAAAAAGGAGTTGGACAGCTCACTGGCCCGGCAAGATTCCTCCCGGGCCAAGCATAAGCCCGCCATACCTGACCCTACGTTGAAACGGTCGTTATCCTTAGCCGATTACGCTGGAGCATACCGCGATCAGCTCCTGGGCAGGGGAGTAGTCAGTGTGGTAGGCGATACCACATTGCGTATCGATTTTATCAAATCGCCCCAGTACAGCGGTCTGCTTCGCTATTTCCATGGCGACTTATTCCGCTTGATCTATGACAATACCGATCGGGGTAAGGGGCCGTTTCTGACCTTCGTGTTTAACGCTGATAAATCCATCCAAGAGGGCCGCTTCGTAGCTGAAAAGGCAGGAGAAGGTAGCGACTGGTCTGATGTGGTGCTGCGCCCGGAAAAAAGCGCGATCCTCGATACTGCCGAACTGCGCAAACGGATCGGCAAGACGTTGGCAGAACATCCTGATGGGCGCTTTGCCTATGCGCTATTGGATTTGCAAAGCGGTGACCAGCTGTTGTACAACGAACAGGAAACATTCCATGCGGCAAGCACGATGAAGACTCCGGTGATGATTGAAGTGTTCAAACAAGCCGCGGCGGGAAAATTCAGCATGACCGATTCGCTCACCGTCTATAATGAATTCAAGAGCATCGTTGATAACAGCAAGTTCTCCCTTCCGGCCAATACGGATAGCGAGGGCGATCTGTATGGCCGGATAGGTAGCAAAATGACTTGGCATGATATGGTGTTCCGGATGATTACGGAGAGCAGTAACCTGGCCACGAACATCCTGATTGATCAAGTAGGAGCGAAAAATGTGATGAAAACCATGCGGGCGATGGGCGCGCATGAAATCCAGGTGCTGCGTGGTGTGGAAGACTCCAAAGCATTTGAGCGTGGAATGAATAATACGACGACGGCGTATGACCTCATGCTCATTTTTAAGCATCTGGCAGAAGGAACGGCCGTAAACCGTGTTTCAAGCAAAGCGATGGTGAAAATACTCAAGGCGCAACAGTTTAACGACGGGATACCTGGCCAACTTCCCAAAGACGTGGTAGTGGCCCACAAAACCGGTGCGATAGCGGGTATCTATCACGACTGCGGAATTGTTTACCTGCCCAACGGGCGGGCTTATGCGTTGGTGCTGCTCTCCGGAAACATGGAAGAGCGTGTAGCCCGCGAGACCGTGGCAACAGTATCGCGGTTGGTTTATGATTACATCAGTGAAATAGAATGAAAAGTTTTCGTGCCATAACGGGGTTGGTTGCCGTGATGATAAACGGCCTATTTGTTTGCGGACAGGATTCGATGAATGCCTTGAAGCAAACTATCCCCTTTATCGATAGTGTGTATCGTGCGTTTGCCGAAGAACAGCATTCGCCGGGCTTGGCCTACGCGGTGATCTACCAAGGGCAAGTCGTTCATATGGGTACGTACGGGTATACCGATTTGGAACAGCAGATTCCGGTATCCGAACAGTCCGTGTTTCGCATCGCCTCCATGACGAAAAGTTTTGTTGCGATGGCTATTCTGCAATTACGCGATGAAGGCCGGTTGAAGCTGGACGACTCGCTCGCAACCTTTATTCCTGAGTTTGCAGGGCAGCCGATGCCCACAACCGATGCTCCGGCTGTGACCATCCGCCACCTGCTCAACCACACCAGTGGACTTCCACAGGATGATCCATGGGGGGATCGGTTGCTGGATATGCCTCAGGAAGCGTTTCGTGACCGGATTAGGGAAGGTTTTTCCTTCTCCAATACACCGGGTGTAACGTACGAATATAGCAATACCGCTTATGCGCTGTTGGGAGAGGTTATTCATCGCATCACAGGACAACCCTTTGATGCATATATCAGCCAGCATATTTGGAAACCGCTGGGTATGGACCATACGTATTGGGATTACACCCGTGTACCCGATGGATCACTGGCCTATGGATACCGCTGGGTGAACGGAGCGTGGGTGAAACAGCCGTTGGTCGGCCATGGTACCTATGGCGCGATGGGAGGAATGCTGACGACGATCGGTGATTTTATCAAATACATGGCGCTGCACCAGCAGGCCTGGCCGGCGCGTAATGGGGAGGATAGCCAACTGATCCGCCGCTCTTCCTTGCGGGAAATGCAGTCGCCCTGGGTCTTCTATTCGTTAACCGAAATGAATGAGCGACCGCTGTCGCTGGCCTATGGGTACGGATTGCGCTGGAGCCGTGATACCAGCGGCGTGACCACAGTGGGGCATACCGGCGGTCTGCCCGGCTTTGGTAGCAACTGGATCGTCCTGCCAGACTATGATTTGGGTGTGGTCTGCTTTAGTAACGTAACGTATGCCCCCGCCGTACGCGCCAACAATTTAGTCGCCACGTCGATTATAGAGCGGGCGGATCTTGCTCCCCGCACTATTCCGGTATCTCCGATTCTTAACGAACGGCAACAACAATTGATGGCTTTTTTGCCCGGATGGGAACATGCTGAGGAAAGCCCGATTTTCGCTGGCAATTTCTTTGCGGATTTTTACATCGAAACGCTGCGCGATGAATGCAAAGCAATTTTTGAAGCGGCCGGCCGAATCATACGAGTACATGAGATTACCCCTAGGAACAAGCTACGTGGCACGTTTGTTATTGAATGCGAAAACCGAAATGTGGAAGTGTTTTTTACATTAACGCCAGAACATACCCCGCGTATCCAGGATTACGCCATTAAACTGTCAAGTGTGATAGATGGGGAATAATGTGAAGCCGGAAGTTGCGAACATGCATTTTTATGCGCGATTTGCGGCACCTTTTGGGTTGTATAGCGAACTTTGTTTCCGTGTTTGTGCGCTTTTTTTAAAAAATAACAATAAAATTTGCATAAACATGCTTTTTTTAGTATTCTTGTACTGAAAAGCGACCAATTATATAAAAAGTTAGATTCAGGGTTAGGCATTTGTAGCAATGTTTGAGGTGTAATGGCGTATCGGACGATAATGCCTATTAGACCGGCGATAGATACTTGGATTTTTACTTTTTCATTTTATCAAGACAATCAAACTAACAAAAGGAGAACCATGAGAGGAATTGAACTCAAAAAACTAGGTGGGCTTATGATGGCCTTGCTGTGGTTGCTGCCGGCGGGCTACGCCCAAGAACGGACCATCAATGGCCGGGTCACGGACCAGCAGGGCCAACCGCTGGAAGGCGTTACGGTGACAGTCCAGAACGAAGGTGGGCAAACAGTCTCCGATGACAACGGTAGTTACCGTATCACAGCGTCCAAAGGAAATGTCCTGGTGTTTTCCCTGATAGGTATGGCGTCGCAGGAAATCGCCATAGGTGATCGGACAACGATCGATATTACCCTGATTGCGGCTTCCGAAACGCTTGACGAGGTGGCGGTGACGGCCTTCGGTATCAAGCGCGAGGAGCGTTCGTTGGGGTATACGGCACAAGCTGTTACCGCCGAGCAGCTAACCGTCAACCAGCAACCTAATGTAGTCAATGCGCTACAAGGCAAGGCTGCCGGCATCCAGATCCGCAATACGGGCGGAGCGCCCGGTCAGGGAGCTAAAATTCAGATTAGGGGTATCAACTCACTCGACCCGGACCGAGACAATTCGCCCTTGTTTGTTATCGATGGGGTGATTATGGACAACAGTACCTCAACGCAGGGAGAATCAGCGAGTATCCGTGGTATGAGTAACCGTGCTGTAGACATCAATCCGAACGACATCGAGTCCATGAACATCCTGCGGGGTGGTGCGGCAACGGCATTGTATGGGCTTCGCGGTTCAAATGGGGTAGTGGTGATTACCACCAAACAGGGCAACGCTGGCGATATCCGCATCAATTACCAGGGTGCCGTAGGTATAGACGAAGTAAATAAATTCCCGAAATTGCAGGATGTATATACTCAGGGGTGGAACAACATTTATGATACCAATGAGTTCTGGCCGGCTTTCGGTCCTACGGTAGAAGAAGCCCGCGCAATCGACCCTACCCATCCGGCGAGGTTGTACAACTATCTGGAAGACGCTTACGAGACCGGTTATCAGTTTAAGAATACGTTGAGTGCTTCCGGCGGTTCCGACCGGATAACGTTCTATTCCTCGCTGTCACAGTTCAAACAGCAGGGCATCATGCCGTTTACGGATTTCAAAAACATCCAGGCCCGGTTGAATACCAAGGTGAATGTAAGCGACAAGTTCACGATCAGTACCAACATGAATGTGGCCAATAGTGGGGGCGATCGCGGCAATGCCGGGCGCTACAACGAGCAGCTTGCCTACTGGGTGCCCCGGTGGGACGTTACCCATTATCAGAAAGAAGACGGTACTATGTATATGGGTTTCCCGGGTTTATCCACCAATCCCATCTACGTGGCCAAGACCAATCGGTTTTTCGATGACGTACTGCGTTTTATAGGAAACGCGAGTTTAAACTATAACCCGTATGAATGGCTCGGCTTTACCTATACATTTGGCGTTGATACGTATCGTGACAATCGCCAAGGCACCGCGTTGGGATTCCGCGGTCTGGAAGATGAGATTATCGTTGAGGATAACGGCGGCGAAGGAGCTACGGGCCGCGGATTCTATAATGTATACGATACCAAATACCGGACCTTCAACAGTACATTTCTGGTGAACCTTTCCCATCAGTTCACCACCGATTTCGGTGGTTCCCTGCGGTTGGGCAACGAGCTATACGACCGAAGCATCTACCGCTCGGCCACAGAAGGGTGGGACCTCTCGGTATGGAATTGGTTTAACCTCGGTAACGCGAATCAGCTCGATGTCGCTACAAGCCGCGAAGAATACCGGTTGATGGGTACGTTCGCTGATCTGACGCTCAACTTCAAGGATTACCTCTATTTGAATGCGACCCTTCGGAACGACATTACCTCATCGCTGTTGAAACCGAACAATTCGTTTTATTATCCTTCTGCCAGCATCAGCTATGTGATGTCCGACCACCTACAGCTACCGGCAGCGATAAGCCATGCCCGGCTGCGGCTCTCATACGCCCAGATCGGTAAAGATGCGCTGCCTTATGCAACAAGCTTAGGGTACACATCTTACAGTGCGCTGCCTACGGGTATCACTGGATTTACCCGGGGCGCATTGTTGGGTAACCCCGATCTACGGCCCGAATTTACGAATACGTTCGAGGCCGGTTTGGTGTTGAATATGTTCGACAGCAGGTTACGGTTTGATGGGAACTATTACCGTTCGGACTCGCGCGACCAGATCCTGTCGGCCCCGATTTCCACTACCACCGGCTTCTCCACCGCTTCGATCAACGTAGGCGATATGCGTAATGCTGGTATTGAGATCACGCTGGGGGGGACCCCGGTACGCAATGCCAACTTTACATGGGATACCGAGTTTAACTTTTCTGCTAATCGGAACAAAGTTTTGTCGATCAGCGGTGACCGCACCGATCAGATCCCGGTGGCTTCCGAATTTGGCTACCTGAGCTCTACGGTCGAAATGCGCGTTATCCCCGGTAAATCTTACGGCACGCTATATGGACGCACCTACAGGCGCTATTATACGGCCGAGGAAATCGCCGCGGGAGTAGACAAGTCGTTGGAACTCGACGAGGGCCGGCCCTTGCTAATCGGTGACAATGGGTTCCCCATATTGGCTCCGGCAGCCGATGTCAAACAACTGGGCAGCGTGTTCCCCAAATGGATAGGGGGTTGGTACAATAACTTCCGATACAAGGACCTTACCGTATCGATGTTGATCGACGGGCAGTTCGGCCAAAGTTATTATAACCAAATGGATAACTTCTTGGCGGCATTTGGCATGGCCGAGTATACGCTCAACCGGAATGACCACATCGTGTTCGAGGGTGTCCTGGCCGACGGCTCGCCCAACACCCAGCAGGTGTGGCTGGGACAGGGGTACGACGAGGTGACCGACCGGAACTATGGCAACGGCTACTATCGTGATTATTACCGTGGTAACTCCGAGTTTTTCGTCCAGAAGGCCAGCTGGGTGAAGCTCCGGTCGGTTTCGGTAAACTACAAACTGCCGTCCAGCTGGTTCGGTACCCGCTTCATCAAGAATGCTTCCGTTGGCCTAACGGGCAATAACCTGCTGGTGATCACCGACTACAACGGCTACGATCCGGAGAACTCGACGACCAACAGCAGTTCGAATGCCGAAGGGTTTGCGGGGATGACCTATCCGGCGTTACGGAGTTATTTGTTTACACTGAATGTTGGATTTTAATTGGAAGGTATGATCATGAATATCACAGCAAAGAAATTAACGAAAAGCATAGCTGCCGGATTGTTATCATCGGTCTTGGTGTTCCAAGGTTGCGGAGACTATTTCGATGTGGGCAACAACCCTAATCTTGTCACCGAACCCAGTTTGAATTCGCTGATGGCGTCGGTGACCCACCGTGCAGGGATGAATGCCTACCGGTATGGCAACGCGGTTGCCAATTATGTGCAGTACATCGCCAGTCCGTCGCAGGGATCATCATCGGATATCTACGAAATCACGAACCTATCGACCACCTGGTCACAGGCGTACTACGGAATGTCCGATGCCCATGATATGATCGTGGGCGCCGAAGAATCGGGGGCCGATCTGCATGCCGGTATAGGTAAATTATTGACAGCTTACCAGCTCAGCCTGGTTGCCGACTCATGGGGTACAGCTCCCTATACAGAAGCATTCAATAAAGTCGAGACCTTCTCGCCGGTCTACGATTCGCCCGAGCAACTTTATGCGTCCATCGGGCAACTGATTGATGAAGCCATCGCCGCATTGAACAGTACCGATGCAACGATGCCGCTTGACCCGGCATTGGATGTCATCCATGGCGGCGATGTAGGGGCTTGGATCAAAACCGCGTATGGATTGAAGGCCAGGCATCTGAATAAGATTTCCAAGAAATCGTCGTACGACCCCCAGGCCGTACTCACCGCATTGGACAATGCCTATATGTCGGCCAACGACGACATGACAATGGGCGTGTTTTCCGGCAACAATCCGTGGGCACAAATCGCCTTGGATAATCTTGGGGCGCTACTGGGAGGGTGGCTTTCGACCAATCTTGTAAATCACCTCAACGGCGAAACTTACGGTGTTATTGATCCTAGGGTCGGCAAGATTACTGACCTGACAGTAAACAATGATTATGTGGGGACCCCTAACGGCGGCGGCAACCAGGGGCCGTTGGCCAACACCGTGCATGACCAATGTTACATCTCAACCAATTGTCCGCTTACCAGCGAAGTGTCGCCGATTTACATCATGACGTATGCCGAATTGAAGTTCGTCGAAGCTGAGGCTGCGCTTCGGGCGGGATTGCGCTCACGAGCGTATGTAGCCTATTTGGCTGGAATACAGGCGACTATGAATCTGCTTGAGGTGGCTAGTGGTGATGCGCAGAACTACATCGAAGAGCCTTCGGTAAGTGTGGGGGAGTTGGGTTTGACGTTGAATCACATTTTCAAGGAAAAATACGTGGCCACCTACCTCAATTTCGAAGCATGGAATGACGCCCGGCGGCATGATTACGGTTATCAAGGGTTCCAGATGCCCGAAGGGGCAGTGCTTCCTACATTTATTCGGCGTATCGCCATACCTGCTACAGAGATTGTCAATAATAGTGCTAATATCCCCGAGCAAGAATCACTGGATACGCCGCTTTGGTGGGATATGCCGTAACGATTTACACCTATTAAAAACAGAAGCCTGTGTTTGCTGGTCAGCAAGCGCGGGCTTTTTTCATTACAATCGCGTAAAATATTGCATAAAGTTGCACAATAGCGTAAAATTAATTTTGTGTAACCCGGACGTTAAATCAGGTAAATGGTTTCAATTTGCCGTATTTATGGCTTTTTTGTTTTTCGCCTTCAAGGTTTGTTTGTATTTATTTTTGTAAAAACATGCAAAAACATGCATAATAATAAAAAATTATTATTACTCTTGTATGTCCAATTAACGATAAGCCTCAATAAGCTGAATGAGGGGGCTTTTTATGACAATTATGAAAAGAACAATACACTTGAGGTTTCTCATTTTATCGTGTTTCTCCCTAGTAGTGATGGGGTCATGCGGTGGGACTGTGCAGACCGACCAAACGGGAACCGATGCTGTGGCTGATTCAATTCTCAGCACGGGTGCCGACCAACTCGACCGTTATGTTCCCTTGCTTAAAGGGAAAAAGGTCGGTCTGATGGGCAACCAAACATCCATTGTAGGTCCGGATAAAGAACATTTGGTTGATGTGTTGCTGGAAAGTGGTGTGGATCTGAAGTTCGCCTTCGCACCGGAACATGGTTTTCGTGGTGATATTGAACGTGGTGAAAAGGTATCCAATGAGGTAGACGAGCAAACCGGCTTACCACTGTACTCCTTATATGGCAAAAACGAGAAAGCAGATTCAATTGTGGCGTCGGTGGATGTGATGATTTTCGACCTGCAAGATGTGGGAGCGCGATTTTATACCTATATCACATCGATGCACCGGGTGATGCAATTATGTGCAAACCACGGTAAGAAACTAATTGTACTGGATCGACCCAATCCAAATGGCGATCAGGTGGATGGTCCGGTGCGGAAAGATGATAAATTCAAATCCAACGTCAGCTATCATAAGATTGCAATGGTTCATGGGCTGACCGTCGGTGAGTTGGCGCAGATGATCAACGGCGAGGGGTGGCTTGATAGCGGAGCACAGTGTGATCTCGAGGTCATTACCGTGCAGCACTACAAGCATGGCACACCTTACGAGTTGCCTGTTATTCCGTCACCCAGCTTGCCCAATCACTTGTCGGTTCGGCTATACCTATCGCTATGCTTATTTGAAGGTACCGATATCAGTGTGGGGCGGGGTACGGACTGGCCGTTCCAGGTACTGGGCTATCCCGATCCGGTATTTGGTGAGTTTACATTTACACCGGGCATACGACCCGGAATGGCCGCCCATGTGGAGCAACAGGATAAACTATGCTATGGATTGGATCTGCGGCAGCTGAATCCTCAGGAGCAGACCTTCACCTTGAAATATCTGATCGATTTCTATCAGAAAGCGCCATTCAAGGATACATTTTTTTCGCGCCCCGAGTTTTTCGACAAACTGGCCGGTACGGATGAATTGCGGAAGCAGATCATCGCGGGACAAACGGAAGAGCAGATCAGCGCATCTTGGTCGACAGACTTGATGGCGTATAAGACGATGCGCAAAAAATATTTGTTGTATCCTGATTTTGAATAATCGCTTTATTCACACACTTAAAAATAACACGCATTAATTAACTAAACGCTTTACACAATGAGAAAACTAATACAATTCTCGATGATGATTGCGCTGAGTATTCCACTTTGGGCCTTTGGCTATGAAGCAAATGGGGTGCTCGACCGTTCGGGAGCAGCGGGCGCCATCACAACCAGCTCGCTAGCCTTGGCGATGCAGCAAACGATCAGTGGGAAGGTTACCGGTACCGACGGAGCACCGCTGCCCGGTGTCAGTGTATCCGTTGTCGGTGGTGCGGCCGCTACCAGTACCAACGAAGACGGCAATTATAGCATTTCGGCGCAAATGGGGGCAACCTTGCACTTCACGATGATTGGCTATACAGCAAAAGATGTAGCGGTCAATGCGGCGACGTTGAATGTCACCTTGGAGCCCGGAGACCGGAGCTTGGACGAAGTGGTGGTAGTAGGTTATGGCACGCAACGCCGGGGTAACCTGACGGGCGCGGTTTCGACGATCAGTGTGAAGGAAAACCTCGAAGCGAGACCGATAGCAGATGTAGGACGCGCGATTCAGGGGACAACGCCGGGATTAAGTGTAACACTTCCAAGCGGCGAGATAGGGTCTGATCCTGTGATCCGCATACGGGGGCAAATTGCTTCCATACAAGGGTTGGCACACGGGGGCACACAAACCCAGCCGTTGATTTTACTTGATAACGTCGAAATTCCGAGTATCACGCTTGTGAACCCCCTCGATGTAGAGTCCATCACGGTATTAAAAGATGCCGCCGCCTCTTCGATATACGGGGCAAAAGCCGCATTTGGCGTTGTTTTGATCACAACCAAGCAAGGTACCGGCATAGAAAAGCCTCAAATCACCTATTCTAATAACTTTTCTTTTCAAAACCCGTGGAAAGACCTACGGATGGCACGCCTGAATGGGTTGAAATATTCGCTGGATGCCGTGGAACGGATCGGGGGCTCGCTTACGGGTGCTTTTTATAAAATCGATAGCGCAAGTTATGCGCGCGCAGCTGATTGGCACAATACGTATGGCGGGACCATCGGAATGGACGATCCGACGGTATATGGCCGGGATTGGTACTTTGAACCAGGCGGGCCCTACAAGTTTGGATTGCGCACGTATGATCCCTATGAAGCGATGGTGCGCGAATGGGCACCTACGCAACAACACAACTTGAGCATCGCTGGTACTTCCGGAAAGACTTCTTACAATCTTGGCTTGGGCTTGCTGGACCAAAGTGGGATGATGAAGCCGGCGAAGAAAGATCAATTCACGAGGTACAATGCATCATTGCGTGTATCCAGTGAAATCAATAAGTATTTTACAGCGCGAGCAGGTGTGTTGTATTCTCAACGGAACAAAGAATACCCGTACGTGTCCAACTCGACCACGGCAGACCCTTGGCTCTATCTATTCAGGTGGAGTCCGATTTATCCGCTTGGCAATGACGAGAATGGCGACCCTATCCGCAGTCCGGCAAGCGAAGCAGCAGCGGCAAACACCGCAAGTTTGCTGTATAATTATTTGAACCTGAATCTCGGCGGTACCGTGACCCTTACGGACAACTGGACGGTCGATTTCGACTATACCTATGCCAACCAAGGGCACGTTTGGGACCGACCGGGGACGAAGTACACCGCCCGCAACTCATGGGTGGCACCGCAGGCACGGGTTGATGCAGATGGTAATCCCGTTTACGTGAATTCGGCAGGGGAAGTGGTGTCAAGTACAACAGAGGGGGCAATGCCCGCCTATAACCTGGGACTGGAAACGTATACGGCGCCGGGGTCAAGCCCGGACCATATCTACAAGCTTTCTGAAAATCTGAACAAACATACCATTAATGCCTTTACAACCTATAATCTAGGTCTGGAAGATGGTCATGACTTTAAGTTTATGCTGGGGATGAACCGGGTGACCGACGACTGGGCCAACCATTTCACTCAGGTGACCAACCTCATCGATATTGTAAATCCGCAGTTCCCCTACGGCATCGGTACTTGGACAGGAGACGGCGGCGAATTCTGGGAGGCGCAATTGGGCTACTTCGGTCGCGTCAACTATGCGTATCAGAATAAATATCTGGTGGAGGCTAACCTGCGGTATGACGGTACCTCGAAATTCCCGACAGATTTGAAATGGCGTTGGTTCCCCTCATTCTCGGCTGGATGGGTACTGAGTGAAGAGGGTTTTATGGAAAGTACCCGGGACTGGCTGGATCTATTTAAATTCCGGGGTTCTTGGGGTACGATAGGCGATCAGAGCGTGCCAAGCGACTTATATGTGCCCACTATGGATATCGGACAATCCACCTGGATCGGTGGGGATGGTTCTCGTTCATATTTTGTAGGTACCCCAAATGCCGTTGCGGCCGCCATCACCTGGCAGGATATCACCACCTTGGATTTCGGCGTGGATGCTAGGTTCTTCAACAACAAATTCGGATTTTCATTCGATTGGTACCAGCGTAATACCGAAAATATGATTGTTCCCGCGGAAGGTGTGCCGCCAACATTCGGTTCTGGTGCACCGGAAAGCAACTACGGGTCATTGCGCACCAGAGGGTGGGAGGTTGCGGTAGACTTCAACCATCGATTTGACAACGGTTTGGGTATAAACGTACGGGGGAATATCTCCGACGCGAAGTCGGTCGTCATGGAATATGGGTCAACACAGAGCGTAAACAATTATTATGTGGGGAAGACCTATGGCGAAATCTGGGGGTACCGTACGGATCGGCTGTATCAATACGATGACTTTGAGTTAGGGCCCGATGGTGAGCCACAACTGATTACACTGACCGAAGCGGAAAGTGCAAAATATGCGGGAAGGAAAGCCTATAAGCTCAAGCCGGGACCGAACGGCGAGAAGCCCGTTTATCAAGCCTTCCTGCAAAATAGTGCGGACTTTTATTTCGGGCCTGGCGATGTTAAATTCGTGGACTCTAATGGAGACGGCGAGCTGGATAATGGAAGCCAGCTTGTTGGCGATCACGGCGATTGGGATGTCATCGGTAACTTTACTCCGCGATATGAATATGGCTTCCGCTTAGGCGCCGATTACAAAGGCGTTGACTTCGCTGTCTTCTTCCAAGGTGTGGGCAGCCGTGAAGTTTGGGGCGGCGGCAATTTGGCAATTCCGGGATTCCACGCCTCAGATGGTGCCATGCCAGCGGCTATTGCGGATGATTATTGGACACCGGAAAATACCGATGCCTTCTATCCCGCAGCTTATAACAACGCAGGGAATAACACGAATAACAATATGCAACGACAATCAAGGTACTTGCTGGATATGTCTTATTTGCGTATCAAGAACATTTCGTTGGGTTATTCGTTACCGGCGTCGTTACTGAGCCGCGTAGGTGTCAATTCTCTGAGGGTCTATACATCGCTGGAGAATTTTGTTACCTGGGATAACCTGAACGGCTTACCCATCGACCCTGAAGCTGTCGCCGGTTTCTCCATGTGGAACAATACCAACTACAATTCTAGTCGCACGGGTGTGGGAACCCCTGCATTCAAGAGTGTGTCCTTTGGTGTTCAATTGAACTTCTAAACGTTAAAACGATGAAATTTCCAACTAAATTCATATACAGTATTTGCGCGGCATCACTGTTGATCGCCGGATGCAACAAAGAGTTATTGGATCGGCCGCCGCTGACCGAACCTGTCGATGACAGTTTCTGGCGGAATGAGACGGATGTTAGGCTGTTCGCTAACGGCTTCTATTCGCAGTATTTTGTGGGCTACAATAGTGCATGGGGTGTCGATTATACACCGGTACGGGGTTATACCTTTTCGGATGATGTGACGAGCCGTAACGTGCAAACGCATTTTGAAAACAGTGTGCCAGCAAGCCGAGCGCAAACCGCCGAAACTGGAGCGAACGCGCTGTGGCTAACCCAATATGCTGGCCCGTCCTGGAATTTTTCGTGGGTGCGTAAAGCCAATATTTTTATTGACCGGCTCGAGAATATTGCCCAAGCCAATTTAGAGGCCGATGCCTATAACCACTGGATGGCGGTGGCACGTTTCTTCCGAGGGTTCGAATATAGCCGTTTGGTGAGTGTATTTGGCAACGTGCCGTACTATGATCATGTATTAACCGATGATGCATGGGATGAATTGTATAAAGACCGTGATGACCGTGGCGTAGTGATGGACGGGGTGTACGACGATTTCAAGTTCGTGATGGACAATATCCGCATTAACGATGGAAAGCAAATGCTAAACAAATATATCGCTGCTGCGTTTATCTCCCGGTTCATGCTGTTTGAGGGCACGTTCCAGCATTATCATGAGCTGGATGCTGAACGGGCGAAGAAATACCTTGAATTCGCCGTTGAGGCTGCAGCGTTTGCGATGAGCGGGCCCTATTCGTTTGAAAGTGATTTCAAGGGTCTCTTCGCTTCGGAGAGCCTGGATGGCAACCCGGAAGTGCTGATGTGGAGGACGTATGATGCCGCATTGGGAGTAACCCATCACATCGGCTCGTACAATAACGGTACGGAAGGACAACCAGCAGGCGCGAACCTCGAGTTTGTTAAGTCGTTTATTTGCAACGATGGCCGGGTATGGCAGCACTCAACGGTAGATGGCGCCTCCAGTTTTTCGATAACCGACCTGGCGTTAACACGTGATCCCCGCTTTGAAGCAACCATATATGAAGATCCCCGCCCCGCATCGGCGTCTTTATTTTATACCTATAAATTTGCCTCGCGCGAGGCCATGACCTATATCGGACAAAGTTATCCGCCTGCCTGGGGAAGCAACACCAATACCAATGATGCACCGGTGATGCGGCTGGCCGAACCTGTACTGAACTGGATTGAAGCCAAGGCAGTACTGGCCGAGTTTTTCGGTGGCCCTGCGGTAACTCAAGGCGACGTCGATGCGTCCATCAACGCGATCCGTGATCGACCATTGGATGAGACCGCTATTGCGAAAGGGATACAGAAAACGGCACCATTGATGCTCGCCGCACTTCCGGACGATCCCGATCGCGATGCCGACGTGTCGGCACTAATTTGGGAAATCCGCCGCGAGCGACGTATGGAGTTCTTCTATGAGCATACGCGGTTACTGGATATCAAACGGTGGGAGAAAATAGAGTACATGGATTTCAGTACCGACCCGGATTATTTCCTCGGCCCTTGGATAGCTGTTCAAGAGGACGCGCCGGTCCTCTTATCCGAAAGTAATGAAGGGGTGTTAAAAGTGCGAAAACAAGATGGAACTATTGTGACCTACAACGGCTCCAATGGAGCCGATATGGTTGGGTTCTACATGATCGAAAATGCCGCTAACCGCAATGAGTTCGGCAGTGAGGTTTACATGGCTCCAGTGGGTCAATCGCAAATCATCGATTATCAAGAACGAGGCTACACCTTAACCCAAACAGCAGGATGGAACTAGTGAAATTCCGCTAGCTGATTGAATAAGCGATTGCAGGGTATGACGGATAGCACATGTTTAAGGTACTTATTAAAACCAATGGCGCTGCTGAAGGTGCTGGTGCTTACCGCGTTCGCGGGGTATGCCCAGCCCTTCCAATTCGCGCACGTGACGGACACCCATGTGGGGAGCGCCACCGGTGCGGACGACCTGCGGCGGACAGTGGCTGACATCAATGCCAACCCGGATCTCCATTTCGTGATTTTGTCAGGAGATGTAACCGAATTCGGCTCGGATGAGGAGTTGCGGCTCGCGAAGCAAATTTTGGATAGCCTGTTCATTCCGTGGTATGTCATTCCCGGCAACCACGATACCAATTGGTCCGAAAGCGGTGGCAACAGCTTCCGCAAAATATTCGGCGGTGAAACCTTTGCCTTTGTACACAACGGTTACTTTTTCGTCGGTACCAATTCGGGTCCGAATATGCGGATGAGTCCGGGGCAGGTACCCCGTGAGAACCTGGTGTGGATGGATTCGCTGTTCGCGGCACATCCGGATAAGGACATGCCGATCATCTACGTCAATCATTATCCGCAGGATTCCTCACTAAACAATTGGTTTGAAGCGTTAGACCGGGTGAAGACCCGCAATGTGCAGCTTTTTTTCTGTGGCCATGGCCATCAAAATAAGCAATACGAATTTGAAGGCATCCCCGGCATCATGGGGCGGTCCAATCTGCGGGCCAAAGACAGCGTTGGTGGCTATAACATCGTCACCATCGCCGACGGCCGGGCGTTATACCAAGAGCAGCATCCGGGCGCTGGTATGCAGGAACCTTGGGCCGTCATCCCGCTGCTCAACCATCGCTTTGCCGACGAAGCTCGTTTGTACGATCGACCCGACTATTCGCTAAATACGCGGCATGCCGCTGTACGGGGAGTGTGGTCCTTTCAGGATGCGAGCGATATTGGAGCTGGGTTGGCTACGTATAAGCAACTGGTCATTACCGCCAATACCGCCGGACAGGTCTATGCGCTCGATGAGCAGACGGGCCGGAAAGTTTGGTCGTTTCAAACGGGTGGGAAAGTGTATTCCACTCCTACGGTGTGGAAGCACTACGTGGTTGTCGGGTCTTCCGATGGACTTATCTATGGCTTACACGCCAAAACCGGCAAGCTGCTGTGGAAACATGCAGCGGAAAAGGCCGTACTGGGCTCCCCATTGGTGCATAACGGTGTGGCTTACATCGGGGCTTCTGATGGCAGGTTCAGGGCGCTGGATATCAAATCCGGCCGCTTACGCTGGTCATTTGACGAGGTGAAAGGGTATGTTTCCGGTAAACCATTGTTGTATGAAAATACGTTGTACTTCGGCTCGTGGGGCAATGGCTTCTATGCGATTGATCCGGCCGATGGGCACCTAAAGTGGCAATGGTCCAACGGAGCCTCCAGCCGGATGCTGTCGCCCGCGGCCTGCTATCCCGTGGGGGCGAATGGAAGGATATTCATCGTGGCGCCCGATCGGTATATGACCGCGCTGGATGCTCGAAACGGTGCCGAAATCTGGCGTAAAAAAATCGATAGCGTACGCGTGCGTGAGTCGATGGGCCTCTCTGAGGACGGCACATTGGTCTACGTGAAAACCATGGATGGCCAGGTACTGGGCGTATCGACCACGGCAGACAGCATGCAGATCGCATGGAGATCCAAGCTGCAGTTGCCGTATGAATTGACCCCTTCGGCTATCTCGGCCAACGACGGCCTGGTGTTTGTGCCGAGCCATTCGGGGTTGGTAAGCGGCCTGAATGCTGCCAGTGGCGATGTAGCGTGGCAGTATAAGCTATCTAACGCGATGGTTAACCCCATGCTGCCGCTACGGGGGCAGCGGTTGGTAGCAAGCACGATGGATGGGAAGGTGGTCTGCCTGGCATACGGCGACCCGGAAGATCGGTCGTGGATTCGTGTCAACCAACTCGGCTATACGCCCCAGGGCATCAAAGTGGCGGTATGGGGTGGTAAAAGTACCAAGCGGATAGCTCGATTCCGGCTGGTCGAAGGCGAATCGGGCAAAGCGGTGTTTGCCGGAAAGGCGGGCAAGGATTTCGGGACCTATGGGCCGTTCCGATCGTCCTATCGACTGGATTTTTCTGCTTATGCGGATACCGGCACGTATTACCTGGAAGTGGACGGTGTTCGTTCACCGCAATTCCGTATTGCAAGTGATGTCTATACAGGCGCTGCTGATTTTGCCCTGCGCTACATGCGCCAGCAACGTACCCTCTTTAATCCATTTTTGAAAGACAGTTGCCATACGCACGATGGCTTTACGCTGTACGCAGCGGGAGCCGGCCTGCCGGATAGTACGCGGATTGATGTGGGCGGTGGGTGGCATGATGCGTCTGACTATTTGCAGTATGCAACAACTTCTGCCAATGCGACCTATCATTTGCTGGCCGCTTACCGCGATTTTCCGGCTATTTTTGGCGACCATAAACAGGCCAATGGCTTGGATGGTAGCAATGGCATCGCCGATGTGCTCGACGAGGCCAGATGGGGATTGGATTGGTTGCTGAAGATGCATCCCGAGCCTCACCTGCTATTTAACCAGATTGCTGATGACCGGGACCACGCGGGGATGCGTATGCCGGGTGAAGATGATTTTTACGGCCGGGGTTTCGAGCGTCCGGTATATTTTGTGAGCGGTGAGCCGCAGCAACGGGGGAAGTTCATGAATAGCACCACTGGAACAAGCTCCACCGCCGCCAAATTTACCAGTGCGTTTAACTTGGGCAGCTTGCTTTTCGAGACCAAGGATACGACCTATGCGCAACGGTTGCTGGAAAAGGCAAAGACGGCCTATGCTTTTGCAAAACGACGACCCGGTGTAACGCAGACGGCTTCGGTGAAGTCGCCGTATATCTATGCCGAAGACAATTGGGTGGATGATATGGAATTGGCTGCCGCAACCCAATGGGCAGCGACGGGCGATGCTGCCTTTTTACAGGAAGCGCTCGATTATGCCCGGCAGGAAACCGTGACACCCTGGATGGCGAACGATACGGCGGCGCATTACCAATGGTATCCATTTATCAACCTGGGGCACCGGGAGCTTGCTCGGCGAACGACGGGAGAGAAGCGAGAAGAAGTCATCGCTTATTATAAGGAAGGAATTGAGCAAGTGTGGGCAAGGGCCGAGCAGAATGCGTTTTACCGCGGAGTGCCCTTCATTTGGTGCAGCAATAACCTCACCGCGTCGTTTGCCATCCAATGCCTGTGGTACGAGCAGCTGACCAATGACGATACGTATGCTCAGCTCGTACAAGCCAATTTCGACTGGCTGTTTGGCTGTAATCCGTGGGGTACCAGCATGGTTTATGGCCTGCCGGCGTGGGGTGATACGCCTACCGATCCGCATTCGGCATTTACCCGGTTGGGAAATTATCCGATTGATGGTGGGCTGGTAGACGGCCCGGTGTACGGCAACATCTTCAATAGCCTGATTGGAATCCAGTTGACGAAGCCAGACGCGCATGCGCCCTTTCAATCGGATTTGGCGGTCTACCACGATGACTACGGCGACTACAGTACAAATGAGCCGACGATGGACGGTACGGCATCATTGATTTATTTGCTGGCGGCAAAAGAACAGGAGTCACGGGAGGTGGCTCAACCAAAAAAGTAGTGTACGATACCTATGGTTGTATCATCCGGGGTGATACGACACAGCGTCAACTGGCGTTGGTGTTTACCGCGGATGAATATGGAGCCGGTGCTCCGTTTATTTTGGATGCTTTGAACGATGACCAGATCAAGGGATCTTTTTTCCTGACGGGGAATTACCTCCGTGACGCGGGAAACGCAAAAGCAATAAAGCGGATGGTTGCCGATGGCCATTATCTTGGCCCGCATTCTGACAGGCACCTGCTTTATTGCGACTGGGAAAATCGAGACAGCTTGCTAGTGAGCAGGGAGGTCTTTGATGCAGATTTGAGGGCAAATTATACCGAAATGGCCAAGTGGGGGATTGACAGATCGGAAGCATTATTTTTCATGCCGCCATACGAATGGTACAACCGCCGTATTGTGGAGTGGACCGAAGAGCAAGGAGGGCAGTTGGTCAATTTTACGCCCGGCTTGCGTACGGCGGCGGATTATACCTATCCCGAAATGGGTGATCGGTATATGGATTCGGGTAAGCTCTATGAACAGTTGCTGGCTTACGAAGCGCAACACCCTAGCGGGTTGAACGGATTTATCGTACTGATACACTTGGGCACAGACCCAAGGAGAATGGATAAGTTTTACCATCGATTACCCGAATTGATTGAGACATTGACGTTAAAGGGCTACGTGTTTAAACGGATAGATAAATTATTTCAGTAATATTTAATCGTTTTTCCGTTACTTTATCGACATTTTGGGGGGCTGGTAGCATGGTGGATGGAAGGTGACTATATAAAAATACAACAAAGAGCGCGAGATGACAAATACGACGGAGAAAGAATCGAATTACCAGAATTTGGATAAGATGTCTGTGGGTGAATTATTGGGAAATATCAATAACGAAGACCAGACGGTTGCCATCGCCGTACAGCAGGCTATCCCGCAGATTGAGCGCCTTATTGAAGCTACCGTTGCCTCGATGAAGGAGGGTGGACGGTTGTTTTATATCGGTGCCGGTACGAGTGGCCGATTGGGGATTTTGGACGCATCGGAGTGCCCGCCTACATTCGGCATACCTTACGACTGGATCATTGGTATCATCGCGGGTGGCGATACTGCCATACGGAAAGCAGTGGAGTTTGCGGAGGACGATGAGAAGCAGGCTTGGATCGATTTGCAGGAACATGGTATCAACAGCAAGGACGTGGTGGTAGGTATCGCTGCTTCTGGGGGTACCCCGTATGTGAGAGGAGCATTAAAACAAGCGAACGCCGCTGGGCTGGTGACCGGATGCATTGTATGCAATGCCCATACAACCATTGCCGCCGAGGCTACTTATCCCATTGAGGTCATTGTAGGCCCCGAGTTCGTCACCGGATCTACCCGCATGAAGGCCGGTACTGCTCAAAAGCTGGTGCTCAATATGCTTAGCACGGCGGTAATGATTCAGTTGGGCCGTGTAAAGGGAAATAAGATGGTGGATATGCAGCTGACCAACAACAAGTTGTTCAGTCGGGGTATCCGTATTATTATGGAAGAAACGGGTATCGATGCGCAATCTGCCTCAGATCTGCTCGAAAAATACGGCAGCGTACGCAAGGCTATCGAAAACTCGCGTGTAGCGGACCATTAATTTGAAACTGCATGACACCTACCGTTCTTCTTCTCTTTTTGGTGGTCTATTTTAGCCTGCTACTTGGCGTAGCGTATCTCACTTCACGCAAATCGGCAGATAATGCGACGTTTTTCGTGGCCAACCGAAATGCCAAATGGTACATGGTGGCCTTCGGCATGATCGGTACAGCATTATCGGGGGTTACGTTCATTTCGGTGCCAGGGGCCGTCGGGAATAGTGATTTCGGCTATTTTCAGTTCATCCTGGGTAATGCGGTTGGCTTTATCATTATTGCCTATGTGCTGTTGCCCTTGTACTACCGGATGAACCTCACTTCCATCTATACGTACCTGGAGGAGCGCTTGGGACACCGGAGCTACAAAACGGGCGCAATGATATTTTTAATATCGCGTACCATCGGATCGGCATTCCGGCTCTATCTGGTGGCTATCATTTTGCAGTGGTTTATCTTCGACGCCTGGAACATACCCTTTGCGGTCACCATCGCGTTGTGCCTAGTGCTGATTTGGCTTTATACCAATAAAGGAGGGCTGAAAACCATCATCATTACCGATATGATGCAGACTTTCTTTCTAGTATTGGCGGTCGTCCTATCCATTTATTTCATGGCGGATAGCTTGGGCCTTGGTTTCATGGAAACCATGGAAACGGTGAAGGAAAGCAGTTACTCCAAGATTTTCTTTTGGGAAGATATGCTTGGCGACCGGATCCATTTTTGGAAACACTTCCTCGGGGGTATATTCGTGACCGTGGCGATGACGGGATTGGATCAGGATCTGATGCAGAAAAACCTGAGTATGAAGACCATCGGCGAGGCGCAGAAGAATATGCTCACGTTTACGGGCATTTTCGTGGTCATCAACCTCTTTTTCCTATCGGTAGGCGCCTTGCTGTACATCTACGCCGGCCAGAAGGGGATAAACCTGGCCAATTTACCCACGCCGGATTACCTGTACCCCGAGATTGCACTCCACCACCTGGCCATTGTGCCCGGAATCGTATTTATGATGGGGCTCACCGCCGCCACGTTTGCCACGACCGACTCGGCATTGACGGCGCTCACTACCTCGTTCTGTGTCGATTTCCTCAACTTCAATAAGAAAGCCGATCCCCATGATCGCGCACTGGTGCGCACGCGGAACAGGGTACACTTCGGTTTTTCGATTGTCATGATGCTGGTCGTCCTGGTGTTCCGGATTATTAACAACGATTCGGTGGTCACCGCGATTTTCACCGCCGCCAGCTATACGTACGGACCGTTGCTGGGGCTCTTTGCCTTCGGTATCCTTACCAAACTGCCGGTGGCCGACCGCCTGGTGCCCTATATCTGCGTATTATCACCTGTATTGTGCTATGCGCTCAATACATACGTGGTGATACCCTATACGGCGTATGCTGTGGGTTTTGAGCTGATTATCTACAACGGACTGCTCACCTGGTTGATGCTATGGGCCACTTCTTTTTCTGCCGCTAAGCCTGTCGGAGTACTAGGAGAAAAGTAAGTCGGCATCGACTAAAAAAAGGGCAGCTCCAGCGTTTTGGAGCTGCCCTTTTTTTTCAGTGGGCCTTTTCGTTCCGACAAAGATTATTTAGCCCACCATATCTTAGTTGTGATGACATCGTCGCCCTGATTTTCCAGTGCGTTTTGATAGTTTGAGCGATTTACGCTTTGTTCTTTTTCAGGGTAGAATAACCGTTGCGGAATGCCATTGCCGAAGATGGGATCAAAGCGATACGTTGTGGTTCCGTTGGCTGTGGTGCGCTCCCAAACGACGTCGTTTGGCTTCACCAAGAATGTGGGGTGCCCGGTCCGCCTGATCTCCGACCACGCCTCTAACCCTTGGGTGAATAAGGCAAAGTATTTCTGGGCAAGTACGGTTTCGCGGCTCGCCGGAGGCAGTCCGTCGGCATACGCCTTCGCGGTGGCGGCCCCAATACCCCATTTCTCCAGTGAAGCCTGCACGCCGCTGCGGTATTCGGCATCGCTCCAATTGTTGTGTTCAGCGATTAAGAAAGCCACTTCGGCATATTCCTGGAGTGTTTCGCCGAAGTTGGCCGCGTTGATCACTGCACCGGGCAGGCTGATGTCCGTGGGACCATTGATGCCACCTGCATCTAGCGGAAGTCCATAGGGCTGACCGACATATTGGCCGTTTGCATTGGGCAGCGCATACACGCTGAGCCGAGGGTCTTCACTGTCGAAGGGGCCGAGTTCTCCTTTCAATGCATTCACCACGATGTGTGAAACCGCAAAGTCTTTACGGTTGGCAGTGACTGTCGCGCGGTAAAGCGGAGCTTCGTTGGGGGCGCTCGCTGCATAGCGGAAAACTGCATTGTGTGCATTGGAGGTGAATACCCCCTGTGCGATGGCCGCCTCGATGTGTTGGTTAGCCAGGTCGGCGTCCTTCGTTTGTATACGCGTAGCCAGCCTCAATCGCAGCGAATTGGCAAATCGCGCCCACGACTCATTGGCACCTTTGTAAATAATGTCCGAATTACCGAAGGTATTCTGGTCTTTGTATTTCCAGAGCGTGTCAGCAGCCAATCGCAACTCATTGAGCAAGTCCGCATAGATTTTTTGCTGAGACGCATATTTGGGCGTGTAGTTTTCCGGGTCCTGTTGCAAGGCCTCGAAATCAGGATCATCATTGCCATAGGATTCATAGGGAATATCTCCAAATACATCAGTAAGCGAATGAAATGTAAATGCTTTCAAAATCCTGCTAATGGCTATTTGGTTGGCGTTGGTTCCCGCTGCCCCAGCAGATGCGGTGGCTTTGGTGGCCTCATCGGTGTTGAGCTGAATAACCTTGTTCAGGTTATTGAGTGCTTTGTACGCGTTGGCCCAATAAGTATCTGCATAACTCCTCGGGATGTCGTAGCGCGACTGGTCCGTGTAGATATTCTGGCTGTAATATTGCGCGAACAGCTGTGCGCCCCGCAACGAAAAATTCTCGTTTCGGATATTATCCACCAATTGCTTCTGCGCTGCCAGGATGATGCTGGGCGTCGGCACATTTGCTGGCCGGTTGGGATCGGTATTGATTTTTTCAAACTCACTGTCGCTGCATGCACCCAAGGTGAATGCAAGTGCAGTCGTATAAAGGATATTTTTAATTACGGTGTTCATGACCATACTGTTTATCGGGTTAAAAATTTACGGTGACGTTTAATCCATAGGTAGCCGGTACAGGAATGCTGCCACCTTCTATACCCTGTACGTTACCGCCACTGTTGGTAAACTCAGGATCGATGTATTTGCTTTTCGTGTAAATATTCCAGAGGTTCCGCCCATACAGGCTAACATCAAGGCGAGATATGCCGATGTTATTTTTGAGGTTGAACTGATAGCCGAGGGTGACCTCCCGGAGTTTAAAGAATGTGGCGTCAAATACGCTGAACGTTGTCGGTCCGTTGTATTCATTGCGCGCCCAGTCCTGTGCCGTGATCCGGGTGTCATTGGGCTGCGGATTGGATACGGTATAGGTGCCATCGGGGTTGAAGACTACGTCTGCTTTGACGCCATCCACTACCACACCATTTTCACGTATCCCATTTGCCGCGGTGCGATCGAGAATGCCCGAATACATGCCTACCTTATAGGTCTGTGAGAAGAAGCTGCCGCCCACGCGCCCATCGATGAGGAATCCAAACGTCAGGTTTTTGAACCGGAATTGGTTTTGGAATCCGAGCAGGTAGTCGGGTAAGACACTCCCCAATGGAACCAACTGTGTTGTCTTAAGGTAGGTGCCATCTTCCTGCACTACCCGCTGTCCATCTGGGGCGTATACAAAATCATAACCCAGCAGCTGACCATACGGTTGGCCTTCGCGGGCAACAAGTGTTACCAGCGAATTACTTAATTCAAGCGTATTCACACCCTCGTCAAGCCGATCGACCCGATTTCGGTTCTTTGACCAGTTGACCGTGCTATTCCATTCAAACATGTTGTTTCTGACGGGTGTGCCGGTGAGCGTCACCTCGACGCCTTTGTTGGTTACCCTGCCGGCATTCAGTATTTTCGCATCGTAGCCGAAGGCGGCAGATACCGGTACCGGAAGTATTTGATTCTTGCTGATGTTGTCGTAATAGGTAACATCGAGACCCAGTCTATTGTTGAAGAATACGAGATTAAGACCGGTTTCCCAGGAGCTGGTGATCTCGGGTTTAAGCAATGCATTATTCAACGTGCCGCTGAGGCTGTAGTTGGGATTTCCGCTGAATGCAGGCAATGCTTCAAAGACCTGCTGCAATTGGTAGGGGTCTGTATCATTTCCGACCTGTGCCCATCCGGCACGCACCTTGCCGAATGTGAGGTAGGGGATATCCCGCAGGAGCTCACTGAAGACGAAGCTTCCCGTAATGGAGGGGTACAGGAAAGAATTGTCTGAAGTGGGCAGGGTAGACGACCAATCATTGCGTATCGTTCCGTCTACAAAAAGAAGATCATTCCAGCCGGCTGAGAAACTGCCGAACAGCGAATATACCCGTTTGTGGTAGAATGCATTATTGTTCAACACGGCAGGTGCATTTTTCAGGTTGTAATACAACGGCACAATCAGGCCACCTTGCGTGGTACCGTCGGTGATTCTGCGCTGCTGATCGCGGATATTGCCACCTACATTGCCCGACAGTGAAAATTGATCCCATTGCTTATTGGCTGCCGCGATAAATTCATAATTGTATTCATTGAAATGATTGCTGTATTCTTGGTACTGGGATTGCGAACGCGAGTAAACAGCAATACGGTCTTGGAATTGATGGGTGTAGATATCGCCATGCACACGGCCGGAGAGGTCGAGCCAATCCGTGGCTTGGAGTGTAAGTCCGATATTGCCATAAAGGCGGTCGCGTTTTTCCTCGAGGTAACTTTCATAGGCAGACCAGTATGGGTTGTCGATGAATCGCGTAGCCTCTGCTGCTGGCGTATCCTGATAGCCGGTACGGTTCCATGCCCGCGGTGTACCATCCGGACGTTGATAGTCAGCAAGCCGCTTGTAGTCGACCTGTACACCGCCCCATTGGAACGCTTCGAGGATGATATTTCGGTTTGAAGCACCACCCCAGGGTCGGCCCAATGTATTATTGTGTGTATAGTTGAGGTTGCTGGATATTTTTAAACGTCCAAAATCTGTCGATCCGGAAAAATTAAGAGTATTTCTGCCCAAACTGGAGTTGGGAACCGTACCCCTTACATTACGGTTGGTGTAAGACAATCGGTATGCCGTACTGCCCGATGAGCCGGATATCGCCAGGTTGTTGGTGTTGGAAATACCCGTACGGAAGAAATACGACACGTCGTGCTCTGGATATAGCCAAGGTTGGGGATTCAGGTAGTCGGCCGGATACTCAGGATCTAGATTATACCAATGCAGCACCGGCGTACCATCCAGCTTGGGGCCCCAGCTTTCGTCCGACGCGTAGTCGACGATATTATACTCCTGGCCATTGATGGTGGCCGTGCCGAACGCCGTGGAGTAGCCCTGACCATACAGTTGCTGGCGCTTGGGCAGCCGGACAATATTTTCGAGCTCAAACCCTGTATTCAATGTGATATTGAATTTGTCCTGCCCTTCCCCTTTTTTCGTGGTAATGAGAATCACACCATTTGCAGCCCGCGATCCATATAGTGCGGCCGCAGAAGGACCCTTAAGCACCGAGATGTTGGCGATGTCATCGGGATTGAGGTCCTGGATGAGGTTTCCGAAATCTTTACCGGCACTGCCATTTATCGTCGACGAGCTGTTCAGATCGGTATTGTCTATCGGAGTCCCATCGATGATGTAAAGCGGTTGGTTATTGCCACTGATCGAGTTGATACCGCGCAGCAATACGCGGGTCGAGCCACCGATGTTGCCGCCGGACGGGATAATCTGCAGCCCGGCTACTTTACCCGAAATCGCACCGAGTGCATTTGCCGGGCGGGTTGATAGCTCCTGCGCTTTCACGTCTTGTACGGCATAGCCGAGCGCTTTTTTTGCCCGGGATACACCGAACGCAGTCACGACGACCTCGTCGAGATCCTCGCTGATGCTGGTGAGTGCGACCTGCAGCGGCGTTTGTTGCTGGCCGACAGCGGTTTCATAAGGGCTGAAACCTACAAAAGAAAAGACCAAAATATCAGCAGGCGACACGTTGCGTAGTACAAAGGCACCCTGTTCGTCCGTTTGGGTCGAAAGGGCTTTTCCCTTAACCGATACGGATACACCCGTGAGGGGTGCATTGGATTGGGCATCGACTACGTTGCCTGTAATGTCGGTTTGTTGGCCAAACGCAATCAGCGGTGCCACCAAATAGATGAGGTATATAAAGATACCCACACAAGTTTTCTTGTTCATGGAATTAATGCTTGAAGATTAATAGTAAAAAAATCGTAGAAGTAGAGCTGCCGGGATTAGCAGCACATTCGCATTCGATGCGACGGGAAGTAAACGGGTAAATTGCTTGTTACGCAGCGACGACTTCGTGTAAAATCAGTGACCATATTATTGTCTATTAAATCAGTCGACAAAAATAATGGATATATACGAATTATTCAATTCTTTTTCAGATATGACGAAAAAAGTACAATTCATTTCGAAACACGGCCTAATCTAGCCATGGCAGAAGCGGCTACTTGCTAAGCAGCGACTTCAGTGCCTCAATGGTTTCATTTTTGGAAGCAATGGTTTCGCGTAGTGCAGCTATGACCGCTTGCTGATCGCCCTGCGGCGTGGAGGCTTTCGGAGCGTAATGGCCATTGCCGTCCGAATCCGGGAGCAGCAGCTCATCGGAGACCCCAATCAAGTAGTCTGTATTCAGTTCGGGGTATGAGTTTTTCAGCTTGAAGAAATGTTCAATGGTCACCTTTTTTCGATCGTTTTTCAGATCATTTACACCGGCTTTATTTTCACCGATGAGTTCCCCAAAGGATATATATGTCTTTATTCTGCTGGATGATTTCAAGTGTTCAAATACCTGAAATAACCGCTCGTTGTGTGATAAGCTCATAAAAATATGAAATTATTCTACTTTTCGTTTTAAAGTATAAAATAATCATACTATCTTTGCGGTAGTATGAACAAACTTAGGTAAATTCCTCCAAAGAAGAGGGATTTATCGATCTCTCCGCTGCCAAGAGAAGACTGTCTTTACAGCGGAAATGTACTGTAAAGGGACAGAATATTCATAAACTAACCTAATTATCTATCATGAGTGAACAATCATCTGTAAGCCTGCAATCTGCGAAGACGCAAAAGAAGACAACCGAAAAACGGAATGCATCGAATTATTTTTTACTTCCTTGGGACAATGCGAATGAGAAGACTATACACAAAAAGGTAATTGATAGCTTCTTACTAGGAGGTAAGCCAAACTTTCACTATATCTATTATGGTGAAACCGAATTTGATAAAAGTAGTCGAGTAATGATCAAAAAGGCTACTTTCAATCAAGACAAAATAGAAGTATATGTTTCGGTAGGTGATGAAGGATTGCGGGTAGGCTGTTCCTGCGATGGATGTGTTGACGGTTTATGCAGTCACGCATATTATCTAATGAGAAGTTTTTCAGAAGTGTCGTTCCCCTTTCATAAACTGTCGCATGATTTTCTTTCGAAAATACCTCATCCCGAACTTGTGGATATTTCAGTCAGTCATAACGACGTTTGGTTTGAATACAGCAAAGATAAAAGCTCTTTGCTGCCACATAATGCCCTCTTCGGAAAAAAGCAGACTGATGGGTTTGGCAGTATCCATTCCGGTGGGCGATTTTTCGATCGCTCCAGAAGTTTGGTATACGGACTCCAATATTGTGCTAATACCGGATTTATGCCTGTTTTGTTACCTTATAGCGTTGTGCCGGCAAAAGGCGGAAATAGTGATAAATCGTATTCAGATATTCAAAAATCTAGTTTGTTAACATTGTCGCTCACTCCATTTAACCTCTCCCAAAAGGATTCATTTCTCCATGCTATTTCCAAAGAAATGCTTGCTCTTGTGCATAGTCTTGAAAATGAAGAGGCCGGGCGGACGAAGGCTGATTTTAAAAAGAACATAGCTTTTTATAATGAAGCAATTGACCATGATTCGGTTATCGAAGCAGTTCTTTTAAATCTTTGGAAAAAGGCCTTAGTTGAGCTTGATGGACAGGATGTGATTAGTTTCCGACAGGATTTCGGAATTTCTTCAAGACATCGCGTGGGTGGATATGCTGGACGAAAGTCTTCCATGTCAACCACTCCGTTGGACATCTGCTTTGAATTGTCATACGATGGCATCGTTTTTAAGTTGAAAATGCTGTTGTATAAGGGGGAAGAGTATATCAAAGACTTTGAATTCTTGGGAAGTTGGGATTCTTATTTCCTATTGTCACTTCCCTATAGAGAAATTTTCATTGCGTCTTCGGTTCGCGATGAGAGAACAATCAATTGTTTTCGGTATTCGCATTTCAGTATGTCTGTTTTTCCTGAAGATTTTGAAAATTTTAAACACTCGTATTTGATTCCCCTGGCTGAGTTTTATAGTGTTAATCTTTCCTTGAGTGCCGACAGTCCACAGCAATTTACTTCTAGTGTTCCAATTCAAGCAATAAGCAGACAGGTTAAGTTGTATATTAAAGGAGACTATTTGGTCATGAAACCATCAGTTTGCTACGAATATGGGTTTGAGGCAAATCCATTGACCAAAGGGACCTTGTTTTTTGACAAGAATGAAAACGGAAAACAAGTGTTTGTAAGAGATAGACTTTCTGAATCCCTCTTTAAGAAGCAATTGATTGCCTTACATCCTGATTTCGAATGGCAAGTAGAGGAGGGGTTTTTTTATCTGCCTCTGAGTCATATAAAGAAAAGTTATTTGTTCGGTCAAATGATCGCTAAGTTAGAAGATAATCAAATTCGTATTCACCTAGCCGACAGTCTTGCAAAGTTTAACGTTAAAGTACGGAACATCAACGTGGTTATAAATGTCACATTGAAGAATAGTTGGTTTGACGTTCGATTGCAAGCATTTATTGGCGATCAGCCTATTACTTTTTCTAAATTGATATCTGCAGTTAAAAAGGGAGACCAAGAGATAAAATTGAAAGATGAGCTTATCGGGCTAATATCGGGACAAGATAAGCAACTCTTGTTGGACTTTTCGGTACTAGGCGACATAAGAAGTAGTGGCTTTAAAATACATAGTGGTCATTTTACTACGATAAAGCAATTAGGAAAAGATTTCAATAGATTTCAATTTGATGCTAGTTTCAAGAAGTTTAAGCTCCAATCCCTCGATAAAATCCAGCCGCTACCCAAACCCGAAACCGTACAGGCGGTGCTGCGCCCCTACCAAGAAATGGGATTCAGCTGGATGGGTTTCCTCCGCGAATTCGGCTGGGGAGGCATCTTAGCCGATGATATGGGCTTAGGTAAGACGCTACAGATTCTCACGTTACTCGATTACCACTACCAGCAATCGCCTGAAGCGCCGGCGTCGTTGATTGTTGTTCCTAATTCGCTTTTGTTCAATTGGCAGCAGGAAATCCAAAAATTCGTCCCGCATCGACCGGTAATTGTGCACCACGGAACCAATCGTGATGCTCAGCTCGATTGTGAGACGGGCCAGTTGGTGCTTACTACGTATGGAACGTTGATCGGGGATGTTGAAATGCTTCAAGCCAACCATTTCAGTTACTTGGTCTTGGATGAATCCCAGGCCATCAAGAACCCGCTATCCAAGCGTTTCGAATGTGCGCAGGCTGTTCCGGCGGAGTACCGGCTCGCATTGACGGGTACACCTATCGAAAACGGTATAGCGGATCTCTTTGCTCAGCTGGATTTTGTTAACCCCGGCTTCCTTGGCACATACGGCCAGTTCAAGAAAAATTTCCCGGGTATTGGCGACGGTACGGCCAGCAAGGAGACTAAGGAATCGTTGCAACGGATCATTGCGCCGTTTCTGCTAAGGCGTACCAAAGCACAGGTGGCCAAAGACCTGCCGGAAAAAACGGAGATGGTACTTTATTGTGACATGCTGCCGGAGCAACGAAAAATATATGAGCGCTATCGCAAATATTTCCGCGGAGAATTGGAAGGTAAAGTAAGTGAGGGAATGGATAAGGCGAAGTTTTTTGTATTGGAAGGGTTGATGAAATTGCGTCAAGTGTGCAATTCTCCCTCGCTGATAAAAAGTGAGAATTTACCCAATGTATCTGCAAAGTTGGACGAGATGAAGGAGCATGTCCTCGAAAAGACACAGGGGCATAAATTGTTGATATTCTCATCGTTCACCGCTATGCTGGGCTTGATGAAAGCCGAGCTTGAAGCATTCGGTATTTCCTATGCCTACCTGGATGGGAAAGTGCCGGGCGACCAACGGCAGGCCCAAGTGGAGAAATTCCAAAACGACGAGGCCTGTCGTGTATTCCTCATCAGCCTCAAAGCCGGTGGTACAGGACTGAACCTTACGGCAGCCGACTACGTATACATCCTCGATCCATGGTGGAATCCTGCCGCGGAGGCACAAGCCATCGACCGATGCTATCGTATCGGGCAGGATAAACATGTAATGGCGTATCGGATGATTTGCAAAGATAGCATCGAAGAGAAAATCCTCAACATGCAGGCCAGCAAGAAAGCATTAGCAGATTCGCTTATCCAAACAGATGGAAGCGTGCTGAAAGCCCTGAACAAAGACGATTTGTTGCGATTGTTTGATTAAAACGTTTGCGATACGGCTAAGTAACCTTTCATGTGTTTGAACCCTTCTTGACATCCCCACTCCGCATGGGGTGGGGTGCTTGGAGGGGACCAACTAACTATTCAATGTTATGGAACCTAAAATAACCTCGTATGCCGGAATGCTTGATCAAAGCGATTTCAAGCAATGGTACAAATACGTGGATTTCCGGATAGCGTACCAATACACTGCCGAAGAAGTGTCTTTCTTGATGAGTAAACCGCCTTATTATTTTTCCGACTACGAAATCATATCCAGCGCATCGCGATTGAATAACGATGATCAGGACGTGTTGTCCGATATTTTTAATGGTTCAACGCCGAAACAACTCGAATTGGGTGAGGATGATTTTGGGCATTTTGAGAAACGGATTATCCGCGTGAAGCGTGTGGAAGAGGCTAAACAGACTGGCTTTGCCATAACCATCCCATGGAAGATAGAAAAAGGCCCGAAGCAGCTAAGCTTTCTTGAGCGGAAAAGACGCATTAGCATTTCAGAAATAGTTGAAATCCGATTGCGGTGTGAGCAGGCGATAAGCAGGTTGATCGCCCTGGGTTTTTTTAAACAAGATCGGCTAGCGCTCGATATTTACCGTGAAGTGGAGAAGCGATGCCGATGGTCGCCACAGCTGCGGCCGTTGTGTGTGAAACAGGTGCTTTATCAGCAGATCAATGCCGGCAAGCTTACGCTGAAGATGTATCTTGGTCGACTTCATTTCCGAGAACGGGGGAGTTGACTTTGTATTATGTCAATATTTCCTAATTTTACATGAAATCGGTAATCATATGCAAGCTTCGATTGTTCAACCACAAAATGAGAAGCAGCTCAATGCGGTAGAGTCCGTTATTAATATCGATTCCTTCAACCCTCAAGCTCACCCCAATCCAGAAGACAGTCCGCTGTACCAAATTATATTATTACCGGATCCGGTAACAATTGCCGTTGATTTCACACCTTATAAAACCTCGCCCCATTCGTTATTGTTCTTGAGTCCTTATCAGCATATCGAATGGAAAAGACCTTTTCCGAAGTCGGCTTTCCGGATCTTATTTCATGGCGATTTTTATTGCATCGAATACCATAAAGCGGAAGTGGCCTGCAATGGGCTTTTGTTCAATAACATCTACCTCCAACCTTTTGTGTCTTTGGATAGCGATACCTATTTAAAAATTGAGCAGATCGTCCAAGAGATGAACAGGGAGTTGGATGATAGCTCTCATTTTTCAGACGCAGTAATCAAATCGTATCTGCAGCTCATTTTAGCCTTATCCAGTAAGGTTAAAAAGAAACATATCGACTTCGTATCGTTAAAAAGCAAAGCCCAGATGCATGAAGGGTCGCTGTTTCAGGAGTTATTGGAAGCACATTTTTCCGACGAAAAATCAGTGAATTTCTATGCAAGCCAATTGAATATCAGCCCGGAAACATTCAGTAAAAAGATAAAAACGCAGCTGGGCAAGTCGCCCTCCACGCTCATCCAGGAGCGTGTGGTTTTGGAATCAAAAAAATTGCTGCACCTCACATACTTGTCGGTAAAGGAGGTTGCCCTGAAACTGAATTTCGACGATGAGCACTATTTCAGCAGGTATTTCAAAAAGAACGTCGGTGTTTCGCCATCCGAATTCCGGGCACAGGTCGGCATTTCGATCGTGGCTTCAAAATAGTTCATGACAAATACGGATTTGTCCATTTCCCAGGTCTTCATACCCTTGTATCTTCGCGTTGTAAAAAAACGAGTGAATCTGATGAAAAATCTACTGCTTTTTTTGGCCGATAGCCAACGGATCTTTGTGAATTTTCTAAGGGTCGCGATTTTTATCGTGATGGCTTGGATCGGCGGATTGAAGGCCTTTCAATACGAAGCTGACGGCATTGTTCCCTTTGTGGCGAATAGTCCGTTCATGAGTTTTTTCTACACAAAAGATGCTCCGGAATATCAACAATATAAGAACCCGGAGGGAAGAACCGTAATGAAAAACATCGAATGGCATAGCGCCAATGGTACGTATTGGTTTTCCTACGGACTGGGAACCGTGATCGTCATCATTGGGCTGCTTGTGTTGGCAGGGATCTGGTCGGCCGGAATCGGAATAGTCGGCGGGTTGCTGACATTCGTGATGTCCATCGTGACCCTTTCATTTCTGATAACGACTCCGGAGGTATATGTGCCCAATTTAGGCGGAGACTTCCCGACGCCACATTATGGTTTCCCTTACCTCTCGGGTGCCGGTCGATTGGTGCTGAAAGATGTGATCATGATGGCGGCTGGTTTGCTAATCGCTTCGGAGGCCGCCCAACGGTTATTGAAGCGTATTTGATGGTTTTGGTATTTGTTTTTCCGTTGTGAATTTGACACATTTTGCGAAAAAGGAAAAAATAGGTTATTTTTGTATCAAACGATTTATCATGGCTGCCGGTGCACGCTTAAATGTCGATATCAATATTTCTTTTAGTCAATTGGTGAGTGTCGTTCGTCAGTTACCGCTGAACAAGAAAAAAGAACTCATTTCGTTTTTACAAGAAGATGAGGAGAAATTAGCATTAATAAGTGGAATTAAAGAAGCTGTTGAAGAAGTAAATTTGGCTAAGAAAGGGAAAGTTCAGCTTAAGTCTGCTAGAGCTTTTCTCGATGAGTTATAACCTGTTTCTGACCGATCGCTTTCAGAAGGAAGCGAAAAAATTAAATAAAAAGTATCCATCTTTTAGAGGTGATCTTGAAAATTTCATCGACGAGTTGGAAATAAGCCCAATTCAGGGCACACCATGGGTAAATCGTGTTATAAAATTCGATTGAGGATTTCTGCTAAAGGTAAAGGAAAAAGTGGAGGGGCCCGTGTGATTACACATGTCCACGTCTCGGAAGCTATCGTTTACCTATTTATGATAAGGGTGATAAAGAATCCTTGGCGAACGGAGAACTTGAAGAATTGATGGCGCAAATTCAGGATGATAAGTCTTTGTGAAACCAACGATAGCTAGCATGAAACGGATTTTCGACTTACGCCTTAAAGGGCTTCTCTATGCGGTATGTTGCTTCATACTGATTGCGCCGGGCCAGGCGCAAACCTACCGGGACAGTCTGCTGGCATCGCGGCAGGCCAAGCTGGATCACTTTGCAAAAGACCCGACTGCTCCACTGAAACAAACAGATATCCAATACCTACACCATTACGAGCCCGACAGCGGCTATCGTGTACAGGCAACCATCGAACTGCTGTTGAATGAACTGCCTTTCCGGATGCCGACTTCCGATGGTACGAGCAAGGAGTATATACGGTATGCCAAAGCCCGGTTCAGTATCGATGGGGAAGCATCCGAACTGACGATCTACCGGAGTACAGATTTATTTGTCAGCCCCGCGTACCGCAACCACCTTTTCCTGCCCTTCACTGATGAAACCAATGGCGGAGAAACCTACGGTGGGGGCCGATACATCGATCTGTCCGTGACGGATATTCACGATGGTCGCATTGCCATCGATTTCAATACTGCGTATAATCCATATTGTGCATACAGTGGCGGATACCGCTGCCCTGTGCCGCCTGCCGAAAACCAGCTTCCCATCGCAATCAAGGCGGGTGAAAAGAACTACACGGGCCCCATACGGCAACGGCCGCAGCCGTCGGTGCCGCCGAAGCCGCTGACCGAGGCGGAACGTGATCTTATCCTGGCTGGCGATACCGCGCAACTGCTGCGGGTAATCCAGGATACCGTAGCTGCAGAAACCCGTATCCTCCGGTCGCTATCCAACGATATTGATCCGAAGGATACACTGCTACCGCTCCTCGCGAACCGGATGTACCTTGCCGTGACGGATTCGCTGCATCCCGGTGTGGGCATCGCCGCTCCGCAGGTGGGCATCAACCGAAACGTCATCTGGGTGCAGCGCTTCGACAAACCGGACGAACCGCTGGAACTATACCTCAATCCAAAAATCACCTGGCGATCCAAGCTGCTGCGTAAAGGCTTGGAAGGCTGCCTGTCCATACCGGATACGATGGGGCAGGTGCTTCGCAATTATACCATACGGCTCAGTTATCAGGATATAGCAGGTACACATCACGAGGAAATGATAGAGGGCTTTACCGCGGTGGTTTTCCAGCATGAGACCGATCACCTCTATGGCATCCTTTTTACCGACCGGCTTGCTGAGCAGGAAGCCAATGCCTACCACTTGATCAATGCGGAAGTGCAGTTATATTTGGAACAGCGGCTACGACGGCAATAATTACAGGTAACGCAGCCATTTCTTTTCTTTATGGGTGCTTTTATAGCGGCTGTACCAACGGCATAGGGGGTAAAGCAGCGCCACGACACCTACCCACACCGCGTACACACCCCATAGTGGTAGACCACTGGGTGCTTCCGGGCGACCGAAATTGAAACCGAACCTGAAATCGGCAACCGTGAAGCCTTGGAAAAACAGCACGAGGAAGAGTAGTAAATGGATGATGTACCAATGCAACAGGTAATAAAAGAGCGGGACACTGCCGTATAGCTTAACTATCCCAAATACCCGTCCGCTGAGCCTTTCAGCAAGGCTGAGCAGCAGAAACATACTGCCCAGCATCAATAAATCAAACAATAATGAAGGCGGATATTTGGTTACATTGATGAAGGAAAGGAATGTATACAAGTCGTTTTTCTGGATGCCCCATGCCGCGGGATCGCCGTAACCGTTGACTAACCGGACCAGTATAAAGCTAACCAGACAGCCAACACCGATAAGCAGAAAAGTCCGGCTGCGTTTTGCCTTATCCAACTCCATTAACGTCCCCGCCCAATAACCAACCAAAAGAATGGCGATCCAAGGGATCGGGGGATAGCCCACAAGCAAATTACTACCCCAAGGGAGGGGAATGAGGCCGGGATTGACAAGCTGGGATAGCGGAAAGAAGCTATATGTACTTATTATGAATACCCCAATCAAGCCGAGTATAGGGGGTGGGGTACCAAGCAAAATGCCCAATAATATCAAACCCAGACCGATGGCGGCAATGACCTGGGCAAGGAATACCTCAAAATGAATGTCAAACCAGATGCCGAAATTCACCACGGTAAACTCCAGCAGGATAAGCCATAACCCTCGCGTAATCAGTAATTTTCTGGTGGTACTGGTATCAGCGGGTCTTCGGAAGGAGAGGTATACCGAGGTGCCCGAAAGAAAGACAAATATCGGCGCACACAGGTGTGTGATCCATCGGGTGAAAAACAGCGCTGGCGTCGTTGTCGCTAGGTTTGTAGGGTCTTCAAGGAGAGCGGATTCGTGAAAGAGGTCACGGATATGGTCGAGCGCCATGATGATCATGACTACGCCGCGGACGAAGTCTATAGACTGGATTCGAGAGCTGTTTGCGTTCGACATCACCTAATCGTTTTAACAAAAGAACGGATAAGAAATGGGATTTGAAAAATTCGGGACCTGGCTGATTGGCGCCGAGGCCGAATTGGTATTGTTGGGCAGCGGGGTTGTTTCAAAAACATTAGCGGAAGAAGGTTTTCAGTTTGATTTTCCGGAAATAACAGATGCATTTCGTAATTTAGCCCTGTAATCACTTCCATTTGAGTTCATCACACCAATCATATGATGCCATTGTCGTCGGCTCTGGTCCTAATGGGCTCGCCGCTGCCATTACCTTGCAGCGAGAAGGTCTCCATGTGCTGCTGCTGGAAGCGAAAGATACCGTGGGCGGCGGAATGCGTACGGCTGAGTTAACGTTGCCGGGGTACCACCATGATGTCTGCTCGGCGGTCCATCCGATGGGCGCAACCTCGCCGTTCTTGCGTTCGCTGCCATTACGTGATTTCGGCCTTGAATACCTCCATCCCGAAGTGTTGGCGGCTCATCCGTTTGATGACGGCACAGCGGCGGCGCTGTATCAGTCACTGGATGAAACCGCTGCTGGACTGGGAGAAGATGGCGAGTCGTATCGTCGGCTTTTTGAACCATTGATCGAAAGCTGGCCGCGGATTGATACGCATGTACTTGGCCCGATGCTGAAAATCCCACGACATCCAGTTGCCTTGGCACAATTTGGACTGAAATCCCTTCAATCGGGAAGGCAGATTGCTGCTCGCTTCCGTACCATGGGGGCCCGCGGTCTGTGGTCGGGTATCGTAGCCCACAGCATGATTCCATTGGAATCCCTCACCGCTTCGGCAATCGGATTTGTGCTTACCATAGCTGGCCACCGTGGTGGTTGGCCCATTCCAAAGGGCGGATCGCAAAATATTGCCGATGCGCTGAAGAAATATTTTCAGTCACTGGGAGGTGTAATCCAGCTGAATACAACCGTGACTGCACTTGCCAATTTGCCCGAATCGAAAGCGGTATTATTCGATACTTCGCCGCAGCAACTGCTTAAGATATGTGGTGATAGGCTATCTCCGCTTTATCGGTGGCAGCTGAAGCGCCATCGGTATGGCATGGGCGTATTCAAGGTGGATTGGGCATTGAGTGAGCCGGCACCGTTTGCTGCCGTAGCCGCACGCAAAGCCGGCACGGTGCATCTGGGCGGAACATTTGAAGAAGTAGCCTATGGAGAACGGCAGGTATGGCGAGGTCAGTATCCGGACAAGCCATTTGTGCTGTTTGCACAGCAAAGTGTATTTGACGCTACACGCGCGCCGATGGGAAAACACACGGGTTGGGCTTATTGCCACGTGCCGAATGGGGCTACAAAGGATATGACCAAATCAATTACCGATCAGGTGGAACGCTTTGCACCGGGATTCCGGGATACCATATTGGCTGAGCATACCTTGAATACCGCCGAAATAGAAGCCTATAACCCGAATTATATCGGCGGCGATATCAATGGCGGGGTCGTCAATATTGCCCAGTTGTTCAACCGCCCCATACTTGGGTTATCCCCTTATCGCACTTCGGCCAAAGGTATTTATATTTGCTCGGCATCGACGCCGCCGGGAGGAGGTGTGCATGGAATGGGCGGGTTCTATGCAGCTACGCAGGCATTGAAAGACATTTTTTAGCTAACTATTTTTATCTAACTATTCTTTATTTTGTTATGTCATCATCAAACATAAAACTTACCGAAGATTGGGCCGTGGTATTTTTGGGCTTTCTCATTATTTTACTGGCTGTTTGGGGGCTGTCTATTCCGATCCCCATGTATGAATGGAATGACGGGGCAGCATTGGTGTCGTTATTTACCGCTACCAATGGGGTCAGTGTTTTTTTTCAGTTCTTGTTTGCTTATGTCATCGTCATTATTGGCGCTTTCATTACCGGAAAACCCGTCAAATCCCAGTTTTTGGGATTTCCCTTGGTATTTCTCTTGACACTCGGCTCATTGATCTTGTCCGGAAACTCGTTTTTGAATGAGTTGGGGTTAGAGACGGTGATTTTTAGTTTATTGATCGGTTTATTGATCGGGAACCTATTCCGGCTGCCCCGATGGTTCAGGGACTCCCTGAACGCAGAATTGCTGGTAAAGATCGGGCTGGTGCTTTTGGGCACACGCGTCATTTTTTCGGATATTCTGAAGGCAGGATCTTTGGGTTTGGTGCAATCACTCATTGTTGTCCTGTCGGTATGGTATTTCGCATTTTGGCTGTGCCGTAAACTGAAGGTAGACGACGAGTTGACCATGATGATCTCCAGTGCCGTATCGATTTGTGGAGTTTCCGCTGCGATTGCAACTTCGGGTGCGATCAAAGGAGATTCGAAGAAATTATCATACGTGGTATCGATGGTGTTGATTACCGCCATACCGATGATGATTGCGATGCCTTACCTCGCCAAGGTTTTCGGGCTTTCACAGGAGGTCACCGGCGCTTGGCTGGGTGGCAGTATCGATACCACGGGTGCGGTAGTGGCTTCCGGTAGTTTGGTGGGCGAACGGGCACTGGAAATCAGTACCATTGTGAAGTTTTCGCAGAATGTGCTGTTGGGCATCGCTGCTTTAGCCATCTCAATCTATTGGACATATCGAGGTGCCCCGAAAGGCGAACAGGTTGAAAAGCCGAGTCTGGCAATCATTTGGGAACGTTTTCCCAAGTTTGTATTGGGTTTTATCGGCGCATCGCTGCTGTTTTCATTCGTGCTGGACGCGGCAACCGTGACCCAAGTAAAGGGCGGTGTTAAGGAAATTCAGGGGGTATGGTTTGCCTTGGCGTTTACCAGCATCGGTCTGGAAACGAATTTTAAGGAACTATTAGACCATAATAGTATCAAGCCGTTTTGGGCCTTTTTAATCGCGCAGTCGTTTAACATATTGATTACGCTGGCCGTTGCGTGGTGGCTTTTCGGGTAACCTGTCGCAACGGGATACCCGCTTTTTAGGAAGCGCCAGGGGGGATTTATCACAATTTTGGAAAAATAATAGTCTACTTAGTTGATGGATTATGAGTGATTCCGTATGTTTGTAGGCTGCTAATAATAGGCGGTAGACACAACGAGCGCAACATAAGTAAAAGTAAATGATTCAATCCGTAAGAGCCAAGGTTATCAACTTCACCGCTAATAGAATAACTGCAAGACATATTTCCATTGGAATGGTTTTTCTCAAGCTCGTGTTGGTGGCCATTGTATTGGTAAAATACCTTCCTACCGCTAGCGTGAGTGATTGGCATGTGGATTCTACGTTTTTTTGGTTTGTGCTGGCTGGGTTTATTGCGCAGATTGTCGATGGTGCACTCGGGATGGCGTATGGCGCGACATCGAGTGCGGTACTGCTTGGGTACGGCCTTTCCCCCAAATTGGCTTCCGCTGCCGTACATTCCGCAGAGGTATTCACCACCGGGGTTTCTGGGTTGTCGCATATTAAATTGGGTAATTTTGATAAGCCGTTATTTTTCAAGTTGATCGTTCCAGGGGTACTTAGCGCGTCACTGGGTGCGTTTTTACTGGGGACTGTCCTTGATGGTGGCTACATTAGACCATTTATCAATGCATATTTACTCATTTTAGGAGCAATAATCTTATTGAAATCGGTGCGGAAGAAGCTCGAGATAAAACGAAATGTGAAGCATGCCCCCATACTGGCTGCTTTCGGTGGTTTTTTGGATGCCATAGGCGGTGGAGGCTGGGGACCGATCGTGACGTCCAATCTGATCAGCAAAGGAAATGCGCCGGCCAAGGTAATCGGTACGGTGAATACTGCTGAATTCTTTGTAACGTATTTTTCTGCGGGCATATTGATTTACTTTACCGGCATCCAAAGCTGGCAGATTATCCTAGGATTGATTCTAGGGGGTAGCCTGGCCGCGCCATTAGGGGCATATATAACCAAAAAAATTCCACAAAAGACATTGTTTGTCATTGTAGGATTGTTGATTATGATCACCTCACTGTATTCGTTGTTGAACGCATTTTCTTGATAGCCGAAGCATCGTTCTTCAGCGTCCTTAGCTAGCCTCCGCTGCAACACGCATATTTTCTTCCTATTACAGGTATCTTTTCTTCCTTTTAATGTCTACTAAATCAGTATACTTTTGCATCGGCGCTGCACGATAAAATGCTTGTGATGCATTTTCGTTCAATGTCTTAACGATACAAAAGTAAGCTGATTTTCGATGTTAAAACCAATACGTATTCAACTAAAGGTACTGGGTGTGTGTATCCTCGTAGCCTTGGAACTAGGGGTAGCGTTATCTGCTAATGCCCAAGAGACCAAACCATTGATCAATGCTACACTAGAGGGCGTAGTACTGGATGCCAATACGCAGGATCCGCTGGCCGGAGCCACGCTGCAGCTTGCCGGTGTCACCCACATGACCAAGACAGACAGGAACGGGCAGTTTCTGTTCGTGACGGGGCAGATGCTGCCGTTGACGGTGATCGTCTCTTACGTCGGCTATGCTACGAAAGAGGTAGTGGTAACGGAAAGCCCGGCTACGATCGCATTGGAACGCAGCGCAACAGGTTTGGGCGAGGTTGTGGTGACCTCTAGGCGTCGGCGGGAATTGCTTCTTGATGTGCCGATTCCGGTCTCGGTAATCGGTGGTGCGCTGGCCGACGAAGCGGGAGCGTTTAATGTAAATCGCCTAAAGGAACTGGTGCCTACTGTGCAGTTGTATTCCTCCAATCCACGCAATACGGGATTAAGCATACGCGGGCTGGGTACGACATTCGGACTTACCAATGACGGCATAGATCCCGGTGTTGGTTTCTACGTGGATGGCGTTTATTATGCACGCACGGCGGCAACGACACTTGATTTTATCGATATCGAGCAGATTGAAGTATTACGCGGTCCGCAGGGGACCTTATTTGGCAAAAATACCGTAGCGGGGGCATTCAATGTCACCACCCGAAAGCCAACATTCACGCCGGAAGGCAGGGCCGAACTGAGCTATGGAAATTATGGATTCATCCAGGCAAAGGCATCCGTGAGCGGTCCGCTGACCAAGCATTTGGCTGCACGCTTATCATTCAGCGGTACCCAACGGGATGGGCTGCTATACAATGTGGCTACACAACAACGCCTGAATGACCTGAATAACGTTGGGCTCAGGGGACAACTCCTATATGTGCCGACGGAGAATTTGCAGGTATTGGTGACAGGAGACGCGTCCCGCCAGCGGCCGAATGGCTATGCCCAGGTGTTTGCTGGGGTGGCACCGACCCAGCGATCGGCGTATCGGCAGTTTGAAAAAATTATCGCCGACTTGGGATACGAGCTGCCAAGTCGCAATCCGTTTGACCGGCTGATAGACCACGATACCCCGTGGCAATCTGGGCAGGACCTGGGAGGTGTTTCGGCCAATGTGGATGTAAAGGTCGGGCCGGGTACGCTGACATCCACCACGGCTTGGCGGTATTGGAATTGGATGCCTTCAAATGATCGCGATTTCACGGGACTGCAAGGCCTTGCACTGTCACAAGCCCCATCGCGTCACGAACAATGGTCGCAAGAGGTGCGTTGGGCAGGAGACTTCTCGCCCAACTTAAGTGCGGTCGTTGGGCTTTTTGCGTTCGGACAATCGCTAAATGCCGACCCGGCACATACCGAAGAGTCAGGAAGGGATCAATGGCGCTTCTCGCAGAATTCGGAAAGCCCACTTTGGCAGACACCGGGCCTGTTGGAGGGATATGGAATCAAAACCTACCCCAGCCTAAAAACCTTTAGCGGGGCGGTGTTTGCACAGGTGGACTGGGCGATTACCCCACGTCTGCGATTGCTCCCGGGTATCCGGCTGAATTATGACGATAAATCGGTGAATTTCCGCCGGGAGACCTATGGCGGTTTAGAAACCGATGACCCCGATCTATTGGCCATAAAAAATACGGTGTACAGCGCACAGGCATTCGAAGCGGATATCGACGATACGGACGTTTCGGGGCAATTGACGGTGGCTTTTAAAGCGACCGATAAAATCAATACATTCGCAACATTCTCAACCGGATTCAGACCCGTAGGACTGAACCTGGGTGGCTTGCCCAGGGAAAATGGGCAAACCATGCTCGAACTGGCTGTAATCAAGCCGGAAAGGGTACGCCATTATGAAGTTGGCGTGAAAGCGCAGCCCACACGCAATGTATCGTTGGGACTGACCGCATATAATACCGATGTAGCCGATTACCAAGCACAGGTGCAAGCCGCTGATTTAGCTGTAAATCGCGGATATTTAGCCAATGCAGAAAAAATACGCGTCCGAGGTCTGGAATTCGACGCCAACATACGGTTTAATAATTTCCTCTCCATTTATGGCGCACTCGCCTATACGGACGGCAAATACGTGACGTTCGTTAACGCCCCGCCACCGTTGGAAGAAACCGGCGGCCCTACCTTTAAGGACATATCGGGCGGTGAGCTGCCCGGTATATCCAAGTGGGCGGCCTCGTTTGGTGGGGAAGCCGCAACGAAAACAGTAGACTTCCTGGGGCAGGCAGGAGAATTTATTTTTGCATTGGATGGCTTCTACCGTTCATCGTTCTCTTCCAACCCATCACCCTCTGCGTATCTTGTCGTGGATGGCTACACGTTGTTGAACGCGCGCGCGGGTTTCCGAACGATAGCGGGAGCATCACTTTTCCTATGGGTACGGAATGCGTTCGATACCGATTATTTCGAACAGTTATTGCCGGGTGGAGGAAACGCAGGTCACTATGCAGGGGTATTGGGCGATCCGAGAACATACGGTGTTACGTTGCGGTATGCTTTTTAGTATCCGCCAAAAATTGTATTTTCCATGCCAAAAAGTGCGGAAGGTGCGTATTGTTCGTGCCTCCCGCACTTTTTGTTTGCTTATTATTTTGTATTATCGGTTTTTTTTGCAAACTTGTTGGCCCGCTTTTTTGCATTCCACACTGGGCCTTGCCAAGAAGGAACGCAAAGTAATGATCAACCGGGATAGATGTTTGGTCAAGGCTCCAGCTTGGCCTAAGGACAGGTGAGAGGAAATAATTGTTTAGTAGTTACATTTAAAAGAGCTTGCCATGGAAACCTTGAAGTTTGAAACGTCAGTAGGCGCACCGTCACAGTTGGAAAAGCTTTCGCACTATCTGGACGAGGTGCCGAGTGTTGTCGATTGGTGCATGGATTATTTTTCCAACCATTTTTTACTTTCATTAAAGGGGATTAATATCAAAGCGCTGGATATTATCAAAGCACTCGAAAGCCTGGGAATCGACGCCACGCAGGTCTACGAAGAATAGTTGCGCTAAATCTACCAAACCGTTTCTGTGTAATTATAAAATCTATTTGTTGAATAGATTTTATAAGTTTTGTCGCGTCTTATACCCCACCGCTTTTAACTAAAACAATAAGCGAAAACTTTGTGTGGTAGTTATTTAGTGAATACAACATAAATAATCTACTAATTCAGTAGTCTTTTTAGGTGAAAAATAATATCTTTGCTTCTGCAACAAAGGTAGGACACTTATAATTCATGCCTAATCGGTTCAATATGGCGCAACGGGATATTTTGGCAAAAATAAAGCAGCTAAGGAAAGGGCGAGGCTTATCACAGGCCAATATGGCGGAGGCACTGCATGTCGCCCTCAAAACCTATCAGAATATTGAGGTGGGCATTACCCGTATTGATATCGATCGCCTAGGGCAGATTGCTGATGTATTGGGCGTGGCGCCGTACGACCTATTGGATGGCAGTAATAAGGGGAATAATGAAGACCTGATCCGAGTCATGAATGAAGAGAAAGTGTTGTACGACAAAATCATTACGGATAAAGAGGCTTATATCGCACAGTTGGAAGACAGCATCCGCTTTTATCGGGAAATCCTTCGGGAGGACCGGGCCGTTTAGATAGAATTAACGATGCACCAATGAATACCATTACGTCCAAATTGCCGGATACCGGCCCGTCGATCTTTACAAAGATGTCGCAATTGGCGGCTCGGCATCAAGCAATTAATCTTTCACAGGGTTTTCCCGACTTTGATTGTTCGCCGCGGCTCGTTTCGTTGGTATCGCAGTACATGCGAGCAGGGTATAACCAGTATGCACCCATGGCGGGGGTAATAGCGCTCCGCGAACAGATCAGCGCGAAGGTGGTTGCCACTAAAGGGGTATTTTATGACCCCGATACCGCCATTACCGTTACCGCAGGGGCTACCCAAGCACTTTTTACTGTGATGGCTGCGCTCATTCATCCGGGGGATGAGGTAATCCTGTTTGAGCCGGCTTATGATTCGTATGCACCCAGTGTCCGCGTATTCGGTGGCATACCCAAGGCGGTGCCCTTGTTGGCTCCTGATTTTCATGTCGATTGGGCAACTGTGGAGCTGTTAGTGACCGACAAGACGAGATTAATCATTGTCAACTCCCCCAGCAATCCGACGGCCCGTGTTTTGGCGGATTCCGACTATCGCCAGCTTGTCCGTATTGTCCGTGATACCAGCTGTTATATCTTGAGTGATGAGGTATATGAGCATATGGTCTATGATGGGCGGTCGCATGTAAGCGTTGCGCACTATGAAACGCTTCGCGAGCGTGCGTTTGTCGTTGCTTCTTTCGGTAAGTTATACCATACTACGGGGTGGAAGGTGGGGTATTGTTTGGCGCCACCACAGCTTACAGCAGAATTTCGAAGGGTACATCAGTTCAATGTATTCAGTGTGAATACGCCTGTGCAATATGCACTGGCGGATTTTCTGCGTGACGATCATGCATACATAGCGCTCAGTGCATTTTTTCAAGAGAAACGCGACTTCCTGATTGAGGCACTGGAAACTACACCCTTTCGTCCATTGCCTTGTGAAGGCACGTACTTCCTGCTCGCCGACTATTCGGCGATCAGCCAATTACCGGAGCAAGCTTTCAGTGAAGCGCTGACCGCACGACACGGTGTGGCTACTATTCCAATTTCGGCGTTTTATCATGATACGCGAAATCAGCACCTCATCCGCATCTGCTTTGCGAAGAAGACACAGACGTTGGCACAAGCGGTTGAACGATTGCGTAAAGTAGTAGCGCTTTAAATGCGACGTTATCCAACCTTCCTTACCCCTGTGGTCGCTCCACCTTCCAGGGTCAGGTTTACGGGTTTGTTTTGTTTCCAGGCACCGCGGGTAAAGTCCGGCAGGTCCAGGGATCGCGAGCGATTGGTTACCGATTGTTCACTCAACGGGATCACGCTGCTCCAAGCAGCGCCATCATACACGTCCATATCGAGCGGAAGCCCGTTGCGCAAGCAATCGATCAATCGCCAGTCCATCATGAAGTCCATGCCGCCATGTCCGCCTACCTGCTTGGCCATTTCCCCGATGTGTTTGATTAACGGCGGAGTATATTGGGTATACAACTCCTTGAGCTCTTCATCCTTCACCCAATCGTGGCCAAACGCGATCCGCTCGGGCGATGGCCACTTGGATGCTACCCCCTTTGTGCCGCTGATTAGGTGTATGCGGGAGTAAGGCCTCGGCGAGGTAACATCGTGCTGCACCATCATCGTCTTTCCCTTGGCCGTGTGAATTAGTGTCGTGTTCATGTTGCCACGGTATGATTTGCCAACAAAGGGCTTGAAAAACGGATCCTCGGTTGCTTTTGCCGCAGCTGTATCTGCCATCATGAAATCGTTGGTAGACATCGATACCAGGTAATCCATCTTATCCCCCCTATTGATATCGAGGCATTGAGCAATGGGGCCAAGGCCGTGCATCGGATACAGGTTTCCGTTATGCTTGGCATTCATCTTCAATCGCCACATATCGGCATAACCATTTTTATCGAAATTGAGGCTCAGCAAATCATGGATATAGGCACCTTCGGCATGCAAGATTTCACCGAATAGGCCTTGGCGGGTCATATTGAGCGTAAGCATCTCGAAGAAATCGTAGCAACAGTTTTCGAGCATCATGCAATGCTTTTTCGTCCGTTCTGACGTTTCGACCAATTGCCAGCACTCATCCAGTGTGATGGCAATTGGTATTTCGCTTGCCGCGTGTTTGCCGTGCTCCATGGCAAACACCGCCATGGGGGTGTGCAAGTCCCATGGTGTACAGATGTATACCAGGTCGAGCTCCTCGTTGGCGACCATGTCTTTCCAACCATCCTCGCCGGAGTATTCCTTAGCTTTAGGGAGGCCCGCTTTTTCCAAGATACCTTGCGCCTTCGTTGCCCTTGCGGGATCCTTGTCGCACAGGGCTTTGATTTCAACACCTTCGATACGCGACATGCGGTTCACGGCACCGGGGCCACGCTGACCCAAACCGATGAAGCCAATGCGGACGTTATCGATTTTGGGAGCGGCATAACCGCTCATGTTGAAACGTTGCGGGCGCGTTGGCTGGGATTCAGTTGCCCCCAAGCGGCTGTCGTGATTTGCTTCACGCGCTACAGCGGGCAGTGCAGCCACCGCTCCGGAAAGAAGGGTAGCGTTTCTCAGGAAATTTCTGCGGTTATACTTCATATTCGGTTATTTTGGATGGCAACTGCCATGTATATCATACGATTTGCTGAACAAGTATAGGACAGTTTGCGGAGTTATCAAAATCTTGGAGCAACGCAACCGTTTGTTTGAATTTTTGGATGTTGTTTTAATGAAGTTTGAGTTGGTACTGAGTGGGATTGTCACCAGCGCCCGAAAATTATAGTTGCAATTGCCAGGGGACTAATCGGGTCGAGATATATCCAACTGCGCCAAAAGTCAATATTTTCGTATTGTTTTGGCGTATATTAAATAATTAAAACGCGCCAAAAGTCAATTATTTTTTATACTTTTGGCGCTAATGAATTTCATAAAATGGAACAACAAGTAATCGGCAGAGTCGAAGAAATCGCTGTTTTGAACGAAACACTAACCAGTAACAGGGCCGAACTAGTGGCTATATACGGACGACGACGCATCGGGAAAACCTTCTTAGTTAGACAGTTCTTTGCGCGTTTCCTGAAATTTGAGTTATCCGGTAGTCAAAATGCCAACATGGAAACTCAACTATTCAACTTCGCTACCGTATTAGGTAAATCTATGAATTTAAACCTCATACCGAGGCCACCAGCCAATTGGTCAGAAGCGTTTATTATGCTGGGCAATTATATCGAACAGTTGAAAGGAAAGGACAAGAAAGTGATTTTCCTTGATGAGCTGCCATGGTTAGACTCCCTGCATTCAGGCTTCCTAAGTGCCTTTGATTACTTTTGGAATGCTTGGTGTACCAAACGAACTGATATCATCGTCGTCATATGCGGATCCGCTGCATCGTGGATGATCGAAAAAATATTGTTCAACAAGGGCGGTCTCCATAATCGCATCACCCGTCAGATCCGGTTATTGCCATTTACGCTCCGGGAGACTAAAGCATTTTTCCATCACAAAAGGGTTAAATTAAATGATTATCAGATTGCCGAGTTGTACATGACTATTGGCGGGGTACCCCATTACCTAGACCTAATCAGATCCGGCAAAAGTGCAACACAAAACATCGACGATCTTTGCTTTTCACCGCAAGGCATGCTACGTAACGAGTTCGAAAAGCTCTATAGCTCCCTTTATGACCAAGCAGACAACCATATCGCCATCATCCGCGCATTAAGTAAGCGCCGCAGTGGCTTGACCCGGAATGAAATCGTAGCGGACACCAAGCTAACCAGTGGTGGCTACCTCACCGGCATTTTAAGGGAACTGGAAGAAAGCGGTTTTATTACCGCCTACTTGCCCATCAATCGCAAATCAAAAGACGCTATTATCCGGCTCACCGATGAATATTCCTTATTCTACCTAAAGTTTATAGAGAAATCCAGAGCACAGCAAAAAGCTACTTGGGCACTATTGAGCACTAAGCCCACCTGGAAGGCGTGGAGTGGGTACGCTTTTGAAAACCTGTGCCTGAAACACGTGGAAAATATCAAAATGGCTTTACAAATTGGAAGTATATACTCGGAAGAAGCTACATGGTACGACAGACAGGCCGGTGCACAGATCGATCTGGTGATAGACCGTGCGGACCGGTGTGTAAATTTATGCGAAATTAAGTTTTCGGAGGCTGAATACACTATTAACGCGAAGTACGCCAAAGAGCTACACCACAAAATGCTGGCCTACAAAACTTCGTTAAAGTCAAAAAAAACTACGTTCACCACATTAATTACTACCTACGGTATAGCTAAGAATGAATACAAAGATCAATATGTCGATAGCGAGGTGACGCTTGCACAGTTATTTTAAAAATTAGCGCACACGATTGCGTCTCACGTTTTGAAAGAAAATTGAAAAAGTGATGCCGCTTTTGCTATTTTTTTCAAATAACTCTGTATTTTTGCTTCTCACCTTATACGTAATCCTTTATAATGGCAAGATTAAATTTACTGGAAGAAACACGCTTCGAGAAGGTACCCGTAAGTGTTTACTCCGACCCGACTGCGGCTTCACTGGCCGTGGCCAGGCGCATTGCCGACCTGATCCGCGGCAAAGAAGAAAAGGGTGAGCAGGCCATTCTTGGCCTTGCTACAGGTGCAACCCCTGTAAAAGTCTATGCAGAATTGGTACGCCTGCATCGGGAAGAAGGGCTGAGCTTTAGAAACGTGATCACCTTCAATCTCGACGAATATTATCCGATGCTACCCGATTCGGAGCAAAGCTATGTGACCTTTATGAACAGAAACCTGTTTGACCACGTAGATATCGATCGGGCCAACGTGCATATTCCGGATGGGACTTTGGCCATGGAAGACATCCACGATTATTGCTTGGCGTATGAGCAAAAAATTACCGCTTTAGGTGGACTCGACCTACAGGTGCTGGGTATCGGCCGTACCGGTCACATCGGGTTCAATGAACCGGGTTCGGCCCCCAATTCCGGTACGCGGTTGGTTACCCTCGACGATCTGACACGCCGTGATGCCTCGCGCGACTTCGGCGGTAAGGAGAATGTACCCACTAAAGCCATCACCATGGGCATTGGCACCATCTTCAAAGCCCGTGAAATCATTTTGATGGCATGGAACCAGAAAAAGGCTGAAATTGTCAAAAAGGCTATTGAGGGTGAAATATCTTCGGATGTACCGGCAACCTACCTGCAATTGTCGGAAAGTGTGGAGTTTGTGCTTGACGAAGATGCGGCATCGCAACTGACGCGCTTTGATACACCGTGGTTGGTGAAGGACTGTGTGTGGGATCGCAAAACGATCAAAAAGGCCGTGGTCTGGTTGTCGCAGACGCTCAATAAGCCTGTTCTTAAACTCACTGAAGACGACTACAATACCAACGGTATGGCTCAATTGGCTACCGAAAAAGGGCCTGTTTACCATATTAATATCGATATTTTTAACCAGCTTCAGCACACCATTACCGGATGGCCAGGCGGTAAACCGAATGCCGACGACAGCCAACGCCCGGAGCGCCGCGATCCGGCCAAGAAGCGCTCGATTATTTTTTCGCCGCATCCGGATGATGATGTGATATCCATGGGCGGCACGTTTATCCGCCTGGCCGATCAGGGGCACGAGGTGCATGTGGCCTATCAGACCTCCGGCAATACGGCGGTTTGGGATGATGATGCGCTGCGTTTCATTGAATTTGCTACAGATTTCGCCAAGTCGCAGGGGCTCGATACCCAGAAATTGGAAGTGCTCTATCGCGATGCACGCCAATTTATCACTGACAAGAAGCCCAACCAAATCGATACGGTGGAACTGCTTACGGTTAAGGGACTGATTCGCAAAGGGGAAGCCATTGCAGGTGCTCGTTTTGCCGGGCTACCGGATGAAAATATCCATTTCCAGAACCTGCCTTTTTATGATCGTGGGAAATTCAGCAAAATGCTTGATTATGAAGATGACATCCAGGCGACCATGGAATTGCTCCAACGGATTAAGCCCCAACAGATCTTTGCCGCAGGCGATTTTGCCGATCCGCACGGTACGCACAAGGTGTGTTTTGATATCATCCATCATGCCATGAAGCGCCTCCGCAAGACCGAAGCATGGACAAAGGATTGCTGGTTATGGCTTTACCGCGGGGCTTGGCATGAGTTCGAAATTCACGAAATTGAGATGGCCGTACCGCTCTCCCCCCAGGAGGTGTTGCGCAAGCGCCATGCGATATTCAAACACCAGTCTCAAAAAGATTTACCAGTATTCCCCGGTGATGATGCCCGCGAGTTTTGGGTGCGCGCTGAAGAGCGCACGCGTGAAACTGCGAGGCTGTATGACGGTCTTGGGATGGCCGAATATGAGGCCATTGAGGCGTTTGTACGCTGGAAATTTGAAGATGAGTAGATTTTAGGAAGACACATAGCCCATGGGTGAAACCGGGGCTGTGTGTTGTACTTACAAGTTCCGGTTGTTCATCAAACGAATAAACGTTTCCTTCTTTTTGGGCGAAATCATCACCGGAAAATCATCGCTCATCACCGCATAGCCACCGTCCGTTTTCAACATCCGTTTTATTTGATTGAGGTTGATGATGTGGGAGTTGTGGATGCGCATGAATTGATGATGGCCTGTCAACAATAACTCGTATTCCTTAAGGTTTTTGCTCACCATTACGTGCCGCCCATCGGTTAGGTAAAACGTGGAGTAGGCACCGGCTGCCTCGATCCGGATGATATCTTTCAACGGAACAAATTCAAGTTCATTGGCCAGTGACAGGGTAAGTGTTGGTTGGCCGCGGTGCTGCAATTCATTCAGGTTTTGAATCAATGCAGCCAACATAAGCTGATGGCTTTCTGCCGATCTGCCCAATACTTTCCTTACTGCCTCTTTCAATTCATCGATATCAATCGGCTTAAGCAGGTAATCGGCTGCGCTGAACTTGATCGCCCTGATTGCATAATGGTCATAGGCCGTCGTGAAGATTACCGCAGGGCTCAAGTCATCCAATTGCTGGAGGATTTCGAAGCCCGTTCCGGTTTGTAGTTCGATATCCAGAAAGAGTAGCTGCGGTTTGTGCTGTCTGATCAGTGTCGCTGCCTCTTGGACGGTGCCGGCCAGTGCTACCACCTCGATTTCCGGACAATGTGCCTTGATGAGATCGTATAGCAACTCCCTGCTCCGTGGCTCATCTTCGACGATTATTGCGTTCTGCATTGGGGATATTAATAATCTAGTACAATTGGGTTTTGAGCGCGCGAGTTGATGAGTATATGCAGGGTCACATTTGTGCCCGCTGGTTTCCCCTCAGGCGTCACTAAATCAGCCACGGCCACGGTTATCCTGCCGGATACTTCATCGTTCAAAATTTGGATACGATCTTTCAGCAATCGCTTGTAAGGTGTAGTTTCATTGGCGTCGCGCTGTTTCGTTCGTTCTTTGGCTGATTCCCTACCACATCCATTGTCGGTGATGTTGCATACTAAATGGGGGAACTCATATCGGAATGTGATCCTGATTTCCCCGTGCCGATCCAAGTTGAGAATGCCATGGTACAGGGCGTTTTCGACGTAATGATAAATAATGAGCGGAGGCAGGCCGGATAAATCTGACGGTATCCCTTCTTCTGTTTCGATGGCGTAATCAAATTTCCCGGCGAATCTCATTTTTTCGAGCTCCAAGTAAAGCCTTAGGAATTTCTCTTCCTGTGTCAATGAGATTTCGGGGACGTTCGCCTGAGCCAGTAATTCGCGGATGAACCGCGAAAAGCGCGATACGTAGCCGAGTGAGGTAGCCGTATCACCCTTATTGATGTAATATTGGAGATCGTTTAACGAGTTGAATACGAAGTGGGGGTTTATTTGAGCCTGCAGTACGCGCATATGCAATTTTCGGTTTATCCGTTCGATGTCCCGATGTTGCTTTCCGATGACCGTATTACGCTGGGTGAGTAGCTTGGTGAGGCGGGTTTTCATCCGATACCTGTTGTACATCAACACCGCTATCCCGATGGCGACGACGATCAACAGCATACTCACATAACGAAGGATTTGATCGCGTTCGGCGGCCAGCAAGCTGTTTGCAAGCCGTTGTGATACGATTTCGCGCTCCTTGGTGAGCAGCTCGAGTTCAGCGTCGCGTTGTCCATCCGGAGAGGCTCCGGGGCCCTCCATGATGATTGGTCCGATTTGACTGCCCAGGTACTTGGAAAGAAAACCGCTCACCAGCCGTTTGCATTCAAAACTCTGGAAGTATTCATCTACAATGGGCTGCCAATCGCTATTTATGGGAAATATGCCCGCCAATCCGGGTCTTTCCGTCGCAAATAGATGCTGCCTTTTCACTTTGATTCCTTTCTGCAGGCTTACCACGTACACCGTCAGCGGAACATATCCAAAGGCATCTCTTTCTGCCGCGATTCGTTCTAAGATTTGGTAGTCGTCATATTTACGGGATACAGGAATTGCATATCCACGTATAAGGGAGTCCATATCTTGCTCCATAGCGGTATAGCGCATGGTGTATCCGCGTAGGTGGGGGATTGTGTCTCGAAATGCCGCTTCGTTGGTAAATAAAGGCATCCGATCGTTGGTAACCAGTACATTGATATCTGGCATATATGGCGGGGTAAACTGCACTTCCTGCTTTCTTTCCGGCGTGATGGAGAAAAACGACCATCCAAATACGCCGCCTTCTGACGTATTGCGTATCTGGTTGTAAATGCCGTCGAAACTTCTTGCATTTTTCCACCGGATGGCAACCTTGTAGTCATAGGTTTTGTTTATCCAACGGACGAACGACTCCATCAATTCGTATTCGACACCCTGCAGTTTGCCGTTGTCGTCTTCAAAAATATAGGGATCGATGTCATACCATAGCGCAGTGACGGTACCACCTTTGTTTTCCTGTATAGTTGCCCAGCTATCCGATTCTTGTGCAGCGGCCACGCCCATGCCCAAAAACCAGGCGATGGATAGTATCCGTATAAATGGTTTGATACCGTTCATGAACACATTGGCTTCTTGCGCTAAGGTAACAAAAAGTCGTTAAATAATTGTTGATTTCCCGGCGAGCATCTTTTTATAGTCTTTCGGGTTGATGGGTTTAAAGAACTCGTAGATGAAATTCTTTGAGGCCCTGGTGCGAAGACCAAGGTCTTTCATCAGTTCGTCGAGATGCTGGTAATTGAAAGGAGCTACGCAAAGACCACTGAACTCAGCCGCAATCGGTCGTTCCTCGCATCGCCATCTTTCCATCAGCCGCATATCACGCAGCATATCTTCCACCGGCGGAAGGATAAGCTCACCGGATACCGTGGCCGCCAGCCAGTGAGCAGCCACTTCAGAAGTGAGTGTGGTAAACAGGCTCGAGTTGAAACCCACAAATCCCATCTGCGGCAAGTCGGGGTGTAAAATATTCCGGTAAAGGCTATACATTCCGGAAGCCGTGGTAATCATTTCCTGGTATTGCACTTGGAGAAATGGTAGTCGTTGTTTGAAACCTGTGCCAAATACGACCACATCGGGCCGTATTACCTGCCCGTTTTTGAGCACCACATCCCGACCTTCAAACCGTTCTATTTCCGTGCAAATACCGCGTATTTTTCCCGTAGCTATTTTGCTATAAAAATCCACCGGTTCTACGCCGAGGCTACAGCTGATTTGGTCTTCGATGCGGTGCGTGGGCAGCATATTGCACTTTTTCAGGCCAAATTGCTTTTTTAACAACAGCTCAAGCATGCGCCAGTGCAACCATACGAAAGGTTTACCTACGGAATGCAATACCTGTTGAAGCGCCGTTTTTTTACGGGCATTGAAGAACGCTTCGGAAAAGCGAGAGAACAACAGGTACTTCATGTTGATGCTGTTGCCGAAATAGCGAGGAACTTTCCACTGGGCCCTACGGTAAATGAGTGTACAGCTTTTGCTTACATCAGCGGCTGTGGTAGCGATATCGGTGGCGGATTTCGCAAAGCCCACCACCACGACATCCTTGCCAGCCAATTGATCGGCCGCCGATAGGTTGGATGAATGCAGCAGTATACCACCGGCATCCGTGTAGGAATTCCTACCCGGTATTTCAGGAACATGGGGCTCATGAAAGGTCCCGGTACAGATGACCACATAAGCAAAGGAAATGGACTCGCCCCCTTCCAGGTTAACAATCCAGTTGAAACCATCGTAGTACATGGTTTTTACGGTCATGCCAAACCGGATGTGCTGCATGATACCGAAATGAATAGCGTAGTTTTTTAAGTACGCTTGTACCTGTTCGCCGGTAGGCCACAATGGGTAATGTTTTGGCATTGGAAAATCCGAAAATGCATATTCATCACGGGTAGTCTGGGTGGTAACACCCGCATATGAGCGGCTTTTGTGCCACACGCCACCCAACCCGTCCGACTTTTCCAACACCGTTACCTGATGGCCTTTCTGCAGGAAGGCCTTTGCTGTGGTGAGACCGCTTATGCCGGCCCCGATGATACCAATATGCTTCATTTGGTTAATGATTAAAAATTATGAATATTTTTTTCGATAATTGCCTTAAATTCACTTATTTTACGCTGGCCGTTAGCACAGCTATGACTACCTATTTACTCATCTTCATCGGCACTTTACTGATAACCGCTTGCGGTTTTCTTTGGTATTTCAAAAAGAGAAATGCGCTCCTGCAGGCCGTTTTCCAGCAACGCGTAGCAGAGTTGGAGGATACAGTTTGGCGTTTGCAGATGAACCCCCATTTCCTGAATAACTGTTTGAATAGCCTCAACAGCATGATCCATAGGGATGACAAGGAATCAGCGGCCAGATACCTGACCAGCCTTTCCCGGCTGGTACGTAGGTTGCTGGAGCATTCGGAAGAAGCCACCATAACCCTTGCCGATGAGCTCGATACGGTGCGGCAGTACATCCACATGGAGCAACTGCGTTTTGGCGACAAAATTGCCGTCGAAATCGCCGTTTCAGCAGAGATTGACCCCGAAAGCATCATCGTGCCTCCACTTTTTATCCAGCCTTTTGTTGAAAATGCGTTAATCCACGGATTACTCCCACGGCAGGCAAACGGCACCATCATCGTCGAATTTTTAATGACCGATGCGGTAACGCTAAGTTGCTCCATCACGGACAATGGTGTTGGCCGGGCACAATCGGAAAAGGATGCCTTGCCTGCTACCAATAAATCGCTGGGTATCGCAGTTACCTGCAAGCGCATTGCGGCTTTCAATAAAGCGTTTGGTCGTACATTGCCGTTTGCTATCCACGATTTGGTAGACGCCGACAAACAGAATGCCGGTACATCGGTGGCTATCCAGCTTGCATGGGTACCCGTTGAATAAGTGGCGTTCACGATGGTGTTTATTTGACGTTGACAAGTGCCCGGATCTTGCCGATCCCCGCACCGCTGTATTCCTGTAATGCCTTGCCAATCACCTGTCCTGGCCCTACCTTCGCTTTGTCGGCTTTCATGGCTACCCCGGGTGTGGATGAAGTGACCAGTAAATCTCCCCTTTTGATTGTACCGCCTTCCAGGCATACCTTGGTCGGTATAACACCGACTACTCCCATGGGTACTTTTTGCGAGATGTCTGTATCAATATCCTCTTCGGTCAGTAATACACCGGGTTTGGTAGCGTATACGCCCACCACAATATCCGAATAAGGTTCGGCCGACTTCGTTACTGTCCGATCCTCATCCATAGAAATGACCAGCACATCACCCGGCTCATATTGGGCGATGATTCCTTCCACATCGAATGCTTCGGCAATATCGGCACCGCCATTAATGGTCCCCCCATTGAAAAATCCGACACCCGCGGCACTAATCCGGGCGCGGTTGGCGCCGCCGCTACGGAAGACGGCGAGGTTGCCGGAGCCGGCAGAATTGATGCGAAATACATCGGTTGAATTTGCTGCGTTTGTTCGGGTTAGGGAGAGCAGACTTCCACTCCCGGTTCCGCCGTCACTCCCCTGGATAACGGTACCACTGCCAACACCGGAAGCAAAAAGCGCCGACCCATTATTAAATGCGCGAGTAAAAAGCGCATGGCCACCACCTTGGTGTTCGGCGTGTAATGCGGCTGTATTATTGCCAGCATTGGAGTTAACGAAAAGACCTGCACCGCCTGCACCACCAGACGCACGGCCGATAACCGCTGCATTCGGATTGGGCGTGGATGAATTGGTTTGTGCGAAAATTGCCGCACCGGCACTGTTGGGGTTGGTCAAACTGAAAAAGGCACCATTGCCAGATACGGATTGACTTTCTACACTGACTGCCGAACTGCTGTTTGCCGCAAGGGTATTGCGGACGCGAAGCACGGCATTCGTGGCTGCTCCAGCATTCTCGATTTCTACCACGGGCACGTTTCCCTGCGCTACAGCGCTAATGGCACGGCCATTGCCTTGATGTGTTGCGCGTAATGCCGTAGCACTGTTTGTTGCATTGCTGATAACGAAATTGCCGGCCCCGCCCCCTGCACCTGACGATCGGCCCGTTACGGCGGCATTGCTGTTGGGAATATTGACGGTTGTTTCGCCAGACACTGCTGACCCGATGCCGCCCATCACCCGGAAACGAGCTGCAGTGGCAAGTGTACTGTTTGTTTCGACCAAGAGGGTTTCGTTGCTGTTGGCTTGTACGGTATTGCGTAGGTAGAGTGCATTGGCCTCTGCGCCTCCCGAAGTAAAGAACTCCGCTACAGGCGCTGGCCCGGAACTTGTTGCGCGGATTGCAGTTCCATTGGCAGCGACAACATCGATTCCGCGGCCTGTACCCGTGCTTACGGATTCCACAAATAGGCTCGGTTCGTTGTTGGAATTGGTGGTGGATCGAAAGGAGGCGACCATGCCGGTACCTTGCTTGATGCCCTCGAAAACGGTGCCGGAATTGTTGTTGAAGCCTGAGATGGTGCTGCCCGAGGTCGACCGCGCGGCTATTGCAGCCCCGCCCCCCAGTGTTTCCACACGCAAGGTATTCGAATTGTTGTTGGTATTACTGGTACGGAAGAACCCCGCATGTCCACTGGTACCATTCGCCTGGCTCGATATGCTGGTGCCGGTTCCGTTGCCTGCTACGAGCAGCACGTCACCGCTGCCATTGGCGTCATTATGGAAATATGCGGCCTGTGAACTCTGGCTATTGGTTTGTACGCTGAGCGCTGGCACCGATGCGGCGATGTTGTTTATATTAAAACTACCCGCTGTCCCATTGCCTTCATTGGTGAGGTAGAATAAGGTGCTAGCTAGGTTTTCCGTGGCGGCGAAGGGTAGGGTAAATCCGTCGCCGGCCGCGATGCCTGGGACCCATTGTGAACCGTCAAATCGCAATACATCGTTGTTGGCCGGGGTCGCATCGGATATCGGTACCGTTTGTAGTTTGGTAACTATGGGATCGGGATAGGTGCCCGATAGATCGCCTCCCGCAGGACCTGCGAGTACACCATCGGCTCCCGCAGGACCGGGATCTCCTTGGTCACCCTTATCACCCTTTTCCCCTTGCGGTCCAGATGGACCTTGCGGTCCGGCAGCGCCGGTTTCACCCTGCGGCCCTTGTGGCCCTTCGGGTCCCTGTGGTCCGGCAATACCCGGCAGCCCCTGCTCACCAGCATCGCCCTTTTCGCCCTTTTCGCCCTGTGGTCCCGAAGGGCCTTGTGGCCCGGCAACACCCTGCGGTCCAGCGATGCCTTGCGGCCCCTGTGCCCCCACATCGCCTTTTTCACCTTGCTCACCTTGCGGTCCCGGAGGGCCATTCGGATCACCCTTTTCACCTTTTGGCCCCTGTGGTCCAACAGGACCTTGGAGGCCTGCGGGCCCCTGTGGTCCGGTCGCACCCGGTGTGCCGCCGCCCGATGCCGCATACAAGGCAAACGGTACACTCATCAGCTGGGTAGTGCCGAGATCGGCAAACATGCCGCCATCCAACGCGACTTCCACTTTCAGGTACTGATTGGTGTCTTGCCATGGAATTGCGGCAAAGGTTCCTTGGTCTACCTGCCCCTGTCCAATCCGTAAGGTGAATAGCCCGAGCTTGTTGGTAAGGAGCTCATGCGCTTCCCGGTATTGAACGTCGCCGGTAGCCGACCCACCAATGACGGATAGCCGCACCCGGATGTTTTTTTCGGCCAGTACGGTTCCATCCGTGTTTCGGGCCACGGCCTGGTAGTTGATGCCGTCTAGGCTCGATTGAGCGGCTACGCCCAGCCACAGGAATAGGATGGCTAATGTAATGGTTAATGGTTTTGCATTCATAGTCATGATTAGCTGTTGTATGATTCGATTAATTGTTGATGTTGAAACTTAAAGTAGCCTTGAATTCATTGCGCACGGTATATCGCCGGGCCATTGGCATGGTATAGCTCATATCCAGTTGGAAATCATTCACCCGCACACCCAGTCCGGTAGAAAGGTGTTGCCGATTGCCCTTATCCGGTGCTTCATGGAAATAGCCCGCGCGGAGGAAAAACTGCCGGTAATAGCTGAATTCAAACCCGCCGGCAACCGTAAACTCCGAAAGTTCCTCGCGGAATCCCCCCGGGGCGTCAAACAAGGACGTAAACAAGGCATCCGGTACGCTTCTATTGGGATCTCTGCCTCGTTCAATTTCGGTGGTTAGCTGCCCGTTTTCATCTTGTTTGTATGTTGGTGGGGTAGGGACCATCAATTTATTGATGTCTAGTAGCAGCGTAAGCCGATTATTCGGATCGTTGTAGAGGGCGTATCCTGTTCCTAAACGTAAATTCATGGGAAGAAAGCTTTCCTTGGAGTTGGTGTAGTTGATTTTGGTGCCGACATTGCTCAGGCTGATTCCCCATGCAAAGCGCTTTCCAAATTGATGGGATCGGAATAGTTCACGTTCGGAGTAAATGCTGATGTCTACTGCAAATGCGTTAGCATGATCCATTTCCAGGCCGTTATAATTACCGGCCCCCAATGCACTACGGATATACCGTGCGGTAAGCGCCATGGCGAAATATTCGCCCAATTTTCGGGCATAGCTGACGTCGAATGCAAATTCTGCAGGCTTATAAGTATCCAAGAGGTTACCCGTTTCGTCTCGAAAGGAAGCTTCACCTAGGTCGAGGTACTTAACCGACATCCCCAGTACCTCCCGATCATTCAATCTATGGTAAGCTGTAAGGTAGCTTAAGTGTTCATCGTCTACTAATTGCCGCATCCAGGGCGTATAGGATAGGCTGACGCCCATACGGTCGGCGAAGACTAATTTTGCCGCATTAGCATATAGCACATTGGCATCGGCCTCCAAACCCGTACTGGCTTCACCGACACCGGCATTGCGAGCATCAGGGCTCAGTAGGAGAAAGGACGCTCCGGTAGTCACAGTTCGAGTACGTTGCGCCACTGTTCGTTTCGTTGGAAGGGCTATTGCAACGAGCAGAGCCACAAAAATGCCGATGATTATTTTGGTGTTCATTACGTTGATTACTGAATGATTAATTTTTGCGTATATTTTTTGGATGAGTTTACCGATACAACAAGGTAGTACAGACCCGATGCATACTGCTCGAGTGGGATGCGGTACTCCAACTGACCGGCGGCGGCATCCCGATCTTCGCTGTATACGATCTGGCCAGCGTTGTTAACCAGTATAAACCGCACGCTACCCGGTACAACAAGGGTAAACCGGATGGTCGTATAGCTGATTGCCGGATTTGGGAATACGATAAAATCGGTTAAGTCAGGTAATTGCGGGATATGAGAACTTACCGTTACCTGGGGTTGTTGGAAGCCTTGGGTAAAGAGGAATGTCGGTTGCATCAACGTCGCGACCGCGGCCTCTCCAACCGTATATTGGAAGATCGTGTTGCCCGTCTGCCTGTCATATCCGGTACTACCGACCACTTGCCTTTCTAAAACGATTTCCTGTGCGCACAAGGATGTCGCTGATGCACCAAGTAAGATTGTACACAGCAGGCCAATGATGCCGCGACAGTTATCGATAGGTGTTGCTAAAAGAGTCATCATGCTGAATTTTTCGTTCGGGGGCCAAAACTAACGACAGGTAACCGCCGACTAACACCACACTTAATGAATGGACTTTCTGGATTGACGGAAAGCGGGTTTCAATTGATGGAGGTTTATAAACGTATGCTGTGCTGTTTAATGTTAAGCAACAACCCTGTTACAAAATCAAAATCAGTCCACCGATTGAACGGTGTCAAAAACACAGTTTTCGAACAATTGCACCACCTGAATCATACGGATGCCATGCAATAGCAGTCAACATTCGCGTATATTTGAAGATACACATCGTCGGTAACACACAGGGCATAAAGCCTTCCGACGATCAAGCTCACCAATTTATACTTATTAAATAAAAAGGTTCTTTATGAAACACATTTACGGGTTTTCAAACCAGATTATGATTGATGATGCCAATAGGTATCCCACCTAGCATCTTACCGATTGTAACAAAAAAGGCGATTTGTGAGTAGATTAATCGTCATTTGATTTTCGTCTATTTTATAACCAAAAAATGAACCAATGAGAATACAGTTAGCCAAATTGTTTTTAGTACTATTGCCGCTTTTTTGCGTACAGTACGGTCAATCGAAGCCCGGCATTACCTATCATAATGGCGCACTTCAGCGTGTCGTTACCGGTACGGTTAAAAGCGATGCTGGGTTTGCCCTAGAGGGCGTAACGGTGGTGATAAAGGACACCGGTACAGGAACGAGAACAGACGCCCAGGGTGCTTTTAGCCTCGCATTACCTGAAGAGGGTGCCACGTTAGTTTTTTCATCAACAGGATATAGTACGCAGGAAATTCAGGTAGATCAACGTTCCGTTATTGATGTAGTCTTAAAAGCGGACATCCAAGACCTCGATGAAGTCGTTGTAATTGGTTATGGCACGGCAAAAAGGAAGGACTTGACGGGAGCCGTTGCGTCAGTTCAAGCGGAAAAGCTCGAAACCCAGGCACCACGGTCTGTCCAAGATTTACTGCGAGCAAATGCTGCAGGTATGATTATCGGGCAGGGCAACACGGCAAAAGGAGATGCCTCATTGCTTATCCGGGGCAAAGGAACCCTCAAGGCTGGTAGTAGTCCGTTGCACGTTGTTGATGGTGTTATTTTCGACGGTGCGTTATCGGACATCAATCCAAACGACATCCAGTCCATCGATATTCTAAAAGATGCCAGTGCTTCGGCAGTTTACGGAGCCAAGGCAGCCAACGGCGTGGTGTTGATCACCACCAAAAAAGGGCAGGTAGGAAAGCCCCGGATTTCGTTCAACGGAAACCTCGGCATGGTTGAAAATGCCAATATGCCGCGCGTTATGACGGCCGAGGAGTTCCTCGTTTATCGGTATGATTATGAAATGGGACGGCGCACGGATGAATATCATCAGCAGTATCCAGAAATGTTTGTGGATCCACGCCAACTATCGGGCGTCAATCAACTGGACTGGTACAATTATGATTTCAAGGAAGAAGATAAAGTGACATCGGTCACCGACGATCAGCTCCTTCGGATGTGGCTTACCCGTCTGGAACTCAAAGCACCGGAAATCGATAACTATATGGCCAATCGCCTTACGGATTGGCAGGACCTCGTATTCCAGCAAGGTCTTCAACAAGATTATTCGGTCAGCATCTCAAATAAGACAGACAATGTCAATTACTACTGGTCCGTAAACCAAGTTGACCGTGAAGGCATCATCGTTGGTAATCGGTTTAAAAACCTGCGGTCCAGATTGAACCTGGAATCGACCATCACATCATTCCTCCGCGTAGGCGCTAACGCAAACTTTGCCACGCGCAACGAAGGGTTTTTGCAGGCAAACTGGGGGCAGTCGGCGGTTATTTCACCTTACGGATCAAACAACATCGGCGATCCCGAAAGTGAAGAAATCCTCAAACGCTTACCAACAGGTGACCCAACACCGCAAAACCCATTCTTTGACAATATGTACAGAGATCGCATCGATCGGTACAATACCTTAAATGCCTCTGTGTATGGAGTGATTTCGTTACCGTATGGTATCGAATTCCAAACCAATTTCACCCCGTCGTATGTTTGGCGCGAGTACTACAACCACGAATCCTCAGAAAATTATGAGTGGGCCAACCGTGGCGGAAATTCGGAGCGTACATTCGAGAAAACATATAACTGGCAAATCGATAACGTGCTGAGGTGGAATAAACGGTTCGATGTCCACAACTTTGAAGTGACCTTATTGCAGAATGCGGAAAAGGGGCAGTTTTGGAAAACCAAGGCGATGGCTTCCAACTATAGTCCGAGCGACATCTTAGGCTGGCATCGCCTGCAAGCTGGAGCGGTGCCTTTAAACGAAAGCGACGATACTTATCGTACAGGCGATGCACTGATGGCTCGGTTGTTTTACTCGTTGCATGATCGGTATATGCTGACCGCCTCCGTACGTCGCGACGGCTATTCGGCGTTTGGCGCCCAAAATCCACGGGCAACATTCCCGGCCTTAGCCTTTGCCTGGAATTTGTCCGAGGAGAAGTTCATGGAGAAAACCTCAAGCTGGTTGGATTATGGAAAGCTTCGCTTGTCGTGGGGACGTAACGGTAACCGTGATATCGGACAATACGAGGCCCTGTCGGACATGACGTCCGGTCTGCATCCGTATATCGACTCAAAAGGTAATATTTACCTTTATTCTCAGCTTTATGTCAACCGCATGGCCAATTTAGGACTGCGGTGGGAAAACAAGTCCTCATATAACCTGGGCATAGATTTCTCCTTGTTCAACAATAAGCTAGGGGGCGCAATAGATGTTTATACCTCCACCACCATGGATTTACTGGTAGATCGGGCACTCCCCGAAATTATCGGCTTCAATAGCGTGGCGGCGAACCTTGGCGAGTTGGAAAACAAAGGTTTTGAAGTGGCGTTGAACAGTCGGATTATTGAGCGAGAAAAATTCAATTGGAATGCGTCGGCCATCTTTATGCTCAATCGACGGGAAATCAAACACCTCTATGGCGATATGGTGGACATCAAGGACGCTAATGGCAATGTCATCGGTCAACGCGAAGCTGACGACATCAAGAATCGCTGGTTCATCGGCCAGGATCCGGATCGGGTATGGTCTTATGAGCGGATTGGCGTTTGGCAGGTCGGAGAGGAAGATGCGGCTAAGCCTTATGGTTTGCAACCCGGCGACTTCAAGTATAAAGATCAAGACGAAGACGGCGTGATGACCGACGAAGACCGGGTTTTCCAAAAATGGACGACACCTCGGTTCAGATGGTCGTTACGGAACGACTTCCGTTATGGCAATTTTGACTTTTCCTTTTTTGTTTATTCCAATTGGGGGCATTACGACACCTTTAATCGGGCCGCAAACAATGCGAATTTTGCCGACCGCGCCACGGATTACGTACAACCCCGGTGGACGCCGGATAACCCCATAAATGACTATGGCCGTATCGGTTCTAAAAACATCAGTAACAATTACGTCTCCCGGTCGTTTATCCGTCTTGACAACGTGTCGCTTTCTTATGCCGTGCCCAACACCTTCCTCCAGAGGTTTAATATCCAGAATTTACGAATATCGGCTACGGTACGTAACGTAGCGGTTTGGGCCCCCGATTGGACATTTGGCGATCCAGAGTCATACGATGACCCTGATTTGGGGGGTATGCCTACTCCAAGGACCTACAACATGAGTATCAATTTTTCGCTTTAACTTGAAAATACAAGAAGATGAACAGTAGAAAGATATATAAGAGAACACTCTTGGCGTTTGTGACCATGGCCTTTACCGCTGTCAGCTGTAATGAAGACTGGTTAACGCCCAAGCCCTTGTCATTTTACGAACCTGGAATCGCATTGTCCAACGCTGAGGGCATGTATTCCGCGCTTACAACATTGGAGCGGAATATGCGACACGAATATTTTGGTGACAATGCACCAATCTTGACCGAGATTATTCAGTCAGAAGTCGCCGTTGAAGGCACTACAGACAAAGCAGGCCCGCAGATGGATATGGACGTTGCACTTCTGCCAGATGCGCAATTGAATCATACGGATTTCACAAAAGTAGGCTGGTATTGGTATGAGGGCTATAAAGGGATTAAATATGCCAATACAATAATCGCACGGATCGATAATGCTGAATTTGGCAGTGAGGAAGAACGCAATGCGGTTTTAGGATCGGCCTATTTCCATCGTGCATACCGCTATTTCAAGCTAACGCATCAGTTCGGTGATATACCCTATTTGGATTGGGAAATTGAAACGCCTAAATATGATTTCTTTTCATATGACAGGTGGGGGATTTTGGAACGGATGAAGAAAGATCTTGAATTTGCTTATCAGTGGGTACCAGAGGTGGTGGATCGTGGTCGGACCTCTAAGGCCGCATGTGGTGTTTTACTCATGAAAGTTTCCATGGTGCTCGGCGATTTTGACCGTGCAATTGCAGTAGGAAACGAGGTCGTTGCAAGGCATCCACTGATGAAGAACCGTTTTACGACTAACCAGGGTAAACCGAACACTAACCTCATGTTTGATTTGCATAGCGTGGAGGCCAAGCTCGATATGTCCAATACCGAGGGGCTGATGTATGTGGTATCCTATCCCGAAGAAGAAGGCTCGGACCGCATCCAAACCATGCGGAATGCTGTGCCATTTTGGAGTAGCGGAAATATCAGAACTCCCGATGGACAGGCGGGGACCAGTATCAACCCTGCTGCTGGAGAGACCGATCCGGAGTTGGACCCGAACAAGACGTATGGCCGTGGTATAGGTCGGTTGCGTTCCACGTCTTATTTCACCAGTTACATCTGGCGGGCAGACAAGGAAGCCAACGATATGCGGGGCATTCACAATAAGGATAGCTGGCGCCGGATGGAAGATCTGCGGTATAATGCCCCGGGGTTGAAAGGTGGCCCCTGGTATGGCGCAAACTTGGTGAAGCCTGTTTCTATGAGCGTGGAAGACACCATTCGGACATGGTATCCTTGGCCGCATTTCAAAGTGTTTGTTCCCGATCCACTGCAAAGCCAATGGGCTGGTGGCGAAACGCCGTGGTACATCTATCGGTCGGCCGAAGTTTACCTGTTGATTGCGGAATGTTATTATTGGAAAGACCAACCGGCACTTGCCGCTGAAGCACTGAACGAGGTGCGGACCCGCGCCGGTGCCGAACCGCTCAACGCCGGAGACATCAATATCGGCGAAATACTCGATGAGCGTGCGCGGGAGTTGTACTATGAAGAGAACCGCCATATTGAGTTGGTCAGGATTTCGTACATTTACGCGAAAACCGGTAAACCCTGCGAAATATTCGGTGGCCGTACCTACAACCTCGAAAATCTCAGTGGTCCGGGTGGTGCAGGTTCAAATGTTAAACAGGAGGGTATTAACTTTTGGTACGACCGGGTAGTAGCAAGAAGCAACTTCTACAACAAAGGGGTAGTACACAAATGGGCGGAATACAAGGTAAGTGTACATCATATTTTATGGCCGGTACCTGCAAATGCAATCAATACGAATATCAAAGGTGTTATCAATCAAAACATTGGGTATCCGGGCGCTGAACGTAATGTAGAGCCGCTCCCCGTACCCGAAGAAGGAACAGTTCTGGGGCCACAAGGAGGAGCTTAATCGATAAGTTTTTAATTATTGATTTGCAAGGTGTCCGATTCGTCGGGCACCTATTTTTGATTTATATTATTCTATTTGACCTAAGAGTTCGTTAAGCGCTTTATCGCTTACACTATCTTTTTCAGATTTATCATATATGGTAAGCAGGTATACTTTTGAGTCAATTATTTTGACACAGGAAATTAGCCTTGCGCCACCAGACTTTCCTTTACCTTTTGAGGCAAAGGCCAGCCTTATCTTATAGCAATCGTTTCCAAGTGGCGTCCCCTGATTAGGTCTGCGTATAGTGTACTGACTAGCTCTGCATATTCGGTTTTTAAAGAGCTGTAATTTTTCGCTAGTTTTTTAATATCCCGGGCGAAACGGGGAGTTGCTATAACCTCATAACTCATCGATCAGGTCTTTTGCCGGAATATCCTCCATCAACCCTTTTCGTATCATAGTTACTTGTTCAGCCCCCTCTTTTACCCCTTCAATGACATCTGCTTGATGCGGGCTTAGTAGATGCGTCTTGACATACTTGAAATTTTGAAGCATCTCAAGCACAAAAGCCACTTTATCTTCTTTTATATCCAACAATACTTTCATGGCTAACCTGAATTATCAACGTCATTTACTTTTTATTAATAACTAAAAATGTACAACAAAATCTGTTTGACATCAAAGCGGTATGGAATACACTTAACGACTTTTACAACGAAAATCCACTAAGCTTTGTTAGTCTTACGGGTATATCAGCTATGTGGTACTATACCGATATAGCTGCTCGGCGAAATATCGCTTCCGTTGTACCGGTTAAACGAGGCGTAGACGTGTACGGGCTTACCGAGATGATGCGGCCGGACCGGAATAATATCCTGGCCCTTATCCCGTGTAGCCCCATTGAAAAGATATTCGGTTGTTTCGTATTCTGGAAAAAATAACAGCACCCATAGGTTGTCTCTGCCACTAGCGTTTCCTTCACCAGAGTCTATCATCTTTAAGTTCACCCTAAAGTAACCAAAAGCTATCACCAATTCCAATAGTTAGTGGAAATTAATGGATAGGTAACAGGCAAATAGTAGGGATTTGTCCCTATAAAGTCCCTAGAATCTTCTTAGTACTTCCCTATAGTTTTTCGGCTTACACTGGAAATGGTAATAGGCAATCTGCCAATTAGGGATAACGGAGAATACTTCGGAAAATAGACGATTTATTGATATACCACTGTATCCGTAGGCAGCGCTGGCAATTGATAGCTGCCGGTATCGATTTGCAGCACAGGCCGCGATTGGGCCAGCGAGCTCACGCCTGCGGCGGTGACTGCCGTTTGATAAAGGTAAACCGCTTGCAACGCAGGTAGTTGTGTCAATGCGTGCAAGCCCTCATCCGTTACTTTGGTGTTGACCAGATTAATATACCTAAGCTGCTTACATGCAACGATGTGTGCGAGGCCAGCATTTCCTATCGCCGTGTTTTTTAAATGTAACTGCTGCAGACTAGCCAATTTTCCAATAGGTTCCAGCGCGTCGTCCGTGATTTTCGTGTCGCCCAGTTCAAGTTGGACCACATGTTCACCTAGTGCAGCCAATAGCTGGGCGTCTTCAGCGTTGAACTCGGGGTAGTTGATCGCGTTGATGGCCAATTGATGCTTGTTTGCTGCCAGCGTGACTACCTTTACACCTTTAGCGCGCAATTTCTCAACGGCATCGGCATTCGGCGGTGGCAGATCGGCCAATGCGGCGTTCGAGTCGAGCATATCGGACCCATCCGCACCTCCTTCCAGTGCAAGTAGCACCGGTTTGATTTCTTCGGGTTGGTCCAGCGTTTTTACTTGCTTGTCTTCCGGCGCACCTACGCTGATCCACCAAGCGATAAGCTTGATTTGATCCTCACTTATGGGGGTACGGTTTCTAGGAGGCATGCGGTCTTCTTGCCCTTCTGGCAACATGAGTCGCCGATACAACTCACTCGCTGCCGTGTCACCGGATGTGATTACCGCTCCATTCTCGCCACCCTTCATAAGCATTTCCATCGTGTGCAGTGCTAACTCACCCTCTTGTTTCTTAGGGCCATGGCAGCTTTGGCAGCGCTGCCTGAAAATGGGCTGAACGATGTCGGCGTATACGGCCGCTTCCTGCACATCTTTGATGACCATCCGCTCGGGTTGCCATTCCAATAGCTGGCGGGTCCGTTCGGGCAGCGCTTCCACTAAATAATCCTCACCATGGGTAAGTGTGCCTCCAAAATGCCCTGCGAGGCAAAGTAATGCGACCATCAAGGTAAGAAATGCAAACCGGATTTTGCGAAGGGGACTGAGCAGGTCTTTTTCGATAGTGGGCTTTCTGTACAGCAGCCAGCATAGGATGCTCACCAATGCAACACTGATACCCAGCCATTGGTGGAGTGATAGTGTTTGTGCATCATATCCGCCATCAAGCGATAGCAGGTATCCTGAGATACCGGATAACACGGCGGCCGCAGCCCCAAACAGCAAGGTAACTGCAACAGCGGGAACCAACGCTGCGTAAGACTTCCGCTGGCCGAGTAGTGCGAACAAAAAAGACAGCACTAACATCCCGATGGGCAGATGCACCAACAAGGGGTGCCACCTACCAAAGAATAGGAGCATATCGCCGTTGCTTTCCATTAATTGCAGTAGCGGGTTTTTGGCCGAAGGATAGTAGCCGAAGTATTGTTCTTCATTGCTGGTATCAGAAATTAAACGAGTGCTTGGATAAGATGACCCTCCACATCGGTGAGGCGGAACGGACGCCCCTGAAAATCGTAGGTCAGTTTTTCATGGTCAAAGCCCAGTAGGTGGAGCATGGTGGCGTGTACATCGTGTACGGCGGTACTGCCACTCACGGCTGAAAAACCGATTTCATCGGTCTCACCCCACGTCACTCCTTTTTTTACCCCGCCACCGGCCATCCAGATGGTATAGGCATCGGGGTGGTGATCGCGCCCGGCAAAGGGCATGTCCTTATTGTCGCGGTTTTCCTGCATGGGCGTACGGCCGAACTCACCACCCCATACCACCAAGGTGTCGTCGAGGAGACCCCGTTGTTTGAGGTCGAGCAGGAGGGCGGTCATCGGGCGGTCTATCTCCCGGCATTTGTTGCGGAAGCCCAGGTCGAGTGCCGTACCCACGTCCGTTCCGTGGCTGTCCCATCCCCAGTCAAACAGTTGTACGAAGCGCACACCCTGTTCCACCAGCTTGCGTGCAAGCAGGCAATTGTTGGCAAAGGATTCCTTGCCGGGCTGGGTGCCGTAAAGCTCATGAATGTATTCGGGCTCGTTGTTGATATCCATCACTTCCGGTACAGTAACCTGCATTTTATAGGCCATTTCATATTGCGCAACGCGAGCCAGGATTTCAGGATCTCTATACGACTGGTATTCCTCCATATTCACCGCATTGATGGCGTCTATGGCTTTTCGCTTGACATCGCGACTTATTCCGTCGGGGTCACTGATGTACAGCACGGGGTCGCCATGCGAGCGACATTGCACGCCTTGGTATACCGACGGAAGGAAGCCGCTGCCCCATACGCTTTTTCCTGCATCAGGGGTTTTCCCGCCCGAGGTGAGTACAACAAACCCCGGTAGGTTGCTGTTTTCGGTGCCTAACCCATAGGTAACCCAAGAGCCGATACTGGGCCTACCCAAACGGGCGTTCCCCGTATGCATGAAGAGCTGCGCCGGCCCGTGGTTGAACTGGTCGGTATGCACCGCTTTGAGGAAGCTCACTTCATCTACCACCTTCGAAAAATGGGGGAGCAGTTCGGATACCCACGCCCCGCTTTCGCCGTATTGGCTGAACGTGGCCTGCGGCCCCAGCATTTTGGGGGTACCACGGATGAAGGCGAATTTCTTGCCTTCAAGTAACGATTGCGGGCATAGCTGGTTGTGGAGTTTATGCAACTCGGGCTTATAGTCAAAAAGCTCAAGCTGGGAGGGTGCCCCTGCCATGTGCAGGTAAATCACGCTTTTGGCACGCGCGGCAAAATGTGGGGGTTTGGGAGCCAAGGGGTTCATGGTATCGGACAGCAACCCGCTTTCCAGTCCGCTTTTCGTGGTGCCCATGCAGCCCCCGAGTAGGGATCCCAACGCGATGCTGCCTACGCCGGCCACACATTCTAGGAGGAAATGTCGGCGGGTAACCGCCCGGAGTGTCGCTTCTTGTGCTTCCTTCAATAACTTTTCCATCGTTGCAGCGTATTATGATTTGGTAAGAAATTCGTCGAGATTCAGCAATGTGCTGGCTACCACGGTGTAAGCAGCGGTGGTGGCGTCTTTCTGCGCCGTGCCGCTTGCCGATGTGCCGAGCAGCTTGGCTGCCTCAGTGGGCTGCTGGCGATAATGAGCAAGGGTTTCCCTGAATAGCCTTTCAAGTGCTGTGAGTTTATCGGGTGCGAGCGGGCGCTGCATCACCGAAAGATACCCTGCCCGGATGGCATCCGTGGGTTTTCCTTTACCTTGGGTTTCCATACGTTTAGCGAGGTGTAGTGCCGCTTCTTGGTACACCGGATCGTTGAGCGTGGTGAGTGCCTGTAGTGGTGTATTGGTACGGATGCGGTCTACCAAGCAGACTTCCCGGCTGGATGCGTCGAAAGTGACGTAGGAGGGATAAGGACTGGTCCGCTTGATGAAGGTGTACAGCCCTCGGCGATGCTGGTCTTCGCCTTCGCTTGTAGCCCAGCGCTCACCACTGTATACGGTCATCCACACCCCATCAGGTTGATAAGGCATCACGCTGGGGCCGTACATCTTTGTGCTTAAGAGGTTGCTCACGGCCAATGCCTGGTCCCGGATTTGCTCCGCAGAGAGCCTAAACCGTGGTCCCCGGGCATAGTAAATATTGTTTGGGTCTTTTTCAGCGGATTTCCCCTCCAATGCAGACGATTGCCGATAGGTCGTCGATAGCACGAGTTCGCGAAGCAAGCGTTTCACACTCCAGTCCATTTCATGCATGAATTGTAAGGCCAGCCAATCCAGTAACTCGGGATGGGTGGGCGGATCGCTTTGTGAACCCATGTCACCCAGTGGCTCTACGATGCCTCGGCCAAATAATTGTGCCCATAGCCGATTTACAAGTGTGCGGGCGGTCAGTGGGTTGTCTTCGCTGACCAGCCACTGCGCAAAGCCTAAGCGATTCTGCGGGGCGTCTTTTGGGAAATCTTGGAGAAATTGGGGTACGGCGGGTTCCACCACTTCACCTTTCACAAGCCAGTTGCCCCGTTCAAACACGTGGGTTTCCCGCCGCATATCTTGCGGGTTTTCAACCAATATGGGTACAGAAGGAGTGTGCGTGTTTATCAATTCCAGGAAGGTCTGTTGCATTTTGGGATAATCTGGCTCGCCGTTGCCGGGCAATGATTTGCGGAACGCCATCCATTCTACGAGGCATACCGGGCGGTCTGCAGGTATCGAGGAATTTCTGAACTGCAAAAAAAGGTCATGTTGGCCATCCAAGGGCACGATAGGGACTGCAATGGTTTCCGTACCGTTGGTGGCCGGCAAGGCGATATTGGCCAATACCGGCCCGTCGGGGCTATCCGCCCGTATTTCCATTACGCCACCAGCGGAGCCCGTAGCATAGTTCAAATAGCATCGATCCTTTCCATTGAGGGCGATGGCCGGTAGGCGGGCACTGCCGCCATTGCGGATGCCCAGCCATTTGGTGTCTACCAACGCCCCATTGATCAATTGGTCGCATGCATGGGCATGTATCTTGGGTTCGAGCGCATGCAAAAACAGATCCATGGAAGCAACGGCCTCGGCTGAGGCATGCTGGGCCACCCACTGTTTCACCTCCGCAACCTGTAAGCTGTCTTCGCGATTATAGAAGCGGAGCGTCGGATAGTCGCCCGGTGTGTCCTCGTCGCGCGTATTGTTGAAGAATGCCAGCGACTTGTAGTATTCCTCGAACTTGATCGGGTCATACGTATGGCTGTGGCATTGTACACATTCAAATGTGGTGGAGAGCCAAGCCTGATACGTGGTATTTACGCGGTCTATCGTAGCCGCTACGCGAAACTCCTCATCGTCGGTACCCCCTTCGTCGTTCACCATGGTGTTGCGGTGAAAGGCGGTAGCGATGAGTTGATCTTTAGTGGCATTGGGTAACAGGTCACCGGCTAATTGTTCTACCGTAAATGTATTGAAGGGCTTGTCGCTGTTGAAGGCCTTAATGACCCAATCGCGATAGGCCCATATTTGCCGTGAGGCGTCCTTTTCATAACCTTTGGTGTCGGCGTAGCGGGCGATATCCAACCACCAGGACGCCCACCGTTCACCAAATCGCGGTGAAGCCAATAGGCTATCTACGCGGCGCTCATAAGCATCTTTTCGATCATCGTTTACAAAAGCCGCGACTTGTTCGGGCGAGGGCGGTAGCCCGGTGAGGTCTAATGATACCCTGCGGAGCAAGGTAGCGCGGTCGGCTGTGCCGGAAAACGAAAGTCCTTGTTCACGGTGCTTTTCCTGGATGAAATAATCGATTTCGCTGTACATCGACGGGCTGCCCGCAAAGCTAAATAAGGAAGCCAAGCCAAACCGGAAACGGGGTACGGCTACTTTCTTGGGTAGTGAATATGCCCAATGCTCGCCCCATTTTGCACCTTCTTCCACCCAGCGGGTGAGTACCTTGATCTCTTTTTTGCTCAATGGCGGAGCATTGTAAGGCATCCGCTCCTCGGGATCATCAGCTGTGAGCCGGCGGATAAATTCGCTATGTTCCGCATCGCCCGGAATAATGGCCGCACTGCCGGACTCTGCGATGGCGAAGGCCTCTTCTTCAAAAAGGAGACTGAAGCCGCTGTTTTTCTTCACCCCGCCGTGGCAACTAATGCAGTGCTTATTGATGATGGGTTTTACTTCGGAGCTGAAGTCGATCGGATCTTCTTTCCCCTGCAACAAGGCAACCACCAGCACGGCAATGGCAATACCGATGACAATGTACCATTTTTTTCGGCGGCTATTCCACATATATCGCATCCTCGCTGTTTTCATCGAAACCCCAGAATTGATCGCAATTGGTCCTAACTAACAGTCCAAGGTAGGTACTTTTGGACGGACTTCCAACGAAAAAGTTTATGCAGTCGATTCCGTAATAGTAGGATATCCGCAAAAAATACCATAAGATACCTAGAAGTTACCAATGGGATAGGTTTTAGAAGGTTATCTTTGCATCACAGGGGTTTTAACCCGATTAGTATATCAAATAAGATGGAAAACGATAAAGCACTCACCCCAATCAAGGCTGCACTTCAAGCAAAATGCCCAAGATGCCGCCAAGGGAATATGTTCAGTGGCAAAACCTATGCGCTGAAAGCGCAAAAGATGAACGAAACCTGTCCTCATTGTGGATTGCGCTTTGAACGCGAACCGGGTTATTTCTATGTGGCGATGTTTGTGAGTTATGCCATGGCGATGGCTGAAATGATTGCGGCTTGTGTAGGTTTCTACCTCATTACCGGTTATATGGATGGGCCGTGGCCTTATCTTATTGCGACTATTGGAACGGTCATCCTGTTTTCACCCCTTAATTTCCGCTATTCGCGGGTTATTCTGCTTTACTGGCTCACTCCGGGGCTGTACTACAGGCCGGAAGAAAAAAGCTGATCGAAACACCACAAAAAAGCGGTATACTTACTGCCCATGACGCGGCAGGTTTACCCGGTATACGATATTGCGGGACTGGATTCCCGGTCTGATATTTTAGTGGGTTCTTTTGCACCGTATATCGGGCAGCATCGTAAACTCCATGTGCCACACCGGCACAGTTTCTACCACATGGTATATTTCACCAAGGGTGCCGGTCATCATACCATTGATTTCGATCGTTTTGAGGTGCGTCCGTTCCAATTGTACGCGATGGTACCCGGACAGGTACATCGTTGGGCTTTTGAAGGTGAGGTGGAAGGATATGTACTTAATTTTTCACCCTCATTCTTCCACCAGTTTTTGCTACGCCCCGATTACATCGAAGAGTTTACGTTTTTTCAGGGGCAAGCCCAACAGTCCGTGCTGGCTGTTCCCGAGCAGATGCGCACGCGTATTGCGGATATCTTTGAGGAAATGATCGCGTTGGTACCATCCATCAGCATGCTTCACCTCGACAAATTGCGGGTACTAGCGCTCCGATTATTCCTCGATTTGGCGAGCCTGGATGAACCAGCAAAGCCTTCACCGCTTTCCAATAACATCGTGTTGCTCCGGAATTTCAGAAAACTGGTGGGGAAACATTATTCCGAGCTCCGATTACCAAAAGACTATGCAGCCCTACTTTATATAACGCCCAACTACTTGAACGCCATTTGTTCGGAGTTGCTGGGCCAATCGGCGGGCGAAGTAATCCGTAACAGAGTGATCCTGGAAGCTAAACGGCTATTGGTAAACCCCCGGCTCGCTATTGCGGCTGTCGCCGATGAGCTCAATTTTAAAGACAACTCCAATTTCACTAAGTTTTTTAAGAAATACACGGGCACCACGCCCGAGGCTTTCCGGAGAACAATTGATTAACCTTCCTTTATTCCTTCGGGAAGGCATTAATCTGAATTGCTGTTTTTTGAACCAAAGATCCCATTCAACAGCAGCTGGATCAGCGCCACAATGATCGCAAACACGGCCGCCCACCAAAAATTGGCCACTTCAAACTTGGTGCCCATGAAATAGCTGGTCAGCTGCACCATCAATACGGTGATGATAAAGGAAATAAGCCCCAATGTGAGGAAATTGAGGGGGAACGTAAAAACCCGAAGCACTGTGCCAATGGTTGCATTAACGAAGGCAATGATGAGCCCCGCAACAATCGCCCAGCCAAATCCGGCGACGGTTACCGCCGAGGTGGGCAGGATCAATGCGGCTAGAAATACCGCTAATCCTGTCAATAATACATCAATGATGAATCGCATAACATTTCAGTTTGTTGATTTTTATGTAAGTTTGCTAATATAACCCATAAATATCAAAACCGGTCAAATTGTTTGGCCGGTAGGCAAAAATGATTTCAGAACCTACTTATTTAGCAGCGAAAATCGTATCGGATCGCATAGCTGCACATTTCGAAAAGCAGGTGGGCCTCCATCCGGATGCCGAACGGCGTCTTATCCCGGATATTCCGGTCATCGAAACCATCATCGATACCGCATTTTGGGCCAGCCTGCGTCGAGAGGAAGGTTATGAACCGAAAATTTCGATCGCTTTTGCGCCACCCGATATGGCAGGGAATAGTCTTGTTTTTCACCACCGACAACGCTTCAGCCCGCACAACCTTGTCAAGTTGTCGCCCGCTGTACTACAGCCGGGGATCCACCTCGGCGTCTGGATGGATGATGATAATTTCCATATCTGGGGAACGACTTACGAAGTACCGCTTCATTGCATGGTAGTGGAAGTGGTGGAAGCCGGATTGCTGGTGGTGAAGCAGAAGCACAGTGACCGTGCGGGCAAGTTTATCAACATCGCCGTGCTGAAGGGCAATCAGATTAAAATCATGGATGATAATCATTGGGGGCTGACGGACTGCCCGGGGATACTTTCCGCGTTGCTGGGCTTCTCCGCCTCATCAACGGCTGGTGAACAGGAGAATATCTTGGTGCAATTGGCGCTGGCTATGCGCAGCCACGGCCGGGGAGCATTGCTTTTGGTGGTGCCACCCAGTAGTTCGGCATGGCTGCATTCCATTGTGAAGCCCATTAACTACTTGGTAAACCACCACCCGGCACTGGCTAGTCACCCCGATGAAGGAGCACCGGATATCGCTTATTCGGAGATGACAGCTAAAATGATCAGCGCGGTGGGTGGTTATTCGGCTATCGATGGGGCTACGGTGATTACACACGACCACCGGTTGTTGGCTTTTGGCGCCAAAGTGGCCCGTTCGCCGCACGCGCTTCCCGTAGCGCAATTGATGATTACCGAGCCCGTTGCAGGCAGCGCCATGCAATTACTGGACGCGACGAATATCGGTGGAACCCGCCACCTGGCTGCGGCACAGTTTGTAAACGATCAGCACGATTCCCTTGCGATGGTCGCTTCGCAGGATGGTACGTTTACCGTGTTTTCGTGGTCTGAAAAGCAGCAGTTGGTGCACGGCCATCGCATTGATACGCTGTTGATGTAATACAACACCTGTGCAGTCCGCTTGCAATAGCGAAAAAATAGCGTACCTTTGCATCATCATTTAGGGGTGCCTTGTTTGGTTCAACAAACACAAATAAAGGCTGAGATCATACCCATTGGCGCTTTTGCGTCAAGCACCTGATCCGGATAATGCCGGCGTAGGGAAGGTAAGTTAAATAATAGGGCTGCTATGAACCCCTTATAGCAGTGATGTTTAACTAAAAATTACAAGTTACAAAATGATTAAAAAGTCAATCGCAGGGATTGCGCTTTTCGCGTGCATGGGCGTGGCCATGGCGCAGCACAACATCACCGTTTCGGTGGTCAATGCAGACAATGACAGGCCGATGCCGGGTGCTTCGGTACAGCTCGAAGGGACGATTTACCGTGGGCAGGCGAATGCCGAAGGAAAAATCATCATTCAGCACGTGAAATCCGGCACTTACTCCATTGTGGTGAGCCACCTGGGCTATGAATCCGCGACCCGGCAGATTTCGATTTCAGGTGATCAGCTGGTTGATTTTTCGTTGCACCGGGCGACACTGCTTACCGACGAAGTGGTTGTACAGGCCACCCGGGCTACCGAGAATACAGCTACCACGTACAAAAACCTAGGCAAAGCGGACATTGCCAAGAATAACCTGGGGCAGGACATCCCTTATTTGCTAGACCAAACCCCCGGTGTGGTGGTTTCTTCAGATGCGGGAGCGGGTATTGGTTATACCAGCATGCGCATCCGTGGCAGCGATGCGCAGCGCACGAATGTAACCGTCAACGGTATTCCGCTTAACGATGCAGAAAGTCTGGGATCATTTTTCATCAACCTACCGGACTTTGCGTCTTCTGTGGATAACATTCAGATTCAGCGTGGAGTGGGAACATCCACCAACGGTGCCGGGGCTTTCGGCGCCAGCCTCAATATCCAAACCAATACCCTCAATGAAGAAGCCTATGCCGAGCTAGACAACTCGATCGGTTCATATAATTCGTTGAAAAATACCGTAAGATTGGGTACTGGCCTCATTGATGGGAGGTTTAGTTTCGATGGCCGCTTATCGCGCATTAGCAGTGATGGCTACATCGATCGTGCGACATCCGATCTGCAATCCTTCTTTTTATCCGGTGCATGGCATGGCAAGAACAGCTTGTTGCGTGCCAATGTGTTTGGCGGGAAGGAGAAGACCTATCAAGCGTGGTACGGTACACCGGAATCCAGGCTCGCCGGAGATAGGGCAGCCATGGAAGCTTATGCGGGTGACGATGGGCTGACAGATTATGAAATCGAAAATTTGATAGGCTCAGACCGGAGGTATAACAAATACCTATATGACAATCAGACGGACAATTACGGCCAAACCCATTACCAGTTGTTATTTTCCACAGTCCTTTCCGACCAATGGACCCTCAATACGGCATTGCATTATACGCGGGGAAAGGGATTTTACGAGGAGTTTAAAGACGGGGATGGCCTAACGGACTATGGGCTGTCGCCGGTCGTCATAGGCGGAGAGACCATCGAAGAGACAGATTTGATACGCCAGCGGTGGCTGGACAATCATTTTTATGGGGGTACTTATTCGCTGGTCTATAAGCCTGTCGGAGGCGTTGAGGTTACCTGGGGCGGAGCATACAATCAATACGAAGGAGGTCATTACGGTGATATCGTTTGGTCGCGTTATCCAATTTTCACTGAGCGCCAATACGTGGGTGAATCAGGAAGAGCTTTCCATACATCGTATCGGTACTACGATGGGGATGCAACGAAAAAAGATTTCAATACCTATCTGAAAGCTTCCTATCATTGGGATGATTTATTCCTATTTGCCGATGTACAATACCGGCATATCGACTACGCGATCACGGGAATAGATAATGATCTGCGCGACATCACGCAAGACGCATCGTTTGATTTTTTTAATCCGAAGGTAGGGCTTACCTACCAATTGTCTCCTGCGAGTAACGTGTATGCTTCCTATGCGTTGGCCAACAAAGAGCCCGTACGCAGTGATTTTACAGATTGGCCCATTGAGCAAACACCCAAGGCTGAGCAGTTGCACAACGTCGAGGCGGGCTACCGTATCCGGTCCCAGCAATTCAATATCGGCGTGAATGGTTATGCCATGCTTTACAAAAACCAATTGGTACTTACCGGGCAGCTCAACGATGTGGGTAGCACCTTAAGGAGGAACGTAGACGATAGTTATCGTGTTGGATTGGAGTTTGACGGTAGGTGGGTGCCCAATACTTGGTTTTCCTGGGGGGCCACGTTGGCTTACAGCCAGAATAAAATCAGGGATTTTACAGAGGTTGTGGGCGATGTGGAGAATTTTTATGAAACCACAGACATCTCCTTTTCCCCGGATTGGGTCGCATCGAACGAGCTTGCTTTTAAGCCCTGGAAGCCGGTAGAACTGGCCTTGCTGAGTAAGTATGTGTCGCGGCAATATTTGGATAACACGGGCAGTGCTAGCCGAAGTATTGATGGTTTTTTTGTAAACAACATCCGGGCAGCATACCATACATCCTTCTGGAAGCTAAAAAACGTGGGGGTGACTTTGTTGGTCAACAACATACTCAGTCAAAAATACGCGTCGAGCGGATATACGTGGGGCTACTACCTATCGGAGACAGATCGGGTGGACTATAACTTCTATTACCCACAAGCTACCGCAAACTTCCTATTGGGATTAAACCTTAAGTTCTAGCTTAATACGGTGGTTGGGGAAAGCGCGCTGTTGTAAAAATAATAGCGCGCTTTCTTTTTAGTAGGTGATGGCCATTGATTTTATCAAGGAAATGTAGTTATCTTTAGGCAAATTTTTCACTATGCAACATACATGGAAGTCAATTGGGGTACTTTCGGCATTATCGCTGGCGGTTTCGTCTTGTGATTCATCAGCATCGAAAGAAACAGACCATCCACCCGTAGATTCTACTTATGCTCCTGTGGAGACCAAAGCACCTAACACGGATTATAAACCCGCCTTTGAAGGTCAAACCCGCATAGCGGGTGTAAAAACCACGACGGCTTATGAAACTAAGGTACTGAGTGAAGGGCTCAACAGGCCATGGGGCATTGCCATTCTGCCGGACGGTAGATTGCTGATCACCGAAAAAGGGGGAACTCTTCGGATTGCCACTTCAGCTGGCGATTTGAGTGACGCCATCACGGGCCTTCCCGCTGTTAATTCCGCCGGCCAAGGGGGACTATTGGGTGTCACCATTGATCCCGATTTCGAAGGAAACCGGATGGTCTATTGGTCGTTTTCACAGGATACACCTGCGGGGACGTTAACAGCTATTGGAAAAGGCCGGTTGGCGGATGATGAAAAGACGATCGAAAATGCGGCGGTTATCTATCAAGCAACGCCTGCCCACAAAAGCAATCTGCACTATGGCGGGCGGCTTCTTTTTGATAAAGAAGGCTACCTATTCGTGAGCACCGGTGAGCGTTCGGACATCGTTACCAGACCCTTATCGCAGGATTTGAATGCCGCGTTGGGAAAGGTATTGCGCATTACCACCGAAGGTAAGGCCGCTCCGGGTAATCCGTTCGAAGGAAGGAGTGATGCCCGCCCCGAGATTTATTCCTATGGACACCGCAATGTACAGGGGCTGGCTTTCCATCCCGCTACAGGCGACCTTTGGGAAAATGAATTCGGGCCGCGTGGAGGTGACGAGGTGAACCTCATCCAACCGGGAAAGAATTACGGATGGCCGACCATCACCTATGGGTTGGAATATAGCGGAGATAAGATTGGAGGTGCGATTCAGCAACAAGAAGGTCTGGAACAACCAGTTTACTATTGGGATCCGGTGCTTTCGCCGAGTGGGATGACATTTTACTCGGGAAATTCGATCCCCGAGTGGGAGAATAACCTATTCATTGCCGGGTTAAGCAGTGTGCATATCGCGCGGCTGGTGATCAAGGATAATAAGGTTGTCGGTGAAGAACGTTTATTGACGGAGGAGGCACAGCGGTTCCGTGATGTGCAGCAGGGCAAGGATGGGGCATTGTATGCCGTTACTGATGGCGGACGGTTATACCGGATCGGGAAGTAGCTTGGTTTGGTCTGTTACCTGTGTAGTTTGACAGCATGAGGGCAGTCATTCAACGCGTATCGGAGGCTTCTTGTGCGGTAGCTGGAAAAATAACAGGGGCTATCGGCCAGGGCTTTCTGGTATTGCTGGGCATTGAAGAAGCGGACGGCATTGAAGATATCCAATGGCTGGCACAAAAAATTGCTAATCTCCGCGTATTTGGTGATGAAAATGGATTGATGAATAAATCGATTCATGACGTGGGCGGCGAAGTACTGTTAATCTCTCAATTTACGCTCTTTGCACAAACAAAAAAGGGCAATCGACCGTCGTTTATACGGGCGGCTAAGGCCGATAGGGCGGTCCTGCTGTATGAAGCCATGATTACGGTGCTTGCTACCCATCTGGGCAAGGAAGTCGCTACGGGAATATTCGGTGCCGATATGAAAATCACGCTCGTAAACGATGGTCCGGTAACGATAATCATGGATACGAAAGACAAAGACAATCACTGATCACCATTCATTAATCACCACAACATGACCATCCAAGAGGCCCAGGAACAGATCGATCATTGGATAAACACCACGGGGATCCGTTATTTCAACGAGCTCACCAATACGGCCATTTTAATGGAAGAAGTCGGTGAGGTGGCGCGGATCATGGCGCGTAAGTATGGCGAGCAATCCTTTAAAAAATCCGATGAGGAGGTTGATTTGGCTGATGAAATGGCTGATGTGCTCTTTGTGCTGATCTGTTTGGCTAACCAAACCGGTATCGACCTGACCAAAGCCTTGGAGAAGAACCTGGAAAAGAAACAGATCCGGGATGCGGATCGGCATCGGAATAACGAGAAGCTGAAGTAAAAATCGTAAAGCAAATAAAAAACGGTACATCCCTAAAAGATGTACCGTTTTTTATTTGCTTAGGATGGTCTCCGGTAACCCGGAGACGCGATGTTCTTACATCATTCCACCCATGCCACCGCCCATTGGAGGAGCGCCAGCACCAGCTTTTTCTTCTTCTGGCTCGTCTGCCAACACCACTTCGGTGGTCAACAGCATCGCAGCAATGGAAGCAGCGTTTTCCAATGCGATACGGGTAACCTTGGTGGGATCAATTACACCTGCACCGATCAGGTTTTCATAGTTGCCTGTGCGTGCATTGTAACCGAAGTCATCCTTGCCTTCCCGCACTTTTTGTACTACTACTGCACCTTCTACAGCAGCATTGTTGCAGATTTGGCGCAACGGCTCTTCGATGGCACGTTTGATGATTTCAATGCCGATGTTTTCGTCTTCATTGGCACCTTTCAGGTCTTTCAACGCTTCGCTAGCACGGATGAAGGCCACACCGCCACCGGCTACGATACCTTCTTCCACCGCAGCGCGGGTAGCGTGGAGGGCGTCGTCTACACGGTCCTTCTTCTCTTTCATTTCCACTTCGGTAGCAGCGCCTACGTACAATACGGCTACACCACCGGCTAATTTAGCCAGGCGTTCCTGCAATTTCTCGCGGTCGTAGTCTGACGTAGTGGTTTCGATTTGTGCCTTGATTTGGTTTACGCGGCCTTTGATATCGTCTGTGTTGCCTGATCCGTTGATGATGGTGGTATTGTCTTTATCGACAACCACTTTCTCTGCCTGGCCCAAATAGCTTAGGTCGGCGTTTTCCAATTTAAACCCTCTTTCTTCAGAGATAACCGTACCACCGGTAAGGATAGCGATATCTTCCAGCATGGCTTTGCGGCGATCGCCAAAGCCGGGTGCTTTTACAGCGGCAACTTTGAGTGAACCACGGATCTTATTGACTACTAAGGTAGCTAACGCTTCACCATCAAGATCTTCAGCGATGATCAACAATGGTTTGCCGGTTTGTACTTGTTTTTCCAAAATGGGAAGCAATTCCTTCATGTTGCTGATTTTCTTGTCGTAAATCAGGATGTAAGGATTTTCCAGGTCGGCTTCCATCTTGTCCGTATTGGTTACGAAGTAAGGCGACAGGTAACCGCGGTCGAACTGCATACCTTCAACAGTCTTCACTTCAGTTTCGGTACCTTTAGCTTCTTCAACAGTGATCACACCGTCTTTGCCGACTTTTTCCATGGCTTCGGCAATCAGTGAACCAATCACCTCATCGTTATTGGCGGAGATGCTGGCTACCTGCTTGATTTTGTTGTTGTCTTCACCAACAGTTTTTGATTGCCCTTGCAGGCTTTCAACTACGGTGCTGACCGCTTTGTCGATACCGCGTTTCAAATCCATTGGATTGGCTCCGGCAGCAACACTTTTCAATCCCGGTGCAATAATGGCTTGTGCCAAAACGGTAGCCGTAGTCGTGCCATCACCAGCTTGGTCAGCGGTTTTGGAAGCTACTTCTTTAACCATTTGGGCACCCATGTTTTCCAGGGCATCCTTCAAATCGATTTCCTTTGCAACGGTAACACCATCCTTCGTGATAGAAGGTGATCCAAATTTCTTCTCGATGATTACGTTACGACCGCGTGGGCCCAATGTTACTTTCACTGCATTTGCCAACGTGTCTACGCCTCTCTTGAGTGCGTCACGCGCTTCAACGTTATACTTTACTTGTTTCGACATTTTTTAATTGATTTGAGATTTGCGCTTTGCAATGCGGGATTTTTCAAGCTTGATTACGCTGTATCCCGTATCGCAATTTTCAATAAACCATTAATTATTAAACTGATTGCTCACGAGGAAAATAGGAATTTCCGATAGCCGCTGATCTTAAACGATCGCGTAGATATCAGATTCCTTCATGATTAAGTACTCATTTCCTTCGTAAGTAATTTCGGTGCCGGCATATTTGCCATACAACACTTGATCTCCTACCTTTACGGTCAAAGGTTCGTCCGTTTTTCCTGCACCAACTGCCACTACGGTTCCACGTTGCGGCTTTTCTTTTGCGGTATCTGGAATGTAGATACCTGATGCGGTCTTCTCCTCTGCAGGGGCGGCTTCTACCACCACTCTGTCTCCGATAGGTTTAATACTTAACGCCATAATTGATCTAAATTTAATATTTAATGTTAATTTATTTTGTTTTCCTACCCCACTTACGTCATCAACTATGCCAAGTCATGTTTTGTGCCCCGACCTTGCCATTTTTTCATTTTTCAGGTCAGTAGTCACAAGCCTTTTTTAGCAGCGTGTCAGGATGTCAGTGTGATTGGCAGTGAAAGGAAAAGGCCCCGCGGTATACGCGGGGCCTTCGATTTCTTTATTGTGCAGTGTCTGCTTCTGGCACCGCTGTAGGAGCACCAGCTGGGGGTAGTGGCGAAGTGGCAGGTGCCGTAGGTGTGATTTGTTCGGTCAAACCGCTGCCGCCCGAGCCAGCTGAAGGGCTCATCACATTTATCACCAATGAGAAGATCATGATGGCGATTACCAGACCCCATGTACCTTTCTCCAGGATATCCCCCGTACGTTTCACCCCCATCAGGTTGGTGCCACCGGCAAAGCCCGAAGCCAATCCACCACCTTTTGGGTTTTGGATTAAAACCAGAAAAGACAACAGCACACTGGCCAGAATAATCAGTATGATCAATAGTGTTTGCATTGTTTATATGATGTTAAGACAATTTATTCTCTAATTCAGTTACTTTGGCGGCAAAGTAAGCACTTTTTTCGGGATATTTCAAACTTAATTTTTTGTAGATGGCTATCGCTTTTGGATAAAGCCCTTGCTCCACATATATTTTCGCCAAGGTCTCCGTTACCAGTGTTGATTGGTCTTCGGCACTTTTCCGTGCCTTGTTTTCTAAATTTATCTTATCTGCTTGTGGTGGTTTGATTTGCGGTTCTTCCCGGATAAACCGTTCGATGATGGGGTCTGTTTTTTTTGGAATCTGAAAATGCACGGTTTCCGCCTGCTGTTCGGTGCTCAGCTTTTCTTCCGGTGCCTGTAGGTGGAAGATGCTTTCCCTGATCTGATGGTCCAGCACGCGCTCCTCATCGGGCTTTTGCGATTGATCTACCGGAACATCGGATTTACTACCAAGTGGGGCATAGGGTTGATAGGTATGTGCATGTTCCATGCGGGTTTTGTTGAGCCACCAAAGAAAGCTATAAGGCAAATGATCGTCATTATACAGGCTTACCTTTTCATGCGGTGTCGCTTGTGCTAGGGGCACTACTTCGTAAGATAGGTCTTCCGAAGGTACGTCCTCGGAAGGTATGTCTTCCGATGGGGTCTCGACTTCACGCTCCGATTTTTCGTCATAAACGAAATAGTCGATAGCTACGGGATGTTCGGCTAGCCCCGAGTCGTCCGCATCAGGTACGACGGTTTCGATCTCCGCAGCTGTAACCGTGTTGATCAATGGCACGCCTTCCGCTGCGTAACCTGCAGGAGGAGCTTCAGAAACGATATAGCCATGTAACCAACCTTGTAGATCGGTGTATAACAGGGCATCATCGTCATGTGCGTGATGCTTCTGGAAGTGTTTACGGGCCCTGATATATCGCAGCGGCTGCGCATACGGATAACGGTCAATCAATTTTGACAGCGTTTCGTCGTCGATCGCCGAAGAGTCGGACAGCGCTTTGTTATACAGTTCCTTATAATTTACCTTTTCCACTCAGCTAGTCTTCAAATTTTCCAAATCATTTTGGTATCCTACCAATTGGCAAACGCCCGGTTATAAATATCTTCGGTGAGCATTTGGTTTATATCCCGGATAAGCGCCTCCTCCTGTGCCGGTATTGAACTGCCGGCCGAGGAAAAGTCCTTAAAGCGGGTAAAAGGCGCCTCAAAATTATCCTCGGGTTTGATGTTATTGGTATATTTGACATTGACAGTGATTGATAGCCTGTTGAGTGCTGCACGATCAGTGCCAGCTTCTACGGCCGCCGGCGCGATGCTGTACCCCGTAATCCGTCCTTCAAAGATGGCATCGCCATCGTTGGTTACCTGGCTGAGGCTGGATTGGCTGCGTATCCGTTCTTTAAGGGCCTCGGTGAACGTTTGGCTCAGTGTAGGGCTGACAATCGGGGCCGTGTTCTCGAAAAATTCGACGGTATAGGTTTTCATCCCCTCGGGAATGGAACCCCCGGTAAAACCGTATTTGATGCCACAACCCTGTGTGGATAGCAGAGCCAGTAGCAGGGATATATAGGAGATTCTTTTCGCGAGCGCCATATTCATCCGTGTCAATTTAAGTTGAGGTCCTTTATCTTTCTATACAATGTCCTTTCGGATATCCCCAATTCCTGCGCCGCAGATTTTCGCTTGCCTTTGTGTTTTTTCAATGCCTTTCTGATCAAATCCGATTCCTTTTCTACCAGGGATAGCGATTCTTCCTCCACTTCTTCGGCCTCCTGTGTATGGAAATGGAAGTCCTCGCTTGGTCCGCTAGTAGGTGGTCGGTGAATGGTTAACTGGGGTGGCGTAGCCAATTGCTCCGGTGTTGTATTGTCTACTTCGCGATATAATTGGTTGATATATGGTGAATTATCTTCCATAATTCGTGAATTCACTCCGTTTTGAACGATTTCCACCACCAATTTTTTTAACTCCACCATATCTTTTTTCATGTCGAAAAGCACCTTGTAAAGCAGGTCCCGTTCGGAAAAATCATCCGTTCCCTTGGAGGTGACGTGTACAGGGAGGTTACTCCTGTTGTCATACGGCAGATACTGCTGGAGTATTTGCGCGTCAATCAGCCGCTCTTTTTCCAGCACGGCAATTTGCTCAGCGATATTTTTCAATTGCCTTACGTTGCCCGGCCATGGATAATTGGCAAGCAATTGCTGTGCATCGGCCGTGAGCTGCACATTAGGGCTGCGGTATTTGTCCGTAAAATCGGCTATGAACTTACGGAAGAGCAAGTGGATGTCTTCCTTCCGGTCGCGTAGGGCTGGTGTGCGCAGCGGTACCGTATTAAGCCGGTAATAAAGGTCTTCCCTGAATTTGCCCTTTTGCACGGCATTGTAGATGTCTACATTCGTGGCGGCAACAACCCGTACATTGGTTTTTTGTACTTTCGACGAACCAACACGGATATATTCGCCGGTTTCCAAAATGCGTAGTAGACGCGCTTGCGTACCCAACGGCAATTCGCCAACCTCATCTAGGAAGATGGTGCCACCGTTTACCACCTCGAAATATCCTTTCCTTGCCTCATGTGCCCCGGTGAATGAGCCTTTTTCATGGCCGAAAAGTTCGGAATCGATGGTGCCTTCAGGTATTGCCCCGCAGTTGACTGCGATAAAGGGGCCATGTTTGCGTGAGCTGAGCTGGTGGATGATGTGCGAAAATACTTCCTTACCACTTCCGCTCTCGCCCGTAATCAACACCGAAATATCCGTGGGTGCCACTTGTCGTGCCACATCAATCGCCCGGTTAAGCAGCGGTGAATTGCCGATGATGCCGAATCTATTTTTTATGTCTTGCGTATCCATTTTTATCTTGGTACTAAGTACTTAGTAATAGTATTTAGTATAAAGTATCTACTAACTACTAATTACTCCAATCAATGTCGCTGAAGTGCACTTGTCGGTAAAAACATTCACGTAGTCACCTACCTTGTAGCGCTCGTCAACCGGAAAAACGACCATTGCATTTTGGTCGTTGCGGCCGCAATAGTCTTTGTCTGATCGTTTAGAAAATCCTTCGATAAGCACCTTGTGCGTCTTCCCAACATAGGTTTGCAGGCGCTCCAGGCTATGTCTGCGCTGCCGGTCTACCACTTCGGTGAGCCTCCGTTTCTTCACTTCTTCCGGTACGTCATCCGCATAGCGTTTTGCGGCCAATGTGCCGGGTCGTTCCGAGTAGGCAAACATATAGGCATAGTCATATTTTACATAGTCCATCATCGAGATGGTCTCCTGGTGTTCTTCCTCCGTTTCGCTGCAGAATCCCGTAATCACATCCGTGGAAATCCCGCAGTTGGGAATGATACTGCGGATGGCATTGATCCGTTCCATATACCATGCCCGATCATAGGTCCGGTTCATCAGCTGGAGTACCCGTGAGTTGCCAGACTGCACGGGCAGGTGGATGTACTTACAGATGTTTTCGTACTTCGCCATGGTGTATAGTACGTCATTGGTAATATCTTTTGGATGCGACGTGGAAAAACGCACGCGCAGTAAGGGGTTTACCTGGGCAACCAGTTCCAATAAATTGGCAAAGGTAATCGTCGGGCCGGCTTCTTCTCCATCGGCAACAGCAGCGGTATACTTATAAGAATCTACATTTTGCCCCAAAAGGGTAACTTCCCGGTATCCGGCATGGAAGAGGTTTTGAGCCTCCTTCACAATAGACTGTGGATCTCGGCTGCGTTCCCGCCCGCGGGTAAACGGAACAACACAGAAGGAGCACATGTTGTCGCAGCCCCGCATGATGGAGATGAATGCGGTAACCCCATTTGTATTGAGGCGTACCGGACTGATGTCTGCATAGGTTTCCTCGCGCGATAGCAATACGTTTACCGCACGCGAACCTTCGTCAACCTGCTCAATGAGGTTAGGCAAGTCACGATAGGCATCCGGCCCAACCACCACATCCACCAGTTTTTCTTCTTCAAGGAATTTGGATTTCAGCCGCTCGGCCATGCAGCCCAATACACCGACCACCATCCCTGGGTTTTTGGCCTTGGCCGATTCAAATTCCTTCAGTCGGTTGCGTACGCGCTGTTCGGCATTTTCACGGATGGAGCACGTGTTGATGAATATCACATCAGCTTCCCGGTAGTCCCGCGTTGTCTCAAAGCCCTTGTCAAGGAGGATGGAAGCCACGATTTCACTATCCGAAAAATTCATCTGGCAACCATAACTTTCTATATACAGCTTCCGACCATTACTTTTCTGCGGGTCGTTTTCGATAAGCAATGCTTCCCCTTGCCGCGATTCGTCGTGCTGTTTCGTACTTGTCGGTATCTCAAACATCGTTGATAATTAAAGCTTACAAAGTTAAAAATAATATTTTGAATGAATGACAGTTTGGCAGAATGTGAGACTTTTTGGATTATGCACTTATATTTGCCTAGGTGCTAATGAACTTAAAAGAACTTATGAAAGGATTGATTAATACGGCATACGCATTTTTGGGAGCTGTCGCTGTTTGGAGCTGCGCCAGTGAAACGCGCGACTGTACGCCGGCCAGTACCTATCAATATACGGCGATGACCGACTCACTCAACGGTAGCTTGAAATGGCCGGAAGAGTTGGATATCCGTGTATTTGCCGATGCCGGATTGGTACCAAGTCCGGCGTGCATGGCCGTTTCGGCACTGGGCGATGTATATGTGGGTGTAGACAAGATGGGATCCTTAGGTAAGGATATGGGCTATGGGGCGATTGTAAAACTGATCGACTGCAACGGGGACGGCATCCTGGATGGGCAATCGGAATTCGCCCGTGTGGATAATCCCCGGGGCATTTTGGCCATGGGCCGCAAGGTGTTTGTGCTGCATACACGCTTTTCGCCCGAAACGAAGAAGGCGGAGAATATGGACCTGGTGGTGTTTGAGGATAACGACGGCGATGGGGTGGCCGACAGCGCCGCGCAACCGCTGATTACCGGCCTGAGCAACCCCACTTACCTGGCCGAGCGGGGCACAGACCATGCCACCAACGGCATCCAGCTGGGTATAGACGGTTGGATCTACATTGCTGTGGGCGATTTCGGTTTCCATAATGCTACCGACCGCGATGGCAACCGGTTAACTATGCTCGGTGGCGGCGTGTTGCGTGTGCGGCCCGACGGCACGGAGATGGAGGTCTACACGCACGGCCTGCGTAACATCTACGACGTGGCCATCGATCCCTATATGAATATGTTTACACGGGATAATACCAACGACGGTGGCGGATGGAATATCCGGTTTTCGCATCAGCTGCAGACCGGCGAGTATGGTTATCCGCTCTTGTTTAAGCAGTATACGGAAGAGATTATCCCGGCGCTGGTGGATGTGGGCGGTGGCTCGGGCACGGGGTCGCTTTACCTGAGCGACCACCGTTGGCCGGAAATGTATAACCAAACACCACTGATGGCCGATTGGGGCCGTAGTTACCTATACCGGCACCCGGTTACGGCCGATGGGCCCACCTACACGCAGCGGGAGGAACCATTCATCCAGTTGCCCCAGATTACCGATATCGATATCGACGGGTCGGGAATCATGTACCTATCTGCCTGGGATGGCGCCGGGTATTCCGGTAGTCCGGATATTGGCTATATCGTCCGTGCGGTGCCCCGCGACTGGACCTACCAACCCTTTGCCGATGTAACCAAAAAGTCGGACCGCCAGCTGGTTAAGCTGCTCGAATCGCCTGATGCCAAAGCGCGCCAAGCGGCCCAGTTTGAACTACTGGGCAGGGGGGGCGGCGATCGAATCTCCTCGTCCGTATGGAAACTGGTTGAAAAGCGCTCGCTGGGCAAGGCGCAGCGGGTAGCCGCATTATACACCTATGCGCAGCTGGCAGGTAAGGTAGGCATCGACCACCTGGTAGTGGCTGCGCAGGATACCGCGCTGCAGGAGTTTGCGCTTCGTGCCCTGGCCGACCGTAAGGAGTGGGCAGGTGCTGTACCTGCGGAACCGTTCCTGGCCGCGCTGCGATCGGAGAACCCGCGTATACAGGCCGTTGCCACCATCGGCGTGGGCCGACTGGGTATCCGGCAGGCCATCGGCCAATTGCTGGCTACTGAGGTGCCCGCATCGTTCAAGGCGCCTGCGCTCGGTGCCGAAGGCCCGCACGCAACGCCAAACGCGGAAATCATCATCCCGCACCTTTCGGTGAAAGCGCTGGTGGCGCTGGATGCGGTGGCGGAGTGTATCGATGCGTTGAACAGCGAACAAGCTGATATGGCGCTCTGGGCGATGCGTTATTTCCACGATGACCGTGTGGTGGACGCCCTGATCGGAAGTTATGACCACACGGACGACACGGCCTACCGCGAAAAAATAATCAATACGCTGGCGCGTATTTACTACCGCGAGCCGGCCTACGATGCGTCGTGGTGGTGGGGCACGCGGCCCGATACACACGGGCCCTACTATCGCACGGAAGAATGGACTTCCACACCGGCAATACGTGGTTTCTTAATCAAACAGTGGGAGATAGCTGGTAATGCCGGCCGGAAGGTCTTCAGCGCCCTCAATACCAAATACCGACTGGGCATCGACCAGTTCGGTACGGCCGACCTGGACGCTGCCCGAGAAGAAGCGCTGAAGGTAGACCTCGAAGCCATCAAAAAGAAGAAGGGGCAAGTGGGCGAGTCGTCCATCGAAGACATCCTGTTGGCCCTGGAGAAAATCAAGGGCGACCCCGAGGCGGGCGCAGCGATTTTTGTGCGTCAGGGCTGCGTGGCCTGTCATAGTATCGATAAAAGTGAAGTCATGAAAGGCCCATTCATGGGGCAGATCGGTTCAATCATGAACCGAGAGAAGATTGCGGAATCGATACTGAAACCCAATGCATCGATTTCGCAGGGATTTGCGACCGTGCAGATCCAAACGAAAAGCGGTGAGATGCATATGGGCTTCGTGACGGCAGAATCGGCCGAGAAGCTCACCATACGTAATATCGCGGGTATGGCAACCGACATCAAAACTGCGGATATCAAGGAACGCAAGGAGCTGGATATGTCCATGATGCCAGAGGGGCTCGCCAATGCATTGAGCTTTGAGGAGCTGGCGTCGTTGGTTGCCTACCTGGAAGGGCAGAAATAGGACCGCTTATGCCCGGCATTTATTTCCATATCCCCTTCTGTAAGCAGGCATGCCACTATTGCGATTTCCATTTCAGCACGTCGCTGAAATACCGGGATGAACTGTTGGCCGCCATGCATCGGGAAATTGCGTTGCAGAAGACCTACCTAAGCGGGACTGGGCAACAGATCGAAACCATCTACTTCGGCGGCGGTACCCCCTCGCTGTTGGCAGCGGCCGATCTGAATGGGCTTATTGATGAGGTCGGTAAACACTTTGCGATCCATCACGATGCAGAGGTCACCATCGAGGCTAACCCCGATGACCTTGACCACGAGAAAGTACAGGCATTGCGGGCAACACCCATCAACCGGTTCAGTATCGGCATTCAATCGTTTTTTGAAGAGGACCTGCGGTGGATGAACCGTGCGCATGACGCAAATGAGGCGCATGAAGCGATTAAGCGGGTGCAGGACGCTGGTTATCGCAATATTACGGCCGATCTGATTTACGGTTACCCACTGCTATCGGATGCAAAGTGGCAGGATAATATCAACCAGTTGCTCGCATTTGGCATCCCGCATATCTCAGCGTACAGCATGACTGTGGAACCGCAGACGGCGCTGGGGGTGTCCGTCCGTAAAGGCAAGCAAATTCCCATGAGAGAAGGCCAAAGTGCTGCCCAGTTTGAGTATTTGATGGAGACACTTACTGCCGCCGGTTTTATCCACTATGAAATATCCAACTTTGCCAGACCAGGGAATTACGCGCGTCACAATAGCAATTATTGGAAAGGCGTGCCTTATCTCGGTATCGGCCCTTCGGCCCATTCGTTTAACGGCACTACCCGTCAATGGAACGTGAGTAACAATGCACGCTATATCAGAGCCATTAATGCAGGAGGAATTCCTTGTGAAAAGGAAGAGTTAACGGAACAGGACAAACTCAATGAATACATCATGACAGCCTTGAGGACCGTTTGGGGGCTCGATTTGGATGAGGTAGAAAAGCGATTCGGCAGTCATTACCGTGAAACACTTTATTTAGGCCTTCAGCCCTTTGTGTTGAGCGCGGAAGTGTCCTTGACCGGACAGGTGGCCACCCTGACACAGGCAGGAAAGTTACTGGCTGACCACATTGCGTCAGAATTATTTGTTGATTAGGGACGATTGGTGCGTGTCGTTAAAAGTCGACAAAATCAAATTAGTGATCGCTAAATTTTGATTGTAGTGGGATAGCTTGCCCCAGCTTTGTGATAAATCCTTATATTCGCACCATAATATCAAAAGTTCCCTTAGTCGCTTATACTGCGCAGATTATGTCAAAAAAACGCATACTTATCACCGGTGCCGCAGGTTTCTTAGGATCACACCTCTGTGACCGTTTCATCAAGGAGGATTACCACGTCATCGGTATGGACAACCTCATCACGGGCGACCTCCGCAACATCGAACACTTATTTAAGCTGGATAATTTCGAGTTTTACAACCACGATGTTTCCACCTTTGTACATGTGCCGGGTAAGCTGGATTATATCCTGCATTTCGCTTCTCCGGCGAGTCCGATAGATTACCTGAAGATTCCCATCCAGACGCTGAAGGTGGGTTCATTGGGGACACACCACCTGCTGGGCTTGGCCCGGGCAAAGGGCGCGCGTATTCTGGTGGCTTCCACTTCGGAGGTTTATGGCGACCCTACCGTGAGCCCACAACCCGAAGAATACTGGGGCAATGTTAATCCCGTTGGCCCGCGTGGTGTGTACGACGAAGCCAAGCGTTTTCAGGAAGCCATTACCATGGCATACCATACGTTCCATGGTCTGGAAACCCGTATTGTCCGGATTTTCAACACCTACGGTCCGCGCATGCGGCTCAACGACGGGCGGGTGTTGCCGGCATTCATCGGCCAAGCACTGCGCGGCGAGAACCTGACCGTCTTCGGCGACGGTTCGCAGACGCGGTCTTTTTGCTATGTGGATGATCAAGTAGAAGGGATTTATCGGCTGCTCCACAGTGATTACTCCCATCCGGTGAATATCGGCAATCCCGACGAGATCACCATCAAACAGTTCGGCGAAGAAATTATCAAACTGACGGGCACAACCCAAAAGCTGGTGTACCACGATTTGCCGGTCGACGATCCCAAGCAGCGACGACCGGATATCACCAAAGCCCGGGAACTGCTTGGATGGGAACCCCAAGTAGGGCGCGCTGAAGGGCTTCGGATTACGTACGACTATTTCAGATCCTTGCCCGACAAGGAAATAAAACATAAAGATTTTACCTATTACAATAAGAAATAAATGAGCAAGATCTTAGTAACAGGCGGTACGGGTTACATCGGCTCTCATACCGTTGTCGAGTTGCAGCGTGCTGGCTACACACCTGTAATCGTAGATAACCTCGTAAATTCGAACGTGGGCGTACTGGCCCAGATCGAAAAGATTACGGGCGTAAGACCGGAATTCCATGATTTCGATCTGTGTGATGAAGCCGCGGTTAAGCGATTCGTCGCAGATAATGCGGATATCACCGGCGTTATCCATTTTGCGGCATATAAGGCGGTGGGGGAATCCGTGCAGCAGCCGCTGAAGTATTACCACAATAATTTCTTCTCGCTGATAAACCTGCTCAATGCTTACCGTGAGCGGCCGATTGATTTCGTGTTTTCCTCGAGCTGTACCGTCTACGGCCAGCCTGACGAGCTGCCTGTCACAGAGTCCGCACCGGTGAAGAAGGCCGAATCGCCGTATGGCAATACCAAGCAAATTGCCGAAGAAATCTTGTCGGAGACCGCTGCGGCATCCAACAACTACAACATCATATCGCTTCGGTATTTCAATCCGGTGGGTGCTCATGAAAGTGCACTTATCGGCGAATTACCCCTGGGTGTGCCACAGAACCTGGTGCCGTTCATCACGCAGAGCGCCATCGGTAAGCGTGGACCGATAACCGTATTCGGAGACGATTACGACACCCCGGATGGGTCGGCCGTTCGTGATTATATCCACGTGGTGGATCTGGCTAAGGCACATGTGGCAGCGATCAGACTACTCGAAAAAGGCAATCCGAACGGCAGTTACGATGTGTTTAACATCGGTACCGGTCGCGGCAATTCGGTATTGGAAGTGATCAAAGCATTTGAGGAAACCACCGGCGTGAAACTCAACTACCAGATCGGGCCACGCCGTAGCGGCGATGTAGAACAGGTATGGGGAGACGTGTCTAAATCGACCCGAGAATTGGGCTGGAAAGCCGAATTGGATATCGCGGAAATGATGCGATCCGCCTGGAATTGGGAACAATATTTGGAGGACCATCCGTTAAGCTAAGTTCAGGAGATGTCACTCAATCAACAACCAGAGCTGAAAAAGGCAATACTTGACCTCCCCCAACGGGAAAAAGACAAGCTCTTGGTGCGATTGATAAACAAAGACCGGCTATTGATGAAACAGCTGCATTTCCAGTTGTTGGAGAATGAAGCGGATCTGGATGAACGGAGTGAGGCCGTCCATCGCCAGTTGGAGCTGCTCTTCGATCGTGCTGGCGAACACGTCCCCAATACCAATCAATACCGTCATTCGGACCAGTTGATGGGCGAATTGAAATATGGAAGTGGACTCGTCAATGAGCATTTTGCGGTCACCAAAGATAAAATGAGCGAGGTGCGGCTTCGTTTATTTTTAGTATCAAGGAGCTTCGCCCGCTTTGACAAGCTTTTCGAAGCGAATTTATATGGTCGTAACGAGAGGCTGTTGAGTTATCAAGCGGCGCGTATAAAATACATCCTTGGCAAATTTGAAAAGCTGCACGAAGATCTGCAATTTGAATTCCGGGAGGAGCTGAATGAAGCGTTGGCCTTTGCGCACCGATCGGGTATGAGACCCTACATGGAAGCGTTGGGTCTACCAAAAGAAGCATAATTTAATATGAACAAGATTATTATTACCGGCGGAGCCGGATTTATCGGATCGCATGTGGTGCGGAGGTTTGTAACCACCTATCCCGATTACGAAATCATCAATTTGGATAAGCTTACCTATGCGGGCAATCTTGCCAATCTCCAGGATATCGAAGCAAGGCCCAATTACCGCTTTGTAAAGGGCGACATTACGGATGCCGGGTTTATCGATAACCTGTTTGCTACGGAGCAGCCCGATGCCATCATCCATTTGGCAGCCGAATCACACGTAGACCGCTCGATCAGCAATCCGATTGAGTTTGTATTAACCAATGTAGTGGGTACCGTTAACCTATTGAATGCGGCACGTAAGTATTGGGAAGGCGCCTATGATAAACATCGGTTCTACCACGTATCTACGGATGAAGTATATGGCGCCCTCGGTGACACCGGTATGTTTACCGAGGAAACTAGCTACGATCCCCATTCGCCCTACTCCGCATCTAAGGCATCATCCGACCATTTTGTACGGGCGTACCACGATACCTATGGATTGGACATCGTGATTTCCAATTGCTCCAACAATTACGGGTCGCATCATTTTCCCGAGAAGCTCATCCCGTTAGCGATCCATAATATCAAGAACAATAAATCTGTGCCGGTGTATGGCAAGGGAGAGAATGTACGGGACTGGTTGTGGGTTGTAGACCATGCACGGGCCATCGACGTAATTTTCCATCAGGCGGCTTCCGGTCAGACCTACAACATTGGCGGACATAACGAGTGGAAGAACATTGACCTTATCCAACTGCTGTGCAGCATCATGGACCGGAAACTGGGCAGGCCCGAGGGAGAGTCGGCGAAGTTGATCACGTATGTGAAGGACCGGGCGGGGCATGACCTGCGCTATGCCATCGATGCGACGAAGCTGAAGCATGATCTGGGTTGGGAACCAAGCCTGCAATTTGAGGAAGGGCTGGAAAAGACCGTAGATTGGTACCTTGCCAATGAAGACTGGCTAGCGAGCGTTACTTCTGGGAACTATCAGCAGTATTACGAAGAACAGTATGTGAAGCGTTAACGTGTGGTTGGTATAAGCCCGTTTTTTACTAGAAAATGGGCATCAACCTGTTTGTCAACGCGGATATAGCCAGGATAATTGATTTGCTTATTGCCCAGCGCGAGTGTAGGCTTGATGTTGAATGTGAGGTTCACCTTTTCATCCGTTGCTCCATCCCGTGCGCTTTGGATGAAAGCCAGTAGTTTCTTGAGTGTCTGCCCATCGGAAAGGAATTTATACACGTTTGTCTTTAGCCGTACCGGTACCGTGACGGTTTCACCCGCGGGCACCTCAATCGGCAATTCGGACGTGCCATCTAAGATTTCCCTACCCTCTACTTCTATTTTATAGGCAAACTGCTGAATGCCGGCCAGATTGTTTGTCGGATTTGTTATCCGAAGATTTAATACACCGGAAAGAGGGATATCACGGCTGAGGAAGCCCATTGCTACACCGGGTAGCCGGCTCACATCTACGCGCCCGTTCGCGATGAGCTTATTTACATCGGTACCGGCCAGAAGAACACTGTCGGCCGAAACAAATTCATATCGGCATTTCTCGAGTGCCCGCAATTCCTTGGCCTGCCGGTCTATACCGCAGCCCGCAAGCAGCGCAACTATCGCTGTGAATCCTATAATCTTTCTCATCGGACATACCCTGCACAACATTGGGGCCAAACTCGTTTTTGATTTGTATGATTTAGTTGACTAAATGTCTGTATAAATAGACTTCAAAAGCAAAGGGCCGGTTACCGGCCCTTTGCTTTTGAAGTCTATTTGTCCCTTTATCTGCTGCAATCAGCTGTCCACGTACCTCGGTCGTTTGTCACCAGCATGTTTAGCGAGCTTGCCGTTATCGTTATACCGGTGAGCCCTTCGCCGATACTCACATGCGTATTACCATCTGCCTCGAATTTAACGCCGGTGATGTCGGGGATACCACTGCCAAAGACAAAGGAATACGAATCGCCGACTTTTGCGACCGTCACACGGCCATCTTCGTCAATAATCGTCTCTTCGCCGTTGCTGAATGAAATATCTCCTTCATATGTACCTACGAATACATCCCTGTCTGAAGGATCGGTGTCCTTATCGCATGAAACCATAAATAGCAATGACGCTATCACTAATGTTCCGATCATTTTCGCTGTATTTTTCATCTTTTTAAAGTTTTAAACGGTTATGAAGCTTGCATGAGCTCATGCAGGTTTCATAAAATTATCGTTTTGTTACAGCATAGAAAAGGCAAAGGTTGTGCCAGAGACGGAGACAAGCCGGGTTGTGATTGTATTTGTTGATGATAAATAATTGTAAATCAGTGCTTTTATTCTGTCTTGAATTTGCCTGGTACCGCACCGAATGAACGCATCAGCCGGTTCCAGGAATTGATCTGTGCCACAGCGAGTGAGAGGATGGCTATTTCCTGCTTGTTGAAATGTTCCAGTAGCGCGAGATGCAGATCGTCGCTGTGCTCTTCTGCGGGCATATGGGTCAGTTTTTCAGCAAATTCCAATACGGCCTGTTCTTTTTCGGAATAATAAGGCGTTTCGCGCCACGCAGACACCGAAATAAGTCGGAGCGTGGTTTCCCCGTAGTGAATCCCTTTCTTATAATGCATATCGATGCAATATGCGCAACTATTGATTTGCGACACACGCATGTATAGGAGTTCGAGCAGCCCTTGGTCTAGACCGGATTGCTCCAGGTAATCCTGTGTTTTCCGCATCCCTTCCAATAAGCCGGTCGGGTAATCTGTCATGTGAATACGTTCGTTCATGATATCGTTTATGTTCAAAAATAGTTATTCGCTGATAGCTTTGGCAATCCGCTCTGCCAAGATAAGCATGTCTTCTTCCACGGGTTGGTCCCTGTTTGTCAATAGGATGATGCTGAATCGACGGGCGGGCACCCGGTAAAAAATATTCCGGAAACTCGTACTGCTACCGGTATGGTAGACCACCTTGTCGCCGCTTTCGTTTTGTTTGAGGTGCCACCCGTATCCGTATTTTACGGTATCGCCACTGGTCAACGTATTGTAGGCAAATGCCTGCTTAACGAGGTGGTCAGGTAGTGTCCCGTCACTGTACAGGGATTGATCCCACTTGAATAGATCCAGCACGTTGCTGTAAATACCCCCATCGCCCAGCACTGCGCTGGTGGCGCTTTGATCCCGAAGCTCCCAATGGTTATTGGTTTTGGTGTATCCAAATGCCCTCGTCGATACGGTAGATCTACCTGCTTCATGAGCAAGGGTCGTGGTCATGTCCAATGGCTTAAAGATATGTGCCTGCAAGTAAGCGGCAAATGGCTGGCCACTGTATTTTTCGACCATCAGCGCTAGCAAAGCATACGCCGAATTACTATACCGGTATTGGTGGCCGGGCGTGAGATATCCGCTGTCCAATTTCATGAGGATATCCAATACCCCTTGGTCTTTGATTTGAGGGTTGAAGGCGGTATCTGCCACGAAATCTTCATAGTCGGGTATCCCAGACGTATGCGTGAGGAGATGCTTCACCGTGACGACATCACCATATGCCGGAAAGTCAGCGAACGCCTCGGACAATGTAGTAGACAATCCCAACTTTCCCGCATTGATAAGCTGCAGGATAGCCGCCGCCGTAAATTGCTTGCTCACGGATGCCAGCCTGAAGTTGGTTGCTGGGGTCATCTTTTTTTGGTGTTCGAGGTCAGCATAGCCATAGCACCGTTGCAGCAATACCGCTCCGTCTTGGATGACGAGCAATACCGCCCCGGGGTTGTCACCCTCGTAGGCCGCAAGGATGCGGTCGATCGCCACCGTATCTTGGGCGGTTGCTGGCTGGGCCAAACTGCACACGAGCAGGGCGAGGAAGCGTACGGATAACAGCATCATGCAGTAAAAATAGGAATTATTTATAATGTCTTTGGTATTCCGGGTGACTATGAGCTGCCTGCTTCCCAACTGCGCTTCGCCGGCATGTCCTTGCCCAGGAAGGTGACAAAGTAAGGTGCTTGTTTAGGACGATAAAACGGCAAGTGGATTTTTTTCAGTCTCGGAAAATAAAATAGTACCTTCGCAGTATAGTACGCCAATTATGAAATCGAGTAGCCTATCGAAACGAATAACCGCGGTTATCGTCGGTTTCTTTGTTCTCCTACCAGTTGCTGTGAAGGGGGATCAATTGGATAGCCTGGAGCGGATACTGAAACATGGACCCATAGACTCGGCATATGTGGAGACGCAAATGGCAGTATCGCGGTTATACCACCGCCAAGGACAGCACGGCGATCGCTGCATGAATCTCGCCTCAGATGCGGTGCAGCATGCAGTTGATCTAGGGGATACCTATTTGTACGCAAAGGCATTGGATAACCTGGGGCTGCTTTACCGGTATCATCAATATTATGCCCAAGCCATACCAATGCACCAGAAAGCCTTCGATTTGACAGAATCGCTCGATATCCCGCCACTGAGCAAAATGATCTTTGCCAATAACACGGGGGTTGCCGCCCGCCACAACGGGAACTTTGATGTTTCGGTTGAATATTACCTAAAGGCCTTGGCGATTGCCGAAAAGGAACAGGATGCAAAAAACCAGGAGATTGCCAACAACGGACTGGGCATTGCCCTGATGAATATCACAGGTCGCGAACAGGAAGCACTGAGTCATCTGCGGCGTGCCCTTCAAATTGCCAAAGCTTCCAACAACACGCTAGGACAGGCGATGAACTACCTCTCCATCGGGAGTTATTACGACGAAATCGGCGAATACGAAACAGCGCGCAAATACCTATTTGAATTGAAACGGCTGAACGAGGGGATGAACGATACGAAGGGTATTGCCATCACTTTGGAAGCCATCGGCAACAGTTACCTGCGTGAAAACAAGGACCTGCCGACGGCAAGAACGTATTTCGAGCGGTCATTGAAGCTGTATGAGCAATTGAACAACCAATTGGGGCAGGCCACGGTGTTGAGCAGTATTGGTGATGTTTTTCAGCGGAATGGTCAGCTTAGCCGGGCGCTGGCCGCTTATTTCCAGGCGTATGATGTGGGCAATGACCTGCAGAACAATTCGATGATACAAAGCAGTGCTGAGTTGATTTCAACGGTTTATGAGCAGCAAGGTGACACCAAGCGGGCGCTGGCCTACTACCGGATAAGCCAGCAGTACAAGGATAGCCTGGCACTCCACCAGCAGGAAATCGCGATTTCGGCCATCAAGCATCAATATGACTTTGAGAGCAAAGAGGCTGAAATTGAACTGCTCACCAAGGATAAGCAATTGGCTGAAGCAAAACTGCACCGCCGGAATTTGATTATATTCGCAATGGCTGGCCTTTTAGCGGTGATCTTCGGGTTCGGTTTTTTTAAGATACGGGTAAGACGGTTAAAAAGACGGTCGGATGAATTGATTAAGCGACAGAAAGACGCCCGATTGAAGGCGCTGTATGACAAGAATCTCATGGAGGCGGAGATTATCGCCACGCGGATGCAAATCAATCCACACTTTATGTTTAACTGCCTGGGTTCTATCCGTTTTCTGGTCGAGAAAAATGAAAATAAAAAGGCACTCGATTACCTGGTTGATTTCAGCTGTTTCACGCGTCGGGTGCTGGAGATTTCCCATCGGCCTGTCCACAGCGTTTCCGATGAATTAAAGCTCTTGGACCAATACCTGAGACTGGAGAAAAATCGCTTTGACGATGGCTTTAGTTATCATATTGTGAATGAAATGGAGCAATGGGAGGAGCGGGATGTCATTCCGGCACTGCTGTTGCAACCCTTTGTCGAGAATGCAATTTGTCATGGCCTATCGCCTTCAAATCGAAAGGAGAAACAGCTCCGGATCGTCGCAAAATCAGGCGCCACTCATATCGAACTAACGATTGAAGACAACGGTGTTGGATTGGCTGAACACCGAACGCCACAGTCGGGGCATAAGAGTATGGGGCATAAAATTACCGATAAGCGGGTCGACCTGTTCAACAAGAGTTATCGAGATCACATCCAATGGCGCATCGAAAACCTGGTGGACCCGGAAGATCGCGTTGAGGGAACCCGTGTGCAAATCGCCATTTTTATCCTGGAAACCCAAGAAACGGAGTTCGTGTATCCTCCTTTTCGAACGGGGGTCAGTTTTAATTGAGTCCACCTTGTTTTTTTCCGTACCTTTGCCCCGTTTTTAAGATAGTGGGTATAAGTGATATTTTAGCGGAATACCGTCAAAGCGATAAGGTAGCTGCTTTGGCAAAAACGTTGCTCGGCAAAAACCCGAAAATCCATCTTAAGGGGTTGATTGGGTCGGCTGATGCGATGGTGGCGGTGTCATGCTATCAACTACAGGAACGTCCTTTAGTGTTTGTGCTGCCCACCCATGAAGAAGCTTCTTATTTCCTAAGCGATCTGGAAGGCTTATTGGACAAGCAGGTGTTGTTTTTTCCTGCCTCTTATCGCAAAGCATTCGATTTTACGCAGACAGACAGCGCCCATGTATTGCAGCGGGCTGAAACGCTGAGCACACTCAACCATGCCAGCGAACTGCCGAAAATGGTGGTTACTTATCCCGAAGCGTTGGCTGAAAAAGTAATCAATCGCAACGACCTGGAAAAAAACACGCTCGAAATTACACAAAGTACAAGTCTCGATATCGACTTTATCAATGAATTCCTTCAGGAATACGAATTTGAGCGGGTGGATTTTGTTTACGAGCCGGGGCAGTACGCCATTCGGGGCGGCATTGTTGATATCTTTTCATTTTCTAACGACCTTCCTTACCGCATCGAATTTTTTGGTAACGACATCGAAAGTATCCGGACCTTCAATATCGAAAGCCAGCTATCCGTAAGTAAAATTCACACGGTCACCATCGTACCTAATGTGCAGGCAAAATTTCTAACCGAGGGTAATATTTCGCTGTTGGAATACATCGCTGCCGATTCATCCATATGGTTTGAAGACGTACAGTTTACAATGGATGTTATTGCCAAAGGGTATAAAAAAGCTGCCGAGTTATGGAAAGCGCTTCCCCAAGCCGACAAACTCCAGAACCCGGAGTGGGTGGACCCGAAGTTCAACTTTATCGATGAGAAAAACCTGGCGGCCATACTGTTTGATTTTGCCGTGGTGGAGTTCGGTAAACAATTTCTTTATCAGGCAAACGAGACTATCGTATTCTCCCAGCGGCCGCAGCCGTCATTTAATAAGGATTTTAGCCTGCTGATCCATAATTTCAAGGAAAACGAGCAGGCTAATATTCAGAACTGCATTTTCAGTGATTCACCGAAGCAGATTGAACGGCTAATCACCATCCTCGATGATCTGGACAAATCGGTCACTTTTACGCCGATTCATACGGCGTTGCGTGAGGGTTTCTCAGATACGGAATTGGGTATTGCATGTTATACCGATCATCAGATATTCGATCGGTATTATAAATATAAACGCAAGAAGGGCTATGAGCGTTCTCAGGCCATCACACTCAAGGAGCTACGTGACCTGAAACCGGGGGACTACATCACGCACATCGACCACGGTATCGGCAAATATGCCGGACTGGAAAAGGTAAAGGTAAATGACAAAATGCAGGAGATGATTCGCCTGGTCTATGCCGACAATGACTTACTCTACGTCAATATCAATTCGCTCAATCGCATTTCGAAGTATACGGGCAAAGAAGGCAGCGTACCCAAAATGAACAAGCTGGGTACCGATGCGTGGGACAAGCTGAAAAAGACCACTAAAAAAAAAGTTAAGGATATTGCCCGCGACCTGATTAAGCTGTATGCCAAGCGTAAGGCACAGACCGGTAACGCCTTTAGTCCCGATACCTACCTCCAGACTGAACTGGAAGCCTCCTTTATCTACGAAGATACCCCCGATCAGGAGAAAGCGACTCTGGATGTAAAACGCGATATGGAGTCGCCCCATCCAATGGATCGCTTAGTGTGTGGTGATGTAGGGTTTGGTAAGACCGAGGTGGCTATCCGTGCGGCGTTTAAGGCCGTGGCTGATAGCAAACAGGTAGCGGTACTGGTGCCTACCACCATCTTAGCCATGCAGCACCATCGTACGTTTATGGAACGTTTGCGAGGCTTTCCTTGCAATATCGATTACATCAACCGCTTCAAGACCACCAAACAAATCAAGGAAACATTGGCGCGACTGGCCGACGGCAAGCTCGATGTTATCATCGGCACCCACCGATTGGTGAGCAAAGATGTCAAGTTCAAGGACCTCGGCTTGATGATTGTCGATGAAGAACAGAAATTTGGCGTGGGCGTGAAGGAAAAGTTGAAGCAAATCCGTGCCAATGTGGATGCGCTCACCCTTACGGCTACACCCATTCCGCGTACGCTACATTTTTCATTGATGGGCGCACGCGACCTGAGCATCATTAATACCCCGCCACCAAACCGGCAACCCGTACAGACGGAGCTGCATGTTTTTAACGAGACGCTCATACAGGAGGCTGTTTCTTATGAAGTAGATCGCGGGGGGCAGGTCTTTTTTATCCATAACCGGGTGGCTGATTTGCCGCAGTTGGGCAACATGATCAAAAAGCTGGTTCCCCATGCGCGCGTGGGCGTGGCGCATGGCCAGCTGGAAGGTGACGCGCTTGAAGATGTGATGCTCAAGTTCGTGAACCATGAGCATGATGTGTTGATAGCCACGACCATCATCGAGGCCGGACTGGATATCCCCAATGCCAATACCATCATTATCAACCATGCCCATATGTTCGGCCTAAGCGACCTGCACCAAATGCGGGGCCGTGTGGGGAGGTCAAACAAAAAGGCGTTTTGTTACCTGCTCAGTCCGCCGCTATCCACGCTCACTGCGGAAGCCTATAAGCGGCTCAATGCGATCGAAGAATTTTCGGAACTTGGTAGCGGGTTCAACGTCGCTATGCGCGACCTTGATATTAGGGGGAGCGGTAACCTATTGGGCGCGGAACAGAGTGGGTTTATTGCCGAGATCGGTTTTGAGATGTATCATAAGATACTGGATGAGGCTATACAGGAGTTGAAAGACGATGAATTTTCTTCACTTTTCCAAGATGTAAAGCCGCGCGATTTTGTATCCTTTACCCAGATCGATACCGATTTGGAAGTATTGATTCCCGATGAATATGTAACCAACGTGGCGGAGCGGTACAACCTGTACAATGAAATCGCCAAGCTCGAAAACGAGCAGGAGCTGGATGCGTTTAAAGGCTCATTGCGCGACCGTTTCGGGCCTGTGCCTCGGCAGGTGGAAGAGCTCCTCAACACACTACGTTTGCAATGGCTGGGCAAAGCCATTGGTTTAGAAAAAATTTCCTACAAGAAAAACATCCTGCGTGGTTACTTCTCCACCAATCCCAGCTATTTTGAAAGTGATCAGTTTGGCAAGGTATTGCAGTTCGTACAACTCAATCCCACGATCTGCAACCTTAAAGAAGTGAAAGGGTCGCTGCGTATCGCCTTTGAGCAGGTGCCTGATATTGGGCAGGCTATTTTAATTCTGCGGGATATGGCGCAGCTCAACAGTCAATAGTCCGGATATGCGGTGTCCTGAAATTCGCCGCTGATCCGGATGATGTCTTCATCGTTATTTGGATTAACGAGGGTCGCTTCGAAGGTGCCGGCCAGCAAGCTGTATACGCCCCGTTTATACACCTTGGTGATGGTTACGGTGCCACCAGCCCCAATCTCATCGGTAGTGTAGTAACCATCGGTGTTGGCAGCTACGTTAATGGCTATGTGGCCGTTGCTGCCTTTTGTGAAGGTATGCGAACCAGTTTCGTTGTTGAACGGGTGAATATCGATATTCAAGCTTGGAAATGTGCTTTCACCCTTTCCGACGATGGAAGCAACGAATCCTGCCCCTCCGGGTAGGCTTGCTCCAAAGGCGTTGATATGCGTCGCGGTTAATGATACGTCGCCCCTGACGAGGAGAAAAGCTTCGGATGGCAGATCATCATCAGGCCTGTTGCTGTTACTACTGCATGATAGGCCGCCCGCGAGCAGTAGCAATCCGAAAAGGTTTTTCATCGTGTTCATCGTTTTTGTCATGATAGGTATGCAGATTATTTTTTAATAAATTCTACTCTTCTATTCTGCGCTCTACCGGTAGGTGTGGAATTGTCACCCACCGGTTCACTTTCACCCTTGCCATCAGTTTGCATCCGATCGCCACTAATTCCGAATTCGCCGTCAAGCGCTGCTTTAACAGCTTCCGCGCGCGCTTTGGATAGCTTAAGGTTTAGCTCATCGCTTCCGTCGCCGTCGGTATATCCGATTATGGATACGTGTACTGCGGCGTTTTCTTCCAACACCGTGGCGATTTCCTTCAGTATCCCATATGATTCCGGTTTGATGACGGCTGAGCCCGAATTGAAGTAGATGCCCGTGGTAGAGAACTTACCCTCCTTAATCAGTTTGCTCCGGGTATCGGGCGTCCCCACAGCCAGCCGCAGGTTGCTGATGAGATACTGGTTTCCTTCGGCAGCCCCATCGCGGTCAAACACCAGCCCATTGTATTGTACGTCCTTCGCAAATGCCCTGGGGAGATCCCATACCTTCGTTTCATCTACATAGAAGCGCAACCGTTGGTTTTGGCGCCATATGGATATTTTTACGATGTTTTTATCTTTATTGTTGAAAGCATCGAGTGCTCCCATATCGTTTTCCATGGTTACCTTACCTCCTTCCCAAAAGGAATAGCCACTCCTTCCTTTGGCTGCGCCTCCGGCATCCTGTGGGTGGATCGTCACCACCACGCCATCTTTCTTGCCTGCTCCAAACTGTGTCCATGCGGTAAATCCGCTTGAGCCGGAGAAGCTGGCCATCGAAATCCATAAACTAGCATCGTAGTAACTATAGTCGGGTGTTACCGCCAAGTCAAATTCCAACGTGAAGTTTTCAGGAAGCTCAGTGATAAAATCTGGCGTCACCGAACCCTTAGTGGTCAGTGCCAACCATTTTCCTTCTCGTCCCTCGATGGTTCTTACTTCTCCACTTGAGTTGGTGTTCCATTTGGCCGGAAAGTCCCCCACGGCGTCCTGCGCGAAGTCCTCGATGGCAATCACGTTGTCGCCGGGTATAAAATCAAATTTTCCATACGAAGCAAATGTTCTGGTAGTTGCAGCTCCTACGGCGGCATCGCCACTCGTCATCATACCATCGGCCGATTGGTCAGCTGAACGGTTGGGGCTATCTTTCGTCTTATTATCCTTTTCAAACACCTTATCCAGTGCTTTGTCGGTACTTTCCTCGGTTTCCCGTTCCACTCGCCGTTCAATGGTCCGTTCGGCTGCTTCCTCTGCTTTTTTTGCCAGCTTCTTCAGGATTTGGCCATCGACATGGTGGGGGAAGGTCATCAGGCCAACAACAAGGCATATACAAATCGCATTCATAACTTACTAGTTTTTCACCGCTACAGATTTTCCTGACTCAAAGCTCGGATTAATCCATATGGGTGTCAACTACATAAGTATGTGGTTGTCGCTACAGGATGTTGTTTTTCAATGTTTTGGATACGGCTTCCGTAGCCGAATGTACGTGCAGCTTGTCGTAGATTTTCTTGATATGGAACCGGATGGTGTCGATGCTCAGGTTCAGTTCGGCAGCAATCATTTTATAGCTATAGCCATTTACGAGGAGTTGAAGTGTTTCGGTTTCCCGATCGGAAAGGTAATAGGTTTCGTGCTGTATTTGGCGTGCACGGGGTACCATCTGCAATACTTTACGGGCTACCGATCCAGTCATTGGGGCTCCGCCGCTCAATACACTCCGGATGGCTTGCGGGAGCTCCTCCGGCGCCGAACTTTTCAGGATATATCCCGATGCTCCAGCACATACGGCATCGAAAATCCGGTCGTTATCGTCAAAAACGGTAAGCATCAGTATGGGCAACGTCTCATCGGTAGCTCGAATACGCCTTACCGCTTCGATGCCCGAAATGCCGGGCATATCAATATCCATCAGCACGATTTGCGGCGAATATTGGTTGATGTCTTCCGTCACGGCCAACGCATATGGTAACGCCCCTGTCAGCACCATGTCGTCTTCTGCATCAAGGAGCGCTTGTATGCTCAGACGCAATCCGCTGTGGTCGTCGTATAGTAATACCTTGGTCATCATTGTTGTTCCAATGGCAAAATTAATTTGATGGATGTGCCTTGACTACCGGTGTCTATATCCAGTTTTCCGCCCAATGTTTGGGCACGTTTCCGCATGTTGGCCAGTCCACTCGAGGTCCGTCGGCCGTTTATATCAAATCCTTGTCCATTATCTTCAACGGATAGTACGACATGGTGCGGCTTATGTAGAAGCCTGATGATTACCTCCGAAGCACGTGCGTGCTTCGCAACATTGTTAATTGCCTCCTTAAAAATAAGCAGGAAATCCCGCCGCCGTTCCATGTTTAAGGTTATATTGGCCGATCTAGCATCCAATAACCACTTCACGGTTATCGCGGTGGGCTCTAACGTCTGCGCGACGTACTCCCGCATACGTATCTGCATGCTTTCCAGTTTGTCGTTGTCGGGCTTTACTGCCCATACGATATCACTCATGCCCTGTTGAGCTAAGGCCGATTGTGTGGCAATCTGTTGCAGATACGTTGAGATCTTTCCCTGATCGTCCTTTAGCTTTTTGCCCGAAACATCGGAAAGGATTTTGATGCTCGTGAGCGTAGAGCCAATCTCGTCATGAAGGTCTTTGGCAATATGGTTGCGAATATCCAGTAAGTGTTGTTGATTCCTGATGGTGCGTTTGAGTTGATAACGGTTGAACAAGAAATAACCGATGACCACCAAGATCAACATGCCGGCTAATATTGCGTTCCGTAGGTTGCGTGAATTTTTGAGTTGACGATTCTGCAGTTCTTTCTCCTGTTTGTTCAGCTGCAGTTGTTGGGCGGTATTTTGCGCGATAAGGGTCTGTCGTTCTAACGCCTCCTCCTGTTGTTTGATTCGCAGCTCGTTTTGTCTCGCCTCCAATAGGTTGCCAGCCAACAGCGCGTTTTGCTTTTCGATCTGGAGTTGTTTGATTTGCTGCCCGGAAGTTAACTGCGCGATTTGAGCCTCCTTTTTCTCCGTTTCATATTCGGTACGTACTTCTTCGATCGCCGCCATTGCACTTTGGGTAGCAATGCTATCCCGATAATTACGATGTACTTTGTAGTAACTGAAAGCGGTGGCCATATCATGATGGTCTTCATAAAAGCGGCTGAGGTGTAGGTTGGCATTGGCTATGTTTTCCTTGTTTTTCAACGACAGGGCAAGATCAAGCGCCTTGTGGAAGTATTTCGTGGCTTGGAGCGAATCGCCGGTGCGGTGAGCAAGCGATCCTGTCGATACATATAGCCGGGACAATTGCGTTTTATTGTTTAGGTCTTCAAAAATTCTGATTGCCCGGGCATGCCATTGTAATGCCGTATCCAACACATTGTTCCGGCTATAATACGTACCCATTCCCGCGTAGGCACTGGCCTGTAGGTTAGCGTTGTTGAGGTTATCGGCATGGTACACCGCTTGCTGTAGGTGTGATAAAGCCAACGGGAAATCATTCTTGAGAATATAAAGTTGCCCGATGTTGACATGGGTGATTACCAAGCCCGCTTCATCATTGATTGCTTTGCGTACCTCGATGCTTTTCCTTTGGAACTGGATGGCATCGTCGATGTTTCGCATGAGATAAAAGACCGATGAAATATTGCTGAATGTTTCACCCATACCCTTCAATTGCTGGTGCTTTTCATACAACCGTAATGCCTTGAAGAACCATTCCATAGCCTTTTCATTGTTGCCCACGGCGAGGTTGTTTGAGCCGAGGTTACTGTATATTTCGGCTGTCTTGGGGGTCTGTCGTTTTTCTAATCCAAGATTCAATGCCTCAAGAAACCGTTGCTCAGCGACCTTGGGTCGCCCATTTTCCATGAGGTAAATACCCTGCCGGTTCAATCCGTTTGCCCAAAATGAGGTATCGCGTAGGTATTGAGCTAAAGGGACAAGCTGGGCGTCGTATTCATTCATGTCTGCGCTCCTTCCCATCTGTAGCATCAGCTCTGCCAACGCATCGTAAGCCTGTACTTCCCCCCGTTGGTAGGCGATCTCCTTGGCCTCACGCATGGCCGACTGTGCATATTCCAATGCCAAGTCATACGCTGAATGAAGCATAGCTACTCGGGTCTTTGACAGCAATTCATCAACGTTTTTAATGAATTTCGAATCCGGCGATTGCGCGGCAGCTCCTTGTGCAGCTCCTAGGCAGCCTACCATTAGCAACATCCGTATAAAATCAAAAGGTATTAATCTTAGACGAGTGATTTCAAATCGGTTATACATGTTAAATCGGATTCGATAAGTAAAGATATACATATTACCGCGATATTGCGATCAAAACTTCAATCATTCAGGGTTATCGATATTTTGTCGTATTCACCCCTTAATTATGACGTTTTTGCACATCGCTGGTGTCGGATTTAACCGAGATATTTGTTTTGTAATAAAGATAAAGCGAAAAATAAATCAATAAACGTCAAAATCATGAAAAAGAAAATCCAATTTGTATTGAGCGTGGTATTTGGGATCGGGTACATCAACTCCGGACTGAACAAATTTTTTAACTACATGCCGGTACCAGAAGACTTGCCCGAGGAAATGGTTCGGACCTTTACCGCACTGATGGAGATCAGTTGGCTGATTCCGCTGGTTGCGGTGGTAGAAATAATCGGCGGCGTACTGTTCATTCCGCCTAAATTTCGGGCACTCGGTGCGATAGTCCTTTTGCCGATTTCGGTGGGTGTATTGTTCCTCCATGCTACCGTTGCCCCTTCGGGACTGCCCATAGCATTGTTCATTATGGCAATAAACCTTTGGGTGATTATCGATAGCCGAAAGAAATACCTGCCGATGATCAACGAATAGGAAGCAAACCAATAGCAAAGCTTAATAATCATTAAATCGACAAAGCCCCACATCGTGGGGCTTTGTCGGTGATTTTCTTGTTCGAAATTGGCAAACCGTTGGTTATAAACGTTGTTTGTATAGTATTGGGTACTGCAACAGACAGAGGGTTGCAGTTTTACCAATTAAAACGCAATATTATGGAACGGTTTAGTTTTAACACCCTACAAAGCGGATTACGCGTGTCTGGTGGCACGCAGCATCTGCGTCGGCATTTTAAAGGGCAAGCCGCCCTTTTTTTGATAGGCCTGTTTTTTGCAGCCTGTAATGCAAACAATCCCCATGAAAAAAGCGAGGCGGCATTGCAACAAGAAAAGGATGCCGTATTAGCAACGATTGAAAAGGAAACGGAAGCCTTTTTTGCGCGGGACTATGACAATTGGAAGTCGACCTACGTACAGGAAGATTATGCTTTTCAGGCATGGAGTAACCGGGATGGTACGTTTGATTCCAGCGTCGGTTGGGAGAACATCGACAACACGGTGGGAAAATACATCCACGACAACCCCGAGCCTGTATCCAGTCACCCGATCGTGGAGCGAAAAAACATTACCTTCAAATTCTATGACGAAAACGTCGCTTACCTGACCTGGGATCAGTTTAATAGCGACCGGGAGGGCGAGGTGTTCTTCCACAGTAAAGAAGTCAGGCTCATGGAAAAAATAGATGGGGTTTGGAAGATTGTTTGCGTTTCGGCATTCTGGGACTTCAAAAACTTGATTTCAGTAGACAAACTGCCCGATATCCGCCGGATGGACAAGGAAAGCCGAGGTAAGGATAAGATCTAGGCAAACAAGCAAGCCACGGGAGATGGTACCGTTCCCCGTGGCTTTAACGTCCTCAATCTAGGGAATTCCGGGTCTAATTTACCGCTGGCAACAAGGCGTAATCCTTGCCGTACTCCAGCATCTGGCCGTAGAAATCACTTGGGTATTCCAGTTTAACGTCTGTGATTTCCCCGTTTTCCTCCACAGCGACCAATCGCGGTTGGATGAAACCCTTGTAGGGTTTCAGGTTCAACGTCGCAAACCGCGCCAAAACCTCTTCGTGCAATTCGGGATTGACCTTTACACCGTAGGTTTCCACTAAGTTTTTGCCTGCTTTGTAATCCCCTTCAGACTTAATGCGCTGGATCTCACGCAGCAGCTCGCCAAATAAGGAGCGTAGCTTTTCATAGTCATTGATTTGCACAAAAGTCTTGCCCTCGTTTTTCTCGAAGGATACCACGTTGTCTGCCTTGCCTTTTTCATATACCCAATACGCATTCAATGCACGATTGCGCATATGAGCTTCCTCAATCTGGTCGCCGGGCTTGATACGGGTAAGCTGGGTCATCAGTCCATTCATCATGTAGCTGTCGTATTCAGCTTTACCCACTTCGGTCGAAGGCATAACCCCGATTTCCACGAGTTTTGGATCGAGTATGTAGTAGAGGGCCACGAGGTCGGCCCGAGCCTCTTCCAAACAGGACGCATAGCTCTTTAACGTTTTATCCGTGGTACCCACACCCGGATTGATTTGCCCGGAAGCGTGCCCGATGCATTCGTGCATGTCGGTATGCAGGTCGCTGGCGAGGTTGCCGTATTTCTTCATCCGGTTCAATCTGGCAGTGTCGCCTACGAATTCCTCCAGAAAGCCACTGTTGGCACTGCTTTCATTGTAAGCATGTACGATGTTGCTCAGTGACACTGATTTGGAACCATAATCCCTGCGCAACCAGTCCGAATTGGGAAGATTGATGCCAATCGGGGTGCTGGGAGCCGCATCGCCAGCCTCCGCGACGACGGTAATGGCTTTGGCGCTGATACCTTTCACCTCCTTTTTCTTATGCGCTGGCATTAATGGGGAATGGTCTTCAAACCACTGTGCCTCATCGGCAATGGCTTTTATGCGTTTGGTGCTTTCGAGGTCTTTCAGTGAAAGTACCGCCTCATAGCTGCCTTTGATGCCCATGGCATCGTTATAAACTTCAATAAAGCCATTTGCGAAATCGATGGTGCCAGTTGTGTCCTGCACCCAAGCTTTGTTGTATTCGTCCCATATTTTCAGGTCGCCGGTTTGGTAATATTGGCTGAGCAGGGTTAGTGCCTGTTTCTGTTGTGGATTTTCGGCTAAGGGAATAGCTTTTTCCAGCCAAAATATCATCTGGTCAATGGCATCGCCATACATTCCGCCCGATTTCCATACCTTTTCTGTGAGTTTACCATCCACCTTAATCACCTTGCTATTCAGCCCCCATTCGGGGTCTTGGCCGGTATGCGGAAAACCCGCATAAAAATCTTCCACCTCTTGTTGGGTGACCCCCTCATAGAAGTTATTGGATGACAGGGCTACGTGGTCGATCCCGTCAGCGAGGTTGACCATCTTGGAATCCAGCTTTGGGTTAAATAGGATTGGTGTGATGCGACCAACAAACGCTTGGGTGGTCTCCTCGTCAAGTAAAGGAAGATTTGCCGGATCACAGGCTTTTACCAAGCCTGCGAAATATGTTTGGCTGCATTCGGGTACAAACTTATCATTGGAATAGTGATGATGTGCGCCGTTGCTAAACCAGAAACGGCCAGCATATTCCTTAAATTTAGCCCATTCGCCGTCGTTTTTCTCGGTTTTCGGGTTGTTGAAGATGGCTTCCAGTGTCTTCCGGATAGTCAGGTTGTTCTTGCCGCGCTGATCGTAGATGATGTCTCTGCCCGACAAAGCCGCCTTATAAAGGTAGTAAGCCAGCTTTTTCTGCTGGAGATTCAAGGCGTCGAATCCCGGCACCTCATAACGTAGAATCTCCAAATCAGCAAAGGCGTCGACTTTTACCTGGGAGGACGATTGATCGGTATCGTTTGCGTTGTTTTCCGGCGATCGGCAGGAATGGAATGTAGTCACGGCTAGTGAACTTGCCAATAGCAAGGAGAATTTTGTACTAACTCTTTTCATGATTCAAACTATTCATTTTGTGCATTGCGTTGAAACCAATTGGGTATCGGGTTCCTTGCAAAGGAAGCAAAAAAGAGATAGATAGCAAACTCTTAAATTTCCGTTGCCATTGCCGGGTCACTGATTCCGTGTTGGCCGGTTTCTACCCTGCCCGCAAAACGATGCGAGAAGCCGTTTTCCGTTTTGATAGTAAAATCGTACCAATTGCTGCTTTTTTTGAGGCTTATCACCCTTTTTTGTTGGTTGCCAGTCGCTAGAGAAATTGTAACGGATTTGGTATAATCGTACGCATTGGAAACAATTTCTGCAGCTAACAAAGTCGCAGAATTATTTTGTAGCAAGATGGAAATATCACCGTTAACGTGGTCATACGCCAATGCGATCTCGGGTTCAATGTTCCTGATGTTTCCGGTTATTTTGTGGAAATAACCATTGGGCCCATATATTTCCAAATCATATGCGCCATCAGTTTTATTTACGTCCCATTCATCAGTAAGTGATTTAGCAGCTTCCACGGTATATCGCCGTGGAATCCGATCCAACCGATTCATGTCGTACACATGATATACGGCGCCTTTGTCTCCTTTATTCTCGAATACAAGTTGCACCTTACCTTCGGCGGGGAGGTATTTCATGCTGCAATGCAGGCGATAAGGGAGCGCCCGGGAAAGGCGGGTTCCCTTTTCCTGGTACAATTCGGACGGATGTTCTGGGGCAACGGCTTTTGGCAATTCTTTCGATGCAGCATCCATTTTTTCAAATGCGGAAGTATCCGGCATCATGGGAAATTTCGGGTCGTTGGGGGTAACGAAGTCAAACGCGGAGGTAAGGTCACCACTGATTGCGCGGTGCCAGGGCGAAATCGCAGGGATGGTTACGCCAAATCGCTTCTCGATAAATTGCCCTACCGAGGTGTGGTCGGCCACGGCGGAATCCACCCACCCGCCTTTGCTCCAAGGAGACAAGATGTACATCGGTACCCGTGGCCCCATGCCCCAAGGCCGCAGGTTGCCGGAAATGGTATCCCGTTTGTCGATATAGACCCGATCGGCCTCGGTGTCTTGGAGGTTGTCTTTGTCATTATGGAAATACATGCCAGCTACATCGACCGTTGATTTACCGGCGAGGGTATTGTCTAGGTTGTAAGCGGGCACTGCGGGAGCGGGTAGGTGATCGAAGAGGCCGTCATTTTCATCGAATGTGAGGAAAAAGACCGTTTTGCTCCACACTTCGGGATTGCTTGTAATGGCAGACAGTACTTCATGCGTGAAATTGGATGCCCGGTATGGGCTAGAAGGTGCCCCCGGGTGCTCCGAATTGCTTTGGGAGGGAAGTATCCAGCTTACCTGAGGCAAGGTCTTGTTTTTTACATCATTCGCAAGGTCTTCCAGCGACCAGTGCCGCATGCCGTTTTCATAGATTGGATCGCCCGGTTTGGCATTCCGGAAACTTTCGAATGCCAGGCAGCCGTGCATAGCACCCGTCCAGTTGTCATTCGGATCCTGGTAGATGCGCCAGCTAATACCCGCTTCCTGCAAGACATCTGGAATCGTGGGCCATTTAAATGCACTGCCCTGGTAGGTATAACCCGGTTCGGGCATTTCGCCCTTGATCCAGCAGCGTAGATTCACGGGCTCTGCGTCTGCATCCGTACAGTTAATGCCTGCGGCTCTTTTTTCGGGGTTGTCTACCGATCCAGACCAGAATACGATTCGGTTGGGGTCTGTGCCTGTGGCAATCGAACAATGATAGGCATCGCAAATCGTGAAATATTCTGCCATGGCATATTGAAACGGAATTTCTTCCCGGGTGTAGTAGGCCATGGAGTAGGGCGTCTTGAACAGGGGCCAATACCCGTATTTCCCCTGGTTCCAGGCGGCCTGCGTATCCGGAAAATTATGTGGGGTGCCGTTTATGAGTGCCGCATTGGTTTTTTTTCTGTCGGCCCGGTAGGGTGGTACGATCTTTTTGCCATCCGACTGATGAAACGCCCGCTGCCCGCTTTCAAGTGGTATCGGGAAGCGGTCTCCGAATCCACGAACCCCTTTCATCGCTCCGAAATAATGGTCGAAAGAACGGTTTTCCTGCATCAGGATGACGATATGTTGCACATCTTGTATGGAACGAGTGGCGTTGTAGGCCTCCACGGCTAGTGCTTTTTGCAATAACGGCTCCCATATAGAAGCCGTAAATCCGGCGGCTGCGGATAATTTAATGAAATCTCTTCGGTGTAGCTTGGACATATTGGTTATTGTTCGCGTCAATGTGATGTATGCCTTTTGGATAGTCAAGAAGCTCGATCATGAAATCGTGTTTAAAGTTAAGGTAAAAAAATCGATTTGAAATAAAACGCCGGTGACATTTCAATTTGCGAGTGTGTCGTTGATATTACACCAAAATGGGTATTGTGTATATAGCCTGATTTAGAGAGTTTTGGATTAAATCTATCGTTGTTAATTTAATCAAAGTCGTTATGAGAGTATGTAGAGAAATACAGACTTGGATAACCGAGAACATCTCACGCCCGATTGAGACTTGGGTAAACCAAGAAGAGCGGCGCTGCCGTGAACAACCCTGTAACTGGTGGTGCCTGTGCTGCAACAAATGGTTCTGCTGGATCGTAGTGGTGGTGGTAAAGGTAATTTCTTGGGTGGTCGAAACGATAACCCGATTAGTTACAGAGGTTGTATGCACATTGGTGGGATTCGTTCTGGATCTTGTGGGCTTCTTGATCAATGTCATCTTGAGTATCCCCATACTGGGGGGGATCATCCGGACGATTATCAATTGGGTGACGGAAATCATCTGGCGCATCGTTAGCCTTCCCGATTTCCTGTTGTCATTGGCTGGGATCCGAATCCGGAAAAAGATGTATGTCAAACTGATCATCTTGAATAATAATGGTGTGCCTCATACCACCGAGGCAGTGGCCATACGCGGTATACAAACTGCTCAAGCGGTTTTTGACAGGCAATGTAATGTAAACCTAATCTATACAGGGGTTTGCGTACCGCAGCTGGTTACCAATGATATGGCAAACAATATCGAGTGCGGCGCCGGTGGTTTTTTCAGTGATTGGTGGATAGGCGGGTCCTATTATGAATTGGTTTCCGCAGACTGCGCTTTTCAGGATGGGTGGAAACGGATAGTGGGGTACGGTGCGGAACTAATCGTCTTCGTTATCGCCGACATCACGCCTCGTTCAACGGTGGGTTGTAGTTTCTCGGCAACACATAACTACGTGGTGGTAGAGCCCAACATTGCCGGTATACAATCCATGGCCCATGAAATCGGCCATGCTTGCCTGTTACCCCATTTGGAGGATGCGGCTGATGTAAATAACCTGATGTTTCCGAATATCAGAACGGATGCAGCTGGTGAACTGGTGAATAGGGATATGACGAATTTTCAGATTGCCTCCCTGCGGGGAAGTAGGCATTGTACGTTTATTTAATCAATTTCACTCATGGAAGAATATACGAATATTGATCGTCATCAGAAAGGCAATGGCGCCAATTGCAATGCGAAGGTTTCAACCGGTTTCTTCGTGTTTCTGATTGTGGTGGCAGTAATAGCAGTCGCATGCTGGTTAATTTTGCGTTGAGCTGATGGACGCGAAAAGTAATAGGATTACGATTACTCGTATCGAGGAATTGGAATCGTTGTTAGCGGTTCGGATACTGGACCGACCAACTACAAAAGTGGTCATCCGGTTAGCTGGCCAGGATGAAGTCGAAAACCAATTGCTGGAGCACAAAATAAATCGCTATCATAATGCCTGTGGCTGTGGCGAAGGGAAATTTTTCATTGTGGTTGCCCTAGGGGCCTTTTTTATCCAAGGATTTGTTCAAAAGCACCTATTTTGGAGTTGGTACAACGCGGGAATCGCTTTTTTGTATTGCCTTGCTGGGGCCTTCATTGGCAAGGTTTGGGGCCAGCTTTATGCCTATTTTAAGTTGCGTAAAACCATTCGTGAGGCGCTGTCAAAATTGCGGCCGGACGCATTAGCATATCCAAGCGGATGATTCACAAGCAATTTCTTGTAAGTGATCATATACTTTTTTATCATCGAGAACGTTCTTTTGATTAGTTTCGCCGATTAGTTTTAACGCGGTTGAAAAGTTCGGTCCAGCAGTTTGTATATTTCTTGGCGGGTGTGGTATTCGCCATATTGTGGGCGTCGGCATCGGCCGCCACGAAGATTGGCTTGTTGGCTGCCCAGCCTTTCGTCATTGCGATTGCGCGTTTTACGGTAGCTTCCACGATTATGCTCGTGATTGCTCATTTGCTGATGCGGAAGAAAATACCGTCGGGAATCCGGATCTGGAAACAGCTTACTATATACGGGCTGCTGAATGTGGGGCTCTACCTCGGTCTGTATGTGTTGGCGATGCAGGAGGTTTCGGCTGGCTTAGGTACCTTGTTCGTGGCCACTAATCCCGTGCTCATCGTGCTGCTGGGTGCCCTGTGGTACAAACAGCCCGTCGGCTTGAGTACAGTGGTCAGTTTCGTCCTGTGTATCGCGGGTATGTTACTGGCGGCTTATCCACTGTTTCAGGATAGCTATGCTACCCTCTGGGGCATCGGTATCCTTTTCATGAGTATGTTATCGTATTCTGCAGGCGCCATTTACTTTGCCCGGCAAAATTGGGGTGATGTGCATATCCTTACCATCAATGGTTGGCAGACGTTGATCGGCGGTGTATGCCTTTTGCCATTTATGCTCTTTTTTTTCGACGGTTCAGCCAATACTTTTGATGGGCACTTTTGGGGCGCCGTGCTGTGGCTGGCCATCCCGGTTTCAATTGTTGCGGTACTCCTCTGGCTTTACCTACTCCGCGATAATCCGGTCAAGGCATCGGCCTGGCTGTTTTTGTGCCCGATAGCCGGGTTTGGCATCGCGGCAATCCTCATGGGGGAGCCGCTTTCTTGGTATACGCTGATGGGAGTCATACTCGTCCTCGTTGGTCTGTACCTTGTGCAGCGGAGGGGGGTGAGTAGGCGAAAATGATACTGGGCTTTTATCGGGTAGTTTAATAGCTTTGTTGGTTAGTAACTGTGCGGTTGATCTGGATGGTGAAAGAAGCGACCGTCTTATTGGGCTTTATCATGCTGAGATTCTTGGCGCATTTTTTTTTGATAAGCCCCGCGACAAGGGAAAAAGCAAAAAATTAATCAGATGAAACGAATTGTATATTATGTTGCAAGCTCGATCGACGGGTATATTTCTGGAATAAACGATGACGTCAGTGGGTTCTTATACGACGGGAAAGGTGTAGAAAGGTATCTGGAAGACCTGAAAGCGTTCCGTACGGTCATCATGGGAAGAAGCACCTATGAGTTTGGTTACAAGTTTGGTGTGGAGGCTGGTCAGCCATCCCCGACCTATGCGCATATGATGCATTATATTTTTTCCGACAACCTGCGGTTTGAAAGCCAGAGTGAACAGGTGGTGGTCAAAAGAATGGATATCGATGAGGTCAAACAACTAAAGGAAACTTCGGAAACAGATATCTATTTATGCGGCGGCGGAAAGCTTGCCGGCTGGCTGTTGGAAAACAAGCAATTGGACGTGTTGAAGATTAAGCTCAATCCACTAGTAATCGGAAAAGGGGTGAAGCTATTTGAAGGATTGGGTGGAAGCTATCAACTTGAACTCATCGAAAGTAACACCTATGAAAACGGGCTGCAACTTATTTCGTATTCCATTAACTATTAAAAGGCCCATTTAGTCTACTTTTTTTGTAGACTAAATTTTTGTTCGCATATTTGCATCGTGTGCGATGGGCTTGGTGGTAAGATAGGATTACGAAGAAGAAAACGAAAGTGATGTTCAAACAGAACTGCACGATGATGTGTCCCGTGGATTTGACGACTGTTAACGAAAACCAAGCCCGTATAACGGCGCTGTCCGTATTCATATTGACCTTAATCTATATCCTGACAGGCTACTGGTTGTTGATTGCTTTTTTGACTATTGATTTTTTGCTGCGGGCAGCCAATCTAGGCAATTTCAGTGTGTTGAGCAGGGCCAGTGGACTACTGGCGTCTTTACTAAGCATTGGTAATAAACCAACGGACCGGGCACCCAAGCGCTTTGCGGCTATCGTGGGGTCGTTGTTTACTGCCGCCATCGCTGTACTCCACCTTTTTTCGGTTGTATTTGTGCCTTATATTTTGGCGGATATACTAGCCATATTTGCTTTGCTGGAGGCAGTGTTCGCTTTTTGTGTCGGTTGCCATGTGTATTCGCTTATCAGGTCACTATTATCGGCAAAAAGTTAATCCATGGCGTTTTGTATTGCCATATGGTCTACTTAACTTAGCCGTATCAAATTTCTCTTAGCATGAGCCATATCGAAACTGATTTAATCCATGCGGGTAAGTCATTCAATAACACCCCGTCGGTTGTCCCCCCTATTTACCAGACGGCTACGTATTACGCCCCTGCCGATGCCGACGATTACATGGCTGCTGCCACCGAGGCAAGGTATCCCTTCTTTTACCACCGCCACGGTAACCCCGTAAGCAGCCAGACGGCCGAGCTACTGGCCGGTTTGGAAGGTACGGAGGCGGCATTGCTTACCGCCACGGGAATGGCTGCTATCAGCACGGCCGTGCTTTCCGTTGTGAAGGCGGGCGATCATGTGGTGGCGCAGCAATCGCATTATTCCGCGGCGAGCATCTTACTGAAAGAGTTGCTTCCGCAATTCGGTATTGATGTTTCGTATTTCGATCAACACGATAACGCATCGCTTGAAGGTTCGATACGGGATAATACGACATTGATCTATCTCGAAACCCCGTCAAACCCCAACTTGGCCGTCACGGATCTGGCTTATGTGGGTGCATTGGCCAGGCGGCTAGGTATCACCACGATTTGCGACAATACCTTTGCCAGTCCCATCAATCAGCGTCCGGCAGACTTCGGCATCGACATCGTTGTGCATAGTGCTACCAAATACCTCGGTGGCCATAGTGATCTGACCGCCGGTGTAATCTGTAGTACGCAAGAGGCCGTAAATAAAGCCTGGAAAAAATTGCTTTCGTTGGGCGGCGCGTTAGCTCCTTTTGACTCGTGGCTGTTGCTACGTGGTTTACGTACGCTTTCACTCCGGGTGCGGCAAATCAATGAAAACGCGCTGGCACTTGCTCACTGGTTTGAAAAGCATCCGCTCATCAAGCGCGTATTATACTGCGGTTTGCCTTCGCATCCGCAGTTTGAGCTCGCTAAAAAGCAAATGCAAGGTTTTACGGGCATGCTATGCGTGGAAGTGGCCGGTAAAGATGAACAGGAGCAATTTGCACGCGCGCAGACCGTATTGAACCATTTGAAAATCTTTGCCAACGCCGCCAGTTTGGGTGGAGTGGAATCGTTGGCTGTACATCCCGCCAGCATGTGGGGGTTGCATCATTCCCCAGACCAGAAGCTGAAAGCGGGGATTAATGACGGGATGCTACGCATTTCCGTGGGTATTGAGCATGTCGAGGATTTGATTGGCGATTTCGAGCAGGCGCTGGCTGTTGTCTAGTGCCTGTTGTCTCTAGTCTAAAAAAACACTATTTTAGCGCCCCATGACTAAACACAAAATACTTTCGTTCGGGGAGTTGCTGTTGCGGCTAAGTTCGTCAGGAGATTCTTTTTTGGGCACAGACGCCGAGGTGGCGGTCTTCCCGGGTGGTTCTGAGGCCAATGTAGCGGCATCGTTGGGCCAATGGAATGTACCGTGCAGTTACCTGAGCCGGGTGCCCGATAATGAATTGGTCTCCCAAGCCTTATCAACATTGGAAAGCTTAGGCGTGGATACCTCACCATCGTTGCTGGAAGGGGATCGGTTGGGCCTTTACTTCCTGTTATCGGCCAATGGCCTTACCAAGGGCGAAGTGGTGTATGACCGGAAGTATTCGGCGTTCAGTCAATTGCAACCCGGCACCATCGATTGGGATGCGGTATTGGAAAACTATACGTGGTTTCATTGGAGCGCGCTCACGCCCGCGCTAAGTGAGCCGCTGGCATCGGTTTGCCAAGAGGCATTGGAGTCAGCGCAGCGCAACGGACTGACGATATCGGTAGATCTCAACTATCGCAATAAACTCTGGAACTATGGAAAGCAACCCATCGAATTGATGCCGGACTTGCTGAAATATTGTGATGTGGTCATGGGCAATATCTGGGCGGCCAATAAGATGCTCGGTACTGCCGTATTGGAGACGTTGGGAAGGGATACCACACCCGATACCTATTTTGAACACGCGAAGGAATCCGCTTTGGAAGTCTTTGGGTTATTGCCGCGGTGCAAGCATATTGCCTATACCTTCCGTTTTATGGATTCGGCCACGCATAATCTCCTGTATGGAACGTATCATACGAAAGAAGGGGATTTTATTTCGGCTATTAATGAAACCAATGGCGTGATAGACCGTATTGGCAGTGGTGATGCGTTTATGGCCGGACTAATCTATGCATTGGCCAATGATAAAGGCGGACAGGAGACCATCGATACCGCTACTGCGGCTGGGTTTAAAAAACTGTTTGTGAAAGGGGATTTCGGTAACGGGAGTATGTAATGCTTAACGCAACAGCTGATGAAAAAAACACTTGACCATATCTTGAAGTACCCGGTGCTGCCGGTGTATTACCACGATGATATCCAAACGTGTACGGAAGTGGTGAATGCCTGCTACCAAGGCGGAATCCGTGTCTTTGAGTTTGTAAACCGCGGCGATAAGGCGCCGGAAAACTTCGCGCAATTGCTGGCGTACCAAAGAAAATACTGGCCCGATTTATTGCTGGGTATCGGCACGATCAAAACTGCGGCAATGGCTGCCGCATATACGGAAATCGGAGCGGAGTTCATCGTGAGTCCGGTAGTAAAGGAGGAAATCGCCGATATCACGCTCAAGAAGCGTATCCTTTGGGTACCGGGATGCATGACACCCACCGAAATCAGTATGGCTGAAGACCTCGGTGCGCCTTTGGTAAAGCTTTTTCCGGGTGATACGCTGGGTACCGGATTTCTCAAATCGATTAAACCACTATTTCCCACCATGCGATTTATGCCAACAGGTGGGGTAAATCCAACGGAGGAAAGTATTTCGGGATGGTTTGATGCTGGCGTGAGTGCGGTGGGGCTGGGTTCCAAATTATTTGCCAAACCTGAGGGCGCTACTGGATACGGATGGTTAGCTGATCGCGCCAAAGAACTGATGGGTTGGGTTAACGCCTAGGTCGCTTGGCTTACCACCAGTATGTCAGTATCAGCAAATAAGCTGTAATTGAACACACTAAGAAGCCGCTGTTTTTTAATGCCAGCGCGAAGGTCAGTGCCACAAGAACGGCAGTAAGGGCAATGAGGTGCCAGAGACTAATCCAACTATTAGTGGAATAGGCATAGATGACGTGTACCGCACAGAAGTTGAGTACGAAGAGTGCCGCAGGTACGAGGTAACGCTCGATGACTTGGGATTTCTGCGTCCTTTTTTTCATTTTCGTGCCAATATTGCCCGGCGTTTCCGCCGATAGCTACCCATGAGATACTTTGCGAGTGCATAACCAACGAAGGCCGCTAATAATACATTGATAATGATACCGGCTACCAAGGAAGCTTCTGCATAGCCGATAAATAAACTGATCTGGGCAATGCCGACTAAAAAAAGGAGAATAAGCACACTGTATGCGAAAGCGATTTTCCCAGGAGCAGCTTTATTGGCCTTTTTCTTTTTCTTTCGGCAGAGGAAGACGATAAATCCACTGAGCGACAGAAATCCACTGGTCAACCCAAGCAGCGCATACAATGCCTTAAGCATCAGTCCGCCGAAATCGCCGAAGTGCAGGGCCTCCTGTACGTAATAAAACTTGTGACCAAAGGGTTGTTCGCGGACATCATATTTGAAAACCGCTGTATGGTCTGTTTTAGACAGTACCAACGTATTGATATCACGTTCATAGATCGACCCTGGGATATTACCTCTTACCATTACGGTGCCCGATCCGTTGGTAGAAGGAGTAATGTACCGCGGCTGCAATTCGGGAAATTCCTTTTCGGTTGCGTTGAGGATACCTTGCCAATCAACGGTCAATGCGCGGTCATTGGCTGGTTCCAACACGATAGCGGCTTTATAGGGATTAGGTGTCGTGATATCAAGCCATCGCATCAGCCAGGGTTGTAACCCCAGCCATGCTCCGGTCAGCGCGATGACCAAATTGAAAGCGAGCGCGCTGATGCCCAAAAGCTTGTGCCAATCGGCCATGTGGATGCGCATGTTCACACTTTTTCTGAGGTTGGGCCAAGCCTGTCTTTTCATGAAGTTGCCGTAAATGAGCAATCCAGTAAGGGCCACCACAGCGAGGGCGATTCCTCCAATGCCCACCAACTGACGGCCCCAATACCCCTCATAGAGCCTAACATGCATTTGACGCAGGTAATTCGCTAGCGAATTTTGGTGATCGCGTTGCCCTATAATGTAATCGCTACCCGCATCGATGAAAAAGTCATAGCGTTTCAGGTCGCCACCCTCAGGACGGATTATCAGGTCGACTTTAACGGCTTGGCCTGGGTGGTCCGGTAGGCTGATCGCCAGGGAGCTGTAATCTGGATACCGGCGAACGAGTGAATCGATCGACTTGCTGAATTGCGGCATTCCGGTTGGCGATGTCGTGGAAACGGCATCGTAATGATGTTTTAGGATGAGCGCGTCAATTTCCGGAATGAAAACGGCAACGGCACCGGTAAGGCTGAGTACGCCGATGAGGATACCCGTGTAGACACCCACCCAATGGTGAAGCCGCCAGAAAAATTTCTTGCCGTTTTCAGCCTTATCGCCCCGTTTTGACATCCACCGTTGTCTAAAATGTATAACCTACACCAACCAAGAAATTGCGTGGCGTGCCGGGGAACAACCGGTTGAAATCATAGCCACCTACCCAATGGGTTTTATTGAATATGTTGTTCAGGTTGGCAGATAGCCTGAACTTGTCAATCGTATAATACAGTGCAGCATCGGCAACGGTATACGACGGCAAGGTAAGTACTTCACTGAATGTGGTCCTGGTACTGACGTAATTTGCGCCAGCCCCGATGCCAATCCCATTCAATGCCGGGATGGTGAATGTGTATTTTGCCCAAATGCCACCTTGATGTTTGGGAGCGTTTGGAAGTATATTGCCCACTTCATCGGCATTGTCACTTTCTGTAATCATCGTTTCATTGATGGCGAAATTGGCCGTGACACTGAGGTTGGGGAGTAGTTGGCCGTAGACATCCAACTCCACGCCCCGCGAACGCTGTTGCCCGAGTTGGCGCAGGCGATCGGGATTTCCAGGATCGTTGGCATTGATGAGGATATTATTCTGCTCGATATGGTAAATCGCCGTATTGATGGCCAGTTGCTTATTTAGGAACTCCATTTTTGCCCCGCCTTCATACATCGTGCTGGTAAGCGGATCGAATGGGCCGCCAAACCGGTCCGGATCGCCAACGGTTCCAGCCCCTTGTGGCTGATACCCTTGGGCGTAGGTAACGTACAGGCTTATCGGTTCGATAGGTGTATATACCAAGCCAAAGCGCGGGATGAATGCCTGCTGTTGGACCTCCTCTTCATTTTCCTTTTGGTAGTTTAGGATATCGGTGTAGAATTCCTGCCTAACGGCCAGCAGTGCCTGTATGGGGCCCCAGGTGATTTGATCTTGTACGTATACACCGTTGACGAAGTATTTGGTTACCGCCTGCGCGCTGGAAACGTTGAAGTATCCAGATATTTCGGAGATGGAATAGTCCGGATTGGTGAGGTCAAAATGCGGAACGTTTGGTACCGGGCGATTACCTTGGATGAGGTAAAGGTCTCGGTTTTCCGGGTCATAGCTGTTAATTGCACCGGTATTGGACGCATTGCGGTATCCCCTGGCATTGTAGTTGGAACCGCCAACGGGCGATACGTTCTGGATGTAGTCATAACCAACCAGCAATTTATGTGTCAAAGGTCCCGTGGTGAAATCGTTGACGAGGTACAGCGTGATGTTATCGTTGTAATTCTTTCGTTTTCGACGGATAGTCTGCATCTCCATTTGCGTAGGGATTTCCGCTCCATCGGCGTCTACAGCGTATTGATTGGACGTGCGGTGCTCCAGCAGATCTTCATCATACAGGAATTTCATGTATGATGCATTGAATGAGATACGGTCCGTAAATTTGTGCTGTAAGGATGCCGTTGTATACAAACTGAGCTCATTGGCATAGTCATTCTCTTTACCGATAGCGAATGAAATCGGCGTGGAATAAAGGTCTGTACCTGCGGTTGCTCCGAAGATGGGTTGCCCGCGGTCAAGTCTTGATTTGGTCTTGGAATACACAAAGTCGACATTGACCTGTGTGCGGTCCGTAGGGATAAACGAGATGGACGGCGCGATGACCATGTCTTCTCCACCCTGTAATACACGGAAGGATTGCCCATTTTGGTAGGCTAGATTAAGGCGGTATAGGAGCGTTTTTTCGTTGTTCATCGGTCCGGTAAAGTCGCCTGTCATCCGGTATGTATTGTAACTGCCAGTTGCAAAGCTAACCGATTTCCGATCGACATCGAGTGGCTTTTTGGTAACCGTATTTACCGTTCCGCCTGGATCTGTGTTCGCGAATAATGCCGAGGCGGGGCCTTTGATCACTTCTATTCGCTCCACGTTGGGCAGCAATGATTGAGACCAGCTGTTCGTCGCGTCGCGCAAACCGTTAATCAAGGCATTGCCGGCCCTGAAGCCACGTAGGGTAAAATCATTGTTGTAAAAGGAGAATACATTTACACCGCTGATGTTTTTCAGTACATCGCTGGTTTTGAAGGCCTGTTGATCGTCGATGACCTCCTTGGTTACATAACTAATGGCTTGCGGAACAAACTTGATAGGAGTTTCGGTCTTGGTCCCCGAAAATGAGGATGTATTCTTATAAGTTTGCTCTTTCCGGCCAATGATCTCTACCGCCTGCAACTGGTTTTGGGAAGAGGACAGCGCCACGGAAAGGCGCTCACTAGTGGGTGATGGTAAGGAAATCTGCAGGCGAGATGACTCATAGCCAAGGTAGGAAAACGTCAGCGTATATTGGCCATTGGCTAGGCCTTCAAAAGAAAACCGACCATTTTCATCGGTTACACGGCCGTTGGGTATGCCCAATATCCGGACAGTAACACCGGGTAAAGGCTGTTGATTGACGGCGGAAATCACGTGCCCCGAGAGCGAAGTACCTTGGCTATAGCCATATTGACAGGTAGCGGCAAACAATATAATGAGGAGCGAAGTAAACACATTCTTCATACTTATTTGGACTTAGTTTAAATAACGTGCAATTTTAAAGCAAATAATCAGTATATTCAAACTTTTTTTCAAAGAAAAATGGGTTTAATGCAATTCACCGTGCATAATTGGTGTCGGAAAAGTGGCAACAAAGAAAAAGTCGAAAAGTAGAAGATTGAATCGGGGGTGCATTTGTGGGTAGGCGACGATATACTGTATGAGGTAGCCCAGACCGCCGCGGGAATTGGGCAAAAGCAAAAAAAGTATGCAAAAAACCGATTATAGCTGTCCGGTTAATCCTTTGTTAAGCTTTTTTTAATACAGTAAGCTATTTTAGCGCTTAATTATAAACTTAAAATATGTTTGCTACTAGATTTCAAGCGGTATCTTTTTATTGGTCTGTTTTGTGTCAGCAACTCGTTGGTGACATCGGGGCCGGTTTTGTGCAAATACTACAGGTAAGACTACCAGAACGTAACACTAAATAAGGCAACTAAAACTAAACGATGATGATAATCAAGAAATTCGCTGCTGTCGCGGCGCTGTCTTTATTTATTTGCACGGCCACTTTTGCACAGGTGAAAGTGGCTTGTGTCGGGGCCAGCATCACGGAGGGATACGGCATTGATAATCCGACCGAAAGGGCCTATCCCGGGCAATTGCAAGCGCTGTTGGGCCGACGGTACCAGATCGCAAACTTCGGTGTCGGTGGGACTACCCTGCTGCGTAGCGGTGACTCACCCTATTGGGATACCCCAGCGTATCAGGATGCCTTGAAATTCAATCCGGATATCGTATTCATTGATTTGGGAGGCAACGATGCTAAAGCAGTGAATCGAGCTCATTATAGTGAAATCATCCGCGATTGCCAGGCTATGGTGCAGTCGTTCCAGGCCTTACCGTCGACGCCTAGGGTAATTCTTTTACTTCCATTTAAATCGTTTGAAACTGATACCAACCAAATATGGGATAAGGTCATCGTTAACGAGATCGCTCCACGTATGCGGCAGGCGGCGGCCGAAGAAGGCATTGAAGTGCTCGATATGCATGCGCTCCTGATCGATCAGCCGGCATTGTATATCGATAAGATCCATCCCGGTGAAAAAGCGGCCGGTATGATCGCTCGACGCCTGGCGGAACAGATTAACCAGGAATTCGATACGAAATATGATGTGTTCAAACAACTTGACAGACCCTTCACATCGGGCTCTTTTTATGGTTACGCTGAAGCAAGTTTTACATTGAATGGCCGTGAATGCAAGGTCGTGAAACCTAAGCGTGTAGCCAACGACCGGCCCTGGGTTTGGCGTGCTCGTTTCTGGGGGCATGAACCGCAAGCGGATATTGCGCTGTTGGAACGGGGCTATCACATCGCTTATTGCGATGCGGCAGAAATGTTGGGCAATGAAACGGCTATTTCGTTGTGGAATATGTTCCATGAGATACTTTACAACGCCGGTCTGAATCGCAAGGCGCTTTTCGAAGGGATGAGCCGAGGAGGTGTATATGCATTGAATTGGGCGGCGGCCAATCCGGACAAGGTTGCGGGTGTATACGTAGACAATCCACTGCTCGATATGCGGGCCTATGCGTTACTGAAAAAGGGCATGGCTGATGGCATCCGGCAAGCATACGGCTTAGCGACTGATGAAGCCGTAGCGGGTTTTATGGGAAGCCCTATGGATAGAATCACGGATATCGTGCGTGGCAGCTATCCAATACTGATCCTTTGCGCAGATGCAGATGAGGCGGTAGACCCCCAAACGCAAACGCTTGCTTTTGAAAAGAAAGTGAAGGCTGCGGGTGGTGATATCACGGTTATCATGAAACCTGGATTCAAGCATCATCCCCATGCTTTCCCCAATCCTGCACCTATTGTTGATTTTATGTTGAAGGCTACGGCAGCAACTTCCGTTGCCAGTTCACGTACCGGAGATATCCGTGCGGAATGGGTAGATCGGACACGTTTTTCAAGCGAGGGTAACCGGCCGGCGGGGAATAACGTACTCTGGTATAAGCAATCGGCACGCGTATGGGAAGAAGCATTGCCGATCGGGAACGGCCAATTGGGAGCCATGGTATTTGGCGGGGTAGCCGATGAGCGGATCCAGCTCAATGAAAGTTCACTTTGGGATGGCTATGCGTTGGACCCAAACAATCCGGAATCACTGAAAACACTGCCCGAGGTCCGAAAATTACTTTTTGAAAATAAAAACAACGAGGCCGTAAAGATCGCTGAGCAGACGATGATGGGCCGTCCGCGCGGCGTGAAACCCTATCAATCGCTGGGTGAACTCTGGTTTGATACCCCCCATCTCGCGGTAACGGACTATACACGGAGCCTCGATCTGGCTACGGGTATTGTCACGGTACGGTATCGTCACAACGGCATTTGGTATACCCGCGAAATCTTTGCTTCTGCAGATCATCAAGCCATTATCGTGCGGTTTACCCCCGGGAAAGGGGGTAAGATTACCGGTTCGTTTACGTTGCGACGTCAACAGGACGCCGTGGTGGAGCGGCACCCCACAGATGCCCAGTCGTTGCTGTTGAAAGGCAGACTACCCATCAAAGACGCCAACGGCAATGCCCGTGGTATTCGGTTTGCCGCACAGTTAAAGGCGGTGACAGCTGGGGGTCGTGTCGCTTTTCATGACGATGTGATGGCTGTGACAGATGCCGATACGCTGACATTATATATCGCCGGGGCAACCAACCACCCAGGTCTTGAGCATATTTCCGATATACACGACTTTTCCGGAGTTCCGGAAGATACCTGCGCCGCGACCATCGCGCGTGCGATGCGTCAGCTCTATGAAGTGGTGAAAACGGCCCAGATTCGGGAGCATCAACAATACTATGGTCGCACAGCGCTTGAACTGGCGGTTTCAGACGAAAAAGGTAAGACGCTGGCCACAGACGAACTATTGGATGATGCAAGGAAAACAGGTCAGCTTCATCCCTCGCTGGTAGAAACGTACTTTCAATACGGGCGATACCTGTTGATTGCCAGTTCGAGGCCCGGTACGATGCCTGCCAATTTGCAGGGATTGTGGGCATGGCAGATGAATCCGCCTTGGAATGCGGATTATCATACCAATATCAACCTCCAGATGAATTACTGGCCGACGGAAATCGCCAACTTACCGGAAATGCATTTGCCCTTGTTCGACTTGACGGAGGCATTGGTAACGCCAGGCGAGCGCACAGCCAATGTATTATATGGAGCAGATGGCTGGGTAGTACACCACCTAACCGACGCTTGGGGATTTACGGCGCCTGCGGATGGGCCGCAAGGCATCTGGCCAATGGGGGCTGCATGGTTGGCACAACATCCATGGGAACACTATTGCTACACGTTGGACACGGCTTTCCTGCGACAGCGTGCTTATCCATTGATGAAAGGGGCAGCAACGTTTATCCTCGATTTCCTGGTTGAAGCTCCAGCGGGCACACCGGTGGCCGGAAAATTAGTGACGAACCCTTCTTATTCGCCGGAGAATGCCTTTTTCCTGCCGAATGGTGAACAGTCGGTGTTTACCTACGGCGCAACAATGGACTTGGAGATCATTCATGACCTACTAACAAACTGCATTGCGGCAACTAAGATATTAGGCATCGACAAAGATTTTAGGGAGGTGTGTTTGAAAACGCTTTCCCAGTTGGCGCCTATCCGGATCAGCGAAACAACCGGCCGGATAATGGAATGGGTAGAAGATTACAAGGAGGTAGAGCCGCACCATCGGCATACTTCCCATTTGTTTGCGCTTCACCCCGGCAACCAAATATCCGTGACCGGTACGCCTGAGCTTGCGGAAGCCGCCAGAAAAACCTTGATTGCACGTGGAGATGACGGTACCGGCTGGGGATTGGCCTGGAAGATCAATATGTGGAATCGTTTGCACAATGGTGACCATGCTTATAAACTGTTGGGGGTGTTATTGCGGGAGAAGACCTTGCCCAATTTGTTCGATAACCATCCTCCCTTCCAGATCGACGGGAATTTCGGTGCTACCGCCGCCATTGCGGAGATGCTTGTGCAAAGTCATGTGCCGCTTAAGGGAAATCGCTTCGAAGTGCACTTGTTGCCTTCGTTACCTACAGACCTGGCCAATGGATCGGTAAAAGGATTGCGTGCGCGGGGAGGTTTTGCGATCGACCTTTCGTGGGAAAATGGAACGTTGAAGGAGGCCCGGATTTTTGCGGAAAAAGGCGGGAAGCTGACACTGCGGCTCGGCGGCAGGGTGGTCAACTTTAAAACCAAGAAAGGTGAAACATTGGAATTGAACGGTAGTTTGAAGCGTATCTGAGCATCGATACATAATTGCCAATTTTTTTGGATTTGTTTAAATTAATAGCATATGAAGACGAAAAAAATGATGGGTGTATTGGCCATGTTATGCATCGCAGGGCAAGTACTTTTTGCCAGTGATGCATATGCCCAAAAAAGCAAAATTCTGGTTTTCTGCAAGACCGCAGGATTTCATCACAATTCCATTGAGCAGGGAATCCGAGCCATTCAGGAGTTGGGTTTGGCGAATGGAGTCAGCGTAGACAGTACGGTTAATGCAACCAAATTTAATGATGCAACACTAAAGCAATACGATGCGGTGGTTTTTTTAAGCACAACGGGTGACGTGCTGGACGATGCTCAACAGCAAGCTTTTGAGCGGTACATTCAAGCCGGCGGTGGGTTTGTGGGTGTTCATGCCGCAACCGATTGCGAATATGACTGGCCTTGGTTCGGCAAATTGGTAGGGGCATATTTTGCAGGTCATCCGGCACCGCAGGAAGCATTGTTGGAAGTGATCAACCGGGATTTTCCGGCCACCAAGCCATTGCCGTCACAATGGAAACGGAAGGATGAGTGGTATCGGTTCAGGAAGCGGCCGGAGGGTGTTGAGGTGTTGATCAACCTAGACGAAGAAAGCTATGACGCCGGCGAGCAGGGTATGGGGAATCCGCATCCGATTTCATGGTATCATGAATACGATGGCGGGAGATCCTTTTACACCGGACTTGGGCATACGGAGGAATCCTTTTCCGAACCGCTTTTCCTGCAGCACTTGTGGGGAGGTATCACCTATGCGATGGGGAAGTAATTGACTAACTAAGAAATTTAAAAGCGCAGATAACTAAAATCAAACAGATGATTAAACAGTATGTAATTGGGTTGATAGGAGCACTTTCGGTTGCAGGACTTTCGATGTCATGTAACGGGCCGATTAAGTCGCTCAAACGGGACGAAAACGGAAAAGTTATCGTCGATACATTGCCATCGCCGTCGTACCTGTCGCCGGAGGAAAGCATGGCGCAGATTTACTTACAGCCCGGGTACCGGCTGGAGTTGGTGGCAAGCGAGCCGATGATCCATGAGCCTGTTGCGATTGCATGGGATGCCAATGGGCGGATGTTTGTTGCGGAGATGAATACGTACATGCAGGACGTAAACGGTACCGGCGAAATGCAGCCGGTATGCTCCATCAAACGGTTGGAGGACACGGACGGAGACGGGAAGATGGATAAGGCGGTAGTCTTTATCGATAGTTTAGTACTGCCCCGGATGATTCTCCCATTGGATGACCGGCTTTTGGTGGCGGAGACGTTCGATAACAGCATCTATAGTTACCGCGATAGTGATGGCGATGGAGTGGCCGATGAGCGGGAAAAGGTTTTCGTCAATGATCGGCAGAATACCAACAACCTCGAACACCAACGAAGTGGCCTGGTTTGGAATTTGGACAACCGGATTTACCTGACCGTCGAAAACGTACGTTACCGTTACGAACAAGGTAAGCTGGTTGCTGAAGAGCTGGAAGAAAGCCCCGGTGGACAATGGGGGCTGGCCAACGACGATTACGGCCGGTTATTTTACTCCGCCGCCGGGGCCGAGATCCCGGCACTGGGTTTTCAGCAGAATCCCTATTATGGCCGGCTCGATTTCAACGATCAGTATGATGACGAGTTCAAGGCCGTATGGCCGGTGATTTCCACACCCGACGTGCAGGGTGGGCTGAACAGGCTTCGCCCGGATAGCACGTTGAATCACTTTACGGCATGTACCGGGCAGTCGATTTTCCGGGGAACATCGTTGCCTGAAGATATGGTGGGAGACCTGTTGATCTGTGAACCGGTGGGAAGATTGATCAGGCGGGCAAAAGTAGCCAATAATGGGGGTAAAATCTCGTTAACGAATGCATACGATCACGAAGAGTTCATTGCATCGTCTGACATGAACTTCAGGCCTGTAAATACACAAACCGGTCCCGACGGCAATCTCTACATCGTGGATATGTACCGGGGGATTATTCAGGAAAGCGAATGGACAAAAGAAGGAAGTTTCCTGCGGCCTAAAATTGTGGAGCGCGGACTAGACAAAAATATTGGCCGTGGCCGGATTTACCGACTGGTTTATGATGGAATGAAGCCAGACACAACCCGTCCAAAAATGCTGGACGAAACTCCGGCCCGGCTTGTTCAATACCTGCAGCATCCGAATGGTTGGTGGCGTGATAATGCACAGAAATTGTTGGTACTGCGCGGGGACACCAGCGTCGGAGATGCACTTCGAAAATTGGTCGCATCGTCGCCCGCACAGCTGGCACGTATCCATGCGTTATGGACATTGGATGGTTTGGGAATATTGAATCGGGCAACACTTGAAGCCGCGTTGGGTGATAAGGATGCCAAAGTTCGCAAGAATGCCGTATGGGTAGCTGATGGGGCTGCATGGGAAAACGATGCCGCGTTGTTCGATGCCTTGTACCCGTTGAAAGACGATCCGGATCCGGAAGTACGTTTTCAATTGGGACTTAATATGCGATTTGATGACTCCACCCCTGTCAAAGGACTCATCGATGAACTCCTAAAAACGTATCCGAATGATCTATTCGCATTATCGCAGCAACGGTATACAGACCGGTTGGTTGAACGGGCTAAAGCAGCAAAAGAAGCAGCATTGCTCGCCATTGAAGACCAGAAACGGGTTAAACAAGGAGCGGTCATCTATAAGGAGTTTTGTGCATCGTGCCATGGGGCAGATGGCAAGGGGCTGAGTATCGGCGGTGGCGCAGCAGCTGCGCCCACACTTGCGGGCAATGCCGATGTAAACGGAGATCCGAACAAACTCATCAAAATTCTATTGCACGGACTCACCGGACCGATCGATGGGAAGACGTATACCAATATGATGCCGGCGGTAGGTTCCAATGATGATGAATATATCGCTGCTGTGCTGAGTTATATCCGGAATGACCTGGGCAATAAGGCACCTGCCGTACGACCGGGTAGGGTAAAACGGGTCCGCGAAGAAACAGCGGGTCGGACCCAACCGTGGACAAAAGAAGAACTCGACAACAACTAAAAGGAAGCGCATGAAGGCAACCTTCACGCTGTTATTCAGTGTAGTTTCTTTTTTTCGTGTAAGGGATAAAAATGTGTCAGATACGTATAAGTATATCGGATCTGCCCGGTTAAACGGCAGGAAATTGAAAAGACCTTTTCTCTCACATGCTGATATCATGAATGGGGGGATGTTAGAGTTAGCGATGACCGACCGACCAACGAGGTAGTTCAGCGGTATCTAGCCTCATATCCTTGGGGTAGCAACGGATGGGGTCCGATAGACATGCCTCCGTTTGACAATTTGGCGTACATCCATTGCAGATATTGGCAAGTTTATCGATATTTGGAAGGCGAACGTAATCGCTGATTGATATCCATAATGCATCCGCTGGTTTAAGGCGTCTGTTGGCTATCGGTGAACTGCAATCTATAAATCTATGTGGGCATTGAAATCGTGGGCTTTTGTTTTTTGTGTAATTGGGTGTATTCTGGGAAGTATCGCTATACTTCCCTTAGCTGTTAATGCCCAATACGGATTAGGTTTTGCCGGCCATGAAGCCGTTTTAGACCAACGGACTGGGTTGGACTTAAGCAGCGGTGAGCAAATCTGTTTTGGCGACGACATGGAGTTATCATTTGAACTCTCATTCATGCCTAACCGCACCGATTATTTTGGCTATGTTGTAAGGATTATCGCTGATGACAAGACCAATATTGATTTAATCTATGATCGTCTTGATAATGTAGAAAAGCACTTCAGAATCGTGCTTGGCGATAAATTTTCCAATATTGCTTTTAACATTGATTCCAATAAGCTTTTCAAAGAGTGGGTGCGCATTGCCATCAAGTTGGATGCACAGTCAGATTTATTAACGGTAACATGTGGTGATAGCGTGTATACCGGAAAACTGACTATCGGCACATATCGTTGTTTAAAAGTGCTCTTTGGGTATAACGACTACAAAACATTTAAAACCACCGATGTGCCTGCGATGAAGATACGGAATGTCCAGGTCTGGAAAGGGAAGCGCTTGGCGCGCCACTGGCCGTTGGACGAAGAAGAAGGCACGGAAGTAACTGATGTCCTAGAGGGAATGACCGCTTCGGCGATCAATCCGCAATGGATTAAACGATCCCATTATGAATGGGGATTGCTTCAGGATGTCAGGATCGGCGGGCGTGCCAGCACGGCATTCGATCCCCAAACAGAAAGTGTATTCGTCGTGGGGCGGGATTCGCTATTGCGTATCCATGTCCCGACGGGTGAGCGCAGTGTTTTCAAGTATGAATCGGGTCCGTTGCTATTGATCAATGGAAGCCAATCTTATTTTGATACGTTAACTAATCAATTACTGAATATATGTATCGACCAGCAAACGGTTTCGGTTTTTGATTTTACATCGCTGAGTTGGTCAAAGAACTTTACCTATCCAGGGGAGGGCACCAGCTACCTTCATTTTAACAAATTTCACTCACCGATTGATAGTAGTTTGTACTTTATCGGGGGATATGGGCATTTCCTCTTCAAAAATGAGATTCATCGGTATGGGTCAAATGGGCAATGGGATCTCCTTACAGCTGGCGGAGATCCGCTGATTCCCCGATACCTCGCCGCTTTGGGGTCGACTCCAAACGGTGCCTATATTTTGGGGGGATACGGAAGTGTTTCCGGCCAGCAAATGCTTAATCCAAGGCATATTTACGACCTGGTTTTCTTTGATGTTAAAGACAAAAAGCTGTCAAAAGTCTATGAGTTTGACCCGGGGGAAGAAGGGATTGCGTGGGCCAATTCATTGATTATAGACGAGAAAAGCAACCAATTTTATGGCCTGGTATTCCCGAAAAACAGGTATCATTCGAGTTTACAGTTGGTTGCGGGCTCGTTAACCAAGCCTGGCTTAACCGAGCTGGCAGCCCCTATTCCCTATTTCTTCTATGATATCCAATCATTCGCTGATCTCTTTTATTGCCCAGGTAGTAAGCGATTTGCGACAGCAACATTATACTATAACGAGCAAAACGAAATCACTACAGCTAAGATTTATGCGTTATCCAGTCCGCCGCTTCCTTACGATGCGACGCATGAGTCACAAGGGGAAACACGGAAAGCATGGCATTTGTTGTACCTAGGTTTGGGCGCAGCAGCGCTCATAGGCATATTCGCTTTCCTAAGGAAAAGAAATTTGAAGAAAAAGCACGTGGTCTCAGCCAGCTCTCGGTCAGCAGCGGGGCAAAAGGAAGATCGGACACGTCATCCGATTGTGCTCGAACAACAGCCAGATAAGCGCAGTATCTTTCTTTTTGGTGGGGATTTGCAGCTTTTTGATTTAGAAGGAGCGGATATGACTCGCAGTTTCACGCCACTTATTAAAGAAGTATTTTTGGTTATATTGCTCCATACGCTCCGGCGGGGCAGGGGCATCAGCTCAGAAAAGCTGACCGAACAGTTTTGGTTTGATAAATCTGCCGAGAGCGCTCGCAATAACCGCTCCGTCAATATTGCTAAAATCAACACCATATTAGAACGACTGGGAAGTGCAAAGGTCTCTAAGGAGACGGGCTATTGGAAGTTTCAAGCAGATAATGATATTTACATCGACTATGAAAACTACCTATCCATCGTGACCAACAAGGATATGTTGGATAAAGAGCGCATTCAAGAATTGTCAGCCATTGTGCAACGAGGCGGATTCCTCTCGGAGACAGACTACGAGTGGCTCGATTCGTTCAAGGCGGAAGTTTCCATCCAAGTGATCAATACGTATATGCGTTTTGCGGAAAATGTTCAGGTTGCTGAAGATCCGGAATTCATGGTGGAGCTAGCCAATTATATTTTCGACTTTGATCCCGTTCACGAAGAGGCTATGACCATCAAATGCAAAGCCTTAGCACACATGGGTAATCATTCGCTGGCTACGCAGACATTTGAAAATTTCTGTAACGAATACCGCCAGATTTATGGCGAAGCGTTCGGAAAAGACTACAAAACGATCCTCTCCTAGACTCTTTCGATTATTTAGTTACGTAATTTTTTTGGCTTACAGTGAGGTTTTTGGGTGGTGTTTTGCCGCCTAATCCTTGTTGTTAAGCTTTTGTTAATGCTTTGTTAGCGGGTTGGCGTTAGTCTTGGAGAAGTTTTGCGGAGGGGATCGCATTACACCAATTTCAAAACCATTAACCAATATGGAATCAAAAAACAAAGAAACATTAGCTAACCGCCGTGATATGCTCAAGATGCTGGGCTTAGGGTCCGCGGCCGGAATGTTTGGTCTTCTTGGCGGTACCTCTACCGCTAAAGCCCAAGTGGGCGATCGGGAAAAACCTCAGTATGCGCGGGGTACTGCGCCTGTTACCATTACTAACGTTCGCGCAATCACGACGGCGCCGGGTGGAAACAACCTGGTCATCGTCAAAGTAGAAACTTCCGAACCGGGACTGTATGGTCTTGGATGCGCCACGTATACCCAACGGGCAGCGGTTGTGGTTCCGGCTATCAATACCTACCTGAATGAATTTTGCCAGGGACGGGACGTCGACAATATCGAAGATATGTGGCAAGCGGCCTATGTGAGTTCGTATTGGCGCAATGGCCCTGTGTTAAATAATGCGCTCTCCGGCTTAGATCAGGCATTGTGGGACATCAAGGGAAAGCGGGCAAATGTGCCGGTACATCAACTGTTGGGCGGCAAAACCCGCTTTGCAATCGACACCTATGCGCACGCCAGCGGACGCGATTTCGAAGAAGTATGTGAGAACGTAGGCCGGTATATTGAACGCGGATTCAGACACATCCGCATTCAGCAGGGCGGATACGGCGGTGTCGGGTTGAATAAAGATTTTGTTCCGGATTTTCAACAGGCAGGTTACGGAAAGACAAGCGATGAGTTCATGGATCAACGGACCTATCTGAAGAATGTGCCAAAGATGTTTGAGGCGGTAAGAAAGCGTTTTGGTGAAGACATCCAGTTGTTGCACGATGTGCATGAGCGGGTTGACCCCATGGATGCGATCAATATGATCAAGCGATTGGAAGAATACCGTCCCTTTTTCATCGAAGATCCGTTCTCGCCTGAGAACATGGGGTGGTTCAGAAAATTACGCGCCGCCACGACCGTCCCCATTGCAATGGGCGAACTATTTAATAACATCAATGAGTTCAGGGATTATATGGTGGATCAGCTCTTCGATTATATCCGGATCCATATTTCCCAGATCGGAGGCATCACACCAGCCATGAAAGTTGCCCGGCTCGGTGAATGGTTTAATGTCCGCACGGCATGGCACGGCCCGGGCGATACATCGCCCGTGGGTCACGCAGCGAATAACAACATCAATATTGCGGTTTGGAACTTCGGCATCCAGGAATCGCAATTTTTTAACGAGCGCGTACACGAAGTATTTCCAGGTACCCCCACAATAGAGAACGGCTATTTCAAAGTGAACGAAACGCCGGGCTTGGGTATTGATATCAACGAAAAGGAAGCGGCCAAATACCCGATCGGCACACGATCGAAATGGACGATCCGGAAGTATGATGGAACCATTATCCGACCATAAATTCGTTTCCTTGTGATCAGAGCGAGCCTTTTCAGATACTTATTAATAGCGGCTTCCGCGCAGATGGCGTGCACAGCGCCTGATACCTATTCGTACAAAGCTGGCGCCGACTGGCCGGTTTACGGGGGTAACAAAGCCGGGAACCGCTATTCACCGCTGACTCAGATTAATGCCGACAACGTTCATGAGTTGGAGGTTGCCTGGATGTTCAATGCTGCGGAGGAAACCGAGCCCGGCAAGCAGCCCAGGGCCATGCAAATCCAGTGTCAGCCCATTGTGGTCGATGGTGTCTTATACGGTACCACGCCGGCCTTAAAGCTGTTCGCATTGAACGCAGCCACGGGTGAGCTGATTTGGAAATTTACGCCGCCGGAAACCAGGATTCATGTAAGCCGCGGGATAACCTACTGGGAAGCGGATGAAGACAAGCGGATTTTGTATACAGTAGGGCCCAGTTTGTATGCCATAGACGCCGTGAGCGGGAAGCCGGTGCTGCATTTTGGTGAGCAAGGTGTGGCCAACCTGCATGAAGGTATTGCCGCCGGATTGGCAACGGATGTCTCCAGGTTGTCCATCAATGCCACTAGTCCGGGCGTCATTATGGACGACGTGTACATCGTCGGTTCTGCCACTTCCGAAGCAGGCAATGCAGCTCCGGGCCATATTCGCGCATTTGATGTGAAAACCGGTCAGTTAAAATGGGTATTCCATACCATCCCGCATCCCGGTGAACCAGGCTATGAAACATGGCCGGATAGCGCCTACCTGAAGATCGGTGCCGCCAACAGTTGGGCGGGGCTTGTGGTGGATGAAGCACGGGAGCTGGTGTTTTTCGGTACGGGGTCGCCGGCGTCCGATTTTTACGGCGGCGAACGCGAAGGAGCGAATCTGTTCGCAAACTGTGTGGTGGCGCTTCATGCCAGAACGGGTGCCCTCGCTTGGCACTATCAGGTCATCCAGCACGATTTGTGGGATCGCGATATTTCCTGCCAGCCTAATTTGGTCACCGTAAATCACAGTGGAAAGCGGGTGGACGCGGTAGCACAAGCTACAAAAGACGGACTGTTATACCTGTTGGACAGGGAGACCGGTGAGTCGTTGTTTCCTGTTGAGGAAAGACCTGTGCCCATCGACGGGCTGCCCGGAGAGCATCCTTATCCAACGCAAAAATTCCCACTTAAGCCCATGCCTTTTTCCCGGCAAGTGTTTACTGAAGGAGACATCTCGGATATCTCGCCCGAGTCATACGCCTATATCAAAGAACAATACCTGAATTACCGATCCGATCATAAATTCGCACCGCCGAGCGTATCCGGAACGCTTTTGTTCGGGTATAGCGGCGGCGCGGAGTGGGGCGGTACTGCGGCAGATCCGGAAGGCGTGTTGTATGTCAATGCAAATGACGAACCCTGGATTCTTCAGATGATCGATACTGCCTCATTGAATAAAGAAACGGCAGCACTGTCGAGGGGCCATGCGCTGTATGCGATGAACTGCGCCGCTTGCCACGGGAGCGACCGTAAAGGTAACGGATTGGAGTTTCCGGGTCTGACAGATATTGGCAACCGCATGTCTCCGGCTCAATTGAAACAAGTGGTGTCGGCTGGCACCGGGCGGATGCCTTCCTTCCAGCATTTGGCCGAAAGCGATCGGGAAGCGATTGTACAATATGTGCTGAATCCTCGTGCGGCATCGCCGCAGTCTGCCGGCAACCGGCGGCCAGCGGAGCGGAGCGGAGAACGTCAGCCCTCATTTGGGTTTAAACCACAGTATGTCAAAAAAGTGTGGGAGCGGTTGACAGACGAGGCGGGCTACCCGGGTGTGAAGCCACCTTGGGGAACGTTAAATGCTATCGATCTGAATACCGGCGAATACCGGTGGCGTGTGCCGCTCGGAGAATTCCCGGAGCTGACAGCGAAAGGCGTGCCCATCACGGGTACAGAGAACTACGGCGGCCCCATTGTTACGGCAGGCGGGTTGGTGTTTATTGCGGCCACGCGCGACGAGAAAATTCGTGCATTCGATAAGAATTCCGGGAAAGTATTATGGGAAAATCAGTTGCCGGCGGGCGGATTTGCCACGCCGATTACCTATGAGATTGCCGGTAAGCAGTATGTAGTAATCGCAGCAGGCGGCGCGCGGGGAGCCAAACTTGGCGGGAACTATGTGGCCTTCGCACTTAAGCAATGATAGGATATGAAGAAAGAACTAAGCTTTCTGTTTTTAGTAGTTGGCGTGCTTTCGATTGCCAAAGCCGGCGACCGACCGTTTCCGAGCGTCAAGATCGCCAATGGAGTAGTCCAAGCAACGCTGTATCTTCCGGACACCAGCGTCGGCTTTTACCGCGGAACCCGATTTGATTGGTCCGGCGTTATACCTGAGCTCGTCTACGAAGGTCATCAGTACCATGGCGAATGGTTTACGGAACACGATCCGCTGGGGCATGACGGCATTGTGGGTCCGGTGGAGGAATTTACGCCATTGGGGTTTGAGCAGGCGGCAATAGGCGATGCATTCGTGAAAATCGGTGTGGGAAGCCTGGTCAAACCCGACGAGAAGCCCTATGCCTTTCACCGACGGTATGCGTTTTCCGATCGGGGGCGCTGGCAGGTGAAGGCCGGGAAGCAACAGGTGGATTTTACCCACGTGCTAAACACGGCCGGCTATGCCTACGTGTACAAAAAAACGGTTCAATTACCAGACGGAGCCGCCAAGATGGTGCTAACGCATTCCTTGGAAAATACCGGCGAGAAAGTGATTGAGACCCGCGTGTACAACCATAATTTTTTTGTGATCGACAAGGAGCCCACCGGTCCGGGCTATCGTATTACGTTACCCGGTGATACGTTGCATCCGATTGGCGCCAAGGGGTTAAATGATATTGCCCGCTTGGAGGGCAACGAACTTATTTTTCTTCGCACCCTGAAGCGCGGCGAGCAAGCGTATTTTGCAGACCTCGGCGGCGGGCAACCCGTCGACTATGACATTACAGTACGCAACGTAAAAAGCGGAGCCGGCGTTAGAATCACGGGCGACCGACCCATTTCCAAGATGGTATTCTGGTCGTCGCCCACAACGGTCTGTCCGGAGCCTTATCTAGATGTCCGGGTAGCACCCGGAGAAACCTATCGTTGGACGATTGCCTACGAATATCATCGCAATACTCAATAAATCTAATAATATACGATGAAGAGAACAATGATTGTATTAACGGTTGTAACCATGGCTATGGGTTGCAATACCCCCAACAAAGCAGTGGTTTCGGAAGCAGACGTTACCGCAGCGGTTGAATCCTTCCGCGAGGTGATGCTGAATCCGGATCAGTCCGCATTTGAGGCGCTTTTTCACGAGGCGTTGACGTATGGGCATTCCAACGGATTGGTGGAGTCCCAAGAAACATGTATTGCATCGATGGTGAGCGGCAAGTTTAAGTTCACCGGTTTAACTTTTTCCCAGCAGACCATCGATATCGTAGGCAATACGGCCATCGTGAGGCATGAGTTAGTCGGCCAAACGCATGATGCAGACAAGGAGCCGGGCGAAGTGCACCTGAAGGTGATGATGGTATGGGTACAAGATAGCGGAAAATTGCGATTGGTCGCTCGGCAGGCGGTAAAAATTAATTCATAAGCATTTTTAGGATGAATACCTTAGCACCCTCCCGTTGGTATCGGATTATCCCGATTGTTTTCATTACCTATAGCCTTGCGTACCTCGATCGGGCCAACTTCGGTTTTGCCGCTGCAGGCGGCATGGCCGAAGACCTGGGTATTACCCCGGGTATGTCGTCGCTGCTGGGCTCGCTTTTTTTTCTGGGTTATTTTTTCTTTCAGATTCCCGGAGCACATTATGCCGCGCATAGAAGCGCAAAGAAGCTCATTTTTTGGTCGCTGATCCTTTGGGGCGGATTCGCAACCGCCACGGGTATGGTGAACAACGTAACCGCCCTGGTGGTCATTCGTTTTATGCTGGGCGTCGTAGAAAGTGCGGTCATGCCGGCGATGCTGATTTTGCTGAGCCAATGGTTTACCAAAGGGGAGCGTTCGCGGGCAAACACCTTTCTGATTTTGGGCAATCCGGCAACCGTGCTTTGGATGTCGGTGCTCTCCGGCTACCTGATTGACTCGATGGGGTGGCGTTGGATGTTTATCATACAAGGCCTCCCGGCGATTCTATGGGCCGTCATCTGGTGGAAGATGATCGACGAGAAGCCCACGGATGCAAGTTGGTTGACCGAGCCGGAACGCGATGCCATCGAAGCGCAGTTAAAGGAAGAACAGCAAGGAATAAAGGCGGTAAAAAACTACGCCGAAGCGTTCCGCTCGAAGACCGTGATTTTACTGTGCCTACAATACCTGCTCTGGAGCGTAGGGCTCTATGGTTTTGTCATGTGGCTGCCCTCCATTATTAATTCCGTACCCGATATGGATATCGTTACAACGGGGTGGCTTTCATCGGTACCGTATCTGTTGGCCATTGTGTCGATGCTGGCAGCTTCGTATTACGCAGATAAGACATTGAACCGGAAGCTATTTATATGGCCGTTTTTGCTGGTGGGCGCGGTGGCATTCTACCTGTCTTACCTGGTAGGTACGGACAATTTCTGGCTATCATTTAGCTTGTTGGTTATCGCAGGCGGCGCAATGTATGCCCCCTACGGTCCGTTTTTCGCGGTCATCACCGAAATCCTACCGCGCAATGTGGCGGGAGGTGCGCTGGGCTTAATAAACAGTATGGGTGCGTTGGGTTCATTCGGCGGCGCATACGTGGTGGGCTACTTAAATGGCCATACCGGTGGTTTCGGTGCGTCTTACATCCTGATGGCGGCTTCCTTGCTCTTTTCGGCTATCTTAACGATGGTGGTCGTCAAACAGCCAAGTAATAAGACCGCTTAATAGTTAACTAGTGAATTAACCAATTTTAAACTAACATGGCAATCATGCAAAAGGCTCCTTTTTTGGGAGCTGCCCTTTTATCAGTATGTTGGGGGTGTCAGACAACGAACGACACCCGGTATAAAGAATGGAGTGATTACGGTGGAGGCCCCGATCATTCCAAATACGTGGATTACAAGCAAATTACCCGTGAAAATGTCAATCAGCTGGAGGTAGCATTTGTTTATCCGAGCGGCGATAATGTGAATTACCGTTTCAATCCGATTGTCGTTGACGGGGTCATGTACGTGCTGGCGAAGAACAACTCGCTGGTAGCCATCAATGCCGCCACCGGCGAAGAGTTGTGGATCCACGCCAACCTGCGTGGAATTATACAGCGGGGGGTGAACTTCTGGCAGAGCAAAGACAAGAAGGAAAAGCGGTTGCTGATCTGCCTGAATAATACCTTACAGGCCATCGATGCAAACACCGGGCAATCCATTACTACCTTTGGGAATGGAGGGTATGTAGATCTCAAACAAGGGCTCGACCGCGATCCGGCTACATTTGGCCGGGCCACGTCCACTACTCCGGGTAAGGTGTTTGACGACTTGATTATCCTTGGCTCTGCGCCCGGCGAAAATCTTTTTTCGGGACCTGGCCACTTACGTGCGTACAACGTCATTTCCGGCGAACTGGAATGGGTATTCCATACCATTCCGCATCCCGGCGAGTATGGGTACGATACCTGGCCCGAAGAAGCCTATAAATATGTAGGCGGCACCAACACATGGGGTGAAATTTCGGTCGATGAAGACCGTGGTATCGCGTATTTTCCCTTAGGATCACCTACTTACGACTATGACGGGGCAGACCGCGCCGGCAGTAACTTGTTTGGAAATTGCATCCTCGCATTGGATGCACGCACCGGCAAGCGGCTTTGGCATTTACAGACCGTTCATCACGATATCTGGGATTATGACCTTGCCGCAGCGCCGCAGCTCATTACGGTAAACCACGAGGGTAAAAAAGTTGATGCAGTGGCGGTTGCCTCCAAGCATGGATTTCTCTTTGTGTTCGACCGGGTAACGGGCGAACCGCTTTGGCCAATCGAAGAGCGGCCGGTTCCCGCCAGTGATATGCCGAACGAAGAGGCGTGGCCTACGCAGCCATTCCCTACCGTAGTACCGCCCTTTAATCGTCAACTGGTCAGCGAAGACGACATCAATCCCTATTTTTCGGCCGAGGAGAAGGAAAAATGGACCGCACGGGTTGCGGCCGCAAAAAAGGGCCTTTTTCACCCGCTTTCCGACCAGTATGAGGTCGTAACCAATCCCGGAGCGGTGGGTGGCGCAAACTATGGGAATACTGCGGCCGACCCTCAGAACGGGATTGTGTATGTGCAGACCCAAGAGCTTGTAGACTTTTACAGTCTCAAAAAGCGCGAACCCGCACCCCAACGGGGCGGCTTCGGCGGCGGCCGGAACCCCGGGGTATCGCCCGAGCGCATTGCCCAGGGTAAGGCCCTGTACGCGCAGCACTGCATCGCTTGCCACGGTGAGAACCGGGCGGGCATCGATGGGTTGGGTACCACGTTGGTGAACCTAAGCACTAAAGTTAATAGCGAAGCCTTCAAGAGCATCTTGGCAGTGGGTAAGGGGCGCATGCCGGGATTTCCCCACCTGAATGAAACGGATGTCGCAGCAATTTACGCTTACCTTACACCAGAGGCGCAGCGGGGAGGAGGAAATCGGGGCGGCGATGCACCCGAGTTGCCAGAAGGCCCGGTGGTAGCCTCCGGTGGCGTCGCGGTCGATCTGCCCGCATCGGGTGGCCAGCGCATGACCGACTACCCCAGCACCTATACCGGACCGCGATCTGAGTACGTCGAAACCAATAACTGGGGGCTCGGCGTGCCCAATTTATTGACGCCTCCCTGGTCGCTTATCGTTGCCTATGATTTGAACGAAGGGAAAATCAAATGGAAAATTCCACTGGGGAATGACGATAGCATACCCGGTAGCGAAAACCTGAGCATGCCCAACGGGTCACAAGGAAAAGGGATGGTGGTTACATCAACAGGCCTATTGTTTTCCACCTGTTTGGACGGCCGCGTTTACGCTTATAATACAGATGATGGCCAGATGGTCTGGTCGGCCGATTTAGGCAGGAACAATCCCGGTGGGCTTCCGGCCATGTATGAGGTAGATGGTAGGCAGTACTTGGTCGTCTGTTCGGTAGGCAGTTTGAAAGACAAGTCGAAAGCCGAGTCTGATGTGCCCAAAGGATATGTAGTCTATGCCTTGCCGAAGAGGTAACGCAGTATATATAAAAAATTGAGAACACTGATTATAAAATACTATGGATAGAAAAGCATTTATTTTTCGGGCCGGTGGCATTGTCTTGTCGGCGTGGGTATCACCCGCATTGGCTAAGGTTGGATTACCCAAGTCGGGGATGGATCGTATTGCCCTGGGCACACTGCTCTTCAGGTATCGATTCCAACGGACAAAACCCAAGCAATGGGATGTAATCAAAGACGAATTGACCTTATTGGATGTCCCAGAACATCATCGTGATAAATTTGGCATTCGCAAGATCGAATTCTGGAACGAACATTTTGAGTCGTTGGAACTGGATTACCTGGGGAAACTGCGTGATAAAATCAAGTCGGCCAAGGCGGAACTGCTGAACATACAGATCGACCGGATTTCCTATAACCTGGCCGCTACCGACGAAGGCGAACGCCAGCGGAGCCTGGCAGACGTGAAGCAGTGGATGGATGCCGCATCCTTTCTCGGGTCGAAGTGCGTACGGATAAACCCCGGTGCACCAAGTGGTTCCGTCGAAAAAAGCATCGAATCACTCACGGAGCTGAATCGCTATGCAAAACAGAAAAAGCTGACCATCATTACTGCCAATCATTTCGGCATCGAAATGGATGCCGACAAACACGTGCAGATTGTTCGGGGATCGGGGGTTTATACGGAGCCCGACTTCGGCAATTACATACCCCAATACAGCACGGAGGTCATGATGGAATCGCTTGCTAAGATTCTGCCTTATGCCCATGTAGTTTCGGCTAAAATGGTCGACTTCAACGACCAGATGGAGCATGTCTCGTACGATTTTGATCGGTGTATCCAATTAGCTGAAAACGCGGGGTTCAGAGGCACCTATGTTATTGCTCAATGGAGCGGCAAATTTCAGGACATCGATTACGACAACGTAGCCAGGTGGGGAATCGACCATGTGAGGAATCATATCAAATAATGGGGGATTGGTAATGAAAAAGATAGTAATTGTATTGTCGGTCCTGGCGTGTACCATTGGGTTTTCCCATGCACAGCAGGCTGGGGAGACCGAAGGTCGGGGACTTAGTTTTCAGCCCGACTACCGATTCGAAGGATCTAGTCTCACCCGTTGGAGGAAATTTGGAACAGCCGACTGGCGGGCCGAAAGCGGTGAATTGATTGGAAAGCCCAGAGATACCTCAAGCGCAAGTTTATTGATACTGGACCAATCTTTCCAGGATGTGACCGTAAATACCTTGGTCAGGATGGTTGGCGATGGAGAAGCGGGGATACTTTTCAGGTTGGAAAAAGCCGATACGGGGTGGACCGGTGTTTTGGTCTCGTTGAAAAACGAGGAATCGGCAGCCTATGGTTTGGTGCTTGATCCAGAAGGAAAAGAATTAAGCCGTACACTTTTACGGCGTGCCGGGGGAATGATGCGGGTAGCGCCGCCGCCCGATCCCAACGCTTCAAATCCATCTAGCAACAACAGGAGACAACCCAGTCGGGGTGGGGACCGGATAGAACCGGTTTTGCCGATACCACGGCCCCAGACGGCTTTCCAAGTCAATGCGTGGAACCAAGTGGAATGTGTATTGGATATGAATATTTTGCGCGGGTTTATCAACGATGGCAATGGTCCGGGCGGGGCAGCGGACAGTGAATTTGGCGAGTACGGCCCCCTCGCTTTGTATGTGAAGGGCGACGCGGAAATACGATACAAAGACTTCAAATACAAAGATCTCGCAATTCGGAATACGCCAAAAGAAGCAACGTCGGCGCGTTATGAAGTGCAGCAGCTTAGCGATATGTATTATTCATTTAGCTCCGCGGCAGCAGATTTCAATCGGGATGGCATCATGGATATCGTCGCTGGTCCCCATATCTATTATGGTCCGGATTATACGTCCTATCGCGAGATTTTCCAAGGGGTGACGTACAATCCCTCCCAGCAATTTTCGGAAGTGAATTGCCAGTATGCCTATGATTTTAATGGCGATGGCTGGCCAGATGTGTTTTCTGCGGCCCCATTTGGCCGCTTGTACATCAATCCTAAAGGCGAGTCCCGGCGCTGGGAAATGCATGCTGTCATTCCGGGTAACATCAACTCAGAAGTGACAGTGTTTACGGATATCGATGGCGATGGTCGGCCCGAAATTGTATACGGAACCAGTGGCGACCGATTGCTTAACTATGCAAAATTTGATCCAGCAGATCCTACCCAGCCTTGGGAATCTTATCCGGTATCTGATACCGGATATTATACGGCACATGGCTTCGGTGTCGGCGATATCAACGGCGATGGCCGGCCGGACATTACCAATCCTAACGGATGGTGGGAGCAGCCCGCGCAGCTTGATACGAGTGCTCCTTGGGTATATCATCCCGTGGCTTTCGGGCGATACGGTCATCGGGGCGGCGGGATGGGAGGCAGTATTATGGCGGTATACGATGTAAATGGAGACGGATATAACGATGTGGTAACCAGTCTTAATGCACATGGATTCGGTTTGGCTTGGTACGAACAGCAGCGCAATGAACGCGGTGAAATCGCATTCAAGCGTCATATGATTATGGATGACTACTCAACAGCCAATGCCGGTGATGTCACATTTTCACAGTTGCATGGTACCACATTTGGGGACATCGATGGCGATGGCATCCCTGATTTTATCGCTGGGAAGCGGTATTGGTCGCACCTGGATACACACCTAGACCCCGACCCTAGCGGTGCCGCGGTACTGTATTGTTTCCGGACGGTCCGCGATATCAATGCGCCCGGTGGCGCACGCTTTGAACCGGAACTGGTGCATAATCGATCGGGTGCCGGATCTGATTTATTAGCGGTCGATTTGAACGGTGACGGTAAGTTGGAAATCGTTTCATCTACAAATCGGGGTACATTTATTTTTTGGAATAAAACTACTGATTAACAGTTATTTATGATAATAATACCTCGTGTATTAATCTTGTTAATCTTTTGTTAATTATTTGTTATAGTCCCATCTGTATCCTTGAAACGATTTAAAGAACGCGTTAAGCGAATTGTACAATTATAAATTTTCGGTTCCTGTTACGGTTTAATTTCTGATACCGGCTTGAAACTTTTCTGACATCATTATTTCTATATATGCTGTCGCGAATACCGTTTCGAAATTGGAAAGTAGCGAGAATGAATTTAAAACTAATCATGATGAAAACAATCAATAATGACCCACCACCACCGACGTAGTCTTACGTAAAAGCAAGACTTATCTGGGCAAATTATCGAAACAGGAATCATGCTCAGATACCACTTAATCAGCAATTATTTAACCAATTATCTTTTTTTTGGGATGAAAAAATTAACATACTTATTTTATTTATTGATCATGCTTGCTCCGCTGTATGGCCTTGCCCAAACGCGGACCATTCAAGGGCGAGTAACCGATGCCCAGACCGGTGAGGCACTGGCAGGTGTGAGTGTGGTAGCTAATACGGCCACGGGACGTCAACAAGCTACGTCCACCAATGACGAAGGTGCATACAACATCCAGGTATCCGGCGAAGCGACGACCCTGGTATTTGCTTACGTAGGCAAGACGACGCTGACCGAACAGATCGGCAACCGGACGTCTATATCCGTCCAATTGGAAGGCGACGCAGGCCAACTGGATGAAGTAATCGTTACCGGTTATTCCACAACGACAAAAGCAACACTGACCGGTGCCGTCTCATCCATCGGCGGCGACGACATGATCCGTACGAAAAACGAAAACGTGGTAAACATGCTGACCGGTAAAGTACCGGGCTTGCGTGTTCAACAGCGAAGCAGCGCGCCGGGTGATTACAGCACGCGTCTTGATATACGTGGGATGGGTGACCCGTTGGTGGTGGTGGATGGTATTCCCCGCGACAAAGATTATTTTTCACGGATGAGCGGTGATGAAATTGAGAGCGTATCGGTTTTGAAAGACGGCACGGCCGCGATCTATGGCTTGCGTGCCGCCAACGGGGTCATTTTGGTAACCACCAAAAGCGGCGGAGACATGGACGGAAAGGTAGATATTACGTTCAGCACCAACACTTCCCTGCAACAGTTTTTGAATGTTCCTGAAACAACCAATGCCATTGACTATTTTACGTTAAGAAACGAGAGAAACTGGCAGGATTTCGGGGGCAACTACATGGTGCGCCGCAATCCCCTTGTACCCGAGGAACAATTCCAACCTTACCTGGACGGCACGTTGACCTCCTACAACTGGATGGATAAGGTATTTAAGAAAACCACGCCGCAATCCCAGCATAACCTGAGTGTGAATGGAGGCAGCGACAAAATACAGTATTTCTTTAACCTCGGTTATTCAAAGCAATCCGGTTCTTATCGAAGCGACGATTACAATTCCGATCGTTGGAATATGCGCTCAAATATTGACGCACAGATTACCAAACGGTTGAAAGCCCGGGTATCCCTCGGCGGCATCATGCTCAACACTACGAAACCGAATGGTGTCGATTGGACGGCCTATAAGATGACGTGGTTGACTCGTCCAAATGCGCCTTTCTATGCGAACGACAACCCGCTGTATCCCAATGGCGATCCTCAGGTGCTGAACGAAAGTGTGAACCCGATGGTACAGACCGATGCCGATTACGTAGGGTACAACCTCAATAAGGATCGCCGGTTCAACGGAACGTTCCAGCTGGAATATCAGATCCCGGGAGTGGACGGCCTGTCAGCGAAAGGATCGTATGATTACGCGGTTAGTTTGCCCGATTACCATAACTACCACCGTACGTTCACCGTCTATCAGTATAATCGGGATAGCGATACCTATTCGCCCATTCAAAAAGGTACACCGGCCACGGTCACCCGGGGGGTGAACATTAACAATAACACGAACATGCAGTTAGGTTTGTTTTACAACAAATCCTTTGGCTTGCATAATTTTAATAACTTCCTGCTTTACGAAGAAACCTACAGCAACTGGGATAGCTTCAGCGCGTTCCGGGAGATGCACGTCGATTCGGAATACCTGTTTGCAGGAGCAGATGCCAATCAGCGTGCGCAGGGCGGCGGTGTGGGCGACCGTTCCAGCAAATCGATGGTGGGCCAGATCGATTATAACTATGCGGCTAAGTACATGTTCGCCTTTAAATTCCGGTACGATGGATCGTCCCGCTTCCCCGAAGGAAAGCGTTTCGGATTCTTCCCGTCGGTTTCAGGCGCTTGGCGAGTCAGCCAGGAGAATTTCATGAAAGACAATGTGGACTTCGTGAATGAATTGAAGATCCGCGCTTCGTACGGAGAGATGGGTGACGACAATGCGGCAGGAAACTATCCGCCGACACTGGGTTATAACCTTGACCCCAACGCGGTTGGATGGATGTTCGGTGGCGGCCTTCAAGGAGGCGTGACCACGCAACCCATCCCGAATCCCAATTTAACATGGTATCACATCAAATCGTATAATGTTGGCTTGGATGTAAGTTTCCTGCAGAACAAACTGAACGCTACGTTCGACGTGTTCCAGCGTGATCGTTCGGGGCTGCTGGCCACCAGCGGTGCAGTGATTCCGGCGACCGTAGGGGCCAATTTGCCACAGGAAAACCTCAATGGCGACCGAAACTACGGGTATGAGGTTTCGTTGGACTACCGCAGCCGGGTCAACGAATTTTATTACAACGTAGGCGGCCAGATTTCTGCCACCAGAATAAAAAGAACTGATTGGCTCGAAACGCCGGCCAACAATTCATATGACTATTGGCGGAACCGCACCGCAGGCCGTTACACCAATATCTGGTGGGGAACGGAATCGGGCGGCATGTTTACCAATTATGAGGACATCCGCAACTTCTCCGTCCCTCAGGGACAGGGCGCGTTGCCGGGCGACTGGTACCTGAACGACTGGAACGAAGACGGAGTCATTAACGATCAGGATAACCATCCCATCGCCTCCATCGGATTACCGGTATTCAACTACGGGATTTCCCTGGGTGCTTCGTGGCGGGGGATCGATCTTGCGCTCGATTTCCAGGGTGTACATGGTGTCTTCGTGAAGTATAACGAGCTGCTGGTTGAGGCGTTACCCTTCGGCGAACAAAATACGCTGTCGTTTTTCATGGACCGTTGGCGTCCGGTTGATCCGAACGCCGATTATTTTGACGCAAGCACAGAATGGATCCCCGGATTTTTCCCGGTTACCGGCCGCGATGGTCGCCGCACCGGAACGAACGGGATTCAGAGCGCAGCGTATATGCGGCTGAAAACCGCCGAATTGGGGTACACCTTGCCTGATCGTTGGGTATCGAAAGCAGGAGTAAAGAACCTGCGGATTTATTTCAGCGGATACAACCTGCTGACGTTCACGGGGCTTGATCACATGGATCCGGAACGTCCGGGTCAACGGATAAACAACGAACCCGGGGTGGGTGATGTTGACTTGTACAATTATCCGAACAATAAAACGTACACGTTTGGTGCAAGCATTAAATTCTAAAAATTATGAAGATGAAACCTACCATGTCAGCGCCTACTGACTAAAAAGGCGATGAAAATGCAGGTTCCATTAGGCCATTAAAATAAATTATTTTCTGATGAAAAAGAGATTGTTAGCATATATTGCACTGTTAGGTACGCTCGTTTTCTCCCAATGCCGGCAATTGGATTTGGAGCCGAAAGGGATCATGGGTGAGCCGGAACTTTTCGGGACCGAATACGGCGTAAAGATGTACTTCACCGGGCTTTACAATTGGCTGCCCATTGAAGATTTTCAGTATTACGCGAACGACGGCTACCGTAGAAACGACTGGGCTACGGAGAAAAACAGCCAGGGCGCCATGAGCGGCGAGTATTTCAATACTTGGATCAGTGTCGATAACGATGGGTTCGGCTACTGGCCGTACGACCGCATCCGCGAAGTGAATAACTTTATCCAAAGTTTCCCGAACTATAAAGACAAGTTCCCCGACGAGACGTTTAATAAGTTGTTGGGCGAAGCCCATTTCCTACGGGCTTATTTCTATTTCGGCATGGCGAAGCGTTACGGCGGGGTTCCGATCGTAACCGAAGTCCAGAATCCGCTGGCAGGTCCTGAGGTATTGAACGTGTCACGTAATACGGAGTACGATACATGGAAATTCATTCACGACGATCTGCAATTTGCAATTGATAACATGTCCGACGATACTAAGGAAACCGGCCGTGCCAATAAATACGTAGCCGCCGCCTTGATGTCTCGCGCGATGTTGTACGCCGGTTCCGTTGCAAAATATACCGAATCACTGGGATTTAAGGCCACTGAACTTGCTACCCAGCAAGGCTTGGCAGGCATGGAACCTTCACAGGCAAATGAGTTCTTCGAGTATGCGGTGGCAGCCGGGAAAGTGGTAGAAACGGGTCCTTTTTCCCTGTATAACAAACATGCAGACAAAGCAACCAATTTTGCCAGCCTGTTCCTTGACGCCAGTTCGCCGGAAACCATCTTTGTCAAAGAATACAATAGGAATTCGCCGCGTGGCAATGCGTTGCAGCATAATTACGACGCATTGATGTCTCCGGCACCCGATATGTCCTCCTTTGTCGGTGCAGAAAGCTTCGTGCCACTCGACTTCATGGAATTGTACGACATGCCGGCCTACACCAACCCGGACGGAACTCCCGTTCGCTTTGACAACCGCGGTGACATCCGCGATGGAATGGAACCCCGTGCACGCGGTACCATGTACTTAGACGGCGACGAGTTGCGGGGAAAAACGTTCAGTATCCAGCGCGGTATCTACCGGACATTCGACGGTGTTGCCACTGATATCCAACGCGGTGTGAATTCGGCACCGATCAACAGCAACGGCAACCGCATTTTGGGTGGTAAGGGCTGGACTACCGAAATCAACGGCGTGACCTATACCATCACCGGTGCACATGGGAATTTCGAGGATCAAGGCGGCGAGAATAATGCGTTCGGGTCGGCGTTTATCCGTAAATACATCAACCCCGACATGCCGACCGCTGATGTCCGGGACTGGAGGAGTGATCAATCTTGGGTGGTGTTCCGTTTGGGTGAGGTTTACCTGAATACCGCGGAGGCTTTGTATGAATTGGGTCAACGCGAGGAAGCCTTTGATTACATCGCGAAGATCCGCGAACGGGCAGGTGCCAAGGTGGTTCGCCCGGCCATTGACATGACAATGACGAACATCGGTTCCATCAACAAGGCCAACTACACGTATTCGCTTGAAAAATCGTTGCAGTTCATCCGCGACGAGCGTCAGCGCGAACTATATGCTGAAAATCACTGGTGGTGGGACATCCGCCGCTGGCGGACAGCCGACCAGATCCTGAACAATTTCCGGCAACGGCTATTGAGCTGTTATTATGTGGCCGATGAAGGGAAATACATTTACCTCGACGAAGATAACCGGTTTAACCGCCAATGGAATGCCTCCAAGAGTTGTTATTATGAACCGATTCCCTGGGGTGAAATTGGCAAGAACAATAACTTGCTGCCACAAAACCCACTTTATTAGTTAACGTGTTGATACAAGTATTATGAAGAAGTTAATCATCTATTCAATTTTAGGCGTAATGCTATTGTCGGTTACCTCGTGTTACAAGGCCGACAACTGGGACGCACCGAGTGTGCGTGTCCACGGGCGTGTGATTGATTCATACACCGGGGAAAACCTGCTTTCCTCGCAAAACGACTGGAGTATCCGTATCTGGGAACGAAGCTGGACAGCCTCGGAGCCGACCAATCAAAATTTGCCGGTGAAGCAGGATGGTTCCTATAACAACAGTAAACTGTTTGCTGGAACCTACGACATGCTTCCCTACGGCGGTCCGTTCTGGCCGGTTACGGATACCGTAAAAAACGTCGCCTTTAACGGAACTACGGAACAGGACTTTACGGTTACGCCGTATCTGCAACTGCTGGATTTTGAAACCCGTTTAGAAGGAACCAACCTTTTTATGAGTTGCCGCCTCAAGGCTCCTATTCGTACGGGATTGCCCAATCTGGTGGAAGTTAAGCCGTTCCTGAGCCTCACAACGTTTTGCGGTGCAGGTGCGAATAGTAACATCGACATTGGTGAGTATTCCAACAAACGGATACAAATCAACAAATCGTGGCAAGACGAGGTGGGTGATTCCGAAACCAGTAATGTGTATACCATCGGCCCATTGCCTGTAAAAGCGGGTTATACGTATTACGTCCGTTTGGGCGCGAATGTGAACGATGCCAACCGGAAATATAACTACACAGAAATTGTGCGGGTAGATGTTCCGTAAGGTAGCCTAATCATTTGACGGTTGTCTGGCACCGCTGCGTGCTGGACAACCGTTTTTTATGGTGCAACCCTGCCATCCAGAACGTTGGCCCGACTGCGTGACCCACTCCATGAAATAAGTTTACGTAAATTGTTATGACTACACATAATAGATTTTATGCTTTTGTCCTCCTAGGCTTTTCCCTGTTGTTGGCAGCCGCCTGCAAAAAAGGCGGCGGTACGGTTAGTAAGCCCGGCGATAAACCCGAAGAAGTCCCCGAAGCCGTATACGATGAAACGGGATGTTTATACACGTCATATACCGGATTGGTTATGGCTGGATACCAAGGCTGGTTTGCCGCAGAAGGTGATGGCTCAAACCGCGGATGGTATCATTACCAAGGCCCTAATAATACATTTAAACCCGGCATTACCAATATTGATTTCTGGCCGGATGTATCCGAATATGCAAAAACCTACAAATCCCCCTTCCAATATGCAGATGGCTCGGATGCATACCTGTACAGTCCATATGATGAAGCGAGTGTAGACCTCCACTTCAAATGGATGAAAGAATACGGATTAGACGGCGTGCATATGCAGCGGTTTGTGGGGGAGATTAAACCATCCAATGCCTCCGGGAAGCGGCACTTCAACCAGGTATTGGGCAATGCCTTGAAGGCGGCAAAGAAATACGAGCGGGCAATCAGTGTGATGTATGACCTAAGCGGTTCGAACGGCGAGGACGTTGCTTATTTGGAACAGGATTGGAACGAGTTGCAGGAAACGTTTAACTTGTTTGACAATATTGAACACCCCACATACCTGCGGCACAACGGCAAGCCACTGGTCACCATCTGGGGAGTCGGCTTTAGCGATGGTCGGCAATATTCGATTGCCGACGTAAGCCGGTTGGTCGACCGCCTGAAAGGCCCATCCAATAGGGTCTCCATTATGCTCGGTGTGCCTTATTTCTGGCGGGAACTGAAAAATGATGCCGAAAGTAACCCCGCACTGCATGAACTCATTAAAAATGCAGATATCATTATGCCATGGGGGGTGGGACGATACAATAACGATACCTATAACAGCACCGCCGCCACCCTGGTCGGAGATATGCTATGGTGTAAACAAAACGGGGTGGATTACGTGCCCTTGGTGTTTCCGGGGTTCACCTGGGGTAACATGCACAATGATCCGTCGAAGTACAATGAGATTCCGCGCTTGAAAGGGGATTTCCTATGGAGGCAGGTAGCAGGGGCTAAAGGTGCCGGGGCAGAATCCCTGTACGTGGCAATGTTCGATGAAATCGATGAAGGCACAGCGATTTTCAAATGTGCGCGCGAAAATGAGGTGCCGCTTAACGGTCATCTGCAATTCATGGGCATTGAACAAGGTTTGGAAACAGACCATTACCTTTGGCTTACCGGTCAGGCAGCTAACTGGTTTCATGGCGAGTCGGGTTATGGGGCTGCCAAGCCGGATCGATAAGTTGAGCCACTACTTTCCGAATACGTAACTAATATGATATATGATAACTGCTAAAACAATCAAGAACAAGACACGTACATTCCTCTCCTACACATGCATCGCTGCGGTATCGCTCGTCGGCATGCATGGAAACAGCAATGCCGAGGTGCCGGTCAGACAACCCGTAGATTACGTCAATCCGTATATGGGAAACATCAGCCATTTACTGGTACCTACTTATCCTACGGTTCACCTTCCCAATAGTTTCCTGCGCGTTTATCCAGAGCGGCATGATTATACCGGCGACCGATTACATGGGCTTCCGCTCATTGTCACCAGTCACCGGGGTAGTTCGGCTTTTAACTTAAGCCCTTTTCAAGGCGAGAACAAAGACATCCAACCGGTCGTCTCCTACAGCTACGACCAAGAGGTGATCAAGCCTTATGCTTACTCCGTTTACCTAGACGAACAACAGGTCGGCGTTGACTTTGCCCTCTCTCATCAATCAGCACTGTATGAATTGGCCTTCCATAAAAAAAACAATCCAGTGTCGATTATCATCAACTCCCGTAACGGGAAATTACGCTGGGATGGCAAGGCATTGTCCGGGTATCAGTCGCTCGCCAACCATACGAAAGTCTACATCTATTTGGAAACTGCGGAGGCCCCGGCTCAAGCCGTTGTGTTAAGGGACAACGCATTGGTAGACGGCAACGAAGCCGAAGGGCGGAATGCCGCTATGGTATTGCAATTCGCGGATGGTGTCCGTCAACTAGGTTTACGTTATGGTATTTCCTTCATTGATGAAGCCCAGGCGCGAGAAAATCTACGCCGGGAAATTAAGGACTACAATCTCGCTGCATTGAAGGAGACAGGACGCAAAGTGTGGAACGATGCATTGGGCAAAATCCAGGTTACAGGCGGTAGTCTCGATGATCAGACGGTCTTTTACACGTCACTATACCGCACGTTCGAACGGCCTGTAAACATTTCCGAAGATGGTCGTTACTTCAGTGCTTTTGACGGTAAAGTACATCACGATGAGGGTATTCCTTTTTTTACGGATGATTGGATTTGGGACGCTTACCGGGCACATCACCCGCTGAATGTACTGATTGATACAGAAAAGGAAGAGCACATCCTCCATTCGTTTGTGACGATGGCCGAACAGATGGAACACTTCTGGTTACCCACGTTTCCGGAGATTACGGGTGATAGCAGGCGGATGAATTCCAACCATGGGGTTGCAACGTTGCTGGATGCCTATGTTAAAGGGGTGAGAGGATTTGATCTGGAAAAAGCCTATCAGGCGGCAAAAGGAGCGATTACCGAAAAGACACTGGCTCCGTGGTCGGGTGCACCTGCAGGTGAGTTGGATCGGTTCTATAAAGAAAACGGATACATCCCCGCTTTGCGGGAAGGGGAGGAAGAGACGATTCCGGAGGTGAATGGTTTTGAGCGAAGACAACCTGTCGCTGTGACGCTGGGTACATCATATGACACCTGGTGCCTCGCTCAATTGGCGAAAGCATTGGGCAAAGACGACGAATATGAATATTTCCTCCAGCAATCCTTCAATTACCGAAATCTATTCCACCCGGAAACCCACTTTTTCCATCCCAAGGATGCAAAGGGGGAATTTATAGAACCCTTCGACTATGTGTTTTCCGGCGGGCAGGGAGCGCGGGGATATTACGGGGAAAATAATGCCTGGATTTACCGTTGGGACGTGCAGCACAATATTCCCGACCTGATTGCCCTCATGGGAGGCAAAGAAACATTCATCAAGAACCTGGATGATATGTTTAATCAACCATTGGGTAAGTCAAAGCAAGATTTCTACGCGCAGCTTCCGGATCATACCGGCAATGTTGGCCAGTTTTCGATGGCGAATGAGCCATCGTTGCACATTCCTTACCTCTACAACTATGCCGGTCAGCCATGGAAAACGCAGAAGCGTATCCGGACATTGCTTAAGCAATGGTTCCGCAATGACCTGATGGGTGTGCCGGGCGATGAAGATGGTGGGGGGATGTCAGCTTTTGTTGTTTTTTCGAAACTGGGTTTTTATCCAGTCACACCGGGAACACCGAGTTATTCGATTGGCAGTCCCGCATTTGAGCGGGCGATTATCCAACTTCCCAACGGGAAGGTGTTTGAAGTGATTGCAAATAACGTGTCCGAAACCAACAAATACATCCAGTCTGCCAAACTGAATGGACAACCGCTTCTCACACCGTGGGTTTCGCATGAGGCCGTGAGTCAGGGAGGAACACTGGAATTTGAAATGGGTGATAAGGCCAATACCTCTTGGGGAGTAGAAAAACCAAAAGGATAAAACAATGAACATGAACAGATCAATACGAATATCGGTCGTCGCTTTTCTGTTATTGCTATTGATGCAAGGCTATACGGTTACGGCAAAAGGCGACATCGATTCATCCTACCATTTCGACAATGGTGTCATATCCCGCCAGGTGTTGTCAAACTACCTAAGCAGAAGCATTACGCAAGCCGAGGTAATCGCCAGCGACGGCTGTTACAATGACGGGCCTTATCCAAATAAGGAGGACGATTTCCGCATGCTGAAAAACATCGGGGCGAAGTTTATTGGTCGGTCAATATATTCTTGGGGCAAGGAAAATTTTTTCCTTATGCCCTCATTTTGGGCCAATGCAAAGGCGGCAATCGATGACTACCACGCATATGACAGTACAGTGGTCTTCCAAGCTGCGATTTTCGAAATCGTGACTGAAAAAGTGGAAGATATACCGGTACCGGCATGGGTGTTTGAGGCATTCGGCCTGCCCGTCGAACAGCGGAATTTCGGCTACCAAGCGATGCTTAATAGCGAAGGACACAACGTGGATCACTGGCGTAAGGGGAGCAGTGTGCCCGATATTACCCAACGGGAGACCAGGTTGTTTTTCTATTACCTCGCCCGCAGGTATATGGAAATAGGCATCGAGGCCATCCATTTTGGGCAAGCGCAATTGATGGCGATGTCTGGCCGTGAAGCGGGTTTGGCAGCTTGGAATGAGTTGCTGGACAAGGTCCGCCTATCGGCGTTGACGGTAGCCCGCCGAGGCACGGTCATCTGTGACTCCCATTTGCCCAACGGGGGCATGGTCTTAAACGGCGAGTTGCTGTTTGACTACGTTTCGTTTCCGCTCCGTTTGAAAGAAGTCATTGAAGAACCGCAGAAAGTTGAACTGGAGATAGGGTACTACGACGGTATCTACCAGAAAACGGTGGGTGGGGTCGCACCTAGTGGCTGGACCTGCGAACGCAGTTTGTTCCTGGTAGAATTTGATAATTTCGGTATCAGCAAGCACCGGGATGAACCCAATTGGAAGGACCATTATGCATGGGGCTACGATGAAATCACCTGGTTTTCAAAACAACCCGAAGCTTATCGGAACGAATTCCTCCATTACGCCTACCAATGGGTGAAGAAAGCCGATCCTTACGGATTCTTACAGATGCCCGGCAGCCGCATCATCACCGGAGCCGAAACCAACCGATACCGCGCAAATACCCGGGGTCCCAATTGCCCAACGGGTAAAAGTCAGGAAAACACCATCAAAGAAATTTGGGAAAATTAGTAATCAATTAGTCAAATACCAGATCCATGAAACAAACACGTTTTGTACTGATGCTCTTTTTGGCAGTTGGAGTGCTGTCAACTGCAGGAGCACAAATGAAAAGTATCCAGGAGTTTGGGGTACTTCCTACCAATACTCCATCCGTAAATGCGAAGAACCTGCAAAAGGCTATCGACTGGGCTACCCGCAGCGGTGCAGCGTTGTATATCGAACCCGTTGAAGTGCCCTACCCGATGGATGGGGGTATTGTCCTGAAAAGAAACGTTTCGCTGGTAGGCGCCAATGGTCCCACCCCCAGAGGTACGCGGCATCCGGATGCGCAGCGGCCGGTGGGCAGCGTATTCAACATCATGGACGATAGCCAGCCGTTTATTGTGGTCGAATCGGGTACGCGCATCGAAGGCATCCAGTTCTGGTATTCAAAACAGGAACTCAGCGACCCCGAGAAGATTATCCCGTATCCGGCGACGATACAGGTGAATAAAACGGCCTTCACCCAGGGCGTTAAGCTGGCGGATTTGACGTTTTACGGCGAATATCTGGCGATGGATTTCAACTCCGACCCGAATTTCAAAAATGAGTTGATCCTGATCGAACACTGCTACGGCTATCCGTTGAGCGGCGAGTTTATCCGCATCGACTATTGTTACGATATCCCGAGGTTTCTGCACTGCCACGTAAACCCTGCCATCATGCGCGAAATCGGCTTCCGGTTTTCGAAGGAGGTGATCGACTCGGTAGTTGACCGCAAGACCTTTGCGTTTAGCGTAAACCATACCGACAACGCCCAGTTGATCGACCTTTTTACCTTCGCTACGTGGGGCGGCATACACCTGGGTGCGGAAAGCTACGGTCAGCTGACCAACTTCAACCTGGATTGCGTGGCTGTAGGTATTTACAAGGAAGGAGCCAATACCAAAAACCGGAACTGGCAGATTGCGCAGGGTTCCATCATCGCCAATGCCGGCAATACGCTGGAGGAAACGCGCCCCATCATCGTCGAAGGCCAGGGCCACACCGCCTTCACCAATGTGGAGGCATTTTCCGGCGGCAATGGCGCATTGACCAACCTGGAGAAATCGTATGATTTTCTGTGGGTAAAGGGCGACAAGCGGCTGACCATCTCGCTGTTTGGATGCCGCATGCGCAATTACACCGCGGCAGAACCGCTTACGGTAGACAACCCGAATGCCGTCATCCAGGCGGTTGCCTGTGTAGATCACAACGAAAACTTATATAATCGTACCATCCAACCCGTTAACTAGTTATCATGAAGAAAATCCATCTTATCAGTACCGTTATTTTCGCATGCATATGCCTGCATGTGTCGGCACAAAACAAGACAAAAGCAAGACCCGTTTATCCATCGTACACCGGGCTGGTGATGGCCGGCTACCAAGGGTGGTTTGCCGCCGAGGGGGACGATTCCCAACGCGGTTGGTACCACTACCAGGGCCGCGGGCGCGTTTTTGCCCCCGGAAATACCAATGTGGACATGTGGCCCGATATCCGGGAATACAAGAAGACCTACAAGTCGCCCTTTAAATTTGCTGACGGCCGGGATGCCTACCTGTACAGCCCGTATGATGAAGAGAGTGTAGACCTCCATTTCAAGTGGATGAAGGAATACGGCATCGATGGCGTGCACATGCAGCGCTTCGTAGGCGAAATCAAAAACCCATCGGGCAAAAGGCATTTCAACCAGGTGCTTGCCAACGCCCTGAAAGCCGCTAAGAAATACGGCCGGGCCATCAGTGTGATGTACGATCTGAGCGGCTGCCGCAGCGAGGATATTGCGTTGGTAGCGGCCGACTGGAAAGAGCTCGTAGAAACCTTCAAGTTGACGGACCCTTCGGTTAACCCGACGTACCTGTGGCACCGCGGCAAGCCGATGATGACCATCTGGGGCGTAGGCTTCAACGACCGCCGCCGTTATACCATTGCCGATGTGGATGCGGTGGTCGATCAGTTAAAATCGCCCGAGAACAACGTTTCCATTATGCTGGGCGTGCCGTACTACTGGAGCAGCCTGGGCCGGGATACTGAGCCCTCGGAGACGCTGCATGCCCTCATCAAAAAAGCCGATATCGTGATGCCGTGGGCGGTGGGCCGTTACAACAGCAAGACGTTTGATCCTTCGGTCGTGGCAGCTGATATTGCGTGGAGCGCTGCCCACGGGGTGGATTACGTGCCGTTGATATTTTCGGGCTTCAGCTGGGGCAATATGCACCACGACCCGAAGATATACCACCAGATTCCGCGTCTGAAAGGTGACTTTTTCTGGCAGCAGGTAGCAGCTGCCAAGCAGGCGGGAGCGAAGTCGTTGTACATCGCGATGTTTGATGAGATCGACGAAGGTACCGCGATTTTTAAAGTGGCCAACGAGAAGGATACACCGCTCAATGGCGATAAAGGACTCCGGTTTATCGGTATTGAAGACGATTTGCCTACGGACCACTACCTGTGGCTTACCGGTCAGGCTGCCGCTTGGTTCCATGGAAAGCCGGGATATGGCGCCAAGCGGCCCCAGCGATGATGAAGCCTTTCGGCCTTGTTTTCAATTTTTGACACAATGGTTAGGCAGCATATCGATTTTTTGGCTAACTTGACCCGCCTTAATTTGGCATCAAATTTAGGGTGGCGAGTTGCTAATTAATCGATATGCTGTATGGCGATGAAGATAGGTATTGCGGCCGATCATGCTGGCTTTGAACAAAAGCGGGATCTGATTGTCAAACTTACCGAGATGGGTTATGATGTGCATGACTACGGGGCGTTGGACTATGATCCAGCCGATGATTATCCGGATATTATTGTGCCGTTGGCGAAGGCGATAGCCGATAAAAAAATAGCACGCGGTATCGCTGTCTGCGGTAGTGGTGTGGGGGTATCTATTGCAGCCAATAAAATAAAGGGTGTGCGTGCCGCCCTGATTACCGACACGTATTCAGCCCGCCAGGGTGTGGAGCACGACGATATGAATCTCATGTGCCTGGGTGGACGTGTCATTGGCCCGATGCTCATCTGGGAATTGGTGACTGCTTTCCTACATGCCCAATATGATGGTGGCGAACGTTTTGAACGGCGCCTCCAGAAAGTCATCGCACTTGAAAAACAACTGCATACCTAATAAGGTAGTTCAAGCAAGCTTCATTGCCGCTAAAACAAACTATTTTAAAGAACAACATGTTTTAAACCAAAAATGAAATCAAGTAAAAAACTATCCCCTACGATTATTGTGATTTTCGGCGGAACAGGGGACCTTACCAAGAGAAAATTAATACCCGCATTTTACAATCTATATATCGATGGGTGGATGCCCGAGAAGTTTGCGGTGATCGGACTTGGCAGGACCAAGCTTAACGACGAAGACTATAGAGAACACTTATATGAAGGGTTGGTCGAATTTTCCCGCAAGGGAAAGCCTGATGATGCACAATGGGATCAGTTCAATCCTTCCATTTCTTACTTTGAGTCGAATATCAACGATGAGGCTGCTTACAAAGGTTTGGCTACCAAACTAGATGCGTTGGACAAGGAGTGGGGAGTAAGGGCCAATCGCTTATTTTACTTGTCTATCGCCCCGCAATTCATCGAAGCGGCTACGGTCAACATCAATAAATATAAACTGGCTAATATACCGGCGTCCGATCGGATTGTGGTCGAAAAACCGTTTGGATACAACAAACAGACTGCGGTAGCCCTCAATCAGCTTTTGGGAAATACATTCCAGGAAGAACAAATCTATCGCATCGATCATTACCTGGGTAAGGAAACGGTACAGAACATACTTGCCTTCCGGTTTGCCAACGCGCTTTTTGAACCGCTATGGAATCGTAATTACATTGACTATATCCAGATAACCGTAGCAGAACAGGTAGGTGTGGAAGACCGTGGAAGTTACTTTGAAAACTCTGGTGCGTTACGTGATATGATTCAGAATCACTTGTTACAGGTATTGTGTATGATCGCTATGGAGGCACCGATTTCATTTCAAGCAGAAGAGATACGCAACCGTAAGGTAGATGTGATGCGGGCTATCCGTAGGTTGAAACACGAAGAAGTACATAAGTATGCCGTAAGGGGACAATACGGCCCAGGTTGGATAAACGGAAAGAAGGTGCCCGGTTACCGCCAGGAGGCAGGGGTTGATCCCAATTCCAACGTGGAGACCTATGCGGCCGTTCAGCTTTACATCGATAATTGGCGGTGGCAAGGTGTGCCCTTCTACCTACGTACTGGAAAGCGTATGCAGGAGAAGACCTCTTCCATCACGATCCAATTCCGCCCTGTGCCGCATTCGACTTTCTCGTCATCGCAAGCAGGGAATCTAATGCCCAACCGGCTGACGATCAACATCCAGCCGACGATGGATATCCGACTACGGTTTACCGCTAAAAAGCAAGGCTTGGAGATGAGCCTCAATCCCGCGGAAATGGTGTTTAACTACGATACGTGTTCAACGCAAACGCCCGAAGCGTATGAGACGCTTCTACTGGATGCAATGCGGGGTGATACGACCCTGTACATGCGCTCAGATCAAGTGGAAGAGGCGTGGGATGTGATTACACCGATATTGGAAACATGGGAAAGCAGGGATTCACTGGATTTCCCTAATTATGCGGCAGGTGCCTGGGGGCCCGAAAGTGCTGAAGCATTGATTGCACGGCAAGGTCATATTTGGGCATTGAATTTGCATACGTAATAAAAGAGATGATTAGGAAATTTGATGATTTGAAGCAACTTGATAGCGAAGTTGCGCAATTGTTTGTTAAGGTGGCCCAGGAAGCTATTGCTAAAACGGGACGCTTTACTGTGGCATTGACGGGCGGCTCTTCGCCTATTGGTTTGTATCGGTTGTTAGCCACTCCACCTTATCGTGCTCAAGTCCAATGGGAACAAGTATATGTGTTTTGGGGTGATGAACGGTGGGTACCTTTGGATGATGAGCGAAGCAATGCACGCATGGCTTCAGAAACACTACTTGCACATGTGCCTATCCCGAAAGCGCAGGTCTTTCCTATGTGGGCCGATGGCATCTCTCCGGAAGAATTTGCACGTGAATACGAGCAATCGCTGCGGGATCACCTCCATCCGGCCGGTTGTTTTGATTTAGTCCTCTTGGGTATGGGCGCTGATGGGCATACGGCATCTTGGTTTCCCAATACGGGCGTGCTTCATGAGTACGACAAATGGGTGGCGGCCTATTATTTGAATGCCCAAGATATGTACCGTATTACGTTGACCGTACCGCTGATTAATCGAGCAGCGAATGTTGCGGTGGTTGCTTTTGGTGCCAATAAAGCGGATGCCTTGTACGAAGTATTACAAGGAGCGCGCAATTTTGAGCAATACCCGGCACAACTCCTCGACACCGACGATGCGCGGGTTACCTGGTTTGTTGATGATGCCGCGGCCGGCCGACTTTAGCGGACAGCATGGTTTGGCGGTTCTTTTTGATAAAATGAGTACTTTTAATTCGTAATAACTAGCAAATAGTATGGCAAAATCGAAAGTTAAGGATAGCGAAGTGCTCGCCTATCTTCAGGAACGCAAGCAGGCTTTACGGGATGAGCTGGAAAAGATCGAAACGATGCTGTCAGTCGTTGGCGCCAATTCAAAGTCAGCAATAAAAAAAGGCAAAAAAAGGGGTAAGAAAAAGCTGGAGAAGGCCGTTAAGTCTATCCGTAAGAAGGTAACCCAGGCTATTGAGGGAGCTAAAACGCAAACTGAGAAATTGGTCGGTCGTATAGTTTCGTCAGATGCAGAGGAAACTGGGGTAAAGAAGCGCAGGGCTGTGTCCGATGCGCCCCTCGCAGCTGATGCTCCTAAACGGACTCGCTCACGTCAAGTAGCCAAACCCGCCAGCTCCGCGAGCGCAGCTGTTGAGACCGATCAAGTGACCACTAAGCAAGAACCGGTGAAGAAGGCGGTTGCCACCAAGGCATCAAAGGTCCCAACGCCGGCTTCACCGAAGCCTGCTACCAAGAAGGCCACTGGTAAAACTATTCCCGTATCTTTTGATCCCAAAGCTAAAATGGATGATAAGATTAGATTTGCGTTGGCGCAAAAAAAGGGTAGCACCAAGGCCGAAGTGATTGATTACCTGAATAACTTGGATCCGGAATACGGCTTGACCAAGCTGAAGAAAGTGGTCGCCTTCCGGTTGAATCATCTCTTGAAGACCGGACAGGTCAAAGGTAGTGAGCATAAGGATGGATTTCGCTACGCGAATTAAATCAGCTTCTTTTCTAAAAGACCTGCTGCACTGCTGTGGAATTACGGCAGTGCAGTTGATTACTAATCGTCTTCCGTAAGAGCCGCCAAAAAGCTCACCACATCGCGGATTTCGCGTTTGGACAAAATGCCTTTCATGTCCAGCATGCTGGATGGCGAAAAGGTCTTTTTCTTGATTTGGCTATGCGGGATAACTTGATCAGGCTCCTGTCCTTTCCGGATTTTTACACCACGTGCATCTTCACCCTGAAAAATTCCCGATAGGCTTTGCCCATCTTTTAATTCCAGCATAACGATGCCGTACCCGGGAGCGATCCGCTTGCCTGGATCGATTAGTGATTCTAGCAATTGCTCATGCGAAAGGCGGTTGCCTACGCCGTTGAGGCGCGGCCCGGCATTGCCACCGCGGTCATCGTAGGCGTGGCATTTCATACATTGCGCCTGCTGATGCTGGAAGAAAATCTGTCGGCCCCTATTCGGATTGCCCCCCTGCAAGCTACTGGCATAGGAAGCCAGTAGTTGGTCTGGCGAAAAATGTTGGCTGATGGCCTTATAGCGAGCGGCGAGCGGTTCGGAGCGCACACTATCGATGGCCTCACCTAGTTCCAGATAGACCTCTGGGCTTAAGCGGCCCTTTTCCATGTCATCCAGGAGGCTACTGAAAAGCGTGTTCGAATTGCCGAGCGGCAGTTTGCCCAACGTGACGATGGCAGCCTGCTTTTCTTCGATGGTCTTCGTGGCAATAACATTTGCCAATAAATCTACGATAACCTCTCGCGGAATCGTCATGTTTTCCAGTAGATCGAGCCCAGCGACACGCACGGACCGCTCACGGTCGGCAAGTGCCAACTTGATGGCCTCTTCTTGCTTCGGGTCTTCCAAGGCAACGAGTGCCGTGAGGCATGCTACCCGCATGGCCGCTTCCCGGTCGTTTTTCAAACCGGCCAATAGGGCAGACGAAGCTTGCTGAAGCTGCAATTTATTGACGGCTTTGGCAGCACTCAATCGTACAGAGAGTTCGCGGTCAGCTAATAGGTCGATGAAGGTAGCGGTCGCCTCGTTTTCCAGCGCGTTTACATCGCGCTCGATCGTACCCCGATAACGACCGTCTACACGGTCCAGTACCGAAGGCTTGGCCCAAGTACCCAATGCATCAATGGCTTCCGAGCGCATGTCAGCAGGATGGCTGCTATTTTGGGTATATTGGATGAGGTGTTGCAGGTTATCAGGTTTTCCTACCCGGAGGTTGGCGTTAATGATCCTACGTATCAGCGCCTCGTTGGAAAACGACGTCGTATTGAGCAGGCTTGCAAGGGCAGGTAGTGCCCCCTCGATAGAGAGGTCGTCGTTGATCGCCCGAGCAGCTTCTGTTACGACGAATTCGTCTTTGTCGTTGAGGAATCGGGCAATGCCCGAATCACCCATGTGCCTCAATGCCACTACGGCGGCAATGCGTAGTGCCCGCGAAGGATTATCGGCCAGGGATACAAGCGGTTCGGCTTTGCCGATACGGGCCAATGCCAATGCGCCGGCGTGCCGTAAAAAAGCATCATCGTCGTCATTTGCTTGCAGCATGGCGATAATGGGCGCAATGGCAGGAGCGTATTCGATCCGTCCCAATGCCTCGGCCGCGAAAAAGCGTGCCCGGCTGTTGGAATCGTTTAACAACGGCAGGAGTGCTGTCCCAGCTTCTTCGTATCGGATATCGCCCAGCCATTTGGCCGCCTGGGCACGTATTTCCGAATCGGTATCTTGAAGTAGGGGCAAGAGAAGCGCTGCGTTTTGCTCATCCTGCCGCGCCAACTGGCTGATGCCCCATATGGCGTGTACGCGCGCCAGCTGATCGTCGGTCTGTGCAAGCGCTTGTTTGAAAACTTCTATTCCTTTTTTCCCCTGTTTTACCAAGGCAAACTGGGCCTTTTGCCGGATACGCATATCCTCGTGCCGGAGCAGGTTACCCAATTCGGATTTGTTTTTCCCGCTAAAGTCGGTCGCCAACAACGTTTTCACTTCTTCGCGAAGGGCTTTTGTGGTCCCATCTGCATGGTCCAATTTCCAGATACGGCCGTAATCGTGCGTGCCCCATCCATCAATCCAGTCAGCTACGTACAATGCTCCATCCGGTCCAAAATCGAGACCAGTAGCCAGTATGCCACCCAATACTTTCTTATGTTCACCCAATTCAAATGTGGCGCCCTTGGGTTTCAGCTTGAAACTATGGACTCCGGAACTGGCCGGATTACCTACAAATTCGGCAACAAAGAAGGTGTTTTTATAAGCCGGACTTAATGCCGTTCCGGGGTTATAAACCACGCCCGCTGGCCCACTCACAAAGTTGCTGATGCAAGGTGTGATATATGCCGCCTGGCCCTCGAAACGGGGGAGATGCATTTTCTCATCCATCCATACCTTATAGGTGTTGTTATCCGGATCGCGGTATTTGCCGTACTGCCAGTTGCTGCGCCAGCCCGCATCCGAGCCATTGACGATATACACCAAGCGCTCTTTTTCGCCCGCATGGTCGCCATCGTTATCTTCACTGATGATATTGCCGTATTCATCAAATACAAATTGATGGGTGTTGCGCAAGCCATGGGCGAAAACCTCGAAATCGCTGCCATCGGGGTTCGAACGCACGATTACCCCCGAATTGGAGTGCTCCCATTTTTTTCCATCGGGTCCCTCGCCGTTGAAACCGATGTCTCCGATTTGCCAATAAATCCGTCCGTCCGGTCCCATCTTCACACCAGACATGCCATGGCCGCTGAAACCCACATGTATGCCATAGCCGTGCGAAATTGATTTCTTTTCATCGGGAATGCCATCACCATTTTTATCGGTCATACGCCATAGATCTGGAGCAACCGCTACATACAGGTCGTCCCCGTCTGCAAAGATTCCGCCTGCGACGTCGGTTATCTCTTCGTGAAAATCATCCACTACCAATTGAGATCGATCGGCTATGCCATCGCCGGAAATGTCCTCCACGCGGTATACCTTTTCTTTCTGGATGGTCAGGTCGCGCCAATCGTGTGAACCGTCTCCATTGAGGTCGGCGAGCCAGGTATTACGGGCGCTGTTTTCGGGAGCGAGTTCCTCGCGAAGGAAAGCCCGCCGATCCTCCACCGTTTTAAAGCTAATGGAAGGTATTTCCCAGTCGCGGTGGCCCCGAATATCAAATTCAGAATTTTTCTGCCTGTCTGTCGTCGTATAGAATAGCCGTCCATGGTCATCGATGTCGATGGCGATGGGCGAAATAACCAATGAATCAATGCCCCATAATTTCAGCGTGAATCCACTATCCAGCTCAGCGTTTACGCTTTCCTCGATGGTTGTCGCCAATTGGGCGGTCTGGATGGGGTCCATTTCTTTGGCGGGTAGATTGGCGGTCTTATTTTGGCAGCTCCACAACAGAGCGGTAGCAGCTATTGCAATACCTGTTTTATTCATTGAAATCTACTTAAGTCAATTCTTGGCAAATGCGAGAACCGGTAACTGTATGACTAACATTTCTTTGGTTAGCTGTGCTAATATAAGAAGGATTATGGAAAACCCGCATTGTATCTTCAATTTTGAAGACGCTTAATAATTTATTCTTTTTTATTTTGTGTTTAATAAATATGAATTGCTATTCTTTGTCGGTGTGAAAACCAACCAGCAAAACGGCATAAAAAATCCTACGCTATTGCCTGACGAACAGCTTTTTGTGCGGTTACATGAAGCATCCTGGCCGGTATTGTTTCCATTGGCCTGCCGGAAATTGGGCGATTCAGATGAGGCATACGATGTCTTGCAGGATTTGTTTATTGAACTTTGGGATAAAAGGGAAGTCTTTCCGTTAGATAACCTGTCTATAGTTTGGCTGAAAAGACGGTTGTGGTTCAAATTGCTCGCCCATTTCCGTCGCCAGGGTTTCAAGCGGCAGCATCTGGACAATTTTCAGCATTTCATGGAAAAAGAAACCTTGGTCGTGCAGCCCGGAGAGTCCGCAAACCAAATGCTTGAGCGTGATTACGAACTTATCATGGATGCCATAGCGATTACGGTGGCACAAATGCCTGAGCGGATGCGTGAGGTTTTCCTGCTAAATCGTGAACAGCATTTTACCATCAACGAAATAGCGGGGCATCTGGGCCTTTCTCCCAATACGGTTCGCAATCATCTGCAAACCGCCATGAAACGCCTCCGCAAGGCCTTGGAAGTCCAGAACCTGACCTCTCCTAGTTTTGTGCTGCTTTGGTGGCTCGTTGCGAGCTGATATTAAAAAATCATTAATCATTATTCACGGAAACTTAATATCCAAACACTGGTACGTTTGGGCTTGTGACGCTTTAATAAGGTAAACGGAGACCCAAGTGTCGATTAGCGAGGGAAGCGTAAGCATCTCCGTAAATGAATGGAATCCCGTGATGAAAAGTGTCAAAAAGCTAAAAGAGCGGTATCAAAAGATACTTGGAGGAACTGCATCCACCATGGAACAAGAGTTGATCGCGCGGTGGCTGAAACAGCTGGATATCGGCGAAGCCATGGATAAAAAGGCATTAGCTGAATGGCAGGAACGCTCCATGACTGAGCTTCAGGAGAGGGCTAAACCTCCTGTTCTCGTTAGGTCACGAACCAGGAAATTTATCTGGTTAGCAGGTGCGGCAGCGGTTCTGCTGCTTGGTATGGTATGGTTAGTAAAACCTTACCGCGACTATTCAGCCCGATCGGCACAGCAGGTACCTGCCTATATTGAGCACAGTACGGCTGCCGGACAGCGTAAAATGCTCACACTTGCCGATGGTTCGCGTGTATGGCTGGGCAATGCCAGCAAAATCCGGTACCCGGAAAATTTCCAACCTGATAAACGCAGGATTTTCCTTGAGGGACAGGCTTTTTTTGAGGTGAAGCCGGATTCGACAAGGCCTTTTTTTGTATACACAAGTGGATTGGACGTCAAAGTGTTGGGTACATCATTCGACGTTAAACACTACCCGGCGGACGCTGAGCCGGCGGTCACCGTGGCCAGTGGAATAGTGTCGGTAAAACCTGTACATGAGGGACGGGGATGGATGCTCGAAAAAGGGGAGCAGTTAACCTATCGTCTGCTGGATAAAACGGCGACCGTGGAAGAGGTTGACTTGCGGGTCGCGTTGAGTTGGAAAGATGGCGAACTTATTTTCAGGGAAACACCCTTGGAAGCGATCGCCGTACGGCTCGAAAGATGGTATGGGGTAGAGATCCAAATTGCTTCGCCGTCACTTCAGACGAAGCAAATGTCGCTTTCCGTGAAGAACGAACCCCTGCAAACCGTATTCGGCATGCTCTCGGAAGCGGGCGATTTCAACTTTGATATCCAGAAAAGGAAGGTGACGGTTTGGAAATAGGCAGCCATAGCGATGAAGTGTCACGATAAGGAAGGAGGTCTGTTATGCACGTGTAAAAGCTGACAAAAAAACTATTCAGGATGAAAAAATAGAGCGGAAGCTTCTCACCACCCCGCCCTGTGTGTTTTCAAAATTCATTTAATGGAAAAGAATTATAAAAAACAATCAACAATTTTATGAATAAAAATTCAATAAAAAGAATTTGTAATATGTCGCGATTATTGTTTCTGGTTGTGGTGATATCCTGTACAACCGGTGGCGTCATTATAGCATCGGATGTGATGTCACAGCACTTGCGTGAAATCAACATCACAGTTGGTGATGATGACAGCCGTAGCCTCGGCAGTCTCTTTCGGAAAGTAGAGCAGCAGTCGAGGTTCCGATTTTATTACGATAAGGCGGTGGGCGAAATCACGGGAGCCGGATTAGGAAATATAGGCGAAACCAATCTGTATGAATTGCTGGAAAGAATTGCTGGCGATTTTAACCTGAAGATTGCCCAAAATAAGCATATTATTGCGGTAACCAAGGTTATTCCGCAGGAACCTGGCCGGATCATTGGTCGCATCACGGACGCTTCGACCGGTGAGGCATTGGCCCATGCAACGGTCCAAGTACAGGGTTCGTTGGCAGTCACAGTGGCTGATAATCGGGGCCACTACCGTTTGAATAACGTGCCGGTCGGACGAGTGGAACTGGTGGTACGGTATCTCGGATATGTAGCGCAGCAGGTCACGGCCAGTGTGCAGGCGGGTGGGTCGGTGCAGATGAATGTTTCGCTCGCAGCGCAGCTGACCGAGCTGGAAGGCATTACGGTGGAGGGAATCCGCCGCGGAGAAGTCAAGTCGCTGAATACCATGAAAAATGCCGAAAACATCAAGTATGTACTGTCGCAGGAACAAATGGAGCGGTTTCCAGACAATACCGTGGGCGAAGCACTCCAACGGGTGCCGGGCGTAGCGGTCGAATACAGCTATGGTCTTGCCCGCAATGTCATTATCCGTGGGCTTTCCCAAGATCAGGGTTCCGTGACCCTGAATGGTAATCGCCTGCCTTCTACCTCGGCGGGATACCGGACAACGGACCTCAACGGGATTCTTTCGAACACCGTGGAAGCGATTGAGGTCATCAAAACCCTGACACCCGATCAGGATGCGGACGGAACCGCGGGCGCAGTCAATATCATCACGAAGACACCCCCGGAGTACTCAAGGTCAATGGACGCCAAGGCTTCGCTTGGAAACAACCTGTTGGTGGGCAAAAACCTTTATGAGGTAGGCCTCAACTATTCAGAACGGAAAACCAGGTGGGGATATCAGCTGGGGGCGAATTACATGAGATCGCTACGTGGGGAAGACCGCATCCAAAAGAGCTATGGCAATTATACGGTAGAAGGCATAGATCGTGAAAACTGGCTCCGTGTTATTTCGTTGGAAGATACGCAGCTAAAGCGCGACAACTTGGGCATCCATGCCGAACTGAATTTTTTTCCAAATCAGGATGTCCATTTTTATCTTCGAGGCAATTACAATAAATATTACGAGATACAATCCCGCAACAACCGCAATTTTGTAATCGGCGATTACCAAAGCACCGACCGGGTGACCGGTGTGACTGTGGAGCATGGCGGCAACGACCGCGATTATAACCGCGACCTGTTGATGTTGTCACTCGGTGGTAAAAGAAACAGGGGCAATTGGGAGATGAATGGCGACCTTACCTACAGCCGGGGGCTGTATGACCAGCCGATTTATTATAACGCCAATTTCACCCGTGGCGGGTTGAGTGGGGCCGTAGACGTGTCGTCTTTACGTACACCCATGATTGCGCTTGAAGGAGATGACGTATACGATCCCGTAGCCTATACCGCCCGGGAATATGTAAACAGGCACGACTCGTCGCTTGATCACGATGGCCAACTGACGTTGAATGTCATCAGGTCGTTTCGCTTCAGCGAGCGCGATAAGGGGATTATCAAATTCGGTGGCCGCTTCCGGTACAAGTATAACGAGCGGACAAGGAATTATTACAGGCATGTGCTGAAAGATGGGAACTTTTCGCTAGCGGACTTCAATACCGGTATTGAGCGGGATGATTACTATCAAAACAAATACAATATCGGTACATTCCCGGATGTGGAGAAGATGGAGCGCTATTTCCGCGATAACGGAGATCTCTTTATCGACGACGAAACCTATACCCGGCAAAATACCGACCCTGATTCCTATACCGGTACGGAGTATCTGGGAGCGGCGTATGCGATGACACGGTTCAATGTGGATAAGTTGGAGGTTACGGCTGGTGTCCGGTATGAGCAGACCGGGTTTGACTATCAAGGCAACGAAGTGATCCTGGATGAAGATGGCGCTTATGTACGCACAAATCCCGTGAATACAGACAAAGTGTTCGACGGTTTTTTTCCTAGTCTCAACCTCAAGTATGCGCTGACACCGCAGACCAACCTCCGCGCGGCTGCCACACGCTCGCTTTCGCGCCCCAGCTATTACGACCTGGTGCCGTGGGAAGAAGTGCTCAACCGCAATCAACGGGTCAACAAAGGCAATCCCGATCTACAGCAGTCTACGGCTACGAACCTGGATTTCCTTTTTGAGCATTATTTCAAAAAGATAGGCTTAGTGTCGGGAGGTGCTTTTTACAAACGCATAAATGACTATATCTATAGCCGGTCATTCCAACAGGTAGGCGGGGAGTACGATGGGTGGCGTATCGACCAGGCTGCGAATGGCGCTGCGGCAGACGTTTATGGGTTTGAGCTTGCCTGGCAGCAGCAGCTTACCTTTTTGCCCGGATTCCTGAACGGTTTTGGTATTTATGCCAATTATACGCAGATCCAATCCAGTTTTGAAGTACCCGGCATTGAGATGGATCGCACGGTGCGCTTGCCAGATATGCGGCCGAAGGTTGGCAATCTAGCCCTGTCATACGAGAAGTACGGTTTTTCAGGTCGGATATCTGCTTATTTTTATGAAACATTTACCATGGAGCTGGCGGATACACCAAATGAAGACTTGATTGAAGCAGGTAGGATGCAGCTGGATTTCTCAGCCTCCCAGCGGATAAATAGCAAAACCAAAATCTTTCTTGGTGTCAGCAACCTTACCAATGAGCCAATAAGGAATTATTATGGGGATGGCCGACCGGACAATGACCGGATTTACTCCGTGTGGGGTAATATTGGGATACGGTACAAACCCTTCTAATGACGACAGTCATTGATATCCGTCGATTGGAGGAAAAATGGGTTACAATGAGTTAATTAATATAAATAGGTGAAATTAAATTGAACTACACGATGAATCTAATTTTCCGCGCGGGTATACTCGCCTGCTTACTGCTATTCAACGTCGCCGTGCTGTGTGCGCAGGAGTTTCAACCATCGGGTTATCCCGACCGGGTCACCCTCACCTGGTCGGCCGACCCGGCTACGACACAAACGGTGACTTGGCGTACGGATGCCACGGTCAACAGGGCAAAAGCCCAGTTCAAAAAGGAAGATGCTTCACCGGATATGGAGCATGGCATTGAGGAATTTCCGGCTACGACACGATCACTAGCGACCAAAGAAGGGCGTGAAGATCGGTACCATCATGCGACTTTCAAAGGGCTTCAACCTGCTACGGTCTACATCTATCGCGTGGGAGACGGGGAGCATTGGAGCGAGTGGTACCAATTCCGCACAGCAGATGCTGCCGACGGCAACTCTACTTTTTCCTTCGTTTACCTCGGCGACGGTCAAAACGACCTGAAATCACGGTGGTCACGCACCGTCCGCCAGGCATTCCGGCAGCAATCCGATGCGCGGTTCATTATCCACGCGGGCGACTTGATAAACCGCTCCAATACCGATTCGGAATGGGGTGAATGGCACTATGGCACGTCATTTATACACGGAATGATACCCGCAGTGCCTACGCCAGGTAATCACGAGTACTTCCGAGATGACAACGAACAGCTCACGTTGGACCCACATTGGGCAGCTCAATTTACCTTGCCAACCAATGGGCCGGATGGGATGCAAGAGTCGGTGTATTACCTCGACTATCAGAACGTGCGTATCATTTCGCTCAACAGCCAGCTGATCATGTTGGATGAAGCCGCTAGGAGCGCACAATTGCAATGGCTCGAAGCGGTATTGAAAGACAATGCCCAGCGTTGGACAATCGTAACAATGCACCATCCGGTATATTCCACATCGAAGCGGAGAGACAATGCTGTACTGCGGGAACTGTTCAAACCTTTGTTTGACCGTTATGGCGTGGATCTGGTATTGCAGGGTCATGACCATACCTATGCCAGGGGCAAGGGGCCTGATGCGCAGCCAAACAGTCCGGTATATGTGCTTTCCGTTGCCGGGCCGAAGATGTACGAATCCGATTCAGATCGCTGGATGGATGTATCGATTACGGATATACAACTTTACCAGACGATCCAGGTCTCAAATGAAACGCTGGAGTACAAGTCGTATAAGGTATCAGGCGAATTGTTTGATTCATTTGAATTGACGAAATAGCCGCTTGTATCCTTTTTTCAACGCGTTTGGATAAGTAAGGAAAAGCCGCCATGATGTCAACACCGGCATCTTGGCGGCTTTTTTGGCCATTCTCCCAAAATGAAATATCTTTGCGCCCAAGAGTACGCACATGAAAGAAGACATTCTCATCCAAATTGCAAATCAAATCAGGGAACGAAGAAAGAGTAAAGGAATTACCGTACAAGAGCTCGCTGAGCGCGCGTCAGTAAGCAAGGGCCTGATTTCTCAGATCGAAAACAGCCGTGCCGTTCCATCCTTGATTGTATTGATAGCGATTATCAAGGCCTTGGATGTCGACCTGAATGTCTTCTTTAAGGAAATTGATACGGCGGATTCGACCAAAACCATTCTGGTTAAACGCCGGGACGAATATTACTATTTCGAAAAAGAACAAGCGTTGGGTTTCCGGTACCATCGGATCTTTACTCGGAACATCGAAAAATCAACAGTAGACATTGTATTGCTTGAACTGGAACCGAATGCTAAACGACCTATGGTGGAAACTGAGGCGTTCGAGTATAAATACATGTTGTCTGGTGAAGTTGAATACCAATTTGAACACGAGAATATCCGACTAAGCGCAGGGGACTCCATGCTATTTGACGGGCGTATCCCACATACGCCGAAAAATATCGGAGCCTACAATGCCGTCATGTTGGTCATCTATTTCTTTGAGAATTAACTGACAGACCAAACAAAAACCCTAAAGCTTAAGCCTTTCCATTCCTGCATTTCGATTTCTCGATGGCATTGCCAGCCGGTTTAATGATTTTTTAATTTTCCCGGTTTATTGACTTAATAAACATTGTTTAGTATTGCTTAACTTTTCTGAACAAGCAGTTGGGGCTTTGATAGTTAAGTGACGTACTTATTGGGTGCGTGTTTGGAAATGAACGTGACGAGGTAGATGCGATTAGTATTTGTAAACGACTGGTTGGATGACGCAATCTCAAGGCAACGAAATTTCAATCAAAACTAATGTAATGCATATGAATCACTTATTAACTAAAAAATGGAGCAGGTAACCCTTGGTATTCGTATGATGGACTTACTCCCGAAATTTTTTTGGAGGGCAATTTTCTGCGTCATTTTGCTTCCGGCGGGGTTGGTGCACGTAAGTGCACAGGAGGTCGTCCAGGTGGACAGCGTGCTGTGGCCGGTGCGGAATGGGGTGGAAAGCCTATTGCAGGGCAGCACGGCAGGTCTTCGCGTGAAAAGCTGGTCCGGCGAGGCCGGTATACAGTCGATCATTAATCTTCGAGGGCTAAGCATGGATCCCACCGATGAGTCCACCATGCCGATGATTTTGGTCAATGGCGTGCCGATCGTTGCAACCCCTTCCAGCGTGACCGCGATTAACCCGTTGAGCTATTACACACCCGATCAAATTGAACGTATTGAAATCATCAAATCCATTGACCAATTGGCGGCGTACGGCGTTTTAGCGGCAAACGGGGCGATTAACATCGTATTGAAAGAGGGGCGCAGCGGACCACTGCACGTCACTGCATCTGCATTTGCCGGGACCAATTATTTAAATGATTTCAACTATCGTAAAGACGCGTTCTACGATTTCAACACCACGGCACGGCGGAAAGTATACCGGCCGCAAATCACCCATAGCCAGCAAGCCATCATTGATGGTGGCGGAGACTTCGGGTCGTATTTATTTGGCGTAACGAATTACCAGGACAATGGTGCGGTAGCAGAAAGTAAGTTTACGCAGCAATCTTTATTTTTAAACGCCACGTATCACATTTCTAAGCAGCTCAAAGCCCAATTTTATAGTAATTTGACGTTGGCAAACCGGAAGGGACGTTACGCTGGTGGATACGAACGTGGACTAGCTAGGCCGGTGCTGAGTGATGAGACGTTCTTTATGGACGATAATAAAAACACCGCCCAGCTTTCGTCGCTGCGCCTAAGTTACCAGTTGGCTCCGGCGTGGTCCGTTTCGTCCCTTGCGGGTATATCTTACGAAGGCGCCAAACGCGACTTTTTTATCCCGTCGGATGTGTTGGACGGATATGTCCGTGCAGCCAGTGCTGCCGTAAGGCGACAATTGATTTCCGTCAATACAGCCGTGGAATATCGTCACCGTTTTTCAGACCGGCTGGGCCTGTCCATGACACTGGGTAATGAAGTCCGGATGACGGACAACCGCATCACGTCTGTTGATGGGAGCCGGAGCTTGGAATATGGCGGTTCCAACTTTGTAAAGGTGGTAACCGGTTACAATGCCAATCAGACGGACGCACTGTCCGGCCATGACCAGGAGAACCTCCTTTCTTTCTACGGCTTATGGAATGTTGATTTCAACCCGGACCTCAAACTGAATGCAACACTGCGCGCTGACGCGAGTTCGTTATATGATCAAAAATGGGGTTTTTATCCGGCTGCGGGAGCGAGTTATAGCTTCAAAAGCACCTTGCAACTACCGCTGACAGTTAGCGCATCGGTGGGTAAGACGGGGATACTGTCCCGCCCGGAAGTATACCGAGGTGAATTGACGGCCTTTGGCGACTATTTCAGTGGCAATGAGTTGGGAATCGGCAAGCTATACGCAGCATTCGAGGGCGCAAAAAGTATCGACGTTTTCCAGATTGACGGCGGCATCAGTTATGCGTTTAAAGACGCGTTGGTTTTATCGGTCAACTACTTCGATAAGCGTTATTCGGATTTCACCTATCGGAGATATTTGCCCAACATTTATGGCATAGACTACCGGTACGAAACCGGCGGAAAACTGGCTTTATCGGGGGTGGAAGTGGAGTTGGATGGAACGCTGATCCAAAACGACAGGTTCCAATGGACAACCAATATCAACCTGGCATCTTACAGCAACGCGGTCAACGCATTGCCGGAAGACCCGGCGAATACCAGCTTTGCTTATCTCCAGGCGCTGCAATCCGGAGATGCGCTGACTTCCATCATTGCAACGGAGGGGCAGCAGGCCAGGGTAATAGGCAATAGCGAAGCCAGCCTGTTTGGTGGCGTAACCAACACCTTCCGGTATAAAGGATTTACGCTGGGCCTTGGAATCAACTATGCCCTGAATGCCGATGTGGCCGCGGAGTCGTTTTCCAGCCGCTATTCCGCATCGCAGGTGGGGGGCTTCTTCCCGTTGAAAACCGCCGAGACCCCGTACTATTTCGTGGAAGAGGATGCCGACGGTGGCACGGTGTATCAGGGCATCCGATCCATTGAAAACGGGAGTTTCATCCGATTGGGCAGAGCCGTGTTGTCGTATCAATTCGGGTCTTTCCTGCAGGGGCTGCCCATCCGTCAGGCCGAATTATTTGTGCGGGGAGACAACCTGCTAACGCTGAGTGCGTATAGCGGGTTCAATCCCGAAGAAAATATAACGGGTATTCGGCGTACCGACCTTTTCAGTACGGGTATGCCGCTTCCATCATCGGTTGTATTGGGTTTAAAACTGGTGCTTTAACATGACTGCGATGAACAAAAAGAAACACATAATTTATTGGCCTGTCGGATTACTCCTGGTAGCGGTACTGGCTTCGTGCAGTGATTACCTTACACTGGAAGAATTGGATAATCGCACCGTAGCTGAAGGATACTATACGTCGACCCAACGGGTCGAACAGGCAGTCATCGGTGGCTATGTCGATCTGCGCCGGGCACTGCTGACCAACCATGCCTGGCTGATGTATGGTGAAGCGAGAACCGGTGAACTGCAGGTCGAGGTTGCGTACTATCCCAAGGTAGCCGGTCAGCAACTGACGGTTGCCGACCGGCAGCTTGCCCGCCTGGCGGATTGGGAATATTTTTACGATGTCATATATGATGCCAACGAAGTATTGCGCCTGATTGATGCAGCAGATGGTGACGTACTGTCGACCTACCACTATAACCTGTTTAAAGGGGAGGCTTTAGCGCTCAAATCAATGGCTTACTTTTACATTGCCCGGATCTGGGGTATCGCGCCGTCGGCGGAAGAGGCCGATTTCGGGCAACCGATGGATGAAGCAATGGCAATTGAACGTGCTGCCGGATTTGCCCGCGAAGCGCACGGCCTGTTGCCGTGGATACTCCTTAACGACGACCAGATTGAAAGTGCCGCGGTTACTGCGGTGAGGTTCAATAAAACAGCGGCAGCCATCTTATTGGCGCAGGAAAATCTATGGCTTGGCAACGACCAGGAAGCCTACCAATTGATGGCGGACCTGGCTACCGAAGCGCGGGCAGACAGCCTGTCTGATTTCGGACTGGCGATGGGCAAAGATGAGCGGGGAGGTGTTACCGAGGAGCCGCTGAACGCCAGCATGGTCAGCATATCCGCAGCGAACCTGGCCGCCATCTACCCGGATGGTGATGCCAGGCAAGGCGTAATATTTCGCCTATCGGCCGATGAACAGAAAGCGACATTTATTGTCAGGGATCAGGAGCGCCTCGGTCTGTTGACGATAAATGAACACTACCTGCTAATGGCTGAGGCCGCTTGGAAAACCGGCAAGCTGGAGGAAGCCAGAACCTGGCTGACGGAAGCAGCTGACGGTGGCACGGAAAATTATAGCGAACTCACTGAGGCGGAGTTTGGAGATGCGCTGCTGCGCGAACGGCAACGGATACTGATTGGGAGCGGGCAACGCTTCTTTGATCTGAAGCGATTTGGCAAGGTCAGTGCCTACCTTCCCATTTTCTCTACGGCTGACATCCAAAATGGGGCTGCCCACTGGCCGCTCGCCCAACGAAGCCTCAACGGGAATGGTCTGACTCAACATTCTTACTGGGAACATGAATAATCAACACAACTGATAGTGAAAATTTTGATCCAATGAAGACAGTAATAAAGCGGCTCGGTTTCTTTTTCGCAGTGGTCCTGTTTCCGGTGCTGGCCTGGAGCCAGGAGCTGCAGACAGGGACAGTGCATGATCCGCAGGGCACTCCCATCGCGGGCGCTACGATCAAGGTGAAGGGCACAAGCCAAGCAACGTTAACTGACGAAACCGGAACGTACAGGCTACGACTGAACGCAGGTGATGTATTGGTCTATTCGTTTGTCGGATATAAAGCGCGGGAAGTGACGTTTAACAACAAGGCGGATTTGAATGTTCGGCTCGAACAGGATAGCCAATTGTTGGACGATGTCGTCGTTGTGGGCTATGGCTCACAGAAAAAGCAGGAAGTTACCGGATCTGTGGCAACGGTAGAGATGGAACAGTTGACCGAAGTTCAGGCTGCCGAATCGTTTGAATCGATGCTGCAGGGACGTGTCGCCGGGGTCAACATCCAGCTGAATTCGGGTGAACCGGGGGCAACGCCCACCATCATCATCCGTGGGCTGGCAGCCGTGAGCCGCGACGATGCATCGGCGGTATCGGAACCGTTGTATGTAGTGGATGGCGTGCCCATCATCTCGCGCTCCAGCGATGAATTTGCCATTACGAGTACGAATGTGCTTGCTGACCTGAATCCCAGTGATATTGAAGAGGTGGTCGTATTGAAAGATGCATCGGCCGCAGCGATTTATGGGTCGCGGGCAGCCAACGGGGTAATCCTGATCACTACCCGGAAGGGAAAGCGTGGGAAGCCACAGATTGATTTCAATGTGCGTAACGGGGTGAACATGGTGCCGCAATTGCGCGACGTCGCCGGTGGTGTAAAGGAGCGTGAGCAGGTATTGCGGCTGTACGAATTGTACGCGCCCTACGGTGTTTCGGCCCCAGGTATGTATACCGATGTGACCAATCCGTTCTACAGCAATTCATCCGACTGGCAAGGGTATCTGTATGACACGTCGCTGACGCAAGACTATAACGGGTCGATCCGCGGTGCGGGGGACTTCGGTCAATACAGCGTGAGCCTAGGGTATATGGATAATGAAGGGATCCTGTTTAATACCGGGTTCAAGCGGTACAGCGCAATGACCAATACCAGTTTCAATGCCTTGAACGGCCGGTTGGTTATCAATAATACGTTGGCCTTATCGCGGACGGACCAAAGCCGGACCCCCGATGCCCTTTCGAGCAACTTCTCTTCCTTGCTGCCCTTGCCAAACAGCCCGCTCGTGAAAGGTGCAGACGTATATGGAATCGGCTACAATGCCAATGTCAACGACCGGATCCGGTTCAGCCCGGATATCACCCTGAAAATATGGAATGACCTGACCTACAAAGTCAGCCTGAGCCTGGAGTATACCCGGTCCATGCAGGATTTGTACAGCGAATCCAGGCGTACGCTGCGGGCGACAAACAGCAGTGGGGTTGGGGAAAACGCCAATCTGCTCTTCCAGAATACACTGACCTACGCGCCTAAGTTTGGCGATGATCACAGCATCAGTTTATTGGTGGGCCAAAGTGCGGAAAAAATCGAGTCAAAAATCACGAAGGTCAATAGCGTGGCCGCAGCGCCTACACTTTCCCATTCGGTCAATTGGTCGGGCAATAATAGCATTGGTTCCAGCGACTATACGGCCTCGACCCTGTTGTCTTACTTCAGCCGCCTGGACTACGCCTATAAGCAGAAATACCTGTTCGGTGCATCACTCCGTGCAGACGGGTCTTCCAAATTCGGCCAGGCAAACCGCTGGGGGATATTCCCCGCCGTATCCGCCGGATGGAACTTCTCTGACGAAGCGCTATTTGCCGGCTCGGATTGGCTGGAAAGCGGTAAACTAAGGGGTAGTTACGGCGTTTCGGGTACTACCTGGGACAACAATTACCTGGCCCTGGGCGTGATGGACGGCGGTTCGCTCGACCAGTATAGCTCGTTGTTGGAAATCAGCTATGGCGGGATATCGGGCTTTACGCCCACCTGGTACGATGGTTTTAAAAACGAGGACCTTACCTGGGTGAAAAGCCAGATGGCGAATATCGGCATGGACCTGTCGCTATTTAATGGTAAGGTCGGGTTTATAGTTGACGCCTACGAAAAATTGACCAAGGGCCTCTTGCTTACCACGGCCCTGCCTACCACCTCGGGATACAACGAGGTATACCGCAATGCCGCAGATGTCTTGAACCGCGGGCTGGAATTTACCATAAACACCAGCGTGGGCCGGCAATCCGGCCTCCGATGGGATATGGGTCTCAATTTCGCCTATAACCAAAACCGGGTGGTGGCGCTTCCCGATGGGAACGCCGATATCATCAAGACCAGCACATCAGGGCAGGACTTCGGTTCCATCGTTCGGGTAGGAACGCCGCTCAATGGTTTCTTTTTCTACGAATCACAGGGGATTTATCAAACGGAGCAGGAAATCCCGGTTAATCCGAATACCGGAAAGCGGCTGGTCAGCCTTCAGAACAAGAAGCTGGCTGTTGGCGACCGGAATTTCAAAGACCAGAACGGCGACTACATCATCGATGTGCAGGACCGCATTTATGCCGGCGACCCCAACCCGGAGTGGACCGGTGGGTGGACCAATGATTTCACCTATAAAAATTTTAGCCTGAGTGTCATCTCGGCATTTATGATCGGCCGCGATGTGGTCAACTCGGACGTGTTGGGCAGGCTTAACCTGGGTAAAGAGTTTGCAGGCAGCGGAGCGCTCCCCAATTTTGATAACTATGCCATCTGGGAGAAAAGCGGCGACGTGGCCACCTATCCGACATTGAACCCGTGGAACGACGCCTCCCAGATCATCAACTACGATTCGGAGTATATCGAGGATGGTTCGTATTTCAAGATAAAAACGGCCACGCTGTCCTATCGCTTGGATAAAAAGCTGCTCGGACGCATCCCGATCGATAAAGCACGGGTGTATTGCACGGTGGATAATATTGCTACGTTCTCGCGGTATAGCGGGCCTGATGCCGAGTTGATGACCGTCGGCGGGTTTGACAATTCTTCCGGTTATCCGATGCGTAGGATGGTGCTGTTCGGGATTTCATTCGGACTGTAATTTTTTTTGAAGGGTATTAAAGAAAGATAATCAAAAGATGAAACGAAGACAATTGATTGTATGCCTGGCCGTATTGGTAGTGATAACAGGGAGCTGCAGGAACTGGCTGGATGAATTGCCACTGAATACCGTTACCGAAGACCAGGCTTGGCAAAATGGCAGCGATGCAGAGGGTGCAGTGGCAATCGCATTTGCCATTTTCCGCAGGGCCCTGGCAGGGCTTACGAAAGACGATACCCCCGCCACCACCCGCAATGGTGCCTGGGGCGACCACTTTTTCTGGGGCGATGCCCGTTCGGGCGATTGGATTACCCCGAATAACGATGGTGATTGGCAGGCCAGTTTCGAGAACCGCCTGATCCAGCGTACGGAGCTGGAGCCGTTGACCAATTGGCGGCTGTTTTACCGGACAATCGAACAATGCAACCTCGCACTGGAGGAATTGCCCGCAATAACCGAAAATTTCAGCGAGGAGCGCAAAACGCAACTGCTGGCCGAGGCACGTTTCCTGCGCGCCATGGCCCATTTTTACGCGGCACGCGTGTGGGGAGACATACCGATCAACCTCACGGCGCGCAATGTAGAGCCATTGGGCCGTGAGCCCCTTGACGCGGTGATGCGTATGGTGGTGGAGGAGGCAGCCACAGCCGCGGAGGGTCTGCCTTGGCAGTATGAAGGTCCGCGGAAAACCGTGATGTCGCGGGGGACCAAAGGAGCCGCACTGGTCTTGAAGGCCCATGCCCACATGTGGCTGGAAGAATATGAAGACGCTTCTGCTGTACTTCAGCAGGTAATCGACTCGAAAGTGTTCCGGTTGGTGACTGTTGATGAGTTCCGTGCGTTGTTTGATACTGGCGATTCGGACGAGACCATCTTTCACCTGTATTACGACGAAAGCAAGGGCGAGTATTCGGATTACTACGGTCACATCATGACCTACTACCTGAGTAATCCCTATACGCCACGGACTAACCTGACGTTGGCCGTGCCACGGCAGCGCATCCTGCAGATTTACCCCGATTATGCGCGCGACAGGTCGGATAAGCGTGTGGCTGCATTCTTCGAGAGCGTGGACTTCTCCGTCAGTGGCACAGAGCTGCGGCCTATTCATGCAGATCCGTTACAGAACGGCGAACGCGAAATCATGTTTGCCAAGTTCCGCAAGCCTAAAGATCTATCATATAGCCGTATGGATGCCCCGGTCCCCGTTTTCCGTTATGCCGATGTGCTGTTGCTGAAGGCCGAAGCCGATGCCCGGCTGAACCGGATTCCGGAGGCCTTGGCCAATTTGAATGCGGTTCGCCAACGTGCTGGCTTGGGGACATACGACCGGATCGATCAGCCGCTCGTCATCGAAGAAGTGCTGGAAGAGCGCCGGCGGGAGCTGATCGGCGAATATTACCGCGTATATGACTTGGTACGTTTGGGTCGGTTGCACGAATTTAATCCGGATATCAGTGAGCGGGACGAGCGGATAGGCGCAGGCTTTGTCCCCGTTAGCAGGGAGGCTTTTGCAAATAACCCGAATATGACGCAGACCGAGTACTGGCAATTCAATCAATAAGCATACGATGGTACATTACATGATAAAATCAATTGTGCTCTTTATAGCCCTTGCAACCCTTTTTGTGTCTGCCTGCAGTGATGACTATTTCGCAGACGGCGGGATACTTCCGGAAAATGCCGGTGTTTTTGAAGGGTCAACTTTGGAATACCTGGAAAGTCATCCCGAAACATTTGACACACTGGCCACATTAATCAGGCTATGTGGATTGGAAAATGCGGTAAACCAGGAAGGAAATACCTTCCTGGCACCCAAGGATTATTCTATCCATAACTATTTCAAGCTGTTGTTTGCCGAAATGGATGCCTGGCCAGCTTCCCTTTCCGATATCGGCGCCGACGAACTCACGGAGATCGAGCAAAACATCAGGAACTATATCATTCCGGACCGGAAAATCATCCGGAGCGACTTAAAGACTTCCTACAGCTATGTGCCCACCTATGGCGGGGGCAAGGCCCGGTTTAACCTGGTCCGTGAGGACTACCTAGGGAATGTGAATATGGGTGCACAGGCCATCATGTTCTCCCTGAACATGGCGGAAGAAGGGCAGAAGGAACACTATCAATCGGTACGTGTGGTGGTTTCAGACCTGCAGTCAGCCAATGGGGTGATTCAGGTGCTTGATTCGGATACACACATCTTTGGATTTAACTAATGGAGCGAATGAAGAACAAACGAATAAACCGGCTCTACAGCGGTGCACTGATCACATTAGGGCTGTTCCTAGCAGGTAGCTGCGTGGATATTCCCAAAGAAGGCAGTCTTGCCCCCGATATTAACTACCGGAACAGGAAGCAGCAGGCTATTGCCGGACTGGCACAGTCAATCGGCGATTTCCAGGTATCTACATCAACCTTGCCGCTGTATTTCGAGATTGTCAACATCACCGAGGCGAATGGCAACGATGTATCGGCCTTGCAGCAGGAAATTCCGGTCATCCGGTACACCAAGCCGGTTGTTGGCGACGAGACAGCGGAAGAGCTTAAACTCAAATCAGACACCGTGCGGATTCCGGCCGTTGCCATCAATCAGCATACCGGACGTCTGGAAATCCAGGAAGGGAATGGTATCCGGGCGGGAGAGTATCATTTCGATATCCAGGTATCCAATTCATCGGGCACGAGGCTGCTTAAAGACGCACTTGTTATCGAATTTGCCGAATATGAGTTGAAATCATGGTCGGGAAGCATGGCAAAAGCACCCGAGATCGAACGTGTTGGCGATGCACCGAACCAGATCTTGTTTGTCGGGCACCTCGATGGCATGCCGCTCCACGGCAACCGGATTGATTTTACCGAGAGTAGGGCATTAGGATTCAAAGGAACGTTTGTAGACGATACGCAGCAAGGCGAAATCTGGAATGTCGGCTTTCCTGTCAAGGAGGCTACAACCTACTGCAACTGGAAAATCACAACGAACGAAAGCGGGGTCGGGGCCAGCACGTATGAAAACGCCGAGTTTAATTTCGTGTTAGGCCGCCCGGGAAGCTACATAATTCGGCTGTACAAATAAATATCACGGAATGAGAACTTTTTTTAGATTTTCCATCATGGTGCTGACCCTTAGTGTTGCGGTCTGCCGGTTATCATTGGCCGCTGCCGATGGTACAAAGAAAATTCTGGTGATCGGTGTCGATGGAATCATCAATACCGCCATAGATTATGCAACAACACCGGGTATTGACCAATTGATTGCCAATGCCTCCTACAGCATGAACGGCTTCAGCGGCGTGCCGGCGTACGCGTCGACGGGTTGGGCTACGATGCTGACCGGAGTCTCGGTTGGTAAGCACCACGTGACTTCCAATCACTCTTTTGAAGGCAATCAGTTCGGTCTTTACCCGTCCGTCGTAACCCGTATCAAGTCGGCCAATCCCGGTATATCGGTAGCGTCCATTGTACGTAATGCGTCCATCAACGATTTACTGAATAGCGCTGCGGACGACAAGTTCCACTTCGCTTCTGACGAAGCGGTTTATGCCAAATCGGAAGAGTTGCTGAAGCAGGCCGATGCGGATGTGGTGTTTGTGCAGTTCAGCAGCCCCGAGGAAGTCGGCGAGGAGACTGGGTTCCAACTGCGGGAGGCGCGGTACGTACAGGCCATCCAAAAGATCGACCAATATGTCTCGAAACTGCACGCAGCCATCCAATCGCGGCAAAATTATGCCAGTGAGGACTGGGCGATTTTTCTGGTGTCGTCCCATGGCGGAACGGAATCCGGCGCGTATACGAACAACAGCGAGGAAGAAATCAACGTGCCCATCATTCTTTCGGGTGCAAGCCTGGACAACAAAGAATTGGTGGGCAGTGCATTGAGCCCCCGCGAAAACACAGACAACATACTGACCATCAGTAAAAACCCATCTGGCGACCGCACCTACGTCCGAGTTCCCATCGGGGGTACCGCCTTACAGGGTATGGAGAAGTATACCATTGAGCTTTGGGTCAAGGCAGGCAGTGACAACAGCAGCGACCCGGCAATCATGGGCGATAAAGATTGGGACTCCGGCGGCAATCCCGGGTTTGTCCTCTGCCGGAGTGGATCCACGTGGAAAATCAATTTTGCAAACCACAAAAGCGAGCGCTACGACATCGGTTCGAGCAAGCCGATAGAGGATGGCCGCTGGCATCACCTGGCGGTGACGTTTGACAAGACCAACGAGTGCCGCGTATACCAGGACGGGGAACTGGTTAACTCCTCGCCGCTCACCTACAAGCCCGAGGATAACATGACCTCGCCATATAATTACATCAACTTTGCCCAGGAAGGTACCGGGAGCTACGGCGGTGGCAGTCCGAACTGGTCGGGCGCATTTAACGAAGTACGGATATGGACCGACGTACTGCCTACCGAAACGATCAGGAACTACATGTACTTGCGAAACCTTGAAAACAGCGACCATCCCAACTTATCGTCGTTAAACCTCTACCTAAAGCTGGATGAGACCCGGGGCAATATGATCCGTGATTTCAGCGGCAAAGGAAACCACGGCGAACTGGTTGGCAATGCTACGCAGCGCCACCCGTATTATCCCATCGGCCTCACCGATGTAGCTGTCAATATCGTGGGGCATTTGGGATTGAATATCGACGGAAGTTGGGGATTGGAAGGCAATGCGTTGAAATCGAATGTGCCTTACCGTTTATTTAAAGTGAATTAATCACCGATAACTATGCGAACACAACTTATTTTAAGAAACAACTTATTTGCCTTAATGGCTGTATGTTGCTTGCTATTAGGTGGCTGCGAGAAGGATTTTGTGCGTGACCATGGCTTGGATGCTGATCAGCTTGTAGCCGGGCGACTGGATGGTACATGGGGAGATCCAACTTCAATAGTTACTCCGGATGATATCCCGAATGAAATCTTCGGTGGGATGCGTTTGGTATTTACGACCGATGCCGACGGGTATCCGGCGCAATTCTCCGCCAAGGACTGCCCGATTGTTTTTGGCTCCGAAGCGGGAACCTGGTCGGTGTCCGGCACACCGGACTCGGCAAAAGTTGTTTTGTCCGGCGTAGCACCCGTAGACGAATTTGACATCCAGGTATCCTCCACTTCGCTGACCCTTTCCTTTTATATGGGCTGGGAAAATACGGAGACCGGCGAGCAGGGTGAAGGAGAATTCAGTGCAACGCTCACGAGGAAATAATACGAACGATAATGTTATTAGATATGAACAAAGTAAAATACAGGTATAGGCAGCTGCAATTGGTATGGGTCGTTATCGCGGCGGTTTGCCTGGGTGCGTGCAAAGAAGAGTTTGATCACACCATCGATACGGCCAATCCCACCGTTGTCAGCTACAACCCAGTATCCGGGGTGGAGGGCATCGCGATCGACAGCAGGCTGATATTGACGTTTGATGAAATTGTCAAGAAAGGCAAAGGCACCATCACCATCGCCGGCGAATCGGGTGGCACGCAGGTGATCGACGTAACGTCCGATGACGTAACGATCGGCGAAGACGAGCGGATTGTCACCATCGTTCCATCGGAGTTCGACGCGGATGAAGTGTATACCGTTACGTTGGAACGCGGAATCGTAATGGATTTGCTGGACAATGAATTTATGGGATTGCCCGAAGGTACCTCGTGGACATTCACCACAGCGGGAGAAAGTGGCTTGCCGTTGACAGCCATGATGCCAGCGAATGGTGGAACAGACGCCTCGTTGTTCGACCTATACCTTGCTTTCGCCTCAGCAGTAAGCAAAGGGGAAGGAAATATCCGGGTCATAGGACCTGACGGCAGCGTGCTCGCCGATTTGCCCGTGGCCAGCCAGCAGGTGATGATCAATGGCGGCGAAGTGACCGTTAGCTTACCGACACCCTTGGCATTTGCTACGGATTACCGCGTAACCATCGAAGAAGGTGCGTTTGTAGATATCAATGGTAAAACCTTCCAGGGATTTGATGAGGCATCACCGTGGGCATTTACGACCACAGCCGGCAGTGCCGATGATGTGGTGGTTTACCTGCCTATGGACGATGATCTGGCTGATGCCAGCGGAAATAGATTTGATGCTACTTTGGGAATGAAGGCGACAGCCGAGATAGGCTTCGTGGAAGACCCAATCCGCGGCAAGGTGGTTGAGTTTAACCCCGGTTCCTATGCCGTTTTGCCCAAGCACGATCTGCTACGGCCAACGGCTACGCAAAACTTCAGCATCAACCTTTGGGTGAAACTGCAGGGTATAGGTTCTGACCCCGTCATCTTCTCGAATTCTGACTGGGATAGTGGCAGCAATCCGGGTCTGGTACTTTGTACCGATGGCGGAGCCACGTATAATGGTACGCCGGAAACGGGGCGGGGCTGGATCGTGAAAGTGGCCGGCAGCGATGCCAATGCCCGCACCCGTATCGACTGGCGGGCGGGGCAGACCAATCCGCCCGCACCGGCATTGTCAGACAATCGATGGCACATGGTTACCATGGTCATCAACCAAACCGAAAAGCAGCTGCAGGTGTATATCGATGGCACGGCCTATGCACAGGACGGCAATCCTTCGAGTGACGACCTGAGTACGCTTGTCGGGCCGCTGTGGGACGAAGTCAATGACTATCCATTTACCCTGTGGGAGGGCGGAACCGGTGATTATAACGCCGGCAGCGATACCCGGAAAGTACTAACCGGTTTGATGGATGAATTGCATATCTATAAAAAGGCACTGACGGAGGCGGAAGTGACCGCATTGTATAACGATTAACTGAATAAAGACAACGATGATGAAGAAGCTTTTTCAATTTTGTGTTTTACTTATGGTTTGGCACGCGGGACTTGCCGCAGATAAACCAAGTTTCGTGGTACTTCCCTATTTACAATGGGCTACCCAAACGAGCATTGTGGTGAAGTGGGAAACGGAACACCCTACAATAGGTTGGGTAGAGTACGGACCCGCGGAGTTCAAGGCGAAGAAACCCAATCTTTCGCGCAAGAGTGTTGTCAATCCGGATACGGACTTCCATACCGTGCAGTTAACAGCGCTGGAAGCACAGACCGAGTACTTTTACCGGACGGTGAGCGTTAGCCAGCAGGGTGACACGCTGTACAGTTCCGTGTATCCGTTCAAAACCGCGGTAAAGGAAGACACCCCGATCGGCTTTATCGTGTTTTCCGATTCGCAGGGGCGGCCCAATCCAAACGTATGGGGACAGGTAGCCACCTTGGCTGAGTTGGAACGGCCCGATTTTGCCATTCATGCGGGCGATCAGGTAGACAACGGGCACCGGCTTAGCGATTGGGTGGGGCAGTTTCTTCCCCAAGGGCAGCCGTTTATGAGCAAGTACAACGTCTACGCGACGCTCGGTAACCACGAGGGGGATGCGCCGTATTTCCACAAATACCTCGGTCACCCCGAAAAAAAGCGCGCTTTTACGGTCACATACGGGAATACCCAGATTATCCTCTTCGATTCCAATCAGGACATGTCAGTCGGTAGTGAACACTACAAAGAACTGGAAGCAGAATTGGCGAAATCCACCGCCCGATGGAAGATCGTCGCTCATCACCACTGCATTTTTTCGTCGGATAATGACGATCATGGCAATACGCATGTGGGCAAATCCACATTGGGCATGCCGCGTTTGGCCCATTTGCCAGCGCTGTATGAAAAATACGATGTGGACCTGGTGTTCTACGGGCACGTTCACACCTATGAGCGCACCTGGCCGATACGGAACAATGAGGTAGACAACCACAATGGGATTACTTACATACAGATCGGCGGCAACGGTGGCAGCCTGGAAACGCCGGCATTGCTGCGCTCTTGGTTTACCAATAAGCTGAAATATGGTCACCATTACGGTTATGTCCGCATAGCCGGCGATGAATTGCATTTTCAGGCCATGGACCTCAACGGACAGGTATTCGACCAATTCCAGTTGGAAAAGATAGCCAAGTAACGACGCAACCAGTACCTAAACGGAAACGGGATGCCTTGCAAGTTCAGGGCGCCCGTTTTTTTGTTTAACGATTTCTTAATTCCAATTGCAAGTTTTGTTAATAAACAATGTTTAGTATTGATAAACTTTAATGCGATTTGATGAGCGATACCAAACATACGGCAAAGCATTTGGTTGAGGAGGGCGATCTTAATCTGAGCGGTCAGCGTAAGCAATGGCACGACGCACTCACCGACGGCGCGACCCAAGCTGCTTTGCAACGGGATGCCGACCGTTTTCTACATCAAGCACTTTCCACCCCCTGTCTGGATGTGCTGGCATCGAGCGATGGCGTGCGGCTGACGAGCCTTGCGGGTAAGATCTATGTCGATTTCCACGGCAATAATGTACACCAATTGGGATATAACAATTCGTTTATCATCGATCGTGTGAAGCAGCAGCTGGATACACTGGCGTTCTGCCCGCGCCGGTTTACCAACCTGCCGGCCATCGAGCTGGCAGAGCGGCTGGCTGCGCTGACCGAACACCGGTTAAGCAGGGTGCTCTTCGCGCCGGGGGGTACATCGGCTATCGGTATGGCCTTGAAACTGGCCCGCATCCACACCGGTAAATTTAAAACGCTGGCCATGTACGATGCTTTCCACGGTGCATCGATGGATAGCATTTCGTTGGGCGGCGAATATGTTTTCCAGCAGGGGCTGGGGCCGTTGATGGCAGGGAGTGTACACGTCCCGCCTGTGGACAGCTACCGGGGCATGTGGTTTAACCCGAATGACAGGAGCGGGGATATGGCGTACGCCGATTACCTGGGATACGTATTGGAGAAGGAAGGTGATATCGGGGTGTTGGTTGCGGAGACCGTACGCAGCACCACGGTACATGTTCCGTCACAAGCGTATTGGCAGCGTATCCGGGAATTGTGCGATCAGCACGGGGTACTGCTGGTTTTCGATGAAATCCCGATCGGGCTGGGGCGTACAGGTAAGTCGTTTGCTTACCAGCACTACGGCATCGTACCCGACATCGTCGTGTTGGGCAAGGGGTTGGGAGCAGGTATTATGCCGATGGCTGCTATGCTCTGTAAAGATGAGTTGAATGTCGCGGCGCAGGTTTCCTTGGGGCATTTCACCCACGAGAAGAGCCCATTGGGCGCCGCCGCCGCATTGGCTGGGCTGGATTATATGGATACGCACGATATCCTGCCGCATGTCGGCCGGATGGAACGGATTATGGCCGATCGCCTGGAGGCTATGAAAGCGACCTATGAAGCGATAGGCGACGTTCGGGGTATCGGTTTATTATGGGGCGTAGAACTGGTGAAAAATAGAGAGACTAAAGCACCCGATGCGGCATTGGCGGAACGTGTGTTGTACCATTGCCTTGGCCGGGGATTGAGCTTTAAGGTATCCGGCGGCAATGTGCTTTCCCTTTATCCGCCGCTGGTGATTACCGAAGACGAGCTGCATCGGGCACTGGATATATTGGATGACGCCTTTCGATCTCAAGTATAACGAATTACGGATGATGCGTAAACTGATTTTTGCTTTTTCGGGCTGCTTCCTGCTGGCTTTGCTGACCTGTGGCTATGCGCAGGACAGGAATGTGTTGATCGATCAATGGCTATGGCCGGACTATACACTGGGGCAACAGGCTAGGAATCCCAAAGCCTATCAGTTGCAATGGGATAGCTTGCCGGTAGCGCTACTATCGCCTACCGGGCCGCATTACCGACTATTGGGGGCTTCTCCGACCGATGGTATGACCCTGGCCCTTCCTTCCGAGCACCGGTCGATGGATGCTTTTACCGTGGAGATGTGGCTCATTGACCATGTAAACCAACCGGTGGGAGCCACTGCGTATATGCGGAGTGGGCAGTCCGGCACCGGGCTGTCCTGGGTGCTGGGCTACCATGATAACCGGGTCTGGTTTTCGCTTCAACCCGAGGAACTGTTGCAAGACGGTGGTGAGCGACATGGTGCGGTTGAGCACGTGCTTGATGGGGAAGGGTGGAAAGACCGATGGTGGCATGTGGTGGGGACCTACCAAGCGGGCAGGCTATCCCTCTACATCAACGGCGAGCTGGTTGATGAACGCGAACTTGAAACCGATAGGCCGCTGCTATCCGGCGAGCCCCTGGAACTAGCTGGATATTTTGAGAAAGAACCCTACATGCAGCTTGGGGATTTGATGAAGAACGTCCGGCTGCTGGATGGTGCACTCAGGCAACCCGAGATCGGCACCCGTTTCAATAGGCTCCGGGATATGGTTACCAGTGGACGGTTGTTGCCAGATCGGTTTCACTTCAATGCCGGGCCGTACCTCAATAACGTCAAGGAGGAAAGCATCCAGCTTGTCTGGGAAACCGACCGATCGGCACGGTCGGTGGTGCGGTATGGCGACCGGCTGCCCCTGGCAGATTCCCTGGTGTTCCAGCGGGAAGCGGGGGAACCCCACGAGGATGGTACGCGGAGCTACATCCGCAAAGCAACGATTGACGGACTCCGCCCGGGAACGGCCTACTTTTATGAAATCGAAGCGACTGACACTGCGGACGCAACCATACGTTCGGGTACCTCCACATTCGCGACCGCCCGGTCCGATGTGCAGGCCTACGCGTTTGCCGTCATCGGCGATACCGAAGGTCGCCCGCACATCAACAACCGCATTGCCAAGCTCGCTTGGGATGAACGGCCGGATTTTGCCCTCCACCTCGGTGACGTCACCGACGGCGGCATGAAGGACAACAAGTATGAGTGGAATTACGAGTACTTCGCCGGAATGGGTCAGTTGCTGGAACGGATTCCATTTTTTCCCGTGCCGGGCAACGGCGAAGACGACCTATACTGGTACAATCGCTATCACGCATTGCCCAGCACCACCGGTTATTACCGCTTCGCTCAAGGCGATGCCGAGTTTTTCATGCTGGATACCAACCATCCAAGAGATTTGCAACCGGGAGGCAAACAATACCAATGGCTGGAGGACGCACTGAAAACCTCCACCGCAAGGTGGAAATTCGTTGCCCATCACCATGCCATTTATTCGGCCGACGACGATGACTACGGCAATTCGTGGTTGGGGCCGGCTGCGTTGGGCGACACCGAGCTTCAGCAGTTGGCGCCGCTGTACGAGCGATATCAGGTAGACGTCGTTTTTTATGGCCACCTGCATACCTACCAGCGTACCCGTCCCATACGTGAAGGGCACATCGAACCGGGTGGGGTCACCTATATCCAAGCCGGCGGTGCCGGGGGCAATTTAGAGGATTTCACACCCACACGTGCATGGTACAGCGCGAAAACATACCGTGGTCATCATTACTGCATGGTGCAGCTTGTCGGCGATACGCTGACGCTCCATGTGTATGACATAGTCGGAAACCTGCGTGATTACTTGTCCCTACAGAAAAAGAAGTAAGATGAGCACCATACCCATCGCGAACGAACAAATCTCACGTGAACAGGGGGACATCAATGCCAGCGAACTGCGCGACCGGTATCTTTCGGGGCTCGATGCGCAAACCCGCGACTGGATCGCCGCCGATGCCGCAACCTTCCTGCATCAGGCACTTTCTACGCCGGTAATGAACGTCCTGTCAAAAACCGAAGGTGCCGGTATCTATGACCTACAGGGCAATGAATACCTCGATTTACACGGCAACGGCGTTCACAACGCCGGATTTTCCAATCCGGAAGTAATCGCGGCGGTCATTCAGCAATTGCAGTCGCAGTTGGCCTTCACCCCGCGTCGCTATACGAACATTCCGGCCATCCGGCTTGCACAAAAACTGGTTGCGCTGACGCCGCAGCCGCTTACCCGCGTCTTGTTCTGTCCCGGAGGATCAGAAGCCATTGAGATGGCCATTACACTAGCCAAGCAGGTTACCGGACGCTGGAAAACACTTTCCTATTGGGATTCCTACCACGGCAACGGTTTCCAGGCAGCAAGTGTCGGGGGCGAAGAGCATTTCACCGGTGGCAATGGTCCGATGGTTCCCGGGGCCTTCCACGTGGAATTTCCCAACTACTACCGCAACCCATGGGGGTTGACCGACGTCAAAGCCATCGATGAGCACTACATCCGGCAGCTGGAAGTAATTTTGCAACGGCATCCCGATGTAGCAGCCCTGGTGGCCGAACCCATCTCCGCGACACCAGTTGTCCCGTCAAAGCACTATTGGGAGCGTATACGCGCCCTGTGCGACCGGTACGGTATTTTCCTGATTTTCGACGAAATTATCGAGGGGCTGGGAAGGACAGGCCGGTGGTTTGCCTGCGACCATTACGTTACACCGGATGTACTGGTGATCGGCAAGTCCCTGGGCGGTGGGCTGTTGCCACTTGCCGGCATCGTTACCAAGGAGGAGTTTAACATCGTAGGCCACCGTTCCATCGGTCACTATACACACGAGAAGAATCCGTTGAGTGCCACGGCAGGCCTTGCAGCCATCCAATACCTGGAAAAACACCACATCATCGAACATGCAGCTGCGATGGGGACTTACCTGCTGGAAGGATTCCGCGCCATGCAACAGCGCTTCCCGGTCATCGGCCATGTGGCGGGAAAGGGACTGCACATCGGTCTTGATCTGGTTACGGACCGGGCAACCAAGGAGCGCGCCTTTCGTTACGCTGAGCAAGTGATGTATACGTGCATGGAAAATGGAGTGGCCTTTAAAGTCATCGAAGGCAATGTGGCGACCATCCGCCCCGCCCTGACCATCACCAAAGCGCAGAGCGATACCATACTATCCGTATTTGAATATGCATTTAACAAGATAAACCATCACATAAAACCATAAGATGAAATTACCACAATACGTATTGATAGCGGTCGCATTTCTGGTAGCCAGCTGCGCGACTGATTCCCCCAAAACCCCACAGGGCATCCAGCACGTCATTATTATCGGTATTGACGGACTGAGCAGCACGGGATTGCGCGATGCCAGCACGCCGACCATGGATAGCCTGATTGCACAGGGTAGCATCGTTTGGAATGCGCGTACGGTTCTCCCTTCGGTTAGCAGTCCGAATTGGGCGTCCATGATACACGGTGCGGGGCCCGAGCAGCATGGCATTACCAGCAATGAATGGGACCCGGACAGCATCGGACTTCCGCCCGTTGTACGGGGTGAAAATGGGCGGTTTCCATCCGTATTCGATGTGGTGCATGCACAGTGGCCCGATGCCGAAATCGGGGCCGTTTACGAGTGGGGCGGTTTTGGCCGCTTGTATGATAAGGCATCCGTCAGCTACGACGCACACTTCAATACGCCGGATTCCACAGCAGTAGCATTTAGCGAATACATCGCCACCAAAAAGCCGGTATTTGCATTTATCCAATTGGATCATGTTGACCACGCTGGGCATCACTATGGGCATATGACCGACGAGTACCTTACTGCCATCACCCATGCGGATTCCCTGGTTGCACTCATTTTGCACGGGATTGCCCATGCGGGGATTGCAGACCAGACGCTGCTGCTCATTTCTTCCGATCATGGCGGTATTGGCCATGGCCATGGTGGCGAGCATCCCGAAGAGGTCACCATCCCCATCCTCATCACCGGCCCGGGAGTAAAGCCTGGGTACGTGGTGCAGCAACCCACTTATACCTATGACATTGCGGCAACGGCAGCGTTTGCCTTGGGCATTACCCAGCCCTATGCATGGATTGGGCGACCCATCAAACCAGCTTTCACAGGCTTTGAAGAACCGGTTAACTAAATAGTAAGTAAAAAGTAAAAAATAAAAAGCAGAAGAGAGCGATGAGTATTGCATTAGTAGTTTTTGATATTGCCGGAACAACTGTCCGAGATAATGATAACGTGGGTGAAGCCTTTCAGGCGGCCCTGGATAAGTTCGGTTACCAAATTCCGTTGGAGCAGATCAATCCATATATGGGTTACGAAAAGAACAAGGCGATCCGGGAGATCCTCAAAACCTATCAGGGAGGCCCGGAGGTCATCGATGAGGATCATGTCGCCGCCATCCACCGCTCGTTCGTGGGTCGCATGGTACGGTACTACGAAACCCGGGAAATCGAACCGTTGCCCCATGTCGAAGAGACATTTGCCAAACTGCACGAACGAGGAATCCAAGTCGCCCTCAATACCGGATTTTCGCGGAATATCGCGGACGTGATCGTTGAGAAGCTCGGTTGGTTTGACCGGCAATTGATTGATTTTATGATCGCGTCTGATGAAGTGTCGAGCGGAAGACCTTATCCGAATATGATCCATAAATTGATGGCAAAAGCGGGTGTCGAGGATCCCTTGCAGGTGGCCAAAGTAGGCGATACCGAAGTAGACATCAATGAGGGCCGGAATGCGGCTTGCCGCTATGTAGTCGGTGTGACAACCGGAGCCTATACCCGTGAGCAGCTCGAACCTTACCATCCGACGCACATCATCGACGACATCGCTGACGTGATGGATATCGTATCTGCCTGACATGCGACATTGGGTTGGCACGATACGGAACAACGTAGGGCAATTGCCTTACCGGTATGCGATGTTGCTGATGGGGCTAGCCGCCTTTGGCTGCTATACCAGCATGTATGCCTTCCGTAAGGCATTTACGGCCGGAACATTTGAAGGAATTTCCTTTTGGGGGATCGACTATAAAGTGTGGTTGGTCATTGCACAGGTATTTGGTTACATGCTGAGCAAATTCTATGGAATCCGGTTTATCGCTGAGCTTGGAGAGCGGGGCAGGGGGTATAAGATTATCATACTCGTAGGTATTGCCTGGGTGGCATTGCTGGGATTTGCAGTGATTCCTGCCCCTTACAACATTGTCTTCCTGTTTATGAACGGGCTGCCATTGGGAATGATCTGGGGGCTCGTCTTTTCCTACCTGGAAGGACGCCGGGCCACGGAATTCCTCGGGTCGGTGATGAGTGTAAGCCTGGTATTTGCCTCGGGCTTCGTCAAGACCACGGGCCGGACCCTCATTGAAAGCCATCACATTTCTGAAACCTGGATGCCGTTTTGCACGGGATTGCTTTTCGTGGTTCCATTGTTGGCATGTACGCTGTTGTTGGAATGGTTGCCGTCGCCAGATGCGCAGGATAAGGTGATGCGTACTGAGCGGAAGGCAATGGGGAAGCAGGAACGGAAGACGTTTATCCAGACCTATCTCCCCGGATTGGTGCTCACGGTAGGGGCTTATTTGTTATTTACGATTATCCGTGATGTACGTGATAATTTCGAAGTCGAGATTTGGTCGGCAGTGGGCATCTCCGATAAACACATCTATGCACAGACCGATACCGCAATCGCCTTAGCGGTTTTGATGATGATGGCCTTGCTGATTTTCGTAAAAAACAACAAGACAGCCTTTACCTTAATTCACTTGATGGTGATCTGCGGATGTGTGTGTGCCGGTCTGGCGACGTGGCTGTTCCAACAAGGGAGCATCGGAAGTATCGGCTGGATGACGGTCGCCGGCTTGGGGGTATATATGGTGTACATTCCCTACAACGCTATTTTTTTCGAACGCATGCTGGCCAGTTTTCAGCATCGGGGCAATATCGGTTTCGTGATGTACGTGGCCGATGCCATCGGTTACCTCGGTAGCGTAAGCGTGCTCGTTGTGAAGGAGCTGGGGTTTGTACACCTAAGTTGGGGTGCATTTTATAAACAGGCGCTGTTGATTGCGGCACTGCTGGGCGTAATTTTGGTAAGCCTCTCCCTGCTGTATTTCCACCAGAAGTGGGGGAGTAAAAGGGGAAAAAGTAAACATCCATTGGTAGAAGGGACAGTTAGTTATTCAGGCATATGAACAGTACACTAAAACCGACGGCCGTTGTCGTCGGCGCAGGAATCGTCGGACTGGCCGCCGCGAAGGCGTTGGCCGAACGGAATTTTCAGGTAACGGTATACGAGCGTCATCCGCAGGCGTTGGGTGCATCCATCCGTAATTTCGGGATGGTTTGGCCGGTGGGGCAACCCGCTGGAGCAGCTTACCAATGGGCCATCCGTTCACGCGACATTTGGAAAGACATTTGCGCCAAAGGCGGGATATGGCATGAACAAACAGGATCCCTTCATCTGGCGTATGCCGATCGGGAAATTGCGGTGATGGAAGAATACGTGTCGCTGTACGGACGGGATCGTGACTGCGCGGTGCTCACCCCCGAACAGGTTGTCCAAAAGTCGCCGGCAGCGAACTCTTCCGGACTGAAAGGAGCGTTGTGGAGTGCAGAAGAGGTCATCGTGGACCCGCGGGAAGCGATAAGCGGGGTAGCAACGTACCTCGCCGAGCAGCGCGGTGTCGTGTTCCGGTGGAATATCTGTATTAATCAGGTTTCCGATTCAGCGGTCTATGTGGCTGGGAAGGTCGCTCAAAAAGCCGATTTGGTTGTGTTGTGTAGCGGTGCTGATTTCGAGACCCTTTATCCCGATCGGTTTGCATCATTGCCTATTACCAAATGCAAATTGCAGATGATGCGCCTGGTACCCCAGCCCAATGACTGGCGCATCGGACCGCCCTTATGCGGCGGGCTGTCGTTGTTACACTACGGATCGTTTCAAGCCACAGATACGATTCAGCCACTTCGGCAATGGGCCGAGCAGGAAATGGCCGACTACTTGAAGTGGGGTATACACGTGATGGTATCCCAGCATGGCAACGGAGAGCTTACGATCGGTGATTCGCACGAATACGGCCTGAGTCCCGATCCGTTTGACCGGCAAACGATTAACCAGTTGATTGTAGATTATCTCGGTACATTTGCCCGCTTCAAAGACCGCAGTTTGTCCCAATCGTGGAACGGCGTATATGCGAAAATGACCAACGGTGAAAACCATGTTTTTGAGCAACTCGGCAGCAATGTATATGCGTTGAATGCACTTAGCGGGGCGGGGATGACACTTTCTTTCGGATTGGCGGAACATATTGTCGAGAAGATAGCGAGTTTGTCCTAGTCTTATTTCAAATGCGTGCTGGGCCAATCGCCACCAAAATTAATGGGAGCCCATTCCCGGACGTACATTTGCGTTCATAAAGCAAATACATCGTTCAACGGAATATTGCGTAGAAGGTCACGATTAATTTCATTAAGTTTGGTTCGTTAAAAAAGAAAAATCATGCGTTTACTATCAATCATCATCGTAGGTCTCTTTTTTGGTATCGCGGGCGTTTTCGCCCAAGAACTGAATTTAGCAACGTTCAACGTGAGGAACGATAATAATTCGTCAGATTCGGTTCGCGGCGATGGATGGAAAGTCCGATATCCCGTTATTGCCGACCTGATTCGGTTCCATGAATTTGACGTGTTCGGTACCCAAGAAGCACTTCTCCATCAATTGGAAGACTTGAAGGAAAACCTACCGGGGTATGCCTATGTGGGCAAAGGCAGGGACGATGGGAAGCAGGCCGGTGAATACTCGGCAATCTTCTACGATACGAGAAAATTCAAAGCATTGGAACACGGTGATTTTTGGCTCTCCGAGCAGACCGGCTTTCCGAATAAGGGTTGGGATGCGGCATTGCCCCGCATCTGCAGCTGGGTCAAACTGGAACTGCTGGAAAACGGAAAGACCTTGTACTTTTTCAACGTACATTTTGATCACGTTGGCGTCGTGGCGAGGAGTGAAAGCGCAAAACTAATCATCCGTAAAGTGAAGGAACTGGCGGGCGGTCATACGGCCGTATTAACCGGAGATTTTAACGTAGATCAGCATAGTCCCAGTTATGCCGAACTCACAGGAACGCCGATAATGAAGGATGCCTTTGATATCGCCGAAGTGAAGTACGCCACGAACGGAACATTCAATAGCTTTAACCCAAATAGCAAGACGGAGAGCCGAATAGACCACATATTTGTGACACCAGATTTCGAAGTGATTAAATATGGCGTACTGACAGATACTTATCGTTCAAAATTACAAGATCAGGATGAGGCGTATACATCAAGTAATTTTCCCAAAGAAGTATCGTTGAAAGACTATCGGGCCAGGACACCCTCCGATCATTTCCCCGTAATGGTGAAGGTGGTGATGCCTTAATATCACCCTGCTGTCATCAATTGGATAAATTTTTTAAACCCCGCCACAATTTGTTATCATTACACCAAATCAAATATTATGGCAACAATCACATTCAAAGGTACCGAAGTACATACGGCTGGAAGTCTTCCGGCTGTGGGAAGCAAGGCCCCGGATTTTAAATTGACAGCGGGTGATCTTTCAACGAAGTCGTTGAGTGATTACCGAGGCAAGAAAGTCATACTCAATATTTTTCCGAGTATCGATACAGGGACGTGTGCGGCATCGGTAAGGACATTTAACCAAAAAGCAGCTGGGCTTGACAATACCGTTGTGCTCTGTATTTCCAAAGATTTGCCTTTTGCGCAAGGTAGGTTCTGTGCGGCAGAAGGCATTAGCAATGTGGAAACGCTCTCCGAGTATAAGGATGGTAATTTTTCCGAAGCTTATCAATTGAAAGTGACTGATGGCCCGTTGGCGGGCCTGTTGAGCCGCGCGGTGGTAGTGGTTGCTGAAGATGGCACCGTTAACTATACGGAGCAGGTTCCCGAAATCACCAGTGAGCCCAACTACGATAACGCATTAGCGGCACTGGCATAAGTCCACTTGGTTACCTTATTCTTTTTTGGTGCAAGATACCGGTTGAAAGACCTGGCCTTCGGAGAAATCAATGGCCCCGTGGTCCGTAAACCGGTATACTTCTTCGCTCGGAGAACGGTCGCCGAACCCCCGTATCAACGTACCTCCTCTTTTCAAAAAGGCCTCTTCCGTGATGTTATGCGTTCCTTCTGCTTGGAATTCGTATAGGACAAAAAGGGTATCACCACGGAACCGGCCATGGACGGTCCCCTGGCTGCCATCGATTTGATGGTTCCTGAAATGTAACGTTCCCGAAACGGTATCTTTGTCATCAATGAGTACGAGATGCACTGAGTCTTGGCCATGTGTATAAAGGTAACAGGTTGTTACCGCTGGCGACACCTCGGCATCTGGCTGTATGGTTTCGGTACGATCAGTCGATTCATCCGACGATGACGCTGGGCCCTGACAGGAACTGCCCACTAGCAAAGCGAGAATGCCCAATAGTGTGATAGGTTGCCGAAAATGATGTTGCATATCCATGAAGGATAACGCACAAATTCCGTGCAAGAATTACCGCCACGCTTTATAACGGTTGATCAATCCGTTGGTTGATGCGTCATGCGTGGACACCGGCTCATTGTTCCGCAGTTCGGGCAAAATCTTGCCAGCCAGTTGCTTGCCAAGTTCCACGCCCCACTGGTCAAAGCTGAAAATATTCCAGATGATGCCTTGTACAAAAATCTTGTGTTCATACAGCGCAATGAGCGAACCCAGGGTGTACGGTGTGATTTTTTTGATAAGGAATGAGTTACTCGGCCGGTTCCCTTCAAACACTTTGAAGGTTTTCAGCCGGCTGATTTCTTCATCGGATTTGCCGGAAGCTTTCAATTCGGCCACAACTTCGTCTTCTTCCTTGCCGTTCATCAACGCTTCGGTCTGTGCGAAGAAATTGGAGAGCAACAGGGTATGGTGCTCGCCTATGGGATTGTGGCTCTGTGCTGGCGCGATGAAATCACAGGGAATCAGTTTGGTGCCCTGATGGATCAATTGGTAGAACGCGTGCTGGCCATTGGTGCCTGGTTCACCCCAGATGATCGGCCCGGTTTGGTAATCAACTGGCGCGCCGGTACGGTCTACGTATTTGCCATTACTCTCCATATCACCTTGCTGGAAATACGCAGCAAACCGATGCAGGTATTGGTCATAGGGTAATATGGCTTGTGTTTCGGAATCGAAAAAATTGTTGTACCAAATGCCAAGTAAGGCCATGATCACCGGAATATTTTCTTCAAAGGGCGTGTGGTGGAAATGGTCGTCTGCGGCGTTGGCACCCTGCAACAGCTGATCGAAATTTTCGTAACCGATACTCAGTACGATGGACAGTCCGATGGCGCTCCATAAAGAATACCTTCCACCAACCCAATCCCAAAATTCAAACATGTTTTCGGTATCGATTCCAAAATCGGCGACGGCTTTGGCATTGGTAGACAGTGCTACAAAGTGTTTGGCAACATCGCTTTCGGCCGCACCGCTTTCGAGCAACCATTGCCGTGCGGTGTGCGCATTGGCCATGGTTTCCTGTGTAGTGAATGTCTTGGAAGCAATCAAAAAGAGGGTCGTTTCGGGGTTTACACGTTTGAGCGCTTCGGCAATGTGTGTGCCATCTACGTTAGAGACGAAATGGATATTCAAGTGATTTTTAAACGGCCGGAGTGCTTCGGTAACCATTACGGGACCTAAATCTGAGCCGCCGATACCGATGTTGACCACATCGGTAATTGGTTTGTCCGTATGGCCTTTCCATGCTCCGGAAATTACGTTTTCAGAGAACCGGCGCATGTTGGCGAGTACCGCTCGGACTTCCGGCATCACGTCTTTCCCGTCCACCAATACGGGGTTGGGGCCTTGATGACGGAGCGCGGTATGTAGCACTGCCCGGCCTTCTGTTTCGTTGATGGCTTCCCCGCTGAATAGTGCATTGATGGCCTCGTCCAATTTGCATTCACGGGCTAATTGGAGCAGCAATGCCTTGGTGGTATCGTCGATACGATTCTTGGAATAATCAAACAGCAGGTTATCGAAGGCAATCGAAAATTTTTCGAACCGGTCCTTATCTTCCTCAAATAATTCCTTGAGGTGTTTCGGAGCGATATCGATGTAATGATTGCTTAGGTATTTGTACGCTTGGGTTGCTGTTAAATTGATACGGGGTAGCATAATTTATTTTTTTATCACTTATTCTTTATTCGAATCCACGACTAGCCGCTTGTCGCGGTTTGCAATTTCCCAAGCGGTGTGAAAGACCAGTCGAGCGCGCTTGGCCAGCATTTCAAAGTTGATTTTATCAACCGTATCTGCCGGGGTATGGTAGTCGGGATGCAAGCCGCTGAAATAGAAAATTACGGGGATGCCGTGCTTTGCGAAATTATATTGGTCCGAGCGGTAATAGATGCGCATGGGATCTTTCGGATCATCATACATATAATCCAGTTCCATATGGGTGTACGTGGCATTGGCATTTTCGTTGATGACCTTCAGCTCCGAACTGAGCTTATCCGAACCGATGGTATGAACATAGTTGTGATTGCCACGAAGGTGCTTATCATCAATCCGACCAATCATATCCGTATTCAGGTTGACGACCGTATTTTCCAACGGGAATATGGGATGACGTGAATAATAATTGGATCCAAGCAGCCCCTTTTCCTCTGCGGTAACGGTCATAAACAAAATGCTGCGCCTTGGTCCGTGGCCATCAGCCTTGGCTTTGGCAAAGGCACGGGCAATTTCCAAGACACCTGTTGTGCCCGAGCCGTTATCGTCCGCACCGAAGAAAATAATGCCATTTTGGTTACCTTCATGATCATGGTGTGCGGTAATGACAAGCAGTTCGTCCTTGAGATCGGAGCCTTCGAGGTAGCCCAATACGTTATCCGATGTAAAGGGTTCGGTAACGGCGCCAAATATCGTTTTGAGCCGGGTTTTGTATGTTTTGCTTTGGGGCTTGTGCGTATCGCCTATCTTGCCGGTTAGCTTAGCGACGGAGGTCTTGGCCCTAGCCAGCAGTAGGTCTGCCATTTCCGGGCTGATATTGGCCACAGGTGTGCCAGTAGTTGCCGCCGCAGGGTTGGTGCCGCTTTCTTCCAACGCTATACGGGGTTGGGTAAGCCGGTTTCCGAAGCGTTCCAATGATTCCTGGATGTTGTTTGATACGGCAATGATCAGTTTGGGGTTTTTTGCCGTAATGTTTTGCAGGCGCTTGGTGCGGGAGGTCACCCATTCTGAGGGGGTGTCTGTTCCGGTAATCAACGAATTGCCCTGGGCATCTTTAGGTTCGCCCTCACTGAATACCAACACGACCTTGCCTTCAATGTTGATACCTGCGAGGTCGTCGTACTTATCGTCGCTGATGCCGTAACCGATGAATACGATTTCGTTGGCATTGATCGCGGTCTCTGGGCCGCTGCCCACGAAATAAAAATCTTTACCATTGGCAAACGATTTTCCATCGATGGTGAAATCGCGGACGTCAAACAGGGTGCGAGTCAACTTTACGGGCTGGAAGTGCGAACCATTTACCGGACCAATCAATCCCAATTTCTCGAATTCTTCAGCGATATATGCCGCGGCTTTCTCACCACCCGGCTCGCCGGTACCACGTCCTTCGAATGCTGCTGACGCGAGGATCGAAAGATGGGACTTTGCAGTTTCGGGCGTGATCTCACCCGCATATTTCAACTGCACCGGGTCCTGGGCCATGATACATCCGTAAAAGGCAGGAACAAGGAAAAATAGGGATAATAACTGCTTCATTTGTGCTATTTTTGAGATATTAGCTATCAGAAGCTAGACATCAGAGACTAGACTACTGACCGCTCACCCTTGGCCACCAATAACCAAGTGCTAACAGGAAATCTTATTCACCCGATTGGCATGTCGGCCCCCTTCAAAGTCAGTAGACATAAATCTTCCGACGATCGATTTCGCCAACGTGATGTCGATAAACCGGGCGGGAATGCAAACAATGTTAGCGTTGTTGTGCTGACGCGCCAAAACGGCCAACTCTTCTTGCCAACAGATGGCAGCACGGACGCCTTGATGTTTGTTCGCAGTGATGGCTACGCCATTGGCGCTGCCGCAAACCAGGATACCCAGATCAAACTCGCCGGTTTCCACTGCCGCTGCCACGGGATGCGCAAAATCGGGGTAGTCCACGGAGTCGCCCGTAGAAGTACCGAAATCTTTGACGGTGTACCCCGCTTCTGCGAGAAATTTTACCAGTTCGTCTTTGTATTCAAATCCCGCATGGTCACCGCCAATGGCTATCGTTTTGTGTACTGTCATGGTTATTCCTCCTGCTTTTCTCCCTTATAAAAATCCAAATCGGTTTTCATCCGTTTCCGATGTACACGGGATGCCACGATGATGCTTAGCTCGTAGAGCAAAAACATCGGAAAGCTAACGGTGAGCATGGTGATGATATCCGGGGTAGGGGTGATAATTGCTGCAATGAGCAAGATCACGACGACGGCATACTGGCGGGATTTCCGCATAAATTGCGGCGTCATGATCCCCAATTTCGAAAGGATGTAGATAATCATCGGAAGTTCGAATACGATGCCGCATCCCAACGTAAGTGTCGCCACGAAGGAGAGGTAATTATCGATGGTGATCGTATTCGATATATCTGTGCTGATCGAGTAGTTGGCCAAAAAATTCATGGCAAGGGGCACGACAATGAAATAGCCGAATAACACCCCCAAAGCAAATAATAGGCTGGCATAAAAAACAAACCCGCTGGCTGATTTTCGTTCCAGATCATTCAACGCCGGTTTGACGAAAAGCCATACTTCGTATAGCAAGTATGGAACGCCCATCATGACGGCGATGATCAGCGAGGAGTTGATCTGCAGGATAAACTGCCCTGCCATTTGGGTATTGATAATGGTGCCAGGCACCTCTGTTACGCAGAAATCAGGCGCGTTTACCCAGTCAGCAATCTTGCACATCATCCGATAGGTCCAGAAATTAGCATCTTTGGGCCCCATGATGATGGTATCAAAAATAAAATCGTAAAAGGAAAATGCGACAACCATGAAGACCGCTACCGCGATGGCCGACCGGATGAGGTGCCAGCGCAATACTTCGAGGTGGTCAAAAAACGACATCTCGGCTTCGAGACTCTTGCCTTTATTCTTGATCGTTTCTATCAGTTTCTTTCCGGATAATTTGCTCATGGCCCGCCTTTATTCGCTTAAATCAAACGTTTCCATAAACTTGGTGGTAAAGTTACCCGCTCTGAAATTGGGGTCGCGCATCAACCTCAAATGCAGCGGAATCGTCGTTTTGATACCTTCGATAATAAACTCGCTAAGCGCCCGTTCCATGGTGGAGATTGCTTCCTCACGGGTCTGCGCCACGCATATGAGTTTGGCAATCATGGAGTCGTAGTTTGGCGGAATAACGTAACCGGAATACGCATGGGTATCCACCCGTACGCCATGGCCGCCCGGCGAATGGAAATTGGTAATCTTTCCGGGAGATGGCCTGAATCCATTGAATGGATCCTCGGCATTAATGCGGCATTCGATGGCGTGCATCGTTGGTTCATAGTTATTGCCCGAAATGGGGATGCCCGCTGCTACTTTGATCTGTTCTTTGATCAAATCGAAGTTGATCACTTCTTCCGTAACCGGATGCTCTACTTGGATACGGGTATTCATTTCCATGAAGTAAAAGTTGCGGTGCTTATCCACTAAAAACTCGATGGTACCCGCTCCCTCATAGTTGACTGCCCTGGCTCCCTTGATTGCTGCCTCGCCCATGGCTTTGCGCAGTTCGGGCGTTATGAAAGGGGAAGGTGCTTCTTCGATCAGTTTTTGGTGACGTCGCTGGATGGAACAGTCACGTTCCGAAAGGTGACACACCGTCCCGTATTGGTCGCCCACTACTTGGATTTCGATATGTCGGGGATCTTCCACAAATTTTTCAAGGTAGATACCATCGTTACCGAAAGCAGCCCCTGCTTCCTGGCGTGCAGAATCCCAGGCCGGCTCAAACTCCTCGTCTTTCCAGACAATACGCATTCCTCGCCCGCCGCCGCCGGCGGTGGCTTTAAGGATAACGGGATAGCCAATTTCGTTGGCAATCTTGATGCCTTCCTTTACATCCTTGACTAGTCCATCTGAACCGGGAATGGTGGGGACACCAGCATTCTTCATGGTTTCTTTGGCCGACGCCTTATCGCCCATTTGCTCAATCTGCTCGGCGGTAGCACCAATGAATTTGATGCCATACTGGTTGCAGATGGACGAAAAGCGTGCGTTTTCGGAAAGGAATCCATATCCGGGATGTATCGCATCTGCATTGGTCAGTTCAGCGGCAGATATGATGTTAGGTATGTTGAGGTATGATTCTTTGCTGGGGGGCGGCCCTATGCAAACTGCTTCATCGGCAAAGCGTACGTGCAGGCTGTCGCGGTCGGCGGTCGAATATATCGCTACGCTCTTAATACCCATTTCACGGCAGGTACGGATGATACGCAATGCGATTTCCCCTCGGTTGGCTATAAGTATTTTTTTGAACATGAATGTTTAGCTATCTTCGGTAGTATGTGCTTTTTTTGATGGATTCAGCGCAACCAAGTTATTTGGGTTCGACCAAAAACAACGGTTGGTCATACTCTACCGGCTGGGCATCGTCTACCAGCACTTTTATTATTTTCCCCGAAACTTCGGATTCGATTTCGTTAAACAGTTTCATCGCTTCCACGATGCATACTACTTTGCCGGCCGATATCTCATCGCCCACGTTTACGAAAACGGGTTTGTCTGGCGAAGATGAGCGATAGAAGGTACCAATCATCGGCGATTTAATGGTTACATAATTCGACGTATCTTCAGCTTTTGGGGCCGATGGTTGCGGTGCTTCCACTGCCGGAGCTGCGGAAGCCACAGGCTGCGGAAGGGGTACGGCCGCCGTGGGTACCGTAGCCGTTACATACGTCGGTGCCTGATTGGTTTTTATCGTAATCTTGAAATCTTCTTCTTCGATAGATACTTCATTCACCCCTGATTTAGCCACAAACTTAATCAGGTCTTGAATCTGTTTGATATCCATGCTCATTGTTTAGTAGGTTTGATAATAAGAATCAAAAATATTAGCTAATCTATTATTTAACAAATAAAATCGGGATTTATTTTGTGCCCGTATAAATTGTTCAGCTTCCGTAAGCCCATTTCAGGTAAACGGCACCCCATGTAAATCCACCGCCGAAAGCAGCCAAGATCAGGTTGTCTCCTTTTTTCAGTTGGTTTTCCCACTCCCATAAGCACAATGGGATCGTACCTGCTGTTGTGTTGCCGTAGCGTTGGATGTTGACCATCACCTTTTCCTCGCTAAGGCCCATGCGTTCCGCCGTCGCATCGATAATGCGCTTATTGGCCTGATGGGGTACCAGCCAGGCGACATCATCGCCTGAAAGGCTGTTGCGCTCCATGATTTCGGCCGCCACATCCGCCATATTGGTCACCGCAAATTTAAATACAGTGCGGCCCTCTTGATAGGCATAGTGCAAGTCGGCATCCACCGTCGCATGCGAAGCCGGGAGCAGCGACCCCCCAGCCTTGATGTTGAGGTAAGGGCAGCCAGAGCCATCGCTTTTTAATATGGAATCCATTACACCCAGTCCTTCTTCGTTTGGCTCGAGTAATACAGCGCCACAACCATCACCAAAGATGATGCAGGTTGCGCGGTCTTTATAGTTGATGATGGACGACATCTTATCGCCACCTACTACCAATACCTTTTTGTGCATGCCCGACTCGATAAATTGGGCACCCGTAGTCAGGCCATAGATAAAGCCCGAACAGGCAGCCATCAGATCGTAACCCCAGGCATTTACTGCGCCTATCTTATCCGCTAGGATGTTTGCCGCCGCGGGGAACGGCATATCCGGTGTCACCGTGCAGAAAATAATCAAATCGATTTCGTCGGCGCCAATACCCCGTTTTTCCAACAGGCCGTTTACCGCGGGTACGGCCATGTCCGAGGTGGCTTTGCCCTCACCCTTCAGTATCCGCCGCTCCTTGATTCCCGTGCGAGTAGTGATCCATTCATCATTCGTCTCCACCATGGTTTCGAGTTCCTGGTTGGTGAGGATATAATCAGGAACGTACCCGTGTACAGCCGTGATGGCAGCATGTATTTTTGACATATAGCGAGTTAGTTGAAAGCGCGTTTGATTTTTTCGATGATATCGGATTCAATCATGGTCTTGGATAGCAACACCATGTTTTTGATGGCTTCGGGGCTGGATATGCCGTGTCCGATGATCACGGGGGCATTTACACCCAATATCGGGCTGCCCCCATATTGTTCGTAATTGAAGCGGTCAAAAAACGGATCCTGAAACCCCTTTTTCCGGGTTAGGACGTAAAACGATTCCGCCAGTTTAAGCACCACGTTGCCAACAAACCCATCGCATACCATCACATCGGCTTTTTCGTCAAACAGTTCGCGTCCTTCAATATTTCCGATAAAATTAATGCGGCCATTTTCCCTCATCAACGGATAGGCAGCGAGTGTAAGCGCGTTACCCTTCTCTTCCTCTTCGCCGATATTAACCAGTCCTACAGTAGGGTTGGTGATGCCATAGACGTGTTCGGCGAACAGGCTGCCCAGCAATCCGAACTGAGGAAGCATTTCGGGCTTGCAATCTGCGTTGGCACCGACGTCTAGGAGGATACCGAAGCCGCTTTTGATTTTGGGTACATTAGTTGCAATGGCCGGTCGCATCACGCCGGGGATTGTTTTTACGCTTAATACCGAGCCGACCAGCATCGCTCCGGTATTACCGGCAGAGGCAAATGAATCTATCTTGCCCTCTTTCAGCAATTGAAATCCACGACTGATACTCGAATCGGGCTTTTGGGCAATAGCCTTGGTAGGGTGTTCACCCATGCCTATGCTATCGGGCGCATGTACATAGTCAAAAAAAGCAGGATTTTCCCCTGCTTGTTCAATGTATCGCTTAGCAATAGCTTGGTCGCCGATGAGCACGATTTTCTGATCTTCCGAAAGCTGTTTTGATGCCAAAATGGCTCCCTTTACTGTTGCTTCCGGCGCAAAATCACCGCCCAATATGTCTAAACCAATCTTCATCCGTTATTGTCTTTGAATCCAATAATACGCAAAAACACCCCAAAGTAACGTATAAAAAACCAGTTACACGTTATGGGATGCTTAATTTTTTGAAAGATCAATTTAGGCGGAGGCAGTGTTTTCGATGATCAGTTTGCCATTGTAATAAAGGTTGCCATCTACTAAATATGCACGGTGTGGCAGGTGCACGGCACCCGTCTCCTTACAAGTTGCCAAGGTTGGTCGCTCAGCTTTATAGTGTGTCCTTCTTTTGTCTCTCCGTGATTTGGAGATCTTCCGTTTTGGATGTGCCATCTCGTATTGTTATTTTAATTGTATTTTATTTTTTTTAATGCTTCCCAACGGGGATCTGCTTGCTTTTCCTGTTTTTCTTCCTGTTGTTCACCTGCCAGGTCATTCAGTTTCGCCAGCACGGTTTCATCGCACGTGATGTTGTCGCCCTGTTCGCTGCATTTAATGTAGTGCGGCACGGCAACATTGATGTACTCGTATAGCAATCCGGCGATATCCAGTTCGTGTTCCCGCCTGGCCAACACCATGATTTCTTCGGTGCTTTCAGCAATATCTTCGTCCGTGAACTTGACAATCAGCCTCTCCTCAATATCGGTCTTTGCCGGAAATGACGACAGACAGACATCGCACGTCAAAACCACCGTACCGGTGATGTGGAATTGGAGTACCATCATGTTTTCCTGTTTGAGTAGATTGACGACCACTTTTAGATTGCCATCTTTCACTATGGAATAGTCATAACAATCAAAGAACGCCTTATCAATGCCAAACTCGAAGTCGTGCGTACCCAAACCCAGCCCCGTGAAGGGAATCCGATATTGCTTCAAATAATTCACCGCCCCACAATTGAGCCTGCAAAGGTATATATAAATTATAAGATATGAAAGTTTTTTGTTGATGATGGAATGTGGATAATAGGGCAACTTACTTTCAAAAAGCGAATAGTTTACCTAACTTTGGGATACAGTTAGTCAAAAGCGATACATATAGCTGCGATTATCCACAGAAGTACCCAATTGTATATGGAACAGAAAATCATTCATCTCTACGATCAGTACACGCACAGCCAACTTACCCGTAAAGAATTCATGAGGCGGCTGGCTAAGCTTGTTGGCGGTACGGCGGCGGCAATGGCGATTTTACCCATGCTGCAGAACAACTACGCCGTTGCGGCTTCATTCCACAGCGACGACATCACCACAGAAAATATAACCTATCCGGGTGTAGATGGTGATGTGAAGGCCGTGCTGGCGAAGCCCAAGGCAAAAACGGGTATTGGTGCGGTGGTAGTCATCCATGAAAATCGCGGACTGAATCCCCATATCATCGAAGTAACCAACCGCGTAGCCGCGGAGGGTTTCATCGCGCTGGGTATCGATGCGCTTTCACCGTTTGGTGGTACGCCCGCCGACGAAGATAAGGGGCGCGAGCTGATTGGCAAGCTGGATATGGTGAAGAATATCCAGAATTACCTGAAAGGACTTGAACATGTGCGTAACTTGGAAGGAAGCAATGGTAAGGTAGGTTGTGTCGGCTTTTGCTGGGGGGGCGCGATGGCCGGGCGGCTCGCTGTAAACGATCCGGAGTTGCAGGCATCCGTAGCCTATTATGGCGGCCAACCTAACGCTGCTGATGTGCCGAAAATCAAGGCCAGCCTGATGCTGCATTATGCAGGGCTCGATGAACGCATCAATGCGGGTATTCCGGCGTATGAAGAAGCGTTGAAAGCACATGGCATCGACTACCGATTGTTCGTCTACGACGGGGTAAACCATGCATTCAACAACGATACCTCACCTACCCGGTATGATGCGAACGCTGCGAAACTAGCGTGGAAACGGACGGTTGAATTTTTTAGGAGCAAGCTGGCGTAACGCCTTCATCGCCGTAATAGTTCTTTCCGATTTCAATCCGCTCACGGCCATGCTGCAATCGCCAGTGATTCGTGTCGCGCAGTGAGTAAGCACAGCCACAATATTCCTGCATATAGAATTGTTCGCGTTTGCTGATTTCCAGCATCCGTGAAGAACCGCCCTTTTTACGCCAATTAAACGTCCAATAGGCGATGCCCGGATAATGCGCTGCCGCCCGAACACCGCAGTCGTTTATCTGTTCGAAATTCTTCCACCGGGAGATGCCTAAAGAGCTTGTGATGATAGGGAATCCGTTTTCATAGGCATATAGGGCCGTGCGCTCGAAGCGCATATCGAAACACATCGTGCAACGGATGCCACGCTCGGGTTCGTGCTCCATTCCTTTGGCACGGGCAAACCAATCGTCCACGTCATAATCGGCATCCACGAAGGGAATGTTGTGCTTTTCCGCAAATTTGATGTTTTCATCCTTGCGCAGGTCATACTCCTTACGGGGGTGGATGTTGGGGTTGTAGAAGTAAATGGTAAAGTCGATGTCTGACGCAATTAACGCTTCCATCACTTCGCCGGAGCAGGGTGCACAGCAGGAGTGCAGCAGCAGTTTGTTTTCGCCGTTGGGTAGCTCCAGTTTTTCCCGTTTAAGTTCCGTGTTATCCATCTTAGTACCAACTTGTATTGCAACTGCAATATTAACGATAATCAGGGATTGTTGCAAGTGATGGTACCTTACTGTTTGGCTTTCCGTTTTTATCCGTAAGTTTGTGTGACGTCATATTGTCAAAAAATACACACCATGTCAAACGTAGGAATGATCATTGAAGAGCGACCGGCTGATATCGGCAATTTCATGGTAGGCCGTCTCTTGCCGTTCCGGGGCAAACGGACAGTAGGTCCTTATATCTTTATCGACCACATGGGACCAGCGAAGCTCAGTGATACACAGAATATCGACGTGCCGCCACATCCGCATATCGGCCTCTCCACCCTGACTTACCTCTTTGAAGGCAGTATGATGCATCGCGATAGCCTGGGTACGGAAGTGGAAATACAGCCCGGAGCGGTCAACTGGATGACAGCAGGCCGCGGCGTAGTCCATTCCGAGAGGACACCCGAATACCTGCGGCATTCAGACAAAAGCTTGCACGGTTTGCAGATCTGGGTGGCCATGCCGCGAGAGCTCGAAGACGCGGAGCCTTCTTTCCAACATGTGGAAGCCAAAGACATACCATATTGGGAAGAAGGTGAAGTCACGTTCCGGCTCATCGCGGGAACCGCCTTTGGACGCCGATCACCCGTATCCGTTTATAGCAGACAATTTTTTCTGGAGATACACAGCACCAGTGAGCAACAATTACGTATTGGTCAGGAGCTATTTGGCGAATCGGGGTTGTACATCCTCCAAGGAAGCATCGAAAGTGACGGACATACCTACACGCCTAAACAAATCTTGGTGGCCAAGGATACGTCACTATGTACGTTTACCATCCATGCGGATACCACGATTTACATATTCGGTGGCGAACCATTTCCTGAAGAACGCCATATCTATTGGAATTTCGTTTCGAGCAGTCGGGAAAAAATAGCGGCAGCGAAGCAGCGGTGGCTGGAGCAACGGTTTGACCCGGTACCGGGCGAGACGGAGTTTGTTTTGCTACCTGACCAAGGCAATCGTCCCGTGTAAAATTTATACCTTTGCATAAAATTCCGTTTGATGAAAAAGTTGTTTGCTATTCTGCTTGTAATCATTGGTATATTGTTGGTCGGCGGTTGTGTGCGCAACGATGATGAACCGGTATATCCGGTACGGCCGATAGCACGCTTGTATGTTTCGATTGAGGATTATCAGCGAGACGCATCGAAGGACGACATCGATAATGTGGTGTTGATTGATCCGGCGGACACCCTGGGGATGTATGTCGCGCTTAATCATGATTCCGATGCACTTGGTGGAGCGGGCATTTATTTCAATCCGTTTGTAAGCCGTCTGTTCCAGGCGGGCTATAACGATACGACGATCCGGGTAATTGCGGTAGGAAACTTGGGTTCATTGGAGAATTCGGGTAGTATAGGCAATCGATTGTTGAGCCAGATGCGGGGAATTGTCTATCATCATCCTACGCAAATGCTATATGTAGCAAGCAACGCCACAAGCAGTACGACAACAACTACGATTTATGGTTTTTACCAGCCGATGAATCGTAATGGCTTTACCAAACCTGATCGGACGTTGCGGTTGGGTAATGCTATGCGGCCATGGGGCATGCTGCTCTGGGGCGATAGTCTGCTGGTGTCCAATTCGGGAGCCAACGGCGGGGTGTCGCTGTACGGTAACTTATCCAAAATAAGGGACACATCAGCTGTTGATTTACCTGCGCTTTCCACGATTCGCATCGCGGGTGCGACAGCCATCCGAGGGATTGCATTTGTCGACTCATTAGATGTATTGGTCGCGGCGGACTACGGTGCCGTAGGTGCCGATGGAGCTCGCGTAACCGACGGGAAGGTATACATCATTGAAGGTATAAAAGCACATTTAAAGAGCGCTTCAGCTACCGTATCACCCACGCGCACCATCAGCGGGGCGGCAACGGGTCTGGTGGGTCCGGTCGACGTTGCTATAGACCCCCGGGGGGAAGCAGGTAGAAGGACGGTTTTTGTCGCGGATCGTGATGGACGGAAAGTATCGAGGTTCAGCTTTTCAGCAAGTGGGAATATTGCCCCAGAAGAAACAGTAACTTTGGATACCCTGGACAATGCCCGCAGACCCTTCGGCGTTGCATTGGATGTGCGGGGAGTAGCGACTCAATAACACTAGCCAAGTAATTCCAGCATCCTGTTTATTTCTTCTGTTTTGGCTGAATTGCCAGCCTGTGAATAGGATGTGGTGAGATTGCGCAGCACACGGGTGATAATATCTACGTTGCTGCAGGGCAACACAAATTGATCATTGGGCGCAAGGTTGAGCTGCTTGAGGAAGGCCACGACGTCATGCCGCCCAAATATCTGACCCCTGTTGAACGCATTGATATAAAATAATATACCGTCTTTATCTTCAACGGGCGTGTGGTCTTCGGTATAGGCGAGGATGAAGTGTTTGGGTAGGTTTACACCATAGATGGGTATGTCGAGCTTCTGCGCTACAATACTGTAAATACATGCCAGTAGGATGGGGTTGCCCCTGCGGCTCTCCAGTACTTGGCCGATGTAGGAATTTTGCGGATCGTGGTAATTACTTGTATTTCCCGAAAAGCCGTGGGTATTGTACAGGATGTTGTTGATCAGCCGTACCTTCTCCACTGCGCTCATGCTATAAATCATGTCTAACCAAGCATCCCTTTTGATTGCCTCGATCTGGTTGATGATTTTCTGCTCATCCACGTCGGGATACTGGTATTTGTTGATGATAATTAGACCTTGGAGCAGATCGAATGAACCGCTCAATTTCCAAAGCTCCAGTTCCTGCAGTACGTCTTCAAACTGTATTTTATGGATCAGGTTCTCGATACGGGTTTGCAGCACGACATCAAATGATTGTTCCCAAACCGATTCCAACCGGGTGATTACCTCGGGACCCATCGTGATTAGCTTCTGCTCGACATGCTGGAATATTTCAGCATCCGGGTCATCAAGCAGTTTGATCAATGAATCCAGTTCTTTCTCATTCATCATTACAAAGTTATGAAAAACTATTTGATTTATTGCCACTAGAAGACCCATCACGTTATCGAAAAAAAGTGATTGGTAAGTAAGGGTAAAGCGATCCAAAGTTGTCAGACTAAGCAAATGGAAGTAACTTTGGCCAAAAGCGAAAACAACTTGGTGTATTCGGGACATGAATCAGCCTTTGAAGAGGCGTTTAAGAATAATTTCAAAGCGTTGCATGCTTACTCGCACACGATGCTTCAGGATGAAGACATGGCGGAGGAAATCGTGCAGACCGTTTTTTTGAAGCTGTGGGAAAATCGGGAGCGGATGGCCATCCATACCTCATTACGGGCATACCTCTATAAATCGGTTTATAACGAAAGCTTAAATTACTTGAAGCACCAGAAAGTACAACGTAAGTATATGGCGGAAGCGATGGTGGATTATAAGCAGCGGCAAGCGGACGACGTGACGGCTGATAATGAGCTGAGGCGCCAGTTACAGGCTGCGCTGAAGCAACTGCCCGAAAAATGCCGGACCGTATTCCAGCTCAGTCGTTTCGAAGAACTGCGGTACCAGGAAATCGCCGATAGACTGGGGATTTCCCTCAAAACGGTGGAGGCACATATGGGAAAGGCATTGAAATTGCTTCGACTACAGCTGGCTGACTTCCTCCCTTCCTTGATTATTGTATTGCTCAATTTATAGTGCTATGGACGATGTTTTATTGACCAAATACCTGTTAGGGGAAACGAGCGAGGCAGAAGCCATGGCAGTGCGCAGGTGGATTTCGGCACATCCCGACAATGAAAAACGTTTTTCCGGGCTTCGCTTGATATGGGATACCAGTCAATCCGTAGCTCTTGAAAGCAAGGTGGATGAGCAGGAAGCGTGGCAACGTTTCCAACAGCGTAGGAAGCATGCAAGCGACGAATCCGGCCGATCATCCAAAGGCATGCTCCGGCGGATGGGCTGGCTGCGTGTCGCCGCCGTACTCGTCTTGGGATCGATTGCCACATTTGGTGGCTACCAAATACTTTTACCCGAAAATGCCGCTCCGCTGTTGGGCGCGGTCCACGAGACGACCGATGCGGTCAGTACGGATACGCTGGCCGATGGGTCGGTCATTACGCTCGACAGGCATGCTTCATTACGCTTTTCCCAAGGGTTATTCAAACGGGGAAGACATGTTGAACTCCGCGGTGGAGCGGTATTTTTCAAAGTGGCACCCGATCGGGATAAACCATTTGTCATCCAATCGGGCAATGTAACTGTTACCGTATTAGGCACCTCGTTCCATGTCATCCGAGCTGGTGACGAAACAACAGTCATTGTAGAGACCGGAAAAGTAAGAGTGGCCGGACTTGACAAAGCGGTTGAACTGGAGGCGCGGCAAAAGGTGACGATTAATACCGCGACTGATCGGTTTGATGAAAGCGTGGTGGTGGGCGTATTGGATCATACACCACTTTGGCGTATCGCAGAAATACTACAAGAGACCTACGGGGTTAAGGTTAAGATCACAAATGCGGACATCCGTAACCTGCCGATGACGACCACCCTCCATGGTGACACCCTGCAGAAAACGCTGAACGTCATTGCCGAAACGTTGGGGATAACGGTATCACAACAAGGCAATATCATTATATTTGATTAGTTTGCTGGGGAGTATTCGTATGATAATAGATGCTTTGGTTAGTCGGTTCTTCGGGAAGTCGCTGTTGGCGACTTTTGCCATGTTAGCAGGTTTTACCTGCTACGCGCAGCACTACCTCACGAGTGAAATTACAGTCAACGACCCCGGTCGCCAACGTGTCGGTGATCTGTTGGATCGGATCAGCGAAAGCCAAGGTTTCTATTTTGCTTACAACAGTGACGCGGTTAATGCTGAGCGGATGGTGAGTTTGCGGGATTACAGGGGACCGTTGGTCGATTTCCTTCGACAAACGCTTGGCGATGGCTACGAATTTAAGGAGAGTCCTGGATACGTCATCATCCGCTATGCTCCCGGCACGATGGAACTGACCGTTCATGTGGAAAAAGAACGCGGAAGGCCATTGGTCGTAGAAGGGCAGATAAAGGATGCCCGGAATGAGAAGGGAATATACCAAGCCAGCATCTACGAGCGGAATGTACTGGTCTCCACGCTTTCCGGTCCCACCGGCAATTTTAGGCTCACCATCAAACGACCTGAAGAGACCGTGTGGCTCACCGTCAGTAAGGAAAACTACCGAGATACCACCATCGCACTGCTGCCGCCCGTGCAGGTCCGATCAACTCAAAAAGGCCGCCGTTATTGGTTCTATCCGACTGACGATATTGGTGCAGGGTTGGAGGGTACCGCGTTCGGCCGTTTTTTTACCAGTTCGAAACAGCGTATCCAGCGGATTAATCTTGGTGGTTTCTTTGCCTACAACCCTTATCAGGTCTCATTTACGCCCGGTTTAAGCTCGCAGGGACTGTTCAATAGCCAGGTAGTCAACCAAGTATCGCTCAATGTCATCGGTGGCCATACCGCCGGTGTAAACGGCATCGAAGTCGGTGGTGTATTCAACATCAATCAAACGAATGTCCGTCACTTCCAAGTGGGGGGGGTGTTCAATCTGGTGGGTAACAATGTGGCTGGTGTACAAGTGGCGGGAGCGTCCAATATTGTCATGCAGGGGGTTTCAGGTGTTCAGGTGGCGGGAGTGAATAATCGTACAGGTAGCGTTAGCGGGGCGCAACTTGCTGGCGCATTTAATGTCGCAAAGGACATCCGGGGCATTCAGATAGCCGGCATCGTAAATGTCGCGAAGCGGGTGACGGGTGTCCAATTGGCAGCACTGGTCAACGTGGCCGACAGTAGTGATTACCCTATCGGTATTGTTAATTTAGTAAAAAACGGCAGCAAAAGCGTTACAGCGGGGCTTGACGAATCGGGGATGGCGCAGCTCACCTTCCGCTCGGGCGGACGGGTTTTGTATGGATTAATCGGTGCGGGCTACTATGTGAACGGTAATCCGATGCGCTACGCACTGGAAACCGGGTTGGGCCTACATATCATGCAAGCGAGAGCATTTGGCCTCGATGGGGAAGTTGTCCATCGGGCCAGTACCGATTTCAAGAAAGATAGCGAATCGCGGCTGTCGTTCAGATTGCTCCCACAGCTCAGCCTGGGACGCCATTGGGCTGCCGTGGTCGGTCCCACCGTCAACTATGCGTATCCCCATGGCCAAAACGAGACTTCAAAAGCTTTACGCCTAGGTATCTATGGTGGCGTGCGGTACCGCTGGTAGGGTTCAGAAGTCATAGCTAATCAAGTTTTTTGGCTGATCGATAAGGGTAAACCCACGTGAAGCTGTCTTAGCATATAGATTAATGGTTTAACAATGAAAACAGTTAAAAACATGCTAAAGACAAAAGCAATTGGATTTTACTTGACGGCAATGGTCATGCTGATGACGGCCGGTGCTGCGAACGCGCAAACCGCTGATGTTGGGGTCAAAGCGGGCGTTAATTTCGGATCCCTCCACACAAGCTCCGAATCGGTGAGCGGCGCGTCAGGAAAAACGGGGTTACATGTTGGGTTATTTGCCCGTACCGGCAACACCTTCTACTTCCAGCCGGAACTCAATTTTTCTACTTTTGGTATGGAATACGGTTACGATGGAGAAACCTACGCACCGATGTTCAGGCAGCTGAATATACCCGTGATGGCTGGATATAAACTCATCGATAACGGCCACGTGAATTTACGGGTATCTTTGGGGCCGGATGTGAATTTCAACCTGAACAGCCCCGATGCGCCAGCGGGCACCGCTTACAAACGGTTTAGCGTGGGCGGCGTGCTGAATGCGGGGGTAGACATGGGCCGGGTTACTTTTGATGCTCGATATAGTCTTGGGCTTACCGACGTACATGAAGGGCTTGGCCAACGACCCGGAGTATTCGGTCTTTCCGTGGGATTCAAGATTCTGTAAACAATGCTGGCTTTTCTGAATCGGGCAGTATATCGTGCTGCCCGATTTCCTATCGTCCTCGTCAGTCTCCTTCCTTACCAGGTGTTGCAGGCCACGGTCGGCCGTTGTTGTTATTTTTTGGCTTATTCGGTAACACGCTACCGATATCATGTTGTACTTCAAAACCTATCACGCTCGTTTCCAGACAAACCCTATGCGGAGATCCACAAACTGGCTAAGGATTTTTATCGGCACTTCTCCTGTCTGGTAGTTGATGTTGTCAAATCGGCTTCTATTAGTGGGCAGGAATTGGCTGGCAGAGTTCGCGTAGCCAATGCAGATCTGCCGATCGATTACCACAGGCAAAGGAGACCCATGGTGGCCTTACTTGGGCACTATGGCAATTGGGAGGGGCTCAATATCTTACCCAGTATCCTGCCCTTTGAAGTAAATGCCCTATACAAACCCCTATCGAATACACTGCTGTGCCGCATAGTAAGGCATATCAGGTCGAGGTTCGGCATGAAGCTGATTCCTGCAGATAAAGCGTTGAGGCAATTGGTAAAAACCCAAGACAAAGCTGCTTTGAACCTCTTCATTGCCGATCAGTTCCCCGGACAGGATAAGGGATGTCACGTGGAATTTCTGAACCAACCGACCACGCTGTTTGATGGTGCTGAAAAGTTGGCCAAAGCAATCGATGCGGTCGTTTTTTACGTTGAACTTGAGCGAGCGCCGGAAAACGGATGGAATGTGCGCTTCTTATTGATTACCGATCATGCAAAAGAGACATTGCCGGGCCAGATAACCCGGAGTTTTGCGGCACATTTACAAGCGACCATCAGGAAAGCCCCGGCATATTGGCTATGGTCGCACCGTCGGTGGAAGTAAAAGGTAGTTTTCTGCTATCTTTGATCCGATGAACAGCTTTCGCTTTTACGTGGATTACGTGATACATTTCCTGGCGTCCCATTCGCGTCATGGTACGCATTCACCTTTCGTGTACCAGTTAGTGGATGAGGTAATCTATGCACCCCGAAAATTGGACGAACCCAGCGCGAAGGTTCAACGGCTAATATCCCGCCTGATTAACCGGTTCGGCCCCGAAGGCGTTTACAGAATAGGCGACCCGCTACCAATATATCCGATGAGCTTGGTGATCGCCGAGGGGAAGGATTCGGAAGCGATTGCCATGCAAATAGGACGGGTTTGGCCACAGTTTCGCCGGGGTGGTGTCTTGATACTAGTCGGTCTATATCGCGATAGGCGGATGAAAGAATTATGGCGTACTATCCAAGAGCGGCCGGATGTGACCGTCACCATCGATTTATTCCATTTGGGCTTGGTCTTTTTGCGCGAAGGGCAGGCCAAGGAGAACTTCCGCATCCGATTTTAAAAAGTCGGTTTCCGAAGTCCTCCGTTACCCAAGATTGGCCGATCAAGGTTGCAATGCCTCCAATTTTTCGATTTCTGAAGTCAGTTCTTCGTCACTGAACGAATGATCTTGCAGTTTGCCGTCGAAATAATCCTGGTAGGCTACCATATCCACAAAGCCATGCCCGCAGAGGTTGAAGAGGATGGTCTTGGATATTCCCTCTTCCCTAGCTTTGTTGACCTCCCGGATGACCTGGGCGATGCCGTGATTAGCCTCCGGAGCAGGTATGATACCTTCGACCTTTGCAAACAGCACGCCGGCTTCGAAGCATTCCAACTGTTGGATAGCCTGGGCTTCGATAAGTCCGTCTTTTAACAGTTGGCTGCATAGTACACTGGCACCGTGATAACGTAGGCCACCGGCATGGATGGCAGCTGGGGTAAACGTATGCCCCAATGTGTACATGGGTAATAGCGGAGTATACCCCTGTGTATCACCAAAGTCGTACATAAATTTGCCTTTGGTAAGCTTGGGGCACGAGGCTGGTTCCACGGCAATGCAACGTACAGCGTTGCCTGCGATTTTATCTTTAATGAACGGGAAGGTGAGGCCCGCAAAATTGGAACCACCGCCCAACGGAGCAATGATGATATCGGGATAATCACCCGTATATTCCAGTTGCTTCTTCGCCTCCTGGCCGATAATGGTCTGGTGGAGCAGCACGTGGTTCAACACAGAGCCCAGTGCATATTTAGTATGTTCGTCCCCGACAGCCATTTCGATCGCCTCGGATATAGCCAAACCCAGGCTTCCCGGTGTATGGGGATCGGCCGCGAGCGCGTTCCGTCCAGCTTGCGTGCTATTGGTAGGCGAGGAATAGACTTTGGCACCGAATGTATTCATTAAAATCTTACGATAAGGTTTCTGGTCGAAACTGATACGTACCATATACACTTCACAGTCGATGCCGAATTGGTTACATGCAAAGCTCAATGCCGTACCCCATTGGCCGGCCCCGGTTTCGGTAATGATGCGTTTCACGCCTTCCTGTTTGTTGTAGTACGCTTGTGGAATGGCGGTGTTCGGCTTGTGTGAGCCGCTCGGGCTGGTGCCTTCATATTTATAGTAGATTTTGCAGTCCGTGCCGAGTGCCTTTTCCAGGTTGGTCGCACGGATTAGGGGAGTAGGGCGCCAAATGCGGTAGGCAGCCTGCACCTCCTCCGGAATGTCGATATACTGCTCGCTGGATACTTCCTGTTGGATAAGTGCCATCGGAAAAAGCGGTGCGAGATCCTCGGGTCCTACCGGTTGCTTGGTAGCTGGGTGGAGTGGAGGTAGCGGCTTATTGGGCATGTCGGCCACGATATTATACCATTGGGTAGGCAGGTCGCGTTCATTTAAAAAAATCTTTCTTTCCATGTATTGATACGTTAATTAATTAGGTGTACGCTACTAATGTACAAACTTTGATTGATTTTGTGCACATCGTCGATTTTGCATTTTGGCAATAAATTCTATATTTGTAATATGGGTAGAAAAGGATTTTCCGTGTTCTGGACCTTGTATGCACTTTTCTTCGCCGTGCCATTCCCGATGATTCTGTATTATCCGATTACCTATGGCGGCGGGGGGACACGGCATGTATTCACGCTTTCGAACCCTTATTGGGCGCTGGCTTACCTAGCCGGCTCGGTGGTGCTATGGGGTTTGCTGCTAGTACGTTACTTCCGGCTTTGGGTAATCCGGCCCTTGCAGGAAGAACGTGCACTACAGCAACTGGCGCGTGAGGGCGTACCCAGGGATGCCGAAGTGGTTTCCGCTAAAAATATAGGAAAGCAGGTACAAGGGCATCCCGAGGTGCAATTGGAGGTCCAGTTTGAGAATATTTCAGGCACCCCCATCCGTGAATCCCTACCTATCGTGGATATGCGTCCCGAATTGGGGCGGTTCGCTGTCGGACAGCGGGTGCGCCTTCGGTTGAGCAGGAAACTGACCAAGGGTCCACTTATTGCGTTTGTGGATGCTGAATTCGAACGGGATCATTTAAGGTGGTGGCTAGCTCTTTTGGGGTGGCTGTTGCTATTGGGTGCCATAGCTAGCTACTATGTATTCAGCTATCATTACGAGCACCAAGGTACCGGTTGGCGGTTCCTAACTTTTTTTCACCCGTTGTTGATCTGTCCGCTTGTGTTGCTGGGGATGCGGTGGTTTATGAGGGGCGGACTTGGAAAGTTTTTTATGGGCACTGGTGATGCACTGCGGTTGAAATACGAAGGGTATCGGGCCGAAGCCCGGTTGTTGGGCGCGGAACAAACCGGCACATATATCAACGAGCAACCTCAGGTGCGTTTTGAACTGGAATACGAAGACCAGCAGGGAAAGACGCACCACGCCAGTTTCAAAAAGGTGGTCAATTTATTGGACATGGCGGTTACCCGTGCGGAAACCATTCCGATTTTTTATTTGGCGGATCAGCCGCAAAAAGTGGCTTTTGCAACCGATCTTGATGGATAAAAGCGGATGAAATATGGCAATACGTGATTGGAATAACCTAGTAAAAGGAATGCTCTGCTTGTTGGCCCTGCTGGTCTGTAGCTGCCAACAAGTATCAAAAAGTATACGGGATACGTTCAATACCAAACCCGAAGAGGCGGAGATTCTTGCCGCTTCCGGTGAGCGGATAACCGGTTTCGTACGCGACACCGCGGCATTAGACCTTGCGGAGAAGTTATTGCGGCAGTTACCCCAATATCGCGCAAAGCCAATCTTTCTTTACGCGGACATCCATTTCTATGATGATGGGCGCATCATGACCAAACTGCAACACCCGGATAATCCGGACTATGTGGATGCGTATAATTACCGGAATGGGGAGTGGAGTGGACCGGTGGCCGTGCAGCTTTCGGTGCATGAAAACATTTCGTCGCGGTTGGTCGCGCTGGACCGTGTACCGCTCCGTACCGCTGCCATTGTAGTGGACAACTACAACGATAAAGCCAGCTTGGTGGAAGGTGCCGGATCCACCGATCACGTTTATCTGATTATCCATAGCGGTATTACCCGATGGTATCCAAACCGTATAGATGGCTCACGCGAGGCATGGGATATCTATTTTAATCTTGATGGCTCGGTAGCGACATTTTTTCGTCAATGATCCGACATCTTTTTACTTCTTGCCTTCCCCGATTTGTCCCGTCTAGAGAACCAAGTATAATTGAGGCATCCTTCGTTAACTAAGGATTTTAATTTTCTGGTAGACCTTTCGCTTACGTGTCCGATGTGTGTTGCATTGGGCGTAAAATTCAATGTACGACCCTTGTTACTTGATTTTCGACCGTTTCATGTGTTAGTGAGGTGTCCTGCTGCGTGGCAGGGCGCCTTTTATATCGTATGCTATGGTTATATGCTGGTAATATTTTGCCGGTCTTGCGCAAAAGGCTATTCATGTTGATGACCTTTTTTAATTCCATCGATATAGATAAAAATAGTATACAGCTCATGACAACAATTACATTTCGTGCATGGATATTGGTCTTTTTGATAATCGCGGTATTGGCAGCCTGCTCAAAAGACAATGAAACACCTCCGGAAAAGGAGAAAGTACAGGTGGCTATTGCTGAAGTAGACCAATCGGTGGAGAAATTCCTTACGGACTACGGGTTTCCGGGTGGATCGTTGGCGATAAGCAAAAACGGAAAGCTGGTTTATCGGCAAGGCTATGGACTTGCCGACAAGGAAAGCGGCGCGAAGGTGACTGTCGACTCACGATTCCGCATAGCCAGCGTGAGTAAGTTGATCACGTCAGCTGCTGTTATGAAGCTGATTCAGGACGGTAAACTTTCTATCAACCAGCGGGTTTTTGGTATCGAAGGCGTGTTGGGTACCGAGTACGGCACGCAGCCCTATAAGGCTCACGTAACGGCGATTACCCTCAACGACCTGCTGCATCATACCATCGGTGGTTGGGGTCAGGACAACGACCCTGCTTTTTGGGACAAGCACCTCGATGCAACGGCGGTCATCAACCAGACCCTCGATAGCAGGGCACTATCTGGCGCGCCGGGGACAACTTTTGCCTATAGCAATTTTGGCTACATGCTGTTAGCGAAGATTGTGGAGAAAGCAAGCGGAAAATCGTATGAGCAGTATGTGAAAAGCGAGATCCTGGAGAAAGTAGGGGCTACGAAGACGACCATCGCGGGCGCAACGTTGGCGGACCGCCAAACGGACGAGGTGAAATACTACGGGCAGGGCGGTGATGCTAACTACGTTTATGACTACACGCAGTTTGCCCGGGGCAATGGTGCCATGGGCTGGTTGAGTACACCGACGGACCTGTTGCGGTTTGCTAACGCCGTGGATGGGCTACCGGGACGCCCCGATTTGTTGAATGCTGAAGCGATAAAAACGATGACAACTGTGCTGCCCGCTAGTAAGGGATTTGGATTTAACTTCGGATGTGGCTGGGTGGTAGAGGGCGACGAATGGTTTTGGTGGGGTAGCCTGCCCGGCACCTTCGCGATGCTGTACCGCAATGGGGAGGGAACCTGCATTGCTGCGACGACGAACGGGCGGCGACAGCCCAATCCGGAGGTTGCGCTGAATGGCTTCATCAATGTGGTGAATTTTATAGCCTTCGATGAGACCATTGGCTGGCAGGATATTGATCAGTTCTGATGATTTTTTCGATAGGCAGCGATAGCACAGGGAAATCGATATTTATGTTCCGATGGTAGCACATTTTTTGTCATTCATAAAATGGATATGGAAATTTAATTAAATTAGCCGGAAACATTTGAACCTAAGTATGGATCAACTTGAATTCCGGCAATTCAACCAGCGACAATTTTCCGACCTGCTGAAGTCGGGAGATGGAACGATGTTGAAGGCATTGTATCTCCGGTATTACAAAAATATCGAACACTATGTGGAAAGAAATAGCGGCTCGTCCGATGATGCAAAGGACATTTATCAAGAGGCTTTCACCGCCGTATGGCGCAATGTGCAACTGGATCGGTTTGTGCCAAATGACGAGGGTGAATTTGCTGCTTATCTTAGCCGTGTCGCAAAAAACAAATGGATCGATGAGCTGAGGAAGAATAAAAATAAGCATCAGGTATCGATGGACGGCGAACATGAATTAAGCATGGTGTCGGAAATGGAAGCAGACCAAACCGATGCTTACATCGATACCGTGAAGAGACAGTACAAACACTTGGGCGAACGCTGTAGGGAATTACTGGGCCGTTTTTATTTCCATAAACAGAGCCTGCGTAAAATAGCGGCGATATTTGACTGGACGGAGGCTAGCGCGAAGAATAACAAATACCGTTGTTTAAAACAATTGCGCGAGTTGGTATTAAAAGGAGTGAATAATGGATGAAAAACCTTCATACGAATTGTCGCAGGAAGAACTGGCTTACATCAGCCAATACTTGAATGGGGAATTAGGCGCCATCGAACAGGCAGCATTTGAACAACGGCTCCATACCGATCCAACCTGGCAACAAAAGGTCAGTGAAGTGAAGACGCTCCGTGTTGGCGTGCGTGAGGCCAATCTGGTTGATCAGTTGAATGAATGGCATGAAGAGGTGAGGAGTACGAATGGGGGTGAGGCGAAGGCCCGATGGTTGCATCGCCGATGGTGGGTGGCCGCGTCCATGGCCGCAGCGGTGTTGCTGGGCGTATGGTGGGGCGTATTTTCTGAACAGTCGGATGAACAGTTATACCAAGCGTATTTTGTGCAGGATACCGGGCTCCCGGTGGCAATGAGCGGAACGGATACAAGCCACTATATGTTTTATGACGGTATGATCGACTACAAAGAAGGTAAGTATGCCGATGCATTGGCCAAGTGGGCGCCGCTGGCGCAAGCTGGGGAGATGACGGATACCCTTCGCTATTTCAGTGGCATGGCTTATATGGGGCTTGAACAGACAGAACTGGCAATCGAGCAATTATTTCCTGTAGCCAGCAATCGCCTGTCGGCATGCTATGAAGAGGCAGTCTGGTACCTGGCGCTTTGTTACCTCCGACAGGGTAATCGGGAAACGGCTGTCGCCTTGCTGAAACGTATTGATGGTAACGAACACGCAGCAGAATTGCTGAAAAAGCTGGAATAAGCTATGAGACGGTTGGCCTTGTTATTCGTCGGATTGAGTAGCAGCCTTGTGCTATCTGTCCTGGCACAAGAAGGCGACTATGATAAGGCCATTCGCGCCTATCGCGAAAACAAACTGGACAGCGCAGGCCATTACATCGCCAGTGCGGTAACACGTTATCAGCAGCATGCACAACTGGACAGCCTCGTGTTTTCATATGTGCAGCAGGCACTCGTCGTTTGGACGCAGACCGGATTGGAAGAGGCCCTTGATGTGATGGACACTGCGGTGGGCGTAGCTAGAAAACTGCCACTGAAAAGCGTAGCACGTGTGGCAGCCTACAGTCGGATGGGACAGCTGCTCACCCAACAGTACGATTTTAAGGCTGCGGCAAACTATTTTAGTAGGGCGGAGGCTGCTGTGGAATCTTCAAAACCGCCCAATAGGCACTACGTGTTGCTTTATAACTATATTGCGGTGATGCACCTCACGCTGGAGGATTTTGTGCCGGCCATGCGATATGTGCAGCGTGCGTATGATATGAATGCGGCCCTTGAAGGTAAGGATGGGATAGATATGCCTATGATTTTGCAGGTCCGGTATTACATCAGCCGTTACAGCGAAGATTATCAGCAGGCATTGGTGGATGCAAAGGAATTTCAACGTGTCATCCAGCTGCACTATCCCCCGGATCATCCGAACATTGGCGTGATGCACAACAGTTTGGCAATCATCTATGAGACGCTGCATCGTTATGAAGAGGCTTTCCATCATCGGCAAAAGTCGGTGAATATCCAGCTCGGCAACTATATCAACACCAAAAATGGATTTTCATTGGCGGCTGCCTACCAGAATTTAGGACAATTATACGGATACGTCAACGAGCCTTTTCTGGCTCAGGAGTACCTGGAGAAAGGCAGTAAGCTGCTGGAGCAGACCTATGGCGAAGAAGGTCTGGGCATGGTGAAAGTATGGGTGGATCTGGCAGTCCATAAGTCCAAGGTTGGACAGTATGGAGAGGCCAGGCGATGGCTGGCCAAGGCTTATGACGTGCAACAAAAGCAGGGAGGGGATGACGTTGCGGGAATGGCATATGTGGAAGTCTATTTGGGAGATTGGTATTTCGATCAGGCACAATACCAGGAAGCAGGCATATGGTACCTAAAGGCGTTGGATAGATACAGGCAGTCGGGCGCCCAGCATACGGAACTGGCATTATATGCCAAAAAGAACCTAGCCGTAACGATGGCGGCTGCCGGGCAGGTGGATGAGGCCTTGGCACTTCAACGAACAGTATTGGCTGAGTTTCGAAAAATATACCCGTACGGTCATGAAACCATCGCAGATAAACTGCATGGCATCAGCGGGCTTTACCTCGATGCTGGTCGATCGAAGGAAGCCCTGGCTTTTTCCGACAGCGTCTTCGTGGAGATACTGATGTGTAGCACGCTACCTGGTAATGCAGCCCATTGGGTTTCCCGGTTGCCGTTCAGCCATAATACCTCCATATATATCCACAGACGCATGGAGATCCTGCAACAGTTGCATGCCGAGTCGTGTAATCGTAGCTTCCTCATTCAGCTGTTGTCGCTTACGGATAATTACGCGGATTTGATCTCGAACAACCTGCATGTCTTCCGCTCGCAGGCTGCGCTCATCGATCTGGCCGGAGTCAATAAGGAAATCTATTCGATGGCCGTAGAAGCCTGTTGGGAACTGGCAGAGAAAGAGAAAGAACACCGTTATCTGGCGCGTGCTTTTGGATACGCCGAACGTGGCAAGGCGCTGTTGCTGCGGCTTGCCGCCAACAACATGTTGGTCGACGCGCAGGGCGGGGAAAAGGATGCTGTGGAGACACGTGACCGGGACTTTCGCACGCGGATTGGTGTACTGAATCTTCAATACCTGAACGGCGGGCGGGACGATTCGCTCCTCACTTTATTGTCGAACGCCATGGAGCGATACCGTGATTTTCAGGATAGCCTCAAGAAATTGGAAAATAAGACCCTCCGCGTGAAACATGAGCTGGATCCGTATCCCATTGACGAGATCAAGAAACACTTGCTTCGGCGGGGTGAGACATTGATCGAATATGCCGTTACGGACCAATCAGTGTTTATTTTCGTCTTGACGCCCACATCGTTCCATGTGCACCGCGCTGACCGGGCGGTCCTTGACGGCATAAAATACTTGAAGGAGCTCCATGGGCTAACAGCCGAATCGTTTGGGAAACGTGCTTTCGCACTATACCAGGCACTTATCGAACCGGTGAAGTCGCATTTTGCTGGAAATCGGTTGCTAATCGTTCCCGATGCAGCACTCTATGCCCTCAATTTTGAGATACTGATATCCGACCGACCAACGAAATTATTTTCGAAGATGCCCTATCTTATCCACCAGTACGACGTGTCGTATCTCTTGTCGGCAGCGAGTGCCATGCAATTTAGAAAAGCGTTCCGTGGGGAATCAAAGGAACGGGCCTTGTTGTTCGCTCCAGTATTCACCGATAAGATGAAGGCGGACTACCGGGAAAGTTTGTCCGGCCAGGCGGATGACGATTACTTATACCTCTACCGGCAGCCTTTTTCCCTGCAGGCCGCCCTGAAGATTGGAAGATGGGTAAACAATGATTTGTATGCCGAGCAGCTCGCACAGGAGTATCTATTCAAGCGTTTGGCTCCCGAATACCGGATCCTGCACTTCGGTACCCATGCCGAGGTAAACAACGAATCACCTTTGCAGTCGCGGCTTTTCTTTGCCAAGGCGCTTGCAGAGGATACGCTAAACACGGACGATGGCTACCTGTATGCTTACGAAATTTACGCCATGCAGCTGCGCGCCGAGCTTGCCGTGCTCACGGCATGTGAAACGGGAGCCGGTGCCTGGCGTGATGGTGAAGGTGTTATTTCGTTGGCTCACAGCTTTATGCATGCAGGATGCCCGAGCGTTGTGATGAGCCTGTGGAAGATCGATGAAAAAGCGAGCACGGATATCATTGCTAAATTCTACGAGTACTTGGCCAAAGGCAAAAGCAAAAGTGAAGCATTGAGGGAGTCAAAACTTCGGTGGATACGGGCTGAAGATGACCGGCTGGCACACCCCTATTATTGGGCAGGTTTGGCATTGATTGGTGATCGGACACCACTTTATGAAGATTACAGGTGGTTGTATTGGGTTGCGAGCCTGACTACGCTGGCTATTGCCGCCATGGCATTTTTCAGATGGCGAAAGCACCGTTGATTTTTCGTAACAAAAGTATTACATTCATTAATGTAGTAATTTCCGATGTTCGCAAGCAACTAATCTGGTTCTGGAGCGTCCAATTAAGATGAGCCCCGGCTTTGGTCTCCAAAGGACCGGCACATGAATGTATAATTTTTAACTAAATCGCATGAAGTATGTATTACTATTAGCCGTTGCGGGTAGCCTGTTTTTCGCTACGCCTGCCTCGGCCGATGTGAGGATGTATTCCTTACAAGACACCCTTTCCAAAAAGCAACCTGACACCACCAAGGTAGTGCCGCCCGACAGTACAAAGACGGCCGCCGCCGACTCGGCAAAGAAAAAAAAGGATGAAAAGCCAACCATTGACGAAAAGATTAAATCGAGCAAGAAAATCGATGGACTTTTTACGTTGTACCAGGATACCGCTAACGCCAGTTTGCAGCTTTACCTGACGAAAGAACAGCTGGATAAGAATTTTATTTATCAGAGTTTTTCCATGGGTGGCCCTACGGCGCTATACCTCAACCAGAATATGATCCGGGATACGTGGCTGTTCAGTATCCGTAAGCATAACGACAAGATCGAGTTCCTGCAGCAGAACACGGCATTTTATTACGATCCGGACAACCCGGTGAGTAAGGCGGCCAATGCGGACGTGGCGGAAACGATATTCCATTCGGAAAAGATCGCCGCGTCGGATAGCGCTGGTTACCTCATTCCGATCGATGGCCTGTTTATCAGCAACAAACTGGATGCGGTAAAACCAGTGATGCCTCCGGGTACGCCGCCTACCGTATTCAATCTAGGTAACCTGAGCACCGGAAAATCGAGCTATGATACCATACGTTCTTTCCCGAAAAATACGGATGTGGTGGTGAGACTGACCTATGAGAACCCAGCACCGATGAGCGGCGGCGGAAAGGATATCACGGATGCACGTTACGTGACGGTGAAGATGCAGCACTCGTTTTTGGAAGTACCGCAGAATAGCTACCGGGCGCGGCGGGACGATCCAAGGGTGGGCTACTTCGGTGCACAGGTGGATGACCTAACGTCAATATCGCCCACGCCTTACCGCGATTTCATCAGCCGCTGGCATTTGGAAAAGAAAAATCCGAATGCCCGGATAACCGAGCCCGTGGAGCCGATTATATTTTGGATAGAAAATACCACACCGCTGGAATATCGGCCCATTATCAAGGAAGCAGGTGAGAAATGGAACGAGGCATTTGAAGCTGCGGGATTCAAAAATGCCATCGTGATGAAGCAGATGCCGGATGACGTAGACTGGGATCCGGCGGATATCGCCTACAACGTAATCCGCTGGAAATCGTCGGCTAGCCCAAGTTACGGAGCAATCGGCCCCAGCTTCTTCAATCCATTGACAGGGCAGATCTTGGGCGCGGATATCACCGTGGAGTGGAAATCAGGTGCCGGCACACCGGTAATGGATGACCTGTTCAACGGCAGCAATGCGATGACGGCGTCGTTGCCTTGGGAAGATCCAGCACAGGCGGTGGCGCCACAGGTGGATTATATACACCATTCGCAGATAAACCGCATGGCACTTTGTAATATGGCAAACGAACTGAGCATGCAGTACCAAACCGGACTGGTTGCGGTAGAAACCTTGGACGCGAGCTCCAGTGATGCCGGCAGAGCCGAAACCGTAAGGGAGATGCACAAGCAATTCCTGTACTACCTGATCATGCATGAAATGGGACATACCTTGGGGTTGAACCACAACATGCGGGCAAGCCAGATGCTAAGTCCCGAGCAATTGCACGATACGAAGCTGACGCGCAAAATCGGCCTGCAAGGATCGGTAATGGACTATCCGGCCATCAATGTGAGCCGAGACCGTAGCAAACAAGGCGACTACTACACCACCAAGGCCGGTCCCTATGACATTTGGGCAATTGAATATGGTTATACGCCTTTCACTCCAGCGGAGGAAGAAAGAGGGCTGACCAGGATATTGAGCAAGAGTACAGACCCGCAGCTTGCTTTCGGAAACGATGCGGATGATATGCGCAGCCCCGGCAAAGCCATCGATCCGCGGGTGAACGTAAACGATCATTCCAATGACATGATGGCCTATGGTGAGGAACGCTTCTTATTGGTAAACGATATGATGCCGAAATTGAAGAGTCGCTTCAGTCGTCCCAATCAAGGGTATCAGGAATTGCTCCAGCGCTATAGCCAATTGAACAGCCAGCGGTTTAGTATGGCGGCAGCGATCAGCCGTTACATTGGGGGCGTGTATGTGGATCGCAGTTTCGTAGGGCAAGAAACAGACATACAGCCGTATACCCCTGTACCACTAGCAACCCAGAAGAAAGCAATGGAATTGCTGGGTAACTATGTTTTTGCGCCTGATGCATTCAAGGAAGATTACGCATTGTTTCCGTATTTACAGCCACAGCGAAGGGGTTTTAATTTCTTCAGCGGTACGGAAGATTACAAACCGCAGAATACATTCAGGTCGCTACAGGTAAGCACGCTTTCGCATATCCTGCATCCAACCACGCTTTCGCGTATTAACAACAGCAGTTTATATGGAAATGAATACTCCGTAGCTGAGGTGATGAAGGATTTAACGGAAACTATTTTTGATGCAGATTTGGGTGGAAGCGTCGACCTTGTTAGGCAGAACCTACAAACCGATTATGTGACTGCGCTAAGCGGTATCTTGGAGGCTAAAACAGGTTATGACCATGCGAGTAAGGCGGCTGCGTTGGCAACCCTCGCCGATCTCAAAACTAAATTGGGTGACGCTGCTTCAGGCTCGGACGCCCAAACGGACGCCCATCGCAAGAACCTACTGTTCATGATAGCGAAGGCCCTGTCGGTAGATAAGTCTTAGCGTAGGTTAACGTGTTTTTAATACCTATGACCTGCCCACCATAGTAAGGTGTGGGCAGGTTTTTTTTGGTTGATTATTAGTCGGTTGTGTTTAATCGTGATAAAAATATTAGTTTGATGTGACGTGATATATCAAAAGATATTATCTTTGTGTTGTCAAATTCATTGTTAAACTTAAATCTCAAATCATGGAAAACAAGCCAATAACCTTAAGCCAAGTACATTTCAGGTATTTGAATGCGGGAGAGACGGAGAATCCATTCAGCTTCGTAAACGAGTTTTGTGTGCAGGAGACTGAACTTTGTTATCTCAGGCAGGATATCTTGGACCTACTGAAGACGGCTTATTCCTACAAGGAAGAGTTTTATGCTGGAGTCAGCAAAAGTTTTGGTTACAACCAAATACAGATCATCAAGGTAATTGAGATTCTTTTTGTTTTGCATTGTACCGATTTGGATTTGAAACCAGGCAACGTGCGAAGTTATGAAAACGACTATAACTGCCTAAACCGCGAGGAGAAGAATGATGTCCGGGTGTTTCTGGATGATTTTTTCACCTTCCATAGCCTAGACGAGTGGCGAGCGCTTATGGATGATTTGTTGATCTACGCTTATAAGGAAGGCGATGAGGGATTATTTAATTATGTAGACGAGCCGTTCAAGACGATCGGTTATTTTGAAAAGTTAGCCGAAGCAATTTTCCTTGTATACGAAATCCAGCATTTGAAGGAGAGTTACCCAAAAGCAAGTGTCGACCCAAGAGCAGATGTTTGAGAATAATCGATATCTTTTTGTATCTTTATCCAGTCACCGATACCAATTCCCTACCGCTAAGTGCTTCATATATACACTGCAGGTGTCTGCTTAAGACCACGTCCGTACCTTATTCGTCATGAGTTAAAGAAGAAACCGTAGTGAATCCATAATGAGTCCGAGGATTTACCGTAAAAAGTCGGACTCACCTCGGACTCATGTCGGACTCACCTTGGACTCACTGCAAATAATGTCTTATCCTTGTACTTATTAGTTACGAAGCGTTTGTTAGTAAAATTCGGAGGTCGTTAGGTTATTCCTATAACTAGTCAAAGTTAAAGCAAATGTTTGTTTGTTATCAACAAACAATCTGCTTTAATTGGGAGGTTTTTTTGATTCAATGCGTATACCCATGTGAGCCGAACGATATCCATTTCTATTTAGGTAAATTATGTGCCTAATGTATAAACGGTACGCTAGCCATTATGCTAGTTGTTATTCTTTTTTATAGGATTGTAAAGATTGGTTCACGAAATCGCCTTTAGGGCGCTTTTTAGAGATGAATAACGTATTTTTGGATTACACAGGCGCTCATGCCTTGAATTTCTGCCTCCCTTGCATCGAAAGAACAGAACGTAGCTAATTAATGGTGAAAGCTGAAAAGCAAGATTAGGTAGATGCCTGAATTTGTATGTTTCACCTCATTAATTATATACCTATGAAACTTTTACAACACCGTCCTCTTTTTTTACATTCCTGTGCTTTTGTAGCCGTTTGTTTATTTGTGAGCTGTAAACGAGACATCCCCATACCACCGACAGATGAACTGCGCAACATTACGTTTAAGCTATCTGGTTTTGAAGCTGAAATCTCGCCGCTATCGGATGCGCAATCAACGGCCCGTTTAGCCCTTGGTGTTCCGAAGCGGGGAATGCAGGCGCTTCGTAATATCGAGCCCGGTTTGGAGCCGCAGTATCTGTATTATTGGTCGTTCAATGAAGAGACGTTGGAGCCGCATATCGCCGTGGACGAGGTGGGAGCGGGGATAGCGTTTGTTGGAAAAAATACGGAACCGGATTTTGTTGGCGGGTTCGGGCTCGCTCCTGTTGAAGCGGGCAGGGCATTGAGTATAACGGGTGCAAAATCCTTGGAAATCAGTCTTCCTATGCAGGAGATTGAATCGCTTACGGCTTTCGACTTCGACATAAGTAGTTCAGGTACCGGGCCGAAAGATTTTTCACTTTCGTATTCCGTGGATGATGGTAATACTTATGAAGTGCTTAGCGCAACTAACCCGTTTGGCACCTCGACACGTGATCGATACTCATTTGACATCAGTTCTTTTCCGCAATTTATCGGCATCGGGATGTTAAAACTGAAGTTTGAGTTTTTTGCTGGCGACCGGGGGGAGGGTAGTGATTACAATGAAAATACGGGTACTTTAAAACTTGACAACATCCGCGTCTCTGGCGTATACAATACGGAAGTCGAACCTGGAGATCCCACCATACCCAGCACGTTGCACTATTACATTTTCTCGGCTGCAGACGGTAGCGTAATCCAACAACAATCAATGGCGATGGACGTGCTTGGTGAAGACGGTACGCTGGATGTGAAGCTGGCTGAGGGGCGATACGATGTGTTGTTTTTGGCGTATCGATCCGATAAGGGAGTCCTATTGCCTGAAGACCTGACGAATGCCAATGCGTATTATTTTGGCCAGCACTTTGATGACCACCGTGCCGTCACCTATTCGGTGCTACTGGAAGATGTGGAGGTAGCCGGATCGGATGCGGTTGAAACGGCGACGTTGACCAGGTGTTACAGCCGCGTGGAATTCGACTTTACAGACTTGTCAACCGATTTGCAGGCCGTCAAGAAAATTGTGGTGACGAGAGGGCACGACAACTACCTGTATACCCCATTTGGTACTCCGGCGAATTTGCCGATGTCCGATGCACAATCCATCACATTCAGTGGGTTTGACAGACCAGCGGACTATCAGATAGCCTTGAATCAGTTTTTCGGCCCGCTAGACGGCACAAAAAATGTCAGCTACGAGCTAACCGCCTATGGTGAAGGGGACGTTGTACTCAACACGGTGACGATATCGCAAGACATGGGGAACAATGTCCGCCTTCGGCTCTCGGGTCGTTTGCTGGGGAATTCGGGCACGATCAATGGCTTTGCGGTGGCACTTGATACGGATTGGGGTGAGGTTTTGGATCGGGAGTTTTGATCTAGAACGCTTCGCTTAACGAAAGGTAGAAGCCGCCTTGGCGTTTTTCGCCCGGGCGCTGCTCACCGAAACCATAGTCAAGCCTTATGCTGCTGTTGTGCTCCAGGTCGAAGAAATATCGGAGTCCGCCGCCAAAAGATGGTACGAAACGTGCATGGGCCAACCCGTGGCTAAATGTGGAGCCGGTGCCGACGAAGCCGGCCATCCCTACCCTTGGATGGAACCGGTAGCGAAGCTCACTTTGTGCAGCCAGTAAACTACGATCGCGATAACGCCCGGTATAATAACCGCGCATCATCATATCGCCGCCCAACTCTTGGTAGACATAAAAGGGGATTCGGTTGCCGAATGACGTTTTATAGTGGGCATTCAAACCCAATGTAAGTGTGCCGCTCAGTGGAAAGAACCCCCGCAGGTCGATATCCACTACGCTTCCCTGGAAATTACTGCCGCCACCGAATCCCGGTGAATACATGTACTTTGCCCGCGCATAGTATCCGTCGGTGGTATACGTATTGCGGTTCCGGGTATCAAACAGCTGGGAGAACCCGAAAAGGAGGTGATACCCGCCCCGTTGTCCATAGGGGGAAGCGTTTTCGAATATACCGCCGGCTTCCTTATCGGAAAAAGCGAAACGCTCATACGCCATGTTGAGTCCGGCATAATAGTTGGCAGCTACGCGGCGCTCGCCTTCGAGGCGTATACGGATCAATTGCATAAGCACGACATCCTCATCCTGCGCGGCCGTTTCGTTGCCTAGGCCATAAAAATTGAAAGGGAAATTGCGGAAACGAAGTTCGCTGATATAGTGGTATCGATTACCGGTAGTCCAGATATCGGATTCCAGTTTGATGTTGGTCTGCCGCTCGGTGGTAAATGTGCCGATAAACGTGACGTTGGACGTGCGGATTGTGGAGTCGGCCTTGTTGAGGTAAAAATTGTAGACACCGGCCAAGCCAAATTCCAATCCCGTTTCTTGGGCATAGCCCAATGCGGGGACCACCACAAAGCCCGCCGAGCGGGTACTGTCCTTTTCGGAAGAAATGAACCGTTTGATGAGCTTGTGTTCCCAGATGCTCTTCCGTTCCTGGGCAAAGCCCGACAGCACCGTGCCGCCGATAACTAAACAAAAAAGACAACGTAATATTACTCCCATAGCACAATTAATGCGGACGAAGATACGGATTAGTGGTGGAAAGCAATGCCCGACAAGGGTAGCTGATGAAGCTGTTGTAGATTTTTGTAAATAATTTTTGTATTAAACCAAGTTTGTATATCTTTGCAGTCCCTAAGAAAACGGGGTGTTTTTTGAAGATTTGCCTCCTTAGCTCAGCTGGTAGAGCAACTGACTTGTAATCAGTAGGTCGCTGGTTCGATCCCGGCAGGGGGCTCTAAGTTGGGGGGATTCCAGAGCGGTCAAATGGGACGGACTGTAAATCCGTTGCTTCGGCTTCGAAGGTTCGAATCCTTCTCCCCCCACACAAAGCGGAAGTAGCTCAATTGGTAGAGCGATAGCCTTCCAAGCTATAGGTTGCGGGTTCGAGACCCGTCTTCCGCTCATAATGTGTTGAAAAATACTCCGTCAGCCCATCAAGTTGGTGAATTGGCGGAGATTTGGATTGTAGGCACAAAGCCGATGTAGCTCAGCGGTAGAGCACTTCCTTGGTAAGGAAGAGGTCATGGGTTCAAGTCCCATCATTGGCTCGTAAGGGTAACATAAGGTTAACATTCATACAATTAAAATTTTAAATTACTAATTCGCATACAACATGGCAAAAGAGAAATTTGACCGCAGTAAGCCGCACTTAAACATTGGTACGATCGGTCACGTTGACCACGGTAAGACAACCACTACTGCTGCAATTACAAAAGTATTGGCAGATAAGGGACTTTCTGAAGTCCGTTCTTTTGATTCGATTGACTCCGCTCCAGAAGAAAAAGAGCGTGGTATCACCATTAATACATCGCACGTAGAATACCAAACAGCAAACCGTCACTATGCACACGTTGATTGCCCCGGTCACGCCGACTATGTAAAGAACATGGTTACGGGTGCTGCCCAAATGGACGGTGCTATCATCGTAGTAGCCGCTACTGACGGTCCCATGCCCCAAACTCGCGAGCACATCCTATTGGCTCGTCAGGTAGGTGTACCTGCATTGGTCGTATTCATGAATAAAGTGGATTTGGTAGACGATCCCGAGTTGTTGGACTTGGTAGAAATGGAAATCCGTGAGTTGTTGTCATTCTACGAATACCCTGGTGATGATATCCCTGTAGTTCGCGGTTCTGCCCTTGGTGGTCTGAATGGTGAGCCTCAGTGGGTAGACAAAATCATGGAATTGATGGATGCTGTAGATAACTACATCCCAATTCCTCCACGGTTGACAGAGCTTCCGTTCCTGATGCCTGTGGAAGACGTATTCTCTATCACTGGCCGTGGAACAGTGGCTACCGGTCGTATTGAGCGTGGTGTGATCAATTCCGGAGATCAGGTTGATATTTTGGGAATGGGTGCCGAGAACCTGAAATCTACCGTTACGGGTGTGGAAATGTTCCGTAAGATATTGGATCGTGGCGAAGCTGGTGACAACGTAGGTTTGTTGTTGCGTGGTATCGAAAAGACCGATATCCGTCGGGGCATGGTAATCTGCAAGCCAGGTTCGGTAACGCCACACACACAATTCAAAGCTGAAGTGTACGTTTTGTCGAAAGCAGAAGGTGGACGTCACACGCCGTTCTTCAACAAATACCGTCCGCAGTTCTATTTCCGCACCACAGACGTAACGGGCGAAATCTCGCTTCCTGATGGGGTAGAGATGGTAATGCCTGGTGATAACGTGACGATTACTGTTGAGCTGATCAACGCTATTGCAATGGAGAAAGGCCTTCGTTTCGCTATCCGTGAGGGTGGTAGGACAGTAGGTGCCGGACAGGTAACTGAAATCATTAAATAATTGCAATTCTTTGGGATTGCGATTCCAACCGATTAGCTAATCAGTGAATGCGCTGATTAGCTAATCGTGTCTAATACATGATTTAAACACGGGCATAGTTCAATGGTAGAATAGAGGTCTCCAAAACCTTTGATCTGGGTTCGAATCCTGGTGCCCGTGCTAATTATCGACAGAACATGGCAAACGTACTTGAATTTATAAAAGACTCCTATACCGAGATGAGCCAAAAGGTTACTTGGCCCACTTGGTCTCAGCTGCAGAGTTCTGCTATTGTGGTATTGGTAGCGTCTATCATCATCGCATTGCTTATTTTTGCGATGGATAAAGCATCGAGTAACGTGCTGGAATTGTTCTATAACATTGGGTCTTAAGACGGGAAAGAAGAAATGGCAGATCAAGCGCTGAAATGGTATGTTGTACGGGCTGTAAGTGGTAAGGAAAAGAAGGTAAAGCAGTATATTGAGGCTGAGATAAATCGATTGGGTATCAATCATCTTGTTCCTCAGGTGCTGATTCCGATGGAGAAATATTACCAGATGCGCGATGGCAAGAAAGTGGCTAAAGAGCGTAATTTCTACCCAGGGTATGTGTTATTGGAAGCTGCATTGGATGGTGAACTGGAGCACGTCATCAAAAATATCAATAGTGTTGTTGGCTTTTTGGGTGATAAATCGGGCAATCCGATTCCGTTGCGTCCGGCCGAGATTAATCGAATCTTGGGTAAAGTAGACGAAATGTCCGGACAGGGCGAACTCGTAAATGTACCTTTCTACGTTGGTGAATTGGTGAAGGTGAACGATGGTCCGTTCAATGGATTTACCGGTGAGATTGAGGAAGTGAACGAAGAGAAAAAGAAATTGAAAGTGATGGTGAAGGTCTTTGGCCGCAAGACACCATTGGAATTGAATTATATACAAGTGGAGAAGGAGTGATGGAGGCCGCCTGGATAGGATGAGCCTTTATTTTTTCATTTTGCTTTATATTTGAAAAAAAATTGTACCTTTGCACTCCATTTTGGGGTGCGTTTGCAATTAAAGCGATAAGCGCTTCAAAATCTAAATGTTACGTTAAATGCTTCCAACTTACTAACAAACATTTATTAATTAAATTCAAGATCGAGAAATGGCAAAAGAAGTCAGTGCGTTAGTAAAATTACAAGTGAAGGGCGGCGCTGCGAATCCATCGCCTCCAGTTGGGCCCGCATTGGGCGCAAAGGGGGTCAATATCATGGAGTTTTGCAAGCAGTTCAATGCACGTACCCAAGACAAGCCTGGTAAGGTATTGCCCGTTGTCATTACCGTGTACAGCGACAAATCGTTCGATTTTATCATTAAAACCCCTCCCGTTGCCATACAATTGATGGAGGTATCGGGCATAAAGGGGGGCTCGGGTGAGCCTAACCGTAATAAGGTTGGTTCGGTAACTTGGGAACAAGTAGAGACCATTGCCAATGATAAGATGACTGATTTGAATGCGTTCACGCTGGAGTCAGCCATGCGCATGGTGGCCGGAACGGCACGTAGTATGGGTATTACCGTGAACGGTAGTGCGCCCTGGAATAATTAATTAACGAAATCAGTTTAAGAAAGTGGCAAGATTAACAAAAAATCAAAAATCGGCACTATCCAAGATTGAAATTGGTAAAGCATACTCTTTGCAAGAGGCTTCCGCCTTGGTGAAGGATATTACCAATGCCAAGTTTGACGCTTCGGTGGATATTGATGTGCGCCTCGGCGTGGATCCCCGAAAGGCAAACCAAATGGTACGTGGTATCGCTACATTGCCACATGGCACGGGTAAAACCGTTCGCGTATTGGTGCTTTGTACTCCTGATAAGGAGGAAGAAGCCAAAGCTGCGGGAGCAGACCATGTGGGATTGGACGACTACATCAGTAAGATCGAAGGTGGGTGGACCGACATTGATATCATTATTACCATGCCCAGTGTGATGGCGAAGGTGGGTAAGTTGGGCCGCATATTAGGGCCACGTAACTTGATGCCTAACCCTAAAACAGGTACGGTAACGACCGATATCGGTAAGGCGGTGACTGAAGTGAAGGCAGGTAAAATTGATTTCAAGGTTGATAAGACCGGAATCATCCATACATCCGTCGGCAAAGCGTCTTTTTCTCCGGAAAAAATTTATGAGAACGCATTGGAGGTGTTACAGACAATCTCCAAATTGAAGCCTTCGGCTGCTAAAGGTACGTATTTCAAAAGCATTTACCTATCTTCTACCATGAGTCCGGGTATCCATGTTGAAACTAAATCAGTAGCGGGAATTTAATCATGAAAAGAGAAGAAAAACAAGAAATTGTTAAAGCTTTGGCTGAGCAGATTAAATCGTACGGTAATTTTTATATTACCGACACTGCTGATTTGACTGTGGCTAAGATCAATGGCATCCGTCGTAAGTGCTTTGATAGGGGCATCGCGATCCAGGTAGTAAAGAACACCTTGATTCAAAAGGCACTTGTTGAGGCCGGTGTGGATTCAGAAGACCTGCTCGGCATACTGAAAGGGTCGTCTACGATGCTGTTTTCGGAAACAGGTAACGCGCCGGCTAAATTGATCAAGGAGCTTCGGAAAGAAGGCGATAAGCCGGTACTGAAGGGTGCCTATATCGATGCGGCCGTTTTTATCGGCGACAATCAAGTTGACACGCTGAGCAAGCTCAAATCTAAAAATGAGCTCATCGGTGACATCATTGGTCTGTTGCAGTCACCTGCCAAGAATGTTGTTTCTGCACTCCAGTCTGGAGGCAATACATTGGCCGGATTGGTTAAGACGTTACAAGAAAGAGGTTAAATGGGTTCCTCCAATCAAAACACCCAAAGGATTGTTAATAGTTTTTTAAAAAGTAAATTCAAAAATTAAAAATAAAATGGCAGATTTAAAAGCGTTTGCTGAGCAGTTGGTAAACTTGACAGTAAAGGAAGTTAACGAGTTAGCTCAAATCTTGAAAGACGAGTACGGTATTGAGCCTGCTGCTGCAGCTGTTGCTGTTGCCGGTCCGGCTGCTGGCGGTGATGCACCTGCCGCTGCTGAAGAGAAAACTTCTTTCGACGTGATTTTGAAAGAAGCTGGCGGTCAGAAATTAGCCGTGGTTAAGTTGGTTAAGGATTTGACTGGTCTCGGCCTGAAAGAAGCGAAAGACTTGGTTGACGGAGCACCTAAAGAAATCAAGACAGGTGTTGCGAAAGACGAAGCTGAGGCTTTGAAGAAACAACTTGAAGAAGCAGGAGCAGTTGTTGAGATCAACTAATTCAGATCATACAACGTACCTGAATGGGTTAGACTCTGACGTGGATTTCGTCAGAGTCTATCCCTGTTTATGACTTTTCCTCTTACCATCATATCCACGCTGTATATGGATGCCTCACACGGCAAAAACAGCATCAAAAGTGCAGTTTAAATAGTTAAACTAAAATCTTATTCCCTTGGCAAACAAAAGTATTCAAAAAGAAAGAGTGAATTTTGCAAGCAGCAAAAAGGTAATCGATTACCCCGATTTTCTGGATGTGCAATTGGAATCTTTCAGGGAGTTTTTTCAGCTCGAAACAACTTCAGACAACCGCCACCAGGAAGGGCTGTTTAAGGTATTTTCCGAAAACTTTCCTATTTCTGATTCAAGGAACATTTTCGTACTTGAGTTTTTGGATTATTTCATTGATCCACCGCGTTATGGTATCCAGGAGTGTATCGAACGCGGGCTGACTTATAGCGTCCCCCTGAAGGCGAAACTTCGCCTTTCCTGTAATGATGAGGAACATGAGGATTTCGAAACCATCGTGCAGGATGTTTATTTGGGGACTATTCCTTACATGACCCCGAAAGGGACCTTTGTGATCAACGGCGCTGAGCGTGTCATCGTTTCGCAACTGCACCGTTCGCCGGGTGTGTTTTTTGGCCAAAGCCGCCACACCAATGGCACGAAGTTGTATTCGGCTCGGGTTATCCCGTTTAAAGGGTCGTGGATTGAATTCGCTACGGACGTAAACAACGTGATGTATGCGTATATAGACCGTAAAAAGAAGTTTCCGGTAACCACGCTTTTGCGCGCAATCGGCTATGATTCCGACAAGGATATCTTGGAATTGTTTGAATTAGCTGATGAGGTAAAAGTGAGCAAATCCGGACTCAAGAAATATGTAGGCCGTAAGCTGGCCGCAAGGGTATTAAAGAAATGGATAGAGGACTTCGTAGATGAAGATACCGGTGAAGTGGTTTCCATAGACCGCAATGAGGTGATATTGGAGCGTGAAACGGTATTGGAAGACGATCACATTGATCTGATCATTGACGCGGGCGTGAAATCCATCATTCTGACGAAAGAAGATGCGGCCAACAATGCCGACTATTCCATCATCTACAATACCTTGCAAAAGGATACGTCAAATTCGGAGAAAGAGGCTGTAGAACACATCTATCGCCAGTTGCGTAATGCCGAACCACCCGATGAGGAAACGGCTCGTGGCATCATCGAGCGCTTGTTCTTCTCCGACAAACGATATGATCTTGGTGATGTAGGCCGATACCGTATCAACCGCAAGTTGAAGTTGGGTACGCCGGACGAAACCAAGGTGCTCACCCGGGAGGATATCATCGCGATCGTGAAGTACTTGATTAACCTCATTAACTCGCGTGCGGAAGTCGACGATATCGACCACTTGTCTAACCGTCGGGTACGTACCGTCGGAGAGCAGCTTTATTCGCAGTTTGGGGTAGGGTTATCACGTATGGCCCGTACCATCCGTGAACGGATGAATATCCGGGATAACGAGGTGTTTACGCCTACCGATTTGATCAATGCACGCACCTTATCGTCTGTGATCAATTCGTTCTTTGGTACAAACCAGCTGTCGCAGTTTATGGACCAAACCAATCCGTTGGCGGAGATCACGCATAAGCGCAGGCTATCGGCGTTAGGACCCGGCGGCCTTTCACGTGAACGCGCGGGCTTTGAGGTGCGCGACGTGCATTATACACACTATGGCCGACTATGTACCATCGAAACGCCGGAAGGTCCCAACATCGGTCTGATTTCTTCGCTGTGTGTACACGCGAAAATCAATAACCTTGGCTTTATTGAAACACCATACCGGAAAGTTGATGAAGGGCGGGTTGTGGTTGAAGAACCGGTGATTTACCTTTCTGCCGAGGATGAAGATGGCAAAACCATCGCTCAGGCTAACGCCGAGTACGATGATAAAGGGAATTTTATTACGCCGAAAGTGAAGGCGAGATTTGAAGGTGACTTCCCGGTTATTGAGCCGGAGAAGCTGGACCTGATGGACATCGCGCCAAACCAGATCACCTCCATCGCAGCATCCTTAATTCCTTTCCTGGAGCATGATGATGCAAACCGTGCCCTGATGGGGTCAAACATGCAGCGTCAAGCGGTGCCATTATTGCGGCCGGAGGCTCCGGTTGTAGGTACGGGCTTGGAAGGAAGGGTTGCTCGTGACTCGCGTACGTTGATCAACGCGGAAGCGAACGGTGTAGTGGAATATGTAGATGCGAATGAAATCAAAATCCGTTACGAACGTAATGATGATGAACGGTTGGTATCGTTTGACGACGACGTGAAGACTTATCGGCTCATCAAGTTCAAGAAAACGAACCAAAGTACATGCATCAACCTGAAGCCCATTGTCAAAAAAGGGCAAAAGGTGGAGAAGGGGCAGGTGTTGTGCGAAGGTTATGCGACCCAGAATGGGGAGTTGGCATTAGGACGAAACCTGAAAGTGGCGTTCATGCCATGGCAAGGGTTCAACTTCGAGGATGCGATCGTGATTTCGGAGCGGGTGGTTAGCCAGGATATTTTCACTTCACTGCATATTGAAGAGTTTGAGCTGGAAGTGCGCGATACGAAGCGCGGCGAGGAGGAATTGACCGCTGATATTCCTAACGTTTCCGAGGAAGCCACCAAGGATTTGGATGAAAATGGTATCATCCGCGTGGGCGCCGAGGTTCGTGACGGCGATATCCTGATCGGTAAGATTACACCCAAAGGCGAATCAGACCCTTCGCCTGAGGAAAAGTTGCTGCGTGCAATCTTTGGCGATAAGGCCGGTGACGTAAAGGATGCTTCGTTGAAAACCCCACCGTCTATCAATGGCGTGGTGATTGATACCAAACTGTTTTCGCGGGCAAAGAAGGTAGCCAAGGAAGAAGAGAAGAAAGCCCTCGATCAATTGGATACCCAGCACGCAAAAGCGTTGAAAGTGCTGAAGGATAAGCTGGTCGATAAGTTATTTACGATCGTAAACGGCAAGACTTCTCAGGGGATTTACAATGTCTACAAGGAGCTGTTGGTACCCAAGGGAGCTAAGTTCACGCAGAAAATCCTGACGGATCTGGAATATGTAAATGTCAATCCTACCGGATGGACTACCGACGAGGATAAGAACGAGCTAATCAAGCAGGCGCTCCATTTCTATAACATTAAGCTCAATGAGGAGCTCGGTGCCTATAAGCGGGATAAGTTTGCCATTAGTGTGGGTGACGAACTGCCTTCGGGCATTGTACAAATGGCCAAAGTATTCATTGCGAAGAAGCGTAAGCTCAAAGTAGGGGATAAGATGGCCGGCCGCCACGGAAATAAAGGTATCGTGGCGCGGATTGTGCGTGACGAAGACATGCCGTTCCTGGAAGACGGAACGCCGGTAGATATTGTGCTGAATCCACTGGGTGTGCCTTCGCGGATGAACCTTGGCCAGATCTACGAAACGGTACTGGGCTGGGCCGGGCAAAAGCTTGGGGTTAAATTCGCAACGCCGATTTTCGATGGTGCATCCACCGAAGAAGTAGAAGGCTGGGTGGAAAAAGCCGAGCTTCCCGAATCTGGACGGACCTACCTATACAATGGTTTGACAGGAGAACGTTTCGACCAACCGACTACGGTGGGTGTGATCTATATGTTGAAACTGGGTCACATGGTAGACGATAAGATGCATGCACGTTCCATCGGGCCGTATTCACTCATCACCCAGCAACCGCTTGGTGGTAAGGCGCAATTCGGTGGACAACGTTTTGGTGAGATGGAAGTGTGGGCTTTGGAAGCATTCGGTGCTTCAAATATCCTCCAAGAAATCCTGACCGTCAAGTCTGACGATGTGGTGGGCAGGGCCAAGACGTATGAATCCATTGTCAAGGGCAATAACTTGCCGACACCATCCGTGCCCGAATCGTTCAATGTACTCGTGCATGAGTTGCGTGGTTTAGGTTTGGATATCACGTTGGATTAATCAAGCATAGCGCTTTAACTTTAGAAACGAAAGTATGTCTTACAAAAAGGATAACAAGATAAAAAGCAACTTCACCTCCATTACCATCAGCTTGGCGTCTCCCGAGACCATTCTCGAGCGCTCCAGCGGTGAAGTCGTGAAACCGGAAACAATCAACTACCGGACATACAAACCGGAGCGTGATGGTTTGTTCTGCGAACGTATTTTTGGTCCAGTAAAGGACTATGAATGCCATTGCGGTAAGTACAAACGCATCCGGTACAAAGGCATTGTATGCGATCGCTGCGGCGTGGAGGTAACGGAAAAGAAGGTGCGCCGTGAGCGTATGGGCCATATCAGCTTGGTTGTGCCCGTAGCACATATTTGGTACTTCCGTTCGTTGCCAAACAAGATTGGCTACTTGCTGGGCTTGCCCACCAAAAAGCTCGATATGATCATCTATTACGAACGGTATGCGGTGATCCAAGCTGGCGTGAAGGAAGAAGACGGCATCCAATACATGGACTTCCTGACGGAAGAGGAGTACTTGGATATTCTGGATACCCTGCCGAAAGAAAATCAGTTCCTTGATGATACCGATCCGCAGAAATTCATCGCCAAGATGGGTGCGGAGGCGTTGGAGGAGCTATTGAAACGTCTCAATTTGGATCAACTTTCTTATGATCTGCGCCACCAAGCTGCCAACGAAACATCGCAGCAGCGGAAGAATGAAGCCCTGAAACGGTTGCAGGTAGTGGAGGCGTTCCGTGGTTCCCGGGATCGGATCGAGAACCGTCCAGAATGGATGGTTGTGAAAATCGTGCCGATTATCCCGCCTGAATTGCGGCCATTGGTGCCCTTAGAGGGCGGACGTTTTGCCACTTCGGACTTAAATGATTTGTATCGCCGTGTGATCATCCGCAACAACCGGTTGAAACGCTTGATGGAAATCAAGGCGCCAGAAGTGATTCTCCGCAATGAAAAACGGATGTTGCAGGAAGCGGTAGATTCCCTTTTTGATAACTCCCGGAAGGTGAATGCTGTGAAAACAGAAGGTAACCGGGCATTGAAATCGCTTTCGGATATCCTGAAGGGCAAGCAAGGCCGTTTCCGCCAAAACCTATTGGGTAAACGGGTAGACTACTCCGCGCGCTCGGTCATTGTGGTTGGCCCTAACTTGAAATTACATGAATGCGGCCTACCGAAAGATATGGCGGCCGAATTGTATAAGCCGTTTATCATCCGCAAGATGATTGAGCGAGGGATTGTGAAAACGGTAAAGTCCGCAAAAAAGATAGTGGACCGCAAAGACCCCGTTGTATGGGATATCCTTGAAAATGTGCTGAAGGGGCATCCGGTGTTACTTAACCGTGCACCTACGCTGCACCGTTTGGGTATTCAAGCATTTCAACCGACGCTTGTGGAAGGCAAGGCTATCCAACTCCATCCGCTAGTGTGTACAGCATTCAACGCTGACTTTGACGGTGACCAAATGGCGGTGCATCTGCCTTTGGGTCATGCAGCTATTTTGGAAGCGCAGATATTGATGCTTGCCTCACACAACATCCTCAACCCGGCAAATGGAACGCCGATTACCGTTCCTTCACAAGACATGGTACTGGGTCTGTATTACATGACCAAAGGCCGTAAGACGGATGAAACGCGGGTGATGAAAGGGGAAGGCATGACCTTCTATTCTCCCGAAGAGGTAATTATTGCGCATAACGAAAAGCAAATCGAGCTGCACTCCTTGATCAAGGTGAAAACCAAGGTGATGAGCAAGGATGGCAGTATTGAGGACCGCATCATTGAAACTACTGTAGGACGCGTGCTGTTCAACCAGGTTGTTCCCCAAGAGATTGGCTATGTCAACGAATTGCTGACAAAGAAGTCGTTGCGGGATACGATTGGCCAGGTGGTGAAAATCACCGGTATGGCGCGGGCCGCGAAGTTCCTCGACGATATCAAAGAGCTGGGTTTTCAAATGGCATTCAAGGGCGGTCTGTCTTTCAATCTGCAAGATTTGAACATCCCGGATGCGAAGGTTGACTTGATTGAGCAGGCTACGCGGGAAGTGGACGAGGTAATGAATAACTATAACATGGGTTTCATTACCAATAACGAACGCTATAACCAAATCATCGACATCTGGACGCGTATCAACAACCGGTTGACCGCGAATGTGATGGAAATCCTTTCGACCGACAATCAAGGGTTCAATTCCGTTTATATGATGCTCGATTCGGGAGCGCGCGGCTCCAAGGAGCAAATTCGCCAGCTCTGTGGGATGCGGGGACTGATGGCCAAGCCACAGAAATCCGGTTCGTCAGGTGGGGAGATCATCGAAAACCCGATCTTGTCGAACTTCAAGGAAGGGCTATCTGTATTGGAATACTTCATCTCTACGCACGGTGCACGTAAGGGTCTTGCCGATACGGCATTGAAGACAGCCGATGCAGGTTACCTGACCCGGCGTTTGCATGATGTGGCCCAGGATATGATCGTTGTGGATAGCGATTGCGGTGGATTGAGAGGCGTGTACACTACGGCGCTGAAAGATAATGAAGACATCATCGAACCGTTGTATGATCGTATACTCGGCCGCGTTTCCCTGCATGACGTTTTTGATCCGATAACCGGTGATCAGCTGGTCGCTGCCGATCAGGATATTGATGAGGAAATCGCCTCGAAAATCGAGCACTCTGCAGTAGAGGGTTTGGAAATCCGCTCGGTATTAACCTGTGAGAGCAAGCGCGGTGTTTGTGCACTTTGCTACGGCCGTAACCTAGCAACCGGTAAGCGGGTGCAAAAAGGTGAAGCTGTGGGTGTTATTGCAGCACAATCCATCGGTGAGCCGGGCACGCAGCTTACACTCCGTACGTTCCACGTAGGTGGTACGGCGTCTAACATTGCAGCGGAATCGCAGATATTGGCGAAGTTTGACGGTGTCGTTGAATTGGAAAATATCCGCTCGGTACCGCATGTTGGAGAAGAAGGCCCTGACCAAGTGGTTATTGGCCGCTCAGGTGAGTTCCGGATTGTCGACCCGGAATCGCGGAAGGTGTTGATGACCAATAATATCCCTTATGGTTCGTACCTTTATATCAATGCCGGGGACACGGTAACCAAAGGACAGCGTATTTGTTCTTGGGATCCTTATAATGCCGTGATTATCTCCGAGTTTGGTGGTAAAGTGGAATTTGAAGCCATTATCGAAGGAGTAACATTCCGGGAGGAATCTGACGAACAGACCGGACACCGTGAAAAGGTGATCATCGATACGCGTGATAAAACGAAGAACCCGGCTATCAAGATTGTGGATAGCAAGGGTGCTGTGATCCGGACGTATAACATTCCCGTGGGGGCACACGTTTCGGTGAATGATGGTATTGCGGTCAAGGAAGGTGTAATCCTCGCCAAAATACCCCGTTCGACAGGCAAGACGCGAGATATCACGGGAGGTTTACCACGTGTTACAGAATTGTTTGAAGCGCGCAATCCATCTAATCCGGCGGTAGTGACGGAGATAGACGGCGTGGTGACGTTAGGTGGTGTGAAGCGTGGTAACCGCGAAATATCCATTGAATCGCGCGACGGGCAAATCAAGAAATACCTGGTTCCGTTGTCCAAGCATATCCTTGTACAGGACAATGACTTTGTAAAAGCGGGCATGCCGTTGTCTGACGGATCTATTTCCCCTGCTGATATTTTGAATATCAAGGGCCCATCTGCGGTACAGGAATATCTCGTGAACGGCATACAGGAAGTTTACCGCTTACAGGGGGTGAAGATCAACGATAAGCACTTCGAAACCATCGTACATCAAATGATGCAGAAGGTGGAAATCGAAGACCCGGGCGATACGCGGTTCTTGGAACGGGAGGCGGTAAACAGGTGGGATTTCGTAGCAGAGAACGACGATATTTTCGACAAGAAAGTGGTCGTAGAGGCCGGAGATTCCAACGAGTTGAAGCCCGGACAGATTGTTTCACTACGCAAATTGCGGGATGTAAATTCCGGTTTGAAGCGTCGTGACCTCAAATTGGTAGAAGTGCGGGATGCAATACCTGCCACATCCAGTCCGCTGTTGCAAGGGATTACCCGAGCATCGTTAGGTACCAAGTCATTTATTTCTGCGGCATCGTTCCAGGAAACGACGAAGGTGTTGAACGAAGCTGCCATAGCAGGTAAGCGAGACAATCTACTTGGTTTGAAGGAGAACGTCATCGTAGGCCACCTGATTCCTTCTGGAACGGGCTTGCGTGATTACGAGGGCATTATTGTGGGTTCTCAAGAAGAATATGATCAACTGTTGGCTTCGAAAGAGGAAGATTAGTTGGTGGTCGGCAAGCTGTAATAGGTTGCTGATAAAATAGGTTAAACCGCCAGGTATTTCTGCCTGGCGGTTTTTTTATTGATGTTCGCTTCTCTAAGTTTGTTGTATCTTTGCACCACTATGGGTACCCTCTTGGACATCGGACAAAAGCCTTATAATCATTACGGCGCTTACCTGCGTGCTAAATACGAAGGTAAGCGTGTATTCAAGATCATTGTAGATGGCAACTTTACCTGCCCCAACCGTGATGGTAGTAAGGGGTTCGGTGGATGTTCATATTGCAACGTTGATTCGTTTACCCCCGACTCCGCCCGTAGGCAACCGGATATCCGGGAGCAGGTAGAAGAAGGCATCAAGCGTGCCGTAAACGGGTATGGAGCTGAGAAATTCGTGATTTATTTCCAACCTAATACCAATACGTACGCGCCTGCCCATTACCTCAAAGCACTTTATGATGAGGCGCTAAGCGTCGCCCCCGAGCACGTAGTCGGATTGTCAGTCGGCACTAGGCCCGATTGCATCGATGCGGAGAAGGTGGCTTTACTGGAGAGCTATGCTGATCGTTATGATGTCGACTTAGAGATGGGGATGGAATCCATTTATAACGACACACTCAATCGGATAAATCGGGGTTGCTCGCACGAAGAATTGGTAAATGCCCTTGGACTGGTGGCCGATAGTCCGCTGGATATCTGCGTGCATACCATATTTGGATTTCCTTGGGAAACCAAAGATATGATGCTACGATATGCCGATGAAATCAACCGTTTCCCACAGATCAAATTCGTCAAACTGCACCATCTCCATATCGTTGAAGGCTCCATTATGGGAGTCCAATACAAGCGGGAGCCGTTTCATGTGTTCAGTTTGGAAGAGTACACAGATTTCCTCTGCGAGTTTATCCCGTTGCTGCGCACTGATATCGTGATCCAGCGACTTTTTGGACTGGCGGACCAAGAGTTGTTAATTGCTCCCAATTGGGGTAAGGGAAAGTCAGCAATCCAGACCTATATTGATAAAGAATTGGAACGGCGGGAAGCTTATCAGGGGAGTAAGATTCCGTTCAGATCTGCTGGTGAATAAAAGACAGATTTAAGTGTTTTCCGATCCTCCGTACGGAACACCAAATAATGGCCGTCGGCCTCCTCATAAAAACAGGGAACTCCCTTCTGCTGGTAGTGAGCAACGGTTGCGTCGGCTTCTTCAATGGTTTTGCATGCTTTGCTCATATTGGAACGTTGCACCTCGTCGAAAAGCTGTGCAAATTTGTCCGCCAATCCGAATTCCAGCACAGCACCGGATAAAACGTATTGCAGATCGCATAATGCATCAGCAATTTCCGTAATGTCGTTGTCTTTTATCGCTTCTTCGAGCTCTTTGAGTTCTTCAGCCAGCAAAGCCACCCGTAACCGACAGCGCTTCTCGTCGGGTATTGACGGATGCTGTAGGATGGGATGTTTAAATGTTTTGTGAAACTCGGCGACAGCCGTCAACGTTTTGGGATCCGTCATTTTATGATATTGAAAAGCTAAAAGTAAAAACTATTTGATAAAATGCTTGAGTTGGATGATTTCCTTTTCCTCCAGGTAACGCCAGCGCCCACGGGTAAGGTCCTTTTTGGTCAGGTTTGCATAGACTACCCGATCCAATTTAACGACATCGTAGCCCAGATGCTCAAAGATACGCCGTACAATGCGGTTTTTCCCGCTATGGATTTGAATGCCGATTTCGCGTTTACTTCCACCTTGCACATAACTTAATGTGTCGGGTTTCACAAACCCATCTTCCAACTCCAATCCGAAGGTAATCTTATTAAAGTCACCTTGTGTTAGATTTTTGTCCAACTCTACATTGTATATCTTGACTACGTTATTGCGTGGATGGGATAGCCTTTCGGCAAGATTGCCGTCATTCGTTAGTAACAGCAATCCGGTGGTGTTGCGGTCAAGCCTGCCCACGGGGTAAATCCGTTCCCTAGTAGCTTTGGTCACCAACTGCATGACTGTACGTCTTTCCTGGGGGTCGTCTGTGGTTGTGATGTAATCTTTCGGCTTATTTAATAGTACATATACCATCTTTTCGCGCTTCAAACGCTCGCCGTTGTAACGGACTTCATCCTTAGCGGGATCTACTTTTACACCCAATTCGGTGATGACCTGACCATTTACGGTAACGACGCCCGCTTCGATCAATTCATCGGCCTTGCGTCTTGAACAGACACCGGCATTGGCTATGTATCTGTTGAGCCGAATGAGCCCATCATCCTGTGGTGTATTCCAAGTGGCTGGTTTAGGGCGGATATCGGTACGCTCCCGTCGTTTCTTTGTTGGATCAAAAGGCTTGCCGCCGAACCCGCGATTCTCTCTGCTGTATGGTTTATCTTTGCCGTAGGGAGGTTTTTGACCGCTTCTTTTGTGGGCACTATCCCGGTCGGGGTTACTGGATTGTTCGGAACCTCGGCGCTTTTCGCCGAAATTGCCTGATTTGGTATTAGGTTGTCGCTTGTCGTTACCCGGTGTGTCATGGCTACGAAACTTGCCTTCCTTGGGATTTGAAAAGCTGGAGGTTGATTTTCGTGTGCGTCTGGATTTGTCGTCGCGACTGTTCCTTTTGTTACTAAATGGCATGATTTTTTACCGTAAGAAATATGAGTTGCAAAGGTAGTCAAAAATACGGGTTAATTGGTTGCAGCATTGGTTTTTTACATAAAGATAACCGAAAAAGGTACGTTAAATAATGTTAAAAATCAAGCGTCATTTGTGTAACTATTTGTGAATTAACAATATAATTTTTACTTTTGTCGCCAGCTTTTTGGATCAAGCAATTGTGGTGTACTTTTTAATAGCCCATACATTGCAGAAAAGGGTTTAAATGATAAAAAAACAACTGCTCTGTTGTAGTGCGGTTTTATTACTGGTGTTGCTTTCAAAGCTGTACACGTATCACGTGTCGGCCAGTGGGGTACCAGCTTATGCAGAGGCACATGATACCCTATCCCAAGGGGGGCCGATGCGAGCAGATATAAGCGATATCCGCAACACTCCGTATTTTGCGTCTTTGAGTTTTGCTGACGAGAACTTGCCTTTGGGCGATCGGCAAATCGAGCTTAAGATGATGCGCTACCTCCGAGAATACTCATACGCCAAACGGCGTTCGCATTTATTGCATCGCAAAGCATTGAATGCTTTACCTAAGGTGGCGGCCATCTTGCGCGCCCATGGGATTCCTGAAGACTTCAAGTACATTCCGTTGGTTGAAAGCGGCTTTACCAGTGGCACCACTTCGCATCGGGGCGCATCGGGTTATTGGCAATTTATGCCAAGTACAGCAATGGCTTTTGGACTACGGGTAGACGGGGTTGTAGATGAACGTCAGCATATTGAAAAGTCGACGGTGGCTGCAGCGAAATACATCAAGGCATTGTATAGGGAGTTTAATAGTTGGACTCTGGTTGCTGCCGCGTTTAACATTGGCGAAGGCAATCTTCAACGAGCCATTAACAGGCAGCGTGAAGATAACTACTTCAGGCTGAAACTCAACAAAGAGACCGGGAGCTACGTCTATAAGCTTATCTCCGTCAAGGAAATCATCGAACATCCCAATTTGCACGGTTATCGTAGGAGCCAGGAACTTCTGGCGGATGCGGGAACCACCGAATCCCAGACGAATAGGTTATAGTTATCTCATTATATCCTGTAGCGACCTTACCGAAGGTCAACGATCTCCATTCCGGGATAGTTGGCTTGTTTGAATACGAATTTGTCGCCGGCAATTTGGGGATTGGTTTTCGTATTCTTGATAGCATAAACGTATTTATTTCCACCCTTGTCAAAAATCGTCACGTCATTTATCAGGAGGGTACGTTCATTAACACGTAGCTTGATTTTGAAATATGGGGCACGGGTGTTTTCTGGAGTAAGCTCTACTACCTGTAATTGATTATTGCCAACCCGTTCGTTGGGAGCCGCGACATATTTATAGCCTTTATTATAAAACGAAAAGATATTGACCGGAGAGATGGCGTCTGAAGATTGGTCTGCTTCGGTTACTTGCACTTCTCCCTCTTCTTTGAGAACCATCCATTGCGTTTTTCCATCGCTGATCAGATCCTGACTGTTCATCGTAATGTGATATTTACCAGCTGATGTCGCCATATAAATCGTGCCGGATTCCGTATGGTCTGTTTGCTGTGGTTGCTGGATGGTGATGGTAAAGTCAGCTTGAACGGTTTTATAACCTTCATACGTCTCACTAACCTTATCGAGCAGTGATTTAGCGGCCGGATCGGTTTGCGCACGTCCTTGCAATGAAAAGCCCAATAGGATCGGGAGCAGTAGTTGGACAATGTATATGGACTTAATCATTTTTTATCAGTCTTTCTTCAATCCATCCAAAAACTGTTCCAATGAATATTCGTCGGGAAACAATACCTCACGTGCTTTGCTGCCTTCAAATGGCCCGACAACGCCAGCGGCCTCCAATTGGTCGATAATCCTGCCGGCTCGATTATATCCAAGCTTAAGTTTGCGCTGGATGAGCGATGTTGATCCCTGTTGATGGAGGACCACCAAGCGGGCGGCATCCTCAAACATCGAATCCCGGTCACTCATGTCAAAATCTCCAATGCCCCCTTCACCATCTTCACCCACATATTCGGGCAGGAGAAAAGCGGATGGATATCCACGTTGATTGCCGATAAAATCGGATATTTCCTCCACTTCCGGCGTATCCACGAAGGCACATTGTATTCGTATTAAATCACTTCCTGTGGCCAGCAACATATCCCCTCGGCCGATTAATTGATCCGCACCTCCAGAGTCGAGGATGGTGCGCGAGTCTACCTTGGAAAGCACCCGGAATGCGAGGCGGGCAGGGAAATTGGCTTTTATGGTACCGGTAATGATGTTTACCGAGGGACGTTGTGTCGCGATGACCAAGTGGATGCCCACAGCACGGGCCAACTGTGCTAGCCGGGCAATAGGCGTTTCCACTTCTTTGCCGGCTGTCATCATGAGATCGGCAAACTCGTCTACGATGAGTACGATAAAAGGAAGATACCGATGGCCTTCCTCCGGATTGAGCCTTCGATTGACGAATTTGACGTTATATTCCTTAAGGTTGCGTACCTGTGCGTTTTTCAACAGGTCATAACGCGCATCCATCTCTATACACAGGGAATTGAGCGTGTTGATGACTTTTTTGGTATCCGTAATGATGGCATCTTCCTCACCGGGCAGTTTGGCGAGGAAATGCCGTTCTACCTTCTTGAATAAGGAGAGCTCTACTTTTTTTGGATCGACCAGTACGAACTTCAGTTCTGCTGGGTGCTTCTTATAAAGCAGGGAAGTGAGAATAGCATTAATGCCGACCGATTTACCCTGCCCGGTAGCACCAGCCACCAGTAAATGCGGCATTTTGGCCAAATCCGCGATATATACCTCATTTGATATGGTCCGGCCCAATGCGATAGGTAAATCCATATCGGTGTGCTGGAATTTCTCCGTTGCCAACACCGATCGCATAGATACCATCTCAGGATGGCTATTGGGTACTTCGATACCAATTGTACCCTTACCCGGCATGGGCGCAATGATACGGATACCTAAAGCTGCCAAACTCAGGGCTATATCATCTTCCAGGTTCTTGATTTTGGAAATACGGACGCCGGGCTTCGGAATAATTTCATAGAGGGTGACCGTTGGCCCGATAGTGGCCTTTATTTTGGCTATTTCGATATTGTAATTACCCAGGGTGTCTACAATTTTATCCTTATTTGCTTCGAGCTCATGGTTATTAACTGTTATTTTTCCCGAACCGTAATCACGAAGTAGGTCAAGCGGGGGATATTGGTAACCCGATAAATCCAGTTTGGGATCATACCGCCCTATTTTTTCGACCAGTTCGTCTGCCGTACTGGGTTTTTCCTCTTTGATGGCAGAAACAGTCAGCTGAGGCGCGGCTTTCAGCTCGTTTTTTACATCGGGTTTTTCGGGTAGCGCTTCTACCGTAAAATCAGGGGCCTGCGCATCTTCTTCCTTAGGCTGAGATTTGGTAATGCTGATGTTTTGCTGCAATTTCTCGTCGCGCTGCTCGGCTTCCTTTACACTGTTGAGACTGAATTCAACGGGGTCTATACGATATTCTGACTCACGTGTATACCGTTCTTCATTGCGTAACGTGTTTGCTGTTGAATCTGCCGCTGTAAGGGAATCACCGTCCTTGCTACGACGTGGGGTAAATTTGAAATCCAGGTTGTAGACCACAATCAGGATCGTAAGTATCGTGAAGATCAATAAGCCCGCTACCCCGGGTGTGCCGATTTGTGCTTGAAGTAGCTGGTTAGACCAAAAGCCGAATTCACCTTCCAGGAAGTGAGGGTAGTCACTGATGAATCCATGTATGAAGCCCAGTGTGACCGATACGAAAATTAGGGAAAATAAGGTGTATCCCAGTGCCTTCCAAGTGGAAATGATTTTTATTTTGAATAATAACCTATAGCCGATAACAAAGAAGATACCCACGAAAAGAAATGAGGCAATCCCGAACCATTTGTAGATGAATTGATGCGCAAGTAATGCACCAAACTTACCCATCCAATTCTGAACGACCGGGGGGTCGATTCCAGCCAACTCCAGCTCCTCGCGTGTTTTGAAGAGGGTGTGCCAACCACCATTGGCGGCGGATACATAGCTTTGATCTTCTGTCCAGGTGAATAAATACGAGATGAAGGCGATTAGGAAATATACGGATAATATAAGCAGAAACAGCCCTGCAATTTTTATTAATTTGCTGCCCAACGCACGACCGGATGGGTTTGCTGATGTTGATTTCCGTTCGCTTTTTTTTCGTAGGGAGGGTTTGCCTTCCGTATCATTTCGAACATTTCTTCTGAATGAATTCCCTTTTCCAGACATTTAAAGCACACGTTTTGTTTGAGACAAACTTACGGATTTTTTATAGATTATTGATTCCCACGGACAGCTGACGGATTTTAATGGTTATTTTTTTGTATAGATGTAGCATTCTGCTTGCGACGGTCGTTATCTTCAGCAAAACGGGTAGAGACCAGTTTTTTCGGAAGTGTGTGCTGGGGATTATTATCAAAAATGATTGGAACGATTTGGGAAAAATGAAAAGGGGTAGTTGGATTTTCGCAGTAGTGGCCATGGGGGCAGGTATGATGACTTTAAGTGGATGCCTGAAGGATGATGATAATGCCGGATACCAGATTTCGGCGGTCCGTGCGTTGAACGCCGTGCCGGGATCCGAATCGCTTGATATTGGTTTGGATGAGAATAAGCTCAATTTTGACAATGTGACCGGAGAAAGTGAAGAATTTGCCTATACCGATACATTACCTTATAAGAATGCCTGGCCAGGAAATCGGTTAGTCAGGGCGCTAGATCCGGCAGACTATCCCAACGCCAAGCCTTTGGCCCAGGGAACCGTTAATTTCATTCCGGGCCAGTTTTATTCGCTGTATATCGTAGGGTATGAGAAAATTGAATTGGTCGTAACAACGGACGACTTATCACCGCCTTCCGAAGGGAAGGCTAAGATTCGGTTTATTCACCTGAGCCCAGACGCACCGTCATTGGATTTCGGTGTTGATGGTGTGGATACGCTTATTGCGAGTGATAAGGCATTTAAGGAAGCTGCTGGATTTGCTACAATCGATGTGGGCGAGACGTATACGTTTAATGTCATTGAACACAGCAGCGGTGATGTATTACATACTTTTGAGTTTGCTCCGGAACGTGATATGATTTATACCATATGGATCAAAGGGTTGCTGGAGAACACGGGTGATGCAGCATTGGATTTTGGCCACGGTGTTATTACCCATTAGCAATACGATTTTCTCCATAAAGTTTAGGTTGATTGAATCCGTTGAGAGACGGATGCCGCTCCCTCCCCGGGAGCGGTTTTTTTATGTTTTTTCAGCCCTTGGCCATCGGTATCACGAGAAGGTGAGCAAGAAATAGTTCTTTTTTCCGCGCTGAACAATCAGGTATCGATCATTGATCAAATCATCCTGACGGAACAGCTGATCGGCATCACTGATTTTGATTTTATTGATGGATACCCCGCCTCCCTGAATCATTTTGCGAGCCTCCCCCTTTGACGGGAATACCGACGAGCATGCCGCTAGGAGATCAATTACATTGATGCCTGCTGACAATTGATCCCTGGTAATCTGAAACTGCGGTAAGCCGTCAAAAACATCCAGTACTGCTGTGTGGTCCATTTCATTAAGAAAATCCAGCGATCCATTGCCAAACAGGAATTCAGAGGTCTTTACTGCCGTTTCGTAGTCCGATTCAGTATGGGTACGGATGGTTATATCTTTGGCCAGCGCCTTTTGAACGACCCGAAGATGCGGTGCCGTGTCGTGTTCGGCGATAAGTGCGGCTATCTCTTCTTTGGACTTTAACGTGAATATCTTGATCCAGTTTTTGGCATCCTCGTCACTTGCATTAAGCCAAAACTGATAATACCGATAAGGGGATGTCTTGTGGGGATCCAGCCAAACTGCGCCACTCTCGGTTTTTCCGAATTTATTGCCATCCGCCTTTTTTATAAGCTGCGTAGTGAGCGCGTGCGCGGTACCACCGTCTTTACGGCGGATAAATTCCGTGCCGGTGACGATATTGCCCCATTGGTCGGATCCGCCCATTTGAAGGGCACAGCCATGATTTTTCCATAAGTAGTAAAAATCATAGCCTTGGATCAACTGGTAGGAAAATTCGGTAAATGAAAGGCCATTTTCTCCTTCAAGTCTCTTTTTTACCGAGTCTTTGGCCATCATATAGTTGACGGTGATGTGCTTGCCAACATCGCGTATAAAATCCAGGAATCGAAAATCTTTGAACCAGTCGTAATTGTTGACCATGATGGCACCGTGTGCATCATCTGAAAAATCAAGGAATTTTGCCAGTTGGTTTTTTAGGCAGGTGATGTTGTGTTGTAAAGTTTTTTCATCCAGTAGATTACGCTCACTGGACTTTCCCGAGGGGTCACCTACCATACCGGTTGCACCACCTATTAAAGCAACGGGCCGGTGGCCCGCATTTTGGAAATGGATAAGCGTCATTATTTGGGTTAGGTGCCCAACGTGCAGCGAATCGCCGGTAGGATCAAAACCAATATATCCCGCTGTTTTCTCTTTGAGTAATTGTTCTTCGGTACCGGGCATCATGTCATGCAGCATGCCCCGCCAACGTAATTCTTCAACAAAACCCATCGTTATTTTACTATTCAAATTTGTGATTAATCTGAGGGCAAAGATAGCAGAATGCACCGTAAATTGTCAGTTAAATTCATTACCTTGGCACAATAAGTGTTGAACGATTGAAAAGCGTGGCGCATGAATTTCCTTTCGCATTATTATTTTGAACGGTATAGCCGTAACCCGGAGTTGGTATTGGGGTGCGTGTTGCCTGATTTGTTTAAAAATGCGGATAGGGATACCAATGTCTTTCCGCAGAAACATGAGGGTCTTTTTGGCAATAATCCGAAAATCCAAAGTATTTACCACGGTTGGGTGCGGCATATGGAAACGGATCGTTACTTTCACAACTCCTCTTTTTTTTATGGCCATACGCATGAACTGAAAGTATTGCTTACACCCGCTATAGCAGGTACGTTAATCAGGCCTTCCTTTCTGTCGCACATTGCGCTTGAGTTGCTGCTGGATCATTTGCTTCTTGAGAACAAATTGGTGCACGAATCGGATTTTTATGAGTGCCTGGCCGCAGCCGACCGGGTGATGACGGATCGGTTTCTTAGGCTATGCGGCGTATCGGATACCGCGTTCTTTTTTACATATTTTAATAGTTTCATGCGGGCTCACTATATAGGCAGCTACCGACTATTTGACCAGCTAACCTCAGCCATGATTAATATCTGCCGCCGACTTTGGGATGTGCAATTGAGTAGCGAGCAACTGGATCAAATAACGGCGATAATCACCCGTTATGCGTCGGAGCTAGATGGGAATTTCCTGCCGATTTTTGATGATATCCAATCCCATCTTTCGTGACACCGCCCGTTGGGTTACAAATTAATCCCCCTGGAATCCGCACCATCAAATTTTTTTTATAAGTTTGACCGATTGACAATCAATCGAACCCCATAGTTATCGGTGTATGGCAAACAGACTTTTTCGGAAAAAGACCGTAGAACAGATTATAAGTGCATCAACTAAGACAGCTGGGCTTGCGAAGGTTTTGGGGGTACGCGACTTGGTTTCGTTGGGCGTGGCCGCAATCGTGGGGGCGGGGATTTTCAGTACCATCGGACTGGCCAGTTTCAACGGAGGTCCAGCAGTTTCCCTGTTGTTTGTTTTCGTGGCCGTTGCATGTGTTTTTACTGCATTGTCCTACGCGCAGTTTGCCAGTACCGTGCCAGTTTCCGGCAGTGCATATACCTATGCTTATGTAGCGTTTGGAGAGCTGTTCGCATGGATTATCGGTTGGGCACTAATCCTGGAGTATGCGGTATCCAATATGGTCGTTGCCATTTCATGGTCGCAATACTTCGTGAGCATGCTCGGTGGGTTTGGTATTCAACTGCCAGGATGGCTTACGATGGCACCAGCCTACGCATCTGAAGCTTATGTGAAATTGCAGGAGCAAGGACTGGAATCGTTGTCGAAGGCGGACCAAGTTGCCGCGATGGCTTACGAACACGCTCCTCGGTTGGGCGATATCCCAATCATCTTTGACTTGCCGGCTGGCCTGATTACGTTTTTGGTTACCTGGCTGGTTTATATTGGCATAAAAGAGTCCCGGACGGCAAGTAACATCATGGTGGCGATCAAAATCGGTGTTATTTTATTTGTAATTTTTGGCGGAATTTTTTTTGTAAAGCCCGAGAATTGGACGCCATTTGCACCAAATGGAGTCGAAGGCGTACTTAGCGGAGTAGCGGCTGTCTTCTTCGCATTCATCGGATTTGACTCGATATCTACAACAGCAGAAGAGTGTAGAAACCCGCAAAGGGATCTGCCCAGAGCGATGATTATTTGCTTGTTGGTCTGTGCGGTACTATATATCCTGATTACGTTGGTGCTGACCGGTATGGTCAACTATACCGAGCTGAATGTAAAAGACCCGTTGGCCTTCGTGTTCGAATACGTAGGCGTCGATTATATGGCTGGGATCGTATCGGTCACCTCGGTGGTGGCGATTACCAGTGCGTTGCTTGTTTTCCAGCTTGCTCAACCCCGGATCTGGATGACGATGAGCCGGGATGGCCTGCTGTGGAAGCGGTTTGCCACCATACATCCCAAGCATAAAACGCCTTCGTTTGCGACGATCGTTACCGGGTTTATGGTTGCCGTGCCTGCTTTGTTTTTCAAGATGGATTTTTTTGTTGATCTGACGAGTGTTGGTACTTTTTTCGCCTTTATATTGGTGTGTGCCGGCGTGTTATATATGGACTATTCAGGTATTTCCAAACAATCCAAATTTAAGGTGCCCTATATCAATGGACGGTACCTGATTACGATAGGGCTATTAGTAGCCGTATGGGGCATTTACCGCTACGGACAGGAGGCCATCATGGAATGGCGTCATTTGTCGATACCGGAAATCATTGAACACAAACTCCTTATCATTATCTTCTGGTTAGTATGGATTGTGTTGTGTATTATGGGATATATCTACCGTTTTTCGTTGTTGCCTGTTGCGGGGATTCTCGTAAACTTGTATTTGATGTCGCAGCTCGGTGCAAGCAATTGGTTTATTTTCCTGGTTTGGTTGGCTATTGGGTTAGTGGTTTATTTTGGTTATGGTTATAGGCACTCTAAGCTCAATAAGGCAGATGCCCCATAAGTGTCATCGTCGTGTTAATAGGGCATTTGAAAGATACGCCAAGGCGATGCAACACGACGTAACGTTACAACCTGTTAAAAATTGTTAAATTAATGAAAAAATTATACTTTTGTATAGGTGCATTTCGCACTTTATTCTACCTTTGTAAGAGGCGCGGGTATAGGATGGCTTTAAAAGCTTGAGTTGATACGCGACAATGCCACAGTCGAACTAAATAATATATGAGGAAGTTTTTACACCACACCATTATAGCATTGACAATTAGTACCGTGATATTCGTGGGCGGTGCTGATGCTGCGCTATCTTCGGTAGCCATGGCGGATACCAGTGGTGTGGTGAAGGTCAGTGAAGCTCAATCAAGCGCATTGCAAATTTCCGCTTCAGAAAAACGGGCTCAGCGCTCTTTATTCTCATCATTTAGGAATTTTCTCCCGTTTCGTGCAAATAACACAGATAGTGATAAGCTGTTGAGCAGTGTGAAGGTTTTCCCCAATCCAATTGTCGATCAAATTAGTCTTTCCTATCGGCTTGGCAAGCAGAGTTCGGTTTCCATCAAGGTAATGGACGCTCTGGGAAACGAGGTAATGACGTTGCTTAATCAAGAACTGGATGCTGGACCTCAAAGCCACGTCTTCGAGACAAGTAATAAGCTGACAAACGGGTTTTACTTTATTCGGGTATCTGCGGGTACAGAAACTGTAGTGAAGCGGATTTCGGTATTGTAATTATTCGGGGTCTATCCAACGCCCATCTTCCCTTATGATTTCGATGAGTTCATCCAACGCCTTGGTAGAACTAACATTGCGTTTGACCACTTCTTTACCGCGGTATAAGGTGATTTTATCAGGCCCGGCACCTACGTATCCATAATCTGCATCTGCCATTTCTCCTGGTCCATTCACAATACATCCCATTATCCCGATTTTAAGTCCCTTGAGGTGATTGGTACGCGCCCGTATCATTTGGGTGGTCACTTGCAAATCAAATAGTGTGCGGCCACAACTGGGGCAAGAGATGTATTCCGTCTTTGAAATGCGTGATCGCGTAGCCTGTAAAATCCCGAACGCAGCAGACACCAATTTGTCCGCAGGAGTTGCGGGTGAATCTATCCATATTCCATTTCCCATCCCGTCGACAAGCAATCCACCCATATCGGTGGCTGCATACAGTTGGAGTTTTGACAATGGTTCTTCAGGATCCATCAGATTGCCTTCGGGGCCGGAGAATTCCGCTACGGGATAGTGTCGTCGAATAATAACGGGATTGTCAAGGCCTAACTCCAAGAGGGCTGAAAAAAACTGACGTTGATCTGCCATTCCATGTGATTCGTCGGTTTCTAACACGAATACGATGGTACGATCGAGCGGCAATGCTTCAAAAAGGGTTGTGCATAAATCCGCGTTTCGAATCCGTATTAAATTCATGCTCGGGTCGCGTAAGCGGCTCTCCACGAACTCACGTAGTGTATATAAGGGGTGGATGTTGGCTTTATCCTGGATGCCGAGCCATGTGTGATAATTGTACAGCTGTTTGAGGTTGCCCGGCATGGTGAATGAAGGTAGTTTATCGGCCAAATACACGAAATCCACAGATTGTTCGCCCATGTGGTATTTATCGAGCCAAGGGTCGTATTTATACCCCACCTCGGTGAGTATATTGGGGTCCTTCAGATTTTTGCACGAGATATCCACCACCACGCGTGGCACCAGTGAACCGCCGATGAACGTGTTTACCTCTTTGGTGGGATAAGCGGCTGGCTTTGGATGGACGGTGCCTGCTATAGGAATAGCCGATTCCTTCGGCGATTCGGCACCTCGGGCCTGATACCGATTTACCAGGGCAATAGCTACAGGCGCTTCAAATTCGGGTTCTTCCGTAAGGGACACACGGACCGTATCACCCAACCCATCTTCGAGTAACGTACCAATACCCACGGCCGATTTGATGCGCCCATCTTCCCCGTCACCAGCCTCCGTAACGCCAAGATGCAGCGGATAGTTCATCCCTTCGGCTACCATTTTTTCCACCAATAGTCGATAAGCGCGCACCATCACCTGAGGGTTGCTGGATTTCATGGAAACAACAATGCTGTAGTATTGGAGGTCTTCACAAATGCGGATGAATTCCATGGCTGATTCGACCATGCCCTCCGGCGTGTCACCATAATGACTCATGATGCGGTCTGAAAGTGAGCCGTGGTTCGTGCCGATTCGCATCGCGGTACCATATTCTTTACAGATCTTGACCAGGGGTGCAAACTTGGTGTAAATGCGTTCCAATTCGGCCTGATAGGCCGATTCCGTATAATTAAGCTGATCGAATTTTTTCTTGTCAGCATAATTCCCCGGATTGATCCGTACTTTTTCGACGATACGTGCGGCCGCCTCTGCGGCATTTGGCGTGAAATGGATATCGGCAACCAGGGGTACGTCGTATCCTCGCCTACGTAACTCTTTTTTGATTTCGGCTAAGTTGTTTGCTTCCTTGATGCTTGGGGCCGTAATGCGTACATATTCACAACCAGCCTCCACCATACGGATGGTCTGTTCAACGGAGCCAATGGTATCCATCGTATCCACGGTGGTCATGCTTTGGATGCGGATGGGGTTATCGCCGCCCATGGGCACGTTGCCGATGGCCACTTCACGTGTATGCCACCTTGAATATTCCATCAGCGAATTGCAATAACCACCTGGTAATGAGTTTCCGACTTTAGCATCCATATCCGATGCAAAGTTAGGGATAATGATTAATATATTGGCTGTTGGAAATGTATAGCAAGTTACTTTTTAAACTAGTCTATCCTTAACGACCAATGTGCCGGCAATCTTATCGTGAAGGCATTGTTGGCGGCGGTCGAAAAACCCTGTGAAAAACCCAATGCCTAGTGTAAGGACACCTATCAACTTCCCGATGTTTCGTAAGAAAGCCTTTCCATAACCGATCGGCCTGCCTTGTTCATCAGTCACTTTCACACCGATAAGCATTTTGCCAATGGAAGCGTGTTTTTTCGAACCCTCAGCGATCACGCAGAGGATAAACTTAAAAACGGGGACAAACACCAGGCCCACGAGCAGTGTCGGCGTGCTTCCCTGGACATCGGTTGTCCCGCCAAGATACACCGCAACCAATACCGCATACATACAGAAAGCGACGAAATAGTCAATGGCTGTGGAGAGCAGACGCATATCCAGTGAAGCGAAGTATTGGGGTGGTGTGATCTCGTGTTTTACATTCAAGAGTGTGCTTAATCCGGCTATTTCCCGGAGTTCCTTAAACTCGGGATGGCCTACGGGCTTTACAAAGTCCGTAGGCTGGAGGTTCATGCCCTGCAGTTCATCCAAGGTGAACGGCCCTTGCGGTTTCCCTTGGATGACCACCTCATACCGGTCAGCGGAACTGTTTGCCACTTAGTCATAACGTTTTACGGTGAACGAACTCAATCCGCCTTGGAGATTGACCGTAAACCGGTTGCCGGCGTTTTCATAGCCATCGGTGATGTAAGAACCATCGCTTTGTTTAGTAAAACCTGGAAAGTCCTTGGATGAAAGCCCTGACTTAACGATAATCTTACAAGCAGCGGCACGTGGTATTTCGATTTCTACGCTGGCCACTCCTGATTCGGCTGTGATGGTGGTTTCTTCCAACGGCATGCCGAGCTTCGCCTCGAATGATGCGGCACCACCGTTGAAATGGAGACTGGCAACTTTGTATTCCGTCAGGTCAAACTCGGCCGAGCCGGCTCCCATATCCAAGGAGATGTGCCAAGTAGGATTTTGATTGAGGCTAATCTTAGCCCAGTTCTCATCACCATTTACGTTCCAGTTGCCCTTTTTGGAATCCCTCATCCTAAAGGTAAGATCGGCATTGGAACCTGTGGTTGTGGTTTCCAGGTGGTGTAGACCGATGGTGCTCGTGGCTTCCGCATTGAACAGCTTATCGGTGTGGCCTTCAATCTCATATTCAACAGCGCCGCCTTTTATGTGTAGGTGGGCCGTAGTGATGGAACTATCGTATTCATGGGAAAATGTTCCACTGGATTTTTCGGTGCGTTTTTCATTATCATCGGAAAACCGGCGCTCTGTATCCCAGCTTTTGTTGTTGAATACCCACCAATTGCTGCGGGGCGGGAATGTGCCCCGATAGGCAAGGAAAGCCAAAGCGGCGAGCGTAACCACAATCGAAACCGCATTGCCGATTCCACGTCGCGGTACCAATAGGTTTACACCGATGACAATGAGAATGACCGGCCACATGCTGAATACGGACCGCCAGTAAAAATTGATAACGTCAAGGTTATCCAATAATAAGACGCCGCCTACAAACAGTAGGATGAGTCCCCAACTCAATTTTTCTTTGTTCATGACACATTTGCTTATTTCGTGTAAGAATGCGGTTCTCCGTCGTCATCAGCCGGCTGATCGGGGCCGGGCTCCATCGTCTTTTCTTCTACATCTTCAGTAGGAAATGCCGACCGTTTCCGGCTATTAAAGGCACCGAAAACAGTAGCCAACCCAATGATGATAATTAATACGGGCCAATAGCGGGCGAAATCGCGCCAATAGAACACGTCCAACTGATGCAACAGGAAGAATAAACCCACCGCCAATAGGATCAGCCCTGCAATATACCGGTCTTTTGACGCGCTAGGTGCAGGTCGGTTTGGCTTCGCCGCTGCGTCCCAAGCGTAGGGGTTATATCCTTCAAAAGCTGCGGAAGGCTGGCCCTCCTTTGTACGGTAGTCTACATTAAATGGATCATGGGGTAGCGCAAATGATTTTATCGGTAGCACGATCCATAGTACGATGTAAACGATTGGGCCCAATAGTCCAATGCCCATATATCCCGAAAAAAAGACACTGATGATAAAGGCAAGCCGCACCCAGGTCTTGTCTACACCAAAATATACCCCCAGGCCCGCACAGACACCTGCTACGGCGCCTTCGTGTGGTATGCGTTGAAGTTTCTTTTCCATGATCTATCTATTTAACTATTACCATATTTGGGTTTTATCACCATTTCATCCACACTGGCACCCTCACTCATTTGCAGGCAGGCGATGATTGCTGCTGCGATATCTGCCGGCAGTATGAACTGGTCGGCAGGGATGGTGGTGCCCTCCCATGAGGACGTCAACGTCGAACCGGGGATGATTTCGGTTACTTTAACATCAAACGGCCGTAATTCATCCCGCAATACCTGAGTTAGACCCCTCACCGCATATTTTGTTACAGTATAGGTACCTGCCGATGATACAGGTATTCTACTGGCGATAGAGCTGATGTTAAAGATATGACCGCGACGATTCTTGCGCATGTTGCGGCCTACCGCGCGCGACAGGATATGGGGTGTATAATAATTGATGCGCATTTGCAGCTCAAAATCTGCAGTCGATTCATCCAGTATGGAAACGGGCTTGAATATCCCCACATTGTTGACGAGAATATCCAAATGGGATGCGATACGTTCAACCCATTGTATCAGCTGCTCGAGTTGATCGCCTTCGGAAAAATCGCATGCAAAATAACGCACACTGATTGCAGGGTTATGCGCTTCCAATTCCATTTTGAGGGCTTCAAGGGCGTCGTCGTTGCGGGCGGAAAGCAATAAGTTGCAGCCGTTCTGGCTAAGTTTTTCGGCGATGGCACGGCCCATTCCTTTGGTGGCGCCAGTAATTAAGGCTGTTTGATTGGTAAGCATTGACATAACTATCTTCTTTGGCTATCAAAGTTAGGAAGTTTATCGGCAGGATGGTCAAACAATACAACGCTTATTTTCGTTCATATTCTTTAAAAACCCGTATCTTTAACCAGTGCATTGCACGCGCTATTGTGTACGTATTCGATTAATATATGTTTTTCACCTACTTCGGACAATACCTCTTGTTATTGAAATCGGTCTTCCGGCGACCGGAGAAATGGAAAATCTACCGAAAGGAAATCATCCATGAAATGAATGAAATAGGTGTCGGTTCATTGGGGTTGATTGCTATTATTTCTACATTTATCGGTGCGGTAATGACCATGCAAATCGCGTTTCAATTGGTTTCTGACTTGATTCCGACGTCTGTAATTGGACAAATAAATCGGGATTCGAGCATTTTGGAGCTTAGTCCTACCATTACCGCTTTGGTGCTAGCCGGTAAAGTGGGTTCTTCCATATCTTCCCAAATCGGTTCCATGCGGGTGACCGAGCAAATCGATGCGCTTGAAATTATGGGAATCAATGCCCCGGGATACCTTATCCTTCCCAAAATTCTGGCGGGCATTACGATGATTCCGGCATTGGTGATCATGTCCATTTTCCTTGCTTTAACTGGTGGGCTTTTTGGTGGTGCGATTTCCGGTGCTGTTACTCCTGCCGATTATATCAACGGTATCACCGATGGCTTCATCGGTTATACCGTAGCGGTAGCTTTGGTCAAGGCATTTGTTTTCGGATTTATCATCACCTCAGTCTCCGCCTTCAAGGGCTTCTATGTGCGGGGTGGAGCCTTGGAAGTGGGGCAGGCCGGCACGCGCGGGGTGGTCATCAGTTGCATCGCTATTTTGGTCGCGGATTATATTATCACGGCGCTGATGCTTTAGCTATTTTACCAGCTGTAACTATATGATTGAAGTTCAAAATATCCATAAGTCTTTTGGTGATAACCATGTGTTGCGAGGCATCGACGCCAAGTTTGAAGCCGGGAAAATAAGCCTAATAATCGGTGGATCGGGATCTGGGAAAAGTACATTGCTGAAATGCATGGTGGGTTTGCATACGCCCGAAAAAGGCAAAGTGCTATATCAGGACGAAGATTTCACGCGGATGGACTTTGAGGATCGTATTCCTATCCGGAAGGAAATTGGCATGCTGTTCCAGAATTCGGCGTTGTTTGACTCGATGACCGTTGAACAAAACATCATCTTCCCCTTGGAGATGTTTACCGATATGAGCCGGAGCGAAAAAATCGACCGGGCTAACTTTTGTCTGGAGCGCGTGAATCTTGCGGGTAGGAACAAGCTGTATCCAGCGGAACTTTCCGGTGGGATGAAAAAGCGTGTGGGTATTGCCCGCGCCATCAGCATGAGCCCGAAGTACCTTTTTGTAGATGAACCCAATTCTGGCCTTGATCCCGAAACTGCCATTCTCATCGATGAATTGATTTCGGAGCTCACTGAAGAATACCAATGCACTACTGTCGTGGTGACGCACGATATGAATTCGGTAATGGGTATTGGAGACTATATCATCTTTTTGTATAAGGGCCAAAAATGGTGGGAAGGCTCGAATAAAGAAATTGCCCATTCGGATGTCGAAGAGCTGAATAATTTTGTGTTTGCCAGTCCGTTTATGAAAGTAGCAAAGGGGCAGTTTTAAATACCTATCTTTGCCCAAAAATTAGATAAATCTTGGCAAATAGTATCCAACTTCTTACTCCCCGGCATTGGACCGATTATGAACTCATTGATTGTGGTGGTTTCGAAAAGCTAGAACGCTTTGGTAATGTAATACTGATCCGCCCTGAGCCGCAGGCCGTATGGCCGAAGGGATTGCCCGAGTCGGAATGGACCAAACGGCACGATATCCGTTTCCGGGGGCGATCGGCTACTAGCGGTGAGTGGATAAAAAAGAACCTCAAATTGCCAGACCGCTGGCATGTAGGGTACCGCAATCCGGAGGTCGCCATCAAACTCCGCCTCGCACTTACTTCATTCAAACACGTCGGCGTTTTTCCAGAGCAAGCGGTCAATTGGGATTACATTTCGGATACGGTAAAATCATTCTCCACTGGCCGACCCAAGGTTTTGAATCTTTTTGCTTATACGGGGGGGGCTTCGTTAATCGCGCGGGCGGCAGGTGCAGATGTGACACATGTCGATTCCATCAAACAGGTGGTCACCTGGGCCAATGAGAACCAGGAGCTATCGGAGCTTTCAGATATCCGTTGGGTGGTGGAAGATGCACTGAAGTTCGTGAAACGCGAGTTGAAGCGGGGTAATAGCTATCATGGCATTATCCTTGATCCGCCCGCCTATGGACATGGGCCGAAAGGGGAGAAATGGAAATTGGAAGACCACATTGCCGAAATGATGCGCGACGTGGTACAGTTACTGGATCCACACGAGCATTTCTTGATTTTGAACACCTATTCACTTGGTTTTTCATCGGTTATTGTCGAAAATCTGATCAGAGCAGCATTGCCCGGTGCCCAACAGCTCGAAACGGGTGAATTATCCCTACAGGCTACCGCAGGAAGCAAACTACCATTGGGGGTATTTGGTAAATTTAGAAAAATGAATTAATACCGTTATTCAAACACCACCGTTTTATTTCCGGTGATGATTACGCGATCTTCGATTACCAACCGGATCGCTTTGCTCAGCACCGATTTTTCAATTTCCTTTCCGGCACGTACCATATCTCTGACGGTATAGCTGTGATTTACCGGCCTGATGTCCTGTGCAATAATTGGCCCCTCATCGAGGTCGCCCGTTACGAAATGAGCGGTAGCCCCGATAAGCTTGACGCCCCTGGCATGGGCCTGCTTATATGGGCTGGCACCAACGAATGCGGGGAGAAAGGAGTGATGGATGTTGATAATCCGGTCGCGGTATCGGTCGACAAAATCGGACGAGAGTATTCGCATAAATTTGGCCAAGATCAGGTAATCCGGCTGATGGGATTCCAGGATATCAGCAATTTCGGTTTCGAAATCCGCTTTGGATTTTCCTTCGTGGTCTGCATAGTGGAAGGGGATATCGAAGCGTTCGGTGAATGCCCTTAATTCATCGTAATTGCCTATCACACAGCATACCTCGGCTCCCAACGTATTAAAGAAATAGCGAACAATGATATCGCCCAGGCAGTGATGTTCCTTAGTCACCAGGATAGCCAACCGCTTTTGTTGTGGCGGGTTTACGGTCACCGTTGCCCCACTGGGCAATGCCGCGATAAGGTCGTCCGTCAGCTGCTCGTTATTTTCGGCTTTCCCAGCACATACGATACGGACGTAGAAGCGATTAGCCACTTCATCGACGTATTCACGCATGGTCACGATGTTGAGGGTGTGGCGTGCAACGGTATTGGCTATCCGTGCCACCAAGCCTACGGCATCGTCGCATTGGATGAGAATGAGGGTTTGGTTCGTCATGATTCGTTATCAGGCCACTAGTTCTTCTGCCACTGGTTTTGATTCTTGCGCGATGTCGACTTCGACACGCAGGTTATTGACGATATGCTTTTGCCTATCGGGTGTGTTTTTGCCCATATAATATTCGAGCAGCTGGATGATTTTCTGTTCCTTGGAAAGGATTACCGGATCCAGCCGTATATCTTCGCCGATAAACAATCCAAATTCCTCCGGGGAAATTTCCCCCAAGCCCTTGAAGCGCGTAATTTCCGGTTTACCCCCTAATTTCTGGATGGCACGTTGGCGCTCTTCATCGCTGTAGCAGTAGATGGTTTCTTTCTTGTTGCGTACGCGAAATAACGGCGTTTGTAAAATAGATACGTGGCCGGCCTTGACAAGATCGGGGAAGAATTGAAGAAAAAAGGTCATCAACAATAGCCTAATGTGCATGCCGTCTACATCGGCATCTGTGGCGACGACGATGTTGTTGTAACGCAGTCCATCGAGCCCGTCTTCGATATTGAGGGCATGTTGTAACAGGTTAAATTCTTCATTTTCATAAACCACCTTCTTGGTTAGTCCAAACGCATTGAGCGGTTTGCCCTTGAGGCTGAATACCGCTTGTGTATGTACATTTCGCGATTTGGTAATCGAGCCGCTTGCCGAGTCGCCTTCGGTGATAAAAAGGGTAGTTTCCTGAGCCAGTTCGTGTTTATCTCCATAGTGGACTTTGCAGTCGCGCAGTTTGCGGTTGTGTAGCGAAGCCTTCTTGGCACGTTCGTTGGCCAGTTTTTTGATGCCGGCGATATCCTTGCGCTCACGTTCAGATTGGAGGATGCGCTTCAGCAGGGCATCCGCTGTTTCTCCGTGCTTGTGAAGGTAATCGTCGAGCGCCTTTTTAATAAAGTCATTGATGAACGTCCGTACAGTAGGCCCTTCTGGGCCTACGTTCTGTGAGCCCAGTTTGGTCTTCGTTTGCGATTCAAAGACCGGTTCCTGAACCTTGATGGCTACCGCACCAATGATGGACGACCGGATGTCGGAAGCATCAAAATCCTTTTTGTAAAACTCACGGACGGTTTTTGCTAATGCTTCACGAAAGGCTGCCTGGTGTGTACCGCCCTGTGTGGTATGCTGGCCGTTTACAAACGAATAATATTCTTCGCCGTATTGCTGGCCGTGGGTAATAGCAATCTCGATATCATCCCCTTTAAGGTGGATGATGGGATATCGCATTGATTCGGCATCGATGTTGCGTTCGAGCAGGTCTTTAAGTCCATTTTCCGAAATAAATTTCTGACCATTGAAATTAATGGTCAGTCCTGAATTGAGGAAGACATAATTCCAGATCATGTTTTCCACGAATTCGGCACGGTAATGGTAATTCCGGAAAATGCTATCGTCGGGATAGAACGTTACCGCTGTTCCGTTGCGTTGGGTGGTGGTTTTCTCGTCGTTTTTTAATAGCTCCCCTTTGCTGAATTCAGCAATCCGCGTCTTTCCATCGCGGTAAGATTGCACGGTAAAAGAAGCGGAAAGTGCGTTGACGGCTTTGGTGCCCACACCATTCAGACCGACCGACTTCTGGAAGGCCTTGCTATCGTACTTGCCACCTGTATTGATTTTAGATACCACGTCTACGACTGAACCCAACGGAATACCCCGGCCGTAGTCGCGCACGGAGATTTTCTGCTCATTCATCGTAATGTCTATCGTCCTTCCGGCTCCCATCACAAACTCATCAATAGAGTTATCTACCACCTCCTTGAGCAGTACATAGATACCGTCATCGTATGCCGAGCCATCCCCTAGTTTGCCTATATACATCCCTGGACGCAACCGGATGTGCTCTTTCCAGTCGAGCGAACGTATACTATCTTCGTTGTATGTTGTCATTTCTTAGCTGTTAGACATTAATTCCAAAGCCATGCAATGATACGGAATTTTGATGATTTTACATCGCCAATCTCCCTGCCGCTCGTTCTTCTCACTCCACCTTCACTCGTATCCCCTCGCTATGACTACTGAATTCAGGTGCATACATGCTTTGAATGGTGCTAATGCCGTTGGAGAATTCACCCGCTTGTGATACGAATACCGGGTATTCAAATACGTAGGTGCCTTTGCGTAGGTAATCGAAGAAAAAGTTGGTCGCTACGTCGCGTGTACTTTCGTAGTAACCCAGCCCGCCTTGGTAACGGTAGCCACTCAGCACATTCGTTGGCTCGAAACAGGCGGCACGCATGTCTTTGAGGTGCACGTATTCCATGTCGCGGTCTACACGGAGCTCGATACGTACCGTTACCTTGTCGCCGACCTTTAACGGATTGCCGGGTGTGATTTCTTCTAGCGCCGGGCCGCGGTCTGTATTGCGTTCGATGTAGAGCTGCTTGCGCAAGCTGAGTGGTGTTTCTGCAGCGGTAATCTTATCGAGTTCTTCAAAATACTGCCAGTATACGGCACCCCAGGCCACCCCTTCGTTCGTGGCTTTGTCTACCTGCACGGAGATATTTCCCATATCAGGCGTTACGGTGTCACCGTTGTAGCGTTTCTTGAAGTAGCCGGTTCCAGCTTCGGTCTGCTCCGTAGTGGACTGAATGGTTTCCTGTCCTACGTTGATGGTTACCGTTGGCTCGTTAATCAGCCAATCGCTTCCTTGCAACAACAGGGCGTATATGGCATCGGCTGTAGCCTTGGTGGTCGTCCAGTATTGAGTTTGTTTCTGTTTGAGCAGCCATACTTTTAGGTCATCCACCGCTTTGGTATCCATGGCTACCTCGGCAAAAGCCTCAACGAGCAGGGCCTGTGCTTCGATGGGTGCTTCGTACCACCAATAGCCACGGGGCATCGTTTTCCAGTACATACCCATTTCCTCGTTTTGGATAGCGGTCTCGCGCAACGACGCCATGATTTCGTTGGCAGTCTTTACATCACCGCCACGGCTGAGCGCCAAGGCGATCTGGCCTTGGAGATACGGATTGAATTTGGGCCAGTAGCTGGCTGCTTGCGATACATAGTAGGAATAGGCCGTTTTGCTTTCTTTGGCTACAGGGCTATCCAAGAAACTGCGCAAGTAAAGGTATTGGATATGCGTATGGCCGAGCTGCTGATCTTTCAAGCTGGCTTTGCCTTTCAGTAATCCATCGTAGTCGATTTTAAGCTGCCTATCGAGATAGTTTACTGCACGATTTAATATATTGTTTGCTGTTTCACTATTTGCGGCGTCTACGCCGAGGTGTTTCAAGCGAGCGATGCCGGTAACAATGTATTGCGTGATGTAGCGGTTGCTCGTCATGCCCCTGAACCAGGGGAAACTGCCATCCGATACTTGCATTTCGGCCAATTTGGATAGATTCTGTTGCAGGCCCTGTGCCAGCTTATGGCTCTCAAAAAGGCGTGCGATGCGGTGTTTTTGTTCGCGTTCGTCTTTAGCTTCCATCACCCAGGGAGTTTCTTCCAAGAGGGCCGACTTGAGTTCCTGGTTTTTCTCGAGGTTGGAAAGCAGGGCGGTGGTGTCGCTTGTTTTCCATCGGTCGAAGATGGCTTTCACACGGGGCGACTGCCCTACGATGTGGGCGGCCAGCGCATTGGAATAAAACCGGTTGAAAACCTGCTCGGCACACTCATAGGGATACTCCATCAGGTAAGGCAGCGCTTGCACGGCATACCACGCCGGGTTGCCGGTAAATTCTACGGTGAGTGCGTGGTTTATGCGGCTTCCGCTTGTCGTACTGGCCAGCTTCTCCAGTGCGAATGTCTTGGTTTCATTACCTCGAACGGGTAAGGGTAGGGTTTCCGTTACCAGCATACGGTTGGTAATGACCGGCAAGGTCGTCTCTTCACCATCGGTAAAATTGCCTGCTTTAGCCGAGATGCGTACTACCACTGGGTCGAAATGCCCATCGGGGACGGATACAAGCCAGCTGACATCCGTACTTTGGTTGTCCGCAACCAAGAAATCTTGATCTGCCAAGCCGTTTCCGAAATTAGCAAGCGGTTGCAGGGTAGTCGCATCCAGCAAATCGATATGCGCTACGCCCTGTAACTCCCGTACGCTAATGTTGCTTATTTTCGCACTGATACGGATATCGTCGCCTTGGCGGAAGAACCGAGGGAGATTGGGTACCACCATCAGGTCTTTCTGAGTCTTTACTGCGCCTTGGAGGTAGCCAGTTTTCCAATCTGTTGTGTGGGCAAAGGCCATGAGCTTCCATTCGGTAAGTGCTTCCGGCATGGTAAATTTGACCGTAACGTTGCCCTCAGCATCCGTTTGGAGTTGCGGCAAGAAGAAAGCGGTTTCTTGCAGATTGGTGCGTACAGGCGGGGGAGACGTGGTTTCTTCCGCTGCATTTTCAGGTTCGGATACAGCGCCTGTTAGGCTTTGCTTTTCCTGTGTTCCATAGCCAACTACCACCACCTCTTGCACTGCGTCAGCCGCTTCCTCGCTAGGTGCAGCGGCTCGTGCAACGTTTTTTCTGCCGCGTATTTGGATGTTTGAGCCCGCATAATGTATTCGCTGTTGCAGTGTGAAATAATTTACCAATTCATCATATCGTTTTTCATACTCGGTGGGCTCGGCGCTGTTGATTGTGTTTAGCCAAATGTTGCCAGCAATCGTTCCAAAGGTTTGGTCGGTTGTCCAATACAGCCCCAGCCAACGGGTCGGCGATAATCGGTTCCAATTCCAATGATGAGGTTTCAATGCATCCAGCGAACCATCATACAATCCCGCCAGCAACTCAGCCGTTATAGCGTCCTTTTTATTGCCTTTGATGGTGAGCCGCCATTCCTCGGCAGCCCCCGGCTGTAATTTATCGCGGTGTGTCGCCCATTCTAGTTGGAGATCACGGTTCGACCAAGGTACATCCACCTGCTGGTTGCCTTGATATACCCGATTGTTATGTACATATAGCCATCCAAAACCAATTCCACCGCGGTCATCTTCACCGATGGGCCGGTTAATCCGACGCTGTTCGGAAAAGGCGGTAAATTCGGTTTTGATGTCGGTGTTTGTTTCGAGCACATACGTACTATCAAATCCTGTTTTTATAGTCAAGTTCAATACACCTCCAGGTTCCAGTGAGGTGCTGTCTGCCAATATCAGTAGCGGCTGCTGCGGTTTTTCTTCCGCCGCAGGTTTGGTAGCGTAGGTGTACACCTTTTCGGTGATTTCATTGCCATGGGAATCTGCCGTTTTTAACGTGATGAGGTGCCAACCCCCTGTTTTCCAGAGCGAGGCTGGAAGCTCCACAGACTGTTGTTTTCCGGTATTGACATTGGTCGACCAACTTGCCTCAGCCGCAGGCCAGCTCAAGTAATTGGCTTCCTCGGCGTATTCGTCATCGGGGAAGAACTGCCTGAACTCTGCTTCGCTCATTGTATAGCGATCCGGTTTTTCCCACATTCGCATGCGGTATAGCTTGCCCGGGAATTTAAGTGGTGCGACGGATACGGCGACATCCGCCGGGATCGGTATCCCGTTTAGATTCTGTGTTGTGATGGCCAATCGGTTTTCCAAGGTGGCGTTAAGTTGTTGCGCAGCAGTGGCCGTTAGTTGCAACGAGCGATAGCCCGCTTGCACCTGTTGGTTGCCACTTTGCGTTTCACCGTTGATATCCGTCACATCTGCATATACCGTATAGCTGAATACCGGCAAGGTTTGCGGGTCGATATGCTTATCGGGAAGGGTTGTGAATATCACTTCAAAGGTACCATCGGACTGTGTCTGCACGGTACCGCTGGTGATTTCCAGTTGTGGAGATTGCGGTTGCCCCCAGCGGTAGAATGCCCAGAAATAGGGAAAGCGCGCTTGGCGTACCACGCGGTATTTCACGACGGCACCATCGATGTTGTTGCCTGCATAAGCTAAGGCGCGGCCTTTTACTTTGATTTCTTCGTTGAGCGCGATGCTGGCTTTCAATGTGTCAAAAACGACCTGGAATTTCGGCCGCTTATACTCTTCCACCGAAAAATATACATTGCCATTTTTTGTGCCGATGTGCATTTGTCCGGTGAGTCCGCTCTCCGGCGCAGTAAATTTGCCGGAGAATGAGCCATAAGCATTGGTAGTTAGCTGCATCGAAGTTACTTTTTGGCCGTTGGCATCAAATAAGGTTACTTCCGACTGGTGGTCCGCCAGCACACGGTTGGTTTTTCCGTCAGCGGCATTTTCAACGACAATTCCTTTGAAATGCACCGTCTGGCCGGGGCGATAAAGTGCACGGTCGGTAAACAGAAAAGTATGCTCGGTTGATTTTTTCGAGTCGGTGTCTTCGCTTTGATATGACCCGAAATAGCCATCGGTCCGTAGCGTGTCGCCATGTGATGATAGCACGATACGGCGGATGTTGTGCTGGCGCTTGTCGATACGGAGAATTGCTTTGCCGTCTTCATCTGTCCTTGTATTGCCGACAGCGTCATATCGATAGGTATCAAACGTGTCGTCCCAACGTTCATCCAGGAAGGTTACCTGTGCGCCGCGTATGGGCATGCCCGATTTGCGGTGCAGTGCGAACAACATGCGCTGGTTTTCAAAATTGTTTGTGACAAGACTCAATGAAGATACCTGAATGGGTACTACCGAAAGGATCGTGTTTCTCGATGAGAAATCGGCGGTTGCCGACGCGACCAGTAAATAGCGTCCGGTGGGCAGCGGATCGATTTTTATTTCTGTGCGGTGTTCGTATAGATCGTCTGCACCAGGCAGCGACGCTTCCCATGATGAAAGCGGCTTGCTGTTTATTAATTTTTTTTGCGTGGTGCTATCTAATTCGCGCTGGGGATTGGACAGCGCATTTGGCCATGGATAGATACGGAAATATGCATTGTCCAGGTTTTTATAGGTCACCAACGCTTTATTGTTTTCATCAGGTAGCAAGACGGATTCGGTCTGCATGCCGAGTGATTTACTCAACAAGGAGTAACGCAGCTGTTCTGCATTGCGGGCACCCTCCGATTTCGGAAAGCGGGCAATGAGTGCGTCAAGTTGCTTAAGCAGGTTGCGCAAGTCTAATGAGTCCTTGCCTATGGCCTGATTATAGTCAAATTGTAATAGCACGTAGGTTACTTGTGCCGTTGCAGGATTATCGGGATAGCCTGTGGCAAGTGCTTGCAGCGCGACACGATAAAGGCTGTCCTTATCGGGGTGCACAGCATATTGGTACACAAACTGCAAACGCTGTAAATCGGCATCAATGAGTGCATCGGGCTGATCATCACCCAGGTGGAAGGCCAACAATTGCTGGTAGGCATGCAGTGCACGGAAGTGCAGCGCTTCTGGCGTGGCCGGGTTTACTTTCACATCGGCGAGGCGCGCTGCCGGCTCGAACCACAGTGTGCCGTCGATTTGGAATTGGTACGCCGGTTTGATCACATCTTTCTCGTCGTTCTGGAAAAACGTGATTGCCCTAAATGCCAGAAAGTCATATAGTGTGGGGCGCAGGTGACGTGTGTTTTTCCCTTCAAGAAGCAGGGGCGCATAACGTTCCACCGCGATGGCCTTGAGCGGTTCGCCGTCAAGGATGGATGCTTGGTATAGGTCACTGGCCTTGGCGATTAACGTGCCGGCATCCCAAGTGGCTACATCTGCTGGCGGTTCGCCAGTGATGGGGGTGCGGTTAAGGATCATCCAGCGGTTACGCTGATAGTATTGCCAATACAACTCAGCGTTGATGCTCTGCCAGATCGCCTTTTCGGCACCGTCGGTTACCGAGATCATCGAATCTGCCCGCTGGATGTTCCCTATCGCAGCATTTTCCTGGACGGTCTCGTCTGTACCCATCAAGAACAGTTGCGCTTTGATGGTATTGGGGCCATCGTCTTTCCGCTGTGCTTCCGCTAGTATCTTGTTGGCTATCTTCGAGGCCGTTTGGGGTAGTCCCTTTTCTATGAGTGAATCGATCTGTTTCCATTCTTTCCTGAATGGGTCATCGTGATGTTGTTGTGCGATGGTCATCGTGATGGAAAAGACTAATAATATGGATAAGGTGCTGCGAATCATGGTGATTAAAAATTAACGTCTCTCAATGTATGTATGCAAACTTAACTAAAATTGCGTCATATGGCGCGCTATAATGACGCATTGTGGTACAGGGATGCTACAGGAAATAAAATTCCATAAAAAATATTTAGTGATTTTTTTAAGGACAAGCCGCTTTTGGCGTTGTTTGTTTTTATTGGGCCGGAAATCTTCAAAAATAGGCACTATAACGTGTGTACAAAAGATGAGCTCACTGAGAATATTTTTATTTCGCAGGATACTTGGCACGAATAATGCGGAAAATCGCTATCATTTATTTTATAATATATCACAATGCAAGAAGGCGTAGTAAAATTCTTCAATGAGACCAAGGGTTTCGGATTCATCACCCCGATAAATGGTGGTGAGGATGTTTTCGTTCACGTATCCGGTCTGATCGACCAAGTTCGCGAAAAAGACGATGTGTCTTTTGAAATCGCCAAAGGAAAAAAAGGGCTGAACGCGGTGAACGTAAAGCTTATCTAACAGAAAGTCAATTGGATTGGTTTTCATTGAAGCTGCCCCTTAAGGCAGCTTTTTTGCATTTACACTGTTTCGTAGCTACCTTCGTTTGTTTGAACCAATTCAGTCGAGATGCCCGGACATTGCCACGAAGAAGAAAAGGACCTATTGGTTCGATTTAATTTTTGTGATCCATTTCGTGACGAAATGACAGCGCAGGCAAATGCACGTATGACACTAGAAGCAAAGCATATTTTGATAAATGTAATAATGATATGAGGAGATTTTCATCGTTAACTGATCAAGCAGCAATGCTGGGAATGTATGCGCGGATATCAGCGTTCGATAATTAAAAGTTTCCACATAAACTATGGTAAATGCCGGTACTTGTGATTGCACTTGTCAGTATTATTTCGTAATATTGGATTTTCAGAACACGTAATTCATGAACCGCAGAGGGGCTGTACGAACACTATTATACATAGCGGGCGGCACATTGGTGCTGCCCGCTTGTTTCCGCCAATCCGGCGCGCCAAGTATTGCATTGCAAAAGCTATCGGTGAGCGAAGCGGAAGAACAACTCCTTGCGGAGCTTGCCGAAACACTTTTTCCAACCACTGATACACCGGGTGGTAAGGAGCTACTGTTACATCTCTTTGTACTGAAAATGGTAGACGATTGCCACGGCCCTGAAGACCAACGGGCTTTTTCCGACGGGTTATCGGCATTTATCCAGTGGTCCCACGGCAAGCTGGGGCATTCGTTTACTCTGGCTGCTCCCAACGAACAAGTCGCGCTAGTTGAGGCGATTCAGACGCGGGCGGACGACGATATTGCCAAATTTTACGCGATGTTCAAGCAAAGGGCCATCCAAGGTTACCTGAACTCCCAGTATGTAATGACCAATCTCGTCAAATACGAGCTCATCCCCGGCCGGTATAACGGATATTTCCCAGTGGAAAAAGACTAACAACATATGGCAAATCTGGCAATAGACAGTATAAAAGACCGCACCTTTGATGCAATTGTGATCGGCTCCGGTGCGAGTGGCGGGTGGGCGGCAAAGGAATTTACCGAGAAAGGATTGAAAACATTAGTATTGGAGCGGGGCCGTGACGTTGTACATGTGAAGGACTACCCTACGACCAATCTGTATCCCTACGAGTTGGACCACCGGGGGGAGGTGACCTATGAAGACAAACAATTGAATCCTATTGCGAACCGGTGTTACGCTTATAAGGAAGATACCGCACATTTTTTTGTCAAAGACGATGAACACCCTTATATCCAGGAAAAGGAATTTGATTGGATAAGGGGGTACCAAGTAGGGGGGAAGACACTTTTATGGGCTCGGCAAACCCAACGATGGAGTGAATATGATTTTGAAGGACCGGCACGGGACGGATTTGCGGTGGACTGGCCAATCCGTTATGACGATATCGCGCCATGGTATAGCTATGTGGAACGTTTTGTCGGCATTGCCGGTAATCGCGACGGTGTGGCTACGTTGCCTGACGGCGAATTCCTGCCGGCATATCCGCTCAATGCCGCTGAAGACCATTTTAGGGAAGTGGTTAGTAAGCATTACCAGGGGCGCCATATTATCAGTGCACGATGTGCTCACTTATCGCAACCGCAGCCCATCCATATCCAACAGGGCAGGGTACAGTGCCAAAACCGCACATTGTGCCAGCGGGGATGCCCGTTTGGGGGGTACTTCAGTAGCAATGCATCTACCATTCCATGGGCCCAGAAAACAGGAAATCTGACGCTCAGGCCTTTTTCGGTAGTCCATTCCATCTTATACGATCAGGAATCTGGGAAGGCCACGGGCGTGCGAGTGGTGGATACCAATACGAAAGAAGAAATGGAGTTCTATGCCCAGGTAATCTTCGTGAATGCATCTACGCTGAACACCAATCTTATCCTGATGAATTCGCTGTCGGATCGTTTCCCCGAAGGATTGGGTAATGATAATGGCTTATTGGGTAAATATGTCGCTTTTCATAACTATACCGCGCGGATCAGTGCGGAATACCATGGTTTGTCCCAATATAAAACCGATGGGCGGAATCCGGCCGGCGGCGGTTATATACCCAATTTTAGAAACGTACATCGACAAGAGACCGACTTTCTTCGGGGCTGGGCTGCGGCGTTTGGCGCCAGTAGGCCTGAGGTACGCGATACCGGGGGAGTAGGGGCCGATTTGAAAGAAGCCCTTCAGCTGCCAAGGCTGGGTGACTGGCGCGTACATTCCCATATGATGGCCGAAACCATACCCAAGGAAAGCAATCGCGTTTGGCTGGATACTAATAGGAGAGATGCATGGGGCGTTCCGCTACTGCATGTGTCCATCGAATACGCTGACGACGATTGGCAGCGCCGCCAGGATTACTATGAGCAGATGACCGAGATGTATGAAGCGGCCGGCTTTACCAACATCAAGACGACGGATGATCCACGCCGACCGGGCAACGATATCCACGAAATGGGTGGTGTACGCATGGGGCACGATCCGAAAACCTCGCTATTGAATAAGTGGAACCAGCTTCATGGCTGCAATAACGTATACGTCACCGATGGAGCTTGCATGACGTCTACGGCAACGCAGAATCCGACACTGACTTATATGGCACTCACAGCGCGCGCAGTGGATCATGCGGTGGCTGAGCTGAAAAAAGGAAACTTATAGGCTACGGCGACTATCGGCCGAAATCGTCCTGTACCCGTACGATGTCATCCTCATCCGATGGATTATTTGCATCGGTGTGTTGCCAGATCTCGGCCAAAACGCCCCATTCATCTAACCCTACAAGACGGTGGCGCTCTCCTTGGTTGAGTCGGATCACATCCCCTGGATTCAGGATTTGCAATTCATGCTCTTCATCGGTATCGCTGGTCACCACACCTACGATACCACGCACAACTTGCCAAATCTCTGCACGGCGATGGTGGTATTGCCAGGACAGGCGCTTTCCGGGTGCAACAACCAGAATCTTCGGACTTAGTTTGCCCGATATCTTGAGTTCCTGTACGTCGAGCCCATTAAAATAGGTGTTGGCAAACTGTTGTGCTTGCGACTCCTCGATGACAAAAAATCCACCCCATGGGCGGGTTTGATCTTGCTGTACGATCTGAAATCCTTGGCCGTCAAGAATTCCTTCTATTTCTTTAAAGAGCTCTTCCTTTGCTTGGTAAGTCATGGGTTATCTTTTGAACCGGCTAATATAACAGAATCCGGATAGGATTTCAAAGACCTATTCAGTTTTTAATGAATTTGGTTTTCCATCAAACGCACAATTGCAACCTTTCGAGCAGCCCTTATCACCCTTGATTGATCGCTTGGTCCGCCGGGCGAGGAAAACCACCGCTGCAAAAAACAAGGTGCCGATGATGAGGTACTGGATGGTAATTGAGTCCATATTATTTCAGAAATTGATAAGCTAATAACGCAGCAAAATAAGCAAATCCCGTCATAAATGCCAGTTGGATAACCGTCCATCTCCAGGAATTGGTCTCTTTTCGGACAATAGCAATGGTGCTCATGCATTGCATGGCAAACGCATAAAATAAAAGCAACGATATGCCGGACGCAAAGTTATACGATGGACGCCCCGTATTGGGGTTGATTTCGCTGGCCATACGTTCTCTGATAGTCAATTCATCATCGGTGCCCCCTAAACTATACACGGTGGCCATCGTACTGACAAATACTTCCCGTGCGGCAAAAGATGCAATGAGTCCGATGCCCATTTTCCAGTCATAGCCTAGGGGCTCGATGGCCGGTTCAATGAATCGCCCCAGTGTGCCCAATAGTGAATATTCGAGCTTTTGGGATTGAACTTCATTGTCAAAAGCTTCATCTGAGATTCCGGGGTTTTCCACGCGTACAAGTTCTTCGGCATTATTAAACCGTTCGCTCACTCCGAAAGATCCCAATACCCAGAGGATGACACTGATTGCAAGAATAATCTTACCTGCGCCGACCACAAAACCCATGGTCTTATCCCAAACATTCAATAAAACATTCCGGATTACGGGATATTTGTAAGTGGGCATTTCCATGATGAGAAAACTTTTGTAGTTGGTTTTCATCAGCTGCTTCAGTACCCATGCACTTCCCAATGCAGCCAATACACCTAACGCATACATCCCGAAAAGAACAAGGCCTTGTAGCTCGAGTCCTAAAAACCGGTCTTGCGGAATGACAAGGCCGATGATGACGATGTAAATGGGTAACCGGGCGGAGCATGTCATAAACGGGGTAACCAATATGGTAATGAGCCGTTCCTTATCGTTTTCAATGGTCCGGGCAGACATTACTGCCGGGATAGCGCATGCAGCGCCAGACATCAGGGGTACCGCGCTTTTCCCACTGAGCCCAAATGGTTTGAGCCAACGATCCATCAGGTAAACTACCCGGCTCATGTAACCCGATTCCTCCATGAGGGAAATAAAGATAAATAGCATGGCAATCTGGGGAATGAAAATGACGATGCCGCCAATGCCGGCAATGATGCCATCGGTGAGCAAGCCATTAATTGGTCCGGGTGGAAACCATCCACTGGCGCTTGCGGCCAACCATGCGAAAGCGGAATCGATCGCGTCCATAAAGGGGCCCGACCAGCTATAAATAGCTTGGAAAATCAATAGCAGCAAGGCAAAGAAAATAATATAGCCCCAAAAGGAGTGGATGAGCAGCTTATCCAAACGTTCCGTAAAATTCTCACGCTTTTTAGCCGGATCTTTCACCACATTGGTGAAATGGGTGTCGAGCATGGTATGCCTCGCCATGGTCTCCTGTACCTGAAGCCGGTGGTAATTGATGTGGTGTGCTTCGCGAATCGTGCTGATTTCAGCGGATACAGCCGGATCCAGGTGTCTATTATGTTTCTGAGATAAGTAAAGCCATGCAAGATAGTCATTCCGCTCGCCAGTCCGTTCTTTGACCTGTTGTATTGCAGAAGAATATTCGTCTGGGATAGGGAATGACGCTGTATAGGTAGTTGGTTCGAACTGCAATGCGTCCTTTAACGCCTCAATGCCTTTGTTCGAACGGGCGTCAGTCAAGATCACTTTCGTGGACAGAGCTTTTTCCAGTTTCCCTACGTCGATAGCAACCCCCGCGCGCTCGGCTTCATCAAGCATGTTGGCCACAAAAATGGCCGGTAGTCCCATCTCCCTGATTTGCTGGTATAGCAGCACCGCCCGCTTCAGGTTGAATGGGTCGCCCACTACGACCACTAAATCGGGATGGTTGGGATTGGTTTCATCCACCAGCACTTGATATACAACCTCCTCGTCTACTGAAGACGGATGAATGCCGTACGCTCCCGGCAAATCGATTAGGTGATATTTTATACCTTGATGGGTGAAATTGCCAGTTTTCTTTTCTATGGTCACCCCAGGATAGTTGCCCGCTTTCTGTCGCAGTCCAGTCAGTTTATTAAACAAAGTGGATTTGCCTACATTCGGATTTCCAACCAGGGCAATTTTCAGCTCCGTCATAGTTTATGATAAGGATTCGATTAAAATAAGATCTGCTTCGGTTTTGCGTAATGCGACAAAATTGGGGTTCCCTTCAATGCCGATGCAAATCGGGCCGTTGAATGGCAATTGCTGCTTTACAGTGAAAACTACTCCCGGTAGAAGCCCCATCTCATAAACCTTTAAAGGGACCTCATTGGAAACATATCCGGTGATGGTAGCCACTTCTCCTTTTTTTAAGTGGCTAATGGATTTATTCTGGGAAATTGCACGCATAGTCATAAATAATCCCCAAAGGTACTAATTCCGTACTAATTTATAATAAATCTAAACGACGAAATTGGGATAGGCTATCGGCGCTTACAGAAAAATATCTTATTTTTGTTGTTTATCCTGTGTTTTTTTAACATAAATAGTTAAACCTTCTCAGCATCATGTCCGAATTAGACGTGCAAAACACGGCTTTCATGCAGGCGGTATCTTTTGTAAACCATACCAACCGCAACATTTTCCTTACTGGCAAAGCCGGAACGGGGAAAACCACATTCCTGAAATATATACGGCAGCACAGTTATAAGAAAATGGCTGTGGCGGCACCGACCGGCGTCGCAGCGATGAATGCAGGAGGAACCACGTTGCATGCGCTGTTTTGGTTGCCGTTTGGTCTATATATCGAGGATTACGAATTGGCTTGGAACGATGATGATAACCATATTTACAATCGCCGACGACTGTTTGGAAAAGTAAAATTAACCAAACAACGGCGTGCATTGCTGCAAGAAATAGATTTGCTGGTCATTGACGAAGTATCCATGCTTCGGGCGGATACCCTGGATGCCATCGATGCCATTCTGAAGAATGTCCGCCGTGATGCACGCCCTTTCGGCGGAACACAGGTACTCTTTATCGGTGATATGTATCAACTGCCACCCGTCGTGAAAGATCGTGAACGGGAGATCATGGGTCAGTATTATCCCAGTCCGTTTTTCTTTGACGCCAAGGTGTTGCGCGAATATCCACCTGTTTTACTGGAACTAAAGAAAATCTATCGGCAAAGCGAGCAGACCTTTATCAACATCCTCAACGACATTCGTAATAATTGCTGTACATTGCAGCAATTGGACTTGCTTAATGGCTATTATAAGCATGATTTCATGCCTCCTGCAGACGAGGCCTACATCACACTTACTTCCCATAATCACCGGGCAGATACCATTAACAAACGGGAACTCGATACATTGGTCGGAAAAACAGTGGCGCTAAAGGCCAAGGTATCAAACGATTTTCCGGAAACCCTGTATCCTGCTGAGATGGAGCTTGCGTTGAAAATAGGTGCGCAGGTGATGTTTATCCGGAATGACAGTGGCGACGAACGGCGGTATTACAATGGTAAAATCGGGCATGTAAAACACATCGATTCAGCGGGAGATAACCTGATTGTTGCATTTAAAGATGGAAGTGATTCCGTGGAAGTAAAGCGGGAAGAATGGGAGAACATCCGCTATAATTACGATAAATCACAGGATAAAATAGAGGAGGTGGTACTGGGCACCTTTGCACAATTCCCGTTGCGATTGGCTTGGGCCATTACGATCCACAAGAGTCAGGGACTAACGTTCGATCGGGCCATTATTGATGCCGGTGCTTCCTTCGCAGCGGGACAGGTATACGTGGCATTGAGCCGATTGCGTACGTTGGATGGATTGGTACTGCACTCGCGTATTAGCCCGCATAGCATTCGAACAGACCAACAAGTGATCCGCTTTTCGAATAATGCCGTGCCGGAGGATGATGTGATTGCCTTGCTGGAGGCATCGCAGCGCAATTATATCGGGCACCTGCTCCTGCAGGCCTTTAGGTGGGACAGGGTCGTCGAAACATCGGCGATGCTCCGTACCGACTTGGCTGCCCGAAACGTCGCAGATCAGGAGGAAGCCATGAAATTCTTACAGGTTGTATGCCTCGCCTGTGAGACACTGCTGGAAGTGGCCAATAAATTCCGGAACGAACTGCATAGACTGCTCAATCAGCAAGATCATGTGGATTATCCCCGGATCCATGAACGCACATCCAAAGCCGCTGCATGGTTCCTGCCCAAGATAGATGAACAATTGATTAAAACCATGGAGCATCACATCAACGTATGGGCGATTAAGAAACGGACAAAGAAGTACGTGGTGGAATTGAATAGTCTATTGGTCGATTTCAAACGAAAAAGGGAGCAGTTGCGACAATGCAGTACCATTACCGAAGCACTTGCAAAGGGGGGTGCCCTGCAGGAAATCATGGTTAGCGCGGCGGGACTGAGCGCCATTGCCATCGCACCTGCCGAGCTGCCCGATACGCCCGCCGCTCGCAGAACTACCAAAGGCGAAACGAAACGAATCAGTTTCGAACTCTTCAAATCCGGCCAATCCATTGACGAAATTTCCACCGAACGTGGATTGACTCGTGGTACCATCATTGGTCACCTCATTGATTTCATCGGTAGGGGAGTAGAGCCTACCCAGTTGATGGCCGCATCCAAATTGGAGGCCATTCATGAGGCATTGCGGAAAAATCCGGATAAATCTTCCTCGGCAATCCGGTCGATATTGAACAACAACGTAGAATACTACGAAATTCGCATTGCTCAAGCGTCCATTATTCACTAATTTCCCGTATCTTTAGTGCCTTTATTTTTCATCTATAAAGTAAGTCTTTAATGGCAGATGAGAGAAAGTTTTAGATACTACCGTCGTTAAATGCAGCAAGTTGATACTATACAGTCCCATGAATTGGTCTATTCTGTCTGTGAACACCCCTATCTGGGCTACCTGATAGAACCGCATGTGGTGCAGCTCAATGCCAACGGCGGACATTCATTGACCCATCGCCGCGTTTTCAGTCATACTGCGGTCGATTATGCATCGATACTGGATGATACGGATTATAAGCTCATCAAGCTGCTGGAAGAGGTTGAGCAGACTCATATTATCAAACGTTATTACAAAAAGCAGATAAGGCCTGCGGATTTCTTTTCCAAGGTCTTTGATAAAAAGCTGTTTGAATATATCCGGCCTAAAATTGAGTTACGCTTATTACAGGCATTGGCATTGATAGGAAGTAAGCCCTTGTTCCTGATGAGTAAAGACGGCTATGCCGCCGACCAACGGATTGAAATCGCTCCGAAACCCGCGTCTATATTGTTCCATTTCAGGCGTGATGAAGAAGAAACCCGCTATTTCCCCACCATCAAGTACGACGGGCAGCGTATTGAGTTTATGTATAAAGATGCACAGGTAGTCGTTAATCAACAAGCCTGGCTGCTGCTCGAAAACGTACTCTACCATTTTGATCAACCCTTGGAAGGGAAAAAGCTATCGCCTTTTTTGCAAAAGCGATACATCTCCGTGGCCCGGGCTACCGAACGTAAATATTTCGAAACGTTTGTACGTGGATTGATTGAGAAGCATCATGTATACGCGGAAGGTTTTGATATCGAAACCTACCAACACGATGCCATACCTGTGATTAAACTGCTCTACGTGGAAAACGGGATATCGCAATTGCAGCTGAATTTTCGTTATGGTCCCTACCTGTTCTCATCGGGTAGTGAGCATAAAGTAACGGTGAGAATGCAATATGACGAGGCTACCGACAACTATACTTTCCACCGCATCAAGCGGTCGTTAAAATGGGAAGAAAGCAGGATGCACGAGTTATTGAGTATGGGCTTGCATAGAACCAGTGCGCTCTTCAGTAATCTAGAGCCTTTACCTAATGGCGTAGAAGCCGTATCGGCAATGGATTGGCTTCGCGACAAAAATGACGAGCTTCATCGTTTGGGTTACGGTATCGTACAGGACGACCCTAATAAGCGATTTTTCTTTGGCCGGACTGAACTCGACCTTTCCGTCAAGGAAACCAACGATTGGTTTGATGTAGAGGCCATAGCACGTTTTGGAAGCTATGAGATTCCGTTTGCCCAATTGCGCAATCATATTCTTAGTAATATCAAAGAATTTGTATTACCAAACGGCGAGGTGGCTGTGATACCTGAAGAATGGTTTGCGCGGTATAACCACCTTTTTCAACTATCGGAAGATAAAAAAAGCATCCGGCTAAGCAAGTACCATATTGGATTGCTCAACGATATCTCTGAACACGCTGCCTTGACGATGGATCGTAAAGTGGAACGGCTGGCCGGCTTTGATGCCATCGAGGAGGTATCAAAACCGAAGCGGTTTTCGGGCTCGCTGCGCCCATACCAACAAGCTGGCTATAATTGGTTCCACTTTTTGCAGAAATATCGGTTCGGTGGTTGCCTGGCAGATGATATGGGCCTCGGCAAAACCATTCAGACATTAGCGCTACTCCAAAAGCAAAAGGAAGTAGGGCCTCCGGATGACGAAACGTTGGCATCGCTCATTGTCATGCCCACATCACTGGTGTACAATTGGCAAAACGAAGCAGAGAAATTCGCACCCGACCTACGTTTATTGATCCATACGGGGGTCGCGAGGTCAAAAGATCCCGCGGTCTTTGCAGACTATGACCTGGTGATCACCACCTACGGTATCGTACGTAGCGATGAGGATTTATTGGGAGGGTTTTACTTTAATTATATTATCCTCGATGAGAGCCAGACCATCAAGAACCCAACATCGAAGTCATTCAAGGCTGTAAAAGGGCTTAAAAGTAAGCACCGGTTGGTGCTGAGCGGTACACCCGTCGAAAACTCCGTAGCGGACTTATGGGCGCAGATGGCTTTTCTGAATCCGGGATTGTTGGGCAGTTACCATTATTTCCAGCAAGAATTTGTACAACCCATTGAAAAGAAAAAGGATGAGGAGAAGGCGAGGAGGTTGCAGGCCATGATCAAACCATTCGTACTTCGGCGAACCAAGAATCAGGTGGCCACCGAACTCCCGCCCAAATCGGAACAACTATTTTACTGCACGATGGGCGAGGAGCAAGCCGAACGCTACGAGCGGGTAAAATCCGAATACCGGAATGCCATATTGGAGAATCTCGGCGACGAGAGAGCCAAAACACCGCAGATTGCCTTGTTGCAAGGACTCACGAAGCTCCGCCAGTTGGCGAATCATCCCCGGATGGTAGATAGTACCTTCGAGGGGGAATCGGGCAAATTCGAGAGCGTGATCCATACGCTCGAAAATGTGCTGCAACGGGGCAATAAAGTGCTGGTCTTTTCACAATTTGTCAAACAACTGGTCATTTTCAAGCAGTATTTCGACAGGCATAATATCGGATATGCCTACCTGGACGGCGCCACCAAAAACCGTGATGAGGTGGTCAAGCAATTCCGGGAGGATGAGGATACCCGGCTATTTCTGATATCCATTAAGGCCGGCGGTGTTGGACTTAATTTGGTCGAGGCGGATTATGTGTTTATCCTTGATCCTTGGTGGAATCCGGCAGTAGAACAGCAGGCTATTGACCGCACGCACCGTATTGGACAGACCCGAAATGTCTTTATCTATAAATTCATTACCAAGGATACCGTAGAGGAGAAGATACTAGCGTTGCAGAACCGCAAGAAAACCATTGCCGATACGCTTATCACCACAGAGGAGAGTTTTATCAAGTCGCTCTCACAAGATGATATTAAGGAGTTACTTGGTTAAATACCTCCAGTGCGCCCTTCATCCGTGCCACGGTTTCGTCACGACCCAATAGCGTAGCGATATCGAATACATGTGGACCGAATTTGCCACCAACCAGCATGATGCGGAAAGGCAACATCAATTCGCCGATCTTCATGCCGGAAGCCTGGATGGCCAATTTGTAGAAATCTTCGAGTTCGGCACCGTGCCATGGTTCGAAAGTCTCAAGCCTTGTAATAATGTCTGAAAAGAAAGCGGCTTTTTCACCATTCCATTTAGGTTGGACAGCCTGCAGGTCATAGTTTTCGGGGCGTTTGAAGAAAAATACCGCTTGTTCCCAGAAATCGGGAATGAAGGTGAGGCGTTCTTTAATCAGACCCAGTACATCCGTGAGGTACTTTTCGTCTATACCGTGAATACCCTTGCCTATCAATAGGCTATAGAGCTGCGGGATCAGCGTGGTGTCAGCGCTCCGCTTTATCCATTCATGGTTAAACCATTTCGCTTTCTCGTAATCGAATTTCGCACCCGCCTTGCTGATTCGCTCCACCGAAAATTTTTGCACCAGTTCGTCGAGGCCGAAGAGCTCTTGATCGGTGCCATCATTCCAACCCAGTAAGACAAGCATGTTGACGAATGCCTCCGGAAGGAAGCCCATTTCGCGAAAGCCTTTGGTGATTGTACCAGTCTCGGAATCCTGCCAATTCATCGCGTAAACCGGAAATCCAAGACGGTCGCCATCTCGTTTGCTCAATTTGCCATGACCATCGGGTTTAAGGATGAGTGGAAGGTGTGCCCATTGCGGCATGGTATCACGCCAACCGAGGTACTCCCACAGGAGAATATGTACCGGCGCAGATGGTAGCCACTCCTCCCCGCGAAAGACGTGGCTAATAGCCATATGGTGGTCGTCTACCACCACCGCAAGGTGGTATGTGGGCATGCCATCGGCTTTCAACAAAACCTTATCGTCTATCAATGACGATTCGAAACTCACTATCCCGCGAATCATATCGTCAAAATGGATGGTCTCGCCCTCGGGCATCTTGATGCGAATAACGTGGGGGTGGCCCGACGCCAAAAGCTGTTGGGTCTCGGCAGCGGTCAGGTTGAGGGAGTTGCGTAATTGCAACCGGTTTTCATAGCTGTACCTGAAATTCGGGTGTAGCTTACGTTGTGCTTCCAGGTCTTCGGTGGTATCGAAAGCATAGTAGGCATAACCATCTGCAACAAGCTGTTCTGCATAGGTGCGGTAGCTTGCCTTACGCTCACTTTGGCGGTAGGGGCCATAATCACCACCATGCGAGGGGCTTTCATCGGGCTGTATGCCACACCACCTAAGACAGTCTTGGATGTATTCTTCTGCGCCAGCAACAAAGCGAGTCTGATCGGTATCCTCAATTCTAAGTACAAATGTGCCGCTGTGTTGTTTGGCAAACAAGTAATTGAACAATGCCGTGCGCACGCCACCCAAGTGCAACCCGCCGGTGGGACTTGGTGCGAAACGCACCCTTACCTTCCTGTCTTGATCCATGGCGCAAACTTAGATAAATTTATCAAAATCTGTCGGTCTCTCAGCGATCTTTGACGGGCTTTTTACATCGGAAATATAAAATATACACCTACCCAAACCACCATTCAAGGAGAATTATGTATTTTGCCGGAAAATCAGTAGGCGTCGACATTGTAGATGAATCCTTATCAGTATAACCAGCAGCGATGGAAATTTGCATTGCTGATATTTGCGGCGCTCATCGCGGCGGCATCGTTGCTCTATACCAATTACCTGGTCCGGAATCTTTCGAAATCCGAGCGGACTAAGGCAGAGGTTTGGGCAATGAGCACACGGAGTATCATTACCATGCCTGATGTGGATGATGAGATGATTACTTTCATTTACGCTGTCCGTGACAGCCTTGCGTTGCCCGCCATTATTGCTGACGCCCGGGATAGCATCATCTATTGGCGTGATCTGGATTCCACCAAAACCAATATTTTTGAAGAAGATGGTGATGAAAATCTACAATATGACCCGGCATACTTCAATCGGCAGCTGGCCATCATGAAAAAAAGCCATCCGCCTATTGTTATCGACATTCCAAATGGGACCCGATGGTTTGTCTATTACAAAGATTCCCTGTTGTTGAATCAGTTGCGATTTTTTCCTTACGTACAACTCACATTGATCGCGATTTTCCTGGGCATCGCATACACCGTATTCAATTCCATTCGCAAGTCGGAGCAAAACCTGGTGTGGGTGGGTATGGCCAAGGAGGCGGCACATCAATTGGGCACGCCAATATCTTCGCTCATGGCCTGGCTGGAACTGGTCCGGGCGAAGTTCGATGCCGAAAACGACCCATTGCTCATCGAAATGGAAAGTGATGTAAAGCGCTTGGAGGTCGTTGCAGATCGCTTTTCAAAAATTGGCTCAACACCGGTGCTGAAAAGCCAAGCCGTGTATAAGGTGGTGGTCGATTTCGTTAATTATTTCAAGGTGAGGACGAGCGACAAGATTGTGTTTAACGTATCCGGTGAAACCAAGGTACAGGCCATGCTCAATGTGCCGTTGTTCGATTGGGTGCTTGAAAATTTATTGAAAAACGCGGCAAATGCCATCGAGTCAGCGGGTAGGATAGATATCGTTATCTCAGAAAACATTGCGAAAGAGCAAATTTTTATCGATATTAGCGATACGGGAAAAGGAATACCGCGGGCCAAGTTTGAAGCTGTTTTCCAACCAGGATTCACCACCAGAAAACGTGGTTGGGGTTTGGGGTTGAGCCTTACCAAGCGGATGATCGAATACCACAAAGGGCAGATTTTTGTGAAAGAGTCGGAAATTGACAAAGGAACCACATTTAGAATTATATTACCAAGTAGCCAAACGTATGAACCCGCTCAAATCTGACGACTATCCAGTAATTTATTCCGCCTATGTTGAAACCATCACGGGAGACGTGACGGAATTGCTCGAAGAGCAAATTTTAACATTCCCGGAATTTCTGAAACATATCCCTCCCGGCAAATCGGAATACGCCTACGCCGAAGGCAAATGGACAATTAAGGAGGTGGTAGGCCACGTCATTGATACCGAACGTGTCATGGCTTACCGGGCCTTACGCTTTGCACGTAATGATACCAAAGAACTGATTGGTTTCGAGCCCGAAGACTTCGTTGCCAATGCACGTTTCAATGAGCGGTCATTGGAGAGTTTTGCCGAGGAGTTTGTATTGGTACGAAAATCGAACCTGCTACTTTTCAAATACCTCAATGACCATGAACTATCCCGCAAAGGGATTGCGTCCGAGCGGTTGATTAGTGTGCGGGCTTTTATGTACATCATCGCTGGTCACCTCAATCACCACCGGAATATCATCCGGGAGCGGTACCTGGGAGAGTGATCGGTGATTTGTGATGAGCAAGCGGTTGGTCTTTGATGAAGAAATAAAAAAAATGGAGCATAAAAAAACCTTTTTAATTCCATTTTGTAGTTATGGTATCTACGAAACCATTTCCATGGTTTTTATGATACGGTTTAGGTGTAGGAAATGCCCCGTCTTATTCGGGGCGTTTCCTATTTTTTTGAATTAACCGACGACCGTCCCATGACCACCGTTCGCCACGCACTAAAAAGAAAACAACCGTTTGCATAATCTTTTTTGTTTCAATTGTTAATTTTATTTTATAGTCTTGCAATAAAACAACAACTACTGATCCAATATGAACGTAAATTCCAACACTCCTAAGTCCACAATGGGTCCCATGGTAATCATCGGAGCCCTTTTTTTTATTTTTGGTTTCGTCACTTGGTTAAATTCGGTGCTGATACCCTATTTGAAGATTGCCTGTGAGCTCAATCATTTTCAATCCTACTTGGTTACATTTGCCTTTTACATCGCCTATCTGCTAATGGCCCCGGTTTCCACAATTACATTGCGGTTTTTTGGGTTTAAGAACGGAATGGCCGTGGGGTTGATTGTCATGGCTGTAGGTGCGCTGTTATTTATTCCGGCGGCCATGAGCCGTACCTACTTGTTATTTCTAATCGGTTTATTTGTACAGGGTGGTGGTTTGGCAATACTGCAAACAGCCTCTAACCCTTACATCACTATTATCGGCCCGCCGGAAAGTGCCGCCCAACGTATTAGTATTATGGGCATTTGCAATAAATTTGCAGGCGGGCTGGCGCCAGTTGTATTGGGATTTTTCTTGTTGAGTGATACCGATGGACTGACCGAACGGATCGCTTCCTTATCGGCGGTTGAACGTGCAGTTGAGCTGGATGCGTTGGCGGCGAAAGTCATTGCTCCATATGTAGGGATTGTGGCGGTATTGGTTATTTTGGCATTTGTGATCTTCAAGTCGTCGTTGCCGGAGGTTGATACCGACGCGGAAGATGAAGAGGTTGCGGCTTCCAATACCGGCAAGAAGAGTATTTTTGAGTTTCCCCATGTATTGCTTGGCGTATTTACCCTGTTTTTGTATGTCGGTGTGGAGGTTATCGCTGGCGATACGATCGTAAGCTATGCGTCTAGCCAAGGAATACCGCTTACACAAGCCAAGTTCTTTACAACGGCAACGATGATATCGATGGTCGTTGGTTACGTGGTAGGAATCATTACGATCCCTAAGTACATTAAGCAAGAGCGCGCATTCGTTATCTGTGCGATTTTGGGATTGCTGTTTTCATTTGGGGCATTGGCCACGTCCGGTATCACGTCCGTCGCATTCATATCGTTACTCGGACTGGCAAATTCGTTAATGTGGCCCGCTATTTGGCCACTCGCGCTTGCCGGTGTAGGTCGGTTTACCAAGGCAGCCTCCTCATTGCTGATTATGGGTATTGCAGGGGGAGCCATTATTCCGTTAGCGTACGGTGCCTTGGCGGATCATTTTACGCCGCATCAAGCTTATTGGGTTACCATACCCTGTTATCTATTTATCCTTTATTACGCCGTAAGTGGTCACAAAGTAGGGAAGGCCAAATCCCGTTAACGGGATTTGTGCCTGATTTTCCTGCACCAATTTTACTACGGTGCAGGAAACCAGGACTTGGTGAAATAATAACCTATTAACGCTGTGTGTATTTCATCTAGTATGCTGGAATTGTAATATTTCGGTAATGATGAGTGTTGCTTGGCGATATTTATTAAATTCGAACCTTAATAAACAATGACAAGCAATATGAAGAAACCACTAGTTATTACGGCGATGATTGCCGTAGCGGTTGCCATGGGCTGGCAGCCTGCAAAAGCTCAACTGAGGTTGCCTCCGGCGAGCAGTTCGCAGACCGTTACCCAAAGTCTGGGCATCAGCACGGTGACGCTTACTTACAGCCGTCCAAATCTGAACGGTCGAAAAATATTTGGTGGGCTCGAACCCTATGACCAGGTATGGCGCACCGGAGCAAACGGGATTCCTAAGCTAACGTTTGATGGCGCCGTGACAATCGCGGGCACGAAGGTGGATGCGGGCACCTACGGGTTGCTGACCATACCGGGTACTGATAAATGGACGGTTATTTTAAGCAAAAACAGTGAGCAATGGGGTGCCTATACCTACAAGCAAGAGGAAGATTTATTCCGTTTTGAGGTAAAGCCGGAGCAGCTAGACAAACCGGTGGAGACTTTTACGATTTCTTTTTCAGATGTAAAGCCCCAAAGTGCCCGGTTGAACATCGCTTGGGAAAACACGAAAATCAGCTTCGATTTGATGGTTGATCAGGATGCGGAAATCATGGCTTCCATCGATGAAGCGATGAAGAGCGAGAAGAAACCATATTTCCAGGCGGCACAGTATTACTACAATAACGATAAAGACATCCAAAAGGCGCTTGAGTGGGCGAACGAAGCTGACCAAGCAGCGGCTAATCCGGCACCCTACATCAAGTATTGGAGGGCACGGATTCATCTGAAGGCGGGCGACAAGCGGGGGGCGATTAGAATAGCGAGACAAGGTGTTGAAATTGCCAAGCAGCAAAATAACCCCGAATACGTGAAACTGAATGGCCAAGTGATTGCCGAAGCGGCGCAGCAATAAAAGACGAAGATACTATGGAGAATCCCTGAAAGCCCGGACCCGGGCTTTCAGGGATTCTTTCGTTATAGCGAAGCATTCAGTAATTCTTCCAATTCTTCGTGGCTGATATTCATATTCACGTTGCCGTCCTTAGCGAAAGAGATTTCTCCGGTCTCTTCGGAAACCACCACGGCGACCGCGTCACTCACTTCGGTTACGCCAATGGCAGCACGGTGGCGCAGCCCGAAATGGAGGGGCAAATCTTCACTCTCTGAAAGCGGTAGCACGCAACTGGCTGTCATGATTTTGAAATCTACGATGACCACTGCACCGTCATGAAGCGGGCTGTTTTTTTGAAAGATACTTTCAAGCAATCGTTTGGATAGGTGGGCATCCATGTATTCCCCGCTGGTTTGATAATATTCCTCATCAAAGTACTTGGCAAAGACAATCAACGCTCCCGTTGAGGATTTGGACAGGTTCCTGCATGCATCGATGATAGGCTTGAGATGTGCGTGGTGGTCACTCTCGGCGGTCTTCTTGTTCACAAAAACAGACCACAGGAAATTTTTGCGCCGTACAGAAATATTTTTGCCAATATGGATAAGGAAACGTCGGATCTCCTGCTGGAAGACCACAACGAGTGCTAAAGAGCCTACACTGATGAAGCCACCGAAAATTTCGGTAAGCAGATGCATGTTAAACTGCTTGACGAGCAGAAAAATGACGTAGATGAGCCCCAGTCCAATGAGAATATTGACAGCAATGGTACCCCGTATGAGGCTGTAAACGTAGTACAGGATGACGGCTACCAAGAGGATGTCAACGATGTCCAGCAACCGGAAATTAAAATCGAAGCTCTGCAAGTCCATAACCTTCGCAATTTAAGAAATTTATACCTTTGTCATGTATAAAAAACGAGTGCCATGGCAAGACTTTCAGTCAATATCAATAAAATCGCAACACTCCGCAATTCGCGAGGAGGCAACAATCCGGATGTACTCCAGACAGCACTAGCCTGCGAACGGTTCGGTGCACAGGGAATCACCGTACATCCGCGACCCGATGAACGGCACATCCGGTATCAGGATGTCTATGATTTGAAGACAGCTATCAAAACTGAATTGAATATAGAGGGCAATAGCCGTGAGGATAAATTTGTCCGTCTGGTGTTAGATACGCAGCCCGCTCAGGTTACGTTGGTACCTGACGACCCGAACCAGATTACCTCAAACCACGGTTGGGATACGGTCAAGCACCAAGCTTATCTCATGGATATATGTGCGCTTTTCAAGAGCGAAGGTATTCGGGTTTCCATATTTGTGGACCCCGATCCGAAAATGATTGAAGCAGCGGCAGGTACGGGTACCGATCGTGTAGAATTATATACGGAAGCATATGCCCGGGATTATCTTGATAGCCCAGAACTAGCGCTGGCCCCTTACCTGGAGGCGGCTAAAATAGCGCAGCAGGTAGGCCTAGGTTTGAATGCCGGGCATGACCTCGACTTGCACAACCTGCGGTATTTCAATCAACACATACCTGGATTGCTAGAGGTGAGTATTGGCCATGCGCTGATTGCTGACGCGCTTTACCTGGGTTTGGAAGAAACAATCAGGCAATATCTGGAACAGTTGGCTTAACGTTCAGCTGTTCCCCCGACTCGTTAATTAATCCCCATGAAGATCCGGTTCCAGCGGATCTTATCGAAGAATGTGCCGTCTTTATCCCAGCTGAGCCATACGAACAATGCCTTACCAACGATGTGGTCTTCAGGTACGAACCCCCATGTCCGCGCATCTTCAGAATTATGGCGGTTGTCACCCATCATCCAATAATAGTTCATTTTAAACGTATAGCTATCAGCCTTGGTACCGTTGAGATAGATGCCGTCATCACGGCTCTCCAAGGTATTGCCTTCGTACACGCGGATGGCGCGTTCGTAGAGGGGCATGGTTAAACTATCAAGGGGAACAGTCCACCCCGTTTTCGGAATAATGAGTGGGCCAAAGTTATCGATATTCCAATGATACAGCGCGGTGTTCGGAAATACGCCGGGCTCGTCGGTATCCTGGTGCCTGATATTGGGAACGATTTTAGTTACATTGGCCCAGCCCTTTACTTCTTCATAAGCCTCTTTGGTCAAGAAAAGCTGATAAGGTTCGCGTGCATACGGACTGTATTCAATACGCATATCCAGTAAACGCTGCGGATTCAGACCGGTACCATCCGTATAGACATAGTAATCCATTTGGCTATGTGGTGGTTCGAATCCTGGCTCTCCATTGACGTATAATTGAGCTCCAATCAACGAAATGGTATCGCCGGGAATGCCCACGGCACGTTTTATGTAATTCTCGCGCTTATCTATGGGCCTGTTGAATGGCGGATCGGCCTCCATCGGATAGTTAAATACAACCACATCATTGCGTTCAATCTGCTGGAATCCCGGCAACCGCTTATATCCGATTTTTATGCCCTCCCAATAGGCTTTGCCACCAATGAGGGGCATGGTGTGGTGTGCAAAGGGGAAGGCCACGGGGGTCATCGGCACGCGTGGTCCGTAATTCAGCTTACTTACGAAGAGAAAGTCGCCTACGAGTAGGCTTTTTTCCATCGAGCCGGTAGGGATCATATAGGCTTCGATCAGGAATCCCCTGATCAGTGTGGCGGCCACTACGGCAAACACGATGGCATCGGCCCATTCACGGGCTACGGTCTTCTTATAGGGGTATTTCTCTTTGAACTCGGGCGAAAAAGCTTTGCCGAGGTAAACGACTTTGGAGTCGTTTCCCCACCAGGGGAGTACGACAAAAGGCAGCAAAACGGTGGCGGTATATTCCCAAAACCGGCGCTTGCCGAAACTCTTTGCCAAATCGAGGTACAGCCCGAAGAAAATGAAAATATTGACGATGGGAATAAGCAACAACGCTATCCACCAGCCGGGATGTCCGGTTATCTTGGTCACGACGTACTCCCGATAAATCGGTATCAAGGACTCCCAGCCTTTACGACCAGCTTTTATGAAGAGTTTCCAAAGCCCAAAATGTATCAGAATGAGGATGATGGCAAAAACTAGGTATCCCATAGTTAGGTTTTTCTTTTAAATTCGTTTATCTGATGTGCTAAATGCGCCCGCCAAAGTTAAACATTTCAGTTACTTGATAAAATCCAGTCTTTCCCTCCAGCCATTCGGCCGCTACAACTGCTCCCAACGCAAAGCCTGCACGGCTATGCGCCGTGTGCTTAAACTCGATTTGATCGACTTCAGAGCTATATAGAACGGTATGGGTGCCCGGTACCTCATCGATACGATGGCTTTCGATAAGCAATTGGTTGGTTTTAGCAATGGCTTCGTCACCCTCGCCAATGAGATTGTTTATCCATTCAGTTTTGGAATCGGTATGTCCGATGATGCCCTCCGCAATCGTAATGGCAGTGCCACTTGGTGCATCGAGCTTTTGCGTATGGTGGATTTCCTCCACCTGTACATCATACTGTTTATACGGATTCATTGCAGCTGCCAACAATTTGTTGATGTGGAAAAACACATTCACTCCAATACTGAAATTAGAGCCATAGAGTAAGGTTTTGTTACCGTCCAGGCATCTTTTTTTTACATGGTCAAGCTGGTCATACCAACCGGTGGTACCCACCACAAGCGGGATGTTTGCTTCAAAGCACAGGTCGATGTTGGCTACAGCGGCCTCCGGTCTGCTAAAATCGATTGCCACATTCGCTCCAGCCAAGTCCGCTGCGCTGATATCTTCGCGGTTATTTTCATCGACGACGAGCTGGATTTGATGACCGCGCTGCTGGGCAAAACGCTCGATAAGTCGCCCCATTTTGCCATATCCAAGTAATGCTATTTTCATGTAAGTCAACTAGCTAGTTCGCAAACTTAAGAAGTTAAAAGTCAAAAGCCAAAAAGTTAAAGTCCGGTACACGTCTACGATTTCCTATCTAAAAACTAAAACTCACTTTGACGCCGGCGGCATAAGGCTGGTAGGCCAACGGAGAGGCCGGATTATTCAGTAGCGTAGGGAAGACGGTTACGCCTAATTCATCTCCAATGTCCCACCGGTTTTTGAGCATGGAATTGACATACGCTTCTACGGCTTGGAGACCCCACCAACCCAGCGTAACTAATACAGTGAGGTCCCGATTTCGACGGTAATTGTCCTTGGCTCTGATCATGTAGTCGGTTGTCGATTGATCCGCCTTTAGCCACGGATATTTCGTGTTTGGTGGGATAGCATTATTGTTGTTGACGCGGTATTGCACTTCCTTTAAAATATCATGGTAATATCGATTATTGAACTCGAAGACCAATACAGCGCTGACAAACCCACCATAGATTACAGGAACTTTGATCCACCACCAACCACCGTTGGTGATCTGACCCCATCCCGGTACCATCAGCGACTGTTTCCAAGGCCTGTTGGATAGGGCTTCAAGGGCCAACCTTGCGGAATCTTTGAATACCACCTGTTCCTGCTCTTTGGCTTCCTGTTCTTTTCTTTCCCGTTGTCGCCTTTCCCGTCGGGTTTCGCTAGCTGTCGTGTCAGCGGTTCCCACGGCAAGGCTATCGGCGGTTTTTTGGGTGCTATCGCGCTGGAGGCTGTCAGGCTCCTGTGCCTTCAAGGTACTTGCAGTCCCTAACGCCAACAGCAAGATGATTAGCACGCGATTCATCACCAGTCTAATAATTCGAGGATTCTGTTTAAGTCGTCTTCTGAGTGGAAGGGAATCTCGATGGCACCGGTACCCTTTCTGTCGGAAACCTTTAGCCGCACCCGTGTGGCAAACTTGGATGCGAGGTCGTCCTCCACTTTTTGGTACTGGAAAGACAAGGCCGTGGGCTTATTGTTTTTTTTACCCTGTTTACCAGCCCGTTGCTGAATGTCGCGGACCAGTTCTTCTGTTTTCCGAACGGAAAGCCCGTTTTTGATAATCTCGCGGAAAATATAAAGTTGCTTGTCTGTTTCGGGTACATTGATCAGCGCCCTGGCGTGCCCCATGCTGAGTTGGCCGTCGCGAATCGCAGCCTGTATGACTGGGGGTAATTTAAGTAGCCGCAAGTAATTCGTCACCGTAGAGCGATTTTTACTCACGCGTTCGCCAAGCTCATCCTGCTTGAGGTTACACTCTTCGATCATCCGTTGGAAGCTCAGGGCTACCTCGATGGCATTCAGGTTTTCGCGTTGAATGTTTTCAATAAGCGCCATTTCCAGCATCTGCTGGTCATTGGCGGTACGGATATACGCCGGTATCGTATTCAGCCCGGCCAGCTTCGCCGCGCGTAGCCGTCGCTCGCCACTGATGAGCTGATAGGTGTCGTTTTCGGCCTGCCGAACTGTGATAGGCTGTATCAGTCCCTGTAATTTTATGGAGTCCGCCAATTCGCGCAGAGCCTCTTCGTCAAAATCGGTCCGCGGTTGGAAGGGGTTGACGGCGATCTGCGAGATACGCACATCGCTCATATTGGCTGGTATTTTCTGGTCCTTTATGTCGCCTACTTCCGTGTTATCAACCGGTCGCTTGATTACCTCATCCGAATCGTCGAGCAGTGCACTTAATCCCTTACCCAAACCTATTTTCCGTTGTTGTGCTGCCATATTATATGCTATACGCCTACGTGTACTTTTTCTTCTTTATGCAGATTGTTCTTTTGGAGTATTTCCCGAGCCAGGTTGAGGTAGTTGATCGCTCCTTTGCTGTTCGCGTCGTGCATGATTACGGATATACCGAAGCTCGGGGCCTCACTGAGCCGGGTGTTACGCTGAATGATCGTATCGAAGACCAGCTCATGGAAATGTGTTCTTACTTCTTCGACCACTTGATTGGAAAGCCGAAGCCGTACATCATACATGGTCAATAGGATGCCTTCGATTTCCAACGCGGTATTAAGCCGATTTTGCACGATTTTAATGGTATTGAGGAGTTTGCCCAATCCTTCGAGTGCAAAATATTCACATTGTACCGGAATAATGACGGAGTCGGATGCCGATAGCGCGTTGATGGTGATAAGTCCCAATGAAGGTGAGCAATCGATAACAATGAAATCGTACTCGTCCTTCACCTGATCCAGTATGCCCCTCATTTTATATTCCCGTTCGTGCAGGTTGATCATTTCAATCTCGGCACCGACCAGGTCGATATGTGCTGGCAGCAGGTCGAGGTTTGGGGTATCGGTTCGCTGGATGGCCTCATGCGGATTGAGGTCGTTTATCAAGCATTCGTATACACTAGATTTAATGGTACGTGGATCAAATCCGATTCCAGACGTCGAATTGGCTTGTGGGTCAGCGTCGACCAACAGGGTCTTATATTCCAACACGGCCAAACTGGCAGCGAGGTTGATGGAGGTGGTTGTTTTGCCTACTCCTCCTTTTTGATTAGCTATTGCAATGATTTTACCCATGGGTGATGAAAATATCCTTTTATTCGTACATTTGGGCATTTCAGTGCATACTGAATGCGAGGGGCTAAGATACGCTTTTTAATTTAATCCATCATGATTACCATCATATCCGGTACAAACCGTCCATATAGTAATACGCTTAAACTTTCCAGTTATTATCAGCACAAGCTATTGGAGCGAGGGGTGGCCTCGCATATCCTTTCGCTTGCCGATTTATCAGCGGATTTTATATCGGCTGATATGTACAAAAGTCGCAGCGATGCTTTCCAGCCCTACCAAGATCGCATCATGGCCACGGAAAAATTTATTTTTGTCATCCCGGAATACAATGGAAGTTTCCCTGGGATACTGAAGACGTTTGTGGATGCCTGTAAATTCCCAGATAGTTTTTTTAATAAAAAGGCGGCATTGGTAGGCCTATCCAGTGGCAAGTACGGCAATGTGCGGGGGGTGGACCATTTCACGGGTGTTTGCCATTATGTACGCCTGCATGTACTGCCTTTGCGTATACATATTCCACACATCTTCCATGAACTTGATGCCGATGGCAATCTGTACAAAGAAGATACCCTGCGGTTTACCGGCGAGCAGATCGAAGAGTTTATCAGGTTTTAAGCGTACCCCGAAAACAGGGGTACGTTTTAATCCTTATTTCAACTCGTCGGCGCTGATTTCTCCGTTGATGACCACTGCCTTGGTTACGGCTTTCAGCGGCATGGGTACCATCTTGTTGACGATGGTAATGGTTTCGGGAAGTTTAATGCCGTCGTAGATATCATATTTTTCCACGGTTGTTTCCCCCGATAATTCGCTTTCCGTTTTTAGTTTAAGGCCCGATTCAACACTGAAATAATCAACCGATGTGTTGTCGCCCTGGATCACCTTTATTTTGTAGGCATTTTCTTCGTTTACCTTGGTGATGCCGTCCAATTCGAGCTTCGTATTGTTCGTCGCATAGTTGAGTTCAGGAAAAATAGCTAACAATGCCTGATAGGCTGTTGCTGCGTCGGCCGGTAACTCTTGGGATTGCCCCTGTGCCGTAACGGTTACGCGATCTTTTGTAATCAACACCTTCGATAATACTTGCGTACCTAATTTTGTGTTTTGCACCGCAATGCCCTTATTTTGGTCTACCAATTGTTCGATAGTGATGGTCATTCCTTGTATTTCCGCTTCGCTGACCGATTTCAGCGTTTTTACCGCGGCTAATTGTGCTCGTCCGCCGATGGCCGTTAGGTAACGATCCACAACGCTTTCGGCGGTGACATTGGCATCAGTAATCGCTACCTTTACTTCCGGATCGCCGGTGACGGTATAAAATTGTACATCACCGAAACGAGCCATTTGCTCGGCAAAGTCATCCGTTTTGCCTACGACGGTAATCTGTAGGTTATCACCGTGCACATACTTGGCGGCAATCGCATTGATTTGGTCCAACGTGATGGCATCCAGGTTTTTCAGGTAGTTTTTGTAGTAATCCTTTGGGAGCTGTTGCAATTCGGTATTGATGGCAAAATTAGCGATGGTTGATGGCTGCTCTAACGAACGACCGAAACTTCCGGCAAGCGAAGCTTTGGCCAAGTCGAGTTCGGTTTGCGTGATGGTTCGTTCACCCATTTTTTTCAGCTCGTGGATAAATTCCTGCGTGGCGCTGTCGGTCACGGCGTTGCGTACACTGGCACTGGTATTTAATGTAGCAACCAACTTACCGGGGTTGATATTGCCATAGGCGCCATAGGTATACCCTTTATCTTCGCGTAAATTTTGAAAGAGCCTTGATGATGCCCCGCCACCGAGGATTTCAGCGACGACCGAGACAGCAATGACATCGGGGTTATTGGGTTTCAGTTCAAAGGGATAACCTACGTTGATGACCGACTGTGCGCTTGAAGCGCGGTTTACGAGCACCACTTTATTGCCTTGCGGTGCTTGGGGAGCAGGCCATTGGTGCTTGGCAACTTCACCCTTTTGCCAACTTGCAAAGTATTGGTTTACCAAATCTTTCGCTTCGGAAACCGTAATGTCGCCTACGATGGCTAAGTACGCGATGTTCGGCTTGAAGTAGGTGTCATAATAGTTCCTTACGTCCTCGACCTGGACGTTTTCGACCGTTTTTTCAGTCTCGGTCTCGCCGTAGGGGTGGTCTTTGCCGTACATGGCTGCATTCCGAACGACATCGGCGATGCTGTTGGGATCTTCCTTGGCTGCAGCCAAGCCCGATATGGCCTGTTTTTTTAGTTTGTCAAGCTCCGCCTGTGGAAACGCCGGGTTGAACAATACATCAGCAAACAATTCGAGCAATTGGGCATTGTATTTTTTCAGGGAGGAGGCACTTGCCGAAGTGGAAGAGGCCCCGATACGCGCCCCTATTCGGTCGATTGCCTCGTCGAGCTCGTCTTTGCTGCGACTTGCGGTACCGCCCATAAGCATATCACCCACAAAAGAGGTAAGGCCCGCTTTGTCGCCTTCCAAAATCGGATCGCGGTCCAACACCAGTGAATAGGTGACCCGGGGTAGTTTATGGTTTTCAACGACGAACACCGTCAAGCCGTTAGGCAAGGTGAAGGTGGCGGGATCCCCGATATTGATCTGTGGTGCGGGTGCAGGTTCGGGGTATTTGGTGCGATCTATTTGTGCCAAGGCGACCGTGGTGCTGCACAAAATGGCTAAGAGGAATATGCTGGTTTTCTTCATTGCTTTCTTAATTAAGTATTCACAATCGGCTTATTGTTGAGCTTGGGCGGATTTGGGTAAATAGTACAGGACTACGCGTCCGTTTTTGCTGAGGTATTCCTGCGCCACGCGCTGGATGTCAGCCCGGGTCACCCGGTTGTATTTGTCCATTTCCCTATTTATCTCATCGGCATCACCGAAAAAGGTTTTCGCTTCGGCAAGGCTTTCGGCTATTCCGGCCACGGAAGCGTGTCGGCTCACCACTGCATTTTCGATTTGGGCTTGGAGCTTCTGGAAATCACGCTCCGAAATTCCATTAGCAATCACCTTTTCGAGTTGTTCATCTATCGCCTGCTCTAGGGTATCGGCCGGTATCCCCATATTGGCAATTCCATAGAGTAGGAACAAGCCACCATCTTCCAGGTCTAAAGGGAATGCTGCCACGGCAACGGCTTTCTGTTGCTTGTCTACCACTTCCTTAGTAAGCAGGGAGCTATTGCCGCCGGTAAGGTAGGTGGAGAGCATACTCAACGCGTGGCTATCTTCGTGTTTTTTGGGCGGAAGGTTATATGCCTGGATGACAGCTGGCAGCTGGATGTTGTCATACACGATGTCGCGTATTTCTTCGGTACGTTTTGGTTCCTTTGCCGTTGGGCGGTTAATGGTGCCGGCACCTACCGGTATTTCTGTGAAGTATGTTCTCACCCATTTTTCCGCCTGTTCATAATCGATATCTCCGGCAATGGACAGCACCGCATTGTTGGGTACATAGTACGTCTTATAGAACTGCATAAACTCATCCAGCGCAGCGGCATTCAGGTGATCGAGGGAGCCGATCACTGGCCAATGATATGGATGAACCTGATGCGTGCGTTTGAATGTTTCCTGTAGGATTGTTCCATAGGGCTGATTATCTATACGTTGCCGCATTTCTTCCTTCACCACGCTGCGCTGTGTTTCTACGCCAATGGTGTCGACTTTGGCATGCAGCATCCGTTCACTTTCCATGTATAGGGCCGTTTCGAGGTAATTGGACGGTACCACCTCATGGTAGTAGGTAATGTCATTTGACGTGTAAGCGTTTAGTGTACCGCCGATGGATTCGATCTTTTTCATGTATTCGCCGCGACCGATGTTTTCGGTGCCCTCGAAAAGCAGATGCTCGAAGAAGTGCGCAAATCCGGTTCGCTCCGGGTTTTCGTTTTTGGAACCCACATGGTACATCACTGATACCGCCACGATAGGTGTGCTATTATCGCGATGCATCAGTACGGTGAGGCCATTTTCAAGCTTGAATTCCTTGAATTCAATACGGTTTTGGGCAATTGCAATAGTATTCGCGCAAAATATTGCGCCCAAAAATGCGGAAATGGTTAGGGATTTATTCATTGTGCTGTGATATGGTTAACAGTCTGTAAACGTTGATAAAACGTAATGCAAGTTTACCATTCTTAGATGAAAAAAGGGCGCTTATGTTACAAATTTTGCATAACTGTAAGCTTTGTGGTTGTTTTTCAGGATGTTGCTGGTGGGCTTGTGAGCGATTATTGTTCCACCAGTATCAAGCCGTGGTTTTTTCCACGTCGTTGGGTGTAAATGAGTATGCGCTTTAATTCTTTTGGCTCCACATCGTTTAGTCGGAGTGACGATGGGATACGTTGCTCGTTGAGCAGTTGCAGAGCGATGGCTAGTGCCGATGCGACAACGGTATCGTATTCGCCCAAGAGATGCTTAAAGCCCAGTTGCAGCGTTGCCGGAAATAAGGAATGGCCTAAATTGCGGTAAATGCCGTCATAGCGCGAGTCGCCGTTGAAACCCATAAATACCGCATCGATCGCGTCTGCGTCCAAACCGTTCTTTTGAAGAAATCGGCTCAGAAGAACCACGGTGTCATCGGTTTCAAGGCTGGTCTCTACGGCCGTCACTTTTCCATATGTTCGTGCTCCGGGTTGGCCCGATACAACAAAGAACGTAGCGCCTTCGGCAGCGATTTCGCCGGGAGTGGCGGCCCCTTCGAGTGGTGTCGGGATTGTGGGAACCTCGCGCTTCAGGTAACCGGCAATGTCCCAAAATTGGGTGGTCCGCTCGCCAGCCTCATCTACTCCCCCCAATAGCATGGTGTCGTTGGGGTGTTCGGTTAAATATACCATTCCATCAAGCAGTGCGGATTCAAATGAATTAGCATTGTTGACATAAGTCATGTTGTAGCCCTTGCATTTGAGGACGAGTGCGATGGCTGCTGCAGCCATGTTGTGGGTAGACTGGATGAATGGCGTGGGGTTTAAGGATTGCCCTTCTTCGGCCAATAGGGCTTCCACAAAGCGCTCGGAATCCTTCAGGCAGCCCAATCCCGATCCCGTGATGATGGCGTCGACTGCCGTTCTATCTGCTTGCTGTAAGGCAAGCCGGGAGGCGAAGATCGCCATACGCATGCTTTTGTTCATGCGCCGGAGTTGCATCGCGGGGATGAGCGCCTTGTAATCGGGCTCATAAGCCGGCACAGGATTTTGTGCAAAAGAAAGGATCGAATCGAAGCAATAACCCGGTTCAAAGGTGGGCTGGATGGAAATGCTGCCGCTGCCGTGGACGTAAATGGGCTTAATCATGGGCGTTTGAGAATAGCAGGGTACTGCAATTACCGCCAAAGCCGAACGAGTTGGACAGCACATGGTCAATCTTTTTCGGCAATAACTGGGTTTGCGGCACGATACCCAACGTTGTGATGGGTTGCGAAAAGTTCAGGTTGGGAAAAACCACTTGGTGCTGCAATGCCAATATGGAAATGACGGCCTCAATGGCTCCAGCCGCTGCCAAGGTGTGCCCCGTAAAAGCTTTGGTGGAGCTGAACGCCGGCACCGCCTCCACGGAGCCGTAGATGCGTAGTAATGCCTGGCCTTCCGCCAGATCATTATTGGGTGTGGCTGTTCCATGTGCATTGATGTAATCAACATCAGCGGCGTCCAGGTTTGCCACTTTCAATGCCTGTTTCATCGCCAGGTAAGCGCCTTCGCCGTCATCTGACGAGGCGGTTTGATGGAAGGCATCATTGGCATTTCCATAGCCAGTCAGGTAAGCGATCGGCGTCTGGGTTCGCTGTTTAACCAACTCAGGCGACTCCAATACCAGATAGGCTGCCGCTTCCCCCAGATTCAATCCGTTGCGGTGCTCATCAAACGGGCGGCAATAGCTGTCGGTATAAATCATCAGTGCGTTGAAGCCGTTGATCGTGAATTTGGACAGGCAGTCCGTACCACCCACGATGGCCCGATCCAACAGCCCAGCCTTGATCATCCGTGCTCCCAGCATAATGGCATTCGCCGCCGATGAACAAGCCGTACTGATGGTGGTCACAAATTCCGTTACCCCAATGTGGCGGGCCAATTGTTCGGTTGAATATCCACTCGGGTGCGTAGGGATGAAATGCTGATGTGATTTGGATACCAGATAGTCCTCATAATAGGTCTCGGTTGCGTCCATACCACCCACCGTTGTAGCGGAGATTAATCCTGTTCGATACCCATCTGCCGGATCAATACCGGCGTTGACCAGGGCTTCTCTTACCGCCACTAGGGCGAGCAAAGTGCTTCGGGTATAGGCTTCATGGGCAGGGATTGCCAAACAGTCGTAGAGTGCCCCATTGTCCATACTGATTTCACCGACTAACAGGTTGCCACGATGGTGGGTTTGCACCTGCGTGATGGGTCCGATTCCAGGATTGGAACTCCGTAACGAGCTGTAATGGTTTGCCACATCGTTGCCGATGGCGGAGATGGCGCCCATTCCGGTAATGGCTATCGGGATAGGTTCCTTCATTTGCGACTTGCCTCGATGAAATCAGCCATGGTTTGGATGGTTTCAAAAACTTTCCGTCCTTCTTTAGGGTCAGCTAGCTTGATGCCATAGCTCTTGTCGAGCATCACGATGAGCTCCAGGGCATCGATGGAGTCCAAACCAAGCCCATCGCCAAAAAGGGGGGTGTCGTCTGCCAAGTCCTCTATGGCCAGGTCTTCCAGGTTCAGCTGGGTAATGATTTTAGCTTTCAGCTCTTGTGTCAATTCACTCATCTTCTTCGTTATATAGTCTTTTTAATTGCTCAACGTTGTGCAGCGGTCCTGTTGATATACCAACGTGATAGAGCAGCAAATCGCACGTTTCCGCTGTTATTTCCGTCCAACCGCAGAGGACGCTTCCTGCTTTTCCGTCCTCCAGCATCGAGGCCGTAAATGGAACGAGAAACTCCGGCAAATAGCTGTCAAAAATAAAGAAAACATTTTCGCTTTGCAATTGGTGGCGGATGCTGATTTCACCCATGGCGATATTGGGTAGGGTATACACGAATGTGGAGGGGCTGGCGACGGGGTTGATCGTGTCGAAAATGCCCGTCGCGTGCCGGCTATCGGAAAGATGGCTGGAAGAACGGTTGGAAAAGATGAGCGCCGTATCGCGTTGATAAGGTCCCGATTCAAGTGCCATCAGCTCTACGGCTATGAAAATTGCCTTGCAAAGGCCATCCATCTTGTGGAATTTGGGGTAGTCGATGTTCAGATGTCGATACGCGGATTTAAGGAAGTCACCTATTGGCACTGAAGGTACGAGGTTGAAGAATGGCTTTCCATTTATCTGGATAGCGCAACCACGGATGCGGCAATATGATTGGATATGATATTGATGCTTTTCCATTCGTCACACTTTCTGGAAAATGGTAGCGATGTTGCAACCACCGAAACCCGACGCGGTTTTCAGGAAAGAATTTAACGGTAGTTGCGTGCTTTTTGTAATCATATTCAGCCTTTGGCTAGTGCCTTGATGCATGAAACCGCGGGAGGGAATCAGTCGATTGTTTTTCAGGGAATGGATGCCAAGGATAGTTTCAAGCAAACCGCTGGCACCTAAGGTATGACCATAGTATGCTTTGAGGCTGTGTAAAGGGGTGGTGGACAAACCGCTTCGTTGTAAGGCTATGGCTTCCATCTCGTCATTGTAAGATGTAGCGGTACCGTGAGCCGAAATGAAGTCAAGTGCCGGCTCACCGGCCTCTTGCATTGCCTCCTGGATGCTTTGGTATAACCCTTCGCCCGTGCGTGACGGGCCGGAGATGTGGTTGGCATCGTTATGCGAACCTACGCCTGCTATCCAGACGGCATCGTTGGTCGGTATTTTGGAGAGGTACACCGCAGCGACAGCCTCGCCAAGATTCAGTCCCTTCCGGTCACGGTCAAACGGGCGGCAATGTCCATCGGCCAAGGCTTGGAATGCATGGAAGCCCGATACAATAAATTTCGAGAGTTCATCGCCACCGATTACGATAGCCCGCTTGTATCGGGTATCATATTGGAGCAGCCGCCGTGCCACGGATATTGCTAGGGAGCCCGATATGCAGGCATTTGAAAGGGGGATAATTTGGCTTTTGAATCCAAAATAGCGTTGGATTTCGTTGGTCATTGTTGAAATATGTACCCGTTCTTCCGCAAAAGTCCGTAGGGGGTTGTGCAACAACGACACATTACCTTTAGTGGTTGCAAGTACCACCAACGTGCGCTCGTCTAATGGAATCTCGTATTCGGCGATCAGCGATGCTAAGACAAGGATGAACAGCTTTTCAAGACGTGTGTAGCGGTGTTCATCCTTGATGTTGCCTACCCAATGCGCTTCGTCAATCCGAGCCGCATATATAGGCTGGTCGGCGAGCTGGAGATCGCTTATCTCCGTTACGGCCGTATGGCCGTCTACCACGTGTCTAAAATTCAGTTGGCTCCCTAAGCCGAGGGGAGTAATAGCCTCGTCGCCGACAATAAACACATCATCCTTCATAGCAATCCATGTTTTCCCTTCCACTCGGCAAAGAATGGGGGATTGGTCAGCATCAGGTCCCCGTTGGTGTCTGTAAAGACCTGAATGGTTTCACCCGTGGCCACCACTTGCTCCGCAGCATTGCGTATGGTATACCGGAAAATCATTTTGGCGGCCGGGTTGTTGATGAAAACTGTTTCGACATCGGCCCAGTCACCGTACCGAAGCGGTAATTTGTATTCGCAGCAGCATTTCACCACCGGTGCAAGGTATCCCTGGTCGCTGATGTGCCGGTAAGCGATGCCTAATGCCTCACCGAATGCTTCCCTTCCGTCTTCAAAGTACGTGATGTAATGCCCATGCCACACGATGCCAAGGGGATCGGTCTCATTGAACCGAACGCGGAAACGGGTGGTATAGCGGAGTGTTTGATCCATCAGGTTGTTCGGTTTCTTTTGTCATAGTAAATAGCGGCCAGCAGTGTAGTGGCAAAGAACGCCAGCAGATAGGCCAATGGCTGTGCGATATCGATAGCGGTGCCATTGCGCAGGATAACATCATAAAAGGCAGATATGCCCCAATTCATGGGAGAAAATGCCGATACCTTTTGCATCAATTCCGGCATGATGAACGTGGGTACCCAAACACCGCCAAGGGCGGCAAGTATAATGACGAAAATAGCACCGAACGGTGCGGACTGTTCCTGTGTTTCAGCAACGGTGCCGATAAGGATACCCAATCCGATCGCGGCGAGGCCCGATACGAAGGCGATCAGTACCATTAACGGGAGTTGGGTGCCGGGATCGAATTCAATAAGCCCAATGAGCGGGAAAATATACTTGGCGATCAGCAACATCAGCATAAACTGGATCAAGCAAATAACGGTATAGGTGATGATCTTACCTCCCAGGATGATGGCATACGATACCGGGCTGGTCCGTAATCGGATATACGTGCCGAGATTTTTTTCTTTTACTAAGTTGATGCCTAGGGGAACGACGATAAAGAAGATGCCAAACAAGATCCATGCCGGTACATTGTGCTGCACGGCGTTGGGTATAATGCCATCGTTTCCCTTTTGGGCAATCGTTTCTTTGAAGGTGATGATTTCGCCGTTCAATAGGCCGGGATCTTCATTCAATCCCATTTCATTGACGAATACCTCGTATATTTTCTGTACTTCTACCTTAGAGAGCATCCGCTCGATGTTGTTCTTTACGCTATTTCGAAACGTATGCCCGGCAGCTGGATCGAAGTAAATGTTGATTTCCTTTGCTTTCCATGTCTTTTCTTTCGGTTGTGCTGCACTATCTGGTTCCGTGACTGCAAATTCACCCAAGATATGATTGACATTGTGGTTTACTTTTTCATTCAGCTCGCTGCTGATGCCCTTTGGGATAACTAGTGCGATCTGATATTCGCCATCGCTGACCAGTTCCCGAGCTCGTTCCGCATCAATCGGTTGGCCGTCTACCTCGGTAACCAACTGCACGTGGGGCGCTTCCGCGAGGTTTTTGGCCACCAACTGGCCAATTTCGCCTGCATCTTGGTCTACCAATATAATGGGTAGTGTGGATTCACCCACGGCTTTGAAGGTGCTTTCCTGGATGAGCGTTATGGTAATGATCAAGACCGATGGCATGAAAAACAGGATGGCAAGCCCACCCCAGTCGCGGAGTAGGAGCAGGACTTCCTTGTAGGCCGATACGATGAGTTTACGCATAATCTCTAAGCTGGCTTCCCGTGTGGTGGATAAAGACATTTTCCAAAGTGGTGGCCCCCGCTACGGATGCGATGAGTTCTTCGGGTTTGCCCTCCACCACGATTTTTCCTTCATCAATGATAGCGATCCGGGTACAGAAATGCTGCGCTTCGTTTAGGTGATGCGAGCTATAGATGATGGTGGTACCCTGTGTATTGAGCTCATGGAGCAAGGTCATAATGACCTCCTTGGAGTGCACATCCACACCCACGGTGGGTTCATCGAGAAACAGCACATTGGGTTGATGTAATGTGCCGGCCAATAAGTTGACTCGCCGTTGCATCCCACCGGAGAATGTTTTAATGGGTTTTTTAGCGAAATCCGCCAGTCCGACGCGGTGTAACCCGTCTGCAATCCGACGATTCAGTTCCCGGGAAGAAAGTCCATACAGACTGCCGAAGTAGTATAGGTTTTCTTCTGCACTGAGGGTAGGGTAGAGCGCATATTCCTGCGGTACCACACCAATCTGCCGTTGCACTTTCCGACTGTGCTGTCGATAATTCAGGTTATCGAACCACAATTCACCCGATGTTGGTTTAATCATTCCGCACAACGTAGAAATCAAAGTAGTCTTACCGGCCCCATTTGGACCAAGTAAGCCGAAAATCTCGCCTTTCCCGATCGAAAGTGACAGGTCTTTCAATGCATACCGATCACTGCCCGTATAGCGTTTGGACAAATTGCGGATACGGATGATTTCCTCCATGGGGCGAAAATAAGGAAACTTGTTCAAATGAAGATGTTTGCCCTAAATTTCTTATACATGCCGAGGCAATGAGCACGTCATTGCCCGGTACGGTTTATCGGAGATGAATACTCCGTTTTGGTCAAATGTCATTTTTGAGCCTCATGAAAAATTGCTTTTCCCGCGTGGCGAGATCCAGCAATTGCTGGGCAAGCTGTTCATACACATCGTCTCCGGATTTACGGTTTTTGTAGATACGGGAAATGTTCAATGCAAAATCTCGCCAAGCGTCACCGATTGCGGTCATCTCTTCCGATCGCTGGGCGAGGGCCGGGTTACGGAGCAATGTACTGGCTTCTTGTAGAAAGGCTGCATAGATGAAGCGGAATCCACCGCCACCGGTACCGATCTCTTCCTGCATGCGTACGAGCTGGCCCAAATAATGGTTGGTTTTCTTTACGCCGATCGTCTTCGGCCATTTCCGGATATTTCGTGCAACCCATTTCATCGCATTTACACCGATGATGGGTACCGGCGCAAGCATGTCATTGCAGGTCTGCCGGATGCCTTTCTTTATTGCCCTTTCGAGATCATATACTTCCGGTAACCGTTCCAGATAATAGAGGTGTCCCTTGGGCGGCAATGCTCCTTTGGCAAAACGGACCCGCTGGAGCTCTTGTGTGCTGAGTTTGGTTGTGTAGTCCATCACCGGATCGCTAATGAGGTAGTCATCGGCCGCTTTGCCATATACGACTAGATTGTGGGCATTGAAATGGAATCGGTACTCGTCGGGAAAATAGGTGAGGTGATAGACACCTACCTGCAAGCCTACCGGGATGCCCTGATCGAGTTTTTCGTCCAGTACGGCCTTAGCCCGCTCTGGCGATGAAAAACGTTGGTGTCTCACTCGTATCCCCAATCTCTTGGCCAACTTTCTGAAAATCCTGCCAGGCATGGGGCGATAGCTGAATCCCGGCGCAAAATTAACTTTAAGGAATGGCAAGTACACAAAGAATAGGCCGCTGCCGATACCGAAGACCATCGGCTCGGATAAGGTCATGCCTTGGTGATGCAGTAAATTTGAAACTACCCCATTCTCGCAGTGGGCAGATTGGCGGTGTTCGAAAAGTATGCTCATGTATGCGTTAACGAATAGGTGATTTCAACTGTGCCATGGTGATTCCAAAAACATCAGCATACTTCTGAAGTGTTTTCGTGCTGAGTTTGTCGAAACGGCGTGGCTGGAAGTGCCGCTTGACAAACCAACGGTGCATACCCACATAGTTCGCGAGCAATGGTAAATCCATGCGGTTGAGCTCCATATAGTAAGCGATAGGGCTGAGTTCGCCAGCTAAGACGGCACTTTTGGTCATCGCTATCCGCTCGTCGATTAGTTTGAGTGATTCATTTAGTGCCAAGGTTTTCGCTTCCCAGCCGCTGCTGGGTACCGCGGTGTAACGACCGTTCTCGTCCACGGCATAGCAGAGCTCATGCACGTTTTTCTTAGCTAGGCTTCCTTTATCTTGGGGCACTTCGTTTTTATTCATGTTTACCTCACTGATCTTTGGTCTGCAATAGCATTTTCATGGTTGCTTCCAGCACCGTTTTTCCATCCACGAGTACGTGACCTTGAATGTTGCAAATTTTCAAAAAATCTGAGGTAAAAACAAGCTCGGTGTGTGTGCAGGTTAATAGCTGGTCACCTACGCTCGGGAGTGCCGATACTTCAAGGTTAAGAATCGTGCTGATGACACCAAGGTTATTCTTCTCTTTATCCCAGAGCACTTCATCCGGTTTGATGAAAAAATAATTGAGGAATACGAAGCTGGTTTGTGCGAGATTTTCAAGCATGCCCATCTCCGAAAGCAAACCCTGTTTAACGAAAATGCATTCGGGTTTTACCACAAAGGACGTTTCCGTTTTCAGGCCATCTACCTTCACTACATGGTCTACCATAACCATTGGCGGCCGATGGGGGATGAGTTCTTCGATGGCGGGGAAAGGCATGAGATTACTCGGTTTCTTTGGCAATGACGGTTCGCATTTCGCCTATGGCGATGATCTTTTCGCCGAGTTTGACTTCTCCGCGTACAGCAGTGACCCCAAATAATCGTTGCAAAATGGATATACGGGTATGGATTTGATCGCCGGTGCGGGGCAACTCGTATATTTCGAAGTTCTTGACCGACCCAATATACCCGACTGGAGGGCGCATGTTGCGCAACGCATAATCATAGCCTTGGTGCAGCGCAATGGTCTGGGCGAAATGTTCGATAACACCGGCTTCCGAGAGGAAGCCGCTTTCCTCTACCAAGACATGCTGTTCAGGAATATCAAAACCGGCGATGATACAGTCGGTTTCATACGTAATGAGTTTATCCACCAATACAAAGGGTGGTTGCTGGGGAATCAATTTCCCTATCGCTTCTTGCGATGAGATGAGCGTCATAGCATTAGGTTACTTCCAACAACGCGTAAACATAAGAAAATCTTCCGCTTTCGGGCACGGATAGTAATATTTTTTCCCCGATTTTGAGCTCGCGTGCGTTGAAAAGCTCTTCCAATTGGATATAACTGGATGCTGATCCCACGTTGCCGATCTTATGTAAGTTGATAAACCATTTCTCTTCAGGAATATCGATTCCGGCTTTTGTAAACGCTTCGAAAAGACGATCTTTGAAGAAATAGGAAGAGATGTGCGGGAGGAAATGGTCGATGTCGCCGGTAGCAAGCTGATGGCGTCGGAGTACTTCCTGGATACTCTGTACCCCCTTGGGAATGACGTATGACTCAAGCAGCTTAATATCTTGCTTAATGGCAAACATCGATTTCTCAAGCCATTGCTCCGGTAGTACGTCACTCCATGGGAGTAGTTTCCCATCCTTTTTTAGCGCCCCTGCATACATGCAAGGCTCCAGTTCGTGGGCGTAGGAAATGCCATCGACCCAATGGATGGCAAGCGAGGTGCGTTGCCGATTGGGCTTGTCACTAAGCAGCATGGCGCCCGCTCCATCGGATAACATCCAGCGTAGGAAATCCTTTTCGAATGCAATGATGGGATTTTGTTCTAAAGCAGCAAGCCGCTCGGATTCGGAGTTGAATTTGTCGGCTCGCAACCACGACGATACCCGTTCAGAACCCGTACACACTGCTTGTTTTGCGCTCCCGGTAGCTACGGCCATGTATGCGTATTTAAGGGCGTTCATGCCGGACGTGCAAATGCCCGAAGCGGAATTGAGTTCGATAGGTTTGTTTTGCCATAATCCATGCACCATACTGGCATGAGAAGGGAGCAATTGGTCGGGCGTGGAGGTGCCACACGATAGCATATCGATATCGGACCGATCGGCTCCTGATTGCGCCATCAGCCTATTGATAGCCTCGATGGTCAATTCGGCATTGTTGTGCGTAGGATGTCCATCCGCACCGATGGCGTAGTACCTGGAGGTAATCCGATTGTTGCGCAGTACGATAGCACGCGCCCTAGATGGCGAGCCATTGACCACGCCCAAAACCTCCTCCATACGGCTATTTGGGACAGGCTCGTTGGGCAGAAACTTCGCTATTGCATTGATATATACCGTTGGCATTACCGGGGTGTTTTGAAATTGACAGACTGATAGTACCGCTTCTCTTTCCGGATTAGGGAAAGGAACGGCAAATGTAGTATTAAAAATAGTAAACTGACGACTGGTGCGAGTACCCATATCGCGAAAAGCAGGTAATAATTGAAAGCTTTCAGCCACGGACGACGTGCGGCCTCGCCTGGCAATCCCTTGCTACGGATAAGTTGGGACCACTTTGCGAATAGGGTATTGGCCCTTTTATCCGTGAATACAAGCAGGGGTTTCACTAATACCGCGCCCAGCCCAACCAGCGATGTTTGCAGGGTCGAATAGTCGTTGTTTTTTAAATGGGTGGCGATCGGTTCACCAAATCTACGCGATTCAGAGATGTCTTTCTCCGATACCCCCGGTTTCGGGAATAGTCCAAGATAGGAATCCTTGCGTCCCGTCATCATCCAGTGCACGATGGTAATGACGCTGACGTGATTGAGGTGCCGGTCTACCAATACCACATTCCCTACGTGGTTGGCACCGATTCCATGAAGCAAGCTTTTTACTTTCTCCTGTGCCATCACCCACATGTTACGACAGTTGATCACCGTAATGACCGGTGTGTCATTCAAAAGCCGCTTAGCTTCTTTGGTGTTCAGAAAAGAATTAAATGGAATGGAGGGGGAGAGGTACCAAACTTGGTAGCCAAGGATGACGAGGTCATAGTTCGTATGGAGTATTTGGTCATCGATTGGCTGTAAAGGGCACGGAATCTGAAGGAAGGACTCGGGGAACGCATCAAAGAAGCTGTGGCCATCCCATGGAAAGGGGTAATTGGATACAGGTTGGATCCGATGGTATGTCAGCTCCACCTGTGGGTCGGCTTCCAATGGAAATAGGATTTGATCCAAGATTTCCTTTTGTTGCCCGGTTTGGGTGTAATAAACGACTAAAACGCGTTTCATCAGGCTTTCCAAAAATCGTAATAATTAAACCATTGCCGAGGATATTTCGTTAGCATATGTTCCATACTCTGTGTATAAGCGTGGAGCAGCGACTGCGCGTCGCGATGCTTGAAGTCAGCTATACGGGCGTAGAGGTGGTAGTGCCGACGGCGTTCACGCATGACATATACGAATAGCACCGGCGTGCTTAGCCTGGAACTAATCAGGAAAGGACCTGCAGGAAAACGGGCGGATTGCCCAATAAAATTGGCCATCATCGTTTTGCTTCCTTCAACAAAACGGTCACCTGTGAAACAGATCATCCCTTTTTCGTTGATGACTTGATTGATTTCAAATACGTGCGACAAGTCGTCCCTAACTACGATAAAGCTCGTCTTGGGCTTGGCCATGATATTGGCGAGGTACGATTTAATGGCGCGCTGTTCCTCATCGGTGGTTACCAAATGAATCTGCTTGTCGAATTCGCCCATAAAATACTGAGATACCTCAAAATTACCGACATGGGCACTGATGAGGATGCCGGCACTGTTATCCTTGGCTAATTGGCGGATATGGTCAATCCCATCGAATTCGTACGTGTATTTATGCTCCAGACCGGCGGTGATTGCGATCTTATCGATAATCGTTTGCCCGAAAACAAAGTAATTCCGATAGGTATCGATGACGCTGCCGAGTATGCCGTTCTTTCGGCGGTTACGGAAATATCGGTATATCGCTACAGTTTGATGCGGTGAAAACAGGAAATAATATAAGGAGACGAAGACCAGCAGCGAGTACGCAACATTTATTCCTGCATGCTTAATCAGGAAAATAAAAATTTTGTATCCGGAAACGGTTCCCCTTGATTTTCCTTCCCATTCAGCCATTGGACGTGATTAGGCGACGGCATGCAGCTTACTGCCAATTAAGTCGTAAAGGTTGTCAAATGTGTTGACGTTGGTAAAATCTTTGCTTTCCAGCTTTATGCCAAAATTTGATTCGATAATGACCACCAGATCCACATAATCCAAACTATCTAAATCCAGCGACTCCTTCAAATCCGCATCAGGCTGAATAATTTCAGACTCCACCTCAAATTCTTCGATCAAAAACTTATTGGTAATATCAATAATCTCTTCCCTGCTCATGGCTGCTGCGCTATTACAGTTTTTTTACAATTAACGCGGAGTTTGTTCCGCCGAATCCAAAAGAATTGGACAAAAATACATTAAAATTTTGGTTTATTGTATTTTTTGCCAAAGTCAGGCCTCGGGCGGGTTCGTCTACTTCCTCCAGGTTTATATTGGGCGCGATGAAGCCATGCTGCGCCATAAGGAGTGAATAAATGACTTCGCTAGTCCCCGCCATCCAACACTCATGGCCGGTCATCGATTTGGTGGAACTGATAATGGGATCGGCGCCGAACAGTTGCGACAAGGCCCGGGCTTCGTTGGCATCGCCCATGGGCGTGGATGTAGCGTGCGCATTGATGTACTCGATGTCGGCCGGAGAGAGGCCGGCTTGCTGCAATGCCATTTCCATAGCCCGTACGGGTCCCTCCACGTTAGGAGTTGAGATGTGATCGCCATTGGATGAGAAGCCGTAGCTGAGTACTTCGGCTAGGATGGGCGCTCCCCGTTTTATCGCGGATTCGTACTCCTCCAGTACGATGGTAGCAGCCCCGCCGCCGGGCACTAAGCCATTGCGGTCCTTATCAAATGGGCGCGACGCCTTGGTGGGCTCGTCCTCCCGATTAGAAAACACGCCCAAGCCATCGAAGCTGGCCATCGCATATTTATTGGTTTCCTGCGCACCACCGCAGATGATGCAATCCTGCAACCCTTGTTTGATGAATAGGTACGCCAGTCCGATGGCATGCGAACCACTTGCACAGGCTGCGCTGATTGTCATGTTGATGCCACGGATGCGGTAGATGGTCGATAGGTTCATGGTTACCGATGAGTTCATCGACTTGAAGATTGCGCCCGACCCCACCAATGTGGTGTCTTTTTTTTGTCGAACGATGTCAAGGGCTTCCATCACCGCCTGAGATACGCTGTCATTGCCATAAATCAGTCCTAAGATACGTTCGTCAAAGTATGCCTCGTCAATCTTGGCATTCCGCAATGCTTCCTGCGTGGCTACATAGGCATATTCGCTTTCTTCGCCCATACTGATGCGCTGCCGGCGAGATAGCGCTTTTGTCAGGTCCGGCCGTTCCACAAAACCGGTCAGTGCAGAACGGTAACCGAAATCTTTCCGATCCTGAGCAAAGACGATACCTGAGCGGCCATGATACAACGAGTCTTTCACCTCACTGAGGTTCTTGCCCAGTGAAGAATAGATTCCCATTCCAGTGATGACCACTCTGCGTTGCATGATGCCTTGCCTTTTGCGTTGTGCTAGGAATAAATCCCGCCATTGATATTGATGACCTCGCCTGTGATGTAAGATGCTTTCCGCGAAGCAAGGAAGCACACCAATTCGGCCACTTCCTCGGCTTTCCCAAAACGATTTAAAGGTATTAATTTTTTTAATTCTCCGGTATCCAATGTGCTGGTCATGTCCGTTTCGATGAACCCCGGTGCTACGGCGTTGACTGTCACATTACGCTTGGCTACCTCTTGTGCAAGGGCCTTTGTAGCCCCAATAAGACCTGCTTTAGCAGCGGAATAGTTGGTCTGTCCTGGGGTGCCTTTCACTCCCGACACCGAAGAAACATTGATGATGCGGCCATAACGGTGCCGCAGGAGCTCTTGGATCAACGGTTTGGTAATGTTGTAAAAGCCGCTCAACGTGGTGTTGATAACCGTGTTCCAGTCATCGTTTTCCATCCACATAAACAACCCGTCGCGTGTGACACCGGCGTTATTGACAATCACCTCGATGAGGTCATTTGGATGCTGTTCTTTCCACGTAGCCAGTTGGGCATGAGTTTCGGCTTGGTTGCACACGTCAAATTGGAGCAATTCGGCTTCACCTCCGGTCTTGATAATCTGGCTTTTGGTTTCCTCCGCAGCGGCGGTGTTCGCCTGATAGTTTATCAATATCGGGTAGTGGAGTTCGCGTGCCAATGCGATGCATATCGCCCTGCCGATTCCCCGAGACCCGCCGCTTACCAATGCGTACTTTTTGCCTTCCATCAATCGTTTGCTTTTACATGGTCCTTAATCGCGGTCAAATACGGCGATAATACCATATCTTCTTTAAAGATAGGAACAATTGATCGGATGTCCGTATAAACCTTTTTGCTTTTTGTCGAAAGGTTTGCTTGGCAATCTAGGGCTTCTACAGCTTGGACCAGCGAGAGCAGTTGGATGGCGAGCACTTCGTACGCGTTGTCAATAACCTTTTTAGTAAGCCAAGCCGAATTGGTTCCCATGCTTACAATGTCCTGATTGTCCTTGTTATTGGGAATACTGTGGGTGTAGATGGGCGTAGCCAAGGTTTGGTTTTCCGCGGTCGTCGAGGTTGCAGTAAACTGAGCACCCTGCATACCGAAATTCAATCCCAGTTTACCCAGGTTGACGAAAGAAGGAAGTATCTCATTCAAGGAGGAATTGAGCAGGTAATTAAGCTGTCTTTCCATAAGCATGGTCAGTTTGGCGATGGCAATACGCAATTTGTCCATCTCGAATGCGATGTAGTCACCGTGGAAATTGCCGCCATGATAAACGCTCGCTGACGCTACATCGATGATGGGATTGTCATTAGCAGAGTTGACCTCTCTAATAAGTGTTGCTGTACAATGCTGTAGGGCCTCCCATATGGGGCCCAAAATCTGTGGAACACAGCGGATGGAATAATACTCTTGCAGTTTATCTTTGAAGATACTTTCTTCTATCCTTCGGCTATAGAGGTGTTCGTGACGTTTGCGGATGAGTTTGCTGTCTGCAATAATGTCCCGCATTTTTGCGGCGACCTGTTGTTGCCCTTCATGCTTTTTCGTGCTGTTGAGCGTCTCTGAGAGGTGATCGTCATAAGCGCTTACCAGCTCATTCATCAATGCTGAGCAGGCTATGGACCAGTTTAGCAACCGTTTGCCATAAATGACATTGACAATACCGACGCCCGTCATGACGGATGTTCCATTGATCAGCGCGAGCCCTTCACGGATGTGTATCTGCATCGGTTGCAATCCTTCATTGGCCAATGCAACAGCAGCCGGTATTTTCTGACCTTGATAGAAGACGTTTCCCTCCCCGATCATGTTGAGCGCAAGGTGGGCCAGCTGTACCAAATCTCCACTGGCACCAACACCGCCGTGCTGATAGATAACCGGTAGGATACCGCGGTTTAGCATCTCTAGCATCAATTCCACGGCGTTGGAATGCACGCCTGAATAGCCTAATGATAAGGTGTGTAAACGAGCCAATAGGGTCGATTTGGCGTAGATAGGATCAAGCACGTCACCCATACCAGCCGCATGGCTGCGGATGAGGTTGTACTGCAACTGGATTTGATCGCCCTCTGCAATTCGGTATTGGGCCATGGGCCCAAACCCGGTATTTACACCGTAGATGATTTTATCGGTTGCGAAGCGTTTCAGGAAATCGTGGCTTTGCTTTATTCGATCCGAGGTGCTGTTGGCTAAATTGACCTGTTGGTCTTCGAACAACACCGCATAAAAATCGGCAAGTGCAATCGGGTCCGTTAGTTCTATCATTCTTATTAGCAACGCTTAAAATTAAAGCGGTTGCAAACTTAGGTAAACTTGTATTTAAATACAAGTTTACCTAAGTTTGAGCCGTCCATACGCCATTTTGATAGAAATGATTGCAGAACATGTTGATGTCTTGGTAATTGGAGCCGGCCCTTCGGGAGCAGTAGCGGCCTCCATCTTACAGAAAAAGGGAATTACATTGAAGGTAGTTGAACGGGAACATTTTCCCCGGTTTGTCATCGGCGAGAGCCTGATCCCCCGTTGTATGGATCACTTTGACGAAGCCGGTTTTGTCGAAGCGGTGGAGGCCAAGGGCTTTGAAAAAAAATTCGGCGCCCGTTTCCTCCGAGGAGATGAAGTATGCTGGTTTGATTTCAGTAAGAAATTCTCGGCAGGATGGGATTGGACCTGGCAGCTCCCACGGGCGGAATTTGATAAAACCCTCACTGACGTCTTGCAGCAGCGGGGAGTGGATATTGCTTTTGGTACGACCGTGGAAAGTGTGGTATTTGACGGTACGGATTCCGTAACCACCGTACGCAATGAAGCCGGAGACCGATATGAAATACATGCGCGCTTCCTGATCGATTGCAGTGGATATGGCCGGGTATTGCCACGGCTCCTGGATTTGGATGCGCCCTCCTCATTTCCACCTATGGCGGCCACATTTGTACATTTGGATGATATCAGGCGACCCGCAGGTGAAGAAGGTACACTGATCACCTTTGATGTTCTCGAGCAGGAGGTGTGGTTTTGGGTGATTCCGTTTTCCAATGGCCGTTCGTCATTGGGGCTGGTTTGCCCAAAAGAACATTTGGAAGCCATTCAACAGGCAAATCATACCGACACCTTCAAGCATATTATTCGTCAGTCTGAATATTATAGGCAACGGTTTGATGGCCTTGATTTTCTGTTTGAGCCTAAGCAGATCGTATCGTACGCCAAGGCATCGAAGACCTTGTACGGAGATGGTTTTGCCATTACGGGCAATAGTGCAGAGTTTCTGGACCCGGTTTTTTCCTCCGGTGTCTGCTTTGCTACGGAGTCGGGAGCACTGGCAGCCAAACTGGCAGTGAGACAACTAAATGGCGAAGCAGTGGATTGGAAACGGGAATACGAAGAACATATGCTGTGGGGGGTAAGTGTGTTCCGTTCATACATCCGCGATTGGTATTCCGGTGATTTGCAGAAGTTCTTTTTTCACAAGGAAGTGAATGAAGAGGTACGCCGTAAAGTATGTTCGGTATTGGCGGGGTACGTATGGGATAAGGAAAACCCCTTTGTAAAGAAGCATGACCGTGCGGTAAGGGCGGTAACGCACCTGTTGCCGTAGATTAGTATTTAGTAGGTAGTAGTTAGTACTCACTGCCAACTTAATCATGAATATACAACTGTTTTATCGTGTGCTGGGCTTCCTTTCGGGGTCTTACCTCATGCTGTCTGGTTCGTCATGCGGCGGGATAAAGCAGGTTCCGCAAATTAACCAATACCAAAACGAAACCGGTAAACGTACGGAGATAGCCCCGGATTCTTACGTGATGCCAAACGGGACACTTCGTAAAAATGATCAGGGAATCTGGGAGCTGTACGTAGCAGGCGACCCCTTGCAACGGGGGTTGGCAAATGGTGTGCTTACCAAAGAGCTGCTTTACCGACAGGAAACCGCCTTTGTAGCACAAGTCAAGGAACTGGTGCCTTCGCGGTTTCGCCAATGGCTGTTGCGCAGATTCCTCCGTTTTTTCAACCGGCGTCTGATCGACCATGTACCCGCTGAATACCAAGTGGAAATATATGGTTTATCGCGGTCCGCCTCGGATACCTTTAGTTTCCTTGCGCCACCCTACCAACGGCTCATGTATTTCCATGGTGCCCACGATATTGGACACGCACTGCGAGACTTGGCGTTGGTGGGTTGTACCTCGTTTGCAGCGTGGGGCGAACATACGGCTGACGGTAAGCTGCTGATTGGGCGCAACTTTGACTTTTATGCCGGCGACGAATTCGCCGAGGAGAAAATCATGGCCTTTATCAACCCCCAGCAAGGCTATAAACACGCCATGGTGACGTGGGCCGGTATGGTAGGTGCGGTTTCCGGTATGAATGAAATGGGGCTTACCGTGACCATCAATGCGGGTAAGTCGGACATTCCCCACAAAGCGAAGACACCGATCGGCTTGCTTACCCGAGAGATCTTGCAGTATGCAGCAAATATCGATGACGCCGTCCGTATCGCAAAAAGGCGAGCGGTTTTCGTATCCGAAGCCATCATGGTGGGCAGTGCTGCGGATGGAAAGGCTGTGCTTATCGAAGTATCGCCAAAGAAATTTGGAGTTTATGAAGTCACATCCAGCCAAAATTTGCTGATCTGCACCAACCATTTCCAAAGCCAGGTATACCAATCGGACAAAAACAACATGCGGCAGCTGGCTGAAAGCCATTCGCAATACCGTTTCGACCGCATGAATGAACTGATTGCATCTGCCCCACCACTTACGCCGACAGCGGCAGCAACGCTATTGCGCGACAAGGACGGGATAAGCGGTGCGAAATTGGGTTACGGCAATGAAAAAGCCATCAACCAGCTACTTGCACACCATGCAGTTGTCTTCCAGCCGGAAGACCGGCTGATGTGGGTATCCAGTACCCCTTATCAATTGGGGGAGTTTGTCGCCTATGATCTGGATGCGGTATTCAGGCAGCTGGGCTCGCGTGAAAAAGATATTACACTGGCAGTTGATACGTTGAATATAGCCAGCGATGCCTTTGTGGAGTCAACCGATTTCGAAAACTATGAAGAGTTTCGTGTTCAAATGCGTAATTTGGAAACCGCTATTGAGAAAGGGCTGGCGGTACCGGACGAAGCGCTTAACGATTTTATGCAACTCAATCCAGCGTTTTGGAAAACCAGTTTCTTGATCGGGGAATACCTGTATGAGCAACGGAAGTACGACAGGGCATTACATTACTTCCAAGTATCGGCCAGTAAAGAGGTGGCTACCCTCAGAGATAAGGATCTAATTCGGAAACGGATTAGGAAATGCGAACGAAAACGATAAACAATGATTCCGATACCCACCCTCGAGCAAGCAGATCGAAAGACAATCCAACGTTTTCAGGAGGAAAAGTTACGGCAGTTTTTGGCATATCTCCAGGCTCATTCAGCCTTCTACCAAAAGCTTTTCACAGCCCATCGTATTGACATTAGTACCGTCAAGACGTTGGAAGACTTGGCACGGCTTCCCTTCACCACAAAGGAAGATCTCCAACATAAAAACATGGAATTCCGCTGTGTGGACGCCGCGCAGGCCGCTGACTATGTGACGACATCGGGTACTTCCGGTGATCCAGTGCTATTGGCGCTGACCGATAAAGATCTCGATCGTTTGGCGTATAACGAGTCATTGTCCTATCAATGCATGGGGATGGCTGCGGGCGAAACCGTTCAGCTCACCACGACCATGGACCGGCGTTTCATGGCTGGATTAGCTTACTTCCTCGGTGCTCGAAAGGCGGGGATGGGGGTTGTGCGGGTAGGATCGGGCGTGCCAGAGCTGCAATGGGATACGATTGCACGCATAAATCCACAGGTCATCGTGTGCGTGCCATCGTTTTTACTCAAAATGGTGGAATTTGCCGAAGCAAATGGTATCGACTATCGGCGGAGTAGCGTGAAAAAGGCCCTTTGCATCGGGGAGCCCATACGTAACCCGGATTTTTCACCCAATGCACTAGCAAGCCGTATACAAGGAAAGTGGGATATTGCGCTTTTTTCTACCTATGCCTCCACGGAAATGGGCACAGCCTTTACAGAATGTGTACATGGCGTAGGTGGACATCATCACCCGGAGCTGATCATCACCGAATTTGTAGATGAGGATGACAATCCGATACCTTATGGCGAAGCGGGCGAGTTGGTTGTTACTACCTTGGGCGTGGAAGGTATGCCCTTGCTACGTTTCAAAACAGGTGATATCGTGCAGCCTCATTATGAGCCTTGTGCATGTGGGCGTACCACCTTGCGGCTTGGCCCGGTCATCGGACGCAAAAACCAAATGGTAAAATACAAGGGAACTACACTTTACCCACCTGCATTATTCGATTTGTTGAACGATATGGAAGAAGTTGAGAATTATGTGATTGAAATCGCAAACGATGAATTTGGAGAAGATGAGATTACCGTAAAAGTAGGTGCCAAGGATGGTTCAGAAGAGTTGCTACTGAAAATCAAGGATCGCTTCCGCGCTAAGTTGCGGGTGAGCCCAAGAATCATTTTTGTCTCCATTCAAGAAATCAATTGCATCAGGTTTCCTGAAAACTCGCGGAAAAGCGTAACGCTTTTTGACCATCGGAAGTAAATGCTTTACCGGTGCCGCGCGGCAATTTTTGAAAGGAAAGCTTCCTTTCGTCTGGTCGATACGTCGATTGTCGTACCGTCATCCATGGTCACAAATCCACTTTTATGGTATTTTGCTATACGGGAAAGATTGACGAGGTGTGCGTGATGAACCCGGAAAAACCCATGCTCTTCAAGTAGCTTTTCGTAACCTTTCAACGTTTGAGATACGAGCATCTGCTTCCCTTCGCTGATAATGAATAACGTGTAATTTCCTTGTGCCTGGCACCTTATGATATCGGCTATGGGCACAAAATCCCATCCTTCCATGGAGGGCAATGCAATCTTTGGGGGTGTGTTAGGCATTCGATTAAGATGCTCGAATAGGACATCATAGCGAGCCAGGGTCCGTTTTCTGTCCATGCTATCCGAAACTCTATGAAGGCTGTCTAGGAGGTCGTCCTCATCGATGGGTTTGAGAAGGTAGTCAATGGCGCTGAATTTGAACGCTTGCACAGCATATTGATCATACGCTGTGGTAAAAATGATGGAAAGGCGGGCTGGATCGATTTGACGTAGTAGATCAAACCCTGTTTCGTTTTTTAATTGAATATCCAAGAAAATCAAATCAGGTTTCAATTCCTCAATAGCCGCCAAACCTTCGTTAACTCCCTCAAATGCTCCCAAAACCCGCACTTTGCTGGCCGCCAGCAGCCGCAAGGTCCGTTTTAAATGGTCGATGCAGTGCGGCTCGTCGTCGATTATGATGGCGTTAATCATCCAGTATAAGGTTAAAATTGTAAAGCGAGGGGTAGCCTGACTGATACCGATAGCCCGTTAGGTAAGTCATGGAAGGAAATGTTGCCTTCTGATTGCTGTTCCTTGCCGGTAATGGCAACACGTGCTCGTGTCAAGGCGATACCCATAGATTGTTTTGCTGTTGTCGTACTGCCACTTTTGATTGCCCGGCCCACACCGTTGTCTTCTACCATATAACATAGGGATTCTCCTTCCTGTCGAATCTTTATCCAAATTTGGCCATGGCCATCTTTCGGAATCAGTCCGTGCCAAATGCTATTCTCTACCAGCGGTTGGAGGATGAGCGGTGGCACCAGTGTATTTTCGGGGTCGATACCCGAACCCATATCGATTTCGTAGGTGAATTTCCCTTTCAGGCGTCTAGCTTCCAATTGCATGTATAGTTCAAGCGTTTGCAAATCGGTTGCCAAGGGAATCGCCTTATACTCTGAGTTCTCGAGGATTAATCGGATGAGCTTGGCAAACTGTCGGAGGTAATCACCAGCGATGGTGAAATCTTTTTCTGCGATGCTGTTGCCAATGGCTGTCAATGAATTGAAGATGAAGTGCGGATTCATTTGTGCACGCAGTGCTTTCATTTCCGTATCGGCCACCAACGCTTCAAATTCGGCTATCCGTTTGCGCTCGTCACTGTCGCGTCTGCGCTTATAAAACCGCCATCCCAAGATCACGGCGGCCAGCAAGATTAGCACTATTCCGACTGTGGCATACATAAGCATACGTTGTCTGTCGAGTTCCGCGGCAGCGATAGCCTCTTGTTTTTCCAGCGTAAACTGCATTTCCTTACGTGTGATTTCCGCTTTTTTTTCTTCGTTTACCGCACTGTCACGAAGCTGTATAAAGCTTTGGTAAGCATGCAGCGCTTCGGTAGCTTTGCCCAGCTCCTCATAGGTGCGGCTCAGCGTCTGCCAGGCATTGGCTTGCCATTCCAGCGCGCCCACATTTTCGGCCAGGGCCAGCGCCTCCTTGCTGTGGCGCTCCGCTTCGGCATACCGGTGTTGGTTTATCAGGAGCTCACCGACACTATTGAGCACATTGGCTTTGACTCCTGTGCTGCCCAGCTGCTCAGCCAGTGCTAAACAGGCATTGAAATGTTGAAGTGCTTTTTCATCATTCCCTTGTTTGGCCAATGCCCTGCCCAGATTATTGTGAATGGCCATTTCAAATCGCTGGTTACCTATTCGTTTGGTCATGGACAGTGCTTGTGTTAGCCGGGAGATGCCCTCGGCCATATGCTGCTGTTCAATGTATATGCTCGCCATATTCACCATGGCGATAACTTGATTAGTGGTGTCATTCAGTTCTTTTGCAATGGAAAGCAGATGCTGGTAATGCGCCAATGCTTTGTCGTATTGCTTTAAGTCACTGTAGATGTTTGCGATGTTGTTATAGATGGAAGCATTAAACCGTCTGTCATGGAGCGGTTCGGCGGTCTTTAGCGCCTTTTGGAAGAAATCCATTGCCCGTACAGGGTCAGACTGCTCGTAATGGACGATGCCTTCCTGGCGTAATGCTCGAGCGATTCCCTTTTGCCAGTCTAGGGTGTTCGCCAGTTCACGGGCTTGATGTGCATAGTCCAAAGCCTCATCGGGGTCATTCCACACCAACGCATCGGCTATTTTCAGTAATAGACTTACACGGAGCGTATCCTGCGTGGATGACGCTGTCAGTTCAGTTTTGAGCGAATCCAACAATGTTTGTCCAGTGGCGGATAAACAGGTCATCGCTATGCAGATAAAGGTTGTTAGTTTCTTCATACGAAACAAATCTGAATCAAACTTACAGAAAGCTGTAGTTAAATGCAACTGTAGGGTTATCTCAGCGGTTAATCATTTAATCGCCGCAGTTAATCATTCCCTGTTGCAATTTATTGGAATATACCGTCAATTTGGGTGTTGCATCAAGATAATGATCATGAAAATTTACGGGTTACTTTTCACCATCGTTTTACCATCGCTCTTTTTTTGTTTGTCATGCGGTAAATCCGACGGCGGACCGCCAAAGGAAAGTCCGACGGGGAGTTATTACATCCGATACAAAGCCAACGGAGTGCCTCACGAATACACTGGTGACATGCTGGTCTACGCGTTCGCCCTTACGCTGCCCGAAACTGGGGCCAACCAGTGCCTCATCCAAGGACGATTGCATAAAAATGACGAGAACAAGGATGCCATATTCTTTACCGTTACGGATACGGATCCCCTCCAAGAGGGAACAACCTATCGGCTGTCGGAACGGCTCAATTGGCCTGAACATAATCAAAGCTTTTTGCGGGTTTTCGGTTCATATTATAGTCCCGCCGGCGAAAAATATTTTGCCCAATTGTATCCACTCCCTTCGCTTCCTTTTGAGGTTAAAGACGCCGCAGAGGCCCGGTTCAGTCAGATCACCGATCAGACCGTAAAGGGTACATTCTCTATGCGGGCGCTTACCACCTATCCCGAATTGAAAGAAGTGGCGATCACCGACGGAGAATTTTACGTGCCAATACTGGCTTCAAACAATCCATAAATCCATAGCAGCTGTTATTATGTTTTTTTTAATCGCCCTGATCGTAGTCATTCTCTTGTTTTCCGCAGGTTCATACAACGCCCTGCAAAAATTAGCACAGCACGTGCGCGAGGCGGCATCGAATGCTCAGGTAGCCATCAGCAAGAAGCTGGCACTCATCAATCAATTGATTGATGTAGTAAAGAATTATCAAGAAAGTGAGCAGTTGGTTCAACTCAAGGTATCACAAGATACGTCGGCTTCCGATCTAGCCGGTTCTTACCAGCAATCCGGAAACGTGCTGGCTACCGTACAAGGTATAGCCGAGAAGTTCCCCAACCTGAAGGCAAACGAGCAGTATCACCGTTTGGTCGACAGTATCCAACAATGCGAACAGAACATTCAGGACAGCCGTGAGCGGTATAACCATGCGGTAAAAGAATACAATACCAAGCGGCTACGGATCCCTACGGTATTTATTGCGAAACCATTGGGTTTCCCTGAAGCACCCTATCTACAATTCGATGTATCGGGAATGAATGAGACTACATCGTTGCAGGATTTCAAGACGGATGACGGCGAACGACTCAAGCAATTGTTTTCCGGTGCGGGTAGTAAAATCGTTGATTTGGCTGGCCACGCGGGAAAGGCAGGCAAAGAATTAATAGATAAGGTAAAGGATGGACAGGAAGATCGCGTTGAAGAGACAAAATCTAGGCAAGGCCCCCAGTTGTGATTACGGATGTGCCTATTTCAAGCAACTTACTCATGTCTCATCAATTTTCATGCTGTGCCACTTAGCATGGTAAGATCCGTCACGAACTGCTCGCAGGCCGCCCCGGGTGTTGCCCACGATGTGACCAATCGTATCGCCGCATGTTGCGCATCGATCTGCTGCCACGTATGGAATACGTATTTTTTTGCAAGACCCTCGATTACCGCATTGGGCAATGTCGGGAATAATTGATTAGAGCAAGGTGGTACCAGAAAATGATACCCCAGTTTTTCGATGCCAGGCACCATGGCCAGTGCTCGCGTATTGGCATGGGCAGCAAGTTCAAAAATCAGGTTATCCCGGAATAATTCACGGAACTGCAATCCTAATACCCTGCCTTTGGCGAGCATAGCACCCCGTTGTTTGAGGTGGTAGCTGAATCCTTTTTTAAGTTCAGGGTGACTGATGATGATGGCTTCGCCAAATAATCCCCCATTTTTAGTGCCGCCGATGTAAAACACATCGGTCAAATCAGCGATGTTCGCTAATGAGAGGTCATTGTCAGGGGTTGCAAGCGCCGATGGCAACCGTGCCCCGTCAAGGAAAAGGTACCAACCGTGGGCCCGGCAAAAGGCTGATAACTCGGTGAGTTCGGCTTTGCTGTACACCGTGCCGAGTTCTGTTGTATTGGAAATATACACCATCTTGGGCTGAGTGCTATTGGGATGGCCCAATTGGGTAAGAAACGGAGTGAGTTGGTCAGCATTCAGCTTGCCATCTTCCGTATCGACGGTCTCAACGCGGTGGCCGATAGCTTCAATGGCTCCTGCCTCATGACCATTGATATGGCCTGTCCGCGCGGAAATAATCGACTCATAAGGCTTCAACGCAGCGGCTATTATAACAAGGTTAGCCTGCGTGCCGCCAGAAACAAAGTGAATGTCCACATCGTGGCCCGGTAGCTGTGCTCGGATGAGCCTTTTGGCCTCTGCCGAGTAGTCGTCGTTGCCGTAGCCAATCTGTTGCGTAAACGAGGTTTCCAGAAGCGCGGCCACGATACGCGGATGGCAACCTTCGCTGTAGTCGTCCCTGAAAAAATAGCGATAATTGTTCATGACAATTTCGTGCTGTGAGGCTCGGTTCAAACTTACACATTGTATCAGTTAAATGCAATTTTCAGGATTACCGTACCACGGTCACATTGGGATCACTTGTTCAGGATATTATATTTTAACCCCAGTAATCCGCCTACATTATCATATAATCCACCTGCATCAAATGCTATTCCACCGGACAACTGCAAGCCGGGTACACGTTGTAAATCAACCGATATTTCGTGCAAACTATAAAACTGGTTTCTTGGAGAAGCCGTTATTGGATTGCTGGACTGATGTGTGCCAAAGTTGCGCGTGTATGTTAGCATCGTCCTTGCCGTGATGTTGGGTGCATACCGATGTAGCATACCAATATGCCCGCCTACTATGCGGTTATTGATAAAATTCATATTGCCCATTGCCCGGTCGTTATTAGTCGACCAATCCACAGCGTCGTAGGGAAGGAAATTGGAGCCTCGGAAGCGATTCAGGAATAATGGTGTACCGATACTTCGATAGAGGTATTCCCAGCCGCTTGCATATAGACCATTGTTGTAATAGCTCTGGAGTTCCGCGTGCTGAAAACTTTCCATCTGCTTGGTGTAGATAAATTCAAACATCAAGCGATCCAGCCAACGATGTTGTCTCAGCGTAACATTTAGTCCGCCGACCCGATCGATATTGCGAAAATCAATACCCATGCCGCTTTCAAATGGTACCTGGAAATACATATGCCATAGTGCACTATTGGTCTCTAGATCACCCCCGAATTCCAGTACCCCCCGCTGATCGCCAGCTCGATTGGGGTGTACCCCATCGGGATCATACCCGTCATTTGCTTCCTTGACAAAAAGTACATCAAAAAAGCCCCGAAGCGATCGATCTAAGCTGATGTGTGCTCGCTGACCGCCCCAGATACCAAAATGTTGCATGCCGCCATATATCTTGAATGGTCCGTTGCCTAATTTGACATAGAAAGTCTTTTCATGTAACCACGCCCGTTTCATGGATTGCTCATTGCCCATCCAGCCATGGCTGATAAGTCCCTTTATCTGTAGCCAGCCGTTTGTAAAGGGTACATTTACCCAATCAGGGAAAGCAAAACCAATCTTCGGTATTGGGATTGCGTTGCCGCTAACGCCCAGCGAGCCGGTAGATAATAGCCGGTCTACTTCTCCTAATATTTCCTTGAACCGTCCTGCACGAAACTCCAGTGCGCCATATCGGGCTTTTAGATAGCCCTGTTGAACGATAAACTGATCGAAATGGCGGTTATTTATCAGATTCACCCCATATTCCAAGCGAAAACTGTGTTTCCCGGCGGGAAAGGTGTGGGAATTCCACGCCCCAATATGCGTGGCCATGTCTGACTTTTTTTCGCTGATTAACCCAAATCGGTTAGATTCAATCCAAAGTGGCTGGAAGCCCTTGGACGCTATCGATAGGGTGGTACCTACTTCCACATTTAGTGAATCTGCCCACTGTTGCGCGGATAAGAAAGTTGGTAGGAAAAGGAGATAGCAGATACTAAGTTTGCTTTTCATGTCCAGTTATCTTTGTCAAATTTCGTTCAAAATCATGCAGTACCTGTTCTTTGCTCAAAAATTGCTCCGCATATTGCCGTGCCCGTTTGCGGTAGGAAGTTAGGTCGGTGGTAAGCGCTTGTTGCAGTCCCGATATCAGTGCTTCGGAAGACTCCGGTTCGATGAGGACACCTAGACGATAGTTGTCTACGATTTCATAAAGCGAAGTGCCTGGTAAGGCCGAAACAAGCGAAAATCCGCCTGACGCAAATATTCCAGTGAGTTTGCTTGGCATGACCAAGTCTGAGGCTGATTTTTTTTGCAATACCAAATGGATATCGGCCGTGGCCAACAGCGCTGACATCTTTTCGTAAGGCTGTAGCGGGTGAAAAGACAATCTGCTTAAGCCTGTCTGTTGGGCCATGGCCTTAAGGCGGTCGCGTGAGCCACCCGAACCGCAAATAATGAAATGGACGTCTGGACGATCATGAAATTGCTTGGCAGCATCTATGATAATCTCCAATCCCTGCTTTTCGCCAAGGTTTCCTGAATATAGGACAACCTTGTCTAGGATTGGAATGCCCCATTCCCGTCGCAATGACTGTTCCTTCGTCAACGGTTTAATGATATCCTCGTCGACCCAGTTTGGAAACATGATATACTTTGCTTCAGGCACACCCTTATCCATAATCTTTTTTTTCATGCCCAAACTGATGGATGAAACGGCCGCGCTCCGGTTGAGCAGGTATTTCTCTGCCTTGAATAAACCATCAAGCAAACGTTTGTTGTTAATCATCTGCAATTCCTTCGCAGCATCAACCTGCAGATCCTGAATATGGGTAATCAGTTTAGCTCCTTTCAACTTCGCGTAAAGTAAGGCAAAAAGGCCTAGGTGGAACGGCGGCGATACATGAATTACCACATCGAATCGCTTTTTAAGTAATAGGCCGAACCATTTTGGAAGAACGCCGCCTAGAAACGAAAATTCATGAAGGATACGTTTTTTAGAAGTGACATCTTTGGGCACATACAGGGGTACTCGGTATACGGTTACACCATTAATGTGTTCAGTCAGCCATCCCGTCTTTTGATATGCAGAGTGTACTTCCCACTCCGGGTAATAGGGTTTGGCCGTAACTGCCGCCACCTCATGTCCCCTGGAAGCCAACCAATTGGCCATTTCACCGGTGTACTTACCGATGCCCGTGAGTTCTGGTGTGTAATTGATGCCGAAAATGAGGATGCGCATGAGCCTTATTTTTCTTTGGTCCCTCGATGCAGGAGTTCCTGTGTTCTTAGTACGATGAAATATTCATATATGGATTGAAGGGTTGCATAAGTCGTTCCCGCTTTGCCGTCCAGGAATGCCCTACGGCCAATCACCATGTATAACCACTTGATCAACGGCCTTCCTGGCATCTTGTAAAAAATGCCCTTTTGATGATAGCGTTTTTCTGTGAAATCTTTACTGAACAGTGCTTTTTTCCAGGAAAAATCGACACCTTTATTCATATCTTCCAATCGCATGGCTGCTTCCATATCGGCATAGCCCAAATGCCGTTGTAGCCAATAGCGGATTCCTTTGCTGAATGGGTAATGATCCAAGTATCCAGGTAACCTGCCTGCTGTGCCGTCGGGTATCGAAACCGGATTCACCAGGCGCTCATAACGCATTTTTTCCGGACGGAACAAACGGAGGTAATAAGGGGATATTTGGGCGTGTTTTAGCCACCTGCCGTTCCATGCAAAATCGCGGCGTTGGATTTCGTACGCTACATGGTTGGTTTTGGCGCTGTCAAAACCCAGCAACTGTTCTCGCAGGCTGTCAGATACCCGCTCGTCCGCGTCGATATAGAGTACCCAAGGATATTTAAAGGGAATATTACCCAAGCCCCAATTTTGATGGGCTGACCAATTGTCGAATTTCCGTTGCGTTACGGTTGCGTGGTAACGCGCTGCAATTTCTACGGTGCTATCGTCGCTATAGGAATCATAAACGTGAATGTCATCACACCAGGACACGGAATCGAGGCATCCTGGTAAGTCCTGTTCTTCGTTTTTAGTAAGTATCAGTAGGGAAATCATGTTCACTTTATCTATATCAGTTCATGTCGGTATTTCACTCGTTTTCCATAACCCGCTCTTTTAACGGTTTGCACGGATGGCCGGCACAGACCATCCATGCTGGCATGTCTTTGGTAACCACCGAGCGTGCGCCAATCACAGCGCCTTGCCCAATAGTTACACCGGGATGGATAAAACAATAGGCGGCTAGCCACACCTTGTCTCCGATTACGATGGGTTTAGTATACAGGGGATGCCCTCTTTTCGTGTAGTCGTGCGTTCCGGTGCATACATAGGTTCCCTGTGAAATGATGGCCCGATATCCTATGGTGATTTTACCCTGCGAATACAGTTCAGCACCACTGGCTATGCCACATTCGTCGCCCAGTTCGAGCATCCAGGGTGCCCAGATTTTTACACCTGGGTAAACATGCGTGCCTTTTCCGACGGTTGCACCGAAACAGCGCAGTATGAATGCACGATAACCGTGAAACGGACGGGGCGAGTACCGGAAGAAAATTTGGTAAACTATTCCCCAGAGTACTCGAAGTATCCGGTTACTCAACGGAAACGATGCTTCCTTATATGAATCGTTACTAGTTTGCATAGGCTTCGTATACCGTGTTCTTTAGCCGGTCCGCTGCTACATCGATGGTAAAATGCTTGCGGTAGGCCTCCAAGGCCATTTTACTCATTTCGATTTGCTGGTCCGGATTTAATTGCACCCAGCGGTTCAACAATGTGGCAACGCCCGCTAATGTGTCATCAGCCACCAGTCCTGCGCGTTCTTGTGCGATTTCTCTCCAAATATTGACTTGGTTACTGATCAAGACCGGCTTAGCACAGGCCAATGCCTCTACTACGGCAATCCCGAAATTCTCTTGGTGGCTGGGAAGTATAAATGCACTGCAACCATAGAAGGCGCCCCATTTTAAATCGCCCGTCAACATCCCCGTAAAGCAAATGGTCGGCTCATCGGCGGCCAGTTGCTTCATCTGCCTGCCATAGTCGGTTTCAAGGCCGGGCCCGGCGATGACCAATTTGGGAAGTGCAAATTCCGAGCGTTTCAACTTGAGGTAAGCATTAATTAAGATGTCTAGACCTTTTTTGGGATGGACTCTGCTGATGTAAAGTAGATAGCCTCCGGTATCTGCTAGCTTAGGAAAAGTCGAAAGAAAGCCTGCCACCAGTGATTCGGTATAAGGAGGCGGCGGTTCGACTCCCAGCCCAACGACGATTTCTTGCTGTGGCTTGTAGCCCTGGAATGTTTCTTGCGCCAGCAGCTTTTCGGTTTCGCAGGTAAACAAAACCCCATCGGCCTCTTTGAGCATTTTACGCTCGACAAAATGCCAGAAAAACAAGTTTCGTAAAGCTTTTAACTTCCGGTCAGGTGCCCGTTGAAAATACGGATCGAGCATGCCATGGGGCATCACAAAGACACGTGTATTGACAACAAGTCGTGTTTTTTTGAGCAGCGCATAACTTTGATATTGCCATAAGCCATGCAGAATGACCGCATCGTATTGATGGATATTTACCTTTAACCAACGGCTCAATTGGCTGTTTATATTCCAGGCTGTCGACCCTCGGCCCAACGCGAACACGGGGAATTCGCTTTTGGCTAAAAAGTCGCTTGTCGGCTCGTTCAGGCAGACCACCGCATTTGAGGTAGCCAATTCGGTCAAACCTTTAATCATGGTTCTGACGGCTTGACTGACGCCGCCTGCCTTGGGGTCCATATCTGATATTATATGTAGTATCGTCATCATTCAACACTAATCGTTAAAGATCTCCTAGGTTTCGTATCTATGCTGTCTTCCCAAGAGATCACGGTCAATTCTATCCAGCAGTGTTTTGGAGCGGGTAGAAGATACTTTTCTTACAAATAGCTGGTCGGCATTTTTTAGTTGATCAAAATCAACCAGATCGAACCATTTTTGTAACGACTGGTCGATGATATGGAGATTAGCAAATGCAGACGTAAACGGGGTATACGGTTCTTCACCACGATATAAATTGGTATTGGCAAAAACCGAATTGAAAAATAGGGTATGGAAAAATTTTTCGTCTGAAGCTAGGGAATACCTGAAATAGTTGCCGATTTCGGGGTAATCGGAAATATACTGCCGGATGTACTTGATAACATCAATATTCAGTGCCCACCATGAAGAACCATGAAATACGTCAAGGTGTTTGCCCCGATGCATGCTGATATAGTTTGGTTTCTTTTTCACCCAATTTACCGTCACATTCAATACCTTGCGTACCAACCTCGTCAGGCTGGGTGTATAAAGGGCAAAATTGAAAAACAGGTAATTACGGATGCAATAATTGTATTTTTTCGTGTCTGCCTTCGTAACATTCATGCCCCGTATAAAGTTGGTGGCCTTGTTTTCATCAAAAAAGCGGTGGATATAATCATTGTTCTTAATCGGATAGTCAGCGCCAGACATAAATACCACCTTTTTGTATGGCGAAGGGTTGCGGTCGTTTGTGTCCAAGCAACGTTCCAGTAAATTCAACGTAGCCTGTACTTGTGAAAACCCTCCCCAATACACCTTTATGCGATCTTGATTGGCTAAGAAGAAGACATTGGGACCGTTAATCCGTTTTGTAAATGGCGCAATGGATTGCTTCTTATCGATATGTATAAAAAAATCCGCACGGTCATCCAACACACGGATTAAGCGTTCGAGGTGTGCGGGATCATTGTGTGCGGCAATCAAGTATGCGATTTTCTTTCTGTCTTCCATATGATGAAAAAATGTCACCGTTTCATAAATATCTCCGCAGGGAATGCATGGAGTAACCCCTGTTTCATCGACTCCAGGTCCGGTATTGAAGGAGGAGGAACACGAAGCCCTTCTTCAACCGTTTTTACCTTCGTGAATTCTTTCCTCCCTGTGCTCTGGTAATAATCCTCGTATTTGAATAGGTTTCCCTTTTCAACTTCATCCAGCAAAATAGCCGGGATACCGTATGCTTCCGCTAGTATGATTCCATGCAATGACGAACTAATAATCAATTTGGCCGATGCAATCTCATTGATAAAATTTTCCCAATCAGCTGTTAAAGGGGAAAGCACCGGATACCCTTTTTCGATATACTTATCAACTGTTTTCCAATGGGGAATGACCAAGAAATCCTTTTTGTCACCAACGGTTGGAGGCGTATAAAACATAGGTAATAAGATGGCAGGATCGCCAAAAACAGTGGGTACCTCATATCCTATTTCTTCCAGTTTAGCTTTCGTCAACGGCCCCCGAACGGCCCTGATATCAAGCTTTAGATTCTTTTTCGCAAATTGCTGGGCCACGTATTCAAATAAAAAACCGCTTCCATAAACGATCGCATCTGCTGTCAAAAATTGAATGACCGATCCGATGAAGGTTATTCGTAAGGTCCGTTTTGATCGCAGCGATTTTACACCTTTATATGTCAGTAGGTAATCGAAGATGACTTTAGAAAGCAGGTCACCAACATTTGGTTTCTTTTCCGGACCTATTTTTTCGTTAAAGTACATTAGGTTTACATGGTAAGGTTTGATCAATCGGTGATATTGGCCGAATATCATGACCTTTCCCGCCATTTTTTTAGTCCACTTATTCGCACGTATTTCCGTTAGCATAATTTCTAATTTTGTATATCGCTACTTATTGTTGAATGCTGGCAACTTGATTACTGGTGACGGCTTCAACGACCTTTGCTGCACGATCTACCATCTGTTCCATCGACAGCTGCGCTGCAACAATTTGCCTAGCGGCATTCCCCATTTCCGACCACACCGTCAACGATGTATGATTTACGCGATCCAGTAAGTGTTCGATGTCATCTTCGATGTAGCCATTGATTCCATCTTCGATGTAATGATACTCTACGCATTGGTGAGTATCTGCTGATCTTCTGAAGGTGAGGATTGGTTTTCCATATGCCATCGCCTCCACCACGGATAATCCAATCCACCCGGGTTGAAAATAGATGTCGGCGATGCCAAAAAGCTGTGACTTTATTTTTTCATCGTATACGGCACCAAAATCATGTACATTGGTATACGTTGAAAAATCCGGCTTCAACGCTCCGTCGCCGATAATGATAAAGCCATATCTTTTATTGTCCAATCTCGCGATGGTTTCAATAAGGAGGTCGATCCGCCGAAATGAGTTGTTGAACCTAGCACAGAAGATTAAACAAACCTGCTCTTTAATGCCGAACTGTTCTTTTAATACAGACTTAGGCACAACACGATTATCGTTGAGTATACCTGTAAGGCCCGAAACGGTATTGTTTATCGCCAGGATCGGCTTGCTGGGGAATAATTTTCGCCACAGCTTAGCCTCAGGTTCAGTATATATCCATATACCATCGCTCATTTTTATCATCCAACGGAGCAACAAGCTCGGCTCATCTATTTCATTAAGATACCTTTTAACAGAGATCCCTTGTCCCCATAGGATGACACGCTTTCTGGAGAACAAGTTCAAGAACAGCAATAGCCACGTAGACAGATGCCCAAAATGAAGCATCAGGACAATCACATCATATTTTGGCGATAGGAAAGGGCGGATATCGTACGCGATAAAACGCTTTTTTAGAAAGGAAGCGACTTTCAAGCCGGTAGTGGGAAACGGGCTTATGTTGAAACCGTTTTTGCCGCTTTGGATTCCATCGTAGACAAAGACGTCTAAGCGATACCGTTGGCTCAGTTTGCGGTAAAATTCTTCCCTGTAGTGGGGAACGAAAGGGTTCACTAATGCAATATGCTTCATTCGCTCTTATTTAATGTAGCACAATATCATCCAATACGTGAATACAGGAATGCCTGCAGCGTCCAATAAATACCCCTCTAGCATCGACGTGATCAAAATCAAGCCGATGAGCGCACAAAGGATGATTGTCTGGTGGTATCTTGCTATGTTCCTCGTGAAAAAGACAGCGATCGAGGCGAGGACTGTACGGAAAAAGAAAAAAGCGCCCAACAAGCCTCCGGCGACGATGGCAAATAGATACGCATTGGTGGTAGCGCCTGATCGACCTTTGCCGAAAAATGGCAGTTTCGATGCCTCTTCATACATCGAAGCCCATGTCTCTTCACGTGTATTTCCACGATTAGCATAGTCAAGCGACTGTAGATCGATGTATGAAATCACTAAAACTGCACCTAAGACGATCAATAAAACAATCAATGGTTTTAGGTAATTGTTTTTCAATGAAAAAAGCAAGATAATCACGATCGCAGTCGCTGCACCAAGCATGGACGTCCGCGACATGGATAAGATACATACCCAGACGCCTAACAAGACTCCGCTGAAATATATCATTTTTGCTAGTCGGTCCTTTTCTCGATAAAGCAGCCCAAAGGACAGTGCCGTGGCGATCGAGCCGCACATGCCTATAAAATTGGGGTGGGTCGTTAGCCCCAGTAAGCGACCCTTCCATGAAACAGCCCCTAACCCCGTTTGATGCAAAAGAATATTTAGGCACAGGAACAAAAAGCTTCCCAAGAAAAAGGTATTCAAAACATGATACCTGGTTGAGTTGTAAAAAGGCAAAGAGGAAACCACGTGGTAAAAGAAGAGAAAGATTACCGTGGTAAAAGTCACCCTGGTAACAAATTCGTCAAAGGTTCCTGAATGGGCAAAGTCCGATCCAAGAACAATAAGATGGAAGATGTAGTAAAAAACTAAAAACTTAGACCGGAGTACATTTTGGGGTTTTCTATGTACGAAATTAATGTACAGCGCGGCAAATGCGCAGAACGCTACAATTGGCAATGAAAAATTCTGTAAAATGCGGATGGCGGTAGGTACCGAGTAGCTGACTGCCATGTCTTCCGCATTTGGCGCCCTAAACGAAGCAAAGAACACCATAATAGCAGTCAAACAATAGATAACGATGACTTTGCTGTCTACTATTGTTTTGGGCGATGACGCCGTATCCTGGTATTTAAATTCAATATCTCTCACGTTTCATCGCTGTAAATGGTTATTGAATGGGGGACAGGTTTCGTTTTTAACGATGGTCGATGCGAAAGTTACCGGTGTCCGCTCAACTAAAAATTTTGCGGATTCGCTCACCCAAATGCCAGCGCTAAGGAGCGATTCGATTTTATCGGCGATCAGTTCGGGTCTAACCTCATCAATTAACAAGCCTAAGTTATATTGTTCAATCAGTTCCTTCAGCAGCCCTTTCCCTGTCGCGATCACGGGCTTGTTCGATGCGGCGGCATGTCCCAAGATTCCACTGGATGCCTCGGGATTTTTGTAAGGGATGACAATCCCATAACATTGGTCGAGTATGCTCTTCATTTTTGCGTCGGGCAAAAACCCTGGATCATAGATTGCTTTAATCTGCGTAGCTTCGTTGACCCGCCGGATCTGATTATTAATTTCTTCTGACATTTTAGGGCTACTGGCCGATCCCGCTACCAAAAACGCGAGTTCGCCCTGCCGCTTCACATCGATGTGTAGCGCCGACTGGATAAATTCCAAGGTGCCTTTGCGGTCATCCAACGCACCTAAGTGCAACAGAATTTTCCGCTCAGGCGCTATATCATAGTGCGTATAGCTATTGAAGCCGCTAAGTGGTGTTAAAAGAGGGACAGGGTCATTTAAAACGTGGAATAAGCCCGTTCGGAATCGATTATTTAAATAATCTGCTGTTTTCGGGTCATTCAGGATGAAAACTCGGTCGATTTGCCTGTTATTTGAATAAAGTTTGGTGATTAAATATTTTCGGAGGTATTTAAGGCGTTCTTTCAAATTACCTTTACTCATCCGATAGAATTGAAGGAAGAGGATGCCCCTAATTTTAAAGGCTGGCCTAATGAAAATTAAGCACAGCTGAAAAACATTGAATGATAAAAGAAAAACATGGGTTGATTGATAACGCTTGGCATATCGTATTACGAGCTTCAGCATCGTAAAGGATTGTTTAAAAAGATTGCCTGAAGTGGCTTTTCGATATTCCTCGTCTGACACCTCGATTAGTTTTAAAGGGCTGATTTTACAGGCTTCGTTCGCCAGGTGTGGCACGCTTTCTTTAAAATGAGGATGCACAATGAATACGATAGCACGTTCTGTCGGACTATCCTTGAAGTAATTGATCAGATGGCCGATGTACTCGGTGTGATGTCCCGTAATCTGTATGTCGAAGAATAAATAGCTCACTGCCTATCAGTTAATTAAAAGAGAGCCGTTATTCACGCTCATCATTGAATTTAGTAATATCATGCATGTTTTTAAAATTCGCTGATAACCATAGGTCGTCTTTATCCCACCATTTGGTTTCCAGCAGAGACGTTATTTGCTCCGCATCAAATCTCATTTTAATAAGTCGTGCAGGCGTACCGCCGACAATCGAATATGCCGCTACATCTCGCGTTACTATCGCACCAGCGGCTACTATAGCTCCATCTCCGATCGTTATTCCACCCTTGATGATGGCATTGGCTCCAATCCATACATCATTACCTATATCGGTGTGTCGAAATTCTTTGAAGTATTCTCCGTCGGCAAATGTTTTTCCCATCCGTCCCTTACCGGAATAGAAAGCAGGGTGAACCGAAACAAAGACGCTGGTAGGGTGGGTTCCCAATCCAATTTTCACTTCAGGACCGATGCAGGTAAACTTTCCGATTGCAGTAGAATTTATATAGGAATTGGCAGATATGTATGAGTAGTCACCTAAACTTGAGTTATTGAACGAAACACCTGGGCCCAATGAATTATGCCTGCCAAATGTTGAATTATTGGCATGTATCAGTCCCCGTACTTTAAGGGTTTTATTACTCATTTGTACCCTAATGGTCGTACGATACGACACGAAAAAATTGTAAAACGGTAATAGACAGACTTTAATGAACCTTAGCATCTATTTTTTTCTTAGTTTTAAAAGCACTTTTTTTATGAATATTTTTACATACACGCTAGGTATTAATTTGAACACAAAATAATCCCAAACCAGGTTCTTGGAGATATCAAGTCCCTTGAAATCGTTCTCGAATAGGTTGGCTTCACTTAACTTGATATCGTTGCCGGGTAGATCGGAAATAACATTCAAAACCGGAGGCTTCATTTCCAATGCGTACCCTTTTCGGTGTCCGCTGGCGGTATTTTTCAGTGGTTTGGTTGATAGTAAATAATTTGTTTTGACTACACGTAAAGGTTTCATTCCCCACAAATCCACCGTGAAGTCGATGCCTTCCAAATCCTTATTCAGCGTTTTAATCACATCGGGTATCAATTCAAAAAAGGCATCGTAGATATTTATAGCGTGATCAATTTCTTTGAATCTCAAAGAATTCATTTCACCAGAAAAAAGCGGGACCTGAAAATCCGTGTTTTTTGATTTATTGTGTGTACCGCTGTCCGAGAAATTGGTGGTAAAAGACTTGTTTGGATACACAAAATATTTATCATGGACAACCAGGTATTTAATGAAAAATTTAAGCCATGATGATTCTGGCCAGCTTTTTACTTTTTCCGGGATGGAATCGTTCTGTAGGATGGTAGCATTTTTATACCAATCTTTAAATCCTTTCCATTGACCGGAAGTCCACGCCTGGCCCCATGAAGAAGCAAATTGTAAGAAATAAACATCACTATCATCAGGAATGGTATCGAAATCGAATCTGTTTAGCGGGTGCCTTCGGTGGTTGTATAACGAAATACCTGCTATTCTTTCATCCTCATTGTAAAACTGCAACGCGTCCTGAGCATATGAGTAAAATTGGCTGCTCACGACCAAATCGTCTTCTAGAAGGATGATACTGCCGTATTCAGCTGTCAGATCACCGCAATGTAAGATGTGTTTTCTAAGTCCTAGATTTGTGCGGTGAGTGATCACTGTCTTTTGGCCATGGTTCCATGAGAAACTAGTTGCGATGTTCACTACCTGGTTTCTCGCATCAGATTCTTGGTAGTCAACACTAATGATTAAATCAATGTCGTTCCGATGATATACACCATTTTTGATGTTTGACAACAACCTTTTAAGAGATTGGGGTCGATTAAAAGCAACGATAACTATTGCGGGTTTCATCACCAGTTATGTGAATTAGTGGTTAACTATACCAGTGGTATCGACAATATCTTCCATGACATTTTCAATAACATGGACATTGTATTTGCGCTGTTCCTCCAACAGGTTGAGGATATCGGTACTTCTACCCATCAAATCAGCCAATTTATTGTTAAGTTTCCCGATGTCATCTCTATAGTCAAGCACCATGTCATATAGCCCGTTATCTTCATATATGCCGGCAATTTTTTTGTTTTCTAACGGGTTAATAAAAGGAACGGACAAGGTCTTGCAGATACTCCCGAGCAACAAAACGTGGAGGCGGTTACTGATTATTAAGTCGGCTCCTGCATATAGTTGTATCGCTTCTTCCAATGATAATAAGGTGTCTATAAATTCTACGTCAAACGTTTCATAGAATAAATCGGCAAGCTCTTGGGCTGCCTCTCGGTCATATTTAACCTGATAGGAAACGATTATTTTATAATTTTCAAAGGCGGGATACCTGAGCAGCTCCAGTAGGTGATTTTTTATGCCGGCGAAATAATCGACATTGTGAACCGTTCCAGATTGGTTGGCTCTAAAGCTTATCAAGACACTTTTTTTCCTTTCGGCTGCCTTTATCTCAACGAAGTTTGGCCGGTAAGCCCATGCTAAGTCGGGGAAATAATGGACATGGGAAAAGCGGAAGCGAGTGGCCTTAGCCATAGACTGTTTATCTCGGACGCCGTAGACGTAGAAAGCACGTGAGTATAGGGATTCTGCAATGATGTTAGGTAAGTCAAAGGTATTTAAAGAAATGCCCAACCGTAGTATCCGGCACCCCAAGCGCTTTAATTTACGCAGTCTCCGGTAGAAAAAACGAACCCGAGATATTGCTTTGTTAAAACCGACGACCGATAGGTCGCCCGGAACCAAAACCAGGTAGTAAGTGTCTTTCGACGCTATCCGTGGTCGTTGAAGCATATGTTCAAGAAAGTCAAAGAGGCGTTGGCTGGAAATCGCTGAAAGCCGTTGATCCCCTTCAGCCGAAATTGCTGTAACGAACTTTTCCGGTTTGTTGCTGTCATCAATAATGACTTGTCCATGCTTTCGCAGCAAACCAACTAGGGATTGATTAATCAACAAATCGCCAGTATTGTCATATTGAGTTACCGGATTATATAAAAAATAGTTCATCTCTTGTTTCTTTAACTTTTCGCTTTAACCATTTTTCCGAATACCGTTCTTATCAAGTTATGGATCATTGTTCGTTCCTGCGGTGCAATCCCAGCCAGGTAAATCAATCCCAAGTAGAAGAGAATGGTAATGGTAAAAAAAGGAGCTAGGTGCCATATGCTGCTGTTTAATGTAAGCTGCTCATAGATCAAACGTGCAGCCAGAAAAAGGACAACCGATGGTATTAATGGGGTTAACACAATGTCTTTCAGGAAAGTAGCTATTGAAAAGGCCGTCAAAGAATGGAAAAAATAGACCCTGAAGAAACTGGCAACAAATTCTAGTGCAACCGTACTTATCATAACGGATTCAGGCGGATAGCCAGCCTTCAATGCGAAATAACTTATCGGGACGGTCAATATTTGGATGGTGCCTACGACAAACTGGTATCGCTTGATATTTCCGATGGCTTGTGTGGCAGCCATGATTCCCATACTGAATTGCTGTGTCAGGTTAAGCACCAGCATGTACCTGCAAAACGCTGTCGTATGGGCAGGCACATCGCCCAGCCAAAATTCCAGTACTTGTGGCATAGCGATAAACATGGGGATTGAGACGATCGCATTGAGGTAAAACGAAAATTTGCCGGCAAATACAGATAGCCGAAGCATCCGCTGCCGATTGCCGGCTCCTTCACTTTTCATCATTTGAGGACGCACAGTTTTCATCATCGTCATGGAAAGAAATGACATTTGATTGTTTACCTGATTAGCAATGGAGTACGCAGCATTCATAACGGTCGAATAAAAAAGGTTTAGGACCACTCCCACGCCCTGACTTCTGGATAAGCCGCAGATAATGCCGAACAGATTCCAGCCTGCAAACGCTCCCATTTCCTTGATTAATCTCCGATCATATACCTGTAACGCGCGTACCGAGCATTCTTTGTACTTCTTACGACAATAGACTTGTTTGATCGCCCGGAGGAGAATCGTGCTAACCATGGTGAGAAAGCCGTAGACCACCAATTTATCTTGGAGTACAAAAGCGAGGAGCACGGCAATCGCAAGTTTCAAAACGCTTTCCAGGATATTGACTAATGCCACGAACGCCATGTTTTCGTGGGCGTTAATCACTGCATCATATGGAACTGAAATGATTGAAATAAAACTTGCAATCACCGTAAAATGAAAAATTAACCTGGCGGCGGATAACCTATCGGGAGCAATGTTCAATTTTGTTTCCAGGAGAAATATTCCAACTAGTTCAAAAATAATGACCAATAGAAAGCCGAGCAATGTATGCACAAGCATGCTATTGCCCAAAATGCGTTTGATCATATCCATATCGCCAGAACCCATATTGAACGAAAGATAACGTTGCGTGGAGGTGGTCATAGCAGCATTGAGAAACGACAGCATCGCAACAACGCCGCCTACAAGATTGTATAGCCCATAATCACTGGCACCCAGGTTGCCTAGAATCAACCGCGTAGTATATAGGCTGATGCCAATAGTGATCAGCATTCTTCCATAAAGAATGGCTGTATTAAAAACAATCTTGTTCCCCGGCTTCATCTCTTACGCTTACATTATCCCGCCAAATGCTCCCATTGCGTTTTATGGTCTTTACGGAAGGTTTCCAAGTCAGAGGCAACCATCTCCTTACAAAGCGCGGGAAGATCATATTCTGGTTCCCAACCCAGTTTGGTTTTCGATTTGGTTGGGTCGCCGATGAGCAGTTCTACTTCGGTTGGGCGGAAGTAAGCGGGGTCTACGCGCACTACCTCCTGGCCTACCGCTAGGGAAAATTCGGAATTGGATATAGATTTTATCACTCCCTTTTCGTCTACGCCACTACCGCTGAACTCGACTTCCGCGCCTACCTCTGCAAAGGCCATTTTCACGAAATCGCGCACGGGTGTGGTTATTCCTGTGGCAATCACGTAGTCTTCGGGGTTTTCTTGTTGCAAAATCAGCCACATAGCCCTTACATAGTCCTTGGCATGGCCCCAGTCCCGACGGGCGTCCAGATTGCCGAGAAACATTTTTTTCTGTAGACCCAGTGCGATTGCGGCGACCGCCCGTGTGATTTTTCGGGTGACGAATGTCTCGCCACGCAAAGGGCTTTCGTGATTGAACAAGATGCCGTTACAGGCAAACATACCGTATGCTTCCCGGTAATTCACCGTAATCCAGTATCCATATAGCTTGGCCACGGCATAGGGGCTACGCGGATAGAAGGGGGTGGTCTCACTTTGAGGGACGGCTTGCACCAAGCCGTATAATTCGGACGTTGAAGCCTGGTAGATGCGTGTCTTTTTCTCCAACCCCAGTATCCGAATGGCTTCGAGTATGCGGAGCGTACCGATACCATCTGCATTGGCAGTGTACTCCGGGGTGTCAAAGCTAACTTTGACATGGCTCATAGCCGCAAGATTGTATATCTCGTCCGGCTGCGTTTCCTGGATAATGCGGATGAGATTCGTGCTGTCCGTCATGTCACCGTAATGCAACTTGAACCGAACATTTTCGTCGTGCGGATCTTGATAGAGGTGGTCAATACGGTCCGTATTGATGAGGGAAGAGCGGCGTTTGACGCCATGTACCATATAGTCCTTTTCGAGGAGCAATTCTGCTAGATAAGCGCCGTCCTGTCCATTTATTCCGGTAATGAGTGCTGTTTTCATATTTCTTTTTTAGCTTTTTTATTGTGGACTTATTGTCTATCGTTCTGCATAGGTGTTTTGAAGATAATCGTGATACGCGCTAGCGATTCCATTTTCCAGCGCCGTACGGTGTTGCCACCCTAGACTATGAAGCATACTAACGTCCATGAGCTTGCGGGGCGTGCCATCTGGTCTGCTGGTATCGAACAACAGGTCGCCATCATACCCAACTATCCTTTTGATCAATTCGGCTAATTCCTTGATAGTTAAATCTTGGCCGGTACCGACATTGATCAGCTGGCGTTCACTATAGTTATTCATCAGAAATACGCAGGCTTCGGCAAGGTCATCAGCATACAGGAATTCGCGTTTTGGCGTACCGCTCCCCCATATGGTGACGTTAGGCAGGTTTGCTTCTTTGGCCTCATGGATGCGGCGGATGAGCGCTGGTAATACATGTGAATTTTCTGGGTGGTAGTTGTCACCTATGCCGTAGAGATTGGTTGGCATCACGCTGATAAAATCGCATTGGTATTGGTCACGGTAAGCCTCACACAACTTAACTCCTGCAATTTTGGCGATAGCATAAGGCTCATTGGTAGACTCTAAGGGGCCTGTCAAGAGGTATTCCTCTTTTAATGGCTGTGGTGCCATTTTCGGGTAAATACAACTGCTTCCTAAGAAAAGTAATTTTTTTACTCCATGTTGGTAAGCGGCATGGATGACATTCGTCGCCATGATCAGGTTGTCATAGATGAAATCTGCCCGGTAGGTATTGTTTGCCACGATCCCACCTACTTTGGCGGCCGCAAGAAAGACGTATTCAGGACGTTCTGCCGCGAAGAAATTATTTACAGCATCTTGATTACGCAAATCAAGTTCTTCAGAAGTCCGTAGGAGGAGGTTGGTGTGGCCCGTATTTTCCAAATAACGTTTGATGGCACCGCCAACCATTCCTCGGTGACCTGCGACGTACAATTTGCTTGTTGTATTCATACTGTGTCTCGTGTAGTAGTTTGCTTTTTGGTTGATTTCATGCAGTGGTTTTAATTAACTTTTTGCCCAAAATTTCCACCAAGGTTGTTTATTTTCATCCTCATAGTATCCGTAACCATAGCTGCTTCCATAACCATAACCATATCCTCCTTTTGGGTCGATATCATTGACTAAAATGGCCAGCTGACTCATTTTCTGATTCCGGTAAAGGTCTTCGACAATCTGTAACTGCGCTTTATGTGTGTAGCCAAGTCGAACTAGATACAATGTCAGGTCGGCATGTCGGCTCAGTAACTGAGCATCTGTAACTAAACCAATTGGCGGAGCGTCGATGATGACATAGTCAAAATGGTCAGTTAGATGCTCCATCAGCTCGTCGAGTCTGTGACTAAGTATAGTCTCTGCCGGATTAGGTGGAATGGGGCCGGATCCGATAAGCAATAAATTTTCATGTATTCCGGAAGCTGCATAGATTTCTCCAGGCATTAGCTTTGTGTTGAGGACATAGTTGGTGAAGCCAATCTTATTAGCATGATTCAACTTTTCAGAAAGATTGGGTTTACGAAGATCCATTTCCATGAGTACGACCTTTTTGCCTGTCATGGCCAAGATGGTGGCTAGGTTTAGCGCAACAAATGATTTGCCTTCCCCGCTCATACTGGATGTTAGCAGAATCGTCTTTTGTTTGGGATCGGTCAGATAAAATGCAAGATTTGTTCTTAACGTACGGAATTGTTCAGCAATAGCCGAACGGGAGTGCTTACTGACAACAAGTGGTTCTTTATGTCGACTGCGGATAATTTCGCCGATTATAGGAGTCGATGTTTGTTTTTTGATGTCAGTCCGGTTTTGGAGCTTCGTATTCAACACATCCTGAAAGTAGATGAGGGCTGAAGGAATGATGAGCCCGATTAAAAGGCCGGCTAATAGGGTCGCCGTACGCTTGGGACTAAAGGGCGAAGCTGCGGCTTTCGGTGGATCGATAATCCTACTGTTCGAAACGGTAGCCGTCTTGCTAATAGCGGTTTCTTCTCGCTTTTGTAGGAGATACAGGTATAGCTCATGTTTGATTTGCTGCTGGCGGGAAAGGTCAAGGAAGATACGCTCAGTAGCCGGTACGTGCTTCACTTCCGATTCGAGTTCTCTTGTTTTTCGTTCGATGTCGGATTTCGTGATATTCAACCTACTTTGCGTGCTACGCAGATTGGCAAGCATATCATGCCGTAAGGTGCTAAGCTGCTGATCCAAATTAATGATTGTTGGATTGTTTGGGGTAGCACTTAGTAATCTTCGACCACGCTCTAATAACACTTCGTTATAACGCGTGATTAGATCGTTGAAAACCACGTCATTGGTCGACACCGCATTCGGCAGCACGCGTTGGTTGGTTTCGTCGTTGAGGTATTCCTCAATATCAGCTAAAATATTGAGCTGGGTTTGCACTTCACTCAACTGGTTGACATATACACTTGAGTTTTCCAGCAATATCTGCGCCTGCGTAGACATATCTGCTAGATTTTCGTGCTGACGAAAGCTTTGAATCTCCTGTTCGATAGCATCTAACTCCTTCTCAACAATGCCGAGTCGATTGTCGACAAAAGCTATCGTACTATCTGCAATGATGTTTTTATGGATTAAGTCATTTTCCATATACACTTCAATGACTTTGTTGAGGATTTCTTCTCCCCGATTCCGTAGCGGATAGTCGAAACTGAGGTCTATCACTGAAACTAAATTGTTTTTTATAGATACGCCGAGTCGCCCGATGAAATTGCTCACGCGGCTGTCAAATTCAGCTATCCTTACTTTATAAGTTTGCTGACTGTCCTTGTCGGTTAATTCAGTACGATTGATAATCACTTGACCAATCCTCGGCAAATCAATTATTTGTCCAAAAGTAAAATCCACGGAAAAGGATTCATTTTGAAAAATTTGCCCTCCCGTTTTACTTAATATTTCTACGGTAAACACGCCGCCTCGCACGGAGTCTTTTCGTGATAACAGCTTAATGTCAAGTGGATTAGGGTATACTTCAACGTCACGTACGGTTCCTGGTCGGAAGATAGTCACCTGTTCATTGAGGTCGCTTATGACCTGCTCCATTAGATACCGGGTTTTGATGATTTCTGCTTCGTTATCCACTGAGCTTGGACCTCCTAGCAGTGTGCCAAAACCCCCTCCAAACGCACTTTGTTCCGTCGAGAGCGGAGAGCCTGCTTTTGAGCCATTAACCATAACTTTAGCCTGTATTTTATAAACGGGCGTACTGTACCTCAACTGCATATACGCGATAAACAGACCAAGTAAGGTACATAAGACAAACCAAATCCAATTTTGTCTGTATCGATCTACCGTTTCGAGAAAGCTATTGGTTGCTGGCCGTCCGGTTTGTTCAAGTCGTTCTTCGTATGATTCCTTCACAGTAAATCTATTTTTAGACTATAACCGAGTAATTGCCAGGGTAATAACGGATAATGCCGAAAGAGCAAGAGACACGATTTGAAAAGTGGCTGCGTTATTCGCGTTCGCTCTGCTGCGTGTAGGTTCAACATATACGACATCGTTCTGTTTAAGGTAAAAATAGGGAGACGTGAATGTACTGTAATCGTTCAAATCAAAACGTACGAATTCCTTTTTGCCCTTGATGTCCCTGATCAGCAGAACGGTTTGCCTCTTGCCGTAAATTGTCAAATCTCCTGCCATCCCAATCGCGTCTAGCAGCGTGACCTTTTCATTAGGCACCGTATAGGTAGCCGGTTTAGAGACCTCACCAATCACCGTAATTTTAAAATTAGCGAACCGGACTTGCACAGTGGGGTCATTGAAATATTTCGCGGCCGCGTCGCCGATGAGTGTGCGTACCTCCGGTGTAGTTAGCCCAGCGACCTTGAGTGTACCCAGCATGGGCAGTGTAATTTGGCCTTCTTCATCCACCAGATAGCCGTTTGGCGCATTACTATTGGCTACCGGGGCGGGATTCCCGGCATCGGCAGTTCCACCCGACAATCGATTAATGGCTGTTGTTGTTCCCCCGTCAATCGTTTGAATGGTGATATGTAATATATCATCGACTTGAACAACTGGTTCCCGGTACTCAGGCAGCTGGATTGTTGGGTCGTCAGCCGGTATATTGCCAAAATAAACCGTTTTCTTGGTGGATACGCAAGCACCTAACGAGACAGTGGTTAACAGGATGAGTAGGAAAATTATTTTGTTTTTTCTTATCATGTTATTAAAGCACTATTTTTTATTGGATTTTTTTTAAACGCACCGTGTGCCTCCCCGCTGAGCACAAACTTTTCAATAGCAGTAAGGTGTTTCTGATGATGTAGATCGGTGCCTACAAAATCTACCATGCCCCGCTTCAACAGGTATTGTGCGGCTTTCTTAACTTGGGGATTATAATAGCCTGTGGGTGAAAGTATGTTCATCTGAAACAGGCATCCGAGGCGCTTGAGCTGCTCATAGCGCCCTAGGTGGCCATGATAAAAGAGATACCGCTCGGGGTGGGCTAGTACAGGCTTGTAACCGTGTACCTGCAACTCAAAAATAATACGCTCAATACGTGCATTCTCGGCAATATATGACATCTCGATGAGCACGTGATTGCCAGGTAACGTCATGAGTTTTTTTCCATCGGTAAAGCGTGTTTCGAAGGTGTCATCCACCATGTATTCAGCCGCCGCTTCCAATTGTACGCCAGGTGGCAGCTGTTGCCTCAACCGGTCTAGCGCAGATTGAATGGTAGCAGCGGTATTAGGATACAGTTCCATATAGATATGGGGGGTAGCATAAAAATGGCGTAAGCCCAATGCTTCCAATCGGTCGACGTACGTCAAGGACGTTTCGACATCTGGGCTACCATCGTCTATGCCCGGCAACAGGTGGGAGTGTATATCCACACCTAACCAGTCTAGGCTGGTGTGATTCTTTGCTTTATTCAAAAACGTAAACATCCCGGTAATCAATAAACGAAATTTTGTTGCTTGTGTGTCACTTCAGCGGCTAAGGAAAAGATCGTGTTAATAGGCGTTTTCCTCACCGGTAAGCACGTTAATGATGGTTAGAAAGACGATGCGTACATCCAGCATCGACGTCCAGTTTTCTAAGTACCAGAGATCATGGGCTACGCGCCGTTCCATCATACGGGGCTCGGTGGTCTCACCGCGGTAACCATTGACCTGAGCCCAGCCTGTAATACCGGGTTTGAGAAACTGCCTAGCCATATATTGATTAATCATCGAACGGTATTGCTCGGTGTGCTTGAGCATGTGCGGGCGGGGGCCTACCACGCTCATATGACCTTGCCATACATTGAAAAATTGTGGTAATTCGTCGAGACTGGTCTTTCTAAGAAAGCGACCGATACGCGTAACGCGATCGTCATCGCGAGTGGCCTGTCGCTTATCACCGTCAGCATTTACCCGCATGCTGCGAAACTTGTAACAAAGAAAAGATTGATTGTCGCGCCCGCTTCGCTGTTGCTTGAACAGAACCGGACCACGACTTTCCATTTTGATAAGTAAAGCTATTATCGGATAAAGCCAGCTAAGTATAAAGACGATGACTGCGGCGCTGAATGCCAAATCGAACAATCGCTTCTTGAAACGGCCTTCGATATCGTACACAGGTTCTTGCCGTACACTGATGACAGGCACGGGGCCAAGGACACTGATGCTGTACGGTACTTTATCTTCACGAGTCAAATCAGGTACAAGTTTCACCCGAAGGCAGTAGCGTTCTCCTTCTTCCACCAAGATAGCTGCTTGAGCGATGCGGTGGGGAGGAAGAGAGACATAGACTTCCTGGATTCCCTCGGTAATTGCTCGCTGGAATTGTTTTCGTGTGGCTTCGGCGATTTCTCCTCGATCGGTGAAGAGTTGGTCGTCACGCTCCGTTAAGTATCCTTCGAAGTGGTAGTTGCGTTCGTGTGCCCGGAAATAGTTTGCCAGACTGCGTCCACCCTCGTTTTTGCCTATAATGGCTACCGTCTTGCGGATATGGAAATGCCGCAATAACAAGTGTTGGATGTATGTGCCAACTAAGCGGCTAAATACCAGGCAGATCGCCAGCAGGAGATAGAAGCCAATGAGAAATGCGCTGGCATCAATTCCTTCGCCATGAGCGAGCAATAGGTATACGGAAAATAATATGCCATGCAGCATCACCGCGCGTAATGTCGCGCGATAGATGTTTTCTAAACTCTCCATTGTTGTCTGTAAATACAGACAGAAAATTCCGCCTGAGAGTAACCAGAGCAAGTTGGCCACAGGCAGGTAGTACCGATATAGCGTTGTGGTATCCGCATAGAAATATATATGGGTGATTTCACCCGCAACAACGAATGCTGCGTTTAAAAAGAGCAAATCAGTGAAGGCTAATACAAATTTCAGAAGGAAAATGTAGCGCGTTTGCATGTTTTTGTTACTAAAACGGTAGAACCAATTGTCTTTAGTACTAGTAACGTCAATAATAGCGTGTTTGGTGTTAAAATATTATTAACGTTTTGTTTGTTTTGTTAGTGATTCTTTGAAAGAACCGGTAGATGAATTAGGAACTTTTCAAAAAACATGCCATTTATTCCTAAATGGAATTCAAAAAAAACGAAAAGGTATAATTTATGCTTTGTTTTAGGGTTTTACGTCGAATTTTGGGGTGTTTAATATATTTTTTTAGCTATAGGTTTAAAATATTGATTGGTTATCTGCGTTGTTTTTGAGGCAACCCGATGAGCGACGGCACTACGGTTCCTAACCGTCCTATCAAGACGGTCAGGTTAGCAAGTCAGGAAACGCTCGAACAGCCAATATAGGGATGCTTAAAACAACCCCATCTGCCCTTTGTCGTCTACCCGTATATCATCGGGGTTGGTGATTTCAAAATCGACCTTGGGGCGCTCCTTGGTTTGCTGGATCTCTTCATCCTGCGATTTGCTTGGCTGGTTGTCAGGCTCGATGGCGTTGTCTTCTGCCGTAATCGGCTGATCTGATGGAGTTTCATCGCTAGCTGTATCCTCAACTACAGATTGGTCAACGTCGGTGTCCGCTTCTTTTTCTTCGGATTGAATTTCCGTTACAGGTTCGTTATCCGATATTGCAGGACGAATTTCCTCGGCTTCGACAGTCATTAATACCACCTTTTTTACTTCATGCGGGCTCAATCTATTACCTTGTGCCTTCATGCCTTTTACATCGATGAGTTCAGTAAGATTCTGCTCCATGGTTTCGGGTGTTCGCGATTTACCTTTTAATACGTCAAGGCTGACCACAGGGGTCACTGCGTTGGTGATGAGCAGCAACTTGGAGCCCGGTTCATCATTGATGATGGTGGTGCGTTTGCCAATCGGAATATCCTCGAAGGAAAAGCGCTTTACATAGTAAATGCCCGTCTTGCCGTCGCGATGTATAACGCTATAAACCTGATCTGGGCTGTACTTTTCAATGCGGAGCAGCTTATCATCAAAGTGATTACTCAGGTCAAAACTCGTTAATTCATAGGTGCCATCGGTCATTACAGTGAGGATTTTGTCGTCGCCATCAAATTCTCCAAGGTATTTGCCTCGACTATCGGCATTGAGTCGCTTGAGCACATCGTCAAACCAAAGCTTCCGACCAGATAGGGTGGAAACACCTTTGCTTTTGAGAACGATTTTTTTGATTGGATATTTCGTTACGATATTGCCCTGAGAAGCACGGCCTTTGATAGCAACTTCGGCGAAATCCAAATCAAGTTGTAGTTTGCGGAGTTTGGAATGGGGTTTGAGCTGCACGGTCACTACTTCGGCCTCGCCATTGGGGTTGGCTGTGAAGTACAGTACTTTGGATCCTTTTTCACCTTTGGTTAGATCGTATTCCTTGTCGCGCGTAACGCCCAGTATAGAAAAACGTTTCAGGTACGAGGTACCTGATTTCCCGTCCCGGTAGATCAGGTTATATACTGTACGGTCATCCGCTTTTTTGAATACCGCGACGTGAATGATGTCTTTCCCTACAAATACTTTGTCTTGGATTTTGGTGACCATGCATTTGCCGTCGGCACGGAAGACAACGATATCGTCGAGGTCTGAACAATCGCCTACATATTCGTCTTTTCGCATGCCCGTGCCAATGAACCCATCCGCTCGGTTCACATAGAGTTTCACATTGGCAAGGGCAACTTGAGAAGCTTCGACACGGTCAAATGCCCGCAATTCTGTTTTTCGTTCGCGGCCTTTTCCATATTTCTCCTTTAGCCTTACAAACCAATCGATTGCATAGTCGGTAAGATGGCGGAGGTGGTGGCGTACCTTTTTTATCTCTCCCTCCAGCGCTGCCATCTGTTCATCCGCCTTTTTGACGTCGAAGCGGGTGATGCTACTCATGGGTTTTTCAATGAGCTTCTTGTAGTCTTCCGGTAATATTTCGCGGTAGAACTGATCGAAAAAAGGCGTGAACAGTCGAGTAAGCACCTGCACGACGGTTTCAAAATCGCCTGAATTTTCATAGTCGGGATGTTTGTACATCCCTTCCTGGATGAATATTTTAAGCAGGTTGCTGAAGAAAATCTTTTCCTGTAGTTCGTTGAGACGGATTTCGAGCTCTTGTTTGAGCAAAGCCTTCGTCTGTTTGGTGTTTTCGATGAGCACATCATTTACACTCATGAAATGAGGCTTATCATCCCGGATAACACACGTATTGGGCGATATGGATACTTCACATGATGTGAATGCATACAATGCATCGATGGTCACGTCGGGCGAGATACCAGGAGCAAGATGGATAATGATTTCAACACTTTGCGCCGTATTATCCTCGATTTTCTTAATCTTGATTTTGCCTTTTTCATTGGCAGTTACCACACTATCAATCAAACCACCGGTTGTTGTGCCATAAGGGATTTCTGTGATAGCGAGGGTTTTCTTGTCGCGCTCTTCGATTTTGGCCCGTATTCGTATTTTACCGCCGCGTTGCCCTTCGTTATACGCCGAGCAGTCGGCCAAACCACCCGTGAGGAAATCGGGGAGGAGGTTGGGCCGCTCACCTCGTAGCACCTCGATGGATGCGTCGATCAACTCAATGAAGTTATGCGGCATGATCTTGGTAGCCAGTCCGACAGCGATACCCTCTGCACCCTGGGCCAGCAGCAATGGAAACTTGACTGGCAAAGTAACGGGCTCACGATTTCGTCCATCATAGCTTAATTGCCACTCCGTCGTGTCTGGATTAAATACCACATCGTTGGCAAATTTGGAGAGGCGCCCTTCGATATAGCGTGGAGCTGCAGCCGAATCACCCGTAACCGGATCTCCCCAGTTACCTTGGCAATCGATGAGCAGATCCTTTTGTCCGAGCTGTACCATAGCGTCACCGATGGAAGCATCCCCGTGCGGATGATACTTCATCGTATTGCCGATTACGTTGGCAGCCTTGTTGAACCGGCCATCGTCCATTTCCTTTAGCGAATGTAAAATACGGCGTTGTACCGGCTTGAATCCATCATTGATGTGCGGTACGGCTCGGTCAAGGATGACGTACGAGGCATAGTCCAAAAACCAGTTTTCGTATAATCCCGATAAAAGGACAGATTGACTATTGCCTGTTTGTTGGTTTTCAGTGCTATTGTTGCTGTTTTCTTCGGGTATGGGGTTCGTTTCGTCGCTCATGTAATCCTAGTAGCTAGTATCTCCACTAATTGCGAACCAAACTTAGGCAAAGTTGAATTTTTTCGCAAACCTAATTTTTCAGGTACAAATGGCTTCACCTTTTCCTGAAAATAGCCAGCTTACCCTCGCCTGAGATAAATTCAAAACCCTGCTCCGTAAGGAACGCCGATACGATCGGGTCGGTCGTTAACAGCACCACCCAGTCGGGGATTTGCTGATCCGCTTGCCGGTCGATCATCGTGCTGTTGGATACGATGAGCACATCATATCCGGCGTATGGCGGGATGTCCATCACGAATTGTAGCGAATATCGGTTTACCGTATAGGTATGTTGCGCAGCACTTATTTTCTCCCCGTCGTTATCCCAGGCCGTAACCCTACGTTCGGCACTGTCGTACACCAACAAGAAATCCAGCACGCCATAACCACACCCCAAGTGCAGGAACCGGCCATTTGCTGGTAGGACCCGTAAAAGCCGGTGATAGCATGCTTTGTTGATGTTGAAAACAGCTTTTACTTCGCGCTGGATAGATTTTGGTTTATAAACGTAGTTGAAGGCGATTTTTCGCCAGAAATAATCGGCAGTTTCCCGTTCATTGCGCAACGCCCTGAACTCCGCCTTGAAATGGGCGGCTATTTTTTTCGTCCGCTCGGAATAGGTATTGCCGAATCTAACATCGTTATGTTTGATTCTTGGGAGAAACTTCATCGTAATCGGGCCGGGCTTTAGCATGTTGTCGTTTTTGGGCAGGGAATGTGCGTTGCCATGGATCAAAACAGGAAGAATATCCAGTTTTAACTGCTCGGCTAGGTAAAAGGCACCTTTGTGAAAGCGTTGGATAGCGGTGGTCATAGACCGGGTACCCTCAGGAAATACAATGATGGAATACCCTTGCCTGACTTTTTTGCGTAACTTTTCCAGACTTTCCGGTTGATTTTCCGTGGCTGGGTGAGCGCCTACCATGCGCATGGCATGGCCAAAGAAAGGCGAACGTAACTGGCGGTCGTTCATCATGAAGATCTGCATGGGATGCAAAAGTCCCATGGTGGGTGTATCCAAGATGGATGTATGGTTGGCAATGATCATTACGGGTGGATCATAATTGGAGGGGGCCTTTCCGATCACGTTCATGCGAATACCTGGTGTGCGGTACATGAGGTTATGGAAAAACAACTGCAATACCCGGTGAAACACCTTGAATTTCTTCTTTTTACCTACAGGGATGATGGGAATAAGCAACCGCGCCAGCAGGCTTACGGTTAATCCGCCTAGAAAGAAATAGCCAAAGGTAAGACCAGTTAGGAGAAGATTGATGATACGCCACGGTGTATTCCCCTTATCCTGTGGCCCACTGATAAAAAGACGGAAAAGCCAAGGCTGTATGGAAAAAGACATCAATACCACCACCAATAGACCAATAAGAGGTATGATCGAAATAGACTGAATAGCAGGGTGCTTGGCGAAAATCAAGATGCCGAAACATAGGATGGTTGCCAAAGCAGACATGACCACACCGGATTTATATGCTGGCATATCCCTGCTGCCGTAGGTGTATTGTTCCAGTAATCCCTTAGTCATAAAGATGGAGTAATCAACACCCAATCCGAAAATCAGTGTGGTGATGATGATGTTGAATGCATTGAATTGTATGCCGAACATGCCCATCAGGCCCAAGGTGACCAGCCAGCCCAGAAAAATGGGAATATTAGTGACCAACGTGAGCTCCAAGCTGCCAAAAAACAGGAAAATAACCACAAAAACAGCTATCGACGCGATGAAAAACAGTGTGTTGAAATCAGCTTCTAAATTACTAAGCAGTTTTTCCTGTAAGTGTTTGCGGTCGATGGCAAGTACGCCGCCATCTTCATCGGAGAGTGACTGGATTAGCGGGCTGGTGTCACCATTTTCGATCTTCACAACCGTAGTGATGGTTGTGAGATTTTTTCCTGACGCGATGAATTCATCTAAAAACAAGGTGTTTAGTAAATTTTGGTCGGTTGTGTTCAGTGGGGAAAATGGCTGTGATAGCTTCTCAAAAAAAGGCTCGAAGGTGTTTTCCTTAAAGCCGACCTTCTGGCCTTCGCTGACGAGTTGCTCCATCAGTCGCTCTTTTCTAGCTGCCGCCCAAAACCGGTTCCATCGATTGATCCGTTCCCGTTGCTCAGCCACGGGGAACGCGACGCTTCCGACTGACTGAAAGCCAAGAATGGTGCGTTGGGCCTCCTGCTGTTCCAATTGCTGGAAGAGTACGGCATTCCGGGCTAAGGCGTCGTCATAGGTGTCGCCGTATGCAACGAGGTAGATTGACTTTGCGGAGTAGTCGGTGAGGGTATCGAGCCGTTGTTCTGCTTGCCTGAGGTGTTTGGGTTGGTAGTTCAAAGCAGCTAGGTCGTCATTGAAGCCAACCCGCTGGAAGGTAAAGAGGCTGATGAGTGTACAGGCGATACCAACAAATAAAATCCATTTGTTTCGGCTGAAGTCATACCGGGCAATGGCATCGACGAACGTGTTTTGCCGTACTGCGATTCCCTTGCGGGGCGAATATACCTGTGGTATGAAGATGAGGGCAAAGAGGGCAGCTCCTAATACGCTGACAGCCGCGAAAATACCGAGGTCTTTCAATACGTCAGAGTGCAGGAATAGCAGGCAAAGGAAATCGACAGCGGTAAAGACCGCACACATGAGTAGCGGCTTGGTCGTACTTTCAAACAGCCGTTTCACGTCGCCCGTGCCGCGGTAGTGGCTCAGGATGTGCAGCGAGTAATCCAGTGTGAGACCCAATAACACGGAGCCGATGCCAATAGATATGGCAGAAATCGTGCCCTTGAGCCAATACAAGGCTGCTACACCTAGGAGACTTCCGAACACGGCCGGGAAAAGGATAATCAACGGTATGGTTGCTCGTCGATAGAAATAGATGAACAACGCGACCAATGCAACGAGTGCGATGGACAGCGTGACGCGGATATCTTGCTTGATTTGCTCGGCGTTGGCGACCGCCATGGCCGTAGCACCGAAATATTCGGCGGAGGCACGGCCGTTAAAGTCGACGTTTAATTCCTTGATGGTTTGTCCAAGAATCTTGATGAATGCTGTGTTTTGGGAAGTTTCGCTCGGACCTGATGCCGTTGTAATGAACGCCAGTAGATTTTTTCGGCCTTGGGCAATAAGGTATCCGTCTTCCAGCGTAACCAAGCCGTTGGATTGCAGGCGCTGGAATTTTCGCAACCCCATGTAGGATAGGCCGAGTGGGTCTTGCCGCCAAAGCGGTATCGTAATCAAGCTCTGGGGGGCCGTAATGGCTTGGTAAGCTTCGTTAACATTCGCTGCAATGGAATCGGGTTGAAGTAGGGAGTCAATTCTTTGATAGTCGTCATCGTCTAGAAAGAGCGGCAGATTGCGGCTCACTAAATCCATTAGGTCGGTGAGCTGGTCTTCTTCCAGCCGTACTTGGAGCCGCTGGATATAAGGAGCGGCTTTCCTTTCGATGGTCGTTGCAAACGCATCGGCATATTCCTGTAATGCCGCGATGTTGTCTTCCTGCGATGTGGATATGTTGATGATGGTCTTATCAGCAAACTTAACCGATTGCAAGACATCATTGATTTGTTCCGAACCTTCACCTGCAGGGATAAGTTTAGTAATATCCTCTTCAAACCGAATGCGGCTGGCCCAATAGGTGAGCACGATGAGGACTAACGGAATGGAAAAGTAGAAAGCGGCTTTATGCTTTTGAAAGTAACGGTATATGGAATAGAAAAACGAAGCCAATGGGTGCGTAATTATTTCTGGCAAAGGTAGCAGATTTTTGCGACCGACCCATGCTGTTTGCCAATAGCGGTATCCATCCCTTTCCCTTCCAGATTGAGTTAGGGCTTGTTTGATAATAATATCATATTACCCAAGTATAAACAGATAATCAATAGAAGTTTAATAGCGGTAATACCCTTGTTAACCATTTATTAAACTTTTGTAAATACCATGTTTAATCTATGTAAATATGAACGAAGAATCAATTGGATGTGGAAGGAGTGGCAAATGGAGTGCGAAGCACTAAAGAGTACGGAGGCGATCTCGTCGTATCAGTATGAAATAGCTTGTAAAACCAACAATTCCGGCGCTGATCGTTGCTAACGCCAGGCTGCCAAGAATATATTCGAAGAGGTGTTGCTGGATAAATGTACGGTACGTGCTGACTTCACGCCATTGAAAGGCTTGGTGGGCAACAGAACCTGTAAGGGATGCGCCAATTTGGATGCAGGCAAAGATGATGAACGGGATGAGTGGTGGCAGGCTTACATTCGAGAAAGCGAAAGCAATCAATTTATTGAGCCGTAGCACCACGGCAAAAAACAGCACGATGACGGTTTGAAAGCCCCAAAATGGCGATAATCCGACGAATACACCCAAAGCCGCGGATGAAGCTTTTTTCTGAGGGGAGTCTTCGCTATGCAACAGATCTTCAAAAAAAAAACGCTTGAATCCTTTTTTTTTGAAGGTGCGGAAATAGTCGCGGGGGCGGATATAAAACAACGTAACCAATACCAACCAGGTATTGAGGATACTGATACGGGTAAAGTCGCGGAATGGCCGAAAGTGGGATACCCGATCGACAGGATCGTAGTGCACGCTTATCGGGATATTCCGTATAGCAATACCTCGCCACGCTGCTTTGACAATTACTTCTATTTCGAACTCAAACTTCGTTGTATAGAAGCGGGTGTTTTGCAGCTTTTTTAGTGGATATAGCCGGAAGCCAGACTGCGTGTCTGAAAGCGCGATACCGGTTTCGAACCGGAACCAAAAATTGGAAAACCGGTTGCCGAAGCTACTGCGGCCAGGGATGCCGGCCCGATTCATATTGCGGTCACCAATAAGCAATGCTGGGCCGTTTTTCTGAATGTCGTGGATAAACGCGGGAATATCTTCTGGAAAATGCTGCCCGTCCGAGTCGATCGTAATCGCATAGTCAAAGCCTTTCGTGCTTGCTTCGCGAAAAGCCCTTCTCAAGGCATTCCCTTTGCCACCGTTATGTGGCAGGTGAATAATGGTCAGGTTGTTATAATGACCTAATATATTGCGAGTAGTATCTGTAGAACCGTCGTTAACGACGATAATCTGCGAGGTATAGCTGCTAACACCGTCCAATACACGAGAAAGTGTTTTGGCATTGTTGTAGGTGGGAACGACCACGCAAGCATTGATGGATGCTAATACCTCGTTGCTGGCCATGCAGGTAGATTCATCATTTTTTTGAAAACTCTTCGAAGTACCCACTGATCATGGCTTTCAGTCCATCGTCTGCTAGCGAAGGCAGTGCTTGTTGGATAAATTGCCGGTCGTCTTCGATTTGTTGGTTATATTTCAAGAATTTAGGAAGGTGTTCCTGTACACTGAGGCGAATAAGCCGGATTTCGGCATTGTCAGGGTCATCCGCTACAGCCTGCTCGATCCATTGTACCGCTTCTTTGACCTTCGGTCCACGTTCGGTCAGCTTTTCATATCTTGCTAGAAGCGCAAGTCCCGCACCCTTGTAAGCTACCAAAACAGGCTTGTCATTTTTGGTGACATGTTCCAAAGGTTCATAAAATGCCCGTGCCTGCGCTTCCGACTTAGTCGCTTCCTTATAAAGGAGCCTGAGCGCATTGAGATCCTGCGCGTGAACAAGTACGCCACACAAAAATACCGCAAGCAGAGAAAATAGCATCTTCATAACCTATACTTTTTGGAAGACGCCGCTGAATTTAAGTGCCATAGTGTCTTCAAATGATGTCGTACTCCTGACAGAAAGCAATCCGTCTTCTTCTTCAACATCCAATTCTACCTGAATGTTTGGATGATTATCCGGATTAATGATAGCCATGAACTTGACGTTTCTGGCTTTTTTCAACACTAATGAACATTCCGCCCATTTTTCCGCCAGCTCCTTGATGATTTGCATCATGCATACACCGGGCGTAACCGGGTTGTTTGGAAAATGGCCTTTAAACACGGGATGTGTTTTGTTGATGGAAATTGATGCCGACACCTTTGGGCCATCTGCAGTAAATGCTGCTATCGAGTAAAAATCGTGGAAAAGCGACATAGGGAGCAAAAGTAAAAAAGAACGGGAAATATACCGGGATTTTTGTTAACATTGACGATTCATGATTTTCGAAAATGAAAACACTAACCACATTGCTATTAGCTATATTGCCGTTTATGATTCTTGCACAGGAACAATCCGTCGATCTATTTGTCGGTACATATACGCATTCCGGTAAAAGTAAGGGTATTCACTTGTATGATTTTAATACTGCTACGGGTACGGCTTCGTTAAAAGGCACCGTCGCGGCGGAGAACCCTTCCTTTTTGGCCGTAAGCACAGACAGGAAATATGTCTATGCGGTGAACGAAAATGGAGATGGCAATGGGACAGTAAGCGCATATACATATGATGATGCAGCAAAAAAGCTCGCCCTGTTGAACCAACGGGCTACCGGAGGTGATCACCCTTGTCACATCGTTACGGACAGTAAAGGCACACACGTTGTGGTATCCAACTATTCGGGTGGGAATGTCGGTATATTTCCCATTCAATCCGACGGCAGCCTTGGGCCACTAAAGCAATTGATTCAATATGAGGGTAGCGGTCCTGACCAAAGCAGGCAAAAAGCCCCCCACGCGCATTCCGCTTTTTTTAGCCCGGATGAGAAGCAACTATATGTACAGGATCTAGGCACGGATAAAATCAATATTTATGATTACCATCCCGAAAATGCGACCAATCCACTGACTCCGGCAGCGCAACCGGCTTTAGCGGGCGCTCCGGGCGGCGGTCCGCGGCATATTGCGCTGTCTGCTGATGGCAGGTTTATTTACCTGTTACAGGAGCTGACAGCCCATGTAATGGTTTATCAGCAACGTGCCGGGACATGGGCTACCATCCAAGAAATTGCCATGAATGAGGCCGGCTTCGAAGGTAAAAACGGGGCGGCTGATATCAAATTATCGCCCGATGGGAAGTTCCTGTACGCGTCCAACCGGGGTGATGCCAATACGTTGGCGATTTATGGCGTGGATACGGCAACCGGCAAGCTCACGAAAATAGGCAATCAATCCGTGTTGGGAAGTGGGCCACGTAATTTTACGATGTCTCCCGATGGCAGGTATCTGTTGGTGGCCAACCAAAATACAGACGAAGTGGTGGTGTTTGCAAGGTCGGCCAATAGCGGTTTGCTTACGGATACAGGGCATCGTATCGCCGTAGGATCGCCGGTTTGCTTGGTGTTCTAAGCAATTATCCGCCTATGAAACTCCCCAAAGCCCATGTTTTTTCAAACGGTCTCGTCATCGGTGCCCAATTCAGGTTCTGCTTTCGGAGGTAACGCGTTCACGGGGGTATTGCCACTACTGAGTTGATGTGTCTCCTTGTCGTACATGCCGGCTAGATCGTCATCAGCAGTTCCTTCCCATTGTGCGGTGCCGATAAAATAGGCCGACCGGGCTATGAGGTGCGCTGCTACCGGAGCGGTAAGGATGAGAAAGAAGATAATCGCCAGCGCTTTTGTTGTTACGGAAACTTCTTCGGGAAAATAGAACGCCGCACTTAACAATAACAAACCACCGCCAAGTGTTGCTGCTTTTACCGTTACGGACAACCTGAGATAGAAATCGGGCATCCTCAGGATGCCGATGGCGGCAACAAGAATGGCCAGTGCGCCTATCGTACACAATACGCCGATGATGATATTGATCATTTTCGCCCCCTTTTTTCGATATAATAAGAAAATGCGATGGTGCCTAGGAACGCAATGAGCGCAAGGATCATGGCAACATCGATAAACGTTGATTTACCAGTACTTATGCTATAGACCGTAATCACGCTGATGCCAATGGTAATCAATAAATCCAGCGCGATCACACGGTCGACGATATCGGGTCCCTTGAAGAGCCTGATAAATACCAAAAGCAGCGATATTGCCAGGATCGGCAAAATCACGTAGTCGATGTAACTATCTAATGTCATCGTATAATCTCCAATAGTCTCCGCTCTACCCGTTCCTTAATCTGTTCGATAAACTGTTCCTTGCTCTTCATGTACATGGCATGGATATAAAGTACTTTCCGGTCTTCACTGACATCGATGACGAGCGTGCCGGGTGTCAATGCAATCATGGTAGATAACATGTTGATTTCGAAATCGCTCTCGGCTTCCATCGGGTATTTTACAATGCCGGGCTTCATAAAGAATTTCGGCGTGATCACATCATAGGCTACCTGGATATTCGCTTTTACCATTTCGTAAAGGAAGTACAAAACGAATCCAATGATTTTGGGCACACGATTGAAATAACGTTGATCGCGTTCATTGCGGTTCATCAGCCACAGCAGGAAAAACCCGATGGCGAAACCAAACAGGAAATTTGAATAGTATAACACGCCTGTCAATGCTACCCAAGTAAAGGCGAGCAGCAGGTTCATCAAAAATTGTTTAACCATGGTCGTACCGTTTACTGTAATTCATTCGTTCCCAAAACAGCCTCGATATAGGGTGAGGTGTCTTTCATCTCGCGGGCGATGTGCTTGACCACTGACGCGATATTTTCGGCGCCCAACCCGATGTATAGCGTGATGACAGCTAAAAAGACAATGGGTGTGACCAAAAGCGATTTCCTGAACTTGCTTAAAGGCTGGAAATCATCGGTAAGTACTCCTTCGTCTTCTATAATGGGCCGGTCTTTCCAAAAAACCTTTGACCACATCAGGGAAATAACATATAGCGTAGCAAAGCTACCAATAATAAGGGCCGCTATCAATGCATAATGACCACCCATGAATCCCGCTTCAAACAGGTGGATTTTGGGCCAAAATCCCGATAACGGCGGGATGCCTACCAGGGAAAAGAGGACAATCGCCATCAATAGCGACAACAGCGGATACTCCGCATACAGCCCGCCCAACTTATCCATATTCATGGTTCCGCGTAACTTTCGGATGAGGCCGGCAATCAGGAAGATGTTGGTCTTCACCATAATATCGTGGAATAGGTAAAATAGGGCCCCGGTTATCGCCACCTCTGAATACATACCCAGGCCACCAACCATGAAGCCGATATGGCAAACGATAAGGTAGGAAAACATCCGCCGGATGTTGTTTTTGATAACAGCACCAAAGGTGCCTGTGAGGATTGTAAATATCGCGAGAAAAACCAATAGTGTCCGGATGAAATCATCGGGAATAAATATCAGTGTAAATATCCGGAACAGCGCATAAATGCCAACCTTGGTGAGCAGGCCGCCAAATATAGCGGCCACTGCCGATGGCGGTGTGTGGTAAGAAGACGGCAACCAGAAGTATAGGGGGAATACAGCTGATTTGATCCCAAAGCCAATGATGAAGAAAATCGCCGTGATGTCGACTAGTTTTCGGTTCTCCAATGCTGCTACTTTAAGCGATAGGTCAGCCATATTAAGCGTGCCGGTAATGCCGTAGAGAATGCCGATCCCCGTAAGGAAGAAGGTAGAAGCCAGAATGTTCATGGCCATGTACTTCACAGATCCTTCGATTTGCGCCTTCCTGCCCCCCAGCGTCATTAATACAAAAGAGGCGATGATAACCACTTCAAACCATACATATAGATTGAAGATATCACCTGTGAGGAAAGCACCATTGAGTCCCATCAACAGGAAATGGAATATCGGAAAATAACCGTATATCATCCGGCCGCGTGCTATACCAGTGGCGGAATAGATGGAAACGGCAAGCCCCGAGAATGAGGTGAGTAATACCATGCTGCTGCTAAATACATCGGCCACAAACGAAATACCGAAGGGGGCTTCCCAACCCGCAGCCTGCATGGTGAGGATACCACCGTCCCACACTTGGGCAAACAACCCGATGGCCACCAGCATAGCAAGGAGACTGCCCGCGATGCTGATCATCCGCTGCGCAATTGTTTTACGCCAAAAGAAGAGCAATAGGATGGCCGTAAACAGGTGGACGACTACGGGGAAAACGATGGCGTTGTCAATCATATATCTTCTTCTTCCGGTGTGTTCAAATCATCAAGGTCGTCCGAATTGACCAATACATAAACCCGTTTCAATAAAACGATGGCAAACGACTGTATGCCGAAACTGATAACAATAGCCGTCAAAATTAACGCCTGCGGGATAGGGTCGGCATAGATATCGGTAAACAACTTGGCGGCATTGTCTATTACCGGGGGTTTGCCTTTCGTGATCCCCCCCAATAAGAAAATCAACAGGTTCGCGCCATTGCCCAATAAGATCAACCCGATCAATAATTTTACCATACTCCGCCGAAGTAGCATGAAAATGCCGGAAGCATACAATACGCCGATCAAGATGACAAGTACTAATTCCATGGCTATTCGCTGTATTGGGAAATGGTAAACAATATCGTAAGTACTACGCCGATGACGACAAGATATACCCCTAAATCAAAAAATAATGCAGAGCCAATCATCCCGATAACCGGGAAAGGTTCATCAAACCACAGGCCCGTCATTACGGGCATCCCTACGAACATGGGCGCAAACATGCTGAGTGCAGCAAGTGCAAGTCCCATTGGAATCAAGGAGCTGGGGTGGATGCGGAGCAGCTTCAGCGTCGCGTCCGTGTTGTGGGTAAAGCTATGGAGTACAAAGGCGATGGCAGCGATAAGCCCACCAACAAAACCTCCGCCCGGATAATAGTGCCCCCGTAGCAAAATGAATATCGAAAAAAGCAATAAAATAGGTAGCAAGTAATTCGATGCTGTTTTTAATATCGTACTCTTCATAATTATTCTTTCTCCGATGCCTTAAGTCGCAATTTCAATAAACTGACTACCCCCACTGCAGCGATGCTCAATACCACGATTTCAAACATCGTATCGAGACCCCTGAAGTCGACCAGAATAACGTTGACAACATTTTTCCCCTTGGCCAGTAGGTACGCGTTGTCTCCATAAAATTTACTTACCGTGCCGTCTACGGGTTGGTTTAAAACTTGTATGGCAACCAGCGCGATGACCAATCCAAATGCCGAGGCCACGATGCCATCGCGTATTCTTACCCCACGGTTGGCAAAATTGAGGAACGGCGGCAGCCTGAATAGGACCAGTACAAACAGTACGACGGTAAGCGTATCAATGGTGAATTGGGTCATCGCCAAATCGGGAGCGCTGTAAAATACGAATAAGAGACAGATGCAGTAGCCGATGACGCTCGTTGCCACCACAGCCGTAAGGCGCGAAGGGGCCGTGACGGTGATGTAAATAGCAGCAATGAGTATTCCCACCACCACCACTTCGTAGATGCTTATCGGCGAAAGGGTGTCGAACGTCAACTTGATCGGCCCACCCGTAAACAATCGAAATGCCAACAATAATATGGCGAATATGATGATGCGTAGTAGGTATACCCGAAGGTAACCATTGTGCAACGTGCGGGTGTATCTAATGGAGATCTTACGAGCATACCGTGCCAGGCTACCGATAATATGCTTTGGTGCCAGGTTGTTGTACCGTTCGATACTGGCCAGACTCGCGGCCGAGGGTTTCCGTACAATATACAATAGTGTACCCAACGCGAGGGTGACACCACTCAACAGTAACACCAAATTGAAGCCATGCCATATTTTCAACGGGGAGTCGATAGCCGATTGGTGCATCACATAGGCGGCGGGGTTGAGCAAGGCGTCGTCGACCAACCAAGGGGCGCAACCAAGAATAATGCCCAGTATCGCTAAGAGTAGCGGGGCGCCCCACATGAGGCCGTTGGGAAGGTGTACCTGGGCAAAACTGTCGGGCAGGTTACCCGTGAAGGGCTTGATGCCCGCCATAAAGCCGGCGCATAAGAGCAAGCCGTTAGTGAGCAGGGCCAGCGTAGTGAGGGCGATCATCCAGAAACCGGTAGTCTGCAACGTAGCCTCATATATGAGGTCTTTGCCGATAAATCCAAAGGTGAGCGGCAGGCCAGCACTGGATAATGCCGCCAATATGCCTGCAACGGAAAGAGGCATCAATACCTTGCGCAGACCCGACAACTGTGTCACATCGCGCGTGCCGGTCTCGTGGTCGATAACGCCAGCTGTCAGGAATAGCGAGGCTTTGTACAGCGCATGTACCAGAATGAATACGGAAGCCGCTAGTAATGACTCGGCGGTGCCGATTCCGATGAGGAAAACCAGCATTCCCAGCGCTGCAATGGTCGAATACGCCAGAATCGATTTTAGGTCCGTCCGGAAAATGGAGTGAAATGCGCTGTAGAGCATGGTGATGCCACCGATCACGACGAGTGGGTACATCCAATAATCGGTGCCACCCAAAACCGGCTGAAGCCTGGCCAATAGGTAAATGCCCGCTTTGACCATGGTGGCCGAGTGCAGGTATGCCGACACGGGGGTGGGCGCTTTCATGGCTCCGGGCAACCAGAAGTGGAAGGGGAATTGGGCCGATTTCGTGAATGCACCGGCAAATACCAAGATCAGGATTAATCCATATAGGGTATGGCTTTTAAGAAATTCATTGCTGCCCAACATTTCCTGTATCGAGTAGCTACCCGATAAATGGCCCATCAGAATCAATCCAGCCATCAGCAAGAAGCCGCCACCCCCGGTTACACCTAGGGCAATCAACGAGCTTTTGCGAGACGCCCCATTGCCATTATTGAATCCGATGAGGAAAAACGAGCTAATGCTGGTGAGCTCCCAAAAGATGAAAAGGAGCAATACATTGTCGGCCAATACTACGCCCAACATGGCTGCCATGAACAGACTAAGGTAGCCGTAGAATCGATCGAGGTACCGGTGCCCCTTCAGATACGGCGCAGCATATAAAAATACCAGTGAACCAACTCCCGTAATCAACAGGCTAAACAACAGGGAGAGCCCATCTAAATGGAAATCAAAATTGATTCCCAAACTGGGCACCCAAGGATGATGGGAATGGACATGGCGACCGTCTTGGATTGCAGGAATGAAACTGATGAAATAAGCAAATAAGGTAATCGGCAACAAAGCGACTAGGATAGCCAGCCGGCCGCGAAGATACTTCCCGAATGGGATATATAAGATGGAAACAATCAGGCCTGCAAGTACAGCTATCAGCATCTATCAAGTTCATTTAGTCCTCGGAGGGCACTAAAATATATAAATTTCTACAAGGGAATTGCATAAAAGTTGAAAAAATAGGATTTATTAAAGGTTCTTCTTAATATTGGATGCTCATCGAAATGTCTTAATTAAAATTGATCACTATGAAACTAACCATATTGGATGGATACGCCCTGAATCCAGGCGACTTGAGCTGGGAATACCTGAACCGCTACGGCGAAGTGATGGTCTATGACCGCACGCCGTCGACCGAAATTGTCGAGCGGGCCAAAGAGGCCGATGTGGTATTGACGAACAAGGTGCCGTTGGATACCGATACGTTGAAGCAGTTGCCCAAGTTGAAATATATTGGGGTACTGGCCACGGGATACAACATCATCGATATCAACCAAGCCAATCGGCAAGGGATTGTCGTGACCAATGTACCTGGATATAGTACCCGGTCAGTAGCGCAGCTGACATTCGCACTTTTATTGGAGCTCTGTCACCATGTGCAGTACCATAGTGACCGGGTGATGGAAGGAAAATGGGCACAATCGCCCGATTTTTCCTTTTGGGACTACCCGCTGATCGAACTTTCGGAGAAAACCATCGGCATTGTAGGTTTTGGCGATATCGGCGGGCAGGTTGCGGACATCGCCACGGCATTCGGTATGCAGGTTATGGCGTATAGTCGAACCGAGACAGATCAATCCCATCGAAGTAATTTTAGATGGGTTGGGCTGGATGAGCTGTTGGCACATTCGGATGTGGTCAGCCTGCATTGTCCGCTTACACCGCAGACCAACGGCATGATGAATAAGGATACGTTGGCAAAGATGAAGCCGTCTGCCTTTCTCATCAATACGTCAAGAGGGCCTCTTGTGGTGGAGAAAGATCTGAAAGAGCTGTTGAATAGGGGCAAGATAGCCGGAGCCGGGCTCGATGTATTGTCCGTAGAGCCGCCCGATCCGGACAATCCGTTGTTTGGGGCGAAAAACTGCCTGATTACGCCACATATCGCCTGGGCTACACAAGAGGCCCGATCTCGCTTAATGGAAATAGCCGATGCGAACTTGTCGGCTTACTTAGCAGGTAAGCCGGTGAATGTAGTTAACTAATTGTGAATCCTTATGTTTGTATGTGTAACCCTTTAAGATACTAAAATGAAAGATTATCGTTTCAACCGTTTTGTACTGCTGTGTTTTGTTTGCTTTTTGTTTGTCGGTAGTTATGCACAGGAGGCACAATACACGCCCCCCCAATTAAGCGATCCGGAGTCTTGGTCATTAGTGTTGATGCCCGATCCGCAGACCTATGTAAAGTTTGAGCGTAACCAGGGAGCCCTAGAATTGATGACGGGATGGATCAGTGAGCAAATCGAACCGTTGAATATCGGCATGGTGCTATGCACAGGAGATTTGGTGGAACATAACGATTGGTTGAATCCGAACGGTACCCAAGCCAACCAACCCGGCAAGAAACAATGGGAGGCTGTTGCAAGGGCATTTAACCGATTAGATGGTCGGGTTCCTTATATAGCTGCGACAGGCAATCACGACTATGGTGTGAAGAGTATAGAATACCGCCGAACGAATTATAACCACTATTTCCCCGTCGATAAAAATCCGCTGTCTCAAAAACTGTTGCGTGATGTGGGAATCGATAATGACGGCTATCCGTCGTTGACCAATGCTACGTATGAATTTACGACCCCCCATGGCCGTAAATTGCTTTTCATGGTGATCGAATTTGCACCACGGGACACCGTGTTGCGATGGGCGCTCCAAACGGTCAACCAAGAAAAATATGCCGAACACACGGTGATCTTACTTACCCACTCTTACCTTAATTCCAACAGTGAGCACATTGTTAAGGAGGGGTATCCGATTACAGACGGCAATTATGGAGCAGCGATATGGGAAAAGCTGGTAAAACCCTCGAAGAATATCCAACTGGTGTTCAGTGGGCATATCGGTAAACCGGATGATGTGCTGGGACATATCGGTTTCCGGACGGATACCAATGCTGGAGGGAAGCACGTGCAACAGATGGTCTTCAACGCACAGGCCCTTGGTGGAGGCTGGCACGGCAATGGCGGTGATGGCTGGTTGCGGTATTTGGAGTTTATGCCGGATGGGAAGACGGTGAAGGTGAAGACCTTTTCACCGCTATTCGCCATTTCCCCAACTACGCAACACCTGGCGTGGCGCACAGCAGCATACGATGAGTTTAGCTTTGAACTGGATAAGTAAATGATGGGATAGCGTGGTCGACATTGCAATGTCAGACCACGCTATTGCCACGTTACCCCCTCAGTTTCTCTGCGCCGGCCTTAATCTCTTCCACGACTCCCGGGTCAAGTAACGTCGTAATATCTCCTAAATTAGAGGTATCACCCTCTGCGATTTTCCTTAGAATACGTCGCATGATTTTGCCCGAGCGCGTTTTAGGAAGACCACTTACAAACTGGATCTTGTCCGGTTTGGCAATGGCCCCGATGATGCGGCTTACAGTTTGGTTAATGTCCCGACGGGTAAGATCTTCATCTACATGGTGTCCTGAGGCTATCACATAAGCATAAATCCCCTGACCTTTTACTGGATGGGGGTAGCCCACGATCGCTGATTCAACCACGTCACTGTGCATGTTGATCGCGTTTTCCAACTCTGCCGTGCCGATGCGATGGCCGGAAACATTCAAAACATCGTCTACACGCCCTGTAATACGGTAATAGCCATCTTCGTTGCGAAGACAGCCATCGCCCGTGAAATACATGTTTTCATAGGCAGCAAAGTAGGTCTGCCGGCAGCGTTCGTGGTCGCCGTAGGTGGTACGGATCATTCCAGGCCACGGGAATTTAATACAGAGGTTTCCGCTCACATTGTTGCCTTGTAGCTCATTTCCCTTTTCATCAACCAAGACGGGTTGTATACCCGGTAGTGGAAGCATAGCATAGCTTGGAATAGTGGGGGTGATGCCTGCGATGGGGGAGATTAGGATGCCACCATTTTCGGTCTGCCACCACGTATCCACGATGGGCGCTTTCCCCTTGCCAATTTTTTCGTTGTACCAATTCCAAGCTTCCTCATTGATGGGTTCGCCTACGCTGCCGAGCTTGCGGATACTGCTGAGATCTTTTCCATCAACATAGCTATCGCCCGACGCCATCAGCGAACGGATAGCGGTAGGAGCGGTATATAAGATGTTCACTTTGTGTTTTTCAACAATATCCCAAAAACGACCTGCATCAGGCCAAGTGGGTACGCCTTCAAACATCAACGATGTTGCACCTTGCGACAGTGGACCGTAGATGATGTAGGAATGTCCGGTGATCCAGCCGATGTCGGCGGTACAGAAATAAACTTCATCGGGTTGATACTGGAAAACATTGGCAAACGTGTAGCCCGTGTAAACCATATAGCCCCCACAGGTATGTACGACTCCCTTGGGCTTGCCGGTGGAACCAGAGGTATAAAGGATGAAAAGCATGTCTTCGGCGTCCATTTCCTCCGCGGGGCATGTTGGATTGCCCTGGGTCTCTACTTTCTTGATTTCGTCTTCCCACCACACATCGCGACCTTTGATCATGGATACGGGGGTGCGGGTGCGGGTAAGTACAATAACACGGTCGACTGCCTTGCATTGCACCAATGCATCATCGACGATGCTTTTTAGTTCGATGGTTTTGGTGCCGCGATACCCGCCATCCGAGGTGATGACCAGCCGGCAGCCCGTGTCGTTGATACGGTCGGCAATGGATTGCGCCGAGAACCCTCCAAAGACGACGGAATGAATGGCGCCGATACGGGCACAAGCCAAGACGGTAATGACCAACTCAGGAACCATGGGCAGGTAGATACATACACGGTCCCCTTTACGTACGCCATTGTTTTTGAGCACATTGGAGAATTGCTCTACCTTTTCCAGTAACTGCTTGTAGGTAAGCACCCGGTGTGCCTCATTGGGATCATTTGGCTCCCATACGATGGCTGGTTTATCACCCAGTTGGTAAATGTGGCGGTCTAAACAATTTTCGGTAATATTGAGCTTAGCGCCTTCGAACCATTTGATTTTGGGCTCTTTGAAATTCCAGTCCAACACATTATTCCACTTGCGCCGCCAATAGAAATGATCGGCTATCCCCGCCCAGAATTCCTCAGGTTTTTCGACACTGCGTTGATAAACCTCTTGGTATTCTTCAAATGATTTGATTTGTAAGTTCATATTAAGTTTAATTTTTTGCGTTATTTTGTTGGACAGCACATTGGCCTACACTTGGTTTTTAAAGCTGGCTAATTTACATACTTTTTGCAAAAAAGAGAATTTTCTGCCAAATGCTATTGGATAATAACCGTAGATTCTTGGACACATTACTCTTCAGCAACGTCTTTATCGCTGGCTGCGCTGTCGCACAGGGTTGGATGACATATCTGCTGCTGTTGATACCCGTCGATTACATCGTATTGGTCATTTTGGGTTGTGCAACCTTAGCATTATACAATTTCAGTATGATATTGGCTAAGCCACAGCATCCCGAGACTTCTCCCTATCGGCGCGTGCGTTGGGTCTTCCGGCATGAGCGGTCGCTTTGGGTATGGACCGGCGTAGCGTTGATTGTGGCGTTTGTGCTTGGCTTACAGCTTCATATGCCCTCATTTATATTGCTAGGAGTTATGGGCGTGATGGGGTTGGCCTATAATATGCCCATTATGCGGGTAGCGGGCAGGCAGCGTCGGGCCGGATTACGTCAAATCACCGGTTTGAAATTATTCTATATCGGGTTGGTGTGGTTGATGAGTAGCGTATTGCTTCCGGTGGCCGAAGCTTATCATGACGACTTTCAGATTGTCTGGCCACAGGTTGTCCAGTTGATGGGATGGGTATTCCTGTTTGTAGTGGCCATTACGATCCCGTTCGATATCCGCGACATCTATCAGGATAAGTATTATGGATTGAAAACGATTCCGGTTTTATTTGGCGAACGCAAAGCGCTCACCTTATCTACCATGCTGTTGGTGCTGCATATCGGCTGGGTTTGGTTTAGCAATTATTCGTTGGATATCCGATTGGCGTTGAGCATCGCGTCATTAATAACGCTATTTTTTATTCTGTTCTCGCCCGTGAAGAAAAACGAATACTATTACTTTCTACTGTTGGATGGCACGATGTTGTTGCAGTTTCTTGCTGTCTATTTGGCTTTATACCTTTAAACATTATTTCTTTGCCAAAACTGCAATTAACTTGTCTACGAGAATAGCTGCAATTTTGAAATAGCTTTCCACGCTCCATCCCGCTACGTGCGGACTTAAGATGATCCGTTCGTTTTGTGCCAGCTGGCTATACCAATCGGTATCTTTCAATGCTGGGAATTTTTCTACAGGTAGCACATCAAAGGCAGCACCCAATATACGGCCTTCGTCCACGGCTTTCAGTACCGAGGGGACGTCCACGATTCCGCCGCGGGCACCGTTGAGGAAGAAGATCGGTTTGCGGAAGTGGTAGAGGTATTCATCATCAATCATGCTCCGGGTTTCGCGGGTAAGTGGAATGTGTAGGCTAAGTACATCGGCCCGTTTCACCACCTCTTCCATACTCACCTCTGTTGCATACGCGTCAGAATAGCCCGTTTTGTATTTGTCATAGGCAATGACTGTTACACCGAACCCCGATAGTTTGCGGGCCATGGCTTGGCCATTGTTTCCATAACCAATAAGGGCCACAGTGCGACCACCGAGCTCCAGTCCGCGGTTTTCCTCCCGCCGCCATAGGCCGTTTTTGACTTCCGAATTGCCGCGGTTGAGGTTGTTCATGAGGGACAGCAACATGCCAATCATGTGTTCACCAACCGCATCACGGTTGCCTTCTGGTGCGTTGAGTAGGGTAATGCCTTTAGCGATGGCGTAGTCTTCGTCAATATTATCCATACCTGCCCCACCGCGTGCGATAATGGTAAGGCGCGGCGCGGCATCAATGAAAGCCGCATCGACCTTAAACTTAGAGCGGATCACCAAGCCGGTGTAACCTGAAATCCGCAGGAGCGTGTCTTCAAGGGTAAACGCAGGTTTATAATCGAACGCAATGTCATTGGCTTGGAGTTTTTCCATAAACACGGGATGAATATCATCCACAATGAGCAATTTGGTGGAATGTGTGGTCATATATGTTGTGCAATATCGTTTGTCAATAAGATGAAATCTGCTACAGATAGGCGCTCGGCCCGTAGATCGTAGTAGGGATGATCACTCATTTTGTCCTTCGGAATAACGACAGCAAGTGCGTTGCGCAAGGTCTTACGTCGTTGATTAAAGGCTGCTTTCACAACGCGCCAAAACAACCGTTCATCACATTCTAATGTTTCGACGGCGTTGCGGGTGAGCCGGACAACACCCGAAAGTACCTTGGGTGGTGGGTTGAACGCTCCAGCCTTGACCGTAAATAAGTATTCGACGTGATAATAGGCTTGGACGAACACGCTCAATATTCCGTAGGCTTTGTTGCCCGGAGGGGCAGCACAGCGCTCCGCTACTTCTTTTTGGAACATACCCACCACTTCGACGACGCGATGGCGTTCGTCCAATATTTTGAATAAGATCTGGGAAGATATATGATAAGGGAAATTGCCGATGATAGCCAATTTGCTTTCAAAGTGGTCAGCAAAATCTAGCTTTAGAAAATCTCCGTGTATGAGCCTTTCGCCCAGATTCGGATATTTATGCTGTAAGTATTGTATCGACTCGTCATCCACGTCGATGAGCCATGTTCTGTAGATTTCATTGGGCAGGAGCACTTCCGAAAGTATCCCCATGCCAGGCCCTACCTCCAACACCGCGTCATAGCCAAGCTGAGGACGCAGCGCACCCACAATTTTGGCGGCTGTATTTTTGTCGGTCAGGAAATGCTGGCCCAGGTGTTTTTTTGCGCGGACGCTGTTCATCGATGAATTGGATTTATGGCAAACCGGGCAAAAATAACCTATTTAAATTAAGTTGCCAATTTTTGTTATGGGACCAGGGGTATGCGACGGTTGAAATGCAAGCGGTGTGGCGTGTTGACATGTTCTTTAGCGGCAGATGAGCGCATGGTAAACTTGCATATAAAGGCAATTTTATCTAAGTTTGGTAGCCAAAATAAAAAGCGGACATGAGCGACAAACTGAAAATTGGGATTTCTATCGGTGATGTAAATGGTATTGGGTTAGAGGTGATTATTAAGACCCTGTTGGACAACCGGATACTGGAATACTTTACGCCGATTGTATATGGGAATACCAAGGTCGCCTCCTTCCACAGGAAGGCGTTGGGAATTAATGATTTTAATTTCAATATCGTCAATTCTCCAGAGCATGCACATCCCAAGCGGGCCAACATGATAAATTGTTGGCAGGAAGATGTCACGATTACATTGGGCGAGGAAAACGAAACAGGCGGTAGGTATGCATTTCTTTCATTGAAGCATGCTGTGGATGACTTGTTGGCGGGCAAGATCGACGCATTGGTTACCGCCCCCATAAATAAGCATAACATCCAGCGCGAGGAATTTGACTTTCCAGGCCATACGGAGTACTTGCAGACTCGCACGGAAAATGGCGATGTATTGATGTTTATGATTAGTGAGGATCTGCGCGTAGGCGTGGTTACGGGCCATATCCCAGTGAAGGATGTTGCATCGAATATTTCGATTGAAGCCATTGTCTCCAAATTGCGATTGATGGATGCAAGCCTGAAGAAGGATTTTTGGATTCAAAAGCCCAAGATTGCCGTGTTGGGATTGAATCCCCACGCTGGGGACAAAGGTCTTATCGGCGTGGAAGACGAACAGATCATTGCGCCGGCAATTGAGCAGGCTAAGTCAGCAGGTATTTTTTGTTTCGGTCCTTATCCGGCCGATGGTTTCTTCGCTTCGGAAACCTATACCAAATTTGATGCGGTATTGGCCATGTATCACGACCAAGGGCTGATTCCATTTAAACATATTGCCGCGCGCAGCGGCGTCAATTTCACTGCTGGCCTGCCTGTTGTACGTACATCGCCAGACCATGGCACAGGATACGATATCGCGGGCAAAAATGTTGCTTCCGAAGCTTCGTTTGGGGAGGCGATATTTGCAGCTATCCATATTGTAGCGCGTAGGCGAGAACAAGAAGAACTGTTGTCAAATCCGTTGGTGATGAGGCGATTGTCTCGCGATCGGGACTAATCCGCCTTTGCGTAATAGGGGATTACCGACCGAATATGTATTTTTGCCGTCAAAATACGAGTTGGCGATGCCCGAGACAATCATGAAAGAATTTTTGCAACTTCCCATATTTTCGTTGCTTAGCGATGTTGCCGATGAATCCCAAACGGAATGTTATGTCATCGGCGGGTACGTAAGAGACCAAATTATGGGCCGTGATTTCAGAAATGATATCGACATCCTGGTTGTAGGCAGTGGAATCGACTTTGCTACACGTATTGGCAACCGGTTGGATACGAAAGTAACCACCTACCGAAATTTTGGGACCGCAATGATTAGCTACGGCGCACTGCAAATCGAGTTTGTTGGAGCACGGAAAGAATCTTATCGAGCGGATTCCCGTAAGCCCATCGTGGAAGACGGCAGTTTGCATGACGACCAAAACCGGCGTGATTTTACCATCAATGCGATGGCACTGTCACTCAATAAGCATGATTTCGGACGGCTGCTCGACCCTTTCGATGGCCGTACGGATATCCAATGCCGGACAATTCGTACACCGCTGGACCCCAAGGAGACCTTTTCAGATGATCCGTTGCGTATGATGCGTGCAATCCGCTTCGCGACCCAATTGAATTTCAAGATTGATGTAATGGCCATTAAGGCGATAGTGGAGCATAGCGAGCGGATTAAGATTATTTCCCGTGAACGGGTAGCCGATGAGCTAAATAAGATTGTTTCAGCGGCCAAGCCGTCTATTGGATTCAATTACCTGTTTGATACCGGGTTGCTTCATTTGGTTTTTCCGGCAATGGCCAATCTCCACGGCGTGGAAATCGTTGATGGTAAGGGGCATAAAGATAATTTTTACCATACTTTAGAAGTCTTGGATAACGTTGCCGAGCAAAGCGATGACTTATGGCTTCGCTGGGCGGCCATCATGCATGACATCGCTAAGCCGGCTACCAAGCGCTTCGATAAACGCCATGGATGGACATTTCATGGCCATGAGGATAAAGGTGCAAGGATGGTGCCCAAGCTTTTTGCGGATCTGAAGTTACCGCTCAATGATAAAATGAAGTTTGTGCAGAAGTTGGTACTGCTGCATCTGCGGCCAATTGTATTGGCGCAAGATATTGTAACCGATTCGGCAGTAAGACGGTTGTTGTTCGAAGCGGGCGATGACATCGATAGCCTGATGGCGCTCTGCCATGCGGATGTGACAACGAAGAATGACTATAAAAAGAAAAAATACAGGCAAAATTTCGAGCTGGTCAAGCAAAAGCTCAAGGACGTAGAGGAGCGGGATCAAATCAGGAACTGGCAGCCTCCGGTGACAGGTGAAGATATTATGAATGCCTTCGGATTGAAGCCGGGCAGAGAAGTGGGTACGATAAAAAGCGCAATTCGCGAGGCGATATTGGAGGGCGATATTCCCAACAGCCGAGACGAGGCTTATCGGTTCATGCTGGAAAAAGGAAAGCAATTGGGGCTGAACTAATGGGAACACAGCTTTTGATCGCTCACTTTGTACTTCGTACTTATTTTCGGATATTCGCATAAAAAATTCACGTAAAACAAACTATAAGGGAACGTTATGGCAATCTACCGTTTTAGAATTTCATTCGAAGACTATGATGACGTGATCCGTGAGATCGATGTATTACCGAAGCAAACTTTTCTGGACTTACACAATGCGCTGCATGCAGCCACAGGTTATAATCCTGAGGTGCAATCATCATTTTATGTGAGCAATGACCAATGGAAGAAAGGAACCGAGATTGCTTATTTGCCCGACGAAAGGAAGAAAGAACGTGGTATTGCAATGATGGAAGAGTCGAGATTGAATAAGTTCATCGACGACCCCCATCAGAAGTTCTATTACGTGTACAACTTCGATCGCCCACTTGATTTTCACGTACAACTAATCAAGATTCTGGCCGAAGACGCGGGCAAAGTATATCCGGCATTGTTTAGAAGCGTGGGGCAGGCCCCCAAATTGCCCGGTGCACCGATTGTACCTGCGGAAGCATCTACCAAAAAGGAAGGAGATGAATATGATTTCCTTCAAGAAACGGAGTATGGCATCAATGAAGAGGAAGATTTCGATATGTTGGATGAAGAGGAGCAGGAAGAAAATAAAGAAGAGGGGAACGGCGGGTTTGAAGACTATTAATGGGTGATGCGGGAAAAGACGTTGATCTGTGTGGTGGGGCCTACTGCCATCGGAAAGACGGCCGTAGGTGTCCGACTGGCAACGCATTTCGATACGGTTGTGCTCTCCGCCGACTCCCGACAGCTTTACCGTGAAATGAACATCGGTACGGCGAAGCCCTCCAAAGACGAGTTGGCTGCTATACAACATTATTTTATCGATTCTCATTCGATAACGGACGACTATTCCGCTGGCGATTTCGAACGCGATGCGCTGAAGCAGCTGGAAGATTTGTTTTCGAGGCATGACATTGTTGTCCTGGTAGGGGGATCGGGGTTGTTTGTCAATGCGGTATGTCAAGGATTAGATGATTTGCCCAAACCATTGGCAGGCGTTAGGGAACAACTGAATGCCGCCTATCGGAGACGGGGTTTGGAATACCTCCAACACCTGTTGAAACAAGTCGACCCTTTTTATTATAGCGAAGTGGATATCCATAATCCACAGCGCGTTATCCGCGCACTTGAGGTCTACGAAAGTACAGGCGTGCCGTTTTCTCATTTCCGACGCAAACAGGTTGCTAAGCGCCCTTTCAAGGTGCTGAAAATAGGTTTGAATATGGATCGCGAGTGTCTTTATCAACGCATCAACGCACGGGTCGACGCCATGATGGAGGCAGGTTTGTTGGAAGAGGTAGAATCGTTGCTACCCTATCGATATAAACTCCCGCTTCAAACGGTCGGCTATGCCGAATTATTCGATCACCTCGATGGCGAGTATACGTTGCCGCAAGCTGTCGAAAAAATTAAACAGCATACGCGAAGGTATGCCAAGCGTCAACTCACTTGGTTCAGGAAGGATGCGGAAACCAAGTGGTTTGAACCGGGAGATATGGTGCAGATTGCTGACTATATTGCTTCGAGGGTACAACCTGGTAACCGTATATAATCAATCTACGATAAGATTCCAACCGAATTCGTCTTCGATGCGGCCGTAACGCAAATCGTTGAGGTATTGCAGGACCTTGTTGGAGAATTCGCGCGTGGTGGGATCCGATAGTATATACCGTTTACCTTCATATCCAAGCTCTGTGATTGGCGTAAGCGTGGCCGCTGTACCAGCAGCAAATGCCTCAGTGACACTTCCATTTTCGATACCATCAACCAATTCCTTGACCGAGACCTTGCGTTCTTCAACCTGATAACCCCAATGCCGGGCGATTTCGACGATTGTACGGCGTGTGATCCCGTGAAGTATGGTGTCAGCAGAGGGGGTAATGATTGTATCGCCTACGCGAAATACCAGATTGGCTGTGCCCGCCTCTTCCACATACTTGTGTTCTATGGCATCCGTCCACATCAGTTGGTCAAATCCCTCTTCCTGTGCAAGCCGGGTGGGATGGAGCGAGAGGGCATAATTCCCCGCATTCTTGGAGAATCCTACGCCTCCTTCGACTGCACGGGTGAAATGTGTCTCTACCTTTAGCCGCAAGGGTTTGTTGTAATAGGCACCTACCGGGCCGGTGATAATGATAAATTTGTACGAATCGGAGGGGTGAACACCTAATGCGGCTTCCGTTCCGAACATAAATGGTCGGATATAGAGCGAGGCGCCATCTGTATTCGGTACCCAATCGCGGTCGAGGTCGAGCAACGTCTTGAGTCCGCCGATGAATAGTTCTTCCGGTACTTCCGGCATTTCCAGTCGAAGGGCAGATTTATTGAACCGCTCGTTGTTTTTGTCAGGCCGGAATACGCTCACCGTGCCATCAGCAAATTTGTAGGCTTTCATGCCTTCAAAAATCGCCTGGCCATAATGCAATGCCGATGTGGCAGGGCTCAACGACAGGTTTCCGTAAGGCACGATGCTCACATCCGCCCAGTGCCCGTTCGCATATTCCGCCACCAGCATGTGGTCGGATAAAATTTGACCAAATTTCAGGTTGTTGAAATCGACTTGTGGGAGCCTCGATTGTTGCGTTTGCTCCACCCGGATTGCTGTAGTTTCTGCCTCGTTCATAGCTGTATCATCTTAGGTGTGCAAGTTAGGAAAAAAAGCGGATTGGAAGAAAAGATTTCATTCCGATCCGCTTTGCTTATCAGGCTGTTTGATCGTCTATGGTAGCATCCTGGGCATTGCGTTTCACTGATTCGATACCTTTGTCGCGGCCCGAAGCAGACTCGTATAGTTCGCTACTGCCAATCACTTGGCCATTGCTGGCTTTCAGATTGAAGAAAAATTTGCCGTTTTTAGCTTCCTTCCTTTCATAGCGGTTGTCGTCGGTCGCATTTTTGCGTACCGATTCGACCCCATTTAGGCAGGACGCTTTAGCGGAATACCCTTCGCTTGTCAAGATGATCTCGCCATTGCCGGCTTTAAGGTTAAACTGAAACTCTCCATTCTTACGTTTTGAAATTACAAATTTTCCCATGATTCTGATGCTTTTGGTTTACATAAAAATAATTAGTAAGGATTCTATAGTAGGCTAATTTAAACAACTACCGGTTAAATCAAAATTAAATCTGGCTTTAACGGGTAACAAACCGAAGCCCCCCGTGATATACCGATAGATAATACAGGTTTAATCATTAATGGAGATTGTTATGAAGAATAGTTTACGAGTCGCATTGGCTGTACTGTTTGTTTGGCTGATGTGGAATCATGAGGTAAAATCGCAAGAGCGTTTTCCGTGGCAGGTGGGGGTGTTCGGTGGTATTAGTCCTACTTTAGGTACGTATCACGGAGACACGGCCCAAGCCAATTTAGGGTATGTCGGTGGGTTTTTTGCCGACCACTATTTCGGAGGCGGTGATTTCGGCGCGGGTATCGATGTACGGATGATTCAGCATCCATTGTGGGGTGGCGATAGCGTGCTTTTCCGGAATGGCTATACGGCTACCACATACCACAATGCGAAGCGTTTTCAGCACATGGGACTGGCTGTAGGGCCTACTTATCGGTTCAGAACGGGTAAGTTTGAATTAGAATTATTTGCCAAAGGAGGGATTTTATTTCAACAGTTTCCCAATTATACCAGGGAACTGGTTTATGAGACGGCCGATGTGCGCGGCGGAATGATTACGCAATCGGTGGTCATCCGCCGTACCGCCAACTCAGCTGACAAGGCACTTGCCTGGATGGGGGTAGGTGGACTGCGACTCAACTATGAGCTTGCACGCAATTTGAGTGTCTTTGTGCAGGGAGATTATCTAAGTACATTAGGCACACGTTTCGGCGGCAAGCCGAGTGAGTTTTTCATCGAAGAACTGCCGATAACTCAGCCCCTCACGGAAGGTCATTTCGTGGAGAATCCTTACGAGTTTTTTGCTGAAAAACTAGAGATCCGACGCGCGTTTGCACAAGCTGTCAATATCGCTGCGGGGATTAAGTACGCATTTGGGAAGAGACGGGACAGCAAGCCGCTGGTGGCACCGCCGCCCGCGGAAGTGGTTGCATTGAAGCCCAAGCAGGAGGAGTCAAAAGATATCGTGGTGGTGGTGAAGGATAAACAGACAGGGTTGGCATTGGGCGGCGTGAAAGTAACGGTGGAAGGAGCGGGTATTGAACATACAACGACGACAAACGCCATTGGCGAAACGGAACGGTTGGTGGCAGTCGCAAATGGAACCTATCATGTTTCGGGTGAGAAAAACGGCATCGAAGCAACCATAGCCACTATCACTCCCGTCGACTTTGAGCGGGCAGGCCAAACCATCTACAAAGAATTGTTGCACGATGACCCACGGTTTACACTCGTAGGGGAAACCGTAGAATGTGAAACCGAGCAGTACATGTCCGGCATCAACACCATGCTTACCAATGAAACCACAGCAGCGAACATCAGCCAAGTGTCGGATGTTGAGGGGAAGTTTATTTTCCAACTGGAGCAGCAATCCGCGTACAATGTAGTAGCCAACCAATCCGGAAAATATTCGCAGACCGAACGCGTGAGTACTATAGGGTTGGATCGTAGTAAAACGCTCTATGTGACGCTTAAACTGGGGGTCTGTGCATTGGAGCGGGGTACCTCTTGGATTGTAAAAAATATCCTATATGACTTTGATAAGAGCGATATCCGGCACGATGCCGCACTTGTTCTCGACAATGTAGTCAACGTTCTGCGGCAGAATCCAACCCTACGGATCGAATTGTCTTCGCATACGGACAGCCGGGGTAATGATGCCTATAACCTTCGTTTGTCGCAACGCCGGGCTGAAGCGGCCGTAGACTACCTGGTTTCAAAAGGGATTAGCCGGGATCGGATGGTGGCAAGGGGATACGGTGAAACACGGTTAATCAATGCATGCGCAAACGGAATGGATTGTTCGGAAGAAGACCATGAACAGAACCGCCGGACGGAAATCAATGTGTTGAGCTATTAAATCCTACATAAACCTATCGAAAAAACAATGCCAGAACGGTTGCGCGGATATCCGTGCCACCGTTCTGGCTTGGTTAAACTACACGGTAGCACATCATGAAAATATTCTGTAAGCATTTAATAGGTTTTATCGTTTTTGCATTGAAGTCGGCGTTTAGGGGCCCTTACTAGCCACCACAGCAACGCGCCGAAGGCTACGATGCCCAAGGTCCAGTATGACCATATTGCCCACGCCCGCCGAGGTTCAAGATAGATCGGTGAGTCGATTCCGGTAAGTTGGAGCGATGCCCAATACCACGGATTCTGCAACAGCGGCGGTGAGGTAGCCAAGTATCGCCTTTTGGCTATTGCAAGTGCCTGAGCGGGTTGTCCCGTTTCGGCAAGTGCGTCGTAGAACAGCTGGGCAAGTGCGGCTGTGGTTTGATCATCCACGGTCCAGTAGGAAGCAATGACACTGTGGATGCCCTTGCTCAGAAAAGTTTTGTTTAGGCTTTCCACCCCTTCGCCCGGCAGTAGCTGGCCAGAAGCAGTTTGGCAAGCGGAAAGGAATATCAATGGCGAGCTGGTGTGTATATATTGCAATTTGTCAAGAGTCACCGGATGGTCTAAGACTAGATACGGGCCGCCAACGCCGTCGGCGATGGCATGAGCGGCCACGTGGATGAATTGGCCATTTGCCAATGCCTCAAAGAAAACGCTATCGGTAGCGGCATCGTCCAAATAAGTGTCAGCATTGAAATGTGTAGCAAGATACGCCGCTTCATGCGAGACAAAATGCAAATCCCGTAAACCTGTGCCCTGGTAATCCTGTTTGGCCAGCACGGCAATGGAGGTATGGCGCGGTGAGGGACTGTGTTCCTGCATATTCAGGAGGAAGGTGTACGTGTAGTTGATGGTGTTGCGCTCGCCAAGAAAATGACCATCTTTCACCAAAGCGTCAAACGGTAAAGTAAACAATGGGCCATCGGGCGAGACGATCATCCGGCAGGTCGCTCCTCCGGCAGTGGGGAGCAATAGGTTGGCAATCGCTGAAGCCGTCGTTTGATATTTTAGTGGATCGTTGTCATAAGCCGTGGGGCTATATCCGAAATAGGTCTCCATGAAATGGGGTAAATCACTTAGGGATGCAGCCGGAATATGATTCGCAACCGATTGACCCCGTACCGTTGCGGTATAGTAGGCACCCCCCCCGGAATCGATGAAATAACTCACCAGCGTTGCCGAATCTGAGCGCGCTGTGATTGACGTAGTAAACGCATCGAAATCAGGCGGCGCAAACGACTGGTCAAAATGGTTTTCGGCGAGTTGAAGCTCAAAAGCAAGTTGTTCGACTTCTTGCTGTAATCGCAGTTTTTCTTGGGGGTTTCCTGCCATTGTCTGGGCTTGCAAAAGGTATTGCAGCCGTTGGCGCTGGCGCTGACGGACACTGCTCACGCTATCCTGAGCCCATTGATTGGAACGGTTGATTTCCTGATGTAATTGCCTGCCTTTGGATAATTCAGTAATCCACAGCATGAGCATAGCTAATGATTGGCTAGTGGTGTAGTCGCTTGTACGTTCGTAACGTTGCCAGAGATGGGCCATTGCTTCGTGAAGCAGCTTACGATTCCAGGCGGAATTTTGATAGTGACTTGCACTGCTTGCAATAAGCTGTTGACTGTAATATGCGTTTTCGATGGCCTTGACATAATAATGAGCAGCGGAATCGGACTGTTGAAGGGCATGTGTCCTCGCCAATCCCCAAAGTGCCTCCGTGAAGGTATAATCGGGAAAACTGTGCGGTGATCTCGGATCAGGTGAAAACAGAAACAGTGTTTTTTGGAAATCCTGAATGGCATCGAATGGCCGTTGGCACAGGAAATGGAGGTTGCCTCGAGTATAATAATACTTCGCTTTTTCGCGCTGTTTGCCATTGGGGAGATGGGTTTCCGCAAGTGCCAGGGCTTGGTTGATGGCTTGTAGGGCTTTTGGAAGCTGCCGCCGTTCGCCTGCCAAAAAGCTCTGCTGGTGCAATGCGGCGGTATACCAGATGAGCGTGTCACCCTGCAGAGGCCGGCCCGAAAACAGGGACAGTGCCAGCTCGTTATAATAGGCTGCGCTATCCAACTGATCAACTTCCTGATGGCTGCGTGCCAAGGTGTTGTAAAGCAGTGCAGCATGAATATCATTTTCCCGGACGTACAACAATCCATGTGTACAGGCGGCCCGGAGGCTGTCGGGCCATCCGATTTGCTGGTAGGTGATAGCCATGTTGCCGTATAGGGCCGGAAGGTATTGCAGATTTTGCCGGGCTTTCGAAAGGTCAATAGCACGTTGATGAATATGCAAAGCTTTTTGCAGATCGCCGATTTGGGTGTAGAGATTGCCAAGTGGTTTGGCGATATACAGTACAAAATCCGGATCGTCAAGCCGACTAGTGATGCAATAGTCCATTGCCAGCTCATAATAACGTACACTCGCTAGGATATTGCCGTTTTCGCGCAGCGCATAGCCAATATTGAGCAACAGCCAGGCGTACATTTCTTTACCCTCTGCAGTGGTGGGTTCGGCTGCTAATAGCTTGATGAATGAGTCGGGGTTGTGAACGAATCGCTCTGGATGGTCGTAAGCAATATTACCCAATTGTTCAAGTTGCCTGAGCAATACCAATGTATCCACTGCAACATCTGCGGCATGAGGGGCCTGTAGGGTATCGCGCTTGGTATCCCGGCACCCCATGAGCAGACCCACCCATAGGGCAAAACACCCCAGTGCGGTTTTCACTAAAGCCGCCATGCTGCATACAACTGACCAAATTGCCCTTGATTGGCGCCGTATACATAGCGCAGACCTAGAACAGGGCCCAAATAGGTGCGCCCGAAGTTGATATCGGCAAACGATTGGATGTGTAACCTGCTCATTGCCAGTCGTTCATTGGAGTATGGTAATCGTGCCGCGATGTCCCCATTGGTTGCGAGTAAGTGGTACGTTCGTTCTTCGGTATGCTTGGTGTTGATAGCCGTTTCGGCAAGTGCACCCACTCCCGCGGATACCCAACTGTTGAAGTTGTATCGGAGGTGCAATGGCACAATCCGCAATTGGATGAATCGGGAGTGGACATCTCGGTCATACCGTTCGTATTCATATCTTTGCCTGCGGTCCGTTCCGGGTTCGGTGTACTCAATCACACCGGGTTCGTATACCGTGGTTGTTTCGCTAGCACGGTAAGCATTGACATATACCTCCACTTGCCAATAGAGCTTGCGATAAGGAGCGATTGGCGCAAGCCCGACGCCCAGCATCGGACCGTTTTTCCATACACGTTCTTTATCACCTTCCGTTGGTTGCTGGATGAAGTGAGAGTAGCCCGCAAATACAATCGGCGATAAACCCTTTCGGAACCTGCCGGTCGCAAAATTGGTCGTAATTGGTTCGTTTTTGTCGAAATAGATATTAGTCTGACCTTTAAACGACCGGTTAGGCAATTTCTTTTTTGGGCGGACGGTAAAGCGGATAAATCCCTGTGTGCTGTCTTTGTCATGTACATCGGGCGCTTTCGAGCCGGGCAGCGCGATGTTTTTAAAATGGAATACCAGCGTATCGGGTCCCTTGGTGTTATATTGATAGCATGGACCCTGACCATCGATACCGCAGGAGTCGATTTCGGGGTATAGGTTGAGTAAGTTGAAGGTGGTGGGGTCGAGCACTTCGGGCAATTTGATTTCCAATCGGATATTTTTGGCATCACCTTCGCCGTCGTTCTGGAACTGCACCTTATACATTAGTTCCTTGCGCTTGGATAGCAGGCGATAGCTCAGGCGCGATTGCTTGAGCGACATCTTGTTCGGGTCATGTGAAGTGACGATCGGCACATCCAATCGGTGCACACGGGCGGGGCCTTTTTCGGGAATGAATACGCCGGTGATGGTTACCGTCGCATTCGTGTCTGTCAGCATTTCGGGAGTAATGTCTAGGTTGACCAAAGAAAACTGTGCGCTGTTCTTGCCAGCTACTTCATAAGACGTCACGGTTTTGTAGCTGCCGTATAGCTCGGCGAAATAGTCGATCGCATCACTGCCCATGAAATCGAGCTCTTCGCGGATGCCGTAGTCGGGGCTACCACTCTGTGTCACGGTTACGCTTGGTATGGTCGCCCACAGGCTTTCGAGATTTTTCGGATCATCGAGGGAAGTGACGACTTCGTCGTTATAAGTCGTTTGACCGGCATATACAAATCCCTCAGTGCCGAAGATCTTTTCGTTGGTCAGCAAGAATACCCTGCCTCTTTCGGCGGTGTTGACCCCCGCGATGACCACCATGTCTTGTCCGGGCAGTGCATTGGCATTTTTGGAAAGCTTGAAGAGGCCGTCTGCGTTGAAGAAGTTTTTCTCAGCTGCAGAGGCAATCGGCGTGGGGGCTGTCTTGGCCGAGTCTACATTGATTTTTCTTGTCGGGCGTTTGGGCCGCGGTCCATTGTCGTAATTGTTAACGGTATAGAGGGTGACCTCATAATCGCCGGGTTTAACATATTGGTGCGTTGGAGTCTCCTCCGTACTGAAATGCCCGTCACCGAAATCCCATAGGTAGGTGTAAAACGGCTGGCGTCCGCCGGGAATCCCGGTGAGCGTAGGTAATTCTGCTTGGAATGTTGCTCGACTGCCGAGGAATTGTACGTCAATCTTTGCCTCGACGGTGTCTATGCCATTGGCATGGGCGGTTGCGCAGCAAATCAGCAATGTACAGAGTGTTAGGTAGTGTTTTAATTCCATAGCCGTCAATTGGTGTTTTGGGTGAAAAATAAGAATTTTTTTTATTTTTACGACCATCATACCCAATTACGCAATGCATCCCGATCAACGGTTTATTAACTATTTACAGCATAACGACAGTCGGGGAATTGTGGAGATCTACCACTTATATGCCGACAAGATCGTGCGGATGATCCGGCACAACAATGGGGATGAAGCGGATGCTGCCGATATTCTTCAGGAAGCGCTGATCGACATCTATCGGCTGAGTGCCGATGGGAAATTTGTGTTGACCTGTCCTTTTGAGGCTTTTTTGGTGACTGTCTGCAAGCGTAAATGGTTCAATGTATTGAAAAAAAAGTCGGGCAATCCGGTAACAAAGTCATTGGACGACGGATTTACGTTTGAACAGAATGACGAAACGGAAGCCAATGGGATTGCCGATCAGTTAGAGCGGGAAAATACGGTGATGCAAGTGCTCGAAACCATGGGTTCGACTTGTCGTGACATCATCAAGGCTTGCATGGGCAAGGAGCATCAGGAGAAGATAGCAGAACAATTGGGCCTGACCTATGCGTACCTGCGTAAGAAAAAAAGCGAGTGTATGGCACAACTGGGAAGATTAGTAAAAGCGCATCCGTTGTTTAACCGTGAACAGTAAACGACATGGATAACTATTTTGAATACATCCAGGACTATTTGGACGGAACCTTATCGCCAGAGGAACACCGCCGTTTTGAGCACGAGTTGGAACACAACGAGGCCCTGCATTCGGAGACGGCGCACCAACGGACGCTCAGAGATACACTCGAAAAGCAGCTTGCCGCGATACCGATGATTCCAGCATTGAAAGCCACATTAAAGAAGGCGAGTAACCAGCATTTCGGCAACAAAAGCAAAAGAAAGAAAATCACCACCTTGCGGTGGCTGGCCCCCGTAGCGGTGGCTGCATCCCTTTTATTGGTATACAATTTCTTGGGTTGGTTTGCGACAGACTATGAAGCGCTTCCTGATATGCCTTCATCCGTGATGCGTGGCACGGTCGAGGAAAACACCATATTGCTGGCTGCCGAAGCGTACAATGCCGAAGACTATACCCGAAGTATCGATTTACTCCAAACATTGATGGCGACCGACTCGGCCACGACCCGTTATTCATACTACCTGGGATTGAGTTACATCGGGAAAAAAGACTACGGACAGGCTGCTGAGCGATTGCAATCCGTCGCCGAAGGGACATCCGTATTTGCAGATGATGCACGTTATTTCCTTGCGGTAGCGCTATGGCGGTTGGGTAAGATAGAGGAAGCGGTTTATCAAGCCAATCGGGTTTCCGAAACTAGCGAATACCATGGCAAAGCCGAAAAACTACGCCAAAAATTGACCAATTAATTTTCCGAATAGGGTAACAATCGTCTTGTTCCGTTGATATACGGATAAAAGCAATGGCTATGGACAGACATCGCCACAATGGTTAATTAAATTTAGAAATCATGAAAACGTTTTTATCCCCTATCGTATCAATTGTATTATTTGCTGGATTGTTTTCCGCTTGTCACAAAGAACAGCTCAACCCAGCCACCCAGCCCATTAACATCGCCGACTTTATGGCTACTCATGGTTCGCCTTTACAGCGGTTTCAGGGCGATGCGGCTACCGGCTTTATCATCACCGGAGAACGCGGCACCGAAATCCATTTTCCTGCAGATGCATTCGTGGATGTAGATGGAGTACTCGTTACGGGGCAAGTGGAGATCGGAATCATTGAAATTCTGACGAAAAGCGATTTGCTGCTGTCGGGAGTTGCAACCGAATCCAACGGCCAATTGTTGGAATCTGGCGGTGAATTGTACATCGAGGTATTGCAGGGCGGGGATACGTTGCAACTTAATCCAGCTAATGGGCAGTCGAGTGCCAATCCGGTAACGGTAAAACTACCACGCGACACAGACGCCGATCCCAATGGAATGATCTTATTCAATCAAGGGCCCCGTTATGATGGCAACCTATTGGACGACGATTCGTTTACCTGGCTGGTATTTGACGAGTCGCCACAAGCGTTGGTTGGTCCGTATTCGTATGATTTCAATATCCCGAATTTCGGATGGATCAACGTTGATAAGTTTCTATCGTATCCGCCCAGTCAACTTACCTATGTACATGTACGGCTCACCCCCGGTTCAGCCACTGGCCTGCAGGATGTTGCGGTGATGGTGGTGTTCGAAAACCTGAATGCGGTCATCGGGCTCAATTACGACCCTGCCATGCAGTGGTTCGGAACGGAAAGTTTTTCGCTGACGCCTAATTTGCCCATCGGCGAATCCATATCGGTTGTAGTCATCGCCAAAGATGTGCAGGATAACTTGTATTTTGCCAAGCAGGAGGGAATTACGATTGCCGCAAACGATCTCTACACGCTTACGCCGCAACCCGCCAGCCAGGAGAACATCGATTGGCTGGACAACCTGTGATGCTTTCCAGCATCCGGCCTTGCAACGACTGATACGGAGCACCCGCATGTAATGTGTGGGCGTTTTCCGTTACGGTAACTTACCGAACCCCGGGGTTCACTCAATAAAACAGGCTGTTCACTCATTCGCATGTATCACATTATAAATTGTCAGTTACTTCGGTTAGACTATACAGCTGTCCATACAGCATTTCATTTACGAAAATAAATACATTGACTATGAAAAGTATGTTATTTATCAAAGTTTGCGTGATTACGATCGCTATTGCCGGGATGTCAATCAGCTGTACCAAAGAAGGTGCGGTAGGTCCTCAAGGTGAACAAGGTGAGCTTGGCGCCAAAGGGGATAAAGGAGACCGGGGGGAAACAGGAGCCCGTGGGGCCACCGGTGCCAAAGGAGATAAAGGAGACCGGGGGGAAACAGGGGCCCGCGGTGCTACCGGTGCAAAAGGAGATAAGGGCGATACAGGGGCCACCGGCGCGCAAGGACCTGTAGGACCCAGAGGTGCTACCGGCTCCCAAGGCCCGAAGGGTGACCCTGGGTCAGCCAATGTGATTTACAGCGGTTGGATTACTTTGCCAAGTACACCATCCGTTACAAGCTATGAGATTGCTGCTCCTAAATTAACGCAAGCTATTTTCGATCGCGGCCAAATTGCCGTATACATGCGTGTAGATAATCACGGTACTTATGAAGTTGTTCAATTGGGTGAAGGTTGGTTGTCTTCTGCAACCTATAAAATCGGATACCGGGCCAGGGTGGGATCCCTTGTGTTGACGTCTGAAAACACGTCCTTGAATGGTTATTCCTATCGCTACGTTTTAATCCCGGGTGGGATATCGGCCCAAGCTAATGTAAACACTGCCAACTATCAGGCCGTCAAACAAGCGTATGGCATTATCGATTAATCACTTTTATGAAAACATGCCAAATTGTATTCATTGGTGTCGTTTTATGGGTTTTCCCATTATCGATAATCGCCCAGGATTTTAGTGACTTGAAGCGTCAAAAGCCCATAGGCTTCAACGGGGGGCTGGAACTGCGCGGTATTTATTATAACGCTAACGGTATTGCCAACCGCCGGGAGCCTTTCACCTACCTGCTCAGCGGGAGTCCCACAATCAGTCTGTACGGTTGGAGTATCCCGTTTAGCTTCATGATCAGTAAGGATGAACGTTCTTTCCGGCAGCCGTTTAATCAATTTGGCATGAGCCCAACCTACAAGTGGATTACTTTGCATGCCGGCTACCGCAACGTGACGTTTTCTCCGTACACGCTAGCCGGACACACGATGCTGGGCGGCGGGTTCGAAATCAACCCGGGCAAGCTGCGCGCAGGCTTTATGTACGGTCGGCTCAACCGCGCGACGGTCATCGATACCACAACACAGTCATTGGTGCCCTTTTCGTTCAGCCGCAAAGGCATGGCGGCCAAGCTGGGCTATGGTACGGAGACCAATCACTTCGACCTGAATTTCCTTCATGCGAAGGACGATAGCACCTCCGGTCCGGGTATTCCGCTGCACGACAGCACGCGGGTGCTGGCCGCGGCCAATACCGTACTCGGGTACAGCATGAAATTCCTGTTATTCAAAAAACTATCCATTGAGAGCGACGGAGCGGCGAGTATCTACACGCGCGATCTCAATTCACCGATTACGTTTGATTCAATTGCCGACCCGATGTTGAAGCGCCTGAAGGGATTGCTGGATGTAAATGGTTCGACGGAATGGTTTCTGGCCTTCAACGCGGGCATCGGCTACCGCGAGAAAAATTACGGCATCAAGGTGAATTACCGCCGAATTGAACCCGATTTTAAAACGATGGGAGCCTATTTCTTTGCCAACGATGTGGAAAACATCACCATCAATCCGAATTTCACACTGCCTAACGGAAAGCTCCGGGTGAATGCTAGTTTGGGCATTCAGCAGGATAATGTGAACCTGCAGAAGGAGGCGACAAATAAGCGCATCATCGGCGCAGGCACCATCGGTGCGGAAATTACCGATCAACTGGGTGTCGATATCAACTACAGCAATTTTTCCAACAATCAGCGTCCCAATACCCTGCGGTTTGCCGACTCGCTGAAGATCGTGCAGACCACCCAGACACTCAACATCATGCCGCGTTATACCGTGGTCAGTGAGCATATAGTGCATATGGTGATGTTGTCGGTAAACCTGAGCGGCATGAAAGACTATAACAGTTATTTTGAGCAGGACGCGGCAAACCGCGATATCAATACCAGCCAATACCTGATGAACTACAACTTAAGCTTCCCGGCTAAGCTGCTGAGCGTTTTTGCCAGTGTAAGCTACACCGCGATGGAAGGTGCGGGAACGGAAACAAGCTATAGCGGCGTTACGTTGGGAGGTAATTACAGTTTGGCGAAGCAGCAACTGCAGGCGGGTGTGAATACCAGCCTGATGCAGGGGAAAACCCCCACAGGAAAGAGCATGATCATCAACGGATCACTGAACCTAAATTACCGCATCAACGGCTGGCAGTCCATCCGGGCGTCATTCTTCTTAACCAACAACAATCCGGGCAGTGTGGTAACGGGTATTAATCCGGCATTTACCGAAACCCGTGGTGAGTTGGCGTATCAAATCAATTTCGGGCTATGAAGACGTTATCCTTTGTTTATCGTTTTGTTCTTTTTTTGCTGGTGTTGGCAGCCGTGCAGATGGCGACTGCCCAAGTGAATGTAACGGTGCGGGTGCTGCCACCCTACCAAAGCCGTATTACCGAATATGCATCGCGACCGGATTTGATGCTGCTTACACTGACTAATACATCGACCACTCCCCGGCGAATACAACTAACAGCCGCCATCAGTGGCGACAATGGTGTAGGCGCTTGGGTAAAGCCCGGCTATCGCAGTCCGCAACCCATTGAGCTGGCACCGGGGCAAGTGGTTTCACTCAACGGTAGTGATATTGCATACTTATTTGACCATAACCAGATTCAATACACGGGTATCAGCCAGGCCGACTTTACCCGCGGGCGGGGCTTGTTGGAGGGTACCTATCAGTTGTGTATCCGGGCATTGGACTACGATACGCACGAACCATTGAGCGCTGAGGAGCCAATCGGCTGTACCCAGTTGATCATCAGTAGCGTAGAGCCGCCCACCATTATCCAGCCGTTTAACGAGCAGGAGCTGCGTGCCGACGGCCCTCAAGCATTTCCCATTACGTGGAGTACACCGCCGGGGTCCTCACCCATGACGCAGTATAAGGTAAAGCTGGTAGAAATGATCGCCCCGCGCAATCCCAACGACGCGATGCAATCGGCCACCACGCCGCCCTTTTTTGAAGAAACGGTGAATACCAATATGCTGCTCTACGGGCCGCAGTACCCGCAGCTTACACCAGGCAGGCAATACGCATTGATGGTACAGGCTATTGATCCATTCCATACGCTCAGTTTCCGCAACGAGGGGATGAGCGAGGTAATTATGTTTACCTACGGCGTTACGGAACAAGCGGCGCCCGTGGTCGTCTATCAGGGGGATACCCTGCGGAAAGATACCACGCGTATCCGGGGGCGGCTTCGGTACCACTTTGCGGGTGATACCGAAGGGCGTACCTTTCCCGTAGCCAACGAGCGGGTATATCTCAAAAAAGTGTTTGCGCGGCAGGAGCTGGATGACGATGGGGTAGCCCGATTGCGGCCGTTATCAGCCCGCGAATCGTGGGCTATCAAGGATCAGTCCGCCATGCTCGATGGCGTTGCTGTGGAAACCGATGCGGAAGGCAATTTCACGCTGACCTGCCTGATGTCGGCCTTGGACAGTGCAGGTGTGGTTCCCGATGAGAAGATGGATTGGTTTGTTGGCGGGGCTGCCGCGAAGGCAACGACTTCGAGGTTTAGCCGATTAACCCAGGCGCCAGAAGGGCTGGTACTGATGTATCAGCTCGTAACGACCAATCCCCACTATAAATCGTACCAAGAATACCTGGCCATCACTCCAGGTGGTACACGCGACTTGTCGGATGTGGTGGTCGAGGCCAATAGCTATACCCTGAGTGTCAATGTGCAGGAAGTGTTCAATCAACTCCGGGGTGATTATGTGGCGGGTGCCAAGGTCCGGATTTACCGGGATATGGCCAACAAGAACAACGAACGGCTCGGTATCCCGAAATACGAAGGCGACCTGTTGGACGATGGGCGGTTAAACGCTGCTGCCAACACCGACAAAGTATTGATTGCAGAACGGGAGACACCATCCCCATCGGGCTCCTCCGATTCGGAAGCATTCCGCGTCAATTTCGAGCGACTGTTCAAAAACCTGGATGCAGAGGCTTACCGGTACCGGATCAGCTTGGAAAATGGAAATGCCGTGCTGATGGAAACATCGTTGGACCAACTCCAGGCTGCACTCCGAACATCGCCGGCGGATAAACCGACGGCAAATCAGGGGCAAACCACCAACAGGGCATCCAAGTTGAACGGGATTTCTACGCTTTCAAAGACGGGTAGAAATAAAGATAGCTGGCTGAGCTATCGGTATAACGACACGCCGGACACCGCAAAGCTGACACTCGATAAGAACTTGGTGACGCCGCCAAGGACCAAGCTAACCGGTAAATTGCAGTATGCTTATAAAACCGACCGCAGTGTACCCGCTACGCCCTATGCGAACATGCCCGTTAAGTTGGTGGTATTCTACCTGATGGACGAAAACGAACCACCAACAAATAACAATTCGGGCCGTAACAACACAGGTGCTACATTACAAGGCATTGCCGCAACGGCAACGTCGTTCTATTCAACGGCGGCAACGCGGTATGCCAATCAAGATCTGGAGCGCCCGCAGAACGGGGTGTCTGGAGGCATGAACTACAGCACTAAGCCGTTTATTACCGGAATCAATGCCGTGGCCGGATCTGCAGCGATCAGCGGGTCTTCCGTTGTGCAAGGCGTGATGGGTAGCGGTGTTCTGGCAGGAAGCAACAGCGACTATGAACGGTTGCTCGGCAACGATATCGAAATTGGCGGCAAAGCCATCCAGGATAATATGCAGGTGTTGCAAACCGTGTATACGGATGCAGAAGGTCGCTTTACCTTTGATTTCCCCAACAGCGAATTTACAGGAACGGAACTGGACGGGTCGGTCGCGGCCCCAGTACCGGATCAGACGGGCAGGAGGGAGTATGGAAAAGTAAAGCGGGTATATCGCATCGTCCCAGATGTACGGTATTATTGTGCGCCGGACGAGAATATCGTCGTGCAGCCCTGGGAGGATGCCGACTGTGGTACGCTAACGTCGTATGTGCAAACGGTCAATATCGATGTGCATGTCCAAAAAGTCAACACGCTGGACAAGCCGGATTTATTGGGCGCGTTTGCCAACGTACCGGTGAACCTGTATAAGCCCGCCTATAGTGCCACGCGGAAGTATTGGCCAACGGTACAGGGAATCGATATCAACAGGGAAGTAAATCCGTTCAATAGCGGGACAAACATGATGTTAGCGGGCACGGCCACGATGGCGACCGGGGTTTCGACCGGCGCGAGTAATACAGGTAGTTCAAATGCATCAAACAATGCATTCCAAACCGTGCAGTTTACGCCCAACTACAATGCCACCTATAGTGGAGGAAATCTCGTTGCGCTTACCAACCGCACGTCGAATACCGGAAACGCAGTTTCCAATGCGATGCAAATGCGGCCACAGTATGGCGTATCGCAGTCTGCGGCGCCTTCGGTATCGTCTGCTGTGATGACGAATTTCCAAACCTATGTGCTGTATCGGCAAGGCGCCAGCGACGAACAGGGGAACATCCGCTTTGAGAACGTGCCTAAGTCACTGGCGGTCACTCAGGATATGATTATGCTGGAAGCAGATGGCCGTGACCGGCTTACCGAAGCCGCGTTTGAAACTGCCTACCTCGAATTTCCGGCCACTAAGAATATCCCTACGCGGCAAGAAGTGGAAAATCCCGCAATTGAATCGGAGAATAAGGGAATTATCCGTATGGATCAGTACGGCGTTGTTTTCAACAGTGAGTTTGATCCCAGCGTAACGCAATCCGTTGCTTTTCGCGTATTGGCCAAGCCTACCGAGGTACGCGGACGGATCACGGATGATTTTACCACATTGGGGATCAAAGGGGTCAAGCTCCATGTGAGTATCAGTTTCGGGGTAAACAACAACGTCTACTACCTTTCTGAATTTACCGAAACGAATGCCGATGGGTACTACGATTTTTCGTCGAAAATTAAGGATTTCCTGATCAACGCGGGTAATGACGGGGAAGAAAAAACTGGCAAAACCGGTTACCTCCATGTGCGTGTCGTTTCGGCACCGGGTTATGAAGTACCGGCCGAACCCTATAGCGTGCAGATCGCTCCGGGAATCACCGGGCGGCGTGAAGATTATACCACGGCATTAAAGCCGCTTGGGCGAAATGCCTTTGGCTACGTGGTGGATGCCGAAAACCCAACTACGGGCGTTACTGCCCGCGTGAAAATTAAAGATCGGGGCCGTTGGGTAGATACCTATGCCTACACCGGCAAGAAGGATGAGCCGGCAAGGGAGAAGAGCTACATGGAATACAACGGCTACTATGCGAGTTCCCTGGAAGCCGCGGTGCAGGCGAATGTACAGCGGGCTACGCAAAGTGGCAATCAATCGGCATCACAACCATTGGGCAACGCCGGAACGTTGGTGACCAAGTTGGTAAACCAGGTTCCGCGGACAACTTTCAATGCGAATCCCGCAGCCAGTTTTTCGCCGATTATCCAGGCAGCGTTGGCCCGGTCGGAAGAATCGGGAAGCACTATTCAAGTGACGGGTGCCGTGCGGGAAATGCAGGTGGATCCCTCGATGGGTATCACAGCACTCAACCGGGTGACCGACCTGCAGCGGTTTGACATCGACCTACCGGCAAGACCCGACTCGATCATGATTCTGCCCTATGACCCTGCTTACATCGGTGTTACAGTGGCCGTAAACGCGGCGGGGCCGGATGCTTATCTCGGTGATTTCAAGTTACAGCGAAGGAAGCATCGGGTGGAGGTTCTGGTGAAAACAACTACCGGAGGTATGGTTACCAATGCGAATGTGGAAATAGAGGGTGCTGGCAACGACAATTCCCGTAAAACGAACAGCATGGGGGTTGCATCGTTTACCTATGTGAATAACTCCACCGACAACTTTACCGTGCGGGTAAGTAACGGGGCACAGTCCCGTTCCCAAACGGGTAAAACGCGGAAAACAGGCGCTGATACGCCACCGACGAAAGGTGGGCAGCCGCAGCAAACTCCGGGATTGCGTCTGCCGGATGGAAATACGGGCAACGCCAACGGGGCGGGAAATGGCCAGCCCGACATCGGCAGCCTGACGCAGCAAAACACACTTTTCGTGCCCCGCACGCAAAATTTTGAAAGCAACGACGACAATGTGGTGCGCCGGATTACGGTCGTCGTCCAGCCTGCCACCGTAATGACCGGCCGGGTGGTCTTTGCCGCAGATAGTCTGCCGGTAAGGGGCGCAGTGGTCTATGTCGATCAGGGACGGGGCAGCGAGTCTGACATGCGGGCGGAAACCCGCTCGGATGGTACCTACGAACTGATTGTCCCGGCACCGGGCGCTGCTCCGGGCAATGGATTATTGCCGATCGGCAATACAGGGGGCACCCCACAGGCGGTTACGGCGGCTTATTCGGCACCGGGCAAGACCTATATCGGACAGACCGTGTCGTTGGCCAAGCGTGGGAAAGGTACCCAATCGGCTCCCACTTCCATTGATTTTGTGATCCGTGAGGCGAATGACATCGATGTCAGCAAGTTGTACGGATTTCCGGTCCGGTTGAATGCCCTGCGGGCGACGGATGGCGGGTACACCGTTAGTGGTGAACTGTACGATGTGGAGGATAATCCGAATTTTGCCTTCCGATCAGCGTCGGGACCGAAAGTGCTGGCCTTTGAAAACCTTCAGGTCAGAGCGTCCACCATCAAAAATGCCAACGGAATCCCATTGGCTGTGCCGACGACCGATGAAATCCAATTTGAACAAAAGCAGTTGCGTATCCGTGTGTTCGAAGTCTTCAACGGACAGCTGGCGGAACAAGGTGGTGGCAACTTGACGATGGCCAAAGGCCAGACGGATACTACGGGTGTGCTCAATGGGCGGGTGCGCATCGTCGATAATTCGTTCAACTTCCCCACCAGCTACATGACGATCAGTAGCGAAGACTTTTTCTTGGGTAATTATGGTGTTGCCAATGGGGCAGACAAGCTGAATATTCCTGTCTTCCGCACGGGTGCGGCCTATCCGCTGACGAAATTTTCGATTACGGCGACCCAGGGTGATCCGATCCGGTTCAAGTATCTCGGCTTCAACGGACAGACGGAAACGACTGGCGAACGGGAATCGTTCGTGATGGGCGATAGCGTGAACCTATTTATGAACCTCACCGCACGCATACAGGGTGGCATAAACCTCGACCTCAAAGCGGGGAAAGCTGTGGTGCGGCACGACCATATGGAGCCGGTGGTGACCGACAATGAGGTGCGTTTCAAACTAGAGGAATGGGAGGTGCACAGCTCGTCTTGGACGCTGTCCAATACATCGGGAGGTATCGTGCTAAACAACAATACCCTCTATACCGGGAAAGCGGACATTAAGCTGAACAAGATTTCCCTTATCCCCGGCGAGCTCATTTTCCATAACGCTACCGGAGCGGAGGCAGCCAACCTCCGCAACAACCTGACTGTTGGCGGCAAAGCCAACATCAAGCTGCATGTCAATCCCCGGACAGACATCGCATTTACCTACGATCCGGATGTCGGCCGCATACCCGGACAAGGGCATTTCAAATTTACGCTGCGGAGCGATGATGGAAAAGCGGCACACCTGAAAGGGCTTCCCGGGATGACCAATCCGAATGACCGTTTGGAGATCCAGTACATGTCGCTGTTGAGCAACAACGAAGAAGTGTTCGGTTTCAGTACGGATGCGGCGGGTATTGCCATCCAAAACCAGCTGTCATTCAAACCGCAAAGCATTTACAGCGCGTTTGACCGGTTGGTCATTTCAGGAGCTGCTAGTCTGCACATTCCCAATGTGCCAGACAACCTATCGGCTACCATTGCCTACTATCCGGAAGGCAATGGGACGAACCGTATGGTGGTAAGTCCGCTGGAATTTTCCTTTATGGGAAGCGGAGGTACCACCTTCACGACCTTGAAGCAAGACAACGCGCAGCTGTTCTACGAAAAGGGTATCGGGATTGCAGGTACGGTAAAGCTGCCGGGGCAATCCAACACGCTAAAGGCAAACCTCGTCAGCATGGTCACTGGTGGCCTCAACGGGGCAGCCAACGAAGCGCGGCGGCAAACAGAAATTGTATTGGGCGCTTATCAGGAAGAAGCGGGCCGGATGGCTGCGAACCTAGTGGATGAAGTAGCCAACGATCCGGCTCTGGCCGAAGCGCGCCGTACACTCGAAGAAGCCTTGGGCGGTGTAAACGATACCTACAACCAGTTGCTTCAGATGGGGGGATCCTCCGCGCAGGCGATGCAGGAGCTTGCGGGCAAATGGCGACTGATCGGCGAGGGGATGGATATCATCAATAATGGTATTGATCATAATCCCATCGGGGCCGCCATGCAGATCAATGGCATCATCAAGGGCTTCTCGGGTATCGACATCGCCGATAAGGCCAAGCAAACGGCCAAGATGGTGGCCATGGAAGCGCTGAAGGGGATACAGGATGAAATACCGGTGCAAAAAATAGCGGATGGAGCGGCAGGAGGCGATGGTGGCTTTTCCAACATGAAGTTCGATTTTGACTTTGCCAACGGCCGTGTTTTCGGGTCGCTTAGCATGCCTAAGCTGGAGGCCGGCGCCGTGACGCTGACCAAACTCGGTATTGAAATGCTGTTTGATACCAAAGGCTGGTATTTTTATACCGGAGCCAATGTCAATGTACGCGGGGTACCGTTGATTTTCCCGCTGGGTGTAGGGATGTGCGTGGGGTCGTACCCCGAGATTTCGCCGGCATTGGAAGCTCGGATTACGGAAGTATCTTACGTGAAGCGGCTTCCGAATACCTATAAGACCAACGGCATTCAGGGATTCTTCCTGACAGGGCGAAAAGATATCATCGAGGAAGTGAAATTTGAGGTGCCAGGGATCGGGATCGAAGTAGGAGCCATGGCGGGCCTTGACGCCCGTATCTATGCTAATTTCGGTGGCAGTACACAGGAACTGGGCATCGGGGCTATGGCCTTTGGGCGTGCTTACGCCCGCATGTCGCCAGTTTCCCAGCTTCTGATGGGCTGTGGGATATCGGGAGAGGCCAAAGCGGAGCTGGGTGTGAAGACTACCTTTACCAATAGCCCGGCGGGGGTCACGTTCAATGCCCGCGCATGCGGTTCTTTCAATGTGAGTGCCGAAATTACGTGTATGTTGGTGGCCAAGAAAACGGTAGGTATCGGATTCCTGGCGCTGCTTGATCTTTGCGTCGGCGCAGATTGCACCAAGACTGTGAACTTCAACGCCCGCCTCTCCGATGAAAGTTGCAGTGAAAGCAATGATTTTGATTATTAATACGATAAAGCAATGAAATGTGTTGTGGTAAAACCTGTATGGATGCTTTTGTTGACCGGTCTGATTAGCATATTGGGCGGGCGGGCTCAGCAGCGCAAGGATAGTGGTCCGGTTTATTTTACCGGAACGGCCTCTGGACTCTATATGGAGTTCAACGAGGTAACGGTGGCTCGGATGGGGCTGACCGTTATGCGTAAAGGCAAGGCGGATACCGATTATATTCCTGTCGGAAAAACGACCCGGCCGACAAGCAGTGCTGATTTTCACCGGAGGATGAGCGAGGCGGTCGATTTGTTTCCGGGATACAGCTTACCCGCTCTGGAGCTTACAGATTCGTTGTGGCAGGTGTGGAATGGTGAGGATGCCGCTTCTTTGTTGGGCGCCCGTAGTCCGATTATCCATTTGGCATTGGGGTTGGGTTTTTTAGATACGGGTGTGGTAACCAGCCAGACGTATCTCTATCAATTCGTCAGCGAAACCGATGGCGCTCATTTTGAATCAGAGCGGGTGATTTATGAACGGACATTGCCTTTATTTTCGCCCATGAAAAGCACTGTTGTCGACGCCGGAGAAAGTCGGCCGCACCTGGAATGGCAGTCCGACCGAGCGAACGGGGCGATGCAGTTTGACGTATGGCGGAGGATAAGTGGCTCGTCTGCCGATTTCGAAAAGCTGTTGACGCCGTCGGGTATGGTGGTTAACGCCAAAGGTGATTCGTTGACGTATCTGGTCACCGATACCACGGCGCTTTCAGGCGTGCGGTACGACTATTACCTCTCGGGTCGGGATGTTTTCGGTAATCCCGGTAATCCCTCGGATACCGTTACGCTGCAGGTAGGTGGACGCCGGAATATCGAAGCGGCCTTCAATGTCCAGACGCAGGCCGTAGACAATGGAATACGACTGTATTGGGAGCCACTGGAACAACGTTATGCGTTACAGAATATTGTTATCCTACGGAGTGCAGTTTACGACGGTGGGTACGAAACCATCGCGACGGTACCCGTGACGGATACGGCCTACATCGATCCGGATGTGTTGGGGGGAAAGAATTATTACTACCAGTTGCTGATACAGGGTGAGGCGAATTTCTCCCAGGCTTCCCCGCGGGTTTCCGGAATTTATCAGGGAATCGTGAAACTGTTACCGCCCCAAAACCTGGAGGGAAAAGATACACACGAAGGCGGACGGTTGTCGTGGTACTATGCCGATACCACCAATCTACGGGGTTTTTACGTGTATCGCACGTTGTCCACCACATTGCCATTGGAACAAGTTAGTGGACTGTTGCCACCTACGGCCGGACTCAATACCTATATAGACAGTGCGCAATTGGCAGCGGATGGCCACGCGTACTACACGGTCGCTGCGGTATCGACGACCCAATCGCTGAGCCCGCCTGCTGACATCATCGAAGTGTTGCGGACCGGAAAAAGCGAAGCCGTACGGCTAACTGCTCCCAGTCAACTCAGGCCACTGTGGCTCACGGATACGACCGTTTCAATCACGTGGTTGGATTTGCTTGCGCGGTCAGACAAGGTAATGGCCTACCGGATATACCGCAAGGATGCCGAGGAAGGCGAATTCGAGGAAAAAGCATGGTTGGAAACCGATATGAACGAAGTTGTCGATACACTATCTTCTGGAAAACAGCGTTGGTACACCATCCGATCCGTTGATGCCAGCGGCGCACTAAGCGCGCCGAGTCCGGTAGTGGCGATAGCTTCCCAATACCACAGACCTCTGCCGCCGGGGAATGTGCGGCTGGTGGTAAGTGACGATGGAATAGTCGTCAATTGGGATACCGATGGCGAATCGAGCAAAATCCATTCGTATCGTATTTACCGGGCGCTGGTCAACGGTGGCACCGAAACCATTGCTGAGGTTGAATCCACCGGCGAGCAGCTAGGCTACATGGACAAGGCGGTGAAATCAGGCAATCGCTATTACTATTATGTGTCGAGTATCGATGAGCACGGCATTGAAAGTGACGTCAGCGAGGAAGTTTCGATTACGATGCCTTAACCCCACCGATAGGGTATTGTTCGCGACGGATTAGCGGTAATCGTAATCGCACTTCGGTGCCGTTCTCTTCCGGATCCAGGTATTCCAATTGGGTCGTACTGGTCGGGTTGCTTAGTTTAAATAGTGCAAGTCGTTCATGGATGGCTTCGAGACCCATGGATTTTTGTTTGTAACCCACGTTTGTTTTCAATTTCCGTGCTTTTTCACGACCGATGCCGTTGTCTTTAACCGAGATGATTACGGTCTGAGGGGCTTCCGTGGCGATGGATACCGACAGCATGCCCCGGTAACCCCGTGCATGTCGGAGCCCATGCAGGATCGCATTTTCAATGAGCGGCTGGATAAGCATGGGAGGAAGGACGATTTCGGTTAGGTTGAGGTCTGCCTCAACCTGAAAATCATAGTCGAACGAATGCTCAAAGCGCGTCGCCTCCAATTGGGTGTATAACTGTATACACATCCATTCCCTATCGGCCGAAACCAGCGCTTGTGTGGAATTTTCCAAGACTAGTCGGGTGAGCCTGGCAAACTGTTGCACGAGCTGGCTGGCGGACTTCGCATCATTCTCCAGAATATACGATTCAATGGAATTCAATACATTAAAGATAAAATGGGGGTTCATCTGCGAACGGATGGCTTTCAGCTCGCTTTCGGAAAGCTGTTGCTGAAGAAGCAGCGATTCTGCCTGTTGGCTAAGTTCTTTTTCGCGCATCTCATTGCGTAGGCGGATCCCGCGGATACGAGAACGATTGAGCAGGTACCCGGTGAGTGAAATAAGCAACACGACCAATAGGACACCATACAACCAAAGTTGTTTGATCTGAAGTTTGCTGATGGCCTGCTGTTGGATGTATTCCTGTTCTTTCAGATCGAAGTCATACTGCAGTTCGAGCCGTGTAAGCTGTTTCCTGTTGGCCTCGTTGTCGAGGCTGTCTTTAAGTAACAAAAACTGCTTGTGATAATACAAAGCGCTGTCCAATCGACCGGTTTTTTCAAAGTATCGGCTAAGGTTCTGGGATACGTCTCGTTGTATATCTATGGCATGGAGCTGTTCGCTGGTTGCGCGACTGACTGACAGGTGATGGTAGGCCAGGAGTAAACTATCCAGCATGAGGTAGCTTTCCCCTATTCCACAATGATTGACGGCGATGCTCCGGCTGTTGCCCAATGTAGTATTGATTGCCAACGCCTGTTGGTAGTAGATTTTTGATCGTTGGTAATCGTGTGTTTTGGCATAGCTCGAACCAAGATTGCCATACGCTTTCGCAATGTTGCTCTGATCGTTTGTCTTTTGGTTCACCGCCAACGCACTGTCGAGGTATATTCGCCCTTTTTGGTAGTCTCCTTCATCCGTATAAAGTGTTCCCAAGTTGAGCAGCGCGTATCCGTCTAATCTTGGGTCGTTCACCTGTTTGTTTCGGCTGCGAGCTAGTTGTATATATTCTTCCGCTTTCCTGAAATTCTTGGTCTCGGCGTAAATAGCAGACATATTCAGGTACATCATGATTTCGTTCGGGTTGCTGGTTTCTTTAAACAACTGGGCGGCTTCCTGAAATCTTAACAGTGCAAAAGGGTAGTTGTTCTGCCGATAATAAATGAGTCCGAGATTACTGGTGTTGGAAGCAATCCCCGGTTTGTGGCCGATTCGTTGGTCAATTTCCAAGGATTTTTTGGCCCACATTTCTGCATTTTGCAAGTCCGATTTTACGATATAGGCGATTGCTTTCACAGAATAGGCACTGGATAATTTTTTTTTATCCTTGAGTTTATCCACAAAACCAATTACTTCATCGACATACGCCAGGGTTTGGTCGGGCTGGGAGGTATGCAACAAAAACGCGAGGCCGTTGAGCAATTCGGCGCGGCGGTCGTCTTGCTGCGGATGGGCATCGAGTAGCCGTAACAGCGAATCTTGGGCCGGAAGTTGCGCATTTAAAGAAAAAGCACTGATCCAGTTGGTTATCCAAAACAAGCAAATCACTCGTAGAAGCGGTTTCATGGCAGTCTTGTTAATCGATGGGAAAGTTAATGAAACAGTTTCTTTTTCATGTTACATTGTTTTGATAAACACTCGTTTCAACTGTTCTCCAAAACTAAAGGCAATGGAGTGTGTATTTTTTAACGATGTGTAAAGGGCGAAGTTGAACGAGTGGGGAGCGCTTTATAATGAGCGAAGACCTTTTCGCCCGTTCCCTCAATAGTAGATTCGTTTCACTCATTCAAAGCGGGTGTCTGCGCACTGGTTACATAGCAGGATGTTATTTTCTTTTTATTTGAATGAAAAATTTGGATATTTACGTAGGTTGATAAGCGTTGATAACAAAGATATTACCCGGTTGGCTGATGATAGTGATGCTCATACACGTGAGCAGTGCACAAGAACGCCTTTATAATTTTGAGTGGTTTACCGAAGAAGGACTTGTTCCCGGTAATGCCATCCGAAGAATCGTGACCGACAGCGAAGGGTTTGTGTGGTTGGCCACCAACAAGGGGCTTTACCTGTTCGATCTGGTCAATAGTAAGAATTTTACCCACGACCACCTAAATCCGAAGTCTATTTCCAGTAATAACCTCTCGGGCATTTACCAAGATGCGGCGGGGGGAATGTGGATTACCAGTTACACGGGGGGGCTGAGTTATTATGATAAATCACTTTCTAATCCGCAGGCATTTACCAATTACACGTCCTATTGGGACGGTCGCGATACCGTTTCGATACGGATGCTTAACGATGTGGTATCCGATGCGGACGGTAATATTTGGTTTGGTGGACAAGACACCGATGTGCTGAAGATGGACGCTTCCACGAAGCAGATTTCACGGGTTGCCATGGTGGCCGATTCCTTGGGGCCACTGTCCATCTACGACCTTTTTCGGGGCAGTGATGGCAAAATATGGGTCGGTACCCGGCATCATGGTATTTTTTGCGTCGACCCAACAACCGGAACAATAAAGGCATATAACTTAAAACCGGACGCGAAGCCATGGGTCGAGGAAAATGGTTGTGGCAGTTTTGCAGAGCGTGATGGTATTTTGTGGTTTTCCTATTACGATTACAACCTTTGCAGCCTGAATTTAAATTCTGGCGAGTTGAAGACGAATTTGCTGGGCATCGGCCCCAATGAGCGCGTATACGACAATGCGATCCACGCGGTCGCTATTCGTGGAAATACGGTATTAGCGGGGCATCAATCAAAAGGAATATATTGCTATGATCGGACTACCGGCACCCGAAGCTTGTTGGATTGGAAAACGCTGACACCGGAAGACCCCACAAGTGATATCATCGCGACCATAAACGTGGACGCAGGGGGTATGGTATGGATCGGTACACGAAATAAAGGATTGATCCGTTATTCGGATTATCAAAACCGCTTTTCCACTTTCTATCCCCTGACGCTTTCACAGCCGATCGAACAACTGGCCATGATAAATGGCGGGCGTTGGTGGTATCGTACAGCATCCCATATACATTTGTATGACAAGCGCGAGAAAAAGCCGGTCAAGACATATGATCTAAATGGTTTGTGGGTGAGTAATTTTACCGAAATTGCCGGACAAATCTACTTGTCTACCTATGATAAGGGGGTTTGGGTGCATGATGGCAGCACACGCCCGTACCCCTTACCCATCCAAGGCGACACGTATGGCTTCCGCCAAGCCGATTGTGGAAACATTGTGCCGGATACCATTGGGGGGGTACCCCATTTGTGGATTGCAGCGTGGAATTCCGGTCTCTATAAATACAACTGCGCAAACCAAACCCTAACCTTAACGAATGCCGGTAATGGGTTGCCGGATAACAAACTGATCTGTATGGCCAAAGACATGAATGGGGATGTATGGGTGGGTACGGACGGCTTCGGTTTGTTGCGCATTTCGGATAAGGAGTCGGTTGCGATGGATCGGTTCAGGACTGAAATGCCTGATGCCATTCCATCGAACACGGTTCGGGCTATTGTACCATCAACCGATGGATCGGTATGGGTGGTGACCGAGTACCTGGGGGTTTCAAACGTCAGAAAATCAGGAAACAGCTTTGTTTTTCAAAACATTCCAAATACTAATCCTACGCCTTGGCAAAACCCGCAGGTAGCGCTGGAAGACGCACTAGGCAACCTTTGGATTTCGATGGAAGATGGGCTGATCGTGTTTGATAAGCGTTCCAAGAAATTCAAACAATTACAATCCGGGCAAGGCGTTGTGCCTCCATCCTACATCGACATGCAGACTTTTGCCGCTGCTTCGGACTCCACCATCTTGATGGCTACCGATCGGGGGTTTGTGATGGGACATGCCAATGATGTGGTGGTAAAAAGGGCACTTCCAACCGCTGTGATCAACTCATTTTTTGTGCATGACCACGATTTTTCCCACCTGCTGCGATCGGGGCCTATCGAACTGAATCACGAGCAGAATTTCTTTACCTTCACCCTATCTGCGCCTGGCGCTGTTGATCCGCATGAAATGCAATTCGCATTTATGCTGGAAGGGGTAGATAAAGATTGGCGTTTGGCAAAAGCAGATTTTTCAGTCGCCTATACCGATATCAGCCGGGGCGATTACCGGTTTTTGGTACGTACAGGTGATGATATGGGGAATTGGAGCGAACAAGCCAATGAGGTGCCGATCCGTATTAACGGTCCGTATTGGCAAACACCCTGGTTTTACGGCGTGTTTGTGATCCTGTTGTTTTTGATTGCCTACGGTGTCTTCCGGTATCGGCTTAATCAATCGAAAAAACTCAATGCCATGCAATCTGCCTTCAACGAGGATCTGAAGCGGCAGCTCGCATTGAAGACAGCCGAAGTAACCGCACAGGTGGAACGCATTGAATCGGAGCGGAAGGAAAAATTGGAATCGGATTACCGAAAACGCCTATCCGAAAGTGAGCTAAAGGCGATCCGTGCGCAGATGAACCCTCATTTTATGTTCAATGTGCTTAATTCTATCGAATCCTATATTCTAGAGAAAGATGCGAAAGCGGCAAGTCGTTTGGTGCAGAAATTTGCCAAGCTGAATAGGCTGGTGCTCGAAAATTCAGCGTATAGTTATGTGAGTGTTGCACGGGAATGGGAAGCGTTGAATCTGTATGTGGAATTGGAAGCGCTACGGTTCAATAACGAGTTCGACTACGACTTTTCGGTGGCAGGAAATATGGACATGAAGAACCTTTTTATCCCGCCGATGTTGGTCCAGCCATTGATCGAAAATGCCATCCACCATGGGATACGACAGCACGTGGGCCAACGTGGCAGGATACAGGTTGCCGCACAGCAGAACGGGGATTGTATCTGCTTTACCGTTGTTGATAACGGAGCTGGATTGGAAAAATCGCGGTCGAAGCCCAACCATCCCTATAAGAAGACATCTATGGGACTGGCAACGATAGAAGAGCGCCTTAAATTGATCAACCGAAACGCAGGTTGTACCACGGGCAGGCTGGAGTTAACGAGTCTGAAGGTCGACGGATTAAGCGGGACAAAGGCGGTTTTGTGTATTCCGCTTGTGTTGACGCCTTTTAGTATATTGGATTAACTAAACCTTATTAAGTATGCTTAAAGCAGTTATTTTGGATGACGAACCCCGGGGATGTAAGTTGTTGGCTCACAAGCTGCAGTATTTTGAAGCAGATATCTCCCTTGTCGCCACGTTCTACGATCCCGAAGTTGCACTGGCTGAAATTAATAACCACAGGCCGGACGTTCTCTTTCTGGACGTAGAAATGCCGGGCATGAATGGTTTCCAGTTTTTAGAGCGGCTTTCCGGCTTTGCTTTTGAGGTCATCTTTACGACAGCGTATGATTCGTACACGTTGGACGCATTGCGCCTGAGTGCAGTAGATTACCTACTCAAACCGATTGCAGACGACGAATTAAGTCAGGCGATTGCCCGGTTGAAAAGCCGCGTCGCCAAAAAAGCGGTGGCCACAGCGAAGCCTTCAGGTGAATTTGCAAGCAGAAGGTTGTCGCTTTCCACAGCCGAAGGCGTCTACTTTGTGGATAAATCCCACATCATCCGCATTGAGGCCATGAGCAATTATTGTACGTTTTACCTAATCGAAGGCAAGAAAATCGTGGTATCAAAAACATTGAAGGAGTTTGAGAGTGCATTATCGGCTGATGCATTTTTGCGGGTCAACCGCTCTTCGATGATCAACCTTCACTACATCAATCGATATCGAAAAGGCAATGGCGGAACGCTGGAAATGGCTGACGGGATGGAAATCGAAGTGTCACCGCAACGGAAAGACGAATTACTGGCCCTGTTGTTTGGAAGGTAGCTTTGCTCTTTTGTCGTAAATACCCCTTCATAATGGCGCATTATACCAATACGGGAATCGACGAATGGGTAGTACCTTTGTGTTGTTAGTTTTGAAACATTAAAAGTAAATAGACATGGAAAGGATGCAATTCACCACATCGATTAACGCTCCAGTGGCTACGGTGTATGACAAGATGATTGGTAAGGAAACATTCAAACAGTGGACATCGATATTTAATCCCAGCTCGGACTATGAAGGAGGCGATATGGAGGGAAGCTGGACGAAAGGTTCAAAGGTGTTGTTTGTGGGTACGGATAAACAGGGTAAACGGGAAGGAATGGTCGGTTACATCCGGGAAAATACACCCAATCAATTCGTTTCTATCGAGTACGCAGGCATTTTGGATGGCGAGCGTGAAATTACCAAAGGACCCATGGCCGAAGATTGGCAGGGATTTGAAAACTACACGTTTAAAGAAAAAAACGGCTCAACCACGGTGACCGTTGATATTGACGTGAACGATCAGATGGTTGAATACTTCCGGAATACGTATCCCAAAGCGCTGGAAAAGCTCAGGGAAATCTGTGAACATAACTGAACCGGATGAAGAAAATGAAAGTTTGTCCAAATGGACACACTTATTATAAGAGCACCGATTGCCCGACCTGTCCCGTTTGCGAAGCCGCAAGAAAACCATCGGAAGGATTTCTTTCCTTATTGAGCGCTCCAGCGCGGCGCGCGTTGATGAGTATCGGCATCACCGAATTGAAACAACTATCGACGTATAGTGAAAAGGAAATCCTAGCGCTACATGGCATAGGAAAAACGTCCATCCCGTTGCTAAAGGATGCACTTAGCCAAGTAGGATTGGGGTTTAAGGGTTAGCTTTTCTGAAGGGTTGCCGGTTGCGTTGGCAAGCGTCCGTTGTAGTTAAAAATATACAGCGGTATATTCGTTTGTTGTTCTACTAAGCTTTTGTTTTTCAATAGCTTATTTATTTAGGTAGGTTTTTTGATCGGTGTATGTGAGGTCTATGATGAAAAGGTTATTGAAAATATTGATGCTCAGTCTAACGGTGTTTTGGCTGGGATCCTGTGCGGTGCACACCGCCGGAAGAAGCGGAAAAGTTCCCCCAGGACAGGCTAAGAAAATTACCGGAAAGAAATCCGCACGTGACCACGCCCCCGGTCACCGGAAAAAAGAGCTTTTGTTTAATAAATTCTAGAAATGATGAAGAAGCAATTGGTATTGCCCGTGTTGGTCGGGCTATGCGCCGTCCTATTTTTCGGTGCATGCAGTAAAACCGAATCTGGTGGAGGGAAGGCACAGTTAGATCTTCGGTTAACAGACGCACCTGCGGCATTCGATGCCCTGAACTTGGATATCCGTGGTGTGGAATTTCATACCGATGGGGCCGGGTGGACAACGGTTGATGCGGTTTTACCCGGAGTCTACAACCTGCTGGAATTCCGTAATGGTGTGGATACGTTGATTGCCCGGACCACGCTTCCTGCAGGAAAGCTCTCGCAGGTGCGTTTTATCTTGGGAGATGATAATTCCATCGTCGTCGATGGCAGCGAACACGCGTTGAAGGTTCCGTCCGGCGAGCAAAGTGGATTGAAATTTAATGTTCACGAAGAGCTTATGCCCGATGGATCATACACCGTATGGACAGACTTTGATGCGGCCCGGTCGATTGTGCAGACAGGTAATGGATCATACACACTGAAGCCCGTTATCCGGGTGTTTACGGAGCTTACGAATGGGCGTATTAAGGGTATGGTTGGTCCGATGTCGGCTGATCCCATCGTGTATGCCTTCAATGAAAAGGATACCGCAACTGCTCTCCCTGCCGAAGATGGTTTTTTTCTCCTCTCTGGTTTACCCGAGGGCGACTACACGGTCGTGGCAGCGCCCGATGAAGCATCAGGACTTGCTGCGGATACCATAGCCGCAGTGCCGGTTCGGTTTGGCATCATTGCTGACTTGGGCACCCTCACGCTGAGCTCTGCGGCAGGAACGGAATAATCGGCTTTCACAAATTCTTATTGGCATAAAAAAGGGAAACGACCATCATATGGTGTTTCCCTAATAAGTAGAGGCAAGTTTACAAATGTCGAACTTTTTGGAAGATTATGAAGCCATATTAAATGCAACGAATTTGATCGAATAATTAAATAAGCTGAATATCATATTTCAATCAACCCGCCTGTTTCACTCTCTCAAGTGGCGTCTGCTGCCCACATGCGGAATAAACACGCTTTCCAATACAGAATGATGCATAGGTTAAAGCTGTAGAAGACGAATTATCCTTCCAAGATTTTCCTCTTTTCCAGGTATTCTTCTTTGGTGATTTGGCCTGAGGCAAAGCGCTTTTTTATAAGATTAAGCGGTGTACCTTTCGTCGTTCTTTGGCCAGCGATATTGTTCTAATCTTTTCAATCAAGATGCTTCTTTTGTCGTCAAGTAATTGCAGGCCGATCAATAGTAACCTTTCCTTCAGTTGCTGAAGTTGTTCATCTGTGAGGTCCTGGCGAATCTCTACCACTCCCAAATCTACCAAAACATCGTGTGGGCCAAGCTTGCTTAGTGCCTCCCTGACCATCAGCCTGCACCTGTGGCTGACCATGTATTTGATATACAGTGCCACGAAGATAGGGGGATGAAACGTTGCATGGAAGCTATTTTATGATGCAAACAGGTGTTGGAACCTGTCACATGGGCGAACAAAAAAGAAGCTGTCCCAGTTAATGGCGGGGCAGCTTTTTCTACAATAAGCACTAGACCTGTCCGAATTTTATTCGCTTGCGGCCTGTTTGTTGACAAAGTTTTCAGCAATCGCTGTCAGTGCCATATCCGTTGCCTTCTCATTGTCCAAGGTGTCCTGCAACAACTGTTCCACGTCGGAATGCCCCATGACATGGGCAAAAGTCCGTAAACTTCCATAGGTTGCTATCTCGTAGTGCTCCACTTTCTGGGCAGCGATGATGAGTGCTGCATCACGTACAAGCGTACCCTTATCCGTGTCGTCAATGATACTCTCCGCCTCTTCCAGCAAACCCGCCATGGCCTCACATTTTTTAGCGGCCGCCCGTTCATCGAGCAGTCCAAATACCTGCTCCAATGCCGTGATATGGGTTTCTGTTTCGCCGGTATGCTTTTCAAATGCCGCTACCAGTTCCTTGCTCGTGGCCGCTTTCTTCATTTTGGGCAAGGCTTTCATCAGGTGCTTTTCGGCCCAGTAAATGTCTTTCAGTTCATCCACAAAAAACTTATGAAAATCAGAGTCTTCCATCCTGCCGGTCTTTCCTGTAGGTTTAGCTGATTTGGGAGCCGCCTTTGCGGTACCCGTTGTTTTTGCATTTGTTTGCATGTTCTTTTATTTTAATCATCTTTATTAATGATCGTACATAGTAAATAACTGTCGGCAACGCCATTTGTTTACCGCCCGTCGATATATATTTTCATCATCGTTGGCCTGATGCCACCAGCAGCAGATTACCCTAACAGACCAATCCATTCGTCCTTGGTTCCGAAATAAAATTTTGATTTCCAGTTAATTTACATTATTTTTACACAAAAGGAGGCATAAGAAATAACAAAAAAGGTAACCATCTCCACACTTCCAGTTTGGTTATTCCTGAAAGTCATGCAAACAAAAGGCTCAGCTGTAGAACCGGCGGCCATGACTCACCTTGACAACGCGAACACGCCCCACTTTTGATTCACGAAATAGGTTGCGTTATTGCACCCTAATCACCAACGAATATGGCAACAACAATCCCCGATTACATCATTGCCATTGGCGCGTCCGCCGGTGGACTGGAGGAAATCAATACCTTCTTCGACCATACGCCCCTTGACGGGGTCGCGTATGTCATTGTCCAGCATTTGTCCGCAAACTTCAAAAGCCGCATGGTCGAATTACTGTCGAAGCACAGCAAGCTGGCCGTCATGGAAGCCGAAAACGGAATGATGGTAAAAACCAATGAGGTATACCTCATTCCCAACAACAAATTCATGACCATCCGCGGTGGGCGCTTGTATTTGGAGAGCAAAGAAGACATAGCCGGGCCGCACCTCACCATCGATATGTTCTTCGGCTCCCTCGGCGCGGATATTGGCCCCAGGGCAATCGGTGTCGTCCTGTCGGGGTTAGGTTCCGATGGCACCCAGGGCAGTATGGCCATCAAGAAATCTGGGGGGATGGTCCTCGCCCGCAATCCGGAAAACTCACAATTCGGCAGCATGCCTTCCAATGTAATTGCCACCGGGTTGGTCGATCAGGTACTGGATCCCGAAAAAATGCCGAAAGCCATCGAGCAATACGTAACACATCAGCTCAGCAAAAAAACAGACCATCAAGCAAATGAGAAATACCTCATCGACATCGCCGACCTAATCAAGGAACGCTCCTCGCTGGATTTTACCGATTACAAAAGGACCACACTCATGAGGCGTGCACTGAGGAGGGCCGCGCAAAACAACTTCGAGTCCCTGGAAAACTATGTGGAATTCCTGCGGAGAACACCGCAAGAGGTGGAAATCCTGGCCAAGGATTTCCTGATCAGCGTGACTTCGTTTTTCCGGAACATGGAGGCATTTGATTTCATAAAAAGCCGGATATTGCCCGATATCCTGAAAAGGCTTCGGGCGGGGGAACCGCTGAAAATGTGGGTGGCAGGTTGCGCCACCGGCGAGGAGGCTTATTCCCTGGCCGTATTGATCGCTGAGCAGGAAACATGGGATCCAGAGCGAAACCCCGTGAAAATTTTTGCCACGGACATTGACGAAGAGGCATTGCTGCGCGCCGGGAAAGGGGAATACATTCAGGATATTGAAAAAGATGTGTCCGCGGAACGATTGGGGAAATTTTTCATAAAAAAAGAAGGCCATTATATGGTTTCTCCGGCTATACGCAAGATGGTCATCTTCGCGAAGCACGATCTGAGCAAAAATCCACCCTATTGCAACATGGATTTCATCAGTTGCCGCAACCTCTTGATCTACATGAACCCTCCCTTGCAGGAAAGGGTGTTCAACATTTTCTTATTTGGCCTTAAGGTGCAGGGTTATCTATTCCTCGGTGCCAGCGAAACCCCCGTCCCCATCAGCGCTTCCTTAGAGGAGGTACATAAAAAATGGCGGATATACAGAAACCTCAAGGCTAGGAAATCAGTATCCCTTGACATGCTTGTCCTGCCCCAAGTACCCGGGCAACAACGAATAAATAATTTGGTCAGGGAAGAAAACCCCATCAATTCCAACCAGGGTCTGCTTGAGCTCATGCACCACGAATTGGCGTCCCAAATGGACTACCTCGTTGTCTGCCTCGATGACGAACATCGGGTGCTGAAATCCTATGGCGATTCGTCCAAATTCCTGCACCAGGAGAATTTCAACTCGGATATCCTCACGCTCATGCCAAAACCACTTGCATTGGCATTCGGCACGTTGCATGCACGTGTCATGCAAACCAACCAGCGAGCTTCCGTAGACGGCATCGTCATCCATCATGGGGATGCACCGACGACCGTGAGCCTGTCCATCAGTCCGCTTACCCGTATTCTAGACAAGCAACGGTTTGTGGTGGCTACGTTCTGTGAAGACCGATCCAATGTATCCTTCCCTGGTAAGCGTCCGGTATTTGATGAGAAAGCGTATTACGACCAGTACCTGCTCGACCTTGAGGCGCAGTTGAAGGACGCCAAAGAAAAGCTCAAAACCGTTTACGAGATGCTGGACACCTCCAATGAGAACCTGCAATCGTACAATGAAGAGCTGATTTCCGCTAACGAGGAAATGCAGAGCACCAATGAGGAGATGCAATCGGTAAATGAGGAACTCCATACCATCAATTCGGACTACGAGCTGAAAAACAGGGAATTGCTCGAACTCAATGATGACCTGAATAATTATTTCCGCAGCAACATTACTGGCCAGCTATTCGTAAACAGGGATTTATTGTTGATGAAATTTTCGCCCGGTGCCATCGACCAAATGAATTTACGTGAAACCGACATTGGCCGGCCACTCCACCATATTTCAAGTAATATCAAATTTGATACGATAATAAGTGATATCAAAGCGGTGATTGCCAAGGGAAACGTGTTGACCAAGGAAGTCGAAAAAGCAGACGGCAAATGGTACCAAGTGATGACGATGCCGTATTTACAGGCACACAACCAAATTGCCGGGGCCATCGTTACATTCAACGACATCACCGAATTGAAAATACTGCAGCTGGAACTGGATGAAAGGAATGAGCGTCTGCAACGCATCAATGCCGACCTGGAAAACTTTGTGCATATCGCTTCGCATGACCTGTTGGGTCCGTTGGGAAATGTCGAATTGGGCATTACCATCATCAATCAGAAAGTCACCGATCCGGCATTGAACGAATACCTGCAGGTCATCAACCGATCCATACGGAAATTCAGCTCGCTTATCAAGGATATAGGTCACGTCGCTAAAATCGAAAGTGAACCCATCACCGCCGAACAGGTCGACCTGGAGGAAATCATCGATCATATCGAATGGAGCCTGGAAAACAAAATTAACCTATCAGGAGCGGTCATCCTGCGAGATTTTGAAGTCAGCCACTGCTTTCTCTCAAAAAACAACCTGAGGAGCGTGTTGTACAACCTGATTTCGAATGCGATTAAATTCAGAAGTGCGCAAGCCCCCATCATCCGGATCAATACACGTAAGGACGCCGAATACATGGTGTTGACAGTTTCTGACAACGGAATCGGGATAGCAAAGACGAATACCGAAAAAATCTTCGACGTCCACGGGAGAGTCAACCAGGAGATCGAAGGTAACGGCATTGGCCTCTACCTGACCAAACGGATCGTAACGGCGGCAAGAGGGAAAATCACGGTAGATAGCGAGCAGGGAAAAGGGAGCACATTTACATTATACCTGAAAACTGCGGATCAACAGGATTAAACCATGGGAAAGAAAATATTGATTGTGGATGACGATACTGAGCTACAATTTCTGCTCGCCCAAATCCTGGGGGATGCCGGTTATCAAACCTGTTGTCTCCGTAATGGCAAATCGGTTATTGAAACCATGGCTAAATTTTCCCCCGATCTGGTTTTACTTGATGTGAAGATAGGGAATATTGACGGCCGCACCCTGTGCAAGCGCATCAAGCAAACCGCTGGGATGGAGGTAATCCCGATTATACTGGTATCCGCAGTTGACAACCTTTATGCGTCATTGGACAAAGAGGGAGGTCCCGACGATATTATCCTGAAACCTTTTGATCTTGATGATTTCTTGAAAAGAGTCCGCGTTTTTTTAACGTGATATCTTAACAGAAATCGTAGCGGGATTTTGATATGAATATTGGGACGAAGTTAAAAACCACCCATGGTGCTTTCGCGGTATCTCCGCAACACAAGCCCTAATCAAAATGAAAATCCAGGCCGATTTAATTTTTTCTAAACAATACTTTTGCAAGCTTGTTTCCTTTAATGGGCAAATAATCCGATCTGCAAATTAAAATGTTGTTCAGATGAAGGCGGAAAAGCTACCCATTGTACGTTTCGCACCCAGAGGCGCAGATAGCTTCTACGAAGCTGTAACAGAGAAAGTCTCCGCCTATTTTGAAAAGAATCAGCTTTCACCTTATGCAAATACAACCATGTGGATAAAAACATATTTCATGTTACTGCTTTACGTGGTGCCCTATGTCCTGATGGTTACGGGCCAGGCAGCTGGTAATTATTGGCTGTATTTCGCGCTTTGGTTCCTGATGGGGTGGGGAATGGTAGGCATAGGCACGGCAGTCATGCATGATGCCAATCATGGAACCTACTCGCCCAATAAAAAAGTAAACAGTCTGATCGGACACATCCTGGAGATCGTGGGTGGTTATTCGGCAACATGGAAAATCCAGCACAATCTATTGCATCATACCTACACCAACATTGAAGGTTTAGATGATGACATCAGTAGCATCAAATTGCTGCGCTTTTCTCCGCGGCAGCCCTGGTATTGGTTCCATCGTTACCAATATCTTTTCGCATGGTTTTTTTATACGAACATGACCCTTTTCTGGATGACAGCAAAGGACTACCTGCAGATTATACGCTACAAAAAGCATGACTTGCTGGCCAATCAGAAAGTTTCTTTTGGCCAGGCCATATTCCGCATTACCATGTACAAGCTGTTTTATTACGGGTATATACTGGTCCTGCCGATTTTATTTTCCGGCATGCCCTGGTACTTGGTATTGGCCGGATTCCTGCTCATGCATTTTACTGCAGGGTTATTCCTTTCCTGTGTTTTCCAGCCATCGCACATCATGGAGACATCCGCCTTTGCAGCACCTGTCAAATCGGAAGGAAAGATGCACATGGAAGATAGTTGGGCAATACATGAATTGGGCAATACGACTAACTTTGCACCGAAGAGCCGAGTATTATCCTGGTTTATTGGGGGCCTCAATTTTCAGATCGAACACCACCTTTTTACGGGAATTTGTCATGTTCATTATCCCAAAATTGCACCAATTGTCAAATCAACAGCATTAGCATTCGGGCTGCCTTATCACGAACAGGAAACATTTATGAAAGCCCTGCTTCTGCATGCAAAAATGCTAAAGCTCCTTGGAAAGGAATAATTCAAATATCACAACGCAATGGATCATCCGACTTATGCCGTTATCGTTGGAAGCGGCAGTTATATTCCGACGAGAAAGATACGAAACGAAGATTTCCTTGAACATGCCTTTTATGATCAAGATGGTACTAGGCTGAAAAAAATGAATGCGGAGATCATCAGGCAATTTGGCCGGATTACCGGTATCCAGGAAAGAAGGTACGTGACAGATGACCTGGTAGCGTCTGACATTGCCGCATTCGCCGGACAGGAGGCACTGGTGTCCAGCGGGATAGACGGGGAAACGCTGGATTATATCATCGTTGCCCATAACTTTGGCGACATCAGGGCAGATAACCGCAGAAGCGAATTCGTGCCGGCATTGGCATCCCGGGTCAAGCATCGTTTAACTATCAAAAACCCGTCAACCATCGCCTATGATTTGCCTTTCGGTTGTGCCGGCTGGTTACAAGGTGTGATCCAGGCAGATAGTTTCATCCGCAACAGCAGTGCCAAACGGGTATTGGTTATCGGAACGGAAACGCTGTCACGGATCTCTGATCCGCACGACCGGGATAGTATGATCTACGCCGATGGAGCCGGGGCTGTCGTCTTGGAAGCCAGGCAGAGTAACACACCGGTAGGCGTGCTGAGCCATGCCACTAAGTCTTACGCTGCCGAACTGGCCTATGTATTACGAATGGGCAAATCTTCCAATCCTGAATACGGCCATGATCACCTGTTTCTCAAAATGAATGGCAGGAAGCTATACGAGTATGCGTTAAAAGCCGTGCCACAAACCATGAAGCAGTGTCTTGACCGCGCGGGCCTAATAGTCACGGAAGTCGATAAAGTGCTGATCCATCAGGCAAATGAAAAAATGGACGAGGCGATCCTGAGGAACCTATTTGAACTATACGACCTGTATAGCTCGCCAAAAGACATGATGCCCATGACGATTTCATGGCTCGGGAACAGTTCTGTAGCAACATTACCCACTTTATACGACTTGATGCATAAAGGGAAATTAATTGATCAAGTCCTGCAGAAAGGAAGTGTGATTGTATTTGCTTCCATGGGCGCTGGCGTGAATATGAACGCCGTGGCGTATAAAATACCTACCGCGTGACCGCCTGCTCCATTATCAGTGTCGCGCAGGTCTATGCTTGTGCAATAGGTGTTGCATATTATACGATCTTGCTCGACCGAAATAAAAAACGCTGAATTACAATATTTTATTCTTACCTTTAAGCCAATTAATAATTCAATTAATTTTTTATTCAAAAGCCATGCAAGAAGGCGTAGTAAAATTTTTCAATGAGACTAAGGGTTTCGGTTTCATCACCCCCAAAGACGGTGGACGAGAGGTATTTGTTCACTCTTCCGGGTTGAAAGACCAGATCCGCGAAAATGATGATGTTTCATTTGAAGTCGAGCAGGGCCAAAAGGGCCTCAACGCAGTAAACGTAAAATTGAATTAATTTCTATTTTTCAGATATTGTATGAAGACCACCGGGCATTAACCCTGGTGGTTTTTTTGTTCCTTCCACTCCGCGCTTACAGGACGCAAAGTGTACGAGTTCTTAGTTATTGACTATTTACAGTCATTGAATGATGTAACTTGCGATGACTTGTTTTATAAGTGTTAGCACACAATAGCACTCACACCTGGTTGAGCACGGGTATTCAGAAGGGATGGCGCAACGGTAGCGTATTATCGGGGTTTCTCCAATTTGTCCGACTTAAACCTACACTCATAAATAATTTAATCAGATGAAAATCGCTTTTATAGGCACTTACGCCCCCCGCCAATGCGGTATCGGGTCATTTACGCAGCACCTCTTCCAATCCACCGGCGGCGGTTCCGGGACATCAGGCAATTTTGTCGTCGCCATCAATGATCCCGGCAGTACTTATATGTATCCTCCGGAAGTGAAATTTATCATCGACCAGGATGACCATGGCACGTACCTCAAGGCGGCTGAGTTCATTAACCAAAACCAGGTGGATGTATGTATTGTCCAGCACGAATTTGGAATTTTCGGCGGGCAGAACGGCATATTCATCCTGACGTTGCTGCATAGTCTGGAGGTTCCCGTGATGGCTACGTTCCACACGGTGCTGAATAAACCATCCTACAACCAGTTGGCGGTGATGAAAGAAATCACCAGGGTTGCCGGCAAACTAATCGTCATGGCCCACAAAGCGGTGGAGATACTACGGCAAACGTACGGGGTACCTGCAGAAAAAATCGAACTGGTGCCCCACGGTGTGCCGCCCATCCGGTACGATCGGACGGCAGCCCGGATTGAGTTGGGGCTGGAGGCAAAACGGGTGTTATTGACATTCGGCTTCATTGGCCGCAACAAAGGTATCGAAACCGTCATATGCGCTTTGCCGCAGGTGGTAGCCCAATATCCCGACGTCGTTTACATTGTCCTAGGCAAAACACACCCGAATGTGGTCAAGCACGCGGGAGAAGAATATCGGCTGTTTTTGCACCGGCTGGTCAAGAAACTGGGCCTCGAAGACCACGTGGTATTCCTCAATCAGTATGCATCGGAGGACGATCTGTTCAAATACCTCGCCGCTTCTGATATTTACCTCACGCCCTACCTCAATGAGGCACAGATTACCAGTGGCACTCTGTCTTATGCAGTTGGTGTCGGTTCCGCTGTCGTATCCACTCCGTATTGGCATGCGGCCGAGCTGCTGGCCGAAGGGCGTGGGGAGTTGTTCAACTTCGCCGACGATACGCAATTGGCCGGGCTGTTGCTGGATTTACTTGGACATCCCGATAAATCAGAGACTTTACGGCGCAAGGCCGGGGAATACGGAAAATCCATCACCTGGCCGAAAACGGGCGCAAGATACCATGAACTTAGCCAGGATCTTGCGGCCAACGCCCCCAAAGCGATCCTCAAAAAGGATCCGGCATTGGACCGCAGCATACTGCCGCCATTGCGCTTCGACCACATCGAACGGCTCACAGACCATGTGGGTATATTCCAGCATGCCAACTTCGGGATTCCGAATTACAACGAAGGGTATTGCCTTGATGACAATGCACGCGCGCTGCTCATGATGCTGATGGCTTACAGGCGGACCAACAGTGACGCGGCGCTCAAACACATCGCTGTTTACTTGGGTTACCTTAATTACGCGCAGAATGCAGATGGCACCTTCCGGAACTTCATGGGGTTCAACCGAAGTTTCCTCGATGAAGTGAGCTCGGAAGATGCCTTCGGAAGGGCGATTTGGGCGCTTGGCTATGCGACAGCCTATTCGCCGATGGATGCCTATTATCAGGTCGTGCAACGGCTATTCGCCAATGCGGTACCCCATTTCGAACACCTGAAGTCTATCCGGAGCATTGCCAATACGCTTATAGGCCTTTATTACTATTTGAAGGACAATCCGTCAAACGAAGAGATTGCCGAATGCGTGCGGAGGCTGGCCCAGCGTCTTTATGACGCCTACCAACAGCACCGTACGGACACTTGGCACTGGTATGAATCGCTCTTGGCCTACGACAATGGACTGCTGCCCATGGCCATGCTGTGTGCCGCCGAGGTGACAAACGATGCATCGTTCAGGGATGTGGCATTTGAAAGTCTGGAATTCCTGGAATCGCATACGCTGTCCAAAGGTCACTTGAGCCTCATCGGCAACGAGAATTGGTATAGGCAAACCGGTGTTCCCTCGCCATTTGCCCAACAGCCCGTTGATGCCATGGCCATGGTGCTGCTTTACTTCCAGGCTTATAACTATGCGGGAGATCCCCGTTACCTCAGCCGACTGTATACCTCGTTCATGTGGTTCTTGGGTGAGAATGACCTCCGCGTGAGCGTCTATGATTTCGATACCCATGGTTGCTGTGATGGGCTGCAACACGACGGCGTTAACCGCAACCAGGGAGCGGAAAGCACGCTCGCATACCTTATTTCGTACCTGGCGCTGCAACATACCTTTGAAAAGCCCTACGGCAGCATCGTATCATGACTGGGCGCGATCAGAAAATAAATACAGGCATTAGTTTGGTGTTTTTCCAACTAAATAACCTACCTTTATGATAATTAATAAGATACAGATACACGTCTCCGGGTTACCACTTTCCTCTTACCGCAGCCAAAGTGGGCTTTAATATTCGATCTCTGCATCCATCGTTTACATTTTAAAGCCCATTATCATGGTCATTTTGTTTTTTTTCATAGGGATATGGTATCTCTCGTTGTTTTCGCAGACCTTTTTCCAGCATCGGTATGCAGCGCATGGCTCATTTACGATGAGCCGGTTCTGGGAACGTTTTTTCTTCGTGTTTTCATATATTACACAGGGCTCTTCCTACATGAGCCCACGGGCCTACGCCATCATGCACCGTATGCATCACGCGTATACCGATACCGAGCGGGATCCCCATTCGCCTAACTTCTCATCAAATATCTTTGCCATGATGTGGCGTACACGGAACATCTACCTCGACATTGACAGGAGGCGTATGCAGGTGGAGGAGCGATTTACAAAAAACCTACCAAACTGGGAGCGGCTTGATCGGTGGGGCAATGCCCCGCTTTCGAGGGTGCTATGGGTAGCCGCCTACATTGCCTTTTTTCTGCTGTTTGCCAGCAGCTTGTGGTGGTTCCTGCTGCTTCCCATCGTCATTACCATGGGTGCCTTCCACGGGGCTGTGATCAATTGGTTTGCGCATAAATACGGTTACATCAATTTCAGGCTTAAAAACACTTCACGCAACCTGCTGGTGGTTGACGTACTGATGCTCGGCGAGTCTTATCACAACAACCATCATAAACACCCTTCTTCGGTTAACTTCGGTAGGCGCTGGCACGAAATCGATCCGGTATACCCTATTGTCCTGTTACTGAAGTGGCTGCGGATTATCAACTTCCCGAAAGCAAGCATGTCGGGCCCTCGAAGTTCGTCAGGAAAAACCATCAAATCACGTTGAATAATAAAGAAAGGGTACCGTCATCCAGTCCTCGAATGAAATGCGGGATCCCCCTTGCGACCGCAACCGAGTGGCTCAGCCGATAGAAAAGATAAGCCGGCGTCATCTTGGATTTTCTCTATCTAGTAGCAAAGAATTACAGAAAGAGAGAGGCTGTACAAGAAACCTATATCCCAAAGGAGATGTCGAACTCCCTAAAAACATCATCAGGTCATTGATAATATTACTTTTTAGACTGATAGGGATAAAAGTATAAGAAGCGTTGTAGTGATTGTCGAACTGGCTTTGGCCGACTTGTAATAGTTTGGGCAACAGGATTTTATTGGCATAAAAAAGGGAAACTACCATGGTATGGTGTTTCCCTATGTAGCGGGGATTGGACTCGAACCAATGACCTTCGGGTTATGAGCCCGACGAGCTACCAACTGCTCCACCCCGCAATGTTTCTTCTTATATCATATCCAGCAATCGCTGCCAGATTTTTTTAATTCCTTTTCCGAATTGGACTGCAAAGATATAATTTGTTTCTTTGCAAAACAAATCAAATTGTAAAAAAATGCCTCACAAAGCCGGTTTCGTCAGCATCATTGGAAAGCCAAATGCAGGTAAGTCTACGCTAATGAATGCGTTAGTAGGAGAAAAGATGTCTATCGTTACGCCAAAGGCACAAACAACTCGTCATCGCATCATCGGCATCGTGAATGATCCGGCATATCAAATTGTTTTTTCGGATACGCCAGGGGTGATTAAGCCCGCTTATACCTTGCAGGAGTCGATGATGAGTTCCGTGCAGGGTTCGCTGATCGATGCTGATATTATTCTATTGGTCACCGATATCAATGAGAAATACGATGAAAGCGACGTCATCGAAAAGCTGAAGAAAACAACATCTCCAGTCGCAGTATTGATCAATAAAATAGACAAATCCACGGAAGAGGAGGTAAAGCGTAAAATCGGCTATTGGCAGGATACGATAGGCCCTCAAATTGCGTTGGCGACATCCGCGCTACATGGGCATAATATTCAAGCGGTGATGCAGTTTATCCTGGACAACCTTCCAGAACATCCGCCATATTATGAAAAAGATGCCCTTACCGATAAAAATGAGCGATTTTTTGTATCAGAGATTATCCGCGAGAAAGTGTTTAAGCTGTATGAAAAAGAGATCCCCTATAGTACCGAGGTAATCATTACGGCGTTCAAGGAAGAGGAAAGCATCTCACGTATCAGCGGTGAAATCATTGTGGAGCGCGATTCACAGAAAAATATCATCATTGGAAAGGCGGGTAGTATGATCAAAAAGGTGGGAACGTACGCGCGACAAGACATTGAAGAATTCCTGCAAAAGAAGGTGTTTTTGGAACTTTTCGTAAAAGTAATTCCTGATTGGCGAAAGAAGGATAATTACCTGAAACGATTTGGTTATGAGCGATAACCGTAGCTGAAAATAAAATGCGGCTGGCTCTTTAATTATCAAATAATTGATTATCTTTGCAGCCCCGCAGCACAAGGCTTCCGGGAACTATGTTGGATACATAATTAACAAAGAAAAAATGGCAGTTAAAATCAGATTGCAAAGGCACGGTAAAAAGGGAAAACCTTTCTACCATGTAGTAGTAGCCGATTCGCGTGCTCCCCGTGACGGCAAATTCATCGAGCGTATCGGCTCTTATAATCCCAATACTAATCCAGCTACCATCGATTTGAATTTCGATAAGGCACTTGATTGGCTGGGAAAAGGCGCGCAGCCTACGGATACCACCCGCGCGATCCTATCGTATAAGGGGGTGCTCTATAAGAAGCATTTGTTGGGTGGAGTGAGAAAAGGTGCTTTTGATGAAGCAGCCGCAGATGCCAAGTTTGAAGAATGGCTGAAAGCTAAAGAAGCAAAAATACAAGGTAAGGAAGAGGGCTTGGCGCAATCCAAAGAGGAATCCAGGAAAGCTGCTTTGGCCGCTGAAGCGAAAAAGAAAGCAGCGATTGCTGCAGCGGTAGCCGCTAAAAACACACCTCCTGCCGAGGAAGCTCCCGAAGCTGAAGAGGCAGGTGACGAAGAGGTTGTGGCGACCGGAGAGGAAACACCAACGGCAGAAGCAGCGGTAGCTGAGGAAGCAGTTGCCGTTGAAACTCCTGAAGCAGCGGCAACGGTAGCCGAGGTACCTGCTGAGGAAGAGAAAAAAACTGAGGAATAATATCGTATTCATCCAGTACCAAGGAAAGCCGCTCAGGGGGGAGATTAATCCGCTCGGAGCGGCTTTTTTTTGACTGGTTTCAAGAGGTTATAAGGGGAAAATGGAAGTAGCAGGTAGTTTTTATATCGGATATATCAGTAAGACCCGGGGCCTTAAGGGGGAGGTGCAACTGTTCTTTGAGTTTGATGATTATGAGGCTTTGGCGTTGGATACCCTATTTCTGGAAATCGATCGTAAGCTCGTGCCTTTTTTCGTGGATAGTCTCAAGATGCAATCCAATCGCACGGCTTACCTCTTCCTGGCAGATGTGGATCATATCGATAGCGCAAAGGCGCTCGTCCGCAAAAAAGTTTATCTACCAAATAATAAGAAACCCGAACGTGACGCGGATGATTTCCGCCTCACCGATTTGAAGGGATTCGCCGTATATGATCGTACCTATGGAAAATTGGGGGAAATTATAGCCGTACACCAATATCCACAACAATACGTAGCTGCGGTGATATACAAAGAAAATGAATTGCTGTTTCCATTAACCGATCAACTCATTGTATCGATCGACCGAAAGGATAACAGCCTGCAGGTCGACTTGCCGGATGGCTTGGTGGATGTGTATTCATAAAAAGAGTATTGACCAATATCAATAATTTGTCTAAGTTTGGCGGCTGCATAAACTAGGCTTGTCGATATGAAGATTACTGAGCACATTAAAAATGCAAAGGGAAAGACCCTTTACTCGTTTGAGATACTGCCTCCTATAAAAGGACAGAGTATCCAATCAATTTTTAATGCGATTGATCCGCTGATGGAGTTCGCTCCACCTTTTATCGACGTCACCTATCTGCGCGAGGACTATATCTATAAGCAGCATCCGAGTGGTCTGTTGGAAAAGGTGGCCTATCGTAAAAGGCCAAGCACGGTTGCTACCTGCGCGGCGATCATTAATAAATATAAGGTTGATGCCGTGCCTCACCTGATTTGTGGCGGGTTTACCAAAGAGGAAACTGAAAATGCCCTCATTGACTTGCAGTTTTTGGGTATTGAGAATGTGTTGGTATTGAGGGGGGATGCGCGTAAAAGCGATAGCTCATTTATCCCGACACCCGGTGGTCATGCGTATGCCTCTGAGCTGCTCCAGCATGTGGTCAACATGAATAACGGCCGATACCTGCATGAGGATATGGAAAACTCGGAAAAGACCGATTTTTGTATTGGTGTGGCAGGATATCCCGAAAAGCACTTCGAGTCGCCAAACTTAGACACGGATTTCAAATACCTGAAGAATAAGGTAGCATTGGGTGCCGAATTTATAGTGACTCAAATGTTTTTTGACAACAGCAAATACAAGGCTTTTGTCGACAACTGCCGGGCAAACGGTATCCATGTGCCCATTATTCCGGGGTTAAAACCACTAACGAGCAGCAAACAACTGGTAAGCCTACCTAAGATATTCCACCTGGATATCCCCCTGGAGCTGAGCGAGGCTGTGCAGGCCTGTAAAACAGAGCAGGAGGTCCGTGAAGTTGGCGTCGAGTGGATGATTCAGCAATGTAGGGAGCTCAAGGAAATGGGAGCACCGGTGCTGCATTTTTACACAATGGGTAATCCAAAGCCGACCAAGCGGATCATAGAAGCGGTGTTTTAACCAGCTCCTTCGCCCACGTGTCGCGCAGGGTTACCGTACGGTTAAACACCGGACGATCCGATGTCGATTTCGTGTCAAGTGTAAAATAGCCCTTTCTGATGAACTGGTAGCCTTTGCCGGATATCGCATTCAGCAAGTCGGGTTCCACATATGCCTTTTCAATGATTTGCAGGCTCTCCGGATTGATGGTTGCCTTAAAATCACTTTCTGCAGCCGGATTTTCGACATTAAACAGCCGATCGTATAGCCTTACTTCCACGGTCTTGGCGTGGGGTATGCTCACCCAATGGATCGTTCCCTTTACCTTGATGCCGCTGGTGTCTTCCCCACTTTTGGATTCGGGCAGGTAGGTGCAACGGATTTCCGTGACGTGACCGTCCGTATCCCTCACGAAATCTTCGCACCTGACGATGTAGGCATGTTTGAGTCTAACCATCAGTCCCGGTCCGAGGCGGAAGAATTTTTTTGGCGGATTTTCCATGAAGTCCTCCCGTTCGATCCATAGTGCATTGCTAAAGGGGATTTCGCGCTCACCTTCCCCGTCTTCGACCTCCGGATTGTTTTCGCCAGTCAACATTTCTTCTTTTCCATCCGGATAATTGATGATAGTCAATTTTATCGGATCGAGTACCGCCATACGGCGCCATGCGGTTTTATTGAGGTCTTCCCGGATACAAAACTCCAGCAGGCCTACATCGATAATGTTCTCCCGCTTGGCCACCCCGATGCGTTCACAGAAGTTGCGGATGCTCCCCGGTGTGTATCCGCGCCTGCGTAATCCACTGATAGTGGGCATACGCGGGTCGTCCCAGCCTTCAACATACTGTTCATTGACCAATTGGAGCAATTTCCGTTTGCTCATTACCGTGTAATTCAGATTCAACCGGGCAAATTCATATTGTTTGGAGGGAAATATTTCCAACTGGTCGATCAGCCAATCGTACAATGGCCGATGAGGGATGAATTCCAGCGTGCAGACGGAGTGCGTAATCTGTTCGATCGAATCACTTTGCCCGTGTGCAAAATCATACATGGGATAAACGCACCAGCTATCACCCGTTCGGTGGTGGTGTGCATGTTTTATGCGAAACAACAGCGGGTCACGCATATGCATATTGGGGCTGGCGAGGTCGATTTTGGCCCGGAGCACTTTGGCACCATCGGGGTATTTCCCCGAGCGCATTTCTTCAAACAAACGGAGGTTCTCCGCGATGTCGCGGTCGCGGTAAGGTGTCGGCTTGCCTGGTTCGGTCGGTGTGCCTTTTGCCGCGGCAATCTCCTCCGAGGTGCTGTCGTCGACGTAGGCCATTCCTTTTTCGATGAGCTTCACCGCATAGCCGTATAGCGTATCGAAGTAATCGGAGGTGTATAACTCCTCGGCCCATTCAAATCCCAGCCACTTGATGTCGTTTTTTATGCTTTCTACGTATTCGGTTTCTTCGGTTACCGGATTGGTGTCGTCAAACCGAAGGTTGGTCTTGCCATTATATTTTTGTGCTAATCCAAAATTGAGTACAATGGATTTTGCGTGGCCGATATGCAGATAGCCATTTGGCTCCGGCGGGAAACGGGTCAATACCCGTCCACCGTGCTTGCCGTTTTTAATATCTTCTTCAATGATCTCCTCTATGAAATTGAGAGATTTCTCGTCATTTGTCATGATGCAAAGGTAATTATTAGTTTTGATCAAAAAATAAACCTTGGTGAAGCAATTATGTCTAATTTTACGTCTTTCCTCTAAATCGACAGGTATGAATAAACGGTATTTACTCTTTTGTCTGCTCTTAACATTGCCATTCCATGGTCTTCCTCAAAGTAAGCGCCCCCAGGTGTTGGTGTATGGCCATGGGGTGGATGCCTATGCCGCAGCGCTTCAGTCATCGATGTCAAACCTGAATACGGTTTGGGTTATCAACGGAGATCGGATGATGCCGGAATTGACATCAGAATTCGTTTCAATAGCTTCGAGTGCCGACTTGGATGCGGGGATATGGGCGGCTCTTTTGGCAGGAACGTTGCAGAAGGATAAGCCCAGCGATTCGCTTTCTGCCGTTGCGAAGCGGCGGATCAATCCGAGGATAGTGCAGAACGTGGTCGATAGCGTAGTGAAGGTGTCGAAAAACCTGACCATTATTGAAAAAGGGCAGCTCCGCTCCGTGAAAAAATCGGGCAAAAATTGGCAGGTCGAGTTGACGGATCGGACCAACTATAAGGTTCGGGCCATCGTCGATGCGTCTTCAGATGCATACCTGTGCCAACTGGCATACGGCAGCTTGGATAGCATCCGTGTGCGGACCGATATTTCAGGTGATTATTTCCAGTCGCCACCTTATGAGGGGCTTTCGCGTACGGGAGTCGCTGTGGGTGAGTCGGATGGTCGCGGCTTTACGCTGCCATTGGCAGCATTGGTGCCGGCGGATGATAGCAACCTGTTTTTGACCCAACGCGGGCCGGTCGTCCGGAGCCTGCTAAGCGGTACAGCGGATGATGTTCCACTGCTCATGCACGTAGGGCAGGCTGTCGGCGCGGCCGCCGCATACACCGCCTTCTATAAAATTACTTCCGATAAACTGGATGTCCGCAATGTACAGGGAGAACTTCTGCAGTACGGGAGCAGGCTGCTGCCTTTGGTGGATGTCCCGGTAGAGGACCCGCATTTTTCTGCTATTCAACGTGTATGTGCTACCGGGATGCTATTGGGTAGGGTAGAAGCGAGTGGACGCTTATATTTTGACGCCGATACGGCGGTAACAGCCGGTGAGATAAAGCCGGTGCTGAACCAGCTCTTTTCAAGGAGCCAGATATGGTTTGTAAATCACGCCGATGTCGATACCCTCACGTTGGCAAATCTGTTCAGTTATATCAAATTCGTCGGCCAGCGTGGCGATGAGTTGGAGGGCCAGGTGCAAAAGTATTGGAAACGTCGTTTCCATTTCGAAGGAGAATACGATGAACAGCAACTTGCAACACGTAGGCATGTGGCGGTATTGTTAGATGCCTATTGCAAACCCTTTGATGTAAAGTTGGGCATGGATGGCGTTGTCCAGCGTTGAGATCGCAGTTCCGCACGCTATGTAGTGCCGATACCGGCCTAGGTTAAACTAATCTGCCGCTTAATGCTTTCTTCCAATGAAATGATGGTTTCAGTCCGTTGTATGCCTTTGACGGCTTGAATATCTTCGTTCAATACTTTGCGGAGATGCGTCGTATCCCGGCATATGATTTTCGCAAACATGCTGTAAGTACCCGTGCAATAATGGAGTTCGACAACTTCTTTTACCTGTTTTAGTTGTTCGACGGCATTATTATACTGAGAACCTTTCTCCAGATAGATTCCTAAGAAGGCCGTGATGTCAAATCCGACTTTTTGAGGATTTATTGTAAGGTTTGAGCCTCTTATTATACCTAATTCTTCCATCTTTTTCATTCTTACATGGATAGTTCCTCCTGAAACAATCAATTTTTTGGCTATTTCTGTGTAAGGTATGGATGCATTGTTCATCAACATAGATAAAATCTGTATATCTAAGTTATCAAGGTCTAAATTTTCGTACTTTTTTTCCATAGTTAATGATGATTATTTCAAATAATTTCAAATTTATTTAAAAATTTGGTAAAAAATCAATTTTTTCGATTAAAAAATTTCATTTAATGACTAATGTTGTTATATTTGTATCAATGAATCAGCTGAATAATTAGAAAATAGCTGATTGTGATGATGCCCTCCCTCAATTTAATATAGGTTTATAATTGGTTAGCGTTGAAGCTCCTCTCCCAAAGGAGCTTCTTCCTTTTATCGCAGTTGTGTTTTTAAGTTTTTACTCATTTTGGTTTTAATAATAGGTGTTTGTTGCCAATTATTCAAAATTAGGTAGTATATTCGGTTTATTTATGAAAATTTTTCAATTTTATACACCTGTCAATCAAAACCGTACCTTTACATAGAAAAGGTACCCCTATATATGGAAATGGAAGATGTGAAGATTTCCCGGAAAAAACCAGTATATCCTGTCAGTCCAGCGTTGCAGAAATACCTTCGCAATTACCAACGGGACGCACGCATGCCCGTTGGCTATGCAAATCTGATGGATTTCTACGAAACCCTGCCGGTGATCGACAAAAACGGCAGGGATACGTTGTGGGAAACCCCGATCTACCCACCCCATATTCAGGAGAACCTGTATAATGGGTTGAAAATCATCTACGCGGAGCTCAAGGCATCTGGCAATACGCGTATCGTGGAGCACAAATATATCGAACGGGTGGAATACTGTGCTTTCGGGAATACGCATCCCTTCAGAATACGCATAGTAAACCGATTGAACGATGTGTACGACTACTTTTATGTGAAACAAGCTGATGCATCGCGAATATATGGGCTGGAATTGGAGCAAATCATATCCCCCAACCCGGTAAACTACCTGGTGGATGGGCAGACACTCGTGGAAGAACATATCGTTGGTATTCCCGGAGATGTGTTTACGCATTCATTGATGTATAATCCGGATTATAATCCCAAACGAATCGCCAAAGAGTTTGTGAAATTCAATGAACGATGTATCATTACGCTATTGGGTGATATGCGCGCATATAACTTTGTGGTACAGATAACGCCCGATTTCGACGATTTTCAATTCCGGATCCGGGCAATCGATTTCGATCAGCAATTTTATGAGGGAAACCCGAGGGTTTACATGCCTCAGTTCTTCAAGGACAACCTGTCTTATGTACAATTATGCATGGAACACCTGACCGACCGGACTGTATTACAATACCAACAAGAAGAACGCTCCTCCATTGTTCACCGGATACGGAGCGAACGCCACCGCATCGCTGCGTTGCGTGATGTATCCAATACCGAGGAATTATCGACTGCTGCCAATGTGAAGAAACTCCGGGAAGGTTATGCGTATTATTACAAGAACGATAACTACCTGAAATGCCATACAATGACCGATATCATTGAACTGAATGTGAAAAATGTGATCCGGCAGGTGAAACTCTAGTCCCCGCTACTTTAAGCGGTCGGCATTCTCCTTAACGAACGCTGTCCATCCGGAGTAGTTTGCTTTAGAACCGACGGTCACGTTGTTTTGGAACGCATGGCATACCGCAGCTGCCAAGCCGTCGGTAGCATCCAGAAATTGGGGGGTTTCGTTGAATTTCAATAGTGTTTTGAGCATGGCCGCTACCTGCTCTTTGGTTGCATTACCGTTGCCTGTAACGGACTGCTTGATTTTCCGCGGCGCGTATTCGAAAATAGGGATACTTTTGCTTAGTGCTGCTGCCATGGCAACGCCCTGTGCACGGCCAAGCTTAAGCATCACCTGTATGTTTTTGCCATAAAAAGGAGCTTCAAGTGCCATGCAGTCCGGTTGGTATTGCTCGATGAGCGTGCTGGCCTTTTCAAAAATGCGTTGCAGTTTAAGTCCATGATCATTCAGGTGATCCAATTTGATGACGCCAAGATTAATAAGGGAAAGCTGTTTGCCAGCTTCCTTGATGATACCATAACCTAGTACGGTTGTACCGGGGTCAATTCCTAATATAACCCGTTCCTTATTGATCGACTGCTGCATCCTGCAAAATTACGCTTTTTTGAGGAACGAGCGGATGGTCAATTCACCATCCGCTCGTTCCGAGGTTTACCGGCTGATATCGAGTCCAATGGGTAACGTATAGGCAACACGAACTTCACGGCCGTTCTGTATACCAGGGTTCCATTTTGGGGCAGATTTTAATAGCCTTATCGCCTCTTCCCCAGTACCGAACTTGAGGTCACGGACGATTTTAATATCCGTTAACGAGCCATCCCGTTCCACAATAAACGTCAGGATGATTTTTCCTTTCACGCCATTGGCTATCGCACCAGCCGGATATCGGTAATTTTTTTGAACATAATCGAAAAAGGCTTGCATGCCGCCCGGAAACATCGGTTCAATTTCTACGGTTATAAACGGCTCATCACGCTGCCCGGTGGTTTCTGTAATGACAGCTTCGCCATAACCGTGCCCGACAGGCCTGTCGATATGGATGGTCGCGCCGGGATTGCCCGTAAGGGTTTGAGATGCCGGTTCTGCCAGTTTGAGCGCTGCTACTGAAGGGGGTTCTTCGGTTGCTTGACTAGCTTTGACCACTTCGGGGGGCGGCATGCGTACCCGGCTTGTACGGGGTGTTGATGGCAAGGCAATCGCAGGAAGAGGCAAAGACCTGTCAACCGGAGGCGGCGGAGCTAATTCGATAATACGCTCCCTTTCAAAAGGATCGAGGATGGCGTGGCTGTCCGTGACCGGGAACAGCCTGTTTTTGATTAATGGAACAAGAAGTGCAATGACAAATACGGTGGAGGCAAACGAATAATGCTACGGAGGCATTTTTGGATGCATCCTTTCGTAACACATAGGCGCCATATTGTTTGTTGCGCCCTTCGAAAATGACATCCAGCCAGCTTTGGCTGAAAATATCCTGTTTTGGATGAAACATAACGATGAGGATTAAAATGAACAAAAATTGAACAAAACGGCCGTTATGTATATCCGATGGAAGCTAAGCTTTCCTGTTACCCTATTGATGATGTTTTGCAGCTAATTCCATAAACAGCTTCTTGCCGGTGCCGTACTACCGCATCAATAGACAGCTTATTATTATGAAAAATTAGTAACATTGCACGCTAAATCATCGAGTTTGAGCAATAGGACAAAAAAAATACTGGGTATTGTACTCAAGATGGCCATTCTGCTTCTAGTGGCTTGGGTACTATACCGCAAACTCAACAATCACCAGAATCTGCGGGAATTTGAGCGGCTGATGCGCAGCTTAGGTACGGATATCGTAGTAACGACGTTGTCTGTGGTCATTGCCTTGATGTTTGCCAACTGGCTTTTGGAAGTGGTGAAGTGGCGGTACCTTTGTCGGCATATTGAGCGGATAAGTCTTTGGAAAGCTACTCAATCCGTGTTTTGCGGATTGACGTGGGCGGTCTTCACGCCAAACCGCATCGGTGAATATGGGGGACGGGTACTGTTTCTTAAACCTCGAAAGCGCATTTTTGGGGTGGTGGCAATGGGTGTTGGCGCGTTGGCGCAATTGGTCTTAACGAGTGTAGCCGGTTCGCTCAGTATCGCTTGGTTCCTCAATCGGTTTTTCGATATCGGCCCCCTTTGGGGCTTGGCGTTATGGTTGGCCGCAGCAGGGTATTCGGCTTTTTTCCTGATCCTTTATTTTAATGTGAAATGGATAAATAGCTGGATAAGGCGCATTGGGTTGTTGCGTAAGTTCCATCGGTTTTTTGAAATTCTAACCAACTATAGCCGTAAGGAGCTGATGGTAGTCTTCATTAATTCGATAGCGAGATTTGTTATTTTCACTTCACAGTATTGTATCCTCATGTTGGTTATTATCCCCGACATAGAATTCTTGCCCATGCTGTTATTGATATTCATTCTTTTCTTTGTACAGGCCGCATTGCCTACGCTCGACCTGTTCGATTTCGGTGTCCGAAGTGTTACGGCAAGTTACCTGTATGCGCACATTACAGACCATGATATTGCGGTGATGGCGATTGCTTCTTGCATTTGGTTTATAAACCTTATATTGCCCGCCATTTTGGGTTCGGTGTTTGTCTTAAAAATCAATTTCTTTGGCGACACAGCTAGTTAGTATTGCGCTGGCCATATTCACTGGCATATATGTATTGCTGGTATGTTATATGCGGGCGGGATGGTTCGCATTGCCATTCTATTCCAGGAAAAAATCACCCCAAACGAAGGTAAGTGTGCTTATCGCTGCACGCAATGAAGAGGCTAATATCGGGCGTACGCTTTCGGATATCTTAGCACAGCAATTTCCTCGGGATTTACTCGAAGTCATCGTGGTGGATGACCACTCTACGGATAATACTTCAGCAATCGTGCAATCATTCGAGGAACAGGGTGTGAAGTTGCTGAAGCTGGACGAGTCTGAGCCATTGAATTCGTACAAAAAGAAAGCGATATCCGTTGCCATTGCGACGGCGACCGGTGATCTTATTGTCACGACCGATGCAGATTGCCGGATGTCCCCAAATTGGCTGGCCACGGTAGTGAGCTATGTGGAGGAAAATGGATGCTTTCTCGTTTCCTCACCAGTTGTCTATTCAAATCAGCGGGGCTTTTTCGAAGAGTTGCAGACGCTGGAATTCCTCTTCCTAATCGGATTGGGCGCGGCGGGCATCGGAAATAAACGGCCATCCACCTGCAATGGAGCCAACCTGGCCTATCGCCGGGATGTATTTTATGAAATGGACGGATTCAATGGAATCGATCACCTCGCTTCCGGAGACGACGAGTTGTTCCTGCATAAGGTAGCAGCAAAATATCCCGACAAAATTGGTTTCTGCAAATCAAGGGATGCCATCGTCTATACCGATGCAAAAAAAGACCTGATTGGATTCATTAACCAACGCAGGCGGTGGGCGTCAAAGAGTACACACTATAAAAATAAAGGAATCGTTGCACTGGGCGTAGCGGTATGGGCCTTCAATTTTATGTTACTCGTCGCTGGTGTCTTTGTGTTGTTTTTTGGCAACGGAACACAGCTGGTATCGGTATTTACGGCGGCACTCGTAGCAAAATTAATTGCGGAGGGCACTTTTCTGTACCCGCTTTGCCATTTCGCCAAACGCACGGGGTTATTGGCTTATTTGCCCTTGCTTACCATCGTGCACATCGTTTACATCGTATATATCGGTATAGCGGGCAATATGGGGAAATACCAATGGAAAGGGCGGCGGGTGAATTGATTTAACCTGCTAGATTTTAGTTTCCCGAGTGTTATTCTCCACCTTTTCTTTGATACTTACCTCTACCCGGGCTACCAGGTCTTCCGCATTGAGGCCCCGGGGCTCGATGGGTTCCAGTACCTCCCAAGACATCCTTGTAAAGGGATTGAGCGGAAAAAAACCGTAGCGGACCATTTGCCACGAATTACGGATAGCAATGGGGACCACCAATACATCGGGAACTTTCTTTAATATGGTAGCGATACCACCTACGTTGAATGGCTTGATTTTTCCGGTTTTGGCGCGTGTGCCTTCGGGAAAGATAAATGCCGACCAATTTTTTGCTTTCATGTTGTTGGCCAGCTTGAGGATTTCGGCTATGGATTGCTTGGGGTCCTTTCGGTCAATGTTGGCGGCACCTCCATGACGGAGATTGAATGATATGCTTGGAATCCCCCTTGCCAGCTCAATCTTGGAAATGAATTTACCATGGTGTTTGCGTAGAAAGAAGATCAGCGGGGGGATGTCATACATGCTCTGATGGTTGGCCACAAAAAGAATGGGCCTATCCATAGGGAGGTTTTGCCGGTTTGTGAATTTTATGGTATTACCTAATACGTAATAGGTAGCAAGTAAACACAGATTGAGGGCATCTACGCATTTTTTGTGGCCCTGATAGCCGCCCAATTTTAAGCACAGCCATTGTATGGGGTGAAATATGGTAATGATGATGCCAAAAAGCAAATAAAAAATAGGAGAAAGGAGGTACCCGAAAAATTTTCTCATGAACAACTATACACTGGTATATGTGCTGAAAAACGCAAATATATGATTAAAAAGTAGTATCGCAAACGGCGGTTTGCCACGGAATGATCGGCTTGTTTATCGAATGATACGTGTTTCCTGAAAATAATCACGGGTGTAACTGCCCGGCAACGCGTGGTCCCCTTCAGTGAAATCGAAGTGGACAACATTGATGTCGGGTAATTCCGTATAGGCATAGGTAGCTTCCATGATATACATCTGCGCTCCGGAAGAACCCATTTGCTGCGTGAGGTACCGGGCGTCGATGATCTGAACAAAAAGCGTATCATTCGAAACCCGATTTACTTCCAGATTGATTTCCGGATAATTTGCGATCAACGCTTGCGTAAGTGCGTCGAGCGATAGCGATGCGCGATTGAATTCGGGATTTTTTTCGGCCTCCAACTGCTCGGATCCATCAACAAAAGCCGCAATATAAGGTAGTGACGGTAGCGCTGCATCCATATCCTCGGCAATTTCCGTTGCCGGGTCGTTTTGTGTTTTTCCGCCTGCATTTTCCCGTGATTCATTTCGGCAAGAAAATAGGATAAGTGCGGAAAACGCCAATGATAGCGATAACGGTAATGTTTTCATTCGTGAATAGTTTTCATCTCCATTTTTATTCGCTACTACGGGGTGGTTACTGCCACTGGCAATACTTTCCCATTGAAAAATCGATGGCCTGTGAGGGCGAAGTTGGCGATGTAGTCGCCCATCTCTTTTGCCGTCACCGGCGACTCATATTGCGGAAACGCTTTTGCAAGCATTTCTGTTTGAGCCGAACCCAAAGCTAAGCAATTTATTTTAATGGCGAGCTCCGCAAGTTCCAGGGCTAAACATTCCGTAAGCGCATGGAGCGCTGCCTTGCTAGCTGAGTAAGCTGCCAAGCCCGGAAACTTGACGCTGCCCTGGTATCCACCCATGCTGCCGATATTCACAATGTGGCTGCCGGATGGCATCAATGGTAGCAGATGTTGTATCATCTGTATGTGCCCTAGGAAATTGCTTTCCAGCATGGTTGTGCAATCGTCTTTGGTGGTCTCGGCAAATGGTTTGTTGATGAGTGTACCCGCATTGTTGATCAATATATCCACCTGTCCGATTTTTTCAATCAGGAGCGGAAGCAGGTCGTTTTCATAGTCGCCATAAACGATGTCAAAGGACAACGTATGTATAATCGATTCAGGATTGCGCCGAATGGCGGCTTTTTGCAATTTGTTCAAGCCATCTTGTGAACGGGCCACCGCGACAATGCGGTTGCCTACCTCGGCCAATGCCAAAGCCGTTTCAAATCCGATACCGTTGCTTGCTCCGGTGACTATAATGTTTGCCATTGATTCGTGTTTTTAGCGATGCTCTTCGTCGTCATTTTCTTTATCCATTTCGGCCTCTTCAGCTGTAGGCAGCCGGTCCTCACCCAAACCCTGTGGATGGAGAATAAAATAGGAACCGAATGCGGCCAATGAGGCGGAAGTGAGGTAGAACAGCAAACTGATAAGCAAAGCGAGGTGTTTGTCCATTTGGAAGTATTCCGCACCAAAGACAAAAACCATCTCCCGTGCACCGAGTCCTCCTACGGTGAAAGGTACCACCGCTACCAAGGAGGAGAGCAGGAACATGAATAAATAAGGAGAGAATTTGCCCTCAAATCCCAGCGCATATAGTAAAAATATGACGCAGATGACCTGCATGGACTGTACGCCCAGCGCTTTAAAGTGTGTTCGTACAAACCTTTTGCTGTAATCAGAAAAATACCGATGGATAATAACGTAGTACGCCACGGAGCCCAGTACAACGACAACGATGGGGATTTCATTCGGGATCTGGAGGCGCGGTATAAAAATCACCAATGTCGATGTAATTAAGCACAGCGCCCATAGGCCACTTAACCGGTCGAAGAAAACTGCGGACAGAAGCTTGCGGCCCTTAACCCTGAATTTGCGCCGCAGAAAATAGATTTTATATCCGTCACCGCCAACTCCTCCGGGCAAGAACAGGTTGTAAAACAATCCCAATAGGTACAACTTGAGATTATATCGTTCAGACAAATCTAGGCCTACGCCTTTGAAAAAACCATTAAGACGGGATGAAGCGATGAAGATCGAGCAGCAATAGGCTGTAAACGCGAGGAGCAGGAATACGGGATTGGAACCCAGTATAGCTTCTTTGATGAACTGCCAAAAACTGGGTGGAAATTCGTCGGAACCCGCTTTGATATTCTCCATTGCCTGCTCCCGGTAATCCGATTCGACTTTACTAAACACCCAATACAACGCAGCAGCCGTGATGCAGACCTTAAAACCAGTTTTGGTTATACGCCAAATTTTATTTCGAGTCATGGGTTTGAAAGCAAAGTTCCGCAGACGTAGCCGACAACGGCTCACGCACCAAAGGTATGAAAAAGGAATCGCAGGTGGTAATTTGTGTTAGTTAAAGATGATTGGATATATCCTCGAATACAGCATGATCAAATAGATGATCAGCAAGGCCGAATTCAATGACAGCATCCAGTTAAGATCCGTCTTTTGATATTTGTGGCGGAGGGTAAGTATCAGCAAAGTGAGGAAACTTGCGAAAAGTAAGCCGGGAAATAGGAGGGCCCATTTATTCTTGATATATACAAATGTCTGGCTCAAAGGGCCTACTGTTTCCTTCTCGAGGATAACGGGCGCAAATGCAAATAACAGTAGTAACATAAATAATCGAACCAATGTTTTTGCCGCGAATTTACTGATGGTATGGTTTTTGGACAGTGTCGTCATACAAAGCAAATAAGGAGCTTAAAAAAACAAACATACGTGAATATCCTAAATGACGGGTAAAAAATAGTTCATTTTATAGATGGATTCACTACCTTTACGTCATAAAAAGGCACGATTATCAATCATCTGATGTACTATGAATAAATCAGTATTTTTTCTTGCAACGCTAATAGTTAGCTCATTTTTTTCGATATCCTGCTCCTCCCAACAGGGAGCTGTAGACGGTGGTCCCGCTGCTTCTGCATGGCGCAAAGGAGTGAAGGGGCAGTGGGTATTGCAGTCGGTTGACAAAGAGAATTTCCCTACGGCTTATTCCGTCAAGACCATTTTTGAGGAAGCCCCTGCGGAATGCTTTATCGGTAGTGTTTGGAATCTGCCGAATAATGGAAAAGGTAGTATTACGTTCGACGCCGATGGAAAATTATGCGCGCCGGGCGCGGTGCGGGATATCGTCTGGTCGATTTACAATCCCGGCAAAGGAAATGGGGAACCCCAGTTTCAATTTAAGAAAATCTATCCAGGGGACAAGGCAAGCAACGTGACAGCAGGTTACCGATTGGATTTGGCCTATGCGGATGCCGATCAGCTAACACTGCGCATGCCTTTGGATTTAGACGGCCAAACGGGTTATCTGGCATTTAATTTTGAACGACTTCAATAGCGCGTATATGCGGGAGCATATCATGAGTATAATTTATAGACTTAATAATTAACGATTATGAAAGCAGCTATTTTATCTTTCCTGATGGTATTGGCCGTGTCAGCACTATCTATTGCTCAACAAGACAAAAGCCAGCGGGCAAGTCCGCCGGATAGTACGATTGTAACGACCGACGACGGCGTTACGATTGCCATCCATTACAGCAAGCCGTCGCTGAAGGGGCGTCAGATCGGTGTAGAAATCGCGCCGTTTGGTAAGGTTTGGCGCACCGGGGCCAACGAGGCCACTACCTTTGAGGTGGATAAAGATGTCTTGATACAGGGGCAGCCGCTCCCGGCCGGGAAATACGGGTTGTATTCCATACCCGGAGAAAATACCATGACAATTATTTTCAATAACGTCTGGGATCAATGGGGCACTCGCTATGATGAATCGCAAGATGCGCTGCGTGTGACAGCTACTCCCTCCGGCGGCGGGGAATTGGTCGAACAATTTACCATCAAAGCAGACAAGGCTGGAACGGTAACGCTGCGTTGGGGCGATGCCATGGTGCCATTCATCGTTAAAGCGGCGCAATAGGGTTGCCGCAGCCATTATTCACCAATCTTTTTTCGCAATCATCCTTAAATTTAATAGCTTTACCCGCAACGTTATAAAAAAGAAAAGGTGAAAGGTATTATTTTGGCTGGGGGGTCGGGCACGCGATTACACCCGTTGACGTTAGCTGTGAGCAAGCAGTTGATGCCGGTGTATGACAAACCGATGATTTATTACCCCCTATCTACGCTTATGTTGTCGGGCATCCGTGATGTGTTGATTATTTCAACGCCCCATGACCTGCCCGCATTTCAAAAACTATTGGGCGACGGTTCGCAAATCGGATGCTCATTTTCCTACGCGGTGCAGGAGGTACCTAATGGACTGGCGCAGGCGTTCGTTATTGGAGAAGATTTCATTGGAAATGAAAAAATCGCATTAATACTTGGTGATAACATTTTCCATGGCGATGGGCTGTCGCGATTGCTGCAGCAAAGTGCGGACCCCACAGGCGGCGTAGTCTTTGCCTATCCGGTTTCCGATCCGGAACGGTATGGCGTTGTTGAGTTCGACGAGCAGCATGATGTCGTTTCCATCGAGGAAAAGCCGACTCATCCCAAATCCAATTATGCCGTGCCGGGTTTGTACTTCTATGATAATTCGGTGATTGAAATAGCCAAAAACATCCAGCCGTCGGCACGGGGTGAATACGAAATTACGGATGTAAACAGGGCGTACCTCCAGCAAGGGAAGTTAAAGGTCGGTGTGTTTAGCCGTGGAACCGCTTGGTTGGATACGGGTACCTTTACGTCTCTCATGCAAGCGGGGCAATTTGTACAGGTCATCGAGGAGCGGCAGGGACTGAAGATCGGCTGTATCGAAGAGGTGGCCTACCGTATGGGGTTCATTGATGCTCAACAGCTCGAAGCCATCTCGCAACCCTTATTAAAAAGTGGGTACGGGCAATACCTGTTGAAATCGGTATTGAAACTGAATGGTTAAAACATGGCGAAAATAGCGCTGATAACTGGGATAACCGGGCAGGATGGTGCCTATCTGGCTGAATTCCTGTTAAAAAGAGGGTATCAGGTGCACGGATTGAAACGTAGGAGTTCGTTGTTCAATACCGATCGCATCGATCATTTATATCAGGATCCCCATGAAGTAAATCGTCAGTTTACTCTTCATTACGGCGACCTTACCGACGCTACAAATCTTATCCGGATAGTTCAGGAGACCCAACCGGATGAAATCTACAACCTGGCAGCCCAAAGCCACGTAAAAGTAAGTTTTGACACCCCGGAGTATACTGCGAATGCAGATGGGTTAGGTACGTTGAGGTTATTGGAAGCTATCCGTTTACTTGGGCTTGGGGATAAATGCCGATTTTACCAGGCGGCCACATCTGAGTTGTATGGCTTGGTGCAGGAAGTTCCCCAAAATGAGCATACACCCTTTTATCCGCGAAGCCCATATGCTGTTGCCAAACTGTACGCCTACTGGATTACTGTAAATTACCGTGAGGCGTATAGGCTTTACGCTTGCAACGGGATCTTGTTCAACCATGAGAGTCCGGTGCGAGGGGAGACCTTTGTGACGAGGAAAATCACCCGTGCAGTAGCACGCATTGCCCTGGGCCTACAAGACAAACTGTTCTTGGGTAACCTTTCCGCCCAGCGCGATTGGGGTCACGCCAAGGACTATGTGGAGGCGATGTGGCTCATGTTGCAGCAGGAAATACCGGAAGACTTCGTGGTGGCTACGGGCATCACCACTACCGTCCGTGATTTTGTGAGGATGAGTTTTGCTGAGCTGGGTATTGCTGTTGAATTTAGCGGTAAGGGCGAGCTCGAAAAAGGGGTGGTTATCGACGCTGACGAGGCACGGCTCACCGAACTCGGTATCCCTGCAGCAAACATCAAATATGGGCAGACCGTGGTAAAAGTAGACCCGGCATATTTCAGGCCCACCGAGGTGGATCTATTAATTGGAGATGCGACCAAGGCCCAACAGAAACTGGGATGGCAACCTAAGTATGACCTGAATGCCCTTGTACAGGATATGGTTCATTCGGATTTGCACTTCATGCGAAAAGAAGCGTATCTTAAGAGCGGTGGTTTCCAATCGTTGAATTACTTCGAATAATCCATAATCATATATCGTATTTGTCCAACTTCTCCGGTAAATGGATGTTGGAACAATTTTTGCATTACAGTTTTTATTGTGTTAGGATAAAGTTTTGCTGTATAAACCATGCAAGAAGAAATACATACGATGCAAGAAACTGGTACTGAGTCCAATCCTGAGGAGATAAGAAGGGATTCCACCAAGATTTATTTCTTTGTAGTGGCTATAGCAGCATTACTCGCAACCAATATATACTTTTACATCAAGTATAAAAATACAGGGGATAAGGTCTACGAGTTGACCAATGAGAAAGTGAATATGCAGGCTGAAATCGATCGGATAGAGGCCGAATTGGACCGATTGACAGGCGAGAATGTCGAGTTGAGTGCTTCCCTTAAAACCGCGCAAGACAGTGTGCGGTCTACCATCACAGCGTTGCGCAGCGAGCTCGCACAAAACAATATTACGAAAGAGCAGTTGGCCAGTGCAAAGCAGGAAATCAACGAATTGAAACAACAGGTGGCGAGTTACTTAACGAACGTGGAGAATTTGCGGAGCGAAAATGCTAAACTCACCTCCGAACGCGACGACTTAAAAGAGGAAATTTCCACTTCGTCCGAGCGCGTAACAGAACTTGAAGAGCAAAATACCGATTTGGTGGGCAAGATAAGGCTTGCTTCGGCTCTTAAGGTTTCGAACATCTCCATAAACGGGATCCGCGAACGCAGTGGCGATAAGCAAAGCGTAGAAGCACGCGCACGGAGGGTGGATAAGTTCAAGATTGATTTCACGATTGCGGATAATCCGCTGGCCGAAGTGGGCATGCATGATGTCTACTTGCGAGTAATAGACCCCAACGGCAATTTGCGGACGACGGATAATGGACTCTTTGAGGTGGAAGGCAATCAAATACAGTATACCTATAAAACAGCTATCAGTTTCCAGAATGACGGGGCTTCTTACGCCATTGAATGGACCGATACGAAGGGGTTTCAGAAAGGCACCTATACCATTCTTTTGTATGCAGATAACTCGGTCATGGGACAGAGTAGCATCGTCTTAAAATAAACTCCCCTATCAACGATTAGCCAGTGGACTGCCTGACGGGCGTAGCTGGAATGCGCAAATAGAAGGTAGTTCCTTTCCCCACATAAGTTTCATAGCGTATACTACCACCCATACCTTCCATGGCCTGCTTTACAAATGCAAGCCCAAGACCCGTTCCGGAACTCTTTGTCGTGAAGTTGGGCTGAAATAGCTTTTCCCGCACTTCAGGGTTTATGCCGTAGCCATTGTCTTGTATGGCTATAGCGACATGATTGTTCTCGTCGTAACTGATTCGGATATTAATGTAGCATTTGCGCTTAGAGAGGGCTGCCTCGATCGAATTCTTTATCAGGTTATTAAACGACCTGAGTAGCTGGTCGCGGTCTCCTTGTATGTTGATGCTATGGTGAGTGCATAGATTAACAATGTTGATTTTCACACCTTCATTGTTGCGAAACACTTCTACAGCTTTGTTCATAATATCCAATACATCAACCTCTTTAAGTTGAGTGTCTGGCATTTTGGCAAACTCCGAAAATTCCGAAGCAATACGCGAAAGGCTATCGATTTGTTCAATGAACGAGTCGCTGAAGCGTGCAAATCGCTCATCAAACCGGGGGTCCTTTTCTTTCCATGAACGTTCCAACTGTTGAATACCAAGCTTCAGTGGCGTAAGCGGATTTTTAATCTCATGCGCTACCTGTTTGGCCATTTCGCGCCATGCGGATTCCCGCTCGGACCGCATAATGGTATTTGCACTTTGCTCGAGCGCAGCAATCATCAGATTATATTCTTTGATGAGGCTGCCGATCTCATCATGCCTTTTCCAGAAAATTGGTTCATTTTGCTTACCGATGCTGGTCTTCGCGAGACTGCGCTGCACCAGTGCCAAAGGGGCGGTGATCTTGTTGGCGACAAATACAGCGAATAATCCAAGTACCAATATAACCAGGGCGTAAATATTAACAAGCGTATTGAGGAGAAGCCCTACATTCTGGCCAAATTCCTTTCGATAGCTGTAATGTGGCAAACTGAGAAATGCAATCGGCTCATATCCGTCATCTCTGATCGGGGCATAAGCTGCAATGAAATTTAGGCTGCCAATATGTTCATGCTGTATGAATTCAGAGCGCTGGTATCGCGCCATATGAAGCCATGCTTGCGGATGCATGTAACGCGATGTTAATGCAAGGTCGTATATCCGTGGCTGGGTGGAATAAATCAGCTGGCCATTTGTGTCATATAGGTTGAGGTCGGAGGCAATGGATTCCGCAATGGCATTGAATTGTTCGTCCGTAGATATTCCACGGTTTAGGTTAGCCTCCTTCAGCCACCTCGACTCGAATCTTCCGGCGATATCCGATACATATTTCAATACGCCGCTTTCCTGCTGTTTTTTAAATTGGCTGCTAATGCTGAAGAATGTGATAATGCCCGCCACGATTAAGGTGAGCACAACAGCTACTACCATAAATGTCTGAATTCGCGTACTGTATAACACTTTATTGGTAAGGATCAAAAAACTCCATCGGAGATTCCTTAAACTGAAATCATTGCTGTTTAGTGTCAGAACCAGCCATCGCGTGATAAAAGCCGAGATGGCAAACAGTAAAAAGACGAGGAAAATGAAGGAGAGTGCGGCAAGCTGCATCCAGCTGCTCTGCTGAGGTCTGCTCACGACGATCAATGTTCTGTCATTTGGGCGATACATCATGTGTTCAAACCCGTCGTCTTTGCCCAACGAAACGTACTTGCGTTGCTCGGGGGGGTAAGCCTCAGCGGATAATGGATATACATAGTTTCCGTATTGGCTTACTAGGTTTCCATATCGATAAAAGGCGTAAGCATATTGCGAAATCAATGCGGTTCGCTGCTGATCTATTCTGCTGTCTGCGAGAATATCCGGATAGGAGGCTAACTGGCCGAAGGATCGGTTCTGCAATTCGATGAGCAGGATGCCCAATGAATTTCCGTCTTCTTGCACCGGAAGTTGGGCGAAATACTCGAAATTACCGAATCGACTATTACCCCGGTAGAAATTTTCGGAGACCTTGATGGCTCCCGATATTACTTTATTGCGGTAGGTTTCCCGTTTGATGGCGGAACTATTGCCAATCGGTACCCAGTCTGTACCATATTCATTGGCGACAAATTCGTACTTGGAAAGGTAGCCACTTAAGTAGGTCCTCTTTAGGTGCTCATTGAGCAGTTCGCGGTTTTCATTTTTCGGTTGTTTGAAGTAATCGATGAGGATGGGATCTTTTACGATTTCCTTTTCCAGATCACGGAATAAGGCAAGCGCATTGGCATCGTCTACTGCTTCCCATTGATAGATGGCTAATTTTTGTTCCTCTTCCTTTTTATCATGTAGGAATTGACTGTGCTTAATTGCGGTTATCGCAGCCAACAATAATAATGTAGAGATAAAAATAGCCAAATCGAATTGCCCGCTGCGCTTTATGTACCAGGCCCGTAATCCGATTAATGCACTTAATAAAAAGAAGGTGACCGGGAAGTGCCTAAGCGAAAAATCATTGAAATATTGAAATGCACCGGCGACAAACAAAACAATTATCCCGACATAAAGCAACCGCCTCGGATTGGGAATGAGTGAGTGGGCAGCCTCAACCAGCAAGTCGATAAGCAGAAGAAGAGACATCATGCTTAGGCACAAGGCAAGTATCCCTATCCAGCTGTATAGGTTAAGACCCAGTATATTCGTGACGTCGAAATTGATGGCTGAATTCATGACCAGACCAGCAAATACTTCAGCTATCGCATAACTTACCAGGTAGATGAGCAATCCGAATAGGAAAATGAAAAGGAAACTTCCGGCTTTTCTGCGCCACACCGTCGGGATTTGGAGCTGTTTTCTGAATGAATACAGGTAGCCCACTGCCCACGTAAATGCAATGATGTTGAGCAAAAGCCCCCCCAAATGCGGAAAAAGAAAACTGGAAGCAAAATAGCGGGGGTCAAAAAGCCCGGTATAGAAATGGGTGGCCAGCCAACCAAAGTGGAGATCTAGATAGCGGATACCAGCCAGGCAACAGCTAAACAAGAGTACGGATGACCATACCCAGCCTCGTCCGGCCAGCCACACACAGATGATATTAAGTAATATGATGACCGAAAACCCTGCCAGCATCCACATGGCAAGCTCCAATTTGGAGAAAAATGTGTCATGTTGCCCCTCGGTTAACTTGACCGAAAACAGGTATTCGCCGGTCGTGCTCCGGATATTATAGATAAGGTGATCGCTGTATTCGGCAATTTCGAGATTGTTGGTCTCGATGAGGTCTTTGGAAAAAACATTCTGCAAATACTCGTTGTTCTGCTGAAAGTCGGATTTTATTGGGATTAGAAACAAAGCAGAAAAATTGCCAGCACTTTTCTTGATGGATTCGTACCATCCGTCTCCGGCTTTGATGATACCAACGCCATTGTTAATGCCGGCGTCTGTTTTAGGAACAATCTTATCGGTACCCCAAATAACCAGTTCGTTATTTACATAGATGAAAGGGTAGATGTTATGCTGTCCAACGAAATAATCGAGAATGTCTTCCGCAAGTTCAACATCGGTTTCCATCGTCTTGAGTGCATTGTAATGGATGGTATCGTTGAGAAAATTGAAAACAATCTGCTCTTTCTTATGAAGATTACTTTGGATGGTTCGGCTATCGAGGAGCAGGATTTCCTCGTTGTCGAAGGTAAGGTTGATGGTAACGGCTGTGCCTATAAAGCATAACGTCAACATCAACAACAATAACCTTATTTTGACAACCGTACTCACCTTGGCATTCGTAAATTCACGTAAAAATAAGAAAAATAATCCTACGGTCAGCCGATGTAATCCGATCTTGAGATACGGATCAGGCTTCTGCAGTTACGAATACGGTAAGATAAAATTGAAGCTAGCCTTCGGTTACCTCAATGTACTTCTATTTCCTTGAAAATTTTAGCATTTAGGTATTCGCGGTTCATTCGTGCAATATTAGTCAATTTAATGCCTACTGGGCACTCTGCTTCGCAAGCACCGGTATTGGTACAACTGCCGAAACCTTCTGCATCCATTTGCGCAACCATAGCCTGGGCCCGGCTGTATCGTTCGGTTTGTCCTTGCGGCAGCAGCGCATACTGCGATATTTTAGCCGAAACGAACAACATGGCCGAAGCATTTTTGCAGGCCGCCACGCATGCGCCGCAGCCGATACAGGTAGCGGATTCAAATGCCTCATCAGCTATTATCTTGGGAATCGGAATGACATTGGCATCGGGCACTCCACCGGTATTCACATTGACATAACCACCGGCCTGTTGGATGCGGTCAAAAGCGGAACGATCTACGGCTAAATCCTTGATTACCGGAAAAGCTGCCGCGCGCCATGGCTCGATCACTACCGTTTGCCCATCGTGGAAACTACGCATATGTAATTGACACGTTGTGGTACCTTGTTTCGGTCCGTGGGGCCTGCCATTGATGTGCAGGGAACACATCCCACAGATACCCTCTCTGCAATCGTGGTCAAAGTGGATAGGGTCTTCCCCCTTCCGCACCAAATCTTCGTTGACCACGTCCAGCATCTCTAGAAAGGACATGTCTGGTGATATACCATTGGCTTGGTAGGTTACAAATTTACCCCTGGTGTTGTCGTTTTTTTGGCGCCATACTTTCAGCGTCAGATTCATGTTTCCGCTCATGATTTTATGCTTTACACCCGTCGCTTTTTACTTATAGCTCCGTTGTGTCAATTTAACATTTTCGAATTCCAATACTTCTTTATGCAGTACTTCGGGTTGGTTGTCACCTTTATATTCCCAAGCAGACACATAGCTGAAGTTTTCGTCATCGCGTTTGGCTTCGCCTTCGTCGGTTTGGCTCTCTTCGCGGAAGTGGCCGCCACAGGATTCACGACGATTAAGTGCATCGTCTACCATTAACTCACCCAGCTCCAAGAAATCGGCAACACGGCCAGCTTTTTCGAGCGACTGATTCATTTCTTCATTTTCACCCAATACGGTCACGTCATTCCAGAACTCCTTGCGGAGCTCTTGTATAAGCCCCTTCGCTTTCGTAAGCCCGGCTTCATTGCGTGCCATGCCGCAGTACTCCCACATGATATGACCGAGCTTTTTATGGATATCATCCACCGTTTTATTCCCTTTGAGCGAGAGCAGCTTATGTACGCGCTCTTCTACCGCTTTGCGCGTGCTTTCGAAATTCGGATGGTTTTTGTCTACCGGGGCAAAGCCAAGCCCAGCCAGGTAATCACCAACGGTATACGGTATAACGAAATATCCATCGGCAAGCCCCTGCATAAGGGCCGATGCGCCCAGTCGATTGGCGCCGTGGTCTGAGAAATTACACTCGCCCAGCGCGTACAATCCCGGTACACTCGTCATCAGATTATAATCTACCCATACGCCACCCATTGTGTAATGTACCGCCGGATAGATGCGCATCGGTTGCTTGTACGGATTTTCATCCGTAATTTGGTAGTACATGTCAAATAAGTTGCCGTATTTAGCACGCACGGCATCTTCCCCCAGACGCTTAATCGCGTCTTCGAAATCGAGGAATACGGCAACGCCCGAAGCTCCTACTCCACGGCCTTCATCGACTACCTCCTTGGCATTACGCGAGGCCACATCCCGGGGTACAAGATTGCCGAATGATGGATATTTGCGTTCGAGGTAGTAATCGCGATCTTCCTCCTTGATATCCGCTATCTTCAGCTCTCCTTTACGGAGCCTTTGCGCGAGCTCGACGGTTTTAGGTACCCAAACACGGCCATCGTTTCGTAACGATTCGGACATCAGCGTCAGCTTGGATTGGTGGTCGCCTGTTACCGGAATGCAGGTAGGGTGGATCTGTGTATAGCAGGGGTTTGCAAAGAGTGCCCCCCGTTTATGTGCACGCCACGAAGCGGTGACATTGCAGCCCATCGCGTTGGTTGACAGGAAAAATACGTTGCCATAACCGCCCGTGCAGAGCAGCACCGCATGCCCTTCGTGAGACTCGATGGCTCCCGTAACCATGTTGCGGGTGATAATACCCCGAGCATGCCCATCGATGGTCACCAAATCCAGCATCTCATGCCGGTTGTACATTTTTACAGTACCCTTATTGATCTGACGGTTCAATGCGGAGTAAGCACCGAGCAACAGCTGTTGTCCGGTTTGCCCCCGGGCATAGAACGTACGGGATACCTGGGCACCACCAAACGAACGGTTGTCGAGCAATCCACCGTATTCACGAGCGAATGGGACGCCTTGTGCCACGCATTGGTCGATGATATTTACCGACACCTCGGCCAGACGGTGTACATTGGCCTCACGGGAGCGGTAGTCACCCCCTTTAATGGTGTCATAAAACAGCCGGAATACGCTGTCGCCATCATTTTGATAGTTCTTGGCAGCATTGATTCCGCCTTGGGCAGCGATCGAGTGCGCCCGCCGCGGGCTATCTTGGTAGCAAAATGCCTTGACATTGTAGCCGAGCTCCGCCAGTGATGCAGCGGCAGATGATCCTGCCAGCCCCGTGCCCACAACGATGATGGTATATTTCCGCTTATTGGCGGGATTGACCAATTTAAGGTTAAACTTATGTTTCGACCATTTTTCGGCCAGCGGCCCAACAGGTACTTTTGAATCTAACATATGATGACGTCTGTTATATCAGTGCGCCCAGCGAGCGATACGCCTGCGCCAGAAATAGCTTAATTAGAAAGATAAAAATACACCGGCATGGCAGCGAACCCAATAGGGATAGCTACCCCGAAAAACCAGATGCCCACAAAGCGGATGATGGGTGCATATTTTTTATGATCCCATCCCAAGGTCTGGAATGCACTTTTGAATCCGTGGATAAGGTGGAAGGAAAGCGCAGCCATGGAAACCACATATAGCGCCACCCAATACCATTCTTTGAAAGTAAATGCAACCTGCTTATATAAATCGCGGGCCTTAGTGATTGCCACCCCATTGTCCACATATTCCATGTAATCGGTAAACTCGCCGGCCACCAATTCCGTGGCGGTCGTTTTGTTAGTATTCAAGTCCGTCCGATATTCGATATAAGGGACCTGATCGTTGTGGAACTTCCACCAGAACTGACTCATGTGCGTGACAATGAATACCAATAGCACCGTACCCAAAATGCCCATATTACGTGAATTCCAGGAACTGTTAGCCGAACCACGGTATACTGCATAGCCTACCGGCCTCGCTTTCTTGTTGTGGATGGTCAGCACCAGCGCATAGATGGCATGGATGACAATAGACGTGTATAACAAATAGGAGACGATTTTGATCGGAGTGAAGTGGGTCATGAAATAGGCATACTCATTGAAAGCCTTGCCCTGGTCGTTGTAGAATAATTGCAGATTTCCGATGAGGTGGACAATCAGAAATGAACATAAAAACAGACCTGTCAGACTCATGATTAGCTTCTTTCCAAGCGTTGAAAAAAGCAGAGGTTTGGACTTACTCATTCTCCTCGATTATTTTAATTTTGGTAAGCAAATCTACCAATTGATTTAATACCGTTGAAGATAAACAAGGAAAATCATTAATTTAGAACTGTTCTAAGTTTCTGTCAAAAAAAAGCGTCACGCCTATCTTTAAGGCGTGACGCTTGATGGGATAATGTATTGTGTTTCCCGGAATAATTTTAGAATAGCCGATAGCCTACTCCGATAGTCCAGAGATTTACTTTCTGTGGTGCGGCGTCGTTTTTGCTTAACTCGCTCAATCCATGTTCATAACGCGCATCAATGCGGAAATTACTGATGTCGAGGCCAAGACCACCTGTCACCGCCCAAGCTTGGTTTTTATATTCACTGAATTCAGGAACCTGTGCCAATGCATCACCGATATTTTTATCGACAACAAATGATACAACAGGGCCTGCAACGATACGTAATCCGGCAGGGCCTAAGCCAATGCGGGTACCCAAGAGCAATGGAAGATCTAATGAAGTAAAGGTCACTTTACCTTCTTCATTTTCTTCGACCAATTTCGCTTCAGAACTCTTCCCCGTCAAATAAAGCTCAGGTTGGAAGTGCACTCCCGCACCGCCGATGCGTGCCCATACACCCGCTTGATAGCCCGTACGCGTACTTGCATCCAACCAATTGCCATCTTCCGACTTTAAGTTTGAAAAGTTAAGACCAGCTTTGACACCAAACTGGAAACTAGGTAGCAGCTGCGCATTTGCCCCTAAAATAGTTGATGTTACTAATAAAACAACGATAAGGTACTTTTTCATGACATATTATTTTTTAGCGTTTAATGTTGGGCTCTTAAATGCCCTGTGGAGACAACAGCAAAATTCAAGCCGAAATTGTCGCTAGACGTCGCTTAGGATGTATCTGGGCCTCATTTGGGGTTTTATTATGCTTGGTTTAGGGTTTACTTACCTTTCATTTACCACGTTGGTAAGCAAAAGGTAAGGAATAGGTAAGGAATAGGTAAAGAATAGGTAAGCAAAAGGTAAAGAACAGGTAAGGAAATGGTAAGGAACCGGTATAGAAAAAGTAACGGAAGACTAAAGAAGCACTAGGGGAGTGGTAAGCAACAGGTAATGTTCTGGTAAGCTACACCAATCAATAAACTTGTACATCAGGGCAACTTTAGCTAAATTTGCCGCAAATCAATGGCATATGGCAGACATCAAGATGACTTCCGACGAATGGGAAATATTGAAACAAAAGTTTCGCCGTAAATATAATCACCTTTCGGATCATGACCTGGCTTTTGAACAGGGTAAAGAAGAAGAGCTGATCGGCCGTTTGGCCCAACGTGTGAAGCGCAAACGTGACTACGTCGTGTTCACGTTAAAAAAAGGACTGGCGGATTTGGAAAGTAATCGGCTTTAATACGTGTTGATGGATGTAATCTCTTGGCATGACTTTGAGAAGGTCGAGTTGCGTGCCGGAACGATTATCGATGTCGAGGCGTTCCCGAAAGCTCGGAAACCGGCCTTTAAACTGCGGATCGATTTCGGACCGATTGGCATCAGGCAAAGCAGTGCGCAAATCACCAAGCACTATACCGAGGAAGAATTGCTTGGCAAGCAGGTCATCTGCGTAGTCAATTTCCCCCAGAAGCAGATCGCCGATTTCATGTCTGAATGCTTGGTTACGGGATTTGCGGATAGCAATGGAGAAATTGTGCTCAGCACTGTGGAACGCAATGTACCCAATGGCGCGAAGCTGATTTGAACAATTGTACTAGTTCTTATCCAACATGAAATACGTCAACTTTGAAGATGCCGGCGATGCCATTTCGGATGAGGTGTATATGAAGGAGGCCCTCAACGAAGCGCATAAAGCGCTGGAGCAGGATGAGGTGCCCATCGGTGCGGTTATTGTCTCGGGAGGCCGGATTATTGGGCGCGGGCACAACCTTACTGAACGATTGAATGACGTGACGGCACATGCGGAGATGCAGGCCTTTACGGCTGCGGCAAATTATATCGGCGGGAAGTACTTGCGCGATTGCACGTTGTACGTCACCATCGAGCCTTGTGTCATGTGCGCAGGGGCAGCCTATTGGACACAAATCAGCCGGGTAGTATTTGGGGCTCGGGATGAAAAAAGAGGCTTTTCGACGATAGGGAGTAGGTTGCTGCACCCCAAGACGACTGTGGTAAATGGTGTTTTAGAGCGAGAGTGCGCGGAACTTGTATCGTCATTTTTCCGTAATAAACGGGGGTAGCTAATGATTTGAATCGATCGCTCAAACAAAACAACTCCCTCAATCGTTATACTATGCCAGCGTTGCCGCTTTTTAGTGGCCGGTGACAGATGGAGTGGTTGCATTTATCTGCAACTTTAGCTAAGTTTGTCCAACAGTAATTATTAATTTTTAATTTAAAACAATACATATTATGGCTTTTGAATTACCGGCGTTACCCTACGCCACAGATGCATTGGAACCTCATATCGATAAAGAAACCATGGAAATCCACCATGGTAAGCACCATCAGGCCTACGTAGACAACCTCAATAAAGCAATCGCTGGCACTGATGCGGAAAACCAGACCATTGAGGAAATCTGCGCAACTATTTCGAAATACCCTGCTGCTGTACGCAACAACGGAGGTGGACATTACAATCACTCGTTGTTTTGGACCATTTTGTCAGCGAATGGTGGTGGTACTCCAACCGGCGACTTAGCTACTGCAATTGATGAAACCTTCGGTTCATTCGATGAACTGAAAAAGAAACTGCAGGAAGCCGGTGCTACCCGTTTCGGATCAGGTTGGGCCTGGTTGGTCGTGGATGGTTCAGGAAAGCTGCAAGTGACTTCGACAGCCAACCAAGATAACCCGTTGTTTGACATCGCTGAAGTAAAAGGTACCCCTATTTTGGGTATCGACGTGTGGGAACACGCCTATTACCTGAAGTACCAGAACAAACGTCCGGGATATTTGGAGGCAATTTTCAATGTAATCGATTGGAACGCTGTCGCCAAGCGCTATGCAGACGCAAAATAATAACTAACGGACAACGTCCCGAGAGGGGTTAATTAAAAAGGCGGCAATGCACGGCGGTGCGGGCCGCTTTTTTTGGTCCAGATCACCGCTAGAGATCATAATCCTCCATATTTTACATATATGAAAGCAATTGTCCTTCACGGGATTCAAGAACCGTTGATGATGAGTGAAGTGCCTATCCCCGCATTACGGCCGGATGAGGCGTTGGTGCGTGTCAAAGCGGCGGCTTTCAACCGGCGTGATTGGTGGATACGGCAGGGCAAGTACGGAGGGTTAAAGTTTCCCATTGTACTGGGTTCGGACGGTGCGGGCATCGCGGAACAGGTAGGCGCCCATCACCACAGTAGTTGGATTGGCCGCGAGGTGATAATCAATCCATCCTTGGCGTGGGGCGAATCGGAAGCCTTTCAAGGGCAGGCTTTTCAGATATTGGGACTGCCCCAGGATGGCACTTTTGCTGAATATGTACGCGTGCCCGTAGCCAACTTACACGAAAAGCCGGCCCACCTCTCGTTTGAAGAGGCGGCGGCATTGCCACTGGGTGGACTTACCGCCTATCGCGCGCTCTTTAGCCGTGCTGCCTTGAAAGCGGGCGAAAGGGTGTTGGTGGCGGGTGTTGGAGGCGGAGTGGCTACGTTTGCCCTGCAATGGGCTGCCCATGCTGGTGCAGCGGTGTACGTCACATCCGGTACAGCAGCCAAGATTGAAAAAGCAGTAACCATCGGAGCTAAAGACGGTGCGTTGTATACGGATGACAATTGGCGGCAGCAGCTACAGGAGAAAGCGGGTGGTTTTGACGTCATTGTAGATAGCGCGCTAGGAGAAGGGTTTGCCCAGCACCTCGACTTGGCTAATCCAGGAGGAAGGATTGTTTTTTTTGGTGGAACTGCCGGTAACATTCCTGCATTGAATGCTCGAAAAATATTCTGGAAGCAACTTTCTTTATTAGGCACCACCATGGGGTCGCCCGCAGATTTTGCCGATATGCTGGCTTTTGTGAATCAACACGGCATCAAGCCCGTCATCGATAGCATTTATCCGTTGGAAGATGCAGAACGTGCATTGCGTCTAATGGATAATTCGGCCCAATTTGGTAAAATCGTCCTGAGAATTGCATAGTCTTGGTAGCACGATGCGGTATGCAGCTTGCGCGCATAGCTGGAGAAGTTCAATCAAGTATTCAAAAAGTCATTGAGGAAAAAATGATCAGCTAGCGCTTGTAAAAAATATAGTCCGTAACCAACGGTTCTATTCCGTTCTGTCTGAAAAGTAGTGCTAGCTGCCCTCGGTGGTAGGTAGAATGGTTGACTATATGGAATAAGAGGTCGTGAACGCTGTTGGTAAAAGGTTGGCCGCCACTCGTCTTGTATGCAATTTCGTTGCCTAGATCAATAGTATCAAGAACAGTCAACGTTACCTCGTAGTTATTCCGATCAATCTCCGCGAACTCGGTTTCCGGGCGGGTTTCCCAAACTGTACAGCCCATTGGTCGCCCCAAAATCCGATTGTTCCATATTTGGTGTGCATTCAATATATGGCTGAATAGTGTTGCTGACTTGGTGTCAATCGTCGCAGATTCCCGATCAAAGATACTTGCCAATTGTTGGTTGCAATGGAAACCATACGCGAATAGTTCTTCAAAAAAAGTTTTCATATTTTTTCCTGTTTATCACAATGCTATAAAAAAGAGCAACCGGTATCATGGGTGCTTGAAAGTCGGGATGGGATACCTTTTAGCCACATGATCGATTACCAGCACCCAATCCTTGCCAAAGCCCTGCGTCGGCGACGTCAGCTGAAGTCTCCCAGCATGGTTTAATATACCCAAATCGGTCGTTTCCGCTGTGGCAGGGTTGAACCACCACACTCGCACTGGACCAGCCTTTAGCGTCGATAAATCGACCTCGATGGTCCGCCCCTCGGGGATATAGGCCATGAAATAACTTCCTTCACGATCCCGAAAGGCACGTATGTGCTGTCCTTTTTCCCCTTGGCCGTCCGCAATGATGGTTTGATCGGGAATGCGATCGATAAAGGGGCGTGATTCGATGAGCTGCCGCAGGTAACCGACTTGAAATGCTCCAGGCCGGTTGAGTGCCTCGCTCCAATACCGGTCCGCGTGATTGATTTTTTCTTCCCGTTCACTCCAAAACTGCCAAATGCTATGGTGGCCGTAGGTCACCCCGCACGCTCCGGCAAAGACAGAACGGTAGCTTTGTTTGCGAATATCGTAGTCATTGAAATAGCCGTTTTTAGGATCCCATTTCGGCCAGGGGTTTACCGGGTGATCCTCATAGTTAGGTTCTGAATCCAGGGTGGGCTTGGTCGGTATCAAAGCACGGTCGCGTGTTACCCATTCCCAAACGGGGACGTCGTGCCCCGAGCCATGTCCAGATTGCATCATGTTCATATGCAACCACGGTTCGGTGTGGATTTGCTGAGAAGTCGAATGTTCGCCACCTGAGATGTGATAGGAGAGTAGCGCCTTCCCTTTCGTAGCCTCCAATATTCCCTTAGCCATGGCGCGCCATATGGGGCGGGTATCAACCGAATCATGAAGGGCTGGACGATCGCCACCTAGGATCCAAACAATGTTTTGGTTATCTTTATAGCGATTACCAAGCCAGTGGCCATAGTGGTAGGCATTTTCGGTGGTAAAAACAGCAGGGCCAGTGCCCCACATCCGTGTAACTTTGTCGCCCCAGGTCGGAAGCAATCCCATAAACAGTTGTCTTTCATAGGCTGCTGTGATCACATCGTCTACCAACTTAAAATAGGCTTCATTTGGTTTTTCGGGGTCTAAATCAATCAATGGAATATCTCCATATTGATTCGGTTGGCGTAAACCGTCCATTTCGGCCAGCACCACGGCTTGGATGACATTGAATCCCTTGGCCTTCCGGTTGTCGAGATATCGCATAATCTCCTCTTTTTTAAGCCGATGGAACAATTCCCAAGCGGTATCACCCAGCCAAAAAAAAGGAGTTCCGTCCTCATATTGTAGGTAGTGCCCATCGGGTGTAACCTGCAATCGACCATGGTGCCATTTTTGCTGACCGTAAGCAGCGATAGTGGTCGTAAAAGCGATAAATGCCATTAAATATGAACGTAGTGTTTGTTTCATGAGCGAATCATTTTAATAAAAATAGAAAAGATTAGTCAATTTTCAACGAAACTTAGTTAAATAGCTTCTTGGTCAAGTCGTATTGACTATGGATCTTTGGCGTATGACGGCAGATTGGTTCCCAAATAAATTGCAGGGTCCTACGGGTTTTGGTAGCTTTGTAACGTCACACAAAAAGAATGAAATTATGTTAAAAGGATTTTTTAATGTTCCCGAGCCAGTAAACGAGCCGGTGTTATCATACGCTGTTGGCAGCAAGGAACGTAAGCTGCTGAAGGAGGCTCTTAAGGTCGCTCTTGAGCAGAAAGCGGATATACCGATGTATATTGGAGGCAAGGAGGTACGCACGGACAAGCGCGTTTCCATACACCCGCCTCACCAGCACGGGCATGAATTGGGACATTACCATGAGGGCGATAAATCCCATGTGCAGGCAGCTATTGATGCTGCACTTGATGCGAAGGAAGATTGGGAGAACCTTCCCTGGGAAGAGCGTGCGGCGATATTTCTGAAGGCTGCCGACCTGATAGCCGGCCCGTTTCGGTATAAGCTCAATGCAGCGACCATGTTGGGGCAATCCAAGAACGCGTTTCAGGCCGAGATTGATTCCGCATGTGAAATCATAGATTTCCTGCGCTTCAATGTCAAGTACATGAGCGAAATCTATATGCAACAGCCACCGGTTTCTCCCCGCGGCAATTGGAATCGGGTAGAGCAGCGCCCACTGGAAGGATTCGTGTTTGCGCTTACACCGTTCAATTTCACAGCTATTGCGGGCAATCTGCCCACGTCTGCGGCGATGATGGGCAATGTAGTGGTTTGGAAGCCAGCAAACACGCAAATCTACTCCGCAAATGTGTTGATGGAAGTATTCAGAGCGGCTGGCGTACCGGCAGGGGTAATCAACCTGGTGTATGTCGATGGACCAACGGCTGGCGACGTAATCTTCAAGCACCCGGACTTCGCAGGGATACACTTTACCGGGTCTACGGCGGTATTCCAAAACATATGGAAGACGATCGGAGAAAATATACACCGTTATCGAACTTATCCGCGCATCGTAGGCGAAACAGGGGGCAAGGATTTCATAGTGGTGCATCGGTCGGCCGATATTAAGGCCGCCGCGACAGCGATTGTACGGGGAGCCTTTGAGTACCAGGGGCAGAAATGCTCGGCAGCTTCGCGCGTGTACATTCCCCAATCCCTGTGGCCGGAGCTTAAGGAGTTGATTGTCGCAGATGTCGAATCATTCAAGATTGGGCCGACGGATGATTTCAGTAACTTCATCAACGCGGTTATCGACGAGAAATCTTTTGATAAGTTAGCGAAATATATTGACGCTGCCAAACAGGATGCAGACGCCGAAATCATTGCGGGCGGCACGTATGATAAGCGCGAAGGTTATTATATCCATCCCACGGTGATACAGGCCAAGCGTGCGGATTATGTGACGATGTGCGAGGAGCTTTTCGGCCCGGTATTAACGGTCTATGTATATGCCGATGACGAGTGGGAAAATACGCTGAAGGTGATCGACGGTACGTCTATCTATGCACTTACAGGTGCTGTGATCGCACAGGACCGCTACGCGATCAGCCAAGCTACCCATGTACTCCGCAATGCGGCGGGCAATTTCTATATCAATGACAAATGTACCGGAGCAGTGGTAGGTCAGCAGCCATTCGGTGGCGCGCGCGGATCGGGTACCAACGATAAGGCGGGCTCAATGGTTAACCTGTTGCGCTGGGTGTCGCCACGTACCATTAAGGAAACCTTCGATCCACCCGTGGACTACAGGTATCCATTTTTGGAACAGGAATAAACAAGAAGGGCGTCTGCCAACCGGTAGACGCCCCTCTTGTTTATTTACTTGCCTGCATTTATTTGAATGCAAAGACCTTTCCCAGGCCCACGCTATCCGTAAACGTGATGTTTAGATCAATAAGCTTTCCTGTGGCAATGTCGATAACCATACCGTGCACTGCCAGGTCGGTGCGTTCCTTCCAAGCATTTTGCACGATAGACGTGGTACACAGGTTGAACACTTGCTCGGCTACATTGAGCTCCACCAATCGACTTACTTTCTCTTTTTGGTCTTCGATGGCATCTATTTCGTCACTATGGAGTCGGTACACATCCTTGATGTGGCAAAGCCAGTTATCAATGATGCCGAATTGCTGGCGACTCAGCGCCGCTGCAACACCACCACACCCGTAATGTCCGGCTACAACAATGTGTTTCACCTTCAATACGTTCACAGCATAGTCAAGCACGCTAAGCATATTCATATCGGAGTGCACGCACATATTAGCGATGTTGCGGTGTACGAATACCTCTCCCGGTTGTGTGTTGGTGATTTGGTTGGCAGGAACACGGCTGTCGGCACAACCGATCCACAACAGTTCGGGGCTCTGGCCCTCGGCCAGTTGCTTAAGCTTGCCGGTCGTGTCTTCCTTCACCTGGTTCATCCATTCGGCATTGCCGGCCAATAGTTTTTCAAAACCTGCTTTTAACTCGGGGTTATTTAATTGTTTTTTTAACATAGTTGATCTGTTTATTAGATGGTTTCTGAGGGCTTTTTTACAGCCCGTTTTTTTAATGAATCGTTCTTCAGGATACTTTGCGTAAAGCGCCTGATATTGGGTACATTCTTTTTATTTACGATACCCACCAGCTCCAAGGATTTTCCTTTGCTCACCGCGTTTTGTTCAAAGTCTTTGATCACTTCGATCACATCTTTGTCAATAAAACGGCTTTGCGATCCGTCAATGATAATTTCATTGATGCGTCTTGGAAGGCCATGCAATGCCTTTTGTATGGCAGCTTTGTTGAGGAATGTCACTTCTTCGGCTAAGGTAAAAGTTATTTTGGCTCCATCCTCATTTTCTTCGATATCGTATTCAAAAGAATTGGAAAGGTTATCTTTAAGGATGTAGAACATTGCTACCAGTAGACCAATACCTACACCGGTGAGCAGATCGGTGAAAACTACGGCGGTAATCGTAACGACAAACGGCACAAACTGGTCGAGCCCCTTATGCCACATCTGTTTAAACGCCGCAGGCTTTGCCAACTTATAGCCGGTATGCAGTAGGATGGCTGCCAGACAGGCAAGGGGGATGAGGTTAATGATGGAAGGGATAAGCAGTACTGCCAAAATCAACCAGATGCCATGAAGGATGGCACTTTGCCGGGTGCGGCCACCGGCATTTACGTTGGCCGAAGACCGTACAATAACGGCGGTCAGCGGCAGGCCACCCACCAATCCAGAGGTCATATTGCCAACGCCTTGCGCTAGAAGCTCCCGGTTGGTCGGTGAAACCCGCTTAAAGGGATCAATCTTATCAACGGCTTCTAGACTCAGCAGTGTTTCCAAACTCGCGATGATGGCGATGGTAAATGCAACTATCCAGACATCCTGATTGGCAATCTGCGTAAAGTCTGGGAAGGTGAACAGCCCCAGGAACTCGTTGAACGAATTGACCACTGGAATGACGACCAAGTGATTCCCCGCCAATTCGAAGTCGGTGCCAACGAACGCCAGACTCAATAGCACACTGATGATTACGACCACCAATGGCGCGGGCACAATGCTTAATTTCTTGATTTTTGGCCAGCCAATCAAAATAGCTAGCGAAATGGCGCAGATGATGACCGCACCCAAATTGATCGCGCCGAAAGCTTTCTGCAGCGCCGAAAACGTGTTTTCGCTATTCAGCTGAATAAAACTCTCTTCTCCAAAAAAACTGGCATCATAGCCTACCGCATGGGGCAGCTGCTTGAGAATAATAATGATGCCGATTGCGGCGAGCATGCCCAGAATAACGGACGACGGGAAATAGTTACCAATCATCCCCGCTTTGAGGATGCCCAGCACCACCTGAATCGCGCCGGCGAGTAACACGGCTAGCAGAAATGTTTCGAACGCTCCCAATTGCTGGATGGCGCCCAGCACGATTACAGTAAGGCCCGCGGCAGGTCCGCTGACACTGAGCTGCGAACCGCTAAAGGAAGCGACGACAATACCCCCGATAATCCCGGTTAATAAACCCGAGAATAACGGAGCACCGGAAGCAAGCGCTATTCCCAAACACAATGGCAAGGCGACAAGAAAAACCACGACACTTGCCGGTAAATCATATTTTAAGTCCCGTTTTGATAATTTCAAAAACGCGGACGTACGTGTACCAAACATATTGATAATAATAGTATGAACTGTATTCCATTTGCATAACTCGTAGCCATCAAAAGCGCATTGTATTGATTAGTCCATAGGCAAACACCTCAAGAAGCGCATGCTACGGGAATCGACAAATGGTCAATGGCTAAAATACCCCATCAAGTTGACGGGTATCACAAGTTGGATTAACAGTTAGGAGGGGGGGTGGGCACAGCGGGATAAAAAGCACACACGTGCTGCGCATCATTCGATACGAAGTTGCTCTCAATCGTGTAATCCGTAGGCGGTTGGAGGCTGAAGTAAGTTGCTAATTGAAAGCCTTTCGCGAAAACATCCTTAGCTTGGTCACTTTGTCCTGACTTTCCGTTGTTATTTTCGATTTCGAGTTGTAAAACGACTTGTAACACCGCTTCCCGGTCAAAACCCGGCATGAAAATAGGCGCGGTCGATATCACCATCTTTGCAAAAAAGATGGCAAAGAATACCTTCGCGTATATTTTCCTTGTTACTGCGGTTGACATAAAATTATAAACCGTTTGATGCAAAAGTAAGGAAAAACATAGTTTTTCAATAAATAATGCGTTTAAAATGTTACAAAAAACGTAACGAAATAACAATAGCTTAACAAATTGACATTTTAATGATTAAAATGACAGAAACAAACAAGTGTCCATTGATTTGACGGTCGAATCTCCCTATCTTCGGCAATCAAAGATGCTAAATTAGAAAATACCAAAATAATAACCGTATGAATACGTCAACGCAAATCAGATATGCACAAGTATTGCTTTTTTTATCTTGCTTTACGATCGGCCTGCTTAGTGCTCAGGAGCCATCTGCTTGGCACCCGGTCGGCGATAAGATCAAGTCGTCTTGGGCAGCGACCGTCGATCCGAAAAATCCATTCCCCGAATACCCGCGGCCACATTTGGTACGGGAGCATTGGCAAAACCTGAATGGCCTGTGGGAATATGCTATCGTACCCGGTAAACTCGGGGCCGCACCCGGGAGCTACGAAGGTCAGGTATTGGTGCCATTTGCTGTTGAGTCTGCACTTTCGGGAGTGGGGCGTACCGTCGGCAAGGATAGCACGCTTTGGTATCGAAGGACAGTAACGCTCGATAAAAAGTTGCGGAAGCAGCGTGTAATCCTGCATTTCGGAGCCGTAGATTGGCAATGCGATGTCTATGTAAACGGCCAGAAAGCCGGCTCACATGCCGGCGGATTCGATCCGTTTTCCATAGATATCACCCATCACTTAACGAAGGGGGCCAACCAAGAGGTTGTGGTGGGAGTATGGGATCCGACCAATGAGGGCCCGCAGCCCAATGGCAAGCAAGTCGTGAGGCCTCATGGCATCTGGTATACACCCGTTACAGGCATTTGGCAGACGGTATGGCTGGAAGGCGTACCGGAAACCCATATCACAACGACAAAGCATACACCGGATATCGACCACGGCAAACTGTTTGTGCAAACCGCAGTGGAAAGTGCCAAAGCGGGTGATCAGCTACGGATATCAGCCTGGAAAGGGCAGGAAAAGATAGCCGAGCAAACGGTTGCGGTAGGTGCAGATGTGTCGCTGCAAGTCAGTGATGCCGAATTATGGTCGCCATCAAACCCGTTCCTCTATGATCTCAAGGTAGCGGTGCTTCGCAAAGGAAAGGTCGTTGATGAGGTATCGTCTTATTTTGCGATGCGCAAGATTTCCATGGGCTTGGACGCCAAAGGGATACAACGCATGTTGCTCAATAACGAATTTGTATTCCACTATGGGCCGCTTGACCAAGGTTGGTGGCCGGATGGCCTATATACCGCCCCAAGCGATGAGGCATTGCGGTTCGATATCGAAAAGACCAAAGCCATGGGATTCAATATGATCCGTAAGCATATAAAAGTGGAACCAGCCCGTTGGTATTACCATTGCGATAAATTGGGGCTACTCGTTTGGCAGGATATGCCAAGCGGCGATCTCGGTGGCAACCATTGGGATATGCGGCCAGGAATCACCTCGGGCCGCCAACACGATAAGGACCGCAGCCCCGAGTCGGAAGCAATTTATCGTAAAGAATGGAAGGCCATCATGGACGCGTTGCACAACTTCCCTAGTATTGTGGTATGGGTGCCGTTCAACGAAGCTTGGGGCCAATTCAAGACCGAAGAGATCACCGAGTGGACGATGAAGTATGACCCTTCACGCCTCGTGAACAGTGCAAGTGGTGGTAATTTCTTCCCTACAGGGCATATCTTTGATATCCATAATTATCCCGATGCGGTGATGCCGAGGCCTAAATTGTTTGGCAACAAGCAAATCCTGGTGCTTGGCGAATTCGGCGGACTCGGATTGCCTGTTGAGGGCCATACTTGGCAGGACAAGGACAACTGGGGTTACCAAAGTTTCAAGAATGCCGATGAACTCAAGCACCGCTATCAGGGCCTGGTGAAAGACCTCGCCCGGCTGATACCTATGGGACTGTCGGCTGCCGTATACACGCAGACCACCGATGTGGAAGTGGAAACCAACGGGCTGATGACCTATGACCGTGCCGTGGTGAAGATGCCGGAGACGGAACTGCATCAATGGCATCAACAATTATATCAGATCAAGATCGATTAAGATGGAGGGGGCGATGAGCTCCCTTTTTCGCTTATTATGACAAAGGCCGGGCAGCCTGCCGCCGGCTTTCAACCGTATAAACAAAGCTGTCCGCTTTATAGTAGCCAAGGTTAAACTCCAACGGACGGTCTGCTTGGTCAAATACGTACCGCTTGCGGAAGAGTATGGCAGCGCCGACCTGGGTGTCCAGTTTATTCGCAAGGAATTTGTCTGCGACCATCGCGCTGATTTCTTCCTTGGATAGGTCGGCTACGGTATGGTGATCGGTTTCCAAAATGTCATACAAGGGCCGCTTGAAATCCTCATCGCCCGTGAGACCGATACGCGGATGAAAATACGAGACGAAATAAACAAATGGCCCTTCTACCCGGCCGCGAACACGTTCTAACTTCAAGATCTTCTGATCAGGGTCGATCCCGAAAAAACTGACTAACCCTTCATTGGGAATCTCCCAAGAAATATGGAGTTCAAAGTTTTTAACGGGAATGCCGCGGGCGGCCATTTCTTGTGTAAAACTGAGCCAGTTGTTGGACCGCGAGCTGAATCGCTTCTTGACGACTTTAGTGCCGACTCCCCTTTTTCGCTCAAGCAGCTCTTCAAAAACAAGCTTGTTGATGGCTTGTCTTAACGTTGCCCGCGATATCGCCAACCGCTTGGCAAGATCAACTTCGTTGGGTAGGAGCTTTCCGTCTTGGTAATCCGCGGATTCGATTAATTGCCGCAATAAATTCTCGGCCTGTACATGCAAAGGAATTGGACTCTTATGATCGATTTTGAGATTTAATTTTGTCATAATGGATAAAAACGTAAGCTAATTTAAAAAAAGGATTTGGATTTAAGAAATGTGTTTATACATTTGTATGAACATACTAACATATAAACTAATTATTATCTTGAATTTCGGGGTTTTAAACGAAAATTTGCAACGTCTGACTATTGTGTAATATATATGTATGTACATTATACAGTATATCTGCGAATAGGATCCTGAAAGCCAATGATTATTTTTTGACGCTTAAAAGAAACGGAATGAACAAACCAAAACGATTAGTATTCTATTTGCTGTGCCATCTGCTTGGAGTTTGCACCGTGCAGGCTCAACATCAGATAAGCGGTGTTGTGGTGCACGCTACCGATGGGTCGCCATTGGCAGGTGTGAGTGTAAGTGCAAAAAATACCCAGCATGCGGTCGCAACGGGCGAAGATGGCCAGTATTCCATTAATGTTTCGAATGACCGCGGGATCCTCGTGTTCACCTACGTAGGGTTCAAACCCAAGGAGGAGTCTATCGGCGGGCGCCCGATTGTGAACGTCGAATTGGAGCCTGATGAGGATTTACTCGATGAAGTAGTGATTGTGGCCTTCGGTGAGCAAAAGAAGGAAAGCATGGTCAGCTCCATTACCACCGTTAGCCCCAAAGAGTTAAAAGGACCCACCAGTAACCTGACGTCCATGCTGGCTGGACGGGTTGCCGGCATGATTGCCTACCAGAGCAGTGGCGAACCGGGCGCCGACAATGCACAATTTTTCATTCGTGGTATCACGAGTTTCGGGTCAGGCAAGATTGATCCGCTCATATTGATTGACGGTATGGAGTCCACGTCAGATGCGTTAGCCCGCCTCCAGCCCGACGACATTGCCGGATTCTCGGTGCTGAAAGATGCTGCCGCCGCCTCACTGTACGGCGCCAGGGGAGCCAATGGGGTGGTGTTGGTCTCTACCAAATCGGGCATAAACGATCGGACACGCTTTAACTTCCGCTTGGAAAACTCCATTTCCCAAAACACCACGAACTTCAATCTTGCCGATAACATTACCTATATGAAGTTAGCCAACGAAGCCGTGCTCACCCGGAACCCAATCGGCGCATTGCCATATGCACAAAACAAAATCGACAAAACAGCAGCCGGTGAAAATCCGTTGCTATACCCGAGCAACGACTGGATAGGCATGCTCATCAAAGATTACACGCTAAACCAACGCTTCAATATGAACGTGAACGGTGGCGGTCGGGTCGCTCAGTTTTACATATCAGGTACATACAACAGGGACAATGGAATGTTGAAATCAAACAACTCGAACAACTTTGATAACAACATCGACCTGAAAAATTATGAGGTGCGTTCCAATGTAAACGTAATGCTTACGCCATCCACAGAGGGCATCGTGCGGACATCGGGTAATTTCACCGATTATACCGGCCCGGTCGGCGGTGGGTCGGCGGTTTTCCGGAGTGCTGCAACAGCTAATCCGGTATTATTTCCCGCGGTCTTCCCGGCTACCGATATTTCTTATGCCAAACATCCGTTGTTTGGCAATGCGCCACGGGGCAATGGCGAAGACGTTTACGCCAACCCGTACGCTTCCATGGTCTCGGGTTTCCAACAATACAGCCGTACCCAGCTGAATGTTCAGGTGGAAATCAAGCAAGATTTCAATTTCCTGACCGAAGGACTGCGCGCCCGTTTGATGGCTTATACGCAGCGGCACTCCTATTTCAGTTTGGAACGACAGTATAACCCGTTTTACTATTTTGCCTCGCCGAATAGTTTTTCGCCTTCGGGTTATTCCCTCCGGTTGCTAAACGAAGATAGCGCTACGGAATACCTTAATTATAACGAAGGCGACAAAATCGTGAATACCACGGCCTACCTGGAAACCGCAGTGAACTACAATCGGACATTTGGCCAGAAACACGATGTCAGTGGCATGCTCATCGGTATCTTCCGAAACCACCTGAATGGTAATGCGGGTAGCTTGCAGTTATCGTTACCTTTCCGTAACCAGGGCCTTTCGGGTAGGTTTACCTATGGCTATGACAATCGGTACCTATTTGAAGCGAACTTTGGCTTCAATGGTTCCGAACGGTTTGCAAAAAGCAATCGTTTCGGTTTCTTCCCTTCCGCCGGAGTAGCATGGAACATCAATAACGAGCCGTTCTTTGAGCCATTGCTCCCGGTCATTTCCAAACTGAAGTTGCGCGCTACTTACGGGTTAGTAGGCAACGATCAGATCGGCAATCCCGACGATCGGTTCTTTTACATGTCTAACGTGACGATGAACGACGCCGGCCGAAGGGCGGTCTTTGGCGAGAACTACGATTATGTGCGCCCAGGTGTCTCCATATCGCGGTACGCAAACGATGATGTGACCTGGGAAAAAGCCTATAAGACCAACATCGGCCTGGATTTGGGGCTTTTCAATCAGTTGAACATGATCGTGGATGTGTTTCATGAACGCCGGACCAATATTTTAATGGCGCGCAGTTACATCCCCACTACCATGGGATTGACCGCGCCCATCGCAGCCAATGTGGGTGAAGCCGAAGGGAAAGGTGTGGACATGGAAATGGATTACGGTACGAATTTCGGTCCCAATTGGCTGAGGGTAAGGGGCACATTTACGTATGCCACCAGCAAATTATTGGTGAATGAAGAGCCCGCATACCCGGCAAACATGCAATACCTTTCTCGCGTAGGGCACTCGCTCCAGCAATATTGGGGGTTGATTGCTGAACGGCTATTCATCGATGACGAAGATGTAAGGAGTTCACCGCCCCAGGCATTTGGCGAGGTACGTGGTGGAGATATCAAGTACCGCGACCTCAATGGCGACGGGGAAGTTACCAACCTGGATCGGGTCAATGGACTCGGTTATCCGATGGTACCCGAGATCATTTACGGTGCAGGGTTCTCTTTCGGTACCGATAAGTTTGATATCAGTGCCTTTTTTCAAGGTTCCGCCCGTTCCTCCCTGTTCATCGACCCTGCAGCGATCAGTCCATTTGTGATGAGCGGAGCCAACCAAAATGGTTTGCTCCAGGTCATCGCTGATGACCACTGGTCGGAAACCGACCGAGATAGCTATGCGTTTTGGCCGCGGCTCAGCGCAGCAGGCAATAGCAATAATAACCAAGCCTCCACATGGTGGATGCGCAATGGGGCTTTTGTGCGACTTAAGTCTGTCGAACTCGGATATAACTTCAGCGGCAAAGCGTTGCAACGGATGAATGTGAGCGGGCTGCGCCTCTATGTCAATGGCGTCAACCTGTTTTTGATTAGTAGCTTTAAGCTATGGGATCCAGAGCAAGGAAGCAACGGGCGCGATAGCGATCGGCTGGGTAGCAATGGGTTAGGGTACCCGCCCCAAAAAATTTTCAATATTGGAGTGAATATACAATTATAACCATAACCGTCCTCAAAGCAAGATGTTATGAACAATAGCAGATTAATAAAAATAGTCTTGATCGCACCCCTGATTTTCCTATCGGCGGCCTGCCAGGACTATCTCGATGTCGTGCCCGATAACGTGCCGACCATGGAACACGCGTTTGCCAACCGGAATGAAGCTGAAAAAGCACTCTTTACCTGTTATTCTTTCCTTCCCAACGAGGCTAATCCCGATTATAACCCGGCATTCAACGCGGGCGACGAGGTGTGGACCTATTGGCCTATGACCGAAGACTACTTTTCGCTAGATTCCTATAACATCGCCCGTGGTCTGCAAAATAAGGCAACCCCGTTGATGAACTATTGGGATGGGTTCAACGGACGGTCTATGTGGCAAGGCATACGGATGTGCAACATCTTCATCGAAAACATCGATAACGTACCGGATATTGCCGACTTCGAAAAACAGCGGTGGATTGCTGAAGCCAAATTCTTGAAAGCCTATTTCCACTGGTATCTTTTCCGCATGTACGGCCCTATTCCAATTGCTGATGAAAATTTGGTAATCACCGCAGATCCAGAAGAGGTCAAGGTGGTTCGTCAGCCGGTAGACTCGGTTGTAAATTACATTGCATCGTTGCTTGACGAAGCCGCGGGCGATGGCTTTTCCGGGCTGCCGTCGGTTATCGATAGCCGTACGACAGAATTGGGTAGGGTAACCAGCGTTGCGGCATTGGCGATAAAGGCCCGGGTGTTGGTTACGGCAGCCAGTCCATTGTTTAACGGAAATACGGACTTTCAGTCGTTGGAAAATCCCGACGGAACAGCTCTTTTTAACAGCACATACGACCCGGGCAAATGGGAACGTGCGGCAGAGGCATGCCGCGTGGCGGTAGTGGCTGCAGAAGAAGCGGGTGTACAGCTGTATACGTTCAGTTCGTCGCAGGTCGTGCTCAACGATGCACAAAAGCAAGAGATGAGCATACGCAGTGCCGTTACGGAAAAGTGGAACAGTGAATTGATTTGGGGTGCTACCAACGATGATATCGATAATGCACGCCCGAGTTATTGGATTCAATTGTTTGCTTGCCCCCAGCTCGATCCGGGGATAACCAACCTCAGCTTGAAAGGAAAGTTTGCGCCGACGCTCAAGATGGCCGAGCTCTTCTACACCGCCAACGGCGTTCCCATCGACGAAGATAAAACCTGGGATTATGCCGACCGGTATCAACTGCGGACCACGACCAGTGACGATGTGGGTATGCAGCCGAATTACCAAACAGTAGGAATGCACTTCGACCGTGAACCACGCTTCTACGCTTCCATCGCATTCGATGGCTCCACGTGGCTGATGCGCAATGGTACATACAATATCCAGAGCAAACTCGGGCAGCATAGTGCCAAACGTCAAAGTCGTTTATACTCAGTAACCGGCTATTTCACGAAGAAAGTGGTCAACTGGAATCTCGTGGCCACATCGAGCGCGGTTACCGTAGAGCCCTATCCCTGGCCGATTATCCGGTTGGCTGATCTTTACTTGCTTTATGCCGAAGCCCTCAACGAAAGCGGCCAGTCCAGCGAAGCCTTGGTATTTATCAATAAAGTTAGGGAGCGCGCCGGTCTCCGTTCCGTTGAGCATGCTTGGTCGGAATATTCCACCAACCCCAGCAAGTACACGACAGTAGTCGGTCTGCGGAGCATTATCCAGCAGGAGCGGGGCATTGAACTGGCATTTGAAGGGAGCCGTTTCTGGGATTTGCGGCGCTGGAAGACAGCAACACGCGTCCTGAATGCGCCAATATATGGATGGGACATCGAACAATCGACCTACGAAGCCTATAATCGACGTATACTGCTTTTCAGGCAATCGTTTGATAATTTACGCGACTACCTGTGGCCAATCCACGAACATGCACTTCAAATCAATCCGAATTTGGCGCAAAACCCTGGCTGGTGACCAAATGGAAACCAAGAAATATGATGACAAAAAATAATCTGACAATGAAATCACAATATTGCATCTTTTTTATGGCCATTCTCGCCCTTGCAATCGCCTGTGAAGATACCGAACCGGCACCCATTGAGAACGACGGCGTGTCCCCCGGTCCGGTAACCCAGTTGGCGGTCACGAACCTGAATGGCGCCGCTGAAATTAGCTATCAGGTACCGTCCGACCCCGATTTACTGTATATAAGGGCCATTTACACAACCAAACAGGGGGAAATTCGTGAAACCAAAGTGAGTCGTCACCATAGCAGCCTTACGGTAGAGGGCTTTGCAGATACCGATCCGTATGAGGTGACACTTTACGCGGTAGACCGCGGCGAAAATGCGTCGGAACCCGTTCGTATTACCGTCAACCCTAAGATACCTCCCATGCAGCTTGCATGCGATAGCTTGGAGGTGGTCCCGACATTCGGCGGTATCAGCGTTAATTTCAAAAACGGTACGGCAGATGATCTTGCCTTTGTGGTATTGGCAAATGATTCACTGGGTGAATTTGCGCCCTTAAACACCTATTACACCCGGTTGCCAACCGGCGAGTTTGCTGTTCGCGGCCTCCCATCCGAAGAAACCCAGTTTGGTCTGTTTGTCCGGGACCGGTGGGGCAACCTGTCCGACACATTGTATGTGTTCGAAACGCCATTGTTTGAAGTTCGCTTAGATCCGAGCCGCATGAAGCCGTACGTGCTGCCTACCGACGCCCCTTTGGGATACAGCGGTAGGGTGGAGGCCTTATTTGACGAAACCATCGGCAACAGTGGTGGCTATTACCATACGGGTGACGCCGCTCGTATGCCGCAATGGTTCACTTACGATATGGGTGTTCAGGCAAAATTAAGCCGGATGACGTACTTCATGCGGGAAGGGTTTTACTTTTCGTTGCACAACCCGCGGCGAATAGAAATCTGGGGGTCGAATCATCCCGATCCGGATGGAAGTTTCGATAGCTGGCAGTTGCTCTTGACTCACGAACAGGTCAAACCGTCGGGGTTGCCGTCGGGGCAATTGTCACAAGACGATATCGCCGCAGCGCAGGCGGGAGAAACCGTCATCTTTCCGATCGACGCCCCGGAAGTACGGTATATCCGGTTCAAGACCTTGCGCAATTGGTCTGACGGCACGTATGTGAATTTCAATGAATTAATGATGTGGGGGGCACCTGTAAATTGATGATGAATAGCGCTTTAGTTATGAAACGAAAATTATTGTTTGGTTGTCTATCAGTTGTGTTGATAGCCGTGACGTTTGCATCGTGCATTAAGCAAGATGCATATAAAGAATTCCTAAAGGGAGGCGAAATCAGTTATGCCGGTCGAGCGGATTCTGTGATTGCACAGCCCGGCAATGGGCGCATCCAGCTGGTGATTATCCTTGGCAATGATCCTAACGTTAATCAGGTCAAGGTCTTTTGGAACGACCGCCGTGATTCTGCTGAGATGCAAATATCGGAAGGCGTTGATAAAGACACCGTCCGCATGATCATTGAAAATCTAACGGAAGGCACCTATAATTTGGTGGTCTATACTGTTGATAACAAGAACAATTCATCTGTTGCCGTCAATGTCAATGGTGAGGTTTATGGAGAAAATTATGTGCGTTCGCTTTTTAACAGAAGGCTGGGAGAAATCGGTTATTCCGCTGATGGTAAACTACAACTGCATTGGGAGAGCTCGCCTCCCAACGAGGTGTATACCGAAGTGCGTTATCAGGACCGGAACGAGGAGATCCAAAGCTTAATGGTTTCTCCCAACGAGATCCTAACGGAAATCGAGAACTATAAGGAGGGTGCAGAAATCACGTATCTTAGTTTTTTCAAACCGGACCCCACTGCAATTGATTTTTTCTTTCCTGAGGCGACCGCAGTGGAAATCCCTAAGTTTGAGCGACTGCTTGATAAAGCGGGTTTCAGGGATTTCTCCCTTCCTACCGATGTTAAAGATGGCGGCTATGGCTGGGTTATCGAATACCTATGGGACGAAAACTACGACCCGCCGGGATTCGCCACGCAATCGGGCATACCGCAATGGTTTACGTTAGACCTCGGAGTCTCCACCTCGCTTAGCAAGTTCAAAATCTGGCAGGCCAATGACCGCCTTTACGAAAAGGAAAGTGTTAAGAAATTCGAGGTATGGGGCAGTGAAAATCCCCATATGGACGGTAGTTGGGATAGCTGGACCAAGCTGATGACCTGCGAATCTGTTAAACCATCTGGACTACCCGTTGGGGAGCGTAGCAGTGAAGATATCGCATATGCGCAAGCGGGCGAAGAATTTGTTTTCCCCGAGGGCACACCGAAAGTGCGTTACCTTCGATTTAAACTTTTGGAAAACTGGGGTGATTCTCACTTTATGACGATTGCAGAACTCTCATTTTGGACAAACGGACGATAATTCATGACGGTCTTCGGCTCTGGCCCGAGAGTCCAATTCCATATCCAGCCCATCAGCTTTAGCGATATGAGTAAGGGAGGGGTTCAATCTAGTTACTTTTAGAATGATTTGGTATTTAGAAACAAATCTATACATTTGTATGTACGCACAAATGTACATTAAAATATTATGTGTAGCTTATTAGTAGTAACTATCTGATTTATAAGATATATAACTATTATGTTATGTATATACATTTATTTTTTAATTTCACCAATTAAGACGAGTTATGAGACAGAATTTAATTACCTATTTTGTTGTCGTGTTGGCCTGTTGGTTTCCATGGGTCAGCTATGCGCAGACCAGCGTGAACATTACCGGAACGGTAAGGTCAGCTGATGCATCGCTAAATAATCCGGCGTTGCAGGGCGTCAGCATTACGTTAAAAGGGACGGGCACGGGTACGACAACCGACCAGTCTGGCAGATTCAGTATGGAAGTTCCGGCGGAAGGGGCTGTGCTGGTGTTCAATTACCTCGGTTACCAAACCCAGGAAGTGCAGATAGGTGACGACCGGCTGATCGAAGTATTGCTTGCACCCAGCGATCAACAGCTCGACGAAGTGGTCGTGGTTGGTTATGGTACCCAGCGGAAGTCCGACCTCACAGGCTCCGTCGGTCTGGTATCCGGAAAGGAATTGCTTCAAGCACCGGTTACCAACGCGTTGCAGGGCTTGAAAGGGCGAGTTGCTGGCGTAAATGTATTTTTGAATTCGGGGTCGCCAACCAGCAGTCCCCGCATCCTCATTCGCGGGTTGGGTACCATCAACTCGTCGTCTAATCCGCTATTCGTGGTGGACGGCGTGGTGATGGAAAACATCCAGTTCCTCAATCCCAATGACATTGAACGCATGGAAGTCCTCAAGGACGCTTCGTCCACGGCCATTTATGGTGCGCGGGGCGCCAACGGTGTCGTGCTGATCACCACCCGGCGTGGTGCAAGCATCGGTGGCACCATCGTAGGCTATGACGGCTTCGTGAACGTAGGCGTATTGCCCCGGAAGCTCGACGTGCTCAACGCCGCGGAGTTTATGGAAGTGCTGGAGCGCGGCTTTGCCAACCATTCGAAATACCGTACCAGTAACATACCAGCGTTTACGCGAAGCGATCCGAGGCTGTTCGACGCTCAGGGTAACCCGCTGTACGATACGGACTGGCAAGAGGAGGCTACCCGCACAGCTATGTCGCACAACCATCAGTTTTCCGTGCAAACAAAGGGCGATAATTCCTCATTCGGCGCATTTCTCAACTATGCCGATATGCAAGGAGTCATGCTCAACAGCAATTTGGAGCGGATAAACGGTAAAGTTGCCTATGACGCGAAACCGAAAGACTGGCTCTCACTTGGTGTCAACCTGTTGGCCAATTACACCCGCGATAACGAAGTGGATGAAGGAGGCGGTTACCAGATGCCGCGGCGGTCGATGCTGGAGATGCCACCGATATTTCCGGTAAAATTCCCGGATGGTACCTGGTCCAACAGCAGCATGGTCACTGATTCATACGGCCTGGAGGCGATACCCAATCCGGTACACGTGCTGGAGACGCAGGATCGCATCCGCAAACGGCAGCAGCTTTTCGGCAATGCCTACCTGACATTTCACATCCTGCCCGGGCTGGATCTGCGCACGCAGTTTGGCTTTGACAAGCATGACACGAACATCCAGGAGTACAGCCCTACTGACCTGATCAATATTTCGCAACCCCTGGGCTCCGCTCGGTTGGAAAACCGGCAGTCGTTTTACTGGCAGGAGGAAACCTACCTCAACTATAATAAGGAAATCGGTGACCACCGCATCAACTCCGTATTGGGGTTAAGCTGGCAGCAGCGTGTCTACCAGGATAATTGGATTACCGCACAGGGGTTTGCAGACGACTTCTTCCGCTTCAACGCGATTCAGTCGGCCAGCCAGCCCGGCGCTCCCGGCTCCTCGCACGACAAGTGGACCATGAATTCTTATTTCCTTCGCGGCAGCTATAGCTACAAAAACCGATACCTGCTTACCGTCACGGGCCGGATCGATGGATCCTCACGCTTCGGGGAAAACAATAAATACGGAATATTCCCCTCGGCGGGACTCGGATGGGTGGTTTCTGAAGAGCCATTCCTGCGGGATGCCGCCGGGCTCGACGAACTCAAGATCCGGTCGAGTTACGGCATCACGGGAAATACGGAAATCCCTACTTATCAATCGCTGGGTACCATATCGACCAGTACGACATTGCTTAACGGAACCCGCGTTTCCCAAAGCTTCATCAACCGGCTGCCCAATCCCAACCTGGAGTGGGAAAAAACCAACCAGTTTGATGTGGGTTTTGACCTAGCGCTATTCAACCGTCGTCTCAACGCCAGTTTCGACTACTATTACAAGCTCACCACCGACCTGCTGCTCGACAAACCGGTGCCAACATCCACGGGTTTCACAGGTGTGAGGGACAATATTGGCTCGGTGTCCAATCGGGGTGTTGAGGTGATGCTTAGCGGTACGCCGGTGGCCAACAATACGGTAACATGGCAGTCTACACTCAATTTCAGCTTCAACAAGAACCGCATTGAAGCATTGGGTGAAAACGACGAGGACATCTTCCCTGGCCCAAGCTTTGTATCTGGTAGCATGACCATACTCCGTGTAGGGCAGCCCTTGAGCTCCTACTGGGGCTATCGGCGCCTGGGCACTTGGGGTACCCATGAGGCAGCCGAAGCGGCTGCGGTAGGTGCCATCCCAGGCGAGGCCAAACGCAGCGCCGACCGTTATGTCATCGGCAGCGGACTTCCCGATTGGGTGGGAAGTTTTGTAAACAACATACGCTACAAAAACTTCGACCTCACCGTTGACCTCCAATTCGTCTATGGAGTGGATATCATGCAGCAGTTCATGCACTCCATGGAAGACCGGACGGGTTACTCCAATGGGCTGAGTGCCACATTGCATCAAAGCTGGACGGAAAATAACCAAAATACCATGATCCAGCAAATCCGGAACGGGCCCTATTCCGGACAGAACAGTCAGATTGACGATCACTGGGTCGCCAACGGTTCGTATTTGCGTGGCAACTTGATTTCGCTGGGTTACAATTTCGGCGGTGTCTCGTTAAATACGCTTAACCTGAAAGGGCTTCGCATCTACGCCAGCGTGCAGAATGCATTTCTTGTCAAATCGGATGAATTCAAGGGGTATGATCCGGAAGCAACTTCCCACAGCGGCAACCAGTGGGGGCAAAATGTCTTCTTCCATCAATATCCCAATCCGAGAACATTCACTTTGGGCACCAGTTTCCAATTTTAAACGCTAACATCAAGATCATGAAAAAAATATTCACCATTCTAGTTGCGCTCGGGACATTTGCAGCCTCCTGCTCAGATTTCCTTACCGAAGTGCCAAAAGATGAGATAGCCCCCAACCAGTTTTTCAAAAACCCAGACCACGCTTACAACGCGGTGAATGCCTTATACCGGTCGGGCGTGCCTTCCTTGTTTAGCGGAGGGGTGTATTCCGGTTCGCGGATCATGTTGGGTCCCTATACTTCGGGGCTTGTAGACAATGAATACAAAGGACAGGAGGTGCATGTGCAACATACGCAGCAACTGACCATGAATGCAGTAAACATGTCGACTTATCTCGGGGGGATCTGGCGCGATTTGTACCTCGGCATTTCGCGGGCGAACAATGCCATCAAGTACATTCCCGAAACCCCAGGCCTCTCAGAGACAGAAGGGAATAGGTTGCTGGCCGAAGCGCGGCTTTTCCGGGCACTGAATTATTACTACCTCGTACGCTTCTTCGGAGGGGTGCCCTTGATTACCGAACCGTACGAAAGCTTGGATAACCTGTATGTCGAGCGGGCGTCGGTAGCGGAAATTTATGACCTCATCGTGAGTGATTTGAACTATGCGGCACAATCTGGCAATCTTCCCAGCACCACAATGGCCAGTAACGGGAACCGTATTACGCAGGGCATCGCAAAGTCGCTTCTTGCCGAGGCATACCTCTCCATGACTGGATACCCACTGCAAGCCGACCATTACGCCGATGCGGCCAAGGAGGCGCGCGAACTCATTGCTAGCGGTGTATATAGCCTTACCCAACACGGGACGAACGCCCAGGGCGGAGTAGACCCAGCTAACAGTGCCTATAACAAAGCGCGGCTTGCCGATCACCTGTCCAACGAGCACATCTATTATTTTGAACACACCGTTGGCATCGCCAATTCGGGTTATGCGCAATGGGCCTTCCCGACGAATATTTCGCCCGACCTGGAGTACGCCATTGCCAACAACGCCTATGCGCCGACGCCCGGCCTGTTGGAAGCCTACAGCTCTACCGACGATCTTCGGGGGCAAGAGAAGCAATACTTCCATTCCTCATTCACAAAGGCCGATGGTACGGTGGTCAATTTCCAGCAAGCCCCCCACCTCTGGTACGATGAGCAGGCCGCATTCGAAACGGCGACATCCGATAAGGACTTACCCATCTACACCTACGCCAATGTGCTGCTTATCGCCGCCGAGGCCATCGCCCAATCGGAGGGTGTCACCGCAGAAGCCGTTGACTACCTGGCTCAGGTAAGAGGCCGCGCGTATTGGAAGCAAACCACCGAACAAATAAAAGCCAGTCTGACCGGCCTCAGCGTCCAGCAATTCGTTGCTGAGGTATGGAAAGAGCGTTTGCGCGAACTGGCCTTCGAATTCCACCTATGGTTTGATATCCAGCGCACCCGCCAATTCCCCGTAGCGGAAGATGGCGAGATCAATTTTGTCAACGTGGTGGGGCACCGCAACAATTTTGGCGCGGTCTATGCCGAAAAGCATTTGTTATATCCCATACCTGATGATGAGATGCAGCGTAACCCTGCGCTCGAACAAAACTTGGGATATATCGAGTAAAACGGAGATCAAGAAATGAAGAAAAGTACGATTATCTCATTCTTTTTAGTAACACTACTATCACTTGCCGCCTGGTCGGCAACTGCGCAAGACCGGATTATCTGGCAAATCGGCCAGCAAGACGGTTCACCCGGCGGCATGGCGCTTGCCCCCGGTGATTACCTCCGGTTTGTGGAGCACGATTTCGGCTACGAGGATCGCTTTTTCCTCGTGGGCCATTCCGCGCCGGAGACCGATTGGCCGTATGTACTTCCCGGCCCGGCCAACGGCTGGGGCGGCACGGGCCATACCGCCGGAATCCGGTCGCACGCGCTGAATGTTTATTTCAGCCTGAACGGTGTTTCGCCCGATGCAGCTTGCCGGCTGATTGTCGATGTACTGGATGTGGAACAGCAGGCAACGCCGTTGTTGAAGCTTACCGTCAACGGCCGCTCGTGGACCCGCCAGCTTGAAGGAGGCAGCGGGAGCAACGAACCTCAAGGGCCTTTTACAACTAACCATGTGCAGCGCGTAGCCATCGATCTGCCCGCAGGCAGTATACAGTCGGGGCATAACGAAGTCACATTGACCACGCTTATTGGCGGGTGGTCGGTGTTCGACGACGTGCGGTTGGAAGGACCTTCCGCTGCTACCCTTGCCGCGCCACGCAATGCGCTCATAAAGCGGGTAGCAGTTGCCGAATACGAAGTAAGCCAACATAGCCAGCGGTACCAACCGCTGCTTGTCGATGTGGTACACGTGGAAGGCCATCCCACGCTAACGGTTGAAATTGACGGGGAAACCGTATTCAGCCAGCGCATTGAACAGGGCGAGTATGGATTCGAAGTCCCCATGCCGCAGGTAACCGCCAAAACAACCAGCCGGTATGCCTTGTACCTGGACGGCACGACGGTGGGCGAAGGCCAGGTAGTGCGTACACCGCAACGATTAATCACGGCTGCCGATTATGTCAACACGCTGATGGGGGTTGGCCATTCGCGGTGGATGATCGCTCCTGGTCCCTGGATGCCATTCAGTATGGTCAAAGTCAGTCCCGATAACCAGAACAGCGGCTGGCAGGCCGGCTACGACCCGACCTTTGAGTCGATCGGTACCTTTAGCCATATCCACGAGTGGACGATGGCCGGGCTGGGTACTTTTCCCGTAACCGGGCCCTTGATCACCCAGATTGGCGACCAGGCGGAACCCGATTCGGGATACCGCTCGCGTATCGACAAACATACCGAGGAGGCGCCCTTGGGCTACTATAAGGTTCACCTGACGGACTACAACATCACCGCGGAACTGACCGCTACTACGCGGGCCAGCTTGCAGCGGTATACGTATCACGAAGCGGACACCGGCCGCGTGATGGTCGATTTTACCATTCCTGCCGAATACCACTATAAGGTGGAAGAACTGGATGTCAAGCAGGTGTCTCCCTACCGGCTCGAGGGGTATAGCAAACAAGTGTCGCCCGGCGTATGGTCCAGGGATGCGGACCAGGAATACGTGGTCCATTTCGTCATGGAATTTGACCAACCGATCATCCGGATGGGCAACTGGCTGGATGGCAACGTTGGAGCCATGGGCGAACTGCACGCAACTGCCGTGCAAGATGCAGGCGTTTATGCCGAATTCGACACGCGGAAGTCGCCAACCGTTCAGGTACGCACAGGTATCTCCTATGTGAGCGTCGCCAATGCGGCGGCCAACCTGGACGCCGAACTTGCCAAACCCTTCGGCTGGGATTTCGATGCCGTGCGTAAACACCACGGCGATGTTTGGAACGATTTGTTGGGCCGCGTGGATATCACCAGTAACGACCGGCGGGAGAAAATGCGGTTTTATACGAACATGTACCGCAGTCTGGCCAGCCGAAATATCTTCAGTGATGTGGACGGAAGCTGGCGGGATGCCGATGAACGCGTCCAGCGACTAGGCAGCCCGGACGACGTTGCCCTGGGTTGTGACGCCTTTTGGAACACGTTCTGGAACCTCAACCAGTTCTGGAACCTGGTAACGCCGGAATGGTCCAGCCGTTGGGCGCGCTCCCAATTGGCGATGTACGATGCCGGTGGCTGGCTGGCCAAGGGGCCAGCCGGTATGGAATACATCCCCGTTATGGTGGCTGAGCATGAAATCCCGCTGATCGTGGGTGCATACCAGATGGGTATCAACGATTTTGACGCCGAGAAGGCATTCGAAGCAGCCTATAAAATGCAAACAACGCCGGCAACACGTGTCGGCAACGGATTGACGGGTAATCGCGACCTGGAAACCTACCTCAAGCATCGGTATGTGCCGCACGATGAGGGCCGGTTTTCCAATTCACTGGAATACAGCTATGACGACTGGACGGTGTCACAGTTCGCCAAGTCGCTGCGTAAACAGGCCGAGTATCGGCAATTCCGGGAACGAGGACAGTGGTGGCGCAACGCGATCGACCCGGCAACCGGATATGCCCGCATGAAAAACGCTGCCGGCGAATGGTTCCCTGATTTTGATCCTTTTAAATCCGGTGCCAATAAGCACTATGTAGAGGGTAATGCGTGGCAGCTTACGTATTTTGTGCCTCAGGACATCCCCGGTTTGGCAACGCTCATCGGTAAGGACACATTCATCAACCGTTTGCAATGGGGATTTGAAGAAAGCTACAGATGGCGGTTTAATGGGCCGAACGACCAATACTGGGACTACCCTGTGGTGCAAGGCAACCAACAGTCCATGCATTTTGCCTTTTTGTTCAACTGGGTGGGTAGGCCGTGGCTTACGCAACACTGGAGCCGGGCCATCACCGACCGCTATTACGGTTACGGGGTTTCTAATGCCTACCTCGGTGATGAAGATCAAGGCCAGATGAGTGCGTGGTTCGTGATGAGCGCCTTGGGGTTATTCCAGGTCGACGGTGGCGCTCGAGAGAATCCCATCTACGAGATCGGAAGCCCCATTTTTGAGCGCGTCGATATCGACCTCGGGCAGCGTTACGGAAGGGGCAAACGTTTCACGGTCATTGCCACAAACACATCCCGGGAAAACCGGTATGTCCAACAGGCCCGGCTCAATGGAAAGCCGTTGACAAATTGCTGGTTTCCGGCGTCCGAGCTGCTGAAAGGCGGACAGCTGGAGCTAATCATGGGCCCCGAACCCAATAAAGAATGGGGTACAACCGTTACGCCACCTGTGAGCCACTAATAACACTGCAAGATGAAGAGAATGATTAAGAACCTATTGATGACTATGATAATCGCGACGGCTTTGGCGGCTTGTGCGACACGATCGGGTTCCGACCAAACGTTAGCCGCGCGAATTAATCAAGATACCTTGATGCAGGCGGTTAAGTCGATGGCGAAAGAGACGGTCAAGTCCGGCTTTAACGCGGGAGACGGATACGGCGAGGTTTGGATTCGTGACTACAATACCTTTATCACGCTGGCAACGGAATTGCACCCGGCCGAAACCATCAGGGAAAACCTCCGGGTCTTTTTCCGCTTGCAGGGCGCAGACGGAAACATTGTGGACGGATTTATCCCAAAAGTGCATGCCCGGGACTCGGACGGCGGGTACGCGTATAGGTACACGGAATTGGAGCCGGATTATGCCGGCCACAAAAACACGGTGGAAACCGACCAGGAAAGCTCGTTGGTACAGGCGGTTTATAAATACGTTATCAAAAGCGGAGACAAGGCCTTCTTGCAGGATACTGTCGGCGGGCAAACCGTCGCCAAGCGATTGGAAAACGCCATGGATTTTCTCATGGAGGAACGTTACAATACGCGATACGGGCTGCTCTGGGGGGCTACCACGGCCGACTGGGGTGATGTACAGCCCGAACACCCGTGGGGCGTTTACCTGACCGACAGCACGCACTATGCCATTGATATTTATGATAATGCGATGTTCTTGATCGCGTTAGATAACCTGATGGAACTCATGCCCGGCACAAGGCCAAAATGGGAGCCTATCCGTGAGCAGATTGCGGCGTATTGTATGGAGCACCTATGGGATGGCGAATGGCAACAATTCATTCCCCATATCTACTTGGACGGGTCTCCATTTCCGGACGATTTCAATGAAAGGGACATTTACTACCACGGTGGCACGGCCGTAGCCATTGAGGCCGGCCTGCTTTCCAAAACGCAGGTGAAGGATGCACTTGACCGCATGGTAGACAATGTGCGGGCGTCTGGCGCTGCCACGATCGGACTTACCCTATACCCTACCTATCCGGCGGGTACCTTCCAAAATAAGGGCATGTACCCCTATGGCTATCAAAATGGAGGTGATTGGGACTGGTTTGGTGGCCGGATGATCCAGCAGCTTATCCGATTCGGTCTCGTGGCCGAAGCCTATGAGCAGGTTCAACCTATGTTGCGCCGTGCAGTAGATAACAATGGCTTCTACGAGTGGTATACGGTAGATAACCAGCCGAAAGGCTCGGGAACCTTCCGGGGCGCTGCGGGTGTTCTTTATGATGCCATTCTGATGTTCGAGGATTTTGCTGCGGCAAGACCCTGACTTCGCATCACCGGGCACATCTTTACTCGTATATCTGATATATTTTATACATGGTTGAATCGTTTAATTTTTTTAGTGAATGGAAATGAAGGAAATCGGTGAGGAACCGGAAACACTGGCATCAAAGCATGCCGCCACATTGCGGAACACCAAACAGGACATCTTGCCGGCAGAAGTACGTGCCGGTGATGTTGGTGGTTACCGGATCTATCCTGCGCACCCACTGGGAGACGGAAAGATTCATGCCGGCTATGATACGCTGGCGCAATGGGTGGTGGAACAGAAAACGGTAATCATCGATGGTTATGTCGGGAATTTCTGGAACGACCTATCGGCTGGGCTAACGACCGAACTGGAAAGGTTGGGCGCCCAAGTCAACTGGTTCACGATGCATGATTTCCTAAAACCAGAGGCGGAAATAGATCGGCTCGTGAACCCTTTTCTAGGGAATGAGGATTCGGTATGGGGTACAAAAACCTCACTGACCCTTGCGGATTTTTACCAATTGGAAGCTATAGCTGGCATTGAGCCCGATTCGACGTATACCGTCAATGTCCTGATAGGCCCGGGGGCTGCTTTATGTGGATGGGAGGCATCAACCGTCTATGTGGACCTACCCAAAAATGAATTGCAACACCGCATGAATGCTGGCTCGATCACGAACCTGGGCAAGGCGACACCTGAAAAGGCGACAGCGATGTATAAGCGGTTTTATTTTGTGGATTGGGTGGTCTGCAATCAGCATAAAGAATCCTTGCTGCACCGGGCGGATGTCGTCGTGGATGGCCAGGGAGTCGATTGGATCACGTGGGCTTACGGGTCGGATATCCGGAGTGGATTGACGGCGCTTTCTCAATCGGTGTTCAGGCCCCGTCCGTGGTTTACACCAGGGTCATGGGGTGGGCAATGGATAAAAGATCATTTCCAGCAGGTTAATCAGGAGGAGCCCAACTATGCGTGGTCGTTCGAACTGATTGCGCCCGAAAACGGACTGGTTTTCGAGAGCGATGGCATCCAGCTGGAAGTCTCGTTCGATTGCCTGATGTCCATTGCCGGAGCGAAGGTTTTAGGAAAACACCATAAGCGGTTCGGCAATGAATTTCCGATACGGTTCGATTTCCTCGATACATTCGAAGGCGGTAACTTATCGATTCAATGCCATCCTTCGCTGCCTTACATCCGCGAAAACTTCGGCGAGACGATTACGCAGGACGAGACGTATTACATGTTAGATTGTGCTCCTAATGCGAAGGTATACCTCGGATTTCAGGACGATATTGACCCAGTGGCGTTCAGGCAGGAACTGGAAAACAGCCTGGAAAATAACAACGAAGTGGCTATCGACAATTATGTGCAGTCATTTCCGGCAACAAAGCACGACCTGTTCCTGATTCCTAACGGTACCGTGCACAGCTCAGGGAAAGGCAACCTTGTTCTTGAAATCAGCGCCACACCCTATATCTTTACCTTTAAGATGTACGATTGGCTCAGCAAGGACCTCAATGGCGAGTCGCGTCCCATCAATATCGAACATGCCTTTAACAATCTCCGGTTCGACCGAAAAGGGCAACGGGTGCCGCAGGAACTTATTTCCAAACCTTACGTATTCGAAGAAGGAGCCGATTGGAAAACCGTACATCTGCCCACACATGATGTACATTTCTATGATGTGCACCGGATTGAATTCGAAGGCGAGGTAACGGTTCAGACACAACAGGCGTTTCATGTCATGATGTTGGTGGAAGGCACGGAAGTTTCGGTACGGATTGGCAACGAGGAAAAGTCATTTCGCTACGCGGAGACGTTCGTCATTCCGGCAGCCGTATCGGAGTACACGTTGGCCAATATGGGCGGGGGTACCGCCAAAGTGGTGAAAGCATTTGTCAAAGACGATTATGGAACTGCAACGTAATCCGCCAAAAATCCTGTGGTTTGCCTGTGCTGTGGCGGCATTGGGTGGCTTTCTGTTCGGATTTGACATGGCGGTGGTGTCTGGGATACTGCCTTTAGTTGCAAAGCAGTTTTCGCTTTCAGCTTTCCAACAAGGCTGGTTCGTGTCCTCAGCGCTGGTGGGGTGTATAGCGGGTGTGGCGGTGTCTGGCGAACTCGGTGATCGCTACGGCCGCCGCCGGGTACTACTCTTGGCCGCTGTTTTGTTCGTGGTGTCAGCATTGGGATGTGGGTTGCTGCCCACGTTCCCATCCATTATCGTAGCGCGTATATTGGGTGGGGTGGGTGTGGGCATCGCATCCAGCATGGTGCCACTGTACATTTCCGAAATCGCTCCAGCCAATATTCGAGGAAGGATGGTGACGTATTACCAATTGGCTGTCACATTGGGCATCTTGGTGGCGTACCTCAGCAACGCCTTTTTAGTACAAACCACGTTTAGCGCGGTGGAGTTATCGGGTCGGGTCGGCGTATGGTTCCGGGAAGAAGTGTGGCGGGGTATGTTTATCGTAGGTGCGTTGCCGGCGCTGGTGTTTTTGCTCGGATTGCTGGGTATTCCGGAAAGCCCTCGGTGGCTGCTGCAAAAGGGGCAAACAGCGGCAGGTGCGGCATTGCTCGCCCGGTTTGTGGGCGAAGCGGAGGCAACAGCCGATTTGGAAAGCAGACGCCAACAAGGGCAACGTAAGTCCTCGTACCGCGATTTATTTTCGCCGCGATTACGGAAGCCGCTCCTCTTGGGGTTGCTTCTACCGTTTTTCTCGCAGTTCTGCGGGATCAATGCGATTATTTATTACGGACCGAGCATATTGAGCGACGCAGGTGTAAGCCTATCGAATTCGTTGCAAAGCCAGATCATTTTCGGTGCCGCCAATCTCGCGTTCACATTAATCGCGGTATGGAAGGTAGATCAGCTAGGCAGGCGGCCGCTCTACCTAGTGGGTACGGCCGCGGCGGCACTGAGCCTAACGGCAGTCGGTGCCTGCATGTATACGGAAAACACCCAGGGTTTGCTGTTGCTGCTCTCGGTCGTCATATTTTTGGCGAGCTTCGCTTTTTCAATTGGCCCCCTCAAGTTTGTGGTCGCAGCCGAGATTTTTCCCGCCCATATCCGCGGTAGAGCGATAGCGCTCAGCATCATGGTGATGTGGGTGGCCGATACGGTCATCGGGCAGTTGACGCCCGTGTTGCTGGAAAGCATTGGCGCCGGCATTACATTTTGGTTTTTCGCCTTTTGGTGCGTGCTCGCCTTTGTGGTCGTTTATCGGCTGTTGCCCGAAACCAAAGGCAAGTCGCTGGAAGAGATCGAGGACGGATGGCTGGAACAAAAGGAATAGCCTATAGGAGATCATCTGTTGATTTTTTTAGGATGGTCGGTGCCTCGTTAGATATTCACTCGGTGACATCCCAAATTGTTTCTGGAAATTTCTCCCGAAATGCGTTTGTGAGCTATACCCAACCCGATCAGAAACCTCGTAGATTTTGTACTGTCCGTCACTAAGCAGCTGGGCAGCTTTTTTCAAGCGCGCCACGTTGATCAGGTCATTCGGTGTCAAATCGGAGATGGCTTTTATTTTGCGGTACAGTGTGGGGCGACTCATATTCATCTTTTCAGCCAGGTGTTCTACGTCAAAACCGACTTCAGCCAGGTGATTTTGGATAACGAGGTTGAGGCTTTCCAAGAAGAGTTCATCGGCCTTCGTGTGGGCCATCGTATTGATATGGGCAAATGGAGAACTGGCAAAGTATTCCCGGATTTTGTTCCGATTGGATAAAAGGCTATTGATCTGCGCGTGGAGGTGTGCAGGCGAAAACGGTTTTTCGATGTAGGCGTCAGCGCCCTGTTCCAGCCCCTGGATTTTCGATTGGAGCGTATTCTTTGCTGTAAGCAGGATAATGGGGATATGGCTATTCGTCACGTCCGACTTGATAAGCCGGCAGAGCTCATAGCCATCGATTTCGGGCATCATGATATCACTCACGATCAACTGCACCGAATTTGTAGCAAGTAACGCCATGGCTTCCCGCCCATCCGTCGCTTTCAATACAGTGTATTCCTCGCTGAGATCGTCAGCGAGGAAATCAAGGATTTCCGCATGATCGTCGACCACCAAGATCGTAGGTGTTTCAGTTTTTGATAACGGTTGTTCCATGGCTATTGCTATTTTGATGTTGTTCCAGAGGCAGCCGTAGTACGAACACATTCAAGCCGTTTTCGGGGGGAGCCAATTGGAGCGATCCGTTGTGTAACAGGGCAAGCGAACGCGACAGGGCCAGCCCTAATCCTATTCCCTGTTGATTTTTGGCAGTTTTGAGCCGCACAAACGTCTCGAATATCTTCTCGCGCATGGCAGCGGGTATGAGGGCTCCATCGTTCTTAACGGAGACCGTAAATGAAGTGTCTCTAGCCGACCGCTCATGCAGCACAATGTGGATGATGCGTTGGGCATATTTCAGGCCATTGGTCAAGAGGTTACTGACAATTTGCGTTACCGCTTCCTTGTCTACGTAGGCGATACACGGCGTGCTTGGAAGCATAAGTTTGATTCGGATGTTTCGCTGTGCAGCCACCAATTTAAAACCAAGGTAATTTTCACGCAGTAATGCACCGATATCGACCGCTACAAAATGGAGTTGATAGCCAGTCACCTCGGTTTTTCGGAAATCAAGCAGCTGATTGGTCAGTTCCAGCAGCCGTTCGGTGTTCCGCTCCATCGTCTGCAGGTGCCGTTTTACCGTCGGCAGCTCATCCGCACGCTTCATGACCTTTTCCAGTGGCGCTTTGATGAGGGTGAGCGGGGTACGGATTTCATGTGTCACATTCGTGAAAAAATCGATTTTTGCCCGATACAGCTCTTCCTCCTTATGGTGCCGTAGCATTTCCAATTTCCGTTTGTTCCGCTCCCGGATTCGCCTGTGATAACTCTTGACGATATACCAAGCCGTGGCTGCAAGAACCAAAGCGTATAGCACGTAAGCCGGCAGGCTCGCCCAGAAGGGGGGAAGAATGGTAATACGCAATTGTGTTTCTTTTCCCCTGAAGCCACTACCGCTGTCCGCTACGTTGACCCTGAACAAGTATTCGCCGGGCGGCAGTTCCGTAAAATAAGCCTTCCGGTTTGTACGAATGTGTGTCCAAGCCTTATCCAGCCCTTCCATCTTGTAGGTGTATTCGGTCATGTCGGGCGAAATAAAGCTTAGTGCCGCGAAGTCGATACTGAATGACGATTGATTGTACGCCAGTTCAACCTCATCGGTAAACGTAATCGATTGCGTGAGTGGCGATCCATTCTTATTGATTGCAAGTTCGTGATTATATACCTGCAAGCCCGTAATGTATACCGGCGGTTGGAAGGTGTTTTCTTGATAGTGTGCCGGATTGAATCTCACCAAACCCTTCACACTGCCGAAATACAACGTTCCGTCGGATGCTCGGAAGGCCGAATTGTAGTTGAACTGATCGCTCAACAATCCGTTTGCTTTGGTAAACACCTTGATCGCCCCCGTAGTGGCTTCAAATCGCACCAATCCTTTCGATGTCGTTATCCAAAGCATGCCATCCGTATCCTCGAGCATCGCTAGAACCAAGTTACTCGGCAACCCTTGGGCTGTACCATATCGGCGAAAGTTTCCAGCAATAGGGTTGAATTTCCCAAGTCCGCCTTCGGTCGCTACCCAAAGGCTGCCTTTGCTGTCTTCGAATATCCGGTTCACGCGATTACTGGCCAGGCTATTCGGCCCATTGGCATGATGGATGAATGCGCCCCGCTGACCCGACGATGCATTGAAATAATATAGCCCATCACGCCATGTGCCAGCCCATATTGTCCCTTTGCTATCCTCAAATAAAGTGGTGTAAAAAATATGGGTTGGGAATTCGGGTACAAGCTGGAAACGTTTGCTTGCCGAAAGGTATTCATATAATCCGCGCCCGGTTGCCAGCAGTATCCGTCCGCCCTTCGTCCGATAGATATTGAAGATGAAATTGTTCTGCAGGGTACCGTCCTTGCTTTCCGCATCGTAATGGCGGATAACTTTTCCCGTACGGACGTCCAGTAAGTCTAGCCCATGTTCGAAAGTCCCCACCCATAGCGTATCACCGGTAACCAGCAGCCCATGTATATTAGAATAGGCGAGGCCTTGTGGGTTGCCTGTAGATCGATAGTTTGTGATACGTCCGGTGGCAGTTTCCAATTTGTTTAACCCCTCATCTTCCGTACCGATCCAAAGATTACCATAGTCATCAGCGCAGATTTCCCGCACTGCATTGCCCGATATGGTCGTTTCGTCATCCAATGGAAAGAATTTCTCAAAAAAGGTATTCGTTCGTGCGTAGTGATTGATTCCCCCGAAATAAGTGCCGGCCCAGATGCTGTTTTCTTTGTCTTTGCAGAGCGTGTACACTGCATTGTCCGATAGCGCCCAGGGGTTGCCCCGTTCTTTTCTGAGGTTGGCGAATTTCCCCGTAGAATGATCGTAAATGAAAATCCCCGATTCCGTTGCTAGCCAATATTCGTCTGCCTTGTTTTCGATGATATCCCGGATGAATAGATCCGTCCCGTTTTTATCCCGGCTCAATACATCCTGATAAGTACCCTTGGCGGTGTCGAAGATTTTCACACCTTGCTTGGAAGTTCCGACAAGCAGGTAGCCCTTATTCGTACAAAACACCCGCTCAATCCATTGGGATATCACCTTAGGTGACCGCTCAAAAAGAAAAAAATGATTTTGAAGGCCCTTGGTGGGATGGTATTGCAGCAATTGTCCGTCTACAGTGCCTACCCAGGCATCACCGGTTTCAGCCAAACCGAATGAACTCACCGCATAGCTCGAAGGATCCGTCACGGGCCTCAAGCTATCGGTAGCAACGGTGTATCGGAATAAGGTGAGGTTATCGATAAACCAGATGTTGCCTTGATGGTCGCCTTGTATATCCAGTGTTTCATTGGTAATGGACGGATGGAATAGCGAAAAGGTTTCGGATTTTGGATCAAACAGGTAAATTCCCTGATCGGTTCCAACCCATATCTGACCCATTTCATCCACAAATAAAGCCCTGACAAAATTACTTCCCAATCCGTTGGGATTGTCGGGGTCGCTCTGGAAGACCTTGAAGGAATACCCGTCAAAGCGATTGAGGCCATCTTTGGTGCCAAACCACATGAATCCCATTGCATCCTGTGCACTGCATAGCACGGCGTTATTTGATAGCCCGTTCTCCACTTGATAGTGCGTGAAATAGAAGGGCTGCCCGTAGGCGTTGCCAACGGATACCCAAACAACTAGGAGATATGTAAACCAGCGCACGCTCATGACTAATACGGCCAATACGGTTTTTAGTAGCCAAAGATAGCGGTAAATCGGCAACGCGGCAGTATTTGTTTTTCTTTTAGTAGACCAGCTATGTCCGCATAAGATGACTTTACCCCTTAATTGAGACAAATTAGAGAAAGATTGAAACAAATTGTTGCCCGATGCGGCAGCCATTATTCCGTCTTTTGTGATGAGGAAGGCAAAGCGCCATTTATAACCAAATAAGGATACCAATTACTATGCGAATTTTCAGTGCATTTTCGACTTTTTTTGTAGTAGCTACGCTTTTATTAACCGGTTGCGATAGCAATCGTGGACACGAACACGTTGCCGGTGATTCAAGTCGCGGCATCTGGACGGCCGAAGAGGCCAATGCCTGGCAAGCTAAGCAGGGATGGCTTGTCGGTCCTAATTATACGCCGGCATCGGCAATCAATCAACTCGAGATGTGGCAGGAAGATACCTTTGACCCGGCAACGATCGATAAAGAGTTGGGTTGGGCGGCAGACCTCGGCATGAATACTGCCCGTGTTTACCTACATGACTTGCCTTATGAGCAGGATTCTGCGGGGTTCATTGCTCGGATCGACCAGTTCCTGCAAATAGCCGACAAGCACGGCATCCGGCCCTTGCTGGTTTTTTTCGATTCTTGCTGGGATCCGTTTCCGGTGGCGGGTAAACAACGCGCACCCAAACCGCATGTCCACAATTCCGGATGGGTACAAAGCCCCGGTCAGCATGTGCTGAAAGACAGCACACAGTACCCACGTCTGGAACGCTATGTCAAGGGTGTCGTAACGCATTTTGCCAAGGACGACCGGATTTTGGGTTGGGACGTGTGGAACGAGCCGGATAATATGACGGGTCCATCCTACGAGGCGGTAGAAATCAAGGACAAAGTAGCCTATGTATTACCGTTACTGGAGCAGGCCTTCGATTGGGCGCGTTCAGCTAACCCATCACAGCCATTGACTTCGGGCATTTGGGCCGGCGATTGGTCTACACATGAGGGGTTGAAACCCATCGAAAAGCTACAGATCGAGCAATCCGATATCGTCAGTTTCCACAACTACGATACGCCCGAAGATTTCGAAAAGCGAATAGAACAACTCCAACGCTATGGCAAACCGCTGTGGTGCACCGAGTACATGGCGCGCCCCAATGGCAGCACATTTGAAGGTTTTCTGCCGATTGCCAAGAAATACAACATAGCCATGTTCAATTGGGGATTCGTGGATGGCAAGACACAGACGATCTATCCGTGGGATAGCTGGACGAAGACCTATACCGCTGAGCCACCGCTGTGGTTTCATGATATCTTTAGGGGCGACGGAACGCCGTATAAGCAAGAAGAAGTGGATGTAATCAAACGGCTTTTGGTTAACTGATAGCCATAAGCCACATATTTAAGTAAATTGAAAGCTGTGATTATGAATACAAAACTAACAAACATGTGTCGCGTACTAGCGCGATTCAAATCGATGGCGCTTTTGATTGCCTGTTGCGGTACATTGACGGGCGCATACGCGGTTGATTCAAATCTTCCGGAGGTACCTAGTGGGAACAAGGTTGTCGAATTGCGGCAGTCAAGTGTGGCCGGGCGTGTGATTGACGCGAGTGGTAATCCGCTGGCAGACGTCACGGTCAAGGTGAAAGACGGAGACGCCACGACGTCGACGGCAGCCGATGGCAATTTTTCCATCCAGATACCAGCCAACAATGCGCTGCTGATTTTCTCGTTGGTGGGCTTTGAATCGCAGGAAGTTGCGGTGACGGCGGGTCAGCAGGTGAATATCACCTTACAGGAAGGGCTGGAAGAACTGCAGGAGGTTGTTGTTATCGGCTATGGCACTGTCAAGAAGAAAGACTTGACAGGAGCGGTATCTGTGATCGATACCCGGGAGATGGCCAAGGTTGGAGCCAGTACAATTAGCCAGTCCATTCAAGGGCTCGCTACCGGTGTGAATGTGCGGAATACCGGTAATGCGGGGAGTGATGCAACGATTGAAATAAGGGGGATTGGAACACTCAGTAATAACGATCCGCTGTGGGTCATTGATGGTATGATCACATCTGGTGGCGCCGATTTCAACCCCAACGATGTAGAGTCCATCCAGATTCTGAAGGATGCTTCGGCAGCAGCTATCTACGGTTCGCGAGCAGCGAACGGCGTAATTATCGTAACCACCAAGAAAGGGAAGGAAGGCCCGGCTGTAGTTGACTTTTCCGTGCGCGAATCGTTTGATTGGTCGCCTCAGTATGACCTAATGAATGCCGAGGAATTCAAAAAATATAACGATATGGCCTATCGCGAGGGGATCAAGGACGGCACCTGGAGCGGGACGCTGCAGGATCACCGAGACTTTGATACCGACTGGCAAAAGGAAACCATGAAGACAGCACTTGTGCAGGACTACAATGTTTCCTTATCGGGCGGCGGACAAGCGGGTAACTACTTCGTTTCGGGTGGATATTACAACAATGAGGGGATAATGTACGGCAATTCGTTCGACCGGTATACGTTCCGCGTAAATACGGCAGGTACCAAAGGAAGATTCTCATTCGGACAGACGTTTAATTTTGCACAGACGGATCGCGATCCGTTGCAGACAAGCTCCTATATAGACATTGTCCGGATGGTACCGACCATCCCGGTCTACGATCCAGACAACCTGGGTGGCTTCGGCTATGGCAGTGAAGCCAATGCGCGGACGTTTGGTACCAATCCAATCGCCCGGGAAGAGCTGGAAGATACCAACACCAAGATTTACCGGCTTCGGGGTACGTTTTGGGGAGAGGCGCGGATTACCGACTACCTCAAATACAAGCTTAATGCCGGTATAGACTATACGTTCGATGAATACCGGTATTTCCGGAAGGAAGGCAACTGGACGATGAACCAGGAATATCGCGATCCTACCGGTCAGAAAAACCGGATAAAACGAACTACAGAACTTATTGAGCACACGCTCGATTTCAATAAAGCTTTTGGCCGGCATCGGGTAGATGCTGTAGTGGGGATGACCTATCAGCATTATTATTTTGAAGATGTCGGTGCACAGCGGCTGAAGTTTCCTTTTCTAGGAGGTGATTATATCACTGTGCTTAACGCAGGGCAGACCAACCAAACCAACTGGAATAGCATAGGGGAGTCTGTTTTGCTTTCTTACTTGGGGCGGGCAAACTACAATTTCGATGATCGTTACTATGCGACGTTTACGTTCAGAAGGGACGGCTCTTCAAAGCTAAGCCCCGCAAACCGGTGGGATGATTTCTATTCGGTATCCGGTGCTTGGCGGATCAGCGGCGAACAATTTTTCAACGTGCCGTGGATCAACGACCTAAAGTTACGAGCCAACTACGGCCAATTGGGAAATGCTGCCATCGATGGCGATTGGAATTACTTGGGTACCATCAACCCCAATATCATCACCATTTTCGGCGATAACCAGCGGATCGTAAACGGTGCCACGCAGGTGAAGATTGTCAACGACAACCTGCGTTGGGAAAAGAGTGAACAGATCAATATTGGTATCGACGCAGCCGTCTTGTCGAACCGTTTGACGTTGGTGGCGGAATATTACAATTCCAAGACCAGCGATATCCTGACGGGTATGCAGATTTCGATGACCACCGGCAATCAGGGCGGTGCACCATTGGCCAATGCCGCAAGTTTACGAAATACGGGTGTGGAGCTTTCGGCTACCTGGCGGGATAAAGTCGGTGAGGTTGGGTACACCGTAGGAGCCAACTTTACAACACAGAAGAATACCATCCTCGAACTGGGTTATGGCAATGAGGTGTTTTACACCGGCCAGACACGGAGCGAGATTGGTCGGTCATTGGGCGAGTATTACCTGCTCAAAACCAATGGGTTATTCCGTTCACAAGCCGATATTGATGGCTATGTAAATTCCCAGGGTGTTCCAATTACCATTGAAGGCAAGCGGCCACAATTGGGCGACCTGAAGTACATCGATACGGATGATAACGGACAGATCACTACCAACGACCGGCAGATCGTGGGTGATCCATGGGCCGATGCCTTGGTATCGGTAAATGCGGGTGTGAATTGGAAAAATTTCGATTTCTCCATGTTTTGGAATGGCCAGTTTGGTAACGATGTACTCAATGGTGGCATGCGGCAGGGGCGCTTTTTTTCTGACAATTCAAATTATATCCGTTTTGAAAAAGGTCATGAGCCCTATCAGGAAAATCCAAACAGTGATTTCCCACGTATTATCTATGGCGACACGCGCAATACCAGGGGCGACAGCGACATTTGGTTGGAAGATGGTTCCTACCTGCGGTTGCGTAATGTCCAACTTGGATACACGTTTGATAAGGCCGCGCTGGCTCGCCTGCACTTAAGTGGTCTGCGGATTTTCGTAAGTGGAAACAATCTGCTTACACTGACCAAGTACAAAGGCCTCGATCCAGACTTCATCAATACGAGTGTATGGGATCGGGGTACCGACAACATGGCATTCCCCAACCCGCGGACGGTGATGATGGGCCTCCAGTTGAATTTCTAGTGTTAACCTGTTTCAAATTGATGACAATGAAAAGTACTAATAGCATACTATTCGGGCTGCTCGCCACCTTGATTTTTACGAGCTGCAGCCACGATTTGCTCGATATCGAAAATCCTAACGAGCCTACAACAGGCACGTATTGGAAGACAGAAGACGATGCCCAGAAAGGCTTGAATGCTGCCTACAGCCGTTTTTATAAAGAAGGTACCTGGATGCGTTGGTTGTCCTTTAGGTACGATCTGGCATCGGATGAAGGGTGGAGTTCCAGCCCCTGGAACGAATTGGCCGACTGGACCCGGTTCAATTACGTGAATTATAATTTTTGGGAAGGCAATAACGGGCACTGGGAAGATTTCTATGTGAGTATTTATCGCACAAATCAAGTGCTTAAGTATGTCCCAGAAATCACGTTTGAAAATCAGACCGACAAAGACTACGTGATCGGACAGGCGGAATTTCTAAGGGCATTATGGTATTTCCAAATCGTAACCCTTTGGGAAAAGGGCGCTTTGGTACTGGAACCCAAAGACGGGAGCTACAAACCCGAAGAAGTGCAGGAAGAGCAGCTTTGGGCGCAGATAGAGGCCGATTTAACAAGTGCCGCTGCGAAGCTGCCCGACGCGTGGGATGCGAATAACACGGGTAGGGCAACAATAGGTGCTGCAAAAGCCTTGCTTGCCAAAGCGTATATGCAACAGCATAAGTTTGCCGAGGCCAAGTCGGAGTTGCAATGGCTGATCGATCGTGAAAATTCCATGTATGGGCTGATGGACGATTATATGGATAATTTCACCCATTATAACGAAAATAACATGGAAAGCGTGTTTGAAATCCAGTTTAGCGATGAAAACAAGGGCGGCACGGGCAATGATGCCTCCATGGCTACGGGCTTTCAGCGCACGCAGTTCTATGCGCCCGGCGGAATAGGCTGGCAAGACGGAAAGGCGCGGGCATGGCTGGTCGGTGAATACAAACGTGAAAAGAACCTGGATGGCAACAACGACATCCGTCTGTATCATAATCTGTACTACAAAAGTAGCCCTACGGATTTTCCCGAAGAAAATCCATTGATTTACGGCAGGCAATGGGACGATGGCGCCTGGGGGGATCATTTATTCATCAGGAAATATTCCACGTCGTATTTCCGCGATCGGGAGGATTATTTTGCGCCAAACAATTACCGGATAATTCGCTATGCAGACGTACTGTTGATGTATGCGGAATGTATCGTGGAAACGGGTGGTTCGCCGACAGAGGCGGCGGTTTATGTCGACAAAGTTCGTCGTCGTCCTTCCACCAATCTGCCAACCCTACAAAACAGCGCGTTTGCAAATGCGTTGAATTCGAAGGACGCGTTTTTGAAACGCCTGCAGATGGAACGTGCGTTGGAACTGTGCTTTGAAGGGTGGCGTTGGGCGGATCTGAAGCGTTGGGGTCTTTTGGATACGCAAGTGGGGATCGACGAATTAAAATCAAGGGACCCTGATTTCAATAACTTTATCCTCGACAAGCATAAGCGGTTGCCTATTCCACAAATCGAAGTAGACAACAGTGACGGCAAGCTAACACAGAACCCTAATTATTAACGTTATGTGTAGCATCCACGGGATAGTTAAAAGGGCTGCGCTGGTTTCGGCACTGGTTGTGACGGCCCTCGTGGACGTCATAGGGCAGCAACCCAACCCGCCAGGCCAGGTTCACCGCAGGGAAGACGCGGTGAACCAAGCTTATCTGTTTGCCCATATGACCCACCAGGATTATGGTCGGCTGTATTATTCGGTAAGTATCGACGGACTCCATTGGCATGCCCTCAACGGGGGAAAGCGGGTTTCCGAAGAATACCAGGGGCATCCTGATATTTGCAAAGGGCACGATGGTAGGTACTATCTTGCAGGTAATACAAGCGATGGGTCACCTGATATTGTAATATGGGTATCAACGGACCTCAAAAAATGGGATAAGCACCATACCTACACGCCCGACCTGCGAAGTACACCCGATTATGCGCAGGCACTGCAGCGAATAGGAGCCCCAAAACTGTACTTTGATGCATCGACCAGCCAGTACATACTGACATGGCATACGCCGCATAAGGAAGGGACGAAAGAAGACCCGGAGCGATACTGGGCGAGCCAACGCACACTTTACGTACTGTCGAAAGATCTCCGGTCATTTTCGGATCATCCAACCAAATTATTTGATTGGGACATGGGTACGATCGATGTATTTCTTCGCAAAGTGGGGAGCCAGTATTATGCTGTCATCAAGGATGAATCGTACCCGACATTGTATTGGCCAACAGGTAAGACCATTCGCATTTCAAGAGCACCGTCCCTCACGGGTCCGTATTCGGAGCCTTCAGCACCGATCAGCCCCAATTTTAGGGAAGCTCCGATGCTGATCCCGTCGCCGGATGATCAGGCGTGGTACCTATATTACGAGCAATATCCGGGGGTCTCATACGGACTATCGATTGCCGACAACCTAAACGGTCCTTGGTATCAGGCTTCGGGGTATACATTTCATTCGGATTGGGATAAATACAGTCTTCCAGCCAACGTGCGTCATGGTTGCATGATTACCATTTCGCAGGATGAATATGGTGAACTCGTGAAACATTTTGGAATAGTTAAAGAATAAATCGGATGATTATTGAAGTGAAAAAGACGGCCCTTATGGCCATGGCGATCGGCTTGTCGGTGTTGGCTTGTTCATCAGGCGACTCGGATCCGACACCCGAAGTACCCATAGAACGAGTAGAGACCAATGTCTCTTTTGGCGACCCCTTTATTTTGTTACATGAAGGTACCTATTATGCCTATGGTACGTCAGCGGATGATGGCATTGGGGTCCTCATCTCGCAAGACTTGCTCACTTGGGAAGCAGTTCCAGGCAACCGGTTGGCGCTACATAAGAATGATTCTTGGGGTGGCCGTTGGTTTTGGGCGCCTGAAGTCTATCAAGTGGATGGGAAGTTTTATATGTATTATTCGGCTGATGAGCACATCTGCGTGGCCACCAGTGACAGCCCGCTCGGACCATTCAGGCAAGCAGTTAAGAAGCCGATGCTTGAGGGCGAGAAATGTATCGATAACTCACTGTTCATCGATGATGATGGGAAGCCATATTTGTTTTTTGATCGGTTTAATGATGGGTTGAATATTTGGGTAGCCGAGCTTGAAGACGACCTGATGACGATTCGCATGGAAACCCTGGAAAAATGCATAAACGTTTCTCAGCCATGGGAAGAAGTTTGGCCCCGTGTGAACGAAGGGCCATATGTGATGCAACACAATGGTAAATACTACATGACTTATTCCGCCAATAGCTATGAAAGTCCGTTTTATGGGATAGGCTATGCAACGGCCGACCAGGTTACGGGTCCATGGACCAAATACGAGGGAAATCCAATACTACAAAAACCAGGCGACTTGGTTGGTGTAGGGCATAGCGCGATGTTTACCGATAAGGCTGGGCAGTTACGCATCGTCTTCCATTCACACTATAGTGAAACGGCAATTCACCCCCGGTACATGAATATAAGCACCGTAAACTTTGTGGAGAAAGAAGGGGAGGTCGTCATGCATATTGATAAGGGCTACGTTACGCCGGTACTCCTGCAGTGATGGTAAGAACGCACGCTTTCTTCTTGTTTGTCATTTAAAATAAGTGCGAATACCAAGTATTGATATAATTTGACCACAAAGAGGCAACATACCGCGGTTTTCCTAAAGCTGAGTGGTCTATTTTTGTGTTGTAACTAGCTGAACTCTTTTGGATGTTAAAAATTAGCATATCCAATACTAACCTTTTGAAATGAGCAATAGGATGAGATACATTAACTTCTGCTGCGCCTTCCTGATGGCAGGGCTGTTAATCCCCAGCGGTCAACTCATGGCACAGGAAAAACGCGAATTGTTTTTTGCAGACCCAACGATATATGTCCACAACGGTAAGTACTACTTGACCGGCACAGGAGGAAGCGGCGGGTCGGCAGCATCTGGATTCGCCGCTTTGGAATCCACAAACCTGCAAACCTGGAGTAAGCCTGCCGGTACAAGTGGTTCGGCGCATTTGATCTTAACCAAAGGGGAACAGGCCTTCGGTACAGAAGGCTTTTGGGCACCGCAACTATTCCAAGCAAACGATAGGTATTACCTGACTTATACCGCCAATGAACAGACCGTATTGACGCAGTCCACTTCTTTGCTCGGCCCCTATACGCAAGCGAAAGTTGCTCCCATTGATGGCTCGGAAAAAAATATCGATTCTTACATTTTCAAAGATGAGGATGGCAAGTACTACCTTTACCATGTCCGATTTGGTGGGGGCAATTACCTGTGGGTAGCGGAGTTTGACTTGGAAAAAGGGCAAATCAAACCTGAAACCCTGAAAAAATGCTTTGACCAAACTGAGCCCTGGGAAGCTACCCCAGCTTATGAGTCGGCACCAATTATGGAAGGCCCAACCGTTATCAAATTGAAGGATAAATACTACCTGTTCTATTCGGCCAACCACTACCTGAATATCGACTATGCTGTTGGCTATGCTGTTTCGGATTCCCCGTACGGACCTTGGGTTAAGCAGCAAGACAGCCCGATTCTTCACCGTTCTATTGTTGGTGAGAACGGTTCTGGCCATGGTGATTTGTTCGAGGGGCTGGATGGGCAATTGTACTATGTATACCATGTGCACTTTGACCAGCAACAGGTAACCCCAAGGCGGACACGGATAGTTCCCGTGATTAAGCAGTGGGATGCAGAGACTGGCCTTTACAAATTTAGCGTCGCTAGCGATAAAGTCATTGTGCCCATACTGGAAGAAGAATGATTTTTTTATTCAATGCCAAAGAAATGCTGATTTACAGTTTTTTTGCCGCTTCACTGCTATTGGCGGGCTGCAATGCGCAGCCGGATACCGACGATATCGGGCAGCCGGATACGACTGAAGTAATCCAATACACCAATCCTGTCTTCGAACCGATCTTAGCCGACCCATCTGTAATCCGCGATCCGAACTCGGGCCAATTCTATGCCTACGGCACCCAAGATGATTGGGGCGACGGCCAGGGTAGCCGATTGATCCCCATTTTGAAGTCGACAGATCTGGTATCTTGGAAGGTGTCGGGCCAAGCCTTCACTGCAAAACCTACGTGGAAAAACAACGGGGGCTTATGGGCGCCGGATGTGAATCACATCGATGGCAAATACTACCTATACTATTCCTATTCCACGTGGGGCGACCCAAATCCGGGCATCGGCGTGGCTGTTGCAGACCATCCGGCCGGTCCATTTACAGACCATGGCAAGCTTTTCACCAGTGAAGAGGTTGATGTTCCTAATTCGATTGACCCTTGCTATTTCGAAGAGCATGGCGAAAAATATCTGTTTTGGGGAAGTTTTAGCAATGCACCTACACAAGGCACTTATGGAGTGCCGTTGGCTGGCGACGGCCTGTCGGTACCCGACCTCACCCGTAAATTCAAAATCGCCGCGGGCGATTTCGAAGCAGTGATGATTCATAAAAAGGAAGGCCATTACTATTTCTTCGGTTCTAAAGGGAGTTGCTGCGACGGCGCTGAAAGCCAATACCACGTGCTGGTTGCACGGTCTACAAGCCTTGCGGGGCCATACCTAGACAAAAATGGAAACGATATCGCCGAGCGCGGTAACGGCACCCTGCTCTTAAAGGGCAATGAACGTATTGTAGGCCCCGGTCATAATGCTCGCATCGTTACCGATAGTGAGGGAACCGATTGGCTCCTCTACCATGGAATTGATCCGTCGCGAGGTAAGGCGGCAAGCGGCGCGAGCCGACGCATGTTGATGCTTGATAAACTGACGTGGCGCAACGGTTGGCCGGAGATTGCCGGCGGCATACCCAGCACGACGCAACAAGACGCGCCGGTGTTTCAATGATACTGATGGTAGGGTTCAATGGCCATTTTCTGGTATTCGCTGCGATATTGGTGGGGCTGTTTGCCGGTGACTTTCTTGAATTGTTTGTTGAAGTTGGTGACCGACTGAAATCCGCATTCGTAACCGATACGGTCGATATTCATCTTGTCTTCCTTCAGGAGCTTGCAGGCATATTCGATGCGGATTTCCTTGAGAAAGTCTGAAAAGGACTGATTGACACGCGATTTGAAGTACCTGCTGAACGAGGTACACGTCATGCTGGCAATCGAGGCAACGTCTTCCAGGTTGATTTTTTGCTGGAAGTTTTTCATGATATATTCGTATACCTTGTTCATGCGATCCGTCTCGACTTCGGTATTGTATGATTTTGAATGGGTATCGGTGATCAGCTGGCATTCGTCGGACAGTGCGATGGTGTTCAGGATGCGGAGCAGTTGGATAATGCTTTCCGCCCCTTTCAGGTGCAGTAGTTCATTCATCAGCTGACCAACCTGCCGCTGTGTTTTGCCCGCGATTTCGATGCCGCATTGTGAACGCTGGAAAAGATGCCTGATGCTTTCAAACTCTTCCTTATTCTCAATCGTTTCGCCCAGAAAATGATCGTGGAAGTAAATAACAACAACGGTGGTGCTGAGTGTACTGTCTTTCTCGAAATAGGGATTATGGCTACGCCACACATGCGGTAGGTTAGGACCAATGAGTACCAAGTCCTCAGCTTTAAACGGTTTGATGCTGTCGCCCACAAAACGGTTACCCTCACCTTCCATGACGTAAGATAACTGGAATTCGGGGTGCAAGTGGAAGGTGGGATCAAAATAAGGTTCGACCTGCTTTCGTACCACGAACGAACGATTGTCAGGAATCAGTGCCTTGGGAATAATGTGGGTTTTCTTCATGATTTACCATTATAAGTAAGCAAACATACAAAATTCGGATATAATTTGACTATAAAGGGATAATATAACGCGGTTTTATGCTGGTTATCTATTCTACTTTTGTATTGTTAACGATTATAGCACTATATTACATGAGAATAATTTCCTATTTGTATATTGTCCTTTTTTGCCTGTTTTTTATCCAGTGCACGAGTAACGATCGTAATTATCCACGTCGTGCCGAGGTGCTGTTTTTGGGTAGCGCAGATGAATCCGTTGAGTCGGGTAAGTATGCATCGTGGTTAGCGATAGAGCTGTTCAAAAGCGGGATCAACCTCACGTACACGGCTGATGCTAATGACTTGAACAAGCAAAATCTGCGTGTATATGACGGGCTGGTTTTATTCGCGCTGCCCGAGTCCATATCTTCAGAGCAAGAAGGCGCTTTAAAAAGCTTTGTCGGAGACGGCAAAGGGCTAATAGCCCTGGGGGCTGCACCGGCTAACGGGCCAGCTTGGTATAGTAAGCTGGTTGAAGGGGCCACTCCGGAGGGAACTTCTGATAATGCGGGTTCCGATGCGATGAGTAGGTTGGTGAAGGGTGATGGCCGGGTATTTCAAACAGCTTCTGGAAGCGAGGAGTCTGTATGGAAGCAGTTAGACTTTCTACGGCAGGTCAACAGTGGTGTGCAATGGGCAATCGGTGACAAGGTGATGGGATTAGTCGCACAGTTGAAAATCCCGAGCGTCAGCATCTATCAAGATACCATTGCAGATTTCACCGCACGCCATTTCGTGCCAAAGATGCAGGATCCACTTTCGTCGGAAGAATCGAAGAAATTGATGCAGGTGCCTATCGGTTTCGAGCTGCAGTTGTTTGCCGCAGAGCCCGATATCGTCAATCCCATGGCCATGAGCTGGGATGAAAAAGGCCGGTTATGGATCATCGAGGCCATGGACTATCCCAACAATTTCGTGGAGCTGAAAGGAGAGTCAAACGACCGGATAAAGATCTGTGAAGATACGGATGGGGATGGCGTAGCGGATAAATTCACGGTTTTTGCCGACAAGCTGAACATTGCCACGAGCCTTACCTTTGCCAATGGTGGCGTTATCGTTGCCATGGCGCCAGACTTTATTTTCCTGAAAGATACAGATGGCGATGACGTGGCCGATTCAAGGGAGACTATTATGACTGGATGGCGGAAAAACGACACGCATGCAGGGCCTTCCAATTTGCAGTACGGGTTTGACAACAAAATTTGGGGCGTTACGGGATATGCCGGCTTCGATGGTCAAATCGATGGCAAGCGGATGGCTTTTGCCCAAGGGGTATACCACTTCAAGCCAGACGGAACGGATTTCGAGTACTTGGCGACAACTAGTAATAATACTTGGGGGCTGGGAATGACCGAAGATAACAATGTGTTTATCTCCACGGCAAACAATACCCACAGCGCGTTTTATTCCATGCCCGAGCAGTTGGTACAGCGCCGGCTCCAGGAAGATGATCAGAAGCTCAATATCAACGCGGTGCAAAAGATCGATGGGCACTACGAAGTGCATGCCATGCAACCCAACCTCCGGCAGGTGGATGTGGTCGGTGGCTTTACATCAGCCGCAGGGCACCAGCTATACACGGCGCGTGATTATCCGCAAGCTTATTGGAATAAAGTGGCTTTCGTAACCGAGCCTACGGTGCGGTTGATCCACAATGCTGTCATCGAACCCGACGGCGCAGGTTTTAAGGAACATGACGGGTGGAACTTGGTGGCCAGCTCGGACGAGTGGTTCGGCCCTGTACACGCGGAGGTTGGTCCGGATGGCGCTGTCTGGATACTCGATTGGTACAATTTCATCATCCAGCACAACGTCTTCGTACCTGCCCAAGCACCGTCCGATAAGGTGTTGCCTTTTGTCGATCAGCCACACGGCCCGGGTAATGCGTTCGAAAGCGATCTGCGCGACAAAAAGTACGGCCGGGTTTATCGGTTAGTCTATAAAGATGCAATGCATAAATCATCGTATAAGCTTTCCAAAGACGATACGAATGGATTATTGAAGGCGTTAAAGAGTGATAACAAATTCTGGCGGATGCATGCCCAACGCCTCTTGGTCGAGCGGCAAAAAGATGATGTTGTAAGTGAACTGATTGGCATCGCATCGGACAAGAAAGTGGATAAAATTGGCCTGAATGCCCCGGCTATCCATGCACTTTGGACATTACAGGGATTGAACGTTATCGAATCGAATAAAGATGTATTCGACGCTGTAGTCAAGTCATTAAGCCACCCGTCTGCCGGTGTGCGCAAGGCAGCTGTTCAGGTACTTTCGATAAGTGATCAATCGAGGGATGCCATACTGGAAAGCGCAATATTGGCCGACACTGCGTTAAATACGCGATTGGCAGCGTTTGTCCGGTTAGCTGAGTATCCCGCCTCTGCCGAAATTGCCAATGCCTTGCTTGAGGCGACAAACGATAGCGTCAACGAGCGCGACCGGTGGTTGTCGCAAGCATTGTTCGGAGCGATTGCAAGTCAAGAAGACGAGTTTTTCAACGTAGCTTCGCAAGCGAACGGCAGTTTTGCCAAGCGTATCGTCGAATCATTGGCTAATGAGCAATATGTGCTCGGCCGCCGCAGCCGTTTACAGTTTTCACCTGATGTATCGAACAAGGAAATCCATATCCAAACCGAAGTAAGCAGGCGTGAGAATCAGCCCTATAATGGTTTGATCGTAGGTCAGGGCGATAAATCCGAAGGCTATGCGCTTTACATGAAAAGCAACCGCGTGTTTTTCGAAGTCTATCAGCATGGCCAGACGGCTACTGTTTCCTCGCGCGGCAGTGTGCCCAGCACGTTTACCGTCGACGCACGGATGAGCGCGGATGCAACAGTGGAGCTTTCCATAAACGGTACCAGCCAAGGTAAGGCAAAAGCCATGCATTTATTTGCTGCGCCACTGAAATTCAACCTGCGGTCGGGAGAGGATTTTGACGACGAACATGCGTTTACTGAATATGGCGAGTCGTCCAGGTTCACCGGCAACGTCAATAACATCACTGTACGGTTCTCGAAGAAAGACCATGCGGGTCACGATCAAGGTGCAGTGTCCGACGCGGGCAGTACAGCCCCTTCCGAACGTATTGAGATTAAGGCCGTAAAGGACATCATGCAGTATGATAAGAAGTCATTTACCGTGCAAGCAGGAAGACGGATTACACTGGTATTCGAAAACCCCGATGGTATGCAGCATAACATGCTGATCATACAGCCGGGTACATTGGAAATCGTAGGTAAAGCGGCGGATGATATGTTACGCTCATCAGAAGCGTTTGATAAGCAATACATTCCGTCTATTCCCGAGGTGTTGCATCATACGCCATTGGTGAATCCCGGAGAAAGCTTTACGCTGGAGTTTACGGCTCCCGCTGAGCCAGGTGATTATCCGTATGTATGTACCTTCCCCGGGCATTGGCGGGGGATGAATGGCATTATGCACGTTGTAAAATAGCGCACTAACTGATAATACTAAATTTTTCACGAATGAACAAGATGACGAAACTATTGGCAGGATTTGCCCTGCTGTTGATGACCACGGGTATGGCGGTAGCGCAGAAACCCCTCCGGATTTTGATGGTGGGCGGCGGCGGATCCCATGATTTCGGTCGGTGGTATGGCCAGGAAGATAAAAAGACCATCGAATCGACCGGAAAGTATAGCGTGACGTATACCGAAGTGACAGACTCCATACCGGCCTATCTGAAGCAGGCTGATCTCTTGATTTTGACCAACAATCAACCGATTGCCGCCGAAGGACAGCAAGCCATCACCAAATTCGTCGAAAAAGGACATGGGCTGTTACTATTGCATGCCGCAGTATGGTATAACTGGGCGGACTGGCCGGCGTACAACCTCAATTATGTAGGGGGTGGTAGTAAAAGCCATGAAAAGCTTCAGGATATAAAAAACTTTGTTGTTAACTCGGGACATCCGATTACACAAGGCGTTCCGGCCAAGTTTGATTTTGTGGATGAGTTGTATCGGTTCGTGCCAGACCCGGCTGCGAAGGGGATTGAGGTATTGGTCATTGGCCAATCCAAGGAAACCGACGCCGTTTTCCCAGGCGTATTCACGGTAAAACACAAGAAGGCAAAAATTGCCGGAATTACAACCGGCCACGATGAGCGTAGCCACGAACATGAAGCCTATAGGGCATTATTGATCAATGCCGTTAACTGGATTGCAAACTAACTGGAAAGTATAATTAGCTAAATAAGAATCAGAACATGTCAAAAATTACTGTCGTTATCGTAGGTATGGGATTTGGGAAAGAGTTTATTCCCATTTATCAGAAACACCCCAATATCAAAGCCGTAGGAATCTGTACCCGGAACGAAAATACACTTAATGAACTAAAAGAGAAGTTCAACCTGGATGAGGATTTGCTTTTCACCGACTTCAATGAAGTGGTGAAACGGGACGATGTGGACGCCATCCATGTGGTCACTCCCGTTCCGGAACACGCACAGATGACGTTGGCATCGTTGAACGCCAATAAGCATACGGCATGTACCATCCCGATGGCCATGACGGTGGAAGATTGCGAAGCGATAGTCGCTGCCAAGCGCAAGTCGGGCAAGGTATACATGATGATGGAAACAGCACTGTATACCCGTGAGTTCCTTTATGGATTGAAATTGGCCGAGACGGGGCAATTGGGCAAAATCCAGTTTGTCCGCGGATCCCACATCCAAGATATGAGTATGGACGGATGGGCTGAGTATTGGAAAGGCTATCCGCCCATGTTGAATGGTACGCACGCGATATCACCGCTATTGCGCATCAATAACACCATTGCAGAGTCTGTGGTTTGCCATGGTTCCGGTAGGCTATCCGACGATTTGGCGAGCCGCTACAATGCACCATACGCCGTAGAGACGGCTACATTCAAGTTGAAGGATTCGGATGTGGTAGCAGAAGCGACGCGTTCGCTGTTTGATGTAGTGCGTCAGTATCGCGAAAGCTACGACGTGTACGGCACGAAAATGTCATTTGAATGGGAGCAGTTGCAAGACGAAGAGCATGTGATTTTTGATGGTGGTGAAAACGCCAGACGGATTGACGTGCCGGATACCGATGAATTATTGATTCCGGAAATCGCTGATTTCACCAAGCGGGAGAAAATTGACGATCCCAATCACGTGTCGTTCCTACAGGGAGCAGGACATGGCGGTTCGCATCCGCACTTGGTACAGGAGTTTGTTGCAGCGATCGTAGAAGGCAGAGATTCGGCCGTAGATGCTGCAAAGGCAGCCAATTATACGTGCGCCGGGATTTGCGCACACGAATCGGCGATGAAAGGTGGGATACGGGTAGAAATACCAAGTTTTGAATAAATAGGTTTGCAGAAGATGACCATAGGAATAAGCACATTTGTTTGGGTTTCACCCTTTTCCACGCAATCCTTCGATGTCTTGCGTAAGGCCAAAGCCATGGGCTATGACCTGATCGAGATTGCCGTGGAAGACCGGAACCTGATTGATTGGAATGCGTTGAAGAAAACATGCCAAGAGTTGAATTTGAAGATTTCGGTGAGCGGGGCCTTTGGTATGGACCGGGATATTTCCAGTGATCAGCCCGAAAACCGGGCAAATGGGCTTTCCTATATCATCGATTGCCTGGAGATTGCCCATGAAATGGAAAGCCCCGTTTTCGGCGGACCACTTTATTCGGCAGTTGGAAAGACCAGGCTGGTCTCCGCGGAGCAAAAGAAACAAGAGCGGCAATGGTGTTTGGAGAACCTCCATGAAGCCACCAAGCGTGCGGAAGAGCTTGGGGTGACCCTAGCGTTGGAACCGCTAAATCGATTTGAAACCGACATGGTCAATACCGTAGATCAGGCCATTTCGATTGTCGATGAGGTGAATCACCCGTATTTGAAGATCTTACTGGATACCTTCCATAGCAATATTGAAGAGAAAAACATCCCAGCAAGTATCCGCAAACTTGGGGATAGGCTGATCCATGTACAAGCCAATGAAAGTGATCGCGGAACACCGGGCACAGGCCATTTGGATTGGCTAGGGATACGTGATGCATTTCAAGACATCGGGTATCGGGGTAGCCTGGTCATTGAGACCTTTGGCGCACCCTCGAAAGAATTAGCTAGAGCAGCTAGCATATGGCGGCCATTGGCCAACAGTGCAGATGAATTAGCTGAGGAGGGTTTCGCATTTTTAAAACAAACGTTTTGTTAACGGTCGTCCGTTAGCGGCTAAGCATAAAATTCCCGTCGTCATCGCGAACGTGATACCGGCGTAAAAATTTAACCATTAAAACACCACTATTATGAGGAGAAGGGAATTTATTTACACATTGAATGCAGGCGTAGCAGCAAGTTTGCTGTCTAAAACAGCGATTGGCGGTGTATTTCAGGGTGGGGCGGGAGTGGGCCGTATGCAAGAGGAATTAGCCTACCACAAGATACAATCGGTAACGTTTGACGATGTACGGATGCAGTATCCGCGTTTTGTCGGAAAAAATGCGCGGTTGGACGTGCATGGATTTGGACCTCGGCTCGGCATATGCACCATCACCACGGATAAAGGCGCAAAAGGCTGGGCTTCGCTGCGGGGCGGCCGTAATGAGGCACAGCGTCTCGTTACGGAACTGGTCGGCAAAAAACTGTCGGACGTATTCAAGGTCAATGTCGGCATTACGGATGATCGTTACCTACCATTCGATATCGCCTTGCATGATCTTGCCGGTGTCGCATTAAACAAACCGGTATACGCGTTGTTGGGCCGTGATAAGCCATTTACCACCAAGTACTACAGCGGTATGATTTATTTCGACGATCTGGAGCCCGCTCATGCACCCGGAGGTATCGATAAGGTACTTGCAAACTGTCGCTATGATTACGACTATGGCTACCGCCAATTCAAATTGAAAATCGGTCGAGGGCATCGCTGGATGGCCCAAAAAGAAGGATTAGCGCGGGATATTGAAGTCACCAAAGCCGTTGCCAAAGCTTTTCCCGATTGCGAGATTTTGGTAGATGGCAACAATGGGTTCACGATAAATGAATTTACGGCATACCTCGAGGGAATCGGTAATACACCGCTTTTCTGGATTGAGGAACCGTTTCATGAAACCGTTGAAGATTACCGCAAGCTCCGTGAATGGATGGCAAAGGCAAACGTAAAGAGCCTGCTTGCAGAAGGCGAAGCCGATCCGGATCCCGCGTTGTTGGATACGCTGATGCAGCAAAAACTCATGGATGTACACATTTCCGACATCGAGGGCCTTGGGTTTACCAATTGGCGGAAACTGATGCCATCATTGATTCAATACGGTGTACAAGCATCTCCGCATGCATGGGGCTCGCTCTTAAAATCATTTTATACCGCCCATATGGCCGGTGGTTTGGGAAATACAGTAACGATCGAAGGTGTAACGAGCACTTCGGACGACGTAGATCTCAGTCGGTATGTGATCAAGGATGGGAACCTGATCCCACCTGACGCACCGGGATTTGGGCTGGAATTACTGCGGTAGCTCTTCGCTACACGGCATTTTACCAATGTGTTTACCGTCTCTACCTGGAAGGTGTAAGCATGTTTTTTGGTGGGGATTGGGATAGGAATGTTCGAATACAGGGTTAATCAATACAGTTATAAACAATTTAAAACAAAACAACAACACTATGAGTAAAGCTTTACTTGTAACATTGTTATGGTGCGTTGGACTATCCATAGCAATGGCCCAGACCCGGTCTGTCACCGGGACCGTGAGGGACGCGGAGGGCGGTACCCCCATCGGCAGCGCGACCATCAAGGCGATGGTCAGCCAGCGCACCACGTCGAGCTCGGCCGATGGTACCTTCTCCATTGATGTGGCATCCGGTGGAGATTCCCTTTTGGTTACTTATATTGGCTACGATCAGACCGTAGTGCCTGTAAGCGCTAACGCTAGCAATGTGACGATCGACCTGACTTCATCTTCTGAAGCATTGGAAGAAGTTATTGTAACCGGTTTCGGTATGGCGCAGAAAAAGGAGACGTTGACGGGTGCCATTTCCTCTATTGGTGCCGACGACATCAGCCGATCATTAGCCTCCACCACTTCCGGTGCATTGGTGGGAAAGATGCCTGGGTTGAACTTCCGGCAGACGGATGGTCGGCCGGGGTCATCCACCGCTATCCAAATCCGAAATATGGGCACTCCGCTGTATGTCATCGATGGTGTCCAGAAAGACGCCGGCCAGTTTAATAATTTGGATTTCAACGACATTGAATCCATCACCATCCTAAAGGATGCGTCTGCTGCGATCTACGGCGTACGGGCGGCAAACGGTGTCGTTGTTGTGACCACTAAACGGGGTAAGCAGAATACAAAGAACACAATCAGTTTGACATCCAACTACGGCTTCCAGAACTTGTCTACATTTCCGAAGCCCGCAGATGCGGTGACGTATGTAGAAAGCTATATTCAGTCAGAAACCGTACAAGAGGTCGGCAACTATCGGTATACGCCCGAAGATTTGACCAAATGGCGGCAAGGCACCGAAAAAGGGTACGTACCGTTTGATTGGTATGATTACATTTGGGAAACCTCACCGCAGGTTTACGTCAACGCCAACGTATCCGGCGGATCCGACAAAATCAACTACTATTTCAGTTTGGGGCACCTCAACCAGAATGACGTTATTGTGAACTATGGCGGTTTCAAGCGTACGAACGTACAAATGAACATCACCGCGCAGATTTCTGATCGTTTCCGGGTAGGAGCCAACTATAACGCCCGCCACGAGTTTCGGAAAAACCCTGGTGTGCCGGGTGGTGATGACTTGTGGTTACCACGCTACGGTACATTCCGCAACCTGCCCACGGTACGCCCATTTGCAAACGATAATCCGTTGTACCCCACGCTGACTTCTACCGATCCGGGTACGAACTTCGGCTGGTTGAATTACGACTTGTCGGGTGAGCGTACGGAGACCTGGCGGGTTAGTCAGCTCAACTTCGATGCGGAGTACGATATCGTTGACGGGCTGAAAGCCAAAGCATTGGTGGGTTATTATTTTGCAAACCAACGGATGGACAATCATGAGTTTACCTACAAGTTGTACGGTTATGACGAAGCTACGGATACTTATCCGGTGATTTTCGAGAACAACAACCCTTGGCGCGAGCGTCGGATGGGCCACGTAGAGGAAATAACCTCCAATGTGCAGCTGAACTATAACAAGTCATTCGGATCACATAATCTTTCGGTAATTGGCGGTGTGGAAAGTATTCTTCGTAAAACGCCCACCACCTGGTTGCATTCTATTCCAACCTCCAATGCGTTGGAGCTTGTTTATTTTGAAACGATGGATACGTACGATGACGAGGGTGACAATCCGCAGGCGCGCTTGGGTTACATTGGTAAAGTGAACTACGATTATAACGGAAAATACCTGCTTGAGTTGTTGGGCCGTTATGACGGTTCCTGGAAATTCCCGACCAATGACCGTTGGGGCTTCTTCCCCGCGGCATCTGCAGGATGGCGGATTTCGCAGGAATCGTTCTGGCAAGATAGCAAAATTGCAAATATTGTCAATGATCTGAAAATCAGGGGGTCATTCGGTCTGGTTGGCGATGACAACACTGCGGGCTATAATCCCTTTGATTACCTCGGCGGTTATAATTACAAAAGATTCCGTAATGCCAATGGCGATTGGGTGAATGTCGCCTCGTCGGTAATCGATGGCGAGTACCTCATCGGTGCACAGCCTCGGGGACTTCCGGTAACCACATTGTCATGGCTGCGTGCAGAGATGACCAATATCGGTTTTGACGCGGCGTTTCTCCGTAATCGATTGACGACGACCGTCGAATTCTTCCAACGCAAACGTACAGGACTTCCTGCTTCACGTTATGACGTGTTGATACCTAAAGAAGTTGGTTTCAATTTACCGAATGAGAACTTGAATTCCGATATGCACCGCGGTTATGAGGCGGTGGTGCGTTGGGCTGACCGTGCGGGCGAATTGAACTATTCACTGGGGGGTAATATAACGTTTTCCCGCTTTTATGATTGGGATCGGTACAAACCCCGTTTTAGTAACTCGGTAGATGAGTATCGGAATTCCCTTGTGCAACGTTATGGTTATTTGAATTGGGGATTACAATCCGACGGGCAATTCCAAAGCTGGGATGAGATTGCAGAATGGCCAATTGATAATGATCGCCAAGGTAACCGTACATTACGCCCTGGTGACGTCAAATACAAAGATTTGAACGGTGATGGGGTAATCAATGGGTTGGATGAACGTCCGATTGGGTATCGTCGTGACTCGACACCGGCACTGAACTTCGGGCTGAATTTTGCCTTTGCTTACAAAGGCTTTGATTTGGGGCTCGACTTCTCGGGTGGCGCGATGTATACTTTCTACAAGGAACATGAAATGCGTACACCTTTCCAAAACGGTGGTAACATTCCTCAGTACTATGCGGATGATGCTTGGAAGCTGTCCGACATCTGGGATGCCAATAGTGAATTGATTCCGGGTAAATACCCGATGTTATTGATTGGCAACGGCGCACATAGTAATTACTGGAACAGTGATTTCTGGAAGCAAAAAATCCGTTATATTAAACTTCGTAACTTGGATTTCGGGTATTCGTTGCCGTCTCATATTTTGGAACCGCTTTCTATCACGGGTGTACGAGTGTACTTTTCTGGACAAAACTTGCTTACGTTCACCAACTTGATCGGTATAGATCCCGAAACGCAGGATACGAACGGTTTGGGTTATCCTACTTATCGGATTATGAACTTCGGAATCAACGTGAGGTTTTAGTAGGTTAAATATTATAAAAAAAAAGAATTATGAAAAAGTCAAGCATATCCATATTCAAGGTGTTGGTGCTGGCGGTCGGACTAACTTCCTTCAGCGGTTGCTCCAACTTCTTAGAGCGCGAGCCAGACACGATATTGCCCGAAGAAGATATTTTCGGTGATGAAATATTGATCCAGTCAGTGCTATCTAACTTCTATGGTCGACTAACAAACGTGCCGAACACGGATCCGGTTATTACATGGGGGCAACATATCGCCAATTCGTATCAGTATACGATATTGGATGAAGCAGGGAAATCTGATGGTGGCCCGGATGTGATGCAAAGTTACGCCAACAACCTTTGGCGAGTGTACGACTACGAGTTGATCCGCAACATGAACCAGTTTCTACAAGGGGTTCGTGCAACAACTGCACTCGATGATGAAAGAAAACTGCTCTATGAAGGCGAGGTCCGTTTCCTTCGCGCGTGGGTGTATTTCAATATGGCGCGCGGTATGGGCGGTATGCCGATCGTGGGAGATGAGGTATTCGATCACCATGTGGGCATGGATGTAACGGCATTGCAATACCCCCGTTCTACGGAAGCTGGTATTTATGACTACATCATCACTGAATGCGAAACCATTTCGACAATGCTCGACGATGCGCGGAATACCAATTCTGCACGCGCCAACAAATGGGTCGCGTTGATGTTGAAAGCTCGTGCTGCCATCTATGCAGGTTCATTAGCAAATTACAACAACAAGATGTCTAGCCCGATTCGTACGGCTGGCGGTGAGGTTGGCATCGCTGCAAACTTAGCCGAGGGATATTACGAACAAGCCCTGACAGCGGCGGAAGACGTCATCCAAAACAGTCCATATTCGTTGCAAATGAGAAATGCAGAAGATCTGCAACGCAATTTTTACGAAGCGGTAAGCGTAAAGGATGGAAACACCGAAGTGATTTGGGCGCGGGACCATAAATATCCCGGTACTGGTCAGCAGGTTAATTTTACGACCATCAACATCCCCGGATCCCACGCCGAAGACATCGATCGCGCGTATGCCGGCCCACTGCTGAACTTGGTTGAAGATTATGAATACGCAGACAACCGTAACGGTGATATCCGTATCCGCGATGCGCAGGGTGATTATGTTTTTTACGACAGTCCCTTGGATGCCTTTGCAAACAAAGATGCCCGATTAGGTGGTACGGTAATTTTACCGAATGCACTTTTCAAGGGGGATCCAGTAACGCTGCAAGCCGGACAAAAAGTGTGGAACAATGGTGCTTGGCAGACCGTTACCGGAGCTCCTGGATCTATGCAAGGAGGACGGCTGGTCACTGCCTCCAACGGGCCAAACCGTACCAACGACGTCTATATCAATAAAACAGGCTTTTTCTTCCGTAAATTTTTGGACGAAGCGTCTGGAGCATCTACCCGCGGGCGTAATAGTGAGATGTGGTTTCCCCGTTTCCGTTTTGCCGAAGCGGTGCTGATTGCGGCTGAAGCAGCCATGGAATTGGGCAGGCAGCCGGTAGCTGTCGAGTACATCAATCAAGTTCGCGAACGAGCAGGCATCCAGCCGTTGGCTTCCGTGACGTTGGATGACATTATCCAAGAACGACGGGTCGAATTTGCGTTTGAAGATCATCGTTACTGGGACCTGAAGCGATTCCGTCGCGCGCACATTGTCTGGAATGGTGAAGTTAATAGCCCAACTGCTCAACAGTGGGCGTTATTCCCCTACTTAGTAGTTGCTCCCGGTACAGCAAACGATGGCAAATACGTATTCGATAGGCTGACGTTTAGCAACTCGTTGCATCCCCGATTTTTTGAGTTGAGGAATTATTACAACTTCATCGATCTGGAGTGGCAGAATGCAAATCCCAAGATTGTATTGAATCCGTTTCAATAACCTTTATGATTACGATAATGAAAAAATATGTAAATATGTTCTTGCTTCCCGCAGTAGTGGCGGTAAGCAGTTGCGGACTGGATAATTATGACGCACCGGAATCGACGATACGAGGACGGGTAGTCTATAATGGCGAACCGATAGGCGTGCGTGGTACAGGTGAGGCCGTGCAACTTCAGTTGTACCAAGATGGTTACGAATTGCGGAATCCGATTCAGGTATTTGTAACACAAGACGGTACATTTGAAGCAAAAGTATTCGACGGAGAATACAAACTGGTAACGCGTGATAACAATGGCCCGTGGGTAAACGACCGAGATACAACCGTAGTTAATGTGAAAGGTACGGCAAATGTTGACAAAGAAGTAACGCCATTCTATACCTTGTCGAACGTGCAGCTTTCGTTAAATGGAAGCAGTGTCAATGCGTCTTTTCAGATAGAAGAAGTAGCGGGTGGTAGAGACATTGAGTATGTATTGATATTGGTCGGTAAGACGTCTTTTGTCGACGACGTATCGAGTAATGGTCGACTTCGCATCGATGGCGTCACCGCCGGGACCACCGTCACCGGTACGGTTGACCTGACAGATAATGCCGATTTCAATGCAGGGAAACCTGTGTTTGCCCGCGTGGCGTTGCGGCCGGCAGGTAAAGACCAGGCGATTTATTCGCAGGTCGTAAGATTGCGATAAGTAATAAAAAATCTTATCTTTAACCGTTGCCCGTCGTTGAGATGGGTAACGGTTTTTTGCTTTCAGTGTATATTGATTCTCAAATGCGCTAGCCAATTGTCAATGACGTTGTTGTTGCATAAACCAGACCCAATGAGGATAAAGTATGTCGGCTGTTTGTTATTATGGTGTGCCGTTGTCGCCCAGTTGGGCTATGGCCAATCGAATTCCATTGATAGCCTTGTTTCCGGCTTGACGTCTTTTCGTTCCGATTTCCCCCGCGAAAAGTTATTTATCCACCGTGACCGCAGTGACTACCTGTCGGGCGACACGTTGTGGTACCGGGGTTATGTATTGCGTGCCGACACGCACGTGCCGGGCGACAGTATCGATGTGGCCTATGTGGAAGTGATCGACGGTGACGATAAGGTTGTGAAAAGGGTGAGCGCGCCGGGCCACTGGGGCGGATTCAGCGGCCGTATCGTACTGGATGAGGGAGACTATGCCCAAGGCGAATACACGCTGCGGGCCTACACAAACTGGATGCGGAACTACGGCGATACATTGCTGTACGTGGACCGTTTCCGGGTGGTGGACCCAAAGGCGAAGGGATGGCGCGCGCCGGTGTCCGCATTCAGCGAAGGCGGGCTCGACGTACAGTTCCTCCCCGAGGGTGGGAGCTTTGTTTCGGGGTTCGACCAGCGGCTGGGATTCAAGACGCTGGACGCCTACGGCAACGGGGCGGACATCAAAGGGGTTATCGTTGATGATACTGGAAAAGAGATCCGTGCATTCGCATCGGCGCACCGCGGCATGGGCGTGGTTGATTTCACGCCGGAGGCGGGTGTCCGTTATACCGCGGTGCTGGATGACGGTTCGCGGCATGCGCTGCCGGAAGTGGAACTCTCGGGCACCATGCTACGCGTGGTCAGCGATCCCGGGTCGGACAGCGTGACAGTGGTAATCGACGCGACGCCGGACTTACACGGCCGGGTGTATCATTTCACGGCGGAGGCGCGGGAGTCGGTGGGCATCCGCGGGTCGACGCCGCCGCTTGACGGGCCTTATGTACGTGCATTCCCGAAAAGCCTTTTCCCGTCGGGGGTAATCCGGTTCACGGCCTACGACAGCGACCTGACGCCACTGAACGGCCGCTCGGTGTTCGTGTGGCACGGTGATGATTTAAACATGCAGCTGAACACCAACCGTGCGGTGTACGGTACACGGGACAGCGTGGGTCTTACGCTGCGGGTGCGGGACGCCGACGGCAGGCCCATCCCGGTGGGTAGCTTTTCGGTTGCGGTGCTGGACACTGGGCAGGTCGCCTTCGACGCATACGGAGGCAACCTGCTAAGCTATATGCTGCTGGGTGCAGAACTTCGGGGAAGGGTTGAGGATCCCTATTATTACATCAAACATCCGGATTCCCCGGCGATGGATGCTTTGCTGCTGACGCAGGGATGGGTGCGATACGTGCGAAGGCATGACTCCCCGGTTTTCAGTCGTGAAAAGGGTTATTCGGTTGCTGGTCGTGTCGTTGACGCCCTGGGCCGGCCGATAAAGAATTCAGGTGTCACGCTGCTGGCGCGGATGGGTTCAGCCGGAGCCCTGGTACAGGATACCTCGGCCAACACGGCGGGGGCGTTCCGCTTCGACGGTTTCGGGCCTTTCATCACGGACACGGTGAGCATGGTGCTCAAGGCGCTCAACAAACGGAACTGGGACTACGGCATCCGGGTGGAGCTGGATGAACCTTCGTTCCCGGCCCTGTCGGCTATCGGTTGGGGCCGTGTTTTCACGCCCGGCCTGTTGCTGGCCGACACGGTTTCGCGGCGGCTGGTGGAATCGCGGGCTCGGGTGCTGGGGCGGATCGACCCGGGCAGCATCATGCTGGAGGAGGCGGTGGTGACGGCGCAGGCGCAGATTCCGGGTTCGAAGAACCTCAACAAGGGCGGCGGCGCGGACCAGGTCATCCCGCAGAAGCTGTTCGAGGATACCCCGAAGAAAACACTATTCGATCTAATCCATGAGCAGGTAGATGGGTTTGGAATGCGATATGTCGAAGGTACTGGTGAATATATTCCAAGGACCGGTGCGCTAAGTAGAGGACAAGTGTTTACTGTAGGAACAAATTACGCACGTTTTATTATCGACGGTGTCGCGTTGAATCAATTTTATTATCCTCCTGGCGAGTATTTACCCCCTACTGATCCCCCAACACTTTGGCTTCCCACCGATGAAACGCTGATCGAAGATTTTGACCCAAAAGGGTACATGGATTACCTGCGCCCGTACCTAGAGCATTTTAGGGCTGAGGATATCCTAGGAATGGAGGTCATGAGTAGCATGCGGTACAAGTCGCGCTACCAGAGCCGGCATTTGGGCATTAAAGAAAACGTAGCCACTCAGGGGATAGGTCCTCGTGGCCTGGCTTTCATCGAGATTACCACGCGCCTAGGCACCGGCCCGTTCCTCAACAAAATTCCGGGCGAGTACCGGTTCCGGCCACTGGTTCCGGTAGTATCGCCGGAGTTCTACAGCCCGAAGTACACCTCACCGGAAAGGGAAGGGACTCCGGCGGATACGCGGGCGACGCTGTATTGGAATCCCGAGGTGTTGGTGGATAAAAACGGGGAAGCGGAGTTCTCCTTCTATACATCGGATAATGCAGGCGGGTATGTTGTGGTGGTGCAGGGCACGGATTTATTCGGAGGGATTGGCGTCCTACACCAATATCTTGATGTGAAGAATGAAGCGTTATAACGTAGAAAATACCGATTGCATACAGTGTAATTGTTAATCCGGGCAAATCCTTAGGTTAGCGCCCTTGCACCTGCTGTTAGACTGCTGCCGGACTGCTGCGCGTGGCTTGGCTGTCTGCCTGCGGTGGGTTAGCTGTCTGCCGGGTGTTTGCAGCACCCTTACAGCAAGGCGACCGCAGCCAGACAGCCAGCTGACTCCTCCGTGATGCGACTCCTTTTGGCAGTAAGTGCCGTGCCGCCACTTGCTTTTCTCCGTACTTTCTTCCCACTTTCTCCTGCCATCCGCTATGAATCGACTAACGCCTAGCTAACCCGTCGCTATAAAATCGTTAGCCACCGCACGGATAGAGGTTACCTAGGGGATAGCGGATGGCAGAACAAGGTCAGGAGAAAGTCGGGCAATAGTGTGGTTATTGTACCCATGCGAAGGCCCCAGTCCGTAGTGGGCTGTGCCTCTTCCTTTTCAGTTCACGTTGTATGGTGGCGTGCCTGAGGTACTTTTGCCAGCAATGATGATTGGCGAATAGTTCGGGATTTAGGTTGTCTATTTCTCTGCCCACTCAGCGGTTAGAGCCTTCTTACGAAATCTTCTAAAGTAATCGTATTGATTGCCGGGAAACCAATAGACTTCAAAATTTTGAAATGTTTATCATTCGTAACCAAGTAATGGGCGTTGCAGGCAAAAGCACAATCCGAAAATTTGTTATCATCTACATCTTGCGTGATTAGCTGCAATTGGTAATGGATGTCAGTTTTCTTTACATTCGGCAATAACGTAAAAGCACCAAGCAAGAGTTCGGCAGTTTCCTTTGAGAAGATGTCTGTTATCTTTTCTTCGTACTCTAGCAGGATGTCGTTGGTAAGCCACAGTTCAAACGTGCCGTCGTACAATTTGTCAATCATTATTGCATATTCCGACCTTCGGGAAATTGATCGAAGTAGTGCATTGGTGTCAAGGACGACTTTCAGCAGTGACATCGCTAATCGTTGTCGAGCTTTTGTTTCAAAGATTCGTCGGAGTAGCCTTTTGCATCCCAAATGGCATCTGCGTTATCTCTTGCTTGATCCAATAGGAACTTCGCCATAACCTTTTTTAATTCCAACAATTGGCTATCCGGTATGCCCGTCGAGAAGAGTTTCAGCAATTCCGCTTGCACGTTGCTGAGCGGTGGTTGTACAGTTATATTTGCCAAGTTAATATCTCCTTTCTATTTCCCTATAATCTCTCCTCATGTTTAATCCGTTGCCATGCTTTAGACAGGAGAAAACTGAGGTTACCTACAAAAATACGAAAAGTATTGGAGTTTAAAAGGTACCTGCGTATCCATTGAGGAAACCGAAAGTCTTTCAAAGAAATATGACAGATTGAACCTGTGCTGATAAAACATGATTTGCCATTTTGCTGTTGTTGATATTACAAAAAGGGGTATAATTTGACTACAAAGAGATAACATATCGTGGTTTTAAGGGGGCGTTACGGAGTATTTTTGTGATGCGACAATTATTAACCATCAATACATGAAAGCCATTATCAAAAGTATAATCATCGTTGGATTATTATTACAATCCCTCACTTCACAGAGCCAGGAGCAACCCAACATCATTGTGATCCTGACCGACGACATGGGGTTCAGTGATATCGGTGCATTCGGAGGGAATTTCGTGCCGACTCCGCAGCTAGACCGATTCGCGGAAGAAGGTACTCGGTTTACCCAGTATTACAGCGCGTCCCCGATTTGCAGCCCTTCGCGCACGAGCATCCTAACCGGTATGTTTCCGGCCGAATGGAATTTTACCACGTTTCTTAACAATAGGCGAAGCAACGAGTTGGCTGAACAGGCCAACTACCTCAATGTCCATGCACCGTCTATCGCCAAGGTGCTGAAAAGTGCAGGCTATGCAACGGGTCATTTCGGGAAGTGGCATATGGGTGGCGGCCGCGATATCAAAAATGCACCGAAGTTTGAAAAATATGGGTTTGATGAGCATGCCAGCACGTATGAAAGCCCGGAGCCGGATCCGGTATTGACGGCTACAGACTGGATATGGTCTGACGTGGACAGCGTAAAACGTTGGGATAGAACTGCCTATTTTGTGGATAAGACATTGGGTTTTTTGCGACGGCATCGGGGTACACCCTGTTTTGTGAACCTGTGGCCCGATGACATGCATGATCCGTGGGTGCCCGAGGAAAACCGGCGGCAATCAGGCCAGTTTCCGATGAACCCCAAGGAAGAGGATGCATTCAAACTGGTGCTGGCCGAATTTGACAAACAGCTAGGCAGACTTTTCGAGGGACTGCGTGAGTTGGGTATTGCCGAAAATACGATCGTGATTTTTACGAGCGACAACGGCGCACTGCCGAGCTTCAAAGGCAGTCGTAATGGTGGGCTTCGTGGTACGAAGCTTTCGTTATACGAGGGCGGTATCCGCATGCCGTTCATTGTCAGATGGCCCGGCCATGTGCCTGCTGGCGCAACGGATAGTCTTTCGGTACTGAACTCGACTGATCTCTTCCCAACGCTGACCAGCATTGCTTCGGCTAAGTTGCCCGCGAACTATAAAGGGGATGGTGAAGATCGGTCGGCGGTATGGCTGGGAACACCCGCTTCGCGGACCAAGGATATGTATTGGGAATATGGCAGGAACGACCATGCGTTTAACTATCCGAAGGGGAGAGATCGAAGCCCTAATCTAGCCATCCGATCGGGAAAGTGGAAGCTGATCATGGATTACCATAAGAACAATCCCGAATTGTATGACATGGAACAGGATCGCTATGAGACGACCAATTTGGCCGATGCACACCCCGATATTGTCAAAGCATTGCGTACGAAATTAATCACTTGGCGTACGTATTTGCCGGAGCTGACCACAGGGCGCGCGAATCCGCCGGTTGAGTGATACGTTGATACATTATCCCGTAAACTGGTTTTCGCCTGCTGCTTGCCATTGGTAACCCGATGGCAAGTCTTTTTTTGTCTACATCGTTGGTTTCGTATAGGTTATCGATGGAATCGCCCCCTGGATTTGAGACAAAATCGATAGTTATTGAATAAAATCAAGTAAAAACACGTCGTTATTTTGCAGCTGGAATAAACCAATTATTAACGACTATGCAGAAACTTTTAATTACGTGTCCGCTATTGATCATCATGTCGTTCTGCGGTATGGCATACGGGAGTCTCCCAGTATCGCTAGACATTTACAAGAGCGAGTTGAACCAAGACAGTTTGGTCTCGGGTATTGTTTCCTCGGTGACCGGGGAGCCTATTGGGGGCGTAACGATTTCGGTCAATGACCGGGTGCAAACAGTTTCTACCAATCCCGAAGGAAAGTATTCCATCCGTGCAAAAGGAACGGATGTACTCCGCTTCTCTTCGGTAGGCTATGAAACGTTGGAAATAACGGTTGACAACCGCACGGTGGTGGATGCGCAGCTTCATGCGGTGTCGCATTCGCTGGAAGAAGTTGTCGTTGTCGGTTACGGTGAGCAACGTCGCGCGAACCTGACCAACGCGATATCGACCGTCGGCTCAGAAGAACTTACCCAAAGTCCGGTGCCCACGGTTTCCCAGGCGCTGATCGGCAAAGTGGCGGGCGTGACTTCGCGGGCGCCAGACGGAAGGCCTGGCGCGGAGGCTCGGATGCAGATCCGGAATATGGGTACACCGTTGTATGTGATTGATGGGGTCCCTTCCGGCGCTCAGCAATTCAACAACCTGAATGGAGAAGACATCGAGAGCTTGTCTATACTGAAGGATGCATCGGCGGCTGTATACGGCCTGCGGGCGTCCAACGGTGTGGTGTTGGTTACCACGAAAAAGGGCGGGTTGAACCGGGAAAATCGAATCAATGTCAATGCATATCATGGGTGGCAGAGCCTATTCCGTTTCCCGACCCCCGCTAGTGCGGCCGATTATGTACGGGCTAATGCGGAAGCTGATATGAATGAGTTTGGTGAGTCGACCTGGACGCGCGAAGAGGTTGAAAAATGGCAGCGCGGAGAACCAGGATACGAAGGGTTTGACTGGTCGACCTACCTGAAAAGTAACGCACCACAGTCTTACGTCAACCTGAATACTTCGGGCGGTGGCGAACGGACAAGTTACCACGTATCCGTAAGCCGTCTTAACCAGGATGCCGTTTTTGATGGATATAATTTTAACCGGACGAATCTGCAGACCAATGTCGAGACCCGAATCGGCAAGCGGCTTAAAGCAGGCGTCCGCATCAACGGAAAGGTGGAAGCGAGAGATTTGCTGGGGCTTCCGGGCGCAGATGATTATTTCCAATCACTGCTGGGCCAATTCCGGAACAGGCCAACCGAGCAACCGTATGCCAACGGAAACCCGGAATATCCGGCAACAAATAACAATTTTGCGAGCAATTACGCAACGTTTCCGTACTCTGGTTACACCAAAACGGAACGCCGCACGTTGCAGACGAGTTTTGATGTTGAATACAAGTTTCCGATAGAAGGGTTGACCGCTACGGGTATGTATGCGTTTTTCTATAACAACCTTTTCGAAAATATATTTGAAAAAACCTTCGATACCTATGCGTATAACGCACAGACCGACCAATACGTGGTTACCGGAGGGCAACAGAATCCTTTCCGGTCAAGGAGCAACGGATACATCACGGACAACGTATACCGCGTACAGCTGAACTATAAGCGTACGTTCGGAAAACACGATGTCAGTGCCTTCGGCGCAATGGAGGCTCAGGAGCGGTTGGATAACTTGTTTTTTATCCGTTCGCAACCCGCTACAAATTATATCGATCTGATCAATAGTTTCAATGAACTGCAGGCGGTGGATGACCGCGTGATCGAAGAAGCACGTGCAGGGTTTATTTTCCGGGCAAACTATGGTTTTGACAACAAATACCTATTGGAGCTCGGAGGACGTTATGATGGTTCGTGGCGGTTTCCGAAAGGAGATAGATGGGGCTTTTTCCCATTTGTGAGTGGCGGTTGGCGGATCTCTGAAGAGAAATTCATGCAAAACAGCGGGGTAGCCCAGGTGCTGACCGACTTGAAGATACGGGCTTCTTACGGGCAGACAGGAAGTGAAGATAACGGCGTTGGGCCGTTCGCTTACCTGCCCGGATATAACTGGAATTCCGGTACCGCGTTTCTGGATAATCAGCTGATCACTGGAATTGTTTCGCGTGGCCTTCCCGTAACGACACTGACGTGGGTGAAAAGCGAGATAATGAATGTAGGCCTGGATTTCTCGCTGTTAGGGAACAAATGGAACGGTAGCTTTGAAGTATTCAGGCGCAACCTGACGGGAATCCCGGCCTCCCGCTACGATTTGTTGTTGCCCGCAGAAGTCGGTTTTGGCCTCCCGGCCGAAAATTTGAATGCAAACAAAATGCTCGGCATGGAGACTGCCTTGAATTATTCCAATAATGCAGGAAACGTATCTTACAGCATCGGTGCCAATGCGACGCTGGCCAGGTTGAAGAATTGGTATTCCTATAGACCACGGTTCGGCAATTCTTGGGATGAATACCGGAATTCGTCTGAAAACCGCTGGGCACGGATAAATTGGAGCTACGAATACATCGGTCAGTTTCAGTCTGAAGAGGAAATCGCCAATTACCCGGTCAATATTGACGGGCAGAACAACACGACGCTGAATCCGGGTGATTTCATCTATAAGGATCAAAACAATGACGGGGTAATAAACGGCTTGGATGAACGGCCGAATGCTTATAGCGAGGGAAACCTGCCTTACCTCAACTTCGGGTTGAACACGAGTGTGGCGTATAAAGGCTTTGACTTGACACTGAATTTTTCCGGTGCAGCGATGCAAAGCCGCGGGCGGGCCGCTGAAATCAAAACCCCGTTCCAGAATGATGCCAATTCGCCGGATTACCTGTTCAATGACCGTTGGCACCGCCAAGACATTTTTGACCCAACGAGCCCTTGGGTGCCCGGAACCTACCCTGCGCTCAAAAAATCGAACAACGAAAGCAATATGCGTCCGTCGACGTTTTGGTTCAGGAATACATCCTACCTGCGGCTGCGTGATGTACAGGTGGGGTACAATCTTCCGGCAGCCCTGCTAAAACGTGCTGGCATTACCAAAGTGCGGGTGTATGCAAACGGATTTAATCTATTTTCCATTGACAATGTCCGTGACCTGGGAGTTGACCCCGAAACACAGTCGAATAATGGCTTGGACTACCCGTCGGTGCGCGTGTATAACGTGGGTGTAAATTTAACCTTTTAATGACGATGTATATCTATAAAAATATAGCGAAGAGCATTGGTGTTGCTGCTTTGGTAATGCAGCTCACCAGTTGTGAAAAATGGCTGGACCGAAACCCAACCGAAATCTTGTTGGAGGAACAGGTCTGGAACGACCCCGAAATGGCACGCTCCGTGTTGGCCAACTTATACAACCGGCTGCAGCCTACGGGCGGTTTGGAGGGCGGGCTGTTATCACCTACCGATGTGGATGAAGGGATGTGGTCGGGCGGTCTCGGTGGAAACAATGGGCGAAACACACGCGTAAACTATGGGTATGACGTTAAGCAGCTATGGGATTACGGCTTGATCCGAGATATTAACTTGTTTCTTGAAAACATTGAGGCATCAACGGTGATGGATGCTGAAGATAAGCAGCAGCTGCTGGCCGAAGGACGGTTTATACGGGCGTATGTTTATTTTCTTCACGTTCGTGGCATGGGCGGTGTTCCGTTGATTTTGCGTACCTATCAATATGATGGGCCGGAAGGCGTCCCAGCCATGCGCGAACCCCGTGCTACGGAGGCTGGCTTGTATGATTTTATTTCGACGGAGCTGGATCAAATCAAAGACCAGTTGCCGCAGACCGCAGGCAGTAAAACCCGAGCCAACAAATGGACCGTATTGGCATTGAAATCACAAGCCATGCTCTACGCCGCCTCTATTGCAAAATACAATAACCTAATGACCGATCCCATCCGCACAACTAACGGTGAAGTGGGGATACTCGCGGACCGCGCGGCAGGCTACTATGAGCAGTCATTGGCCGCCTCTCAAGAGATTCTGAACGATGGTCCGTTTGCGCTTTACGAGGAAAATCCGGATCGCGCGCAGAATTTTTACGAGCTGTTCACTACCAAGAACAATAATCCGGAGGTCATCTGGGCGTTTGATTACACACTCGACGGCAAATACCATAGTTTCACCTTCGAGAACATTCCACGTTCGCTGCGGGAGAGCGCTGGCGGTGCGGCAGGGGTTACCCCTTCGCTCAACATTGTTGAGGCGTTTGACTACCTGGATGGTCGTCCTGGGGCACTGGTCACCCGCACACCCGACAATTCGGACTATATTTATTACGATAGTCCGGAAGCGGTTTTTGAAGGTAAGGACGCGCGGATGGCGGGTACTGTAATCACCCCCGGATCTACTTTCCGCGGACAACGCATCAATATTCAAGCAGGGGTAATGGAATGGGATGAAGCATCCGGTAGGTACATCGTGCATACCCATGCGGATCTAGGCCGCGAATTCGAGGACGGCGGACTGATGGTGGGGCACGATGGCCCCCTGCCCAATGCTGCGAACGTCACCAATTCGGGCTTTTACCTCCGGAAATATGTCGACGCAAGAGTCGGCTCGGCACAACAGGGGCAGGGAAGCGATGTGTGGTGGATCCGGTTCAGGCTCGGTGGGATTTACCTTAACGCTGCCGAAGCCGCTTTTGAGCTTGGAGACGAGCCACAAGCGCTCGCCTACATGAACCGCCTGCGGGAGCGGGCAGGGTTTGCAGCGAACAGCCTGACCGCATTGACCATCGAGAAAATAAGGGGAGAATTCCGCGTAGAGCTTGCCTTTGAAGAACAACGTTGGTGGGACTTGAAGCGTTGGCGTATTGCGCATGAGGTATTTAACGGTAATCGCCAATCGGCGAATACCCTGGTTCATGCCCTATGGCCCTACCGCGTGGTCCGGCCCGGTGACCCGGATAAACACAATAAATACGTTTTTGAGAAGCGTGTGGCTCCACGGTTTACACAGCCCCGTTTTTTCCGGTTGGGGAATTATTATTCAACCATACCCCAAAATGCGTTGAACGGGAATCCATTGCTTGTTAGAAATCCATTTCATTAAACCATTACTACGATGAATCGAAAAAATTTATATCGCTTATTGATCTTTCCTGTTGTTTTGCTTGCTGGCTGCGAGTTGGATAACTACGATCCGCCTGCTTCGCCTTTGAACGGCAGGTTGGTTCACAACGATCAACCCATCGAGATCCGTCAGGGTATGAATGTATTGCAGCTTTTCCAGAACAGCTACGAAAATAACACCCCTATCGCGATACAGGTAAGACAAGACGGGAGTTTTTCGTCCATGCTGTTTGACGGTAGCTATCAATTGGTGCGGATCGGTGGCAATGGTCCGTGGAATCATATTCCGGATACGATTATGGTAGCGGTGAACGGCGCAACAACGGTCGACATACCCGTTACCCCTTATTTTTCCATTTCGGGTGCAGCGTTTTCTGTAGACAACGGGGTGTTGACGGCAAGTTGCTCGGTTACCAGGAATGTTGCCGAGCGCCAGCTGGAGGCTGTGGTATTGCTGGTAGGAAAGCGGGCGCTGCTAGACCACATGTACCGCATCACCGAAAGTAGGAAGCCCAGTGGGCAGGTCAACCTGGATGAACCAGTGGTACTGACCCAATCGCTTGATGCCGACCTGCTCGCATCAGAGCCTTACCTTTTTGCACGTATCGGCGTCAAAACGGTCGGCCATCCGGAATATATTTATTCCCCGGTGTGGCAAGTCGTTCGGTAAAACGTATATTTGGGTATGCCTCGGTATGTGTCAACGGTTTTTTTGCTGGTATTTTCTTCCTTCGCCCTTAGGGGACAACCGCATTACTTCAAGCATTTCCAGGTTGATCAAGGACTGTCACACAATTCGGTAACGTGCATCATCCAAGACCGTCTTGGGTTTATTTGGGTTGGCACGAAAGGTGGGTTGGACCGATTTGATGGGCATGAATTTGAAGATATTGCACTTGATCCGGGAACGGCGGGTGCGAATCATATAACGTCCTTGTATGAGGACCGTCACGGAAAGATTTGGATAGGCACCATTTCAGGATTATTCCGTTTCGATCCCCGAAGTGGGCGATGCGAACGGGTACCGCAATCTCCCGCTTTACGCGTCGCCGATATCCGTGAAGACACCGCGAATCAGGTATGGTTTATCGCTGGTGGGCGCTTATACAAATATAACGGGGAGACCTCCCGTATCACTGCACTGAACGTGCAGGCTTCGGCCATTGAAATTGATAGCGAAGGCGGGGTATGGATAGGGGGGCGGCAGGGAGCAGTCAAAAATGTCAATGCCGAAACCAATCGAACAACCCCTATCGAGCAGCCACGCCACCAATCCATCAACCGTGGATTGATCACGTGTATGACTGCAGTGAATCAGTTCCTCCTTGTCGGTACAACGAAGGGCCTCTGGCGGCTCGACCGGCGTACGGCGCAGTGGAAGACGTTATTGACGAAAAACAGCCAGGGAGCAGATGTCTTTGTGCGGGATATCGAGGCTATCAAGAACGAAGGGAAATACTACATCGCTACGGAGTCGGGGCTGTTTGTTTACGATTACGGTAAGGATCGGTTTGAATCGGTTGAGAAAGTGATAGGAGACCCCTATTCGCTCAATGATAATGCGGTGTATACGGTTTGCGTGGATAACCGGAACGGTGTGTGGCTGGGTACTTTTTTTGGGGGCGTTAATTTCTACTCACGAGAGAACGGTAGTTTTGAAAAGTATAGTCCACTACCGGCAAATGCATCTATTTCCGGCAACGCGGTCCGTGAAATCTGTGGAGACGACGAAGGCAATGTATGGATTGGTACAGAAGATGCAGGCATAACCAAATTCAATCCGAAGACCGGTTTTTTCGAACACTTGGTTTTCGGAGATCCGCGTACTGGGATTTCCTATCCAAACATCCATGGCTTGCTGGTTGATGGTGGGCGGCTCTATGCCGGTCCTTTCGTGCATGGCCTTGAAGTGATGGACTTGGCTAGTGGCAAAGTCGTAGAGCGATACGCAGATATCCGCACGCGAGACAGCCTATTTGCAAGTAATTTTGTAATGTCTATTTACAAAACCACTTCCGGTCGCATCTTGGTGGGTACGACCGGTGCCGGCTTGCATTGGTATGACTCGGTTTCCAAAACGTTGACCCAAGTACAGGAAATACCCCAAAAATCCTATGTGTATGCGGTTTTTGAGGATCATGCCGGAACGATATGGACCGGAAGCCTCTCCTCCGGCGTCTTCTATTTTAATCCTAAGACAGGCGAACATGGAAATGTCAATTTCAGCCTCGATAGTGCGGACCGCAGGTTCTATACAATTCAAGGTATCCACGAAGATCGTAACCGTACCCTTTGGTTTACGTCCGAGGGCGGTGGATTGATCCGGTTGGATAGTAGCCGAACCGGTTTTCGCCGATACACCAAAGCGGAAGGACTGCCCACCGAATACACTTACCGGATGTTGGAAGACCGTAGTGGTCGTCTCTGGATTAGCAGCCTGAAGGGGCTGATCTGTTTTAACCCCGAGACGGAAGATATTAACGTGTATACGCAAGCCAACGGACTGATTACCGATCAGTTTAACTATAGTTCTGCCTATAAGACCGCCGATGGGAAAATGTACTTCGGTACGGTAAAAGGGATGGTCGCCTTTATCCCCGAAAACTTGGTGAAAAACACGCAGCCCCCGCCACTATACATAACGGGGTTGCAGGTGGGCGATACAAAGATAAGACCCAAGGATAGTCTGGCGATATTGGGCACGTCTGCCTTAGTTACCGATTCCGTTACGTTAGACTATAAGCACTCCAGTTTTGAGATTGCATTTGCCGCGCTCGACTTCGCTGCTCCGTCTGCCATCCGTTATCGGTACCGAATGGAGGGGTTCGAGGATAAATGGACGTATTTGTCATCCAACAGAAAAGCATATTATACCGGTCTGCCTGCTGGAACCTATCGGTTTGTTGTAACGGCTGAAAGCAACGTGGGTTATTGGAAGACGGAGCCAAAAAGCTTGGTTGTTACCGTTTTGCCGCCATTATGGAAGAGTTGGCCAGCCTATGTTTGTTATGCCTTGGCAGTATTGCTATTGGTTGCTAGCACGGTATATTACTATCACCGCAACGTGAAAAGGCGGAATGCGAGGCGGCTCAAACTCCGTGAGCTGGAAATGGAGAAGGAGGCATACCGATCAAAGATTGAGTTTTTCACGAATATCGCCCACGAAATCCGGACACCGTTGACCCTGATAAAAGGTCCGGTTGAGTGGGCGTATGACAAAGCCGAAGATGCTGGCGCGGTAAAGCGAAATCTTACGCTGGTGAAAAGCTATACGGATCGGTTGGTAGCGTTGACAACCCAGTTGCTCGACTTCAGGAAAGCGGAGATCAATCAATTCTCGCTCAATTTTGCGCATACGGACATCGGCATGACGACCGCTAACTTGATAGCCGATTTTACGCCCGAAGCGGAGAAGCGGGACATCGTGTTGCGGGCTTTCGGACAGAAAATGCCATTGATGGCAGCTGTCGATCGCGAGGCTTTTGTTAAGATCGTGAGTAATTTGCTGTCCAATGCGATTAAATATGCGGACCAGTATGTGTCCGTCGAATGGGAGGAGGATGCCATCGCGCAGCAGTTTTCGGTGATCGTTGCCAATGACGGCGAAATCATTCCCGAGAAATACCGGGAAAAGATATTTGAACCTTTTTTCAGGATTCCTAGCCGGAAAGAAGTACAGGGGACGGGTATCGGCCTCTCATTGGCGCGTTCACTGGCTGATTTGCATGACGGTACATTGGATGTCATCGTAGACGAAACGGCGTTGAATATCTTTGTCCTGACCTTGCCGACTAATCAACAGGGAGTGTTTAGGTTAAATCCACAGACAAATGAAGTTGGAAATGAAAGAGACGTTGCTCATAATTGATGATCAGGTAGACATACTGAATTTTCTTAACGAAATTTTAGCCGATAGGTATCAGGTGTTAACCGCATTGAACGCCAAAGCCGCGCTGGAGGTGTTGCAAACCCGAGTGGTGCATTTGGTCATCAGTGATGTGATGATGCCGGGGATGGATGGGTTTGCGCTGTGTGACTTGTTGAAGACGACTGTAGATTACTGTCATATCCCGGTGATTTTGCTTACGGCTAAAAATTCATTCCGTTCAAAAATTGAAGGGTTACAGCTTGGCGCAGATGCCTATATCGCAAAGCCGTTTTCGCCGGAACTGTTATTGGTTCAGGTTGATAATCTATTGAAAAACAGGGATAAAATACGCGAGCATGCAAAAAATAAACCATTTGAACACCTTCAGCTAACGGTAAGGTCTAAGTCTGATGAACAGTTTCTAGGGAAGCTTAACGACTACATCCACGAACACATTCGCGACGCCAATCTCAGCATGGACCTGTTGGCCGATTACATGGGCATGAGCCGGCCTACCTTCTATCGGAAGGTAAAAGCGGTGACCAATCTTTCGCCAAAGGAATTGGTGGATCAGGTGCGGATAAAAAAGGCAGCTGAACTCATCGCGGAAAACGATTTGAAGATTTTCCAGGTAGCCAACAAGGTAGGGTACAATTCGCAGGCTGTGTTTGGCCAGAATTTCCAGAAATATTTTAAACGCTCGCCAAGGGAATATATGGCGTTGTTGAAAACGAAACTCGGAAGCTGAAAGAACAAACAAGAAGTAAACGAAAAAAAGAAAACCGAAATATATTTATGAACAGGAAAATGATGCTATTGGCGGTTTCAGCATTGATGATGGAGGGGACTGCAATGGCGCAGGATACCAAGCTGAATCCAGGGAAAATGATGACTGAGTGGGGAGAACAAGTGACGCCGGAAAATGCATGGCGCGCTTATCCGCGCCCACAGTTGAAACGGAGTCAATGGGCATCGCTCAATGGCCTTTGGGACTATGCAATCCTGCCGCGCGATGCATCAAAGCCGAAGAATTTCGACGGCAAGATCCTGGTGCCGTTTGCACCTGAGTCGGCGCTTTCCGGTGTACAGCAAACGGTAAAGCCCGACGAGAGGCTTTGGTATCGGAGAACATTCCGCATAGCGGACGATTGGAAAGGTAAAACCGTATTGCTGCATTTCGATGCCGTAGACTGGGAGGCAGAAATCTGGTTAAACGGGAAGAAACTGGGCGTGCACCGCGGCGGAAGTGACCCGTTTCACTTTGACATCAGTAAATCTCTTAAAAAAGGCGATCAGCACCTGGAAGTGGCGGTATGGGACCCTACCGATACCGGAACGCAACCCAGGGGAAAGCAGGTGTTGGATCCCAAAGGAATATGGTATACACCGGTGACAGGTATTTGGCAATCGGTGTGGCTGGAGCCCGTGGAAAAGACGTACATTGCTACAATTTTGCCTGAACCGGATATCGACAACGGGGTTGTGGTTTTGAAGAACACGGTGGAAGGAATCTCGGGCGGAGAACAGCTGCAGATTAAAGTGCTTGATGATGGGAAAACCGTTGCTGAAGCTACGGCGGTTCCGAACCAACCCGTTTCCATCGCCATGCCGGATGCCCGACTGTGGTCTCCCGCGGACCCACATCGCTATCAATTGGATGTCAGTGTGGTAAAAGGCGGTCGGGTATTGGATCGCGTGGATTCCTATTTTGCCATGCGCAAAATTGCCAAGGGTAAGGATGAGCTGGGCTATGAGCGGATGCTGTTGAACAACCAGCCACTGTTTCAATATGGACCGCTTGATCAGGGATGGTGGCCAGACGGTTTGTTGACTCCTCCTTCGGAAAAGGCGATGTTGTATGATATGGAGGTGCTGAAAAAGATGGGATTCAATATGCTGCGGAAACATATCAAGGTCGAACCCGCCCGTTATTATTACTATGCCGATTCCATCGGACTATTGGTCTGGCAGGATATGGTCAGCGGGTTTGCGACGGCCGAGCGGGATGTGCAGCATGTGAAAGCTACCGCTGAAACTGATTGGGACCGGCCGGCCGAGTCTGCGATGCAGTTTGAGGCCGAATGGAAAGCAATCATGGATCATCTGCGCTTCTTTCCATCCATTGTGGTCTGGGTGCCTTTCAATGAAGGTTGGGGGCAATACGATACGAAGCGCGTGGTGGAATGGACCATGGCTTATGACCCTTCCCGTATCATCAACGGTGTAAGCGGTTGGACAGATCGCAACGTTGGGCACATGAACGATGCGCATCACTATCCCGGTCCGGGTATGGAGCCGGCTTCCCAGAACCCAGGGCGGATCATCACATTGGGGGAATTCGGCGGATTGGGATGGCCGATCGAAGAACACCTGTGGAATCCAGGCATGCGAAACTGGGGTTACCGGACATACTATAGCGAAGGGGAATTAATCAAGGAGTACGCCCGCTTGTTGCATAATCTCCAACCCATGATCGGGCGGGGATTGGCGGCAGCGGTCTATACGCAAACCACCGACGTGGAAGGTGAAGTAAACGGATTGATTACGTACGATCGAAAGCAGATAAAAATAGATCCCGATCTGATGCGGGTGCTGCATGAGCCCCTTTATAGGCGCCCTCAATCATGGCGGGCGTTGGCCGAAGACAGTGAGGTGATGCCTGGAGCGGTCATGGTAACGCGCCAAAAGCTCACGGACACCCAATTACGTGCACCTGAAGCAACGGCTTTTTCCAGGGAACGTGGTCCGGTTCAGTTTAAGAAAGGGCAGGAAGGTGCATTGCTTAGGGAGTTTACCTTGGATGAGCCCTTCGAGCAGTTGCAGCTTCGGCTTCTGGCACATGCCGATGTGCGGATTTTCCTCAATGGCCGCGAAGTGGTATCCAAGTTTGTAAATACCAAACGCCACTACGATGAAATCAATTTGAGCATGTTTAAGGATTTTCTGGTTGAAGGGAACAACACCCTGCTGATGGAAATTAGCGACACGAGAACGATTTCTGATGTGGATTTGGGGCTGTATGCCCACTAATAACCGATTGCGATGAAAAAAAGAATAGCCCTTTTCCTTTGGTTTGCTTGTTTGCTGGAAATTGCTCACGGGCAAGTGCGGGCTTCGCTGCCCAATATGGTCCTATTCATCGGTGATGATTTGGCGGTCCGGGATATCGGGCCGTATGGAAACCACGTCGTCCGTACACCCCATTTGGATAAATTGAGCCGCGAATCCTTGGTATTTGATCAAGCGTTCGCCACTTCACCTACCTGTGGACCTTCCCGCAGCTCGTTATTTACCGCGATGTATCCGATGAGACATGGAGCGCACGGTAATCATTCGGGGGTCCATGAAGGCCTGTCTTCCATGGTGCAGCGGCTTTCCGCGCTGGGTTACCGGGTGGCGATAGCAGGTAAACTCCACGTCGGTCCCCAGGAAGTATTTCCCTTCGAGCGCATCCCAGGAACCAATACACCCGAACGGGGTTACGAAAACAATCCCGGGTTACGTTATGATTTGACGTTGGCTCCCGTCGACACCTGGCTCGGAGCGCAGGAGGCGGGAAAACCGTTTGTATTGATTGTCGCAGACCACAGCCCGCATGTCATTTGGCCAGAAAATCCGATTTATAAGCCCGAAGAGGTGGATATTCCACCCATCCACATTGACACCGACGACACCCGGAAAGCCCGGGCAAGGTACTATACCGACGTGACCAAAATGGACGCTAATTTGGGTAAGCTGATGAACTTGATGGATAAGCATGGGATGACAGGCAATTCCATTTTGATGTTTACCGCAGACCAAGGGCCGCAGTGGGCATTCGGGAAGTGGGGGCTATACGATTATGGGATCCAAGTTCCCTTTATCGTACGGTGGCCCGGAGAGGTCAGTGCGGGAACCCGGACTGACGCACTGGTATCTCAGGTGGATATTTTACCGACGATGGTGGAGATCGCCAACGGTGTCCCTCCGCAGGACATCGATGGCAAAAGTTTTATGGCGGTATTGAAAACCCCCAGTGCCAAACACCGCGACACGATTTTTGCTTCCCATACCGGGGATCGGTTGATGAACCGTTCGCCCATGCGCATGCTGCGCACTGACCAGTACAAATACATTCTGAATCTGGCACCTGAAATACCATACACGACCCATATGGATAGGGCCACGGACCATGACGGGGGGCGGGAATATTGGCCTTCATGGCGCATCGCGTCGTTCCGCAATGCGCATGCCGCCGCGGTGCTATGGCGATACCATAACCGGCCGGCAGAAGAGCTTTACGACATAGATACCGATCCCTGGGAACAGGTGAATCTGGCCGCTGATCCGATGTATGCTGATATGCTGGACCGTTTCCGGACGCAAATGAAAGCGACGAGGGAAGCACAGGGCGATCACGAAACCGGTCCGGAGGATTTAAGTGCACCAAATAAGAACCGGGGTAAAGGGAAAGGACCTGTCGCTCCCTATGTATTCTAAAAAATGATCAGGATGAATGTGTTCGGTAAGTTGGCGGCAGTATGTTGTGCTTTATTTAGCGGGCTTTTGCCTGGCGTTGCGCAACCTATAGAAAAGCCTAATATTGTGGTTATATTGGCCGATGACCTGGGATGGGGTGATGTAGGGTACAACGGCGGCGACATCAAAACACCTTACATTGACCACCTGGCGAAGGAAGGCGTGATACTGAACAACTTTTATACAGCGCCGATTTGCTCGCCGACACGTGCCGGTCTACTAACAGGGAGGTATCCGAATCGGTTTGGCTTACGGGAGACGGTCATTCCGCCTTGGAGTGATTTCGGTGTCGATACGACAGAGGTTTTCTTATCTAATATGCTGGCTGAGGCAGGATATGTGCACCGGGCTGCGTTCGGAAAGTGGCATTTGGGGCATTCAAAGCGCGCATACCTACCCCTACAGCGAGGTTTTACCCATTTTTATGGTCATTATAATGGGGCCATTGACTACTTTACACATAGGCGTGAAGGCGAATTGGATTGGCATCGGGACGAAGAAACATGTTACGACGAGGGATATGCCACGGATTTGATTACCAAAGCGGCAGTCGCCAGTATAAAGCAATACGGCGGTGACGCGTCACCATTCTTTATTTATGTTGCCTATAACGCTCCTCATAGCCCGTTACAAGCCGAAGAAGATGATTTGCTGCAGTACGGGTATGAGAAGGATAAGCCGCTTTATGGGAATGCTGAGCAAGAATTGATCGGAAGAGGGAATACCAAGCGCCAAACCTATTCGGCGATGGTCACTGCGATGGATCGCGGCATTGGAGAAATCTTGTCCGCGCTCGAAGAGGCAGGTATTGCCGAGCATACCTTGGTATTGTTTTTCAGCGACAATGGAGCAGCTCCCGGGTTCGGAGGTTCGAGCGGTGCGTTGCGGGGTACGAAGTTTACCGAGTGGGAAGGAGGCGTAAGGGCACCAGCAATTATCAGATGGCCTGCGGGATTTGCCGGTAAGCGAGTGGTTAATCAGGTAACGGGCTATATCGATGTGGTGCCCACCGTCCGCGATGTGGTGGGGCTGTCGTCACCATTGTCAAAGCCATTGGATGGTGTTAGTATCTGGTCGGTGTTAACGGGTGAACAGGCGACGATATCTCGGGAGTTTTACCTGGGATACGGTACATTGATCGCAGATAACCGCTGGAAATTGGTCAAAGCCGAATCGGGAAACCCACGGATGGATATCAAAGAAGATTTTTTGTTTGACATTCAGCAAGATCCGTATGAAAAAAAGGACTTGAAAACTCAACATCCAGCGATCTATCGTCAAATGTTAAAACAAGTGAACCAAGTTTATGAAACCATACAGTCTCAAGTTTCTGTGCCTTCGTATGACACAGGACGGGAAAATTTCGAGGCGCCGAAAGCGTGGAAGATTTCGGAATAAGCATGGTAGTCATCGGACGCTTATCCCAAATTTGTCATTTCTTAACAAAAAAATGTGCAAATTATGATATAATCTATCTATAAAGGGATAATATATCGCTGCTTTGCCTTTGCTTTCATACTTACTTTTGTAATAAGGGCAATTATTAACCGTTTACATGCTGTTTCTTATCAATTGTGCGGTAGCCGTATTGGATCGTTAGCGATGTTATTCTTCACAGCTGACTTGGGATAATGGATTTGGAATGACTGATTATAGCAAAGACACAGACGATACCTTGTTGAAATTGCTTCGCGACAGCGATCAGCGGGCGTTTAGGGCTTTGTACGAACGACATTGGAATGTGTTATGGAGCTATGCCCGTAATGCTATGGCGGATCCCGACGATGCGGAGGATATTGTACAGGAACTGTTCATGACGTTGTGGGAGAAGCGGGAAGTTCTGGATATCAATATTTCGCTCAAGGCGTATCTGTACCGCGCCACGTTAAACAAAGTGATCGATCGTAGCGATCGTACCAAATATCGGTTTTCGTACCTCGAAGACCTGAAGCGAACCTATGAGCAGGGAAAATATAGCATTGATGAAACATTGTTTGAGAAAGAACTGAGGAGTCGTTTCGAGGCGTGTGTCGGCAAAATGCCACCCAAAATGCGCACAATTTTTACACTTAGCCGAACCCACCTATTGACCCATCAGCAGATCAGCGACTACTTAAACATCTCGCGTGACAATGTCAATCGGCAAATAAAGAATGCCCTGATCCTCTTGAAGAAGAGTTTGCTGTTCGTTACATTAATTTTAAAATATTTTTTACCCTAACCGCGCATCCAACCGTCTTCATAGCATAAACCCATGTTATTGATGGACGAAAAGGAATTAACAAAGCTATTGGACCGCTATAAGCGGGGCAACTGCACAGCGGCCGAACGCCGGTTGGTTGAGAGCTTGCATCTGCATACCTATCCCGTTGCGCCCATAGCTGAGGATGCTGCTGCTAAACAGCGTACGTGGCGCCGACTACGGAAAGAGTTGCTAATTGATGGTGCTAAAAAGGCACGCCGGATTCAGTGGTTGGCTGCGGCTGCCTCTTTGATTGCTATAGCGTCAATCGTGTGGCTACTTCGTTCGGAAAGCAACCCTATTCCCGTTCACCAGTTTGTCGATATCGCTGCTGGGGGTAACAAAGCCATCCTGAAAATGGCAAACGGGGAAACCGTGACATTGGATAGTGCCCAAAATGGCGTGATGATCCTGTCGGATAAGCTGTTGTATACAGATAGTACACTTGCGGGGAATCTCCGCAACGGTGACGCTGAAGGCAACGAAACGTTGAATAACGAAATTGTCACACCTCGTGGTGGAACGTATCAGATCGTCCTCGGCGACTGCACACGGGTTTGGCTCAACGCGGAGTCCAAATTAACGTTCCCCCAGCGGTTTGCCAAATCAAAGCGCGAAGTAGCGTTGGTTGGTGAGGCCTATTTTGAAGTGGCGAAAAGCAAGAACCATCCCTTTATCGTGCGGACTGCTGAACAGGAGATTGCGGTGTTGGGCACATCGTTCAACGTTGCTGCTTACGAGGGTGAACTGTCTGAACAGACGACATTGGTGGAGGGAGAGATCCGGATAGCCACATCTCAACGTACGCAACAACTATCGCCGGGCGAACAGGCATTAGTTACTGAAAATGAAGTGGCAGTAGGCAAAGTGGATACGGCGCCGTTCGTCGCTTGGAAGTCTGGCTTTATCGCATTCAACGAAGCGACGTTGGAACAGATTATGGCCGATATCAGTCGCTGGTATGATATAGATGTTCATTTTGAGGGCGTGGACAAACAGCTTCGTTTTGGGGGCACCGTTTCGCGGTATGCGAATGTGTCCGAAGTATTGCGACGGTTGGAACTGACGGGGCAAGTTCACTTTAATGTTTCGGAAAGGAGGATTGTAGTTACGCCGTAAACTGACTAAAAAACACCGGAGATGTCTCACCACCTCCGGCTTATTGTGATGACAAATTAACGTTCGGACAGTCCGCTCTGTGGATGAAAACAGGCCTGTCCGATTATCAAACACCAGACAAACATAGCCAACAAAGATTAGCTTTCAAAAGCTAAATTGATATGTCTGTCGCTTTGTTAACCATTTTATGAATAAATATTTGTTTAAAAAACGTAGTCGGAGTAGGACTGCGATCCCGCCAACTCAGTTATTAAGGGTTATGAAAATCACGTATTTGCTACTGACAGTGCTGTTGTTTCAAGCAAATGCCGAAACATTGGCTCAGCGGCTGACCATCAAAAAGGCCAGTACAAGTCTGCGTTCCATTTTTACTGAAATCAACAATCAAACCGGTTATTCGGTGATCTACAGCGTGAAGCATATTGAACGGATGCCGGCCGTCAGTGTTTCACTGGCCGACGTGCCCTTGGAGCGGGCGATGGAACAGATATTAACGGGACTTCCGCTGGATTTCACGATCGCTAACAAAGAAATTGTGATCAAGGAAAAACGCAGGCCGCGCGTGTCGTCACCTTCGTCAATAAAGGAGACAGCGCTGGAAGTGATACAACAGACGGTAACTGGCAGGGTGATCGATGAACAAGGAAATCCGTTGCAAGGGGCCGCCGTGCGTATTAAAGGAACTTCGCAACAAGCCAGTACCGATGCAGATGGGCGATTTTCATTCACCAATGTAGATCCATCGGCGATAATCGTGGTTTCGTTTGTGGGCTATGAAAGCAAGGAGCTTCCTGCTTCCGTTAATCTGGCCGCCATCGCATTGAGCCCTGATGTTTCGGACTTGGATGAGGTAATCGTTGTGGGCTATGGTACCGTGAAAAAGAGTGACGTTACCGGATCGGTTGTATCGCTGAAAGCGTCAGACCTTACACCAGGCGCGAACGTGAACGTACAGCAATTGATGCAGGGTAGAGCCGCCGGTGTACAGATTTCGCAGAAAAGTGGCGAGCCGGGCAGTGCCATGTCCGTAAAAATCCGCGGTGTTAGTTCGATCTCAGCGGGAAATGAACCCCTGTATGTCATCGATGGGATGCCGGTGAACGACGCGCCGCCCGTAAGCGGCTCAGGTGCGGCCTTTGTGGCTAACCCCAATCAGCGGAATCCGCTGAACAGCCTTAATCCAGCAGATATCGAATCTATTGAAATACTGAAAGATGCTTCGGCAACTGCGATCTACGGAGCACGCGGGGCAAATGGCGTAGTGTTGATTTCAACAAAAAAAGGCGCTTCAGGGGCCCTAAAAGTTAATTATGGCGCCAACTATGGCTTCCAAGAGGTGGCTAATAGCGTCCGCGTACTATCGGGAAGTGAGTATCACGATGTACTGAATGCCATCATCGACGACGGTGGCGGCTCGGCTTCCGAACGTGTTGATGACAATTATGAGGCGGATACGGATTGGCAAAACCTGTTGTTCCAACGGGCTCAAACGCAAACCCATGATCTTTCGTTCTCCGGTGGTGCAAATAACAATCGGTTCTTTGTATCGTTGGGCTATTTTGGTCAGGAAGGTGTGGTGCAGACCTCCTCCGTAGACCGGTATACAGCCCGGATCAATTACGACAACACGGTAAGCGGAAAATACGGGTTCGGAATCAACCTGACTACTTCGTATATCAAAGACCGTATCAATTCCTTTGGTACGGGTATCAATGAACAGAGCGGTGCCTTGTATTCCGCAATTTATTACGACCCGACTTCGCCTATTTATGCACCCGATGGTAGCTATTACCGGTCCACATTCATGACCATGGATAATCCTGCGGCGCTTCGTGACGGGCAGAATGCAAACAGTGATTCGTACCGTACTTTTGGTACCATATACGGTGAGTACTTTGTTCTCCCAGGGTTATCGATCAAAGCCAAATTGGGCGGTGATGTCAACAATAGCCAACGGAATGTTTTCGTGGCACCTTTTACCACGCAGGGACTGCCGGGTGGGGTGGCTTCTATCCTGACCGGTACCCGGAATTACTACATGGCAGAAGGTACGGTGAACTTTAACAAAACCATTGGCGATCGTCATGCAATAAATGGCGTAGGGGGTGTTACCTATGAACGTTTCGGTTCGTACTCGTTCACGGGAAATGGGCGTGGATACGCGTTGCCGGATCTCGGTTATGATGCTATCGGGTCAGGTGAGCAGGCATTGAATGTGATCGGTAGCGGCAGGGCAGGAACGATACTGGCGTCTTACCTCGCTCGGGTGAACTATACACTAGACAACAAATACCTAATCACTGCATCATTCCGTGCGGATGGGTCGTCACGGTTCGGCCCCAACAACCGGTTCGGTTACTTCCCATCGGCAGCATTGGCATGGAAAGCACATGAAGAGGATTTTCTGAGCGATTATAGTTTCATCAACGAGCTAAAATTACGGGCAAGTTATGGTTCGATAGGCAACCAGAGTATCGCTAATTTCTTGTATATTCCGACGTTTTCAATCGGCGGTGATGCTGTCTTTGGCGACACCCGTTACACAACCATCAACCCGTCGCGTAATCCCAATCCCGATCTAAAGTGGGAAGCTGCGATACAAACCGATATCGGAATTGATTTCGCGTTCTTTAAGAACCGGATTCGGGGGAGCGTAGAATATTATAACCGGAAGACCACCGACCTGTTACTGAGCCTTCCACAACCACTCAGTTCTGGCTTCGGCAACCGTACACAGAACATCGGTAGTATGCGTAACACCGGCGTCGACGTCCAGCTGTCGGTAGGGGTGCTGCAAGGTGACGGCTTCAACTGGGGGATTGACGGTAACATCTCATTCCTTAAAAACAAGGTCGTAGATTTGGGTCCGCTTAACCGGATCATTCAGGGCGGCGCAGGCTTCATCAACAATGCGAGTATTATCATGCCAGGAAGGTCCATCTCATCCTATTATGGTTATGAAGTACTTGGCGTATGGCAAGAAGGCGATGATTTTTCGACCACAACAGATAACGTGAAGCCGGGTGATCTCAAGTACCGCGATGTAAACGGCGATGGGACAATAACGGATGTAGACCGCATGATTCTCGGGAAACCACTGCCGGATTTTACCTATGGCATGGCCAATACGTTTAGCTATAAAAATCTATCACTGATGGTTTATTTGGAGGGATCCAAGGGCGGAAGCATCTTGAACAGCATGCTGGTGGATAGCTATTTCCCGATCAGTTTCCGTCGGAATAAGGTAGCGGAACCTTATTTGAACCGGTGGACGCCATCAAATCCGACGAACGAATATCCATCGTTCGTGAACCCTACTTCACAGGGGCAACGGCAGGTGAATTCGCGTACAGTCGAGACCGCCGACTACCTCAGGTTGCAATCGGCCCGACTGTCGTATAATTTGCCGGTTAAGGTAGCGTTTTTTAATAGCCTGAATGTCTACGTGGTGGGCCAAAACCTCTTTACCATTACGAAGTACTCGGGCGTTGACCCGGCCGTGAATTCCATCGGTGGGGATGTGCTGAAGATCGATTTTGCAGCGTACCCCTTTACAAGGAGCTATTTGATGGGTATTAACTTAGAATTCTAGGACGATGAAGATAGTTAGAAGCCTATTTTTATGGTGCTTCGTCTTAGCAGTGACGGGGTGTGAATCCATACTTGAGCTGTCGCCAGATGCAGAATTTGCACCGGATAATGTGTTAACGAACGAAAACGGTATCAAAACCCTCTTGTATTCGGCGTATCAAAATTTCCAAGGGCAGGCGGAAATCAATAATGTGCTTGCCGTTTGCGAGGTTTCGACAGATATGATGTACAATACGGGCGGAAACGCTAATTTGTTCCTCAGCCAGTTTATCAACTTTACATGGGATCCGTCCTTGTCTCAACTGCAGGGCCTCGTTTGGGGGCCTTATTACCGGGTTATCCGCGATGCGAATTCAGTAATCGAGAACATGGGTAATGTGCAGGCGTCTGACGAGATCAAACGAGTGTTAATAGCCGAGGCCCGCTTCCTAAGGGCTTACTGCTACGCGTATCTTTATAGTTGGTACGGTACTGTGCCGCTGCGTATCACCAGTACACAGGAACAGGACCTGCCACGGGCTGGAGCGGATGAATTGGAAGCCTTTATCGAAAGCGAATTGGAAGCAAGTGCCACTGATTTGCCCGAACCGGGCGCGGAGGAGCTGTGGGGCCGGGCTCACAAGGGCGCAGCATTGGCTGTTCTGAGCAAGTTTTTGCTCAATACCAAGCAATGGGAGAAGGCAGCGGCAGCCGCACAGCGGGTGATCGACTTGGACTACTATGAACTGTTTCCCGTGTATAAGGATTTGTTCAAAGTAGAGAACGAGCGGAACCGGGAAATGATTTTCGTGATTCCCTGTATAAACCAGTTTGAATTCGGTAACTGGTACGCTGCAGGCGCCATGCCACCGGGATTCGTATCGACGCCCCAGCTACCGGAATACCGGTGGGTGCCGGGCATCCAGAACTTTGCTACCCATTATCGCTTCCGTGACAGCTTTATTCGTACATTTTCCGAAGATGACGACCGCTTTGTATTGGTAGTACGGAGCTATGTAAATACAGCAGGGCAGACTATAGACCTTACGGCGACAGTAGACAATACACGCAGCTTTAAGTACTTTGACAATAATGCCGTGTCCAATGCGCATGGCAACGATCTTCCGATTGTACGGTATGCAGACATCTTGCTCTCTAGGGCGGAGGCGTTGAATGAGATCGACGGCCCCAATCAGGAAGCGGTGAACTTGCTAAACGAAGTGCGCGGCCGGTCTTCCTTGGGCGGGTTCGACTTGGGCGATTTTCCCAACAAGGAGGCATTAAGGGATGCCATTTTGCGTGAGCGTGGCTGGGAATTCTTCTCCGAAGGCAAGCGCCGCGAAGACCTTATCCGCCATGGCAAATTTATTTCTTCGGCTCGCGAACGTGGCGTGAATGCGGACGATCATCACTTGGTTTTTCCGATTCCGCAGAGCGAAGTCGATGCCAACACGCTAATGGTGCAGAATGAGGGCTATTGATAGGGATATCAAAGGATCCATCTGACAACTAACAAAAAAAGATAGACAGATGAAAATTATAAGATATATTTTTACAGCGATTCTCGTCATACAACTCATGGCGTGTGAACGCATGCTGGAAATTTCTCCCGAGTCTGAGTTTGCTCCAAGCAATGTATTGACGACGGAAAATGGGATTAGATCCTTACTTTATTCGGCCTACCTGAATTTTCAAGGACAAACCGCCAAGAAGGATGTTATCAACTTTTCGGAGGTAACTACGGATATCGCTTTCAATACCGGAGGGAACGAAAACCTATACCTTACTCAATTCATCAATTTTACATGGGATCCTTCCGTTACGCAGTTACAGGGCATCATTTGGGGGCCCTATTACCGGGTAATCCGGGATGCGAATTCGGTATTGGAAAACATGGATCAGGTACAGGCATCGGATGCCAGTAAGCGGCTGTTTATAGCGGAAGCTCGCTTTTTGCGCGCCTATTGCTACGCCTTCCTCCACAATTGGTACGGTCCGGTACCGTTACGCACGAGCGGCGCGCAGGAAAAAGACCTAGCCCGTGCTTCCGAGGACGAACTAAAGGCGTTCATCGAAAGCGAGTTGGAGGCCTGTGTGTCCGACCTTCCGGATCCGGGTGCGGAAGAGCTTTGGGGCCGTGCAAACAAGGGGGCAGCACTGGCTGTGCTCAGTAAGTTCCTCTTGAATACCAAGCAATGGGACAAAGCGGCCATCGCCGCGAAGCGGGTCATGGACTTGGATTACTATGAGTTGTTTCCGGTATTCAAGGATTTATTCAAGGTGGAAAATGAGCGGAATAGCGAAATGATTTTGGTGACGCCGGCTATTAATCAATTTGATTTCGGGAATTGGTTTCCGGCCGGTGCCATGCCGCCTGGATTTGTATCGACACCGCAGCTACCCGAATACCGGTGGATACCCGGTATCCAGAATTTTGCCACCCAATATCGATTGCGCGATCAGTTCGTCAACACCTTTTCCGAGGAAGATGACCGGTACGTATTGGTGGTGAGGACTTATGTGAATACCGCCGGACAGACGATCGATCTAACGGCCACGACAGATAACACCCGAAGTCTTAAGTATTTCGATAACAACGCAGTATCCAACGCACATGGCAACGACGTTCCGATTGTCCGGTATGCGGATATTCTGCTGACGCGGGCCGAGGCGCTCAACGAGATCAATGGTCCGAACACGGAATCGTTGACCTTGCTGAATGAAGTGAGGCGGCGGTCATCGCTAGCCGATTTGGAGATAGGTGATTTTCCGAGTACGGAAGCTTTTCGGGACGCTATCCTTAGGGAGCGCGGTTGGGAGTTCTTTTCCGAAGGCAAACGACGTGAGGACCTGATCCGACACGGCAAGTTTATTTCCTTCGCTCGTGAACGGGGGGTAAACGCCGATGAGCGCCACGTGGTTTTCCCGATTCCACAAAGCGAGGTTGATGCCAATTCGGCAATTATTCAAACGGAGGGTTATTAATGAAAAGATTTGGGTTAGCAATATCACTGCTTATAAAGGGTTGTTTTGTGTTTATAATTGTGTTGCCGGAGAATGGGTTCGCCCAGACTCCGGCTTTTAGGCCAAACATTGTCTTTATTATGGCCGATGACTTAACCCTGTGGGATATCGAGCCGTATGGTAGCAAGCAGGTACACACCCCCCACCTTGCTCGGTTGGCCGAGGAAGGCATGTGTCTGGATAACATGTTTAACGTTGTGCCAATCTGTTCGCCCACGCGACAGTCGCTGCTCACTGGCCTCGGGCCCGTCCGCAATGGAGCATACCCGAATCACAGCGTGATATACGACGGAATCAAGACATTGCCCGTATACTTGCAGGAATTGGGGTATCGCACAGCGCTGATCGGAAAAAAGCATTACAGTCCGGAGGCATCGTATCCCTTTGATTTCCTCGGTGGGCGGGAACATGATGACGGCGATGGGCAGGATGTAGACCTTTCCAAAGCGGAAGGCTATATTCAAGCGGCTGGAAATACCCCTTTCTTCCTGATGTTTACCAGCAACCAGCCGCACAGCCCCTGGAACCGAGGTAACAGTGCTGTATATGATTCAGGGGAAATTGAGCTGGGTCCTAATATGGTCGATACGGAGCTAACGAGGCGGCAAATGGCCGATTACTTTGCGGAAATTACTTATTTGGATAGCCTGGTAGGTGCTTGCCTAGCTATCATCGACCGTTCGGGGCATGGCGACAACACCATTGTGATTTTTGCCACCGAACAGGGCAACTCATTCCCTTTTTCCAAGTGGACACTCTACGACCAGGGATTGCGTTCAGGCTTTATCGTCAGGTGGCCGGGGAAGGTGAAGCCGGCAGCTCGCAGTGGTGCGATGCTGCAATACCTCGATGTTTTGCCCACGTTGATTGATATTGCTGGTGGCCGTGCGGAAGCCGTCAATACCGGCTCCACGGATGCGAATGGAGGTGTTGGGTTTGATGGACAAAGTTTTAAGGATGTGCTCCTAGGCAAGCGGACGAAGCAACGTACCTATGTACATGGGATGAATACCACGCGTGGTATTCATCACGGCAGCGAAGCCTATGCTAGTCGCTCGGTAAGGGATACCACCTTCCTGTACATCGAAAATCTAAACCACGGGAATAGGTATGCCAACGTCGTCACCATTTCGAAATTGTTCGAATCGTGGGCTGAAGCAGATGCTTCGCGGGCACGGGAGTATATCCAACGACCCCATGAAGAGCTGTATCATGTTGTGAACGATCCCTATCAATTGGTTAACTTGGCGGCCGATCCGAATTATGGAGAAGTGAAAGCCCGACTGAAAAACGAAATGGTTAAATTTATGAAGCAGCAAGGAGATGAAGGGGTTGGAACGGAAATGAAGGCATTTGAGCGGCAACGTGGGCGTCAGAAGGGAAATAAATAAGATGGTTATAAAAGTAAAGGACAAGACAAACAACAAAGCGATGATGTATAAAGTTACGGTATTGCTATTCAGCCTATTTGTAAGCCGGGTCGCTGGGGCCTATCAAGACGGACAGGAACAGCCGAGAGATGGTCGCCCGAACATCATTCTGATCATGGCTGACGATCTGGATTCACGGCAATTGAGTTGTTATGGTGGCGAAAACCTGAAAACAACGCACATCGACCAGCTTGCTGCCGACGGGATGCAATTCAATGCCATGATTGCGTCCGAAGCAATGTGTGTGCCTACACGTGCTTCATTGTTTACTGGACTTTATCCGGTAAGGCATGGGGCTTACCAAAACCACAAACCTGTTTATGATGGCCTTAAAAGCGTGGTGCATTACCTGAATGACCTGGGGTATCGGGTTGGACTCACTGGAAAAGATCATATGACACGGCCGAAGTCGATTTTCCCATTTGACATCGTGCCGGGTTTTGAACCCAACTGCGTCTCGCCGACAGATAACTATTTTTTGGATAGTGTGCGGAATTATATCGTTCAAGACGAACCATACTGCCTCTTTGTGATGAGCAACAACCCGCATCGACCATGGACGGTGGGCGATCCGGATGAATTTGACGCGAGCGAGCTTAAACTGCCACCGCATTGGGTAGATACTGAGCTAACCCGGGAAAACTTCCGCCTTTATTTGGCAGAAGTGCGTCGCTTAGACAATCAAGTGGGTGATATTATGAACCTGCTGAAAGAGACCGGGCAAGATAAAAACACCATCGTCGTCTTCTTGGGAGAGCAAGGACCGCAGTTTCCGGGTGGAAAATGGACCTTGTATGACAACGGACAGAAGAGTTCCATGATTGTCAAGTGGCCGGGCACGGTAGAACCGGATACGCAAACCGATGCAATTGTCCAATACGAAGACGTCACGCCGACGCTGATTGATATCCTTGGCGGTGATCCCATCTCCGGGTTAGACGGTAGCAGTTTCAAGTCGGTTTTGAAAAACCATGCCGCCGGACATCGCGAGGTCGCCTTTGGTATACACAATAACATTCCGGAAGGGTCTGCCTACCCTATGCGTAGCATAAGGGGAAATCGCTATAAGTTGATCTGGAATCTCACCCCGGATTCGGCTTACTACATCAAGTATTCAATGAATAACGAAAAACCAGACTTGGATTGGCCGACTTGGCTGCAGGTGGCGACGCATAATGACGAAGCGCGAAAACTCACCGAACGAATTGTACGTAAGCCTGAGGTTGAATTTTATGACCTCGAGAATGATCCCTATGAATTGGAGAACCTTGCCGGCAAGTCGACATATCAGGAAATGATAGCAGATTATTCCGCGCAGCTTAAGGCGTGGATGGCAGATCAGGGAGACAAAGGTGCAGCATTGGATGTGCCAATTAAAAGAAAACAAAAAGGACAGCGATGAACGTTAGGCTTTTTTTTATGATGGCGGGCCTGGTGGTGTTATCCCAGGCTGTCCGAGCGCAGGATAAGCGACCCAACATCGTGCTGATTATGGCAGACGACATGGGATATTCCGATATCGGATGTTACGGTGGTGAGATTGAGACGCCCAATTTGGATCGATTGGCTACAGAGGGGCTGCGGTTCAGTCAGTTTTATAATAATGCACGGTGTTGCCCAAGCCGGGCGTCATTAATGACTGGACTATATCCACACCAGACGGGCATCGGGCACATGACCAACGACCCCGAGGATAGTACCGCGTTTAACTACGGGCTACCAGCTTATTCCGGTGATCTGAACTTCCAAAGCGTGACCATCGCAGAGGTGTTGAAATCGGCGGGCTATCAAACCCTCATGACCGGGAAGTGGCATTTGGGGTACCACGATCGAAGCCGCTGGCCCTTGCAGCGTGGGTTCGATAAGTATTACGGGCTAATTGCAGGTGCATCGAACTTTTTTGAGCCTTCGGGGAAAAGAGGGCTTACCCTAATGAATGACCCGATTGAACCGGAGGGGAATGATTTTTACGTTACAGACGCATTCACGGACTATGCGATTCAATTCGTGAACGAAAGTCAAGCCGAAAGTGACGCGCCCTTTTTCTTATACTTAGCTTATACCAGCCCACACTGGCCGCTTAATGCTTTAACGGAAGATATTGCCAAGTACCGGGGAACGTACAAGGCAGGTTGGAAAACGCTCCGGCGGGAACGGTTTGAACGAATGCAGCGCATGGGAGTGATTGATGGCCAGGTTACCCAGCTCAGTGATGACGATGGAGCAGAATGGGACAAACTCACGCCCGAACAACAAGATGAAATGGACTACCGGATGGCCATTTATGCAGCCCAGGTAGATCGGATGGATCAGAATATTGGTCGGCTAATCGAGACGCTTGAAGCATCAGGCGAGCTCGAAAACACCTTGATTTTCTTCCTGACCGATAATGGCGCGTGTGCCGAGGGTGGACTTTTGGGTGGCGGGGAAAAAGAATTGTTGGGCGGTAAAGGTGGTTATTTTCTCACTTATGGGCAATCATGGGCAAATGCATCGGCTACCCCGTATCGGACCTATAAACACTGGGTGCATGAAGGCGGGATTGGTACGCCATTGATTGTTCACTGGCCACAGGGTATCGTAAAGCGTGTCCAAGGAGACTTTACCGATCAGTATGGTTTCCTCCAGGATATTATGGCTACTGCGATTGACGTCGCGGATGCAGATTATCCGACGAAGTATAACGGTGAGTCGATTACGCCCTTGCAGGGGCAAAGTATGCGCCACGTGTTACAGGGAGAAGACACGCCGATTCATGAAGAGCCGATTTTCTGGGAACACGAAGGGAACGGCGCCGTGAGGTATGGAAACTTGAAGTTGGTTAAAGCCTACCAACCCGGCAATCCATCAAATTGGGAATTATATGACATCAGTAAAGATCGGTCAGAAATGAATGACCTCTCCGCCGAAATGCCCGATGCCGTCGCCGAACTTTCCGGATATTATGACCAATGGGCCGTGGAAAATGGTGTGTTGCCTTATGACGAGGTCCTACAGATTCGAAAAGAAAAGAATGCCAAACGCTAAATAATTACATGATTCCAATACGTTTAGAAATGTTAGTAGAAAGTCGAAAAAAAGTACAATTAGGATTTTTTGTGGGAATATTAGGCTTTTTCTTCCCTTTATTTGGGTGTAGTGGCGACGAAGCGCAGAACAACAAACCACCAAACGTATTGTTGATCTTGGTAGACGATCTGCGTCCCGCAATCGGCGCCTATGGAGACGGTGTGGCCAATACGCCAAATATCGATAAGCTGGCGTCAAATGGATTTCGGTTTGAGCAAGCGTATTCCAACCAAGCGGTATGTGCACCATCGCGATTTAATCTGCTACTAGGCAGTCGATCTACTTCGTCTGGGATTTATGGGTTTGGGCAAAATTTTCGCGACTATTATCCCGACGCGGTAACGTTGCCCCAGTATTTTAAGCAGCATGGCTATCATACCGAATCCATGGGTAAGGTGTTTCACATTGGTCACAATACCTATGCCGATGAAGGCTCCTGGAGCGTGCCCCATCACAAAGAGCTAGTCATTGAGTACGTAGATCCCGAAAGCAAGAAGGGGGGATTCACCCGGGAGGAAGCGTTGTTTTCTAATCAGCCTGCCCGGGGGTTACCTCGTGGCCTTGCGTGGGAATCGCCAGATGTTGCCGACGATGCGTATGCCGATGGCCGTGTCGCGGAGCGGGCGGTTGAGCGGTTGCGTGACCTGAAATCCCAGCCCAATCAGCCGTTTTTCCTTGCTGTTGGATTTGCCCGGCCGCACCTTCCGTTCTCCGTACCCAAGAAGTACTGGGATCTATATGACGAAGACACGCTTCCCCTGCCCGGGCGTACCGTGCGGCCAGCGGGTGCGCCACCCTACGCGGTGAAGTACGGCACGGAAATCGATCAGTATATCCCGATTCCTACAGACGTTACCGAAGAGCCTTTTCCGGATAGCCTGACCCGAAAATTGATACATGGTTATTATGCAGGGGTGAGCTATGTGGATGCTCAAATCGGCAAGGTGCTGGACGAATTGACCGCCTCAGGACTCGATGAGCATACGATCGTGGTGTTTTGGGGCGACCACGGTTACATGCTTGGTGAGATGGGCATGTGGACCAAGCATGTCAATTATGAATTAGCAAACCGTATCCCGTTAATCATCTCCGCACCGGGTGTTGGAAAGCCCGGCACCCATACCACGCAGCTAACCGAAACTGTGGATATCTATCCTACCTTGGTGGAACTTGCCGGGTTGCCGGCTCCGCAGGTCTCACAGCCGTTGGATGGCCTGAGCCTGCTGCCCGTGCTTAAAAATCCGGAAACCCATATCCGGGACCATGCGTACCATTGCTTCCCACGTGGCGGCCGCCTCGGAAGAGCTATACGTACCGATCGCTACCGATTGGTGGAATGGCAGAAAATCGGTGACACCACGGAAGACGTGCAATATGAGCTGTACGATTACCAAAGCGGGCCGATGGAGGTAAAGAACATCGCGGAGGAACAGCCGGAAGTACGGAAGGCGCTTCAAGCCATACTGGCGCAGCATCCTGCACCGATGCCATCCCGTCCACAAAGTGCGCGCAGGGAATAACGGGTGCGCTTTGGATTCGCAACGCAACTGTAACGCTCCCTATCGGTCCGCGTCACAAGGTTGCTTTTGCGAGTCCAAAGCGCTGGGTGGGAACCCCATCAGGCGAAATACCTCCAGAGCGTTTCCGGTTTTCATCGGCATTGTGTACTTTAGCGACTCCGGTATTAACAGGGCCGAGAAAATTAATATGGTCAAAAAGAGAAGATTATTTTACCGCTTGGTGGTGGGCTTGTGCCTAATCGCGTTCATGTATACCGCACATGCACAACAAACTACCAATCCCGTAGTCTATCAACTCATCGAGAATATGGGGTATAGAACGGAAAATAAGGGCGATGCCTATGCCGCTGAGCGTTGTGTATTGGATGTCTATTACCCCGAAAATACCAAAGGCTACGCGACAGTCGTGTGGTTTCACGGTGGGGGAATCACCGGTGGTGAGAAGTTTATTCCGCAGGAGTTGAAGGAGAAGGGGATTGCGGTAGTGGCGGTCAATTACCGGCTGAGCCCGAAAGTGAAGGCGCCGGCGTATATCGACGATGCCGCTGCAGCCATTGCCTGGACGTTCAAGCATATCGGGGAATACGGTGGGGATCCGAATAAAATCTTCGTTTCCGGTCATTCGGCAGGAGGGTATCTCGTCGCGATGGTCGGGCTTGATAAGTCCTGGCTGCAGCGGTATGGCCAGGATGCGGATAGACTAGCTGGGATTATCGATTTCAGCGGCCATGCCATTACACACATGACGGTGCGCGCGGAGCGTGGGATAAAAGATACACAGCCCATTGTTGATGAACTGGCACCGTTATATCATGTACGCAGCGACGCGCCCTTGCTCGTGCTGATCACCGGCGGCCGCGAAATAGAAATGCTCGGCAGGTACGAGGAAAATGCATACTTTTACCGCATGATGAAGGTGGCCGGTCATCAAGATGTGCACCTTTACGAATTGGATGGTTTTGACCATGGTGCCATGGCAGCGCCGGCTTTCCATATCCTGCTCCATTATGTGAACGAACTGACGAAGAATACAACAAGAGACTGATGAATTTATCTACTGCAATCGCTGCCCTTTTTACCTTCACACTGCCGGTTATCGCCCACGCGCAAGAAATAGGCAAATCGTTCAATAACCCACTTGATGTCGCCTTCGGCGATCCGTATGTTATCTATGACGACGCGACGGAGCGTTATTACATGTATGGCACGGGGGGAGGCGCCAAGAACGGTTTTGCGGTCTATTCCTCTGCCGATCTGGCGAACTGGAAGAACGAAGGCCAGGTTTACCATGCCGGCAACGAAAATGGCTGGAGCGACTCCACCGCCGCATGGGGTGGAGCATACTGGGCACCTGAAGTGTATGCACATAACGGCAAGTTTTACCTGTTCTACAGCGCGCAATGGAAAGACAATCCCGGTAAGGAACTGGAGAACTTTCGTATCGGCGTTGCTGTTGCCGACAAGCCCACGGGGCCTTTTATCGACCTGCAAAACCACCCCGTATTCGATCCCGGATACCCGATTATCGATGCTAATGTTTACTTTGCGGAAGATGGCCGTATATTTCTCTATTATTCCCGTTGCTGCTATAAGCACGCCGTAGAGAGCGAAGTAGCCGACTGGGCAAAGCAGCAGGGTTGGTTTGACGAAATCGAGGAAAGCTGGGTGTATGGAATAGAACTAAAACCGGATTTTTCCGGCACAATAGGGGAACCCGTACTATTGTTGCGGCCACCTGTTAAGATGAATGAGCCGCAAGCGGAGTGGGAAAGCCGTTCGGTGACCAGCCGCGAGGTGAACCGCCGCTGGACAGAGGGCTCTTTTACATTCAAATATGGCGATACCTATTACATGATGTATTCGGCCAATCACTTTGCGGGAGAAAACTATGCCGTTGGTTACGCCACTGCCGCTCATCCCCTGGGGCCGTATACCAAAGCAGCGAATAACCCCATCCTGGAAAAAAACACGGCAAAGGGCGGCGATGTGAGCGGCACCGGCCACAATAGTGTCGTGTTCCTGCCGGATGGACGCATGCTCTGCGTTTATCATGGCCGCACCGAGAAAACCGGTGATGAGCGGGTGGTCTTCATCGATGAAATGAAAATCGATGGAGCGGGGAAACTGACCGTGTCGGGGCCGACAACCGCACGATGACGCCTTTTTAGAGAACCTTAATGCCTTGCTGGGTAAAGAGATTCAATCGTTGATCTCCCGGGTCCAGTTCGGTGATGAGGTAATCGACCTGACCCACCGGGCAGATATTGAGCCATTTTACAGTATTAAGCTTTTCCGAAATGCTGACGACGGCTACTTTTTTCGCGGATCGGATAAGCGCTTTCTTTACCTGTACCACTTCCCAATCGAGATCGGTCAGCCCTTCTTCCGAAGAGAAAGCATTTGCCCCCAGGATGCACAGGTCGGATTTTAGGCCGTATAACTGATTGACGACGCTTGCTCCGATATGTAGGTTAGCATTTTTTGTAAGTTTACCACCGATGCTGATCACGTCGATACTTTCATGCTGGGCAAGTGTGATGGCGACCTGTGGACTGATGGTAATGAAGGTTGCTTTCAGATTCGAAGGGATAATCTTGGCCAATTCTAGCATTGTTGTGCCACCCTCTGTCAGTATAATCATATTGTTCTTGATCAATGATAATGCTTTATACGCGATTTGAGCTTTGGCAGTAGCTGCATAAACCACATTATCAACGTTGAAAGGCGTGACAAACGATTTACCGACAGCGCCCCCATGCACCCTTATCAGTTTTCCTTCAGTGGCCAGTTGCTTAATGTCGCGGCGTACGGTGTCATCTGAAACATCCAATTGTTCGCTTAGATTTACTGAAAGCACTTTGTTGTGTAGGTTTACTTCCCTCAAAATAAAGGCATGCCTTTTATCTTTTCTCATGGTTTACTGTTTGGTTTTGATATGCGGGTTTGCGAAAACGCATTCCTGTCAATACCGCAAAATTAACTAAATTTCTGATTTCTTCGTTGTTAGGGGTGTTTTGCTAGGTTTTAACAGATTAGAGGTCTAACTTTTAAAGCAACACGGTTCCTTGATTTCTTGGTTAATGCGTGTTTTGACTCATAAAATTAGAAAAAATATTGCATTTATTGAGCAAATATCTATATTTGGCAAAATTATGCTGTTTTAATGCGTTAAATGAAGAATACTTACTAACCCAATTCTTAATTATGAATCGAATTTATACTCCAGTATCATTGAATCAAGCTGGTATTCGTTTGTTGTTCCGCATCGCGAGTGTGATATCGATATTGGTAATCATGGCTTGGTCTGCCGCTGCACAGGAGGGTCGGCCGGTTTCCGGCAAAGTGACGGACGATACCGGGCAAGCGATTTCAGGCGTCACTGTATCGGTCAAGAATCGCGACAAAGCAACCGCGACCACCGATGCGGAAGGACAGTTTTCAATTGCAGCTTTAGAAATTGACACACTGATGCTAACACACATCAGTTACGAGCCTCAGGAGATTTTTGTTGGAAACAATATCGTTTTTAATGTGGTCATGACGGCTTCTGCCAGTATGATGGAAGAGATTGCGGTTGTTGGATATGGCACGCAACGGAAAATTACCGTAACGGGTGCGCAGTCAACCATCTCCGTCAGGGAGATGGAACGGACTTCGACACCCTCCATGTCAAATGCGATTGCAGGGAAAATGCCCGGTATTATTACAAGGCAGTCTAGCGGTGAACCAGGAGCAGATGCGGCACAGGTATTTATCCGCGGACTTTCCACGTTTGGAAACAATTCACCCCTTATTCTCATTGACGGAGTGGAGCGAAATATGGATCAGATCAACGCGCAGGAAATCGAGAGCTTTACCATACTAAAAGATGCTTCGGCGACCGCAGTTTACGGTGTCCGAGGAGCCAACGGTGTCATCATTATCAATACGAAGCGCGGCGTGGTGGGTAAACCGGAAATCACATTCCGTACCGAGACGGCTTCATTGACAGCGCTACGGCTGCCCGATTATATCAGTGGGGGCGAATATGCCCTCTTGATGAATGAGGCCCGCAGTTTTCAGGGCTTGGATCCGCGATGGTCGGATATAGAACTTGCCAAGTTTTTCGATCAGACGGATCCCTACCTATATCCTGATGCCGATTGGACCGAGTCCGTATTGAATAAAAAAACTTGGCAATCAATCAACAACCTCAGCGTAACGGGAGGCTCTGAAATCATCAAGTATTATACGAATGTAGGCTATACCTTACAAAACGGTATTTATAAGCAGGATCCTGCAAACAAATACAATACGAATGCTAACGTTAAACGCTACAACTTCCGGAGCAATGTAGACCTCAATCTGGCAAAAAATCTGACGATGCAGCTGGGGATAGGTGGCATCATCCAAAACGGCCATTATCCCGGAGCTTCCTCCGGACAGATCTTCGACATGCTAAGGGTTATTTCTCCAATTGCTTATCCGGTGTTGAATCCGGATGGCACACCGGGTGGCGCTTCCACATATATCGGCGGCAACCCATGGGGGCTCGCAACACAGTCGGGTTATTCTACGCAAGACCATACCACGCTCCAGGCGACGTTTGGCGGCCGGTGGGATCTTTCGTCGTTGTTGTTGGAAGGGCTGTCGGTACGCGGGCTTTTTTCATACGATCGCTATGCCCTGACCAACAACGTGCGTACGAAGGAATTTGAAGTGAAACGGTACCTGGGCAAGGATCCGGAAACTGGCGAGGACCGCTACAGTACGCCCTTCCGGGAGGAAAAGCCGTTGGGCTATGCAATAGCTAATGCGGGCAACCGTGCCATTTACATGGAAGGTCAGCTCAACTTCGAGCGGGCATTTGATGCACATTACGTGACGGCAATGCTGTTGTACAACCAGCGCGATTATGTGGATCTCACAGCGGGCAGCTCCATCCAGAACCTGCCGTTCCGGAAGCAGGGTGTTTCGGGAAGGCTGACCTATGCCTTCCATGATCGATACCTTGCAGAGGTAAACTTTGGATACAACGGATCGGAGAACTTTCCCAAAGGCAAGCGCTTCGGCTTCTTTCCCGCGTTTTCTGCAGGCTGGGTGGTTTCGAACGAGTCGTTCTGGAATTGGGAGTTGGTCAATCACTTCAAGATCCGCGGGTCACACGGCAAGGTGGGCAACGATCAGATCGGCCAGCGCTTCTTGTTCCTGAACACCATTAATACGGCTGGACAGTCCTACCTATTCGGGCCTGACCAGCAGCTGTACTATGGGATGGAGGAAAATCAAATCGGGAACGACAGGATTACTTGGGAACGCGCAACGAAAAATAATCTAGGCATCGATGTGGGGTTGCTGAATGATAAGATTACGCTGCAGGTAGACGCGTTTAATGAACATCGGTCGGGCATCCTCATGCGGCGGTCTACCGTACCGGATGTGGCCGGTTTCTTTCCATGGTCTATCCCTTATGCTAATATCGGTGTGATGAAGAATAAGGGAGTGGACGCTTTGTTGGAGGTACGTAATGCCACTACTTCAGGCTGGATGTATACATTCCGTGGCAACTTCACTTTTGCCAAAAATGAAATTGTCGAAAATGACGAGCCTGAGCGCCGTTATCCCTACTTGTCATCACGGGGGTTGGCCGTGGGCACCCACCATACGTATATTGCGGAAGGATTTTTTGAAAGTGAGGAAGATATTAAGGCTTGGCCTCGCCAAACGTTTTCAGTAGCCCGCCCAGGCGATGTTAAGTATCGCGATATAAATGGCGACGGCGTGATTGATTCGTACGATCGTGTACCGGTGGGTTATCCGCGATTGCCGCAGATGTCATTTGGTTTTGGTGGCACAGTGGCTTATAAGTGGCTGGATTTCAGTATTTATTTTACAGGGGCAGCACAATCAAGCATTTTCCTGAGTGGCTACTCTATGTGGCCGTTCTATGATGGGGAAGGTGTGAATAACGTGCTGCGCGAATACTACGATAATCGTTGGACGCCCGGTCGTACCGATGCGCTATATCCTGCGATAGACCGCGGAAATAATCCAAATAATTTTCTCAATTCGACCACTTGGCTGCGAAATGGCAACTATCTCCGGTTGCGTAACGCCGAAATCGGCTTTAATTTTCCGGAAAGCGTGGTTCGCAGGTTGCACGTAAAGAACTTACGTTTGTTTGTCAACGGGATGAACCTGTATACATGGGACCATGTGAAGATCATTGACCCCGAGTCAAACGATGGGACCGGTGGGTACCCATTGCAGCGGTCCTTCAACTTCGGGGTGCAGATTAACTTTAATTAACCATTACCAACCAAATAATGATGAAGAAGCTTGTTACACTTGGGTTTGCTGCCATTGTTCAATTGATGATTGCATCCTGTCAAAAAGGTTTTTTGGACAAAGCACCAGAGGAAGATATTACCATCGAAGAGGCTTTCCTGCAACGTCGGTATGCAGAAGCTTTCTTGACAGATATTTATGCCGGAGTTCCGAATGAAATTTATTTTACCGACATGGCCGAAATCCAGCCGTTTGTCATCGCTTCCGACGAGTTAAACGTACCATGGCCCGAGAAGTTTGCCAAGTTGGTCAACCGCGGCTCGTGGAATGCATTTAATGTGGCGGGGCAGATATGGAAAAACATGTACGAGGGCATACGGAAGGCTAATATATTTCTGAAATATATCGAGCTCACACCGCTGGATAACACCTTTACTCAAGTGGATAAGGACCGTTGGGTTGGTGAAGCATTGTTTTTACGGGCGTTTTATCATTTCATGCTGATGCGGATATACGGACCTGTGCCCATCATGGATTACGCTGCAGATTTGGATGAAGATTTTCTTCAGATCAAACGCCGTCCATTGGATGAATGCGTGACGTTTGTAGTCAGCCAATGTGACGAAGCTATCCGTCGGCTGCCCATGAAGGTTGTAGAAAGTCGCCACCTCGGCCGGCCTACCGCCGCCTCGGCACTGGCTTTGAAGGCTAGGGTTCTGCTTTATCATGCTAGTCCGTTATGGAACGGGAATCCCGACTATGCTGGTTTTACCGACAATGACGGAACGCCATTGTTTTCCTCATCGCATGCACCTGAGCGGTGGGCAATCGCTGCCGAAGCAAACAAGCTATGCATCGATCAATGTGAAGAGGCCGGCTATCGTTTATTCCGGTCGGCAAGTAATGACCCCATCGCAAATTACCAGCAACTTTTCATCACGAACCATAATGATGAAGTGCTATTTGCCCGTAACAGTGGCCGCGATGCATGGATGGAGCGGTGTGCTTTCCCTGGTAGTCTGGGTGGGTGGAACGGTTGGAACCCGACACAGTACATCGTCGATGCATACGAGATGGCCAATGGCGAAATTCCAATAGCCAGCTACACAGGCAGTGGCAGCCCTGTTATCAATGGTGCATCAGGGTATCTGGAAACTGGCTATGCGGCGGCGGACGATCCGCAGGGAAGATGGCAGGCGGGTGTGCGCAACATGTATGTAAACCGTGATCCGCGCTTCTATGCAACGATTAACTTTAACGGAGCAACGTTCGCTGGTCACCGAATGGAGTTCTGGCAGACGGGTGCCGACGGCCGGGGCAATGCTGGCCGGGATTACAACACCACCGGCTACCTGCTGAAGAAGTTTCTGGACCCTTCGGTAAACCTTTCGAAAGGTGAAATTTCGCTGAAGACTTGGATTTTTTTCCGATTGGGTGAAATTTACCTCAACTATGCCGAGGCGTTGAATGAGGCAAGCGGCCCGGTAGACGATGTATACCGGTATGTAAATGCCATTCGCGAACGGGCTGGTATGCCGACCCTGCCTACGGGACTATCCAAGGAGCAGATGCGGGAACGCATCCGGCATGAGCGGCGCATCGAGCTGGCTTTTGAAACACATCGTTACTTTGATTGCCATCGCTGGAAAATTGCTGATCAAACAGAAAGTGGATCGTTTTATGGAATGAATGTAGCCGCTGGTACACACCTGCAGGACGATGCTTTTTATCAACGGACTGAGTTTGAAAAGCGCGTGTTTCAAGCTCCTAAGCATTACCTGTTCCCGATACCGCAGGCGGAAATCGACAAAAACCCCAGTTTCGTCCAGAATCCGGGATGGTAAGAATAATGGCTAAAAACTAATAAAAATGAAAAGAATAAATCACTATATGGTTGGGGTCTTCCTGTTGCTGATGATGGGCTGCAGCAGTAATATCGCTATCGATGAAGACATGGCCGCTGTAAAAGGGTTCGGCAAAGTGTACATACCACAGGCGAATTATCAGCCACTTGCTTTGGCTGTGACCCTAACAGATGAAGATTTCCGCATCGGATATAGTGCCTATTATGCAGGTATCAAAAATGCAGAAAAGCCTATTTCGGTGTCATTTACTCCCGAGGAAGACTTGGTGGAGGCATATAATTTGAAATACGATACGGATTACCAGTTCCTGCCGCCTGCGAGCTTTTCGCTGTCTCAGCCAACTGCTTCAATCGATCCTGGCCATCGGGCTACCCCAGTATTTGATGTGGTAGTAAAGCCAAAGGGCCATCTGGAGCCTTTTAAGCCCTACCTCTTACCCATAAGACTAACGGCAGAGGGCGCGCCAGTAAATGAGACGCTGCAAACATTGTATGTAGAGGTAATCGCATCGTTCGGACCCGGTGAAGTACCTCGCCAAAAGGTGTTGTCACTTGGCGGTTATCATGAGGAGTTGTTAATACCCTTTGTAGAAGGACAATTGATCGTACGAGATGCGGCGGGTTCCTTGCAGCTATACACTGCCGATGAAGGCGTCTTCGGCAATGCCAGGGCAATAGGCCAAGGCTGGGGTATTTTTAATCACATCTTCTATTTCCAGCCGAACCGAATCGTAGGGGTTGCCGCCGATGTGTTTCAATACCAAGTGGATCCGGCGGGCAATTTCGGAGATAGCCGCACAATCGGCTGGGGCTGGAACATTTTTGACCGCGTTATACCGTATCAGCATTATTTGATCGGCGTCCGGCCCGAGGGGTTGGCGACAGCTTATCCATATAGTGAGTTTGGCGATCTGGATGGTGGGAATATTCGTGATTTGGCTGCAGATTGGAATCGGTATGTACACCTGTTTGCGTATGGAAATTCACTGCTCGGCATCCAAGAAGATGGTACTTTATGGCAGATACCCATGGCAGACAACGGTATGCCGCTGCCACGCGTGCAACTTGGAAGCGGGTGGGATATGTATGAGTCAGTCATTGGATTGGGCGACGATTTGTTGGCCCTGGATGCCGCGGGTGACGTGTGGCGCTATGACTTTGAGGCTCGTGGGTTTTGGCCGCTCAAAGCAACCCAATAATTTATCTGTAGTTTAGAATATCCGATTTTTTGGTAAGTTTAAATGTAAATATAGTCGTATGAAACAGAAATTTAATAGAAGGGCATTTATTGGCATGACCGCCGCAGCCGGTGCAGGGTTGACGCTCGTTGGCCCTCAATTTGTCTGGGCGCAACAGTCAGAAAAACCCGCCATCTTGGGCGGTAGCAAAGCCTATACCAGTGGTTTTAGCGCGTGGCCTATTTATGATGAGACGGAAGAGAAAGCACTGATATCCGTATTGAAAAGTGGAAACTGGGGCCGCCTTAACGGTCCTGTAGTGGGAGGGTTTGAGCAGGCGTATGCCAAGCTGAACGGATCGGGCCATTGCTTGGGCGTATCCAGTGGTACAGCGGCACTGACAACCATCCTGGGCGCACTGGGGATCGGTCCGGGAGACGAGGTTGTAATTCCGGTATACACGTTCATTGCCACCTATAATGTCGTAGTGCTCAACTATGCATTGCCGATTTTGGTGGATACGGATATTGAAACGTTCCAGATTGACGCAAAAAAGGCCGAGGCTGCGGTAACCGCACAGACGAAAGCGATTATGCCGGTGCATATCGGCGGAACACCAGCCGACATCGACGCCTTCTTGGCGCTTGGCCAGAAAAAAGGTATTCCGATTATCGAAGACGCCTGCCAAGCTCATCTTGCTGAGTGGAATGGTAAAAAAGTGGGCAACTTTGGACTGGCAGGTGCCTTCAGCTTCCAGTCGTCCAAAAACCTCAACTGTGCGGAAGGCGGAGCTATTCTGACCAACGATGCGGATTTTGCAAGTACGTGCTACACCTTCCATAACCAGGGGCAGGGCGGCACGGGTATCTCTTATGGTACCGGTTCGGGTACGCGGGCTACAAACCTGAGGCTTACCGAGTTTCAGGGCAATTTGTTACTGGCACAAATGACACGTCTGCAGCAGCAGGCGAAGACGAGGTCGGAAAATGCCAAATACCTGACCGAACTATTGTCCGATATCCCTGGTATTGAACCGGCAAAATGGTATCCGGGTACTACACAGAGTGCATACCACTTATATATGTTTCGATACCTGAAAGAACATTTTAATGGGTTGAGCCGCGACAAGTTTGTGGAGGCGCTGACAGCGGAGGGGATTCCATGCAGTCAAGGCTATGGTCAGATGAACCGTGATGCCTATGTTACCGGCCTGGCGTCCAATCCGCATTACCTGCGTATTTATGGAGAAAAAACCATGCAGGAATGGTTGGAGCGTAATCAGTGCCCGCAAAATGATAAATTGACCGGCGAGCAATCCCTTTGGTTTTTCCAGACGATGCTGCTCGGTACACGGGAGAATATGGAACAGATCGCAACGGCGATACGGAAAATCCAGCAGTACGCTAAACAAATCGCGAAGGCATAGTGATGTGCGCGGGGTTTGGGTACACGGTGGTTGGGACTAGCCGTGTTTACCTGTTAAAAGCCTCGTACAATGATATATTAAATTGAGCAAAAAGGAGAATGCATGAATTTGAGAATTACGGAAAGCCCGTCTGTGCACAGGCATTTAGAAAAAAAATCAGTTGACGAGCTTATCGGGTTGATTAATCAGGAAGACCAATCGGTCGCGACCCAGATAAAGGGAGCCCTGCCCCAGCTTAGCAGGCTGATCAACGCGATTGTGGAGAAAACCAGTGCTGGTGGCCGCCTATTTTACGTGGGTGCTGGCAGCGGCGGCAGGCTTTCCGTATTGGACGTTATCGAGCTCCCAACTACCTATGGAGTACCCAAGGGAATATTCAACGTCATTTTGGCTGGCGGAGCCGACCGGTTGGTGGATGCATTGGAAGAAAAGGAGGATGATACCGAAGAAGCATGGGCGAAGTTGCAAGAAGCCACGGTAACCCCCAATGATATCGTTGTGGGTATTTCGGCAAGCGGCACCACCCCCTTTGTATTGGCGGCCCTGCATCAATGCGAGCAGCATGGCATTGCCACGGGATGTATCGTCAGCAATCCGGATTCGCCCATTGCCGCAGCGTCGACATTCCCGGTAGAGGTTATAACCGGACCGGAGTTTGTTACGGGCAGTACCCGGATGAAATGTGGTACGGCCCAGAAGATGATTTTTGACATGATCAGTACCACAACCATGATCCAACTGGGCCGAGTGGAGGATAACAGCATGGTTAACGTTGCGTTGATTAATGATAAAATCACCGACCGCGCCGTACGGATGCTCATGGAAAAAACTGGAATTGCTGACTATGAAGCAGCAAAATCAATTCTATTAGCGCACGGCAGTGTAAAACAAGCATTAGAACATGTGTCGAGAACTAGTTAAACGGATAAGCCCGAGGTGGTTGAGTCCTTTTTTCTGCCTGATTTGGCTTTCCGGACTAGGCGTAATCCCTCTGGCAGCATTCGCACAGTATGAATACAGTGTCGGCAAGGGGCAGGCATCCATCGAACCAGACCAGCAAATTCTTTCCGTGGCGCTGGCCGGTTACGGTGCACCCCGGGAAGGGCGTTTTTCCCTCGAATGGGTAGCGCGTGCAAGCTTGGATAAAGCAGACGACGCCGCAACGGTGGCAGACAAGCTGTACATGCTGCGGGGAGGTTCGGTTTGGCAGCTTGCGTCGAATGATTTGAAAGGTGAAGCGATTGCCCTTAGGCAGTCGGCAAACATCAGCCTGCTCGCTGCAAACGGGAACCGCTTGCTGGCGGTGAGTGCCGATAACGAATTGCTGGAAGCTGTGGTAGCTGGCAAACGTGAGTTGCGCTGGAGGCGAAAAGGTGTATTGCAACAAACACCGACGTCTTTGTCGTATTGGAAGGGCCGGTTTGTCATGGTGGATACCGCCGGAATGCTTTGGACCGCGGAAGACCGTCGCGGCCAGTTAACTTGGGAGCCCCTGGCGGCATGCGATGATGTGATCGATATCATGGGGGATCGGCATCACCTGTATGTACTTACGGCCAAGCAGGAAATCCTTCGGTATGAAGGACCGGAAGGCTGGCTCCGCGTAGCCATACATAACGGGATTACTTACAACCACGACATGCGGTTCCTGATGGCGTCCGGCGAGGGGTTCTGGGCCATGGATGGCGCAGGTGTGTTGTATCAAGGGCAGCATGCCAGCACGCACCAGCTCGCGGTGAATGCGTTGGTGATTCAGCAAGGGAAAGGCAAGGTTGCCATATTGGGAGCGGATGTCTGTGGGTTTGATACCAGCTTTGTAAACACCATGAAGCACGATATCGAGCAGGCATTCGGGATACCGCCCGATGCAGTGATGGTGAATGCATCACATACCCATTTTGGGCCTGTTACCCAAAATTGGCCCGCATGGGGTCCGCATTGCCAAAAGCCGGATAGTGCATACCTCAATACGGTGGTCAGAGGCGCTATTATGGATGCGGTACGGAATGCTACGAAGTCGCTACAACCCGCAAACCTATATGTCGGAAAATCGGAAGTGGAAATTGGTCATAACCGGAATCTGCCGGGCACTGACTTGCCGTATGACAAAGCGCTCGATGTGATCCGGGTGGATTACGAGCACCTCAATAAGGACGATATCGTATTTCTGGCGGGATGCCACCCTGTATTCCAAAACGCTGGACTGGAAGGTGTAACCATCAGTCCGAATTACCCGGGCGTGGCCCGCGAAATGTTGCTGCATCAGTCGAATGTACGATCTGCCATGTTCTTGCAGGGTTGTGGCGGCGATATTAACCCCGTCGATGCCGACCATCGGCTGACCGCTAAAAAAGTAGCATCGGCGGTGACCGATATGCTCGATCGGGGAACAATGCAGCAAATCAAGGGGGAAATTGACTTTTTCCTGGATACCGTGGCGTTTAATACGCATCCTTGGCCAGAAGCTAAACTCAGGGAATTCCGGGCGGCCAATGAAGGGCAGGAAGGCAACGTCGGTGCAGAAAAAAATGTGAGGTGGGCCGATTTGATGCTGCAATATATTAAAAATGACGATATGCCTGCTACCATGCCGGTGTTTATCCAGACATTTAATGTCGGAAACTGGAAGTTGGTGGGGATTTCAAGGGAAACAACGACCGAGTATAGCTTGGGTGTTAAGGCCCTGTGGCCAGACAAATTGGTTACCGTAGCGGGTTATTGCAACGATGTATCCAGCTATCTGCCCACTAGCAGACACATTAAGGCTGGTATTTATGAAGGATATGATTCATTTTTTTGGTATGGCCAGCCGAATATCTTCCCCGAGAATGTCTACGAAACGATCATTGAATCCATTCAATCAAAAAACCGGTAATAGCTAATGAAGGAACTTCTTCATGTCGCAACGCAGAAAAAAAAGGGTACGCTCCATCCGCTGCTCATCATAGGCGCTTTATTCTTCATCTTCGGTTTTATCACCTGGCTGAGTTCGGTACTGATCCCTTATTTGCAGCTTGCCTGCGAACTGAATAATTTCCAGTCCTATCTGGTGGCGTTTGCGTTTTACATCTCCTATTTTGTGATGGCTGTGCCTTCCGGATGGTTATTGAAAATAACCGGTTTCAAGAAGGGGATGTCGGCAGGATTAGTTTTCGTGGCGGCTGGCTCTCTCGTGTTTGTACCAGCGGCCAGTTATCGGGAATACACGTTGTTCTTGTTGGGACTGTTTATCCAGGGCGCCGGACTTGCCGTGTTGCAGACCGCGTCAAATCCTTATGTCACGATTCTGGGGCCCATAGACAGTGCCGCCAGGCGTATCAGTGTCATGGGGATTTGTAACGGTGTTGCAGGTATTTTAGCTCCCGCAATTCTTGGCGCGATTATTTTGAGTGATGCAGACGGTATCAAAGATCAGTTGCAGATGCTGAGCGGCTTCGAAAAGACAGCGTTGTTGGATGGGCTAGCCGGAAAAGTTATCCTCCCTTATCTCGTCATTACGGCCACACTAGTATTGCTCGCGGTATTCGTCTATCGTTCGGAACTGCCGGAAATTGACGAGACAGAGTTGGAAGAAGGGAATCCGGCTGAAAAGGCAGAAACCTCCAAAACCAGTGTTTTCCAATTCGCTCACCTGCTACTGGGTGTACTCACCCTCTTTGTGTATACGGGTGTGGAAGTGATAGCTGGCAATACCATCATCAGTTATGGCGCATTTTTGGGTATCCCATTGTCCACAGCGAAGTTTTTCACTTCCTTCACCCTTGTCGGGATGCTTGTCGGTTATTTGATTGGTATTATCTGCATCCCGAGATTTATGAGTCAACGCACCGCGCTGAAGGTGTGTGCAATCTCCGGAGTCTTGTTCGGTTTGGGCGCCTTGGCAACCGATGGTGTCGTATCGGTCGTTTTTATCGCGCTATTGGGGTTGGCCAATTCCCTGGTATGGCCTTCGGTGTGGCCGTTGGCGCTTGAAGGGTTGGGCAAATTTACCAAGATGGGATCTTCGTTGTTGGTGATGGCCATTTCGGGGGCGGCGGTCATCCCGTTGCTTTATGGCTGGCTGGCCGACCGGTTTGATGCCCATCAGGCGTATTGGCTGGTCATCCCTTGCTATTTAATGATTGGTTGGTATGCCGTATACGGTTACCGGATAGGCGTGCAGGCGAAAGGAGTGGCAAAACAATAAGTTAAAATAGTCTGATGAAATTCTAGCTCACAGGATTTGCAATTCCCCATGGAAGTATGTAGTTTTCCCCTTATTTTCTAGTACATACGTTATGGGAGACCAATCCAAGTTTGCAGAAAAAATAGCAGCCTCCTACAATCCGAAGGGACCATTTATTTTCTTGGGTGCGGGTTTGCTGGATGGCGAGGTCGTAGCGCAGGCTAAGGTCAACCTTGCCCTTAAAATGATGAATCGCCACGGCTTGATCGCGGGGGCTACAGGCACCGGGAAAACCCGTACCTTGCAACTGATCGCTGAACAGCTCTCGGATGCTGGCGTACCGGTATTCCTCTTGGATGTGAAGGGTGACCTTTCCGGATTGGACCAACCGGGTGAATCGAACCCGGCACTGGTGGAACGCGGTGAGGCATTGGAGTGGCCGTTTGTACCATCCGGATTTCCGGTAGAACTTTTTTCGCTTACTGGAAAAGTGGGTAATCCCATGCGGCTCACTGTCGAGGATTTCGGTCCGGTAATGCTGGGCCGTATCTTGGATCTCAATGACACACAGACGGGGGTACTTGCTGCCGTCTTTAAGTATGCCGAAGATACCCAATTGCCGTTGGTGGATTTTGCGGATCTGAAGAAATTGCTCACCTACCTCACCGATGGGCCGGGTGCTGAGGAGATCAAGGATAGTTACGGCCGCATCAGCGGCAGCACGTCAGGGACAATGCTACGTAAACTGGTCGCATTGGAACAACAAGACGTGTCGGATATTTTCGGTGAACGGGAATTCGATATTAACGACCTGTTTGGACGCGTGGATGGAAAAGGGGTAATCAGCTTGCTGAATATCTCGGACATCCAGGATCAGCCTATCTTGTTCTCTACGTTTCTATTGAGTCTCTTGGCGCAGCTGTTTAAAAGTCTGCCCGAAGTCGGTGATCTGGATAAGCCTAAGCTGGTATTTTTCTTTGAGGAGGCGCACCTCTTGTTCAAGGATGCGCCGAAAGCCTTTCTCACCCAGGTGGAGCAGATCGTGCGGCTTATCCGTTCGAAGGGTGTAGGCGTTTTCTTCTGCACACAGGCACCCACCGATATTCCCGAAAGTGTATTGGGGCAACTGGGCAACCGGGTGCAGCATGCACTGAGGGCTTTTACACCCAACGATGCCGAGGCGCTGCGCAAAACGGTAAAGACTTATCCTCGCTCCGACTTTTATGAAATCGACAGGGTGCTTACCTCGTTGGGTACGGGGCAAGCACTGATCACCGTGCTTAATGACAAAGGTATTCCTACGGAAGTGGTGGCCACCCACCTGATACCGCCACGTGCGGTGATGGGGCCCGTGGATGCGCAGCGCTATAGTCAATTGGTCAATGCCTCGCCTTTCTATACCAAGTATCACGAAGCAGTAGACCGGCGGAGCGCCGCTGAAATCCTCGACGAGAAGATGCAGGCCCATGCTGCAGAAACTGCCAAGGCGCAAGTTGAGAAGCAAAATACGAAAACCATCGGCCGGAGAAGCACCCGGCAGACACCATTGGAGGCGGCGCAGAAAGCGGCGACAACAACATTGGCACGAGAAGGGACCAAATTGCTGGCTAAACTTGCCAATGGCTTGTTGGCGGCTATGTTTCGGCGGAAACGTTGAGATTATATTTCATATCAAGCGGATTTTAGCTAAGTTTGGCTGTTTCAAGAACGTTAATTTGATAACTTTAATTTTCAGTAATGAGTAAACCCACCTTGTTGATTCTTGCGGCCGGAATGGCCAGTCGTTACGGTAGCATGAAGCAGATAGATCCCTTCGGTCCGAATGGCGAAACGATTATCGATTATTCCATCTATGACGCGATAAGAGCCGGATTCGGAAAAGTAAGCTTTATCATCCGGGAAGAATTTGCGGACAAGTTCAAGGAGATTTTTGAGCCGAAACTGGCGGGTAAAATCGAAACGGACTATGTGTACCAGAGCTACGACTTGACGCCGTTTGGTATCGATAAGCAGATTGAGCGCTCCAAGCCCTGGGGTACCGCTCATGCCGTCCTTTCGGCACGGAATCAGGTCAATGAGCCTTTCTGCGTAATCAATGCGGATGATTTCTACGGCTATGAGGCATTTGAGAAAATGGCGAAATTCCTGACCCATGAAGTAACGGACAGCAAGTTTTCGCTGATGGGCTATCAGATAGACAAGACCCTTTCTGACTACGGATCGGTATCACGCGGGGTATGTAAGGTAGATGATGAGGGGAACATGACAGAGATCAACGAACGGTTAAAGGTGTACTTTAAGGAAGTGGACGGGGAAAGTCGAATCTTTTTCGAGGAAGATGGGGTTGAAACCGAACTGCCGAGAAGCAGCAGGGTTTCGATGAATTTCTGGGGTTTTACTCCAGCGATTTTTGAAGTGAGTGAAGAACTGTTTAAGGCGTTTGTGCCGGCCAATGAAACCAATCCAAAATCAGAGTTTTTGATTCCCAAAGTGGCTGACGAATTGATTAAGCTCGGTAAGGCGACGTTTAAGGTCCTACCCACTTCGCAAAAATGGTTTGGGGTTACTTATCCGGAGGATAAACCCATCGTGCAAGCCAGTATCGCCAAATTGGTCGGCGACGGGGTATATCCCGAAAAGCTGTTTTAGAAAGCGATATAACATAAAAAAACCTCGCTGGATTTACCCAGCGAGGTTTTTTTATGTAGATCAACGACCTAGACCTTACTTTTTGTCGTCGTCTTTCACTTCCTCAAACTCAACGTCGGTCACGTCATCGGCAGCGTTGCCAGCTGGCTGGCCAGCTTCGCCTTCGGGCTGGCCGTTGGCTGCCGCCTCTTGAGACGCTTTGTACATATCCTCTGATGCCACATTCCAGGCGTTTTGCAATTCGGTTTGGGCGGCATCGATGGCCGTGAAGTCTTTGGCTGCATAGGCATCCTTCAATTTCTTCAATCCATCTTCGATGGGCGCTTTTTTATCGGCACCGATCTTGTCGCCGTATTCCTTCAATTGCTTTTCCGTAGAAAAAATCAAGGCGTCCGCTGCATTCAGCTTGTCCACTTCTTCCTTGGCTTTTTTGTCCGATTCGGCATTGGCTTCGGCTTCTTGTTTCATCTTTTGGATTTCGTCGTCTGTCAAGCCGGAAGACGCTTCAATCCGTATTTTCTGCTCCTTACCAGTAGCTTTATCTTTCGCCGAAACATGCAATATGCCATTGGCATCGATGTCGAACGTTACTTCGATTTGTGGTACGCCGCGCGGAGCAGGTGGGATGCCATCCAAATGGAATCGACCTATGGTGCGGTTTTGCGCAGCCATGGGGCGCTCACCTTGCAAGATGTGGATTTCCACAGAAGGCTGACTGTCCGAAGCGGTGGAGAATACTTCCGATTTCTTGCTCGGGATGGTCGTGTTCGATTCGATGAGCTTGGTCATTACGCCGCCCATGGTTTCGATACCCAATGAAAGCGGGGTTACATCCAGCAATAACACGTCTTTCACCTCGCCGGTTAACACGCCGCCTTGGATGGCAGCACCGAGGGCTACTACCTCATCGGGGTTTACACCTTTCGAAGGCTCTTTGCCGAAAAATTTCTTTACGGCTTCCTGGATGGCCGGGATACGGGTGGAACCACCCACGAGGATGATTTCATCGATATCAGCAGGCGAGTAACCAGCGTTTTTCAATGCGGATTTGCAAGGCTCGATGGTCCGCTTGATGAGGCTATCTGCCAATTGCTCGAACTTAGCGCGACTCAACGTGCGCACCAAGTGCTTGGGGCCGGTTTGGTCTGCCGTGATATAGGGCAGGTTAATCTCGGTGGATGAGGCGCTCGAAAGCTCGACTTTGGCTTTTTCAGCCGCTTCCTTCAGGCGTTGCAATGCCATCGGATCTTTGCTTAAATCAAAGCCATTGTTGTCATTCTTGAACTCGTCATTCAACCAATCGATAATCACTTGGTCAAAATCGTCGCCACCTAAGTGCGTATCGCCATCGGTGGATTTTACTTCAAACACCCCGTCGCCCAACTCCAATACGGATACGTCATGCGTACCACCACCACAGTCAAATACGGCAATTTTCATATCCTTGCTGGATTTGTCCAATCCATAGGCAAGCGCCGCCGCAGTAGGCTCGTTGATGATTCGTTTTACGTTCAATCCGGCAATTTCCCCAGCCTCTTTCGTGGCTTGGCGCTGTGCGTCGTTGAAGTAAGCAGGCACCGTGATCACGGCTTCTGTCACTTCATGACCAAGGAAATCCTCCGCGGTTTTTTTCATCTTTTGCAAGACCATTGCGGAAATTTCCTGTGGGGTATATTTGCGATCATCTATTTCGACACGTGGGGTATTGTTGTCGCCCTTCACGATGCTATAAGGCACGCGCTTAGCCTCTTTCGCCGCTTCGTCATAGGTGGTGCCCATAAACCGCTTGATGGAGGAGACGGTTTTTTGGGGGTTGGTGATGGCTTGGCGTTTGGCAGGATCACCTACCTTGCGCTCGCCATTTTCCACAAAAGCCACAATCGAAGGTGTAGTGCGCTTCCCTTCGTTGTTGGTGATGACTACCGGCTCATTACCCTCCATCACAGCTACGCAAGAGTTGGTAGTCCCTAAGTCAATTCCAATAATTTTTGCCATATCTATATTTCCTTTTCTACGTTGATGATAAAATCAATTGCTTTATTCAATGTAACAAGCCTTATGCCAATCGCGGGTTTGATGCCAATTCTAGCTGGAATAGGAAAAAGGGGCGGTTACTGATGACGTCATCATGACAATGTGTCATTTTTCATTTCCAATTCTCCGTTTTCCGTGATACCTTTATCCCATGCATATCGAACAATTACGAGACTATTGCCTCAGTAAACCCGCAGTATCGGAGAGCTGCCCCTTCGGGCCAGACACCTTGGTATTCAAGGTGGCGGATAAGATGTTTCTGCTTACCGGATTGGATAGCCTACCCCTGTCATTCAGCGCGAAATGCGACCCTGAACGCGCCGTGGCTTTGCGCGATCAGTACCCCCATTCGGTAAAGGGGGCCTACCACATGAATAAGCGCCATTGGAACGAAGTGATCTGCAAGGGGGAGCTGGCTGATCAACAACTTCAGGAACTTATCGATCACAGTTATGAGTTGGTGGTGGCTGGATTGCCAAAGCGTGTGCGGAGCACCTTTTCAATTTAGAATGTTCAAAAACAGCTGCCGTTATTTATGATTTCTGCCATGCAGACGTGTTTGAGTAAATGCTCTATTTAGCCCATACATCAGCATATTCCTGGGGATGGCGCTTGAATTGCGTATGCACATACGGGCAAAGAGGAACAATCATGAGTCGGTTTTCCCGGGCGTAGGATACCAGCTTATTCAGCAGCAACTTCGCGAAGCCGCGCCCCTCATATGCCGTGTCCACTTCCGTATGATACACGGTCAACTTATCTCCTGAAACCGATATGTCCATTTTTCCTGCCTTTCTCTCATCGGAAAAGAGTTCAACTTCTCCGCGGTGCCTGCCGGTTAATACGACGTTTGTTGTTTCCATATTTTTAATTTTGAGTTATCAAATTCGGATTGACAACGATCCATCAAATAGTCTCAATTGCCTCACTTTCGCTCAATCAATCCTAACAAAATTAAATAGGATTCTTCAAAAGAAAATTAACCTAGATCAAGAAGTTAATGAGGTATGCTTTCCGGAAGACCTGTATGTAAAAGAAGGTGCCGTCGAAAGATCAGACCCAAAAAAGGCCGAAATGCATACTGGTGATCGCTGACCCGTTTCCACCGGTATTGCCCACGGAATCGGAATAAAGGGAAAAGCGCCATATGAACCGATAAAGGACATATGACGCTTTTTCTGATGATATGGCATTAGTAAGTCAGCGCAAGCCCCCCACCAAAACCCATATCGCTATCGTAGTGGGCACGGATACCGATGTTTTTGGTGATGATATACCGAAGCTCGCCCATATACTCCAGATCCGTATTGGCCATGAACCCGGCCCTTAACCGTTTTGAGATGGGGATATCCTCACGCATCAACGACAGCCTGACGATGCCGTCGTGATAGACTTCAGCCTGGAAATTGACCAGCATCGGCAACGTGTACATAAAACCCAAGCTAACGGCCCGACGGGTATCTTTTTCATTCTTTTGCCCGAACAAGTTGGTTTCGTGTTCGTCAATTCCCATTTTCCGGTATCGCCAGTCAAAACCAACAAACGGCATGAACCACTGCATCTTTCCGATAAATCTTCCCAGGTGGGTCTCTATTTCATACCCGTGCATCGCATTATAGCCCAAGCGCCACTCGGTACCCAACGACCACCGGGCATTCTGGAGCATGGCTTCACCGTCATTCCCGTTGGTGGCAAAATCATTCTGGATCATGAAATGCGGCATGTTGCTTTCCATCTGCAGGGCGTTATAGGCTTTCGCCTTGTCGGGCAGATAGGGGTTTTGATAATCACCTACTGCAAACACCCGGTTCATGCCCGCCATCATGTGATACAGGATGTGGCAATGAAAGAACCAGTCGCCCTCCTCATTTGCCAAAAACTCAATGGTGTTGGTCTCCATGGGCATAATATCCATCACGTTTTTCAGCGGTGCATTTTCCCCTTGATCATTGATGATCCTGAAATCAAACCCGTGCAGGTGCATCGGGTGACGCATCATGGAATTATTGTAGAGGGTGATGCGTAATATTTCGCCTTTCTTAACCGGTATTTTATCGGTTTCGGACAGGATCTTATTGTCCATGCTCCATACATAGCGGTTCATGTTCCCCGTGAGGGTGAATTTCAGCTCTTTTACTGGGGCATCTTTGGGAAGTGTGGTGTTATGTGGTGATTTGAGCATGGCATAATTCAAGGTAACGATATCGCCCAGTGCGTTTGCATCATACCGATTAGCATCGTTATTCGTGTCCATGCCGTGCTTGCTATGATCCACTTTCTCCCCCGCTTCCCCCGTAATCTCGGGATACATTACCACATTCATGTCCATCCGGTTCAAGCTCATGTTCATTCCCATATCATCCAGGTCGCCGTTCATTTTCATCATATCGTTCATCATCTTCATGCCTTCGAAATACTTCAATCTGGGAAGCGGCGAAATGAGCTGCTTGATGCCGTTACCGATAAAATAGCTTGCGGATTGCGTCCGGTCTTCCGTCGTGGCCAGGAACTCGTACGCCACCCCGCCTTCCGGAATTGTAACGACCACGTCGTAGGTCTCCGATACGGCAATGATCAGCCTGTCCACCTCAACCGGTTCTACGTCGTTACCATCGCTCGCAACAACGGTCATTTTACCCCCCGCGTAGCGCAACCAGAAGTAGGACGACGCACCGCCATTGGATATGCGGAACCGTACGCGATCCCCTGCCTTTAGTGTTTGACCATCAACCGTTTTCAGCTCTAGCGCATTTTCACCGTTGATCAGGATTTTATCGTAATACACATCGCTGACGTCCATCGCCAGCATCCGTTTCCATTCATTCGTTACCTTGGTGTGGAACTGGCCTTCCCTAATGGCCTCAACGTAGGACTGCGTGGCGCCCTTCTTGATGGCGGCCCAATCGTTGGCATTGTGCAGCATCCGGTTGATGTTGTTGGGGTTGAGGTTTGTCCACTCGCTTAGCATCAGGGGTACGGTGGGCAGATCATCAATTCCTTTTCTGAAGGTTTTATCTTCGTCTCGTTTTTTCATGACGAAATTGCCGTACATCCCGATCTGTTCCTGGAACCCCGAATGGGAGTGGTACCAGTGCGTGCCATGTTGGATAATGGGAAAACGGTACGTATAGGTTTCTCCGGGTTTGATGGGCTGTTGGGTAAGGTGGGGTACACCGTCTTCTTTATTGGGCAGGAATACACCGTGCCAATGCAGCGATGTACTTTCGTTAAGCTGGTTGTGTACGACGATTTCGGCGGTATCACCCTCCGTAAAGGTAAGTGTAGGCATGGGGATTTGCCCGTTTACGGCAATCGCCCGTTTTTCTTTACCTGCGTAATTGACGAGTGTATCGCTAACGTATAAATCGTAGCGTACCACCTTTTGTGCAAATAGAGCTGGTGTGCAGAGGAGCAGCAGCAGTGCGGCTTGTGCCAGTTTTAAGCAAATATTTTTATATCTGTTCATAGACCCTTTCTTGATTTGCTCGCGTAGCACTATTTAATAATTTCAACCGTTTCGCCACACGTAAGCATTTGGGCACCGTAATAGGGGTTTTTAACCGCATTTTCCTTGCTCAACCAGTTTGCTCCTTTGCCATTGCTATACATCGGGCAATGTTGATGATAGACAGCAATATCTTGCTTGGATACCTTGGCCAGTTCATAGAGTTGAGTGGAAAGTGCGGCAAAGGCCTCCCGTTGTTTTGCAATGTCCTTTGATGTAGAGACTCGTTCCGCATTAGCCGTCAAGCCTTTCAACACATTCATCCACGCGGTATGTTCGGCTGTGGTGAGCTTATCCATTTCCACGGCACCGATTGCCGCAACCAATTCAGCAGCCTTTGCGGATGCGGTAGGAGCATCTGTTTTTACCAATGCGTCTTTTATCGAAAAGTAATAGTCAAATACCGGCTGCAGCTGCGATGCGTTTTCTACTGCTGTATTTGCAGGTGAAGCTGCTTGGTGATGTGCGTGTGCCGCTTCGGCTTGGCCGGTTGGTTTCAAAGCGCGGTTATACTGGCAACATTCCGGCAATTTGGCATATACGTCATCGGGTGCCAGGAAGTTTTCACTGTCGTAGCCTGCCAAGGCAATCCGTTTCAGGATTTCGTCTGGATCGGTCTTGCCACTATTATAGGTAAGGGTAGCTACTTTGGTCTTTTGATCCCATTGTACATTCGCCTCCCTTTTTACATTCCCGGCTTCCTCGATGGTCGCTTTGCACATCTCGCAATTGCCATAGATCGTTACGGTAGCTGTTTCCGCATCTTTGATTTGTGCGAAACTGTTTATGGATGATAGTGATACGGCGATCACCATCACTAGTTTTGATATTGATTTCATCTGTTTATTTTTTTGTTTTTCAGCTGCCAAATGGAGCCTTTGATGATCAAGATAATCATTGCCCTGTGTGCTTAATGATTATCTTAATCATGTCGGGTTCATTTGAAAGTAATTTTAAATAAATAAGTTTGAATAACGGATTCCCGAAAGCTGGATATCGCTTTCGACAAGACACACGTATGGCTAGTCAGCCAACTATTTAGCTTATTTTAGGCGGTAGCCAAATGGAGCAAAAGCCTGAGGAATAATAGGCGGATTTTAAATCGAATTGTTTCTTTTCAGCGTCAGCAAACTGATCATTTTCTTTGGATTCGATGACCATTGCCAAGCTGGAAGAACAGGTTGATGTGCTGCATCTGCAAGCGCTGTGCGCACAGTTATCCCCGCAATCGTGGTGACGATTGTCTTTCTCGTTGGAGCTGGTTGTGCAACAATCGGTATGTGCTGATTTTTTGGGCTGTTCTGATGAACAGGACGCATGCTCGGTTTTGGTTGGTTTTTCGGCACAGGCACGGCTTTGCGTGGGTGTCAAAAAGATTCCCAAGCAAACTAAGGTAATCAAGCCGATATGTGCGCTCAAATTTCTCAACGTAACAAAGCTATAAACAAAAATTGTTTTTTAGTTGTTTTAAAAAAAATTGAATTCCTTTTCGCTTCTTATTTGACATTCTGCCGACCCATTCATTGGGTTGGAGCTGTACCTTTGTGGCCGATTACTAAAAGAAGGTATATATGGATTTTCAGTCATATTTGGATATATTCGGGCGGATACTGAATAATACGGTTCCCCAGGCCCCCTATGACAATGCTGCCTATCTCGACTACACCAAGCTCAATTGGTCGCGGATGAATCGGTGGTTGAAGAAAGGGGAGTTGTCCGAACAACTGATGGATGCAGTAAAAAAGATTTCACAACCGCAGCAATGGACGGTGATCACCGAGCCCTGGTGTGGGGATGCTGCGCATTCCATTCCGTTTATACAGTTGGCTGCTCAGCAAAACCCATTGATTTCGGTAGTGTATGAGCTGCGTGATAGTGAGCCGTTCCGTATCAACGAATACCTGACCAAAGGAAGCAAGTCGATTCCGAAATTGATTATACGGGATGCCGAGGGCAATGACCTGGCAACTTGGGGGCCACGGCCGGTTGAATGTCAAAAATTGTTTGATCAGCTAAAAGCAGACGAAGCAGACTTTGAAACCCAGAAAATTGCGCTTCAAAATTGGTACAATGCCGATAAGGGACAATCCGTACAGCAGGAACTCGGCGACTTAATCGCGCGGACCTAACGCATGTTGGATTTTAAATAGCGAATCTGAATATCCAAGTTGTATTATCTTTTCCTTTTTGCTAATTTTGTTAGTAAAAAGAAAGAGATGCGAATAGAAGAAAAGTTAGCTATACTGGCCGATGCAGCCAAATATGATGTTTCATGTTCGTCGAGCGGAGGTACCCGCAAGAATGTCGGAAAAGGACTGGGAAATAGCCATGTGTCTGGGATTTGCCATAGTTATACCGAAGACGGTCGCTGTGTATCGTTGCTGAAGATCTTACTGACCAATCATTGTATTTATGACTGTGCCTTTTGTGTATCGCGCCGGAGTAACGATATCCGTCGGGCTGCCTTCAAGGTGCAGGAAGTGGTCGATCTAACCCTTAATTTCTATAGGCGCAATTATATTGAGGGGCTGTTCTTGAGTTCGGGTATTTTCAAAAGTGCCGACTACACCATGGAGCGGCTTTTGCAGATTGTTAAGAAACTCCGAACAGAAGAGCGCTTTCATGGATATATTCACTTAAAAACAATTCCCGGAGCGAGTGAGCAGTTGGTTAGGGAAGCGGGTCTGTATGCCGACCGGATGAGCATCAATCTGGAATTGCCCACGGAGGCAGGACTAAAATTGCTGGCACCAGAAAAGTCGCACGATGAAGTAAAAAGGCCGTTGGACTGGGTGAATAAATCCATGATCCAATTGAATGAAGAGCGCCGGGTGATGCGTCATGTGCCCAAATTTGTGCCGGCCGGGCAAAGTACGCAACTTGTGGTCGGAGCTTCCGAAGAAAGTGACAAAGATATCTTGTATACAGCTGATCGCTTTTACCGCGATTACGGATTAAAACGGGTGTATTATTCCGGTTATATTCCCGTCAGCAAAGACAGCCGGTTACCTGGGATCGGGAGCCCTCCGCCGTTGTTGCGTGAAAATCGGCTGTATCAAACGGATTGGCTGATGCGGTTTTATGGTTTTGAGGTATCGGAACTCCTCGATGATGCGCATCCTTTTCTTGATACAGCGATCGATCCCAAACTGAGTTGGGCGCTCCGTCATCCACAGGAATTCCCCATAGACGTTAATAGCGCAGACTACCGTATGATTCTGAGGGTCCCGGGCATTGGCGTCGGCTCCGCACAGAAAATCGTGCAGGCTCGCAAGTTTGGCAAACTGCGTTTCGATCAGTTGCGGAAAATCGGCGTCGCACTTAACCGGGCACGTCATTTTATCAGGTGTCCCGACAGCGTTGTGACTATGCGTGAGATTTCACCAAACGAGATTAGGCAACATATCTTATCTGCACAGGCCCGCCGATTTTCTCCGACGCAACTGACGTTATTTTAGTATGGAAATCTATGTGTTTGATGGTTCGTTAGTGGGGTTGCTTTCCGCCGTCTTTACTTTCTATGAGCGAAAATCAGCTGTCGTGAAACTGATGAGGGAGGATGACTACCAACCGGATTTATTGGGTGGCAAAGTGGAAGTACATTCGGATCACGGAAAGGCGGCCCGGGTTTGGAAAGGGTTGGTAAAACATATTGGGATGGAGGGGTTGAACAGGTTCTACGCTGCGTTCCTTGGCGAGGACGCGGCTGGCTATCAGTGTTTGTTTGACCTTTCGAGATACGTTTTCGAGCGCGGCGGTGATGTAATGGAAGATTTTGGCAATGCGCATGTGTTGTTCGTTTCCCAATTGGCGCGGAAGGTACACCGCGAAAAACATCGCATGGAGGCCTTTGTCCGTTTTCAAAAGATGGCAGACGGATTGTTTGCTGCGACCATGGAGCCCGATTACAACGTTTTACCGTTGATCCGGAAACACTTTACAGACCGGTATGCCGACCAGCGTTGGCTCATTTATGATCGTAGACGTAAGTACGGACTCTATTACAATGGAGACTGCACTGAAGAAGTAGCGGTTGAGCTTGCTGAGCGGGTAGAAAAGGGAGATGGGGTATCGTTGCCCCAAAATCTACTCGCAGCGGATGAGGTGCTGTATCAACGCCTTTGGAAGGGGTATTTTAACCACACCAACATTCCAGCCCGTAAAAATACCCAACTCCATATCCGCCATATCCCCAAACGGTATTGGCGGTATTTGACCGAAAAGTTTGATTTACATCTTTAAACCAATCTCACGCAGCCGCTCATCGAGGTATTCCCCAGCGGCGACATCCGGATAAGCTTTGGGATGTTCGGCATCGATACAGGATTCCAGCGCGGCCAGGCTCATGTCGGCTTTCGGATGGAGGAAGAACGGTACGGAGAACCGGGATTTTTTCATCAACTCCCGTGGAGGATTGACCACGCGATGGGTGGTCGATTTCAGCTTACTGTTGGTAAGCCGCTGCAGCATGTCGCCGACATTGACTACGATATCCTCACCGTGAGCTTTAACCGGATACCAGGTGCCATCGCGGGTGAGTACCTCCAGTCCGTCGGCACTGGCGCCGATGAGCAAGGTGATGAGGTTGATGTCTTCATGGGCACCGGCCCTTACGGCATCTGCGGGAAGGCTATCCGGATCTTCGATGGGAAAGTAGTGGATGGCCCGTAGGATAGAGTTGCCTTGGACGACCTTTGACTCGAAATAATCTTCGGCTAAGCCCAAGTAAACAGCAATCGCTTTGAGTAACTCACGTCCAGCAGTTTCCAGTCGCCGGAATACTTCCCCGGTCACCTGATCGAAACGGGGCAATTCATCCACAACGGGATTATCATCCTGTCCGCGCTGCCAAAATTCCTTCAGGTCGGGGACCTTTGCATCTTTCGCCTTTTCCTTTCCTTTGGAGGTATACCCCCGTTGCCCGGCTAGACCGGGGATTTCATAGGTCGATTTTACCGCCTCCGGTAAGGTGAAGAAGGCTTGCACAACCTGATAGAGCTCTTCGATCAGTCCGCTGTCCATGCCATGATTGGCAATGGTCACAAAACCTGTTTCGTGGAACGCTTTGCCAATGGCTGCTGAAAACCGGTGGCGCTGCTCCGTTGATCCTTGGGTATAATCGTGCAAATCTAAGCGGGGGATGTTTATTGCAGACATTTTTTTTTAAGTAAAGATAGCGGCTTTTGGGAAAACTGCAAAACCAAAAAATACACTCCAAAATTTGCATACTCAAATTATTACACTTAAATTTGCTATGCATGCATAATAAATTGCATGTAGCCCCTGGGTATGAGTGACGACAATACGATAGACTATTATTTGAAAACGGCTTGGCAGTCGGCTGCCAATAAATATAACCAAATCGCCGGTCGCTTTGGGATAACCCAGGCCACGGGTTATGTGCTCATCAACATCCATAGGGAGGGTACACCAGTCTCGCAGATTGCCAACCTCTTGGGCGTAAAAACCACAAGCCTCTCCCGAATACTCAACAATCTGGAAGGATTGGGGTTGATTTATCGGGAGACTAATAGTGCCGATAAGCGCTCCGTAAAAGTTTTTTTGACGGAACTGGGGAAGGAAAAGCGCGAACGGGCTAAGGACGTGGTTCGGAAATTCAACGCGTACCTGGACGAGCACCTATCTGACGAAGAACGTGCAGCGACTATCCATACGCTGAAGCGTATCAATCAATTGGCGACACAGTATAAACCAGAACAATAGACATGACAAACAGACACATCACAAAAGTAGCGGTATTGGGTTCGGGCGTGATGGGTTCGCGCATTGCCTGCCACTTTGCCAATGTAGGCGTGGACGTGTTGCTACTCGACATCGTTCCCCGTGAATTACTGCCTGCTGAAGAGGCAAAAGGATTGACGCTGGAAAGCAGGGCTGTTCGGAATCGCGTCGTCAACCAGTCACTCGAAACTGCGATCAAAAGCAATCCTTCTCCGGTATTCAGTAAACGTGTTGTCAAACTGATCAGAACGGGGAATTTCGATGATAACATGGCCGACATTGCATCCGCGGATTGGATTATCGAAGTGGTGGTGGAACGGCTGGATATCAAGAAGCAGGTTTTTGATCAAGTAGAACAATATCGCAAAGCCGGTACGCTTGTCACGTCCAATACGTCGGGCATTCCCATCCACTTGATGGCGGAAGGACGCAGCGATGATTTCAAGGCACACTTCTGTGGAACACATTTTTTCAATCCGCCACGTTACCTGCGTTTGCTCGAAATTATCCCCACCGCGCATACCAAGCAGGAAATCGTCGATTTCCTCATGCACTACGGCGATAAAATCCTGGGCAAGACGACTGTACTTTGCAAAGACACGCCCGCATTTATCGGTAATCGTATTGGCGTATATTCCATGTTGGCGCTTACCCATTTGGTAGAGCAACTTGGACTCACGGTTGAAGAGGTCGATAAATTTACCGGTCCGGCGATGGGCCACCCCAAGTCGGCTACGTTCCGTACTGCCGATGTGGTGGGGTTGGATACGTTGGTCAATGTCGCCAACGGATTGGCGGAAAATGCAAAAGACGATGAGGCCGCGGGTGTATTCCAATTGCCCAGCTATATCCAGCAGATGGTGGAAAAAAAATGGTTGGGTGAGAAATCCGGACAGGGTTTTTATAAGAAAATAAAAAACGACAAGGGCGATAGTGAAATATTGGCGCTCGACTTGAAGACGTTGGAGTACCGTAAGCAGGATAAAGTAAAGGCAGCAACGCTGGAAGCCACGAAAGGGGTGGATGACATCCGTAAACGGATGAAGGTCTATGCGGAAGGGACAGACAAGGCCGGTGCATTTTTCCGAGCGATGCATTATCCGTTGTTCGAATATGTCGCCAGACGGGTACCGGAAATCACCGACGAATTTTTCCGCATCGATGATGCCATGCGCGCTGGCTTTGGCTGGGAGCTTGGCCCCTTCGAAGTATGGGACGCATTGGGGGTGAAGGAAACGCTTGGGAAAATCGAGGCCGAGGAAAAGCGCATACCCGGCCACAGCGGTGAGGTTGCCAACTGGGTACACGAAATGCTGGCCAGCGGCCATGACTCGTTCTACAAGATCGAACGGGGCATAAAGCATTACTACGATATCCAAAGCAAATCATACAAGCCCATTCCCGGTACCGATGGCTTTATCATTCTTGACAATATCCGTAGTGAAAAGACCGTCTGGAAGAATAGTGGCGTAACGATAACAGACCTTGGCGATGGCATCCTCAATGCGGAGTTCCATACCAAAATGAATACAATAGGGGGCGACGTCATTCAAGGTATTCACAAGGCAATCGATCTGGCGGAAAAGGATTTCCGGGGCTTGGTCATCGGAAACGACGGTGCTAATTTCTCGGCAGGTGCGAATATCGGTATGATTTTCATGATGGCCGTAGAGCAGGACTATGACGAGCTGAATACCGCCGTTAAGACCTTTCAGAACACGTCCATGCGGCTGCGTTATTCGGCTATCCCGGTCGTGGCAGCCCCTTTCAACCTCGCTTTGGGCGGTGGTTGTGAGTTTTCCATGCATGCCGACTTCGTGCAACTCCATGCCGAAACGTATATGGGATTGGTGGAATTCGGGGTGGGGGTTATCCCGGGAGGAGGTGGATCCAAAGAGTTTGCGCTCCGCGCATCGGATGAATTCCGCGAAGGGCAGATTGTGCAACAGGTGCTACGCGATCGCTTCCTCACCATTGGACAGGCCAAAGTATCCACTTCGGCAGTGGAAGCGTTTGAACTGGGGTACTTGGAGGCGGGTAAGTATGCCGTAAGCATGAACAGGAGCCGCCTGCTCGCAGATGCCAAGGCCAAGGCGATGGAGCTAGCGGAAGCTGGTTACACGCAGCCGGTACAACGCACAGACATTACCGTGTTGGGCAAACAAGGGCTCGGTATCGTTTATGCCGGAGCCAATTCCATGCGGGCGGGTAACTACATTTCCGAACACGACCAGAAAATCTCCGAGAAGTTGGGATGGGTGATGTGCGGCGGGGATCTGTCGTCGCCCACAGATGTTTCCGAACAGTATCTGTTGGATTTGGAACGCGAGGCCTTCCTGTCTTTGTGCGGGGAGCGTAAGACGTTGGAAAGAATCCAACACATGTTGACTACAGGTAAACCCTTACGAAATTAATATCATGGAAGCATATATCATAGCAGGATACAGAACGGCGGTAGGTAAAGCCCCACGGGGCGTATTCCGCTTCACCAGGGCGGACGATTTGGCGACAGACGTAATTAGGCAGCTCGTGGCCTCCGTGCCCAATTTGGATAAAGAGCAGATCGACGACGTGATCGTGGGTAATGCCACCCCCGAAGCGGAGCAAGGGCTTAATATCGGCCGGATGATTTCTCTGATGGGACTGGATACCGAGAAAGTGCCCGGAGTGACTGTAAACCGGTATTGTGCCTCGGGCTTGGAAACGATTGCTACTGCTGTGGCCAAGATCAAAGCGGGCATGGCGGATGTGATTATCGCCGGGGGAGTTGAAGTGATGTCGGGCATGCCCTTCGGTGGGTGGAAATTGGTTCCCAATCCGGAAGTGGCGAAGCGGCATCCCGACTGGTATTGGGGCATGGGCCTTACGGCGGAGGCCGTGGCCAAGGAATACAAGGTTAGCCGTGAGGATCAGGATGAGTTTGCGTTGAAGTCGCATCAAAAGGCGGTGGCGGCAATCAAAAATGGTCATCTTAAAGATGGCGTGGTGCCCATCACTGTAAGGGAAAACTATCTCGATGCGGCCGTAAATGCGGGGCAGTGGGGCGCATCAAACTATCCTGGAAATGGTAAAAAAATAAAAACCCGTGAGTATGTCGTAGATACTGACGAGGGTCCGCGGGCAGACACGAACTTAGATGTATTGGCCAAATTGAAGCCGGTATTTGCTGCCGGTGGCAGCGTCACGGCAGGCAATTCATCGCAAACATCAGACGGAGCGGCTTTTGTATTGATCGTTTCTGAAAAGAAACTGAAGGAGCTGAATGTTGAGCCCATTGCCCGCTTGGTGAGTTATGGCGTGGCTGGTGTGCCGCCGCGCATTATGGGCATTGGCCCCATTGAAGCGATTCCGAAGGCATTGAGGATGGCCGGAATGAAACTGGAAGACCTGAGTTTAATCGAATTGAACGAGGCATTTGCGTCGCAGTCGCTGGCTGTTATACGTGAGCTGGGTGTTAATCCCGATGTCTTGAACGTAAACGGAGGCGCCATCGCGCTCGGTCATCCGCTGGGCTGTACCGGTGCCAAGCTTTCGGTGCAGCTCTTCAATGAGCTAAAGCGTAGGAAGCAAAAATACGGCATGGTAACCATGTGCGTCGGCACCGGACAGGGTGCGGCAGGTATCTTTGAGCTATTATAAATGGAAGAAGACAGTTGAATAGGTTGATCATGGAAACGAGAAATAAATCGGCAATAAAAGGTGGAGAGTTTGTGGTTAGGGAAACGTCCTACGAGGATGTATTCATCCCGGAGGAATTCGATGAGGAACAGGTGATGATCCGGCAGACATGCGAGGACTTCTTGAAAGCCGAGGTATTCGGGAACCTCGACCGGATTGATGCGCAGGAGGAGGGCCTGATGCAAAGCCTGCTCGACAAAGCCGGTGAATTGGGACTGCTGAGTGTATCCATCCCGGAAGAATACGGTGGATTCGGTAAAAATTTCAATACGTCGATGCTGGTGGCTGATGCCGTTGGAGCAGGTCATTCGTTTGCAGTTGCACTTTCTGCTCACACGGGTATCGGTACGCTGCCGATTCTCTACTATGGTAACGCCGCACAAAAGGAAAAATACATTCCGAAATTGGCTACCGGCGAATGGAAGGCCGCCTACTGCCTTACGGAGCCCAACTCGGGGTCTGATGCCAACTCCGGGCGCACCAGTGCTAAACTCAATGATGAAGGCACACACTACCTTCTCAATGGGCAGAAGATGTGGATCACCAACGGTGGGTTTGCCGACGTATTCATCGTGTTTGCCAAGATTGCGGACGACAAGAACCTGACTGCGTTCATTGTGGAGCGCGAATTTGGGGGCATTACCATGAATCCCGAGGAACACAAATTGGGTATCAAGGGATCGTCTACCCGGCAAGTGTTTTTCAACGACTGCCCTGTGCCGGTTGAGAACATGCTTTCCGAACGGGAAAATGGGTTCAAAATTGCCGTGAATATCCTCAACGTGGGGCGTATCAAGCTGGGGGCAGCGACAATTGGTTCTTCCCGGCGGGTAGTCAACCAGGCTGTGGGTTACGCCAATGAACGCGTGCAATTCGGCCTATCCATTTCTAAATTCGGGGCCATCCGTTATAAACTCGCCGAGATGGCCACACGGAATTTCGCCATAGAAAGTGCGGCCTACCGGGCAGGGCAAAATATCGACGATGCGTATGAGGCACTGGTGGCTGGCGGGATGGATGCTGCAAAGGCTAAATTGAAATCAACTGAAGCGTTTGCGATCGAATGTGCGATATTGAAGGTATGGGGATCGGAAATGCTCGACTATGTGGTCGATGAGGGCGTACAGATATATGGTGGGATGGGATATTCCGCTGATGCTCCGATGGAGCGCGCCTACCGCGACTCACGGATCAATCGCATATTTGAAGGTACGAATGAGGTAAATCGACTCCTCATCGTGGATATGTTGCTGAAACGTGCCCTTAAAGGCGAACTCGACCTGATGGGACCTGCCCAAGCCGTGGCCAGTGAGCTGATGGCCATCCCTGATTTCGGAGAACCGGACGATAAGCCCTTCGCCTACGAAAAACAGCTCATCGCCAACCTCAAGAAAGCAGGTTTGTTGGTGGCGGGGGCGGCTGTGCAGAAATTGATGATGACCCTACAGAAAGAACAAGAGATCCTGATGAATATTGCAGATATGATCGGTTATGTTTATATCGCTGAATCGATCCTATTGCGCGCGGAAAAATTAGTAAAGCTGCGTGGTGAGGGCGCCGTGCAGGGGCAGCTTGATGCGGCACGGATTTACTTGCATACCGCGATTGATAACGTATATCTGGCGGGTAAAGAAGCACTTCATTCCTTTGCACAGGGGGATGAATTGAAAATGATGCTCGTGGGGCTCCGGCGTTTTACAAAAGCCGAACCCTACAACATCAAAGATGCCCGGCAACGGGTAGCCAAACAGCTAATCGAAGCAAATGGCTGGTGTTTTTAAGCGTTCAGCTGAAATTCACAAACACACATGAAGGCGGAGCCGGGGCGGGGAAACTCGTCCCGGCTCTTTGTTAACGTTAGACATTATGGAAACGGATTGGCGGTTGCATCTTCATAGAACAAGGTGGGTAATTTGGGCTTGGAAAATTGCAATCAAAAGTAAATTTTGTATGTTTGGTTGGAGGCAGTAACATAGTACCGAATTTTAAATCCGGCGATCCGTGCAGTCAGAGCAACAATTAGTACAGGAATACAGAAAGACTGGCAATTTGCAGCTCTTGGGCAGGTTGTACGAACCGTATATGCCGCTTGTCTATGGGCTGTGCTTCAAATATTACAAAGACGAGGCAAAGAGTGAAGACGCAGTGATGCAGATTTTCGAATCACTTATCACCAAACTGCGTATCCATGAGGTCAGTAATTTCAAGAGCTGGCTGTATTCATTGGCGAGAAACCATTGCTTGATGGATTTACGGATAGGCAATCGTATCAGTGTGGTCGATATTGATGAACACCTTGTGGAAAGTGATCTATTTCTGCATCAACATGATAGTGGGGAGCGTATTCCCGAGGAGCGGCTCGTGCTGATGGAGTCTTGCCTGGGTGAGCTCAATGCCGAGCAGCAAACATGTGTGCGGCTATTTTATCTGGAACAGAAATGCTATCGGGAGGTGGCCGAAATTACCGGCTATGATCTTAACAAGGTGAAAAGCCATATTCAGAATGGTAAACGTAACCTGAAAATCTGTATGGAGAAAAAACAAGGATGAACGAAAACTACCACGTAATTCGCATACAACAGTACCTCAATGGCAAACTGAGCCGTGAAGAGATGTATCAACTTGAGCGGGAAGCACTGGACGACCCGTTGCTTCAGGACGCCCTTGATGGGTATGGAATGCAAGATGAGGTGAGCCATCGCCGGTTGAGCCTGTTACAACAACGCTTGGCTGCCCGCATTGCCGTGCAGGCGAAAGAACGCAATGCGTTTTATTTCGGTTGGCAGCGCTTAGGCGTGGCGGCTACTGCCTGCGTGCTGATGGTGCTCGTACTGGTGCTGTTGTGGATACGCCGTCATCCCGAGACGTCTCGGGCTACCGAGAAAGAAGTGCATGTGGAGTTGGCATCCCCTGGAAGCAGGGTGGCGATTCACGCAGCTGCCGTGGAGGGCGACGGGCTGGATGCGTTGCCGGAAGGCGGATGGGAGAAGTTCAACGCCTACCTTGCAAGCGCCGGAAGCGGTACCGGCGCAACAGGAAAAGTAACCTTAGCCTTTGATATTGATGCGCAGGGAAAGCCGACTTCCATTCGAGAAACCGGAAATGTAGATGACCGGCTCTCGGGCGCCGCGCGGCGATTATTGGTGGGGGGGCCTTTGTGGAGCGGGACGAGGGGAGTGGTGGCGATCACGTTTGAATAAGTGTCAACCCTCCCATGTTATTTTTTTAGCAATTGGTTTGCGGGTCGGCTTCCGTGGCGATTCGTCATGATAACCCATGTAAAAGAAACCAAGGCATTCCTCATTATTGGCCAATCTTAAGAAATCGCCTAGATGCTTTATTGTACCGGGACTGCTCCAATAGCCCCCAATACCCGCGGCCGCCGTGGCAAGCCATAGGTTCTGCACGGCGCATGCCGTGGCAGCAAGCTCTTCCCACCGGGGTACGGTGTCACTGTAGGATACAACAATAGCGATGACTGCACCCGACCGAAGCACTTTTTCGCGTGTATTCTCCTGTTTTTTTTGCAGGAATTGCTCAGCAGGCGTATGCCTTTGATATAACGCGGCCAGCTGATCCGCTAGCCTGGTCAATCCGCTTTCGCGGAATACGACGAATCGCCAGGGCTGGGTGAGTTTATGCGTAGGCGCTGCATTGGCACAATCCAGTAACTCAATCAGTAATTCGGCTGGTATTGCCTGATCAGTGTAACTAGGAGGAAATACCGAGCGCCGGTAGGTGATTAGCTTTTTGATTGTTTCGAAATCGCTTGAGGGCATATGTTCCGTTATTAGTCCGTATTTGAAGATTTTATGATCTTTCCTCCCACAATAGCGTGATATGTAAAATCGTCCGTATGGCCTTTTCCATATCCTGTATAGTCACCCATTCTTGCCTGCCATGGAAGGCGTGGCCGCCTGCGAAAATGTTGGGACAGGGGAGGCCCATGAATGAAAGCCTCGAACCGTCGGTGCCCCCGCGTATACTTCGCCGAAGTGGTTGCATCCCTGCGCGACGGATGGCTTCCAATCCGATTTCCATGATTTGTGGATGGCTATCGAGTACCTGTTTCATGTTTCGGTATTGTTCGCTGACCCGGAATTGATAGGTACAGCCCGGGTATCGGGCAATCGCGGCTTTCACGATGTCTTCCAGTTCCTGTTCGTGGGCCTGTAGGTTTTCATCGATAAAATCACGCACAATGAAATCCAGTGTAACTTGTTCTACGCCGCCATTGATGGATACCGGATGCACGAAACCTGCTCGGCCGCTGGTGCTTTCCGGTGAAAGCCGCTCTTGGGGTAATTTGCTGACGATTTCCGATGCAATCTTGACGGCACTTTGGAGCTTACCTTTGGCAAATCCCGGATGGACGCTGATGCCGTTAATCGTGACAGTAACCCCGTCCGCGGAAAACGTTTCATCTTCAATGGAACCTGCCGTTTCGCCATCTACGGTATAGGCAAAGTCGGCACCCAGTTTAGCTAAATCCACCCTGTCCACGCCACGACCGATTTCCTCGTCGGGCGTAAAGAGAATTTTGATGGTGCCGTGTTTGATTTCGGGATGAGCCATCAGCAATTCAGCAGCAGTCATGATTTCCGCAATGCCTGCCTTGTCATCTGCACCCAAAAGCGTCGTGCCGCTTGCCGTGATGATGTCGTTGCCGAGTTGGTTTGATAAATCGGGATGTTCGTCGTATTTGATAATGACTGAAGGGTCGTCAGGCAAGACCAGGTCGTCGCCCTGATAGTTTCGATGCACAATGGGCTTCACGTCTGTTCCGGAGGAATCCGGGGAGGTGTCCATATGCGAGCAGAAGCAGATGGTGGGAACCTTTTTATCGCTGGTTGCCGGAATGGTCGCATAGACATAGCCGTAATCATCCATATGAGCGTCAGTGATGCCCATCGCCAATAATTCGCTTGCCAGCAGCCTCCCGAGGTTCTTCTGCTTCTCGGTGGAAGGATAAGTTTGTGATGAAGGGTCTGATTGGGTATCTACCTGAACGTATCGGATGAACCGGTCAGATACGGTTGATGTAGCCAGTGTATTTATTGTCGAATCATTCATGGTGGTGCCAAAGATAGGAAATATCCGCTGTGTAAATCGATTCTTCGCTATCACCAATTACATGCCGAAATGGAGTTTAACTTGACCGTTTTTATACGTTTACCGGGAATTCTGAAAAACTTTATGTAATTTGAGCGGTAGTTCAGCTAAAAAATCCGAATGAAAGATAATACCAAACACGTCATTGTCATCGGCGGCGGATTTGCAGGGATCAATTTTGTTAAGCAATTGGAAAAAGATAAGCGGTTTTTGATCACGTTGGTAGACCGAAATAATTATCACTTTTTCCCACCATTGATTTATCAGGTTTCCACGGCGTTTATCGAGTCGTCCAATATTTCCTATCCGTTTCGACGATTGTTTCAGGAAAAGCCCCATGTCCGGTTTCATATGGGTGAATTGAAACGCATCGATCCGATGGCGAAACAGGTAGAGACTACGACGGGTACGCTAGTATACGACTATCTGGTGTTGGCTATGGGAACCGCGACAAATTATTTTGGTTTTGAAAATATCGCCAGGTATGCCATGCCGATGAAGACGCTTGATGATGCGATGAACCTGCGGAATCACATCCTATTACGCATGGAGTGTGCCGTACGGACTACCGATCTGGCCGAACGGAATAAAGCGATGAATGTTGTCATTGCCGGAGGCGGTCCTACAGGGGTGGAGTTAGCAGGTATTCTCGCCGAAATGGGCAGGGAAATTTTAGCTAAGGAGTACCCCGAGTTAAGCGATCTCAAATCCCATCTGTATATCGTCAACTCCGCACCGGTATTACTACCACCAATGAGCACAAAGGCACAACAGGAGGCTTACAAGGTGCTCGAAAAATTGGGTGCCCGGATTATCCTAAATACCAAGGTTGTTGATTACGTGTCCAACAATGTCGTATTGAGCAATGGTGAGACCATTCCCGCAGATACCCTGGTTTGGACATCCGGCGTGACCGCCGTCCGTGTTGAGGGGATTGCTCCAGAAGTCGTTATATCTGGTGGGCGTATTAAAGTGGATGCCTTCAATCGGATGGCGGAAACCGATACGGTGTTTGCCTTGGGCGACCAATGCCTTTCGATGCATGATGCCAATTATCCGGAAGGCCACCCGCAGGTAGCCCAGGTAGCGATTCAGCAAGGAACATTGCTGGGCAAAAACCTGTCGCGCTTGATTGACGGTAAGCCCATGAAGCCGTTCGTATACCACAACAAGGGAACAATGGCTATCATTTCGAAATACCGGGCTGTCGTCGATTTGCCCACCGGATTTCTAAGCGGATGGATTGCGTGGGTCAGTTGGTTGTTCGTCCACATCATTCCATTGATCGGTTTCCGCAATAAGTTTGTGCTGGCCACGAATTGGGCATGGTCATTTATTACCAACGACCCGACATTGCGACTGATTTTACGGCCGGACAAAAAGGAACGGACTCCATAACATCGTGCACCCGTAGTTGTGTCAAGCCACGGGTTTATTCTTCAGCAATACAACAGGTACATCGGCAATATTCAGGAGTTTTTTGCTTACGCTGCTATGGAAAAGCCGTTGAAAAAAGCCGTAGTTCCGTGATGCCATCAAGATAAGATCGATCTGGTGTTTTTTTACGTAGTCAAAAATGCCTTCAGCCTTGTCCATGTGTTCACTGATAACTTCAAAGATGGGGTGGAGGGATTCCAGCATGTTGAGGATTTCCTGCTTACCCAGGATTTTATCGGGTGTCTGCCCTTGCGTTGCCGCATCCACATGCACCACATGCGTTTCGGCGTGAAGTTGGCTGGCCAAGCGGATAATACTTGCTGACGGGGTAACATACGCTACGTTTTTTAAATCGGTCGCATAGACCACCTTATTAACTGGCCTGAAAACATGGTTACGTGGTACGATGAGCAAGGGTGCAGCTCCGGATTCGGCTACGGCCATCGTATTGCGGCCAATCAGCGTATTTTCGATGTCGGATAATCCGGCGATGCCCATCACGATCATGGACACCGCATGTTGTTCGACAATGGCCGCTACACCTGCCGCGACGGATTTGTCGTCGGCCAAAAATACAAAGCGCTCCATTGATCGCGCAGTTGGTAGGTGCAGCTTTATCGGTATTTTTTCAAGGTGCTTAATGGTCGACTGCTGGTATCCCGTATGTTCATCATAGCCATCAGAAGGCCTATGGGCATAGGAATGGTAAAAAATCACCTTTGTTGCATCAAGGTGTGCGGCCATATCCACGGCATATTGCGCTGCCGTATAGGACACATCCGAAAAATCCATGGGAATCAAAAACGTCTTCATAGGCAAAGGTTTATTTTTTTTGCTTATCGGCATATCCAAATACCTTTTGCAGTAATGGCGTGGTGCGTGCACCCCCGAGGTTGTCGCGTATTTTCAACTCTTCCTGCGCGACCTGGTAAAACAGGCCAGCTATCGCTTTCTGGGTGACATACTTGTTCAGATCGGTTTCTATTTTATCGCTTACCAGGGGAATCTGATTGTAACGCGTTACCACGGCACTCCAGTATTGGGCAACGTTATGCTTGCCAAGGGCACCCTCCACAATGGGGCTGAACCGCTTTGCAAGCTCATTGGTAGTGGTTCGTTTAAAAAAATCAGTGGCGGCATCCTGCTGTCCGCTGAGCAGGATATTCGTCGCGTCGCGGATAGTCAGTTGCGAAAGTGCCGACACAAAAACCGGGGCTGCTTCCTTTACTGCACTTTCTGCAGCCCGGTTGAGGCTTTGGATAAGGTTGTCGCAAAGCGAGCCTAAACCGATACTCCGGAGGGTGCTTTCTACTTTCTGTGCTTCAGGAGGCATCAGTATCTTCACGGCAGCGTTACCCAAAAAACCGTCTTGAACAGCTAACGATTTGATGCTGCGGTCCAGCCCCTGGCTCAATGCCTGCTTGATACCCGATGCAGCCTCACTGGAGCTAACGGATGTGGTGGGGTTGCCGGATGGCGTGGAACTACCGGTTCCGCTGGCGCTACCGAGCTGGTTAAGGGTATCACACTGGGTAAACACCAACAGCAGGAAAGACGTGGAAATGCATGTTTTTAAGCTGCTCCTGTTCATCGGGTAGTTCCTCCTTATTCTAGTTCTTTAATCTTTACTATGCCGCTCAATGACATCAAGCAATAAGGCCGGTTCGTCTGTCGTGATGAATTCGACCCTTTGATGCAGTAGGTTGCGCATTTCATCTTCGGTATTCACGGTCCACGCGTTGATGGCGAGGCCAAGGTCGTGCGATTCTTTTATCCAAGTAGGGTTTTTCTTGAATACACTGAAATGGTAATCCAACCCGGTGAGACCATCCTTTTTAGCCTGCGCCGGCGTCACGTCGCCATTAAGGTAATACACTTTGGCATCCGGATCAAGCTCAATGATGCGTTTGCAGGCGTCATAGTCAAAGGCGATATATTCCACCCGCTCTTCGGCGCCCAGACTTTTCACGAGCTGCACGGCCAAATCAGCGGAATGCAGCGTACGTTCCTTGCCCAGTTCGGAAGACTTGAGTTCATAGATCAGCTTGGTCTTTTTCTGTTTCATCCCTTCGCGCAGATAGGCTTCCGCTGTGGGGATGGCTTCTCCGTTGGGATGTTTCTTGGCTAACAATTCCGCATAGGTAGCGGTAGCGATGTCAATATCATAAAAATCCTTGTCGTGGTTTACCACCAACACATCATCTTTCGTGAGGTGTACATCAAATTCGGTGCCAGCACATCCCAATTCGATGGCACGGTGCAGGGAGGCAATGGAGTTTTGGGGTAGGCCTTCCACTTTCCACGCCCCCCGATGGGCGATGACGTGGGTTTGAATGGATTGTGCAGTAGATACGTGCCACATGGTACACACGATTAATGTCAAAAAAATACGGATTGCAGTTTTCATGTTTCTAAATTTTCACGAATTGCGTACATTTATGTTAGCGTAAGATGGGTAAAGGTAATCATTTTATTAAACGAGTGAAATTGGGCTTGTGATAATTTGGAAATCTATTGTAACTTTATAACCAATCGAGCATCATAATGGAAATGTACAGCAAGCTATCGTTTTCGAACCTGCCCATCGAATGGGCCTGTTGGATGTCGGCGCTTATCTTGCTTTACTTTTCCAATCCGCATAGCCACCATTTTACGTTATGCCCGTTGGAAAATGCAGGGATAGACTGGTGCCCTGGATGCGGATTGGGACGTTCGATTTCGTTATTTATGCACGGGGAAATACAAGCATCGTTCCGTATGCATTGGTTGGGAATACCGGCATTTTTCGTCATCGCACACCGGATATACAGGTTATCACAAAGAACATATAGTAGTTGGACAAAACATAATCACGATGAACAACCGTAATATATTGATGAGCATCCAGGGGATTACCCCCGAAGAATTGATGTATCTTCAGCACGCCACCGCCACGTTAAGTGAGGAACAACTGAAAAGTTTCGTGTTTCTATACAGTGGGAAACGGAAAAACGCACAGGATATCATGCTATTTACACTGATCGGATTCCTCGGATTTGCCGGTATCCAACGTTTCGTACTCAACCAAGTAGCGATGGGTGTTATTTATTTTCTCACTTTAGGTTTTTGCTGGATCGGTACCATCGTTGACATCATCAATCATAAAAGCATGACCGATGAGTATAATCAACGAATGGCGAGAGAGAGCCTGAACATGGTAATGGGTGGCTTTTAATTGCCTTCCCATTCCTTGTAGAATTGCGTGAGGTATTGCTCCATGAATACATGTCGTTCCTCAGCCATCCGCCGTGCCGTTGCGGTATTCATCTTGCCTTTCAATAGCAGTAACTTTTCATAAAAATGGTTGAGGGTGGGAGCCGTACTGTTTTTGTAGGCTTCTTTATCCTGGTGGACATGAGGTGGGATGTTGGGATTATATAACTCCCTGTTTTTAAATCCGCCATAATGGAAGGCACGGGCAATGCCGATTGCTCCCATGGCGTCCAGACGGTCGGCATCCTGAACAATTTCGAGTTCTTTGGAGTGAAAAGACACGATGCCCAGACTCGCTTTATAAGACATGTTGCTGATAATAGCCTGCACGTGCGTCACTACCTCGGTGGCTACATTGATATTAGCCAGAAACTCCCCCGCTATGCTGGGGCCAATGGATTCATCGCCATCATGGAATTTGCTGTCAGCAATATCGTGGAGCAGGGCGGCCAGTTCGCATGTCATCCGGTCGGCTTGCTCGTGGAGCAGGATGAACTTTACATTATTCCACACCCGGAGGATATGCCACCAATCATGGCCGGCTTCCGCATGGGTAAGCTGCCTGCGTACGAAATCGGCCGTTTGATCAATGTAAGGTTGCATCAATCGGTGTTTTCTTCCCTTGCCCGGCGGCTTCCCGCATAAATTTCGTATTCCAATAGGCGGCAATCTAGTTTGCCATTGTAAAATTCGACCCGCCGCGAAGTGTGGAGGCCAATTTTCTTGGCAAGATCAGGATTGCCTGTAAACACATAGCCACGTTTGCCACCACATTGTTGCTTCAGGAAGTCGCCGATGCGGCTATACGTGGCTTCAAGTTTCGTGTGGACGCCCAGACGCTCCCCGTATTCGGGGTTGAACACCACCAAACCCGTACCCGCCGGTAATGGCGTGTCGGCAAAATCGCAGACATGGAAGTCGATCAGTTGATCCACACCCGCCGTCTTGGCATTCATCAAGGCAATGTCAATGGCGTCCTTGGACAAGTCTGATGCGATGATTTTGGCTGCCGTCTTTTTGTTTACCTGCTCTTTCAGCTTTCGCCGTTCGGCAAAGAAAACCTGTTCGTCATACCCTATAATGTGCATAAAAGCGTAGTTCATGCGGAATAGACCGGGCTTGCGGTTGGTTGCGATAAGTGCCGCTTCGATGGCCAGTGTGCCCGATCCGCACATGGGGTTGACGAAAGCCGACTGCCCGTCCCATGCGGTCGCATAGACCACCCCAGCGGCCAATGCTTCCAGCATCGGTGCTTTGCCGGGATGTTTGCGGTAGCCATGTTTAGCAAGCGTTTCACCCGATGTGTCGAGAAAGACTTCGGCCTGGTCGTCCTGCCAGTAAAGGTGTACGACGGTTTTGTGCAAATCGGGGCCACTATTTGGCCTCAGTCCTTTCTTGCTCTTTATACGATCGGCAATGGCGTCTTTTACCTTTAGATTGGCAAATAATGGCGTGGATATCGTGGGGTTGTTTACGTTGGATGTTACGGAAACGTATCCGTCGAACGCGATAAGGTCCTCCCACGGAATTGCCGATAGGGCTTCATAAAGTTCATCCGGATTGCTGGCGGTAAATGAATGAAGGGAATAAAGTACTTGGCTGGCGCAATGCAGGTTGAGATTGAGCCGGATACAATCGTTTACTGTCGCCGACAGCTCAACTCCCGTTGCGAAACCACGCTTGATTTCGAATCCCAATTGGCGGATTTCACCCTGCAGATAGGGTGAGAGCCTTCTGTTGCAGGTAATGATGATTTTACTGGGGGTGTTGAAAACTTCCATAAGATTTTGGCAAAGGTACTTATTATCGTAAGTAAAAAATATGTAATTTTACCGTTTCATTAAGAACATGTAATTTGTAGTAAACGGAACGGCGGGCTTGGGTCGGTGATTGCTTACTAACCTGGGTTTCGACAAAAAGAAAGAAGTAATGGAAATACGAGGAAAAGTACACGAAATTGGTGATGTTCAGCAAGTTACCGATACTTTTAAGAAACGGGATCTGGTTGTGCAGTATGCGGAGAATCCACAGTTCGTTGAGTATATCAAGTTTGAAGCGACCCAAGATCGGACGGCGATATTTGATAACTTGAATGTGGGTGATGAGGTGGAAGTTTCATTCAATCTGCGTGGGCGTCCTTGGACCAATAGGGATGGATTAACCAGCTACTTCAATTCATTGGTAGCCTGGCGTGTGTCTAAGGTCACTGGTTCACCTGTAGGAGCAGGAGGGCAGTCTGCTCCCGGCCCGCAGTCGTTTGATGCGCCGCCTACTGTGGATATCGCCGCTGACAATGGGAAAGACGATGATTTGCCATTTTAACCGAATATAGTTTTAGTTGATTGTAAATTAAAAAGTGTCCTGACAGCTGTCAGGACGCTTTTTTTGTATACGTTTAGTTTTTGTGACCTATGGATGTGCAGCCATTTGCGGTTCAGAATTTAAAAGTCAACCCCACAGCGAGGATTGAAATCTCATATCCCAAATAGTCAATTGGCCTTCTTGTAGCGGTATTCATGGGTTTCCACCACCTCGTTGGATTCCCGGTTGTAAACCTTGGCGCTTACCGGATAGCCGGCGTCGTTGTAGGTGTATTCCCAGATTTGGTCGACCACACCGGCTATTTTCACAGACCGAGGGTTGTTTACGTAGTGAATTTTCCACGCCCAGGGGTAACTGGTATGCGTGCTTTTCTTGTCGTCAAAATCGCCGTATTCCTGAAGCGCTTGCCCAATCAGGGCCGTTGCCAGGTTTCCCCTGGTATCAAAGGTGTACGTGGACGTCTGTGTCGCCTCTTCGATAAAAAATGTTTCGGTAACCGTATTCTCGGTGTAGGTGTATTGTATGGGAATAACTACATCGCTATCATCGGTCCAGACTCCCGCTGTCGGCCTATCATTATCCCCCTCGTAGGTATACGATTCCCTCAAATAAACTTTGTCAGCCTTCCTTTCTAGCGCAATGAGCCGATCCCGGCTGTCGTAGGTGAATGTAACGGTATGCAGGTCACCGCTGTTTTCGGTCATTAGGTAATGGACGGTTGCGCGATTTCGCTCGTCATATTCGAATTTGGATAGCGTTTGTCCGTTTTTCTTTTGCTCGATCAGTAATAAGTCGCCAGACAGTTCTTTATCGGGGCCGGTGTCTTCACCGCCGTCATTTTTGGAACAGGAAGTAAACACTCCTGCAATCAGTAGCAGCCACAGGGTTTTTCGAATGGTCATCTTCATGGTGTTTGTTAATTAGTTTTTGATATTATTACAAGACAAAAGTACGCGGTTACCGGGCACCGTACTTACCCCCCAAAGGGGGTTTTTAATTGGGTATAAACAACCTACCTTTGCTATCGTAATAACTAACGCAACTGGATAACCCCTTTATAAAAAAGCTGATGGAAAAACATGAACGACGAGATATCCCGTGGCTGCGACTGTTGCTTATCTGCCTAGCGTTTGGCATTGCTGCCCCGGTGCTGGGGCAGTCGCTGGATTCGTTGGAGCAGGCGTTGGCAACAGCGGAGTTGACGAATGCGGAAAAAATAGACGTATATAAAGAGCTCGCGCTGGGGTATATCAATGACCATCCCAGCCGGTCCAGGTTGTTTAGCGCGGAGGGGCTGAGCATAGCGAAAAAGGAAGGCGATCAAAAATCCGAGTCGGCATTTCTGTATTACCTCGGGTCTTCCTATTACGTGAGCACCATGTATGATTCCGCTGCCGTTTATTTAGACAAAGCGTTGGCGTTGGCGCGGCAAAACGGAGATGAAGATAGCGAGGTGTCTACCCTTAAGATGTACGGTCAACTGTATCGACGGCAAGGGCAATACGAAAAAGCGCTGGCACGGTATCTCGAAGCGGTGAAAATCGGCGAACAACTCGAAGATGACCAACAATTGTGCGATGTTTATATGGGTATCGGTGGAACCTATCACCTGATGCAGAATAATACGCAAGCGTTGTATTATTACGGCAAGGCAGAAAAAATTGCGTTGAAGCATGAAAACGGTCAAAACTTGGGCGACATCTATCTCTCATTGAGCAGTGTCTATAAGTACGAAGAGGGCGGCAAAGAAAAAGCCATACATTATGCGGAGGAATCACTTAAAATCCATCGGCAATCAGGTAGTCGTTCTAACGAAATCAGTGCGTTGCAAACACTTTGCGGGGCTTATTTTCAGTATGACGACTACCTCAATGCGATGAAATATGCGGAAGAAGGTCTTCATCTGGCAAAAGAGACTGGCAATACAAACCTCATTGCCCATTCGTATGCGGATATCTCCAGTATCAGCTATTACATGCAACAATATGAAAGATCTGCCGAAGCTGCATTGGTGGCGCTGGAAACTGATTCGACAGATCATCATCTGAAACTAACGGTATTTTCCAACCTACCGTTGATATATGCCCATTTGGGAAAGCTAGATGCGATGGAGGAGTATTTTGCACGATACAAATCGGCTGTAGACAATTATAGCAATGAAACGTATCAAAACTCCCTGACCGAAATGGAGGTAAAGTACGAAACCGAAAAAAAAGAACTCAAGATAGGTGCTTTAGAAAAACAACGGCAATTGCATGGCTGGCTAGGTGTTGCAGGGGCAACCGTATTACTTATCGCACTGGCATTCGCCTTCATACGGTACCGGTTGGCGGTGAGCCGGAGGAAATTGGCAGAAGCCGAAACCCGACGCTTGGAGCAGGAACAGCAATTGGTTGCGGTACAGGCCACGCTGGATGGTGAAGCGGCCGAACGGTCGCGCCTAGCCAAGGACCTGCACGACGGACTGGGCAGCATGCTGTCTGCAGTGAAAATCAATTTGCCACGGGTGAAGGGCGATGCGTTGCTGGAAGCGGTTGATGTATCCCGCTTTCAGACAGCGTTGGGTATGCTTGATGATTCCATTCAGGAGCTTCGCCGCGTGGCGCACCACATGATGCCGGAGTCACTCCTGCGGTATGGCTTGAAGATTTCCCTCTCGGATTTCTGTGACGCCATCCCGATCGCCCAATTCCATTATTTTGGGGATGAGGCACGCCTGCCTGAGAAACTGGAAATCATGGTTTACCGATGTATCCACGAGCTGGTCAATAATGCGCTGAAACACGCCGAGGGTACGCAGATTAATGTGCAATTGATTCAGGAGCCCGAGCGACTATCCTTCACCGTACAGGATGATGGCAAAGGCTTTGATGAGCATACGGTATCGGAAGGGATGGGATTGCAGAATATCCGCCAGCGTGTGGCGGCTTTTCAGGGTAAAATGGCGATTTATTCATCCGGACATGGGACGGAAATCCACGTGGAATTGCAATTGACAAATAAAGACAGCAATGATTAGCGTAGCCATCATAGATGATCATAAAATTCTTACCGAGGGATTGGCGAACCTGATTGATGAATCGGGTATTGCGACCGTTATCGGTGTAGCACACAGCGCTGCGGATTGCCGGCTTTCCCTCGGCTTCTGGAGGCCGGATGTATTGCTCCTCGATGTCGGCTTACCGGACGTCAGCGGAGTGGATTTCTGCAGGGAAGTGAAAGCGCAGTTTCCGGAAATCAACGTGTTGGCACTGACGACGCACAACGAATATGCGATTGTACGACAGATGTTGGACAATGGTGCTTCGGGCTACTTGGTCAAGAATGCCATGGCCGATGAGGTATTGGCCGGCATAGCGGCGGTGGCCGCTGGTAGGACATTCCTCTGCCATGAAATCGACCTCTTGATGAAGAAGCCATCATCGAAGAATATCTGGCTGAGCCCGCGGGAACGCGAGTTGCTCCGCTTGATTTCGGAGGGACTAACCAACGGTGAAATTGCCGAACAGATTTTTTTGAGCCCTGAGACCATCAAGGGTTATCGTAAGAACCTGTTACTCAAGCTGGGTGCAAAAAATACAGCAGTGCTGGTGAAAATGGCACTGGAGCAAAAATTGATTTGATCGGCCTGGTCATTCCCAGCGTTTCCTGGGTACACAAGTAATATCGGCCGTTTTACGCAACAGGAGCGGCCGTTGGTCATAACGGTTTTCCAGCATCAACGAGTCGGCCGTATAGCGGACGATTTTGAAACGGGGCAGGTATTGTCCGATGCGGTAGCAACCCGAGATTTTCTGGCGCCAATCGGCTTTGGTGTATAGTCCATCCACAATCAAACTATCACCCCTTACCACATAGATTCCTTTGGCATATTCTGTCCATTGCCCTTCATTATAGCAGGAATCAGCGATATTTTTGGCTTTGGAGGTAACGTGCATGGTGGCGTAGACGGAGTCGCAGGTGAATTTCAGCTCATGCAGCGTATACCGCAACAACGCGTGCTGCATGGGAATGCTGTCTTGCTTCCATACTCCTTGCAAATAATCAGCGCCTTCGTATTGGATATCAGGATTGAAGCGGCAGCTTCCTGCCAGCAAAAGGAACGCAACGGCTAAAAATAACCGGCAACTCATTTCAACCCACCGATCATGTCTTCTGGCCGTACCCACTCGTCAAACTGTTCGTTGGTGAGTAATCCCAGTTCAAGCGCGGCTTCCCGTAGCGATTTGCTTTCTTTGTGTGCTTTTTTGGCGATTTTGGCCGCGTTCTCGTAACCGATGTGCGGATTAAGTGCCGTAACAAGCATCAGCGAATTTTCTACATGCTTTTTGATGCCTTCATCATTCGGTTCAATGCCGATGGCGCAGTGATCGTTGAAGGATACACAGGCATCGCCGATCAGTTGGGCAGATTGCAAGAAATTGGCGGCCATGACGGGTTTGAATACATTGAGTTCATAGTGCCCATTGGCGCCGCCGAATGCGATGGTCACATCGTTGCCGATAACCTGCGCGGCCACCATCGTGAGCGCTTCGCATTGCGTGGGGTTTACCTTGCCCGGCATGATGGATGAACCCGGTTCGTTTTCCGGAATATGGATTTCGCCGATGCCGGAACGCGGGCCGGAAGCTAGCATCCGGATGTCGTTGGCGATTTTATGCAACGATACAGCAAGCTGTTTCAATGCACCATGGCTTTCCACGATGGCATCGTGGGAAGCGAGCGCCTCGAATTTGTTGGGTGCCGTGCGGAAAGGCAGTCCAGTAAAGTCAGCAATATATTGGGCCACGTTTTCGGCATAGCCCTTTGGCGTATTGATGCCAGTTCCTACGGCAGTGCCGCCCAATGCCAACTCCGCGAGATGTGCCAACGTATTGTTAAGCGCTTTGAGGCCGTAATTGAGTTGCGCTACGTACCCCGAAAACTCCTGTCCGAGTGTCAGCGGTGTGGCATCCATCAAATGCGTACGGCCGATTTTTACGACGTTGGCGAATGCTTCCGATTTTGCTTTCAGTGTATCGCGCAGTTTTTCAACACCGGGTATAGTCGTTTCCACCAATCGTTTATATGCCGCGATATGCATGGCCGTGGGATAGGTGTCGTTCGATGATTGTGATTTGTTGACATCGTCATTGGGGTGAATAAAGGGTTTCCCTTCACCCAGTTTATGGCCCTGCAGCACATGCGCCCGGTTGGATACGACTTCATTGACGTTCATGTTAGATTGGGTACCCGATCCGGTTTGCCAGATTACCAAAGGGAATTGGTCATCCAACTGGCCCGCCAGGATTTCATCACACGCTTGCGCAATCAGATCGCGTTTTTCCGTAGGTAATATACCCGCGTCCATATTGGTGTAAGCCGCGGCCTTTTTAAGGTAGGCAAATGCTTCGATGATTTCCCGGGGCATGGAAGCTGCGGGACCGATCTTGAAATTGTTGCGCGAACGCTCGGTTTGTGCGCCCCAATATTTGTCGGCAGGTACTTGTACCTCACCCATGGTATCGTGTTCTATTCGATATGACATGAAATCGTTGTTTTTGATTACAAGGCAAAGTTAAGAAGATATGGGAGATGTAGGGAAATATAATGGAATAATAAGGGGCTTATTCGCTACGCTGGCTCCAAAGCAGGCCAGTCAGGCCGATCAGGATAATGGCGGCGGCGAAGGCGAGGAGTAATGGGATATGCTTGATGTAGACGTACGTCAATCCTGCAATCCCTTGTGCCATCAGCAACAGCTCATTCAATACGATGCCTGCCACCAAGATGAATGTCGAAACGAAGGCTGGCCGATTGCTTGTCAGCGACCGGTTCAGATAGGCATAAGCGATGATAAATAGACTGATGATAACCAACAGTACCAGGTGCAAATAACCGATGACAATGGGGCGAAAACCGTAACTCAACTGACTCAGGGATGGAATGACCGAAAGCCCTTGGAGCGTGAATTTGATGGTCGCTGCGGTAACGACTCCGAGAAACAGCCATTTGGAAACCATCGGGATGTGGTGCCGGAATAAAGGCAATTTAATCGCCCAAGCACGTATCCAGGCAATCCATGCGGTGCCTTGCCCAACTACCGCGGCCACGGCAATCGCGTACAACCAGCCGGGCATATCCCACCAAAGTATGGAAAGCAGGTAGGTGACGGGACAAGTCCATGCAAACAGCCAGTATACCATCCTCGTATGGGTTAGGGTTACTTTCTTTTGAATAAGCCAATGCTGTATCAACCCCATACACGCGAAGAAGAACCAGCCATTGTACTGGAAATGCAGGTAAAAGTATACCGAGGCAAGCTGTAACCGGGAATCCGTATTGTTGGACGCCATTAAGTAGGCCAGAAAAAAGGTGCCGATTGATGAGAGCACAAGAAAGACTAGCGCTGCCCGAAACCAACGATAGCCGCTTGATTTGCGATCGGCCTTTGTCATATCCCGCCACGATAAGACCGCGAAACCATACGAGATTACAACCGAAACAGATGAGGTGAAGATGGAAAATGGGCCGTAGCCCTGAAAAAAGAAGCCAACCAGCATGCCGTAGCTCGCGAGCAGGTTGGCTACGAGAAAGACTTGGTACTTCAAGGAAAGGTTTTCATGGCTTTTACGGTTAGCAATAACGGCGGCCATCAATACCATCAGCGCATGGGATACCCAGCCTGAAAAGGCAAAGTGGGAATGCGCGTGAAGTAGAAATTTTTGATTGATCGCGGGTAGGGGAAGCAGCATTTTCAGCCGCATCAACATGCCCAGTGCGGCAACCAATAAGAGGTTGGATAACGCCAATATCATCCATTGCCGTACCGTGATATGTCGGAGCCTGGCAATCATATGCCATCGGCCGGAATAAAAACTTTCCCTTTCACGATACATAATTTGTCTTCCTGTTGCATCTGCTTGATTGCCCGAATAACGGTTTCTACCCGCAGGCCGGCCATATTGGCCAGCTGTTGGCGGGTAACCATCAGCCGGTTGCAGTCCTTGCAGATGAGTTTACCCTGCCGATTGAAGTAATCGATGAGGGCTGAAAGAACGGCCTGTGGATGGTTTTTGGACAGGGCGTGAAGCACGAAGAATTTGAAGCGCAGGTGTGCAACCAGCGCCTTGGTGAATGCGAGGTGGATATCAGGCCGTTCGGTCAATAATTCATGGAAGGATGCGGTGCATAACCGTAATATCGTACAAGGTGAGTCGGCCACGGCACTGGCTGCGTAGGGCTCCCCATCGAAGAGGGGAAATTCACCGAAACTTTCGCCGGGTTCGACAATCTTGTGGAGTATTTCCTTTCCATTATCGTCGAAATTTGACCACCTGACCCTACCCGCAACCAATTGATAGTAGAATGCCGCCGGTGCACCTTCGTTGAAGATGGTTTCGCCTGCTTCGGCATGTCGGTAAGTCGCCCCTTTTTTCAGCAGTAGATTGATGTCGATCATGACTTATCAAGATAGCAGTGACAATATATTGATTGTAAACCAATTCTTCACAAAGGTAGCGGCCTAAGGGCAGGCGTCGTATGATCCTGGTCATCCTTACAGGTGACGACGATCATAAATTCATATATTGCTATTTAACTAGTTGCAAGTCAGAGTGATTTATTTCTTCGGGACGACCGTAGGCAAAGGCGCATGTGACTTTGTGACTACACGCATAAAATCGACGCTCCGTACCGGGTAGTTTTGCCTAGGATGAAAATCAACGACATATCAAACAAAATGGGCAAACAAAAATGAAAAAGTTACTGGTTTTACTTACGCTGGGGATAGCGCTGTATGCATGCTCCCAAAGCGGAAAGCAAGGTTCGGAAAATAATTCAAGGGCTTCGATTGAGCAACAACCGTCGGATTATGATCCTAATCGTGGGTTGGGAAAGTTTGACAACGTGGAAGTAGGAGACAAGTTGGATGTCGCGATGGCTAAGGATGGAAAGGTGATCGCTGACCTGAAATGCGCAAGCTGCCATAAATATACCGATGAACGCTTGGTTGGACCGGGTTGGTCCGGTGTGACCGCGAAACACCAACCGGCATGGATCATGAACTTCATTACCAACCCCGATCCCATGATTGACAAGGATCCTGAATTGCAGGCCCAGCTTGAAATCTGTTTGGTGCGTATGCCAAATCAGAACCTTTCGGACGAGGATGCTCGCAAGATCCTCGAATTCATGCGTGAGAACGATGGTGTTAAATAGCGATACTTTTTTATTAATTACCTTCAATATATCGTATAATGAAACCAAAACAATATCTCCTATGGATGGCTGCCGCAACCGCGGTATCGCTATCCTTCAGTGCATGTAGACCCAAAGGTGCGGGAAGCGCTGTCTCTGGAAATGCGGCACAACGGACGTATGTACCTCCCGGGCAGTATGACGAATTTTATACGTTCACCTCGGGCGGATTCAGCGGGCAGATGAGTGTGTATGGACTGCCCAGTGGTCGCCTGTTCCGCGTGATTCCCGTCTTCTCGGTAGATCCCGAGAAAGCATGGGGATTCAGCGAGGAAACGAAACCTATGTTGATGACATCCCATGGTTTCGTTCCTTGGGATGACCTGCACCACATCGAATCATCTTTTACCGACGGAATGCCCGATGGCAAGTGGATATTTGCCAATTCCAACAATACCCCACGTTTGGCGAGGATAGACCTCACAACTTACCGGACATCTGAGATTATTGAGATTCCCAACACGGGCGGTAATCACTGTTCACCATTTACCACTGAAAATTCGGAATATGTCATTGCGGCAACTCGCTTCAGTGTTCCACCGGATGGACCAGCCAGTGATGTGCCGATCGACTCCTACAAGGAAAATTTTAAGGGACATATTAGTTTTGTGAGCGTGGATAAAGAGACAGGCGAGTTTGATATCGCTTTCCAGTTAAAAACCCCAGGGCTGAACTTCGACTTGTCCAGTGCCGGAAAAGGCGTGTCCAATGGCTGGCTCTTTATCAGCTGCTACAACTCGGAGCAGTCCCACACGTTGTTGGAAGTCAACGCATCTCAGAATGACAAGGACTTCATCATGGCTATCAACTGGAAAAAAGCCGAAGAATATTTCAAAGCCGGAAAAGGTACAAAGCAAACCAATGTACGTTACGCACACAATAAGTATGACGAACATACCCACACAGCTACCCATGAAATCAAAACCGAAGTCACCGTACTGGACGTCGCCGATTTTGATGACTTGGCGTATTTGATACCTTGCCCGAAATCACCCCATGGCGCTGACGTGAGTCCAACAGGCGAGTATATCGTAGGTAGTGGGAAATTAGCAGCGTTGATTCCGGTATTTAGCTTTGAGAAACTGCAGAACGCCATCGGCAATAGTGACTTTGAAAGCGAGCGCTACGATGGCATTCCGGTTATGAAGTACGAATCTGCCTTGCACGGTGAAGTGGAAAAACCCGGGTTGGGCCCGTTGCACACGGAGTTTGACGACAAAGGAAACGCCTATACCTCGTTCTTCGTCTCTTCAGAAGTGGTGAAATGGGACATCAAAACACTGGAAGTCCTCGATAGGCAGCCCACCTACTATTCCGTTGGTCACCTGATGGTAGCTGGAGGAAATTCGAAAAAACCTTATGGCAAGTATTTGGTTGCTTACAACAAAATCACCAAAGACCGATTCCTGCCTACCGGACCGGAGCTCGCCCACAGTGCGCAACTGTTTGATATCAGTGGTGACAAAATGGAGCTGTTGCTCGACTTCCCGACCATCGGCGAGCCACATTATGCACAGTCATTACCAGCTGATTTGATTAAGGATAAATCGTTGAAGATATACGATATCAATAACAACAACCACCCCTTCAAGACGAATGGTGAGGCTGAGGCGCGTGTAGAGCGTGATGGAAATATTGTACGTGTATACATGACGACAATCCGTTCTCACTTGACTCCCGATGTCATCGAAGGTATACACCAGGGCGATGAGGTGTACTTCCATATAACCAATATTGAGCAAGATTGGGATATGCCACACGGATTTGCGATCAAAGGTGCGGGTAATTCGGAATTGCTGGTTATGCCCGGTGAAACGCAAACAATCAAATGGGTACCTGACCGGGTAGGCATTTTCCCATTCTATTGTACTGATTTCTGTTCGGCCTTACACCAAGAGATGTCGGGATATGTTAGGGTATCGCCCAAAGGAAGTAACGTAGCCCTTACATCCTACACAGGTAATAAATAGGGCTTTATTGCCTTAGTAAAAGTTGTTCTAATGGAGAATCATCAGCGCATAAAGTCATTGCACAGGGCCATACTCCTCATCGGTGGTATGGCGCTGCTTGCCGTCATCGCATTGCCGATATGGCGCATTGAGCTGGATGCGGCACAGTACCCCGAAGGTCTAGAATTGTTGATTTACAGCTATAAACTGGATGGGCAGGTCGATGTAATCAATGGGTTGAACCATTACATTGGGATGAAAACGCTTCATGCCGAAGATTTCATCGAATTCACGGTGCTACCCTATCTCATCGGAATTTACGGGTTGGCATTCATTGCCGTAGGACTCTTGGGCCGGCGGAAATGGCTGTATGTGTTGCTTGGGGCATTCCTGCTTTTCGGGATCGTATCCATGGTCGATTTCTGGCAGTGGTTATACAACTACGGCCACGACTTGGATCCTTCGGCACCGATCAAGGTGCCTGGTATGGCCTATCAACCGCCGATGATTGGATTCAAGCAGCTCCTCAATTTCGGTGCGTTTTCAATACCGGATATCGGAGGGTGGGTATTCATTGCCTGCGGCTTGTTATTGGCATACTGTTCGGTCACTGAATGGCGCATCGGAAACGTAAAACAAGGATCATGAAAAACATTGGATTAGTAAGGCTGCTGATTTTGGGTGTGGCGCTGGTGCTCACCATGCAAGCTTGCGGAAGTGACGGGCCAAAGCCCATCAATTACGGAAAAGATCAATGCGCTCATTGTAAAATGACCATCAGCGACGCGCGCTTCGGTAGCCAGTTGGTAACGACCAAAGGGCGTCCGTACCACTTCGACGATGTGCAATGTATGGTTGCTTTCGTAAAAGCCGGCTCGATTGCACCGGAAGACGTGTCGCGTTATTACGTGCCGGATTACGCCAATGAAAATAAGTTGTTGCCGGCGGAAGGGCTTTTCCTGTTGAGGAGCGAATCGTTGAAAAGCCCCATGCGGGGAGATGTGGCCGCATTTGCGAATGAAGCAGATCTGGAAAAAGTATGGGAAGTCCATGGCGGCGAGCGTTTGCCCTGGGAAGATCTCTGGAAGTAAGTGACGGATAAACATGACCAGGTATTTTTATGTTGTTTTCTGTGTGTTTGTTTGCCTGGCGGTAAGCGGCATGTCCTATGCCGCTACCATCCAGGTGGGCGCATCGTATCACATCAAATCCATCAACCATGCGTTGGGCTTAGTCGCTGATGGGGACACTATTCGTGTGCACGCAGGTGTCTACCGTGAAGGCAATATTGCTATCCGGAAACGTGTGGTGCTTATTGGTGTGGGTAATCCGGTGATAGACGGTGAAAAGCAGCATGAGCCGTTTTCTGTTTTTGCGCCAAACGTGACAATCAGGGGATTTACGATTAAGGCATCAGGCCGATCGTCGATACGAGATATCGCCGCGATAAAAATTTACGACACCCGCCATGCAACGATTGCGGATAATATCCTCGACGACAACTTCTTTGGTATTTATATGCAGAACGCCAAACAGTGTACCGTACGCAATAACCAGCTTACAGCATATGGAGAAACCGAACAGCTGACCGGCAACGGGATACACAGCTGGAAAAGTGACAGTCTCTACATTGCCGGTAATACCATAGTTGGTCATCGGGATGGCATATACCTGGAGTTTGTGACACGTACCGAAGTGCGGGATAACCATGCATTGCATAATCGCCGTTATGGGCTTCATTTCATGTTTTCGCACGACAATGGCTACTATGCCAATACCTTCACCGGAAACGGCGCAGGGGTAGCGGTCATGTACACCAAGCACGTTCGCATGGCGCATAATACATTCAATGAAAACTGGGGTGACGCGGCATATGGGTTGTTGCTCAAGGATATTACCGATAGTCACATCGAGCACAATGTGTTTTCCCGCAATACGACGGCGATATTGATGGAAGGCAGTAATCGGGTTCAGATGCAGCGCAACCAGTTCGAAGGGAACGGCTGGGCATTGAAGATGCAGGCCAGCTGTATGGATAACGTTGTTACGGAAAATAATTTCGTGCAGAACACCTTCGATGTCGCCACCAACGGTTCATTGGTACTCAATACGTTCGCGCGTAACTACTGGGATAAATATGAAGGCTACGATTTGGATAAGGACCACGAGGGGGATGTGCCTTTTCGGCCGGTTAGCTTGTATTCCATGGTGGTGGAGAAATTCCCGATGGCCATGTTGTTGTTCCGGAGTTTTATCGTCATGTTGCTTGATCGTACCGAGCGCGTAATACCCAGCCTCACGCCCGAAAACTTAAAGGACGATTTTCCGTTGATGAAACCCATAGACGTGTAGATTATGATTACCATCCAACACATATCCAAGCGGTTTGGAAACTTTCAGGTACTTCGCGATGTGTCGCTCAACTTGCGAGGTGGACAGTGCGTAGCGTTGATCGGACCTAACGGAAGCGGGAAGACCACCTTGATCAAAGCCATATTGGGCATGGTGATGCCGCAGTCTGGTACGGTGCTCTTCAAGGGCGAATCGGTCGGCCGGCAGTGGGAGTACCGTCGCGGAATAGGCTATATGCCACAAATCGGTCGGTATCCGGAGAATATGACCATCGGCCAGGTATTGGACATGATGAAAGATATCCGTAAAGTTCCGGAAGAAACCTTGGACCGTGACCTGTTCGAAGTCTTCGGGCTGCAAGCGATGCTGCAAAAACGCATGGGCACGCTATCGGGGGGGACGAGGCAGAAGGTCAGTGCCTGTCTGGCATTTATGTTCAACCCGGAGGTGCTCATCTTGGATGAGCCTACCGCAGGTCTTGATCCGGTGGCTACGGAATTATTGAAGGATAAGATCCTGGCCGAGAAAAGCAAAAACCGATTGATCGTCATCACGTCGCATGTACTGAGCGATTTGGATGACTTGGCGACGGAAGTCATCTATATGCACGAAGGCCGGCCGCTCTTTCACAAGTCGTTGGAGACCCTCAAGGAGGAAACCGGGGCAGATCGACTAGCCAAAGCGATCGCGAAGGTCATGGCTAATCAAGAAATGATGAAAGAGGTAATCGCATGAACAAAATCATGAAATATGTCATCGCTGACTTGCTCCGGAGCCGGGCAGTCTTGGTATATGCGGTGGTGCTGTTGGTGTTGTCGTTTAGCGTGTTCAATATCGAAGACAATGCGGACAAAGGGGTGATTAGCCTGTTGAATATCATGTTGTTTGTCGTGCCCTTGGTGAGCATTGTCTTTTCCACGGTATACTTGTATAATAGTGCGGAGTTCATTGAGTTATTGGTGAGCCAGCCGTTGAAGCGAGGAATGATATGGATGAGTGTCTTCGCGGGGCTTGCCGGCGCCTTGGGATTGGCTTTTTTGATCGGCGTAGGGATTCCCATTGTCCTGTATGCATTCACAGTTTCGGGTATGGTGCTATTGGCGTGCGGTGTCCTGCTATCGCTCGTCTTTGTATCGATAGCCATGTGGGCTGCGGTACGCATTCGCGACAAGGCGAAAGGCATCGGGCTATCGATGCTGCTGTGGTTGTATTTTGCACTGCTGTTTGATGCCTTGGTACTCTTCATCCTATTCCAGTTTTCAGACTATCCGATTGAAAATGGAATGATTGCCGTATCCATGCTCAATCCTATTGATATCAGCAGGATATTGATTTTGTTACAGGTCGATTTATCCGCGATGATGGGATACACCGGTGCCGTATTCCGGAATTTCTTTGGCACCGGATGGGGGATGGCAATCACTGGCGTCGTCCTGCTCCTTTGGCTGGTTGCCCCGATGTGGTTTTCGCTGAGGTTTTTTGATCGACGGGACCTTTAGGATAAGGACAGATTATCCTCGAATCAAATTCGAATGAATTAACAACGGAATGTCAAAAATAACGTTGATTGTAAATAAAGGACAAAAATATCCGATATTAGTAAATCATTAACAATAAACATTATAATCATGATAAAAACAGCAATATTAGATGTTACCCGGATTGAACCTCGGCTGAAACATCCGACGATTTTTGAGCACTTCGACGCGTTGGAGCAAGGAGAAAGCTTCATTATCCATAACGACCATGATCCGAAGCCGCTTTATTACCAGTTATTGGGAGAACGGGGCAATAGCTTCACATGGGAATACCTGGAGGCAGGGCCCCGGCATTGGCAAGTGCAGCTAGCCAAGCCCGCGGCCGCGGAAGAAACTGTAGGCGAGATTGCCGCCAAAGACATGCGGAAGGCTGAGGTTTTCAAGCGGCTGGGTATCGACTTTTGTTGTGGGGGTAAGCAAACCCTCAAGGAAGCAATCGATCAAGCGGGATTGACGGAGGAGCAGGTGCAAGCGGCTTTGGACCGATCGGAATCGGTGGCCGGAGGGCAAGTTACACACGATTTTGATTCCTGGGATTTGAGTTTCTTGGCGGACTACATCTACAATGTCCACCACAAGTATATCCGGGAAAGCGGGCCGATCATCGAACAGCTTGCCGAGAAAGTCGCTTCGCGTCATGGCACTTCGCATCCCGAACTTGTTGGATTGGCAAATGGCTTAAAGGGGCTCATGGACGAATTGTATAGCCATGTACAGAAGGAAGAAGGGGTACTGTTTCCGGCAATTAAAGAGCTGGCAAGTAGCGGGAGCGGACAAACAAGTATTGACATCAAAGGCCCCATTCACATGATGGAAGCCGAGCACGGGTCGGCCGGCGATGAGCTCAAGACGCTGCGGAAACTGACAAAAGACTACGAGCTTCCGGCCGATGCCTGCAATTCATATACCTATCTTTTCCAGAAGATCAAGGAATTCGAAAGCGACTTGTTCCAGCATATCCACTTGGAAAACAACATCCTGTTTCCAAAAGCCTTGAAGCTTGAAAAGGAACGCTTTAGCGGTGCGGGAACCTGGTAAGGAGGAAAAGCAATGGTGATCAACAAAAACACCCGGGTCGCTGAAGTCATCAGGGCGAACGCAGATAGCATCGCGGCAATTGCAGCGCTGGCGAAACCCTTACGCAAATTGAAGAATCCGTTGTTGCGCCGGGTGATGGCCCCGCGGGTCACGTTGGCTGAAGCAGCTGCGATTGGCGGCTGCTCCCTGGCAGCGATCCGGGCAGCGTTGGAGCCTTTGGGCTTTCAGTTTGTAGAGGAGGAATTAGCCGATAACCGTAAGGAGGAGGGAAAAGAGCAGCGTCCGGACTGGTTGGCTGCGGGGGATGAAGCTTCGGTTGCTGTTTTTGATGTACGTGAGCTGATTGAATCGGGCAATGATCCATTGAAGGCGATTGTGCAGCGTTACCGCGCATTGCCGATGGGTAACCTGCTGTGCATCATCAACACGTTTATTCCCTATCCCTTGATTAATTTGCTGGGAAAGCAAGGGGCTGAAACATTCGTGGAAACCGTGGCTGATCAGGTGTATCATACATGGTTTTTCAAGCAGGGTGTATCGGAGAGGAAGTTGGAAGCGCCTCAATCGGATCGCGTAATGATGCACGACAGCCCATCGTTCGGCCGGGTACTGGCAGCGTATAACGAGACACAACTTGTTTGGCTCGATGTCCGACACCTGTCGATGCCGCAACCGATGGAGACTATCCTCGAGACATTGCCTACGCTGGTGGCCGGCCAAGCGCTCTATGTGCTGCATAAGCGGGTACCGCTGCACCTGTTGGAAGAACTTACCGATATGGCTTATCGGACGCATATCCACGAAGCGGGGGAGGGAGACGTAAAACTGCTGATTGTAAGGCGTAGCTAGCCTTTAGTACGGGATCGTTAATCACACATCGACATGGTAGCGCTCAATATCGGAAGGGCCCCTCACCGCGTGGCTGTATTGCCGTTTTATGGCACGGGAGCCTTGTTTTTTGCCTTGCTGACCGTGCTGCTTTTCGTGGCTGCCGGTGAATTGACCGGGCATCACTTCAGTCCCCATTTGCTGGCGATTGTCCACGCCGCAGCATTGGGTTGGGGTACCATGATCATCTTCGGGGCAGCCTATCAGTTACTGCCAGTTATCTGCGAACGTGATTTGTATAGCGTACCGTTTGCTGTCGCTTCGTACGTCATGCTCACCGTTGGTGCCCTGCTGTTAGTCTGGTCATTTTGGGTATTTGAAGTCGGCGTATTGATGATTACCGGTGGTGCACTGGTCGTAGTTGCCGCCGTGCTCTATGCCATCAATACCTGTGCGACCGCAGCGCGGCAACAACGGGTCAACGTCCAGCAGGTATTCCTGGTGAGTTCGGCTTTGTGGCTGTTTATTACCGTCATCATCGGGCTGTTACTGACTATCAACCTAAGCCATACGTTCATTCCGCGCAATCACCTCGATATGCTGAAACTTCATGCGCATGCAGGGCTTGCAGGGTGGTTCCTTCAGTTGATAACCGGCGTGAGTACCAAGTTGGTACCGATGTTCCTATTGGGTAAGTCGAAACGGGAATGGCTACTTTATACCGCATTGGTACTACAGAATATCGGATTGATCTTGTTCCTCGCCGATGGTTACTTCAATCCCATCACGGCAAAAATGCTGATTTATGCAGGTATTGTCGCGTTGGGTACGTTGGCGTGGCTGATTTACCTGGCCGACGTGTACCGCAACCGCCTGCGTCGGAAAATAGAGCCGTTGATGAAGCATACGGCTATATCGTTCCTCAACTTGGCGGTGGGGTTTGTGCTACTACCGGTGGCCTTCTACTTCTCGGATAGCCGTTGGGTATCGCTGTATGGTACGTTCCTGTTCTTAGGTTGGATCACGGCCATTATCTTGGGCACGACCTTCAAAACATTGCCCTTCATTGTTTGGACCAGCCATTACCGGCACCTCACGGGCAAAGTGATCGTACCCCTGCCGAAGCAATTGTATAATGAGCGGCTTATCGGCTACCAGTTTTACCTGTATCTATCGGCATTCGTATCGCTGATTATCGGGCTGATCGCCGACTGTGCGCCGGTAGTCCGCGTTGCGCTGATTTTGTGGATGATTTTGGCGGCGGTGTATGTCGCTAATGTGGCCAAGACAATTTTTCACAAACCCATGATTACAGATGGAAATAAAACTCAATGATCCGTTTGCTGCGGAATTGGTTAAAGCGCAGACGGCACTGATGCAGGTGATTGACCCCGAACTGTACGTCAACGTCGTCGACCTGGGCTTGGTCTATGGCGTCGATTTTACCGATGCAACGAAGGTGAAGGTGACAATGACCCTATCTACGCCGGGCTGCCCCATGGGAGAAGCGATTACCGGCGGCGTGAAAAATGCGCTCACGGCCGCCTTCTCCGACCGCGAAACGGAGGTCGAGGTCGTGTGGGAGCCTCGGTGGAACTACCACATGATTACCGATGAAGGAAAAGCGCAATTGGGACTGGAATAGGGTCCGGTTTTTCGATTTATGACGTCCGTCATTTCTGCTGATGACCAACGTCATCTTGCCTGGGTATGGAACCGCTAAATTTGTACGGACGCATCGAATCGAATGCATGACGGAGTCAACTATTGAAAAAACACAAATGAATACAGCCAATCAACATACCTTTCATATACCCGTAATGGGGTTGGGATTCACGATCGATACGCCTTTGAAAGTGGCGCGGTTTGGGATATCGTCCGCGCTGTCCTTGGCGGACGACCACTTGGTGGAACAGATGCGTGAATGCCACGCAAGGGCATTCGATCGTCCCTTTAGTCCCATTTCACCTAAATCCGAAGACTATCGGGCTAAGCGGATCACGGCATACCTCAACCTGCTATACGATATTGTGGATCAGCAGGTGTGCCAGCTACGTAGCAACCGATTTGAGGCGGGTAGCGATCTCACCCGCTATTTCGAATTGCTACCGGAAGGATCGCCATTGAGAAGCGAATACCTTACCATGTGCGCCAGCAGCGGCGAAGCGCGCGACCGACTAGCCATGGGCCTTCGCGCCGCTGTGAGGGCTGGGGCGATCGATGTGAATATCATGACTAAGGTAGACAAAACCAATTACGCTCCGGATGGTACACCATTGCCGCCAGCGTATTCGGATGCATCGGCCGCATTGCGGGGGTTCGCCAGGAGCAGGCTTCGCTCGGCCGTCATTTTGTCGGCAGGATTGAATCCCCGGCTGTACAGTTATTTTGAAAATTTCGACGATTTCTTTCCGGATGAAGACGGCAGGCTTGCCAAGCGGATCATTTTGAAGGTCAGTGATTACCGATCGGCATTGATCCAAGGTAAACTGTTGGCGAAAAAGGGGCTCTGGGTGTCGGAATTCCGGATCGAGTCTGGCCTAAACTGTGGCGGGCATGCGTTCGTTAGCGACGGCGTATTGTTGGGACCAATCATGGAGGCGTTCAAAACGCAGCGTGATGCCCTGTATGGAGAATTAAAGCGGCTATGCGAGGCTGCGCTTGCCGGTAAAAGCCGGCCGGGGTTCAAAACGGATCCCCAACAGCGCATCACGGTGCAGGGCGGAATCGGTACAGCTGGCGAAGACCGCTTCTTGTTGGATTATTATCAGTTGGATGGGACCGGCTGGGGTAGCCCCTTCCTGTTGGTGCCCGAGGCCACCAATGTCGATGAAGATACGCTCCAGCAGTTAGCGAATGCGCAGCCCAGTGATTTTTACCTCAGTAATGCCTCACCGTTGGGCGTGCCGTTCCATAACTTCCGGCCGAGCAGTTCCGAGGAGCAGCGTAAATTTCGGATCGCCAAAAACCGCCCCGGCAGCCCGTGCCATAAGAAGTTCCTGTCTTTCAATACAGAGTTTACCGACAGGCCTATCTGCACAGCTTCCCGGCAGTATCAAAACCTGAAGCTCAACGAAGCGCGGATTAACAGTACCGATGAGCAGGCGTACCAAGAAGCCGCTGCCGCTATTGTGGAAAAAGACTGCCTATGTGAGGGGCTCGCTGCGCCGGCGGTGCTCGTCAACGATATGCCACCCAAGCACAACCTTAGGGCGGTAACGATATGCCCGGGCCCCAACTTGGCCTACTTCTCGAAAATAGTATCCCTGAAGGAAATGGTAGGGCATATCTATGGCAAAATCAATCTCTTGAACAATCGTTTCCGTTCAAACCTGTTCGTCAATGAGTTGCGGTTGTACATCACGTACCTAAAAAAGGAAATCGAGAAGCACCAGCACGACTTTACCGAAAAGCGAGATGCTTACTTCCGGACGTTCCGGGATAATCTCCTGCTCGGCATCGAATACTACCGATCCATCATGCCTTCGATGCAACCGTATGCCGAAACGAACATAGACGACATGAAGGCGGCCATTGCCGACGCGGAGCGCATCTTGCTTCAGCTGCCTGTTTTTTACGTTAAAAGCCAATCGTGCAGCCGCAAACCTGTCCGATAGATACAACTTCGGCCAGCTGAACCTGATCTATCGGTTCCTAACCCGTGATGATTTGTGGTTTGGTAATTTTCATGCCTGTGATATGCAAGATCAGCGTAGTTGCAACAAGTAGAAAGAAAGGTGTTTCCCAATCTCCAGCCCAGTCGTGCAATGCGCCGAATAGCGGCGGACCCGCGGCAGCGAGCGCGTATCCGAAGGATTGGGCCATGCCCGATATCCGAGCGGCATCCCGCGTGGTTCCCGTGCGGAGTACGAACCACATCATCACCAGACTGAACGCAAGGCCCGTGCCCAGGCCAAAGAGGATGACGGCCGGTATGATGAACTGCGTCCGCCACCCGATGATCAGCAATAGACTGAGAGCCAGCGTGCCCCCGACAAACCAAAGTAGGGGGGTGTGGTTCTTTAATCGCCCCGCAACGATAGGTGCTATAAAGACAACGGGGAGCTGGGTAAACTGGATGAACGAGAGCACCCAACCCGATGTTTCGGAGGCCATACCCCAATCTTGCAGTACGACTGGCAGCCACGCTACGGCGCAGTAGAAGAGTAGCGATTGAAGCCCCATGAACACGGTGATATGCCAAGCAAGCCTAGACCGCAGCATGGAGGTGTCCTTTTGGCGCTGGGCCGCGGTCTCGTCGCTCCGTGATTTTGCCTTGCTCCGCATCAGCTGTGGGATCCAAATGATGATGGCGATGAGCGCGAAAACCAACCATACACCGATGGAGCCCTGCCAACCCATACCGGTCCAATGACCAATTGCTATGCTAAAGCCCGAAGCCAATGATGCTGTAATGTTCATCGCTACGCTGTATAGGCCGGTGACCAATCCGATTTTTTGAGGAAACCATTTCTTGATAAATGGGGGAACAAGGACGTTGCCGAAGGCAATGCCGCCGCCTACGAGTGCGGTTCCGCCAAATAGCAACGCAATTGTGGATGACATCCTAACCAGTAGCCCGATGGCAATGGCCCAAATAGCTACCCAAAGTACGATTTCGATATTCCACTTTTCCGCCAGCTTGGGCGCAATCGGGGAGAGCACCGCGAAAGCCAATAGCGGGATGGTAGTGATCAGGCCGGTCAGCGTATTGGAAAGATGAAGTGCGCCCTGAATCTGCGGAACCACGGGACCTACGCTGGTAATGGGCGCTCGTAGGTTGGTTGCCAGGAAGACAATGCCAGTAAGCAAAATAAACTTACCCAAACGTGTCGTCCCTGCTGTTTCTTCTTTCGTCATATCACATATCTCCCGATGCTGTGCCGGCGAAAGTAGTGTTAATTCGCTTGATGTTAATGGCGAATGCGCATTTTGACAATGGTATTATCGATCGGTCCACCATAAGTTATTCACACGGCGGCTGTATTGTGGATATCTATTCCTTGCGGATTGTGCGTATGGTCATAACGCCTAGCGAAGATGGGAGCTAGTTTTGTATATGCAAATGTTTTATATATGGAAAAATATGTCATCAAACGAAGCGGGGCCTATGAGTCGTTCAAGCCTTACAAGATAAGCGATGCCATAAAAAAGGCATTCGAAAGTGTATCCCAGCAGCCGGAGGGAGCGGTGTACAACGCCGTGATGGAGTTGCTGGCACATCAAGATACGTGGGCCGTGGAGGAAATACAGGATTATATCGAGAAAGTGCTCCACCATCGGCAGCACTTTGAAGTGATGCGTTCCTTCATGCTGTATCGGCATACGCGGAAACTCCAGCGCGAACACCTGTATGGGTTAAGTGAAGCCACGACGTATATCGATAGCTCGCAAACCATTGAAGAGTATATCGGCAGGACCGATTGGCGCATCAATGCTAACGCGAACGTTTCTTACTCCAGTGCCGGGCTCGTGAACAATACCGCGGGAAAAGTAATAGCCAATTATTGGTTAGACAAGGTGTATAGCAAGGAGGAGGGGTATGCACATCGGAATGGCGATATCCATATCCACGATTTGGATTGCCTGACGGGCTATTGTGCCGGATGGAGCCTGCGCGTATTGCTCAATGAGGGTTTCAACGGCGTACGCGGACGGGTAGAAAGCCGGCCGCCATCCCATTTTCGCGCGGCATTGGGGCAGCTAGCTAATTTCCTAGGCATCTTACAGAGTGAATGGGCCGGGGCACAGGCATTTAGTTCGTTTGATACGTACTTGGCGCCCTACGTGTTTAAGGATCAATTACCCTTTCGCGAGGTATTGAAGGCCATCCGCAGTTTCGTATATAATGTCAATGTGCCGGCGCGCTGGGGCCAGTCGCCATTCACGAATATTACGCTGGATTGGAATGTGCCGGAGGATCTGAAGGAACAGGTACCGACAAAAGGGGATGCCCACCTCTTCACGGGTTTGAAGGACGAGGAATTGATCCAACTTGCCCAACAGCGCGGCGTGACTGCGTTGGAAGACCTATGCTATAAACATTTTCAGCCGGAAATGGACATGATAAACAAGGCGTATTATATCGTCATGACAGAAGGCGACGCCAACGGGCAACCGTTTACGTTTCCCATTCCAACAGTCAACATTACCGAAGATTTCGACTGGGAGAGTGAAAATGCGCTGTTGCTCTTTGAGAATACGGCCAAAATCGGGTCTTCTTATTTCCAGAACTTCGTCGGAAGCCAGTATTTGCTGGACGCGTCGGGCAACCGAGTGGAAAATCCCGAGGCGTATAAGCCCAACGCAGTACGAAGCATGTGCTGTCGGTTGCAGCTCGATTTGCGGGAATTGTTGAAGCGGGGAAACGGATTGTTCGGCAGTGCTGAAATGACTGGAAGCATCGGCGTTGTGACGATCAATATGGCGCGTCTGGGCTACCTGTACAAAGGCGATGAGACCGGATTGTACCGGCGATTGGACCATTGGTTGGCTATCGCGAAATCGACGTTGGAGAAGAAGCGGAAATTTGTCCAGGATTTGTATGATCGTGGCTTGTATCCCTATACCAAGCGTTATTTGTCGCATTTCCGTAACCATTTCTCCACGATCGGTGTCAATGGTACGAATGAAATGATCCGGAATTTTTCAGCGGATCGCGCCGATATTGTCTCCGAAGGCGGAATCACTTTCGCCACTGCCATCCTCGAACATATCCGCATGCGCATGCGGGAATTCCAGGAAGATACGGGCAATCTGTATAACCTGGAGGCCACGCCAGCCGAAGGCACAACATACCGTTTTGCCAAGGAAGACAAGAAGCGCTTTCGGGAGATCCTGCAAGCGGGGCAAGGCGAGAACATTTACTATACCAATAGTTCGCAGTTGCCCGTAGACTATACCGAAGACCCGTTTGAAGCCCTGCTTTTGCAGGACGATTTGCAATGCAAGTACACCGGAGGCACGGTGTTGCACTTGTATATGAGTGAGCGCATCAGCTCGCCGGAAGCCTGTCGGAATTTCGTGCGTACAGTAATCAATAACTTCAAACTGCCTTATATCACCGTTACGCCGGTATTCAGTATTTGTCCTAAACACGGGTATCTCGATGGCGAGCATACGTATTGCCCGAAATGCGATGACTTGATTTTAACAACTTATCAAAATTTAGTATGTGATGAATATACAACAGCAACATGACCTGATATTGCAGCAATATCAGGAAAAACGTAACAAATGTTTGGTTTACACCCGGGTGATGGGCTACCACCGCCCCGTAGAGAGTTTCAATGTCGGAAAGAAAGGGGAGCATCGGCAACGCACGCATTTTACCGAAAGAAGTGCCAACGCCCATCTATAGCATTACCCCGTTTACATTATTGGATTACCCAGGCAAAACAGCCTGCATTCTTTGGTTTGCAGGCTGTAATATGCGTTGTACATATTGTTACAATCCGGATATCGTGTTGGGTAAAGGCGTTGTGTCCATAATGGAGGCACTAACGTTTCTCCGGTCGCGCAAAGGATTATTGCAGGGTATAGTGTTGAGTGGGGGGGAATGTACCTTGCATCCCACGGTTTTCCCGTTGCTTGAAACGGCCAAGGAATATGGTTTTGACGTGAAGATAGACACAAACGGTTCGCGGCCAAAGGTGCTGGAAAGGCTGATTGCCCGCCGACTTGTCGATTACATCGCCCTTGATTTCAAGGCGCTGGAACATCGCTATCAGGCAATTACCGAATCGACGCTATTTCCCGAATTCGCCGAGAGCCTGTCGTTGCTCAATTGCTCCAGCGTGCCGTTTGAGCTACGTACCACGGTACACAGTGAATTGATTACACGCGATGACCTGCGGGCGATGGTCGGCTTCCTACAGCAGCATGCATATAGCGGCCCATATTATATACAGCATTATGTAAACGGCGTGCCTGTGCTTGGCAAGTTATGTCGGTCCATAAAATATGCGCATTTTTCGGAGCTATCGGTCGATGGCATAGCGGTGGTGGAGCGCGGCTAAAAAAAAAGCCCCAACTACCTTTAGGGTGCTGGGGCTGTTTATATTGTTAAGATGGGCTTTTACTTGCTCAGGTACATTGACTTCTTTGCAACCATTTCCCTGAAAAACGGGTCGTCCAAATCCTTGATGAAACGAATGGCCTCCCCAGTGGATTTCATCTCGGGACCGAGCTGTTTATCAACATCCGGGAATTTATCGAACGAAAATATCGGCTCTTTAATAGCATAGCCTTTCAGTTTACGCGCGATGGTAAAGTCTTTCAGCTTATTGGTACCGAGCATGACCTTGGTGGCGATATTTACGTAGGGGACATCATAGGCCTTGGCAATGAAGGGAACGGTCCGGGAAGCCCTTGGATTGGCCTCGATGACGTATACCTTTTCATCCTTTATGGCAAACTGGATGTTGAGTAGACCACGTACGTTAAGTGCCTTGGCAAGCTTGATGGTATATTCCGCCATTTTTTCCTGCACATTTTCAGACAGACTGAATGGTGGGAGCACGGCACTTGAGTCGCCGGAATGGATTCCCGCAGGTTCGATATGCTCCATCATTCCAATGATGTGCACATCGTCACCGTCACTGATAGAATCAGATTCGGCCTCTTCGGCGCGGTCGAGGAAATGATCGATGAGCACGCGGTTACCCGGCAGGTTGCGCAGCAGTTTCACAACCGCCGTCTCGAGTTCTTCGTCATTGATAACGATGCTCATGCGTTCGCCGCCAAGTACATAGCTTGGCCGTACGAGCACAGGATAACCTACATTCTTGGCCACCTCGAGCGCTTCTTCGGCACTTTCCGCTACGCCGTATTTTGGGTAGGGGATATCCAGTGATTTAAGCAGGTCGGAGAAACGGCCGCGGTCTTCCGCTAGATCCATATCCTGGAAGGACGTACCGATAATCCGGATACCGTTGGATTCGAGCTGCTCAGCCATCTTCAATGCGGTCTGTCCACCCAGTTGAACGATTACCCCCACCGGTTTTTCCAGTTCGATGATTTCACGTACGTGCTCCCAATAGACCGGCTCGAAATAGAGCTTGTCGGCCATGTTGAAATCGGTGGATACCGTTTCAGGATTGCAATTGACCATGATGGACTCGTAGCCGGCTTCTTTAGCAGCTAACAGGCCATGTACACAGGAATAGTCGAATTCGATGCCTTGGCCAATCCGGTTGGGACCCGATCCGAGTACAATGATTTTCTTCCTATCGGATGCGATCGATTCGTTTTCTTCTTCAAAAGTCGAGTAGTAGTAGGGTGTTTGCGCTGGAAACTCGGCAGCGCAGGTATCTACCATCTTGTATACCCTTCGGATACCCAGCTCCTTGCGTCGGTTATAAACCTCATCTTCGGTTACATTGCCGAGCAGCCACGCTATTTGTTCATCGGAGTACCCCTTTTGTTTCAATGTAATGAAGAAATCCTTGGGGATGTTGTTCAGTTGATAACGCCGTAATTCAGTTTCTAAGGTTACCAACTCCTGGATTTGCTGTAAGAACCATTTATCGATGTGGGTTGCTTTGCGAATAGATTCCAGTGGGACGCCAAGCTCAAACGCATCCTTGATGTGGAAGAGGCGATCACTGCTCGGGTGTTCGAGGCTATACATGATTTCCTCCAGATTGCGTAATTGTTTGCCGTCGGCGCCGAGGCCATGGCGACCGATTTCTAAGCTCTGGCAGGCCTTCTGCAATGCTTCGATGAAGGTACGGCCGATGGCCATCACTTCGCCGACCGACTTCATCTGTAGCCCGAGTTCGCGGTTGGCACCCTTGAACTTTGCAAAATTCCAACGGGGCACTTTCACAATCACATAATCGAGCGTGGGCTCAAAATAGGCCGACGTGGTTTTCGTAATCTGATTTTCGATTTCATCCAAGTTGTAGCCGATCGCGAGCTTCGATGCAATCTTGGCGATAGGGTACCCGGTTGCTTTGGAAGCCAATGCAGATGAGCGTGACACCCGTGGGTTGATTTCGATGGCGATAATATCTTCATTTTCCGGGTTGACGGAAAACTGTACGTTGCATCCACCGGCGAAATTACCGATAGCGCGCATCATTTTAATGGCTTGGTTGCGCATCTCCTGGTAGCAGCGGTCGCTCAAGGTCATACCGGGTGCTACGGTAATGGAGTCGCCAGTATGGATACCCATCGGATCAAAGTTTTCGATGGTACAGATGATGATGACATTGTCATTACCATCACGCAGCAACTCCAACTCGAATTCTTTCCAGCCTAATACCGCTTGTTCTACCAACACTTCGTGGGTAGGCGATGCCTGCAACCCGCGACTGAGCGCGGCTTCGAAATCTTCTTTTTTATGCACAAAGCCGCCGCCGGTACCACCCAGGGTGTACGATGGGCGGATCACCAATGGAAATCCGATATTCTGGGCCGCCTCTTTGCCCTCAAGGAATGAGTTCGCTATTTTTGAAGGAGCTACGCCGACACCGATATCGACCATCAATTGACGGAATGCTTCCCGGTTTTCGGTTTTTTCAATGGCGGCCACATCCACACCGATAACCTGGACATTGTATTTTTCCCAAATTCCCCGTTCGGATGCCTCAATGCACAAGTTAAGTGCGGTCTGCCCACCCATGGTGGGAAGTACAGCATCTATTTGCTGTTCCTGTAGGATTTGTTCAATACTTTCGCAAGTCAAAGGCAGTAAGTACACATGGTCGGCAATCACCTTGTCGGTCATGATGGTCGCCGGATTGGAGTTGATGATGGATACTTCGATCCCTTCCTCCTTGAGCGAGAGGGCAGCCTGTGACCCCGAATAGTCAAATTCACAGGCCTGTCCGATGACGATGGGACCTGAACCGATAATTAAAACCGAATTGATGGAAGTGTTTCTGGGCATTATATGGTGAAAAACGTTAATAATTTTCAACGATACGCTTGATGTCAAAACAGCGGGAAAGCCTGGGATAAATCGGGAGGATATTCCGACTGTTTTGTCGGAGTGCAAAGGTATGTTTTTTTCATGTAATAATTGGTTAATAATTTCAGATAACAGTTTAATCTGTATTAAGCCCTTTTTCCACTACCTGTTTTTAGGTATTTTTTCTTATTTGTTTAAATAATTTTTTGCTAACCAAGGAATGTTTTACTTTTGGGCGTTGAAAAATCAAAAAGATAAAACTATGAAAATTAAATTGACATTAATGGCTGTATTTGCGGCATTCGCATTGACAGCGTCTGCACAGACTGATTACAAAAACTCCATCGGTCTGCGTCTCGGTTCCGGTTATTATGATGTTGTTGCTGCTGCTTTCAAGACATTTATCAGCCAACCGGCCGCGTTGGAGTTTGATTTAGGTGTCCGTCCCTATTCCGTAGGTGGAATGAAATGGACAAACCTTTCCTTGTCTGGAGCTTATCAACACCATTTCCCTATTGGTGATATTGAAGGATTCAAATGGTTCGTAGGCGGTGGTCTCGTCTTATCTAACACGTTTTCTGATTTTGATGACAGGAGCGGATTTAATGCTGGTATTTTCCCTACAGGAGGTGTGGATTACAAGTTGAAAAACGCACCTTTTGCTTTTTCGGCTGATATCCGGCCTACAATAACGATTGTAAGTGGCTATGACTACTACAATAGCTTCTATGCGAACGGTGGCTTAACGGCTCGCTACGTATTTTAGTAAGCGGTTTATTCCGTAAAGTAATTGCCATTGGTTGAAGAAGCCAATGGCAATTTTTATGTTTGTAGATGGTGAAACGTGAAAATCAGTTGATCAAAATAGCGGTTGTGGGCCCCGAGTCGACGGGTAAATCGACTGTCGGCGAACGCTTAGCCCGGGATTACGACACCGTATGCGTACCGGAATATGCGCGTGAATATTGCCGCAACCTCAATCGGGAATATACGCAACAGGATGAAATGAATATGTTTTATGGGCAATTGGCACTAGAGCGGAGCCTCATGCCCCTGGCTCAGCATAACCTCCTGATCTGCGACACGATGTTCCTTACCATCAAGATTTGGTGCGATCACCTCTTTGGATACACGCCCGAAGAGGTACATGAGGCATTGAAAATACAGCAATATGATTTTTTTCTATTGATGGACATTGACCTGCCTTGGGAGGATGACCCCATGCGTGATTTTCCGCAGTTGAGGAAGCATTTCATGCAGGTATGGCATCACGAATTACAGGCAATCGATGCCAAGTATGAAGTCATATCCGGGTTGGGAGCGGATAGATTTCAGAACGCTTTGGGAGCCGTTCAGCAATACCTGTCAAGTAAAAAAAGCCGCGGATAGCGGCTCTCTCATTAAATTTTGCAGCCAGTATCTGGGGCTTAATACCGGTAGTGCTCCGGCTTGTACGGACCTTCTACCGGAACGCCGATATATTCGGCTTGATGACTATCCAGTGTATCCAACTCCACACCAATTTTGGCGAGGTGCAGCCGGGCTACTTTTTCGTCGAGGAATTTGGGAAGCGTATATACTTTATTCTCGTAGTTTTCGCTGTTGGCCCACAACTCAATTTGAGCAAGCGTCTGGTTGGTGAACGAATTACTCATTACGAAAGAGGGATGTCCGGTGGCGCAACCCAAGTTAACCAAACGACCCTCCGCCAATAGGATGACGTCTTTGCCATCAATGGTATATTTATCTACCTGAGGTTTGATTTCCACTTTGGTGTGCCCGTAATTGTTGTTGAGCCAGGCCACGTCGATCTCATTGTCGAAATGGCCAATGTTGCAGACCACGGCTTTGTCTTTCATGGCTTTGAAGTGGTCGCCGCGAACGATGTCTCGGTTACCAGTAGTCGTTACGACAATGTCGGCTTCTTTGACCGCCGTAGCGAATTTCTTCACTTCATAGCCTTCCATGGCAGCTTGTAATGCGCAGATTGGATCGATTTCGGTAACGATGACACGTACGCCGGCGCTGCTTAGCGATTCGGCGGAACCTTTGCCTACGTCTCCATATCCCGCAACTACGGCAACCTTTCCAGCTAGCATGAGATCCGTAGCCCGGCGGATGGCGTCAACCAGCGATTCGCGGCATCCATACTTGTTGTCAAATTTGGATTTGGTGACCGAGTCATTCACATTGATAGCCGGAAGATGCAAGGTGCCGTTTTTCATGCGCTCATACAGCCGGTGCACGCCGGTTGTGGTTTCTTCGGAAAGCCCTTTGATTCCGTCGATCAATTCGGGGTATTTATCAAAGACCATGTTGGTGAGGTCGCCACCATCGTCTAAGATCATATTGAGCGGCTGGCGCTCTTCGCCGAAGAACAGTGTCTGCTCGATACACCAGTTAAACTCGTCCTCACTCATGCCCTTCCAAGCATATACCGGTATGCCTGCAGCGGCAATCGCTGCAGCAGCGTGGTCTTGCGTGGAAAAGATATTGCAGGAAGACCAAGTAACGTCGGCACCCAGTTCAATAAGTGTTTCGATGAGCACGGCCGTTTGAATGGTCATGTGCAGGCAGCCTGCAATGCGGGCTCCCTTCAAAGGCTTTGAGGCCCCAAACTCTTCCCGCAGGGCCATGAGGCCGGGCATTTCGGCTTCGGCCAGTTCAATTTCCTTACGGCCCCATTCGGCGAGGCTGATATCCTTTACTTTATACGGAGTGTAAGCGGTGTCTATTGATGACATGGTATAATAAACTTATATGAATAAATCGACGACAAAGATACAGCTTTAGCAGCGGATTTTCCAAATCGGGATATTTGGCTGGCCGTGATATTGTTCGGTCAGCAACGCTTGGATTGGCTGCGCAGGTTCTTCTCCTACCGTATTACAGGGAAAAACCGGAGGATAGTCCCCTAAGATACGAGTGATATCAAGTTGTCCTTCAATTAATATCCAGTATCTATACAGTACTAAAAGCTGGATAAATACTGAAGATATACTGGGTATATACTGGAGATATACTGGATACGAACAGGATGAGTAGAGGGCAGGAACTACATCAGCGATGCAGCGCATTCTTGGGATTCATCGCGACCTTTAGGAAAATTTTAAACTAGGTGGTTTCATAGAATTCTGACATTTCAGTGAGGCGCTACATTTGCGAAGCGCGCTATATTGCTGTATCTTTGCTGAAATTTTAATTAAACAAACAGAAAGGACTAATACCATGTATCCCGAATACCTTGTAGCGCCGATGCGCAAAGAACTGACTGACGTTGGTTTTGAAGAACTAAAAACCCCCGAAGAAGTTGATACAATAATCAAACAGCCGGGAACTGTGTTTGTAGTGGTTAATTCCGTATGCGGTTGTGCTGCTGCCAATGCTCGCCCGGCTGCAGTCGCGGCGGTAAAAAATGAAAAGCATCCGGATAAGATCGTTACCGTTTTTGCTGGTATGGAAAAAGATGCGGTTGACAAGGCTCGTGCCTATATGCTGCCTTACCCGCCTTCGTCGCCGGCTATGGCCTTGTTTAAAGACGGAAAATTGGTGCACATGATTGAACGGCACCAGATCGAAGGACGTCCTGCCCAAATGATTGCCGATAATTTATTGGCTGCATTTGACGAGTATTGCTAATTTTTGATTTTTTAATTCCAAAAAGAAAGCCGGTGCACATTGCACCGGCTTTCTTTTTGGCCTGAAGGCAAAACAAGATCAATACTCAATTGGTATCCGCAGTTCCACTCGGCTACCACGCTGCGGTACACCCACCACATGTATGATTCCCCGTTCGGAATTGGCGAGTGCGGATTCCACATCATCGGCGCTGTTTACTGCCTGCCCATTAATGTGTGTGATAACCAATCCGCGTTGTACATTAAAGTAGTCAAACAATCCGCCTTGGTGCACTTGAGTAACTACCACACCGGAAGAAATTCCCAATTCCTTCTTCTTAGCATTATCTGCCGGTACAAAACCAGCACCCAATTTGTTGTAGATTTCGGTGGCACTACGTTTTGCTTCGCTATCGGCTTCATCTGCCTTCTCAGCTGAACTCGTGTCTTCTTTCAGGGTGACGGTTACATCGCGTTCCTTACCTTCGCGTTTGTAGGTCAATTTTACCTTATCGCCTGGCCGCAACCTGTAAATACGTTCTTGTAGATCCGATGAGGAGGCGATGAGGCGGCCATCCAACTTCGTGATGATGTCGCCTTCTTTGAGTCCGGCCTCTTTTGCAGCGCCTCCGTCAACCACATCAATTACATACAGGCCGTTTACATCGTTTATTTCCAGTTCCTTGGCCGCTGCAGGGCTGAGTTCCCTGAACGTAATGCCAATCAGGCCGCGTTTAACCCGGCCGAATTTGATGAAATCATCGGCAATCTTTTTTACTAGATTGACAGGCACAGCGAAACCATAACCTGCGTAGGTGCCCGTTGGCGTCATAATATTGGAATTGATGCCAATAAGCTCACCGCTTGCATTGACCAATGGACCACCGCTGTTTCCCTTATTGATGACGGCATCTGTTTGGATAAATGATTCAACGGCGGTATTAACCATCGGTTCCTCATCCGACTGCGGATAACCGCCACCACGTTGTTGGTATTGCCTTTGCTGCAATTCGCGCGCAATGATGCCCGTGGAACGCCCGGTTGCGCTGACAATGCCCGCGGTTACGGTCGATTCCAAGCCCAGGGGGTAGCCAACGGCTAGTACCCACTCGCCGATACGCACTTCGTCGGAATTGCCAAATCGCACGAAGGGAAGGCCTTTTTCGTTGATTTTGATTAAGGCAAGGTCGGTGTTTGGATCACGCCCTATGATTTTAGCTTCAACGACACGTTTGTTTGTCAGTTGCACTTCTATTTTGTTCGCGTCTACGACAACATGGTTGTTCGTAACGATATAGCCGTCTTCCGAAATGATGACGCCAGACCCGGTGGCCTGTGCAGGCGGTTGCGAACGCTGCGGCTGTTGCTGCCGAGGCATCCCAAAAAACTCCTCAAATAAATCCATGGGGCTCCCACCACCATAGCCCCTTGAACCGGATCGTCCCGGATAAGTAGTGGTGATGTGGACCACCGCCGGCGCTACCATAGCCGCCGCTTGGGTGAAATCCGGATTTCCGGTTGAGGATACGACTTCAGGCACTGGATTATTTGCGTAATGCAGTTGTTGCCTTTCCTCGAATGACATTTTCTGCTCCTGTTTGCTTTCAAACAGTTTATAACCGCCTACAGCTATCAAGCCGCCTACCAGCGCGGTCAGTAATGTTAATCCTAATTTTTTCATGATAATTTCCAATCGTTATAAGTCGAGCAATCTTTACTGTGAAAAGATTGTTCAAATGTAATACCATTTAACCTGCTAAAGCAAATGGAAAGGCCCGTTTTTCTGTTAAATAATGTTAAAGTAAGCAGGTGAGCGGTGCAGGATTCCCGTGCTGAATTATTGAAAGGATATCATTACCTTTGGGGCGTTAATGGGGGAAGATATGGTAACGCATACATTTTATAAATACCAGGGAGCAGGCAATGATTTCGTTGTCATTGACAACCGCAACGGGCTGTTTGACAGTGGGAATGTGGATTTAGTGGAGCATCTCTGTGACAGGCGGTTTGGAATCGGCGCTGATGGTTTGATGTTGTTGCAGGATGTGGCTGACCATGATTTTGAAATGGTATACTTCAACGCGGATGGCCGCCAAGGGAGCATGTGTGGCAATGGTGGGCGGTGTATCGTGGCCTTCGCGCGCGACCTGAAAATTATAGACAGAGAGGCTGACTTTTTGGCAGTGGACGGCGTACACCATGCCCAGGTGCACGGCCAGGCAGGCTGGATAAGCCTGCAGATGAACGACGTCGACCTGATCGAACAGGATGGTGATGCGTATATATTGAACACCGGCTCACCGCATTATGTAAAACTGGTAAGTAAGAATACCCTTGTAAATTTCGCGGTAGTGGAGGAAGGCCGAAAAATACGTTATAGTCATGCTTATCGTGACGGAGGAATCAATGTGAATTTTGTGGAAGTGGATGGGGACGGCTATCACTTGCGCACTTACGAACGAGGGGTTGAGGACGAAACATTGGCTTGCGGTACCGGAGCGACAGCCGCTGCGTTGGCCGTGGCGTGGCACAATGGCGTAGATGGCGTATTCCAGACGCCCATCCGAGTGCAAGGGGGGAACCTCACTATTCGTTTCGTCAAGGAGGGAATGCGCTTTACCCGTGTTTTTTTGGAGGGACCTGCAACATTTGTTTTCAAGGGCGAAATAGCTTGGTAGTTGATGACGTTACTTCGTTTTTCCGTATATTTTCTCGGATTTGCATCGCTGGTGGCATGCTCGGCCATTGTGCTGCAATTTTTTTTGGCTGGTCAGCCAGTACTGAGCCCTTATTTCTGGTTACTTTTCGTAGTGATTGCAATCACTACGTTTGTCGCTTACCTATTGAGCGACCTGGGTATCCGGCGGGGGGGCGAACTGTCCATTTTTAGCCTGATTGGAGGGCTTTTCCTCAAGCTGTTTGGCTGTTTGGCCGTAGTTGCGATACTGATAATAAAATATCCTGAAAATAAGATGCTTACGGCTATTAACTTTTTTTCGTTATATTTCTTGTTTACGGTCTTTGAAGTTATATGTTTGTTGCGTAACTTGCGCGACCAAAATCAGACGTAAAAAATTGGGAATAGATGGATTTTAGGCACTTTTTCGACTCAAAAAAAATCAGCTTCATTGCAATTTTCGCCGTTTTAACAACCTTTTCTGTTGCGCAAACTGCAGATTCCGCTACTGTTGCTACCGCAGCAGCAAGCCATGGGGCACATGGTGACGAAAAATTTGAGCCCACTAAAGTGATCATGGAGCACATCAGCGATGCGCACGACTGGCACCTTTGGGGGCATACCTCCATACCACTCCCTATTATCCTGTACACGGATAACGGACTGGAATTTTTCCTCTCTTCCCAATTTCATCATGGTGAGCAGGATTACGTAGGTAAATACTATACCTACCGGTTGGTAGATAAAAAGAAAATCCAGGTTGTGAATGCAGCTGGGGCAGTAGATGAAGCTGCATCGAAAAAAGTATGGGATTTTTCTATCACGAAAAATGTGGCATCCATGTTCCTATCCGTGATTATATTGGTGTTGCTTTTTTCGTCAGTGGCCCGCGCATACAAAAAGCGGGATGGCAAGGCACCCAAGGGGTTTCAGTCGTTTATCGAACCGATTATCCTTTTTGTGCGGGATGATATTGCCCGCCCTAATATCGGGCATACCTATGCGCGTTTCATGCCGCTGCTGTTGACAATTTTCTTTTTCATTTGGTTTAACAACCTGTTGGGGCTTATCCCAATTTTTCCGGGCGCGGCGAATGTTACGGGAAACATAGCCGTTACGTTCGTGTTGGCGTTTGTCGTCTTGATCGTAGTCAATATCAATGGCAACAAGTATTATTGGAAACATATCCTATTGCCTGACGTGCCGTGGTGGCTGTACCCGATCATGATTCCAGTAGAGCTGGTCGGCGTGATATCGAAGCCATTTGCGTTGATGATTCGTTTGTTTGCCAATATTACGGCGGGGCACATCATTATCTTGAGCTTGATTTCGTTGATATTCGTATTCCAGTCTTTGGCGATAGCTCCGATTTCACTGGCATTCGTATTGTTTATGAATGTGCTGGAATTATTGGTGGCTGCATTGCAGGCTTTTATTTTTACCCTACTTACTGCCCTGTTTATCGGTATGGCGGTAGAGGAACATCATTGAGTTGTACAGCAATATAATATTAATATACATTAAATTAAATTTGTTATGGTAGGTTCAATTGCGGCAATTGGTGCCGGATTAGCAGTAATCGGTGCTGGTATCGGTATCGGACAGGTAGGTGGAAAGGCGATGGAAGGTATCGCTCGTCAACCTGAGGCTGCTTCAAAAATTCAGACCGCGATGATCATCGCAGCGGCCCTTATCGAAGGTGCTGCACTGTTTGCGATCGTTGTGGCCTTGATGGGTAACAACCCTTCTTAAGGTTTACTGAAAAAAAGGCTGGACGCCTGACGGTTGGTCTGGTGTCCGGCCTTCTTTAACACGAAATCAGATTTAAGACAACATACGTATATGAATTTTGATATTGGTAATCCGAGTTACGGATTGGTATTTTGGACACTGATTGCATTTTTGCTGCTGTTGGTTCTTTTGAAGAAATTTGCATGGAAGCCCATCATGGAGGCCATCGGCGAACGGGAACGATCCATCGAAGACGCGTTGGCGTCCGCTGAGAAGGCGAAGGAAGAAATGGCACGCCTCACCAACGAGAACGAGCAGTTGCTGAAGCAAGCCCGTGCCGAACGTGATGTCATCCTGAAGGAAGCGAAGGAACTGAAGGATCAATTGGTAGCGGATGCCAAAGTGCTCGCCCAAACCGAAGGTGCGAAACTAATTGAACAGGCCCGAAGCGAAATTGAGGACCAAAAGAAAAGGGCATTGGCTGAAGTGAAAAGCCAGGTTTCGTCACTTTCATTGGAGATAGCCCGTAAGGTGCTCCAAAAAGAGTTTGAAAGCGAACAGAAGCAGGAGGCATTGGTGGCTGACTTGCTGAAGGACGTGAAGTTGAATTAACTTGCCCGGAAACTAACTGCATAACGATATGTCGGAGTTTAAAGTTGCGTCGCGATATGCCAAGTCACTGATCGATTTGGCACAGGAGCAGGGAAACCTGGAAGTGGTGAAACAGGATATGGATCAATTTGTAGCCGTTTTGTATGCCAACAAGGAACTGCAAGCCGTGCTCAAGAATCCCATTATGAAGCAGGATAAAAAGCGTAATATCCTGGATGCGTTGTTTGCGCAACGAATCCATCCGTCCATCACGGCTTTTTTCCACATCATGGTGCGAAAGGGACGTGCTGGTATCCTGTACGCAACTGCGCGCGAATTCGTCCGGGAATACAACGAAGTGAAAGGCATCGTACATGCTACGGTCGTTTCAGCAGTTGCGCTTTCCCCGAAAAATCTAGATGCCCTGCAGCGCGTGATAGCGAGCGAGATCAATGCGGCGGTGATCCTACAAAATACGGTAGATCCATCGCTGATCGGTGGATTCATTGTAAAGGTGGGCGATAAGCAAGTTGATGCCAGTATAACAGGTAAGCTGAAGAAGCTGGAGCGTCACTTTGAAACGCAGGTGGTGAATTGAGTATAGCAAATAATAAAAGAAACCCCTAATACAGATAAAATGATAGAGGTAAGACCCGATGAAGTATCGGCAATTTTAAGAGAACAATTGTCGGGCTTCAAATCAGAAGCTGAGCTTGAAGAAGTAGGTACCGTATTGCAGATAGGCGACGGTATTGCGCGGATATACGGCTTAACGAAAGTCCAGTCTGGCGAGCTGGTTGAATTTGATAACGGATTGCAAGGCATCGTATTGAATCTTGAAGAAGATAACGTGGGTGTGGTATTGCTCGGGCAGTCTGATGAGATTAAGGAGGGAGACACCATCAAACGTACCCGCCGTATCGCTTCCATCAAAGTAGGCGAGGGCATGCTGGGCCGCGTGGTGAATACGCTAGGTCAGCCTATAGATGGCAAGGGGCCTATCATTGGCGAGACCTACGAGATGCCGATTGAGCGCAAGGCACCGGGGGTAATTTACCGTCAGCCAGTAAACGAGCCGTTGCAGACAGGTATTAAAGCGATTGATGCGATGATCCCGATTGGTCGAGGCCAGCGGGAGTTGGTAATCGGTGACCGCCAAACGGGAAAGACAGCCGTTTGTATCGATACCATCATCAACCAAAAGGAATTTTACGATGCTGGAGAGCCAGTATTTTGTATTTATGTGGCCGTTGGGCAAAAAAATTCGACCGTCGCCAATATCGTCCGTACTTTGGAGGAAAACGGAGCGATGCCTTATACCATTGTGGTAGCGGCCTCCGCTGCCGATCCAGCACCTATGCAATTCTATGCGCCGATGGCGGGTGCCGCCATTGGGGAGTTTTTTAGGGATACAGGTCGCCCGGCATTGATTATTTATGATGACTTATCGAAGCAGGCGGTCGCTTATCGCGAAGTATCGTTGCTGCTCCGCCGGCCGCCGGGTCGCGAGGCTTATCCGGGTGACGTATTTTACCTGCACAGCCGCCTATTGGAGCGTGCCGCTAAAATCAATGGATCTGATGCCATTGCCCAGAAGATGAACGATTTGCCGGAATCCATCAAAGGACTTGTCAAGGGGGGCGGATCATTGACGGCACTGCCTATCATCGAGACGCAAGCTGGGGACGTATCGGCTTATATTCCGACCAACGTAATTTCCATTACGGACGGACAGATATTTTTGGAGTCCAACCTGTTCAACGCTGGGGTGCGACCGGCGATCAACGTGGGCATCTCGGTATCGCGTGTGGGCGGTAACGCACAAATCAAATCCATGAAAAAAGTTGCCGGTACGCTGAAGTTGGATCAGGCACAATACCGCGAATTGGAAGCGTTCTCTAAGTTCGGTTCCGATCTCGATGCGGCTACCAAAGCCGTGCTGGATAAGGGCGTACGTAACGTGGAAATCCTGAAACAGCTTCAGTTTTCACCCGTGTCTGTTGAAAAGCAGGTTGCAATTATTTACGCCGGCGTAAAAGGGTTATTCCGCAGTGTTCCGGTAAACCAAGTGAAAGCGTTTGAAGCCGAGTACCTCCAGCAATTGGAACAGCGTCATCCGGAAGTATTGAAGGCCTTGAAGGAAGGGAAATTCAATGACGAACTTACGGGTGTACTGGACAAGGTTGCGAAGGAATTGGCAGATAAGTATTAATCGTTGGACAACTGCGTGTCTAAAGTCTAGTGTCTAAAGAATGGCAAATTTAAAAGAGGTAAGGAACCGGATTGCATCGGTTACTTCTACACAGCAAATAACGAAAGCCATGAAAATGGTTTCGGCAGCCAAGCTTAAGCGGGCAACGAATGCCATTGTGCAATTACGCCCATACGCGGAAAAGCTGCGCGAAATTTTGGCCAATGTATCTGCCAGTGTGGAAGGCGGTGCTTCCCCTTATATTGTCGACCGTAAACCTAACAAGGTGTTGGTGGTGGTGATCGCCTCCAATCGGGGACTGGCTGGGGCATTTAATGCAAACGTGATTAAAGCGGCCAATCAGCTGATTGCTGAACGGTATGGCGAACAGCTGCGCGCTGGGAACGTGAGTATCGTAGGTATCGGAAAAAGAGCACAAGACTACTACCTTAGACGGCAATATCAGGTAATAGGCGACAATAGTGAACTGTTCGCAGCGCTCAACTTCGAAAATACGTCGAAAGTTACCGAGGCTATCATGACGGCATTTGCCGATGGCACGTATGATCGGGTGGAATTGGTTTATAACCGATTCCGGAATGCCGCAGTACAAATTTTGACTACCGAACAATTATTGCCTCTGCTTCCGACTAAAGTGGAAGCCGAGCAACTTAGTGTTGAAGTGGATTACATCATTGAGCCCACCAAGGAGAAGATTATCGAAGAGTTGATCCCCAAGGCTATCAAGGTACAGTTGTATAAGGCAGTATTGGATTCACATGCATCCGAACATGGCGCACGGATGACGGCAATGGATAAGGCCACCGACAATGCCGGGGAATTGTTGAAATCACTTAAATTATCTTACAACCAGGCTAGGCAGGCCGCTATCACGACCGAACTTACTGAAATTGTAAGCGGGGCGGCGGCGTTGTCCAATGGATAGATTAGTCACTGATATCAGTTAAAAAGGACACTTGTTGTCCTTTTTGTTTTTATAGACATTACCGGCAGTTAAAATACCTATCACTAGGTATGTGTTTTTGATAAACAAATCCCCTATATTTGTGTTGTTTATATCACAGGGCTGATAATGGCCCTTTGGCAAGGTTATTGAGTGGTTGGAATCATAGCGTGTTGGTGACTGTTTTGGTCTGTGATTGTCAATTGTCAAACACCTGACTGTAGCAAAAGGTGGATTGAACCCGTTTGATTAGTTGTTGGTGGATGCGGCTACATTATCTAGCTTACATGAAAGAACTTATACTTCGCTTCAAAACAGTACCTCGGTGGGCAATACTATTGTTGGATTTGTTCATATTAACTTGGTCCTTTACGCTTTCGTATTTTATAGCCAAGCAATTTAATTTTCACGAAATCATCCGCGGTCATTTTTTTATCTATACCGCAATTTACAGTGGTATCGCCCTGCCGGTGTTTTTCTTGATGCGCATACATACCGGATTGATCCGTTATTCGGATACGCGCGACATGTTAAAGATATTCTCCGCTATGGTCATTACTTCCGTAGCGTATATCATGGTAGCCTATTTAATCCTTGGGCCTCTTGTGAATATCAGGGATGGTGAATTGGGCCTGGTGATGCTGATCAATTTTTTTATTGCGACATCGCTGCTGATTATGTTGCGCATCACGGTGAAAAGTATCTATTTCATGCTGATGCGGAAAGCACGCGACGTGGATACGGTGCGGGTATTGATTTATGGAGCAGATCAGAACGCGGTCATGGCTAAGCAGGCACTGGAGAACAGTACAGAGTCTAAATTCATTATCATCGGCTTCATTGATACGAATCGGAGCAAGTTGAATAGTTATATCGAACGGAAGCGGGTGTACCACGTGAAGGATCTTCCGGCTTTGAAGGACCGATATTCCATCGATCAAATGATATTCGTAAAAGACCATTTGGGCAGCAGGGATAAGAAAGTGATCGTTGAACGTTGTCTGCGGTTGGGGATTAAGGTATTGACCGTACCGCCCGCGTCGGAGTGGATCTCGGGCAGGTTGCGTTTGCAGCAGATCAAGAACCTCCGCATCGAGGATCTGTTGCAGCGTGCACCGATTAAGATTAACAATGATAAAATCTGTGACGACCTTTGTGGTAAACGCATTTTGATTACGGGTGCCGCTGGTTCAATCGGCTCTGAGATTGTGCGTCAGATATTGCGTTACGAGCCTCAGATGCTGGTGCTTTGCGATCAGGCGGAATCACCCATGCACGAGATACAATTGGAGATAGAAGAGAAATTCCCCAATTGCCATGCGGTAGTGGCCATTGCCGATATCCGTAACCTGGAGCGGATGCACCAGATTTTCAATGACTATCGACCCGAATTGGTGTACCATGCGGCGGCATATAAGCACGTACCAATGATGGAGCGTAACCCCGGTGAAGCGGTAAGTACCAATGTTGGGGGTACGAAGAATGTCGCTGACCTGTCCGTTCTTTTCGGAGTGAAGAAATTTGTCATGATTTCCACGGATAAGGCGGTGAACCCGACCAATGTGATGGGGGCATCGAAGCGTATCGCAGAGATTTATACGCAGAGCCTTGATGGTCAACAGTCCGTACAATTGATCGATACTGCCACCGGAACGAGTAAAATGGTGAAGGGGACGCGTTTTATTACTACACGGTTCGGCAACGTGCTGGGGTCCAACGGCTCGGTGATACCGCGTTTCAGGGCGCAGATTGAAAAGGGTGGGCCATTGACGGTAACACATCCAGAAATCACCCGCTACTTCATGACCATACCCGAGGCTGTGCAGTTGGTGCTGGAGGCGGGCACCATGGGCAATGGTGGTGAGATTTATGTGTTTGACATGGGTAAGCCCGTGAAAATTGTGGATTTAGCCAGGAAGATGATTCAGCTAGCTGGGTTGAAGCCGGATAAGGATGTAGAGATTACCTATACCGGTTTACGCAGTGGTGAAAAGTTGTTTGAGGAATTGCTGAATGATGGTGAAAAGGTGCTGCCTACGCACCATGATAAGATCCACATTGCCCGCGTCAATTCGATGGACTATGAGTATGCAAAACGCGTGATCTATGAGTTGGTCGCGTTGAATGAACGAAAAAACAGCAGCGGGGTGGTCCGTAAAATGAAGGAAATCGTTCCTGAGTTTGTCAGTAAAAACTCGCCGTTCGAAGCATTGGATTCGGTTGGTTAGCTACCACCTGATCAATGCGCTCGCCCAAGTAAACCCCGAACCGAATGCGGCAAGGCAGACAAGATCATTGTCTTTGATTTTTCCTGCTTCCCACGCCTCACATAACGCAATCGGAACCGATGCAGCCGTAGTGTTTCCATATTTTTGGATATTGTTGAACACTTGATTGTCCGTTAGTCCCAGTAATTTTTGAACATATTGGCTAATGCGTAAGTTGGCTTGATGTGGGATCAGTAAATCAATGTCTTTCTCCGAAAGGCCGTTGGCAGCCAGTGCTTCTTTAATGACTTCTGGGAATTTGACGACAGCCTTTTTGAATACCGCCGGGCCGTCCATATAGGGCAATGCAGCACCACTTTCCAATTGCTCGCTAGTCAGGAAAAGACCGCCCAGCTCCTGGTCTGGAAAAGCGGGTTTATCTTTTATCCATTTGTTGGCGTGTGCGCCTGGATAGTACATAGCCAGTAGCTCAGCATCCGCACCGTTGCTGTGAAGATGGGTGCTAAGAATGCCGTTGCCTTTTTCTTGTGTGGGTTGGAGTACCACTGCACCCGCGCCATCACCAAAAATAACCGATACGTTACGACTGCGCGTCTCGAAGTCCATGGCGAAAGAGTGCTTTTCGCTGCCTACAACCAATATGTTCTTGTACATGCCGGTTTTGATAAACTGGTCGGCTACGGACAATGCATAGATAAATCCAGAGCACTGGTTGCGTACATCCAAGGCGCCGATTTCATTCATGTCCATTTCACGCTGCAGCAATACGCCGCATCCCGGGAAATAATAATCGGGACTTAATGTGGCAAATACAATAAAGTCGATATCCCGGGCCGTAGTGCCTGCCCGCTCAATGGCAATGTTCGCCGCTTCGATGGCCATCGTGGTAGTGGTCTCTTCATTGCGGTCGGCAAAGCGACGCTCACGTATACCTGTCCGCTCCTGAATCCATTCATCGCTGGTATCCATAAACCGGGTTAAATCCGTATTGGTGTATACGCGATCGGGAACGTAATATCCGATGCCTGCTATCTTGGATTGGTACATACAAAAATTTTTAAGTCGGGGCACCCTATGGTACCTTATGCAATTGTACGGAAATTTTAGATAAGGACGTAAGTTTCGTCTTTGAAGCTTGTCATTCAACGGCCGATGAGTGATCGATAACTTGCTTTTATATGCAAGTTTATCTAATTTTGCGGTTATGACGGTCGAAACGCAGGAAGAAACCTATACGATTGACGAAGTATTGGCCGCAGCCACACCGGGCCACCGATTGATTCTTTGGAACGACGATACCAATACATTTGAACATGTGATCAACTGCCTGATGAAGCACCTCCAATATACGGCGGATGAAGCGGAGGATATTGCATGGAAGGTACATACAAAAGGAAAGTGTGCGGTATTGGAAGGAAGCTATACCGAGGTGGAGGTGTACCGGAAGATACTTAAATCCGAAGGGCTTACAGTGAGTGTGGACTAAAAATGGCCGATGAAGGTAACAATGTACGCGAAGCAGCGCCCAGGCTGTAATAAAGCGGTTACCATCGATAAACGATTGCAATAAAAGCACAATCTTTGCGGCCAAATATTCAGATACTATTTATTAAGAGCAAACCGATGAGTTTTATACGGCAGGTAAGGATTGGATACGTTGTTTTATTAATGGCTTTGGTGTTGCCCCTGGGTACATGGGCGCAAGAAAAGGGGATATCGATATCGACCGTGGTTGTCGATGAAGTGTCAAAAGAACCTGTTGGGTTTGCCAGTGCCGCGCTGTTAGATCAAGCATCTAAATCTTACATCAAAGGAATGCAGACTGTAGATGACGGGAAGATATTGTTTACGGATGTGGCACCCGGTGTGTATGCGATCCGGGTTACCTATGTGGGTTACGAAAGCTATTTGAAGGAACACATCGTCGTGGAAGCGGGTAAGAACATGAGCATAGATGAAATCTTGCTCGAACCTTCGGGCGAGCTGCTTGAGGAAGTCGTTGTAGAGGGGACTCCGCCCGCAATGGAAATGGGTATCGACCGCAAAATTTTCAATGTGGCACAAAGTACATTGAGTGTTGGTGGGACAGCTACCGACCTGTTGGCCAACGTTCCTTCTTTACAGGTTGATATGGACGGTACGGTGAGTTTGCGCGGATCTAGTAGTGTACGTATTTTAATCAATGGTCGGGAGTCGGCGCTGGCTGGAAGTGATGTGACCCAGTTTCTTCAGTCTTTACCCGCCAATGCAGTGGAGCGTATAGAGGTAGTGACAAACCCTTCATCAAAATATGACGCCGAAGGGCAATCAGGCATCATCAATATCGTATTGAAGAAAAATACCTACTTGGGCTTTAATGGATCGGTTAATGTCTCTGGAGGTTCATACAACAACTACATGGCTGGCGCTAACCTGAATTTTCGCAATCGAAACTTCAACTATTATGGTGGTTATACGTTCAATCGGCGGAATATGGTTGGTGATGGCGTGAACAACACCGAATTGTTGAGCAATAATAGCCTGACCAACAACGTCAGTGAAAGCGAAAGGCTTGGCCTTAACCACAGTATACAGCTTGGCGCAGACTATTATCTTGGCGAGAAGACGCTTATCGGGATAGCCGGTAACCTTAGCCTCCGCGGCAATGAACGCAACGAAGATCTATTTTACCGCTACATCAACCATCCACAACTGTCAGGAAATAGCAGTCGATATTCCAGGCAGGATGAAGATGATCTTGGCTATGAGGTGGCGCTAGATATAAAACGCAGCTTCCAACGTGAAGGAGAAGAACTGCTGGCTAACATTGCTTTCGGATATGACGGTGAAGAGGGAGTAAATAGGTTTAACCAAGATTATACAACACCACCTACGGGACTGTACGAGCGTATGAGACTGAATGATACGGAGGAAGATGGTCGGAATATCAATATTCAGCTGGACTATGTTCGGCCATTTGGCGATAATCACAAGTTTGAGGCCGGTTATCGGACCATTATCCGCGGCAGTTTAGAGAGTCAATATTCACAGGTAGATTCGACCAATGGACTCCTCCCGGACTATCAGGTGAGCAATGACTTCGATATGACCAGCAGTGTACATGCCCTGTATGCTAACTATCAAAATAAATTGACGGACAAATTGGGTTATCAGGTAGGGCTTCGTGCCGAACAGGCTTATCTCGATACCGAGCTGGGATTGCTTACTCCGGGGCTGCCGGAAGACGAGCGTAATGTAACCGGGAGGTTGGATTATTTTCGCTTATATCCCAGTGTGTTTCTTACGCAAGAATTTGGAAATAAGAACCAGCTTCAATTGAGTTACACACGGCGGGTGAGCCGTCCACGGGGTTGGCAGGTCAACCCCTTTGTGGATGTTTCGGACAACCTGAACCATCGACAAGGTAATCCAAACCTACTACCGGAAGATATCCATTCGTTTGAGCTAGGCTATACGAAAACTTGGCCTTCCTTATTAATTACTTCTTCCGTTTACCATCGCATCGTTAACGACGTTGCCCAGCCCATTATCCAGGAAGTGGATGAAAACACCGGCGTTACGCTGATGCAGTGGCAAAATATCAGCCGCAACGAATCGACTGGTTTGGAGTTGATTTCGCGGATTGATCTGTCAAAGAAATGGGATGTCATGGCCAATCTGAATGCTTTCCATACGCGTTTTCAGGGCAGTGAAGCGTTTGATATCGCGGCATCCAAGGGATTTAGCTGGAACGCCAACGCAACGACGAACTATCGTTTTACGCCGTTACTGTCATTACAAGCCCGGTTTGAGTATCAAGCGCCGCGCATCTGGGCACAAGGCAAGGGAATCGAAAATTATGTGATCGATGCCGGGCTGAAGTTGGATGTATTGAACCGAAAGGGCAGCGTGATGTTCAACGCCCGTGACCTCTTGAACCAACGGCGTTTCGGGGGCTATACGACCAGTAATGGTGTATACCGATATTTTGAGCATCGTTGGATGCGTAGAACATTTATGCTATCTTTCAACTATCGTTTCGGCAATCAGAGCCTGAAGCGCGAGGATAGAAAGCAAAACCAGGGAACAGAGGGGTATGAGGGCGGCGGCGAACAGCAATACTAGCTTTTGACCTATAGCGCCCTGTTTAGAATAGTCGCCGGAGCTCGTCCAATGTACGGATACTTCGCTTGACGTCAGGCGGTATATCGGTTTCATTGGGGTTGAAATAGATGGCATCCATGCCTACCTGCTGTGCGCCCCGGATATCTGCATCGAGGCTATCGCCAATCATTACGCTATGTGAGATTGCGGTATTGGCGTTGGCAACGGCATAGTGGAAAATCTGCGGATGGGGCTTGTGGAAACCCACCACTTCGGAGATTACGATGGTAGAAAAGTACTTTTTCAGATCGCATTTCGTAACCTTGCATTCAGCCGCGTCACCAAACCCGTTTGAAATGAGATGCAACACGTATTTTTCCTGTAAATAGCCGAGCGTCTCGTGCGCATGGGGAAAGAGGTGCGTCTTTTGTGGGCATAACCGCAAATAGTCTTCTTCAAAAGCCGTAGGAAACCACTTTGGGTCTATCCCCAATTCCCGGAAAGTATCAGCAAAGCGGGCCTCGCGGAGTTCGGATTTTGTGATTTGGCCGTGATGGTAGAGTGCCCATAGGCGGTGGTTGTTGCGATTGTACGTTTCGATGAACAGCGCCGCGGAACCGATCCCGAAATTGCTGAATCGGTACGTGTCAAACAGTTCCATCAGGGTTTCCGAGGCGTTTTTTTCGAAGTCCCAGATGGTGTGATCCAAATCAAAGAAGATGTCTTTTTTGCCGGTGCAATGCATCGGGGCAAAGATAGCTATTTTGGGGGAGTATTGAGTTTCCGTAATTGATGGCGGATATATTTTCCGGCCGGCGTCAACTGATCTTGTCTCCAGTTTCCGGTGTCGGGTGCACCGGGCTTGAGGATTGCCGTTGTCTCTTTTTTATCGGTAATGTTCCAGTTTGCCCAGCTTAGTTTGCGTTCTTCCATCCAGGTCATCCAGGCTGCTGTTTTTTCGGTGTCGAATACGCCATCGCCATTCGACTCACCGACACCCCATTCCGTGACGAACAATGGAAGTCCGTTTTTGAGGGCAGTCTCTGCTTTTTTCCGGAGATTTTCCTGATGATGTGGATCGCTGGCGTAAAAATGGAAGGAATAGGCAATGTTGTCGTAGTCCGTGATGGGATCGTTGGCCGTCAGATCGACATCTTGACACCAATGAGGGCTTCCCACTACAATGAGGTTTTCGGTATCGTATTTTCGGATTTCTTCAATGACGGCTAAGGAATAGGCTTTGATGATAGGCCAGGATTGCTGTTCGGGCTCATTCCATATTTCGTAGATCACATTCGGTGTGCCGGCATACAGACGAGCCATATGTGCAAAGAAGTCCTTGGCTTGTGCGAGGTTTTTATCGGCATTGTGATCATGCCAGTCGATAATCACATAAATCCCTCTTTTTATGGCGCGTGCGGTAAGCTGCCTGACCAATGCAGCCTGCTCATCCGGCTGTTGCAGGTATCCCCCATCGGGCTCAATGGCCATCGATAACCGGATAAGAGAAACGTTGAAATCATCTACCAACCAGTCGACTACCTCGCTATTATAATATTTCTTTCCACCCCATATGCTCCATGAGAAGCTGATTCCACGCAGCTGCGGGGGGGCACCGTGCTGGTCGACTATGCGATTGCCCATTGTTTTCAAGAACCCGTGCCGTTCAACTGGTGTGTGGAACTCTTGACTACCAGTTTGACAGGTGGACACTGTAACACAGCACATCAGATAAATTAGGAGATATAAGGCTTTCATGATTAGCGGAATTGAATGGTTATTTTGGTCATTTATGGAATTTTATAGATCTCCGGCATTTCGTCGCCGAAAAGTATATAATCATTGTTTTTGAAAGAAACAAAGTCTGCTTCGGCAGGATGCCCTTTGTGTGGCGTCCAAAAGCCATCTTTTCGGTTGGCCCATACGAGCACATAGGCAACCGCCAGTTCGTGATGTTGGAGTGCCTTTAGTAATACTTGGGTGTACCAGTCATTTTGTGTCAGGTTTAACAGTCCGGTTTCTGTTACTGCGGCAAGTTTATTTCTCTTTTTGGCATAATCGGAGATGATTTTGAACTTATTGGCCGCCTCGACTACGGTCGAAGCTGATTGGAGATCCCAATAATTATCGGTGCCGATCAAATCAACGTATTCATCGCCCGGATACCGCTGTAGAAGCTCCGGTTCGGAATTGAAATTACGATCGGGTGACCACGCATACAGGAAATTATGGACACCAAGCTCGTCTCGTAAATAGGTGACCGTAAATTGGTAAAGTTGCTTGTATTCCGCAACGGTACAGTGTGCACGGCCCCACCAAAACCAATCCCCGTCAAATTCATGGAACGGCCGAAAAATAACGGGAACCAATTTACCATCAGTCCCGACGAGTGTTTTTGCATAGTCAGCAATTGTTCGTAAGGACATTTTATACACGTCATGATTGCTACCTCCCGGTAGTATATTGTACACGGCTTTGACAGGCGAATCATCCCAATAGAAGGAGCCTTTGGACACGGGATTGTCATAGTGCCAGCTATACGTGTTGACGCCGCCTCTATTGTACGCATCAATCGTCAGTTGCCGGGCGATTTCTTTTTCATAGACGAACCACCCATGGTCGGGCTCAAAGAACCCCGCGATGTGGTTGAAATCATGTCCATACACCGAGGGATAAGCGCCAGTAACGGTCTTGACATCTGATTTTTCATTTGAAACCATGGCCAAATGCTGTTCATTGGCCCATTCCGTGGCGTTATCATCGACTCCCCGCTTTGTGGCGTCTTGGTGGCCGAAGAGCGTATGCTCTTCCGCTATTTTTTTCAAGTTATAGAAGAGCGCCGTAGTTGCGTCGGTCGCGCTTTTGTCTGCCAAGCCCTGCCTGATTTCATCCAGTGTAGGGGGAGGCACTTCCGGAGCTGGCGGTGTCTGTTCTTCTGCTACGACTGAATCTTTGTTGCATGCCAAACCAACAAGGAGTAGCCATGTAAATCCGATATACAAAAGATAGTCGTGTTTTCGTGCCATATGTATTGTCCTACCTTAGCCCGACATGATCTACATATATGGTGCCGGACCAACCTTGATCCTGGAATATTAGATCCTTCAACTCGTCTGAAATGCCCAGGTCAGCTTTGGATAGTTTAAACTCCACCCATTCCCCTTCTACAATCGTGATGGTATGCGGTGCTCCCCATTGTTCGTTTGCAATAACGTTAATCTTTAGTCCGCCTGTGCCGGGTGTACCGAAAATAGAGAAGACAATCTCGGTATAGGGCAATGTGGACACACTACCGCCGCCAAATCGCAAACCACCGTACGTGCCGTCGTACCCCTTTTTGATTGTCATGGAACCATCGCGCACGTTTTCAGTATTATTGAAGTCGACCGTTCCGTTCCAACCCCAATCTCCCCAGCTATTTACAATGGCATCTGCATAGATTGCGTAACCAAGTGGGGCCAAGGGCGGTAAATCACCAACAATGTTCAAGCTGATTGTCGATTCAACGTCAATCAATGGATGAGTGACAAGGGTGACGGTACCTTTATTTGTGGTCTCGGGGACAGCTAATACCAATTCGGTGTCGGATTGCTTGATGAATTCGGTGATTGCGTTATCCGTTCCTTTAAACAATACGCCCTTGACGAGATTTAATTCGGTGCCGACGATTGTCAACTCAGCACCACGTGCTACGGGATTGGGGTTAAAGGCGGTGACTGTAGGCAGTACAACAGCCAAAGCTTCTTCGCTCGCTACAGATACTCCTGAGAACGACATCACCGCAATATTGCCGTTGTTGGCGCCGTTCGGTACCGTAATAACAAGTTGTGTTTCGGATTGACTGACAAATTCGGTAACGGCCTCGTCAAGTCCAGTAAATGTTACGCCTTCCACGAGATCCAAGTCGCTGCCGGTAATCGTCAGTTCACTGCCGTGTCGCACCGGAATGGGCGTGAGTGCGGATATCGTGGGCAATATAACAGTTAGTGGTTCTTCACTTTCCAGTTCGATAGGTTCGGTGCCTCCGCATGAGAAGACAAGCGGGCCAGTCTTTGCTTCAAGCGGTACACGGACGACCAACTCCGTGCGCGATTGACTTTCAAAGGTTTCCATGATTGCGCCGCCTTCAAAGGTTACCGCAGATATCCAGTTGAGGTATTCGCCAACGATGGTGATCGTTGCGCCGGGTTTGACCGTTTCGGTAATCGAGGAGATTTCAACCGGTACCTCGAGATTAAGGGGCGACTTCGACACAATATCCCCGGTTGGCGTTTTCAGCGTAACGGGGCCATGTTCGGCATCGATGGGAACAGTAATTACGATCAGTTCGGTGGTCTGCTCGATAAAAGCACTGCTCGCTACACTGGCACCAGTGAGGTCGATGGCAGTTACCTTATCCAGGTTGTTGCCGATAAAGCGGATCTGTTCACCATGCGTTGCGCCCGCCGGACCGAAACTCAGCAGTTCAACTGTGGTTGAAGGCGCTTCAGTTTTCTTGCAGGAAACGAACGCAATAAGCAGGGTGTAACTTGCCAGCACCGCAAATGTAAGCCTGATATCAGATTTCAGTTTCATTGTCTTTTTGTTTTAGGCCTATTTCAATTTTTATTTTCGTCCACTTTGGGCACAATCCTGAAATTGTCGAATGCGATATCACACTCCCAATCGCCCGGACCATGAATCAAAATCCGTGTCCAATAGCCATTGGGATTGACTGTCGGTGTGACCCCCAAGTCTTTGTAGCTTTTGCTGATGGCTTCATAGGGTATGCTTACCGTCTGCCATTGGCCCTTGGTATCGAAAGGCGGGGCCCATTGATAAGCGTCGTTGACTTCACTTGGGAGACCGAAGTTGAACTTGATCATGTTGTTGTTGTAAGGTTTGAGGGTATTGACTTCGAATTTCAAGTAGTAATTCTCCGGTTTAAGGATGGCTTCATCGGGTATGTTTTTACTGATGTCGCCCATGGCATCGGCAGGGCCACCGGCCACCTCTGTCCATGCCCAAGCGCCAATGGTACGGGTGACACGGATGTAGTTGCCGTTGATGGTTGGCGGATCACCCGCTGCCGGTTGACTGACTACGAAGGCGGCATTCCACCAACCGGTAAACGGATCACTGCTAAGGATGATGTTGCGGTTGTCTCTAAACCAGAAATCAGACGGGGTCTGCCCAAAATTACTGGCCACGGTGATGGGGCCTGGTTCAGCACCCGACGGGACCCGCACTTGGAGGATATCGTCTTCAACGGAAACCAGTTCGCCAATTGCGCCACCGGTAAACGTAACGGTGAGGGGCTCGTAGAAATAGTTACCCCTTATGATGGCGACTTCGCCCGGCAAGGCATACTCATTGTTGATGGAATTAACAAAGGGTTCGCTAATCTGCACTTCAAATTCATGTTCCAAGGTATTCCCTTTAGCAAAAACAATTTTCATTCGGTTGGTGATATCCAATGGAACCTGACTAGGCACACTGACCAGTATCGTTGTGTTGGTAATGTATGTGGTGGTCAACACGGCTTGCTGGTCATTAAACCAGATTTCGCGGGCATCGCCGAGATTCTCTCCAATGATGGCAATGAGATTGCCTTGCCCGGCGCCGATCAAAAGCGAATCTGCGGATAGCGGATCAGTGATCCGTACGTACCTGATCCGGGGGTTACCGTTATTGGGAAGGATGTCTTCAGAACATGACGTATAGCTCCCTGTCATTGCAGTAGCAAGCGTAAGAAACAGTAGTTGTTTATATATCGATTTCATTTTCTTTCGGTTTAATAGTCTTTACTTTTTGACATAATCCACGGGTGGTTTCCGCAAGTTGGGCGCCTGGCTCAACTCGGCGGTAGGGATTGGCAAGAGAAAGTTTCCGGAATTGGCATCGATGTTTCTTGTATCGGAATCAACCCATGGCGTTTTCGTAAATGTCCACGAAGTGGGATTCGGGAATTGGTCGGGCCCGACAAAGAATTTCTCGCGGTCTTGCTCATTCAGGATCTCATAGGCTTTGGCAGCATTGTAATAATGGAGGCTGACCAAATCGTACCAAGCCATGCCTTCCATGGCAAACTCGATGATGCGTTCCTTGAAAATCACATCCGAGGTGAGCGGATCTTCGAAGGCCGGTAATCCTGACCGGGTGTGTACTTTATTGAAATATTCGAGTGCGGTAGCGTCTGTGGTAGCGGCGTTGTTGCCTAGTACGGCTTCGGCATAAATGAGGTACATTTCTGCCAAGCGTTGCATATAGGTGTCATGTCCGTAGTTCTGGGATGCTGCTTGGCCGTCCGTATCTTCTGCTTTGCCGGTAACGTATTTCTTGATAGAAATGAAATTGACGTCCGTGCCAGTGAGCGGAAATACGAGTTCTTGCGAGCCGCCCGGTATACTCTGCGTGATTTCGGGATAATGTGCTCCCGGCAACATGAAGGTTGCCTTCAGCCGTTGGTCGAGAGTTCGACCCTCCATACCCGTTTCAGTAATTGTTATACCGTCATATAAAGACATCATCCACCACGTAGCACCCTTATCACCACCCCAGCCGTCTCCATTGGCGATATCACCGCTGTAAGCCAGGTATGCCGGGGTGGAATTTTGTGTGCCCCAGGCACCGGGCGAGAATGCCCATTGCAGTGAAAATAGCGACTCGGCATTGTTATCGTAGGGATAAAGAAACAAATCGGCGTAGTTGGTCAGCAACGACGCACCACTGAGGCTGATTACGCGATCGGCATAGTATTTTGCGCTATCGAGAAAAACCTGGTTGCGATTGCCTGACCCTCCAGACCCTACACCAGCACGGGTCAAGTAAAAGCGGGCTAACATCCCTTCTGCCGACCATTTGGTGATTCTTCCGGGACGGAGGGGTTCGTCTGGAAGGTCTAACGCGACAGCCCGCATTTCGTCGGTAATGAATTTCCATACGCTTTCGGGCGTATTTCGCTGGATAGTGGTATCTGACAGGAGCGTGAGATTGTTCTCTATAATCGGCACAGCCCCCCAATTCATGACCAAGAAACGGTAGGCGAGTGCCCGCATAAACCGGGCCTCTGCAATAGCAAAGCTTTTTATAGAGGGCGAAACCGCTGAACCTGCATAAGTTTGGATATTTTGAATGGCCAGATTGGACTGGCCAACTACAATAAAGAAGGCACGCCATGCCGCGCCGTTCTCAGGTGTATCTCCCGTCGTGTTAAAAAGCACGTTGCCCCGGTCATTGTAAGCCGAATATGCGGTTCCGGCACGGAAATCGCCCAGGTTATACGAAGCTTTGTCGTTGTAATCAAACCATACTTTGCTGTAGAGCAGCGCGGTAGCAGCCAGCACTTGGTCGTCTGTCTGATAAAAGTTGGCATCAACAATGGCGTCAGTAGGTGGTTTTTCTAGGAAGTTCTTGTTGCATGAAGAAAGCGCCGATAGGAAGATAATCAGTGCTATAGGAATATGTTTGGTGTGTATCATGATCGTTGTGTTTAAAAACTTAACCCTAAACTGAATGAGTAGATGGGGGTGAGGGGATAACGGCCGTAATCCAAGCCGATAGCTTGGTTTGCATTGCTCGCATCCCGACCGATATACGCACCAACCTCAGGGTCAAATCCGGAATATCGAGTAAACGTAGCCACGTTTTGGGCACTAAAGGAAACCCGTACACTTTGCAGAACCTTCTGCTTGGCGAGTAGCGAGGCTGGCAGATTGTAGCCGAAGGTGATGTTTTTGATACGGATATAGGAGCCGTCTTCCACCCATTTGTCGGTATGGCGTGCATAGTTCCCATTGGGGCCGAGTGAAATCCGTGCTACATTGGTGTTTGGATTTTCGAGCCTCACAGCGCCGTCATCACCTGTGGTAGGCCGAGCATAATCCATGGCGTGCAACATCAGGTTCCGGCTGAGATTAATGTTGTTTGGATTGGAGTTTACTCGGGCAATGTAGTTATAGATGTCGTTTCCGAATGCGCCGGTAAGTAGAAAGCTCAGGTCGAATCCCTTGTAAGAAAATGAGTTCGTGAAACCTGCAAAGAGTTTGGGGTACGGATTGCCGATATAAGTCTGATCGTGGACATCAATGATGCCGTCGGGTGTCCCTTCGGGACCACTGATATCTTTGAATTTGACATCACCTACCCAGATATTAGCTTCATTGGTTGGCAACCGGTTACCATTGTTGTCTGCTGGTACGGCGCTGTCGTTGATCTCATCCACCGATTGGAAGATGCCGTCCTCCATGTAGCCAAGGAATTGCCAAGGCGCGACGCCGACCACCGACTGCTGCGTCCAATCCTGCATCCACCAGGAAGTCCGGTTTATTTGAGCGGCATCGGAATAGAATTTTTCGATCGTCGTCTTAAATCCGGAAACATTGAAATTGGTTTCCCACGTAAAGTGTTCGTTTCTGATATTCGTTGTGTTTATCGTAACCCCCCATCCTTTGTTCTGCAACGCGCCAATATTCACTTGCGGTGCGGCTACGGCGCCTGTGCCATTGGTACCCATATACCAGGGCAATGGATTCTCCATCAATAGGTTGTCGGTGTTTTTGATGTAATAGTCTGCTTCCAGCTGAATGCGATTTTGAAGGAAGCCAAGATTTAATCCGAAGTTGTAAGTGAGTGTTTCCTCCCACTGCAAGGCCGGATTGTTATACCTGCTGGGTAAGAAGCCGGTACCTGTAGGTGTTGCCCCAGGCGACATGGGGGAGTAGATGTATCCGCTCCCGCCTTGGTTTCCGGTGGTTCCGGTTTCAAACCTTAATTTTAATTCGCTGATTCCGGGGATATTGAAAAATTCTTCTTGGGATACCCGCCAAGCTGCGGATATGGAAGGAAATATACCCCATTTATTATCCTGACCGAAATTAACAGAGCCATCGCTTCGAATGGTGCCGGAAATGATGTACCGATCGGCATAGTTGTAATTGATCCTACCCAAGTATGACTCCATTGCCCATTCGCCCGAGCCGCCGTTGGCCGATGCCGTCAACGGATCCCCCGCTTCCAGGTCGAGGATGTCATTGGTGAGGAAGCCGGTTCGTCTTCCGCCCAGGTTCTTCCAGTTGGATGCCTGCGACTCATGGGTAACCATCACGTTGATTTGATGCTTGCCCAGTTGCTTGTTGTATTCGAGTAGTTGATTCCAATTCCAATAGGTGTTGAGATTGGCCCTGCTTTGCAGGGAAGCGGTGGCATTTTCAGCCCAGCCGATTTTATAGACGGGAATGTAATATGCCGAATTGGAAAAACCGAAATTAGTGTTAAATGATGACCTGAATTCGAGTCCTTCGATAATTTTGATGCCCAAATTGATTCCGCCGATAAATTGTCTCCTGATCAGGTTATTGGTGGTCAGACTGGCGATAGCTAAGGGATTTACCGGAGCGAAAATATTGGCACCGTTGTTTTCGTCGCCACCTCCCCAAGAACCATCCAGGTTCTTGACCGGGATTTGCGGAGTCAATTGCAACGCATTCGAAATGATATTTTCTTGACTGGTGGTGAGGTTTTCGTCCGTCTGACTGAAGCTAAGGTTGGTGCCTAGTGAAAGCCAGTCCCGGGGTTTGGTGTCGATATTTAGTCGCGTGCCGTAGCGATCGAATCCGGACCCTGCAGCAACGCCTTGTTGATTGAGGTATTCGCCCGAAAGGTAATAGGTGGTCTTCTCATTTCCACCGCTGAGGCTCAATTGGTGTTTGTGCATCGGTGCATTGTTGAACAATTCCCCCTGCCAGTCCGTACCCGTGCCCAATAGCGAGGGGTCGAGGAACTCGAGGGGCGTTTCACCGCCAGCAATATCATGGTACTCGTTGACCATCTGCGCGTACTGACGCAAGTTCATAACTGCCATTCGCGGTGGGCCGGTTTGGATGGTATATTGCCCGCCGTAATCAATCTTTGTCTGCCCTGCTTTGCCGCGCTTGGTAGTGATCAATAGTACCCCGTTGGTAGCTCTTGATCCATAAATGGCGGTGGCGGAAGGTCCTTGTAATACTTGGATATCCTCAATATCGGCAGGATTTAGGCCTGCGAGAGGATTGGAGGAGCTTTGTTCACCAAAGGCCACCGCCTGACCCGCAATTTGTACACCATCGATGACATACAGCGGTTCATTGGTGCCATTGATGGAGTTTATGCCTCTGATATTCACCGATATCCCGCCTCCCGGCTGACCCGAATTTTGAGTAATGTAAACGCCCGCTGCTCGGCCTTGGATGGCTTGCTCAATTGTAGTGTTTATCGTTTTTCCGATGTCTTCTGCGGTAACCGTGGTTTGTGCACTGGTGAGATTACCGCGTTTATTGGTGCCGTATCCTACGACAACCACCTCTTCCAAAGAAGATGTTGCGCTGAGCAATATCACATTAACGATATTGCGGTCTCTCACCGCTTCTTCCATGGTTTCCATACCCAGGTAGGAGAATACAAGTGTGACGTCTCCAGGCGGTACCGCCAGCCGGTAACTGCCGTCGTCCGCTGTGGAAGTTGATTGTGTTTGGCCTTTTACGTTGACCGAAACGCCGGATAGGGCCGCTCCGGCTTCGCTTGTCACCCTTCCGCTTACCTGCCGTTGATTATTTCCTTGCCCCATTGTATGGTGGGCGATACTAAGGATCAAGACAAGTAGCTTTGCCTTTTTTAATAAATGTGGAATCATAAGGTTAAAAATTGGTCGTTAAACAACATCAAAAGTAGTCGGGTCGCTGAAAATATATTAATACTTTTTTAACATATTGTTATGAAATTCATCCTATTGCGGTTAGCCCATTAATTGCATGAGCTGTAGACAGCACCTACTGTTGTGGTACGGGCATTTCCAAAACCCCGCTTTGTCTTCATATACGATGATTTGCCCGGTTTCATCCCGCCCCCAGTGCCATTCGCCATGCTGATGGTCGATGAGGTAATCGGTGATGTATTGCCACGAGCGCGCGGCAGACGCTATATATCGGTTATCCCCCGACAATAACCCCGCACGGTAGAATCCTACCACAGCCTCAGCTTGGACCCACCAATGTTTTTCCGCGTTCAGCTGGTTGGTGATGGGATTCAATTCGTAGGGCAACGCGCCGGATTCATCAACCCACTCCAGGCTTGCATGGGCTAACCGTAGGCATAAGCTGCGCACGGTGTCCGTAACCTGCCCGCCATGGATAGCCTGCGATGCTTCGCAAATCAGCCAAGATGCTTCAATATCGTGACCAAAAGATTGGAGCGATGATTTTGATTGCCACTGCTCATCAAAAAATAAGCGCAGATGACCGTGATCAGTTATAAAATGTTGTTCGAAAAGCTGTAAAATGCCGGCAATCCGTTGTTTCAACGTATCATTTGGCCATATCGTGTATAGATTGGTATAAGCCTCCAGGATATGGAGGTGGGTGTTGAGTGTCTTCTTTTCGTTGTCGTCCTTCGCACTCAGCCTCAATTGATTCGTTGGGGTCCAATCCCTATGGAATGCTTCGATATATCCGCCGTGCTGCCTATCCAGGCTATATTGCTCGATGCATTGGTATAACTGCTTGGCCTGCGCCAGCACGGTAGGATCCGCATTGATTTTGTAATACTCGGCCAATCCATAAATGGTGAATGCAATGGCATAGATTTGCTTGCGGCTGTCTGCAGCGCTTCCATCGGGTTGTAGCGACCAATATACACCACCATACTCCGGATCGACAAAATGCTGCCGGATGTACCTGTAGGCGGTATTGGCCATTTTTAGGTAATGCGGCGTAGCTGCGTGAAGATAGCCCGCAGAAAAGGCCCAGAGGATTCGCGCATACATGACTGAGCCAGCGGGGGCCTCGTTATACGCTCGATTTGCAACGTCTACTTTCGGGTGAAAGCGAGCGTTGGTGTTGTCGAAGACGACCCTACCCCAATACGCTAGGATACGATGGAGTTCCGTTTCAAATTCCACGCCCTTGAGCTGGTACGGCTTTATCTTGTCGCTCGATACGTTCATTTTTTTCAGTCAGTTTTTTGATTTTTTCCACAGATAAAGCAGAGTAGAACCCGTCTTCAGGTGTGTTTTTAACGTAATCCAACAATTGTGCTATGGAACTCAGGGCTACATGCATACGGGTATCTGATGATGCATAGTAAATATATACCTTTCCATCGTCATCTGCCACCCAGCCATTGCAGAAAACTACATTGGATACGTCGCCGATGCGTTCGTCACCCTCGGGAGCCAAGAAATATCCGGCCGGCTTATGGGTGATTTTGGTAACATCTGCCAAATCGGTCATAAATAGGTAAAGTACATACCGTAAACCCGCTGCTGTATGCCGTACACCGTGTGCCAGGTGCAGCCAGCCTTCCGCTGTTTTTAGTGGTGTGGGGCCCTGACCGTTCTTGGCTTCATAAACGGTGTGATACTTTTTGGCGTGTATCAGCAGCTCTTCGTCCACAATCGCATTTTCCATACTGTGGGTTAGCGCGAAGGCAATGCCACCGCCTTTCCCGGTTTCAATGAAACCATCCTGGGGGCGAGTATAGAGCGCATATTTTCCATCAACGAATTCGGGATGAAGTACGACATTGCGTTGCTGCGGAGACTTGGTTTTCAGGTCGGGGAGGCGTTCCCAATGGACGATGTCTCGGGAGCGCATGATCCCGCATTGTGCTATTGCTGCAGATTGGTCGGATTCGGGTACTGTTGTGTCGCGCCGTTCGGTGCAGAAAAGGCCGTACACCCAGCCGTCTTGGTGGCTGGTAAGTCGGACATCATACACATTGGTGTCAGGTTCTTCGATTTGCGGGATGCTGATGGGATATTTCCAAAAGCGGAAGTTGTCGATGCCGTTCGGACTTTCGGCAATTGCAAAAAAAGATTTACGGTCTGTAGCTTCTACCCGGACCATCAGGAGGTAGCGACCCTCCCATTTGATCGCACCTGCATTGAATGTGGCATTGATACCGATACGCTGCATGAGAAAGGGGTTGGTGTGCGGATCGAAATCATATTGCCATGTCAAGGGCGCATGCGCGGCGGTAAGTACAGGATGTCTGAATCGCGTAAATACGCCGTTATCTGGCCACACGGCTTCATTCTTCTGAACAAGCAGCGCCTCGTGCTGCTTCATGAGTGCAGTTTTTTTTGCCTCGAAATCGGTTATTGACAGTGACACAATTGTTATCTTGAGATCGTTAATTTTCTAGTTTGTTCCACCATGTTTTTTTGAGGGTAATGACTACGGCAACTAAAATCAATAGGGTAACCAGTAGTTCGGTTTCCATCATCAATACGAGGTACATCGGCAAAATGGTGAGGCACAACTGCCCGATAATACCCAATATGACGTTGAACAGGTCCCTGGGGAGATTTTTATTTGGCGTAAAACCAGGCGTTTCTGCAAGGACCATCAGTTGGATGGGTTTCCAAAATCCCCAAGGTTTTACCGTACGGTAAAATTTCTTGAGCACTTCGGTATCGGTGGGTTTGGTGCATAGCGAGCCGATGATCGCGCCGGCCAATGAAAGTACAAAAAGCAAAGGGAAGTAATATAAATCCAAAAAATCGAATAGCAGCGGGAAAACCAGTGCTGGTATGATGCCGGCTAGCATTCCCCAGAAAAAGCCGGATGCATTGAACCGCCACCAGTACCATTTCAGCATGTTGGCTGCTATATACCCGCCATATAGCGCGGATACAATCCACTGCAATACGCTGTTGACATCCTCAGCAAAAAAGCCAAGTGTGATGCCAATCATTGCGATGATGACACCTGCCATATAATTGGTGTTTCGGATGGCCCTATTTGACGCGTTAGGTTTGACGTATTTGAGATAGATATCGTTGGTGAAGTAGGCTTGAGCAGCATTGAGTGTACCAGCGAACGTGCCCATGAAAGCGGCCATCAATCCGGCTAGCAGGAGTCCCATCAATCCGACTGGGACAAACTGGAGGATGGCCGAAGGTAGTATTTTTTCGAAGTCGACACCGGATGAAGAAGCCAGATCGAGTTGTTCGTAATATAAAAGACCCAATACAGCAAAGCCGATGACCATGGCATACCGGATAGGCAGCAAGACGACCGACACTAACCCACTCATCTTCGCCGCATCCTTCGGAGATTTTGTCGATAGGATTTTTTGCATGTCATAATTGGGTGCCGGTCCGGCGAGGCTGGCAAAAATACCCTTGAAGAGCATCATCATGAAAAACACGGTAAACAGGTCAAACCCGTCGCTACGGATCTTGTCATTTACCTCGTCGATGATGCCCGTCCAGTTCAAGTCATCTAGAGTCTGTCCGAAAAAGGGTGAGAACCAACCATCGGGAACATGAAGCGGTGTGATAGCTAAGTGTTGCGAAGCAATGACGGCCACAACGATGGCCGCGGCCGACATGATGATGTATTTAATGACGTCACCGATGACGATACTGGTCATGCCACCCAAGATGGCATAGAACATCGTAAGTACGCAAAAGACCACGCCATAAAAATGGGGTACGTAGGGTGGAGCGACCGTAAATGGAAGGTATGGTTCGATACTAGCCCACGGGATGAATATTTCTACAAATTTGCCCAGCCCCACAAATCCATATGCCAGGAACCCAAAGCAACTGATCAATGCAAATATGACTACGATCGTGTGTGAGGCCATTACACCAGATCCCTTGGTGCCAAAGCGGGTAGCCAGCCATTCAGCGCCGGTGGTTACATTGCTTCGCCGCAGCCATACCGATAAATACATCATCAGAAAAATCTGGTTAAATACGGGCCACAACCAGGGAATCCAAATGCTTTTCATGCCGTATACGAACGCAAGTGTAACCATCCACATCGTACCCGATATATCGAACATATCTGAGGCATTTGACATGCCTAACATATACCAGGGCAATTTTTTACCTCCTAGTAAATAGGATTCTTTATCGCGTTGGGCCCGGTTTTTAAGCAAAATCCCCAATACAATCATCGCAATCAGATAAACGAGGATGACAACAATGTCAATGGTCTGGAGCTTCATATAAGGCTATGGTTTGGTTGGTTGATAAATGTGCAGTGACGTCAACCCATCCTCAAACAGTATAGTTTGCAGCCTGTAGAATTCCCTGAAATCTTCTGCTGCCGGGTGTGTGGGATAGGGCACATAATAATGGTTGGGGCGATTGATGGCATTACGCCACAACAGCACCCAAGCAATAGGATATTCTTTTATCGTTGGATAGAGCACTTGTGTGAACCATTTGGGGTTGGGGATTTGCTCGTATCCAGTTTCGGTAATGGCGGGAACTTTGTTTCGGTCTGCAGCAATCTTGGTAAGGATACGCAGACTACTAACCATGCGGTCCTTATATGACAATTCGTTACCCATACAATAATCGTCAAACCCAACAATATCTACGTAGTCGTCTCCTGGGTAGCGTTCCAGATAATTTGCTTCGGTAACGATGGTGCTGCTGGAATAGGCCATAAGCAGGTTTTTCAACCCGCTTTCGTTTCTCAGATAGTCGGCGGTATACTGCCACAATGCAATATACTCTTGTGGCGTACAGAAAGCTGCGCCCCACCAAAACCAACTGCCTGTATGTTCGTGGAACGGCCTGAAAATGATTGGTACCGGCGTTCCGTCTGCTGTTTTTAGGCTGCTGAAAAAAACAGCCAAACGACGCAGATAGTCATTGAGCGTGTCGTGATGTTTGCCGCCGGGGAGTATTTCGCTGACACTGTATCTTGTTGTATCCCAAGCGCTGCTTCCATTGACCGGATTGGTTGAATGCCAACTGACGGTATTGATGCCCCCACGTTCGTAAGCTTCGATCATGCGAGTGCGCATCGAATCGAAGGAGACGTTATCTAAATTAGAGCTTTTACCGATTTCGAGATGCCCCACATCCCAGCCGTACACCGCCGGGTATGAACCTGTCGTGCTTTTTACGTCGGACTTCCCCGGTTCGGCAGACCAGTCGACCCCATAGGCCGTGGCATCCTGATGCCCCAAGAGGATGTGCTTTCCACTTATCGTTTTAAGGGCATTTAGCAAAGCCGCTGTCTGTGGTGTCAGGTCAGCTACTGCAGCTTGCGCAACCATGCAACAAACAATAAGCGAAAAACGAGCTTTTTCGGTGATCTTCATAATCGGTCAACAATGGTTTATGTACAAAAGCAAACATACGGGATGTCCGTCTTTCGAAAGTAATACTTTTTTAGCATTTTATAATGAACTTCTTGCAGTTGGCTGCAGGACGACTTCAATTACACCATTCATTTCATTTATTGGTCGATTGTTTTTTTGTTGTTGTATAGTATTATTTTTACATTTCGTCTTTTTGTTTGTAAGTTTGTATTACCGATTATCAGAAATACGCCATGAACCAGCGAATCACGAGAGAAGTAACACCGCTTACCGATAGCGATTGCTTCACCTTATTCTGGCGGGTGAAGAACCATTTTGATTTTCCCTTGCATTATCACGATGAATATGAGCTCAACCTGATACTCAACGCCAAAGGTGCAAAACGTATAGTGGGCGACCACGTAGCTCGCATCGATGATGTGGAATTGGTGCTGGTAGGATCGAACCTCTACCACGGTTGGTTTGACGATGCATGCGACAATAGGCAAATCACCGAAGTGACGATCCAATTCCACCGTAAGCTGTTTGGCGAGGAGTTTCTCCATAAAAACCAGCTGAATTTTATCCGTAATATGTTCGATAAATCGCAACAAGGTATCCTATTTACTCGTGAAACGGTTCTTGCACTTAAAGACCGGCTTATTGACCTTAAGGACAAAGTGGGTTTTGATTCAGTTCTGGAATTAATGGCGATCCTGCATCGACTCTCGCAGTCTGATGGGATCCGAATGCTGAGCAGCGTGGGGTTTGACGACCATCATGCACAATCGAATAGCCGTCGTATTGTGAAAGTTTTTGAATACTTGAACGCGCACTACCAAGAGCCGATTACGTTGGCGGATATAGCTGCAGCTGCCAACATGCACGAGGCATCATTCAGTAGATTTGTGAAGAAAAGTACCGGCAAGACATTCATCGACAGTTTGAACGAAATCCGTTTGGGACATGCTACGCGGCTACTGATAGATACCAGTCAAACCATTGCGGAAATCGCTTATGGCTGTGGATTTAATAACATTTCGAATTTCAATAGGATATTCAAACGGAAAAAGAACTGTACACCTAAGGAGTTCCGTGACAATTTCTCTGGGGCAAGGGTGTATATTTAGCTGCATTCTCATGCCTTGGTCAAAATGTCCAGAAGCCTATCCGTCAATCCGTTGAAATTGGTACTTTTGTATGATTATTGATTTTATGGTATGCGGAAGCCTTTAGTGCTGTTTTATTTCCTTGTTTTTTACGCCACTGCGCAATTGATATGGTGGGGAGTATTGCTTATTGAGGCTCAGCCTGATAGGAAGGTGATGATTATCGGTGAGGGCATTTTCTTCATGCTTATCTTTGTGGTGGGAGCGCTAAAGTTGAAAAAGGCATTTGTACGCGAACACAAAATACAGCAACAGCAGCAGAATTTTCTTTTGGCTGTAACCCATGAGCTCAAATCGCCGCTTGCTTCCATTAAGTTGGCGATCCAAACCATCCTCAAAAGAGATTTGCGCGAAGAGCAGCGTAATCAATTCCTTTCCAACTCCCTGAAGGATATCGAGCGGTTGGATGATTTGGTGGGCAATGTATTGATTGCAACGAAATTGGAAAATTTGCGTTATAATTTTCCAAAAGAGAATATTGATTTAAGCGAATTAGTGAAAAGCGTCGCTGGAAGGCTGCAAATCCATTCCTGTACAACGCAGGTAATCAAAACCGAGCTGCAACCGGCCATTCAGATAGAAGGAGATCGTTTTGCGATTACTAATGTGGTGACGAATTTAATTGAAAACGCGGTGAAATATTCCCCGCCATGTGCGCATGTGGTGATAAAGCTCGCCAGCGAGCAGGGCAATATCGTATTTAGCGTGGCTGACCATGGCATCGGGATAGCGGATAATGAAAAAAGGTTGATCTTCAATAAATTTTATCGGGTGGGCAATGAAGATACCCGAAAAACCAAGGGAACTGGTCTGGGGTTGTATATTGTAAAAACGGTATTGGAAAGACATCGTGCACAGATCAGGGTAAAAGACAATATCCCTTCGGGAAGTATTTTTGAAGTTGTATTTCCGTTAACCAATACCGCTTTTTTGGCGGCAGCGGAGAGATCGATAAAGTAACTTTATCTAAGTTTAATAACTATTATGCAACAAACTAAGCAACGCATTTTATTGGTAGAGGATGAGGAGCACCTGCTGGATGCGATTAAACTCAACCTCGAACTGGAGGGTTATCGGGTATCGACCGCGACTGATGGAAAAAAGGCCTTAAAAATATTTAAGGAAGAACGATTCAATCTGGTGATACTGGATGTGATGATACCGGAAATCGATGGATTTCAAGTGGCGGAAACCATACGGTTGCAAAATACCGAAGTGCCTATCATGTTCCTGACGGCCAAAAACAGTAGTGAGGACCGTATCACCGGTCTCAAAAAAGGGGCAGATGACTACCTTGTTAAGCCCTTCAATCTGGAAGAGCTGATTCTCCGCGTGGGAATACTGGTGCGCCGGGGGATGAAGGGAGATGATCTCAAGGAACTCAATTCCTACCAGATAGGTGACAAAACCATCTACTTTAATTCTTTTGAATTACACCATGCAGATGGCTCGGTGACTTCGTTGACAAAGAAGGAAACCATGCTGCTTAAGCTGCTCGTTGAACGGCGCAATGAGGCCGTCTCGCGGGAACAGATTTTGGAGACGGTCTGGAATTACGATGTGTACCCATCTACACGTACCATTGACAACTTTATCCTAACTTTCAGAAAGTACTTTGAACCCGATCAAAAACATCCGGTATACTTTCATTCGATCCGTGGTGTAGGTTATAAATTTACGGACAACCACGCTTCATGATGACTTCCAAAGCACGTGCCATTGTATTGGTGCTTGCATTTATTTCACTGGTATGGGCGGTTTATATACAAGCTTACCAGATTGCAGTGTTGGTTGGGGGCGCGATAGGGTACTTGGTATGGAGTCACTACCGCGAAGGCACCATCTTCCTTGCTACCCAAGCTTTTCAGAAAAAAGACTATGATCGTGTGAGGAAGTTGCTTGCGGATATCAAGAAGCCCGACTACCTCCGTAAGGGACGGCGTAACTATTATGAGTTTATGAGCGGTAACCTCGCGTTGAAGGCTGAAGACTATGACGCAGCCGAACGGCATTTCCAGATTGCGTCTCGATTGCCGTTCCGGAGGCCGAATGATAAGGCCATCGTTTTGGTGAACTTGGCTAATATCAATCTCCGGAAGCAGGATTTTGAACGCGTACGGGCTTATATCGCCCTTGCCCGTAAATTAGAAGTAACGTCTCGCGTGGCACAGATTATTAATAAAATTGAAAACGAAATACCTAAGAAGTAACGAGTGACTAACAATTTACAAAACGATTTGCTGATCCGTGCTGCATTTTCGCAGCCGATCCCGCGCCCCCCGGTGTGGATGATGCGCCAGGCTGGCCGGTTTATGAAAGAATACTGGGCCATCAAAAACAAATACTCATTTCTCGAAATGTGTAAGACCCCAGAAATCGCTGCGGATGTGACCATGCTTCCCGTGGATTTGTTGGGCGTGGATGCGGCGATTCTATTTTCGGATATCCTGGTCACTGCCGAGGCAATGGGCGGGAAGCTGAGCTTCGAACAAGGCGTTGGGCCTTTGTTTGCCAATCCGGTACGCACATGGGATGACGCCGAAGCATTGCGTACCGATGTGTTGGGTGAGCTGCAATATGTAGGTGATGCTATTCGTGTCATTCAACAACGTTTGCAGGGGCGTATTCCACTCATCGGGTTTGCAGGTGCACCGTTCACCGTGTTGAGCTACCTTGTAGAAGGCGGTTCTTCGCGTGATTTTAAACGTACAAAGTTGTTGCTCAACAACGAACCCGAAATGGCGCATCTTATTTTGCAGAAAATCGCCGATGTAACGATCGATTACCTCAATATGCAGATAACTGCCGGGGTTAATGCAATTCAGCTGTTCGATAGCTGGGCACAGGCACTGTCGTGGAATGACTATCGGACATTTGCCCATACCTATAATACCCAAATTATTTCCAAACTCCATAGAAAGGATATCCCTGTCATTTCATTCTGTAAGGGAAGTTCGGTATTCGCTCCACTGATGGCGGAGGCCGGCCCTGACGTAGTGTCTGTAGATTGGAATGCGGATTTGCGCAACATCAAAGATAGCCTGCCGCATGGGGTAGCGGTGCAAGGCAACCTGGATCCCTTTGTGCTTTACGCTGACAAAAAGGTAATCAAAGAGAAAATCCTGTATTTATTTGAGCGTATGCGGGGGCAGGAAGGCTTTGTCTTCAATTTGGGGCACGGTATTATGCCGGATATACCTTTTGATAATGTAAAGCATGCTATCGAGGTAGTGAAGGAATTTAATTATTAAGATGCTTTATCTCTACGCCAAGGCACTGCACATCATCTTCGTCATTACGTGGATGGCGGGGCTGTTTTATATGGTGCGGTTATTTATCTACCATACGGAAGCGAGGCGGCGACCTGCTGAGGTCTATCAGATCTTGCACGAAGAATATATCAAAAATGAACGACTGCTCTGGTGGATCATCGCAACGCCGTCCATGTACCTGGCCGTTGCTGCTGGGGCGGTAATGCTCTATATTAACCCAGCGTGGCTGCAAGCTCCGTGGATGCATGTGAAGCTGATGTTTGTGCTCGGGCTGATCGTGTACCATTTTATTTGCCAGCGAATCATGTACACGCTGAAGGGGGGAGGGAATAAATGGACCTCGATTCAATTAAGGCTTTGGAATGAATTGGCTACCGTGTTGATGTTTGCTATTGTCTTTTTGGTCGTGTTAAAGAATGCGGTGAATTGGGTTTATGGGGTGCTCGGTCTCATCCTGTTTTCTGTGATGCTTATGGTTGCCGTAAAATGGTATAAGAAAGTCAGGGAGCGCACCTAACCGCCGAAACATAGGTATTTCAGTTCCGTATATTCGTCAAGCCCATGTTTTGATCCTTCGCGACCAATACCGGATTGTTTGATGCCACCGAATGGCGCCATGGCGTTTGAGACGAGTCCGGTATTGATCCCAACCATGCCGGCTTCGAGTTGCTCGGATACCCGCCAGCATCGATTCACATCGGTACTGTAAAAATAGGAGGCCAAGCCAAACTCGGTATCATTGGCCATTGCGATGCCTTCGTCTTCCCTTTGGAAGCGGAATAGGGCGCATATCGGGCCGAATGTCTCTTCACGGGCAATCAATGATGAGGGGTTAACGTCTGCCAAAACGGTCGGCTGATAGAACAACCCTTTTTTTGCCTTGCCACCGGCGAGCAGTTTTGCGCCATTTGCGATTGCATCTTTTACGTGTACGATTACCTTGTCCAGTCCGTCTTGATTAATCAGCGGCCCCACCTGTACGCCTTCATCAAGGCCGTTCCCTATTTTCAGTTTCTTTACTGCCGACGTCAGTTTTTTGGCGAAACTATCGAATACCTTATCCTGTATGAAAAAGCGGTTGACAGCCACGCAGGTTTGACCTGAATTGCGGAATTTACCGGTTATCGCTCCCGCGACGGCAGCGTTAATATCGGCATCGTCGAAAACGATAAACGGGGCATTTCCACCCAGTTCGAACGATACCCTTTTGATAGTAGTGGCCGCTTGGGCCATCAGTGAGCGCCCGACTTCCGTAGATCCTGTGAACGAGATTTTGCGTACCCGATCGTTGGTTGCAAGCTCTTCTCCCATACCTTTGCTGTCTTTTCCCGTAATCACATTGAACACACCGGGAGGAAAACCCGCCTCATGGGCTAGCTTGGCTACCGCTAATGCGGTAAGGGGTGTCTGGGACGCTGGCCGCAAAATGACTGTGCAACCAATAGCCAGCGCGGGTGCTACTTTGCGGGTGATCATGGCGAGCGGAAAATTCCATGGTGTTATTGCGGCCACCACTCCCACAGGCTGACGGATGGTGACGAGCCGCTGGCTTGTCTTTGGTGCCGGTATGGTCTCGCCATATGCCCGCTTGGCCTCTTCGGCAAACCATGCTACGAAGGAAGCACCGTAATCCACTTCGGCCAGGCTTTCTGCCAGCGGTTTGCCGCTCTCCATGGTCATGATGCGGGCGATATCCTGTTTGTTCGCGATGATGAGATCATACCACTTGCGTACCTTATCGCTCCTTGTGGTTACTTCGGTATCTCGCCATGCCGGCCATGCTTTATGGGCGTGGTTGATCGCTTTGCGGCACTCCGCTACGCCGAGATCGGCTACGGAAGCGATGGTTTCTCCTGTGGCGGGATTGATGACATTGAAGGTCTTGCGGCCTTTAATGAATTTGCCGTTGAGGTAAGCCTGTCGCAGGATCAGATTTTTATTCATATGGACGTATGTAATGGCATGTTGTGAATTAACAGTCTATCCCAGCGAATGTTTTCCGCTGGGAATGCCTGCAATACTCAAATTTAACAAAATAAACGTTTTCTTTGCAGAACTTTTAGTCTTTAAGCCCACGTATTGAAACGTAAAACGGTCATATTATTCATTCTTCGATTTACCAAATTGGCTTTTTCGGTAGTGGGGTTATCGCTCGCGGCCAAGTATTTTGGTATTTCGCTTGATCGCGATATGTGGCTAATCGCCCTGAACTGCATTGTGGTGGTGAATTTGGCGATTTGGGGGCCGATCAATGAGACATTCAGAGCAAAGTTTGTCATACTCCGGGAAGAGCAAGGTGAGACAAAGGTACTGGCCAGGGCTCGATCCCTTTTGGCCGTTACGATGGTCATCTCGTTGTTTTTGGTTGGTTGTATTGTTGCTTTCCCGTATCCAATAGCCCGTTTGCTGGCCCCTGCCTATAATACAGACCAGATAAACGCATTGGTAATGATGCTTTTGATTGTCGCTCCCTCTCTGCTGTTTGATCAATTCAGCCAATTGGGCATCAGCATCCTCAATGCCTATGACTCTTTTTTCGTTCCCGAAATATCGAATTGCATAGCTGCATTGGTGAATATACTAAGCATGGTATTATTGGCACCCCATATCGGTATCTATGCGTTGGCGGTGTCTTACTATATTGGACTGGTATTGATGCTTTCACTTATCGCATACCAAATCCGCTCGCGGAAGATTCCTGTTTTTTTTAGCTTCCGCCATATCAATTTGGCTGATTTTAAGCCTTTTTTCGTCTATGCATTGCCATTCTTCATCCCTTATTTTTTTATTCAGGTCAATTTTCTTGTTGAGAAGTCATTGGGTAATATCTTGGGGGAGGGCGTCGTTTCCATTTTGGACTATTCACGTAAATTTGTAGATATACCCATAAACGTATTGACCAGCGTGCTGCTTACTATGCTTGTACCCGTGCTTTCCGCTCATTATGCGAAACGGGACACGGCCGGCTTTTTGCGGGATTTTAGGCAGATATATCAATTCGGATTATTGATCGTGACCGCACTGATCGCTTTTTTCTGTTCATCCGGCGTAGAACTGATCGGATTGATTCTGTACCATAAAGGGCAGCTATCTCATGACGCAATAGTCAGAATCAGCACGTTATCCAATTATTACGCCTGGTCTGCATTAATCACGTTTATTTATATCATCTTTGGCTTGGCACTGCTGGCTACAAATAAGGGAAAGATATATGCTTTTTTTGGCGTGATTGCTCAACTGATCATGATTGGATTGAATTTCATATACTATCGTTCGTTCGGCGCTTTTACCTTTCCGCTTTCTTTCATTATAGCGCATAGTTTTTCGGCTATTGCATTATTTAGCTGCTTTCCCTATAATCGACGCATACTTTTGGTCACCACAGTGAAATATGCGTTTTATTTAGCGCTTGTGATCACCGGGATTTATTTGCTCGATGATCTTCTAGCTGATCACCCAAACGAATTCATTACCCTAGCGGTAAATGGCTGTTTGATCGTGATGCTTATGTTGATATTTTTGTTCGTATTGCGTTTGGAGGAACGGTTATTTATTAGTACGTATTGGCGAAAATTGCTTCGAGTAGTGAGAAAGCACAAATCAAATGCAAGGGAGGATTGACGTTTTATGGAGCGTGTATCGGTGTCCTTTATCATTGTCAATTTCCGTACTGCGGATCTGGTGCTTCGTTGTATCCAATCTATTCGGAAACATACCAAGGAACTTTCCTACGAGGTTATCGTGGTAGACAATGCCTCTGGCGACGATTCCGCGGAAAAACTTGGTGACTTGCCGGGAATTACATTTATCGCAAATCCGAACAATGTGGGTTTTGGTGGTGCTAACAATCAAGGTGCAAAATTTGCGCGTGGTAGGTATTTCTTTTTCCTCAATCCGGATACGTTACTATTGACTGATGCTGCGCGTTATTTCACCGATTTTATGAATGACTCGGCGAATATTGGAGTGGGTTGTTGTGGAGGGGATTTGTTGGACGAAGCGATGGAAAGGCAGGTTTCTTACGGTAATTTCCCCTCACTTCGAGGAGTGATTTTTGAGCTGGGCCTTCATCGTTTCTTTCGGCGGAATTTCGAAAAACAGCTTTCGATAGGGGTTAAAAACGAGGGCGGTGAGATGAAAGTGGTCGATTATATATCAGGTGCCGATATGTTTGTTAGAAGGGAAGTGTTCAAACAGCTTGGGGGATTTGATGAAGATTTTTTCCTTTACTTTGAAGAAACAGAGTTTGCGTATCGGATGAAAGAGGCTGGTTATTATTCGGTACTTTTACCTGAAGTTCAAATTATACATCTCGAAGGGGGATCTCACCAAATAACCGGACGTATAAACCTTGGAAAGTCGAAATACTTTGAATCTAGTCGACTTAAATTTTTCAAAAAGACCAAAGGCAGCGCAACGGCAATGTTGGTCAAGACGCTGTTGGCATCACAAGCCATCGGTAGAGCTTGCCTGCATTGGGATAGTCATTACCTTAAACTATTTCGTATAATTGTAAGATCCTGAGTTATTAATGGCATGAAGAGAATTCTGTTGGTATTCGGTACCCGTCCTGAAGCTATCAAAATGGCACCTGTTATTAAAGCCTTCGCTCAATACAGCTCATCTGTTGAGGTAGGGATTTGTGTGACGGCTCAGCACCGTCAAATGCTGGATAAGGTGCTGGATTTTTTTTCGATAAAGCCTCAATTTGATCTTAATGTAATGCGTGAAGGTCAGAGCTTGTTTAGACTGACTGCGGATATCATTGTGGGGATGGAGCAAATCTTAAAGACTTTCTGTCCACATTTCGTGTTGGTGCATGGCGATACGACGACATCATTGGCAGCGTCGTTAGCTGCCTTTTATGCCCAGATTCCGGTGGGGCACGTAGAAGCCGGTCTTCGAACGTATCATCGATATGAACCTTTTCCTGAAGAAGTAAACCGGCAATTGACGAGCAGAATCGCATCTTATCATTTTGCACCAACTGAAACAGCAAGAGAAAACCTATTGAGCGAATCTGTGTCCGATGACTCCGTTTTTGTGACGGGAAATACCGTAATTGACGCGTTGTATTGGGCTAAGGAAATGCTAACCGATTACAGGGATTCGGAGATTTCGATGTTGCAGACTTTGGTAATTCCTGGGAAGAAAAATATTTTAGTAACGGCACATCGCCGGGAAAACCTTGGAGAAGGATTGCGAAATATTTGTAAGGCATTGCTTCAGATTGCCTCATATCCCGATGTTCAAATCATATTTCCAGTACATCTGAATCCTGTAGTGCGACAGACGGTACATCAATATCTGGGAGGCAACGAAAAAATTACGCTGATCGAGCCGCTGGGATATCCTGCCTTCACATGGCTGATGCTCAACTCCTATTTGATTATAACCGATAGTGGGGGGATACAAGAAGAAGCACCAGGACTGGGAAAACCCGTGCTGGTGATGCGGGATTTCTCCGAACGGCCAGAAGCCATAGAAGCCGGCTCAGTAAAGTTGGTGGGAACTGACAACGAGGTTATTTACCGAGCGGTAAAAGATTTACTTGATGGGGGAGAAGGCTATCAACGGATGGCCACGAGGTCGCATGTTTATGGCGATGGAAAAAGCGCTGAGCGCATTGCCGAAATCATTTTGAATTTGTAGCGGATTTTCGATGTTGTTTTTAGCCGATTTTCCTGATGAAAGCAGGCGTCACGAAGGGATGTCCCAGCGAATGATCGCCATAGATAGCTTATGCGAACAAGAGCATCGTACTTACCTCTTTGTTTCCTATAGGTTGTACTGGCGTATGGAAACGCGCCGTATCTCCCACAACGCGACACAATATCGATGTAACATGTTCAAACACTTTTTCCTGATCAGCAGACTATTGAGGCAGGCGGATATCCTATATTTCCATTCTGTAATCAATGTATTGCCCCTCTTGCCGTTTTTGTGCTTTATCCGGAAGCAATCACAGGTGGTGCTTGATGCTCATGGAGTGGTGCCCGAAGAGCTTCTGCATACAGGGAAGACGATGAAGGGTAAATTATATCAACTTGCGGAACGCTCGATTTTCGGTCGTGTCAATAAGGTAATTACGGTGTCCGATGCGATGGCGGTACATTTTAGCCGTAAATACCCCAGATGGGATAAGTCTTACCTGAAGTATCCAATATTACCCTCACATATCAGTGTAGCCGACTTGTCAAATATAAGGGAGCTTGGAGATGAACAAACGCATGTGTTATATAGTGGTAATCTCCAAGCGTGGCAAAATATAGACTTGATGATTCGTCTTATCAAAAATAACCGTTCAGCCGGTATACAATATACCATTATGACAGGGCAACCGGTCGAAATGACAGCGCGGTTGGCCGCAGAAGGTATTCGTGTAGGTGACGGGATAGCCGTGTTAACCGTGTCGCCCAATGAATTACAACGCTATTATCGAAAGGCGCATTATGGCTTTATATTGCGGGATGATATGTTGATCAATCGCGTTGCCTGTCCGACCAAATTAGTCGAGTACCTTTATTACGGAATTATTCCTATTGTGAAGAGCAGTAAAATAGGCGATTTTAAAGAAATGGGATATGAGTATGTTAGCTGTGAGAATTTATCCGATGGTTTACCGGCAAGGAAAAGCCACATCAACGCCGAGCTGGTATCGCGGTATATGGCAGAAACCACAGGTTTGGATTTCAAGAAATTAATTGGTCGTGAACGCTAGCCCGTTAGTAACTATATTGATGGCCACCTTCAATGGCGAAGCCTACTTGAAAGCGCAGCTTGATTCGTTGATTGGGCAGACTTACAAATCTTGGCAGCTCATCGTTCATGATGATGGTTCGACGGACCACACGTTAGCTATACTTTCGGAATACCAAACCTTAGATTCCCGGATTGTAGTGATGGCAGACGCCGTGAGTGGTTTGGGAGCAACGGGTAACTTTCTCCATCTTATAAACCGTGCTCATGGAGCGCTATACATGTTCTGTGATCAAGATGATATCTGGTTGGAAAATAAAGTGGCGGTTATGGTGGAGGCCATTAAAGACCGCGAGGGGCCGATGCTGGTTTACGCAAATGCCTATTTTTATAAAGACGGCTCCGTTGTAAAGCAAAAGGCAACATTGATACATCCAAGTACATTACGCAATTTTCTGTTTTTCAATTCAGGCATACAGGGTTGTTCCATAATCATGAATGCGCAATTGGTAGACCTATTGCGCCCGTTTCCGTCAGTTCTGGCAATGCATGATCATTTGTTTACACTTGGCGCCATATCATTGGGTAAGATCTTTTATGTAGATGAAATTTTGATGTGGTATAGGCAACATAAAGGGAATGTTTCAGGACATCAACAGCTGGGCATTTATGCGCGGATAGCGAGTTTCTTCAAACGGGGCAAGCCCGTGATGAGCCAATATCATTACAAAGCAAATCGAGCATTTTATGAACGTTATTTCGAAAAGCTGGAGCCGAGGAGCAGATCGATATTTCGGGCATATTTCCAATATGGTGAAAGTAATTCGCGTTTGAAGAGGGCTTTCATCATTCTAAAATATGGATTTTCCTTAGGAAATAAGAAAGGTGTGCTATTTTTGAAGACGCTCATCCGTAAACCGATGGGCTGAAAGGATAGGCTATTACTGATGGAAACGACCGTGATTACCATTTTTACCCCCACGTATAACAGAGGATCACATCTCGCAAAGTTGTATGAAAGTATCAAGCAACAGCGTTACCATGGATTTGAATGGATAATAGTGGATGATGGGAGTGAGGATGGCACCGGCAAATTAGTGGAAGGCTTCCAAGCTGAAGGAAAGGTTGAAATACAGTATTTTTTCCAGCAAAACGCCGGGAAGCATATAGCAATCAACAGGGGAGTAAAGGCGGCGAAGGGAGAATTATTTTTCATTGTTGATAGCGATGACCTCTTGATGGCGGATTCATTGCAAATCATCAATGAAGCTTGGCGGGAGCTGTATGCGGCGAATAAGGCTAAGGGATTTGCGGGTATTTGCGGATTGCGTTGTTTTCAAAACGGCAAAGTAATCGGTGGTGAGGTAGCGTACCAAACGTTAGATGTTTCGATGTTGGACTATAGGTACCGATACGGGTATAAAGGGGATAAAGCGGAGGTTTTTATTACGAATATTCTGTCGCGCTACCCCTTTCCAGCCTTAACTGGCGAAACTTTTTGTACGGAAGGACTAGTTTGGAACAGAATTGGCCGATCTTACAAGATGAGGTTTATCAATAAAGGGCTGTATGTTACCGAGTACCTTAATGACGGATTGAGTGCCAAATCATTTCAACTTCGTAAAAAAAGTCCGACTTATGCGATGCTTTTTTATTCGGAACTACTGAATACACCGGGTATATCGTTGCGTTATAAACTACGGGCAGCTTTGAATTTTTGGAGGTTTGCGATTTATGACCGGAGGCATTCGTTGATTGAAAAGCAACGCCAAATAAGGCAGCTTTGGGCATTGTGTTTTCTTCCTGCTAGTTATTTTTTATATTGTCTTGAAAGTTTGAAAAAGTAAAGCTTCATCGAATCGAATGGCGGTATACTATTTACTTGTATCCATAGCATTTTTACTTTGCGCGTTTGATTTTGTAAACGGCAAGGTAATCCGTCTCTCGGTTTATTCGAGTTTTTGTTTGTTTTTGGTGCTATTCGTCGGTTTGCGGTCAATTGGAGTTGACAATGATAGCAGAAATTACGAAGATGCGTTTGATATTGCAGGAAGTATACCATGGATTGATTTACTCACGGGCAATTATGATGAATCCATGGAACGAGGGTATCTTTTACTCAATAAAGTAATTTACGCTACGGATGGGAATGTGCATGTGGTTTTTCTAATCATGGCGATATTAACCGGATTTGTCAATTTCACCTTGATTTTCCAGAAGAGTCCATTCCCATTTACTTCACTGTTGATCTATGTGTGCTTTTTTTACTTTTATCGTGATTTTACGCAAATCCGATATGCACTTTCGGCTGGAATAGGGCTTTGGGCAATTTTTATGTTTATTGAGGCGAAGTACGTCAAATGCCTGCTTTTGGTGTTTTTTGCAGTGTTTTTCCATAGTGCGGTACTTGTTGTGATTTTTTTCATGTTGGCTTATCTTGTTGTGAGGAACGGATGGTTTTTGTTTTTTCTGCCGATTGCGGGTTTGGTGTTGGGCTTTTACAATCCGACAATGAAGCTATTCGAATTGGGGGGGCTACCGCCGACACTATCCAATTACGTTATGCAAGATGAGTTTGGTCGTGGCGGATACCTTGTTTCTATTTTGGCGCAGTTGGTTATGTTGGGTTTGCTGGTTTTTAGAGAGAACCTGGCCAGTTATTATTCGAATCGGGCGATAGATGTGTTATACGCTTGCTTGGCTTGGGCGTCTTTTATAAATCTGATGTTCATTTCGTTTGCAATTATGCAACGGTTATCTTCGCTTCTGTTTGGTGCGATGCTTTTTGCCATGCCTTATCTTTTCAGGGTATGGGAGCAAAAGCGAGAAGAGCAGTCTTTAGCGTTATTATTGCGTTTTACCTTTCTCGTGTTTGTCTTTTATTACGGGATGAATATGATTGATATCAACCTTATGCGACCTTATTCCGTATTTTGACTATTTAGACGCTAACGATGACGGAAGAAAAAAATATAATACCCAAGATAATACATTATTGCTGGCTAAGTGATGATCCCTATCCCGATCTCATCCAGAAGTGTTTGGATAGCTGGAAAGAAAAATTGGTTGACTATGAATTATGTCGTTGGGATATCGAAACATCGCCGAAAGTTCCTTGGATAAGTGAGGCATATGAAAGCAAAAAATATGCTTTTGCTGCCGATTATGTTAGATTTTATGCGTTATACCATGTCGGCGGAATTTATTTGGATGCTGATGTGGAGGTCTTTAAGTCTTTTGATTCATTATTAGTTAATAGATCCTTTATCGGATATGATTATGTGGGTGATATTGAAGCAGCGGTAATAGGTGCAGAAAAGGGTACTGAGTGGGTTAAAAATTGCTTAGATGCTTATAAGGATAGAAGTTTTTTAGCGGAGATCCAGCATCTCAATATGTCCACGGTGCCGCTTTTGATTGGCAAGGTATTCGAGGAGCGTTTCAATATCGCTAACAACAACAGGGGAACACCTCATAGCAATGATGAGATTGCCGTTTTTCCTTTTTATTATTTTTCACCCAAAAGCATATTTTCCAAGAGTTATGATATTAAGGAAGAAACTGTTTGTGTTCACCATTTTGAAGGAAAATGGGTGGAAAAGACACCGTTGTTAACCATCAAATATCTAATTCATAGGTCCGTTATATTGGTGTTTGGGCAACAAGGGCATAATATATTGATTAAGATGGTCAGGAAATGGAGGACAAAATAGTATGTGTATGAATGCGCTTAAAATTTGCCTTGTTTCAAACACTGCGTGGAGTTTCGTGCGCTTTCGAACAGATGTTATCACTTCACTGGTAAAGGCGAATCATGAGGTGTTATTATTGGCACCTGAAGACGAGTTTGCCGGGCAACTGGTATCGTTGGGTGCGCGGGTCATTCTATTGAAATCGCTGTCCCGTAAAGGGCTCAACCCGGTAAAGGATATGATGCTTTATTGGGAATTCAGGCGTATCTATGCGACGGAAAAACCTGACGTGATCATACAATATACTATCAAGCCAAATATCTACAGCACTTTGGCTGCGCGGCATTACAAGATACCTACCATCGCTGTCGTGACGGGGCTTGGATATGCGTTCATTAATAAGGGGTTCGTTACCTTTGTAGCTCGGAAACTGTATCGATCGGCTTTTCGTAAGGCAAACCGAGTTTGGTTCCTCAATCATGATGATTTCGATTTTTTTGTAACGCGTAGATTGGTAAATCGGCAGAAAGCGTTGATAATTCCTGGTGAAGGGATAAATTGTTTGGATACCTTTAATCCCGAATTGGTTACGGTGGATGGCGAGGGTTCATTGACATTCAAGTTCTTATTTATCGGCAGGCTGCTGTACGACAAGGGAATAGCGGAATATGTCGCTGCGGGTAGGCAGATTAAAATGAAGTACCCAAATGTAACATTCTCTATTGTGGGGTACTTAAACGTAGATAATCCTACCGCGGTGCAAGAGTCAGAATTGGATACTTGGGTGCAGGAAGGATGGGTAAGCTATCTAGGTGCCGTGACGGATGTTCGCCCGGTTATAGCAAATTGTGATTGTGTTGTACTTCCATCGTATCGGGAAGGGATGTCTACTACTTTGCAGGAGAGTGCGGCTATGTCTAAGCCTTTGATAGCAACTAATATAGCTGGGTGCAAAGAATTGATTGATGATGGAAGGAGTGGTTTTTTATGTCACGTAAAAGATGTTGACAGTCTGGTGTCGTGTATGGAGCGGATGATTAATCTCACACCGACCGAGCGGCAGTCGATGGGGCAAAACGGGAGAGACAAAATGATAGCGGAATATTCGATTGCCCGGGTTATTTCCATTTACAGTGAAACGATCGCGGAAATCTCACGGTTTAAAGACCGTCCCCAGTAATAGCTCAAATAGGTGTGGGAAATAGCGAGACTCTTATATGCAAAGTAAGAAAAAAACAGTTTATTTGTGGTAACTAAGAATAATGAATATTATTTTAAGGATTTAATTGAATGCATATCGGGTTGATGAAGTATAGATTTTTTTATTTTGCCAGTATTCTTGTATTGGTTTTTGTTGGTTTGCTTGGAAGCCCAAGTTTGGGACAAAGCATTAATTCTTCAGACCTCTCCACGATCCGTGTAGATGACTTGTCAGACGATCAGATCCGTACTTATCTTCAGCAGGCTGAGTCCTCAGGACTAAGTGAGAGTCAAATGGAAATTGTTGCGTTGGAGCGGGGGATGCCTCAGGCTGAAATCCAAAAACTAAGGGAAAGGATAGCGCGCTTGAATGGAACCGCAGAACGGCAAAGCACGACCCCGTTTACGAGGAGAGACACCGAGCGGCGTGTGGTTGATACGCTGTTTGCCCCTAGTAAAAGCGATACGACAACTTCCGACTCGTCGAGCGACGCTCCTTTGCGCGTATTTGGGTCCGCTTTGTTTCAAGGCGCAACTCCGGTATTCCAACCTGATTTGCGCATTGCGACGCCCCGTAATTATATAATTGGGCCCGGCGACCAGATTTTAATTGATATTTATGGAAAATCTGAAGAGGCACACACCTTATCCGTTACTCCCGAAGGTACCATCAATATCCCGTATATTGGCATTGTCCCACTGGCAGGGATGACCATTGAACAAGCTACGGCGCGTATCGAGTCACGCCTATCGACGGTTTACTCGGCAATACGGAGCGGAGATACGAAAGTAAGTGTGGCATTGGGAAATATTCGTAGCATCCAGGTGACCATAACGGGCGAAGTTACCCAACCGGGCTCGTACACATTGCCTTCTGTTGCCACCGTGTTCAATGCATTGTATTCTTCAGGTGGTCCTACGGAAAACGGTTCATTTAGAGCGATCAACCTAATTCGGAATGGCAAAGTAATCGCGACCCTTGATATTTATGATATCTTGATGAATGGGTTCTTTTCAGAAAATGTCCGTTTGGAAGATCAGGATATTCTGATGATTCCACCCTACCAGAATCGGGTAGAAATCAGTGGGGAAGTAAAACGTCCGGCTATTTTTGAATTGAAGGATGGCGAGTCTTTCGAAAAGCTGTTAACGTATGCTGGTGGTTTCACGGAGGATGCTTACCGAGCTCGGATCAAAGTCACCAAGCGGACAGCTAAAGAACAACGGATTGAGGATGTTTTAAGTAGCCAGTATGCGCACTATGAACCGCAAACGGGGGATAAATACAAAGTGGGCCGCGTCTTAAACCGGTTTGAAAATAGGGTGGTTATCGAAGGGGCCGTGTTTCGCCCGGGCGAGTACGAGCTGAGTCCCGGACTGACCTTATCCATGTTGATCAAAAAGGCAGATGGATTAAAAGAGGACGCCTTTTTAAGCCGGGGTTATATCCTCCGTTTGAAGGATGACATGCAGAAAGAGCAATTATCATTCAATGTATCCGGCATCGTTGCAGGTACGACACCGGATGTGGAGTTGAAGCGAGAGGATATTATCACCATTTCTTCGATTTTCGATTTGCGCGAGCAATATACCGTAGACATTGATGGAGAGATTCGGTCGCCGGGGCAATTTACTTATGCAGAAGGCATGACATTGCAGGATCTCATTATGCAGGCGGGCGGATTTAGGGAGAGTGCCACGGGCAATCGTATTGAGGTTTCAAGGCGTGTACAGAACGCCGATGTGCTTTCACAATCTGCTCAAATCGCCGATGTATTTCAGGTTTTTGCCGATAAGGGACTAAGCAAGGAGGATCAGGATTTTGTATTGATGCCATTTGATAAAGTGGTGGTACGCACCGCTACAGGGTATGAAACACAAAAGACAATACGGATAGAAGGAGAGGTGCTTTATCCCGGTCTCTATACCATCGTCAGTAAAGACGAGCGGATATCGGACATTGTCAAACGGGCAGGTGGTTTTACTCCGTTTGCCTACGTGGAGGGTGCATCGCTGAAGCGAGGGGGGACGCTGGATTCAACGAAAGCCGCAGAAACAGGTGCGGAAAAAGCCGAGAAAGAACTCCGTAAACAGGATGAATACAATCGGATGCTTGCATTAAGACAATTGCAGAGTGACGCAAATACGTTTAATGAAGTGAACATAAGTAGAAACATCAACAATGAATTCGTAGGGATAAATCTGGAACGCATTATTAAAAGGCCGGGGCGACGAGGCGACCTGATTTTAGCAGATGGGGATATTATTCGGATACCCAAAGAATTACAGACCGTCAAAATTTCAGGTGAAGTGCTGGCGCCTTCTACAGCTGTATATGGACCTTCAAAAGGGTTTAAGCAATATATTTCGCAGGCAGGAGGTTTTTCATCACGCGCATTGCGAAAAAGTGCTTACGTATTGTATGCAAATGGATCGGTGAAAAGCACGAATCGATTTCTGTTTTTCAATAACTATCCACCAATTAAGCCGGGCGCAGAAATTTTTGTACCTCAAAGGGAAGTAAGGATACCGATGAGTCCTCAACAGTGGCTGGGGATCAGTACGGGTGCCGCTTCTCTCGCAGCGATTATATTGACAATGCTGCGTTAACTAGTCTGAAGATAACATGGTGGATAACAATATCAGGACTGTCCGGAAGCAAGATGAGGGAGTCAGTTTAAAGGATGTGATTGTAAAGATAGCCGAATGGGTTCGGTATCTATGGAGTAAATGGGTGATTATATTGATCGTTGCGCTTTTAGGCGCCAGCCTCGGCCTTTTTTATTCAATATTTAAGAAAATAAACTATACAGCCACGCTGAGCTTTGTGATGGAAGAGCAGAGCACACCATCAGGCGGGCTAGGAGCTGCCATGGGCATAGCGGCACAATTCGGATTCAATCTGGGTGGTATTGGCGGGTCAGGAGGGTTCTTTCAAGGCGACAACATTATGGAATTCCTTAAATCCCGTTCCATGATTGATAAAACATTGCTTACTGAAATGGAAATTGACGGAAAGCAGGAGCTATTGGTTAATCGCTATATCGAATATAATAACCTTAGGGAAAAATGGGCCGAAAAAGAGCATCTGGCGAATATCCAATTTAGCGACACGACCGGTTTTTTTTTACAGGATAGTTTGATGGCAAGGTTCTATAGAAACATTTTAGACGGTAATTTGGTAATTGAAAAACCAGATAAGAAACTTAATATTATCGCGATTAAGATGGAAACGCGGGACGAGGTTTTTTCTAAAGCTTTTGCCGAAACGTTGATCAGAAATGCATCTGATTTCTACATCCAGACGCGAACGCAAAAGGCCCAGGAAAATTTGGCAGTACTTACCCACCAGGTTGATTCGGTGCGCAAGGAACTTAATCAAGCCATAAGTGGGGTGGCTGCAGCCACGGATGCCAATCCGAGCCCCAACAAGGCATTCCAAAGTCTCCGTGTCGGATCGCAATTGCGGACCGTGGATGTACAGGCAAATACCGCCATATTAACAGAACTGGTGAAGAATCAGGAGTTGGCCAAAATTACCTTACGGAACGAGAAGCCGGTAATACAAGTGTTGGACAGACCTATTCTACCCCTTGAAAATGACCGCCTTGGGAAAGCCAAAGCCATTGTAATCGGTGGTCTATTGGGTGGTTTCTTGATTTGTTTGGTACTATTGGTGAAGCGGCTTTTACGCCAGGTCATGGACGCGGATCCTTCATGATGGTATGTCCCATCCGATCTCGCTTGGCACGCAAATACTGTTCATTGTAAGGGTTTGACTCGATTTCGATAGGGACATTTTCGACGATTTCCAGACCATAGCCAACTAAGCCTGCGCGCTTGGTGGGATTGTTGCTCATCAAGCGCATTTTGGTGACGCCAAGATCCCTTAATATTTGAGCCCCAATACCATAGTCGCGATGATCCGGTTTAAAGCCCAATTCCAAATTTGCATCTACGGTATCCAAGCCATTTTCCTGCAAGTTATAGGCATGCAGTTTATTAACGAGCCCGATACCCCTGCCTTCCTGATTCATATAAACAACGACTCCCTTTCCTTCCTCTTCGATCATCTGCATAGCGCGATGGAGTTGGGGTCCGCAATCGCAACGGCAGGACCCAAATATATCTCCCGTAACGCAGGAGCTATGTACTCGTACCAATATGGGTTCGTCCTGAGCCCATTCGCCTTTGTAAAGGGCAATATGTTGTTCACCTGTGTTTTTCTGCGTATAGGCCATTAAATTAAATTGACCCCATTTCGTTGGTAGATTTACCGATACTTCCCTAGTAATCAAGGTGTCCTTGGCGAGTCGGTATTCAATCAGATCCTGAATGGAGATAATTTTCAGATCAAAATGACTGGCCACCTGCATCAGGTCGGGTAGTCGCGCCATTTCTCCATCGTCTTTGAGGATTTCAACCAAAACGCCAGCAGATTCGAAGCCCGCAAGCCGAGCGAGATCAACCGCAGCCTCCGTGTGCCCAGCGCGCCGAAGTACCCCGCCATCTTTGGCAATTAACGGGAAGATATGCCCTGGCCGTCCAAGCTCCTCAGGCTTGATGTCGGGATTGATGAGTGCTTTGATGGTTTTTGATCGATCCGAAGCCGAAATCCCAGTGGTAGTACCATAGCCTTGCAGGTCTACGGATACCGTAAAGTTGGTTTCGTAGACAGCCGTATTGTTTCCCACCATCAGGTTTAGATCGAGCGCTTTGCATCGCTCTTCGGTAAGGGGGACACAAACCAATCCACGGCCATGACTGGCCATAAAGTTGATTATTTCGGGTGTCGCGTTACGTGCGGCCGTTACGAAGTCGCCTTCATTTTCGCGGTCTTCATCGTCTACTACGATAACTACCTTTCCCAACTTTATATCCCTAATCGCTTCTTCAATCGTATTTAATTTCACGCTCATTTAACAGGCTTTTATATCACAATGCAAAGGTACACTACTTATGAAGACAACGTATAATCGTCATGTAAAGATTTACTTGGATGCGTAGCCTTCTTATTACCGATGCCAAATCGGGCCTTTATCCAATTCAACGTTTTTTCAGCCTTGATCCGATACTGCTCAATATCGAACAGCGCAGAGTCTGTGGCGGCTTTATAAGTAAGGAAGATAGCTAGCGGCGACAGAATAAAAATGGCCATCCACATGCCCCAAAATGTATCGATATTGCCCTCCTTTGCAGACTTCTCGCTAACGGTGGAGATGATATGGTAAATGAGGAAAAAGATAATGGCGACAACGACGGGCAATCCCAGCCCCCCCTTACGGATAATTGCCCCTAATGGCGCGCCGATGCAAAATAGTAAAAGGCAGGAGACAGCTAGCGTAAATTTGCGTTGGAATTCGACGTTATAGAGTATGTCCTTATTGCGATAAAACTCGTCCTCATTGGCTTTTAGGTTAAGTACATCTTTGATATAACGCACTTGGTTCATGGCGTTGCTTATTGCTGTTGTCCGTTTTTCTTTGGGTATTGCTGCGGTGAAATTCTGATTGTACGTGATGGCATTCCCAATCGCAATAGTACTATCCTTTACTTTGTAATAGTCATTGAAATAGTAATAATAGGATTTTATTTCGCGGAGCACGGTGTTTCGGAGGCTATCCATCTGAATGGCATTGGAATCGGTGTAATGCCTTAGCTGCTTCAAGTTGAGCATGGCGTGATGACTCTTAAACAAATTCTCGTCTGTGCGCTTCATTTGGAAGGCCGACATGTCGAACTTCTGTTCGGTCTCCTCGAAATAAAACCGCGTGAACTGCTGTCGGGGGTTATATACACGGGCGTTTCGGGCCCTGCTGTCCTCGTAACGTACACCATCTTTAAGCTTAAGTATCATGGTGTTGTTGTCGGGAGAGTTATAAATGAATCCTTCTTCAGCTAATAACACATTATTCGCTGTAGTACTTGATTTATGATCATAGATCATAAGGTCATAAAGGATTTTTCCATCCTTGCTTTTTCCCTTTGCCCGGATGGAATATCCCGGAATGGTATTGTTGAAGATACCGGGTTTGATAAGGAAATCTGCCTGTTTTATTCGAACATCGTATAATAGAGAACCCATTTTGAGATTGACCACGGGCAGAATATAATCGCTGAAAAGGAATGCTCCGCCACTAAATAATCCGACAAGGATGAACAACGGAGACATGGCTTTCCGTAGGGAGACCCCTGCGGCTTTGATGGCCACCAATTCATAGCTTTCGCCCAAATTGCCAAAGGTCATAATCGATGAAAGCAACATGGATAGCGGCATAGCCATGGATATCTGCACCGCGGATTGGTAGGCCAGTAATTCCAAGATAACGTACCACTCGAACCCTTTCCCTATCAAATCATCGATATACTTGAAGAGGAAAAGCATAAGGAGCACGAACATCACAATGAAAAAGGTGACGATGAACGGCCTGATAAATGATTTCAGGATAAGAATATGGATTTTTTTCATCGACAAGTACCGCAAAACTACCTTATGTACAAAGGTAGTATTTTTTAGGCACCTATCACGCTTTGGAGGTATTCTATCTGGTTATCCCAGATTAACCTGCGGTCGCCGAGGATTTCCTCTCGCGCAAAATCAGTGATTGCCAAGGCTACGTCATTGGTGAGCTCATCCTGTACGATTTCCATCTCAAAATGATAGGGTTCGTCATCGAGCCATTTGTATTTCACCAATTTATTTTCTTTCAGGCTGATAAGCTTGGCAGTATGTTGTTCGTCGTCCCAACTAAACTCATAAATGCCATCCTTGTATGTTACATCGTCTGCAAACCATTGCGCCAATGCATTGGGCTCATGCAAGAAGGAAAATAAGATTTTTGGTGAGGACTTGATTTCGTATTCCAAATGGAATTTGATTTTTTCTGCCATGCCAATGAAGATAGTAATAATTTGCGTTTGTTGTTCTTTATTAACTTTTTTTCTAAAGAAAGGGAAAATAAACTATATTTGCAAACTAATTTTTTGGCGGGGTAGCTCAGATGGTTAGAGCGTAGGATTCATAACCCTAAGGTCGGCAGTTCGATCCTGCTCCCCGCTACGAGACCGGCACATAATGTGTCGGTTTTTCTATTTAGTAGCGTTAGGTTTGCCGCCACATAAACCTTATTTTTGCCCAGGTTATCCAGCAACTATTGGATGGCTGAAAGGGAGGTGTTACCGTTGGCAACGGGTTAAACTAAGCAGTAATCGACTTTATCACAATATATACGGTATTAGTTATTTTCTTGGCGACCTTGGTCCGGTCTATTTTCGGATTCGGTGAATCGCTTATCGCGGTACCACTGTTAGCGTTTTACCTGCCCATTGAAATTGCGGTGCCAGTTTCGGTGTTAGTATCCGTTGCGGTAGCAGGGGTTGTTGTTGCCCAAGATTGGCGAAAGATTCATTACAAGAGCGCTGGATGGTTGGTGCTTTTTTCCATGTTGGGTATACCAGTGGGACTTTGGTTGCTGACAAGTGTGGAAGAGCAATGGGTAAAAGCATTACTGGCAGTGGTCATCATCGGATTTTCACTTTACTCGCTATTTGGACGGGGCATAACGCTCGAAACCGATACTAAATTTGGACTATTCCTTTGCGGGCTATTAGCAGGTGTGTTTGGCGGTGCGTACGGGCTTAATGGACCTCCTTTGGTTGTCTATGGTGCCATGCGGCGTTGGTCTGCACAGCATTTCAGAGCTACACTGCAAGGCTACTTTCTTCCGGCGAGTCTAATGGGCATGATTGGCTATTGGATAAACGGACTATGGGTGGCCGAGGTTACCTCGCTTTTCCTTTGGAGCCTACCGGCTGTCTTCTTGGCTACTTTTTTGGGGAGGGCGGTCAACCGCCGAATGAACGGCACCTCTTTTTTTACCTACGTTTATATTGGCCTGATCGGTATTGGGGTATTGCTATTGATGGAGTCGCTCTTTGTCTTTCGCTAGCCATGCATTCATGCCGCCCGAAAAATTGCTGATGTTTTCGAAACCGTGCTTTCTTAGTATGGAATAGGCAACAGCTGATCGAGCACCACTTTGGCAATGGACGATGATTTGCTTTTCCTTACTCACCTTGTTGAGGTTGGCTTCTAGCATTGGCAAGGGAATATTCTCCGCTCCTTGGATATGGCCTGCTTGATATTCGGCCTCGGTACGGACGTCAATGACTTGAACGTTGTTTTTGTTCTTCAGTGCCTTAAATGTGTGGAGATCGATAATATCCGGTCTTTCCAATGCTATGCCCAGACGCTCGATTTCAGATACGTAGCCATATATGTTGTCCATTCCGATACGCATGAGTTGGCGGGTGATCGCCTCAAGCCTTTCATCCTCCACCACCAAAATAAGTTGCTGTTGGTAATCCAACAGTGATCCCACCCACGTAGCGAACGATTTACTTCCCTCGATGTGGACACTACCGGGGATGAATCCATTGGCCACTTCGTCCTTGTTACGGGTATCGACAACCTGTAGCCCGTTTTTCCAAGCCCTGAGAAATGCTTCGTCACTTAATTTCGGATAATTTGGAATTTCGATCAGTAGTGGGTGACGTGCCTTATTCAATTGTTTCATCACTGCAAAATACGTTGGCACGCTGGGTTGGCCATCAAGCACATAATCCACGAAGCCCCCTTCGTCGCCATGGTATTGAAATGCTTTGTTTAGTAACTTTTCCTGTTCCAATGTCGATTGCGGGATGTCGCTCAGCGACCTACCGCAGAAAGACCCTGCGCTATGCCCTGGCCAGATTTCCAACCCATCTGGCAATTCAGAAAAACGTTGGATTGACCGATATAGCTGTTTCGCACCCTCTTCGGCTGTGCCTATTTGTCCACTTGCCATTTCCAGAAGGTCGGGGCGGCCCACGTCGCCCACGAAAACAAAATCGCCTGTCAGGGCCTTTTGCGGTTTTTCGGATATCGCCGGATCGATCAGCAGGAAGGTGATGCTTTCGGGGGTATGCCCCGGTGTATGCATGACTTGCAGTAGCAGTTTACCCATGTCTATCCTATCGCCATCATTCAACGGAATATGGTCAAATTCGTACTGCCATTCCTTGCCGCCCGCTGCTGAAAGGAGCAATTCGGCGCCTGTTGCGGTTGCCAGTTCCTGAGATCCGCTCAGGAAATCCGCATGGATATGCGTTTCGGCGACGCGGGTAATCTGGAGGTTGTTCGATTCGGCGATTTTTAGGTAAGTGTCAATATCCCGCTTGGGGTCTATCACGATTGCCTCACGTGTTTTCAGACTGCCAATTACATAACTTGCCTGTGCAAGGCTTTCGTCAAATACCCGCTCAAAGAAGAGTGTTTGAGCAAAGGCGCCGTTTGTCTGCAGTAGGATTCCCAGCGATACCGCGAGCACTTGCAATTTGGTATGTTGATGTTTTTTTATTTTTTTCATTATTGCTGATTTTAGATTAAGGGATTCTCTTTTTCTTTCCGTTCTTTCGTGCTATCCTATTACCTGGCTTCATCCTTCGGCTGGCAGAGTATTGCTTCGTTAGCAGTAGCTAACTCCTAAGGGCTGTTGCTCTGCAGAAGCCGCACAAGTTCGGGGAGTAAGCACGCCTGAATCCCGAATTCCTGATAATACAAAGATAAGATAAAGATGCTACGGCCCGAAGGTTGGGGGATTTTCGAAACGACATGTGCTGCAAATAATTTGTTTTCAGTGTATTATATTTAATGGGAACCAGCTTCAAAATTGACGGTGAAGAATTTGAACTAAAGGGTTATTTCTTTAACTTTATGCACTGAATGTACCAAAGGTATTTGGTAATTTAATGTACTATAAAGACCTAACGACATATTAATAAACTAGCGTTTTTCTTCTAATTTGAATGATTAATTTTGATATATGACAACCAAAGCTTTGCTGCAGGATATTTTGAAGAAGGCGTCGGTTACCCCATTGCTAGACGATGTGGTGGTACCGCTGTTTTTTAGATTAGGGAATGAGGTTGACCGCAGCGATCTGCGTAATTTGCTTCAACAGAAACCTTTCATCCGAATTTTTGACACGATAGACCAGCAATTGCGAGAATTGGTAAAGTCGTTTTATCCCAAAAAAACATTGGTGGCGGACGAAATCGAGCGTTTGGTGAATGATCATCTAACGGGTATTCCCAAGCTGGAATACGGAGTCTGGGTATATTATCCGTGGAATGAAACATTGGTGCATATTCTGGATGAAGACGAATTTATAGCCATGCGCACCAACCGCAATCGTTACAAAATTACAGATGATGAGCAGTTACTGTTGATGCAAAAGAAAGTGGGAGTTATTGGCCTGTCTGTAGGACAATCGGTGTCGCTCACGCTTTGTATGGAGCGCGGTTGCGGAGAATTGAGGATTGCGGATTTTGATGAGTTGGAAATCACCAACTTAAATAGGCTAAGGAGCGGCGTTCAAAATATGGGGTTGAAAAAAACCGTTATTGTTGCCCGAGAGATCGCTGAGATTGACCCGTTTTTGAAAGTGACCTGCTTCCATGAAGGCATAACAGCTGAAAACTTGGACAGCTTCTTGTTGCAGGGTGGTAAGCTCGATTTACTTATCGACGAATGTGATGGCGTGGATATTAAGATTAACTGTAGAATTGCGGCTAAGAAGCACGCTATTCCGGTACTTATGGAAGCCAGTGATAGAGGGACAGTTGATATAGAACGCTTTGATTTGGAACCAAATAGACCAATATTGCATGGGTTTGTGGAACATTTAGATGTTTCAAATTTTAAGAATCTCAAAACCAATGAACAGAAACTTCCATATATACTTGCGTTTGCCGGTGTGGAAACTTTGTCAGTGAGAATGAAGGCATCGGCTATTGAAGTAGGGCAAACGATATCTACTTGGCCGCAATTAGCCAGTGCCGTTACCATGGGGGGAGGAATTACAGCGGACGTATGTAGAAGGGTGCTATTAAACCAATTCTATCAATCAGGGAGGTATTTTATTGATTTAGAAGAATTGATTGGTGAGCCTAAGATGCAGACACCCGGCTTTGCATATACAAAGAAATCATTGACCAAGGATGAAATGATTCGAATTGCTAACCTGGTGCCGAAGTTTGAGGAAAAAACAGCATATTCAATCAGTAAACAGACGCTTAAAGTGTTGGTTGAGGCAGCAATAGTTGCGCCTTCTCCAGGAAATAACCAACCATGGAAATGGTATTTTGATGGAGTAAGACTGTACCTATTTCACGATATCGAGCGTTCTGAATCGTTCGGGGATTTTGAGAACATGGCATCCTATATGACATTTGGGGCCGCAATGGAAAATCTAAGCCTGAAAGCGAGTGCTATAGGGGTGGGTGTGGCAGAAAAATTTTTCCCATTACCGGATGTACCTCTTCTGATAGCTGTTATTTCATTTGTGCCTTCTCAACCAGTCGATAACAATCTGGCACCCTATATTCACACACGATGTACCAATAGACATCAAGGTAATGGACTGAAATTGGAGTTCAGAGATCTCGTTGAAATACAGCAATCGATAGAGCCAATTGAAGGAGCATCGCTTAGGTTTATCGATGATGCGGAAGGTTTACAGCAATTGGCAGAAATTGCTGGTAAATCTGAGAAATTGCGACTTTTTATACCGCAAGGCCATTACGAATTATTTGAGAAGGAGTTAAGATGGACGACGGAGGAGACAGAAAAAACGAAAGATGGATTAGATGTGCGAACACTTGAGTTGAGTGCCAAAGATACAATAGGTTTTAGGGTGGCCAGAGATCCGGAAGCGATAAAGCTAGTTGCGGATTGGGGTTTAGGTAAGGCGCTGGAAAATATGACAGCAAACCTCATAAGAACCTCTTCATCGGTTGGACTTATCACTATGCCGACCTTTGATGCAATCAATTGTCTCGAAGCAGGTAAGGCGCTAGAACGGATTTGGATGACTACGAGTAAAAATAATATTTCATTGCAGCCATTACTAGCACCTATATTGCACTTTACAAGGCTAAGGTTTGGAAAGGGTAAAGATATGCCTACTAGCGTTCAGAATCAGTTTGCCCAACTAGATGATGAGTTTAATTCAATATTTAGTATTAACTTAACAGAAGAAGTGCCTTTATTCTTCTTCAGACTGTTCAAAGGCGAGGATCCAACTGTGAATTCACTAAGGTTAAATTTGGAGGAAGTTTTTTTTCAGAGAGACAAATGAATATGATTTCTGCTACATTCCGAGCTTTTCGTGCAGTAGATGAACCTAAGTCATGTGCAAGCTTTATAGAAGGACACCGGAAGGTGCTAGAAATTTATGGAATTACGATGATTACCTCTAATAAGCCATTGTGGACCAATCATAAAAACACCTATGTTGTATTGGTTGAATCTAAAATTGATGGTCGGCTCTTTGGTGGAGCGCGACTCCAGATAGCTGATGAAGAGTTAATGTTGCCCATTGAAGAAGCGGTAGGCAAAGTTGATACTAAGATACATGATTTGGTCAAGCAGCATAGTGAAAAACATCTGACTGCGGAGCTATGTGGTTTATGGAACTCAAGGGAGGTTGCTGGATATGGGATAGGTAGCGCTCACTTAACTAAAGCAATTATCGTATTAGCAAGAAAACTGAATGTTAAAACATTGTTTGCACTTTGTGCCCCGGCGACGGTAAGAATGGGCGGGCGCGCTGGTTTTGTTATCGAACGCGCTTTAGGTAATGATGGTTTTTTTAATTATCCCAAACTGGATTTGGTTGCTACTGCGATGGTCATCAGGGATGTTAATGAGCTATCACATGCTACAGAAGATAATCAATTGTTTGTAAAGGAATTTGACAAGAACCCTACCCAAGATAGAATAGAAAGAGGCCCGAAAGGCGAGATCATGATAGCGTATGACCTGTCATTGGATAAAGTATAAAATAAAAAATTACTATTCTTGTAAGATAATTTTACTCTTGCGAAAATTATAAGAATATTTGAATATAATATAAGATGTTCTTCTCATATATCTTTTTTTTTGCTTTTGGCATTTTAACGGCTCAAATTGACTCTGCTTTAGCGGATGGGGACGACGTTTCCTTCACAATAGGCGTTATTGAAGACCGGCATCGTCAATTTAAAATTGCAGACCTTATTCATAGAGATTTTGAAACTCTATCAAACCATTCTCCAAATTATGGATTAAGCGAATCCGTCTTTTGGTTTAAAGTGGAGGCCGTAAATCGCGGTAGGGACAGCGTTTTTTTGCTTAAAGTCCAAAATGCAAATATTAATAATTTGGTTTTCTACAGCATTACAAATGGCCAAATTGGCGTTCAAAAGTTGCCAAATACAACCCCCGTTTATCAGCGGGAGTTTAATACGCAATATCCTATTTTCAGAGTTAAGCTTCTTCCTGACTCTAGTACGGCGTTCTTCTTTCAAGCCTCTGGAGATGGTGTAATGGAAATTCCCATTACCATTGGTAAGAGTGCAACTATTTTGGAATGGGTAGCCAATGACCAGTTGTACTTTGGTATTTATTCAGGGATTATCGCGGTCATGTTCCTTTATAATTTTTTTCTTTATTTATCAACTAACGATAGGCAATATCTATATTATGTTTTGTATATTTTAGTAGTTGGACTTACCCAAGCTTGCTTAAAGGGGTACGCTGCTAAATTTCTATGGCCTGATTCTACGTGGCTTATTGTTAAGGCTAACCATGTTATTACAGTTTTAGCCGGGGTTTTTTCAATTCTATTCACGTTTAATTTTTTACATGTCAAGCATTTTTTCAAGGCTGTCTATGCCGCTTTATGCGCCACAATTGCTATTTATGTTATATCTGCTGTTCTATACCTTTTTGGGCATTACATCATTGGTCAGCAAATATTACAGGTAAATACCGCCCTTAGCTCAGCTTTGGTTTTACTTAGCGGATTTTATATATTCTATAAAAAGAAGTATAAACCTGCATTATTTTTCTGCATAGCCTGGTCTTTTTTTCTAGGCGGAGTAATTATATATATAATGAAAGATGCGGGTGTCCTACCCTTTAATAGTTTTACCAATAATTCGATTTTAATAGGGTCGGCGCTGGAAGCTGCCCTGCTGTCATTTGCTTTGGCTGACAAAATAAATATTTACAAAAAGGAGAAGGAAGAATCCCAAGCTGAGGCTTTATTAATTTCCAAAGAAAACGAAAAGCTAATTCGCGAGCAAAATATTATCCTTGAACAGCGAGTGGAGGAACGTACCCATGCATTGCAGGAATCGAATGAATCGCTGCAAAACACATTAACCCATTTGAAGGAAACACAAGCACAACTGGTGGAAGCCGAAAAAATGGCTTCTCTCGGCCAATTGACGGCAGGTGTTGCGCATGAAATAAACAATCCGATCAATTTTGTCACTTCCAACGTTGCGCCATTAAAACGAGATGTCGATATGGTTTGGAATGCCATGGATGAGATTGAAAATATTGCACTGTCAGATTTATCGTTGTCGGAAAAAAAACAGCGCATCAATGCCTATAAAGAAGAACTTGATCTTGAGTATCTTAAAGTAGAGGTAGATTTTCTGTTAAAGGGTATGCATGAAGGAGCATATCGGACTGCCGAAATCGTAAAAAGCCTCCGTATTTTCTCAAGGGTAGATGAGGACTCATTGAAATTCGCAGATATCAATGAAGGACTGGAGTCGACATTGGTAATTCTTAACAGCGTGGTGAAGGAGGGGGTAGCCGTAGACAAAAAATACGGTGAATTACCATTGGTAGAATGTTACCCGGGAAAGCTCAATCAGGTGTTTTTGAATATCATTACCAACGCACTGTACGCAATTAACAAAAAATTCGATGGAAATTCCGGTGGAATACTTGAAATCAAGACGGAAGCTGACACTGAAAATATCTATATTTCCATCAGGGACAATGGCATTGGTATGCCGACCGAAGTGAAGGAAAAAATATTTGAACCGTTCTTCACAACAAAGGAAGTGGGAGAGGGAACAGGGCTAGGGATGTCAATTGCTTACAATACGATAAAGAAGCACCAAGGGGAAATTAAGATCGAATCCTCGGTAGGCGAAGGCGTAAAGTTTTTGATAGTCCTGCCGCGCAAACAACAAACACAATAAGTGTTCTTTATTAAATCATTTATATTAATTTTGCTTTTTAGTCCATTGGCCCTATAAACTTTCCTTCACGATGCTCCAGTATCCGGAAATACTTTACATTGATGACGAGGCCAACAACCTGGTCAGTTTTAAGGCTACGTTCAGGTATCGATATCCAATATATACCGCAATCAGTACGGATGAAGCCCGTGATATACTGCGTTCAAATCCGAATATAAGGATTATCTTTTGTGACCAACGGATGCCTGGAGAAACCGGAATAGATTTTTTGCACCATATAAAACTCGATTTTCCAAGACCTGTGCGGATTCTATTAACAGCCTATGCAGATATGGAAACGGTTGTAGATGCGGTAAATAAAGGGCATATTTTCAGGTTCGTACGTAAACCTTGGGTAGAAGAAGAGATTATCTCGTCGATCGAAGAGGCCAACAAGTTCTATATCACAAATTCCATGTTGGATATTCGGAATGTCGAACTCCAAAAGGCATACGATGAACTGGACAAGTTTGCTTACAGCGTGAGCCATGACTTACGTGATCCGTTGACCGGGGTGCTATCTGCTATAAAACTGGGGCTGGAGTTTGATTCCGTTGAGCGAATTCACGAGATTCTGGCATTGATGGAGAGTTCGGTATTAAGGCTGAACGCTTATATCAACAGCCTACACGACTATTACTTGTTAAAGCGGGGTGAGCTTACGATTTCTGAAATTGATTTTCAGTCGTTATTTGAGTATTTGAGGAGTTTTTACAGTGTCTATACGCAAAGTAATAACGTTGAATTTACGATCGATAGTAGTCAAAAGGAAGAATTCAAAAGTGACGAAACGACCTTAAAGCTTATCTTGCACAATCTGCTATCAAATGCTTTCAAGTATCAAAAAAAGGATGGCGACGGTAAAATCGTGAAACTATCGGTAGTTGTAGACAACGGCAAAGCAACCATACAGGTGAGCGATACGGGAATCGGTATTGCTGAGCAGGATATTGGAGAGATTTTTAAGCTCTTTTTTAGGGGAAGTGATCAAGCGGAAGGTACGGGTTTCGGGTTGTATAATGTAAAAAGCGCGTTGGCTAAATTACGAGGTGAAATTGAAGTCAGCTCAACAGAAGGAGAAGGGACTACGTTTGCTGTAACAATACCGGGTAAATAGCAAAGTTTGGTATGGTTAGGAAAGTAGTTTTTGCCTGAGGAGAAACTCAAGTTGCTCATTAGTTACTTCAAGTTGCGAAAATGATTCCTTTATTTTTTTTCTTTCGGAATAAATATCATAAGCTCGTTGAATGGTCTCGTCTAACTCTTCCTCGCTCCATGGCTTGCTCAAATAATGGAAAATCTTGCCTTTATTTACGGCATCGACTACAGCACCCATATCTGCGTAACCGGTGAGTAGAATACGTACAGGATCCGGATCCACCTTAATGATTTCTTCGAGAAATTCAACTCCGGTCATTTGCGGCATCCGTTGATCGGTGATGATGATGTCAATGGGATTATTCTTGACAGTTTGAATAGCATCGGTGCCATTCAGCGCTGTATAAATTTTATATTTTAGGCGAAAGGTAGCTCTGAAAGAGATTAAATTATTCTCTTCATCATCCACATACAAAACTGAAATTTTCGTCTCCATATTTCGGTGATTTTTTAAGCCTTGTAAATGTGTTCTTATTTATGACACCAACAGACACATCCTTGCAAGATTCGATTTTAGGCGCTAATAAGTGAGCGCTTTAATCGCAGATTCCAAGTTACTGATTTTATTATTAATCGGACAACAATAATTAATATTTCGAGCTAAAACCGTGAGAAAATCAGTTTTTTGTATTAAAATGACAGGATGCCCGGACTCAATTATCCTAATAGCAATATTTATTGCGCAATAGATGAATGATGGTTGATTGCACTGCAGAGACCACCCCGTTAGAAGTTGGGATTCTAAGGGGGTGGTTCGTTATCAATGATTCTGACTAATTACGTTAAAGATTTTCCGAAGAAAGCTAAGCTCTTAAGCGCCCAATTGTACCCGCTTAAAAACGGTAACAGTGAGCCCTTTGGAAACACTATCTAAAAACTGTGCAATGTTCTTAGATGAGTCTTTTACAAACTCTTGATTCAGTAGGGTAGATTCTTTATAGAATTTATTGAGCTTTCCTTGTGCAATTTTCTCTACCATTTCCTCAGGCTTACCTTCTGCCCGGATTTGCTCCTTGGCAATTTCCAACTCTCGCTCAATGGTATGGGCATCCAAATCACTCTTGTCGATGGCTGCGGGGTTCATTGCCGCAATTTGCATGGCGACGTCTTTGCCGACCTCATCGGCATTGTCTACCGCATGATTAAGACCAACCAATACGCCCAATCGATAGTTGCCATGTATGTAGGCTACTACTTTTTCCGCCGCTACGATTTCATATTTGGACACATCTATTTTTTCGCCGATTTTACCGGTTTGGTCGAGTAATAAGTCCGCGATTTTTACGCCGTTTATTTCAAGTTGCTTCAACGCTTCAAGTGAAGAAGGAACATGGTTTACCGCAACGTCCGCAATACCTTCCCCAAATGCGATAAAATCCGCATTTTTCGCTACAAAATCGGTTTCGCAGTTTAGCTCTATGATAACGCCGGTTTTACCGTCATCGGTTGTTTTAGCGATAACTACCCCTTCGTTTGAATCGCGGTCTTGACGGCTAGCGGCCACTTTCGCCCCCTTTTTTCGAAGATAATCGATAGCCGCTTCAAAATTGCCATTCGCTTCGATCAATGCTTTTTTGCAATCCATCATACCTGCGCCGGTTTGTTGTCGCAGTTTGTTTACGTCTGATGCTGAAATTTGTACTGTGGACATTTTATTTTCCTTATTTTGTAATTTGCAATTGTATTGTTTTCGAATTCCGTCACTTGTATTTTCCGTTAGGAAAGCTCCCTAAAAATGACGTGGAATCTACTTTCCTTTCTGCCTGTTGCAAAGATCGCCGGCAAGTGATGAAAAAACCGGATGGCAATCGGTTGGCGGAAAGTCAGTCCTTCCGAAGCCCCACATTTACCATCCGGTTTCGTATAGACGGTTATTCTCCGTCTTGAGTGCCTTCTGCTTCGGCTGTCGCTTCGGCCTTCGCTTTACGCGGGCGTTTTCCTGAGGCATCGAAATCAGCTTTTGCGTCTTTTACTTCCGCTTCTACTTCTTCCCCGCTATCGATTTTTGCTTTTGCAGCGGCGGCTTCTTTTTCAGCTTCTTCCTCTTTGTCGCGTTTGCGTTCTTCAAGTCCCTCTTGGATGGCTTTCCCTATTATTGCCGTGATGAGGCTGATGGATTTGGTCGCGTCATCATTGGATGGGATGGGAAAGTCGATGTTGGTAGGATCAGAATTCGTATCTACCATTGCAAACGTAGGGATATTCAGTTTCAACGCTTCGCTTACCGCAATATGCTCTTTCTTAACATCGATAATAAAAAGTGCCGCAGGCAAACGGTTCAAGTCAGCAATACCTCCCAAGAGGCTTTCCAATTTGATGCGCTCACGTTGTATCATCAATTTTTCTTTCTTCGATAATACATCGTAGGTGCCGTCCTTTGTCATTTTGTCGATGTTCGACATCTTTTTGATTGATTTACGAACAGTAGCAAAGTTAGTAAGCATGCCTCCGAGCCAGCGTTCGGTCACGAAAGGCATATTTACCGCTTTGGCTTGATCCGAGACGATATCTTTTGCTTGTTTTTTCGTGGCCACAAAGAGTACTTTCCGGCCGGATTTTACCACCTGTTTAATTGCGGAGGCAGCCTCCTCCAATTTGGTGAGGGTTTTATTTAAATCAATGATATGAATGCCGTTGCGCTCCATGAAAATGTACTTGGCCATTTTCGGGTCCCACTTGCGGGTAAGGTGTCCAAAATGCACACCCGCATCCAATAATTCCTGATATGTTGTTCTTGCCATTTTTTTGTTCTCCTTAAAAGATTAACGTTTACTGAATTGGAATTTCCTGCGCGCTTTACGACGTCCTGGTTTCTTACGCTCAACCATTCGGTCGTCGCGCGTTACCAATCCCTTCGCCCGCAGGGCAGGTTTCACTTCCGGGTCGAGCGTGATGAGCGCTTTGGCTATCGCCAGACGAACGGCTTCTGCCTGTCCTTTGATGCCGCCCCCGGCTACGTTAACTTTCACATCATAGTTACCGGTTGCGCCGGCTACTTCTGTGCTTTGGGTTACAATATATTGCAATGGCAATGTTGGGAAATATTCTTTGAAATCCTTACCGTTTACGGTAATGTTGCCGCCGCCAGCAGTTAAGTAAATGCGGGCAACTGCGGTTTTTCTTCTTCCTGAAGTGTTAGTTGTTGACATTTCTTTGCTCCTTAGAATTTAACAGTTGTTGGATTCTGCGCTGCATGCGGATGTTCGTTACCTGCATATACGTACAGGTTCTTGAATAATGCGCTTCCCAGCCGGTTTTTTGGCAGCATACCACGCACCGCCTTTTCCAAGATACGCGTTGGATGCTTGGCCAGCAACTGCTTAGGAGATTCGAAACGCTGGCCGCCCGGATAGCCGGTATATCGCTGATATACCTTGTCATTGAGCTTATTGCCAGTCAACTTAACCTTGTCTGCATTGATCACAATCACATTGTCACCGCAGTCTACGTGTGGGGTGTACGACGGCTTGTGTTTCCCCCGGATTACCTTAGCAATCTGGGATGACAAGCGCCCCAAAATCTCGCCTTCAGCGTCAACAACAATCCACTCCTTGGTGACGGTGTTTTTGTTGGCAGAGACAGTTTTGTAACTTAACGTATTCACTTGCTTTGTTTTGAAATAATTAATAAATATATTTAGCCCCTTGATTTTAAGGGACTGCAAAGGTACAATAATAAAATTGATTTTTCAAAGTTATGTGGCAAGTAATGATTAAGATACTTCCGTTTTGGCGGGTTGTTATGGTAGGCGGGCTAGTGATGGTTGGAAACGTCACCTTTGCCCAGGAAAAAAGTGGGGCGCCAAAGATGCTTAGTGCGGGAGATAGCTTGTTAATCAAGGATTTATATTTTAAAGGGATTCAGCAGAAAACTTCTGGCCAGTTGGCAGCCGCCGAAAAGACGTTTGATAGGTTGATATTGTTGCAGCCAGATAACGATGCAGCCCATTTCGAACTGGCCCGAATTTATCTCGAAAACGAGGATTACAAGCGGGCGGAACAGTCGGCGTTACGTGCTACTCAACTCGACGGGGATAACGAATGGTATTGGTCCATGTTGTTGGATACCTATCGAAAAACTGGGAATTTGAAGGCAATTCCGGTCATATTCGATGAGCTGATCAGGCTCCGTCCGGATAGTGTAAGCTATTATCATGATAAGGCGCATGTATTATACTTAGATAAACAATACGACGCATCGCTAGCTGTGTATGATACGATAAGTGCGCGGTTTGGGGAAGCTGACGATCAGTACCTTTTCAAGTATCAAGTTTATTTGGCGAAAGGCGACAAGGACTCAGCGATAGAACAATTGCGGCTATTGATTTCCGAAAAGCCGATGGAGAGCAAAGGATATATCTTACTGGCCGAGCTATATACCGATATTGGTGAGAGCAGAAAAGCAATCTCCTTGTTGGATGAAGCGGCGGATCTTTTTCCGGACGATCCGCTTGTTTTACTCAGTAAATCAGATGCTTATTTGGCAATGGGTAAACAGCGACATGCAAATGATTTTCTTCAGCAGGCGTTCAGAAGCGACAAATTGGATATCGATGCCAAAGCCGGCATATTATACGCTGCCATTGCGAATCGCAAACACCCCCTTGTTGCAAATTCCCTGACGGGTTTGGCGGATTTACTCACCGAGACATATCCCTTGGAGACAAAAGCACATGCAGTAAGGGGTGACATTTACATGCAATTGAACCAGTTGGACAAGGCCCGTGAAGCCTATCTGAAAGCCTTAGATATTAATCGGTATATTGATGTCATTTGGCAACAGTTGTTGCAAGTAGAGCTCCAATTGGGAAAGTATGACGATGCCGAAGCGCATGGAAAAGAGGCGTTGGCCCTATTTCCGAACCACCCAATAATTCTCTTCTTTACCGGGCATGGTTTCATGGGTAACCAGCGCTACCAGGAGGCCCGGAAGTATTTGGAGGCTTCTTTGAACAACGCGAGTGAGGAGCATACTCCGTTGCTTACACAGTTGTATAGTAACCTTGGTGATGTTTACAATACGTTGGGAATGTATGCTGAATCCGACGTGGCGTATGAGGAAGCTATCGCATTGGATAGCACAAATGCTTACGCACTAAATAACTATGCATACTATCTGGCGTTGCGTAAACAGAAATTGCCACTAGCCGCCGAAATGTCAAAGAGATCGAATGAATTAGCGCCGGACTACCCGTCCTACCAAGATACGTATGCGTGGATACGCTTTCAGCAAGGGGAGTACCAGGATGCACTGTTTTGGATCGAAAAGGCCATTAAGGGCTCCGATACGGTTTCGGATACACTATTGGAACACTATGGTGATATCCTGGCCAAGGTAGGGGACATTGAGTCGGCCATCGTGCAGTGGAAGAAGGCCAAGACCATGTCCCAGGCGGTTGGCAAGAATATTGATAAGTTATCAAAAAAAATTGATGCGAAGCGCTACATTGATTAGGGGATCAATTTTCTGTATAATAGTGGCCGTATTGTTTTCATGCGCTTCCAAAAAGCGGCTGGCTCCGACGGAGGGTATGGAGAAACGTGTGTCGCGTACTGAAAGATTGAATATTCTCGGCAATATTGCTCAGCGTCAGTTGCATTATGCGACATTCAGCGGCCGAGCCAAAAGCCGCATTGTCCTTAATAAGGACAGCTATGACGTAACAGCTAATGTGCGTATTGAACATAGCAAGGCAATTTGGATTTCCATAACAGCGCTTATGGGTATCGAAGTGGGGCGGGTATTGATTACACCTGATAGCATTAAGATCATTAATCGTTTGCAATTCGAATATATGCAGAAACCATTTGAGTACCTCTATAATTTTACAAGCGATGGGTTGGATTTTTCGAGCTTGCAACATTTGCTGGTTGGAAATGTGATGGGGCAAGAGAATCAAGAGGATACCGCGGTTTTTAAAAATGACGAGGGCTACGTTTTACGAGGAGATTCAAATGATTTGTTATATGTAGCTGCTCTGGATACCAGTTATCGTACCATGTATACCTCGATGGATGAAACCCGACGTGGTCAGCGGCTGCAAGCTTTTTATTCCGATTATCGGAAAGCTGTAGGATATGATTTTCCACATCATGTGAAAATCTCAATAACTGCTCAAGACTTGGATTTGCGGTCTGATATGAATTATAGTCGGGTAGTCTATAACGAAGAAGTGGAAATGCCGTTCAGTGTGCCCTCGAGGTACAAGGAAATCCAATAATACTAAAGGATGCATGATTATCGACGTAGATTTATTACTTTCGCAGACAATAAATGGCTCGGTAGCGCGATCCGGACGTGAAGGGGTTGATTAGCGTCTTTGTCAGATAAAGTAGCATATTGATGAGTTTTATTAGAGTTACGTTAAGCGTAGTCGCGTTTTTTTTGGCATTGGTTTCCTGTTATGCCCAAAGCAGTGCTGAGCTCAAGAAACAACGGGAGCGCCTGAATAGGGAAATCGAACAACTCAACCAAAGCCTTAAAACTACATCGAGTGACCGGAGCCTCTCGCTTAAGCAAGTGAGTGCGTTAAACACCCAACTGCGCCTACGGGAGCAGAAAATCAGTACAATCAACAGTGAAATTAGGCTCATTAACAATCAGATTGCATCCCACAACAAAACCATCCAAAACCTCCGTAGCCAATTGGAAAAGTTGCGTAAGGACTACGAAAGCATGATTATGTTTGCCTTCCGCAATAAAAATGCGTACAATAAAATGATGTTTATCTTTGCCTCTAAGGATTTCAATCAAGCATTCAAGCGGGTTAAGTATTTACAACAATTCAATGAATCCCGAAAAGAACGTGCAACTGAAATTGAGGATACGCAGCAGGCAATTGCCCTTAAAGTTGCACAGTTGGAGGCGAGCAAGAAGGAACAGGCGGTATTGCTCGCTGAACAACAGGAAGAACGTAAAGTCATTGCACAGGAGCAAGGCTCACAATCTAAGGTCTTGCAAGCGCTTACTCATCAAGAAAAGCAATTCAAGCAAGAACTTCAAAAGAAGCAGCAAGAAGACGAACGTCTGGCGAGGGCAATACGAACAGCCATTCAACGGGAAATAGCGGAGCAACGGCGCCTTGAAGAGGAAGCCCGTCAGGCAGCGTTGGCGCTGGAAGCTGAACGAACGGGAAAAACCGTGAAGGAAGTGGAGGCGGAGAAGCCCGCTGTCCGTAAGAGTGATACGGAAGTACTAGCCAATACCCCCGCAGCAGCGAAGCTTTCGGCTGACTTTGCCAGCAATCGGGGTCGACTTCCATGGCCTGTCCAGCAGGGTGTCATTACACAGGGGTTTGGCCGGCATACAATAGGCAGGGGGGTAACCGTGCAGAATGACGGCATTGATATCCGGACAGGTAATAATGCGCCGGTCCGGGCAATTTTTGATGGAACCGTACATACAGTCTTAAATATGCAGGGGAACATATCTATTATTATCCAACATGGTAAATATTTTTCTGTTTATACCAAATTAGGTAGCCCAACGGTAAAACGTGGACAGGTCGTACAGCCAGGACAGGTATTGGGAACCGCATTGGTGGATCCAGAAGACGGAACCTCCGAAGTGCATCTTGAAATTTGGGAGGGCGCGGCGCCGATAAATCCCGAACCTTGGTTGGCAAAATAATTACGCAAATAAAATATTATACGTACATTTGTAAAATAGCCCCGTCTAATGGAGTAGGGGGGTAACTAAAATTAAAACAACGATTATGTTAGATTCAGTGTTGTTATTTCTCGGTGCGCAAGAGATTATTCTGATTGTTTTGGCGCTTCTTTTGTTGTTTGGCGGCCGGAAAATCCCCGAATTGATGCGCGGTATGGGGCGTGGCATCAGGGAATTCAAAGAGGGTCAGAAAGAGAATCCCAAGGAAAGCCCGAAGGAAGAATTAGAAGAGAACAAACAATAGACTTAGTTAGATAGTGGATAGAACTTTATGCCAAATCAATTACCATTTGGTATGAGTTCTATTATGTTGTGCGTAAATCACACCTTTTTGTTTGCATACTATGCAATAATAATCTGATAGCTACGTTATTCAACGTAGGATAGACTTAACCACAATAAATTTAATCGATTACACTAGCAAGCTAAGGTTATAGCTGTTAGGTAGGTTTATGGCAAATACATACCGACTAACGAAAACATGGTGTTAAAGAAAGTTTCGGCGATAGCCGTGAGTAGTATGTTGTGTGCCCAATTGGCGCTTTCGAAAACTACGCCCAGTGATTCGCTTTTGGATACCTTAACCAGCGAAAACAGCATCGCAAATCATATCGATATACAGCTTGAGTTGATTGCAGATAGTATTGATTTTGTATACCTAGAAGAAGAACTTGGCAATTCTCCGATTTTTGAATTTGTGCCAGAGACTGTTGAAGGACGGTTAGTATACCTGCAAAAGACCGTCCCGCTTACCTACAATGCCCAAGTACAATCCTATATTGATGTATACAGTACGGATCGTTATAAAAAACACCTTTCGCGTATGATGGGGTTGGGGCAATATTACTTCCCGATTTATGAGCGTGTATTTGCGGAGCAGGGGATTCCAGACGAAATCAAATACCTATCTATTGTAGAATCTGCACTGAATCCTCACGCGGTATCTAGGGTAGGGGCGACAGGCTTGTGGCAATTTATGTTTGCGACGGCCCGGATGTATGATTTAGCTATCGATAATTATATCGATGAACGCAAGGATCCTGTGGCGGCAAGTTATGCCGCTGCCGCCTATTTAATGGATGCTTATAATGATTTTGGTGACTGGTTATTGGCCATAGCTTCTTACAATTGTGGTAAGGGAAACATATTGCGGGCTATTCAGCGATCTGGGCTAAGTAGTCCGGATTATTGGGCGATTAGCCCTTATCTGCCGCGCGAGACCCGCAACTATGTGCCCGCTTTTATCGCTGTCACTTATATGTTGGGTTATCATGAAGAGCATGGAATAATGCCTGCGGATTCAGGAATATTGACGGAAACCGAAACAGTGTCCGTTCAAAAATTCGTGCCGTTAAGTGGTGTTGCCAAAGCGCTTGAAGTCGAAGAAGAGTTGATCAAATCGCTAAATCCAGCGTACAAAAGAGGTGTCGTTAATGGTAGCCCGGAGTTCCCGAAAAGGTTGGTACTGCCCGAAGCAGCCCCACGCACGTATCCAGCTTTGTATGCGGTGTTGAATACCTCTAATACGGCACCGTCAGTAGTCAACGCCGTAAATGGCGGAGATAATAATAATGCGACTGCTGCTCCCGCGTCAGCTCACGTTACTACTCACCGCGTACGTAAGGGAGAAACATTAGGTATCATAGCTAAGCGGCATCAGGTTACGGTACAAGACCTGCGCGCTTGGAATGGCATCAAGAACAATACGATCGTTCCTGGCCAGCGCCTTCGAGTCTTTAGTCCGAGTGATAACGCCAATTCAAGCAGGCCGTCCCAAACGATATCGGACTCCTATATTACCTATCGAGTAAAAAAAGGAGATACATTGTCGGGCATTGCAAAACGCCATCGTAGTGCAAGTGTATCAGCAATTAAATCGGATAACGGATTGAATAATAGTAGTATTAAGCCGGGTATGATGCTGAAAATCAAGGTGAACTGAGTTTAAAACAAAACCCTGTCCTATTATACTACACCAGCCAAGCCGCGTCTTCGCCACCATCACATTCGTGAAGGTTTACGGAAACATGTTCCTTCAGGATGGTTGAAAGTTTTAGCCCGGAGAAATCGCTGAAAATAGGGAACTTATGATGACTACGATCTATCAATACAACGGAGCGCATCTTTTTAAGTGGTACATCGAAAAATACGCCCATGCCGTACGCCAGTGTACGTCCGCTATTCAATACGTCGTCTACTAATATCACTACTTTCCCTTTTGCCTGTTCGACAGGAATATCCGTTTTCGCATTTAGTATGCTGCTGGTTTTATCCAGCGTTACACGGATAAGCAGGATGTCGAGTACGGAGATTTTTTCCAGCAACGCCTTCAGTCGTTGCGCAAATACATAGCCCCGATCCGCGATTCCCACCAATACCAATGATGTCTCTTCGAAATTATCTTCCACCAGTTGGTAAGCAATGCGAATGGTCTTTTTCTCGATTTGTTCCTGATTAAGGATTAAAACTTTTTTTGCAGACATACTTAATTCGTAGTGAATCGGTTTGGTAAAAGTAAGAAATATTCATCAAGCCTTCAAGTGCAAATGAATACCCATTCGGCAAAAAAAAAAACGCGCATTCGATTTACGTAGCACGGATTTGAAAATGCAGTTTGCAGGTACTTTTTTCCCGACTCAATTTATCGGCGGTGCCGGGGTTGAACTTAGATGGCCTTCTTCATCCTCGGATGCATTTTGGGTAGCTGCTGTAAGCATCCTGCCGCCATTATAATAGTAACGTTTCCAGTAAGCTTCATTCAAATCGCTTATCATCACTCCGCGACTCGACGACGCATGGGCAAATTTATCATCGCCAATATAGACGCCTACGTGAGTGATATTACGGCTTCTTATTTTGAAAAAAACCAAATCCCCGGGTTTCAGCTCATCCTTCCGGATAGGATCCACCTGTGTGTAGATATTACGGCTATTGTGGCCAAGCGTGGTGTTGAAGACATTTTGGTAAACCTCGTAAGCAAATTTAGAACAGTCAACACCTTTCTTTGTCTTCCCGCCCAAGCGATAAGGAGTGCCAATCCATTCATAAACGAACTGATACAGCTTCGTGTTAGTGGATGCGGATACGGCAACACCCATTATTTGCGAGAAGTAATCTTTGGCTAGATTATCCGGGTCTGACGGACTTGAGGCGGGTTGGTCGGTTGATGAAGTCTGAGCTTGCGATATGGCAAATAGGCAGGCAAATAGCATACAAGCTATTGATGTTTTTTTCTTCATTAAATTGCCTTTAAATAAAACATGCAGACGTTGATTGTTATCGGCATATCATGTTTTACGACCGATAGCTGGCAAAGCTATGTTAAAAAATCCATTAGTGCAAGTTAAAAAATGCAAGAAAGTTAATTTTGTTTTGAAAAACTCAAAAAGTATAGTAATCGCAAAAATGGGACTTTTTTCTTGCTAATTTCAAAATAAACCCTTTCCTTTGTCGCGGAAATATCAATAGAAGTGAGTAAATATACGACGACTACAACAATTATTACCACCGGGGATAAAGCACGGAGGAAGTAATTTATGTTGTAGTCATCACGATAAAACCATAAAGCGCCTTCCTCGAATACAGGGAGGCGTTTTTGGTTTCATAGGATTTGAATTGAAGCTAATTTAGACAAATGAAGATACTCAAATTTGGCGGTACATCCGTAGGTTCTGTCGATAGCATCCGCGCGGTGCTTGAAATCGTGCGAAAATCCCAAGATTCCGGTGAGCAACCGGTCATTGTTTTATCTGCTATGGCGGGTATAACTAATTTGCTTACTCGACTTGCGGCAGATGCCGCCGAAGGAAGAGACTTTACAGGGGGCATGGAAGAGATCGAAGCGCGCCATTTTTCGGTCGTGAAGCAACTGATGGCAATAAAGTATCAAAATCCGGTGTTCACCAGACTGAAAATTTACCTTAATGAACTGGATGATCTTTTGCAGGGTGTTTTTAACCTCCGTGAATTGAGCGCGCAAAGTAGAGATTTGATACTGAGCTACGGCGAGCGGTGCTCGACCTTTTTGGTTAGCAAAATCGCTGAGCAGTATTTTCCCAACGTGTTATTTGTGGATGCCACACAGCTCATTCAGACAGATAGCCACTTTGGGAGCGCGCACGTTTATCAGGCACTTTCTGAACAGCGTATCTGGACATACGTAGCCGAAAACCCAGCAAAGTTGTTGTTTGTTACCGGATTCATCGCCGCCAACGAGAAGGGGAGGGTGACCACATTGGGTAGAGGAGGGAGCGATTACACGGCGGCGCTCATAGGCGCGGCGGTGGGCGCTGATGCTATCGAAATATGGACCGATGTGGATGGGATGCTTACTGCCGATCCACGTATTGTCAAGAAAGCATTTTCGCTACCTGTGCTCTCTTATACCGAAGCAATGGAACTTTCTTATTTTGGAGCTAAGGTCATCTACCCGCCCACGATGATTCCTGCCTTTCTGAAGAAGATTCCCATTGTCATCCGCAACACATTCAATCCTGAGTTTTCAGGTACAATGATTCAATACGATAGCGGCGGGACAACATTTCCCATAAAAGGTATATCTTCCATTTCGGAAATCAGTGTCATCAATCTTGTTGGTGGCGGCATGATAGGCCGGGCTGGTTTCAGCGGCCGGCTATTTACCTTATTGGCAAGGGAACAAATCAACGTGGTATTGATCACCCAATCATCATCCGAGCACAGCATCACGTTTGCCGTGCATCCCACCGAAGCGTCAAGGGCGAAGGCGTTAATCGAAAGCGAATTCGAACTGGAGTTACACGCTAATAAATTAGTACAACCGGAAATCGAGGAGAATCTATCCGTGCTGGCTATTGTGGGAGAAAACATGAAACAGACACCAGGCATATCTGGTAAATTATTTCATTCACTGGGCAGAAACGGCATTAATGTGCGTGCAATTGCACAAGGCTCTTCGGAATATAATATTTCGGTGATTATTTCCCAATCGGACCTCTCTAAAGCCTTGAATGCCGTGCACGATGCCTTTTTTGCTCAACTGAATAAAACGCTGCATGTCTTCAACGTAGGTACGGGCAACATTGGTTCCACGTTGTTTCGGCAGATTCGGGAACAACACGGTTTCCTATTGGATCATAATGACATTGAAATTAAAATTGTTGGAATTGGCAATTCGCGCAAGATGTTGTTTAATAGCGATGGCATCGCATTGGGAGATTGGAAAGAACAACTGCAACAGTCGGGCGAGGAAGCCGATTTGGCATCGTTTGTATCGCGGATGAAGTTGATGAACCTGCCTAATTGTGTATTTGTTGATAATACCGCAAGCGAGCACCCTATTCGCTATTATGAAGAAATATTTCAATCCAACATATCTGTTGTCACCTGTAACAAAATTGCTAATTCGGGCCGTTTCAATCAATACAAAACATTAAAGGAGACCGCTCGCAAGCATGGTGTCGACTTTTTCTACGAAACGAATGTGGGTGCGGGCTTACCCATCGTGCGTGTGCTTCGCGACCTGATGTTGAGTGGTGATCGGATAATCCGTATCGAAGCGATCCTTTCAGGTACGATTTCTTATATTTTTAATAATTTCGTAGGTGCTGCATCATTCTATGATGTCGTCAAGTCCGCCCAACAATTAGGATATACCGAACCGGATCCCCGGGACGACCTGAAAGGCACCGATTTTATGCGTAAGATGTTGATACTGGCTAGAGACGCGGGCTATGCACTTGAGCCTGAAAATGTGCAATTGGACGCTATATTGCCTGATGCATGCGTTCAGGCAACGTCTGTAGATGATTTCTACCGCGAACTTCAAGCAGCAGACGATTATTTCAACGCCTTGAAAGCCAAGGCGCAACAGGAGAATAAAGTGCTCCGATATGTGGGCAAATTGGAAGCGGGGCAAGTAAACATCGCTTTGGAAATGGTGGGTAATGACCACCCGTTTTTTGCGCTTTCGGGAAGCGACAATATCATCTCATTTACGACGGAAAGGTATAGTGAACGTCCACTAGTTGTAAAAGGCCCCGGAGCTGGTGCTGAGGTGACGGCAGCCGGTGTTTTTGCCGATTTGGTTAATGTTGGTGCTTAATGCTTAAATAGCTATTCTATGGAAAAAGATTGTGTACATGTATTTGCGCCCGCTACTGTCGCCAATATGGTTTGTGGATTCGATGTATTGGGATTTGCGCTCGACGAGCCGGGCGATGAGGTATTCATCCGAAAGGTGGATAGGCCGGGGGTTCATTTGGTGAATGTGAGCGGCGATAATGGGAGGTTACCCCGCGAGGCTTCAAAAAATACAGTAAGTGCAAGTGTAATGTCTTTTCTTAATCATATTGGGCAAGCAGACATCGGTGTAGAAATAGCGTTGCATAAGCAAATGCCCATTGGTAGCGGCTTAGGTTCAAGCGCAGCAAGTACCGTGGCTGGTTTGTTTGCCGTCAATACGTTATTGGGTAATCCACTTTCGCGGCGCGAACTATTGCCGTTTGCCATTCAAGGCGAAGAGTTGGCGTGTGGGCATGGTCATGCCGATAACGTGGCTCCGGCATTGTTGGGGGGCATCACGTTGATCAGAGGTTACGATCCGCTCGATGTCGTGGCAATACCTGTCCCACAGTCGTTATATGCCTCCGTGGTATTCCCACATGTAGACGTGCCTACACGTGATGCGCGGCAGATGATCCGCTCGAAAGTTGCCCTCAAGGATGCCGTTACCCAATGGGGCAACATCGCTGGCTTAGTGGCTGGGCTTTTTAGCAGTGATTACGAACTTATCGGACGTAGCATGCACGATGTGCTTATTGAACCTACACGTGCGATTCTTATACCTGAATTCCGCGAGATGCGCCGTATCGCCATCGATTCCGGAGCACTTGGCTTTGGTATTTCGGGATCGGGGCCATCAGTTTTCGCCTTCTCAACAAGTCAGGAAACGGCCAGGAAAATTACATCGGTGATTCAAGCGCAGCTAACACAGCAAGGCATCGACAGCAATGGATATGTTTCCGGTATAAATGCGGGCGGTCCGCATGTGATAAAAAATAGCGATACAAACGACTAATTATAAGCAATGCAATTATATAGTACAAGCAATAAGGATCTACGTGTATCTTTTAGACAGGCTGTTTTCAATAGTTTGCCTGCAGACAAAGGGTTATATATGCCGGTTACAATCCCCGTGTTGGACACTTACTTCATTCAGCATCTACAGCAGTATACCTTGCAGGAGATTGCGTTTAAAATAGCATCGGCACTGATCGGTGACGATGTGCCGGAAGATGATTTGCGCAAGATCGTCAATGGAGCGATAGACTTCGAAGCGCCCGTCCGCCCGTTGGATAGCGGAACAGCAGTATTGGAGCTATTTCATGGACCTTCTTTAGCTTTCAAGGATTTTGGCGCCCGCTTCATGAGCAGGATCATGGCCTTTCTATCTCAAGACGACGACCGTGTACTGGACGTGTTGGTGGCTACGTCGGGGGATACCGGTGGTGCGGTAGCATTGGGCTTTTTGGGTGTGCCGGGTACAAGGGTAACGATACTCTATCCTAAGGGTAAAGTAAGCCCCGTTCAGGAAATGCAATTGACCACCAACGGTCATAACATACGGGCTGTCGAGGTGGACGGTACATTTGATGATTGCCAGGCATTGGTTAAAGAAGCATTTAATGATCAAGAGCTGAAATCGATATTTCGGCTTACGTCAGCAAACTCAATCAATATAGCTCGTCTCATTCCTCAAACATTTTATTATTTCTATGCGTATGCGCAATTGCAGGCGCAGGGCATTAGAGAGGTGGTCTTTTCCGTGCCAAGTGGTAATTTTGGCAACATTGGGGCCGGCCTGCTGGCCTACAAAATGGGCCTGCCAGTGAAGCAGTTCATTGCAGCTACCAATGTCAATGATACCGTGCCTCGTTTTCTCCAAAGTGGTCGTTATGAACCTCGACCGTCAGTACAGACCTTGGCTAACGCGATGGATGTGGGGAATCCAAGCAATTGGGTGCGTATCATGGATTTGTTCGATGGAAACGAGGAGATTTTGAAACAGGTCGTTTCATCCTACACAGTTACCGATGCCGAAACCCGGGAAGCAATCCGTACATTATCGGACCAGTATGATTATACCGCATGTCCGCATACGGCCATTGCCTGGTTAGCTACAGCGAACTACCGGAAACAAAACCCCGGAGAATATGCGGCGGTTTTCCTCGCTACCGCTCATCCCTGCAAATTTCCTGAAGTATTTCCCCGGGATATCGCGGCGCGGATCGTTACGCCGCAACAGGTAAGCCTATTGGAAGGCCGTGAAAAACAGGTGACGGCTTTGGGAACGGATTTCGAAAGCTTTAAAAGCTATTTGTTGAGAAACCGATAATTTATTGCCATTCAAACTTCATCCAGGCATCTTCGTCACGCCCAAAGACGAAGTATTTGGGGTTGATAATTTCTGCCAGTATCTCCGCATCATCGGCAATGGTGGCGCCGGGTTGACGCAGGAACCCGCTATGCCGAATGATATACACGTTACCGTTGCTTATCGCGGCGGTTTGCGACCAATCCGGTGTGGAAAGTGCATTAGGTAATTCATTTAACAATTGAGGGATGGGTTTGTCGTTGACAATAATTAATATGTCGGGATTCCCCACTTGGTTATCCCGTGTACCAGGCTGAATACGGCCTCCGGCAACTTGGACCATGTTTCCAAGATATTCATTATAAATCGTTTTCGCTGGTGATACATCATTCAAGAAAAGTACATTTGGCTTGTTTTCTTCCAAAATGAATTTCAGTTTATGGGAAATGATGTTGATTCGCTCTTCAAGGTTTTCAACTAGTTGATTGGCTTTTTGCGACGCATTCAATGTGTTGCCTATTTCCTGGATCGCATTATACACGGTTTCAGGGGTGTTTGCGGATATTAAATCGGCATGTGTAGGAGACTGCTCGAACAAAGGGATGTATACTACATCGAGGTCCAGTGCGTCAAATATGCTGTGTAGAGACAGAAGTGGGCTTTGCATAGGGGCAAAGGTAAGCAAGTCGCCACATTATCGCCAAAGCAATGCCTTAAAAACATTCATATCGGGCAGCGAGATGAACGAGGCATTCACTTGGATGCGTTCCTGGATAACCCCGCTTTCGGCATGGCCTGCCACTAAAATCAAACCTACAAAAAAGGGAATGGTAAGTAATAAGAATGGTGAAATGTTGCCGATAAATTTTTTCATTTTCATTATGTTTGCAAGGTTATACAATCACACCGATTCCAAATGCACAGTACAAAGAAACCGAATACCATTTTTTAATAAAAAAATTTTAGACCAACGGTGCGATTTTGTAGACCAACGAGATTTCGAGATTCGTCTGCCAAAAGAGAGGATTGGCCGATGGAAGCAGGTTGTTGGTCTATAAGCGTCGATGGTATTGAGGAGCTAATCCTATATTTGTAATTATGCTTAAAAATAGAGCTGTTTGGATCCATATCTTGGTGTGGATGGTTTTGCTTGCTGTTTTATGGCTGGTAAATGTAAGGGATCATGCCGAAGATGCAGCCATAATCATCGTGTTTTACGGCGCAATAAATATCATTATTTTTTATGTGCATTATTTCTTAATCAATCCACTGCTCATTGGTACGGGTCACTATTGGCGTGCTGCGCTTTACATGGCGGCTGTACTGATCGTCTCTATCGTTGTCAAATATGGAATTGCTTTATACTATGAGGATGTCATTTTGCAATATCGTGATGCCGACAATAAAGAGCAAGTGCTTACCCCACTTCAATATATCGTTGCTGCATCGATTACTGGATTGTTTTTTATGTTACTGAGTACTTCCGTATACGTTATTTCTTTCAATTTCAAAACCCGTCAAGATCGCAAAAGCCTGGAAAACGAAAAGCTCAACGCCGAGCTCGCATTCTTAAAATCACAGATTAATCCGCATTTTTTATTCAATTCCCTAAACAACATTTATTCGCTGGCTTATCAGAAATCCGAAAAGACTCCGGAAGCCATTCTCAAACTATCCGACATCATGCGATATATGCTTTACGAAAGCAATGAAGAGGTCGTATTGTTGGAGGAGGAGATCAATTATCTGAAAAATTACATCGAATTACAAAAATTGCGTTTCAAGGAAAAAGTATACGTAGACCTACACGTGGAGATGGATGAAAAAGAACATCGTATCATGCCCTTGCTATTAATCTCATTTCTCGAAAATGCGTTCAAGCATGGGGTGTCTACCGATGGAGTTAAGCCAATTCGTATCGATATAAAGGTGCAAAATGGTCGCTTGCACTTCAAAGCCGAAAATGCCAAAAGCCAGTTAAATAAAGATCAGACGAAAGGGGTGGGCCTTACCAACCTGAGGCGGAGGCTTCAGTTGGGCTATCCCGGCAAGCATACAATCAATATCGTCGAATCGGAGAACTACTACAGTAGCGAACTTTTCATATATTTATAGCCCTAAAGAATATGCCCATGGTAAGATGTATAGCAGTAGACGACGAACCGCTGGCATTGGATATCATTGCAGATTACGTGGCCAAAGTGCCTGAACTGACACTTTTGGCCAGTACGACCAATGCGATAGAGGCACTGACTTTGGTGCAGAATGGTGATGTCGATTTGGTGTTTCTGGACGTCCAGATGCCGGAACTGACCGGAATCCAGTTCCTCAAGATTATCAATGGCAAATGCGACGTAATCCTTACCACCGCCTATCCGCAGTATGCATTGGATGGTTATGAGCTCAATGTGGTGGACTACTTATTGAAGCCCATTGCCTTTGATCGTTTTTATCGCTCTGTTCAGAAGGTGCTGAATAACAAAATACAGAAAGTCCAGCAGCCTACTTTGGCAGCTCTGCAGAGTGATGCTGTAGACTTCATTTTTGTGAAGACCGAACACAAAATCCAACGAGTGGACCTTGATGAAATCCTGTATATCGAAGGATTGAAAGATTACATTTCTATCTTTACACTTTCCGAACGTATTGTCACCCTTCAGAACATGAAGAAAATGGAAGAAATTCTTCCGACCAATCGTTTTGTGCGGGTACATCGTTCGTATATCGTGGCGCTCGATAAGATTGCCAGCATCGAGCGTGGCCGTATATTTATCGCGGATAAGGTTATTCCGGTAGGCGATACCTACCGTGATACATTTTATAAATATATTGGCGATAAAAATGCATAATTCGGTTAGATACATCCATATAATTTTTCTTATCTTTGCACACCTCAATCGGGTTGTAGCGTAGCCAGGTATCGCGCCAGCATGGGGTGCTGGAGGTCGTGGGTTCGAATCCCGCCAACCCGACCAACTAAAATGGAGCCCTTGTTTTGCAAGGGCTTCTTCGATGAAATAGGCCCGCGTAAGTACATTATTCAATACGTTTTTTCTTTTCAAAGAGAAATGATATTTTTGTGTCCGCCACGAATCAACCTAGTCAGCGGGGTGTAGCGCAGCCCGGTAGCGCGCTTCGTTCGGGACGAAGAGGCCGTGGGTTCGAATCCCGCCACCCCGACAATACGTACATGAAGTAAAGTAAAAGCCCGTAAATTGAACGAATTTGCGGGCTTTTAAACGCTAGTTTTTCCGGTACTGTCGGCTTTGTCCTGAATGGTTGGCTGCGTAGCAAGCTCATTCTTTTGCCATAACCTTGCAGAAAAATTGAAGTAGGCTATCCCGACCACAGCCAGCAATACGGCGGTAAGCCCCAAAGCTGCCGATAGGGTGTAGTGGTGGGCGATGAAACCCAGTGCCGCTGGCCCCACCAGTTGGCCAGCGTATCCCATGGTCGTGATTGCGGGGATACTTACCGTTGGGGATATGCCTGGCAGTCGACCACCATCACTAAAAAAAATCGGGACAATGTTGGCCGCCCCAACTCCCAATAAGACATATCCCAAAAGTGCGAGGTATATCCAAGGACTCATCACAGCAATGGCTAGTCCCGCAGCAGCCACCATGCTGCCAGTCAGCACGACCAAATTACCGCTCCATCGTTCCACGAGACTGTCTCCCATCAATCGCATGGAGGCCATCGCAATGGAAAATGCAGCAAATCCAACTCCTGAGAATTCAGGAGACACACCCTTGACGTCGCGTAGGAAAACAGCGCTCCAGTCTAACATAGCGCCTTCGGCCAAAAAGACCGCGAAACACATAAATCCGAGAAACAATACATTCCCTCGCAACCATGGGAATTGGCTGCTTTTTGCTCGGTGGGCGGATATCGGCGTAAATGCCGAAATGGCTGCCCGTTCTGTCCGCCGGTCGAGGAAATAGCGGTATTGGCTCAACGCAATACCAATTATCAATATTGCAATGCCCAACGATGCATGCAAGGGCTCTAACCCCAGCTTAACCAAAAAACCTAAGCCCAATGCACCGAACAGCCCACCAACACTAAATAATCCATGGAGCGAAGACATGATCGGACGCCCATGCAGGTTCTGTACCTGTACGCCATGGGCATTCATTGCTACATCTATCGAGCCCACACCGGCACCGAAGACAAAAAGCACCAGAGCCATCACGGCGGCAGACGAAACCAACAATAGCAACGGGAGCATGGTTGCTATGACCAGCGCGGCAGCTACGATAACAATCCGTGTGCCTAGCCTGTTGATCAGCATGCCCGCAACGGGCATCGTTACCAATGCGCCACACCCCAAAAAAAGCAAGAGCAGTCCCAAGTGTGCCTCATGCAATGCCATACGATCCTTGGCATAAGGCACCATCGGAGCCCAACTGGCCAACCCGATACCGCAAACGAGGAAAATTAACATCGTTGCGATACGCGCTCTGTTCAGCTTTAAACGATCTATTGTCATGTGCCAAAAGTAGGCGATTTGAAGTCATTTCCAAAGCAATGGTTTAGCTAATTGCTGTCGTTCGTTTCTTTTTGTTGAATACGTTATGTGTCAGAAAACAGATTATTCAACGCTTCTGTCATGCTTGGATGGGTACAAACCATGTCTCTCAATCTATCATAAGAACATCCCGCATCGATAGCCAATTGGACGGTGTTTATCACCTCATGCGATGCCGCACAGAGAAGTGTGCATCCAAGAATCCTATTGGTTTTAGTGTCAATTATCGCTTTAAGAATTCCCCGTTGATTGCCACGGATTCGTTTTGCTTCGCGAGGAATGCTGCAAGCGTTTTTCCAGCTTTGCCAAAACCAATGATTAGGTTTTTGACTTGTTTTGTCGTTTTCATATTCAGGTTCGAAATCCGTTTAAATAGATAAGCAATTATAGCTAGAATAGTTTTTGACGAACGCATTCTTGTAAATCATTTAGCGATGGCGGCCTCTCGTTTCCTTGGCCAAATCAAACTTCCGGATACGATACTAAGCGTTTTTTTTTGCACCTGCCGTTGTGGCATGATTAATAGGTTTTTCCTGCCGTAAATGATTGGTTTTTAAGTTGTTTTGGTGTTGTCATAAAGCGGACGGCACAAACTTTAGGTGAACTTAATAATTTATTAATAATCAATTATATATATTTAATTATCGATAGTTGTGGTTTAGGTCTAACCCAAGCAGCTGGAATCTTAGTTTTTTTTGTACTTTTGGTACTTCCAAGGTAAACTGAAAATTGATGAGGACCATAAAAAAAGCAATAACTGGGGGGATCATCGGGTTGGCAATTTGGGCTGCTTGCGCCCCCCAGCCCGCAGGGCAATCGACCAAATCTGGGCTAAATAGGCATGACTTCCAGACGGTAGTTAATGGCGACTTGACCGACTTGTATGTGCTCACCAACGCCGCTGGGATGGAGGCTTGCATCACTAACTATGGCGGGCGCGTGGTGTCGCTGATGGTGCCCGATACCACGGGTGAATTCCACGATGTGGTGTTGGGCTTCGATAACATCGATGCTTATGTGTCGCAGCCCTCGTCTTTCGGTGCAACAATGGGACGGGTGACCAACCGGATCAACCAGGGTCGGTTTGTACTGGACGGCGATACCATACAGCTCGACCGGAATAATGGTGCCCATACCATTCACGGCGGTGCGGCGGGATGGCGGCAGCAGGTGTTTAAGGCCGACCAGCCGAACGATAGCACACTGATGTTGGCTTACCGTTCCCCGGATGGCGAAGGAGGCTTTCCGGGTGAGGTAACCGTAGCCGTAACTTTCGTGGTAAATCAGCGCAATGAACTGGCCATCGCATACGAGGCGAGCACGACTGAAAAGACGGTAATCAATATGACCAACCACAGCTTCTTCAATCTTTCCGGCGATGTGGGCAACACGATTTTGGCGGATGTACTCTACGTTAACGCCGATCGATATACGCCATTAGATACGACACTCATTACCACCGGCGAATTGCTCCCCGTAGCCGGTACGCCGCTTGATTTTAGAACCCCGATACCGATTGGCAAAGCCATGGCCCGGGATAGCATGCATGCGCAGCTGGACATAGCGCAAGGTATCGACCATAACTTGGTATTGAATACCGATGGCGACATGAGCAAGCTGGCGGCCCGCCTGTATTCGCCGGCGCGGGGCATCGCCTTGGAGGTATATACCGATGAGCCCGGCTTACAGGTTTACACGGGAAATATGCTGGATGGCTCGCAAACAGGAAAGAATGGCCAGTCCTTCGACAAACAGACTGCAATTTGTCTAGAAACCCAGCATTTCCCCGACGCGCCGAACAAGCCGGATTGGCCGTCTACCGTACTGGAGCCCGGCGAAACGTACCGGAGTACGTGCATCTACCGTTTTGTCACCGGAAGCAATTGAAAACCTGGTGAATGGAAAGTGTAAAAAAATGTTAAATTTTAAAACTTTTTCAATAAAAATACGTTATTTGCGTTTTTACTAAATGTGAGGGCTATTTGGTCACTGCGATAAGTCGCCAACTAACTAGAATAACATTGGGTCAACTGTTGAATTTTCTTACTACCTACAATAACGAATGACATTGAAAAAGAATGTGCTTGCACTGGTGGTGCTCGGTGTGCTTGCTTTGGGATCCAGTTTCATTTTCCTTTCTTCTTTTGACGCTACACCTGAACGGATATCACCCGACGCATCAGCGGCGGGAACCGTGGATGCCTCCGAAACGCTTTATGGATTGGCGATAGCCGGTTATGACATCGAAACCAAAACCGTGGCTCGCAATGAGTTCCTTTCGGGGATTTTGCAGCGTTACCAAATAGACCTGCAACGCATCGCGGTACTTGCCGACAAATCGAAGCCAATTTTTGATGTGCGCAAGATTGCCGCTGGCCATGATTATACCGTGTTTAAAGATCGGTCCGGAAGGGCTGCATATTTTGTTTATCAACCTAATGCGATTGACTACGTGGTCTATGACCTCCGAGACAGCATCACCGTGTACAAAGAACAGAAGCCCGTGGATACGCGGATCGAGACGGTGGCCGGTACGATTCAGAGCTCGCTGTACGAAACGCTAGAGGCAAATGGGGCAAGCCCTGATTTAGCCGTGCAATTGGCGGAGATCTACGGGTGGGCGGTCAACTTCTACCGCATCAACAAGGGCGACTGGTTTAAGCTGGTATACGAGCGCAAGTATGTGGATGGTCTGCCGGTTGGACCGGGGAGGATAGAATCTGCGGTATTCGGCCACAATGGGAAGGAATATGAAGCATACTATTTTGAGCCCGATGACGGGCAACCGGGTGCGTATTATGACGAAAACGGGAAAAGCCTCCGGAGGACGTTTCTGAAGGCACCCCTCAAGTACAGCCGGATATCATCACGTTATACCATGCGGAGATTCCACCCTGTACAGCGTCGGTGGAAAGCTCACTTGGGGACGGACTTTGCTGCTCCGCATGGAACCCCCATTGTGGCTACCGCCGCGGGCGTAGTGACCGAATCGAGCTATGGTTCGGGAAATGGTAATTACGTGAAGGTCCAACACGACAACGTGTATACTACCCAGTACCTGCACATGAGCAAACGTGCCGTGAAAAAAGGGCAGCGGGTAAGCCAGGGACAGGTAATCGGATACGTGGGAAGCACGGGCTTGGCTACCGGACCGCACGTATGCTATCGGTTCTGGAAGCATGGTAAGCAGGTGGACGCGCTAGCGCAGGTATTCCCGCCATCCGAACCGATTAGCGAAAAATATCGCATCGCATTCACCAAAACACTCAACATCCATCAGCAGGTTTTAGCATCAGTGGGTGCGGATAAACAGAGTAACCTGGAACTGTTTGGCGCGCTGGCCTTCAATATCGATAGCCTTTTTGAGGTTGTTGAAAATGATGATAGCCGCTACCTCGACGGTTTTTCGGCGCAGATGCTTTAATTATTCCGTTTCTTGATCAGGATTTTCTTGCCTTTTACGAGCATCCGCATGCCGGATCGCTTAATGGAAATGTTGGTTCCCCGTTGTTCGTTTTGAATATCGGCGGCGTGGTAGGCGGCTAGGATGTTCTTGTAGTGCAAGAGGCCGACTACCGTATTGCCGGTAGCCGATAGTACCGGAAGGACGTCGACATTTTCCGAGGCCATCTTGCTGATGGCTTCCTTTAGGCTGTTGGTTGCCTTTAGGTAAGCGGGCTGTCGCTTGATCAGGGATTTGACAACCTTTCCCGGATCCTGGTGATGGGCGAACAGACTGGAAGCGCTTACAATGCCGATATATTGGTAATCCGAGTCGACAACGATGTAGTAATTGTCTGTCAGCCCCTCTGCTTTCGACCAATTGCGTAGTTCCTCAACGGTATTATGGCCTTCGATGACGGTACTGGTCTGCTCGATAGCTTGTCCTACGTTCAATTGATGGAGTTGGTCGGGCTGATAAGAGTCTGGCGTATGAATACCCCGCCGGGTGATCTTTTCGGTCATGATGGTCGTATCCATGAAGAGGTAGGAAACGAGGTATGCGCCCACGCAAGAACCGAGCAAGGGCAGCATGGCATTGAATTGACCGGTGGTTTCCAACGCAAAGACGATGGAGGTGAGCACCGCACGTGACGCACCCGAAAACATGGCTGACATGCCCACCAGTGCGGCCAGGGTAAGGTTGACGCCACATTCGGGAAAGAGGAGGAGCAGCAACTTGCCACCCAGCAAACCGGTGGCGGCGCCGATGGTAAGCAGTGGAGCAAGTGTGCCTCCCGATGTGCCGCTACCGAGCGCTATTACCCAAGAAAGGAACTTAAGGAGACATAACGACAACACTAGCGTCAATGGAAGGTTATTGTTGAGCAAATCGGTGATGTTTTCGTAACCGACACCAAGGGTACGCGGAGCAAAGTAGCCCACGATGCCCACGCCAAGGCCCCCGATAGCCGGCCACCACATCCAGTGAAAGGGAAGGTGCTCGAACGCGTCTTCCACCCAATAGACCGCCTTGGTGATACCAATGGAAAGAAAGCCGATGGCGAGACCGATTACGCTGTAGCTTAAGATAGCTGAGTTAGAAGCGGTGGGGATAACGTGATCAAGTAGAAAGACGGGGGAAGTGCTGAACAGGAAGTGGTGGCCCGCCGCGCCGGTGATGCACGCAAGTGATACGGCAATGAGTGATTTTGGGGTGAATTCAAATAGGAGCAATTCGATGGCCAGGAAAATGGCCGCTACCGGACTGCCAAATATGGCAGTCATGCCAGCTGTTGCACCGGCAGCCAGTAGGATTTTACGTTCGGAATGTGAGATGTTCAGTAGCTGTCCCAAAGTGGATCCCAAAGCGCCGCCGGTGGCAATGATGGGGCCTTCCGCTCCGAAAGGTCCGCCAGTACCGATGGCGATGGCGGAAGATATCGGTTTGAGGTAGGTAATGGACGGCCTGATTTTACTTTGGTTGGTCAACACTTGTTCCATCGCCTCCGGGATGCCGTGCCCCCGGATAGCCTTTGATCCATATAGTGCCATAACGCCGACAATCAACCCGCCGATTGCAGGGATAATGATAACCCACACCCCGAGGCTATTGGCCCACGGGCCGGCTTCTTCAACGGAAAGCACGCCGTAGAAAGACAGGTTGGTAATGATATTGATAAACAATACCAGCAATTTCGCGATAAGACTGATAGCCGCGGCAATACATACCGCATAGGCGGCAATGATGACAATGCGGATTTTATTTGGTGTTCCCGATGAAACAATTCCCTCGGATTTGAGGGTGTCCTTTAGCGACATCGAAATGGGGATGCCGGCTTGGTGTTTGGAAGCCATAGTTGGCTACAAAAGTATAATTTATTGCAGTTATCTGAAATGAAAAACCCCGGTGATTCACATCAGCGGGGTTTTACTAACTAAACTAAACAACTATATAAACAAACCATATATAGACCTTAATACCAATAGTCTCCTTTATGCTCCAAAGATAGAAATTATTTAGAAAGATTATAAATAAATAAAAACATTATACTTCTATGGCGTGATTGCGAGCGTTTTTTCACCTCGGTTGGTGTGGATATGGATCAGCTTCTCTATGATATTGCGATAAAGAGGTAGTTTGTTTATATTTGAATCAAGAAACCATATCGCTATAAGAACCATATGCCCATGAAAAAATCTTATCAACTTGAGGTATGCGCGAATTCGATAGCCTCGGCTTTGGCGGCTCAGGAGGGTGGGGCCGACCGGGTGGAATTTTGCCAAAATCTTGAAATGGGCGGAACGACTCCTTCATTGGGGCAGATTTGGCTCGCGCGTGCCGGATTAAGCATCGGTATGCATGTGCTGATCCGCCCACGGGCGGGCGATTTCCTGTATACCGACCTTGAGTTCGAGGAAATGAAGGCAGATATTCTCTTTTGTAAAGAGGCGAAATGTGATGGGGTGGTGATCGGGCTGCTGCAAGCCAATGGAAGCGTGGATGCAGTACGTACGGCGGAACTTGTAGCACTGGCACACCCCCTGCATGTAACGTTTCATCGGGCATTCGATGTATGCCGCGAGCCATTTGAAGCGTTGGAAACGATTATTGCGAGCGGCTGCGCCCGGTTGCTTACTTCTGGTATGAAAAATACGGCTTGGGAGGGCGGCAGGCTGATTAAAACATTGGTAGACCAGGCTGGAGGCCGGATCGAAGTTATGCCGGGTTCGGGTATCAATGAGCACAATATTGCGGATGTGGCGATGGCGACAGGCGCAACGGCATTCCACTCATCCGCAAAGGTAGCCATTGCAAGCGGAATGACTTATGTAAATGATGCGATAGTGGGAATGGGCGAAGGGGGATGGGTGTCCTCCAAAGAAAAAATCCGCCAATTGGCGGATATCTTGCAAAACCTTTGATTGACGGGCATGTGCCCGCCAAGCCGGTCCTATTTTTTCGATTCAGAAACCAGTTTATCCAACACGTCGTTATTTTTAACGATTTGACTGCCGGCTGGCATCTTCGATCGGCTACCTGTTTCGAGGTTGCGGCCAAGTTTCAAAAACTGCACTTGGTTTTTTGCTACCACTTTATTTCTTCTGTCTTTCCGTTTTAAGCGTGTAACTCCCATTTTCTTTATTTTTTTTTACTATCGTATAAACGAGGTCGGAAGCGGATTCGAACCGCTGTAAAAGGTTTTGCAGACCTCTGCCTAGCCACTCGGCCACCCGACCCTCTTTCTAAAGGACTGCAAAGCTAAGATAAATTATTGATAATCGGAAAGGACTACGCATATAATTGTGTTACCTCTGTTTTTTGATCCAAGTGTATAATAATCCATACACTTGAAACTGGATCATGTTGTTGTGTTATTTGTTGATAACTAACTGGTTAGTCAGTTTGTTGAGATTGTGGCGCATATCTTGCAATTTACGTCACTGTTTAAAAAAGGTTTTAGACATTAAAAGTAGAAAACATATGAAAAAGTTAGTATTAGCAATAGCAATGTTAGGCGTTTCGATAGGCGCTTTTGCTCAAGGGCAACCGATGGGGTTTGGTATTAAAGCAGGTGTGAATTTCCCAAAGTATAATTTTTCGGGTGGCAGCACCACGATGGAAACAGATGCTTCCACCAATTTTCATGTAACCGCGTTTCTGGATGCACCTATCTTTACAGACTATTTATATGTGCAGCCAGGATTATCTTTGCAGGGGAAGGGCGCTAAGTTTGCTGAGGGTTCGTTCTTTGGGGAGGATTATCGGGTTACACAGAATACAATGTGGCTGGAGGTGCCGGTAAATATTGTCGCTAAAGCACCGACTGGACAGGTCGGTCACATATTTGTAGGCGCAGGTCCATACTTGGGTTTTGGCTTATCTGGAAAGAATAAGCTCTCCGGTGAGGATAGTTCGACAGATTTAGGCGATTTTAAGTTTGGCAATGACGAGGACCAAAAAGGCCTCGACTTCGGGTTGAACTTTATTGCGGGATATCAGCTTAACAGTGGACTAATGATTCACGGTGGCTATGGATTGGGATTGACCAACCTGATGCCTGACGGAGGTGGTGATGTAAAGCAAACCAACCGTGTATGGACGATAGGACTGGGATTTGCGCTATAAGTAGGTAGGGTAACCGTTTTAAAACACAAAGTGCTCGCCGAATTCGGCGAGCACTTTGTGTTTTAAACGAAACCATCACACTTTGATTTCCACTTCCACGCCGCTTGGCAGTTCGAGTTTCATCAATGCATCCACTGTTTTTGAATTGGAGCTGTAAATGTCCAACAGCCTTTTGTAAGCACAGAGTTGGAATTGCTCACGCGCCTTTTTGTTCACGTGTGGTGAACGCAAAACGGTGTAAATCTTCTTCTCGGTAGGCAAGGGGATAGGTCCGCTTACCACAGCGCCTGTAGGTTTTACAGTTTTAACGATTTTCTCGGCAGATTTATCTACTAAGTTGTAATCGTACGATTTCAATTTGATTCTGATTCGTTGGCTCATGTTATTCAATTAAAAGTAAAGCTGCCTGTTAGAGCTATTAACAACAGGCAGCGGGAGTTAAATTTATGCGTTTACTTTGCCTTTGGCTTTGGCAATCACTTCCTCTTGTACGTTTTTCGGCGCTTCTGCATAGTGATCAAATTCCATAGTGGAAGTCGCACGTCCTGATGTGATCGTACGTAATTGAGTCACATACCCAAACATCTCCGAAAGGGGTACCAGCGCTTTGATCACCTGCGCACCTGCGCGTGTATCCATGCCTTGCAATTGGCCGCGGCGGCGGTTAAGATCGCCCATTACATCACCCATGTTTTCTTCGGGAGTAAGCACCTCGATTTTCATGATGGGCTCCAAAAGAACGGGTCTACATTTTGGCAACGATTCGCGGTATGCGGTGCGGGCAGCGATTTCAAACGACAAAGAGTCGGAGTCGACCGCATGGAAAGACCCATCAATAAGGCGTACTTTCAACGCGGTAAGCGGGAATCCGGCCAATACCCCGTTTGCCATAGAAACTTCGAATCCTTTTTGCACCGAAGGAATGTATTCCTTTGGGATAGCACCACCCACGATTTCATTGATAAATTGCAACGGTGATTTGCTGATGTCGTAGTCTTCATCTACCGGTGATATGACAAACTGGATATCCGCAAATTTACCGCGGCCACCGGTTTGCTTCTTGTAAACCTCACGATGTTGAACGGTTCCGGTAATTGCTTCTTTGTACGCTACCTGAGGTGCTCCCTGGTTTACCTCTACTTTAAATTCGCGTTTCAAGCGGTCAATCAGGATGTCCAAGTGAAGTTCACCCATTCCGGAAATAACGGTTTGCCCGGTCTCTTCATCCGTTTTAACGCGGAATGTAGGATCTTCTTCGGCCAATTTACCCAGTCCGACACCTAATTTGTCGACATCTGCCTGGGTTTTAGGTTCAATAGCCAATCCAATAACAGGCTCCGGGAAATTCATGGATTCCAATACAATCGGATGCTTTTCATCGCACAGGGTATCGCCCGTCTTAATGTCTTTAAAGCCCACAACCGCGCCGATATCACCCGCACTGATATTCGGAATCGGATTTTGTTTGTTGGCGTGCATTTGGAAGATACGTGAAATACGTTCTTTGCTGTCTGCGCGGGTGTTGTATACATAAGAGCCGGCTTCCAGGTTACCTGAATATACCCGGATAAAGCATAAGCGGCCTACAAACGGATCTGTTGCGATCTTGAAGGCCAAGGCAGAAAAGGGCTCCTTCACGTCTGGTTTACGCAATACTTCGGCTTCCGTACGCGGATCGGTACCCTTGATGCCTTCTTGATCTACTGGTGATGGCAACAATTCCATGACGAAATCAAGCATGGTCTGCACGCCCTTATTTTTAAAGGAAGATCCACATACCATGGGTACAATGGAATTATCCAATACCGCTTTACGCAGGGCATCCAAGACCTCACGCTCTGTAATGGAATTGGGATCATCAAAGAACTTCTCCATTAATGATTCATCATACCCAGCCACTGATTCAAGCAATTTCTCACGCCATTCAGCCACTTCATCGAGCATGTCGTCAGGGATGGGTACCTCGGTAAAGGTCATCCCTTTGTCTTCTTCATTCCAAACAATACCGCGGTTGTTGATCAAATCGACTACGCCTTTGAAATTATCCTCAGAACCGATTGGTAATTGGAGTGGCACGGCCTCTGAACCCAGCATTTCCTTGACCTGCTTTACAACTTTAAGGAAATCTGCACCGGATCGGTCCATTTTATTCACGAAACCTATTCGAGCAACGTTGTAGTTGTTGGCCAGTCGCCAGTTCGTTTCGGACTGTGGCTCGACGCCATCAACTGCTGAGAATAAAAAGACCAGACCATCCAACACCCGTAATGAACGGTTTACTTCAACGGTGAAGTCAACGTGCCCGGGTGTATCGATGATGTTCATGTGGTATTTTTGGCCCCTGTAATTCCAATTTACGGTCACAGCGGCCGATGTAATCGTAATCCCGCGCTCTTGTTCCTGGGCCATCCAATCCGTGGTGGCAGCACCATCATGGACTTCACCTAGCTTGTGGCTCATGCCCGAGTAGAACAATATCCGTTCGGTAGTGGTGGTCTTGCCGGCGTCGATGTGCGCTGCAATTCCGATGTTTCTTGTATATTTTAAATCCCTTGACATAATGCTTTGAGATAATCCGCTCGACGCGGACATATGTTTTCAAAATCGCACAATAAAAAATACACCGATTTTGTCGGATGTTGTTGTTTCCTTCCAAATCGGTGTATATTCATCTGTGCTACTTTATTAAAAATCCTAAAACCTGAAGTGCGAGAACGCCTTGTTGGCTTCAGCCATCCGGTGGGTGTCTTCTTTTTTCTTCACGGCAGCGCCTTCACCTTTGGATGCTGAAATGATTTCAGCGGCTAGCTTTTCATACATGGTTTTTTCACCACGTCTACGGGCATAGCTGATCAACCATTTCATGCCCAGGGCAACCTTGCGTTCCGGTCGTACTTCCGTAGGGACCTGAAAGTTGGCTCCGCCTACGCGGCGAGATTTTACCTCCACAGCTGGCATGACATTATTCAACGCTTTTTTCCACGTCTCTAGGCCATTTTCATTGGTTTTCTTTTCAACCAAATCCATCGACTTATAAAATATGGTATAGGCAAGCGACTTCTTGCCATCGATCATCATGTTGTTTACAAAACGAGTTACCTGTACTTCATTAAACTTTGGGTCAGGTAAAATGATCCGTTTCTTTGGTTTTGACTTTCTCATCCTATTGTCCTCCGTTTAATTATTTCTTGCCCTTACCTTTTGCTGGAGCTGCCGCCTGTCCCGGTTTCGGACGCTTGGTTCCGTATTTTGAACGACGTTGGTTCCGTCCTGCAACGCCTGAAGTATCCAACGCGCCACGGATGATGTGATAGCGAACACCTGGCAAGTCCTTTACCCGTCCACCACGGATCAATACAATCGAGTGCTCTTGCAAGTTGTGACCCTCGCCGGGGATGTATGCGTTTACTTCTTTGCCATTGGTAAGGCGTACACGCGCCACTTTACGCATTGCTGAGTTTGGTTTTTTAGGGGTAGTGGTATACACACGTGTGCATACGCCTCTTCGCTGTGGACAGCTGTCCAACGCTGGAGACTTACTCTTGTCTTCCAGAGCTACTCTACCTTTTCTAACTAATTGTTGAATAGTAGGCATTTACCGTTTTTTAATTTTTGCTTTTATCCTAAACTTATTTTAAGGACGGCAAAGGTAATAAGTTTATTTTTGATTATCAAGGGGTTTGTGAAAATAAGGATGCCCCGTGTTCCATGGGAGGAAACGAAACAACGGTTGTTTTCGGAACGTTGCTTAGAGCTCCTCAAGCACAACTTCGATGCCGGAGTAATATAGTGTGGTTTTGCCTTCATAACCCGAATCTGTACCCACTAGGAGCCATAAAACTCCCCGATGGTCGGTCTCAGCAGAAAACTCCCCTGTTCGCGTAATGTTGGTATAGACGTATTCGTCTGTGCCATTTGCAACGTCACCAATCACCACCATGTCTTCGCCATCCGTGCAGCATTGTTGGATTTTGCCAATGTTCATACGGTAAAAGTTGTTTTCATCCGGTGATGATTGGGGCTGTTCAACCGTAAGCCCGACACCGATGCCTACAGATTCGCCCGGAGCCCCCCCGGCACCCACACCGCCGCTCCGGGCATCGGAGGCGAGATGCACGGTAAACCGGCCGTGGTACCGAACCCCGGGTTTAAGCCCCTGTACCCGTTTGGTGAGGTACATGAAAAGGTCGTCGCTGCGGTTCATACCCGAAATTCGATAAGCGGACTCGTCTTCATCCAATGGTGGTGGCAGCGGTGCAATTCCTTCCTCCAATTCGTAGATATCGACATTATCGCCGCTGTATTCAGAAAACCCCGCTTGCCAACCGTCTTTGCTTTCCGAAAAATTGGAAATGACGGTAATGACTTGGGGGGATTGATCATTTTTTATACAGGATCCACATATGGATAGCAAAAAAGCCATCCCGCTGAAAAGCAAATGCTTCATAATTTTTTTGCCTTTTTAACCAATAATTAATTACTGTTTCCCTTGTAAGAAAAACGGTTGGGTTTGGTGATTGTTTTGTAAAAAATAAAAAAGACTACTTTCGACTCAGCTAAATGAATACCGTTCGCTGATGCTCAATTGCTTTTTTTGTTTGCAGCGTCCCTGCAAGTCCGCTTTGCAATGCATAAATAAAAAGCCCCGACTTGTCGGGGCTTTTTTATTTGTTTTGTGGAGTCGGAGAGATTCGAACTCTCGTCCAGCCATGGTGCAATATACGCTTTCTACATGCTTAGCTTCCATTTGATTGTTGGGAAAGGGAAGGCTGGACGCTTGCCTATACCTTTTTCCTTAGTTGCTTTATCTCGCCAGCTAGTCACAACGCCAAGCTGGCCAGTTCCATAATTCGATGCCCCTGATGCTACGCTACGGAACCAAGCGCAAGCGGGACAAAAGCTGAGCTAATTCTAAATTAGGCAGCTAAGGCGTAATTATTTTCGCCATTTAGAAAGTTGAAAGTTCGGATTAAAGCGCAATACTTACAACGCGCTGCATGCTTACATAATCACCGCCATCCTGTCAATTCCGGTCGACCCCAAATATGTAATAGGGTACAAAGGTACGGAATTGCTGGCAGATAGTGAAATGCTGTTCCCGATTATTTGATGGCAGTATGAGTGTTTAACAGCCCGTTGTAGTAAGCAACCTGAGCGGGGCTTAATCGCGTACTGTTGGTGCTGAGGTATACGGGTACTAGCTTGTTAAGCGCGTCCCAGTCCTCACGCATTTCCAGCAATTCGATGGGCATGCGGTCGATGTAGGACGCAAGTGCAGGAGTGGCGTATTGGGACTTCGCTTGGCTAGTGAGTGAAACAACGTCCACAACCTGATCATTAAGGTGATTAACAAATGTTTCTTGAAAGATAATGCCAGCCAGCTTCGTGCTACCGGACTCGCGTTCGAGAAGGAAAGTGAAGCCGGGGTCGCTGCTTCGGGTGGTGTGCCGCGCTATGAACCGCAGATCTGCTTCGGTAGGTTGTGCTGAAAGCGTTCCCAGATAGGCTTGCATAAACCGCGGGGCATTCGTGTCGTCGTCGGCATCGGTGGCTCCGATGATCAGGTTGGTAAGCAGATCTGCTGATCGGTCACCGTTGTCAAAACGGGCTAATAGCGTGTAATATTGCGTGCGGGTATCCAAGGCGCGTTTTATTTTTACGGCCACTTCATACGGATACTTTTGGCCGGCTACCCGGTGTACCAACTCGCGTTGCTGATCGTAGATGAGGTAGCTGTCCCCATCGGATTTGCTGGCGTGCTTTTCGATAACGAAATGCCGGTTGAGGAATTGCGACAGGTATTTGTCGCCAAAAAGTGCCGAAAAGTTGCCACCCTGGGGTGCATGGCTCACCACCAAAATCAATTTGTTTTCCAGTTCGGCCTGTTCTACAGTGTGTTTGGATGGGCGAATGTTTTTTGCTTGAGTAGCTCCGGCAACCGCAAGCAAGGATGCCAAAGCGGATGCAATGATTAAATTTTTCATGTTCGTTGCGTTTAATTTTCTAACGTCGTTTTTAATTTCTAACGGTACGAAAATGAAAGTTCTGGGTGTAACGGCTTGTAGAATAATGCCTACAGCATATTCCTGTTAGTTTTAGACGGCTTGAATGGCTGCTGTTTTTCAGTTAGTTACAACATAGCCAGAGTTTCCGAAAAAATACGGTCGACTTTTGCTTTTGTAGTGGCTTGCCGACAAGGGGGGCTTATCTTAGCCGCACAGATACCGCATTTTTATGTGCCTGCAGCCCTTCAAGTTCAGCCAATATTTCCACGGTTGGACCGATATTCCGTAAACCTTCCGGTGTAATGTGCTGGAACGTAATCTTTTTGAGGAAAGAATCCACGGACACGCCCGAATAGGAACGCGCAAATCCGCTCGTGGGTAGTGTGTGATTCGTGCCCGAAGCATAGTCGCCAACGCTTTCAGGAGTGAGATGGCCTACAAACACCGACCCCGCATTGCTGATCTTTCGTAACAAAGGTTCCCAGTCATCGGTCTGGATAATCAAATGCTCCGGAGCATAGCGATTGCTAAACGCAATGGCCTCGTCTAGGGTATTGCATTGTATCGCGTACGACTTGGCAATGGCTTTGGCCGCAACATCCTTGCGGGGCAACGCGGTAATCTGGGTATCGAGAGCCAATTGTACTTCGTCAATTATGCGTTGGTCGGTACAAACCAACACGGCTTGGCTGTCAGCGCCATGTTCGGCTTGGGCCAGCAGGTCGGCGGCAATATATTGTGGGTTGGCCGTGCCATCAGCGATAATGAGCACTTCGGAAGGACCGGCGGGCATATCAATACTCACATGGGAAAGGCTTTGAACCAGGCTTTTGGCCTTGGTAACATATTGGTTGCCCGGACCGAATATTTTATCGACCCTTGGTACACTGGCGGTGCCATAGGCCATGGCGGCCACAGCTTGGGCACCACCTACTAAATACACGGTGTTGATCCGGAGCAAATGCAAACAATAGGCAACATATCCGTTGATGCTGCCGTTTGCCTGGGGAGGGGAACACACGACGATTTCCTTGCAGCCTGCGATACGCGCTGGTACACCCAGCATCAAGAGCGTGCTCGGCAATACGGCAGATCCGCCCGGAATATATAGTCCCACCTTTTCAATCGGCCGCGGCTCACGCCAGCATTTCACGCCGGGCATGGTCTCAACGGATCGCTCCTTGCGCAATTGGGTTTCGTGGAAACGGTGGATATTCGCAAATGCAATTTCCAGTGCACGCTGTTGGTCCCGGCCGATGGATGATGCCAAAGCACCGATTTCATCAGCGGTAAGCGTGAGGTTTTCTAACCGTACGCCATCGAACTTTTCTGTATAGTCCCTGAGGGCAGTGTCGCCGTTGGCTTTAACTTCGTCAATAATCGCAATGACTGACTGTTGTATCGCGTTAGATGGATCGGTATTCCGAGCCAGGAGCCTTTCAAAATCCGACGCCGTGAGTGCCTGGTATGGGTAAGTCGTCAACATGATGCCTTAAATGATGATTTTTTCGACCGGCATAACTACAATGCCTTGTGCGCCAGCAGCCTTCAGCTTGTTGATCTTGTCCCAAAAATCCTGTTCAGCGATCACCGTATGTACGGCTACCCAATTTTCCTCGGCCAGGGGCACGATGGTAGGGCTTTTGACACCAGGAAGCAATGTGATGATGTCTGCAAGGCTACTGCGTTCCACGTTCAATACCACATATTTGGTTTCGGCAGCACGTAGCACGGATTGGATACGCTGGATCAGTTCACATACCACCGGATTGTTTTCGATGCCATTTTTGCCGATCAGAATGGCCTCGGAGGTCATCACATCGGCAAAAGGTACCAGCCCATTGCTACGCAAAGTGCCGCCCGTGGATACAATATCAAAAATGGCATCACTGAGTTCCAATGCCGGCGAAATCTCAACCGACCCGGAGATGATGCGGATATCAGCGGTTATGCTTTGCTCATCGAGGAATTTTTTGAGAATGGTCGGATAGGAAGTGGCAATGGCCTTCCCATTTAGGTCGGCTGGTTCTTTAGCGTCACTGTGACTGGGTACTGCGATTTTGAGGCTGCATTTTCCAAATCCGAGCCGTTGGAGGTAGCGAACGTTGGCCTCGGTTTCCACAATCACATTTTCGCCTACAATACCGAGGTCGGCGATGCCATCTTGTACATACTCCGGGATATCGTCATCACGGAGAAAAAGGATTTCCAGCGGAAAATTGGAAACAGTGGTGATCAACGAGCTTTTATAGTTTTCAAAGTTCAGACCGCAGTTCTTCAACAACTGTACGGATTTCTCGTTGAGCCTGCCGGATTTTTGGATGGCTATTTTCAGATTTTTCATTTATTGGATCAATTGTCTTTGAGCGACGTTGTAGCTTGCAGGAGCGGGTTTTCATTTTCTTTTTGAGCGGTAGCTCGAGCAGCTTTCAACGAATTTTAAATTATTAATTTATGACTAAAAACATCAGGGTTACAAATTGCTTCACGTAGAAACACACAGATTATACATCGCCGCAATGGCGATGATGGAGGTGTATGAACGGATGGATGAAAGCAATCTGCATGTTTTTCATTAATAATCCATGAAGTTAGCGCGCAAATATATAAGGTAAATACCGCCTATGCAAATTTTTATCCAAACGATCTAAAAGCTAGTTCTAGTCAAGGGATTGATAACTAATATGTTGGTTGGATTTGGTTAATTTATGACGTGATAAATTGTTTTAATTTCTTAAAAAATGTACATTGGCTAAAAATATGAGGCGATAATTTATGGCGAAGGATTTAACTAAACAACAGGAAACAGATACAGGCAACACGGCCCAGCTATTGGAAGAAGGGATTCACCACGTGAATAACCCCGTCTTGGATTTGCCGGAAATTGTCAAGAATTACCTCGGCCCGGCCATCGGGTTTCATCAGGAAAATAACAATTATTATTTTACCGATGGCAGTGCAGGCGTGGAGATTAAGGTGGTCAGCGACGAAATTATACGTGTACGACTGGCTCCGAGCGGGCAGTTCCTGGAAGATTTTTCTTACGCAGTGCCACAAACGGATCAACATGTGGCCCTGTATAACTTTGAAGAAAACGAGCATACCTATCGGGTGATGACGAATACCGTTACTTGTGTGATTAACAAAGCGGATTTTTTGATATCCTTTGAGGATCGTGAAGGCAAGGTGTACAACAAGGATCACTCACCCATGCATTGGGAAGAGAATCCCGATTTCGGTGGTTACTACGTATACAGTACGAAATTGGCCTTATCCAGCGAGGCGTTCTATGGATTGGGTGACAAGCCCACGCACCTCAATCTACGTGGAAGGCGCTTTACCAATTGGAATTCGGACACTTATTCGTTCCAGTTCAACCAAGATCCGCTTTATAAGAGCGTCCCATTTTACATCGGCTTGCACGATGGCAATGCATATGGCATATTTTTCGACAATACATTCAAAACATATTTTGACTTTGCCGCAGAGGCCCAAGACCAAACGAGCTTTTGGTCAGAAGGTGGCGAGCTACAATATTATTATATCCATGGTCCGCACATGATGGATGTGGTGAAGCGTTACCACAGCATTACCGGCACGCATTACTTACCACCACTATGGGCGCTGGGCTTCCACCAATGCCGGTGGAGCTATTATCCTGAAAGCAAGGTGCGGGATCTTGCTAAAAATTTCAGGGAGCGAAATATCCCCTGCGATGCGATTTATCTCGACATCGATTATATGGATGGATACCGCTGCTTTACATGGAATAAACATTATTTTCCCGATCCGAAAAAAATGATCAAGGAATTGGCTGACGATGGATTCCGTACGGTGGTGATGATCGATCCAGGCATCAAAGTGGATGAAAATTATTGGGTATTCAAAGAAGGGAAGAAAAACCATTACTTCTGCCGCCGTGGCGACGACTATTTCATGGAAGGATACGTGTGGCCGGGCCGTTGTCAATTCCCCGATTTTACCAACAAACAAGTGCGGGAATGGTGGGGTGGCTTATACAAGGAATTGCTAGAAGCGGGCGTAGCAGGCGTGTGGAACGATATGAACGAACCGGCGGTGTTCGGCCGCGGCACATTCCCAAATGATGTACGACACAATTTCGATGGCCATCGAGGCTCACATCGTAAGGCGCACAATGTGTATGGTATGCAGATGGTACGCGCCACTTATGACGGACTTAAAAAGTTATCCCCGAAAAAGCGGCCCTTTACGATCACCCGCGCTGCCTACGCCGGCACGCAACGCTATGCATCGGTTTGGACCGGTGATAACGTGGCCACCTGGGAGCACTTGCGTATTGGTGCATTGCAGCTCCAACGACTGTCCGTATCGGGTATGCCATTCTGTGGTACAGATATCGGTGGATTCAGTGGGGAGCCGGACGCCGAACTTTTCACGCGGTGGATGCAATTTGGCGTTTTTTCGCCTTTCATGAGAGCGCATTCGGCAGGTGATACGGCCGAACGCGAACCTTGGAGCTTCGGTCCCGAACATGAAGCGCTCAACCGCAAATTCATCGAGTTGCGGTATAAATTGCTGCCTTATATCTATTCAGTGTTTTGGGAGCACACCAAATATGGGTTTCCCATCCTCCGGCCGGTGACGATGATGGAGCAACACCTGGAAAGTAATATCCAACGGGAAGAAGAGTTTTGTTTCGGTGATAAGATATTGGTGTCGCCGGTGCTAAACCCCGGTCAAGATCACAAAATGGTATACTTGCCAGTTGGCGATTGGTACTACTATTGGGATGATACCTACTTCGAAGGCGGAAAGGAACACAACATGGAGACACCGATGGATAAGATGCCGATGTTCATCAAAGCGGGTACGGTTTTACCGGAATATCCGGTAATGCAATACGTCCATGAAAAGCAGATCGAATCGCTGAAGTTGTTGGTTTATCATACAAACCAGAAAGTAAATTCATATAGCTATGAAGACCACGGTGATACGTTTGCCTATGAACAACATATTTATTTAGAGAAAAAGTTCGCGGTAAAGGGCACGCCTAGTGGGATGGACATCACGCAATATGTGGATGGGTTGTATTCCGAAAAATACGATACGTACGACCTTCATCTCATTGGCCTACCCTTCCAGGTGAAGCGGGTAATTGTAGACGACAAACCGGTGGCCTTCGAACAGGATGGCCGGGCGCGGTATATCGTAAAAGTGTCCAAGGATTTCAGGAGTATTGCTATTACTTAGCCAGTTTAAATCCATCGTTATGCAACGTTCAGTAGAAATATACTCGTTATTCACGGATTTTGATGTAAGCCTCTTCCGCGCTGGTAAGCATCACAAGCTTTATGAAAAGTTTGGTTCACATGCGCTTTTGCATAATGGTAATGCTGGTACATATTTCGCTGTCTGGGCGCCCAATGCGGATTCGGTTTCGGTTATTGGTAATTTTAATGGCTGGAATCCCTACTCGCATACCTTGCTTGTTCGATGGGATGGATCGGGTATCTGGGAAGGGTTTGTCCCCGGTATTGGGGTAGGCGAATTATATAAGTACCATATCCGGTCTTACCAGGGTGAAATGTCGGAGAAAGGGGATCCCTTTGCACTACAATGCGAACAGCCTCCTAAAACCGCTTCCGTCGTATCTACCACTTGGTACGAATGGGACGATGAAGATTGGATGCAAGTAAGGCATGAACATAACGGGCTCAACAAGCCTATAGCGGTCTACGAAATGCATCTGGGGTCGTGGATACGCGACCCTGATAATCCGGAAAAGCTGCTTAACTATCGTGATATAGCCGATAAGCTGATACCTTACATCATAGAAGCCGGCTTTACACATGTAGAACTGCTTCCTATAATGGAGCATCCCTACTACCCATCATGGGGCTATCAGCTAACGGGTTATTTTGCCGCCTCATCGCGCTATGGGTCTCCCCAGGATTTAATGTATTTCATTGAGCAGTTGCACCGCAACGGTATCGGTGTGGTGCTCGATTGGGTGCCATCCCACTTTCCGGGAGATGCACACGGACTTCATCGGTTTGATGGTACACACTTATACGAACATGAGGATCCACGTTTAGGCTACCACCCCGACTGGAGCTCGTATATTTTCAATTACGGGCGTAATGAAGTGCGATCATTTCTGATCAGCAACGCGATATTCTGGTTGGAACGGTACCATGTCGATGGGCTGCGGGTCGATGCCGTCGCTTCCATGTTGTATCTCGATTATTCGCGCAACGAAGGGGAGTGGATTCCCAACGAATATGGTGGCCGGGAGAACCTGCAGGCCGTAGGCTTCTTGAAGGAATTGAACGAGGCGGTATATGGATATTTCCCCGACGTGCAGACGATCGCCGAAGAATCCACTTCCTGGCCCGGAGTGAGCCGACCCGTTTATGGTGGGGGGCTAGGCTTCGGTATGAAATGGATGATGGGATGGATGCACGATACATTGGCCTATTTCGGCCGGGATCCGTTATTCCGCCAGCACCATCATGGGCAGGTGACATTTAGCATGCTATACGCGTTCCACGAAAATTTTATGTTGCCGATCTCTCACGATGAGGTGGTGCACGGAAAAGGATCAATGGTACAGAAAATGCCGGGCGATGAATGGCAGCGATTCGCCAACCTACGAACGTTATACCTGTATATGTATACCCATCCGGGTACCAAGCTGCTGTTTATGGGTTGCGAATTCGGTCAGACGTCCGAATGGAACCACAACCAATCATTGGATTGGCACCTGATGCAATACGAACCGCATCGCGGTGTTTTCGAACTCATCAAATCGCTCAACTATTTATACCGAAATGAACCCGCGCTTTATGAATATAGTTTTAGCGCCGAGGGATTTGAATGGATTGAAGAAGGCGATGCGCCCAATTCGGTACTAGCCTATGTAAGGAAGGGCATTAGGCGGGAAGACGACCTGTTTATCATCCTAAACCTGACACCTGTGGTGCGTTATTCCTACCGATGTGGATTACCCGCACAAGGTGAGTGGACAGTTTTGTTGAATTCGGATGATCATGTTTATTGTGGCAGCGACGCCCAACAACCTTCGGTGCAGGCCGAACCGATCCGTTGGATGAATAGGGAATGGTCGGCCAAGTTTACGCTGCCACCGTTGGCAGGGCTAGTCCTTAAGCGCAATCCAGAAAAGCAACCCATTCGGAATAAGGTGTTGCAAAGTGAGAAAAAGCCACTGAAGAATGTAAGCGAAGCTAGCCAAGAGAAAAAGAAGCCTGTAAAACCAGCAAACGTGACAGCATTGCCGAGCAAACGGCGTACAACCAAAAAGAATCCCATTAACAACAACTAAGGTGATGGCCAAGAAGAACGTAAACGATAGCGCCCAGCACATCATCCATTTAAGTGCAGAATGTTATCCCGTTGCCAAGGTGGGTGGCCTCGGAGATGTCGTTGGTGCATTGCCCAAATATTTGCAACAAGCCGGATTACGTGCTTGGGTAGTGATGCCGTGGTATAACAAGCCTTTCGTGAAGGCGCATGATTTTGATGTAATTTACACGGGATCGTTCCTCCAAGGGTCAAGGCCATTGGAGATGAAGGTGCTCAAGGAAAAAAGCAATGTACTGGGCTTCGGACTGTACCTTATCCACATACCCGGGCTGTTGGATCGCGAGGATCCGTATGGCTATTCCGATGAAAGCGAACAATTCATGGCATTCCAGCATGGCTTTTTGCATTGGATTACGCAAGCCGGTATCATACCGGATGTTGTGCATTGCCACGACCACCATACTGGGCTTATCCCTTTTCTGATGTATCACAGTGAGCGGTTTGCTGCATTGAAAGACGTACCCACGGTGGCTACAGTGCATAATGGGCAATACCAAGGATGGATGGATTGGAACAAGGCTATTCTGCTGCCGGCTTTCGATACCTGGAAATGGGGATTATTGGATTGGGATAAAACCATCAATCCATTGGCCGCACTGATCAAGTGTGCCACCGTGTTTACGACGGTGTCGGAGGGTTATCTCCAGGAATTGATGACACAGGCCAATGGTTTGGAACAGCTCTTCAATATGGAGCGAGCCAAGAGTATAGGCATAGTCAATGGGATTGATACGGCAGTCTGGAATCCAGAGCAGGATACCATGCTCATCCAAAATTACCGTGCAAGCGATGTACAAGCTGGCAAAATGAGAAATAAGGCATACCTGAGCGACACCTATGGTTTGGATGCTTCTAAACCCCTCCTGGCATACATCGGCCGCTTTGCGGGTGAAAAAGGCGCCGACCTGCTACCGGAAATAATAGAAAACATTTTTGCTGACAATACTGTTCAATTATCAGTAATGGTTTTAGGATCTGGCGACCTACAGGTGCAGACTACTATGACCTACCTGGCAGAAAAATATCCGGGGAAACTAGGGATCTATATCGGTTATCAGGAAGAGCTGGCACATCGAATATACGCCGCGGCAGATTTCTTAATCATGCCATCCAGGGTAGAGCCCTGCGGGCTCAACCAGCTGTACTCCATGCAATACGGTACGCTTCCCATTGTGCGGAGTACGGGAGGGCTCAAAGATACGGTGCATGATATCAGTGAGCCTGATGGGTACGGTATTACCTTTGTCCATGCCAGTGCGGCCGATGCAGTATTTGCGATATACCGCGCGTTGGAGCTGTACAGAAATAAACAACGGATGCAGCAATTGCGCAAGCAATTAATGAAAATCGATTTTTCGTGGGATAAGTCTGCCGATAAATATATAGCGCTTTATCAAAATATAACCGAATAAATTATGATCAAACACAATGTAATTTCCGTCGTATTGGGAGGAGGAAAGGGCACACGCCTTTATCCATTGACACTCCAACGCTCCAAGCCAGCGGTTCCCATAGCCGGTAAATACCGGCTTGTAGACATTCCGATTTCCAACTGCCTCAATTCGGGGTATAACCGGATTTATGTCTTAACGCAGTATAATTCAGCGTCCTTAAATTCACACATCAAAAACACATACAATTTCAGCGTATTCAGCAAGGGATTCGTGGATATACTGGCTGCCGAACAAACAAACGAGGGCGAAAAGTGGTACCAAGGTACAGCGGATGCTGTACGGCATATGCAGCGCTATCTGGCAAACCATGACTACGACCATCTGCTTATTCTTTCCGGCGACCAACTTTACCAAATTGACTTTCAGGAAATGATTGAGCACCATATCGAATCGGACGCGGAGATATCCATCGCCACCATTCCGGTGAATGCCAAAGACGCAACATCATTCGGCATACTCAAGTCCGATGAGGCAGGCAATATCACGGCCTTCACAGAAAAACCAACCACAGACCTCCTGGCAGGCTGGGAATCGGAAGTAAGTGACGAAATGAAGGCAGAAGGAAAGGTATACCTGGCATCCATGGGTATTTATGTGTTTAACAAGGGTGTGTTATCGAGTATGCTTGCGGAACATCAGGGCATGGATTTTGGCAAAGAGCTGATCCCCGATTCCATCGGTAAGCATCATGTGCATAGCTACGAATATCGGGGATACTGGACCGATATCGGTACTATAGATTCTTTTTTTGAAGCCAATATCGGCCTCACAGACGATATCCCTAAGTTCAATCTCTTTGATCGGTACACCATATTCACGCGTGGCCGTATGCTACCACCATCCAAAGTATCGGGGACCACATTGGATAAGGTTGTCCTTGCAGATGGATGCATCGTCGCCGCCGAGCGGATAGAACGATCGGTTATCGGTGTGCGCTCACGTGTAGGAGCCGGCACAGTGATCAAAACGACCTACATGATGGGTACTGACTTCTACCAGACGTTGGACGAAATAAAAGCGGCAAATGAACAAGGCGTCCCATTGGCAGGGGTAGGGGAAAATTGCTACATCGAAAACGCCATTCTCGATAAGAGCTGTTGCATCGGCAGTAACGTCCGCATTACAGGTGGTACACACCTGGAAGATGGTGATTTTGATACGCATATGATCCGTGATGGTATTGTGGTGATCAAAAAACGAGCAGTGGTGCCCAGTGGTACGGTGATTGGATAGCTAATCCGTATCTTTGCCCGCATGGCTCATCATGATGCAATTGTAGCGTTGGCTACCGCGACCGGAAATGGCGCTATCGCGGTCATCAGGGTATCGGGTACAGACGCGATAGCGATTGTCAACAAAGTTTTCAATGGGAAGGATTTATCCCATCAGCAGTCCCATACCATCCATTTCGGAACCATCCGTGATGGCGATGACGTGTTGGATGAGGTGTTGGTATCCGTGTTCGTTGGCCCGAATTCCTATACGGGCGAAAACGTCGTCGAGCTATCCACACATAATTCGCGATACATCATTGAGCGGGTGATCCATTTGTTAATTCGGGGCGGAGCACGTGCAGCTCAACCGGGCGAGTTTACATTACGTGCATTTCTTAATGGTAAGATGGATCTCTCACAGGCGGAAGCGGTGGCCGATCTCATCGCGTCCAATTCTGCTGCCTCCCATCTGGTGGCTATGCAGCAGATGCGTGGGGGCTTTTCCAGCATATTAACGGAACTACGTGAGCAGCTCATTCACTTCGCCTCGCTCATCGAACTCGAATTGGATTTTTCGGAAGAGGACGTTGAATTTGCCAACCGGGAGCAGCTAAAATCCCTGGTCGTCGAAATCAGGGCTGTAATCGGTAAATTAGTTTCGTCGTTCGAGCAAGGCAATGTGCTGAAAAATGGCGTGCCTGTCGTCATTGCCGGCAAGCCGAACGTTGGCAAATCTACGCTGCTCAACACGCTGCTCAATGAAGAGCGGGCTATCGTTTCAGATATTGCCGGCACTACCCGTGATACCATCGAGGATGAAATCAATATCAATGGCATCACCTTCAGGTTTATCGATACGGCAGGGATCCGTGATACCCAAGATATCATCGAAGCGAAGGGAGTAGCACGTACCCGTGAAAAGATGCGTCAAGCCCGCTTGATTATCTACCTGGCCGACCCGCAACAGGATGATATAGATGAAGTCCGGGCACAGATAAAAGAGGTAGCCCAATCAGGCATCCCGTATGTGGTGGTGGTCAATAAGAATGATTTGCTCACCCAAGCGCATCGCGATACGTTGGCTATCATCGAGCCTTTGTTTATCTCCGCCAAAAGTAACGTAGGTGTGGAGGAGTTGAAAGAGGAACTACTTCGTAAGGTAAACCTCCACAACCTCAATGGCGATGATGTGCTGGTCACTAATGTCCGGCATGTAGAAGCCCTCCAAAAGACCAATGAATCGCTCAGGAAGGTACTTGATGGAATCGATAATCCGATTACGTCCGATTTTCTGGCATTGGATATCCGGCAGGCGCTACATCACTTAGGCGAAATCACCGGCAGTGTCTCCACGGATGACTTGCTGGACAATATCTTCAGTAAGTTTTGCATCGGGAAGTAGCATGCTCAGGTACTACATGGTCAGCAATGTCCATCCATTGATGGATTACTTGTTGTTGGTTGAAATGCTATAAGGAATAGGTAAAAAAATGCTACTCATGGAAGCGCTGTGTTAATATCATCGCGAGCATCCGCTAGCCGTTTCTTTTCACGATTGAGGCGCCTATTATCACTGATGATCTTATTGTTCGCTTTCCAGTCTCCCCCAGGCTTATGAGCGCCTACAGGCTCATCTGCTGTTCCGCCTGTCCGATTCGGCCAAAAGAATAAGTTCCTAGGATAGTCGCAAATTTTGTAAATATAATAGTTGAAGGTGTCTATTATATTGTCAACATTGACAACGTTGCCCGGGTTGGCAATGACATCGTCCATCCGATTTTTATGCGATGATGTTGGTGTTCCAATGCCCATTCCGTTCCCTTGAAGTGATTCATATATGTCATTGACCGTATCGGCAGCGTCGGTTAGCTCTTCATCATGGATTGCGTCCAAAATCGTTTGGGCGATATTGTTATAATCTCTACTATGATTGCAGACACTGTTTCCGGGCACTTGCTTCCATGCACCATGATCAAATACCCAATTCAGTGCGGTTAGGTGAACACCGGACCGGTTGTGTTGGGTGGCGGTAATCTCGCTCTTTCCGGTAACCTTATTGTCAAACCTCAGGTTCGTCGCCAATTGAGCAACCGCTGCACCCGCATGTATTGGGCGGATGCTGTTACACTGGGCTGCTTTGGCCTGTATGGGCAAATGATGCAATGCCTGAGCTCCCATCTCATCCGCCTCTTTCTCTAACTTTCCGTCATCGTTTACCTTTATGCCGCCTTTCATCTGCATGGTGGGTCTTACCCGACCTTGTTTTTGCTGTACGACGTGCCATGCTTCGTGTGGCAGGTGTTTTTCCTGTCCGGGGGCAACATGGATATCCGTGCCTTGGGCGTATGCGAATGCTTGGAGCTGTGCTGGTTTATGGGAATTGAAATGTACCTTCACATCGTCCATGGCAAGACCTGATAGGTTTTCAATTCCATTTTTGAGATCATCGGGCAGCCCGGTTTTATTTTCCCTTTGTTGGATTGGGTGGGGTTGCTGATTGGAATGACGATCAGATATTGCCTGAAACTGCGCAATTTGCTGTGCTTGCGAGCTGCCACTTGCAGCTTCCCTGTATTTCCGCTGAGTGATGGATTCAGGTCGGTTGTCCACAAACTGGCTATGCAAATCGGGAGCGCCTTTCTTTTGGATAGTTCCATTGGCATGACCCGTTGTGGCATGCTTGGCTGTTCTGCTGACGTAAGTATTCATAGATGTAGTCGTTTTAGATAGGGGAGACTCTATAACTCATTCAAATATATAAATTTTAGGTTTAATATTATCCCACCGATTTTTCTATTTTTACGAGGTTTACCAACGAGTCATATCTGCTTTAATGGGCTTTCAAATCCATATTTCCAGCCTTTCAGCCTTGATAACAGGGGGATGTTTTCCATACGCAGCGTGTGCGTGCCTGCCGGAAAAGCATCAGCTACCTGACCCTCGTTCATCAGCATGGCTGCCTGGCTCTCCCGCACGACGAGTTTGGCACCGTTTTTTATTTCTTTATCCCCATCGGGAATCTTCCACATCATCAGGTTCGGTTGGTGCTCCACCCATTCGATGATTTCAAAAAAAGGCAGGAAAGATGTTGCGTTGCCCATAGTGCATACGTATTGGTTTCTAACTTCCCAAAGGTACTGGCAATGCAGTTGGATAGCTAGCCGGATGCGTATACGGAGTGACTACGCGTGCGGGAGGTAATGTCTATAAAGTGACTACAAGGTTGGTCAATTTTCCGCTGCTTCGTGTTTCTGGTTGGCTTCATCATCATCCGATTTGCGTTGGATGGTAACCAAGCGCCGGAAAAATTCCTGAAACGTATAAAATTCCTGACGATAAACCAAGCCCAGTGCGCTAACATAGTTTTCGTTGATGGTGAGCGGTAAAAAATTGCGGCTGTTCAACCGATTGGATCCGCGCAACACCAAGCGGCCGTCTTTGCGGATGAAGTATTGCAATTCGGCATCGGTGACGATCCGGTCGCTGAATACATAGAGATCATTGACGCTACGCCTATCGGTAACACCACCTGTAAAAATCAATCGGTCATTGAAGAGGCGTAACGATGCACTGGCATCATTGAGCGAACGGATATTCAGGTCGACAAATTTGATGTTCAATGATTGGGTAATCAGGTTATTCAGCTGGTTGAAGGCTAGCTCTGTACCCGCACTTAGCAATGTATTATTCAACTCTCGGCTGAAATCTACGGCTGATCCCGGAACGAAACTGCGGCGCACGATTAGACTTAGTGCCTGTTGGTTTACATTATTGGCATCACTGAGATAGCTTTGCAATTCGTCCTTTATATAGGGGTCATTAGGGAAGTTCAATGCAAATGTGATATCTGGTCGCATGAGGTTGCCGTTCAGATTCATCACCGCATGCGCTAACACCCGTTGTTCCACCGTTTCCCGCCCTGCAGCATTATACAATGGACCGAGGCTGGTGCGTTGCCCATAGACCGCCATAAGGTTAATGGTGGCATCGGTTGGCTGCCCAGACCACCGGATGGTTCCGCCTTGGTGGATATCAAATATCTTATTGATGAAATCTTGGGCGGTAAAGGTAAACTTACCGGTGTTGATCGTGTAGTCGCCAAACATCTCAAAATCGCCAAGACTGGAAATGCGCAATGACAGCAAGCCTTCACCACGGCCGGTCAATTCCCCGAGATCGGTGTAGAGGCTGGTCTCCGCTTCCGGTGTGATCTGGAGGTCCATGTTCATGCTCAGCCCCTTGAGAAGACGCGACAGTGACCGCTTTATATTCAATGTGTCGTGGCTTACAAAGCGGATGAAGTCATTGTCATTTACTGTACCTACAGCGTTGAGCGGAATGTGGAAACGTGTATTTTCATCGGTGCGTGCCTGAATATTGATCATCATGGCATTTGTGGGGCCATTGAAGGCAAACCGACCGGTGCCATAGGCCGTGCCGTAATAGGAAGGGTTATCTCGGAATGTCGTATTCAACACGAGAAAATTGGTCGCATCGATGGTCACGTCGATGTCGGGGATCAAGGGGTTACGCATATCCACGCTGCCGCGGGCAATTGCCCGGTTGTTTTTTGGATCGGTAATGATCAGGTCATTAAGGATGATGGCACTGTTTGTCAGGGAGACTTCGTCGTTTATTCGGTATGGCGTTTTGAGGTAATTGACGGTAAATCCGGCATCGTGCAAACGGCAGTGGCCATTAATCTGTGGGGTCAAAAGCGAACCGGTAACCTGCAAATCAGCCGATACCGTTCCGCTAATGTCGGAGACCAGCCTGCCGAGCAACGGCTGTAAAAGGAGAAGCTCACTTCTATTCAGTTCCGCATGCACATTGAGCTTGTCGGTCTCGGTATTCGCATTGTAAGTACCCGTCGCGCCTACGGTTTTCACGCCATGGTTTATCACTTCGAATTTTACGTTGACCAATTCGCTGACACGATCAAAATCGGCTTGCAACAATGCGTTGCCAATGGCTGCCTGATTAAGGCGTATGCCTGTCGCTTCCATGTCTGCGATTGCATAGGGGTTTCTTAAAACCGACGATACATCCATCCGCCCATTGAGTACGCCATCGAGTTTAATAGCCGTCGGTAATGTAATCGGGTTGAATATGCTGAGATTGAAATTTTTAAATGTAAGGGAAATTTTGTCGTCGATGCTTTCCGATATGATGCCCTCCAATTGCGCGACTTGCTTGTTGTTCGAAATTTCGAGACCCTGTATTTCAAACTTGCCGTCACTTACATAAAACAAAGCATCCTCATCCAGTTGCCAGGGTTCGTTGTTTAGTATAAGGGCCGAGGGAAGCAGGTGTATCTTTGCCGGTACACCTTTCTCAAAACTCATCAATCCATTCAAGTCCAGTTGGTTGCTCGCCGTAACATCGGAAAGCTTCAAGTTGAAATGCAGGCTGTCGCGCGCTAGTGTATTGGAAAGGTTTACATTGTTGATATATAGACTATCGGCCGCGCTTACCCGGTCGGCTGTAATAAAGAGCCGCAAAGCATCTTCGTTGGCCGATTCATCTACGATTAATCGGTCCACATTGATTTGGCCGTACGACAATTTCGGCACAATAAAGTTGAAATTGGCCGTCTGGTGTGCCGAGGAAAAACGCGCATTCAACAACGCACCGTCGTGCAAGATAAGCTTGGGCGATAACAGGGCCGCAACGGGACGGAAATTTTTGATTTCGAGCGTAACATCAAATGCCTGCTTTCCGGTTCCCGCTACCTCCAATCCCATGGAGGGGGCATATTGCATGGCTATCGATTTGAAATAGCTGCCCAAGGTGGTTAAATCAACTTCACCATTGAGGGTGGCCTGTGCTAGGTCTGATCTTAGCTGAAGTACGCGATGTTCTTCATTTCCTGAGGCTGCTAATACCAAAGAATCTACTGCATGTTGGGTGGAATCTATTTGAAAACGGATATCATATACGCCAATGTTGCCCTGCATATTGTTTAACGTACTTCCATTGAAATTGCTGGCGATGGTAGCGCCGCTTAAGACGACGGGAGATTTGCTATACAGGTGCAGGTTATGCAGATGTGCATAGGAAACCACCGCATCAAATCGGTATTCCGGCCAATCCGGATTCAAGTTGATGCCGCCATCGAATTCCAACTGCAAATTGGGGTCGTCTATAGTGACATTACCTGCAAATTGCATGTCTGCAAACTTGCCCTCCACATCAATATCGGTATAACGGTAACGATTGACGTCAAGATAACCCACTTTGCCGGATACTTTACTGTCGATATTATCAATCGCAAAACCATTGCCCTCAACAGCCACATCGAATCCGCTGTAACCGACCTGTGGTCGCTGCAGCAACATGCCAAGATCAAATTCGTCGGCGGAAAGCCGACCCGAATAATGGCCGCCGTCGCGGATATTCAGATTGATGTCGGTATTGGCCGTCCCGAGTGCGGTCTCTAGCGTACCATTGGCCACGAAATCGTAGTACGTTCCATGAAGTGTACCCTGGTAGACGAGGTCGCCCATCCGCTCAAATAGGACAGGCAACCGCAGTCCGGGTGAATTGCCTAGTTCGGCAACCGACGATTCGATATCACGACTATTGGTTGCCAGCCGGCTGATTCCCATGTCGAAGATGGTTTGATCGATGACAGGTAAGCCCCTGATGGTAAAATTACCCGCCAGCTGGGTATTGTTACCTAGTTGCAACGTTACGCGCCTTGCGGCAATGTTATTGATTTTTCCGGTAAACAAGCCGGTCAAAGCAATATCGAAACGGGAAGTGGCCATCGCTGGAGCAAAAAATTCAATATCCGTGGAGTGGATCTGCGCGCGATTGAGCTTTAGCTCCAGCGTAACATCCTGCATAAAACGCTCAAACGCAGAAAAATCAGCGTATTCAAGCCGAAGGTAGTCGCGCAAGCGGCTCCGATCGGTCTCTACATAGAGATCCTGCAGTTCCAGGCTATGGGTATCCACCACAGCCAATGCCTGCAATTCGCGAAGGTGAAATCCGCTCTTCTCGCGAAATGTGAGGTCTTTGATGGACGATTTGAAAAGATGGTTATCGAAATCAATATCCGTGAAACTGCCACTTAGTGCCCTCAATTGGATATCCCGGAAGTTAATTCCATCTGTAGGCCGGCTTTCCGTATGTTGGTAACTGAATGACAGGTTGGAAAGCACTACCGAACGCATGTCAAGCGTCATCCGCTTTTTTTTAAGCGGTGTGTCCGAGGGGACGTCAGGGCGGAAATAGTCAATAATAAAGGAAAGGTTGTTGCCTTTCGTCCGGCGTTTAAGAAAGAAAGAGCCATCGGAAAGCGCGAGTTTCTTTATGATGATCCGTCCTTCACGTATTTTCCACAAATCTAGCGATGCCGCCAATCGATCGGCATACAATAACGTATCACCGGATAAATCGGCAACATAGAGTCCATCGAATACCACTGATGAAAATGGCTTGAAGTACAGGCCTTTCAACGATACTGTAGTGTGTAGTTCGTTGGAAAGGTAAGTAGCAGCCCTTTTTGCGAAGTAAGTTTGGACCGACCGGAATTGGAGTCCATAAACCAACCCAGCTAGCAAAAGCAAGAATACAACAACTGCCCAGAGCGATATTTTTAATATTTTTTTGATATTTTTGCCTTAATTTAACTGCTCAACATTAACTATCCATGTCCATTGTTCTCGGCATCGAGTCTTCATGTGATGAAACATCCGCCGCCGTCTGTATCGACGGAAGCATCCGTTCAAATATTATTGCGAACCAAACCATCCACGAGAAATTCGGGGGTGTGGTGCCCGAGTTGGCATCGCGCGCTCACCAACAGCATATCATACCTGCTGTCGAGCAAGCGATTCGCGAGGCAAAAGTACATAAAAATGACATAGATGCGGTAGCCTTTACGCGGGGCCCGGGACTATTGGGGTCACTATTGGTAGGAACCTCGTTTGCGAAAGCATTTGCACTTGCCAGACACATCCCGCTTATTGAAGTGAATCACATGCACGCCCACATACTTGCACATTTTATCGACGAGCCAATGCCCCGGTTTCCATTTTTATGCCTTACAGTTTCCGGCGGACATACACAGCTGGTATTGGTGAAAGACTACTTCGAGATGGAACTGCTCGGACAGACACTCGATGATGCCGCAGGTGAGGCATTTGATAAAACGGCGAAAATTCTCGGTCTCCCTTATCCAGGTGGTCCGTTGATCGATCGATATGCCCAAGAAGGAAACGGCGAAGCGTTTCCATTTCCCGAACCGCAAGTTCCTGGGCTCAACTTCAGCTTTAGCGGATTGAAAACAGCTATTCTATATTTTGTGCAACAAAAGCAGCGTGAACAACCCGATTTCCTGCAGGTGCATATCAACGACATCTGTGCGTCGGTCCAATCGCGCATTATTTCCATCCTGCTCAATAAACTCAAACGCGCCGCTAGCGAAACGAAAGTCACACAGATCGCAATAGCCGGCGGAGTATCTGCCAATTCGGGGTTACGTGCCGAGCTGATGGCATTGGGCGAGAAACAGGGCTGGCGCGTGTTTATTCCACGTTTCGAATATTGTACAGACAACGCGGCGATGATTGCTATCGCGGGGTATTTCAAATACCTATCCAAAGATTTCGTTGGCCAGGATGTGGTACCAATGGCGAGATATGGTATATGACGTTGAGATATTAAGGTGTCAATGGAAAACAAATGAGTCCGATTGGCCAAAGTTAAATGCGACAGATAAATGACAACACGATGAACTGGAAACCCAATCCCGATCGTTACAAAAACATGGTTTACAACCGCTGCGGCCGTAGTGGCCTGAGACTTCCTGCAATATCCCTTGGCCTTTGGAATAATTTTGGTGACGATATGCCGCACCATACCAAGCAATTGATTTGCAGACAGGCGTTCGACCTCGGCATTACCCACTTCGACCTGGCTAACAATTATGGCCCGCCCCCGGGAAGTGCCGAATTGGCTTTCGGCCGCATACTAAAAGCAGATTTTGCCGGTCATCGCGACGAATTGGTGATTTCGTCGAAAGCGGGTTATGAAATGTGGCCTGGGCCTTATGGCGAATGGGGTAGCCGCAAGTACCTAATTGCGAGTTGCGATCAAAGCTTAAAAAGAATGGGTGTCGACTATGTGGATATTTTCTATTCTCACCGATTTGACCCCGCTACGCCTCTTGAAGAAACCATGATGGCATTAGATCATATCGTGCGATCCGGACGGGCACTTTATGTTGGTATTTCATCTTACAATACCAAGCGCACAAAGGAAGCGGTGGCCATTCTCGAAAAATTAGGGACACCTTGCCTGATTCATCAACCGAGCTATTCGTTACTTAATCGTTGGGTTGAAACCGATGGTCTGCTCGACACATTGGATGAGTCTGGCATTGGATCGATTGTCTTTTCGCCGCTTGCACAAGGCATGCTCACCGATAAATACTTGGATGGCATTCCCGCCGATAGCCGAGCAAACACGAGAGGATCTTTTCGCGCCGAATTTCTGAATGAAAAGAACATGGCAAATATACGTGCACTCCATACGATTGCGCAGCAACGGGGGCAAACACTTGCTCAAATGGCCATAGCGTGGGTACTACGGGGCGGACGGGTTACTTCAGCATTAATTGGTGCCAGTAAGCCGGAGCAGGTGACGGATTGCGTAGGGGCGCTCAATAAGTTGGATTTTTCGGAAGCGGAGCTGGCTGAAATCGACAACTATGCCAAGGAAGCGGCGATCAATATTTGGGCGAAATCGGCTGAACTGGAATAAATACTTACTTGTGTTGTTCTTTCCACTGTTGGCTGAATGATTTCTGGGCAATTTGGGGTAGGTTGCGATGTTTACCCCAGGCTTTCCTGAAAAGGCCTTTCAGTAGGAAATTTTTGAGTTTACCGCCAAAAAAATCGATAACACGACGCCTTGTAATTGCAAAGGTAAAGCCTTTCCATACCAGTTTTTCGGTTTGGGTGACAATCTTGTTGTTTACCGCATCCCGCCGATTGAGCAGTAACATTTTGTGGATATCGATCTTTACCGGACATACTTCCGAGCATTTACCACAGAGGCTGGAAGCATAGCTCAGGTGCTTGAATTCCTCCATGCCTTGCAAGTGAGGCGTAATCAGCGATCCGATTGGGCCGCTATAGGTGGTATTGTAGGTGTGTCCGCCGATATTCTTGTAGATGGGGCATGCGTTGAGGCATGCGCCGCAGCGGATGCAATACAAGCCCTGACGCTGATCTTTTTGGGCCAACAGGTCAGTACGGCCATTGTCTAGCAATACCACGTACATTTCTTCCGGACCGTCAGTCTCGTGGTCTTGTTTGGGGCCGATGATGCTATTGTACACGGTAAGGCGCTGCCCTGTACCGTGGGTAGACAACAATGGCCAAAACAGGTCGAGGTCACCAAGCGAGGGAACGATTTTTTCAATGCCGACGATGGCAATATGTATTTTTGGGAACGTGGTTGTTAGCCGTGCGTTGCCTTCATTTTCGGTTATTGCAACGCTCCCGGTGTCGGCGATAAGGAAATTGCCGCCGGTAATGCCAACATCCGCTGCCGTATATTGATCGCGTAGGAGCTCGCGGGCCTTCAAGGTCAGCTCCTCGGCCGTAGCATCCGGAGAGGTGCCGAAATGCTGGTGGAAAAGCGCGGCGATATCCGCAAGGCTCAGGTGCATAGCCGGTGTCACGATGTGATAAGGTTTTTGCCCCAGCAGCTGCACGATATACTCACCCAAGTCTGTTTCTACGGTCTTTACGCCCTTTCCTTCGAGAAACTCGTTTAACTCGATTTCCTCGGTCGTCATCGATTTGGATTTGACCACCGTTCTCGCATCTGCGTGCTCGATAATCTTCCAGATTTCTTGTCGGGCCTCTTCTGCATCGTTCGCCCAGATGACTTTGCCGCCTTTCCGTAGGAAATTGGATTCGAATTCAGGCAGCAATTTATCGAGGTTTTCCATTACCCGCCACTTGATAATGTGGGCCTTGCGTTTGGCATTTTCAAGATGTTGGAAGCGGGGTAGCCCCGCTTGAACGGCTGTATCGTACTTATCGATATTATAGTTAATGATCTGCCGATGACGCGGTTCAAACGCCTTTTCGGCGCTGTCCTTCAGAAAAGTGGCTTCTTGTGTAGACGGCATATACAGCTTGTTATGCTATAATAACGCAAAAATGGTCGAACTGTTGTGGCGTTCAGCGTATAGCTATGCCCAGCTCCGCTAATTGCTCATCAGCGATCAGCGATGGTGAATCAATCATTACATCTCTCCCCGCATTGTTTTTAGGAAACGCAATCACATCCCGAATGCTTTCCAGCCCTGCAAAAATAGCAGCCAGCCGATCGAAACCGAATGCAATACCGCCGTGGGGGGGAGCCCCATAGGTGAAGGCTTCGAGCAGAAAACCGAATTGCTTTTGTGCTTCCTCCGGAGTGAATCCAAGGTGCTTGAACATCAACGACTGCAATTCGCGATCGTGTATCCGTATCGAACCACCACCGACTTCCGTGCCGTTGATCACCAAATCATAAGCATTAGCGCGTACACGGGCCGGTTGCTCATCCAGCAAGGGAATGTCTTCGGTTTTCGGCGAAGTGAAGGGGTGGTGCATGGCATGGTAGCGGCCCGACTCATCATCCCATTCCAGTAGCGGAAAATCGGTCACCCACAGTGGTGCATAGGTGTTCTTATCCCGCAAACCCAGTTGCGATGCGACTTCAAGCCTAAGTTCATTGAGTTGTTTACGTACCTTGTCCGTATCACCTGCCATCACCAACAGCAAGTCGCCCGGCTGGGCGCCAAATGCTTGCGCCCATTGGCTAAGCTGTTCGGCACTATAGAATTTGTCGACCGATGATTTGAGTGACCCGTCTTCGTTATAGCGAAGGTATACGAGTCCCGAAGCCCCGATTTGGGGCCGCCTCACATAGTCCGTCAAGGCATCCAACTGTTTTCGCGTATAAGGAGCACACGCTTTTGCATTGAAGCCTACCACCAGTTCGGCATTGTCAAATACAGGAAATCCGGCCCCCTTAAGCACGTCATTAAGCTCCACGAACGACATGCCGAAGCGGATGTCGGGCTTGTCTGAGCCATACAGGCGCATGGCTTGGTCGTAAGACATGCGGGGGAATGCACCGAAATCAACACCCTTTATCACCTTAAACAGGTGCGTGATCAGCCCTTCAAAGAGGAGGATGATGTCTTCTTGCTCAACAAAAGCCATTTCACAGTCTATCTGTGTGAATTCGGGCTGACGGTCGGCCCGTAAATCCTCATCGCGAAAGCACTTGACAATTTGGAAATAGCGGTCGAATCCCGATACCATCAGCAGTTGCTTGAAAGTCTGCGGTGATTGTGGCAACGCATAGAACTCGCCGGAATTCATGCGGCTCGGCACGACGAAATCACGGGCGCCTTCGGGCGTCGATTTGATCAATACCGGGGTTTCCACTTCTAGGAAATGATGGGCATCTAGGTATTTGCGGGTTTCTTGCGCCAGTCGGTGCCGCAATACCAGGTTGTTGCGTACCGGGTTACGTCGTAGATCCAGGTAACGGTACTTCATCCGCAGTTCATCACCGCCATCCGTATCATCTTCGATGGTAAATGGCGGTAGCTTCGCTGCATTGAGTACGTCGAGCGACGAGACCTTGATTTCGATATCCCCGGTGCTCAATTTGGTATTCTTGCTTTCTCGTTCGATAACCCGTCCGGTCACTTTAATGACGTATTCCCGGCCAAGCGCTCGGGCCTGAAGCCGCAATGTTTCATCGTCAGCAGGATCGAAAACCAACTGGGTTACACCGTACCGGTCGCGTACATCGATGAATGTCATTCCCCCCAGATCACGGGATTTCTGAACCCACCCACTCAATACTACCGTTTTATCCAGATCCGAAATAGTAAGCTCACCGCACGTATGTGTCCTATGCATTTTTCTGTCGTGTTAAGCGGCAAAAATAGCGGTTTTTTTGGAACAACTTACAGGCAGTGGCAGGAGAATTTTTCTGAATGGCCTAGTCCCTAGCATAAGGAACCAACATACGCTCGGCCCAATGGAACATTTTCGCCGTTGTTCAACAGAATGTTGGACGCACTACGGGCCCGGATGGCATCCTTGTTGATCAAATAGGATTTATGTATCCGGATAAATTTTTTGTTATTCAGTATGGTTTCGGAAACCTCCTTGAGGCATTTGCGCAGTACGATTTTCTTGCTGGTGGTGATGAACGTGGTGTAATTGCCCTCGGCATGGGCATATATCATGTCATCTACCGCGATCTTGGTCTTGTGTTTCCCGTCGGGTAAAAATATACTTTGACTTTCCTCTTGCGTTTCTACGTGATTAAAAGCAATTTCGATAGAAGCATACACATCATTCCGATTGAACGGTTTGACGATGTATCCGGCAGGTTTTGTTGATTTGGCAGCTTCTATGGTACTGCGGTCAGCATGCGATGTGAGGAAAATGAAAGGAACGCGATACGTCTGGTTGATTTCGTGGGCAAGGTCTATGCCGGTTTTTTGGCCGGAAAGGATGATATCGATTAACACCAGATCCGGATGGCTGGCTTTGATAGCCGACACAGCGTCTTCATAGCTCGTGCAAATTCCACAGACCTCATAGCCCAATTCCTCAAGCATGTACTCCAAATCCATCGTAATGATGAGCTGATCTTCTACAATAAGTATTTTTTTCCTTTTCATCCGAGTGGCAACGTTATGATGGCTCCTAGTTCAAATTCAATACAATCCGCAATGATGGAGCTAAAGTAGCGCGGAGACACCGGATTCGTTGTAGGAATATATCTACATGGCGGTAATACGCTTGTAGTCAGTTGGTTGGTTTTGATATTTTTTAGTTTGTTATTGACAGGAACCATCTTTTGATATCCAAACCTTTGAAAAACTGCTACCAAGCGTACTGGGCGTCGGCTCACTGTCCTTGATTTCGTAGGTCAATACGATGCTGCCTTTTCCCGGGTCGCCTTTAGCGGTGAGTGCGACGGTTTCGCCTTTTTTCAGTTGGACGGTTGTACTGAAAGGGAATGATGCGTGATGCGTGGTCACCGGGCCATCACTTGTTTGGTAGGTGATCGACGATACCGATGCTTGGTCATGCGTGGATACCTGATAGGTAACTAAACTGGGCTGCGATACCCGTATTGTCTCAATATCACAATCGCACTGCTCAGGAAATAATTCCATGCTTTTATCGCATGATAACAACGGTAATAAGATGAAAGGCAGCACTTTTATGATCACAGTTAAACTCATATTGGCATTACAGGTAATAATTCAATACTTGCAAAGGTGCCTATAAAAGCTGCTGAAAGCGGACAAATCCTTTCGTATTTTTTGATTTTGTAGCTGTTCCACTACAAGTTCCAGTCTCGCCCCACAAGCCAGTATGCAGCAACGGGATCGGCAGCTCAGTCATCGGATCCGGTCAATAGTGAATGTGGAAAACTTTTTTGTGGGGGAAAGTGGGAGAAAGTGGAGTAAATTCCTACTTTTACATCAGATTTATTGCGGAAAGTGTATATATGGGCCATTTGATAGGCGAATTTGATTGTAAGTTGGACACCAAGGGAAGGATGGTGTGGCCGGCTGCGCTCAAAAGGCAAATGCCTGATGTAGAGCGGTCAGGGCTTATTGTCAATCGTGGTTTCGAAAAGCATCTTGTTATTTATCCGCGGAATGAATGGGATAGGATTACACGCAAGCTGGCCAAATTGAATACCTATAAAGCACGGAACCGAAAGTTTATCCGTGATTTCACCCGTGGTGCAACCGAATTGGCGCTGGATTCCGCTGGCCGCGTGCTGCTGCCCAAATCCTTGCTTGAATATGGGCGGATCGAAACGGAAATCGTGCTTTCTTGCCAATTTAATAAGATTGAAGTGTGGTCTAAAGAGGCTTATAATGAATTGTGGGAAGATGATGAGGATGATGATTTTGCAGCATTAGCAGAGGAAGTGATGGGCGATGATGGGCTAGCGGATGAGGACGATGAATAAGGTGTATCATGTACCCGTAATGCTACGCGAATGTATGGATGCGTTGGCGATAAAGCCCGAAGGTACTTATGTGGACGTCACATTCGGAGGCGGGGGGCATTCGAAGGAAATATTGAAACAGCTGGGGGAAAGGGGCCGGCTATATGCTTTCGACCAAGATCCCGATGCGTTGCGAAACGCGATGGACGATGAGCGTTTCGTGCTCATACACCACAACTTTAGATTCCTGAAAAATAACTTGAGGCTGTATGGTGTGGCAACTGTTGATGGCATATTGGCGGATTTAGGGGTTTCATCGCATCAGTTTGACGATGCCCAGCGTGGGTTTTCTACGCGGTTCGATGCCGAGCTGGATATGCGCATGGATCAGACGGGGCATTTGGATGCTAAGCAGGTGCTGAACACGTACCCAGAAGCGGAGTTGCATCGCATCTTTGGTATGTATGGAGAGCTTCATAATGCGCGTACATTGGCAAACATCATCGTAACCGCACGTCTTAGGCAGTCCATCCATACGGTCGATGAATTGAAGGCCATTGTCAGGAAAGCGGTGCCGCGCGGGAAGGAACATAAATACCATGCGCAGTTGTTTCAGGCGCTTCGTATCGAGGTAAACGGAGAATTGGAAGCTTTGCAGGAATTTCTCCAGCAGGCGGCCGCGGTGCTTAAGCCCAGTGGGCGATTGGTGGTGATGTCTTACCATTCGTTGGAAGACCGGTTGGTAAAGAACTTCATGGCTAAGGGTAAATTTAGAGGTGAAATAGAGAAAGATTTCTATGGCAATGAGATTAAGCCGCTCAATGTGATCAGCCGCAAGGCGATTACCGCAACCGAAGCGGAAGTTGCCAGCAACAGTAGGGCCCGGAGTGCGAAGCTGCGGGTGGCAGAAAAAGTATAGGTGAAAAAACATGGCAAGAAACGAGTATAAACGACAGCCATTAAGTGAGGAGCAGCAGGCCGAATTGCAGGAAACGGTTGAAGAAAAGGCCGACGCTACGCACAATTTTTTTCGGTCGTTGGTCTCTTCGGAGCATTTTTCGTCATCGGCCTTTGTGGGGTATATTCCGTTTATCGCTTTTGTTGGCTTATTGACCATCATCTATATCGCAAACCGGCATTACGCTGAGCGCACGGTGCGGCAAATCGATCACTTAGGCAAAGAAGTAAAAGAGATGAATTGGGATTATAAATCCCTGTCGGCGGAGTTGATGAAGTTGACCACACAAAGCGAGATCGCCAAACGGGTAGATAGCATGGGGCTGAAAGAACGAACGGCACCACCCAAAAAAATAGTGGTTTTAAGAACAAAAGAATAAGTAAGGGATAATACTAAGAACATAGGCATGAACATCAGAACCGACATACTGCTTAGGGTATATCTGTCTTTCGGGCTGATTGTGCTCGTGGCCATCGCCGTGCTGGTCAAACTTTTCCATTTGCAATACGTGGAAGGGGATGCCTGGCGCGCAATGGCTGACAGTCTTTCTACCCGTTATGTGGATGTAGAAGCGGTCCGCGGCAATATTTTTTCTAACGATGGTAGTTTGTTGGCGACATCTGTACCCGAGTATGATCTTCGCATGGACTTGCTGGCCCCGGGTATCGAAGTGGATGATGTTTTCTATTCCAAGGTGGATTCATTGGCCTCGAAGCTTTCGGCGTTCTTTAAAGACAAGTCGTCGGCCCAATACTCGCGACTACTGAAGGAAGCGCGTAAAGATAAGAACAGGTATTACTTGGTTAAACGCGATGTTGGTCACCAAGAGTTGAAGAAAATCAAGCAATTTCCCATTTTCAACTTGGGCAAGTATAAAGGTGGATTGATAGCAGAACGTAAGAATAAGCGCATTCTGCCCTTTACGAATCTTGCAGCACGAACCATCGGATATAAGATTCCTGAAGAAGATGTGCATGTGGGCTTAGAGGGGGCATATGGTGAGTACATCGATGGGAAAAGCGGTAAGCGCTTGGTGCGGCGGATAGCCGGAGGTGTATGGATGCCGGTAAATCGCGAGATCGAGGTAGCACCGGTAGATGGGTCGGATATTATTTCAACCATCGATGTAAACATGCAAGACATGGCCCAACGGGCGCTGGAAAAGCAGTTGATAGCCAGCAACGCCGACAATGGTTGTGTCATCTTGATGGAAGTTGCGACGGGCGAAATACGGGCCGTTGCCAATTTTACCCGGGATGCCGAAGGTGTTTACCGCGAAAAGTTCAATTATGCCATTGCCCAAAGCGCGGAACCGGGCTCTACGTTCAAACTGGCTTCGTATCTAGTGGCCCTCGAGGATGGGAAGGTAGATACCAACACCATGGTGGAAACGGGGAATGGAACGTATCGGGTGCATCGGCACACCATCAAAGATACCCACGCCTATGGTACAATAACCGTGAAAAAGGCATTTGAAGTGTCGTCAAATGTTGCGGTCACCAAAATCATCAACGCGTATTATAAGAATAATCCGGCGGCATTCACCAAACGGTTGCATGCCCTGCATCTCAACGAACCGCTTGGCTTGCAGATACCCGGTGAGGGCAACCCGCTCATCAAGACACCGGATAGCAAGAGCTGGAGTGGACTTTCCTTACCGCAGATGGCTTACGGATACGAACTGAAGATGACGCCACTACAGATGCTTACCCTGTATAATGCAGTGGCAAACGATGGTACAATGGTGGCGCCGTTGTTTGTTAAGGAAATCCGGCATTTGGGCAACACCATCGAACACTTCGATACTCGTGTAATCGAGGAACGAATTGCCTCGGAAAGCACGATCGGTAAGCTACAGGCCATGTTGGAAGGGGTGATGATCGAGGGCACAGGCAAGCGAATGAGCAATCCACTGTATACCATGGCAGGCAAAACAGGTACCGCGCAAATGGCCGATGGGGCAAATGGGTATCGCGATCGCAAGTACCAATCGTCATTTGCCGGCTACTTTCCAGCAGACAACCCAAAATATTCCATGATTGTAGTCGTCCGGAACCCTCGCAATGGGTATTATGGCGCTTCCATTGCCGGGCCGGTATTCCGTGAGCTCGCAGATATGGTCTATGCCAACGACCTCGATCTACAGGATGATTTTGAGCGGATGCGGTTTGTCGGAAATACCGAACCACCACCTTCGCTGAAGGGTTCGAAAGCGGCTACATTGAGGGTTTTCGACGCGCTGGATATCAAGACTACGTACGCGTCTGCTGAACCGATGCAGCATATAGATACCGTAAAGGGTATCGCTTTTTCAGATGAAGCCATCAGGGAAGGTACGGTACCGGATGTGAAAGGAATGGGGCTTGTTGATGCGCTTTATGCGCTCGAAAATTCGGGATACCGGACAACGGTATCGGGCAAAGGTAAGGTGATTACGCAATCACTGGCAGCTGGGCAAAAGGTTAAGATGGGGACTTCAATACGGATTGAATTGAAATGATGGTGCTTAAGGACATACTCCATGGTATTCCGGTACGCAAGGTTGTCGGCAACCTCAACGTGGCCGTGGCAGATCTGTGCTTTGATTCGCGCAAGGCCGCGCCAGGCAGTATGTTTGTGGCCGTAGTGGGCACCCAAACCGATGGCCATGACTATATCGATGCCGCCTTAGCATTGGGTGTTTCCGCCGTGCTTTGCGAAAAAATGCCTGAATCGACTAATGATGACATCACCTATATACAGGTCGACGATACGGCCTTTGCGCTAGGTATATCAGCTTCCAACTTTTTTGGAAATCCATCGAAGAAATTAAGACTTGTAGGTGTAACGGGTACCAATGGTAAAACAACCATTGCTACGCTGCTCTATAAGCTCTTCAGGAAGCTTGGATACGAAGCTGGATTGCTTTCCACTGTACAAAACCAAGTGGGCGATCGTACGGTGGCGGCCACCCATACCACGCCGGATCCCATCGCGTTGAATAAGCTCTTGCTGGAGATGGTCGAAGTGGGTTGCGATTATTGTTTCATGGAAGTGAGTTCCCATGCCATCGTACAGCGACGGATAGCAGGCCTGAATTTCGCCGGCGGAATTTTCTCCAACATCACACACGACCACTTGGATTTCCACAAGACGTTTGATGGGTATATCCAAGCAAAAAAGGCATTTTTTGATAACCTCAATAGGTTCGCATTTGCGCTCTCCAATGCCGATGATAAAAATGGCTCGGTGATGCTTCAGAATACATTTGCCCACAAGAAGACTTATGGCATCAGAAGCATGGCCGATTTCAAGGCGAAGGTAATTGAAAATCACTTCGATGGCATGATGCTTTTTCTCGATGGCCACGAAGTATGGGTGAAGCTCGTTGGAGGGTTCAATGCCTACAATATCCTGGCCGTGTACGGCGCAGCCATATTGCTGGAACAGGAGACCATGAAAGTACTGACTGCCCTAAGCAATATCACGGGGGCCGAAGGACGCTTTGATACGCTAATTTCGAAGCGCGGTGTCATCGGCGTAGTGGATTACGCTCATACACCCGATGCGGTGCAGAACGTACTCGAGACCATTCGCGACCTTCGTAAGAATAAGGAGCAGATTATCACGGTACTCGGATGCGGAGGCGACCGCGATAAGACAAAGCGCCCCCAGATGGCTGCCGTTGCTGCTAAAAACAGCGATAAGGTAATCATCACGTCAGACAATCCGCGGACAGAAGATCCGATTCGTATTATCCAAGATATGGAGGCAGGCATCCCCAAAGAAAAAAAGCGGAATACCTTCTCCATTGCCGATAGAAGGGAGGCCATACGTGCAGCGTGCCATCTGGCACAACCGGGAGACATCATACTGGTAGCGGGCAAAGGACATGAAAAATACCAGGAAATTAATGGTCAACGGCACGATTTCGATGATCGGGAAGTGCTCATTAAAACATTGGACGAACAGTAGCGAACTATGTTATACTATTTATTCAATTGGATAGCAGACGACATCCACATCCCCGGTTCGGGCTTGTTTCAATACATCTCGTTCCGTACGGCTATGGCAGTTATTGTATCGTTGATCATTACCACCGGCTATGGAAGCCGTTTGATCCGCGTACTACGGGCCAAGCAGGTGGGGGAGACCATCAGGGATTTGGGGTTGGAAGGCGAGAAGAAAAAGCAAGGAACCCCTACCATGGGCGGGTTGATCATTATTGCCGGAATTCTAATACCCACGCTGTTATTCGCCAAACTTGAAAATATTTATGTCATCCTCATGCTGATTACCACGGTATGGATGGGTGCGATCGGTTTCCTGGACGACTACATCAAAGTATTTCGTAAAAATAAGGAAGGGCTGGCCGGTCGGTTCAAAATCGTTGGACAGGTGGGTTTGGGAATTATCATCGCCTGCACCATGCATTTTCATCCGGATATTGTAGTTCGTGAAACCGTGGCAAACCCGGCGTCGGGTACCGATGTAGAAATGCATGTACAGGAAAATACGGGTCGAAAATACTATACGGAAGATGTAAAATCGACGAAGACAAACATTCCGTTTTATAAGGACAATGAGTTCGACTATGCCAAGGTGCTCACCCTATTTGGTCTCAGCGGTTCTTCGCTCACATTTATGGTGTTTCTGGTTGTCGTAGTGTTCATTGTGACAGCCGTATCAAATGGTGCTAATATCACTGATGGAATTGATGGACTTGCCACAGGAACCTCGGCAACCATAGGCGGAACCCTTGGTATTCTTGCCTATGTGTCTGGTAATGTGATTTTCTCCGACTACCTGAATATCATGTATATTCCTAATTCTGGCGAGCTCGTTATTTTCGCGGGAGCGTTCGTAGGGGCGTGTACGGGTTTCCTATGGTATAATTCGTACCCTGCTCAGGTATTTATGGGTGATACGGGAAGCCTGACCATCGGTGGCATTATCGCGGCATTTGCCGTGATGATCCGTAAGGAGCTATTGATTCCAATGCTATGCGGTGTCTTCCTGGTTGAGCTTGTGTCTGTCATCACGCAAGTTTCATATTTTAAGTACACAAAACGGAAATACGGTGAAGGACGCAGGATTTTCAGGATGTCACCACTCCATCACCACTATCAGAAAAAAGGATACCACGAAGCAAAGATCGTTACGCGCTTTTGGATATTGGGCATTATACTGGCTATACTCACGATTGTGACATTGAAAGTAAGGTAAATTAGATGGCAGCGATACCGACATATCATTATCCACAACAGGGCAAACTTACAGTGCTTGGCGCCGGCGAGAGTGGCATCGGTACGGCCATACTTGCTCGGAAAAAGGGTTTTGAAGTTTGGGTATCTGATGTCGGATCGATTTCCGGACCGTATAAGAAGCAGTTGCTAGATGCCGGTATTCCTTTCGAGGAAGGTATGCATACCGAATCGAGGATACTGGACTCGGCTATCGTCGTGAAAAGCCCCGGAATACCCAATACCGTGCCCATTGTGCAGAAATTGAAGGGCCAACACACGCCGGTAATCGCAGAAATTGAATTCGCTGCGCAATATACGAACGCCAAGCTGATATGCATCACCGGTTCCAACGGAAAGTCTACGACCACCATGTTGACCTGGCATATATTGAGCCAAGGTGGGCTCAATGTAGGCTTGGCAGGCAATATTGGAAGAAGCTTCGCGCTCCAGGTAGCCCAAGAGCAGTATGATTACTATGTGTTGGAGCTGAGTAGCTTCATGTTGGATGATATGGAATACTTCCGGGCCGACGTAGCGGTGCTATTAAATATCACGCCCGATCACCTCGATCGATATGACCATAAGCTGGAAAACTATGTGGATTCCAAATTCCGTATCATCAGGAATCAACAGCCCGGCGACCTGTTCATCTATTGCGCGGACGATCCCAATACCGTCGCGGGATTGGGTGAACATCACGTGGCTGGAGCAATACTGCCATTTAGCATCACCGAGAAAATAGAACCGGGTGCTTACTTGAATGACAACAACGAAATAGTGATTAACGTACCACATCAAGATACATTTACGATGGATATCAATGAACTTTCCCTACAGGGTAAACACAACGTCTACAACAACATGGCTTCCGGATTGGTTGCCAAAGCCCAAGAGCTTCGTAATGTCTCCATGAAGGAGAGCATGGGGTCGTTCAAGAACATCCCCCACCGCCTGGAATTTGTGGCGTGCATTGCGGGAGTCAACTACATCAATGATTCCAAAGCGACCAACGTGAACGCGGTTTGGTATGCGTTGGAAAGCCTCGCTCCTCAGATTGTATTGATCATGGGCGGGGTGGATAAAGGCAACGATTATGAAATGTTACGCGATCTGGTACAGACAAAGGTTAGGGCGATCGTTTGTATCGGAAAGGACAATTCGCGGATATACGACTCTTTGGAGGAAGATGCGCGGATTATTGTAAATAGCTCGAGTATGCGGGATGCCGTAGAGATCGCTTCACACCTGGCCCAAAAGGGCGATACGGTGTTGTTGTCGCCGGCCTGCGCGAGCTTTGATTGGTTTAAGAATTTCGAAGATCGGGGCGACCAGTTTAAGGATGCCGTTATGGATCTATGAGTCGGTAACTGAAGAAGTATTGACAAGGAAGCTGAAAGCCGATTGCTGGAAGCTGAAAACTAAGAAGAAATGGAACGAGCGTTTTCAAAGTTGAAAGGTGACAGGTGGCTATGGATTATTATCATCGTGCTATCGGTATGGTCATTGCTTGCCGTGTACAGTTCGGTAGGGACCTTGGCTTATAAGGAAGGAAAAGGTACGGAAGTGTACCTTATCAAGCACACGCTGCTCATATTCGGAGGTTTCGCGTTGATGTACTTTTCACATTTGCTCGACTATCGTTGGTATGCGGGAATATCCAAGATCCTGATGGCGATAACGATTCCGTTGTTGTTTTACACGTTGATATTCGGGAATACCATCAACGACGCCAGCCGATGGGTAACCATTCCTGTTATTAATCAAACGTTTCAGACATCCGATTTGGCGAAGCTGGCATTGATTACCTTCCTGGCTCGAACATTAACACGTAAACAGGAGAACATCAAGGATGTAAAAAAGGCATTTCTGCCCATAATGGGATCGGTGTGCATCATATTTGTGCTCATCGCACCAGCCAACCTGTCTACCGCCCTACTGATGTTCGGCGTGAGTGTGCTCCTGCTGATCATCGGTCGTATTAGCATCAAACAGATCGCTTACGTTTGCTTAGGGGTGTTCGTGCTGCTGGTTTTGGTCGTTTCGTTGGGCCCGCGGCGGCAGACGTATATGTCGCGCGTGGAAACATACCTAAGCGGCGAAGAAGGCGATTCGGAGAAGGCATACCAGTCAAATCACGCCAAGATCGCTATTGCGTCTGGTGGACTGTTTGGCAAAGGCCCCGGTAATAGTACGCAACGGAATGTGCTCCCCCACCCGTATTCGGATTTTATTTTTGCGATCATCGTCGAAGAATACGGCGCGATAGGGGGCGCGGTACTGGTGTGCTTGTATGTCGCGCTCATGTTTCGATGCATACGGATTGTGACACTGAGCCCCAAAGCCTTCGGGGCACTGCTGGCAGCAGGATTGGGATTCAGTCTCACCTTGCAGGCGCTTGGAAACATGGCCGTGGCGGTGGGGCTTGGACCGGTCACCGGTATCCCTTTGCCCCTAGTCAGTATGGGTGGAACGTCTATATTATTTACCAGTGTTGCCTTCGGTATTATCCTGAGTGTAAGTCGCAACATCGACGAGCTAAAGGAAATAGGTGGCTCATCAGAGCGAAATAAGAAAGTAGTGGTAGGTGAAATCCCAGCGATGGGGTAATTTTTGGGACCATGGGAAAGCGAATCATCATTAGCGGCGGCGGTACGGGAGGACATATCTTCCCGGCGATAGCGATTGCCAATGCGGTGAAGCGGCTCGCACCGGATGCGGAACTGTTATTCGTGGGGGCAAATGGCAAGATGGAAATGGAAAAAGTGCCCGCTGCCGGTTATGAGATTGTCGGCCTCGATATCCAGGGGATTAACAGGAAATCACTGTGGAAAAATCTCACGTTGCCTTTCAAACTGTATAATAGCATCAGTAAGGCCCGACAGTTAGTCCGCGATTTCAAGCCGGATGTCGCAGTAGGGGTGGGTGGCTATGCGTCGGGGCCGTTGCTTTATACCGCTGCCCAGATGGGGATACCATGCCTTATCCAAGAGCAAAATTCGTATGCGGGTATCACCAACAAGCGGCTGGCACGAAAGGTGGATCGGATCTGCGTCGCTTTTGGGGGAATGGACCGGTTTTTCCCCAAGGAAAAGATCATGTTCACCGGAAATCCCATTCGACGCGATTCGGTAGATATTCAAAACAAGCGGTTTGAAGCATCGCAATTGCTCGGTATCTCACCGCACAAGAAAACCATCTTGTTGACCGGCGGGAGTTTGGGTGCCCGTACGTTAAACGAATGCATGCTGGAAGGCTTGGATAAACTCGTTGCTGCAGATGTGCAGCTAATTTGGCAGTGTGGCGCCTATTACCATCAGGCGCTTCGCGAATCGATCGGTGAAAAGTATAAGGACCATGTGAAATTGACCGCCTTTCTCCATCGAATGGACCTTGCTTACGCGGCTGCGGATATCATCATTGCAAGAGCGGGTGCAGGCACCATTGCCGAGCTTTGCGCAGTAGGTAAGCCCGTCGTATTGGTCCCATCCCCAAATGTGGCGGAAGACCATCAGACGAAAAATGCCCAAGCGCTGGTGGACAAAGCAGCAGCAGCCGTGGTGAGCGATGCCGAGGCACCAGCGCGATTGGTCGCTGAGACATTGGAATTGCTGCATGATCGGAGACGGTCGGAGTTGCTGATGGGAAATATTAAGGCGTTGGCGATCTTGGATGCCGATGAAGTGATTGCGCGCGAGGTGCTAAGGCTGGCAGGAACTAAAGTATAAAATCGCGCTGAGGCACGAAGGCCGACAGCAGAACATAAAGAAAATGAACATAAACAACATCAGACAAGTATACCTTATCGGAATCGGCGGCATCGGCATGAGTGCCCTGGCACGCTATTTCCGTCACCTGGGTTGTCTGGTGGGTGGATACGATAAAACGGAGACGGAGCTGACCCGACGGTTGGTGGCCGAGGGTATTTCAGTAAACTATACGGATGATTTCACCATCATCCATGATGCCTTTAAATCGACAGATGAGCATACATTGATCATCTACACACCGGCCGTGCCCAGTGAACTGGCCATCCTTAACGAGTTTCAGCAGCTGGGCCATGCCCTGTTCAAACGTTCGCAAGTATTGGGGTTGATCAGCCAGAACAAGTTTACCATAGCAGTTGCCGGCACCCACGGCAAAACAACGACATCGACATTGATCGCCCACATCCTCACCGATAGTGGGTACGGCTGTTCCGCTTTCCTGGGCGGAATCAGTACAAACTATAACAGTAACGTGCTGTTCTCGGACAACCATGTGATGGTGGTGGAGGCCGATGAATATGATCGGTCTTTTCTGACATTGTATCCCGATATCGCTGTGGTGACTTCGGCCGATGCAGACCATTTGGATATCTATGGGGATAAGGATCATCTCCACGAATCGTTCCTGTTGTTCTTGAACCAGGTGCATGAGGAAGGAAAGCGTATCGTGAAGACGGGTTTGCCTTTCGATGCGGATATCGGCTACTCGGCCACGGGGCCAGCGGATGCCTATGCAGACAATATCCATGTCAAACATGGAGCGTTTTATTTTGATTACGTCTGGGATGAGGGAAGCATAGCTGATGTGCACCTCGGCATTCCGGGAAAACACAATGTGGAAAATGCTGTGGCGGCTATCACTGTTGCCCGGCAATTGGAAATTCCGACAGCGAAGATCGTGAAGGCGTTGTCCTCGTTTGCAGGTGTAAGACGCCGTTTTGAGTATATTATAAAGACGGACGAAACGATTTTTATCGATGACTACGCCCATCATCCAGAAGAATTGAAGGCTTTTTTATCTGCTGTAAGGCAACTTTACCCTACGAAAAAGCTTACCGCCATCTTCCAGCCGCATCTGTTTAGCCGAACGCGGGACTTTGCGGATGGCTTTGCGGAGGCATTGTCCAGTGTAGATACCCTATTGCTGATGGAAATCTATCCGGCCCGCGAAATGCCAATTAAAGGTGTCGATTCGCGGATGCTACTGGATAAGGTCACCATCGGCGACAAACATATTGCGGGAGCAGACAATATAAAGGAGTACGTGCGCCAAACCCGGCCGGAATTGCTCGTAACGGTTGGGGCGGGTGATATTGATTTATTGGTGAAACCACTTAAAGCAATTTTGGAACATGTTTAAGCGGTTGTCATATCGATTCAATTGGCGCAACCTACTGTATAGTGTAGCAGGGCTGGCGCTGTCTGCTGCACTGGTGTTGTTGATGGGCTTTATTGGCAAGAAAAGTGGCGAACAAGCTTGCTCAGCGGTCGAGGTTATTGTGCTCGGGGATGAATCATTCATCGAACAGAAAGACATCACCGCTATGTTGACGGAAAGCTATGGAGAGCTCGTAGGCCGTACCTTGGAAAGTATCCCTATCCATAAGATAGAACAAGATTTGCGTCAAATACCTTATGTGTTTTCTGCCATCGTTACCATAGATATGGATGGTCAGCTGATTATCCGTGTCAAACAGCGGGAAGCAGTAGTCCGGATCATAAACAAGGAAGGGGTCGATTTCTACATCGACCGGCAAGGGCATAAAATGCCAGTGTCGCTAAAGTATGTGCCGCGTGTGCCCGTCGTGAATGGATACATATCCGAACCCTATGACGGTACGCTCGATAGTACGAAAAGCCAGCTGATGAACGATATTTTTAAGACAGCTCAATTTGTCAGCGGCGACAGCGTGTGGAATAGTCAGGTGGTGCAGTTATATGTAAACGAATATCAGGATATCGAATTGGTGCCCCGCGTGGGTACACAGCGGATCATATTGGGCAATGCCGACTCGCTGGAGCGTAAATTCGAAAAACTGCTGCTATTTTATCGCAAGATCGTTCCCAGAACGGGCATTAATGCCTACAAGACTGTAAACTTGAAATTTGCCGGGCAAATCGTATGCGAAAGGGATGAGCGCTTTAAACTGGAGGATATCATGATACCGGATTCAACTTATAATAGTATAACAAACAGCATCAATACACAATAGTTATGAAAACAAAAGCAACAACCGAAAAGGACTCGCCAATCGTTGTGGGGCTTGATATTGGTACGACGAAGATATGCGTTACCGTAGGCCGGCGTAATGGTGCCAAAATCGAGATCTTAGGAGTCGGTAAAGCGGAATCGTCTGGTGTTAGCAGGGGAGTGGTGGCTAATATCCAAAAGACGGTAAATAGCATTGCCCAGGCTGTGGAAGAAGCCGCAGGCCAATCCAATGTGGATATCAAGGTGGTGAATGTGGGCATAGCCGGCCAACATATCAAAAGCATCCAGCATCGGGGCATTTTGACACGCAAGGATGACAATGAAATCAGCCGTATAGATATCGAGCGGCTTATCGAAGACATGTATAAATTGGTGCTTCCCCCGGGAGAGGAAATCATTCATGTCCTTCCACAGGAATTTACAATCGATAACGAACCGGGAATAAAGGATCCCATCGGAATGGCCGGTCGGCGGATGGAGGCTAACTTCCACATTATCTCGGGGCATGTGAGCGCGGTAAAGAACATCAAAAAGTGTATCGACAATGCATCTTTAGAGGTGCAAGACCTTATCCTCGAACCATTGGCTTCTTCCGAAGCGGTGCTGGACGAAGCCGACAAGGATGCCGGGGTGGTACTGGTGGATATCGGCGGCGGGACAACTGATGTGGCGATATTCCACGAGGGCATTATCCGGCATACGGCCGTGATTCCGCTGGGGGGCAATATCGTTACGGAGGACATCAAGCAAGGATGCTCCGTGTTGCGCAATCAAGCGGAATTGCTAAAGATTCGTTTTGGTTCGGCGCTTGCGGATGAAAACAAGGAAAACGAGGTCATCTGCGTGCCCGGTTTGAGGGGGCGCGACGCAAAGGAGATTTCGGTCAAAAATCTCGCATACATCATCCAAGCGAGGATGGAGGAGATCATCGAGCATGTCTATTACGAAATCAAATCTTCCGGTTACGAAAACAAGCTTATCGGGGGTATTGTGATCACTGGGGGAGGCGCGCAGTTGAAACATTTAGTCCAATTGGTCGAATACATTACCGGCATCGATTGTCGCGTAGGATTTCCCAACGAACACCTGGCTAAAAATGAGGTGCTACCCAAGAGTATCTACGACGAATTGAAAAGCCCATTGTATGCCACCGGTATAGGCCTGCTGATTAAAGGGATCCAGGCAGAGGAAGAACAGGAGGTCATCGAAGTGAAAAAGGGAGAGAAGGTTTCTGTAAAACAGCTCACGGAACAAGGGTATAAGGAAAAAGGGCTTTTCAAATGGTTCAAGGATATCATTAAGGATGGCAATGAAATCGATGACGAATCCTATTTGGGAAAGAAATAGTTTTCAACAACAGCTGTTTTTTCCACATTATCAACAGTTGTGGAAAACTATTGTGCAAAAAGTGCTATTATTACGCTACGGTTATAGAGTCGGAGCGAGTTTTGTATCACGCTCTGTTGGAGCAAAATACGATTGAGATATGTCTTTTAAGTTTGAAATGTTAAAGGAACAATCGGCAATTATCAAGGTAATTGGCGTGGGTGGTGGCGGCGGAAACGCAGTCAACCACATGTACAAGCAAGGGATTAGCGGTGTGGATTTCATCGTTTGCAACACGGATGCACAGGCGCTTGAATTGAGTTCAATACCCAATAAAGTGCAGTTGGGCGCAAGTCTTACCGAAGGGATGGGAGCCGGGGCTGACCCCAGCGTGGGTGAAAATTCGGCCATCGAGAGTATCGAGGATATCAAACGCATGTTGGGATCCAATACCAAGATGTTGTTTATCACGGCTGGAATGGGCGGCGGTACGGGTACAGGTGCTAGTCCGGTGCTAGCCAAGGCGGCCAAGGAGATGGGTATCCTTACGGTTGCCATTATTACAACCCCTTTTGCATTTGAAGGCAAAAGGCGTCGTTCGCAGGCCGAAGATGGATTGAGCGAATTGAAAAAGTACGTCGATTCGTATTTGGTCATCTCAAACGACCGGCTGCGCGACATCTTTGGGAACCTCACGATGACCGCTGCTTTCGCAAAGGCAGATGACATCCTCACCACTGCGGCAAAAGGTATCGCCGAGATTATCACCATACCGGGTTATGTAAACGTCGACTTCAAAGATGTGCGCACGGTCATGAATGACAGTGGGGTGGCCATCATGGGGAGTGCGGTGGCCGAAGGCGAAGATCGTGCCTTACGTGCCGTCGAAGGCGCACTTGCCTCGCCGTTGCTCAAGGACAATGAGATCGAAGGTGCCCGGTTTATTTTGCTCAATATCACTTCCGGAAAGCAAGAAGTAACCATGGACGAGGTGACAATCGTCACCGATTATATTCAGGATAAAGCCGGACTGTCAGCCGATTTGATTTGGGGCAATTGTATCAGTGAATCGTTTGAGAATGAATTATCCGTAACCATCATTGCTACGGGATTCCAGACATCTGAAGAGCGGATAAAAGAAAGAGAAAATGAACGGATTGAAATCCCGCTTACACCCGAGGAGCCCAAGGCACCTTATGTGAAACCCATCAATCAGTTTGTGCAAAAAGCTGCAGGTGCTCCCGATACACAATCGGTAGTCGGGTCCGTTGACAATCGGGATGCCGTGCGTCCTGCTGCTCAACAGGCCGATTTGTTCAGTACATCCTCATCCCGGCCTCAGTTGCGGAATAATACGCCTGATAAAGACGGCATCATCCGCCATACGTTGGCTCCTGACAATGCACAGCCCAACGAAGAACCGGCAGATACCAGCGATGGGTATGAGGTAAAGACCACGCCGTCGGCGTTCCATTTTGAAATGCCGCCTGCTGCACCGGAGGAGGCACCTAGCGAACAGGCTTCGGCACATGGACGCGATACCTACGCAGAGCAGCCCTCGAAAGCCGTAGATCCGGTATATGGCGCCGATGAACACAAGACGCCGGAGTACGTGGAAACCGAGTTATTGAAGACGAAAGAACGTATACTTCGCCTTAAGGAGCTGAGCATGAAACTAAAGTCGGCAAACGGCCTTCAGGAACTGGAAACCGAACCGGCGTACAGGCGGAAGCAAATGGCGTTGGATGATGTGCCCCATTCATCGGAGTCGCAGGTGTCGAGGTTTACCTTATCCACGGAGGAAGGCATTACTGAAATCAGGCCAAACAATTCATTTTTGCATGATAATGTAGATTAGTGTATTTCCGTCTACCTAATTTAACAATAAGAACTGTTTGGCAAGGGATCGGTGGTATCCTGATCCAAGCAGTTTTTTGTTTAGTAAACAGCTATAAAATGTAAACTTTGTGTAAACAATAGGTGCCGATGGTAGCAGTAACGGCCGCTGTGTGTTGGTAGCATTTGATTTAAAGTTTATCTTTGCAACAATTTTTGTACAAACTAATATTTCGAAAAGATATTGGACTTATTTGATAAAATCGCAAAAAATCTTGGACCGATAGGTCAGCATTACGAGTGGTCGCACGGCTATTTTTCTTTTCCAAAATTGGAAGGTGAAATCGCGCCACGTATGCTATTCAATGGGAAGGAACATTTAGTCTGGAGCCTCAATAACTATTTGGGCCTCGCCAATCACCCAGAAGTGAGAGCGGTGGATGCCCAAGCGGCCGCCGAGTTTGGCATGGCTTATCCCATGGGGGCGCGGATGATGTCCGGAAATAGTGTGCATCATGAAGAAATTGAGCAGGACCTCGCCGCTTTTGTAGGCAAAGATGATGCCTTTCTGCTCAATTACGGTTACCAAGGGATGGTGTCTATCATCGATGCCTTGGTAGATCGCAACGATGTCGTGGTTTACGACGCGGAGTCGCACGCGTGTATTGTAGACGGCGTGCGATTGCATATGGGAAAGCGATTTGTTTATCAACATAATGATATCGAAAGTTGTAAAAAGCAACTGAGCAGAGCGGCCAAATTAGCCCGTATCAGTGGCGGTTCGATATTACTGATTACCGAGGGGGTGTTCGGCATGTCCGGAATCCAGGGACAACTGAGGGAGATTGCGGCATTGAAAAAGCAATATGGTTTCAGGATGCTGGTCGATGATGCACATGGCTTCGGTACCATGGGGCCTACCGGGGCGGGTACGCACGAGGCGCAAGATTGCATCGCTGATGTCGATATTTACTTTGGAACATTCGCTAAATCGATGGCTGGGATAGGTGCATTTGTTGCTTCAACCAAGGAGATGATTACCTATTTGCGTTATAATATGCGTTCGCAGACGTTTGCCAAATCCCTGCCCATGCCCATGGTATTGGGATTGAAAAAGCGTTTTGAACTGCTCCGAAATAGTCCTGAACTTCGGGAACGGTTGTGGAACATCGCGAGGACGCTACAGTATGGGTTGAGGGCACGTGGATTTGATATCGGATCGACCAATACCATGGTAACTCCCGTATTCCTTAAGGGTGATTTAAATGAGGCTACGGCACTGACCCGCGATCTTCGGGAAACACATGGCATATTCTGTTCCATCGTGGTATATCCCGTCATTCCGAAAGGGCTGATTGAATTGCGGCTAATCCCCACCGCGGTACATACTGAAGAAGACGTGGAATATACGCTGGATGCATTCACCGTAATCAGTGAAAAGCTGCAGGCGGGCGCATATAAGCAGGCGGTTTCTTTACAATCGGAGTAATTAGCGCGATTTTTATATCCAAAGGGCAAAAAAAAAGCAACCGCCAGCACATCAAAGGTGTAGGAATTTAGGCGGGTTGGTTTCTGATTATAGCACTGATTACTAGGTGAGTACGTTTCGAATGTAAGTGGTGACTGTTTGAGCTCGCAGTCAAATGTGGAAAAAAAAGCGCGTTTATAGCCTGTTTTGGGTGTTTTAAAGTTTTTTTTTCCGAAAAAAGATTCTACTTTTAACCCACTGTAGATTATTAACTTAATTAAATTAAAAACTAAAAGAGTATTTATTATGGCAAGTATTCAAAAATTTAATGAGCTTAAGAGCTTGATCGAAGGATTAGATGGTGATGCGGACAAATTCTTCAATAAGGGTAACAATGCGGCCGGAACACGCGTAAGAAAAGGTCTGCAAGACGTTAAGAACTTGGCTCAAGCAATCCGCTTGGAGATACAAGAATCGAAAAATGCAAAATAGGCATACTGATTGACAGAAAAGTCAAACAGCTGTGAAGCCCTGAGGAGTTCAGGGCTTTTTTTTTGCCGGTAAATTACTTAACTTGGGGTCCCAATTAGTTAATGCCGTGACGAATTATGGTAAAGTGTTATTGCTCTATATGGCGTGCTTACCCGCGGTGGCGGTAGCCCAACAGCAACCGCACTATACCATGTACATGGCCAATAACTTTGTGCTTAACCCCGCGCTGGCGGGAATCGAACCTTACATTGACCTAAAGCTTGCGGCACGTTCACAGTGGACAGGTATTACCGATGCACCCAAGACGTTATATGCTACCTTAAATTCCCCTGTGAATAGGAGAGATGGACGAAAAAGCAGGGTCGGGATCGGTGGTAAGGTTTTCGTGGATCAGACTGGGCCGATTTTGATGTCGTCGGCTGAGTTGAACGGTGCCTATCACCTGCCACTGAATGACACCTATCGCCTGGCATTCGGGGTGGGGGCTGGTATGAATTATCATCGCCTTGATCTGAACAAGGTTCAGCTAAGGGATCCGAACGATCCCATCTACGCCAGGAATGATTTTACACGTGTGACACCGACCGTAAGCGCCGGGTTGTGGTTTTATGCAGATGCGGTATATGTGGGTGCATCGGCTCAGAACCTGCTGGAAAGTAATCGCGGCTTTCCGGCGGATGGCGAACTGGCGATGACGCTGCAACGGCATTATTTTGCGACCGCTGGTTATCGGTTCAGATTCGGTGATTTTTATCTTACGCCATCGGCGATGCTCAAATTCGTACATCCGGCACCCGTGGCTTTCGACATTAACCTGAAGGGGCAGGTTTCCGACACGTTTTGGACAGGTTTTACTTGGCGGCATCGCGACGGTGTAGCCGCAATGGCGGGCTTTTTCATTAGTCCGACCCTCAATGTAGCATATGCTTATGATTTCATCAATTCCGATCTCCGTCGGCATTCATTGGGCTCGCACGAAATCATACTCGGTATCAACCTCAATAACGAAAAGGGGCCGAAATGCCCAACCATTATATGGTAGGCCGATAACAACATGGATAATGAAGACCAAGAATACGTTCAATGACACGAGTGCGATACAAATTGTCGAATTACCTTAGCTGGCTAGGTGCGCTGTCATTAGCTTTGCTGACAGTCGGTGATAGTCTGGCCCAATGCGGATCGTTAGGTGACCCGATTGTGAACATTACCTTTGGGCAGGACGAAGCGGATTTTGGTGAAGGAACTACTACCTACAGGCCTGTTTTGCCCGGACAGAGCCCGCAGGGAGAGGGATGGTATACACTCGTCACCAACGTTAATTTGGCGCTCGCCTCTTGGCATAATCTGCGAGACCATACTGGTGATACTGGCGGTATGATGGTTGTTTTCAATGCCGACGATTATCCGGGCGAATTTTATCGCATCCGGGTGTCAGGATTGTGTCAAAACACGCGTTTCCGTTTTAGTGCGTGGATCGCAAACGCTAATCGTGCAGAAGAATGCGGGGGAAATCCCATACCTCCGAATGTACGTTTCGTAATTGAAGATTTGGATGGGAATTTGGTAAGCGATCCCTATTCCACGGGCAATATATACGCTACTACGTCACCTCAATGGCGGGAATACGGTTTTGAATTCGATACCGGCAATCAGACGGAGTTCGATCTGGTGCTCATTAACGACAATCCCGGCGGCTGCGGCAACGACCTTGCCATCGACGACATCCAGTTCAGACCCTGCGGTCCGCTGATTACCTTGGCGATGGATGAGGCGTTGAAGCAGGCGGATACCTTGTTTTTTTGTGACGGCGCCACGGCGCCCATTTTGCTCAGCGGCAGCATCGTTGATGATGATAGCTATGCGGCGGGTGCGGCATACCAATGGCAGATCAGCCAAAACGGGCAATCCGGGTGGGTGGATATACGGGGTGAACAGGAGAATGAACTAGCCATTTCGACACCCGTCCATAATCAATGGTACCGGCTTACCGCAGCAGCAACTGCCGACAATCTTGACAGTTTGCTTTGCCGGATTTCGTCCGCCCCGATACGCATCGCCCGAATTGCGCCACAGGTGAATAACCCTGATATTCAAGAAACGGGGCCGATTTGCGATGACGGTTCCAAATCCTTAAATCCGCTCGAATACACCGGGGCAGGCGTTGGTCCAATCACTTACCAATGGCTGCTCGATGAGGGCGATGGCAATGTGCCGAGAGAAATACCGGGAGCCACATCAGGTAATTATGAATTTCAAGCCAACGGGATGGTGGGTATTGCCCGGTTGCAACGGCAGGCTATCAATGTGTGCGGCGACCGATTCGTCACCCATACTTTTGCCGTTGAGGTGGTGGAGACCGTTCATACCAGGTTTGCATTACCCCAACAAGCCGTCTGTGCCGATGACCAACCCCTACTGCTTTCCGGAGGGGTTATTGACAACGGCGATGCCGGTATGCAAGGCGTCTACAGCGGAAACGGGGTTTCAAATGGCTACTTTTATCCCGATATGGCCGGGATAGGTTCGCATATGATTACTTTTTCGCCCCCATCCGGCACATTATGCTTTGAATCATCACAGGCGATCATTACGGTATATGATACGATATACCTGGAGCAGATGCTGCCCATGGTCATGCTGCCGGGCCAAAGCGTTACGTTGCGCCCGCAAACCAATGCCTCCCAATTCAGTTGGAGCAATCAACCAGGTCTTGATAGTTACAGCAGCCAGTATACCATCGCATCACCGGATGAAACCACAACGTATACGCTTACCGCAAGTAATGCAGCGGGATGTGAAAAGCCAGTCTCCGTAACCGTTACCGTGCTTCAAAACCTCGTTGTGCCCAATAGTTTTACACCCAACGGCGATGGCGTCAATGATGTCTGGGAGATCGACGGTCTGGAGGAATATCCCAATAACTTTATACAGGTATTCAATCGATGGGGCACATTGGTGTTCTCGGCCAAAGGATATTCGGCGCCATGGGATGGACAGTTCAATGGCACACAATTGCCGGTCGGGACCTACTATTATACGCTGTCATCCGATATATTGATGCAGCCGCTTTCCGGATCGGTATCCATTTTAAGATAGCGGAAAGCGTATTATCCAGGTATTTTTTGTATTATCGCTGCAAACACATAGTTATGATGACCGATAAAAGAAATAATCCGATATGGGTGATGAGTTCTGCGTTTGACAGGCTTGCATTACCGGAGCTCATCGATGTAACACAGCATATTGGCGCGCAGGGTATCGATTTGTGTGTTTTCCGCCGGGATGGAACGCGACAGGACCACACCGCCACACATTTGGACTATGAGCAGTTTACACCGGACATGGCAAAACGGATAGTGGACGATTTCAATGCAGCCCAATTGCGGCTTTCGCTGGGTGCTTTCGAAAACATGATTGGCGGACAACCAGCGGAGCGGATAAAAAATCAAAACCACTTATTGAAATTGATCCGGATCGCACATCTGCTTGGTGGCGACGGTAACGATGTGAAAGTAGGTACTTTTGTCGGTTACAATCATGAACTCGGTGTTCAGGAGGGCGGTTTTCAGAAGAACCTGGAGGAATACAAGCGGGTATTTGCACCGATTATCCGATATGCAGAAGATTTGGGTGTGACGGTACTATATGAGAACTGTCCGATGGAAGGATGGCGACCTGCCTCCTTTACATCCACATACAACAACCTGCCGGGAGTGCTCGCTGCGCGCAAACTTATGTATGCACTCATTCCCAGCAAAGCCCACGGCGAAATATATGACCCCTCGCACGATGTCTGGCAACACACTGACCCGGTGGATGTGATCGCACAGAGCGATATCTCTCGCATTCACCGTGTCCATGTCAAGGCTACCCGTAATCTACAAACTAAGGCACGGATAGATTGGGGCGGTATGTATCCTATGCAACTGGTAAATGCGGATTTGGCCGGGCAGGCGGGCGTGGCCATACCTGCCAGTGATTGGGATCGCCATCATTATGAGGCCATGCTTCCGGGATTTGGAGGTTCCGATAGCATGGATTGGCGGGCATTTGTCGACCTGCTGACCGAAAGGGGGTTCGATGGGCCCTATGAAATTGAGAATGAGGCGAAGAATTCAAAGGATACCGGCAACGCGGTCGCGACAATACAAGGTTACCAAGCGGCAGTGAGGTTTTTGTCGCCCATGCTGTGGGATTTGGATGAAATTACGGGTTATGCGCACCGCGGTGGTCGCCCTTTGAAGCAACCCGACGGGCGTGATGTGCCGGTGATGACGATGGATCGGTTATGAACCGGTCACGCACCGGAATGTAGGCGGAACTTTTCGATCAATTCTGCAATATTCTCGACTTGCAGCTTTTCGAAAATACGGGTTTTATAGGTGCTTACCGTAGATGTACTCAAATTAAGTGCTTTGGATACTTCCATGATACCCATGCCCTGTACGAGGTATTTCGCTACATCCACTTCACGGTTGGAAAGCTTGTTCAACGGGTTATCCGCTTTCAGGATAGATTTACCCATCGTGAGCGTATTGTAGTATAATTCCCGCACCTCGGGACTCATGTATTTACCCCGCTGGATGACCGAAAGGATGGCCTCCTTCAGATCGGTTTTGGATGTGTTCTTGTTGAGATAACCCGCCGCACCAGCCTGTAAATAGCGAAGTGCATATAAGGTTTCATCATAAGACGAAAACACCAGGATTTTGATATTCGGTTGTACCAGTAATACCTTTTCAACCATTTTGATGTTGTTCCCCCCCGGCATATTGATGTCGAGAAGTACGAGGTCGTACGGCTTTTCCGATAACAACCTGATCATCTCATCAAAATCCTCAGCCTGGGTAACCTTCGCCAGCGGTAATGCTTCCTTTACCACGATTGACGTGCCCAGCCTAACGATTCCGTGATCATCTGCTATCAATATCTCTGTCATTTACAATAACTGTTTGTCATAGACGCGCCATACTCGTGGCGCTTGGTTATTCATAAGTATATATGCCAAACCGGCATACTATTGCAAATATAGGTTAAAATATAATTGCAATAACCTTTTGGGTTAAATTTAATGGGTTCGCAGTAAAAATAAATGCCGGGCGGTTAATTTTTGCCGTCCCGCAAGCCTAGCCACTGCACAAGTTGAAAAAAAAATTTGTTTACATGCTAAAAATGTCCAATTTAGACAGAAGAAATAATTGATTTATAAATTAACCTTGTTGTTTATGGGATTTTTGAAAGAATTTAGAGAGTTCGCCATGCGGGGAAGTGTGGTAGACCTCGCCGTCGGTGTAATCATCGGCGGAGCCTTTGGCAAGATTGTCACCTCACTGGTCAACGACGTGATCATGCCTCCAATCGGGTTTTTAACCGGAGGTATCGATTTTTCGGCGATGAAGTATGTCATCCAGCCCGGCGACGAAGCGAATGGAGTGGCCGAGACCGCCATCGCTTATGGCAACTTCATCAACGTCGTTATTGAGTTTCTCATCATTGCATTCTGTATTTTCCTCGTCATCAGAGGGATCAATTCGCTGAAACGGAAAGAAGAAGCAGCTCCGGCGGCACCGGCCGCTCCTTCAAACGAAGAGGTGCTGCTTACCGAAATCAGGGATTTGCTCAGGGCAAAACAATAAACAATAATAAAATAGATAAGTCCCTGAACGTCTTGAACGTTCAGGGACTTATTTTTGGTTAAACGTCTTGGACACGCCCGGGTCTGTAAGGATGATAAAATCACCCAAATGACTGAGCGTAGTCCAATCCGGCAGTTTAATGCGTTCGTACCGGAAGCAGGAGATGTTGGCTACAGACACGCGCGGTGCGTAGTTTCGGAGATGAGCTACCGTACCGAGTTGTTCGTCACTATGGAATCGACCATTGAGATGTAAGATTTTATTGACCGATTTCTTTCTCAATAATTTGCCAATCCGATAAGCCATCGTTGCATCCCAAAGATTCTGGCTCTGATAGATCTTGAGGTTACCCATGCCCTCATGGCCACCCATGAGCCCAGCAAACTTCTCATAATAAGCACCTGTTAGCGTGTCTATGGGTAGCGGCGCAAGTAACGACTTAGCCGCCTTATCCAGTGCTTTTAAGCTTTCTAATCCTTCGCGGGTTACCCGATTGGTATAGCGGCTGGGGGCATTTGCTGCCAGTATCGTCAATCCATGCGCTTTTGCATATTCCACCAGCGGACGGTAATCACCGTAGTTGTTCCACAACACGGCGTCTTTGTTGAGATTACGCTCCGTAATAAGCCCGGCGAGGTACTCGTCTAGTATCAATTGGTCGTCGCTGACGAACATCTCCATCGAAAGGGCAACGCGATCGTATCGAAGATTCATCGCTTTCAGCAACTCGTATTGCAAGATGTGCGCCACAGAATCGTTATGTTCTTCACCAAAGAATACCACGTCGATATCGTCCAGCGTGTTGGCCAATTCGTCCAATGTGATCTCTTGGTGTGCACGGGTATCAAATATCCGATACAGCGTACTATCCGTTTGGAAGGCATCGACTGTCAAAGGCGACAGCGCTGCTAGGCAGAAAAGTATCAATTTTGTCATGTTTACGAATATACGGCTTTCTTCCGGCTGGCTTTATGGGAAAAAAATATGAACGATAAATTTGATTGTTATCTGATTTACCCGTACATTTGCACTCTCATTTTGGGGTATAACAAAAAAAGATATCAAGCGTCATGAAGAGAACATTTCAGCCGTCGCTACGGAAAAGAAAGAATAAGCATGGGTTTAGGGAGCGCATGAGTAGTGCTAACGGTCGCCGCGTGCTAGCCGCGAGGCGTGCAAAGGGCCGGAGACGCCTTTCCGTATCGGACGAAGGCCGTCACAAAGCCTAATTTTCGATATTGCCGGTGACAGCTTGCATCCGGAGCCTTCAACCGGTTTCGGATACGTCATCGATAATGAAAAAACATACATTTCCCAAAGAAGAACGATTGTGTAGCAAAAGGTTGATTGACGACCTTTTCCAACGTGGTTCTTCTTTTTTTATATATCCCTACCGGGTTGTTTTTATCCGGATTGAAGGGGCTGAGCCAAGCGTACAGGTACTGTTGTCCGTATCCAAGCGTCGGTTCCCACTGGCTGTACACCGAAACCTGCTCAAGCGCCGTATGCGAGAAGCCTATCGGCTGCAGAAAGGGGAGCTTCTTTATCCTGCATTATATGAACAAGATTATGGTTTGGCAGTAGCCATCCAATACGTAAGCAAAGAGCCGCTAGACTTCCCTGTGCTATATTCAAAGATGGCTACTGTATTGGAGAAACTTCGGGATGAGGTGTCATGACGCTGCTTAGCTACATTTGGGAAAAGGTAATCAAGTCTGCCGTAGGGGGTGGTTTTCTGATCTTGATTAAAGCCTATCAGTTGTTGCTGTCGCCTATGCTTGGCGCATCATGTCGCTATACACCCACGTGTTCGCAATACGCCGTAGAAGCCATACGGAAGTACGGACCGTTCAAAGGGGGATGGCTTGCCGTGAAACGGATTGCTCGATGTCACCCTTGGGGCGGCCATGGTCACGACCCGGTACCCTGATTATTATCCCCGTTATTTTACAGCCCACTAAAATCACTAACTTCGTATCCGAATATGCCCATCCAATACATCTTACAGATCGAAACAGCAACCCAGGTGTGCAGCGTGGCCTTGTCGGCCAATGGTGAGACGGTTGCTTTCCGGGATATCGATGAACCCAATGTGCATGCTGCCCAGCTTACCTTAATAGTGGATGAGCTCCTGCGTACATCCGGTTTGTCATTTAAGGACTTGGAAGCAATTGCCGTTGGTAAGGGTCCCGGCTCGTACACGGGGCTGCGTATCGGCATTTCTACCGCCAAGGGATTTTGTTATGCGACGGATTTGCCGCTTATCGGCGTTGATACCCTCGCAGGGATGACAGCGGGATTTATTGCCAACCACAGTCCGATTGCGGCGAATACGCAGTTATGCCCGATGGTGGATGCCCGCCGGATGGAGGTGTTTGCCGCTGTTTATGACAATCAGTTCCAACCCGTTGTGCCCCCTGCTGCTACAATCATCGATGCACAGTCGTTTGAACACCTCAATGTCGGCCAACGGATTATCCTTTTTGGGAGCGGCGCGGATAAACTGGAAACGCTGTTTGCAGCTAATGAACAGGTCGAGGTTATATCCCATTTCAAAAATTCTGCCCGCCACATGAGCTACTTGGCGTATCGCGCATTTCAGGACGAACAGTTTGCCGATGTGGCCTATTTCGAACCTTACTACCTGAAAGATTTCGTGGCTACGACACCAAAACCGCGCAGGTGATCGTTACAGCCAGCCCTTGCGCTTAAACCAAAAATAGATACCTGTGGCAATGCCCCCCATGATGATCATCACGGCGGGGTAGCCATAGTGCCAATCCAGCTCCGGCATAAATTTGAAATTCATCCCGTAGATGCCTGCGATAAAGGTCAGCGGCATAAAGAATACTGAAAAAATGGTCAATACCCGCATGATCTCGTTGGTACGTTGTGATGCAATTGAAAAGTAAATCGACAGCAATTGTGCCGTATTTTCCGAAAGATTGTCGAAAAGCGTCTGCGTACGGATGTAAAGATCGCGAAGGTCACGGGTATAGACATCACTATGTGCTGTCAAATCGATGTTGTCGATGATTTCGTACGACAACAGCATGAGCTTACGGATCACGTCGATCTTTCGTTTTACAAAATAAAGGCCTCGAAGTATCGGTGATTTTCGCTGCCGCAAAAAAACACGTTCTTCATAATAATCCAACGATTCGGACAGTTTGATTCCGGGTTGTTCGAACGTCAATATGGATTCCCTGATCAATGAGTTGAGCAAATGCAGGGTGGAATCACACTTGCCGGAATCGATCCGTTTGCCTTTAACCAGGTCTATTAAATCATTTTCGGCGCGGTGTACCGTAATGAGGTAATCGGAAGTGAAGAAGATCGAAATCTTGTTGGTCAACTCCTGTATGGTGTCAGCCTCATGGGGGTAGTTGGAGGCAAGCACCCTGAAAATAACAAAGGTGTAGTTTTCAAATAGTTCGTATTTAGGTAAATGGTCCGGCTGCATGCAATCTTTGATAGACGCTTCATGCAAAGCATATTGCTCGGCAACCTGCCTGATTTCTTCATTGGTAGGAGCCGATAGGTCGACCCAATCGAACCCCAGGTCGGCTTTGGATGCAAGGATTTGAATCATGGCTGTCAGTTACCGTTTGCCGTTATTTCCACGGCGTAAATCGAATGTCTAAAAAAAACCTGACTTTTACGATGTTTTTTATGATAAAAACCCTTTTTTTGTTGGAATAGCAAAGAGATACCGCCGTAATATTGAAATACATGCCAGTAAAAGTAGACAGAAAAGAAAAGATTTTTGAGCCGGATTCCAGCAGGGTAATCACTCGGTTCCTGTTTACCGGGGACGAACGCGCGAAACGATTGGTGATGGCCGTAATGGCGCTTACCGAAAAGCAACAGCAAGAGGTGCTCAACCAGGTACTCCGGAAGTATGCTAGGCGACACCGCAGCATCCAGCGAATATTTGCTAATAATTTCAAACGGCTGGCCTCGTTGATGGAGCAGATGGAGATCGATCACATGAGATTGCCCGAAGATCTGAAACTCCTCATTGGTTCTTATTTCACGATGGAGTATTCCATCGAGGCCGCAGCGTTTTTCAATCCATCCATTATTGAACATCCCGACCAGACGTCGCTTTCAAAGGGACAGAAGCGGGTCATCATCAGCTTCCGGGCTACAGGGGAAGGACACATATCTTCTATTGTATTCCGGCAAGGCGTGTTGGATGGCAATATGGATATCGATGTGGACTCGCCGGGCAAGATGCTCGAGGTACCGGAGCATGTAAAAAACCATACTTATCATAAAAAGTCCTTTCTGCGTAAGCTGCGGGAAATGTGGAGCGATAGTGGCTATCGGAACGACGAAGCATATGAAATCATCGTCGCGCAATTGCAGGAAACATTTACCTACGAAGAGCTTAAGCAGGCACTAAAGGACGTACAGGTGAAACTGGAGCCGCGGCAGGAAAACCTCGCTTTTTTGCAGGAAGTCAAATGGCTGGCCTCCTCGCACTATGAGATGACATTTTCGGTGGATACCTCGGTTTGCGAGCGGGTGATTTTTCCCATCGCCGAAACGGAAAAAAATGGTATCGAAGATGCGCGGTTTGTCCGCTTTATCGGAGAGAAGGGCGCGGTTACCTACTACGCGACCTATACGGCCTACGATGGGATATCCATTCTGCCCAAGCTATTGATGACGAAGGATTTCCGGCATTTCAAAGTCCTGCCATTGCACGGATACATCGCCCAGAATAAAGGAATGGCATTGTTCCCGCGCAAGGTGAACGGAAAGTATGCGATGTTATGCCGGATCGACGGCGTGAACAATTACATTGCCTATTCAGATAACGTAAATGTATGGCGCGAAGCCAAGCTTATCCAAACACCCAGCCAACCTTGGGAATTGATCCAGATGGGAAATTGCGGTTCACCACTTGAAACGGAGGCAGGCTGGCTTGTGCTTACCCATGCGGTAGGTCCGATGCGCGAATATGTGCTTGGCGCTTCCTTGCTTGATCTGGAAAACCCCGAACGGGAAATCGGGCGCCTAGCTCAACCGTTACTTGTTCCCAATCGTAAGGAGCGGGAAGGCTATGTTCCCAATGTGGTGTATTCTTGCGGAGCCTATATCCATGAAGGAAAGCTGGTTATTCCTTATGCCATGTCGGATTATGCTTCCACGTATGCGGTCGTCGATGTGGATGATTTGTTACGCAAGCTTATCGACGGGCGCCAATAATCACGTAGCTAAGATCTGTCGGTAAATCTCGAGATAGCGATCCACCATCATTTCTTGAGAGAATCGTGCCGCGGCCCATTGCGAACAGTCTTTCCTAGAAAGAGCCGGAAGGCTGGCCAACGATTTTACAGCTTCATCCACATTTGCCACGAGGAATCCGGTCTTGCCATGAATCACCAATTCCGGCATCGACCCCCTGTTGATTGCAACCACGGGCGTTCCGCAGAGCATGGCCTCTGCCACACTGAGTCCGAAGGGCTCCTCAAAATCAATAAGGTGTAATAACACGGATGCGTTTCCGAGCAGGCGGTTTCGATCGGCCGGTCCTACGTTGCCTACATATTGGATTTGCTTACCATCAATATAGGGTGATACCTGTGTGGCAAAATAGGGTTCATCTTGCACCAACCCGGCAATGACCAACTGGCTGCCCGTTCGTTTGGCCACCTCAATGGCAAGGTGCGTCCCTTTTTCGGGATGAATCCGGCCGAAATACAGCAGGTATGCGCCTGGGCGTCCAACGAAATCGAACTGGGAGGTATCGATACCGTTGTATACTGTTGCTACGTAATCCAGGTCGGGCGATCTGTCTGCGTCACTGATGGATACATAGCTGCAGATGCTGTTGTATTTTTTGTATACCGGGATGATTTTGGGCGAGGAAAATCCATGTATTGTGGTCACCATAGGTGTATCAATTAACCTAGCGTAAGTGAGTGGCAGGAAATCAAAATGATTGTGGATGATGTCAAAATCGCTAGCTGCTTCCATCGCGTCGCTGATATGCAGACATTCCATTACTTTAGGATCTAATGTTGCGTCTTCCGCATACCCCCTTGGGGCGCTGTGCCGGAGTTTTCCTTGCGTGATTGAATCAGCGGTCGCAAATAGGGTTACGTCCTGTCCTTTCCTGACCAACCCTTCGGTGAGCGCCGAAGCCACTTGCTCCCAAGGTCCATAGTTACGCGGTGGGGTACGCCATGCGATCGGAGCTAATATTGCGATCTTCATCGGTTTCCTTCAACAGGGCGCAATCGAATCGCATATCAAGCGTTTGCTGCACCGCGAGGTGAGAAATAAGGTAAGCAAGCGTGCTTTCCGCACCTTGATTTCGGTTTACGCCGTTCGCCTGCAACCCATCATAGCACCCACCTGTTTCGGCGTCGTAGAGGCTCATCTGTAAATCGTTTTCACCCAAAAACCATCGATAGGCGGTATACATCGCTTGCATGTGGTCAGGGTTGCCCGTATCACGATATACTTGTTGTAGGAGTAACACGGTTGCCATCGCATCAATGGGTTGTTGATCGAACTGTGACGGGATACTGTTGCACTTAAACCATTCAGCGTTGCCGACAATGCTTAGGTACTCCTTTTTAAAAGTGTGCTTTTTGAGGAACGCCATGCTTTCAAAGCCCACCTCATAAAATGCCTTGTCATTAAGCAGGTTGCCTGCACGCATCATCGAAAGGGGTAATAACGCATTGTCATAGGCAAGCAGTGATTCATACCAATGCCAATCATCATGCCGGTGTGTTTGATACTCATTGTAAAGACGGGACGAAAGTTTCCGAGTCAATACCATGAGGCCCTCATCCGCAGGCTGACCGTGAAGATAATGGCATAGCCCAAGAATTGTATTGGCAATGCTCCGGATAGACTTCAATCGCTCGAATTGAGGGATGGCCCTTATGAACAGCTCATAGGCTGCTCGTAAATAAGCATCTTTGGGCGCATAGGCTACCGTATAACCGATCGCCCAAATGGCGCGGCCAAACGCGTCTTCAGAACCAACGTCGTCTAAGAAATTACGATTGAAGGCCATGAAATTACGGAATGTACCGTCCGGATTCTGCGCATACCGTATATAGGCCAGGTAGGTGGGGATATAGGCAAGTGCCGTTTCGTCGTTGAGCTGTCGGTAAGCCATAATTGCCATTAGCAGCGCCCTCGCATTGTCGTCCAGACAGTACCCTTCGTGGTAGTTAGGGATGCCGTATGTGGCATGTTGAAAGATACCGGTGCTATCTGTAAGCCGTGTGATGTGGTCGAGCTTAAATGGGGGTAAGGAATTTTCAGCTATCGTTATTTTCGCCATATTGTTTGGGTAGTTACTTGCGCTGAGGCAAGCAATCATTGCCATAAACAAATAAACACGTTGTTTGTTTGAAAATACTTCGGGTAGAAAAAACAAAAAGGCTGTCGAGAAACGACAGCCTTGATGTGATGCGCAGCCGGTGCCCCTAATTTAGGGAGGCGGCGTTATTTTTTCTCTTTCGTGTATTCGGCATTCAATGCGGTAAGTACCTCATTGGTTATTTCCAGACTTTCATCGGCATATAAAACGGCAGGATTGGATGCAGAATAGGTCAGCACCAATTTATACCCTTTTTCTTTGGCATGTTTTTTCAGGTAATCGGTAATCCGCGAATACAGCTTTTCGTTTTCAGACGCCTCCTCTTGGGCAAAAGACGCGCTGGCGTTTTGATTATGGCGGGCGAGCTCGTCCTGCTTGCGGGCAAGGCGTTCTTCGGTACTTTGCCGATCAGCGGCACTCATTGTGGGTGCTTTCTGTTGATAATCCGCTACCTCACGCTGGAAGGCGTTGCTGCGTGATTGGAGATCCGCTTGCGCCTTTTTTGCTTTGTCTTCCAACTTTACCCGTATATCCTTGAAATATTCGTATTTCTCAAGCAGCGTGTCTGCATTTACGTAAACGATTTTTTCAACAGTTGCCTGTGTAGAATCTCCCGCTGAGGAGGTCGAGGCTGGGCTTGTTCCTTGGTTGTTGCAAGATACTACTGCGGCAGCGAGCAGCATACATATACCTGCTTTTGCAATCAATGCGGGTGCGTTGTTCATCTTATTCTTAGTCATTTTTCCGATTCAAGGGGCAAACCTAAGATAAAAATCCGATATTTCCAGCACCACCAACCTCCTATTTCTTATGTCCCGCTTTTTTCGTATCTTTGGGCGACGAATTTAAAAACGATAATGAGCGAAGAAAACAAGAACAATTCAACGTATTCCGCAGATAACATACAGGTATTGGAAGGATTAGAGGCCGTTCGCAAACGGCCTTCCATGTATATCGGTGATACAGGTGTCAAGGGCCTCCACCACCTGGTGTATGAGGTGGTCGATAACTCCATCGATGAGGCTGTAGCTGGCTACTGCGACGACATTCAAGTCATTATCCATAAAGACAATTCCATCACGGTAGAAGACAACGGTAGGGGTATTCCTACCGGTATTAATAAGAAAGAAAATAAATCAGCCCTTGAGCTGGTCATGACCGTCCTCCATGCAGGGGGTAAGTTTGATAAAGATACCTACAAAGTTTCCGGCGGGCTCCACGGCGTGGGGGTATCCTGTGTCAACGCACTATCGACAAAATTGATTGCCGAAGTACACCGCGAAGGAAAAGTCTTCACACAGGAATACCATCAAGGGAAGCCACAATATGACGTCAAAGAAATCGGAGAAAGCGAGCGCACGGGTACGAAGGTGACGTTTTACCCAGACCCGGAAATCTTTACCTTAACCACCACGTATAACTACGATACCTTGGCAAGCCGCCTGCGGGAATTGGCATTCCTCAATAAGGGGATAAGGCTTACGCTCTTGGATGAGCGGGAAGAACTGGAAAACGGTTCGTTGCAGAACGACGTGTTTTTCTCGGAAGGCGGGTTGAAGGAGTTTGTTAAATATTTGGATGGCACTCGGCAGGCCCTTATTTCCGAGCCTATTTATGTAGAGGGCATCAAACAGGGCGTGCCTGTAGAGCTCGCTCTCCAGTATAACGAAACGTACTCCGAAAACGTCCATTCGTATGTAAACAATATCAACACCATTGAAGGAGGTACCCATGTGGCCGGTTTCCGCAGAGGACTTACCCGTACCTTAAAATCGTATGCAGATAAGTCGGGCCTCCTGAAGAACATGAAAGTCGATATCACTGGCGACGACTTCCGCGAGGGCCTCACCGCTGTAATTTCGGTGAAAGTGGCCGAACCGCAGTTTGAGGGGCAGACCAAGACCAAGCTCGGAAACAATGAGGTGATGGGAGCTGTAGATATGGCCGTCGGCGAGATTTTAAACAACTACCTGGAAGAAAATCCCAAGGAAGCCAAAGCCATCGTGCAAAAGGTCATCATTGCCGCGCAGGCACGTGCAGCGGCCCGCAAAGCCCGAGATATGGTTCAGCGTAAGAGTGTGATGGGGGGGAGCGGCTTGCCGGGGAAATTGGCCGACTGCTCTAATAACGATCCCGTAAAATGCGAAATATACCTTGTGGAAGGGGACTCAGCGGGTGGAACCGCCAAACAGGGGCGTGACCGCGAATTTCAAGCGATATTGCCTTTGCGGGGTAAAATCCTCAACGTGGAAAAGGCAATGGAACACAAAATCTACGAAAACGAGGAAATAAAGAATATGTTCACTGCATTGGGCGTGAGCGTCGGTACCGAAGATGATGCCAAGGCACTGAACCTCGATAAGCTACGCTACCACCGGGTGATCATCATGACGGATGCCGACGTGGACGGCTCGCACATCACCACATTGATTCTTACCTTCTATTTCCGCTATATGAAGGAGCTTATCGAAAATGGTTATGTATACATCGCTACGCCGCCGTTATACTTGGTGAAAAAAGGGAAGGAACAGCAATATGCGTGGAATGATGTCCAGCGGGATACTGCAGTACAACAGCTCAAGGGAGCGGGTAAGGAAGACAGTGTGCATGTGCAGCGATACAAAGGTCTCGGTGAGATGAACGCTGAGCAACTATGGGATACCACGATGAATCCCGAGACACGGACATTGCGGCAGGTCACGATCGAGAATGCCGCAGAGTGCGATCGGATTTTTTCCATGCTGATGGGAGATGAAGTAGCCCCCCGGCGCGAATTTATCGAGCGCAACGCAAAATACGCGAAGATAGATACCTAAAATCCGACAGCTACTTTACTGCTATACAGGTATTTCTTTTTGTACTCCAATGGAGTCATGTCCGTCACTTTCTTGAAATGGCGGTAAAAGTTGGAAACGTTATTGAATCCACACTCAAAGCAGATGACTTCCGTGGGTAGTATATCTTCCACCAGCAGGCGGCATGCGTGACTGATACGTATCTCAATCAGGAAATCGTAGTAGGTTTTTTTGGTCATCAGCTTGAAGTAGCGGCAGAACGAAGTCACGCTGAGGTTGGCAATAGAAGCAATCTCCTCCAAGCTGATTTCCTTTTTGTAATTGCTCAACGTATAGGTGCAAACCTTATTGATGCGTATCGCATCCATTTCGTTTGATTTGTAAAAGGCATGTGCCGAGGCTATCGGTACATACTCATCTGTTTCCGCAACTGTTTTGAGAATAGATAGGAGGATGATCAGCCGATCCAGATCGGTGGCCACGGTGGCTTTATCCATCAGTTCGATCAACTTTGCTCGGGCCGTGCCCATAAATTTCATCCCTTTCCGTGCGTTTTCGAGCAACTTGGGTATTAAGTAGGTTTCTGGGAGATTCAGGAAATCCCGCCCCAGGCAATCCGGGAGGAAGTGGATAACAATGGCTTCCACTTTGCGTTGTGCATGGCGCTGGTAGTACTCCTCGTTGCATTGCCACATATGCGGAAGATTGCTACCCAGCAGCAGTACTTCACCGGCGGAAAAATTGCCGATGTTATCACCGATGAGACGCACCCCCTTTCCCCGGATTACATGGTGGAGTTCCAATTCCGGATGGTAATGCCACAACGATCCGAAGTTAGCCTGAACATCGTGCCTAGCACTGAAAGACGATTGGATTTGGGTAGGTACTTTGTGAAAAAGCGGTTTCATAATGCATAATTGTTGTTTTTTTCTTTCCCTGCTGAAAGAAGAAATTGGTTTTTAATACTTCCTACCCTCCCCTCGGGTAGATCGCCTCACATCGCAAGTACTAAGTTATGGAATGAAAATCCGATATCCAAGGGAATGATAAGATTGTACAATAAGAAGGCAATAAATTCAAATAATGTCCCTTCCTTTCCGCACAACTTTGTACCGTACGGATATGTGCGTTCGGCAACGAACTTTTATAAATCAATAAGCCATGGATACAATCGATCAAAAAAAAGAAATATGGCTGGTGGCAAGCGGCGATTTGCGGTTGGCAGCCAACCAACTGTGTTGGAAAGCACAGGAAGTGCTGGAAGGGCAATTGGCTGCTGCTATCGGACGACAGGGATGGCACCTGAGACGGGCACATGCTTACGATCCGGCAAAGCAGCACGGATTTATTGATTCCCAACGTATGGGTATTGAAGTATTTAAACATATACCAGCCGATGCGCCCTTGATTGTTGCCGAAAGCGTCTGGCAGTATACCCATCACGTGCTGGCAGGACTGACCACTCACCGAGGGCCTATCCTTACCGTAGCCAATTGGAGTGGCCAATGGCCGGGTTTGGTAGGTATGCTCAATTTGAACGGTTCACTTACAAAGGCCGGCGTTACATACAGTACCTTGTGGAGCTTGGATTTTACCGACGACTTTTTCAATAATGGTCTTGCCGAATGGTTGAGAAATGGGTTAGTCAGGCATGACCTCCGGCATGTAACGCCTTTCGATCTGGTGAAGATACCTGCCAATGAGGAAGACACAGGCCGGTCTTTCGCGCAACGGCTCCGTAGCGCAAAGGCGATCATGGGTGTTTTTGACGAAGGCTGTATGGGCATGTACAACGCCATTGTGCCCGATGATCTGCTCCATGCCATCGGCATCTTTAAGGAGCGGCTGAGCCAGTCGGCGCTCTATGCACGGATGCGTACGGTAGGCGATGCCGAAGCGGAGGCTGTGCTGCAATGGTTGGTTGATAGGGGGATGACGTTTGAATGGGGTGAAGATGATGAAACCGAATTGACCCGGAGGCAAACCGTGGAGCAATGTAAGATGTACATCGCCGCCGTGCGCATCGCGGCCGATTTTGGCTGCGATACCATCGGTATCCAATACCAACAAGGGCTGAAAGACCTGACGGTGGCCAGTGATCTCGTGGAAGGGCTGCTAAACAACCAAGAACGGCCGCCCGTCCTCGCTGACAGCGGGGAGGAGCTTTTTGCCGGGGAGGCGATCCCTCATTTCAATGAGGTGGATGAGTGTGCAGGTATCGATGCGCTGGTGACTCATCGGCTGTGGAAGGAACTGGGCATGGCTGGTGAGAATACCCTGCACGATATTCGCTGGGGCGAACACTATACGGGTGGTGATATCGATGACTTTGTGTGGGTATTCCTGATATCCGGAGCGGTACCCGCCGCACATTTTGAAGGTGGGTATGCATCGGCAAGCAGCTGGCGACAGTCACCCATGTATTTCCGACTGGGAGGGGGTACGCTGCGTGGGGTGAGTAAACCTGGCTCGATTGTCTGGAGCCGTATCTATGTAAAAGACGGCCGACTTCAAGCTGATCTCGGTGTGGGAAGCGCTGTAAGCTTGCCAGAAGCGGAAACGCAACGGCGGTGGCAGTCAACGTCGCCTGAATGGCCCATCATGCACGCCGTACTCCATGGCGTTGACCGCGATCAACTGATGGCCCGCCATCAGGCCAACCATATACATGTCGTATACGCGACCGACGACGAGGCGGCGCACAAGGCCTGCCGCATCAAGGCTGCCGCATTGGACGAACTGGGTATCAACGTATATTTCTGTGGCAACGTCATCGTGCAGGAGAATGGGTAAGGCAGGCGAAAATTTAGTAATCGGACTGGACTTCGGTACCGATTCCGTGCGGGCATTGTTAGTAGACGCCGCCACAGGTGATGAACGAAACCACGCGGTTAGGATATATCCCCGTTGGAGCAACGGGCTTTATTGTGATAACCAGCGGTCTCAGTTCCGTCAGCATCCATTGGACCACATCGAGGCGATGGAAGCGGTTATCCGCGAAGTACTTTCCGGCATTCCAGATGATGCGATAAACCGTATTCGCGGCTTGTCCGTAGATACGACCGGATCCACGCCCGTTGCGGTAGACCGGCAGGGAATACCCCTCGCGCTGCATCCCGAATTTGCAGAAAATCCGAATGCGATGTTCGTATTATGGAAGGACCACACGGCCATCGTTGAAGCGGAGGAAATCAATTACCTCGCACATCAATGGGAAACCGATTATACGATGTATTCCGGAGGTAGTTATTCCTCGGAATGGTTTTGGGCCAAGATGCTGCATATCTCGCGAATCGATCCAGCGGTTGCCAGATGTGCCTATTCCTGGATGGAACACTGTGATTGGATACCCAATCTGCTCTGTGGCTATGACAATGTGCTAACCATGAAGCGGAGCCGGTGTGCGGCGGGGCATAAGGCCATGTGGCACGCCGAGTTTGGTGGTCTTCCTTCGCAAGAGTTCCTTACCAAACTCGATCCAAGGCTGGAAGGCATCCGTGATCGCCTTTTTCACCAAACCTATACGTCAAACATAGCCGTCGGTACGATTTCGTCCGAATGGGCCTCACGAACAGGTTTGCCGCAACATGTAAAAGTCGGTATGGGTGCACTGGATGCTCACATGGGTGCTGTGGGGGGCGTAATTAAACCCTATGCCTTGGTGAAAGTCATTGGTACCTCTACTTGTGATATGTTGATTGCACCGGCCGACCGGCACCGTAATCACTTGGTGAAAGGGATTTGTGGCCAGGTGGATGGATCCATTATTCCTGGGATGTTGGGTATGGAGGCAGGGCAGTCGGCTTTTGGCGATCTCTATCACTGGTTTGCCCGGTTATTGGCCTATCCAATCACGACATTATTAGCCGATACCTTTAATCAGCAGGAACAACAAACGTTAAGCAACCGTATTCTCGCTGCGCTGAGCGAACATGCCAAGGTGTTGCCAGTGAGGGCAGCAGACGAAGTGACACTGGATTGGGTAAATGGTAGACGTACACCTGATGTAAATCCGACACTCAGTGGTTGGCTGACGGGTATCCGGCTGGGTACTGATGCTCCACGGTTATTCAAGTCCTTGGTCGAATCCACGGCCTTTGGCTCGAAAGCAATCGTAGACCGCTTTGAAGCGGAAGGAATCCCTGTGCAGGAAATCATTGCCACCGGCGGTATCAGTAAAAAATCACCTTATGCGATGCAAGTGTTGGCCGATGTACTGGAGCGACCCATCAAGACGGTAAGAACCGAGCAAGCCTGTGCATTGGGAACAGCCATGTATGCCGCGGTGGTGGCAGGAATACATCCCGATATAACGGCAGCACAAGAAGCGATGTCGTCGGGGTTTGAACAGGAATATCACCCCCGACCTGGCCGTTCGACGGTATATCGCCAACTTTATCGCCGTTACGAACAGCTAGCACATATCCAAGAGAAGCAAATATCCTACAACTAGCGGCAAAAATAGTAGAGCAGGTTATCGGTGTAAGCCGCTATCTTTGTTCCCATAGATCAGTAACCAAAAAGACCTTGATGAAGAATCTCCCCGTTATAGATATTGCCGTAATCGTGATCTACTTGTTGGCCATGTTGGTGGTTGGCGTATGGTTTTCACGGAAAAATAAAAGTTCCGAACAGTTCACTACAGCGTCCGGTCTGATACCGGGCTGGGCGGTGGGCCTTTCGTTGTATGCCACATTCCTGAGCAGTAATACCTTTCTTGGCGTTCCAGGAAAAGCCTTCGGTTCCAATTGGAATGCACTTGTATTTAGTCTCTCGATGCCCCTTGCGGCATGGGCCGCTGTGAAGTATTTTGTGCCTTTTTATCGTACGATAGGTGGCGTTTCTGCCTATACGCACTTGGAGCACCGGTTTGGCTCCTGGGCCCGTACGTATGCCGTAGTGTGTTTTCTGCTCACCCAACTAGCCCGGATGGGATCCATATTTTTCGGTATCGCACTGAGCCTGCAGGCGCTAACAGGATTTGATATGACTACGATTATGGTCGTTACCGGTATCTGTATTGTCATCTACACTGTTATGGGGGGTATGGAGGCTGTGATCTGGACGGAGGTGGTGCAAGGCGTCTTGCTCACGTTTGGAGGCTTATTGGTTCTGTATTTGGTCGTTACCCACATCGATGGCGGTATTTCAAGCATGGTTAACATCGGGCTAGCCGACGGGAAATTCAGCCTTGGCAGTTTCGATATGGACTTTGTAGGGGCCTCATTTTGGGTAATTTTGCTATACGGCTTTTTTATCAACCTCAATAATTTCGGCATGGATCAAAATTACGTGCAGCGTTATCATACTGCTACGTCCGCCAAGGAAGCGGCAAAGTCGGTGTGGTTGTGTGTAAAGATCTACATTCCGATCTCCCTGTTGTTTTTTGTCATTGGGTCAGCGCTTTATGCTTACTACGAACAAAATCCCGCGTTGACCGAAACCATCCGGCTGCAGGCCGCGGCAGAACGATTGCCTGCTGGTGCCGCACAAGCCGAAATCAATTCCCTTGCCGGCGCCTTACAGGCCGAAGACTATGGCGACAAGGTGATGCCGCATTTTATGGTCAATAAGCTGCCGGTAGGCCTGTTGGGGTTAGTGATATCAGCTATTATGGCTGCGGCGATGAGCACCATCAGCTCTGGCATGAACGCCTCGGCCACCGTATTCACCGAAGATATATACAAACGGTACATCCGTCCAGATAGCACCAATAAGCAATCGCTGCGGATGCTGTTTATCGCGACGGGCGTATTTGGCATGCTAGGCATGGTCGCCGGCGTGGGGATGATTGGTGTACAGAGTATATTGGATGTGTGGTGGGAGTTGTCGGGCATATTTGCGGGCGGCATGCTTGGTCTATTTCTGTTGGGACTTATTAGCAAAAAAGCAGGGAACAGCGATGCCATTATTGCCGTTATTGCTGGTGTCCTCGCGATTCTTTGGATGACTTTTTCGTATTTGATACCGGAGCAGTACGACTACCTCCGGTACCCCTTGCATGCCAACATGATCATCGTAGTGGGCACGTTGGTGATTTCGTTGGTGGGATCTGGCTTGGCAAAAATGCGTCGCGTTTGAACCTGGTCAATTAGGACTTGTTCTTCTCCTTTGTCATTTTTTCCTTGAATCGCGCGATGTCTTTCAGAATTTGATTGGTGTTGTTGCCAAATTCGGATATGTAGCTGGTGGGTATAGAAAAACCTGCTTCTTTTCCAAGGGCAACCATCTCGTCGGTCACATGGAATGCTTCCAGTATGATGGTGGGATAAAACGCTTTGTCCGTCACCTGTACCCGTCGTCCCGCCCAGTTCGTGGATAGGTAACGCAAAGAAAATGTAACAATAACGATGGCACCTTTGGGCAGTCGTCTGCTGCTTGACCAGTCGATATTGACTTGCTGGTCAATGTTTTTAAAATCGAACACCTTTTTGTCTATGATCCTGCTATATTCTTCACGGAAATGAAAAGCGGTGATAGCAATCAAGAAGCTGGGATGATACCTTACAATACCTGACGGATAGCGGATGTCTTCCATTACGTTAAAGCGGGGTAGGCTGAATTCGAACTGGCCATTGGGGAGTACACGGAAACTCGGCTGTACCGCAACCAGCTTTTCGAATGGGGCATCCGTGTTGAATTCAAATCCTTTCAATGGGGCGAGATCGGCGTCGTGAAGATTCCGTTCGCCGATATCTTTTTCCGATGTACGGATGCAGGTTGACACAGCTGCGGTCAGCCTAGCTGCCATCTTGCCGTCTGCTTCCTCGTACAGGCCGCTGAAAACATCGCGGAGTACTTTGGCTTGTGTGCTCACCAGCCCAAACTCCATGGAATTCAGCTTAGTGGCATAGGTTTGCTTTACACGGGCCGGTGCGATTTGCATGACCTGTTTATCGCCCAGTTCGCGATAAACAATGTTATTGATTTTGCCCCGGATTTTTCCGTTTTTGTCTTGGGTAGCCATAAGGTAGATTGTTTTTGTTTTCTGCGTTAAAATTCTTAATTTAGCTTTTCCTTGAAACCGACTATCCTGTTTTTCATCTAGCTCCGCATCGATTTCGTACCAACAGTACACGTGGGAAATACCTTCTTTGCCATGAACCAAAGGAGAAGCCGTAGTGCATCCACGGTGAGACCGTGTATTTACGGTAAAAAGTCGGACTCACCTCGGACTCATGTCGGACTCACCTCGGACGCACTCCGAATAGGATAGTACGAAGGTACGGATAGGGTATAGGTTGGTACGAATGCTCACTGATGATTTTTTAGTTACGTCTCTAGTTGGTTAACCAAATATAGGCAACCGATTTGAGAAAAGCAAATTTCATTGACAAACATTCTTTTATTACCGAACCTTAGACACGCAGCTCAGTACATTCCGCTTGGTGCGGTTGAAAAAGCGCTAACATCCTATAATACCCCGCCAATTTGATATAAAAGTGGGATGGTCTAATGGGATACCTTTGAGTGAATCAACGATTAAAAAATGATCAAATATTGTTTTACGATAATCAGCTGTCTTTTTTTTGCAGCTACCGGCAGTTTTTCACAGACGTTAGATCAAGGGTTAACGGATTCGATACCGCGGCGTATCATTTTAAATGTAACGGAGGATTTAGCTACTTCGGTCGCAATTAACTGGCAAACGGCGTGCGATGTAAAGGAAAGCTTTGCGGAGATTGCGATCGCCGATGCAGACCCCCGGTTCGTCGAGAAAGCGATCCGGAAGAAGGCCGAAACCGAGGGGGTAAGTTTAGGAGATACCGTTTCGGCCAACTACCATTCACTGGTCTTCGATAACTTGATCCCCAACACGAAATATGCCTACCGTGTAGGCCAGGGGAACCATTGGAGTGAATGGTTTCATTTTGTTACGGCCAGCGATCAACCAACTGACTCCTTCCAATTTATCTATTTCGGAGACGTACAGGTCAATATCCGCTCACTATGGTCGCGGGTTATACGGGAGGCCTTTGCTAAAGCGCCAAACGCCCGATTGCAGTTATATGCAGGCGATATTATCAACCGGGCCAACCGGGATGAGGAATGGGCCGACTGGTTTGCGGCAGGCGGTTTCATTCACAGCATGATTCCTGGACTTCCTTCGCCCGGCAATCACGATCACTTTAACCTGCCGAACGGTGACAGGGCAGCATCGGTCTTTTGGCGACCCCAGTTTAACCTGCCGCTAAACGGTCCGAAAGGATTGGAAGAAACTTGTTATTTTGTCGATGTGCAAGGGGTAAGGTTCATTTCTCTTAATTCGGACCAGGCCGAAGAATCCGATCAGTATCTGGAAGCTCAGCGTGTCTGGTTGGAACGTGTACTAGCGGATAACCCCAATACCTGGACAGTTATTACCTTTCATCATCCGATTTATTCACCCAAAGGAACGCGGGATAATCAGCGGATGCGGGAGACTTTTAAACCGCTTTTTGATCGATACGGGGTTGACCTGGTGTTGCAGGGACACGATCATACTTATGCACGGGGCATGAGCAAAATTCCGATGGATGGTAGGGGGAAAACCTCCGGGACGATGTATGTGGTCTCGGTAAGCGGCCCGAAGATGACCGGCAGCCATGTAGAGAAAAAATCTTGGATGGACCGGTCGGCGATCTATACCCAATTGTTTCAAATTGTCGATGTATCGCCTCAAAAACTTTCGTTTAAGGCGTATCTGGCAACAGGCGAGCTCTACGATGCATTCGATTTGATCAAGCAGGAAGGAACAATAAACAAGTTAGTTGACCGGGTACCTGATCAAGTGCCGGAACGCCAGTAAATAATACCTATCACAATGAAAAGAATCGTAAGTATTTTAGTTTGTGTCGTGTTGATGGGCGTGATAGGTGCCGTTGCGAAAGCCGCGGTGCCAAGGCCCAAGATCGTCGTGTGTTTGGTGGTGGATCAAATGCGATGGGACTACCTGTATCGCTTCCACGACCGCTATCGTGACGGTGGGTTTAAACGACTGTTGGGCGATGGTTTCAGTTGCGATCAAACCCTGATCAGCTACGCGCCTACCATAACTGGATGTGGGCATGCATCCATATTTACCGGTGCTACGCCAGCCGTCCATGGCATCGTCGGTAACGATTGGCCAGATTTTGAAAAAGGCTATTCCGTCAATTGCGTTGGCGATGAAAACGTGTCCTCCGTAGGCTCGGAATCAAAATATGGCAAGGCCTCTCCTCGTAATCTATTGACGACCACGGTCGGCGATGAACTGAAGATCGCCACCAATTTCCGAAGTAAAGTTGTCGGTATCTCCATCAAAGACCGGGCAGCGATCCTGCCGGCAGGCCATACCGCTGATGCGGCATTCTGGTTTGACAAGACCAATAATTGTTTTGTTACCAGTACCTATTACATGAATGAGTTACCCGGGTGGGTACAGTCCTTTAACAGCCGGGGGCTTCCGAAAGAATACCTGAGTCAGGGTTGGCATACGTTATACCCGATTGATTCATACACGCAAAGTACACCGGATGACATGCCGTATGAATCCAGGTTTGCGAACGAAAAGCGCCCGGTATTTCCGCATAACCTGGTTGACACGGTAACGGGTTTTGATGTAGGTATCAGTAATACGCCGTTCGGAAACAGTCTACTGCTTGCATTTGCCAAGGAAACCATTGATGCGTATCAACTCGGCGGAGGAGAGGACACCGATTTGTTGACCGTTAGTCTATCGTCTCCCGATGCCATCGGTCACCGATTCGGTCCCAATTCGATTGAAATAGAAGATAATTACCTTCGTCTGGATCGGGATCTGGAAGACTTTTTTACCCACCTGGACCTAACATTCGGAAAGGGCAACTACCTGTTTTTTATAACCGCCGATCACGGTGCATCGCAATCGCCGGGATACCTGGCCGCGAATAAACTCCCCTTTGGTTTTCTCAATGAGAAATACCTGCTCGATTCCATTCAAACCGTAATCCGATCGGAATACGGGCTCGATTCGGCGATACTTGCGAATGCGAATCAGCAGCTTTACCTAAACGACAAAGCGATTTCCAAGTTAACGGTTTCCAAGGAGGAAATCGCCGACCGCATTGCCGTGTTATTGATGGAAAGTCCGGGCATTACCGAAGCGTTTGTAACGAGCAAACTCGGCAGCGCCACCTTGGCGGAGCCGATAAAAACCATGATGATCAATGGCTATCATACCAAGCGGGGTGGAGATATCGTATACAGCGTGCGGTCCGGCTGGAAATGGGGTTCGATATCCGGCGCATCCCATAGCCATTGGAATGCGTACGACGCACATATTCCGTTGATTTGGATGGGGTGGGGGGTACAGCCCGGCAAGACGAACCGGCTTGTTTACAATACAGACATTGCTTCTACGCTCGCTGCGTTGCTCCATATCCAGATGCCCAGCGGGAATGTCGGCAGCGTAATTTATGAGCTGACGGACCAAAATAAACAAGAATAGAAGGGCGTCAATCGTATAGGCATCAGTTATGAACGAAGAAAATCGATACGAAGCTTTTAGGAACAATTGCCGGAGATGTCCTTCGGAATACCACCATACTCGAAAAATTTAAAATCATCTACCTATGCACCTTCGGGGGCATCCTTGTAATGCTGGGCCTCATATGGGGTTTGAACTTTCCCATTAACAAACATATGTGGTCCAGCTCCTTTATTTTATTGACGGGCGGCATGGCTTTTCTGATACTGGCTTCGTTTTATGGGATTATTGATATACTTCGTTACCGGAGGTGGTGCTTCTTCTTTGAGGTCATTGGCACCAACTCGATCGTCGTATATATGGCCTATCATCTCATCGATTTCAATTATACCTCCAAGTTGTTGTTTGAAGGGATATATATGAATTTTAATGAGAAATGGCATCCTGTTTTAACGCATTAGGGTCTTTAGCGCTGGTTTGGCTACTACTCTATTTTCTATATCGGAACCGGATTTTCGTAAAAGTATAGACCAAAAATCCCCTTGATTTGTGACATCGGAATTAGAAGATAACTTCTGAAAAGAATCCGGCAACATCGTATAAAAACCACCGGGTTATTAGCGGGATTTTTGTGTACCGATTTACAACATCTTAACTATGATGACTTTTAAAAAAGCGACCCATGCGCGAAGCGGAGTCCTGCCGGGTGCCAGACTTTCGTTTGCCTGTATTTTCCTGTTGATTTTCTTGACCGCCAATGCTACTAAGCGAAGTGTTCATGAGCGCCCAACGTACGGAGAGGTTCCGGTACAGGAATATCGGGTGAGAGGTAGCGTACACAACGCTAAATCCGAACCGTTGGAAGGTGTTTCGATCAAAGTAAAAGACAGTAATGCCTCCACGAGCAGTAATAGCAACGGAGAATTCGAACTGAACGTTTCCGCACGACCTGCCACATTGATCATATCTTACGTGGGATACGAGGTGCACGAGGTACTATACACAGGGCAGGACTTCCTGGCGATCGTGTTGACGGAAGCGAACCAGAACCTGGATGAGGTTGTAGTTACGGCTCTAGGCATTAAGAAAGAAGCAAAGTCATTGGCCTATGCAGTGACTAAGGTAGCGGGAGATGAGTTTGAAAAGAACAGAAATGTAAACTTTGCCAACTCATTAAGTGGTCGGGTGGCCGGTGTTAACGTAGTGAGCACCGGGAATGGCCCTGGGGGCTCAAGTCGGGTAACGATCCGGGGGAATACCTCCATTTCCGGCGATAATCAGCCGTTGTATATTATCAATGGCATGCCCATGGATAATTCGCAGTTTGGTAGTACGAATACCGTGTCTCCGGATTGGGGTGACAATATGTCGAGTATTAATGCGGACGATATCGAAGAGATATCGGTACTGAAAGGAGCAACCGCCGCCGCGTTATATGGCTCCCGGGCAAAGAACGGGGCGATCATCATTGTGACCAAGTCCGGGAAAGACCAACAAGGGATCGGAATCAGTGTGAACTCCAATACGACCTTTGAAGTGCCCTTTTTTTTATGGGAAATCCAGGATGAGTATGGTCAGGGTTACGGCGGTTTCCGTCCGGCAAGCATGCAAGATGCGGCCAACCACGGCCAAAATCACTGGGGTGAAAAATACGATGGGAAAATGACCATACAACTGGATGGCGTGGAAAGACCCTATTCCTTTGTGAAAGACAGGGTGCTTGAAGACTTCTATCAGGTGGGGAGCACCACAAACAATAATGTTTCTTTCAGTAAGGGACATGAAAACGGTTCTTTTCGGCTCTCGTACACGAATTTAAGGAACAATGCAATTGTCGATAATTCAGGACTTCAACGGAACAACCTCAGTTTGGGGTTGCAACAAAATCTGACGAAAAAGGTCTCCATCGGTGCCAATATCGACTATGTTAAAGAAAAAGCGAACAACCGCCTGATTACGTCGGGTGGACGTGCGAGTATGACGAGTACCATCCTTTGGGTAAATAGCAATATGCCTACCGAAGCGCTATCACCGGGGTTTGATGAACACTTTCAGGAAAAAGCGCTGGGAACCGACCTGAATGCAACAAATCCCTATTTTGTGTTGAACCGGATGAAGAATAACTCCGATAAGGATCGGTACTTAACGACCGCCAACATACGCTGGGAAATATGGGATTGGCTGTATGTGCAGGGTCGGGTTGGGCAGGATTACTATGGCGTGACCAATACAAATCTTATTCCCGATGGAACGGGTTTTCTTAAAAACGGGGAAATACAGCAACGAAATATCTCGTTTTGGGAACGCAACTTCGAAGGAATTATCGGGATCGATAAGAAATGGAGTGATTATTCGCTGACCGTGAACGCCGGTGGGAACCTCATGTCGCAGAAAAGAAGTACCACGGATGTGGATGCATTTGGCTTCGTTGTCCCGCAGTTGCACGTGATCAATAATACGTCCGATCGTCAGACAATCACGGGCCTCTATCGAAAGAAGATCAATTCGCTGTTTGCTACCACCGAATTCGGGTACAGAGATTTTCTTTACCTGAATCTTACCGGGAGAAACGACTGGTTTTCAACCTTGAATCCGAAATCGAACAACTATTTTTATCCATCGGCAGGCGTCAGCTTTGTATTCTCCGAGGCGCTGAGAATGCCTTCTCAACTAAATTTTGGTAAATTAAGGGTGGCTTATGCCTCCGTGGGCGGAGACACCGATCCGTACCTACTGAACCTGACCTATGGACTGCAGTCATACTCCTACGACGGCAAATCACTGGGAAAAATCAATCAGGAGAATGTGCCCAATGAAAACCTGCGGCCGCTGAGTGTGGCGGAGTTTGAAGTGGGATTGGACGTGAAAATGTTCAATAGCCGACTGGGCTTGGATGTGGCATGGTACCACAAACGGACAACAAACGATATTGCCATCGAGACGATCTCTTCGACAAGTGGATATCAGGGGATGTCGGTGAATGTCGGCGAAATAGAAAATAAAGGTTGGGAGCTTTTACTTACGGGCAAACCGCTGAACAAAGGAAATCTCAGATGGGATGTCGCAGCAAATTTTGCGTATAATAAAAGCAAGGTGTTGAAAATATCCAATGCTTCAAAGGAGTTGGTGCTGGAATCGGTAACCCGGGGCTGGATTAAGCATATTGAAGGAATGGAATATTCGCAGATTGTGGGGAGATCGGTACTGAAGGACGAAGATGGTAAAGATATCATTGATGCGACGGGGCTGCCTATTGTACCCGTGGATGTCGTGCCTTTTGGTTCGGGTATCCATAAATATACCGTGGGGCTTACCAATACGTTCAGTTATAAATCGTTTGCGCTTTCTTTCCTGATCGATTCAAAGTTTGATGCTAAAATATATTCCGGACTGAATTACGATCTCGATCACCGGGGAATGTCTTGGGGATCGCTTTTGGGAAGGGCCGATGGCGCTACGTTGGATGGCGTTACCGAGGATGGTCAGGTGAATACGGTGCATGTATCTGCCGATCGGGTAAACAACCGGGCGATTGTTGTCAGGCGAAGAGATGCGTTGGATGATTACTTGTACGATGCAAGTTTCATCAAGCTACGCAATTTTGCGTTGACCTACAACCTGCCCCAACGCCTCTGTGATAAAATCGGATACCTCAAGGGGGCAAGCCTTTCGTTTGTCGGTAACAACGCACTCATCCTCCTGAAGCATACGCCGGGTATGGACCCCGAAACGAATTTCAGTGCAGGAAACGCACAGGGTTATGCAAATTCCGCACTGCCCCCAACCCGCAGTTTTGGTTTCAATTTAGCTGTTAAGTTTTAAATTAAGTGATCATGAGAACATATAAAGCAGGTATCGCGACCTTATTTTTTATCACTTTATTGGCAGCCTGTGATAAAGGATTTGAAAAGTTGAATCAGGATCCGAATGCAGTAACGAGCGACCGGTTTGATCCCGCTTACCTATTAGCATCGGCACAACTTCAGACGGCGAAGTATGAAGGCGAAGTGACCGGCAGTCTCTATTATGGTGAAGGCTTTGTTCAGCATTTTGCCTCGTTGAGTAATGTGGGGATATTTAATTTCCATGGGGATAAATATGTGTTTCACAAAGGCAATAATGAGGCCCTGTGGTTTGCGTCGTATGAAATCGTCAAGTTACTACAGGATATCATACAGCATACGCAGGAGGTAGCTGAATATAATAACCTTTTGCAAATGAGCAGAATATGGAGGGCAGTTGTTTTCCATCGCCTCACGGACATGTATGGGGATGTTCCCTACTCGGAAGCGGGGCTCGCTCTTTACCAGCATATTTATAAACCCAAATACGACTCTCAAAAAGCAATATATGAAGACATGCTGGTTGAACTGGATGATGCCGCGGCTAAACTGAATCCAGACATGCCGCTGTATCCCTCAGCAGATATCGTGTATAACGGCGATATCCAAAAATGGAAAAAGCTCAGTTACGCAATGATGCTGCGGTTAGGGATGCGGCTGTCGAAAGTGGAACCGGAAAACGCCAAGACCTGGGTACAGAAGGCTTTTGATGGCGGTGTGTTTGAATCAAACGACGACAACTTGTTTATCAAGGGTACAGACCCCGATGGCACCATCGAAGCACTCAGCAACGCCGATAGCTGGATATTGAGCGTATCTTCCCGCGAAGCGGGAAAAATCAGCAAAACCTTCTTCGATTTTCTGAAAAGCCATGACGACCCGAGACTGAAACACACGGTAGCGGTCTACACAAATCCAACAGACGTAAGAACAAAGAATACAGATCCCGCTATTCAGAAGGGGCTTCCAAATGGATTGGATCGGAACACGCTGATGGCTGATCCAAGCTACGACCCGAATGCGCCCGGGCAGGAGCATCAATATTCTGGCATTAATAGGGATGTATATGGAAAGCTGGATGGTCCACGGATGTTTATCACGCATGGGGAAGTCGCATTATTGCTGGCAGAGGCGTCCGCCAGAGGTTGGATAACCGGAAATCCAGCGCAATATTATGAGACTGGTGTACGATCTGCCATGAAAAACCTCAGCATATATGATCCGTCGGCATTTATTTCTGACACCGAAATCAATGCGTATCTAGCACAAAATCCGTTTGTAGGAACGCAGGACCTACAAGCTGCGTTGGAGCAGATCAATACCCAATACTGGGCAGCAACATTTCTGAATGGATACGAAGCGTTTGCGAATGTAAGAAGGTCGGGTTATCCAAAATTAATTCCGGTGAATTATCCCGACAATGAAACAGGTGGATTATTTCCAAGAAGGCTGAGGTATCCGGAAAATGAAGCGGTACTGAACACCGATCATTATAAGGAGGCAGTTGCCAGACAGGGCGCAGACAATTACATCACACGGCTTTGGTGGGATAAGGAAGACTGATGGAAGGTAAACTTATTAACGATACCTGTTCGAGACGGGCTTTCATAAAAGGTTCATTCACTTTGGGCATGACGGGGCTGATCGGCGTGAATACCGATTTGTTGCCGATACCCCGTACCGTTGAACCCGTGCTGATTCCGGTGATGCTTACACCCTTCCATAAGGACCTCTCCGTAGATACGTATTGCTTGGAAAAGTTAATCGAATTTTACAAGCAATCAGGTGCAGGAGGATTCTTTGCAAATTGCCTGAGCAGTGAGATGTATCAATTGAACCGGAATGAACAATTGAATATCGCCGCGATAACCGCGAAACGTGCGGGAAATGATATTCCGGTGGTTGCTACAGGTTCTTTCGGTGAAAAATTGGAAGATAGAATCGAATGTACAAAGCAAATGGCCGAAACCGGGGTAGATGCCGTCGTGTTGATTACCAGCCACTTTGCGGAGAAAGAACAAGATGCCCGGATTTTTCTTGACCACGTGCTCGCCCTGGTGGATCGGACACCGGGCATTCCATTGGGTACTTACGAATGTCCAACTCCGTACAAGCGGCTTCTTTCCACGTGGGCGTTCCGGACGCTTAATGAAACCCGGCGGTTCACTTACCACAAAGATACATCGGAAGATATCGAGCAGCTTACTCAAAAAATTGAGATAAGCAGGGGCGGCTCATACAACGTATTTAATGCACATTCGGGAACGGCAGTATCGTTTATTCAAAGGGGCGGAAGCGGCTTGTCCCCGATAGCAGGCAATTTTTTTCCCGAGATATTTTCCTGGATATGTGAGCATGCCAATAAGCCTGACCAGTCTGCGCAGCTCGAATACATGCAACAGGAATTGATACGTGCGGAGAAAATCGTATCCTTAAAGTACCCGTTGAGCGCAAAGTACTTTCTTCGAAAACGCGGGCTGCCTATCCAGCTAAATAGTAGGGTGCCACGGGAGGAACTGACTAAAACCGAAGTAGCAGCTTTGGATGGGTTGTATGGTGAATTCGAAGTGTGGTGCAACGATCTGGGGATATCCCCTGCAAGATTGATATAAAAGTAATCGAGACATGTCGAACGTTAATTTGAATTGGTTTGGTCTGATGATGGTGTTGTGTGTTTTTGCCAATTGTGGAAATCAGCAAGCTGGCGATGTAGAACAACGGTTTCCAAAGGAGATGGTGGCGTTTGCTCCTTATTCAGATCGTTCATTGTTTTCCGGGACGGATTCTTCCACGTGGGATAAGCATATCCGGGAACGCGGATTTATCCTATACGATGATGGACTATACAAAATATGGTATACGGGTTATAATCCTGATCGTTCTGCGCTTAAATTCCTGGGGTATGCCACCTCCGATGATGGAATACGCTGGGAGCGCTATTCAGAAAACCCCATATATAGTGAAAGATGGACAGAGGATGTGTTTGTGCTGAAGGATCAGGGCCTATATTACCTATTTGCTGAAGGAAAGGACGATGTTGCCCATTTACTTACCTCAACAGATGGAATTCAATGGGAATCGCGAGGAGATTTAACAATCCAATCAGTAGCGGGAGACACCATACCTGCTCCTTATGGAACACCCACGGTGTTTATCAAGGATGGTACATGGCACTTGTTTTATGAACGGGTAGATGCTGCTATTTGGGTAGCTACTTCGGTCGATAAACTGCACTGGCGTAACATCCAAGACGAACCGGTATTGATACCGGGACCGGAGGATTACGACAAAGGAGCAGTTGCCGCGAATCAAATCATTGAATTTGACGGAAAGTATTACCTGTATTACCACGCCACGTCAAATCCGGATTGGAATAAGGGAGGAAGCCCCGTCCATTGGAATTCCAATGTAGCCATGTCCGAAGATCTAATAAAGTGGAAAAAATATCCAAATAACCCACTGGTCGAAAACAACGAGTCCAGCCCGGTTACGGTGTGGGATGGGCGGCGGCCCAAGTTGTATACGATGCACAAAAATATGCATCTTTATCTTCCTAAATAAACTTAATGTATGATGAATCGAGTGAGCAACCGTTTGGAATCATTGGATATCCTTCGAGGATTTGACTTGTTCTGTTTGGTCTTTTTTCAACCTGTACTAGCTTCGTTGGCAAGGGAATTAGATAATGACACGCTGAATACACTGATGGTGCAGTTCAGGCATGTGCATTGGGAAGGGTTCGTTTTCTGGGATCTGATTATGCCGTTATTTATGTTTATGGCAGGGGTTTCTATGCCGTTCGCGTTTCGTAAATACCTTAAGGACGATAGCAGGAAGAGCCTTTATAAACGAATCTTCAAACGTGTCTTGCTCCTGTGGATTTTCGGAATGATCTGCCAGGGGAACTTATTGGCATTGGATTTCAGTCGAATCTTTTTTTATTCGAATACGTTGCAAGCGATTGCGATGGGGTATCTCATTTCGGCGATCTTACTGATCCATTTGGATATCCGCGGACAACTTATTGTTACCGCGGTGTTGCTGCTCGGTTATTGGGGAATCCTGACATTCGTGGGAGTTGATGGCTATGGAAAAGGAGATTTTACACCCGATAGAAATTTTGCGGAATATATAGACAGGATCATTTTAGGACGGTTCAGAGATGGGGTCAACGTTACCGAAGGAGGATTGGATTTTGGGAATTACCGGTATACTTGGCTATTAAGTAGCCTTAATTTTGGAGTCACCGTGATGACCGGAGTTTTTGCGGGCCATATTCTAGGAAGCAGTAAAATCACAAAAGTTAACAAAGCCGTATGGCTGTTGAGTTTTGGGATTTTACAAATTGCAGTTGGATTGTTGTGGGGAATGCAGATGCCCATTATTAAGAAAATATGGACGAGCTCCATGACATTGTACAGCAGTGGTATTTGTTTTATCTTGATGGCTTTATTTTACTATGTCGTCGACTATTGCGGTAAAGGAAAATACTTCGCCTGGCTCAAAATCTATGGGATGAATTCAATCCTGGCTTATATCCTGTTTTCAATTGTTGATTTTAGTTCCCTTATCCATTCGCTATTTTTTGGCCTTGAACAGTTTCTGGGAAATGGCTATCAACCATTTGTTAAACTATGTAGTGTCAGTCTAATCTTCGCTGTATTGTATTTTTTTGATAGAAACAGGGTGTACCTCAAAGTATGACTTGCAAATATCCTACAACAACAGGATAAAATGGAGTAAAGTTCCACTTCTTAAAATATAGAACTTCGAGCTGTCAGAAGCTAACTGATTAATAAACCATAAAATAGGAATGGCATTTAACATCAATGGAGCTAAGGAAAAATACGATGTCATCATTGTTGGGTCTGGTGCAGGCGGAGGTATGTCCGGCTATGTACTGGCACATGCGGGCTTAAAGGTATTGATGCTGGAATCCGGCCCTTTTTTCGATCCGGCTAAAGATTCGCTGCAACTGCGGTGGCCCTGGGAGTCGCCTCGCAGAGGTGCATCGACAAACCGAGCCTTTGGCGATTTTGACGGTGCTTTCGGAGGATGGGAAATCGAAGGGGAGCCTTATACCAATACCGAAGACAGTGAATTCAGGTGGTTCAGATCACGGATGTTGGGAGGGCGCACCAATCACTGGGGCCGTATTTCGCTGCGTTTTGGTCCGAAGGATTTTAAAGGGGGGAGCTTTGACGGGGCGACCGACGACTGGCCCATAACGTATGACGAAGTAAAGCCTTACTATGACAAGGTAGATGTATTGCTGGGTGTGTATGGCACGAATGAAGGATTGGAAAATGATCCCGATGGTATTTTTCTAAAACCGCCCAAACCGAGACTACACGAATTGATGCTTACTGAAGAGGCGAAGAAGAAAGGTATTCCGGTTATTGCCGGGAGATGCTCCGTGCTTACCCAACCGCTTAAGAATAATAGTCAGCGGGGGATATGCTTCAATTGCGGCCAGTGCGGTAGATCCTGTAAGGCTTACGCAGATTTTTCTTCATCTTCTGCTTTGGTCATCCCTGCCATTAGGACCGGTAACCTGGAAGTGCTTCCAAACTCGTTGGTGCGCGAAGTGCTGGTCGATGGGGGTGGGCTCGCCAAGGGGGTTTCCTATATCAATAAGGAAGACATGCAGGAGTACCAGGTTTATGGCGAGCAGGTGATTCTTGCTGCCAGCGCCTGTGAGTCGGCCCGTATCCTGTTGAATTCAAAGTCTAGACAGCATCCGCAGGGACTGGCCAACAGCAGCGGGGTGGTCGGCAAATACCTTCATGATTCTACGGGCGTTAGCGTGTCGGCATATCTTCCGCAACTGAAAGACCGCAAGCGGTATAACGAAGATGGCGTCGGCGCATTGCATATTTATTCGCCGTGGTGGCTTGATAATTCGAAGCTGGACTTCCCAAGAGGATATCACATCGAATACGGTGGTGGAATGAACATGCCCTCCTATGGTTACCTCAGCGATTTACCCCGCTTCAACGGTGCGTTGGCTAAAGTCGATGGTACTGTAAAGAAAAGCGGGGGTTACGGTCGGTCACTAAAAGAAGAATACCGCAGTTACTTCGGGACAAAGGTCGTCTTGGCCGGCCGGGGGCTGGCAATGGCCAGAAAAGACAATTACTGCGAAATTGACCCTAATACCGTCGATAGATACGGTATTCCGGTGTTGAAATTCCATTATAAGTGGCATGATGCTGAGATCAAGCAGGGGAAGCACATGCAAGATACCTTCCACGATCTTTTTACCGATATGGGGGCTGTAATTACTTCCGAATATGTGGGTATCGAGCGGAATTACGGGCTTAAGAAACCGGGCGAAATCATCCATGAGGTGGGTACAGTGAGGATGGGAGATGATCCAAAAACGTCGGCCCTGAATAAATGGTGCCAGGCGCATGACTGCAGGAATCTCTTTGTAGTTGACGGTGCGCCGTTTGTACAACAGGGCGATAAAAACCCGACGTGGACGATATTGGCGTTGTCTATGCGGACGTCAGAATATATTTTGGAACAACGGAAAAAGCATAATCTGTAAGATGTACAAAATGAAACGAAGAGATGCCCTCAAAGCTATCGGCGTATCCGTAATGGCAAGTGGGCTGCTTTTTCATCGATGCAGCAGTGAAAAGGCGAACCGTGTGGTTTCTAGGATTAACCTAGATCTGAAAGATGGCAGAGAACTTTGGGAACGGGAGCGGTTTGAGGAGTTGAATTCCTATACGTTTTTTGATCAGCATGAAAAAGAGACGCTTGTCGAACTGGTCGATCTGATCTTGCCCGCGGATGAGCACTCCCTGAGTGCATCCGAGGTGGAGGTTCCGGATTTTATCGAGTTTATCGTAAAAGATCAACCGGAATTGCAGCAACCGATGCGGGAAGGGCTGAAATGGATCGATGACTACGCGAAACAGCAGTTCCAGGCTATTTTCGTAGGGATAACGATAGGCCAAAAAACACATATCTTGGACCGAATTGCCTATCCTGAACAGGAACGCAGCGAATTGCAGCTGGGTATTTCATTTTTTACACTGCTCAGGGAGCTAACGGCCTCCGGATACTTTACTTCGAAAGCCGGCATCGACTATCTGGGATATGTGGGTAACCGGCCGAATGTTTGGGAGGGGGTTCCGACGGAGATCCTTCGGCAATTTCAACTGACGCATTTAATTACGTAAACCAAAGAATCCAAAAATATGAAGCAAGACAGTAAAAAACAGTCCAGAAGGGACTTCATCAGTACCGCCAGCCTCGCAGTTGCAGGTGTGACCATCGTGCCCCGCCATGTATTGGGTGGTAGGGGATTTATTGCGCCCAGTGATAAGCTGGTAGTCGCCGGCATTGGAGTAGGGGGCAAGGGAAGAAGCGATCTGAAGAACTTTTACGACAGCGGCAAAGCGGAAATTGCCTATCTGTGCGATGTGGATGACCGAATGGCGAAAGAATCCCGGGAACGATTCCCCAAAGCGAAGTATTACCACGATTGGAGGGAATTAATGGACAAGGAATCCAAGCATTTTGATGCAGTGTCGGTGTCCACTCCTGACCATAACCACGCTGTTATTGCTATGGGCGCCATGCAGCTCGGGAAGCACGTATATGTACAGAAACCCATGACCCACGACATCTATGAGGCCCGGAAATTGACGGAAGCGGCAGGGAAGTACAAGGTGGTTACCCAAATGGGTAATCAAGGAGCCTCGGGGGATGGAGTCAGGCAGCTCCGGGAGTGGTTTGACGCTGGCATAATCGGCGATGTGCATACAGTCTATACGTGGACGAATCGTCCCGTATGGCCCCAGGGCATTCCTTGGCCTGCGCAATCGCCCGCTGTTCCCAAAGAACTGGACTGGGATCTTTGGTTAGGGACAGCTCCCTACAAATCATATGTTGACGGACTCATACCGGGCAGCTGGCGGGGATGGTGGGATTACGGTACTGGTGCACTCGGCGATCTGGGCTGCCATCTACTGGAAGCGCCTTTTTCTGTGCTGGATCTGAAGTATCCCACTGACGTGCAGGCGACCGTTGGTAGCGTTTATACCGCATTCGGAGAGCGAGGCTATTTTGAGGACAGCTGCCCGCCGTCGGGCTATGCCATATTGACCTTTCCCAAAACCAGTAAAACGCAAGGAGAGATAAAGTTGCATTGGATGGATGGCGGGATCAAGCCAATGAGGCCGGATGAATTGGAAGCAGACGAAATCATGGGCGACGGCAACAGCGGCATCCTGTTTATCGGTACGAAAGGAAAAATGATGGCCAGTGAATACGCTGCCAATCCGAGGCTGATCCCAGTCTCGAAGACGAAGGAAGTAACCGTTCCGAAGCGGTATGAGCGGGTGAAAGACGGTGCCGATGGGCACTACGCGCAGTGGGTAGAAGGTGCTATTGCAGGCTATGGCAACGCCAAGCTGAGTGCGCCTTTCGAATTGGCAGGTCCATTGACGGAAACCGTATTGATGGCCAACTTGGCGATCCGGGTGGCTGACATTCCCCAGCCGCGGCCCAACGGTAAGGGTTTTATTTATCCTGGAAGCAATAAGTTGATGAAATGGGATAGCGCGAACATGCGGATTACCAATTATGAAGATGCAAATCAGTTTGTGAAGCGCGAATACAGAAAGGGTTGGGGACCATTATAAAATAAACAGATGAAATCGAGTATACTAAGTTATGCGATCGCCTGCTGCCTGACCCTGTGGTTTACCGGTGCGGCAGCACAAACGGGCCGTTGGGTATCGCTGTTTGACGGAAAGACATTGAACGGATGGAAGGCCAGCGAAAATGAATCGTCCTTCCGTGTGGAAGATGGCTGCATCGTGCAGGAAGGACCACGGTCCCATTTGTTTTATGTGGGCAATGTAAGCGGTCATGTATTCAAGAATTTTGAATTCAAGGCTAAAGTATATACATTCGAGAACGCCAACTCCGGTTTGTACTTTCATACCCGGTTCCAGGAAACGGGATTCCCTAATTACGGATATGAAGTACAGGTCAACAACTCCCATCGAGATGCTATCCGTACGGGTAGCCTTTACAATGTGGTTGATGTTGCCGATAAATATGCTGTTGATGGTGAGTGGTTTGAACTGTATATCCACGTGATGGATAACCATGTGGTTATCAAAGTGGACGGTACGACGGTGGTGGATTATACCCAGATGGCCGACAAAGGCCGATTGGTAAGGCAGGAGGATCATTTCGGCCGCTATGTGGATTCCGGAACCTTCGCCATCCAGGCACACGATCCGAATTCAAAAGTGATGTATAAAGATATTCAAGTAAGGATTTTAGATTAAGCACGTAGCAAATGAAACCGATTGTTCAGATCTCATTGGATCTTACAGATATTGAAGAGGCGGTAAAGACCGCCCATACCGCCCTGCAGGCTGGAGTCGACTGGTTGGAAGTGGGTACACCGCTGGTATTGGCAGAGGGCCTGCATGGGGTACGCCGATTGAGAAGCGAATTCCCGGATACGCCGTTGGTGGTCGACCTGAAAACCATGGACGGCGGCTACCTGGAAGCGGAGATGATGGCCAAGGCAGGTGCGACGCACGTGGTGGTGATGGGAAGGGCCCATGCTGAAACCATCAAATGCGTGGTGCAGGCGGGGCGTGATTTCGGTGTGAAGGTGATGGGGGATAACCTGGCCTGCGACTCCATGATAGACGGCGCCAGGTTTTTGGAGGATCTGGGATGTGATTACGTCATCCACCACATCGGTTACGACGAACGGCGCGGATTGGTTGCCCAGGGCTTGCCTTGTCCCAGTCCGCTGGACCAGCTTGCCGAAGTGGTGGAAGCGGTCAATGTGCCCGTTCAAGCTGTGGGTGGGCTGTCCATTGACCAGGCCATCTCGTGCCCATCCTACGGCGCACCACTGGTGGTGCTTGGAGCGCCACTCACCATTGATGCCGATTCCTTCAAAACATCGAGCAGCAACGACCTCCCCAGTGTATTACGGACCATCTGTGAGCATATTCATTCGCAGCAAATTAGTAAGAAATATAAACAACCATGGAGTTTTTATCAGTCGTAAATTTTGACCGCCAAAAGGGTTCGGTGGAACTCCGGAAAGTCCCCAAACCTTTACCTAAAAGCGATGAGGTTATCTTGGAAGTTAAGAGTGTGGGCGTCTGCGGCAGCGACCTGCACCAATGGACTTCCAGCCACAGTTGGCCGGTGAATTATCCGGTTATCCTGGGCCATGAATTTGCGGGGGTGATCCATGAAACCGGTCCGGAGGTAAAAAACTGGAACGTCGGTGACCGGGTGGTCAGTGAAACGGCCGCCATAATCGATCCGGACAATCCGCTGTCGAAAGTGGGATTGTATAACCTTGATCCGTCGCGGAAAGGATTCGGTTACGGCGTTAACGGAGCGATGACCAAATACGTTGCAGTACCTGCCCGTTGCCTGCACCGCATACCGGATACCCTTGAGTTTGAGCGGGCCTGCCTGACCGAACCGTGCAGCGTGGCCTACAATGCGGTGGTGAACAATGCCGATATCCGGCCTGGAGATCGGGTGCTGGTCATCGGGCCCGGTACCATCGGGATGCTCTGTGCCCTGATGGCCCAGCTAAGGGGTGCTGAAGTGGCTATTGTAGGATTGGAAAGTGACCGGGTACGGCTAGACGTCGCAGCGGCCTACGGTATACAACCGCTCACCGGCGACGCAGGGGTGTGGGCGAGGGAATTGGACGGAATGGGGGTCGACTGCGTGATTGATTCCGCAGGGATCAGCCATACGCTCCAAAATGCGATCGATTGGGTGCGACCCAACGGACAGGTCGTTAAAGTAGGTTGGGGACCACAACCTATCGGGTTTTCACTTGATCCCATCGTGCAGAAGAATGTACGAATCCAGGGTAGTTTCAGTCACAACTGGCCCGTATGGGAGAAAGTGATTAGGCTTTTGGCTACAGGCCGCTTGGATATTGGCAATATTATCGGGGGTATGTGGCCCTTGGAAGACTGGGAAGTGGCTTTCCGTAAAATGAAGGATGGTGAAGTCATCAAAAGTGTGTTGATACCGAAATAATGACCAATTGGAAGGAATATCATGCAAAACGACCTATTAAAAGATAAGGTGATCATCGTCACTGGTGCATTCGGAGGCATCGGGCTCGCGATTGCGAAGGCCTGTTTGAATGCCGGAGCACAGGTGCTGCTGCACGGGCGCAGCGAACGGAATCAAACCGATGCACTTAGCTACCTGGACGGCGGGGATCGCGTCGAACCGTTCGTCGGTGACGTAACGCGCGCGAACTTTGCTCAAGATCTGGTGAATGCCACGATACGCCGTTTCGGCAAAATCAACGGCATCGTCAACAATGCAGCTTATGTAGTCTCCTCGAATGTAGGCAATACGACGCTCGCGCTGTTCCGCGAAGTATTGGAAGTAAATTCACTGGCACCGTTTGCGATCATTCAATCGGCGCTGCCCCATCTGGCGGAAACCAGGGGGGCGGTGGTCAATATCGGCTCCGTTAATGCCTATGCCGGAGAACCGACGCTATTGGCTTACAGTGTTTCAAAGGGTGCGTTGATGACGCTTACAAGAAACCTGGGCGATAGCCTGCACAGGGATTTCGGTATACGGGTCAACCAATTGAATGTGGGATGGGTGTTGACCGAAAAAGAACAGGAACGGAAAGTGGGACACGGTTTACCCGCTGATTGGTATACCCTTATTTCACCGATGTATGCTCCCGCCCGGAGGTTGCTGGATCCGATGGAAGTGGCGAATTCAGCCGTTTTGTGGCTTTCGGATTCGCTGGGCCCGGTAAGCGGACAAGCTATCGAGCTGGAGCAGCATCCCATTATCGGAAGAAATCCCGAAAAGAACTTAGAAGCCCTAGACATCGATTAAAATATGCCCAAATTAGCCGTATTCCCGAAAGCGTTCATGAAAGCGCTTTGCGTAACGGGAGAAATGACACTCGACGAATGGATTGATCTGGCGTCGGAACTGGAAATCGACGGACTCGAATGGTACGCCGGCTTTCTGGGAATGGAAGATTCTAATAACTGGAGCCGCTACCGAAACCGGGTAAGCGACGCTGGACTAGAGATACCGATGATGTGCTGTTCGCCGGACTTTACCCATCCGGATCCGGTGTTCAGAAAGGAACAGATCCGGAAGCAGAAACAATGGATCGATATGACACATGCCTTGGGAGGCCGCTATTGCCGTGTCCTGTCGGGCCAGCGGCGGCCGGAGCTTTCCCTGGACGAAGGCGTAAAGTTGGCGGTGGATTCGATCCATGAATGCCTTGACTATGCCCGTACGCTTGACATTACCTTAATCTTGGAAAATCATTACAAAGACGACTTCTGGAAGTTCCCGGAATTTGCGCAGAAGGCTGCGGTATTCTGTCAGATCGTCGAGGCAATTGACGACCCCTATTTCGGGGTGAATTATGACCCGAGTAATACGTTTCTTGCCGGTGAAGATCCATTGGAGCTGTTGGAAAAGGTAAAATACCGCATCAAGACGATGCATGCAAGCGACCGGTACCTGGTGGGTGGAACGATCGAAGACCTGCGGAAAATGGAAGATAATAGCGAAGGGTATGCCTCGGTATTGCGGCATGGCGAAATCGGTAAAGGACTGAACGATTACGACGCCATCTTCACAACGTTGAAATCCGTCCATTTCGATAGCTGGATCAGTATCGAAGATGGAGTGGACGGCATGGACCAGCTGAAAAGGAGCGTGGATTTCGTGAACCGGAAGATCCAGCAATATTGGTAACCTCGTTAGAAAGGTTATGGGAGAAAGCAATCGAATTTTCTGTTTCGGAGAGGTGCTTTGGGACGAGGTGGAAGGCGTGGATTTCCCGGGGGGTGCGCCGCTGAACGTGGCGTATCATATGGCGAAAGACGACCGCTTCGACGTGTACATGATCAGCAGCGTTGGAGGCGATGCAGCGGGTAAGCGTATGCTATCGCTCATTGACGGTTGGTCAATCAATGCGCGGTTTATACAATCCAATGACGACTACGCCACCGGTCGGGTGGTTGCCAATGTGTTGGACAGGAATAATGTGTCTTATGATATCTTGCGGCCCGTAGCGTGGGATCATATTCAGAAAGATAGTGAACTGAGTACCTATATTCCGGAAAATGCGTGCTTGATCTTCGGCAGTCTTGCCTGTCGGAATTCGGTTTCCAGGCAGACCCTGCTCAACCTGTTGTCCAAAAAGTGTTTACGTGTGTTCGACATTAATCTACGGGGTAACTACTATGACAGGCAGACGTTGTCCATTTTGCTAAGTAGTACCGATCTGCTGAAAATCAATGAGGAGGAACTCGCCGAGGTGACACGTATTTTTCAGCCTGCTTCGGCGCGAGCGCCCGAGCAGATACAAGTCCGTGCGCTGCTGGGCCGTTTTGGTATTAAGGAGGCGGTCGTAACCCGGGGAGCGGATGGTGCCAGCTATTATACGTTCGATGAACAGGTGGATGCGGCGGGTATAACGGTGCCGGTGGCCGATACCATTGGCTGCGGTGATGCCTTTTTGGCGGCCTTCCTGCGGCATCGGCTTGGCGGCGCGACGGTGGAGGTCGCGCTGACCCACGCGGTATTGACGGGAGCGTTTATTGCAGAACAACCGGGCGGCTGTCCGGCGTATAAGCTGGCAGACCTTGACGCATTTATGAAAAGCAAATTAGGATAACATGCAGTTGTTACACGGTATATTTCAAGTAGGCGGCGATCTGGTCGGCCTGACCGTTGATGAGCCGGGTGCCATTTGGAACGATTGCAACAGCTATGTAATCCGCCTGGATGAAGGGTTGCTGTTATTCGATGCGGGATGCGGCGACACCATGGATCAGCTGTTTGCCAATATCCGCTATTGGGGGATGGACCCGGCCGATATCCGGTATGCTTTCCTTACCCATCCCCACTACGACCACGCTGGCGGTGGATATGTACTGAAGGATCGTGGCGTACACCTCGTTTCAGGTAAAGAGACGGCCGATGCGGTGCATAAGGGCGACAACCGATGTTGTGGTTATCTCTATCACAAAGTGTTTAACCCATTTGATGTGGATACCATCCTCGATGAAGGCCAGAAGATTACCGTCTTGGGCCTGGAAATCGAAGCTCGATTGATGCCCGGTCATAGCATGGGTTGTACCATCTATTCCTTTGTATGGGAAGGCAAAAAGGTGGTGATCAGTGGTGATGTGATCGGTACAAAGCTGAGCGGCGATTTCGGGTGGTCCGGTTCCATTGATTTCTGTCGCACGGAGTACCTGGATTCCCTGAAACGGATGGCCGATCTGGAAATCGACTATATGCTGCCCGGACACGGCATGGTCTATTTCTCCGGTGCCAAACGCCGTGTGGAGGAAGTGCTGAATACCGCGCTCATGGAGTGGAGGCAGTAAGCGGTGATTCTGACTGGCTAACATCCTATAATATCCCGCCAATTTGGTATAGAACTGTGGCAGTCGCTTAGTCTATCTTTGTTTTCGTCAATTACAATACAACATTACCGAGAATATCAATGAGCAAAAAAAGTAAGGGATATATTCCCGTTATGCTAACCCCTTTCACGGAAAGCGGAGCTGTCGATTTTGCCGGGTTGACCAAACTTACAGAGCTTTACCTCCGGGCTGGTGCAGCAGGCCTGTTTGCCAACTGCCAATCGAGCGAGATGTTTAATTTATCAGGGGAAGAAATGCTAGCTGTAACCGAGCACGTGCTGCGTATCGCAGATGGCGCTGTACCCGTAGTGGCTACCGGTACCTTTGGCGGGCCAGTGGAAAAACAGGCGGACTTTGTAAAGCAGTTATATGGGACCGGTGTGGAAGCCGTGATTGTAATTACCAATATGCTAACGGAAGAGTCGGAAAGCGCAGCGCTATTTGATGAACGTTTTGGACAATTGCTCGACGCCACACCGGGTATTCCTTTGGGATTCTATGAATGCCCGGAGCCCTTTAAGCGCGTATTGACTGCGGAGCAACTGAAGCGCTTCGTGGGTACCGGTCGTGTTATTTACCACAAAGACACCTGTTTGGATATTGAGCAGATTAAAGCGAAGCTGGATGCGACCAGGGGAGTAGCTGATTTTGGTTTGTATGATGCCTATATGGTTCATGCTGTGGAATCGTTAAAAGCCGGTTCTGCCGGCCTGTCCTGCATCCAGGGAAATTATTATCCGGAACTGATCGTTTGGTTATGTAACCACTACGATAACAACGAATCGGCAGATCAGGTAGCAATCGTACAACAGTTCTTTATCGATCATATGGACATTATGCACGCTGTGTATCCGGTGGTCGCCAAATATTTTCTCCAAAAAAGAGGACTGCCTATTTCTACGTTCACCCGGAAGAATGCCGGGGTATTCGACGAAACCGTTAAAAAGCGCGTGGATTTGTTCTACCTGCAGTTTCGGCAACTATTGGAACAGATTGAATTAATTCCCAACGGCATGATGCTATCGTAGATTTCCGTAAAGCATATGATATTTTCAGCATTGTCTGGAATTAGTTGATATTTTTGAAGCAGGACCCATGGACAAGATTATGAAAAGGATTTTGTGGTTATTGTTGATTAATTTCGGATGGATTGTACCTTCAATTTCGCAAGATATGGGATTATCCAAGATAGGCGGAACCATTATTGCCCATCAGGCCGCTTCAACGCAACAATATATCGGCTCGCCGAGTATTGCGATTTTGCCGACTGGCGATTACATCGCATCTCATGATCTTTTCGGACCTGAAAGTTCGGAATTTGTGCAAGCCCTGACGCGCGTCTATCGCTCATCTGACAAAGGAAAAACATGGAAGCAGGTCAGCGAAATCCAGGGAGCATTTTGGTCCAGTTTATTTGTCAATCGTGGTGCGTTGTATCTACTCGGACCTGACCGGCATCACGGTACGGTACTAATCCGCCGGTCGGACGATGGAGGAGATACCTGGAGCCATCCAACGGGAACAGAAGATGGGCTCTTGTTGAAAGGCATGTTCCATTGTGCCCCTATGCCGGTGATCGAGCATAACGGGCGTTTATGGCGCGGGATGGAGACGGCTCATGGCCCGATTCAGGAGTGGGGCAAGCGTTATGGCGCGATGATGATGTCGGCGCCTGTCGATGCTGATTTGCTGAAAGCGAACAGCTGGACCACCAGCAATTCGCTATTTTACGACTCGACTTACCTGGAGGGAAATTTTACCGGTTGGCTGGAGGGGAATGCTGTTGTGACGCTGGATGGCGGTATGGCGGATATCTTGCGGGTAGACGACCGCACAACGCATGAAGAAAAGGCGGCGATGGTTAAAATCAGTGCCGATGGAAAGGTAGCTTCATTCGATCCCAAAACCGGGTTTATACCGTTCCCCGGCGGCAGTAAGAAGTTTGCGATCCGTTTCGACGAAACGTCAGGCCGTTATTGGACGTTGAGCAATATCATCCCTGAGGAGTTCCGGAAGCAGTATCCGAAAAGAAACGCTGCGAGTTTCCGGAATACGCTGGCACTCATGAGCTCAGTCGATTTGCTCAATTGGCAAGTCCATGAGCTAGTCCTGCAACATCCCGATGTGATTAATCACGGCTTCCAATATGTCGACTGGCTTGTCGATGGCGAAGATATGATTATGGCCAGTCGGACGGCCTACGACGACGGAAAGGAAATTGCGAACAATAATCACGATGCGAACTTCCTGACATTTCACCGTATCGAAGGTTTTCGCGAAAAAGCAAAACGAATATTGTAAACATAAACACAACAGCTAAACATGAAGAAGCAAGCAGGGATTTTTTTACTCATTCTCGCCATCTTTTGCATGACGTGTACCCAATCCAACGACCATGCCGGGCGCTTTCAGCTACCGCCAAAAGCGGACACCACAGATGCAGCTTACCTACGCGGCGAGCTCATTTATCCATTGGACAATAGACCGACACCCGAGTGCCACGCTTCTACGATCGTAGAAACGCCTGACGGATTGGTCACTGCCTTTTTTGCCGGTACACATGAAAATAATCCAGATGTCGGCATCCGTGTTTCAAGGCTGGTCGACGGTGAATGGACATGGCCGGAAGAAGTGGCCGATGGCGTACAGAACGATACATTACGGTATCCGTGTTGGAACCCTGTGTTGTTTCAACCAAAAGGCGGAGACCTGATGCTGTTCTATAAGGTGGGGCCCAGTCCGCAAACTTGGTGGGGTATGGTGATTACATCGAACGATAATGGGCACACTTGGTCGGAACCCCAGGTATTGGGCGAAGACGCAAAGATCGGACATCTGCTGGGCCCAGTCAAGAATAAAGCCGTCCAGTTGGCCGACGGAACGATCATTGCACCAACGAGCATTGAATATCCGAAAGAAGATGGCGAAGATCAGGATTGGCGTGTGTACTTTGAAATCAGCAAGGACTTGGGGCAGACGTGGGAAGTTGTCGGTCCAATTAACGACGGTGTGGAGTTTGACGCCATCCAACCCAGTGTCTTGACGTATCCGGATGGCAAACTACAGGTAATCTGCCGCACACGGCAGGACGTACTGGCAGAAAGTTGGTCGGAGGATCAAGGACGGACTTGGAGTGAAATGAAGGCCATGACATTACCCAATCCGAATTCAGGTACGGATGCAGTAACCTTGACGGATGGCCGCCAACTGCTGATATACAATCACTCCACTAAGAAAGGGAAAGAACCCAAAGATAGGAATATATTGAATTTGGCGCTATCGGAAGATGGGAAAGCCTGGACGCCGGTAATGACATTGGAGAACGAACCGATTGAAGATGGATATGCCTATCCGGCGATTATCCAATCGGCCGATGGGCTGGTGCATATTACCTATACTTACAATAGGCGATCGATTAAATATGTGGTGGTTGATCCCAACGAATTGTAATGCTAACCAATACCCCATTCACTATGTTTACATTTGACACCCCAATCGGCAATAGTTGTCGTAGTCGGTTATGCTGGATCAGCTGTTTGCTATTATTATCGATAATCGCTCGCGGCCAGCAGCCTGCACCCGTTACGCCGGAAACGGCACTTTACAGCTACCTGAACAATGGAGATAAGGCCTACACATGGGAAATCAGGGATAGCCTGGTGTTTGATAAGGGTACGATTTTTCAAGTATTGCTTACCTCCCAGCGGTGGCGGGAGCATACGTGGAGACATCAGTTGAATGTCATTGTGCCGAAGGAGGTGACGTACGACGGCGGATTGTTGTTTATCAGCAGCGGACGTATGCAGAAAGACGATCCCACGACACCCGAGTGGCATGACCTGGCAAAAGATGGGCTCATACAGGACGTCGCACGTATGTCGGTGGAGAATAAGGCAGTTGCGGCAGTAATTCGCCAGGTGCCCAACCAACCACTCTATGGTGGCCTTGTTGAAGACGAACTGATATCCTATACGCTTCACCAGTTTCAAGAAGATGGTGACTTTTCGTGGCCATTGTTGTTCCCTATGGTGAAAAGTGCTGTGCGCGGTATGGACGCCGTACAGGAGATTGCCGCGAGTCGCTCCGCTAAACCGGTGGAACGATTTGTGGTTTCGGGCTTGTCCAAACGCGGCTGGACCACTTGGCTCACGGCTTCCCAAGATGACCGGGTAGAGGCATTTGCGCCAATGGTCATCGATATTCTGAACATGCCCGTTAATCTGAATTATCAGATCGAAGTATGGAAGGACTATAGTCCGCAAATACAAGATTATGTCGCCCTCGGGCTCGTACAGGATATCGGAAGTGATCGTGGGCAAACCTTAGCCCAGATGATCGATCCGTATTCGTATAGAAAGCAGCTCAATAAGCCGAAAATGCTGTTTATGGGCACTAATGATCAATATTGGGTAATCGATGCCGTGAAACACTATATCGACAGCATACCCGGACAAGACTACATCCACTATGTACCCAACGAAGGCCATGATCTTGGCGATAAGAGGCAGGCTTTCCAAGCGCTTTCCTCGTTTTGGGGGTTTACCCTGCAACATGTGCCATACCCAACGACCGATTATAAGGTTTCTGAAAAGAAGGACGCATTGGAACTGAACATCAGCGCGACCAAGCGGAGGCTGGAGGGAGCGGTCATTTGGAGTGCCGTTTCTGATGATCAGGACTTTCGCGACGAGACTTGGGTAAGGAGGGATTTGCAATTGGCGCACAAACGAAGGTTCAAGGTGCGTGAGGCGCTGCCAGATTCGGGCTATAAGGCCTTTTATGTTGACTTGAAGTACCGAGACGAGAACGGACGCACATACACCCAGAGTACCCGGGTGTTTGTTGGCGACAATAATTCATTTTTTATTGACTAAACGGTGAATTCAACATCGAAAAGCCGTATGGTAAATGCAATATCCCCCCATGTCAAAAAACGTAAATAAGGTAATCTGGAGGCATTTGATTGTAGGCCATTTGTTGCTCGCGATGGCAATTTCCTGCACCATGCCGCGAAGCCGGGTAGATAACATCTGGAAGGTCTACCACGACGAACCCCAAACGGTATTGGTGGCCGCACATCGGGGAGCACACCGGTCGGTGCCTGAGAACTCGTTGGAAGCGATTGACAAGGCCGTCGAAGCGGGTGCGCATATCGTCGAATTGGATGTCCGGCAAACGCGGGATGGTGTATTCATTCTCATGCATGACAAGACCATCGATCGCACGACGACCGGAACGGGCGAAGTAAAAGACAAGACTTATGACGAGTTGAAGGAAGAAATTCGACTGACTCATCAGGGCAAAGCTACTGCTTATCCTATACCTACACTGAAAGAGGCGTTGTTGCGAGCAAAGGACAGGATTCTGGTGGATATCGATTTCAAGGCAGATGGCATGCAGGCGCGGTTTGATGCTTATGAGCAGATTGCTGATTTGGGTGTTACGGACCATGTGATCTTCTTTCTTTATGATTATACGGAAATGGCTGCTTTGCTTGCTTATGATCCGCGTATTAAAATCATGCCCCGCGCTTACGATGCCGCGCAGTTGGATGAAATTGTAAGATCAGGTCTTACCGATATCGTACATATCGATCCGTCCTATTATAACGACAAGCTGTTCCGTGATATCAGCCTGCATAGCCCGATGCGCATTTGGGCAAATGCGCTGGGTACACCAGATCAGGAAGAGGCCGCCGGTCAGGGTGGTTACGAGAAATTATTCGGACACCTGTCATACGTCAATGTTGTCCAAACAGATTACCCTGAGCTGATGGTCGGGTATATAGCGGATGTGCACGAAAGAAAACCACAACAAATCAACTAAGCCGGTTATGAAAAGAACAGGCCTTGATAAGATCAGATTCGTAGCATCGCTGGGCAACCGCACGCTATGGGTAATCGCCGCTTGGGGAGCAATAAGCCTATCAGGGTGTGCCCAACGGCACGGGCTGCGCCATGATTCGGTAGCGGGTGTGATGGGAACTGTGGTCACACGGTTGTATGATCAGCTGACTCCTGCGCAACTCGATACGTTAAGTGATGCGTTTATACTTGGATTTATCTCGCCAGAGGAGAAAGCGACCCTCGCCACTGCGTATTGGAGGTTTGAGGTGAATGTGCCCGTTGTGGTATCCGTGATGCGGGACAGTGCGCAACAAAAGGTGCCTTTCTGGTTGGCAGACGAAGGGTTTGAAAAAACCGGGCTCACGGTACGTAATGAATTATATACGTATGAAGTCTGGCAGAAAGAATTCACCGCAGGTGAAGTGGGACTGGGTATCAATGGGTTCGATAAGCATCGTCCGGTCTACTTCGTCAGTGTAGCTCCGGTAGATGCAGCCGATCCGCTTAAAATCCGCGCGATTTTTCCGCGCGAGCAGGTGATTAGTGTGCTGGATACCGGTGCATTCACCTATTTCGATTGGGATGGGTTGGTATTGAAAGAAGTGCCCCCTAGCTTGCGTGGCCAACACCTGCTGCCCACTATACGTGGTCGTGCGCGGGAGGCACATGTAGTTGGGGGGTTCCGGTACACGGACTTCCCATCGGGAATCCTGCCTGACCAGATTACCCTGACATTGCCCGAAGATCCAGCGACCGGGGCAATCGTACAATGGCGTTGCGACCGCACGGTGAGCCATTCATGGATAACCTATTGGCCCATGAACACCTCGGATACCGTCAGGATTGAGGCCAGGCGTGAACTGTTGGAAGATCGGCAGTTGCAGAATGACCGGTATGTAAGCCGGTTCATCGCCAGGGTAACGGATTTGAAGCCGGGAATGACCTACCGCTACGTGGTAGGTCACGACGGTGGCGTCTCCGATACGTTGCATTTTAAGACGGCGGATGCGGACAATCGTTTTGCTTTTACGTGGTTTGGCGACATACACAACGATGAAAAATGGGGGTCGGTACTGCAAAGAGCTTCGAATAAGTACCCGCAAACGGCATTTTATGTGGCGGCCGGCGACCTCGTCAACACGGGTCTGCACGGCGACGATTGGGATGCATTTTTCGGCTATTCCGGCGGCGTGTTTGGCCATACGCCATTGATGGCTGTGCCGGGCAACCACGACAGCCAGGATGGTCTGGGCGCATCGCGCTACCAGAGCGTGCTTGCCTTTCCAGACAATGGCCCTGCTGGCCTACCGTCCGGCCTTACGTATGCATTTCGGTACGAGCATGCACTGTTCCTCATGATCGACGTAGTCAGTTTCCCCGTTTCAAAACAAAAGGACTGGATTGCTCGCCAACTAGCTGCTTCAGATGCAACCTGGAAGTTTGTCGTCTTCCATTTTCCGCCGTATACATCGGAAGAGCCATACCCCGATATTGTAAAGGAATGGGTGCCGTTATTTGATGAACACCATGTGGACATCGTAATGAACGGCCATTTCCATTACTACCTGCGCACAGATGCGCTGAAGGGCGGTATGGCTCAGCAAGACCTAACCGGAGGCACAACCTACATCATGTCGGTTGGTACACGCGGCAAAAACGAATCGGGTACGGTCGAACCCTATGCGGCAAAGCGCATAAACGAGGGGCACCTGTACCAGCACATCCGAATAGATGACCGTAAGCTCGCCTATGTTTGCGTTGATTCGGTCGGCGACATACGGGACAGTTTTGAAATCCATAAGTAACGTATTGTAGACCCAAATTATTGACTAATGATGAAAAGATTGACGATGACACTTGGCTGCCTGCTCGCCGGCTTTATCTTAGCCAATGGGCAGCTGACCGCTTCCCGTATACAGGTGGTCGATTCGAGCTTGGTGTTTCCTTTGCAGACACAGCACGTACATGGGAGCAGCATCGTGCAATTGCCCGGTGGCGATTTGCTGATGGCATGGTTCCAAGGTAGCGGTGAGCGCAGCGCAGACGACGTACGGATTATGGGGGCGCGACTGGATAAGGGGCATGAGCAATGGAGTCGTCCCTTTGAGCTGGCGGATACCCCCCATCTGCCGGATTGCAATCCGGTGCTTTTTATGGTGGGGGATAAGCTGTTTCTGGTATGGATAGCCGTACAAGCCAATAAATGGGAGCATTCCATCTTGCGGTTGCGTTCTACCGACACATATGATGCCGAGGGACCCCCGACGTGGCAATGGCAGGATAATATTTTCCTGAAACCGGATGAACAGTTTGCTGAGGAGGTCGCGGCAAGGTTCAAGGAATTGCCCGCGTCGCATGCCGGCTGGTCCGAATATGCACCCCGCTACGACCAGTTGATTGTTGAAGCCGGTAAGGATATTACAAAGCGCAGTGCGGGATGGATGACCCGCATCAAACCGATTATTACTGTCGATGGCCAAATCCTTTTGCCGATCTATTCCGATGGCTTCAACTTCTCCATGCTCGCGATTTCCAATGACGGGGGAGTTTCTTGGCGACCCAGCCTGCCGATCGTAGGAAGAGGGCCTATCCAACCGGCGTTGGCTCAACGCAAGGATGGCAGTATTGTCGCTTATATGCGAGATAGTGGTGATGCACCGACACGGGTGCAGGTGAGCGAGTCGAAAGACGGCGGCCGGAGTTGGACGGCAGCCCGTAAATCCGATATTCCTAATGGCGCCAGTGTAGATGTGGTGGTGCTGACAGACGGCAGATGGGCTATGTTGGGTAATGATGTGGATGATGGACGGTATCGGTTGAGCTTATACCTTTCTGAAGACGAGGGAAAAACATGGCCTGTAAAGCATTCCATTGAATATGATCCTTCCAAATCAGGGCGATATTCCTACCCATCACTGATCCAAGGGAAGGATGGGCTGCTCCATATGAGCTACTCCTTCCACCTGGGCAATGACAGAAAAGCGATTAAGCATGTCGTGGTAAAACCCTAGGGGATTATTAAGATCGTAGTAATTTTTAATTATAGCTCAATTGATGAAAAAGATGAAACGTCACATACTCGTTGTATTATCGTGCACACTTTGGATGTATGCATGCGATAAACCAGGACAGCAGAAGGACGTAACCTACGCCGATAGTGGCTTCATACAGGATTACAGCGTGAAATATCCTTTTGATGGGGACGGCGTACGACTGCTGAGGGTACGGGCCGACCGTGATGGAAAAGTACAGTTGTTGGCGTCTGATGGTCTCAAGCACCTAAGCGAGGGGCGGTTCCTCCATCCGGGCAGTGTGGTAACCGACAATACCTACCGGTTTATGTCGGCAAAGACGATCGTGGACATGGTGCTTTGCCAGGGCGAGTTTGTTTATCTCGATCAGCAGGTTGTCTTTAGCAATGCATGGTCTGGGAGATTGTTTGTTGAACATCAGCTAGCAGAACCCACGGCCTTTGCTGCCAACGATGCGCAGGAGTTCTTGGTTACCGACGGGAGCGCTTTACATTTCATCCGGAATGGTGCGGTGTTGTGGAAAGGCCAGATACCCGGAAAGGGCATCGTGCAATTGGTAAATCATCCCGAAGACCGCACACGCTTCTTTTTACTTGCTCCGGATGCCGTGTACCGTTTTATCACCACGACTAACGCATTGGAGAAAATTTATGGCGGTGACGGTTTGATGTCCTTCGACGTTGATGCCCGCCACAACCAACTGGTTGTAGGCACTTCCGATGGTTATTTCCGTTGCGATCCGGAACAGGGCAAGGTGGTAGGAGAAATCGAAAAGAAGTTGCCGTGGACAGAAATTACAGCCGTCAAAGTAATCGATGGCGATCCATGGTTTGGTACACCGAAAGGAGCATTCGTGATCAAGCAAGACAGTAGCATCGCCTATTACGCCGGTGAACGATGGTTGCCGGGAGACCAAGTGGTTGATGTGGCAATAGGACCGGACTCTTCGGTGTTGCTACTGACGGATAGTGGGCTCGGTGTTATCCACTTCACGGCAATGACCTTGCACGAGAAAGCGATGTACTATGAACAACAGGTGCGAGAAAGGCATATCCGGAATGGTTTCAACGCAACACTCGTGGGTATGCAAAACGGTGACCTGAGCACCGGATACCTGGGAGATTCCGACAATGACGGGTTGTGGACTTCACTCTATCTGGCAGCGGAGGCTTTTCGCTATGCGACCACAGGTGAGCAACAGGCATTGGACCATTGCATGGAATCCCTTGACGCCATGGCCCGGCTCTATGACATTAATCCGGTGGCCGGCTTTCCCGCCCGTTCTTTTGAACGGCGGGGAATGGGCGATACACGCGATGTGCTTTCCGATCCGGAGCGGTGGCAGCTTGCCGAACAACCCGATTGGTTTTGGAAGGCCACGACCAGCAGCGATGAAGCCATCGGACACATCTTTGCATTCGGAGTAGTCGCCGAGTTGGTAGATCATCAGGAAACACGTGAAAAAGCCATCCAGCTTATTGATACCCTGATGGGGCATATCGTTAAGCACAACCTTTATCTGGTGGATTATGATGGACAGCCCACTACCTGGGGTCGATGGAATCCGGAGTATGTCAATGCCTTTCCAACGAACGTAGGGGATCGCAAACTGAACGCATCAAATATCATCGGCATGCTTCAGACCGCATACTATTTTACTGAAAAACCCTTGTACAGAGAAACAGCGTTTGATCTGATGGAAAACCACGGCTACCTCGAAAACCTTCTGCGGCCGATGGAGGAGATCGGAAAAGCACCGGACGGTGCAGATGACTGGAGCCAGATGCTATCTAGCGCATGGAATCATTCGGATGACGAGATGTATTTCGCAGGCTATTGGGGGCTATATCGCTATGCGTTCAATGACACATTAAAGGCTAAATATGGTATAGCAATCCGTGATCACTGGGAAGCCGAACGACCGGAAAAGGAAGGAGCATGGAATATTTTTACGGCGATTACGGGTGCTGACGATATTGACTTGGATGAAGCCGTATGGTACCTGAAGGAATATCCGCTTGATCTTGTGCAATGGAAAGTAACGAATTCACATCGGAAAGACATCGAACCATTGGCCCCCAATTTCCGGGGACAAACCATCGCGGAAGTGCTACCGCCGGATGAACTCAAGATATCGCGACACAACGCCAACCGGTTTACGCTGGACGGCGGGAATAACGGTGCCGCAGAAAACAGTGCAGGCGATACCTGGCTGTTCCCGTATTGGATGGGCAGGTATCTGGGGGTTATCGGAGCACCCGTAAGCGAATAATTGCCGGGCGGATGGCATAAATAAATTCATCATTTGTTAATGTAAGGATTACTTATTTGTAATCCTTTTTACATTCTGTAAATCAGCATATTGATGGCTTGTGAACATGCTAACATGCAATATGCAAATGATAATATTGTACAAAGAAAGTAAGCGTACGCCACCTATCTTTGAGTAGTTGAAGCATAGTGATTGCTTTTCAGCAACAACGAAGCGTAGCATGCTCTGACACTAACCAGATACTAGCAAAACGAGAGCGATGATACAAAAGAAGACGGTTCAGCGATTAGTTTCTTTGGATGCTTTCCGAGGGTTTACGGTAGCAGCAATGATTATTGTGAACACCCCCGGATCATGGGACCATGTATTTGCACCACTGCTGCATGCGTCATGGCATGGGATTACGCCTACCGATTGTGTTTTCCCGTTCTTTATTTTCATCGTTGGTATTTCCATCACCTTGTCCTATCGCAAGATGATGGCAGGCGGCCAATCTAAAAGCAAACTGATCGGAAAAACGATAAAACGAGCCATCCTGATTTTTCTCATCGGCATATTCCTCGGCCTCTTCCCTGATTTTAATTTTGCAGAAATACGATTGCCGGGGGTATTGCAACGCATCGCGGTTGTATTCCTGGTGTGCGCCCTACTGTTCCTATATACCACATGGAAGCAACAGGCGGTAATTGGGAGCATGGTGCTCCTATTGTATTGGGGTGCACTGTTATTTGTGCCTGTACCAGGCGTTGGATCAGGTGTGTTGGAGCCGGGACGTAACCTAGCTGCCTGGATCGATGAGTTGTTTATTCCTGGCAGAATGTGGCAAGGTACGTGGGATCCCGAGGGCATCTTAAGCACATTTCCGGCCATTGCGACGGGGATTTCGGGTATGCTGGTAGGTAAGCTATTGGCTAATGATGGTATATCCCGTGAGCGGCAGGTGCTTTGGCTTTACCTGATCGGATTGCTTGCCTTTCTGTTTGGATCGGCGTGGGGATGGGTCTTCCCGATCAACAAGAACCTGTGGACAAGTTCTTATGTGCTCTACACTTCCGGGTTAGCTGCCCTGGTATTTGCGTCGCTGTTTTTTGTCATCGAAATACTGGGGGCCAGTGCTTGGGCAAAATTTGGTGTAGTTTTCGGCGCCAATGCCATTACTGCTTACGTGATCGGGGGGGTACTGCCCGAATTGTTGGGGCCACTGAATACGTGGTATATTGATCATGTAGTTGTTGGCAATTGGGCGAACGTAGCATCATTGCTATGGGCGGTCGGTATCTGTTTATTGTGTTATGTACCCGTGTATTGGCTGTACCGGAAGAAAATCTTTATTAAAATCTAACAACAACTTAAAGGGACAAAGCTTTTTTTGCACTGTTTAACTATTTCAACGCGTAATGAGTAATCGAGTAAACCAAAATGTATTGTTATGAAACTAAAAAAATCTACAATTAGAAAAAAATGGCTCGGGGCTTTGTTCTCCCTTGTTATTTGCTTATTGACGCAGCTGGATGCACAGGCGCAAGGCCAGGTGAATGTATCTGGTGTTGTCTCCGGACCGGACGGGAATCCGATAGCCGGGGTAACGGTCAGCCTGGAGGGGACCAATAGCGCCGTGGCCACCGACGATGCGGGTCGGTATACCCTCAATAATGTTGCTTCAAGCGGAACATTGGTTTTTCAGGCAGTAGGTTATGAAACGACATCCATCATGATCGGTGGCAAGACCACCATCAATATCGAGTTGATACCGGGACAGGAAGCACTGGATGAAGTGGTGGTAACCGCTTTGGGTATCAAGCGGGAAGAACGGTCGCTGGGATATTCCGTGGGCAAGGTCGATGGTGCCGAGCTATCGCGTGTAGCCAATGAAAACGTACTGAGCGGCATGGCCGGGAAAGTACCCGGCGTAGCGATCAGCTCGACGGGCGGTACCGGATCTTCCGTAAGTATGGTCATCCGCGGAGCCACGTCGTTGAGCAGCGATAACCAGCCGCTGTTCGTGGTAGACGGTGTGCCTATCGCCAACACCCTCAACAATGTCTCGCAGATCGGCCGGGATAACAAGGTTGATTATGGTAATGCGATTTCCAGCTTGAATCCCGATGATATTGAAAGTGTATCCATTTTGAAAGGACCGAGTGCGGCAGCGCTGTATGGTTCACGTGCAGGCAATGGGGTAGTGTTAATCACCACGAAATCAGGGGCCTCTGTTAATAAAATGACGGTATCCGTAAATAGCAATACCGTGTTCGATATGCCGTATAGGTATCTGGATATGCATAGCCAGTTTGCTACCGGCGTCTTTCCATTTACTCCTGATTTCAATCCATTCCCAGGTGGCGTATTGCAGATCGAGGAAGGTTCTGCCGGTGGTGTCGGGCCCGAACTTGATAAAGGATACAAAGCCATCCAATGGAATAGCCCATTAGACGAAAACGGTAATCCCATTCCCACGGAACTGCGGTCGTATCCAGATAATGTGAAGAATTTTGTCAAAACAGGGATTACTACGACCAACGGGATATCTATTGCAAACAACACCGATCGAATGAATTATCGGATATCTTATTCGAATATGACCAATCGTGGTATCGTCCCGAATACGGACCTTTCGCGTAATTCAATTAACATGAATTCGACCTTGAAGCTGCATCCGAATTTCTCCGTTTCTTCTAATATCGATTATAGCCGGAACGGCTCGAATAACCGGCCGGCAACGAACCGCGGTGCGAATCCACTGCAATGGGCATATGGGGTTTCCCCACACGTCAACATCCTGGATCTGAAAAACTACTGGGTTGACGGCAGCGAGCAGATTCAGCAGCTTTCGCCGGCTCCCGATGATAAGAATAATCCATACTTCCTGGCATACGGCGTGAGTAATAGTTTCATCCGAGATCGCGTGTTCGGAAATGTGCGTGCAGACTGGCAGATTACCCCCCATTTGGATTTGATGGCCCGTTACGCAGTTGATATTTACCAAGAGGAGCGAGAGTCGAAGATTCCTTACAGCTATACCGAAGATGCCCGTGGAGCTTATGGCCTCATCAATCTGCACAGGCAGGAACAAAATATCGATTTCTTAGCGACGTACAAACAAGGTTTTAATTGGGTGGATCTATCTGTGTCGGCAGGTGGAAACACGCGCTACGTACGCAACCGTGATGTAAGCAATGCCAGTAAGGACAACTCGGGATTGATTGTCCCCGGCTTATACACGCTGTCCAATATCGGTCCATCGGGATTGAATTATGGCAGTTACCTTGCCGAAAAATCGGTGAATAGCGTTTATGGAGTACTCAATGTCGGATTTAACAATATGGTTTACCTCGACGTAACAGCTCGGAACGATTGGTCGAGTACCTTGCCCGAAAGCAATCGCTCGTATTTCTATCCATCGGCCTCCCTGAGTGTGCTGTTAGATGAAGTATTCAATCTGCCACAGCAAGTCAATCTGTTCAAACTTCGCGGGGGCATTGCCCGCGCGGGTAACGATACAGGTCCCTATAATTTACTCAATGTATTGGCAAATGCCGGTGCTTGGAGCGATATAACCCGATTAACAAAACAGGGGAGTTTGAAGCTGCCTGGTCTGAAGCCGGAAATTGCAACCTCCTACGAGTATGGTGTCGACGTGGGCCTTTGGGATAACCGCCTGCGCTTTGAGGGAACCTATTATCGGGTAGATAACGAAAACCAGATTATTTCCATCAAGCTGCCGGGATCCAGTGGATTTACCTCGAGGAATATCAATGCCGGACTGCTACGGAGCAAAGGATTTGAACTTATGGTAGGTGGTACACCGGTATTGACCAACGACTGGCGGTGGGATATCAACGTAAACTGGTACCGCAATCGCACACGGATTATGGAATTAGCAGAGGGGCAGGATTTCTATGATCTGTGGGGCGATGCCAAAGGTGGGGCGCGGACGTATGTGGGACAGGAGATCGGCGATTTGTACGACGCGAAGCTAGTAACGGTGGAAGATCAAAGCTCACCGTATTACGGTTGGCCAATATTGGATGAACAAGGCTCTTGGCAGGCAGTCAGTATGAATAATACCGATAACAAAGTCGGCAACTTCAACCCGGATTTCACGATGGGTGTGATGTCGTCACTGAGTTACAAGCGTTTTTCGCTGAATTTCGCGCTGGATATGCGCTTTGGGGGAGACTTTGTTTCTCAGACTTACCGCTACGGAGAGTCCGACCTGCGTACGCAACGTTTCTTGGACAACCTGATCAATCCAAATGGGATGACAGGCGAGGCGTTGAGGAATTATTTAACTGAAAATGATTTAATTGTAGTCCGTGGTAATCGCTTTAATATTGTTGGTGGACCCACTCAGGAGATGGGCGGTTTTCCCTTTAGCTACGAAGGTCAGTCGTTCCCCTATGGTGGAGTGTTCAATCCGGGAGTGATCGCCCAATACGACGATGACGGCAATATTGTTGGTTACACTGAAAATCTGGGGGGTGCGGGCACCCAATACATCCCGTATAGCGACAACTATCCCTGGGATTTCATGCGAGCGGCGATGTTCGATGCATCGTATGTCAAGTTGAGGGAAATCTCGTTGGGGTATGATTTGCCTACGAATTTTGTCCGCAGGTTGGGTATCAGTAACGCGAATATCGCCATATATAGTAGAAATATTATCCTGTGGACGAAATCGAAGATTGGCATCGACCCGGAAACGGCATTTCAGCAGGAAACTGGTGCGCAGGCAGGAAGCCAGTTCAAACAAGGAATTGAACGCTATAACGTAACCCCATGGGTGATTCCGGTTGGTTTTAAATTGGGTGTTAACTTCTAAATCGAGGAAACCATGAAAGCGATAAATAAGATCGAACGTATGATAACAGGGAAAACAATGGTATGGGGAATCTGTGTTGGGCTACTGCTTTTCAGCGCGTGCAAGGACCTTACCGAAATAAATATCGATCCGAATGGGGTTGGGGAAGAGGAGGTAAATCCGAATCTTATTCTTCCCACGGTACTGACTGAAAGTGCCAAGTTATACTTGAACCTAGGCTACCAAGACATCGCCGGTGTCGTGCAGCATACGCAAAAGGACGCGTGGTTTGAAGACCACAACGATTACGATTGGGGTGGTGACCAAAACTGGAACGGCTACTATGATGTGTTACGTAACAACGCATTGCTCCAAAAGCGTGCAGCTGAAGAGGGCTGGGAATTTCATCAGGGCGTGGCGCTGGTGATGCGCGCGTTTATGTTCGGGTTGATTACCGATCTTTGGGGGGATGCGCCATACACTGATGCATTGAAGGGGGAGGAAGGCGGAACGGAATACTTATTTCCAAAATTTGATACGCAAGAGTCGATTTATACCGGGATTATCGGTGAACTGGAGCAGGCGAATGGGCTGTTGTCCAAATCGTCTTCGGACTACGTAGGGATTAATAGCGATGCGGACGTTTATTATGGTGGCAACCCTGCGCAATGGCGTAAATTTGCCAACTCGCTGCTGCTCCGCTACTATATGCGTATTTCGGATAAGATGCCGGATATGGCAAGGACGGGCATCGAGAAAATTGCCGGAAATCCCGCACAATATCCGATTATTGTTGATGCTGGGGACGATGCTGTATTGGCATTCGAGGGGACCTCATCGGTCGATTCATGGCCAAACAACCTCAAATTTGACGATACGGGCGGAAGTAACTTCCGACGTGTGAAGATGTGCGCAACATTAGTCGATCAACTGCAAGCACTCAGCGATCCGAGATTGCCTATATGGGCCAACAGGGTTGAGGTTTCCATGAAAGTCGATCCCAATTTGCCGGCAGGTACCGATAAAATAGAAGACGGTGTACGTTATCTTTCCCCAGACAAAGTGGGTAGTGCAATAGTCGATCAGGATCCCGATTATGTGGGTTTACCGCCAAGCTTTTCGGCACTACCCTCGAGCTATAATCTCAACCCGACCCCTGGTCAGACTTCTTATAATCCTCACGTATCGTTCCTGAACGATAGCTATAAAGAAGCGTCCGGACCATTGTTGAAAGCACGTCTTTTGTCGGCTGCAGAGGTACACTTCATTCTGGCTGAGGCCTCGCTGAAGGGCTGGGCAACCGGCAACACCCAAGAACACTACAATCATGGCGTCGAGCAGTCATTGAAAGCTTGGATGCTTGGAGATACCTACCAAGGCTACATTGATAACATAGGCGTAGCCTACGATGGATCGCTGGAACAGATCATGGAACAAAAGTGGATCGCTAGTTGGACAGCGGCTACCGAGGCATGGTTCGATTTTCGCCGAACGGGATATCCAGCTTTGAAAGCAGGACCGGTTGCGAAACGCGGTGTGCTCCCCGTGCGTTTTTATTACATGCAGGATGAATTGAACATCAACCGCCAAAATGCGGACCAAGCGTTGGAACGTTTGGAAGTGACGGCTTATTCGCAGGCCGACAACAAGAATAGTGCCTGGTCTAAGCCATGGCTGCTGCAAGGCACCGGAAAACCCTGGTAAATGGAAACGAGGTGAAATTGAAAAAGAAATGTAACAACAAACAAGCAGCTTTTTATAAAAGCTGCTTGTTGTGTTTTGGATACAGCTTAAGGGGACTTCTCCTTGCATTTGTCCTTCTGCCAGCAGTTTCCGTTGCCTACGGGCAGTCTTTTCGTGCCGGAGCAGCGATAAGGGTCATTACCCCGGATCCCCTTTTGCCTGTTTCCGGAGGTGTAGGCTCCCCCCGACCAGCCCATATACAAAAAGGAGACTTGTTTGTACGTGCATTGGTACTTGAGTCCAGCGGAACACGAATTGCTTTTGTCAGTATCGACAACTTGGGTTGGCCTGCTGTATTGGGTGACCGCGCGCGCGCAATGATTACCGGTATTCCTCCGGAGAACATCCTCATTGGGGCAACCCATACACACAGCGCTCCTGATGCTTATGGGTTCCCTGATGAGCATGGGGTACATCATGCCGATTTAGCGTACCTCGATTTTTGTGTCCGGCAGATGGCAGATGCGGTCAATGAAGCGGTAAGAAAACTGGAGCCGGCCACGTTGAAAGTTGCTATGGGAGCCGCGAATGGACGCATCGCCTTCAATTACTATGCGGAGGAGCTGTACGATCCGCGTTGCAGCGTTATGCAGGCTGTTGCCATGAACGGTAACGTCATCGCCACCTTGGTCAACTATGCCGTGCATCCAGAGACGATTGGCTCCAAACGAGGCGTGCTAAGCCCAGATCTTTGCGGACCGTTATATGAACGCATTGAAGACCGTGTAGGCGGTGTGGCCCTATTTATGAATGGGGCGTTGGGTGGCATGGTTACGGCAGACAACCGTCAGGCTAAGTCGGAAGAGACCTCAGAACTTTGGGCAGAATGTGTCCGGATCGGTACATTGCTTGCTGATGAAGCCATCAGATTGATACACGACGGGCAGGTGGTGACAGATCCCGAGCTAAGGTGCCTATCGAAGCAAGTCACTTTCCCGGTTGAAACCGCTGTGATGCAATATATTTTGAACCAATCACCCCTCAGCTACCCTTCACCGGCACCAAATCAAATCACGACACGTATCAATGCCGTGAAGGTTGGACCCGCGACAATATTGACTATTCCCGGGGAAGCATTACCCAATATCGGATATTACCTGAAACGAAAAATGAAGTCGGATTATCCCTTCCTTTTTGGGCTCACCAATGATGCATTCGGTTATATGCTGACAAAAGTTGACTTCGATAGTTTCCAACGATATGCTTACATCACACGTACCAGTCTCGGGGAAATGACCGGGGAAATTTATATCGATGAGGCACTGGCCTTGGTAGCAGCGCTTTATCACGAATGATTGACGATGAACTGACTAGTTGAAGAAATATGAAAAAAGTCTTATTGAGCTTTTTGTGGGTAGGCAGTTTGTGTCTTTCCGTTGGCTACGGGCAGACTGCAACGGATGAAGTTACCCCGGAAGACGCACTGTACCACTACCTAGGGATGAACGATGGTTCTTACGCTTGGGAATTGAAGGACGTTATCAAGGAAGGACCGATTACGGCTTACGACATTGCATTGACGTCGCAAACATGGCATGGTCATGTTTGGAAACACCAATTAACCGTTATTGTTCCTAAAAAGGTGAAGCGTTCAACTGCCCTGCTTTTTATTGATGGTGGGAGCGTGGATAGCCTGGGCGAACCCAACTGGCGAGATCCGCGGAAAAATGGTGTTGTCCGGGCAGTGGGTCGGATTGCAATGGAAAACAAGGCCATTACAGCCGTCCTCAAGCAAGTACCTATGCAACCACTGTACGGCGGCAGACGCGAAGATGCATTGATTTCGATGACGTTGCATAATTACCAGCAAGATAACGATTACACGTGGCCACTCTTGTTTCCAATGACCAAAAGTGCGCTCCGAGCGATGGATGCCATACAGGAATTCACGGCGCGCGAGTTACATCAGAAAGTAGCGGATTTCGTCGTCGCAGGCGCATCTAAGCGTGGATGGACGACTTGGCTGACGGGCGCATCCGGGGATAAGCGGGTGAAGGCAATCGCTCCGATTGTCATTGATGTGGTGAATATGCCGGCTAATCTTAGTTACCAGATAGCGGCTTATGAAGAATATAGCGAGGAGATAAAGGACTATACTGATTTGGGTATTCCTCAGGGGATGGGCACGGAATCAGGGCGGAATATCGTAACGATGGTCGATCCCTATTCCTATCGATCGAAACTGACCATGCCCAAGATGATTTTCAATGGTACCAATGACCCGTATTGGGTCGTGGATGCCATTAAGCATTACTTAGACAGCATTCCGGGGCAGAACCTGTTGCATTATGTGCCCAATGCTGGGCATGATCTCGGCGATGGGAAGCAAGCCTTTCGGGCATTGGGGGCATTCTTTGGATTTACTGCACGCGGGGAGCCTTATCCATTGACCAAATGGAAAACCTCGATACGCGATGGGAAGGTATTCGTCGATATCGAAGCGACGCCGAAACACTTGGAGGGCGTGCGATTGTGGTCCGCCCACTCCGAAGACCGGGATTTTAGGGATGAATCTTGGTCGTCGTCCGATCTTCGTGCCGACGGCAGAACGTCATCCATATCTACATCGGTTTCCTTGCCTAACCAAGGATATAAAGCGTTTTACCTCGACTTAATTTACAAGGACCTAAAGGGTAACGATTACAGTCAGAGTACCCGCGTATTTGTTTTAGACAGAAATGCGATATTATAATAGAACGGACCGGTCCTATTCGCTATGTCTCATCTAATTTTATGATCAAATAGTCGATCTCGTTAGCAAAACCAATGGTTGGCGATTCTTCCGTTGAGAACGCATTATAGCCGAAAATTTAAAGGTCGATAGTGACAAACCGAAATAAAAAACTTAGAAAAAGCTTTTTTATTTAAAATTTGCATATATATTTGCGTTTATATAATGTTATAAACCGCATATTTGTTGAGGTAAGTGGGTAAATATTGGGCGCAGGCAATTCAATTATCTTGTCGTTTAATTTTCATGTATCTCATTTTATATAATTTAGATGAACCGCCCACTACCTATCGATGGACTGACAGAGGTGCCGAGTTAGGTGAGGTTTTAAATTATTAAATCTGCAAACAAATAAATTAGCTATGGATAAAGAAACATGGAGCCGCAGACGGTTTATCGGACAGGCCGGGATTGGTGTTGCCACTGCGATGACAGCAGGTGCACTGGAGTCGTTGGCGGGAGTAACGTTAACGTACCCGAATGATGGTAAACTAGCTTTATTGGGCGGCAAAGCCATTCGCGAAGGCAAATCTTGGCCGGCTTGGCCGCATGTGGATGATAACGTCATTAGCAAGATCGTTGAAACAACGAAAAGCGGCAAATGGAGCCGGATACAATCGGCCCAAGGTACGGTAGCTACCTTTGAAAAAGCGTTTTCGGGGCTTATCGGATCCGACTTCTGTGTGGCCACGGGATCGGGTACACAAGCCCTCAGCACATGTGTGGAAGCATTGAATATTGGCCCCGGTGATGAGGTGATTACCTCACCATATACCGATTTCGGTACGATATCAGCGATACTGACCAGCCGGGCGCTCCCCGTTTTGGTCGATTTGGATTCGGAATCGTTCCAGCTCGATCCTGATGAAGTGGAAAAACACATTACCCCGAATACCAAGGCGATCATGCCGGTACACATCATGGGATTACCGGCAAATATGGAGCGGATCATGGCGATTGCGAAGAAGCATGGACTATTGGTCATCGAAGATGCATGCCAAGCACCGTTTTCGAGATACCAAGGTAAACCGGTTGGGGTAATCGGTGATCTAGGTTGCTTCAGCTTCCAGGCGAGTAAAGCTATTGCCTGTGGCGAAGGTGGAGCAGTGGTGGGCAACAACCAAGCGATGATGGAGGAGTGTTTCACCGTACAAAATCGTGGAGCCTCTCGGGCCGGGAAAAACGAAAGGATTGGGCCAAAATACCGCATGAATGAGTTTGAGGGGGCGATCTTGATGGGACAATTGGACGAAGCGAAGAGCCGTTTCGAGACTCGTGACGCAAACGCCAAATACCTTAGCGAAAAGCTAATGGCTATTCCCGGCCTAACACCTCAGAAGCAATATGAGGGCACGGAAAGTGGCTCGTACTACAACTATGCCATGAAATATGATAGCGAGGAGTTTGGCGGTGTGGATCGCGCACAGTTTTTGAAAGCTATACAAGCCGAAGGGGTTCCCTTCACCTCATACATCCGCGAAGGCTTACATCGCGCACCCTGGGTCGATACGATTCTGAACCAACAGGTCTATAAGCGATTCTATACCGAGCAGCGACTGCGCAGCTATCGCGAATCAATGAACCTGCCGAAATGCGATGAAATAACGGATAGAACCTTGGTGGCATTTTGGGGTTCGGCCGTGCTTTTGGGAGGCAGGGAGGACATGGACGATATCGTGAATGCGGTTACCAAAGTTTACGAAAACAGAAGCTCATTGAAAAGTGTATGAGAAAATACAACCATAAGTGCATCGTTATTTCGGGATTACTCGTTCTGATGGTTGCTTTCGGCCAGCCGTTGAGTGCGCAGGAAGACCCCGGGTCTGTAAACATCCACGTTTTTGATGTAGATGCCACGCCACCGGTAGGCAGTTACCTGACCTATGACCGCATGACACATACCTGGGATATGGGGCTTCGTGCCAAGGGGATTGTTATCTGTGGATCCGGGGACCCGATTGTGCTATGCTCGGTCGACTGGATTGGTATCGCAAACGAAGGACAGGATGAATTCAAACGTGTTTTGGCAGAAGCTGCGGGCACCGTGCCTGATCGGGTGGCTGTACATACGGTACACCAACACGATGCGCCAACCTGTGATTTTGGAGCCGAGGCGCTGTTGTTGAGTAAAGGAATGGACCCCATTAATTTTGATGGATCCTTCGCTCGAGCGTTATTGGTAGATCTGGATAGTGCGGTCCGGCACGCGATGACGCAGCCCAAGCGTGTAACGCATATCGGCCTAGGAACATCACAGGTAGAGAAAGTGGCTTCTAATCGCCGGATATTAGACCGGGATGGCAAGGCCACGATCGGCCGCACTTCTGCTACCCGCGATCCAAAGATCAGGGCGTACCCCGAGGGATTGATCGATCCCGATGTATCGCTGATCAGTTTCTGGGAGGATGATAAACCTGTTGCTGTCCTGAGTTATTATGCCGTTCATCCACAAAGTTATTACCGGACGGGCAATGCGAATCCGGATTTCCCGGGAATCGCTAGGTTCTTGCGCCAAATGAAGGTGCCTGAAGCGCTTCACATCCATTTCAATGGCGCGGGTGGCGATATTACCGCGGGGAAGTACAACGATGGGTCGCCTGAAAAGAGGTGGGTGCTTGCCAGCCGCCTTGCTGCGGGAATGGAAGGAGCTTGGGAAAACACGTCGAAGTATCCGCTGGCTCCCAGTGATATTGACTGGGCGACCGAGCCCCTTCACCTGCCCATTTCGCAAGATGCAATCCAGTTGGAACAGGAATTGGCCGATCACAATCCGATTTATTTGGCCAATAATGTCTACAAATTGGTCTTGCATAAACGGCAATCCAAGGGAAAGTTCATCGCCTTGTCGTGTTTGAAACTTGGGCGTGCACGCATCCTGCATTTGCCTGGTGAACCTTTAATTGCATTTCAACTTGCGGCAAAAAAGATGCGAAAGGATTTGTTTGTTGCCGTAGCGGGCTATGGCGACTACGCGCCAGGATACATTTGTCCGGCAGCAGCGTACGAAGAGGGCGGCTACGAAGCCGGCCCGGCCTCCGGGGTCACCGCCGAAGCAGAAGGAATAGTGCTTGCGGCCATGAAAAAGCTGCTTGCGGATTAATTCACCTAACACTAAAGATACACGAGAAGCTCATGAACAACCAATCAAGAAGAGATTTTATCAAGCGAAGTGCGTTAGGCGGTATGACGCTTGCACTAGCGGGTACGTTACCATCGTTTTCATGGGGCGCTGATGAGCAGCCGCTTATATTTTTTGATGGATTTACGAATATCGGTCCGAAACGAGGTAAACATCCGGCAGAGCGTTGGAGCCTGAAACACCTGGTCGATGAGATGGAGCATTGTTCGATATCCGGAGCATTGGTGGCTTCGGTTCTTTCTGTGACCTATGACCCGATGTATTCCAACCTGGACTTAAGTAGCCGATTGAAGCCGTATCCCCATCTTTTTGCGATATGGAATTTGATGCCCGCCAATACGGATGAGTTTCCTGCTCCCAAAGAATTGGGTGCATTGATGCAAGAACATGACGTGCGCGCGGTGACTGTACATCCGACAGGCAATAATTGGGACTGGAAAACCCCAGAGGCTATAGCGCTTTTTGGCTGGCTGATGGAAAATCGCATTTTGACGATTATCCGACCCGAGGAATTTGGCGGATTGGGTGGCGTTAAAGAGCTGCTGAATACGTATAAAGACCTCCCTGTACTGCTTATAGGCGTGTATTGGTCCTTCCAACGGACGATTCTTCCGATGTTGTCAGCGTTTAAGAATCTTCACATCAGCTTTGAAAATTTTCAGATTAATGAAGGGTTGGAATCGTTGTATCATGACGGATATATCGATCAGCTTGTTTTTGTATCCAATGCTCCAACGATGTCTGCAGGAGCACATCGAACCTATGTGGACTATGCTGACATACCCCGAGAAGCCCGTGAAAAGGTTGCCGGCGGTAACCTGAGTAGGCTATTGCGCGGCCTGCGTCCTCCGGCTGCTCGGGAAAATAGCCAGGAAGATATGCTGATGCGCGCCATACGGCATGGAAAGCCTGTACCCGCACCCATCATCGATATGCATATGCACATCCTGCATGAGGGCCTAAATGGGACCGGTTGGCATTACCGAATGTACCATGGGGGGCCTAGCGGTGTTTTTAAATTGACAAAACGGTTGGGATATGTGGGCGGAGGGATCATGAGTTGGAATGGTGTAGTGAGTGTTGATTCGGCAAATGGCAATGTAACGGCAACCGAGGCCTTGGATGCGGCGCCTGAAGGATATTGGGGGTTGGCTAACTTCGATCCAGCGCATTATTCCCAAGCGGAATTGAAGAAGATGATTCCGGAAGTGTATAAAGATAAACGGTTCATTGGCATGAAGCCTTACCTTCACTATGGTATCCCATACAATGACCCATCCTATGATGTCTGGTGGAAATACGGAAATGAACATCACTTATATGGCTTGCTGCACAGCACACGTCCGGATTTGCAGGAAATAGAGACACTCGCGCCGAAGTACCCGAATGTTCGCTGGGTGATCGCACATGCGGGAAGCAACTTCAAAATGGCCGATATGGCTATTGCGGCGATGAAAAAGTATCCCAACATTTATGCGGAGATTACCTTAACGCCGGTACAGTTGGGCATCGTCGAATACCTTGTGGAAGGTGCTGGCGAAGACCGCATCATGTATGGGTCCGACCTGCCCATGCGCGACCCGCGGCAACAGCTCGGATGGGTGGTGTTTTCAAGCCTGCCATTAGCAGTAAAAAGAAAGGTACTGGGTGAAAATGTGCGCCATGTCATCCAGCCGAATCTGGATAGCATGCCGGTGTATAATATTCCCGAAATCTTCAGAAAGTACCGGAAAACATGATCGTGTTCAATAGGCTCTTTGCGATTAGGATTTCTTTGGCAGTAGTTGCGTTGGGCATGTCCTGCCTGCCGTCGTCAGCCCAGCAGCATAGCGGCTTTATGCTACCGTCGTTCAAGCAAGAACCGCCGCGTGTTGCACAGTATCCCTTGAAAACAGATCGGTTGTTTTATAGCGATAGCGATATCGAGATAGCCCGCAGGAACATTACAGCCAATACCGGAGCAAAGCGCATTGCCAATGATATTATCAACGCCGCCGACTATTGGGTGGGTTGGGAGGACCAAGCCATTCTCGACCTGATGGCTGATGCCCGGGTTCCCCGAGCATTTGACCTGAATGCAACCGGGTGTCCTATCCACGGAGCGGAAGTGTTCAACAAAGGAGGTGCCTATCCATGGATTGTTGACCCAAAGCATCCTTTTCAGGTGAAGTGCCCGATCGGTAGCGAAGTGTTCCCTGCCAATGATTACGCCACATACTACAAAAGTGGATCTATCGAGAAATCAACCAGCGACACCTCATACGTAGATGAAGGCTGGGGTTGGGTGGCGCCCGACGGCGAACGATACTGGTTTGTCGCTTATGCGAATCACTGGGTGTGGCATAGGCATGTCATGCCCGGAATCCTGAATCTCGCTCGGGCATACCAGCTGACGGGAAATACTGCCTACGCGCATAAGGCAGCTTTGATGCTGCATCGGGTGGCCGAAGTATATCCTTCTATGAATTACGAAGAGCAATCAAGATATGGTCTGATGATGAAGGCCCGTAACTCGGTATATCGCGGAAAGATTGTGAACGCGATTTGGGAAACTTTTTTGGTCCTCACCGGTGCAGAAGCCTATGATGCGGTTTGGGGTAGTATCGATGATAATCTCGCCCTACAGCAACACCTGGGTAAGACGGGCCAAGAAATCAGGGCATACATCGAAGCCAACTATTTGGAGGAAGCATTGCGTGCATTTGAGGCTAATAAGGTCCTTGGCAATTTTGGTATGCACCAGAGCGCGGTTCTGGCTGTCGGTCTTGCCCGGCAGCATGCAGACCTGGGTAAATATATACATTTACTGCTGGAAGACCCCGGTGAGACCCGGAGTAAAATGGGGATAAATTACGCGCTCTACAATCAGGTGTTTAGGGACGGTTTTCCGTTGGAATCTCCCCAATATAACTCGCTTTGGATCCGTTACCTTGCTGTGATGGCCAATTTTCTCCGTAAGCAAGGAGTGGATTTATACAAGAGTCCGAAATTAAAACACATACTGGATGCGCCAATTCAATCGCTGGCCATCGGTCGGTATACACCGGCTCTTGGAGATGGTAGCGATGTGCTGGGAGATATAACCGGTCAGAATTCGGAAACCTACCAGGCTGCATATTCGGCTTGGGGCGACTCTACTTATATCGCTTGGCTTAACCAATCGGAAGACGAATATTTTACGACCTATGAGTCGCTGTTTCGGACGCCGGTGGGCAGGGAAAACACCACCTCCGAGGGCCGACTACTGCCGCCAGCTGGTTCCCGTCTTTTTGCAGGGTATGGGCTGGGCATATTGAATGACCGCGCCGACGAAACAGCGTTAGCGATTAAATATGGAATGCATTATGCTCACTACCATTGGGATTTTTTGAATTTTGAGTTGTTTGCCAATGGGCAGAAAATGATGCCCGACCTGGGTTACCCGGATGCCATGAATAATTATGTGCGGGGAATTTATACCTGGTCGAAGAACACGGTGTCTCACAACACCGTGGTGGTTGACAAAATCCGGCAGAACAGTAATCGGCCGGGTGTACTTCATCACTTTTCTGAAGGTGATTTTGTGCAAAGCATCGATGTGGAATCAAAAGCCTACCAGCACGTCAACCAATACCGCCGGAACCTGGTCTTGGTGAGCGGGAATGAGAATGAACGATACGTGGTCGATTTTTTCCACCTGCAAGGGGGGGGACAGCACGACTATTCCCTGCATGGTCCTCCAGGCGAGGCAAGCTTTTCCAGTGGTAGCTGGAGTGCCATTCAGCCCGGCACGTTTGCCGGTCCCGATGTAGAACTCGGGCAAATCTATGACAATGACCTGCTCGAAAAAAGCGGGGATTCCATCGGGTATAGTGGCTATGGAGGGTCGGGCTTCCAACATCTTTTCAATGTACGGCGCTTGGATCAAGGCAAGCCCATCCTAGCCTTCAAGCATATCAATGATTCCAGCGCGCAGCTGCGGATTCACGTGATGCCTTCCGAAGGGCAAACCGTATACACGGCCGACGCGTATGATAAACCAAGGGCTAAGAACCACCTGTTGAAATACATGCTGGCAACGCGGAAATCCGTTGATTCGAAACCACTTAGCAGTACATTCGTGGGGGTTTTTGAGACCTTCAACGCTGATCCTTTTATATTGTCTGTTAAGCAGGTCGATCCAGACAGTGGGCATGGGACTGCGATTGCTGTATCCCGCAGCGGAGCGCTTGACCTGATCATCCGCGATACATTGAATTCGACCAAGGTTTTTCAGCACTATGGTATAAAGACCGACGCCAATACGGCGGTAATTACGTTGGATAGCAATCATATCCCGCAGCGGGTTTATTTCACGGACGGTACCTTTCTGGATGTGAATGGCAGGGTGTTCGAAAGCCATCCCATCCAAGGAACTGTGCTGCAGGTCAATCTCGAGCATAATGAAATGACCGTGGCGCTGGATTCAATTGAGTCTGGTGCTGCCAGAAATTCCCTGTCCGGCGTTTTCCATTTAACCAATGCTTACCGTACGACGGTGCATCCAGCTACAGCGGTTTTCGAGTCCGAAAGCATCATGCGTCTAAAGCTGAAAGATGACCTATTGGTGGGGTATTTCGGTGTAGCGGGCCTAGACGGGAAAGACATCACCACAGACAGCGAGCTGAACTTCCACCAGCACTATGCTGGCACGGCAATGTTGACCGAGACGCATGAGTACATCGCGCAAGTAGTGAAAGCGGATAGAAAAAAGGTCTTTACCGACCAACCGGATCATGCAAAATTAACAAAAGGTGATAAGGTTTGGTTGACAAATGCCTGGAAAGGTGATCGGGTAACATTCAAGACAGTATTTTCATGGCGTAAAGAAAACGACGAGCGTCTGTCCAAACTGCTCGCATATACGGATGAGAAAGGGCGCGAGCGAAAGGTGCAGACGCTCGCAGATTGGCAAAAAAAACGGGACCAAGTACTGGCTGGTATGCAGTTGGTGATGGGTGATTTGCCTGATACCTCCGGACTAGGTGTGCCGCAGGTGCAGGTTATTTCGCAGGAAAAGCGCGCGGGTTATACCCGGTTCAATATTCGATACCTAGCAGCACCGGATGAGTGGGTGTCTGCTTTTCTGTACGTCCCCAAATCGTCAGGGAAAAAGAAACAGCACCCAGCAATGCTGGTATTGCATAGCACCGGCGGTGCCGGCAAGGGAATTGTGGATGGGGAAGGCAAATTGCCGAATAGGGCATATGCCAAAGAACTGGCCGAAAAGGGTTACGTCGTTATCGCTCCTGACTATCCCAGTTTTGGAGATCTGAAAGATTACGATTTTTCAGCAGATCGGTATGCATCGGGCACGATGAAAGCCATATTCAATCATATCCGTGCGATAGACCTCTTAGTGGCAAGGACGGATGTTGATGCCAACCGGATTGGCGTAATAGGCCATTCATTAGGAGGGCACAACGCAATCTTCGTTGGCGGTTTCGATGAACGGCTAAAAGTGGTTGTTTCCAGTTGCGGTTGGACGCTTTTTGACCATTACGATATCGGTGAGGCGGGGACCAAAGCCTACGGGGGTAAGCTGGGGCCATGGGCGCAGGATCGGTACATGCCATTGCTCCGCCAACGATACGGTCTCGAGCCCGCCCGCGTGCCGTTTGATTTCGACGAAGCGATCGCCGCCATAGCCCCGCGAGCGTTCTATTCCAATTCTCCGGTTGGCGATCAAAATTTCGCGATTGAAGGAGTGACGGCGGGCATTGCATACGTTGGGGAGGTCTACCAGTTCCTCGGAGCTGGGGCGTATCTTCACGTGGCTTATCCCGAAGCCGGGCATGATTTTCCTTATGAAACACGAATGGAAGCTTATGCATTCATCGATCGTATATTGAATACTAACTAGTTTGACTGAATAAAAGATGGTAAAAAAGAATTGGATACTTTATGGCGTAACGCTGATGTCGCTGGTCTCGATGAGTTTGCGGAGCTCCGAAAAACCACAACGCGCGCATGCAGATGACCGGTTCGTCGACCACGGCGTTGCATCACCGGTTAGCACGAACCGGGGCGTGGTAGCTACCGTGGATGGACAGGGGCGAAACATTGTTATGGCATGGCTTTTTGATGTGCGGGGAGGATACTCCCTGTTGGTCATTGATGAGGAAACAGGCGAAAGTGAGGAGTTTCCCATGCCTTTCGACACTGCAGGGGACTCCCCTTTTTCATCATTGTTTTCCTCGCAGGGCAAATTGTACACGTTGTTTAATGGCAATTTTGTGGAGTTTGACCCCGAAACGCGGGCATATACCTTCCATAAAAAGACAGCTCCCCAAATGGCGATGGGGATGACGGAAGACGACCAAGGACGGATTTGGGCAGTGACTTACCCGAATAGCGGCCTGGTCTGTTATGACCCCGAAATCGACTCATTGACTGATTACGGGTACGTTAACAAAGAGAATTGGGCACAATACCAGCGCTATATGGCAGCAGACGATACTGGCTGGATATATTTTGCCCTTGGTAATACCAACAGCCAGCTCCTCGCGTTTAACCCCGACTCACGAGAGGTGCGGCCGTTGCTGCCAACCACCGAGCGAAAACGTGGAATGGCTTATGTTTATCGCAATCGGAACGGAAAAGTTTTTGGACAAGCCCTGCAAGATGATGCTGCGCCGTGGTACGAGTTATATCAGGGGAACATCGTGCCGATCGGGGTGGGTCATAGGCCGGAAGCAAAAAATATCATTACTGGATCGCAGGCGCTTAGGCATCTCGTGTTTCCAGATGGCCGACGGATAGTTAGCCTAGATTTAATCGATAGGCAGTTGACGACGGAAGATGCCGCAGGTAACGCACACAAAACTGTTAATTTTGACTACTCGACGGAAGGATCTTGGGTGATGGGGGTGGCCACATCACCGGATCGGCAGTCGATCATCGGCGGAAGCTCCTTTCCCATGCGGTTGTTTAACCATGCTGTTGCCAACGAAAGCTGGAGCCGCGAAAGCGCCTTCGGCCAGTTCAACGCCATAGCAGTTACAGACCGGTATGCTTTTTTCGGTTCTTATCCGGGTGGACACCTCATGATCTGGGACCCGCAAAAGCCTTTTACGGGTACTGTGACTGGCCGCGAAGGGAATAACCCTGAGGTCGCTTTTACCTGCAAACCGATAATCTACCGGCCTCATCGTGTATTGGCCCATCCAAATGACAGGACCATCATGATGAGCGGTACGCCCGATTACGGCTATACCGGTGGTGGGCTGCTGTTTTATGACATGAAGTCTCGCGAACATGTCTTGCTAACGGATAGTCAAGTAGTAGAGAATCAATCGACCATGAGCCTCACGACGTTGAAAAATGGGAAGGTGCTGGGGGGTACAACGATTGCTCCGGGAACGGGCGGCGAACGAAAAGCTACTTTGGCCGAGTTATACCAGGTGGATGTTAATACGAAGCAGGTGGAATGGCGGAAGCCTGTTATTCCGGGTGTACAGACTTACTCGGACCTGGCGACACGGGCGGACGGGAAGGTATATGGGATTGCGGATTATAAACTGTTTTTTGTATTTGATCCTGAAAAACAGGTCGTAATTTACCAGAAGGATGTTTCTATCGATCTGGGACGTACCGTTGGGGAACAATCTCCTCGTATATTTGTGAAAGGTGCCGGAGAAGATCTCTACCTGCTTTTTCATGACGCCATTACCAAGGTAAATCATGATTCTTATCAGTTAACCTTGTTGGCACATACCCCCGAGCCAGTCAGAGCCGGCGGAGACTACCTAAATAACCGTATTTATTACATCAGCGGTTCTCATCTTTATAGTTATGCCTTGTAAAGGGGAAATATGGGAGGCTCGAATGGGGTTGCTGATTCGATTGTGGCTTATGCGATTTGCTGTCGGGAAAAAACGCATAATATTCGTTTTTTTTGAGCTGTAATATCATTTTTTACGCAAAAAAATTGCATATATAAATTATTTGTCGTATATATGCATGTATAAACTAGTTATAAACCGCACCAAGAAATCGAGGGTTTTTGAACCGCATGTGACTCGGATAGGATCATGCAAGGGGTATTGTATTAGTGTTAATTCAAGTGATGCCTATGGTTACACCATAAACGTAATTGGGCGATGTGCCCGCCCAGGCTAACAAGACAAGTTGCCTGCTAAAGCAATTTTCAAGCTTCACCTTAAAATAAACTAATTTTTATGAAGAGAAATACCTACTTAAAGCGCATTGGCATACCTTACTGTAGATGCATTCGCAAACCGTTCGGGAATATCCCGGGCGCACTTAGTCGAACCGTTCTTGTCCTTTTATTACTATCCAGCACGTGGACGACTACATGGAGTATCACCTCCCTTTCCGTGGCGACGGTGACGATGCAGGAACGCACGATTAAAGGCCGCGTGAGTGATGCGAACGAAGCCGGGATCCCGGGCGTGAGTATCAAAATTAAAGGAACCTCCATGGGCACCGTTACTGACCTAAACGGTCTTTTCTCCATTGCTGTCCCCGACGAGAATGCCATACTGGAATTCTCTTCTGTCGGGTATATGATGCAGGAGGTGCCCGTCAAAGGGCGGGCAGAAATCCGTATCACGCTGGAAATGGCAGCTGGTGATATGGAAGAAGTGGTCATCACCGCTTTTGGTACCCAGAAGAAGGAAAGTGTGTCTGCCGCCATTACCACGGTAAAGCCTTCTGACCTGAAGATCCCGTCGAGTAATTTGACAACGGCATTGGCTGGCCGGGTGGCCGGTGTGATTGCCTACCAGCGATCGGGTGAACCGGGGTTGGACAATGCGGAATTTTATATCCGTGGCGTGACGTCGTTCAGTACGGCCGGTAAACGGGATCCGCTGATCCTGATTGACCGGGTGGAAATGACTGCGAATGACCTGGCGCGGATGAATGTGGACGACATTGCCTCGTTCTCCGTGATGAAAGATGCCAGTGCCGCAGCGCTATATGGCGCGCGTGGCGCAAATGGCGTGATCCTCGTGACCACCAAGGAGGGAACCTTGGACCGACTGTCCATCAGTATCCGGGGCGAGCAGTCCAATTCGTACAATACGAAGATGCTTGACCTGACGGACCCAATTACCTATATGCGGCTTCACAATGAAGCGGTACGAACGCGGGACCCGATGGTGCAGCTGCCCTATTCATCCGATAAGATACGGGGTACAGAACTGGGGCTGGATCCGATCCGTTATCCGGCGGTGAACTGGTACGATTACCTGATCGAAGACTATGCCACTAATCGGCGTATCAACCTGAACCTGACCGGTGGCGGGCAGACGGTGCAGTATTATCTCGCAGCAAACTATCAGAACGACCAGGGAATTCTCAAAGAAAGCAAGGAAAACCAGCTTGATAACAACATCGATATCGACCGGCTTCAGGTCCGCTCGAACGTAACGATTAAATTTGCGCCCACTACAACGGGTGTGGTGCGTGCCTACGGATCGTTTGACGATCGGACGGGCCCTTATATTCCGAGTATGCGGGATGAATATGATAAACTCGTGACCGGTGGAGCCGCGGTATTCCGTCAGGCACGGAATGCTTCGCAAGTTAGTTTCCTCCCTTTTTACCCGGCCGATGAAGCCAACCAATTCACCAAGCATATCCTCTTCGGCAGGGATACGGAAATGTCTATGACGAATCCGTGGGCCAACCTAGCCAGCTCGTTCCAGGAATCAAGGGAGTCCATGATGCAGGTGCAGTTGGAAATGGAGCATAGGTTCATCGGGAAACTTGAGGGGTTTACAGCTTGGGGGTTATACAACGCGCAGCGGAAAGGCTATTACGACCATACGCGTTCTTATGCACCTTTCTATTACAGTATGGCGAATACCATAGACGGGTCGTACCGGCTGTTGCCGCTGAACCCGGACACGGGAACGGAATATTTGGACTATGTAGGCGGCGGCAGGAGGGTAGAAGCTACCCAGTATGGCGAACTGCGGTTAACGTACAACAAGGTTTTGGGCGGCAAGCACGATCTCAGTGGTGCCCTAGTGGGCACGATCCGGAATGCGACGGGTACGATTAACGTTGACACAGAAGTGGCCGATCTGCTCCAGATAGCCTTGCCTAGAAGGAATATTTCGACAGCAGGCCGATTTGCTTATGGGTACGATTCCCGTTATTACGCGGAGTTCGCCTATGGGTTGAATGGCACGGAGCGGTTTGCCGAGCATAGTCGGTGGGGTTTCTTCCCCACGGTGGGCGCAAGCTGGGTAGTGAGCAACGAAAAGTTCATGTCTGGTCTGAATGATGCCATCAGTACCCTGAAGTTGCGGGGTACGTATGGTGAAGTCGGAAACGATGCAATCGGTTCAGATGTCGATCGTTTCTTCTACCTGTCGCAGATCGATATGAATGCCGGAGCATCTTACCCGTTCGGTGTACCGGGTACCATTAACTATTCCCGTTCAGGCATCACCATCAACCGGTATGCCAATGATCTGATCACTTGGGAAATTGCCCGGAAAGCGAATGTGGGTGTTGAAGTAGGGCTGTTCAATGATTTCACGCTCATTGCCGATTTCTTTCACGAAAGGCGCCGAAATATTCTACAGACCCGGCAGGATATCCCGACGACCATGGGAATCCGTGGTACCCCACAGGCCAACGTAGGTATTTCTGAGGGGCGCGGAATCGATGCGGAATTGAAATACAATAAAACGATGCCCAGCGGCCTTTGGTTATCGATAAACGGTAATTTTACCTATATGAGCGCTCGTTTCAAACAGTATGAGGAGCCTGACTACAGCGACGTTCCCTGGCGTACGCGTGTAGGTACGAAGCTCAGCCAGCCGATGGGTCTTATTGCCGAACGGTTGTTCGTCGATGAAGAAGAGGTGAACAATTCGCCGGTGCAGGAGTTCGGGGAATACATGGCAGGTGATATTAAATATAAGGATATCAATAACGACGGGAGGATCAACGCGGACGACGTGGTGCCGATCGGTTATCCTACCGAGCCCGAAATTATCTATGGAACGGCGTTTTCAATAGGATACAAGGCATTTGATGTCAGCTTTTTCATCCAGGGTTCCGGCAGATCCTCCTTCTTTATCAGTCCGGAAGCCCTTACGCCATTCACCGGTCGCGGGCAGAAGGCCCTGGTTCAGTTGATCGCTGACGATCACTGGTCTGAAACCAACCGGGATATCTATGCGTTCTGGCCGCGGTTATCGGAATATGCTATCGGCAACAACAATCAACAAAGCACCCACTGGCTACGTGACGGTACGTTTATCCGACTGAAGCAGGCCGAAGTTGGTTATACCCTGCCTGAGAAATTGACCAAAAGAGCCCGCGTTAACATGCTGCGGGTGTACCTAAGCGGAACCAACCTGCTTTACTGGTCCACGTTTAAGTTGTGGGATCCGGAAATGGCCGGACTGGGGTTGGGTTATCCGGTTCAGCGTGTTTTCAACCTGGGAGTGAATATTAACTTTTAACTAACTGCTGAAAGTCGGCAATAAACGATATACGAATGAAGAGTTTAATGAAAATAATGGCGGCCTGTTTCCTGTTGGGGATAACGAGTTGCAACTATTTGGACGTGGTGCCGAATGACACGGCCACGCTCGATCATGCCTTTTCGAATCGGTCGGTGATGGAAAAGTTCATGAGAACGTGTTATTCGCATTTGCCGGATCCGACCAATCCTTGGCATTATCCAGCTTACTTCACCAGCCGGGATGAGTTCGATTGGCGGGGAGAAACCCGGGCAGCAGTGATGCCTGCAGCGATGATTTCCAGGGGCCTTCAGAATACCAATACGCCGTACCAGGATTACTGGTCGGGCACAAATGGCGCGAAAGCGATGTACACGGCTATTCGCGACTGCAATATTTTTCTGGAGAGTGCACATATACCCCGGGATATTGACGAAACCGAACGGCTGAGGTGGATTTCCGAGGTTACATTCCTGAAAGCGTATTACCATTTCTTCCTCGTGCAGCTGTACGGTCCGATCGTACTGGTGAGGGAGAACCTACCGGTGTCTGCTAGTCCCGAAGAAGCAAAAGTATACCGGGAGCCCGTGGATGAGTGTATCGAATACATTGTGGAGCTGCTGGATGAAGCGGCGGCAGGTTTACCGGACGCCCTGCCGGACCCTTCGACCGAACGTGGGCGGATCACTAAAATCACAACGTTGGGTATCAAAGCCAAGGCACTGGCATGGGCAGCAAGTCCCTTGTTTAACGGAAACCCTGACTATGCCGGTTGGGTGGATAACCGCGGAAAGCAACTGATACCGAATACTTATGACGCCACGAAATGGGAGCGGGCGGCTATTGCCATTAGAGAGGCGATAGACCTGGCCGAAGCCACCGGCCACCGGCTGTACGAATTCAATAAGTTCGCCGGTGGTGCCAGTACTTTTGCCATGAACGACACCCTCGAAACCCTGATGACGGTAAGGAAGGCAATAACCGAGCAGTATGATCAGAATCCGGGCGTCCTTTGGGCCACCCAGGAACAGTTTGCCCACGGAAAAGGATCGCCCGGTCTGTCCGTTCTTGGAAACATGCTGGCCAGCCTGTTTCCCGTACTTTACAGCACCGATCAGCCCCTGCTGCTCAACTACATGTCTGCTTCCTGGCACATGGCTGAGTTATATTATACGAATAATGGGGTGCCGATCAACGAAGATAAGAACTACGATTACAGTAACCGGTTTAGCCTGCGCCGCGCCACACCAAGTGATAACCACGAATCGTACATTGCGACTAATGAGGTAACTTCATACCTGCATTTTTTTCGTGAACCGCGCTTTTATGCCAGTTTAGGTATTGACCGTGGCTATTTTGAACTGGTTTCCACCACCACCAACGGCGGTGCCTCCTTTGGTCCCGTTATCAAAAGCCGGTCGGATGAAGTGGGTCCAGCGAACGGACATGCTGCTTATACTCCCAAGAAAATCATCCCGTTTGAGTCATCAGGTAGCCGGGGCATTGCCGGCCAGGTTTATACACAGTACCTGTATCAGTTTCCGTTGCTGCGTCTTGCCGACCTCTACTTGCTCTATGCCGAAGCGCTAAACGAGGTGAAAGCGCAGCCCGACCAGGATGTATACCTCTGGATTGATAAAATCCGGGAGCAAACTGGGTTGGATGGCGTGGTGGAATCGTGGCAGCGCGCAGCCTATAACCCGGGTGCGCCCAGCAATAAGAACGATATGCGCCGGATCATCCAGCGAGAACGGTTGATTGAACTCTCGTTTGAAGGCCAACGCTTCTGGGATGTACGCCGTTGGAAAATAGCGCAGGAGTATTGGACCCTGCCGCCCACTTCGTGGAAGACGGGCACGAGGGTAGCAGAAGAGTTTTATGTACCAACTCCTTATGCAGAACCCCGTCAGGTGACGTTCAGGGATTACCTGTATCCGTTGAGGCAGTACGACCTGCGGGTTAATACTAATCTGGTGCAAACCTATGGCTGGTAATCACCACCGGCATGTATTTGGAATGACTAATGATAACGAGTCTTATGAAAAAGTATAATTTTATAATCATAACGTTGGTGCTTAGTGCTTTTCTTGCCTGTGAGCATGATGAGGATAAGCGGCCAAGTGGGGGTGCCTGGAATACAGGGCCACTAACAGGATATTCGGTAACACCGATTAACGGTGGGGCCACGATTACGTATGATATACCCCGGGATAACGATATCCTGTATGTCATGGCGGAATACGAACGGAATGGAAAGATATTTACCGAAAAAGCCTCTGTACACAAGAACGAGCTGACCATTGAAGGGTTTAATACGACCAGTCCGGTGAAAGCCAGCCTGTATAAAGTCAACAAGCAAGAACAACGATCAGAGCCGCTGGAAATCGAATTTGAGCCCTTAGAAGGACTGATCACCATTGCGCAGAACTCCTTGGAGATGATTCCCGGATTCGGCGGGATCGTGGCTTCCTGGCACAATCCCGGGAATACAGAATTCGGCGTACGCCTGGTCGTGCCGGACGAGCAGCGCCCGGGGGAATTGCTGACCCATGAAATGTATTTCTCGTCAACGGAGAATGACCGGCGCTCTTTCAGGGGCTTTGAGCCGGAGGAGAAGGCTTTTGGCGTTGCCTTTGAAGATAAATGGGGAAATATATCGGATACGACCTGGCTAACAACGACACCATTTTTTGAAACGATGGTTCCTAAGCCTTATGCGGATTTCCGGGCGAGTATTCCCTATGATAATCCGACCACGCTCGGGGGACGTGATATCAATACCCTTTGGGATAACGTCGTGAATACGGCTTCCCACGGATGGCTGACCCAACCCGGGGCGGGTAACGGTCTGTCCATGACTATTGACCTCGGACAAGTCGTAAAGCTTAGCCGTATTGTTATTCATGGTTACCATATCAACTCAGTGTATGGCCAAGCAAATGTCACGCAGTTCGAACTGTGGGGTTCCGATAAGATCGATTTCGCGAGATTGTCGGATCGCCCATATTGGCTGGATGAGACCAGTGTCCGAAACAATGCCTTCAGCAATGATGTGGCCAACAAACTGGATCCCATGGCGGAAATCCCCGCCCATACGTTCAAAGACGACTGGCAGTACCTAAACTGGCATGCCATTCCGCGTTTTGACCGCATGGTGCCACCGGATCCGCAGGGTGCGGCGAACCTGGCAACAAACGGGACCGAATATGAGATGCCCCTTGACGCCAAACCCGTGCGTTACCTCCGGCTGTTCGTTCGCGAGATAGCAGGTGTGATGCCGCCAGCACCTAATAACTATTGGTCTATGGGTGAGTTTACGGCCTACGGGGATAATACCGTGCCACAAAATTAACTATTGGGGTAAAAATTCAAACAATGAAAAAGACATATAGACTATTTCCGGTAGCGCTGAGCCTTTTGGTATCCGCTATCGTAGTGTTTTCGTCATGCGATAAGATGAATGACATCCAGCAGGAGTGGGCAGAGCAGGACGAGCAGGTATATTTGGGGAAGGTGGATTCCATCGAGTATTTCCCGGGTTTTGGTCGCGCCAAGATAATTTGGTATATCGGTTCAGATCCTAAAATTGACCAGACTATTATTTATTGGAACATGCGGCAGGATTCTATCGTTAAGGACTTTAACCGTACAGGCTCGAGTTTACAGAAGGACTCGATTATACTGGAAGACTTACCTGAAGGTTCGACGCTTTTTGAATTCCGCAACGTGAACAACGAAGGGGAAACCTCCTTATATTCGAATGCGACCGTAAACGTGTGGGGCCCCGAATATGCGGATGGCCTGCGCGCCAGGACGGTGACTGCATTTGATTTTGATTATAGCCAATCGCTTTTTGAGCTAGAGGTTTCCCCCGTTTCAGTGGGCGACAGCGTGGTTTACTCGCAGATTGTTTACACCAATACATTAGGCCAGGAACGGACTCTCAGAATTGAACGGGATGCCAACACAGCGGAATTGACGAATTTTCCAGATGGAGGAGAGTTTCGATTCCAAACTGTTTTTTTTCCGCCCCAAGGAATAGACACGGTATTCAATAATTTCAGCACCTTCAAAGCGCCAGTAGCAATCACTGAAAGGGGGATTAAAATTTCTTTTGCCGGAGAGATGGAAAGCAAATACTTCCACCGCAATGGCGAACAGCTGTATGAATGGAATACCGCCGGCGACCTCATCGTGTACGCAATGAATGCCGATGGGTCGTTGACCCAAACGGAAACGTATCCTTCCATTGTGCCACGGGATACGTACCGGGATTTTTTCTTCTACGATGACGACAAATTTATCGGGATAAGTACGGGTAACGCTGTAACCATGCACCAGATCGAGGGCGGTGTCCTTACCGCAGTCGGAGCGGGAGCATTCGGATCCGGTTTCGCATTTCCGAAATTTATTCCAGCCAGAGGCTATTTCTTTTCCGTAGCTGCAGAAACGGGGGAAATGAAAACTTGGCTTGCGCAAAATAACGCGACATGGGGCACGCCAAATGGTGCCACGGTTGGAACGGGTTTCGATGGTTATGAGCCGCTCATGCTGTTTAATAATCACACGCTCTTGGGGGTAGATGCAGATGGCTACCTGCGGGCCATCCCTGTTACCGTAAGCGGCACGCTAGGCTCCCAGAGCCGCATCGGAAGCGGTTGGGACCGGTTTGCGAAAATCGTAAGTATGGGAACGAAGTTATTGTGTATGGAGGAAAACGGCGATTTTTATATATTTGATGACTTCAATACTGCCGAAAAATTTTGGATCGTAGATGAGTGAAGAGATCAATAGGAGAGTCTTTCTGAAGGCCGCGGGCATACTTGGGGCATTATCCGTATCAAATCGGATGCCCCCCCGGCCTCGTCTACCGCTTGAAAACCCGTCCGAGATGAAAACAATTAAGGTAATACGTGCCGAAGCAAATTTTGAAAAAGAAAAGCTGCGCTTCCCGTTTGGATTTAAGGGTGGATACCTGACCGAATTGTGGCAGGCGGTATCCCGATTGGAATCGGCGAATGGCCATGAGGCAATCGGCATCGCTACCCAGAGCGTGTTGTATGGAGATGCAGATTTATTTTCCCGATCGAGCGAAGCTACAGGTAATGCACTGATGTTCTTGGTGACAAGCCGTGCATTGGAACTGCTGGAACGGCGGAGTTTCACATCTCCGATAGGTCTGCTCGATGACATTTTTCCCGAAATCGTTGAAATCGCCAAGCAACTAACCGGTGAAAAGACGCTGAACCCTAATTTTGTTTATAATGCACTCGTGGGGGTGGATAATGCGGCCTGGCTACTGTATGCTGCCGAAAATGGCCTTAGGAATTATAATGAGATGATCATGGAAGCTTATCGACCAGCATTGGGCTATCGCAATGATCGGATCGGTATCCTATTTCAGGTGTCTTACGACATGTCCAAAGAAGTGGTCCTGCAGGCTGTTCGCGACGGATATTTTATCTTTAAGATCAAAACCGGATACCCCGGCGATCAGCAGACGATGCTCGAAGGCGACATGCGTAGACTCCATGAACTTCACGATTTGCTGAAGGATATTCGTACGGAGGAAACGTCCGACGGAAAGTTGGTCTATACCATGGATGCAAATGGACGCTACGAGCGTAAGGAAACATTTGCGCGTTACCTCGACTATGCACGTGAGATTGGTGCCTTCGACCAAATACTGTTTTATGAAGAACCCTTCAGCGAAGAAAACGAAGCATACGTGGGCGATTTAGGTGTCCGTATTGCCGCGGACGAAAGCGTCTATGATGTTGCTAGTGCGAAGCGCCGGATCAAGCAGGGGTATCAAGCCATTGTATTAAAAAGTATTGCAAAAACCCTCAGCCAGACGCTCAAGATTCTGGAATACGCCCATAACGAGCAGGTTCCCTGTTCATGTTCCGATCTGACCATTAACCCCATTCTGCTGGATTGGCATAAGAACATGGCTGCCCGCCTTCCGCCTTTTCCCGGGTTGGGGATGCCCTTGATGGAAACCAATGGTGCTACCAACTACGTGAACTGGGAGACCATGCGTCAATATCATCCCCGATATGGAGCCGCGTGGACGGAACAGCGACAGGGAAAGTTTCTGTTAGATGATGATTTTTATATGCAGAGCGGAGGGATTTACCAAAATTCTGCGCATTATAAGCAGTTATTTCGCGATAATCGTTCATTTTAATCGATAAATATTTATTTTAGCGGTAATAATGCGTTATTGCTTAGAAGCCGCTCGGAGTTGAGGACTAACAATCGATATAATTAATCACAGTAGAGATGAACAAATCGTTATCCGTTTATTTGCTGGCGTGGGTGAGCTTCCTGCTTTTCTCCTCCACCGCTGTAGGAAAAGGATGGGAGGTGGGGATTGCCAAGACTGTCATCACTCCCGAACAACCGATGTGGATGGCCGGGTATGCCGCGCGTACGAAGCCCGCAGAAGGAAAGCAGCATGAGTTGTGGGCCAAGGCCGTTGTCTTGCGCGATTCGACCGGGCACGTTACCGTAATGGTATCGTCTGATATGCTGGGTTTTACAAAGCCCCTCAGTGCAGCCATTCGGCATGCATTGCATAGACACTACCAATTGAGCGATGCCGACATTCTGCTTAACAGCTCGCATACCCATTCCGGCCCAGTGCTCTCGGGCGCCTTAGTCGATATCTATCCAATCGATGAAGCTGAGCAAAAAAAGATCGATGCATATACGGCGTGGCTGGAAGGCCGCATTATCGACTTAGTAGACCGGGCCTTTAAAGACTTAGAAGAAGCGCGCGTTTATGCGGACGTCGGCGTTACGAGATTCCAGGTAAACCGCCGGAACAACCCGGCCGCAGAACTGTACCGGGCTAGTGAGCTCAAAGGTCCAAGTGACCACTCCGTATCGGTTATCAAGATCACCGGGAAAAAGGGAAAGCTGAAAGCGCTCCTGTTCGGTTATGCATGCCATCCCACCACGCTGGATGGTTACGAATGGTCGGGTGATTTCCCCGGTTATGCGCAGATCGCGCTCGAAGAAAGTCATAAAGGCGCTACCGCGCTCTTCTTTCAGGGCGCCTGCGGTGATCAGAATCCGCTGCCTAGACGCACTATTGCGTTGGCCCGTCAATATGGAAAAGAATTGGCTGCGGCGGTGGAATCGGTACTCGAAGAGAATCAAATGAAAGAACTGAAACCGATATTGAAAACAGCTTATCAGGAGATAAACTTGCCCTTCTCGCCTGTTCCTTCCCGTGTCGATCTGCAGGAGGTCATCCGGAAAGATGGCGACAAAACATATTATTCGCGGTGGGCACACCGGTTGATCGGCCAATTGGATCAAGGTCAATCGCTGCCTACTTCCTATCCTTATCCCGTCCAAGTTTGGAAGCTTGGCGATCAGTTGCTTTTCAGTTTAGCGGGCGAAGTGCTGGTAGATTATGCCATAAACCTGAAAAACCGGTATGGCTGGGATGCAATGGTTCTCGGATACAATAACGACGTCATGGGTTACATCCCTCCGGTCCGCGTACTGGAAGAAGGAGGCTATGAGGGCGAGACGTCCCAACGGGTATACGGTCTGCCAGCCAAGTGGGACCCGGCCGTTGAATCGCTTATATACGAGGCATGCGATCAGCTTGTACAGGATATTAATCAATGATACTAACAGAGAATTTATAAGAACAAGATCAGGTTTATGAAACATGGAGTGCTATTTATAGGAGGACCACTTATTATCGCCAGTGTCCTGTCGTGCAGTGAAAAGCCCCGATATGCGGATGCGTTATCACCCGAAGAAGCGATTAAGACATTTGAATTGGAAGAGGGTTTTGCAATCGAAACGTTTGCTGCGGAGCCTTTTGTGTCCGATCCCATTATGTTGACGTTTGACGAACAAGGAAACGCCTATGTGGTTGAGATGGCGGATTACCCCGGGAAACCCGCACCTGATGCCGGAAAAGGACGGATCAAGTTACTGAAGGATACCAATGGTGATGGCGTTATCGACAGCGCGACCGTTTTTGCAGACGGAATCGGCGATGCGACTAGTCTGCTGCCCTACGAAGGTGGTCTGCTCGTCACAGCTGCTCCCAACATTATTTATTACAAAGATACCGATGGCGACGGAAAGGCCGACCACGAAGAGATACTCTTCTCCGGCTTTTTCGAAAATAACTCGGAAGCCCAGATCACAAGTCTCACTTACGGGGTTGATAATTGGATTTACGCCAACAACAATGGTCAGCGGAGTGGTGTGAAATCTGCACGCCATCCAGCGACCGATTCTCTTTCGTTGGCGGGGAAGGATTTCCGGTTCAGGCTCGACAAAAATCTTTTCGAGGCCGAGTCAGGAGCCGGGCAATTCGGGCTTACCACAGACGACTGGGGGCATCGGTTTTTTACGCAAAACACCTGGCACCTACAGACCGCACCGATACCCGACCGGTATCTGAATCGGCATAAGCGCATGCCTTCCCACTCGTCGGTCGCTAATATATACGGGACAGAAGATATACGCGCTTTTGCGATCAGCGAGGCACCCTATTGGCGTGTCGAACGAAGCGAGGGACGGCAGCGGCAATACGATGCGGCAGGATTAGACCGTACCGAACACGTGTGGAACCATTTTACCGGCGCTTCGGGCGGAATGATGTACAACTCCGGACTATTTCCCGAAGCCTATTACGGCAATATCTTTACGGCGGAGGTCGCATTGAACTTGGTACACCGTGACGTGATCAATCCTACCCGGGAAGGTCCCTTTTTAACCGCAAAGCGAGCACCAGAAGGTCAGGAAAAGGAATTTTTGGCATCGACGGATACCTGGTTCCGCCCAGTCAATTCGACGGTAGGGCCGGATGGAGCCCTTTACGTTGTTGATATGTATCGGCAACACATCGAAACACCCGTTTCGATCCCGGATTCGCTAAAAGTGGACATGGACTTCCAGAAAGGGACGGAACTGGGCCGCATCTACCGGATTTATCCGGAGGGAAAACGTCCGGGTAACCCCAATGCGGCGTTAAGCGAAAAATCATCAGCCGACCTGGTTGGCATCCTGGCGCATACGGACCAATGGTGGCGTATACAAGCCCAGCGTTTGCTCGTGGAGCGCAAAGATCCCTCGGTGGCGGGTAAGGTGGCTGAGCTGTTGAAAGCCCACGCCGATCCGCGTACCCGCCTGCACGCGCTATACGTATTGGAAGGATTGGACCAGCTTTCAGCCGAACACGTGTCGGCGGTGTTGGCGGACACTCACCCACAGTTGCGGAAGCACGGGATTATGCTCGCGGAGCGCTATCCGGCATTGGTGAATGCAGTCGTTGCGGCTGCGAACGATCCAGAAGCCGAAGTGGCATTCCAGGCAGCGTTGAGCTTGGGAGCGTTTGCCCCTACAGCCAAAACAATCGACGCACTGGCGAAGGTGGCCGTAAAATATGGTGGTGATCCGTGGTTCAGAAAAGCGATATTGAGTTCCGACTTAGGGGCCTCTTACGCCTTATATCAAGTACTGGCTCAGACGGCGGCATACAAAGACGCGATACACAACCAACCAAAATTTATGGAAGAGTTAGCCTTTACAATCGGAGCCAGTGGAGATCTTTCCCAATATAAAACATTTGTCGCTGCCATGCCGAAGGGTGAGACAGACTACGAACTGGGTATCATCCAAGGGTTTGCGGGCGGTGTCCGCAAAGCAAAGGCAAGCGATGCCACAAATAACGCATTGATCAGCACTATCAAGTCGACATCCTTTTCCGCAAAAGGACAGGATATTGTAGACAAATTAACGAAAGAACTTACAGGAAACAATTGATGGAAAACAGACGAAGATTTATTGGCCACGCCGTTTCGCTTGCCTTAAGCTTGGTCGGCGGTGCCACGCTTATTGGGTGTGGCGGAAACGGCGGCGGATCAAAGACAGGGACCTTAGCAGACAGTACAGCCAATCCCGACAAAGACGCATTGGCGCGATTTGGCGGAAATTGCGATGATTTCTCCAAATTGAAGGAAAAAGATTACGAGGTGAGAAAAAACCTAGGTTATCAGAAAAGTTCACCTACCGAAGAAACGCAATGCCAGCATTGCAACCTTTGGCTCCCGCCGCGCGAAAAAGAGAGTTGCGGTGGTTGTACCCTTTTTACCGGACCGATAGAGCCGCAGGGTACCTGTACGTATTGGGCCCCGCGGCAGTCATAAAAATGTGATGGGGTTACGCATTTCTTTCGTTGTCCTGTTATTCGTTACACTTGTTAAGTACGAGTGTGTGGCAGGTATGGACTCACTAAAAATTGTTGCATTCGGTAACTCGATTACCGCTAGAAGGGCAACAGTGGACACGGTATGGGCAGATCGGCTCCCGTACCTGCTGGCAGATGCGGGAATTACAGCTACGCTCATCAACTCCGGTGTGGGCAGCAGTCACTCGGGTCGGCTCGTGGATAATGATTTTGCTAAAGTTAGACATGCATTGGATAGATTCGAAACAGATGTATTGGATCATCATCCGGATTTGGTCATTATCTCGTTCGGTTCGAATGACGCTTACATTGACGATGGAAACCCGGCAGGGGCATCACGGATTTCACTAGAAAAGTTTAAGGCCAATTTGTCCTTCATGATAAAAGAGTTGAAAAGAAGAAATGTACGAGTATTGTTGGCAGCGCCGCCGCCCTTCGTTTTCGGCAAGGTACGGCAATATCAAAATAAGAGATTGCAACAGTACGTGGAGGCTGTGCGAAAATTGTCAAAGATGTATCAGGTTGGGCTTGCCGATAATTACCGGATTTTTTCGAAATACGCGAAAGAAAAAGGGGGGTACGGCGATCTTTTTCCGGACGGTGTGCACCCGAATGATGAGGGCCATGCGATGATCGCCGAAAATATTGCAATAACGATTGATGAGATGATTGATCAGTAAACAGCAAAAAAGTGTTGCTATGTGACCTGAAAGCATTAATTTAGCTGCACTGATTAACAAACGTTGTACTAGCTATCACTAACTTCTAAATCATGAATAGACGCTCTTTCATCCGTGTCGCTATCGCTGCCTGCGCTTTGCTATTCCTTTCGCTTAGTATCTTCGCGCAATCCAGACCCCCACATCCTATACAGGTATTGGTATCGCCAGACAAGACAGATTGGACATATGTGCCTGGCGAAGAGGCGACGTTTACCATACGGATTCTGAAACATCAGGTTCCAATGGATGATATAGAGGTCTCGTACGCTATCGGTTTGGAAAAGATGACTCCAAGTGACCAAGGCACGTTGCGGTTGAAGGGCGGTGTTGGTACGGTTACCGGTAAATTGCCTGAAGCCGGTTTCCTGCGTTGTGAAGCGAAGGTAAACGTAGAAGGTTCCAGTTATCGGGGGCTTGCCACGGCGGGATACTCCCCTGAAGACATTCAACCAACGCAGCAATTACCCGAAGATTTTTGGGATTTCTGGAATGATGCTAAGACCGAAGCAGCCAACATCCCAATGGATGCTAAGCTCACATTACTCCCTGAAAGCTGTACGGAAAAAGTTGATGTTTACCAAGTGAATATACAGAATTTTGAAACCGGATCCAGGCTTTACGGTATCTTGGCAAAGCCAAAGGCGCCGGGAAAATATCCAGCGGTATTGCAGGTTCCGGGAGCAGGTATCCGCCCTTATGCGGGCATTGTAGACCTTGCAGAAAAGGGAATCATTACTCTGCAGATCGGTATCCATGGTATTTCGGTCACGCAGGAGCCGCGCTTGTACAGTAGCTTGGCAGCTGGGGCCCTAAAGAACTATCAGTTCTTCAACCTGGATAACCGCGATAAATATTATTACAAGCGTGTTTACCTGGGCTGTGTGCGTGCTGTGGACTACCTCTTTTCCTTGTCTGAATTTGATGGTAGTAACTTGGCGGTTTGGGGTGGAAGCCAAGGTGGAGCCCTATCAATCATTACCGCGGCATTGGACAGTCGGGTCAAGTACTTGGTTTCATTATATCCAGCGTTGTGTGATCTAACAGGCTACCTGTATGGCCGGGCCGGCGGTTGGCCACATATGTTCAACGAATGGAATGCACCATTCATGGCCAAGGATGAAAAAATACAAGTATCTGCATACTATGATGTGGTCAATTTCGCCAAATCGGTACAGGTGCCCGGATTTTATACTTGGGGATACAACGATGAGACCTGTCCGCCGACGTCCTATTATGCAGCCTATAATCAGATTAATGCTCAAAAAGAGCTTTATTTGGTGCAGGAAACGGGTCATTGGACATATCCCGAACAACAAGCGAAGATACAGGAATGGTTATTGGCTCGGTTGACAAGTGCCACGGACTAAGCTTTGATTGTTGGCCAATTTTTCGCAGCTTTGGCTTATGCGGAAAAAATTTATATACAGTGCCGTGTGGCTCGTTGCCATTATCGGAGTAACTTGCATTTGGTGGCCTCCGGTATTGTGGAGCCTGATTGTTGTGGTCCCGTTGATCCTGATGGGTGTGTTGGACATCATGCAAACCAAGCAGGCCATCCGGCGTAATTTTCCACTGTTTGGCAGACTGCGGTATTTGTTCGAAAGCATCCGTCCTGAAATCCAGCAGTATTTTGTGGAAAGCGATACGACGGGTCGCCCCTTCAGCCGGATGTTTCGGAGTGTAATTTATCAGCGTTCAAAAAAAGTGCTGGATACCACACCGTTCGGTACCCAATTGAATGTGTACGACAATAACTATGAATGGTTGAGCCATAGCATCACGGCCATCGACTATTTCAAAATCAATGAACATCCGCGTGTTACCGTTGGTGGGCCGCAATGCACCCAGCCGTATTCAAGTAGTGTATTTAACATCTCTGCGATGAGCTACGGTTCACTGAGTAAAAATGCGGTAATGGCGTTGAACGAGGGCGCAAGGATCGGTAGTTTTTATCACAATACCGGCGAGGGTGGGCTTACCGACTACCATTTGGCAGGTGGGGGCGACGTGGTATGGCAGATCGGCACCGGCTATTTCGGGTGCCGGCACGCAGATGGAAACTTCAATCCCGATGCGTTTGCCGAAAAAGCGAAGCATCCTCAGGTAAAAATGATTGAAATCAAATTATCGCAAGGTGCAAAGCCAGGGCACGGAGGTATCCTACCAGCAATAAAGGTCACGCCCGAGGTAGCACGTATCCGTTTGGTGGAAGTAGGAAAGGAGGTCGACTCGCCACCATTTCATCGGAAGTTCTCCACACCGCTCGGACTGCTGGATTTCGTGAAGCAACTACGCGACTTATCTGATGGAAAGCCCATTGGGTTTAAGTTGTGTATCGGCCATCGAAGCGAGTTCATCGCCATTTGCAAGGCCATGGTGGAAACGGATATCTATCCCGATTTCATCACGGTGGATGGTGGGGAAGGAGGAACCGGGGCGGCGCCACTGGAATTTTCCAATTCGGTGGGGATGCCGTTACGTGATGCGTTGGCCTTTGTCTATGACTGCTTGACGGGGTTCAATCTCAAACGCCATATTAAGATCATCGCTGCGGGAAAAATTGCCACTGGTTTTGATCTGGTTAAGAACTTTGCCCTTGGTGCAGATATCTGCAATAGTGCCCGGGGGATGATGATGGCGCTTGGCTGTATCCAAGCGCTGCAATGCCATGCTAATACTTGTCCTACCGGCGTGGCTACCCAAGCCCCTCATTTGGTAAAGGGGTTGGTCGTAGCGGAAAAGCGGGTACGGGTAGCAAATTTTCACCACGAAACGGTGAAAAGCGCAGGCGAACTGATGGGTGCAGCCGGTATCAAGCATCCCGATGATATCCATCGGGTATATATCCATCGACGTGTTTCTCCGAATAAGGTGGAAACGTATCTGGATTCATTTCCCTACATCCCGGCGGGAAGTTTGTTTGAAAGGCCTTATCCGAAATCATTCGAATTGCTCATGAAAATCAGTCGCCCGGATTCGTTTCAGCCAGATTTTTCGGGTGTCGATTTCGTGGAATATTCGTGGGCTAAGAAGCCAATGACGGGATAGGTGCATGCAAGCAACCCATCCCGTGCGGTGTCAATAGCCAACTCCGTTACGCCGCGGTTGACGGATTACGGGCCATTGACCGGGCTGTCCATCTCTGCCTAAGGGCATTACCCGTTTTTCACGGTCTACCAATTCGGATTCTTCGCTGGCCTTATAGGCCAATGTGGCAATGAGGATGACATTGGATTTCAAGTCGTCGAATATCAATTTGTCATAGGTGTCCAGATTGGTGTGCCAGGTAATGGTCCCATATCCCCAAGAGAGTGAACTCATCATGAAAGCCGGAATGCCGGCAGCCACAAATGACGCGTGATCGGACCCCCCGCCACTGGGCGACCCCGGATAGTCGGTTTCGATGCCCTGCGTGACATTCCGCGGAGCCGCATCCATCCACCTGCCCATGAAGTCATATGCATGTAGGAAGCCCGACCCGTTGAGGTTGGCGACCCGCCCAGTACCATTATCTTGATTGAAAACAGCCTGTGTTTTCTCTACAATCTCTGGGTGGTCTAATATGAAGGCTCTGGAACCATTTAGTCCCTGTTCTTCGCTTCCCCAGTGGCCGATGAGTATGGTCCGCTTAGGACTGGGGTACACTTTTTTCAGGATACGGGCCACTTCCATCATGGTGACCGTACCTGTACCGTTATCCGTAGCGCCTGATCCACCTTCCCAAGAATCGAAGTGTGCGGAAAGAATCACATATTCATCCGGTTTCTCCGTCCCTTTGATCTCAGCGATGGTATTGAACGTCGGTACCGTGCCGAGATCCTTGGACTCGGTTTCCACCTTGATGCGGGGCTTATGGCCGTTCTCTGCCAACCGGTATAGCACTCCGTAGTCTTCCAGTGAAATGTCTAGTGAAGGGATCTTTGTGGTGCGTGCACCGAATATCTTATTTGAGCCAAACTCGCGCGACCAATAACACTCGAGGATTCCGGCTGCACCGGCCTCTTCCAACAGACGCGGTAAGGAACGGGAAGAGACTCCGGTAGCCGCGATTTTATCACGCCACTTTTCCGTCAGCGAATCACGTTCCGCTTTCATTCGTTCGACCGATTCGGGTAGACCGAATTCCTCCCAATTGTAATCCGGTCGTCCGGTAGGTTGTAACATCGATATCATTACATACTTACCCTTTACATTGGGCAACCAGGCCTGAAAAGCCACTGAATCGCTTACATCCGGGAGGGTAATGACTTCACCTTCTACCGCTTTACCGCCTGTTGTGGGGCTCCAAGCCAATTGGGTGCCCGCCAAGGTCTTTACGCGTGGATATACCATGTCGATATGGGAAATGCCCCGGTCCCAGCCGCGCCACTCGCCAAATTCCTCGTAACGGGCATCGATTCCCCATGTTGCGTATTTGGCTACCGCCCAATCGTGGGCGTTTTTCATTTGCGGTGTGCCGACCAATCTGGGACCTACTACATCCAGTAATTCATGAGCAAGCTGCTTCAAGTGTGAGTTGTTGTTGGCTTCCGTAACGATTTGCTGCACGACGGGTTCCAGTTTTTGCTCCTGCGTCATCCAGCTGGGTTGGGCATCGGCCAGTATCGCAATTAGCCCAAACAGCAGGCCTAAAGCTATCGATCGAGTCGTACGACGGCATTTCGGTGAATAGTTCATGTGCTTCATCTCATGTTGCTTTTTTGGTTAATTAATTAATGACTAAACTCTTGAAAATTATTGAGAAAAACGATTCTGCGGTAGAAATTTTACGTCAATATCATACAACCCTCTAATAATATGCTATAGGATTGTATGAAATAGGTATACGTATTTTTGCTGTGATGGTAAGGTTAACGGCAAAACGCCTGTGGAGCATTTTTCCCTTTTTAGGGATTGTGTGGTCATGCCATCACCCAGATACCTCGATGATGAATTTTGACGAACGCCAACTTACGACTGGTCCGAAAGGACACACCATCCACCATACCCAAGTGTTTTCGCGAGATGGTCAATGGATTGTATATGATACCCGCAATGACGATACACAGATTGGCAGCACGGGTACGATTGAGATGGTGAATGTAAAGACCGCTGAGGTACGGGAGCTATACCGCACTCCCAACCAAACACGGTATGGGCCAGGGGTAGGCGCTGCGACGTTTTCGCCAATCTTGGATCGCGTGCTCTTTATCCATGGTGTCCGGAATGCGGACGCATTCCGGCCCTATGGTATGACCCGGCGCACAGGGGTTGCAATAGACGTGAGCAGGCCCGGGCAGCCCATTTTTATGGATGCCCGTGACGTTAGCTTTCCGTTTACGCAGGGAGCACTTCGTGGCGGTACCCACGCACATTCGTGGAGTGCCGATGGTACATGGATCAGCTTCACGTATAATGATTATGTAATGGAGCAATTGGCAGGAACGGATTCGTCGGTTTCAGACCTACGCATGGTGGGGGTGATGGTGCCGGGTAACGTCTTGGTTGACGATGATGCGATGCTGGAAAACAATAATGGCTCGTACTTTTCGGTCGTGGTTACCAAGGTGACCGAAAATCCCACGCCGGGGAGTGATGAAATCGACAGGGCATTTGATGAATGCTGGATCGGGGTAGACGGCTACATCAAGCCGGATGGAAGTAAGCAATCGAAGGCGATCGCTTTTCAAGGGAATGTACGCGACAAAACAGGGCAAATGGTTACGGAGATTTTTGTGGCAGATTTGCCGCAAGATTTGACACAAGGAGTCAGCGGGCAACCCTTGGAAGGTACCGCAACTACCCGGCCGGCGGTGCCAGCCGGTGTTGAACAGCGGCGGATTACTTATTCCGATGGAGGCGTTGAAGGACCAAGGCACTGGTTGCGTACGACACCCGACGGAACCCTGGTTATTTACTTAGCTACCGATGACGGTGGCGTGATACAGCTTTTTGGCATTTCGCCAAACGGCGGGCAGCCCCGTCAGCTTAGTTATAACCCGTTTCCCGTACAGGGCCCGTTCAATCTACATCCGAGCGGGCAATGGGTCGCTTATCCAGCCGATAATAGTCTATTCGTCACGCATTTGTCAACAGGGGAATCCCGGCGAATTACCCGGCGTTTCGACGACGCGGACAAGCCGGTCGGTGCACCTAATTGGTCACCTGACGGCACATCGCTTGTCTTTAACCGGTATATGGAACACAAGGATGGCCGGTTTTTGCAACTATTTGTTTTGCAGCAAGTGGAATGATGCCAGGCGGATTAGTTATATAGCTCTTCGTAATCGTCGACTGTTGTTCCGCTTGCAAAATGTCGGATATTATAGGTAAAGCTCAACATGAAATAGCGTTGCAATACATTCGACTGTGAATCCTGGATATACGTTTCCGTAATGTCACGTTGGATATTATTATTCTGGCCGAACAGGTCGTAGACATTTACACTGACTTCGGCCCGTTCGTTCTTCAATAACTTCTTGCCAATCGCCATATTGACCAGGAAAATACTGTTATCATATCCTTCTGAAAGGCCTGTATTGAATTGGTGGTTAAGGTCTAACCGATACACTAGGTTTTGCCATAAAATCCAATTGTAATTCACACGCGTACTTTGGTTGAAAAAGTTGTTGTTGAGTGTGGGGCGCAGCGAATTTTCAACGTTATTGAAGGAGGATCGTGTCCAGATATTGAAATCAATGCGGTCACTGATGTTACTACTCAACGAGAGACCACCGCTATAGCGCATTGAATTGACGGTATTGATCTCGTCATTGATCATCCCGGGGCTATGACTGTACCGAATGCCCCCGTGTACATTGAAGTTGGAAGGAAGGAAACGAACGGGCAGGCCATAGTGAAAATAGGACCGAAGGTCCCAGTACCCATCCAAATTGACTGGCCTGGTGAGTTGAGCTCCTCGTTCAAGGACGATGCCTTCGGCTAATTCAATGGGTTCACTGGCGATAGTCGTGCTACTGACCACATTATTGGAGGTCAGGGAAGACTGGACTTGGGCAAAGAAACTACGTTCGGTCTGCGGGTTATAACTCCGATAGCGCAAGCGAAAGCGATTGCTGTATGATTGGTCAAGGTTTGGATTCCCCGTACGGAGGTGCAATGGATTGGAGTTGTCGATAGCACCCTGCAGATCTCCGATGGACGGCGCATTCGTGCGCGCGTCATAATCAAATTCAAGATTTTTGGAATCTGTGAATTCATAGTCGATACGGGCTGAAGGCAACACGCTCCGGAATGTGCGGTGTAAAATGAAAGTGCTGGGAAATTCTTGATCGTTTGTTAACTGGGCGTGCTGGAACTCCGCTTCTACCTGCACCCGCAGTTTCTCCAACGCATATTGATAGCCAATTTCTGCCTCTTGTGCAAGATATTTGCTATTGAAAGTGTTACTGAGCATCGTGTCGATGCGCAACCGGTTTCCCATTTCGTCCGTATCATAGGTCAGCTGGTCCGAATCGTCTTTACGATTGCCCACTTCATATTCCAGCTCCACCATGCCACGTTTGCCGATCGGTTCGGTATACGATGCGCTGGCTTCCCAAGAAAACCCTTTGCGTACTCGGACGATGTTTTGGCTGATGTTCTCCAGGCGCTCGGCCGGATCATAGAATATATTCGCTGCTTGCCGGTCTGCATCGTCATCGTTTTTGTGGTTACCTGTTTCCAACCCCAGGCGGAGGCTACGGCCCGGTTTTGCGAAGCGTCTGCTGTAATAAAGCCGGCTATCGAAATCGATATCTGAATTAGTGGCCTGTCGACGGTTTTCAGTTTGATTCATCGGGCCGGAGTTCGCTGACGTGTTTCCGGTAAAAAAGCTGCTTTCTTTATCGAGCTCTGCCGAAAAGTTCGGCCGGAACAGAATCCGGTTATTGCTATCGATGTTGTATTCAAATCGCATGTCAAAGCGATGCTCCATATTCCGGCGTGTATTTGTGCTCGATTCGGTATATCGCTGGCCGTCATCATCGGGGAGGACATACTCACGGAAGAGGGAGGACTCGCCGAAATTTTTGCGATGGTTAAACAGGTAGCTGGCGTTGAGTTCGACTTTTTCTCCCCAATTGTCGGTGTAGTTGACTCCAATACGATTGGTATTGATAATTCCATTTTGAGGGCGGACTTCTCCTTGGCTGTTCGGATCGGCGGAATAGTCTACAGCGTTGATGTTATTGGTTAGTCCGGTAATCGTGAGGCGCTGGTCTTCATTAAAGGCATTTACGCTGGCGCCTGCCATATAGCGGTCGTTATCGCCATATCCGGCCGAAGCTTTGCCAAAGAGGCCTCGCCGGCTATTGGGCTTGGTGATGATGTTGATGGTTTTCAGTCGCTCACCGTCGTCGAATCCGCTTAACTCGGCCTTATCGCTTAGTTTGTCGAAGACCTGGATGCTCTGGATGATTTCGGCAGGCAGGTTCTGCAGGGCGGCTTTGACGTCCGTGCCGAAGAAGGGCTTGCCATCCACAAGGATCTGTGTGATGTTTTCACCTTGGGCTTGGAGACTGCCATCCTCGTTGCCCATTCCGGGCATTTTTTCGATGAGATTCTGGGCGGTAGCGTCCTTCATCGTCTGGAATGCGGCCGCGTTAAATTGGGTCGTGTCGCCACGCTGCTCACCCACGGGCGGCCGCATCATAATGGTCACCTCATCCAGAAGCCGTGCGTTTTCCAGCAGGTATAGCGTCCCGATAGTTGTGTTTTTAGTCACTTCTACCTGTTCGTCGAGGGTTTCGTATCCGAGATATTGTATACGCAACAGGTAATTACCCGCAGCTACGTCCTCAAAATCAAATGTGCCATCCGAATGAGTAACCGTTTCGCTCAGGATTATGGAGTCTGGTGTATTAATCAGCGAAACCGTTGCGTTGGGAAACGGTGTATTGCCGCTTGCGTGCTGAATACTTCCTTGGATAGTGTATTGCTGGGCGAATGCCGGAAAGCACAGGAATAGAAGCACTGTATGCAGTAGGTATTTCATTAAAGCGTGTTAGTTTTAGTATCTGTCCTAGCCGCACAAATATCAGACCGTCATCAAACAGGAGGCCCGTTAAATCTGTCATGTCACATGTTCGTTATGTAAAAAGGCTGTTAACTTTTCCGTCTTTGTTTTGCCGTTTATGGCGGGAAGAACTCAATACCGGGTTATTTATTTAGATTATTTTAAAATAAATGGTTTAGAATCGATTTAAATAATATTTTTGCCATGAAATCAATTCTTCATGAGCGCTACATATTACTATACCGTTTTCTTTATCTTGTACTCCGTGGTTGCATTCGCCCAAACGGGTAATATCAACGGATCAGTTACCACTGATGACGGCCGTCCGGCTGAGTCCGTAAATATATCGGTAAAAGGTGCCGGTAAGGGAACGGTAGTAGACCGTAACGGTAATTATGAAATCCATAACGTACCTGTAGGTGTACATACCATGACGGCGTCTTTTGTTGGACTGGGAACGCAGGTAAAAACGGTAACCGTAACATCCGGTGGAACGGCGGTGATCGATTTTGTACTCCCCGAAAATTCGGCGAGGTTGAGGGAAGTCATCGTTTCTTCACAATTATCAGCCAACAAGCCGACCGTTATAGCGAAGATTCCACTCACCAACCTGGAAAACCCGCAGGTGTACAATGCTGTTTCTGTTGAACTATTAAAGCAGCAGGTAATCACCAGCTACGATGACGCGCTACGCAATGTGCCCGGTATCACACGAACTTGGGAGGCAACCGGACGAGCTGGCGATGGCGCAGCTTATTTTGCTCTTCGGGGGTTTGACGCCCAGCCGGCACTGACCAACGGATTGCCCGGGTTGACCAGTGGGAACCTTGACCCGGCCAACGTGGAGGAAATCCAGGTGATGAAGGGGCCTTCAGCGACCTTATTTGGTGGCAGCTTTTACAGTTACGGCGGTTTAATCAATACCGTCACCAAAAAGCCTTACCTTGGTTTTGGTGGCGAGGTAACCTACAATTTGGGTAGTTTCGGTCTGAATCGCATTTCGACAGATATCAACACGCCGCTGAGCAAAACAGAAAAGATTGCGTTGCGGATTAATACCGCGTACCATACGGAGAACAGTTTTCAGGACGCAGGCTTTAAGAAATCGTTTTTTATAGCCCCGGCGTTAGCCTATGAGGTCAATGATCGACTGTCTTTCCAAGTGCTGGCAGAAATCCTGGAGGAAGAGCGATCTGTTGCACCTGTGTTTTTTCATTCGGATCGGCTTAGTCCACTTGATTTCACAAGTATTGAAGAACTTAACCTCAACAATTCCCTGTCATTTACAAGTAACGACATTACCATCAAAAACCCCAAGTATAATCTTCAAGGGCAAATGGTGTACAAGTTAGCTGACCAATGGACCTCTCACACGGTGATTTCACGGGGAACCGTGAAATCAAACGGCTATTATACGTATATTTGGGATGACGTAGCCGGCGACAATGATTTCAGCCAGTACTTCCACAAGGAACAGCAAACGACGAATACGACGGTTATTCAGCAGAATTTTAATGGCGACTTTAAAATTGGCACATTGCGAAACCGCCTGTTGATCGGCCTCGATTACTACGACCGGAATGTCATCGATCATGGCTCGGGGTGGGGATGGGCCCGTAACGTAACCCCCCAAGGCGATGTCAATTACATTGATCCGTTTACCGGAGAGGATATGCCACCAGTTTATCTCACACAGGCTTCCATTGAAAATCTACTCGGTGGACTGGAGGGCGTAAATAGCAATATATCAAACAGCTCATACGGTGCTTATTTCTCCAACGTACTGAATGTGACGCCGGGTATCATGGCCATGGTGAGCCTACGAGCTGATTATTTCGATTCCAAAGGCGAGATGAACACGCCGGATGATAACTACGACCAGTTTGCGCTGTCGCCCAAATTCGGTTTGGTATACCAACCGGTGCTGGATAAGGTTTCGCTGTTTGCCAACTATATGAATGCTTTTATCAACGTTTCGCCCCAACAGGTGTTTGATCAGGACGGGAATTACCTCCGTGTACAGTCGTTCAAACCCGAGCAGGCCAATCAATTGGAATATGGCGTAAAAACCAACCTGTTCGCTGATAAGCTGTATGCCACGGTGTCGGTATATGATATCAAGGTATCAGACCGGGTATATCCCGATCCCCAAAATCCGAATAACTCGGTGCAGGGCGGTAAAGTAGGGAGTAAAGGAATTGAATTTGACTTCAGTGCCCACCCGCTTGCAGGGTTGAGCGTGATAGCGGGCTATAGTTATAACGAAACCCAAGTGATCGAAGGCAATGACAACGATTTTTATTCGGAGCCCGGCCGTAGCCCGGGAGGCCAAGGACCACAAAACCTCGTCAATATGTGGGCTACCTATAAATTCCTAGGCGGCAAACTTAAAAATTATGGATTGGGGATAGGGGGGAACTATGCCAGCCGTTATAAGGTCATCGACAATAGCCAGACCGGGGTCTTCTATCTGCCGGCATATACATTGGTTAATGCGAGCTTGTTTTACAATGGGGAGCACGTACGGATCGCTTTCAACATGAATAACATGGCAGACGAAACCTACTATATTGGCTATTGGTCGGTAAACCCACAGAAGGGGCGCAATTTTGCGGCCAGTGTGGCTTATAAATTTTAACCATTTTCGAGAATTGTTTATCTTCCACACGTGAAAGCACAGACAATAAAAAATTGGTTCAACATCCACAAGTGGACAAGCTTGGTCAGTACGGTCTTTCTACTGATGTTGTGCATCACCGGCTTACCCCTGATTTTCTATGAGGAAATAGACCACCTCATACATGAAGAACTTGAGGCAACCATCCCGCTGCCGGAGGCCGCCCCGCTTTCTAAAGACGTTGTACTGCAGCAGGCGATGAATGAAATACCTGGAAAGGAAGTGAAGTACATTTTTTGGGACGGAGACCATCATCCGGGACAAATGTTTGTTACGTTGGCCGATTCGTCTGAAGCACCTATCGAGGCCGACCATTACCTGACCATGGACGAACACACCGCGAAGGTATTGGACGCACCACCAAATGAAATGGATTTTATGTTGGTGATGTACTATCTGCACGTCGAAATGCTTGCCGGGATACCCGGTAAACTCTTCCTTGGTCTGATGGGCCTTCTTTTTATGTTGGCGATCATATCGGGCGTAATGCTGTATGGACCGATCATGAAACGCTATGATTTTGGTATGATCCGTACGGAGAAGTCTGTAAGGCTTCGGTGGCTTGATCTTCACAACTTACTTGGGATTGTCACATTGGCATGGGCGTCTGTAGTTGGACTCTCCGGGGTGATCAACACGTTAGCAGATCCGGCGCTGGAAATGTGGCGTGCAGGGCAGCTGGCTGACATGGTTGCCGAATACGAAGACCAACCGAAAGTAGCGCCACCATTTAGCTCACTGCAAGCTGCCCTGAATACGGCGCGGGCCGCGGCACCCGGTATGGAAGTGTCTTTTGTGGCTTATCCGGGTACGTTATACTCGAGCAGGCACCATTACGCTGTGTATATGATTGGCACGACGCCGCTTACTTCGCGGATTATCAAACCTGCATTGATCGATGCCAAAAATGGAGGACTCACAGCCATTAAGGATCTTCCTTGGTACCTGAAAACTATTTTTATCTCCCAACCCTTCCACTTCGGTGATTACGGGGGGATGCCGATGAAGGTAATCTGGGCGATTCTGGATATCCTGACGATCATCGTGCTGGTGTCGGGAATTTATCTTTGGTTTGCCCGGCGCAAAGCGAAGCAGGTGCAACTGAAAAGGCTAATGAAAAATGCCGGGTCACTTACGCTACTAACCGTTGATGAAGATGGCGACTAAAAGCAATGATTTTGTCAAAATCTGGAGCAAGCCTATCCTACTGTTTGTTGTTACAATAATCGGATTGCTACTGGCTATTATAGGTACAGGAATCTGGCATGTGCTGTCCTGGATAGCGCTGATTATCCCTATTTATGTAATGGTTAGCTACGGAGCTCGGTTTTTTAAGTAGGGTTGCTTAACAAAATACTTGTACCTTTGTATCCTATGGAACGGACAGCAGTATTGGAGCGGTTCGACGTCAACAATGTAAGGAAAGACTTCCCTATCCTGACCCGAACGGTAAATGGCAAGCCGCTGGTGTATTTGGATAATGGGGCAACCACGCAAAAGCCCCGACAGGTCATCGACGCGATCGCTCACTATTATACCCAATTGAATAGTAATGTACACCGCGGCGTACACCATCTTAGCCAATTGGCTACAGATGCTTTCGAGGTGACGAGGCGTAAGCTCAAGCCCTTTATCAACGCGGCCCACGAGCATGAAATTGTTCTTACCAAGGGAACCACGGAAAGCATCAATTTGGTAGCAACATGCTATGGAAAAGCATTTCTCCACGCTGGTGACGAAATCATTATCTCGACAATGGAGCACCATTCCAACATTGTGCCCTGGCAAATCGTTTGTGAAGAACGCGGTGCGGTATTGAAGGTAGTGCCCATCAATGAAGCCGGAGAATTGGATATGGCAGCTTATCGATCGATGCTTAGTGACCGAACGAAGATGGTAGCCATTACGTACGTATCCAATGCCTTGGGTACCGTAAATCCGGTAAAGGAAATCATTGACTTGGCCCATGCAAGCGGAGCGGCCGTTTTGGTAGATGCTGCACAGGCCATACAGCATTTACCCATAGACGTCCAAGCACTTGACGTGGATTTTTTGGTGTTTTCCGGACATAAGATGTACGGCCCGACAGGGATAGGCATATTGTATGGAAAGGAAAAGTGGCTGAATGCGATGCCACCATATCAGGGCGGTGGAGAGATGATCAAGGAAGTGACATTTGCTAAGACCACATACAATGAACTCCCCTTCAAGTATGAGGCGGGGACGCCCAATATCGAAGCGGGTATTTGCCTCGCACACGCCATCGACTATATCCAGGAAATCGGACTGGACCAAATTGCACGGCATGAACACGAATTGCTGGAATATGCGACAAGACGATTGCTAGAAATACCGGGTTTGCGAATTATTGGCACCGCGAAGGAAAAATCGAGCGTCGTCTCCTTTTTGCTGGATGGCGTGCATCCCTACGACGTGGGTGTAATTTTAGATAAACTAGGTGTAGCGGTACGGACAGGCCATCATTGTACACAGCCGCTTATGGATCGCTATGGCATTCCCGGTACGGTACGCGCTTCCATCGCCGTCTACAATACCACGGAGGATATCGATGCATTGATAGCCGGTGTAGAACGGGCAGCCGCGATGCTACGGTAAGTTGAAAGAAGGGGAAGGCCGCTTACTAAGTACTGAAACAAACAATGACTATCAACGAAATACAGGACGAACTTATTGACGACTTCTCCTTTTTTGACGATTGGATGGCGAAATACGAATACATCATCCAATTGGGCAAGGAGTTGCCGCTCATCGATGATCGATACAAGACAGACCATTATTTAATCAAGGGGTGTCAATCGAAAGTGTGGTTGCATGCCGACCACCAGGATGGTAGGGTCATATTTACGGCGGATAGCGATGCCATCATCACGAAGGGGCTGGTCGGGTTGATGGTAAAGGTGTTATCCGGGCACGCTCCCGACCAAATCGCTAACAGCAACCTGTATTTTATCGATGAGATCGGATTGAAAGAACACCTTTCGCCCACACGAGCGAATGGCCTCCTCTCCATGGTGAAGCAAATGAAGCTGTATGCGGTGGCACTGAATGCCAAAGCTTAGTCAAACCATTTCATCACCTCATCCTTGGTTGGCATGGGGATTTCCAGTTTCATTTTCTTGCGCATGCCACCAAGGTCATTGAAAACTTTGTTGGGATTTGCCGACTTTAACGCTTCGATAGTGGTGAGTCCCATTTTCTGCAATACCGATACCCATTCTTCAGGTATCCCCTGTGCAAGATAATCGGCTACGCTTGCTTGCTTTGCCGTTTTCTCCGGGCGCATTTGCGGGAAGAAGAGCACATCTTGTATACTTTGTTGATTGGTCATGAGCATGGCTAACCGGTCAATACCAATCCCGATGCCTGCCGTGGGCGGCATCCCATACTCCAATGCTCGTAGGAAATCGTAGTCGATAAACATAGCCTCGTCATCGCCACGTTCCATCAATTTGAGTTGCTCCTCAAATCGTGCTCGTTGGTCGATGGGGTCGTTGAGCTCGGTATAGGCATTGGCCAACTCCTTGCCATTGATCATCAGTTCAAAGCGCTCCACCAAGTCCGCTTTGCTACGGTGTTTCTTGGTGAGTGGGCTCATTTCGACAGGATAGTCGATGATGAAGGTAGGCTGGATGTAGTGGTGTTCACATTTCTCGCCGAAGATTTCATCAATGAGCTTGCCTTTCCCCATACTTTCGTCGGTAGCGATACCCAGTTGCTTGCACACATCACGGAGCCCGCCTTCGTCCAATTGATCCACTTCGAAACCCGTATGCTCCTTGATGGCATCGTAGATGCTTACGCGGGGATATGGGGCTGCGAAATTGATTTGCTTGTTGCCTACCTGCAAGTTGGCAGTGCCATTGGTGGCGATGGCTACGTGCTCAAAAAGTTTTTCGGTGATTTCCATCATCCACAGGTAATCTTTGTAGGCCACGTAGAATTCCAGCACAGTAAATTCAGGATTATGTGTACGGTCCATCCCTTCGTTGCGGAAATTGCGACTAAATTCATACACCCAGTCGTAGCCTCCTACAATGAGCCTTTTGAGGTAAAGCTCGTTTGCGATGCGAAGATAAAGCGGCATATCCAACGCATTGTGATGTGTAATAAATGGCCGGGCGGCAGCTCCACCGGGAATGCTTTGCAATACGGGGGTGTCTACCTCTAGCGCGCCACGTTCGTTTAGGAAATCCCGGATAGCAGTTTTTACCTTTGACACCTTCACGAAGGTATCCCGTACCTGCGGATTGACCACAAGATCGACGTACCGCTGGCGGTAGCGGAATTCGGGGTCAGTGACGGCATCGAAGGTTTTACCATCCGCGGACTTTACTACCGGCAGCGGCTTGAGTGATTTTGCTAGCAATGTCAATTCCTGCACGTGGATGGAAATCTCTCCGGTATTGGTGGTAAACACGAACCCATTTATCCCGATGTAGTCGCCGATATCTAGCAATTTCTTGAAGACGGTATTATACAAGGTCTTGTCTTCGCCGGGACAAAGGTCATCGCGTTTTAGGTAAGCCTGAATCCGCCCGGTAGCGTCCTGTAACTCGACAAAGGAAGCGTTACCCATGATGCGGCGACCCATCATCCTGCCCGCAATGCTGATATTTTTATAGTTCAGCTTATCGCGCTCATAATTTTCCAAGATATCCTTGGCGGTGGCATTGATTTCGAAGGCCTGGGCAGGATAGGCATTGATCCCCAAAGATTCCAACTTAGTTAGCGCTTCCCTGCGCTGTATTTCTTGTTCAGATAGTACGCTACTCATCCGCTATAAATTAAGCGGCAAACTTAGTTAAAAAGCGCTTTAATTGCAATGGTCGAGAAGTTCTGAAAGTGGTGTAGCGTTTTTGTTTTTATTTACGTTCCCTTAATAACATAAAGTGATATTAGGCTTATATGATTAATTTTTCGTAGAACTGGCTACATACCGGGGGAATTGGGCGTATATTTGTGATGTAAATTCAAAGAGCTGATTAATAGTAGTGTAGCCGCGTAGTGAGTTTCAATATCCGATACTTGAAGGGGAAGCAAGCGTTGTCATTGGAGAGCGCGGTGCGGAGTTGTGCCCAGAATGGGGATGAACGTAGCAAGGAATTCATTTACAAAAATTGCTACGGATATGTTCGTGCGATTACCATGCGATACGTCAAAAATGAATACGATGCCGAGGAGCTCACCAACGAAAGTTTTATACGGGCATTTGGTAAAGTCGGAACATTCAGCAGCGGGGATGCCGGAGAGCGCTTTGAAAAGTCCTTCCGTGCTTGGCTGGCTCGTATAGCGGTAAACATCTCCATTGACTTTCTACGGGCTCAAAAGCAATTTGTACCATTGGACGAGATCAATGAAGGTGAAATACAACAGCAAAGTGTGGCGGTATCGGGGGATTTGCACGTTGAAGATATTATGAAGCTGCTTGCGCAACTGCCGGAGATCCAACGGGCCATTTTTAACTTATACGAGGTGGAAGGATATTCGCACGAGGAAGTTTCGGTGCTGTTAGCGATACCTGAAAGTACCTCCAGGACGTACCTCACACGAGCGAAAAAGAAATTGAGACAGCTTTACTTGGCATCGACAAATATCACGGCCGGATTTTAATAATTGCTGAGATGAACGAGCGTGAAGAAAATAAGGAATTGATTCGACGGATAGCGGAAACCCTGCGTGATCACGTCGAGCCCTACAAGGAGGGAGCGTGGGAGCGGTTTGACGGGGCCCATACCAAGCCCGCTAGGCGGGTATTGTGGTTGCCTTATTGGAGTGCGGCTGCCGTGCTGTTGTTGGCCGTGGGATTATTTTGGTTTACGCGCCAGTCGGAAAATCCCGAACATGCGCAGCCCGATCTCGCCCGGCAAGGTGTGGGCTCGCAACAGGTTATTCCGCAAGAACCAGCGACGTCAGTATCGATACAGGAAGAACAACCAATCGATGCCACTGTTGGCACGGCTTTGCCTGTGTCAATTGCTGAAAACGAACAGCTATTGGCGGTAGGCCATACAGTGGTCAACAGGGATGCAGTTGCAGCGACTGATACGGTAGCCGAAGATGCGATAAGGCTTGACGAGGCAATTGGATTAGCCGATACGACAGCGGTTACTGAGGAGAACCCCATTTCCCAGCGGTTAGCTGCTACCGTAGAGCGGGACACACCGGGCCAATCGGTAAACCCATTCTCGGCAGAAGGGCTGGTTGACCAGGAAACCTCGAGTCCGGCCTATGCGATTGCAGCAAATAAATCCCGAGGTTCGCTGGGAAAATGGGACTTGGGTTTGGTGGTGTCGCCGTCCCTCACCAGCGAGCAGGTCAATATGGGCGGGGGAATTGCCGTTGCGTACCGATTGTCGGACAAGTTTTCTCTAGGATCCGGTGTATCGATTGGTCAACTGGGTGTAGGGCAGAATCCAAATTATGAACCAGGTATGGAGTATTCCGCTACTCCAAATGCTCCTAACCCCAGTACCGGCAGTGCTGGATTTGTAGCTGACGCGAAGGCATATCGCGAAGAAACGTCGGTAACGAGCAGCGTGGTTGCACTGGATATACCCTTTGACCTGCGCTATGAGGTAGCCAAAGGTTTCTATACGTCGGTAGGAGTGTCTTATGTTGCCGTCCTGAACGAGCAGCGTACGTCCCATTATGTAGCTCGGCTCAATGAACGGACGTTGGAGAACAATTATGCTGCAGATAAGAATTTGGCAGCAGCTGTAGCGGCTGTTTTTTCGGAAGAAAAAATTGCTGATCAACCAATGAAAGGAAAAGGATATACTGGCTTCGTGAATTTTTCCATAGGCCGTAAGATTCCGCTTTCGAGTAAGCTGTCGCTCGCGGTGGAACCTTATTTCAAACTCCCCATAGGAAGACTTTCTCGGGCAGATATGGACTTTACCAATGGCGGAATCCGTATTGTAACCGGGTTTTAACTGCCTTCGCCCGGTAATAATTATTTGCGGCCATCGTTTTGATTAGTTCGTGAAATCTGTTATATTTGGATTGTCCTTGATTGGATACCTAATCGTCTACCTTTGTGTTTTTTTGAGTGCTAAAACATGCTCGATGTGGGATGAGCAGCGTATTTGGGTGTGAGATTTTTACGTCTACGTCACGGCGGAGGCGGTGGTTTTGCAAACGTATAACTGATGGACCGTATTTGCCTGTATTTTTATTTAATGCTCATTTTACTGGTGATCCTTGGTTCTTCTACACGAGCATTCCAAGGGCCTTCTCCGTTATCACATACGGATACTGCCATCATCAATGACTGGTATAGGGGAGCTTTTCTTTCGATGAAGGGCAACTTGAAGCGATCGGATGATTTCGTCAATAAGGCATGGAAAATGGCCATCGACATCGGCTATGACCAAGGGATAGCCGACGGGTATTATTACACGGGGTGTATTTATGAGCAAAAAGGAGCGCTGGATATTGCCGGAAGATATTTTGAAAAAGCGATCTCGCTTTACCTGCAGGGGCAATTTATGGATAACTTACCCGATAGCTACCGGCGACTGGGAGAAATTTACATCCATGACGGAAGGTATTATACGGGATTGCAGAATTTCCTCAATGGCCTGCGTGTAGCTGACGAGCAGGGGAATCGTATTGATCAGGTAAGATTGAGCATCCAACTTGCCAATTATCACAACACGATTTCGAGAGATTATAAAGAAGCAATCGCGATACTTCGCGATGCCGAACGGTGGACGAATGCTGTCGGCTATACCCATGCGTTGGGCCCGATCTATTTGCAGTACAGCATCAGCTATGGGAAACAACAGGACTACACCGGTGCATTGCATTATACGGATTTGGCACGACGGGCATTTGTTGAAGCATCCGACAACAAGAATTTGCTGGAAACGTTGCTCACCGAAGGTGACGTGTATGGCCGCATGCATGATGAAGGTCGATTGGCTAACATTCTTGAAGAGGCCGAACACTTAATCGATTCCATCGGCGATGATCGATTAACATCCCGCTTTCAACTGTTATATGCCACGGAGTTGTATTTTCTCGGCGACTACAACACGGCATTAGATACCTGCGAAGCACTTTATGCGCAACTGAAAAGCGCGGCACAGCAATCCGATCGGCTACGGGTTCGGTTGCTGCATGCGAAAATCCTGTTTGCTACGGGTGATCTTCGTAGAGCGGACAGTTTGATTGGCGATTATGCACATGTTAAGGATAGCCTTTATGCCGCGCAATACGTTGGACAGGGCATGGAAATGAGTGAGAATTACAAGCTGGAAAAGTTTGAGCGACAAATTAAAGAACAGGAATTATTATTATCCAATACCCGTTATCAACGTTACGGCCTGATTACGGGTATTGTGGTATTGTTAACGATTTTAGGCATCCTATACTTCCATTTCCGGGAAAAGGATAAACTGGCACACCGCGTGGCGTTGCAGAACGCAGAGATATCGGTCCAAAACGAAATTTTGAAACAAGCTAACAAACAGAATGAACTATTGCTACGGGAAATACATCATCGTGTAAAAAACAATCTCCAGATCATCAACAGTTTGCTTAGCCTACAGTCGAGGAAGACCACGAATCGGGAAGTTATTACCATGATGCAGGAAAGCAGTAGCCGGATAAATTCCATTGCGCTTATCCATAATAAGTTATATCAGCAACAAAGCATCAACCGGTTAAATATCCAGGACTATATTGAGCAGTTGGGGGCGCATTTGTTGAGTATTTACAATGTCGGAAATAAGCGTGTGCAATTCCATGTGGAGGCCAATGATGTCTCATTGGATATCGATACGGCGATATCCGTTGGATTGATACTGACGGAATTGACGACCAACTCGTTGAAATATGCTTTTGTAGGTCGCGAAGCGGGCGAAATCCATGTTGATGTGAGCTATAAAGGGGATCGGGATTATGAATTGGTTTTCAAGGATAATGGGGTGGGCATACCGGAAACTAAACGTAAGCAGACGAATGAAACATTGGGGTTCAGGTTGATCCACTCCTTAACTCGACAATTGGCCGGGATGGTCCACTATACATTTGATGAATTTTCGATGTATAATATCCGTTTCAAGGGACAGGCTTGATTGCCTGAACGTACTATTAAATCATGGTGGCTTCACATGTTGTTTATATAAATTGCGTATTTTTAGGAAATTTTAACAACCCACTCAAAATTCTATTTGATGAAGCGCAGAGATTTTTTTAGAAAGACAGCCATTGCTGCTGCGGGCGCAACGGTGCTCTCCCCCCTTAGTTCGATGGCCGGGAGCGACCGTCCGGCAGCATTCGAATCTCCACTACGGAGTAAAGCGAAAAACATTATCTTCATGGTTAGTGACGGTATGAGTGTTGGGACGTTAAGCATGGCAAACATGCTTAGTGAGCGTCGCGACGGTACATTATGCGAATGGATGTCGCTGTATCATCGGGGTGTAGTGAGCCGCGGATTGATGGATACCGCTTCGGCAAACAGCCTGGTTACCGATTCATCCGCGGCGAGCTCTTCATGGGGTGGTGGGGTCCGTGTAAATAATGGGGTGCTTAATGTGGCTCCCGATGGAAGCCGGCCGGTTCCGATTCTGCAGAAGTTCAAGGCTGCCGGAAAAGCTGTTGGCTGCGTGACGACCGTGCCGATTACCCATGCCACACCAGCTGGATTTTGTGTGAATAGCGATAGCCGCTCTGACCAGCCCGGAATCGCACTGCAATACCACGATTTGCGTTTTGACGTGATGATGGGGGGCGGTGCCGAGTTTTTCAGCACAGATAAACGGAAAGATAAGCAGGACGTGTTTGGTAAGTTTGCGGGGAGCGGTTTCCAGGTGGCGAAAACAAGGGCGGAAATGCAGGCCATTGACGCAGCCGGGGAAGACGCACCTATCTTGGGTGTATTTAGTCAAAATGGTTTGCCATATGCCTTGGACAGGGAAAATGACGACGCGTTGAAAACGACTACGCCTTCGCTGGCCGAGATGGTAGGGACAGCGATCCGTCACCTGCAGAAAAACCGTAACGGATTCGTGCTGCAGGTGGAAGGAGGAAAGGTGGATTGGGCGGCGCATGCGAATGATGTTGGCGGGTTATTATATGACCAGTTGGCCTTCGACGAAGCGTTGGCTACAGCCGTCGCTTTTGCCGAAGCCGATGGAAATACGCTGGTCATTGTGACGACCGATCATGGCAACGCCAATCCGGGCCTTTTTGGTGCGACCGAGGATTTTGAAAAGATCATCGGTTTTAAACACACCAATGACTGGGTATTGCAGGGGATAGACCGAGATTTTACGGCAAATCAGGTACGGGAGCGCATTGAGCATGCACAAGGGTATGCTATCAATGCGAACGAAGCCATCCAGCTACTTTCCCATTATGTAACCGACCGGGACGAAGATGGCTTGTACAACCCCTATAAGCTGCCATTTGCTGATTTTGCCGATATCCAGCGTAAGTACACATCCGTCGGTTGGGCAAGTACGGGCCATTCGGGCGATCATGTGGAAATTGCCGCCTATGGAGCATGTCGAGAATTGCTTAAGCCGTTTGTACGGAATACCGACCTGCACTACCTCATGCTTGAGGTAGCCGGTGTGCAACGGTAGAAGCAGTTATACGATTTCGTCAATCCGTACCCAATCCATGCCTGCGGAAATTGCCCCTTGTACGCCAGGATTGCCGTCTTCAAAGACCAAGCAATCCTGGGGTGCAACCCTGAGCTGTTGGGCTGCCCGCAAAAAAGGGTCGGGATAGGGCTTGCCCCGTTCCGTATCGTCTGCACAGACCAGCGTTTCGATGTCGTCAATCAATCCGATGACCGTGAGTGTTCTCGTAACCGTTTTACGGCTTCCACCGGAGACGACACCAATACGGACCTTGCCGATGTGGCTTTTCAAATGCCGGACTACAAAGTCAATAGGCGGCGTCTGCGCAATGAAATCCTCGAAAAAAATGGTTGATTTCAACGTGGCAAAATCACTGGGGGGCACGTTGGTTTGATAACGCTTATTGATTTCCTGTGCAATTAATACCGTTGGCCATCCGGCCAACTCGTCGATAATCGCGGTATCTAATGCGATGCCATATTGCGCTGCTGCCTTACCATACGCTGCCCTATGCGCATGCATATTGTCTGCAAGCGTACCATCGCAATCGTATAGGAAGGCCCCGTAATCCTTTTTACTGCTTATTTTGGTAAGCTTCTCGAGTTTTTCGTTTATGATTGTCTCTGTTGTCATCTATTGGATTTCCTCCTCTTTTTCTCTTTCGCGATAAGCGAAAGCTCCCGGCCCGTTTGCCCGGCCACGGAAGTGTTTTCTTGAGCCCTCCTGAACAGGTAGGGCATTACCGCTTTTACCGGACCGTAAGGCATATACTTGGCTACCTGATACCCCGCTGCTGCAAGGTTAAAGCTCAGGTTGTCGCTCATACCCAATAATTGGGCAAAATGAATGTGGGGGTGATTGTGGGGTAGTTGCCGACGATCCATCTCTTCAGCCAATAACCTACTACTTGCTTCGTTGTGCGTGCCTGCCACGAATCCGATACGGTCAACGTGGTCAAGGCAGAATTGTATAGCCAAGTTAAAATCACGGTCGGTTTCTTCCTTGTTGAGCTGGATAGGCGAGCTGTATCCATATTCGGCAGCACGTTCCCGTTCGATTTCCATATAAGCACCCCGCACCAGCTTAGCGCCCAGGAAAAAGCCATCCGCTTCTGCCAAATAATAGTCGGCCTGAAGGGAAGCAAGCTTGTCATGACGATAAAGCTGATACGTGTTGTACACAATAGGCGCCCGGCGATTATAACGTCGCATCATTTCTCGTGCAAGATCGTCGATGACATCCTGTATCCACGAATGTTCCGCATCAATCAACACCTTTACATCACCATCATAGCAGGCTTGACAGATGCGTTCCACACGCTTCTGGATGCGACCATATTCCGACTCTTCCTCTGCGGTGAGTTGTTGCTTATCGTTGATTTTTTCGAATAGCTCAAACCTGCCGAGCCCGGTAGGTTTGAAGACTGAAAAGGATATATTCGGATTGGTCTTTGCGTAGGTTACCGTGCGCAAAATCTCGCTGCATGTCTCATCGAAAACCGCTTCGGCATCTTCGCCCTCAACAGAATAATCGAGGATAGTTTCCACCTGTTGATTGGCTATGCGCTCAATGGTCGGCACGCAGCCCTCGATGGTTTCCCCGCCACAGAAATGGTTGAAAATAGTGGTGCGGATGAAACCTTTTACGGGCAGTCCGACGTTTAGTGCAAAATTGGCAAGGGGTGGCCCTATTCGTGTCAGAAAATTACTGCCGATAATTTTGAACAACCAATACGCCCTGTTGAGGTCACCGTCGCTTTTACCTCGGAATGCGATTTCGGTATTTTCAAACGAAAGCTCAGGCTGTCGCTGTATTTTTTGGGACATGCTGTGTGCAATTATGGCGCGAAATTAAGGATACTTGTTGTGCTTTACAACTTTGTTTTGGATTATGATGTTACATCTGCTTGCATTTTTATTTGCATACCAAATAAATAATTTGCGTACCTTTGCATGCTCAAAGCATAACATGAGTGACGCTATTAAACATGAGTGCGGTATCGCACTAGTTCGCCTGTTAAAACCCCTTTCATATTATCAGGAAAAGTACGGTACGGCCTTATATGGCATCAATAAGCTGTATCTATTGATGGAAAAGCAGCACAACCGCGGGCAGGACGGTGCCGGAATTGCCACCATCAAGTTCGACGTGAAGCCCGGTAACCGCTACATCAGCCGTTATCGATCTATGGCGCCTAATGCGGTTGCTGATATTTTCGAGTACGTACAGAAAAAGTTCGCCACGGTGCAGCGTGCCTACCCCGACCGATTTGCCGATAGCCAATGGCTTAAGGATAATGTCAGTTTTACGGGAGAAGTGCTGATGGGACATCTGCGATATGGTACGCATGGAAAAAACAGTATCGAGAGCTGTCACCCTTTTTTACGTCAGAACAATTGGATGACACGTAATCTGGTGCTGGCAGGTAACTTCAATATGACCAATGTTGACGAGTTGCTCGAACAGTTATATGAGTTGGGGCAACATCCAAAGGAAAAGGCAGACACCGTTACCGTATTGGAAAAAATTGGCCATTTTCTCGACGCTGAAAACCAAGAACAATTCGATAAATTCAAACAGCAAGGCCATAGCAATGTCGAGATCAGCGGTTTAATCGCGGAGCACCTTGACATTGCCCGGATTCTGCGTAAATCAGCCAAGACCTGGGATGGCGGATACACCATTGCCGGTATCGTTGGCCATGGGGATGCCTTCGTGATGCGTGACCCCGCGGGCATCAGGCCAGCTTATTATTATGTCAACGACGAGGTATTGGTAGTTGCCTCGGAGCGCCCCGCCATCCAGACGGCTTTCAACGTTAAGATCGGGGAAATCAGTGAGGTGAAGCCGGGGTATGCACTGATTGTGAAAAAGGATGGTTCCATCACCGAGGAAATGTTCCGTGATCCGGTGGAAAAGAAATCGTGCTCGTTTGAACGGATTTATTTTTCGCGGGGTAGTGACGCAGCCATTTACCAGGAACGCAAGCATTTGGGTAGATTGCTGTGCCCGCAAATTCTGAATGCCATCGACTCGGATATCAAGAATACGGTTTTTTCCTACATACCGAATACCGCTGAAGTGGCATTTTATGGAATCGAAGAGGGAATCAACGAGTACGTGCGTAAGCTACAGAAAGACACACTACTCAATCGGGTTGATAAAATTTCGGATGAGGAGCTAAATGAAATGCTAAGTATTTCACCGCGTTTTGAAAAACTCAATATCAAAGATGCCAAGCTCCGCACATTCATTACACAAGATGCCGACCGGCAGGATATGGTACAACACGTGTATGACACCACCTATGGTATTGTGAAAGACCACGAGGATACCGTCGTAGCGGTAGACGATTCGATTGTGAGGGGGACCACCCTCAAACAAAGTATCTTGACTATCCTCGATCGCCTCAATCCTAAGAAAATCATCATCGTCTCCTCAGCGCCTCAGATCCGTTATCCCGACTGCTATGGTATCGACATGTCGCGCTTGGGTGAATTCATAGCATTCGAAGCCGCCGTTTCGCTGCTGTATAAGAGCGGACTAGGGCATGTCGTGGAAGAAGTGTACCGCCAGTGTCTGAAATCGCTGGAGTTGCCCAAGGATCAGGTGGAAAATTATGTGAAGGCAATTTATGCGCCATTTACAGACGAGGAGATTTCCACGGAAATTGCGGCGATCATCCGCGGTACGCGCATCAATGCTGAAGTGGAAGTGATTTACCAACGATTGGAAAATCTACACATCGCATGTCCTGATCACAAAGGTGATTGGTATTTTTCTGGCGATTACCCGACTCCTGGGGGCAATCGTGTGGTCAATAGGGCTTATATGAATTGGGTGGAAGGCAAAAACGTACGCGCGTATTTTAGTGCATAAATTGCTCCGGTGTACCCCGATAGGGGTTACGACTTACGATTAAATAACTCCTTAATCTGCTGTTCGTCTACTGCCATTTGGTCAATCATTTCCTGCATGGTATCGAACCATTGGTCGTGCCGGACAAAATGGAGGAACTTGACACGAAGCGTCTGCCCATAGATATCTCCGCTAAAATCGAACAAATGCACTTCAATGCTTCGACTTATCCCATCGACCGTTGGTCTTGTACCTATGTATCCCATCCCTTTGACAATGGATGCTGGTGGATTGGGTACATACGGGCCGGTTTTGATGTCGGCCGGTTCGACGATAAGCGCTTCAACCGCATAGATGCCATATGCTGGAATAAGTTTATGACTTTCCTGTACCTGCAAGTTGGCAGTGGGATAGCCGATGTTTCGGCCCAACTGGTTACCTCTGATGACCTTCCCAGTCAATTGAAACGGATATCCCAAACAGGCATTTGCCGTGTCGATATCCCCTTTAATAAGGGCTTCGCGGATCTTGGTCGATGATACGGCCACATCGTTGATGTCTTGTTCGGGAATTTGTTCGACGGAATAACCATAGATTTCGGCGTGTTCAAGTAGGTCTTTCAGTGACCCCTTGCGGTCTTTACCGAATCGATGGTCGTATCCGATGACGATTTTTTTGGTGCCGATTTTCCCAACAAGTACCTCCCGGATGTATGCTTCCGGCGAAAGATTAGAGAAATCGCGGGTAAATGGAGTGATAATCAAATGGTCTATTCCCGCTTCGGCCAAGCGCTGTACCTTTTCCTCGATATCGCTGATAATTCGCAGGCTATCGTCCTCGGGGTGGAGGATCATGCGTGGATGCGGAAAAAACGTAAGCAACACTGTTTCGCCGTTGGTTGATCTAGCCGATTCCCTCAGGGTACTCAATATCTTTTGATGGCCCACATGTACGCCATCAAACGTACCGATGGTTACCACGGCATTATCCAGCGGGATGAAATCCTCAAGGTTTCTGTATATTTTCATCTGATGCTACAAAAGTAACGTCCTTTATACGTTTCACCAAATCGGGTAGTTGCCAAGCCTTATCCACTCCATAATCACCGTTCTTTGTTCGTCGTAAGCGGCTCAGGTGCGCACCGTTGCTTAGCGCCTTTCCGAAATCATGTGCCAATGACCGGATATAGGTACCTTTGCTACACACTACTCTAAAATCGATATGGGGCATGGCGATGTTTGTCACCTCGAATTCACGGATATGTACCCTTCGGGATTTGACGACGACCGTTTCTCCGCGTCGCGCTTTTTCGTACACACGTTCCCCATCTATTTTTATTGCGGAATGAGCTGGAGGCACCTGATCGATCTCGCCAATGAAAGACGCAGCGGTTTCCAAAAGCTGTTCACGCGTGATACCCGAGAGATCAAATCGCTGATCGATTTCCTGCTCGAGGTCGTAAGAAGGTGTCGTGGCACCCAATGTAATGGTACCTATATACTCTTTTTCCTGTGCTTGCAATTCATCGATCCTTTTTGTGAATTTTCCTGTACAAATAACAAGAAGGCCGGTCGCCAAGGGATCGAGTGTGCCGGCGTGACCTACTTTCACTTTTAGTGGCTTGATGGCATTACGTATTTTATGCACCACGTCGAAGCTGGTCCAACGCAAAGGTTTATCCACTAGCAATACTTCGCCTTCGGCAAAACGGAATGCATGATGAGTGCTTTGTGCCATTATAGAATCTGCAAGCTGTGGCCACTAAGTAGCATGGCGATGATGATCCCACCAACCACGATTCGGTACCAACCGAACGCCTTGAAGCCATATTTGGAAACGATTCCGATAAACGATTTGATGGCAACAATAGCGACAATGAATCCGATGACATTGCCAATGATCAGCTGGTTGATTTCCTGGTCACTAAGTCCATTGCCGTTATCAAAATGATCTTTCAACTTGAGTACAGTAGCACCAAACATCATGGGAATGGCTAGAAAGAACGAAAATTCGGCCGCCGCTTTGCGGGTCAGGTTCTGCGTCATGCCTCCTACAATGGTACTGGCTGACCGAGAAGTACCCGGTATAAGTGCCAAGCACTGGAAAAATCCGATTTTCAACGCCTGCCCATAACTGATTTCGTCTGAATTGTCTATAGTTGGTTTGTTGAACCACCTATCCACAAACAATAAAATAATGCCGCCGATGACCAGTGTAATACCCACCACCAACGGGCTTTCAAGCAACCCATCGATTTCATCACTGAATAAAAAACCGAATATGGAAGCGGGAATCGCAGCCACAACCAGTTTGTAATAAAAAGCAAGCGAGCGGAAAAAGCGGCGGTAATACAATGCCAATACGGACAGGATAGTGCCCAATTGGACGGCGATAGTGAATAGTTTAACAAATGGGGTAGGGGAAATTCCCATTAAGGCGGTCGCAATAATCATGTGACCGGTTGACGACACCGGTAAAAATTCTGTGAGGCCCTCAATGATGGCCAGCACAATCACTTCAAATAAAGTCATTAATTGTCTCGCTGGTTTTTAGGTTTTATCAAAATCGACACAATGCCCAGCGCGAAGCCGATAACAACGACCAGCGGGGCTAGCGTGATTTTGGTAAAACTATAGATGTCCTCTGTTCCCGCCATCAGTATAAAACCAAGGATGACTACGGCTATACTCAGCAAAAAGAGCTGATAATTCCGTTTGCCGAATACAAACGAAGCCTTTTGTGGCTGTTGGGTTTTTTTGTGCGATGACATAAGCTATGATTATCTGTAAAGTTCGGCGGATTTCAACCGCAGGTACTTGCTTACGGCGAAATAAGTGCTCAATCCCGAAATCAGGATGCCGAGCCCAGCCACAATGATAAATATAATGACAAATTCATACCAATTGCGCAAAAACACCAATTCGGGAATCTCCCGTTGGCCTAGATGCAGCGTAAGCAAGAGCAACAGAATCGCAATGAGCGCGCCCAGTAAACCATGTAGGATACCATAGCCCAGAAAAGGCTTTCTGATAAAGCCCCTGGTGGCGCCAACCATCTGCATGCTTTTGATGAGAAAACGCTGCGAATAAATGGCCAGGCGGATGGTGTTGTTAATCAGCGCAACGGCAATGACCAACAGGAGGGCGGTGAACGCCAGGATGACAATACCGATGGAACGGATGTTTTTATTGACCATATCGATCAGTGACTCCTGGTACACCACTTCCTTGACCATATCGTTAGCGGATACTTTTTTGATAAACGTCTGGATACTATCGGTATTTGCGTATTCGGCTTTCAGGTAAATGTCGATGGAAGAAAGCAATGGGTTATGGCCGAGAAACTCGACGAAATCCTCTCCCAATTCCTCAGAAAGGTTCTTTGCAGCCAGTTCCTTACTGATGTACTGTGAACGCAGGACGTAGTTGTCCGATTCAAGCTTTTTCTGGTATGCGAGCACATTGCCTTCGCTCACCCCATCATTCATGATGATGTTGAGCACAATGTTTTCCTTCACGTAATTGGACAGATTTTTTGCATGAACGAGCAATAAACCCAAAAGACCTGTCATCAGTAATACCAAGGCAATGCTGATAACCGTGGAGATATATACGGATTTGGTCTTTTTTGAGGATGTACTTACTTCAAATGCTTCCATCAACGCATCAATTTGGAGGCGAAATTACTGATAAGATATGAGATATCGGCCATTGATTGAGATTTTTTGTATTTTCGCCGTTCTTATATAATTTCCGAGATACATGGATTATCATCATCGTGCGATTGAGAAAAAGTGGCAAAAATATTGGGCGGAGCATCATACATTCCGTGTAGATAATACGTCTGAAAAGCCAAAATATTATGTTTTGGATATGTTTCCCTACCCATCGGGTGCTGGATTGCATGTGGGCCATCCATTGGGTTATATTGCTTCTGATATCTTTGCGCGCTATAAGCGACTGAAGGGATTCAACGTGCTCCATCCGATGGGTTATGACTCATTCGGCCTCCCGGCCGAGCAGTATGCCATCCAGACCGGACAGCATCCGGCTGTGACTACGGAAGCCAATATCAAGCGTTACCGCGAGCAGCTGGATAATATCGGTTTTTCTTTTGACTGGAGTAGGGAGGTGCGTACCAGTGATCCTTCTTATTATAAATGGACTCAATGGATATTCATGCGGCTTTTCGACGCGTGGTACAATCGCTTGTCAGACCGAGCCGAGCCTATTAGCAGCCTGATCGCTCATTTTGAAAGCCACGGTTCCAAAGATGTGCGTGCGGTTTGCGACGACGATGTGCGTTCATTCACGGCCCACGAGTGGGGCGTTTTCAGTGCAGCTGAAAAGCAGTTGGAATTGTTGAAATACCGGTTGGCCTATCTGCGCGAAAGTACCGTCAACTGGTGTCCGGCATTGGGCACGGTACTGGCTAATGATGAAGTGGTCAATGGTGTATCCGAACGAGGTGGCTATCCCGTTGAACAAAAGAAGATGATGCAATGGAGCATGCGCATCACCGCATATGCTGAGCGTCTGCTTAATGGCTTGGCGACCATCGATTGGCCGGAACCGCTTGTGGAAATGCAGCGTAATTGGATCGGTAAGAGTATAGGTGCCAGTGTGCGTTTTGACGTGCCTACGCTCGGTGATGGTGAATATATCGAGGTGTTTACCACGCGCGTAGATACGATCTACGGTGTAAATGCATTGGTGCTAGCACCCGAGCATGAATGGGTGTCCCGTTTGACCACTCCGGGTCAGCAAGCAGAAATAGCAGCCTATATCGCACAAACCCAAAAGAAATCCGAGCTCGATCGCATGGCTGATGTCAGGGCGGTTTCGGGCGCATTTACCGGCAGTCATGCCGTACATCCGCTTACCGGAAAAGACGTGCCCATTTGGATTGCCGACTATGTATTGGCTGGCTACGGTACAGGTGCCGTGATGGCGGTGCCATCGGGCGACCAGCGCGATTATCTGTTTTCTACGCATTTCGGTTTACCCATCGTAGCGATATCGGACGCGCAGCAATTGGATGGACAGGCAGATTCCACTAAGGAAGGCCGATACATCAATTCAGATATCATCAATGGCTTGGCGTACCAGGAAGCCGTCGACGTGTTGATCGCCAAACTAGAAGAAATTGGTGCGGGCAAAGCCACGATTAACTACCGGATGCGCGATGCCATCTTTGGCCGTCAACGCTATTGGGGCGAACCGGTGCCTGTTTATTTCGATGGCGGATTACCAAAATTGATTGAAGAAGCCGAATTGCCCCTATTGCTCCCCGATGTGGATAAATACCTACCCACGGAAACCGGGGAACCACCGCTTGGTCGCTCCAAAGGCTGGAAATATCGAGGCGAATTCGAGTATGAACTAAGTACGATGCCCGGCTGGGCAGGCTCCAGTTGGTATTGGTATCGGTATATGGATACACAAAACTCACGGGAATTCGCATCAGCAGAAGCGATCAACTATTGGCGCGATGTTGATTTGTACATCGGTGGATCAGAACATGCGACGGGGCATCTGCTTTACAGTCGTTTTTGGAATAAATTCCTCAAGGATATGGGATATGTGCCTGAGGAGGAACCGTTCAAGAAGCTCATCAATCAAGGGATGATCCAGGGGCGGAGCAATTTCGTGTATCGGGTGCTTGATGCACAAGGAAAGGGTACGAATACCTTTGTTTCCTATGGGCTGAAAGATGAATACCGAACAATACCATTGCATGTAGATGTCAATATCGTGAGCAATGATGTGCTTAATTTGGAGAAATTTCGCCAATTCAGGCCTGACTTTGCCGATGCCGAATTTGTTCTAGAAAACGGGAAGTACGTTTGTGGTCATGAAGTGGAGAAGATGTCGAAATCCAAGTATAATGTCGTGAATCCGGATGATATTATCGATCAGTATGGTGCCGATACCTTGCGGATGTACGAAATGTTCCTGGGCCCGTTGGAGCAAAGCAAACCATGGAATACCAATGGCATTGAAGGCGTTTATAAGTTTCTACGCAAGCTGTGGAAACTTTTCCATGATGCTTCGGGTAACTTTGCGGTTAGTGATACGGCGCCTACCAAAGCCGAGTGGAAAGCTTTACACAAAATCATCAAGAAGGTCGAAGAAGATATCGAACGTTTTTCTTTCAATACCTCGGTATCGTCTTTTATGATCTGTGTGAATGAACTGACCGACCTGAAATGCAACAAGCGGGCCATTTTGCAGGACCTAACCGTAGTATTGCATTCTTATGCGCCGCACATCACCGAGGAGCTGTGGGGATTGTTGGGGAATGAGCCGGGTACACTTTCGTATGCGGCGTATCCCGCTTTCAACCCGGACTACCTCGTGGAAAGTGAATTCTCGTATCCCGTTTCGGTGAATGGTAAAACCCGGACAAATCTAATCCTGCCACTTGATATGGATCAACCCGAAGTCGAAAGGGCGGTATTAGCCAACGAGGATGTACAGCGCTATTTGGACGGTAAGCCCGTAAGGAAAGTGATTTTTGTGAAGGGTAGGATTGTGAATGTGGTGGTGTAATCGACACAAGTAAGCAAACAATACACATATGAATAGTAAACTTTACGGGGTAATAGGGATATTCCTGTTTTTTGTGTCCCAGACAGCTGCTCAAACCAAACGGTTGGAACTGGAGCAGATTTTTGGTCAGAAGCCGTCGCTCACCAAATCAATCTATACGATTCAGAGCTGGGCAGACGATCAGCATTACATTGAAGTCGATGCGACGACACGGCAGCAGTACCGCGTACACATCAAAACCGGAGACCGAACGGCCTATATACCTCCCCCTAACAGCGATGTGGAGGTGTATGTAAAAGAAAATGATGTTTATATCCGTCGAGGTGATCATGCCGAGAAGCGCCTGACCCAGTCGCCCGATATAGAAGAGAAAAATCCAACATTGTCGCCAGATAATCAATATGTTGCCTTCACGCGCGACAACGACCTCTATGCCATACAGGTGACCGACGGTCGCGAAATCCGCTATACCAAGGATGCGACAGACGTGATCTACAACGGATGGGCCTCCTGGGTGTATTTCGAAGAAATCCTGGGTCGCAGCTCCCGTTACAAAGCCTTTTGGTGGGCCCCCGATAGTAAGACACTCGCCTTTATGCGATTCGATGATACCCAGGTCCCCATGTTCCCGATCTATGGCGCTACCGGGCAACATGGATATGTGGAGCAGACACGGTACCCCAAGGCAGGTGATCCCAATCCGGAAGTAAAAGTGGGGTTTGTGCCCGTAGAAGGTGGGCAAGTGACCTGGGCTGATTTCAATGAAAAAGACGACCAGTATTTCGGTCAACCGTATTGGAGCTTCGATAGCAGTAATCTGATGGTACAATGGATGAATCGTGACCAGACCAACCTCAAGTTTTATGAGGTGGACCCGCATACCGGAGCCAAGAAAGAAATCTACGATGAAAAGCAGGATGCCTGGATCGACCTTAGTCACGAAGAGCGGATTACCTACCTGAAAGATAACCGCCACTATATCCTAAAAAGCGATAAAACCGGCTGGGCCCATTATTACTTGTACACCTTGGATGGCACGTTGATTAACCCCATCACCGCAGGCCAATGGCAAGTTTCTTCTCTCGAACTGGTCGATGAGAAAAATAAAGTGATTTATTTCACAGCCCGTAAAGAACACTCGGCCACGGTGGACCTTTACCGTGTAGACTACAGCGGCAAAAACGCTAAACGCTTGACCTTCGGTAATTATACGCATCAAGTTGCCGTATCGCCAGACGGCAAGCATTTCGTTACCACCTATTCGAACGTAAGCACTCCGCCCAAGGTGGCCTTGTTGGACAACAAAGGAAAGCTTGTAAAGGAATTAGCAGATAGCAAGGCTGATGATTTTGATGATTATAACTATGCCAAAACCGAACTGATCAGCATTCCCACACCGGATGGTTATCAATTGCCTGCCACCATCACCTGGCCTACGGATTTTGACGAGACCAAACCATACCCAGTGATTTTCAGCATCTATGGTGGGCCTGATGCCGGCAGTGTACGCAACACATGGAAAGGTATATCCAATCAGCACTGGGCTAATGAGGGGATTATCCAAATCAGTGTAGACCACCGTGCATCCGGCCATTTTGGCAAGGAAGGGGTGGCGCTGATGCACCGCAACCTGGGTCATTGGGAAATGGTGGATTACATCACGGCTGCCAAATGGCTCAAAAGCAAGCCGTGGGTAGCCAAAGACAAGTTGCTCATCACGGGGCATAGTTATGGGGGCTATATCACTTGTCTGGCGTTGACCAAAGGCGCAGCTTATTTTGATTTTGGCATCGCAGGGGCCCCTGTTACCAGCTGGGATTTATATGACACTCATTACACCGAACGTTTTATGGACACGCCGCAGGACAATCCCGATGGATATAAAAGGGGGTCGGTACTTACCTATGTAGACCAATACAAAGGCGTATTACGGATCTTGCACGGCGATATGGACGATAATGTGCACATGCAGAATACCATTCAGTTGGTGGACGCATTGACCAACGGCGATAAACCGTTTGAATTGATGATATATCCGGGCAGCCGACATGGATTTAGTCAGGAAAAATCCAACTATGATCGTAAAGAACGCTTTCGGTTTTATTACCAATACTTGTTGGAAAAACCCGTCCCGCCAGAATTGAAATAATTAAATCCACGCTCTTTCCACGGCCAGCGATATCAGCTCGATCAGGCTCCGAGCCTCGGTTTTCCGAAGGATGTTCCTGCGGTGTGTAGCAACGGTAAACGGACTGATGAACAACCTCGCGGAGATTTCGTCAGTTGTTTTGCCTTGAGCTAACAGCTTCAATATTTCCAATTCTCGACCCGTCAATTCGATTTTATCAGGAATAGGCGTATTCCGTTGGATGGTGGCATGGAGGAATTTCTTCCGTGCGTGCACGAGGGAAAGGTTAATGGTAACCAATAACTGGTCTTTATTGAAGGGTTTGATCAAGTAAGCAAACGGACATGTTACCTCTGCTCTTTTGAGGGTATCGAGATCATTGTACGCGGTCAGAAAGACGACAGGTACGGAGTCCTGTATGATATTTTCGACAAAGTTGATTCCGTCGATTTCGTGGTTCAGGTTGATGTCACACAATACGATATCGAAGGTTGATTCCCCGAATAGGGTTTCTGCATCGATGGGGTCGGTGGCGATTTCCACGTGGTATCCATTAGCCTCCAGGTGGAGTTGAATGCTGTTGGCGATGATGATTTCGTCTTCAAGAATCAGGACTTTCTTTCTCATATAGTGTTCGTTTTTGGGAAGCAACAGGTAAATACGGCTCCGGAGTCGTTTGTAAGCGTAATGGTCCCTTTTAACTCGCGAGCTAGGTTTTTGACGAGATTAACTCCTTTCTTCCCATCTATGGTTGTCTCGATATTCTTGAAACCACTGCCATTATCGCGATAAACGAACTTCCACTGATTACTTTCGTCGGCGAAGAGAATTCCGATCCGCTTGGTTTCTTGCTGGTCGACAAATGCGTGTTTGATGGAATTGGTGATGAGCTCGTTCATGATCAACCCCAGGTGCGTCAGCTTGTTGACCGGGAAATAAATTGGGTCGACTTTGATATCAAGATCGATAGCCAAGCCCGAGAATACAATCAAGTCATTCGCTAGATTGGTGATGAATCGGTCACTACGAATGCTGTCTTCAGTATTTTTATTGTTAAAGATGTCGTGTATTTTCGATACCGTAAACACCCTTGATTGCAAAATCCGTAACTTCTCCTGAATTGCCATATCTTCTATTTCAAAGCTTTGGATGTCGATTAGGCTGGTAATCAGCTGCAAGTTGTTTTTTACACGGTGATTGAGTTCCTGCATTAAGAAGCTGATATTTTCCTTTTGTTTCTGGGTTGTTTCGAGAGACAAGTTGAGTGCTTGGTTAGCCTGGTGAAGCTCTTCGGTACGTGTGTTGACCATAGCAAATAGCTTCAGGTTCATTTTTTTTTGTTTATAGCTCTTATAGGCGAACGTGCCTACCACTGCCAATACCAGCAGAATGCCAGCCGCCAAACGGAACCAGATAGATGCGTACCACGGTGACCGAATGATAATGGTCATCGTATCGGATTCACCCCACAGAAGTTCGTTGTTACTTCCCTTCACTTTGAATGTATATGTGCCAGGATCTAGGTTGGTGTAAGTGGTGGACCGGTCTGCCGTGATTGGCCGCCATGTTTTGTCGAATCCCTCTAGGATAAATTGATAGCGATTTTTCTTTGCCCAAAGATAATTGAGACTGGCGAAATCGAACGTGATAACATTTTGGTTATGAGAGAATGTTAAGGTATCCGTATAAGGTATGTTCTTATAGATAGGTCTGCCGAATAGGTAAACATTTTCGATTAATGTTTTTCCCACTTTTCGGTTCACGTATACGCTGTCCGGATGAAAACTATTGAAGCCATTCATGCCGCCAAAGTAAAGGTAACCTATGGAGTCTTTGTAGCCTGCCTTTCCGTTGAACTCATTGTTCTGGAGGCCATCATTTTCGGTGTAGTTTTTGAATGTCCGGTGTCGATGATCCAGTACGGAAACGCCATAGTTAGTCGAAACCCAGATATTGCCCTTCTGGTCGGATTCTACGCTGTAGATGAAGTCGTTGGGTAGTCCGGGTTGCTGGATATATTTCGTGATCTGACCTGTTTTGGGGTTAATGCAGTTTAGTCCCTTGGCTGTACCCACCCAGATGTTATTTTCGGGATCTTCGGTGATTGCGAATACCCGGCTGTTTGATAGCGAGTCGTAGTGTACAGACTGATCGCCTTTTATACGGTATAATCCTTCGTCACTCCCGATCCAGATAGCGCCCGATGCATCGATGAAGCTGGTTCGTGATCGAACAAGCTGTTGACCGTGGATTTGACGGGGGTTGACTCCATAGTTGCGAACATTGAGCGCATAGATGCCACTCGACCAAGTGTGCACCCAAACCGTATCTGGCGAAACAGGGGTTATCTGGATGATGTCTTTGTCGGCGAACGGCAATGGAACAGGGTCGAAGCGATCTTTCTGCCTGTTGTATCTTACTAGGCCTTGTCCAAAGCCGCCTGCCCAGATGGTTTGGTTTGCATCTTTCGTTAGGGCATATTCGAGAAAATCGGTCCGATATAGTTTGTATTCGCCACGATGCAAATCATGCCGTACAAACCCGAGGTCGGTAGCCATCCACAGGTTGTCGCCGTCCCGGATGAAATGGAAAATGCTGATAAAATCTTTTTTTGGTGAATTACTGGCTGTTATGCGGGAAGGGACAAATTTGTGCTGGTGGGGGTGGTAATAAAAAACACCTCTACCGGCGGTGCCGATCCATATTCCACCTAGCTGATCTCTTTTTACATGAAGGATATCAGCCTGCAATTCCCTTTCTGCCTGATCCAGAAAAATAACTTTCTGCCATGATGTGTCGTTCTGGATAAAGTAGGCTTCGTTGAAACCGCCCGCCAACAAGGTATGATCATCCCATCGATGCAAGCTTTTTATCGTGATATCCCTGATTTTTCGAAGCGCTCGATGTTTTTCATGATATTCATATAGCCCGCCTTCTATTCCGATCAATATTCGTTCTGGAGACAACTTGAAGAAGGTATTTATTGATTTGCTCTTCAGCGGAGCCAATTCGGATATCGGACGGATCGATCGGTTAACGACATCAAGCAAATACACGCCGCTGGCATATGTTCCGACGAGGTATCTCCGGGGGCTTAATTCCATAATCGACGTCACGTAATCGTTATCGGTCGCATCTGGAATTGATAGCACCTCGAATGTCAGCTTGTTTCGATCGATCAATACGCAGTGGCCAATAGTCCCCGCAATCAAAAGACTCCCAGAGGCCGGATACAGTGTATAGCCGAATTTGACGAACGGGTATTGCTCAATATTAAGTTGAGATTGGAAATCGACGAACCGGTCTTCAGCCATCAAGTAAGCACATATCGAATGTGTGTTGGTAGCTAGCCAAAGTGTATCGTTAGCATAATACATGGAGCGGATATGGTCATCAGGTAGGTTGCCCCCCGCGTCGCTGGCCTTATACACTTTCATTTGATATCCGTTGAAGCGATTCAAGCCGTTTTCGGTACCGATCCATAGATAGCCTTTGTCATCGAAATCCATCGCAAGCGCGCCAAGCTGTGACAACCCTTCCTCCTGTGCGATATGGGTAACCGTAATCGAATCTGTATGGCGAGCGATGCTCGCTACGCTCGATAAGCTGAAGGCAATCAGCACGAACGTCAACGAAAGGGTTATTTGAAATTGGCGCATTTAAATGTTGAATGATACGTGGTTAATGGCTAGCAAAGATATCAAATTGCATTTTGCAGAAAAATACCCTGTATTGAGTATATGATATTCTTGTACATGGCCAAGCAACAGGCCGATTTAATTTTTTACAGCCCCTTGCAAGTGAAATCTATTTTTTCTATGTTTGCAGTCCGCAAAATGGGGGTTTAGCTCAGCTGGCTAGAGCGCTTGCCTGGCAGGCAAGAGGTCACCGGTTCGAATCCGGTATCCTCCACGTGGGAATCCTGGCTTATGCCGGGATTCTTGTTATATAGCGCAGTCGCTTATTTTTAAATACTAAAACTTTATCCCACCTTTGCACTGGTAATTAGCCAATCCGATGATTCAATTTTTGCGAGACAGTACATTTGCCGTAAATGAGGTGATCAACAAGTCTTGGGACTTGCTTAAAAACCATTATTTTTCCGTTGCTGGTCTCTGTTTTCTGCTTTTCCTGACGTCCAATACCTCAGGTATTCTGGCATTTTATTTTAGTGAGGTCAATACGTTTCTAAGTGTCTTCATGGCGTTTCTCTTTGTTATCCTTTATTTCGGCACGCAGCTTACCTTGTTTAAGTATATTTTTACGCTGATCGATAAAAAAGAACGAATCCACCTGATAGACACGATACCCAGCACTAAGGAACTGCTCTATTTTTTTACGGGTATGCTTAGCATCGCACTGCTTGCTTTGGTATTTTACCTCCTAATTTCTGTTCTTGCGTTCCCATTGGTGTACGCCGGTATCGATGTTTCGGCGATGGTCAAGATTGCCCGAATTATATCGGCTGTTTTGATCTTTTTATTTTTGTTGCGTGTTGCATTCTATCCGTTTTTTATCATTGATCGGCACGCCGAACCCTTCCGCGCCTTGCGTCTCAGTTTTGCACTCACCAAGGGAAATGTTACCAAACTATTGCTCATCTTAGCATTTTTTGCCATTTTGCACCTTTTATATTTATATTTCAATTATGCAGGATATCCCATGGTGTCAACGGCATTAAGCATCGTCAATTCTTTTCTGGTAGGCCCGCTGTCTAGCGTGGTTGTTGCAATGGCTTACCGTCGGATGATGGCTGACTATGATGGTGGGGAAAATCCGGAGGTGATGAAGAATATTATTTAGTTGGAAACCGGAAATGGTAAAATTGTAGCATCACGTTGATAAAAAGGAAGATTGTTCTATTAGGTGCCACGGGTAGCATTGGCACACAGGCATTGGAGGTTGTGCGGGCCCATCCCAATCGATTTGAAATGCAGGTGCTTACCGCAGCCACAAACGCAGAACTGTTAATTCAACAGGCGCTTGAATTTCGTCCGCAGGCGGTGGTGATTACCGATGAAGGGAAATACGCTGAAGTGAAGGCTGCCCTTACGGGTACTTCCATCGAGGTGCTAGCCGGTTCAGCCGCCCTGGAGGAGGTTGTGCAGTACGATGGGGTAGGCTTGGTTATCAGTGCCCTGGTCGGATCGGCGGGGCTCCGCCCCACAATTGCAGCCATCAAAGCGGGAAAAGACATTGCATTAGCTAATAAGGAAACGTTGGTGGTGGGCGGACAACTGGTGATGGAGCTGGTAAGTAAGCACGGCGTAAATTTGTTACCGGTGGATTCCGAACATTCTGCGATCTTCCAATGTCTGGTAGGTGAAAGTAACAACCCCATCGAGCGTGTATATCTCACCGCATCCGGAGGGCCATTCAGGGGGAAAGACCGAGCGTATTTGGCCTCGGTGAGCCACGAGCAAGCATTATGCCATCCGAATTGGGTGATGGGCGCCAAAATCACGATCGACTCAGCTACGTTGATGAATAAGGGCCTGGAAGTCATTGAGGCAAAATGGCTGTTCGGGTTGGAAGCACGACAAATTGACGTGGTCGTGCATCCGCAGTCCGCAGTCCATTCCTTGGTGCAATTTGAAGACGGAAGTATCAAGGCACAGCTTGGCCCCGCTGATATGAGACTCCCGATACAATATGCCCTTACTTATCCCAACAGGGTAGGGAATAACTTCAAACGATTCAATTTTGCGGATTTTCCGTCACTGACTTTCGAGCAGCCCGATACCGATACCTTCCGTAATTTGGCATTGGCCTATCGTGCATTGGAGTTGGGGGGCAACGTGCCCTGTATACTTAATGCTGCTAACGAGGAGGTCGTGGCAGCATTTTTGAAAGGCGGAGTTGGGTTTCTGCAGATGAGTGACATTATCGAGGAGACGATGGCTACGGTTGGCCATATCGCGAAGCCCTCTTTGGATGATTACCTGAGGACGGACCGAGAGAGCCGGGCAATCGCGAAAGCGTTGGTAATAAAGAATAAAACGTATATTATATAGTAAATAAAGTAAATGGGTGTATTGGTAATGATCGGACAAGTACTGTTAGGTTTGTCCATATTGATTGTTGTGCACGAGTTCGGTCACTTTTTGGCCGCACGTGCATTTGGAATTAAAGTTGAAAAGTTCTATCTGTTCTTTGACGCCTGGGGTGTAAAGCTATTTAAATTCAAATATAAAGAATGTGAGTATGGTATCGGTTGGTTGCCCCTCGGTGGTTATGTAAAGATTGCCGGTATGATCGACGAATCGATGGATACCGAGCAGCTTAAGGGTGAGCCGCAACCGTGGGAATTCCGTTCGAAGCCTGCCTGGCAGCGCCTCATCGTCATGATGGGCGGGATTATTGTCAATATCATCTTGGGAATGTTTATCTTTTGGATGCTGACGTTCAAATACGGCGAAACCTATGTGGATAATACCCAATTGGTAAACGGTATAACTCCCGGTATCATCGGTGAAAAGATCGGGCTGCAGGCCGGCGACCGCATTACTGAAATAGACGGGCAACCTGTACTGAGGTTTAATGACCTGATTGGCTCAAAAGTACTCATGGGAAATACGGTGTTGACGGTGGAACGCAACGGTGAGACGCTGTCGATTCCCGTACCGGGAGACATTCTGAACACCGTAGCGGATTACGATCGCAATGAATTTGTGCGTTTGCGCAGCCGCACGATGGCTGTTGATTCGGTCGTAGCAGAAAGTGCTGCGGAGAAGGCAGGTATTGTACCAGGCGATAGCATTCTGAGGATAAACAATAGCCCGGTACCCTTTTGGGACCAAGTACGGGCAGCTATCGGCGGAAATGCAGGCAAGCCCGTGGCATTGCTGTTGCTGCGTGGCGGCGATACCACCACGGTACAGACGACAGTACCGGAAAGCGGCGAGTTGGGCTTTAGCATCAAACACGATATGGACTTCCCGTACGTGACCACCCATTATGGCTTTTTTGAGTCGGCGCCCATAGGCGCTTCGAAAGCCTGGGGTACGCTGATAGACAATGCAAAGGGGCTTGGGAAAATTGCAACGGGTGAGTTGCGGGCTGACAAAGCTATATCGGGGCCGGTGCGCATAGCAACGATGTTTGGTTCGGAGGTCGACTGGGTTAAATTCTGGACGTTGGTCGGCCTACTCTCCATGGCGTTGGCATTGATGAATTTCCTACCAATCCCGGCGCTGGACGGAGGGCATGTGGTGTTTTTGCTCGTAGAAATGATTCAGGGCAAGCCGTTGAGCGATAAGTTCCTCGAAAAGGCACAGATGGCCGGATTTTTCATCCTCTTAGCCTTAATGGTGTTTGTCTTTGGCAACGACATTCTGAAAATCATGAATAAATAAATCAACTCATATGGAAAGACGTCATTTTATCAAACAGGCTGGCGCCGCCGTAGCATTGGCTGGCGTAGGCGCCGGTGTATTGGCCGCGTGTGCCCCCAAAACTTCAAACGAGGAAAACAATCAAACAGCATCAAACAACGAAACGAACGCAACAATGGAAAACAAAGAAGTGATTGCACATTATGTGCTTTTTTGGTTAAAGGATGGACTTTCAGAGCAGGAAATCAGTGATTTTGCCAATTTTTTTGAGGAACTGAAACCGATCCCCAGCATTAAGTCACTCCATTACGGACGTGCCGCAAATACGAACGCGCGTGACGTGGTAGATAATAGTTTTACGTACAATTTATTGGTGTACTGTGATACCATGGAAGACATCAATACGTACGAAACCCATCCGATTCATCTTGCAGCCATCGAAAAATACTCCAAGTTTTGGAGCAAGGTCGTTGTTCACGATTCGGTGCTGAAGTAGATTTGATTAAAGACGGAATAAGATGGCTTTCAGCCTATCCGCGAGTTGCGGTAGGCTGAAAGCCAATAATTAACCAATGGACGGAAAATACCGTAAGGACATCTATCCTGGCTTGGAAGTGGCCATTATCCTTAAGAAAGACCAACGTACAGGTAAACACACGGAAGGTGTCGTGAAGGACATTCTTACGTCGGCCTCGTTTCATTCCCGGGGCATCAAGGTACGTTTGGAAGACGGACAGGTTGGCCGTGTTGCAGCGCTGTTGGGATAGCTGTTGAGAAACAGGGAAGTCCATCGATATTTTGAGGTTTCTGATACAATCTTTCCCAACAACCAGCGTTATACTATATATATATATCCGGGGTCGTTAAGCCCATTTATGGGAGTACAATTCGATGGAGTCCGTGATTAACGGCCAGTTTTGCCAAAACCAATAAACGCACCTGAATTTAAAAGCGGTTATCGCTTTTGTGCAAATATTTTTTTCCTATTTTTGGAGCAAACGCAATTTAATTATGTCTGATACCCATATTAAACAAAGCGAACACCCCACTCACACCAAACTCAGTTTTGACGATTTCAAAGCCATCGTTATAGCGGATTATCATATTGCTGTGGAGAGCAGGTTCGTGAGTTTGTTGGGCCGAAAGGAAGTGCTTACGGGTAAAGCGAAGTTCGGGGTTTTCGGTGATGGCAAGGAGTTGGCACAAATCGCGATGGCCAAGGTATTCCAACTGGGCGACTGGCGCTCGGGTTATTATCGCGACCAGACGTTTATGTTTGCTGCCGGTATTGTTTCGGTTTATCAGTTTTTTTCGCAGTTATACGCTCATCCGGATGTGGAAGCCGATCCATCTTCTGCTGGGAGGCAAATGAATAGTCACTTTGCGACTCGGATGCTTACGCCAGATGGCAATTGGGTGGACCAGACACTGATGAAAAACGCCGCTTCCGATATTTCCACGACGGGAGGTCAAATGCCTCGCCTACTCGGTTTTGGACTGGCGTCGAAAATGTATCGGAATAACCCGGAGTTGGTCGATATGGGCAACTTTTCCAATAACGGTAATGAAGTGGCGTTCGGCACGGTAGGCAATGCATCAACGTCGGAAGGCGTATTCTTTGAGGCGGTGAACGCTGCTGGTGTACGGCAAATTCCAGTGGTAATATCGATATGGGACGATGGCTACGGCATTTCGGTATCCAATGAGGTGCAAACCACCAAGGCGGACATCTCGGAAGTCTTGAAGGGTTTCCAACGCGATGAGCACGGAGAAGGGTTTGAAATTTTTAAGGTAAAAGGTTGGGACTATCCGGGTCTTTGCGAGACGTATGAAACAGCAGCTCGTATCAGCCGTGAACAGCATATCCCCGTATTAATCCATGTGACGGAAATGACCCAACCTCAGGGGCATTCATCATCCGGTTCGCATGAGCGATATAAATCAAAGGAACGTTTGGCGTGGGAAGAAGAGTATGACTGCAACGCTAAGATGCGGGCTTGGATGATTGAATCAAGCATCGCAGATGAAGATGAATTGGTAGCCATCGAACGTGCCATAAAAGATCGTGTGCGCACTGAGCAACGACGGGCTTGGGCTGATTACAATAGAACTCTCAAAAAGGAAGTTGATGAGGCTATCGGCCTATTGGCGAAAATCCGAAATGAAACCGCCCAACTGCTGCTTAATGAACTGAAGTCGCTCACCGAGCCTTCGCTCAAAGAGGTGTATAGTACGGTTAGACGGGTCTTTCGGCTATTGCGCGATGTGCAAACCGAAGAAAAGTCGATGTTATTGTCGTGGTATAAACAGCAACAGGAAATCAACCGTGATCGGTATAATTCACGCCTATTCACGGATACGGCAGAATCACCGCGATACGTGCCTGCAATACCGGCTGAATACCGGACAGATGGTAAGCCGGTGGATGGCCGGGAAGTACTGAACGCATGCTTCGATGCGAATTTCGCACGGGATGCACGCGTGGTCGCTTTCGGAGAAGATGTAGGGAAAATCGGTGATGTGAATCAAGGATTTGCAGGGCTACAGGCGAAGTATGGTGACCACCGTATTTTCGATACGGGCATCCGAGAAGCGGCCATCATCGGTCAGGGTATGGGGTTGGCCATGCGTGGACTGCGGCCCATTGCGGAAATCCAGTACCTGGATTACCTCGTGTACGGCCTGACCGTGCTGACCGACGACCTTGCAAGCCTGAGCTACCGAACAAAAGGTGGGCAAAAAGCACCATTGATTATCCGGACACGTGGCCATCGGTTGGAAGGCATCTGGCATTCCGGATCCCCCATGAGTATGATTTTGGGTTCCATGCGTGGGATACATGTATGTGTGCCGCGAAACATGACCCAAGCCGCAGGTATGTATAACACCTTGCTGCGGTCTGATGAGCCTGCATTGATCATCGAGTGCCTAAACGGATATCGGCTCAAAGAGCGCATGCCGCTTAATGTCGGTGAATTTACTGTCCCACTGGGTCATGCAGAAGTGGTGAGAGCGGGTAGGGACGTCACGGTGGTATCGTATGGATCTACACTGCGCGTAGTACAGGAAGCATCTGCCGAATTGGAAAACTTGGGTATTTCCATTGAAATCGTAGATCCACAGACCTTACAGCCGTTCGATGAAAAGCATCTATGTGCACAATCATTAAGCAAAACCAATAAATTGCTTGTGGTGGATGAAGATGTACCCGGAGGCGCGTCTGCCTTCATTCTGCAACAGATTCTGGAAACTCAGAACGGATATTATCATCTTGATGGGCAACCCCGCACGTTGACGGCAGCGGCACATCGCCCGCCCTATGGCTCTGACGGCGACTATTTTTCCAAGCCTTCGGCAGATGACGTCATCGAAGCGGTATATGCCATTATGCACGAGGCAAATCCGAGCAAGTTTCCTGCGTTATTCTCCTGAATTAAAGCTTCGTTTTCGGCCAGTTATTATACGAACAATGCTGCTGCGCCGATTAGCGCCGCCTGTTCACCCAATTGACTGATTCGGATGTCGAAACGATCAAAAGCGTTGGTGTTAAAACTGCGGAATATATCCCATGCCTTGGAAATGTTGCCACCAATGATAAATTTTTCGGTGCCTTCATGGTCACTGAAGAATTGGATGAACTGAAGCAAGTGATGGCTGTACTCCGCCAATAAATCATCAACTAAAGCATGTTTATCGCGTAATTGGAGAAGCTCTCGGAGGCCGGTGACTTTTACATTGTGTTGCGCGGCCTTGCGGACGAACCATCGAGTCACCAAATGCTCTTCCATATTGCTGTCCAGGTAGGGTGTTTTCCACAGATCGGCATCTACGGCATTGTTCCCCCGTTCCCAAATGGCGCTTCCCAGTCCCGTACCCAATGTGATGCCTAAGATTTTGGTATGGCCATTATGTTTTCCGGCAAAGACCTCGCCCTGCAGAAACGCTGCCGCATCGTTGATGAAACGGATGTTATCCCCGGCTACTCCCGTCCTTTCAGCAAGCTCCCGGCGGATGTCCATGCCATACAGGTTGTCGTACTTATCTTGGTCGCGCATGCGCGAAATGCCGTTTTCGTAGTCGAATGGACCGGGCATCGCGATGCCGATGACCGAGTTATCAGTGCGGGTCCGGTTTTGGATAACTTCTTGGAAAGGAGCGGCCCATGCCGATAAAATCGATTTAGCATCGGTATGTGAATCAACATGATGCCTGGTGGTAGATTCGGTAATCACCTGCCAGTGGTTGGTATCAACCAAGGCGGCGGTGACGTGTGTGCCTCCAATATCGGAAGCGATTACAAAGGGGCTATTTTGTTGTTTCATAAATTCGGTTTTTGAGTAAATGATCGGCGAGGACCAATGCTGCCATTGCTTCGACGATGATGACAGCACGTGGTACCACGCAGGGATCATGCCGGCCTTTGCCGGTGATTTCGCTAGCTTCTCCCGCTTGGTTTACGGTCTGCTGCGGGCGCATGATGGTTGCAACAGGTTTAAACGCCACGCGGAATGTGATATCCATGCCATTCGAAATGCCACCTTGGATACCCCCCGAAAAATTGGTCAGTGTCTTGAGGTGCTCAGCATCATTTGCGGGGTTGACAAAGATATCGTTGTGTTCCGATCCCCGCATCTGTGATCCGGCAAAGCCCGAGCCATACTCAAAACCGTGTACCGCATTGATTCCCATCATGGCTTTAGCCAAATCGGCATGAAGCTTATCGAATACGGGTTCACCCAATCCCACCGGTGTATTTTGTATAATGACGCTGATGCGACCACCAACGGTATCACCTGCTTTACGGACGCTATCTATGAAATCAATCATTTCATTGGCCGTCGCGGGGTCGGCGCAACGCGCGATATTACCTTCTCGGATGTTGATAAGCTCATCGATATCGTGGGATACCAGGTTGGGGGCTTCAATTTTACCTACACCGGATACATGGGCGAAAATGCGGATATCAGATTGTGCGAGCAGTGTTTTTGCCACAGCACCTGCTGCCACCCTTGCTGCCGTCTCACGGGCCGAAGACCGGCCGCCCCCGCGGTAGTCGCGGATGCCGTATTTCATTTGGTAAGTGTAGTCGGCATGAGAGGGGCGGTACCTATCTTTGATATGCGAATAATCTTTCGACCGTTGATCTTCATTGGGGATGACCATGGCCAGTGGTGTACCCGTGGTTTTACCTTCAAACACGCCGGACAGTATTTTGGCCGTGTCGCTCTCCTTGCGCTGAGTCGTTATTCTCGATTGCCCCGGACGACGTTTATCCAATTCAGACTGGATGAATGATTCATCGAGGGTAATATTCGCCGGACAACCATCAATAATCACGCCGATTGCTTCACCATGCGATTCGCCAAAGGTGGTAATACGGAATACATCTCCAAATGAGTTTCCTGCCATTCCAGATTTTAGATAATAGACATGAGTTGTTAGACTTTTTTCGACCGGCTAAGATAGAATAAATCCGTGTTGTTTCAAATGTTTCCAGAAATCGGGATAAGATTTCTCCACCACATCGGGTTCATTGATTTGTACGCCGTCGAATAGCAGTGCCAAGGGAGCAAAGGCCATGGCCATGCGGTGATCCTCATACGTTTCGATGGTGAGGTGTTGCGGGCGGAATAATCCCTCGGTAACCAGATGGTACACCTTTCCAACTTCCACCAGCTTCACGCCAAATTTACCCAATTCGTTTTGCAGCGCGGCAATGCGGTCGGTTTCTTTGATTTTGAGTGTATGCAATCCGGTGAACGACAGATTTCGTCGTTGCACCGCGGCACATACAATCACTGTTTGTGCCAGGTCCGGGCATTCGGTGAAGTCAAATAAAGTTTCTTCTGCCTGATGAACGCTGGTCGTTTTCTGAATACGCAGTCCACCATCCTCAAAGGTGGATGCCACACCGAAGTGTACCATGATATCCTTAATGGCCGCATCTCCCTGGAGGCTGTTTTTTTTTAAGTTTGGCAGAAAGAGGTTGGCATCCTCAGCCAACGCCACCATGGCATACCAATAAGATGCCGCGCTCCAGTCCGGCTCGACAGTCAATCGGCAGGGCTTGGTTGCCTGCGGTGCGATGGTTATCCTATCACCGTTCCATTGGTGTTGGATACCTGCCTCCGCCAGCATATCAAGCGTCATGGTAAGGTAGGGGCGTGAGGTAAGTTCACCTTCGATCTGCAATTCCAGGCCTTGGGGCAGTGCGGAAGCGATGAGTAGCAATGCAGATAGGTATTGGCTGCTTACGTTGCCTTTTATCCGCACGTGGGCCGTTTCTTGCTTAAAGGCACCATCGATAGCGAGTGGCGGATAGCCGGTTGCCCCTGCGTATTGGATATGGGCGCCCAAGGTGTTAAGGGCGTCTACCAAGATGCCGATGGGTCGTTGTTTCATCCGTTCACTTCCGGTAAGGGTTGCTTGACCCCCGTTGATGGATAGATAGGCAGTCAAGAAACGCATGGCCGTTCCGGCGGGTCCGATATCAATTACCGTTTCAATTTTCCCGTCGGCAGCTGTCGAGGCAGCGAGCGCGCGCTGAAGCGTTACCGTATCAGCGGCCGCAGAAAGGTTTTCGATCGTGACGTTCCCTCCGCTGAGGGCCTGGATGATCAATGCCCGGTTACTTTCGCTTTTCGAACCCGTAAGTGGTACGTTGCCGCTGAGCGATTTCACCGGATGGGAAAGTTTTATTGTAGGGCCCGCCATTACGCCTCTGCTACCGGTTTGGTATTCATAATTTCGTTTTGCTTGCGGATAGATTCATTATGAATCAACTCCAGCATCTTTACGGTGAATTCCTTGTCCAGTTTAAGGGCTTGAGCTACGTTACTACGCTTTTGGATGATCTCATCCCAACGGCTTACCTGCAGGATGGTTACATTATTGTCGCGCTTATATTCGCCGATTTTTTCGACGATTTTCATTCGGTCGCTCAGTATCTTGATGATTTGATCATCCAGCTTATCGATGTCTTTTCGAAACCCAGCCAGCTTGTCTTCGAATACAGGGTCGTTGGACTCCGCATGCCTAGCCACGAGGTTGGTGATGATTTCGGCAAGTGCTTGTGGGGTTACCTGTTGCTTCGCATCGGTCCATGCTACGGAAGGATCGATATGCGATTCGATGATCAGCCCCTGCATATCCATATCCAGTGCTTTTTGTGCAATGTAAGGGATCAGTTCGCGGTTGCCACAGATATGACTGGGGTCATTGATGACCGGCAGGTCGGGCACCATGGTCTTCAGCTGGATGGCGAGGTCCCACATGGGTTCATTGCGGAAAGCTGTTTTTTCGTAAGAAGAGAAGCCACGGTGAATAGCGCCCAATTTCTTGATGCCGGCGCGGTTTACCCGTTCCAAAGCGCCGAGCCAGAGGGAAAGGTCGGGGTTTACCGGGTTTTTGATCAATACGGGTACATCCACGCCTTTAAGCGCATCGGCGATTTCCTGGACTGTGAAGGGGTTTGCTGTGGAGCGGGCACCTATCCATAGGATATCCACACCGGCCGCCAAGGCCTCTTCCACGTGTTTGGCTGTAGCGACTTCCGTGGTGATGGGTAGCCCGGTTTCTTCCTTGGCCTTGCGAAGCCATTGGAGACCAACGCTGCCAATTCCTTCGAATTCACCCGGACGTGTGCGCGGTTTCCAAATGCCTGCACGAAGTACGTTTACTTTGCCGGTATTGGCAAGCAGGTGTGCCGTGGCTAATACTTGCTCTTCCGTTTCGGCACTGCATGGCCCAGCAATTACCAATGGTAAGTCGCCGGTATCGATCCATGATTTCAAGGGTACGATGTCTAATGTCTGTTTCATTGTTTTTACCGTTTATTTGTTTTTTGTTATTTGCTTATCTGTAAAAAGTGGAGCATAGATGACTATTCTCAAACTTTATCATTCTTCACATATTCGCCCATGATGTTAAAGTTGTTAGTAAGTTTCAACACCCGGCGTATCGCGGCTTCGTAGTCTGCTTGGTCGTTCCATTCCACATCGACATAAAAGTCGTATTCGTTGCGTTTTCCAAGTACCGGCATGGACTGTATCCGGCTAAGATTGATGTTTTGCTCGGCAAAGCACAGTAGCACTTTAGACAATGCACCCACACCATTGCCCGTTTGGAAAGAGAGCGAGGCTTTATTGACGTTGCTTTTTTCGTCTGTTTTAGCTGCGAGGATGAGAAAGCGGGTATAGTTTTTCTTATTGGTTTCGATCCGCCGTTCGAGGATTTCCAATCCATATAGTTTTGCAGAGAGCTGGTTAGCGACGGCTGCGGTGTCTTTCAGTTGCAACTCACTTACTTTTTTTGCACTGCCGGCCGTATCTTCACCCTCCGTAATTTTGAACTGTGGGTTTTCCTCCAGGTAATCGCTGCATTGCTGTAAGGCAATGGGATGCGACTCTACGAACTTGATGTCTTGGATGGTTACACCCGGTGAAACCAGCAAGTGCAGTTTAATGTGTAGGTATACTTCACCGACTATGGGGAAACGGTAGTCGCGGAGCAGGCTGTGGTTGGGTAATAATCCGCCTGCAATGGAGTTCTCGATGGCCATCACTACGTAGTCGACCCTTCCCTGTTTTAGCAGCTCGCAGGTTTTCTTGAACGACTCACACTCCACCGTTTCGATATCTTCCCCGAAATATTTGTAGGCAGCTTCTTCATGGAAGCATCCCTTGATCCCTTGTATGGCTACTTTTATGCTCATATGTTGTGCTAAATGGACAATAAAAAAAGTCCCGGCTTTCTTGCCGGGACTTTTCTACATTTATATCTTCTACGTTATGAATGCATATCAATCCCGGCTTTTATCGCTAAAATAAAAGAAGCCAAAAAACCAGTATGCATTGTTCCGTGTTAACATCTCTTCTGTTTGACGAGCCAAATGTACATCATTTTTCTTTATTATCAAGAGAAAAATAAAAAAAACCATATGGAAATAGCTGTAGTAGGTCGACAATCCCTTTCAATGTCCGCTGTGTGTTATACTTTAGTGCCTAACTATCCGCATGTCAGCCACGTATTTCCCACCTATCAGCCACGTATAGTTCACCTTTTATCATTGAGGCAAACGCGACGCATAGGTGGAGCGCGCATGAGGTATGTTTTGACAATCCGTGGATTTTCGGTTTTGCTACGCCAATTATGAAAAAGGGTCGGAATGTGCTTGAGGTGGTGGGAGTAGACGTTCCTAGGGTGACGCTGGGTATGCTGCCGGATTGCTTTGAGCGCTCGTTAGCGCTGGCTGAGAAATTGAGATGCATAGGTGTAAACATATTCATAAATATGCATTAGTTCTTTCTTGCCAAACATGCTGAATTGAAGCATATCCGGCGGTTCCAAAAACAAATCACACTCCCGGGCATTTAAGCCCACGGACTGCCCGATTGCAAGATGAGTGATCCGGTCGAGCATCTTTGCCGGCGTGAGTTTTTCGGGTTCAATATGATCGGGTGCATTTACATGTACCCCGATTAAGTACTTACATTGCCCCAGCAGTGGCTTAACGGGGAGGTTGTCGAGTATCCCTCCATCATAATAAACAGATTCGCCACGTTTTATGGGAGGAAACATTAATGGCACACTGGATGATGCCAACAGTGCATCATCTAGCGTACCCGAGTGGAAGTATTCGACCTTGCCCGCCCTAAAGTTTGTGGCCGATACGTGAAGCGGTATCTTCAAGGCCTCAAACGTATTTTCAGGAATGTGTTTATGGATCAATCGAGCGAGAAAGCGATTATCTACAAAACCGGAGGTACGCAAGCGAAAGCTTGTAGTAGGGAAAAGGTCGTTTTCTCCTATGATGCGCAGCATCCCTTCTACCGTATATCCGGCAGCATAAAAAGCACCGATAATGGCACCCATGCTGCATCCAGAAATAATTGAAGGCCGGTAGCCATGCTCCTCCAGGGCCTTGATGGCACCCAAATGGCCTATGCCACGTAATCCGCCACCGGAGAGTACAAGGCCTACTTTGTGGGGACGCCGCTGTCGTTTTTTCAGACTGAAAACCATATGGCAACGTTACGAATTTTGGGGCAACAGTGAGGATATAATTTTAAAATGTGTTCGCGAATACCATACATTTTTCGTTAAGTTTGCTATTATGATCAAAAGATGCTGCGCCCTGATGGCGGTATGTTTAAGTGCATATTTATGGGGCTGTGAACAACAGAAAGAGCAGGGGGGAGTTCCCGTGGTTGGGTTTGTGGAGGCGTTTGAGGATGCAACTATCGCCCAAGCATATGAAGGTTTTGTCAAGGCGCTGCGCGACAGTGGGTATAGCGAATCGGATACCACAATGGAAATCATCCGCCGGAATGCCCAGGGAGATGCGGCTACGCTCAACCAGATCATCAGCTACTTCAACAGCAGAAAGGTAGCGCTAATCGGCACCAGTACCACTTTGGCTACTATTGCGGCTGTGCAGCGTAGTGAGGACATTCCCGTATTCCAAACCGTTACGGCCATGCCTGATATCCTAGGGTTATTGGCAGCCGATGGCGAAGCACCACAAAACTTGTTTGGTGTGGGAGAGAACCTGGCTTACATTGATACCTCTTTCACGTTGATCGCCGAAATGGTAAAGCCCAAGAGCGCCCAGTTGACCGTTGGTATGATCTACAATCAGTCAGAACCCCAGTCGGTTGAAGCCTACGAGCGGATTGCTGGAATCGCCGATAGCATGAATACCCATTTGGTAGCGCTGCCGCTCAACTCTTCCGCCGAAGCACAATTGGTCGTTCGTTCGCTACTTACAAAAAATATCGATGCGTTCTTTGCCAATCCAGATAATACCGTATTTGCTGCATTTGAAACCATCTTGAAAAATTGCAATGATAAAGGGGTTCCTGTTTTCACAAGCGAGTCCGGTCTTGTCATGCGCGGCGCAGTAGCAGCTTTCGGTGCAGACATCTACCATTGGGGATACCAAAGCGGCCTGCAGGCCGCAGGGTATCTGAAAAGCGGCTCGACCGATAGCCTGGAGGTGGAGATGCTCCACGTGAGGAAGCGGGTGTATAATCCCGAGGCAGCCGAACGCTTTGGCTACGTATTCCCGGATACGTTTGATGCGATCACATCGAAATAGTGCACATCATATGGTGACCAATCAACAATTCCGTAACCTCGCGTTGTCATTCCCCGAAACAATAGAACGACCGCATTTTGAAAAGGCATCCTTTCGAGCGGTAAAAAAGATATTCGCGACACTGGACGAAAAGAACAACAGGGCCTGTTTAAAATTCAACGAAGTTGATCAGGATGTTTTTTCGTCTTATGATCATCGCATCATTTACCCTGTCCCTAATAAGTGGGGAAAACAAGGCTGGACATTCGTCGAACTCTCGCTCGTGGAAGCCGCGTTGCTAATTGATGCGTTGACTGTTGCATTTTGTACTGTTGCACCTAAAAGACTTGCTGAGCAATATCAATGATGGCAAACAGCCAATCCAATTTCTATCGACGAATGGTGCATCATCAAGCCGGTAGCATGTGTTTGAAGAATAAACGATGGAAGGTGTCCGTTAACGCCTATTGAGGTAAGTCAATAAATTCAGGTAACTATTTTTTTATATAACTGGAATTTACCTAAGTTTGGTGAAGTTGGCCGAATTGGCTAATAGACACATCACGATTGATGAAAACCAAATGTAACCGGAAATATCATATCCCGCGTGTCAGTGCCGAAAGGGAAACTTCTTTTTCGATGCTATACGATGCGCATTGGGAGCGACTGTTCCGGTATGTCGTTCGTATTCTTCCTGACGAAGACGACGTTGCCGATGTGGTACAAGAGACGTTTATCCTATTCTGGGAGTCGGACTTCGATGCGAGGGAATTCAACTCGGTGGAGGCTTATCTACTTGTGATTGCCCGTAACCTCGCATTCAAACGTTTTCGCGAGCAGCTGAAGCGGACACAGTTTGAACAGCGGCTTATGGATCATTTCGGTGGAGGCAATTCCGACATGTTAATGGATATACATACCAAGGAACTGTCCCAACTCATTGACGCAGAAGTTGATAAGTTGCCGGAACGGATGCGTGAAGTCTTTACGTTGAGTAGGAAGGAACATCTCTCGTACAAAGAAATTGCCGAACGGCTCAACATATCCGATGAAACCGTAAAAAAACAGATCAGTAAATCGTTGAGACATCTGCGATTGAAATTGAATGAAGAGTACATCACATACCTCATCATTTTGGCCATTTCCGATAATTTCTGTTAGACTTCCCCTTTCACCATTTAGTTTGCGCAACATTTATACCTAGAATGCGTACAATTTATGGGTTTCAAAGATTATATAGGGCGCATACTTTTGCGAATGACAGTATGTACCTGTACGTCAACCGTTGCATGTGTACCTGCAGTTGATTCGGCACCAACCTTTCACATTTATCGGTTTACGGGACGGTAGGGCAGCCGAATATGGTAAATTGGAGTGTTAAATGTAAGCGAAACCGACTTTGGTTGGATGATCATGTAAGATTTTCTTTTTGACTACCAGCTGTTTAGTGGGTTTTTTAACTAAAGGATACCCCATCGGGTTGGTTTTTATACTCTCTTAGTAAAGCACCCAATATAAATCCGTATGAAACAAGAGGCATTCAGAAAGCTATTGCGTCGTTACGCCAACGGTGATTGTACCGAAAAAGAGCGTAAGTTTCTAGAGGATTTGGTGCTTCATAACCCCGTTGTGGGCAATTGGGAGTGGAACAGTGAGGAAGAAAAGGTGTTGATGGGAATCCGGATCAAACAAGCCATCGACGAGCGGCGGTTCGGATCGGGAAGGTCAATAAGGAACATGCGTTGGTACTGGCCGGTCGCCGCATCCCTCTTGGTTGCCCTTGGTGGTTGGTGGTTTTTCCGTGTCGGAACTATGGAATCGGCCGATAAACCGCTCCGGATTACAGAAACATCAGCCTTCCCTTCCGACGGTGTCCGCTTAACATTGGCCGATGGTTCGGTGATTAGTTTGGATAGCCTAGATAAGGGAGTCGTCGATGTGGCAAGTGGTTCGGAAATCATTAAACTTGATGCGGGGAAACTGGTATATGCACACCTTGAATCGGGAGATCTGGTGCCAAAGCATGGAAAGCAGCCAATGAATACCATCCATATCCCCAACGGCAAGCAATTCCAGCTCACATTGCCCGATGGTACAGACGTGTGGGTAAATACGGCTACGACCCTAACATATCCTGTAAGCTTTACCGGAGGCAAAAGGAGTGTGGAACTCGACGGCGAAGCTTATTTTGAGGTCGCCAAAGATGAATCACGCCCATTCGAGGTGGTAGCCAATGGAACGTCGATTGTCGTAACAGGAACCCGCTTTAACGTTTCGGCTTACGCTTCCGATAATGGGGTGACCACCACGTTGGTGGAAGGAGGTGTGACCGTCCGCGCGGGCGCGAGGGAAGCGGAGCTGTCGCCCGGTGACCAAGCCATTGTAGGAAAAAGTGGGAAAATCGAGAGACGACGTGGCGGCGTTGAGCAGGCGTTGGCATGGAAGAACGGTTATTTCATTTTTGACGATATGGATATCCAGGCGGTGATGCGGAGTGTCGCACGTTGGTATGACGTACGGGTCACGATCGGCGTAGGTGTGTCGGCTAAGCGGTTCGGGGGAAGTTTTCCCATTACGGCGGGTGTAGACGAGCTACTGACCGATCTAGAGACCGTGGGTAATATAAAATTCGAACGAGAGGGAAAGGAGGTAGAGCTCAAATGATCGCGTGACGTTTATCCTTTACGTCAAAAAAAAGCCGGACGTGCGGCTAACACATCCGGCTGGTTTGGCAAAATCGCCTACACAGGCTAACTACGAATGGATCTGTTAATTCACTAACGCAATTAAAACTGTATTGCAAATGTACGCATTTTGTATTGCACGAGGGTGCAAAATATTCGCTAATCATCAGCTTATTAAGCTTTTGATCATGTTTAAAATGACTATTATTTTGACGATGACCGCCGTTTTGCAGGCGGGGGCCGTGGTCTACGCGCAAAAGGCGACGATCGAGGTCAGCAATGCGCCGCTTCGCGAAGTCTTTACCCAATTACGTAAGCAGACGGGCTATCACTTCCTGTTTTTGACCGATGACCTGAAGGCCGCGAAGCCCGTCAGTTTGGATGTCCGCAATGCTTCGCTTAATGAAGTGCTCGACCTTTGTTTTGATGGCCAACCGCTGGACTACCAAATCCGTGGAAGACGGGTGTTGATCTCACGGAAAGGACCACAGGTTATGCTGGGGAAACCGTTGGTCCAAGAACGGGAGGTTACCGGGACAGTGACGGATGAAAATGGCGTGCCCCTTCCGGGAGTCACCATATCGCTGAAAGGCTCCACTTTGGCCGTAGCTACGGACGAATCGGGCAATTATCGGATTAAGGTGCCGAATCAATCGGCCGTACTGGAGTTTTCGCTGATGGGATTCGATGCCCAGGAAGTGGCGGTCAGTGATCGGTTGGTCGTTAAGGTAGCTTTAAAAACTTCGGTTAGCGATTTGGACGAAGTGGTGGTTATTGGATACGGGACGGTTAAACGGAGTGACCTGACGGGATCCGTATCTACCATTAAAAGTGAAGATTTCAACCCCGGGCAAAGCGGTGGGGTACAGGGATTGATTCAGGGGAAGTTGCCCGGTGTGCGCGTAGTCGAAAGTTCAGGCGAACCGGGCGGTAGCTATTCGATCAGTATTCGGGGGGCTGGCTCCATCAGTGCTGGTACGGGACCACTGTGGGTAGTGGACGGATCGCCGATGGCAGGCGGCTTACGCACGTTCAATCCGGATGACATCGAATCGATCGAAGTGCTGAAAGACGCTTCCGCTACTGCCATCTACGGATCGAGGGCGGCAGGCGGCGTCATTATGGTGACCACCAAAAAAGGTGGCAATGTGCCTTTGCAGGTAAATTACCATGGCAGCGCGAGTTTTAATCAGCCGGTCAATAACATCACCCTGCTCACTCCGGAACAATATATGACGGTGAGTAATGCGATTATCGACGATGGTGGAGGCAATCCGGAAGACCGGATAGAAAGTACCGGTGCCGGAACCGACTGGATGGCTGAGATCTTCAATCCCGGTGCGCTGGAACACAACCACTCCCTGTCATTCAGCGGGCGCCTGAGCGACCTTAACTACTACGTTTCGTTGAATGCCACCGATGAGGCGGGGGTGATCCGCAATTCGGGTTTTCAACGCTATGGAGGACGTATAAACCTGAACTACGGTGGTTCAAACAAATTCAAGTTCGGCACGAATCTCCGGTTTGCACATATCGAAGATCAATTGATCAATAAGGCCGGGGTCAATGAAAATGCGGGCGCGGTCTATTCGGCCTTATTTTTCGACCCTACATTACCGGTGCGGAATGAAGACGGTGGTTTTACGACCGCCGAGTTACTTACGATCAACAACCCGGTGGCCATACTGGAAGGGGAAGACCGCGGCCGACGGATCAACCAGTTTGCGGGCAACGTATACAGCGAGTATAGTATCCTGCCGAGTTTAAGCGTTCGTTTGAACGTGGGCTTCGATATCGGCGATAACCGGAACGATAGCTACCTGACCCGGCAAACCCTGGTGGGAGCCGCCCGGGGTGGTGTTGCCAATATCGATCAGACGCAAAACTTCGACCATGTGGTGGAGGGGACCATCCGTTACGCGGAGACATTCAACGATCATCAATTGGGCTTGCTGGCCGGGGTTGAAATGCAGAAATTTAAGAGTTCGGGGTTGTCTATGCATGCAGAGGGTTTCGCCGCCGATGGTACCGGTACCGATAACATGGCACTGGGTAATCCGGAGACGTTTACCATGGGCAGCAGTAGGGCAGGTAATCGTTTGGCATCGGCCTTTGGACGTGCCAACTATACCTTTAAGGATCGTTATTTACTTACAGCCACTATGCGTGCCGATGGATCTACACGATTCGGCACGAACAACAAGTTTGGGTATTTCCCGTCCTTTGCATTTGCTTGGCATCTCGGCAAGGAGCCTTTTATGGAACACGTTTCCTTTATTGACGAGTTGAAGCCGAGGATCAGCTGGGGGCGTACCGGAAACCAATCGATCGGTGATTTTCTGTCGATCACTACCTTTGCCCGTGGTGCCACGGCGATATGGAATGAAGCGCAGCAAGTCGGGTTGACACCTGCCCGTTTACCCAATGAGGACATCCGGTGGGAGACGTCCCAGCAGTTGGATGTCGGCCTTGATTTTGCCTTGTTCAACAGCCGTGTAGTAGGCCATTTTGATTACTTTCGGCAAAAGACCTTTGATATGCTGATGGCTGTTCCCCTTGCTGTGGAAACGGGCTTTGCAACGCAGATCCGCAATATTGGCAGTATCGCAAACCGGGGTTTTGAATTTGATATCTCGACCAGAAATATCGTTCGCCAGGGCTTTAGTTGGACAACCAATCTGAATATGGCAACGGTGCATAACGAAGTCACCGACATCGGTAACACGTTGCAGGTCATTTCCGGTGCTTCGGGCTTCACCAATAGTTTCCTGGTCACCCGGGTGGGGCAACCCCTCCGGTCATATTTTGGATATGAGGTGGAGGGCGTATGGCAAACCGATGATGATTTTTCGCAGACCACGCAAAATGTGAAGCCGGGCGATCTCAAATATGTTGATCAGGACGCAAATGGCGAGATCAATGCCAATGACCGGGTGGTTTTGGGTAACGCGTTCCCCGACCTCACGTTGTCGTTTGGCAATACGATTTCCTATAAAAATTTCGGGCTGGTGGTATTTATCGAAGGGGTCCAAGGAGTCAATATGCTTAACAATAACCTTGTTGATACGTACTTCCCACTTCAAAATAGACGGAATAAATATGCCGAACCTTACCTGAATCGGTGGACACCGGAGAACCCATCCAATAAATACCCTTCTTTTGTCAGCCCGGGAAGCCAGGGACAAAACGTAGTCAATTCATTGACCGTCGAAGATGCTTCCTACATCCGGCTTAAAAGTGTGCAATTGAGCTACGATTTTCCATCGCAATTGCTCGGCAGCGCTTTGCGGGGCGTGCAACTATATGTTGCAGCTACAAACTTGAAAACGTGGAGCAATTATTCCGGGTTTGATCCGGCGCTGAATTCCGGTGGCGACCCGAATGCAATGATTGATTACAATGCCTATCCGTTGGCACGGAGATTCCAAATCGGCGTGAAAGTTGATTTTTAGTTAAAAAATAATAACGATAGAATTCACTCCGGCAATAAAGATTCTGGGGCGATTGAAAATAATTTAACGACCATGAACACAAGACATTTTATCCCGTTTATGCTATTGTTGTGCTCCATATTTACAAGTTGTGAAGACATGCTTGAAGAGCAACCGTATTCGGAACTGGATCCCAGCGATGTACTAACCACCGTGAATGGTATCGAGAAGGTGCTGGTTTCCGCCTATGGGAATATGGTATGGAACAATGTCAAATTCAGGCTAACCCGCTTTGAGGGGTGGCCGGCGGATCTTTCTTGGCAAACCGGCGGCGTAGAGAACAGGACCGCCTTAACAATTATGAATTGGACATGGGATGCCTCCCAGGACCAGTTTATCGGTGCTTATCGTCGACATTATGATGCCATTCGGGATGCTAACATTATCTTGGGTAATCTGGATTTGGTAACCGGAATTGCCGATAATAAAAAGGCGAGCCTTACTGCTGAAGCCAGGTTTATAAGGGCTTGGGCCTATTACCGGCTTTACATTTATTTTGGTGCCACGCCACTCCGGACCAGTATTGATGATCCGGCGGAAATGGCCAAAGCTAGCCGGGAGGAGATGCTTCAATTTATCGAGACGGAGCTTCTGGCGGTAATTCCGGACTTGCCGGAACCAGGCGCGGAGGCCCAATATGGTCGAGTCACGAGTGGCGGAGCCAAGGCGCTGCTGGCCAAATTCTATCTCAACAACAAACAATGGGAGAAGGCCGCCGCAGCTTGCCAAGACGTAATCGACATGGACAAATATCGGCTTTTCCCGTCCTTCGAGGATTTGTTAAAGGGCGAAAACGACGGCAACAGCGAGATGATTTTAGTCACGCCGCTGAGCCCGGACGGTCCTGCGCTCAATTACATGGAAGGAGCGTTCCCCCCCGGCTTCGCAGCATGGCCCGAAAAGAACGTCGTCAATACTTCTTGGGAAAACCACGGTACCCAGCATCGACTCCGCGAAAGTTTTTACCATTCTTTTGACCCGGAGGACAAGCGCCGGGAACCCATTCTGACGACGTATGTAAATGACCGGGGAGTAACTGTCGACCTGTTGAACGATGCGGAAGATAACATTCGTTCGTTCCGGTTCTGGCCCGACATAAATGCACAAGGCAATCGGCACGGAAATGACTTACCGGAAATCCGGTATGCGGATATCTTACTGGCTAGGGCAGAGGCATTAAATGAGCTGAACGGCCCGAGCGAGGATGCAATCAATCTCATCAACCAAGTGCGGGCACGTGCAGATGTGCACGATTTATCCGTGACGGACTTTGCTACGAAGGAAGCGTTAAGGGACCACATCGTGCAAGAACGTGCATGGGAGTTCTATGAGGAGGGGCACCGGAGAACCGACCTCATCCGGATGGGTAAATTTGTTGAATTTGCCCGAAAGCGGGGGGTAGAAAATGCAGAGGAATACCGCACACTGTATCCCATTCCGCAATCGGCACTTGACGCGAACCCACTGTTGGAACAAAATCCGGGATACTGAGTGTTCCGAACCACCGGAAGACCGGCCCATTTGTGCTGGTGCTAACGTTTGATAGTTAAATTTGATGTGTTAAACTTACGTAAACTAATATACGAACTATGGATTTTTCTGGGCGGGTTCTTTTTTTTGTGATCTTGGTAGGACAAGTCTGGTGCTTACCTGTACAATCGCAGCAAGCGAGTGGAAGTAAACGTCCCCATATTGTATTGGTTATGGCCGACGATTTGGGGTACTCGGATATCGGTTGTTACGGAGGCGAAGTACAGACGCCCAATCTTGATCGCCTCGCGGCCGACGGAATACGGTACAAACAGTTTTATAATGCCGCCCGATGCTGCCCCACGCGTGCGTCCTTAATTAGCGGACTTTATCCCCACCAAGCCGGCATGGGTTGGATGGCTGCTGCAGATCTGGGTACGCCGCCTTATCAGGGTAATCTGAATGACAAGGCGGTTACGATTGCCGAAGTATTGCGAATGGCCGGCTACCGCACGTATATGACCGGGAAATGGCATTTAACCAACGAACGGAAAATTGACGGGATGGTCACAGATAATTGGCCTTTGCAACGTGGGTTTGACCGCTATTTCGGGATTGTACCCGGCGGAGCCAATTATTTTACGCCCGTCGTGTACAGTGGGAACCAGCGGTATAAAGCACCTGAGGATTTTTACCTCACTGATGCCATCAGCGATACAAGTGTCCAATACATCGGTGATCACTTCACAAAGCATCCGGATAAACCCCTGTTTATGTACGTAGCCTATACCGCCCCGCATTGGCCGTTGCACGCCTTGCAGCAGGACATTGACAAGTATAAACATGTTTATCAAGCAGGCTGGGATAAGCTGCGCGTGCAGCGTTTCGAGAAACAGCAACAAATCGGCTTGTTTCCGGCCACTGCAACACTTTCCGCGCGGGACGCCACCGTACCCGCGTGGGATGGATTATCTGCAGACCAAAAGGAAGATATGGCAATGCGCATGGCAACCTATGCCGCTCAGATCGATAATATGGATCAGGGTATTGGCCGAATCATCCAGACGTTGGAGTCGGAAGGCCAGTTGGACAACACGTTGTTCATTTTCCTGAGTGACAATGGCGCCTGCGCAGAATTTATAAGCAGCGGTAAACGTAAAGCGGCAGACGGAAAAGAAGATACGTTTGAAAGCTATCGGATAAATTGGGCGAATTTGAGCAGTACACCCTTCAAGGAGTATAAACACTATACGTACGAGGGAGGTATTGCTACACCGCTGATTGTACACTGGCCGAAGGGGGTGGATATGGAACTCCACAATACGTTGGTCAGCCGGTATGGCCACTTGACAGACATCATGCCGACCTGTGTCGATGTCTCGGGAGCAACCTATCCGTCGGAAATGAACGGTAAGACCATTCAACCGATGGAAGGCAAGAGTCTCGCGCCGCATTTTGCGGGCCTCGATAACCATCGGGGTAAAATCTTCTGGGAGCATGAAGCAAACATCGCGATGCGCGATGGAAAATGGAAGCTGGTCGCCAAGACCCCCGAAGGGGAGTCCTTTGACCCGCAGGATCTCCATTTATACAACTTGGAGGATGACCCGATTGAATTGACGGATCTAGCTATTAGCGAACCCAAACGGGTAAAGCGCATGTATGCGGAATGGCAGGTCTGGGCGATGCAGATTGGCGCATTCCCGTTAGATACCCGCAATTATGGACTCCGGGCGCAGACATACCGAAGAGTTATCAACGGCGGGTTCGATGACAACCTCGGCGGCTGGAAAACCCCCGCAGGTGCCGGTGCAACCGTTTCCATCGATACAACCGGGAAGCTTACAGGTTCCAAATCAGCGTATGTGGCGATAACGAACGCTGACACGGAATCAGCCGACATGATATTGTCCTGGCCTTTCCCCGGTAAAAAGGGAGAACGTTTTGAGGTCGGAATGACCGCTGTCGCCACCAAGCAATCGGGCTGCTACTTGCGACTGGAACAGGTCGGTCCAGGCGGGGCACCACTGACGGATGAAGAAATCGCGGTAGAGACGAATCCGAAACAAACACAGTTTGTATCCGGACCGTTGCCCGCGGATGGGCAATACCGGCTGGCCTTCTATTTTGAAGGACCTAGTGAGGATACCGAGTTTTGGATAGACGATGTCGTCCTTAGGCCCGTGCAAAGCGAGCAGGTAACCATGGTAAAAGAAAGCAAATTAACATTAACCGATGATACGTTTTAAAGCGCTAATAAGCTATCTACTGACGATATGCACGGCGGTATCCTGTCAGGATCAAACGGAGCCCGGTAAGCCAAATATTATCCTGATCATGTCGGACGATATGGGCTATTCGGACATTGGTTGTTATGGTGGTGAAATCGAAACACCGGTGTTGGACGGTTTGGCCGAAAGCGGGGTGAGATTCACCCAATTTTACAATGGTGCGCGGTGTTGTCCGACAAGAGCGTCGTTGATCAGCGGGTTATATCCGCATCAAACCGGAATCGGGCACATGACCAATCCGTCCGAAAACTTCGAAGTCCATGATTATGACGTACCCGGATACCGCGGAGAACTCAGCCAACAAACGAACACGTTGGCCGAGGTACTTAAGACAGCGGGCTACCGCACGTTGATGACCGGCAAATGGCATTTGGGGATGGAGCACCGTGAACAATGGCCATTGCAGCGGGGATTCGATCGGTTCTATGGTATCTTGGACGGAGCCAGCAATTACTTTCAACCCGTGTATCCGAGGGGAATTACATTGGACAATGACCCGGTGGATGTGCAGGATTCAACGTATTACACGACAGATGCGTTTACCGACTATGCCATCCGTTTCATCAATGAAGGACAGGAGGCAAACGAGCGGTCGCCTTTTTTCCTCTATTTAGCCTATACGGCGCCCCATTGGCCCTTACAGGCGCCGAAATCGGTTATCGACAAGTACCGCGAGCGGTATCATCAGGGATGGGAAGCCATACGAGGCGAGCGGTACGAGAAAATGATCGAATTGGGCTTGGTTGATCCATCTTGGCGATTAAGTCCCGCTGATGGGCTGGATTGGGATACATTGAGTTCGGAAAAGCGGGCGGATTTGGCGCTCCGGCGCGCCATTTACGCTGCACAAGTCGACCAGATGGACCGCAACATCGGCCGTTTGGTCGACTACCTGAAGACGAACGGGCTGTTCGAGAATACGTTGATTGTCTTTATCAATGATAACGGGGCCTGTGCGGAAGGGGGGATGCTGGGAGGAGGTAAGTCCGAGCAACTGGAAACAAAAGCGGGGTATTTCCTGACGTATGGCCAAAGTTGGGCTAATGCATCCAATACACCGTACCGGGAGTACAAGCATTGGGTGCACGAAGGCGGCATTTCGTCGCCGCTCATTGCGCATTGGCCGGCAGGGATCTCCGCTTCGCTCCGGGGGACACTGATCAACGAATATGGCTTTCTCCCCGATATCATGGCAACTTTCGCTGATATCTCGGGTGCATCCTATCCATCAGCGCGAAAGGGCAAGCCGGTGCCTTCAATGGTTGGTGAAAGTTTCCTTCCGTTGTTGAAAGGAAGCAACGCGCCTATTCATGACCAACCGATATTCTGGGAGCATGAGGGGAATAAGGCCGTACGTTTGGGCAACTACAAAGCGGTGATGAAATGGGAGGAAAACAAGCCCGAAAAATGGGAGCTTTATGATTTGTCGAAAGATAGAACCGAATTAAATGACCTGAGTGGGAAAGAGCCGGACCGCTTGGCCTCATTCGTCGCTGGTTGGGAAGAATGGGCCCGGACACACCAAGTGCGTCCTTGGGAGGAGATGCTAGCTCGTCTGCGGGCGAACCAGCGCCGCACAAACGAATAACAGGGGCAACTGCCCCTGTTTACCTATTAATTCTCACCGAGCGCAGTCCGTATTTTGGGAGCGATTTTGGTGCCGTAGATTTCGATGGATTTCATTAGCATTTTATGAGAAGGCGCGCCCATATCCATATGTGCTGCAAACCGGGTGAGCCCAAATTGCTCCTGCATATATAGGATTTTTTCGACCATCGCCTCGGGTTCCCCGATGAATAGGGCCCCGTTTTTGGATTTCCCGAAGTCAAATTGCGTGCGTTGGTAGGGCGGCCAGCCCCGCGACCTGCCCACCCGATCCATCTGAGCTGCATATAATGGATAGTACTCCTTGCTTAGCACCGCATCGTCATCACCGAAAAGGGCGTGTGAATGGATACCAACTCGGAGTTGTGACGGATCATGGCCATGCTCCAGGTAGGTTTTCTTGTATAATTCGAAGAGGGGTTTGAACTGTGCGGGCGAGCCGCCGATGATAGCAATCATCAACGGTAGGCCCAGTTTGCCTGCTCTGACAACGGATTGCGGTGTTCCGCCGACGGCTATCCAAATGGAAAGGTCGTTGTTTACCGCCCTCGGTAGCACCTGTTGGTCGTCAAGCGACGCTCTGAATTTCCCATTCCACGTTACGCGGTCGTTTTTGTTGATAGCGAGTAGTAAATCCAATTTCTCGGCGAATAGTGCATCATAGTCCTGTAGGTTATAACCGAAAAGTGGAAAAGATTCAATAAAGCTACCCCTTCCGGCCATGAGTTCTGCCCGTCCGCCCGATAGGAGGTCGATCGTGGCAAAATTCTGGTACAGCTTCACCGGGTCGGCCGAGCTGATCACGGATACAGCGCTCCCCAGCTTGATGCGCTTGGTAATCGTGGCTGCAGCGGCCAATATGATTTCCGGACTGGAAACAACGTAGTCCGGGCGGTGATGTTCGCCGATGCCAAAATAGTCCAGTCCTACTTCATCCATCAGTTTGATTTCTTCGAGAAGTTCGGTCAGCCGCTCGCCGGCAGGCCTGAATTTGCCGGTGGCAAGATCCATCCGATTATCCCCAAACATACTAATTCCTAATTCCATGTTTCCTCCTTGTTTGACCACAAAAGTAAGCAAGATGGCCGTGTATGGCATTGACCTAGGTTAAGAAAAGGGACGTGGGGTGAGCGGTGGTATTTCAGGTTTTTTGTTTCTCCCGGGATATGCATTACTTTTGCCTCTGAATTATAAAGCCAATGCATGCCAGATATTCTTGCTTCGGTGGATGAAGTGCAGTTGCTGCTTCGACTGAGAGATGGTGACGATCTGGCTTTCGGACAGATTTATGACCGGTATAAGGCTCGGTTGGGATACAGTCTGCTCCGCCTGTTGAAGTCGGAAGTACTTGCAGAAGAGTTATTGCAGGATGTATTTATGAAGGTATGGGAGCATCGTGCAGCCATTGATCCTACGCGATCCTTTAAGGCATACCTTTATCGCATTGCCGAGAACATGGCGTATGATTTCTTTCGGAGAGCGGCGAGGGAGAAGGAGATTCTCCAGGAAATTATCGCGGCAAACACGGAGCTTTATACCCACGTGGAGGAATCGCTGTTAAAAAAAGAAAACATCGCTTTTTTAGAGCGATTACTTGCCCAATTGCCGAGCCAGCGCAAGAAAATATTCGTGGCCTGCAAGCTTGAAGGAAAGAGTTATAAGGAAGTCGCTGAGGAATTCGGAATATCGACCACGACGGTCAACGACCACATACAAAAGGCCATGGAATGCCTAAAAGCCAATATTCACCGCATACCGGTTATGCAATTAACAGGCCTGCTAGTCAGTTTCTTCCTGGAAAAATAAAAAAAATGAAATCACAGCCGTGATTTTTTTTCTGCCATCCGTAATAGCATAAAATAACCACGTTATAAATGCTATGGGTAATCCAGGAGACAGCGATGTTTTATTTGAAAAATACCTATCTGGCGCATGTACGCCGGCAGAAATCGAATCGCTATTTCAGCGATTTGGCGTAGACGCCGATGAAGGAACGTTAAGGCGGTTGATTCAAAATGCATTGTTTGATGAGGAAAACGCCAATCCGCTGCTTGGACCGCAAGTGACGGCATTCACGGAGCGGGTGGGCGACCGGCTCTCCAAGGAAATATCACAGCAGCATTCAATAGAAGCCCCCATCCTTACCTTGCACCTTAGGAAATGGCGAACTGTTGCAGCTGTCCTGGTCGCGTTTCTGTCTTTAGGTACTCTTGGGTATTTTCTGATGGAGAAAAATAGGCAGCAAGTCGTACAAGCAACCAGCAAATACGGTGGCGAAGTATTGCCCGGTGGTAACCGGGCCACGCTCACCTTGGCCGATGGACGAACCGTGGAGTTGAACGCAAATCAGGAAGGTATCGTGGTCGGAGATGAAATTACATATGATAACGGTACATTAGTATTGGAACAAGGTGTCGCGGACAAGGAGCTGGGGCAAGAAGATGAGCAAACGGCATTGGCGGTCGAAGATTTACAACTTACAACCCCGAAAGGCGGCCAATATCAAATTACACTACCCGATGGATCGAGGGTGTGGCTTAATTCGGCATCTACATTGAGATATCCATCTCGATTCGATAGTAAGGAGCGTGTCGTAGAATTAGAAGGGGAAGCATATTTTGAGATCAGTGAACAAAAGATCCCCTTCTTGGTGCGCACTCAAAGGCAGATTGTAGAAGTCCTAGGTACGCGATTCAATATTTCAGCGTATTTGGATGATGAAGAAACGAAAACCACGTTGGTGGTAGGGAGCGTTCAGGTGGCGTCTGCAGGACAACGGGATTCGAGGCTATTGCGCCCAAATCAACAAGCCACGCTCCGCGGCACTGTGCTGTCCGTGAAAGAAGTAGATGTCGATACCTATATTGATTGGAAAAACGGTCTATTCAGCTTTCAGGAGACGAGTTTGCAAGATGCGATGACTCAGCTGAGTCGCTGGTACGACTTGGAGGTGACATATGACGGGAACGTACCTGCAACGTATTTTTTTGGAAGAATTAGACGGGATAACAGCTTAAGCAACGTATTGAAAATACTGCAAAAAAGTGGACTGAATTTTAGGATTGCAAACGTGGAGGGCAAAAACCGACTGATCGTGCTTCCTTAATTTAAAACTGTTTATAAATAACCATCATTAACCCATTAAATTGAAGAACGTATGAACGAAACACCGACTTAAGTAAGTGAATACGGGTCCGTAAAAAAACCGAATAGTGGTCGCGACACTATCCGGTCAAATGTTGGATCCGTATACAGAAGCTGGTAGAAACCAGCATCAATATAACCATTTAGAAAACATCCAAACAGTACAAACATATGAATTTTTATCCATGTGTTAGAGGTTGGTATAAACCTTTGACTTACCAATTACTGCTAATTATGAAATTGGCAATTTTTCTGACATTCTTGACCGTTTTGCAAGCCGCCGCAACCGGCTATGCACAACGCATCACGATGAAAGCGAGTAACATATCCCTAAATGATGCGATGGAGAATGTACAAGCCCAAACAGGCTACTTGTTTTTCTTTAGCGGCAAGGATGTGGCTTATACACGTGTCGATGCAAATATTGCAGACGCTGAATTGAAAACAGCTATGAATATCCTACTGGACGGACTGCCGTTTACTTGGACGCTGGAGGACGAAACGATTATCATTTCACGGACGAGAAATGAACAGTCAAAAAAGAAAATAGCGGTAAGCCCTGACACCCAACAATTAACGGTAACCGGCGCGGTAAAAGATGAGACCGGTAGTCCACTGGCGGGAGCTACTGTGACAGTTAAGGGGGCATCAGCAGCTGTTACTGCTAACGAGCAAGGAGCCTACACGATTGAGGTGCCCAATAGAGCCGGTACACTGGTATTCACCATGGTTGGCTTCGATGCTGTGGAGCGGCCGATAAATGGGCTTTCTATCATTAATGTAACGATGAGGGCCGCTGTCAGCGACCTGGAGGAAGTGGTGGTGGTCGGGTATGGCACCATGCGTAAATCGGACTTGACCGGATCTGTGGCGCAAATTAAGTCGGAGGATATCCAAGCAGTACCGGTTTACAATATGGAGCAGGCGCTGAAGGGGCGTGCGGCGGGTGTGCAGGTCACGCAGAACTCTGGGCAGCCAGGAGGCAGGATAGAAGTCCGCGTGCGTGGTGGAAATTCGATGATCGGCAGTAATCAGCCGCTGTATGTCGTAGACGGCTTTCCCGTAACTGGCGGAATTAATTTTCTCAACCCCGCGGATATCGAATCCATCGATATTCTGAAAGATGCGTCCGCTACGGCTATTTATGGAGCCCGAGGTGCCAATGGTGTGGTGATCATCACCTCCAAAAAAGGGAAGGCAGGGCAAGCGGGTCGCATAGAACTGAATAGCTTTTACGGCATTCAGCAGGAAACCAAGCGCTACGACTTGCTTAATGCCAAGGAATATGCCATAATTGCAAATGAATGGTTGAGAAATGGTGGCCAGGAACCCTACTTCAATGTTGATGAGGTGGAAAATCCAGGTACCGATTGGCAGGATGCGGTGCTACGTACTGCGCCGATTCAGGATCATACGCTCACATTCTCAGGGGGCTCGGAAAAGACGCAGTATTCTGTATCCGGCAATTACTACGGACAGGACGGAATCTTAATCAATTCGGGCGTGAAGCGCGGATCGGCACGTGTTAATCTCGGGCATGATATCAAAAATTGGTTGCGTTTCAATGTAAATCTCAACCTTTCGCGGCGGGAGCAGCTTGTAGTACCGGTCAATAACGGCTACCGGGGTGGAGGCTCTGTATTATCGGGTGCTGCCTCGGCGCCCCCAACGCTGCCGGTATACGATGAAAACGGACTCCCTACGCAGATTGAGCGGTTTTACAGTTTTGGCTCGTCCGATATGCGCAACCCGCTGATTTTTGCGGAAGACAAAACCACGACCTTAGGCAATATCGTGATTGGTAATACGGGCTTGGATGTCAAATTGACGGAAAATCTGGTATTCCGTTCAATGGTCGGATTGGAATACGCCAATTCGCTGGCCGATCAGTTTACGCCCATCATATTCGAAACAGATCGTGGCTATGCAAGGCAACGCACCGATTACCGGAGCTCTTTCCTGAATGAAAATACACTGACCTATACGAAGGATTTCGATGACATTCATCGGTTGACCGTATTGGGCGGCTATACCTACCAAACAAACAGGAACCGGTATTTCGAGGCACAGGTGTCCGGTCTGCCGGGCAATACCACTGAAAATTATGACCTTTCGGCTGCGGAGACCATTAATCCACCTACATCAGCTATTTCGGAGTGGGTGCTGGCATCCTGGCTAGCCCGTGCCAATTATTCTTTTGCGGGTAAGTATTTGTTGACCGCCAGCCTACGGGCAGATGGCTCTTCCCGTTTCGGAAACAATAATAAGTGGGCAGCATTTCCATCGGCAGCAGTTGCGTGGAGAATTTCAGAAGAAGCATTCATGGAAGATGTGACAGTTGTCAACGACCTGAAGTTGCGGGCAAGCTATGGAGTAACGGGCAATACCGCGTTAGATCCCTATCAGTCATTGGACCGGATGGAAGCGGTACGCACCATTTATGGCGACAATGAAGAAATAGTCGGTTATGTCCCTAATGGCATTGCCAATGAAGACTTAAAATGGGAAACAACTGCGCAGACCGACGTTGGTTTGGATATCAGTTTCTGGAATAGCCGCCTGAATGTAACAGCCGACTATTACTGGAAATATACGACAGACCTGTTGGCTTCGGTTCCGTTGCCACCTTCCGTAGGGTTTGGATCTATGTTTCAGAACGTCGGGGAAATCCAGAATCAAGGATTTGAGTTGGGGGTAAATGGAGATGTACTAACTGGTGACTGGAAGTGGAACGTGGCTGCCATGCTGGCGTCCAATAAAAATGAAGTCGTGAAAATTGCGGGCGGAAGTGATATTTACAGTGCTGGCCAAGCTGCAGTATGGTCCAGCACGAACATTGCCCGTGAAGGTGAGCCGCTGGGCGCTCTCTTCGGCTACCGGGAAGACGGGCTTACCGAAAATGGACTGATCAAATATAAAGACACCAATGGCGACGGGACGGTCAATGCTCAAGACCGGGTGATTCTCGGGAATCCTACGCCCGACTGGATATACAGCTTGAATTCGACACTCTCCTACAAAGGAGTCAACCTGAATATTTTCTTGGAAGGTGTGCAGGGCAATGAGATTTTCAATGCGACCAATGGTACGCACCTGAATTCTTTTCAGCGCGGCAGTAATCAGTTCCGAGACATCATCGGAAATTATTGGACGATTGAAAATCCGGATCCGAATGCCAAATACCCCAAGATCAGTGCCGCTAGTGGTGTGGATATCTCTGATCGGTTTATTGAAAGCGGCAGCTACCTGCGCGTGAAAAATATCAGCTTGGGTTATGATTTGCCTATGGCAAAATGGGGCGCTACATGGTGCAACGCCATTCAGATCTACGTATCGGGAACTAACCTGTTTACCTTTACGGACTACACTGGCCTGGATCCGGAAATCAATACGCGGGGCGATGATTCACAGGAGGTCGGCAATCGTCTCCGGATGGGACACGATCAAAGTGGCTACCCCAATGCCAAAGTTTATGCAATTGGTTTACGATTAACTCTTTAAAGCAAAGCAACAATGAAAAGAATAGGAATATCCATACTCGTTATTACGACACTTTTGACGTCTTGCCAAGACATGCTAGACGAGATTCCGAAGGACTTTGTAGCAAGAAACAATTATTATACAAATGAGGCCGACGCACAGGGCGCGCTGAACGGTGCCTACAATACGCTGGGTCCTGAATTTTTTAACATAGAGAACTATATATTGAGTGAGCTCCATGGGGACTACCTGAATGGAAGAGGATCGCAAGCATCTATTTCGCTTATGGACCAGCTGCTGGATCAGCAGAACATCGGTCGGACGGCCAGTTTATGGTCACGGTTATACCTGGCCGTAAACCGCGCAAACGCAGTATTAAACAACGTACCCGGGATAGCGGACATCAGCGAAACGGCGCGCAGCCGCATCGTTGGTGAGGCGCATTTTATCCGTGCATTGGCCTACTTCGAGCTGGTGCGGGGATTTGGACCCGTTCCGATCAAGACCAAGGAAAGTACCGACCTCTCCGAGTTGGAATCGCCCCGACGGCCTGAAAATGAGGTGTATGAACTCATCATTGCCGATGCATTGGCTGCGGAACAAGGATTGCTCGAAGCGGTTAGCGGCACAGGTCAGGCATCGAAATCAGCAGCGAAAATGCTCCTTGCTCATGTATACTTAACGATTGGTGATTGGGCGACGGCGGCGGCCAAAGCGGATGAAGTGATTTCCAGTGGCAAATATCAACTCGTGAGCGTGCAGCAACCTGATGATTTTTATCAAATTTTCGCGGCCAATACCAGTTCAGAGGATATTATGTCGGTTCACCACTCCGAAACTCGGCAGTCTGAGATTACGAACTACCTGCATATGGGTAATAACATTCCATTTAATTACGCGAGTTCAGGCTATTTTGCATGGGTGCCGAACATGAATTCATTTATTGGTGAAGATTGGGACGAAAACGATTTGCGCAAACCGTTCAATCTTTATACACACACTCAGAATGCTGCTGGCGAATGGGTACCGTTGCCTTCTACGACTCCCGTTCTTTTCAAGAAATTTATTACGGATAACACCGGATTGCGAACGTACAGCGCGCCGATATACCGCTATGCAGAGGCGCTGCTATTTTATGCTGAAGCTGCCTGCCGCGCGGAAGGGGCGCCATCGGCTTTGGCGTTGGAGCGGCTGAACATGATCCGACGCAGGGCATACGGCTACGATCCCGACGTGCCGTCGCCGGCCGACTACAGCGCGGGGATGAGTGAAGAGCAGTTCATAGATACAGTATTGCAGGAACGCGCTTATGAATTTCTAATCGAACGGCGGCGGTGGTGGGATCTAAAACGTACAGGGAGAGCAAAAGAAGCTTTTGCCGCGGTGGGTAAAACGCTGATCGACGAACGTCTGCTTTGGCCAATACCAGAGAACGAAATTAACAACAACCCTGCAATCGGCCAGGAAGATCAAAATCCGGGATATTAGTGCGTGGCTATGCGGTTTTCGTTGCTCACTATCTTGCTGGGATGGATTCCGGCTTGTCCGTGCAGTCGACGAATGCATCGATAACAGCGGATTGTACCGTGCTTTTCATCATTGGTGGATGATTCGGCATAGGAATGACACGACGAGCGACTGATTCAACTAGTACATAACCAATAATAAAACAACAATAATTACTTATGAACATGAGCATCATAAAAAAAATATGTGTGCAAACGGTGCTATCCGTTTTCGTAACCTTGTCTTGTATTGCCCAGATCAGAGAGGCCAGTTACGACCTCTGCATCTACGGTGGAACTTCTGCCGGAGTTATTGCCGCCTATACAGCAGCTAAGGCAGGAAAATCCGTTATACTTATCGAACCCGGCCAACGGCTTGGAGGCTTGAGCTCGGGTGGGCTTGGCCAAACCGATATTGGCAACAAATATGTAGTCAGCGGCCTAGCGCTAGATTTTTATCGGAAAATCGGAAAACACTACAATGCGTTTGAACAATGGATTTTTGAACCTAAAGTAGCGGAAGCGATTTTTAATCAATATATGGAGGATTGCGATGCCGAGGTCGAATTCGGGCAATTGCTGCTGGATGTAGAGAAGACAGGAACGAAAATAACCCAAGCTCGTTTTCAGTCGACCGAAAACCTGGGCAGGCCTACACTGACGGTAAAGGCAAACGTGTATATGGATTGCACCTATGAGGGCGACCTGTTTGCCGCAGCGGGTGTATCCTATCACGTTGGCCGAGAGGCCAACACCGTATATGGCGAGACCATCAACGGGGTGCAATTAATGAACGGACACCAGTTTCCCGATGGCATAGACCCATATATGAAGCGTGGCGACCCGAGCAGCGGATTATTGTGGGGGATACGTGACGGTGAATTATTGCCAGATGGTACAGGGGATGAGAAGGTGCAGGCCTATAACTACCGTATTACGCTCACCAATGTGCCCGAAAACCGTATTCCGATCGTCAAACCGGAAAATTACGATCCTAAGCGCTATGAATTGTTGAGGCGGCAGAAGGAAATCCAACCCTGGAAAGGATTGAATGATGTTTTCATTTGGAGCCTGATGCCGAATGGCAAGACGGATATCAATAACCGCAATGGGTTTTCCACGGATATGATTGGTATGAACTGGGATTATCCGGAGGCTGGTTACCAGCGTCGGCAGGAAATCATCAAAGCCCATGAAGACTACACGAAAGGGTTGCTGTATTTCGTGGGCAACGACCCATCCGTGCCGGAGTTTATCCGCAAGGAGATGCAACAATGGGGGTATCCCAAAGATGAATATGTAAATGATGGTCACTGGAGCCCACAGCTCTATATCCGTGAAGCCCGTCGGATGGTTGGTGAACTGGTGATGACTCAACAACATTGCCAGGGCAACAAAGTGGTAAACGATGAGGTGGGCTACGCCGCCTACACGATGGATTCACACAACTGCGATCGATTGGTGGTCAATGGTATGGTAAAGAACGAAGGTAACGTGGAAATTGGTGGTTTCCCGCCATTCCCGATTTCCTACCGTGCGATCGTGCCCAAGCGCAATGAGGTTACGAATCTATTAGTCCCCGTGTGCTTGTCGGCCAGCCACATCGCTTTTGGTTCCATCCGAATGGAACCGGTATTTATGGTATTGGGGCAGTCTGCGGCGGTGGCAGCGTGCCATGCAATAGATGGGGATATCGATGTACAGGCAGTAGATGTGAACGACATCAAATCAACTTTGGCAGCCAACCCGAAAGCCGATGGTAGGCAACCCGATGTGCTGGTCAGTAGCACTGATTCGGGTGCGGTGCAATTCGTTGGGACCTGGAAGGAAGGCCACAGTAAGGGGTATGGCCGCACATATGTCGAAGCGGACAGCAAAGACGGCTTAAGCACCGCCACGTTTGCGGCACAAAACCTGAAGGCAGGCAGTTATCAAGTCTATACTTATTTTCCTAAAGCGCCAAAAAGCGCGTTGCAGTTTAATTTTAAAATTTCTGATGGTAAGCAGGTTTCCGAAAAAATCTTAGATTTGTCAAAGATAGAAATCAAGGGCCAAACCTCGAGTACGTGGGTCTCCATTGGCGGGTTGACAGTGGGGGAAGGAGCCGACGAGGTATTTGTCGAGCTCAGCACCGATGGGGCCGAAGGGGTCGTCGCTGCCAATGCCGTGCTGTTTGTGCCTGCAGACGATCAATTGTAAACTGCAAAACCAATGATGAATAACGAAAAAAGCGGAGGTTATTCCCGTCGAAACTTTTTGAAGGCAAGCGCGGTAGCTACCGCAGGCTTTATGATCGTGCCACGCCAAGTCCTGGGCGGAACAGGGTTCATCGCGCCGAGCGACCGCATTAACCTGGGTTATATCGGCACGGGTAAACAAGTGTATACGCTATTGCGCAACATCGGGAAAGTGCAGGAAACCATGGTGGTTGCTGCGTGTGATGTAGACCGCAAGAAACTGGCAAAGTTTGTTGGAGAAGCGACACAGCTCAACGCAACTAAATCCGGCCATCCGGTCCCTGCTTTCGGTGACTACCGCGAACTGCTAGCACGGCCTGATGTGGATGCCGTAGTGGTAGCAACACCCGATCATTGGCATGCGATGAACGTGATCGACGCCGCAAAAAGTGGAAAAGACATTTATTGCGAAAAGCCACTGGCATTGACCATTGATGAAGGCAGGGCCATGGTGGAAGCGGTAAAAAAATATAAGCGGGTACTACAGACCGGCAGCATGCAGCGCTCGCAGTACAATTTCAGGCAGGCGGCTGATTTAGTGAAAAATGGCTACATCGGCGAGATCAAAGAAATCAATGTCGCGGTAGGTGAGCCCGTAAAGCAATGCGACTTGCCGTCCATGCCAATACCCGACTACCTCGACTGGGACCGCTGGATCGGACCGTCGCTTTATCGCGGGTACCACCCAACCCTTTCTCCGCCTATCGAAGACGATAAATGGGCGTGGTGGCGGGGATACCGCGGCTTTGGTGGCGGATACATTACCGACTGGGGGGCTCATATGTTTGACATCGTGCAGTGGGCACTGGACATGGATGCTTCTGGTCCAGTCTCGTTTGTGCCCCCAGAGCAGCCAGGTTCAGTAGAGGGGCTGTATTTTACGTACGCAAACGGCGTACGGGTCAACCATAAAGCATGGGGACAGCACAACGCCATTCAGTTTGTCGGCACGGAGGGCAAAATCGAAGTTTCAAGAGGAGCGTTGAACACCGAGCCAGTAGGGTTGGCTAAGCAATCCCCGAAAGCTTCGGATAAACTGGTATACCATTCAGACAATCATTATCAAGATTGGATAGACGCGATTAAAAAGCGTAGCAAGCCCATTGCTGACGTGGAAGTAGGACATCGTACCGCTTCTGTTTGTAATGCCATCAATATTGCATACGAATTGCAGCAACCGCTTGGATGGAACCCCAAAAAGGAGTTGTTTGACAACGCTTATGCGAATATGCTGAAAGGCAGACCTTACCGTAAAGGATGGGACTACCAGGATTTTTAAAATGGATTCCGGAAACTGACATATCAATGATCAAACGATTATAAGATGAGCGAAAGAAAACTCTCCCGTCGTCGATTTTTAGCTTCGGCCTCCGTTGCGGCCGTCGGCATCGGCGTTGCCTCGCGTGCATTTGGCGTGCCCGCCTATATCCGCAATCTGGGAAAACCAAACTCCTTATTCAAAGGGGTACAGGTAGGTGTAATCACCTATTCATTCCGGACCATGCCCAGTAGTGCCGAGGAACTACTCAGCTACTGCTTGGAAGCCAACGTCAGCGCTGTGGAACTGATGGGACCTGCTGCCGAGGCGTTTGCCGGGGCACCCCAGCCACCCGCAAAATCAGGCGATGGTGAAGAAGAGAACGGAGAAAGGAAGGCATACCTCAGTACGTTAGCCGATTGGCGCGCGCAGGTTCCCATGACTAAGTTTGAGCAGCTCAGGAAAATCTATAATGATGCAGGCGTCTCCATATATGGTTATAAACCCAGTGCATTAGGTACGAATAATACCGATGCGGAAATCGACTATGCATTCCGTGCAGCAAAAGCCCTTGGTGCCAATCAAGCCAATGTGGAGTTTCCGAAAGATCCGGCGCACACCAAGCGCTTGGGAGCGATTGCGGCCCGAAACAAAGTCTACGTGGGCTACCACGGACATTTGCAACAGACATTCGATATGTGGGATGCCGCCATTGAGCAGTCTGCATACAATGCCGCCAATTTCGATATGGGCCATTACGTGGCCGCTGGCTATGACCCGATTGCCTTTATCGAGGCGAAGCACCGCCACATCGTGAGCATGCACGTTAAGGATCGCAAATCCAAGGCTAATGGTGGTGCCAACCTACCATGGGGGGAAGGGGATACGCCGATTACGGAAGCGTTGCAGCTGATGGCCATGCGTAATTATAAATTTCCGGCTACCGTCGAACTGGAATACCCCATCCCAGAGGGTTCAGACGCGGTAAAAGAGGTGGCCAGATGCGTAGCGTATGCCCGAGAAGCGCTGAAGGCCTAAATGATCCAGATAACCAAATTAACCATGAAGTACCTTTCTTTTTTATTAGCGGTTTTATCGCTGATCAACAGCAGTTGTAGCTCAACGGACAACGCGCACGAAGTCGATATTGTTATCTATGGAGGAACATCGGCAGCGGTGATCGCAGCGGTTCAAGCTAAGCAATCCGGTAAATCGGTCGTCGTCGTTTCACCGGATAAGCATCTAGGTGGCTTATCCTCCGGTGGGCTCGGCTTTACCGATACGGGCGATAAATCGGTTATTGGTGGCCTTGCCCGCGATTTTTACCACCGGGTTTATATGCATTACGCCGATAGTGCAACCTGGCGTTGGGAACGGCGTGAGGATTATGGCAATAAAGGGCAGGGAACGCCGGCTATCGATGGCGATGCGCGTACGATGTGGATATTCGAACCGCATGTAGCTGAGCAGGTATTTGAAGACTATATCAAGGAATACGGCATTGAGGTACATCGGGACGAGTGGCTGAATCGGGAAAAAGGGGTGGAAAAATCGGGAGATCGTATCGTTGCCATCACTACCCTGGACGGCAATACGTATCGCGGAAAGGTATTCATTGACGCCACGTATGAAGGTGATTTAATGGCCGCGGCTGGGGTCAGTTACCACGTGGGAAGGGAAGCGAACAATGTCTATGACGAAAAATGGAATGGTGTGCAGGTAGGGGTATTGCATCACCGGCATTGGTTCGCGAGCAATATCAGTCCATACAAAGTGCCGGGCGATAGCGCCAGTGGCTTACTTTACGGGGTTTCGCCGGAATTTCCGGGCGATTACGGACAAGGTGATCATCGCGTACAAGCCTATTGTTTTCGCATGTGCTTGAGCAATCACCCCGACAATCGGATCGCTTTTCCGAAGCCGGATAATTACAATCCCGAAAACTATGAATTGCTGGCGCGAGTGTTCGCTTCGGGCTGGCGGGAAACGTTTGACAAATTCGATATCATTCCGAATCGAAAGACGGATACCAATAACCACGGTCCCTTCAGTACCGATTTCATCGGAATGAATTATGATTATCCTGAAGCGAGTTATGAGCGGAGAAGGGAGATTATCAAGGAGCACGAGGATTACCAAAAAGGATTGATGTACTTCTTGACCAATGACCAGAAGGTACCCGCGGATGTGCGTGCCGAGATGGCGCAATGGGGGTTGGCTGCCGATGAGTTTACAGACAATGGCAACTGGCCACACCAGCTGTATATCCGGGAGGCACGCCGTATGGTAGGACGATACGTGATGACGGAGCACGACACCTTTAGCGAACGTGAAATTATCGATCCTGTTGGCATGGGCTCTTATGCCCTGGATTCGCATAATGTGCAACGTTATGTAACGGATGATGGTTTTGTCCAAAACGAGGGAGATATCGGGGTGTCGCCCAAAGGCGGGGCCTATCAAATATCCTATGGCTCGTTGGTGCCCAAAGAAGAAGAATGTACCAACCTCTTAGTACCGGTTTGCCTCTCCAGTTCGCATATCGCCTTCGGCAGTATCCGCATGGAACCTGTGTTTATGATTCTCGGCCAGAGTGCTGCCTTGGCCGCCTCTTTGGCAATCGATCAAGGTATTCATGTGCAGGATGTTTCATATGGCGATTTGGAAAGCCAGCTTTTGAGCGAAAAGCAAGTACTATCGAAGAATTAGGTGGAATATAAGCCAGTTTACAAAAAAAGAGGTACGAAGTTTCTACGTGACTTTAGGATGTCTGCCCTTAATTTTACAAATTTGGCGCGTGGAAATTAAAAGTAACAGTAATCCTAAACGGTGCCACGTCGTTGATAGACGGACAACATATTTTTTTACGATAACTGTTGTCTTCGTTGTTTGCTGGCTATTTAGCGCTTGTACTGGGCAGGATAGTGATGGTGTATTATCCCCTGCAGCGTCGTTGAGGGCCATGGAAGTGGCAGAAGGCTTCGAAGTTGAATTGGTCGCGTCCGAGCCCTTGGTCGCTGCGCCGGTAGCGATGACATTCGACGAACGGGGTAGGATGTGGATCGTGGAGATGGATGGCTATATGCCCGATACCCTAGGTACCGGTGAAGAGGCACCGGTAGGGCGAATCGTCATTTTGGAAGATCGGAATGGTGACGGCCGAATGGACGAACGAACCGTATTCTTAGACTCGCTGGTCATGCCCAGGGCAATCTGCCTGGTAGATGGCGGGCTACTCATGGCTGAACCGCCTAATTTGTGGTTTTACGAAATCGAAGCGGATCGACCGATCGGCAAGACGTTGGTAGACAGTGTCTATGCAGATGGCGGTAATGTAGAGCATCAACCCAATGGGTTGCTCCGCGCACTGGACAATTGGATATACAGCGCGAAATACGACCGACGCTACCGAAGGCTTTCGGATGGTGCTTGGCAAAAGGAAAAGACCCACTTCCGTGGACAGTGGGGAATCAGCCAGGATAATTGGGGGCGACTCTATTACAACGACAATTCGAGCAACCTTTCGGGAGATTATTTCCCTCCCGGTCTGGGCGTTGGTAATCCGAACCAACGTAATGTAGCCGGATATGGCGAGGTTGTTGTGCCCGATAAACGTGTTTACCCCGTCCATCCCACGACCGGCGTAAATAGGGGCTACATGGACGGTGTCCTTGACAGTGCTGGTCGCTTACTGAACTTCACGGCGGCCTGCGGGCCGTTGGTATACCGCGGTGGGGTGATTACTGGGATGAATGCGTTCGTGGCTGAGCCATCAGCAAACCTGATCAAACGGAATGTGTTGAAAAAGGAAGGTTATCTGGTGAGCGGGGAGCAGGCCTACCAAGGACGAGAATTCCTGGCCAGCCACGACGAGCGATTCAGACCCGTTAATCTTTATGACGGCCCCGATGGATCCCTTTATATTTTGGATATGTATCGGGGTATCATCCAACACAGTACCTACCTTACACCCTATTTGAAAAATGAAATCGCAGTGCGGGGATTAACGCTGCCATTGGGTATGGGAAGGATTTATCGGGTATTCCCGAAGGCTGAGAAGGGCGATTGGGTAACGATGCCCCAACGCACCGATTCGCTGATTGCTTTATTGGGGCACCCGAATGGATGGGTACGGGATAAAGCACAACATGTGTTGATAGACCGGCAGGCAAACGATGCGGCGGGTGCTTTGCGCTCACTATTGCAAACTGGGCGTAATCCGTTGCAGGTTATCCACGCCCTTTGGACACTTGAAGGATTGGGTTTGTTGACGATTGACGATGTGCGGATAGTATTGAGGTACCCGCAATGGCATGTGCAAGCCCAGGCACTGGCTGCACTTCCTTCGCTGGGCGACGAGGTTCCACCGGAGCAGTTGGTTGATCTGGTCGAAACCACGATCAAAGCCGCTGATACGTTGCTTGCACCTTATGCCGCATTTGTCATTACATCCATGGCCGCTGGTCACGCAGCAATCGCACAGGTGACCGGACAGCTGACTGTGGGCTACTCAGATAACCGTTATGTGGTAGATGCGTTGATAAGCGGATGGAAAGGCCGTGAAGACCGGGTTGCAAGAGAAATAGCCAGTCAACAAGTAATAGACACGGCTTCTGTATTGTATCGCCGTCTTTCTGTCGTCGTAAACGAGATGAAGGGTAAGGAAGAAAGCCATAATCAGTCCCTGTTGGCCACGCGTTTTCCGCAGGGTGCCGCCCTGTTCCAAACGACGTGTCAGCCCTGCCATGGAGAGGATGGTCGTGGCGTTTCGCCAATTGCTCCACCTCTGGCGGGATCCGAATGGGTAACGGGGAATAAGGAGCGCCTAATGGCACTGGTCTTATACGGCCTCACCGGACCGGTAGACGTTGCCGGGCACACCTATAACTCGCCTGAGGTAAGCGGTGAAATGCCGGGTATCGCGCATAACCCGACTATTGGTGATGCGGAACTGGCTGAACTGCTAAGTTACATCCGTCATGCTTGGGGAAATGTCGCCAAAGACGAGGTGTTGCCAGAAGATTTGGGAATGGTACGGTCGAAGTTCGGCGATCGGGCTAAGCCGTTTACCCAAAATGAACTCTATGAATTGTTTGGAAAGAATTAACTAAGTTTGCTGTTATGTCTACCTTATCGCGCATTACCGAAGAAAAAATCGTAGCAATTATCAGGGGCCTGAACCCCAGCTATGGGGTTGCGGTTGCTGAAGCGTTATATGCCGGTGGTATCCGGATATTGGAAATTACGATGAATTCCGACGAACCGCTATCGGTTATACGTCAGATCACTGATCGGTTTGGTGACCGAATGGTGGTCGGTGCAGGAACCGTGCTCGATGCCGATATGGCGGAAGTGGCGGTGGCGGCCGGCGCGCGGTTTGTGCTTTCACCCATCGTAGCCGTGGAGGTCATCAGGAAGGCAAAGGACTTGGGCGTAGTCAGTATACCGGGAGCTTATACCGCTACCGAGATTTATACGGCATATAAAAATGGTGCAGACATTGTGAAGGTCTTTCCCGCTACATCACCGGCATATATTCGGGATATTGCAGGGCCGTTACCGCAAATACCCTTGTTGCCAACGGGTGGTATTACGCCACAAAATATCAAGGACTTTAAACATGCTGGGGCTGTGGGCTTTGGTATAGGTAGCGCATTGGTGGATACCAAGCAGCCCATGACTTCCCGATATTTTGAGCAAATTACCGAGCGCGCACGGCAATTCGTTGACGCCATAACCGAATGACAAACTGTACAAATGCCATTTAAACCATTTAGCGTATATGAAGATCAAATCCTACGAGTTATTCCAAGTGCCACCCCGGTGGCTGTTTCTGAAAATCGAAACGGATGAAGGGATTACGGGCTGGGGGGAGCCTGTAATTGAGGGGAAAGCTGCGACGGTAAAGACAGCGGTCGATGAATTGATGACTTATCTATTGGGTAAGGACCCTATGCCGATTGAGGACCATTGGAATGTGATGTATCGGGCCGGTTTTTATCGGGGCGGTCCCATACTGATGAGTGCAATGGCCGGTATTGACCAGGCACTGTGGGATATCAAGGGCAAGTATTACAATGCCCCAATCCATCAACTGCTAGGCGGAATGGCAAGGGATAAAATGAAAGTGTACTCCTGGATCGGTGGCGATCGCCCTGCGGATGTTGGTCTCGCAGCAAAGAAAATGGCAGCGAATGGTTTTTTGGCCGTTAAGATGAATGCGACCGAAGAATTGCAATACGTGGATAGCTACGATAAAATAGATGAGGCCATTAAACGCATTGCGGCAGTGCGGGAGGCTGTAGGTCCCGCTTTTGGAATAGGTATCGATTTCCACGGACGTGTGCACAAACCGATGGCCAAGATACTAGCGAAGGAACTTGAGCCTTACCGGCCGATGTTTATCGAAGAGCCGGTGTTGCCGGAAAACAATGAGGATCTAAGGGAAATAGCAAATCACGTGGCTATTCCTATCGCCACGGGTGAGCGAATGTTTTCGAAGTGGCAATTCAAGACGCTGCTGAATGCCGGCTATGTGGATATTATCCAACCGGACGTATCCCATGCAGGTGGGATTACAGAGTGTAAGAAAATCATTTCCATGGCGGAAGCGTTTGATGTCGCTGCCGCACCGCATTGCCCATTGGGCCCTATCGCCTTGGCAGCGTGTCTGCAGGTCGATGCGACGTGCCACAACGCGTTTATCCAGGAGCAGAGCCTAGGTATACACTACAATCAGGGAAGTGACCTGCTTGACTATTTGTCGGACAAAACCGTTTTTGAATACAAAGACGGATATGTTAACATTCCAGACAATCCGGGATTGGGCATCCAGATCAATGAAGAACATGTACGGAAAATGGCGACTGTTGGGCATCAGTGGCAAAACCCAGTTTGGCGGCATTCAGATGGAAGTGTAGCTGAGTGGTAAGGTGCCTATTACGGCCTGAAAAACTTGGATTATGAAAAGAATCGTTCATCGTTGGAAAGCGACCTGGTTCTTGGGATGCGTGACATCCTTGGTTTTTCTTTCTACTTGCATTTCAGATCACGCACACCATCGGGAATGGCGGGAATATCTAGGGGGATCCGATCGGAACCACTATGCTGCGCTCTCACAAATCAATACCACTAATGTGAGTTCCTTGCAAAAAGCATGGGAATACCATTCACTCGATTCAGGAGAAGTGCAATGCAACCCCTTGATGATCGATGGAAAATTATATGGTGTAACAGCTTCCAATCGCCTTTTTGCGTTGAATGCAGCAACGGGTAAAGAATTGTGGCGTTTTGAGGCCGATACAGCGGGACCATCGCATGTAAATCGTGGCATAGCGTATTGGGAGCATGATACGGATCGACGCCTGCTTTTTGCTTCCAAATCCTGGCTGTATGCTATTGATGCCGAAACGGGAACACCGATAATGAGCTTTGGCGATGGGGGCAGGGTAGGGTTAAAGACCGGTTTGGGCGACGCTGCGGCGGATAAATATGTGGTTTCCACGACTCCTGGAGCAATCTACAAGGATATCATCATTATGCCTATACGCGTGGGGGAGGGCATTTCCGCTGCTCCCGGATACATCCAGGCATTCAACGTTATCACAGGCAACCTGGAATGGGTATTCCGTACAATTCCACATCCTGGCGAGATGGGGCATGATACGTGGCCGGAGCAAGCGTATAAAGATCCTTCGATAGGTGGCGCAAATAGCTGGGCAGGGATGGCCGTAGATCACAAGCGGGGAATCGTATTCGTGCCCACTGGATCGGCGGCATTTGATTTCTATGGTGGCAACCGGAAAGGCAAAAATCTGTTTGCCAATTCGCTGCTCGCGTTGGATGCACAGACTGGTGATTATATCTGGCATTACCAGGCTGTACATCACGATACCTGGGATCGCGATTTTCCGGCCCCGCCCAACTTATTAACCATCCATAAAGAAGGGAAGTCCATTGATGTCGTAGCGCAAGTCACGAAGTCGGGCTACATTTTTGTATTCAACCGGGAGACGGGTGAACCCATTTTCCCGATTGATGAAGTAGTGGTACCATCGTCCCGATTGCCGGGTGAGGAACTATGGCCCACCCAACCCGTTCCCCGCCTACCCCAGCCCTTCGCGAGGCAAGTGTTGACCGAGGCGGATATCACCTGGTTTTCTGATAGGCGTGATTCGCTTCTCACTGTTTTTCAACAGGCCAATAAAGGCTTGTTCCACCCCTTGGGATTCGAGGAAACGATTGTCTTCCCAGGTGCTGATGGCGGTGCCGAGTGGGGCGGGGCTGCGGTCGATGAAAGCGGCGTACTCTATGTAAATGCGAACGAGATGGCCTGGCTGTTCAGTCTCAGCCCGACAGATGGAATGAATGGAGGTGCCAGCCCATCATCCGGAAAGCAGTTGTATAACACGTACTGCCGTACTTGCCATAAACCCGATCTATCCGGTAGTCCGGGAAGTGGCTATCCAAGCCTAATCGATGTGAAAACACGGCTGTCGCGGGAGCAGATGGCAAATATGATTACTGCTGGGAAAGGGATGATGCCGGGATTTACAACAATCAAAGAACAGGAAAAGCAATCACTCATTAACTACATTTTCGGGGAGGAAAAAGAAGAAGTGTTTGAAAAGGTGTCTACTGCCGTAGTAGATGACGTCTCCGAGGTACCCTACGTATTCAATGGCTATAATAAATTTTTGGACGAACGCGGGTACCCTGCTATTACCCCGCCTTGGGGTACGCTTACGGCAATAGACCTCAATACGGGTCGGCATGTCTGGCAGATCCCATTGGGCGAGATAAGTGCCCTTCGAGAACGAGGTATCCCCATCACCGGAACGGAAAACTATGGCGGTCCGATAGTGACGGCAGGCGGTTTGTTGTTCATTGCTGCAACGAAGGACAACCGTTTCCGGGCGTTTGACAAACGCACAGGGAAATTATTATGGGAATATGAGTTGCCGACTTCAGGTTTTGCCACTCCCGCTACCTACGAGTTGAATGGAAAGCAATATGTCGTGATAGCCTGTGGAGGAGGTAAGCTTGGTACGAATAAAGGCGATAGTTATGTGGCATTTGCATTGCCATAGCGTATTCTACTGTCATTCAGAATTCTTTGCTTTAGGCCATTTAGCATATCGTACTTCGGGATATTTTTGCTACATTTGATTGTACGTACCATTTTGAATCGATTATGAGGCGCTTTCTTTCGCCGAAATGGCTAATTGGCATATTGATTCTGTTGTTTGTGGTGTTGCTTTCCGCTTATTTTTTCTCCGGAAGCCAAACAAGCAGCATGGGCGGTTCTATGCCGTTGCCGGCGGTAGTCGACTACAATTTTCACGTCCGACCGATCCTATCAGACAAATGCTTTGCTTGCCATGGGCCGGATAAGAATGCGCGCGAAGCGGATCTACGGCTGGATACGGAGGAGGGTGCCTACAAGGCACTGGTGGAGACTGCCGGTATGCACGCGATTGTGCCGGGCCATCCAGACCAAAGCGAGGCCTATCTGCGGATGACCAGTGATGACGAGTCCGTGCGGATGCCCCCCGTATCGGCCAACCTAGCGCTAAACGACTATGAGATCAAACTCATTGAACGGTGGATTAAGCAGGGAGCGGAATACAAGCCCCATTGGGCATTTACCCCGCCTGAAAAGACAGAAGTTCCGGAGGTGGATGATGCGGATTGGCCAATCAACGAGTTGGATCGCTTTGTGCTGGCACGGATGGAAGTGAAGGGGTTTGAACCTAACCCCGTGGCAGAAAAACATCATTTGCTACGACGCGTTAGCCTCGATCTTACCGGACTGCCGCCCACTGATGAGCAGCTCGAACGTTTTCTGGCAGATAACTCCGAAAAGGCGTATGAAACCGCAGTAGACGAACTCATTGCTTCGCTAGCCTATGGCGAGCGCATGGCTATGCATTGGCTGGATGTGGCACGTTATGCGGATTCTTATGGGTACCAGGATGACGATATCCGTACGCAGTGGCCATGGCGCGATTGGGTAATCCATGCTTTCAATGAGAATATGCCCTATGACCGATTTGTAACGTGGCAAGTGGCGGGCGATTTGTTACCCAATGCGACGAAGGAGCAATTGCTGGCTTCTGCTTTTAGCAGGAACCATAAGATTACCGAAGAAGGCGGAGTGATCGAAGAGGAATACCGGGTGGCCTATGCGATTGATAAGACCAACACCTTCAGCAAAGGGATTTTGGGTATTACCATGGAATGTGCACAGTGCCACGATCATAAGTACGACCCGTTCTCGCAGAAGAATTATTTTGAACTATACGCCTTTTTCAATAATTCGATGGAGAAGGGGCTCGAAGGACTAGTTAATTCCGGACCGTCGAAAACACCTCGCCTTACGATTACCCAACAGGATGTGGAGAGCATTCTGCAATTTATCAATAAAGGCGAAGATACGTCGGCCGTATCGGTATCCGTGATGGGCGAACGTGACGAGGTTAGGCCAACGTACGTGCTGGATAGAGGGGTGTATGATGCACCTGCGGAACGTGTTTACCCGGGAACGCCGGAATCTGTGCTGGAATTTGACAGCACTCAATATGCGTCCAATCGGTTGGGACTTACGGAATGGGCTTTCAACAAGGATAACCCACTTACTGCCCGTGTATTTGTAAACCAATTGTGGGCCATGGTTTTTGGACGTGGGCTGGTCGCTACGGTGGCAGACTTCGGTAATCAGGGCGAACTCCCAAGTCATCCGGAACTATTGGATTGGCTGGCTGCCGACTTCCGCGACAACGGGTGGGATGTGAAGCGGTTGATGAAACAGTTTGTGATGAGTGCCACCTATCGTCAGTCGTCGCAGGTTACAAAAAAACACCTTCAAGAAGACCCAGACAATGTTTACCTGGCACGGGCCAAGCGGGTGCGGTTGCCGGCAGAATCCATCCGCGACCTGGTGCTGGCCAGTAGTGGATTGCTGAATCCGGAAATCGGTGGCGCTAGTGTGAAACCCTACCAGCCCGACGGTATATGGGAAGTAACCAGTTCCGGACGGGGCGCGCTGACCAATTATGTGCAGGATCACGGCGGTGCGCTGTACCGCAGGGGGATGTATGTGTTCATCAAGCTGACGGTTCCGCCGCCGAACATGCTGATATTTGACGCCAGTAACCGAGACATGTGTGAAGTAACCCGCCAACGTACGAATACTCCGCTTCAGGCCTTGGTCATGCTGAACGATCCGGTAATCCTTGAAGCGTCGCGGGTACTTTCCGGGAAGCTGCTAGCTGCCTCACCGGAAGCACCAACGCGTAACTATATTGAGCGCGCATTCCTCCGAATCTTGAGTAGGGAGCCGAGTACGCAGGAAATGGACCTGTTGGAAGATTACTATCAGAGCGAATTGAAACGCTACCGGGGATCGCCGTCGGAGGCCGAGGCTTTCTTGGATGTGGGGGAGGCCCCGCAGGAAAAAAGTGTTCCGGTTGCGGCGCAGGCGGCGTTAATGGCGGTGGTTCATACCTTGTATAACCTGGAGGAAACCATTACGCGGACATGATGAACGGCTAATCGCCGATAGCTGAAAAAGATGAACGTATAGCATGAAGAAAGACGAAATGATTGCGAAAGAGGTAGCGAACGCCCGTCTATTCCAAAACAGGCGGCAGTTTCTCTCACGGCTGAGCATCGGTATTGGAAGTGCGGCGTTGGGCTCATTGCTGATACCGGACTTGTTTTCTGGCGGTGGTGTGGATGAAGAAGGGCTGATGGCGAGGCTTCCGGAATTTGCCCCGAAGGCAAAGCGGGTGATTTACCTGTTTCAGAGTGGAGGGGTGTCCCAACTGGAGTCGTTCGATCCGAAACCCAAGCTACGGGAAATGATGGGACAGGACCTGCCGGAATCGATACGTGGAGGACAACGGCTCACGGGCATGACGGCCGGCCAGGCAACTTTTCCCCTGGTGGGTTCATACTATGATTTTGCGCAATATGGCAAGAGTGGGGCATGGGTAAGCTCGGTATTTCCTCATATGGCCAACGTGGTAGACGATCTGTGCATTATTCGTTCGCTTCATACCGATGCAATCAACCACGATCCAGCCATCACGTTTTTCCAAACGGGTGCGCAGCAGGGTAATCGCCCCAGTATGGGCGCGTGGCTAAGCTACGGGCTGGGCAGCGACAATCAAAACCTGCCGGCATTCTGCGTACTCGTGTCTAAAGGAAAGGGCAATGGGCAGGGGGTTTACTCCAAACTATGGACCAACGGCTTTCTGGATTCGGTGCATCAGGGGGTGCAGTTCATGGGCGGACCAGACCCGGTACTGTATCTCAGTGATCCTCCGGGCACGGACCGCATGAGCCGGCGGGCCATGTTTGATAAACTGGCGGAGCTGAACAGCCTGCAGTTTGAAGCGTTTGGCGACCCCGAAATCACGGCAAAAGTGCAGCAGTACGAAATGGCCTACCGCATGCAAACGTCCGTGCCGGAAGTGACCGACCTCTCAAAGGAGCCGGACCACATCGTTAAACTATACGGGCCCGACTGCCTTGTGCCGGGTACCTATGCGGCCAATTGCCTGTTGGCACGTAAGTTATCTGAAAATGGTGTGCGCTTTGTACAATTATACCATCAGGGCTGGGACCAGCACGGCGGCTTGCCATACGAGATGGCCATGCAGGCCAAAGACGTAGACCAAGCGTCGGCCGCGTTGATTACGGATCTGAAGCAACGGGGGCTGCTGGATGAAACACTCGTGATCTGGGGGGGGGAATTCGGGCGGACAAACTATTGCCAGGGTAATCTGGAATACAACAACTATGGCCGGGATCACCACCCACGCTGTTTTAGTGTGTGGATGGCCGGAGGCGGTGTGAAACCGGGAATGGTATATGGTGAAACGGACGAATTTGGCTATAACATTGTAAAGGATCCCGTGCACGTACATGATTTCCATGCCACCATCTTACACCAATTGGGGCTCAATCATGAGAAATTGACGTATCGGCACTTGGGCAGGCGCTATCGCCTCACCGATGTTGCCGGTACTGTGGTGAACGATATTCTGGTGTAAGGGAAACGATGAGAACCATCCATGCGCTGCTGCTGAACCTGCTGATCGGACTTAATGTATTTATCCTTTTTTTCCTGCTGTTCGAAAGTAGGATTGTTGTGTCTCCCGCGTTGCAGGTGTTAGGGCGGGGGCATCCATTGTTTCTGCATTTTCCGATTGTGTTACTGGTGCTGGCATGGGGGTTGTCCTGGTTTGGCGACCGGCTGGGGATTCCGCAAAACGCGGCCAAGCGGTTTATATACGTATTGCTGTTTGCCAGCGCCTGGAGCGCTGCCATCACCGTGGTAGCGGGGCTGCTGCTCGCTAAAGAAGGTGGGTATGAGGGTAGTGGCTTTTTGTGGCATAAATGGATGGGTGTGGTATTGTGCTTTTTAGCTAACGGCTTGCTGTGGTACTATCGATGGAGTACGGAACGCGCAGGCCGCCATCACCGGTTTTTCCTGGCGGGACTGAGCCTTTCGCTGGTTGTATTGCTGGTAGCGGGGCATCAGGGTGCCGGGTTGACCCATGGTGATGATTTCCTGTTTGAACCCCTGCGTGACAACAGGCAGAAAACGTTGGACATGGCGACAGCGGTAGTGTACCAAGACCTGGTTTACCCCATCTTGAAGGCGAAATGTTTGAGCTGCCACAGCACGAACAAGGCGAAGGGTGACCTCGTGCTGGCGGATACGGCTTCTTTGATGAAGGGGGGTGAAAATGGGCCTGTACTGGTAAAGGGCTCGGTAGGAGAAAGCCTGATGATGCAACGACTATTGCTGGATCTGGATCATGAACATCGCATGCCGCCGAAGGGTAAACCACAGCTGACATCGGAGGAGTTGGCCCTAATTGATGCCTGGATTGCGTCCGGTGCTGATTTTAATATCCCACTGGCGGAATTGCCCCCCAACGATACCATCCGCTACCTGGTCGCTACGCTGTATGATGCGGCTGAAGAGACGTTTGATTTTGCAGCCGCGGATGCCGAAATAATTGAAAAATTGAATAGCCCTTATCGGGTTGTCAAGCCGCTGGCACAGACCTCGCCTGCATTGGCTGTTGGTTATTTTGGAAAGGCATTTTACAACGACCGGTCATTGCGGGAGCTGGAGCCCATTAACCAGCAGGTGGTTTCGTTAACGCTGAGCGGAATGCCATTGACCGGGGGCGACCGTGATGTATTGGGTGCTTTTGCTAACCTGCGGGAGCTAATGCTAAACGGTACTCCTGTGGATGATAGCTGGAGCGAGATGCTTTCCCAGCTTTCGAAACTGCAATCCGTTAGCCTAAGCAGTACAGACATGACCGAAGCTGGCCTGACCAAAGTGCTATCCGCACCGGCGCTACGGACGGTGTACGTGTGGAATACGGGGATTGATGCAGCTGCGCTAGAGCGGCTCCAGCAACAATACAAGCACGTACGCATTGAGCGTGGCTACGTAGACGACGGTAGCACGGTACTGCCATTGAATGACCCGATTATAACCCCGGTAAGCAAGTTTTTCAATGATAAGATACAGGTAACGTTAGCCCATCCGGTGACTGGCGTTGAACTCCGTTATACCCTTGATGGCGCTGAGCCCGACAGTGTGCATTCAATGATCTACAAAGCTCCGTTTGATGTCGCCGCGTCTACCGTGGTGCGGGTGAAAGGGTATAAGGCTGGATGGCTTTCGAGCAGGGAGATAAAACGGGCTTTCCACCGATCCGCCCACAGCCCTGCCAAGGTTGTTCTGTTGAGCCAACCGGATCCGCGATATAAAGGAAGGGGTGCATACTCGTTGTATGACTTGGAAAGCGGGAGCAACAATCATGCAGACGGAAAATGGCTAGGATCTCATGGTCGGCCGATAATTGCTTCCATGCATTTCGATACGGGCATAGGCGTCGATACAATAGGCATCGATATTAAACAGGATTATGGCAGTCATATCTATCCGCCGGAATGGGTAGAAGTATGGGGCGGTGCGGATTCGGTGAGTGCGCAATTGCTTTCCCGATTCCGTCCGGAATTGCATAAGCCAGAGCAGGTTTCGCCAACACGTTTGGTAAATGTTCCGGTAGGTGGCAAAAATATCCGTTACCTCCGTTTAACGGTAGAGCCCTATATACCCATACCTGCGGGATATCCGGCGAACGGCAACCCCGCCTGGATTTTCGCAGACGAAATCACTGTTCGGTAGCGTCAACCGGTAGAAGAGCAAAAAATCAAGTACATCGTTTGAAAAGCACTGGAAACAGGCTTTTTAATGGCCAATGTTGCGTCGGGTTTGAAAGTTTTGCAGTAAACATTCAATTGAATGGGGCTTTCTTTACCTTTGTTTATAACTGGAGAAAACCTGCAATTCACAAGGTAGTTTAACAAGCTGGGGTTGGTATCCTGTTTGCGGATGGTTGACCAAGTCCAATAACAATAAACCTGCTTTTTGCCCGATTTCAAAGGGTTGTTCTTTGAGTGAAGCGAGGGGAGGGCGTTCCAGGTATTGGATCATTGGATTGGAACCGTAGCCAATCAGTTCGATGGAATCGGCTCTTGTGGCAAAGTCCCGTCGTAGGCAGCTAAGCGCATCAAGCATCACCTGATCCTTGAATGCAAGGATGGCGGTAGGTGGTTTGTCGAGCTGCATTAATCGGCGCGTGGCTTGGAAGTTGCTTTCTTGGGTAAAGTCACTTTCCTGAACGAGTGATTTGTCGAAAGGAATCCGGTGCTGGATCAGTCCATCGCGATACCCAAGAAACCGATCCCGGCTCGTCGTCCAATAGGATGAGGCATTGATGAAACCGATACGTTTGTGCATTCGGGATACAAAAAAGGCGATAGCATCGATGGAACCGGTATACACATCACTGCAAACACAATGATATTCCTCATTGATGGGTTTGCGCATGAAATACACAATGGGTGTGCCAGACTGGACAAACTCATTGATATGGGTGGTGTCCACAGTTTCCCGCGATATCGCAATAATCAACCCATCTACACGGTTGCTTTGCATGGTGAGCAAGAGTTCTTTTTCCCGTTGGAGGCTTTCGTGGCTCTGGCCGATCAGTACGTTGTATCCATTGTCATAGGCGAACTTTTCAAAGCCTTCCACGGCGGCGACATAAAAATGGTCGAGCATGCTGGGTATGAGGATGCCCAGCGTAAACGATTTTTGTTGTTTGAACCGAATAGCTGTCTGATTGGGAACGAAATGGAGTTGTTCAGCAAGTTTCTTGACGCGTTCTTTGGTGGTCACGCCGATGTTAGGATGATCCCGGAGTGCTTTCGAAACAGTGGACGGTGAAAGTTTCAATGCTAACGCAATATCCTTGATGGTAGCTCGCTTGTGGTCCATCGGGCTAATATAATGAAACCTGCATAAATTGCCATAAATAAATGGACATGGGTAATTTACGCAAGCTTTATTGCCAATAAAAAAGCAAATGGAAATCTGGAACAGAAGAAAATGACCAAATATATTCAATCAGTTAGTTAAACATTAATGGAAACGAGAAGAACATTCATTCAAAAAGGATTATTAGGAGTATCAGCTGCCACCGTTATCGGGCCCTTGGCTGCATCGGCCTATTCAACGAGCCGGGAAGGCGAGAAGACGTATCGCAACGATCGATTTGATTTGGGTATTGCGGGATATAGCTTTGTGCATTTCGGCTTGGATGAATCATTGGCGATGATGAAACGAATGGACGTACACTACCTTTGTATTAAGGACTTTCACCTCCCGTTAACGAGCACCGATGTTGAAATAGCGGCGTTCCATCAAAAGTTGGCAGAATCGGACGTTGCCGGCTATGCCGTTGGGCCTCTTTATATGACCAAATCCAAGGCAGAGATTGACAATGCCTTTGAATATGCAAAGCGGGCAGGGGTCAAGTTGATTATTGGTATACCCAATAAAGAGGATCTGGAGTATATTGCTGGCAAAACATCCGAATACGATATCCGGTATGCGATACACAACCATGGCCCGGAAGATAAATTGTATCCGAATGCAACCAGTATTTTTGAATTAGTCAAGAACTTGGACGCCCGCATGGGTATTTGCTTCGATATGGGGCATAATATGCGCGACGGGCAGGATCCCATCCGCGATGTGGAGCGATACCACAAGCGGATATTTGATATCCACTTGAAGAACGTTACGGCTGCTACAAAAGATGGAAAGACCTGCGAGTTGGGGCGAGGCGTCATCGATATTCCTAAGTTCATCAATACCCTGCGCAACGTTGGCTATGATGGGAAGTGCAGCCTGGAATTTGAGAAGGATATGAAAGATCCGTTAGCTGGACTTGCGGAGAGTGTGGGTTATTTTAAAGGGGTATCAGACGCTTCGGCATAACTCGATAAATTAACAAATAAAGAGCTTTTTCAATCAATAAATCAAGTTAGATGAACAAGAACGAATATTCAAGAAGAATTTTCCTTAAACAAGCAATGCTGGCTTCCGCTGCGGCAGCCATGGCTCCAAGCTTGCTGATGGCTAAACCTAAATTAGCAGCTGCCAATGAACGTGTTAACTTAGCTTGTATAGGTATCGGAAACCGGGGCGGCGAAATCATCCGTGAGCTATATGCGACGGGGTTGGCAAATATCGTCGCCTTGTGTGATGTAGATATGGGAGCACCGCATACCGCTAAAGTGTTGGAGCAATTCCCTGATGTACCCCGTTTTCAGGATTTCAGGCAGCTATTCGATAAGATGGGGAGCCAGATTGATGCAGTATCAATCGGCGTTCCCGATCATTCGCATTTTCCAATTACCATGCATGCCATGGGATTGGGTAAGCATGTCTATGTGGAGAAGCCGTTAGCTCGTACATTCCAGGAGTGTGAATTGCTTATGGAAGCCGCTCGGAAATACAAAAATGTAGTTACTCAAATGGGCAACCAAGGGCATTCAGACGCCAATTATTTTCAGTTCAAGGCATGGGTGGACGCAGGCATCATCAAAGATGTGACAGCGATGACGGCACACATGAATTCGCCGCGTCGCTGGCATGGGTGGGATCCCAATATCAAATCGTTTCCCCCCGCGCAACAGATTCCAGACTCGTTAGATTGGGATTTATGGCACTCAGCTATTGCCCAGCAGCATGATTTTAATAAAGACTATATCAATGGGCAGTGGCGTTGCTGGTATGATTTCGGGATGGGCGCATTAGGAGACTGGGGAGCGCATATCATTGACACCGCCCATGAGTTTTTGGATTTGGGTCTACCCTATGAGGTGGAATGCACGAAGGCCACGGGGCATAACGACTTTTTCTTCCCGATGTCATCTACAATTGTGTTCAGGTTCCCGAAACGCAAACGAATGCCTGCGCTTGATATTACGTGGTATGACGGATTGGACAACCTGCCACCGATTCCCGAAGGTTATGGCGTATCCGGATTAGACCCCAATATCCCGCCACCCAGCACGGGCAAGCTCGAACCGGTGAAACTGAACCCCGGTAAAATCATTTATGGTAAGGAATTGACCTTCAAAGGCGGTTCGCATGGCAGCACACTCTCCATTATCCCCGAAGAGAAAGCCAAAGATATGGCTTCACAATTGCCGGAAGTGCCGGTTAGTCCTTCCAATCACTTTGCTAATTTTCTGAAAGCCTGCAAAGGAGAGGAAAAGACCCGTTCACCGTTTGAAGTCTCAGGACCATTGAGCCAAGTGTTTTCCCTGGGCGTGTTGGCCCAAAAGCTAAACACCAAACTGGAATTTAACCGGAGGAAGAAAGAAATCACCAATAACAAGATGGCCAACGAATTGTTGATGGGCCCGCCACCCCGCAAGGGCTGGGAGCAATATTACCAGGTTTAAATGATAGTTGAAAGTATGTAATTGATAGTTGAAAATGAGGGATGGAAGGTTAATTTTCCACTTTTCATTTTCAACTATCATTTTTTTAAAATAGATTCACCTCCATGATTGGAAGGTGTCTCATACTCCTCCTAATCTCCTATGAAAGCATCGCCCAAACCTATACAGGTCCAAACTACCAGGCCATGGGTCATACGGGTACCGCCTTACAGGGGATTTATAGCCTGACCGCCAACCCAGCTGGTCTGACAGGGTTGCAGCGTACTGAAATAGGCCTTAACTATCAACACCATTTCTTGACAACAGCCATTACTACACAGGCGGCCTTGGTGGGCGTGCCTACTCGTCTGGGAACATTCGGATTGGCTGTAAGCCGATACGGACTGAAGCGAGCATACGACGATACAAAGGCCGGTTTCTCTTTTGCGAGACAGTTTGGGCCCCGATTTTCCGTTGGTATGATGGCCAGCTACCACCAACTTTACATACCGAATTATTTGTACACATTTTCCCTATCGGTAGATATGGGGGTACAGTACCATTTTGAACAGGGTTCCATCATCGGATTTCAATACACCAATCTAGGCAACACGGGCTATGGTGTGGATGCATACGGCGTTATTCCGTCGTTCATGCGGATTGGGTTGAGCTATCCGCTGAAGGAAGTGATTATCACCGCCGATGTGGCGTATCAAACAGCTCGTGCCTTAGGAGGGCATTTCGGAGTTGAATACCGTATAGGTGAAATCCTGTGTTTGCGGGGTGGAGTATCCATCAACCCCATGCAACAACATGCTGGTTTTGGTGTCCGCTGGTTCCGCTTTGTGTTCGATGCTGCGGCCACATTTCACCCTCGCCTGGGCACGTCGCCCCAAATTGGTGTATGCTATGCATTTTAGTCGATATATTATTTTGGTAATCGGTTTGCTGCATATGTATGCCGTAAGTGCACAGACGGACGTTGACCTAATTGTCGAGCGTTTGACCGAACTTACCGCAGAGGAAGTGGCTGAAGATTTTGATTTCTCGGAATTGATCGAACGGTTGGACTACTATCAAAGGCACCCCATAGACCTTAATAATACCGATGGGCGAGCGCTGAGGGACCTCCAATTCGTACCCCAACTGTTTATCGACAATCTTTTGGAGCATCGTGATCGTTCCGGAAAGTTTGTTGCGATTTATGAACTGCAGGCCATTGAAGGGTTGGATATCGAGTTGCTTAGACTGCTTTTACCCTATGTTACCGTAGGTGTTTCAAGCTCACTCTCCGATGTTGGTATGGTCGAGTTGCTCCGAGAGGGGGAACATGAACTGATGGTTAGGTATGGACGTATCCTTCAACGAAGACGGGGATATGAGATTACGGATACTGCGCGCTCGCGATACTTGGGTAGCCCCGATCAAGTGTTTGCGCGCTATCGCTATCAATTCGGTCGCGACGTGCAGGTTGCACTCAATATGAAAAAAGATGCAGGCGAAGCGTTTTTCGCTGGAGCTCAGCGATACGGCTTTGACTTTTATTCCGGTAGCCTCTATATCCGTAATCAGGGTAAGTTAACGGATGTGGTAGTGGGTGACTACGCGTTGCAATTTGGGCAAGGACTGGCCATGTGGGGTGGGTTGGGATTCGGTAAGGGGGCTATGATACAGGGTATCGCCAAGCAAGCCACGGGCTTACGGCCTTATACGTCATCCAATGAGGTGTTATTTTTACGGGGTGGGGCAGCTACCTTGGCGTTTGGACATCTGTCAGTTACCCCTTTTCTTTCGTTACGTCGACTCGATGGGTCGATTTCTCATATGGGAGACAGTATATCCGCTGTCAGTTCCCTAAGTCAGGCAGGTCTCCACCGTACTCCAGCAGAGGTTGCTAACCGTGGTGCGGTACAGCAGTGGGTATCGGGAACCAATGTGCAATACCAATACAGACGACTCCGGATGGGAATAACATCCTATTATACCCGATTTGATAAGGCTGTCGAGCCCCGACAATTACTCCGCAATCAATATGCATTTCGTGGAAAAGCATTGTGGAATACCAGCATCTATTACAATCACTCGTGGCGGGGGATCTATCTTTTTGGCGAGGCTGCACATAGCCACGGCAGTGGTTTTGCTTTCGCCAATGGGTTGATTGCGACTTTGCATCCGCACCTGTCACTGGCGTTGCATTACCGTAACTACCAGCGCAATTACCATTCTTTTTTTAGTCAGGGCCTTGCAACGGGAAGCAGCGTGTCCAACGAGCGTGGTTTTTATTCCGGTTTGGTGTACCATCCAAGCAGGAAAGTCGAGTGGATGGTATACGCCGATTTCTTTCAATTCCCATGGCTTCGTTACCGGGTCGATGCGCCTTCGCATGGGATTGATATGCTTACGCAATTTACGTTCACTTGGTACAAAAAAGCCAATGTTTCGGTTCGCTACCGCTACCGTAAGCGGCAAGAAAATGCGACATTAGAACTCCCACACCGTACGCTCGGTGATGTGTCGCGCCAGCAGGTCCGCGTAAATGGACAGTATAAATTGAATGCCATTTGGAGTATGCGGAACCGGGTTGAGCTTTCGCATTACCAAAAGGAAGGTGATGTGACCGAGCTGGGATTGATGGTATACCATGATGTTATTTACAAGCCTATGCATGCCAGGTTGAGCGGTAATATGAGATTAGCGGTGTTCGGTATTCCCGGGTACAATACGCGCATCTATGCATACGAGAATGATGTGTTGTATGCCTATTCTTTTCCCTTATATCATAATGACGGCATCCGCGCGTATCTCAACCTTCGCTATCGATTTGCACGGAAGATGGATATATGGCTGAGGTATGCAACCTTTGTATATCGTGATGTCACCGAGGTAGGCAGTGGATTGGACGCTATCGCCGGCAACCGTCGTTCAGATATTCGTATCCAATGGAGGTGGCGGTTTTAAAATAGTTGAAAAAGTCCTTCGTTTACACTATGTTTGACGGCAATGAATATGCACATTCTAATCGCGCCAAACGCATTTAAACATGCCCTTGACGCCCGTGAGGTGGCTAGGGCTATCGAACGAGGTTTGTTAGCCAGCAAACTGCCCTGTTCATGTGAATGTTTTCCGATTGGAGATGGGGGGAATGGTACTTGTGCGTTGATCATGGAAAAACTGCAAGGGGAAATCGTCGAATTGGTGGTCAACGATCCAATAGGTAGGCCCATTTCAGCGACGTTTGGGCTTATTCAGGGCGGACAGATTGCAGTTATTGAGATGGCCGATGCCTCCGGGCTTCACTTGTTGAAGAGCAATGAGCTGGATCCGTTACGTGCCAATAGTTATGGTACGGGGCAATTGGTGAAGGGGGCTCTGGAACTGGGGGTCAGCGAAGTCATCATTGGTATGGGTGGGTCGGCGACCACCGATGGCGGAAGCGGGATATTGGCGGCATTGGGGCTACGCTTTCTCGATGAGGCCGGCCAGGAAATCACCGAGTTACCGCTAGGTCTGGAAAAGCTGCATCGAGTCGACCGTTCGGCTATGGATAAGCGGTTAGTGGACTGCAAGCTCACGATTCTCTGCGATGTAACCAATCCGTTGCTTGGAGAACTTGGTGCAGCCCGTGTTTTCGGTCCACAAAAGGGAGCTACTCCGGAAATGGTAGGTCGGCTAGAGTCTATTTTGACACGGTATGCGGAGGTCATACATGCGGAGACAGGCGTGTCGATTTCCGGCATCGTATCAGGAGGGGTTGCGGGTGGTGCCAGTGCCGGGTTATACGGAGTCTGGGGCGCTCATCTTGTCAATGGAATCGAATATTTTCTGAATCTGACCCAATTTGGAAAATCGCTTGAAAAAAGTGATCTCGTAATAACAGCGGAGGGTAGCATCGACAGTCAAACGTTGCAAGGCAAGGGGCCTTATGGTGTCGCCAAGCAAGCCAAGCATCTCGGGTTGCCCGTCGTTGGTTTGGCCGGCAGGATCCCAATGGCTATTACGGCGGATCTGAGCGCTTACTTCGACGTATTGATGGCCATAGCACATGGCCCGTGCTCCTTGGCGGATGCGTTGCCAGCTACATCCAACGACCTCTCGAGGGTTGCCACCCAAATTGGCAACCTGATCGCAAATACCGTAAAGCGCTGAATTGCTCAAAAACTAAGCCGTCACTTTGCTTTTTTTGAAATAAATTTCTAATTTGGTCGGTACTAATCGGAAAAACTAACAGAAATAAACCCAATTAACCCGATGAGACCGCCAACACGTATCCGTATTGGCCATTTACCTTTTGTACGTTTCCTGCTTGCCCTGTTGCTGGGAATAGGGATAGGCTACGCTATGCCCCCACAGCAGTCGCTGCATAGCATGGCGTGGGCAATATTGGTCGTTGTACTCGTTGCCTTTCTGGGCGTCCTCTGCACTACCAGATTGAGGCAGCATAGGTACTATAGCGTCCTAGGCTTTTTCGCCCTCTTCGCTTGGTGTGTTGTTGGTTTTATAATGGTATGGCAGTCCGATCCAGCGATAGACCGATTGCATTTCAGCCGTTTCGAATCCAAGGGCTTAATTGGCCATATCGTTGATGAACCCGTGGTACATGGAAATCATGTCCGTTTTCCTTTTGAGGTTACTCAAGCATATGTAAGAGATGGAATCGCCCAGGTAGCTGGAAGATTGATGCTCACGATCAACAGGGAAAATAGCTTGTGCTCTCAGTCACTGAACTACGGTGACGAACTGCTGATACCAACTGGATACGAAGAGGTGTCACCACCATACAATCCTGGCGAGCTGGATTACAAGCGCTTTTTGGCTGGTAAAGATATTTGGCATCAGGATTACCTGCAGGCCGTCGAATTGAAAAAAATAAGCACGGGAAAGGGTAATCCGCTTATAGCCTATGCATTGGCGTTGCGCCAACGAATGGTTGTCAAATTTTCTGCGTATATTTCGGATAAGGATGCTTATTCAGTGGCGTCTACATTGATTTTGGGATATCGGGCGGAATTGAGCGATGCATTGCTCCAAGCATTCTCCAATACGGGTACCATTCATGTGCTGAGCGTATCGGGCATGCATGTGGTGATCGTATTCTGGTTGCTTTCCAAATTGCTTTGGTGGATGAATCGCCATCAATACCTCCGGACGGGTAAATTGGTGATTTTGCTATCGGCTGTATGGGGTTACGCTTTACTTACCGGCTTTTCGCCATCGATATTGCGCGCTACAATAATGATTAGTTTTGTAATGGCAGCTTCCCTCTTTGGTCAACAAAATCGCGTTTACAACAGTATTGCTGCATCGGCGTTTTTTTTATTGCTATATAATCCGAAGTTTATCATCGATATCGGATTTCAGCTTTCCTATCTTGCCGTTTTGGGTATTGTTTTCCTGTATCCCCTTATGCGAGCCGCTTTTCCAGTCGGCAACCGTTTGGTCAGACCTATTGTAGAATACACGTGGATGTCCGTTGGGGCTCAAGCGGGAGCAGGTCCACTGGCAGCATTTTATTTCCATCAATTTCCCGTATATTTCCTGCCCGCAAATCTGCTTATTGTCTTGCCAGCCAGTAGCATTATGTATCTCGGATTTGGTCTGTTGCTCGTGCCTCCAGGGCAAGTAGCCTCCTGGATAGGAATTGCACTGGAGAAATTGATTTTGTTGACGAATGCTTCATTGAGTTATATTGAGCAGTTACCCTTGGCAAGTATCGGGGGAATCTGGCTAACTTGGTGGCAGGACGCATTGATTTACATACTGATAGTTATGGCGGTGATATCGTTGGCGGCACGCAAAAAATATGGGGTTTATGCGGTACTGGGATGTACAACGCTATTGGTATGTTCTTCGTTTTCAACAACACTCCAATCGGACGACCGACAGGAAATCGTGCTATTCAATGTTAGACGCAATTTGGCGATTGGTTTGGTCGATGAACGGAAAGTTTGGTTGTATAGTAATTTGGCTTCTGTAGACGACCGGACAATCAGGTATTCTGTATTGCCCAAACTCGAGGCACATGTGCCCATTGAAAACATCCATTTCATACCACAAGACAGCAATTATCACGACCATCAATTATATGTAAAGGGTGGGGTAATCCAGTTTGACAATACAAGGCTTTTGGTCTACGACGGAACAGCCACGTACGGTGGGCGCTTGGACGTGGATATTCTTGTTCTGCGGAACAATCCACGCAAATCTCTTCAAACGTTACTCGCTACCATTAACTGCAGACTATTGTTGTTGGATGGTTCTAATTTCGATTCGACCATCGACCGGTTGGTAACAGAAGCCGGTGCCTTGGATATACCTGTGTATGTGTTAAAAGACAATTTTGCGTATGTTTGGAAGCTAGATGCCGATCATCATGAATAGCGTGGAGATTCTCCGGAAGTATTGGAAGCATGAATCGTTTCGACCTTTACAAGAAGATATTATCCGGTCAGTGCTATCGGGGCGCGATACGCTTGCGTTGATGCCTACAGGAGGGGGAAAGTCAATCTGTTTCCAGGTGCCGGCGATGGCGAAGGAAGGGATATGTATCGTGGTGACGCCCCTCATTGCCCTGATGAAAGATCAAGTGGAAAACCTTCGGGCAAGAGGTATTGAGGCAATATCCATTTTTTCGGGCATGACTAAGCGTGAAATTGACATTGCATTGGATAATTGCATCTATGGTCAGATTAAGTTCCTCTACCTATCTCCGGAACGACTTGCCAGTGATTTGGTACAGGAGCGGATCCGTTACATGAAGGTCAACCTCTTTGCTGTGGATGAAGCACATTGCATTTCCCAGTGGGGCTATGATTTCCGGCCATCTTATCTCCATGTTGTAGTGCTGCGATCGCTTCACCCCGGTATCCCTTTCCTTGCATTGACGGCCACGGCTACGGCTAAGGTAGTCGATGACATCCAAACGCAATTGACTTTTAGCAACGGCCACGTACTGCGGAAAAGTTTTTTCCGCGAAAACCTCGCTTACATGGCTTTTGAGGAAGAAGACAAGATGGGAAGGATGCTGCGCGTGATCCGGAAGTTGGGTGGTAGCGGTATTGTATATGTACGCAATAGGCGGGAGACGCAGGAAGTAGCCCGTACCTTGCTAAATGTAGGCATTTCGGCCGACTTTTACCATGCGGGATTGGAAACCCCCGAACGTGCGCGCAGGCAGGAAGCATGGATGAAGAATGACACGCGCATTATCGTGGCGACCAATGCTTTCGGGATGGGCATCGATAAGCCGGATGTACGTTGTGTCATTCACTTGGACATACCGGATTCGCTTGAAGCCTATTATCAAGAAGCTGGCCGGGCGGGGCGTGATGGTAAGAAAGCATACGCCGTATTGCTTTACCATCAAAGCGACCGCGATCAACTTGTGAAAAGTCACGCATTGAGTTTCCCATCCATCAATTATATCAAACAGGTCTATCAGCAATTGGCCAACTATTATCAGCTGGCTTATGGGGCAGGAGAAGGGCTCACACTGGATTTTGATGTTGCCGATTTTTGCGGTCGTTATAAACTGGATGTAATGGCGACGCTTAGCGCGCTGAAATTTCTCGAACGCGATGGATGGATCAGCGTAAGCGAAACGGTGTATTTGCCATCACGGGTTAAGTTTGAGGCAGGCCAAACAGACTTGTATAAATTTCAAGTAGAAAATGCAATTTATGATGCGATTATCAAAACCATTCTCCGAAGCTATGGCGGTGCGTTTGATGACTTCGTCCCGATTCGCGAATATGAATTAGCGAAAAGACTCGGTAAGACACGTTCAACCGTTATCGAAATGCTTGAATACCTTCAAAAAGCAGAAATCCTTACTTATCTTCCGCAGACAGACAGCCCGCAGTTGCAGTTTTTGCGGCCACGGATGGACGGCAAACATCTGCATATTGATAGCCAGTATATCCATGAACGAAAAACTACCAAACAAAACCAATTGCATGCCGTCTTCGCCTACCTCGATGGTCCGGCTTGCCGCAGTACACAATTGTTGACCTACTTCGACGAAGATAAATCGAAACCGTGCGGTATATGCGATCGTTGTTTGGTGGCCCATAAAAACGAAAATACAGAAGATCAGCTCATGGTAGAATTGGTGGAACTGTTGTCTGACGGCCCGCTGACCATCGATCAGCTGGTGTTGGGTTTACAATCGGGCGACGAAGCAACTCGCTTGGCGTTCATACGCAAACGATTGGACGAGGGGAGGTTGAATGTGAATGGGGATAAGTATTACTTAAAGTAAATTTGTGTGTGAAGTCTAACTTATGCTACAATGATAATACATGCGCTTAACTTGTAAATTCGGTCATTTTTAGCTACTTTTGCGATCGCAAACGGATATCAGATTATGTCAAAAAGTACCACGATTTTTTATACCAGAACAGACGAAGCTCCAGCCTTAGCCACGTATTCATTTTTGCCCATTGTCAAAGCGTTTACAGCCCCTGCCGGGATTTCGGTCGAGGAGAAAGATATTTCATTGGCAGGTCGGATCATCGCCAATTTTCCGGAATACCTTACGGATGGCCAAAAGGCGTCGGATGCCCTGGTCGAGTTGGGGCAGCTGGCCACGAAACCGGAGGCCAATATCATTAAACTTCCCAATATCTCAGCATCAATCCCACAGCTGAAAAGTGCCATAGCGGAGCTTCAAGCGAAAGGATATGCAGTACCCAATTATCCTGAAGAGCCGAAGACGGCGGACGAAAAGGCAATCAAAGCACAATATGCCAAGGTGTTGGGTTCAGCAGTTAACCCGGTATTGAGAGAGGGGAATTCCGACCGTCGCGCGCCCCGGGCGGTAAAAAATTATGCGAAGCAACATCCCCATTCCATGGGTGTTTGGGCGGCCGATTCGAAAACCCGTGTGGCATCGATGCCGGATGGAGACTTCTATGGGAATGAAAAGTCGATTACCGTACCTCAGGCAACCACATTCAGCATTGAGTTTGTTGATGAAAACGGATCCAAAACGGAGTTAAAGGCTGCAGCACCCTTATTGGCCGGAGAAGTTATCGACTCCTCCCGCCTAAGCATCAACGCACTGAAAAGTTTCGTAGTTCAGGCAATCAAGGCAGCAAAGGACGTAGGTGTATTGCTGTCTGCGCACTTGAAAGCGACGATGATGAAGGTTTCGGATCCCATTATATTCGGTGCTATCGTGGAAGTTTATTTCGAGCGTGTGTTTGAAAAATATGCCGGTTTGTTTGATGAACTTGGCGTGGATACGCGAAACGGTCTTGGTGATGTGTTTGTGAAAATTGCCGGGCATTCACAAGAGGCAGCGGTGAAAGCCGATTTGGCTGCCGCTATTGAAAATGGCCCCGACTTGGCGATGGTCAATTCGGACAAGGGCATCACCAACCTGCATGTGCCTTCGGATGTCATCGTGGATGCTTCTATGCCGGCCATGATACGTAGTTCGGGTAAGATGTGGAATAAAAATGGCGAATTGCAAGATACGATTGCACTGATACCGGACCGTTCGTACGCAGGCATTTACGTCGCAACCATCGAAGATTGCAAAAAACACGGTGCTTTCGATCCCTCGACCATGGGGTCGGTCTCTAATGTGGGGCTCATGGCCCAGAAGGCTGAAGAATATGGATCACATGACAAGACTTTCCAAGCAACGTCCAAGGGTACCATACAGGTAGTGGATGGCAAAGGAAATGTGTTGATGGCACAGAACGTAGAAGTTGGCGATATTTTTCGCATGTGCCAGACAAAGGATGCGCCAATTCGTGATTGGGTAAAGCTGGCGGTGAACCGCGCACGCCTGTCTAACACACCTGCTGTATTCTGGTTGGATGAAAATCGTGCTCACGATAGGCAGATCATCGATAAGGTCAATACGTATCTGAAAGACCATGACATTGCTGGTCTGGATATCCGTATTTTGAATCCCGTGGACGCCACGAAATTCTCGTTGGCGCGTATCCGTAAGGGCGAAGACACAATTTCCGTGACTGGTAATGTGCTGAGGGATTACCTTACTGATTTATTTCCGATACTCGAATTGGGTACGTCAGCGAAAATGCTATCCATCGTGCCGTTGATGAATGGCGGGGGCCTATTCGAAACAGGGGCGGGGGGATCTGCACCCAAGCATGTGGAGCAATTTCTCCACGAAGGGTACCTGCGGTGGGATTCGCTGGGTGAGTTTCTGGCGTTGGCCGTTTCGTTGGAACATGTAGGGCAAACCCAGGGTAATGCCAAGGCGTTGGTATTGGCGGAAGCGCTGGATGCCGCGACGGAGAAGTTCTTGGAAACCGACAAATCACCGGCTCGAAAAGTAGGCCAGATCGACAATCGGGGTTCACATTATTATTTGGCAATGTATTGGGCAGAGGCGTTAGCTACTCAGGGTAAAGACAACGAACTCCGTGTGTTATTTTCCCCAATAGCCGAAAAACTGAAGGCCAGCGAAGATAAAATCAACGAAGAACTGGTAGGCGCCCAAGGCAAGCCACAGGACATCGGTGGTTACTATTGGCCGGATGAGGCTCGGGCTGAGCAAGCCATGCGTCCCAGTGAAACATTGAATTCGGTTATTGCATCGTTGTAATTACCTTAAGGGTGGGTCTTCGACACCCGATCACTCACTTTCAGGTAAGTGGGTAAGGCAGCAGAACCGTACCAATCAAAAAGCTCCGCTTCCAGGAGCTTTTCTTTTATGGCTGGATCTGTCTGCAATAGTGTGATCACTTCTTCTTTGCTTTTTGAATCGAAGACAAAGAGGCCGCGGTAGCTGTGGTCGTTTTTCCCAAAGGGCCCCGCTACGATTAGTTTTTTCATCTTCACCAGCCTGTTGATGTTGTCCATGTGCCCCCGGAACAATTCGCCCACTTTTTGCTTATCGTCAATCTGGATAGTGCCGGTTTTCAAGATAACAAAAATATAGGATTTCATGCCGTATTCATCGGCTCCCAATGAGTCGGCCAGGGCTTTGTCATAATTTGGGTTGTCGGTTTGCGCGGTAACCCCAGCGCACCACACTATTACAAGAACAAGTAGGGAAAGCAGTTTCATTTCGTATGGCCTATTTCTTATACTTGTCGTGTAAGCCTATCCCTTGCAGAATAAGTGGCTTGATTCTTTCGATCCTTGCCAGTTTAGTGGTTTCCCGTTTAGCTTCAGTGATGTACTCTAGGTATTCATTTTTTTTATATGGGGTAAGCCTTTCGAAGTGTTGCCGAAGTGGCAAGTCCTTCAAGGCTTGTTCGAACTGCGGCGGTATGGGGAGTTTTCCCTTGGGTTCGGATTTCAGTTGCTTACCCGCTTTTTCGTTCACTATAGCTTCGTTGAGATAGGCAAGAATTAGTGCCTCGTTGATTTGGTCTTGTGCGGTAAAGCGCCACTGTCGTAAAGATTTGGTTCTTCCCTCTTGTGCATTTGTCAAGACATTGCTTTCATCCTTGAGAAAAACGCCGTTGTAGAACCACAGTGTGAAGTGGGATTTAAACCCCGCAACCCCGACTACATTGCGACCATTGTGAGTGTATACCGGTATGCCCCACTTGATGGTTTCTTCGAGTGCAGTTTTTTGGATAATGGCTTGCAAGGCAGCCAGTTCTTCCTGCCAGGGGGCTATTATTTTGCTCATGCGCTGCTTACTGGCTTTCCAGAATTGTTTTTAGGCTCTCCAACCCTTTATCGAAATCATCGCCCATGTCGAAAAATAGTGACATGAGGTTGAATGGGTAGGGTGATTTGCCCGAAATCCCCCATTTCACAACCGTTTGGTTCGACCCCGCTGCTTCGGTAAGCATATAGCACGCTGCTTCGGATTCAATAGGTGTTTTGAAGCGTAATTTGGTGTCCATTCGTTCGCCTTCTACAATGTTGGTGATTTCTTGTTCGCCCTGGCCTATCTTTTCGCCATCCCAAGCGTATATAAAGCCAACAGTGCCATCGGTACCCGAGGTCGTGTTTTTGACGGAAGGATCCATCTTATGCCACGTGTCGTAGTTCTTTTGATTGCTTAGGTGTTTGATGTAGTCAAATACTTCCTGTTTCGGCTTGTTAATCGTGATTTGACGTTCGCTGGTAAATTCACGTTTGACAAAAAGCGCAGCAATCAACGGAATGGCAATGATTACTGCCAAGATAATCAAAATCTTTTTTACAGTTTTCATAATATTAGAGGTTAGTCTTCTTAAAACAAACTTAGCAAATGTTTTTTTATATGATGAAAAAAAACAGGCAACTTATGATAGGCTAATTCTGGCACAAAAAAAACTCTCCTTGTGTAACAAGGAGAGTCATTCTATTTTGTTAATAGCTTAAGCTATTATTTTTTGGCACGTTTGGCGCTTTCTTCACCTTCCAACTGCTCTTTCAACTGTGCAAGAACATCAAGGTCGCCCAATGTAGACTTCTCGACAGATTCTTTCACTTTTTTCACTGCTGAAGAAGCTGCTTTGGCTTCCTTCTTGCGGTTGTTGAAATCCTCCATCCGTGCTTCCGCCCGTTGGTCTTCCCAGATACGGGAATGCGAGATGACTACGCGCTTGTTTTCCTTGTTGAATTCAATGATTTTGAAATCAGAGACTTCGTCTAGTTTCAACACGCTGCCGTCTTCTTTCACGCTATGTTTTGCCGGAGAGAATCCTTCAACGCCGTAAGGAAGTGCTACAATATTACCCTTTTCACCAACTTTGATGACCGTTCCCTGATGGATGGAATCAAGCGTAAAAATGGTTTCGAACGTATCCCAAGGATTTTCTTCCAATTGTTTGTGACCAAGGCTCAACTTGCGGTTTTCTTCGTCGAGCTCCAAGACGACAACCTCCAACTCTTCACCAACCTTGGTGAATTCATTGGGATGGTTGATTTTCTTCGACCAAGAGAGATCGGAGATGTGGATCAATCCATCGATGCCTTCTTCCAATTCGACAAACACACCGAAATTGGTCATGTTTTTCACCACAGCTTTTTGCTTGGAACCTATCGGATAACGATCAGCGATATTTTTCCAAGGATCTGGTGTCAATTGTTTGATTCCAAGGCTCATCTTGCGATCATCGCGATCAAGTGTAAGGATTTGCGCTTCCACTTCGTCGCCCACCTTCAGGAATTCCTGAGGACTACGCAAGTTCTGTGACCACGACATTTCGGATACGTGGATCAGGCCTTCCACTCCCGGAGTGATTTCTAGGAATGCACCATAGTCGGCTACAGTTACGATTCGGCCTTTCACTTTTGAACCGATTTCCAATGTGGTATCCAATGACTCCCAAGGATGCTCGGTCAGCTGTTTCAAGCCGAGTGCAATACGTTTTTTCTCATCGTCGAAATCCAATACCACGACGTTGACCGTCTGATCGAGCTGCAATACCTCTCTCGGATGCTCGATACGGCCCCACGAAATATCGGTAATGTGTAGCAAGCCATCCACACCGCCGAGGTCGATAAATACACCGAAATCCGTGATGTTTTTGACCGTGCCTTCAAGTACCTGGCCTTTTTCGAGCTTGGAGACGATTTCGGATTTTTGGTTTTCCAAGTCGTCTTCGATAAGCACTTTATGTGATACGACTACGTTTTTGAACTCATGGTTGATTTTCACCACTTTGAATTCCATGGTTTTACCCACGTAAATATCGTAGTCACGTATTGGTTTAATGTCAATTTGCGATCCCGGCAAGAATGCTTCAACGCCTTTGATGTCCACAATAAGGCCACCTTTGGTGCGGCTCTTCACGAAACCATCAATAATGGTGTCGTTTTCAAGTGCTTCATTGATTTCTTCCCAAGATTTCTGGGTTTTTGCACGTTTACGCGAAAGCACCAACTGTCCGTTGGCATCTTCCTGTGATTCGACGAATACGTCTACCGCATCACCCACTTTCAGATCTGGGGTGTCACGGAATTCAGAAAGGGATACCAAGCCATCAGACTTGAAACCGATGTTGAGCACGACGTCCTTGTTGTTGATGGATACGACGATACCCTGTACGATTTCACCCCTGTTTACGGAATTGAAGGTGCCTGCGTACAGGTCTTCTAATTTGGAGCGTTCCTCATCGCTGTAATTGCCGAAACCTTTTTCTTCTTTATCCCAATCGAAGTCGTCATCGGGCGTACTCCAGGTGGTTGATTTGATTTCGTCAATAAACGTCGAATCGGCTTCCGACTCGATGTCTTCCTTTTCTTTCACTAAGGTTTCCCCAGTGTCTTGAAGTTCAGCTGCTTTGGCTGCTAGTTCCTTTTCTGCTTCTTGTTTTTTTGCCATTAATTCATTTGTCTCCTTTTTCCCGATTTTTATCGGGACTGCAAAGGTATGAAAAACTTTTATTTATTTTATTTATAGGTAGTTGTTATTTTTATTTTGTTATTAGGGTTAACCTGCTTCTTTTAGGAGTTAGTTATTATTTAGCGCTGCATGTACTGTTTTCGTTATTGTCGAAGAATGAACGCCGGATTGCCGTCGGTAACTTGGTTTGGATATTTTTGGCATCATGTTGGCATAATGGTAAGAAAAGATTGAAAACGAAAGGAGTGTATATTATGAAACGATTATCACTATACATGGGATTAGCCATGATTGCGGCCACACTGTTACTGCCCGGATGCGTGGGTACAAGGAAATATCGAACACTGCAGGAAAACTACGATGCCGTACTTTTGAAAGAACGGGAGGTGAGCGCGCGTTATCAGGATGTGCAGCGTCAGCTTTCGTCGGCCAATACGCAGATAAAGAGCTTTGAAGACCAGCTCGCTTCGGAGCGCGCTAATGTAAAAGCGTTGCAGGACGCACTCGACAAATGCCTATCTTCGACCAATCAAGGTAATGTAAATATCTCCAAGCTGGTCGATGAAATCAATGCTTCCAACCGGTATATCCAGCACTTGGTGAACGCCAAGAATAAAAGCGACTCGCTCAACATGGTGCTGACCAACAACCTTACTCGCTCGCTAAGCAGGGAAGAAATGCAGGATGTAGATGTACAGGTACTAAAAGGGGTGGTGTACATTTCCCTTTCAGACAATATGCTATACAAATCTGGAAGTTACGAAATCTCAGAACAGGCAGGGGAAACACTCAGCAAGATCGCAAAGATTATCATGGATTACAGCGACTACGAAGTGCTAGTTGAGGGTAATACGGACAATGTGCCAATTTCGCAAACGAACATCCGCAACAACTGGGATTTAAGTGCCTTGCGTGGCTCGTCCGTTGTGCAAGCGTTGCAAAATGAATATGGCGTGGATCCTAAGCGTCTTACCGCCGCCGGACGGGGTGAATATAATACGGTTGCGAGTAACGATACTGAAAGCGGAAGAACGCGTAACCGCCGCACCCAAATCATCATTACCCCAAAGCTCGACCAGTTTATGGAGTTGATTGATAAAGCGCCTGAAAACGAGGCGACGACTGCTACCGACTCTGTACCCGCAGGTATGACGGAAGTGCTCCCCATCGAGCAACCGTAACACCTCGCCAGCTAAATTAAGGGGCATAAAAAAAGCCAATAGCTATTGGCTTTTTTTATGCCCCTTAACTACTTATTGTCAAGTGCACGCATGATCGTCTTGACGATTTCGGCTTCGGTGAAAGGTTTCTCGATAAAACCATCAAAAAAAGCTTCAGCTTGATTTTCTTCCGCATATTTCAAGGTGGACATGTCAGCCGAGATGGCCATTACTCGTATTGCTTTGAACCGTTCTTCCCCGCGGATTTTTTCAAGCAACTCCAAACCACTCATGCCCGGCATGTTAATGTCTGTAATCACTAGATCGACCAAGTGAGCATTCAAGGAAACCAGTGCATCTTCACCGCTGTTGACGGTATGGATACTACCAACGTCCTTGAAAAACTGCTTCATAAGCAAGATATTGATCGGATTATCGTCCACAACTAGGAGTCGGAGATTAGGGGGGAGGTCCGATAGTTTTGCCTTCCGCTGTTCGTGCGTTTCGATCCTACTATCCGAAAATGGGATGTCGGCAAAAAAAATGGAGCCCTTCGCTGGCTTGCTCTTCACGCCGATGGCGCCACCTAATTCTTCAGCCATGATTTTGGATATATATAATCCCAGGCCGATGCCGCCCGAATTGGCATTGGTTGTGAAGTATTTACGGAATATCTGATGTCGGTCTTGTTCGTTGATGCCGATTCCGCTGTCTTCGATTTCGATATGTAAATTAGGTTGGCTGTCTGTGTTGGATAGTGATGCCCTAAAAATGATTTCACCTTTTTGGGTGTATTTAATGGCGTTGCTCAAGAAATTGGAGGCTATTTGCCGGATCCTAAATTCGTTACTCACCAAGCTCAGCCTTGGATCGATGTCAATTTCGGTATGCAGTAGCAAGTTTTTCAACTCCGCCTGGTTCTTATGCAGGGCTACGACATCCAGAAATGATCGGTTTGGTGAGAAATAATCCTTTGCGATGCTGCCTTTATGGGATGCTTCTAATTTGCTTAAACTCAGTATATCAGCGATGTTATTGCTGATGATGTTGATGCTGTAATAGGCGGAATCGATTAATTTTTCATCAATCGCTTCGGAAGCAGCCCTATTCTTCAGCAAATCAATGATACCCAATAGGGAGTTGAGTGGGGTGCGGATTTCATGACTGATGTTCGCTAATACACTGGTTTTTTCCTCGGCAAGCTTGGAAGCATAATCCTTTTCAAGATGCAGCCTACGCTCGTATGAACGGGCATAAAACTGATAATATACCAGCGCTACAATCATGATGAACATCAATATCAATGCAAAAATCAGCTGCTTGCCAAATAAATTTATGTTTTCTTTATAAAGTGAAAAATCACTTTCTTCCGCCTTGCGCAGGGTGTATACATCAAGTGTTTTGATGATTTCCATGCTTTCCTTCAGCCTATTCAGTAAATCGATATTGGTCGTAATCAATTGCCTTTCCTTTTCCTGAAGTTGCAGAAAGGTCTGCCGCAGATTGGTGATACTACCCAAATACGATTGTTCTAACCCAGCTTGAGCCGCCGATAAATTATCACGCAGTACAGACATCCGTTCAACATCGAGACTATTATGTTCGCTGGAAATCACGATGGTGTCGTCTTTGGTGTTGAAAATACGTTTGAGTAACCCTGGCCGTTTTCTTACAATGGTATCCTTCGTGATTGTTGTCGTGGTATCGCTCAAAACCTGATCGACGACAGACTCGACCTGGAGGGGGCGAACCGGTTTTAGATGATCATTGCTTAATAGACTCAAAGAATCATTGGTGTGCAACACAAGATGGTCCAGCTTTTTTTTGAGTGCAGCAAATTCCATTGCGATTTTCTGTTGGTCTTCAACCCTCAGCATGGGGTTATTCAACGGATTATCCGAAAATGGTAGGGATTCTAATGAATCGACGAAGCTTTTGAGCAAATTAAGCTTGCTGAGATATTTTGTATAACTGCTGTCGCTGAATTCCAATGTATAGAGGCGAAACGTGTTTTCTGCTTCGCTATAGGTGGAAAACAGGTAATTCAGGTTGTCCGAACCGGCTTGCCGGATTTGATACGCTTCGGTCAGCTTCCGCTCAAGTACGCGGTATTGGCCATATTGATAGATGAAGACTGCCCCGATAAAAAGGAACAAAACGACGAAGCTGCACAGTAGTAAAATTCTTACCGTTGGTGTATTTTTAGTGTTTTGCTTCATGGTTAAGCGGCCGGTTCATAACAGGACGGCCAAACGTTTTAGCGCGACAAAAGTAGCCTAAAATTTCATGTATGGCAAAATTTTTAATCGCGATGGGTGCTGCGCTTGGTATTACCATCCACATTCTCGGATGTCGTAGTGGGTTTAAAGGTGTTAAATGTCCGCGGTCGCACAATTTTGATGCTTTGTTTGGAGAGCGCTATACTGGCATTGAGTTCGAATCCAACAAGTAGGATGAGGGAATTGAGGTATAGCCAAATCATAATGACAATCAATGTGCCGATTGAACCGTAGAGCTTGTTATAAGCATTGAAATTGTTGATATAAAATGCAAAACCCGAAAAAGTCAGAATAGCCAAGATGGTAGCCAGCATGGCACCCGGACTGAAAAGTCTCCATTTCCTCGACGACGCAGGGCCGAATTTATAAAGAATGCTGACCGTTAGAAAATAGATGCCAAATAAGATTAGCCAGCGGGAGGCTGTGATGACAAAGCTCCAAAATGCCGCGTTAAACTCGATATTTTCGCGAAGGTAGCCAATTACATAGCCCGCAGCGGTAAAGATGGTCATCCCCACTGCCAGCGCCATGATAATCATTAATGTCAGACAGATGGCCACGAGTCGTTGCTGACCCCAGCTGCGACTTTCTATAATAAGTGAAGCTTTGTTGAACGCGAGCATCAATGAGCTTACACCGTTGGTTGCAAAAAATGTGGCCAAGATAAAACCGATTGAAAGCAAGCCGCTGTTTTGGTTTTTCACAATGTCCTCCAGTGTGGACTCGACCGTTAGGAACGCATTTTCAGGTATTACCACCTCCATGAAGTCGAGTAGTTGCTCTTGAAAATTGTCAATCGGGATATAGGGAATGAGCGTAAACAGAAAAATGATGCCGGGGAAAATAGCCAACATAAAATTGTAGGCCAATGAGGAGGCTTTATTGAGGATGGCTTCGCGGGCGATTTCCTGGAAAAAAAAAGTGGCCACGGTATAAAGGGGCAACGCACCGAATCCTGGAAGGACCACAATTTTAGTCCATTCAATAAATTGGAAATAAGGTCGGAATCTAAGTAAAGTGCGGTGAATCCAGTTCATTGTCTAGTCGAAATGTGTTTGCACCCGTTCCATAAAATCACGGGGAGCCATGCAGGGCTTGTTGCGCTTCATGTCTACAAAGACCAGGGTAGTGCTACCACTGTTGAGTAATTCGCCCCCTTGGTTAAACAAATCATAGTCAAATCGAATTTTAACGCTGGGTTTTTCTTTCAAATACACCTTTACCGTGATTTCCTCATCATAGCGCGCTGGTTTTAAAAACCGGGAGTGCAGTTCCATCACTGGTAGCATGATGCCGCTTTCTTCCAGCGCTTTATATGAAAATCCTAAGCTTCGAAATAGCTCCACGCGGCCCACTTCGTAAAAGGTAGCGTAATTGCCATAATACACGTATCCCATCTGATCGGTTTCTGCGTATCGAACCCTTACTTTGGTTTCAAATGTGTACATTAGCGCTTGATGTTCCTTTCGTTGAGTGCCTGCTGAAACTTGCGCGCGTTGATATTGTGCTCCGCTTGTGTCACAGCAAAATTGTGGTAACCGGAAAAATCATCTTTTGCGCACATGTACAAATAATCGTGCTGTTGGTAGTTCAATGTCGCGTCAATGGAAGCAATGCTTGGCATCATGATGGGACCCGGCGGCAATCCCCGATATAAATAAGTGTTGTAAGGTGAGTCAGTGCGTAAATGTCGGTACAACACCCGGCGGATAGTGAAATCGTTGTTGGCAAAAATTACGGTGGGGTCGGCCTGAAGCAGCATGCCTTTGCGAAGCCTATTGAGGTATAGCCCGGCAATGGATGGCATTTCGTCGGTATGTAGGGCCTCTCCTTTGACAATGGATGCCAATACACCCACTTCTTGTGGACTGAGATTGAGCGCCGCAGCTTTTTCTCGGCGGTCGTCATTCCAGAACTTTTGATATTCTTCATTCATCCGGTCGGCAAAGCGCTCGATCGACGTATTCCAGTAAAATTCATAGGTGTTCGGGATGAACATACTGAGAAAATTTTCGGTATTAAAGCCATAGCGAGTAGCGAGGCTATCGTTGTTGAGCAAGTTGATGAAGGCAATGGAATCCGGTTCAAGCTGCTTCGCCAATACCGTCGCTAAATTTTCCTTGAGTCTTACGTTCTCGAAGCGGAGTTTCACTGGTTCTTGAAAACCACCCCCCAATTTATTGATTAGCGTACGATTGTTCATGCCGGGTTCCAGTTTGTATTTACCCGGTTTTACGCGGCCGGGATAGTCCATCTTATTGGCAGCCCACCGGAAAGCAGCGGTATCATCAACGGCATGCAATTCCGATAGGTTGGTCATGATGTCTTCAAAATCCCAGTGCGTATAAATATACAGATACTCCGCTTCCGCAGTGACATTGGGGGCAAAAAATGCCTTGTAATATTTATAGGCTATTACGCCGCCTACCGCGATTACCATCGCTGCAACAATCAATAGTGTAGCGAACAGTCCTCTTCTCTTCTTTTTTTCCATGTAAGCTTCTGCAATTTCTTTTTTATATCACTGATTTGCAAGTGCAATATTAATGGGGGTACCTATGCTTACTTTCGGGTCTCCCGGGGTAGGTGTTTGGGAGACGACTGTTGCACTGAGGCTGTCAGCTATCAGCCCCATGTAATTAACAGACCCCAATGTCAGCGAATTGCCTTGCAATGCAAATCTAACTTGCTCCAAAGTGAGACCGGTCAAATCCGGGATCTGTATTTCACTGGCACCACGGCCATCGCCCAATACCAGGTCTACTGTTGAACCTTTCGGGATCGGGCGTCCGGCGTTGAGCTTTTCACCGCCGAACTTAACATCTAGCACCACGTCACGGGCAATATCCGGTATGTAGATGGTGTCTCCTAATTTAACACCATAACTGTTTAAGATTGCACGCGCTTCCACAAAGGTCTTCTCCACAAGGTCGGGGAATGCTACTTCCGGCGCGGTACGGGTAATGATCGTTAAGTATAACGTCCTGTTTTTCTTAACTTTAGTGTTTGGGTCGGGATCTTGCTCAATCACCAGGCCGGGTTTTTTATCTACCTGATAGACGGAGTCAAGGTCATATTCAAACCCTTGTGATTGTAATTTTTTCACCGCCTCATCGATTAGGATTCCCTTCAATTCGGGTACTAATACGGATTCGTTGTGGCGGGTGTAATGGCGGAGACCAAAAACGATGGCCAGAAAAAAGACAGTCAGCCCGATTAGGGCACCGATGAGATGTTTTCTGAAGATCTCTGTCCGTAGGTACTGGAGAAGTTTTACCATGTTTAGTATTATGATTTCGCGCTATGTGCAATTTAACGTGATGTTAAGCAATATTAGCGCCATAGTTTGTACCCCGTAAACCAAAACGAAGTATATTGGACAAAATTATTCGTTTTTCCGGGCATCGCAAATTATATTTCGTCTGATTGGCCATATTTCATTGGCTGTTGCGCGCAAACGATAACTTGCATATCAAAGGTAACTTAGCTAAGTTTGCCGAATCATGAAGGTAAGCATTGCACTGATAACCGGGGGGTACACCGCCGAATCCGAGGTCTCGCTGAAAAGCGCAGCGTTTGTATTCCAACAGCTAGACAAATCGAAGTATGACGTCTATACCATCACCGTCACGAAGGATAGTTGGTTCCATGTTGCAGATAATGGGATCAGGTATGAAATCAATCGGGATGATTTCACATTGCCCATAGATGATCGTATCATCCGCTTTGATCTGGCTTTTATCATGCTGCACGGGTCGCCGGGAGAAGATGGCCGCCTTCAAGGGTATTTTGACATGGTGGGATTACCCTATACTTCTTGCGATGCGCTAACATCTGCGCTGACGATGAATAAAGCCTATACAAAGGCAGTATTGGTGGGTATTCCCGATTTGTATCTGGCCAAGTCTATACAGTTATTCGAATCTCAACGAAGTGAGGCTGTAGATACGGTGAAGCGGGAGCTATCGATACCTTATTTTGTAAAACCGAACGCGGGCGGGAGCAGTATTGGGATGACCAAGGTAAAAGCACACCTGGAGTTGCATGACGCTATTGAAAAGGCATTTAATGCCGAAAACACGGGCAGACAGGTCCTCGTCGAGGAGTTTGTCGATGGCCGGGAATTTTCGGTTGGCATTTACCGAAAAGGGAATGGGTTGGTTGTATTGCCGGCTACCGAGGTAATCACCGAACGTGAGTTTTTTGACTACGAGGCGAAGTACATCGCTGGGCAGAGCACGGAGATAACGCCCGCTGATCTGACATCGGATCAACGAGCGCGTGTTGAAAGGCTTGTAAAAGCTATCTACACCCGGCTCAATTGCAAGGGTATGGTGCGTATCGACTTTTTTTTGGAAAACGGTACCGACCGTTTCTTTTTTATCGAGATCAATACCATACCGGGACAAACCGCGCAGAGCTTCATTCCGCAACAGATTCGTGCGGCGGGAATGACCGAAACCGAGTTTTACGGCGGACTGATCGAGCAAGCCTTGGTTGGTGATTCACTGCATTAGCGCGTCTATCATTGTTCTATCACCTCTACCCACTGCCCCGTCATGATGGCTTGAATTCTATTGTCATACATCGCCTCGGCACTTACTGATGGCAGGAAATAACGGCCTGCATACGAGGCATTGAGTAATACCCTGTAGGTAAGTGTCTCTTGCTGCCTGATATTGAAATGGGTGAGCACCCGGTCATCCCGGATATCTTTATAGGTAGCCGGAGATGAACGCAATGCAGATTCGGTATCGGCTAGCCTCGTGTTGATGATTTCCCAACCGGAAGGGAAGATCTGGGCAAGCGCCATATGTTCGTATGTACCCATACTTCCCGTATTCTTAAGCGTCACCTCGGCAACAAAATCCGTACCCTGAGCCAATGTTGCCGGATTGATGGCTTCCCCATTGTTGTTGGTATAACGCACGTTCATCGTGAGTAACTCCGGATTGTTGCGCATTGGCGGGTTTTCTCCAATGGGCAGTTGACCCTCCCGTACGACACGGACATATAGCTTATTACTGCCGTTGTTTTGGATGCGGAGCTGGTTTTCTGGATTGTTCATGTCGATGGTAATTCGGTGCAGGTAGGTCTCTGCGGTTACCCTGTTCGATTTGCCGTTCAACGTATATTCAAAATTGTTTTTACCCTGGTCGTTTCCGCCAAACTTGCCAATGGCAAGCAAGGCGAAGGCCGTGGTTTGCGTACTGTACCAACTGTCGTTGTCTAGTCCGGCGGCGACCGCAAGCAAGAGTCGCTCGGCATCCGGACGACGTCCCATCAGGCCCATCGTTTCGAGGATCATTGCTCGGTCTCGAAGTGAAGAGCCGAAGGTGTAGCCGGCATGTTCATAGGGCTTCACTTCGGTCGTACGGTTTTTCACCAACTGGTTGGCCACAATACCCTGCCCGGCCAGTTGATAGGCCGCCGCTAGTCGCCACGCAGCTTCATCAGATAGGTAAGGGAATTCCTTGAGCCTGTTCATCGCACCGATTTCAGGGGCTTTTGCAAGCGCGAGCAGGTACAGCCGATACGCCTGCACGAGATCTCCACCACGCCAATTGTATTGATTGGGCGTCCAGACCTGTGCCATACTCCGTTGGTATCGGAGCCATCCATCGAGGAATCCCGCGGGCAATTCGTATCCCTTGGCCTGCGCTTCCAATAGGAAGTGGCCGGCATAATTCGTACTCCATTCATCGGCCTCCTGCGCACCCGGCCAGTAGCCCAATCCGCCATCGGAGAGCTGATAGTTGCGGAGTCGGTTGATGCCCGCTTTGATATTCCGATCGATGGCAGTTTTATCCTGCTCTTTCAATTCGACTAGCCTGTCCAACATCAGTTGGGGGAAAACCCCTGATGTAACTTGCTCTACACAGCCATACGGATAGCGGATGAGGTAATTTAGGCGCTTGCTGAGGTTAATTGGGGGGAGTGCCGATACCTCAACCATTGCGGTATTGCGATTGCCTGGTCCGAGGGGCTCAATGCCTTGTTGCCATGTGCCACCGCCGCTTATCTCGGCCTTATCCACGGAAGTAACGAACGGGTTGGGATTGCGGATATCGATTTCGACCTCGTATACAGCGGTCTCACTACCGCTTTTTGCCACAGCACGCAATTTACCTACCCCAGTGTTACTGCCGGCTGTGACGGTGGCGTAGGCCATTTGCTCGCCCTGTTGCGCAAATCTCACCGTCTGTTTTCCGCTTTTTACGGATAGGCCACCCGAAGCGGACACCTCCAGATTTACCTGCTTGATATGGTTTTCCATAGCAAAAACGGTGAGCGGCAATTTGAATGTCTCGCCGGGGCCGATGACACGTGGTAGCGTCGCCAGTAACATGAGCGGTTTCTTGACGGCCACTGCTTTTTCAGCAAAGCCGTATGCGCCATCCTGCCCAGCAACGACCATTGCGCGTACGGAGCCGATGTACTGGGGTAAGGTGAACTCATGGGTGTTTTTCCTACCCTTGTTCAACGTAAATGGCCCAAGGAATTTGACCACCGGTTGAAACCGGTTGGCTTTAGCGGGGTTTACGTTGCGGTCGATTTCGCCGTCGCCACCAATGCTGAGGATGCGTTCGAGATCGCCCCCCCAAGCGCCAAGCACCTGATCGAATAGATCCCAAGACGTAACGCCCAATGCTTCGCGGGCATAAAAGCTGGCATGTGGATCGGGCGTTTTGAAACGGGTAAGGTCAAGCAACCCTTCATCCACAATGGCGACAGTATAGGTCATGGCCTTGCCATTGGATTCGGATACGGTAATGCTTGATTTCGTTTCCGGGCGGAGTGTCTCCGCGATACTGATTTGCGGTTTAAGGATAGTTTTCGGATTTTCAATCAGTAGCGGTATCACCCCGTACATGCGGATGGGTAGATCGTTAGCCGTCTGTTGATGCGGTTGTAAGAGTGTCACGTTCACAAAAACGTTGGGTGCCATTTCTTCCGTGGCCTTAAAGGTGTACACGGTTTGCCCCTGTTTGGTATCTATCCACCAACTTTGGAGCACGCGGCTACCGTTTTCGATACTGATCAGGCCTCGTCCACCGGCGGAGGAAGGGATGGTCAATGTTACTTCCTCGCCCGCACGATAGGTCTCTTTATCGGCCGTAAAGGACAGCATGGATGCCTCAGTAGGATTGTTTTGCTGTTCGCGCTGTGCCCATCCCGGCCAGTCCACATATAGCGTCTTACCCGAGGAATGCCCGCTTTCCAGATCGACCACCCGCACCAGGTAGCGTCCCCAGTCCGGATAGTTCACGCGGATTTTCCATTTGCCGCTGCCATTGTTGAGTGTAATGGTTTCTTTTTTCAGCAATTGGTTATACTTGTCTTGTGTGAAATTGCCGAGGTATTCCTCTTCTTGGTTCCACCACCAGCGCCACCGGATTTTGTAAAATTCCACCTGTACGCGTCGGTTTCCCGTTATTTTTTTGCCGTCTGCATCCACATCCACGATATCCACTTCGTGATCTTCGTCAGTGAGCAGCATCCCCGACATGCGATCGCCCGTCGGGGTGCGTAGACCCACATAGCTGGTATAAGGACTATATGGTACGGTGATGTTGTCGATACTGAAATTCCCGCCAGGTTCGAACACACGAGTGGTAAAGTTGGCCCGGAGCATGCCCGGAGCACCGTTGGTAGCAGCGATATCGGCAGAAAAGGAAGCTTTGCCTTCCCCGTCCAATGTACCATCGAACAGCACCTGACTTTCTGTGGCAAAACTGCGGGTCGGATCGTCAAACGTATGCTGCCGGTAATCGGTAAATGCGGTGCTCGTCGGTGAGACGACCGCCTCTACACGTGCTTTGAGGTTTTGTACATCGGCACCGAAAAGCCATTTGGCGGATAAGTTGATGGGCGTGCTGCTTCCCTTACTGAGCACCTTGCGGCCACCAAAACCGAGGTCTATTTTCAGTCGATTGGGCATCACGGTCTCGATTTTCAACGTCTTCTGAAAAACCGCTCCACCCACACTTACCTTGGCTATCCAATTGCCTGTGGGTGCGGTTGTTTCCGTTTTGGCTTTAAAGGTGTAGAAGCCGTTAGTATGTTTGGATTCCACCAGCCTTTTGTTCAGCTGACCCTTGGGGTTATAAAGCTCGAAGGTTACCGGGTGGCCTTCGGGGAGATTGGCCGATTGGTTTTCCATGATGAACCCCACAAAAAGGGAATCACCGGGTCGCCATACGCCGCGCTCGCCGTAGATGAAACCTTTGATGCCTTTCTGTACCACGTCGCCCCCTACATCAAAGCGGCTTAACGGCAGGGATGAGCCGTCATCCAATTTGAGGTATCCACGCTCTTCATTTTTGGCCGCGATGAGCATGAACGGTTTACGAGGTGCCTCAATATGGGCAAATCCGTCACTATTGGTCACAGCGGTTTGAATGACTTGCTGCTGATAATCCAGTAATTTTATTTCCACCCCCTCCAGTGGCTCGGCGGTGAGGATACTGGTTGCTACCACGGTGACGCTATTGTCATTGCCTCGCTTGGTGATGAGTCCGATGTTTGACGCAAGCATATCCCGGCTGGCCCAACGCTCTGTGGTATAGTAAGCACTATGGCACGGATTGTCGCGTTCGTCCCAGTCGTAATCGTAGGGATAGTAGTTGTTATACCGCGACCAAAATTCGTCATCTTCGTCGATGTTATCGGAATAATAATAGTTGGACTGTCCGGCTTCCGCATCGGCTATTTCTGCCGGGTCTGCATCACTGCATGGGTATACCGAATAGCTGTGGCGGAAACCGATCAATACGCGGTAAATCGCTCCCGGCTCAGTTTTCAGGAGCTGATCGATGTCTAGGGAAAAGCGGTTTTTACGGCGGAGATTTATACTTTTGTCAGTGTCTAACGCGATGGTCTTCTGTACGACGGGTTTAGCTACACGTCGCAATTCATACTTGCTGTCGTAGGTGTTTTGAAAATATTGGGGCACATTGTTTTCGAAAATTTTGACGATGGTCACGTCCACTGCGCGTAGGTTGACGGCCTCAAAGGGCATCGTTAGTTTGCCGGATCCAGGGAGGATGGTCCCTTTGCCGGGAATGGTGACCGATGGTAGCCTGTTTTCGAAATTAACGTTTGCAGCGTATGCGGCGGTAATTTTCTGCGTATTGATGTTTTCCACGCCTTCATTGACTGCGATGGCATAATCGCCCTCCAGGCGATCCGGTGCATACACCTTCACTTCGCTGCCATCGATGGTATAACGGGCATCCGTTATGCCACTGATTGCGATAAGCCCATCAAGTTGTTGCGCGACGAGTATCGGATCGGAAAATTGAACCAATACATATTGCTCCGGTTCATGTACTGCCCGAATATCCAGTACCTTGAAAGCACCGATTTCCGGTACCTCAAGTTCCGTAATGTCTTTCTTTTCCGAATCGATCGGTGAGCCATCCCAGCGCAGGACGAGCTTTCCCGGCTTTTTATCCCTAGCGATGGAATCGATGGTGAATGAGGAGATACGGGTTTCGTTATTATGATCCCATTTGATGGCCATCGTGTTGTTCCCAAGGGTGGCCGTTAATAGCTGCTCAATGCGTTCGGGCTGTTCCACGTCGGCCAGGCGGACCCGTCCGGTGAGTTTCATGCGATCAAGCGCATTATTGGTTTGGGCCTTAAGACCATCCATTTCAGCATGATAGGAAGGATCGATAACCTTTAGTTTGAATGCGAACGTCTCCAATTCTTTACTAACCTCAGTCACCTGGCCGAGGTCAAACCTGACGTGGTATTCCTGGCTGGGTTCAAGTTGTTTATCCGGCCTGAATTCCAAGGTGCGCGCATCCACCCAATAGGTCTTTCCTTTTACTGTCGGACTGATGGCGAAAAGCTGGCGAGGTTCTTCCTCATTGGTTTGCTGGAAGGTGTTTACCTGTGAGGCAAGACGTATGCGTATCGTGCTTTCACGCGAAACCACACCGGTGGTATATCCCTCGATATATTTGGCAAAGGCCGAATTAGTAGCATTTATTTCGGTAGATTGGGTATATTTCCAAATAAAGAACGTAATGATTGCAACGACGATTACTCCCCCTGCGGCAATAAGCGTGGTCTTGCGCGCTGGGCTCCAATTAGCCATATCCATAGTTACCGGGTTTTTACGAAAGCGAATGTACGCAAAAGGGGATATAAATTACCAAATCGTAACTTAATTCTTCCCTTCCCACCAATGAGAAAAGGTCTGTGTGCTGTCTTGCAAATAGACGGGCTGACCGATCATCGGTGTTAACAGGTTCAGGCCAGTCTTCTGCTTATTGGCTTCGGTAATGCTCACTAGGGGGGCATCCCATGCATGCATGGCTAATGAAAACTTGGAATTGTGGACAGGTAAAATATGGGTGGCACCAAGATCTTCGGCAGCGCACAATACCTGTTCAGGAAGCATGTGGATATAGATCCAGTAAGGGTTGTACTGGCCATCTTCTAGGATGGCCAGATCGAAAGGTCCGTATTGCCGGCCGATTTGGGCAAAATGAGATCCGTAGCCGCTATCGCCACCAATAAAAATACGGCGTGAGGGCGTGTTCAGTACAAAGGAAGCCCATAATGTGCCGTTACGTTTGAAAGCCCGACCCGAAAAGTGGCGTGCCGGAGTGGCACGCAAGGAAAATCCATCGGCTAGACCGGCTGATTCGTGCCAGTCAAGTTCCACGATTTTTCCGGCCGGATATCCCCAATATTCAAGGTGTGCCCCCACACCCAGCGGGCAGATAACTCCGCCGACTTTTGGTTGAAGTTTCTTGACGGTATTGTAATCGAGATGGTCCCAATGGTCGTGTGTGATAACGAGGTAGTCGATGTCTGGCATGTCCTCGGCGTGGTAGTTGGTCGTTCCCGGAAAACTCTTCGTCGTGAACGATACCGGCGATGCATTGCCGTTAAATACTGGATCTACCAGTATCCGCTTGCCATCTATTTGAAGGAAATAGGAAGAATGACCGAACCAGACCAATACATCTTTGTGGATGTCGAGCGCATGGAGGTCGGTTTGGACATACGGAATGCTATCTATAGGTACCTGCCGCGGTGTTTTATCGAACAAAAAACTCCATAATACAGTAAGCATATTAGTTCCTTCTGCAAGATTTGGCGTATCCTCCATATTTTGAAAGCTTCCGTCCTTGTAGTTTGGGGAGCTTTTAATCCGCTCTAGCCGCTGGCCCACGGGTGCTTTGCCAAATGGTGGTTGTCGGATAAATAGGGCGATACCTACGACTAGAATTACACAGAGCGCCAAAAGAGATATAAGCATACGGGTAATGGTTTTTCTCATGCCAATATTTGGACCAATAAAAAGGCAAAGTAACCACACTCAGCAAGATATCACAACTGACCGTTTGATTTTTACATTGGTTTGACGGCTTCAAGCCGGTAACCGCTATTGAATTCGATCAAGGAATTCAATCAGCTCGACATTGAAGCGGGTGGCGTCTTCTAGGTTGGGAAGGTGACCGCATTCGGGGATTTCAACATACGTTGCATCGGGGATGTTTGATGCGAGGATGTCGGATTGCGCCTTGGTGGTGAGGCGATCTTCGGCACCGCGAATGACCAGCGTAGGAACAGCGATAGTCTTTAAACTATCCGTGGTGTCGGTACGGGCGGCCAAGGCAAGTAAGGTGGCGCAAATATTGCTTTCGGTATTCCTACGGATACTGCTTTTGATCAGGTCGATAGCGGGCTGATTTTCGCCTAAGCTTTTTTGGGAAAAAACGTTATTGACAAAGCCAATGGAAAATGCCCGCTTGCCATTTTTGAGCACAGACTGGATACTGTCAAATCGTTTCAGTTTTGCAGCGTTGTCGTCTGCCAGGGAATTAGTGTCGCTCAATAACAGGCCCGCGAATGCTTCAGGTTGGATTTCGTGAGCACGCAGCGCGATGTATCCCCCCATTGACACCCCACAGAGTACAACTTTGGGGATAGCCAGTTTTCTTAGGAACACTAACAGGTCTTTGGCAAACACATCTATGCTGAAGAAACTATGCCCGGCAGTGCTATTACCATGCCCGCGTACATCCACTGCGATACCCCGCACTGTGGACGGCAACGATTCCAATTGGGGTATCCACATATTTTTGTTGAACGGAAAACCATGAACAAATACGACGGTGTGTGCTGGTAGGTCTGCGTCCTTGAGTAAATAGCTTATGCTGATATCTCCAATACGAATCCGCTTTCGCTTGATTAGGCTTTTATTGTATTCCATATGGGTTTGTAACATTTGCAAAGTAAATATGTTTTGCTTTTAAAGATAATAAAATCAGGGGACTAATCCAATATTGTCCGGTAGTCCTTTATTTTTTCCAAAAATATTTCGTTGATATCAATCAGATTTCTATCTTTGCAGACCGATTCGGGGAATGCGCTTGTAGCTTAACTGGATAGAGCACCTGACTACGGATCAGGAGGTTAGGGGTTCGACTCCCTTCAAGCGCACATGTTTCACTCACATAGCCTAGTCAATATGCCGATTAGGCTATTATTTTTCACGCGTATATTATGCTAAACCTTGTTTTATTTGGCCCTCCGGGAGCAGGGAAGGGTACTCAATCACAAAGGCTTATCGATAACTACCAGTTGGTGCATATTTCCACGGGCGACTTATTCCGCGCTCATATCGGCAACCAAACGGAACTGGGCCAGCGGGTGAGTAAATTGATAGCCGACGGTGAGTTGGTGCCGGATTCCATTACCATCGCTATGCTGGAGGAGGAAATCGATAAAAACCCGCAAGCACAAGGGTTTATTTTCGATGGGTTCCCGCGTACGGTTGCACAGGCTGAGGCGCTAGACCGTTTTCTTGCATCAAAAGGCACCGGTATCACCGGCGTAGTGGCGCTCGATGTAACGGAAGCCGAGTTAACGGAGCGTATCGCCAAGCGTAGGGCGATCAGCAATCGTGCAGATGACGATAGTGAGAAATTGAAAAAGCGCATCGAAGAATATTTCAACAAAACGATCCATGTGCTACCTTACTACGAAACTCAGGGCAAGCTTACCAAGGTCAACGGTATCGGTGATATCGAAACTATCTTTGGTGAAATCAAGCGCGTCGTCAACGGATGGGTAGTGGAGTAAGGTTCTAATTGAAAATGGCCCAAGGATCAAATTTCGTCGATTACGTAAAAATATGCTGTCGTTCTGGACGGGGCGGAGCTGGGTCTGCACATTTGCATCGCGACAAGTTTACAGCGAAGGGCGGACCTGACGGCGGCGATGGCGGCAGGGGTGGGCATATCATCTTGAAGGGTAATACGCAACTTTGGACGTTGCTTCACCTGAAATACCGCAAGCACGTCATTGCCGAAGATGGGCAGCCCGGCGGTAGCGCATTGAAGCATGGGGCCAACGGCAAAGACGATGTGTTGGAAGTGCCGTTGGGGACGATTGCCCGGCATGCCGAGACCAATGAAATTTTATTTGACATTACGGAAGACGGTGAGACCAAAGTGCTGACTGCGGGTGGACGAGGTGGATTGGGTAACTGGCATTTCAAAAGCCCTACACAGCAGACACCCCGGTTTGCACAGCCGGGCGAGTCGGGCAAAGAGGAGTGGATTGTCCTCGAATTGAAAGTGTTGGCAGATGTGGGGTTAGTGGGGTTTCCCAATGCGGGTAAGTCAACATTGCTTTCCGCAGTGTCGGCAGCGAAGCCCGAAATTGCGGACTACCCATTTACAACCTTAGTGCCCAATCTGGGTATTGTTTCCTATCGGGACAACAGGTCGTTCGTGATGGCAGATATCCCAGGTATTATCGAGGGAGCATCTGAAGGGAGAGGGCTAGGACATCGCTTTCTGCGTCACATTGAACGCAATTCGGTATTGCTGTTTATGATTCCGGCAGATACGAACCGAACCATACGAGAAGAATATCAGATACTCCTTGATGAATTGATTGCCTTCAATCCCGAATTGAAAGACAAGCCCCGTATCCTAGCCATTAGCAAGTCAGATTTGCTGGATGATGAACTGGAGGGAGAAATGAAAAAAGAAATCCCTGCGGAGATTCCCCATGTATTTATTTCATCCGTATCCGGCAAGAACATACAGTCGCTGAAAGATATGATCTGGCAGGCGGTCAATATTTAGCTGGAAGTCCCTTTTCGGGTATGCTAGCCTTGATGAAATTACGAATATCCTCATTTCCTTTTTCAAGATCTTCCTTGCGGAGATACATCATGTGTCCGCTGCGATAACCTACAAAGCTCGTCCGGTCTTTCAGTCTTCCCGATGGGTCCATTTGCCACATATTGTATTTGGCGTTGAAGTAATCGCAGGCACCGTCGTAATAACCGGATTGTACCATCAAATGCAAGTATGGATTTTGCGCCATCGCTGCGCGGAGGTTTTCACCTGTCCGATCGTCGCTCCTATCCCAGGGATGTACTGGCCCGAACATGTTATATTTCACATCCGTCTTGAAATTAAGTTCATTGCGCATGTAATAGTTGATAGCAGGTGTGAAGGAGTGAAGCCAGGAGGTGAGTTCGGCATTGAAATCCGGGCGTTCACCGGCATCGCGGCGATCAATACCCAAATAGCGAGAGTCCAACCGGCCTACCGTATAGCCACTGTCACGAAGCAGTTCTTTCCAGAATAACGAAGTGGAGACGTCCAGATTGTTTTGTAAGATAACTTTTTCGGGTAGCCCAGAATACCGGGCTACTTTAGTTGCGATAGCCTGTTTTTCGGCTTGGGTGAGCGTACCCCCTTTTACCAGGGCGGGTAGAAATTCGTCCACTGCATACTGTTCCACCTCGGGCAGCATCGCGGTGAGGTCTTTCTGCTGAAGGTCGGCAGGCAATACTTTATGGAACCAAGCGGTAGCTGCGAAATAAGGGAGCCTAAGTGCCACCGCTACGGGGCCACCGCGTTCAATGCCCAAATCCGTGGGCGATACCAGGATAACCCCATTCAGGTACATCCATTGGTTGCTCTGTAATTCAAGTGCCAACCCGGATACACGTGTTGTGCCGTAGCTCTCCCCGATGAGGTATTTGGGTGATGGCCACCGGTTTTGTCGGGTCACAAAGGTGTTGATCCATTCGGCCAGGTATTTGATGTCCGCATTGACACCGAAAAAGGTGGATTTTTTCGCTTCCTTGTCGAGGATACGCGAATAGCCGGTATTGACCGGATTGACAAAGACAATATCAGCAACGTCTAATATGGAATAAGGATTCTTTTTGATGCCATAAGGTTGAATCGGATAGCCTTCGTCGTCGATTTCCAATAGCGTAGGCCCAGTATAGGCGATTTGCATCCATACCGATGCCGAACCGGGGCCGCCGTTGAACGATATGACAAGCGGACGCGAAGTACGGTCGTCGATGCCATCACGTTCATAGTAAGTATAGTCAACGGTGGCAATAGGTTTCCCATCTTCATCCCATACGGGTTGGGTGCCCTTATACGCCGTGTAGTTAATATGCTTACCCTTAATGCTTGTTTCGTGCGTGGTGATGATTACGGAGTCGGCGGGGATCGTGGATTGTGCTACCGAAAGTAGGCAGATCGCGATGGCGACCAACGTGGATAGGAGATGTTTCATCAATACTGCTCGTTTTCGTTCGGGAAATCCGATGACTTCACGTCCTTAATGTAACGGCTTACTGCACCGCCGATTTCCTCATAAAGATTGAGGTACTGGCGCAAGAATTTGGGTTTGAACCCCTTATTGAGTCCAAGCATGTCATGTATCACCAACACCTGTCCATCACAGCCTGCACCAGCACCAATGCCGATGGTAGGGATGGCGAGGTTGTTCGTTACTTCCGTGGCCAGCTTTGCAGGGATTTTTTCTAGTACAATACTGAAGCAACCAGCCTCTTCCAACAATTTGGCATCCGATTTCAGCTTCTCGGCTTCGGCCTCTTCTTTGGCGCGGACGGTATACGTGCCGAATTTGTAAATGGATTGGGGAGTAAGGCCCAAGTGACCCATCACCGGAATTCCGGCATTGACGATACGTTGTACGGTCTCTTGGATTTCGATGCCTCCTTCTACTTTGAGACCATGTGCGCCGGTCTCCTTCATTACGCGCACCGCGGCTTTCAGGGCATCGCTGCTATCCCCCTGATATGTGCCGAATGGTAAATCCACCAAAACAAGCGCACGTTTGGCCGCGCGGACTACCGATGAGGCATGCATCATCATCTCTTCTAGGGTAATCGGCACCGTGGTTTCGTAGCCAGCCATCACATTGGCAGCGGAATCACCTACCAAAATAATGTCTATTCCTGCGTCATCCAATGCGCGAGCCATGGAAAAGTCGTAGCCCGTCAGCATAGCTATTTTTTCACCACGGGTCTTCATCTCGCGGATGGTATGCGTGGTGATTCGCTTGATTTCCTTATTTACAGACATAAAGCAAACGTAATAAAAAAAACGCAATGAACGCAAATTTCTGTGTTGCGAAGGGAAGCGTTGTGCGGGGTAACATACCTGCCGTTCGGCAGGGAAAGCCTTGCGTTTTAGCCGATTTTCTTTACGGCGCTCGCTTGCAATCCTCTGAGACCTTTCACAACGGTAAATTCCACGCGGTTTTCTTCGGCGATGGGTTCGGTTAGGTCGTTGACATGGAAAAAGATACGCTCACCGCTGCTGGAATCATTGATGAAACCGTATCCCTTGGATTCGTTGTAATAGGCCACGCGACCGGTGCGCGCACCGTTGGCGTCTTCTATGTCTTCAAGCTTTGGTGTGCTGATCATGATTTCTTCCGCAGAAACTACCTTCAGTTTCTTTGGATCCGGGGGGGTAGTCGTGATGTTGCCGTTTTCATCGACATAGGCCAGCATGTCATCCAAGCTTTTACCCTTATTGGATCCGGCGGATTGCCTTTTTTCATCACGACGTTGTTCTTTCTCTCTTTTTTTCTGCAGTCGTTTCTTGGCGTTTTCTTTTTTACTGAATGTCTCTTGTGATCTTCCCATTGATGATTTTTAAATTAAACATTTTATTCCTAAGCAACCAATGCGGACGTTCGATGATGCAAACTGGGCAGGGAGCAAAAACGAAAGGTATGAAAATGGTGCTTCGTGCAAAGATACAAAATGGAAGTCGGATAATCAAGGGTGCAGTAACGATGCATTGGAGATGTTAAAAAAACGTTAATTCGGATTCTTTTGCGCGATGCACGGATTTAATGCGTATCTTCCCGAAATTTTTCAGTTTTTTCATGACAAAGATTAGTTTCAATAACACCAATAAACAATTCTCCAGCACACTACGCACTCGGGTAAATGATTATTTCAAAGCCCATCGTATTTCCAATACGGGCAATCGCCGGCTGTACCTCAAAAGTGTAATTTTGGTCGCAACGGCTGTAGCAGGCTACGTCATTTTGGTTTTCTTTACCCCACCCGTTTGGCTAGCCATCCTGTTATGTATCCTTTTTGGCTGCAACCTTGCCGCGATTGGTTTCAACATTATGCATGAGGGCGGACATCAGAGCTTCTCAAAAAAGGGGTGGCTCAACCTGGTTTCGGCTTACAGCCTGAACATGTTGGGCGGTACCATCTATTTTTGGAAGCAAAAGCATAATATCGCCCATCATACATTTACCAATGTTGATGGCTTAGACCACGATATTGATGTTAAGTTCATGCGCATGCATGCCGACCAACCACGGAAATGGTTTCATCGCTTCCAATTTGCCTATTGGTTTGTACTGTATGGTATATCGTATATCGCTTGGGTGGCTTACCAGGATTTTGAAAAGTATTTCAGTGGGAAGATGGGGGTGAAAGCCGATAGCAAAGCGATGCCACTGCGTGAGCATCTGATATTCTGGACAACAAAGATCACGTATTTTGCCGTGTACCTGATCATCCCTATTCTGTTGGTTGGTTGGGGCCCCGCATTGCTCGGTTGGCTCATTGCCGGGGTAGCCTGTGGTTTTTGTTTGGCCGTTGTATTTCAATTAGCCCACGTGGTCGAGGCGACACAGTTCCCCTTACCTGATATTGATACCAATAAAATTGAGCAAGAGTGGATGGTACACCAACTAAGTACCACTGCCAATTTTGCGACGGGTAGTAAAGTCGTATCATGGCTCCTAGGCGGCCTCAATTTTCAGGTCGAACACCACCTATTCCCCCGCATTAGCCATGTTCATTATCCGGCAATCAACAAGCTTGTCAAAGCTACCTGCCTGGAATTTAATGTGGTGTATCTGGAACATCGAACGATGGGAAATGCGTTTGCATCGCACCTGCGCCACATTTATCAACTTGGACGGCAATAGGGATTCTTTGCATACTTAAAATCAAAAAAAGTTGGAAATCAAATAATTGTTTCTACCTTTATGGGCAATTAATCGATTTTTTATTTTATTTCTATTACCATGCAAGAAGGCGTAGTAAAATTTTTCAATGAAACCAAAGGTTTCGGATTCATCACTCCCAAAGACGGCGGGCGTGAAATTTTTGTCCACACATCAGGGCTAATAGACCGTATCCGTGAGAATGACGAGGTTTCATTCGAAGTACAGCAAGGCCAAAAAGGTTTAAATGCAGTAAATGTAAAGCTGATTTAATTCAATTTTCAGATATTGTGAGAACCACCCACCAACAGGTAGGTGGTTTTTTTGTGCGCGTACATGGAGCGCGCTGGACGTTGACAAATAAGCGATGGATCAGGGGAAAATTATTATCATTGGAGCCACCTCCGGCATTGGCCGTGCACTGGCTGAGACGTTGGTATCGGAAGGGTATTTCGTTGGAATCACGGGGCGCCGGAAGCCGTTGCTCCGTGAATTAGCGGCCTCCCGTCCCGACCGCTATTACATGAGCGGATTTGATGTAACCGCTGTTGATACCAGTATTGAACACTTGGAAGCATTAGCCGCCGCTATGGGCGGTGTGGACACCGTAATCATCAGCGCGGGGGGTGGGGATGTCAACGAATCATTGGATTTTGGGGTGGAGCAAAAAATGATCGATCTTAATGTACGTGCTTTTACGCAAGTGGCCGATTGGGCATTTAACTATTTCAAACGTCGTGGGCATGGACATTTGGCTGCAATTAGCTCCATTGCAGGTATCCGGGGGAGCAGGCAGGCACCGGCTTACAGTGCTACGAAAGCTTACCAAATTACTTACCTCCAGGGATTGCGGCAGAAAGCCAATAGGGAACAGGCGGATATCGTCATTACGGATATCCGTCCCGGATTCGTGGATACTCCAGCGGCCAAATCGCCTGTGCGATTCTGGGTAGCGCCAGTGCCCAAAGCCGCCAGGCAGATCTATCAGGGATTACGCAAACGCCGGAAAGTGGTGTACATCACCAAAAGGTGGCGAATAATCGCCTGGATTTACCGTTGGCTTCCGAGTAGGCTGCACGAACGGATGTAAGGCACACAGTATGCGGGGCTGATGTGGGGCGGTCTCGGCTGGCTTCGATAAGCGGATGTACAGCAGGCTTATTGAATACCGCGGAGTCAAGGGAATCTCGCGAGAGGCTATCGATAGGCGCTTGTCTACTACGTAAGCTATCCAAGGCCGTACTATCCTTGGTGTTGGTACGATCAGCTGGTGGGACAGCGAGGGTCTTTGTATCCAGCGAGTCTGTGGTTGTGGGCCTGCCCGCTCCGCCGGGCTGTCCTCCGGACGTCGTAGAATCCGAGGGCACCGCTAAACCTGCGTCTGCGGGTGGGCGGCGACGCGCCAGTAGATCTTCTTTGGACGTCGGTCGGTCGCCCGGTTTCCACACGAATCCTTCCAAAATTTCAACTTCCTGTGGGATGAGATGTATCGGGTATACTTTACCGTCGACACGCCTAATGGGGCTAAATTCCACAATTTGATTGCTGTCTACCAAGATTTTGATACGGCTGCTCCGGCTATGGTACATATTGGTATAAGTCTGCTGCTTCTCATCAATCATGTAATAGATACTCTCGGCGTTGCCATCTATAAACATCCTGTCCAACGCATTATTGGTAAAAAATCCGGTAATCCGACGGCCCTTTACTTGATTATATTTGCTTGAGTCCAATTGCGTATTCACCATAAAGGCATTGTTCATCAAAAGCATATTATCCAATTGCTCATTACGAACCTGCATGAATATGGTGTCCGCGGTCATCTGAGAACCCTGTGCCCAGATCATCGGTCTGCCGAAAAAACGCATCATCGAATCAGGGTAACCGTAATAGACCGAATCCGCCACCGCTTGTAAATCTGACTTGAACAGCCTCACATTATAATACGCTTTGATGATACGTGTCTTGGCGGTGTCGTTCGCTAATGAATCCTGCAGTATGGTATCTATTGCCTGACTAGAAATGGCAGCCACGGCATCGGCCATAAGGCTATCTGCCTCGCCCCCTTTGGGAATTACGGCTTCAGCCCGTAATACACTGTCGGCAGCAAGGTTCCGTGTGAGTGCATCGTGACCTAGCTGCACCGCTAATGGTACAGCGCCCACCCGTTTGATATGCGTTTTCAGTACCGCTGAATCGGTCTCGAGGACCATATCGGTGGCGCGTGTCGAATCCTTGCCTGACTTCGTTAAGCTATCAGGCGGTGCCTTCAGCGAATCCGCAGGAGTGCTGATGGAGTCCGCCGGCAGTTGCTTGATACTATCTTGGGAAGTGGTGTCCATATCGACTTGGGGCCTAGTCAGCGTCGCTGGGCCCAAATCGTCGGGCACGCCCGTTTCATTTATGGTGTCAAAGTCTTCGCCAAAGTCCTCGTCCTCATATTCGTCGAGGTCGCCACCTTCCCGATTGAGCTCAAAAACCTTGGGTATATACTCTTTTAGGGGGATCAGGCGAGAAAACAGGGTGTCTGCCGTCAGGTAAATGGTGTCTGCTGCCGGTCGCGCCGCGGGGGGCACGCCAAGGCTGTCTGGAGAACGTTTTGCACGCTTGGAGGTGTCCGTATCAAGGCTATCTAACGAGATTGCTGCGCTGTCCACCGCCAGGCTATCCATCGTGGCGCTATCAGTCGTCGTGCTATCGCTGCGGGTAATGGTCATGACGAGCGGATTTCTAGTCATGGTTATGGATTCATCCATTCGGTTGTATACCCCCTCGCCGCCGAAGGTGAAATACTGGTCGGCAGTATCGACGAATACGACGTTCTGCACGGCGCGGCCGTTTCCGGACTGGCCATCGTAATAAATACTATCGCCGCGGAGAAACCGGCTCCCTTCGGTATAGAGATTATTTCGGTCAAACCATGCTTGCTCGGTTTCCGTATTGTATTCGCCGCGTTCGGTATACAGGTTTTCCCCTTCGTTGCCCTTGATGTTGGTGGGCCCATAGAAGTAGGTCACCTTGGTGCCCGAGTTATAACGCATGGTGTCTGTATAGATCTTCACATCGGGTGTGCGCACAATCACGTCATGGCGGAAGTAGGCATCTTTGGTGTTATCGAAATAGTAAGCCCTTTGGCTGGTAATGGTATCCGTGGCGTTTAAAATCCGACCACCATCTGTGTAGGTGCCTACGCTACTTTTCATATTGTAGGTGAGGTGGTTGGTAGTGAGTACCGAATTGCCGTCCACCATGCGTACATTGTTGGTGAGTGTTGCTAGTTGTGTTTCCGCTGCGTAATGCAGTTTGTCTGCATAAATGACCGTACCATTGGGCTGGGTAATGATGACTTTCCCGAAGGCATCGAAGTACTGCTTGCCTTCATCGTCGTTATAGATATAGCCGCTATCCGCCGAGAGTGTAGAACCATGGTGCTCATAAACCGGGCGGTAATTCATCATGTTGCCGGTGGTAGCATTCAAGCGACTGTGGGAAGATGATATGAGCCTCAGCTCATCCCGCTGCTGTGCATGTAGCAAGGAGCAAACCAGTGTGGTAGCGCATATCAGCAGCAGGCTTTTCTTCACTGTGCAAACTTAGCTAAAATGGATGGTATTCGTAAATACTGCGAGAAATTCCGGCAAAGCATTGGATGCCGTCCAATAGTTTTTTTATCGCGGTTTACTTTTGATTTGTACTTTCTTTAATCTAAATTTAATAATTTGTCGAAGTTTATCATAAAATAACCCTGAATTCATTCGGATATTATTCGGGTATATCTGAATTAACTCCGAACAAACTCCGAATAAATCCCGTTTTATTTCCGTGATATCCATAACTATCATATAAAGCAATGTCAGAGAAAAAGTAATGACCGTAGGTAAACAGGTTAACTATTTCATGCGCTGTGTTGCTGGCTGTGCGCTATAGGTTGTAGCCCGACCGTTTTGTGCCATTGCGAATATCCCGTACCTTTGATCCCATGAGCGTACAGGAACGACTTGGCCAATACCTTAGCGAGCAGGCGCTGTGCAATCCACATGACCGGATTCTCCTCGCGGTAAGCGGCGGCAAGGACTCGGTATTAATGACGCACCTTTTTGCCGAGGCTGGTTACGTCATTGGTATCGCTCACTGTAATTTCCGATTACGGGGTACGGAATCTGATGCTGATGAAACATTGGTCTATCAACTTGCCAAGACCTTAGGGGTTCCATTCTATGCAACGGCATTTGATACGGAGGCATATGCCCGGCAGCACAAGGTTTCCATCCAAATGGCGGCGCGCGAACTGCGATACGAATGGTTCGAAACCATCCGTACTTCGCAGGATTATGACTATGTCGCGGTGGCACAACACCAAAATGACCATGTAGAGACCTTGTTGCTCAACTTGGTGCGTGGTACGGGGCTCGCGGGCTTACAGGGTATCCAACCCAAACGTGGCTGCATCATCCGCCCGCTTTTATTTCTCAATGCCGAGGAGGTAGGGCGTGAGGTGAAGGAGCGGGGACTGGAATACCGTGACGATGCCTCCAATTTTTCCACCAAATATGCCCGCAATAAAATCCGGTTGGAAATTATTCCCCAGCTGAGCGTACTTAATCCTTCACTTGAGCGTACCATTGCAACGGAAATGACTCGATTTGCTGACACCTATGCCGTATTGCAAACCCATGTTACGGCAATGCGTAGTAAACTATTCACGGAGCAGGCGGCAGGGGAATGGCACATTCCCATCGCCGAACTGATTTCACTTGAACCACAGCGATTTTTGCTGTATGAGTTGTTTAAGCCGTTCGGGTTTACGGAAGCTGTTTTGGGCGATTTGGCAAGGGCCTTGTCGGGCGTGTCCGGTAAGCAGTTTTTATCACAGTCGCATGTATTGTACCTCGATCGCGATGAGGTCGTGCTGAAACCCTGCAAAGCAATCCGTGAGGAGATGGTAGTCATCGGAAAACCAGGGGACCATGTACAATGGGGCGGACACTGCTTCCAATCGGATTGTTCTTCCGATACGGGTATCGATACAGCCACCCATGTTGCACAGTTCGATGCGGATTTGATGGTGTTTCCCATCCGGATTCGATCATGGCAGGAGGGCGATGTGTTTTGCCCGTTGGGGATGAAGGGACGCAAAAAGCTGAGCGATTTTTTTGTGTCGCTCAAAATCCCGGTTTATCGTAAACATACTGTACCGGTGCTCGTTAATGGTAACGGCGATATTATTTGGGTTGTCCCTTATCGATTGGATAATCGCTATAAAATTACGGGCAAAACGAAAAAAGTGTTTACATTAGCACGTTCTTAAAGTGATGGGAGAAAAACCAATATACGTGGAAAATCAATACCTGGGGCGCGATCGCGGCTGGGTAAGCGTGAGGCTTGTACTTGCGTTGTTTTGTTTCACGGCCTATTACATAAACATCGATAGGGAGAGCGAAAGCCAATTGTTCCTTGTGGTGGGAATTGCAATTTTGTTTGTGTCAATTGTGATGATGTACATGCTTCAATATCGCATTACGGTAGAAACCGGCTGTGTGAAATTAAGTGGCCTGTGGACCACACGCCTTGTGAAGATTGATCTCAACAGTATTGTGAAGGTAGAATGCAAGCCGTATAGTAAGTTCTTTATCAATAATCCGGTATATAATCTCCATCAAAAGGGCAGAATAAAATTTTATGCTGGGGGAAAGGATGCCATATGGCTCACCGACCGTGACGGCTTACTGTACATCATCGGTACACAGCGTCAGGTCGAACTCCAGCAGGCCATTTCAAAAGCTAAAGCGAAGTCGTCAATCAGTTGACGTAAACTTGCATATAAATACAATTTTATTTAAGTTTGTATTAATATGGGATTGTTGAAATTTTTATTCATTGCGATAGCCGTTCTTTGGTTGGTGCGTTTGGTAGCGCGGCTTCTTTTCCCGTGGGCGATGCGCAAGATGGCACAGAAAGTAATGGGCGATGCTCAACGCCAACACGACTTTAAAAATACGACTTATCGAGGTGCCAATACCAATCAGCGGCGCCAGCCGGATGGCAAGGTTCGGATTGACTATATGCCTCCCATAGAGAAACCAAAAAAGGGGGCTAAAAGTGCAGGGGAATTCGTGGAGTTCGAAGAAATCAAATCATCCACTGAATAGCCAAGGAAAACCTTACCTTTGCGGGTATGTGGCTTAAGCAACTTTCCGTTTTTAGTTTCAAGAATTATGCCGAAGCCACGCTTTACTTCGTGCCCGAAGTGAACGCATTCACGGGTACTAACGGAGCGGGGAAGACCAATCTGTTGGATGCCATCCACTACATTTCACTTTGTAAGAGTTTTCTCAATCCGGTAGACTCCCAGCACATCCGACAGGGTGGAGACTGGTTTATGGTGCAAGGCGATTTTGATAAAGACGGGCAATCGGAGATCGTGGCGTGTAGTCTCAAACGCAATCAGAAAAAGCAATTCAAGCGGAATAAAAAAGCTTATACCCGTCTTGCGGACCACATCGGCCTCTTTCCCTTGGTCATGGTTTCCCCCAATGACTCCGCCATCGTGGCCGATGGCAGTGAGGAACGCCGACGCTTCATCGATAATGTGATTTCACAAACCGATCTGGGTTACCTCGACGGGTTGATTGCCTATAACCACTGCCTTACGCAGCGTAATAGCCTGTTGAAGCAAGCCGTCAAAAATGGATCATTGGATAAAGGGCTGCTCGACGTGTTGAGTATGCAGCTCGTGGAACTGGGAGTACCGATTTTCGAGAAACGACAGGCGTTTATGGCTGAGTTTATCCCCGAGTTCAATAAGCATTATCAATTCCTTACCGAGACGGCTGAAAGGGTGTCGTTAGTGTACGAATCGCAGCTGTTGGGAGGGCTGTTTGCCGACCTGTTGGAACAACAGCTGGAACGCGACCGCCTGCTGGAGCGTACCACGGTAGGCATCCATAAGGATGATCTGTTGTTTTCCATACACGGAGATATGTCGCTCAAAAAATTCGGCTCACAAGGACAGCAAAAGTCGTTTCTCATTGCGCTGAAACTGGCGCAGTACAGTTTCCTGCACCGTCAAAAAGGATTCAAGCCATTGCTGTTGTTGGATGATATCTTCGATAAGCTCGACGATAAGCGTACGCGCAAGCTGATGCAGATGGTATCTGCAGATGATTTTGGGCAGATATTTCTGACGGATACGGATTCGGGTCGAATAAACCGTATCTTTGAAGAAATAGGCCGGAAAGTGCGGGTTTTCGAAATCAATGACGGCACGGTACAGCAATTGGAAACGGCGTGAGCAGCAGGGGTGACGATATGACCATCAAGGAAGCCATCGAGAAGATGTTCGATGTGTACAAGCTGCGACGCAAGTTTGATGAAACCTCATTGGTGGCAGCTTGGCCGCAACTGATGGGTAAAGCCATTGCGAACCGTACCAAGCAACTGTATATCCGCGATAAAAAGCTGTTTGTGAAAGTAGAATCGTCGGTCATCAAAAGCGAGCTGGTGCTGATGCGCTCGCAAATCATCGGTCGCCTGAATGAATTTGTGGGACAGGCGGTGATTGAGGAATTGGTCGTACTTTGAATTTGTTCAAAACAGCAGGAGCATCGCTAACGCGATAATCGCGGGCAATCCCTGGATAATTAATATCTTCCTACTGGCAGTAATTGTACCGTATATCGCAGCTACGATGATGCATACAAGAAAGAATATCGCTATATACTTGCTCCATATAGCATCTTCAATAAGTAGCGACCAAATGAGACCCGCTGCTAGAAAGCCATTATATAATCCCTGGTTCGCCGCTAATTTTTTGGTTGGCGTAAAAAGGTGGTCAGGTAAGCTGCCTCTGAAAGCCTTTTTCCCCGCAGTTTCCCAAGCAAACATTTCTATCCATAGAATGTAGAGATGCTCAAAAGCGACTACCAATACGAGTACATTCTTCAATAGTTCCATGATGTTGATTTTATTCTCTAAGGTACTGATAAAATGAAGCCGACACCATAAATGTTCTCAATCCGTACTCCTGAAGAGGAATGCCGTAACAACTTACGCAATCGGGATATGAATACATCCAAGCTACGGCCCATGAAATAGTCGTTTTCACCCCAAAACCGGACGAGGAGGTCCTCACGCTTTACAATGCTGTTTCGATAGGTATAAAGGTATTCCAGCAGTTCGGCCTCGCGCAGTGTCAACGTAGTTTTGATATGTCCGTCTACCGAGAGGCTGAGAGATTCCTTATTTAAAACGATATTGCCGATTTCGATGGTGTCCGGTTGGCTTTTTTCTTCGGTGGGCTTTGTTCGCCTTGTTATATTGCGTATCCGTAATACCAACTCATCGATGTCGAAGGGTTTGGTGATGTAATCCATTGCACCAATATCCAGCCCATATAGCCGGTCCTTTTTTTCCTTCCGTGCCGTTAGGAAGAGGAAAAAGGCATTTTTGTTGTATTCCACGATCTTTCGCGCCAAGTCAAAACCATTGATGTCCGGCAACTGGATATCAATGATGACCAGACTGTATGTTGTCTCATGGTGCAGGTACTCTTGATAAGCATTTTTACCATTCGTACACCAGGTAACCTCGAAATTCATTGCTTCCAGGTATTGTTTGGTTACATTGCCCAAATCCAGCTCATCTTCTACATAGAGTAATTTCGGTTTCATCACTGATCAACTTTTATAAGGAATGAGTATGGAGAATTGACTGCCCACTGCTTCCTTACTCACTACGGACAGTGTCCAACCGTGGCTTTTAATGCACTGATAGGTATAGTAGAGGCCTAAACCTAGTCCGGGGATGTGCCGTGTCCCCTGCTTTTGGAAGCGGTAGAACTTTTCGAAAACATGCTCAATCTCCTTGTTGGGAATGCCTGTTCCGTTGTCTGAAATCTGTATTTTGATCGCATGATCGGCGAGTTCAGTAGCTATCGTAATCTGCTTGTGATCATTATGGTTGTATTTGATCGCATTGTCAAACAGGTTTAAAAGCATGGTCGTGAAGAAAAATTTATTTAATTCGACAGCCAGGGGCTGACGCGAGGTGCGAAGCGCAACAGCAGTGTTTTGAACCGAGAGCTTCACGTTGTAATCGTTAACGATTTCGTGGAGTAGTTGGTTAAGTTCGTGAGGTTCCTTCTGCAGGGTAGAATTATCCATCGTTGTGATATCCATCAGCTGGTCAAACAGTTTCTGCAGGCGTAATGATTGGCGTTCAATAATTTTCGTAAGGGGCCTGATATTTTCTGTATTAGCTTGTATTTTGCTGTTTTGCATGTTTTTATTGGCCACAATGATGGTCGAGAGGGGCGTGTTAAACTCGTGCGTGATGCCGTTGACGAAGTCAGACTTCATTTCGGCGAGTTTTTTTTGTCTCAGCCAATTTCGGTAGGTGACGTAGTAAATTGATACGACGCAGCCGATGGCAAAGAGGGCCAGCAAAAATGTGGGCATCATCAACTTCATGATACGCCAGGTACGGTTGCGGTGGTCTGCATGCAAGGAAAAAGTCATCCAATAGTTGTAGTCTTCAGCATTGCTGACCGTGATGCTCGCTATTTGGTTTTGCGGCAACGGTGTGTTCAACGCGCCACCAATATGGGCGCCGATTGTAGTCTTCAAACTGTCGGCTAAGAAAGGGGACGGTTGGTTGGCATGGTAGATGTTGACCAAGTGCATGTTTTCGAAGACCAGTTGTATCGCATTGATGGTCAGCAAATATTCGAGATCTCCGTCCAGTTTATACTCGGTTTTTATTTCTGCGAAAAGGACATCCATGGTGTTTCCCGCCCGGAGCGCACGGAACATGCTATCCAATACCTTGTTCTTTTCACGTTCAAATACATCCCGATCGAGGTGGTAAGCGGATTCCAGTGCATGGATGTTGGTCATCAGATAGCGGTCAATAATGGCCACACCTCCCGGAAATAGCTTGTCATTGCGGATGCGTTGTGTATAGCGGTCATTGATGAGGGTCTTTTCTACAGCCTGGTACTGTTCGTCTTCAAGTTTAAACGTATTGTACGTGAGATAAAACAGAACGGAAATCAATAGGGTGAGCCCCAATAGTGAAATGCCTTTATGTATGCTCAACGAATACCTCATTGATTTGTCTGATCAAACGCTGTTATAGCACGAGCGAATATAGCAATGAAATTAGTGTGATAGCTATCTCACACCTATTTATTTGGTTTTTGTTAACATTTCATTAGGCATTTGTTAACATGCTTCATCGAGCTCATGTATTATTTTTGTTGCAGAAAGTCCTGTTGTACCCTATTAAAATAAATATATCCAATGCCGAATGGGCAATTTTTGTAACGACAAAGGTTGCCCATTTCGGTTTTTTAATCCGAGCATGATGATACGTTTTTCAGTTATTTCGTTATTGTTTATCGCCACCCAATATGTTTTGTTAGCGAGTAATGGCCACTCGCAGATCGTTAAGACAGCATGTGAAAAAGGTCGTGACACGTTGGATAACAACGGGTTTCGGCTTATCTTTATTCAGCAAGATTCGAACTTTGATACCGCGGTAGCTACCCGGTTAAAAGAAACCTTTTTTGCAGTATATCCCGTGCTTGTGGAGACATTTAACTCGGATGCCGTACATCAGGTGGTCCTTACTGTTGATACCGCCTACAAAGGTGTGGCGTACGCACATGATGGGCGGGTGGTCATCAGCCAGGACTGGTTGGCGAAAAAGCCCCATGATGTGGATGTAGTCACCCATGAGGTGATGCATATTGTACAAGCCTATCCTGCCGGTAGTGAGCCGGGCTGGTTGGTGGAAGGAATTGCGGACTATGTACGCCATAAATATGGTGTGGATAATGCTGGTGCCGGATGGTCTTTGCCTCACTTGCAGGATGATCATCATTATACCAACAGCTACCGGGTAACGGCCCGTTTCCTAAATTGGATAGAGAGCACCCAGAAGGCTGGCTTTGTGAAAGCGCTAGACAGCGCTATGCGTAGCCGTACGTATACGGAAGATATCTGGAAGTCTGAAACGGGACTTGATCTGGGTGCGTTGTGGGCAGCTTATGTTGAGCATGACCGGTGAAGAGTATCGCTCAAACCATTATTGCTTTTCGGCGATGTGTTTTCGTCCCATATTTTTCAGGATGAAATAGCCAATAATGCCCGACAATGCCGACGCCACAAGGATGGCAAATTTTGCTTCCGTTTGATGCGATATATCGCTGAACGATAATAATGCGATGAATATGGACATCGTAAACCCAATGCCACCCATGAGACCAATCGCCAAAACCTGGGTCCATTTGGTTCCTTTCGGCAACTCACTTAATCCCAATTTAACCGAAATCCAGGAAAGCAGAGTAATCCCCAAGGGTTTGCCGATAAAGAGCCCGGCAATAATGCCTAAGCCAAGTGGGCTGACTAGCCCGTCTATCATCCCGCTTTCAAAACGGATGTTCGTGTTGGCTAATGCAAATAACGGCATGATCACAAAATTGACAGGGGTACTGATTGCATGTTCTACGGTTTGGATAGGGGAGTGCCCCTGTTTACGTCCCTTGATGGGTATGGCAAATGCTGTAAGCACACCGGCGATGGTAGCGTGGATGCCGGAGTGATGGATGAAATACCAGATAAATAGGCCAGGGATTAAGTAAAACCATATCGATTTTACGCCCATGCGATTCATGAACATCAAGAGGGCGAATAATCCCAATGCATAAAGCAGGTAGCTGGATTCGAGTTGAGTGGTATAAAAGATGGCAATGACCAAAATGGCGCCCAGATCATCTACAATTGCCAAAGCTGTAAGGAACACCTTCAATGCGATGGGTACACGTTTGCCCAAGAGGGATAATATACCAATCGCAAAGGCGATATCCGTAGCCATCGGGATACCCCATCCGTGACCGGTTTCGGTGCCCGTGTTAAATAACGCGTAGAAACCGGCTGGAACAACCATACCTCCCAAAGCAGCGAAAAATGGTAATGATGCTTTCTTCGCTGATGAAAGTTGCCCATGAGCCAGCTCTTGCTTGATTTCGATGCCCACCATCAAAAAGAACAGCGCCATCAAACCGTCGTTGATCCACAGCAAAACGCTGTATTTGAGGTGTATTTGCTGAGTTTCTATTCCGATTTGCTGGGCAAGCAGCGATTCAAAATGTGGCCCCCAAGGAGAATTGGCGATAATAAGAGAAATGACCAAAAAAACAAGTAGGGTAATGCCACTTGCGGAATCCGCCTCGAAAAATTGCTTGATTTGCTTACGCATCTGGAAAAATAGCTGTTAATGAAAATGACACTAAACTGGCAGCTAAGTTACAAAAAGAGGCTCAGATCTCCCTTGCCTTCGCGGAGAATTTCGAAATCGTCCGACGTAGCGTCCACGACCGTGGAGGCCACATTGCCACCATATCCGCCATCAATGACGATATCCACCAGATCGCCGAATTTTTCATAGATGAGTTCGGGATCGGTAGAATATTCAATAATTTCATCTTCATCGTGGATAGATGCCGATACGATGGGGTTGCCTAATTCGCGTACAATTTCACGGGCAATGTTGTTGTCCGGAACCCGGATGCCCACTGTTTTTTTCTTTGAGCTTAACAATTTCGGTACTTGCCCGCTGGCATTGAAGATAAACGTAAAGGGCCCGGGTAGGGCCCTTTTCAGTATCCTGAATGTAACCGTGCCAAAAGGTTTGGTGTATTGAGAAATTGCCGTGAGATCATAGCAGATAAAGGAAAGGTTGGCTTTTTCCGGTTTGATCCCCCGCAATTCGCATACGCGCTCAATGGCTTTGTGGTTGTTGATGTCACACCCCAGTCCATAAACGGTATCAGTAGGGTAAATGATGAGGCCGCCCCGCCGTAGCACGTTCGCTACCTGCTGGATAGCCTTGGGGTTTGGATTTTGTTCGTAGATTTTGAGGAGCATGGTCAAAATTCCGCATTGTTTGGCGTTCTGGGAAAAGGTATGACATCCCGGATGTTGGTCATACCCGTGACGAATAGCACGAGGCGCTCGAACCCGACACCGAAACCGGAATGCGGGGCAGTGCCGAAACGCCGGGTATCCAGAAACCAGTCCATTTCGGCAGTCGGGACGCCCATTTCTTTCATCCGTTGGATCAGTTTGTCGTAACGCTCCTCCCGCTGGGAGCCGCCCACCATTTCGCCAATGCCGGGAAATAGGATGTCCATAGCGGCAACAGTAAGTCTCCCTTCATCATCCGGTTCGTTCATCCGCATATAAAACGATTTAATGTCTGCTGGATAGTCTGTAAGGATGACGGGTTTCTTGAAATGTTTTTCGACAAGGTACCGTTCGTGTTCGGACTGTAAGTCCGTTCCCCAGCCTTCAATCAGGTATTTGAATTGTTTTTTTTGGTTCGGTTTGCTGCGTTGCAAAATGTGAATAGCTTCTGTATAGGTGAGCCGTTCAAAGCGATTGTCCAGGCAAAAATTGAGCTTGGCAATCAAGTCCATTTCAGATCGCTCGTTCTGAGGTTTGTTCTTTTCCTCTTCGAGCAGCCGATTTTTGAGAAATTCGATTTCATCGGGGCAATGATCGAGGGCAGACCGGATTACATATTTAAGCAACTCTTCCGCCAAATCCATGTTATCTTCCAATTCATAGAACGCCATTTCGGGTTCGATCATCCAAAACTCTGCCAAGTGGCGTGTCGTGTTGGAATTTTCAGCACGGAACGTCGGGCCAAACGTATAGATGTTGCCCAGGGCCATAGCAGCCAGCTCGCCCTCCAATTGTCCGGAAACCGTGAGATTGGTCGGCTTGCCGAAGAAATCCTCCCTGTAGTCAATCGAACCATCGGCGTTCCGTGGGGTGTCGTCGAGGTCGAGTGTGGTTACTTTGAACATTTCGCCAGCACCCTCCGCATCCGAGCCTGTAATGATTGGAGTATGCATGTATACAAACCCGCGCTCGTAAAAAAACTGATGCACGGCAAAGGATAGTGCATTGCGCACCTTGAATATGGCATTGAATGTACTGGTGCGGAAACGGAGATGTGCGATTTCGCGCAGGAATTCAAGGCTGTGCTTTTTAGGTTGCAGGGGGAATTTTTCGGGATCGCTATCGCCCAAGATTTCCAAGACTTCGACTTTGATTTCCACGCGCTGCCCTTTGCCCACTGATTCCACCAAAGGCCCCGTAACGGCGACAGCCGCACCCGTGGTAATCCGCTTCAGCAACGCTTCATCGGTATTGTTGAAGTCGACGACCGCTTGAATATTACCCAATGTAGAACCATCGTTGATGGCGATGAATTGGTTGTTCCGGAACGTTTTTATCCAGCCCTTTACGGTTATCTGTTGCCCATATTCCGTGGCATTCAACAGGTCTTTTATACGTGTATGTTTCATGTTTTGTTATCAGCTATCAGCGCCTCGAGTCCTTATTATACAGTGCACAACATATTGGTTTGCCTAAACCAAAAAACCTCCACTACTATGGAGGTTCATGATGAAGTGATCGCTTAATTTGAAATCTAAAATCTACTGTCTATATAATCAAGACAAGACTTTCGTTACCAGATCAGCGGCTTCTTTGAGTAGAATCGCGGAGTATACCTCCAATCCCGATTCGTCAATCAACTTTTTGGCCTCTTCGGCATTGGTGCCTTGAAGACGCACGATGATGGGGACCGGAATGTCGCCGATTTCCCTATATGCATCGATGACCCCTTGGGCAACACGATCGCAACGGACAATTCCGCCAAAGATGTTAATCAGGATTGCTTTTACATTCGGATCTTTGAGGATGATATTAAATCCTGCTTTTACCGTCTGTGCATTGGCCGTACCGCCTACATCGAGGAAGTTGGCTGGCTCGCCACCTGCGAGTTTGATGATATCCATCGTAGCCATGGCCAATCCGGCGCCATTGACCATACAGCCCACATTGCCATCGAGTTTTACATAGTTGAGGTTGGATTCACCTGCCTCCACTTCCGTGGGGTCTTCTTCCGTAACATCGCGCATGGCCGCATAGTCCGGGTGCCGGAACAAGCCGTTTTCGTCTAGATTTACCTTGGCATCTACGGCCAGTATTTTATCATCGGAGGTCTTTAGCACGGGGTTAATCTCAAACATGGATGAATCCGTGGCTTCGTAGGCTTGATAGAGGGCAGCTACAAATTTGGTCATTTCCTTGAGAGCTCCTCCATTCAACCCCAGGTTGAACGCTATCTTTCGGGCCTGGAACCCCTGAAGCCCGACCTTCGGGTCAATTTCTTCCTTGAATATCAGGTGTGGTGTCTTTTCGGCCACTTCCTCGATGTCCATCCCACCTTCGGTGGAATACATGATAATGTTACGGCCCCGCCCCCGATCAAGTAGGACGCTCATATAAAATTCCTTGGTATCGCTTTCACCAGGATAGTATACATCCTGTGCTATCAAAACCTTGTTAACCTTCTTGCCTTCCGGGCCGGTCTGTGGAGTTACCAGCTGCATACCGATGATATCGGAAGCACGTTGTTTCACTTCATCAAGGTTTTTTGCAAGTTTTACACCCCCACCTTTGCCTCGGCCGCCTGCATGGATTTGGGCTTTCACCACCACCCAATCCGAACTGTAATCTTCCTTCAATTTCTTGGCTGCCTCTACAGCTTGCTCTGGTGTTTCGGCCACTATGCCCTCTTGTACCCGCACACCGAAACCTTTCAGTATTTGTTTGCCTTGATATTCGTGAATATTCATTTGCGAAAAATTTGCCGTAAAAGTAGGGTTTTAATCGGGAACGGTCAAGCGATAAGCTTGGTATTTTTCAGGTAAGGCTGCGGATTTGCCCGCTTTATCTTTTGCGCCACTACATTGCTGCCGGAAACCCCGAAAAATTTCTACCTTCGCAACATGCTACAAGCAAACGGCATATACAAATCATATGGCACACTACCTATCCTGAAGGGAGTAGACCTACAGGTCGCAAAGGGGGAGATCGTCAGCCTCGTTGGTGCATCTGGCGCTGGTAAAAGTACATTGCTGCATATTGTCGGTACGTTGGATAAACCGGATAGCGGTACCGTAACCATCAATCGAACGGATATCAGTACGCTTAACGGCAAACAACTGAGCGCTTTCCGAAATGAGCATATCGGCTTTGTTTTCCAGTTTCACCACCTGCTGCCAGAGTTTACGGCATTGGAAAACGTATGTATCCCCGCTTTTATCAGGAAGGTGAGTAGGACCCAGGCTGAGCACCGAGCGATCGAATTGCTGGAGTTACTCGGTGTAAATCATCGCAAGAACCATAAGCCCAATGAATTGTCGGGAGGTGAGCAACAGCGGGTTGCAGTGGCGCGAGCGTTGGTCAATAGCCCTGCTATTGTCCTCGCTGATGAGCCATCCGGCAACCTCGACTCCGAGAATGCTACCGCTTTACATCAGCTGTTTGTAGAATTACGTAGCAAACTCGATCAAACATTTGTCATCGTGACGCACAATGAGGAATTAGCCAATATTGCTGACCGTACGGTGCATATCAAGGATGGCATGATTGAAGCAAATCAGGAATAATCAATATGGCGGGAGCGGTGCTGATTACTTGGGGTACAAGGCCCTTTGCACAGCGGGTGGCTAAGCTGTTGCCGGCAGCGCAGCCCGTGTTGTTTTGCGCAGCGGATGAGTTGCCCGAGGTACTGTTGCGTGCAGGCAATTACCTTAGGGCGCCACGGGCAGATTCGCCGGCTTTTGTGCATGAAATGCTCAGAATCTGCTTGGATAACAACGTCGAGAACCTGATACCGCTAGGCAGCAATGAGCTTTATGCAATGGCGGAGGCTCGACAACTTTTTTCCGAATATGGTATCGCCATATGGGTGCCCGAGGTAATCGACCTGGCGGAATTGGCAGTGATTGAAAACCCACCGCGACAGCTACCACTGCTGCTGCTCCACAAGGGCAATACAGTGACCGGCGCTCGCGAAGATGAACAGTATGATACGCTCTCCGGCGTTTTCACGCCATCGGATTCGGGTGACGAGTTGGCACTATGTTGCATAGCCGATTAACTGAGTGAAACGGTCTCAATGATGCCATTGCAATAAACATGATTAAACCAATCCGGTGTTTTTGATTCAAACCGATATATGTTAACATACGCGGATATCGATACCCATAAGAAAGCGCTGATATTTGAATTGGACGATGTGCTTTTTCCGAAAAGGGATTATTTGTTGCAGGTGTATTACCTGTTCGCTCATCTGCTCGAATATACCGAAACGGTACCTCCGGCAAATGAGCTTACAGGATTTCTCAAAACCGCCTATGAACACCACGGCGAAGAAGGCCTTTTTGAACGCGCTGCGGAAACATTTGCCATTGATCATAAGTATAAAGCCCACTTTGACCGCATGCATCTTACCGCCCAACTACCAGCGAAACTCTTGCTGTATCAACCCATGTTGGAACTGATGCAGGCATCGCACCAAAGCGGAAAGCGGTTGCTGATCCTGACGAAGGGAGACCCAACCATGCAACTGAATAAACTTCGGCAAGTGGAGTGGAATGGGTTGGATCGGATAATGAAAGTATATTTCCAGGAGGAATTGCAGGAGAAAGGGCATGATCCTTTTGGTTATTTATTGGGCGATAACGGGTTGCAGAAGTCGGAAGTGCTGTATATCCATGCTGAAAGCAAGCTAGTGTCTGCTATAGTACCGGGTATCGATTGCATGGGAGCAAAAAGTTTCTGGGAGAAACCGACCGCCCCGCCACATCAATCATATTAATAGAAATGAAGATAACACATATAAAATTCATTGCAGTTGCATTGCTATCTGGCAGCTTAATGGTGGGCTGTAGCCGGGAAACCGTCATGCCCGAGCTTGAACGCCCGACGCGCCCAGATACCGACGAAGACCTGTTGAAGGACTCTGTATACCATTATACGTATGGGTTTTACCTATGGCAGGCGGACTTGCCGAATTGGTTTGCTGACGTGCGCGGAAATACCAAGCGATACAACTCTGCGGACGCTGTATTGGAGACTTTAAAAGGATATGCCCGAGACGATGCCGGTAATGCGTATGACCGATTTAGTTTCCTGGATCGGTGGGGTACGGTAAATGCAGAAATTCAGCAGGGACTTGCCGGTAGCTTTGGGTTTGATGTGCGATACAACAGTGATACCGACCTTTATGTGAAGAAGGTCGATGCCGGTTCACCGGCTTATCAGAAAGGCCTCCGACGCGGCTGGAAAATCCTTAGTATCAATGGTAATAGTGACCTCTCCCCTGCATCTATGGAGCGGGATAATTTTACGTTTCTTTTTGGGGCATTGGATGCCGGCAGCATCAGCCTGTTGCTTCGGAAACCGGATGGCGATGAAGTTTCCGTAACCCTCGAGCGTGGAACATATCAGCTCCAACCGATATTGAACCAAAAGCGATATGATGTAGCGGGGAAAAAAGTAGGATATTTTGCGTTTGATATTTTTGTATCGACGCTTGATGATCGGGGTAACCCAACCTATGTGAAAGACCAGTTGGACAAATTGGTCGCGCAGTTTGAGGCAGATGGCATCCAGGAGTTAATCGTGGACCTGCGGTATAATGGGGGAGGTGCAGTGGTAACCGCGGAATACCTATCGAATCTGCTGGTGCCCTCAGCGGTCGGTAACGGCATCATGTACACCAATAAGGTAAATGCGGGACTTGACGATTTTTTGCTTGCCAACAACGTCAGGATTGATTTTTCCCCGGTTCATTTCAATAAGAGGAATTCGCTTAATCTAAGCCGGATCTATTTTTTGGTCACAGAGGGTACGGCCTCTGCAAGTGAATTACTGATCAATAACCTGAGACCACACATCGATGTGAAGCTCATCGGTGAGCATAAGACGTATGGAAAGCCGGTTGGCTATTTTAACTGGAATATATTGGGGGTTGACCTGTACGCGGTTTCTTTCCAGACCTTCAACGCTGCTGGATATGGCGACTATTTTTCGGGTATGACCGTGGACAAGGTGGTGTTTGATGACTTGACCAGGGATTTCGGCGATGCACAGGAAGATATGGTTGCAGAAGCGTTGCATTATGCGAGTCAAGGTGGATTTTCATCGGATGGCGCGGGCCTGCAAGCAACGGCACGAATGGGTATTGCGAAGCAAATGTCGGCCCCAATTAATCAAACGCTGGATAGGCACGGAAGGAAGGGGATGTACAATTTTGGCAAAAAGGCGAACCAATAAAGAACGTTTCGCGGAAGCAACCTGCTTACGTTAAAATTTAGTATATTGCGCTTTCCAACGGCTGTTGGAACTGGCCATTTAATAAGAAATCTGATGAAGGAAGGCAAACCTGCAACGATAAAGGAAATCGCAAGACGGCTGAAGATTTCACCTTCTACGGTGTCCCGGGCATTGAATGACCATCCTAGTATTGGGTTGGTAACGACAATGCGTGTCAAAAAAGTCGCCGCTGAAATGAATTATGAACCCAACCAAACCGCTATTTTTTTCAAGCAACGTAAAACATTTACCGTGGGCGTGGTACTGCCGAGCCTATCGGAGCCCTTTTTCTCCGCAGCGATCAGCGAAATAGAGAATGTGGCCAACGAAAGGAATTATACCGTCATCATGGGCCAGTCGCTCGATGATGCCGATCGCGAACTCCGTATCCTGCAGACCCTAAAAACACATCGAGTGGATGGCGTATTGATGTCGATTGGTAAAAATACCCGAGATTACCCCTTTATCGAACTACTTGAAGCTGCAGGCATTCCCATCGTATTCTTCGACTGCGTACCCGATTTGAATACCATTAATCGGGTGGTAAGTGATCTCGAAACCGGGATGTTGGAGGCTATCGATATTTTCGTTTCCTGTGGGCACCTTGCGATATCGCTCATCAATGGTCCCGTTCTTTTGCCCGCCAGTATCGAGCGCAAGAAAGCGTACCTCAAGGGGCTTAGCAAATGCGGTATTCCGTTTAGGGAAGAATATATCGTGAACACAGACCTTACGCCTGAAGGAAATGAGGCCGCCATCTCCCAATTGCTCGCCCTTTCCGACCGACCTTCTGCGGTGGTTTCTTTTAACGATTACGTGGCCTTGGATGTCATGAAGACCGTCCGTCAAAAGGGGCTTGCACTCAACCAAGATATCCATTTTATCAGTTATGCCAATTACCCGCTCTGGAAGTATATGGAGAACCCGCCAATGGCGTCCATAGAGCAATTTCCAGGAGAACAGGGAAAGAAAGCTGCTGAGTTGCTTTTTGAGCTGATTGATGCCGTAGAGCGCCCAGAACCGGTTAAGGTCGTGTTTAAATCCCGGTTGGTCAACCAAGTATCGTGACCGCCCCTGCTTCGGGAACCGATGGCAGGCATTAAGCTGCAAGCATATCACATACAGCCTAATACCTGCTATTTCGTGCTTTACAAGTGTATCACTTCGCCGTACGCATCTGCGGCAGCTTCCATAATGGCTTCGCTCATGGTGGGGTGCGGGTGTATGGCTTTGATTATTTCATGGCCAGTGGTTTCCAGCTTACGTGCCACCACCACTTCGCCAATCATCTCAGTAACATTAGCACCAATCATATGGGCGCCAAGAAACTCGCCGTATTTGGCGTCAAAGATAACCTTTACAAAGCCATCCTTCGCTCCGGCAGCACTGGCCTTGCCCGATGCGGAAAAAGGGAATTTGCCTACTTTGACGTCATATCCAGCATCCCGAGCGGCTTTCTCGGTGTACCCAACCGATGCGATCTCCGGAGCGCAATACGTGCAACCTGGTATGTTATTGTAGTCAATTGGCGATACCTCCATCCCTTTAATCTTCTCCACGCAGGTGATGCCTTCGGCAGACGCTACGTGTGCCAATGCCTGGCCTTTCACAATGTCGCCAATGGCATAAACGCCCTCAATATTGGTTTTATAGAAATCGTCGACCAACACGCGACCCTTGTCCGTCTTAACGCCTACTTCTTCCAAGCCAATGCCCTCGATATTGGGTGCGATACCTACAGCCGACAAAACGGTCTCTGCTTCAATGGTTTCGGTGCCCTTTGCTGTTTTGATTTGTACCTTGCACTGTTTGCCTGAAGTATCGACAGACTGTACTTCGGCGCTGGTGAGGATGCTTATCCCGGCCTTTTTAAGGCTACGCTCCAATTGTTTGGATACCTCCTCATCTTCCACAGGTACAACGCGATCGAGGTACTCGACGACGGTAACCTTGGTGCCAATGGCATTGTAGAAATATGCGAATTCAACGCCGATGGCACCGGATCCAACAACGACAATGGATTCAGGCTGCTTCTCAAGGTTCATCGCCTGGCGATATCCGATGATCCGTTTACCATCTTGATTAAGGTTGGGCAGCTCGCGTGAGCGGGCACCAGTGGCTAATATCGTATGCTTTGCACTGTATGTTTTAGTTGCGCCATCGCTGTCTTTTACTTCTACCTTCCCGCCTTTCGCGATTTTGGCAGTGCCCATGATCACATCGATCTTGTTCTTTTTCATCAGGAACTGGATTCCCTTGCTCATGCCTTCAGCCACTCCGCGACTACGCTTAACAATGGCGCTAAAATCTGCTTCGCCACCGCTTACTTTTATGCCATAATCTTCAGCATGATTGAGGTATTCAAATACCTGAGCGCTTTTAAGCAGTGCTTTGGTGGGGATACATCCCCAATTGAGGCAGATGCCCCCCAAGGATTCCCGTTCTACAATGGCCGTCTTAAAACCAAGTTGGGAAGCCCGAATGGCTGCTACATAACCCCCTGGTCCGCTTCCGATTACAATGATGTCGTAGTTCATATACCGATACTGTTTCTTAAGATTGATTCATCGTTTCTGTCGCTGCTCCGAACATGCCGGGGCGGCTACAAACTTACATATTTTTTTATTAACTACCCCAACGGTCACAATTCAGTCAAACCCGGTACGGTAGCGACTACGGGTTCGATAATTTGCCTAACTTGCCGCTCCAAATCGTTAATCATGAGTACGAATAAACAATTCCTGAACTGGTTTCGAAACATCGCCCTTATAGAGGGAATATCCATGGTGGTGTTGGTCACGTTTTCTGTGTTAAAGCGCACCACCGACTACGAGTGGGCCTTACTAGGGGTCAAGTATATCGGTTGGGCCCATGGTATCCTATTCATTGCATACGTATATCTGTTGTGGGCATGTGCGGACAAGTACAAATGGAAATTTGGCCGTGTTGTGCTGTTCTTTGTAGCCTCTTTGCTTCCATTTGCGCCATTTTTTGTAGAGCGGAAATTGCGACACGAAGGGTAAGTTATGGCTTGTCGCCCGCAAAGGCATAGGTAATCTCCGTTTTGCCGTGCGGTGCCGGGTTGCCATCACGATCCAGATTTACAAATACCAGTTTGTCTATGGTCAGGATGCTTTTCCGCGTAATCTTATTGCGTACCTGACAGGTAAGCGTAATGGATGTACGCCCGAAATGCGTAGCGGTGATGCCGAGTTCAATGATATCACCCTGTGTGGCCGAACTTACAAAGTTGATTTCGGATATAAACTTGGTTACCACAAGCGGGTTTCCCAATTGTACGATGGCGTAGATAACGGCCTCTTCGTCAATCCAGCGGAGCAAGGTGCCACCAAACAAAGACCCATTAGGATTGAGGTCCTCCGGTTTGACCCATTTGCGAGTATGGAAATTCATATGCTTTTTTACATATGGATGGCACGGTTTGCCGTTGCAGCAAGCGATGCTTCCCTGAATGCTTCAGTATAGGTGGGATGAGCGTGGCAAATCCGGGCAATGTCTTCGGCCGAGGCTCTGTACTCCATTGCCACCGTCGCTTCGGCGATCATATCTGCGGCTCGGGGACCAATCATGTGTACCCCCAATACTTCGTCGGTATTTGCATCGGCCAGCACCTTCACGAAGCCATCAGTGTCACCGCTGGCCTTGGCACGGCCGCTCGCCTTAAACGGGAACGAACCTGTCTTATACTTCAAGCCTGCTTCTTTTAGCTGTTCTTCGGTTTTGCCTACGCTGGCTACTTCCGGCCAGGTATACACCACACCGGGAATCAGGTTGTAGTCGACGTGCGGTTTCTGCCCAGCGATAAGCTCGGCAACGAAAACCCCTTCGTCTTCAGCCTTATGGGCTAGCATGGCCCCCTTGATGACGTCACCAATGGCATACACCCCCTGCACCGGGGTTTCTAGGTGTTCATTTACGGGTATTTTCTTTCCCCGCTCTTCCAGCGTGATGCCAATATTTTCCAAGCCTAGCCCTTCGGTATAAGCGGTGCGGCCCACGGCCACAATGCAATAATCGCCTTCCCATTTTACCGCTTCCCCTTTGGTATTTTCTGCAGCGACTGTTACTTTTTTTCCTTTGGTAGTCGCGCCGGTCACCTTGTGTCCAAGGTAGAATTCCATGCCAAGTGTTTTCTTCAATACGCGTTGCAGTTCCTTGCCGAGTCCTCCATCCATGGTTGGAATAATAGTCTTTTCGTACTCTACAACAGACACCTTTGCCCCCAAGCGCGCATATACCGAACCGAGTTCCAGACCGATAACACCACCACCGATAACAATGAGGTGTTTAGGGATCTCGGTCAATGTCAAGGCTTCCGTAGACGTAATAACCCTTTTCTTATCAATCGGGAGGAATGGTAAGGAGGTGGGCTTAGACCCCGAAGCGATAATGACATGTTTGCCGGTAATCTGTTCGGCTTTTCCGTCTGCTTTGGTCACCTTAATGGTGTTTTTGTCGACGAATGAACCAACACCGATGAAGCTGTCTATTTTATTCTTTTTGAAGAGGAATTCGATGCCGGCTACATTTTGGGCAATGACATCATCCTTTCGAGCTATCATTTGCTTCATGTCTACCGCGAGCTCACTTAGGTTAATGCCGTGTGCCGTGAAGTGGTGGGCAGCATTGTGATAATGTTCCGAAGAATCCAGCAACGCCTTGGAAGGAATACATCCTACATTTAGGCAAGTGCCTCCGAAAGTGTCGTATTTTTCTATAACGGCTGTTTTCAAGCCCAATTGTGCGCAGCGAATGGCGGCTACGTAGCCTCCGGGCCCGCTACCAATTACAATGACGTCGTATTGCATGTTGTGTAATGAAATTAGTCAATTCGATGACCCAAAGGTACATATTATTACACTGGGGTGGAAACGGAACAAAAAAAAGACAGCCGTTTGACTGTCTTTTCCGTAATCGCTTGCGGAGAATTTCTTATTCGGCTACGATTTTTCCCTGCATGACACCGTAGTGGCCAGGGAAACTGCAAAGGAAAGGATATACGCCTTTTTCCTCCAATGTGAATTCAATGGCATCCGTTTCGCCGGGGCCAAGTAGTTTGGTGTGGGCGATGATGGACGATGCGAAGGTAACCGGTATGTATTCGGTATCGACGGCCTTGATGGCTTCGCCACCTAAAGCGGGTAGGTCGGTTCCAGGTTGTACCACAACGACATTGTGGCCCATGGATTCCTTGGGCATCTCGCCAGCATTTTTAAATGTCAGTTTTATCGGTTGTCCAGCCTTGACCCGGAAAAGTGTCTTATTGTATTGCATCAAATCATTACCTTCCAGAGCCACCTCATTACTCACGGCAACATCTTCCAAACCGGGTATATCTACCGCAGGTGCTTGTTGCTCGGTCGTTGCCGCTGCTGTTTCAGTCGACTCTTCACTTTTCTGGTTGCCACCGCAGGCAGCGATAAAAACTGCGCCCGCTACCACGGGGACTAAAAAAATTTTTTTCATTTGTGTTTAAAATCTAATTTGTCAGATTATCCAATATAGCAACAGTGTAAGTATGCTGTTTGTTTGCGCTTCAAAGGTAGCTGAATTTGGAAAGGAACAAAAACGCATTTATCATTGAAATGTAAATTTAGTATTACGAATTGGTTTTATCTTTGGCCTGCGTCAACGTTTTGATGATTTGGTACAAGGATACGGGATCGAAGGGCTTCCCCACCACGGCGTCGGCACCGGCGGCGTACGCCGCCTGCTGTTCCCGTTGAAGCACCGAAGCCGAAATGGAGATGATGGGGACATTTCGGATGTGTTCACGCTGGTCGTTCCTGATTGCTCGAATGGCGTCAAATCCACTCATCACGGGCATGTGTGCGTCCATGAGAATAAGGCTATAGCTTATGTTTTCTACTTTGTCAAGCGCTTCTTTTCCGTTTTTTACCGTATCCACGGTAATCCCCCAGGTGTTGAGCATATGGGTGACCATGAAACTGTTTAATTCGTTGTCTTCAGCCAGAAGGATACGGATGCCGTCGAGCATTGGCAAATCCGTATATTGTTTTTTGTCCGACTTGGGTGCGGCTTCGGAAGCTTCTTCGTCAAACCAACATTGGAATACGAATTCACTGCCCATACCCAATTCACTGTAAGCGTGGATTTGTCCCTGGTGCAGGTTCACCAGTCGCTTTACAATCGCTAACCCCAGTCCGGTGCCGCCGAAACGCTTTGTAATGCCCTCTTCTCCCTGTTCAAACGAATGGAAGATTTTGTCGATTGCGTTGCTGTTAATACCGATGCCCGTATCTTTTACTGAAAATTGGATATGAACCCGTTGTTTCGATCGCTTCAGTAATTTTGTTTCCAATGTCACGCTTCCTTCCTCCGTGAATTTAATGCCATTTGAAATCAAATTACTCAGTATCTGGGTCAATCGTAGGGAGTCTGCAAGGATATGTTTGGGTAGCTTGTCGTCGTTAACAGCGTGAAAGGTTATGCCCTTCTGCTCGGCTTTGTAAGTGAATAGTTTGGTAAGCTCTTTAATGACTCCGGCAAGCGAGGTTTTGGCAAAGTCCAATCGCATTTTTCCCGAATCGATCTTAGAGAGATCCAAAATGTCATTGATGATGAGCAATAGTTGCTGTGAGGCATTTTCGAGGTAATCCAGCCACTCGGATTGTTCTTCATTGAGCGGCGAATTCCGAAGCATGGTGGTGATTCCCGTAATACCATTAATGGGGGTCCGGATCTCATGACTCATGTTGGCGAGAAAATTCTCCTTTGATTTACGAGCCAGGTCCGCTTCTTTTTTGGCCTTGACCAATTCCATGTGAGACCGTTCCAGCTCTTCGTTTTTCCGCTTAAGTTCCCGTTGAATGTATACTTGTTGCATAAACGATTTGACCTTGGCCACGGTGATATCCGGGTTAAGGGGTTTATACAGGTAGTCAATCGCCCCGCTATGTAGCCCTTTAAGTAAGAATTTATCTTCTTTGGATATGGCAGTAACCATAATGACCATGATCTGCCACGTTTTTGGGTTGCTTTGTAATAGGGAAACGAACTCAAACCCGTTGATTTCGGGCATCTGGACATCTACCAGCGCGATGGCAATATCTTGGTTCCAACAATAGCGAAGCGCTTCGTTGGGTGAAGTACTTCCCCAAATATCAAGATTGTCCACGTCTGCTAACAATGCCTTTAGACTCAATACGTTCTCCTCTTTGTCGTCTACGATGACTAACTTCAATTTCTCCATGGCTAATCTCTTCTCAAAATATAGTTGTTCAATTGGCGGCTGAATGTTAAAAGTTCATCGTTCTTAAGGATGACGTCTACCACACCCAGTGCGATAGCGGATGCGGGCATCGTTGCAATTTCCGCCTGCTCGGGGTGTTGTGCAATACATAGCCCGCCCGCCTGATGGATGGATTGCATGCCTTTTGCGCCATCTTGGTTTGCCCCAGATAGCAAGATTGCTGCCGTGGATGCTCCGTATACATCAGAAACACTTTGCATCGTCACATCGATAGACGGCCTGCAAAAATTTACAGGTTCCGAAACGTCCAAAGACATGCTGTGATCGGGCTCCATTAATAAATGGTATCCGGCCGGCGCAAAATATGCCGTTGCCGGTTTAACATACTCTTTCTCTTCGGCCATCTTGACGACGATCCGACATTTATCGGATAAGCTTGTTTCGATATTGGTTTCATATTTGGCATTCCGGTGAATAATCACCAAGACTCCTATAGAAAGGTTTTCTGGTAGTACTTGTAACATATTTAACAAGACCTTAAACCCGCCTGCAGAACAGGCCAATACGAGTACTTCAATCCGTTGAAGTTTGCTGGCGATATGTGGGCTTAACTTAAGCAATTTTCTGATAAATATTCTGTGTCTTATTGACTAGCCTGAACTTGTCCGTGAGGTGGTCTGAACGAAGTGTCTCTTTTGATCCCAGGCAAAGAAAACCAAATAGCGCGAGGCTTGCATAAAGCAAATCCAACACCCGATGTTGTAGTGTGACGTTGAAGTAAATAAGTACATTTCGACAGGTAATCAGTTGAAACTCGTTGAATACACCGCCTGACACCAGATTATGGATGGAAAACAAGCTATTTTTGCGTAAATGGTGATGGATGATGGCTGCGTCGTATCTCGCGGTATAATATTCTGATAACGAATCGCCGGAACCGGTCTGGAAATAGTTGTCGGAATATGCTTTCATCTTTTTCAGATCGATGATTCCCCGTTTGGCGTGTTCGATCACATCCGAGTTAATATCGGTACCATATATGAAGGCTCTTTGGTACAAATTCTGCTTTTCGAGTAAGATGGCTAAGGAGTATACTTCTTCACCGGTAGCACATCCTGCACTCCAAATTTTGATATGTGGAAAGGTGGCAAGGTAGGGGAAGACTTCGTCGCGCAATGCAATATAAAATGACGGATCGCGAAACATCTCCGTTACATTGACGGTGATTTCAATGAGAAACTTGTTGAAAAAGCCGGGCGTGTTTGTCAAATTGTCTTTTAAACTGGAGAAATCCAGGCTGTATAGATCCATGATACGGGATACACGTCGTTTGAGCGACGCACGCGAATAGCCATTTAAGTCAAAACTGTAAATGTTGTTGACTAATTCGATTAATTCTTCCAGGTTCCCAAATGATATACCCATCGTTCTTCGATTAACTTAGCCACACACGCATTAGGGAAAGTAACTTGTTTACGTCCACCGGCTTGGCGATGTAATCGTTAGCGCCTGCATCCAGTACACGTTGCCGATCCCCCTGCATTGCCTTTGCCGTAATGGCAATCACAGGTAATTTCATGAACTTTTTAATGCTTCTGATTTTCATTATGGCTTCATAGCCGTCCATTTCCGGCATCATAATGTCCATCAATACCAGGTCTATCTCTGGATTTTTACGAAGTGCTTCCAAGGCTTCCAGTCCGTTGTTGGCAGTTTCAATGTGCATCCTATAGGACGCAAATATCGTGCTCAAAGCAAAGATGTTGCGCATATCGTCGTCTGCCAACAAGATCCGTTTACCCTCTAACACGTTGTCGAACTGTACCGTTTTCGATTCCGAATGGTTGAACATACGGAGCGGATTGGATATTGATGTATCGTTTTTTACCCTATTGATAAACAAATTGACTTCATCGAGGATGCGGTTATTGGACTTTTCGGATTTAAGCACCATGGTTTTGGTGTGCTGTGCAATACGGCTGGTCATTTCGGGATTGAGCTCCATGGCTGTATTGATAATGACCGGAATATCTGTGTATTGGTCGATGTGCTTAATGTCGTCTAGCAGATCCATTCCGGATTTATCGGGAAGATTAATGTCGAGGATAATGCAGTCGTAGTGTTCGCCAGATTTCAAGGCGTCCATGGCCTGAGCACCGGTAAAGGCCTGCTTTACGTCCACGCCGCTTTCCAGTAGCCGCGACTTCAGGCTGTCGCTTTGGACTTCGTGATCCTCCACCACCAATACTTTTCTCAGTGGTGATTCGATTGTCTTATGTAGCTGTTCGAATACATCGTCCAACGATTTCTTGTCGACCGGTTTTTTGAGGAACCCGATGGCTTCCGCTTCGATCTTATGTTTGCTTGGCCGGTCAGCCGACATCATATGTACGGGTATATCCCGGGTATCGGGATTATTCTTGAGCTCTTTGAGTACCGTCCATCCATTCATCACCGGCAGCATAATATCCAAAATGATGGCATCAGGCAGCTGCTCCAGAGCCATCTGCAAACCGGTGTCACCCTGGTAAGCCGCGAGGGTTTCAAATCCGCGGTCACGGGCGTATGTACCGAGGATATCGGCAAAATTTCGATCGTCTTCGACAATAAGAAGCCGTTTCGGCCCAGGTTTTTCTTGTGTTATCGAAGACGCTGGTTTGTGTTGTTTTTCTTTTTCGGGTACAGGTTTCGAGATTTTTCCGTCTTCATCCTGTGGATTGCGGCCAGCGGTATCGGTGCTTTTTAGCGGTAGGAATAGGGTAAAGGTGCTGCCTTTTCCAGATTGGCTTGTTACGTGGATTTCGCCATTTAGCATGGCTGTAAGTTCGTTGCAGATGGATAGTCCCAATCCCGTACCACCGAATTTGCGGCTGGTGGAACCATCTGCCTGTTTAAAGGCCTCGAAAATAAGCTGTTGCTTATCCTCTGGGATGCCGATACCGGTATCTATCACGGAAAATGCAATGGCCTCATTTGGCGGCATGCCACCAAGCATCCCCGCTCTCCAATCCGGAGATTGGCTTGCCAAGCCACAGCGTAATTCTACACGGCCTTTTTCATTGGTGAATTTGAACGCATTGGAGAGCAGGTTCTTCAACACCTGTTTGAGGCGCTGTTCATCCGTATCAATGGTGGTTGGGGTCCCCTCCGCAATCGTGATGCGGAAGTCGATAGCTTTGCTGTCGGCAACACTGTTGAATAGTTCGAGTAGATCTTGGGCAACGTCGGATAGCGGCGTTTCCTCGATCTGCAATTCTATGTTTCCTGCTTCGATTTTTGACAAATCAAGGATGTTATTGATTAAATTGAGGAGATCAGTGCCGGCACTATAGATGACGGATGCATACTTTACCTGGTCGGGCACGAGGTTGCCGGATTTGTTGTCCTCCAGCAATTTTGCAAGTATGAGTATGCTATTGAGCGGCGTACGCAGTTCGTGGCTCATATTGGCCAGGAACTCTGACTTGTATTTGCCAGACAGTTCCAGCTCATTGGCTTTCATTGCAATGGATTGACGAGCCTGTTCGATGGAGAAATTACGTTCTTCCAACTGCCTCGCTTTCTCTTCGAGTTCAAGATTGGCGTGTTTCAGTTCTTCCTGCTGCACCCGAAGCTCTTCTTCGGACGCCTCCAAAAGATGTGTCTGTTGTATCAACTCGTCGTTGGTCGTCCGTAGTTCTTCCTGTTGTGCTTCCAGCTCTTCGGCTTGCTGCTGGATTTCTTCAAAGAGGTGGGTAAGTGCTGAATGGTTATGAGCTACTTTGCTGGCCACTGCCAGCGTGACACCGGCTCGTTGCAGAAACTGCAACGTGGGGGAATTGACTTTGCGGAAGAATCCAATTTCCATCACGCCGAGAATCTCGTCTTCGTACAAAAAAGGCTGTATGACGATGTTTTCTGGGGCAGCGTTGCCCAACGATGATGTCACTGTTAAATAGTTTTCGGGTATATCCGATATTACGAGCTGTTTTTTGGAAGCAATGCTTTCGCCAATCAGCCCTTGGCTTTTCATGATTTTCGGCTCTATATGTTGTTGCGCGGCGGCATAAGAACCAGCATGTACGAATACGTCATCCGTTGATGGGCTTTTAAGGTAGATGGTTCCGATCTTTGCGTTGACGTGCTGACAAACGGCCTGTATTGCATTCGCAGCGATTTCCTTTTCGCTTCTTCCGCCACGGGTCTGGTCATCGAGCGCAGTCAAGCCACTTAGTATCCAATTGTCGGCTTCTTTTTCTTTTGACAGCCTACTTAAGTCGGCATTGGACTTGCGGATGAGCCGTCCCGTCTTTTTCTGATGCTCAAAGGTCTTCGTGACGTATACCAGTAGCCAAACGATAACCCCAAAAACAAATATGGCGGTGACAATGAAGGTGATCTTGATGCTTTCCAGCGTGGCATGCGCGATGTCAATCTGCTTAAATAACAACGACAGGTAAAACAGGCTGGCGAGTAAGATAGCGATCAAAAGAAAAAAACCTAGATAGATATGCATCTTAAACGTTAGTTTTTTCATAGCCAACCGAATCGTTTTTTTTTCAAAAATACAAAAAGTCCAAATATGAAGGCCTGTCCAACAGAAAACGATCGAACAACATCCATGGTTAAAGGATAGGGTGCCTTTCAAATGGCTGGGTGCGGTCAAACAGGTATCGGTAGGTATGGTGGGTTTTATAGACGCTGCCGCCGATGTGCCGGGCCACATTCATCATCTTCGGGTTAAAATCGCCAATCCAATTCATCTGCACTTCTTCATAATGCGAACGGGAGGGATCCTGCAAGACTTTCGTAGCCGTCACCACCAGTGCTGCTTCTACGCCTTTCCGCTGGTGCGCTGGCACAACACCGAATACGATACCAAACATGGTTTTGCAGCGTTTCGTCCATCGGTTCCAAATAAACCGGATTTTTCCCGATAGCGTCAGTCGCCCATTCATGTATTTAACAATCAATTGGTTAACATCCGGGATGTTGACCCAAAAGGCTACGGGTTGTTCATGGTGATAGGCAAACCAAATGATATTCGGATCGATGATAGGTTTCATGCTTTGCATCAGCTTACTGGCGTCCTCCAGACTCATCGGGCTTACCCCTTCATGCTTGGCCCATGCTTCATTATATACGGTACAGAAATCTGCAGCCGCCTTATCAAGTCGTCTCCGGTCTATCGGAGCGAAGGTATAGCCCGTATCTTTCATGGCATGAATCGCTTTTTCACCTATCCTGCTGGAGAGCTTGGTTGCAATCTCTCGCCGATAGGTAAATTGCTTGAAAAACACTTCAAATCCATAGTGCTCAAAAAGCTGCTGGTAGTATGGGGGGTTGTAATTGCAGCAATAGCATGGCGGATGGAACCCATCGACAAGCAAACCCCACCAGCGCTCCCGGTTGCCAAAGTTGATCGGGCCGTCCATGGCTTGTATGCCTGCTTTTGATAACCATTCCTTTGCCGTATCAAAAAGTATATCAGCCGCCCTTTGATCATCAATGCATTCAAAGAACCCGCACCCACCGACGGGAAGTTCATCGCGTTCGAATGTGTCTAAACTGTAAAATGCGGCTATGCGACCGATGGTGCGGCCTGCATCGTCATGAAGCAACCAACGCGCACAATGCCCGTTTTCATAACGGGGATTTATGAGTGGGTCGAATACGTGATGCACGTCGCTATCGAACGGTCTGATATAATGCGGGTCATCTCGATAAAGTGCCGGTGCCATCGTGATAAACAGCTGTTCCAGTTCTTTTCCAACTACAGGCAGAATTTTCATAAAAAAGACATGGTAAACTCAAAACGCTTTAAAAGTAGGGGTTTGTGTCCGTTTATGCAAGAAATGACCTATTCGGAAGCTTTGCAAAAAAAAACATATTGCTTGCAACGTATGGTGATTTATGGCGTCTTATTTTGAGAAAGTAAATACTATGTAACCAGCAGGTTCCATAAGGCCGTTAAAATTAAACAAATTACGAATGAAATTAAGATTGTCATCGTTAGGTTGGTTAGCGTTAGTGCTGCCAGTCTTTTGTGTGGGGTTGGCCCACGCTGCTTCCTCGCTGTCGATTCAGGACGAAGTCCGGGATGTCTCCGGGTTTCATGCACTATCCAATAGTGGCAGTATCGAAGTGGAAGTGCGTTTTGGTAGCAGTGAATCTGTGAGGCTGGAGGGCGATGGGGCCGCCATCCGGGAGATAGAGACCGTGGTAGAAGGCGGCACATTGAAAATCAGGTATCGGAAGCGGTCTGAGTCAGGTGGTCGCAACTGGGGTAAAGTGACAGCCTTTGTAACCGCTAAGCAGCTGGATGCACTCTCACAGTCGGGCTCGGGCAGAATCGCCGTAATCGGAGCGGTTTCGGGTAAGGAGCTGAATGCCGCCCTGAGCGGGTCTGGACGGATAGCCTTCGAGTCTGATGCCAGTGTGATCAACGCATCCATCAGTGGTTCGGGGCGGATAGTTGCCAATGGGAATGCTACCGAAAGTAATATTTCCATCAGCGGCTCGGGCCGGTTTGATGGGGGCGATCTGAAGACCCAGTCTGCCAGCCTTAAAATATCAGGTTCAGGAAACATTTCCATTCATGCTGATCGGCAATTGGATGCCGCCATCAGCGGGTCCGGTAATGTCAGTTACAGCGGTAATGCAGAGACCAATGTGCGGACATCCGGCTCGGGACGGGTCCGGAAAATTTAACATGCCGACAAGCGTAACCGTCGGTAGCTCGGGATTAGCAGGCACTGCGCAAACTGTTTTCAGTCTTTTTTGAATTGACTGCGAAAAAGTCATATCTTTAGGAGCTTTAAACGCTTTTAAACTTATTGAACCTTATGGATCCCAGCTTCACTCCAATTTTGATGATCGTAGGAGCAATTGTAGCATTTTTTATCTTGCTTTATCTGCTCCCCGTAAACCTGTGGTTTACCGCCCAGTTATCAGGCGTCCGCGTCAACCTGCTAAACCTGTTGTTGATGCGTTTGCGCAAAGTTTCACCGGCGCTGGTCACCAACGCAATGATTACCTCCACCAAAGCCGGATTAAATATCTCGTCAAATGAGATTGAAACCCATTTTTTGGCCGGTGGCAATGTCAACAACGTGATTAAGGCGTTGATTTCTGCCGATAAGGCGAACATTCCATTGGATTTCAAATTGGCTACGGCTATTGACCTCGCCGGGCGCGATGTGTTCGACGCGGTACAGCTATCGGTCAATCCACGGGTTATCAATACGCCCCCCGTGGCTGCAGTAGCCAAAGACGGTATCCAACTCATTGCCAAAGCGCGGGTGACGGTAAGGGCAAACATCAACCAATTGGTGGGCGGTGCCGGTGAGGAAACCATCCTTGCCCGTGTAGGGGAGGGGATCGTGACAACTATCGGTTCGGCGCTTAATCATAAAGAAGTGTTGGAGAATCCCGACCGTATTTCAAAGACCGTGTTGGCCAAAGGGCTGGACAGTGGCACGGCATTCGAGATCCTGTCTATCGATATTGCTGACATTGATATTGGTGAAAACGTAGGTGCAAAATTACAGACCGACCAAGCCGAGGCAGATCTCAAAGTTGCAAACGCGCGTGCCGAAGAGCGCCGAGCAATGGCCGTGGCATCCGAACAGGAAATGCGCTCCAAGGCGCAGGAGGCCCGCGCGAAGGTTATCGAGGCGGAAGCACAGGTACCTCTTGCCATGGCCGAGGCATTTCGGAACGGCAATCTGGGGGTGATGGATTATTATAAGATGCAGAATATCCAAGCCGATACCGATATGCGCGGTTCTATTGCCAAGCCAGGCGGAGATACAAGCAAAGGGGGCGAAGGCGACCGGAAAAAATAGAAAAGCCTTAAAAACAAAACCCCGGTGATGGGCACCGGGGTTTGTTTACTAACCAATTATAAACCTAAATTATGAAAAGACAATAATAAATTCCCGCAACTATCCGGGTTAATCATAGTGCAAAAATAAACACTATTTTGTTATTTCTAATGAAACTTTTGTTAATAAATTGTCAAAAGAACATTGTTTGAACCTGCCTTAATGATATCGCTTCGGCGTTCATAAGGGTTGTTTCAAACACCGTGCCAAAAAAATCGATAGATAAGTAATGTTTTTCAATGATCTAATCAAGCGCGGGCTCTGATCCCTCGACGGCCAACAACTTCACTAAACAAGACAACTTGTGCGCATAATTGACACCGATGTTTTTTTATTGGAATGGACTGGATTTCTTATTTTGTGTTAAGTTTGACGTCAAATTGTCGGTGTGTCATGTTATTTAATCGATTGAAACGGGTAAAAGCCTTCATGTTTGCTGTAGATGGTGTTTTAACGGATGGAAAGATTTGGCTGACGCCAGGTGGCGAGCAGTTGCACCGCTTGGACGGCAAGGATGACTATGCCCTACAGCTAGCCATAAAGCGAGACTATCCGATTGCTGTAGTGAGCGCGGGCAATCTCCAGGGGGTAAAAAGAAGGATGGAATTCATTGGGGGGGTAGACTTATTCTTTGGTGTTGATGACAAAAAGGCGGTGCTGCACGATTGGCTGTCGCACAAGGGGCTGACGGCCGGAGACGTGCTTTATATGGGAAGTGATATCCCGGATTTATTAGGTATGCAACTTGCTGGGTTCGCGACATGCCCTGCGGATGCAGCGACCGAAGTCAGGGCGGTAGCTGCATACATCTCATTTTGTAGAGGTGGCGATGGCGCCGTCCGGGATGTCGTCGAAAAAGTGATGAAACTTCAAGATACGTGGGTATGAAAATCATCCTCGCCTCCCAATCACCACGCCGCCGTGAATTGTTGGCCCTTATGGGCATTCCTTTCGAAGTCGCCCTGCGGGAAGTGGATGAATCCTTTCCAGATCAGTTGGACCCCATCGCAGCTGTCCGGCATATTGCCGAAAAGAAGGCAAGGGCTTTTATCGATGGCGCGAAAGACGAGTTGGTTATCACAGCGGATACCATTGTCACTATCGACGGCCAGATACTGGGTAAGCCGGTAGATGCCGTCCATGCCACCGAAATGCTTACGCAATTGTCCGGGCAGAAACACGAGGTCATCACGGCGGTGGCATTACTCCATAAGGGTAAAATCAAACTATTCCATGAAGTAACGGAGGTTTATTTCCGGGTGATCACCATTGAAGAAATTGAACATTACATCGAGCATTTCAAACCTTTTGATAAAGCGGGAGCATATGGCATTCAGGAATGGATTGGTGTTGTGGCCGTCGACAAAATCGTGGGTTCCTATATGAATGTGGTCGGTCTTCCTACCGCAAGACTAAGCAAGGAATTGCACAACTTCCTTTAGCGAATGAAGATGAGAAAATTTGATATTGAGAGACTGACGAACGCTTAAGGATAAACATTAAGGAGCAAGCGCTCCTTAATGTTTGTTCTTTTTAGTCGATACTAAACCTGATCCCCGCATAAAACATCCTGCCGGTAAGCGGCCCCCAAAGCATTGACGTGTCGAAAAATTCGCTGAAGGGCTGATCTGCAGCCAGCACCGGGTTCTGCTGGAAAAAGTTAGTCAGGTTTTCCCCCCCGATATACAGATCGATGGGACGCACCTTACCGATTGTTTTGCTGATTTGGGCGTTCATCGTTACGTATGCATTTGAATATTCGGGCATCTGATACGCCGTGGGGTTGCTGGCGGTTGAAGGCAAGCGCTTTTGGCCGGTTATATTGAGTGTATAGTCAAAATGCCATCCGCCGCTATGCGTGTTATATCCCAGGTTTACGAAACCCCGGTGGCGAGCTACAAGTGGCTTTCGCAACAATTCGTCACCATAAGTGGTCTTCACATCGAAAAACCGATAAGCCAATCGTGTCTCGAAATGGGGTAGTGGTATAAACCGCAATTCAGTCTGTAAACTGTTGGAGTATGACTCGCCTTCGAGGTTGTAGAAAGCTAGCTCCCGAGGGTTTTCGTAATCGACAACCACTTGATTGATGAAATCATTTCGGAAAAACTCCGTGCTAAAGGAAGCCTCGCGGTGGAACAAGCGGAAGGATTGGTCAAAGCTGATACCCGTGTTCCAGGCGATTTCCGGCTTGAGGCCGTAAGCGTTTTCGGCGGTGTTGGCCGCAGCAATGCGAACAACCCGGGCACTAGCTAAGGCAGCGGTATTTTCCGCAAAGATATTGGCTGTACGCTGACCTCGCCCACCGCTGAGCCTAAAGGTGGTGCCCTGTATGGGCTGATAACGCAGGTGTGCGCGTGGTGTTGCAAACCAGCCATACAGGTTGTTGTAATCACCCCGTATGCCCACTACGGCGTCGAACTTATCAGAAGGGCTGAAGGTGTATTCAAAAAAGCCACCCGGAACGATTTCAGTGCGTTCAAATCGCTCGCCGATGTAGCGCTCATCATAGCGGTCGTATTGCATGCTCAAACCCGTGCGGTATTTGTGCACTACCGTTCCTATAATATCCTGATAAATCAGATTGGCATAGGCGTTCTGTTGTTCGGCATCATAGGTGCGTAGACCGAAATAGGATTTTTGATTATAAGATGTACCTGATAGCTGCAAGCCAATGCTTCGCTGTGTGTTTTGGGGAAACACATAGCCGATTTTGGCAAAAGCCTCATAGCGGTCGATGTCGAAGCCCAGTCCGTACCGGTTTTCGGTAAGCTTGTCGGTTTCGGGGTCAAAATCAGTTTGCCCACCGGTACGGTTGTCGCTGAGGAATTTGACGCCGAACTGGAGGATAAAGCCTTTTCCGTCTTCATATTTCCAGCGGTTTACTCCCGAAAAGAGATTTCCTACAGGAATATCCCTGAAACCGTTATCGCTGAAGTTCATGGACTTGTTGTACATGAAATTATCGTGTAGGAGCAAGCTGCCCGACCAACGCTCATTGAATCGCTGGGACAGGTTGAGGTTGATGTCAGATCTCCCCATGTTGTTCCCGTACGCATTGAAGAACAGTTTTTCTGATGTTTCCGGCTTTTTCAACTCCACATTAATTTGTCCGGCTATATTCTCGAAACCATTCACCACAGAGCCTATGCCCTTGCCGATCTGGATGGATTCAATCCATGTACCGGAGATACTGTTGAGCCCCAGCGGCGTGGCCAATCCGCGCGGCCCCGGAAGATTTTCCACGGTGAGTTGTGTGTAGATGCCACTAAGTCCGAGCATCTGGATCTGCTTACTGCCCGTGACGGCATCGCTGCTGACAACATCGACAGAAGCATTGGTCTCAAAGCTTTCGCTGAGGTCGCAGCAAGCAGCTTTAAAAAGTTCCTGGCCCGTCAGTACCTCCAGCCGTGTAGGACTAAGTGCCGATATGTAATTTGAGCTACGCCTTGCCGATATGGTCACTTCGGCCAATACGTTTTCCTTGGCAGTGACTACCACAATCTCTTGTGGATCGTTGATGGTCAATGTATCGGATCGAAACCCTGTGTAGGAAATGACGAGTTGCTTGAAATGTGATTGATGATCGATCTTAAATACACCCGATGCATCTGACCGCGTATTTACGGATGTGTCTTCTAACCAATGGATATTGGCCGATTCAATCGGATTGAGTTCACCACGATTGTTTTCCTGCATGATCACGCCGGTAACGGGATGGTCGTGATCATCGTATCCGCCAGTTTTGTGTACATTTTTTTCATCGTGATAATGACAGCATGCAGGCAGCTTCTTATATGCAATTGGGTCAGCTTGCCGGCCTTCCACATCGTGGCCCACCGCTAGAATACGTTGTTTTGCAGCTTCGACATCGTAGCTATCGAAGTCGAATGTGAGGGTAAGCGATTGGCTGCCCGCATCCCAAGCTGCTTTTTTCAGCCCGTCCGCTCCAGCCGCCTTTTCTATCCTGGATTTGCACATGCCGCACACTCCGGCCACATTGAAGGTAGCCGTACTGTCTTGGGCGTTGGCTACCGATAGGAATGCTATTGGCAGTGAGATAACTATGAAGGAAAATATGTTTATGAAAAATGTCATTATCGTAATTGATTTTAGTCCTGATCATGAATAGTGTTTGTGCGGTTGCACAATTTTTACGCAAGCCAAATACGGAAATCTGGTGCAGCGGTTGCTAATGATTTGATGAGACTTTAATCAGATAAGGTAGGTGCAGTGCCGGACAAATAGGGGGATCGCGTCTGCGGGTGGCGGGGCGTCCATGGCTTGGACACTGTGGTGGATGTCCAAAGGAAAGCCAACGAAACTAACCAACGCAAACGCCAACAATTCAGCAGGATAGATTTTTGCCGGATTTTTATCATTCGCGGGAAGGTGATCTCCGGTTGTTTTTTGAGCGTCTACTTTTACACTCTTGCAATGGCTTTGCGATTGTTGATCGGTGGCGCAGTGCTCACTGCTATTGCAGTCCTCGGTTTTTTTGCTTTCCTGCTGTGTCAAGCAAAGCGGGCAATCATCATGACTGGCGCTTTTCTGATCTTGAATGGCAAGTTCCTGGAGCTTTCCACAACAATAATGCAGGTGCACAGTCGCCCCAGTCGCCGAAAATGCGTATACACACATGAGCAATATGGAGAAGACCTTAACCATCTATCGGTGCAAAGATAACGAAAAACCTCACAGGTTTCAAAGCACCTGTGAGGTCTGGGCTATTATTTCACTTCTTCGGCATCCTGGATATCATCGCCAGGCCTGTCATTTTTCTGTTTCTTGCTCGATCCGGGTATGGCCGGTGATTGTTTATCTTTGCTTTCACCGAGGTAGCTGGGCAATTCCATACCAGCCATATCAAAGATGTCTTTCAGTGGGGGTACGGATTTATAAAGACCGGATACAAAGTTGGCTGTGGACGTCTTGCCATCTTCTCCGCCACCATTGCCACCATCCCATACCGTGACTTTATCGATCTTGATGTTTTTGATGGCTTCTGTCTGCAGCTTGACCAGCTCTGGCAATTTATCGGCAATAAGCAGCAATACCGCATCTTTCGGATTATTGCCTGCAGATTTGACAATTTCGTTGAGTCCTTCAGCCTGTTTAGTAAGCATTTCGTATACGCCGCGGGCTTCGGCTTCCAGTTTAGCAAAAATCGCATCGGCTTCACCCCGTGCTTTTTCACGGAGCTGCTCGGCTTCAGCCTGTGCTTCGATGATGGCCTTTTGTTTTTGGATTTCGGCGGCTACCACAATGGTTGCATTTTGTGCCGCGCGGTCGCGCTCGGCACGGGCATCTTCGGCAAGTTGTTCTGCTCGATAAGCCTCTTCCAGTGCTTTTGCCTGTTGCACCTTTTCGGCGGCCACCGCCTTTTTCAGCGCCTCTGCTTCCCGTTCGCGACGTTGGGCATCAGACGCGGCGATTTGGATCTTTGATTGGTTTTCTCCTTGTACAGCAATGGCATTGGCGTCGGCTATTTTTACACGGGTATCACGTTCCGCCTCAGCCTTACCGATGTTTTCGTCTCTAGAAGCCCCCGCTATGCTCACCTCCCTGTCTTTGTCGGCGATAGCCACTTCAATATCCCGGTCACGCTGCATTTCAGCCACCTTGATATCCCGTTCTTTTTCGGCCTCGGTTTTCCCGATATCACCCAAGCGTTCTTGATCGGCTACCCTTATTTTCGCTTCATTGATTGCCTTGGCGGCTGCTTCTTTACCTAACGCATCGATGTAGCCGCTTTCGTCTTTGATATCGGTGACGTTGACGTTGATCATTTTAAGGCCGATCTTATTGAGTTCGGCCTCCACGTTAGTGGCAATGTTATGCAGGAATTTGTCACGGTTGTTGTTGATTTCTTCAATATCCATCATAGCGACCACAAGACGCATTTGCCCTAGGATAATGTCTTTGGCCAGTTCATGGACTTGCGGGCGTTGCATACCCAATAGGCGCTCCGCCGCATTCATCATTACAGATGGTTCTGTGGAGATACCTACCGTATAGCGTGAAGGAACGTCTACCCGGATATTTTGTTTACTGAGTGCGCTGGTGAGGTTTACCTCAATGGATATCGGGGTGAGATCCAAAAAAGAGTAATCCTGAATGACCGGCCAAATAAACGCCGCCCCGCCGTGGATGCATTTTGCGGTCCGGGTGTTGTCAGTAGCATTTTTCCCTACTTTACCATAGACCACCAAAATGCGGTCCGACGGACAGCGCTTATAGCGCTTGAATAGTGAGATGACAAATACGAATACGATAATGATGCCAACGGCAATCGCAATCAACATAAATTCCATACGGCTTTAAGTGTTATTTGGTGTAAAAATATAGTTCGGTAATCGTTAAATTGTCACGTCTTCAAATCTTCACATTTTCCCGGTGACGAGGAGTACACTGTCGTTTACAATTCCGATGACCGTTACGGGTTTTCCCGTCGGAACATCAACTTCATCATCCGTTAACGCCCGCAATTCGCGCAGTGACCCTTGTACACGGATGTGTACTTTGCCATAGCCACCACGAGCGGCCGGTATCCGCAAATACGTTTCTGCTTGTTTATGCAGTGCATTCTGGATCAGTAATGTACCACTTGAGCGAAGTTTCGCCATCCGCGAAAAGAGCAAAAACATGACCATTACGATCGCGATGCCGGATAAGGATGACCAAAGGATGACCTGCGCGAGCGGCAGATTACCTTGAAGGCAGGCCAATCCTACCCAGCCGAATACCGTGAAAAAGGTAATGAAGTTTTTGATGGTAAAAAACTGGTAATCGATTCCACCATCACCATCCACGTATTCATCCGAATCGCCGAATGCACCGTCGTCATCACCCCCGATAAATGAGATAATGGTTTGGACAACAAACATAAAGGAGAATAGTAGTGCGACGGCCCAAAAGAATTTTTCGACACCCCCGAGGGTTTGCCACCAAGATGCTATGGATAGTGTTTTCATCATTTAGTGTATAGATTTACGCTGTGTTCGTCAATTGGTGTTACTCAACCAACATGGCGATTGGGTAACGTGTGTTTGTTTATTAGATGTCAAATTTGGGAAGATGTTACAAGAATTCCTAATTTCCCAAGTTTTTCCCGTTTTAGGGCTTTATTTTGTGGGTGTTACAAAATATACTGATATGAAAAAGCTACTATTAGGCCTGACGGTTATTACTTTTATAAGTCTTTCCGCGGTGGGACAAGATGCCCAGCGGCGTGGCGTACCAGCTGTGGTATTGAATGCGTTTCAGCAACAGTTCCCAAAGGCGCGGCAAGTGGAGTGGGAAAAAAAGAAAGACGGCAACTACGAAGTGGAGTTTGACATAGGCTTGATAAGCCGCGACCATCAGGCGATTATCAGTCCCGAAGGGAAAGTGCTTCGATACGAAGAAGAAATAACGTCTTCTTCGCTTCCGGATGCTGTCAAGACACAAATCAAGACAGAATTTGCCGAATACCGCATTGGAGATGTTAAGAAAATCGAGGTAGACGGCAAGATTACCTATGCGGTTGAACTGGATAATCGCTATGGTGATTTGAAAGTGGATTTTGACCCCGAAGGAAAGATCGTCAAGGAACGGATGGACTAAGGCCCATCCGTTTCATTTATCCCTTCAGTTGGCGGATGAATTGCGGTATTTTCCTGCTGTAATCGGTTTCTCCCAGCAATTTTACGAACGCACTACCCACGATGGCACCATCGGCGTGATCGGTAGCCCGTGTAAAGGCATGGTGGCCTGAGATGCCAAAGCCGATGGCCACCGGGTTTTTCAATTGCATTGCGCGGATGCGTGAAAAATAGGCTTCGGTATTTTCAGACACCGAAAGGTTTTTGCCGGTGGTGGCCGAAGAAGACAAGAGGTAAATAAAACCGGTCGATAGGTCGTCAATTTTCCGGATGCGTTCTTCGGATGTTTGCGGGGTCACAAGGAAAATGTTGCTCAGCCCATTTTCTTCGAATACGCTCCGGTACCGCTCTTCGTACTCGTACATGGGCAGGTCGGGAACAATTACCCCATCCACGCCAACCGCTTTACAGGATTTGCAGAAGCTTTCCACGCCATACTGCAGCACCGGATTGACGTAGCCCATGAGCAGCACCGGGATGTTGACCCGTCGGCGAAGGTCCTTGAGCTGTTCGAAGAGGACACCGAGCGACATGCCGTTGCGTAAGGCCGCTTCCGAACTATGCTGGATAACCGGCCCGTCCGCCACCGGATCAGAGTAGGGGAATCCGATTTCAAGGAAATCCACTCCTGCGTTTTCTAACGTTTCGGCGATATCCACTGTGCTTTCCAATGTCGGATATCCGGCTGTATAATAAATAGAGAGTATGCGTTTGCTGCCTTTGTCGGCAAATAAGCGATTGATCCTGTTCATGGTTAAAACCCAAAATACTTCATGTAATTATCCAAATCCTTGTCGCCGCGCCCGGAAAGACAAACGACCACATTTTCGTCACCCTTGAAAGTCATTTTCTCCAGTTGAGCCAGCGCATGAGCGCTTTCAATTGCGGGGATGATGCCTTCCAGCCGGGTGAGTAGTAAACCCGCTTGCATGGCTTCATCATCCGTAATATTAACGTAGGTAGCACGCCCCTTTTCATATAGCCAGGCATGCTGCGGCCCGACACCCGGATAATCCAATCCGGCGGAAATGGAATAGGGCTCGATAACCTGTCCGTCATCGGTCTGCATCAATAACGAACGGCTACCGTGCAACACGCCCTCGCGCCCAAGGACGGTTGTCGCCGCCGATTCACCGGAATCCACCCCTTTGCCGGCGGCTTCTACAGCCACCAGTTTCACGTCATGATCGTCTAGGAAGTGATAGAACATGCCGGCGGCATTGCTACCACCGCCTACGCAAGCTATCACATGGTCGGGCGTTTCGCGGCCGGTTTTTTCCAGCAATTGTTTTCGCGTTTCGGCCGAGATGACCGACTGGAAACGGGCCACCATATCCGGATAGGGGTGTGGACCAACGACCGATCCGATGATATAATGCGTATCTACGGGATTATTTATCCAGTCGCGCAGTGCTTCGTTGGTTGCATCTTTCAACGTTTTACTGCCCGACTCGGCGGCGATTACCTCGGCACCCATCATTTTCATCCGCGCTACGTTGGGTGCTTGCCTCTCGATATCAATAGCGCCCATATAGACCACGCATTTTAGGCCTTTGAGTGCGCACACCGTGGCGGTAGCCACGCCGTGTTGCCCGGCGCCTGTCTCGGCAATGATGCGTTTCTTGCCAAGCCGCTCCGCGAGTAAGATCTGGCCAATGGTATTATTGATTTTATGCGCACCGGTGTGGTTGAGGTCTTCCCGCTTGAGGAAGATATTAGTGCCGTAACGTTCCGAAAGTCGTTGCGCGGGGTAAAGGGGAGAGGGCCGGCCTACGTAGTCCCTCAGCAACTTGTCAAATTCTTGCCTGAAATCATCACTGTGGATGATCGCTAAGTATTGCTGCCGCAGTTCCTCCACATTGGGGTACAGCATTTCGGGGATGTAGGCTCCGCCAAAATGGCCATAGTAGCCTTTCTCGTTTACTTGATATTCACTCATCGTTGATGGTTTGTAACGTTCGTTTTAATAATGCAATGTCCTTGATGCCTGGTTCCGTCTCGAATCTTGAGTTCAGATCAACGGCGTAGAGGCGGCTGTCACCCAGCAGTAGGGCGTCTGCTATGTTTTCAGCGCCTATTCCACCACTCAGGAAAAACGGTTTATCGGATGGGTAGCCGTCGAGTAGTTTCCAATCAAACCGTATACCTGTGCCACCATGATGTGCGCTTTGGGTATCAAATAGATAATAGTCAGTTACCCCCTCGTAGTCCGCCAATTTAGCCCAATCAAAATGCGCGTTGATGCCGAAGGCTTTGACGATTTCAACGTGATTTTCCTTTAAGTCGGCGCAATACGCCGGACTTTCATTTCCATGCAATTGTATTGCTTGGAAAGCATATTGGCTGGCCGTCGCCTTCACATGGTCAATATCAGCATTGACAAAAACCCCTGTTTTCTTGACCCCTTTCAATCGGGCAACCCACGCTGCCTCGAGTTGTCCCACGAAACGTTTAGAACCGGGGTAGAAAATGAAACCGATGTAATCCGGCTGCAAGCTAAGCACTTCCCGGATGTTCTCGGGGTGCTTAAGGCCACATATTTTTATTTTCGGTTTCATTTCACCAATTTCCTGAAACTTTCGAGCGCTTTCTTTCCCAGTAATGAGGCTTCCGCTTCATAGTAACAATCCCCGAAACTCTTCTCCGGATGGATAGTCTGGATGGCGATGGATGCGTTGGCGAGCACTACCGCATTTTGTTCGGCGTTGCCGTCGCCATGAAGCACGGTCGTAAAGATCTTGGCGGCTTCTTCGACGGTTTCTCCGCCGTGGATACAGTCAGCAGATATCGGGGTGAAGCCGAGGTGCTCGATCGCATAGATATGCTCTCCCTTATTGCTGATTGTTTTGAAGTCTCCTGTGAGGGAAACTTCGTCGTATCCATCCAACGCATGGAGGATCGTGTATTGTTTATCGGTTTGCTGATAAAGGTAGCCATATAAACGGGCTAGTTCCAAACTAAACACGCCTACGGACTGGTAATGTGGGTTTGTAGGATTAACCAAGGGGCCGATCATGTTGAAGAACGTTTTCACGCCCAGTTCGCGACGGATAGGGGCCACGGTCTTCATGGCCGGATGGAAAAGCGGCGCATGGAGAAAGCAGATACAGGCGCTTTCCAATTGCTGGCTGATAATCGCTTTGTCATTGGTGAATTGATAGCCAAGGTACTCCATCACGTTGGACGATCCGCACCCGGATGACACACCATAGTTACCATGTTTAGCCACGGGATAACCGGCACCGGCTACCACGAAGGAAGCTAGCGTAGAGATGTTGAAGGTGTTTTTGCCGTCGCCCCCCGTACCACAGAGGTCGATGAGCTTATAGCCGGGAAAATCCAACTGCAGGCATAAATCATACATGGCATCGCGGAATCCCTCCAATTCTTCCACACGGATGCTTCGCATCCCATAAGCAGTCATGAATGCCGCTATTTGGGAATTGTTATACTTTCCGGATGCGATATTGGTCAATATTTCATACGCCTCACGACGGGTGAAGGTCTTGAATTCGAAAAGATGCGCTAAGATCTGTTTCATCGTTGTTTCATATCCATAAAAAAAGCTTGCCGATGATGGGCAAGCCGCTATACGTTTCAGTAACTATTACTTACAATAGGAGGTTGCCACAGCCTTAATTGCTATGCCACCACCAAGTAATATGTCCTGTTTGAAAATCCATTATTGTTGTGAGGCAAATATGGGCTTTTGTTTTGAAAGATGCAAGAGCGGTCGGGCTTTTATGTGTTTGGTGTAAAACAAAACCGCCCCGGACTCTTGTTCGGGGCAGCTATGCTTCAGTATTCATCTTCATTGAAGAAGAAATCATCCTTGGTCGGATAATCGGGCCAGATCTCCTCTATATTTTCATAGGGTTCACCATCGTCTTCCAGGGCCTGCAAGTTCTCAATCACTTCCACAGGGGCCCCTGAGCGGATGGCGTAGTCAATCAGCTCGTCTTTCGTGGCCGGCCAAGGTGCATCTTCCAAATGTGAGGCTAACTCTAATGTCCAATACATAACCTATCAATTTAAGTTTTCATTTTTGCGCAAAAATATAATATTTCTATTATGATTTTTGAGTTTTTTGTTAATATTTTTTATGATCGATTTAAGTTATTGATATACAGTTGTTTATTGTTCGTTCTGGGCGTCTTTTTTACAAAAAAATGGCTTTTCCCGGAGAATAAAATACAATATGAGGTATGCTCATATGCAAGGCATCACCCCCGTGAAAACCACTAAATATTCTCGAAATCGCTGCCTTTTTCTCGTAGCGCCGCAAGCCGTGGTGACACGCTCTTGATGTCATTATTGAGATAGTCATCTTCGATAAGCCCATCCCGCATGCGGACGATGCGGTGTGCGTGTTGGGCGATGTCTTCTTCGTGAGTTACGAGAATGATGGTATTGCCATTGGAATGTATTTCTTCCAACAGCGCCATGATTTCAACAGACGTCTTGGTATCCAGGTTGCCTGTTGGTTCGTCGGCCAGGATGATCGACGGATTATTGATCAAAGCCCTGGCCACCGCCACCCGTTGACGCTGGCCACCAGAAAGTTCGTTCGGCTTGTGGTCCACGCGGTTGCCCAAGCCGACACTCTCCAATACTTTTTGGGCCATTTCGCTCCGTTTGCTCTTGCTGTATCCTGCATACACCAGCGGTAAGGCTACATTATCAAGCGATGTAGACCGCGGCAATAGGTTGAATGTTTGGAAGACGAAACCGATTTCCTTATTGCGTACCTCGGCCAGCTCGTCATCGGTCATGTCGCTTACATTGATGCCATTGAGGATATATTCACCACGGGTAGGCGTATCCAAACAACCCAGGATATTCATCAGCGTGGATTTACCGGAACCCGAGGGACCCATCAATGCGACAAATTCACCCTTGTTGATATTCAGCGTCACCGACTTCAGCGCGTGGATGGTCTCCGCGCCAATGACGTATTTACGCCCGATATCCGTAATTTCAATGAGTGGCTGTTGCGACATAGCTCTTTCTTTTTGCTTAAGACGTGCTAATATAGGAAAAGTTACAGGCCGCCCGTTCCATTCCAATGATTTTTTATCAGGGCATGTACCTCGCCCAGTAACTGTTCGGCATCTTTTAGCAGGAGGTTGGTCGTACTGATGGGAGGTAGTACATCGATGTGCACGATACCTGGCCGACTTCCTAATTGTTTAGCATCGTCCCAGCAGATTTTCCAGGCATTATGGATGACTACGGGGATGATATCCACTTTGGTTTCGATGGCTAGTTTGAAAGGTCCGCTCTTGAAATCACACAAATGCGGTGGATATTCATTCCCGATCTGGCCTTCTGGAAAAATCACCATGGATCGTCCGTTCTTAAGCTGCTCATCCGCTCGTTTGAAGGCCTTGAAAGCAGAAATCTTGCGCTGCCGGTCGAGCGGGATGTCAATGGTCCTGAAGAACATTCCGGTAACCGGGTTATTGAGCAGTTCGATTTTGCCCATAAACGAGAAGTCGGAGGGGCAGAGCAACACCATCGCTGTGATATCCAGGTTGGAGGTGTGATTGGCGCAGATCACGCAAGGCTTCGACCAATCAATAGGCGTTTTGTATCTGAACCGGTAAAATATCCCTACGGATGTCGAGCTCAGGAACGCGATGATGCGGCGGCAACGGGCGAGATGATGGGAATGCCGCTGGGGATCTTTTGCTAAAAAGAACAATACCGGATAAAAGAGCAGAAAGAAAAATAAAACAGATGCCAAATATAGGCACCTGTGTATTTTTCTTAATAAACGTATCATCCCATTTAGGCTTTGCGTTCGCTAGCTCAACTCCGCAAAATACTTGTGAAACAGCGGAATGGTTTCGATCCCTTTGAAATAATTGGCAATATCATACTTCTCATTGGGTGAATGCAGGTTGTCACTATCAAGCCCAAAGCCCATCAGTACTGTTTTCAAGCCGAGTTCGTCTTCAAATAAAGAAACGATGGGGATACTGCCCCCGCCGCGTGTAGGAATCGGTTTTTTCCCAAAAGCTTCTTCAATGGCCTTCTCGGCAGCACGGTAGGCGATACTGTCAGTGGGCGTAACCGCGGGCTGGCCGCCGTGATGGGGAGTTACTTTTACCGTTACGTAATCGGGTGCGATGCTTTCAAAATGCTTGCTAAAGAGCGCAGTGATTTTATTGGAATCCTGATTGGGTACCAGGCGCATCGAAATTTTGGCGTGTGCCTTTGATGGAAGGACGGTCTTGGCGCCTTTGCCGATATACCCACCCCAGATACCGTTTACTTCGAGCGTGGGCCGGATACCCGTACGTTCGATGGTGGTATAGCCATTTTCACCCCAAAGCGCCTTAATCCCTAAATCACTTTTGTAATCGGTTTCATCGAAAGGCGCTTCATTCAACGCCTTGCGTTCGACATCACTTAATTCAACGACATCGTCATAGAAACCGGGGATGTTGATGCGGTTGCTCTCATCATGCAATGAGGCGATCAGTTTGGCCAATATGGTCGCTGGATTAGCCACAGCACCTCCGTATACCCCTGAATGCAGATCGCGGTTTGGCCCTGTTACCTCCACTTCGAGGTACGACAAACCGCGTAAGCCCGTTTCCAACGACGGGCTATCCAGGCTAATCATCGCCGTATCCGAAATAAGCACGACATCCGCATCGAGCCGTTGTTTGTTGGCCTTTACGAATGTGCCGAGGTTGTCGGAACCCACTTCTTCCTCACCTTCGATCATGAATTTGATATTACACGCCAGTGTACCGGTTTCCTGCATCAATTCAAAAGCTTTCACATGCATGTAAAATTGTCCTTTATCGTCGCACGCGCCACGGGCAAAGATTTTACCATCGCGCACCGTCGGTTCAAAAGGCGGAGTTTCCCAAAGCTCCAGCGGGTCGGCCGGCTGTACATCATAATGGCCATAAACCAACACGGTTGGCTTGCTGGAATCAATGATTTTTTCACCATATACGATGGGATGGCCTGCGGTGGGGCATACTTCCACGTTGTCCGCACCAGCATCCCGTAATTTTTCGGCTACATATTCCGCAGCATTTCGTACGTCGTCCTTGTATTTCGGATCGGCACTTACGGAAGGAAAACGAAGCAATTCAAATAGCTCATCCAGAAAGCGCTGTTTGTTCGCTTCCACATATTTTTTTATTGTTTGCATATCCTAAGGCTTTGCCGCAAACTTAGCTAATTTGCCAAAGAAAGGCAAATTAGCGATCTCTCGCTTGCCTTAAAAAATTAGCGTGACAAGCGAAACTTAGCTAATTTGTCAGAGATAGGCAAGTTAGCGATCGCTCGCCTGCTTTTGAAAACTAAAAGTCGAGATGAAATTTAGGTAAAAACGATCGGTTTTTGCAACATCTAACGCGGAAGCACGTCTAAGACCAAAACTGGAGTGCGTGCGCGGTGTCCGATTTGCTAAAAAATGTTAAAAAATGCGACCGAACCTAAAAACTAATTTTTTAGTTCTATATTTGCCGGCGGTTGGAGACGAAGGGGAGCAGTGTTAGGCACGGACGGGATCGTTTGCAACCGTACGATAAACTTGCAATAAACTGTAGTATTGAAGGCCATTATGAAAAGATCGCTTTTTACGTTAGTTGTAACCTGCTTATGCTGGTTGGGGGCCGTTGCTCAAGAGGGGAACTATTCCATTATGGGCACGGTAATAGACACCGCTTCCAGTAAAACGCTGGCGAAGTCGTCCATTGTACTTGTGCATGCGCAGGATTCGATGCTGTACCGTTTTACACGGACGGATGAATCCGGTCGCTTTCAGATGGAAGGGCTGGATACAGGAGCGTATATTCTTTTCGCCACCTTTCCGGAATATGCGGACTACGTTGAACACTTTACATTGGATAGTACGGCAAGCACCGTGGATCTCGGTCATCTGGGATTGGTACTACGCGCCAAGCTATTGGAAGAAGTGTTGGTTAACCGCAGTCAGGCAATCACCATCCGGGGGGATACGACAGAGTACGATGCAGCGAGTTTTACGATACAGCCCAACTCCAAGGTGGAGGACCTGCTGAAACAACTTCCGGGTATACAGGTAGACCAAGATGGGAAAATCACCGCACAGGGACAGACCGTGAATAAGGTGCTCGTAGATGGGGAGGAATTTTTTGGTGATGACCCCACGTTGGTTACCCGTAACCTTCGCGGTGATATGGTAGACAAGGTGCAACTGTATGATAAGCGGAGTGATCAAGCGGAGTTTACCGGCGTGGATGATGGCGAACGCTCGAAAACCCTCAACATCAAGCTAAAGGAAGATAAAAAGAAGGGGTATTTCGGTAAGGTAGATGTGGGGGCAGGTACCAATGAAATGTATCAGGGGCAGGCGATGTTCAATCGCTTTAATAATAAGCAGCGCTTTTCGGCTTTCGGTACCATCGGAAACACGGGGCGTACTGGGCTGAGCTGGCAGGATGCCGACCGTTATGCGCCTTCAGGTTCTACAACCCTCACTGACGACGGCGGTATCATGATTTCGATGGGGGGTGGGCAGGATGACATCGAATCATGGGGCGGACGGTATGACGGCCGGGGAATCCCATCTGTACTGAATGGTGGAGCTTTTTATAGCAATAAGTGGGATGATGATAAACAGTCGATCAACGGCAATTATAAGATCGGAGAATTGGGCGTAAAGGGCACAAGCAATACGATCAGCCAGAACAACCTTCCTACCGGGATCATCAATACCAATTCCGGCCAGACGTTCGATCGCCGGATATTCCGGCAGCGGGGTGGAGCGATTTATGACGTGCAGTTGGATTCCACGTCTACATTAAAGGTAACGGTAGATGGGACCCTCCGTAATGGTGAAACGACAGAGTTCAACCAGTCAACGGGTACAGATGGCGACGGCGGGATGCTCAACCAGTCCACGCGCAGGACGACCAATGATACGGAAGGGCAAAGCGCTTATCTCACGGCGCTGTGGACAAAGAAAATGAGGAAAAAGGGGCGAACGCTCTCTTGGGAAGTCAATGAGACCATTAACCAGAGCAAAGCCAACGGATTCCTGTTTTCCGAAAACAGCTTCTACAGCGATGGGGGAGTAGACAGCGTGCTGTTGGTCGACCAAATGAAGGTTAATAACAGCAGCAGTTCGGTGTTCAACTCAAACGTTACGTATTCAGAGCCGTTTACCGAGGCGCTGGCCCTGGTGCTGAATTACCGGCTTACCGCAAATAATGCCACATCGCTCAGGCAGGCCTTCAACCCGGCAAATGGTGAATACACCGAATTAGATTCCTTGTTCAGCAACGATTTCAAACTCAACCAGCTTTCCAACCAGTTGGGCGCGATATTCAATTTCAAGAAGGGAAAGTCAACCCTCAATTTTGGAACGCGGGTAAGCCGCGTCCAATTCGACCAAACGGATCGGTATGTGGATAGCCGCTTTGAGCGGAGTTTTACGAACCACAATCCACAATTGAGGTACCAGTATCGGTTTTCCCAACAGAAGTCGTTTACGGTTTCGTACAACGGCAACAATACGCAGCCCTCGATCAACCAGATTCAGCCGGTAACGGTTAATGACGACCCAATGAACATCATACTCGGGAATCCTGATCTGAAGCCCTCCTACACCAATAGGTTTAACATGTCTTACAACTCATTTAAGGTTATAGGCAATCAATACGTCTATTTTTCGGGTAGTTTCTCTAACACCAACAATCCGATCGTGAGCAATACCTATACCGATTCGGTAGGGAGAAATACGTTCCAATACGCCAACCTGACCGACAAAGCGCCCATGAACTATTATTTCTACGGCAGTTTCAGCAAGAATCTGAAAAAGTGGAATATCAATGTAGGGGGTGGTCTTAATACAAACGGCAACATTTACTATAACCTAACCAACGGAGAATTGAATAAAACCCAGAGTACAACGTATTCAGGTACACTCAATCTCAGGCAATATATCCAGAAGAAATACGACTTCTACCTCACCTTCGGTCCAACTTATACCTACGGTGAATCTTCCTTACAGCGGCAGCAAAACAACAATGGCTGGGGGTTGAATGGTAACTATTCTTTTAATATCTATCTGCCATTGAAATTTCAGATATCTTCTGAAGGCCGGTATACGTATACGGCAGCTACTCAGTCTTTTGATGAAAATTTCGAACGGCTTATTGTCGATGCTTCCGTAAGCAAGAAATTCTTGAAAGATGAAACACTCCGCTTTTCAGTAGGTGTAAACGATATCTTTAACCAGAATGTAGGCTTTAGCCGTTATGCGAATAATAATATAATTTCACAAAATAGGTATACGACGATTACGCGCTTCCTCATGTTCTCCCTTGCCTGGGATTTCAACAAAATGGGTGGTGCTTCCATACAAAATTGATTATTATGAAGACTGTCCGTATCATATGTAGTCTGTCTGCGCTGATGTTTTTAACACAGCCATTGATCGCCCAGTATGCCCGTTTCGTGGAAAGCGGTGTGGTTGAGTTCGAAAAACGCGTAAACATGTATGCCAAAATCAAGAATCGGGTTGGCAACAGCACGTTTATGGAGCAGGCATTTGAACAATACCAGCGCAGCAATCCGCAGTTTAAAGCGTTCAAATATAGTTTGGCATTCGACCTAAACAAAACACGCTTTTGGCCCCACGCTGAGCAAGGGAGTTCCTCAGGAGGTTTCTTTGGTAACGATCCGTCTATAGACTTGGGCAATATCATCTTTACCGACCTGCTCGCCGGTCAGAGCATTAGTCAGAAAAGTATCTATGAGGAAACGTATCTCATCACCGACAGTACCCGGCGCATCCAATGGCGCTTCACAAACGAAACACGTGAGATAGCAGGGTATGAATGCCGCCGTGCCAATGCGCTGGTGCTCGATTCGATCTATGTGGTCGCTTTTTATACCGATCAGATTCCCGTTTCGGGCGGGCCGGAATCATTCACTGGCCTACCGGGCATGATCCTAGGGGTAGCGCTTCCGTATGAAAACACAACCTTTTTTGCAACGAAGGTCGATGATCGACCGGTATCGGCGAAGGAATTGGAAGCCCCGAAAAAAGGGAAGGCCGTCAACTACCGCGAGCTGCGGGAGCAGCTGGAAGCCAGTCTGAAGAATTGGGGCGATTATGCACAATCCATTGTGAAGGCAATGATGCTTTAGGGGCTGTTTAGCTAAACCTGTAGGAAGGCTGTGCACCTGCTCCCCGACGGCTCCCGGACTGCTGCGCGTGGCCTAGCTATTTGCGTGCTGTGGCCTGGCTGTGTGGTGGGTGTTTGCAGCACCGTTAAAGCAGGCCAACAGCAGTGTGACAGCAAGCTGACCCCTCCGTGATGCAACGCTTTCTTGCGCCGGGCACACAGCGCATTATTGTGTAGTATGGTTTAACCCAACGAAGGCAAAAAAAATCAAACATTTTCTTGTATTTTTAAACCGAACTATTACTTTTGTAGTGTACTATTTAACTAATACACTAAATTATGGTTCGATTGACAGATTTGTCATTTGGTTACCGAAACCAACCATCGCTGTTCAGCGGCCTCAACCTGTCACTAGGGGTTGGGCATATTTATGGCTTACTGGGTAAAAATGGTTCGGGTAAGACAACATTGCTGAAAAATATGGTCGGGCTACGCAGCCCGCAGGCTGGCCGGGCAACGGTGGCCGGGGAGGATACGGCCAAGCGTCGCCCCAACGTGCTGAGTCGCATGTTTTTCCTGCCGGAAGAGCCCTACGTCCCAGACCAAACCGCAAAAGTTTTTTTGGGAATGAATAGCACGTTTTACCCGCAATTCGACCGGACATTATTCGGAGGTTATCTGGAAGCTTTTGAAGTGCCCGAGCAACGCGTGCTCACCAAGCTTTCACTGGGGCAGCAAAAGAAATTCATGGTGGCATTTGCCTTGGCGTGCCGCACGAAACTATTGGTGATGGATGAACCGACCAACGGTCTGGACATCCCGTCCAAAGTACAGTTCCGCAAAGTGCTGGCATCGGCATTTGATGAAGACCGCTGCATTGTGTTATCCACGCATCAGGTACGGGACCTCGATAACCTGATTGACTCGGTGATCATACTGCATGGTGGAGCGATAAAACTCAACGCTCCATTGGATCAACTGACATCGCAAATCCGCTTTGGAAATGTTTCTGGAGCCGACACTGCGGACATCCTGTACGGCGAACAAGCAATTGATGGCACACATGCCATCCTCCCAAATCCGGAGGGGGCGTCAAGCAAGCCCAATTTAGAACTGCTATTCAATGCAGTGGTGAGTGATTCGGGGATATTGTTGGATTATTTAACAACGGAGGGAGTACGATGAGCCAAATATTTGATTTGAACCGATTTCTACATCTAGTGGGCAGCCATTTTAGAAAGAACTTGAAGACATATTTGATCAGCTGCGTCGTGTTCGCCGGTGTGACCATCGGCTTGTTTGTATTGGTAGTCTCTTCTTATCGAGAGGAGGCAATAGTCGCCGGCAAGCAGTTTTTCGTGTACCTTATCGTAATCTATGCTGGCTTATTTATTTTCACCGTTGGAGTTTTCCAGCCCTTCCAACGACCAAGGGAAGGCCCGTTTCAGCTGATGCTTCCGGCATCAGGATTTGAAAAGTTCTTATTGGGTTGGTTGGTATCGTTGGTTGGTTACACGATTTGTGCAAATGTCGTGTTTTTTGTGATTCGCTACGCCGTGTTGCAGTATTATGCGGCACAGGGATATGAAGTGTCGGGATTTCTGGATTACGATCGGATTTTGTTTCAGCAGAACGGCATATCGATGGCGTGGGTACTCGCAGCGATATATTTGTTTTTGCATTCGTTTGCACTCTATGGTTCGTTGATGTTCCGTAAAATGGCGGTGCTGAAGACTGCGCTGGCGCTGCTTTTGGTGGTGTTGGCGTATTGGGTGGTCAACGGGATGTTATATCGTTCGTTGTTCCAGCTGGATATCCAGCAGACACCGCTGTTGCCGTTGATGCCACTATTTCTCCAAGGGGACGGTATGGTTTATCAAGTAGATATTCCAGATTGGCCTTATTGGTTACTTGCGCTTTCGATAGCGGTTATGGGCCTGCTCTGGGTCGCATCGTACCATAAATTACGCGAAAAGGAGGGGTGATATGGAGTTTAAAAGCAAAGATGCCATTTACATGCAGATCGCTGACTACGTCAATGAGCACATTCTGTTGGGGCGATGGGCGGTCAATGAAAAGATTCCTTCGGTGAGGGAGCTGGCGGCAGACCTTCAGGTAAACCCGAATACCGTGATGCGGACGTACGAGCACCTTCAGCAGTCGGGCGTCATTTTCAACAAACGGGGTATTGGGTTTTTCGTCGCTGAACAGGCGAAGCGCCACATCAAGAAGCAGCAACGCGAGCGCTTTTTAGACCGCGACCTGCCGGAGTTTTTTAGAAACATGTACCTATTAGGTATCTCGCCGGATGAAATTGCGGCAAGATACCAGGCGTACCTAAATGAAAATTATACAGATCATGAAGACGAGTAATAAATTATTGGTAGCGGCTGTGCTGCTATTGGTTACGGCTGCGGTGGTCAATGCGCTGACGCTTAAGAGCCGATTTGCCGAGATGGTTTCAAGTAAAGCAACGCGGTTCACGGAGTTTCCAATGGCAAGTTTCAACACCGTTGAAATCTCGGGCACGGCGCCGCGCAACATCGGTAAGCGGTTACATGTCACCGTGAAGTACGCCGAGCGTGTCAACGTGCGGTATACCGCGCTGGATTTCATCCGTATGGAACTGGTGGGGGAGACCCTTAAAATCAATGTCGACCATGTGAAAGACTATGAAACCGATATCAAAAGACAACCGGAAATCATCATCGAATGCCCGGATTTGATTGCGTTAACCGCTATCGGGATTCCGCTGGATAGCCTGGACCTCCCGGCAGACGCTCACGTGATCACGCGGCGGTATTACCAGAAAAGCCAGGTGACCATCGAGGGTTTTCACGGCGCGGGGCTGAATGTTTTGGCAGTGGATGGTATGGAAGTAGTCTTAGACGGTTTAACGGTCGACTCTCTGATCGCTAGGGCAGACCGCGCGGGCGTGGTGGAGATTCGGGGGAATGAGTTAGGACATGCCTCCTTAACCGTGGGCGATGAGGCTACAATTACGTTGGATCACACACAAATCGGCGCAGTGTCTACCGACGTAGCCGATAAGGGCCAGTTCATTGTTAAAGGTGCCCAACTAACAGCCCATGGAGCACATCATTGAAACACACGGATTGAGCTTCACCTACGGAAAGCCGATGCCGTCCGAAAACACGTTTGAGATGATATTGAATAGTACGCTCGGGGTGGTGGATTGAACGCCGGCAAGCGATCACCCCACCAGCCAGTTGGGGAATATCCCAAGTATCCAAATTACCACAGTAAGCAGTACGGCCAACCATAGGATGGAATACCGCAAGGGTTTCATTTCCGGTTCCTTTTCCGCTGTTTTTAGGAATGCATGCAACGGTATTTTAAAGTAAAAGAAAAGGGAAATGACGGTGGTGAGGGCACCGATAATCAACAGCACGACCATACCGATCTCGCCCGTGGCCTGCCAATCATGGAACACCGCAGTAAACACCAGCAACTTCGCTACGAAGCCTGATGTAGGCGGAATACCCGTGAGCGATATCATGATTAGCGTAAAACAGATCATTGCCAATGGCATGGACTTGCCCAAGCCGTGGTATTGCGCCACGTTTACAGCGCCTGTGCGCGATTCGATGTAGCCGGTAAGCATGAATACCCCCATGTTCATCAGCGAGTAAACGGCGAGGTAATATAATAAAACGGTATAATCCTGAGCGGAGTAGGCCAGTACAGCCATCATCAGAAAACCGGTATGGCCGATGGATGAATAGGCCATCATGCGTTTCACATCAGTTTGCCGCAACGCCGCCAGATTACCCCACAGCATCGTCACGGCAGCGGCAGCCACTAACATCAACCGGAGGTTCTGATAGGCAAAACTGTCTTCCGGCCAAGCATACAGGATATGGGCTAGCAAGGCAATACCGGCGATTTTCGGAGCAGTGGAAAGGAATGCGGTAACCGGTGTAGGTGCGCCCTGATACACATCCGGTGTCCAGAAGTGGAAAGGAACGAAGGTAAGTTTGAAGCCGATGCCGGTGAAGACGAAGAGGAGGGCCAGGGTAACCAGTAGGGGGGATGCATCGTTGAGCCCTTGGATGTGTTGGGCCGACGTGTAATCGAGGTTGCCGGTCAACCCGTACAGCAGTGACATCCCGTATAGCATCACGGCGGAACACACGGCACCGAACAATACGTATTTCATCGCGGCTTCGGTTTGCCGTGCCTCTTTGGCCAAATAGCCCACCATGAGATAGGAACCGATTGATACCATTTCTATCGCAACGAATGTCATCAGCCAATTGGTGGCAAGCGTCATCAAGTTTAGACCGATCTGCACGGCAATCAAAATGCTGTACAAGTCGGCTGTTTTTTTTCGGTGTACCCTAAAATCGGGGCTGGCGTTTACGAAGAGGACAAACAGCATACATACAAGAGCGATCAGTATGCGCATATACTGGCCGAACGCATCGGTCGCCACCATGCCGAATAATACCCCATCGGCGTTGGGTTCGTAAAGCAAGAAGCCACTGTACAACGCAGAAAGGGCCATCCCGATTACCGTAATGAAAAAGGTGCTGTGGCGCCACAGTCGGTCGACGAACAGTCCGGTTAGGATACTCGCTATGAATGCTGCAATCAACACCAACTCTGGTGTCAACGCGGGTAAGCCACTGAGGATGTGGTCCAGTTTTTCGGTGATGTCAGGTAGCATGGAATTCATTTCGTGATCAACTCAACCAACGCCAGTACCGACGCATTGATTTTATCCAACGCCAGGGCGGGGTATATGCCTAACACCAAAGCAAGGGCGAGCATGGGCACCATAATCACGGTCTCCCGTGGCGAAGCATCAGTAAGCGCAGCCGACCAAACGTTGCCACCTTTGAGCCGTACCTGCCCGAAAAACATGCGTTGCAAGGTCCACAGGAAATACACCGCGCTGAGTAAAATACCCAGTGAACCGGCGATAGCCATCCACCTCGGCAGTAGGCCATTTATGCTTTCCGCATTGAAGGCCCCGATGATCACGAATACCTCGCCGATGAATGCCGAAAATCCGGGTAAACCGAGTGAGGCAAAAAACGCGACCGCGATGAATACCGTGTACCGCGGCATCACGGTTGCCAGCCCTCTGAAATGGTAGATATTACGGTCGTGTACCCGGTCATAGAGCATACCTACCAGGAAAAATAGGGCTGCCGACAAAAAGCCGTGACTGACCATCTGGAATAGGGCGCCCGCAGTGCCCTCTGTGGTGAGTGATGCAATACCGAGCAACACGAAGCCCATGTGAGACACCGACGAATAGGCAATCATGCGCTTCAAGTCGCGCTGCGCCAACGCGACAAGCGCGCCATAGACAATGGATACGACACCAATTAAACCCAACCACCATGCGGATTGCAGGGCGGCATCCGGAAAGATGCTGAAGCAGATACGAAGGATACCATATCCGCCGACTTTCAACAAGATACCTGCCAGGATGATGGAGATCGGTGTCGGTGCCTCCACGTGCGCATCGGGCAACCAGGTATGCAGCGGTACAATGGGTACCTTGATCGCAAAAGCGATGAACAGTACAACAAAGCCCAGCAGCCGGGCGGATATGCCGAAAAGTTCCTGATTGGCTAATGCGGAAAAGAACGATCCATTGACGTAATTAGCAGGGTTCATCATATGCAGCATGTTGAACGTATGCGCACCTGTATCGGGGTTGGTCACCGAGAAATAAAGTCCCACCATGATGAGCAGCATGAATACCGAGCCGAACAGGGTGTAGAGGAAAAACTTCATCGCTGCATATTCGCGCCTGGCGCCACCCCAAATGCCGATGAGGAAATAGAGCGGGAGTAGCATCAGCTCATAAAAAACGTAGAACAGGAAAAAATCGAGCGCGGAGAATACGCCCATCACTGCCATGTCGAGGATCATGAGTAGAATGAAATATCCTTTTACGCTTTTCTGAACGTTCCACGAGGCACCGATGGCGACGACCATAACCAGTGCCGATAGGAAGAGCAGGGGCATGGAGAGCCCGTCAACTCCGATGAAATAATCGATTTCCAGCCTGCCGAAGCTGCCCATATCTAACCGTATCCACGGGATGTGGTCTACGAACTGGTATAAGCGTTCCTCGGAGATGCCGGCGCCTTTTGGATGGAACAGGCAATACATCCCACCGCTCAATACCAGTTGGAGGATACCCGTGATAAGGGCAATGTACTTGTAGGCAGCCCGTTTACCGGAAGGCACGATGAACATGATCATCGCGGCAACCAACGGTATGAAAATGAGTATGGTTAATAGGTGTGGGTTCATGCTTGCACGATTAGATGATATAGCAAAATCACCAAAATAATAAAAAATACGCTGGCCATGTAGTCTTGTAACCGCCCGGTCTGAGAACGTCTAAGCACATTGCCCAGCCCCCAGGCTAGTTTGCCAACAAGCCGTACGAAACCGTCTACCAGCCGCTGGTCTACCCATCCGGCAATTGCAGCCAATATGCGTCCCAGCGCAGCAAGGCCGTTTACTGCACCGTCTATGATGTGCTTATCGACCCAAAACAAGACGTTGGAACACCTCAGGACCGCTGCTGCCACGATTCGATCATAGAAAACATCCACGTAACCTTGTTGCTGGGATAAGCGGAAAAACAGACCACCTGCCTTCAGCGGATATTTTTGTTTGACATACCATTGCCATACCAGCAGCGTCATGGCCACGGTAGCCATCGTCGTCAGTAGGGGAACAAGCACATGCAGCAAAGGAAGCGGAGGCAATGCCGCCATTGGTAAGATTTTCTGTAAAAGCCACGCTTGTCCGTAATTGAGCGGGCTCGTCGTAAATAGTGGGAAGAGGGAGCAAGCTGCCAGTACGAGCATGGGCACGAGCATCCATGCGGAGGCTTCATGAGGACGGGCACTCGTCATAACGCCTATAGCCGGCGATCCAAGGAAGACCTTGGCCAACAAGCGAAGAATGTAAAAGCTGGTGAGGATACTCGCCACAGCAAGTACGTAAGGTATCGCGACTGATGCATCGTTCTGCAATGCCGCCCATTCGAAGGCATGTATCAGTAGCGCATCTTTGGAGAGGTATCCGGCAGTGAGCGGGAACCCGGCCAGCGCCAAGGAGGCGATGAGCATGGTAACGAACGTAATGGGCATGTACTTACGAAGTCCACCCATGTGGCGGATGTCTTGTGGGTCGATACCAAGCTGGTGCTTGTCGTTGAGGTGCTGCAACTCATGGATGATTGCTCCGGCACCAAGGAAAAGCAGGCATTTGAAGAATGCATGCGTAACCAGATAGAACAAGGCAAGTTGATACATGCCGATCCCGATACCAACCATCATAAAACCCAGCTGGGAAATGGTAGAGTAGGCCAGTATCTTTTTAATGTCGTATTGGGTAAGTGCAAAATAGGCCGCGACGAAGGCGGTGACCGCGCCGGTAGTGGCGATCACCAATAGCGCGGTATCGTCAAATAATGGGAATATCCGAGCAAGCAGGAACACCCCGGCAGCCACCATAGTAGCTGCATGGATGAGCGATGAAACCGATGTGGGCCCTTCCATCGCTGCGGGCAGCCATACGTGCAGGGGGAATTGTGCAGATTTGGCCATAGCTCCAAGAAAAAATGCCAATCCGGCGGTCGTGAGCCAACCGGCGGGGATTTTAGGATGCGCGATGATACCGGAGGCCTCTGCGCCGCTGGCGGTAGCGAAAAATCCCTCTTGTCCGAACAGCGTGTTTAGGTCTAAGGTGCCCAAAAAGCTGTAGAGGATGGCGAAGCCGATCAGGAAACCGATGTCTCCTATGCGGTTTACGATAAACGCCTTTTTATTGGCGGCCGCTGCGGCATCCCTCGTGAACCAGAAGCCGATAAGCAGGTAGGAGGCAAAGCCCACAAGCTCCCAGCAGACATACATCAGCAGCAGGTTATCGGCTACGACCAGTCCCAACATCGCCGAGCAAAACAGGCTGAGGTAGGTCCAGTACCGGTGGATACCGGAATCCCCCTTCATATAGGCAACCGAATAGGCATGTACCGGCAGCGCAACGAAAGCCACTAACAGCAGCATGAGTACGGAAACGTTATCCAGCAACAGGCCAACATAAAAGACCTGTTGCCCGATGGTAAACCAACGCCACTGGACATGGATCGGCTCATTGCCCCACACCTGTGCGAACGTGTAGCCGGCGGCCAGCAAGCTTAGTGCAATTGTAATGAGGGCGATGGCACCGTTTTGGCTTCTTTTACCCATCAAGGCCTGCAGGAGAAATCCGACGAACGGAAGCAGTACTGCCGAAACGGCAGCCAGCACGGGATATGTCAACGTCGGTAGGGGCAATGTTTTCGTTTTTAGTCTCTTAATTTATTGATGTCTTCCGGATTTATCGTCTTATAGTGCTTATACACGTTGAGGATGATGGCCAACGCGACCGCCACACCAGCTGCTGCCAATACGATGGCAAACAATGCGAATGCCTGACCACCGTAACGTGTACTGTCATAGCGGCCGAAAGCGACAAGGTTGAGTATCGCGGCATTGATCATCAATTCGATGCCAACCAATACCAGGATGGCATTGCGACGTGCGATGACTGCATACAGCCCGATAGCAAATATACATGCGCCGACAACAAGGAAGTGAGTAAGCGTAATCACAATTTTCCCTCCTTCCGTGTGAGGTGGGCGGCACCGATCAAGGCCATCATGAGCAGCACCGAAACGATTTCGAAGGGCAACAGGTACCGTGTCATCACCTGCACGCCGATTTGCTGTACCGTATTGGCGGTGGGTTCGATAGCAGTGCCCGATTCCCTAGCTGTAACGATCCATGTTGGTTCGTGCGCGCCAAATTGCAGCGATGCATAGACCAATATGGCCAGAAAAGAAGCGGCAATTAGTAGTGATTGCCATACCGGTAACGCAAAAAAATGAGACGCACCGTTTTGCAACTGGTCAACAAGTGTTTTGCTGGACAGCATGAATGCAAAGAGCATCAGTACCAATACGCCGCCTACATATACCAAAATCTGCGTGATTGCCACAAAATCGGCCAGTGCAAAAACATACAGCCCGGCAACGGAGAAGAGCACGATGAAAAATAGGAACAATGCCCTGGCGATGTTGCGCATACTCACCAGCATGACTGCCGATCCAATTGCTATTGCTGATAGACCATAAAATAAAAGCGTTTGTATCGTCATCTATTTGTTCTTTGCTGCCTCCTTTTCAGCTTGGAATCTGGTCCATTCCCGTTTCTTTTGCTCCACCTCCTCGGCCGTCATATCGGTAAAGGAATACGTCAGCTCGGCCAAGTTCGTCATGCTGCGGTCGTATTGATCGGTCATCACAATGCACTCGGTGGGACATACCACCGTGCATAGCCCGCAATACATACACTTGGCCATGTCGATATCGAATTGCGCAGCATAAAGGCGTTTCACGCTTCCATCCGATGTCTTTCCGATGACATCCGGTGATTTAACGGATTCGATGGTGATGCAATCTACTGGGCAGGCTTTGGCGCAGAGATCACAGACAATGCAGTCGTCTATCTCGACATCCAATTGATAACGCGCTACCTCTGGTATAGGCATTTTTTCCCTAGGGAATTGCACAGTAGTTACACCATCCTGTTTATCGAAGTAGTCCACTTTACGTACATCCCGTATTTTGCGCGATCGGCGCGCACCGAAGAGGTGCGCAAGGGTAACTACCAGTCCCTTCGCTGCGGTGATGAATGCATGTAAGGTGGTTTTGAACATTTTGATGTCTTATGCCGTATATTCTACTTTAATCTTTAGTGGCTAACTAATAGCTACAACTCAAACCATTACCCATACCCGCCAAATTCCCGAAATGGCCATGCACAGAAAGGCTAGCGGCGTCAATACTTTCCAGCAGAGCGACATGAGCTGGTCAGCGCGCAGACGGGGCAGGGTCCATCGGATCCACATCTGTACCCCTACAACGAGCAAGGTCTTGGAGAGTGTCCAAAAGATACCCCATACCAACCCCGTGGTCCAATCGGCGAGTTTTAACGCTCCAATGTTAGGCAGTGGCGTGTTCCATGCGCCAAGGAAAACCACCACACCGATCATGGCCACTAAAAACATCATGGCATATTCAGCGAGGAAGATAAAAGCAAACCGCAAACCACCATATTCGGTGTGGAAGCCGCCCACCAGTTCCGATTCCGCTTCGGGTATATCGAACGGTGCCCGATTGCATTCGGCCAGTGAAGCAATAAAGAAAATGACGTAAGCCAGCAGCAAATGGGGTGCCTGAAAAACATTCCACGCCAGTATTCCTCCGATTCCGCTGACATCCCATAGTCCGATAAAAAGTTGGGGGCTGGCCGCCTTAATGCCTTGGTTGAGTGCGATTTCCTGCAAATTAAGTGACTGAGCGATCATGACGACTGAAATCAGGGCGATGCCTGCCGGAATTTCATACGAAACGATCTGTGCCACCGCCCGCATGGAGCCAAGCAGCGAAAATTTGTTGTTAGATCCCCAGCCAGCCATCAGCAGGCCGATGGCATCCACCGAGATGATGGCGAGGACATAAAAAAGCCCCAGATTGAGCGCTGATGGAGCCATGCCGGGTGCCCATGGCATCACGGCAAAGCCGAGGAACACCGCCACAAAGATAATTACCGGTGCCGCGGCAAACAATATGTTGTCGGCCGCTGAAGGTGTGATGAATTCTTTTTGAATAAGCTTGAGGATGTCTGCAAGCGTTTGCAAGCTGCCGTACTTGCCGGTTTCCATTGGCCCAAGCCGATCCTGCACGAACCCCGCTATTTTACGTTCGCTGTATACCGCAAACAACGTAAAGCCCGCGATAAACCCGAACAAGACGATGCCGATAATGAGGTATGTGAGGTAAAAAGCCACGTTGCGCTATCCGCTGAAAATATCGTGCAAACATACGGATTTGGTGGGATAATATATAGCGGATTGGTAGATTATTTTGAATGGTTCTAAGCACCTCAAATTTACCCCAATTTGTGTTACCTTTGAAGGGTGTATTTACATCTACTGACCAGTTTGCTGGGAAAATGGCGTTTTCATATCGGCTGTTGTGTTTGGCTTTTGCTTATCGCGTTAGCTGGGCAGAGCCAAGAGTATACCATCGCCAAACTGAAGCTTTTCCCCGATCGTGAAGAAGTACTTATCAAAGATGTAACCGTAGACAGCCTTGGTTTTATTTGGTTCTTGACAAATGGCGAAATTTATCGCTATGACGGCTATCGCTCGTTGGATATCCTGAAGACCATTGCAGATCAGCGGCTCACGGACGACATGCCTCAACGCATCCTCGTCGATCAACAGAATCGATTGTGGATGGCCGGGAATGCGAACCTGAGTTACCTCGATCTCAAAACGTGGCAGGTGCATGCCGTGGATTCGGCGTTGCTGCCGCCCGTGCAGGACCGAACGGTGGTTTGGATCGAGCAGCTACCCGATTCTTGCGTGATGGTGGCCTATGAGAACGGACACCTGCTCCTGATCAGGGGCGATACACAAACACGGATAGACGAATTATACGAACGGGGCCATGTGGCCAATAATCGGGTATCGCCTCGATGCGTGGCTTTCTGGAAAGGGAAATACTGGGTAGGCACCACTGCCGGCAGCGTATTGTCTATCGAGGCCACTGACCCCATCCATACCCGGTACCATCGGTTACCGGGCATCGACCATATTGTTAATTTCCTGATTGCCCAAGAAGACGCCTTGCTGCTGGACGTCTATGAACAGGGTGTTTTTCGATTCGATGCACAGGAGGGGCTTCGCGTTTATACACCCGATGAATTATTCTCCCTGTCGAACGATAAATCCTACGTTTTGGCGCAGGATGGTGGTATGTGCATCTACGCCGACGATGAATCGGCTTGTTTGTTAGACGCTGGCCTCGGTCTGCAACAGCAGCTGTCCATCCCGTCGATGCATCGGTTCAATACCACCAGCATTACGATTTCTAGAAATGAGGCACTGCTGGGTACCGACGAGGGGATTTTTGTGGTTTATCGAAAAACCGATGGACTCTCGCAATTCATCCCTACCAATGCCGGTGCCAACAAAAGCACGCGGGGCATCTATATCTACCCCGATGGAGCGCGGTTCTATGGAACCTATAACGGAGCCGGATTCGTCGCGCCCGATGGAGAAACAGTGGTTTTGGAGGATTTGAAGCATGCCTATGTGATGCTCCCGATGAGCGACAACGAACTGTTGATTGGTACGGAGGGGGGGATGCTTAAAATCTTTGACCGAAGACGCCGTCGGATATCGGATCTCCGGTACACGCTTTCCGAGGCAGCTAGCAATCAATATGCTTTTAACCTGCCCACCTACGTGATGAGCCTCGCCGAGACCGAGACAGACTATCTCATCGGTAGCATGGGCGGACTTTGGCTGCTGAATAAGGAAAGCCATCGGTTGGATAAGTATCCATTGGTCTCCATGGAGGCCAATGGATTGGATGTGCAAATCCGGCATATCCGGTTACTGCCCGACAGCGGTTTGTTATTAAGTACGCATCTGGGACTCTATGAGGTGCGGAGGGGACGTGTTACCAAACGATACCCCCAGACCGGCAATATTGGTGTTTTCAAGTCGGTCGTAGTAAGCGACACGATTTGGTTGGCTACCCAAGGGAATGGGATGGTGGCAATAGATAACGCAGGACATCCGCTCCGGACAATCACCACGGGCGAAGGGCTCAGTAACAACTTGGTGTATAGCTTAGAATATGCCAACGGTCTCTTCGTTGCTGGTACGGCAGACGGGTTGAACCTAGTCATCGGTGAGCGCGTCCGACGGATCGGCATGCCGGAAGGCTTGAGCCAGTCGGAGTTCAATTCGGGCGCATCGTTTTGGGATGAGGCACGACAGCGAATGTATGTGGGCGGGTTGATGGGATACACGGTGCTGGATATGACCCAGCCGTGGTTTGACCGCCGACATCGACTGGAGAGTTATGTGACGGAAATACATACAACCAGCGGTGCTTCAGGCGCAAAATCAGCCGACTACACATGGCCCTATCGGGGTGAGGACGCGTTAGAACTGCAACCTGGTCAGAGCTTAACCGGTCTGTATGTGGGGACACCGGGCAATCACCGCATGAATAGCGAGATCCGGTATTTGCTAAACGACGGCAATTGGGAGCCGCTGGAATTGGGCCAATTCATTTCACTTATCGAACCCTCGCCAGCCGGATACCGGTTCCAATTGGAAACACGGAGCGCCGCAGTAACGGCTAGTAGACGAATGTTTACGATTACCAAACTGCCGCACTTTTATGAAACGTGGTGGTTTAATGCATTGGTTCTCCTGACGGTAGCCGGCGTCATTGGCGGCTTTTTCAGGTACCGCGAAAACATCCAGCGGAATGAGAAGAAAATGCGTATTAAGATTGCCAGTGATCTGCATGATGAGGTGGGCAGCTCGCTCACCCGTATCTATTTCCAGGCAGATATGCTGTCGGCCAAACACCGGGAGTTGACTGACGATAAGCAGTTGCGGCAGATTGCCAATACCAGTAAACAGGCGTTGCTCACCATGAGCGACATGGTATGGTCTATCGACTCGCGTTTCGATACGGTAAAGGATCTGCTGATCCGCATGAAGGACTACGTGTACAAATTGCGCGACGAGCTGGATATTACCTATCGGTTTGATGTGCAAGGCGACCAATCCGCGCGTGCTGTGACACAGCTCGTAAGGCAAAACCTATTCCTTATTTTCAAGGAGGCGTTAACCAATGCCATCAAATATGGCGACGGTTCGGAAATCATCATCGAGTTGAACTTCGACCGCGCCATCCGACTCACCCTCCAGAATCGGTATTCTGGGGGCAATGGCCCCATCATCGACCAGCAGGGCGGGTGTGGCTTGCAAAATATGCAGCAACGGGCAGCCCGGGTGGGTGGGGAGTTCTCGTACACGGCAGAAAGTGGCGTATTCCGCCTCGAACTGGTTGTCCCTTAGTACGTCATTGCCCACACTACCCAAAAGGGGGGTGTGAGTTTTAATCGGCATTCCATACCTTTACGATATGATTCGCCTAGGCATTATAGAAGATGACGAAGAGATCAGGACTATGCTGGTTGATTTTTTCAAGGAACAGCCCGGTTTTTCATGCCTGCTGTCCGCATATTCGGTAGAAGCATTTTTCGAGCAGTGGAAAGCTGACATCTTTCTGGATATCGTCCTTTCTGACATCGGTCTCCCGGGAGAGTCGGGCATCCAGGGCGTAAAGCGCATCAAGAAGCACGCGCCGAAGTGCGAGGTGATCATGCTGACGGTCTATGACGATGCCAACCGTATATTCCAAGCCCTATGCAACGGGGCGTCTGGGTACCTGCTTAAGCAAACACCGTTGCAGAAAATCAAAGAGGCCGTGTTGTCACTCCATGAAGGCGGCGCGCCGATGTCGCCCGGCATTGCGCGGAAGGTGGTGGAATATTTCAATCCGAAGGGGACGACCGATCTTTACGAAAAACTGACCCCGCGCGAAGCGCAGGTGGTGGAAGCCATCGAGCAGGGCCTTACTAACAAAGAAGTGGCCATCCGGTTCGATATTTCCCTCGAAACGGTCAAATATCACATCAAAAACATCTACGAGAAACTGCAGGTCAATAGCCGCCATGCACTGATCAGCCGTAAGTACAAATAAACGGTTTGGAACCATTCCTCGCAACGGAATGAAGCATTGTTGAATTGTGGATGCCGCGCTCGTAGCTGCGTGAAATAGGAATTGGGATGACCTGGCTGGATGCCTCCTAAACTGATTAGGTTAGATTCGTAATGGGAGTTAGTTTATTTGAAAGTAAAGGAGGGATTATCTCGAATCGGATACCGAATATTTGGAAGCGCTTAAAGAAGTGTTTAATCAGAAATAATGATATTCCATGGTTTTCTTCTTATCTTTACTTTGCTAAAGGCCAAGAAAACCATGGAAACGCTGAAAAACCTATCGGATACCGAGCTCATCCACTTGTTGAATCGGGATCACCGGGGCGCGTTTACCGAGATATATACCCGGTATTGGGACAAACTGCTGGCCGTATGCATCAATCGGCTTGGCGACGAGCAGGAAGCAGAAGAATGCGTGCAGGATGTTTTCACCAGCCTCTGGCTGCGGCGTGCCGATGTCGTCGTGAAGCACACGCTCAACACGTACCTGGGCGCAGCCATCAAGTATCAGGTGATCAAACGACTCGATCTGCGTTATTTAAAGCGCACACAGCTGGCAGGGGAGGTTACCGACGAATCCACAGTCGATTCGCCCGAGTTGGCGCTCTTTGAGAAGGAACTGATGGCGCGGATCGAGACCACTGTGCAGGCGCTGCCCGAAAAGTGCCGTATGGTGTACCGGTTGAGCAGGGACGAAGGCAAAAGCAATAAAGAAATCGCCGCCGAACTTGGAATATCCGAAAAGACTGTGGAGGGACACATCACCCGTGCGCTATCCGATATCCGCAATAACCTAAGCGCGGTTGCACCCGCCATCATAGTGAGCCATTGGATACATTCTTTTAAACTTGTCGTTTGGTTATCAGTCTGTTGAAAGAGATTTAGAAAAAATACTGTTTCCGGGCAAGGGGTACGCGCTGTTTTCCGCACTAAAGAGAAAACAAAAGCGGATGAACGACCGGTTTTCTAAGGAGTATATTGAAGCATTAGCCCATAAGTACCGGCTTGGCACCCTCACGCCGGCAGAGGAAGCCGATTTCGAGTCATGGTACAACAACCATAGCGACGACACCTTTATCCATTCGGATGCTGAAAACCCCGACCGCGCCATGCGGCGCATGCACCGTCATATCCGCCGTAATACAGCGTCAACCACCATCCGTAGGCTCCGTCGGTGGATGCCATATGCAGCCGCTGTCTTACTTGTGGTTACAGCCGCTTCCTGGCTATTCTTCAGTGACCAATTCAGCCAGCAGATGCCCGCCGAAAAGCTGGTGAATGCTGAGGATGTCGCACCGGGAGCCAATCGCGCTACACTCACATTGGCCGATGGCCGGACAATCAATTTAAGTTCCGGGCACGCCGGTATCGTCATAGCGGACGGAATTACCTACCTGGACGGAAGCGCTGTACTTAGTGAATCACTGAGTAAGGGGGTCGGTGAGGAACTCACAAGCTCACAAACTCACAAGCTGACGCTCACCACTCCGAAGGGCGGCACTTACTCCATTACCCTCCCTGACGGCTCACAAGTCTGGCTCAACGCGAACAGTACCCTGAAATACCCATCCCAATTCACGGGAGATGTAAGAGAAGTAATTTTAGAGGGTGAAGCCTTTTTTGCCGTTAGCCATCAGTCATCGACAACCGGAAAAGGGCCGACCGCTGACCGCGGGGGGCTGCCTGCCAGACGTCTGCCTTTTAAAGTCCAAACCGCTGGCCAAACGGTTGAGGTCCTAGGTACCCAATTCAACGTATCGGCCTACACTGATGATCCCGAAACCAAAACCACGCTCATAGAAGGCAAGGTAAAGATCTCAAATCTCAAATCTCACGCCTCCAATCTATTATCACCCGGCCAGCAGGCCACCACCCGTGGAGCGGCCACCCAAATCCGCAAGGTCGATACCGAGCCCCACACCGCTTGGAAAGAAGGCCTGTTTTACTTTGACAATATTCCGTCGCGGAAGGCAATTGAACAGGTGGCCAGGTGGTATGACCTTGATGTGATTTACGATGGAAACACACCCGAAACCATCGTTTTTGGGATGATTGACCGGGACAAGCCGCTCAGTGCCGTGTTGAATGCGTTAGCTAAGAATGGACTTAAATTCGAGGTCACCTCATCCGGCGAAAGGAAGGAGTTGCAAGTCTCGGGAAACAGGTAATGAGTGAAGCGATGCAGAAGCCGACAGACTAAATATGGAATCGATTATTAATGCTAAAGAGGAGATAACCATGGAAACATAACCTTATTGTAACCGCGAATGTCCACAAAAAAACGGATGATGTTTGCTCCATCACCCGTTAGCTTGTCCGGACTGATAAACGGCCTGTGCGTCGAAAGCTCGGTCGAAAACCCATTTATAAACTATCCAAACAGGACAAATATATGATTTTTACACGATGTGTAACAGGCCTTTATTGGTCTATTAACTACCGATTTTTACTAATTATGAAATTGGCGATATTCTTAACCATTGCTTTTGCATTTCACGCCATCGCAGAGAGTAAAGCACAGAAGATTACGCTTCATAAAAAGAACGCACCGCTCCGTGAGGTCATGCGGGAAATTCAGCGGCAACAGGGTTATTCGTTTTTGTTCCATGGCAACCACATTGCCGACATTCGCGTAGACGTCAAGTTAGCGCAGGTGGAGTTTGCGGACGCCATGAGGACTATCCTGGAACAAAAAGGATTAGACTGGGTGCTAGAAGAAGGTATTGTGACGATTACTGCTAAACCATCCCGGCCTGTTACGCAAACGGAGCCGTTACAGCAGCGCGTGGTATCGGGTAAAGTTACAGATGAACAGGGGAACCCGATTGACGGGGTAACGGTTACCGTAAAAGGTACTTCCGTTGCTGTCAAAACGAGTACGACGGGAGACTATCGTATCGTTGTGGATGAGCAAGGAAACATGCTGGTTTTTTCGATCGTAGGATTTGAAACCATGGAACAGTCAATTGGAGAGCTTTCTACTGTTAATATTTCCATGAAGGTATCCATAAGCGATTTGGATGAAGTCGTCGTGGTGGGATACGGAACAAGAACCCGAAAGTCGATTACCGGATCCGTTGCTACGGTCAAGCCGGAAGAACTGACCACAACGCCCGTTGCGAATTTAGCGCAGGGTTTACAGGGAAGGGTAGCGGGGCTTGATATGAGACAAAATTCGGGAACCCCTGGCGGAAATATCAGTATTCGGATTCGCGGAACCAATTCAATCAATGGTACTTCAGAACCCTTATATGTGATAGACGGTATACAAATTTCTGCATCATCGGCGATTAATGCAGCCAACCCGTTGTCGCAGATCAATCCATCGGATGTTGCATCGGTAGAAGTATTAAAGGACGCTTCTGCGACGGCGATTTATGGCGCACGGGCTGCAAATGGTGTCGTGTTGATCACTACTAAACGAGGGACGGGCGGTGTGACAAATGTTACCTATGATGGCTATATCGGCCAGCAGTCTCCCACAAACAAACTTGACATCCTTAACGCAACGCAGTTCGCCGAGTTGGAAAATGACACCTACAGTCCCAATGTGATTTACGAAGATCCAGCAATCTTAGGCGAGGGAACGAATTACCTGGATTTGGTGTTGCGCCAGGGAAGTATCCAGAACCATCAGGTTTCTGTAGTAGGCGGCAGTGAAAACACACAGGCGGCTTTGGGACTAAACTACTTCAATCAAGAAGGAGTGATTAAAAATAGTGATTATCAACGATATGCACTCCGATTGAATGTTGATCAGAAAATCAATAAATCGGTAAAAGTCGGTACCAGTCTTTACTACACCATTACTGGCGAAAATAAAGTCAGGGCGGGTGGTACCGGTGTCAACGTAACCAGTGCACGCGAAGGGATATTAGGTCGTGCCGTAGCGGCCCCGCCTACCTTATCACCTTTCCGGGCTGATGGGAGCCCTTTTCCTTTTGCCGATCAAATGAACGGACGTTATCGGGAAACCGTCAATCCAATGGCGGAGCTTGCAAGAAAGGATTTTACCACGGTCAATCGTTTCCTCGTAAATGGATATTTGGAAGTAGCTATTGTCGAAGGATTAACGTATAGGGCAAGTTTCAATGCAGATTTAGGTTCCAATCTGTTTGAATCCTATTCGCCGAGGTCTATTGTGGATTCTGTTTCGCTGAACAATCCCAATGCGATCAACGGGAGTGCGGGTAACACCAGCTCTTACAATAGGTCTTTGCTGCACGAGAGTATCCTTTCATTCCGTAAAGACTTCGCTAATAACCACACCATCAGTGCGACAGCCGTGTACGGTACGCAGACCGATCAGTTTCAGAGCAACGCGCATTCGGCGTCAGGATTCGGAAATGACTATACCGAAAATTGGAGTACGGGCTCCGCACGGAACTTCACTGTATCCAGCGGACGGAATAAAACACTACTGGATTCCTATCTCGGTCGGGTAGGCTACGAGTTTAAGGATCGGTATTACCTTGATCTTACCGGCAGGGTCGACGGTTCGAGCAAATTTGGCGCAAACAACAAGTATGGATTTTTCCCGGCGGCGTCCGTCGCATGGCGGATCACCGAGGAGTCGTTCATGTCTGCTGTACATCAGGTGGATGACATAAAATTGCGGGCAAGTTATGGCGTTACGGGCAATGCGGGGGCCATCGGGCCCTATGGCTCGCTCGCAACGGTTATGAGCGGTTCCTACAACTATAATTTCAATAACGTCATGTTGTTCGGCACGTACCCCAGCGGTATTGCCAATGCTGACCTAAAGTGGGAGCGGGCCACGCAGCTGGATGTCGGTCTTGATATTTCGTTGTTCGGAAACCGGCTTAACGGTGTCCTTGATTATTATTATAAGCGTACCGACGACCTGCTGTTTACCAAGATGTTACCTATGTCTTCGGGCTATGCCGCAATCAACGGAAATTACGGTTCCATCGAAAACAAAGGACTGGAAGTCGCTATCAATGCAAAACTATTAACTGGCGCTTTTTCGTGGGATATCGCCGGCAACATTACCTTCAATCAGAACAAAGTTTTGGCACTTGATGGCGTGCAGGATGAAATTGCGCAATCAAGTTATTCGGTATTGAAAGTTGGCTACCCATTGGGCACATACAAGGTTTACCTGATAGACGGTATATACCAAACGGATGAGGCTTTTCTACCTGGTTCTGACGCACGCACGGGTGGAATCAAGCTCAAGGATGTAAGCGGTGACGGCGAAATCAGTAACGAGGATATGGTGCTTTATGGTAACGCGCAGCCCAAGTATTACTTCGGACTGACAACGAACTTGCGTTACAAGAATTTTGATCTGAGTGGATTTCTGCAAGGCATTCAGGGGAGTAGCCTGTTCAATGCATTCCGTTTCACCTTTGAAACACCATCAGGTCAAGTAAACCTGCTGGCAGGTATGGCAGACCGATGGACACCTACCAATCCCAGTAATGAATACGTACGTGCCGCTCAAGGCACGAACTTGCCCGTCGGCGACCGTTGGGTGGAAGATAATTCCTACATCAGGCTCAAGAATCTGACACTTGGTTATACGTTGCCTAAACATCACTTGTTGAAGGGGTTTCGGATTTATGCCAGCGCAAATAATGTACTGACAATCACTCGGTACCAAGGATGGGATCCGGAATCCAATAATTTCGGAAGCTCGAATTCGTTGTTTTATGACAATGGAACCTACCCGGCGGCCAAGTCTTACGTCTTCGGAATTCAAGCAAATTTTTAATTGAACAATTTCGCAAACAAGAGAGAAATGAAAAAAAGAACTTTTGGTCTGGGTACCATTATACTAGTCCTAATGATTGCTATTCAGTCATGCAGGAAACTGGATGAGACAGTTTACTCTTCTATAATGACGACTAACTTCTATCAGAGTGCCCAGGATGCCGAAGCCGCTTTGATAGCGGCGTACGGCCCGTTGGCAGACCTTTTTGTGTTGTCGACCACGGTGATTTCTGGTGACTTTCAGGACGATCAGACCTGGGCAAAGCCGGTAGTGGGAAGAAATGTGTACCCGCTTTTTACCTATGATACGGATTATTCGGCCCAGAAAAGCTTTGGCCGCCAATTGGAGGGACCTTACGGTGTATGGCAATATTGCTACAAAGGGATCGAAAATGTAAATTGGGTTATCGAAAAAGTTCCCCAGATCACGATGGACGAAGGCAGAAAGAATGCCATTATCGGAGAGGCTTTATTTCTCCGGGCATTCTTTCATTTTACCCTAACCAAGAATTTCGGGGACGTCATTGTCAGAACAACAACGAGTAAGACCGAAGCGGAGACGTTGTTGCCAAAGAGCGATAAAAAAGCAGTTTACGATCAAATTTTTAAGGATTTGGGCGAAGCGGAGTTGAAATTGCCACCTTATAGCGTAGCAACGGTAAAAGGACGCCCATCAAAAGAGGTGGCTACTGCGCTGTATGCAAAAGCTGCACTTTATGCTGAAGAATGGAATGTGGCCAAGGAAAAAGCGATGCAGGTAATTGCCTCCGGGAAATACACCTTAATGGATAATGTATTGGACGTATATGATGTGGAAAAGGAAGACGATGCACGGGCGGAAGTGATCTTCGCTTTTGAGGGACATAATGCCAACCCGACAAAGACAGCTAATATGATGGGACTTTGCGGACCTGCAAATTCTGCAGGAAGGGATTACGGAAATTCAACGTTCGGATCCATATTCGCTTACCAGACGTTTTTCGATTCATTTGATCCCAGAGACGAAAGGCGACAGTTGCTTGATACCTTTTTCATCGACCGGGCAGGTAATCACGTTTCACAAAAAGATATTATCCCCTTTACTCCGAACACCGTGTTGATCAAGAAGTACATGGATAAAAACTCGAATGGCGATCGCAACCGTTGCAACGTACCTATCCTGCGATTGCCTGACATGCATCTCATTGCCGCGGAAGCAGAAGGAAGACTGAATGGCCCGACGTCTCTTGCCTTTGAGCAGATCAACGCCGTGCGTTCGCGGGCAGGTATTCCGACGCTTGGATTGCCGATGGATAAGGACGCATTTGTCGCAGCGGTGCTGCAGGAAAGAGGGTGGGAATTCTTTGCCGAGGGCGATCGTTGGTATGACCTCACCCGGACCAACACGTTTATGGAGGCCATCCCGAAGGCCGTCGACGTCGTATACCCCGAACGGAATCCCCAGCCTAAACATCGGTACTTCCCGATACCACTGGACGAAATACGGGCAAACCCCAATTTGGAACAGAATCCCGACTGGAATTAACCGTTAAGCGATGAAAATAATAATCTGTATGCTGGTAAACGTCCTGTTTTGGGCGTTTACCATAGGCATTGCGCATGGAATGATGCCTGTTGCCACCGATTCGGTATTGTTCGGCCGTACCAATGATCGGGTTGAGCTTGCACACGAGGAGATTTGGCACCGGTTTATCGACGAGTACAACGTGTTGATTGATTTCGCTGATTACGATGGATCCTTTATCAGGCCCGAAGCAGACGAATACCGTATGCTTAAACCGAACGCATTAGCCTGGTGGACGCCCACGGAGAACGGTTCGATGTTTAACGGGCTCTATTTGGATGCCATCTGCAGGAGGTGGGCGCTTACGCATCAGGAAGCAGACAAAGAAAAAGCGAGACGTTTGGTAAAAGGGTTGCTGTTTTTGGCTAGCGTGGGCGACAAATCCGGGTTCATCGCTAGGAGTGTGGCCACCGATGGCAAAACACCACCGGCGATGGGGTCCAACGATCAATCATCCCCGTGGTTTTACGGTTTATGGCGTTATGTGTATGCAGGACTCGCCGATGACGCCGAGCGGGATCTGATCGTTGCGAAAATGACCGAGGTAGCTGAAGCACTCGTACAGACGGGGTGGCGTATTCCGACCATGTCATATTCCCCTTCGCGGTACCGCAATACATTCGCGGCATTTGATTGGGAAGGCGCACCGCGGATTCTTTTTGTTACCAAGGCCATGCATTACCTCACAGGCGATGACAAGTGGCATCAGCGCTATATCCGGGCCACACAGGAAAGTGCTGGGGAATACCAGCCAAACCGTCTCGAAATATGCAGGCAAGGGATGCACTTCGAGCACAATAAGACCAACCGATGGACGGGCGTATCGGGAGTTGTCGATTTATTGGCGCTATGGGAAATGGAAAGTGATCCCAAGTATAAACGAGCTTATGAGGAAGGGCTCAATTCCAGTGCTGAGAGTGCTGCAGAAGGCATTTCTCTTTGGCGGCGGTTTGACAGCGGGGATACGCAATTTTTCATGCATGACTGGCGCGTACTCAACCAGTGGTGGCGCCCGCAACACAGCGAGCAGGATGCGCTGGACGTAGCCGCTACCCAGCATAGCGAGTTAGTGAAGATTTCTCCGAGACGGGTGCAGGAATTGCATTACATGAGGGAACCCATTTGGATGTCGTGGATTGTAACAATGGCACCTGATCAACGTATTATCGACCAGTATCATGCGGAAATCGTCGCGATGATCGATACGTTTTCCTATGACACCTTTTATTATTCCCAGTTTTTTCCGGTTGAAAGCGTGTGGTACCGCTTGGTACAAGGGAGGAGAGAATGATGGCTCCGATAAGGGTATGGTTGCCGCAACATATCAATCAAGGCAACTGACATGAAGAGACTTGTATGGTGCCTATTGCTGTGTGGCTGTACGGTTGCCGAAACGCAATATCACGACTGGCCTTCCTATTTGGGAGGAGCTGACCGGAATCATTATTCCAAGCTTTCGCAGCTGGATACGTCCAACGTAGCGTTACTGCAGACAGCCTGGGAATACCACACCGGCGATTCCGGACAGGTGCAGTGCAACCCGATTATCATTGAAGGGAAACTATACGGTGTCACAGCCTCCAACCATTTGTTTGCATTGGATGCTGTTACAGGTCGTGAATTGTGGCGTTTCGATCCAGACAGTACCCGTTCTTCACAAGTCAACCGTGGGGTTGCGTATTGGCAACGGAAGGACGACCGGCGGATTCTGTATGCGTACCAGTCTTGGTTGTATGCGGTAGACGCAACTACCGGCAAACCCATCCGCGCATTTGGCAGCAATGGCCGGGTGAGTCTACGGGAAGGCCTGGGCGAGGCTGCTGGTGATAAATTTGTGGTGTCTACCACGCCGGGTACCATTTTCGAGGATTTGATCGTGATGCCCACCCGGGTTGGCGAAGGTCCCGGGGCCGCACCCGGCTATATCCAGGCCTTCAATGTGGTCTCCGGCAAATTAGCATGGGTTTTCCACACGATCCCCCATCCCGGTGAACCCGGTTTCGAGACCTGGCCTGCCGATGCGTACAAAAATCCTGCGATCGGTGGTGCGAACAACTGGGCAGGTATGGCTGTTGACCATGGTCGCGGCATCGTTTATGTACCCACCGGTTCGCCTGCATTTGACTTTTATGGAGGCAATCGCAAGGGCGAGAACCTATTTGCCAATTCGCTCTTGGCATTGGATGCGAAGACCGGAACATACCTGTGGCATTATCAAGCTGTCAGGCATGATGTATGGGATCGAGACTTTCCGGCACCGCCCAATTTGGTGCGCATTCGCCGGGACGGACGAGTTATCGATGCTGTGGCCCAGGTTACCAAATCGGGTCATGTATTTATTTTTGACCGGGAAACGGGCGAATCCCTGTTTCCGATCGATGAAATCAGCGTGCCGTCCACTATCCTCCCCGGGGAAGATACATGGCCTACACAGCCGGTTCCACGGCTGCCGAAACCCTTCGCACGCCAGACCATTTCTGAAGAAGATATCACACATTTCTCAGCTAACCGTGACTCCCTACTGGCCATCTATCGCCGTGCAAACAAGGGTGCATTTCACCCACTGGATTTCAATGAAACCCTGCTGTTCCCCGGAGCAGATGGCGGAGCGGAATGGGGCGGCGCAGCTGTCGATCCGAGTGGTGTGATGTACATCAATTCCAATGAAATGCCCTGGCTTTTCAGCCTAAACCGAAAAGAAGGATTGCAACACAATGGCAGTGTGACTCTGGGGAAGCAGTTGTATATCACATACTGCATGGCATGTCACAAACCCGACCTGTCGGGAAATCCCGGTAGTGGCTACCCCAGTTTGATACGACTGAAGGATAAGATGCATCGCAAAGACGTCATGGCTATCATCGCCACGGGCAAGGGCATGATGCCCGGATTCACCAACATTACCGCATCACAAAAGCAAGCATTGGTCAGTTACCTCTTTGGAGAAGAAAAGGAGGAGGTCTTTTCCACTGCGCCTACAGAGTTCCGAAGAGACGAGATGCCGTACGTATTTAATGGGTACAATAAGTTCCTGGATGAAAACGGGTATCCGGCAATTGTTCCTCCTTGGGGCACCCTTACTGCGATCGACTTAGCCACCGGACTGCATCGCTGGCAAATCCCGCTTGGAGAATTCCAAGAATTGACCGGGAAAGGCTTGCCGCCGACTGGTACTGAGAACTATGGCGGTCCGTTAGTTACAGCGGGCGGGCTGCTCTTTATAGCCGCCACCAAGGACGGCATGTTTCGGGCATTCCATAAAGAAACGGGCAAGCTGCTTTGGCAGGTTGAACTGCCCGCATCCGGTTTTGCTACGCCGGCCACTTATTCCGTAGCCGGTAAGCAATACATTGTTATTGCGTGCGGTGGAACCAAGTTGGGAACCAGAAAGGGAGACAGCTATTTGGCTTTTGCGTTACCGGGAGTGTCGTGATTGTATTGTTCGTTGTTGACATCGAGCAAGGCCTTACTAACAAAGAAGTGGCCATCCGGTTCGATATTTCCCTCGAAACGGTCAAATATCACATCAAAAACATCTACGAGAAACTGCAGGTCAATAGCCGCCATGCACTGATCAGCCGTAAGTACAAATAAACGGTTTGGGAATATAGCCCCCCAAAAGAGGGATGGCGGAGTTGCCCTATTTTCCGTCAATTTGTAGCGCTATGGAAAGATTTCTACCCCGTCTACGCATGCCATCGATTCGATTATGGGCCACCCTGATGTTCGTGTTGGTCAGTTTGGTTACGTTTGCGCAGGATGCTTTTATCACTACTTGGAAAACAGATAACCCTGGTGAAAGCATTACAATTCCGGTGAGCCCTGATGTAACAGGGTATAGTTATACCGTAGACTGGGGGGATGGGAACACCTCTCCTGGCCAGACTGGCGATGCTATCCATAGCTATACTACCGCTGGTACCTTTACCGTTACCATTACCGGAAATTTTCCGGCGATAAAACTTGGGGCCCACGGTATCGATGTAACCCATAAACTCATGAGCATCGAACAATGGGGTGACATGGCCTGGACTTCCATGGAAGGAGCCTTTTCGGGTGCGAGGTATATGGTGTCGAATGCAACCGATGTACCGGATTTGAGCGGGGTGTCCTCGCTGTCACGGATGTTTGACGGTGCCGAAGCGTTTAATGGCGACCTCAGTGGGTGGGACGTGTCTGCTGTAACTGATATGGCGAGCATGTTTTATAACGCATTCGCGTTCAATGGCAATATTACGGGGTGGGATGTATCCAACGTGACCAACATGCGTGGCATGTTCTGGCAGGCATCTGTGTTTAATCAAGACATCGGCGGCTGGAACGTAGGCAAGGTGGAGGATATGTCTTATATGTTTTATCAAGCACCGGTCTTTAACCAGGACTTGAGCGGTTGGGATGTATCCAGTGTAACCACGATGAACAGCATGTTCTTCATTGCCCTTGATTTTGACCAATCCTTGGGAAGTTGGGACATTTCCAATGTGACGGATATGGACGACATGCTGCTCTCAACGGGTCTTTCTTCCGCCAACTACGGTGCTACGCTTATTGGATGGGCGGGGCTGTCTACGGTTCCTTCGAATGTTACGCTCGATGCGACAGGTCAGGAATATTGCCCGGCCACGGCCGCTGCCAATGCGCGGCAACAACTGATTGATAAAGGATGGACGATTATAGGCGATACGGAAGCAACCGATTGTGGTGGTGGTGTCGGTCCAGCCGACCCAAACCACTTCGTCACCGTTTGGAAGACCGACATTGATGGTGGCACCGGGCCCGACCAAATCAAGATACCGGCCGTAGGCGAGTTTACCTATACTTGGGTGGATACCAACAATCCGGCAGCTACGGGGGCAGGGAGTGGAACTGATGAGACAATCGTTACGTTTCCACAATCAGGAAGCTATGAGGTACGTATCGTGCCAACGGGAAGCACCCCTTTTCATGCAATTCAACTCTATTATAATTTTGCTGGAAATGATGCGTCTAAGCTGCTGGAGGTGAAAAGCTGGGGTACCATCCATTGGAGTAGATTTGTGTTCTACGGTTGTGACAACCTGAAGATCACCGCGACGGACATCCCTGACCTGGCTGGTGTGACCGACTTGAGTTTTACCTTTAGCAAAAGCGGAATCGAATCCATACCCAACATCAATGAGTGGGATGTCAGCACGGTCACCAATTTAAGTAACTTGTTTGAGGATGTGACTGGCTTCAATCAATCTTTGGACAACTGGGACGTGAGCAATGTAACCAGCCTGAATTTTTTGTTTGACGGCGCAAGCAGCTTCAACCAACCGTTGGACACTTGGGATGTGAGTAGCGTAACAAATTTCGACTATCTGTTCCGCGACGCTTCCAGTTTTGACCAGTCCTTGGACGCTTGGAATTTAGAAAGTTTCGTTGGATCCGTTGGCGTTTTCTTCCAGAGCGGCATGAGCTGCGAAAACTATAGTTATACGCTTTACGGATGGGCTACGAATCCGAATACCAAGGCGGACGCTATTTTTCACCCCTGGTCACCTATGGAGTACAGTCCGGATGTTGTTCCCTATCGGGACTTCCTCATTAATGATTTAGGGTGGGACATCACGGGCGATGCGCTCGGGACATGCAGCATCACGCTGCCCGGTACCCCTATCGCCCCCGATGCCGATAATATCCTCTACGTGGATATCAACGTAAATACCATGGCAACTGGTTACACCGGTGCTGGCGACAGCTGGGAAAACGCGATCCCCCAACTGGCCGATGCGCTTAAATGGGCAAGAGAGCAGCACGATGGCGGGAGCCCGGGATGGACAGAAACCGAACCGCTACGTATCTTTGTGGCCAAGGGTACCTACTTGCCGTTATACCACGCAGCCGACGCGCAATACACCACGGACGGCGGTCGCGATAATAGTTTTGTACTGGTACCCAACGTGCAACTATATGGTGGGTTTGACCCGATCGCCGGCATTGAGTCTTTGGAAGATGCACGTAGCCTGCCGGATATGAATAGTCCAGAACAGGGCACTATCCTAAGCGGCGATTTCAACGGCAACGACAATACAACCAATTATGATAACCATACCGAGAATGCCCATCACGTGACCATTGTATCGGGAAATGTAGGCAGTGCCCTCATGGATGGGTTTACGGTTACCGGTGGCTACGCGACCGGTAACACGTCGGGCTCGTCCGTAATGGGGCGGACAGTTTATCGGTTTTTTGGTGGTGGGACCTATCTTGTAAGTTCATCGCCACAATTGACGCACATAGTATGGTCTAATAATTTGGGCGAGTGGGGAGGTGGGTTGTACAACACGACTTCCCTCTCAACAGAAATCGGCTCGCCGGAGTTATCCAATGTGACGTTCTATCGGAACATGGCGCCCGGCGGTGGTGGCGGTATCCGTAATTTTGTAGGTTCTGTTGATATCAAGCAAGCCATATTCGCACACAATGGCGCCGGACTTGTCGAAGACGGAACGTCTTCCGGTCCGGGTGGTGGGATATACAGCAGTGGAAATGGCACATCGTTGTCGGTAACCAATGCTACATTTTACCGAAACTGGATCGTCGGGGTTTTTATCCCCCATTTCGATGGAGGTGCAATACAGGTGGAGCAGACTTCGACCCTGCTGAACAATGTGGTGATATGGGGGAATGAAGTGGAAGGTGACCCGACTGATCCGTCCGCATCCATATCCATATCATTGGGAGGCGATGTAACCGTCGCCAATAGTTTGGTCGCTCATTTGGGTGGAAGCGCGAACTGGAATAATGCAATAGGCATCCTGGACGGAGGCAATAACATCGACGTCGATCCGGTATTTGTGAGCACCACGCCCGGCGACGCCGGTTATTTGCAATTAAGCGCATGCAGCCCTGCCATCAGCACGGGCAGCAACCCCGCATACATCGATGCCGGCGGAGATCTGGCAGATGATCTTGACATGGGCGGCAACCCGCGGGTGTATGACTTTGCCGGCGACGGTGTGATAGACATGGGAGCCTATGAATATCAAGGAGAGCGATTGTTTGTTCAGTCGTTGGTCGTACCGGATGCCGTGCCGGTTGCCTATGGTACCGCGCTGGAAGATGTAGGGGGCTTACCTACCTCGGTTACGGCTACCCTGAGCGACGATACGGATGTTTCCATACCATTGGATGGTAATTTGGCAAACTGGACATTAGCCGGTCCTGCCGGCGGCGCGTATGATGGTGATATGGCGGGTACCTATGTGTTTGCCGTACCGCTATCGATACCGGAAACCGAATGCTATCTCAATCCGGAAAACCTACAGGCGAAAGTCATTATCGTGGTGGCGAAGGGTATGCCGGTATTGACTGCTTCATGGAACGGTGCTTCGATTGACGTAGATGAAGGGCTTTCCCTGACCTATGGCGACATCGGCGAGCTGTTGGTCAGCTTTACCGATGCCAATGGTGAACTAACCTATGCATTCGGTCATGACGACGCGCCGCCACTCGATCTGACAAACCTGAGCGCCGTCGCGGCACAACAGGCGGGAACGGCGACATTAACCATTGCGCAGGAAGAAACGGATAATTTCGAGGCGACTGCCATTGAAATTGCCGTTACTGTTGCGGAGCAGCCGATTACTATCGTGGCTATCACCAATCAGGGTAAAGTGTATGGCGCGGACGAGCCTGCCGCATATGGCTATGCGCTGGCCGAAGGCGATGTGCTGGCTTTTGATGACGGGTTGACCGATATCGTTTCGGCGGCATCGCGCGAGGAAGGCGAGGATGTGGGTGCTTATGATATCGAACTGACGTTTGGAGGCGACCAAGCAGACAATTACGCCATTACCTTCGAAGTGGATAATAATGCCTTCGTGGTAATACCGTTGGAGATCACGGTAATAGCGACAGATGAAGCCAAGGTATTCGGTGAGGATGACCCCGTATTAACCTATACGTTCATGCCGGAATTGATTGGTGACGATGCGTTCACAGGGGAGCTTGGCCGTGAGGAAGGTGAGAACGTGGGGGCTTACACGATTACGCGAGGTGACCTGTCGTTGAGTACTAACTACGACATCACTTTTGAAGCTGGGGCGCTGACGATCACACCAGCTGAATACGACGGTGTTGAATTCAACAACGGCTCCTTCGTCTACGATGGCACGGAACACCTACTTGAACTGACAGGTGAACTACCGGAAGGGGCAACGGCGGCCTATGAAATCGACGGCGAACCGGGCAATGGTGCCAGCGAGGCAGGCACCTATGTGGTGAAAGCGATTGTGGATGGCGGTGAGAATTACACAGATATGGAGTTGACGGCTACACTAAGCATCGCTCCACTGGAGATCATGGTTACAGCAGCCGATAAAACGAAGGTGTTTGGTACGGACGACCCCGTTTTGACCTATACGTTCTCGCCGGAATTGGCTGGCGACGACGCCTTCGCAGGAGCACTGACCCGTGAATCGGGTGAAGAAGTAGGTAGCTACGCGATTACGGCGGGGAACCTGACAGCAGGCGATAATTACAGCATAGCTTTTGAAGCAGGCACACTAACCATCACGAGGGATGGATATGAAGACATAAGATTAAACGATTTGTCATCTACCTATGACGGCACCGAACATACGCTTACCCTTACGGGCGATCTGCCCGGGGGAGCGTCGGTGGCCTACGAGATTGATGGCGAGCCAGGTAATGGAGCAATTGATGCGGGTACGTATGAGGTAACTGCGCTGATCGACGGCGGAAATAACTACGAATACCTGACACTGAGCGCTACGCTGACAATATCGCCGCTTGGAATCACGGTTATGGCGACGGATAAGGCCAAGGTGCTTGGTACGGAGGATCCGGTACTGACGTATACAACCTCACCGGAATTAGTCGGTGACGACACCTTTAGGGGATCACTGACTCGCGAAGATGGGGAGGATGTAGGAGACTATGCCATCCTGCAGGGCGCGCTAACCGCGGGCGATAACTACGCGATCAGCTTTTTGAGGGGCACTTTCACGATTAAACCGCGAGTATCGCGGCCAATTACAGGCATTGACTTCGACGATGGTATGTTCCCCTATGATGGCACAGCGCATCGGTTGACCATCAAGGGCAAGCTACCTGAGGGGGTATCATTGGTATATACCAACAATGACCGCACGGACGTGGGTAGCCAACAGGTTATCGCCACGATGAGAGGAGACGGGTACGAAACGTTGGTCTTGACGGCTACATTGGGGGTCATCCGCGCTGAACGAACCCTGGATTTCCCGGTTCTACCGGAAAAAACCTACGGCGATGCGGACTTCGATGCAGCTGCGATGGCCAGCAGCAGGGAAGTGATCAGTTACACGAGCAGCAATCCGGATGTGGCGGAAGTGACGGTGGATGGTGGGATAACTATTACCGGCGCTGGCGAGACAACGATTACGGCATCGGTGCCGGAAAATGCGAACTATAACAGCCGGCCACAGGAAAGCCGAATACTGACTGTAAATAAGGCGCAGCAGGTCATCACACTCACGGCTCCGACTGAAGTCGACCGCGATGCAGGTACGGTGGAGGTGATCGCCACCAGCAGCAGTGGGCTGCCTGTCGAGCTCTCCGTGGACGACATCGAGGTTGCCTCACTAAGCGGCGCCGCGTTGAATATCCGGCGCTTGGGCACGGTGCGTATCACCGCCACACAGGACGGCGACGCAAACCATGAGGCTGCTGAGCCAGTGCAGGTCACTATTCGTGTGGTGGATCCTTCATCCGACCTGCCCATCCGGGTACATCCTGTCATATCGCCGAATGGCGACGGCATCAATGAATTCCTGATGATTGAGGCGATACAGGACTATCCGGAAAACCGGGTAACGATTTTTAATCGCAACGGTACGTTGCTGTGGGAAGCGAGTGGGTATGACAACAACCGAATGGCCTTTCGCGGTATCAGCACAAGTCAGCTGCTGTTGCCAGCGGGTACCTATTTCTATCTTGTAGAGGTGAGGGATGGGAATACGTGGAAGCATGAGAAAGGGTGGTTTGTGTTGCGGTATTAGGCACTAGATAGTAAACAGCAGACAAAATGAGACGGAATCTATTCATAATATTGGCGGGTATACTGACAAGCACTGGCTTACAGGCACAGCAACCACTCACACATACACAGCACGGACAGTTACGCACGGTGGTCAATCCGGCCGCCAGCCTGATGCGTATGAGCGGCGAAGTAAGCGTAATCGGCCGCAGGCAATGGGTCGGTTTGGACGGCGCTCCAACGGTGTTCTGGGGCAGCGGCCACGTGGGGTTTGCAAAAGTTGGTGCCACGGCGGGTTTAAACATCCGCCATGAAAGCCTCGCGGTCGAGCGATTGACGGAGGCAAGTGCATTTTTCGCCAAGAGCGTGCGAATATCGGAAACAGAGTACCTCGGTCTGTCGCTCAATGCAGGCATGAGTTACCTTGACGGCCGTTTCTCGCAGCTGGACCCGATGGATCCGGCTTTTCGTGAGGACGTAAGGGAAACGGACGCACTGGTTGGCTTTGGCGTGATGCTTTACCGCCCGGAACGGTACTATGTAGGACTATCGCTGCCACGGCTGATGCTGGGCAATCTCGGGCTGACAGATGACAGCCGTTATGAATTCAGTAACATTTACCACCTAACGGCCGGAGCGCTATTCGCACTGGGAGCCGACTTCCAGTTCCGGCCGTCGTTATTGGTTACCTACTCGGAGAGCCTGCGACCCCAAACGGAGGCTTCGGCCCTGGTATTCATTAAGCGGGTATTCGGTATCGGAGCAAATGTGCGGAGCTATGGGGAGGTTGCGGGGATGGCGCAGTTCAATTTTGGAGGATTCGGGTTGGGTTATAGCTATCAATTCAACCCCGGCAACCAACCGTTGAATCGGCGTATTAATAATACCACACACGAAATCGGGCTTAGCTATCGGTTTGATAAGGCGATAGGATTATTATAAAGTGAAACTAAACCGATCTGTTTTACGTTAATGCGTTAAATAGGCGCCCCGATGAATCTCGCAGTAATTGGTCAATCTGGGTTGCCTTGTTATAACGTTATGCGATTATTTGTACATAAGTTAACGCATTGGGAATACTGGCCTGCATGGCTTATTTATTTTCCCGTGGCGTTTGCCTGGGTGTATTGGATTATTCGTTGGCGCCGGCCGACCTTTTTCTTGGAAGTGAATCCGGGAATCAAAAACAGTGGCTTTTGTAACGTGAGCAAAATGGAAATCCATCGGCGGTTGCCTTACTCGGTTTATCCCGAGACGGTGTTTGTAAATTGTGATGAATATTCGGCCATGCCAGAAAACGAGGTGGCGGCATTGGGATTTCCGTTGATTGCCAAGCCGGATTTCGGCGTACGAAGCATGGGGGTGAAGCTGATACACAATATGAACGAATTGCATGCCTACCACCGGCGCGCTTCGTTTAATTACCTAATCCAGGAGTATATTGATCTTCCCTGTGAAGCCGGTGTTTTTTTTGTACGTATGCCCGGTGAACGCAAAGGTGTGATTACGGGCATTACCGGCAAGACGTTTTTTGCGGTAGTGGGTGACGGGGTTTCAACCATTGAGCAGTTGATGAGGCAAACGCCAAGGGGTGTGCTCCAATGGACGTGGCTGCGACGCGAAAAGCTGTCCGACTACGGGCGCATACCCAAGTTGAACGAAACCGTTCGCTTGATGCCATTTGGGAACCATTGCCGGGGTACACTGTTTACGGACGAAAGCCATCGGATAAATGAACAGCTAACGGCGACGATCAACCGAATATGCCACTGTATCGGCGAATTTTACTATGGTAGATTGGATATTCGCTTCAATACCTGGAACGAGTTTGCAGCGGGATTGAATTTCCGGATTGTTGAAGTGAACGGCGCCTTGAGCGAGCCTACCCATTGTTATGATCCCAAGCATTCCTACGGTTTTGCTGTTAGGGAGTTTATACGGCACCACCGATATATGTGTCGTATTAGCAACGAATTGTATCGTCGTGGGGCATCCGTGGACCGCCTGGACTTCCGCATGTTCTTACGCGAGTTGGATAGCCACCGAAAGGCGTTGGCCCGAATCAGGACGGTTAATAGCTGACGTGATGAATAACTGTGGCTGTTCGCGACAGGCTATCGCTGGTCCAATGGCACGTAATCCCGTTTGGTATCGCCCGTATAGACCTGGCGAGGCCTTCCAATAGGTTCTTTATTCGCTTTCATCTCTTTCCATTGAGCAATCCAGCCCGGTAAACGGCCTAATGCAAACAGTACGGTAAACATATCGGTGGGGAAGCCTAAAGCCCGATAGATGATGCCGGAATAGAAGTCCACATTGGGATAAAGCTTGCGATCGACAAAATATTGGTCTTTGAGGGCCGCTGCTTCCAATTCCTTGGCAATCTCCAATACAGGATCGTCGATACCCAATTTATCGAGCACATCGTCACATGCTTTTTTGATGATTTTTGCCCGTGGATCAAAATTCTTGTAAACACGATGCCCGAAACCCATCAGGCGGAAAGGGTCGTTTTTATTTTTGGCTTTAGCAAGCCATTTGGCGCTGTCTCCACCATCGTTCTTGATGTTTTCGAGCATTTCGATGACAGCTTGGTTCGCTCCGCCGTGCAGCGGCCCCCAAAGCGCGGAAATTCCGGCGGATATGGAAGCATACAGGTTGGCATTGGAAGATCCCACAATGCGAACCGTAGACGTAGAACAATTCTGCTCATGGTCGGCGTGTAAAATCAAAAGCTTGTGCATGGCGCTGACCACTGACTTGTCGATGTCGATGTCTTCCGTGATCTGGCCGAATGTCATGTTCATGAAATTATGCACATAGTTGAGGTTATTCCGCGGATAGATGACGGGATGCCCCAATGATTTCTTGTATATCCAGGAGACGATGGTGGGCATCTTGGCCAACAGTTTCATGATGGTGAGATTTTCGTCTTCCTCACTGGGATTGGGGTCGAGTGATTCGGGATAAAATGCGGATAATGCGCCTACGAGACAAGACAGCTGACCCATGGGATGCGACTTCGACGGGAAACCATCGAAAAATTTCTTCATATCCTCATGAATCAGCGTATGCCGACTGATTTTATTCCTGAAATCGCTTAACGTTTCAGTAGTTGGCAAATCGCCATATATTAATAAATAAGCTACTTCTAAAAATGTAGATTTCTCGGCCAGTTGTTCAATCGGATAGCCGCGGTAGCGCAATACGCCTTGTTCCCCATCCAAAAATGTAATTGCACTTTTTGTTGCTCCCGTGTTCTTGAAACCCGGATCCAGGGTAATCGCACCGGATACATCACGGAGTTTTGAAATGTCAATCGCCTGTTCGTTTTCGGAACCCGTAATGACGGGTAATTCATGTGATTTGCCGTTTATCGATATGGAAGCTGTTTCTGACATAATTTTTTTGGATGAAGTGCAAATGTAATGAAAATGGCCGAAAAAAAAGCGTTTAGACAGATTATATTGTTGTGTTAATGTTAATTTAATACGATAACTTAAAGCTGTTTTACGACAAGTGTGGAAGCTATGGCTGTATCATTTGTAAAGGGTTAGATAGGATTGTGCCTCCCGATTGGGCAGCATTAGCGGTTTTCTAACGGAAATACCGAGCCAAGCTACAAGATGGAAAAGTTATATCTGCAGGTTAATATCGTCTTAACATCGGTTAAAATTTGACTTTTATGATGTTTTTTTTGCTGTATATTTAACATATGTTGTTTGTTATGAGTCATGTATTCTTATCGACAATTAATTTTTTAATCACTGAGGCTTTTTATCCAATCGGGGGGTGGCAACAGTATGATTTTGGGGAAGGAATTGTGAAAATTAATATGTATTCATTGCCTGGCAAAGATACAGCAGATTTTGAGCTTTCAACTTATTTATTCCAACCATTTACATACCATGTCAAAGGAGGTAAAGTACTCCGCCTTGAAGAATCAGAGAAATTTAAGTCAGACCCAAAACAAAATCTAGGGGAGCCTGGGACTAATGAAGTGCAACTGAGTATGATAACACCGTCCTATTTAATGGATTTTGACAATAATACTTCTTATCTTTTCCACATTGATAGCAATGGGACATATTACGTTTACCAACAGCCGTTAGAAGATTTTAGCTTAGATGTTTGTTATAAAGTACTTAAGTCCAGGCAATCAGCGGACAATGTCGAAATAGTTAGTCGTGAACCGATGACATTGCAGAGCAATCCAGATAAGATGGAGTTAAAGGTGCTTCTTGGAAAAGATACCTGTTCGCTTCAATATGTAGCATTAGCGTGGCCGGTAAATTCTCCATTAAACAGTTTCTTGCCAAACAACGTAAATGGGAATGTCTGCCGAATGATTACCCATATTCCGGGAACATCGTCCAATGGCAACTCCACTTCGTTTTATGCGCTGTTTGTGGTTGAAGACGTAGAAGATATGGAGTTGGCCGACAGCCTTTTTCAGATGCCGCAGAACGCTGTTTATGTGGACAGTATGCAAGAGATTATGGATAGGATCTTTTCATTACAATAATGAGCTTAATTTTTTATATAATGAAACACGTCTCAATCATGTTATTTGTAGGAGCCGCGTCTTTATTTTGGTCTTGCGAAAGCACATCTGATCTGGATGATTTTGTTGAAAACGAAGCTATTTACGAGTCGAAGCTCGAGGATCTGATTAATTTGGCTCCTTCTGAAAAAGGTGAGGTCACAACCATGCGTAGTCTGGACACGAATCGACTTTCGTTTTCCTCCATGAAAGAAGCACACTCAAGTTTTGTAGAGTTAATTTCTCAGTTACATTTGGATGCAATAGATACGCTAGGGCTTTTTATTCCAAGCGCTGATTTAAAGACAAAGGGAATTACATCGGGACTAAATACAGAAACGATGAGTTTTTCTGACACAGAAACTGCTTATTATTACAGACATGTCCAAAATACCGCAACCGCATACGGCAGCTGGGGTATGATGACGGTCGCATGTAACTACGACTTAAATATAGGCATCACTTATGCATATAATGAATATTCATGGGGGGTAGACAATATTATTCAGGTAGTATCACAATGAATGATCCAAGTGGCCCACTTGTTTCTTATTCAGGGCCAGGTACAGCCTCCGGTTACGTTAATATAACTCCTGTAAGTGCAGGAGGCGGACAGTTGGCGGGAATGCTGAATGGAAGTGTATCTATCGGAGGGACATCATTGTCGTTTGTCCTTCAGCTTGGAGGAGCTTACCAAGTCCAGATGCCGACATTACCTTCGGATAATATACCTCTACCACAATTATGTTTAATAAAACCTTTTATGCTTCGGCTCACTAACTGCTGTCTTGAAATGACGAAATACTAGTGGCCGCATTTCAAATTCATCCTGCTTAGTACACCATTACTGAAGCTTCATTACAACCACGGAGACGCCTGCTCTCAATGACGATATGCATAACTTGAAATGTATTCATTTTTGGAATTCTATTTTCTTTTCGTACATTTACGAAATAGACGTAGTGTAATGGAGAAATTGACGATACAAGAGGAAGAAGCAATGCAGCTGATATGGCATAATGGCGGTGGGTTTATCAAGGAATTGCTGGATAGCATGCCCGGCGAGAAAATGCCTTATACTACATTGGCTTCCACCATAAAGAACTTGCAACGCAAGGGATATGTGAAGGCTGTGAAATATGCAAACGCTTATCGTTATGAGGCCGCCGTTGTGGAAGAAGACTATAAAAAGGTTTTCATGAGTGGCTTTGTGAGTGATTATTTTAAGAACTCATATAAGGAATTGGTAAGCTTTTTTGCGAAGGAGGAGAAGATAAGCGCAGCTGAATTGGACGAAATCATTAAGATGATCAAAGAAGAAAAGAGTAGCTAATACCATGCCGGACATCATCATATACCTACTGAAAGCGAATCTTGCCATCATCGTGTTTTATCTTGGCTATAGGTTGTTGCTTCGAAAATTGACGTTCTATTACCTCAATCGGTTCTACCTGTTATTTGCGTTGTTTTTTTCGATTAGTTATCCCATGGCGGATGTAAGAAGCTGGCTCGTCAAGCAACCTGAAATTTCTGGCGAGATCGGTTCGATTATCCCCGACTGGCAAGAGGTCCCTGTGGATACCTTCAGTTTATGGCCTTATGTAACCGTCTTGTTTTGGCTGGGCGCGGGTTGGTTTGTATTGCGATTCGTTGTTCGGCTAGTTAGTTTATGGCGTATCCACCGGCGATCAACGGCTGCTAACTGGCGGATCTTTCCATACCGGCAGGTTTTCGATCATGTGCTTCCTTTTTCTTTTTGGCGGAACATCTACCTCAATGTGCATAGCCATGGTGACGGGGAGCTGGGTGAAATCTTTGAGCATGAGCAAATCCATGTTAAGGAACTGCATACTGTTGACGTATTGGCCTCGGAACTATGCAGCATCATTTGTTGGTTCAATCCAGCTGCCTGGTTAGTCCGGCATGCGATCCATGAAAACCTGGAATTCATAACGGATCGGCGCGTGCTGCAAAGCGGCGTGGACAAAAAAGCATACCAATACAGCCTGTTGAAAGTTGGACAGCATGCGGCGGCAAACCCTGCTTTAGTGAATAGTTTCAACTTCAGAAGTCTTAAACGGCGGATTATGATGATGAATAAGCGCAGCTCCTCTCAATTACAACTGGGAAAGTATGTGTTTGCGATTCCGGTGATCGCATTCTCCGTGTTGGTGTTTACGGTCACGAAAGCCTATGAACAGGATTCAGCGGCTAACTTCCCTGTGATTTCTGCCGACGCCGACAACGTCCAGTCAGTGGCGTCAAGGCCGGATACCACCGTTAAACGAAAAGAAAAATCCGTTGTGGGTTGGAAAATCGATAAGGCCGTAACCGATACCAGCGGACGCACCGGAAAGGATGCGCGCAATGCTGATACTTCAAAAGTTAAAATCGCTGTTCGAAATACATCCGACAAGGAACCACTTTACGTATTGGATGGAAAGCTGCTGGAAGCTCGCGAAGAACTCAATCGGGTTAATCCCAATGATATTGAAAGCATTTCCGTGCTCAAGGATGCATCTGCTACGGCTGTCTATGGTAGCCGTGGGGCAAACGGGGTGGTTCTGGTCGTCACTAAGAAGAAGGCAGGAGGGATAGAAGGCGCCCGCAAATCGATAAATCCGGCTAGTGCGGTCGATACGGTTCGGTTGGCTGACCAACTAGCTATCCGGAAAGGAGGGGAAGTTGGAGGGGAGAATAGTTACGATGGCGTCTTATACGTGATTGATGGTGAGGAAGCGAGCGCCGAGGATTTCAAGAAAATATCGCCCGATGATATCCATGCCATGAATGTCTGGAAAGGTAAAAGCGGTGTAGAAAAATATGGTGAAAAAGGAGTGAAAGGAGTAATTGAAATTACCACCAAAAAAGCCCAGAGGAATAAGAAATAGGGGTACGGCCGTGTTTACTTGTTGAGTTGCGTCATGGTCAATTCTGCGCCTATATGGACGAAACTATTGACCATTTGCACGGAGTGTTCGATGAGGGTTGGCAGTTCAAGCTGTTCATCTTCGTCAAATCCACTCAGCACGTAGTCCACTTGCCTGCCCTTCGGGAAATTGTCGCCCACCCCAAACCTTAGTCGGGGATATCCCTGCCCGCCGCAAAGTGCTTCGATGCTTTTCAGCCCATTATGCCCTGCGCTGCTCCCCTTTGTCCGGAGCCGGATTTTTCCGAACGGCAGCGCAATGTCATCTACGATGATCAGGACATCTTCCAACGGTATTTTTAACTCATGCATCCAGTAGTTAACGGCCTTGCCACTCAGGTTCATGTACGTAGTGGGTTTGATCAGGTATACCTGGTTGCTTCGATAACGGTATTCGGTATAATACGCATACCTGAGGGTGGAAAAGTTCACCCCCGCCTGTTTTGCCAGTTCGTCCGCCACCATGAACCCGATGTTATGCCGGGTATCGGCATATTCGGCACCGATATTCCCAAGTCCTACGAGGAGCTGTTTCTTTGCCATTTCGATGCAAAAATACAATTATTTAGGGGTGCGCAAAAAAAGCACCAGCGTTGTGGGCTGATGCTTTTCTATCTTCAAGTCCTTTCGACCGCTTTAGGTCTTGTTACTTTTTGTCGGCCTTGGCTGCTTCCTGTTCAGCTTGGCGCAAAGCGCGTGACATCGTGACTGATACGATGGTGTCGTCCGCATTGTTGAGCACCTTAGCATTCGCGACTTGTACATCTTCCACACGTACGGAATCGCCCACCTCAAGGCTAGTTAAGCTCACTTCGATGTATTGCGGCAGATCTTTCGGAAGTGCTTTTACACGAAGATTACGGAGTTTTTGCACCAATTTACCCCCAACTTTCACGCCAGGAGAGGCGCCGGTCAGTTTAACGGGGATACTGAGCACAACTTCCTTTTTGTCATTCAGCTCAAGGAAGTCCACGTGGCGCACCTGATCCGTAAGGGGATGGAATTGTGCATCCTGGAGGACTGCTTGATGTTTGTTGCCGTCGATCTCGATATCGATGAAATGAACATCCGGAGTGTAGATCACCGGTTTCAAATCAGCTGCGGATACGGAAAAGTGGTATTGTTCTTTACCACCATAGAGCACAGCGGGTACCAGACCTTGGTAGCGCAACTCTTTCGCATCTCTTTTCCCTACGTTCTTTCTTGAAGAACCGCTAATAGCAATTGATTTCATTTTGAGTATATATTTAAAAAATTAAGGCCGCAAAAATACGGTAAATAACACGGACTTCCTAATCTACCTTGAATAAATTGCTGATGGACCCGTGTTCATTGACATTTTTAATGGCATTGGCAAACAATCCGGCAGTTGAAAGGACCTTTATTTTCTCGCTTTGGTACTTCAACGGGATGGTGTCGGTAACGATGAGCTCTGTTAGTGCGGAGTTTTCAATGGTTTCATAAGCCTTGCCCGATAACACGGGGTGTGTACATACTGCGCGTACGCTTGTTGCACCATTTTCCATGATGAGCGAGGCGGCCTTGGATAATGTTCCCGCGGTATCGCAGATGTCGTCGATTAGCACAATATCCTGCCCGACGACATCACCGATAATCGACATCGATTCGATTTCGTTTGCCCGCTTGCGCTGCTTATCACAGATGACCACCTCGGCGTTGAAGTATTTGGCAAATGTACGTGCCCGGTAAGATCCGCCCATATCCGGTGAAGCAATGGTAAGGTTGGGTAAATTGAGTGATTTGATGTGCGGCACGAAGATCACCGAAGCGTCCAAGTGGTCTACGGGGATATCAAAGAAACCTTGGATTTGCGCGGCATGGAGATCCATCGTCATGATGCGGTGCGCGCCCGACGCGGTAATGAGGTTGGCAATCATTTTGGCAGCGATGGCTACCCGGGGCTTATCCTTGCGGTCCTGCCGCGCGAACCCGAAGTAGGGGACCACGGCCGTGATGTAGTGCGCGGAAGCACGTTTGGCAGCGTCGATCATCAGCAGGAGCTCGAAAAGGTGGTCGTTTGGCTGGTTGGTCGACTGGATAAGAAAGAGGTCGCAACCCCGTACCGATTCGTTATAAAACGGTTGGATTTCGCCGTCACTAAAGCGCGAAATCGTCATCTCGCCAAGATCCCTGCCATAAGACTGTGCGATTTTCCTGGATAATTCGGTAGAACCGGTGCCAGAAAAAAGTTTTACCGGATTGAATTGCAATGGCATAGTATTGTTGTTGTTTTGTGGGTTAGCAATGGGATTGGGGTATTGTGATCTTTCAGCGCTAAACTTAGATAAAGTTGCTCAGACATACAACTATAATTATAAAGAATAAAAAAGCAACTTTATCGCTTCTTCTCTGCAATTGAAAAACAATTTTTATAGCGGAAATATACATTAAAAAATTACGGATTGCCAACCGACAATCCGTAATTTTTTTTGTTGCCCGACCAGGGTTCGAACCTAGACTAACTGAACCAAAATCAGTTGTACTACCATTATACTATCGGGCAATCCGAACTTGTTGTGCCACCCCTTCGAATGGGACTGCAAATATAGGTGGAAGGAATAATTATTGCAAAAATATTTTGTTTTTTACTGAAAATGCTTGATTGCATGCGTAATGTGTTAAAAATCTAAATATTATACGTGTGTTACCATACTATTCTTTATTTTCGGGGCGTGATTTTACAACGAACCATACGTGCAAGACGATATGAATTACAATAAAACGAACAACATCATTGGGTGGATATGCGGATTGATTGCTACGATCGTATACGTATTGACCGTAGAACGTACCACTAGTTTTTGGGATACGGGTGAGTTTATTGCTTCGGCCTACAAAATGCAGATTGTACACCAGCCGGGTGCACCGTTGTTTCTGATGTTGCAGAACGTTTTTTCCAATTTGGCGTTCGGCAATGCCGAGCGTATCGCCTATTGGATGAATATCGGATCTGCGGTATCCAGCGGATTGACCATCCTTTTTTTATTCTGGACGATTACGGCCTTGGCGCGCAAGGTGATATGGAAGCCGGGAACGGAGCTTACGCAGGCCGGTCTGATCCGAATCATGGGCGCGGGAGCGGTTGGCGCCCTGGCTTATACCTTTTCGGATACGTTCTGGTTTTCGGCCGTAGAGTCTGAGGTGTACGCCATGTCATCCCTCTGCACTGCTGTGGTGTTTTGGGCAATTCTTAAATGGGAGGCCCATGCCGACGAGCCCGGCGCAGATAAATGGTTGCTGTTCATTGCTTATATTATGGGGTTGTCTATTGGCGTCCATTTGTTGAACCTGCTAGCGATCCCCGCGATAGCGCTGCTTGTCTATTTCAGGCGCACGAAACAGGCTACGAGCGGTGGCGCAATCAAGGCCTTGCTTATTGGTTGCTTGGTAGTGGCTGTTGTTCTTTGGGGAGTCATTCAATACCTCATCAAGTTTGCTGCTTATTTCGATCTGTTTTTTGTAAATACGTTGGGCATGGGCTTTGGCTCTGGCGTGGTGGTATTTGCGTTATTGATCGTTGGTGGCACCGTTTACGGGATATGGTATTCCATCCAAAAGGCGAAGCCACTGCTCAATATTATTATGCTTTCATTCGCTTTTGTGGTTTTCGGCTATAGTTCGTTTGCCATGATCATGATTCGGGCCAAGGCCGATCCTACGTTGAATAACAGTGACCCGGATAATGTGTTTTCTATGCTTAGTTACCTCAACCGTGAGCAGTATGGTGATGAGCCTAAGCTCAAGGGGCCCTATTTCGATTCGCGTCCCGTAGACATTAGCTACGGGAGCAACATCTACCGCAAGGGTGCTGAAAAGTATGAAGTAGCGGGCAGAAATTTTGACTACGTATACGACCGGGAGACGGTATTCCCACGGATACACAGCAGTAGGGAAGCTTCGCATCAGCAGTATTATCGGAGTTATTTGAACCTTGGTGAAAATGAACAGCCGACTTTCGGTGACAACCTGCGTTTTTTCTTCAGCTACCAGATCGGGCATATGTATGGCCGGTATTTCCTGTGGAATTTCGTGGGCCGGCAGAACGACCAACAGGGACATGGCGATCTCTCCACGGGGAATTGGATCAGCGGCATCAAGTTCATTGATCAGTTGCATGTCGGTGGGCAGGATGCCTTACCGGAGTCATTGAAATCTGATCCTTCCCATAACCGATTTTACTTCCTGCCCCTGATTTTAGGGCTTATCGGGGCATTTTGGCATTTTAAACGTCGCCAAAAAGATGCCGGCGTCGTGGGCTTGCTGTTTTTCTTTACCGGTCTAGCCATTGTATTATACCTCAACCAGAATCCCCTCCAACCGCGCGAGCGCGACTATGCTTATGCAGGGTCTTTCTACGCATTTACCATTTGGATCGGTTTAGGCGTAATCGGTATCAGCGAATGGCTAACCAAGCTGAACGGAAAGACTGCCGCTGGGATAGCTACCGCTATTGGATTGCTGGCGGGGCCGGTGATTTTGGCGAAGGACGGGTGGGACGATCACGATCGCTCACAGAAGTCTCTTGCTCGCGATATTGCCATAGACTATCTGGAGTCATGCGCTCCGAATGCGATTTTGTTTACCTATGGTGATAATGATACCTATCCGCTTTGGTATGTGCAGGAGGTGGAGAATGTACGTCCGGATGTACGTGTGGTAAATCTGAGTCTGCTGAGCGCCGACTGGTATGTGCGCCAGATGACAAAAAAAGTGAATGAAGCGGAGGCGTTGCCCATTGACATTCCGGAGGAAAAATACGTGAAGGGGGTACGTGACGTTATTTATTACCAAGACGCAAAAATCCCGGGTCCGGTTGAGCTCCGGAACATTGTTGCCTTAATGCTTTCAGATAATCCCAACGATAAGCGACAGGTGCAGAGTGAGCAGGCGGAGAATTTCTTGCCGACGAAGAGTCTGCAGTTGACGGTAGATAAGGATGCAGTAATTAGACATAACGTGGTACCTACCGTATGGCAGGACAGTATTGCAGACACGATCCAGTGGACGTATAATCGCAATTATGTGTCACGAGCGGAGTTGGCCATCATGGATATCTTGGTCAATAATAATTGGGAGCGGCCGATTTATTTTGCCACAACAGTGCCCAGCGATAATTTCATGGGCTTGGATAAGTATTTGGTATCCGAGGGTTTCGCGCTTCGGCTTATGCCTATCAATATGGCGCCGAACACGTCGCAAGGATTGGTCAATGCGGATGCGGTTTACGACCACGTGATGAATAACTATAAGTGGGGAAACATTAAAAATTCGCCATACATAGACCCAGAATCATACCGGATGATCAGCTTGATGCTGAACAATATTTACGCTGCACCAGCAGAAGCATTAATTGCCGAAGGTAAGAAGGAAGAGGCAAAAAAATTGCTGAACAACGCATTGGAATACATGCCCGAGCGGATTTACCGGATTATGGATGCCTATGGTTATTCGTTTATTGCCGAAAACCTGTACGCTGTCGGTGAGATCGACAAGGCTAATGCATTGATCGAGCGAAATACAAACTACCTCGAAGAGCAGCTTCGGTATTACGCGGCCATTGCAGAAACCAAGCCCAACCTAGAAATGCAGAATATCCAGTATAGCATGTTTACGCTGAATAGGTTTGCTGAATCGGCAAAGGAAAACGGCCAAGAGGAACTGAGCGCCCGCATAACGAAGACTTTCAGTCAGTATGAGACGAGGTTTTTCGGCGGAATGCCGTCCGGTAATTAGCATGAATTGAACGCGTATAGAGCGGATTGACGCAATTTTTGTTGGTTTATAGTCATGAACAGGATAGACCGATTATTTGGTATACTGACAATGCTTCAATCGCGGCGGTATGTAATGGGCGACCAGATTGCCGATAAGTTTGCCATCAGTATCCGTACGGTATACCGTGATGTCAAAGCGCTGAATGAACAGGGGATTCCTGTCGGTTTCGAGCCGAACAAGGGCTATTTCGTGGTGGAAGGCTACTTCCTGCGGCCCGTATCGTTCAGTTTGGAAGAAGCCAATGCCTTGTTGCTCGTTGAGAATTTATTGATCGGTTTTGCCGATAAGTCTATCAAGAATTTTTATTCCTCCGCGCTGAATAAAGTGAAAGCAGTGATGCGGGCTTCTCAAAAAGAAAAGATTGAGCAGCTGGCTGATCGTATCAAATTCCAGCTGCCAGAGCGACTGTATCAGGATTATGAGCATTTGGCGACTTTGCAACAGGCGGTGTCCACCAAAACCATCATCGATATCGCTTACTGTAAGGAAAGCGGGGAGCGTAGCAACCGGCGGGTCGAGCCGATAGGCTTGGTATTTTATGCATTTAGCTGGCATGTAATTGGATGGTGTCAACTGCGCAGGGATTACCGTGATTTTAAAGTGTCGCGGATTGCGCAGCTGGTCAATACGGGCATGCCGTTTGAAAAGGAAGTACATCCGCCCATCAGTGAGTTTATGAAACAGTTGCCCGTAGATTACTGATCGCAACCTATGTCGAAAATAGTAAAAATAGTTATAAACCGAAATTATCGGGCTGCGGAATCACCTCTTTCAAATAGTCGTCTTGTTGCACTAGTGGTAACACCTTTTTGGTCTCGTCCTGCATGATTGGCCGCCACTTGGCGTTAACGTATTTAGCCATCTCGATCCCATCGCCAACCGGTATAGCTGAATATTTTTCATGGCCTTCAGTCCATGATTTTTCCCAGGCAGACAGGGATTCGAAGAACGTATTGGCGTTGTTTGCTGGTCGTCCGTAAGATTTTCGTAGTTTTCGCTCGTGATAGCGCTTGTTGATATCCTCTGGCTGTTCGAGAAGATAGTCAATGAACATCTTCCATCGGGGGATATAAAATCCCTTGATTAAACCAGACCACTGCCGGTTAGAATAATCGAAAAACAAGGCATTCGGTGTTACCGGCCCCCATACAGTTATCAATGTCCGAGCGGCTTGCTCATAGCGGTTCTCTTCCTCCTCATGATTACCCCATTTTCGTGCATCCCCAAGCCACTTGCCCAACAGGAACTCTTCACGGGTTGCCAAAAGATCGTCTATATCTTGCATCAACTCGATAAACAGCCCACCTGCTTTTGGAAGTGCAATGCGGTCGTTGCACTTGTAGGCGGTACTGATGCCCTGGTGTAATAGTAAAGATAAATCTGCAAGGCATTGCCTGGCAAGGTCGACCAGGTCATACTGAAATGTACGTTTTGCTCCCAGTTCATTTGCTGCTTCTAGCATTCCGTCCCAAGCAGACCACAGGTCTATTAGGTTGTAATCCCGAACCATATCGCCATTCATCGATGCGCTGGGCATATACAATGCAGGACGAGCACATAGTGGAGACTCCATGGAGATAATCTTTACCTTTTTTTGCTGGTATACGGTCGATAACATTATTTCCCAAGCGCGTGCTGCTGGAGTTGGAAGACTTCCATAGCGGGCGGTGGCGTATTGTTTCGTCCAGCTAGATACATCCGGAACGTCACGGTGCCATGCGATCTCTGTAGCGGCTTCGTAAACAATGGGATTATGCTCGATTGCTTCGGGAAAAATTCCTAACCCTTGCACATTCTGGGCTGCGGGTAGTTGTTTCAAGCGTAGCGCATGGCTCAGAAAATGCGCTAGGTTTCCTCCGAGATAATTTCGGCCACCGAAATTATGCATCATACCAACCACCCATGGGCGGCCCCAATAACTATCGTGCTTTTTCCAATTTGTTCCGGTTAGTGCCATCATGAGTGTACGGTCCTTTGGGACGGCTCTCAGCAAGCCCTGCCTAAGTGACCACGTTTGTATAACCAACACGGCTTCGGGGTCGACCGTTTTGATGGCTGAAAAAATGGCATTTCCGGCTTGTTCAAGATATTCTTCCGTTTTAATGGGCGGCTGGCTCTCATGGAAGGGATCAACGGAATAATAGTGGTCAGTACCGAAAAGCTGGTGTTGTTCTTCGACGAATATTCGAGCTATTTTGGTAAACAACGGGTCCAATGGGTCGATCTGGGCCGTTTCAAATGTCGATATCCAGTCCGTTTTATAAATCTTAGCCTCGGGATAAAACTTCGTGAGGGCGGTAGGGACGTATCCGGTGAACCCCTTAAGGATGGTTTTCATGCCAAGCTCACGCTCTCTGGCGATTATTTTTTTTCCTAACTCCAAATGCTTGTCTATCCAATCTTGAGATAGTGGGCCCATCCACCCTTCTAGGTTATCCATCCACTGCCACGCAAAATAGGTAGGTCCCACCAAGAAATTTCTAATCGAATTGTCATCCATTCCCAAACGCCGTAGCGTATTCTGCCATACCGCTTCGAGTCCGGTAATGGCTAGCGGCATGTTGATACCATGCAAAGCCATCCAATCGATCTCTCTTTCCCATCGCTCCCAATCCCACCAAGGCATGGAATAGCTAAACGTACAATAATTAAGGTATGCACGGATGTTAAATTCGGTACGACGTACAATGGATTCAAAATCCACAGGAAGAAGATCTGGTAAATCCAACTGGTCGCTATTCCATGAAAGGTGACAACCGCATACGTACTTCAGGTACCAATGCAATGCGGAAGCCACTGCAATTGGGCTATTTCCCTTGAGGACAACTTTGTTACGCTTTGACTGAATCTTAAAGAAATCTTCTGAGCCCTCGCCGATATGCCCTATGATGACCTCGAACTGTGCTGCTTTACTCGGTAATATTCGTTTTATTAACGCTTCGGCTGCTTTTGTGTGATTTTCGTTTTTCGCGGTATTCATTAATTTACAAAAGATGTTTGAGTTTTTTTTAAGTGTGAAATTCTTCGTAATAAGTTTCTACTTTGTCGTGATTAATCACATAATACATATAACAGTGAGCAAACTTAGGAATCAATAAAGATACGATATTGTGACCTGCTTTACCACATTTTCGCATAACAAACCGGGATTTCAATCCGGGCTGCCCCGCTGATGTCCGACTATCGGGGCAATACTTATTATCTCAAAACAGGTGCCAGCAAAGGGAGTGCAGAAATGGTGCCGACCGACGTTGGTTTTAGCAAGCAACAATGTTAAAAAATGTTAAAGCCCGACGGGGGCGGGTGAATGGGGGGACTTATCGGCTAACTTTAAGCCATATTTTTATTGAATACCCACTAACCGGATGAACATGGACTACCACAAAATCAACAACTTGAGCGGTTGGATCTGCGCCGCAATATCGACCACCATTTACATCTTGACCATGGAGCCTACTACCAGCTGGTGGGATGCCGGTGAGTTTATTGCGGCTGCACATCGTATGCAGATCGTACATCAGCCGGGTGCTCCCTTATTCCTGTTATTGCAAAACGTGTTTTCGCTGTTGGCGTTTGGTAATCCCGAGCGTATTGCTTATTGGATGAATTTCGGCTCGGCGCTTTCGAGCGGACTGACTATCCTATTCCTGTTTTGGACCATCACTGCCCTGGTGCGGAAAATGATTTGGCAAGCGGGTGCAAAACTTACTTCAATGGGATTGCTGCAAATCATGGGTGGCGGCGCCATTGGTGCCATGGCTTACGCCCTTTCGGATACATTTTGGTTTTCGGCTGTGGAGTCTGAGGTATATGCGATGTCGTCGCTGTGTACAGCAGTGGTATTCTGGGCGATACTAAAGTGGGAAGCGCGTGCTGATGACCCTGGTGCCAATCGGTGGCTGGTATTCATTGCCTATATTATGGGGCTATCACTCGGCATCCATTTGCTCAATTTGCTTACCATCCCTGCGCTGGCGTTGGTTATTTATTTTCGTAAGACGACGAAGGTCACGCTTGCCGGGGTTACAAAAACCTTTTTGATCGGATGTACGGTACTCGCATTCATCCTGTGGGGAGTTGTGCAGTACCTCGTGAAGTTTGCCGCATACTTCGATTTGTTCTTCGTAAATACACTGGGGATGGGGTTCGGATCGGGTGCGGTGGTGTTTGCAATCTGTGTGGTGGGGGCGTTGGGCTACGGGATTTGGTATTCGATGCAGCGGGCAAAGCCGATCCTCAATATCGCTTTGGTTTGCATGGGCTTCATCATCTTTGGATACAGCTCTTTTGCCATGGTGCTCATCCGGGCAAAAGCGAATCCATTGCTGAATAACAGCCAGCCGGACGACGCTTTTTCGTTCCTCTGGTATTTGAATAGGGGGCAATTTGGGAGTGAACCCCTGGTTGGCGGCCCTTACTTCGACTCGCAGCTCATCGATATCAAGCAGGGTAGCAATGAATACCGGAAGGGAGAAACGAACTATGAGGTGGCCGGAACCGAAAATCATCCGGTTTATGACCGCACGACACTGTTTCCGCGTATTTATAGCACGCGCGACTTCCACCCCCAAGGCTACCGCGCTTGGTTGGGCCTTGGTGAAGGGGAGCAGCCAAGGCCGGTAGATAACCTCAAGTTCCTTACCGCCTATCAGCTTGGACACATGTATTGGCGGTATTTTATGTGGAATTTTGCAGGACGCCAGAATGACCAACAGCCGCTTATTTCAAGCTACAGCGAAGGGAACTGGATAAGCGGTATTAATTTTATTGACCAATGGCGGTTGGGCGGACAGGATAAACTCCCTGAAGCGGCGAAAACGGACCCATCTCGTAACGCCTTTTATTTTCTACCGCTCATACTTGGTGTGATGGGGTTAATCTGGCAGTTGAAACGCAGCCGAATGGATATGGCGGTAGTGGGGCTGTTGTTCTTTTTTACCGGGTTGGCCATTGTGCTTTATCTCAACCAATCTCCCCTGCAACCCCGGGAACGGGACTACGCGTATGCGGGATCGTTTTATGCCTTCGCGATATGGATAGGCATGGGGGCAGTGGCGCTCGCAGATTTGCTAAAGCGAAGCTGGAACCAGCGGCTGGCAGTGTCGGTAGCCATAACGGTTGGTTTGTTTGCCGTGCCGATATTGATGGGGGTGGAGGGATGGGACGACCACGACCGTTCGCAGAAATACATGGCGCGGGATATGGCACGCAATTACTTGGAATCCTGTGCACCAAACGCCATTCTGTTTACATACATAGATAACGATACGTTCCCGCTGTGGTACCTGCAAGAGGTGGAAGGCGTACGACGGGATGTGCGTGTAGTGAACCTTAGTTTGCTGGGTATGGATTGGCAGGTGCGGCAAATGAAGGAACCGGCCGAAGGATACGAGGCACTACCAATAAGCATGGCAGATCACCAGTTTGCAAAGGGGACCCGTGATGTGCTTTATTACCATGATTATGGTATTCAGGATTCCGTGGAATTGCAAAAGCTGCTCGCGCTACTGCTGTCGGACAATCCCTCCGACCAATTGGTGTATTCGAACGGCGATCGGAGAAATTTCCTGCCCACGAAGAATTTTAAACTCACAGTGGATAAAGAGCAGGTGTTAAAACACCATGTCGTTCCAGAAAAGTGGCATGATAAAATCGTGGACACGATGTTTTGGACCTATGATCACGATATGGTGACCCGTTCGGAACTGACTTTAATGGACATCCTTGTGCATAACGAATGGAAGCGGCCGATTTACTTTACAGCCACCATGCCGACAAGCCAACGTCTCGGACTGGATGATTACCTGGTGTCTGAAGGTTTCGCGCTGAGGCTGATGCCGGTACGGGCTCGGAACGAAAGCGGTGCTGGTCATCTGGTCAATCCGGATAACGCATATGAGAACGTCATGCATAAATTTACTTGGGGAAATATGAAGGATGCACCGTATTTGGATCCAACTTCGTACGCGCTGGTAGGGCAATCGTTAAAGGTCTTTTCGGATACCGCCGAAATGCTCATTACGGAGGGAAGGAGAGAAGCTGCCAAGGATGTCGTGAACCGGGCTGTGCAGGTATTGCCGGAACGTATACCTTTGGTGGGGCTTGCTGGCCAATATCCGGTCTTGGCCGCGCAGCTTTACGAACTTGGAGAAACGGCTAAAGCCAACGCATTGGTGGAGCGGAATGTGCGTTTTTTGGACGAGCAGCTTGCTTATTATGCGGCCATTGCTGAGACCAAACCCAATGTGGAAGGGCAGGCGATCCGTGATAGTTTAGTGGCGTTGGAGCAGTTTGCTTTCGCTGCTGAAGCGCATGGACAGCCGGATCAGCAACGGGCGGCAAGGGGGATTTTTGACCGGTATCGTTTACATTTTTTTGGATCTTGATGCCGATGCTAAAGCTGTTCTTTTTGCTGCTGTTTTCAGGAACCGTGCACTCTTGCCAAGCGCAGGGGGTGGCCATCGACGTCCTCCACCAGGGAAAGGAGACAAGCCTACGCGGTCTTTTTGTGTTGGACGATTCCGTGGCTTGGGTAAGTGGCGGCAACGGCTGGGTGGCTCGCACCACCGACCGGGGAGAAACCTGGGACTGGCGGCAAGTACCTAGCCATGAAACCGTGGATTTTCGGGATATCCAGGTTTTTTCAACGAACGAAGCGCTCATTATCAGTGCCGGCTCGCCGGCGATAATCCTGCGGACCACCGATGGTGGCCATAGTTGGCAGGAAACCCATCGCGACGGACGGCCTGCAATTTTCTTCGACGGCATGGATTTTTGGGATGATCGAATGGGGCTGGCTTACGGCGACCCGATAGATGGTGTGATGCAGTTGCTCGCTACCTCGGATGGTGGCCAAACTTGGGGGGATATCAGTGGGCAGGCAACTGTGCGCCTGTCGGAAGGCGAGGCCGGGTTTGCCGCAAGCGGTACGGGTGTTCGGACGTTGCCAGGGGGACATGTATTCATTGCTTCGGGTGGGCACCAATCACGCCTGTTCCATTCGATGGATTATGGGCAGACCTGGACGGCACGTGCTTGTCCCATCGTGCAAGGTAGTGCTTCGAAGGGAGTATTTTCCATTGCGTTTCAAGATGAGTACCATGGCGTAGTGGTGGGTGGAGACTATCAACAAGACACGCTTGCCGAGGATGCCGTGTTTGTGACGGAAGATGGCGGTCTTACATGGACGCCGCCCAAGCGGGGAACCCGTGGATACCGTTCGGCCGTGGAATACATAAATAGCAAAATGCTAGTAGCTGCGGGGACAACCGGCGTGGATATTTCAAGGGATGGTGGGCACCATTGGGATGCGGTGTCGGATGCAAGCTTCCATGTAGTCCGCAAAGCGAAAAACGGTACCTGGGTGGTGCTGGCGGGTGCCGATGGAAGGATAGCGACGTTGCTGATAGACACTAACGCTCGGAACTCGGGATTCGAAGAGAAATAGTGGAGGTGGCATTCCGTACGGTAAAAATATCCCGTATTCGCCGTATAAGTCAGAAAAATATAGTAGGTTTGCACCCATATTCCGTGTCCATTTTGAAAGTCAGCTTCGAATGAAACGATCCATACTATTGGAAGGGCAAAAGTTCCAAATTACCATCCAGCGGCTGTGCCATCAATTGATAGAAAATCATGCTGACTTCTCCGATTCCGTCATCGTGGGTATCCAGCCCCGTGGTATCTACCTTGGGCGGCGCATCGCGGAGGAGTTAAAGCAGATACCGGGATTGGCCGCCGTTGCTTACGGTGAGCTGGATATTACTTTTTTCAGGGATGATTTCAGGCGGAAGGATAGTGGCCTTTTGGTGCCAAGCAGTACCAGTATGGATTTTATCGTGGAGGGGAAAAAGGTGATCTTAATGGATGATGTGCTGTGGACGGGAAGAACCATTCGGGCTGCCATGGATGCGCTGCAGGCATTTGGCCGTCCGGAAAAGATCGAGCTGCTGGTATTGGTAGATCGTCGTTTTTCTCGGCAACTGCCTATCGAGCCCGATTACATTGGCATACAGGTGGATTCCATAGATTCACAACGGGTAATCGTGAGTTGGGATGAAGTGGACGCCCACGACCGCATTACGTTATTGACAGAAAAGGACAATTAGTATCATTGTTTTTGATTGTGCATTAATCAACAAATGACAGCATCAAACAGGCAACTCAGCACCCAACATCTTCTGGGGATTAAAGACCTCCAAGCCGGAGACATCCAGCTCATTTTCGAGACGGCTGATAATTTCAAGGATGTGCTCAACCGTCCGATTAAAAAGGTCCCATCGTTGCGTGATATCACCATAGCGAATATTTTTTTCGAAAACTCCACCCGTACCCGACTTTCGTTCGAGTTGGCCGAGAAGCGGTTGTCTGCAGATACCATTAATTTTGCGGCTTCGTCATCTTCAGTAAGCAAAGGCGAAACCCTCATTGATACAGTCAACAACATCCTTGCCATGAAGGTTGATATGATTGTCATGCGGCACCCTTATCCTGGCGCAGGAATCTTCCTGAGCAGGCATGTGGATGCACAAATTGTCAATGCTGGCGATGGTGCACATGAGCATCCTACACAGGCCTTGTTGGACGCGTTTTCCATCCGTGAGCGGCTTGGCGACGTGTCGGGTAAGAAAGTGGCTATCATTGGGGATATTCTCCACTCTCGGGTGGCGTTGTCCAACATACTCTGCCTTCGTAAGCTGGGTGCTGAAGTGATGGTTTGTGGGCCGACTACCTTAATACCGAAATATATCAGCTCATTGGGGGTGAAGGTTGAATATAATCTGGTTAATGCGCTGAAATGGTGTGATGTTGCCAATATGCTCCGGATTCAATTGGAGCGTCAGGATATGGCCTATTTCCCGTCACTGCGGGAATATTCGATGCTTTATGGTTTGAATAAGCGGCTGCTTGATTCGCTCGATAAGGAGATAACCATTATGCATCCGGGACCGGTAAACCGCGGAGTGGAAATTACCAGTGATGTGGCCGATAGCCGCCATTCGATTATTCTGGATCAAGTGGAAAATGGCGTAGCCATTCGGATGGCCGTTCTGTACCTGCTTGCCAGTAAACGTGGCTAAGCGGCTTCCTGGGTATGTTACTAACATTTGTGGACAACTTTTGAGGAAAACTTTAGGGTTTCCCTGTAATTTAGTGGGTTGAATTGGGTGATGCATATTTTATGGCCCCAACTTTGCGTGGATTGAGAAAAATATAAGATTAATTTGACGGCATGTTTAATCGGATTTATCAGTTAGGTATTGTGTTTTGTTTGGTGGCATCAATTGCTGTGGCACAACAAAGCGCATGGCAGGAAGTCAATCAGGCATACAAAACCGGAATGGAGTTGTATGAAAAGGGGAAGTATGCCGCGGCAGCCAAGCATTTCGACCAGGTCGAAGCGATACGGATAAATTCTACGATGCAACAGGATGAGCATGTTGAATTGACGCTATTGAAGGAAAACGCTCGTTTTTACCAGGCTATTTGTGCGTTGGAATTGGGGGAATCGGATGCCGAGGGCCATTTCCTTCGGTATATCAAAGACTATCCGGCCAGTGCGAATTCCAAGGCTGCTTATTTTCAGGTAGGGAGATCCTATTTTGGAAAAAAAGACTATGAGCATGCGTTGGAATGGTTCAATAAACTCGATAGTCGGAATTTAGCTGGTCGGGAGAATAGGGAGTTTCGCTATAAGCAAGGCTATTCTTTTTTTATGACGGATGATTATGCTTCAGCCAAACCACTTTTCGAAACCCTTAAGGATGAAGGTGGCGTCTACCAGGAAGCATCGATCTATTATTATGCCTACTTAAGTTACCTGGACCGAGAGTTCAAAACAGCATTGACGGAATTCGAGAAGCTGAAAGGATCAAAGACCTACGAAGCGACCTATCCGTATTACATTACGGCACTTTATTATCTTGACAATCGATACGACGATGTGCTGACTTATGCCTTGCCGATATTGGAAAATACCAAACAGGTTCATGAAACCGATATGTTCCGTATTATTGCCGCTACCTATTTTGCTAAGAACGATTTCGAAAGTGCGGCGGAATACTATGATAAATTCCAGGCAGGAGATCAAGGTAAGACGCAAAACAACCAAGACAGTTATCAGATCGGTTACATTGCTTATAAAAACGGGGATTATGAAACGGCTATTGCTGAGTTGCAAAAGCTGGAGGAGCCCGATGCCTATTACCAAAGCGCTATGATCGCGTTGGGTGATGCATTTCTGAAAAGCGGAGACAAACAGAGTGCGCGTAATGCGTTCTTTAAGGCATCCAAACTGGACTTCGATGCCGCATTGAAGGAAGAAGGGCTTTTCAACTATGCTAAATTGTCATCCGAACTCGAATTCCATCAGGTGGCCCTCGAGGCCGCGAAAGAATATTTGGATACCTACCCAAAAACCAGCCGACTGGAAGATGCAAAAACATTGTATGCCGAGACCCTTTTAGGCACAAGTAATTACCGCGCTGCGGTGGATATCCTTGAATCGATCAAGAACCGCGGGCCTGAGGCAGATGCTGCCTACCAACGCGTAACGTATTACCGCGGATTGGAATTTTACAATGAACGTGCGTTTGAAAATAGTATCTCACTATTTATGCGTTCCGAGCAGTATCCGATTGATCCACATATTACTGCCTTGGCTGCCTATTGGAAGGCAGAAGCGATGTATGAGGTGCGTAAGTATGGTGAAGCTGTTCAGAACTTTTCGCGCTTCCTGCGGCTTCCTGCCGCGCGCAATACCGATGTCTATAGCTATGCAAACTATGCGTTGGCATATGCTGCATTCCGGAATGATAGCTTCAATACATCCGCCAATTACTTTGAACGGTTCCTCTCTACGGGTGGCAACGCGATTGAACCTAATGTGCGCAATGACGCTATTGCACGTCTTGGTGATTCTTATTTTTCGATGCGCAATTACGGCCGGGCGATGCAGTACTACGATCGACTGATTAACAGCAAGGCCCAAAGCCAGGATTATGCACTATTCCAACGTGGAATCATCCAAGGGTTGCAGGGTAGCAACGAGACTAAGATTAACACCTTACGTTCCGTCGTTGAGCGATTCCCAAATTCCAACTATGCCGATGACGTGGCATTTGAGATTCCCTACACCTATTTTACAATGGGTGATTATGAAACGGCCATCCAAGGTTTACAACAGATGATCGAACAATATCCCCGAAGCAGTTATGCACCTAGGGCATTGATGACCATTGGCCTTGTACAATACAACAAAGACGATACCGAGGGTGCGATGGCCACGTTCAGAAAGGTGGTGGAAGAGCATTCCACAACCGACGAGGCCAGGCAAGCCCTGCGCTCCATTGAAAACATTTATTTGGACCGTGGTGATGCTTCGGCGTACATCAATTATGCGACTAGTACCAATATCGGCGACTTATCGAAGGCTGAACAGGATAATCTCGCGTTTCAGGCCGCTCATACCCTGTTTGCGCGGGGCGAATACCAGGGAGCCGTGGAAGCCATTAATGCTTATTTTGATAAGTTCCCGAAACCGATACAGGAGAAGCATGCTCGGTACATACGTGGTGTTAGCTATTATAGGACCGGCCACCCGAAAGAGGCGTTGCATGACCTTAATATCATCCTGAATGATTGGACGAGCCAATACACGGAAAACACGCTGCTTACGGTATCCGAGCTCTACCTTGGTCTGGAACAGTATAATGAAGCTATTGTCCACCTCAAAAAATTGGAGCTTACTTCGGAATATAAATCGAACTACGGTTATGCAGTCAATAACCTGATGGTTTGCTACGACAAGATCGGTGATATGGAGCAGGTGGTCAAGTATGCGGAGTTGATTAAGGCATATGACCGTTCGTCGGAGGAAGACATCGCTAAAGCCCACCTCTATACGGCGCGTGCGATGCTCATGAAAGGGGAAGTTCCACCAGCGCTGAAAGAACTTAATCTTGCAGCACTGAAAAGTCAGACCATTGTCGGTGCTGAAGCCCGCTATCGGGTTGGCCAATTGCAGTACGAGGCGAAAGAGTATGATAAGGCGATCGAATCGGCGTTTGAGGTGATCAACAATATGGCGTCGTATGAATATTGGGTAGCCAAGAGTTTTATCCTGCTTGCGGATGCGTATGCCGGCAAAGGGGATGATTTCCAAGCGAAGAGTACCTTGGAAAGTGTCATCGAAAACTATGAAGGGGAGGATGACATCATCCCTTCGGCAAAGGAACGGCTAAATAAACTCAATAATAAGGAATAGAAACTTGAACGGACGATGATAGCGCAAGAATCGATCGGCTACAAATACTTGCTTACCGGAGCTTTTTCGGTATTGCTAGCCGTAGGCTATGCGCAGGAGGAAGAGGAACAGATCGAACTGGAACGGCAAGAACAGCAACCGCCAACTGAACAACAGGGAGTGAGGGAGCCTGCTACGATAGATTCGATCGATGTGGTGCGCGACTACCGGCCGATGTTGGCGGATGCCGTAAAGATTCGCCGAAGCCCTGACATGCGTATCGACCGGCAGGCACTTGAGACCGAGTTGCGTCGGATAGCCGCTACCACTTATTTCGCAAAGAACGCATTCAGAAAGCCTTATTACGGGAGCTTGCAAAAACGGCATCAGGAAGCGACGCCGAACAACATAAATAACTACCGGATTGCTTACTTGGCATACGAGAATGGTGAATACGAAAGAGCGACCACCATTTTTGAAAAACTGGAAACTTCAGATGCCTTTTACCAAGGCTCGATGATTGCGTTGGGCAATATTTTTCTGGAAACCGGCGATAAACAAAGGGCACGGAATGCATTTGTCAAGGCGTCCGAACTGGATTTCGACCAGGCATTGAAAGTAGACGGACTGTTTAATTACGCCAAACTCTTGTATGAACTGGACTCCGCAGCGGCTGCCGTGGAGGTCGCCCTGAAATATGTTCAGGAATATGCGGTTATCGCTCCGGGTGCGGAAAAGAACGAGAGCCCCGAAACCTTATTGGCTGAAATCCTGTTGGGTACGAGCAATTTCGAGGCGGCCGTAAATATGCTGGAATCATTCACCAACAGGGATAAGGAAGCCGATTTGACCTATCAAAAGGTAGCGTATTATCGTGGATTGGAATTCTACAACGAACGGGCATTTGAAAACAGTATTTCCCTGTTTATGCGGTCGGAAGAGTTTCCCATTGATCCGCGGATAGCCGCATTGGCTACCTATTGGAAAGGGGAGGCAATGTATGAAGTGCGGAAATATACAGAAGCTGTACAGGCGTTTTCCCGTTTTCTCCGGATGCCTGCCGCCCCAGAAACCGACGTATACAACTATGCAAATTACGCGTTGGCATATGCGTCCTTTCGCAGCAACAGTTTCAATACGGCTGCCAGACATTTTGAACTTTTTTTGTCTACCGATGGTCGTTCGATGGAAAATAACGTGCGAAACGATGTCATCGCACGTTTGGGTGATTCGTATTTGACGATGCGTGATTATGGCCGGGCCAACCAATACTATGACCAACTGATTAACAGCAAAGCCCCTAATCAGGACTATGCACTGTTTCAGCGCGGTATTATCCAAGGATTGGAAGGTGACAATCAGACAAAAATGAGTACGCTTCGCTCGGTGACCGATCAGTTTCCGAATTCAAATTATGCCGATGACGTAGCCTTTGAAATCCCGTACACACATTTCACGATGGGCGATTACGATACGGCTATTGAGGGGCTGCAGCGGATGATTGAAAAATACCCACGCAGTAGCTACGCCCCACGGGCGCTGATGACGGTCGGCCTGGTACAATATAATCAGGGAGATAGAGAAACGGCCATGGCTACATTCAGAAGGGTGGTGGAGGAACATTCCACCACCGGTGAGGCCCGACAGGCGCTGCGTGCTATCGAAAGTATGTACCTGGATAGCGGCGATGCATCGGGTTACGTCAACTATGCAACCAGCTCGAACCTCGGCGACCTGAGCAACGCGGAGCAGGATGACCTGACATTCCAGGCTGCACACACGCTGTTTTCCCGCGGACAATACCAGGCGGCGGTTGAAGCCATTAATGCTTATTTCGATAAATTTCCAAACCCCATCCAGGAGAAACATGCCCGGTACATCCGCGGGGTAAGCCTGTACCGTACCGGCCATCCGAAGGAAGCGCTGCACGACCTGAATATCATCTTGAATGACTGGACCAGCCAGTATACCGAAAACACGCTGCTTGCGGTGGCGGATTTGTACCTCGGGCTTGAACAATATAACGAGGCAATTGTGCACCTCAAAAAACTAGAGCTCACATCAGAATACGAAGCCAGTTATGGGTATGCCGTAAACAACCTGCTGGTCTGCTACTATGAAATCGGCGATATAGAGCAAGTACTCAAATATGCCAAGTTGATTAAAGCATATGACTGGTCGGCTGAAGAAGACATCGCCAAAGCTCATCTGTATACCGGTCGGGCGCTGCTGCGGGAGGGAAATTCTACGGAAGCGGCCAAGGAGATGAACCTGGCAGCGTTAAAAAGCCAGACGGTGACGGGTGCCGAAGCACAGTACAACCTTGCACAGCTACAATATAAGGGCAAAAGATATGACAAGGCAATCGAAAGTGCCTTTGACGTGATTAACAACCGGTCGTCGTACGACTATTGGATGGCCAAAAGCTTCATCGTGCTGGCCGATGCCTATGCCGGCAAAGGGGATGATTTACAGGCGCAGCGTACGTTGGAGAGCATAATCGAAAATTACGAGGGCGAGGATGATATCATTCCTTCGGCCAAGGAGCGTTTACAGAAATTGAATAATAAATAACAGGAATTTTAACGGGTTATGATCTTTCAGAAATCAATGCGATACGGGTACTTGCTTACCGGGATTTTGTCGGGGACGCTCATGGTTGGATATGCACAGGAGGAAGCGCAGAAAGACGGACGGCCTGCTACGATTGATTCCATTGATGTGGTACGCGATTACCGGCCGATATTGGCAGATGCCGTGAAGATACGGCAGAGCCCGGATATGACCAATAAAAGACAATATCAACCCGAATTGACGTATAATATCCTCGATAAGAAGCTGGATATCAATACAGGTACGAAGCGATTGACAATTCAGGAAATGCCCTTCTCACGAACCCAAACGCTAACCAATAACTATGCGAAGATTGGAGCGGGTAATCTGGGCACGCTGCTGGGCGAGGTTTACTTGAGCTCTGACTATTGGGTGGATACCCGGTTGGGCGGGTATGTGAAGCACCTGAACCAGCAGGGGACGATTGAGGAACAGAAGTTTTCTTCGCAACAAATCGGCGTATTTGGACGAACAGTGCTTGGGCCGGTTACTTTGGATGGTGAAGTGGGTTTCAACCGTTACGGCACCCGGTTTTATGGTACGGTAGCAGACCTCGACGGCGCATCGCTGAATGCCAGCCCGGCCAAACAGGCATTCAATGATATCTATTTTACCGGAGAGCTGACGAGCAACTATGACGAGGGGGCTTCGGATGCGTTCAGCTACTCACTTAAAGCCGATGCCTATAGCTATAGCAATGCCTACGATACGAAGGAAAGTTCTTTTGCATTGGCCGGCTATATCAACAAGCAGATTAACGTATTTAATGTGGGCGCCAATATCTCCGGTGACTTTACATCAGTGAAAGATGCCGCTTACAGCCTTGGAAATCATATCGGCCGGATTAATCCCTATATACGGTTTCAGGGGCCTAATTACAATATCACACTAGGTGCCAATTTCGTAGCGGAGTTCGGCGACTCCTCACGGACCAATATTTTTCCGTCCGCAGAAGTTGATTTCGCGCTGATTCCGCAGTTTGCCCATATTTTTGGGGGGATCAATGGTGACGTAAACAGGACATCTGTTAAGGAACTGACCAAAGAAAATCCTTGGCTAGCAGCATTGGGGACGGATAATTACATCCGGAATTCCGTGGATCGCATGTACGTGTTCGGCGGTATCAAGGGGAATGCTGGGGCTACCTTCGGCTATAAAGTGAAGGCGTTCTATAGGCGGATTGAGAGTATGCCGTTTTATGCCATCGCTCCAGGTACGCCCTATGCGTTCAATCTTATTTATGAAGACGGGGATAATGCAAGCACGATCGTGGGATTGGAGGGCGAGCTGAATGTCCGCATTTCGGAGGTGGTGACAGTGGGCGGTAGGTTGAACTTCAATGAGTTCGATCTTCAGCAGCAAGAGGAGGCTTGGTATATGCCCAAAATGCGGCTCGCGGCCAATGCACGTTTCAATATCAGCGACAAGCTGTATGTGGATGGTGAACTTCTTTTCCAAGGACAGACCTATGGATTGGTTAACGATGCCGGCGTGGGCCTTGGCGACTACGCCATCACCGAGATAGGCGATGCGGGGGCGCGTAAGGTGACAATACCCTCGTTTGCCGATTTGAGTGCGGGAGCCGAATACCGTGCAACTGATCGTATCGGAATCTATGTAAGATTGAATAATATGTTGGGTAATGATTACGAGCGTTACTTGTTTTACCCCAGGTTGGGCTTGAATGTCATCGGCGGCATTAATTTTTCATTTTGACAATTTGCTTGTCAGGTGAGTGCGGGCGTGTAAGTGAATAGTTAAGCAAGTAAGGATATGAATTTGGGTTTGTGTATAGCGAATTTGTTGAGGCGATACCCAGCTGTGGAGGTGCCAGGGATCGGTGTGTTTAGGAAAACGTACGTTTCCGCATTCTATGATGAAGCGCGATCTGCTTTTCTTCCGCCAGCAAACCGCATCGAATTGACGGAAGAGCATACCGATGTATTTCCGATAACCGGATACCTGCAAGCGCAACAACAAGTTGATGGGGCTACGGCTTCGCGTATTTTGGACGGGGCAGTAAAGGAAGTCATGGAGGCCATTAGCCGCAATGGTCAAGCGTTATTGGACGGCCTTGGTTATTTGTTTCCCGATGGCGCGTCGTTTATATTTGAACCGTTGAAAAACGATGATTTCCATTGGAAACCGATAAGCGCAGGGCCACCTGCCACAGGCGAGAAGGTCGCAATTGGGGAAGTGGAGACCCCATTAATTGAAGGCGGAGAACCTGAATCGGCAGTATCCACTGAAGAATACTCCGGTAGGGGTCGTACGACGCGGTGGATGATCGCTGCTGTATTGTTGGTGCTATTGGTTGGTGTCGCCGCAATTTGGTATTTCCAGCCCGCCTTGTTCGATCGCACGGCGATAGCCGGATTTTTCGGACGGGCGGAGGTGCAACACCGTCAGTCAGCTAATCAAGAACCACCCGTAGCGGAAATTCCGTTGGTTGAAAGTAAGGCCGATTCGGTTGCCAAAGATACGGTCCAAGCAACGGCTTCGGCAATCGATAGTATCCCTGTTGAGCGTATACCGGACGCAAAAATTGTGACGGAAAAGCCGTCCGTAACTTATGAGATTATCGTAGGGTCATTTGCCACTATGGCACAGGCAAGGAAATTTGTAGCTGATATGAAAGCGAAAGGGTACGATCTCCAAGCCATTGATAGCAAGATGCCGGGTAACCGGAAGAAGATAAGCTGGGGATCATATGCTACCGAAGAAGAAGCCTACCGGGAGCTGGCAAGGGTGCAGAAGAATTTCGAGCCCGGTGCATGGATTGCTAAAGTTGCACACGATTAGGAACACGCAGATTACAAAACAACAGAAGGAAATTATATCATTATTTTATGTCACTATTACAACAAGACACCATTTACCCGCTTGACACGTTAGCGGGAGCAGCGCAGCAAACAGTAGAACTCGCCAATGAAAAAATAAGCCTGATCGGCTTGCTCTTCAAAGCGGGATGGATCATGATCCCTTTGGCATTATTACTCTTTGCCACGTTGGTGATATTCATAGAACGTTACCTCACGATAAAGAAAGCTTCAAAATACGATCCAAGCCTGATGTCGCACGTGAAGCAAAGCGTGCTTTCGGGTAGGTTGGATGGTGCGTTGTCAGTTTGTCGGGCAAGTAATAGTCCGTTGGGAAGGATGCTCGAAAAAGGACTGGTGCGTATAGGACGGCCCATTAAGGATATTGAGGGAGCGATAGAGAACATCGGTAAGCTAGAAGTTGCCCGATTGGAGAAGAATCTTAACATACTCAGCATCATCGCTGCTGTTGCGCCTATGTTAGGTTTCGTTGGAACGATTTTCGGTGTTATTATCATCTTCAGGGATGTAGAGGCCGCAGGTGGTATTGATATCGCGAGCGTGTCGGGTGGGTTGTATGTGAAGATGATTGCTTCGGCCGCAGGATTGACGATTGGTATCTTGGCATTTGCCGGATACCATTGGTTGAATACCATGCTTGAGCGATTGATTCTCCGGATAGAAACGGATGCCATTGAATTTGTTGACTTATTGGATGAACCGGGTTCATAAACTTTTTGGGCATGAATTTAAGAGCGAAACGAAATAAATCAGAGGTTAGGGTCTTTACGGATTCCCTGAATGATATCATGTTTTTCCTGATGTTGTTTTTCCTGCTGGCGTCCGCGGTTGCTAATCCCCAGGTGGTAAAATTATTGCTGCCGCGCTCCAGCGCCGGAGAGCAGTCTGTTGCCAAAAAGACACTTACCGTATCCGTAACCCAGGATCTGAAATATTACCTGGATAAGGAGGAAGTACCGTACGATAACCTGTTGAATGCGATCCAGGCCTATGTGCAGCCGGGAGAGGATCTTACCGTGATGCTCTACGCCGACAGTACGGTGCCTATCCAAAATGTAATTTCAGTAATGGATGTTGCCAACAAGCTGAAAATACGGCTGGTGTTGGCTACGGAGCCATTGCGCGAATGAGTTTTTGACTTATGGAATTCCAGTAAGAAAAGCATCCTAATAAGAGAACGTAAAAGGTGTTGAAATACGATGGGTTATTATCATTTACAAGAAGACAACAACTATCCTAAAGCACTGTGGATATCAAGTGCAGTGATGGGGGTATTGTTGATTCTTAGCTTTATTATCATGATCGGATCGGCTTTCCCGGATATCGGAACCGGGGGCATCATTGTCAACTATGGTACGTCCGAAGTCGGGATGGGCGACGATTACATGACAGTCGACGAGGCATCTATGGATCCGAATGCGAATAACGTGAGGCCAGATAAGATTGACCCGGAGCAGGAAACCCAAGCCACGCCTTCGCAGCAGGTTACGGAGCGCAGTGTTGCTACGCAGGATATGGAAGATGCGCCTGCTGTAGTCGCCAATGAGCCAAAAAAGGCCAATGCGGAAGAGGCCACGGTGGAAAAGAAGGACAGTAAACCTGCAGTCAATCCGAATGCCCTTTATACCGGAAAGCGTAACAACGCTACAGGCAGGGGAGACGGCACCGGAGCAACCGGCGGCAATCAAGGCAGCAACCAGGGCGATCCACTTTCTCCGGATTATGGCGAGGGCGGTTCGGGAGACGGCGATATGGGCCTTTCCATCCAAAATCGTGGCTGGGCGGTGCCACCTGATATTGAAGATAACGGCCAGCAGGCCGGTGTGGTGATGGTGGAGGTCCGCGTGGCTCGCGATGGCCGGATCACGTTTGCCCGTGTAAGCCTAAGAGGAACAACATTGACCGATAAATCGTTATGGGATAAATGCGAACGTGCAGTAAGGGGGGCGAGGTTTAACGAGATCGAACGGGCGCCGCGAGAGCAACGTGGATTAATCCCGTTTAGATTCAAATTAAAATAACGACATCCGTTTGTTTAATCCGCATGAACTACGAGGAAGCAGTTGATTACCTCTACGCGCGGTTGCCGATGTTTACACGCGATGGTGCATCGGCATTCAAAAAAGACCTCACGAATACTTATCGGCTTTGTGAGGCAATTGGCAATCCCCAAAATCGGTTCAAGTGTATTCATATAGCCGGCACGAATGGTAAGGGATCCACATCACATATGCTCGCTGCCAGCTTGCAGGCGGCGGGTTATAAAACCGGTTTATATACCTCACCCCATCTATTGGATTTCCGCGAACGGATCCGGATAAACGGTTCCATGATTCCTCGGGATGCGGTCGCCGATTTCGTCAGTGCTAATCAATCCCTGATAGAGATCATCCAGCCTTCGTTTTTCGAGGTAACGGTAGCCATGGCATTTAGCTATTTCGCCGAAGAGCAGGTGGATATCGTTGTGGTCGAGACCGGCCTAGGTGGTAGGCTCGACTCTACCAATATCGTTATGCCGTTGCTCTCCGTGATCACGAATATTGGCTACGACCACACCCATATGCTAGGCAATACACTGCAAGAGATCGCCATGGAAAAAGCAGGTATTATCAAACCAGGTGTACCTGTAGTGGTGGGAGAATGGCAACAGGATGTGGCTGATATCTTTAAGCGTTTCGCTGTCGAGAATGGGAGCTCACTTGTATTTGCATCCGACCAGTGGCAGATAGACGCCATTGGGAAGGATTCAGGCTTGTTACACCTGAAAACCTTGCATCGGTATTCGGACGATGAGCGGACCTATGCATTGGATCTTACAGGGAGCTATCAAGCCAAGAACCTTCCGGGAGTCCTTTGCGCGGTAGATGAATTAAGAAAGCAGGGCTTTTCCATTTCGGATACCACTGTGCAATATGCATTGAAACACGTACAGCGCCTTACGGGGTTGATGGGGCGGTGGCAGACCCTCTCAACAGACCCATTGATTATTTGCGATACGGGGCATAATATAGATGGCTGGCGGGAAGTATTGGCTAACATCGCTGCTATCGCCTATCACGAACTTCACATCGTAATTGGCGTAATGCGTGATAAGGATCTGGAACAGATGCTTCCGTTGTTACCTCGGGATACCCACTATTATTTCTGCCAAGTGGATATGCCAAGGGCACTGCCAGCGGCTGAACTACACGAGATTGCGACACATTTCGGATTACAAGGAGAGGTGTTTGATCGTGTTAGCGATGCGGTCATGGCTGCGCGGGAAAGCGCACTTTCGTCAGACCTTATTTTTATCGGTGGTAGTACATTTATTGTAGCGGACGCCCTGCTGGCCATGGGGTTTAGTGCTTGAAACAGGGTAATCAAGCGGTCAACTCTCCCCGGATATTCTGTTCAGCCCAATAAGCGACATCGCTTTGTTGTTCGAATTCTCCTTGCAGGTACATCAGTTTGGTCACCGCAGCTTCGAAGGTCATGTCATATCCGCTGATTACACCCATTTCCTTTAAATATTTACTGGTTTCATAGCGGCCCAATTCTACTGTTCCGACCTTGCATTGAGAGATGTTAAGGATGTTTTTTCCATTCGCTATGGCACCATCGATCAGGTCGAGAAACCATTGAGCGGTTGTGGTGTTGCCTGATCCGAAAGTTTCCATGATGACTGACCGGGCAGGCGATTCCAATACCGCACGTACAATCTCAGAACTGATGCCCGGGTATAACTTCAGCACGGATACCGAATTATCCAATTCGGTGTGCAAGATAAATTCCTTGCCGCTGTTGTCGAGCAAGGCCCCGCGGTTGTATTTGAGGTGAACACCTGCTTCGACCAACACGGGGTAATTGGGAGACCGGAAGGCCTCAAATTTCGCAGAGTTATATTTGAATGAACGGTTACCGCGGAAAAGCTTATTATCGAAGAAGATGCATACTTCGTGGATGAGTGACCTGTCCTTTTTTTTGGCAGACGCTAGTTCCAGTGCTGTAATCAGGTTTTCTCTCGCATCTGTCCGTATTTCACCGATCGGTAACTGGGAGCCGGAGAGGATGACCGGCTTCTGCAATCCCTCAAGCATAAAACTTAAAGCGGAAGCCGAAAACGCCATCGTGTCCGAGCCATGGAGGATGACAAACCCATCATAGGCATCATAATTTTCTTTAATGAGGCTGGCCATTTCCACCCATATAGCAGGCTGCATATTCGACGAGTCGATTATGGGGGTAAACGAGTGCACCGTGAGGTTATAGTTGAGCCGCGCCAATTCCGGGATATTTTTGGCGATGAGCTCAAAATCAAATGGCATGAATGTGCCGTTTTGGTCGTCTTTGACCATCCCGATCGTTCCTCCCGTATAAATTACGAAAACATTGTTCATCCAATTAACGTTATGGTTGCTGCGTTTGGCGCAGGCTCAAATCCCGAATACTCGTTTTGCATTTTCCGTGGTTGTCGCTGCTACGGTTGCTAGGGTAACTCCGTGCAAATCTGCAATTTTTTGTGCAATATGCAATAGGTAACTGCTTTCATTCTTTTTTCCCCGATAGGGTACTGGTGCAAGGTATGGGGCATCTGTTTCCAATACGATATGACGGAGGTCTAGGTTAGCAACCACCGCATCCAACCCTGCGTTTTTGTAGGTAACAACACCACCTATCCCAAGGTGTAGGCCCAAATCAATGGTGCGTTGTGCCTGTTGGCTATTTCCGGTGAAGCAATGCAGGACGCCCCTCAAGCGACCATCTTGTACCTCATCAAGCAATTGGAAGAGCTCGTCAAAAGCATCTCGACAATGAATGGAAACCGGTAGACCTAGGTCCTTCGCCCAGCGGGTCTGAATGCGGAACGCTTCCTGCTGCAACGGTAACGTAGTTTTTTCCCAATGAAGGTCAATGCCAATTTCGCCGATTCCGTAAATTTTATTGTCGGCGATTATTTGTTCGATGGTGGCTAGCTCATCAAGGTAGTCGGTTTTTACGCTACAGGGATGCAAGCCCATCATCGCGTAGCAACTGCCTGGGTAGGCTGCTGCTGTGCCCAGTACCTTTGGGATGGATTCGCTATCCACATTCGGCAATAAGAAATGTCTCACATCATTGTCAAAGCACCGCTGCATCTGGATGGCCAAATCGGGCGTGCCGTACAGGTAATAAAGATGTGTATGGGTATCGGTAAGCGTCATTGCAAATCTTGGGGTGCGTTACAAACTTAGCCAACTTACCTGTTAAAAGCAAGACGTCAAAAGCTATATAACAAGAACGCCTTCCGTTGGGAAGGCGTCCGTTTATCTTATTTTCCAGTGCTATCCTGCGCCGTGGTATCAGGAGCGACAGGCTTTATGATATCGATCAGTTCGATATCGAATACCAACGGGGCAAACGGAGGTATTACACCGCGGCCGTCGCCACGCTCACCGTATCCCAGTTCAGACGGGATAATGAGTTTCGCCTTGCTTCCTTTAGGCAACAGCAACAGGCCTTCGTCCCATCCAGGAATAACCTGGCGTACACCGATGGCAAATTTAGCCGGTTCGTAAGGACGCATGGCATTATAGGTGCCGCTTTTTTCGGCTACCTCTTTAATGGAAGTATCGAATACATCCCCAGTGGAGACCAGCGCGCCGGTATAGTTTACCTTTACGGTATCGCCAGCAGCAGGCTTTTCACCTGTGCCTTCTTCGGTGATGATGTATTGCAGGCCGGAAGCCGTTTTTTGAGGTTCTAGGTTGTTTGTTTTGATGTAGTTATTAATTTTGCTTTCTTCCGAAGTTTTCAATTTTTCGATTTCAGCATCAAAATAAGTATTCACTTCGGCATACAGCGCACTGTCCGTCAGGTCGCCTTTTTTGAAATGCTTGTTTACCTTCACGTTAAACGTTACGTATTTATCGGCAAAATCCGGCTTGGGTTGCATGGTCTTGGCTGCCATGGTATCTAAGTCGAGCTGAAATACAGCACTGTCACCTTCGCCAAGCATCCTGAACATGGAATTATAATCGCCAGGATAAAGGCCTGGTAGGGTGTCTGCAGCGATGTTGATGATCTGCGGTAGCCCAATCTTGTAGGTGCTGGATAGCAGCGAGTCCCTGTCGGTCGTGACCGTCAGGTTCACCGAAAGCAGGTCGCCCGTCTGTGCTTTGGGTTGGCCGTTATCCTTCACAATTTTGTATTGCAGGCCGCCTTCACCCTTCTCGAATTGCTTACAGGCACTGCCCAATACTGCTATTGCGAGCCCTAAACTAAAAACTGATTTCTTCATGTTTTGTAAGAGATTAATTATTTTATTAAAAGCGCTTTATATTCCGGTAATAATGATTTGAATTGTTGAACGACATTTGATAATGATTCATTTGAATTCCCGCCTGCGGCATTTCGGTGACCCCCGCCATTGAAATGTTTTTTACATACTTCGTTGCAAGGAAAGTCGCCCACAGACCGTAGTGAAAGTTTAACCTGCTCCGTACGATCGATGATCAATGCGGCAAGCTTCATGCCATTGATTGCCAAGGCATAATTCACCAGCCCTTCGGTGTCACCGGTGGTGATTTGGAAGCGGTTGAGATCTTGACGGGAAATGCTAAAGAAAGCGGTATGGTATTCGTGCAATACCTCCAGCCGGTTTAATAAACAGAAGCCCAGGAATTTCAGTCGATTCTCGGTGTAGCTGTTATACACGTGTTCATGGATTTCCCAGTTCTTGGCCCCTAAGTTGACCAGGTCTGCCGTGATGAGGTGTACCAACGGGGTGGTCGTCTGGAACCGGAATGAACCGGTATCTGTCATGAGCCCCGTATACAGGCAGGTGGCTATTTCCGGTGTAATGGCTTGGTGATCGTCCATGACATTGACGATAAAGTCATAAACCAGCTGCGCAGATGCGGCTGCTTGGCTATCCCAATGCCGGTAGTCATCAAATCCCTCAGGATCCAGATGATGATCGATCATGATTTTGATAGCGGCGGCATTCTTCACCGACTCTTCCATCGCATGGATGCGAGGCAGTCCATTGAAATCAAGGCAGAAGATGAAATCTGCCGAAGCGATTAATAGGTCATTACCTGTTTTGTTTTGCGTATATATCGCTACGTCTTTACGGCCAGGCATCCAGTCAAGAAAGGTCGGGAAATCCGACGGTACGATAACCTGGACGGTGTGGCCTTTGGCTTGGAGCCAGTGGTATATTGCCAATGACGACCCCAATGCATCTCCATCGGGTTTATGGTGCGTAGTGACAACGATATGCTTCGGTTTGGTCAGTTCCTCCTTAAGCGCTTCCAGTGTAAACATTCAACTGCTAAAAGGTTGCAAACCTACTATAAAAAATCCGATTAAGGAATTTTTGAATTGTTAAAAAAAAAAATGGCTATAATTGGAGATGATTAACATCAATCGGTTTTTATTAGCGGTGTGCCTGTTGACGGCATTCACCCACCATGCGTGGGCTCAGGGCCAGCAGGACACATTACGAGTATTGGCAATAGGCAACAGTTTTTCGCAGGATGCTGTTGAGCAATATTTACATGAACTGGCAGCAGCTGCAGGTAAACACATGGTGATCGGAAACATGTATATCGGTGGGGCACCGCTGTCGCTGCACTGGGAGAATGCCCAGGGCGACAAGGCTGCATACAGCTATCGGAAAATCGATGCAGCGGGAGCAAATACGACCCGCGAACATGTCAGCATCCTTACCGCATTAGCGGACGAACGCTGGGATTACATATCACTCCAGCAGGCTAGTCCATTGTCCGGTCAGTTTGATAGTTATCGCTTGCCGCTTAACTCATTGTACCATTATATCGATAGTGCGACAGCCGGTAGCAGCAGATTTATTTGGCACCAGACCTGGGCATATGCGGCTAACTCAACACATGACGGTTTTGCAAATTATGATAACGACCAACAGACGATGTACAAAGCCATCATGAAGGCTTCTGCGCAAGCACAGCAGCTGGTTCCCATCGATTTGTTGATCCCCTGTGGTACGGCCATCCAGAATGCGCGGACGAGTTTTATCGGTGATAGCCTTACGCGCGATGGATACCACCTCGATCTGCACATCGGGCGGTTTATCGCGGCATGTACCTGGTTCGAATCCCTGTTTGGCAAACAAGCACCCGTAGGTCATTACCGCCCGGATCAAGTGTCTGAGGCGCAGGCCGCGATTGCTCGGCAGGCCGCCCACGCGGCGGTCCGGCAACCCTTTTCAGTGACGGAAATCAAATCGCAACCCAATGTCCTCATTATCCTTTCCGACGACCACGCTTTTCAGGCGATTAGTGCGTATGGACATGGCTCGGTCCAAACACCTAATATCGACCGGATAGCAAGAGAAGGTGCGCGGTTTGTGGGAGCCTATGTAACGAATTCGATCTGCGGACCAAGCCGCGCGACATTGCTTACGGGAAAATACAGCCATAAAAATGGATTCAAGGACAACGAAACGTCCACGTTCGATCATGGACAGGATCTGTTTGTAAAACGGCTACAGGGCGTAGGCTATCAAACCGCATGGATCGGGAAACAGCATCTGGGCAATAACCCGCAAGGTTTCGACTATTACAGTATTCTCCCCGGGCAGGGTAGTTATTACAATCCCGATTTTATCAACCAAGATGGTAAAAAGGAGCATGTGGAAGGATATGTGACGGACATTATTACGGATAAAGCCGAAACATGGCTCGAAGGAAGAGATCATAACAGACCATTTTGCTTAGTCATCGGTCACAAAGCGACCCACCGAACGTGGTTACCGGATACAGTCGACTTTGGCCGATACGAGCAAATGGATTTTCCGCTGCCCAAAACTTTTTATGACGATTATACAGGACGCCAGGCTGCGGCCCTGCAGGAAATGAGTATAGCCAAGGATATGCGGATGGGCTATGACCTGAAGATGCAGACGATTGGTGAAGCCGATCGTGAAGCAGCTGTGAAACGGATGAATGACGCACAACGTCAGAAGTTTGACGCGTATTACCAACCGATATTCGCCGACTTCAAATCGCGCAACCTTTCGGGAAGGGCGCTGGCCGAATGGAAGTACCAGCATTATATGCGGGACTACCTCAGTACGGCAGCTTCCATGGACCGTAGTATCGGACGGGTATTGGACTATCTTGACACCCACGGGCTCACGGAAAACACGTTGGTCATTTACCTTTCAGACCAAGGGTTCTACCTGGGAGAACACGGGTGGTTTGATAAGCGGTTTATGTATGAGGAATCTTTTCGTACGCCGATGGTGGCGCGGATGCCCGGTGTAATTGCACCGGGTTCTGAGATCGGTCATTTCGTGGTAAATACTGACATTGCACCAACGGTGCTGGATCTTGCCGGTGCAGCTATTCCGGCAGACATGCAGGGGATGTCTATGCTGCCGCTATTCAAGCGGCCAGAAGCCGCCATACGCGATGCCGTGTATTATCATTATTATGAAAATGGCGAGCATGCGGTCTCCCCGCATTTCGGTGTACGGACGGCGCGCTATAAGCTCATCCGATTTTACAAACGGGTGGACGCTTGGGAGCTTTTCGATCTCAAGGAAGATCCGAATGAAATGGACAACCTGTATGGCAAAACAGGATACAAAGCGATAACCACCGAAATGAAAAAACTGTTGACGGAGCAGATCAAAAAGTTCGATGACCAAGAAGCCGCGGCGCTTTTGATGTAATAAACAAAAATTTATTTTGTCCTACATAATCACAAAAAATATCACATTTTTGCAATCATCACCAACAGGTTACTACAATAGGATTAGATGGCAAGCAAGAATTTAAGTAGGGACATCGAGAAAATAGCACCCTCTACCATGGCGGACGTGGTGGAACTGCGTTTAAGGGAATATCTGAAAAGAAAGGCTTTCAAGCCGGGCGACGCCCTGCCAAAAGAATTGGAGCTGGCGGAAGCATTGGACGTGAGTCGCAATGTGCTGCGTGAGGCACTCAGCCGTTTGCGTATGTTGGGGATGATTGAATCGAGGAAGAAGCGAGGGATGATATTAGCGGAGCCGGACATCCTCGGCGGGTTCGAACGGGTAATGGATCCACTGATATTGGATGTGAAGACGCTTCAGGATCTGTTTGAGCTGCGTCTTGTGCTCGAAATGGGTTTGGCCGACATCTTATTTGCTCGGATGACCGATAAGGACTTGAAAGAATTGGAGCAGATCGTTAACAAAGAGGTGAATAAAGTACAGAAGCCCTTCAAGGTAAAACATGAAATCGCGTTCCATGGCAAGCTCTACCAAATGACCGGTAACGATACGTTCAGGCGGTTCCAGAATATGCTGCTGCCCGTATTTGAATATGTGGTCAGTGAGGAAGCAAAAATCAATGGCCAGGCAAAGGTAGGTAAGGTGACCCATCGGGATTTGCTTGATTTGCTTAAAAAAGGCAATCCTGACGATTTCCGGCAAGGCATGAAGGAACATTTGAGCCCGCATTTTGAACGCATACGGAAATAGGTGATCCCAAGTAACAAAACCAGCTAAACAAGAGAAATAGGAAAAAATATTTGGAAGTGTGGATTTAATATTTTTCTTTTGTTGATATGTTCTACATAAGGACGATATCACCAACTATTAAATTTGTACTGAATTATGAGGTTAGCTTTATTGATTCTTATTCTCCCTTGTTGGATATTCTTTCCGATCCAAGGGGTCAATGCACAAAACAGATCGGTTTCCGGAACGGTCACTTCTTCGGCTGGAGAGCCCGTGCAGGGAGTTACGGTCTCCCTGAGGGGGGCAACCGCTAAGGCCACGACGGATGACGCCGGTAGTTATCGGATCGATTTACCTGTTGCTGGTCAGTCACTTACTTTTTCGGCAGTAGGTTTCGAAACACAGGAATTAGCCATTCCGACGTCAAACGTGCTTAACGTCGTACTTGACGAGGCACAGACTAACTTGGATGAAGTCGTTGTCGTGGGATACGGCACGCAGTCCCGCCGCACGGTCACCTCGGCCATTACGAAAGTAGGGGGCGAGGTATTGCAGGATATTCCAATCAGTACCGTGGGCGAGGGATTGAAAGGCAAGGTAGCCGGTGCACGGGTTTATTCATCAAACAATACGCCAGGAGCAGACGCGGTCTTCCGGATCCGTGGCGGCTCATCCATCAACAAGTCCAATGATCCGTTGGTACTGGTGGATGGTGTGGAACGGGCATTTTCGGGAATCAATCCCAATGACGTGGAGTCCATTGAGGTACTTAAAGACGCCGCATCCACAGCGATATACGGCTCGCGTGCATCCAATGGTGTGGTACTTATTACCACGAAGAAGGGATCCGCAGCCAGCTCACCTCGCATTACCTTTGATGTGGACCTAGCTCATCAATCGCCTGAGACGCTGATTGATTTTATGGATGCCCGAGACTATATCAATACCGTAAGACCCGCCGTGGCATTGAGCCCGAATGCGCAATATAACAGTGCCTCCGGCTATTCCGCAAGTTCAGGAAATGACGAAAATTCCCTTTATTCTACGCGGTATCTGCGTGACGGAGAATCCGTTCCGGCAGGTTATGGATCGATGCCCGATCCGCTTGATCCGAGCAGAACGCTGATTTACCAAGACAACGATTACCAGTCGCTGATGTATCGGAACGTGTTATGGCAGAACTATTATCTTGGCGTAGATGGAGGTAATGAGTTTATTCGCTATGCTGCCAGTGGCGGGTTTACCGACGACGGCGGCGTGGCGCTCGGTACTGGCTATTCACGCTACAGCGGACGGGCAAAAGCCGATGTAAAGATTTCGGAGCGGCTCTCATTAAACACAGCTTTTGATTTTTCCAGCACACGCTCCAGCGAATTCGAGAACCAGATGAACGTCATCGCACGTGGACTGGCTACGCCGGCAACGCAAAAAGTATATTATGCGGATGGTCGGCCTACCCCGGGTTACAATGCATCGTCTCCCAATCCCGTATGGTGGGATTATACCCGTGATATCGCAAATAAGGATAAGAGGCTTTCTTTAATCGGTGGGTTGGATTACCGGATACTGGATCAGCTGAAAGCCAATGTCCAGATTTCGAACTATAATCACGTAACCCAATATGATTATTTTGAAAAAGCACACGAATTCAGTGGGTTACGAACGACCAAAGCTAGCTTCGGCGAGCTTGACCGGACGAAGCTGGACGCGTATCTTTCATACGATCAAAGTTTTGGTAGTGCTCATTCGGTATCCGGAATGGCAGGCTACTCCTATCAAGTGACAGACAATAAGGCGTTTTCGGCGAGCGCAACAGGGGCTAGCTCCGACAAGGTGCCCACCCTGACCGCGGGGCCCAACAAAACCGGGGCCGACAGCAAGTTTGAAAAAGAAGTCTTGATCGGTTATTTTGGCCGATTATCGTATGACTATCAGAAAAAATACCTGTTGATGGCAACTTTCCGTTACGATGGCTCATCCCTATTTGCTGAAGAAAACCGCTGGGGTTTCTTTCCCGGTATCTCCGGCGGTTGGGTAGTCTCCGAAGAAAACTTTATGCGTAACAGTGCCGTCGTCAATTACCTTAAAGTACGGGCGAGCTATGGACAGACCGGTAACAATTCGATTGGGTTATATGACGCATTGGGTAGGTATGCCACTGATGCCAGGTACAACAGCAATGCTGGAATCGTTCCAGCAACTATGCCCAATAGGGATCTTACCTGGGAAACATCGACGCAGCTGGATGCTGGATTTGATTTTAGTATTGTCAACAACCGGATTTCTGTCAGCGCTGATTATTTCAATAAAATTACCGAAGATTTACTGTTCAGTATGGAATTGCCAAATACCACCGGATTCAGCAATGTGCAGACTAATATCGGTAAGGTTAAATTCCATGGATACGATCTGGAACTTTCTTCCCGAAACATCACCGGCGGTGACTTTTCATGGGATTCCAAGTTGACTTGGAGTTTTGTCAAAAATAAGGTGCTCGAACTGCCTGACAATGGCAGGGACCGCAATCGCATAGGCGGCATAACCTTGGCAGACGGTACTGCTTTTGGAGGGACCGCCGAAGGGGAGCCGTTATACCGGTATTATGGTTATACGGTAGATCACATTCTTCAAAATGCAGAACAGGCTGCCAATGCCCGGTACGATGAAAGCGCTAGGGGGTGGGATCCAGCAGACGGGCAAAGCATCCGCGGGCGCAAGGTCGCGGGGGATTATGAGTGGATGGACCGAGATGGCGACGGACGGGTTACAAGCCGTGACCAGTTTGAACTCGGAGTAACCGTTCCGCACACGACCGGTGGATTAAACAACGCGTTTTCGTACAAGAATTTCAGCCTGAATATCTTCGTTGACTGGGCACTGGGTCATTCCATTAATCACAATGCGTATATGCGGTATTTCATGAATACGTTTGCTAACAACTACACATTGGTGGATGAAGTGAAAAAAGCATGGACCGGCGAGGGCGATGATACGAAGTATGCTAGGTTTACGGCCAACGATCCAGATGTAGGCAACTCCAATTTTTCCAGAACCTCGGATGTGTTTAACTATAAAGGCGACTATCTGTGTATACGGGAAGTTACACTCCAATACCGCGTACCTGAAAAGTTCATCGGCAGACTGGGCTTAAAGGATTTGGCGCTGACGGTTTCGGGGAATAACCTGCACTATTTTTCTGCCGTGCAAGGGATGGGGATTTCGCCGGAAGTAGGGGCTTCCACTACCTATAATGCCTCTTATTATAACTACCCTCCGATTCGCAGATTTTCTTTCGGAGCCAAAATCACGTTATAAAGCTATTTGAATTATGAAAGCTAAATTATATTTTCTTACTGGAGTGGCCGCATGTTCACTTGCCTTCCAGGGATGTCATGATAAATTGAATGTTGACTTAGAAAGCGCAATCACAGCCAATTCCATGTGGCAGGATGAAGGTGACGCTAAAGCAGCTGTTTATGGCACATTCAATAAATTCAGGTCTTCATTTGCTACAGCGTATATTTTTTGGGGCGAGTACCGTTCCGGTCTGTGGGGGCCTGGGCTGGCCACCAACGCGACGTACAGCGACCCGTTCTCCAATCAATTGAACAGTACGCATACACATGCCAACTGGGCTAACCTGTATACGACAATCAATGATTGTAACCTGATCCTAAAATATACCCCCAATATCCCGTTTACCAACGAATCCGAAAAAAACGAGGTGCTGGCTAATGCCTTGTTTGTCCGAGCATTCTGCTATTATTGGATCGGCCGTGTCTGGGGAGATGCGCCGGTGCTGTTGAACGGTTTCGAATCCGGACAGCAGGATGATTTATACCCTTCGCGGGAATCCGCTGACCGAGTTTTTGAGCAAGTGGGGATTGATCTGGAAGCAGCGAGGCAATTGATGCCGGAAGATGTCGTGGAGCGGGATTTGGCCTCAAGAGCAGCGATCAATCTGTTGCTGGCTGACTATCAGCTTTGGATGGCCAAGGTTAGAGGAGGAGGGACCGCATCTTTGAATGCGGCGAAGCAGGCGGTCGATCAAGTGCTGGCTAATTCCAACTATTCGCTGATGAGCAACTTTTCCAGCGTCTTCAGTTCGGAGCAGAATCAAGAAATTATTTTTGCATGGAGCCTGGTCCAGGATGAGTTTACGGGTGGATACCCAGCGGATTTTTTGATTCCCTTGCAGTATATTTCTGCGGAATATATCGAAAATCCTATCAAGGTCGGGACGCATCAACAGTGGATTTTCTTGACGGACAACTATAAGGATTTCCTGTCGGCAGATGATCGGGACCAGCGAGCGGAGGTAAGCTTCGAGACCTTTTTCGATGCGCCCAAAGATGCTACATTCCAGTGGATCAATAAATATTCCGGCAGCTGGGAGAACCAGACGCGCGTTTTCGATTCGGATATCGTGGTGTATCGGTATGCCGATGCACTGTTGATGAGTGCAGAAATAGAAAATGCATTGGGCAATTCGCCATTGGCGATTGAACAAGTCAACAAAGTGGCTGAGCGTGCCTATGGCGTAGCTGATTTTTATGCAAACACGTTATCATCGCAACAGATAGATGATGCCATTTTGAACGAACGGAAGAAGGAATTCGTCGCCGAAGGGAAGATTTGGTGGGATCTCATCCGTTTCGGCGTGGTGTTTGACGAGGTACCGACGCTTGCCGGTCGCGAAAACGAACAAAATGTTTTGTTGTGGCCGGTACACGATTCTTCAATCAATACGAACCCCAATATCAAACAAACACCCGGTAGGTAATAACCGTATAAAAGACGATCTTAGTGCTTATGATAAAATTGAATAGGTTATCGAAATGCGGGCTGGCAATACTGATTTTCATTGCCCTGTTAATGGGGAGGTTGTCAGCGCACCAATTACCGGTTTATTCAGACAGTACTTCTATTGCTGTGTTCGATCCGGCTATCCATCCCTATTCTTCACTCCGAATCCCCGCATTGGTGGTTTCCAAGCGGGGAACGCTCCTCGCGTTTGCTGCAGGTAGGATAGATAGCGGAAGTGATTGGGCAGACATGGACCTCGTGATGCGAAGGAGTGAAGACGGCGGCAGTACTTGGCAACCCTTGCAGGTCGTAGCCAAACGGGAAGGACATACACCCACGGATAATCCGACTCCTATTGTGGGGCAGGACGGAACGATTCACTTGCTATATCAACGGGATTATGCACGGGCTTATCACATTCAATCGGTAGATGATGGAAAGACTTGGAGCAATCCAACAGACATCACGTACGCTTTTGATGCCTTCCAGGATGAATATCCCTGGAAAGTGCTCGCCCCGGGACCTGGCCATAGTATTCAATTGCAGAGCGGCCGATTGGTGGTACCCGTTTGGTTGGCAGCGTCGGATGTCGTAACACCGCATCGGAGCCATCGACCTTCGCGTATCGCTACGATCTACAGCGACGATGGTGGAGCAACCTGGAAACGAGGCGCGTTGGTTCCCGATGTGCCAGGATTCAAGAACCCGAGCGAAACGATGGCTGTGGAATTGGTGGATGGCCGCGTCATGTTGAATATACGTAATGAGTCTGAACGCCGGAGAAGAGGGGTAAGCTATAGCAATGACGGGATTTCGGGATGGACGCCCCCTACTTATGTCGAAGGTCTGTTCGAACCGATCTGCATGGGAAGCATTCTGCGTGTGGACAATCCAGGCGGTGAGCCGGGACTGTTGTTTGTTAACCCCGATAGCGAATCAATACCCAAACACCCACGTGCCAACCTAACCGTGAAATGGAGTGCCGACGGTGGCAAGACCTGGCCCACTGCCCAAGTATTGGAGCGTGGTGTGGCTGGATATGCAGACTTGGCTATAGGACCGGATGGGACGGGGTATTGCTTATATGAAACCAGGCAAGCCGACTCAAAGAAAGGGCTGTCTATCCACCTCATACGGTTTGATATACCGTCGCTCCAGGGGCAAGGAAAATAGTACGGTTTTGAAAGGTATACTTATGGGCGCAGGGATTAATAGATTCGTATTGTTATTTGTGTTGGCATTACCGCCGAGCGGAATTGTCATGGGACAGATGCGAGGGAACGTGGTGGGCAACGATTCTTCAAGGCCAAATGTATTGTTTATTGCGGTAGACGACCTGCGTCCGCAATTGGGATGCTACGGCGACAAGGTTGCCATTACGCCAAATATCGACAGGTTGGCAAAAATGGGTGTCGTTTTCAATCGAGCTTATTGCCAACAGGCGGTGTGTGCCCCTTCTCGAGCGTCGGTCATGACGGGCCGAAGGCCAGATGAGACCAAGGTGTGGGACTTGAAAGCGCATTTCAGGACGGCCTTGCCCGATGTGGTAACCTTACCCCAGTATTTCAAGCAACATGGATACGACACCCGAAATGTCGGTAAGATTTACCACGATCCAAAAAATGCACAGGACCCGATTTCGTGGTCGGCACCGGAAATCATGGCTGTCACGGATGTAGCTGGCCCCAAATACATACTGACCGAAAACTTACCGACCGAAGGGTCATGGAAGGCAGCGGCAACAGAGTGTGTGGATGTGCCTGATAGCGCTTACGTAGACGGAAAAGTGGGCGATGCAGCAGTTCACCTCCTTAGCGAATTGAAGGACACTACGTTTTTTCTCGCTGTGGGATTCCGGAGGCCACACCTACCGTTTACGGCGCCCAAGCGATATTGGGACCTGTATGAAGCGGATAACATCCCGTGGCCCGCTCACGACCGTGCTCCGGAAAATGTACCGGCGATTGCCTTGCACAATAGTGTGGAATTGCGCGGATATAGCGACATTCCGGATATCGGACCGCTATCCCCGCAGAAAATCCGCGAATTGCGTCATGGGTATTACGCCAGCGTGAGCTATATCGACCATCAAATTGGCCGATTGATAGATGAGTTGGAACGGCAAGGCCTGTTAGCGAATACGGTGATTGTTTTGTGGAGCGACCATGGGTTCCATTTGGGCGAGCTGGATCTTTGGTCAAAAACGACGAATTTCGAGCTGGATACGCGTGTGCCGCTAATTGTCGCCTCGCCGTTATTGCATTATCAGCATGTCCATACCGATGCGCTGGTCGAATTGGTCGATATCTATCCCACCTTGGCGGACCTTGTAGGCTTGCCTATTCCCCCGGGTTTAGCAGGAACCAGCATGGCACCATTGATGGAAAACCCTGATCGTGCCTGGAAAAAGGCGGTGTTCAGTCAATTTCCGCGCCCTTGGATGTATAAAGATAAACCCGAGGTGATGGGCTACTCGGTGAGAACGGCGGACTATCGCTATACGGAATGGATAGCAACCAACGATAAGTCGATCAAAGCGGCAGAGCTATATTACTATAAAGATGGTGTCGAAACAGCGAATCTAGTTAATCAGGCAGCGTTCAGTGAAAAGCAAGCGGTAATGAAACGACTGCTACATGATGGATGGAGAAACGCACGTCCGGAAAATACAGGGAGACCAGACCTTTCGGTAAAAAACTAAGACTTAATTTTTTTAATGATGACCATGTTAGAAGACCAGCTATTCAAACGAATTATTCCCATGCTAAGCCTGCTAATGGCTGCGTTGACGTTACACGCCATCCAACCCGATAAGGTCACTGTTGAGCAGCAGCAATATCAGTTACCGGTTTTAGTACAAAAAAAGCATAACCCCGTATTGCGGCTGAAAGTAACCGTGCCTGAGGGTGAGCATCCAGTGGTATTGCAATCCTTGATTGTGGACTTGGAAGGTACAACTGACATAAGCGATATCGATGCAATTGACATCTTTTATTTAGGAAGTGATTCTGTATTCAATGGACTATCAGGTGCCAAAACGGTGTCGTTCGGTACCACAAACAAGGTCCGTTTGACAACAACCATAAAAGGAGAAAAGGCGTTGGCGCCAGGCGACCATTTTCTTTGGGTATGTTATACCCTCAAAGACGATGCGGCTATCCTTGGCAGGATTGGAAGCGCTTGTAAAAGTATGTCATTTAGCTATGCAGCAGTTGCACCAGTTCGTAGGGGTAACCCCGTAAAGCAGCGTATCGGCATGGCATTGAGGCAACATGGACAAGACGGGGTGCATACCTCTCGGATACCGGGGTTGGCCACCACGAATAAGGGTACATTGCTCGCAATCTTCGATGCACGTTATGAAAGCGCTCGTGACCTGCAAGGGCATATGGATATCGGTTTGCACCGCAGTACGGATGGCGGGCAGACATGGGAGCCGCTGCAGATCGCGATGGATATGGGTGAGTGGGGTGGCCTGCCGCAGAAATTCAACGGCGTGTCCGATGCCTGTATATTGGTAGACCGAAATTCCGGTGCCATTTATATTGCTGGTTTATGGATGTATGGTGTAATCGATGACAGCGGTAAATGGGTGGAAGGTTTGGCGGATACGAGCACTGTATGGAACCATCAATGGCGCAACAAAGGATCGCAGCCCGGTTTCGGTGTAAAACAAACTTCTCAGTTTCTGGTGGTGAAAAGCACCGATGACGGCAAAACTTGGGGAGAACCGATAAACCTGACAGCGCGGTGCAAAAATGAGGAATGGTGGCTTTGGGCCCCGGCGCCAGGAAATGGAATTACCATGGAAGATGGTACGCTGGTTTTTCCCACGCAGGGGCGCGATGCATCGGGTAAGCCGTTTTCCAACATTACCTATAGCAGCGATGGAGGCGAGACTTGGAAGACCAGTAATCCCGCATTGGACGTGCCCGGTGGAACCACGGAGTGTGCGGTGGTGCAGCTTGCTGACGGCGCATTGATGCTGAACATGCGGGCAAATAGCAACCGGGGTAACGAAGGAGTTGATAATGGACGTGCAATTGCCATCACCAGCGATATGGGTGCCACCTGGCAAGAACACCCTACGTCTTTTCGGGCGTTGCCGGAACCGACGTGTATGGCGAGTCTATATATCCACGGGGATATGGCCGACGGTGCAGGTAATCGGGCCATGTTTTTCCTAAACCCCAATTCGAAAACGGCACGCGATCACATCACGTTGAAGGTAAGCCTTGATGAAGGCAATAGCTGGCCAGCGGAACACTGGCTTTTACTGGACGAATGGAGGGGTAGGGGGTATTCGTGTATAACCAGTGTAGACAGTGAACACATCGGCGTGCTGTACGAGAGCAGTCAGGCAGATATGGTTTTTCAGAAAATCAGTATCGAAGAATTAATGCAATGAAAGGTTGTAAGCTGTTCATAATCTTTAGAGAAGCCATCTTCCTCTTATTGGCCAATCTATTTTTCGGCGAAACCTATGCCGATATCACGTTGCCCACATTATTCAGCGACGGGATGGTATTGCAGCAACAAGCAAATGTGCCGATTTGGGGAACTTCAGACGGCACAGCCGTAAGTGTGACTACCTCCTGGAACGGAAAAAAATATCATGCCGAAGTGGATGATGAGGGTGCTTGGCGATTAATGGTCAAAACACCGAAAGCCGGAGGGCCTTATGAAATTTGTTTGAATGACGGGAACGAAAAGATATTGAAGAATATATTGATCGGGGAGGTGTGGATCGCTTCCGGCCAGTCTAATATGGGAATGCGGGTTGGGAATTCACCCAAAGACACGGTTTTGCATGCAAGCGAACTTATTGCAGAGGCCGGCAATCCGCTCATCCGCCTTTTTCGGGTGCCGGTAAAGCAATCGACTCAGCCCTTAGACGACTGCGACGCGGCATGGATGGCGCCTGATTCTGCAGCAGTATCGGCATTCAGTGCGGTTGCCTACCAATTTGCGCTTCGTTTGCAACACGAGCTTAAGGTGCCCATTGGTATCGTGCAGGCTGCCTATGGTGGCACCCAGGTGCAAGCATGGATGGACTCAACCACCCTGAATACCTTTCCGGAATTGGCTGGCAGGCCGGCGCCGGAAAAGATTAGCAAAAATACACCCACCGTATTATTCAATGCGATGATCCATCCCATTTTGGGGTATGGTATCAAAGGTGCTATCTGGTACCAAGGAGAAGGAAACCGCGCTACAGCCGATCGCTATACAGACTGGTTTGCGGGGATGGTGCGGGGCTGGCGGCAACGATGGGGACAGGATGATTTCCCTTTTTATTATGTACAGATTGCGCCATTTAAATACGACGGGAAACACGAGTCCGCATACCTCCGTGAATCCCAACTGGATGCGGCCGATCGGATTCCCAATGCCGGGATGACTGTAACCATAGATGTTGGCTCCGAAAGCACCATCCATCCACCGGATAAAACAACCGTTGCCAACAGGCTTTCAAATGTTGCTTTGGCTGAAACTTACGGCAGGGAACGGGGGGAGGTTTATGGTCCGAAGCTAAAGCGTACAAAAATGAGTGGAACGGTTGTTCGCCTGTATTTTGACCATGTAGCCGATGGACTGGTCGATTCCGGACGGGGCTTACAATGCTTTGAAATTGCGGGTGAAAATCAGGTTTTTTATCCGGCTGAAGCTCGTATCGCTTCGAAAGACGAAATTGTGGTTACCTGTCCGCAGGTCGTCAAACCCGTAAGCGTCCGCTATGCATTTAAAGATTGGGTAGTCGGCGATTTATATAACTCTGCGGGATTGCCCGCGTCATCGTTTAGGACCGATGATTGGTAACGATAATAATTAAATTCATAAAAATATGGTAAAAATAAATGGGCTTATAGCAGCTACATTTGCGACATTTCATGCAGACGGCTCGCTCAACCTTGGTGGTATTCCCCCCTTGGTTGAAAAGTTGATAGAAGATGGTTTAAAAGGGGTATTTATCTGTGGAACAAACGGCGAGGGGCCAAACCTGACGGTAGAGGAGCGTATGGCAGTGGCAGAGGCGTATGTTGCAACGGCAAAAGGTAGGTTGTTTGTATTCGTTCATGTCGGGCATACATCCATTGCGGAGTGCCGTAAGCTGGCGGCCCACGCGGAGAAAATCGGAGCAGATGCGATATCGGCAGTAGCCGCGTTTTATTTCAAGCCCACTAACGTGGCAAACTTAGTGGATAGCATGGTGCAAATAGCCACCGCGGCCCCAAAAACACCATTTTACTATTATCACATCCCTGCATTAACCGGCGTCGGAATGGATATGGTAGAATTTCTCCGTATCGGTGAAGAAAAAATAGCGAATTTGGCGGGTATCAAATATACGGCGGCCACCATCCATGAATATCAAGCGTGCTTGAATTTTAAAGGTGGTAAATTTGATGTGTTGTTTGGTTATGACGAATTGCTGCTGCCCGCGTTGGCCGTAGGTGCCAAAGGTGCAGTGGGGAGTACCTATAATTTTGCCGCTCCATTATATTTGCGTGTCATGGAACTTTTTGAGGCTGGACATCTGCATGAAGCACAGCAATTGCAACTGCTGCTCGTCAGTATGATCCGCGAGATGGTTAAGTTTTCGCCGATTCCCGCACAGAAGGCAATCATGGAAATGATTGGGATGGACCTGGGCCCCTCACGCTTACCGTTGATGTCGTTATCACAACATGATAAAGAACTATTGCAAACGCGGCTGGAAGCTATTGGGTTTTTTGATACCCTTAAGCAGATTAAGCCGGTGAACGATCGTGTATGAATCATGTATTGCACAAAAAAATAGCCGGATATTTGTGATGGCGTTGACGATAGGACAGGGTTGCCAACCCTCAGAACTGGTGCATACCACTTGGGAACAAGCCATGCAAGTGCCGGATTCCGTTGGATTTGCAGGTGCCTACGCCGGGGTCAGCAACGGACACCTACTCGTAGCCGGCGGTGCGAACTTCCCGGCAGGGACCCGACCTTGGTCGGGTGGTGTAAAAAAATGGAATGATAAGGTATTTGTGTTGGCTGAGCAGGATGGGGGGTGGAAGGAAGTTGGCCGCTTACCCCGTCCAATGGGATATGGCGTATCGCTGACGTGGCAGGATCAGGTAATTATTTTAGGAGGCGCCGATCAGTCAATCCACTATCAGGATGCCTATTTACTGCGTTTTGAAGAAGGAAAATTGATCACCGATCGGCTGCCCGATTTGCCGGCACCAAATGCCAATGCCTGTGGGGCCTTGGTAGATGGTGTAATTTATGTCGCCGGTGGGCTTGCCCACCCGGCTGATACGACCGCTACGCATTCTTTTTGGTCGCTGGATCTGAAAATTCCCCACACGGAAAGAAAATGGGAAATACTGCAGGGATGGCCTGGTTTATCCCGGATGTTAGGTGTTGCAGGCGTCATTGGTGATGCATTTTACCTGATGAGCGGGGTTGCATTGCGGGTACCGGAGGGCGATTCGCTGGCCCGCCGTACCTATTTGACCGACGCTTATCGCTACGCGACCGGAAGTGGTTGGCAGCGTATCGCGGACTTGCCGCATGCCGTGGCAGCCGCGCCGACCCCCGCTTATCCTACGGATACAGGTAGGCTACTGGTGTTCGGCGGTGACGACGGAATCCTTGGCGATCAAGCGGTAGCACTTCGCGACCGCCATCCCGGATTCCGGCACGACATACTGTCGTATGACGCCGGTTCAGATTCATGGAACGAGGTAGGGGAAGTATTAACTGATAGACAAGCCGATCCAGAGAACAACCCCAATGCCAGTACCTGGGCTCCAGTGACGACGCCGTTGGTGGTTTGGAAGGGTCAAGTGGTTCTTCCGATGGGGGAGGTGCGCCCTGGTGTTCGGACGAACCGGGTCCTTATAGGCATAGTAGAAGTTGAATCAATGCCTTTAACATCGTAGCTAAATGGCACCTCTTACCATGGATAAGTTAAAAGGCAACTGGGCAACCCTATTGCTGTCGCTCACCCCTTCAGCAGCGATTGACTGGGACCTGTTGGCCCATGAAGTCGACTACCTGATCGGAGCCGGGGTGGATGGTATCTACTCAAACGGTACGGCTGGCGAATTTTATAACCTCGAGGAAGAAGAAATACGCAGGGTCAATGAAATACTGGCTCAGAAATGCCAGGTAGTCGGCATGCCCTACCAGATCGGGGCCAGCGACACCAATCCCACGGTTTCGCTCAGGCGCATCGAGAACCTGAAACACCTGCTTCCGTCGGCCTTCCAGGTGATCCTACCCGACTGGGTGGCTCCTACCGCCGACGAACAGGTCGCATTCTTAACGCGAATCGCTGAGCAAGCCGCACCTGCCCCGTTGGTGCTCTATAACCCCCCGCACGCCAAGCGATTGCTAACGCCGCCAGCGCTTGATCGCTTGGCTGATTTGGTTCCGGCATTAATCGGGATCAAGGTAGCCGGTGGCGATCGGTCATGGTACGTAGCGATGAAACCCCTGGCCGATAAACTGGCGATTTTTGTTCCCGGCCATCACCTGGCTACCGGTATGGCTGCGGGGGTCGCCGCGGGCGCTTATTCGAACGTAGCCTGCTTGAGTCCGTTGGGTGCACAACGTTGGTATACGATGATGTTGTCGGATATGAACGAGGCATTGGCGATTGAGCAGCTGTTGTTGGGTTTTTTCAACAAAGCTATCGATCCGCTGAAAGAGGCCGGATATTCGAACCCGGCTTTGGATAAGTTTTTGGCTGCTGTTGGCGGTTGGTGCCCCATTAGTACCATGGTCAGGTGGCCCTACAGCTCCGTTCCGGAGGCGGCCCTAAGCCAGGCCCGAAAGGATGCCAGGAAGATGCTGCCAAGTTTTTTTTTCGAGCATTGACCTTGCGAACAGAGACCGATGGAGGGGAGGAATTGAAAATAAAATGAATGATGATAAAGAGATACGATAAGAGCATAGGTAGGTTTCTTGGCAGATGGGCGCAGGTCGTCGGCGTGATCGCGGTGATGGTTACAGGGCTGCAGGTCAGCCGCGCGGCCCATGACCATCCGCAATACCTCCAATGGCAGCAGCTTCCGGCACTGCCGGATAAGGTAGGGTTTGCTGGCTCGTTCGCCGGGGTGTCTAATGGCGCCCTACTGGTTGGTGGGGGTGCCAATTTCCCCGCGGGCCAAACGCCTTGGAACGGCGGGGCGAAACGGTGGTACGCGGACCTTTTTGCACTCGAACAGCCTGATGGGGAGTGGAAGCGCGTGGGACAGCTACCCCGTAATCTGGGATATGGCGTATCGGCCTCCTGGCGCGACGGCATGGTATGCGTAGGGGGAAGCAACGCCGAAGGACATTCGGCGGTCGCATTTATCGTTCGGTATCAGCAGGGGCAAATTGCCATTGAAGAGTTGCCTTCGTTACCGGAGCCCTTGGCCAATACCAGCGGTGCGCTGGTGGGCGATGTATTGTACATTGCCGGGGGGATACCTGCACCCGATGCGAAATCGGCCTCCAATGGGTGTTGGTCGATCGACTTAGCCGAATCGCCCGATAACCGCCATTGGCGGCAGGAAGCGCCCATTCCCGGTCCGGGGCGTATGTTGAGCGTAGCCGGCGTGCAGAACGGTGCGTTCTATGTGTTCAGTGGGGTGGCACTGGAAGACGGACAGCGCAGTTACCTTACTGATGCTTACCGGCTGGACGGGTTGGAATGGACACGCCTGAGCGATCTACCTGCCCCGGTGGCAGCGGCGCCTACGCCGGCTTATGCGGCGGGACAGGCCACGTTGTTGGTGTTTGGGGGAGACGACGGCACTTTGGCGCCCGGGGCGGCTACCTTGCAATCCCGCCATCCGGGGTTTTCGGATCAGGTGTGGAGCTATAACGTGGTTACCGATGTCTGGGCAGCGAGGGAATCCATGCCGGTGGACAAAAAGCCGGATGCCATTGAAAACCCTAATGGAAGTACCTGGCCCGTTGTAACGACCACTTCGGCCAACTGGAATGGGTATTTCGTCATTCCAGGAGGGGAAGTACGGCCTGCCACGCGCACACCGCGGGTGCTTGCCATGCAGCCTGTGCAACAGAAAGGCGTATTTCTAGCACTTGATTGGCTAGTGGTGATTGCGTACTTCCTGCTGACTATTGCCATTAGTGTTGTGGTGTCAAGGAAGATGAGTGGTACCACCTCAGAGTTTTTTCTGGGGGGAAGTAAGATTCCCTGGTGGGCGGCAGGCTTGAGTATATTTGGAACAACCTTGAGTGCTCTTACCTTTATCGCAGTACCGGCAAAGGCATATGCAACAAACTGGACATACCTCGTAAACAATTTGATGATCGTAGTGGTGGCTCCGTTTATTGTATATCTGTATTTACCTTATTTCCGCAAGCTTAAAATTGTCAGTGTATATGAATACCTGGAGATCCGTTTTTCACGCTCGGTAAAGCTCCTGGCCAGTGCTGTGTTTCTCGTTTTCCAGATCAGCCGATTGGGTGTGGTCATATACCTGCCTGCGTTGGTAGTAAGTTCGCTGATGGGTGTTGATCTGGTGTATTGTATCGCGATTACAAGTTTAGTGACGACCGTCTATTGTTTTCTGGGAGGGATTGAAGCTGTAGTTTGGACGGACGTGATGCAAGTAATTGTACTGCTTGGCGGGGCGATGGCCGCCTTGTTTTACGTTGCTTTTTCCCTAGATGGCGGGTTCATCCAACTTTTTAGTGAAGCATCGGAAGGTCATAAACTGGTATTGGCAGACTTGGGGAATAGCATAGCTGAGCCTGTACTGTGGGTAATGATTGTTGGTGGTTTTTTCGGTCAGTTGGTTACTTACTCATCGGACCAAGTCGTGGTGCAGCGTTACCTCACGACAGCTACTGAGCAAAAGGCCCGCAAATCTATATATACCAACGCATTGCTTACCATACCAGCTTCTATTATATTCTTCGGGGTCGGTTCGGCACTATGGGTATATTTCAGACATAACCCCGGGGCAATCGACCCACATGGTCGGATTGACGACGTGTTTCCTTGGTTCATCGCGCACGAGCTACCATCCGGTGTTTCCGGACTCGTGATTGCTGGTGTTTTTGCCGCGACGATGTCTACAATTAGCTCAAGTATGAACTCGATGGCTACAGTCATTACCACTGATTTTTACAAAATCTTGAAGCCGGGAGGGCAGGACAAGGAACAGTTTCGGTTTGCCAGATGGACAACTGTTGCACTTGGTATCATTGGTTGTGTCGTTTCAATTTATATAGCTTCACTAAATAATACATCGATATGGGATCAATATATCGCCATTATTGGACTGTTGGGTGGTTGTTTGGGCGGCATATTTATGGCTGGGATATTGACAAAGCATATACACGCCCGGGCAGTACTCTCCGGTTTTATCGCCAGTGTTACCTTGCTGTTTTTTATTAAACAGGTTACTTCCATTCATTTATTGCTTTATGCTGCCGTTGGTGTATTAGGTTGTTTCGCGCTGAGTTGGCTCGCCAGCTTAATAATCCCCGATAAAGCGAAGTATAAGTAAAACCTCAGGCGGGGAAGGGAAACTAAAAAATAATGCCGATGATGACCGCTTGGTCAAATAACCCTTGGCGGAACATATCGGCGACTGGAATTTCGAAGCGAGACCTCGCCGTTTCAGCGAAGGCTCTCTCTTCTAAATAGCATTGCAGTAATTAAAATTACCTTGTATCAATATTCATATCGCTCCACGGAAGCGATTTGGTTACCTTCTTTCGTAAACACCAATACCGGCTGATAACTGTCGGCTTCCTCCTCGGTAACCTTGAAGAAGCTGAGGATATGTACCGTATCACCCACCTTAGCATGCAACGCAGCACCACCGTTCATACAGATTTCACCACTGCCGCGCTTTCCAGGCAATACATAGGTCATGATACGGGCGCCGTTTATGGCGTTGTTGATGTATACCTGTTCGTACTTTTTGATTTGGGCAGCATCCAATAGATCGGCATCTACCGTAATCGATCCGTTGTATTCGACGTTTGCCTCGGTTACTTTAACAGTGTGGATTTTTGATTTTAAAATAGTTAACTCCATTTGTTGTTATTGTGTGTTTTTTAGTTTGATTGTTATGCTGTTCGGATGTAACTTTCGGACCGCTCACATGTTTTCAAAAGAAATTGCTGCTCGCACTGTGTAATCACATGCCGTTGATAATGACAGTCGTATGTAAATTGATAAGGTAAGGAGGGGTCTATCCCGCCATCGGTTTGACAACTCACCTGATAATCTGCTTGGCCATCCACTCCGTATTTAACTACCAAGAGCGTGCCAGTTTCCGTTCCGGGTTCTAGGGCGAACCAAGCTCCTTCGCCGATGCCCCCTAGCCAATGAGCATGTACCGGTATTGATGCAGGCCGCTTCGGCTCGGCCATATTGCCGGGTTCGTTGTCGCAGGGTAAATTTTTTGCCTTGGATGTCGATAGGTTATGCAATAGCAAATCTACCTGAAAGCGCAATGAGTGCCAGCGGGTCATCTGCTCGGATTCCAATATGCCTTCGTGGTAACAGTGAACGATGTTGTCTGGAGATGCATTCACCACGTTGCTCATCGGACTTGGTTTGAGGCTTTCGGGAAATTTTACACGCCGTTTTATGGGGCTTTCCGTTTCCCATCCCGCCAGCAACACCTGTGCAACAAACCGCGAACAACTATTGTTGCCCCCGGCTACGGCTCCATATGGAATCGGCCCTTGGTCAACCAGCCCTTGCGCGAATTGGGTAGCTTTCCCAAAAGAGAGCCCATCGGCAATGGAAAAGAAAAGCCTGCCGCCGCCGTGTGTAGCACTTTCTTTTTGGTGGAGTTCAGTTAAAATCGCGTGTAGGTTATCGATGTGTCCTTTGTTGTCAACTTTTGCTCGGGTAGCTAGTACAAGCCTGGGATCGGAGGCAGCAGACCGAGCACGTCCGTAGCCGCGGGGAGTAACATACCGTCCGAAATCATAATAGGCCAGCAATCCTGTACGTTGATTTACCAATACGATAGCCGCATGGCCTACTCTGAAATTCAGGTTTTTTACAATTCCTACCCGCTTCAGTATCGCCATCCACTGTTCATCTCCACGTGCAGTTTGATCGGGCCAAGCAATAACCAATGCTAAGTCTCGGTATTCTTCCAACTTAATCCTCCGTTCACTAATTTTTTCTCCGGCAGTGAAATAACCTTCGAAATCTGTAAAGAATTGGGAATTTGGGTTAATACGCTCACAATGATCAAATGTACTAGAAAACTTACTTATGAAATTAAATTATTCACGATTATATTGCAAAAATTACCATTTTTGCAATCCAGGTGTAAACATGATCAATCATAACATGAAAAGATTTTTGAAATCAGTAAATACTAAACCGTTTTTTTTGTTTTTATCACTGATCCTTTTCGTCGTTGCAATCTCATGCAACAAACGCAGCGGCAATCCTCGAGTACTGGTATTTAGCAAGACGGCTGCCTTTTATCACGAATCTATTCCCGTCGGTAACGAAGCATTGATAAAACTTGCAAAGGAAAATGGATTCGACATCGATACCACTACCAATGCGGAGTGGTTCAATGAAGATACGCTGAAGAATTATTCGGCCGTTGTGTTCCTGAGTACTACGGGAGATGTGCTCAACCATTATCAGGAGGCCGCTTTCGAGCGGTATATCCAGGCCGGTGGTGGTTTTGTCGGTATACACGCGGCTTCCGATACGGAATACGACTGGGGTTGGTTCGGTCGGTTGGTTGGGGGCTATTTCAAAAGTCATCCCCATCCACAGGAGGCAACGTTACAGGTGGTAGATTCGCTTCACCCAGCTACCCAAGGGTTGCCGGAAACGTTTACTTACCACGATGAATGGTACAACTTCAAAAAACTAAACCCCGACAACAAGGTGCTGGTCAGGATTGATGAAAATAGTTATGAGGGTGGTGAAAACGGCGAAAATCATCCTATGATTTGGTACCACGAATATGACGGTGGTCGATCGTTCTACACCGCATTGGGACATTCTTCGGAGTCTTTCAGCGATCCACTGCACCTGAAGCTGATATTAGGGGGCATCAAATACGCAATTGGCAAGAACCTAAAATTGAATTACAGCAAGGCAAAAACGCAACTCGTACCCGAAAGGCAACGATTTGTGAAGACGCAACTGCTCACGGGTGAGCTTTTCGAGCCGACAGAGATGGCAATATTGCCCAATTTCGATGTTCTTGTGGCACAGCGACGCGGTGAATTGATGCTTTTCCAGCAAGATAGCCAAACAGTCAAACAAGTAGGGTTTCTAGATGTGTACCATCAATCCGGAGTACCAAATGTAAATGCCGAGGAAGGTTTCATGGGGCTCGCTCTTGACCCGGATTATGAAAAAAATAAATTTCTTTATGCATTCTATAGCCCTATTGATACCGCGGTAAATCGCTTATCGCGTTTTGTGTACGACAACGGAAAGCTTGATGTCGCTTCCGAACAGGTTATCCTCCAGTTTTATTCTCAACGGCAAATCTGCTGCCATACCGGTGGGTCGATCGCCTTTGGCGGTGATGGATTACTTTATTTATCCACGGGCGACAATTCTACTCCTTTTGACCAGCCTGATCCATCAAAGTTCAAAAACCGGGGGTTTGCTCCTTTGGATGGCCGCCCCGGATACGAACAATATGATGCTCGCCGTTCATCGGGGAATACCAACGACCTTCGGGGTAAGATTCTTCGTATAAAAGTGTTGCCAGACGGCGGGTATGAAATACCCGATGGCAATCTCTTTGCGGAGGGCACCGACAAGACAAAACCAGAGATCTATGTAATGGGCAATCGTAATCCATACCGTATCGCTGTAGACCAAAAGAATGGAAACCTCTATTGGGGAGAAGTAGGACCTGATGCAAACAATGATAGCTTGGCTACGCGAGGTCCGAGAGGGTACGACGAAGTGAACCAGGCTAGAAGAGCGGGCTTTTTTGGGTGGCCGCTGTTTGTAGGAAACAACTACGCTTATCGTTCATTTGATTATACAACAGGGAAGACCGGCGAGCCTTTCAACCCAGAAGCACCGGAAAACAACTCGCCGAACAATACCGGCTTGCAACAATTGCCTCCGGCGCAACCCGCGTATATCTGGTATCCGTATGCCGCATCACCTGATTTTCCGCAAGTAGGTACAGGTGGACGGAATGCGATGGCCGGACCGGTGTATTACACGGACATGTTTCCCACAGCTACCCGATATCCAGCATACTACAATGGAAAGTTGATCATATATGACTGGATACGAGGGTGGATCAAGGCTGTGACCATGCTGCCCAATGGTGACTTCGATAAAATGGAACCATTTGTGGAAGGGGAGTCCTTTGCCAATCCCATTGATATGGAAGTCGGCAAGGATGGCCGATTGTATGTGCTGGAGTATGGTAAGGGCTGGTTTGCGAAAAACGCCGATGCCGGTATTGCACGGATTGACTACCTCGCTGGCAATCTGCCGCCGCAGGTAGGTGAAATTAAATTCGAAAAAAATAATGGCGGAGTTCCGTTTACCATAAAAGCCACGGTAGCGGCCGTCGACTATGAAAATGATAAGCTGACCTATACCTGGAAAATAGGTGAAGTGACGCAGCAAACAACGGAGCCTTCGCTTACTTATACCCTGGATCGATCAGGGGACTATCCCGTTAGCGTCACAGTGAGTGACGCATCTGGCAACAATGCGGTTTCGAACCCCGCATCGGTCTACGCCGGCAATGAAGAGCCCATCGTTGAGATTGTTTTATCCAATACGTCGGGCTTTTATAAACCAGGCGAGCGTATCGAGTATGAAGTGAAAGTGAATGATCAAGGTCGCGAAATTGATCCTGCAAACTTGGTGGTCTCTGTCGATTATGTCAAAGGCACCGATCTTGCAGGGGCGTCATTGGGACACCAACAAGTGTCAGAACTTGTTTTGGGACGGAGTTTGATGATGGCATCGGACTGCCAGTCCTGCCATAAATTATCAGAAAAAAGCGTAGGACCTTCATTTATGCAGGTTGCCGAAAAGTATCACGGTCAAAAAGACGCTACGGCCTACCTGGTGGATAAGATTATAAATGGCGGTGGTGGCGTATGGGGCGAAGTTGCCATGGCCGCACACCCGGGTATGAAAGAGGGTGAGGCAAGGCAAATCGTGCAATGGGTGATGTCGTTGGCAGAAAACGCTTCAGCTAGGCAAAAGTCACTTCCGGCCAAAGGCGTCGTTGTGGCTAAAAAGCCCGATGCGCAGGCTGAAGAAACGGTATTACGTTTCCACGCGCAATATACGAATGTCCCCGGTATGGGTATAAGACCATTACCCGGATCAAAAACAGTGGATCTAAAGTTGGAGCCGAAATCTGACTAACATCGACTGCTGGCGGTAAAGGATGTTAAAAGCGTATTGGAATCAATTAACAGATGTCGATCGCAAGCACTTGGCTGGGCTGGACCACCTGCGCGCATTGGCGATTATACTGGTTTTTTTATGCCACTATCGTGCCTATGACCGCCCAGCTTGGGTAAATGAAATCGGATTGTTCGGCTGGACTGGTGTCGATCTGTTTTTTGTGCTAAGCGGCTACCTGATCGGCAACCAGCTGATGCAGCAAGTTAAGGCTAGGCAATCCATCGGCTTTTCTGAGTTTTACCTGCATCGGGCATTAAGGATCTTTCCGGCATATTTCGTGGTGGTATTCCTATATTTCGTCTTTCCGTTTATCCGTGAGCGAGAAGGCATCGCGCCACTGTGGAAATTTTTAACCTTTACCCAGAATTTTGGTTTGGATTTCGGCAACGAGGCTACTTTCTCTCACGCATGGTCGTTGTGCATTGAGGAACAGTTCTATTTACTGTTGCCTATCTCGCTGTGGCTGGTGGTACGTTCAGGTACATCGAAACGAGGGATTTGGATTTTCTTTGGCATCTTCATCTTTGGTCTGCTGATGCGGGGTGTTAATTGGATGTATTTCATGAAGCCTTTTTACGATGGAGGTCTGACTGACAATCGATTTGTTACCTATAATAAATGGATTTATTATCCGACGTACAATCGTTTGGATGGGCTTATGGTTGGCGTGGCAATTGCCGCTATCATGAATTATCGTCCACGATGGCGGGCCTGGCAAGCAAAGAGGGGAAATCAATTGCTGCTGGCAGGACTGGTATTATTGGCTGGCTCCTATTTTTTAATGCGGGGCGACCGTCTTGCGTTTTGGCCCACACTTCTGGGTTATCCACTACTTTCATTAGCTTACGGAATGATGGTCTTTGCGGCGCTTTCTCCGTCCTGTATTTTGCACCGTGTTCGCTGGAAGGTGAGCACGATAGTCGCTGCATTGTCATACGGGATGTATTTATGCCATAAATTTTTGAACCACATCCTGCAAGGACCATTAGATGCTTGGGGTGTTGCAGAGGCCGGCAGCCTACGTGTGCTGATCTGCTTGGCTGTATCTGTATTGGGGGCCTGGCTGCTGAATTTTCTGGTCGAATATCCGTTTATGAGGCTGAGACTACGTCTTAGGAAAACTCATTCGTAGCGATAGCAATACAGTTTTCGGTCATCCTTACCGCAAAGCAGGTAATTGCCTTCTTCGGATAGTGGACCATAATAAGATAGTGGGTTGCAGCCTGCCGGCAAACCGATCCCCGTATCGGCCTGCACTTCCTGGTTTCCATCGGCGGCTTCGTTTGCCTCACGGTTACGGGTTTGAAGATGCCTTCCGCGAGCGTCAAAGGATAGGAGGCGGCTACCCGCCTGCACATCGATGCGGATATCTTCGGCACTTTCATGCGATGCTGTAACGCCTTGCCCAGTCGCCCGTTGCGGAAGCTGCAACGAAAAGCCGGGCAGGGGATCTCCATCTGTATCGATACGGTAAAGCCGTTCCGCGGTTGTAAATACCAAGGTCAGATCAGCCAGTTGCTGGATGTCGCCGAGGATTGGACCCGGTAATTGCGCGTTCCATAATTGTTGGCCGCTTGGCGAAATCGCGTATAGGATATGATAGGCATCTTGTACCAAAATGAATCGACTGGTATCCCCGATGCTGCCTACAATTGGCCTTGTTATCAATGCTGCATGGAGGTTAAATGTCCATATGGGACTCTCGCCCGAGGATATTTCGTCTTCGACGTCTTCATCTATCGCCGTGTTTTCGATCTCATGGTTGGGCAGGTCGCTTTGCCTCAAATTCGAAAAATAAAAATACGAAGTGATCAGCACAGCAATAAATACAATAGACGTGGCAATGATTATATTCCTCATCACCTACAAACCTAACATAAAAAGTGCCATTCTCCAACCGCCTTGCATATCCTATTAAATATAATTATGTTTGACAAAATATTGCGATTGTAAGTTGGCCTTGAATAAATCACTGCTATACCGATGAATAAACGAATTATTCTCACAGCCTCTTTCTTTGGCCTTACCGCTGTGGTACTGGGTGCCTTTGGAGCACATGGCTTGGAAGACAAAATCAGTAAAAATCATCTTGAAACTTGGGAGACTGCGGTAGACTATCAATTTTATCACACCGTGGCCTTGTTATTTTTGGCTACCTTTTCCAGAGCCAAAAATACATACATCAAGTTTTCTTTCATTACGTTCACATTAGGAATGCTCTTGTTTTCCGGATCATTGTACGTGTTGAGTACCCGCGCGATTACGGATTTTGGAAACCCCGCTATTTTGGGACCAATTACCCCAATTGGTGGATTGTGTTTCATTTTGGGATGGTTGGGATTGTTTGTGGCCACCATCAAAAACAAGGGGTAACGTTTCTCCTTTTTTAAAATTACTATGCTGGAATTTACCGAAGGTAATGCTACCGCACGCGTGACTTTATTCGTGGAAGTTGTATTACCGCTGGCGATTTCGAAAACGTATACCTATCGGGTTCCCAACGGATGGAATGCTGACATCGCTGTTGGCAAACGCGTCATCGTTCAGTTTGGAAAAAACAAAGTTTATTCCGCTATTATCTACCGGGTGACTGACCGCCCTCCTGAACTGTACGAAGCGAAGTACATCCTCGATTTGCTGGATGATTCACCCATCGTCGATGACGTACAGCTTCGACTATGGGATTGGATTTCAATGTACTACTTATGTGCATTGGGTGAAGTGATGCAAGCAGCTTTGCCGGCTGCATTGAAGCTGGCCAGCGAGACCAAGATTGTTGCAGCAACCGGCAGTAGCGCCACCGATCGGTCAGCGTTGAACGACAAGGAGTACCTTATACTGGATGCGCTGGATATTTCGTCCGAATTAAAGGTAAGCGATATCGTAAAGCTCCTTGGGCAAAAAACCGTCTTTCCGCTGTTGAAAAAACTGTTTGACAAAGGACTTATCTTGATTTCTGAGGAAATTTTGCCGAAGTACAAGCCCAAAATGAAAGTGTTTATCGGACTGCATGATGACTATGCAGATGATTTGGGACGGAAGTTGCTTTTGGATTCGCTGGGCAATGCGCCCAAACAGCAGGATGCGGTATTGGCTTACATCCAATTGAGTCGGCAATACCCCAAAGTACCCAAAGCGGATATAATGGAGGCAAGCGGTTGCAGTTCAGCGATCATGGCAGCCTTGGTAGAAAAGGGAATATTTACGGTTGAGGAAAGGGCGGTAAGCCGGTTGGATGGCGAAGATGTCGAAATAGCTGGTGACTTTACGTTCAATGACGCGCAGTCAAAGGCCTTTGATAAAATCAAGGGGCAGTTTGCGACGAAGGACGTGGTACTGTTGCATGGTGTTACTGCTTCTGGTAAAACCCAGCTTTATATCCGCTTAATTGAAGAAGCGGTGGCCAATGGTAGTAATGTATTGTATTTGTTGCCGGAAATTGCACTCACTACACAGATCACGGAACGGCTGCGGCTGCATTTCGGTAATAAGTTAGGCGTTTATCATTCGCGCTTCAATGACAATGAGCGGGCAGAGGTATGGCATAAAGTGCTCAATAATGAGTACAGCGTGGTGGTTGGAGCACGGTCGGCCGTATTTTTGCCTTTCCGGGCCTTGGGGCTTGTTGTCGTTGATGAAGAACACGAAACTTCCTACAAGCAATTCGACCCCGCCCCGCGCTATCACGCGCGTGATACGGCCATTTATCTGGGGCATATCCATGGGGCTAAGGTGTTGTTGGGTTCGGCAACGCCTGCTATCGAAAGCTATTACAACGCCCGGGCTGGTAAATATGGGTTGGTGGAGCTAAAGCAGCGTTTTGGTAATTCGAGGTTGCCTGAAATCGTGACGGTGAATATCAGTGAGGAAAGTCGTAAAGGTACCATGCTTTCTTATTTCAGTGGTACATTGTTGCAGGAAATGGAACATGCGCTGGATCAGCAGCAGCAGGTTATTCTATTCCAGAATAGAAGAGGGCATACGCCGCTCCTACAATGTAAGACCTGCGGCTATATTGCCAAATGCATCCACTGTGACGTGAGTCTCACTTATCATAAGAGCAGTAGGAAACTGCATTGCCACTATTGTGGATTTTCCGAAGATCCGATACAGGTGTGTCCTGCTTGTGGTTCAACCCATATTGAAAGTAAAGGATTCGGTACCGAACGGGTGGAGGAAGAACTGGAGACCTTATTGCCAAATGCACGCATCGCGCGCCTTGATCTGGACTCTACCCGGGGCAAGCATGGCTTTGACCGGGTATTGAATGCATTTGATGAGCAGCGGTACGATATTTTGGTGGGTACTCAAATGGTGGCGAAGGGCTTGGATTTTGGAAAGGTAAGTGTAATCGGTATTATCAACGCTGACGGATTGATCAATTACCCCGATTTCAGAGCTTATGAGCGGGCATTTTCATTGCTCGCCCAGGTAAGCGGGAGAGCTGGAAGGCGCAATAGCAACGGCAAGGTGATCGTCCAATCCTATGCCCCCAGCCACCGTATCATCCAGCAGGTGATAGAAAATGACTACGAGGGTATGTTTATGACGGAAGTGACCGAACGAAAGCATTATGCTTATCCACCCTTTTTTCGATTGTTTAAAATCGATGTGAAACATAAAGAGCAACAGGCCGTGTATGACGCGGCACAACGTTTGGCTGCGTCATTGCGGGAAGGGTTGGGGCAGCGTGTATATGGGCCAGAGGCACCACTGGTGGGTCGTGTGCGCAACCATTACATTTACAGTATCTTGCTCAAGGTAGAGCGAGCAGGCATTAGTATCACGAAAGTCAAGGAACTCGTGAAAGTTACGCTATTATATTTTGAGGCGAATAAAGCTAATAAGGGAGTGCGGGTACAAGTCGATGTGGATCCCTATTGATTAATCAAACCAAAACTGTATTGAAGGGTGATCGCTGCAACGGGAGAGAAAAAATATTCCCAACGATAGCGCTTGGTTTGGTTTGGAGCGTTGCTGAATGAGTCATCTTCATAATTGTTTACCTTTTGATAGGTATAAGCAATGTTGAAGTTGGCTTCCGCACCGATAGCAAGTCGGGAGATTAGGTACAATTTTACACCGATGAACGGCGAAATTAGTGCTGCATTCTTATTGTCTTCCGCAAATACAGTGGCGTTGCCATAACCTTTGGTGCTGAGTTTCTGGACCATGAACCCCAAGTCTGCACCTAAATAAGGTTGAACGCGCGAATAGCTCACACTTTTTTCCACACCGACTTTAAAAGCTGTATTCCGAAATTTGCCGGTTACTTTTGGAAGGCACCCTTCACACTCGTTATCAAATGTAATCTTATCGTTGAAATGGGCTGCTTGGAGTCGGTAACTGATTTGATTGTCATTAATCTTAAACAGAAGGCCATTTAAATAAGAGGTTTGGAAAGGCTGTCCAGCGGGCTGGTTAAGCAATTGCGGGAACTGCTCGTGCGCATATGCCCGAACGGCGATCGTATACCAGAAATCAGTATTGAAATTGTACTTATCTGTTTTTGGAATAACGGGATTAGGATAATCGACTGTGTCAATTTTTATTACCTGCGCATCCAATTGCCCAATTCCGAAGCACAACACAGCAAATAAAAGTATATACCTCATCTATAAATAAATCGTTTATATCGTGCTAAAATAGTAAATAAAATTAGATATCGGCGTGGCGTGATCGGCAAATCCGAAAAACTGCTGATTTGTAAATCTGTAGAATCCATAACAGCGTTAATCTCGGCTAATCTATGTATTTTTGGGCCATAATGGCTTACAAGTTTATTGACAATTATCGCGAACGCGGGGCGCGTAAACAGCTGGTAGAATTGCTGAAGCGACGGGGTATAGCTGATGTGAATGTGCTGAAAGCTATCGGCAAAGTGCCTCGTCACTTTTTTTTTGATGAGACTTTTTGGAACCAAGCCTATAAAGATATTGCTTTTCCTATCGGTGATGGGCAGACCATCTCCCAGCCTTATACGGTGGCTTATCAGACCGAACTGCTTCATATCGACCGCGGCGATCGCGTGCTTGAAATCGGCACAGGTTCCGGATATCAAACTTGTATCTTGCTGGAATTGGGGGCCAAAGTCTATACGATAGAGCGGCAACCCAACCTTTACAACCGGACCATCCAAGTATTACCCTATATGGGATACAAACCCCATTTTTTCCTTGGCGACGGATCTAAGGGTATACCCGAACATGCTCCTTATGATAAAATCCTGGTGACCGCTGGTGCACCATTTGTACCTGATGTAATGCTGAAGCAACTCCGTATCGGAGGTCTTTTGGTCATCCCGGTGGGAAGTGAAAAAGAACAGAAAATGGTGACTATCCTGCGGGTAGGCGAACAGGAATACGAACGGATTGAACTGGATACGTTCCGTTTTGTTCCGTTGGTAGGTGATAAAGCATGGTGACGTTGATTCGATCAGTTGAAGATTTAGTATCGGACACGTTGCATTGTGGGTGAATTGATTGAGCAACCTTGATGAAAATAACGATGATAGCAGCATCTGTTTTTGATAAATACGGACAAAATATAGCGGATGCGGAAGTGCAAATAGGGGCCCTGCGTAAGCGTATCAATGGTAATTCGTTACTGCGCCTGACAACCATCATAGGTGGTGGCGCCGCACTATTCGTGGCCGTGCAGTCGGAAAATATCTGGTTAGTCTTTGTGCTGTTTTTTGTGGTCATCGTATTCTTTATGGGGCTGGTATGGCGGCAGAGTAAACTAGAGGCGCGCAAGGCCACATGGGAGGATTTCTTAGTGGTAAATCAAAATGAAATAGCTATTGCCGGCGGCGAATCGAATCGCTATCCCCATGGTCAGGATTTTATGGATAGCCGTCATCCGTATAGTAGTGATCTGGATATATTTGGGTCTTCGTCGCTGTTCGCAAGGATAAACCGGTGTGCCACTCCCCAAGCCAATCGCTTGTTGGCCGATTGGTTGTCTGGCCCCGCGGACCGGTTAACTATTGGAGAACGGCAACACGTGATCAAGGAACTGGCTGAAGATATCGAATGGTGTCAGCAATTTCAAGCCAAATTGGTGTTTAACCTTTCGTTGCGCGGCGATTTTAAGCAACAATTTACCCGCTTTCTGGAAAATACCAAGCGTGGGTTTGGGAACGATTTCCTGCGTTTATATGTGAAGGCGGTACCTTGGCTGATGGCTTTGGTTATCAGCTTGGCTATTTTCTTTCCGGCGTTTTCAGCATTGGCTATTTTCCTAGCACTCGCCCATTTGTTGGTTGCGATGGGGTTTGGCGGCCGGGTAAATCATATTTCAGGACAGGTGGATCGTGCCGGCCAGCTTTTGGGTGCTTTCGCCCGATCATTTGAGCAGATCGAAAGACGGACGTGGCAGAGCCGATTGAGTAAAGCATTGTCGGTGTCGTTGTATTCCGCCGGAGACAATAAGTCCATTTCATCGGTATTCAGGGAGTTGGCGGGGCTGATCGATCGATTGGATTACCGGTTAAACATGCTGGTTGGAGCTGTACTCAATATGGCGGCGCTTTGGGATTTCAGGCAGGTATTTGCCATTCTTGACTGGCGCAAACAATATGGCAATGAGATATTGGCAGCGTTTGATGTTGTTGCCGAATTTGAGGGGTTGGTCAGCCTGGCCACCCTGAGCCGAAATCACCCAAAGTGGGCATTTCCGGAGATCATTGAATCTACCAAACCGATCGTAACGGTAACCAACCTTTCGCATCCGCTCATTTCTTTCAATACAGCAGTAGCCAATGATTACCAAATGGATAGCCATTACGTGGCCCTCATTACCGGTTCCAACATGGCAGGCAAGAGCACATTCCTGCGTACGGTGGGAATCAATGCTGTGCTGGCATACTGTGGTGCGCCCGTTTGCGGTGAGCAGATGCGTTTGTCGGTTTTCCGCTTGGTAACGTATATGCGTATCGCAGATTCCTTGAATGAAAGCACCTCTACCTTTAAAGCGGAGCTTAACCGGATACAACTGGTCTTACAGGCAGTCAAGACCCAGCCGGATACGTTTTTCCTGATTGATGAAATGTTGCGTGGTACAAATTCTAAAGATAAGTATTTGGGGTCTAAAGCCATTATCAAACAATTGATTGCGGATGGTGGCGTGGGTATGGTTGCCACTCACGACCTGCAGTTGGCTAAATTGGCTGATGAGTACCCCCACGTGCTTGCCAATTTTCATTTTGACATTCAGGTGCGGGAGGGTGAGATGTTTTTTGACTACAAACTTAAGCCCGGGGAGTGCACAATTTTTAATGCATCCCTACTATTGAAAAACATCGGTATTGACGTGATGGAATAGCTAGGTTAGCGTTTCATCACCCGAGCTAATTCCCGCTTGGTATCCCTTTCCTTGATGGTCTCCCGTTTATCAAAATCTTTTTTGCCCTGTGCCAGTGCGATTTCTACCTTGGCAAATCCACGGGTGCTGATGAAGATGCGAAGCGGTATAATGGTAAAACCCCGTTCCTCACTTTTGGTTCTCAATTTTTTAAGTTCCTTTTTATTCAGTAGCAGCAGGCGATCCCGTTTTGCCTCATGGTTATAAAATGAACCATGGGAGTATTCTGCAATGTGCATATTACGGATGTAAAGGCCATCGTTTAGGAATGAACAGAACGAATCGTTGATATTGGCTTTCCCTTCGCGGATGGACTTGATTTCCGTGCCAAGGAGGTGTATGCCCGCTACGTAGGTATCGAGCATGTGGTATTCGAAATAGGCTTTTTTATTTTTGATATTGATATCTGAAGAAAGTGCCATCGTTACAGGTGTCTACAATAAATATTTTGTGCTACCTTATCCGAGATATTGATCCTTGTGCCATCTATTTCCAATGCAATGGAATGATCGAACTCGTATTGCTGCAATAGGGTTACCTTACTATGGATACCGATGCCGATTTGGCTAACGTATTGCAGAAAGGCAGGGCTATTATCTTTTACGGCAATAATGGTGTATTGGTTGCCTGCTATGGCTTCAGCCAAAGTGAGACGCGTTTGATTAATATAATCGCCATCGGCAGTCGGAATAACATCACCATGGGGATCAAATTGCGGAAATCCGAGGAATCTGTCGAGCCGTTCGACTAATTTTTCAGATTTAATATGCTCCAATTGCTCGGCGATATCATGCACTTCGTCCCAACTAAATCCCAGCTTGGCAAACAGAAATGTTTCCCAAAGGCGGTGTTTGCGTATGATCGCGATGGCTAAATTGCGTCCGTTATCGGTGAGGGATATTTTTCCGTATTTTTCGTAGTTGACCAGTTGCTTTTCCTTCAACTTTTTCAACATATCCGTTGCCGTGGCCGGGCGCACATTGAGCTTCCCTGCCAATTGGTTGGTGCCTGCTTCGCCAACGCCGCCTTGCTCGCCGGTAATGCGGAGCAGTGCTTTCAAGTAGTTTTCCTCGGTATCGGATAGCATAACGGCAAAGGTAGGCAAATTGTTAATAAAGTAAGACGCCCGATGCCCCTGTTGATCCGCTACGTGTTTGCGTTCAGTTCTTCAGCCATGGCCTTTCCGATTTCTGCCGGCGATTCCACTACGCGGATGCCACACTCCCGCATGATTTTCATCTTGGCAGCAGCGGTATCGTCCGCGCCACCCACGATGGCGCCGGCATGTCCCATGCGACGTCCCGGAGGCGCTGTTTGCCCAGCAATGAAACCAACTACCGGTTTTGTGCCGTTCTCCTTGATCCAGTTTGCCGCTTCAGCTTCCATTCCACCGCCGATTTCACCGATCACGATGATGCCCTTCGTTTCAGGGTCATTCATCAGCAATTCAACGGCTTCCTTGGTCGTTGTGCCAATGATGGGGTCGCCACCGATACCAATGGCTGTTGTAATACCCAATCCGGCCTTCACTGTCTGGTCGACAGCTTCATAGGTAAGCGTTCCGGATTTGGATACAATTCCCACAGTACCCTTTTTGAAGATAAAGCCCGGCATGATGCCGATTTTTGCTTCATCAGCCGTGATGATCCCCGGGCAGTTAGGGCCGATGAGCCTTGAAGTCTTGTCACTCAGGTAGGATTTTACCTGAATCATATCCTTGGTGGGGATACCTTCCGTAATACATACAATCACACCGATACCGGCAGCCGCGGCTTCCATGATGGCATCGGCAGCGAATGCCGGCGGGACGAAGATGATGGAGACATTGGCACCGGTTTTATCCACGGCTTCCTGAACGGTGTTGAACACCGGACGCTCAAGGTGCGTCTGGCCGCCTTTGCCCGGTGTTACGCCACCAACTACATTGGTGCCGTATTCAATCATCTGAGAGGCGTGATACGTGCCCTCGTTGCCGGTAAAACCCTGTACGATTACTTTCGAATCCTTATTTACTAATACACTCATTGTTCTCGTTTTTGCCCCGCAAACTTAGACAAAATTGCCTTTATTTGCAAGTTCAGGGAGCGGCATACTTAAAGCGACCTCGTCCGATACATGGAACCCGAGGCCCGTTGTATTTTGAATCCGTTATTAGAGGCGGATTTTGGCGAAGAAGTCCCATAAAACAATCCCGATGGATACGGCAATGTTAAGCGAGTGTTTAGTGCCGCATTGCGGGATTTCTATGCATGCGTCTACGAGCTGCATGACTTCGTCCGATACCCCATGTACTTCATTACCGAATACCAAGGCGTATTTTTCTCCAGCCTTGGGGGCGAATTCATGAAGAAGGGTACTGCCTTCGGCCTGTTCGACAGCTACAATGCGGTATCCGGCCTCACGAAGCTGCCCGATAGCTAGGCTAGTGTCCGTTACGTGGCGCCAGGTAACGGACTGGGTCGCGCCGAGTGCCGTTTTTTCGATTTCCCGGTGGGGGGGCGTACCGGTAATGCCGCATAAGATTACCTGTTCAAGGGCAAAGGCGTCCGATGTGCGAAAAGCCGAGCCTACATTATGCATGCTGCGGACGTTATCTAGCACCAGTGTGATAGGAAGTTTTGCCTGTGACTTGAATACCTCGACGGAGGGCCGCTGCAATTGATCCATAGATAGTTTCTGCATGGCGCAAAGATAAGGAAAGTCGCCATTTTAAATTTTGTAGGATTTGTTTTGAATATTAAAAAGAAGGTAGTAACTTTGCGGTCTGAAAATAGAGGGATAATTAGCTAAGTAAATGGCAAATCATAAATCAGCACTTAAAAGAATCCGGTCCAACGCCGCGAAGCGTTTGAGAAACCGCTATCAAGCGAAGACAACCCGTAATGCAATCAAGAAATTGAGGAATACTACTGATGCAGCCGATGCAAAGGTACTGTTGCCACGGGTAATTTCCATGCTTGATCGTTTAGCCAAAAAGAATGTCATCCACAAGAACAAAGCTTCTAACAATAAGTCGAAGCTGACGAAGCTTGTAAATAGTTTGTCATAATAAATACTACAGATACAACAAGCGAAAAGCCGCCCTGGATTCCAGAGCGGCTTTTTTTTGTGTCTTATGTTTTGTTTGCTTCGTCCCGCTTCTCATTGCTCACTGCCTTTAATACCTCCCGCAATTTCGCTTGGTCTTGCATATAGGGTTCCAGATCGAGCAATTCCACCGTACGGAAGTCGATCGGATGGCTTTCGCTTTGCAAGGAAACGTATCCCCCTTTCAATATCTTTCCATCCGTTTTTACGGCTGGGTCGTAATTCGATACGTTTCCACCACCGATCTGAGGCTTGTAATAGGTCAATACCGTGTCGCCTTCAAGGATGTGATGCACTACAGAGTCGCCCAGTACGAGAAACTCCGCTGTTACCCATTGGTCGCCATGGTAAGTTTTTGAATCGGAGTTGATGCAGTGTGGGGTGAATAACTCGCCGCCCCTTTCCATCAATACATTGGTGCCTGGAGTACAGAGATTGCTGGTAGTCCGTTCGTTGGTGCCATCGCCGCCAAGTAATTGCCCTTCGATAGAAATGGGGAAGTCCTGGTCCTTTAACATGGTTTGCGGATCCTGTCCGTGCAGCATGGCACCGCTATTTCGCCAGGCCCAGCCTTCGCCTCCCGGAGCCTGTTCGCCCGTGAAACGATATACGATCCGCAGCAGGTAAGCCGAGTACGGTGTGTTATAATGGATATGGCCATACTGGAAATCGAAATCAGTATATCCATCATACCGAACCTTCAAGAGGCTGTCTTCTACACGGAAGGTATTGGCGTAGTTCTCGCCGACTTCGTGTTTGGCAATTTTCACCGTCCAATCGTTGAGGTCTTTCCCATTGAAAAGTTGGGTCCATTTTAGCTTGTCTGCCTTGTTTGTACAGGCGCATACCGCTGCAGCCATGGCAACGGCGAGAATAAGGGGAGCTTTCATCTATTTATGTTTGATGTTAGTTTTAATGCGATGAAGATACTAATAAATTGTATAACCTACCGATCCCAAAGCCCACGGTGTTTGACATATTCACTTGGCCTTACCCCTACAATTCGGGTAAACGTGTTGCTAAATGTGGGCAGGCTGCTATAGCCTACCTTCGCGGCCACCTCATTGATAGCGAGCTTTTCGTCTAGCAGCAACGTTAACCCTTTGAGCATCCGCAAAATGGTGAAATATTGGATAAAGGACATATTGAGTTCCTTTTGGAATAGGCGAGCCAGTGAGCGCTCGCTGATACGAAACTGATCAGCAATGTGTTTAAAGCCGATGTTTTCCGCAATGTGCCTATCGAGGTATTCAACAATCTTCACGAGGCGGGCGTCATCCGGATAAGGTAAGGCTAGAGGCAAAGCCCCCCGGCTTAGTTCAGGAAGCAGCAGCTTGAAGGATTTAGCGATGCCATACCTGCTCTCCTCTTCCGGATGGATGTTGCCGTTCCATCTGTTGGTAAACATCATCAATTCCATCAATAAATCGTCTACGGGATAAATGGCCGTTCGATGGAAAAAAGTATCATCGGAGGCAGATACCGGAAAATACAAATTGCGCATGATCACTTCCGGTGTACTGGGATGGATGCTATGGGGCATGCCTGCCGGAATCCAGATGTAATGCCTCGCCGGCAGGAAGTAGGATTGTTCGGGTGTGTTGAGGTACACGACTCCACCTTCCGTATAAAGGAACTGCCCTTTTTCATGTTTGTGCTCGGGAATGAGTTTTTCACCCATTACGGCATGATGGCAGTAAATCGTATCAGAATACCGGTCTACTTCTGTGATGTAATACCTGTTTACGTAGTGCTTCATGCGGTGAATTTGCGGGGTCAAAAATAAAGAGAAAATGTGATTCTTTTTGTCTAAAATGGATAAATTTATGACTGATTATAATAAGTGTGGCTGGTTTGTTGAACGTGCTATGCGATCGCGGAAATGAAATTAATTCATAGGGGTTTAATTTGCATGATAGTGTAAAAATATTACGGTTTGGGCGTTTTGAAATTAACCACGGTCATTTTGGAAACTGACTTCGGAGAGTTCCCGGACTTTGTTCGGAGACTTTTCCAACTGACTTCGGTCTCGTTTGGCGAAAATCGGGATGAAAACTGAAGCGAAAAAAATGCAATTGGTATTTAAGGCTGTTTTTAAGCTGTGTAACGGCTCTGAGTTTTTAGAGGCCAAACTATCCAAAGCGGCATTGGGTTGAAATTAACTCGGGGTTAATGTTACTGAGAAATCTGATGTCCAAGATGTACAATCGGCCACCCAGTGGGATGAATTTGATAGGCATGTGCCTCATTTTTATAAAAGATCAATATATTAGTGGCCTGTTTGAAGATACTAAATAAGCAACAATTCGTACAATGATCACAAAAATGTCTCTCGGCAGCGGGGGTGACTCCCGCCGCACCTTTCTGAAGAAGGCGGGGGCTGCGGCTATTATCCTGCCGTTCGCACACCAATTGGGCTTCTCGAATGACCTGTCCCTTGCAAAAAAGAAAACATTGAAGATTGGCCTGATAGGCTGCGGAGGTCGTGGTACCGGCGCTGCCGCCCAAGCGCTTCGGGCAGATCCGGATGTGCAGCTCGTAGCGATGGGCGACATCTTTGAAGACCAGATCGCAACGGCCTACGATGCCTTGATGAAAATAGAGTCCTCGAAGATGAAGGTGAAAGACAAGCATAAATTCGTGGGATTCGATGCTTATCAGAAGGTAATCGATGCCGGCGTAGATGTGGTACTATTGGCTTCTCCTCCTGTTTTCAGGCCTTTGCACCTGGAGGCCGCAGTCAATGCGGATAAGCACATCTTTTGCGAAAAGCCCGTGGCCATCGACCCACCGGGGGTTCGGAAAGTCTTGGAGGCCGTACGGAAATCCAAAGCGAAAAACCTCGCAGTGGTTTCTGGTTTCTGTTTCCGTTATGCAAGCCCCAACCGGGCGGTATTCGGCCAGGTATTGGATGGTGCTATCGGTGATGTGCTGTCGCTTTCGTCATTCCGGTACGGTGGTGACCTTAGTCTCAAACCACGACAAGCAGGATGGTCGGACTTAGAGTTCCAATTGCGCAATTGGTTCTATTACAATTGGATGTCGGGTGATCTTGTTGTGGAGCAGGCCGTGCATAGCTTGGATATGATGTCTTGGGTAATGGGTGATATCCACCCGGTGAAGGCAATCGGGAGCGGGGGCAGGCAGGTACGGGTCGCGGAAGAAAAAGGGAATGTATTCGACCATTTCGCGGTGGAGTTTGAATATGAAAATGGTGTGAAGGGATATCACTTCGCCCGGCAGCAGGTAGGATGCACGAACCGGAATAGCGTGGATGTAATCGGTACAAAGGGAAAGATGGCCGTCGAAATCGGCAGCCGTTACGAAATCCTAGGGCAGCGCCAATGGAAATATGATGGCCCCAACAACAATATGTATCAGACGGAACATGACGAACTGTTTGCGTCCATACGCGCGGGCTCACCCATCAATGATGGCGACTGGATGACCAATAGCACCATGTTGGGCATACTGTGCACACTGGCGGCTTACAGCGGTACGGAAGTTACTTGGGAGCAAGCACTGCAATCAAATGTGATGTGGGGTCCCAATCCCGAGGATTACCGCATGGACATGCCTCCTCCAATCGTCCCGGTGGCGAAACCCGGAACGGGCTTAATCATTTAATTATGCTGGCTAAGATTAACCGACTCAGCAACTATCTTTGTGCCGCCTTGTTGTCGCTCGCGGTTTTGGCAGCAACGGAAGGCATCGCACAAGAGCGGCACATTACATTCGGAGCGGAAACGGATTTTACACAGCTGGTGTCCGGTAAAAAGATCAAACCCAAAAAAATCAACTGGATTGATGTGAATACGGCCGCTAATACCTGGCGGCGCGATGGTGATTTATTGATCTGTAGCGGAGAACCCATTGGGGTAATGCGATCGGAAAAGCAATATGAAAATTACATCCTTACGGTTGAATGGCGCCATATGGAAGCCGGTGGGAACTCCGGTATGTTTATGTGGAGCGATGCGAAACCCGGCGAACAAAACCGCTTGCCGGGTGGCGTGGAAGTGCAGATGCTGGAGCTGGATTGGGTCAACTTGAATACTCGTGACGGCAGAAAGCCGCCCATTGCATATGTGCACGGCGAATTATTTGGAGTAGGTGGGGTTACGACGGTGCCAGACAATCCACGGGGCGAGCGCAGCAAATCAATAGAAAATCGGTGTAAGGGAAAGGGAGAATGGAACCATTATGAAGTAATTTGCGTGGATGGTACCATTAAACTGTCCGTAAATGGTAAATTTGTAAACGGGATAAGCCAATCAACCATTAAGAAGGGATACTTATGTCTGGAGTCGGAAGGTGCAGAAATCCATTTCCGTAACCTGCGGATTGTCGAATTGGCACCTGGCGTCACCACGGCATCACAAACTGCTGATACGGTATATTGAATCCGTCGGCAAAGGTGATTATTGACAATATCTTAATCACGGTTTAATTGCAGCGTAACAAGTAGGGGATACCTTTGCATCAACAAGAAGATAAATACAATATTCATTTTGTTAGGTTTGGTTAAATGGAAAAGCCCTGCTGTGAAGCGGGGCTTTTTTGTGGATAAAAAATATATTTTTTTAAACGGAAGATATTATCTTTGAGTGAACCAATTTATAAAATCCATGGAAATTAAAACTTCAACTAAGTTCGTAGCCGAATTGATCGGTACCTTTGGTTTGGTGCTTTTTGGTTGCGGAGCCGCTGCAGTGGCCGGTGCAGATACCCTTGCCGGCCTTTCGGGCTTGGGTCTATTAGGGATCGCGCTGGCCTTTGGCTTGTCGGTGGTCGTCTTTGCTTACGCTATCGGTGGCATCACCGGTTGCCACATCAATCCGGCCATTACTATTGCTATGCTTGTGAACGGCAAGATTTCCGTAAGTGACGCAATCACTTATATTATTGCCCAATTCATTGGCGCGTTATTGGGTGCGTTTGTGCTGCAACAGGTACTTAGCGGCCAGCTCGCAGGTTTCACGCCGGTTGAGTGGGCCTACGGCTCCAATGGTTGGGGTGATGGCTACCAGAATGAATACGGCACGGGTGCCGCTTTTTTGGCTGAGGCCGTGCTGACGTTCCTGTTTTTGTTTGTGATATTTGCCGTCACCTCCAAATGGGGGAATGGCACGATGGCCGGACTGGCCATTGGCCTCACGTTGGTGCTTATCCATTTGGTTGCCATTCCCATTACGGGCACTTCGGTTAATCCTGCGCGTAGTTTCGGTCCGGCCATCTTAGCGGGTGGGGCGGCTGTGAGCCAGTTGTGGCTGTTTATCGTGGCCCCGATTGTGGGGGCTGTTGTGGCGGCGGTTGTTTGGCGGCTTTTGGAAAAGAAAAACTGATATTGTAATACGGGGGATGTCTTTTCGCTTCCCCCGTTTTTTTGATTTAAATCCCATACTTAACACCCAAACTAAACCATCTCCCCGGCATGGGCACTGCCGATGCCTCAATGTAGGTAATGTCGAAGATGTTTTGAACGTCTAAATAGATGTCAACCGGGTTGACGCGGTAGCCGAATCGGGCATCGCCTAGGAAATAGCTTTTATAGCTAATGCGTTCGTTGTACCGTGCCGCCGCGGTAACCGAAAGTTTGCCCGACGTAACGTGTACATGTACCGTTGCCTGATGGCGTAGGCTCTCGATGACGTACTTGGAAAGGAATCCCTCATTTTGGCTGTCCTCAAATTCGGGCGATAACCATGTATAAGACAGTCCGGCCATCCACGTGGTTCGCTCGTACGGGGAGGCTATTCGGTAATTCCCCGAAAATGTGAAGCCCCGGGTGCGGTTGCGCTGGAAATTATGTGGTTGCCAGGGCTCATTTGTTGATGTTCTTACCCAGTCGATAAAATCATTCATGTTTCGGTAGAAATACCCGATATGGGCCATTAGCCGGTTGTCCGCGTACTTAAGTCCGCCCTCCGCATGCCAAGCGCTTTCCGACTGCAGCAGTGGATTGCCGATGTTGCCCGGACGCTGGTCAATATAAAGATCTGTAAATGAAGGGATTCTATGACCCATGCCCGTGTGGCCCACCAGCTTCCATCGGTCGCTCAATTCGTAGCCCAAGTCGATGCCTGGAAATACCTGCCAGCCATAGTCCGAATTATAATTGATGTAAGCGCCGGCGCTGAGTAACAGCCGCTTTATTTTTTCGGTTTTGAACTCGGTATATAACCCGTAGTTATTGCGGCTATGATCACCGATATTGCTGCTTTGGATAACTTCGTTGCGCATTTCGAGTCCGACGCCGATATCACCTGCTCCCGTTTGGAGGGTCGCATTTACCTCGGTGTTGATCGTATGCGTGTGGTGTTGGCTCCGGGCACGGCTCAGGTCATGGCGGAAATAGCGGTAGTCATCGTAGCCATAGCGGTAGCTAACACGGGGCGACAGCGAAAGGCGGTCGTTCAACCGGCTCCGGTATCCGATTGCTGCTAGTACCGTCTGCACAACTTCGCGCGATTCCTTGTCCCCCGGCGCGGCATAAAACCCATTGGCACCGAACCCGTTGGATACATAGCCGCCCATCAATGAAACGGCATCCGTGCTATTGGTGGCTACGTCGCCTTGATAAAACACCTTATTATTGCGGAATGCCGTGTTGTAACGGTAGCCATTGCCCGATTCGTGGCTGCCATACAATGAATGGCGGCCCGCACGGCCGGCCCAAGTGCCGCCAAACTGTATCCCCCGCCCGTTGAAAAGTATATCGTTGTTTGCTGTGTCGCGTTTGAATCCCGAACCTGTATACACATGTGCCGATATGCCCGAAGTGGCAGGTTTCCTCGTTACGATGTTGATGGCACCCGTAAGGCTGTTGATGCCATAGATACGGGCTGCCGGCCCGCGTATGATTTCGATCCGCTCGATCGCATCGGTCGGTATGGGAAGGTTGAGGCTATTGTGCGCAGTTTGGGCATCCAATACCTTGATGCCGTTGACCAAAATGAGGGTCTGCTCAAAACTGCCTCCATCGATACTGACATCCGCTTGTGTGCCAAAAGGCCCACGTTGTCGCAGATCCACTCCACCCACATGGCTTAGCAATTCGTTGATTGAGCGGGCAGGCATCGCTTCTATTTGCTGTCTATCAATGATCTGGATGTTACGGTTCTGCTTGGTAAAAGGGAGTTGCATCCTATTTTCCGTTATGATCACCTCATTCAACGGGATTGCGGTGGAGTCTGCTAACTGCGGAGCCGACCGACTATCGGGGTTTATTTGCGCTAGTGTTAGACCAGACCATAATACAGGTAATGTTGCGTACTTAAGGGTATATAATATTGTCATCCGATTGTTTTTTGCAAAAATCGTAACTTGCCGGCACATCACGATGTGCCAGTTTTTATTTTATGGATAGTCCGGTTTTGGTTCCTTATCGTAGTTTCATTCAGGTAGACCGTGGGTCTTCCACGCCGGTTTACCTACAGGTGGCCCACCAACTCATCAATGCCATCCAGCGTGGTTACCTGATGGACGGGCACAAGTTGCCGGGCAGTAGGCTACTGGCAAAATTATTGGGGCTGCATCGGAATACCGTAGTGGCGAGCTATGCCGAGTTGGACGCGCAGGGATGGGTAGAAACGCGCCCGAGCCAGGGAGTCTTTGTGAGGAATGGCAAGCGCGAAAAGCCCATGAAACTCGCGTATGGAGGTGGCGGGGTGTTAGCCAGCTATCCCCGGCAAACCGGTTTTCAGTTCAAGAGATGGAACGTGTTGGATAATCCGTTCGATCGATCCACTGCGAAATTCAGCTTGGACGATGGCCTTCCGGACCACAGGTTATCTCATGTGGGGTATCTCTCTCGCTTGCTCCATACCAACATGCGGCGCAAGGGCAATCAGGCAAAGTTGGGTTACCACAATACGATGGGAAGCGAGTACTACAAAGAAAACTTGGCGAACTTCCTGAATCTGACCAGGGGGCTGCATATCTCCAGGAAGAATATCCTTGCCACGCGCAGCCAGGAGCTGAGTATCTATTTGGTGACGGAAACGCTGATATCGCCGGGTGATCGCGTAGTGGTCGGCGAGCTTAGCTACTTCGCAACCAACATGATCCTCCAAAAAGCTGGGGCCAATATCCTTACCGTTCCAATCGATGATGAAGGGATTGACGTCGTTGCTATTCGTCGGCTATGCGAACATCAACCGTTCCGGATGCTCTACATTACACCCCATCACCATTATCCCACCACGGTCACGCTTAGTGCACGGCGTAGGGTGGAGTTACTGGAGCTCTCTGCAAAGTATGGATTTGTTATTCTGGAAGACGATTATGATTATGATTTCCACTATGACGGCAGTCCATTGCTTCCTATGGCGAGTGCGGATACAGGCGGTATGGTGGTATATGTTGGCACATTTGGAAAGTCAATGGCTCCTGGTTTCCGATCTGGTTTTATCGTGGCCCCTGATCGATTGATTGCTGAAATGGACAAACTCTTGGGTATTATGGATCGGCATGGCGATACCCTTACCGAATCCGCACTCGGTGAGATGATTGCCGACGGCGAAATCCATCGCTACCTTAAGAAATCCATACAAGCTTATCGGGTAAGGCGCGATTGCCTTGGACAGGTATTGGCGTCTAAGCTAGGCCATTGTGTAGATTTTACATTGCCGAATGGCGGTCTCGCCATCTGGACGCAATGGCCGGTGACTCTCAATCTGATGCAACTCCAAAAACAATGCTTGGAGCACGACCTCTACCTGCCGCGTTACCTGCTCTATCAATCGCATAACTACTGCGGCATACGCTTTGGATTCGGAAGCATGGCACCTGAAGAATTATCCGATGCTATTCAAGTCATTGCAGAAGCAACCGATGCTATCAGTTGATAAAGGTTTGAATTTGAGGAAGTCAATGCCACTCCTCGCGTCCCAGCGGTTTCCGCCCATCGAGGGGCGACGGGATGGAGTCGAGTAGGGGCGTATCTGCTGTCAAATTACGGATGTCCGGCTGCCCGGCATCTACCCATGCCGAATACCAGAAGCTGCCAATGCTATGAATAGCTCCCCGCATGCGCCGCTCCACCATGCCCTGCAATGCCTCGTGATAGGCATGTGAATATGCATCGGAGTAGGTACGGATCAAAATGCGGTTTCGCTCGATATAGCCGTATTTGCGACCGGCTGGAAAACTGTTATTCAGCTGGGCCTCGATACCGAGTACTGAGTCTACCGCATGGTGACTCTCCTTGACGATCCGCCATGCCTCGTCTACCGGTGAAGCGACGTATTGGGCACGGCCCACCACGAAGTCATACCCATCGGAAAATAGTTCCGGCAGGCGGCTTTCCCAAAACGCGTGGATACCCACTTGGTTTGTCTGCTGGCCGTTGTAATTGCTCGTGGTATGCAATGGTACATGGGCATCGGCCAGGTAGTGGCCAATGTCTGATGAGTACCGTAATATCCGCCGCATATGTTTCTCGCTGAGCGCGCGCACAAGATTATGGTAAGTCCGGTTGATTTGCCATGGGAGAATGCCCGAGGCAATTAGTCTGCGTTCACTAAACTTTTCGACGGCAGCCGTCCAGTGGATAGGAATGCTGTCGAACGGTTGCTTCCCATATTCATCAGCGTCGAGGAAATGACGCGGCGATTCGGCCGTGTCGACATAACAACGCTTGTCAGCATCCACGGCGTGTTCGGTCATGTAATCCACGTGTTGCTTATAGAACCCGGCCATTGCAGTAGGCAATGTAAAAACGGCCATCCGATTGATCCGTTTGTGGGCATGAAATCCCCACGAAGACAACAATATCACACCAGCGATACATACGAGCAATAGGTAGATTCGGCTCATGCGTTAAAATTAAGGGATATATGGAGAAATCACAAAATATTCATGGATTTTTAATAGAGAGATCACATGAAATGACGTCTTTGGCATCGATACATTTTATCCGTAACTGATATGAAAGGACTAATATGTTGGCTAATGGGTTTGAAAAGCCGTATTTTTTTACGTTTTTTGGCCTCGGCGTTTAAGCACTGAAAATGAAAATCCTTTATGCGGTACAGGGTACGGGAAATGGCCACTTGAGTCGGGCGATGGACGTGGTTCCTTGTTTGCAGCGGCGGGCCGCCGTTGATGTGTTGGTGAGTGGTATTCAAGCAGATTTGGAATTGCCTTTCCCGGTAAAATACCGCATGCATGGACTCAGTTTTATCTTTGGAAAAAAGGGGGGTGTGGACCTGTGGAAGACCTTTATGAGTTCTACGGTTCGTCGCCTTATCCATGAAGTGAGTACGTTGCCTATAGAAAATTACGATCTGATCATCAATGATTTTGAGCCGATTTCCGCATGGGCTTGCCATACGCGTGATAAGGAATGCATAGGTTTGAGTCATCAGGCTGCGGCGATGGACACCCTGGCCCCAAAGCCTAAGGATCAGGATATGGTGGGTAAATTCGTTATGCGTAATTATGCGCCCGCCACCGTCAACTATGGATTCCACTTCAAGTGTTATAACCACCGGATATTCACGCCTGTGATTCGGCAGCAGGTACGTCAATTGAACGTTACCGATGAGGGGCATTATACCGTTTATCTGCCTGCCTATGACGACGCGAGGTTACTTAAACAGTTAATGCGTTTTCCTGATGTCAAATGGCAGGTATTCTCGAAGCATAATAAAAAGCCTTTCGATATGCGTAATGTGAGTGTCAGGCCAATCGCCAGCGACTGCTTCATCCAAAGTATGGCTGCATCTGCGGGGGTATTGTGCGGCGCTGGATTTGAGACCCCGGCCGAGGCCCTGTATTTAAGAAAGAAGTTGCTCGTCATTCCGATGAAAAATCAGTACGAACAACACCTCAATGCGGCGGCACTCGAGGAGTTGGGTGTACCGGTTGTTAAGAGCCTGAAGTCCAAGAATGATGTAGCCATGGAAGCCTGGCTCAATAGCAAGCACACCGTTACGGTGGATTATCCCGATTGCACACAAACAATTATTGATAAATTGTTGGAAACACACGTGCCCAAAACGATGGTGTAAATGGTGAAAGCAGATTTTGGTGCCGATTTTCAATGGGGTGTTTCTAGCGCTGCCTTCCAGACGGAAGGGGCATGGGATGCGGATGGTAAAGGCGCATCGATATGGGACACATTTACGAAGCGTAAGGGGAAAATCCGTAGCGCACACCACGCTCAGCAGGCGAGCGATTTTTATAATCGATATCCGGAAGACCTGGCATTGATAAAGGAAATGCATATCCCCAATTTTCGATTTTCCATATCCTGGCCTCGTATCCTGCCTAATGGTACCGGTAAACCCAATAGCAAGGGGTTGGATTTCTATGAGCGGTTGGTAGACCATTGCCTGGAAAAGAATATCACTCCTTGGGTTACACTCTACCATTGGGACCTTCCCCAAGCTCTTCAAGAAAAAGGCGGCTGGACGAACCGTGACGTGTTGTCGTGGTTAGAAGAATATACAGCCCGTATTGTCGGGCATATCGGGGATCGTGTAAGGCATTGGATGGTGCTCAATGAACCCACGGTATTTACTGCAGCCGGCTATTTCTTCGGGGTTCATGCACCGGGGATGACGGGCTTGCCGAATTTCTTTCCCGCGGCGCACCATGCGGCATTGGCCATGGGAAAGATTGGGCGCTTATTGCATTCGGAATTGCCTGATGCCCTGGTGGGCACTACGTTTTCCTGTTCGAGTATCCATCCGGCGAGCGGTAGGCAACGTGATATTGCAGCCGCAAAGCGGGCAGATGTCTTGATCAATCGCCTGTTTATCGAGCCTATACTGGGAATGGGTTATCCCATAGCTGATTTGAAGGCATTGACGGGTATCGAAAAGTACATGCTTGCTGATGACGAACGCCTCATGCCTTTCGATTTTGATTTTATTGGTATCCAGAATTACACCCGCGAGGTCGTGAAGCATTCGTATTTTGTGCCCTATATACGTGCACGGCTGGTTCCTGCTAAAAGGCGCAAGGTGCCCCGAGTCACTGAAATGGGGTGGGAAGTATATCCCGAAGCTATCTATGAGATGATCAAGAAATTCAGCGACTACCCTAATATCCCTAAATTATATATCACCGAAAACGGAACAGCCTTTCCCGATTGCGTTACGGATGGCAGCGTGGCCGATCACCAACGCGTGCAATACCTCCAGGATCACCTCAGCCAGGTACTCCGTGCTAAGCAGGATGGGCTGAACGTGCATGGCTATTTTGTGTGGACGCTCACCGACAACTTTGAATGGGCAGAAGGTTACCACGCCCGGTTTGGCTTGGTACATGTCGACTTCGAGACGCAACAGCGGGTCGTGAAAGATTCCGGGAAGTGGTATGGCGCGTTCCTAGCGGAGAAATGATTACACCATAGGCTCTGCGTTGAAACCTGTTTTTTTGATAATATCCAATACCTGTTCTTCGGTAATTCCCTCTGATTTTACGGTGAGAATTTTATCCTGATTGGCGATGTCCACGTTCCATTCGCTAATGCCTGATGCGTTATCTAACTGAGGCTTTACAGCTGCTACACAACCACTACAATTGATATTCGTCTTAAATTGAAATGCTTTGTTTTCCATTGTTTTTAAACTTTTGTTAACTATGATTTAATTTTTTGAACCGCACTTATCGTTTACCAATGCAAAGTTCGGCATACACATACCCCTCCTCGTTGTGTTATTTCTTGTTTGATTTGCGAGATTTACTGATTTACTTTTTCCATTTTAATCGCAAGCTGTTACTAACCACACTTACACTGCTCAACGCCATTGCTGCACCTGCAATCATCGGGTTAAGCAGAAAGCCATTTATCGGATAGAGAATGCCCGCAGCAATCGGAATACCTATGAGATTATAGATAAACGCCCAAAACAAATTTTGCTTAATGGTAGCTACGGTCTGTTTTGAAAGCTTTATCGCCTGCGGTATCTTGGTAAGGTCTGATGAAATAATGGTCATTTTAGCGACGTCCATTGCAATATCACTTCCTTTGCCCATCGCAATGCTTACATCGGCGGTTGCCAATGCGGTACTGTCATTGATGCCATCACCAACCATTGCAATTATTTTGCCTTGCTGCTGCAATTCTTTTACAAAATCCGCTTTATGCTGTGGCAATACTTCTGCCTTGTAATGTTTGATGCCTGTTTGTTGTGCAATGGCTTTGGCCGTGGCTTCGTTGTCGCCTGTAAGCATATATAGCTCGATGCCCATTTCCTGCATTTCCTTGATAGCTTGCACCGAAGTTTCTTTAATCTCGTCAGCGATGGCAATTACGGAAAGTACCTGTTTACGATCTGCGAACCAAATGACAGTTTTGGATTGGTTACTCCATTCATCAGCTTGCTTTTGTAGTTGTTCTGCAATCCTGATGTTGTTTTCTGCCAATAGCTTTTTATTGCCTACAAAATAGGTTTCGTTATGGTGATTCGCTTTTGCCCCTTTGCCTGTAATACTGTCGAACATTGACAAAGGGGTGGTTGCTACACCGGTAAGATGATTCACAACTGCTTCAGCTAATGGATGTTCCGATTGCTTTTCGATGCTTAAAAGTACGCCTTTCATTGCATCGTCATTATCCAGCCATTGGATACCTGTTACCTGTGGTCTTCCCTCGGTAATGGTTCCAGTTTTATCCAATACGATGGCATTTACTTTCTTGGCTAGTTCAAGACTTTCGGCATCTTTGATCAAAATACCGTTTTCAGCGCCTTTTCCCACACCTACCATAATTGCCGTGGGTGTAGCCAATCCCAACGCACACGGACAGGCAATCACCAATACCGTAACGGCTGCCAACAATCCCTGCACGATACCGTTATCGCCACCTAAAACAAACCATAAAATAAATGTGAGTATGGAAATGCCTATTACAATAGGAACAAAAATACCCGCAATCTTATCTACCAATTTTTGTACAGGTGCTTTACTGCCTTGTGCATGCTGCACCATTTTGATAATTTGGGCAAGCATGGTTTCTTTGCCTACTTTTACTGCTTCAAATTGGAAACTTCCTTTTTGATTAATCGTTCCCGCAAAAACCTTTTTGCCTTCTTCTTTTAACACCGGAACAGGTTCACCGCTCAACATACTTTCATCCACATAGGATGTTCCGGATACTACCAAGCCGTCCACCGCAATTTTTTCACCCGGTTTTACGAGGATAATATTCCCCGTGTCTACATGTTCGATGGCAATTTGCTGTTCGGTTCCATCCGGCTTAATGACAATTACGGTTTTAGGTTGTAAACCCATTAGTTTTTTAATGGCCGAAGATGTGTTGCCCTTGGCTTTTTCCTCCAATAACTTCCCCAAAAGGATGAACGCGATAATAACAGCTGCCGCTTCAAAATAAACGTGTGCGTGCAATCCCCTTTGATGCCAAAAATCTGCAAACGCCATGTTGAACACACTGAATAGGTAAGCGATACCTGTACTCAATGCGACCAAGGTATCCATATTGGCAGAACGGTGTTTGGCTTGTTTCCACGCATTGATGAAAAAGTCCTTGCCAAACCATAGCACAACCGGTGTAGAAAATAACCACATAATCAGATCGGCGTAAGGCATATTCATAAAGAACATTCCGATAACCACAACCGGCAAAGACAGGGTAATTGCCCAAATGGTTTTATGCTTTAGTTTTTCGAATTTTTGAGCGTGGATAGCTTCCAACGTTTCCTGCTGTTTGGCTTCATCTGCTACCAATAAATCGTAACCAACGGACTGCACTGCCTTTTTTAATCGGGCGGCATCAGTCATATTGGGTAGATACTCCACGGTAAGATTGCCCGTAGCAAAGTTTACGGAAGCATCGATAACCCCCGGTTCATATTTTACGATGTTTTCTGCACTACCCGCACAGGAGGCACAAGTCATACCTAATACCGGAAAGGAATTTCTAACGGTTGGAACTCCGTAACCCAAGTCTTTAATCGCTTTTACAGCTTCTCCTATTGCTTCGTCGTTAGCTACCGTAATAGCTGCCCGCCGATTGTTTAGTTCTACTTTGTGGCTCTCCACACCTTTTACCTGCGCCAATCCCTTTTCCACGATTAATGCACAGTGTTCGCTTTCTACATCCGCTAATGGGATGTAAACTGTTTCGCTATTACTAATTGTTGCCATAATCTGATTGCCTTAACTTTACAATGCAAAATTGGCGATTACAATGAGGTTTACTGTTGTGGAATTATGGAATTGAGTTGTAAGATTTACGTGCTGTTGTTCAGGAGTGCTGTTAGACTTCATCCAACGACTTTCTTTTAACTGCTCTTATTTGTCTGAAATGGCTTGGCGATAATCCGGTTACTTTTTTAAATTGATTACTTAAATAAGCTACGCTTGAATAATTTAGTTGGAAAGCAATTTCACTCAAAGACAATTCATTATATACCAACAGCTCTTTTACCTTTTCTATTTTTTGGGCAATAAAATACTTTTCAATGGTTGTGCCTTCGACCTCTGAAAACAGGTTGGATAAGTAATTATAATCGTGGTTCAGTTTATTGCTTATCAGATCTGAAAGGTTGGTTTTGGCATCGTTGTCTTGATAATGAACCAATTCAATAATTACATTCTTTATTTTTTCGATGATTCGACTTTTCTTATGATCAATAATTTCAAACCCCAGTGGCTGTAAGGCTTCGTTCAATTTCTTTTTTTCTTCTGTTGTAAGCGCTTTATCCAAGATCACTTCACCCAGCCTGATGTTCTTTACATCTAGCCCTAGTTTATCCAATTCATTTTGCACCACCATAATACAACGGTTGCAGACCATATTTTTAATAAAGAGTGTGTTCATAGTTATTTACTGTTTCATTTTGCTATCTCTTGAAGAGCGCTAACAGCAAATTTACGATTTAAATTAAGCATTATCTACTAGTCAAGGGCGTTCTCGTGCTTTTAGGTTCCTCCGTTCCTTTCAATTGTCAACGCTTTGCCATTTTTGGCGAATAGTATATGCCGTTATAGACATCGGCTTGAATACGGCACGATTTTGTACAACATCTTTCCAGTATTTGTTTATTTCTTAGCGTTTTATTTTTTGGAACAATTCAGTGGCTGAGTTTCTTGATTTCTTGAATAACCTGACCGATCCAAATTGGATAGTGGCACACGGTGGTCTTTATTTATTGTTGTTTATTGTTTTTGCCGAAACAGGTATTCTAATTGGATTTTTCCTGCCCGGTGATCCCATTCTGTTTATCGCTGGCATCATCATCGCCAATCTGACACTTGGGCCGGTGGATTCTGTGCTCACGCTGTTATATTGGATTGCATTGATATCGGCGGCGGGGATACTCGGTAATTTCGTAGGGTATTGGTGCGGTAAATATTTCGGCCATCGGCTGTTGAAGGCGAAAGATAACTGGCTCTTTAAGAAGGAATATATTTTCCGGGCACAGGAATTTTATGAAAAGAGAGGTGGGGTGGCCATCATCCTTGCCCGTTTTCTTCCCGTAGTGCGGACATTCGCCCCCATAGTGGCTGGTATTGTAGAGATGGATTTCCGTAAATTCGCTTTTTATAATGTAGTGGGCGGAATCTTGTGGGTAGGCAGCTTGGCTACATTGGGTTACCTGCTCGGCGAAAACGACTGGGTACAACGCAACCTGGAATATGTCATTATGGGTATTGTGGTGCTGGCAACGGCCCCAGTGCTTGTAAAAATGTTTACAGGCAAGAAAAAAATGGCAACCGCAAAAGCCGAAACGGGGGTTTTGGAAAAAGAAGAATATTAATGCCATCGATCGGAATACCTAGGTTTGTTACGTTTAAATGATGACGGAGGCGATCAGATTGCTTAGCTTTGCAGAAATTTATCTTTTGCGTACATGGACACCGAGGAATCTATTGTCAAAAAGCAAGTATCCGCAACAATCTATCCCGTCTTATTTGCATTGAGCTTTTCGCACCTGCTCAATGACACCATCCAATCCCTTATTCCGGCAATTTATCCGATAGTGAAGGATTCCTTCCACCTGAGTTTTTCGCAGATTGGTTTGATTACGTTGGTGTTCCAGCTTTCTTCATCATTATTGCAACCGTTGGTAGGTATCATTACCGATGCCAAACCCTATCCTTATGCATTGCCGGTTGGAATGGGGTTTAGCCTCACTGGATTGGTGATGATGGCTTTGGCACCGAGCTATCAATGGATATTGGTCTCGGTTGCATTTGTGGGTGCCGGCTCTTCGGTCTTCCATCCGGAGGCGTCCCGGATGGCATATGTGGCTTCGGGAGGGAGACGCGGCTTTGCGCAATCGTTGTTTCAAGTGGGCGGCAATGCTGGGAGTGCTATTGGCCCGCTGCTGGCTGCCATGCTAATCGCACCTTTCGGACAGTTCAATGTCATCTGGTTTTCGGCGGCAGCACTTACCGCCATCATTATCCTTTACCGGATCGGCAAATGGTATAAACCGAAATCCATCCGCAACTACATTTTACGTAAGCACAATGTAAAGGAGGTGGCGCCGATAACCCTGCCCCGTAAAACAATAGTCATCTCCATCGTCGTGTTACTTGTGCTCATTTTTTCTAAGTATTTCTATTTTGCAAGCCTCACAAGCTACTATACCTTTTACCTAATGGATAGGTTTGGGGTATCTGTACAACAATCACAGATTTACCTGTTCATCTTCCTTTTTGCAGTGGCTGCTGGTACGATGATTGGCGGCCCGGTGGGCGACCGTATTGGGCGGAAATACGTTATCTGGCTTTCGATTTTAGGAGCGTCGCCTTTTACGCTAGCATTACCTTACGCGAATTTATTTTGGACGGCCGTCTTGTCTTTCATCATCGGTGTAATCATTGCGTCGGCTTTCTCCGCTATATTGGTTTATGCGCAGGAGCTATTGCCGGGTAATGTAGGGATGGTATCGGGACTCTTTTTTGGATTTGCGTTTGGTATGGGCGGGATAGGTTCTGCTGTGCTCGGCAAATTGGCCGACAACCAAGGAATTGATTATGTATATCACCTGTGTTCTTTTTTACCGCTCATCGGGATTGTCGCTGCTCTTTTGCCGAATTTAGCGAAGCGATCTCATTGAAGCAATATGAACGAACGGCTTCTTGTCTATTGACTGTGTAATTTGATTGCAGACGTGAGGATGATAGCCTTGTATATGTGTGCGAGTTTATCTAAGTTTGACCCACTGGATAATGGTAATAAACAATCTCCAATATGAAATTTTTAAGTATGATCGCCGCGGGGTGTTTGCTGATGAATACCGGCATTGTAACTGCTCAACAAGCTGATGAGGTCAAAAGGCCAACGCTGGAAAATCACGCCGATTCGGTCGCTTATGCTTTTGGTGCTTCAGTCGCACGGGACCTGAAGCGCACTGGTCTCGAAGGAATCAATGCCAACGCGTTTGCACAGGCTATTGCTGATGTATTTGACGGAAAGGCTATTCCTTTCGACGAGGTACAGGAACGCGAATTGATCATGAGCACCATCACGGCGGCCCGCGAAAAGATGGATGGTCGAATGAAGGCTGAGGCCAGCGCCTTCATGGAACGTAATGGGGCTAGGCAGGGTGTCACGACCACGGCATCCGGTCTCCAATATGAGGTGGTTCGAGCGGGCACTGGTGGGCGGCCTGGGCTTATGGATACGGTAACTGTGCATTACAAAGGACAACTAAGTGATGGTAAGGTCTTCGATAGCTCCTATGACCGGGGCGCGCCTGCGACATTTCCCTTGGGCCGAGTGATACCAGGTTGGCAGGAAGGGTTGCAGCTGATGCCCGTGGGCGCGCATTATCGGATTTATGTGCCTTATGAATTGGGGTATGGAGAGCGTGGAGCGGGGCAGGATATACCACCCTATAGCGCGTTGATTTTTGATGTGGAACTTATTTCGGTGCAGCAGCCAGACGAGGTGTCGGTTATTGCTGATCCGGTGGACAAAGCCGAATGAATCCCTTAGGTAAATCGGATTTATTGGTAAGCGCGGTAAGTTTCGGCTGCATGTCATTGGGTGAAAATGCAATGGTCTACAAAGACTTGTTGCGGAAAGCAGCAGATGCGGGCATCAACTATTTTGATACGGCTGATTTGTACCAGAAAGGACTGAATGAGTTGTATGTGGGGGAAGCGCTTAAGCCCATCCGCAAGGATGTCCTCATCGCCACGAAAGTGGGCAATCAGTGGCGTCCGGATGGTAGTGGCTGGGACTGGAATCCGAGTAAAGATTATATCCTGAGGCACGTCGATCAAAGCCTTAAGCGACTCAAAACAGACTACATAGACCTTTACCAGTTGCATGGCGGAACCATCGATGATCCCATCGATGAAATAATAGACGCATTTGAAGTAATCAAGCAGCAGGGGAAAATCCGTTGGTATGGTATTTCCTCTATCCGGCCTAATGTAGTGAGGGAATATGTGAAGCGCTCGAACATTGTTAGTGTAATGCTGCAATATAGCTTGCTCGATCACCGGCCTGAGGAATCATTGTTGGCTTTACTCCACGAGCATGGGATCAGCGTGATTTGCCGGGGCGCCATTGCCCAAGGCTTGCTGGTTGGCAAGGCGGCTGATCGTTACCTGCAGTATACAGATGGGGAGGTGGCAAAAGCAGCAAAGGCTGTGAGTAAGGTGGCTAATGAATCGGGGTTAACTAACCTGGATGTCGCATTGGGCTATGTATGGACACACCCGGCTGTGGCTACGGCCACATTGGGGGTACGGACAACAGCTCAATTGGATGAGGGCATCCAAGCACTACGCCGCGCCGCGCCGCTATCCGAAAGCCAGCAGCACTTGCTACGTCATTCAGTCCGCTCATTCAGCTACGAAGTACATCGATAAAAAATTACAGTTTTTAACTTTTAACTTAATTATAAACAGCAAATGAAGAAGCATCTGAGATTAATTGCCCTTATGGGATGTGTGGCATTAAGCATGGGAGTGACCAAGCTGTATGCACAGCAGCCGGAAAAGAAACTGGGTTGGTATTTATCGGCACAGACCTATACCTTCAATAGGTTTACGTTCTTTGAAGCCGTTGACAAGACGCTCAGTGCCGGGCTGAATACTGTCGAGGCATTCAATGGCCAGGAACTCGGTGGAGGAATTGAAGGTTCGATGGATTATAAGATGGACGCCGAAAAACGTAAGGCAATTTTGAAAGCCTTAAAAAAGAAGGGCGTGAAACTTTATGCCTTTGGTGTGGTGAACGGTGACAACGAAACAGAATGGAAACAATTGTTTGAGTTTGCGAAAGCAATGGGCATAAAAGTGATCAATTCCGAGCCGAAGGCAGAATTTATGCCCCTGATTGGCCAGCTTGCAACCCAGTATAAAATAAAAGTAGGCATTCACAATCATCCAGAACCCTCACATTACTGGAGTCCTCAGGTTGTGCTTGACGCGATCGCTGCTGCCAATAGCGAATATGTAGGTGCCTGTGCCGATATCGGCCATTGGGTGCGGTCGGGATTAGACCCGGTGGAAAGCCTGAAGCAATACGAAGGACACCTGGTCAGCTTGCATTTCAAGGACCTGGCTGAGAAATCAAGTAAGACGCACGATGTGCATTGGGGAACCGGTGTGTGTAATGTGAAAGGGGTGATTGCCGAATTGAAACGCCAAGGGTTCAAGGGGGTTATCTCTGCAGAGTATGAGCATAATTGGGAGAACAACGCCGGCGATGTCGCACAGAGTGTTGCCAATTTCAGGGAAATTGTAAGCGGGCTTTAAGGGCCTGCAATGGGCCTTAGGTTGTATTGCCGAGGGCCCATTGCATAGCTTCCCATTCAAAACAACCCAAATAGCTCCGTTTCTATTTTCTGGAGTACAAAACCCATATCCTCCGGTTTATTGGCAAAATCGAGCTTATCCTTATCCAAAATAAGCAATTTGCCATCCTTGTAGTTCTTGATCCATTTTTCGTACTTGGCATTGAGCTTGGATAAGTAATCCAATCGGATATTTGCTTCGTATTCGCGACCACGGGTCTGTATGTTTTCCACGAGCGTAGGGACAGAAGCCCTAAGATAGATCAATAAATCAGGTGGTTTGATATATGATATGATGCTCTCGAATATATTGCTGTAATTTTCAAAATCCCGGGCACTCATCAGCCCCATATCATACAGGTTTTCCGCAAAAATATAGGCGTCTTCATAAATGGTGCGATCTTGGATGATATTAATCTCTTTTTGCTGCAGTTGCACAATATGCCTGAAACGGCTATTGAGGAAAAAAATTTGTAGGTTGAAGGCCCAACGCTTCATGTCGCCGTAAAAATCTTCCAAGTAAGGATTGTCGTCTACAGCTTCAAACTGTGGTTCCCATTTGAGGTGGTTGGCCAGCAACTTGGTGAGCGTTGTTTTCCCTGCTCCGATATTTCCTACGATGGCAATATGCATATACTAAAACTTTCTAAAGCCGATAATTTGACGGATATCCGCTAAGGTTTTGCGCGCACTTTCCCTTGCTTTCTCGTTACCTCGGCGGATCACTTTGCTAATATACTCGTTATCACTGGAAATCTCATCTATGCGTGCGCGGATGGGTGTCGTAGCCATGATCATGTCTTCCGCCAATTGCTTCTTAAGGTCGCCATAGCGTATTTGGCAGGAATTATACAGCTCATCGAAATGTGCGACGGTATCGACAGCGGATACCGCAGCAAGCAAGGTAAATAAGTTTTGGATGACTTCCGGCTTTTGCTGATTAGGTTCTGTCGGGCCGCCATCGGTTACCGCACGCATCACCTTCTTGCGGATAATCTCGGGAGTGTCCGATAAATAAACCGCATTAGCTTCGCCTTCCGATTTTCCCATTTTTCCCTTCCCGTCCAAACCAGGTATCTTAACGAGCTGCTTGCTGAAAGAAAATGCATGAGGCTCGATAAAGTAGGGTGTTTTATACATCCGGTTAAACCGATTTGCGAACGTACGCGTCATTTCGAGGTGTTGCTCTTGGTCTTTTCCCACAGGCACCTTGGTGGCTCTGTGCAGCAGAATATCGGCAGCCATCAATACGGGGTAGGTGAGTAGGCCCGCATTCACGTTGTCGGGATTAGCCCTCACTTTGTCTTTAAAGGATGTGGCCCGCTCAAGTTCGCCTAAATAGGCATTCATATTGAGGTAAAGATACAACTCCGCTACTTCGGGCACGTCAGATTGGATATATATGGTAGCCACATCAGGATCAATGCCGGCGGCGAGGTATTCCACCACGACCTGACGTACGTTGGCATGCAGATCCTCCGGCGTGGGATGTGTCGTCAACGAATGGAGGTCTGCAATGAAAAAGTAGCAGTTATGTTCATGCTGCATTTGCACGAAATTGGTAACTGCTCCATAATAATTCCCCAAATGTAATTTTCCGGTACTGCGGATGCCGCTCACTACTGTTTCCATATTGACCGCGAAAATAAGGAATTCTCCACTATTATCCTTATTTTTGTCTGGCAAAGGATTATTTAGCGGCAGCATATGGAAGCACTCGTGAAACCGACATATAAGAAACCGGGGCCAGATGATTTTTTTAAGAAACTACAAAGAGAAGTACAGGAAAAGATACTTGGTGACAAGCGCATCCAGCGGCGCAATGTTGCGAAAACTTATTTGCTGCTTTTCCTTTATGTAGGATTTTACACCGCTATTTTACTGCTAGGCAACTACACTCCCCTGTTGTTTTTATCCTATATTTTGTTAGGGTTTTCAATGATTATGCTGTTCATCAACGCCTTTCATGATGCTGCCCACGGTGCTGTGTTTAAGAAACGCAGGCATAACCAGCGGTTTATGTACGTTTTAGAGTTTTTCGGCAGCAACAGTTGGTTATGGGGCAAGCGGCATAACGCATTGCATCACCCGTATCCGAATATCCAACATTGGGATACGGATATCAAGCAAAGTGATTTGGTGCGGATTTTCCCCGATAGCGAGTATTTGGAGCAGCATCGCTACCAGCATATCTACATGTTTTTGCTGTACCCGTTGTATACACTCAATTGGTTGTTTATCCGTGATTTCAAGGACTTTTTCGGCACCAAGGATAACTACGTGAAGCGCATCATGAAAATTCCCAAAGTGGAGTATTACAAGCTATTTGCCGCAAAAATTTTCAATCTGTTTTATTTGGTGGGTATCCCAATGATCGTGCTTAGTCAGCCTTGGTATATGGTGCTGCTGGGATGGCTATGCATGCATGTATTTGGAAGCTTACTGGGGGTTATTGCGCTGATATCTACACACGTGGATGAAACGGCTGTTTTTCCATTACCCCCCGCTGACGGCAAGATGGACGTGACATGGGCTGAGCATCAGATGATGGTTACCAAAGATTTCAGTGCGGACAATCCCATTGCCAATTTCCTCTTTGGCGGTTTTACCCATCATGTTGCGCACCATTTGTTTCCCCATGTGGCTCATACGTATTATCCGTATATCACACCCATCATCAAGCGATACGCAAAGGAATATAATTTGCCGTATACCTGCTATCCAGCCATCAAGGCGGTGCGGTCACATTTTGTACTCCTTAAAAAGCAGGGCGCGAGTGAAAATATCTTCCAGCACGGCGAATTATAGCCTTTTGGCTTCTTCCCAAAAGACATCCATTTCGGCAAGTGTCATTTCCTTTAGATTTTTGCCGGATTCCCTGGCGCGCGTCTCTAAATGGGTGAATCGATTGATGAATTTCTTATTGGTTCGCTCAAGGGCATTTTCGGGATTTATACCAACAAACCGCGCATAGTTGACCAGTGAGAAGAGGAGATCGCCAAATTCAGCTTCTGCCTTTTCGGTATCAATGGCCGTTGCGGTTGTTACGTCAAACTCGTTCTTGAATTCGGCCATTTCTTCCTCCACTTTCCGCCAAACTTGGTGCTTTTCTTCCCAGTCGAAACCTACACCACGGACTTTATCCTGTATTCGGTAAGCCTTTACCAGGGCAGGTAGTGAAGCCGGTACACCCGCAAGTACTGATTTATTGCCTTCTTTGAGTTTTAGCTGCTCCCAGTTCCGTTTTACGTCTTCTTCATTGTTTACTTCCACGTCGCCATAGATATGTGGGTGGCGTGAAATCAGTTTTTCGCACACCCCATTGAGTACATCAACAATGTCAAAAAAACCTTGTTCTTCAGCGATACGTGCATAAAACACCAGGTGCATCATCAGATCACCAAGCTCCTTTTTTACTTCATTGAGGTCATTATCCAATATGGCATCTCCCAATTCGTACATTTCTTCAATGCTGAGGTGACGGAGTGTTTCCATGGTCTGTTTCCTGTCCCAAGGACATTCCACGCGCAATGTATGCAACACGGCCAGTAGGCGTTCGAAGGCGCTTGCAGGTGTTTCTTGGGGCGGGGGTGGCGTATGTGGCATATGACGTTATTTTGTGCGCAAAGATAATGAATCTGGCCACATAGGTGTCGGCCGACTTAACTAATTACCGCTTTGGCCCGGCTGTGAATCTGAAGCTGCTGCATGAGGCTATTCAGTTGGGAGAGGGTATGTTCCAATACTTGTTGTTGGGGCAGTTCGCCGTTTCGGGCATCAATTTCCATTTTGCGCAATTGAAAGGCGATGCTGTTGCCTCCGATCTGCGCAGTACGCCCCGCAATGCGATGGAGCAGCAACTCCACATGGGTTAGATCGTTTTTTTTATAATGATGCTGGAGTGATGTCATATCGGATAGCGTGTCCCTCAGAAAAAGTGCAATAATTTTATCAGCCTGTTCTTCATCACCCATTGCCAAATGCTCAATCGCCGATAAATTAGGATGGTTTGAAGGGGCCTGGGCGGGTAGTGGTGTGATGCCCAACAGCTGCAGTAAATCCGCCTCCTTGAATGGCTTGAGCAGCAAGCCATCGAAACCGTGGGCAAGGATTTGTTCCTGTTCTTCGGGTAGGGCCTGTGCGGTGCAGGCAAAGATATTTACACCATCGGAGCCGATTTTTTGACGCAATTCCCGATTAAGCTGCATGCCATCCATTTCCGGCATCCGGATATCCATTAGGATGGTTTTCACACTCGGATCCCAATGAGCGGCCAATACTTCGGTCGGCGAGCTGAAACAACGATAGGGGACCATATACTTATCCAGGATATTTTGGCATAACCCCAATATAAACCGATCGTCATCTACAATCCATACACTGCCATCAAAAGGTTTGGAGGCGATTTGCGATGGATGCGGGCGGGCTTCAGGTGTCGTTTCCGCTGCGGTTTTAAGCGGGAGGTTGACTTTGAACACGGAGCCGAATCCTTTTTTGCTGTCTACCCGGATGTGACCATTCATGTTTTCACAGATGGTTTTTACAATGCTCAACCCCAGCCCACTGCCAAAATGGACGCCCGAATTGGCATTCTCAGACTGTTCAAAGTCGTTGAATATGCGTTCGAGATCACCCTTGGGAATGCCCTTACCCGTGTCCTTTACGACAATATTTAACTCTGTTTTCGCAGCATACACCACGGTGCTAACATAGAGTGTCACCCGTCCGTTGTCGGTAAATTTGATGGCGTTGCTCAGTAGATTGAATAGGATTTGCTTGATGCGGAAGGCATCGCCCAATACATTTCCGGATCCCAAAATACGGCTATTAAGTAACAATTCGAGCCCCTTGGCCTGGGCCTGGGTTTTCATCACGGAGACCACGTTGCTTACCAGACCCAGTACAGCAAAGGGCTTTTCATTCAGCGTGATCTTGCCGGAGGTAATCCGACTGTAATCTAGGATTTCATTGACAATTTGCAAGAGGTGTTCTGACGACTGGTATATGGCGTCGACCTTGGGATTGTCTGTACTTTCACCTTGTTTGAGTTGCTCAGCATATCCGATGATGGATTGTAGCGGTGTGCGCAACTCGTGGCTCATGTTGGCTAAGAAGCGCTGTTTTGCGGCGGCATGGTACTCGGCTTCCTCTTTTGCTACCTCTAAAGCGGCCCGATACGCGTTGCTTCGACGGATGTCTGCCAGGATCAAATAAACCATGATGGCGGTGATGATAAAAAACGCCAGGATAATCCCTCCAATGCGCCATACGCTCTCACTCACAACGGCCTTGGCTTGCTGGTTGTCCACTTCCATCTGTTGCATGGCTTCGTTTTCTACGGAATGAAGAATGCTCAGCATATTACTAATCAAGGTGTTGCTGAATACCGTCAATTCCATTTCGCGGTCGACGAATTGTTCACGCTGCCGTTGTTGGAGCATTTGGAAACGCCGAACGGCACTGTCAATGCGGGCCAGCGTGCTGTCTTGCTTCACGGCCCTGATGGTGTCTACGATGGTTTCCATTTCTTCCTCTACCATACGCCGCTCTTCGGTAACCTGTTGCGGTTGTTCCGGTCGTTTCCTTCCGAAAACACGTGCGAAAAACCCTCGGTCATCCTGATCAATCACAATAGCTGATGCCGCGCTGGTGTCTCCGGCGATGGTCGTGGTACGCCGTTTCCGTTCTGTTGTGACGATGGTACTGTCGGCGCTGGGTTCGTAGATAACGTCGCTGAGGGATTGTAGCTGTTCAGAAAACTCACGGCTATCCACCACTTTTTCACGTACCTTTACGTAGGAATTGAATAGCTTATCGCGTTGCCGGAGCAGGGTTTTTATCGAATCTATCCGGGATAGCTGCACACCGCTGCCTTGATACAGGTGCTTCAGCGAATCCAGGGAAGCCACGATTGCCGCTGATTCCTTGGAAAAACTTTTATAGGTGGCGTTACCCCCGAATGCTTGCGAACGTTGCAGTTGATCAAGGCGCATGATATCTCGTGAGATGCCGCTCACCATCTCCAGCTTTGGGTCAGGTGTGGTAATGTTTTCCACGGTATCCATGATTTCGGTAAACGCAACGCGGCTGATGACCCATGCCAAAACCAGCGACACTGCACAGGATATGAAGACGAAGATAACCTTGCGCCGTACACTTCTAGTCGATTGTATGTCTTGGGTAGGCATGCACTATTCCCTGATTTTCAAGTAAAGCTACCAAAAATTGTGCTAAACACGGCAACCCGCCATGAGAAGTAGACCATCAATTGCGTTACGATACGCAGAAAGCCCGTTCTGATAGCGGGTTGCTGATTTCCGATTATTGATTCAGAAACACAAATTTGTTATCAAACATATCCAATTTGACATGAGCATCCTTGTCGATTTTCCCAGCTAGGATTTCTTTGGATAATTCGTTGAGGATGTGCTTCTGTATGACACGTTTGAGCGGTCGGGCACCATACTGTGGGTCATACCCCAATTGGGCGAGCCAATCGAGCGCCTCATCGCTGGCGGCGAGTTGTATGCCCATTTCAGTCAATTGGTGCTGAACGTGAGCAAACTGTAGGTGCACGATTTTACCGATTTCCCCCCTGCTCAACGGGGTAAACATAATAACCTCGTCGATGCGGTTGAGGAATTCCGGCCGCACGGACTTTTGAAGCAGCTCAAACACCTGATTCTGTGTTTTCGCCATCACTTCTTCGCGGTTTTCATCGTTCAGGTCAACGAAGTTTTCCTGGATGAGGTGCGAACCGATGTTGGAGGTCATGATGATGATCGTATTCTTGAAGTCCACTACACGTCCCTTGTTATCGGTCAGGCGTCCGTCGTCCAATACCTGCAGTAGGATATTAAATACATCTGGATGCGCCTTTTCGATTTCGTCTAATAGCACCACGGCATACGGCCTGCGCCTTATGGCCTCGGTAAGTTGTCCGCCTTCGTCATAGCCCACATAGCCCGGAGGCGCACCGATAAGGCGCGAAACAGCGTGGCGTTCCTGATATTCACTCATATCGATGCGTACCATGGAATGTTCGTCGTTGAAGAGAAACTCCGCCAGCGCTTTAGCTAGCTCGGTCTTGCCAACGCCGGTGGTACCCAGGAAAATAAATGATCCGATAGGACGGCGTGCATCGCTCAATCCAGCCCGGGATCGCCGGATGGCATCTGAGATTGCCTCGATGGCTTCTTCCTGTCCGGCTACCCGCTTGTGTAACTCTTCTTCGAGATACAGCAGTTTGTCGCGTTCGCTCTGCACCATTTTGGTCACCGGAACACCCGTCCAACGGGAGACCACACCCGCAATGTCTTCGGCAGTCACTTCTTCTTTGAGCATCCGGGTGTCGCCCTGCTTTTCGGCAAGCTCCTTTTTGAGCAACTCGACCTTATCCTGCGATTCCTTGATGCGGCCATAACGGATTTCAGCCACGCGGCCATAATCGCCAGCGCGCTCAGCTTGATCTGCCTCAATTTTGTAGGTTTCGATTTGTTCCAGTTCTTGGTTGATGTTGTCTACAAGCGACTTTTCACTTTGCCAAGCCGCCCGCAGGGAATCTCGTTCGGCACCGAGGTTAGCGATTTCCTTACTGAGTTCCTCTACCTTTTTGGTGTCTTTTTCCCGCTTGATCGCTTCGCGTTCGATCTCAAGTTGCATGATGCGACGCTCGATTTCATCCACGGCTTCAGGCACGGAGTCCATCTCCAATCGGAGTTTTGAAGCAGCCTCATCCATGAGGTCAATGGCCTTATCAGGCAGGAATCGATCAGCGATGTAGCGTTGTGACAGTTCTACGGCAGCGATAATGGCTTCGTCGAGGATACGCACCTTATGGTGTGTCTCATAACGTTCTTTCAATCCACGCAAGATGGAAATGGCGTCCTGCGTATCGGGCTCTTCCACCATCACTTTTTGGAAACGTCGCTCCAACGCCTTGTCTTTCTCAAAATATTTTTGGTATTCATTGAGCGTCGTGGCACCGATGGCGCGTAATTCTCCACGTGCCAGTGCAGGCTTCAGGATGTTGGCCGCATCCATAGCCCCTTCACCACCACCGGCCCCGATGAGCGTATGGATTTCATCGATGAAGAGGATGATTTCGCCATCGCTTTGGGTTACTTCCTTTACCACAGCCTTGAGCCTTTCCTCAAATTCGCCCTTATATTTGGCTCCTGCAATCAATGCGCCCATATCGAGTGAAAAGACGGTTTTGGTCTTCAGGTTTTCGGGCACGTCACCTTTAATGATGCGGTGTGCGATGCCTTCAGCGATAGCGGTCTTACCCACTCCTGGCTCACCAACCAATATGGGGTTGTTTTTGGTCCGGCGCGAAAGAATCTGGATAACCCTGCGGATTTCTTCGTCGCGGCCGATTACGGGGTCGAGCTTGCCGGACTCTGCAAATTCATTGAGGTTGCGCGCATATTTATTCAGGGCATTGTAGGTAGCCTCTGCGTTTTGGTCGGTTACCCGCGCATTACCCCTAAGGTCACTGATGGCTTTTTTGAGGTCTTTTTCTGTTATTCCCTGGTCTTTGAGTAGGGTCGCGGTTTTGTCGCTTGCATGAAGAATGCCCAATAGGATGTGTTCAATGGAGATAAACTCATCCTTGAATTCCTTTAAGTATGATTGCGCTTTCTGCAAGGCGGCATTGGCGCCTGATGATAGGTAGATGTTGCTGCCACTCACTTTGGGGAACGTACTGATCTGCTTGTCGAGCTCTTCCTCTACATGCTTTACGTTTACATTCAGCTTTTTGAGCAGGTGGCTTACCACGTTTTCATCCACCACCAGCAATGCCTTCAGCAGGTGAGCCGTTTCAATGGATTGTTGTTGATTTCCCGTGGCAATTTCGGACGCTTTCTGAATCGCTTCCTGTGCTTTGATCGTATAGTTGTTGAAATTCATCTTCTTGTGATTTTACTGTGTATAATCAAAACAAGTACCACGGGGGATTTGATTGGGTAATCGGAAATTTTGTCGGTTGAGATTAAAATATGCTGAATAATTGGCTGGTGATTAGTGGATTATACTGAAAAAATAGCAGGTCCCGTTGCAATTGTGCTACTTAAGTGCCTCGGATAACGATAAAAATACTTATGCATAAATTTCTTATGTATATCGGAAAGCTATATATTTGCTGTATGAGTTCAACGAAACTATTAAAAGGCACACTTCAGACCATTATTTTAAAGTTGCTTGAAGATCATGATAAAATGTACGGCTACGAGATTACCCAAAAGGTAAAGCAGCTGAGTCACGGGGAGTTCAAGCTCACCGAAGGTGCTTTATACCCTGCGTTACACAAATTAGAAGCAGATGGCTTGCTGGAAACCAGTACCGAGTTGGTGGATGGGCGTGTGCGCAAATACTACGCATTGTCTTCCGAAGGAAAGGGTGAGGTGAAAGAAAAAATGAGTGAAGCCGTCACCTTTATTGAAAAGCTGCAATTGGTGTTAAACCTTAAGCCTGTTGTATCATGAAACTGAATAAACAGCAGCTAAAGCAGTTGCGCGCTTTCATCCGTCAGCAAGGCTTTACTGCGATCGATCTCCAAATGGAAATCATTGATCATGTGGCCTGTAGCATTGAGGAGAAAATGGGTGAAAATCCTGCTGCAACCTTTGGACAGGCGCTGAAACAGACCCATGCGGAATTCGGTGTGTTTGGATTTAGTACATTGAAAGAAGCGATGGCCAACTCGCTTCGTAGGAAATATTTTCGTCAAATGTCGCTTGAGTTGAAACGGTGGCTGTCTTTCCCTGCTTTGTTGGTGGTAGGAGGTTTCGCCCTGGTATTATACCAGCTATTTTTTCTCATTGCTACACCTTGGCTGTTGGCGATTGTATGGTCTGTTTATCTTGCGGTTTCATTGGGAATATTTCTATACAATCGGTGGTTACAACGCAGATATCGGAAACTGATGGTTATGCAGTTTGCTATTCAATTTGCATTTTTACCAACTTTTCTCTTCCTGATTGGGGTGCGATTTTCAGAAATTCCTGGTCAAATCATCATTCGTCCAGAACACACTTGGATTTATGCGAGCCTTTTCGCAGGCATTATCCTGCTTTTTGCATTCCTTTTTGCAGCGTATTTCAGGATCATTTCTTATGCGATCCGGAAGTGCCGGGAGTTTGAACGGCACGTTCACCCAACGGGCATTTAAGGATTGGGAGGATAATTACTCCACACCCATGTTCCATAATTCTTAAAAATTCGGCTTAAGCAAATATTTGTCGTAAAACCGGAAAATGTGTTCAGCAGCTTCTTCGGCTGTATCCACCATGCGGTATAGGTTGAGATCTTCCGGACTGATGTTGCCGGCTTCCAGCATCCTGCTCTTTATCCATTCAAAGAGCCCGCCCCAGTAATCTTTGCCCACCAGTACAATAGGGAAGCGGGCGATTTTCCCAGTTTGGATCAGGGTGATGGCTTCAAACAGTTCATCCATGGTGCCGAAGCCCCCGGGGAGTACGATGAACCCTTGCGAGTATTTCATGAACATGACTTTGCGCACGAAGAAATAATTGAACTGAAGGAGCTTGTCGCGGTCGATGTATGCGTTATGAAACTGCTCGAAAGGGAGCTCGATATTGATGCCTACGGATTTTCCGCCAGCTTCATAAGCTCCTTTATTAGCGGCCTCCATAATGCCCGGCCCACCGCCCGAGACTACGCCATAGCCCCGTTCCGTCAACAATCGCGCGATATCTTCCGCAAGTTTATAATGGGGATGGTCTTGTGGCGTTCGTGCCGAACCGAACATCGATACGCAGGGGCCAATTTTGGCAAGCTTTTCGAATCCGTCTACAAATTCAGCCATGATTTTGAAAATCTGCCATGAATCCTTGACCTTTATCTCCTGCCAGGTCTTGTTTTCAAAGGCCCGCATGATTTTGTCTTCTCGTGTTCTTGCCATAAAACATGTTTTGATTTTGGCTAAAATACTAATTTAAAACGGGTGTTCCGCTGTATTTAACGCATGCACAAAAAATCCATTTCAGGTAGTAATCGGCTTTCTCCTGCTTTTGTGCCCTATAACTTTCGGACTAAAAAAGTACCTTTGCCTTATGAACTTCTCCTCCAAACTATTGGAACAGGCGGTAGCTGAGTTTGGCCGGTTACCGGGGATCGGCCAAAAGACGGCTCTGAGGCTCGTATTGCATTTATTGAAACAGCCGGACGCCGAAGTTTCGCGTTTTACCGAAGCACTTGATCGCCTAAAGCGAGAAATTCGGCATTGCACAACGTGCTATAATATTTCGGATGCGACCACGTGCGAAATATGCGCTTCAGCCAAGCGAGGCAACGGACTGATTTGCGTCGTGGAAGATACGCGTGACGTGATGGCCATAGAAAACACCAATCAATACCATGGCGTTTACCACGTGCTGGGTGGACTCATTTCACCCATGGATGGTATAGGACCCTCGGATCTCCAGATCGATAGCTTGATACGGCGCGTGGAGGAGGGCGGAGTACAAGAGATCATCTTGGCGCTGAGTGCTACGATGGAAGGTGATACGACCATTTTTTACCTTTATAAAAAACTGAAGGGGTTTGGTGTACAAATCAGCACCATCGCCCGGGGTATCGCTTTTGGCGGTGAGCTGGAATACGTAGACGAAGTGACCTTGGGGCGTTCAATCGCCACACGTGTGCCTTATGAGCGGAACATTGCATCGTAAAACTATTGTCATCACTGGCGCCTCTTCCGGTATCGGCTTAGCTTGTGCCGAAGCTTTTGCTCGCCATGGCTCTAATCTCGTATTGGGTGCCAGGCGCTTCGTCGATTTGTGTGCAATCGCCCAATCATTGGAGAAAGAATACGGTATCCGCGCGGTAGCGGTGCAGTGCGATGTGGCGATGGAATCGGATTGCAAGGCTTTAGTGCAGCAAGCAATAAACACGTTTGGCGGGGTGGATGCACTGATCAACAATGCGGGTATCAGTATGCGTGCTTTGTTTGCTGATTTGGATTTGGCAGTGCTTCACCGGCTGATGGATGTCAACTTTTGGGGTACAGTGTATTGTACCAAGTATGCCATGGCCGAATTGCTGCAAAGCCAAGGGTCGGTCGTAGCCGTTTCGTCCATAGCCGGATATCGCGGACTCCCTGGCCGTACAGGATATTCGGCTTCCAAATTTGCTATACAGGGATTTATGGAGTCATTGCGGGTGGAAAACCTTAAAACAGGCTTGCATGTGATGGTCGCGTGTCCGGGTTTCACCGCCTCCAACATCCGGCAAACAGCATTGAATGCCGTTGGGAGCGAACATGGTGAAACCAGCATGAATGAAGATAAGATGATGACTGCAGAAGAAGTGGCCGCACGAATCGTGCAGGGGATAATCCGCCGTAAACGTACACTGATTATGACCCGGCAAGGGAAGCTCGCGGTATTGATGAACAAGCTATTGCCCGATTGGGTAGATCGGCAGGTGTATAAGCTGTTTGCGAAGGAAAGGAACCCGTTGGTCAGCTAATTGTTACATCTTCCTAACCACGAAATACAGTCCAATTGCTACCCCAACGAGTACAGTGGCTGTACCCCACCATAATACATTGAAGCCGTAGTTGTCAGCGATGCGTGTGCCGAGGAATGGCGAAAATACGTGGGCAGTGGAAAAAGCCAGCGCGTTCAGTCCCATATAGGCACCTTGGTTCTGTTTGGAAGCCCGTTTTACGGCTACAGATGCCATGAAGGGCATGGCCAATATTTCAGAGATGCTGAGCATGAAAATAGAAGCGTAGAGTATCCAGTATCCCGTAGGCAAAGGGAGCAACGCAAATGAAACGGCGCATAGTGCCGTACCCCAGAATATGCTGCTCGCGTAGTTAAGTCGTCGCTCTGCGATGTGTACCAATAACATCTCAAAGATCACAACGATAAGCCCGCTGAAGCCCAGTATGATGCCGATTTGTTGCTCGTTGAGGAAATGACCCTTTTGATAAAATAGTGGCATTGTACTCAATAACTGGAAAAAACAAATGGCATAAATACAGCAAAGCAAGCTGAAAAGCAAAAATAGCCAATCCCGATACGGGGATTTCGGTGCTTGCGAAGAGGCAGGGATGGGTTCGGCCTGCTTAGTCCGCACCGTGCCCTTGCGCTTATAGAAAAACAAGATGAATGTGAGCGTTGCGATGGAAGCACCCAGCGCATTCCCATAGAAAATCCAGTGATAGGAAATGGACGCCAGGAAACCGCCCAATGCCGGGCCGATGGAAAAGCCGAGATTAATGGCCATGCGGTTGAGCGAAAAGGCGCGCGTGATATTTTCAGGTCGTGCATAGCGCGCTACCGAAACGGAGTTGGCCGGACGGAATGACTCCGTTACCACGCTGAGGACGTAGATGGCGATTGATACGGCTTCAACCGACGTAAACTGGGGAATAACCAGGAATAATGGGACCGAAAGCAACAAACTGAGTGTCTGCACCCAGAAATTGCCGAAGCGATCAGTTAACCATCCGCCAAGCCATGAGCCGGTGACCGCGCCCAAACCGAAGCACGCCAGCACGGTACCCACTTCCTGGATAGTGAAGCCGAGCGCTTGGGTCATATAGATGCTTAGAAAAGGCAGCACCATAGCACCGGTACGGTTCACCAGCATGACCAATGCCAGCATCCAAGCTGGCCGGGATAGCCCCCGGTACGAGTCGATATATATCCGTATGAGTTCTTTCACAGTGCCATCCGTGTCGGCTTATCCGTTCCATACGGAAACACCATCCGTAATTTCATAACTGCTGGCTGTGACCAATTCTTTCCTGCCAGATTGTTGCTCGAAAACATAATCCAAACGCCCGAGGTTGATGCCGCCGAATCCCACTTGGTTGATGGTCGTCAATTCACCGTTTAGATTTCGGATGCTTTCGGGTGCGGGCATGAAAGTGTGCGTGTGCCCACCGATGATGAGGTCGATGTTTCGTGTGTTCTTTGCCAACACCACATCGGAAACTTTATTTCCTTGGTATTTGTAACCCAAGTGGGAGAGGCAGATCACAAAGCTACATCGATAATCCTGTTTGAGCCGTTCGGCAAGTGTGTTGGCAGTAGCAATGGGGTCGAGGTAGCGGACATCGCGGCAAAGGGTTGGGTCGACCATCCCATCCAATTCGATGCCCAGCCCAAAAACGCCAATCCGGAGCCCTTGTTTCTTAAAGATGCTATACTCGCGGGTTTTTCCTTTCAGCATGGTGTCGCTGAAATCGTAATTTGCAGTAAGAAATGGGAATTTAGCATATGGAAGCATCTTAGCCAGGCCCTCCAATCCATTGTCGAACTCGTGATTACCGATGGTGCTGGCTTCGTAACCCATCTTGCTCATCAATTCCAGTTCCACTTTTCCCCCAAAAAGGTTGAAGTAAGGCGTGCCCTGTACCGTGTCGCCTGCATCAAGCAGGAGCACATTGCGTTGTTCGCTCCGAATACGCTCCACCAGTGTTGCCCGACGTGCTACGCCGCCCAGGCCTTGGTTGCGTGAGCCGTCCATGGGAAACGGATCGATACGACTGTGTACGTCATTGGTGTGCAGGATGGTCAATGCGATGTGATCTTCATTGGCTAAAGCAGCCAGGGGAATACCTCCTAGCAAGGAAAGTGTACCAAACGTGCCCGCTTGTTTCAGAAAATGGCGCCTATTGATTGTGGGTAATCCTTCCATCAAGTTGTGTATTTATGTGTTTACCAGCCCGTGTTTGTTCTCCGACGTACGTGATCAATGCTTCCCGTACTTTCAGTCCGAGGTTGGTGCGGCTGACCGGATTGCTCAACCCACGGGAATTGTCGCCCCCGTTGGCGAGATAGTCGTAGGTGATCAGTTTGTAGGTGCGGGAGAGTTCCAATGGTTTGCCCGCCACGGTGATGTCGATGGCTTTACCATCTTTGATCCTCATACGTAAACCTGCCACGGGCTGCCCGTCCGTGGCCGCGATAAACTGGGCGAGTTGCAGCAAACTTTTGCCTGAAAGCTCCAACAGTACCATTTCATTTTCAAACGGCATCAATTCAAATAGGTTGCCCATTGTGATGGTTCCCTTTTGCAATTCAATGCGCAGGCCACCTTTCGTCCCAAAGGAAAGTTCGGCATCCGGATGTCGCTTTTTTCCTTCTGCTAGCAATGCATCGGCAAAAAAATTGCCTAGGCGCGTCTCGGGTACATCGCGGGGGTGGGTAAGGTTCACATCGGTATAACCGACTACGCGATTCATTTCGGCTTCTAGCTGCTCCCTATAGGGAGCGTATAATTGTAAAAAAGTGGAGTCGCCGGTTAGGGTGCTGTCGATTTGAAGCTTTGTATAAACAGCCTGCTCGCGGGGGGCAAAATACCTACTGCATGATGCACTTCCCAAGCCCAGGGCTATGGCGAGCAATGCAAGGCGGTTTTTAGGGGTAAAATACTTCATGGTGTTGCAAAATTCTCTTTTTTGGCACATGGCCGTGGGTAAGCAAAGGTAACCAACGCATGTTAAATTGAAAAGAAGTTTTTGAGGGGTTAACCTTTAGTTGGGAAGCGTTTTTCCCATCGACTGCGTACCGGAAGGAGCAGGAAGCGAAGCCCGGATTTTTGCCCGTGTGCGGGCGCTTTCGCGGAGTCGCGCATAGCGGCTTCTGCGCCGGGTGAATAACGCGGACAGATTATACGCATCCCAGTTGATTAAGAAGACGCTTCCCAGAATAACCAATAACGCGATCAACTGGGAGTAGGAAACCGTTTCATGGGCAAACCAGGCGCCGAGCAATACGGCGACAATTGGGTTCACATACGTGTGCGTGCTCACTTCGGTTGCCGGCCGAATCTGCAAGAGCCAGATATATGAACTATACGCAACGATGGATCCCATGCCAATGAGGTAAGCCATTGCCCACCAAGCAGAGGCTGGCACCATATCAAAACGGAAGCTGGCAATTTCCCCCCGGCTGGAGGCCGTGAGTGTAAAAGCAACTCCGGCAATAAACATTTGCCACGCGGTGCCCACCAAACCATTCCCGCTCTCGCTATTTTTGGACTTGCCATAATATTTGGAATACAACGAGCCGATGGTCCAAGCCAATGTGCCGAGCAATAGGAGTGACATGCCCAAGATATTTGCCTGACGTTGCGAAGCATCCAATGCTTGGGCCAGGCGGTCACCAAACAGCATGACCACACCGAAGAAACCCATAAAAAGGCCGATGATCACCGGTAGGTTGCCAAAGTTGGCTTTCCAATTGGGTTTATCCAAGACGATGAACCAAATGGCGGCAGATGCCGACATGATAGCAACGAGTCCGCTGGGCATGAACTGTTCAACCCAAATAATGATGCCGTTGTCGATGTACAGGAGCAACAAACCCATTAAACCCGCATGGAGGATGGTTGATCGATGAAAAATCCGGTACCCTTTAAGGTAACACCACACCAGCATGAGGAACCCGGCGGTGCTGAACCGTACGGCTCCCAACAAGAATGGGCTAAAGCCGGCCAATGCCTTATGGATGAAAAAAAACGTCGACCCCCACACTACATAAACGATGGCGAAAGCCACGACAATCTTTAATCTGGAGTGTCCATCTCGTATTTCCGCTGTCGTCATTTTTATCTTTGCTTTTTATTCCTTTTAGTTTTGTTGCTCGATCCTCACTCCTTCATCTTACCCTTCGAATCGAGGAATGACCAACTGCTGTTCCTCTTTGACTGTTTCCAGCACAATGGTGGTGCGGGTTGAAATAATGCTTGGTATCTTTGCAAACGAATTCCGCATAAGCTCCACCAGTGCCGCCGAATCTGCCGTACGCACTTTCACCAAGTAGCCGTCGTCGCCAGCAATGTCGTGTACTTCCTGTACTTCGGGAATAGCTGCCAACGCTTGTCCCGTGGTCGCACATCCAATCCCATCGGCTGCACGGATGAAAATGAACGAGAGTAAGGTCTGATCCAATGCCGCTGGATTGATTTTCGCTCGGTATTGCAGGATCACTTCCCGTTGCTCCAATTTTTTTATTCGCTCCAGGATTGCAGAGGGAGCCATTCCCAGTTCGCGGGCGATGTCCGCATTGCTGATCCGGGCGTTTTCTTGCATCAACCGCAGGATGGCGTAATCGGTCTGATCTAAATTATGTTCTATTTTGTTCATTATTCTGCAAAATTAATGAATATTTGAATAATATTCAAAATATATAATAATACAATGAATTATGTTCTGTAATAGTGGTTTGTGATAATTGTTTTTGGGCTTTAGTGGATAGAATAGGGTTCCGTTGACAAAAAAATAAAAAAAAGATATTGGATTAATTAACAGTGTTAAGTAAATTTGCTTCGTTAATTTATTGCGATGGGTATTAAGGAAAGAAAGGAAAGGCATCGGGAAGACTTCAAGGCCCGGATCCTGCAGGCAGCGAAAAAATTATTTATCACCGAAGGATACGAGGCGACCTCTATCCGGAAAATCGCTGCTGAGATCGAATTCAGTCCGACGACGATCTATTTGTATTATAAGGATAAGACCGATATCGCTTACGCGCTTCATCAAGAGGGGTTTGGCTTAATGCGTGAGCGCTTTTCTGCGCTTGCACATGTAGACGACCCTTTTGAACGATTGAAGGCAATGGGTAGGGGGTACATCCAATTTGCAATTGATCATCCGGACTTTTACGAGTTGATGTTCATCATGAAGGAGCCAATGCAGTATTTGCAAGCCCATCACCCGGAAGACGAATGGGAAGAGGGGGAGCAGGTGTTTAATGCGTTGATACAGACCGTAGAAGGATGTAAAGTGCACGGTTATTTCAGCAGCATGCCCACCGAGGAAATGGCAATGCTTTCCTGGAGTGTGGTGCACGGGTTATGTTCGTTACATATTACCAGCCATTTTAAACACATTGCAGAAAAATGCAGCGATATTGAACTCATTAAGCAGGACACCTTGTTGGAGAGCGTGTTTGGAGCTTATTTACAATTATTGGAGCGGTTAAAATAATTTTTTTTGCACCTTTATAAACACTGTTAATAATGAGAACAGTATTAATAATCATGCTGGGACTTATCGTTGGACAGACGATGGCACAGGAAGTACTTGACAATTATATCAGAGAAGGGCTGGAAACCAACCTGGTGATGAAACAGCGCACGGTGTCGCTTCAAAAGGCCACGTATGCGTTGAAGTCAGCCAAAAGCATGTACCTACCCACCGTGGCCTTGCAGGCGGGATATCAGACGGCCGACGGAGGGCGGAATATCCCACTTCCCATAGGGGACCTGCTCAACCCCGTTTATCGTACGTTAAACCAGCTCACCGGAACAGGAGCGTTTCCGGAAATTGAAAATGAAACCATCAATTTCCTGCCGAGAAATTACTACGATGCGCACATCCGCACCACCATGCCACTTATCAATACGGATATCGGTGCGAATAAACGTATCCATGAACAGCAGTTGCAACTCAGCAAACTGGACGTAGCGATCTACCAGCGGGAATTAGTCAAGGAAATCAAGGTAGCCTATTTCAATTACCTCAGTGCTGTGCGGGCCAAGGATATTTATCGGGCCGCGGTAGACCTCGCCCGGGAGGGGCAGCGTACCAATGAGAAACTGGTGGAGAACGGAAAGGGACTGCCCGCTTATGTATTGCGTTCAAACAGCGAAGTTGCGGAGTCTGAAGCCCGGTTGACGGATGCCGAAATGAAGGCGCGTAACGCGCGGGCTTATTTTAATAGCCTGCTCAATCGTGCCGAAGAAGCGGAGGTAGATACCACGTTTGGCCATGAAACAGCACTTTTGCACGCTGCGTCTGTGTTGCACAACGATAGCAACGCCGGCCGTGAGCGGGAGGAACTCCAATCGTTATCAACCGCCATCGACATCCGTTCCACGATGCTGAAAATGGACCAACGGTTTGCCATCCCCAAATTGAATGCCTTCCTGGATCTGGGATCGCAATCGGAAGGCTTTCATTTCAACGGCCAGACACGCTATTACATGGCGGGGCTCCAGTTGGAATTCCCCATTTTCAACGGCAACCGCAATAAATATAAAATCCAGCAATCACGTCTGGATCTACAGGACGCACAGTTGCAACTGGAACAAACAAAACAACAGCTGCAGCTTGCAAATTCCATGGCATATCGCAACCTACAGTCCGCATGGAAGAACTATCAATCGTCGAAAAGCCAACTGGAGGCTGCACAGGCGTACCGGCGGCTGATTGCCAAAGGCTACCAGGCCGGATCGAACAGTTACATCGAGACGGTAGATGCACGCAATCAGTACACCTCCGCCAGTATGGCATTGCTGATCAACACCTATCAGGTACTTTCAGCAGCAGCAAGCCTCGAACGTGAACAGGCAAGTTATCCCCTTACCCAATAAAAACAGAAGACAATGGATATAAAATCATTCAGCTATTATTCCATGGCGCTTGTACTGATCCTGAGTGCGTGCGGCCCCTCCGATGAACAACGTACCGATAGCCTGGCAGACAGCGAGGTAATCCCCGTGCGTGTTATTCAGCTGGCGACGCGCGATACGAGCCAGGTAATCCGTGCCACGGGTACCTTTACAACCGACGATGAAACCGTGCTTGCATTCAAGAACGGTGGTGTGATCCAGCAGCTCCACGTAAAAGAGGGCGATTCCTTCAAGAAAGGGCAATTGCTGGCATCGTTGGAACCTACGGAAATCAATACCGCGGTGAAGCAGGCGCAGCTGGGGGTGGAGAAAGCTGCGCGCGACTACCACCGCGCGCGGCAGTTGTTCCTCGACAGCGTAGCCACGCAGGAGCAGATGGAAAATGCGAAAACGGCATTTGAAGCTGCCAAGCAGGATGCAGACCGTGCTGCTTACAACCTGGGCCATACCCGTATCCATGCGGCGTTCGATGGGTACGTATTGCAGCGCCCGGCCAGCACCGGGCAGGTCGTCGGACCGGGAGCCCCGGTGCTGTTGGTTAGCAGTACGGGGCGTGACGGCTGGTTGCTCAAAGCGGGGGTGAGCGACCGGCAATGGTCGGCCATCCAATTAGGCGACAATGCAGAGGTAACCACAGATGCAGTCCGAAACAAACGCTTTTCGGCAAAGGTATTCCGCAAATCCGAAGGAATCGATCTGAAGTCTGGAACGTTTACAGTATACCTGAAGCTGGTAGGGAACGACGGACTGCCTACGGTAGCATCGGGTATGTTCGGTAAGGCTGAAATCCAGCTGTCGACCAAAACAGGAGCCTGGTTCATTCCCTATGAGGCCTTATTGGATGGCGATGCGGGTACGGGTTATGTATTCGTTACCGATGATGGACAAACGGCACGCCGGATTCCCGTACAAATAGGAAGCATACAGAAAGACCGTGTCGTGGTGACAGGCGGACTGGAAGATGCAAACTCACTGATTGTGTCCGGCAGCCCTTATCTTCGGGATGGTTCAAAAATAACGGTAAAATAAAAGGCTATGGACCTGATCAAATATCCGATTAAGAACTATCAGTTTACGCTCATCATGGTGCTCATGGTGATCGCCATCGGCGTAAGCAGCATCCTGACCATGCCCCGTGCAGAAGATCCCGAAATGCGTCCTCCAAACTTTCCGGTGGTGGTGATCTATCCCGGTACCAACCCCAAGGACATGGAACAGCTGATTGTGAAGCCCATTGAATCCCGGCTTTATGACCTGGATAATATCAAGCGTATCCGCACGACGATTGTCAATGGCTTAGCGGTGCTGTTTGTAGAGTATGAGCACAACGTAGACTACGACAATAAATACCAGGAGCTGATCCGCGAGGTGGGCGCCTTGCGCCCGCAGTTGCCGGATGAGCTCTACAGCATCGATGTCCAGCAAATCGACCCAACGGGGGTTAATGTCCTGCAGGTGGCCCTGATCTCCGAAAATGCATCACGCAAGGTGATGAAAGATGTATCAGACGATCTCAAGGAGGAGCTGGAGAAGGTAAAAGCGCTTAAGGAAGTAAAGGTAAGCGGGTTAACGGATCAATTGATCCGTGTGGACGTCGAGCCAGCACGCCTGGCACAATTGGGCATACCGCTTAATCAGGTGATGCAAGCCATCCAGAGCGAAGGCGCGAATATTCCCGGCGGCAGCGTGCTGGCAGGCGGAAGGGTGTTCAGTATCAAGACCAGCGGCAACTATCAAAGTGTCGACGGCATCCGTAACACCATTGTGTCGAGTGCGCAGGGAAAAAATATCCTGTTGCGGGACATCGCCGATGTGTATGCCGATTTCGCTCCCGAAACACATATTACCCGCTTAAATGGGCATCGGGCCGTGTTTGTCAACGCCGCACAAAAGGCCGGAGAAAACATCAGTCGCACGCAGGAGGCTTACCTTCAGGTGTTGGATCAATTCAGGGAACGTTTGCCCGACAACATCGATATGGTGCTGCACTTCGACCAAGGTGAAAATGTGAACAATCGGCTGAGCGGGCTGGGGGTCGACTTCCTGATTGCAGTAACGCTGGTGCTCCTTACGTTGCTGCCGCTTGGCACCCGGGCTTCGCTGGTGGTGATGATCGCGGTACCCCTGTCTTTGGCCATGGGGGTAATCGCGCTTAATGTATTGGGTTATTCGTTGAATCAGTTGAGTATTGTGGGGTTTGTGGTGGCCTTGGGGCTGGTCGTTGACGACAGCATTGTGGTGGTGGAGAATATCGAGCGATGGATGCGAGAAGGATTTTCGCGCGTTGAGGCAGCCATAAAGGGAACGCATCAGATTGCCCTGGCGGTAGTGGGGTGTACGGCCACATTGGCCATCGCCTTCATGCCGCTGATGTTTATGCCGGAAGCTGCCGGGGACTTTATCCGCAGCTTGCCCATGGCGGTCATCGGATCGGTACTCGCTTCCATGCTCGTGGCGCTATTGGTGGTTCCTTTCCTTTCGAGCCGTCTACTGAAACCGCATGAAAACCCGGAAGGAAATGCGGTGCTTCGCTGGTTGCAGCGGACCATCCATAGCACCTATTCCGTATTGCTCGACCGGGCATTGAAACGCCCCTGGTACGCCTTGGGTATAGCGGCATTTATTTTTGCCGGCGCCCTGGCCCTTATCCCCATCATCGGGTTCAGCCTGTTTCCTGCATCGGAAAAACCACAGTTCCTGATCCGCATCAGTGCGCCGTTGCAGGCAAATATCTACACAACGGACAGCATCACCCGCCAGATCGAAAAAGAACTCGATTCATGGCCAGAGGTACGGTACTTTGCGTCCAATGTAGGCAAGGGCAATCCGCGGATCTATTATAACGTGGAGCAGGCTAATGAGCGGGCTGATTTTTCCGAAATCTTTGTGCAGCTGCAACCCGAAACACGGGCACGGGATAAAGAGGAGCTGATCGAGCGGCTCCGGAGGCGTTGGACACCGTATCTGGGCGCCAAAGTGGAGGTGAAGAATTTCGAACAAGGTGTGCCCGTCATCTCGCCCGTGGAAGTACGGTTATTCGGGGATAACCTAGATACCTTGAAGCAGCTCGCTTACCGGACGGAACGGATGATGGAGCAAACCCCCGGCGCGTTATATGTAAATAACCCGGTGAGCAACGATAAGACAGATATCCAGGTAGACATCCAGCGCGATAAAGCCTTGGCCCTCGGGGTCCCGACGGCCAACATCGACCGGACGGTCCGCATGGTGCTGGCTGGACTGGATGTAACGACGTATACGGATCCTGCATCAGACGACGACGATTATCTTGTACGGCTGAGCGTGCCCCGGGCGGCTTATCCCGATCTGTCGGTATTCGATCAGGTTTATGTAGACAATGTGCAGGGAACGGCGATACCTTTTAGTCAGTTGGCTACGCTGCAACTGATGCCCTCACCTCCGGCCATCTATCACATCAACCGCGACCGCACGGTTTCGGTCAACTCTTTTGTGGATGCCGGATATACCAACGACGAGGTTATTCAGCACGTCGTTGATCAAATGGATGCTATGAAATTGCCCGCTGGATATCATTACGAGATGGGGGGCGAGGTGGAAAGCCGTGAGCAGTCGTTCGGTGGCTTCGGTACGGTGATATTGATTACGGTATTTCTGTTTATCGCGGTACTGGTGCTCGAATTCAAGACCCTGAAAAGTACGCTGATTGTGCTTTCAGTCATTCCACTGGGCATCGTGGGTGCTGCGTTGGCATTGTTGGTTACAGGTAACACCCTGTCTTTCGTCGCCTCCATCGGGTTGGTGGCGCTGGCTGGGATCGAGGTAAAAAACACCATCCTGTTGGTTGATTTCACCAACCAGCTACGCCGCGAAGGCATGGAACTTAACGAAGCGATCGAAAAGGCCGGCGAGATGCGATTTCTGCCCATTATTCTGACATCGCTGACAGCGATTGGAGGGTTGCTGCCTATCGCTTGGTCGAGCAACCCGCTGATTTCACCGCTGGCGATTGTGATGATTGGTGGCTTGATTAGTTCCACCTTGCTTTCGCGGGTGGTTACGCCTGTCGTTTATAAACTGATGCCGCCAAAGATCGAGGTCTAGAACTGGCTTGCCACGGATGTAATGCACGCTTTTAAAGAGGCGATATCCCAGGTAAGATCACGTTAAGTCACGGGTATGAAAAAAAAATAACTGATTTTCAATAAATTATAGTTACTTTTACACCTTTATTCATAAATTAATAAATAATGTCAACAGGAGTAGTAAAATTTTTCAACGAAACCAAGGGTTTCGGATTCATCACACCAAGTGACGGTGGACGTGAAATTTTTGTTCATTCGTCTGGTTTGAAAGACCGTATCCGTGAAAACGACGAAGTTTCGTATGATGTGGAGCAGGGTCAAAAGGGATTGAATGCGGTAAATGTCAAGTTGGTTTAAAACACCTCTTTAGATATTTTTGGAGGCTGTCTGATCAGGCAGCCTTTTTTATTTTGGTGATTTCCAAAAGAACGTAATCTTTTTTTGTAGCTTGTCGGCATCAATGAATACCATCATGAAACATAGCAGTTCAATCATCGTGGGGAGCGGTTGCTACCTTCCTACCCACAGGGTAACCAACGATGGTTTCATCGATCATGTTTTTTTTGGTCAAGATGGGATTAAGCTTCCCGCCGAGAACAAAGAAATTATCGAGAAATTTCAGCATATCACCGGTATCCGCGAAAGAAGGTACGTGACTGATGATCTGCTTGCTTCTGACATTGCTTTTTTAGCAGCGGAAGATGCACTGGCCTCATCAAAAACGGATCGGGAAACGTTGGACTACATCATTGTAGCTCATAATTTCGGCGATATCAGTAAGCAAAATCCTACGAGTGAGTTTGTGCCTGCTTTGGCTTCGAAGGTTAAACATCGGCTGGGGATTACTAATCCGAACACGGTGACCTATGACTTGACGTTTGGCTGTGCGGGGTGGTTGCAAGGCGTCATCCAGGCAGATTATTATATTCGATCCGGCCAGGCGGGCCGCGTCATGGTGATTGGTACAGAGACCCTTTCGCGGATATGCGACCCGCATGATCGAGACAGTATGATTTATGCGGATGGCGCAGGTGCGATAATCCTTTCTGCCATTGAAACAACGGAGCGCGTGGGCATACTGGCGCATGCCGCGCGGTCCTATACGGATGAACTCGCTTTCGTACTGAAAATGGGAAAGTCCAACAACCCCGAATACCGGAGTGACCGGTTATTTCTCAAGATGCAGGGCCGGAAACTTTATGAAAAGGCCCTCAAGATCGTGCCCGAGATCATCAAAACGTGCATGGACAGGGTTAATGTGCCCATTGACGATGTAGATAGTGTATTGGTGCATCAGGCAAACAACAAAATGGACGAGGCCATACTTCGGGAACTTTACGGCTTGTACGGCAGGAAACATGCGCCCGAAGGTGTGATGCCGATGACCATCTCTTGGTTGGGAAACAGTTCGGTAGCCACGTTACCGACATTGTACAGCCTCCTGGCCTCCGGGAAGATTCCTAATTATGCATTAAAAGCAGGCGCCACCATTGTATTTGCGGCGGTTGGTGCCGGTGTCAATATCAATGCACTGGTGTATAAGGTTCCGGAATAATGTTGCTTGGCGGATGTTATTCCTTATCGTTGCTCTGTCCGTTATCGATTTTGGTTTTTCCCGTGCGCACGCCGCCTGCATTAGGTAAACCTTGGTGGCGTTTGAGCGTCCGCATATCCTTGAAGGTCTTATCTGCCGTGGGATTGCCCATCTCCACATTGCGGCTTTTGTCCTGTGCGCCGGTCAAATTTTGTTGCTTTTTCATAATGCTCCTTACACTGATTCTGTTTGAAAGCAACAAATGTGTAAGCGAAATGTTCAGTTTTTTTCGTCTTTGCCCTTTGAGGGATTACCTGCTTTATCGGCTGTGATTTTAGTTTTCCGTTCCTTCGCTTCCAGTATTTCACGAAGGTTCCAGCGCTTAAGCAGGATTTTGGTGGAGTACCGTTTAAGGTGATACTTTTCGGGTTCACCGATGAGAAAGCCGAAGGCATTCATGGACGGGACGGCGTCAAAAATGACCTTAATGGTGGCCGTGAGCGGCAATGCCAAGATCAAACCGGCAAGCCCGAAAAGCATGCCGCCAAGAAGGATGGAAATGATGGCCATCAGCGGGTTTATGCTTACCTTACTTCCCACAATATTCGGTGTGATGAGATTGCCCTCGAGAAATTGCACCACCTGAAACCATGCAATGACCCCCACCGCATACCAAGCGGTATCTTTCGTGGCCAGCGCAAATAATGCTGGGAGTATGGAACCAATCGCAATGCCGATATAAGGGAGTAACATCAGCAACGATGCCAATGTGCCAAAAAACCAAGCATATTGAATCCCCAGTATCCACAAACCGACGGTATTAAGTATGGCTACGATACCCATGACGGTGATAAGGCCAAGCAGGTAACTCTGCACTACATTATAAATTTTATTGAGTGTGTTGTGCACTTTTTCCTGTGAGGTAGATTTGAATGCACGAAAGAAAAACTCGCGAAAAAACACGCGGTAATACAACAGGAAAAAGGAAAATAAAGGTACCAACACCGCACCGGCGAGTATGTTTCCCAATGAGCCGAAAGCAGCAGTGATATACGATGCGGCATTAGACAGGATCTGGTTGGCTTGGCTTCTGAGCCGTTCTACGATTTCGGTGGGCTCTAGTCCGAAGCGCTCCTGTAGCCAACGCTGTATCGTGTCGAATATCGAGAGGAACTTTTGCTGGATTTCAGCACCGTCCCTGCCGATGACAATCACTTGGTGCACAATAAACCAGACCAAACCCGATAGGATGGCAATGGCCAAAATGACCGCCAATAGCGCAGAAAAGGCCTTCCCCAGTCGTAACCGCTCCAAGGTGCCAGCCACAGGATATAGCGAGATGGCGATAAGGATGGAAAACATGAGGGGTAGGAGTACGCCTTGAAGTACGTACATCAGCGCAATGATAAGCGCTAGGGAAACGAGGCTGCTCGCCAATTCAAGGGCATAGGGCCGTTTGGTAGGAGTTTCTTCCATATGATTTAGATAAATTGCTTGTTATATTTTCTGTATCGGTGCAGCAAAATCATCGCGATAATGCAATGTATCGATAAGTTGGGGATGAAACAAACAATAGTAGATAATGTTTCGAACGTTTTCTTTTTAAGATACCAGCGTGAAATCAATCTGCCGTTTAGACAGGTCAACCTTTTTTACCCGAATTTGTACTTCATCGCCCAGTTGGTATCGTTTCTTTTTCCGCTGACCAATAATGGCGTAGTTCTTTTCGTCGAGTGCATAAAAATCATCCGTAATATCGCGTAGCCTAACCATACCTTCACATTTGTTTTCCTCGATTTCCACGTACATGCCCCATTCAGTCACCCCGGAGATAATGCCCATATAGATTTCGCCCACCTGATCCTGCAGAAATTCGGCTTGTTTGTATTTGACGGAAGCGCGCTCCGCGTCGGCAGCTTTCTTTTCCATCTGGGAGGCGTGTTCGCATTGTTTTTCATAAACTTCGGCGTTAACGGATTTGCCGCCTGCCAAGTAATGGTCAAGTAGCCGATGTACCATCACGTCGGGATAGCGCCGGATAGGCGAGGTGAAGTGCGTGTAATAATCGAACGCCAAGCCATAGTGGCTGGTTTTCTTCGTGGTATAGATGGCTTTGGCCATCGAGCGGATAGCGAGTGTGGTCAGTACGTTCTGTTCTTTAGTGCCTTCTACCCGTTCCATTAATGCATTGAGCGAGCGAGCGGTTTCCCGATCCGATTTTGTGTTGATCTTATATCCGAATCGGGCTGCAAACTGCGCAAACGCAGTGATACTCTCTTCTTTCGGTACATCGTGTACCCGGTATACGAATGTCTTTTTATTGTTGCCTTTTCCCTGCTTGCCGATAAATTCGGCCACGCGTCTGTTGGCCAGCAGCATGAAGTCTTCGATGAGCTTGTGAGCGTCTTTACGCTCTTTCACGTACACGCCTAAGGGCTTGCCGTTTTCGTCGAGATGGAATTTCACTTCCGTAGTTTCGAAACTGATGGCACCATGCCTGAACTTCCGGTCGCGGAGTATATAAGCCAATTCGTTAAGTGTCTGCAATTCCTTGCTGAATGCTCCGGTTTGCTGTTCAATGATTTCTTGCGCTTCCTCGTAACTGAATCGCTTATCGGAATGGATGACGCTTCTCCCGAACCACTCGTGGATAACATTGGCATTTTTATCCATTTCGAATACCGCTGAGAATACCAGGCGATCTTCGCGCGGACGCAATGAGCAGAGGTCGTTTGACAGCCGCTCGGGCAGCATGGGTATGACGCGGTCTACCAAGTATACGGACGTACCCCGCTCGAAAGCTTCCTTGTCAAGCGCTGAGTCAGGCCGCACGTAGTGTGCAACGTCCGCGATGTGCACGCCGATTTCATAATGGCCATTGGGTAACTGCTGGAATGAGATCGCATCATCGAAGTCCTTGGCGTCCGCCGGGTCGATAGTAAAGGTTGTAATGGAGCGAAAATCACGCCGCTTGGCAATTTCATCTGGCGATATCTGTGCCGGGAAAGCCTCCGCTTCCTGTTCCACCGCGTTGGGAAATGCCAATGGAAAGCCAAAATCGGCCAATATCGCAACCATCTCGGTGTCGTTCTCTCCCTTTTTGCCGAGCACATAAGTCACCTTGCCGACGGGATTTTTACTCTCCTGTGGCCACTCGGTGATGGTTACCACCACTTTTTCACCGTCTTTGGCCCCATTGAGATCTGCCAGTGGGATGAATATGTCTTGAAGCATCTTCCGGTCATCTGCAATCAAGAAAGCAAAACGGGGGGATATCGTCACCGTACCGATAAATTCCGTCCGCGCTCGTTCAAGTATTTCCACTACTTCGCCCTCTTTGCGTTTGCCACGCCGCTTTTCGTAGGTATGTACCTTCACACGGTCGCCATGTAGCGCCTGCCGCAATTTGCGCGGACCGATATAGATGTCGTCCTCAAACTCATCCTCAGGCACGATGAATGCGGAGCCGTCGGCCGTCATGTCCACGCGACCTACCACAAATGCCTTAAGCTCCTTGAGGGCGTATTTCCCTTTTTCAACCACTCTGAATAACCCCGTGCGGGCCTCTTCCTCCAGGATGTCACGGATTGCTTCACGCGATTCAGGATCGGCCAGATTGAGTTTGGCTGCTACCTGCTTATAGTTCATAGGCTTGTTACCCGATTTTTCGATGAGATCCGAAATGAGCTGGGTAAGAACATGTTTGAATGCGCTGGTTTTCTTGCTTGCCATAATTGTATTTGAGATGTTAGCTATGAGATATCAGACTATTCCGTGTCGTGTTGTCTCGACTTTGTTGTTCGTTTATTCGTGTTATTTTTTATACCCCATAATAACCGGTCCGGCCACGCATCCCTGAATGCCAACTACTCCGCGAAGCTGATGGCCTCTTGTGTTATCAGCGGTTCGTTGCGCAATCTCCGCAAGATTTGTGCCGTGGTTATGACATCTTTTTCACAATATACACGGATACGGCCCAGATTGTTTTCACCGTAGTAGACCTCGAAGACGTCCTTCCCACTGATATCGTCCTTTGGCGAGGGGATACCTAATACTGCGGCCATGAGATTGAGTGAGACGGCATTGCGGAAATCGCCGAATCGCCACAGTTCCATCGTATCCAAATGCGAGATTTCCCAGGGCTTTTTTCCTGATAGGTCCAGCTGCCGCGGGAGGGCAACCCCGTTGATCAACATCCGCTTGCAGAGGTACGGGAAGTCAAAGCCCTTGCCATTATGTGCGCAGAGCGTAAGGTTGCTCGGCTGTTTCCGCAGCAGTGCCGAGAATTCCGCAAGCAATTCCTTTTCGTTTACATGTGCAAAAGATTTTACGCGAAAGCCGGTTTGTCCGTGCTGCTGATGGAACACCCCTACGGATATACAGATGATTTTGCCGAATTCCGCATATAGCCCTGCATCCGGGTATACATCGGCTGCGCTTTGGCCGTCGTTTAGGGAATTTTGCATTTTAAGGGTCCACAATTCCTGAAAGTTGTCGGGCAGTTCAGTATAATTGGCTTTTTGGCTTACCGTTTCAATATCCAATACCAGTACCTGTTGCAGATCGATTGTTTCGAGCATGGTTATTTCTGTAAGATTTCAAACTGCTGGCTCATGCGCATGCCATCATCGTCTACCAATGTGATGCGGTGTTTCCCTGGCAATATATCCAGTGCGAGCTGGTGGAATGTTTCCGTTTCACCAACGAATGTATCGTCGAGGTGCCAATATATTTTGCTGCCGCGTTTGCGATGTGCCGCATTGAATATCACCTGCCCACGCCGGCCATCAATCTCTAAAGGTATGTAAATTCTCGCATTGTTTTTGGGATAAATCATTTCCATCACCTGGCCTTCGACGCTGTGGTTGCAACCTGCGGCGAAGGGCGGAAGCTCCCGGTAGTTGCTATGCCGCGGTTTATAATAGTATTCCATGGCTGGTGGCAGGACGAACCATTTAGTTGCGACGATATTGCCGGGTGGCACGCAGTTGGCAGTAACCCGCAAGGTACCATCGGTATTGGTGTGTATGGTGCGGTGGTACGGGCATACCGTTGATCGGTGTCCGGGCACAGGGATATAAACGGTATCGGGGTTAGGGCAGTCAGGGCCTGCTAGGTGACCGCTTTCTCGGCATACCGCCGTTTGTACCATCCGGTCGAGCGGCGCTTCAAACCAACTGGTAGCGGGCAATAAATCGAAAATATCAAACAATATAGGAGCCGCCGTGCCGATCCCCGTAAGCCCAGGCCGCCCCTCGCCATCAGCATTGCCCACCCATACACAAACGACGTGAGTGGGTGTCAGCCCGATAGCCCACCCATCCCGGAAACCGAAGCTCGTACCGGTCTTCCAGGCAATCTTTTTTGAAGAAGCAAATTGCTCCCATAGGGCTTCCTCACCGGGGCGCATCACCTCGTTCATTGCTTGGAAAGTAAAATAGAGTGATGCGTGATCAATAATAGCAGCCCGTTCCAAGGCTTTTCCGCCCAAATCAGGTGTGTCTTTCAGGTAGGAAGGTGCGTGGTAGTCCGCGGGGTTATAATTGGCGTTATAGCGGCTGTAGTGGTTAAGTGTGCGGGCCATGCTGGCATAGGCGCCAGCCAGCTGCCACATGGTAACCTCGCAGCCCCCCAAAATCATGGATAGCCCATAGAAATTGGCCGGACGGTTGAGTGTGTGGATCCCCACTACTTTGAGAAATGGGTGGAAGCGCTGGTACTTATACTGTTGCAGCATCTTCACCGCCGGTATGTTGAGCGATCTGCTCAACGCCCGCGAGGCCGGTATGGCACCATCGTAACCCAAATCGTAATTTTGCGGCGCATACCCGCCGATTTGGGTGGGGACATCCGGGATCAGTGTATGTGGCAGTATCAGGCCGTCTGTAAGCATGGCACCATACAGCAGGGGTTTCAATGTACTCCCAGGGCTCCGCAAGGAGGTGACGATGTCCACGTGGCTTTCGGCTTCACTGTTCTGCGGGGTGTGTACATTTCCCACGTAGGCCAATGTTTTGCCGGTTTCAACCTCCAAGATCAATGCAGCGGCATTCTGTATGCCGTTAGCGCTGAGGTTTCGGTGGTAGCGATCGACGATATCTGCGACCCGCTGCTGTAAGGTGCCGTCGAGCGACGTTTGGATACGGGTGACACGCTGGTCCAACTGACTGTATTCTTGTTTGAACCGCTCCAACAAGTGGGGCGCAATCCGGGGTAAGGAATGTGGCTTGTCTGGCAGCGGTTCCAATTTGGCCAGCGTTGCTGTATTTTGGTCGATGGCGCCTGCCGATACCAGCTTATCGAGTAATGTATTCCGTTTGGCGAGCAGGCGTTGCCGATTGCGTCCTAGATGGATGAGCGTTGGTGCATTGGGTAACACGGCAAGCAAGGCCGTTTCCGCCCATGAAAGTTGTTCGGGGGAGCGCCCGAAATACCGCCATGCCGCAGCATCGAGCCCTACGACATTGCTGCCGAACGGAGCGTTTGCACTATACAATTGCAAAATGGCAGCTTTGCTATATCCCACTTCCAACCGTACCGCTAGCAATGCCTCGATAACTTTCTGCCAAACAGTGCGCCGTTTGTTGCGGCTCATGCGGATGACCTGCATACTGATGGTGCTTCCACCACTGATGACTCGCCCATTCGCAATGTTTTGGGCGACTGCCCGTGCCAGGGCGATCGGGTCAATACCGGGATGGAAATAGAACCGTTTGTCTTCAAACGTCGTAATGCAATCGGCAAATTTTTCCGGTACGGCTTTAATCGATGGAAAGCGCCATTGACCGTCCGCTGCGATCGATGCTCCCATAAGCTTTCCCGAAGCATCTTCAATAACAAATGAAGTGGGTGCGAGGAATAGGGGTTTGGGTAAGGAAAAATAGAGGAGTAGGAGCAGGCAGGTTACGGATGTAATAATGGCTATGCCTTTTCTGGTTCTAGCGTACTTGAGGAAACGCCGCCCCTGTATTTTTGTCCAAGCGATCACGCTGCTAAAGTACAAAAATATTGGCCGCCTTCGGGATGGAGCATCGAGTTGGGTGCACGACAAATTTCCGTTTATATTTTCTGCTTGTCATTTTTCGGCTATAACGCTCACTTCGCTCACGCCATAAGGCCTGCAAAACAACAAGCAGAAAACAAGGTTGATTTCGGAAACCGGAAACTTGTCGTGCACCCCATCGAGTTTGGATAGCTAAAAAGCAAATAGTAACTTATTGTTTATATAGATATATTAATTGATTGTTTATAATTGTATTATATTTATTTTGCTTAAATTTTAGCAAAATTATGGTGGCGTATTTTAGTAATTAATCGTGTTTTTGGTGGCTCCTTGGAGGTTTCCTATTTTACTTGCTTGTTAAGTGCTTTTGCTAAAGTGTTGTGTGTTGATTTTTGATGTATTTTAATTTATATGGATAGTTGATTTATAACTTATTATGATATTTTTTGCTAAAATATAAGTGCCAGTAATATGGATTGTTTTAGCTACCGGTGTTTTGAAAATCAGCGCCTGCAGTAGCTGAAGGTGAGATTAGGAATAAGCATGGCAATCACCCGGGGTAGCGGGTCGGATTTACTTCGTCAAGGGCTTGCACTGCGCGCAAAGTCCTACGGCATTGACGCCAATGGAGTGGAGCTGGTAGCCAGCTGGTAGATCGATTTTAGGCATCTTGAAATCATCGAGACAATAGATGCTGTTGCACGATGCACAGATGAAATGCACATGTTCATCATGATGGTGATGCTCGTCACAATCGGTGGAACACAACGCATAAGTGGCCGTGCCATGAAGGTCGAATATTTTGTGAAGGATCCCTTTTTCCTCAAAGGTGGCCAATACCCGGTAGAGCGTAACGCGGTCTACTGCATCGCCCAATAGTTTTTCGAGTTCCGGTTGGGAAATAGCGGTTTCTTTATCGGAGATGATGTGCAAAACGCTGAGCCGGGGCTGAGTAACCTTAAGCTTGTTACGGCGGAGCAGTCGGCTGAATTTCTCGCCCTCCAGCACCTTTTCCTGTTCTTTTTCCATTGCCGTCAGCATCATTTACTAGTTAATGAGGCCCACTGTGCTCACAATGGGCCTCATGAGCTTTATTTTCCAGCCGCCTTGGCGTGGTCTGCCAAAAACTGCGCAAGGCCATTGTCCGTAAGGGGGTGTTTAAGCAATCCCAATATTGCTGATAACGGCCCGGTCATCACATCCGCACCGATCTTCGCACATTCGACGATATGCATGACGTGACGAATGGATGCAGCCAATATCTGCGTTTCGTATCCATAGTTGTCATAAATCAACCGGATATCTTCAATCAATGCCAACCCATCCGTTGAAATATCGTCCAGGCGGCCAAGGAATGGCGATACATAAGTGGCGCCGGCCTTCGCTGCCAACAGGGCCTGTCCGGACGAAAATACCAGCGTACAGTTAGTTTTAATGCCGTTGCTGCTGAAGTATTTGATGGCTTTCACGCCCTCTTTAATCATGGGTACTTTCACAACGATCCGGTCATGGAGTTTGGCTAGGGCCTCGCCCTCTTTGATGATGTTATCGAAGTCCGTAGAAATTACCTCTGCACTGACATCTCCGTCCACAATATCGCAGATGGCTTTGTAATGATCGATGACATTTTGTTCGCCCGTAATGCCTTCTTTGGCCATCAGGCTCGGATTTGTGGTTACACCATCCAACACACCCAGGTCTTGGGCCTCTTTGATTTGTTGCAAGTTAGCGGTATCAATGAAAAATTTCATGTTTTGAGCTGTATAAATTATTTAAGTATAAACAAGCATAAATGCTGGAATCCAGCATGTAAAATTAACGATTATAAAGCAAAAAGCGAAAAAATAAACACGTTTTGGTATTTTAAATCCGGGTCGTTACATGGTATGACTTTTGTTCATGAAATGGACGTGAATATCTTCCGGGCACTAAAGCACCGTAACTATCGACTGCACTTTACAGGACAAGCCATTTCCCTGATGGGAACCTGGATGCAACGAATCGCTATCAGCTGGCTGGTTTACCGGCTCACGGAGTCCGCATTGATTCTGGGGCTCGTCTCGTTTGTGTCGCTTATCCCTTCCCTTGTCCTGTCGCCCTTCATCGGCAGCTTTGTCGACCGGCGCCAGAAATACCGCATTGTTTTATTCACCCAAATAGGTTTGATGGTTCAGGCGGGGACGCTTGCCCTGATGGTTTTTTTGGGGTATTACAGTGTGTGGTGGATTGGTGCGTTGAGTTTTATCCAGGGTGTCGTCAATACGTTCGATGTAACCGCGCGGCAGTCACTCATGGTGGAGCTGGTTGACGAAAAGGCGGATCTACCCAATGCGATTGCGCTCAATTCTTCCGCATTCAACGCCGCGCGGATGTTGGGGCCGGCTGCGGGAGGCATATTGCTGAGTGCCTATGGCGAAGCGGTGTGTTTCGCTGTCAATTTCATCAGTTTCATTGCCGTAATCGGATCGCTGCTATTAATGAAATTGGTGCCCAAGCCCATCACTGCGAAGCAGGAAAGCACCTGGAGGGGGCTTAAGGAAGGTTTTAGCTATTTGAAGCATTCTCCACATTTATCATCACTTATCCTCTTGCTTACGGCATCCAGCCTATTGGTCATCCCCTATACCACCTTGCTGCCGGTAATCGCTCGCGAAATGTTCGATGGTGATGCCACCACGTTCAGTTGGTTTGAGAGTGCCGCAGGGTTGGGTGCGATGGCTGGCGCGATTTATATGGCTAGGACGCGGATGGGTACCAACTTGCGTTTCCGCGTGATGAAAGCATCTGGTTTACTCGCGCTCGGCATTTTGGCACTTTCTTTTTCATCATGGCTTCCACTGGCGTTATTCAGCACCTTGTTTGCTGCCATGGGGATGATGGTGCAGAATTCGAGCATAAACACCTATATACAAACGCATGCCATGCCCGCATACCGAGCCAGGGCAATCAGCTATTATATCATGGCATTCCAAGGGGTTTTCCCCCTTGGAAGCCTATTGGTCGGTGCGTTGGCAAGCGCTTGGGGAATTCATTACACACTGCTTATCCAAGGCGTCGCTGGCGCGCTCGTAGCCTTAGGTTTCATGATATATATCCGGCAACACATTAACCGTAGATACGTGCCCGTGTAATTGTTGGCTATTCCTACCGGTCCCAAAAAGGTGGTGGTTCGATTCCAAGCGATCGGAGATACACGTAGCCTTGGCCCCGGTGGTGTATTTCGTTGTCGATGAAATAGAACAGCTGCCACCAAACCGGTCCTTCCCATTGTCCATACGCTTTTTCCGGTTCCTGCAAGCGGCCGGGGCCCACTTGTGGCCAGATGGTATTGATGTACTCCGTGCTCCAGTCCCAAATGCGGAGCACACCCTCCTTCGTCGTCGGAGAGAAGTCAATTCCATCGGCACCGGGCAGGTCTTTCACGTCTTTCCATTCGCCGGTAGCAATACCGTGCGCGCCATTTGCACCCATGCGGTTGAGTTCCATCGCGAGTTCGCCAAACGTACGCATGCCACCGATGGAATGCGAAAATAATTTATCGTCGGGAAAAGCATCGATCACCCTGCGGGTCAGGCTACGGTGTCCCTGCCAATGGGTAAGCAATTGCGAAAGGTTGACGGTGGTGTCTTTTTGTGATGTTTCCATATTTTTTTGTTCTTGATTTCGATAACAAAGAAAACACACGTTGCTGACAACCCTATGGCAGTGTCTATTATTGTTTTTAAGTTTTTAAGCTGGTGGTACGTCTAATCCGTTTGACTTGATAGCTTTTGTTGATGAAATATACACCACAGAGGGTGACCGTCAAGGCCAACGCCGTAACCCAGGTAAGTCGTTCGTCCAAAAAGAAATAGCCCAGTAGCAATGCGATGAACGGATTGACGTAAGCATATACTGAAGCAAGGCCGGAAGGCAGGTGCTTCAGTGCGTAGAGAAAACAGCCATATGAGGCTAGTGAGCCAAAAAGGATGAGGTAAACCAACGCCCATATGCTGTCAGTCGACACGGTATTCAATTCCGAGTAATCATCGAGGAAGATACTGCCAACGAGCAGAACGAGACCTCCACTGGTAAGCTGAAACGCCACGTTTACCAACGTTTTGGCTGCGGAGGGTTTATGTTTGGTGTATACCGTACCCGCTGCCCAGCAAAAGCAGGCAAAGAATGCCGCGAGAATCCCAACGAAGTAGTTGGTGTTGCCCAAGTCGGCCAAGTTGTCCCTGAAAATTAATGCAACACCGATACAGCCCAGTAATAGGCCGATGACGAGATGTGCATTTACCGCCTTCCTGTCGGTGCCCGACGCGTAACCAATCAACACCACGTAAACAGGCATAACCGAAACGATAAGCGCCGCTAAGCCGCTGGGAATGTAGCGTTCAGCCCAGCCAACAACGCCATTACCAAGGGCAATCATTAGCGTGCCAGCCACAAACTGACGCGTTATATCGCGACGGCTAATGGTGATTTTTTGACCTGATAGTAATAAGATGAGTACCATCAATAGCCCGGCAGTCACCTGCCTAATGCCAGAAAAAAGAAATGCGGGGAAAGTTTCCACACCGATGCGCATGGCGAAATAAGTGGTGCCCCATACGACGCAGACGACGGCTAATGCGAAATAAGCATTTACGATTTTTTTTTCCATGACCAATGTGAATCCTTGCAAATTTCAGTCAAAGTGCTGAAAAAACAGCAGTTATATTTCAGTTATTTTTGCCAAGTGTGATTGCGGGGCTTGGCTGCCCCGGCTTCCATACTTTTGACGGATGCTTTTCAGCATAGCTATAGATCAATTGCATCATGTAGTGGTTGCTTGGATAACGAGTGAGTGCTTCTTTTACAGCTTCAAATGAGGTGATATCGCCATGATGGCTGACATAACCCATACCGTGGAATTTCCCGTTTTCCACCCATATGCAACCGTTTTCATCTTCGTCACGTCCCTTGTCAAAAATAGCAAATGTAGGGAGGTGGTGTGCCAGGTGATCAAGTGCTCGCTGTACACGTTGGTTGTAAACCGTTGGCGATAGCTCCGTGCCGTTGGTGCCGAATCCGCAAAACTTAGGATGAAGGTCAAATTCTTTGATGAGTTGTTGAAGTAAATTGATTGCATCGAGTTTCCTGTGGAAGACGTGGATGTGTTGGAGGAGTTTGCCATACTTCCCGATAGCCAGGCGTAAGTAACCCCCACCATCTTCGTAAGCATATAGGGCATACTTTGGTTCGAAGCGTTTCAATGCCCGGTTGTAGACAGGCCACAGTCGTTGGATTTCGACCGCTTCTAATAGCAGTGCCATCAGTTCGGTGCCACACCGCTGGTTAGTGACCGAGTGGATATCTCTCAAGAAATGCTGGCGCTGGGGATTGGGGTTGTGACCGGTGAAATGCTGGGCTACCCGACTGCGGATATCACGTGCTTTACCCACATAGATGACTTTGCCACCCTTGTTCCGGAAATAGTACACTCCAGCTCCATGAGGCAAAGCATCAAATTGCTCTTTTGCTAGGTTTGGGGGAAGCTGCTGGTGCTTGGATGTTTTTTTTAGCATTTCAGCGATGACCCCGTTGACATCCCATTCCAACAACCAGCCAAATAAAATGGCTGTGGCGTCGGCGTCACCGCCCGCACGGTGGCGGTTGCTGATCGGCACTCCAAGTACATCGCAAAGCCTACCTAAACTATAAGAGGGGAGGCCTGGCTTGATTTTCCGGCTCATCCGCACAGTACAGAGCTTGGGCACGGCGAAGCCGTATCCTGCAACCTCGAGGTGGTGTTTAATAAAGGAATAGTCGAAGTTGACGTTGTGTGCAACGAAAATACGGCCATCCAGAAGCCCGTATACCCGAGATGCTAACTGCCCAAACGTTGGACTTCCCGCCACCATATCATCGGTAATCCCTGTCATCGCTTGGATGGATAATGGAATGGGACGTTGCGGGTCGATGAGCGACTCAAACCGCTCAACCACCTGTTGCCCATCGTGGATCAAAATGGCGATTTCCGTGATACCGCTCCCTGCTGCATAACCGCCGGTAGTCTCGATATCCACAATAGCGTATTGGATATGGGTTTGCTTCACATCAGCAAATGTACTAAAATAGTTAGCTGATTTGTGTGGTGTTTTGTTTTTTTACAATCAATCAAACTAAGGGCGCTCTGTACGTGCAGCTTCCCGGCTATATACCCAGTAAAACAGCTGTGGCAATACCGTGAAGGAAAGCACCATGCAGACCAATAATCCACCTACGATCATAATGGCTAGTGGTTTTTGGATTTCTGAGCCCATGCCAGTCGATAAAGCCGCCGGTAACAATCCCATAGACCCCATCAGTGCAATCATTACGATGGGGCGTATCCGGCTTTCTACGCCCTCGCTGATTGCTTTCGAAAGTGGCATTTTACGCTTCAGGTTTTCTTTCATTACCGCAATTAAGATGATAGCGTTGATCGTGTTGACCCCAAAGAGTATGATAAACCCGATTCCTGCCGAGATGCCGAATACCGTGCCGGTCACCCAAAGTGACAGGAAACCACCTATAAAAGCAAAGGGAATGGCTCCGACAGCTACCAACGTGTCTTTGTAGTTGCCAAAATTGAAGTATAGCAGGAAAAGAATAAGTATCAATACCACAGGGATGACCATGGCCAATTGCTTGGATGCGCGCGCTTTGCTTTCGAATTCACCCGCCCATTCCATTTTCATGTTCGGCAGAAGTTCCACCTCACGGGCTACATTGGCCTGTGCTTCGGAAATGGTACTTCCGAGATCACGGCCGGCAATACTGAAACCTACGCCGATATACCGGCTACTGCCTTCGCGGTAGATAAAAGCCGGTCCGGTATGAAAATCGATCGTCGCGATTTCTCGCAGGGGCACACTTTTGCCGTCTAGGGTAGGGATGAGGATATTGCCGATTTTCAGGTCGTCATCGCGATAGGATTTCTGAAAGCGCAGGCGCACGTCAAAGACGCGTTCACCTTCGTAGAATTGCGTAGCGGCTTGTCCACCGATGGCCATGGCGATTACGGCCTGCACATCGGCTGTGTTTACGGCATACCGGGCCATTTTATGGTCATGCAACTGGATGCGCAGTTCCGGCAGGCCGATGTTTTTATAGACATTAAGGTCTTCGATACCATCCACGTGCTGCAATACCTGGTTCACCTTCCCTGCGTAGTTTTCCAGTTCTTCAAGATCATCTCCGAATATCTTAACCACCAGCGAGCTCTTCACACCTGCTACATATTCTTCTACATTGTCCTGTATGGGTTGGCTGAAACCAAAATTGATCCCCGGATACGCTTCCAGTACGGTACGCATTTCATCGAGCAGGTGTGTCTTTGAAATGGGCCGCGACCAAGATTGCTCGGGATACAGCTGGATATGGAATTCGATATTGAAAAACCCGGTGGGGTCGGTACCGTCGTTCGGCCGGCCGGTTTGGCTCATCACAAATTCCACCTCTTCAAATGCCCTTAGTTTATGACGCATCTCATTGGCCAGCCGTACCGACTCTTCAAGGTGAACACTGTTGGGCAGTGTAGCGCGGATGTAAACAGCCCCTTCATTGAGGCTCGGGATGAATTCAGAGCCGTAAAACGCTAAACGGGCTGCACAGAGGGCCAACAATAAGCAAAAACCACAAAGCGCAGTCCTGCGGTAGCGGTGGCCCCATCTAAATAGCTGCGATGCGGCATAATGGAACGAACGGGATATGACGTTTTCCCGCTCGGAGATATTTTTGCGCAACAACGCTTTGCACATAGCCGGCACATAAGTCAGGCTGAGGATAAGCGACCCAAGCAATGCATATCCAAGTGTAAACGCCAGCGGCGAAAACATCTTCCCCTCTACTTTTTGGAAGGAAAAAATAGGCAGCAGGGCGACGATGAGAATCAACTGGGCAAAAAACACATACGTGGCGACCGACGTGACACTTTTTTTGATGATGCCAAGTTTAATTGAATTATTGAATTTTGCCATGCCTACTAGATTCGCTCGTTTTCGCATGCCGACAAAGACACTTTCGACGATGACTAGTGTCCCCTCCAGCAGTAACCCGAAATCCAGTGCACCCATGGAAATCAAGTTGGCCGGGAGCCCTTGAATACGCAGCATGATGATGGCAAAAAGGAATGCCAATGGGATCACGGACGTGACAATCAGGGTTGTACGCCAGTTAAATAGGAAGATGAATACGATGACCGACACGAAGACGATACCCTCTATTAGGTTTCTGCTCACGGTACCTACCGTTGCGTTCACGAGCCTAGTCCGGTCGATGAACGGTTCGATGGTCACGTTTGCGGGAAGGATGCGCTGGTTCAATTCGCTAATTTTCTCCTTCAGACCGGTGATGACGTCTCCAGGGTTTTCACCCCGGAGCATAATGACAATGCCTTGCACCAGGTCGTCATCATCCTGCAGCCCCACCTGTCCGAGCCGGGGCTTTGCGGATATTACTACTTTTGCTACATGTTTGATCAATACAGGGGTACTTCCCTTTACGGTGATCAGAATGTTCTCAATGTCTTCGACCTTGTCTAGCAGGCCGATGCCACGTACGACATAAGCCTGGTCTCCCCGCTGGATGACATCGCCCCCCACATTGACATTGCTGTTGCTCACCGCTTCGTATACATCCAGTGGCGACAGGTCGTAGTTGACCAGCTCGGTAGGGTTGATTTTGATTTCATAAATTTTTTCTTCGCCGCCGAAACTCACTACGTCTGCCACACCCGGCACGCCGAGCAGTTCGCGCTCGATTACCCAATCCTGCAATGCCGTCACCTCTTTGATGGGGAGGTCGCTCTTGATCACATACCGGAATATCTCGCCGGTAGCTCCTGAGGGTGGTTCGATTTCGGCTTCCGCACCGTCGGGAAGCTTTACGCCCTGTACTCGGTTGGCAGCATATTGCTGGGCGTAGAAATCCTCCACATTATCCTCGAAGATCACGGTCACCACGGAAAGGCCGAATAGTGAAATCGATCGTACATCCGCTTTTCGTGGGATGGTGTTGACTTCTTTGGATATGGGTAAAGTCACCAATTTCTCCACCTCTTCGGCGCTGCGTCCGGGCCACTGGGTGATGATGCGTGCGCGGGTATTGGTCACGTCAGGAAACGCTTCAACAGGCGTGTGGATAAGGCTGTAGATGCCTACTCCAACCAGTAGGGCGGTGAAAAAAAAGACAAGAAACGTGTTTTTTAAGGAAAAGGATACGATACCTTGGACAATTTTGTTCATAGTGACTTTATTTTCTCGTAAATCAATAGGTGGTTTTGACGAACGATAAGTTCGCCTGCTTCAAAACCTTCGTCTACGAAGTACCAGTTGTTGTCGCGGATAGCCGGTATCAATCTGCGCAGCTCAACGCTGCAGTCGTCCTGGTAAATAAGGGCAAAATGCTGGTTGTCGTCAAAAATCGCAGCATCGGCTGGAATGGCAACGGCCTCGATTCCATTCTGTCGCTCCACCGATACATCGACCGCCATGCCGGGCTTTAGTTTCATGTCGGCATTGGGTAAAACGATACGCGCTTTCAGCACGCGTTCTTCGCTGTCAAACACCTGAGGCAGCGCCGAAATCTGACCAGTAAATTCTTCGTCCGGGTAAGCCAGGGTACGGACCGCAACCGGCATGCCTTGCTGGATAAACGGTATGTCTGTGGCATAAACGTTGATCATCACCCATATTTCATCTAAATCCGATACGGTAAAAAGGTTTGCCCCCTGCTGTATCGGCATGCCGGTACTGACCTGTTTCTCCACGATGTACCCCGATGCGGGCGACCGGATCTGGAAGGTGCCTTCCGCCGGATTTGGATGGAACAAGGACAGTGTGCCCTGCAGGCCTTCCAGCTCGGCTGCTAGTTTCTCCAGCCCTGATTTTGCTTCGATCAGGTCACGCTCCGAAGCGACATGGTCTGCATACATGGACTTAATGGCATCATATTCCCGCTGTGCGAGCCTGACGTTTGCCTGCAGACTATGGATGTCCGCAACCATGGTGTTGAGTTCTGGGCTTTTTAAGGAAGCGATGACTTGCCCTTTCTTGACATAGTCTCCCAATGAAAAACGCGTTTCGACCATCACGCCCTCCACTAGGCTGGCAAATTGCACCACCTTATTGGGATTGTAAGTAACCTGGCCGGTGAGTCTCAGGTGCTGCAATACCTCGTGCTTTTGCAGGGTGTCTATCACCAATCCGGCACGCAGGGCTTCATTTAGGCAGAAGGTGTTGACGGTACGTTCTTCTACCGGATCGCTATGCCTACTGCATGAAAAACAAAGCAGTAAGCCTATCCAAATGGGATTATTGATCTTCATTACGTTGATGTTGTTATTTTGTCAATTAATTAGTTGGCTGCCCACCGTAAACTGTAGCGTCTCATATTGGGTAAGGAATGATTCATACGTTTCCAATAACAGGTCCTTGCCCTCGAGATACGCCCAAAGGGAATCCAGGTACTCCAGCAGGCTGGTATGGCGCAAGGCGAAACTGCGATGATGGCTTTCGGCCATCCGGTCGAGGCCAGTTTCATAGGTTGTGTCGAATCGCTCAAGGCGTTCGGCGGTGAGCATGAGCGCTTGCCAGGCTTGGAGTACCGCCGCTTTCACTTCGGTTTCTTGGTGGCTGGCCAACAAGCGACGACGCTCTACGGTAGTCTGTGCAGCGATGATGTTGCCTTTGTTCTTGTTGAAAACCGGGATATCTACCGATACGCCCAGCCCGATAAAGTCACGCATGATATTGCCGCCTCGGTCATACCCTATGCTCAGGGTTAGGTCGGGTATGCGCTGGGCGCGTTCATATGCAAGTTGTTGTTCTGCATAGTCGGATTGCAATGTTGCGGTTTTGAGACTTGGCCGGTTTTCCAGCGCGCGAGTTACCAACCCGTCGGCGGAGAGCGACTTAATGTACTCGAGGGTAGGCAAGTTTGGGGGTTCTCTCACGACCAAAATCTGGTGTGTGGTACTGCCCAGCATGCTTTGGAGTGCTTGCTGGGCTTCAATATTCTCCCCGCGGATATCATCAATGGTTTTCATCAGAGCCATCTCAGAAGCTTGTAATCTGAGGTACTCGCTTTGGCTTACATAGCCTTGCTGTACCTGTCGTTGGTATGCAGCAAGCAGCACACGAAGCTGTTCGAGTTGCTGATGGTAGAGGGAGAGCCGTTTTTGGCTATAATATAAAGCCGTTAGGCGGGTTCGCAGTTCCAGCCTAAGGCTTTGGAGCAGATCTGCAAAATCCTGTTCGGCGATATCCACACTCGTTTTTGCCATAGCAATGGCTTTCTTCCGCTTTCCTGCCGTTTGGATCAGTTGCTCGATACCCACCGAAAGTTGACTGTGATTACCCCAATTGCCGGTTATCCGGCCAAGTTCTTCAGCGCCATGATTATTCCATAAATTCACTTCCTCTATCGTGATGGTGGGGTTTGGCCATACGCGAGCCTGGATGAGCAGCGCTTGCGATTCGTTGATTTCAAGTCTGCCGGCGAGTAATTTCAGGTTTCCTTCGATGAGGGCTGTCTCCGCGGCCGCTGGAGTAATCTCTAGCGTATCCCGCAGTGGCTTCGCGTGCAGCACGTCTAGTAATAGCAGCCCATAAATGAACGGCAGTATCAGTTTCAGCATATGTTACCTTTTGCCGGACAAAGGTATTTTATGGGGGTTACAGCGGCATTGGGAGAAGATTAGATTCTGGTTGTAATCGGATTAGAAAACGATTAGATCAATACGATTAGATTAGTGCAAAACCGTGTAGGCCGGCCATCTCAAATGCACGGTGCTGCCCTTTGTTTCGACCGAAGAAATACTGAACGATACATTGTTTTGTTTGCAGATCAGTACCGCCAAGGATAGGCCGATTCCGCTTCCCTTAATTTGGCCAACATTGTTGCCGCGATAAAACGGTTGATGAATAAACCGCAGTTCATTTTCGGCAATACCACGGCCGTGGTCTTGTATCTCCATGGTCAATTGACCGTTTTGCTCCTTGAGCGAAACAGTTACTGGTTTGCTATCAGCATATTTCAGCGCATTTTCCATTAAGTTATACACCGCTATCTGCATTTGACTTCCATTTCCTTTTATGGTAAGCCGCCCGGCTGATGGTACATCCATGTATACGGATATCAGCGGTTTCGCATCCGGCCATTCGCGGTAAATTCGGTCGAGCGTTTCCCAAAGCATTTCATCAACACGGTAGCTGGTATTCCCTTGGTCAGCTTCTCGTAGCCCGGCGAGGAGCATCAGGTTGCGGAGTAACTCCTCCATGTGGTATACCTGCGTCACGACCCGGCCTGTCACCTCGCGGTATTCCTGTGCTGTGCGCTCCTTTTGTGCGAAAACTTCGAGGTTGCCCGAGATCGACGCCAATGGCGTTTTGAATTCGTGCGATACATAGTTGATAAAGTTACGTTGGATAACAAAGGCATCCGATAGCCGGACAAGAAGGTCGTTGAAGGTCAGGACCAATGCGTGAAGCTCATCACGGGGCTCCGGTGGTATAACCGTATTGTCCAGCGAATGGATATCTATTTTGTTGACCTGCTTGATGATGTGAGCAACAGGCTGATAAGCCAAGCGGGATAGCCAGCGGCTCAGGAGAACGATGATGATTAATCCGAGCAGTAGTGCAACCACCATCATGAGCAACAGTTGCCGGCTTTGTGACACAAGGAATGCGTCAGTGGTAGCGACCACTATGACGAAGTCACCTTGGTTGTCCGGATAGAAAATACCGTAATAATAATGTCCATTGGCATTAGTGTTTGCCTTGCCCTCGCTGCGGATACGCTCAAGTATGCCGGAAGTCAACTCCTTGTCGAGTCTTCCATTTCCATAAGTCAGGCGATTGTTTTGATCGTAAATCTTGACGTCCGTGTTGAACATGGTCGCGTCGAATTTGCTGCGCACCTGCTGATGTTCGTAGGCGGGCAACTCATCTTTTTCGAGATATACCATGGCCGCCAGCATGCTGGTTTTTTGAAGTTCGCTGAAAATGATCCGTTCAGAAGTGTCATAGAATACCGCATAGACCAATACCGCAGCCAAAGCGAACGCGATTCCGAATGCCGCGGAAGCGATCAGCGTCAGTTTATTGCGAATGGTCATCGCTGCCATCAGTAGTGAGGATCTTTGAATAGGTAACCGGCGCCTTTTACTGTTTGGATAAACTTGATCCCGCCGTTTTCGAGTTTAGCGCGGAGGTAAGATATATATACATCTACTACGTTTGTATTGTTGTCATAGTCGATTCCCCACACTGCGTTTAGAATCCGGGTGCGGGGCTGTACCTTATTTTTATGTTCAAAAAGATATAACAGTAGCTTATATTCTTTGGGTGATAATTCTACCCGTTTGTGGTCAAGATATACGGCGTATTCGTCTACATTAATGGTGAGGTTGGCGCACTGATAAACACCACCTGTACCCATTTCATTGAATTTCTTCCTGCGGACCAACGCATTTATCCGCGAAATCAATTCCCTGAAATGAAAAGGCTTTACCAGGTAGTCGTCTGCACCGCTATCCAGCGCGTTTACCTTGTCATTCGTTCCATCCAGGGCACTCAGCACCAATATTGGGGTGTGGTTGCGCTGATACCGAACGAGTTTCGTAAGCTGCACGCCATCGATCCCGGGCAACATGATGTCCATTAGAATAATATCCCATGTATATGACTGAATGCGTTCTCGGGCTTCTTCACCCGACGTTGACAATACAACGGTGTGCCCATGCTCGCCCAAGCCTTTGATGATGAACTCACTGATTCGGCTATCGTCTTCTATTAGGAGGATATTCATGGATTGCAGCTTCTATGACAAATCGAGCGCAAATTTAGTCATTTAAAGTGAGCGATCAACTTTTCGCACTTCCATTCCCTGCAGCAGCAGTATTTGACATCGACCATCGCACCCGCTTGGAGTATTATAATGTAATGTACTATCGGGTGCCCCGAAGCACATGGTACAGGATAGTTGTCCGGGTTTTTCTTATTAACTTTGTTCTATTGACCAATTTACCTTGTGGTTATAAGCTGTTTTTTGCTGTGCTGATGTCCAATAACAGACCTACATTTGAAATGATAAAAATTAGTAAACCAGTATATTATCCATCGGTAATCAAAGCCTTGCTAGCAGTTGCTGTCGTCGTTTTTATTCACGTTTCAGCTATCGCTGAAACGATTCAGTCGACTGAGGCCGAGCAAGCCATTGTCGCCACGGAGCGGTGGTGGGGTTGGGAGTTTTTGGGCAGACTTCATCCTTTGCTGGTCCATTTCCCGGTGACCTTATTACTCATAGGCGCAGTAATGGAGCTAGCAACCCTACGGAAATTTCAGTCGCAGCTTCGGCCCGGTATTCGATGGATGGTTTTTTTAGGCGCAGCCAGTGCGGCGCTTGCTGTGTTATTTGGCTGGTTGCTGGCATCCTCTGGAAACTATGGGGGTGACACGTTTGTCTTACACCAATGGACTGGAGTGGCTACTGCCGTTTTAGGGGCGGTGGCCGCTCTCTTGCTGTGGCTTATCCGCTATCGACACACTTACGGTTTGATACTGGTGTACCGAGGCATACTTTTCCTTACGGCAATGGGCATTTTTGTTGCAGGCCATTATGGCGGCTCGCTTACTCACGGGCAGGATTATTTGATTGGTGTAACACCGTGGGCACCACAGGACGAGCAGTTAGCAGAAATAGCCGGCGGTCCTACGTCGATGAATCTGGATTGGGTTTCCTTTGCGAGCGCGTCAGACAGTCTGAGCGCAGAACAAGAGGCAGACCTTAATATCGCGGCCCGTACCATACTGGCCCACCATTGTTATCAATGCCACAGTAGTGACAAATCCGAGGGCAAACTACGGCTGGATCAAAAGGAATTGGTTTTCAAAGGCGGGGAATCAGGTCCGGTCATTGAACCAGGCAACGCGCAGAAAAGCGAGCTGATACGTCGCATTACGTTGCCGGCGGGTCACAAGGAAGCCATGCCTGGTAAGGGGAAGCCGTTGCAGGAACGGGATATCGAGTTACTCAAACTTTGGATAGATAGAGGAGCACCATGGCCTGAAGGTGCTTCCCAAGGTGTCTTTAAGGAAGCCAAGCTTGCACCACGCAAGCCAGAGCTTCCAGCGGCAACAACCGGCCTGTCCAATCCCATCGACCGTTGGGTAAATGCCTATTTTGAGAAAAAGGGGATCAAATGGCAGCCCATTGTAGATGACCGCACGTTTCTTCGCCGGATATTTTTTGACATTGTCGGATTACCCCCTACACCCGAAGACCTCCAGCAATTCAGTGCTGACACCCGCCCCGATAAACGCGATCGGATCGTTGAAGCGTTGTTAGCCCGGAATGATGACTATGCTACACATTGGACCACTTTTTGGAATGACTTGCTACGAAATGACTATACCGGCACAGGCTATATTACTAACGGACGGTTTAACATATCGGATTGGCTTTATCGATCCTTGGCGGCCAACACGCCATACAAACAATTTGTGATGGAGCTTCTGGACCCCAACGAAAGTTCAAAAGGATTCATCAAGGGTATTGAATGGCGGGGAGCGATCAACAGTAGTCAGACTACAGCAATGCAGGCGGCACAGAATGTTTCACAAGCTTTGCTGGGATTGAATCTGAAGTGCGCATCTTGCCATGACAGTTTTGTCAGTAACTGGAAGCTGGATGATGCCTATGCCTTCGCTAACATATTTTCTGAAAAACCGCTGGAAATCAATCGCTGCGATATTCCGACCGGGAAGATGGCCGATACACGATTACTGTGGCAGGAATTAGGAAACATTTCGAAGGATGCTACTGTAAAGCAAAAATCGGCAGAACTGGCAGAACTATTGACCCAGCCAGACAATGGCCGCTTATACCGAACGGTGGTGAACCGGATTTGGGCACAGCTGATGGGTCGGGGGATTGTTGCGCCTACCGATGAAATGGATAGGGAACCCTGGAGTGCCGATTTGTTGGATTGGCTTGCGGTGTATTTCGTGGAGGAAGGTTATGATATCAAACAATTGATCTACCTCATTACCACATCAAATAGCTATCAGCAGCCTTCCATGTCGATTGAAAATCCGGATATGATTAATTCAATGGAATTTGTATTTACGGGGATGCTCAAGCGCAAGCTTACTGCCGAGCAGTTTGCCGATGCCGTCAGCACGGCGATACATCCGGTATATCCGATTTCATCGCTTAAGTATAACCCTTATGGTGGGGCTGAGCAATATCAGCGCGCCAACACTTTTGTACGGGCATCGTTGGTACAAAATGACCCGTTTCTCACCGCGCTGGGCAGACCCAGCCGTGAAAACGTAACCAGTGTACGCGATGGACAGTCAAATCTCCTCCAAGCGATGGAGCTGACAAATGGTGAGCTACTCAATGAGACGTTGGCCAAAGGTGCCAATAGCTGGGCAACCCACTACAAAAGTAGTGATGAGCTTATCCGCTCGGTTTACAGGCAAATCTTAGCCCGCGATCCAACGGACAAGGAACACCAGGTAGCGCAGGGTTTATTTGGTGATACCGTTGAAGAAGCGCAGGTGCAGGATTTGTTATGGGCCGTGGTGTTGCTGCCCGAATTTCAGTTTATCGATTAAATTATCCATATATCCATGCAGTACAATAGAAGAAATTTCCTGAAGACCGCCAGTGCGAGTACCCTGGCTGCCCTGGCGGCTGGTGCGCCCCTTTCGGGCTTTTTGGCCTCCTGCGGTGCGAAGTCGGCCGCTACTGCAGATACAGTCATCCTATTGTGGATGGCTGGCGGTATGGCCCATACGGATACGTTTGATCCGAAGAGATATACACCGTTTGAAAAAGGATTGGACTCCCAGCGTGTACTCAGCACATTCAAAGCAATCCCTACGGCATTAGATGGAATCCAATTTTCTGAAGGGCTGGAAAACATGGCGACCCTTATGGATAAAGGAACGCTCATTCGTTCGTATGTTGCGGCCGATTTGGGGCATATTTTGCATTCACGGCATCAGTATCACTGGCACACCTGCTATGAACCCCCTCAGACGGTGGCGGCCCCGCACATCGGTGCCTGGATTGCACAGGAGCTTGGCCCCAAAAATCCGGTGATACCAGCATTCATCGACATCGGTCAGCGGATGACCGTTGGCGAAGCCGAAGAACTCAAGGCATTTCATACCGCCGGTTTTTTGGGAAGTGAGTTCGGGCCTTTCATGATCCCAGACCCATCATCAGGCCTCGATGCCGTAAAGCCTCCTGCCGGTATGTCGTTTAGCCGATTCGAACGACGTAACCAGCTATATACCGAATTGCTGGATCAAAGTCCGATAGGTGAATACGCCAGCGATTATCAGAAGGAATCTTTCAGGCGATCTATGGAGCAATCGTATCGGTTGCTTAAATCGCCTGAAGCTAAGGCATTTGACCTCAATGATGAGCCCAAGGAAAGCTACGATATTTACAATACCGGAAAGTTTGGGTTGGGTTGCTTGATGGCACGGCGGCTTACCGAACAGGGTGCGCGGTTCATTAGTGTCACAACGGAATATGAGCCCTTTATGGGCTGGGATACCCACGAAAATGGCCATGTCCGTACGCGTGATATGAAAAAACTCATTGATGCGCCGATTGCACAACTACTTAAAGATTTGGATCGTAGTGGGCATCTCGACAGGACGTTGGTTATTGTTGCGAGTGAATTCAGCCGTGACATGGTAATGGAGGGACGGCCTGGAGCAGAGGTGTTGCACCAGGTGGAGCAGCCCGATGTCATCAACGATATCAAGAATTATGGCATGCATCGTCATTTTACCGATGGTTGCTCCATGCTTATGTTTGGCGGTGGGATAAAAAAGGGATTTGTTTTTGGTAAAACAGCAGACGAACGCCCCTGTAAAACCATTGAAAAGCCAATCCGGATTGAACAGATACACCAATCGATTTATCACGCTTTGGGGATTGACCCGCAGAAGCATGCTGTCGTTGAGGGGAGACCGTTTTATACAACACCGGATGGTGTTCATAAAGCCGAGCTGGAGTTGTTCGGGGGATAATGAGTACATCCGTATCAATTACTGTATTTCGCATCGCTGACATCGGATAGGAGGTTCCATGCCAACAAAATTTGACTACTAAATATATTAGTATTAATTTTGATGTCCCCAACTCGGTAGGACATGGCATATGTAGAATTACAGGTAACGACGAATTTCAGCTTTCTCCGCGGGGCTTCGCATCCCGATGAGCTGGTGGAACGGGCGGTGGCACTGGGTTACCCGGCTGTGGCCGTGACGGACCGCAACAGCTTCGCGGGCATTGTGCGGGCACACATGGCGGCGAAGAAGCACGGCATACGTCTGATTCCGGGCTGCCGTCTTGACCTCCTGGATGGCCCTAGCCTGCTGGCTTATCCCACCGACCGGGCAGCCTACGGGCGGCTATCCCGGCTGCTTACCAAGGGCAACTACAGGGCCGAAAAGGGGCAATGTCACCTGTACCGTGCTGATGTCTACGAATACAGCAAAGGCATGCAATTCATCGCCGTTCCACCCGATAAACTGACGGCTGCGTTTGAACTGGAACCGAATTATGTAAAGCACATTACAGAATACCGCGAGGTGCTGGGTAATCATTTCTGCCTTGGCGCAGTACGTACCTATCTAGGCGATGATGCCAAGAAGCTGTTCCGTATCCACCAGCTCTGCGAGTGGCTCGATATGCCGATGGTGGCGCTCAATGATGTACACTACCACATATCAGAACGGCGGGAGTTGCAGGACGTGCTGACCTGTATCCGCGAGAAATGTACCATCCAGACCGCTGGCTATCGCTTGCATCCCAATGCGGAGCGGTATTTAAAACCCGCGGATGAGATGGAGCGCTTATTCCGGCAATACCCCAAAGCTATCCGAAATGGGGAGGCCATCGCCGATGCCTGCCGTTTTTCGCTTAGTGAGCTGGAGTACGTGTACCCCCAAGAACTGACCCCGGATGGACGTACTCCGCAGGAAGAACTCACCCGGCTTACCTGGGAAGGTGCCAGGGAACGTTTCGCGGATGAGATTCCGGATAACGTGCGGGAAACCATTAATATGGAGCTGGCGTTCATTGCGAAGAAAAACTATGCTTCCTACTTCCTTACAGTACACGACTATGTACGCTTTGCACGTGGGCGCAATATCCTATGCCAGGGCAGAGGTTCTGCAGCCAACTCTACGGTCTGCTACTGTTTAGGCATCACTTCCGTCAATCCAGCTAAGGTCCGGTTATTGTTCGCCCGCTTTATGTCTGATGCGCGTGATGAGCCACCCGATATCGACGTAGACTTCGAACACGAACGGCGCGAGGAAGTCATCCAGTACATTTATGAAAAATATACACGTAGTCGGGCAGCCATCGTAGCTACCGTCACGCAAGTCCGTGCCAAAGGTGCCGTGCGCGATGTTGGTAAGGCCATGGGGCTGTCGCTGGATGCCATAGGGAGGCTTGCCGGTACGGTCAGCAGCCATTGGGACGATTACATCGACGAACAGCTGCTTGCCGAGCAGGGCTTCAATCCTAGCGACCCACACTTGCGCAAGGTGCTGCAATTGACGGCCCAATATATAGGTTTCCCCCGGCAATTGGGGCAGCATACGGGCGGTTTTGTCATTACGCAGGGCAGGTTGGATGAGTTGTGCCCCATCATCAATGCGCGGATGGAAGACCGGACGAACCTGGAGTGGAACAAGGATGACCTCGAAGCCCTCGGATTCCTGAAGGTAGACGTACTGGGTCTCGGTATGCTCACCTGCATCCGCAAGGCGTTCGATCTGGCAAAACATCACTACGGCCGTGAGCTTACACTGGCCAATGTCCCCGAGGATAAGTCAGAAGTTTACGACATGATCTGCCGTGCCGACACGCTTGGCGTATTCCAGATTGAAAGCCGTGCGCAGATGTCCATGCTGCCGCGGCTGAAGCCCCGCACCTTCTATGACCTCGTCATCGAAGTAGCCATCGTGCGACCAGGCCCGATACAGGGTGATATGGTGCATCCCTATCTGCGGCGCCGGAACAAAGAGGAGACCGTGGATTATCCTTCAGAAGAAATCCAGGGAATCCTTGAAAAGACCTTGGGCGTTCCATTATTCCAGGAGCAGGCCATGGAGATCGCCATCGTGGCTGCAGAATTTTCGCCAGCCCAAGCCGATGAACTGCGCAGGAGTATGGCCACCTTTAAGGCGGAAGGGCAGGTTTCAGCTTTCCGCGAAAAGATGGTAGACGGCATGGTCAAAAAGGGATACACATCGGAATTCGCCAACCGGGTATTCAGGCAACTGGAAGGCTTCGGTAGCTACGGCTTCCCCGAAAGCCATGCCGCTTCCTTTGCGCTATTGGTTTACATTTCCTCCTGGATTAAATGCTATTACCCCGACATCTTCGCTGCTTCCCTGCTAAACAGCCAGCCTATGGGCTTCTACCAGCCTGCACAGATCGTTATCGATGCCCGCAAGCACGGTGTGAAAATATTACCTGTAGACGTGAACCATTCCCAGTGGGACCATACGCTGGAATGGGAATTCGATGTAAAACACCATGCATTGCGCCTCGGATTCCGTCAGGTGAAGGGGCTGGGTAAGGAAGATATGGATGTATTGGTGACAGCTCGTGGTGATGGTTATACTTCCATTACGGCAGTGATTGGGGCTGGGGTGCCGCTTGCGGCCATGGAGCACCTGGCCGATGCGGATGCTTTCCGCTCGATGGGGCTTGACCGCAGGCAAGCCCTGTGGGTCGTGTCGGCTTTGCAGGATCGGCCTGTAGCCCTCTTTGAAGGGCTGCCATCAGAATGCACGAAGGAAGGGCAGATCGAACTGCCCCTGATGACGCTGGGTGAGCACGTTGTGCAGGATTATGCCAGTACAACGCTCTCCATCAAGGCACACCCTGTGAGCTTCCTGCGGGAAAAGCTCGGCTTGCTCCGTGTTACACCCACGGGAGAATTACCTAGCCTAAAAGACGGCATGTTCGTAAAGGTATGCGGTATGGTTACCGTACGCCAACGGCCCGGCACCGCCATGGGAGTACTGTTTGTCACCATTGAAGACGAAACGGGGTTTGCCAACCTCGTTGTGTGGGGGATGATGTTCGAGAAATACCGTCGCGAAATCCTGCAGGCCAGGCTACTGATGGTATCGGGCAAACTGCAAATCGAAGGTGAGGTCATCCATGTGATCGTACAACACTGTACCAATCTGAACGGCTGGCTTCGTGGATTGGCCACACCCGAAGAGGGGGATGCCGCACGGGTGTTCCACAAGGGGAGGAATTTTCAATGATAAAAAGACTTTATAAACAGAGAAAATTCCCCTTTTTTAAAAATGATTCGTCGAGCAAAGGCATGCACAAATCCAAACCCATATCCCAACAGTTGCACATAGCTTGTTATGACTGCCAGTAGTCCAATCAAGACATTCCTGGTCCTGAAGGTGGCATCAAGCAGGATAAACATGGTGTGAAATAGCAGCGGCAGGAGAAAGCATGAGGATACGATTACGGACAGCGCAGCAATCAGACCAACCCCAATGGTGAATGCAGCAGGAGCCAAATGCACCAACTTCAACGAATGAGGGTGTCGTTTGTATAGGTTGATCCGCGCAATGCCCGAGTTATACACCTGCTTAAAGAACCGCCGAAAGTTGGTGCGTCTTCTATGATATACATATGCGTCCTTGATCAGTCGAGTCTTGAATCCGGCATCGATAATTCGGATACTCATATCAATGTCTTCACCAAATCGCATCGTGGAAAACCCACCGGTACGTTCGAATACTTCCGCAGAATACCCCATGTTGAAACTCCTGGGATGGAATTTGTCTAGCTTTTCACTCCCGCCCCTGATACCGCCTGTGGTAAAAAAGGAAGTCATGGAATAGTTTATCGCCCGTTGCAACGACGTGAAATCTTCCCTTGCTCTGTCAGGACCACCGTAAGCATCGGAGTAATTCCGTGATAGCGATGTTCTGACGGTTTCGATATAAGACGCCGGTAATACGCAATCCGAATCAAGGATAATCAGATAGTCGCCTTTAGCAATCCTGCTCCCTGCGTTGCGCGCCTGTCCCGGACCTGAATTTGAGATGTAAGTATAATGAAGGTTCAGTTTTGATTGGTAAGTATCCACTTCATCTTCACATTTAATGATTGAACCATCTTCAACGACGATTACCTCAAAAACAGGATCCGTTTGTATGGATAGACTTTCCAGTAAATCCCTTACTTCGAAAGGGCGGTTGAACACGGGTATAATGACGGATAGGTGCATGGAGCTGTACGGAAAATTGAAAAGTTGCACAGGGTGCCGTTATTCGGTATCCCTCATAAACTTAGACGGAACAGCCACTTAATACGCTAAGCGTTTTTCCATATTTGTCGGGAAAATGACGGAAAACGAAAAAAGCGAATATTTTTATTAGCGTTTTACACAGCATACTCGTCTATACAATTGGAGACGCAAAACTTTAGATTCAAACGAACAGGATACCTGCTTTACGTGGACGGGAAAGATGACGAGTATTTAACGGATTTTTTTGATGGCCGGGTAGACCTTACCGCCGAACTGGAGGAAAAACTCTATAGCCGGTATTGGGGCAAACTGATGGGGGTAGCCCGCAGGTATGTGCAGGAAAGGGAAGTAGCACGGGAAATCGTGAACGATAGTTTCGTCAAGGCGTTCAGCAAATTGTCAACCTTCAGGGGCGAAGGTCAGGATAAGCCGATTATACTGAGGGCTTGGTTAATTCGCATTACCGTCAACACGGCCATAGACCGATTGCGTGCTCAGCGCACAATGCCTGAGGTTACACCCTTAGACGGATTGGAAAACCATCCCGCTATAGAAATGGATGACAGGCTGGGGATAGATGATATTTTACGTCTCATACAAGCCTTGCCTGACGTGCACCGGATCGTGTTCAACTTATACGAATTGGAAGGCTATTCGCACGAGGAAATCGGGAAGATGCTAAAAATACCGGTCAGTTCGAGCCGTGTCTATTTGGCAAAGGCAAAACAGGGATTAAGGGAATTGTATAGCAATTATTTCGGGGGGCGGCACGATGGATAAGAGACCAAAGAAGGAATTGATAAACGGCATCAAAGACTTCCTGAAGGATTTTGAGGAGCCATATGACCACGGGGAATGGAAGCGGTTCCAACGGCAAAGAAAAAACAGGCAGCGGAAACCCATTCCGCTTTTTATAAAACTAGCTGGGGTCGCTGCCTCCCTCTTCCTGATGGTCTATGCATCAGTCAGGTTTCTTCCATTTTTTGATCGGAAGGATGAAATCGGAGGGAAGGTACCCAAAGCGGTGCCCTATTGTATTGGAGACCGGGAGCAACAGACGAAAGACACAGCTAGTGTAGGTGCTATCCCGCCTTTGGTTGACGGTGATGATCAAATGCGGGAAATGCCCGAAGCAATAATGCCTGCTCAGCGATTGCCGGATTTTAACCGGGAGTTACAAACCCAGCCCAGCTCGGTAACGGCTAATACAACCGGGATAATGCTCGATTCGATACCCAAGGCACAGGCCATCAAAAACGTTGGGCTCCAAGCGGGACACTTCGGTGCAGATTTGCCCAGGCATGGGGATCCGGCGCAGACCAAACCGGCAAGATCAAACTGGATAAATTTGAGGGATACACGGATAGGGTTCAACATCAATCCCGCATTCACGAACAAGGGATTCTCTTTTGGCGGTGGGATAGCTGCGCAAATCCCACTGTTTAGCCGGATATCCACGGAAATCGGGGTAAGCTATACGAATTTAAGGGTTGGGGTGGACATGGCCCCCGATATGACCGATACCGTAAGGAGGCAACTCATCGGGATAAGGCATTCAGTCGGCATGGTCGCAATCCCGGTATCCTTAAATTTTCTGGTTACCAAGAATTTCTCAGCATCTTTGGGGCTGGTGCCTTTCCGGGTGGTCCGGGACCAACGCACGGACATCCTCCAATCCTTTCGATGGGTAAAGGGTGACGTTTTATCCGGAGATACAACCAGCCATCTGGTTGGCGAGCGGACAACGTCCAAACGGTCCGATTCGCTCTATATGGGGAAAACCTATTTAGGGTTCGTCCACATAGCTGGCCAGTTAAGCCCGCCAATCCTAAAGCGATATAATATGGTCATCACACCGTTTGTCGCCATTCCTTTGGAGGGGTTAAGCAAGGAAAAATATCGTTGGTTGCATGGGGGAGTGTCGTTCCGTATCTATTTGCGTTGATGAGCTACTTTCCACTTCCTAGCAATTTGGGAGCCTGCTAATAAACAATAGCGGCCAGCTGATTGATATCAGCCGGCCGCTAACGATTACATTATGCACCTTTAATTAGTCGTCTTTCTTTTCTTCGGCAAGGTCCGACGGTTTGGAAGAACCATTGTCACCTGCCTGTATGTTGACGACTACCTCTTCTTTATCCTTCTTGTAGTCAATCTCCAGTGTGTTTCCTTCGGCCACCACGCCTTTGAGGATTTCTTCGGCGATGGGGTCTTCCAGATACTTTTGGATAGCTCGCTTAAGCGGACGCGCACCAAAATTGCTGTCGAAGCCTTTTTCGGCAACGAATTCCTTAGCGGCATCCGTAAGCTTAATGTTGTAGCCCAAAGCTTCAATGCGGACGAAGAGCGACTTCAGTTCAATGTCAATGATTTTGAAAATGTGTTCCTTATCCAATGAGTTAAACACAATCACATCGTCGATCCGGTTCAGGAACTCAGGAGCAAAAGCGCGCTTTAGTGCATTCTCAATTACACTGCGTGAGTGCGTTCCTGCCTGTTCGGTCTTGGCAGCGGTCGTGAAGCCCACGCCTTGCCCGAAATCCTTTAATTGACGGGCTCCGATATTGGAGGTCATGATGAGAATGGTATTCCTGAAATCCACGCGACGGCCAAGGCTATCGGTAAGCTGCCCTTCATCCAATACCTGCAGCAACAGGTTGAAGACATCGGGATGTGCTTTTTCAATCTCATCAAGCAACACCACCGAGTACGGTTTGCGGCGTACCTTCTCTGTCAACTGGCCTCCTTCTTCATAGCCAACATATCCCGGGGGCGCACCCACTAGGCGGGAGATCGCGAATTTCTCCATGTATTCGCTCATGTCAATCTGGATGAGGGAGTCCTCGCTGTCAAACATGAAGCGGGCCAGTTCCTTTGCCAATTCGGTCTTGCCGACACCGGTAGGACCCAGGAAGATAAACGAACCGATTGGTTTTTTAGGATCTTTCAATCCAGCGCGCGTGCGCTGGATCGCCTTAACCAGTTTCTTCACGGCCTCGTCTTGCCCGATGATGCGATCTTTCATCGATTCGGCCATACCCAAGAGCTTCTGACTATCCGATTGCCCTACCCGCTGTACGGGGATGCCGGTCATCATTGACACCACTTCGGCGACGTTGTCTTCCGTTACGGTATATCGCTTGGTTTTGGTTTCGGCTTCCCAAGCAGTCTTTTCTTCTTCCAGCTCTTCAAGCAATTTTTTCTCCGTGTCGCGCAGTTTAGCCGCTTCCTCGTATTTCTGGCTGCGGACCACTTTGTTTTTCTCGACCTTTATTTCCTCGATTTTCTGTTCGATATCGATGATGCTTTGCGGCACGTGGATATTGGTGAGGTGCACACGAGAGCCCGACTCATCCAGGGCATCAATGGCCTTGTCTGGCAGGAAGCGATCCGTGATATAGCGTGTGGTCAACGTCACACAGGCTTCGATGGCCTCGGGCGTATAGTTGACGTTGTGGTGCTCTTCATACTTTTCCTTAATGCGGTTCAGTATTTCCACCGTTTCGTCATGCGTAGCGGGCTCAATCATCACTTTTTGGAAACGGCGGTCAAGTGCACCATCTTTTTCGATGTATTGCCGGTATTCGTCGAGTGTGGTGGCACCAACGCATTGGATTTCACCACGGGCCAATGCCGGTTTGAACATGTTGGAGGCGTCCAATGACCCCGAAGCACCACCGGCACCTACAATGGTATGGATCTCGTCGATGAATAGGATGACGTCCGGCGATTTCTCCAATTCATTCATCACTGCTTTCATACGCTCCTCGAACTGGCCACGATATTTGGTGCCAGCCACCAAAGAGGCCAGGTCAAGCGTAACCACCCTTTTGTTGAACAGCACCCGCGATACCTTACGTTGGATGATGCGCAGCGCAAGTCCCTCGGCAATGGCCGATTTACCTACACCAGGCTCGCCAATCAATATGGGGTTGTTCTTTTTACGGCGTGATAGGATCTGCGAAACACGCTCGATCTCTTTTTCGCGGCCTACAATAGGATCCAGGCGGCCTTCTTCGGCAGCTTTGGTCAGATCGCGGCCAAAGTTGTCCAACACCGGTGTCTTCGATTTGATATCGGATACCTTCTTTGGCTGACTGAAATGATCTTCTTCTTTGAAATCGTCATCGCCGGCAGCCGAACCCGGTGCCTGATCCGTGATGCCTGCCTTATGTTGCTCAACATCTGCTTTGAATACATCATAGTTGATGTCGAACTGCTGCAGGATCTGTGAGGCAATGTTGTCTTCATCGCGGAGGATAGACAAGAGCAGGTGCTCGGTACCGATAACGTCGCTTTTGAAGATTTTTGCTTCCAGGTATGTGATTTTCAATACTTTCTCCGCTTGCTTGGTAAGCGGCATATTGCCAATAGGGGCACGAGACATCGAAGAACCTTTCACGGCATCTTCAATGGACTTGCGTAGTTCGGTGGTGTCGATCCCTGCATGTTTCAGTATCTTGATGGCCATGCCATCTCCTTCACGAATAAGGCCGAGCAACAAATGCTCGGTGCCGATATAATCATGCTTCAACCTGATGGCTTCTTCCCTGCTGTATGAAATCACATCCTTTACGCGAGGCGAAAATTTTGCTTCCATGAATGTTTTACCTTTCTTTTTGTATGCTAAGGATGCGATAAATGTAAAGAAAATTATCGCTTATGCCCTTAATATTTGTGTAACATTTATCAACAATTAAGCCATTGATACAAATATAACATTTTGTCAGGTGGCATAAAAGCTTTTATTGCACCTTTCTGACTATCTTTGCACTTCTTGTTTTTACGGGCGTTTTAAAAGACCATTGCATGTCAGACGAAAAGATCATATTCTCCATGGCGGGGGTAAGCAAAGTTTACCCACCCCAAAAGCAGGTGCTGAAAAATATTTACCTTTCCTTTTTCTATGGGGCCAAAATCGGCGTCATCGGCCTGAACGGCTCGGGTAAGTCATCGCTGTTACGCATCATAGCCGGGCTGGATAAATCCATCAATGGCGAAGTGGTATTCTCACCGGGGTATACCGTGGGTTATTTGGCCCAGGAACCTGAGTTGGATGCCCAGAAAACGGTGCTCGAGGTGGTGGAAGAGGGAGTGGCTCACGTGATGGCCCTGCTCCGGGAGTACGAGGAAATCAATGAAAAATTCGGCCTTCCCGAAGTCTACGAAAATGCCGATGAAATGGACCGACTACTGGCCCGCCAAGGGGAGATTCAAGATGAAATCGACGCTTCCGGTGCATGGGAGATCGATAGCCAATTGGAACGTGCGATGGATGCCTTGCGTTGCCCCGATCCGGATCGGAAGGTAGCCACATTGTCAGGAGGCGAACGTCGCAGGGTGGCATTATGTCGGTTGTTGCTGCAAGAACCGGATGTGCTTCTGCTGGATGAGCCCACCAACCACCTCGATGCAGAGTCCATCGATTGGCTCGAACAACACCTGCAACAATACAAGGGTACGGTTATCGCGGTGACGCACGACCGTTATTTCCTAGACAATGTCGCGGGCTGGATCCTGGAACTCGATCGGGGTGAGGGAATTCCCTGGAAAGGGAATTACTCTTCATGGCTTGACCAAAAAGCCAAGCGCCTGGCACAAGAGGAAAAATCGGAAAGTAAGCGACAGAAGACCCTGGAGCGCGAGTTGGAATGGGCGCGTATGGCGCCCAAGGCACGGCATGCTAAATCCAAAGCCCGCCTGCATAACTATGAAAAACTGGCCTCTGAAGAAACCAAGGAACGAGAGGACAAACTGGAGCTGTTTATTCCGCCGGGCCCACGGTTGGGCAATGTTGTCATCGAAGCCCAGCAAGTCAGTAAAGCGTATGGCGATAAACTGTTGTTTGAAAACCTCGACTTTTCATTGCCTCCAGCGGGCATTGTAGGCATTATCGGCCCCAACGGCGCCGGAAAAACAACACTCTTCCGATTAATCACCGGGCAGGAGCAACCGGACAACGGCACATTCCGTGTCGGGGAGACCGTAGCAGTGGGGTATGTCGATCAGTTGCATGACGATCTCAACCCTGATAAGACGGTTTGGGAAAACATCACCGGAGGAAATGAAAATATCCAGTTGGGGAACCGGGTGATGAATTCACGGGCTTATGTGTCTAAGTTCAATTTCAATGGCGCTGACCAGCAGAAGAAAGTAGGCGTACTTTCCGGCGGTGAACGAAATCGCGTACACCTGGCCATCACCCTAAAAAAAGGTGCCAACGTACTGCTGCTGGATGAACCTACAAACGATATCGACGTCAATACACTACGGGCGCTGGAAGAGGGATTGGAAAACTTCGGCGGATGTGCCGTGGTTATTTCACACGATCGCTGGTTCCTCGACCGCATCTGTACGCACATCCTTGCTTTTGAAGGCGATTCGCAGGTCTATTTCTTTGAGGGGAATTATTCCGAGTACGAAGAAAACCGTAAGAAGCGTTTGGGAGACAATGCACCCCAGCGTATCAAGTATAAAAAGTTGGTCAAAGGATAGATGGATACGTCGAGGTTACTCAAGGCAATTATCGAAAATGCAATCGATGGAATCATCACGATCGACCGGCACGGTATCGTGGATTCGATCAATCCGGCGGCGTCCAATATTTTCGGATACGAAGCACATGAAGTAATCGGTAACAACGTGTCGATGCTGATGCCCGAACCGGACCACAGTAGACATGACCAGTATCTCCACAATTACCTGGAGACCGGCGTCAAGAAAATTATCGGTATTGGCAGGGAGGTGAGGGGGTTGCGCAAGGATGGAACGACGTTTCCATTCCGATTGGCAGTGAGTGAGGTGCATTATGAAAACAAGATTGCCTTTACCGGCTTCGTACATGACCTGTCAAAAGAAAAGGAGGCGGAGGAAAAGCTCATCCAACACATGGAGGAGTTGGAAGCAACAGTTAGTAACCGTACAAAAGATTTGATTAAATTGGTGTCCGAACTGGAAAGGACCAAATCCGAGGTAAGCCAATCGCTAGAAAAGGAAAAGGAACTCAATCAACTCAAATCGCGCTTCGTGTCTATGGCTTCGCATGAGTTTAGAACGCCGCTCAGCGCCGTGCAGTTGTCGGCCTCGTTAATTGAAAAATATGTAGAAAGGCCGGATCCCGCCAACGTACTCAAGCACACAGCCCGGATTAAAAGTTCGGTGCAGTTGCTGACCAGTATCCTGAATGACTTTTTATCCCTTGAACGGCTAGAGGCTGGTAAGGTATTGGCAAACAACGAAGAAATAAACCTGGTGGAGCTCGCCGAGGAAATTACTGAAGAGATGCAGCTGATCTGCAAAACGAACCAGCATATCGTTTACCAGCATACCGGAGCTAAGGGGGCGTTTGCGTTGGATGCCAACCTGCTTAAAAATAGTATCATTAATCTGATTTCCAATGCGATTAAGTATTCGGGCGAAAATACGTTCATTGAATTCAGTACGGAAATCAATGGCGAAACGTGTACGGTTATCGTAAAAGACGATGGCATCGGCATCCCCAAGGACGATCAGAAAAGCCTTTTTGAGCCGTTTTTCCGCGCGCATAATACAGGCAATATACCAGGTACCGGCTTGGGTCTTAATATCGTGAAAAGGTACGTGTCACTGATGGGGGGAGAAGTGGCTTGTCACAGTGCGCAGGATAAAGGAGCAATTTTTACACTTACATTCCGCACATCGTAGGCAAAATGGCAGCTAAGAAAACAACCATATTGATCATCGAAGACAACGATGATATCCGCGAAGGCACGAAGGAAATCCTCGAACTCACCGGCTATGAGGTGTATACCGCATCCGAAGGAAAGACAGGTGTAGACCTGGCGTTGAAGCACCTGCCGGATGTCATCCTGTGCGATATCATGATGCCGGAACTGGATGGTTTTGGTGTCCTTTACATGCTTTCCAAACATCAACAAGCCTCAACGATACCTTTTATTTTCATGACAGCCAAGGCCGAACGGGCCGATATGCGCAAGGCGATGGAGTTAGGGGCGGATGATTACCTGACCAAACCGTTTGATGATATCGAACTGCTGAATGCGATTGAGACCCGTCTGAAAAAACGTAAACAACTGGAATCGGAAAGTATCAATCTGAAAAACCTGTACCTGAGCGAGGAGGAACAGGATATATTGCTTCAAGAACTCGTGCAGCGGTCGCGGCTGAAAACCTACAAAAAAAAGCAGGCGGTTTACGAAGAAGGCGATACACCCCTGTATGTCTACTTTGTGAAAACAGGTAAGGTGCGGCGGTTCCTGCATTACCTAGACGGCCGGGAGCTTGCTACGGATATCCATGCAGAGGGTTCGTTTTTTGGCTATGGAGCGGTATTGCTTCAACAGCAGTATACGGATAATGCGGAGACCCTCGAGCATGCGGAGCTGGCGCTTATCGAGCGGGATAATTTCTTTGAGTTGCTCTACCGCAAGCCGGGTATCGCCAGCAAATTCATCAAGTTGCTTTCGGGCAATATCCGTGGCAAGGAGGCCCAATTATTGGCTTTCGCTTATGATTCCGTTCGCAAACGGGTGGCCAATGCATTAATCCATGTCGCAGACAAGACGTTGTCGGGCGTAATAGCCGACGAATGCCTAATCCGTATTTCGCGCGATGACCTGGCCTCCCTGGCGGGTACCGCCAATGAAACCATCAGCCGGATGCTTGCCGATTTTAAGGACGAGAAACTGATTGCGAAGGAGGGAAATGCCATCCGTGTCTTGTCATTGAATAAACTGCGTCACATCAAACAGTAACCCGCCGAAAGTGATCTAAATCACTTTTTATCCTGATGGCCTTCATCTACGGCTATCGCTGCCCCGTTTAGCTTTGTGGAATAATGATGAAACATGAAAGCTATCGCCTACAGCATAAAACCGCAAGAGAAGGAATTTTTAGCAGTAGCCAACGGAAAGAGGCATGATTTGACTTTGATTTCCAATGAATTGAATTCGCAGACTGTGTCCTTCGCGCTTGGCAAGGACGTTGTGATTATATCGGACTATGACATCCTCGATCGCCAAATGCTTTGGGAGTTAAAAGCGATCAGTGTAACTAAAATCATTACCCGCTCGAAGACCACTACACATATCGACCTAAAGGAAGCAACACGGATGGGCTTCAATATTGCCAATGTGCCGGAAGAAGACCAGACGCTTGAAAGTATTGCTAAGCAAACCATGCGTAATCTCAATGCATGGGATACAGGCAAATGCGTAGGTAAGGCCTGTTGTTGCCAAAAGGTATGTGCAATGGATAGAAAAAGATAGCACCATGGGAGAAAATAAGATTGTCGACTTGATACAGCGCTATGATGTGGCTGCGCCACGCTATACCAGTTACCCGACGGTACCGTGCTGGGATGGGCAAGGCTGGAATTCGGATAACTGGAATCATCACGTCCGTTCGCGCTTCGCAGTGTCATCTTCGCAGGGAATAAGTCTTTATATCCACCTTCCTTTCTGCGAGAGCCTGTGTACGTATTGCGGATGCAACACACGGATCACGAAGAACCATGGCGTGGAAGAGCCGTATATCGATACGGTATTGGCAGAATGGAAGCTCTATCGCAATTGCCTCGGCGTGGACGAAATTCCTATTGCCGAATTACATCTTGGTGGCGGAACCCCCACGTTCTTCAGTCCGCACCAGCTTCGCCGCTTGGTTGAAGGATTGCTGGCGGGGAGCAAGGTGATTGCCGGGGCCTCATTTTCATTCGAGGCTCACCCGGCGAATACAACGGTGGATCATCTCCAAACGTTGTTCGATGTTGGGTTTAAGAGGCTGAGCCTCGGCATACAGGATTTTGACCCCGAAGTACAGCGGCTAATCAATCGCCGACAAACCGACGCCGACGTAAGGCGGGTGATGGAAGACGCCCGCCGCATCGGCTATACGTCTATCAACTTTGACCTGATTTACGGCCTCCCGTTGCAGTCGCCCAAAACGGTTCGCGAAACCATGACAAAGGCGTTGGCGATGCGGCCCGACCGGATTTCGTTTTATAGTTACGCCCACGTGCCTTGGATGCGACCAGGCCAACGACACTATACCGAGGCCGATCTGCCGACAGGGAGCGCTAAACTGGAGTTATATCACCTCGGCAAGCGGATGATTGGTCAGGCGGGCTACCGCGATGTGGGCATGGATCATTTTGCTTTGCCGGAAGATCCGTTGTGCCTTGCTGCGGACGGCGGATCGCTGCACCGGAATTTTATGGGATATACCGATCGGTACACGCCATTGCTTATCGGACTGGGTGTGTCGGCTATCAGCGATTCTTGGACGGCTTTTGCGCAGAATGCAAAATCGGTCGAAGCGTATCAGGCACTGGTGAGGGAAGGGAAGCTACCTGTTTTCAAGGGCCATGTACTTACGGATATCGATTTACAGATCCGGAAACATATCCTCAATATCATGTGCCGGGGTTTTACGCTATTGGATATGCCCAGTGCGCAGGCGGCCAAGACAATCCGTCGCCTCACACCATTGCTTGAAGACGGGTTGGCGATATGGGATGGCACTGCCATTAGGGCAACAAAGACCGGCTTCTCGTTCTTGCGCAATATCTGCATGGCATTCGACGAAAGGTTACATAATAAACAACAGTCAAAGCCGCTATTCAGTAAGGCCGTATGATAGCTGAGAAAACCAGGTGTTACCATTGCGGTGATCCGACTGCCCATACACCGTATGAGCTGGATGACCATGCCTTTTGCTGCTTGGGTTGCCAAACTGTATACCAGGTGTTGCATAGCAATAACATGCAACAATATTATCGGTATAATACACATCCCGGAAAGAAAAGGCAAGCGCGCAGTGAACGGTATGATTACCTAGATGAAGCCACAATAGCCGATAAACTCATCGATTTCCGTAATGAGGAGCTAACGATTATCACCTGTTACATTCCGGCGATCCATTGCAGCTCGTGTATTTGGTTGCTTGAGCACCTGTATAAGTTGCATCCGGCGATTATGACATCGCAAAGTGACTTCATGAAGAAGCAGGTGACGATTACGTTCAAACAGGATGAACTCAGTTTGCGCGGGTTGGTGGAGCTGCTCGCGGATGTTGGCTACGAACCGAAAATCACCCTGCAGGATGTCGTACAAGAAAACCGGAAATTCTCACAGAAAGGGCTGATCGCTAAGATTGCCGTTGCCGGATTTTGTTTTGGCAATTCGATGATGCTCAGCTTTCCGGAGTACTTCGGAATGGCGGCATTCGAGGCCAGTTATTCGGTGTTTTTCGGCTGGATGAACTTAGCGTTTACGCTTCCGGTTTTGTTGTATAGCGGCCGGGATTACTTCGGGTCTGCATGGCATAGCCTGCGGCAGCGGCAGCTCAACCTGGATGTACCGCTGGCACTCGGTATCTTGGTGCTGTTTCTGCGCACGGCATGGGAGATTATTGGCGGCAGCGGTGCCGGGTTTGCCGATACACTTTGTGGGCTTGTTTTCTTCTTGCTGGTAGGCCGGTGGGTACAGCAGCGCACCTATCATCACATCTCGTTTGAGCGCGACTACCGATCCTATTTTCCGGTGGCGGTAACCCGCATCACCGAGGATGGTAATAAGCCGGTGCCGATAGCAGCCATCCAAGTAGGGGACCGGCTGGTCATCCGGAATAACGAGATCATCCCTGCGGATGCCATCCTTTTGAAAGGAAACGCCGCTATCGACTTTAGTTTCGTAACCGGAGAATCCCAGCCGGTACGAAAGGTGCTTGGCGAAATCATCTACGCTGGGGGGCGACAGCTGGGAGCGGCAATTGAACTGGAAGTAACGAGGGCTGTGTCGCAAAGCTACCTCACCCAGTTGTGGAATAATGAGGCATTCAAGCAATATGAACGGAAATTCCGGACATTCAGTAATGTCGTAAGCCGGTATTTTACGATCGCGTTGCTTACGGTGGCAATAACTGCCATGACGTATTGGTTTTTCCAGGATAACCCTGCAAAGGCTTGGGGTGCTTTTACAGCGGTACTAATTATTGGTTGCCCCTGCGCATTGGCGTTGAGCAGTCCATTTACGCTGTCGGCCGCATTAAGTGTTTTTGACCGAAACCGTTTCTACGTAAAGAACACGGCTGCCATTGAACAGTTGGCGGCGATAGACTGCCTGGTTTTTGACAAAACAGGAACCATTTCTTCGCCGGATGCCTCCCGCATGCATTTTGAAGGCGACCTTTCGGCAAACGAGCTGGCCATGGTGGTGGCCGTGTGCCGAAACTCCAGCCATCCGGTTAGCCGCGAATTGGTGAATTGGGCTGGGGCTGTTGCTCCGCTGGTTGCCGCCGATTTCCGTGAGCTACCGGGTGAAGGTATCGAAGCGATTGTCGGTACACATCGTATACGTGTGGGCAGTGGTGCTTTCATCGGGGTGGTCGATGGTAGTCCAGGTGCAAGCGGAGGAAGCCGGACTTACATCGCTATTGATGAGCGGATAATGGGTTGTTTCCATGCGGAGCAGCCGTGGCGGCCAAATCTACGAGCCCTAATGGGCAGACTAGCGGACGATTACAAGCTAAACCTGATTTCCGGCGATAACGATCGGGATAAGGATGGGTTGCGCGGGGTTTTTCCCAGCGATGCGGATTTGTTGTTTGATCGGCTACCTGCAGAAAAACTGGAATATATCCGTTCGTTGCAGACTGCGGGGAGGGCTGTGTGCATGTTTGGTGATGGGCTCAATGATGCCGGCGCACTGAAGCAGGCCGATTTGGGAATTGCGGTGAGCGACGATATCAACAACTTCTCACCAGGATGCGATGCGGTATTGGATGGAAAATCATTTGCCCAGCTGCCACGATTCTTTGCATTTGCAAAAGACGTTCGAAAGGTCATCCATGCAAGTTTCGGAATTTCATTAATGTATAATACCGTAGGGCTGAGTTTTGCCGTCATGGGAACGATGTCACCGTTGTTTGCTGCCGTGCTGATGCCGTTGAGTACGGTCACCATTATCGGATTTACGACGGTGGCCACTCATTTATATGCTATTAAAAACCATCTTAATAAGGATTTGTCATGAGCGCTATTTTCTTCCTCATCGGCTGCAGTGTATTTATCGCCCTGATATTCCTCGCTGCTTTTTTTTGGGCCAACAAAACTGGGCAGCACGAGGACACGCATACCCCATCGATAAGGATGCTGTTTGATGATGAAAGCGAGGTCTAAAGCGAACGGAAGGCGGATTTTAAAGCAGAATCCTGACCAACTCTTCCCATTCCTCTTCCAGCGTAGCGGAAGGTCGCTGCCGTCCGGCTCGGCGGTACCAGTAGTCGGCATTCCACAGGTCACCTTCCTTACGGTGCAGGTAGGCGTGTACGTGGGCAGACTGCTTGTCATCCAGATCGTCTATCAAGTCGTGGGCATGATCCCAGTCGCCCTTACCGTCATACCACAAGGCTTCGAGCTGCACGGTGAGACCAATAGGAGGGGTGGTCTCTTTTAATAAATCTTTGAAAGATGTGATATCCATAATTGTTTCGCTACTCCAAAGGTAACAATTTCATTTCCATTCTGCGACTGCTGATCAGTCGAGCTATCGTTTTTCCAGATGCATTCCCGATCGACGGCTTATTGCACAGGTACGAAATAGTGATCATCATCACTTTTAAACCCGATACCAATCACTCGAATGACACTGCGATGACGGTAATTTTACCGCCGGAAAAACAACGATAGCAATGCAGCTAACTAAATTTAATTACGACAACAAAATCGTCAGGGACTTTGGCATCGCCACGATCGTTTGGGGGATCATCGGGATGTCTGTGGGCTTACTGGTAGCCATACAGCTGGTATGGCCATTTATGAATTTCGAATTGCAATATACGACGTTCGGACGTGTGCGCCCTCTACATACAAATGCAGTTGTTTTTGCATTTGTCGGTAATGGCATCTTCATGGGGGTTTATTATTCACTGCAGCGACTGCTCAAAGCCCGGATGTACAGCGACTTCCTGAGCCGGGTACATTTCTGGGGCTGGCAACTCATCATTGTAGCAGCCGCCATTACCTTGCCGTTGGGCCTCACCACCTCGCATGAATATGCGGAGTTGGAATGGCCTATTGACGTGGCTATCACCCTCATCTGGGTGGTTTTCGGTATCAACATGTTTGGTACCATCATCAAGCGGCGCGAGCGCCATATGTATGTAGCCATTTGGTTTTACATTGCTACGTTTGTCACGATTGCCGTGTTGCACATTGTGAATTCGGCACAGCTGCCCATTTCGATGTGGAAAAGCTATTACCTGTATGCCGGCGTGCAGGATGCGCTGGTGCAATGGTGGTACGGGCATAATGCGGTGGCGTTTTTCTTGACTACGCCGTATCTGGGTATGATGTATTACTTCCTGCCCAAAATGGCCAACCGGCCTATTTACTCCTATAAACTCAGTATTCTGCATTTTTGGTCGTTGATTTTCATCTACATCTGGGCCGGCCCGCACCACCTATTATATACCGCCCTGCCGGGCTGGGTGCAGTCCCTTGGCGTCGCCTTTTCCGTGATGCTTATTGCCCCAAGCTGGGGTGGGATGATCAACGGACTGCTCACGCTACGTGGTGCGTGGGATAAAGTACGCACCGATCCTACTTTGAAATTCATGGTCGTGGCGCTTACCGCTTATGGCATGGCCACGTTTGAAGGGCCGATGCTCTCGCTGAAGCAGGTCAATGCCATCGCACATTTCACTGACTGGATTGTGGCCCACGTGCATGTCGGGGCGCTGGGATGGAACGGTTTTATGACATTTGCCATCCTATATTGGCTGATACCCCGTATTTATAAAACCGAGCTGTATTCGAAAAAGTTGGCTTCCGCACATTTCTGGATCGGTACACTGGGCATTCTTTTCTATGCGATTCCGATGTATTGGGCTGCCGTGGTACAGGGGTTGATGTGGAAAGAGTTTACGCCCGAAGGCGTGTTGAAATATCCAAATTTCCTGGCTACCACGCTTCAGATTATACCCATGCATCTACTGCGTGCAATAGGCGGCGCCCTCTACTTATCGGGCGTGATCCTGATGACCTACAACCTAGTGAAAACCATGAAGCAGGGGCGGCTTTTAGCCAATGAGCCGGCCGAAGCGCCCGAACTAACACCCGTACTCGTCAACGAACGTGCACCACACCGCCGATTGGAGCGTAAGCCCATCTTGTTTATGGTGCTGGCACTGATCACCATTTTGATTGGTGGCATCGTTCAAATGATGCCTACCTTCATGATTTCGTCCAACGTGCCTACCATATCCAGTGTACAACCCTATACCGCATTAGAACTGCAGGGCCGCGACCTGTACATCCGCGAAGGGTGTGTCAACTGCCATACGCAGACTGTCCGCCCATTCCGTTCGGAAACCGTGCGCTATGGGGAGTATAGCAAAGCTGGCGAATTTGTCTATGACCATCCCTTCCTTTGGGGATCAAAACGGACGGGGCCAGACCTCCATCGCATCGGTAAGAAATATCCGCATAAGTGGCATTTCGATCACATGCTGGATCCGACAATTACCTCTCCCGGAAGCATCATGCCGCCCTATCCCTGGCTGATCGAGCAATCGTTGGATACGACAGCAACCAAAGCTAAACTGAATGCTATGCGGCTATTGGGGGTGCCGTATACCGATGCGGATATCAATACCGCAAATGTTGACCTCAGCGAGCAGGCCGAAGCAATCGCTGCCGAAATGGGCCAGCAGGGTGTGGATGTACGGGCCGATCGAGAGATCATCGCGATGATCGCCTATCTCCAACGGTTGGGGACGGACATCAACGTACCAGCAGGAACGGCAACGAATGAATAATATAGTAAAGAACAAACGATGTTTAAGCAACTAACGGATTTGAGCGGCAATGAATGGTATCTCATTGCATCGCTATGGATTTTCCTTGCCTTCTTCATTACAGTAGGTATTATGCTCTTCAGAATGCCCAAGGATGATGTCAACTACATGAAGGGGTTGCCCGTGGATGAAACGGGGAGTAAGGATGATGATTTAACTAACTAAATGCAGCAGACCATGAAAATAATCGCCTTAGATTCTTCCAACGATACCCTGATTGTTGCGCTCTTTGTGGTCATGGTGGTCGTATTGATCGCTGCATTGGTGGTGTTACGGGCCATGCGTGTGATGTTACGTGTTACAATGCCACACGTGCTGGAAGCAGAAAAAGTAAGTTTGACTGAGGCTAAGTTCGTACGGCGGAATCGACGCCAGCAGTGGTGGAACAAACTGATGGGACTGCGCCCGCTAGCGGAGGAAAAGGATCTCGTCATTGACCACGAATATGATGGCATTACCGAGTTGGACAATCCGGTTCCTGCCTGGTTCAACGGCATGTTTTACGCCAGCTTGGCCTTTGCTGTGGTTTACTTATGTGTATATCATGTGTTTGGTTGGGGGCTCAATCAAGATCAGGAGTACGACCGTGAAATGGCACGTGCGGAGCAGGCAAGGCAGGAGTGGCTGGCACAAGCTGCAGACAATGTTGACGAAAATACCGTAACGGTAGATACGGATCCCCAAACGGTGGCAGCCGGAATGGCGATCTTCACCCAGAATTGCATCGCCTGCCATGGGGGAGCCGGCGAAGGAGGGATTGGACCAAACTTGGCGGATGACTACTGGCTTCACGGTGGCAAAGTGCAGGATATATTCAAGGTGATAAAGTATGGCGTACTGGATAAAGGCATGGTGCCTTGGGAGCAGAGCCTCACACCGGCGCAGATTGCCGAAGTGACGAACTACATCATTACGCTCCGTGGTACAAACCCACCAAATGCCAAGGATCCGCAGGGGGAAAAGGTTGAGTATGAGGCTAAGGAACACAGCGAAGCAGTTGATCCGGCCGCTACAGCGGGATAAACAACGATAGGAAGATACCATGGGTACAGCAGGAATGGCCGCGGAGTCAAAACCCAAACGCAACTGGATTTATGCCAAAAAGCCGGCAGGCAGGTGGTTCAACCGTCGGCAATGGTTTGGTTATACCCTATTGACGTTCTTTATTGCTGCCCCTTTTATCAAAATCGGCGGTGAACCGTTCCTATTGTTCAATATCATCGCGCGTAAGTTCGTGCTGTTCGGGAGTGTATTCTGGCCGCAAGATCTACATATCTTCGTGTTCGGGATGCTGATTGCCATGGTATGCATCGTCTTATTTACGGTGGTTTACGGTCGTGTATGGTGCGGCTGGGCTTGCCCCCAGACCATTTTTATGGAGTTGGTATTCCGTCGCATCGAATATTGGATCGAAGGTGATTGGACACAACAGAAAAAGCTAAATCAGGAGCCCATTACGACAGGTAAGTATGTGAAGAAGGTTGCTAAGCATATGATCTTTTTGCTCATTTCTTTTATGATTTCCAATATTTTCTTATCCTATATCATCGGTGTCGATCAGCTTTGGAAGATCATGACAGATCCTGTCAGCCAGCATCTTGGTGGATTTGTTTCAATTATCTTGTTTACGTTGGTGTTTTATGGCGTATTTGCTTATCTGCGAGAAATTGTTTGTACAACAATCTGCCCTTACGGGCGGCTGCAGGGTGTATTATTGGATGACCAAAGCATAACCATTGCTTATGACCATCGCCGGGGCGAACCACGTGGTCATCGGAAAAAGGGCGCCGAACAAGCTATCGGCGATTGTGTAGACTGTAGCCTGTGCGTTCAGGTATGCCCCACAGGTATCGATATCCGGAATGGTCTGCAGATGGAGTGTGTAAGCTGCACCGCCTGCATCGATGCCTGCGATGCGGTCATGGAAAAATTAGATCGCCCAAAACGTCTGATCGGCTTCTTTTCGGTCAATGAGATCGAAGGAAATGCCAAAAAGCCGGGAAACACACGAGCCATCGCCTATACGGCGGTGCTAAGCGTACTCATCGCCGTGTTCGGATGGCTCATTTTCAGCCGGTCGCAGGTTGACGGTACGTTGCTGCGTGCAAAAGGCAGCAGTTATCAGGTCCATGAAGACGGCACGGTGAGCAACCTGTACAGTTTGGAGCTAATCAATAAAACCAGTACCGACATGCCGTTTACGCTGGAAGCAATAGGGGGGAGTATGACGATCCGGGTAGTCAATCCAGTGGCCGAGCTCAAAGCTGGCGCTACGGCACAACTGACTTTTTTCTTGATCAGCCCACAGCAATCGATAACGACGTACAAAACCGATGTGAAGATCGGCGTGGTCTCAGACGGGAAAGTGATTGAGACGATGAAAACCACCTTTGTGGCGCCACCGGGCGGGCAATAATTGATAGCGAATGAACTGGGGAACGAGAATAGCATTAGCACTGGCACTCTTCATGGCACTGATTGTGTCGTTTGGCATATACATGGTGAGCAAGGATACCGACTCGCTGGTTGCGGAAGATTATTACGAACGCGGGTTGAATTACGATCACTTGCGAAAAATTGATTCCATGCATCAATCCACAGACACGGTGCAAGTTTCGCCAAAGCAATAAGCAAACATGAGCTATTATACGCTGGCATTCTTCATGGGGCTGTTTGGGAGCCTACATTGCGTGGCGATGTGCGGACCGCTGGTGTTGGCGTTTTCCGATGGACAGTCTCACAGCCCCTGGCAGGTGGTAAGCAATAAGTTACGATATCAATTCGGCCGTGTGATGGTGTATGGACTGCTTGGATTGGCCATAGGCGGAATTGGTCGGGTATTTGAAATCAAAGCGTGGCAACAAGGGGTAACCCTCATTACCGGAGTTTTGCTGGTCGGCATGGGGCTGTTCTCCCTTTTCGGAAAACGCTTCGACAGCTTTTCCCGCCTGCAGCAACAGCTGGTCGGCCCATTGACCCGATGGATCGGATACTGGCTTTATCGACCGGGTGGGCACCTGGTGGTGGGTATGCTTAATGGCCTCCTGCCTTGCGGCATGGTATATATGGCGTTGGCGGCAGCGCTCAGTGCCGATTCTGTGGGCGGCGGTGGGCTGTTTATGCTGTTGTTCGGATTGGGTACCTGGCCGGCCATGCTGTCGGTATCCCTACTGGGTAGCTTCGCCAAGTTCCGTGCGCGTTTCAACTTCGCTTTTTGGCTGCCTATGCTCTGCATCGTAATGGGCGGATGGTTCCTGCTACGTGGCGCTAACCTCAATATTCCCTACCTGAGCCCGTTGATCTATCCGAAGGGCGCGATTGTTTGCGGTACGTTAAAGTAGCTGGAGCGGCCGTTAGTAGTTTAATTCGATGATGTTATGCCTTTTTTGGCGGCAGATCAAAAGCTATCGCCTCATGCTCGAAGTGCCCGTTGTGTGATCCATCGCAAAAGGGTTTGTTTTTTGAAAGCCCACAACGGCAAATGGAAAGTACGGACCTACCTTGTAGGCCATAGGCATCACCATTTCTGTCTACGATTTCAAAGTCGCCTTCAATTCTCACCGATCCGTTGTTATTGATTGTTAGTTTAGTCTTCGCCATTTAGTTTTTCTTCTATTCCGCCAAAAATAGCACATCCAACTAATCAATAGCCATCTACTTATAGTTTAGAAACATTATACCGTGCGTATATCCCTGCTACCTGGCAATGGAGCTAGGATTACCAAAATATTCATTAAAAAAGACCGTATTTTGCGAGCATTGATATCGCAGATTCCCTTATGAAGTATTTTAATGAGTTGGCGACGTTGTTGGATCAGGAACAGGCATTTGATAAAGCCCAGCACGAAGCACTGTTGCAGCAGCGCTCCGTTCAGGAACGGATTGCACTTGGTGTTACCTGGTTTCCCGTTGCGATAACCAATCACGAATTAGGACTGGGTGATTACCTCACCATCACGGTAAACAAAAACAACCATACCGAAGCGGGGCATCGGTTCCGGTTCGGCATGCCCGTCTCCTTGTTTTCAAACCATAATCCGCAGCAGGATCGGCTTCAAGGGATCATTGCATTTGCCGGTCGTGACATCCTACGGATTTCGTCTCGCGTAGACGAACTTCCTGCATGGAGCCGTGGAGGTAGGCTCGGGGTCGACCTGCTGTTCGATGAGAATTCATACAAAGAAATGCATCGAGCACTGCACGAAGCCAGCCTCGCGCTTACCGATAAAAAACAAGGCGACCTGATCAGGCAGCTCCTGGGCGAAGCCGATGTTCGCGAGGCGACTCCCAATCCGGCTTATGAAAACGACCGCCTAAACCCCAGCCAAAACAAGGCGATAGCCCATATACTGGGCGAAAGCCCCCTCTCTATCCTGCATGGGCCTCCCGGCACGGGTAAAACGACGACGCTGGTCTATGCCGTACAAGCGCTCCTGAAGCAGCGGCCGCATCAACTCCTCATCGTTGCGCCGAGCAATACGGCCGTAGACGTGCTGACGGAGCGCCTTGACGCGGTCGGCTTGTCGGTAGTCCGCATCGGCAACCCGGTAAAAGTTTCGGAGCATTTACAGGAACTCACGTTGGATGCCCAGGTAGACAACCACGCCTCCCATAAAACGATCAAGATCCTGGAGAAGCAGGCCCGGGCATATATGGATATGGCGCATAAATACAAACGCCATTTCGGAAAGGCCGAGCGGGATCAACGGAAGGCGCTGTTTGACGAAGCGCGTAAAATCCGGAAAGAGATTGATCAGCTGTTGGATTATGTTGTTCAGGATGTATTTAACAAGGCGCAAGTAATCACCGCTACCTTAGTGGGTGCCAACCATTACACCATTCGCGATCGGCGGTACCAAACCGTTATTATCGACGAAGCTGCGCAGGCGCTGGAACCGGCCTGTTGGATCCCTATCCTGAAAGCGGATCGCGTCGTCCTGGCAGGTGACCATTGCCAGTTACCGCCTACGGTCAAATCCAACCGTCTGGCCACCGGGGGATTATACCACACCCTGTTCGAAAAATTAGTTGCGCAACATCCTGCCCACGTATCGCTGTTGGATGTGCAGTACCGGATGAATGCCCAGATTATGAAATACCCCGCTATGGCTTTCTACGCAGATCGGTTACAGGCAGCGCCTGCCGTTGCCCATCGGACATTGCGCGGCGATGACAGCCCGATTATGTTTATCGATACCGCGGGTGCCGGATTTGAGGAAACCGTCGTTGATCACGCCATTTCCAATCCGGAAGAGGCACACTTTTTACGCAATCACCTTGCTTCTTTTGTAACAAACCTGGGCATGCCGCCTACGGACCCAGCCTTTCCAAGCATCGGCATCATCACGCCGTACCGCGCCCAATCACTTTATCTGCGTGAAATCATCGCGCAGGACGATCGGTTACGGCCTTATGCAGAACAGCTGCAAGTGAACACCATAGACAGTTTCCAGGGCCAGGAAAAAGACGTCATCTACATCAGTTTGACAAGGAGCAATGCAGCGCAGCAAATCGGCTTTTTAGCCGACACCAGGCGGATGAATGTAGCCATGACCCGTGCCCGGAAAAAGCTGATTGTGATTGGGGATAGCAGCACAATCGGATACCATGATTTTTACGGCGGGTTTCTGGATTTCATCGGCTCTTTGGCCAAGCATCACAGTGTATGGGAATGGCATAGTGGAGGTTAGGAGTGGTGTGAATAGTAAATTAATCCATCTATCGGAATTTTGAGTAATTTTGATTGTTCATCATCAATTAACTATTTCTATGGCAGACCATATGAAGATTAAGCATCCACTCCTAATCTCCGCTGTTTTCGTTTCATTTGTTGCTTTTGGGCAAGAGCGATGCAACTGCTTGGATAATCTGCAAGAGACCATTCAAAAAACAGAAGAAAATTATGCCGGCTTTCCCGATAAAATAAAGCCCGCAAACCGAGTACGATACAGCCAGCTGAAAAATACACTGCAAGAAAAAGCGGTCGATTCGAACACACCCATGGATTGTTATTTACTATTGAAAGAATATGTGAATTTCTTTTATGACAAGCACTTCAGAATCGAATACAACGCTCAGATTGATAGCTCGGTAATCGACGATATGCACCGAACGGATAAGCAATTCGGACAAACTGGAGATCATTCAATCGAAGGCGTTTGGAGAGACGTAAACAATACAGAAATTGCCATTATCAAGCAAGGAAAAAATACCTATAAGGCCATTAAGCGATCGTCTGAAAACGATCAGTTCCCGAAAGGCTTCGTTTACTTCACGTTGGTTAAAAATGGCGGTAACTTTTCGACCAAATTGTATAACCGAAATATCAATGTGAACATCCCTGCAAAGAAAATAGGCAATTTGCTGAAAATCTGGAATTTTCAGCTTTGGGCAAAAACAGGCGTAACCCTGTCCGGGAATGAGGAGGAGGAGTTTGAAAGTTGGCGTGGGAACAATAATGGGCTATTGTTCAAAAAATTGAATAGCGATTTTAGCTATCTTAAAATCCCTACTTTCGAAAACAATGAAGGTGCCATTCATCAACTTGTTACGAAGAGCGATTCAGCTATCAGGAATACCAAATACCTCATTATTGACCTCAGGGGAAATGGTGGCGGCAGTTCAGGCTGGGTGAGTTTAATCCCCTATTTGGCTACCAATCAAATAGACCAAGGAGAGACGTACCTGCGGGTTTCGAAAGCGAATGTATCCAAGAAGCTTCAAGATCTAGACGGTTTTGTTAACCATCCGATACCGGATGATTACAAAAAATATTTTCCCGAAGAAACACTAAATCAATATAGAAAAACCTACAAGGAATTGCCGGAAACCAGCGAAACATTTTACCCTTTACCCAGCGTAAGCTTTCCCCTGGATTCTGTTCTAAAACAACCTGCAAAGGTCGCGATATTGGTGGATGAGTTGGGGGGCAGTTCAACGGAATATTTCTTCCATTTAGCTAAGCAAAGTAAAAAAGTGATCACCTATGGTCAACCTACAATCGGGATGATGGATTATGCAGGAATGTCAAATCCCACAAAACTTCCGTTTGATGCGTTTAAACTGTACATACCGATTGAGAAATCCTCATGGACGGATGCAAATCCGATCGACAGAACAGGGTTTACTCCGCAAATGGTTATTGACGAAGAGCAAGCAAATTGGATTGATTACGTAATGGAGGATCTATCTAAGATTCCTTAAGTAATACCCCGCCCATCAACTGCCTAGCGCAAAGTAAAGTGTTTCGCCGTAGACTACTGTGCCATTTTTTAGGATCGCGTAAGCCCTGTAATTGGCATTGTTGAAATCAAAAAAATAAAAGGTCATTTTTTTGGTTATGACCGCGCCCGCGGTCGCTGGCGTATCTTCAAACGGGATAAGTACCGCATGTTCACCGTCAATAGTTGGCGTTGTCTCTGATTTTTCATTGATCCACGGTATAAATACAATGCCATATTCTTTTATGCCAGATGCCTTTTCGAAACGAAGGTTGAAGGCATAGTCGACATCGGTAATCCCGCTCACGGCAATATACTCTGTTTCCAAGGTCGTGACCTCAGTCGCTTCCGCTGCAGACAGGCCATCCTTTTTGCAAGCAAGCATGCTGGATAGTGTAAACAAAAAAACAATGAATAAAACGTTTGCTTTCATATAAAATTGGATTAAATCATAACTATTAATAAAGGTAAATCGCTTCATCTGACGAAAGGTCATCAACAACGTCAAAAAAAAGTCAGGCAGGGGTTATATTGAATATTCCGGACAACAAATCTGCCGCATCGATTGTTTCGCTGATATGAAATGGCAATTGATGATTCCTTGGCTCAAGCATCCACACGCCAAGGACTATATCGCGTTCGTATCCGAGCAAGCAGGCGAAATTGAAATGAGCAAATTCACACCCGTAAATCGTCACGCGATTGGGTTTTGAACTGCGCGGGTTAAAGAGCCAAGGTTGCTCTTTCAAGGCGATAACACTTACGTTCCTTGTGCTGATTATCATAAATCTTGCGAATGGCCAAAAGATCAAAGTAAGAGAAAATCCCCATTCGCCCGATATTGTGTTGCGGGAAGGACCGTTTTATCTGGTGATCGACAGCAAAGGGAAACTGACGACATTTGAGCCGGAGCTGTTTCAAACGAAGAATATCCACATTGAATATGATTTTAAAGGCCGCATCAAACGAGTTGATAGCACTTCGGTGCAGTATAATTTAGATGGTCGTCTCTGTCAGATCGGTGAAGCACGTATAGACTATGATGTTAAAGGCCGCGTCCGGCAAGTTGGCAAACACCGCATCGACTACGACATGGCAGGTCGGATTCGACGTGTGGGCAGCAAGCGTGTCAACTATGACTTTAATGGTCGTCTCCGTCGCAAGCGCTATTCGTAACGATAGAAAGTAAGTGCGATCAATTGAACGTTCCGCCGACAATCCGGGGGGCTATACCATGCTCGTATACAAGAATATATACTGTTCGTTTTAATGTTGCGGAATTTCTTCAACCAGAATTTCGTTTCCCGCATTGTCGTAATACGTGCAAGTCATTTTTTCCATACAAACCGCCCATTTTTCGACACCAAGTTTTGCGCTCATTCCGATAAAAGTCGGATAGTCCGTTTTGCCTTGTTGATGCTTCTTTAAGTCTGCTTTGAATTGTTCTTTGTTACATTCAGGGGCAATAGTCAAGGGTTCATACCTTGCGGGCGAAGCGGTCTTGTAATCATTTTCCCCATAATAATCTGTGTGTCCATCTGTTACAAAGGTTTCGTAATAGGTAACACCTAATGCTTTAATTTCCTTTATGTAAGACGGAAAGTCCGCACCTGATTGCACTTTGCTGTGCGCTGCTTTAATTTGTTCCACTGTAAACATTTTTCCTTGATTTTAATTGTTAAACGATTTATTGAGTGACACGCAATGATTTGATTTTACCAGTTGTCTTTACATGAAGATTACGGTGCAAAGATGCGGTGACGAAAACGTCTGTAATTGTAAAAAGTCGTTTTTTACAACAAGCGTTTGAAATTCTCGGGAGTGTCGCCAGTAAACTGTTTGAAGTCTTTGATAAAATGAGCTTGGTCAAAGAAATTGTTTTCGTAACAGATTTCTGTCAGCGTTTTGGTTTCGTTCAGATTGTCAAGAACTGCGTTGAAGCGAACAATGGAAGCAAATTTTTTGGCTGTTGTTCCAACCACTTTTCTAAACCGCTTTTCAAATGGGCTTTGGCTGATACATAGTCTTCCGTTCAGTTCTTTTATGCGGATAGTTCCATTACTTCCGTAAATGAGTCTAACCGCTTCAACAATTAGTTTGTCTGTTTGTCTGTCTTTGAGTTGGGATAGTAGAAACTGCTCTACGATTTTTATCCGAAGTTTATCGGTGCTAGCAATCGCTAATTTTTCTTCAACTTCCGTTATTTCATTTTTATCAAAAGTATTAGCTAATGAAAGGCTTAGGTTAAAAAGTTCATGGGCTGGATGAGAAGCAAAATGCGTAAACCCGATTTCGGTAAAATAAACCAATATGGTTCCTATGTTCGCAGAATTTTTAAAGATATTGTAGCTGTCTGTAAGCCCCGTAATCCTTGCGGAAGACAACTTACTTTCAGCGTTGTTTTTTACTGAAGCAAGTTGTCCTTTATACTGAAAACCGATAACCAAACCAGCGGATGGCAGAACCTTGTATTCACTTTCCATATCATTCTCCGACACTACGACGTATTTAATGTAGGGCCTTAATCGCTCAGCCGGAAAATGTTTCTCGAATTTCATTTTGTATCAAAAAGTAAATATACAAAAATGTCCATTAAGGTGTTCATCCGGCGTTTCGGGAGCATTCTTCAATTCCATTCTGCCATTGATAAATCGGCAAAGGAAAAAAGTTGCATTGGGATCAGAATTTACTCAATACTCCATATGATCTGATTGAAGTGCCAACGAAAAGTGCAAAAGATGTTCAGTTATTTGCAGAAATCAGTTCCTTACCGGCTAATCTCAAGCAAGAGGTGTCGGATTTCGTGGCTTTTTTAAAATACAAGAAAAAACAAAAGACAGCTGTTTAATCTGCACGAAACCACATACTAATTTATTTCCTCAGCAACCGTCTTCGCGAGGGACATGTTTATAAATTACTTTCCCATCTCGTTCTACATATTCGCCTGATATTATTGGGTATGAATACTTGGGCGCGTGCGATACATTATGGCTTCTTACAATTATCTTGTCGTTAACTTTCAGGCTATGCAATTGTTCAAGTTGAGACTTTTCCGGCTCAAATTTTATAATATAGTCATCACCATTGATCCTGGCCATCACACCGAAACCTAATCTTGAGCCTGGCGGAAGAGAAAGAGCGGTTACTACAGCCTCCATATTCGTATACTCATTAATGTTTTCCCTTATTTTAGCAGCGGTGGCAAGCACTTTTTTACCTTCGGGAGAAACTGCCCATATTGTGAACTTCGTGCCTTCAGGGGTAGCCTTCCATTTTTTCATTTCGGCCTCCCTTTCGGCAGCAGTAAGCGGCTTTGGGCCGGGCTTCTTAGAAGTTTCATTGTTAATTTCGCGATTCGCAAATACTAATCCGCTTACCACAACCAGCGGTAAGATCAGCGCATAAATGATTTTTTTCATATCCTTTCAAAGTTTGTCCAACAAAATTACTTTGATATATTTCAGCCTGAGGAATTTGAATTGTAAATAAAAATGTAACCTTTGTAAATAAATCGTAAAATGGTATGTCTTTTAGCCGAAATCTACTTTCCGGGAAACGCAATTACCTGTGGGGATTGATACTGCTCCTTTTTCTCTCCGCAACATACGTGACTGTCAGTATGACCGGCAGTGACGACTTTGATATTGCCAGGAGGGAAGTTTTGCTTCGGAGGATAGGAGATGAACTACTCACGCAATCGGGCGACAGTAAATCAAGGGTTCTTCCGGTAAAAAAGATCGCCGAAAATGAATACCAGATCAGCTTTGAGAATGAGCTTACTTTTCAACCGGATTCGCTGGTGAATACTACCCGGCGTTTGTTGGCCAAAGACCCCCTCGCAAGTGATTATGTTGTTAATGTTCTGAACTATAGCAACTCCAGTATAGCCTATGGATACGCAATATCCAACGATGAAAGAAATGATATTATAGCTTGTAGGGGAAGAGTGCAACCCAAAGGACATTACCTGGTCAACATTAAATTTAAACCGGCACCAATAGATACCGCAAAGAATGGCTATATTTTCGGCAGCCTGTCAATTTTAGCATTTGTTGGTTTTATTTTTTTTAGATCGGTTAAACCTCGAAAAGCCGAGCCTGGCAATCACAATACCGGTATTTTAACTTTTGGATCGGTCTTGTTTGATGTGCAGGAACGGCAACTGGTAATAAATAAAAGCACCATAGGCCTGACTGACACGGAAGCGCGTTTGCTGCTTATTTTCGCATTGTCTCCTAACCAGGTCATAGCGAGGAGCCGGTTGCAAAAAGAGATATGGGAAGACGAAGGTGTTATTGTGGGGCGCAGCCTGGATATGTTTATTTCAAAACTCAGAAAAAAACTGGAACCTGATCCTAATATCAACGTTGTTGTTATACGCGGCAAAGGATATAAGCTTGAAATTAGCGCTTAGCGCTCTACGCGGGCTTTTAATGGGACAATACATCGTTCCGCTGAAGGCGGGAGGCCGCTCATTGACCTTTGTTACCGCTTCATATTGGCCATCAGTATGCCGTCCAACTTAGCTGCACGGCACGGTCTTTGGGCAAATGAATAGATAAGCATGACGAATCATGGCGGATGATCAGTTACAACGGTTTGTCATGGCGCAGGAGCGGCACTACACAACCGCATTCGAAGAAATAAAGAACGGCCGCAAGCGCAGCCACTGGATGTGGTACATCTTTCCGCAGCTAGCTGGATTGGGGTTCAGTGAAACCTCGCGCTACTATGCGATCCGGGATAGGGAAGAGGCCGATGCGTATCTCCGCCATCCGGCTTTGGGACCAAGGCTGGTTGAAATCTCCCACGAGCTACTCCGTCTTGCCACCGATGATGCGACCGCGGTCTTCGGCTCGCCAGACGACCTCAAGCTCCGATCGTGCATGACGCTTTTTTCAGTGGTGCCTGATGCCGATCCGGTTTTCCAAGCCATACTTGACAAGTATTTCGAAGGCATTCCCGATGGCAAGACCTTGGGTATTCTAAGTCCGGAATAGGCGGGCCGTTGCTTAAATAGTTCTTTTCAGCAACATACGAGTTTAAGGTAGATGAATTGGCGAAATTGACCGATGACCTATCGGCAGTGAAGATTGTCGGTGAGCGTTATACCATAGCAGGCGCTACCAATTAATGGAATTTCTCACCTTTTTCCAGCATTTCTATAATCTCTTTCATACGCTTTTCTCTTGTCTCTTGTTTTTTTGCGGTCTGAAGGCGAAATCCAATGGAGAACAGATTGGTCTTATTGAGACCCCTAAAAAACGCTTCTGCTTTTTTGTTTTTGCTAAGTTCTTTTAGAAAGTCTTCAGGGATAGTCATTTTGCTCGGAGGATCGTATGCCTTTTCCCAACTACCGTCAGCTTTGGCTTTTTCGACAGCCTTTAATCCTGCGGGGGTCATTCTTCCTTCATTAATTAATCTTTCGATATGTCCAATATTTATTTTGGACCAAATACTTTTTGCGTTTCGGGGGCAAAACTTTTGTAGCCATGCTTGTCCGTCATATGCTTGTTTTTGTCCATCGATCCAACCGTAGCAAAGCGCTACGTCAAGTGCTTCAGCATAGCTGATGGTCTTTTTCCCCGAATCTTTCTTGAATATTTTGATCCAAAGACCATATGAGTTATCGTGATTCGTTACGAGCCAATATTCAAATGCCTCAGCTGTTTTGAATTCCATGATTGGAATTGCATTTAGTTTACTCATAAGCTTTTTTTGTTCCATTGCTTACCGGTGGTTCCAAGTTTTTTATAAAGCATGTTATTGTGCCAACCATTTCAAAATTGCTTGAGTTAATTTCGTTTGCCATATTTTATCTTTTAAAGATTAATTAATGATGCAAACTTATTCCTGCTGAGTGACAGCCTTATGTCAGGGTTCAAAAATAGAGTAGTGATAGCGCTCAAAATATTCTTGCAAGGTCATTTATTCTTTCTCATTGATAAGCATCCAAGCAGTTCCGAATTTATCTCGAAACATTGCAAATCTGTTTGCGAAGAATGTGTCTTTCTCGATTTTCATATAAACTTCTCCATCTTTGGAAAGTACTTCATAGATTTCATCTGCCCTTTCCGGCGTATTTGTAATCAATGTAAGATAAGCACTCCGCATTGGTTCGGCTTGAGCAATATCAGAGCCTCTAAGTACATTGCCACCAATTTCCAAAACTGAATGAAGTACTGGTCTTGGCCATTCTTTAGGAAAATTCGGAGGGACTGGATCGTGAAACATCATATTAGTTATTTTCGCTTCAAGATACTCTTCATAAAACTTAAATGCTTCTTCACAACGACCTGCGTAGTTAATATAAAAATCAACCTTAAATGCGTTATTAGTATTCATACTTGCCTTTTTATCAAAAATAAAAAAAAACGCTGATTCAGCGGGTGTCTTGTCCTGACATTGCGTTACATTAACATCTCAGTAAATCACAGTATGTCGTATTCACCCCGTAATGTTGTCGTATTCAACACGGACGGATTTCCAGAAATCACCTCAACTTTGTACCCATGAGTTAATTAAATTTAAACGATTATGGCAACATTTAAGACAACGATCCATTCCGAGGGGAAAAACAAAGCGGGCATCATTATCCCCGATGCCATTATTGAGGAACTGGGAGCAGGCAAGCGACCGCCGGTCAAGGTGACGCTCAAAGGTTACACCTACCGCAGTACCGTTGCGGTCATGGGTGGACGATACATGGTGGGAGTCAATTCGACCGTCCGTGCCGAATCCGGCGTGAAAGGCGGCGACACGCTTGATGTCACGATCGAGCTGGATACGGAAGAACGGAAAGTAACCGTACCAGATGCTTTGCAAAAGGCGCTGGATGAAAATCCGGCGGCAAAGCGTTTTTTCGAGTCGCTTTCCTACAGCAGGCAGCGGGTGCACGCCGAATCGATCGGATCCGCAAAGACGCCGGAGACACTGCAACGGCGGATTGATAAATCGATCAGCGAGTTAATTGCCGGCAAAAAGTAAGTGCCATCATCGGCACGCCGTCGCCCTGCGGTACCGGTTGTAGAAATTCAAATTGCCTTTACGTTCCAGTGCCGGATCAGTAGATCCCTTTGACTGAATTTTTTTTCGAGCTGCACTTTCAATTGTTTCCAATACGCCGTATCCAATGCCTCAGCCATGACCTCGAAAATAGCCAACCTATCTTTCTCTGTATTTTCGTCCGCGTCTTTCCAAAATCCTTCCACGGGCATTTGTTTAAAAATGGTTACCCCGCCGAACTTTTCCTTGAAGGCCGATCTGAGCTCGTTAAAGTAACTTTCCGGAAAATGATCGCCCTTGTTATCCGCTAAGGGCACAAAAACCTGAATCAGTTTCATTTTAAGATAATAGCTTCTTTGTTACGCAATTGCTTTGACGGTCGTCACCGCTACAATTCCATGCAGAGTGGGATTTTCGCGCCATCATCGCATCCGGACATTCTGCCAACAATTCACCGTACCGGTTGTTTTTCCGTATATGAAACAGCAACTTACCATAGCGCAAATAATGGTGGCGCAAACTTCCCTCTTTCCGGCTGAGGAAAAAGCGCTGCGTGGATTCAGCTACATTGAGCCATTTCTGTCCCAAGAGCAAGAACAAGCACTGTTGGAAGAAATCAGCCGGTTGGATTTACATCCACTGATTTTCCAGGGCTATGAAGCCAAGCGGAAAGTAAGGAGCTTTGGATATGATTACCATTTCGACAGCCGGACGATTACAGAAGGTCGGCCGATTCCCGAAGGCTTCACCGCGCTTTTGGAGCACGTAGCGAAGCAACTTAATGTGCCCGCCGCAGATATCAAAGAAATGCTAGTAACCGAATATCCGCCCGGGGCGGTAATCAATTGGCACCGGGATGCACCGCCATTCGACATCATTATCGGCATATCCCTGATGTCTGATTGCAGATTTCGCTTCCGGCCCTACGAGAAAACACGGCAGGGCCGAGGCTCCATCATTACACTGCCAGTGAGGCGCCGGTCGCTTTACGTGCTGAGCGGAGAAGCGCGGAGCGATTGGGAACACAGCATTGCACCCGTAAAGACACCACGGTATTCAATAACGCTGCGAACCCTGAAAATGCTGACCTAAGTCCTCTCGGGAACAGCGGTATGCCGGTTTTTCGAGCTGTACTTGACAAGTACTTCGAAGGCATTTCCGATGGCAAGACACTGGAAATACTAAGTCCGGAATAAAACTTGCCTAACAATCCGGTACCATGCCCATGGTCATGCCAGCTGGACCCCAGATTGGAACGAGTCGCATATCACAACCCGGTCCATTGTCTCCCTCAGTAGGAATTTCCCGACTTGTATTTAACTGTAAATTTAAGGTCGATCCAGCAGCGAAGGCGCCATTAGTCTGCTTAAAAAGTACGTTCACGTTTAGATCCACCTTTCCACGCTGGAAAACCCCATCAAATGCCATGCTTTGACCTGCGTTTTCAAATTGCCCCGCTATCTCCTCCTGGCTAATTACAAAATAATTATCACTACCTTCAGCTTCCAATCTCAATTCGGAGCCATGCATTTTACCCCGAAACTTGAGGTTAATTTCTCCTTCATCATCAAAATCAGCCATAAATACCACAGAAATAGAATCATTGTTACTTTCAATCACTGCCACCCGCCCCTCTCCATTCCAAGTATAATCCGCCACGTTTTGTTGTGATCGAATACCTCGTGCTGTACCGACATACGGTCTGCCGCCATAAAGTGTTTCGAAATTGTCATTCTCAATAACTTTGGATTCGTCTTTAGAACAACCGATAAGTAAGAACCCCAATGCAAAAATAATGAACAGATTTTTCATCGCGCTTTAGTTAAATGATGTCTTCACTAAATTATACGTAAATTTCGCTGTGATCAATACACGAAAACCAGTATTTACATTTTTCATGTCCGTTCTACCTATTTTTAGGTATTTCGAAGATTGTGGATAACTATCGGCCGTTTCGTCCTATTTTTGTGTAGTCAATTATATTCGCATGGAAGAGCTTATTTCAGCTGAACAGAAGCCCGCCTACATCGGTCTGCCGCTACGGATCACATTCGCTGGCTCCGACCATGAACTGCGGCTGCTGCAGAAGGAAGTGGACCGTTATGCCCACACCCTCCGCATCCGGCTCGACGACGAGCCGCATATACTGGTCAATTCAGGTGATGGCTGGCGATTCGAAAGCGGCGCGGACAATGCCGCGTTTGCACAGGCCATCTGGCACGCCGTCTCCCTGCGGTACAGGTTGTAGCCAATATCGGCTGATGGCGCATACGTTGACAACGAACAGAAAAGCAGAATGACATGACGACTTGGGGTAAACAAGCCATTGGCCTATGGATCGGATTAGTCGGGTCTTTTGCCCTATCGGCGCAAACGCACGAAAGGAGTAGTCCGGGCAGCAGTGCCATCGCCATGGAAACCGTCGACAGCGTCGTCCGGCGGTTGATGGATACAGCCGGCGTAACCGGGCTATCCATCGGCGTCATCCATGCCGGTGAGGTGCAGGGTGTACGCGCTTACGGATACGGTTACAAAAACCAGGGGCAATTGAACGATACCAGCACGTTTTTCTATGCCGCTTCGCTTGCTAAGCCCCTGTTTGCTTTTTTGGCGATGCAACTGGTGGACGAGGGGACGCTGGATCTCGACCGGCCGCTGCACGAATACCTGCCACAGCCATTGCCAACATACCGGGAATACCAGGATCTTCAAGACGACGACCGCTGGAAGAGCATCACGGCCAGGCATTGCCTCGATCATACCACAGGCTTTCCCAACTGGCGGCAGCTGAATCCCGATGGAAGCCAGAAACTGAAAATCTTTTTTACTCCAGGCAGCCGGTATGCCTATTCGGGGGAGGGGATGTACCTTCTTCAGTTCGTGGTAGAGAAGATCACTGGGCAGACACTGGAGGAGCTTGCGCAGCAAAAGGTATTCAAACCCTTCGGGATGGGGAATTCCAGCTTTGTGTGGCAGGAACGGTTCGAGTCAAAACATGCTGCCGGGCATGACCACGATGAAAATGTTTTGACCATCATCAAACGGGAAGAAGCCAACGCAGCGGGTTCCATGGTCACCACGATTGCCGACTATACCCGCTTTTTTTCAGCTTTTTTGAAAGGCAGGGGAGTGACAGCGCAATCCAGACAGGATATGCTTTCCCCGCAAATCCGGATTGTGAGCGAACGCCAGTTTCCCACGCTGGCCAGCGATACGACCGACCGCTATGCGTCCATAAGCTTATCCTATGGCCTGGGATGGGGTTTGTTTGACACCCCGAAAGGGCCCGCCTTCTTCAAAGAAGGACACAGCGACGACGGGTGGGAGCACTATACGATCGGATTCCCCGATAACGGGGATGGGTTCGTAATCCTATCGAACAGCCTGAATGGGGAAAGCATTTATAAAGAGCTCGTTGAATGCCTCGCGGGCATAACCATACCGTGGGAATGGGAGGGATACATCCCATACCGGCCAACCATCCGCGTGGCTGAAGCAACGCTGCGGAAGTACGTTGGACATTACACCGGGGCTTTGGCCGTAAATATATCTTTGGAAAACGGACAATTGAAGGTGGAAGCACCGGCGGAGGGGCTGCCGAAAACCAATCTTTATCCTGCTACCGAAACGCGTTATTTCATCAAATCAATGCCGCTGGACGTTGAATTCGTTGAAGTATCCGACGGCAGTGTTATAAAATTGACCATCAGCGCTGGGGATGAGCGCTATGAACTGACCAAAGGCTAAGGCTGACCAATAGATTTATTCTCGATTGCTACCTGCTGTTTGACTCTCCAAGGAATCGCGGGGCAGTTAATGCGAATTCATTTCGTCTTGTTCATGGTATGAAATTGGTTAGCATTATTAATTGTTACAGAAGTTAATAAATATGAACGACATTATCATAACAAACGCAAGGCAAAATAACCTAAAGAATATTTCCGCAAAGATACCCAAGAATCAGATTACGGTTTTTACAGGCGTATCCGGTTCGGGGAAATCATCGTTGGTTTTTGAAACGGTTGGGGCAGAAGCTCAACGTCAGTTCAACGAAACACAGGGCAGTTTTATCAGAAACCGATTGCAACATATTGGAGTGCCGGAAGTAGATAAGATAGAAAACTTGAATGTTCCCATTATAATCAATCAGAGACGGTTAGGAGGAAATGCAAGGTCTACGGTCGGAACAGCCACGGATGTATACTCCTCTTTAAGACTACTTTATTCCCGGATGGGAAAGCCATTTGTAGGGTATTCCAATGTGTTTTCATTCAACAATCCTTTGGGAATGTGTCGGGAGTGTGAAGGGCTTGGTTTTGTGCAGACCGTCAATGTGGATGCCCTTATCGATAAACGAAAGTCTTTGAACGAGGGAGCAATAGCTTTCCCTACTTTTCAACCCGGGGGCTGGCGATTAATGAGATATACGCAGTCGGGCTATTTTGAGAATGATAAAAAGTTGGAGGATTACAGTTCCAAAGAATGGGAACTGCTTTTATACGCTCCCGAACACAAGCCCGAGAATCCGAATAGGAGTTGGTGGAAAACTGCAAAATATGAAGGTGTAATTCCACGTATTGAAAAAGCATTTCTAAAAAAGCAATCGAAGGAAAATATCACAAGAAAAGAGGCATTGAAAACTATTATTATAACGAAGCCTTGTCCGGTTTGTGATGGTAAACGATTGAACGATAACATCCTATCCTGTAAAATCAACGGCAAAAGCATTGCAGACTGTACGGCACTTTCGATAGACGAACTGTTTGAGTTTGTCAGTTCTCTACAGTCCAAAACTTATGAAATTATACTTATCGAACTTAAAAGAAAGCTCGAAAACATCATCAGCATCGGATTACAATATTTAACCTTAGATAGAAAAACGGATACACTATCTGGGGGAGAAAGCCAGAGAATAAAAATGGTAAGGAATCTTGGGAATAGTTTAACAGACTTACTCTATATTTTCGACGAGCCAAGCATAGGACTCCACCCCAAAGACTTACAAAATATCACGTCCATCATTAAACAGATAAGAGATAAGGGGAATACGGTACTAATTGTTGAGCACGATCCCGATTTGATTAAAATCGCTGATTGGATTATTGATATGGGACCAAAAGCAGGTGAACATGGCGGAGAAATTATCTATGAAGGCAAATTTGAAGGGTTAAAAAAGTCAAAGGGAAAGACCGGCTCATATTTTACAAAAAAAATTGAAATTAAAGATAGACCAAGAACTGCAAATGAATATTTAGAAATTGAAAATGGTAATTTGTATAATCTTAAAAACATCAATTTAAAAATTCCTCAAAAGGTAATGACTGTAGTTACCGGAGTGGCCGGGTCAGGCAAAAGTACGTTGATTAACAAGGTGCTACCCCAATTTCATCCCGAAATAAAGATTATTGATCAGTCTCTATTTGCGACAAACATACGCTCCAATCTGCTTACCTATTTAAATTTATCCGACGATATAAGAAAGCGGTTTTCAAAAGCAAACCATGTATCCGATAAACTTTTTAGCAGGAACAGCGAAGGCGCCTGCAAAAATTGTAAAGGAATCGGTGTGGAAAAAATTGATTTGGCGTTTATGGACGATATAGAACAACCATGTGAGGTATGCGGAGGTTCCGGTTTTAAACCACAGGTGTTAAAGTATCGTTATAACAATAAAAATATTGTAGAGATAATGGATATGACCGTTGAGGAAGCGATCGGATTTTTTCCTGATGAATTGTACTACACATCTTTTGATACGCTGTTTAAATTGGGGTTAGACTATCTAACATTGGGCCAACGGCTAGATAGTTTTTCAGGCGGGGAAAGACAGCGCCTGAAATTGACCAAAGAATTGAAACATTCCCATAAAACGATAGTCCTCGATGAGCCAAGCACGGGGTTACATCCCAGCGATACCCAAAAACTCTTGGATTTTATGGATAGCTTAGTTGACAATGATAATACGATCATTGTTATAGAGCATAATCTTGATGTTATTGCTCAAGCAGATTGGGTAATTGATGTTGGTCTCGGTGCGGGCAAATATGGTGGAAACATTTTGTTCACAGGTACTGTTTCCGACCTGTTAAAAGACAACATTTCAATAACGGCTAAATATTTGAGGCAACATTTATGAATTACTCCAAGCATGCGGAACTTCCAATAATGCCCCGGGGGAAACATTCGCCAACAATTCCGTCGTGCTGGTTGTTCTCCCGTATATGGAACAGCAACTTACCATCCCCTTGCTCAAGCAGCTGCAGGCCAAGGGTTACACGATGCTCGTATCCGAGCAACGTGCAGGCGGCGACGACACGTGCGTCGTTACACCCCAAAAGTGGGACGTAGAGGAATTCATCACCGGCGACCTCGCCAAGAAAGGCGAGGATTTCGAACTGCTTATCATCGAAGACGAGCTGCTGCAGCAATGCGCTGAGGAAGACCTCAAGCGCTACCGGGTGGAGCTTTGAAGCGAGAAATAATTTACGGCCTGGCAAAATAAATACACTGTTTTTCCGTTTAAGCATTAGGTTTAGGTTGATAGCCCCTAACCCCATTGGGGCGGACCCGTTATCTTACAAAAGGTAACGGGTTTTTTTTCGAAAGCGCGTTTATTGATTAACATATGCCACACCCTGTAAGCACTCTTTTAGTCTTCCTATTGCTCTGTACCGCTTCGTATGCCTACGGGCAGGAATTGCAAAACCAAAAACCGAATATCCTGCTGATCATCGCGGACGATCTTTCCAAGACTTTGCCGCTTTATGGCGACAGTACCATTACCACACCGGGCATGGATGGCCTGGCCGAAGACGGCGTGGTCTTTGAGCGTGCCTACTGCACTGCTTCTTCCTGTACCCCTTCCAGGGCGAGCATCCTGACAGGCAAATACCCTCATCAGCTGGCCGAAGGGGGTAACCTGCATGGAACACTCCATCTGAAACACGAAAATTATGCCCGTATCTTGGCTGAAAACGGATATCGCGTAGGTCTGGAGGGAAAGGGTTGGGGGCCTGGCAACTTCCAGAAAGGAGGTTATCAGGAAAATCCCGCAGGCAAATCCTACCCAAGTTTCGAGAATTTCATGCAGGATCAGCCAAATGATACGCCTTTCTGTTTCTGGCTAGGCAGCTACGACCCGCACCGGCCATACAACCCATCGCTCAAAGAAAGTCTGGGCATCGATTCCATGAAAGTGAAGGTGCCGGCATGGTTGCCGGACAGCAACGTGGTGCGCGAGGACTTCCTCGACTATTACGCGGAATCGAAACGTTTTGACCAGACCATAGAAAAAGCGATAGCGCTACTCAAAGCAAAAGGAGTTTATGATAAAACCTTGATTGTGATCACGAGCGATAACGGAATGCCCTTTCCAAGAGTCAAAGCGAATGCCTATGATAGGAGTACCAATATTCCGCTTATTATGCGGTGGGGCAGGCATTTTAAAGGAAGGAGAACCAGCGAGATGGTTAGCCTGGTCGATCTGGCACCGACTTTTCTCTCGGCAGCAGGCATAGCGGTGCCAAAATCAATGGAAGGCCAATCCCTTTTATCATTGCTTGAAACCGGCAAAAGCAAACATCCGCGTGCCGAGATTTTCAGCGAAAGGGAAAGGCATGCCTACGTACGGGCCGATAATCTGGGCTATCCGATGCGGGCAATCCGGACAGCGCGCTTTCTATATATTAATAACCTGCGTCCGGATCGCTGGCCTGCGGGGGATCCGGAGAATCGGGAATCAAACAGGTTCTTTGGGGATATCGATGATGGGGATACAAAGAAACTTTTGCTGGAAAATAGAGATGACCCTGCGTATGAAAAACTACGTTTATGGAATTTGGACAAAAGAGCCGCAGAAGAACTGTATGATCTGCAAAAAGATCCCGATCAGTTAAAAAATCTGGCGAAAGATTCGGGCTACGCCAAAGTTCGCCAAGAACTGGCCTCTCGTCTAATGAAATGGAGAAAGGATACAAAAGATACAGTGAACGATACCGAAGAACCTTTTGATCACTATCCGTTCTATGGCAAAATACCTAAACGCCCATAACAGCATACGTCCACGCATCAGACCGCGAGTTGCTGCAGTATCCCGCAATAACTTACCGTATTCATAATAAAATCCTTTTGTGGTGGATTCAGGAGTTTCTTGTCATGGCGGTATTCAATGTAGATTTGCATCCTTTTTTGCCTTCCCAGTCAAGGGATCCAAAACCCTGCGTTCCTTTCTGCGGAATCCTTTGTAAACCTCGAACCACAACACCGAGACCGCGGCTAGGGCCAGACAAATTCCCAATTCGGAAACCCGCAGGGATGTCACGTCAAAAAATCGGGAAAGCGGCTTTACGTATAGGATGGCAAAGAGCATGACCAGCACCAGCACGGTGATGCCGGTGAGCAAGAGATTCCGGCTCATGAAACGCTCAAAAATGCTGTAGTAGAACGAGCGGTTGGCAAAGCTCAACAGGATATTTGCGAAAATCAGCGTGGTAAATACCATCGTTCTCGTTTTTTCTTCGCTTCCGCCAGCCTGGGTAGTCAGTTGGTAGGCTAACAGCACACCGGCAGTTATGACCAACCCCTGGACGATGCTGATCATCAGTTCACGCCCGTTTAAAAACGTGTCGGTCATAATCCGTGGCGGTCGCTGCATGGCGTCTCGTTCCATGGGTTCATTTTCATAGACAATGGAACAGGTGGGCCCCATCACCAGCTCTAGGAATATGACATGGACCGGGGTAAAGATCTGTGGGAATACCCACCCCAGAAACAGCGGCAGGGAAACCGTCAAAATGATGGGGATGTGGATGGAAATGATGTATTGGATGGCTTTTTTGATGTTGGCATAAATCCGCCTTCCAGCGGCAATGCCCGTGATCAGCTTTTCCAGATCGTCGTTGGTGATCACCAGGGCCGCGGCCGATTTGGCGATTTCCGTCCCTTTATTGCCCATGGCCACCCCGATGTGGGCCGCTTTCAGGGCGGGACCATCGTTTACGCCATCGCCCAGCATGGCTACCACTTCGCCCCGTTTTTTCAGTGCGTTCACCACAGCCAGTTTGGCTTCGGGAAACATCCGCGTAAACAGCGTGGTGCGCGCCGAGAGCTGCATCAGTTCTTCTTCCGAATGATTGATGATCTCGGCACCGTTTACAGGTTGGGTATCGCTAACGATGCCTGCCTGGGCGGCGATGGCGTTCGTGGTATCGGCATTGTCGCCCGTGATGACTTTGACAGCGATCCCGGCGTCGTAAATCCGTTGGAATACGTCTTTGATGCCTTTCTTGGGTGGGTCGTAGAAGACGGTCAGCCCCAGGAATTCAAAGACGAAATCCTGCTGTTTTTTGGGGAAGTCATCCCCTTCGAATTGGGATTTAGCCACACCCAGTATGCGGTATCCCTGCTGGGCGAATGTTTTGATCCGGTCTCGTACCCGTTCTTTTTCATCGGCGGAAAGCCGGGACACGCTGAGGATGGCTTCGGGGGCACCTTTGGCCGCAATGATCCGGTTTTTGTGGGCATCGGCAAATAAGTGCGTCATCATCGGAGGTTTCCCTTCGAGCGGATATTCATGAAACATATGGTAGTCGCCCCGCAGGTCGCTCGGCTGTGTTTGCTCGTAGACGTTGTGAAGCGTTTTCTCCATGGGGTCAAAAGGGGCAGGCTCACTGCTCCACATGGCATAGCTAATGAGGGTCGACAGCTCCGGATCGCCGAAGGATGGCGTGTCGTAGGTCTTGTCGGTCCGGAAATCATACAGGTTGATCAGCTGCATCGAGTTTTCGGTAATCGTACCGGTTTTGTCGGTGCAGATCACCGTGGTGCTGCCCAATGTTTCCACGATGCTGCTTCGCTTGATGATGATGCCCTGCCGCATCAGTTTCCAGGCACCCAATGCCATGAAGGTGGTGAACGCAACTGGGATTTCTTCGGGCAGTACCGACATAGCCAGCGTCAGCCCGTTGAGGAGGCTTGCAACGAAGTCGCCGGTCTCGTAGTACCGGAAGATGCAGACCATCAGGAAAATGACAATGCCGATAATGGCCATCGTTTTTACGAACCGGGTGATTTGAAGCTGTAGGGGGGAGGGTTCCGCCTTTATCGTCAGCAGCGACTCGCCGATCTTGCCGATACGGGTTTCCTTCCCGATTTCTGTTACTTCGAAGACGGCCAGCCCGGAAACGGTGAGCGTACCGCTGTATACCCGGTTGTCTTCCGACCGGCTGTCCTTGAATACGGAGAAGCTCTCGCCGGTAAGCGACGCTTCATTGACGGAGAAATCGTTGCTGTGTGCAATGCGTCCATCGGCATTGATGATTTTTCCTTCTTCGGTGATACAGAGATCGCCCACGGCAATCTCGTGGGTGGGGATGTCGACAACGGTTGAATTCCGGATCACCCGGCTCAGCGGTTCGTTGAGCTTTTCCAGCGCTTCCAGTGCTTTTTTGCTGCGGTTATCCTGATAGAAGGAAATGGCAGAAACGGCAACGATGGCCGCAAACATAAACGCCGCTTCGCCGTAATCGCCCACAATCACGTAGATGAGTGAGATGACAACGAGTAGGATCAGCATCGGTTCTTTGACGATATCGATGAGCAGCGACAGCCACGAGCTTTTCCGGACGGTGGCTAACTGGTTATAGCCGTATTGCTTCCTGGAAGCAGCTACTTCGCTGTCGGTGAGGCCTTTTAGATGGCCGGGGATGTGGTAGGGCATACTGCTGAACGTGATGACACGTTAAAGTTACGGATTATTCCGTCGCGTTGGGCATGGGTTGTCGCCGCCACTCCGCCATGCCGCCCGAGAAATTCTGCACATCTTTGAAACCCAGGGCAGCCAGTAACGACTGGGCAATGGCTGCCCGTGCGCCGCTTTGGCAATGGATAACCAGTTGTTTGCTCCGATCCAATTCGTCCAGGTGGTCGGCCAGCGTACCGACAAACAGGTTGATGGCCCCCGGTACATGCCCTGCCGCGTATTCAGTGGCGCTGCGGACATCGACCACTTGCACATCTGCGTTGCCAAGCAACGACCTGAAGGTATCCATGTCGATGATGTTGCGCGTTTCCAATGTAAGCCCGAGGTCATCCACGCCAGATATATATCCGAGGATGTTGTCCAGGCCGATGCGCATGAGCTTGCGCGTCAGGTCTTCAACCTGTGCATCGCCGGCCACGAGTACGATCTGTTCGTGGTACCCCACCAGCCAGCCCACCCATGTGGAGAACGACCGGCTGTTTTCGATGCCGAGGCTTCCGGGGATGGCTCCGGTAGCATGCTTGATTTTGGGACGGGTATCAATGATCTTGGCACCGGCCTGGTATGCCGAAAGGAATTGGTCTTTCGTGAGCTTTGGATGCTGCGGTACTTGGGTCAACAGCGGGCGATCCACCTTGTTGAGCTTTTTCATCGTAGCAAAATACGTCGGCGGTTCGGGTTGTCCGGTGAGCAGGTAGTCGGTAAACCCCTTTTCGTCGTTTTCGAAACGGAACGCCCAGTTCCGTATCAGCTCATACCCTACGGTGGTGCTGGGTACCGCACCGAGCGCTTTTCCACAGGCCGATCCGGCACCATGCCCCGGCCATACCTGTACGTAAGGGGGTAGGTTGCTGAATTTCGTCAGCGACTGGAACAATTGGTGTGCACCGATATCCTGTGTCCCAATCAGTCCCGCCGCTTTTTCCAGCAGGTCCGGCCGGCCAATGTCACCCACGAAGACAAAGTCGCCGGTAAAGAGCATGATCGGCTCGTCCGTGGCCGGATGGTCGCGCAGCAGGAAGCTGATGCTTTCCGGCGTGTGCCCCGGCGTGTGGATGACCTCCAAAGTGAGGTTGCCCACCTTAATAATGCTGCCATCGCGCAGCCCTTCGTGCGCAAATTGGTACTGCCAATCGGGCCCGCCTTCGTCCGAAAGGTACGTCGTTGCCCCGGTGAGTGCGGCGAGTTCGCGTGTGCCGGATAGGAAATCTGCATGGATATGCGTTTCCGCGACATGCGTAATGCGGAGGCCATTCTGCTTTGCAATGTCAAGATAGGTGTCGACGTCGCGCTTGGCATCGATCACGATGGATTCGCCGGTCGCCTGGCACCCGATCAAGTAACTACCCTGAGCGAGTGATTGATCATAAATGTGTTGAAAAAACATAGCTTTTTATTTTATTGAGTCAAAAATTGAGCACGTCACTTTCTACTTTATTAATGTGGCAAGTTATCCCGCAGTTTACCATACATCCAGGTGCCCGCAATCGCACTGAGCAGCACTACGGCCACCACAGTGGCGCCCGTGCCGATCTGTACAAACAGTGGGCCCGGACAAGCACCCGTAAGGCCCCAGCCTAGACCGAAGATCAGTCCCCCATAAATCTGGCCTTTGTTGAATTTTTTCGGAGTGAAGGTGATGGGCTCGCCATAGATGGTCCTGATGTTAAACTTCTTGATCAACCAAACGGACAGGATACCCACGGCTATCGCCGAACCGATGATGCCATACATGTGGAACGATTGCAGGCGAAACATTTCCTGGATACGAAACCAGCTGATTACCTCGGCCTTCACGAAGACAATCCCGAATAGGACACCCACGATCAGGTATTTGATATTGTGGTACCATTTGTGTTGCAGTTGCGATTCATTGATGCATATGGTATCCTGCGCGCGTATCTCGAAATCCGTATTTCCTGTTGCTGAATTATCCATTAGCTGTTATCCTAAAATAAATGGTAGAAATAGATTGGCCATCAGAAAGCCGCCGATCATAAAACAGACGGTTGCTACGAGCGAAGGCCATTGCAGGGTGCTCAGTCCCATGATGGCGTGCCCGCTGGTACACCCTCCGGCATAGCGGGAGCCGAATCCGACGAGGAATCCACCGCCGACCATCATGATGAGCCCTTGTGCCGATAGCAGGTAATCCCAGTTGTATAGCTGTTTCGGCACCATGCTCGAATAGTCGTTGATGCCATATCCGGCAAGTTCGCCGACAAGGTCGGGATCGACCACGATGGGGTTGGGGTCTGCCAATAGCCACATAGCGATGACTCCGCCACCGAAAGCGCCGAGGACGAAAAAAAGATTCCAGAGCTCTTTTCGGTAATCGTACTTAAAGAATTTGATGTCTGACGGGAAGCACATCGCACAGGCGTGGCGCAGATTGGCCGAAATACCGAAATGCTTGTTACCGAGAATCAGGAGCGTGGGCACCGTAAGCCCCACCAACGGGCCGGCGATATACCACGGCCACGGTTGTTTCAACCATTCAATCATAAACGTTTATTGATTTTTTTATTCATTATACAAAGATACCAGCGATGGTTGCCTCGATTCAGTGACTTCAGTCACCTTCGGATATGATCCTTAAAGAAAAAGTTCATTAATTAAAATATAAATGCTCATGAAAAGCACAAACCACCCAAAACCTTTCTGCAATTTATATCCCGACACCCTGCCGGAAATCCCATTGCCCACATAGAATCCGAGGACGGCCAGTCCGGTAACCAGCAGCAGGAATCCCCATTCGATGGGCATATTGGCGACGTCTCCGGTAAAGCCAAGGAGGGATTTGGCCGCGATGATCACCAGGGAAGTACCCACGGCCTTTTTCATGGACAGCTTGGTCAGCAGTACCAGCGCGGGGATAATCAAAAAGCCGCCACCGGCGCCAACCAATCCCGTGAGTGTACCGACCAAAACACCTTCCAACATGATCAAGGGATAATTATACTGGATTTCAGCATCGTCCGGACAGTCCTTACAGGGCTTTTTCCGGATCATGGAGATGGACGCGGCAAACATCATTACGGCAAACAACAGCATGATAGCCGTGGGTTTTCCGACGGTAAAATCGCCTATGGTGAAAATCGTATCCGGGATGGCCGGAACTAAAAACTTGCGTGTGGCATATACCGCGGCTATGGAAGGCATGCCGAAGATAACGGCGGTTTTGACATCCACCAATCCCTTGCGGTATTTGGGCCATGCGCCTACAAGACTCGTAGCGCCTACGATGAATAGCGAGTAGGCCGTTGCCGTAATGGGAGGGAGGCCAAAAAGATAGACCAGTACAGGCACGGTGAGTATGGAGCCACCACCACCGATAAGGCCCAGGGCGATACCGATAAACAATGAAGCGAGATAACCGACAATTTCCATTTTTTTGCGATCGTTGTAAGTAACCATCGCAAAGGTCGTCGTCGGATAGCCCGTTGTCGGTGACTAAGGTCACATGGTTCACATTAAATTGTCATCATCAGTTCCGTAGTTGAATGGAATTGCGCTGGAGTACGACGTTGCCATGCTGTTCCATCTTTTTCAGCAACCGCGAAATTACTTCGCGTGAAGAGCCCAAGTCACTGGCAATCTGTTGGTGGGTGGTGTACAGTTCCTTGGAACCATGCTGTTTACTAAGCTTTTCGAGGTGATAGGACAGCCGTTCGTCCATGCTTTTGAACGCAATATGGTCGATCACCTCCAGCAATTCCTCAAAACGCGAACGATAGGTTTCCAACACAAAGTAATACCAGGTTTTGTAGTCACGCATCAGGTCGTCCATCATCGCAATCGGAACCAGCAATGCCGTGGTATCTTCAACGGCAGTGGCGAGCACTTCACTTTTTTCCTGTTTGGTGGCGCATATCATTGACAGCGCGCAAGCACTGCCCGGTTCCAGGTGGTAAACGAAGAACTCACCACCGTCGTCTCCCTGCCGATATACTTTGACGAGCCCTCCCACAAGCAGCATGGTGGACTTGAAATATTGCCCGGTCTGCATCAGCTGTTCGCCGGCGGGGAAAGTTTTAATTGTGCATCCCTTGGCCAAAGCATTTTTAAGTTTCGGTTCGAAATGGCTGAAATAGTTATTTAGGTAGTCTTGTATGATCGCTTTTTGCATGATGGCCATTTTATTGCTTAATTTGAGGTTGATAAAGTTACGCGTTTTGAGATGCCAGACAAAAATTGAAATTCGATGTTGACAAAAATCATTTCATCCGGAAGGGGACGTGTACATCGCTTTAGAGACCGGGAGGGTTAAAAACCCACAATTGACGTTGTCTATTTAACTCTTAAAGAGTTAATTGCAATAAAATGATGCCAACATTCGTTATACTAGTTTATAATTTAGGTTTATAATTGGTTAGTTAACAAGCCCCGATTCTCCCCGTTTCGGGGCTTTGTTTCTTACCGACTCTTATAGCGATCATATCTTCTCTTAGTATCTTCAATGGAATCTGAAAGCTAGAATATGAAAAAGTCTCAAGCGACTGCCCTTTCCCCGCTTTTGACAAGCCCTACCTCAACAGCTGAATATTAAATTACCAACCGGTCAGACACTCGCAAACCAACCCGTAAAAATCACAAATCATTAACTTGTTATTTTTTTAAATCACTCCTATTTAAGACTTTGTCCTATAGGTAGGTGAGTGCTTAATACAATCCTGTTCCAAAGATTGATGGTAATTACGGCAGCTATAAGATCTGCAATTTGGGCTTCGCTAAAAAATTGTAAGGCATTGGAATAGGTTTCATCTGATAATCCATTTCGATGGATTAATGTTACTTCTTCCGTTATTGACAACACTACTTTCTCTTCTTCTGTAAAAATACCCTCAGCTTCTCTCCAGGCATTCAATAGAAAAATACGCTGATTGGTTTCACCATTTTTAATGGCATCTTGAGTGTGAATATTGATACAATAGGCACAGCCGTTGATTTGTGAAGCACGTATTTTTATAAGTTCTTTGGCTGTCTTGGATATAGATGACTGAGAAGTATAGATTTCTAATCCAACCATCGCTTTTAGTGCATTTGGAGCCGCTTCCTTAATGTTAAATCGTTTTTGCATTGTACTATTTTTTTAAAATTGTTCCATACAAAATTGAATAATAAGGAAATGAAAGAACTTAAACTGGTTTAAGAAAGAGGCCTCTTGCGTATTTCGCTTAAATATTCGGGAGTGAAACCCAAATAAGAAGCGATTAAATATTGAGGAACACGTTGCACAAAATCGGGATGATTTTTAACCGCTTGGAAATAAAATTCTTCTTTCGAAAATGAAAAAAGGAATTTAACACGTTTTTGAGCTGCTGCAAAGGCACGCTGGTAAATAAAACGGAAATAGCGTTCCATTACCGGAAATTTCTCGAGTAGCTTTTCCTGTTTCTCTTGAGTGATATAAAGCACTAGAGATTTTTCTACAGCTTGGATATAAAATTCTGTGGGGACGTTGCGTTCATAGGCAAAGTTATCAGTAAGCCACCAAGTTTCAATGGCAAATTCGGTGGTCTGTTCAACTCCTTTCTCGTTGATGTAAAATTTTCTTAGTAAACCAGTCAATACAAAATAATGATGCCTGCAAATCTGCCCTTCCTCTAATAGATTTTCCTTTTTAGCCACCTCTTTCGTGTCAAAGAATTTTTTGATTTCTTCAAATTCATCATTAGAAATTTGAACGAACTTTTCTATATGTTGCTGAAATATTAAAGACATTAAATGTTAATAAATGTGTTGTGAGTAACAAAAATACAAATTAAATCCCTCACTATTAATTACCTTAAGCCAAGCCCCAAAAACTCCTGTTATTCAGAAGGGCCCAACGTCTCTGTTATACGTGTGGTTGTGCTTTTCGTAATAGCCTTATTGCTCTACACATTGGCTACCTGCGGAGGTAATATAATTACTCAAATAGATCTTCTTTGTTAAGGCTATTAATTGAATTTTTCCTTGCCCATAGAAAAAATATAAAATGGATAGTTAGGAATATCCCCCAGATAATGGCTGTTGCATAAACCGTTTCTATTTGCTCGTACTGCGAATTCAATCCAAAAGCGAACCACAATACGGAAACGCTATTATGAACTAAATATGTGATGAAATGAAATCTGAATCCAACGTCGTAAACGGGTAGATACGCTCCATCTTTTCTGCCAAAATAAAGCCCGCCAATGAACATGGCAATTCCGTATGAAACCGCGGACAAAATAATGGCAATTGATGATCCATCTTCTATTCCAAAGCTCAAAAAGTATCGGAATATTATCGTTAATCCTGTTGCCGTTAGCGCAAATCTTAAAAGACAGGGTGTTATTGCTTTCATAATTTATGATTTTAAAAATTTTCTAATTTCCTCTGAATAAAGTAGACTAATGTTTCTGCTTACGAACCGATTAAAAAGCTCATTACCTAAATCTGTTAAATAATAATATTTTCTTTCTGGGCCTTTCATTCCTTTTCGCAGTTCGTATTTCAACACGTCGATGTGCTCATACTTTCTCAGCGCACGATACAAACTCTGTTCCTCGCATGTTATGGTTCCGTTAGATTTCGTTTCCACAAATTCCTTAATTTCCTCAACATATTTTTCACTTTCTCGGAGTGAAAGGAAAATCCATAAGGTAAGCTGTCCCTTTTTGTACGTATCTTCCCAAGAAGATAGTAGATCCTTTAGTTTTCCTTCATTTCCCATATTGTTGCATTTGTATTATACAAGTTGTATAATACAAATGTAGTACTAATTTTTGGTTTTCAAAATAGTTGGTGTTTTTTTCAAATATGTGCTGTCCGATTTACGGCTGGTCGAAGACACACATATCAAGCTGCGAGACCATCGGCAACGCAAAAGGTCGTGATACTTGCCACGCATGTGAATCTGCATCCGCCGGCAGAAAAATCAAATAGGTGTAGTGTTTTCTATCTTAAGCCACTAACTCTGGAAAGAAAAGTTTTCAATGTTGGCGCAGACTAAGTGAGCAACGATTTTTACCGGATAGGTAACTTATCACTAAAATGCCGCCAGCGATTCTCACTAAAATGCCGTCACTAATATAGCCCCTAACCCATTGGATCGGACCCCTCCCCGTACTCAGGAGTCTTCGTTGTCGGCCAAAAAGCTAAATAATTCCATTTGCAATTTTGGTAATCCGCTATCCATTTCTTTTTAGCTTTGCTACCCTTGTTTTTGATAAGTTCTTGCGTTTAATATAAACAACACCCATTTTTCCCATCGCTAAAAGTAGAATTGATTTTGTGTTTCTATAATGTGTATAGTTTATATGTTTTGATTTAAATAAAACAAAGAAATAAAGAAGATTTCACGCATTAAAGTTAAAATACACTGGCGCGCATAATCGGAGTTTAGCGACGTAAAACAAAGGTCAAGTATGAAAATTAAAAGATGCCTACACACTATTGCGTAAACAAACTTTCAATTCTCTCGTATTCGTAAGGTATTAATTCTTGCTTTAATTCTTTCAGGAAATCTAATGTGGTTGCACGTTTCGGATATTTATAATTCGTCATAAAATTTTTGAGTATATTGTTCAATCGTTGTTCTCCTATTTCTTCTGAAAGCTTCACCATTACTATTGCGCCTTTAGAATAAGATAAGTGTGTGTGTTCGGATGTTACTTTGAACAGTGGCTGAAGTTCGGAAAACCCTTTTTCTGATTGATAAATCTGTTCGTGTATCTTCAACCGCTTTTTCATCTCCTTTTCGCCATATTTTTCTTTGTATAGCATCATTTCTGTATACATAGCCAACGATTCGGTAAGCATTACGGCCCCTTCCCTGTCATCGGGCGAAATCTGGTTGTTTCCCCACCAGAAGTGGGAAAGTTCGTGAGCAACCAATTCGTTGATAACATCTTGGCCTTTGTTGGCCTCTACATTGGTGTGAAAAGCCATGTTTTCTGTCATAAAGATTGCCGATGGATATGCTGTGGCGCTGAAACCTGCCGTGAAAGACGACACTTCTACAAACGACACCGATTTAAACGGATAATCACCAAAATTCCGGGTACAGTAATCCAGCGATTGTTTGGCATCTTCAATCAGCCGGTTTACGTTTTCAAAATGGGAGGGATGATAAAAAACCTTGACTTCTATACCTTTATGAGCCGCTTTTTTAACCGCATACTCCGCTGAAGAAACTGCAAACCGGAAGGGAATATCCTGAACATTGTACTGAAAATAATTTCGGTCGCCCTGTTTCCATTGCTTCACCAATTCCCCAGTTCCAATGGCTGTTTGACGGGATGTTGTGGAAACTGTTATATCCAAATCAATAAAATCTTGAAGATTGGTTTCCGGGGCTTCCAATTTTTTAATTCCGGTAGGCTCACCAAGGCCAAATTCAACCCTTTTGTCTTTTTTATTTTCCGGGATTTCATATCCTGATTGATAACCAATTGCCGGAAAGTATCGACTTATACGCATAAAAGAACCATTTTCGAAGATGGCATTCATCGGGTCGTGGCCGTTAACCGAATGCCATTGGTAACGCAACGAAAAATCTAATTTCGCTTCGTTTCCGGGAGCCAATGGTGTGGTGAGTGTCAAGACTTCCGTCTTTTCTTTTAGTTCAGACGGTTGGCCGTTGAATGTAAAAACCGCCTTTTTCAATTGAAGGGCTTCGTCAAAATTGAATAGGATACTGTTAATAGGTTGTCCGGTTAGGTTTTTTATTGAATACGTTCCGTCAATGGTATAAGCATTTTCAGAGGGGTATAAATTTATACGGGTTTTAACCGCTACCACTGTGGGCTGTGGAAGATTTTGATACGTACGGTACTTCTTTTCGTAGTTGGCAGATTTCAGGAATTGGGTGTTTTCATCTTTGGCCAAGTAGCCTTTTTGAAAATTGCTTCCAGTATAGAGAACAAGTCCCAAAGCAATTATGTTTATTATGATTTTGGGGAAATTGAATTTTTTTCTTTTCAAATAATCGAGCATCAACCAGAAAATGAGAAGAACACCCAAGCCAAACAAAAGCCGCTGAATAAAATTGTTCAGATAAATGCCATACCCCAAAAAATCACTATAAGCACCATTATAGCCCGTTAAAAACCGAAATAATGGAAACCGGATAAGGGTTTTGGAAAGAGGAGAGGCAAATATTATGGCAAAAACGACCGAAACCGCCAATGCGTGATATTTTCTTTTCATCACCGCGTTTAACAATACGGCAAACCCCGATAAAAGTATCAGTGGGAAAATATTAAAAACGAAGACACCCCAATAAGCGGTCACATCGAAATGCAGGTAATTGAATACCCATTGAAAAACAACCGCTTCCAAAATCAATAAAAGTAAAAGAACAATGAGAAGGACAGAAATACTCAACCAATGTGAGCCTGTTTTTACAAAAGAGAAATAGGTTGTGTTTTCCACCAATGAAAAATTGGAGGTGCGACTACGCCAATAAAATTCGTTAACAAGGTAAACTGATATAAATACGCCAAGCGAATAAAAATTCTTGTTGATGGTTTGTGCCATTAATCCGGAACTTGCATAGTGTTGGGGAAAGCGGATGCCTTGGTCAATGGCGGCATATATTTCCATGCCCACATAAAACAGTATAAGCAGACAAATGGCGTAAAAAGCGATGCTTTTAAACGCATAAATCAAATCTACTTTTGTATATGAAAGGATGCTTTTTATGCTGCTGGCCCGATGATAATTTTGTCGGATAGTTACGGGGTTTGCAGTTAGGGGGTTAAAACCTGCTTTTTGGATAATCCGAAGGCTTTTACTTTTTCCAAATCGCTTATTTCCCGCCCTGAATGAAAAATATTTTATTGAGATAGCTATTAGAAAAAGGGAAATAAATGAGATTACCAATCTGTTAAACAGAAAGATACCCGAAAGTGGAACCAAGGTATGATTACGTTCTGCCACTGTGAAGTTCCTGGCTTGGTAGAAATAGGAGGAGAGGCCAAATGGGTCGGTTATGGCCGAAATTGTTTGGGCAGCTTCCGATTGGGGTAATGCGCCTGCCATAAAGGGCGAATCCGAATAAAGCAATACAACCATGTACAAAACGTAGAGTAATAACCCACCAATAATAACGGCCATTTTGTTTCGAGTAAAAACACCTAAAAAGAACAAAACGCTGCATACAATTAAGGAATTAACAATTCCCAGGACTATCAGCGGATAGAGATAATAGGATAAATGAAAACCGGGGTTCATCTCAGTTCCGGTCCGTAAGTTTTGACCGATAATAAACCCAAGGGTCATAAATAAAAAACATAGAAAGGTTAATGCGAAGAAGGAAAGAAACCTACCTAAAACAAAATGGTCCTCTTTGACGGGCGTAGAAAATACAATTAAATCGAAACGGGAATCCCTTTCCCGAAACAGCAATTGACCTGCAAAGATAGTGGCTATAAAAACGAGCGATAGGCTTAAAAACCCCAACATAAATCCGATAGTGTAGGCTCCGTTCAGGAAAATGCCTTCCCCAACAGTAAGGTTGAATTGGTAACCTGCATATAGACCGGCTCCCATCAACAAAAGGAGCACAATATACCCGGTTGGTTTGCTGAAAGACCTGATATCGAAAAGCAAAATCGGGTTCATTGGGTAGAATTTGTTTTAAGGTGATGAAAATAAACGTGTTCCAATGTCGCCGATGCTTTGGTAAAACCTTCGGGGTGGTGTTCAGAGAAAATATTAACACAAATTTCCCCTTGTTTAAACTCGTAATTGATAAACGAATGCCCTGTTTTGAATTCTTGAAATTGGACATGGGTCATTGCTTTTTGCCAGATTTTATTGTCAATCTTTGTCATCAATTCTGAAGGAGCTCCAACACACAATAACGTTCCGTTTTGGATAATGGCCATTTGGTAACAAAGGTTTTTTACATCCTCTACCAAATGTGTGGAAAGGATAACAATCCTGTTTTTGCTAATTTCACTAAGCAACAGGTTTAAGCGGTTTCGTTCTTCGGGGTCGAGCCCTGCGGTGGGTTCGTCAACAATAATGATTTTTGGGGTGCCCAAAAGTGCCTGTGCCACCCCAAAACGCTGTTTCATTCCACCCGAAAACGTATGTACTTCCCGGTTTCGTTGTTCATATAGATTGACCTTATTCAGCAGTTCATTAATTTGTGCCTTTCTCTCGTTTCTTTTTGTGATGCCTTTCAAGATTGCCAAATGATTGAGCAAATTATAGGCTGAAACTTTAGGATATACCCCAAAATCTTGCGGAAGGAACCCCAAATGCTTTTTTATTGATGAGGGGTCATTTAGGACATCTTCACCGTTAAATAGAATTTCACCACCATCTGCTTTTTGCAGACCAGCAATCGTTTTCATCAACGATGATTTTCCCGCACCGTTTGGTCCTAACAGCCCAAACATCCCGTTCCCAATTTCGAATGAAATATTATCAATGGCTCTCACTCCGTTTGGGTAGGTTTTATGGAGACCAGAAATACTTAATATGTTCATTTTTCATCTTTTTTATATTCCAAAATATCACCGGGCTGACATTCCAAAACTTTGCAGATGGCTTCGAGCGTTTCAAAACGGACTCCTTTGGCTTTTCCTGTTTTTAAGATGGAAAGGTTAACGGTAGTAATCCCGATTTTTTCGGCCAATTCCTTGCTTTGCATTTTACGCTTGGCCAGCATCACGTCTAAGTTTACAATAATTGACATAATCAGATATATAGGTCTTGTTCTTTTTGCAATCCAATGCCTTGATTGAAAATTTCCGCGAAGAAATAGATGAAAACCCCGAGTATTAAATGTAAAGCAATTAGTGCAATGATGAAATCTTCAACCGGGACAAAGAAACTAGCAATTACGGTTGCCAAAGCAGGTACGATCAGATTAAATCCGTAAAACCGTTTTAAGTGAACTACATTTTGGGAGGTAAACAAGGGGGATTGCAGAAAAGCCCCGAACACGTTTGATACCAACCAAAAGAATATGCTGTATAGCCCTAAGGGAAGGAAGAACGAAAATATAATGTAAAGCGGAGTGTTTTCCACAATGAGAAATGGCTTTGAGGTAAAGGGATAAAAAATGTGTAAAAGGTTTTCTTCAGCCAAACCAGTCCCAATTCCCGTCGTTATGCAGAACCCAGCATACAAAGTGGTGGCGGAATACCCTATGGCCAGCACCCGACTGGCGATGTTTAGCGTCTTAGCAACGATTTTTGTCCGTTTCATTAGTATGTCATTAGAATTAATATAACAAATATATAAATTAAAATAAAACGATAATAACTTTAACGGTAAATCGAATCTAAATGATTCTATTCTTAGCGCACCACCGAGCATTTTATCAAAGACATCCGCCGGAAGACGCGCCGTATGTTCAGGTATGAGCATATCCACGGGGAGCGAATATCAGACATGCCGATAGCTCCAAAAGGACCATTGTCATCACCTTAATGGAGCTGTGCTTTTCCCGGAATATTACTATTTTTGAACGAATCAACGAATACGGATAAAGATGAGTAGTTTAAAAGGGAAAAAAGCAATTATAACGGGCGGAAGCCGCGGTTTAGGAAAAGCGGTGGCGGTTGCGCTTGCCGCTGAAGGCGTACATGTCGGTATCACCGGGCAAAATGAGGAAAACCTCCAAACGGCGGTGTCGGAGCTTCGCGGATACGACGTGAAGGCCAGCTATGCAGTGTTTAATGTAGCCAATGAGGAGGAGGTGAAAAGCGGCATCGAGAAGCTGGCCGAAGCATTGGGTGGCGTAGATATTTTAATCAACAATGCCGGAGTCGGGCAATTCGGCAAGGTAATGGAAATGTCCTCCGCGGATTTTGAGAAAGTCTTTGCTATTAACCTCTTTGGTGTGTATTACGTTGCCAAAGCTCTGTATCCGTACCTGAAAACCTCCGGGCAAGGTGATGTTGTGAATGTGGCCTCTACCGCCGGGCTGAAAGCGGGCGGTGGCATGTCCGCCTATGCCGCATCCAAAGCGGCGGTGATATCGCTTTCGCAATCCATGATGGCAGAATGGCGCAAAGACGATATCCGTGTCATTACCCTGACTCCCAGTACTATTGCCACCGATATGAGCATACAGCTGAAATTAACCGACGGCAATCCGGATAAAGTGCTGCAGTCCGAAGATTTTGCGCAATGGGTATTGGATATCCTGAAGATGAACCGCCGTGCTCTGATCGCCAACGGGTCAATTTTCAGCACAAACCCATAGCATGAAAACAAATCTCTCTTTTTTCCGCAACTTATGTGTATCAATTACAGAAATACCGATTTTCCTCAGGGCAGGGGAGGCCGAGGTCTGGTTTACTTTTAATTTTATTGCATTGGGCAACATATACAGCGTATACGGAATCTTTACTCTTTGAATACCGTTCCGGATTTAATTCGGCATTCTTGAGCCTTTCATAGTCAACTTTATAATCCACCAATTGGCTGAGCGCCGTTGACATCGAATCATTATCGAATGTTTGTGAAAACCCTGTGTGGCAAGTTGAAAATAATAATATGACTAGTATACTTTTCATGATTATCTGGTTTTCTATATTTCACAATTGACTTATAGGTACAGTTACACCGCTTGTTTAAAATACTGAACAGGCTTTTTGGGGTTTGAGCGCAATTACGTCCTTGGGTTGCACAATTTCATTGTTTGTTCATTCACGGCAATCATTGGTTACAATAAAGATAATAAGTATGGTGGTTATTTTCTAGCTTTCACCTTTTAAATTTTATACACGGCACTTCAGAACGAAGGGCGCGGGCGAAATTGTGCATCTTAGCGATACCCCTTTGCGTACAGGTCAGGCAGGGCGTCAGATTGCCAGTATTCCTTCGTGTCCGCATCCATGATGGTCAGCCTGCCCGAATGGCCAGCGCCCGTGTCCAGGTTCCAGAGATTGTACGCATTCATCGGTTGGTCGGTCTCCCAATTGATGGTTGGGGTATGGCCAAGGTAGACTTCATGGAATTCCGGTACCGGCTGGGCGTTTTCCCACAGCGTGCGGTCCCAATAGAAATCCTGCGGGCGCTGCAATTCCAGCGGCACACCGGGCTTGAATCCACCGTGTACATAGCAGCGATTCCTTTCATCCACATAATAGTGACGTTGCCGCATGAAGAACTGGCGATGGGCATGGGGGATGTCCGATGAAACCAATGCGGTCTTGTATCCCGACTCCGTGGCGCGCCACCGTCCCGGTTTATCCGCTTTTTCCAAGTAAGATTCTAGGGTGCCCGGACCGCCATGGTTCCAGTAGTGCGGGTGGAAATCCGTGTTGATGAAGTCCAGGAACCAGTCATCATGGTTGCCCTTCAATGCGATCAAATGCTTCGCGCGTAGCAGGATTTCCACGCAGGCGTACACATCCGCATACCCATCCGCCACATCACCCAGCTGGATGATCCGATCGTTCGTCAGGTCCGCGCCCGAACGTTCCAGGCATTGCTCCAGTGCCTTGGCGGCACCATGCACATCCCCGATTACAAACGTCCTGCCATATTTTTGCACGGTTAAAGATAATAAAAAAGCCTCGGAAAGGGCACTTATGACATGAGCTTTTACCCTGGCCAATCCCCCGTTGCTCCGTTTATGTTTATATTTACTGCAATGAAACCTGCCATGTGGGTGCCTGACGAACAAACGATGAAGGCGCAGGTTCCATGAGGCCATTAAGAACAAATTGCGAAGCACTCATGAATGCCATGAAGGCAGACAATTGATGAATAATTATTTCTGAATGAACATAACGCACACCCCATCCCTGTTTTGCTTATTGGCCATCGTGGCCATGAGCAGAGTCTCCGCACAGCCGCACCGGCCCGACCTCCAGCAGCCCTTCCGCGACTGCGGCTTCAAAGGCAGCATCACAGTATTCGATTATAAGCAGGGCAAATGGATCACCAGCGACAGCACCGACTCCTGGCTCGAAACCGTGCCCGCGTCCACCTTCAAAATCCCCAATCTGCTGATCGCACTCGAAGCGGGTGTCATCGATAGCGAAATGGATACGGTGGGCTGGGTCGGGTCCATCGATACGGCGCTATACGGCTACCGACCATCCACCTACCGGGACATGACCGTGCGGCATGCGTTCGAGGTATCGGCCGGTTGGGTGTTCATGGAGCTGGCCAAAAAGGTCAGCCGCCAACGCTACGCACAGGTGCTGCACGACATCGGCTACGGCAATGCCGCGGTGTCGGAACATGCAGACTTCTGGAATTTCGGGCCACTCAAAGTTGCTCCTCGCGATCAGGTCGAAATGCTGGTCAACGTTTACGAAGAAAAGCTGCCTTTTTCCAAACACAACCTCGATATCCTCAAAGACGTCATGGTCACCGAACAGACAAGCGACTATACGATCCGGTCCAAGACCGGCTGGGGCGTACAGGATGGTAAAGACATCGGCTGGTGGGTCGGCTACGTCCAGCGCAGGGACAATGTGTATTTCTTCGCCACGCGCATCACCAAGGCCAACGGTACACCCAGCGGCGACTTCATGAAATGCCGTCTTGACATCACCAAGGCCGTGCTGCGCCGACTCGGCGCATTATAAGTAATTACCTATGGGCAAGTATAAAAGTCATAAGCAGCTTTCGCAATATCCGCTATAATTTTATCATTCGTTTTGTCATTTTCATGAGATTTTGTTACAAAAACACTAATGTAAAAGTACGCTCCATTTGGTAAAAAGACAATCCCAATATTGTTTACAGCATCCGTAATTCCAGTTTCCTTATTTGTACCAGAAGATCCAGACTTATGAGCGACAATAATCTCTTGAGGGAGCTGCCCTCTAATTCGGCCTAATGCTGTTGTTGTTTCTATATTCGTTTTCCAAAAAAAATCATAACTTCTTTTTGAAAGTAAGTTGTTTTTATTTTTAAAAAATATTTTCAAGGTTTCGTTTGCAGCGTTCGGGGTTGTCCAATTTTGGAACATATTCTCCCATTTTTCCTGCATTTCTTTTTCGTTAAAAGTGATTTTTATATCTTCTATACCACTCTTTTTTATATATTCCTCAACCGTTTTAGGCGTTCCGATAAGACTTATTAAAACATCACAGGCTGTATTGTCACTGTGGGAAACTGTGTATTGAATTAATTTCTCAATTGTAAAGTTACCTCCATTAGGATTTTCATCTCTAAGTGGACTCCAGGAGCCTTTCCAAAGGTCGTCTCTATCTATTTTTACTAGTTGGTCTAATGATAATGCACCTTTATCAATCGCTGACAATACTGCCAATGCAATATGAAACTTAAACACACTTTGCATTGGAAATTGTTCATCTCCGTTTATTGAAAGCGTGTCTTTTCCATTATTTCCGATTATTGACACTCCAACTACCGCATTTTTGCGGGATACTATCTGCTCAATTTTATTTCTAAGCAGATCAGTCTTGTCGGATTGTGCTTTGCAACTTGTTGCGAGTAATAAAAATAAAGCGGTACAGTAAAACACGGACAAGACCAACTGTACAGTAAAACACGGACAAGACCCTGGTGTTTGTCGGCGGTTTCAATTAATTGCTGGATCACTTTCGTGTCATTTTCCATCGTTGCTTTTTCTTGATTCCTTTTGTACCGGTCCCTGGTGCTTATGCAGGGCACTATCCACGTTGTTGGTCAGGATGAACTGCCGCAGTTCGCCGCGTTCCCAGGCATTGGCCATCGGGTCGACGTCGGGCATCGGAATGTCGGCCCGTTTCTCTTTCTTCTCGGCGGTCGAAATATTGAACCGCTTGTCTCGTTCCTCCAGCAATTGCGGATGGAGCTGCCCATCTTCAGTAAAACCCATCATCACCATCGGCGATCCCAACGGCAATGTCCGCTGCTGGTCCGTATGCCAGGTATGGATGGTCTTACCGTAGGTGGATACCAGCTTTTCCATCAGCTCATGCTCGGCTACTTCTGGAATACCCGGCGCAATGAGCGCGCCGGACTTTTCCTCGTAGTGATGCGAATGCCAGAGCTTTTTTTCTTCTTCCGGCAGCGTCCTGAACAGCCGCTCGGTGATGATGTATTCAACGCCCATCAGTTTCGCGTCCCGGTCGTTGCCGTCAAAGATGACGGCTTGGTACACATCCTCGTTAAGCTGGTGGACATAATGGTGCGCCTCCATCTGCGCGTTGATATTCCCGTTGTAGAAATGGAAACCATCCAGGTAAGCATTGAAATGCCTGAGCGGGGATTTATCCTGTAACATATCTGCACCTGCTTCCAGCAGTTTGTCCTTACCCGGCTTTTTGTCGCCTGGCGCTTCCACGTTCGATTCCGTATTCCTTCCGCCGCAGCCGAACAACCCGATTCCGGCGATGAGCCATACGACAAAGATTTCGCTGTGCTTGACCATGAGTTCTCCGTTAAGGTAACTACCTAATTGCCAACACTGCGCTTCCCGGATTGTTTAAGAATATTCCAACAGTGTCACCGACGGAATATTGTCTTTTTAACGTATCTTAGCAATCCCGTTGTAACAAAGCGGGGCCGGAATGCACCACCCCGTTTCGGGGCTTTGTTTTAGGCGGCTTTTATAACGAATCGGTTCATTTCACTTTATCGTATTCGTACACCCCGGATAATTGGTGCATCCCAAAAAGTCGCCAAATCTACCACTTCTTTTAACCATAAAGCCACTTTGGCAATCCGGACACATCAGCTTGTCCGTTAAAATTTCTAGGTTTTTAAACGTCTGGTTACAACTCGGGTAATGCGAGCATCCCAAAAATTGACTGCCATTCGCAGAATGCTGTCTGATCACCAGTTTCCCGGTTTTACAGTATGGACATGCTGTAGCGTTCACAGCGCCGTCGGTCGAGGTTAGTAGATAATTATTGTCCTTTAGCAGCTCTTCAACAAACAACGACGCCTCTGATGGAGCAAGTAATGCCACTTCATTTTTAGTTCGTGTCAACACAACATAAAACAACTTACGCTCCTCTGCAAATCGGTATGCTTCGTTATCACTCAGCAAAAGCAATAGGAGGGGGGCATCCGTCATTTTGTTGGGAAAGCCGAGCAAATGGTTGCTGAGTTTTAGCACGATCACATTGTCGGCCTCGGTGCCTTTTGATCGATGCACGGTTAAATAGCGAATATCAATTTCTTCAAGCCCCTTTACTTCCAATTTGCCGGTGCTTTCAAAATATTTTACCCTACAGTTTGGAGTCAGCGCTATCAAATCGTGAATATCAAAGCTGTGCTGTCTTAAAACCAGGATTGAATTGTTCCCATATTTATTGACGAGTATTTTTTTTTAATTTATGAACATGGTGTAGTACAATCTCTAATTACATGCCCAAATAAGCTTGCATATCCTGACTTCCCAAATTTGAAAATTGTTCTTGAGTAATTTGAATAGGTAACTCCGTCTTAATAATTTTTGCATTCGCATATTTCACCTCCATAACGAATAACGGGTTTCTTTTTGCATTCATTTTGTTTGGGGAGGGAGATAGCTTGGTGCTCCACAAGGGAATCGAATGGAAACCATGTATAATAGCGTAAAGTTTTGACCAAAATAAAATAAATAATCTCTCATTTTGAGAGTAAAATTATTATATTTGCAGTCGAGAGTGAGATCATTGAATCGGCAATAACAGCATGATTAGAATCGTTAAAATTACTTCGATAGGTAAATATATCGAAACAAATCCGAAAGTAAAGGACGCTCTTGAAGCTTGGGTATCACTGGTTAAAACACTAACATGGGAAAAGCCCCAAGATATTGTCGAATCGTTTGGAGCAAAGGCTGTAGATATTATCGGAGCTGAACGTGCAGTAATTGACATCAAAGGAAATCACATACGAATCATCATTAAATATCAATTTCACGCCAAATTGAAGCAATCTGTGATTTACGTTAAATGGATCGGTACACACGCAGCATATTCAAAGCTTTGCAAACTAAACAAGCAGTATACGGTAGAAAAGTTTAAATGAGGGCCATGAAAATGAAAATGTTTAGAAATGAGGAAGAGTACAATAAGGCGGTAGTCTTGTTGGAAGAGCTTGGTGATCGGGAGGGGTTTGAAGAAAACGAAAAACTCGTAAAACAGTTCGAATTGCTTTCAGATCTGATCGAGGCTTACGAGAATCAGCATGCCAACATTCATGTAGGCAACCCCATAGAAATAATCAAACTTAAAATGGAATATTTGGGGTTGAAACAAAAAGATCTACAGCCATATATTGGAAGTAGCGGAATCGTATCCGAAGTACTGAATAAAAAGCGAGGGCTATCGAAAGGCATGATCCGCAAGTTGTCAGATTTTTTGCATTTGGATCAGAATTTACTCAATACTCCATATAATCTGATTGAAGTGCCAACGAAAAGTGCAAAAGCAAGCAACGCCAAAGCCGAGAAAAATCATGCGATATCAGATGTTCAATTATTTGCAGAAATCAGTTCCTTACCAGCTAATCTCAGGCAAGAGGTGTCGGATTTCGTGGCTTTTTTAAAATACAAGAAAAAACAAAAGACAGCTGTTTGAAGAGAAAAATAGGATTTTTATCCACCTCTAAAGTCCAATAACGGTTTGCGCCAAACTGCTGTTAGGCGTATGAGCTTTTCTGTCGGTCAATCTTTGAGTTTTATTACACCTGTTCTGTATAAATCCAAGGCTTTTTGCAAAATGTTTTCTATTGTCTTTATTGGCAGATCTTTGTTTGGATCAACTCTGAAAATCTTCATTCGGGAACGGTCGCCCTCTTCCAATTCAGGGTGGTCAAGATATTTTCCTTCTACCATAAGGATGTACGGTTCGTTCGTCCTTTTATCTGTCCACAAATAGCAAAACATTTTTTTCTTATAGCAGAAGCAGGGCATTCCCCACTTCTGCGTTTCAGTAACATTTGTGTCTTGGTCAAGAATAATACTTCGTAATGCAAGCAAGCAACTCTTGTTTGGCTCCTCTTTATTCAGGTAATAGCTATGAAGTTCTTGAGACATTTTTTTATTTTACAGCGATTAAGATATCAACTTCAGCATCACTCGGATTTTGCGCTTTTACTCCATATATTTCAAAATCCGTCGAGAATAGTCGGGGCAGATCAGCATTCCAAATTTTTATCCATTCATTAAAAACGATATTGTGCTGTAGATTTCCCCTAACGGTGAATTTTTCATAAGCTATACCCTCGATGTCCTTACCGACCATTCCCGTCGGGATATTTTCTAAAGAAGTTACTTTACAGCCTAATATGGTAGTGTACGGGAGTGTATGGTCTTTTTCATAATCTGTATACAGGCAATAAACCGTGTTGTCCACTTTATATGGGATCTTCTCTAAAACCCCTTCCTCCAGAAATTTTCCCCACAAGTTAGGAATATCCGCAGCAGCCTGATTATTTTCGTTTGTGGTTCTTACAGAAATGCCGATTACTTTAAAGGGTTCAATTTTTACTTTGTTCATTTTTGAAATATTTTTTGTTAAGCCACAAAACTAAAATGGTGTTGCGACAGCCCTATGTCAAGGGTTGTGAAAAATATTTTTCTTTGCATATTTCAAAATATTCCTGCAAGGTCATTTTATGTGGTTCAAACTGTTCATTGAGTGTGGTTAAGTTTTGAATTCTATCCAAACGAAATGCCCTGAAATCTTTCCGTAGTGAGCAAAAAGCAATGAGTAACCAATTTTCTTGTGTGCTGTAAATGGCAAAAGGTTCAATTGTTCTTTCCGTAGTTTGGTTGGTGTCGGGTGAATGATATTTTATTCTGACAAAGTTGAAATTTGTCAAGGCTAATTGTAATGTTGATAGATAATTACTTGTTCTGTCGTTGTATGCATTTTGTCTAAATGCAGTTCGGTCGGAAAGTAAGTTTGCTTTGTCCTTGGTGTTGTTGCGTAAAACAGATTTTATTTTGTTGATAGCTTCTGAATATTCTTTTACAAATGAAGCGTCTTTATTTTTTAAAATGAGTTGTTCCGCTGTAATTAAGGCATTGGCTTCGCTTTCGGTAAACATTACTGGTGGTATTCTGTAACCTTCCATTAAAGAATAACCTTTTCCGTCTTCTGTCAAAATAGGAACACCTGCTTGTTCTAAGGCTTTTATGTCTCGGTAAATTGTCCTGTTGCTTACTGAAAATTTATGCGCTAATTCCGAAGCTGTCAAAAGTCGTTTCGTTTGCAAAATTGTCAAAATTGCAGCTAGTCGTGAAAGTCTTTTTGTATCGTTATTGTAGTCCATTTTTCTAACTGTCCAGATTGGTACGGTCGCTGGTAGCATTACGCCTAACTCGCATATATGCGAAATTCTTCTATTTGTAATTTATTGCAAATATTTGTTTTCGATTCGCTTTTTGAGCTAAGCTAAAATAGCAAAAAAAGTGACGCAGAACGCACTATAAAAAAGAATAATGGAATTTCCTCAGTTATATTTGACCCTTCTCTTTTCGTTGATATGACGTTACTGGCTATTTCCCCGTCATTGTCATGCACAAATTTAACGGGAGCTTCCAACGGTTCTTTCTTAGCCTTCGGATACCTGGAGATCTGTCTTGGATTCTTTTGAATAAATGGATGGACAATAGATGTTACGAATTGTCATGCAAGTAGATTCAGCGCTTCAGCGTGGATGGTCGAACAAAAGATTTAAAGATCGAATGACAAAATGGAAAGACATAATCAAATAAATAAATAAAAAGTCAAAACCTATAATGCGAACTTAATTTATAAGCTAATCGGTTTTTACGAAACAGTACTTTTGCAATTTCGCCTTTTTTCCAATAATGGGTTATATTCACCTTTTATTTTTCAGTTAGCGGCCTTCCTTCTTCATCGAGTGTCGACCACGCTTACATCCTCAGGTTGAATAAGGCAGCAAACTAACTATTGCATATGAGGTACGAAATCGCTAGAATTGCCCCGACAATACCAACAACCCATAAATAAACGAATACAATTAAGAAATGGCAACCACATGGTAACGATAAACAGTTACGAAGACTACAAAACCCACGAGGGAAAAGAATTGGGGGTTTCCGATTGGCATGCAATCAGCCAGCAGCAGATCAATATATTTGCCGATGCGACCTTGGATCACCAATGGATCCATGTGGACAAAGAGAAAGCGGAGCGCGAAGGTCCCTTTAAATCAACCATTGCCCACGGTTACCTGACCCTTTCGCTGATCCCTTATCTATGGAAGCAGATTGCGGACGTAAGAAATGTGAAGATGGAAATCAATTACGGTATCGAAAACCTCCGGTTCGGTCAACCTGTACTGGTAGACGACGAAGTCCAACTGAAAGCAAAGGTAAAGTCAATAATCAATCTCAGGGGAACGGTGAAGGCAATCATCCAGGCAACCCTGGCCATCCGGGGGAAAGCCAAACCCGCCTATGTCGGAGATGTTGTATTCCTTTACCATTTCAATGACTGAACAAAATCTATTACACAGACTCAATGGTCACTTCAGCCAAGGATTTTCAGTTTGATTGGAAAGATAGCTGTTCAAATTTAAGGTGCGGCAATTTTTCTTGATAACTCCGTTGGGAAATTATCTTGTTACAACTAAACTGGATGACTTCGCAGGCATAAAATCCTTCGATATCTTTCCATTCAAGAATTAGGTTGTCTCCGTCCTCAAAAATATTCTTTGGCAGGCATGTCTTCCGACCGGATGAAAATAGCCAGCGATATATTTTCTTTATGCTGTTCCTTCCGATGCCAATGACAGGGTACTTCGCTACAAGACAGAGGGCAGCAGTGTCCGCATAAAGTTCCATGATTGCCTCTATGTTCTCCGAGTTGAAGGCATCAACCCATTCCTTTAAAATTTCTCTGTTAGCCATCACAACCTGTTATTCCACAGCCAGTGTATTTCCTCGCTGCCTGTCGATATCCACGTAGGTATTCCGGTGCCCCACTTTGTTTGCGGTAGGAGGAAAGTGGTAACCCTGAGACGTGTATCTGTATCGTATAAATTACCATTAGGTTAGGTTATTGTTTGGAAAACACGCAACAACGCCCATGTTTATTTCCATTTCCTGAGGATACATAGGTACTGCTGGAATCATTAATGACAACGGATCATCAAAGAATGACGGCGCCAAAAAAGACCGCGGTAAAGAGCCTCAAGGAAAACCTGGAAAGATTAACTCCTAAAAGGAGCCAGTTTTTTTCCTTCTGTAGAATGCTGCAACCAAGCTAAAGCCTTGGCTTTGATCTGCCTCACACGTTCGGTAGTTAACCCCATTTGCCGACTGATTTCTCCGAGGCGTTTCGGTTCAGATCCACCGAGCCCGAAAAAAAGGCTCAACACCAATTGCTCCCGTTGGGGAAGGCGGCGTATCGCGTCTCCGATAACGATTTCCAGTGAATCGCGCATCGCCCGATGGTCCGTCGGCACCCCGACATCCGGCAACGAATCCAATAAGCAGATATCGGGCGAATGAAGGGAAGGCGCGTCTATCGAAACCTGCCTCTCGCCGTTTGACAATGTACGGCCCAATCGTTCAGACGGAACGCCAAGGACATCGGCCAGCTCCTCCACAGTGGGCTCACGTTCCAATCGCTGCTCCAACTCGGATTGCGACCGCTTCACTTTGACCAAATCAGCGATTTGGTTTATCGGTAAACGGACTGTACGTGATTGCACGGAAATGGCCAACATGATGCTCTGCCTGATCCACCAGACGGCATAAGATATGAACTTGAAGCCGCGTGTCTCGTCAAATCGTTTTGCTGCCGTTACCAGCCCCAGATTTCCCTCGTTGATCAGATCCTCCAGCAACACGCCCTGATGCTGGAATTGCTTGGCTACCGAAATCACGAACCTAAGGTTCCCTTTTACCAGCCTGTTCAGCGCCACGGTATCCCCGGCTCGTATCCGAATGGCCAGCGCAACCTCTTCGTCACCGGCGAGCATGTCATATTTACTTATATCAAGTAAATAGCTGTTCAGGGATCGATTAGCGCGGTTGGTAATCGATTCGGATATTTTCAGTTGCCTCATGTGCTGCTTGGTGTGAAGGGTATTCCGTAAATGTAGGCAATTAAGTCGGACAAACTGGGGAGTACCCAAATAATAATGTGCGACATTGGGCGCAAAGGTGCTTTCCAACGACATTATCCCCGCCAACCGGGACACTATGCGCGGCCGAGCCGATCGATATGTCGGAGATGCGATGCAAATGCCTGCCCCATCGTGCGATGTTCCGGGTAGGTCACGCCGAATTCTTCGCATGTTGCCTTGACCAATCTGTTGATCGCCGGATAATGCACATTTTCCCCCGAGCATCATGCATAATAGGATGGATAGCCATAACGGCAATGAGACCAAGAGTAAAACCGTATACAGGCCGATGTAATTCAATCTCCGTAATCGCTGATCCCACGGATAGTCTATTCCCATTCGTTGCGCAGGTCTTGAAGTTGACGATCTATCTCATCTTTACTTTGAGGAGTCATTGCCCCTTTGTATTTAGCGATGAGATCTTTCTTCAATTCTTTACCGGTCGAGGTCTGTCTGCGAACACGGACGAGCTTCAGCAATTCCAACTCCTTGAGTAGGTTCATCGCCTTATCGTTCAAAATATCTAATGTCACAGTTTTCATAATGCACAAGATAGCAAACTTATTTTAAGCAAGGTAATGCACTAACGACTCATTGAGCAGCTTTCATCTTCCATTGCCGTATCACCTCAACTTTATCGTATTCGTACACCCAGGATAATTCGTACATCCCAAAAAGTCGCCGAATTTCCCATTTCTTTTAACCATATAACCACTTTGGCAATCCGAACACATCAGCTTGTCCGTTAAAATGTCAAGGTTTTTAAACGTCTGGTTACAACTGGAGTAATGTGAGCATCCTAAAAATTGACTACCATTGGCAGTATGCTGCCTGATCACCAGTTTACCGGTTTTACAGTATGGACACGCTGTCGCGTTCACAGCCCCATCAGTGGTGGTTAATAAATAATTGTTGTCTTTTAGCAGCTCCTCTGCAAACCGGTATTCTTCGTTATCACTTAGCAAAAGCGATAGGAGAGGGTCGTCGGTCATTTTGTTGGAAGCCCAGCAAATGGTTTCTGAGTTTTAGCACGATCACATTATCTGCCTCAGTACCTTTTCCTGTCGTGTTTTTGCTAATTTTTGTCTTTTCCTCTTCCAATTTTATACCCCACCATTTCCCTATCCGGCAGCAGTGGTGGCCGCTTGATCTTATCGTTTAGTTCGTCAAGATATTGAAAGAGCAGTTCGATGGTTTTATCGTGATTTGACAGCTTGTTGTTTTGCTTACCTATTGCATTTTTAATTTCTTCAATCTGAAGTTGAAGGCCAGTATGCGACGCTAATAAACTACGCAGCTGCACAAATACCTTAACCAAGCGAATACTAATCTGCGTTGCAAGGTCGCTTTTCAGAACGTTTGCGAGCATCAGTACACCGTGCTCGGTATATGCATGAGGATTTACCGTAGCGTGTTTTAAGCTTTCGAACCGGTCACAAATTGTGACCAGTTCAGTCTTCTCTTGGTTAGAGAGCTGAAAACGAAAGTCTTCAGGAAACCTATCTGTGTTTCTTTTTACCGCCTGGTTTAGCGCCTTGGTCTCCACCCCATATAATTCGGCCAAATCTCGGTCAATCATTACTTGGATTCCACGTATATTGAAAATCCGGTCTTGGATATCACTTTCATGGGCAAGCATTTCATTAAGAGAAACAGGCTCTGTCGTCTTTGCCATAGGTAGATTGGTTATGTCAATCCAAATATACAAAAAAAACTAATATAATTAGTGTAATGTTTTTTGGAATTATTTTGTAATACCACAGCTCAATCACGAAGGAACCAAAATCGCGCTCCTTAGTGCATTGACCGTGTTCACTATCTGTCTATTCACCTGGTCAATCTCCAAAAAGAAGAGCGATGAAAAATAAGGGTATGGGACTTGGAATTGACCACAAAGGATATACAGTTACATATAATTTAAAGAAATGTATCTTTAGACACAGTTTTATCACCCTATTGTCTTTTTAAGATTTCTTAACAAAGCGGGGCTGGAATGCGTTATATAGTCAGTTAGTAAGATTTATCGTTTCATAATTTAAGTTTATAATTGGTTAGTTAGCAAGCCCCGATTCTCCCCGTTTCGGGACTTTCTTTATGCGGTTGATTTTCTATCTTTGCCAAGCCATGTCAATACCCGATACTATTTTCCTTTTCCGTATCGTACATTGGCAGAATATTGAGCATATTCTGGTTCATGGTCTATGTAGTGCCCAGCATCCTTCCCATGATCCAAATTATATCCATATTGGGCACCAGCAACTGATCACAGACAGGCACAATCACCCGATACCGTTAGCGGATTATGGCCACCTTGGTGAATATATTCCGTTTTAATTTTGGGGGCATTCTCCGATGTTGTACATGATTATGCATGGCTATCAAGGCGTGCATCAATATCCACAGGAAGATATTGTCTATGTAGTAGTCAATTCAGCGCATATCCTGGCCGGTGATTTTCAATACGTATATACCGATCAGCATGCCAAGCGAAAGGTGGCCCGTTTCTTTACCGATCCCAAAGATTTCGGTCAATTGAGATGGGATGTCATCCGTTCCAAAGACTGGAAAAATAACGAAGACGATTTGCGGCGCAGGGATTTCAAGCAAGCAGAGTTCCTGGTTCGTCATCATATCCCAACATCTTATATAGATAGGCTATTTGTAAATACGGAAGCAAAAATGAAGGAAATAGCAGATATTGTTCGTAAATTAGACCTTGAAATACCTGTGCAGGTAGCTCGGGAAGGAAAATTATACTTTTAGATGATTACATTCTTGCAAGGTGATTTGCTCCGGTCTGATGCCGATGCGCTGGTTAACACCGTCAATACCGTCGGCGTGATGGGGAAAGGCATCGCTTTGCAATTTAAAAACCAATTCCCCAAAAACTACAAGGTATACAAAGAAGCGTGTAAAACGGGGGCGCTCCGTACTGGACAGATGCTGGTTGTGAGAGATGGCGACCTCTTGCGCGAAAAGAATATCGTTAATTTTCCCACCAAAGAGCACTGGAAGGCCCCCTCCAAGATTGAATACATCGAGAAAGGGCTTCCGGCACTAAAGGAAGCCATCATTCAGCACCAAATAAAAAGCATTGCCATACCGCCTTTGGGTTGTGGCAGCGGTGGTTTGGATTGGAATGTTGTTAAGCCTATGATTATCGATCAGCTATCCGATCTGGATATCGACATTTTGGTTTATGAGCCCAATGCAGCCATAAAAAGTATCCTACAGGGCGAGGACAAGCCGCGGGATGCCGAACTTACCCCAGCCAAGGCCATGCTGCTTTACTTGATGTTCCATTATGAGTCCGTTGGAGACATCAGCAGCCTGTTTGCTGCCAACAAGCTGGCCTATTTCCTTCAAGAGAGCGGAGAGAACTTACGGCTTACGTTTACGGCCCATCATTACGGCCCATATTCGGTGCAGCTCAACCATGTGTTGGGTGCGGTGAACGGCGTGTACCTCAAGGGGCTTGAACAAAACCAAGCCAAGGCTTTCGAGCCGCTGCTACTCAATTACGAGCGGTATGCTGAGGTTGAGCGGTTTATCCAATCGGAACTGAGCGCCGTACAACGAGATCGGCTTCAATCTGTTTTGAAACTTATCGAAGGCTTTGAGTCTACTTATGCGTTGGAACTGTTGGCCTCGGCAGATTATGCCAGCAAGCAACCGGGCGTAGACAATGTAGAGCAGGTAATATATGCCATTAAGCAATGGAACCCAAGAAAGGCGGACCTTTTCCAGTCCGAACATGTGAAGTTAGCCTACGATCACCTACAGGCATTTAGGTCTGCTGTATTCTCATAAGGTTGCATTTATAATCGCAATTGTTTTGGGGAAGATTACACACTGTCACACCATCGAATCAGTCCATACACTTACTTATCACATGACCATCACATAAAAAAATATTGGTTATCAGATACTTGTAATGTCAAATGTTTTGTTCTATCACATGACCATCACATAAGATTATGCCCAAAAAGGAATATAGCTGGCATACTTCCTAGATTTGTTTTCCGGGTCATCTTCCTTTATCACCCCTTCACCCAAAGCATCCCTTATAATTCTAGAAGCAACCGAATAGTTGTGATCTTCAATCTGAAATCGTTCCCTTAATGACTGATTTGTCATCTTCTCGTTAGAAACATATTTTAAACACGCATGCTGGTAGCAAGCACTTATCTTTTCTTTCTTATCCAGGTGATTCAGTGTTTTATAGCTATACATTGTAACGCGAGTTCTACTTTCGGCTACGATAACATTAATGGGAGGAAGTTGATACAGTTCATTGTAAAAAATCACCTTATCCAATCCGCTTCCCTTTTCTTCGCAAAAGCCCATCCTTCGCATTATATCGGCTAGCCGCTCATTGCGTGACATATAAGCGTCTATAAAACGTTCGGGAGTAACGAGGGGCGTCCCCGGATTCGAAATCTCAATCCGATCAGAGAAGATTTCTATCATTGGAAATCCTTTTTCAGTAAGATCTTGATGAATCAATGCGTTCGCCACCAATTCGCGTACAGCTATTTCCGGGTACACTCTTGATTCTGTCCTCAACGCCTTCCCGATTTCTTCATTGGCGGGTAGTTGACTATTGATCCAGTTGACTAATCCTTCAAAACCAATAGCATATCCCTTCACTCCAATTTGTTCTCTTTCTGTCTCTACTTTATTCTTTCCTTTATATACAATTACCCTGATTGATTTTCGTTCTACACTTTCAAAATCTTTTAGCTGTTTCGCCAGTAATATCGCGCCAAGTTTTGTGATCGCATACCCTCTGCTTTTTACGACTAAACCTTCTTCGATAAACTTATCAATTACGCCTTGTTGCGTTGTTGGGTACGGTATGTTTAACAGGTCAAAGTAAGTTTCGATACTTAATAGTTTTGTGATATCTGCTGCAGATAAATTGTCTCGAGCAATTTCCTTTTCAAAAGGCGTAGTATCCTTCTTCCAGATTTTAGCTTGCTTCAGCGGGAACTCATTAAGTTTTCTTGTGATGCTGCCTATACGGATATAGGCTTGGTGAAGAAACTCTACTGGTTGGTTTTTTGCGGCAGGGATCGCAAAAAGTGATATATGGCGGTCATCAACATAGTCAAATTCATATATCGTGAAATCAATTCTAGGATTTAAACGAGTAGCGAGCCAATGCTCAAGGTCTTCCTTTCCCTTTTTATGAGATTTGGCCTTAAAGGACGTGCCTTTAATAATATGTGTTTTGTCTTCAATCCCAAAAACTAAATAGCCGTACGTACGATTGTGTATACAGGCACCATTTGCCAGAGCTGAGATTCGCTCACCTATTTCCTCAACCGAATGGAAGTTAAGTTTAAATTCAACCCATTCACTTTCGTGCGATTGTTTCACTAATTCTTCGAGCAAATCGGTTAGTTGTGTCTCGGTCATTAATACATATCTAAGTCTCAGACAAATATACTAATTTGTTTAGTTGTCTGCGTAAATTCGATATAAGTTTATGCTTTACTATGGTCTATGTGGCGGATGCGCTCTTCTGTTTATATTTGCTTATTTGCCCTGCTCGAATTGTTAATCAACTCGTCAGCGGCTTTTGCGTCTTTATAATAGGGCAAAGTTAGCGAATATGAAAAAAGTCCAAGTTCCAATAATAAATGTGTTATTCTTCGCGGTGTCATTGCATATCATTTCAACTTTATCGTATTCTTACACCCCGGATAATTGGTACATCCCAAAAAGTCGCCAAATCTACCGCTCCTTTTAACCATAAAGCCACTTTGACAATCCGGACACATCAGATCGTTCTTTAAAATTTCTAGGTTTTTAAACGTCTGGTTACAACTCGGGTAATGCGAGCATCCCAAAAATTGGCTGCCATTCGCAGTATGCTGCCTGATCAACAGTTTCCCGGTTTTACAGTATGGACATGCTGTAGCGTTCACAGCCCCATCAGTGGTGGTCAATAAATAATTATTGTCTTTTAGTAGCTCCTCTACAAACAACGAAGCCTCTGATGGAGCAAGCAATACCACTTCATTTTTAGTTCTCGTCAACGCAACATAAAACAACCTACGCTCCTCAGCAAACCGGTATGCTTCGTTATCATTTAGCAACAGCGATAGGAGGGGGTCATCGGTAATTTTGTTGGGAAAGCCGAGCAAATGATTGCTGAGTTTTAGCACGATCACATTAATAACCGCTAACAACTGTTTATACGAATCGAATATAATAAAAAGTTTCGCAAAAGGTGTTTTTATACTACGCATTTGATTCAATTGGGTGTTGATATCGTAGAGTTCAGAGGGCTCGGAAACAATCGTATTTGCGCTATCAGGCGAGAATAGTTGGATGAGTTTTGAGTTTAGCGAGGTAATTCCTATCTTTATCTAAGGTTTAGGTTGATAGCCCCTAATCCCATTGGGGCGGACCCGTTATCTTACACAAGGTAACGGGTTTCTTTTGTGCCATAATTTCTTAAATTTAAATTAGCAATTTCGCGCAATGGAAACTAATGAAGAAATTGTAATCGTGGGCGGTGGTTTGAGTGGACTTACCTTAGCTTACTTACTGTCGCAGCGAGCTATCAGGACAACAGTTCTGGAAGCTTCGCCGCGATTGGGTGGAAGAATACAGACCGTGAAGGGTACATTGGAAGCACCTTTGGAATTGGGCGCAACATGGTTTTCGGATATGCATACCAATCTGCTCTCGCTGATTGATGAATTGGGATTAAAAAAATATCCGCAGTATTCTAAGGGGATATCCCTGTTTCAAACCAGATCCTTTGAGCCGCCGCAAAAATTCTTTGTACCTGAAGCTGAAAGTCCTTCATACCGGATCGTGGGTGGAACACAGTCCCTGATTGATGCATTAGCCCAACGGTTGCCCGCGGAAAGCATTTTTTTCAATTCAAAGGTCACTGCCGTAACGGAGGCCGGGGATAAAATCTTGCTGACCACTGCAAAAGGTAAGCAAGTCCATGCAAATAAGGTAATTATCAGCTTGCCTCCGCAGTTAATGGCGGCCCAATTTACGTTTTCCCCCAAATTACCGGATGCGCTCGCCGGTTTCTTAGTAGACGTACATACCTGGATGGCAGGCGCTATCAAATTCACGATAGAGTATACAGAGCCTTTTTGGCGAAACAAGGGGTATTCGGGAATGTTGTATAGTCACGCGGGAATTATTGTGGAAATGTACGACCACACCAATTTCGAAGAAGACAAGTTTGGCTTTACCGGTTTCCTCAGTGGTGGTGCAGCATCGTATTCGCCCGAAGTCAGAAAGGAATATGTATTACGCCAATTGGGAGAGCTATTGGGCGTAGAGGCACTGACGCCGACCACTTATTTCGACAAGGTTTGGACAGACGAATTTATATCTGGAGGAAGTCAGCTTATCCAGCGGCCGCATCAGTATAATGGGCATCCCTTATTGCTGGAAAGTTATATGGAGGGCAAACTATTCTTTTCCGCAACAGAAACCGCCACAGCCTATGCTGGCTATATGGAAGGAGCAGTGATTGCCGCAAAGCGTATTTCGAACGCGATAAGCGTTTAAGCCAAATTCAAACCGTCGTTCATTGGTGTGACGTTATACCGTCAGGCCAAATATCTCTTAGACCATGCAAGTAATTAAGAACACATGGGAGCTAACTTTTCCCGATTCCCGCACCATGGCGTTACGGCCCTGCCGATGGATGTTAAACTTTTCATGTGAGAACCATGCGCTGGTCGGAGAGTAGCGGAACTTTAAAGTTTGGAAATCTTCTCCCACACCTGTATCTTTGACTAACCAATATGAAAACCTCAAGTAAGTCAATAGGCTATTGGGAATCGGAGTTTCGAAAAGGAAACCCTGCAGCTTTTCGCCATGTTTTCGATTTGCACTACCGTCCGTTGTGCTACTATGCAGGAACCATCCTCGACGACCTGGGAGAGGTAGAAGATGCGGTGTCTGAAGTTTTCGTGAAGCTGTGGCGGCGAGCTGCCGATTTTGATAACTTAAGTAGTATCAAAGGATTCCTTTACATTAGCACGAAGAACCTGTGTCTTGATCGGTTGAAACAGTACAAACGGAGGGAGGCGTCTTTAGGAGACTACAGGCATACGCTAGAAACTTTAGTGGACGGCGAAGACTATTCCTTGTTAGAGACGGAGGTGCTGCAGCTCGTATACGAAGAGATTGAGCGATTGCCCACCAAAGCGCGCGCAATCTTTAAGCTTATCTTCTTTGATGGGAAAAAGACCGATGAGGTAGCTGCGCAATTGGGCGTATCCGTAAAGACGGTCCGCAATCAGAAAGCACGCGCTATCCAGTTGCTCCAAACCGCCCTGCTAAAAAAAGGATTGCCTGCATTCATCTGGATTTTTTGCTGCGTATTGCCGAAATAAAAGAAAAATAAAAAACCTTTGGGCGTTTTCCGAATCCTGTCGTTTCTATACCGATATTAGGAACAATTATGCCCGATCGTTACGAATACCTCGCCCAGCTCATTGCGAATTATCTCCGGCAGGAGTTAACGGCCGAAGAACAGCGCGCGTTGAATGAGTGGCTGGCTGAGCGCTTAGAAAACCGAGAATTTCTCGATGGGCTCAACGATACCCAACACTTATCTCAGAAGCTGCAAATTTTCCACGCGGTTGAACGAACGCGGCTATGGGAACTTACGCAAAGAAAGCTAGAAGCTGATCAGGTTATACAAACATCAGAAGAAGAACATGATGTGCCCTCAAAGACGCACATATTGCGAAGATGGATGCCTTATGTTGCTGCGATGCTCCTTGCGACTTCCGTCGTCACATGGTTTTATGTTAACGACCGTGCCCCGTCAAAATCTGAAACCGTGAGCATACCATCAACGGATGTTCCACCCGGAGGCAACCGCGCCACGCTCACCCTTGCGGGTGGTCGGACCATAACATTGGACGAAGCCCGGGATGGTATCGTCATCGGGGATGGTGAAATAACCTACAACGACGGGGATCCCCTCGCGACCCTGAAGCCCGGTGAAAGCGGACGCTCGGAAAAAGAGGATGTGGTAGCAGAGGGAGAAATCGTCTTTTTAGAACTAACCACTCCTAAAGGCGGCACTTACCAAATTACCTTGCCTGATGGTACACGTGTGTGGCTCAATGCTTCATCCACGCTGAAGTATCCCAGTCGTTTCACGGAAAAAGAACGTGTAGTCGAGCTAGCGGGTGAGGGATATTTTGAGGTAAACCGGCAAAAAGACATCCAATCCAAGTTTTTGCCGTTTAAAGTGATAACGAACGGACAAACAGTAGAGGTATTGGGTACAAAATTCAATGTCTCCGCATACCCTGATGATGAGGAGGAGAGGACAACACTCGTTGAAGGGGCTGTACGTTTGTGGGGCGGAACCGGCGGTGAGCACATAACACTCGTTCCTGGCGAGCAGGGGACGTTGGTGAACGGAAACATTGCTAAAGCACCAGTAGATACCGATCAATACACTGCTTGGATGAACGGGCGTTTTCATTTTAACCATACTTCGTTTGATGAGATGATCCGTCAGGTTGCCCGGTGGTACGATGTCGAAGTGACATATAGGGGAACAATACCGCAGGAAACATTTACCGGTAAGATGCAGCGGGATTTATCGTTGCTGACCATATTGGACTTGCTTAATATTTCTAACGCGAAAATTAAACTGGAGGGCCGCACATTGATTGTCCAGTAGAATACACCAGAAACACTTACAAATAAAAACCAATTACAAACTTAAAAGCAAAAATATGGACAAAACGTAACCATTGAAACGCAAGAAAGGGAAGCGCTACCAACACCTCCCTTCTTGTTCAGACAGCACCAATAGTAACCAAATTATTAAAATTAGCAGATCAGCTATCTAACGTACAAACGTAATGATAAATTATGTGTTTCACCCATTGGGCGGGGAAAAAAAGCTCAATGTACTTAACCGATTATTCCGAATTATGAAATTGATATCGCTGTTTTTAGCGATTGCTTGCCTACATGTAAGCGCGGAGTCGCTGTCCCAGACCGTCACGCTGAATGTTAAGGAGCAGCCCATTACCAAAGTATTTGCTGCCATTGAGGCGCAGACCGGTTATTTGATTATTTACAACGATCAGTATGTGAAACCCAACTTGCTGGTTTCCCTGAATGTGAAGAATCAACCACTGGAAGTGGTATTGAATCAGGTGTTGACCCCCCGATCATTAGTCTACAAAATCAAAGACAAGACAATTGCGGTGAGAGGAAGCACGAGAAATAAGGAAAATTTACCAATTCAGCATCAGCAGGTAATCAGCGGCCGTGTTACGGATGAACAAGGGGCGGCACTTGAAGGGGTAACCGTACGGGTGAAAGGCACGAGCACAGCCACTACGACCAATGCAAATGGCGACTATAGCATCCATATTCCGGGCGCTGGGGCGAAGCTAACATACACTATTTTAGGGTTTGAGGCTGTTGAGCTTGATGTTGCGAATCAGCCTTCAATCAATGTTTCGTTAAAAGCAACGGTGAGCAACCTGGACGAGGCGGTCGTAGTGGGGTATGGCACCATGAACAAGCGCGAAATTGTGGGAGCTGTAGGCGTTGTGCCAGTAGAAGATATGAAAAGGGCACCCGTAGTCTCTTTTGACCAAGCACTTGCAGGTCGAGTTGCGGGGGTTGAAGTGCGCGCCGACGATGGCCAGCCGGGAGCTCCGATAAACATCATCGTCCGTGGTGGAAACTCCATTACGCAAAGTAATTCTCCATTATACGTGGTCGATGATTTTCCATTGGAGGATAATGAGAACAATTCCATTAATCCGGCCGACATTGCATCGATTGTTATTCTTAAGGATGCGGCAGCAACCGCTATCTACGGTTCTAGAGGAGCAAATGGCGTGGTCTTAATAACAACTAAACGGGGGCAGGAAGGTAGAGCCAAAATCGCGTATGACCTTACGAGCGGTTTTCAATCAAATACCAAAAGGATCGAACTGTTAAGCCCATACGAATTTGTAAAACTGCAACTGGAAATCAACAACGAAAGTGCTACATTAAACTACCTTTCTGACGGTAAAACACTGGAGGATTACCGAAACCAACAGCCAATCGACTGGTATGGTAAGATTTTTCAGAACTCCAACATGACAACCCATAACCTGTCCGCTTCAGGAGGCACGGCAAAAAGTAAATACGCCGTTTCCGGATCTTACGCCAATCAAGATGGTATCATCCTTAATTCGGGATTTAAGCGATATCAGGGCAGGGTGGCTTTCGATCACCAGCTCACCGAAAAATTGAAGTTGGGATTAACCTTGAATTATGCCGACTACAACACCTATGGAACGGTAGTGAACAACATTGATCAATCGGGCGTGAGTGGCCCTTATATGTATAGCGTGTGGAGCTACCGGCCTATTGAAATTCCAGGGCAATTAATCGATTTCGAAGACGAATTATTTGATCCGAACACCGAAACGGGAGGTGGATTTAATGACCGGAGGGTAAATCCGCTTATTCAGGCGCAGAATGAAGTGAGGAGGCGAAATACCAGCAACCTTTTCACCAGTACATTTCTGGAGTATACGATACTTAAGGGACTCAAGGTGAAAGTGACAGGCGGATTTAGCAAAAATCTATCACAGGATATTGCGTTTAATAATTCCAAAACGCGCACAGGAAGTCCTTTATACCCCCTTAGTTTAGGGGTGAATGGTAAAAACGTCAATTTCGAAAATCTCAATTACGTAAACGAGAATACCATTACGTATACACGCTCATTTGATCAGCATAAGCTGAATGTAGTTGCCGGATTCAGCCAACAACGGCATAGCACTTCGTCTTCAGGAATAGAGGCTCAGCAACTGCCAAATGAAGCGTTGGGTATCAGTGGCTTGGACCAAGGGGTTGCACGGAATATCATCGCAACGAGCTCTGCAAACCGGTTGCAATCGGTGTTTGGAAGGGTTATATACGATTATAAATCCAAATACAGCATCCAGGGGATTCTGCGGGGCGATGGCTCGTCCAAATTCGCTGCTGGGAATCAATGGGCGTATTTCCCGTCCTTGGGCGTCAAATATGCGCTGATTGAGGAAGGTTTTATGACCCGTATGCCCTTCATTTCCGATGCCGTGCTGCGAGCTAGTTTTGGTTATTCCGGCAATAACAGGGTTTCCGATTTCGCTTACCTCACGTCGATAGGCTTCCCCTTGGGAAATGCCTATTCGTTTGGGCACACCACTCCCGTTTACGGCGCAGCAGCTACCGGAATAGGCAATCCCGATCTGAGATGGGAAACGACTAAGTCGGTCGACGTAGGCGTAGAATTGGGTTTTTTGGATAATAGAATATCGTTAATCGCAGATTACTACAATAAGCGTACCTACGATTTGCTTCTGAATGCACAGATTCCCGGAACAAGCGGGTTCACCACGGCATTCAAGAATATTGGGGCCGTGCAAAACAGGGGTTTTGAATTTACGTTGAATACCATCAACATTAATTCGAAATCGTTTAACTGGACTAGCAGTTTTAATATTTCGTTCAACCGCAACAAAATCCTTTCCCTCACGGAAGGTCAGGAGAGTATTGTTTCGACCTCAGGTGGGCCGTTTGGCGGCGTGCCTAAATATTTGGCAAAGGTTGGGTATCCGGTTGCATTGTTTTACGGGGCGATTTATGACGGCGTTTATCAATACGAGGATTTTTATCAAACGGCAAATGGATCATATGTCCTAAAAGATGAGCTGCCAGCCAACGGGACAACAAGATCCGGTATCGCACCCGGTCATGCGAGATACCGAGATCTAAATAACGATGGCAACGTAAATACAGACGATTTTACCGTAATCGGCAATCCCAATGCAGACTTTGTAGGCGGTTTTAACAACAACTTTACATTTCGCGGTTTTGACCTGGGTGTGTTTCTCCGGTTTTCTTACGGCAACGACGTGTTGAATGCAAACCGGATTATATTCGAGGGGCAAGACAATTTTACGGTCAATACCAACATGTACGCTACGTACGCCGATCGTTGGTCGCCAGACAACGTGAATTCAACCATCCCGACCCGAGCCGGCCGCGGCCCGCAATATTGGTCTACTAGAATCGTCGAGGATGCATCGATGCTACGGCTAGGTGTGGTTTCTCTTGGATATACCTATACCGGCAGACTGATGAGCCGGTTGAAAATGTCGTCCGTCCGATTCAGTTTTGCAGCGAATAATTTGTATACATGGACAAATTACTCGGGGTTGGATCCTGAGGTCGCCGTCAGGAGTACCAACCTGACGCCAGCGATGGATTATTCTGCCTATCCGCGAGCCAGAACAATGGTATTCGGACTAAACGTAAACTTTTGAACATTGAAATAGTACGATTATGAAAAAGCGCTTTATATTTTTTCTAGTCTTCTTTGCGGGATTTCTATCCTGTAAGAATAATTTGACATTGGAGCCGACTGATTTTATTGCTCCCCAATATTTTTACAATTCGGAAGAGCAATTAAACCAGTCACTGATCGGCGTTTATAACATTTTGCAAGCACCATCCTTATATGGATTGTCGGGATCGGCCATTTTATATTACCAGTGGCTAGCATCGGTAGACGAAGGATTTAACCTCAGTGGCAGTACGAACATTCCGCAGAAATATGATTACAATTCCTCTTATCTGGGTGTCACCGACGTGTGGAATAGCCTGTATCGTGGGATAGACCGGGCGAATAATCTAATAGCTAATATTGAGAAACCTGAAATGGACGAAACGGAGCGGGCGATTATACTGGGCCAGGCTAAGTTTCTCCGTGCGTATTACTACTTCATGTTGGTAAGCAATTACGGTGCGGTGCCCCTACTTGTAGAACCTACTGTCTCTGTGAATGAACTTTTTGTTGAACGGACACCGGCAACAACTGTATATGATTTTGTAACCAAAGAAATGGAAGAAGCGGAATCGATGGTACGACCGATATCGGATTATGATCATAGTGGCCGCGTAAGCCAATCGACGGTTCAAGGGATGCTCGCACGGGTAAATTTGTTTCGGGCGGGCGAACCCTATAACGAAGTGGAACGATACAGTGAGGCTTTGAAGTGGGCAAACAAGGTAATCAACTCCGGCCTGCACGAGCTTAATCCAGATTATAGCCAGGTGTTCATTAATTACATCCAGGATAAATACGACACCAAGGAAAATCTCTGGGAAGTGGAATTCTATACCACCGGTGTAGGTGATCTTTTCAGTCGTCACGGTGGCTGGGGCTTTATAAACGGCATTCGTCAACAGGACGTCAATCTCGGCTTTTCCAACGGCGGCCTGCAAGCTCATCCTAAACTATTCAACTTGTTTGATCCACACGATACGCGCAGGGATTGGTCCATTGCTCCGTTTCAGTACCAGAATGATCGCGGCACAGTTAAAGTCTATTGGCGCGATAACCAGCTGTTTGATCGGCGTGTGGGCAAGTGGCGAAGAGAATATGAATTAACGGAGCGGAGGATAAATAATTTTACGTCAACGAACTACGCCATTTTGCGGTATTCGGATGTACTGTTGATGGCTGCCGAAGCAGAAAATTTCATCAATGGTCCTGAATCTGCCTATCAGTACGTAAACGAAGTGAGGCAGCGTGGATACGGAAAAGATGCCCACGGACAAACACTAAGCAGGATAACGATCACGAACGGCGGTACTAATTATACGGAGCCCCCTACCGTCACGATTAGCGGAGGTGGGGCAACAGCCGACGCTACCGCTGTGGCTAGTGTTTCTGAAGGGGCCGTAACCAATATTGCTGTTGTAACGCGAGGAGCATTTTACGAAACGGACCCAATTATAACAATCGAAGGGACGGGTTCCGGGGCGACAGCCACTGCAACAATTTCAATTGTTGGCGATGAACTATTGAAACCCGAGGAATATGCTACAAAGGCCGATTTATTAAAGACCATACAGGATGAAAGGTCAAGAGAACTCGCGTTTGAGGGGCACCGCCGTTATGATCTGATTCGCTGGGGGCTGCTCGTGTCAACCATGAAGGAGTTGGCTAGTGAGATTGAGGCGACAGCACCGAATAATTATAAACCACTTACGATCGCTGGGCAGAATATTTCGGAAAAGCACATTTACATTCCCATCCCACTGCGAGAGCTCACGTTAAATCCAAAATTAGTACAAACTGACGGTTGGTAATAGCATAAATAAAATCTAGTAGAGATGAAATACATATTATTCAATATCGCTATAATACTTAGTCTATCCTGTTCAAAGGATGTAATCATAGACACTTCCTTCTCCGTAACAAGCCCCAAGACTACCTATCGGGTCGGAGAACCGGTGGAATTTAACATTTCGGGTAACCCCGGTATGCTGACATTTTTCTCTGGAGAGATGGGGAAGCGACATGATTTCGTAACGCGTAAACAGGCAGATGGCGTACCAGAACTACAATTCACTTCCCTTCTTGGAAATGTTGGGCAGTCCAATACGTTGGAGATCATGGTGTCAACTAATTTTAAGGGGATTGGTCAAGCCGAAGATGAAGCCGTTACCGCTGCAAATATCCTTGCAGCAGACTGGATTGATATCACGGACCGTGCTACGCTGTCCGACGGCGTTTCAACACCTTCGGGAAAAATTGATCTTTCGGATTTTGCCGCCAATGAAAGGCCCATATTTCTGGCATTTAAGTATCGGGCCGTCAGCGGGTCGGCACAACCGAAGTGGACCATTTCGGGGCTAACGGTGGCCAATCAGTTGGCGGATGGCACGAAGTACACCCTGGCGAATTTAGGTAACTCCGCGATTTCCAATTATGGTGTTTCAACCACAATAAGTCCGGGATGGCGGGCAGCCAAGATCAGCAATACCTATGGTTGGACGAGCAGTTCTGCGGCGTTGACTATTGCAGGCGCCGCTACTGCCGATGCTGCTACCGAGGATGCTGAGTCATGGGTACTGAGCGGCCCCATCGATCTTAAAAGGGTTACCCCCGATTTTGGCGTGCCTATTAAAAACCTAAGCTCAAAAATTGAAGGCTATACGTATACGTATTCATCAATCGGAACTTTTAAAGCAACGTTCGAAAGTTACGCGAAGACAACTTACCAAAATGACACCGAAAGGCAAACGATAGAGATTACGATTACGCCCTAGCATTGTTAATTACGCAATAAAACATCATGAGAAAAAATGAAATGAGCAAGGTCTCCTTGAGGGGAGACTATTGCCGGAACCGCTACGCTTACGCTTTTACGTTACTGTCTGTGTTGACCGTATCATTTCAAGCCTTGGCGCAAAAAAAGGCAGATCAACCTAAGGTCAAGGATAAGATAATTGTAAATGTCGCTGCAGATGCGATCGTGGCATGGCCCAGCTGGCGTAAGGACATAGACTCCCTGGATCGGGACGAAATCGTGTATACCTTAAGAAATTACATTGATGAATATGCCAAGACGCAGGTGACGACCATATTGTATAATGTCAATTATCAGCGCGCTGCTTACGATAGCAAAGTCATGACGCCGTACTGGGATCTTCCAGCCGGTGTTACAGCCACAAGTTGGGCGCTGCCCCACGCCAAGTTGCGTAAAAAGCAAGTCGACCCATTCGAGGTTTGCATCAAACGGACTAGAGAGCAAAACATGAGTCCATGGTTGTCCATCCGGATGAATGACCATCATTATTGGGACGATAGTACCAAACTCAGTTCGTTTATCCTCGAACACCCGGAATACATGCTGTATCCTACGGCCTTCATGAATTATGGAAAAAAGGAAGTCAGGGATTTTTACCTGGCGTTGATCAGCGAAGCACTCGATAAATACGATGTAGATGGGATAGAGCTGGACTGGATCCGAACTCAAACGCTATTCAAGGACGGGACCCAACAAGATTGGATCGCGATCGTTAACGACTTCATGCGACAAGCACGGGAGCTCGTCAATCAAAAGGCAGCTAAACGTGGTCATCCGATTCGGATAGCCACGCGGGTACTTTCCACACCCGAAATCAGTGAATCTTACGGCCTGGATGGGGTTGCTTGGGTAAAAAATGGATGGACCGACATGTTGATTCCCGCGAACTGGCATAATCCGACAAACTTCGATATCCCCTTAGAGCTATGGCGGAAACTGATTGGTCCAAACCACGATTATGTGCTGGCTCCGTCGGCAGATATGTATTACTCCTGCCAGCGCGATCCGTACGGCAAAACGTTCAGATTCGATTTGGAGTCGATGAGAGGGTTTGCGTTGAGTGCGTTCAATCGGGGTGCAGATGCGATTTACCTATTCAATCATTTCAACCGGCGCGACTACGATCGGAAAGTGATCGAATCGGATGGCTCAACTTATAAAATCAATGACAGGACGGCTATACTCACCGAAATCGGCTCGGCCGAAACCGTCAATAGCACACCGCGAAGACATCCATTAACCTACCCTTCTCCGGCGGGGAGGAACAAAGAGACCGCATCGCTATTGCCCGTCGATCTGACCGCGGCTGAACAATCGTTCACGTTGTATACCGGGCCGAAGACAGCCAATGCGGACTACGTCGTACTAGCCGGACTTGAGTTGATGGAGGGCTATGAGACAGCCAAAATACAAGTCAAAGTAAACGATGTGCTGACAACGGTGCTGCCGGATGTGACCAGGGCAAACGGTACTGTCTATACGAAAACCAAAAAGTGGGAACAGGTTGGCAACGTAGCTGATGTTGCGCCACGGGTGATGCGCTTTAAAATCGATCCAAAAGCGGTGAAGGCAGGGTACAACACGATCAGTTTGGTTAACCCGAACGGCGATCAGCAGAAACTCATCTGGCTGGAAGTGAAGGTTGAAGCCCAACAGGAAAGTCGGTCGGTGGCTACGCCGAAATGAGCATGCGGAATGATAGGGGAAAGCACGTACCACTGGATAAACGTTGACCATGGCTAGTATCATTATAAAGAACTACCGCTGGTTGATTGTGTCGTTGTTATTCGTCGCAACAACTATCAACTACCTCGACCGGCAGATCATCGGGCTACTGAAACCGACCCTGGAAAAAGAGTTCAATTGGTCGGAAACTGATTTCGCCCATATCGTAATGGCTTTCACGGCTGCGTACGCAATCGGCTTGCTGGTTTTCGGCCGACTGATCGATAAGGTCGGTACCAAATGGGGATATGCGATCAGTGTAGTGGTATGGAGTGTGGCAGGTATGTTGCACGCGGTAGCTAGGGGTGTCTTTGGTTTTGCGGCTGCACGTATTGGTCTTGGCATCGGCGAAGCAGGTAATTTTCCTGCCGCAATGAAAGCTGTTGCTGAATGGTTTCCCAAAAAAGAGCGTGCACTGGCTACGGGCATTTTTAATGCGGGTACAAGCATCGGTGTTGTAACCGCGTTGTTTATGACACCTTGGATTCTTACCCACTATGGCTGGCAGGAAGTGTTCTGGATCACCGGGTCACTTGGTTTCGTATGGCTGATGGTGTGGTGGTGGTTGTATGAGGTGCCGGCCGAGCAGAAGCGGCTATCCGCGGATGAGCTGAAACTCATCCAAAGTGGCCAGACCATGGCCGAAACGGAAACCGACCAAAAGCCGATCAAATGGGGAAGGCTGTTTTCCTTTCCGCAAACGTGGGCATTTATCACCGGCAAGTTGTTGATCGATCCCATCTATTGGTTTTTCCTATTTTGGTTACCTTCGTATTTCTCTTCCACATTTAGCCTAGACCTTACTAAGCCCAGTCCCGAACTGATGGTCATCTATGCGGCCACAACCGTAGGCAGCATCGCCGGAGGGTATTTTTCATCACTATTGGTCAAAAGGGGGTGGCGTACGCTAAACGCCAGAAAGGCGGCTTTGTTGGTGTTTGCCATCTTGGAAACGTCGATTATCCTCACGCAATTCGTGACGGACGTATGGATTGCTGTGGCACTCATCAGTGCCGCCGTAGCGGTACATCAGGCCTGGGCAACCAATATCTTTACGATGGCTTCAGACATGTTCCCGAAGAGCACGGTCAGTTCAGTAGTGGGAATAGGCGGGATGGCCGGCGCCGTAGGGGGGATTTTATTTCCTATGCTGGTTGGCTACCTGCTCGACGCTTATAAGCTGCAAGGTAATTTGTCAGGAGGGTACAACCTGCTGTTCACCATTTGCGGGATGACCTATCTAGTTGCCTGGGCAATCATTCATGTTTTAACCAGAAGCGCATCGAGAATCGATGCATTCGACCAAAAATTTAATCACTAAAAAAGAATAGAACAATGAGACACTATGTAATCCTGATGATTTTTCTTGCATGCCTGGTCCATCATGATGGACGTGGCAGTACCACGCATGATAATCCGCGACACCCGAATAATAGCGTACAGCTAAAAACACCGACACTAAGTCTGGTCTGGAATAAAGAAGCAGCAGGTTGGCGCATCACCGGAATTAATGTGAACAATAAACAACTCCAGGTTCCGAGTGGGCTGTATACCATTCTTTACCTGAACTACCATCCCTCTGGGGGGCGCGTTGATCAAGACGTGGAAGGCCAGGATCATTCATTCTATCCAAGCGATGTAAAGACATTGGCTGACGGCGCACTGGAGTTTAGCCAGCAACTGAGTATCGGTACCGTCGTTGCAAAATGGAGCACCGACAAACGCTTTTCCTCTGATATTTTAGTGGAATTACGTGTCAAAGCTGACAAAGATGGATATTTCTCCCTCGCCACGCCAACGGTTGCGGCTGTGGAGCCCAGAGATATCGCCTGGGGGATGGTACCGGGTTCGTGGTACGGAAGGGAACTGCAATTAAATCCAGATCTTGCTGTGAAGTACAGCCAGGGGCTGCCTGCCACACCGGTTTTATCGAAGGAGAATTCGACGATGACGTTTGCGCCCACGATCAGTACCACCAATGGGATTACGTTTGCCGTGGTACCAAACCCCGGAACGGGCGCTGATCCCTGGCCAAAGGACTCTGCAGACCGGCAAACCAATAAGTTGGGAGTGTCGACGATGAATCGCCACAATGAGGTAACGCCAACGGCGTATGCGCCAGTACTGGGTCGGGAAGGCTCATACTTAAAAAAAGGACAGGAAACCACGTTTAAATTTCGATATACCATCCAAGACTCGGATTGGTTTCAGGTATTTAAACATGCTGTCATGAATGTTTATGATTTCGGTTCGCTTTTGCAAATTCAACAACAAAAGGAGTCCTTGGCGAGTCGGTTGGAACGCATGCAGGTATTCCTTCGGGATGAAAAGCGGTCGAAATGGCGGACTTGGGACCACCACGGTAAAGTGATTGGCGCAAATGGGTCGAAGAACGCTGATGTTGGCGCGATGTTGCTGCTGGCGAATAATGGCCATGATTCAACGATCCAAAGCCGTATCCCTTTTGTGAGGAATTACAAATTAGTGCAACAACAAACCGGAGATGGCTTTTTCCAACATGCTGCACTTGGTGAATATCCTTTTGAGGACAGTTTCCCGGTCGGTGAACAATTTCCTTTTGCTTCCGAAGTAGGTAACTGGGTCGAACCGATTTATACAACCTATTACACGCTGATGGATATGGGAAATATGCTGTTGTTCAATCCGCAGGATGAAACACTTAAAGACCGCGTCCGGCTGGCGGGCGAAAAGCTGATTTCATGGCAACACGAAGACGGATCCTGGGAGGTAGCTTATGACCGTTTGACCCTGAAATCACCGTTTCCAACATTGAAGGATTATCGTCCAACCTGGTACGGCTTGTTGATAGCGCATCGGATACTAAAAGATGAACGGTATCTCGAAGCAGCAAAAAAAGGAGCCGATTGGCTCATAGAAAATGGGGTTAAAAAAGGATACTACCTCGGCGTATATGGAGATTCAGGCAACCAATGGGACTTTGCAACCGCGCAATGTGCACAGGGCTTTTTGGATCTGTACGATATAAGCGGTGACAAACGTTATCTCGACGCCGCAATCGAGGCAAGCCGTGTTTTTGCGACGTCGATATTCACGCATCCCGTAGCAAGTAAGAAAATTAAGACGGTGAATGGGAAACAGTATGAGGACTGGGAAATCAACCAAACCGGACTAAGTGTGGAACACATTAATGGGACAGCATCCGGAGCCGGGCCAATTTTGATTTCAAGTTATGCAGGGTTATTTGTCCGTATTTACGAGCAAACGGGCGAATCCTTGTTTCTGGACATGGCTAGGGCGGCATCCCGTGGGCGCCATGCCTTCAATGATGAGCCTTCCGGACAGGCGATTTACTACTGGACCCGAGTGGTAAACCCCAAAGGAGGAGCCAGCGAATTCCCGCATCATGCATATTGGCAAATTGGCTGGATCACAGACTACCTGCTTTCGGAAATGCGCATGCGATCGGAAGGAAAGATCGAGTTCCCACGTGGATTCATGACCCCTAAGGTCGGTCCGCATGTATCCTATGGTTTTGCAACAGGCAATGTTTATGGCAAAAAGGCCGACATTTTGCTAAGCCCCGGTTTGCTGACGTCCGATAACCCGTATATCGAATACCTGTTGGCGCATGACGAGGAAAAGAAGAAGCTATACATTATGCTCTTGAATCAATCGCTGGCACCCCAGCAGGCCACGCTTGGTATTGACCTTGCGAACCTTTCCGTGAAGAATAAGCGGATCTCCAAAGTGGAATTATTAGGACAACCTGCCGACATAACGAGGACAGGCAACCAAGTCAAGTTCGATCTTCCAGAATGGGGTGTAAATGTAGTTGAGGTTTCATATCGGTAATATACAACGAAATATGTCAAAAATAGCTCATCTTTTGCGGAACCTGTGCCTGTTAAGTATTTGCCTCGGCGCACCGATGCGCAGTATAAACGCGCAAGCGCAGCATGAGTTCGAATTGCCGGCGCCGTTCCATATGCGGGGTGGCTTACCGAATTTTTTCGACAAAGTAAAGAATCGGATTGGAAGCGAACTTTGTGTGGCGTATATCGGCGGGAGTATCACCGAAGCAAGGGATGGTTGGCGGGAGTTGACATATCATACGCTCCGGACCTCATTTCCGCACAATACGTTCAAACATGTCGATGCCGCAATTGGCGGAACAACGTCCACCCTGGGCGTTTTCCGCATGGATCAAGATGTCTTGCGGCACAAACCTGACTTGCTTTTCGTGGAGTTTGCCGTGAATGACTCTCCGCTGCCACCCGACGTGATTTATCGTTCCATCGAGGGGATTGTGAGAAAGACCTGGTCGGCCAATCCGAATACCGACATATGCTTTGTATACACCATTACAGAAACAATCGTAGATAAGTTCCGGGAAACGGGGCGCTTTCCCCGTGCCGCCGAAGCGATGGAGCAGGTAGCGCAGCACTATGGCATCCCATCCATTCATATCGGAGTGGAGGTTGCCAAGTTGCGCGAAGCCGGGGACCTGGTTTTTACCGGGAACCCCGGCGAGCACCCTGGTAAAATCGTTTTCACGGCGGACAAAGTGCACCCACTGCCTGCCTCTGGCCATCCAATCTGTGCACATATCGTGATGAAGCACCTGATGGAGATGCAGGGTCGGAACGCAAGCCATAGGCATGAGTTGAAAAAACCGTTCGTATCAGACAATTGGGAAAGTGCTAAAATGCTTTCCCTAAGTGAGTTTGATGAAAATAAAGACTGGGTCAAGCTGGAACAGGACCATCCAGTGCAAAAGCAGGTAGCTTCATTTATCCCTGCGCTGTATAAGGCCGTCCCCCCTGATGCGACGATCCGCATACGATTTGAAGGTAACGTATTGGGGTTTTATGATGTGATCGGGCCGGGAAGCGGTATACTCGACGTAAATGTCAACGGCAAGGCGTCTGAAGTAACCCGATTTGATAACCATTGCATTCACTATCGGAAAACCTTCTTTTTCCTAGACGGATTGAATGATGGCGTTAACGATGTTACGATTAAGGTGTCAGGCAAAGAATTCGACAAGGCGGCTATTCTGCTGCAAAATCCCAGAAAGCTAACAATGGACGATCCTGCACGATTCGCAGACAATGCATGGTTCCTTGGCAATATATTGATGGTGGGAAAACCGATCGCTATCAACTTCGGTGATTAAGATAAATTTTTATGGTACAACAGGAAAGATTTAGCGTTGACGGCAGAAGCCTACATTTGGAAACGATGCAGGCAGACCTCATCATCATTGGTGGGGGGCTCTCCGGCACGTGTACGGCCATTACGGCGGCACGCCAGGGTATGGAGGTCATATTGGTGCAAGATCGCCCCGTACTCGGAGGCAATGCTTCCAGCGAAGTACGCCTTTGGGTGTTGGGCGCTACATCCCACATGGGCAACAATAACCGATGGAGCAGGGAGGGCGGCGTGGTCGACGAGCTATTGGTCGAAAATATGTATCGCAATCCGGAAGGCAATCCCATGATATTTGACTTGGTTCTACTGGATAAAGTAAGCCAAGAACCGAACATCAAATTACTCCTCAATACCGCGGTCTATGAGGTGGAGAAGGGCGGTCCGGAATACATTAATGGGGTAAAGGCCTTTTGCAGCCAAAATTCAACGACTTATTACTTAACCGCACCCCTGTTTTGTGATTCCTCGGGGGATGGGATCGTAGGATTTCTCGCCGGTGCAGCGTTTCGTATGGGTGCCGAAAGCCGGGACGAATTTGACGAACTGATGGCACCCGATGCGGAATATGGCGAATTGCTGGGCCATTCGTTATATTTCTACAGCAAAGATGTGGGAACCCCGGTGAGCTTTATTCCACCCTCATTCGCAATCGATGTGTCGAAAGAGATTCCGCGTTTCCGTAATTTTAAAGCAAATGAACACGGCTGCCAGCTTTGGTGGGTGGAACACGGTGGCCGTTTGGATACCGTGCATGACACCGAACGGATCAAATGGGAGCTTTGGCGTGTGGTATACGGGATCTGGGATTACATTAAGAACTCAGCAAGGTTTCCTGAAGCGGAAACGATGACGCTCGAGTGGGTAGGAATGATTCCCGGTAAACGCGAGAGCCGTCGTTTTGAGGGAGAATACATGCTCTCGCAACGCGACCTCATCGAACAGCGCACCCATCCCGATGCGGTAGCATATGGGGGTTGGTCTATCGACCTACACCCCGCGGATGGTGTATTCAGCGATCGGCAGCCGTGTAATCAGTGGCACAGCAAGGGGGTTTTCCAGATTCCGTACCGTACGTTATATAGCAAAAACATCAAAAACCTGTTTATCGCCGGGCGTATCATCAGTGTAAGCCATGTGGCGTTTGGTGCAACACGGGTAATGGCTACCAGTGCGTATGTTGGGCAGGCGGTTGCGGTAGCGGCGTCGATCTGTAAGCGGTTCAGTATATTGCCGTCCGCTGTATACGCTGATGGGTATATCGATCGCTTGCAGCAGCAATTGATGAAAACAGGGCAGTACATTCCGGGCCTTGCCCTCCATGACGATGCTGATTTGGCGCAACAAGCGAATGTATCTGTTTCTAGTGCGTTGTCCTTTTCGGGCTTCAGTGGTGCAGACGTGATATGGCGGCCACTCAATATTTCGGCTGCGCAGCTAATCCCTTTGCCCGCTGGCAATGTGCCGGGTTTTGTGGTTACTATTGACGCCCATCAGGATACGCAGGTGCTCGTAGAACTGCGGGCAAGCAGCCGCAAGGGTGGTTTCACGCCCGATGGCGTGCTGGCTCAGGAAACCATCGCATTGCCGGGTGGAAAAACGGAAATCCAATTGGGTTTTGATGTCGCGCTTGACGAGGCGCAATATGTATTCCTGACATTCTTGAAAAATGAACACGTGAGTCTTCCCTACACGGAAGAGCGGATAACCGGACTGGTTACGGTATTTAACGGTGTCAATAAAAAGGTATCCAACAACGGACGGCAACAACCGAAAGCCGGATTGGGAATAGATGAATTTGAATTCTGGTGCCCGCAACGACGGCCGCAGGGCCAGAACATAGCCTTCACGGTTTCCAAGGCGGTAACGGCATTCGGGGCAGAGAATTTGCGAAATGGAATAGACCGACCCACGACAGCGCCGAATGCCTGGGTTGCTGACCCCAGCGACGCCAACCCACACGTAATGCTCACCTGGGATCGGCCGCAGTCGATTAGCCGTATCGAGCTGGCTTTCGATACCGATTTCGACCACGCAATGGAGTCTGTTCTTATGACCCACCCCGAGCGGGTCATGCCTTTTTGCGTCCGTAACTATCGCATAGAAGACGCCAGTGGTCGGTTGGTATATCAGCGAGCGGGTAATTACCAAACCCGAAATACGCTTACCTTTGACCGCCCTGTGATAACGGACAAGCTAACCATTTATATGGAACACCCGTCAAAAGATGTACCGGCGTCACTTTTCGCTATGCGTTGTTACAAAAGCGATCCATTGCGCGTACAGGAAGAAACAAAAGCACAGAAAAATAACGAGCAAAAATGACCACGCTGGATTACTGGGTAATTGCCATTTTCTCCATTGGTATTTTAGTGGCCGGACTCTCGATGAGTGACCGCAAAGCTGATATGAAGTCATATTTCGGTGCCAGCGGCGCCTTACCCTGGTGGATGAGCGGACTCTCCCTTTACATGGGGTTCTTCTCGGCGGGCACGTTTGTGGTGTGGGGAGCGATCGCCTATGAGCAAGGTTGGGTGGCTGTGGCCATTCAATGGACCATGGCGGTCGCAGGTTTCCTTATCGGACGGTTTATTGCGCCGCGCTGGCGACAAACCGGTGTGTTGACCGCTGCTGAGTTTATACAACAACGTTTTGGCAGCAGCGTGCACAAGTTTTACACCTTCGTGTTCCTGTTGATGAGCTTCGCCTATAACGGTGCGTTTCTTTACCCCGTCGCAAAGCTGGTAAATGTTTCTACCGGCTTGCCTTCGCATTGGGCGATTATCCTTTTTGGCCTTATGGCGGTACTATATACCACTTCTGGAGGTCTTTGGGCGGTCATTGTCACCAATGTGCTCCAGTTCGTGGTGCTCACTGCGGCGGTGTTGATTGTCGTTCCGTTGGCATTTGACAAGGTAGGTGGTATCGGTCAATTCATTCAGGATGCGCCGCTTGGCTTTTTTAACCTCACCGGCGGCGAATATTCCCTTTGGTTCATGGTAGCTTTCGGGTTTTACAACATGGTTTTCATTGGTGGGAATTGGGCATACGTGCAACGATACACGAGCGTGCCCACTAAACGCGAGGCAAAAAAGGTGGGTTATTTATTCGGTTGGCTATATGTGTTTAGCCCCGTGGTGTGGATGTTACCGCCAATGTTGTACCGTATGATCAATGTTGATTTGGGGGGGCTCGAAAATGAAGGAGCATACTTGATGATGTGTAAAGAGGTGTTACCGGCGGGGATGATGGGCTTGATGATTACGGGGATGATTTTTGCGACTACCGATTCGGTAAATGCATCGCTGAACGTGTCATCGGCCGTGTTTACCAACGATGTCTATAAGCGGTTACACCCTGGTTCTTCCAACAAGTCGCTGATGTGGGTGGCACGGCTCTCCACGCTTGGTTTTGGAGTCGTTACGGTATTGATAGCCCTTATGGTTCCGGCCATGGGGGGGATTGTGGAAGTGGTATTGAGTATCGGAGCGCTCACCGGCGTACCGTTGTATGGGCCGGCGGTATGGGCGCTGTTCTCCAAGCGCCAAACGGCTTTCTCGGTGTTGTTTGTTACCATCAGTAGCCTGTTGGTCAACCTGTTTTTCAAGTTCGTTTCGCCTGCTTTATTCGAGATCTCGTTGGGCCGCATGCAGGAAACCGTGCTTGGTGTAACCTTGCCCATCGTACTTCTGGCTGTATTTGAAGTGATATACCGCGATAGACCCTACCGGGTACCGACTGCGACGGATGACAACCTCGCTGGAGCTGATGATGCCTCGCAAGGTAGGCGTAGAGGCACTTTGGCGGTAAAGACTATCGCACTATCTCTGCTAGGCGTCGGCCTGTTGATTTTGCTATTAGGCTTGCTGGCTACCCACGGTAGGGCGGCAGTGCTTATTATTGCGCTGGCCATCTTAGCCCTGGGAGCGGCGCTAATACTGTCGTTACGGCGAAGCCGGCGGGCCAATGGATAACGGCACACTGCATCGCCGAAAGCCCATGATGATATTTCCTGATAGCCAACTGCCTTGAGCTTATATTTTGCTTGCATGGCTTTCCATAAGTCCTCTTTGTCCGCCATAACGGTTTGGAGGGACATTTGCAGCGGGGACCCAGCTTTTACATCGAAGTATTCGGCGATCTTTGGCCACAGATCGTTCCAACGGAACAGATCGCCATTAGCAATATTAAATGCGTGGTTAGCACATTGCGGCTGGGTGGCCGCCCAAACAGTGGCTTTTGCTAATAGTCCGGCGTCTGTCATTTCCATCAGTTTGTCGTATGCGTCAGGCTTACCCGGAAATCGCTTATCCCATTGAAAACATTGAGGGTTTTAGGCTGTTAACCATAAGGAATCAAAAGTATTGTAGCTTTTCATAACCAAAAACAGCGCCATGAGTGAACACTATTACGATGAAAAAGATTTAGCAAAGTTTGGCAACATCGGCGAATTTCAAAAAGAACTGGGTGATCGCTTTTTCGCTTATTATGGGGAAGTATTCAAGGACAGTGAATTATCAGCGCGGGAAAAATCGCTAATTGCGCTGGCAGTAGCACATGCCGTGCAATGCCCTTACTGTATCGATGCCTATAGTACGGACGCCTATGAAAAAGGATGGAGCGAAGCGCAGCTGATGGAAGCGGTTCATGTTGCAGCGGCCATACGGGGCGGAGCTTCCCTGGTGCACGGTGTGCAGATGATGAACAAGGTAAAAAAAATAGCCATGTAACGATGAAGTCATTAAAGGCACAACATCATTCTCTGGCCGATGCCCATGCACAGTTAGCCATCCTGGCGTATGGCCAAGACGGTACCGCCATCCCCATTTCCTTCCGGGATAAACTGGCCCAATCCCAGTCGTATCCCTTCAAGGCCCGGCAAATCGACACCTTGCAGGTCAATATCGGTAAGATGTGCAACCAAACATGTAAGCATTGCCACGTGGATGCCGGGCCTGACCGCAAAGAGATCATGACCGCGGAGACCATGCAGCTATGCCTTGACGTGCTTCGACAGCATGAGCAGCTCACCGTCGTAGACCTTACCGGCGGAGCCCCCGAGATGAATCCCAACTTCCGCTGGTTTGTGGAACAGCTGACCCGGTTGGGGAAACACGTTATCGTACGATGTAATCTCACTATCATCCTGGCGAATAAAAAATATGCCGACCTGCCGGATTTCTATCGGAAACATCGTGTCGAAGTCGTTTCCTCGCTTCCCTTCTACGCCCAGGACAGGACCGACAGGCAACGGGGCAATGGCGTATTTGACGCCAGCATCCACGCACTTCAGCTGCTCAACCGTGCCGGCTACGGAAAGGAGGGATCCGGAATGAAACTCAATCTGGTTTACAATCCTTCAGGCGCTTTTCTGCCATCCGGCCAAATTGCTTTGGAAACAACCTACAGAGAGGTACTCAGGCAGCGGTTTTCCATTGAGTTCAACGAGTTGTTTGTCATTACGAATATGCCCATCAGCCGTTTTCTTGATTATTTATTGATGAGCGGTAATTACGAAAGCTATATGGAAAAGCTTATCCATGCGTATAATCCGGCGGCAGCGGCAAACGTAATGTGCCGCAACACCCTTTCCGTGGGGTGGGACGGCTATCTGTACGATTGCGATTTCAATCAGATGCTCGAATTGAAAGTCAATTGCGAGAGTCAACACATCCGCGAGTTCAATCATCAGACATTAAAGGAAAGAGAAATCGTTGTAGGCAACCATTGCTATGGGTGCACAGCCGGATCGGGATCAAGCTGCGGAGGTACGATAGCATAACTAACCTAGCAAGTATGGCGCGAGCGGATATCCTGATCATATTTGCCAAAATGCCGGTTTATGGCAAGGTAAAAACCCGTCTTGCTGTTTCCATTGGCCATGCCGCGGCTTTGGAAATTTACCGGCAACTGTTGAGCCATACCCTCAATATGGCGACGAAAGTAAAAGCCGAAAAAATCATGTTTTATTCCGACGAGACTACGCTTGATCTTACAATTGCCCCTGGTTTCGCAAACGCCACGCAGTGTGGCGACGATTTAGGGGAGCGAATGAAAAATGCATTTACTGATGTGTTCGGGCAAGGGTATGCCAAGGCAGTAATTGTTGGTACGGACTGCCCTGCTATAGATGAAACGATTGTAGCAACAGCTTTCGATACACTGGACAAACGGGATGTTGTCATCGGCCCCGCATATGACGGTGGTTACTATTTGTTGGGAATGAAGCGGGCACATCCAACGTTGTTCGAAAATATTCCGTGGAGTACAGCAGCCGTTTTTGAGAAGACCGTAGCGATTTGCAAAAACGATGGACTCAGTTATTCGCTTTTGCCGCCGTTGCCCGACGTCGACGAAGAAAAGGATCTGCCGCATCTGGCAAAAATGAACCAACATGGATAATCGACAGTCGACCTTCTTAAGTATCATCATTCCGACATACAATGAGGCCGGTCAAATCGTTCGTACCCTCAACAAAATACGTGCGGCGAATGAGACGCATCATACGGAAATAATTGTCGTAGACGGTGGCAGTACCGACAATACGGTTGCTTTAGCAGTCGCCGCGCGGGCAATTGTGGTGCACAGCGAACAGAAGGGAAGAGCGGCTCAAATGAACAAAGGGGTTGCCGGGGCAATAGGAGAGATGCTTTATTTTCTACATGCAGATAGCATTCCGCCCATTAACTTTATGCACGACATTCGGGCGGCCCATTCACAGGGGGTAAAAAGCGGATGCTTCAGGCTTGCCTTTGACTGTCACCACTGGTTTCTGAGGGCAAACGCCTGGTTTACCCGGTTTGATCTCAATGCCTTCCGCTTTGGCGATCAAAGTCTATTTGTAACCAAAGCGGTATTTCAGAAGTCGGGCGGATTCAGGGATGATTTGTACATCATGGAAGACCAAGAGATCATACACCGCTTAAAGAAACACGGAAAATTCGCCGTGCTGAACGACAGCGTTGTCACTTCTGCCCGGAAATACCTGGAAAATGGCATATACCGGATGCAGGGTATTTTTTACGCCACGTGGATTTTATACTACCTCGGATATCCGCAGGCCCGTTTGGTCAAGTTGCATCGGAAATTTTTAAGGAGATAATCATTGTTAATTGAGTTGGCAACTATGAAACCCAATGATGAAAATGCAAAGTTACCGCCGGCACAGCGGCCCTTTCGGGTGCTGATTATATCAGGCTCCCAACGAAGGCAATACAATTGTCCGGGCGTTGACAGCAAATCCCGGACGCTGATGTTAAAGATGGCGGAAATGTTACCCAAGGAATGGGAAATCGATTACGAAGACCTGGGTAACGTTTATGCGAGAGCGGGAATACAAAGTTGCAATGCATGTGTATCGACGGCCATGGCCCTTTGTGTGTGGCCCTGCAATTGCTATAAAAAGGATAGCCGTAAAGAACCCGATCTGATGTGGAACCTAGACCTGTATGCCCGGTTGGATATGGCAGATGCCTGGGCTATTATCGGCCCGATCAACTGGTACAGCTGCAGCAGTAACCTAAAACTGATGTTCGATCGGCTGGTGTGCATGAATGGTGGCAACCCGGATGAAAAAAGCATCGACCACAAAAATCCGGAAAAAGCCATGGCTTTGGAACACACCGCGCGGTGGGAGTCGATGAGCCTGAATCATTTGGAAGGGCGAACAGCAGCCTTCTTTTGCTATGGAGACGAAGGAGGCGATGAACTAGACGAAGCAGGGCGCCCGAAAATCCTACAGCACAAACATTATTTTGACCCGGTCCAAGAACCCTTTAGCGATGAACGCAATGCGTATGCATCCCTGGTGTGGCAGTGCCGCTATGGAGGGGTAGAAGTGCCAGATCAGCTATGGAAATGCGGCATTACCGGTAGCGGTAAAAAATACAGCGATAATCAAGCGGAGCATATGGTTCTTGAAAACGAATTTATGGCTTCATTTTTCACCTGGGTGCAGGATTTTGAAAATTTCGTCCGGCAGAAGGGCAAAGTGCCACCAAACAGGTACAGGGCCTACGGTTATAAAGCACCGAGGCATTTTTGGGAAAATATAAAAGATGGCATACGGTATGTTCGCATGATGGTGGGCAAGGCGCCCAAAGGTTCTTCACCTCGCATACAGCAAGACCTCGGGTTGAATAAAGGTGTTACTTGGCACACCAAAAAAGGCGAAGGAGAAAAACTGAGGCGCCATGACTAACTCCATTTTCGATGTTTACGGTGCACCTGTGCTGGCCATCCTTTTCGTCCTACTTTTTGTCCTTGAAAGTAACTATCAGCTACGTAAACGGGTGCAGGGCCGATGGAAGCGAGTAATCATTAATTTTGTCGTTTCGATACCGGCGTTTTTGCTGCTGCGGCTTATGCTCATTCCAGTAATGGTTTGGCTGGCCATGAAAAACCAATCCTGGCACATCGGCCTCAACTACCTGTTTGATGCAACTCCACTTATCGAGGGCGCAATCGCTTTTATGCTGCTTGATTACAGCAATTACCTCTGGCATATATTGCTCCATAAGCTGCCGATTCTTTGGCGCTTCCATTTGGTACATCACTGCGATCTTGACCTGGATGTCACCACCGCATTTCGTTTTCATTTCGGAGAGCTGGTCGGGTCGGTACTTTTCCGTGGTGCAGCCGTTGTATTGATCGGCGCCGGTCCGGTAGCCGTGTTGATTTATGAAATCGCCTTTGAGGCCGCCACGCAATTTCATCACAGCAATTTAAAAATGCCATTCCGGCTGGAAAGGATGTTGAACTTTTTTGTCGTTACCCCGCGCATGCATGGTATTCACCATTCGATCGTTAAGCAGCAAACCGATAGTAATTACGCGATTGTCTTTTCGGTTTGGGACCGAATACACCGCACCGTCCGCCTGAATGTTGATCAAGATAAGATCATAACGGGCGTGCCGTCCTATGCCGACGAAAGTGAGCTGACCATTGGCAGGCTCTTTAAATTGCCCTTTACGAAAATCCGCCCCTGGCCACCTATAAGACATAACGCTTCGGGGAACGAAAGGGAAAAGAAAGAACCTCGTGATTCTATCCGTTGAATTTTCCGACACCGCAAAAAGAAGTAACATTTTGAATTACTAATAGAATTAGTATAACTACCTTTGCCTTCATAGAAAAATGGAAGGGCAAATGAGCTACGTCGAGTTACAGGTTACCAGCAATTTCAGTTTCCTGCGCGGTGCGTCGCACCCCGAGGAGCTGGCGGAGCGGGCGGCGGCGCTGGGCTACAGCGCCATTGCCATCACCGACCGCAACAGCTTTGCCGGCATTGTGCGCGCGCATATGGCGGCAAAGAAGCACGGCATCCGGCTCATTCCCGCCTGCCGCCTCGATCTGCTGGATGGGCCCAGCCTGCTTGCCTACCCTACCGACCTTGCGGCCTACGGCCGGCTTTCCACACTGCTCACCACCGGCAACCGCCGAGCTGAGAAAGGAAAATGCCACCTGTACAAGGCCGATGTCTATGCGCACAGCGCGGGCATCGAATTCATCGCCGTGCCACCCGATAAGCTAACGGCTTCTTTCGCGCTTGAGCCCGATTACATCCGGCACATCACCGAATACCGGCAGGAGCTGGGCAGCCACCTCTGCCTGGGTGCCGTACGCACCTATACCGGCGATGACGCCAAGAAACTGTTTCGCATCCATCAGCTCTGCCAGCAGCTGGATATGCCGATGGTCGCGCTAAACGATATACACTACCACATTCCGCAGCGCCGCGAACTGCAGGATGTGCTCACCTGTATCCGCGAGAAGTGCACCCTACAAACGGCGGGCTATCGGCTGCATTCCAATGCGGAGCGGTACCTCAAACCGGCTGAAGAGATGGATCGGCTGTTCCGGCAATACCCAGAAGCCATCCGCAACGCGGCGGCCATCGCCGATGCCTGCCACTTTTCCCTCAGCGAACTCACGTATGTCTATCCCACAGAGCTCGTTCCGGAAGGCCGCACCCCGCAGGAGGAGCTCGCGCACCTCACCTGGGCAGGGGCAACGGAGCGGTTCGGCGGCGATATACCCGTCAACGTCCGCGAAACCATTGCGATGGAGCTGGCGTTCATCCAGCAGAAGAACTACGCCTCGTATTTCCTCACCGTGCACGATTACGTGCGCTTCGCCCGCGAGCGCAACATCCTGTGCCAGGGCAGGGGCTCGGCCGCCAACTCCACGGTATGCTATTGCCTGGGCATCACCTCGGTCAATCCCGCCAAGTTCCGGCTGCTGTTCGCCCGGTTCATGTCCGATGCGCGGGATGAACCGCCCGATATCGACGTGGATTTCGAGCACGAGCGGCGGGAGGAGGTCATCCAATATATCTACGAAAAATATACGCGGGATCGGGCCGCCATCGTGGCCACCGTTACGCAGGTACGCGCCAAGGGGGCAGTGCGCGATGTCGGCAAGGCCATGGGCCTCTCGGTGGATGCCGTGGGCCGGCTGGCGGGCACGGTAAGCAGCCATTGGGACGAAGGCCTTGATGAGCAGCTGCTAGCCGAGCAGGGATTCGATGTGCGCGATCCGCAACTGCGCAAGGTGCTGGAGCTTACCTACCAGTACATGGGCTTCCCGCGCCAGCTGGGGCAGCATACCGGCGGTTTCGTTATCACGCAGGGCAACCTGCATGCGCTGTGCCCCATCATCAACGCCCGCATGGAAGACCGCACCAACCTGGAGTGGAATAAGGACGACCTCGAAGCGCTCGGGTTCCTGAAGGTTGATGTGCTGGGCCTGGGCATGCTCACCTGCATCCGCAAGGCGTTTGACCTGGCGAAACAGCATTACGGTCTCGACCTCACGCTGGCCAATATCCCGCAGGATGACCCGAAGGTATATGAGATGATCAGCCATGCCGATACGCTCGGCGTGTTCCAGATCGAGAGCCGGGCACAGATGTCCATGCTACCGAGGCTGCGGCCCCGCACGTTCTACGACCTGGTCATCGAGGTGGCCATCGTGCGGCCCGGGCCGATACAGGGCGATATGGTGCATCCCTACCTGCGGCGGCGCAATGGCGAGGAGCCCGTGGAATATCCCTCCGAGGAAATCCGGGGTATCCTCGAGAAGACACTCGGCGTGCCGCTGTTCCAGGAGCAGGCTATGGAGATCGCCATGGTGGCGGCGGATTTCACGGCCGCCGACGCCGACGCCCTCCGGCGCAGCATGGCCACCTTCAAGGCCAAGGGGCAGGTATCCGCCTTCCATGAGAAGATGGTAAGTGGGATGATGAAAAAAGGCTATACCGAGGAGTTCGCCAACCGGGTGTTCCGGCAGCTGGAAGGTTTCGGCAGCTACGGCTTCCCCGAGAGCCACGCCGCCTCCTTCGCCCTGCTGGTATATGTGTCGTCGTGGATCAAGTGTTACTATCCCGATATCTTTGCCGCTGCCCTGCTCAACAGCCAGCCCATGGGGTTCTACCAGCCCGCGCAGATCATCATCGATGCCCGCAACCACGGCGTCACCGTCCTGCCGGTGGATGTAAACCATTCCCTGTGGGATCATACGCTGGATGGTGAGTTCGGTAAAAGCCACCACGCGCTACGCCTGGGCTTCCGGCAGGTCAAGGGCCTGCGTGAGGAAGATATGGAGGTACTCATCAACGCACGCCCGCAGGGCGGGTACACCGCCATCAGCGCACTGGCTGATGCCGGTGTGCCATTGGCGGCGCTGGAGCGGCTGGCCGATGCGGATGCCTTCGGCTCCATGGGGGTCGATCGCCGGCAGGCACTCTGGGCCGTCTCGGCGCTGGCAGACCGGCCGGTGGCGCTGTTCGAGGGCCAATCCTCGGCATGCACCAACGAAGGGCAGATCGAGCTGCCGCTGATGACCGCTGGCGAGCACGTGGTGCAGGATTACGCCAGCACGGCGTTATCCATCAAGGCGCATCCCGTCAGTTTCCTCCGGGAAAAGCTGGAGCTACTGCGGGTTACACCAACGGGCAGGCTTCCCACCATGCAGGATGGCATGTTCGTGAAGGTCTGCGGCATGGTCACCGTGCGGCAGCGGCCCGGCACGGCCAAGGGTGTGCTGTTCGTCACCGTAGAGGACGAGACCGGTTTTGCCAACCTGGTGGTATGGGGCACCATGTTCGAGAAATACCGCCGCGAGATCCTGCAGTCGCGGCTGCTTTTGGTATCCGGCAAGCTGCAGATCGAGGGCGAGGTCATCCACGTCATCGTGCAGCACTGCACCAACCTCAATGGCTGGCTGCGCGGGCTGGCCACCCCCGACGAAGCCGATACCGCCGGGGTATTCCACAAAGGGCGAAATTTTCAATAACAGATACAGCATATGGGTATGCCGGATAACACTTTCGTGTCATTTTCCATCGTTGCTTTTTCTTGATTCCTTTTGTACCGGTCCCTGGTGCTTATGCAGGGCACTATCCACGTTGCTGGTCAGGATGAACTGCCGCAGTTCGCCGCGTTCCCAGGCATTGGCCATCGGGTCGACGTCGGGCATCGGAATGTCCGCCCGTTTCTCTTTCTTCTCGGCAGTCGAAATATTGAACCGCTTGTCTCGTTCCTCCAGCAATTGCGGATGGAGCTGCCCATCTTCAGTAAAACCCATCATCACCATCGGCGATCCCAACGGCAGTGTCCGCTGCTGGTCCGTATGCCAGGTATGGATGGTCTTGCCATAGGTGGATACCAGCTTTTCCATCAGCTCATGTTCGGCTACTTCTGGAATACCCGGCGCAATGAGCGCGCCGGACTTTACCTCGTAGTGATGCGAATGCCAGAGCTTTTTTTCTTCTTCCGGTAGCGTCCTGAACAGCCGCTCGGTAATGATGTATTCAACGCCCATCAGTTTCGCGTCCCGGTCGTTGCCGTCAAAGATGACGGCTTGGTACACATCCTCGTTGAGCTGGTGGACATAATGGTGCGCCTCCATCTGCGCGTTGATATTCCCGTTGTAGAAATGGAAACCATCCAGGTAAGCATTGAAATGCCTGAGCGGAGATTTATCCTGTAACATATCTGCACCTGCTTCCAACAGTTTGTCCTTACCCGGCTTTTTGTCGCCTGGCGCTTCCACGTTCGATTCCGTATTCCTTCCGCCGCAGCCGAACAACCCGATTCCGGCGATGAGCCATACTACAAAGATTTCACTGTGTTTGACCATGAGTTCTCCGTTAACGTAACTACCTAATTGCCAACACTGCGCTTCCCGGATTGTTTAAGAATATTCCAACAGTGTCACCGACGGAATATTGTCTTTTTAACGTATCTTAACAATCCCGTTGTAACAAAGCGGGGCAGGAATGCACCACCCCGTTTCGGGGCTTTGTATTCACCGACTCTTATAGCGAATCATATCATTTCAACTTTATCGTATTCCTACACCCAGGATAATTGGTACACCCCAAAAAGTCGCCGAATTTCCCATTTCTTTTAACCATATAACCACTTTGGCAATCCGGACACATCAGCTTGTCCGTTAAAATTTCCAGGTTTTTAAACGTCTGGTTACAACTGGGGTAATGCGAGCATCCCAAAAATTGACTGCCATTAGAGGGGTTCTGCCTGATCACCAGCTTCCCGGTTTTACAGTAGGGACAGGGCGTAGCGTTCACCGCCCCGTCTGCCGTGGTCAATAAATAATTGGTGTCTTTTAGCAGCTCTTCCACAAACAACGACGCCTCTGATGGAGCGAGCAACACCACCTCATTTTTAGTCCGCGTCAACGCCACATAAAACAACCTGCGTTCCTCTGCAAACCGGTACGCTTCATTATCACTCAGCAATAGCGATAGGATAGGGGTCATCCGTCATTTTGTTGGGAAAGCCGAGCAAATGGTTGCTGAGTTTTAGCACGATTATTAGCCGAATAAGAAGTTGTTGTAAAGATTAATCGTAAAAAGGTTCTTGCCGATTATCCCAAAAGAAATGTAGAATGATACGAGTATTTGTTACCTCGTACAGGAATGAAGTGTACCGACTAATTAGGCCTAGCCGGATATGTTCCCCCAATTCACTTTTCTTAAAGAGATATGGTTGCTCCTTTAGTAGGAGAATCGTTTTTTCAGCTTCCCTGATAAATTTATCAGCGGGTCTCTTACCAAATTTTTCCGTGATGAATGCGTGTAAAAATTGAAGGGATTTCTTGGCTTTAGGTGTATAATGAATTTCCAGACTCATTTTACATCTAGCATTTCTCGAATTGAAGTGAATGGCGTCAATTTGCCGGCTTGTGCTTCCAGCATCGACTCCTTCGTCCCATCCGCCACATATGTAGGTAAAGCTTCGTCTTCTTCGACAACGAAATTAATCTTAAGTAGCTTCAATACGGATTCAACAGCAAGAAGTTGTTCCTTGTTTTCTGGTTGGACAATCAAAGTTTGCATGTTTGGACCATTCATTTTTGTAAAAATACGAAATAATTGCCAACTACAAAAATGTGATACGAGATTGCAGCGATTCCGAAATTGGCTTTCGCTTACCATCAATCAATCCAACTCTTTACGCAATTTCGGATTGCTTACCCAAAATGCCTCATCCACCCCAAAATGCTCAAGATAGATATCATAATCCTTTAGATAGAAGTCAGGCCGGTACATGATAGCTCCGTGTGGATACGGTTTCTCATATTCATACTCAATTCCATTGAGGTACAAGAAATTCGCTATCATAAGTTCCTCTACACTTTTTACCCTTTCGCCCTGTATCGTGTCATGCTTAGCTTTTGACACCATATTCAGTGGTGGTTCACATTTTGATTTTAATGTGTGGAAATCAATGCCCTTCTCTGTGTCTATTTTTTCGCCATATGAAACCTGCCATGTCAGTGCCTGACAAAAGGCGATGAAAATGCAGGTTCCATGAGGCCGTTAAAAACAAATTATTTTCGAATGAATCGTAATTATCGTATTCTTCCGGAATGTTCATATAACAAGCAACGTATTGAATAAATGCTTGCAATGCTGCTGCATCTTCAAAAATATCTTCCTTTAAATACGCTTTGATTACCCCGCTCAACGTGTTTTCGTTTGTGACAGCGGGAATGTCCGCACGGTGTTTTTTTATGGTATCATAACCGAGTTTATGAAAGGTTGTTGCTTTGGTGGCAACGCCAATTTTTGTCAGTCTTTCGTTTAGTTCATCAACCGTTTTTTTGGTAAATGACAATAGCAAGATGTCATCGGCATTGCTATTTTTCTGTTCAATGAGGTATTGAACCTTTCCAAGAATCGTTAACGTTTTTCCGGACCCTGCACCTGCAATTATTAAGTTTGCGTATTCATCCGTTATCAATGCCGTACGCTGCTGGTCGTCCAGGCTTTTTCCTTCAATATGGTCAAAATATTCCCGTAGTCTTTCCTTTTGTGTTTTGACGTAGTTCCGGTTATATCGAATGACGTAGTTGTCAAAATCTTCGAAAATCTCATTGAAGCTTTTTACGGCTGTTTCTTTCTTGTAATAACTGGTTTTGTTCTTAAAGAATTGACCGACAGTAGCATACTCAGATTTCAGCTGATCACGCTGCACCCAGGTCACATAGTCGTTTAATGAACGAACCAAGTCAAGAAATTCATTGATTGTCTGTAGGTTTTTTTGGTAAATAGGGGTTGCATATTTTTTCTTCTCTGATAACAGTCTGTATATAATTAGAATAATCAATATTACTGTCGAAACGATGATAAACCTCCATATTATATCTTGTTTATGTTATGATTGTGTTTGGTATTAAAGTGATTTTAACTTGACAAATGCGACACCGCATTTATTACATTTGCCCATTGGTTAGTGACCAGCCTAATTTAAGCTAGGATTTATTGGGGTTACAAGTTCATTACGAATAAGTTCAAGCGTAAAATTATCATACCTCTGTCGGCTTCCCGAAATTAAGACTGTGTAATTTTACAAAATTCTCTTCAAATTAACCTAAACCTAAATACCCTAACACGCCTGTTTATCGCTTTCAAAATTGGATAGAGCAGCATATCCTGTTGGTGGCATATTTCCAAGACTGTCATGTGGCCTGTGATTGTTATAATCATCCATCCATTGCCAGGTAACTTCCCTCACTTCGTCCAATGTGTCAAACAGGTAGCAGTCCAGCACATTATCACGGTAAGTACCGTTCAATCTTTCCACGAAACCGTTCTGCGTGGGCTTTCCGGGCTGGATATATAAAAACTCGATGCCGTTGACCATGCTCCATTCCGTTAAAAGCTGGGATATGAACTCCGGGCCGTTATCCATCCTGATTTTCCTGGGCTTGCCCCTGCGTTTAATCAGATGGTTCAGCACCCAGACCACCCGGGAACTGCGCAGGGAATAATCCACTTCGATATGCAATGCCTCTCTGTTGAAATCGTCCATTACGTTGAAGGAGCGGAACCGGCGGCCATTGCTCAGCGCATCGCTCATGAAATCCATCGACCAGGTGTCATTGGACGATATAGGTTTAACAAGCGGCTGCTTTATCCTTTGCGGCAACCGCCGCTTTGCTTTCCTTCTTATGTTCAGTCCGATAAGCTTATACACCCGATGGACGCGTTTGTGGTTCCATCCATAGCCCTCCCGGCGTAACCTCCTGAACGCTTTCCAGAAACCCCCCGTGGGAAATCCTCCGCTTTCTTACGCAGAGCGCATTCAACCTCGCTATCATCGCGCATATTTACATAATAATAACAGGTCTTGCTCAAACCCAACACCCGGCACGCCCTGCTGATGCCTTTCCCAACTCCATCAATTCCTGGGCAATCTGTTTTTTCTGGCAGGGCTTCAAAGCTTTTTTGCAATGACCTCCTTTGCGGCCTCCAAATCAAGGGCAAGATCAGCGTACATCCGCTTAAGCTTGCGGTTCTCTTCCTCCAGTTCCTTTACGCGTTTCAGCTCGCTGCCGTCAAGGCCACCGTATCGCTGCCGCCATTTGTAAAATGAGGCCGGACTAACTCCGTGTTCGCGCGTAATCTCCTGAACACTTTTACCCGCCTCGAATTCCTTAAGAATCTTACTGATCTGCTCCGGTTTGAATCGCTTCCCTTTCATAATACACTGTTAAAGTTATCAATCATTTTCTATTCTCTAACAGTCTTTTTTTCAGGGAAGCTTACAGCACACTTTTCAATTTGTATGTTTTATTTGTCAATCGTTCGGTTTATTTTCCCGAATTAGCTAAGTATTGCTTTTTAATCTCTGCTATGACTGGCACGATTAGGGCGATCATTCTTCGTTCTTTATAATTGTGAATAATATTTCAAGTTGCTCTGTCGGCATTTTTTTTTGTTTGCTTAAATACTTTTTCAGTTTCTCCAATGTCTTGGGTCTTAAGTTATCTTTAGCCAATCCTAGCAACATTTCTATTTCATTAGGCTCATCGATTCTTTTTGAATAAGTAGGGTCGTTAAAAAGTTTCGAAACCAAAATAGTCTGCCCATTTTCTAAAGCCGTTTCAAGTAAGAGGTTGTATTTACCTTTTGTTAAAGTCGGTTGTCTGTCAATGAGGGTGATCTTACCATTGCCTAATGGGGCGAATTCAATTTCTTCGTCAAGATCGAAATCGTCTTCCACAATATTGTTGAGTGTTTTTAAATTTGATGTTAAAGGAGTGCGATTTTCTTCAAATCTATCTTCTGAAATGGCTAAAAGCATTTCTGCAATTTGATCTAAGTACTCAAAGTCTTGTACTGATTTCCATTTATCGGGAATAATGTTATGCCCATGCAGCGCTCCGATAAGCCCACCTGTAAAAGCTGCAATACTATCGGTGTCTGATCCCAATGCATTTACCGCTTCAATTACAGCTTCTAATGGCGTTTTGTGAAACTTTGTAGCCAAATAGATTCCTGCAATAACTGTCGCTGTTCCTGAACCTTTTGTGGCCTGGTCGAAGCAACCAAGTTTTTTCAAGGTTTCCTGAACAGGTAAAGTTTGTTTTATGCTTTGGAATACAAAACGTAATTGGTCTTGTGTCTCCGTGAGTGTTTCGGAATAAATTGTTTCAAAAGTTGTATTGCCAGTTTTATTCCATTCTTTGATCCATTCTCTTATTTCCGCTCTATTTGCAAATGAAAGTTCAAACTTCTTCGGAAAATCCAGTCCGATATGTGTAATGTAGTTTTCCCAATTAAAATCCTCGGGTCTGTAAACGATAATTTGATTTAAAGCATATCCGTAGAGCATCGCGCCTAAAATGGCCCTTGGGTGTCCGTGGGTAATTATGCTGTTGCAAAATATTTCTTCCTTAATTTTTTCAATGTTTCCAAGATTAGCTAATGCAATCGGCAAAACTCTCATAGCCGCACCGTTTGCACCGCTTTGTTTGTAATCGTAATTCTCCCCGTTTATTTTGTAGCTATAAAAATTATTGAACCATTTTACTGATTTTCTTTGAATTTTATCAGCGGCGACTTTTACCGTTCTGCCGCCTCCTCTCGCGTACTCTAGCCAATTAACGAGCTCAGTTTTTGCGAAATAATTATGGTCTGAAGCGCCATCTTTTTTGATGCTTCTTGCAACAGCCAAAAGTAGTTGTGTGTCGTCAGAATAGGCACCTGCCTTTATAGTATCAATAAAACCATAAAATCTACCACCCACCACTTTTTTCCACGTATGAAAGCTGTCAATTCGTTTAGTTCCAAATTTCTCATTTAAAGATTGTGTATTTTTCTCAAACTCAGTTATCCAACCTAAAGCATCTCCAATTGCTGAGAGTTTAACGCTTCCCTTATATTTTGTTTCTGCTTTCATTATAATCTTGAATTATTGAAAAGTGAATTGTCTACGACAAAATTAGTAGTATTATAGTCGCTTAGAGCAGCTTTTCCTGTTGCTAGATCTTTTTCATCTTTGAAGCACACCTGTAATATATCCGAAACAGCAATCTTGTTTTTCACTAAAACTTCAGCCTGTTCATCTGTCGGATATTTTTCTTTTAAATGGTTTCTCGTAATAGTTTTTGAACTATAAGAAGTAACAATTTGTAATGAGTCTGCAAACAACATTCGAAATTTGGCTATATCGCCCGTTACTCCAATTTTCCTTTTATTGTGGGTGTTTGCTGCATTGGTTACAGAAAACAACGTATCAAGTTGGTAGATATATTTTTTGTCAATTTTCAGAACACACCAATATATGTGATGTTCGTGTGTTGTTTTTTGCCGGAAGCGATTAAACAAAAATGAGTTGGGGTGTTGTATTGATAGGTTAATGTAACTTTTATCATCAAATCGAATATCATCGGTAAATTCTACATAGTCAAAAATATCTGTTTGGTCAATATCAAATTGCTCAAGTAAATTTCTTGATAGCAATTTTCCCTGCTCAAAGATACTTAACAAATTAATGGTGGGAGTGAAGTGAATTAAATGCTCAATTCCTCTACCAACGATCTCCTTTTGAAATTCTTTATGATCCTGTTTTAATTCCATTTTCTAAAATGGTAAATCGTTTTTATTATCTGTTTTTGAAAGACTACTTCTTTCAATTTTTTCAAGCAAACTTTCGTCAATTTCTGAAAGGTATCGTGATGGCATTCCACTGGATAACAAATACAATCTTTCTCTTGCTCTTGTCATCGATGTATAGAGTAAACGTCTTTCCGTTGAAATATGGAATTCGTCGTCAGCATCAATGAAACCTGCCGGATAGGGAATAACATCATCATTTAAGTCAACGATAAATACATTCTCGAATTCAAGTCCTTTGACAGATGATAGAGTGCAGATTTTTATATTGTCGCTTCCAAAATCTATATCCTCAGAATTTAATAGAATTTGATTTTCAAAGTTATTTGCGTCCAAAAAACCTTGAATATTATTTAATCCATTTCTGTTCCTATGCAGAATAACAGTTGAATTGATGTTGTCATCTACCTTTAGTTTTTTAAGTTCTTTCAGAATATAAGCACATTGTTGATCCCAATTGTGAAAATAACCTACTAAGGGTTTCTTTTCACCTTTACGTGCCGTTTCGACGGCTGTAAAATCGCTTTTATCATCTTCCTTTTCCAGAAGAGAGAGTGCAGCTCGTACAATTTGTACGGTATTTCTATAATTTTTCTTGAATTCAATAGTTCTACCACCTCTTACATTCAAACCAACTTCGCCCCAAGTGAATCCACTTTTATAGATCCTCTGGGCAGCATCAGCAATAATTGAAATACTTTTTGTTTCGTCGGAAACAAGTTGTGAAATGACAAGAATTTGCGCTTTACTTAAGTCTTGGGCTTCATCAACAATAATGTGAGTAAAAGGCTTTGTGAATTTTGGTTTTGAACTGATTATTTTCAAACAAAGCAATGCATAATCGTCAAAATCTGCTTGATCGTTAACTTTAAGTTGATTATTGTAATCTGAATAAATCCTCCAAATGATCTCTTTGTCCGCTTTTGTTACTCTATCATTTGTTCCCCGTCCCACTCGTTTTGCATCAATGTATTCTTCTTTAGATTGGAAAGCTTTGCCTTTCATCCAAGAAATTTCTTCAAGAAAAAAATCAACAGTTTTACTCGCTACATTCTGTGAGGAATATTTTGCTTTTATAGTTGCAACAATAATGCTTTGGCTCGTTCCCGAAATAGTTTTGGAAATACGTTTGCCACCAATTACTTTAGATAGTGGAATGCCATTTTGTTCGATAAAATGGTAAGCCCATTTATGGAAATTAGTTACAAAGACATTTATTCCTTTGGGTTTAGTTGGTTTTATTTCCTCACTGTCAGCCTGATAGCCACCCGAAATATGAGGAGTAATTGCGTTAATATATTTTACAAGTGTCTTATTGTACGTGAATATTGCAACTTTGGCTTCTTGAAATAAGTTTGATCTCGTGTCAAGCAAATGTTTAGCTCGGTAAAGGGCGACTGTCGTTTTTCCGCTTCCAGCAACGCCTTTTATTTGTATAGGCTCTGTAACTTGCAAAAACAAAACTCGCTTTTGTTCCCCTTTTAAAATTATCGGTTTTAGTGCCATGAAATTCTGTGGTTAGTGAGGTTGCGACCAAAATAAATCTGATGCCATTCTGCGCCCGCTCAATTCGGATATTCAATATTAAATTCGTTGATGTGGAGATTGTTCGTTCCTTAATGCCCCAAACTTTCTCAAATCCTTTCTATATTCTATACGGTTTCCCGTAATCAGCTTTTACTATTTGATTATAATATGATAATCATAGTATAGTGCTGGGCTGCTCTTGATTTGTATAGCACGCTGGCTATTAATTACACCAGAGAGCATAGCGACGCCTTGTCTGCGCCATAGGCGGATACTTTGAATGTTCGCCCTGCTTTAGGGTGCCAAATTGGCTCCTTAGCATCCAGTATTCTTCAACGGTCAATTCAATCATGAAATCATCCGGGAATCGCTCGATGTTGCGCCTACCCTGTCTTTTCAATTGTTTGGTCTCCACAGTGTATAGGTCGGCGAGGTCTCTGTCCAACATTACGTTAAGCCCATTGATTTGGAAAATCCGATCCTGAACGTTAGCTTCTAATAGTACGGTGTCTGTTCGTTCTAATTCGGTTTTAGTCATTGATAGTAAGTTATATTCGACGAAACAATTTGTGCCGTCACTTGGTTAGCTGATTTGTATTTCTTGTTTAGTAATCGGTTAGTAAAAACTCGTCTATAAATATCCTTTCAAATTTATCTCGATCAACGTCAGCATATACACTTACACCATTAGACGTATCGCCACCATCAAAATCACTTGCATTAAGCCAGGTTGCACTGGTCGAATATAAAGGTAGGGCGCCGGGATTTAATTTCCAAACTTTTGTTGGAAATTATAGACGGAAGGTATAGCCATGATTTATTGAGTGATACGTGATATAATCGGAAATTCCTTACATGAGTTATTGGCTAAGATGGTCTTGACGAAATTGAGCGTTTTTTTGGATAAACTATTTTGCTGAATTTTAGATTTAAGCCAAATTGTTTATTCATTCATGGGAGTGAAATCCTTTGTTGTCAGGAAACTTATTAGTTTCGTCATGGCTTGCAGAGCGAGATTTCAAAATGAAATTACCTTCTTTTTCCGAAAAACGCTCAACAACGAATTCGTCAAATTCTGTTGGGAACTTACCATAACCGGTAGTTAAAATTACTTGATATTCTTTTATAGAACCGTCAGGTTGTTTACCGAAGGCAACTGCATTATTAAGTAATGCTAAATTTTGATTTAGGTGATCGGTATCTATGCCTGAATCTTCAGGCGTATCGATCAGCAAAAATCTTGGATGTTTAACTGAATTTAGCTTCAACGACAGTGCAAGCATAGTAAAATAGTACATCAACCGTTTGGGCACATCACTACTATTCGCTTTATATTCTCTATTATCAATGAATGGCATGTAATCTTCATCGATGTAAGCCTCGTGACTTTGATAGGAAGATTTGGATAGAAGCTCACTATATATCTGATTGAATTGGGCTATCGTGTTCGCATTATTTTTGTTATATTCTTCTTTCGCTTTATTCAGACTTGCTTGTGCTGCTCCAAAAATTTTGTTTTTGTCTTCATAATCTTTCTTAAGCCTACTTTCTTCAGTACTGTTTTTTAGGCCGTAGTTAATTTTTAGGAGCTCATCTTTTAATTTGAAAATGCGATCATTAAGATCGTCTACGACTGTCGAGTTACCCGCAAACTCCGCTGTGTTGATGATATTTTTTAATTTTAGTGTGTATTCTTCCCAAAGAAGTGTGTTTTGTTCTATACGCTGTTTTTTTTCTATCAGATCATCCTCATAAGCGGCCTTACCTAAATTGATTGCTTTAATGCTTTTCTGCTTATGAGATAGAATGTCTTTGTACTCGTTAGCATTATAAACAAACTTCTCATAATCATCATCATTGAATTTTGATCCACAAATGCAATATCCTTCAACAACATCCTTTTTGGTCATACAAAAAGGGCATAGTTCCATGGCAAAAAGATCGAGTTTTTCGTGGGTAAATATGATCTTTTCAATTTGAGCGATCTCCTGTACTAATCCAGCATGTAAAATATCGATCTTGGCTTTTTCGTTTTCTAAAGCCCCTATTGCAACCCGATCCTGTGATAACTTTAGCTCCAAGTCTACAAGTATCGATTGCACCTGGGCCAATTCTCCCATCTTATCATCAACGGTTGTATTTTCCTTTAAATGACCTTTTCTTTCGGCCTCGAGCGTTGCCAAGGTCGACTCGATTTCCGTTTTTCTTAAAGAAAGTTTCTCAAAATCACCATTTACTTCATGATTTGCCGTGAAATTTTCCCAGAGAGCCTTTGCTAGGTCCCGATGTTTCATAGCCGCTCTTGCCTTGTCTATTTTCTTGAAATAATCCGCGGAAGAAATCCCGAGTAATATCTCAAAGATCGATTTTCTAATAATTATGGAATCGGCTACAAAATTTTCGGCTAAAGGGGCTTTGTAAATTTTTCTTGGCTCTGTATTCTGATCATAGTTAAGCAGCCGGAAAAGATCGTTAAAATTAAAATACCAATGCGAACCGCCCAAGTAAAGCTCAAATACAGGTATTTCCAGTTTTTCCAGTAACCAGTCAGAAAAAATAAACGAAGCGGACTTTCTGTCCAACGGAAAGGATTGAGTTCCTGAAGGTTGGTCAATAAATATGTCCGAGGAATTGATAAAGCGCTTGAACGAATAGGCAATACCATTGATCGAAAGATCAAGATGGACATAATTGTTTTTATCGTTTAAAATCAGTGAATAGCGACCTTCGGCATCATCATCGGTGAAAGGCTTTATTTTACCACCTAACGCATATTCAATAAAATAACTAAAAGTACTTTTACCAGAGCCATTGTCTCCTAAAATAATATTGACACCAGGATGAAGATCGGGTGATTCATAAAAGTAGTTATCCCCGAAATACTTAACTTTGTTTATGATCAAACTTCCCATGTAAGCACATTGTTTTGCGTGAATATTTTATCGACCAACGTTTTTATCGTCACTGTTTTGATCATACCCAGCGCCGTTTTTAACACAAGTGCATTGGTGGTTTCATTTAAGAACAATGAAGTTCGAAGAAAGTCCTCGGGTATAAATTCCTTTTTTAGCCAAAGGTCTATCGTTTTTGAAGTAACATTCATGGAAACTCCTATATAGTTTTTATTCTTTAGTATAATGATCAGATGATGTAATAACTTCTTCTTTATTTGCGCCCTCGTATATATTTTAGATAAAAATCTTTGGTCAAGTTTATTCGGATCGCCGCCTTCATTGATGAGGTCGATTAAATAGGCAATCTTTCGGAAATCCTTGAACCTTTTTGCCTCGGTCGTACAATCTAGAGCATTAAGCAGAATGATAGTATTATAGGCCAGAAAGTTATAATCCTCTTTCTGGATGAACATGAGTCGCTTTTTCGCTGCGTTTTTATTCTGCATAGATCCCCTCCTTGTCGAAAGAAAGATAACATTCATTGATCAGGTCCAAGACAATGCGATAAATCAGATCATCGTCTAAGATCGGATACTCGTATTTTTTTGATTTTACCTGAATAATTTCAATAGCCTTATTTTTAAATCGTTGAATGAGTGCCTTAACTTGATCTGTGGTAAGTTGCTCGTCGTTACTTTGATCGATAAAGTCGACAAGTTCACCTTGACAAGCGTCAAAAATTCGATATTTTATTGCACTTAGATCACGTTCCAGAAGGCTGGATAATTCCGATTTTCCTAAGGAAAGCTCTTGGCAATATCTTTGAATTTTCAATGTCGACATTTTACTATCTACTGCCTCAAATTTTTCAACAAGGTTCCTCGCATCGCTTAAAGTAAGTTCACCAAACTGTTCGCTTCCCCAATTGTCACCGAATATTTCGGTGGAGATATCAAATTTCTCTAGCCCGATATGATCAACAATTCTTCCTAGCGAACAACATTTGATATCATTATTCAAGGCTTCCGATCCTGTTACACTTTTTAATATCCCGATCAAATAAAAAATATCTTCGTTAATGATGAAAGCACCACTTCCTGACAAACCGCAGGCATCATCACTACCACCTTTAAATTTGTCTTGGCCTGAAAGTGTTATGCGAAACTCATTATTTGATATACCATTCAGCACTCTGCTTTTGAAAGTTCTACATTGCTCCGGGTTTACAACTTGAAATCCCGTGAAAGTAACTGGCATATCGATCTTGAAACTATCTGAGATTAAAATTTCAGGAAACTCATTATCTGAATCAAGATAGTTAACTTTAAGCAGAGCCCAATCTTCACACTCATCAGAAGCCACGATTTCGACAGCCTCGATTGTTTCAAAGGGTGTATTATAAAAGTCTTGACGTTCAATCAAAATCTGATCAAGTCTAACATCTTTAAATATGTTGTTCTCCCCATAAATACAATGATAGGCTGTCAGTACAAAAAAGCCATTTGTACCTTTTACCAAACATCCGCTACCATGATTTCTTAGTTGTTGGTCGATAAAAATTTTAATGCGCACACACGGCTTATTGGTTAATTTTTCATTCATATTCAAAAATATTCGTGCCTTCTACTAATTCCCAATTTCCAACAGATAGATCCTTGTCATCTACGAATTTGCCAGCTTTACGTTCGACTTCTATTCTAGGATAATTTAAGTATATTTTTCGATGTTTTTCAAAATTACTCGTGACTCGTTCCGGATGATATATAATGCGGGCGATGGTTTCGCGATCTGGGTGTGTATGATCAGAACTCCCTCCATTAGTGGATATAATAAATCGATCACAATCGATCATATCCAGAACGTCATTCATAGTATTATTTTTGCTGCCATGATGTGAAACTTTGACGAGATCAACTTTCAATCTTTTTTGAACTGAATAATTTTTGGAGATTAAAGCTTGTTTAATAAGTTCGGTATGTGAATCTCCTAATAATAAAACACTAAGATCAAAGGTGCGAAGTACGAAAGCGATGGATGAACTATTAAATAAGTCCTCAAAAATGCTTTTCTCTGGAGTATCATCATTTTCGGCTAGATCCGCAAGACTCCCTCTATCGATTTGTGATGATGCAATACTTGAAGAAATGTTTATGTCCCGAAGTTTTTTGTTGTACTCAGCTGATAAATCAGGCCATTTTCCGTAAAGGTCGTCAAGGACATCTTTAGTTGGTGATAACACTTCAATAGAAATTCCGGGGGGAACCACCGGCGTAACTCCTATGTAAATATCTTCGGCCCATTTTTCTTTAAGTTCACCTTTATCAATGAGCAATTCTTCAAGCGTTTTAGCTTGACTAAGACTGATAGTTTCACTATTCCTAAGAAATTTTATATTCTTCGAATTGAACCAATATTTTCCGATTTGGGATGGTTTAAAAAAGGGGGATTTAAAGAATTTAATAAGACCGGCGATATGATCGGAGTCGACGTGTGTTAATACTAAAACATCAATGAATTCGATTTTCCGCAGCTCATTTTTTAAGGTATTATCATAAGTTTGAGCTGTCCCCCCATCAATGAGCATGTGGAATGGATTGCCATTTGAATCGATGGTTTTAACAATAATTGAATCTCCATGATATGCCGGCAAAACCATAACTTGAGTTTTCTTCGGTCGTTGAATAGTAGACAATTTTGTATGTTTCAGTACTAACAGGAACTAAATTAGAAAAAAATAAATGTAAGTAGGTCGAGTTGAGGTTTCAGACAACGCTATTACTCTGTTTTCTTAACCATTCGTTCCTTCTTGGTCAACTTTTCTACATCAACGTTTAGCCCATTGGCTACTTCCAGCAAGGTAGAAAACATAAAATCTTCCTTTCCATTTTCCATGTCACTAATTTTGGCTCGATCAAGTTTAGGGCTTTTGTCAGCTAATTGTTCCTGTGTAAGTTTAGCCTTATTTCGGTACTTCTTAATATTACTTCCAATCCTCTTGTAAATACCTTCATACTTTTCAATTACCCTGCTTTTTTGTTCTTCTTTATCAGTCATTTACGATTTTTGTTAAAATATTTATGTGGTTATATTGCCACATTAAATATGTTTTGTTATCTTTGTTTTAGTTTATTAGCGACAACAAGGGAACAGCTATTAAAGCTGTTCTTAATGATGTATCTCGTTTGGAAAAACGGTCAATTTTGCCCACGAGAGTACCGTAAGGTCGCCCAAAACTGCTGGATTGTTTATCTTTGTCGGTATACACCCAGTGGGGCGACTCTTGCGTAAGACTTTCTAGGGGCATGCCAAAAACCTCGAGTAGGTTTTTGGCTAGGTTTACTGACCGTTTTCCTCAACTAGAAAGCTGCAGGAGTCGCCCTATTGGTTTTTGCGACCTAACTTGCTAAGCTTTCTGAGATGGCATCGTTTAAATAACCAATGATTATGAAAACGATCATCGCGAAACCGTTAAAGTACCTCAACCACATTCTAATTGCGGCGCCTACCGCAATTTGCGGTACTAGAAGCGTACAACTCCAGTCCCTACAATCAATCTTAAAGAACGTAAAACGTGCACCTGTATAAGGTTAACCAAAAAACAATGCGGCTATGATTCGCTTACGGGAGGGCAAAGAAAAAGTCCTTCCGTCGTGTGGGAATATAAACTCCCGATTTCATGGCTGCCACCGACCCCAATGCTGAAAGAAAAACCCGTTTTTAGCTCAGGTTGGTGAAGGTGTTTATTTTCGGTTACTATGCAATAGCTAAAAGTAGACGCTTTTTTCCAAACCTGCAAATAATCGCGGAAATTTTCTTCGGCTTGGCGGTCGGTTTGGGAATGAGTTTTTCGTAAACCGTTAATTACCAATGCTGAATGAAATCAATTTTACGCATAGGGGAGGGGTATGCCCTTTCCAAACATAAACTTAAGCACACTTATATACTATTTATCCGCCTGTTGGCCGTGGTGACGATCATGTGTTTGGAAGCCCGCGCGCAGCCGGAGCGAAGCGAAGTCTCGACCTCGGTCGGGAACCTAGCTCACCGCTCCACTGCGCTGTCGGGCGTTTTTTCCGAAAGCATTAACAGTCCGATCAGCTCAACCTTTTCTTCACACAAAAACCAAAATCACGTATGTATTTAGAAAACACAGGCTGGCTATTACCCAGCCTGACACTCAAAATCGCATTCCTACTTATTATCGTGGGCGTGGCCACACATAGCAAAGGCCAAGCGCCCAAGACACCCGCAAAGGCAGAGCTAACCAATGCATTGCCGACAGGAAATTCAATTTTTGACGAGCTATGGAACGCGCCGCTTACATTATGGAATGCAGCAGATAACAGTACCGAAACCGTTACGCTCAAAGATCACCGGGGCAAGGTGATTGTCCTCGATTTCTGGGCTACGTGGTGCAAAAGCTGTATTGTGAATATGCCGCGCATGCATCGCCTGCAAGACCAGTTTCAGGAAAATATGATCGTCTTGCCGGTTACGTATGAATCAACGGAAACAGTAGCCACATTATTTACCCGCTCCAAAGCCAGTGGCATCGGGCAGCTGCGAGGTTCTTTTCAGACCATCCTTTCAGACTCACTGCTCAAAGAGGCTTTCCCCAATCCAAACGGAACCATCCCTTATTTCGCACTAATCGGTAAAGACGGGCTGTATAAAGGCCCAATTACTCCCGAATACTTAACCGAAAGCCTGATCGCTGATCTCACAGCGGGGGATGCAGGCGGTGTACCGCACCTACGCGCAGCGCCGGTAAAGCCGCTGATGGATTGGTCGGCATCACTTGGTGCCGATTGGCAGCCGCCGATCGGGTATCATACCATGCTCTCCCGTTACATGCACGGTGCAGGAGAACCCACAGGGCGAGAAATCGATTCCCTAAAAGGCACAGAATGGCAATATTACATGAATCAACCGTTGCTCCGGCTATTTGGCGTGGCGTTAAGCAGCCCACTGCCCCGCCAGGCAAACCGAAGGATCATGCTGGTTGATTCTGCCGTGAGGTTTGACGACCACAGCTTACGGAATCCGAAATATGAACCTTTTGTATATAACTATTGTTACGAGGCGACGTATCCGGTCGGAACCCCCAAAGAGGCAGTGAAAGCGCGAATGCTGGCAGACCTCAATGCGTTGACCGGGGTAAAGGGGCAGTTAATCGTTAAAAGCATGCCTAGTCTGATCATACAAGGTAACGGGAATGCCAAAAGCCATCCGGCGCCAAACAACGAGGTACAGTGGTTGAATATGGTGTCGGTAGCTTGGTTTCTTAATCAACGATACGATATCGCTATCCCCCCTGTACTTGATGAGACAGGCTTCGACGGACAAATATGGATGGATGATTCGGCTCGTAAAGGGACCATCGCAGATGTCCGAAGGGTATTGCAAGCACAAGGTTTTGATCTGGTGGAAGAAAACCGGATGCTGGAGATGTTTTTATTGACTGACGGCGATAACCAGGAAGAAATCGGACAGCTCTCCCTTACGCTTACGAAACACGGCTACGTGAGAGGGGAGGGTGGCCATGAATAAGTTTGGCTATGCATTGACAGCACTGGCTTTGTACATGGGCAGTGTGTCTGCCACCGCTCAGGTAAAACAGGATAGCTTGCAGCGGGATACCGTTTTGTTGGAAGAGGTGGAGGTATCAACAGGCTACCAAACCTTGCCGGCCGAACGGGCAACCGGCTCCTTCGAGCGGGTAGACGAAAGGCTGTTCAATAGGCAGGTATCCACCCATGTGCTGTCACGTTTGGATGGCGTCATGCCGGGCATATTATTCGACAAGCGCGGTCCTTCGGACGTCCTGCGGGTAAGGGGGCTGAGTTCAATAGGGCTTACGGACAGCCGTCCGCTGATCATCCTCGATAACTTTCCTTATGAAGGCGATCTGGACGCTATTAATCCCAACGACGTGGCGAGCGTAACCCTGCTCAAGGATGCAGCATCTGCATCCATCTGGGGGGCACGGGCAGGGAATGGCGTACTGGTGATCACCACAAAGAAAGGCCGATTTGCCCAGCCGTTTCAATTGTCGGCTACTTCCAATATCACCATACAGGAAAAGCCCGACCTTTTCTATCAACCGCAGGTTGCGTCAACCGATTACATCGATATCGAGAAGATGCTGTTCGACCGTGGCGTGTATAATTCCGACTTGTCCAATACACGTACCTGGCCGGTGGTCTCACCGGTAGTAGATATATTGGATGCGCAGCGACGTGGCTTGCTGACCGAGGAAGAGGCGACAACGAAAATTGACGCGCTTAGAAACGTAGACCTTCGAAACGATATGAGCCGTTATCTCTACCGTGAAGCCGTCATGCAGCAATATGCGCTGTCCCTGCGTGGGGGGAGCAACCGGCTGAATACGCTATTTTCTGCGGGTTTCGACAGGAATCTTCAGTCGGAGCGGGGCAATGGTTATACGCGAACAACCGTTAGAAACCAAACCTCACTGAGGCCACTGGATAAACTAACGATGGATATCGGCATCGCCTATTCGGCAAGTAATCGACAGTCAAACGACCCCGGTTCAATAAGTATAAGTACGGGCAACGGTATTTACCCCTATGCGGCGTTGGTAGATGAAAATGGTCAGCCCGCGGTGATTGCAAGAGATCGGCGTGCAGGCTATGCAGATACCGCGGGGATGGGAAGGCTGCTCGATTGGCGGTACCGGCCCTACGAGGAACTTGCACTCGCAGACAACACGACACGATTGCAGAACCTGCTGTTCAACTTTTCTGCACGATATCAATGGAGTTCTCATTTGAGTACGGAAATACGCGGGCAGTATGAAAACCAATGGACCGATGGGCAGCAGTTGCAGCACGAACATTCGTACTATGTGCGTAATTTGGTTAATACGTTTACGCAACTGGCGGGCGAGAATGTGATCAGACCCGTTCCGCTGGGCAGCATATTAGACGGTAGCCGGTCGCGTTTGCAAGGCTATGGCATCCGTGGGCAGGCCAACTACAACCGGGATTGGTCTATTCATCGCGTGGCAGCTATTGCCGGTGGCGAGATCAGGCATGCCGGAACCGAATCGAACAGCGATAGGTTCTACGGGTATGATGCAGACCTGCGGATCAGCCAAGGAGTAGACTATGTAAACCGCTATCCGCGCTATACCAATTCGAGTTTAAGTAACATACCTTACATGGTATCCAGCCAGCGGGCGGTAACCCGGTTTGTTTCGCTGTATGCCAATGCTTCCTATACCTTGGCCGATCGGTACACCGTTTCGGCAAGTGCACGGCGGGATGCATCCAACCTCTTCGGGGTGGCTACCAATAACAAATGGTCGCCATTCTGGTCGGCCGGTCTGGCATGGAATATTGCAGATGAGCCTTTTTATCATTGGTCGGCTGTACCGCACCTCAAATTGCGTACTACGTATGGCCATGCGGGCAATACCGACAATGACCGGCCTGCCGTTACCACCATCGATTACCGCGGTGTTACAACGTTGGGCAGATTTCCCTATGCCATTGTCAGTAATCCACCTAATCCGGAGTTGCGTTGGGAAGACGTGGCTACTTGGAACATCGGGCTGGATTTTGCAACCCGGGGACGTACCCTGGGCGGTAGTCTGGAATATTATATCAAAACCGCATCAGACCTGATTGCACTGGTCGAAGCAGATCGTACATCGGGCTTTAATTCCTTTTCGCGCAATAGTGCGGTACTGCAAAACCATGGGTTCGACATTTCATTGTATGGCCGCCATGGAAAAGGCAACCTCGGGTGGTTGTGGGATGCTTCGTTTTCCCACACGCGCAATAAGGTGCTGGAATATTATTATTCCCCAACAAGCTATAGCAATGCGGTGACCAGGGGTGGAAATACGTTAACTCCCTTTGTCGGTCGGCCGGCCTACGCCCTGCTAAGTTATCGGTTCGCGGGCCTCGATCCCGAAACGGGCGACCCCTTGGGGTACTTAAACGGGGAAGTCTCCAAAGACTACACGAGTATGATACAGCGCGCTACCGAAAACGATGTCATACTGCACGGCACCGCCATGCCGCCCTATTTCGGTGCGTTGCGCAATACGTTCCAATGGAAGAACCTATCTATTTCAGCAAACGTAACGTTCCGTTTCGGCTATTTTTTCCGCAGGAACACGGTGATGTATTACCCCATCCTTTCCGGCAGCGCCATCAACATACATGGCGATTATTACAAACGGTGGCAACAGCCTGGCGACGAGGTACATACCACGGTACCGTCCATGCTGATACCGGGCAGCGCCGTGCGCGACGGATTTTACCGTGATTCCGAAGCAACTGCCGAGCGTGGAGACCACATTCGTCTGCAGGATGTAAACCTAAGTTATGCATTCCGTGGCGATGCATTGCGGTGGGGGCCGTTTAGGGAAATCAGGGCAACCCTCTATGCGCGCAATCTGGGCCTAATCTGGAAAGCCAATGATGCGGGGCTGGATCCGGACTACTTGGAAATGCCCGCGCCCCGAAGTGTTGCGTTTGGGTTATCGATGGACTTTTAATTTAATAACAATGATATCATTAAAGAAAACGCTGGGACTGGGTTTGATCTTCTGCTGTACGGTCGCCTGTGAAAAATACCTTGCGGAAAAGCCCAGTTCTTCAATCGCCATACCTTCAACCGTGGGGGATTTTCAGGCATTGGTTGACTATCAAGCAAGGATGAACGAAAATTATCCCGATTGCGGCGATAATGCGGCTGACTATTTCTACCTGCTCACAGCAGATTGGATGGCTCGTGCGGAATGGGGGCGTGGAACTTACGTTTGGGACCCCCAAGCGGATGCCTCGCGGGATTGGTCGGTCTGCTATGAGAAGATCTTCTACACCAACATTGTCCTAGAGGGGATAGATGATGCGTTGCTGGACGGTCTGGGAGAAAGAGATCGTGATCGGGTGAAAGGCAGTGCACTGTTTATCCGTGGATTTACCTACCTCAACTTGGTGCAGTTATTTGTGCCTCCTTATGATTTGGATATCGAAGATAGCCCTTATGGCTTGCCGCTTCGATTGACCCCGGATATCAACGCGGCGACAACTAGAGCCACGGTGGGCGATACGTATCGGCAAATAGAGGCAGACCTGCTGGAAGCCGTTTCGTTCCTGCCGGATAAATCGTTTATCGCGACACGCCCATCGAAGGCTGCCGCATACGCAGCGCTTTCGCGGTTGTACGTGTTTATGGAACGGTACGACGATGCATTAACCTATGCAGACCGTTGTTTGGCCGTTCAGCCAGACCTGATGGATTACAACGATCTTGACGCTTCACAGCGGGAGCCGTTTACCGAATTGAACCCAGAGGTCATTTTTCATGCGGCGTTGCAGGGTCAGTCCGGTATTCTCGCGCAGTCACGCGCCCGTGTAGACTCAACGCTGTACTCGACGTATGGCCCGAATGATCTTCGCAAGGCACTGTTTTTTGAGGAGCAGAGCGATGGTACATGCCTATTTAAAGGCTCCTATTTTGGGAGAGGCGCAATTTTTTCAGGACTGGCAACCGGCGAGGTCTATCTGATGAGGGCTGAATCGTTGATTCGTTTGGGCGATTGGCAGGAAGGAGTTGAAACCCTGAAACAATTGTTGAATAAGCGGATGGAAGCCGGAATGGTCGACATCCCCGCCGATCTGGATGAAGAACGTGCGCTGGCATGGGTCTTGGCAGAGCGGGAAAGAGAGTTGGCGTTTCGTGGAGGGGTAAGATGGGGCGATCTCCGGCGGTTGAACAAAGACGAGCGATTTGCGAAGACGTTGGTTCGAGTTGTTGACGGCCAGACCTATGTGTTGGAACCGAACGATCCGCGTTATACCTTTCTGATACCGATTCAAGTCATTTTACATTCGGGAATTCTGCAGAACCAGCGTTAACATGAAATACGGGTACAGCGCTAACTGTACCCGTTCATTTGTTACTCACAAAACCGACCCCTGCTTAATTTCCGGAAAACGCCCCGTACGTGAGGTCCTGATGCTGGTCCCCGTCTTCGATCGCCTCAATAAGTTCCGGCGAAAGATCGGGTTGCCCTCCTGCGTCAGGAGCGTCTACAAGACATACCTGTTCTTGACCTGAACAATCGTTTTCACTGGCTCCGGGAGCCTCGTCATATCCCCGCGGATCTGTAGGGGGAAACCCTTTCTCAGGGTTATATGACCACATGGTGGCGCTTGATGTACTAAGAGCCTGCACCGCGGCTTTGCCGACGAACACTGTGAACGCCAGCAACAACGCTACCAAGGGTAGCTGCTTACTTAATTTAACCATAATTACTCCTGTTTTAAAGAACATCACTTGGCGGGTTGCTTGCTCCCTTCAAACGGTTTGTTATTCCTGCCCTCCGGCAGCCGGTGAAGGCATCGTTTTATCGCCTTCCTCTTTTGGTTGTAAACCGCTCGTGGGAACGTCGCTTCCCGCTTTTGTGATTGCCGAGTTAGCTACACCCAGCGTCCGTATACGGATATCGTTATCGGCCGTCAGCCCACCGCTGCGGCTTCTTTTCGTTACGTGTTTTTATGCTTCGGTGGTATAGTACCCCACCCATTGCTGCCAATGCGGCGAGCCCCATGTTTACCCAGAAATGTGCCGTCCACGAAAGGCTGCTGAAGAGCTTGCCGCAGGCGCACACCACATTTCCATCAGGCTCAGATGCCGCGTAGGCGGTATAGCCGGCGAACGCCAAAAGCATCACGACCGAAGCCCAAAGGCCCCAGCGTCTTGTTCGCGGGTAAACCAATAGTCCGGTTACGGCCAGTTCGCCGATAGGCAGCCCCCACTCCAAAACCGCCTTTGCCCAGCCGGGCAGCGGTTGCTTGTATAGCTGGATACGGAATACCGTATGGTACCAAACTTTCTCGATGCCGGTATAAAAGAAAAGCATGGTGAGCAGAACGGTAATGATGAGCATGTAAGGTGTTGCTTTCATAACGCTAAGGAAAGGTGAAAAGCCGCCGATGTGGCTAACCGAAACGATAGCCGTGCAGCTATTTTTCCGGCGGATGGTCAAACCGGTCAATGCTGCTGGCGAAAGGCTGTGGGCGTTAGTCCGGTCTCGCGCTTAAAGGCGCGGATGAGACTCTCGGCATACATAAAGCCTACCCGTTCGGCAATGGCGGTAAGCGAAAGTTCGGTATCCAGCAGCAGGTGCTTCGCCGCGTGGATACGCTGCATGCGTACAGCACAGGCAACGGAGATGCCATACTTAGCGGCATAGGCATGCCGAAGCGCGGGAGCCGACCATCCGAATTGCCGTGAAATCCCCTTTAGCCGCATGGAGTACTTTTCGGCGTAGTGTGCTTCGATATGGGCCTGCACACCGTCGAGCATCGTGTCGATCGGGTGTATGGCGGGTTGCTGCTGCAATCGTTCGTGGTAAAGGGCTAGCAACCGGGCGAGGTATATCTTCAACGCGCCGTCCAATTCGTCGCCCCGCTTCGGGCAGTTCCGTATACGTTGGAGGGTGCGCTGCTCGTCTTGCATTAGCGTAGCCTCGCGAAGGCACAACGGCGGGTCGGCGTTGGTTTTCCATGCGTTTACGAGAGGATGCAGCTCGTTATACTGCCGCGTAAGCCATACGAGGTATCCGTATGGAAACGCAACCAACAAGGTCTCATGTTGGCCGGGTGGCAGGTTAAAAAGGTAGTTGCCGGCAGGTAGGTAGCACCCGCAGTACCTGCCCTTTTCCAGCCGGAAGGGTGCCCCGCCGTGCAGCAGTCTGTTTATGCGACCTTTGAGCTGGTATACAAACAAAACCAGGCCTTCGCCGAGCTGCAACTGCATGGCTTGGCCGCGGACAATATGTGCCGTATACAGGTAGATGCTGAATTGCCACCCTTCGACCAGTTGCAGAAATAAATGCGCTTCTGCATGTTCCAGCAGGCTGCGTTTAGCATAAGGTATCGGATAATCGCTGATCCTTACCGGATCGTTTAGTGCTTTGGCCGGCCGATCCGATGCCTGGGCAAAGCAAATAGTTAGTGTTCTTTCCATGTGCTAAAAATGGATAGGTAGAAACTAAGGAATGGCAATTGGTGACAGAATCGTATCATGGGTTGATAGGCTTGGCTCGTCAAAGGACGAAAGCATTCGTCCGCCGGTAGACCTATTTCGTCCCGTTAAAGTCGGATTCCGTTTTGAATCACGCATAAAGTTAGTCAGGATTCCCATGTTTGCCGCTGTCGACAAGTTTATTCCGATGGCCAAAGGAAGCAGGGGATTCCGAAAACCTGAGTAAGAGAGTAGGATAAAACCTTAACACGGAGAAACCATGGAAGAAGAATCTTTTTTCCCGATTTTCGAAGAAGAACCAAAATGTGATCCCTGGATCTTTTAATCGAGCATGAAGGTGCCCCGCAATAAGCGGCGGGGCATCATCCTGTTTTCAACCGTGTTTTCCAATAAACCCAGAAATGAATTTCTATCAACAACTGACAGCCATGGCCAACGAAATCGAAGGTATCGATGTAATAACGTCCGAGGCATGGTACCGGCGCTTTGCAATTTTCAGCGCCAACCTGGGCTTAATGATACCAAATGTACCCATGGCAGATCATGTGGATTTATTCAAAAAGACGATCCGTAACCAGTGCTGGGCAAAGGAAGAACAGCGCCATTTTCAGCAAATGGAGTATGCCCTGGATGATCCGGTAAGGGAAGTTATCGCAGGATTGCCTAAACAACCAGCCATTATTGCTACCTTCCATATGGGGTCATATCGATTGTTGGGGCAAGTGTTGGCCAAAATGGGCGTAAAGTTTTCCCTGCTTTTGGCCACCAATATCGCCATTGATCAGGGTGAAACGTTCCGCAGATCGATCCACGACATCGGCGGTCCACTGCCAACGACATTTGACATCATCGATGCGGAGTCGCCTGCCGCTGGGTTGAAAATGCTGCGATCCCTAGGCAGGGGTGAAAGTTTATTGGCATATGTAGACGGCAATACCGGCGCGGGTAGCCAGCAGTCCAAGACCATACCGGTGCCCTTTATGAACGGTACGTTACACGTCAGACAAGGGTTGCCTTGGCTGGCGTATAGGGCGGGTGTGCCATTGCATGTCATCCACTGCCTGCGGGGGGGACCGGGTCGTGCCAGGTTCAAGCTTGGTGTCAATCCGTTGCCAGGTAACAATGGATACACACCCATCGCTTCGGATATCCAACGGGCGATGCAGGTATTGTATGCCGATTTGGCTGCACACATAACAGATGATCCTTGGCAGTGGGAATGCTGGCTCTATCTGCAGCATTATTTACTAAAGTGAGTAATTTTTTCGTAGGTTTTATGGGTGTTTAAACGATAATTTTTAATATTATCGTTTAAAATATAAGCCTATGCAGCCAATTATACCTAGAAGCCCATGGTTTCATCGCGTGATTTTGCACAGTCGCTGGTGGCTACTCTATACGGCAGTGGTCTCCTCGCTCAACTTATTTGGCAGGCCAGTTCATTATGTTTTTGGTTACCTCATGGTCTGCTTGCTGATGGCTTTGACCTTTTATGCGCTACTGGTAATCCATTGGCATATCCGCAACAATTGGTTGAAAGCGGTAGGCTATCTGGTGGTAGCGGTGGCCATGCAATTGTTGTTGTTCGAGCTATTGAATGTTTGGCTGCCGAGTATCCACATTGAATTACAACGTCCTGTAAAAGCCATGACACTGCGTTCACTATTCTTTGGTTTGAATATGTTTCTGGATGTTGCGCTAGGAGCCGTAGCTTATGCACTCCATCGAAAGGCAGTTAACGCACTGGAACAACAGCTCCAATTGGAACGGGCGTTGCATGCAAAGGAAGTCGAACGCTTAAACATGGAGGCGTTAGCGTTGCAACGTGAGTTGGAAAGGAGACGGGCAGAAAGTGCACAGTGGGTAACCGCGATGAATTCGCACGGTATTCGAAATGCTTACAATGCTATTTACCAATTGCTCTTAAAGAACGAAAAGATTGCAAACGGCTTTCTGGGCTTAAAAGCGATGCATGAATATGTGTTGGAAAATGCACCGGGCCAATCGGGAATGGTACCACTGAGACATGAAATAGAGATGCTACGAATATGGTCGAAGGTTTATGAACTGGGATACCAATCAAATAGCTCATTGGATATCGAGGTGGCGACTCGGCTGCCGCCGATCTCGGTGCCTTCATTCAGTTACATCGTCTTTCTGGAGAATGCATACGAACTGGGAGATAACGGAAACGCCGAACATCCCGTTCAGATCAGAATCAATATCGTCAAACAGCATGTCCATTTCAGGATCCGGAATAAGAAAATAACGAATAAAATGAAGAGCCGGTTTAAATCCGGTCGCCCATCAGGTTTGGGTATTAAAGGGGTACGACAGCGATTGGAATTGACCGATATTCCTTATAACCTGGTAATTGAGGACCGCGACGACTTTTATACGGCTACTTTATCCATTGATTATACTAAACACATTTAATATGGCTATCCTTCCTTATCCCCATCGTTTGCGGATTGTTGTTGTCGACGACCACCAATCCAGTATTGATGTAATTAATGCGCACGCCACCAAAATGGAAAACGTGTCGGTATCTTTGGCAACTACCGATCCGTTTGAAGCGCTCCGTTTTATCCGACAGAACACCGTAGAAGCCGTTTTCCTCGACGTCCGGATGGATGTGATGGACGGATTGGAGTTCATTGAGCAATTAGCTGATCCACCACCGATTGTACTGACCACAGCCTATGATGAATTTGCCCTGAAGGGCTATGAACTGGAGGTGGTGGACTACCTGTTGAAACCGATTGATTTTGCCCAGTTTGCCAAAGCTATTCATCGCGTCGAAAAAAAGCTGTTTGGCGTAGCAGCACCAACAGTGCCGATTGAAGAACGAGCAGATTCCCGTGTTATTTTGCCGGTTGAGCATAAGATGATCATGGTGAATCTAACGGATATCCTTGCCTTGGCGGCCCGCCGGAACACAACCGAAGTACATGTCCTTGGTCAGTACCATTTCTTGGACAGGCATACGAGTAAAGTATCTCGAGAAGTGATGGACATGGTCGTCAATAGGCCGTTTGGCGAATTGGTAGATAGCTTGCCTTATCCACAGTTTGTACGGACACATCGTAGTTACGCAGTGGCGTTGGATATGATCGCCGAATTCAATGGAGGGTTTGTGAAGTTGTTCCATTTGCCGCAAAAATCGTTCTCGGTTTCGGAAACCTACCGCGAAGAAATCAAGAACTTATTGAGTAAAGAAAATCAATAGTCCACATATGTTTAACATACTTTATTTAACGCTAAAAGGAGGCTCTTATGGAAAACAACCCTTATTTATCTTACCCCAAAAAGGAAAGCGCGTTGGCGGAAGCTGTCGTAGCGCTACTTAACCAAATTGCAGAACTGCTCAAGCAGTTGCTGGCCGGTCTGGGCAATCCCGCTCGTCGCCATGGGCTGCTACGACCTGAAGAGGTAATGACCATGCTCTGCATTACCGACCGTACCCTGCGAAGGTATAATCAGCAAGGTATCCTCCGGCCCATCCGCTTTGGCGGCATGTACTTTTACCTGATGGATGAAATCATCGCATCGGGTAGAGGAGATGCTACCGCCGGATAGCTGCCTTCGTTGCTTCCCGCCGTCCGCATCGAGGCGGCGGGAAGCACAGGTATCAATATCCGTTCCCACTTCGGTATTCGTTGCGACTTCCCTTTGATCTTGGTTTGGTCTCGGTTATACCTCGCTTTGCGCAGACCAATACGAGTGCAATACGAGGTAGCTCGGAGTGCAGAAGGAGCTCCCAAGCAACTCGTTATCTTTTCGCTTTCCAGTCTGGTACCCTGCACGGTTAGTCATCGTGTTGCCCGGCTAAACCCGGCTAAATCCGGCCAATGGTGGCCAATTCCGGTCAACTGCGGACAGCTGTTATTTTATTCTTTTTCAGGTGTTTATGTTTGCGTCGTCAGCGTTGGGCTACCAAAGGGTAGGACGCTGGCGATATGAATTTTTACACTTAAAAAAGGAGGACATTATGGCAAAATTCATAAACGGTGCAATAGGCACTTTTTCGGGAAAAGTGGGAAGCATAATCGGCAGCAGCTGGCGCAACATCCACTACATGCGTGGTCTGCCGAAGAAACGCACGAAGCCGTTTTCGGAGGCGCAATTGGCACAGCAACAGCGTTTCGGGCTGATGGGTAAGTTCCTACTCCCACTCAAGGGGTTGTTTGAGATCGGCTTGGCCAACTTGGACGACGGCGAGGCTACGCTCTTCAACCAGGCGATGGGAATGAACCTGCCGGCCGTGACGGGCAGCTACCCGGAGTTTACCATCGACTACGGCAAGGTGCAATTCAGCAAGGGTGGATTGTTGAAGCCGCGGGGCGTAACGCTCACCGCCGGTGCGCAGGAGGTGACGGTAGCGTGGCGACCGGGGGTAACACCATTCAACGGCCACGCGGACGATGACGTGTACTTGCTGTTGTATGACCGCGAGCTGGAGGTGTTTTACACCACGGATGAGGTGGTGCAGCGCTCGGTTGGCGAGGCGGTCGTTCCCATAGATGACGACACGGTGGGGCATGATGCGGAGGTATGGCTGTTTTGCGTGAGCCGCGACGGTGCTTCGATATCGGAAACGGTGTATGGAGGTTCGGTATTGTGGGCGTAGCTCGTGCTGCGACTAAAGTTTGACATGGACCGGGGCCTTGTGCCCCGGTTCATTAAAAAGGAGAGATCATGGCAAAATTAACTGACTTGTTGGCGTTTTCGGGCGCTGTTGGCGATATGGTGGGTTGTAAGGGGCCGCACGGGTTTTACATCCGGAGCCGCCCACGGAAATCGCACAAAGAACCCACTGCAAGGCAATTGGAAGTGCGTGCGCGATTGGCATTGGTGATGGGCTTTTTAAAGCCACTCAAAGCGGTTATTCATCTGGGCTTTTCGGCCACCAATACCACAAGGACCAAGATGTCGGCAATGAATGCTGCGGCCTCGCATGTGCTCAACCATGCAATTGCTGGTGAATATCCCGACCTGCAGATCGAGCCTGAAGAGGTGCGGTTGAGCCGAGGCATGTTACAGGGTTTGGCAGACGTGGGAATCGGGATGTTGGGTACTTCGGTGGATGTGACCTGGTCGACCGAGCCGCCTCAATTCATCGGCTATCCGGACGACCGCGTAACGATCGTGGTTTATCATCCGGCGGAAAAGACCGTAATGGTTGGAAAGGTATCACGGGACGCGGGAGCGGTGTCGGTGGATGTCTCGGATGAACCGACCGGCAGTGAGCTGCTGGTGTACGCCTGCGTGTCGGATCGCGACAGGAAAGAGTTTTCGAATAGCCAGTTTTTGGGGAGAATTACCTATGAATGAACGACAAAGAATAAAAATAATCCGCGTGGCGCAGGGGAAGAACAGTACCCTGAGCCACCTCTATATCGGCAGCTTTTTCTGTTGCTACCTGCTGGAAGACAGCATCCGAACGGAGAAAATCCAGGGCCTTACCTGCATCCCGGAGGGGGAGTATGGGCTTTCGCTCAATCCCTGGGCGGGCATGAACGCACGCTATGCGCCCAAATACCCCAAGCTGCACCAAGGCATGGTGGAGATCATCGAGATACCAAACTACAGCTTGGTGTTCATCCACATCGGCAATTACCATACGCAGACGGCAGGCTGCCCGCTCACGGGATCGTACTGGCAACTGCTGGATGGCGACTACCAGGTGCTGCACTCCGCCGCAGCGTATAAGTACGTGTACCCGTTGCTGGTGGAGCAGATTGGGCTGGGTAATGATCGGGTAATGGTAGAGAATCGGTTTTAGCCTGCTGCTCACCAACTGGATCTCCGGCGCTATGCTTGGATCTCCTAGGTTGGCTCTGCAGCAGGCTAAAACCGAATGGGGCAGGGGTATGGGGGCTTTCGCAACCCATCCAGCTGCTTAGCAAGCCCGTAAGGAACCTAGTGGCGTGAGCAGAGCGAGCGTTACAGTTCCGTTGGGCTTGCTAACAGCACCCCACGTTACAGTTGCGGCGCGCGTCCAAAGTGCCTCCACATTTAATAGATCACAAAAAAGCTAAAAAATGAACGTAAACAAAGAAACCGTTGGGCTTCCCGAAGCGGAGAAGCCGACACTATACGACAGGATCAAAGAAACGCTGGCGATGGCCAGTCAATTGATTATTGCTGCGCCACTGAAGCTGCCGCCCAAGGTAGTCGTGGTAGCCAAATATGTAGCGCTGGCACTTGGTGTATTGGAAGCCGTGGAAAGTGCTGCAAAAAAAGGGGACGACGATGATGAAGACTAACCACCAGCTCGGCATCGGCACCACCGGCGGAACGCTGCTGGGCATCATCGGCCAACTGGGCATGCACGATATGTTGCGCACAGCACTGCTCGCCGCCATCGGTGCCGTGGTGAGCTTTGCCGTGACGTGGCTGCTGCAACGCCTGTGGCGGAGACGCCACTAATCGACTGAGGTTTCCTTCAAGCGTGAAGAGACTGCCTACGGGTGGTCCCTTTACGCTTTTTCTGTTTTTTTGGACGATCAGAAGTGGGCCAAACGTGGCTGTTGCCCTCCTTGTTCCGGCAAATAGTGTATCAACCTGAGCAAATCTCGTGCACGCTTTCGGACTTCCGGCAATCTATATTTGCAACCTGTTGCATTTGCCAATTAATTGAATAAGCCGAAATGAATAGGTTAACCACGGGAGATTACGTTGTTTTTATTTGCTATTTTATCATCGTTGCCGGATACGGCCTGTGGGTGTATTTCCGAAAAAAAACTGCCGAGATTTCGACCACGGAATACTTCCTGGCGGAGGGAAAACTTACGTGGTGGGCCATAGGTGCGTCGTTGATTGCTTCTAACATTTCCGCGGAACAGTTTATCGGCATGAGCGGCTCCGGTTTTCAGATGGGATTGGCCATCGCATCTTACGAGTGGATGTCGGCGCTGACGCTGATTGTGGTCGCCGTTTTCTTCATCCCGGTCTACCTGAAGAACAAGATTTTCACCATGCCCCAGTTTCTAAGCCAACGGTATAACGATACGGTAGGCTTGATCATGGCGGTGTTCTGGCTGCTGCTGTATGTAGTCGTTAACCTCACGTCTATCCTGTTTCTGGGCGCGTTGGCCATCAATAGCATATCCGGGTTAGACCTGACCACCTGTATGTATTTTTTGGCGGTATTTGCCATTGTGATTACATTGGGCGGAATGAAAGTCATCGGTTATACCGATGTAATACAAGTCGGTATTCTCGTGCTAGGAGGCCTAGCCACTACCTACTTGGCGCTTGATTTGGTAGCCGATCATTTCGGTTCTTCGGGTGTATTACAGGGGTTTAAGCTGATGACGGAGCACGCAGACAGTCATTTTGAAATGATATTGCACCGCGATAATCCCCACTATTTTGATTTGCCGGGTCTGAGTGTCATCCTGGGCGGCTTATGGATCGCCAACCTCAATTACTGGGGATGCAATCAGTATATCACGCAGCGGGCATTGGGTGCCGATTTGAAAACGGCGCGCCGGGGGATCCTGTTTGCTGCCTTCTTGAAATTGCTGATGCCCTTGATCGTGGTGCTGCCGGGTATTGCGGGATACGTATTGTACCAGCAGGGAAACTTCCAACAGGAAATGCTTGCCGATGGCTCGCTGAATCCCGATCGAGCCTATCCCGTATTATTGAACCTATTGCCTCCAGGCCTCAAAGGACTTTCGTTTGCGGCGCTTACCGCAGCAGTCGTTGCCTCCCTAGCGGGTAAGGCCAATAGCATCGCAACCATTTTTACGCTGGATATCTACAAAAGGCTTTCGGGCAGGCAGGTTTCCGAACGGAAAATGGTGCATGTGGGGAAGTGGACCGTTGTCGTTTCGATGTTGGTCGCTGTGGTGATTGCCCCATTTTTGGGAATCGATAAGAAGGGCGGTTTCCAGTACATCCAGGAATATACAGGTTTCGTTTCCCCGGGGATTTTCGCGATGTTCATCCTCGGGTTTTTCTGGAAAGGCACCACATCTAATGCAGCATTGTTTGCGACGATCGGGGGATTTGCGCTTTCAGTATGGCTCAAGTTTTCCCCGAATTGGGTGAGCTGGTCGTTTCTCGAACCCATCGGATTCGCAAAGCTGAACGCTTCCGGGCAGTTCGAAATACCTTTTTTAGACCGGATGAGCATTGTTTTCGTGTTATGCGTTATCGGGATGTGGGGCATTAGCCTGTGGGATCGGCATCGGGGCATACAGGCAAAAGGGTTGGAGGTAGACCGGCGGATGTTTGGCGTGGACCGTGGTTTTGCGGCGGGTGCGTTATTGGTCTGCGGTATACTGGTGGCTTTATATATGATGTTTTGGTAAAAATAATTGATAATGGGTTTGAATAATAACGTAGAGAATAATAAGAAATTACGTAGTTCCGATTGGTTTGGCCGCAAGGGCAAGGACGGTTTCATCTACCGCGCGTGGATGAAGAACCAGGGTATTCCCTGGGACATGTTCCGCGACAAGCCTGTGATCGGTATCTGCAACACGTGGTCGGAGCTGACGCCGTGCAATGCGCATTTCCGCGAGCTTGCCGAGTCCGTCCGGCGTGGGGTGCTGGAGGCCGGCGGTTTCCCCGTGGAGTTCCCGGTGATGTCGCTGGGCGAAACGCTGATGAAGCCGACGGCGATGCTTTTCCGGAACCTGGCGAGCATGGACGTTGAGGAGTCCATCCGGGCGAACCCGTTGGACGGGGTGGTGCTGCTTTGCGGCTGCGACAAGACGACCCCCTCCTTGGTGATGGGCGCATGCAGTGTGGATCTGCCCACGCTGGTTGTTTCGGGAGGTCCGATGCTCACGGGCAAATACCGTGGCCGGAACATCGGCACGAGCGATATCTGGCGGTTTTCGGAGGATGCGCGCCGTGGCATGATGAGCGAGGAGGAACTGAACCTTGCAGAGGGGGGCATGTGCCGGAGTCGTGGGCATTGCGCGGTGATGGGCACCGCGTCATCAATGGCGAGTATGGTGGAGGCGCTGGGCATCACCCTGCCGGGTAATGCGGCCATACCGGCAGCCGACGCCAACCGGAAGGTGCTGGCGCAACTGTCCGGCCGGCGGATCGTGGAGATGGTGCGGAAGGACCTGAAGCTGTCGGACATCCTCACGCGGCAGGCTTTCGAGAACGCCATCCGTGTGAATGCGGCGATCGGCGGATCGACGAACTTTGCCATCCACCTGATGGCTATCGCTGGCCGGATGGGCGTGGAGCTGGAGCTGGAGGACTTCGATAGGTTTTCGCGGGAGGTGCCGTTGGTTGCCAACCTGCAGCCCTCGGGGGCCTATTTCATGGAAGACCTTTACTATGCGGGCGGCCTTCCGGCGGTGATGCACGCCATCGAACGGTTCCTGCATACCGATGCGTTGACGGCGAACGGGCGTACGGTTGGCGAGAACACCGCGGGCTGCGTGAGCGTGGATACTACGGTGATCGCCACCGTGGAGGAACCCATCAACCCGGTGTCGGGCATGGTGGTGCTACGCGGGAACCTGTGCGAAGACGGGGCCGTGCTGAAGCCGTCGGCAGCATCACCGGCGCTGATGCAGCACACGGGTCGTGCGGTGGTATTTCGGGACATTGAGGATTACAAGCGGAAGATAGACGACCCGGACCTGGATGTGGACGAGACGTCCGTGTTGGTGCTGAAGAACGTGGGCCCGAAGGGCTACCCTGGGATGCCGGAGGTGGGCAACATGGGCATCCCGATGAAGCTGCTGGCCAAGGGGGTAACCGACATGGTGCGTATCTCGGATGGACGGATGAGCGGCACGGGCTTCGGCACGGTGGTGCTGCACGTGTCTCCAGAGGCTGCCGCAGGGGGCACGCTGGCGCTGGTGGAGGACGGCGATCTGATCCGCCTGGATGTGGCCGGCCGTCGGCTGGAGCTGCTGGTGGAGGAGGGGGAACTGGCCTCGCGGCGTGCCCGGTGGCAAAACGAAGTGAATCCCTTTGCGCGCGGCTATGCCAAGCTGTACGTAGACCACGTGGAGCAGGCGCACCTGGGAGCAGATTTCGATTTCCTGAAGGGCGGGTCGGGAAGCGAGGTGTCGCGCGACTCGCATTAAACGACTTCCTCCAGCAATGTCTCGGCGGCACCCCGGTGCACAGATCGGTATTCGAGCGGGGTTACACCGATGATACTCTTGAATTGGCGGTTGAAGTAGGAAATATTCTTGTACCCACATTCATAGCAAATGCCGGCAATAGTCCAATTTTCCTTGGATAGCAAGTTGGTGGCGTGGGTAACACGGACGTAGTTGACAAATTGTGAAAATGTTTTCTCCGTCCGTCGCTTAAAATAGCGACAGAACGCGGCCTCATTCATGCACGCAATCGATGCGGCTTCCTTACTGTCGGGCTCGTCCTTGAAATTGTCGATGATGTATCGGATAACCTTCTCCAGGCGTTCGGCATCTGTTCGATCATGCCTGACCTTGGGGATCACGCTGTCGATCGAAACCAGGTGCTCATGTAGGCCGGAAAGCCGATGGAGCATCTGCAGTAGCAACAGCAAGGCCTCCATTCCTTTGCTTTGCGTTATACGGTGGAAGCTCACAGCCAATTCGCTATCAATACTGTTCAATTTAATCCCCATTGACGAAGCTTGCAAGAGCGAACGGACGTTGACCAGCTCGGCGTTTTCGAAAAAGGAATCACCCAAAAAATCTTCCTTAAAGAATATAACAATCGCGTGCGCCGTTTCGCCGGTCTCCTTGAATGACCGATCGTTTAAAAAGCAGTGCGCCAAGCCCGGGCCGAAAAGGAAAACTTCACCATCGGTGAAATTGAGCACTTTGGTTCCCGCGTAGAGTTTCCCCTGGCTCTTCGGGATCATGATGAGTTCGTAAGCATCGTGAAAGTGGAAAGGTGAATTGAAATGCGGTTGCAGATACTCCCTAACCACAAAGCTCATATCGGCCGATCCACTTTGGTGCTGGTATACGCTTTTTAATTGGTGTTGCATCATAATAGTCATAAATGGTTGTACATAATTAGCTATTATGTGCGAATAATCAAAGCAGAAATGTATGGGATGTAAATAGTGTATCACAGGTTGCAAAAGGGGTGTTTTCCGGCGGGGTCGAATCACTGTAATTTAGCCCATGCTAACAATGATTATTAATCGGCCGGTCTTAACACAACGGAATTGAAGAAGCAGCCGCATGCTGGCTCGCTATTCGTTGTGCGGGGATTGGGCGCTTCCGGAATAGTAACAGCAAATTTTAATTATAACGTATGAATAAACGATTTGAAAATCAAGTCGCCTTGATAACGGGCGGTGCAGATGGGTTAGGAAAAGCCATTGGATACCGGCTCGCTGCGGAAGGCGCAACCGTGATACTGGCCGACAAAAACGAAGATAAATTGGCCATGGCGATAGCGGAGGTGAGTAAGGCGAGCACGAAGGTGAGTGGTTTGCCACTGGATATCGCCGATGAGGATGCCGTACGGCGGGTATATAAACAAGTTTCCGATCAATTCGGGCGACTGGATATCATGGTGAACGCGGCGGGTATCGTGGGGCCGACCAGTACGCCAATTGAAGATTATAGCGCCATCGCATTTGACGACGTTTACCGGGTGAACCTGAAAGGGGCTTTCCTGATGACCAAATATGCCATACCATTGATGGCCAAACGGAATTATGGCCGTATCCTGCTCATCGCATCCATCGCCGGCAAGGAAGGCAACCCCAACATGGTGGGGTATTCGGCAACGAAGGCCGGCGTGATCGGTTTGGTGAAAGGAGTAGGTAAGGAATATGCCACCAAAGGGATAACCGTAAACGGATTGGCACCGGCTGTTATCAAGACGGCGATGAATGCCGATACGGCGCCCGAGCAGCTCAAATACATGACAGACAAGATTCCGATGGGACGTTTGGGAACGGTGGAGGAAGTGGCGTCTGTGGCTAGCTGGATTGTATCGCCGGAGGCCAGTTTTTCAACCGGGTTTACTTTTGACATTTCTGGAGGGAGGGCGACGTACTAATGTTGGAGGAGAAAAAAGTGGTCATCCTTGGCGGATCTTCGGGCATTGGAAAAGCGACAGCCATCCGTTTCGCTAACGAGGGGTATCGGGTATTCATCGGGTCGTCAGACCTCAGCAAAGGGGAGGCAGCATGTAAGCTGCTGCCTGGTGATGGTCATCGTGTGTTTGAGGTTGACGTGAGAGATAGCAGCCACATCGAAAAGCTGGCGGAATGGATCAACGCGGAATGTGGCGATTTCGATGTGCTGGTCAATAGTGTAGGCGTATCGCAAGGGATGCCCGTATTGGACAGTGAGTTTGAAAAATGGGATAATGCCTTGCAGGTGATGCTCTATGGCACGGTAAAGAGCTGCCGTTTGCTCGTGCCGCTGCTAAAAGACGGCGGCCGGGTCATCCACATCACATCCATCCACCAGAACCGGGTGGAAAATGGTAGCTCGGCCTATGGGATGGCCAAAGCCGCCATAACCCAATTCACACGGTCGCTGGCATTAGAACTGGCACCACGTAATGTCCTAGCAAATACGATCGCACCGGGCTTTATCAGTACGCCGATGTCGGTCAAGGCCCATGGCAATGAATTGGAATCGGATTGGTTCAAGGATAATTACATTAAATATAATCACTTGCCCTTGAAGCGGCCGGGGTTACCCGAGGAAGTCTCGGGTGTGGTGTGGTTCTTGGCCGGTCCGGATGCATCGTACATCACGGGGTCTGTGCTGACGGTGGATGGGGGGTTGACCATCACGTTCTAACGCGGCGAGCGTAAGCATTTCGAAATTACAAAGGGAATTAGATTAAAATCAGATTATGAGACACAAACTTTTGCGACTGGTACCGGGTGTATTGACCATTTGGTTGCTCAATTGGGGAGCGATGACGGGATATGCCGAGGCGGCGATCCAACAGGAAGCTATTGTTTCGGGGAGCGTGACCGATAAACAGACCGGCGAGCAGTTGGCTGGAGCCACGGTGCTCGTTAAATCTACTGGGCGGACCACCGTAACCAATAATGAGGGTGCCTTTTCGATAACGGCGCCCGGCCAAGATACCTTGGTGGTGACCTTCGTGAGCTACGAAAGGCTCGAAATACCCATTATGGGTAGAGAACGCCTAACCATTGCCTTGGAGGTCACCTCCGATGCCCTCGACGAGGTGGTTGTTGTGGGATATGGCACCCAGAAGCGCAGCGAAACCACCGCTTCGGTTGCCACGTTGAAAACGTCGGATGTCAAAAATGCCCCATCGGCAAATCTGAGTAATGCGTTGAATGGCAGGCTTGCCGGTGTCATTGCCGCACAGAGCAGCGGTGAGCCCGGCCGGGACGGTGCGGAAATCCATATCCGCGGGGTGGCCACCACGGGCAACAGTTCACCGCTGGTGATCGTTGATGGCGTGCCGCGGTCATTTTCCAAGCTAGACCCCAGCACAATCGAAAGCTTTACGGTCTTGAAGGATGCGGCTGCAGTAGCACCGTACGGTATGGCCGGGGCGAATGGTGTTATCCTGGTCACCACTAAAAAGGGAAAAAGCGGGCAGATGGCTTTCGAATACAATGGATATGTGGGCTTCCAAAACCCAACAACTATTGTAGACATGGTCAATGCCTATGATTACGTACGCCTCCGCAATATTGCCGATATCAATGCCGGTCAGGCAGCGCCGTTTTCCGACGAAATGGTCGAAGGATTCCGGAAGTCGGTGGAGGGGGCCCCGGATGCCGATTACGACAAGTACCCGAATACCAATGCGATGGACGCGATCCGGAATAAGAACACTGCCCTCACGAACCACAGCGTGGCGTTTTCCGGTGGCACAGATCGCATCACGTACTACACCGGCCTGGGGTACCTCGGGCAGGAAGGAATGTGGTCGTCGACACGCCGGAAGCGTTACAACCTGGTAACCACCATCGATGCCAAAGTGACCGAAACAACGAAGATCGGGCTGTCAATCAACGCCTACAACGAGCTCGTCAATCGGCCGTCGAGCGATCCCCGGCAAATTTTTTCCACTGCACAGGCTTGGTGGCCCATCAATGCGCTCCGCTACTCGAACGGCCTTGAGGCCTACAATAATGGTAAACGCATCTTGCACCACTTGACAACCGGTTCGCGCGCTAGCGAAGAGAGCCGGGTGATGGCCCAGCTCACGGTTGACCAAGAAATCCGGGCGGTTAAGGGGTTAAGCCTCAAGGGGGTGGTCAGCTATGACCCAACCACGCTGCACGATAAGAACTGGAATGAACCGGCTCCATCATCTTATTCAATCAACACCACCACCACGCCGTATGAGTATACGGAAGTAACCGTTGGCGGCAAACCGTCGTTGCTTGTACAGAACCAACGATGGAAAGATTACACCCTGCAGGGGATGATCAATTACAACCGGCAATTCGGGCAGCACTCGGTAACGGGCCTGGGCGTCATCGAAGCCCGGCGGTCCGACTGGGATTACGTGGCCGCGTCACGTGGAAATTACGAATTCAACGTGCCGGAAATCGACTTGGGAAGCTCGGATAAAGAAGATTGGGGCACGGGCGGAACCTCCAGTGAGGCCCGGCAGGTAGGCTATGTTTACCGGGTAACCTATGGGTTTAATAATCGCTATTTCGCGGAAGCTTCCGGACGTTATGACGGCCATTATTATTTTGCGCCGGGCAAGCGTTTCGGGTTTTTTCCAGCGTTCTCGCTCGCTTGGCGTTTGTCGGAAGAACGTTTCATGAAGGACAACGTGGAGTGGGTTGACCAATTGAAGCTCCGCGCGTCGTACGGCGAATCCGGCAACCTGGCTGGCGGGCCGTTCCAGTATTCGAACGCGATGTCCCTGAGTGGGAATGCCTATAACTTCGGCGGCTCCATCTTGCAGGGTGTTAATGAACGATCAGAGGCAAACCCCTACATCACCTGGGAACGGGCGGTGAAGTCAAATGTCGGCCTGGAAGGTGCAGTGTTTAACAACCTGTTGAGCTTTGAGGTCGATTATTTTTTCGAAAAGCGCAATAACATGCTGGTATCGCCGTCGTCGGTGGTGCCAACCGAATATGGAATCGGGCTTGCGCAGATCAATGCCGGCGTGATGGAAAACCGCGGTCTGGATCTGTCGGTCCAGTTCCAGAAATCGCTTTCGAACGATCTTGAAGTAGGATTGGCTGCCAATTTCACCTATGCGAAGAACAAGCTGATTGAGACGTTTGAGAATGCGGTGACACGGAACGACCCCAACCGGTCCCGCACAGGCCGGCCCTTGAATTCCCAGTTCGCATTGAAAGCGATGCGGCTATACCAGATCGAAGATTTTGATGAAAATGGGCAATTGCGGGGATTCCCGACGCCTACATTCGGTGCGGTAGCGCCCGGCGACATCATGTATGCCGATATCAACGGAGACGGTCAAGTAGATGTCAACGATCAAACCCATATCGGCCATCCGATATTGCCCCAGGTCATCTATGGCTTCAGCCCGCGGATCAGATACAAGAATTTTGATTTAAACGTACTTTTTCAAGGTGCCGCGCAGACGAATGTCCAGATTCAAATGGAACTGGTTTGGCCGTTTTATGTGGGCGCAAGCGCCACCCAGGCAGTGGCCGACGATTACTGGACACCGGATAACACCGATGCGCGGTTTCCACGGCTATTCAGTCAGGGCGGCAATGCCAACAACCAGCAGTCGTCTAGCTGGTGGTTTTACGATGCTTCTTACCTACGTATCAAAAATGCAGAGTTAGGCTACACGTTACCCACGGAAATAGCCAATGCCATGCGCTTAGGTGGCTTGCGCATCTATGCAGCCGGACAGAATCTGGCTACTTGGAGCGCGATCAAGAAATTTATCGATCCCGAGATGGGGCAGGGCGGCGGTGGCACCGATAACAACGCACGCGGTTGGTATTACCCGCACCAACAAGTGTTTTCTGTGGGATTAAATGTTCAATTTTAATCAGTTAGGGATATGATTATGACACATCAAATAAAATGCTTTAACCTGTTTCTGTTACTTTTCGTCCTGTCATCATGCAGTAATGACTTTTTGGAAGTGACCCCCCGCGACCAGCTATCTTCGGAGACCGTTTTCTCTGACCCATCGGGCGCAGACTTGTTTTTGAATGCGATATACGGCAGTTTGCCGGACGAGGAAGGAAAGAGCTATAACTACGATGCTTTTGAAAACTGGAGCGATAACGCCGTTTGTAGTTTTCATTGGTCCATGTCTTGGACGCAGTCTGTGGCCAGGTCGTACGGTGCAGGTTCCCTTAATCCCGGGCTGTATAACCACGACTACCCTGCAATTCCGTTTATGTACAATCACACCTATGGTCGAATCCGGAAGTGTAACCTGTTCCTGAAGTTGGTGGAAGAGCATGCAGGCAACTTTCCGGAAGAATGGCGTAAACAGCGCGAGGCGGAAGTCCGTTTCTTGCGGGCTTACTTCTATCACCAGCTATGGATGGCGTATGGCGGCGTACCGTTGGTCACTAACGTGCTCCATCAGGCTTCGCAGGGCGACGAGATCTTTAAGCCCCGGAGTACCTCCGAGGAAACTTACCATTTCTTGGTGTCAGAACTTGCGGCCATCGCCAACGACCTACCCGCCAATAACACCGCAGGGTCGGCGAACGAGGGCCGGGCCGGTAAGGGCGCTGCCTTGTTCCTGAAGGGTTGGATTGAACTGTTTGCCGGAAATCATACCGAATCCGCAGCGACCTACAAGCAATTGATCGATGAACTCGGTAACGGAAATCCGTATGGCCTGTTCCCAGATTTCCATGATCAGTTCCTGGAAGGAAACAACAACAACAGGGAAACGATATTTGCCTACCAACATGAGCCGTCTACGCGGACCGGGTATCGGAATAACTACTATGGGCCCAAGGGGAACTTCAACGGATGGGCATCCATGCAACCCACACAGAATCTCGTGGATGATTATGCCATGGCGAACGGCTTGCGCCCCACCGATGCCGGGGCGGGTTACGACGAGTCGGCGCCCTATGAAAACCGGGAACCGCGGTTCTACCAGTCGATTATTTTTGACGGGGTGGAGTTCGCCGGGCAGGTATACCGGATGAAAGAAGGCCAGCAGTTTGCGCGCAATCCGGCGGCCGAGAACAATACCGGTTATTTCAGGCGTAAAGGAATCGATGCGTCGTTGGTCGGGAACCTGCATAAGGACGGGGCAAATTACATTTACTTCCGCTACGCTGAAGCCCTGTTAAACTATGCCGAAGCAAGTATCGAAGCGGGGGATATCAGCCAGTCCGTCATCGATGCGATCGATCAGGTACGTCTAAGGGGTGGCATCCCGTCGTTGCAAGATACCTACGGGCGGGCGCTGAACCGGGAGGAGCTGCGTGAGATGGTACGCCGGGAGCGCCGGGTGGAACTGGCATTCGAAAATAAACGCTGGTGGGATCTCATCCGCTGGCGGACGGCGGAGGTGGTGCTCAATCAGCCGATTTACGGGGTAGACATCCGCCAGCAGGACGGGCAATGGGTATATGATACGCGCGCGGTGGTGCACACGCAAGAATTTTCCGAGCGTAATTACCTGTTCCCTATATTTCAAGGGTGGATTGATTCGAATCCTAAAATGAAAGCACAGAACGGCCCGGAGTGGGTTAACGGACAGAACCCGGGCTATTGATCACCTTAAAATCCGATAGACATGAAAATGAAGAGAAATAAGTTAGCGTGGATAGGCGCGATGGTAGGGTGCTTGGCGATTGGTGTGTCGGCATGTTCGAAAAGCGTTGACGCGCCCTCGGGAGCGGCCAAGATTTACATGACGGCGGCCACCAACCCGGTTTTCAACGTGCCAGCAAATCCGAAGAATTACCTGGTCGACAAGGAGAACGGTAAGTTGGTCGTACCGGTGTATATCGGCAGATCGGGCCTGCAAGAACAACAATCCTTCACGCTAGAGGTGCGCGCGGACGATGCCGCTGCGCAGCAGTTGATCTCGGGAGGCGTTTTAGCGGCCAATGCCGTGGTCGCGCCTGCCGATGTATACAGCATGCCCACCTCGGTGTCGGCGGGGAAAGATCACAGCGCTTTCGATGTTGTGTTTGATGCAAATAAATTAAACAGCTACCTGGGCAAACAGCTGGTGTTGACCATCCAATTGTCCAACCCCTCCAAGTTCGAACTGAACGAGGACCTGTCCAAGCTGAATGTGGTGTTAGACGTAGACCCGGTGATGCTGGGCACCAAGGTGGAAGTGACCAACCAATACATCAAAAATTCCGGACATCCGTTCATCGCCTCCGTATACGATGGGGCAAGGCGCGGCGTATTGGCCGACTGGACCACCAGTGCCAGTGTGAAGAACTACGAGGGTGGGACGTTGGGCGGTTTCGACAATTACGGGAACGGCGGTTTCATGTCGATGGAACGCTATTCGTCACCCGAAATTCCAAACGGGAAGATTTATCAAACCATGACCCTACCGGCAGGTAAGTACGATTTGGATGTGGCCTTTTTGGATTTCGCGATTACCGAGCAAGCCTATATCGTGGTGAACGAAGGCCCCGGTCTACCTGATGCCGATGACATTGCGCAAGCCATCGCCTACACGCCGTTTACGGCCCCGTCGCTGTCCTTTGTATTGACGGAAGAAACGGAAGTCACGTTGGGTGTAGTGGCAAATCTGTTGCAAGACCAACAGTATTTCCGGCTCGACAAGTTTCGGCTTTATCATTACCAAAATCTGTTTAATTGATTAATATGACACTCGAAATAGCCAAGAAAGTATGTGTAGCGGTGACGGTGGTGTTGGGGGCCGCCGGTGCTAGCGCGCAGGAAACCCCGGCGCCTAAGCATTCAGGCGTATTCTACTCCACGCTGCTCGCTAATGAGGGTCCGAACAAGCGGCTTTCCGGGTTTGGGTTGGATGCCGACTTCTTTTTCCTGAAAGACGTGGACGGCGACGGGAAGGACGACGCCGTCATTGTTGAAAACGGCGCATGGTTCGGCGCGTTTTCGGATGGCGAACGGTTTACGGAGCCGGTCAGCTTGCTCGCCGATGCGGCGCTTGATTCGGAAGGTAAAACCGCGCTGATGGGCGATCTGAACGGTGATGGGAAAACCGATGCGGTATTATTCGATCCGCAGGATGGCAATTGGTATGTTGCCCTTTCCGAAGGCGATGGATTTTCACCTCCGGTGACCTGGGCCGTAGGAAACGGGGTGGGTTCAACGAAGCAATTCCTGGCCGATGTAAACGGCGATGGGAAAGACGATGCCATCATCTACTTCCACACGGGCCTCGTAGGCGCGTGGTATGTCGGCCTTTCTGATGGAAAAGGAGCCATTGGCGGCTTTTCCCCTTGGATCAATGCGTTCGGCCATACGGCCGATGGACACCTGCTCGCCGATGTAAACGGTGACGGCATGGCCGATGCCGTGGTGGTGGAGAAAAGCACCGGAAATTGGTCCGTTGCGCTTTCCAGCGGTACCGGCTTTGTGACGCAGGGCGTATGGAAAAGCGGGTTCGGTAACGATGCAACTGATTGGTTTGCCTATGATATCGATGGGGATGGCCAAGCAGATGTCGCTTATTACATCAATGGCAATTGGTGGGTGTCGTACGCTACCGGGTCGGGATTCACCGACGCCAATCACCATTGGATTGCCGGTCACCGGCCTGCAACGATGGTGTCACGTGGCAATAAGCCGGCTCCCAAGGCGCGAATGATCGGTATGATCAGCCCCGGTGAGGTCGTGGCAACGGCGGTCTCTGCGGATGAGTGGTTATGCCTTGGCAATCCCGACAAATCTAAGACGCGCTCGGCACCGGAATACAACACCTGGGACGCTTGGGGAAACGTGTATACGCCTGCATTGGGGCGCTATGATGCCGGGGATCCGGCCGTGTTGGATGAGCAGATCCGATTGATACACGATGCAGGCTTCACCTACATCATGCTGGATATTACCAACGGAAACCATCCGTGGGTGGATAATCGCGCAAAGAAATTAATCGAGCGCATCGAGTTCTGGAATGCGAACCGCTCCTCGGCCCAACATCAGCTGTATTTCTGTATTGCAATGGGGTCAAGCCGTGGATTGGACGACGCAGCGGCCGTGGTGCGGTGCGAAGATGAATCGCGGCGCACGTGGCAGGAATTCTACGAACCCCACAAAGATGCCTACTACCATCAGGACGGGATGCCTTTCATGGTGCACTTTGTAGAGTTTTTGCCGAACCGGGCCAACATATTGGATAACGTGCAATCGATGCCATTTTTCCAGAAGTTCACCGTGAGGTGGATGTTTAACAGGGTGGCGGATGAAGCGGCGTATAGCAACACCTACGGATGGCCCTTGTTGATCGAAGGTGCCAACCCGGTGGGCGACGAGGTCATGGCGGTGAGTCCCGGATTCTGGAACGGCGTAGGCAACTTAGTCGATGTAACCCGGAAAAATGGCGACTTTTACAGAAGTTTTTGGGTGCGGGTGCTCAAGTATAATCCCGCGAGTGTATGGGTGAATAGTTTCAATGAAAGTTGGGAGCATACCAGTGTGGAGCCCGCTCGGTTGGACGCCGGCGCAGCTGCCGAACATCCCGATATTCTTCAGGTCTGGACGGATTATCATGGGCAGCCGATGGATGATTTCTATTGGGTGATGACGAAACAGTATAATCGGCTGTTTATGTACCAAGAGTTATATGATGGCAGTTACCTGCAGGAAGAAGACAGTGAAACCATCTATGTGGTGAGGCGGGATACCCTAGTTGACCATGGGAGCGGGTTGCCCAGCATGGCGCCTGTGATCTTGGTGCCGAAAGGGTTTTTGGCGAACTTCGAGGGAAATGTGATCAACGGCGATCAGGTTGTCGTAGGGAAGATCGAACGACAGGTAATCGAAAACCCCGCGGCCACCGGAAGCGGCGCGACCAATATCCTTACGCCGAATAACGACGGCATCAATGACGTGTGGTTGATTGACGATATTGATCAATTTCCAAATAATCACGTGCAGGTGGTAGACAAGCGCGGGGGCATCGTCTTCGAAAAGCGTGGGTACCGCAACGAATGGCAAGGACGCCGTTGGGGTGGGAACAACCACGGCGAGCTTTTGCCTGAAGGGACCTATTATTACCAGGTGGACTATGGGGACGCTGCAAAGAAACCATTGAAGGGCTATATTACGGTGTTGCATGACGTTAAAAGAGGACGTTAGCATGAAACGGATATCGCTCTTTGTGGCCATGTCAGGCCTGGTCGTCGGCTCCGTTTATGCGCAACCGAATCAGTTGAATGCGCAGTTTTTCCACCAACCTTACTTGCTGAATCCGGCGTTAGCCGGGATGGATCAAGGGTGGTCTTTTTTTCTGGGGTATGCACACCAATTGAACGAGGTGCAGGATGCCGGCCATACGCAAGCGCTGACGGCTGCTTACCGGAGCGGCAAAACGGCCTTGGCCATTGCGGCTTCGCAAGACCGCCAAGGGTTGATTGCCCAAACACGGCTGATGGGCACCTATGCCTATCACCTCCCGTTGGACGGTGACCGGCAGCACCTTCACTTCGGGCTCTCGCTGGGGATGCACCGTGCGCAGATCGATGAATCCGATATCCGGGGGCAGACCGGCGACCCCGTGGTCGGCGCATTCAACGAACAGCGGAATGCAATGGACGGCGGTGCGGGCGTGGCATATACCGATGCCCATTGGACCATCCAGGTTGCTATGCCTGCGCTTAGCGGTAAGCTGAATGGTGAACGAGGTGATCTGCCGGGAACATCGACATTCATGGCGGGGGCGGGATATCGGTTCAATGCCGGCGGTGCCGCCGATTGCCTAACCGTGGAACCGCGCGTTTATTACCGCACCTTGTCGGGTATGCCCGCTGTGGTAGATGCGGGCATTTCATTGGGTTTGAAAAATAAATTTACCTTAGACGGCGTTTACCACAGTTCAGATCGGTTTACCGGTGGGATCTCCACAACATTTACTTCCCAGCTTTCCGCCGTACTGCTCTATTCGAATGGAATAAATGGAATCAATTTTTCCGGTGAACGTTTAGAGCTCGGACTGAAGTATGCGCTTGGTGGCCGATCATCCGGTCGTTTAAATTTTTAGTATAAGTTTTTTGTGAGATGAATCGTATGTTTAGAATGATTGGTTTAGCGGTTTGCGGTGGCGTTTTTTGCGTTTCACTGCATGGGCAAGAGTTGAATCCGGTTCCGTATGGGCAACTGCGGGTTTCCGGGGAGTTGGAAACCCGGTCGCTCCGGAATTTTGATCGATTGGAATCGGATATTTATACCCCTGACAATGTGTTTCCCGTTGCCCATGAAGGCGTGTCGGCCGGATGGCCGGGTGATTACGAGGGGCGCATTATCCTCGGATTGACGCTGCAGGCCCAGGCCACGCACCGCGAGCCGAAGTATCTTGCCGAACTGATCGACCGCATTGACACCCGCGTCAATGCAAAAGGCTACCTTGGGCCGATTATGCAGGATTCCATCCTCGAACAGCAATTGTCTGGCCATGGGTGGTTATTGCGGGGCCTGTGCGAATACTATGCGTGGAAACAAGACGATCGGGTAAAGCAACACATCAAGAACATCATCACCAATTTGGCACTGCCCACCAAGGGGTATCACGCCAAATATCCGATAGATCCCGACGAGCGGCTCCATGACGTGGGCGAGGCTTCAGGTACCACCCAAAATGCCATCGGCAACTGGCTGCTCTCGTCCGATATTGGCTGCGATTTCATTTTCATGGATGGCGTTATCCATGCCTATACCCTGTTTCCCGACCCTGAACTGAAGGGGTTGATCGATGAAATGGTGGCACGCTTCTTACAGATGGATTTGGTACGTATCAAGGCACAAACCCATGCCACCCTGACTGCAATCCGCGGATTGCTGCGTTACTACGAGGTGACGAAAGACGACAAGCTGCTGAAGGCTGCGGCAAACCGGTACGCGCTTTACCGAGACGAGGCGATGACGGAAACCTACGCCAATTTTAACTGGTTCGGCAGGCCTGAATGGACCGAGCCGTGCGCCATTGTGGATGCGTTTATGGTGGCCACCCAACTGTGGCAAGATAGCGGGGACCCCCACTACCTCCAGGATGCCCACCTGATTTATTACAACGCGATGACGCATGCGCAACGTGCCAACGGCGGGTTCGGGCTGGACAATTGCCCGGGTCCGGAAGACGATGTCTTATCGGTGCATACCGATGAAGCGTATTGGTGCTGCACCATGCGGGGCGGTGAAGGCTTGGCGGCCGCCATCCAGTATACTTATTTCACCGGTGGAAAAAACCGGGTCTATTTGCCGTTCTTCAACACCAGTGAAGTGTCGGTCCCCCGGTCGGGCGGGGAAACCACATTGCTGCAACGAAGCCAATACCCGTATAAGGGCCATATCGAACTAGAGGTGCTGGCTACCCAAGGGAATAACAACGCGACGAGGCTACATCTGTTTGCTCCGGAATGGGCGGAAGATCCCGCCATCACGGTGAATGGCAGCCCGGTTTCGTACGGAAAGAAAGCCGGGTTTCTCGTGGTCAGGTCAAAACTGAAGCAGGGTGATAAGATCCAATATACGTTTAGCATGCAGCCGCGCTTGCAGCCGTTATCAAACACCACCATCGACAGGCCGGGAGATCGTAAAATCAGCTATGGCCCACTGGTGTTAGGCCACCCGGGGTCGGAAAAGCGCGTGTTGAGCGAAGCAACCCCGATCAACCGGCTTGGGAAGGATAAGTGGCAGGTCGGCGAAAGCGATCCGTATTCATTAACCCCTATTTTCCATACGCTGGACCCTGCGGTACGCGAGGGGGCGACGTATCACAAACAAGTTATCTTTGAAGTAAAAGATCATTGAAGCCGTCGCCGCACCACTGAAGCTGCGCCCTACTTGCCGCCATTGGCGCGGTAGTGAGTGGTTTTTTTGCCTTTCCCAGGCTTACGCCGTTTAGATACCGGTTGGAAGCTCACCGGCGAAAATTCCCGGTGGGCTCCCGGCATGATAATATTCCTAAATGAATGGATAACCTATCCATTGGAACTTACGGCTGAATTCCCGCTCTTTGTAACAGTTTATAAACCAAATATGACCCGATAAGCCGCGTATGACAAAACTGTAAAAGGATTTACTAGTTTAGTAAAGATTTAACGATATCCATACCATGAAGAGACCACATGCCATTGCCGTTGCCCGGATGTACGTTTTACTGCTTGTAGTTGCTTGCGTAAGCCCAGCGGCCAGGGCCCAGGACAAGGCCGGCCCGATAGCCCCGGGATTAACGCTCTGGTACGACAAGCCCTCGGGCGAAACCTGGGAAAATGCGCTGCCGGTAGGGAACGGCTGGCTGGGGGCCATGGTGTATGGCAACGTGCCGCAGGAGACGCTGCAGCTCAATGAGCATACGATATGGAGCGGCAGCCCGAATCGAAACGATACGGCTGTTCCCCGAGATTCGCTGGCCGCGATACGCCAGCTGATTTTCGAGGGCCGGGCTAAGGAGGCAGAGGATATGGCCAACCGGCTAATGTTTCATAAAAAGTCTTCGGGGCAGATGTTCCAACCGGCAGGTAACCTGAATCTGGTATTCGACGGGCATGACGACTATACCAACTACTACCGCGAACTGGATCTGGAAACCGCTGTTGCGAAGACCACGTATACGGTTGGTGGGGTGGAATATACCCGGCAGGTGATTGCCTCATTGCCCGACCGGGTGATTGCGGTGCACCTGACGGCTAGCAGGCCATCGGCCATTTCGTTTGTGGCCTCCTATACAGCTCCGCATGAGACGGATGTGGTCACGGCGGAAGGGGCCCAACTTCGTTTTGCGGGTACCACCAGCGATCATGAAGGCGTAAAAGGAATGGTGCGGTACCAGGGAATCATCAGCGTGGTACCCCGAGGGGGAACACTCATAACGGAGGATAACCAATTGACCGTCACCGCAGCCGACGCGGTGACCATCTACATTGCCATTGGGACGAACTTCAATAATTACCGCGATATCTCCGGTGATGCGGCCGAACGGGCAACCGGCTACCTGCAGCGTGCGCTGAAGAAAGATTTTGCCAGCCTGTTGGACGACCATACCGAGGCGTACCAACGGTACTTCAACCGGGTAACGATAGACCTGGGGACCAGCGATGCGGCGAATCATCCGACGGATGTGCGGTTGGCGAATTTCAGGAATACCCACGACCCGCAATTTGCGGCGCTTTACTTTCAGTTTGGAAGGTACCTGCTCATTTCTTCATCCCAGCCCGGCGGCCAGCCGGCAAACCTGCAAGGGATTTGGAACCACCGCTTGAAACCGGCTTGGGATAGTAAGTATACCATCAACATCAATGCGGAGATGAACTACTGGCCGGCGGAGCGGACCAACCTGGCCGAACTGCACGAGCCTTTTCTGCGGATGGTGACTGAAATGGCCGAAACCGGGTCGGAAACCGCGAAAACGATGTATGGTGCCCGGGGGTGGATGGCGCACCACAATACGGATATCTGGCGGGCCACCGGGCCGGTAGATGGCGCCTTTTGGGGCATCTGGAATGGTGGCGGTGCGTGGACGAGCCAACACCTGTGGGAACACTACCTATACAGCGGCGATCGGGAATTCCTAGCCGAGGCCTATCCGGTGCTGAAAGGCGCGGCGGAATTCTACGTGGACTTCCTGGTTGCGGATCCGGCCAACGGTTGGTTGGTGGTAAACCCCGGCACCTCGCCCGAAAATGCTCCTCAGGGAACGGACGGGTCATCATTGGCTGCCGGTGCAACGATGGATAACCAATTGGTATTTGATGCGTTCGCTACGGTGATCCGCGCAGCGGAACTGCTGGGTAAAGATGCCTTGTTTGCCGATACGCTTAAACGACTCCGTGACCGCCTGCCGCCGATGCATATCGGGCAGTATGGCCAGTTGCAGGAGTGGCTGGAAGACCTTGATAGCCCGGATGACAAACACCGGCACATTTCCCACCTGTATGGACTGTTTCCTTCCAACCAGATTTCGGCTTACCGGACACCGGAGCTTTTCAAGGCGGCAGCAACGACACTGATGCACCGGGGTGATGTATCGACGGGCTGGAGCATGGGTTGGAAAGTGAACTGGTGGGCGCGGATGCAGGATGGCAACCACGCGTTTAAACTGATCCAGGATCAATTGACACCCGTGGCCGGCAATCGCGGAGGCGGAACGTACAATAACCTATTCGATGCACATCCGCCATTCCAGATTGATGGCAATTTTGGCTGTACCTCGGGTATCGCGGAGATGCTGATGCAAAGTGCAGACGGGGCGGTACACTTGCTTCCGGCGTTGCCGGATGCGTGGCCATCCGGCTCGATTACGGGGCTCCGTGCATGGGGTGGCTTTGAGATCGCGGAGCTGGTTTGGAAAGACGGCATTGTAGAACGTGTGGTCGTCACCTCGAAAATCGGCGGCAATCTGCGGTTGAGGTCTCCCAACCTGTTGGCGGACGGAGAGGGTGGCCAGCTGCAGGAGGCGAAGGGGGCAAATCCGAATCCTTTCTACGCCGTGGCTCCGACCCCCGATCCGGTCATCAGCCCGGATGCGAAACTGACGGCCGTTGAATTACCAGCGGTATTTATGTATGATGTGCCTACCCAAGCGGGTGAAACGTATGTATTCACGTGGCGTAAATAGGCACAACGCTTGTAATAGGGTAACTAAGATGAAGAACGCAGTATTCCGTATGTTGGTATTGGCGGCGTTGGTAGCCGCCAATGCATCAGTGGTCAAATCACAGCAGGATTTGCCGCTATTTAAACGATTCACGTACAAAGGTGACGACCAGATCTATAAAGACAATCCGCTGGCGGCAGACGAATTTTATTCGCCCATACTGCAGGGGTGTTATCCCGATCCGAGTATCACCCGGAAAGGCGATGACTATTACCTGGTATGCTCATCGTTTGCGTTCTTCCCGGGCGTGCCAATCTTCCATTCCAATGATCTGGTGAATTGGACCCAGATTGGCCATGTATTGGACCGGACCTCGCAGCTGCGTGTTGAGACCGCAGGCATGGCCATGGGTATTTTCGCTCCAGACATCCTGTACAACCCGCATAATGAAACCTTTTACATGATCACCACGCAGTTTGCGGGCGGGTTCGGCAACATCGTGGTCAAAACGAAAGACCCAAGGCAAGGATGGAGCGATCCGATTAAACTCGCATTTGATGGGATTGACCCGGCGCTCTTCTTCGACGATGATGGCAAAGCTTACGTGGTGCACAACGACGCGCCGGATAAAGGGAAGGAGCTTTACGAAGGCCATCGGGTGATCAAAATTTGGGAATATGATGTGGAAAAGGACCAGGTCATTGCGGGCACGGATCAGCTCATCGTGGATGGCGGCGTAGCTATCACGAAGAAGCCCATATGGATTGAAGCGCCGCATATCTACAAACGGAATGGCAAGTACTACCTGATGTGTGCGGAAGGCGGTACGGCCGAAAACCATAGCGAGGTCATCTTCAGCAGCGACCATCCGAAAGGGCCTTATATACCCGCCGCTGAAAATCCGATTCTTTCGCAACGGCACCTTCCGGATGACCGGCCCAACAAGGTTGCTTGGGCAGGACATGCGGATTTGGTAGAAGGCCCTGATGGAAAACATTATGGTGTTTTTCTCGCGATCCGGCCCAATGGAAAAGGGCGGGTCAATACGGGCCGGGAAACGTTTATCCTGCCGGTCGATTGGAGCGGCGAGTTTCCGGTCTTTGAAGGCGGATTGGAACCGATCCAGCCGAAGCTGAAAATGCCCAAAGGGGTAAAGAACCTGACGGGAAAACGGGGATTCATGCCCAACGGGAATTTCGTTTTTGAAGATCGTTTCAGCGGCAACATGTTGGATTACCGCTGGATTGGACTGCGCGGTCCGCGGGAGGAGTTTGCGGTAGTGACAGCGGACGGCTTAACAATCAATCCGTTTGCAACCACCATCAATGAGGTGAAGCCGATATCTGCACTGTTTTATCGACAGCAGCATGCTGATTTTACGGCTTCCGTCACGTTGGCTTATACCCCGGCTTCGGAGAACGACCTGGCAGGGATCGTCTGCTTGCAGAAAGAGACTTATCATTACCTATTCGGCATAACCCGGAAAGGTGCCGATCATTACCTGGTGCTGCAACGCACGGAGAATGGCGAGTCGACGATCGTTGCCCGTTCCAAAATAGATGCCAATGTGCCTGTGCAGCTACAGGTGACGGCCCAAGATGACGACTATCAGTTTAACTATGCCCAAGGAAAGGGTGCTTTTAAGAACCTTGGCGGCGCGTTATCGGGCGATATTCTTTCGACCGATGTGGCCGGAGGATTTACGGGGGCGCTGATCGGGCTATACGCGACGTCGGCAAACGATGTGCAACTTTAGAACAGTCAATACGATACATAAGGACATGGGAATGCGAATTTACTTATCAATGGCAGCCATATTTATAATGCCTTTTTTCCTGCTAGCCACGGAAAAACCGGTGAAGGTGCTTTTGATCGATGGCTTCAGCAACCATAACTGGCAACTGAATAACGCGTTGATCATGATCCGGGCGCTTTACTGGTTAGCGACAAAAAAAGATGACTTGCCGGTGCCGGTAGACTTTCCTACGGAAAACACCATATCCTTACGGCCTGATTTTAAATGAACACACAAACTCGACTCCGGCAACTATTTCTCTACATGGGATTAACGCTTTTCTGCCATGGCGGTTTAGTTGCTGAGCTGTACAGCCAGCGCGGCAGGGGCGTTTCATTGAAAGAAGCATTCAAGGGGGATTTCTTGATTGGAACGGCTGTGAATGCCCGGCAGCTCGACCCGGAAAATGAGGCCGAATCGCAATTGATCAAGGAGCATTTCAATACCGCTACTCCGGAAAACCTGATGAAAGCGCACGTATTGCAACCACGTTGGGGCCATTTTAATTTTGAGCAGGCGGATAGGTTTATTGCCTTTGCTTCCAGCAACCAGTTGAAGGTAAACGGGCATACGCTTATCTGGCATAGCCAATTGCCCGGATTTATGCGCCATATGGAAGATGCAGATTCAATTCGGCAATATGTTGTTGAACACATCCGTACGGTTGCCGGCCGATATGATGGCAAAGTAGACTCATGGGATGTCGTGAATGAGGCGCTCGACGAAGACGGTACGCTTCGAAATTCGATCTTCCTCAGGGCGCTCGGCGAAGACTACATCGTAGAAGCATTCCGGCTGGCGCAGCAGGCAGCGCCAAACACCAAGCTGTACTACAACGACTACAATATCGAGCAACCCAGAAAAAGAGCTGGGGCTATTGCCTTGATCAAGAAAATACAGGCGGCTGGAGTCCGCATCGACGGGGTGGGCATACAGGGGCATTGGCATGTCGGAAGCGTTCCCATGGAATACATTGAACAATCCATACGCGAATTTGCCGCACTCGGTGTCGACGTGATGTTTACCGAACTTGATTTGAGCGTGCTTCCGAATCCCTGGAATGGAAATTCGGCCGAGCTCAGTCAGACCGAAAGGTATAGCAAGCATCTTAATCCGTATCCGGATGGATTGCCAGACAGCATAGAACAAGCTCAGGCCCGGGCGTATGAAACGCTTTTCCGTCTTTTCCTGAAATACCGCGACCAGGTTGGCCGGGTTACGTTCTGGGGCGTGCACGACGGCCAGTCATGGCTGAACAATTGGCCGATACGCGGCCGTACCAATTATCCGTTATTGTTTGATCGACGCATGATGCCGAAATCGGCCTTCCATCAGATTATCGCTACGAAGTATAATCACTGACATCCTTCAGCGCTTCATGGCCTACTTTTTGAATAGCCGTTGAGCGACCATGTATAGGTCGTTTTTCCAGACCTCGAAATCATGGCCGCCAGGTTCCACGTAAAAGGTATGCGGAATATCGTTTGCCTCCAGGTATTCATGGGTTCGCTGGGAGATAGGCATCAAACGATCTTGGTCGCCGCAGGATATCCACAGCAGTTGGAGCTTTGTTTTCGCATCGTTGAGGTTAGGGATGAGCTGCTCGGGCATACGGGTATTGGGAGCGGAGGAAAAACCGCCTACCCAGGCAAAATGGTCGATATGGCCCAAACCGAAATTAAGCGCTTGCCCACCACCCATCGATAAACCAAACAGCGCCCGATTTTGCCTGTCTTTTTTAACTGGGAATTGGCGTTCCACGTAAGGGATCAAATCGTTCAGCAGGTCTTTTTCGAAAGTGGCAAAAGCTTCGACCTTGTCTTTGGCCATGATATCACCGGTGGCACGGTCATCTTTCATCGCGCGGCCATTGGGCATCACGACAACCATTTCTGCTGCCCCGCCCTGGGCATAGAGGTTATCGAGGATAAGGTGCGGTACCCCGTTGTCAAACCACTCCTTTTCGTCACCGCCGATACCATGCAGGAGGTATAACACGGGATATGACTTCGTTGTCGTATAGCCCGGTGGGGTATAGATCAACGCCTTCCGGTCCGTACCTACGGTCGTTGAGAAATATTGGATGGTATCGATGCGTCCGCGTTGGATGTTTTCGGTTAATTGATCAAATCCCGCAGGGGCCATCTCTGTTTGTGCGTGCGCCAGCATACAGGCCGCAATTGCACTGCAAATCATTACTGCTTGTTTCATCATCTTTGTTTATTTTGTTAGTATACATCATTTGTTTTCCAATGATACGGGCCGAGATTACGATTCGCTGAAATCGGCCACCGCTTTAATAATACCGCTTGAAGGCTTGAGCAGGTCCGCGAACGATTCGGGTAGCTCGGTGTATGGGATCCGGTGCGTGATAAACATGTCGGGTCGGATCGTGCCACCCCGCAACAGGCGGATTGCCTGGTCAAAATCTTCGGTGAGCGCGTTGCGGCTGCTCAGCAGGGTGCCTTCACGCTTGTGGAACTCGGGGTGTGAAAAAGCAATATTCGCTTGCTGCAAGCCAATCAGTACATACCGGCCGCCATGTGCCAGGTAATCGAATCCATTGGTAATGGCGAGTTGGCTTCCGGTGCAATCGATAACCACGCTGGCCATATCGCCCTGCGTTTGGTGCCGCAATTGTTGGTAAATAGCTACATCGCTAGCGTCTATGGTCACCACCTGGTCTGACAGCGCCTCGCAGTGGCGTAGGCGGTAGACGTTGGTGTCCATGATGATAACCTGGGCCCCGGCAGCCTGCGCCAGTAACATGGTGCTGATGCCAATAGGGCCGGCACCCATGACCAAAACGCATTCGCCGGGTTGGATGGCGGCACGTCGAACTCCGTGGGCAGCGATGGCCAGCGGCTCTACCAAAGAGAGGCCGTCGACACTGAGTCCGTCTCCATTCAGGAGTGCGCTAACCGGTAGCGACACGCGCGCACGCATGCCGCCATCGATATGGACGCCATAGACCTTCATATCCACGCAACAGTTGGTTTTGCCTTGTCGACAGGCTATGCAGCTGCCGCAATGGAAATAGGGCTTTACGGTGACCAGTTGGCCTACCTCGAAGCCATATCCCGGCAGCACATGCAACACTTCTGCGGCGAGTTCGTGACCGAGGATGCGGGGGTAGTTGAAATAGGGCTGTACGCCCTTGAATGCATGGAGGTCGGTGCCGCAAATACCAACTTGACGGATCTTTAGCACTGCGTCGGTAGGATGGGGGCGTGGTTCATCCGTTTGGATGAGCTGGAGTACGCCCGGTGTGTGGCAAATGATGGTGTCCATATCAGGGTGTAAAAATAGGCGATTGCATGCATTCCTCGTTGCCGATGCATTGCCAGATGATTAAGAAATATTATCTTAGTTTTTGTGCTTTGATTCAAAAGTCTGATAATTGCTTTTACAATGGAGATACGCGCAAAACCACTCTTTGTTCAACGGCCGGTTGAAGCGTCATTCAGCGTGCGGCAGGATGGGGTGCGCAACACCAACAGTTGGTGGCACTTCCACAGTGAAATTGAATTGATTGGTTTTCATCGGGGCACGGGCCTGCAGTTTGTTGGCGACAGCATCAGCCGGTTTGAAGCGGGGGATGTGGTGATGGTGGGGTCAAACCTTCCCCATTGCTGGCGGTACGACGAAACAGCCGAAAGCAACGCAACAGTCGAGCCGTATTCCACGGCGATTCACTTCCAGCCGGGGTTGCTGGGCGAGGTTTTCATGCGGCTGCCCGAATCCGGTGGGCTGGTCCAGCTGATCGACCAGAGCGCACGCGGACTGCTGCTGCGCGGTGCCGGTGCCCGGCGTGTTGCCGATGAACTGACGGTCGTACGCCAAGCATCAGGGATGCACCGGATCATTGCGCTGTTGCATTGCCTTGCTACCTTTTTGGAAGTGCAGGCCGAAGCTCAACCGTTGTCATCGGTGGGCTTCGACTATCGGATAGACCGAATGGACGAAGAGCGGATCAACAAAATCTACGGGTATAGCTTCGCACATTTAGGCCAGCCTATCACGCTGGAAGACGTGGCGGACCTGGTGGGGTTGAGCCGGACATCGTTTTGCCGGTTTTTTAAGCGGCGAACAGGTAAAACCTATGTGCAGTTCCTCACCGAAATCCGGATCGGTTATGTGTGCAGGCAGTTGGTTGATAAACCACAGCGGCCGGTTAAAGAACTGTGCTATGCAAGTGGTTTCCGTAACTTTGCATCGTTTCATGAGTCATTCCGGCAGCTGACGGGGATGAGCCCCAAAGCGTATCGATCGCAAGCGCAGCAGATAACCCCGAGAAACTTCCACCGATAACGATTACGTCAACCGATGGATTACCAGCACCCATCGTTGTAATGATTTGACTTCAGTTTTGCGACAGACTACAACGTATCATTCATCAGGGTGTCATTCATCATCGTGTCGTTAGCCGGTGGTGGTGCTGGCTCCATGTACGTGGTGTCGGTGTCTTGTTGTTGGTTGTTACCTGTGTTGCTGCATGCTGCGAGAAACGCGGCCGCGCCCAAAACAGCGAAAAATAGTTTAATCGTCTTCATTTGCATAAATTTTAGTTATCAATGGGTACAACAGCCGGGGCCGCATTTAGTTTGTTACTTTTTTCTACGCAGGTAACCCGAGCCCGCCATCAAATCGTGATACGGCCCCCTGTGGCCGGTATGGTAGCCCCTGAAATGTAGCTGCTTTCTTCTGAAGCCAGGAACACAAACGCCGGCGCAATCTCCGCAGGCTGTCCGGGCCGGCCCATTGGCGTGTTCTCGCCAAAAGTAGCCGCATCATGCCATTTCGTTGAGGTAATCAACGGCGTCCATACCGGCCCTGGGGCTACGGCGTTTACACGGATGCCTTTTTTCTGTTGCAGTAGGATCTGGCTGAGGTTTGCCGTAAAATTCTCCACGGCCGCTTTGGTGGCTGCGTATGGAAGCAAATCATCCGAAGGATTAAACGTGTTTACCGAAGTCGTATTGATGATGCAGCTACCAGGCTTCATGTGAGGTTCGGCGGCTTTGCACAGGTAAAAGATACTATGCACATTCACGGCGAACGTGTGGGTCCACTCGTCGGAAGGGATATCCTGCAACGATTTCCGTGCCATATGAAATGCGGCATTATTGACCAGGATATCGATACGGCCGAATGCCTGTACCGCTTTCGCTACGATGGATTGGCAGTGCGCCTCACTCGTGATGTCTCCTTTGATCAGGATGCACGTACGGCCGGCTTCTTCCACATGTCTTGCGGTATCCTGTGCGTCTTCGTCTTCCAGATCATCCAGATAGCTAAGTACCATGTCGGCCCCCTCGCGTGCGAAGGCGATGGCTACCGCTTTTCCAATACCGGAATCACCGCCGGTTAAGATTACTTTTCGGTCAGCCAGCTTTCCGGTGCCTTTGTAGCTTTTTTCGCCATGGTCGGCCAGCGGCTTCATCAACGCCTCTTTTCCCGGGTAGTCCTGTTTTTGTTCAGGAAAGGGGGGCATCGGATACTTGGTGTCCGGTTGTTGGGGATTTTGCGGATGCGTCTTTTTTTCCATAACTGAATGATGTAAAAATATACAGATAACTAGCCAACAATTCCAAGTATCGAAAGTTTCCCGTATCTGAAACAGCCGCTTGCCATAAGCTATCGCCTCATGCTCGAAGTGCCCGTTGTGAAGTCGGTTTCATCAGCTACCTAGCGAATCGTGCAAGTCGACAAACATTTAGGGCTTAAGATTGTATTACCTATCCGATAATCTGACTATTTCTGCAGGCTTTTAATAGACGATGGAAACCGGTATACAAATGGAAATCGTATACGATCGAAATCACATCGATTTGCTATAATTGCATATGGAGAAAAATACGCCCGATAAGCTCATGGACGACCCCTATAAAATCATGGCCGACAACGTGCCGGCACTGATGTGGATCGCCGCCACGGATAAGCGGCGCCATGTCTTTAATGCGGGATGGCTGCGTTTTACAGGGCGGACGTTGGAGCAGGAGCAGGGCGACGGATGGTTGGACAGTGTCCATCCGGATGATCTGCAGCGCTGCATGACTGCCTATGCCGTGGCTATCGATAGCCATAAGCCCTACCGGATGGTATATCGATTGCGTAGGCATGACGGTGCTTACCGATGGCTATCGGAAAGCGGTGCGCCCCGCTACTTGCCAGATGGTTCCTATGCCGGCTTTGTCGGTTCGTGCACGGATGTCGACGAGATTGCCCGTATACCGGTTTCGCCATCGGCCGTGCCCGACCAGGCCAATATAGACCTGGCGACGCGCAATAAAGAGCTCGAGGAAAGAATCCGCTCGGGTATCGCGGCCATTGCGAAAAGTGAAATGGCGATGCATGCGATGAATGAGGAATTGACCGCCGCCAACGAGGAGTTGGCAGCCATCAATGAAGAACTGACCGCCACGAATGAGGAGCTGCGGATGACCAACGACGACCTCGCGGAAAGTGAATTCAAAACGCGCAGCATCATTGCGAATGCGCCGTTTCCGATTGCAGTCTATGCCGGGCGCGAAATGCGCATCGCAGAGGCAAATCAAGCCATCATGGATGTTTGGGGCAAGGGAAATGACGTGATCGGAAAGCGGTATGCCGATGTGTTGCCGGAGTTGCGTGACCAGCATATTTATGAACAGCTTGATGCGGTATTTACCACGGGTAGGCCCTTTAATACCCGCAACCAGCGCGTCGACCTGACCCTTGGCGGGGTGCTGAAGACGTTTTATTTCAACTACAGTTTCACGCCGTTGAAGGATCGCTTCGGTAGGGTTTACGGGGTGATGAACACGGCCGCAGACGTGACGGATGTGGTATTGGCCAAACAGCGCGTTGAACATAGCCAAAAGATGCTCCACAACATCATCCTCCAGGCGCCGGTGGCGATGTGTTTCATGAGCGGACCCGACCACGTGGTGGAAGTGGCCAACGCCATGATGATCGAGCTATGGGGCAAAGCCGAGAAGGACGTGATGCACCGTCCGATTTTTGAGGGATTGCCGGACGCCGGGGGGCAGGGCTTGGAACAGTGGATCGACCACGTGTACCGTACCGGAAAAACGTATCGGGCGTATGAGCAACCCGTCATGCTGTTGCGAAACGGAAAGATCGATACCGTGTATCAAAACTTCGTTTTAGAGGCCTATCGGGATAGCCAGGGCGAGATCATCGGCGTGATTGCGATCACCATCGATGTGTCTACCCAAGTAAAAGCCAAATTTGAAGTTGAAAGGGCTTATGAACAATCACAGCTTGCGAAAGAAGCTGCACAGCTTGGCGTGTTTGACCTGGATGTTAATAGTGGAAGGTTGGAATGGGATGAACGCTGCAGGGAATTGTTTGGTGTAGGCCACGATGGCCCGGTTTCGTACGAAGGGGATTTCATCGGTGGTCTGCACCCCGAAGACCGCACGGACGTGGTGGCGACGATTAACGAGTCGTTTGACAAGGTGAAAACCGATGGCATATACGACACTGAGTACCGGACCGTCGGTATCGAAGACGGCCGATTGCGGTGGGTAAAGGCCAAGGGGAAGGTCTACTTTGACCGTGCGGACAATCCGGTGCGACTCATCGGGACGGTGATGGACATCACCGAGCAGAAAGCCAACGAAGCCCGGATCCAGGAAGGTATCGAACGGAAGGCGCGGCTTGGAGCGATCGTAGAGACTTCGGACGATACGATCATCAGCAAGACGCTGCACGGTATCATCACCAGTTGGAATAACGCCGCGCAACGCATGTTTGGCTACACGGCCACGGAGGCTATCGGCAAGCACATCTCATTGATTATCCCATCCTCGCGCCTGCAGGAGGAAGACTACATCATCGGTGAGATCCGCGCAGGCAGGCGGGTGGATCATTTTAACACCGTAAGGCTCACGAAAGACGGGCGCGAAATACCGCTTTCAATCACGGTATCACCGTTGATCGATGATGAAGGCCAGATTATCGGCGCTTCGAAGATTGCCCGCGACATCAGCGTGCAGGTCGCGGCTCAGGAAGCGGCCCGTCGGTATACTGAGCGCCTCGAAATCATCAATTCAATGGTCGAAAGCATTTCGGAAGATCTCGACCTGAACAACATCCTGCAAAAGGTAACCGATAGTACCACGGCGTTGACGGGCGCAGCGTTCGGTGCGTTCTTCCACAACCAAACCGACGAGAACGGCCAGTCATACCTGCTGTATACCTTATCTGGAGCGCCGCGCGAGGCTTTTGAAAAATTCGGGATGCCGCGAAATACCGCCGTATTCCATCCCACGTTTTCCGGCGAGGGTATCGTACGCGTCGATGACATCACCAAGGATCCGCGCTATGGGAAAAACCCGCCGCATTACGGAATGCCCAACGGCCACCTGCCGGTGGTGAGCTACCTGGCCGTACCGGTCGTGTCACGCTCGGGAGCGGTCATCGGCGGATTGTTTTTCGGTCATCCCGAGGCGGGTAAATTCACCGCAGATCATGAGCAACTGGTGGCTTCGATTGCTGCCCAGGCCGCCATCGGCTTGGACAATGCCAAACTCTATGAGGAGGTGAAGGCACTGAACGATAAAAAAGACGAATTCATCGGTTTGGCAAGCCATGAGCTCAAGACACCGCTCACCAGTGTCTTCGCCTACTTGCAGCTATTGGCAGCGATGCCCTTAGATGGCAAGGCTAAACTGTTTGTCCAAAAGGCACTGCACCAGATGAAAAAGCTCAACATGCTCGTAGCCGACCTGTTGGACATATCAAAGATCGAGGCCGGCAAGCTCCAACTGAATATCGCGGAGTTTGATCTGAAATACCTCATAGAAGAGACGACAGCGCTCATCGCGCAGACGCATGAGAACTACCGGATTGTGTTTGACACGGCTGCGGAAACCTGTATCTTAAACAGCGATGCGCAGCGCATCGAGCAAGTACTCATCAACCTGCTCACCAATGCCATCAAATATTCGCCGGGTGCCGATGAGGTGAGGGTAAGCCTGGATTGTGCGGAAGATGAAGTTAAGGTAGGCGTTCGGGACTTTGGGCGGGGCATAGCTGCCGATAAGCTCCCACACTTGTTTACGCGGTTTTACCGGGTGGAAGATAGTGGACTGCATGTATCCGGTTTGGGTATTGGCCTCTATTGGTCTAACGAAATCATCACAAGGCTTAACGGTAGGTTGTGGGTGGAAAGTCGGGTAGGCGCCGGAAGTACGTTCTGGTTTACGCTTCCGCTGCATGCAAAGGGGTAGCGGGCAAGGCATGAACATCCTTGGGGCCGAGGCGGAGCACGGCTGGGCCAAACTGGAACCGGCTTATCCGTGATCTTGCAGGCCATCTACCGGGCCATGGAGACCGGCGAGCGCGTGGAAAAATTTCGTGAAATGGCAGAAGCGTGTGGATTTGTTACACATATTTGAAGTATCGTACTGAATAATAGATTATTACATTCATTACATTGTTTGCGTAATTCAGTCATATGACAAGATAAGGTCTTTATCCTATCCTATTGATTTTCTGTATGATTAGCGATAGCAGTTCTTTTTTGCCATATTTGTGGGTGAAATGAATATATTCATTTCTGATTTATGCCGATGAAATTACTGTATGTTTTGAAAGGGACTTGATATGCCATTGCACGTTGCCATTGCCGATGATCATAGTGCAGTTAGAATAGGAATGAAATACCTCATTCGTGAATGGATGCCAGAAAGTACCATTCATTTAGCCGCTGACTTACCCGCATTATTGCGATTGTTGTCATCGGAAACGATGGATATCATCGTTTTGGATATCAACATACCGGGGGGAAACAATTTCCAAATGATTCCGACGATACGAAATCTCCAAGCAAATGTGCGGATTTTGATGCTTTCGGCTTATGACGAGGGGTTATACGCGTTACGATATATCGATTCGGGCGCCGATGGGTACGTACAAAAGGACAGCGAAGAAGACGAGATCAGGGAGGCCCTGAACGCGGTGCTCGCCGGCAGAAAATACTTGAGTGAGAAACTGAAGGAACATATGCTGCAAAATAGGTTGAATAAAGGAGGGCAATTGCACAATAATCCCTTATCACGGCTCACAAACAGAGAGCTGGAAATAAGCCGGCTATTGATTGAGGGGAAGGGGGTAGGGGAGATTGCAAAAATCCTGTTCATCCATACCTCTACCGTGGGGACCTATAAGAATAAAATTTTCGAGAAACTGGATGTCCGGAACGTCAAAGAATTAATGGATGCGTTTAGCATCATGCACGGTTTCGTAAAATGAACGAAATGGTTGTACCGCCTCCGAGTACGCTTTGGATAAACATTTCCGCGCCGATCAGGTGAGCCATATCCTTGACCAACAGTAAGCCAAAGCCAATGTTCTTTTCTTCAATCCGGACAGGTAGGTGCCCCTGATTCAGTTCATTGTAATAGTCTACTTGTTCGGGATGGAAACCCAGGCCGGTATCTGTAATGCTAAAAAGCACCGTCGTATCGGTCTTGGGTTCGACGTTGATTTTTATTTCCCCGTTTTGGGTAAACTTGGTTGCATTGTCCAACAGGTTATGGATGATGATGGCCAGGATATCAGCGTTGGAATATACGCTGGTGCTCATGGGGATGTTGTTATGCACGGTATTGCCCCGGGATTCGACCGCCGATTCGAAAATGTCGATTTGCTGTTGCGTAATCTGGAATAACGGTACGTCCGCGAATTCCAACGCGCCCCGCGTGGGCATGAGTTTGGCCAATTTCGTCAGGTTGTTCGAATAATGGTAAATATTTTTAGTTGATAGGTAAACCTGTTCCATTTCGCGGGGCAAAAAACCTTCAGCCTTCGCAATGTCATGAATAGCACCCAATGCCCTGACCACATAGTTAAGCGGGGCTTTGATGTCGTGCGTGATCGACGTGGAGAGCCGCTGTTGCCACTCATACTGGCTTTCGAGTATGTCTGTCCGTTCGTTGACTTTCATGAGCAGCAACCGGTTTTGGTTAACGATGAACCGGGTACGCAAAGCGATAAACAGCCAAACGGCGAGGCCCAAGGCCATACAAAGAAGTAAGGTAAACCAGGTCGTCTCGTGAAATAAGGGCTGTATGTAAAGATGGAATGCCGCGTAACTGAAATCGCGGGCGCCCATACCGTTCCGCATACGTATTAAGACTTCGTGGCTGCCCGAGGACAGTTCATTGATGGATAACGTATGATTTGCAGTATTAAGGGGAAGCCAATTGCCTTTGCCTTTGCCTTCACTGGTTACGACGTAGTCGATTTCCATGTTGTACGGGCTACCATAAAACGGTGTGGCCACTTTGATGTCTAAACGTGAAAATTCGTTCGGGATGTTAATGGTATCCTGTATTGGTAACGTTTTTTCATCTAATATCACCTGATCAAGTATGACGTCGCCGGAGGGGAAATAATCACTGATCGTGTACGGAGAGAACTGCACGAGACCATCCAACGATGGAAACGAGAAATCGCCATTGGGCAGTTTAATGGCGCACGGCTTACATCCGCCGTTGAATTCATTGGTATTGAGTCCCCACTGTTTGTCATAGTAAAAATAAAACGGCACATTCGTTATATCTTGTTTATAGTCCAGTAATTGTCGTTTACTCACTTTAAACAGACCCTTATTCGTACTTATCCATAGAAAGCCACGGGTATCTTCCTGCATGCAATGCGACGTTGCCAGGTAGCCGTTTTTGTCTAATGGAAAAGCAGTTACCACCCCGTTTTCATATAAAAAGAAACCGTGTTGGTAGGTGGTTATCCAATGCCTGCTGGCAGATTCCTTATAAATACTGCGTATGGTTTTACCGGCGAATTCCGGGATTTCTTTTTTGGTGTAGTCCAGCGTATTGAAGGTGAACAGGCCGTTTTTGGTGCCGATATATAATTCTTGCGGACCTCCGTCTTCGATATACGTGATGGCCGGAAAGGATCCCATGGTTAAGAACGTATCTCGATCTGCGTGGTACTTCTGCAGTTTACCTGCGTCGCCTCCGATCCAGAAATTTGAGGCATCATCCCAATCGGAAAATTTTGCCAATGCCGGATTTTGCCTGATGCCGATTAGCTGGTCAGCCCGAGGAGAAACGAGCAGAATGGTATCCCACTGAAATATCCATAGGTATCCGTCGGGGCCGAAGACCTGATGGTATTGGTGTTTTTTTTCTTGCAGAAAGCGGGACAGATGCGGCTGGCCCTTTTGGTCAAAAGTGCGGCCTTCATTGGTCAATAGTAGGCCGTTAGGCAGCAACGTTTGATTGTAAAAGGTGTTGCTGGGGTAATCTACACCTGAATGGAGCATATTGAAATGCCGCTTTCGCACAACGAACAGCCCTTTGGTTGCGCTGCCAAGAAATAGCTTTCCTTGAAATGGCACATAATGCGCCGTGGTAATGTTATTCGTTTTGAAATCGAATCCAGAAACGAGCAACGTGCTGTGGAATCTTCCATTGTTATCCTCAGATAGCCAATACAGTTTTTTTGCCGCATAGATAAAGACCTGATCGGATGCCGTATTCCAATAGATTGTAAAGCGTGTGGTGGCCGGTAAACTGAGCAGATCGCCGCTGATTTCTTCTTGCGTAATCCGGTTATCCCGATGGAATACCGTACATGATCGAAGCTGGTCTAGGTAAAGTAACTTCCCTTGGAAACCCACAAATCCCCACGGGTTTTTGTTTGGAAAATGAAGCCTGTACACGGATTTCAGATTGTCCGGCGGGAACGATATTGAATCCTTTGATACGACAAATCCGCTTCCCGCCCCGTCTGGAACAAAGAGGTGCTCCGGAAGCGCTTCAGGATAAGGTGAGGGCAATCGGGTAGTGGTGACCAGCGTTTTCTCCGCATCCAGCCGTGGCTTGTCAAAAACAGTCCAAAAGGTCTCATTCGAGGTAACGGCCCGCCCGTCTTTCAACAGGACAAGGGCATCGTTTTCTGCTTGAGCCCAGAGCTCCCCATTTGGCCCACCTTGATAGAGCGCCATCATCCGGTCCGTTCTTAATGATGCCGATAAATCATCGAATGTTCTGAATAGCCCGTTACCGTCATAACGGATCGGGCCTTTTTCTGAAATCAACCATAGGAAACCCAAGTTATCCTGGCCGATTCCTTTTACACTGTTTTGGGGAAGGCCATGCTCGTCGGTATAATGGTCAATGATAAACGTTTGATCTGACGCAAAGGTTGGATCTAGACCGATAAGAAAGGCTGCCAAAGCTAAAAAAGCGGTATTTCTGATTGAGGCGATAAATGAAGTCACGTTCTAAGATAGATGGTGTTTCGGCCATAATGTGATGTGTGGTAAAAGTACCCAAATTACCTGACGGGCGCAAGAGGAATTAATTATTAGTTCGCTTTTTTTCTAATTGATTGATTATTAATGTTTCGATCGGCCAAAATGCCTGGCTGATAGAAAATTTTCTATTCAGCAAAACGCGTTTCTACTAGTTAATTTTCAAAAAAGCACGATTGACCAACGGGTCGGAAGCAGCGTATTTTTGTCTCCGAAAAACAAAGACACCTATCCATGTACCATGCCATCTGCTTACTCCTGCCCGGTAAATATTCTGAAATTCTAGAACAGCTAGTCGATTGATCATGAAAAGAACCTTACTTGCGTTGCTCACCCTTTTGTTTACTATTCAACTCCAAGCTGCCGATTATTATTGGGTAGGCGGCGGTGGGAATTGGAGTAACATCAACAATTGGCGGCTCGGCAGCCCCACGGGAAGCACACCTAGCATCGTTCCCGCCACGGGCGACAATGTGTTTTTTGGTAGTTACAGCGGGTTTGGCACGACGGCCACAGCGCGGACGGTGACGCTGGATGCCAATTCGTTTTGTGCCAACATGACGTGGGAAAGCGATGTGCCGAATAATCCCGTTCTGGCTCGTACGGGTTCAAATACGCTGTTTATATATGGCAACCTGGTGCTAGCGCCAACGGTGACATATAATGGCGTGGTCAACGTGGAATTTGCGGGGAGCAATCCCGGTACGCTCACCGCCAACGGGACGATTGACGGTATCCTGAACCTGACCATCAATAAACCCGGAAGCGGGTTAACACTTGCGGATGATTTGGTCTACACGGGGAGTACGGCTAATAACGCTTACGGTCTTACCTTGACGGCAGGTTACCTGGATGCTTCCGATAGGAATGTAGAAGTCTTTAGCTTTTGGAGCGAGAACGATAATCCCCGGCATTTGGACATTACCGGAGGCCGGCTAAGCGTACTGCGCAACTTTTATTTCAGGGGAGCGAATAAAACGACTGCGGCGGAGGGATCTTACATCCAATCGGCTATTCGACTGGTAACAGACGGCGGCGAGTTCGACGAGGTCGAGGCACTGTCGGATAGTCCGAATAACGATCTTTTTTCCGTATATAATACGACCTTCGAGAAACTGGTGTTCAGCAACCCGTCGCTGACATCCAATGCACGCATCCATGTGGGTAATACCATAGACACGTTGATCTTTATGGGCGCAGGCGTTGTCCGGGGCGAAAATAATGTGATTAAGTACGTAACGGTTGCAGGGAATGCGGCAGTTGGGGGATCAAACAACGTGATTCAGTATGCTGAAATAGGCGGAGCGTTTGAGATCATTGATAATGGCGCGCATGCTTTCGACACGCTGTACACAGCAGCCAATAAGAACATTACTATCCGCGGCACGACAACGATCAATAAACGCTTCCGGGCTGGTGGCTTACCGTGTGATGGGTTTACGGAAATAACGGGCAGCTCCGGCGGTACCATTCACTTCGCAGACGGAGCCGTGGCTGAGATCGATAACGTGTTGCTGACCAATATCGCAGCAACGGGGAGCATTACACCCCTCACGGTTAATGGGGTGGATAACGAAGGGAACAGTGGCTTTATTATCAATACACCCACTACGGCCAGCCGTACACTATATTGGGTAGGCGGTGCTGGCGATTGGAGCGACCGTAGCCATTGGAGCGAAACCAGCGGCGGCACCGGCGGTGCTTGTATCCCGTTTGTAACGGACAACGTCGTGTTTGATAATGCCAGCGGGCTCAACGCAGGCAGCGTGATAACCACATCGGGCAATACGTATTGCCAAGATATGACTTGGGCTGCGAATCTGACGAGCAATGTCACGTTCAACGAGTCAAACAATTACCAGTTGCGGGTTTACGGTTCCGTCGTTCTTAATCCGAACGTTACGATGAACGCCATGTTGCAATTTACCGGAGCGGAGGATGTGACATTCACGAACAACAATAGCACACAGGGCCTTTTAGAGGTTCGTATCTCCAAGTCAGGCCCTTCAGCAGCTATCGGCACCGTTGCCTTGTTGGATAATTGGAGCAATCCACAGGCCAGGGTGGTTTGGTTGCGGGGAGATGTGGATGTACACGACCGGGTATTGGATATCAATGTGTTTCAAGGTATCCAATCACAGGGCGGACACTTAACTATGAGAGACGCGTCCATAACGGTGAACAACTGGGAATTCTTAAACGCAGCGAAGACTGTAGATGCAGCAGGCTCTTACATTTTGGCGAAGACGAATCTCGGTATCCGGACCGGAAGCTTCTATCAAGTGGAATCCTCGGCCACGAACGTCAATGGGTTTGATATTGCCAATGCAACGATCGACTTCCTGACGTTCAGTAATCCGTCGCTGACCAGCGAGGCGTGGATTGGCAGCAGCAACACGATCGGTACGCTGGAATTCAAGGGGCAGGGGATGATTCGGTACGGCGGGAATAGCATCGACTCGTTGATCACAGGCGAAAGCAGGAATTTTCGGTTCTTTGATAGTAATACGATTAACAAATACTTCAAGGCTACCCATCCCGATTGCAGCGGCCTGGGAGAAATACGGAGCGGTGCGGCAGTTAGCACCATCGTCTTCGGCCCAGATGCGGAGGTGGATATCGCCAACGTATACATGGAAAATATGGTCGCCACCGGCGGTGGCGGGTCACTGACGCTTCCCATCACCTTCTCCGGCGCTGACGCCGGCGGCAATGCCGGCTGGAATATCATTGCTTCCGATGGCGATGCGCGGTATTGGGTGGGTGGAGCCGGCGATTGGAACGACGCTTCCCATTGGAGTACCACATCAGGCGGACCGGGCGGAGCGTGTATCCCGACGGTTGCAAACGATGTTTATTTCGATGTGAACAGCGGCTTCGGGACGACAGCGGCGGCAAGGACGATAACGGTAAACGCCGGCAACGCCTATTTCCGTGATATGAACTGGACAGGTGCGGCAAATAATCCGATTCTGAACAAAGCTGGGGCTTGGAACATGGAAGCATGGGGCGAAAGCATGGTACTCAACCCTTCCAGCACATTGAATACGATCATTCAGTTTCGGGGCACGGAAGAAACCACCATCACCGGGCAGGCGCTGGGTAATCTGGATTTCGAACTCCGCAAAACAGGTGGGCGCTTAGTCTTTGGCAATGACTACAGCAATAACCAGACCGATATCTTTTTGTATGAAGGAAGTTTGGTGGCCAATGACGTTGTTTTGAATATTCATGCAGTGGATAATAACGAACGCAACAATAATCTTTCGGTTGATATTACGGGCAGCACCATCCTGACAGGCAACCTTTGGCGATACAATGGCGGCACATCCAATCGTTCCCTCGCTGCGGACGGTTCAATGATAGACACCCGCGTGTTTCTCGCCGATGGTTTTGCCTATGATCGGGTGTCAATCAGCGGCTACTGGACTCAGCATAGTGCGTTTTCCAGTATCGCGGCCAGCAAGGTTGTTTTTACGTACACGAATGTTGCTTCGGACATCGGTATCAATGGAACAAACAACCAATTGGATACCGTAGAATTTAAAGGCGGCGGTAAAATCTATGGTACCAACAACACGATCGGTACGTTGATTTTCTTCCCAGGAAGCCGATATATCTTTAATTCCGGCACCAACACCATCATAACGGATAGCTGGTTTGGCAGTGGTACGCCGTGCCGGTTGACGGAAATCATGAGCAGCGGAGCGACCAACGCGATCGTTACCAAAGCTACGGGTAATGTAAACTTCGATTATGTCCGTTTTCAGCAGATGACAGCTACAGGTGGGGCGGAGTTTACGGCCGGCTCGCATAGCCAGGATCTGGGCGGCAGTAGCGGTTGGGACATCGCGCCTTACGACGGCGCTTCGCCGATAATGGGCTTTGGCCCCGACCTTACGGTGTGTGCGGATGGATTCCCCATCGTGTTGAACACAGATGGGTTCTTTGCAGGCCCCTCTGCTACGTATTTATGGAGCGATGGCAGCACCGGCAATACGCTGACCGTTACTGATGCTGGCACCTACAGCGTAACCGTAGAATATCCCGACGGGTGCAGCATTTCCGATGAGATCGTAATCACCGAAAACACGGTAACCGTAGCGCCGATAACCGGCGCCGATGCGGTATGTGTGGAAAGCACCATCCCGTTGCAGAGTGTCACCACAGGCGGTGTTTGGAGCAGCAGTGACGAGGCCATCGCAACGGTTGATGCGACTACGGGAGAGGTAACCGGGATCGCCCCCGGAACGGCTACCATCACCTATACGGTAACCACTGAAGAGGGTTGTACCGCCAGCCAGACGGCGACGATTACGGTAAATCCACTGCCTGTGGTCGATGCCATCACGGGGACACTCACGGTATTTGAAGGGGAAACCACCACACTTTCTAGCACCACACCCGACGGCGTATGGTCGAGCAGCGATGCTGCCGTAGCCACCGTCGACGCCAGCGGCGTGGTAACCGGCGTATCCGGCGGCACGGCAGACATCACCTATACGGTCACCAACACTGAGGGATGTGCGGAATCGGTTACCGCTACCGTTACGGTTGATGGATTCTCGGCTGCTAAACGCGAGGTTAGCGTTACCAAAACGGCGGATGCACAGGAACCTTTTACCAACGGTGGCTTTATGATCAGCCTCCCTGCCGGCGTACTGGCCGTAGAGGACATTACGTTGAGCTACAGCGTAAGCGGTACCGCCACACCGGGTACGGATTACACGGCGTTGACCGGCACAATCACCATAGTCGCGGGAACAAATGGCATCGCAGTGCCGGTTGCCGTTATTGACAACAGTGTGGTAGAACCTAGTGAAACAGTGATATTCAACTTGTCTGCGGCCACGTCGGCCAATTACACCTATACGATCCCAAGCGCGGGCAACAGCGCTACCGTGAATATCGGTGACAATGATTTTACCGCCAACAGCAACATCGTGTTGCTCACCAAAGTATCCGATGCGATAGAAGGCGGCACGAACGGGCAATACCGGATATCGTTGCCTCCTGGGGTGACCAGTTCTGACGATGTGATGATCAGCTTCCTTCTTGCGGGTACTGCAACAACTGGTTCAGACTATAATATACTCGGATTGAACAGTGGCAATATCGTGATACCGGCTGGTGCCAATGAAGTTTTTATAGACGTCGATGCCGCAAATGATGGCATTATTGAAGGGCCTGAAAGTGTGCAGGTCACATTAACGGATGCCGCTTCGGTTAGTTATCCGTTCACAATTGATCCTTCCGCTAACAGCGGCACCGTGAATATTGTTGATGCCAATGCCGCCAGCAGTACGCCCTTGCAAGTAATTGCCGGCACGAATGGTTCAGAGCCGGGTACCGGAGCAACATTTACGGTTAAGCTTGCCGGGGTTGCCACATCGGCATGGCCGGTAACGGTAGGCTATCGGGTATCCGGCACAGCCACATCCGGTATTGACTACCAGGATATGGGAACGATTATCATACCTGCTAACACCAACAGCGTCGCCGTTAACCTCGATGTGCTGGACGACCAAGTGATAGAGCCTACAGAAACGATGATCTTTACATTGCTCTCCGGCAGCGCGACCGACGGAGGAGGGAATGCATTCATTTTCCCCCCGGATCCGGCCAATAATGATATTACGGTAAGCATCGCGGACGATGACGCAGTGGCCGCCAACCAGGTATTGTCGGTCGTCAAAAATACAGACGCCGCAGAGCCGTCTTCCGGTGGTAGCTATACCGTCTCGCTACCTGCGGGTTACACTTCTTCGGCCAATTTGACGCTCAGCTATAACATGACCGGTGGGGCAACGCGCAATACGGACTATACGGTTTTCACCATAACACTGCCAGCTTACCAGAACAGTGTCGCGGTTCGGGTTAACGTGCGGGACGACAAGATCATTGAAGGCACCGAAACATTAGTGATGAACCTTGCGGGTGGTACAGACGGTAACAGCTTTACATACACGGCTGATGCCGCTGCTAATACAGTGCCCATGGATATTGCGGATGACGATCTTGATCCGGCTAATCGGGTGCTCACGGTTACAAATGATGGGGACGCGGCCGAGCCGCTTACAAATGGTGCCTTTAACATCAGCCTGCCGGCAGGTATAACGGTATCCGAAGATGTAACGGTAGGTTATACGATCAGCGGTACGGCCACCGCGGGCGACGACTACGTCGCGATTACGGGTGCAGTGGTGATCGCCGCGGGCCAGAACAGCGTAAGTGTACCGGTGAACGTAAGCGACGACCAGGCGATCGAGGCAGTGGAAACGGTTGTTATGACGCTTAACGGCGGGGCCAGCACCAGCTTCACCTTCACCGGAACAGGCAGTGCAACGGTAGATATCGCCGATGATGAGAGCACAACAGGCTTATCCCTGGCGATCAGCAAGGGTGCTGACGGCGCGGAGCCGGATACAGACGGTAGCTTCACGATCAGCCTGCCCACCGGCATATCAGCTACTGAAGACATCACCGTAAATTACACCATCGATGGCACAGCCACGGCAGGCGATGACTACGCCGCGATCACCGGAGCCGTTGTGATTCCGGCCGGACAAAACAGTGTCACGGTTCCGGTAACGGTTGCAGACGACCAGGTAATCGAGTCAACAGAAACCGTGATCATGACCCTGGCTGGCGGCAGCAGTGCCAGCTTCACCTTCACCGGCACCGGCAGCGCGGAAGTAAACATCGCGGATGATGATAATACGCCAGCGAACCAGGCATTGACCATCGCCAATAGTGGTGACGCGGCAGAGCCGGGCACCGATGGCATCTTTACCGTCAGCCTGCCTGCAGGCATCACGGCTTCTGAAGCCATTACGGTAAACTTCACCGTGGCAGGTACGGCCACCGCAGGTGATGACTACACGGCATTCACCGGTACGGCGGTAATCCCCGCGGGGCAAAACAGTATACAGATACCGGTAGCTGTAATAGACGACCAGCTGATCGAAGGGGACGAAACCGTGGTTGTATCGCTCAACGGCGGCAGCAGTGCCAGCTTTGCCTTTACCGGTTCGGGCAGCGCGATGGTGCACCTTGCGGACGACGAGCATACACCGGCCAATCTGGTGCTGAACGTGACCAAAACCATCGACGGGGCAGAACCTGCTACCGATGGGGCATTCAATATTGCGCTTCCGGCGGATTTGACCGCTACGGAAGACATCACGGTAAATTATTCTGTCGCCGGTACGGCGACTAGCGGCCAGGATTATGTACCGCTCTCCGGAGTAACGGTAATCCCAGCCGGTGATAACAGCGTGGATCTGCCGTTGATGATCACGGACGATCAGGTGATCGAAAGTACGGAGACGGTGATTGTCAGCGTGACGGGCGGCAGTAGTGCGAGCTTTGCCTTTACCGGCGGCAGTAACGCAACGCTGGACATCACAGACGATGACAATATACCGGAAAACTTCATCCTCAACATCGTAAAAACCGCCGATGCGGCGGAGCCGGGCACAGACGGTGGCTTCACGGTCAGCCTGCCCATAGGTGTGACGGTAGCGGAAGATATCACGGTAACCTATACGGTAGGGGGCACCGCCACGGCCGGGGATGACTACGCCGCGATCACCGCGGCGGTTACGATCCCAGCGGGTCAGAACAGTGTCGACGTTCCGGTAACCGTCATGGACGACCAGGTGATCGAGGCAACGGAAACGGTAGTCATGACCCTGGCAGGCGGCAGCAGCGCCAGCTTTACCTTTACGGGCACGAGC
>NZ_BMER01000002.1:0-184281 GCF_014636865.1 Parapedobacter pyrenivorans
GTAGTCCACGTCACCCGTGTTGGTCACCGTGATCGTATACGTCAGCTCATCGCCAGCCTTCACCGACACCTTATCTGCAGCCTTCGTGGAAGTAAATGACTTGGTGGGATCCGTCGGTATTTCCACCTCGGGCTCCTCCGGTGTTTCCGGATCGTCGCCCGTAACCTTGGCTATATTTACAATTTCAGCTATGTCAGTAAGATTGTCGTTGACTTTCACCGCGAACGAAACGGTAATCTCTCCGCCCACCGGAACAGCAACATTGATCCACGTGATCGAATTCGTTGCCGCGTCGTAAACCCCGTTATTTGTAATACTACCTTCAATAAACGTTGTATTCAACGGAATCACGTCGGTTATCGTACGATCCACCACTCGGTCAAATGAGCTCGTAAGCCTGATTGTATAGCGAAGTTCTTCCCCGGCCTGTGCAAGCTGATCGCCACTTTCATCTGAGACCTCTTTTTCACTCATCACCAGGCAATCATCTTTTACTGTTATTGTCTTCGAATAAGTAGCCTCACATGCATTGTCATTGACAACGGCATAATTGATTTCTACTGTTCCGGGAGCTATTGCTGTGACCCTGCCATTGGCATCCACCGCCGCAACGGATTCGTCACTGCTACTCCACGTACCGCCCGACTGTTCTGCCTGCATAAGCGTCGTAGAACCCGGGCACAGTTCATCCCCTCCTTCAAATATGGCATTTGGCGCCGGGTAAACTGTAATCGTAAACGATACCGGGGTTCCCTCACAGCCGGATAGACTGACTGGCACAACGGTTACCGTAGCCGTTTGAATTTGGTCTGTAGAATTGATTGCGACGAAATTGAGACTGCCCTGCCCCGCTCCGTCCAAGCCGATTTCAGTATTATCTATGCTCCAGTTGTATTCCGCTATAGTCCCCAGTTCATCACTGAATACCACTTCAACTTCCTCGTCTACACAAACCTCCAAATCATCTGCTCCAGTGAACTTAAAGCAGCCACTGAGGTCTATATCGAAATCTACACCCCCGAATACAGGTACACCTGTCACATCACATTCGTCATCGCCATCTAAATACGCTTTTATAAAGGAAACATCAAGTTCCTCGCCGGTCAGCTTCCCCTTTCCACTAAGGTTTCCATTGAGCGATACTTGGGGATTGCAATCGTCACTCTGTATTTGCACACAATCATTAATCGTGACACTGTACTCCATCGTCGCTACCACGTCTAATTGATTGTCGGGGAGAATTAGATCTCCGATTTCCCATACCAATACGTTATCTACTATATTCGTCTGTCCTTGCGAAACATTGGATACCTGCATCGTCACGGTATTGGGAATCGGTATCTCTATACGCCCATCAACCACCTCCTCGCTTCCAGTATTTCGAACTTCTAACAAGAAATCAACTGTTGTTCCGGGAGCAAATGTTCCTGACGGCGGTATTGGCGTTATAAGACTATTCAATGGATGTACTTCTGGCTCATAGGCATCTACTGCAAACGTCAAATTGAAGATAACATAGTTATCTCCATTTGTTCCATACTCAAAACTTGTAGTCGTTTGATTATTACCAATAAACTTATTGTTATCATTAGCAACGTCGAACGTCGCAATATCTAGCCCTGCGTTATCTTCGAGTTCTGGCCATCGCTGTCCCTGCGTAACGATGGAAGAGTTGAAGAAATTATTAACATCACTATTTTCATGTTGCAGCCGCTCATAGGAATTGGTAGAGCGATTCATCATGCCAAAGTAGTCACCCAAATCCACTTTATCACCTTCTCCGGCCATCACTCCTAAGGTAAAGTTCACCGGTCCGCTTTTTATGGACTGGAACTCATCAATTTCAATTTCGAAATTATTTTCCGGGGAGTTCGCGCCGCGAACAAATGCATAGCCGTCGTAAACAATTACGTGACGGGTCTTCATCAACGGATTTTCGTATACCACAACCAGTCCCCATCCGCCGAAATACCCAATCCCTAATCCGCCAACATCACTAGTGGCAGTTGTAGCGATGTCTGCGGCATAATAAACACCGTCGCGATGCGATGTGACGTAATCCGTGATATCTGCATATGCGACATACATGCCACGGTTGTTCTCCACGTCATTGGGATCACCTTCGGGAATAAGAACGCCATCCGCAGTAAACTCCTCATAAGCACTACCGTCCTTTTTAAACTTGATTCTGTCCTTTTGAAATCTGTTTTCGATCGTACTGCCGTCCGGCAGCACAGCATCAACAAAGTTATTTTCCGAAGAAGATCGCCCTGTCCAATACAACCCCGCATACAAGATTTGGGTACACGAATTAACCGCCCCGTTTTCATTGGAAAATACCAACGTCGCAGCCGACGAATTAATCGTCGCAACATCATTGTCTACATCTACAAATGTAACTCCGTCGCCATTATGACCAACTTTCCCGCCATAAGGATTGTCCGCGAGCTCCACAACGGTATTACCAAGCATAGCGAAGTTACCCCTTATTGCTGTTGGCGACTTATATTTCGGCTCGAAATCATTCCGAACTTGGGCCCGCAATGCGGTGGGAATCACAAAAAGAATCAACATACACACAAGCAAATATGTTGTTAGTACAGATCGTGGGTCGAAATTTTTCATCTATCTTTTAATAAAAAGGTCATTTGTTCTTGTTGAATTGTTCAACGTGAGATATTCATTCTTCACAAGTAATGGACACAAAGTGAATTATTTCGCCCTATTCAGTCAACTTGGTGTATACGAACGACAGGAAAATGTATTTGAACAGGAATTCATGTAGAAGAAAAACTACATCATGTTCAACGAGGGAAAGGAGATTTGGAACAGGTCTAAAGATGAGTATGGAAGCGTGTTATCGGCAAATCTTCCATACAGCGATAAGGTCCGACAAGGTATTAACACCAAGTTTATTGAATATCCGCTTCTTGTAGGTACTTACAGTGGTTTCTTTCAGGTTCGCTTCCCTTCCAATCTCCGTCAATGGCACTCCTCTTATCAATAAATCCGCAATTTGGAACTCGCGGCGGGATAGTTCATTGAATACGCTTGGTTTTAATGGTTGTTGCTTTGACGGAGCAGTCGAGTGTATCATTTCACCTTGAAAGACCTCTCCGTTCAATGCGGTCTCTATCGCCAACACGATATTACTTACATCGGTGTTCTTGGCCAGAAATCCATTTGTCCCGAAGGCTAAGTATTTCGGACCGTATATTGTCTCGTCCAATTCAGAGAAAATTAGTATACGGGTTTGTGGGCTTATCGATTTAATATGTTCAAGCGTGCCCAATACATGCGCGCTGTCTCCGATCTCAGCGTCGAGCACCACCAAATCATAAGCTTTCTTTGGCAAATCACTCAAAGTTTTCTGAAAATTTTGTGCCTCACTAATGGCCGATTTCGGAAAATGCTGTTGCACCAACCATTTCATTGCTATCCCTACAATTTCATGGCAATAGGTCAGGAAAATATGGTGTTGAACGTTTGCTAAGTTACTTCCCATGCTGATATCGTGGTAATCCTTCTATTCAATTTGCTCAGTCAAAGTTAGTTGGTTAAACAGGTAATTGAAAATGATTGCATGTAAACGCCGCAAAAATGTATATGAACGACAAAAAAACCGCGCCTTTGGGAAGCGCGGTGAAAACAAAATGTAATGAATTTTTCTTTTATATCATATCGCAATTTAATGAAAGAAACAGCTAAGCAAGCCCTTGCAAATGCTTTGGTCCTCGCTATGTTCTATGCCGGTTATCAATTCCGTTTCATGTTGCACGAAGTTGCCGGGTATGATATCCGCATTCATGTTTTCAATCAACGCGCTTACGTCAACCTGCGTAGTTTCCACATGAAATTGTAAACCCAATAGCTGATTTCCAACAGCAAAAGCTTGGTTTTTATTTGCATCAGACGATGCTAAATTGATGGCACCATAGGGTATCTCGAATTTGTCTGCATGCCAATGGAATACCGTAGGGCCGGCAGAAAAAAGCTCGTAAAACCATGGCAGCGCTTTTGACTCCTCGGTGGCAAATACGGGAAACCAGCCTATTTCCTTGTTGAGTGCCGGCTTCACGGCAGCCCCCAACACATGAGCTACTAATTGAGCACCGAGACAGATTCCGAGTATTTTTTTCCCAGCATCAATGGCCTCCCTGATAAACCGCTTTTCATCGACTAACCATTCATATTGGGCTTCGTCGAATACACTCATCGGTCCGCCCAATACAATTAGTGCATCGATAGCTGACATCGTTGGCAATCGGTGTTCCTGTTCAAAAAAACGTGTGGCAGTCACTTGATGACCTTGCTCATTTGCCCACGTCTGGATATATCCCATTCCTTCAAAATGCACGTGCTGGAGACAATGAATATTCATAACGAACTGAAATCAATAATCGATATCCAACAAACTACCCAGTGGCAGCACCACGCCATTCTTGATTTGCAGTGCATCTTCGGTGAGCGTCCAAACAGTCGTTTCGACACGCTTTGGCCCCTCAACGGTCTGAAATGTAATTATCGCTTTGGCCTTAAATTCATTGCCAAGCCGCAATGCACTCCGCAGTTTAGGGCGTAATTCCATCACATGGTCTTCTGAAGCCCTAGCCAACTTGTATTTAGGAATGTCCTCCTTGGGTATTAATTCTCCGGTTGCCATATTATTGATTTGGATAAACAATACTACTGAAATACTCCCGGAATCACAACCGTAGATGTGAAAAATTGCGGTTACATAAGCGATGTCAACGATTTATTTTGCTCATTTGCATTTCTTAATATAATGCAAAGCAAACCATGGGAGTTAGAATTTTATCCATTGCCCTCTTCTTTTGCCTGGTCGGCGCTGGTGTCGAGGCTCAGGAAATAGACAAGGAATTACTATTGAATGACATCAAAACATTATCATCCGATACCTTCGCAGGGCGAAAGCCAGGTACTCAAGGCCACCAACGGGCAATGAACTACCTGACTGCTCGATTTCGTGCGCTGGATTTGAAAGATTTCCGTCAAGGTTATCTTGATACCTTCGAAATAGAAGACCGTCTTAAAGGATATAACGTCATTGGATACATACCCGGTCAGCGCAGAGAAACCATTGTCGTTTCCGCGCATTATGATCACTTAGGAGAGCGCGACGGGAAACGCTATCTTGGTGCGGATGATAATGCCAGCGGCGTATCGGCGTTGTTAGCATTGGCGGCATATTTCAGCGAGCATACCCCAGCGTACACCTTGATTTTTGTCGCATTTGATGCCGAAGAGATGGGCTTACGAGGTGCAAATGCATTCGTAAATAACCCACCCATTCCTTTGGAACACATCCTACTGAACATTAACATGGATATGGTAAGCCGCAGCGACCGTAACGAACTTTATGCTTGCGGCACCTATCATTATCCCCACCTATTGCCATTTATCAACACTGACAATCCAGTCGTCACACTCAAAACGGGGCATGATGAACCCGGAAGCGGACATCAAGATTGGACAACCCAAAGTGACCATGCAGCTTTCCATCGTGTGGGCATCCCGTTCATTTACTTCGGTGTTGAGGATCATCCCGATTACCATACGCCCAATGACACCTATGAACATATCCAGCCTGACTTTTTCTACAATGCCGTCTTAACAATACGGGATATTGTGGAAAGGATCAATCGGAATGCCGACTTACTGAAAACCCGGAATTCGGCTATGTAGCCCACGCTTTATCGCCCTTTTTATAAGGATAGTCCCCCTCATACTTACCTGGAATCTGCACGTAGCGTAATGCCTTCGTAGCACCCAGCTCCGAGGTAAAAAATCCAAGCAACGTCAGTTGTTTAAACAAGTGGAAGTAATGATTAGGATCTTCGTCCGTTCTATTCCGTTGATGCTCTTTGGCTTCTTTGTCGATGGCAGCTAAAAGTTCGGTGCGTTCCGTTGCTTCTAATTCCTGGAATTTACGGCCGAATTTTTCCTTTGCAGCATCTTCTAACTTTGCCAGTCCTTCGACAAACGTCTTTTGGTCATCTGCTGTATAACAATCTTTCACCATTACCGGGATAAACGCCCCCACCCCGGCTTCCTTTGCACCAGGGCTACTCGTAGGGGGCAATATCGTATCCGAGATATCGCCGAGCAAATCTATATTAGCTGGCTCGAATAGGCTTTCGACGCTATTCGTGGCTTTCCGGGTACATCCTTCCAAAAATAGATTGGCACCAACAACGGTTCCGCCCATTATCCATGCGACCCGCGCCAAAGCTTCTCTTCTGTTCATGTCTATCTTAGTTATTTAGCTATTAAAGCTCATTATAAATTTCCCTTTTTCAACTCTTCCGTAGCAAAATCTACTGCACGCGCCGTTAATGCCATATAGGTAAGCGATGGGTTTACACATGCCGCGGAGGTCATACATGCTCCGTCTGTGACGAACACGTTCAGTGCATCCCATACCTGGTTATTCGCATTCAGCACGGAACTCTTGGGGTCCCTTCCCATCCGCGCGGTCCCCATTTCATGGATCCCTTGCCCGAAACCGTAGCCACTATCATACGTAGAAACGTCTTTGACACCAGCTGCCTCAAGCATTTCCTTTCCATCTTCCATCATATCCTTACGCATCTTGAGTTCGTTTTCTTTGATTTCCATATCCATAGCCAACACAGGTAACCCCCATTTGTCCTTCACTTTCTTATCTAAGGAAATCCGATTTTCATGATAAGGCAATGTTTCGCCGAAAGCCGTAAAATTGACAGACCATTCGCCAGGCTCGCACATGGCATCTTTCCACGCGCCCCCAATACTCATCTCGGCGATCTCGCCACCCCAACGCCCCCTGCTGGCAGCTCCCTGATAGCCGAATCCGCGCACATAATCCCGCTTATCATCGCCCACATTTCGAAAACGGGGAATATAGAGTCCATTGGCCCTACGCCCGAAGTAGTACTTGTCTTCGTAGCCTTCAACCCTTCCCCGTGCTCCGCAACGGAAGTGATGGTCCATCGCATTGTGTCCTAGTTCCCCGCTGCTGCTGCCTAATCCGCCTTCCCAGACATCTGTAGCTGAATTCATCAATACCCATGTAGAATTGAATGCAGATGCACATACGAAGACTACTTTAGCGAAATATTCGTAGGTTTGATTATTCTCCGCGTCCACGATCTCTACGCCTTTAGCCTTCTTGGTATCTTTATCATAAAGAATCCGGGTAACGATCGAAAAAGGTCGAAGCGTGAGGTTGCCCGTTGCCACGGCAGCCGGTAGAGTAGACGATTGTGTACTGAAATAGGCACCAAAATTACAGCCAAGCCAGCACTGGTTCTGGTACTGGCAATTTACCCGACCTTCGTGTGGTGCGGTAAGATTGGCAACCCGGCCCATAATAAAATGCCGCTTGCCGCCATAGTGTGTTTTGATGCGCGCGGCCAAATCCTTTTCAACCACATTCATCTCCATGGGCGGAAGGAAATCGCCGTCCGGCAACACAGCCAAACCGTCCCGGTTGCCACTGATACCCGCCCATTTCTCGGCATAACTATACCACGGAGCGATATCGGCGTATCGGATCGGCCAATCCACACCATGCCCATCCTTCAGGTTTGCCTCAAAATCCAAATCACTGAACCGGTAACTCTGGCGCCCCCACATCAACGAGCGCCCACCGACGTGGTATCCGCGATACCAATCAAAACGTTTCACTTCCACATATGGGCTTTCCTTTTCATTCACCCAAAAATCGAGGTTTTTTTCATTGAGTGGGTAATCCCTGCTCAATACCGGATAGTCTTCAATCATCTGCTGGGTGCGTCCGCCACGATGCGGGAATTCCCAAGGATGTTTGGTCGCAGCTGGATAATCTTTTACGTGCTCCACATTGCGGCCACGTTCAAGCATGATGGTTTTCAACCCTTTTTGGGTCAATTCCTTTGCAGCCCAGCCACCGCTGATACCCGATCCGATTACGATCGCATCATATACATTGTCTGCCATAGTTTATTATATAGTTTTGTTTAGTTATATTACGTTAGCCCGCTAACGCTATTATTATGACGTTATTAATTGCGTTTTATTATCCACATGCTCATTATAGAGCCGTACGGGCTTTTTCATCTTTAAAAAAAACGGCGAATAAAAAAAGCACTACTGCTGCGATTCCAGCGGGCACCAGCCATACATTTTGCCAAAAAGGGTCACTCGTATGATTTACTTTGTAATATTCGCTGGCAAAACCGGCTACCCAAAATCCGATCAGTTGCCCTACCCCATACGTAGCCAGCGTAATCAAACCCTGCGCCGAGCTCTTATGTTTTTCACCGGCCTTCGCATCGGTATATATCTGGCCGGACACGAAGAAAAAATCGTAGCATATGCCATGCAATGCAATGCCAACGATTAGCATGTAGGCAAGCTCACCTGCATCCCCATAGGCAAATAGCAAATAACGTATCGCCCAAGCAAACATCCCTAACATAATGGTGTTCTTGAATCCGAATCGGGAGAAAAACACGGGCAACAACAACAGGAAAAAAGCCTCCGACAATTGTCCGATCGTCATTTTACCCGTGGGGTTCGTCAAACCAATTTCAGTAAGGAATAAATTCGCATTTTGGTAGTAAAAGGCAAGTGGAATACAAATGAGAATAGAGGATACGAAAAACACCAAAAAATTCTTATTATTGAGTAATTTGATGGCATCCAGTCCTAATATTTCTGAAAGACTACGCTTTTCTACTGTAGCTTTTTTGACCGGTGGGGTCTTGGGCAGCCAGAAGCTAAATAACCCCAGAACGAATGAAGCAACAGCCGCCATTAAGAACGTGTTTTGAAGCATCCCTTCACCTGTATCCCATTTAAATACGTAACTAATCGTTAGACCGGCGACAATCCATCCTATCGTACCCCAAACCCTTATTGTAGAAAATTCCTTTTCGGGATTCGACATTTGCCTGAACGAAACCGAATTGACCAAGGCCAGCGTCGGCATATACAATACCATGTACGTCAACACATAGGGATAAAAAACGCCCACATGGGTTGCGCTGTACATCTGGAACATTAAAACCGCTCCGACCAAATGCAAAATGCCAAGTATACGCTCCGCATTGAAATACTTATCCGCAATCAAACCGATAATAAAAGGTGCGATTATGGCGCCCCAAGACTGTGTGGAAAAAACATTAGCTGTTTCCAGACCGTCGGCGTTCAGGTTCTGGCTCAGAAATGTCCCCAGTGTCACAAACCATGCTCCCCAAATAAAAAATTCAAGGAACATCATGAAAGACAGTTTAATTCTGGTGATTATATTCATAATGGGCTGTGAAGTTCATACTTGACTGTTAATCAATCAATCGATAAAGTTATCCACTTCACGATAGGCAGCGATTAACTTCACCTCACCTTCCTTACCACCCACCGATTTACCATGTTCCATACCCACAACTCCACGGTATCCCTTGTCATATATATGCCTGAATAGGTTTTTGTAATTAATTTCACCGGTTGTAGGCTCCCGCCTTCCCGGATTGTCACCGGTTTGGAAGTATGCGATTTCATCCCAACACCGGTCAATGTTGGCAATCAGATCGCCTTCGTTGCGTTGCATATGGTACACATCGTAAAGGATCTTGCAAGAAGGACTATTTACCCCTTTGCAAATCAGGTAAGTTTGGGTAGCGGTTCTCAAAAACAGGTCCGGCGTATCACTCAGTGGTTCCAGTACCATGATGATTCCATGCGGTTCTAAAATTTCCGCTCCCCGACGCAACGCCTCGATGACATTTGCTGTCTGAATATCTAATGGTAGATTTCTGGCAAAATCGCCTGGAACCACGGTCGTGAATTTGCCTCCACACCGTTTGGCAAGCTCAATGGCTTGCCGGCAACCTTTGATGAAAACATCAACATGCTCCTGTTTGCCCGCTGCCAGCGTGTTTGCTCCGTTTCCGCCCTTATCCAGTACGAAAACCCCCATATCCATGCCTAGCTTAGCCAATAAAGCACCTATACGCTCCTGCTCTTCGACCGACCGCCCTGAGAAACCGTTGTCTTCTATACTTCGGAACCCCTTATCGTATGCAAACTGGATTTGGTCGAGGATATTCTTTCCCGCATGATTCTCAAACTGGCCTTGATGGGGGCCATAGTTTAGATTGAACGGTCTGTTTTCTTGTCTATTCCGTCTTTCTTCAGAAAAAGCGGATAACGAACCATTGCTGACGACCGCTCCCGTCGCTAACAGCGAGTTACGGATAAATTGACTCCTTCTCATCATAATAATTGTTCTTAAAAGCCTTATGCAACCTGCGTCGGTGCCCTCACCGCGCATAGCCGACACATCTTAATAATTAGTTAATCAACTTTTTAAATCCAACACTCATGGTATCCCTTATGGCGCCAGTTCCATCCCGATAAACTACAAAGACATCCATGTCTTTACGTTTGTTCGCAAACGTTATTGCCTCATCGGCCTTCATAGCCATGATTACGTTATCATATCCGTCAGCCGTGATGGCATCTTTTGCGTAAATGGTCGCACTGATGATACCTGTATCAAAGGGATATCCGGTTTTTGGATCGATATGATGCGATACCCGCCGCGTCCCCTCCTGCAAAAACTTACGGTAATTGCCCGCCGTAGTGATCGCACCTATCCTCACCGTTATCACATCCTGGATGACCACATGCTCGTCACCATTGCGTGCAGGACGCTCAATTCCAATACGCATCGGCTCGCCATCAGGCTTAGGTCCCCTCACCCGCAATTCGCCCCCCAATTCCACGATGTAATGAATTATTCCGTTGCGTTCCAGATGATCTGCCAGCACGTCAACACTATATCCCTGCGCCACGCCATTCATATCCAACTTGATACACGGCTTCTTTTTCGTCAACCGGCGGCCTTTCAACCGAATCATATCCATCCCCACGCAAGCAAGCGCATCATGTATCGCCGCACTATCCGGGAAATGGTTTATTGCTTCCACACCAAAGCCCCAAAGTTGGACCAATGGCGCTACCGTCGGATCAAAAACACCCCTGCTGTCGCGGTATATTTCGAATGATCGCTTAAGCACCCGATAGAAATGCTCGTCAACCATCACTTCCTCTCCAATGCCACCATTGATCTTATTGATCAGCGAATAAGGTTTATATAACGACATGGAGCTATCAATTACTACGAGTATACTATCAACAGCTTCTTTTGAAACTACACGATCTTCTGCATAATAAGTAATGGTGTAGTCCGTACCCTGGGCATACCCCGCAATCTGATATCGTCTTAAACCGGAATCAGTAGCGCTTATCGATATAACCCAACAGGCTATCGCGGCGAGCGGCACCGATCTTTTCCACATGCCCACTATACCACAACAGTCTGTCCGGGTATGGCATACGGATAAATACCACGCTCGTCAGGCAACACCTTCGGCATGGCATCCCAAGCAAAACGCTCGGGCATCAGATCGATGTTAGACTTCAGTGCGTCCTCCCATTTGATTACCTGACCGGAGTAAGTCGCCAATCTACCGATGATACCCGTGAGCGTGCTGTATGCCCCGTATTCGGCGTTATCAAATTTGTACTCTCCTTTTGCTATCGCCTCGAAAAGTTCCACATGTTCGTGTTGGTAAGGATTGGCTTGGCCGCGCTTGGGATGGCTGAATAGCTCATTACCTTTATGATCCCAAAGGACACCGTCATTCCCGGCAGAAAGATATACTCGCCCTTTAGTGCCCTGAAACGTTTCGTCTACCCGATTGGCGGTTCCTTCGAAATGTCGGCACTGGCTATAAATAACCGATCCGTCTGCATAAGTGAGCTCGACGGCGTGGTTGTCATAAATCTCGCCATATTCCTTGCCTGTACGCCATGCACGGCTTCCCGTACCCTGTATGGATACCGGATAACTACCCTTTACCCAATTAACCACGTCAATTTGGTGAACGTGTTGCTCTACAATATGGTCGCCGCATAGCCAATTGAAATAATACCAATTGCGCATCTGGTATTCCATTTCTGTTTGACCGGGCTGGCGCGGGCGCACCCAAACGCCACCGCTGTTCCAATAAACCTGGCCTGATACAATATCACCGATTGCACCATCTTGAATTCGTCGGATCGTTTCCCTGTAGTTGGCCTGGTAACGGCGCTGTAGCCCTACCACTACATTCAGTTTCTTCCGTTTAGCCTCCTCTGCGGCAACCAATACCCTGCGGATGCCCGGGATGTCTACGGCGACCGGCTTTTCCATGAAGACATGCTTGCTCTGCCGCACCGCCTCTTCAAAGTGGATTGGCCTGAATCCTGGTGAGGTAGCTAAAATGACCACATCGGCTAATGGAATGGCCTGTTTATAGGCATCAAAACCAACGAATTTCCGATCTTCAGGCACATCTAATTTGTCCGCATGGCGCTCCGACAGTTTGGTATAAGCCTCGTCCAACCTGTCGCGGAAAGCGTCGGCCAATGCGACGATCTTAATATTGGCACCCGATGCGATTGCATCAAAAGCAGCACCTGTGCCCCTGCCGCCGCAACCAATAACGACAACCTTGATCGTATCGTCCACACTTGCATGTGCGCCCATAAATGGCACACTACTTAACATTGCGCCGCCTGCTAATAGCGCCGACGTCTTCAGAAATTCTCGGCGTTGTCCACCCAAATTTGTTGTATCCATTTGCTTTAGTCTATCTTATGGTTAAAAAATTCATAGGGTATTAAATCAATAATCTTCTATCGGTGCCCGTTCGAAATAGGCTTCGATTTCCGCGTCAGTCGGCGGATTCAACGGCCGCACTAACCGGACACCGATAAACGGAGCTTCGGGAAACCACCAGTTGCTTTTCGGTATCTGCGGATCAAGTTGCTTCCATGACGGGTCGGAAGGCAGACGTGATGCAGACCGAAGGTCCCCGACGGCATCCTCGAACGATCCACCCCGGATACTATGCGGGTATAGTTTTTCCGGTGTGGCCACCGGATTGTCCGCCATAGTATCCTCGAAATGGCTATAGAAATCTACTATATATTGATCATATGTCCACTCGGCCACATTGCCATGCATGTCATACAGTCCCCAAGCGTTAGGCTTTTTTTGGCCTACTTTGTGGGTTTTGTTGCCACTGTTTGCTGCGTACCACGCGTAGTCGCCCAACTCAGCTTCATCGTCCCCAAAATAGTATTCGGTTTCGCTACCCGCGCGGCATGCATATTCCCACTCCGCTTCTGTAGGCAAGCGATAGAATACACCTGTACGCACATACAACCATTTACAAAACTGAATAGCATTATATTGGGTCATCGCCAGGGCCGGATGTCCTTCCTTACCCATGCCGAAGGTCATGTCCAGATAAGGTTTCGTAGGCCGGGTTACTGCGTCCACCTCCGATTCGATACTACCTCCGCTGCGCGACAATTCGAGATCTTTGTAAACAAACGGTTCATACAAATCCCAGGTTACTTCGTAAGTACCCATCCAGAATGGATCTATTTTTACCTGATGTACCGGTTGCTCATCTGCATTACCATGTATGCTCCCCATAGCGTACTCCCCTCCGGAAATCGGCTGCATCGTAAATTTAAGGGCAGTGCCCGCTATTTGTTGGGTATACGGTTTGAAATCTTCTTGAGCTACGGCAACGTTCAGCAACAATAGGCTGGTAAAAAATACAGAATTAACAGACATCTCAGCTATAATCAATAAAAAATTGGTGGCTGAATTTACTGCCTTTTTATTTAAATCCAAAATATACCCGGCATTTTAACAATCGCCTAATCCTATGCTTTCGGCAAACACTTGCATCTTGACGTAAAAAAATCGCCTGCAGTGTGTGATTAATACACTAGGGAAGGAAATCCGGATGTGGAAAACTTTTCTGACTAAAAGAATACCTTAAAACAACACCGGGTCAAATCTCGCTGTAAAATGTCGGAGTGAGGGGGATTCAAAAATTATTTGGTACCCATTAAATTCACGTCTTTTCTTGTAGACTTCCACGATGACTTCTGCTACATAGTCGATGTGGCTTTGTGTATATACCCTTCGGGGAATAGCAAGCCTTACCAATTCCATGGATGGTGGGATCAAACTACCGTCGATCGCATATTTACCAAACATCACGGATCCAATCTCCACGCCTCTTATCCCGCCTTCTAAATACAATGCATTACTCAAGGCTTGACCAGGATATTGGCATACGGGGATATGATCCATGAATCGCTTTGCATCGAGGTATACAGCATGACCTCCCGTGGGTTTAATATAGGGGATACCGAATACATCAAGCTTATCACCTATATACTTGATACTTCTGATCCGATACGTCAGGTAATCCTCTTCCATTACCTCTCGTAAGCCAATGGCTATGGCCTCCAAATCGCGACCGGCCAGCCCACCGTAGGTGAGGAATCCTTCTGTCATAATCAACAGATTCTTGCACTTTTCGGCCAATTGCTCATCCCGTATCCCAATGAATCCACCAATGTTTGCAAAAGCATCCTTTTTTGCACTCATTATGCAACCGTCTGTATGGGAAAACATCTCCTGCGCAATTTCCAGGATACTTTTTGTTTCGTAACCCGCTTCACGTAGCTTAATAAAATAGGCGTTCTCAGCAAACCTAGATGCATCAATAAATAGTGGTATCTGATATTGCTTGCATAGTGCACTCACTTCGCGAATATTACGCATGCTCACCGGCTGGCCACCGCCCGAGTTGTTGGTTACGGTGAGCATCACCATCGAGCTATCGGCAATGCCCTTGTCGACGATGAAAGACTGCAACGCCGAAATGTCTAAATTGCCTTTAAACGGAGCGTCCAATGCCGGATCCATACCTTCCGTACAACGGAAGTCAACTCCCTCTGCTCCCGAAAATTCTACGTTGGCCCGAGTCGTATCAAACAGTGTATTGCTAAGTACATATTTACCAATACCCCCCACTATTGTAAACAGGATTTTCTCTGAAGCTCGGCCTTGATGTGTCGGGATGATAAACGGCATGCCGGTAATCTGTTTGACAACCTCTTCAAAACGAAAGAAGCTGTCGCTCCCTGCGTAACTTTCGTCCCCGCGCATGACACCGGCCCATTGTTCGCTGCTCATAGCGCTGGTACCGCTGTCCGTTAACAAATCGATGATTACATCCCTAGCTTTAATTAAAAAGGGATTATAATGGGCCTGCCTTAAAATATGGGCACGTTCGTCACGTGTGGTAAAATAAATCGGCTCTACTGTTTTAATCTTAAAAGGTTCGATGATCGTATTCATGCGAAAAAACATTAAACATTACGTATAGATAAACTGAAAAAACAACGCGGCCCGCTTTATTAAAAGCAGGCCGCGAAAATTTCAACATTCAGCTATGACGGTTGTTTGATGATGTTCTTCCACATACTTGGCATAGCTAACGTTGCTAGAGTTTACGTTTAACTTCCACTTGTTCATATGCCTCGATAATATCGCCCTCTTTGATATCGTTGAAGTTCTGAATATTTAATCCACATTCGTAACCAGTGGAAACTTCCTTCACGTCGTCCTTAAATCGTTTGAGCGACGCCAACTGTCCGGTATGTACAACTACACCATCTCGAATCACACGGATACTGTGATTGCGGTTGATTTTTCCGTCCAGCACCATACAGCCGGCAATCGTACCTACTTTGGTGATCTTAAAGGTCTCCCGAATTTCCACATTCGCCACAATTTTCTCTTCATATTTCGGCTCCAACATACCTTCCATCGCTGCCTTAACCTCCTCGATCGCGTCGTAGATAATCGAATATAGCCTGATATCGATCTGCTCTTGCTCGGCCAGTTTCCGGGCACTTGTAGAAGGTCTCACCTGGAAACCAATGATTATGGCATCAGAAGCTGAGGCTAACAAGACATCCGATTCAGAGATCTGGCCGACCGATTTATGGATAACGTTAACTTGGATTTCCTCCGTTGACAATTTGAGCAGGGAATCCGACAACGCTTCAATGGAACCATCCACGTCGCCTTTGACAATAACATTAAGTTCCTTGAAGTTCCCAATGGCCAGTCGTCTTCCGATTTCATCCAACGTGATATGCTTTTGGGTACGCAAGCCCTGTTCACGTTGCAGCTGTAATCTTTTGTTAGCTACCTGTCGTGCCTCCACCTCACTTTCCATTTCATAAAACTTATCTCCGGCCGTAGGTGCACCAGACATCCCCAGTATTTGTACCGGGGTTGCAGGCCCAGCTTCTGTCACCTTCTGCCCGCGCTCATTGTATAGCGCCTTCACCTTTCCGCTATGGGATCCTGCTAATATAGGTGCTCCCACCCTAAGTGTTCCCGATTGAATCAATACAGTGGTAACGATACCCCTGCCTTTATCGAGGCTTGCCTCAATTACCGAACCAACAGCGCGCTTACCGGGATCTGCCGTCAATTCGAGCATCTCGGCTTCAAGCAGAACTTTTTCCAGCAATAAATCTACATTCTCACCTGTTTTACCAGATATTTCCTGGCATTGGTATTTACCACCCCAATCTTCAACCAGAATATTCATCGTAGACAACTGCTCACGAATCTTGTCAGCACTTGCACCGGGTTTGTCTATTTTAGTAAAGGCAAATACGATAGGCACACCTGCCGCCTGTGCGTGATTGATCGCTTCCTTTGTCTGGGGCATCACACTGTCATCAGCGGCGATTACGATGATTGCGATATCTGTTACTTTTGCACCGCGAGCACGCATCGCCGTAAAGGCTTCGTGGCCAGGCGTATCCAAAAACGTCAGTTTACGCCCATCATCAAGGGTCACCTCATAGGCGCCAATATGTTGGGTTATTCCCCCTGCTTCGCCACCGATCACATTCGTCTTACGGACATAGTCAAGTAGGGAAGTCTTACCGTGGTCTACGTGGCCCATTACCGTCACAATAGGTGCACGGGGTATAAGATTCTCTGGGTTATCGGACTCCTCGAGTTCGGTGTTTTCTTCATCCTCCGGCTTCACAAACTCGATTTCATAACCAAATTCATCAGCAACAATCGCAATAGTTTCAGCATCCAGCCGCTGATTGATTGAGACAAAAAGCCCCAAGCTCATACAGGTAGCTATGATCTGCGTCACTTGCACACCCATCATATTGGCTAGGTCATTTGCTGTTACAAACTCAGTGACCCTCAGTACCTTGGACATCATTTCCTGTTCCAAAGCCGCCTCTTCTGCCGATTGAGCAATATCATCGCGCTTCTGACGACGAAGTTTCGCTCGCTGCGCAAATTTACCGGATTTACCTGCGCCACTAAGACGTGCAAGCGTTGCCTTTATTTGATCCTGTATTTCCTTTTCGGTTGGCTCTTCCCTATTCTCAGTGGTATGCCGGGGTTTGCCCTTGAAGTCCGGGCGTCCTTTGGGCCCTCCATGCTGGCCGGGAGTAGTGGTTCCCGGACGTTGTTGAGTTGTCGGCTTATCTTTACGTTTGCGCTTGCGCTTCTGATCCTGGGATGAAATGCCAGAAGAACTGGAAGAAGCAACCGGCTTTTCTTTTGGCTGATGCGCGGCCAAGTCAATACGGCCAACCACGTTAGGCCCGGTTAGACGCTGTGCTCGTGCCCGTATTACGTCACTATGGGGTTGGCGTACATTTTCTTTAATGTCAGCTTTTCCTTCTTCCTGCTTAGCCGCAACCTGTGGTACTTCCGGTATAGGCTCAACTGCTGTTGTTTCAGCAACAACGGGTTGTTGTTCCGGCTTCTCTTCAACGGGTTCTTTACTTGACTCCTCCACTTCCGGAACCTTTGTTTCTGCAGGCACAGGTTCCTCCTGTATATTTACAGGTTCTTTCTGCACATCAGCTTCCGAAGGCAAAGGAACCCCTTTCTCCGTTATTTCTTCCTTAGGCGTTTCCTTCTGAGGTTTCCCGCCCTTGAGATTTGCCAAATCTATCTTGCCGACGATCTTCATGCCCGATACATGCGGCTTTTCTTCTACTTGCGATACCTCATCTTTTTCTTGATCTTTATCCTTATCTTGATCAGGTGTGGGCACCTGGCGCTCTTCCGGAGTAAATGCACCAGTATTCTTGATCAGAATTTCTTCTGTATCACTGTCTCTCTGTGGTTTTTGCACAACGCTCTCCGAAGGTGACTCATCACGACGGATTTTACCAATGATAATTTGGTTGGCTTCTTCCTTCACAATCTTGTCACCTTGAAACTCCCGTAAAAGAACATCATAGGTGTCGCTGTCCAACTTGGTTCCTGGCTTGGATTCGATTTCATAACCGCTTTTGGCCAAAAAATCGACAGCAGTGCCTATACCAATGTTCAGTTCCTTTGCTGCTTTCAGTAATGTTATGCTCTTACCTTCTGACATTTAATTTATTTACCTCTCGTTTTTTGTGCTGATACAAAAGTATATTTTTTTAAGCGTTTATCGGCAAAGAATTAAAAAAGCGTGGCCGTAGGCGTATCCTGTCGACAACTTTACTCAAATTCAGCCTGCAACACTTGAATGATTTCTTGGATGGTATTTTCCTCCAAATCGGTACGTCTCGCTAAATCTTCTACCGAAAGCGCTAGCACCGATTTTGCCGTATCCAAGCCTACCCGTTTCAGTTCATCGATGATCCAACCATCAATTTCATCTGCAAATTCTTCAATATCCACATCCTCCTCTATCTCTTCTGCCTCGCGATAAACATCTATTTCATAGCCTGTAAGCTTACCGGCAAGCTTGATATTGTGCCCCCCACGTCCAATGGCTAATGACACTTGGTCAGATTTAAGATAGACCGCCGCGGTCTTATGCTCGTCATCCAACTTTATCGATCCGATGCGAGCCGGACTTAATGCCCTTTGAATATACAATTGGGTATTATTCGTATAATTAATAACGTCGATGTTTTCATTGCGAAGCTCACGGACAATACCGTGGATGCGGGAACCTTTCATGCCGACACAAGCACCCACTGGGTCAATGCGGTCGTCATAAGATTCAACGGCCACTTTAGCGCGCTCACCCGGCTCACGGACAATCTTCCTGATGGTAATCAGCCCGTCGAATATCTCGGGCACTTCCAGCTCAAAAAGGCGCTGTAAAAACGCCGGAGCCGTGCGTGAAATAATAATCCGTGGATTGGCATTGACCATTTCGACTTTATCAACCACCGCCCGGATGGTATCACCTTTTTTGAAATAGTCGGCAGGAATCTGTTCTGTCTTAGGCAAAATCAGTTCATTGCCATCGTCATCGAGTACCAAGGTTTCCTTTTTCCATATTTGGTACACCTCTCCGGTAATTAATTCACCTTCCCTGTCTTTATATTTCTTAAATACTTCGTCTTTCTCTAATTCCAGGATTTTGGAAACCAAGGTCTGCCTCGCGGCTAAGATTGCCCTGCGTCCAAAGCTCTCCAACGTGATTTCCTCGATGTAGTCATCGCCCACCTCAAGATCCGGATCAAATTTCCGCGCATCAGTCAATTCGATTTCCAAATCGTCATCTTCGGAAAACTCATCTTCCACGACTACGCGTGTACGCCAAATTTCCAAATCGCCGTTGTCTGGATTGACAATAACGTCGCAATTTTCATCGGTACCATACTTCCTACGGATCATGCTACGGAACACCTCTTCCAGCACACTGATGACCGTAGGGCGGTCGATGTTTTTGAACTCTTTAAATTCTTGAAAAGAGTCAATGAGATTGATATTGTTGCTCATTTTACTTAAATGAAATTAACACCTTTATTGTTGTGATGTTTTCAAAGGGAATATTACGTTGACTTTCAACAGCCTTCTTCCCCTTCTCTTTTATTTTTTCAGCGATGGCAATGTACGCTTCCGTTACTTCGAGCAATTTGCCCTCCTTTGTCACCCCATCCTGCAATCCAACCTGGATAAACCTTCCAATGTTCTTTCGATATTGCCTCGTCGAGGTAAGCGCCGTATCTACCCCCGGTGATGACACCTCCAATCGGTAAGCATGGGAAATCGCATCCTCCTCTTCCAATTGGAAACCCACATAACGGCTTATTGCTACACAGTCTTCGATACTCACACCATTATCACCATCAACCAACACCTCTAATTTGCCACTTGGGTGCATTTTTACACCCACTAAAAACAGGTCTTCCCTGTCGGCAATTTTTTCTTCAACCAATGCGGTAACTCTGTCTTCTATTGAAAATGCCACGCTTTATGAACTAGTAACCATGAAAAAAGGGGACTAAAGCTGTCCCCTCTTTTTCAAGATGATGCAAAGATAAATAAAATCTTTGAAAATCAAAATTCTGCTCACTCCAATTCCTATCGCTTTTCCACCACAGTACTTATCGTTTTTTGCATTTGGGCCATCATAGCAGTAAGTGTTTCCATAGTGGGCTCCGGATTTGGCTCCGGCAGCTGTGTACTGATATATGCCTTAGCTCTCCATACCTCCAGGATATCGTCAGAGGGCACCCAATACGGTTCATAACTCTTATTGTCGGAAACCAGCTTCAATCCCTTATCATCCTTATATTTGAAAGCCACCCGTTTGTAGACTACGCCCTCGTTGTTCGAAATGATTACATAGGTCTGGCCCGGCTTCACTTCATTCCAGTTTTCAACGTACTCCGCAATCACAATACTACCGGGCTGCAAAGGCAACATGGAATCCCCCTTGATTTCAAAAGCCCGGTACGTACCCTGTCTAAACATCGGCAAACTAAACTTTGGAAGATCAGAAATATACTCTGGATCGGCGTACCCGTTTAGATATCCCGCACTGGCTTTTACCGGCACCAATTCAATGTTTTCCTTGTCATCGCCGTCTACCGTAATGCTTAGCACTCGGACGCTGGCCGCATTGCCCCGAGGAGTAGGCTTCCACTTGTCATTGATCGTATCGTTCGCAAGCTCATCCATTGTCAACTCATAGAAATCGGCAATTTTCTTTAGCAATTCGTATTTCGGCTCCGCCCGACTCTCTTCATAAGCACCGACGGAAGCGCGCTTGATGGCCATTTCATCCGCAAATTGTTGTTGGGTAAGCCGCTTTTTCTTGCGGAGGTATTTAAGGTTATTAGCAATATTCGACATAAAAATAAAAATAAATTTGAATAGACTAAATAAGTTAGTATTATTGTGCCAATAAAGTTAGTAATTTTTTTAGAGCTGCAAAATATAAACGTTAAATAATTTTCAACATCATGAGCAATTACATCTATGTACTGACCGATTGCAACCGAACTTGCCTGCATGTAGGCATGACAGATAGCCTCCAAAAGGCGGTAAACACCTACAAAGAGTTATCTGGCATTTTTTTAGACACCTGTGCAAAAGTATCCAGATTAGTGTACCATGAGACGCTTCCTACGGAAGAAGCCGCCGCGCGCCGGTTTAAGGAATTGACTAGGTATACCCGTATGCAAAAAGAAAAGCTAATACGGAAGCACAACCCCAATTGGTCAGATTTAGGATCGGTCAGACCGCTCCATAGCGCGCGACCCACGACGTTGCTGAACACCAGCTTGCGCCCCTAACTAATCACGCCGCACGGGATATCCGTACGATGCTACCAACCAGGAGCAAAATTCAGCCCAAATGTGCCAAAGCGTACGTCCGAACGTTGAAAAGGAAACGCATAATACGGCTCAAGTATCATAGCCCCAAAAAGATTGACGCGCAGGGAAACGCCGGCACTCAATGCAGGAATTCGCTCGTAAACTTCAATCGGCGGTAAATTGGGATCATTGGGATTGGGACTCGATTCGATTAGACGGGGCGTACTTCTAAAGGCAACTTTAGAATCGCTATTCCAAGCCAAACCAGCATCAAAAAATAAATTCAGATCAGAGAACAGCATACCAGATCGTATAACCGCAAGTTTTTCAGGCCCGGTAAAAGGTAGCCGGAGTTCGAGATTGAGCACTGCAATACGGGTACCCATCAGACTATTGAAATTGAAACGTCCGGTACTGTTACGAAATGAGGAGCTCTCATAGCCACGTATGAGGTGCGGATAACCCAAAAACAAGGGATACAATGCATTTTCATGTTTACCGGCCCTCATGTATGTGTATGCCCTAGCGGCGATCGTAACGGGCTGATACCGATTATACTTGCGCACATCGAACGTATAAGCGGTAAAGTTGTAGTCGCCGAAGTACTGCTCCGCTCCAACCCGGTAACGGTACCCCTGCAAAGGCGCTGCTATACCGAATACCGCATTATCACCCACAAATGATGTATTTACCTGTTGGATGGTGAAGGCATTAAAATTACCACCGAAAGCCTGACTAGCCTCTTCATTGGATACTTTATCTCTACCCCCGTAGCCATAGTAGTAGCTTTGCCACCATCGATCTACGCGGTAACTGTATCGCGCGATAGCACCCCCCAATTCAAAACGATGGTGCCGCGAAAACGGATAGGCCCCAAATGCCTCAGCTTGTTGCTGAAACGTACGAATGATATAGGTATCCAAAATTGTCTCCTCACCATTGCCTACGTCCCTTACATCGTAAAAGGAAAATCCAGACATATACGGGATATGCGAAATGGCACCGCCCCAATTGATCCGACTCTTCTGATTAATATACGCAACTTGGCCGCCAAAATCGTAGATTTCGCCGTTGATGGACAATGCGGCAAAAATCTGATTGTGCCCAAGGATATCCGAAAACATCCCCTGGATACCGCTGGATATACCCGCCCCGTAGCGGCTACCCACTGCCAATCCCATTCCGCTGTTCGCTAAATAATCCAACTTAAAATTGGGCTTATAGGAAACCGACGAAATACGACCATCCCCAATTCGCTGAAATAGGTTGAAATTACTGAGATTGGCATTGACGACATCTACGCCGAGATTTTCAGGCGGGGGTAGCATTGCGGCGTCAAAATTCACCACATAAGGATCCACTTCCACGCCTTTAAATTCGGCTTCTTTGGCGTTGTAAAGTGAATAACCATTATTGCGGAAGTATGAGTACAACACGTCACCCTTGGACGATAGGCTCAATGCGGGCGAATACTCTGTAATGCCGCTGATTCCAGTAAAATACTGAGTCAATCGCTCTACTTTGCCGCCTTTGAGGGTGTACCGGTACATGTTTCGGAAACCATCACTGTTGGAAAGAAAATAAACCTGGCTATCATCCGCCGAAAATTGAGGGTTCAGGTTATTGGCCCCCTGAAACACGTTGATATTCGAAATTGCCCGTGTCTCCACATCGATTACTGCAATATTCATCGGAATATCAACACTTCTCGAATCCGATTGAAGCGATACCCGATCCGTACTAAATACGATGCGCTTGCCATCGCGCGAGAACGCAGGCTGATAATCAGAATAACTATCGTTGGTTAACTGGGTAAGTACTTTGGTCGCGATGTTATAGAGGTAAATATCACTGTGGCCATTTTTCAACCCTGAAAACGCAACGGTCTCCCCATCGGGTGACCATGCAATATTGGCAAATTCCGAAATGTCACCCATCGCCTCCAATAGCAATTGCTTGCCCGTCTGCACATCCACTACCATAAGTCGGCTTTTGCCACGACTAAAAACGCTGAAGGCAAACTTGCGGCTATCCGGTGAAAACGCGCCCGACGATTCGATAAAGCTATATTCATCGATATCCTCATTGGTCAGCTTACTACTCAATCGCCTGATATTTCCACCAGTTTCCGCATCAGCTAAGAATAGGTCTATACTAAACAGGCTTTTTTCCGAAAGAAACGCGATGTGCTTACCATCCGGTGAAATTGCAGGCGAAACATTCATCCGACCGGAATTACCCGTATTGATGATGGACCTCCCCACTGGCTTTACAGCGGTGTCTACCGGCAGACTGCGATAAGCATTAATCATGCTGTTCTTCCAAAGGTTGGAGAGTGTCTGTGAATCGTAACCGAATACGCGCCTGATCCCCATTTCATAGCCGTACATCGCCGTTGCCTTAAATAACGGCATGATAACCGTATCACCGTAAGTAGACCCAATGTAGGACCAAAAAGCCTGCCCGTATCGATAAGGGAAATACCGATTCATATTTTCAGTCATGGCCTTCAGTGAAGGGATATCGTTATTCAGGTATGCATCCCGCATCCACATGGCCGTAAATGCGTCCTTTTTACCGATAGAAAAATATTCTGCCATTCCCTCTACCATCCACAGCGGAATATTCCCGATGTTCTCCAAGCGGGTAGAATCCCCACCTTCCATCAGTATGCGGTATTGAAATGCGTGGACCAACTCGTGCCCAAGTACATGCCGCGTTTGATGATTGATTTGCATCACTGGCATCACCACACGCGTCTTAAATGCCTCGGTGACACCGCCCGTACCTACACCGATCTCCCCTTGCACCGTAGTGGTCTGCTGAAACTCTGGGTGATTGCTATACAGAATGATCGGATTCTTACGCAAAAAAGTATCCCGGAAAACCTGCTGATGTAATTCATACCAGACTTCACTTTCCTTAGCCAACCACCTCACCAGTGTGTCGTTTTCCAGATAATAGTGCAGGTTGAAATGCGGGGTCTCATACACCTTGAATTTAAGCGATTTATATCGCATTTTATTCTGCCCAAAATATTGGGCCTGCACATGCACGGCAATCGAGCTAAACAGCAATAAACAGCAGATATTTAGCAATGAAAGCTTGACAAATCGATTAAGGTAAGTCATGGAAAAATGGGTGTATGGTACAATGTCTAATTAGAACGAATATCGGTGAAAAAGTTTAATTATCTACAAACATATTATTTTTTTAACGGATACCTGATCCGAATTTTACTGTTCGGCTGCCGCTCAATTGCAGCGGCCTGCTCCTGGTTTTCCTGCGGCTCCTCCACAGCTGGGATATTGGTCTCCAATTGCTCTCTTAGCTCTTCGACATCCACTGGGATTTCCAACGGCCTCTCTGGCAACCGCAGTGGAACAATGCTATCCAGCAATGTACTATCAGGCCTTACAATGCGAGGGCTCGGACAATTATACTTCCTATTTATCTCCACTTCCGGATCCGGAAACGGGCCATAATCGTAATGAAGCGAATCGTCATGATAGAGCTGCTCCATAAACCTGCCAAAGACCGGTAAGGCGGTTCGTGACCCCTCACCTGTTTGCGAATTCCTGAAATGTATACTCCGCTCGTCACAGCCAACCCAGACACCCGTAACCAAATCCTTTGTTACCCCCATATACCAGCCATCCACATAATCCGACGATGTTCCGGTCTTCCCTCCAATCTGATTCTTATCCTTCCACAGATCCCATTCCCAAAGACCCTGAGACGTGCCTTCCGGTTCTTCCATCGTACCCCGAAGCATATACCCCATTAGCCAAGCCACTTCTTCACTGATAGCTTGTTTAGTGGTTGTCTTAAACGTTGCCAGGGTGTTTCCATGATAATCAAAAATCTTCGAAACGAGAACCGGCTGCACCTTTTTCCCTTTGTTCATAAAGGTTGCATATGCATTGACCATTTCAAAGACACTGACGTCATTGGAACCAAGGCTTACGGAAGGCACGGATGCCAGCGAACTTGTAATCCCGCAGCGATGGGCCGCATCTACAACCTTGTCCCACCCTATTTCTTCTGTAATTTGGGCGGTGATCGAATTGACAGACCTTCCCATTGCCCATCGAAGTGACATTTCCCGTCCGCTGAATACCCAATCGGCATTCTTGGGCTCCCAAACCTTCTCTTCCCCGTTTTCGGTATAAGTAATACGGACAAATTCATCCGTGTATTTATCGCAAGGCGACATGCCTGCTTCTAGAGCCGCCAAGTACGCAAAGGGCTTAAATGTCGAACCGGCTTGCCGCTTCGCCTGAAATACGTGATCGTATTTATAATATTTGTGATTGATTCCGCCCACCCAAGCTTTGATCTCACCATTATAAGGATCCATCGTCATTAGTCCTGCGTTAAGCATCATGGCATAGTGAGCTAGGGAATCCATACTGGAATATTGAACCTCCCTGAGGCCATCCCACGTAAACACTTCCATTGTCTTCGGAAGATTAAGGTAATGAAAAATACTATCCTTATCCCCCTTATATTTCTCGTTTAGCAGCTTATAATAAGTGGTCCGTTCGGCCAAATTTTCCAGAAAACCTTCGATTACCTTTCCTTCCGAATCTCGCCAAGGGATTTCACCGCGCCAAGCGTTTTCCAACCGCTGTTGCAGCGGTTTCATTTGTCCGGCAATGACCTCCTCTGCATGCCGCTGTACGCGCGAATCAATGGTCGTATAGATTTTTAGTCCATCTACATAAATATCATACCCATTCTCCTCGCACCAAACGGTAAGCCATCGCTCCACCGCCGTACGCAAATACGAATCTCCGCTACCCAACTCTTCGGTTTCACCCAAACGTAGACCAAGTCCCGACGCATTGGCCGTTTGATAAGCCGTCTCGGACAGAAATCCAGCTTTATACATCTGCCCCAAGACCACGTTTCGTCTTTCTAGCGAGCGTTCCGGATTGCGTATCGGATTATAGAGTGTTGTACCTTTCAACATGCCAATTAGCACGGCCGCCTCGGCTGCATTTATCGCTTGTGTTTCTTTGTTGAAATATAGCCTGGCTACGGTTTTTATGCCGTAGGCATTATTGCTGAACGACACCGTATTCAGGTACATCGCAAGGATGTCCTTTTTGCTGTAATTACCTTCGAGCTTATAAGCTGTCATCCACTCCTTAAACTTCACCACAAGGATGCGTATGCCGGGTATCTTGTCCAAAAGTCCAACAGCATGGTTATAACGCGTCCGATACAAATTTTTTGCCAGTTGTTGGGTGATGGTACTGCCACCCCTTGGATCACCCTGTACGGTAGCTACAATGCTGGAAAAAATAGCACGGAAATCCACACCGCTGTGCTGGAAAAAGCGAATATCTTCGGTGGCGACCAACGCGTTGACCACATCGGATGAGATGCTATCATAAGATACGGGAGAACGATCTTCCTTGAAGTATCGACCAATGAGCACACTGTCAGCCGTATATACCTCAGACGCCACACTTTGGATCGGTTGGCGGATATCCTTAGCCGTGGGAGAATAACCAAACAGCCACAGGAAATTCACCTCCACCATGCACACGAACAGGACAATCATAAAAATGATGATTACCAAATAGCGTATATAGCGGCTTCGTATCTCTTTAAACATCGGGTAAAGATGAATAAATGTTTTGACATAGCATACGTTTGATAAACGATTTACGCTACAACTTGTGTGATATTAACGCAATAAATTCTATTTTGCGACAACTTATCTTATCACTCAATCATTGATACAATGGCAGGCGTTGTTGAAAAATTCGGGGTGACTTCCAGCGAGTCATTCAAACTAGAAAATTATCGAACCAATGATCCGGGCTCCATGAAAAAAGACGACGCCCTTGAAGATCTAGCAGACTTCCAAGCGAAGCTCAAGGAGCACCAGGAGCGACTATATGCCGAGGATTCCCAGAGTCTACTGATCGTTTTCCAAGCGATGGATGCCGCTGGCAAGGATGGTGCAATCGAGCACGTAATGAGCGGGGTTAATCCGCAAGGATGCCAGGTATTCAGTTTCAAGCAGCCCACCAGTAAGGATTACGAACATGATTTCCTTTGGCGGCACTATAAGGCCTTGCCTGAGCGTGGCCGCATCGGGATTCATAACCGCTCGCATTACGAATATGTGCTCGTATGCAAAGTGCACCCCGAATACAACTTATCCGAGCGGATACCCGGATACCGGGAAGTAAAGCAATTCGATAACGGGTTTTGGGAAAACCGTTATGAAAGTATCCGGCAATTTGAAGCCCACCTTCAGCGCAATGGCACAAAAATCATCAAATTCTTCCTCCATGTATCCAGGGATGAGCAAAAAAAACGATTTCTCGACCGTATCGAAGATAAATACAAAAACTGGAAATTTTCATCTGCAGACATCGAGGAGCGGGCGTACTGGGATGATTACATGGCTGCCTACGAGGAAGCGATCGCCGCCACAGCTACACCATCTTCACCCTGGTATATCATCCCAGCCGACAAAAAGTGGTTTGCTCGCTATGCTGTCGGCAAAATCATCGTGGAGACGCTAACGGCCATGGAACCCGAATTTCCGGAGTTGCCGGCAGATCAGCGCGCCAAGCTCAAAATCTACAAGGATAAACTTGCCAACGAGCCCCACGACTAAATGTGTTTTTCATTTTTACTGATGATTTTTTTATCCCATACCACATCGCGTTGATATGCTTCGCTGCGTATCGGACAATCGTTCATCCGACAATAGTGGCAACATGCAGGGATGCAGGGATCCGCATGGATAAAAAGCTCCGTATTTGCATGTAAATAACTATTTATCAGCGAATCAATAGCAGAAACCTCATCATGCACTTTATTTAGGTCATAGTAGTTCGGCAATGTTACATGACAATCGATATGCAGCTCGTGCCCATAACGTTGTACCCGAAGATTGTGTACGTCGATCCAGTCATTCTCGCGATGCCTTTGCAGGATAGCTGCGATTTGACCAACCAATTTCGTATCCGATTCGTCCATCAATCCCGCAATCGATTTGCGGAGCAATTTGTATCCACTAAAGAGGATATATAGACCAAGACCGATGGATAAAACAATATCAATCCAGGCAAATCCTGTCCAATACATCACAGAAAGCCCGGCAAGCAAACCGACCGTACTATATGCATCTGTTTGCAAGTGTTTGCCATCTGCGTGTAGGGTCAGCGAGTTTAACGCTTTACCCTGTTTCACCATATAAGTCCCTAAAGCCCAATTGACTATACCGGTAAATCCAATCAGCCCCATCCCCCCCAGCAAATTACCAACGGTCTCCGGAAAAAATATATTATAACAAGCCTTCCCGAGAATGAGTACCCCTGCAATAAAAATCAATCCTCCCTCCAAGAAAACAGAGAAAAACTCTACTTTTCCATGACCGTAAGGATGGTTTTGATCTTTTGGTCGCGCCGACAAGTGAATGCTGTAAAAAGCAAAACCAGAAGCGACTACGTTGACAATGCTTTCCATCGCATCCGTCAAAATAGCATTCGAACTGGTCAGCAAATAGGCGGTAAATTTGATTAACATCAACAGAATACCAGCGGTCAATGCGAAAAGAATAATGTTTTTCTGCTTGTTCAAAACTGATGCGTTCGAGGTAATGGGGCAAAGATACACAATATGTAACATATCGCCTTGCATGATCGTTTTCGCGAACATTTTTGTTTGCGGAATCCGCAAATTTACCTAAGTTTGCCTTCCATGAGTACACCATCTATACTTTCTGACAGGATCAATAACCTGTCGGAATCCGCCACCCTGAAAATGACCAAATTGGGTCGCGAGTTAGCCGCAAAAGGTATCAATGTAATCAGTTTAAGTGTAGGCGAGCCTGACTTCAACACGCCCGAGCATGTCAAACAAGCCGCGAAGCAGGGGCTTGACGACAACTATACTCGATATTCACCGGTGCCGGGGTATCCTGAATTGCGAAAGGCCATCGTAACCAAATTGAAAACCGAAAACAACCTCGACTACGATGCGTCTCAAATCGTGGTTTCAACCGGTGCGAAGCAGTCGCTTTCCAACGCCATCCTTACACTCATTAACCCCGGTGACGAAGTCATCATCCCTACACCTTATTGGGTATCCTATTCGGAGATGGTAACATTGGCAGAAGGCAAATCTGTATTTATCAATACGACCATCGATAGCGATTTTAAGATCACACCCGCAGAGCTGGAGGCAGCAATTACTCCGAAAAGTAAACTGTTTATGTTCTCTTCTCCGTGCAATCCGACGGGGAGCGTCTATAGCAAGAGCGAACTAGAGGGATTGGTGCGCGTATTTGAAAAACATCCAGGCATCTATATTATTTCCGATGAGATTTATGAGCATATCAATTTCGTGGGCAAACACGAGTCCATCGCACAGTTTGAAAGCATAAAGGACCGCGTTATCCTCATCAATGGGTTTTCAAAGGCTTTTGCGATGACGGGATGGCGATTGGGCTACCTAGCAGCGAGCAAGGAAATTGCGGATGCGAATGATAAATTGCAAGGACAGACGACATCTGGCACTTGCTCCATTGCCCAGCGTGCGGGCATCGCGGCTTATGAGCAGGGATTGGAAAGCGTACTGGCCATGAAAGAGGCATTTCTACGCCGGCGTGAGCTCGTGTATAACTTATTGAAAGACATCCCTGGCGTAAAGACCAACCTTCCAGAAGGTGCGTTCTATTTTTTTCCCGACATCAGCTCGTTCTTTGGAAAAAAAGACAGTCAGGGAAACATCATTCATAATTCGGCGGATTTATCGCTTTATTTACTAAATGAAGGGCACGTAGCCACCGTAGGTGGAGATTCCTTTGGCAACAACAATTACATTCGGCTATCCTACGCGGCATCCGATGAGAACCTGACAGAAGCGCTCCGGAGAATAAAAGAAGCGTTAGGAAAACTAATTTGATGGATTAATTAATTTGAAGAAGATTTTAATGGGGTGTTGATTCGAGATTTATCAATTTCAAATCAACACCATCTTCAAATTATTTACTCCGTATAGCCTCCACCGGATCCAATCTTGCGGCCATCGCGGCAGGTACAATACCTGCAATAAGTCCAATTAACGTAGACAGCACAATTGTAAGGATGACCATCCCCATATTGACAACTATTGCCAAATCAAAGGCGAGCTTTACCAAAAACGCAAGTAGATAGACAATGGACAACCCCATCAACCCGCCAATAATGCATAATGCGATAGCTTCAATAAGGAACTGAGACAATATAAAATAATTCTTCGCTCCCAACGACTTCTGGATGCCAATGATGTGTGTACGCTCTTTGACCGACACAAACATGATATTGGCGATGCCAAACCCACCGACTAAAATAGAAAATATACCGATAAAACCACCCGCAGTATTGATGACTTTAAACATCGCATCCAATTGGGCCGTGATAATGGTGGTTTTATTAAGTGAAAAATCATCTTCCTCCTGTGGACTCAGCCGGTGGATTGAACGCATTACCCCCCGCAATTCACTCTCGGTTTCCTCCAAGGATACATTTGGGGCCGCGCTCACCATAATGGCTGGGCCGTAGCTCCTGATATTTACCAAATTACGACCAAGATTCAATGGGATCATAATAACATTATCCATCGATACGTCAAAGATCATACCCTCCCCTTCTTTTTTGAACACGCCGATCACCGTGATTTTCCGACCCAAAACAGAAACGGACTTGCCGATGGGATCGGTATTGGGAAACAACCCTTCAGCAATAGTAGCCCCGATTACAGCCACATTGCTTCCACGATTCGATTCGGATTCCGTAAAATACCGGCCGTCCACAATTTCCAGCTCCCGGATGTCATAAAGCTCATGTGATGTAGCTGTAACGGTGATGCCCGAAACGTTATTGTTCAAATATTGTGCAGTCCGGCCACCGATGTCAATCGAAAATGAAATCGCTTCAGCCGTAGTCATTCTCGCTTTTAGCGCCTCATAGTCGCGAATATCCGGTTCAGGACGATTTACATATTTCCACCAAGGGAAATCGGGCCCGCCATCCCAAGGCCATTTCATCACGTAAATCGTCTTGCTGCCCAATTTTTCGACGCTGCTTTCTAAATTCGCTCGTAGGGTATCAACTGCCGAGAATACACCAATGATAATCAGGATACCAATGGTGACACCGAGCAAAGACAACAATGTCCTGGTTCGATTTTCACGCAGTGCCGAAAATGCAAATCCAAAACTCTCGCCGATTAATCTCAGGAATAACATCATACTATGTTATGACGACAAAAAAACCAGTAAGTTACACACCTGATGTAAACAAATTTCACCTGAACAATAAACCCCAATAATACACATTAAATATTAAAAAATTTCATAACTTTGCACGCTAATTTATACGTTGGGCATATATTTTGTGCCGCTATCTAAAATTTCACATCAACAATGAAGCTATCACAATTTAAGTTCAATTTACCTGAATCCCTTATTGCATACGAGCCAACCGAAAACCGAGACGACTCCCGATTGATGGTGCTCGACCGCAAAACCGGCAAAATAGAGCACAAAATATTCAAGGATATCCTGAATTACTTCGATGATAAAGATGTGATGATCCTTAATAACACCAAAGTGTTTCCCGCCCGGATGTACGGCAATAAGGAAAAAACTGGCGCTACTATTGAAGTATTCCTTTTACGTGAGTTAAATAAAGAGCTTAGGCTTTGGGATGTATTGGTAGATCCCGCGCGGAAAATACGAGTGGGTAATAAACTATACTTTGGTGACGACGACCTTTTGGTGGCTGAGGTAGTCGATAATACCACATCTCGTGGTCGCACGATTCGCTTTTTATTTGATGGTACAGATGAGGAATTTCGCCGGAATATCGAAATACTCGGCGAGACCCCCCTCCCCAAATACATCAAGCGTAAAGCCACCCCCGAGGATAAGTTCCGATATCAAACGATATTTGCAAAGCATGAAGGTGCTGTGGCCGCGCCTACCGCCGGACTCCATTTCAGCCGCGAATTGATGAAACGTCTCGAGTTAAGGGGTGTGGATTTTGCCGAAATCACACTTCATGTAGGTTTGGGCACCTTTAGGCAAGTAGAGGTAGAAGACCTCACTAAACACAAAATGGATTCTGAGCAGTTCATTATATCCGAGGAGGCATCCAAAATCGTCAATACCGCTATTGATGCTAAGCGCAGGGTATGTGCTGTCGGCACCACTTCTATGAGAGCCATCGAGTCTGCTGTCTCTGCTGACAAGCACCTGAAACCAGCAAATGAGTGGACGAGCAAATTTATCTACCCCCCATACGATTTCAGTATCGCCAATAGCATGGTTACTAATTTCCATACGCCTGAATCTACATTATTGGTAATGATCGCTGCTTTCGGGGGATATGAACATGTAATGAATGCTTATGAAATTGCTGTGAAAGAGGGATATCGCTTTTACAGCTATGGAGATGCCATGCTAATTATTTGATTTTGGCAGATATCGCTATTTGCTTGGCGCATATAGTCTTTAATAATTTGTTATCTCTTGTTTGATAGCTAAATGAATTATGTTATCATCGTTGCCGGCGGCATGGGTGTCCGTATGGGTTCCGATACTCCAAAACAGTTCTTGCTGTTAAGTGGGCTTCCAGTGATGATGCATACCATCAACGCGTTCTATCGGAGCAGCAGTTCGCCTCATATCGTAGTGGTTATTCCCTCATCCCTGCATAATCATTGGTCAGCGCTGTGCGAAGCACACCACTTTGGAGTGCCGCACACTATCGCATACGGTGGCCAAAGTCGGTTCGAAAGTGTGAAAAGCGGATTGGATACGATCAAATCCATGAGCGCGGATTTGAAGCAAAGTCTCATTGCCGTCCACGATGCTGCCCGGCCATTGATATCTCCAGAGCTCATCGATGGCACCTATAATCAAGCTGCACTTACGGGCGCCGCTGCATTGGCGATAAAAAGCACCGATTCAATACGGCTGAGAAGCAAGAATGGATTGAAAAACAATGCGTACCCCAGGGAACTCGTCTATCTGATGCAAACACCCCAGACATTCAACGGTGCGATTTTATCCGAAGCCTACGAGCAGCCCGATGATAAAACGTACACTGATGACGCCTCAGTGGTTGAAAAAAAAGGGTATCCCATCGTTTTGATCGATGGTGATACCCTTAATATTAAAATAACCTTTCCTGGAGATTTACGCATAGCGGAAATGCTCCTGGGAGACCATACATTTAGGCGGCGCTTCGGATAACACGCAATAAAATTGCCACTATCGCGATTACCAACAAAATGTGGATAATCCCCCCTGTATAATAGCCTCCAAAATAACTTATCGCCCAGGCTATTACTAAGATTACGGCGATCACATAAAGTAAATTTCCCATACCTATTGAGGTTAATGATTAACAATTACCTACAATAACAGCAAGAGCTGAAAAATGTTTCAGGATGATTCATCCAAAGCCTCATGAATGTCTAGTGTCAACCCATCATAAGCTAAGAAAATACCGGCCGGCAATTCCTGCTGAACCTCATTATGCAGTCCAAGCCGATGACTGATATGTGTAAAATAGGTTTGCTCTGCGCCAATACGTCGCGCAAAGGCAATGGCTTCGTCCAACGTAAAGTGCGAGATATGGGAATCACGTTGCAGCGCATTGACCACCAAAATTTTTGTACCCGTAATCTTTCTGATTTCGGTATCATTCACCGTCTTCGCATCGGTGATATAGGTGAATTCACCGATCCTAAAGCCCAGAACAGGCATCATGTAATGCATCACCTCAATCGGCGTTATTTCCCGTCCAAATAAGGTGAACGGCGCAGACGTGATTTCATGTAAATCAAGTAATGGAACACCTGGGTATTTTTTAGCAGAAAAAGCATAGTAAAATTCACGTTTCAACGCTTCGTGAACGTCCGTTGTACCATAGATATCAATAGCCGCACCTTGTTGCCGATTAAAAGCGCGCACATCATCCAGCCCGGCCAAATGGTCTTTATGAGCATGTGTAAATAGCACAGCATCCAGATGCGTAACATGCTCACGTAACATTTGATACCGAAAATCCGGCCCAGTATCGATAACGATGTTCCTGCCACCCAACTCAATTAATACCGATGAACGCAAACGCCTGTCTTTAGCATTTGGAGAAGTGCATATCGGACAATCGCATGCGATTACCGGAACACCTTGAGATGTGCCTGTACCTAAAAATCTTATGATCAAATCGTTAGTTTAGTTTGTTTGATACTCCTTAAAAGCTGCCGCTTCTTTTCATCAAGCGTAGCACCATCCGTCTGCATATCACGCAAGATACCTACCAGTGCGCTAATTTTAGTTTCCAAATTAGAAAACCTGTTAACCACTACCACGTTGCTGTGCTCAAGTATGCACGCCGCTGTCTTGAAGTTTCCTTTCTCGTACCGCACCTTATACCCCAAATCCTTCAATAGGGATTCCAGTTTATCCAAGCTATGTTGTGTATTGGGCAACAATGGTATTTAAATTTGGTCCCGCCAAAATACAATTCATTCCATGAAAACGCAAAAGTGTTTTATCCACACGATGATTGTTTGAACGACTTTTTACTAATTAGCTGCGTTTCAGCACCAATCGTCTCCAAAAATCTTGTATGAATCCCAATCCGTAGGCAACCAATTGAATACATGACGCCACAACACTTAGTACTGCAACCTCGAAGCGACGTGTTTTGGCCAACGAATGAAAAAAAAGGGTTAAGATATAGCCACCAAACATGATATTACCGATGACCGCAATAGGTAACCAATGGTTAGCAATCAACGCCGACCACATATTCAAAAGTATCAACGCCGTCACAAAAACCACGAATGCCGCTGGCATAAAATGTACTGCTTTCAATTCGTTAGGGAAATGTTTATAAATATTAATCCGAGCCCGACCAAAAAAATGCAGTTGTTTGTAAAATTGCCAAAAATCGGTACGTCTTTTATGGTATACCACCGCATTAGGAATCAATCCGATATGAAATCCCGATGCTTGAATGCGGATACTGTATTCAATATCTTCACCAAGACGGGTAAGCTTGAATCCTCCTACTTGCTCCCATACCTTTCTTGAAACCCCCATATTGAAACTACGTGGATGAAACTTGCCAATGTGCTTCCTATTTCCCCTTATCCCCCCAGTAGTGAAAGGCGAGGTCATTGCGTAACTGATCGCCTTCTGTATAGGCGTAAACGAATCGTGAGCAGCATCTGGTCCGCCATAGGCATCCAATCCTTCACGCTCTAAAAAGGTCGCAACATGCGTAAGATAATCCGGTGGGATTAGGCAATCGGAATCGAAAATGATGAAATAATCCCCTTTGGCCTGTTCAAAACCGAAGTTTCTCGCAAACCCCTGCCCTTCGTTATCCTTAAAAAAATATTGTACATCCAACGTATCGCGATAGCGAGCCACAATCGCCCGTGCATCGCGTGTTGAACCGTCCTCAATCACCAACACCTCAAAAGAAGGATACGTTTGATGGGTGAGGCTCTCCAACAACTCGTCAATCTCCTGCGGTCGGTTATAAAGCGGGATGATTATCGAGAACAACATGAACATCTCCACAAATCCGACATCCTGAATCTAAACGCCAAAATCCCCATTGAGTCCAATAAAGGTAAACTTGAAATCAATACATTCAAAACCGTAAATCAAATGACCTGCTCTATTTGATAGTTATTCCGATCCGGGCCACTACGGGAAACCAGCTCGGCTATAAATCCAGTCAAAAAAAGCTGCGTACCGATAATGATAGCGATCAGTGCAAAGAAAAACAAGGGTTGCTCCGTCACGTTCCGATAGGGACTTTGATTGGCGATGCTGACTAATTTTTCCACGATAAGCCACACCGCTATGATAAACCCTGCAAGAAAACTCAACACACCCATTGTACCAAAAAAATGCATGGGGCGTTTCCCGAATTTCCCGACGAAAAAAATAGACAATAGATCCAAAAAACCCTTAACAAACCTCCCCGCACCAAACTTCGTCTTCCCATATTTGCGAGGATAGTGTTGCACAACCTGTTCATCTATGCGTCTAAATCCCGCCCATTTAGCGATTACGGGAATGTAGCGATGCATCTCTCCATACACTTCAATACTTTTCACTACTTCCCGCTTGTAGGCTTTTAGGCCGCAATTGAAATCGTGTAGGTTATGAATACCCGACATCCCTCGCGTTACCGAATTAAAAAGCTTAGTGGGGATTGTCTTGCTTGGTGGATCTTGCCGTTGTTGTTTCCATCCCGATACCAGGTCAAAGTCATCTTGGATTATCCGCCTATACAGCTCGGGGATTTCATCAGGGCTATCTTGCAAATCAGCATCCATCGTAATCACTACATTACCCTGCGCAGCAGCAAACCCTACATTTAACGCGGCTGATTTGCCGTAGTTCCGCCTGAACTTCACTGCCGTGATTTTGGAGTTCATTGCTTTCAACCCCTCAATGACCATCCATGACCCGTCCGTACTACCATCATCCACCAAGATGATCTCATAACTAAACCGATGGTCATCCATTACACGACGTATCCATGCAGTCAGTTCCGGCAATGACTCAGCTTCGTTAAATAACGGGATGACGACGGAAATATCCATATTCACTATTAGCTATTGCTCCTCCTCGGCAGGAGCAAAAACAGGTCGCTCCCGCTTAAAAATAGCCGCAAATATAAGCGCACCAATAAAATAGAAAATCGCAGCTATTGCCAGTCCCTGGACGAAATCCATGAAACCGGGGTTGACTTGCTTTTCGATACTTTTCTCCGCCTCCTCGATCATTTTATCTATCACCTCCTGATCCGAACTAAATGTCTCAGCCATTTTTGTAGTAGCATTCAATGTCGCATCTCGCATCATATTGGCATATTCGGGTTCTATCCATTTGGCAAACGCTGTCGTAAAAATTGTGTAAACGACCACTTGGACGAAGAACATCAGAAAAATATTCCCCAATGCCTCCCGAAAAGACCAATAACCACCGACTTTCTTACGAAGATCAAGTATGAAATAGATTGCTAACCCAATTCCTATGGCTATCGTAATGAATCCAAAGGTAGGGTTGGCCATCAACGTAGGGGCCGCGTAATAGACTAACAAAAAAATGATAATGTTAATTACCGCCCAAAGAAATGCATTGGTGATTGCTATTCTCTTTACTTTTGTTTTTTCCTCGCTGTTTAGATTTGTTGTCATGGCTATGTGTGTTTGATTAACGATTATAAGCAACTAACAAGGTGTACACTGCGACATCGAAAGCAGGATTTACACTGGAATGGGCATATTCCTCCATATCACTGGCAGTAGGCTGTTGTTCATAAAAAAAACTCATTATTGGATAAAACAATTCCGACAGCTCTTGGTCTGCTGGAATTTTCGAGGCCACTTTGGCGATTTCCACATACGAGCTATCCAGCAATAACTGATTGGCAATCACCGGTTCATAAATTCGGTACTCATCCTGAAATTCATCTTCATCTACCAACAGAAATTCCTTGAGGTAGTCATCTAATTGTGGCTCGATCGCCTCATCAGCACACTCCCGAAAATAAAGCAGTAGATTCAACAGCTCTGTACCTCGATCGATGGTGTCATTTTCAATCATCTCCCATTCTTCAGATTCCAAATAGTCGTTCTCCAATTTTTCTACATCAGCAGCGAAGAAATTCATCAACAACAAATCAAAGGCGATTTCTCGTAATTCCTCAAGTTGTGGCTGATCATCAAACACCGCATCCAAATCAGATACCTTTTCCAAATAGGGCGCATCCCCTTCAAACACCTTCGTAAGCCGCACCTGAAGATTATGCGCCTGGTATGCTGTCGCCTCAGTGTATGCCTGCAGGCTGGCCACAAGTGCCTGTTGTACGTGCTGGTCCATAGCGCTTATTGTATATTTACGATTTGGTGCTTGTTGATCACCATGGTTACTTTACCTTTCAACACACTCCCCATGAGGGGGCTATTACTTGATTTTGAGCGGTTTGTCTGCTGGTCAAAACGCCATTTCAGTTCCGTGTCAAACAACACAAAATTTGCAACCGCTTGTTCCCGAAACTCGGGGACCGGTAATCCAAATATACGCCTAGGACCAATGGCCAGCTTTTCTATCAATTGATCTGTTGTCAATCCCGCTTCCAACACGAATGGCAATACTGTCTGCAAGGCGATAATCCCTTCGGCGGCAATCTGGTATTCTACATTCTTAAATTCGATTTCATGCGGGGTATGCTGCGATACAACAGCATCAATCGTACCATCTTTGAGCCCTTTAAGCAGTGCCTTCCGATCGTTTGGTGTCCGCAACGGTGGACTCACTTTATAATTGCTATCAAAACCAGCAACCAACTCATCCGTCATGACCAAGTGGTGAGCAGCCACATCACAGGTCACCTTGATCCCTTTTGCTTTAGCCTTACGAATAAGGTCAACGCTCTCTGCTGTACTGATGGTAGTGAAATGAATGGTTGCGTCGTTGTATTCCGCAAGATACAAATCACGGGCTACCATGAGCGTTTCCGCGAGGTTGGGATTACCTCTCATACCCAAATATGTGCTGGTAACACCTTCATTCATCTTGGCCCCAGCAGCCACAGATGCATCCTCCGCATAAGACACGATCAGACCGCCAAAACCCTTACTGTATAATAACGCCCTGCTCATCAAGCCTGCCTGTTGCACCGGTTTATTACCATCACTAAAGGCTATAGCCCCCGCCAACTTCATGTCATACAGTTCGGCCAACTCCCCACCCTCCCGCTTCTTGCTGATGGTGCCTATCGGAAAAACATCGACAGGTAGTGTCTTTGCACGACTTACAATCAAGGCCACTTCCGAATGACTATGCACAGCAGGATATGTATTGGGTTGTACTGCCACTCCCGTAAACCCTCCGGCCACTGCAGCAGTACATCCGGACAAGATATCTTCCTTAGTCTCCAATCCCGGCTCCCCGAAATTGACATTCATATCAAAAAAACCAGGGGCAAGACACTGCCCCTTTGCATCAAAAGTAGCTACTTTGTCGCCATCAACCTTGATCCGGGCAGCTATCTTAGCAATTATGCCTTTTTCTAACAGTACATCCACTTCTCTATCGTGGTAAGGCGTACCGGGAAAAGCAACTTTAGCAGATTTGATAAGTAAGTTATCCATGTATATGAAACGAAGAAAAAGGCGTTAATCGAACCGGTAAGCTGATTTTCAATGGTATTATAGCGGCGCGCACACTCATTAAAGAACAAAAGTACAAAATCCGTCGCAATGGCAATGTTTATTTTGAGATTTTATCATCCGTCCCCCATTCATAACCACTAACCTCCAGCCCAGCCAACCCTAATACACGGTCAACAACCGTCGCTGCGATTTCCTCAAAGTTTGCCGGCAAGCTATAAAATGATGGGCTGGCTGGGCAAATGATGCCCCCTGCTTCGGTCACCGCCAACATATTCCGGATATGGATCAAACTCAACGGTGTTTCTCGAGGCACTACGATGAGCTTCCGTCGCTCTTTAATTATCACATCCGCTGCACGCGTCGTCAAATCGGATGATGTCCCATTCGCTATCCGTGCCAATGTACCCATAGAGCATGGGCACACAATCATCGTATCGAATTTAGCAGATCCAGAGGCGAACGGTGCATAGAAATCGTTCTTTTCATAGCAAGTAAAGGGATATTTCGCATAATCATCATTTCCCAATTCGAATCGCCACACATCTTTGGCATTGTCTGACATGACGACTCCCACCGCCTCCAACTGCGATCCGAGTGCCGACAATTTATCAAGCAGCACTTTCGCGTAGATAGCACCACTAGCTCCGGTTATGGCAACTACAATCTTCCTTGGCATATTTTGAATATTTGCCAAACTTAGATAAATCACCATTCAAATACAAATCGTCGGTTCGAACCAGGCGTTCATCGCGATCGTGTTTCCCTTCGCGTGAATGACGTGTATGACAGTCAAGGGCCCCAAGCTTCGTAAGAAAACAGTGTTGGTTAAATTAGAAATTCAATAAAAAATCAAAAAGAATCATATTTTTTAACATTTTTACACCCTAAAACCCGTCGAAAAAAAAAGGGCCGAATAAGTGAATATTCGACCCTACATCTACCTATGAAAAACATGCCCTTTGGGAGGGCATTACAAAAGTACAGCTAAGATTGATGATACAAAACAATTAGTAGCTTAAAAAACGTTTTTGTAGACGTAATACTACAAGAACACGAAGGTTTAACTTTTTTTGATAATTTTTTAGTTAATTCGTCCCAGTATTTGTAAGCGTTGACCACCCAAATTGAAAAAATGAGTCTTAGTCTATTGGAAGAATATATCGAAACCGGCAACAGTATGGCCATCGAAGATTTGTTGAATGGAAACCCGGGGTTAAGCAAACAGAAGACCAGTCACGACATCTCTCCTCTTTTGTTAGCCTGCTATTATAATAAGCCACAAATTGTCAAGGCGCTCCTTAAACACATCGATGAGCTCACAATTCATGAAGCTGCCGCTGCCAACCTATTGGAGCAGGTACAGGCAATGATTGAAGACAAGTCTGACTTATTGGATGACGTCTCTGATCATGGCTTTACCCCATTGGGCATGGCAACTCATTTCGGGAATGAAGATATTGTCCGGTTTTTATTATCCGCGGGCGCCGACCCCAATATCCAATCCCAAAACGGCTATAACGTGTACCCACTTCATGCAGCCATCGGATCGGGGTTTGATAGCATCGCCAAAATGCTTGTTGAAGCCGGAGCAGAGGTAAATGTACTGCAGACATCACGGGCGAGTCCATTGCATCTTGCAGCGCAAAATGGCAATATTGACCTTATCATCCTATTACTGGAAAATGGCGCGCTTATAGCTATTAAAAATGATATGGGCAAAACGGCGTCAGACCTTGCAGCAGAAAAGGGACATACAGAAATCGCAGCAATCCTGAAAGCGTGATCACCTTTCTTCTCAAACGTCCCAAAGCCGATGACGCATGCGTTTAATATAATTCCGGAAGTCCAATACGATCCCGGCTAGAAAATAAAAGATAATCGGAAAGCCAACAGCCAAAAAAGAGGTATAGATGAAGAATAGGCGAAGCTTAGAAATGGAGATACCTAAGCGCTCACCGATATAGGTACATACGCCAAAGGAACGCTTTTCGAAAAACAAGAGAATCCGGTTTACCATCATTCATTGTGTTTGATTAACTGCAAGCCCACTCCACAATCCAAGCATTTTCTTTTATCACAGTAAAACGCTTTCATTTGTAACAACGCTTGTGACTCGGCCGCCTGCTGCACCTGTACACCCAACGTCGAAAAACGCTTCAACACGGCATTATCCTCCGCTTTCAGATTTTCCAACAAGGCTATAGCCCGGTAAATATACGTTTCTTTACCAATATATTTACCATAAGCAAATAATATACCAGCCACGGCATTAATCAGCAATGTATCAATAGATCGACCACCCAATTGGCTTCCGTGGCGAGATAATGTACCGTCAAAGCGATAACGTTTCTCCCAATAGGAATTGATGGGAAGATCGTCAAACAACGCTTTCAAGGCAGGGGGATCCTTCATTTCGACGATGGTTGAAAAAAGCTGTACGGTTCGCTTGCAAAGCGCCGCCAACTGTGCGATGCGAATAGATGGAAAGTTGCCAGGACGCGTACGCATAAATTTCCACATTGAAGCATCCATAGGTCGCAGTGAGTGGAGCCTTCGTAGATGGCTGTATTCCCGTTGCAATTCTCGGGGATAGTCATCCTCAAAATCGACATTTTCCAACATGCCTGCTTGTCCAAAAAAAAGCGCCTCGATAGCCAAAGGGTTACGCTTGTACTTTGCAAGTATCAATTGTGGTAAGCTTCGGGCGAGTTGTTCAAATGCCAAAGCGTTCACTTTAAACCCAAAGCAACGGGCCATCCATATATAGCACGTGTCCTCCCAGCTCCCTCGCTGTTCAGCTAATAATGCATAAATCGAAGAAACTTTATATTCGAAGCGTTCCACCAGCAAGCGAGATAGCCATTGTGACAAATGGAATGGCGGGGTAAGATGAATAAGTCTTTCGCAGGGAATCCAATACATGCCACTCATCAACTCCCGGTATTTCGGAAGAATATGATGGGGCATCAACGACTTCAGTTCCAACGCCTCAACCAGCGTGCCATCCTCACGGTATACCGCCTCATCATACTCATACACCACATGCACAATCACGTTATTGTAGGCTTTATCCTTATGGTGCTGGTGCCGCTCCCAATCCGAGGCCCGTATATGGATTTCCACATTGCCCACCCATTCGACATCCGCGATAACGGCGCGAGCAGCTAAGAAATCAGCGCCTGCATCGTGATTGTGTATGCCCGTATCGAGTATTCTCAGTGTTTTGCCCGACATCGTATTCAACCGCCGTATATCATATAGGCGGTATTTCCAGACAAAATGCAATATATCTTCGGACAAGGTCATATAACTTGGTCATAGGTAAGCAAGGCCAAATATATGAATCTCTCAATAATAATCAAACCACGACACGACTTCGGCATGATCAAGTGCTGACTTCGCGACCGCATCAAAGTCCCTAATAACCCTACCAGTTTCCATTTGGATAAGGCGTGTTCCGTAGTGAAGCGCTTCACCAATGTTATGGGTAACCAACAAGGCCGTAAGTTTATGGTCCCTGATAATTCTATTGGCAATTTCCATTACCTCTCTTGCAGACCGGGGGTCCAACGCAGCCGACGGTTCATCGAGCAATAGCACGTCTACGCCAGCCATCACAGTCATCAATAGCGTAAGCGCTTGCCGCTGCCCACCACTCAGGGTGCCCATGGGCTGCGCAAGCTTATGCTCTAGTCCCATCTCCAAGGTTGCTACTTTTTCGGCGACCAACTTGCGAAATGTGCCATCCACACCCAATCTCGCCAATTTAGGCGATTTGCGTAAGGCGGCCATCCTGAAATTGTCCAGAATGCTTAACGAAGCAGCCGTGCCCGTTAATGGATTCTGAAACACGCGCGCAATCCATTGGCTTCGCCGGTAATCGGGTAATCGCTGGATCTCCTGCGCCCCCAATAGCATTTTACCCCTATCTGGGTAAGCGGTACCTGCAATCAGGTTGAGCAACGTGCTTTTTCCCGACCCATTAGCTCCGATGAGTACTGTATAACTCCCATCCTCCAGTTGCAGCGTCACATCCTGAACAGCGGTCACCTCAGTTGCCTTTCCCGTGTTAAATATTTTGGTGATATGCTGAAGTTGTAGCATGCCGATATCTGTATATACCTATCGCCTATTGAATTCTAAAATCCCTCCAAACCGTGGCAGGGCTACAATGACCAATACCAACACCGAAGTAGTGAGCTTGAGTAGGTTTGCGTCTACCCCGGCATCCAACGCTAATGCCAACATCAACTGAAAGGTAATCACGCCGAAAAGCACCCAGCACAACATGGGTGGAATGGCGCGTACTTTTAGGAAATTTATCAGCGTATCGCCAATAATGACGGCCCCCAAGCCACTGATCACAATACCAATCCCCATATTAATATCTACAAATCCCTGAAACTGGGCCATCAGCGACCCACTCCACGCAACCAGCGCATTGGACATAGCCAAACCATAAACCTTCATCCGCGTCGTATTTACTCCCTGTGCACGAATCATCGGTTCACTATCTCCGGTAGCACGTAGCGCGATACCGAAGTCGCTGCGTAATAGGTAACTCATAGCGAACAATAAGATGACAACAAATAACACCAATACAAACAACGTATTATCATCCGTGCGTGTAAACAGGCCCAATCCTGCAAAAATATCTGCAAATCCCAACAATGGCAGGTTCGATCGCCCCAAAAGCACCAAATTGACCGAATACAGCGCAGTCATCACCAAAATACCGGCCAAGAGTGCATGGATACGCAATCCTGTATGGATCAACGCGGTACAACCTCCTGCAAACGCGCCTCCCAACATCGCCAAAAACAATGTAACAAGTGGCGGATAACCATTTGAAAGCCCCACGGCCGTGATCACCGCACCCAACGTATAGCTCCCATCCGTGGTGATATCCGGGATGTTGAATATTTTCATTGACAGAAAAAGCCCGATTACCAACGGGCCAAAACACAACGCCTGAATGATTGCGGCTACATAAAAGTCCATTAACTATTGTTACTATGAATACGATAATAGCTATCCAATCGGTCGTGGCCCACGAGCTGGCTCCTCGCACTGGCTGCATGCCATACCGGCGCTGCGATGCCACCACCCCAAGCTTCTGGTGACGTAAATATGCGGGCTTCATCCCATAATCCTGCATCGATAAATAAATCAAGCGTCTTGCGTCCCCCTTCTACAATAATCGATTGAATGTCCATTAAATAAAGTTGATAGAGAATATTTTGTGGCAAATACCAATCGAAATTTTCCAGAGCGAAATATTTGACACTCCCTATCCAGTCCGTCTTTGACGCATTGAAAACGAGGGTTTCGACACTGCTATCGAATAAATTAGCGTCGGCCGAAACGGCCAGCTGCTTATCAATGAGTATACGTTTCGGATTCCTGCCGCGCCATTCCCGTACCGTCAGCTGCGGATTGTCAACCAACGCAGTTTTCGCCCCTACCAATACCGCGTCTTCTTCACTGCGCCAACGATGTACCAATTGCTTGGCCTCCGCACCAGTGATCCACCTTTGCGCACCGCCTTCGGGCGCCATATATCCGTCGGCAGTTTGTGCCCATTTAAGAATGACATAAGGGCGCTGGTGTCTTACCCGGGTGGTAAACCGACGATTTAACCACAGTGCTTCGTCGGCCAATATTCCCTCTATCACTCGAATTCCAGCCTTTTTCAGGATTTCGATTCCCTGACCATTTACCTGACCAAAAGGATCGCGGCATGCGATGACCACCTCGTCTACTTGATGTTCGACCAACAACTTCGCGCAGGGAGGCGTTTTCCCATAGTGGGCGCACGGTTCCAAACTCACATACATGGTTGAATTGCGGAATATGTCTGCAGCACGATCGCCAAACTTGCGAAGGGTCTCTTCTATGACCAGCGCCTCTGCATGCGGACCTCCAAATCGTTGGTGGTAATTTTCGGCAATGATCTTTCCTTCATGTAACAATAATGCCCCAACCATCGGGTTAGGGCTCACCGATCCCATACCCAGCCGGGCCAATTCCAGGCAGCGTCGCATGTAAAGTTCATGTTCCTGCATGACGCAAACATACTTAAAAATGTTCTCTTTTTATGGCCTACTTTCCAAGCTTAGTCCTCATTAACCCCTTGCCTACCCCTTTTCTACACTTCGTTTACACATTTTTTACCTCGTTGGTAGGGAAATGGTAAAGAATTGGTAAGGAGTTGGTAACGCTTTGGTAAGGAATAGGTAAGGAATAGGTAAACAAAGGGTAAAGAAAAGGTAAGTGAGAAGTAAGGCAATATTAAGCGAGAAGTAAGCACTTGGTAAGCAAAAGGTAGGGAAAATCGTTTGGCCAACCCGGATGTATAGCGTATGTTTGTATTCATGCAATCCATCGCAGCAATCGAGCAGCAGTTCGCTAACGAACTGGCAGACCTGTATGATGCCAGTGAAGTCCGGCAACTCTGTTATCTGCTTTTTGAAGATCGATATGGGTGGTCCAAAACGAATTATCTACTCAACCGACAGGCATCGGTAGACCAACAGGACATCACCTGGCTTAACACCATGCTGTCGTCTTTGAAAAAGGCCAGACCAATTCAGTACATTCTTGGCCATGCATGGTTTATGGGAATGAGACTGACGGTCAACGAGACCGTGTTAATACCCAGGCCCGAAACGGAGGAACTGGTAGACCTCATCATCAGGCAACACGGGGATGCAAAAACCCTTTCTTTACGCATCATCGATATCGGTACCGGAAGCGGTTGCATTGCCATCGCGCTGAAAAAAGCGCTGCCACAAGCTGCGGTATATGCGGTTGACATCTCGGCAGATGCCTTGCATACTGCCCGGCAAAATGCGGCAAGCCAATCAGTCGACATTGAATTCATCAATGCGGATATTTTGGAATGGGATACGGTTTTCGATCACACATCGACATTTGATATCGTGGTCAGCAATCCACCCTATATTACCGCCACCGAGCAAAATGATATGCACCGGAATGTGCTCAACCATGAACCGCACATGGCCCTTTTTGTACAGGGAAATGCGCCCCTTTTGTATTATGAGCGCATTGCGGCGTTTGCCACCGAGCACTTGCGGACCGGAGGTGGCCTATATTTTGAAATTAATCGTGACTATGGACAAGCCTTGTGCGATCTCCTGCATAAGAAAGGGTTTAATGACGTAGCACTCCATCAAGATATACAGGGTGCTGATCGTATGGTCCATGCTAAAAAGTCTATAACCAATCCTTAATAACCCATGGGCAGGAAATTATCTTACCTGATGATTAGCTTAACCGGGGCGGTGCTTTCATGCGATGGATCCAAGCATGTCGATCTGATTGTACACAATGCCCTGGTTTACACAGTCGATTCGGCGTTTACAAAAGCCGAAGCATTTGCGGTGCGGAACGGCGAATTTATTGCTGTCGGTACGTCCGCTGAAATCCTATCTCGGTACGACGCCGAGGAAACGTTGAATGCATACGGACAGCCAGTATACCCGGGGTTTTATGACGCTCATGCTCATTTTTTTGGCTTCGCACAGACACTGGCCCAAGCCGATCTAGCCGGCGCCACCTCGTTCACTGAAATTATCGACCGACTCAAGGCATTCAGGGCCGAACATCCCGAAGCGCCGTGGCTGTTGGGACGGGGATGGGATCAAAACCTCTGGGTAAGCCGGGCGTTCCCCGACAGGGAGGCTCTGGATACTGAGTTTCCAGATATCCCAGTGTACCTAGTGCGCATTGACGGACACGCTGCGTTGGCCAATGGAAAGGCACTGGATCTGGCAGGCATTGTTGGTCCCGTCACCGTTGAAGGCGGTTTGGTGGAAGTGAGAAACGGACAGCCAACCGGCATTTTGGTTGACAACGCCATGGAACTTGTAGTGGCTAACGTCCCGCACCCAACTGTCTCAGAACTCGTGCAGTTATTGATAAAGGCAGAGGCCGCCTGCTTGGCTGTTGGCCTTACCACAGTGAGTGACGCCGGCCTTGACCGACCCGCAATCAACTTACTGGACAGCTTGTACAAAAAAGGGCGACTCCGTATCCGCAACAATGCTATGATCGGATTATCGGATGAAAACCTCGATTACTATCTCGCAGCAGGTCCCTATGTGAGTGAGCGGTTCACTGCTCACACTTTCAAAATATTGGCCGATGGCGCCCTTGGATCGCGCGGTGCCTGCTTGTTGCATCCTTATTCGGACGCCCGCACCGCTGGCTTCCTCCTGTCAAGCCCACAGACCATCGACTCAGCAATCGCTCGCATTGCTTCCAGCGAATTCCAGGTTGCCACACACGCTATTGGCGATTCCACCAACCGCCTGATACTGGATATATACGGAAAGCATCTCGGCGGTAAGAACGACCGTAGGTGGCGTATTGAACATGCCCAAATCGTATCGCCGCAAGACTTCGAAAAATTTGGCAGGCACTCCATTATTCCTTCGGTACAACCCACGCATGCCACTTCGGATATGTATTGGGCTGGCGACCGGGTCGGACCCGACCGTTTAAAAGGCGGCTATGCATACAAGCATTTGCTCGACCAATCGGGAATATTGGCTTTGGGCAGTGACTTTCCTGTAGAGCATATCAATCCACTCTACGGTTTTCATGCAGCTGTGGCCCGTGTAGATGAGGATGGTTATCCTGAGGGCGGCTTCCAGCCGGAAAATGCCATAGACCGCGAAGCCGCCTTGCGGGGCATGACGATATGGGCCGCCTACGCGGTCTTCGAAGAAAACACCAAGGGAAGTATCGAAGTCGGGAAAAAAGCCGATTTTGTCAGATTAGAAAAAGATATCATGACGGCGGCGATAGGCGAGTTGCGTAGCGTTGAGGTGATGCAAACCGTGATAGCGGGTGAAACGGTATATCAAAAAGAATAGTAGGCTAGGTAATCAGAGCACGTTGAAACGCTTAGTTACTGAAACAAAAGGCCTTAATCATTAATATGAAATTATCTGAAATTTCTTTTGGACGATACTGCTGATAATTCTATCTTTGCACCACTTTCCAAAACAGGAAAGGCGTTCCTGCGACAGGCAAAAGCAATGAATCCGTAGCTCAGCTGGTAGAGCAATACACTTTTAATGTATGGGTCCTGGGTTCGAATCCCAGCGGGTTCACCTCTTGGGACAAAGCAGAAAAATCTGTCTTTGTCCCTTTTTTTACACCTCCTCAACCCCTTGTTAATCAGATTGATATATTGAATAAATTAATTCCTTCGAGCGGTTCGAACCACGCTATCTTCAAAGAAGCTCTCCATATCTTTTAATATTTCACGATTACTATTTCAGCAGAAGCTCTATGCTTGCAGCCCTTCACTCAATGACAATAAGAATAGTGTCTGGTTCATGTTTTCCCGAAACAAAATGACTTTCTTCATCTTTATGTTGAGGAATAAATAACTTTCCACAATAAAGGGGATTTCTTATCATATGCCAAAAAGTATTTTTTTTGCATTTTAAACCCATATTTCGAGCGGTCTTCCAGATTTGTTCCGTACTAAAAATTCCTTTCGCAATCTCATTGAATGCCCAAATAACAATACTTGCTTCGGGTGCTTTACGTGCAACATATTTTGGTCCATTTTCATATACTTTATTCACATATCCCACCGGTGCTAATCCCATTATACGTCCCTCTTTTCTTGTTCTTCTCATCCCATAGAAAACATTTAATGACCGACGGTCATGCTCCACTTCGGAAGCGGCAAGATAAAACGCCAACATCATCTTGTTCTCAGGTATTATAAATCCAATGGCTGTTCTATAGCCTGGGGCTTTCCTTGCCCTCTTACATCGAAAAGAATCCCAATAGTTCCTTGTCTGTTTTTATCAACGTAGTGCTGGGCAAACCCATGATGGTGTCTGGGATATGGATGCTGTTGCTGGGCAATATTATTCCCGGAACAAGGGATCAAAGAGGAATGAAGGACTGGCACACGAATTAAGAGTACAGCAACCTGAAGGATGAGTCATCTGCTGCAATCGTAAAATGATAGCGGAGTATCAATCTGTCTTTTTGTATATTGGTATGATAAATGAAAAGAACAAAAAAATAGTATTGAGCATTTAAAATAATGAAAAGGGAGCAGCAACAATTACAGGTGTCATCCCTAATACGAAGTGCTATGTGCAGGATTCTGGTTCTTGTTACATTTTTATTGAGTTCATGTCATGGAAGATCCGATAAAGTTTCAAAGATTGCTGATACAACCGGAACAGAAATAAGGGCTTTTGAAGGACATAGTAAAGAAGTATCCTGTGAAAGACTGGTGTCGGATTTAGTCCGTTCCAGTAATGCTACCGCATTTAAGCATTTTGGTGATACAACGGTAAGGATCCGAATAGCTTCTATGACTCCTGACAAAGCCACAATCAAGCTATACGTTATCCAGGATGTTTCCGAGAATGCGGCGGAAAGGCGACTGACGGAGCAGGCCATAGGCTGGCTGGAATTTTATAGGACAAGCGGCAGGCTTATGGATATCACAAACGATCCTGATCGACGGGAGGAACTACGTTACGACAAAAATACCCTTAAAGGGCACGATATTTTCATCCTATGCAGTCCCGTGGTTGCGGCTGCCAAGCCCGGCACCGATTATGAGTCAAGGGACGTCATGCTCGAAAAAGATATCCGGTTCAACGGTAAATTGAAGCGATTTTTCACCCTTGCCGAGTTTGAACAGGTCTATGGCCAACCCGATAGCGTCAGACTGCTGAAGGATGAGGCGCCCTGTGTTACCATCTTTGGTACAGAAGCGCCGGACGATAAATACCTGTATAAGAACGGTTCACGTTTTGAATCCAGTAAGGACAGTGTAGCGATGGATGAATACTGGTTCCTGAACGGAAATTTTATCACGTACAAAGGCATCAAGATAGATGAAGGGACAACCATGGACGATATACAACAACTGTTTCCTGCCGCTGTAAGAGGAAGGTTGGGCCTTGATAAAGAGGGCGAACTGTGGGTCGTTAAGCTAAAGAGCGATGTTACTTATGGGCACATCAAACTGTTTTTTAAAAACGACAGGGTTTATTTTATGCATTGGTGGTTACCCTGTTAAACCTAACTTAGAAAAAAATGAAGAGACTAACTGTACTTTTTTTGATACCGCCATTTTTCCTCGTGTCTTGTGGTAACAAAACGCAAAAGGAAACCAGGGTAGCACAGCCAAAAACGGAATCCGCCATCAACGATACCGTTCCTTCAGATACTCATGAAGAGGTTCCCTCTGCTGCAATCCGTTTGTTGAAAACGCTTCCTGTCCGGGATTTGCCGATTACAGACAGTACGCGCTTTGACGATTTTGAAAAGATAGGCATTCCGGATAACGGATTTTTAAAGCGAATTCAATTTAATCCTGAACATACAGATGCGAAAAATTTCAGGTTGAACTACACCATACCTTTTTCCGAAAACTTTACCTCGCTGGTGATCACCTATCAGAGCGGCGAGCACGAACTGTTTACCACATTGATTACCCTGAGTAAAGAAGACAAAATAATCGACAGTCTGGAGATCGCTTATGACGAGATAGCTGAGTCTGCGTTTGCGAAATCGAGTAGCATTGAAAAGAACAAAATAATAATAACGGACTGGAACTGGATGACTGGTGAACCCCATGTCGATGAACGTAGAACCTACGCTGTGCAACAGAATGGTAAATTTGAAATACAGCTAACTGAGACAGATTAATACCGACTTGTAAATGAAATATTGGAAAATCATTTTCTTGAGCTTTATTATCGGGTGCATTATGGTACTATCAGGATTGGTAGTGTTGCATTCCCAACAGGTACGACATCACCCCGCAAGTGATATGGTTGGTCTAGCCTATGGGCTGTCGATAGCATTTAATATCGTGCTGGCTTTTGGTTCGCTACCTGTTGTGACACTGAAAAGCAGGAAAACGCCAAAGCTGTGGCAGACCATAGCGTTATTGTTCGCTTTGCCGTTGGTATTGAAGCTTTTATGTTCAGGGAAACATATATTGCGCATTATGGATTTTAGCAGCTTTGGTTTCTATAATAGGGTTGATAAACAGGGATGAAACAACTAGCTATAAAAAACATTACGACCATGCAATTAGAATTATTCATAACAAAAAGACTTTTCAAGGATTATATTAATTCATTTCTTGAAGACAATAACCTTACATTATTTTTTGAGTTAAAGAATAACCAATATTTATACACGACACACTTAACCAATGATAAATTAGAAGAAAAGAATCTTGTTGTCGGTATAGGGACGAGTAATATGGTAAGCTCATTAAAGGATGACTCTGTTTTAGATAATTTGGACCCTATGAGTTTGGTGTTTGTAAATTATAGAACTCCATCTGATCCTGACAAGTTGGTAAATTTTACAGTTTATTGGAAAACAACTAATAAAGATGCTCGTAAAGTTGGAAATATGATAAAGAAATCAATAAGTAAAAAGTTTAATAAGGGAGTAGAAGTAGTTGATAAAACCTATGTTGAATATAATAGGTATTTAAATGAATATTATTGGTCAAATGATATTCTAACTTTTAAAGAAAGACTATATAAATCAGGAGGGATCATCCAAGTTCAACCTATTTAGAGATGGGATGTTCTCTGCCTTGGTTCGTGTCCGGACGAACCGGAATAAGACATGCGCTTGGAAAACATATTCCTCCAATAAAAAAAGACTTTAAATATATCGATAAATAGACGATAATAATTTAGGAATTACCCAGATCCATTTCAGAAACGGGATTTCGATGGCAAACAGTGATCTACTGAGTGAATGTGGATTTGTGGCTTATTTTCCGACAGAAGATATTCTTCTACTCGAAGGAGGTCATACCACTGAGCCAGCTTCGATCTGTCAACAGGTCAAGGGACTTACGATGCAGGAAATCCCGAATTGATGACGACCTCTCTGGCTGGAAAATATCGGTTGAACAAGGTGTTTGAAGGGCAAGAATGTTTTTATCATTTCATTCAGGAAAAGAAAAACGGTAAATTTCAGAAAGTAGCGGGACTTAATGAAATTTTTGAAAAGAAAACCAACAAGTGGCTTTGCGTAATTGAAGGGGAATTCTGGACGGACGATCATACACTCTATTTTGGACTGGTGACGCAATATAATGAGGCCGGTAATGAATATGATTATTACAGGCTAAAAATTAGCTAGAAAGATTGAGTTTCAAACAGTAGCAATTCAATATGTGGTTAAAAAGGATTAAATTAGATAGTAACATATAATATAACCGATGAAAGAGCTAATCCATTCCATCTTTGGGGTTTTGATTATAATATCCCTCCATTCTTGTTCTCTTGCTACAAAAGAAGATCAGCACCCCGATATTCCTACATTGGAAGAATTGGTCAGGACGAAAAAAGTGATACAGGTAGAAGCATTGGATCCGACAGTTATGCATACGGTAAAAATGTTAGATGATTCGCTTTATTATTCGAAAAAACAGCTTCATTTTTTTCAGGACTCAAACAATAAAGAACCCCAAAAGAATGCAGCCGAATACCGTATCGGAAACGAGTTTCAGCTAAAAAACCTCTTTAATGGTAAAACATATGTGGCGGATACGGTCAGTTCCGACTCAAAGATTTTAATGGATAAAAATCGGAATATAATTGCAGGCGGTTTTCTATATGCTGCACCTGACTATGCTGTTAAGCAGAAGATCGATAGCGCAGCATCGGAAAAAGGATTTACCGAGATCGGAGAAGTGGCAGTAGAACTAAAAAATGAGCTACCCGAATTTGATGAAAGTATTGTTTACCAATGGACCAATGGACGGCTTCCCAATTTTGATAAGATCTATTACTATGAATTGGATGGACAAAAGTTCAAAAGCTTCGACAGTGAATGTTACCGGATCAATAGTAACCCAAACTATTTTTATAATGCACGTTTTGGAATATTGAGGATGAAGTAGCATTTCAAAGGATTTATGAAAAGTAACAGGGATTGGTAAAAACAAAAATGGCAATTAAAAGCTAGAAGAATGAAAATATACAATGCACTTCCGGAAGGAAACGAAATGGCAAGTCTGGAACCTGCAAGGTTCTTTAATCTTGGCATAGAACAGGTGGAGCAGATAATCGAATGGATGAAAGATGCCAAAGGACCAACTCAGCCGCTTTTGGTTCATCTGGACGTATTATTGCTATTGTCTGAAAGATATCCCTCCGTAGCCGAGGACAGGATATACAAACTAGATCTGGAAAATATCAGGACAATATTTTTAGCTTGGCATGAACGCAATAGCGCTAAAATACCAGCCAAATTCCGTGAAGAAATAAAGGAATCGGGGATTAAGATTCTCGAAGGTTTAAAAAAATACTGGAAACCGTAATTTAAAAGAGAAAACTCCCATTGAAAGCGCAATTAATAGATAGGGCAGAAAAAAGGAAATTTGATTTACAAACAGGAGCAGTTATCAGCATCATGTTACATTAAAATGAATATGCTTTTATAAGGGTAATTGCAAAAAAAAAATTGAGGAGAAGTGATTGAAGCGCTCAATTGATTTTTTGGAGGACTAAAAATATAGCGTAGACCAATGGGAGATTTCAAAGAAAATATCAAACCGTTCTTTTGGGTAGAAAACATAAGCAGTACGTCCGTATGCCTGAATACAGGTTCATTTAAGCCGGAGATTTTCGAAACAAGAGCAGATGAAGGCTTTGAAGGAAACGGTTATGACTGGACATCCTTAGCAAAAGTATTTTTGGATGAGCGGTATGCTGATCTGACGGATAAAGTCAAATTTGATCCTGAAGCCGCTATGTTCTGTGCGTATTCTTCAGATCCCGATGCGCTGAAAACTTTTATAATCGCATTTAAAGAAGCTTGCGAAAACGAAACTTTAATACAGGATGTATTTTCAAGAGCTGAATTAGATTAAAGCACCTTAGATGCTACACAAAAGATATTGGAAAATTAAAAATGAATCGCCGAATAAATACTAACAACAGTAAGACACCCATCATTTCGAAGGTAGATAACGTGATTCTTAAATGGTTAAAGGAAATCATAAAATCTTGGGTTGAGTATATAAGTAGCTCATCTTCACTAAAAAAATTTTTACAATGAACTATTATATTTTATCTAATAACTATCGATTACAAACCACCTTTACCTCTGATGGTGTTTTAGCAGAAGGGTATGATCAGAAAAATCCTTTTCCTCCCATGAAATATTCCTGGACAAAACCGAGAGATTTAAACCGTGTTTATCCATCGGAATTAAATTATATTTTTAAGGGAGGCATTTTTAAACTGGATTACGCAAGTTTTTGGGATGGCTACATTGTTAGCAGAGAATTTAAAGAATTAATAGATATCTTGCGGTGCCCTGTATACAAATCAGTCCGCCTGAATGTACTCAACATAAAAGGGGAACGGATTTCTAATGAGGGCGAGTATTTTTTCCTTGATATGCGTCATTCCGTTCAGGATGTTGTGGATTATCCAAAGTCATTGTTCTTTTTAAATGAAGATATGATAAAAATGAGAGGGTTGACCATCGAACAGGTTAAAAGTACAGGAGACTATTTTGGAAATATTAAAGCTTATGAAAAAATAGCCCTAAAGGAGGAAAAGGTAGATTTTAACATCTTTAAGTTAAAAGATATCGCGGTTCACGATCTCGTTTGTGATGAAGAATGTTATTTAAAAATTCGAAACAGTTTTGACCGTGTCAAATGTATCAATCTTACCGACCTAAAAGAGTACAATGAAAGATTTGGATGGAGTAATTAATTCGAATGGCTTAAAAACGTGTTTTTGAGAGAGTGTAACTTTAACTGTGTCACTGGATAAACGGATAAAAAACAATAGATTCGTAAATCCGAGTGACAAATGAAAGAGAAAGAACCATTTGACTTTGAGCGCTTCAAACAGGAAGCGATGGAAGGTTTGTACGCCGGCAAGAAGGCCGGCGGCATTGACGGAGTTTTCGCACCACTGATGAAACATCTGCTGGAATCGATGCTGGACGGCGAGCTGTTGGTTCAAATCTTACAACCCAAAGGTTCGAATTCCGTATCAGCAGGTTCAAAAAGCCTTAGAGAAATCCGGGGATTTGGTCGTTTTTTCCGCGACGTTTCTACCCCGGCAAACAAAATGGCCGGCTATGGGTTATTCTATGAAAAACTAAATGAGAAGCTTTCTTTTTATCTTAGCCTTGGTCCTGTTAGTTGGTTGGGGAATCGGTGTATTTTTTTATGCATTGAAGGGTTTATTCAACATCGTTGTTGTTTTAGCCGCCATTGCGTTCATTATTGCCATTTTCAATAGGCCTCGAAGAACTTGATTTACGCCTGAGCTGTCGGACCACCAAAATTCATGGGAAACGGCGGTTCATCGTGCGCATCGATTTTGCCATTCGCGGATTCGTATTTGGCAATATTGTCATCCAACGCGTGCAGTAACCGTTTGGCATGTTCGGGAGTAAGGATTATTCTTGATTTAACTTTCGCCTTTGGGATACCGGGCATCACTCGTATAAAATCGAGCACAAATTCCGTATTGGAGTGGGTGATAATAGCCAAGTTAGAGTAGGTACCTTCGGCCACATCCTCAGCGAGCTCGATATTTAATTGATTTTCATTCTTGTCTGCCATTATTCGTTTTCTTGATCCGTATACTTTATATTGGGACTCGGAAGCATTTCACTTTTCGCAAATGTGCGAAGAAATTTTCGATTATCGATTATTTAACTCCATCCCTTATAACGGTGCCTTATTTTTAAGTATTCCATTCGGAATGCATCAAAAAAAATAGTCACCACTAAAAGTGCGGCCGGTACAAAAAAAGAGTAGTGTCGATAATGTTGGAAACAGAACGCGCCGAGTATGCCGCCGATTAGAAAAAACAGCACAATACTTCCTTGTAAAATCAGCCGTTCGCTTAACCCTTTATTCAACCGAAAATTTGCACGAATAACGCTGGACAGCGATATTCCTAAATCCGTCATTAATCCGGTCAGATGCGTGGTACGCACTACCGACTTGGAGATCATTGTTACCAGTGCATTTTGCATACCCATTACAAACAACAAACTGCCGGCAAAATAAGGAGCCTGTCCCGTATATTCGTCAGATGATGCCCCATAGTAAGCAACAAAGCAGAGGACACTAAGTTCAATAAAAAGCGGAATCGTATACACGTATCGCCTATGTTTACCCATAAATCCGATATACCATCCTGAAAACGTGGCACCGAATAAAAACAGAAGTAGCCATCCCAAAGCAACGAATGCTTCCTTCACATCCCCGCTCTCGAGGTCTATGGCCAACAACGCCGCATGCCCCGTAACGTTGGTCGTCAGGATCGAAAACGCCAATAACCCAGCCACATTGACAAAACCGGCCGTAAGGCAAAGCAATATCGCCAAGCGAAGATTATGGGCATATGTCCGTTTTGGACCGGTATGGCGCAGCATAATGGCAATATACTACTCCGTTTATTATTTTGCAAATGACCGGAAATCGTGCCCGGATTTGATAGCCAGCAACGTTTCGTATATCAGGCGGATAACATTGTCGACATCCTCCTTGTGGATCATTTCAACAGTGGTGTGCATATAACGTAACGGCAGTGATATCAGCACGGAAGGTACGCCCTCATTCGAATAAGCAAATGCATCGGTATCAGTACCTGTCCAGCGTGAAGAAGCCTGCCGCTGGAAAGGGATTTCTTTTTTCAATGCCGTATCGATCAGCAGTTTGTTGAAGTTAATCTGTACAGAAGGTGCATATGATACTACTGGACCTTTGCCACACGCCAGATCACCCTGCGTAATCTTGTTAATCATCGGCGTTTGCGTGTCGTGGGTTACATCTGTCACGATAGCCAGATTGGGTTTGATGCGGTGTGCAATCATTTCTGCTCCCCGCAAACCGATTTCCTCCTGAACCGAATTAACAATGTACAAGCCGAAGGGTAATTTTTTCTTAGTTTCTTTGAGCAATCGTGCGACTTCGGCGATCATGAATCCCCCTGCCCTATTATCGAGCGCGCGACCCACGTAATAACGGTCATTCAACACCATAAATTGGTCCTCGTATGTCACCACAGAACCAACATGGACCCCAAGCGCTTCTACTTCCTCCTTGCTGGTACAGCCACAGTCTAAAAAGATATTCTTTAATGTCGGAGCTTCCTCTTTCTCGCCAGAGCGCGTATGTATGGCCGGCCATCCGAACACAGCTTTTACCACGCCTTTGTCCGTGTGGATATCTACACGTTTAGAAGGCGCTATCTGATGATCTGAGCCGCCATTTCGGATGACGTAAATCAGCCCGTCTTTCGTAATATAATTCACAAACCACGATATTTCATCCGCATGTGCCTCAATAACCACCTTAAACTCGGCATTGGGATTGATGACGGCAACAGCCGTCCCGTAGTGATCGGTAAAGGTGTCGTCTACATAGGGTTTCAGGTAGTCTAACCACAAACGCTGCCCACTCCATTCAAAACCAGTGGGAGAAGGGTTGTTTATATACCGCTCAAAAAAATTAAGCGATTTGGGAGTGACGACAGGAATATGCTTTTTCTCTTCTTTTTTTGCCTTTGCCATGTTATTTTTGACTATGAAGTTGTGAACAAAATCGGCGACGTACAAATCTATGAAATATTTGTGGGTATGGAAGCCCCGGTTGCCGAGCAAACTCAACGGCTTATGAAGAAAAGAATATTCAAATTACTTGTCAAGGTCAACAACAAACTCTTGCCGAGTTATACCGGCAAAGATCCGGCTACACTTACCAAGGGGCAGCAAGCCATCTTAGGGTTCCGTTATTGGGCGCTGATCAATTCACTTTAATTTACTTCAGCACTTCCCGCGCGATTACCAGTTTTTGGATTTCCGAGGTGCCCTCGCCGATGGTGCATAACTTGGAATCGCGGTAATACTTCTCGACCGGAAAATCCTTGGTGTACCCGTAGCCGCCAAAAATCTGTACCGCTTCGGTAGCGCATCGCACGGCTACTTCCGACGCGTAATATTTGGCCATTGCGGAATTCTTGGTTACATCCTCCCCGCGGTTCTTCAATGCGCAAGCCTGCCGGATCAATAACTCCGCGGCTTCAACCTCGGTAGCCATGTCTGCCAACTTAAATGATATTCCTTGGAAATTAGCGATCGGCTGCCCGAATTGGTGGCGCTCCTTTGCATATTTGGTTGCTGCGGCTAATGCACCCTTAGCAATACCCAACGCTAATGCGGCGATGGAAATACGTCCTCCATCCAATACCTTCATCGCTTGCCTGAATCCATCACCTTCTTCGCCGAGCAGATTTTCTCGGGGTACCCGACAATTATCAAAGATGAGCTCCGTTGTCTCTGAAGCCCGCATACCCAGTTTATTCTCCTTTTTTCCGTGCGTAAACCCCGGTGTACCTTTTTTAATCACTAAGGCCGACACGCCGTGGGAACGGGCCTTTTCACCCGTGCGCACCATCACCACGGCAATATCGCCGCTTTTACCGTGGGTAATCCAATTCTTCGCCCCGTTTACCACGTATTCATCACCATCCAATACCGCCGCGGTGCCCATACGCAGCGCATCAGATCCGGTGTTTGCTTCGGTAAGTGCCCATGCACCTATCCATTCAGCGGTAGCAAGCTTCGGTAACCAGCGCTGCTTCTGTTCGTCATTACCGAATGCCAGGATGTGTCCGGAGCATAACGAATTATGGGCGGCCAACGAAAGACCTACCGACCCGCAAACACGCGCTACCTCGACAATAACATCGACATATTCATCATAACCCAATCCCGCTCCACCATACTCCTCCGGCACGAGAACCCCCATAAGACCTAGCTGTCCCATGGCTTTGAATGTATCGACGGGAAAAACTTGCGCTTCATCCCATTCCATTACATGTGGACAGACCTGTTTTTCCACAAATTCGCGAACCATCTGTCGCATCATTTCGCGGTTTTCATCCCCCATTGTTGTCAATTCAGTGTGCATAACCAATTGGTTTTTCACAATTATAAGCAAAGCGAATAGCAATAACAACCAAACAAAATATCGCATAATATAGAATAAAATGGTTTTTAGTATGAATTTCTATTCGGTTAATTCGTCTTGCCCGCATTTTTCAATTTTAATGTACAATAAAATATTTTTTAAAAAATCTACACCTAATTCATTGCAAAACCTACCTTTGGAAGAAACATAAGCACGCTAAAAAAGTACGGAAATGAAGCACACGATCGCATTGGGACTTTTGTCTGTCCTCTTCTTGGTATCGGGCCCGGCAGTCGCTGAAAAACCCCCACGCAAAGAGAAAGATTCTTTTTCATACAAACAGGAAGTCTTTCTGAAATTCAACCTCAAGCCAGGAGATCAATATCGCTTTTCTTCTGTGGTAAAGCAACACATTGTCCAAGAAGCAATGGGTCAGCAAATAACCACCACGCAAGATATCGCAACAGATTACATCTACGATGTCAAATCCGTGGAAGAGGGCGTCACAACAATCAATGTTACATTCAGCGCCGTAAAAATGGACACAGATGTTGCAGGTATGCAGCAGCTATCATACGACTCAGCCAATCCCGATGCCGGAACGAACGAACTGAAGGTAATGTCCAACTTAATAGGCAAATCATTCCTGATGTATATCAACGAAGAGGGGAGTGTGAAAAAAGTGGAAGGTCTTGCCGAAATCATCGGCGGTGTGGAAGGTCCGCAATCCGAATTGCTTAAGCAAAGTTTCGGCGATTCGTCCATGATCCAGAACATGAGTCAAATCACAAATATCTACCCAAATCAAAAGGTAAATATCGGCGACACATGGGTAAAGACTTTTTCCGGCCCTATCGCGGGCATGATGCAATCGGAAGCCACGTCCAACTTTGCACTTTCACAAGTAACGGGTGACGTTGCCGTATTGGAAGTAGATGGCCAGATGAAGTTTTCGAAACTCACCGGCGGCGGCAACCCAATGTTGCAAGGCGCAGAATTCAACCTCAACGGCACACAGCAGGGTACCATGGAAGTGGATATTGCGTCGGGCTTACCCGTTCAAACCAAGCTGAAGCAAGATATCAGCGGGAGTTTAGAAATTCAGGGCATGCAAATACCGATGTCTATCGTCTCGGACATCACCATCACGGGCCAAAAGCTGTAACTTGCCTTAACTTCGCGGGTGTTGCAAGCATCCCCCGTTGCTTTTTAGCCGTAGCTCACCAAGCTACTGATATGCGGGCTGAATGCATGGAGCTGTTCCCGACCCTTAAGGAAATCCAGGCTGATGATAAAAGCATAGCCGGCTATGCTCCCCCCTAGCTTCTGGATGAGTTTGCTGGTAGCGATTACCGTGCCGCCAGTGGCCAGCAAGTCATCATGGACAAGTACCCGCGCCCCTGCCGCAAAAGCGTCTTCATGGATTTCAATCGTAGCATTGCCGTATTCCAGGGTGTATTCTTGTTTGACCGTATGATAGGGCAGTTTACCCACTTTCCGTATCGGAACAAATGGCTTTCCCAACCGCTGGGCTAGTGTCAGACCAAATAGAAAACCCCGGCTTTCAATACCCGCCACCACATCGATCGGATTCGCGGGTAGGCTCGCTAGTAAACCGTCCACAACCGCCCCGCATAGCTTCGGGTCTTTAAGGATTGGCGTAATATCTTTAAAGACAACTCCTTGCTTAGGGAAATCAGGAATGTCCCGGATGACGGATTTGAGTTGCTGATCAATCATTGGATACTGTTAAATAAGGCACAATTTTACGAAAAATACGCTTATCCATGATGACGATATCCAATAAATCGGTGAGCGATTGGTAGGGACCATGTTGTTTACGATACTGTACAATAGCATTGGCCAGTTTATGGCTGATAAAGGGATGGCTCCGCAGATGATCGTAGTCGGCGGAATTTACAGCTATTTTCTTTACTTTTCCCGTATCGACGTATACTTGAGTCTTCACCCCATCAAACCGCAAGGAGTCAAACCCATACACGTCCATCAACTGCGAGATATTGTGGAAGCCACCCAAAAGATCCCTGAATCGAACGATACGGGACGCAAACACTGGCCCGATACCAGGCAGGAATTGTAGTTCAAGTGAATCCGCTGTGTTCAGGTCAAGGAATAATGTACTCCTTTCCTCGCGCTCAACTACCGCGTTACCATCTCTATCAGACGAACGGCCCGGTGTTGCAGGGCTGGGGGCATGGATTTCCTCGATATCGATATACGCCGCGAGACGGGCATAGTCAGCTTCATTGATTGCATAAATCTTTTTGAAGTCTTCTTTCTTTCGGAATTGCCCGCCCTTTGCCTCATAATTCTTGATCATCCGTATCTGCCTATCGGAAAGCCCCAGCCGTTTCCAATCCACAACAGCAAGCCCGTTTGGATCAAACCTGAAATACTCGACTTCCACCATCGGCGTTTCCGGAATTGAAACAGGCTTTTTGTTACCCACCGCTGATCTACGCGCATCAACAGTAGCCAGAAAATGATCAATATCAGCAATTTGTGCCGACAAATCGCTACCGTCATTGTTATCCCGTAAAGCATATATACGAGGAATCAGCCATAGCATCAACAAGAACACACTTAATAGGCAAATGCCATTTAGTTCCCTGCGACTAAAAGCAAAATACTTTTCAAACCATTTATACATCTCATTTCCTAAGGTTCTGGCATTCAAAGATAACAAAAAAAACCTGGTGGGCGTTTTACCCACCAGGTCAGCACTATCTTTCCAGAGCAAATCAATGCTATGCTACATACTCATCAGTTTGTGAGAGTAATTCTTTGTGGTTGCTCGCTTTTGCTCGTGTCTTGGTTTTATGTTTGTTAATTTGCCTACGTAACGATTCGACTGCGAGGTCTGTGGCTTCTTCAAAGGATTTAGCCTGTGCCTTTGCAAATAATTGGTTACCCGGAATATTAAGTTTGAATTCCGTTACCTTGTTTGCTTCATCTTCTACATTTTCCACCTTGAGATAACACTCCCCGTCTATGATTTGATCAAAGAACTGATCGAGTTTGTTCACCCGCTTCTGGATGAATTGGATTAACTTTTTGTCTGCATCAAAACGAATAGATTGCACAATAATATTCATGTTTCCTCCTTTTTTTAAGCCTTTGGATGGGCTTGTTTATAAATCGATTTAAGCCGTTCGGCCGAATTGTGCGTATACACCTGGGTGGCAGCTAGCCCAGCGTGCCCTAGTAATTCCTTAATCGCGTTCAGGTCTGCCCCGTTATCGAGCAGCGCAGTAGCGAAAGTATGCCGCAGCACATGCGGGCTTTTTTTTCGCTGCGAAGATATAATACTAAGGTAATGTGTTACGATGTCATAGATCAATTTGGGATAAGCATTCTTCCCTTCTTTAGTAACGATAAGATGGGTCGAATTGTTGTCAAAATGCTGTGCTTTTTTTTCACTGATATAATGTTGGAGCAGCACGATCAACGCTTTGTTCAACGGTACGAGTCTTTCCTTGTTCCGCTTACCAAAGATAAGGATATTCCCATTGTAAAAATCGATATGTTCATCACGGATTTGCAATAACTCTGAAAGCCTGATACCTGTACCGAACAACAGCTCCAAAACCGTTTTGTCCCGCAGGCCTTCAAATGTATCAGCAAAAACATTTTCCGCATCCAGCAGTAACGACAATTTTTCTTTATCTACAATTACCGGAAGTTTCTTCGGTGTCTTCAATGCCTTTACCAATGCAAAGGGATTCTGCAGCACCGCGCCTTCGCGCATAAGAAATTTATAATAGGTACGGAGTGCGGCGAGGCTTCGATTGATTGTTGCTGGGCTGCGCCCACGTTCAAATCGCGTGGCCAAATACGCCCTTGCTTGGCGGTGTGTCACTTTATCAACACCGGTATCTAGTGCTGTTAAATAATCAACAAATTGTTGCACTTCATGACCATAGGCGGTAAGTGTATGTTCAGAAAAGCGCTTTTCATACGCGATAAAACGAATAAACCGGTCTACAAACATAGAAAACTATCCATATATTCTACATGCTGAATATACGGATAGTTTTCCGATGCTACAAATAAATTGCTTATCTATATTGGAAATATCCTTAGAGGATATCCTGGTTAAGGCCTTGTTTATAAATTGCCTTTTTAATTTGCGTACGGCGGGTAACGGATTTCTTCTCATACGCTTGACGGGAACGCAGCTCCCTCAATACCCCGGTCTTTTCAAACTTCTTCTTGAAACGCTTCAATGCCCGATCCAACGATTCTCCGTCTTTCACATTCACAATGATCATATCCTGTTATACCTCCTTTCGTCATATTTTGTGCGCCCACCTGGGCTCGAACCAGGGACCAAAAGATTATGAGTCTTCTACTCTAACCAACTGAGCTATAGGCGCAGTGCAAATAATTATTGTTTTGCGGGTGCAAATGTACATATTTGCATACAGATTTAGAAATTTTTATGCAAAATATCAAGAACATTATCCTCGATTACGGCAACGTGTTATTTGATATCGATTTCTCCGTATTAAGACAATCGCTAGTTGAATTGGGCATCGAGGACGTGGATAAATTTTATGGTCACCGGGCTCAACACGCACTATTTGATGCCTTTGATAAAGGTATCATTACGGCTGGACAATTCCGTAATGAAATACGGAAGGCTACCGGTAATGGTGAGCTAACCGATGAGGCCATTGACAATGCATGGAACAGCCTACTTATCGGTGTGCGGCCACACCACCATGAATTGCTCCACCAATTAAAAGCGCATTATCGTACATTTTTATTAAGCAACAACAACGAAATCCACTACAATTGGATCATGGATTACCTAGACCGTGAGTTCGGCATCGTCGGAAATACGATGTTCTTTGAAAAGGATTATTATTCCCACCTCATGGGGATGCGGAAGCCCGACAACGAGATATTCCAGTTCGTGTTGGACACACACGGACTGAACCCGAAACAAACCCTGTTTATAGACGACAGTCCCCAACACATTGAGGCGGCCAACACACTGGGCCTGCAAGCTCATTTACTCGCACCCGGTGACACCCTCCCCAAACTTTTGCACCGATTGGGATATGACATCTGATTTTTCGTATATTTACCTGTCTTAACAGGAATGGAGGTTCCGCTATGTTCAACAAAAACGTTCCCCAAGCAGCAAGCCTGCTAATGTCCGAACCCTTTATGCTCGACCCCAACTTCCAACGCGCGGTTGTTTTATTGTGCGAGCATAATTCCGAAGACGGCACTGTTGGTTATGTACTTAATCAGCCTGCGGCAATACAGCTTAGCGATGTCATGCTTGATTTCCCGGAAGCTGATTTCCCCCTATTTTTCGGCGGGCCCGTAGCACAGGAAAGTATCCACTTCATACACAAATGCTACGACAAGTTGCATAGTGGGATAGGTTTGGGAAACGGCATATACTGGGGTGGCAATTTTGAAAGCTTACAAATCCTAATACGGAATGGCAGCATCACAAATGATGAGATTAAATTTTTCTTGGGTTACTCCGGCTGGAGCCCCGGCCAACTCGACGAAGAGCTCAAGGAGAATGCCTGGGTGGTTAGCAATCACTATAATGCGGACATTACCTTTGGCAACGACAGCGAAAACCTATGGAAGGAAGCCATTGTTTCACTAGGACCTCGATATGCCCACGTCGCAAATTTCCCCCAGAACCCCATGTGGAATTAATAGCATTTGGGTTTACGACCTTTTTTAACTACCTTTGCACCGCCTGGGATTAAGCATTGGTCCCTTCTCGATCTGAAAAATCCCTTTCTATGCGGTTTTAATGCCCTAACGCGAAGGGGCAGGTATTGGGTCACCTGTGTAAATATCAATCTCCCGTATTTGTCTAACAAAGTGTAACTGCATCGCCAGATGACTGAATGTGGTGCGCTTGAAAAAAGAAAAAACGATGATGTTATTGGCTACTGACCTTGACGGCACCTTTCTAGGAGGTTCGTTAACAAAAAAACAACAGCTTTATAGTTTGATAAGAGACCGCGGGGATATCAAACTGGTCTTCGTAACCGGCCGGGGGATGGAAACAGTTCTCCCCTTGCTGCACGATCCGATGATGCCCATTCCCGACTATATCATCAGTGATGTGGGAGCAACTATCGTCGATGGCCACTCTAGGGAACCCGTGGTCTCGATCCAGTCCGATATTGAGCGGCGATGGCCTGATGAATACCTACTCAAACAACACTTCGCCAATATACCGGGGCTACATCCCCAAGAAGTGCCCCAGCAACGACGCTGCTCATTTTATTACGATGATAGCGCCGATTTGCACACCATCAAAGGGATAGCCGATGCACACCAGTGCGACGTATTGCTATCTGCTGGCAAATACCTCGACATACTACCCGGGGGCGTCAACAAAGGAACGACACTTATGCAGCTCATCCAATTCATCGGTTTTCCAGAAGATAAGATCTTGGTTGCGGGCGATACCTACAACGATTATTCCCTTTTTACAACAGGCTACAGGGGGGTGGCTGTGGGGCAGTCGGAGCCCGCCCTGATGGAGGCGGTAAAAAAAATGCCCAGCGTCTACCGGGCTACCGAAGAAGGTGCCGGCGGGATATTGGAGGCAATGGAGCATTTTGAATGCTTTCGTAGTTATCGTGTTGCACGGAAAAAAACAATAGCCAAAAAAGACATCAATAATAAGCAACTACTGATGGTTTACCATCGACTGCCATTTGACATCGAGGTATCACAAGGAAAAACCAAGCGGATCCCGCCACGTAGTCCCAACGGGATTATTCCCTCATTGCTCGGTTTCTTCGATACTGGTCGACCGGGAGTATGGGTTGGCGAAGAAGCCATTGGACTACTGGGCGAAAACCCAGAACTCAATCCATACATTGACAAACCAAACTACCCCAACTTGAAAGCATCAATCATTCCTCTACCGCAAAAGGATATTGATCTTTTCTACCGTGTTTTCTCGAAGGAAGCCTTCTGGCCCACTATTTTCTCATTCATCAACAAAGCTCAGTTTAATCATGATCACTGGCAGCACTACCTTCGCATCAACGAACTGTTTGCCGACCGTGTGGCCGCCGAGGCTGAACAAGGCGCATATATATGGATACATGAATACAATCTGTGGATGGTACCTGCCTACCTGCGTCAACTACGCCCCGATCTGAAAATCGGATTTTTCCACCACACTGCATTTCCGCCGGCAGATATCTTCAATATTATCCCATGGCGACATGAAATCATTGGCAGTCTGCTGCAATGCGACTTCATCAGTTTCCACATACCGCGCTACGTTGAGAATTTTGTGGATGTAGTAAAAAGCCACGCCCCGGTAAAGGTTATTAGTCGTGTAAATGCCGCAAAGCAATTTCTAACCTACAGCTGCGCGCTTGGTATAGACCAGATGACCAAACAAATTGCCGTGGGTGGAAAAACCATCAGACTGGGTGCTCAGCCTGTTGGGGTAAACATGGATAATATTCGCCGGATTTGTCGAAGCTCCGAAACCAAAAAGCGCATTCAAACCCTTCGTAAACAGACCGCAGGAAAGCGTATTATATTATCGGTGGAACGGCTGGACTATGTAAAAGGTCCGCTGGAGAAAATTCAAGCTTTCGGTGAGTTTTTGGAAGAACACCCCGAGTATCATGGCACACTCGAGTTAATCAATATCTGTACGCCACCGTCCCAAGGCATGAAGGTATATGAACGAATACAAGAGGAGCTGGAACAGGCCGTTGGAAAGATTAATGGGAAATATGCCGATATGGATTGGACACCCATCCGCTTTTTCTTCCGATCCGTCCCTTTTGAAGAAGTTATCTCCTACTATGCGATTGCCGAAGTCGCATGGATTACACCGTTACGCGATGGGCTAAACCTCGTTGCAAAGGAATATGTGGCGGTGCAAGGACTACAAAAGAATCCAGTCGGCGTACTGGTGATCTCCGAATTTGCAGGTGTATCCGTGGAGCTCCCACATGCCATTCGTACAAACCCTTACGATATGTTCAGCCTGAAGGAAAGCTTACAAAATGCATTACTTTTGGAAGCCCCGGAAAGGAAGCTCCGCATGCAGCGATTGTTTGAAACCGTAAAGCACTATGACGTACAACGTTGGGGGAAGGATTTTCTTGAAGGACTGGAAAAGGCTACAGCGCAAATCGCACTATAAATCAAACAAACAAGGCACCTACAATCTGTAAGTGCCTTGTATCTTTATCTGGGTAAGTAATGGGACTCGAACCCACGACCCCTAGAACCACAATCTAGTGCTCTAACCAACTGAGCTATACCTACCGTGTTATGGGATTGCAAAAGTAGCAATTAAACAACAATCCAACAACAATTTTAAAAAAAACCTTAACCGATCAAACTGACACTTCGTTTCACGAAATTCGTCAGTTCGTTTCCGGTAAGCAAGCCCCTCGATAACAACGCTAAATCAAACGCTTGTTTAGCCAGTTGTTCCCGCTGATCTTCGTCTTCAGCCGATAGAACACGTTTAATTAACGGATGGTTCCCGTTTACCGTCACCTTATAATTGTCAGGCATTGTACCATAAAAGCTCATGCCTCCTCCGGTTTGTGCCATATCTTTCATACGACGCATGAATTCATCGATCGTCACTGTCACTGGCAACTCATTCTCGCCGAGGGCATCCACTTCCACTTTCATATTATCGCGACTGATGGCCTTTTCAAAAAGAGATACCACCGTTTTGCTTTCGTCTTCCGTCAATTGCAGCTCTTTGGAATCCGCTGCCTTGATCAACTTGTCAATCACGTCAGCATCCACACGTTTCAACTGCGTTTTTTCCGTCTTCTGCTCCAAATAACCTACAAAATGAGCATCTATTGGCGAGTCCATCATCAATACGTCATATCCCCGATCTTTGGCCGTTGAGATATAGCTGTCTTGCTGTGCAATATCGTTGGTGTAGAGGTACACGACGTTTCCGTCTTTATCCTGTTGAATGTCCTTTACCTTCTCCGCATACTCCTTAAGCGTATAGACTTCTTGATCGGTATTTCTCACCAAGCAGAAGTCATTTGCCTTTTCGGCAAATTTATCATCACTGAGCATACCGTATTTGACGAAAAGGCTAATATCTTTCCATTTTTCTTCAAAACCCTTGCGGTCCCCTTTAAATAACTCAGCCAGCTTATCGGCTACCTTTTTGGTAATATGCGCATTGATCTTCTTTACGTTACTATCGGCCTGCAGGAAGCTCCTCGACACGTTCAATGGGATATCCGGGGAATCGATGACCCCATGAAGTAGCATCAAAAATTCCGGAACGATATCCTTCACCTCATCCGTGATGAATACTTGACGCGAATACAACTTGATTTTGTTCTTCTGAATCTCGAAATCATTTTTGACTTTCGGAAAATAGAGAATCCCCGTCAGGTTAAACGGATAGTCGACATTGAGGTGTATCCAAAAAAGCGGCTCATCCATCGAGTAAGGATATAGCTCCCGATAAAACGCTAGGTAATCTTCATCCTTCAGATCTGAAGGCGATTTCGTCCAAGCCGGAGTGGTGTTGTTGATGATGTTGTCTACCTCGATTGATTTATACTTTGGCTTTCCCTCGTCGTCGTCTCCATCGGGCTCACTCGTGGTACGCGTACCGAAGCGGATGGGTACCGGTAGAAATTTACCATACTTTTCCAGTATATCCTGCAACTTTCCTTTAGCTAAAAACTCTTCCGAATCATTATTGATATGCAGGATAATATCGGTGCCGCGCGTTGTCCGGTTTCCTTCAGAAATCTCGTAAGACGTACTACCATCACAAACCCAACGGGTGGCTTCCGCGCCCTCCTGATAAGACAGCGTCTGAATTTCCACCTGATCGGCAACCATAAATGCCGAATAGAAACCCAGCCCGAAACGCCCGATAATTTCATTGGCATCCTTCGCTTCTTTAAATTTTTCAACAAATTCCGCAGCTCCGGAAAATGCGATCTGATTAATATACTTCTTAACCTCCTCAGCCGTCATGCCAATTCCATTGTCCGAAATCGTGATGGTTCTAGCCTCTTCATCAAACGCCACGTCAATGGTTATGTCTCCCAATTCGCCTTTATACTGACCCAAGGAAGCCAATCGCTTAATTTTCTGGGTAGCATCCACGGCATTCGAAACCAGCTCCCGCAAGAAAATCTCATTGTCTGAATACAAAAACTTTTTAATCACCGGGAATATGTTCTCGGTATGGATGGATATGTTGCCTTTTTCGTTCATATTGTAAGGATGTAAATCGTATAACGTTAACTAATACTTCGTCGTGTCCAGCGTGAACAATATACGTTCCAATACCTCGTTCCGTCAGGATGGCAGGACATTATGACAAAAAAAGGAGCGCTTTGCCAAAGCGCCCCGCCGTAGTTTTTCTTAAAAACAGTCGATCGACCGTCATTCCATATTGGTGGTTACGACCTTCGGCCTTCCTGCTGCCTCCAGCTGACCAAGCACCTGGTTGGCCAACTCATCGAGGGCCTCGTAAGCGTAATTTTTTTGTTTTGCCCATATCCGTTCGTTCAGCTTGCTGAACTGATCTTCCAACGGGATGGGAGCGACCGTTGCTTTGATCCGCTTTCCATAGCGATCATTGCGATACGGTTGGTAGCTTAGGTCGGTAAACCAATAGTTTAGTTCCCCTTCGCTGTTTTCTAGTACTAGGGTATAGTTGATTTTTCCGGCTACGTAATTGCCTATACCTGCATGCTTCTTCATCGAAACGCTACCTGTACTTTCCAAACGCCCTGCCGATTTGGTTGTGGTTTCGTTCCCTTTTGCATCTAAAAATGCTGTCAGCTGCTCCTGCACAGCAGGAAAACTGACTTCGTCTGCCAACGCGTTGGATTTATACACCACAAACTTTCCGCGTTGGTCCACTGCAAATTGTCCAGCATCCCTACCCACATCGTCCTTCACCGGGTTGCCATGCCCAATGGCAATACCCGCAACAAAAATTGCTACTAAATTAACCATAACTCCTTCAATTTAATAATACATAACTATACGGGTTATCCTCCCAAGATAGCCCACAGCCATAAATATAGGAAATCGAAACCAATTCTACAACAAATTACTATGAATCAAGCATGCTTTTTAAGCAACAATTGTGTTAGGTTTGTGCAACGATTCTACGTGCTTCCACAGCAAAACGGAACGCTTGCTTTTCACACAAGCGCCGCAATATACGCAAGCAAAAAAGCCCAACGGGCTGTGCAACCCGTTGAGCTCATCCATGTGTTTGCAGTATATTCGATAGGCGTTAAAACGCGTATACCAATGCCAATGAAAATTGCGAGGCGCTTTTTGACAGATCCAAATCTGTATTTTTGAAGAACACTTCTTCCGAATTGTTGTCAAAACGAAGCTCAGGAATAACCGTAAGCGGACCTGCTTTTACGTTTGCAGAAAGCGTAAGCCCGAAAACGGAATTACCTTCGATCATATCAGCGCCACTACCCATATCTTTGTATTTAAAGTATTCGCCGCGCGCGCCGAGTGCAAAGGCATCCGTGAAGCCGTACTGTGCATATAATGCACCACCTTGATACCCACCTGCATCTTCCCCTTCAGCAGCGAAATCCGCGGCATTCAACCCCAGCTTGAAGGCATCGGTGATTTGATAGGAGGTCGTCAAATCAAAAATCATCCCTGTTTCGTGGCCGTCAAGAAAGTTGATGTAGGCATCCCAGCCTTCAACTGGCGAAAGACGCAACTGCGCGCCGAAATCAGACACCCCATTGAAATCTTGGTAGACGTTCCAGTCGTTAAACAAACCGACCATCAGCCCTACTTTGTCTGAAAACTCGTACTGAGCCTTGATACCGGCATTCTGGAACGGTCCGGCAGAAAAGAGGTATGAAGTGGAGTAATTGAAATTGCCCGTAGGTGAGATGATCTCATAACCGACAAATGTGCCCATAAAACCCGCGGTCATCGAAAACTTGTCGGTGAAGGCATAGCTCATGTACAAGTTCTGGATGTTGAACGTATTGCCGTCATGTCCGTTGAGCAGGGATTGGTATTGCCCACGCGGCCCAAAAGACACGTCTCCAACGAACGACGCTTTGCCTACGGTCTTTCCTAAAATGAGGTTAATCATCCCCAATGAAACCGAGTTTTGCTCATTGGCAAACGAGGTTGGGATGTTGCCAAGCCCGGCGTCATCCTTATACCCCGAAAAGTCATATTTGTAATAGGCATCCACCGATCCTGAAATCGTCAGCGATTCATCCTGGGCAGAGGCCAGCAGCGCTGATAATAGCATACTTCCTGCGATAAAAATTTTTTTCATATTTGTAGTAATTTTGCCTCTTCCAAGTGTGATTTCCAGTCTTTTTAGGAAGAGTGATGAAACGATTGGCTTTTGGAGATAACGTGTTGTGGAAACACGCACGTTATCTCGGAAGCCTTTTTATATAAACCTTAGTTAGTTCACTATTGTGCAAAGGGAAAACCTAGATTAGTCTTCCACCAAAATCGTATATCCCCGAATACCGTGCTCTTCACTATCAAGGCCGTGTTTTTCGATTTCGGGTTTGACACGCAAACCCACCGTAGCTTTCAGTATGCCAAAGATGATAAAGGCACCACCCGCTGCAGCGGCTCCGCAGGCCAAAACACCATAGAGTTGAGGCATAAATGAGGCTCCTTCACCAAAAATCCCTGTGGCCAATGTACCCCATACACCGCAGGTAAGATGAACAGATACGGCACCTACGCAATCATCCAGTTTCAATCTATCCAACAGCATTACCGAAAACACTACCAAAACGCCCGCCACACCGCCTATAATCAGCGCTTCCAGCGGGGTGATGATATCGGCGCTTGCTGTAATACCCACCAATCCTGCCAATACGCCATTCAGCACCATGCCGAAGTCAATACGCTTCATTGCAAGCATACTCGTGAAATGCCCGCCGATGGCCCCACCGCAGGCCCCCAATACCGTAGTGGTCAACACCAGGGACACTAACCCGGGATTTGCGGAAAGCACGGACCCACCATTGAAACCAAACCATCCTAGCCATAGCAAAAACACGCCGATTGTAGCCAACGGAACCGAGTGACCGGCAATTTCACTTGTTTTTCCATTATCGTATTTACCGATACGCGCGCCTAATAGCCAAATACCAATCAAAGCACCCCATCCGCCAACAGAGTGAACCAATGTGGAGCCGGCAAAGTCGACAAAACCTAATTCATCCAAAAAGCCGCCACCCCATTTCCAGCTACCAATAATCGGATAAACTAACCCTACGAAAAACAACGTAAACGTAAGATACGCGCTTAACTTGATGCGTTCAGCAACAGCGCCGGATACAATGGTGGCTGCCGTCGCGGCAAACATCGCCTGGTAGACAAAATCGGTCCAAAACGTATATCCCCCATCCGCATACCCCGCGCTGATGTCCGCAGCGCCAGGGTTGAGCCAAATCACGTCCCAACTTTCAATACTGAAGCCCAGAAATCCATTGAAATCTCCGGGATACATCAACGAAAATCCCAATAGTGCATAGGTTACAATGCCAAGAACGGGCGTCAACGTATTCTTGAATAAAATATTGACCGTGTTCTTGGATTGCGTAAAACCAGCCTCTACACTGGCGAAGCCTAAGTGCATAATGAACACTAACGCTGCGGCCAACATCATCCAAATGTTGTTAGCCGTCAACAACACATCGGTAATGGTTGGCCCCTCGGTAACAGCATCCTGCGTCATCACCGACAATAGCGGCAGCGCTGAACCCACACCGAATAAATCAGACAAAACGGAAAAATCCAAAGTAAATAACTCCATAATACTCAAAAATTAGTTAGAAATGCGGTTATAGTTTAACATTAATACAATCATCAATGCAAATATGTATAAAAATTTGATAAAAACAATTTTTCTATTGAAAAAATCAAAAAAATACAAATAAATTAATGATATTTATTCAAAAAGACCAAACTAATACTAACAGATACCTTATATTTAAATCATAATTATAATAATACATCATTTTATAATAAAAAATAGCATCATTTCCTCTAAAATAAATTAAATCTATTATTTAATAAAAAAGAAACACTATCTATTCACCTAAAACAAGATTTTGTTATCGCTATAAAGATTGTGGGCATTGGTTTAAGGTAGCACCCAACAGGAATCCTTAACGTGTAATATAAAAATATTAACAATAAGATTGAAATATTAGGGTGGCTCGATAGCTCTACGTGAATCCTTATCGGAAAAAAACCTATTTTTACCGGCAAAGCAGAAACGATGAAGAAAATTCTTTCGATTGACGGCGGTGGTATCCGTGGAATTATCCCCGGCATGCTGTTGGCGGCTTTGGAACGGAGACTGAAACGCATAAGCGAAAATCCAGACGCAGCGATAGTGGATTACTTTGACTTTTTCGCCGGAACGAGCACAGGTGGCATCCTTACATGCCTATTGCTATGCCCTCACGAACAAGATCCTTCCCGTCCCAAGTATTCGGCAAAAGAAGCGTTGGATATTTATGTTACCCACGGTAGCGACATCTTCAAGGCAGGCTTCTTCCGAAGACTCGTAGCAAAATTTGGACTGCTGAGTGAACGCTACCCAAGCACGACCCTCGAACATGTGCTGGAGAGTTATTTCGGCGAATACAAGCTCAGCCAATTGCTAAAACCCTGCATCATCACCGCCTATAACATCGAACTACGGAAAACACATTTTTTCCGGCAACAGACCGCCATTGTTCGAGGTGACCCGCGCGACTTCTATTTGCGCGATGTTTGCAGGGCTACCTCCGCCGCCCCGACATATTTCAGTGTCGCCGAGATCTATTCAATGAGCGGCACACGTTATCCGCTGCTCGATGGTGGCGTATTTGCACCAAACCCTTCCATGAGCGCATTGGTGGAAGTCACAAAAGCTTTTAACCAAACCAAAATCAATGACATCTCCATCCTGTCGTTGGGCACCGGACGGTCGAGGAAAGCCTATGACTACGAACATTTCAAAGAGAGCCGCGCCATATCCATAGGCCCTGCATTGATCGACATCATGATGAGCGGAGCTGCCGAAAGTAGCGATTTCTTCTTGCAGCAATTGTACCGATCAACTGGGAAGGCCGAACAATACATCCGGATAGAGCCCAGCAGCTTGCATAGCATCCACGAAGAACTCGATGCAGCAAGTCATAACAACATCCAAAAGCTGATCGCCTTGGGCGACCGAATGGTCAGCGAAAACGATGAGTTGCTTAGTCGGATCGTCAAGCAATTGGTAGCCGATAAAGAAAATTCGCTACCAAAGGGGCCCTGGCGGTTTTTGTCTTCGAAAGGGTAATTTTAACAAATCCAGAACATCCAATTTCATACTTTATATAAATCCATGGAACAAAAAACAATAGCACTAATTGCACATGACGGTAAAAAACCCGAGATGGTTGGATTCGTGAAAGACAACATCGCTTTATTGCAAAATGCAAAGCTGGTAGCAACGGGAACTACAGGCGCGTACATCAGACAGACCGGGTTGGATGTAGAATTAAAATTGAGTGGCCCTAAAGGCGGGGATGCGCAGATAGCTGCATTGGCTGCCGAGGGTAAAATCGACGCCATCATTTTTTTCAGAGATCCACTGGGCAAACATGCCCACGAACCGGATATCCAAATGCTGATGCGGGTCTGCGATGTGTACAATGTACCTTTGGCCACCAACCCTGCCACTGGCGAGCTTATCCTAAAAGGCACACTTTAAACTGGCCAAACTATTACTTTATTCAACTCACATGCGCAAATACCATGCATTTTATCTAATTTTGCGGTTTCCACCAATCCGACAGGTATGGTAAAAACGGACAACGGCATAACGTATTCGCTCTTTCGCCATGTGACGCGCGAGGAATGGAAAGCGTTCAACGGCCATTCATCTTACCTCATCGCTGACGAAGATATCCAAAAGCTGAATGCATTAAATGAACCGCTGACCATGCAGGAAATCGAGGAGGTATATTTCCCATTGAGTCAGCTATTACGCATACACATCGACAATTACCGGCAACTGCACGGACAGACTAATTCCTTTTTCAGCAACCACACCAAACACCTGCCTTTCGTGATCGGCATCGCCGGGAGCGTTGCGGCTGGCAAAAGTACCACGGCACGGGTATTGCAAAAGGTATTGTCCTTATTACCCGGCACGCCAAAGGTAGACTTAATCACTACCGATGGCTTCCTACACCCGAACAGCTACCTGGAGTCTAAAGGAATACTTAATCGCAAAGGATTCCCAGAGAGCTATGATACGAGGCAACTGCTCGGCTTTCTATCGGCCATCAAATCGGGCAGGGAACTGGTATCAGCACCGGTGTACTCCCATTTGGCCTACGATATCCTCCCTGATGAGCTGCAATGGGTAGCACAACCCGATATATTGATCGTGGAGGGCATCAACGTACTGCAGGTGAATGTGAAAGGCAAGCACCGCGGTCCGCGGGTCTTCGTATCGGATTTTTTCGATTATTCCATATACGTAGATGCCTCTCCAGATAATCTTCAACAGTGGTACACTCAGCGTTTCGAATGGCTCCGTAAGACTGCATTTCAAAACCCTGGTTCATACTTCCATCGTTATGCTGATCTCAACGAAGCAGAGAGCCCCGCAATGGCGGCTAACATCTGGAATGAAATCAACAAACCTAACCTTATCAAAAACATCTTGCCGACCCGATTCCGCGCGGATCTAATCCTCGAAAAGGGCAGTCATCATTTCGTAAAAAGTGTAAAAGTCAGAAAAGTCTAACTTTTTCCGGGCTGCTCTGCAGCTTGTTCAGCCTCAAAAGTCAGAATGCGCAAATAGAGTTCGTTGCGCAATTGTCTTCGTAAAGGTGTATCCTTTTTTGCTGTTGAGAACTGCAGTTTGTAGTGAACGAAATCCTTGCCGATCCCTACCACCCTTAGCTGAAAGCTACCCTGAACAATATTGGCACCATGTCGCTGCAAAGTCGCATGAAGCTGCTTCTCCAACGCGCCGTGTTGGTAAGCATTGGCCAGCGCGAGCTCAAATTCAATGGTGAGCTTTCGGGAGTTCTGAAGCGATTGGTTGATGATATTCGTGGTAAATGCGGTATTGTTCGGAATCAGTACGACATCATCATCGTCGTTCTTCACCATAATATTCGCCAAGGTAATATCCATTATTTTGCCTTGGTATTCACCTATGCGTACCGTATCACCGATGGTAAATTGGTCGGAAAACATAATCAGCAACCCGCTGATCATGTTGGTAATATAATCTTTGAATAATAGGGCAATGGCCATCGCTACGATGGTAATGCTGGTCAAAAACTCCTTTGGATTGATACCAAAGGCCAGCATCAGCCCAAGGATGGCAAACACCACATTCAGCAAGGTAGCAATCTGGTTGATTCCCAACACATAATTACCCCTAACTCGATTATTCTTTTTATTTCGCCTCCGATACAGCGCTATGAAAATAAACTGGCCGATCGAGATAAAGATACTTCCCGTAAGAAATGTATTGACCGCATAGGCCAGCTGTGCCAAATGAGGATAGTCGCGATACAACACGGTGTTGGACGTAAAAGAATAGGCAATGATAACCCAAAGCACTACTTTCAGGGCGAAAAAAAACCATCTTCCCAGGGCTTTCCTTTTGGCTATATCAGACTCATATGTCATAGCAGTAAAACACGTAATTCTGTCTAAATCGATCACATACGCTCGTACACCATGAAGGTATAAGCATATGCATGCCGTTCGTCGGGCGCGTGAAACTCTTCAGAAACCAAAACCCAATCCTGTTCATCAATATCCGGAAAAAAGGTATCACCTGCCACCTCGGTATGCACGCGGGTGATGTAAATACGCCCCAGAATCGCCAATGCCTGCTTGTAGATTTCCGCACCACCTACAATGAAAACCTCCGCATTGTCGGCGCACAGCGCCAATGCTGCCTGGATAGAGTGGACAACGTCGCCCCCCTCAACGGCATAGTCGGGCTGGCGCGTGACAACGATATTACGACGGTTGGGTAAAGGTTTTCCGACCGATTCAAAAGTCTTACGGCCCATGATGATCGGGTGGCCCGACGTCGTGCGCTTGAAAAACCGGAGGTCGTTGGGTAAATGCCACAACAACTGGTTATCTTTACCAATCGCATTATTTTCAGCTGCGGCCACGATGGCCGATACAAAGGGACGTTCCATGGTGCTGTTAGTGATCTATATCGCCACGGGCGCTTTTATACGTGGATGGGGATCGTAATTCGTTAACTGGAAATCGTCGTATTGAAAGGAAAAAATATCGGCAACTGTCGGATTAATAGTCATGGTAGGCAATGGCCGCGGTGTTCTACTCAATTGGAGCTCCACCTGTTCGAAGTGATTACTATAGAGGTGGGCATCGCCAAATGTATGCACAAAGTCTGCGGCCTCCATGTTACACACCTGGGCCATCATCATGGTAAGCAGCGCGTAAGAGGCAATATTAAAGGGTACGCCGAGAAAGATATCGGCACTACGTTGGTAAAGCTGGCAAGAAAGCTGCGGTTTATACAATCCATTTCGGGGATCAGCCGGTGCCACATAAAACTGGAAAAACGCATGGCATGGCGGTAGCGCCATGTGTTTGATTTCAGCCACATTCCACGCCGACACGATGATACGGCGGGAATCTGGGTTAGTCTCTAGCTGCTCGACTACCTGCTTAATTTGATCAATATGTTCCCCGCCGGGTGTAGGCCACGAGCGCCATTGCGATCCATATACCGGACCGAGATCTCCCTGTTCGTCGGCCCATTCATCCCAGATGCTCACTCCATTTTCCTGGAGGTATTGGATGTTGGTATCGCCTCTGAGAAACCAGATCAATTCATGGATAATGGAGCGCAGGTGCACTTTCTTGGTAGTCACCAACGGAAAACCAGCCTTTAGGTTAAACCGCATTTGGTAGCCAAAAACGCTACGTGTACCGGTACCTGTACGGTCGTGCTTATCAGTGCCATTTTCATACACATGGCGCATCAAATCGAGGTATTGCTTCATCGTAAATCCTTCCTTTTCGCGAGTAAAGATACATAGATTTCATGGCCGTTGGCGGATAAAAAAATCCACACCCGACAAGAATGTTAGTAACTACCATACCAGTTCTTTCAGTGGGATCATTTAAAAAAAATGCCCGCTGAACTCCAGCGGGCAAAAGACCTCAATTACTTCAGGAAAGGCGTTACTCACTAAATAGCCTCTTCCTCATACTCTTTAACTTCCTTATGCACATATTCTTCCACCATCAATTCCTCAATGGGCTTTCCTTTCTTGTCAAGCCCAAAGTAATGCAGAATGTTATCCACAATCTGATAGATCACCGGAACTACGATAAGGGTAAGGAACAGTGAGCTCAATAAGCCACCTATGATTACCCAAGCAAGTCCGTTCTTCCATTCTGCACTTGGACCGGTGGCAATAGCGATGGGAAACATCCCAAACACCATGGCGATAGTAGTCATCAGGATCGGACGCAACCGAGCATGGTTAGCCAATATCAACGCTTCCCGCGTTGACTTACCTTCCGCCTTGAGGTGATTGGTAAAGTCTACCAGAATAATGGCATTTTTTGCAACCAAACCGATTAGCATAATCAGACCCAGAATCGTAAATATATTCAGCGTATTATTGGTGAGTGCCAGCGCAAGAAATGCTCCGATGACCGCTAATGGGATAGCAAACATCACCACAAGCGGATACACAAAGCTGTCATACAGAGCCACCATGATGAAATATACCAGCAAAATGGAACTGAGTAATGCGATGCCAAGTGTACCGAAACCCTCGGATTGCTGTTCCATCTCGCCGCTCCACACATAGCTAACGCCACTCGGTACTGGAATCTCGGAGAGTTGTCCTTCCAAGTCTGCCGCTATCGCGCTTACCGGACGACCAACAACCTGAGACTGCACCTTTACCGAGGTACTCTTGTCGCGTCGCTCCAACTGGCTGGGGCCGGAGCCTTCACCTATGGAGGCAAATTGCGATAACCGCACCAATTGGCCGGCGCTGTTCGCAAATTGCAAATTGCTCACATCCTCCACATTTTTACGATCGTAATCATCAAAACGGATGTTAATATCATATTCGTATTCACCTGAACGGAATTTGCCGTCTGTATTACCGTTAAAGGCAGTTTGCATACTTGCACCCACTGTCTGCAGGTTCAAACCAAGTGCAGCCATCTTGTCACGATCTACCTCTACGGTGATCTCTGGCGTACCGCCCTCTACGGAAAGCTTTGATTCTGAAGTGCCGGGAATTTTCCGTAAACGATCCAGTATTCCTTCAGCGTAGGTCATTACACTATCCAAGTCAGATCCGATGACCACCAATTCAAAAGGTGCCTGCTCAGCAAACCCCACAATACTGATCGGTACAGTCTTTATTTTTGCACCTACCAACACCTTTTCCATCTCCCGCTTCAATTTAGCTGCATAAATGTTGCTGGGGTCCGCTCGATCTTCCCGTCCAACGAGCTTCACAGTGATCTCAGACTTATACGCGGTAGCCTGGGTACCGGCAAAACCATCACTGGATTGACCCACCGTTGAGATTACTGATATCACTTCGGGTTTGGTACTGAGAAATTCTTCCGCCTTTTGTGTCATCTGGTTGGTTTGTTCAATGGATGCGTCTTTCGGCATCTCTATCTGAACAAGAAACTCACCCCGATCGCCCTGGGCAAAGAACTCACCCCCAATAAAACCACCTATGATTAATCCAAACGATGAAAATAGCAGCACAGTAATCGCGCCGAGCGTAATGATCTTATGGTTAAGCGACCACTTCAGCACACCGGTAATCCAGCCCGTAAACCGATGTAACTGATTCTCAAACCACAGTACGAATCGCCCGAAAATATTCTTATTTGACACCCGTTCCAACTTTCCATAACGTGACGTAAGCAGGGGCACTATGGTAAATGATGCCACCAAACTCAGTAACGTTGCGATCACGACCACCACACAAAACTCCCGTAGGATGTCAGACACCATGCCCGTGCTGATCGCTATGGGAAGGAAAACGACCACAATAACCATGGTGATCGAGACAACGGTAAATCCAATCTCCTTTGCTCCGTCATAAGATGCCCTCACTTTATTTTTGCCCATCTCCATATGCCGGTAGATATTTTCAATCACTACAATGGCATCATCCACCAAGATCCCCACTACCAGCGATAGGCCAAGAAGCGACATCAGGTTGAGCGTATATCCGAAGAGACTGATACCGATAAACGTTGCGATCAGAGAAGCGGGAATCGCCACCATCACGATCACCGCATTACGCAAGCTGTGGAGGAAGAACAACATCACCACAGCGACAAGCACGATGGCTAGGAATAAGTCGAATATAACGGCATTGGCCGACTCCAGCGTATACGTAGAGCTGTCATTTGCAATTTCGATATTCAGATTCTCTTTTTTGTAGGTTTCCATCAAATTGGCAATGATTTCCTGCGTACCGCGACTTACCTCCACGGCATTCGCGTCAGACTGCTTTAGCACCTGTACAAGCAATGCACCTCGTTGGTTTACACGAGCAATCTTCTCCACATCCTTCTGGGTATCTTGTACATCGGCGAAGTCGCGTATTCGAACCTGTGCACCGGTAGGGGTTGTGGCTACAACCAGGTTCCGCAGTTCGTCAACAGATTTGTACTTGCCTGCCAATCGCACCAAAATATCTTGGTTTTGGGTTTTTACGCTACCCGTCGGAAAATCCAAGTTGGAGGTTAAAATAGCTTGCTGCACCTGGAGGATAGACAATCCATACCCTTCAAGCTTGGAAGCGTCAATACTGACCTGGATTTCGCGTTCCTGTCCGCCGATAAGATTTACCTGTGCTACTCCCGGCACGCGTGACAACACGGGCTGAATACGCTTATCAACCAGATCATAAAACGTTGCATCATCCATATTTGCCGTAGTGGCTAACGATAGGATCGGCAAGTCATCCATGGAAAATTTAGCCAAAGACGGAGCCTCGGCATCATCTGGCAGCTCAGACAAAATTGCATTTACTTTGCGCTGGGCATCATTGAGCGAATAGTCCACATCGGTACCACTATTCAACTCAATAATCACCATAGACAGGCTCTCGAACGAGGTCGCATCTAGCTTCTTGATGTTTTCCAACGAAGCTACCGCATCCTCGATTTTCTTGGTTACGGTATTTTCAACTTCGCTGGGTGACGCACCAGGGTATATCGTGGTAATCGACACCACGCTGGGCGTAAATTTGGGGAGCAACTCGTAGTTCAACGAGAAATAGCTCATGATGCCCAATAAGGTCAGCGCGGTGAATATCACGATGACAATGGATGGGCGTTTTATTGATATTTCTGCTATCTTCATTAGTTAAGATATGAGATGTGAGACATTGGATCCGAGGCGTTATCTTTGGCTATTCGTTGAATCAACCTGTGCATCAACTTTTGCACCATCTACCAAATTGATTTGACCGCTTGTAATGACCGTTTCGCCTTCTTCAAGGCCCTTCACAATTTCCACCTGTTCACCGAAAATTCTTCCGGCTATCACCTTGCGTATTGCTGCGGCGCTATCAGCTCCAAGGACGTATACTTGATTACTGTTGACGCCGCCTACAAACGCACCTCGCGGAATCAATATCGTCGGTTCTTGTTGTGGGAACTTGAAGTGTGCGGTACCATACATCCCGGCTCTCAATTCAGAAGTAGCGCTGTTATTGATAATGATCTCCACGGGATAATTGAGCGTATTGTCGGCCTTAGCGGCGATGAAGCTAACTTTACCCGTAAATTCCTTTGCCGGAAAAACCGTACTCGTGATGGTTACCTCGTCGCCAACGTTAAGGTTCACTACTTGTGTTTCATTGGCTGTAACTTTCAGCTTCAACTGAGAAAGATCCACGATTTCGAAGAGTTCCGTACCGGGCGATAAATAAGTGCCTATTTCCACACTGCGGCTGTTGATAGTGCCGTTTATCGGTGCTTTAATATTGGCATCGGCTACCCGTCTGCTTTCTTGCTGCAGCTTGATCTCTGCATTCCGCAGCTGCAATTCGATGTCGTCCAGTTGAGATTTTGTTACCCCACCAGTTTCATACGAACTCTTATACCTGGCATAGTCCGTCTTTAATTTCTGCAGGTTTTCTTCCGCAACTTGCTTATCCAGATTAGTCAATTCAGGATCAACGAGTGCTAGTACCTGCCCACGGTTTACCCGTGCTCCTTCCCTTACCAACAATTTGGTGATCCGGCCACTTACTTCAGAAAGCAGTTTCAAATCCTGATTTGCCGCAAAATTTCCGTTTGCGGAAAAGTCGAGCACGATCGGTTGCCGGCTTACCGTAGCTGCCTTGACGACAGTCGCTCCACCTGTTTCGGCGACTACGGCAGTCTTTGCCTCGTTCTCCTTTTTGTTATTGGTTAATACCCATCCGATGAGGGCGAGTAGCCCAGCGACTACAACGATGGTAACAATTATCCGTTTCATATACTATTTGGTGATGATGATTTACTCGTTTATTAATGATTTGATTTGTCCGTTTGCTTTTTTGAGTTGGATTTCCGCAATCCTGTAGTTCAATAACGCCTGTGTATAGCTGTTTTGAGCCTGTGTCAATGCATTCTCGGTATCCAGCAGATCGGTCAATGGTGCCAATCCGTTATTGTAATTATTCTGGGTGCTCGTGTATACTTCCTGTGCCAGCGTTACGTTTTCGCGCTGGGATAGAATGGTGTTCAGCGCATTCTTTAATTGAATTTTTGCATTTTCATTAGCCAGGTTGAGTGACTGCTTGGTATTCCAAAGATCCTGCTCGGCCTTGAGGTAGTCCACCTTGGCTTTTCCCATCCGTGCGCGGGTGGCAAACCCGTTGAAAATCGGAATACGCAAATTAAGACCGACCAGCATCGAGCCGAACCGGGCAGCCATCGGATCTTCTGAACTTTTATAAAGGTAATTAAATCGATCCGACATGGCAGTATAGCTGTAATTGCTGACCAACGATAACGTCGGATAGTACTCGGCCTTATAGGCTTTATGTTGGAGGTCCAACAATTCCAATTGCTTGTTCATTAATCGCAGCTCCACCAAATTCTCCATCCGGCCAGGATTGTCCGGAAAGTCGATCGCGTTCGGCACTTCCTTCAATTCGGTGTCAGGCAAGACAATCGCAGTTTCAATCGGCATCCCCATCGAAAATTTCAATTGATTTTCCAATAGCACAATACCATTCACCAATTCGTGGCGCTGCGTTTCCAGATTCGTTATATTGACCTTAATCCGGTCCACATCGATTTTCTTTGCGAGGCCGTTTTTGTACTGGTTGGATACAATCTCGTTGATTACCCGAATGTTTTTCAGGTTGGTATCAATCACGTTCAACTGCTCGCGGTTTACCAATACTTGATAGTAATTAGTCGCAACCAATTCGATGACCTGTTCTTCGGTAAGCTCTGCGCTTATTTCGTAAAAATCACTGGTTGTCTTCGCCGCCCTTAACCCGGTAAACACCTGTTGATTGAATACCTGCTGGCTAAGTTGGGCCCCAATACGCGAATCCCAAGGCTGCCCGATTGTTACCGATTGCCCTGCAAATACCAGCTTACCGATTACTGGATTGTAATTCAATGCACCGGTACCCTCAACTTGTGGCAACGCGGATGCCCGTACTTCAGCTACCTGATGCTTCCCTCCTTGGATATCCAATTGCGCCTTTTTGATAGACTCACTGTGCGCAAGCGCATAATCGAGCGCATCCTTCAAGGTAAGCTTTTCCTGAGCTGTGACAATATTTGGTCCTATCAGGCCAACGAACAGCACCGTTATCATTAATCGTATACTCATTTTTGCAATGTTCATGTTATTTTGTTTCGGGATATTATTTTTTGATACCATTGATAAAGATAGTGGCCGCTTGCTTTTGTTTTTCAATGATCCGTGCCAGCTCTTCCCTATCTACCAGTGTGTGTGGTGTGGCGTGGTCACAAAACATGGCCAGCCCTCGGATCATGGCAACGTACAACTCAGACGTAGCAGGAACATCAAATGTTACAAGTTCGTTACGTTTTATTCCATGTTCAAAAATCCGCGAAGTGGTGCCCACTTCCCGTTCAAACATCGCTTTCGCCAATGCAGCCCATTTCTCCTCATTGATGTTCATCTCGTGCAGATCAACCACCAGCATATAATATTTTTCGAAATACTCTTTCTTAATATCCAGCATCCGGATCAACAGATCCAATGTACCAGGTATGCTATCCAAGGCATTGCCAATGGCAATATCAGTCTCTTCGATAATCTGATAGACTATCGCCTCGATCAATGAAAACTTATCCGGAAAATAATAATATAGATTAGCCTTTGACAACCTCAGATCTTCCGCTATTTCACTCATGGCCGTTTTAGCAATTCCGAAATGCGAAAATCGCCGTAATGCTGCGCCTATAATCTGTTTCCGTTTGTCATCCACTGTACTCATCTTACCTTTTTACTATTTGACTATTTTAAAATTTTGGTCAAAAGTACAGCATAACTGATAAATCGCAAAAAAAAATCTTCCGAAGCAAGCCGCTCCGCTATCTTATGACACAGCGCTTACAAATCCATTCCTTTCGGAGTCAAAGAAAAAGACCATCGGTGACAACCCTATGGCAGGGGGTTGTAATTTTAGACTTTATCGGTTTAGCGTCATTTACTAAAGGTGAGCTCATTTTGGAACACCTTGGCATACTTACGCTTGTCAAGCTTATACAGTCTAGCCGCACGGTAAGACACGCCACGCTGAAATTCAGGCAGTTCCTTTAGGATATTGTAATTCAACATCTTCTTGCGAAAGTTACGCTTATCCAGCTTCCGTGCCCAAATCGCTTCGTAGAGCTGTTGTAACTGCGTAAGGGTGAATTTTTCGGGCAATAATTCAAATGCTATAGGGCTATAACTTATCTTGCGCCTTACCTTCAAAATACTCTTATCGATGATATGACGGTGGTCAAAAGCGAGTTCCGGTAAGTCATTCAGCGGGTGCCATATGGCTTGCCGAGCATAATCTGTTATCGGCTCCAGTCGATCTTTGAGGTCATCCAGCCGCAGCAATGCGTAATACGCTACTGTAATAATGCGACCTTGAGGATGGCGTTTCAGATCGCCGAAGGCATATAACTGCTCCATGTAAATGCCGCGCAAACCGGTGTGTTCGTACAAAATCCGCTTTACCGCATCGTCGATGGTTTCATTATGTTCTACAAAAAATCCCGGAAGTGCCCACCACCCCTTAAAGGGATATTCATTGCGTTCGATTAACAGCACTTTCAGTTCCCCTTCGTGAAAACCAAAAATCACGCAGTCTGTAGTAAATGTAGATTGTAAATGTGGTAAACTTGATTGCAAAGCCTTGAGTTATTTGTTATTAATTGATTTTAATTTGCTAAATTTGCTCACTTAGACCTTTCAAGTATAAAAAATAATTCTTGAAAAATTTAATAGTGTAACAAATACACACTATATTCGTGCTGCTAATTTACAAAAGATTATTAAAAAAGTGCAAAGCATAACGAAAGTAGGGATATTTACTTCAGGTGGGGATGCCCCGGGAATGAATGCGTGTGTCCGGGCGGTTGTTCGTACAGCCCTGCACGCTGGCAAATCAGTGGTGGGTATATACCAAGGCTACCAAGGAATGATTGATGCCAATTTCGAGGAAATGAACAGCCGATCGGTCAGCAACATCATCCAGCTGGGTGGTACCATTCTCAAAACGGCAAGATGCGAAGCATTTCGTACGGCTGCGGGTAGGCAGCAAGCCTACGATCATGTCAAGGCGGCCGGCATCGATGCGTTGATAGCTATTGGGGGCGATGGCACATTCAGTGGTGCCGAAATTTTTTCGCGCGAGTTTACCATTCCGGTGGTATGCATACCCGGCACAATAGACAACGACCTGTATGGATCGGATTTTACGCTGGGATTTGATACGGCCACCAACACGGTCATTGAAGCCATTGACAAAATACGGGATACTGCGGCTTCGCATGACCGACTTTTTTTCGTGGAAGTGATGGGCCGAGATTCCGGCTGCATCGCGTTAAATGCAGGGATCGCAGGAGGTGCCGAAGCCATACTCCTGCCTGAGAAAGCAACAGGTATTCAGGCGCTATGCAGTCAACTCGAGAGTGCCGCCAAGAGCAAGAAATCCTCCACCATCGTTATTGTCGCCGAAGGCGAGGAAAACGGCGGCGCATACAATGTGGCCAAGGAAGTCAAACAAAGGTTCGATTTTTACGACACGAAGGTAACCATATTGGGGCACCTACAACGGGGCGGGTCGCCAAGTAGCTTTGACCGCGTATTGGCCAGCCGTTTGGGTTACGCTGCCGTGCGGCATTTGTTGGCCGGCCAAACGCGCATCATGGTAGGACTAAGGGGTAATGAAATCAAGACCACACCCCTCGAAGAAGTATTGAACAAGAAAGTATTCAAACTGAGCGAGGATATGCTCGAAATGATGGAAGTGTTGTCGATATGATAGCGGTTGTATTCAGCGGTTCTAGGTTTTCGGACTGGAGGTTGGCAGAGAAGGGGAAAATCATCACCGGCTTCCGGATGATGGGTATCAACCCCTACCTGCACGATGAGCGGTTCATCCTTCAACTATTGAACAAGAACAATAACCTCATCAATTATGCTGAACAAATCCGCCGGATTTATTTTTTTGGGGCTGGGTCATCTTCGCCGGAGCGGAAAGAAAAAATTGCATCGGTTTTTAAGCAATTTTTCAAACATGCAAGGATAAATGTAGATCATGATGTCAAAGCCTCTGCCCTCTCCACATTTGGCGATGGAAAAGGGCTAGTCGGTATATTAGGCAGCGGTTCAAACGCAGCTTATTTCAGTGGAAAGCGGACGGCAGACAATCATTTCGGCTTGGGCTACATCCTCGCCGATGAAGGGTCCGCCAATTGGATCGGCCGCATGCTACTGAAAAGCTTTCTCAATGAAACTATGCCTGAGGACCTGCAGGAAAAATTCATTGCGCGCTATCCACTCGACCGCAAAATCATCCTAGACAAAGTTTACAATCAAGCAAACCCAACATTGTTCCTAACCTCGTTTGCAGATTTTGTGATGGAAAATCACAAGCATCGTTTCATTAAAAAAATCATATATCACGGCTTCAAATTGTATATCGAAACGTATATGCTGCCACTCACAAAACAATACCCCGGCATGGCCGTTAACTTTACAGGAAGCGTAGCAGCCGGGTATGAAGAATGGTTGCGAGATGTTGCTAGCCGGTACGACATCGTTATCGGCACCGTAATCAAGGAGCCCATACATAACTTACTGAAATACTATTTAAATAAAAACTAATATAAAATGAAAATTGGAATCAATGGTTTCGGCCGAATAGGCCGATTAGCATTCAGGGCAGCGGTAAACCGCCCCGGTATCGAAATTGTTGGGATAAATGACCTCGTGGAGCCCGATTACATGGCTTACATGCTGAAATATGACTCTACCCATGGAAAATTTGACGGTACCGTTGAAGTAAAAGACGGTCATCTTGTCGTAAATGGAAAAACCATTCGCGTAACCGCTGAAAGGGATCCCGCTAACCTTAAATGGGGTGATGTAGGTGCCGAGGTTATCATCGAATCCACCGGACTGTTCTTAACTAAAGACACTGCGCAGAAACATATCGATGCGGGTGCCAAAAAGGTGGTAATGTCTGCTCCGGCAAAAGACGACACCCCCACCTTCGTAATCGGTGTAAACCACAAGGCACTAAAAGCAGACCAAACCATCGTGTCCAATGCCTCATGTACCACCAACTGCCTTGCACCACTGGCTAAGGTACTTCACGACAAATTCGGCATTGTTGAAGGGCTGATGAGTACCATCCATGCGGTTACTGCTACACAAAAAACGGTGGACGGCCCATCGGCAAAGGACTGGCGTGGTGGCCGTGGTGCTTACCAAAATATCATTCCGTCTTCCACGGGAGCGGCCAAAGCTGTCGGTTTAGTGTTACCTGAGCTAAAAGGTAAGCTTACCGGCATGTCTTTCCGTGTACCTGTGCCTGACGTTTCGGTAGTAGACCTTACTGCACGGCTCGAAAAGCCTGCTACTTACGATGAGATCAAGCAAGCTTACAAAGAAGCTGCCGAAGGCGAATTGAAGGGCATCCTTGGATATACTGAAGATGCTGTCGTATCGGAAGATTTCCGCGGCGATGCCCGTACATCGATCTTCGATGCCGGTGCTGGTATTTCACTCAATGACAACTTCGTTAAGGTCGTATCGTGGTATGACAACGAATGGGGCTATTCCAACAAACTGGTGGATTTGGTTGAGTTGGTGGGCAAAGTCTAAGACACGCCCCTCGCTTACAAATAACTGAGCAAAACAAAAGGCTCCGGTGTTTACCGAAGCCTTTTGTTTTGTAACGGTCTGCTACATTAAAAAACCTCCACCGAGTAAGTCTTCGCCCTCATAGAAAACAGCCGACTGTCCCGGTGCAATGCCTTTTACCGCATGATGGAAGTCTACTTTCATTTTTCCATCCTGTTGCACGATGGTACTAGCCATTCCGGCATCTTTATAGCGTATTTTTGTAACGACCTCCATAGGCTGCTCAATGGCAGCATATTTAACAAGGTTCACGTTTTTCACGTACGCTTCCTGCCGTTGCAGTTCATGTTCGTCACCCAATACTACCGTATTACTTTCGGGTAAGATTTCAGTCACGAATATCGGTCGCCCCAACGCAATGCCCAGTCCCTTTCGCTGGCCTACGGTATAATATGGATATCCTTCGTGCCGGCCAACCACGGTACCATCTGTAAGCACGAAATTCCCCTGCCCAATACGTTCATCGATATCCGATACGCGGTGGCGTAGGAACGCACGATAGTCATTGTCCGGCACAAAGCAAATCTCATAGCTTTCGGACTTGTTTGCGAGTTCCAGCTGCCCCATTGCTGCCGCCATCTCCCTGATTTCCGCTTTGGTATAGCTACCCAATGGGAATTGGGTACGGGCCAAATTATCCTGTGATACTCCCCACAGCACATACGACTGGTCCTTATGCGTATCTTTTCCCTTAGAAATTACATAGCGACCGCTTTCCAATTGCCGGATGTTGGCATAGTGGCCTGTAGCAATAAACTCACAATCCAGTTTGTTTGCACGCTTCAACAATGCTTCCCACTTGATGTGGGTATTGCAAAGTACACAGGGGTTCGGCGTTCGTCCGGCTAAGTATTCATCCACAAAATTATCGATGACAAAGTCACCGAATTCATCCCGAATGTCCAATATATAATGCGGAAAGCCATATGACACCGCCAATGCGCGTGCGTCGTTGATGCTATCGAGACTACAACAGCCCGTTTCTTTGGAAGATCCGCCCGAAGATGCATAGTCCCAGGTTTTCATCGTTAGACCGATTACTTCATATCCCTGTTCGTAGAGCATCACTGCTGCAACCGAGCTATCCACTCCCCCGCTCATCGCTACCAATACTCTTCCTCGCTTACTCATTTATTATCTCGCTTACTCATTCGTATCGATTAAAAGTGCAAAGGTACAGCTATTTTTTATTACGCCATGTTTCTATCCTGTCATTTTATTCCCAACGCAGTCAGCCGCTTGTGTCCTGCTATCCAATAATTTTCAAAAAAAGTTTTCTTAAACGAAAAAAGGCGCTACATTTGCATTCCCAAAACAACGAATTGTGTTGTTTAAAAACAGGGTACCATAGCTCAGTTGGTAGAGCAAAGGACTGAAAATCCTTGTGTCGCTGGTTCGAATCCAGCTGGTACCACAAGAAACCCCTTATACGATTTGTACAAGGGGTTTTTCTTTTGGTATGGTCGGTTTGATTAGCCATGGTCGATTTTGGCAATATTCTAGGTGTCCGAGGATTATCACCGATAACGCCGTCCTTTTAACCAAAAACAAAGCCATATCCAGCTGGATATGGCTTGTCATAACGCTCCTTTAGTTTCAGCTATAAGCTGAATATCCGATCCAGCTGGCCAGACACTTTCTGAAGATAGTCCCGGTCGCCGCCATTCAATTCAACGGTTAACCATTCTCCTTTATAGCCGACCTCCTTCAGCGTTTTCATCACGATCGGCCAGTTATTATCACCTTCCAATAAATCCACTTCAAATCCTTTCCAAAGCCCCTCGTCGTTCATTTTCTTCCGGCTGAATTCTTTTGCATGTAGCTTTACAATCCGCGTATTCAATGTTTCAATCCAGTGCTCCGGCCAGCCATAACGCAATATATTCCCGATATCGAAATACCATCCAATCAACGGATGACCAATTTCGTCCACAAACTGCTTCGCCTCAATCGGACTTAGTATAAAATTATTCCAGACATTTTCCAGTCCGATCTTCATTCCTGTCTTCTCCACATGCGGAATAAGTTTCCGCACCGACTCCAATGCGTTTTTATGAGCAATTTCGTACGAGACTTTTTCATTTACCACGCCCGGCACCACCAGTACGGTGTCACCGCCCAACTCCTTCACGTCATTTAGCGATGTAGCGACTGAATCGATGGTAAATTGCCTCACTGAAGCATCGGGATCGGACAGCGGCTTCGACCAGTGATCTTTATTCACGACACTAGGTATAACTATACCCGATTTGTCTCTGGCGTCCATTAGCTCTTTAATTGAAAATTCAACCGGGCTGTTAAACTCGATACCATCAAAACCCAAATCCTTAGCCAGTTTGAATTTATCGACCAAAGGAAGATCTTCTTTGATCATACCGAACCCCACGCCTTTCTTCAACTTCATCGCATTGCCAGTCATTTTAGCAAAAGCCGGGTTTGCGCGGACCGCTGCGGGAGCGATCGCGGCTCCCCCTGCCAATAATGACGCGGATTTTATAAAGTCTTTCCTGTTCATAATTTCCTATACCAATGTTTTCTCTCCCGGTATTGCAATCGGAAGGTCATACTTCATATCCCACGACACTTGCTCGGGAAACAGTACCTCATTGGAAGCCAACGCTTCCTCCAGGGAGACCGTTGCACCGGTATAACCAGCCATCCGGCCTGCCAGCGCCACGAGATTCGATTTTACCATCCAATCACCGTCGTTCATCGGCGTATTCTTCCGGATGGATGCGAACAACTCATCGTGCTCCTGCTGATACATACTCCGAGAATTGCTTTCCTTATAGGCGTTCTCATCGGTAAACTTAGTCGTATCATCATACTTCCATGGTTTTTTACCCGTAATATCATGTGTCCCTGTCCGGCAATCCACCACACATCGACCTTCATCACCCACCAGTTCCACAGCATAGGCGGGTGCCGTATTATTTTGCTGCCTGCATGAAAAATACGCTTTGGTGCCGTTCTCATATTGATAAACCGTAGCGAAATGGTCGTAAACATTCCCGAATCGTTCGTCCACCCGCTTCTGGCGGCCACCACTTCCCGTCACGCTTATAGGCAACTGATCGCCCATCGCCCATTGTAACATATCCAGGCTATGAATTGCCTGCTCAATAATATGATCGCCCGAAAGCCAATTGTAATACAACCAGTTCCTCAATTGGTATTCAAAATCTGTCCAGTTAGGCTGCCGTTCTTTATACCATAGCTCACCGGTATTGTAGGTGCATTCCGCGGCAAGTATCCGTCCGATCTGACCGTCCAATACCCTGCCGAATGTTTCGCGCTTCGGAAGATGATACCGCCAACAAAACCCCGATACCAAGGAAAGATTCTTTGCCTTTGCTTTCTGAGAGGCCTCGATTACCCGCCGTAGTCCCGGACCGTCAACAGCAAAAGGCTTCTCGCAGAATACGTGTTTTCCCGCATTCACTGTCGCCTCCAGGTGTGATGGGCGAAAGGCGGGCGGAGCAGCCAGTAAAACCACATCAACGTCTAATTCAACTAATTTCTGATAGGCATCCAAGCCAACCAATTTGCGTCTTTTCGAAACTTGGATTTTATCGCCGAAATTTTCTTTTAATGTATTGAATGACTGTTCGAGGTGGTCCTCGAACGCATCAGCCATAGCATAAAGTATAACGTTCGGATCGGAGTTCAAGGCCTCCATCGCTGCTGCAGTGCCCCTACCTCCGCAGCCGATAAGGCCGACTTTCAATGTTTTTGAATTCAGCGACCAAATCGAATTGGACGCCAGCGCGTAATCAGCAGCTACGGCGCCCGCTATCGTCGTCAGTCCGGCGGTTTTTAAAAATCGTCTTCTTGTATAGTTCATATGGATGGATATAATTTGCGAATTGCTTACTGACCATTAAGGCTATCATTGGTGCGATATGTCGCAAATATTAAAAAAATAAGATGGGATAGCAAGCTTGTCACGATCGTGAACAGGTTATTGTCGTGTTTTCCCCAAGGAAATTGCTTAGTCAATCGATTGTTCTAATTTTTATAAAAACGAAAAAAGCCACATCACCCCAACAGAATTTCACAAGGTTTTTGTCGATAAACGATTGCGGGCGGTCAAGCTATGGTGTAAACTAAATCCTAGGCACAAATATTTTTAAAATAATTTAGTTGAATTGTGCATACTATTTTTACATTTGCATCACTTTATTTATACAAAGTCTAAATAAACATTCTTCATATGCAATTTGAAGCAGGACACAGAAAACAAAGCAAAAAACACGTTAATCGAAAACAGCCGATGAGTTTTGATATGAGTTATACTAAGTACTAAAAGAAAAAAAGGCCGCACCTGAGACGGCAATCTCCAGGTGCGGCAGTTGTCGTTTTGCAATCAGCGGTAACTGGCTGCAAAAACTTTTGGCCATCACTTTAGCAGGTACAACGGCCAGCCTTTAATTGAACACTAAAAGCAATGCAATATATTAAATTTTACGTAACCGTATTATCTTTTTGTGGTGCCTTGTGCTGCCACGCCCAAGTAGACCATTTCGAACTTAGCGGATTCGTCACCGACGCCGGGCACCAACCCCTACATGGCGCTACCGTCAAGATTAACAGCCTTACCGCCATCGCCGATGCAGACGGTCGATATCATTTCCCCGACATCAGGCAACGACAGGTGCAGGTAGCTGTCACCGCAGTGGGCTTTGAATCGTACACCGGCACACGGACACTGACACAGGGTGCAAATACGCTTAATATTATGCTTAACCCGCAAACCAATGAGCTCGCCACAGTCGAGGTAATGGGCCTCACTAAGGCCCAGGAGGTAAACCGGCAGGCATACAATGTCACGGCAATCGATGCCACTAAGCTTTACAACTCCACAATGGATATTTCCGGCGCATTGGATCGCGTAGCTGGCATCCGAGTACGAGAGTCCGGCGGCGTTGGTTCTAACTTCAACCTGTCGCTCAACGGCTTTACGGGCAACCATATCCGCTACTTCATCGATGGCATCCCGATGGATAATTTTGGAAGCTCCTTCCAGATCAACAACATTCCCATTAATACGGCAGAACGCATAGAGGTCTACAAGGGTGTCGTGCCGATGTGGTTGGGTTCGGATGCGTTGGGCGGAGCGATCAACATCGTCACCGGCGATCGGTATCGCAATTTTGTCGATGCCTCCTATTCCTACGGTTCGTTCAATACCCACCGCACGGTCATCAATACCGCTTACACCAGCGAGGGAGGTTTTACCGTGCGCCTCAACGCTTACCAGAACTATTCGGACAATAATTATAAGGTCATGGTTGATGCTGCGGATATTAATACCGGCGCTTATGCACCCGGAACAAAGATCCGTCGATTCCATGACACCTATCACAACGAAGCTCTCATCACCAATGTCGGGGTAGTAGATAAGTCCTTTGCCGATCAACTGCTCGTCGGCATTACCCTGGGTAAAAATTACAAAGAAATCCAAACCGGCGCGCGGATGGTTTCTGTATTTGGTGGATGGCACCGCCGGGGCACAACCATCATGCCGACATTAAAATATAAGAAAGAGAACCTCATCAAAGGTCTTGACGTAATCGTCAATGCCAATTACAATCTAGGCTCGGAGCAAAATATCGATACCGTCAATGCGCGGTTCGACTGGTTTGGCAATTCGAAGCCTACTGGCACAAACAGCGGTGAGCGCTCAAGGAGCTTATACAAATACCGTAATAATGAAGGGCTTTCCACGGCGTCATTCAACTACCGCATCGCCAACAGGCACTCCTTGTCGCTCAACAACAATTTTTCTACCTTCCGCCGCGAGGGCAGCGATGAGCTCAACCCCACCAATGCACAATACGAACGTCAGAAACGCACGTATAAAAATGTGTTGGGTTTCGGCTATAATTACGACATCGAAGACCTATGGAGCACGACCGTCTTCCTTAAACACATTCATCAAAATAACCGTGATGGTGCAGATGCCCGTAACGCCATGGACAAATTGGGGTATGGCCTTGCTTCAGCCTATTACCTCACTCCTCGTTTCCAGCTCAAAGCCTCCTATGAACTGACCAACCGGATGCCCACGGCCTATGAAATATTCGGCGATGTAGAAAATCAGGAAGGTAATTTCCAACTCAACCCGGAGCGAAGCAATAATGTGAACCTTGGGGCGGCCTATGACTTCGCGCTCCGTGAGGATCACCGCTTTTCATTGCATACCAACCTCATCTATCGGCGTGCTTACGACTACATTTATTACCGACTCAATAATAACCAATCGAAAACCGTAGCCGACAACCGCGATGGCGTAGAAACCTTCGGCGGCGATGCAGAGTTGCGGTATTCGTTCAAAAACTGGCTGATGGCCGGAGCGACCCTCACGTATCAGCACATCATGAACACCCAGAAGTATGAAGAAGGATATAGCGGAATCAGCCCCGTATACCGGGATCAGATGCCCAATATCCCCTACCTCTTTGGAAATGCCGATGTTGCTGTTGTGCTCCAGAATGTCGGCCGACAAGGAAACACGCTGAACATCGGCTACAACTTACTGTTTGTACATGATTTTTACCTCTATTGGCCCAGCCGGGGTGGAGACAAGCTCGATATACCACAGCAACTCAGCCATGATTTCAATGTAGTCTATTCCGTACAGGACGGCCGATACAACATCGCACTGGAAGCCAAGAACTTCACCGATACCCGGATGTATGACAATTTTAGTCTACAGAAGCCCAGTCGGGGCTTTTACCTCAATCTCCGTTATTTCATTAACAAAAAATAAAATCAAATAACATGAATATCAAATCAAACACCCTATTTCTAGGCATTGCCACCGCCACACTGTTGGCTTCTTGCAACAAAAGCGACCGTGAACCTGATAATCCAGGTAATTTCATCATTGCCGTCACACCCGCGGCGAGCACCGGCGTGGCCGATTACCTTTTGACCGCTAGCGGCCTCGATACAGGCCGCATTTCGACGACAGGGCAAGGTGTGGAGCAGGACGGCACCTACCGCTATTACGTCACCCATAACAATAAATTTTTCAGCATGCTTTACGGGCAGGGAAACCCCGGGGCGGTAACTACCTACAACATCCTCGACGGCAGGCTCAACAAACTATCCAATTTCCAAACGGAGACCGTGCAAGCGTTTGCTCCTGTAAATAACGATCTGTTGCTGATGAAAATATCGCGCAATATCACCAACCCGTTTGCAAGCTGGTACCGCATTAACACCAACACCCTGCAGATTGAAAGTGAAGGCAAGGTCAATACGGCCGCACCATCCAACAATGGCGAACTTGCCCATTTCAGCTGGATCAAACAGGTGGGTAATAAGGTGTTTGCCCCTTATTTCTCCATCAAGGCGTGCTGCAGCGCTTCGTTTGAAACGGCCTACCCCGACAGTGCCTGGATTGCGGTATACTCATATCCGGATATGCAACTGGAAAAGGTCATCAAAGACAACCGAACCAGTTACATTGGTCGCTATTTCGTGGATGGCCTGGGCGTAGTCGAAAACGGCGATGTGTATGCATTCTCCGCATCGGTAGCGGTTACCGATGGCAAGATGTCGTCCACCAAACCATCGGCCGTGGTTAAAATCCCCGCCGGAACCACCGAGTTCGACCAGTCTTACTTTTTCAATGTAGAACAGGCTTCCGATGGCTATAATATCACCGATTGGCTTTACGTGGGGCACAATAAATTTGTTGTACTGGTTACCACAAAAGGAGAAAAGGGGCAATATGCAGCAGGCAAAAGGCTTGGGGTGATCAATGTGGTAGACAAGTCATTCAAATTGGTTACGGGTATGCCGGATGTCGATGATATCAATTCGTTGACTAACATGAGCAATTACAGTGCCGAGGATGGCCGCTACGGATACGTGGGTGTTAACCTGAAATCGGGAGTAGGCTATGTTTACAAAATCGACTCAGATAATGCGAGTGCGTCACAGGGTCTGCGGGTAGACGGCGGTACCATTACCGCCATCGAACACCTTGATTAGAAACACTGTGTCACGGCTTCCCGGCGAATCGCATCCTGATTCCTGGGAAGCCTTAAGAAATTATCAATGTACACTACGCTCTTCATCCTGATTGTCATCGGCACATTGCTTTTTTACGCAGCCTCAGACAAGGTAAAACCTGAGAACAAACCCGCATGGGCCCAGCGGTTCGCTCAAAAATCGGTGCTAGCGCGGAGTCTCGGCACTATAATTTTCTTAATCTGCTGGATCGCCGTTAGTTACCTACAAGGTCCTGGTTCCGGTTCTTTTGCCCTATTGGGTTACCTCATGACCAGCTACTGCCTCGTGGTATTACTTAGACCGTTGCGCTATTTCAACGCCACACGCCTAGCCATCGTTGCCCTCACGGCAATCCTTTTAGAAATTTTCGTCTTCTGATCCATGCCCGCAAATAAAAAATACCTTAGCACGCCCGTGCAACGCTTCCTCAAAATCACCGCAGGTTTTGTAGGCGGCTACTTCGTCATGCTTTCCCTTCACCTGCTACTCACCTACTTATTCCGGCAAGAGCAGGTTATCATCACCGCTTTTATCACCGGCTACATCCTTTGGGCCGTACTGCTCCTACTGGCGTTCTTGTGCAAAAGTGGCTGGAAAATCTGGGGTATCTATCTCGCGCTATCCATCACGTTCTATGGGCTTTTTCACTTGCTAAACCACTGAAGCCATGAATATCAGAAACTACAACATCTATTTCAACACGCATACCATTAGCGGCATTATTATTTGCGCGCTCCTTTACGTCATTTTCTTTGCCGGTTCATTTTCATTTTTCCGTGATGAGATATCCGCATGGCAGAAGAATCGGTCGGCCTATGCCCACCAAGCCTCGGCCAATGATTACGATTACCTGCTTGATTCGTTGCACGTCGCACATAACCTCCAGGGTAGGGATATCACCTTTTATGTCCAAGATAACAACGTGCAAGCCTACGTCAGTATGGGCACATCCCAAGATACCACAATCAAGAAAAAAGCGAACGGCCAGCAAGTTCAACGACGCGGACGGCGAGGCCGCGGAAACGACGACTCGGCATATTTTCAATACGACTTCAAGCAAAATAAAGCCGGCTCTTATGCCGAATCCTACGACATGGGCGAATTCCTGTACCGACTGCATTTTCTCGCACAGCTCAATCAAGTACCCATTCGTATCGGCACCCCGTTTGGCTATCTGGTCGCGGGCATCGTATCGTTTCTGTTTCTGTTCGCACTCATTACCGGCCTGCTGTTGCACTGGGACAAGCTAGTTTCCAATTTCTTCACATTTCGGCCGTGGAGCAAATGGAAAACCGTATGGACGGACATGCATACCGCACTGGGTGTCATCGGCTTCCCTTTCCAGCTGATGTATGCGGTCACCGGTATCGTACTCATTGTCAATACTGCACTTATCCTTCCCTTCAGCAAAGTGTTATACGACGGAAATAGCGAAAAGCTCTACGCCGCCCTTGGCTACAACGATGCGAGTACTTACGAATACCGTTACCAGCCTCTGGGCGATCGTGTCGCACTAAACCCTTACCTCAAGCAAGTTAACGAGCGTTGGCCGGGAAGTCGCGTCAACCGCGTTTATATCAAAAACTACGGTGATGAAAGCATGCACGTTACCCTCGAAGCCGTCCCCAGCGTCAAAACGAACTTTGCCGGTTCTGGCAAAATCACCTTTCATCCCGCTACGCAATCCATTATTTACGAAAAGTCTCCCACAACATCCGTTACTTATCTCGATCGTGTCAAAGCCCTTATCTACCGGCTACATTTCGGCGATTTCGGCGGGTATCCTGTAAAAGCAACGTTTTTCGTACTCGGCATCATGGGATGCGTGGTGATTATCTCTGGCATCCTCATCTGGCTGGTAGCCCGTGACAAGAAGAATATTCCACTCCACAAACGCCGGTTCAATTTTTGGGCATCCAACGTATTCATAGCCATATGCCTCACCATGCTACCTGTTACAGCCCTCACGTTCATTGCCATCAAGCTCAATCCCGCGGCAGACCAAGCGTTTATCTATCGCGTGTACTTCTATAGCTGGCTGGCATTATCATTGCTTTATGTTGCACGCCGGAATTTGCGTGTTACGAATAAAGAAACACTACTGATTGGGGCATTGTTGGGGTTATGCGTTCCGATCGTTAACGGTGTGAAGACGGGCAACTGGATGTGGAAAACGTATCTAACTGGTGCACTCGATATTTTTCTGATTGATTTACTTTGGTTGGTTATCGGTATCGTCGGTTTAATCGCGGTATACCGCATACGGCTGGATACAAAAAAAATGCACGTCCCGAAACGCACGATATCCACACTTAAAGAAGCCGTTTCCTCCGAATAGCAAAGAAAATGCACCCTTGCTCTTTCATCATTTATTTCACATTCATGGTAGTTTAACGATGCAGTCAATTTCCACGCGGATACCTTCGGCCAATGCCGACTGCACCGTTGTCCGCGCGGGCCGCACACCGGAAAAATAAGTAGCATACACCGCATTGAAACGGCTGAACTCACCAATATCCGTCAGATGGACTGTGCACTTCACCACATCGCTTAGGTCGGCACCTGCGGCCCCTACAATTGCTTTGATGTTATCCAATGTACGGCGAGTCTCCTCCTCGATGGAGCCGAGTACAAACTGTGAGGTCTTGAAATCGACAGATGCCTGGCCGCTTACGAAGAGAAAACCGCCAGCGATGACGCCGTCCGAATAGGCGCCCGTTATAAAGTCTGTATCCCTATCAGGATGCGTGATTTGCTGTTTCACCATAATTAAGTCATTATTCCTAAATTTCAGCGAAATATAATCTTTTCTTTTTATTATTCCGCCAATTCCACGCGTGTCTTTGACAAGCTATCCGGATAGTTTCGCTGCACAAAATCCACCAATTTCTCACGTATATAACACCGTAAGTCCCATGCCTCGCCCGAGTTCCTGCAACTCATCAGCGCCCGTATTTCGAGGGACTGTGCATTCGCGCCGGTCACTTGCAAGACGTCCACTTTTCCGTCCCAGAGTGAGTGCCCATGAAGTAGGCGACTCAGTTCGGCGCGCAATTCTTGCACAGGTACGGTATAATCGGTATAAATGAACACGGTACCCAAAATTTCAGCCGTTGTGCGCGTCCAATTTTGAAAAGGTGTTTCAATAAAATACTGAATGGGAAGAACTAATCTTCGTTTATCCCAGATATTGACCACTACGTAAGTCAAGTTGATCTCCTCAACTTTTCCCCATTCCCCTTCCACGATTACCACATCGTCGATACGGATAGGCTGTGTAAACGCGATTTGGAATCCCGCCAGTAGGTTTCCAAGTGATTTTTGCGCAGCAAAGCCGATGATAACGCCACCAAGTCCTACACCCGTGAGCAATCCTGCGCCAATTTTTTGCAGGTTATCGAAACTCAGCAATATGATGGCCACCGCAATGATAGCGATAATCGCCACCAATATTTTCCGGATAAACTGCATCTGCGTTCGCACCTTCCGCGCCCGCAGGTTATCCGCTACATTGTAGTCGAATTGATGATTCAAATAATCTTCGGCAATCCGGATGATCCGGATAATCACTACAGCAAAACAACAGATCAATACAATTTCCACCACTTTGCCAATTACTTGATATACGCGAGGAGTAATCCGTAGAAAAGGAATAAGCGCATTGAAAAGTAATACCGGCAACACGACATTCACCACCTTATTCAGGTGCCTGATGGCAGATCGGAACAAGGAATAATTTCCATCATCGATCGCCTTCAACCGGACGAACGGAACCAATATAAATTTGAGTAATAAACCGGCTAAAATAGCCACCATCAGCAGCGTAACGTTCCAAACGATATCCGGAACATCAGGCCATAAGTCGTTCAAATATGCCATGTATTTAATTGCTTAAACTAATATGATGTTGGCCGCCTCAGGAGACCTCAGGGAGCTACTGCTGCGCGGTCATCCGGACGGCATGTTTTGGGGGGTTAACAGCAGCCAGGCCCTATTGTTTTTGCTTTTGCGGTGCAGGCAGTTCCTACACAGGCAGCTCCACGAAAAATGTGGTACCCGGTGTCCGCTCCGGGTGGCTTTCAAACCATATCCGGCCGTTGTGAGCTTCCACAATATGCTTGGAGATCGCCAATCCAAGGCCAAACGGCTGTTCTCCATCCGTTCCCGGGCGCCGCGCTTCCGTAAACATATCAAATATTTTTGTGCCCAGCGACTCCGGTATACCGATTCCACGGTCCTTTACACTGATCACGACGTGATGGGACGCGACCTCAAGCACCACGGAAATCCGTTCGCCAATTGGACTGAATTTGATGGCATTGGCGATTAGGTTACTCACCACACGCCACAATTTCTCACGATTCGCAAAAACCACTGATGGCTGGCTGCGCAGCTCGATCCGCTGACTTTTGGCCGTTGCTTTATTTTCCATCAGGTCTACGCAATTATGCAGTATCCGATCCAGGTCTACCACGTCTTTGGGTAGATCGTCCGCTTGCTTGTGCACCTGCAAGAGATCGCTCACCAAATCGAGCGAATCCCTCGCCGATTTACGGATCAGTTCCAGCATTTTTTGCTCAACCGGCGGACGATTTACCGCTTCCAGCATCAGGGAAGCCGCCGACCCGATGGCTCCGATAGGATTACGCAGGTCGTGTGCCACGATTTGCATCATCCGGGTATTTTCGGTTTGGCTTTGCTCCAGTGCATCGAGGGTTTTGCGCATCTGTTGGTTTTGTTCCACAATCTGCGCATTCAGCCGTCTCGTTGTCCGCAGCGACCGCCGGATGATGATGATAATCCCCACGGCCAACAAGCAACCGAATACCGCCAATACCAAAAAAAAGGTTTGGTAGCGGGATTTTTCAGCCAACCGTTCAACCTGCTGTTCTTTTATCGCATAATCCAAGTAATCGATACTAGCGGTATTATCCAAGTGTTCCTGCTCATCAAACAATTCGACCAGCATGCGGCCATAAGCCGCCGCCTCTGCCTGCTCATTGCGGGCAGTATACAAGTCAAAAAGTCTTCGTGCCATTACGCGGCTATAGAAAAGATAACTATGCTCATCCGCGATTTCCAAGCCCCTGCGGTAATAAGCAATAGCCTGTTGCACATCATCGGGCACCATGTAATCGCCAATCCCGATGAGCATATCCATGCTCACGTAATAAAGTTGCTTCTGCACGGCCGAATTAATGGTGCTATCCCACAGCGCAATCCCGGCTTGCCGTTCACCCTGTTTGAGGAGCTCTCCGGCCACCAAGTGGTCTATGGCAATCAGGGTGCGTACATCGTCATACCGGCTTGCGATCATTTTCGCTTCCTGGATATAACGGAGGGTTTCGTCAGGAGTAAAACGATCCGGGAATAGCAATAGGTAATTATAGATAACCAATGATAGGATTGAGTCGTGCCTAAGCTTGTGCCCCAAGCTGAGTGCAGCATCGAACTGTTCAACTGATCGTTCGTCTTTCCCCAATTGCTTATACACCCCTGCGATGTTCATAGCAGTTTGCACGCGATTCATGGTATCATTAAGCCTGCCGTAAGCCATATGCGCATCGTTGTAATACTTTAGCGCCAACTGTTGGTTCCCTTTGATGTCATAGACGACACCTAAGTTATTAATAGCGTCTGCCTTACCTTTGTCGTATTGCAGGCGATCCGCAATCTGGCGCGCACGCACCGCATAGTGAAATGTCGTATCTGCACTCATTTCGTATGAAAGCATCGCGAGGCGATTGAGTGCATCCACATAAGCTATGCTATCGCTTATCGAGCCCAACGACCGCTGTATGGTCGCGGCTTCGCCCAGCTGTGCCCGAACAATAGGCATGCCCAGCAGGCACATCACCAGCAGCGAAAGCGTCGGGTATTTCTTAGTACCATTCATAGGTAAGGGTCAATGAATCCCCTAAATTAGCATATTTTTGGAAAACAGCGCATCGCAATTTTTTACTAACTTAGCCTGTCTTGAATCGCGGCTATGGCATTACTCATGTTTCTTTCGGCTATCTTGCTCTCCTCCGTTGGGAAAGAAACCGCCCGGCCTGCACCCCTCATCCCCCATCACTATACGAGCCAGCAGGGCCTCATTTTCGACAATGTCAATAGCATTACGCAAGATCGTACCGGGTTTATCTGGATTGCGACAGAAGACGGGCTAAGCCGATTCGATGGAAAAAACTTCCACAACATTAAGTACGATGCCCAGTCGCCGCAGGGTTTGACGGGAAACTACATTGCTCAACTTCATACCGACGCAAGGGGAAATCTTTGGGTCACGTCCCGAAATGGCATCAGCAAATATGATGCATCAAGCGAATCTTTCATACACCACGAGTTGGTAACCAACCGCAACAGCCGGTTTAAATCCGATGTCAGCTCCATCAGCCGATCGGCAAACGACCTGGAATTGTGGGTTTCCTCGAATGGTCTCGGCTTTTATCGTTTCCATATTGCGTCGGGCGATTTCCAGCGATATACCACCGAAAACCTACCCGGACTCGGTTCAAACATGGTGACACGGGTGTTCGAAGACAGCAACAACCAGCTTTGGGTAGGTACGCAAGATAATGGCGTGCAAGTATTTACCTTGCAGGGCAGCACGCTTTCGCCAAGCGAGCACCTGGCGACATTACAGGATGAAAATCGCTATTCCCGCGTACATCACATTTACGAAGACCCTGCCAACAGGGTATGGGTTGCCACGGACGCTGGGTTGCTTTGCTACGATCTACGCACCAAGAGCCACCGATGGTTTCACGCTAGCCAGCTCCACCTGCCCAGCAACCGGTTTCTAACCGTCGTCGCAGATGGCAGCCATCAACTCTATATTGGCATGCAGGACGGCGGGGTCTACCGTTTCAACATCATCGCCGGACGCCCGGCGGATTTGCTGCCTACACCATTGGTCACCGATGCCAACTATAAAAAGCAGCTCACCGAGCGCTCGGTCCCTGCCCTTTTTGTCGATCGCGCCGGCAACCTATGGGCAGGTACATCGGGTGAAGGGCTTTTCCTTTCGGCGAAGCCTAAATACAATTTCACCCAATTCAGTCAGGCATACGCCTGGCCCGGTGCTGACCACAACATCAGGTACTATGGCCTTGCGGAAGACGGCGAAGGAAACTTATTTATCGGCACAGACGGCCACGGCCTTTTCAAATTTGACCGGGAAGACCGCTTCGTTAAACGGTATACCATGGATGGCAGGAACGGGAGTATTACGGACAACGCCATCCTTTATGCCTACCGCGATCGGGAAAACCGCCTTTGGTTTGGCACGTACAATGGTGGATTGTTGCGCTACCGCCCAAAAAGCGATGATTTCGAGGCTTACCGATTTGATGCGGCTCAGGAGGGCTTTGCCGGTGGAAACGACGTGCGCGTGGTCTTCGAGGATCATTCAGGGCTGCTATGGATCGGTACAAACGGGGGAGGTTTGAATAAGTTAAATGAAACCACCGGCAAATTCACCCGATACCTACAGGCCAACAGCAATATTCCCGCAAACGATATCCGCGCTGTGGCAGAAGATGGCGAAGGCCACCTGATCATCGGCACTTATGGCGCGGGAATCACCTTTTTCGATCCGCAAAAAGAACAGTTTGGCCTTCCGCACCACGAAGACCTCTACGAGCGGTTAGGGAATGAAGTCATCTTCGCACTTCGCGTCACCGCCGACCGGAAATTATGGATTGCCACGGAAAGCATGGGGTTGCTTGTCTATGACTTGGCCAGCCGTCGGATCATCCACTTATTTGACGAGCGCAACGGGCTATCCAGCAACACGGTGCTGGGCATCCAGTTCGACGGATCGGCCAACTGCTGGGTAAGTACCAACAAAGGCCTATCGAAAATCATTACGCAAAGCGAAACCCTATTCAACTACGCCCATTCCTCGGGCATTCAGTCGGGCATCTTCAATCCCAATTCCACCCTCTTCAGCCAGCATCGCAACCAGCTCTTTTTCGGTGGAACCGGTGGGCTGACGTACTTCAACCCCCGTACCGTTACCCAGCACGCCTTTACCAGCCCCGTGACCCTTACGGGTATCGACATCTTCGGCCAACCCCTACGTGTTGGCCAACCCGCCGAATACCCAATTTTGGCCCGCGCACTGAATGAAACCCATGCCATCCGGCTCAACCCTTCGCAGTCTACGTTTACCATCAATTATTCGTCGCTCGAATACGGCCACGCGGATGAACTCCGCTTCGCCTACAAGCTCTCGGGTCTCGATGCCGAGTGGAACCTGGTCGGCAATCAGCGGTCAGCGACTTACCGCTACCTATCGCCCGGCGAATACACGTTTTCCGTAGGGATAGAAAACGGAGGCATCGTATCTGAAAATAGCATCAAAAGCCTGAACGTAATCGTTCTCCCACCCTGGTACCGTACATGGTGGGCTTATTTAAGCTACCTGGCGATATTAGTTTTTGTTTTCTACCACTATCGCCGGTATCGTCGCCAGAAAGAGCAACTGAAATACGAACTGGCCATCGCCACGATCGAGCATAACTTCTACACGCGGTTGTCGCACGAATTCCGGTCATCGCTGACCCTCATCCTCAACCCCGTGAAGGACTTGCTCGACAGCAACCCCTCCCCGCAACTTGAACCGTATGTAAGCACGCTGCACGCCAATACATCGCGGCTGCTGCGTCTTGCCGACCAAGCGCTTAGCCTCCGGAAAGACGATTTAGTCAGCGAAAACATATCGTTGGATGAGTTGGACGTCGTCCAATTGGCTCGAGAGGTGATGGATTGCCTTACCAACCAAGCGGCGAAAAAGAACATTGCAATCACCCTGCACAGTGACAACGACCACGTCTTGATCCATTCCGATCGCGAAAAGCTGGAAATCATCGTGTTCAACTTGCTATTCAACGCGGTCAAATTTACCGATGCGGGCGGGGTCAGCGTACGCATTCGATCAGTACACCAAGATAGCCTGCAAATCGCTGTGGCCGATACCGGGTGCGGTATCGCAGCACCCGTAGGTTTGCGCCTTTTCGAACAGTACTACCACCTATCTGCCGCGGACCCGCATCTTCCCAAAGGTTTCGGGGTAGGCCTCTGGATGGTCAAGTCACTGGTAGAACTCCTTGGCGGCGAAATCACCTACGAAAGCAAGCAGGGACATGGTACCACATTCACCATCCAATTACCCCTGAAACCCGTGGTGCCGCCTCTCAAACCTGCGCCGCAAGCCCGTCCGGTGCTAGCCGCCGATAAACTGGCCCGAAAAATCATGAATGCCGCCAAATCTTCGAAAATATTGGTTGTGGAAGACGATCTGGACCTTGCCCTATACCTCAAATCCATATTCGAAGCCGACCACGATGTCTGGATTACCGATAATGAACCCGAAGCCTTGGAAATCGTCGCCCACGAAATGCCCGATATCATTGCGTGCGATATCACACTGGCCAACGGAAATGGCCTCCATTTCTGCCAGGCCGTAAAGCAAGATAGCCGGTGGAAGCACATTCCCATCCTGCTGATGACGGCCGCAAAAGGGAATGAAATACAGATCGACGGTATCGAAAATGGAGCAGACGATTTTCTTGCCAAACCGTTTGACAAGGGCATATTGCAGGCCAAAGTCAAAGCCCTACTGCAACGTGGCCGACACCTCCGCGATTATTTCTTCAACCATGTCACGGACGTGATGGGCTACCAAAAAATCGCAGCAGAAGACAAAGTGCTACTCGATAAATGCATCACCATCATCGAATCCCATCTCGATAACGACGCCTTTAGCGTACAGGTGCTGGCCAGTGAATGCGGGATGACCTACGCGACACTTTCCAACCGGATCAAGGAAATCAACCAACAGACCCCGAACATCCTGGTCCGCACGGTACGCCTGCACAAGGCCGCCCAGTTACTGCTCACCACAGACGCCACCATTTACGAAGTCGCCTACCAAGTGGGTATCAAAGACCTCAAGTATTTCCGCGAGCAGTTCTTCAAACTTTATCGCCTCAATCCTTCGGAATTCGTCAGGAAATACCGCAAACCCTTCCACGAAACGATTCATTCGAATTGATTTCACCGAAATTTTAAAAATCACCCCCCTTATTTTCGTTTTTACCCCTCACGCCTGATGTCGGATAACGCGGAGTTTTGTAAGGAATTATAAATCCGCATCCGCTGGAAATCACTTCCAGTAGAGCTATTGCTAACCAGTCTTTTAAACACTATGGCTCAACATGTACAGCGTGCATTTCGATGCAACACCAACATCAAACGGCTAACCAGTCTGTTGCTCACGGGCTGCATGGTCGTTCCGGCAATGTCGTCGGCCAACAGCCCATTATCCACCCCCCACACCAGTCCGCATGCCGACGTTCGGTTACAAACCACCATTTCCGGCATCGTGCGTGATGCCGATGGGAGTCCGATGGCTGGGGTCACCGTACGCCTGAAACGTGCCGGAACGACCGCCACTACTGACGATAACGGCCGATATCAGCTAACATTGGGCACGGATAACGACCTATTGGTCTTCAGCTTTGTGGGCTACCTTACCCAAGAAATCGCCATCAACGACCAAACCACCCAAGATGCCATCATGGCGGAAGACACCCAAGCGCTGGACGAGGTGGTGGTCGTTGGTTACGGCACCCAGCGCCGGGCCACGGTTACCGGGTCGGTTTCCGACGTCAAAGGCGCCGATCTGGTCAAAAGCCCACAGCCTAACCTATCCAACTCACTGGCTGGCCGCTTTTCGGGACTCGTAGCCACCAATCGGGGCGGTGAGCCCGGCTACGATGGTTCCCAACTGCGCATCCGGGGGGCCTCTACGACCGGCAACACGGATGTACTGGTAGTGGTAGACGGTATTCCGGGCCAGGTAGGCGGTTTAGAACGGCTCGACCCGAATGATATCGAAAGCGTCACGATTTTGAAAGACGCCGCGGCGGCTGTATACGGCAGCCGGGCGGCCAATGGCGTGATCTTGGTTACCACGCGGAAAGGCGACGTGGGCAAACCCACCGTATCCTACTCCTTCAACCAAGGGTTTTCATCGCCCACTCGCCTACCGTCAATGGCCGATGCCGCCACCTATGCAGCCATCCGCAACGAGATCGATTACTACAGTAATCCCAGTGGAGGCATGAATCAATTTTACAGCGAAGCGGACATCCAGAAATTCCGGGACGGCTCAGACCCTGATCGCTACCCCAACACCGACTGGCAGCAGGAAGTCCTCGCCGGCACGGCACTCCAAAACCAGCACAACCTCTCCGTTTCGGGCGGCACCGAGCGCACACGCTATTTCGTTTCCGCCGGTACACTGATGCAAGATGGCTTGTTTAAGGAGGGCGTTACGAAATACAACCAATACAACTTCCGTTCGAATATCGACATGGACGTGACCGAACGGTTCAAGGCTGGCCTTTCGCTGGCCGGCAGGGAGGAAAAAAGGCGTTTTCCCACGGTAGGTGCTGGCGACATTTTCCGCAGCATCTACCGCGCCTATCCCACCCAGCTGGCCCGCTATGCAAACGGCCTGCCCAGCACCGGCATTGAAAACAACAATCCCGTCATGATGGTCACCGACGCTGGGGGTATAAACCAGAATCCAAAATTAGTCTTCAACGGCATCCTGCGGGCGTCTTACGAGCTGCCCTTCCTTGCGGGATTGATGGTAGATGGCTTCCTTGCTGTCGACCGGTCGCAAGAATCCGGCAAAAATTTCATCACGCCCTACCTGGTCTACAGCCATGATGCCACCACCGGCGCTTACGACCCCCGGACCGTGGGTGAAGCGCGCGCCCAGCTCCAGCAATTCCAGCAAAACACGTCGCTCACCACCGCGCATATCAAGCTCAACTACGAACAGTCGTTTGGCGACCACAACGTCAAGGCTTTTGCTGCCTACGAACAAAGCGAGCGTGAACTGGCGCGCATGGAGGCGGGCAGGCGTAATTTCCCGTCCTCGCTCACTCCCGAGCTTTCCCAGGGCGGTACAGCACTCGAAGACCGCACGAATGCAGGCCTCAGCTGGCGCGAGAGCCGGGTGAGTTTTATCAGCCGCGCCAACTACGACTATAAGCAACGGTACCTGCTGGAAGTACAGCTGCGGGTAGACGGGTCGTCCATCTTCCCCCAAAACAGCCGCTTCGGCTACTTTCCGGGAGTTTCTGCCGGTTGGCGCCTTTCGGACGAAAGCTGGTTCAATGCGAACTTTATCGATGAACTGAAGCTCAGGGCGTCTTACGGCGAACTGGGCGGCGACAACGTGGGAGCCAACCAGTTCATCAACAATTACGTCTTTAACAACGCATATACCATCGGCAACAGCATTTATGCCGGCATCGATCTCGCCAAGCTGGCCAATCCCAGCATTACCTGGGAAGTATCCCGGAAAACCGACGTCGGCCTCAACGCACGGTTGTTCAACCGGTTCGACCTGGAATTTATCTACTTCAATGAAAACAGGTCGGGAATCCTCCTGCCGCGCAACGCCTCGATACCCGGCGTCACCGGTATCGTAAACCCCTTCGATGCCAACAATCCGTTGGTACCTTCTGAGAACATCGGCAAGGTAGACAACCGAGGCATCGAGGCTACGGTGGGCTACCAACATCGCGGTCCTGTCAATTTCGGTATTGCCGGAAACATTACCCTAGTACGTAGCAATGTCGTGTTCCGGGATGAAGCGCCTGGAATACCTGCGCATCAGCGCGAAACCAGCCGTCCCCTCAACACGTACCTACTCTACCGCACCCTCGGTATCTTCCGTACCACAGAAGACCTCACGAATTACCCGCACGTGCCCGGTGCAGGCCTAGGCGACCTGATTTTCGAAGACTACAATCAAGATGGCGAGATCACGGCAGACGACATGGTCCGCACCGATCTGGGTAACATCCCGCAGCTAACTTTCGGGCTTACACTGAATGCAAGCTATAAAAATTTCGATTTCTCGGCCGTATTCGCCGGACAGGGGAAATCGCGGCAATACATCCTTTCGGAAGCTGGCACGATCGGCAACTATTTCAATACATGGGCAGAAAACCGCTGGAGTCCATCCAATACCGACGGCTCCTACCCGAAAGTCAACGAACGGGCCTCATCGGCCATCAGTGGCGGGCTCTATCGCAATGATTTCTGGCTATTCAACACGGCCTTCGTACGCCTGAAGAATATCGAACTAGGCTATACCCTACCCGAAACGGTTATCCAGCGTGTCGGATTGGGACGCCTCCGGGTCTATGCCAGCGGCTTCAACGTGTTTACCCTGACGGGATTGAAAGACTTTGACCCCGAGGGGTCAAGCGAAAGCGGGCAGTTCTACCCCCAGCAGCGCATCTTCAATCTCGGCATAAACGTAGGTTTTTAAATCATTGGACAGTTAGTTAACTCATTACAACATATGAAACTCGTGAAAAAACGCTATATGATCGGCCTGTTGGGCTTCGCGGCAATCGCCGCATGCAACAAAGGCTTTTTGGATGTGGTTCCTACCGATCGCGTGTCGGATGCCGCCATCCTCTCCGATTCGATATTATTCGAATCATTCGTCGTAAATCGTTACATGGGCGTGCGGCTCATGGACAAAGAAGCCGAGGGGACACCACCGGGCTTTGGCCGTGGCTTCGAATACGCCTTGTGGTCATCCCTCACCGATGAATCGGTGTACAACAACGACGACAACACCTGGCTTGTCCAGCGTGGGCAACTCTCGCCGGAAAACACCGGAATCGCAGGCACAATCTGGAAACGGAGTTATCGCAGCATCCGGGAATGCAACTATGCACTCGCCAATATCGAGCAGGTGCCCATGAGTACTGCACGCAAAAATCGGCTTATCGCCGAGCTGAAGTTCATCCGGGCATTCCGCTACCACGACCTGATCCGCAATTACGGTGGTGTGCCCCTGCTGGGCGACAGGGTCTACGGACTCAACGACGATATGGCCGACCCTGCCTTGTTTGAACGTCAGGACCTCGGTACCTGCATCACCTATACGCTGACTCAGCTGGATGAAGCGGTGGCGGGTCTGCCGGCCGACAACGGTTCGTCATGGGCATTGGGGCGTGCCACCGCTGGAGCTGCCCTAGCATTGAAATCGCGATTGACGCTTTATGCGGCCAGCCCGCTCTACCATGCCGGAAGCTGGGAGCAGGCACTCAACGCGGCGGTTGCGGTCATCAGCCTCAACAAATACAGCATTTCGCAAAGCGGCTATGGTGCACTGTTCCGCAAGGCTTCTACTGATAATGAGATTATTTTTGCCCGCTATTACTCGGTCGGCGCACGCCACGTACCGATGGAGATTGCCAACGGGCCCAATGGCCATGGCGGCTGGGGTGGCAACGTACCCTTGCAAAATATGGTAGATGCCTATCGGATGACCAACGGCAAAGCCATCGATGAAGAAGGCTCAGGGTACGATGCGCAGCATCCTTATGCAAACCGCGATCCGCGCTTCTACGAAACAATCTTGTACAACGGCGCCACCTACCGCGGTCGGGCACTGGAAACCTTCGTTCCGGGTGGTCGCGACAGCCGCGAGGGCCCGGATAACTGGAACACGAGCCGGACGGGTTACTACCTGTACAAGTTTATCGATGAAGATATGCCAATCAACAACCCATGGAACATCGCCGGGCTACAGCCCTGGATTTACTTCCGGTATGCGGAAATCTTGCTTAACTTTGCCGAAGCAGCAAACGAGTTGGTCGGACCGGATGCCACCCCTGCGGGCGCGACCATGAGTGCCCGGGAAGCGCTCAACCTGATCCGCTCACGGGCGGGTGTCGCGATGCCCGCCGTGGCTGAAGGGATGAGCGCAGCGGCGTTCCGAACATTGCTCCGCAACGAACGGCAGGTGGAACTCGCTTTCGAAGAGCACCGGTTCTATGATGTGAGGCGGTGGCTTATCGCTGAGGAAACGGGCAACGTGCCGGCGTACGGCATCGAAATCACACGCAACGGCAATACGCTAGCTTACATGCGCAAGGTCGCCCTAGATGGCCGACACTTCTTGCCCCAGCACTATTGGTTGCCGATTCCGCGTGAGGAAATCCTGGCCTCAAACAACCAGTTGCAACAGAACGCCGATTATTAGTTAAGCATTAAACCAACACGTAAAACGACGACATGACGATCAAGAAAGTGCCCTTCCTTACCACCCTAATTGCGCTGGTGGTCGGTGCCATGCACCTCCTTTACGGACAACCCACGGAGCAGGCCGCGCTCCTTAACGACGGCTGGAAATTCCATCGGGGTGACCTCGAAAATGGAGCTACTATCGCCACCGACGATACGAAATGGCAGGCCGTCCAGCTCCCGCACGATTGGAGCGTGGAAAGCCAGCTTAGCCCCACACTCGCCAGTGCTACCGGCTATCTCCCTGGCGGCATCGGCTGGTACCGCAAACACCTGACGGTGCCTGAAACACCAAACGGGAAAACGTACTACATCTACTTTGAAGGGGTATATAATCGGAGTGAAGTATTCATCAATGGCACCTCGCTGGGAAAACGGCCCAATGGGTATATCTCGTTCCAGTATGACGTTACCCCCTACCTCCGGTATGGCGAAGACAATGTCCTGGCCGTAAAAGTAGACCACAGCCAGGATGCCGATTCCCGTTGGTATACCGGATCGGGGATTTACCGCAATGTCTGGCTCGTGCCTGCCGAACCCGTGCACCTGGAGCAATGGGGCGTATACGCCTATCCCACGTTGGCTAAGAACAAGGGCACCCTGCACGTACAGGTTGCATTGGCCAACTCCACCACGTCATCAGCCCAAGTTTCGATCCAAGCCACACTCAAGAATCCCTTGGGCACAACCGTAGCCCAGCGGACAACCAACGCTTCGGTACCCGCCAACGATCGCAACGAAATCCAGCTGGCGTTAGATGTCAAAGCTCCTCGCTTGTGGAGCCTGGATAATCCCACCCAGTATACGCTGGAAACCGTCGTGTTGCAAGCAGGCAAACCGATCGACCGATCGACGGTGAAGACCGGGTTCCGCACGTTCACTTTCGATCCCGATAAGGGCTTTGCCCTCAATGGCGAGTGGATGAAAGTCAAAGGTGTGTGTATCCACCATGATGCCGGTGTACTGGGAGCTGCCATGTATCCCGAAGTGTGGCGACGCCGATTGCTGACGCTCAAAAAACTGGGTGTCAATGCTATCCGCACCAGCCACAATCCACAAGCAACCTCCCTTTACGCGCTCTGTGACGAACTGGGCTTATTGGTTATGAATGAAGCGTATGACGAATGGGAATTCCCGAAACGCAAGTGGCTGGAAGGTTGGAATGTCGGCACACCCGGCTTCCAAGGCGCTTACGATTTCTTTGCCGAATGGGGTGAGCGGGACCTAGCCGATCTGGTAAAACGCGACCGCAACCACCTTTCCATCTTTGCCTGGAGTATCGGCAATGAGGTCGATTATCCCAATGACCCGTATTCGCACCCCATCCTGGATGGCGGGCATCGCGAGGGTGGTTTTACCCAAGCGACGTTCGGTGGCTACAAACCCGATGCACCCGATGCGATGCGTCTTGGCGATATCGCCAAGCGCTTGGCGGCCGTCGTGAAGCAGTACGATACCAGCCGCCCCGTCACAGCCGGGTTGGCGGGTGTTGCCATGTCCAACGAAACGGCCTACCCCGATGCGCTGGACATCGCCGGATATAACTATACCGAAACTCGTTACCAGGAAGATCACAAGCGCTACCCCAAGCGGATTATCTACGGCAGCGAAAATCGCCATGACCTGGCCGCATGGAAAGCCGTGCGTGACAGCGAATACATCTTCGGGCAGTTTCTATGGACCGGCATCGATTACCTCGGTGAATCCGGCCGTTGGCCCTCCCGTGGCTTTTACTCGGGCTTACTCGATTTCGGCGGTTTCATCAAACCCCGCGGCTACTACCGTCAGTCACTCTGGGCGGACGAACCGATGGTCTACATCGGCACCTATCCCCGCCAGGGCCGTGGGCCGTCGCAACGTGCATCGGTAGATGCTTGGCCCGTATGGAACTACGCTGCTGGCGATACCATCCGGGTCGTGAGCTATTCGAATTGCGATGCGGTAAAGTTGTATCTCGACGGTCAACCGGTTAGCGCTGAAGCCGGTTTTGATACCGTGAATGGTGTGCACTATTGGGATATACCCTACCAACCCGGTAAACTGGAGGCCGTGGGCCTTCGTAGCGGAGCCGAAGCCGCCCGATACGCAATCCAGACGTCCGGGCGGTCAGCCCGCCTCCTCGCCACCGTCGATCGGCAACAGCTAACACGCAATCGTGAAGTCGCCCATATCACCATTGAAGTGGTCGATGCAGCAGGCGTCCCCGTGGCCCTTGCCGATGACAACATCACGGTTGAAATCGACGGCCCCGCCCAGCTACTGGGGTTGGAGGGCAGCAACAATACCGACATGAGCGACTACACCGACGCTACTCATCGGGCGTACCGCGGCAGGTTGCTTGCCTACCTAATGACCACCGGCCAAGCCGGAGCGATCACCGTGACGTGTTCAGCACCCTGGTTGTCGAACGTACAGGTGACATTGGAAGCCGAATGATATCATTTGATAAGACGAGACGCCTCCAGTCAATCCTTTTTTGGGGAAGGGTTGAGTTGGGGGTTTCTGAAATACTCGTACTGTATGATTTAACATATTTAGCAGATTAGTTTTTTAAACGTCAATGATGGACGTTTTAATTGTCTCGCAATCGTTTTGCAAAGCGTGCCGCCACTCGGGGCAAATAATACGCCAAACTGAGCCCACGAACCAGCACATAGCTGATAAATGCCAGCCATAGGCCTGCATTGCCGAAATGTGCCGTCAATACGGCACTGCATGCGATAAATACCATCAAAGAGAAAACGCTGGCATTGCGCATCTCACGGCTTCTAGTCGCTCCTATAAACACGCCATCTAGCTGGAAGGCATAAAAGGAAAACAAAATATAAGCGCAGGCATATGGCAGGTATTGCTGCGCTACTGTTCGTACGGCTGTATCGCTTGTCAGCCCATGGATAGCCGGAACTCCAATTCCAAAAAACAGCAATGCCAGCAACAATGCTGTTGCGCCTGCAAGCTGGTTTGCTTGCTTCAGTACCTTCCGAAACGTTTGCTCACGGTGTGCACCGATAGCTCTGCCCACCATCATTTCTACCACGTAGGCATAGCCGTCTAGGAAAAATGCAGAAAACGAAACAAACTGAAGCAGCACGTGGTTGGCCGCAAGTGTTGCATCGCCAAACCGCGCACCTTGGTTGGCAAACCATGCGAAACCCACCAGTAAGGCCAGTGTACGAACCATGATGTTACCATTCGTGGTAATCATCTGCCATAACTTACCGCGGTCGGCAAACCAAGGCCACGATTTATCACCGTCCGGGCAAAGCGTATTTAAGATGCGATGTACCATCCAGATGCCCAATAAGAGTGACGACCATTCGGCAATTGCCGTTCCCATTGCGATGCCCTTCACACCCCAGTCCAAACCGATTACGAAAAACACGTTTAACGCAATATTGAGTCCATTCAATACCAATTGCAGCCAAAGCAAATGCCTAGTTTTACCCAATCCGATGAGTACACCGAGTACAGCAAAGGTCGTAAGCGTAGCAGGCGCCCCCCATATCCGCACGTCAAAGTACGTCCTAACACCATGCTTCACCGCGTCACTAGCATCGAGCAAATACAGCGCCACGACACCGATTACGTATTGTAAAGCGACCAGCATCACACCAATAGCAATACCCATCAAGCCAGCACGCAGGGCCACGTCGCGTACCTCGGTGTAGTCGCCCGCACCAGCCGCCTGTGCCACAAAGCCCGTTGTACTCATGCGGAGAAATCCAAAACCCCAGTAAAGAAAACTGAACACCAGTGCCCCTAAGGCAATGGCACCCAAGTCCTGAGCGCCGCCTGTATGTCCAATGGCAGCCGTATCTGCCAATCCCAATAACGGCACAGTAGCGTTGGCCAGAATAATCGGAAATGCAGTACGTGCGATTGCGAAATGCCCTTTCATAGCACGGCAAACGTACTAAAAGTATTTCAATCGCCTCCGTTAGACATCGTAATTGAGTCAGCTCAGGCGTTACCGATTCTATTTCCGATATTTACCACCTTCGGATCGATACTTATGCGGACATTGTTCTTTTTCCTATTGCCGCTTGCTGGGATAGCCTACTATGCGTTCACAGCCGTGCACACCGGGTTGCGGGATGTCGATGAGCCTGCCCGGCAATTGCTGATGGTCACCTATGGGCTAGTCAGCTTAGGCGCGTTAGCCAGCCCTATTCTATACAGCCGCTGGTCTTCCGTGGGCTGGCCCAATGCCGTCGTAAAACATAGCGTGCATACGTTGATTGCTGTGCTTTTGGGGCAAATCCTCATGGCGGGTGTTATGTTTGTTGGCGACCTGTTTACGGGTATCCGGGCTGTATCAATAGGCCTGCAAACCGCTTGGTCCACCCCTACCAGCCATAGCACCTTCGCTTTTTCGCGCAACCCAGCTGTCGGTCAACTGGCCATGCTTTCAGGTGGTGTGCTCATCCTCGGCCTACTTTACGGCGTATTCCGACGCTACCGCTACCAAGTACGATCGGTACAGCTCCCCATCAGTGGATTACCAAAAGCATTCCACGGGCTACGTATTGTCCAGCTTTCGGATATCCATTCGGGGAGTTTCGACAATCCGCAGGCTGTGAGCAAAGGTGTCGACATGGCAATGGGCCTCAACCCCGATCTGATCCTCTTCACGGGCGACCTCGTCAACAACAGGGCTGATGAATTTAAACCCTATCTCGATATTTTTGCCAGGCTCGACGCGCCGCTGGGTGTCTATTCCGTACTGGGCAATCACGATTATGGCGACTATGTACGCTGGCGATCGCCCGATGCCAAGCAAGCCAATCTTCATACCTTAATGCAGTATCAGCGTCAGGCTGGATGGCGCCTGCTGCTGAATGAATCCGTAACCATCCATAAAGGTGGTGATGCACTCACCCTTATCGGAGTAGAAAACTGGAGTGGCCGCGCGAATTTTTCCCGGTATGGCAACCTCCAAAAGGCTCTTTCCAATACACCAGCAAATCGGCAAGCCATTCTCATCAGTCATGATCCCTCCCATTGGGGGGCCGAAGTCGTCGGCAATTATCCGCAAATTGTTTTGACATTAAGCGGTCATACGCATGGTATGCAGTTCGGTATTGAATCGCGATGGTTCAAATGGAGTCCTGTGCAATATTTCTACAAAGAGTGGGCCGGGCTTTACCAGCTTGGGCACCAATACCTTTATGTCAACCGCGGATTTGGCTTTCTGGGTTATCTCGGCAGGCTCGGGATGCCGCCCGAGATCACGCTGCTGGAATTGGTTGAGCAAACATCAACGAACACACATCGATGACACCGAAAGAAAAAGAACTGCTGGCTATCGCCACCAGCTGTGACAAGGCGACGGAAGGTAATAATGCCGAAGCCATCAGCATATTCATGGCAGATGAATAGGATTGTCTGGTAGCTTTGGGCACCTCTGAAGCTGTATCCCGCAAAATTTCCCTAAGTTTGGCGCCGGAATTAGCGGCTTTTCGCTGTTTTTTTGTTTAAAACCTCAACGGAGACTATGAAGACGTTTATCCTGTTATCCTTCTCACTTACGCTGGCCACGGGGGCCTGCAGCAATATACTAGGCAACAAGGGCGGACAGGGTCCTCAGGGCCACGACGGCGATACCCCACCCGCTACGGAGCTCGCAGAGCAAAACCTGTTACGTGCCATGGAACTAGCCGATGACGCAATAGCTCACTATTTCACAGGTGAAGGCATGGCTATGGCTCGGTTCTACGACCCCTATGCCGACGTACGCTCGGACGAAAAGGGCAGTGTATGGATGTACACCGCGGCTATTGAGGCTGTCAACGCGATCATGCAAGCGTTAAAAACATACGATGCCTACGGGCAGCCCACATTGCACGATACCCATTCCGAGCGCTACCGCGATCTACTCGCACAGCTTTACGACAATTTGGCTTATTATCAAGGCACGTTTGAGCTCACCTCCTATACGCAGACCCGTGAGTGGACAGTTTACGGCGTGCACCGGGCCTCCAGCAAGGGTAACGCCAATGTAGCTGGCATTGAGAACGTGTATGACGATCAGCAATGGCTCGTTCGGGAGCTGCTGCATTCCTACAAACTGACTGGCGAACCGCGATACCTTGCGGAAGCGGAATACCTCGCCGAATATGTGCTTGATGGATGGGACTGCACGCTCGACGCCTCCGGCAAAGAAAACGGCGGCATTCCTTGGGGGCCAGGATATACCACCAAACACACGTGCAGCAATGGTCCGTTCATCAGCTCACTGGTATGGCTCCACGAGCACTATGCGGAAAGTAACGAGGAAATTAACCACCGGTACATCATTCCAGGCGGCAAGCGCGAAACCAGCGTGATGAAAAAGCGCGATTACTACCTGCAATTTGCCGAGTCGGTATACAATTGGCAGAAAGAACATCTCCTCCGGTCGGACGGTGTGTACGACGACTTCATGGGTGGTTGCGGGGATTGCAAGATCCGCTACGAAACGATCGATGGCGTGCGCTACCGCGCCAACACGCCGCTCAATGACCGCGTAGGCCCACCCTATTCCTACAATTCCGGTGCAACGCTATCCGGGGCGGCCGATCTGTACCGGGTAACCGGAAATGCCGCCTACCTAGACGATCTGAAGCAACTTTCGGACAACAGCTTTCAGTATTTCGCCAAAATCAGTGATCAATTGCCCGGCCACTATGAATACGCTGTGAATGGCTTCAATAATTGGTTTAACGGTGTGCTCATGCGTGCGTATGTTGAGACTTATCCGATTTATAACCAGGTAGATCGGTACATCAACACGTTCCAGCAAAATCTTGATTACGGATTTACCAACTTCCGGCATAATGGCATCCTCCCGCATAACCTGCTCCAAGGGTGGGATAACGGTAACCGCAACGTGGAAGGCATGTTTGCTTTTACGTTCGCCGCCGAATACGCGCTTTTGGTTGAATACCAATTGGAAAAAGGAACCGTAAGCAAGGAGACCCCAGCGGAAAACTGATGCAGTTTAATTCGTCACTTAATAGCTCCAAATGCTGCAAAACACAGATGCTTATGAAGCAGTTCGACGTTGCGGAACCCTACGTCCTGTAGCAGTTTTAGTTGGAAGTTGACGGAGCGCGGGCTATCCTCCTTAGCAATGTACGCAAAAACATTGTCCCGATAAGCCGTGCCTTTCAGGTCAGCCAAGTAGCGGCCATAACGTTCTTGGTAGAGCAATCGTTGGAGCGCCGGTGTTTCCTGGACAACCAAATCCGCAATCCATAAACTGCCACCGGGCTTCAGCAAGCGGTATAGTTTGGCGAACACCGCTTCCCAATCGCTGTCGTCGCGCAGGTGATGCAATACCGCTGAAGCCATAATCGTACAGTAATGATTCTCCGGCAAATCGGCCTTACGGATATCCTCCTGCACCAAGGTAATGGTTCCGCTGTTTACCGCAGCAATACGGTCCTTTGCCCGACTAAGCATGGGCTGGCTGAGATCCAGCAACGTGCAATCCAGTGGTGCTTTTTTTGATAACAGCTTTAGGGTATAATTTCCGGCACCGCAGCCCACATCCAACACTGTTTTCAAACCGGGAGAATGCGCCATGATACTGTCAACGATGAGTTCCATACTAAAAGCCGCATCGATGGTGGTCTGCTGCCCGGTTTCCAGATTCGAAAAGCGGTCTACATCCTTGTCAAACCTCGCCTTTATTTCCTGTACTGTAGATTTCTCTAAATAATTTTCCATTGCGATCATTGTTTGCCACAAATCTATCTTTCTATATAATACTTTAAAAATACCATTATTTGCAATTATTAATACCTTTGAGGTATAATGGAACTACGACACCTGATTTATTTCAAAACCGTGGCCGAATTGTTACACTTCAGTAAGGCTGCGGAGCAGTTGCATATTTCCCAACCGCCGCTAACGCGGCAAATCAAAGAACTGGAAAACGAATTAGGCGCCGTGCTGTTTCACCGGAACAACAAGCGCGTCGCGCTTACCGATGCAGGGCATTTTTTTCTGCGGGAATGCGAATCGCTCATCCAGCAGCTGGAGCGCAGCAAACAAGTGGTCAGGCAGATCCATGAATCGGTGAGTGGCGAGTTCCAAATTGGCTATATCAGTTCAACACCGCTGACCTCCTTAGCTAAGATTCTGCAACAATTAAACCATCAATATCCCTTACTCAAAACGCGTTTATACGAACTTTCCACGGCCAAGCAGGTCAAGGCTCTCGAAGCAGGCAAATTGGATATCGGGATTCTTCGTGCACCGGTTACTTCCACGCAATTGGAAATCACGTCCCTACGGCAGGACCCATTCGCCTTGGTCTGCAGAACGGGCAATTCTTATTCGCTGGACGCAACAAACCTCGCCGGGACGCCGTTCATTTCGTATAACAGCGGCTACGCTCCCTACTATCAACAGCAATTTATGGCCTGTTGTCACCGCATCGGTTTTACCCCACAGGTCATGCATGAGTGTAATAACATGCATTCGATACTCAGCTTGGTTGAAAGTGGGCTTGGGGTCGCCTTGGTCCCCGCCTCCATTAAGCATCAATACCCCTATTTAAACTTAACGTTTACAGCACTGATAGACATTCCGATTTATACCGAAATCGTCATGGCCCATCATCGCCACACCGAACATCCGGCATTAGGCAGTTTTAAAGCTCTGGGGCACCTATTTTAACGTGATGCTGACCTACACGAATTTCAACACTTACCTCAATGACAATACGGGTTTATGGTACCACCTGCCAATTCGTATGAGCTTTCGCCAATTCGTCCAAATTGTGCACCGCACTCCCGATTTTCAGAATAAAGCCCTACATTTATATCCACTATTCGTTATAAACTAAATTTGCTGGTTATGAAAATCGAATTATGCTGATTCTGCACCCTTTCATCCCATGTCGCCATGATCAGTAAAGAAACAATCACCTATTATTATTTTACAATAGTACTACTGGTAGTCGTTGCCAGTTGTTCAACGCCACTTCCGGAAGAGGTGTCGACAGCCTACGACACATTGCCCGACAAACTGGACTACAATGTGCATGTCAAGCCTATCTTATCCGATAAGTGCTTTTCCTGTCACGGTCCCGATATGGCTACCCAAGAGGCAGGGCTTCGGTTAGACGTGGCTGATGCAGCCTATGCGCCGCTTCCCGAAACACCAGGCAAAGTAGCCATCAAACCCGGAGACCTCCATGCAAGCGAGTTGTTTCACCGCATTCTGGCAAACGACCCTACTTACATGATGCCACCGCCCCAATCACACCTTACCCTCAGCCCTGAAGAAAAGGCTACGCTGATCAAATGGATTAAAGATGGGGCTAAATACAAGCCCCACTGGGCATTTGAGAAACCTCAAAAGGCTACCCCACCCAACGTACGCAAAAAGGGGTGGAATGTCTATAATGAGATCGATCAATTTATCCTCAATCGGCTGGTACAAGAGGATTTGCAGCCCTCCGGCGGAGCTGATAAAGACGTATTGTTACGTCGACTCAGTCTCGATCTTACGGGCTTACCACCTACGCTTAAAGAAATCGAAACGTTTCTAAACGATCAGTCAACAGATGCCTACGAAAAGCAGGTAGACCGGCTATTACGATCTTCGCATTATGGAGAGCGGATGGCTATGGACTGGCTGGATGTTGCGCGCTTTGCAGATTCACATGGCTATACGGTTGACCGCATCCGCGATATGTCGCCTTACCGCGATTGGGTAATCAAGGCCTTTAACCAAAACCTACCCTATGATCAGTTTGTACACTGGCAGCTAGCTGGCGATATGATGCCCAACGCGACCAACGACATGATCATCGCTACCGCATTTAATCGCAATCACCAGCAAAACATGGAAGGCGGTATTATCGAAGAAGAGTTCAAGGCAGAATACGTCATGGACCGCACCAATACCTTAGGCGATGCATTCCTTGGCATAACCATCAGTTGCGCACGCTGCCACGACCACAAATTCGATCCTGTTACCCAAAAAAATTATTTCGAACTCTACAGCTTCTTCAATAACATCCCCGAGGCCGGGCAAATCGCTTGGGATGACACACCTCCCGCACCTACCTTATTATTGCCTACCAAAGAACAGGAAGCAATACTGCACTCCATCGAAAAGCAGATTGCACAATCCGAAAAGAAGGTAAAGCAGGTGATTGCACATGCCGATACCGCCTTCGAACACTGGTTGGCTTCCGGCAAGTACAAAAAGCTGAAAGAAGAAGTCATACCCAAAGAAGGCCTCCAGGCGCACTATACATTCGATCAGAAAAGCCTCGGCGGTGGCGTGTTGAAGGTAGAAGCCGGTGATGTAAAAGAACCGCCGGTATTTGTACAACATGGCGAGGGACATGCACTGTCTTTTGATGGGGATGCCTGGCTGGATTTCCACCAGGTCGGTGTCTTCCGCAGATCGCAGCCGTTTAGTGTGGGGATAGCGGTGTACATCCCCTCCGGGATGCAAGAAGGTGTCATTCTGCATAAGGGCTACGGAGAGCGGCACTTTAATTTCAAGGGGTATCATTTGTACCTCAAAAATGGCAAAATCGAAATGAACATGGCCCACGCCGCCCCCGGTAATGCAATCATCAAAATCAGCCGCGATACCATCCCACGCAACCAATGGGTACAAATGACCATGACGTATGATGGCTCCTCGAGTGCTGCAGGTTTCCATTTTTTCCTCAATGGCGAGGCAGCTGAAATGGATACACGCATAGACAACCTGTATAAAGACATCATCTTCACTGGGGGTCACCCACAACATGGGTTGCAGATCGGTGGATGGGCCAGAGGGCTCGGCTTTAAAGGGGGGCAAGCTGATAACATTATCGTATACGACCGTGCATTAACTCCGTATGAAGTGCGCATACTGGCCGGAAAAGCAGCGTGGAAAACCATTGCAACGAAAGACCAGCGCAGTCTTACGAAGGCAGACGTAAGCGCGCTCCAAGCTTATTACCTCTCCACTACAGATCCCAATGTACGGGCAGCCAACGAACAACTTGTACATTGGCGCACTGAAGCGGCAGCAGCTACGGAAGCCGTGCAAGAATTAATGGTTATGAAGGAAATGGAGACACCCCAGCAGGCCTATTTGCTAGACCGTGGCGTGTATGATGCGCCTACAGAAAAGGTATATCCCAATACGCCCGCTGCCATTCTGCCCCTTCCGGAAGACCTTCCCAAAAACCGCTATGGCCTGGCCCAATGGCTTACTCACAAAGACAATCCCCTCACGGCAAGGGTAGCGGTAAACCGGATGTGGCAAAACGTGTTTGGCATCGGCCTGGTAAAGACGTCTGCCGATTTTGGCAATCAGGGTGAAATGCCGAGCCATCCGGAATTGCTAGACTGGCTATCGGTAACCTTCCAGGAATCGGGCTGGGATGTCAAAAAATTAATGAAAATGATGGTCATGTCGGCTACCTACCGGCAACAGTCCAATACCTCGCCTGCGCTTCGGGAACGTGATCCGGAAAACCGCTTACTAGCACGCGGCCCATCCTACCGGTTACCGGCCGAAATGATACGGGATAACGCCCTATTGGCCAGCGGCCTGCTCAACAACCGCATCGGCGGCAAAAGTATAAAGCCGTATCAGCCGCCAGGTCTTTGGGAAATCAACAACACCTCCTATCAGCCCGATACGGGAGATGCCATCTATCGGCGTAGCCTATATGTCATCATCAAACGTTCTGTTCCGCATCCCACATTGAGCACCTTTGACGCAACTTCCCGGAGCTACTGTGTCATCCTTCGGCAGAAAACAAATACACCGCTTCAGGCCCTGGTTACACTTAATGACCCCGCATTTGTAGAAGCCTCCCGCGCCATGGGCGAACAAATGACCAAAATTGGTGACACCAAACAAGCCATCACACAAGCCTATAGGCGCCTCACCAGCAGATACCCTGGTCATAAAGAACTCGCTTTATTGATAGAACTACAAGCAAGCGAACGTAAGAAGTTTGAGGCCGATCCGAGTAAATCGCGCGGCTGGTTGACCATGGGTCAATACCGGCCCGCCGAGGGGCTAGACACCTCGCTCCTCGCAGCAAATACGGTAGTGGCCAGTACCATTTTAAATTCGGATGCAGCATTGACCAGACGATAAATACCGCATAAAACAGTTGAGATTATGTCACACCACCACGACGATCAAAATAATTTCCGCTTGCACACGCCAGCGTTTGATAAGCTGAATAAGCAGCTGGACCGGCGTAATTTCCTAACGAAAACGTCCCTTGGGATCGGGGCGCTGGCGCTGGGATCCTTAATTGGAAAGAGCTGGGCCTCCGGCACTGGAGCAGCACCTGCTGCTGCTTCAAACACTGCCATGGATGAGGTCATCAACGCTTTACCGCATTTTGCACCAAAGGCAAAGCGGATCATCTACCTGTTTATGAGCGGTGGGCCTTCCCAGATCGAAACATTTGATTACAAGCCGGCACTCGTCGATCTATACGGCCAAGACCTTCCCGCATCCGTTCGCCAGGGACAGCGCCTTACCGCCATGAGCGCAAACCAGAGCAAATTCCCAATGGTTCCGTCGCTCTACAAATTCAACCAGCACGGCAAGAATGGCACGTGGGTCAGCGAGCTGCTTCCCCATACGGCCAAGGTGGTCGATGACCTTTGTGTCATTAAATCATTGCATACCGAGCACATCAACCACGATCCTGCCATTACGTTTTTCCAAACCGGAAATCAGCTTCCGGGAAGACCGTCGATCGGCTCCTGGCTTAGTTATGGATTAGGTACCGATAACCAAAACCTGCCCGCATTCATCGTGCTGGTGTCCAAAAATGCACCAAAAGACCAGCCCTTGTACACCCGATTGTGGGGCAATGGTTTTCTTCCATCTGAGTATCAAGGTGTCGAATTCAGAGCAGGCAAAGACCCCGTTCTTTACCTCAATAACCCCGAAGGTTACGATGGATCGGATCGGCATGAAATGCTCAACTACCTCAACCGCCTCAATAAGCTACAAAACAGTGCCTATGGCGACCCAGAAGTAGACGCACGGATTGCCCAATACGAAATGGCCTACCGTATGCAGACCTCCGTGCCGGATGTAATGAGTGTGACTGATGAACCCAACGAGGTGTTTGAGCTTTACGGTCCCGAAAGCCGCGACGCTGGCACCTATGCTGCCAATTGCCTCCTAGCGCGGAAGCTATTGGAGAAAGATGTGAAGTTTGTTCAGCTGTATCATCAGGGGTGGGATCATCATGGCGGGCTCCCCGCCGGCATCGAAAATCAATGCCGGCAAACCGATCAGCCTACCGCTGCGCTGATTACCGACCTCAAACGACGGGGATTGCTTGAAGACACCCTGGTCATCTGGGGCGGCGAATTTGGCCGTACCGTATATTCACAGGGGCAACTCGCCCCGACTAATTATGGGCGCGACCACCATCCACGATGCTTTACCATGTGGATGGCTGGAGCGGGTGTCAAAGCAGGCATTTCCTATGGAGAGACAGACGATTTCAGTTACAACATTGTCAAAGATGCCGTACACGTACACGATTTTCAAGCGACATTGCTACACCTAATGGGCGTGGATCACGAGCGGCTCACCTACAAATTCCAGGGACGAAGGTTTAGGCTCACGGATACGCATGGCAATGTACTCAAAGACATCCTTACCTGACTATTATAGTGCATGTTAGATTTCCTTATTTTTTCGGGTAGACTGCACCCGGTTGTCGTTCACCTTCCGATCGGATTTTTGATATTAGCCGTTTTGCTAGACGTAGCTGCGTGGAAGGTGCGTTTCCAGTACCTACGGCAGGCCGTACCGTTTGTACTGTTCGTCGGTTTCATCTCGGCTGTTGTCGCGTGTCTGTTGGGGTACCTTCTTTCACTGTCGGGCGATTACGACGCTGTGCTGCTAGAGCGGCACAAACTTTCTGGTATCGCGCTGGCGGTGTGTGCCGGCATCCTGCTCGTGATTCGCTTGCAGATAACCAGCTTTTCCCCGCGGCTGTTTTCGGGCTTACTCGTTGGGATGCTGGTGCTCATCAGCTACAGTGGCCACCAAGGCGGTAACCTTACCCATGGCAGCGATTACCTAAGCATGCAAACACTGCTTGAAGAGGAGCGGGAGAAACCCGTCTCACCATCGGTAGCTCTCCTCTATGAAGACGTGGTGCATCCCGTACTCCAGCAAAAATGTGGGCAATGCCACCGATCTGGAAAAAGGAAGGGTGAATTCTCGTTATCCAGCCATACCGAACTCATAGCAGGGGGCAAGAGTGGACCAGCCATTGTACCGGGCAAACTGGCCGAAAGCGAACTGTACCGCCGAATTACCCTCGACCCGGCACATGAAGAATTCATGCCTACTGATGGCAAACCGCCACTTACCGAAGACGAAACCGCGCTGATCGCGTATTGGATCGAGCAAGCTGGCGCAGCAACCAGTAAGTCGATGGGGGTACTCCAGGCAAACGACACGCTGCTCGTGCAAGTAGCAAGCGTACTGGGTCTGGAAAGCAGATTAATACCGTCCTCTTCATCCGGCAATGGCGACTATAACCACATCCCCCCTTCCTTGGATATGGCACTGGTAGAAGCGCTACGCAACAAGGGGTTGAATGTCCGCATTAACCTCCACCAACCCGTTGTGCTAGACGTTACCTTGCCAGACCACGCTGGATTGAAAGCGGCAGACTTCCAGAAGGAATTAATGGGCGTAGGCCTCCACGTTGTTTGGCTAAATCTTTCCGATAATGATCTCACTGATGACGATCTGGCATTCTTAAAAGAGCTCCCTAATCTTGAAAAGCTCCGGTTAGAAAATAATCCGATAACAGACGGCATTGCAGACCATCTCAAAAACATGCCGCATTTAGAAGCGCTCAACCTCAATGCCACCCAGGTAACCGCCGCAGGCGTCCGCAAATTGAAAGAAAACCCGAAGTTGGCGCGCATTTTTACTTGGAATCCCGGAGATTCCTAAGTGCCCCCCGGGGCTGATCAAGGTTTATTTCATGATCGGTTGATCAAGGGATTTGTGACAATAATCCAAGCACTTCCTGATCGCCGCCAAGGTATCGCTACCTTCATACTCATATTCGACAAACGCAGGTATCGGCCACTGCTTGCGCTGAATCAACTGCAGGATTGCCGCCAGCGGTGTATTGCCGGTACCGAAAGGCACACGAGCTCCCTGATCCTTCAAGCGATCCTTCAGGTGAATGCTGAAAATACGCGCATGATGCTCCGCGATGAATGCCAACGGATCATATCCAGCCGCTGTGAAATGGCCCGTATCGAGGTTGATACCGATGTAGTCGGAGCGCTCCGATAGTCCGCTAAAAAAGCTCTCCGGTGTTGCAAACTCATTGGGGTCACGTACATTCGCATGGTTGTGCAGGCCTACCCGGATGCCGTATCGCTGGGCATAATTGTCGACCCTGGGCATCACCTTCACGGTAGCCGAGCTGTTAATCGTATCCGCACCCAAGGCCTTGGCTATTCGGAAAGCCAGTTCCAGGTCGTGTTCGCTTATCCCATCTTTGAACGTGGCGTTGTACGCCATAATCCGGATACCGGCCTGCCCAAGCCTTTCGCCGATTTCACGCATTTCGCCCATCTCGACGGTATTACGCCAATTCGCGAGCCCCTTTCGGTTTTCGGCCTGCTGCTCGGGCGAAAGGCCGCGCTGCCAGCGGCATTCCCAAGGCTCAACATGGCCTTCCCACAACTCACAGTGGGCGATGCCTAATTGGCTCATCGCGGTCACTGCCTCGCGCAACGGGCGATCCCGCAGGCTATAGGTCTGCAATCCGATAATGGGGTGGCCGGTATTCCAACCGGCCACCCCCAGTACCGCTCCCCATAGCGATCGCCCCAACATCAGCTGGGCACTCCCCGTGAGCAGCAGTTTCGCCATTAATCGCCTATTCATCAGCGGTCAGCTTAGGAGGTTCACGTTGCGAGTCCGCATCCCACGCGGCCTGCACAGCCATCCCCGCCTCCGTCGCCAAATCAGATTCGAGCATGGCCACGCCACTGGCCACCAAAGCAAGGTATCCCGCATGCAGCTCACCCCGCGAAATCCGACCGCTGGTATACGCCCGGTCTAGCTCAAACGACGTACCGCGGGCAGGCGTTACGCCAACTTCCTGGATACCAACAACCACTGCCGGATCTTTCGGCGGCTTGTGCCCCACAAAAGCCACAATGTTTTCCATCGGCACGCCCGCTGCCTGAAACGCCGCCAGTGCCTCCAATGAAGGTACCATCACTTCCATCATGATCTCCGGATCATAACGGTATACCGCGGCTGCATCTTCTACACTATACACAATCAACATCGCGTGCGCCTTCGCATTTTGCATTACGAGCAGCCTGGCCCGTTCAAGCGCCGGTATCCCTTTCTGGTCAAGTATCAATACCGTCTTTCCCTTGGCCCATTGGAGTGCTTCGGCCAAGGTATTTACGGCGAAAGGGGTGGTCCGGCCGTCTACATCTTTCAGGTAGAGCTGGCGCAGTTCGGCAAGGGTGTAATCAATAACCTTACCCCGGCCGGTCGTCATGCGCGACAGCGTATCGTCGTGCAATAGTACCACCTGCCCATCTTTGGTATAGCGTGGGTCCACCTCCATAAACGCTGGGGTATACGAAAGCGTCCGGGCGAACGTATGGATGCTGTTTTCGGGGTAACCGGGTGCCGCACCACCACGGTGGGCGCTGATCAGTACCGGCCGATCGGCCTGATACCTCAGAAAGGCCTTCAGCGCATTGGGGTGTTGGAAGTCCATGGTATGCATCGGTTCCTGCGCATTGCCTGGCGATGCACCGGCCAGCAGCATCGTAATTACGATCGGCCAGAAAATATAGTTAAAAATTGAATCGTGTCGTTTCATGATCAAGGATTTGGATTACTTTGAGGCGTGTCTGGATTCCAGGCTGGCCATGCCGCCCGCTTCCGCGTGGCAAAGTATTGCTCCGCCCGGCTCACCAATTCGGGGTGTTGCATGGCGAGGTTGTGCTGTTCGGATCTGTCGGCATAGAGGTCATACAATTCAATGAGACTTTGCCCTTTATGCGCCCGTGTATCCTTGCGGATGGCTTTCCAACGCCCAAATCGGACGGCCTGTTCACCACGGCGCTCCATAAATTCCCAGTAGAGAAATGTACGTCCCTGCTGCTTGGTGTAGTCACCACGCAGCACCGGCCAGAATGAGATACCGTTGATGCCCGCAGGAGTAGAGGCTCCGCCGGCTTCAAGGAATGTGGGCAGCAAGTCCCAGACGGCCAGGGGGTGGTCAGACCGGCTTCCGGCGGGGATTTTCCCCGGCCAGGCCGCGATAAACGGCACGCGGATACCACCCTCGTGGAGCGACCCTTTGCGGCCGCGTAGTCCGCCGCTCGCATCGAAGAAATCGGGATCGGCGCCACCACCGGTAGCCGCTCCATTATCCGACGTGAACACAATCAACGTCTTGTCAAGCAATCCATTTTCTTCCAGCGCCTGAACCAATTGCCCCACGTACGTGTCGAGCAATGTAATCATCGCCGCGTAGGTCTCGCGTGGAGTCGCATTGGGCAGGTATCCCGGCCCGGTATAAGGCTTGTCGTCAAACTTTCCCCGGTAGGGTACGAGTGCACGTTCCGGCACCTGCAGTGCCATGTGTGGCAACGTATACGCCATCTCCAGAAAAAACGGGCGGTCGCGGTGGTTGCGGATAAAACGCAATGCCTCTGCCGTCATGGTATCGCAAGCGTACACCGTACCGCGGTAGTCCGCGTAGCTTGCCGGGTCGTTCGGGTCGGCACCCTCCGGCAGCCGCTGGTGTGCACTGGGCACCGCACCGGGAAGTGCCTCGCGTACCCCATTACGCCACAGATGTTCGGGATAGTAGTTGTGCGCCTGTTTTTGATCAAGGTACCCGTAAAAAAAGTCAACCCCCTGGTTATGGGGTTCGCCGGTTGAACCTGGTCCACCCAGCCCCCACTTGCCGATCAGCGCCGTGGTATAGCCTACAGCTTGGAGCGCCGTTCCCATCGTCAGGGTATTAGCCTGCAGTGGAAGTTGTCCGAATTCCTCCCAGTTCTCGAAACTGCCCAGTTCCAGGTTACCCCGTATCAGTCCATCGCCGGTATGCATGCCGGTCATCAAACTGCCGCGGGTCGGTGCGCAAACCGAATTGGCATAAAAATCCGTCAGCATCATCCCATTGCGTGCCAACTTGTCGAGGTTCGGCGTCTGGATGAGCTGCTGTCCGAACGCACCGATGCTACCATAGCCCAGGTCGTCCGCTAGGATAAAAACGATATTGGGCTTAGCCGGCTGCTGCGCGTCAACCTGCAGTGCTCCGCCCATCAAGAGGAGGAGCACCGCCAGCAAGCCAGGACCAAATCTGTAGTTCATATCATGTTTTTGCATGGCGTCAATAGTTATTCTGTTCCAGTTTCGGGTTCTGGTCAATGGCATCCTGCGGTATCGGCATCAGGTAGTTCTTGGCCGGATTGAAAGTGATGGTCCGTACATTGACTTTTTCATAGGTGAGGTTATCACCGCTGCCCGTGATTTTCATGCCCCTTACCGGCTGACTGAAAACTTCCTCTGCCGTACGCCAGCGCAGCAGATCATAGAAGTACTTGCCTTCGAAGGCCAGCTCAACCCGACGCTCCCGGCGGATACGATTGCGCATTTCCGACTGGGATAGTCCTTCAGGCAAATCGGGCAGGTTGCCCCGTTTACGCAGCGCATTGATGGCATCGTAAATGCTTTGGTCTGGCCCATTTGCCTCGTTTTGCGCCTCGGCGTAATTGAGTAGTACCTCCGCATACCGGTAGATCACCGCGTTCGAACCATTCAGGTTGTTATTCAACGGCATCAACGTCGGGTCAAGCAATTTGCGGAGCCCGTAGCCTGTCGGGTTGCCGTTTCCGGAAACGGTAGGCGTGAATTCGTTGTAATTGTTGGGTATGCCCAGTCGCGTATAATACGTACGGCCCTGCCATTGCACCCCATCGTGCAGAATGGTGGCATAAAACCGCTCATCGCGGTTATCGTACGGCTTTTCCGAATCAAACGCCGATGAACCCTCAGCTTCGGTTTTGCCGTCTGTAAACTCAAACTGGTCCACGAGGTTTTGCGAAGGCGACATGGCCGACCAGCCCGATCCTTTTTCCGCCCACAGCACCCCCCAAAACTGGTGAGTGCGTAGGTGTCGGATTACCGGTGCGTACTGTACATCGAAAATGATTTCCTCGTTGTTTTCATTTTCCGGTAGAAATATTCTGCCGAAGTCAGGGAATAGGCGATATAACTCCGATTCCATGATGGCCTTGTTGGTCTCCGCAGCTTCCTGCCATTGGCCTGCATACAACTGCGTAGCCCCTTTCAGCGTCATTGCCGCACCCCAGGTGGCGCGGCCGACATCGGCACCGCTCCAGGACTCCGGCAAATCCACCGCAGCCAGATCGATCTGCTCCACCAAGAAGGCGACGCATTCTTCATACGTATTCCGCGGCCGGAAAATTTCGTCACCCTGGGTGGTATTGTCCAGCACATCTACGATGAGCGGTACACCCCCATAGAGGTCGACCAGCGTCTTGTAGAAATGTGCCCGGAGGAAAATGGCCTGGGCCACCAGTACCTTTTTCTGACTTTCGTCAAAAGACGCTTGCCCTACCTTTTCGATAAACAGGTTACATTTGCGAATGTTGGCATACATCCGCTCCCAAGTCTGGTCAAATATCGGATTTGCCGGTCCATAGCTATTGTTATCGAACAATTGGCGCGAAGGGATACCGGCTACCGGGCCGGACACAGCATTATCCGTAAAATTGTCAAGCGGATCATTACTGATCTGGCTGGGCAGGTGCAGCCACGTGCCAACGATGGGCCCAGCATTGAGTGCATCGTAGATATCGTTCAATACAAAGCTCGCCGTGGTTGGCGATTCCCAAACAATGGCATCGCTCAGGCGGTCGCTGGGCAAAATTTCGAGTGCGTTCTCACTGCAAGCGCCAGTGCACAGCAGCGCAGCAGCGAATATATAATGTGTTGGTTTCATCTTCGTTATGGTGAAAGTCATTGTCCAATTAAAAATTAAGCGATAAACCGAGCGTATATACCTTCTGCTGGAAGTAGTAGCGTGCGCGGTTTTGGCTCATTTCCGGATCGATGTGTTTAAATGACGAAAACGTCAGCAAATTCTGGCCCGACAGTGATAAGCGGGCCTGTTTTACGGCCAGCCGCGCAAGTACCGACTGCGGGATGGAATAGCCCAGCTCCAGTGTTTTCAGTCGCAGGTATGAACCACTCCGTATCCAGAAGGAGGATATCTGCTCGTTGTTAGTCACCGGCGCAGGCGTAAGGCGTGGAAAAGCCGCATCCGTATTTTCTGGCGACCAATAATCGAGCTGGTAGTGTGCCATGGTCGCCCCGTTGAAAAACGGATAGGCCAGGTCGCCCGCCAAGTACAGGCTGGCATTGCCCGCTCCTTGGAACAGCGCGTGTAGGTCGAACCCTTTCCAAGCCAGCATGGTGTTGATGCCGTAGACAATTTCCGGGAACTGTGGCTTACCGATGGCTGTTTCATCATGGATATCGATGCGACCATCACCATTCAGGTCGCTATACTTGATATCCCCGGGGTATACCCGTCCGTAGGTAGGCACGGGCAATCCTTCCTGCAAGTTGCCTTCGCCATCGAAATCCGCCTCCTGGTACAGTCCATCATCTTGCAGCCCGAAGCGGGTATTCCACGGCTTACCGGTGCGGCGGCGGTTCGGATTTTCGTAGGTTGCCTGGTTTTCAAAGGTCTGGACGACCTCGTTGCTGGCGTATGAGAAGTTGCCGCCCACCTGGAATGCCAACCCGCCGCTCGTGTTGTGCTTGTAGTCTACGCTAAATTCCAATCCACGGCCTTCCATTTCGCCCGCGTTGATTTCCGAAATACCGATGCCATACTCAGACGGCACCGTGGTGGCGGGCGGGATTAGCATACCCGAGCGGCGCTCAAAGAACACGTCAAAGGTGGCCGAAAGTTTATTTCGGAAAAAGTGAGCATCCAATCCTACATCGGTCTTGAGTGCGGTTTCCCACGTGATATTGGGGTTGGCCTGCGCCCGTTCGAAGATACCCTGCACCTGTGTCGGGTTGGTACCGCCAAACACGTATCCACTCCGGATGCCATACGCCGTGAGGTACTGGAAAGCGGAACCTGCCAGATTACCTGATTTACCATGCGATGCCCGTAGCTTCAGCTCACTGAGCCAATCTACCCGATCCTTCAGGAAGTTTTCCTCGGATATCCGCCATCCAGCGGAAAACGCCGGAAAAAACGCATAGCGCTTGCCGGGAGCAAAATAGTAATGTCCATCGTAACGACCTGAAACGCCGAGCAGATAGCGGTCGTTAAACGCGTAGTTGAGCCGGTATACCCAGCCTTCCTGTGCCCATTGTGCAGACCAGCCGCCGTTGTCGAAATCGGCGCGGTCGCTACTGCCCTGTCCAATTTCATCGAGCGGCACCGTATAGTTGATACGCGATGCGCTCAGTCCGCCATCGGTACCTTTCCGGTTCTCATAAACCACGAGCCCATCGATGTTGTGACGGCCTACGGTTTTCTTATACGTGGCGTACAGTTGAATGGTCTGCGCGTAGCGCTCGTCTACCCCCTGCTCCAGTGTAGGCAGGTTGGGGCCGGTCTGTAGCGGCACGAAATCGTTGTTGCCGTCGAGCCCATAGAAGGTAAGCGGCAAGCTCCAGGTTTTGTTTGTGTCAAATACTTTCCGGTAAGCGTAGACACCACGCAGGGTGAGCCCATCGGCAAAAGGTATTCGTTGTTCGATTTCCGCGCGCAGGTTGGTCACGTTGTTGCGTTCGCGGTCGTATCCGCTGTCGTAAATCGATGGAAGCACTGCATGTGCCGGAAGGCCGTTGCCGTATTGGATCGGAAATATGGATGGCGTTTCCTTCGCCGTTGAAAAGAGCGACGCCGGTTCAACTCCGGCAGGTGCATCGCTCGCGCCGGCCACCAGGTTCACGTCAATCAGAAATTTCGTTGTTTTGGTCACATCGGCATCTACATTGGCCGTTACATTATAACGCTTATAATCAATGGTGTTGACCACCCCTTCCTGCTCCAGATAGCCGCCGCTACCAAAAAACCGGATGCGCTCGCTTCCCCCGGTGAATGACAGTGAGTGCTTCGTCATCGGCGTATGCTTGCGTACCAGCTGGCCTACCCAGTCGGTATTCGGAAAGCGATCGGGGTCCGAGCCGTTCCGGTAAAATTCCAGTGCCTCGGCATCAAAAGGCTCCGGATTGCCTACGTTGGCGTTCGCCAAGTTGAGCGTGGATGCATAATCGAAGGCGTTGAGGTAGGTAGGAATCGCCGTAGGTGTCTGATAACCATAGTACCCGTTGTAGGCGAAGGAAAAATTGCCCGCCTTGCCCCGTTTGGTGGTAACGAGCACCACCCCGTTTGCCCCCGCCAGGCCATAAGGCGCTACCGCCGCCGCATCCTTGAGCACAGTCACCGTTTCGATGTCGTCTACATTGAGCAGGTTATAATCCATGGGCACGCCATCTACCAATACCAGCGGCGCGGCGCTTCCCGTCGTGTTTATGCCCCTTATTTGGATGGTCGCTTCGTCATCGCCGGGTGCCCCTGAGTTATTGCGGGCGAGCACGCCGGATACACGGCCAGCCAGCGAGCTGCTCACGTTGGCCACTGGCGCACGCGCTAGCTCCGTCCCCCCTACCGAGGCGATGGCACCGGTCACATCCGCTTTTCGCTGGGTACCATAGCCCACCACCACCACGTCGTCCATACTGATGACCTGCTGCTGCAGGATCACAGCTACAGTTTCCTTACCCGATATGTGTATTTCCTGCGAAAGGTATCCCGTATAAGAAACCACTAGCACCGCATCCTGCGGCAACCCCACGAATTGAAATTGGCCGTCGGCATCCGTAATCACATTGCGTTCGCCTCCTTTGTGGCGTACGGTGGCACCCACCAAGGGTTGCCCTTCCGCATCGCGTACTACGCCACTCACGGGTTGTTGCACCGGCTCGGCGTCAGCCCGGCTTTCCCGGGGTGCTTCTTTAATGACGACGGCATTGTCGGCGATCGAAAACGTGAGCGGTTGTCCTTTAAGGACGGTAGTCAGTACTTCGGGTAGCGGTGCATCCTTTACGCGGATGGTCACCGGTGGCACCGTCTTTATCAGTTTAGCGTCATAGAAAAAATCGTACCCCGATTGCTGCCGTATCTTTTCGATCAGCTGGCGCAGTGGAATATGCTGCTCATTCAGCGTCAGGGGCTGCGCATGCGTACGGGCAGCGACCTGCAGTATGGCAATCAGAACAAAAATCAACGTAGCTTTCATGATTAGCAAGCATTTTCGGTACAGCGGTAGGGTATCGCGTCGCGTACCGAATGAATATAAATTCATATCTTTGGATGTTTGAAGTGAAATAAATTGTTCGCAATCGATTTAAGGAAACTTCCAAGCATTTGCCCCGGGGGCGCGCCAACGCTTCCGGGTTTTTGGTTTCTTTCCCTGTATGTCACTATTTTCTCATCACGGTGACCCTCCTTCCTTTTTCTGCTGATTGTTCGATTCGGAACGTCAATTGATCCGTCCGTTCCATAATATTTAAAATAGTGGATATGCGCTCGGCTTTAGAGACCATGCCGCCAAAGGTAAGGTCGCTGAAGTCGCCCACATAGTCGATATCCGCATCGTACCATCGTGCCAGTTCATCCATAATATCACGGACGGGCGTCTCTTCGAAATAAAAATACCCGTTTTGCCAAGCCATCACCTTTTCGATGTTTGCCTGCACCACGGTGAATGATCCGTCGGTACCTACAACGGCCTGTTCGCCTGGCTTCAATACGCGACTGGATGCGCTATGATTGAATGCCACCGCACCTTCCAGCAGCGCTGTTTCCAGCGGCTGGTTATCATATGCGCGGACATTGAAACGCGTACCGAGTACATTCACCTCAGCATCGCGTACATGCACTACGAATGGATGGTTAGCATCATGCGCCACCTCGAAGTAAGCCTCGCCAACGAGTTCCACTCGGCGTTGGGCGCCATGAAAACTGACCGGATACGTCAAGCGGGAGTCCGCGTTGAGCCAAACGCGCGTACCATCTGGCAGTGTGAGTGCGTAGCGACCTCCACGGGGCACGACCAGTTGATTGGGAGGGCTTTCAGCAGAAGGCTGTTGCCCTGAGTAGACAACCGAGCCATCTTCCTCTTTACGAATTGTTACCCCATCCTGTGTGGCCAGCAACCCCTCCTGTTGTTCATCCAACAGGATCGCCCTCCCATCGGCCAAGATCAGCTGTGCCCGATCGCTGCCCGGTTCCAAGTCGGCCATCACCGGAGCCGTCACCATGGTCGGCCCGGCGCGATCTACCCACCACCATGCGCCGGCTAAGCAGCATACCAACGCTAGCGAAGCCGCTACGTAGTGCCAAGAGCGAAGTGAATACAGGCGACCCGGGTTTGGCCGTATGCCCCTATCGATGAGCGCTTTCATCCGTTTTTTCCGCTGTTGCTTATTGGCATCCGAAAACGGCAAGACATGCTGATCTTCACGCGCATCGTGCTTATGGCGAAATGCTTCTTCATCCAAGCGGTAATCGCCAAGAAACTGCTTCAGGATGCGTATGAATCGCTTATTATCGCGCATGCAGGAATCTCCTTTTTCTTTAAAGACAACGCCGTCCAGAAAAGTCCCATCGATTTTTTTAATTTTTTCCTAGTAACAAAAATTTGCATGCTATTGAATTAACGTTTATCATTGTACCATACCCAATTGTAATCCGCCGCGGTACGCTGGCCCGATTTAGCGTTATACGAAGAGGAAACTGAGTTCGGTTTTTTAACATTTTGTTAACAGCAAGTATAAGCGCAATGGACAGTTTTGCAAAGATGGCTTTTAATAGATCAACGGACGATGAAGACAGGCGGCTGTGGCAACTGATCCAGACAGCAAGTTGCCATACCGCTTTTGATCGCCTTTACGAAAAGTACTGGGAGTATGTCTTAGCACTCGCCTTTGCCCGTACGAAAGACCTGGATTTGGCGGAAGACATCACCCAAGGGCTTTTTCTCCGACTTTGGGAAAAGCGGCAGTCGCTGGATATCGCCAATATCCAAAGCTACCTCTTCATTGCAGTAAGGAATGGCGTCCTCAACTGGCTCAAGGCTGAGCAGCGGAAATATCCGTTGGCCGAAACCTTAACAGCACTCCAGGAAGCAGGTACCGAAAGTGACCATACGGTGTTGTACCGGGAGCTGCTTGCGCTGCACGACCAGTTGGTCGACCGATTCACGCCCGCCCAACAGGAAATCTATCTGATGCGGTTTAACGAGGATCTGACAACCAAAGAAATTGCCAGCCGACTGGGTATATCGCGCAAGACCGTGCAAAACCAGCTAAATCTTTGTGTCACGAAGCTACGGAAAGCGCTTGGGGTGCTAACCACGCTTTTCTGAATCCACTTCCTCTTTGCCCCCCTTTCCACTGTTGCTGCTGTTCACGAGCCATGTTCGCTACCGCCAATCCTCGGCTTCCAACACGAATACTTCGTCTACTGTAGTATCAAATATCTTGGCAATTTTCAGGGCCAGCAACGTAGATGGCACGAATTTTCCGATTTCGATGGAATTGATGGTTTGTCTGGACACGTTCACCCGGTCTGCCAACTCAGCCTGTGTGATATTGAGTTTGGCGCGCTCTACCTTGATTGTATTTTTCATCGCTATCCGTTTTGCTATGCGATGTGCAACCGGATGTTATAGATGATCAATGCCAAGGCAAATACCAGGATCAAGAAATGGTTGATGGCCACCAGTTGCACGTTGATCACTTGGTGATCGTAAAGATTGGTGCTTAGCAACGAGATTGCGTAACCGATAATCAGCGCCATCTGGGTAGAAGACGCCTTCAGCGTTGCGGACCGCTCGTCTTCCCTCGTCTCGTGACTGATGAAAAGGATAAACAACCCGGCAAGTAACAGCATTTCTGACCCGCGCGAGCCGTCGTTTGTTAATACTAGTATCCCGATCAGCACCGCTGCAAGACCAAATACTTTCACCGCGCCCTTCAATACGTTGTTCTTCATTTTCATCTTTAAATATGTCTTTAATACTTATACAAAAGTATAGTACTCTTTTCAAAAAGACAAATAAACTTTACATAAGTTAAAGAAAATTACTCTAACCTCAACTCTATTTGAGTAAGTTGCTGATTCCGCCAAACATCCAATACCAGACGGCCTTTCCATTTATGTGATGCCTCGGCTTTCCGAAGGGCGATTACATCATCCGTAGCGGTCTCATCGCAAGATAGGATCACATCACCCGCACGTATTCCCGCACGCGCCAACGGCGACCCATCGGGAATCTCCAATACCAATGCACCCCGGATTTCACTCAAACCCGCAGCGGATTGCTCACCCAGCGTCTCCATATTTTTCAACGTACCACCATGCCACTGCACCACATCCCCTATTGCAAAGTTACCACCTACCGTCAATGGGGTTATTTCCGGCATATCGGCCATCGCTTTCAACCGTTCGGTGACTACGCCAAAATCATCCATTGAAATATTCACAAAGCCATCCTTCAAAAAATCAGCCCCTTCCCGTAACGTGAAATCACCGGCAGAAGCAATCACAAACCGCGGATCACCCACCACGCCATTGCGTTCGATGCCATACTTACGGGTCACCTCCAAGTCTGCGCTGTCTACGAAAAAGTTGTGATCTACGGTATCCCCCCAATGCTTTATCTGGATCTGCTGGTGTGCCGTCATCACGATATTGCGGGTAAAGACATCGTGGCTGCTCTCAAACCACACGTGTGGATGGAAACCGTTGTTCACCAAGATGTTATTATATACTTTCCGATAAAAACCCTCCCGGAGTTTCAGTCCGCCGGCCAGGCATACATTGTTGTAGATCGCGTAGTTGCTCGAACCGTCATCCAGATCAATGTCCCATCCATGGTCACACCGGAAACGATTGTTGCGTATGATTGTTGTTTCCACCGCGTCCAATAAAATCCAGTTAGGATGCACCTTCGCCAAGCTGTCCATTACCGCCCTGTTTGGGTGCCAGAAGCGATCACGCCCCCACGAGTTGAACGCCCCATGGTCGCCCGTTTCCAGCACCGTCTGGAAGACGTCGTTATATTCAATCACATGGCCGCCCCAAGCGCCATCACCGATATTGATTCCCGATCGGGGCACATGATAAATCGTGTTATGACGTACACCGATTCCGGCAGCCAACTGGATCTGCACACCCGCCACCTGTTTTTCAATCATACCGATGTATCGGATAAGATTATTTTCAGCCACCCCGTCTGCCGGGTATGCATTGCTTTTCGGACCAGGGATGGTATCCAACTCCCCTGCCGGAACAAACTCCTCATAACGGAATGACGGCGAGCGGACGGCATCCGCGCTCCCCACAAACGCGATAGCGCTTCCTCCAATGTATTCGATGAGGTTACCCGAGATTTCGGATTGCCTGTTGTAATTGCTCACAAACACCGCGTTCCCTCCCAGCAGGCTGAATGTCGAATTGCGTACCCCGCATCGCTCGGTACCATCCAACAGCACCGCGCCGCTGCGGTAGATGCTCCAGTCGCTCCGCATGAGCTGTTCCCGTGTTTTCATAAACGTTGGTACCGTATGCTGGAAGGTGATCCCCTCGATGTAGATATCGGTTACCGGATGGTCTTCGCTCCCTTTTAGCTGGATGATGGATTCCAGCTGTGCCGCGATGAAATCCATGCGCTCGATCTCCTGGTCTTCTTCGGGAAAGTAATACAGCATTCGCTCCATCCGGTCGAAATACCACTCACCCGGTGCATCCAGCTCCTCAAAGATGTTTTCCACAAAGCGTTGTGTGCCGTGCATGGCACTGGGCCGGTTGTTCTGCCACCCGCCCTCATAGGTCAGCATTCCCCCGGCATCTTTGCCTGTGATGCGGTAATGCATACCGCCCCACCTACCGCTGTGCATGGCGTGGATGTATCCCCCTACCGGGTTGGTCCAGCGTACTATGCGCGCTGGCGCCAGCGCGTCTGCAGCAAAACCACCGAAGGGATATACCCCTTCCACGGCATTGGGATAGCGTGCGCGTGTCAGTGCCTTCCCCCCGGCATACAAGCCCTCGATGGAATCCACGCCCGCTAGGTGCGTTTTCCATATGCGGCCGTCGTGTTGCTGCCAGTCGACCTGCAGCGGCACGCCAGCGCTCAACACCACGTCTCCACCTGCCTCCGCCCGGATCGTATAAGGTGCATCGGTGGTTCCAGACTCCGCTGGCCCGAAAATCAGCGGTTCCGAAACGAAATACGTGCCCGGCAGCAATACCACATCAAACCGACCGGTACTCCCTGCTGCTTTTTTTTCCGTCACCATCCGCTTGGCCGCTGCCAGCGAGCCAAATGGACGGTCTTTCGTGCCAGCAGCCGAGTCGGCACCCATGGGTGCCACATAGTAAGTGGTCACGTCCGGGCCGCATGAAGCCAGGGCCCACACGCCACATCCCAACAGCACATGCCGGAGCCACGTAATCGCATCGGTGAAATTAATATGTCTATTCATCGAGTTCATTTGCTTATTGATACAATGGATTTTGCACGATATTAGTTGCGATGATTTAATAACGCAGCAACGTGTGGTCGCTAATTGGTCTGCAGCTAATGGCAAATAACTATTAAATAGTTTAACAAAGATTCAGGAAAGTTAGCTAACTATTCAAATGGATTAACAAGGATGTCAGCACGCCATCTTGACGCATCTTACTATAGCCAATAAAATGTTTTTGTGGCCATACGATTTATCAATTAAAATGTTGTACCTTAACAGGAATTAATTCGACGATCATGGCAAAAGACAAAGGTGCGAAAAAGGAGAACGACAAGAAAGCTCCAACGAAGAACTTGAAGGAAAAACGCGCGGAAAAAAAGGTAAAACAGGCCGAAAAGCGCAGGAAGGATTAATACGCCCCATAGACATCGCAATCGCGAGAATTATCACAAAGATGCCGGACAGTCATACAGCGCCTGCATCTGCGCGATGCTTTTTGCTACGCCTGCGGGCAAGGACGTGCTGGGCATTATCCCCGGCTCCATGACCGCGCCGGGCTTCCTCGTTCGCGGCAAGGGCGAGGCTGCATCCATCAACTCCGCCTCCCACGGCGCTGGGCGGCAGATGAGCCGTACCCAAGCCATCAAGACCATTAGCCGCGAAGCCATGAAGGCTACACTCCGGCAGCACGGCGTTACGCTGGTGGGTGCCGGGCTGGATGAAGCGCCATGGCCTATAAGGACATCCACACCGTGATGGCCGCACAGGCCGACTTAGTAGATGTACTGGCTACCTTCACGCCCCGCTTGGTGCGCATGGCCGACGATGGCAGCCGGGAGGATTGAAAATAATTGTCCCCAAAAGCAGGTGCCGGTTGTCTCTGGTATAAACAAAATTTAAAACAAAAAATTCAGTAGCAATGAAAGAGTTTTTGATGTTGATCCGCGAAGACGCCAATTACGGCGAATTATCGGCGGAAGAAATGCAAGCCTGTATCGAGAAGCACTACCGTTGGGTCGAAACGCTCCGGGAAAAAGGCCAATTCAAGGAAGCGCAACCGCTGGAAGCCGGCGGTGCCCATATCCGCGGCAAGCAGCGGATCGTATCCGACGGCCCGTTCCTAGAGGGCAAGGAATGCGTCAGCGGGTATTACATCCTGCTGGCTGAATCGCTGGAGGAAGCCATCGAGATCGCCAAGGGGAACCCCGATCTGGATTGGGACCGCGCGGTGGAAGTCCGCGAAATCATGCCGATGGAAGATTGACCCATGGACACCAGCGGACAACTTGCGGCGCACTTTTTCCGTGAACACTCGGGCAGGATGGTCGCATCCCTTACCCGGGTGTATGGCATGGCACACTTGGACACCATTCTCGATGCCGTACAGGACACGTTCGAGACGGCGCTGATACATTGGCGTTACCACGGCCCGCCCGACCATCCGCGCGCATGGCTTTCGCAAGTGGCTCGCAACAAGCTCATCAACGCCCTGAAGCACAACGCGCGGCACGGTCATGCAACCGAAGCCGAATTCCCGTTACACGCCCTATCAACCACCGACCCGGATCCCGTGTTGGCAGACGAGGCCCCGACAGACGGCCAGATCCAATTGCTCGTGGCCTGCTGCCATCCGGCGCTAAGCGAGCGCGATCGCATCCTCATCACCCTGCACATCCTTAGCGGCTTTGGGATACCCGAGCTGGCCAATGCCCTTCAACTAAACCGGGAGGCGGTAAAGAAGGCTTTGCAGCGGAGCAAGGCCATCCTCCGGCAGAAGTCGCTCAAACTGGGCCAGCATGCTATTGCAGCCGTCGCCCCGCAATTGCCCACCGTTTGTACCATCCTTTACCTCCTCTTCAACGAAGGGTACAAAGCCACCCGCAACAGCAGGGGCATCGACTTCGACCTCTGCTATGAAGCCCTGCGCCTTACGAAGCTGCTGCGCCCCGTGGCGACTCCCGAAGCCGAAGTAGATGCGTTGCTCGCCTTGATGTTCTTCGGTGTCGCCCGCTTCCCTGCCCGCTTGGCTGCCTATGGTGATTGGATTCCCTTGGAAGAACAAGACCGGTCGCTGTGGAATACGTCATTGATCACCGAAGGATTTCATTACCTCGACCAGGCACAGCGCAGTGGCTATGCAGGCCGGTATTACCTGGAAGCGCTGATTGCGTCCCACCATTGTGCCGCATCCCATTTCACAGCGACCGATTGGAAGACCATCCATGACTTATACCAACTGTTGGAAAACATCGAACCCGCCTCCACACTTATCCGGCTAAACCGGCTCATCGCCAAAAGCTATGCCTTGGGGCCACTGCCGGTCATCACCGAGCTGGCCACCTTCACCGTCAACGGAAGCCCCGGTGCCGCATTCCTTCTTGCCGCCACGAAAGGGCATGTTTACCAGCGTGCCGGATACACCGCGCAGGCCCATACTGCTTACGAGGAAGCCCTATCCCTTGCCCAGAATCCATTAGATAGCCAACTCATCCGGAAACGGATGGAAACGAGCCCGCGAACCTGATGCCTTTCAGCGCTTCAAAAAAGCCAATTACCTCCAACTGCTGCCGCAATTGTACCTTGTCTTGCGCGGTTAGCGGCACCAAAGGCAAGCGAGTCGGCCCAAGGTCGAAACCCAGCATCTCCATGATGGCCTTCTGGGCCGGAATCGGGGAAAACTTCACCATTTCGCGGATCATGTTCACCAACAGCAATTGCAATTGCCGCGCTTCATCCAACTGCCCGCTGCCGAAAAGCGCCATCACCCGCAGGTACATCGGCGCGGCGAAATTATACGTGCTACCCACTGCGCCCCGTGCACCCACGGCCAGCGCCGGAAGCAGCAATTCATCATAGCCATACAGCACATCAAACTTACCACCTTTGTAGTTCAGGCACGCTTGGTACTCATGTATCGTCGCCGCTGTGTATTTGATCCCCGCTAAACTCGGTATCTGTTGCTCCCCCAGCTGCAAGAATTCCAGCATATCCATGCCTACGCCGGTCAGGGCGGGAATGTGGTAGTAGTAAAACGGCGTGTTTGGCGCAGCAGCGGCGATCTGTGCCATACTCGCTACCAGGTTGGCCACGTTGGCCGGTTTGAAATAGAACGCCGCCACAGCGGATACGGCATCTGCGCCGATCTGCTCGGCATGCGCCGCCAATGCTCGGCATTCAGCAATGGACGTGTGCCCAACATGTACAAATACCAATAGTCTTCCTTTGGCCGATGCCATGTATGCCTCAGCAACCGCCATCCGTTCCGCAACCGTGAGGTTCGGGCCCTCGCCATTCGTACCACAGATGAAAATGCCTTTCAACCCATCTTCGACCAATCGGTCGACAATGGCAGGTATTTGTGCTAGATTCAAAGAACCGTCTTCATGGAAGGTAGAAAATGTAGCTGCGATTAATCCCTGTATTTTATTCATTTAGTTAAAATTTTGAATGCGTAATCCATTTAATCTGCTGTTCGTCGCAGTCGTGCGCGCTACCCCTAGTCGTTCAGTGCGTTGTACCACCACGACTTCCGGCTGCGCATGGCATTCCCCAGCTCACCTCCCACCAGCAACACACCGCCTTCCCAAGGGAGTGCTTGCGTGGCGACTACGCCCACCGGCATCCGGCCAATAGCCGTCCATACCTGTGTGCGCATGTCGTAACAGAGAATCGTATCGTTCAGGTGATAATTATCGCGCAGGGCCAGTCGGTTTGCTATATTTACACCGTCTGAGCCCCCGAAGACCAGCAGCTTAACACCCCCCGCGATTACCGTAGGTGCCACCAATGCCGCACGGGGCATCGCGCCCAGCGGCTCCCAATCACAGCCCGGCTCGTCCAATGCGCGGCGATAACCATCAGTCAGGTAATCCATCCCGTACTTGCCCGACGCCAATAGCAAATACGGTTTTCCGTTGTCTTCCAGGGCAGCGAAAACGGCACCGAAACGCGGTGTGGGCAATTCACCTAGTGATTGCCAGCCCACCAAAGGATGCTGCTGCATATCCAGTTCCCAGCCATTATCCATCCCATCGGGGCTATCGGCGTGCTTGCCGCCGGCCACCAGAATCCGGTTTTCAAAAATCGTAGCGCTCATATAGGCACAAGCCTGTGGCAATGCAGGCAAGTGGGTTAGTTCGACCTGTTGCTTATCCACGTTCCACTGCAGTTGGAATACCTTATCCGTCTCGCCTGTTTCCTTAGTGCCACCGATGCACACCACCCCCTGCGGAGTGGTTACCGAAGCGCCGTTTGATACACGGAAAGGCAACTCCCCACCATGTGCCCACTCCCCATGCCCTTTCGGCTCCTTACGGAGTATCCAAATGTCGTTGCGCAGTCCCTTGGTCCCACCGGCCCACTGTGGCTTATCGAAGTGGGAGCCCCCGGCCACAATGACCACTCCGTTGCTCACTCCCATAAACGCTCCGGCTACGCCTAGGCTATCCGGAAAATCAGGATATTGCATCACCTCGGTCTGCGGAGCAGCCGAACAGCTACCTGCCAGAAGCATCGCCAACATCATCATCATCCCGGTAAGTTTTGCGCTTCGGTTTTCCGCTTCCGGCTGAATACCAGCTTTCGTTGGCTATCATCCGGTCTTCGTCCGGAGATGCGGCTCACCAGCTCGCCCACAATCAAGGTCATGACGCCGCCAATGGCACTATACCACATGAACGATATTTCGGTGGCCAGGGCAGTGACCAGCACCGCCACGAAACCAGCAAGGAACCCAAAGGCAGCGCCGAAGCTTTCCGCCCGTTTGCTCAGCATTCCCAATAAAAATACGCCCACAAGCGCCCCACCGAAGAAGTTGATGATGGATGTAGAAGCCTCCAGCAGGTTACCCAGCAACCCGCCCATCGACGCCAATGCCGTGGCGGCAAGCCCAAACACCAGCGTCACCACGCGCGCCACCTTTACGGAACCGTCTGCTTTTTTGAAGCGCCGGTAAAAATCCGCCATAAAAACCGTGGTCATCGAATTGAGCACCGAGCTGATCGTAGACATCGATGCCGCGAAAAGCGCCGAGACGATGAGCCCCTTGAGGCCAATGGGTAATTCGTGGATCACAAAATGGATGAATACTTCATTCGTTGGAATATCCACATTATTCTCCTGATCGTAGAACGCAAAGAGCACTGCCCCTTCAAAGAAGATAAGAAATCCGATCACCGATGCCACCAGCAAGGCCGTGATGACCGCGTAATTGGCTTTCCGCAAGGAATTGACGGATAAGAAACGCTGCATTTCAGATTGATCGGTACCAAACTGGGAAATAATCAGGAAGGTACCCCCGATGATGCCGCCCCATATCGTATAGGTGTCTGTCGGATCCGTGGAAAAGTTGAAATAGTCAAACTTGCCATGCTGCTGGGCCACGTCAAACACCTGTACGAAGCCGCCATCCACCTTTGACGCAGCAAAAAAAATGACGACAAAGATACCGCCCAACATGATCAGCAGCTGCGGTACGTCCGTCCAAATCACCGCTTTCAATCCACCCATCAAGGTATACAGGGTAGTCACCACGCCCGTTACCAACACAATAAGCAACGGGTCCACGCCGGTGAGCACGCTCAGCACAAGCGCTGGAGCGTAGATGCCCACGGCCAGAAAGGCACACTTGAACGCGATGAACAGGCCACTAGCCAGCAGGCGCAGCAAGGCATTAAACCGTTTCTCGAGGTATTCATAAATCGAATACAAGCGCAGCCTGAAGAAAAACGGCATCACCACAATGCAGATGATGGCCACGGCGATGGGAACCGCCAGCCGGTATTGCAGAAAGGAGAAGTTGGTAGAGAACCCCAACCCCACCGCTCCGATATACGAAATCGCACTGGTCACTGTGGCGATACCCGCCATGGCCGCCGCCCACCATGGGATTTCACCACCACCCATCAAGAAGTCCTTGAGCGATTTCTGGGACCCGCTGAACCTGCTGGCCACTAAAACCACCGCCGCAAAGTAGGTCACCACCAATATGATATCAACGAGGTGCATATTATTCTTTGATTACCAAATGAATGGTCAATTTATATGCACAAGCAGCTCCCGCAAAAATCCCCTGCAAACGCAGCCATCCTCCGAAGTGGCTCACCCGGCGAAAAGCCCGGGTGGTGCCACTGATGGGATCGAAGGCCGTGCCTTCGTCCAGCCAGTTTACCCCATCTACGCTGATTTGTACCTTCAGCAGCAGGCTCCCTACCCCTTCGAGCTGTTCCGCATCGACGAAGAAAATCGCTTCGGAAGCCCAAGCCACCTCAAGCGGATGGGTTTCGAAATCGGCATCAAATACGTGGCGCTGTTCGAGCGTACTGGTTTGAAATTGTCTCATAGTCATTTTCGTTAATCCGCTGAAATCACTACGGAATCCACAAATAAAAATACCCGTCGGTCGCTATCATTCTCAATCCATATCACGGGATTGAGCAACCCCTCGATGCGCGCGTAGGGCGGCACATCGGTGGGTTGGAACTGGCTGAGATCAAACACCCGATCGCGCGACTGCAGTTCCACATAGCGCCGCTCAGCCAGGTCGTACGTGAGCCGCAGATACAGCCAATTGATTTTATCGTCACTTTCGTTGTAACAAAGTTCCTGCCTACTGTCCGGCACGAATTGGTAGCCATCAGCCCGGCCATCCGGATGGCGGCGCCCATACCACATGGGGTCCACACCGCGCTTACACCAGTCGCCATCGGTATCATAGGCCCAATCCTTGTCCGATACGTCGTTCGCCTGCATCACTTGCCATTCCTTCTTCAACTCGCCGTTAACCGAATTGACGTAACGCACCCCCACGAAATTACGGGCTTTTGCATCTTGCATGTCAAAACTTACACCGAAGGCCCGGATATCATTTTCGCTCAGGCCAGACCGGTCTTGTTCCGTTGTATACGCATACCACATTTCGAATTGGATACGGCTCGGTTTGCGGTGCATGGTCATCCGCTTGATGGCGTGGCTGATGCTTCCCGGCGCCGGCGGCCCCTGGTATGGATTTGCAACAGGCCGAGTGGCCAACTTCAGCGAATATATCCCATCCATGGATCCATGCGTACCCGGAAAGCGGAACGTCGCCGAACTCAGCATGATCGGCCCCCATTGCGTTTTTTCCACGATACTATCACGCACACCGAAATTATCGAGCGTGTAGTTGGGCATCAGGTTTGTCCATCCGCATAAGCCATTGTCGAAGTCATCGAAGCACAGTATACGCTTCAGGGGTTGGAACTTGTCCAATCGGTAATCCATCATTCTATTCTATTAAAATCTAATTCTCATTTGCTTTCCATCCCGGGTTCTGCTCCAGATTGGGGTTAATAATCAATTCATCGGCCGGTATCGGGAAGAGGTAATGCTTTTCCGCCACCTGGTAATCCGGATGTGCGGCTTTGATGGTCTCCACCAGCCGTTTGGTACGCACGAGGTCAAACCACCGATGGCCCTCAAAACCCAGCTCGATCGCCCGTTCCTCGAGCACCGCGTCACGGAATCCCTCCTTCGTCAAACCCGACAGGATTTCGGGATAGCCATTCTGGTTATTCCCATCGCGGTTCCGCGCCCGTTCGCGGATGGCATTGATCATGTTGTAAGCCGCTTCCGTTGGGCCGCCGATTTCATTGAGGGCCTCAGCGCGCATCAGGTACACATCGGCCAGGCGCAACACCACATAGTTGGCATTAAATGCATACGCATTCCGGGTAGTGGCCGTACGGTCTACATACTTCCATGCCGGTGCCGGAAAAGGGAACGTAAACTGCTGCCAGCCGACCTCCTCCCCCTGGCGGTTGGTACCCGCGGTGATAAACGTGGACTCCTTTCGGTAGTCGCGGTCGTCGTACCGGTTAAAAAAGGCGATTTCACTGACGATCTGGCTTTCACCGGTCTGGCCCGCTTCAGGCACCAGGCCGACGATGTCACGCGGTAGCGTAAACTGGCCAAACACGCTTTGTTTGCCCACCGGCGTCAGGATACGGTCTGCCTGCCATTCAAAAAGCGATTCGGCATTGAATTTATTAGCAGCACCAATGGCATCCTGGTAATTCGGCATGAGCCGGTGTTCCGGCATGGCGATGACCTCGGCCGCTAAGTCTGCACAACGTTGGTAGTCGTTGCTTTCAGCGGCATCGCTGCTGGCGCGGGTGAGGAAAACCTTCGCCAACAGCCCTTTGGCTGCCCCTTGAGTTGCCCGCCCTTGCTGGTTCGTGGGTGGCAGCACCCCGCTGGCAAAAGTGAGGTCATCAACAACCTGGGCATATACCTCAGCCGCAGTCGCCCGCGTGATATCGGCTACATCATCTACAGCAGTCACCTCGGCGGTAATCAGCGGAATCCCCCCATATAACCTTACGCCATAGAAATAACACAACCCCCGGATAAAGCGCGCTTCGGCGATGTAACGCTGTTTGAGGTCTTCGTCCATGTTGATGGTGGCCACGCGGCCAACAACGATATTGGCGCGGTTAATCGCGTCGTACATATGCGTCCATACGTTGCGGATATCTTCATGGTCCGCATTGAACGAAAAATTATCCAGCTGGCGCTGCGCAGCGAGCGTAGGCGTGTAAGCTTCATCGGATGGAAACCATGTGAGGTAATGCACCCGCCTTGCAAGAAATGTATTGGCGCCATCACCCAAACCCACGTAGGCCCCCACCAAGGCCGAGAACGCATCGTCTGCATTCTGGTAGTAATTCTCAGGCGCTAGAAAGCTATGCGGTGTCTCTTCGAGGAATTTCTCGCAAGACGCCAGTACAAGGACCAAAACCAACGAAGCAAGTCCTTTTAATATATTATTGCGTGTCTTTTTCATAACCATGCGATTAAAAGCCAATATTCAGTCCCAATAACACCGTGCTTGCGGTTGGATAACCGTTGCCACCATCGGGGTCATATCCAAAGAAACCGTCGCGGGTAAACGTCACCAGATTCTGACCGGATAGGTAGACCTGCAAGCTGCTTACACCGGCGATGCGCCCCGGCACCTGATAGGCCAATTGCACGTTGCGAAGCTTCACGTAAGACATATCCTGCAACAGGTAGGTTGAGCCGAGCCAATTAGCTACACCTGCACGCGGCAGGGTACCATCAGGGTTACTCGGCGACCACCGGTTAATCAATTCGTGGGCCTTGTTGCTGGCCACTTCGGAGGGGTCGAACAAGCGCGAAATGCGGTTGCCTTCGCGCCCCAACTCCCCTTGCAGAAAAATGCCCAGTGACCAGCCTTTGTAACCCAATTGGTTATTAAGTCCGAAGATGTGCTTCGGTTGCGGACTGCCCACAATCTCCCGATCATCTGCATTGAAAACGCCGTCGCCATTTACGTCCCGGTACCTCATATCGCCGGGTTTCACGCCGGTCTGATGGCTTTGGGCGGCAATCTCCGCATCGTTGCGGAATATACCATCATATACATAGTTGAGGCTCACACCGGGCGCATGCCCCACGAAGAGCGACGTTGATGCCGAGCGGCCAAGTGATACCATTTTGGCCCGGTTATAGGCATAGTTTCCCTGCACCGACCACGTAAAGTCATTTTCGAAAAGGTCTGCATTCAACTCTACTTCGACACCCCGGTTCTCGAGTTGGCCAGTATTATAAAGCGCTGTGCTGTAGCCCGAATAGGCCGGCAGGTTGATGGTAAACAAGAGGTCGTTCGTGTTTTTCTTATAATAGTCAAATACGAAACGTAACCGGTTATTCCAGAACCCCATATCAACACCCACGTCCCATTGATCTGACTTTTCCCAGGTAAGGGCTTGATTCGCCAGGCTCGACTGGCGGGCGCCGTTTACGAGCTGATTATCGAAAATATACAGCAAATTGGTCACCAGGCGCGCCAGTGATTGGTAATTCCCTATTTCCTGGTTTCCGGTTACGCCATAGCTACCCCGGATTTTCAAGTCGTCCCAAATTCCCGTATTCTTGATAAACTCCTCTTCAGAGAGGCGATAGCCCAAGGCCATGGACGGGAAATAACCCCATTGGTTGCCTTTCGCAAATTTAGAAGAACCATCGGCGCGTATGGTGGCAGTTGCCAGCAAGCGGTCGTTAAACTGGTAATTCACCCGTGCCAAGAACGACGCAATCGACCAATCCGTCAAATCTGATGCAATAGCCGGCGTACCCGTGGTACCGCCGATCGCATTGTTGCCAAGCAGGTCATTCGGAAAGCCGGTGGGCTGTGTAGAGGAGCTGCGGCTGGTTTCCGTTTGCCAGGTGAATCCGCCCGTCGCCTCCAATCGATGCCGGTCTGCCAGTTCGGTCCGGTAGGTCACCACGTTTTCATTGAGTACATTGGTAATGCGGCGGCTGGCCAAAATCCCCAAGCCATCAAACAGCCCCCCTATATAGGTGGTCGCCGCCGGATAGAACTCCTCATTGGCCCGGTTCATCAGGTTTACACCCACGGTCGATTTCGCCGTCAGCCCCTCCGCAATCGTGTATTCCAAGCCGAGGTTACCCAGCAAATTATCACCTTCCAGCCGGTTGCGGGTAGTAAGCAACGAGTTCACCGGGCTTTCCGGTTTGCTGATGCCATACCAGTTTACGGTGTAGTCGCCGTTCTCATCAAAAAGCGGCGCGGTAGGCGACGCCGTATAAGCCCGCTCACCCGCCGATCGCACGTTATCTGCCCCTGCATTCGCAATGGGCACCGACCGGTTGATGGTCCGGTTGAAGGTAAGCGACTGGATAAACTTCAAGCGTTTATTGATCTGCTGATCCACATTGAGCCGTAGCGCGTAGCGCTCCATTCCGGAGTTGATTACGATACCATCCTGGTTGAAATAGTTGCCCGAAATAAAGTACCGCGTATTTTCCGTGCCGCCAGAGACCGAAACCTGATGATCCGTCATCCCCGCCTGGCGGAAAATCAGATCTTGCCAATCCGTACCCTGTCCGATGGACTGCGGATTGTCAAACGGTTTCGGCAAGTCGCTCGCTTCCGCCCAGTCATTAAGGAAATCTGCATGTTCCTGCCCATTCATCAAATCCAACCTGCTGTGTGGCTGCTGCCAACCGTAATATCCGTTGTAATTCACTTGAGCGTTTCCGGTTTTGCCACGCTTGGTCGTAATGATGAGCACACCATTAGATCCACGCGACCCGTAAATCGCGGTAGCTGAAGCATCTTTAAGCACTTCAACCGATTGGATATCATTTGGGTTGATGGATGCCAGCGCATTGGTCGCACTGAATGTGCCGTACGATGTGCCCCCGGGGTCTTTGCTGCTGTTGTACATCGGAATACCGTCGATGACCAACAACGGCTCATTACCCGCATTCACGGAGCTGGCCCCCCGTACGCGTATGCTTGTGCGCCCACCGGGAGCGCCACTCGACTGGCTGATCTGCACACCTGCGGCCTTTCCTTGCAACAGCATGTCCATGCTAGCCACCGGTTGCTTTTCCAGTTGCGACGCCGATACCGAAGTAACCGCGCCGGTGAGATCTTTCCGTTGCTGCGTACCGTAGCCCACTACCACCACCTCGTCAAGGACGCTCTGCGGCTCGAGGGCGATGGGCACCTCGGCACGGCCAGCAACCGGTACCTCTTCCGGGTCGTAGCCGACGAAAGAGGCTAGCAGGATTGCATTTTCCGCTATCTGGCTCAATTGAAACGCACCGTTTGCATCGGTTTGCGTGCTGCCGGCCGATCCCTTTACTGCCACAGTGGCGCCGGCGAGCGGCTCGCCGGTAACCGCATCGGTTACCCGGCCGGTTACAACCGTGGAGGGTTGTTGGGCCTGCGCATAAGGAGCTAAACATAGTCCTGCCAGGCACCAGAGGTACATCATTGTTTTCATCATAATCACTATTAATTGGTTGTACAGCTATTATTGGGCATCAAGCTCAGCGAGCGTAAAGCGTGTGCTCACTACCGAGTTTTGCTCGGGCCCATCTTTATATTTGATATAGGTGGTAGCTACAAAGGTGTCATCCCCAAGCACTTCCAAACCCGGGTAGCCGCAATCCCACCCCTTGTAGCTGTGCAATAACTTTACGCGATATTGGCCCTCGTTTCCAGCCAGGATATCGTCATACGTACCTACCCAGCCAACGAAATGTGTTTTAGTTGGGCTGTCGTGGCCCGTATCGCGGAATACCACAACGAGGCGCCCATCCGCTGCATACTTCGCTTTGTGCCGATCGCCATGCAACGGGGCCGGCAACGGTTTAGGCTCCGACCACGTAGCGCCCTCGTCGTCGCTGGTCATGTACAATGCCACACGCTTTACATTCTCCCGGATCAGGCAGAGCAGTTGTTTGCCATCCGGCGACCGTACCAATTCAGGCTCACACGGCTTCAAGCCCGGCAAATCGAGAATCACTTCCCAAGGTGTCCAGGTAGCGCCGCCGTCGTCTGAATAACTGCGTGAGAGCACGTTGGAGCGTTCCTCCTCCTGCTCGCCTGGTCGGCGGATATTGGATAAGCCGATCAGGCGCTTTCCACCCTCAATCGGCATAATGGTACAAAAGGGCATCACGCTAGCGCCTGTGGCATTAGGTACCATCGGCGACCATGTTTCGCCATCATCGTCCGAATACGATTGGTACATGCTCCCATTCGGTCCCTCTCCGGCAAAAACGAATAAGCGCTCATTACCTGTGGGGTCGGGTAGCCGGTATATGGTGGGGCAGTTATAAACGGTTGCCCAATTTTCGGGCACCTCCAGCAGTTCACTCCAGGTAAGCCCACCATCATCACTGCGTTTCATTGGGCCGCATACCCCACCGTGATTGTAAGTCCACACACAATACATTGTTTTTCCATCGGGCAATAAAACGGTTGTCGGATGCCCCTGATAAACTTCAGGCGTACCCTGCGCTACAATAACCTGCCGCGCCGTATCTGCCGATAGGTCAATGGTAACCAACGAGTCCGTCGCACTCGTTTGTACCGTTGTATGGCAAGCGCTCGCCATAACCATCATTAAAGGCAACATTCCTAATAGCATAACATTAAACAGTAATCGATCTCTCATGATTTAATAAATTGGTTATACACTTGTTATTATCCTCATGTCCTACATATAGATGACGGACTAGATAAAGACCTACTTAGTTATCATATAAAACATATATGTCTGATATATTAGGTCGCAACAAATATAGAAACAGCGATACGAATTTTCCAAAATTTTTTATGTTTTTATTTTACTTATCAACTAAGTAACTGGAAATGAAGCTCAAAATGCTGGCGCATTGCTTCCCTGAACGCGGCGGCATCGCCATTCTTCAGGATATTGACGAGATCGCGATGCGTCACTTTTGGTGGTTTACCGGGTTTATGTATCTCCGCGCGGTAGTCCAATCCATATTGGAAGATCGGTTGCAGCATGCGTTGGAACCGGATGATCACCGGGTTTCCGGTAATTTCATACAGCGTGGAATGGAACTTGATATCCAGTTCCACCAACTCGGCTTTACTGCCCGCATGCGCCTCTTCCTCCAAAATGTCTTCCAGTTTATGGAAATGTCTTTCGGTTATCCGGCTATAGAGGAACTCGCCCAGCCCCATCTCCAGCATCAGCCTTACTTCGAACAAGCGTTTCAGCGTTTGCTTGCTTAACAGCTTCGGTTCTAATATGCGTGACATGCCACTCAGTACATCCGGCTCGGTCAGGATCGTACCCCGCCGCTTGCGCACATCAATCATTCCCAGCATCCGCAGCCTACTTAATGCCTCTCTGAGTACACTTCGGCTTACCCCCAATGCCTCTGCCAACTCGGCTTCTTTGGGTAACGTATCACCAATCTTGAACCCTCGATTTACGAAATAATCCCGTAGCTGCTCTTCAGCTTGGTCTGTCATGGTAATGCTGCTGATGGGGTTTAAACCGGTGTCGATCATATAAACAACGTCATCTTAATATATCCGACAAATATAACATAAAAAATACTGCAACTGCAATATCGTATTCAGACTTCATTCTTCCTTGATCAATTTAATGGCCTTTTCAAGCACCTCGTCGCGTCCTTCTTTAATCCCCCGTATGGTAGGTTTCACCTCGATATCCGGCACAATACCCACCCGCTGCGTTTCCCCGCCGTCCGGATAGTAGATACCGATGCCGCTGATTACCGTCCGGATACCGCCCGGCAGCATAATCGGCGATATATTGCCGTCGGCACCTGCCGTTGCCGAGCCCATCACGGTGGCATTGGGGTGTACCCGATAGGCCATGGCGTGGTATTCCGCCGAGCTCAACGACATTTCGTTGACTAAGATGACCACCTTGCCGTCGTATCGTTTGCCGTTTACGGCGCCTACACTCGTCGGCGGATCCACTACAAAAAAGCCCGGCTGCTGTATGCTTCCCCTACTAATCGCCACAAACGGTATCGGATAGGGCATCAGGTACCCACTCAATTGGTGGATGGGGAAATGCCGGGGATAATTACGTGCATCGATGATCAGTCCTTTCCGATTTTTCATCCGGTCCCAGTACAGTGGAAGGTCCTTTGCGTTAAACGAACCGTTGTTGATGTAGGCGATATCGTCGCCGATGATCTTGAAATCCATATCCTCCACATAGAATGGGTTGTTGAATTTCAGCTCACCGGGTTCATAGGTATTCAACACCTTGGAGAACCGCCGGCCATCCCTTACCCCATCAATGCGGAGGGCCGAGTCGTTGCTGCGCAGTAGCATCGGGCCAATATCGCGCAGCTTCCGCGCGTAGTTGGAAGCCGGCGCATACTTCATCAGCTCTTTGGTACGATCGGCGATGCGTTTGCCATCAACAGCCGTGATCACATCGCCCACCTCCAGCCCCATGGCCTTGCCCCATACATCATGCCGATATCCAGTTACCACGGCCTGTTCTTCTACGAAGTGTACATCTACGGGCACATGCCGCTCGCCGAAGAACTTATCCAGTACCGGGTTGCCCCGTATCGTCGCGTGCGTATCGTGTACCCGGCCGATCAGTTCGAGCAATGCCAACATATAACCCTCCATATCGCTGACGTCCGCAAATTTGGGCACAAACTCACCCAGCACATCCTTCCAATCTTCTTCGATGAGATTTTTATAGGGGAAAAAATATTGGATCATGTTCCAATACCGGTATAAGGCCAGCAGCCTCAGACCGTCGTCGGCCGGTTCCATCCGCTCATAGGCCGTCTCATTCTTGAATTCCGGATTCCGAACATTCGGCATCAAACCGATGTAATAATGGCTATCGGTACGTTTGGCCTGCCGGATATCCGTTAGCAGGGTAGTCAGCGCCTCCGAAAAACCGGAAGTTGTAATCCAATCCAGGTCCGGTTGCAGCTTCGCATTCACGGACGGCTTGTCACCGCCCTTTTCTACCGGGCCCAGTTTTTGTATCCATTCCACCAGTGCTTCGTCCCTTTCCGCGTCGTTGCGGGCAGCCAGCACGGCTGGCATCACGCGGAACAGCTCGTAGTCCCAGTTTACATCTCCCTTAGCTATCGTGGGGTGGTGGTATTTCACAAAACCCCATACCAAGCCCAGCACCTTCAGGTCTTCCACCTGCTTCATGTTCAAATCGGGCAGGGTGATCGCAGACCCCGTGTCAAATGCCGTATCTCGCTTTGCTGCTGGTTTTTCCAGCGGTACTACCGTTGCGATATCCTTGCCATCGATGGTCACCTTCAGCCCATCCACCCATAGTTTACCCTTGCCAGCCAGCAACGCACCCAACATGATCCGCTCCGTTCGCTCGGGAGCCATCGTTAGCGTAAACTCATAGCGTTTCCAATCGGTGGTACCCGAAATCCCTTCCTGCTGCATATTATTGAACGCAATTTGCGGATCGATCCGCATCCACAAACCCGCATACCCTTCCACGTTTTCTGTCTTGATGTATCCGGAAAGCGTGATTTTCTTACCAGGATAATTCTCCGGAAGGACGAAAGTCCATGTGCCGAAGCTCGGTTGCTCCCCGATGAATTCGAGCACCGCCGAATAGTTTCCGCTCTTGGCTATGGTCGAGTCAAGCGATCGCCGGTAGTCTTTGTTGCTGCTGCCCACCCACCCTATCGCGCTATCGGCAGCTACTTGTTCAAAATCGAAATTATAGTCAGGTTTTTGGGCCATGGATTGGCAGGCCGCAGCTACTGTAGCAGCGAGCAGTAGCAAAAAGAAAGTGACTCTTCTCATGGTTTCGTCGGTGGGCTTTTACTGATGGTACTGATTAGCTTTGTTTTGCAAGATAAAAAACATCGGCTTAACATGCAACTAAACTTAAACCACCCCTATACGCGCTGCGATTTTAATTTCCGTTGAAACTTTTTGGTATAAGCTGCATCTAACACACCGAAGTACTTTTTATCATGGCAAGCACCACATCGATTGTACACACCTACCTCCAACACCTTGCGCAACGAAATCTGGAAGAGATCGTCGCGCTATTTGGCCCTGAAATAGACTGGTATATCCCAGGAGATGAAACCCGTGCCCCCTGGTTGGGAAAACGCAGTAGCCGAGCGGAGATCATTGCCTTCTTCGAACTGCTTTGGGCAAACACCAACCCGATTTCTGCTGATGTTCACCATATTTTCATCGATGGAAACCGGGCAGCGGTTACCGGCGAATTCGTTACGGAAATGCGATCGACGGGAAAGCAGGTCGAATCGTTGTTTACTATTGAAATGACTATCGAAAACGGTTTTATCGTCAGGTACCGGTTGCTGGAAGACAGCCATGCCGTTTCAGAAGCCCTTGCTTAACGTTCATCAATCCAATGGCATTAACCAACACCTCATCGTCGCTTCCTAAGCGGCCTAAAACGGTTGGTAACTATCCCAGTCAAACAAGTTATAGTTATCGTGGTAGTCGACCACGAATTCCCCCCCCTTCCCACTGATCACATAGTTCTTTTCCCCAATACGTTCGCCAGCACGGTAAAGTATTATCTTGGTCTGCATGGTCGACTCGGTCCCGTCTTTGGGTTGTATCCGTGCTCCATACCTCATGTAATATAATTCGTTAGTGGTCTTATAGGTGGCGGCGCTGGGTACATCCGATTCTTTGGAGAAGTACCTCGTCGTCATCCTGGATTCATCGCCTTCGAGTACAGCGATGTCATCCCACACTGTTCCGTTAATCTCCGCGCTTAACACCTCTTTTCCCGCTACATTGATGTACATCTCCTGCGTAAAATCGTGGATTGCCCCTTCATTGACGACCACAACTTTATATTGTTCAGCGTCCGCTGCCGGATCGGGTGTACCATCATCCTTCTTGCAGGAAACCAATACCAATGCAACTGCCAATCCGAATAAGGCTGTTTTTAGATTTTTCATGATTCATTGTTTTGTGCAACGGTAAAACTACTTCTTTTTTTTATCAATCCTAATCGTTCCCTCATTTAACCCCAACAACCTTACCGTAGCGATCATACGCCACCACCAGAGTCGGTTTTCCCGAAACACAGGGAATGCGCGTTTTTGATTTACCGGGCACCACGGTGGTAAAATACGGCACCTCGGTCGCCATAGCAACGCCAGCCGGCTTTTCGGTATGGAACAACAGTACCTGTACGCTGTCTTTGCGCGGATTGCGATACACCATCCCGTCCGAATTACCCACGAACGCCACTGGCCGACTGTTGATCACGTGGTAATCCACGGCCCGCAGTCGATCGCTTTCGAAAGCATCCGCTTTCAATAACTGGTAACCATCCGGCGCTAGGTGCCGCAAATGCTTCAAATCATTTTGGTTGATGGTCAACGGGTCAATGCCGTATCGTTCCTTGAATAGCGCCGCCATCCATTTCTTTCCACTGGGCGTAGCCGTTTCCAGGATATGGTCCATACCCGCAAGAACGAATACCCTGGCTGATGGATCCTTCGCAAAGGTTTTTTGATACAGGTTTTCGGCCTGCCCCGCCTCCCGATTTTTCGTGTTGTCTGTGTTTTCGTAAGCCACGAGTTCAAAACCCAATTCGAGTGCCCTGTTCAACAACCGCCCGTACTGTTGTTCACGCGTATAAAAGCCTGTTTCAAGGTCAATGCGGCGCGTCCTGTTCACGGCTTCCTCCTGCTTCGGATCCAACGCCTCCAATGCGAGGTAGCGGTAGCCCGCTATATGCAACGCATCCAGCAGCTCGTAGACCAGCAACCGGTGGTTGGGATAAAAGTGATTCTCATTGATCATCACCAATTGGCGTTTCCGTGCTTCCGCGACAATCGTATCGAGCGCGTCATTCCCGTGTACCGATGGCGTGCTAGCTAACACATGCCGAACCACCGAGTCGCCCATCATATTGCGCTCCAGCATCGCCAATGCCTGCCGGTACGCCGCATTATCCCCCAAAAACGATGCATAAGTAAGCTCCAGCTGCAGCTTGCTCCACCGGTCCTGATCGGACCACGTGGGGTATTGCGCCACATTGTTCAGCACGTGGTAATGTTTATTGGTGTTTACACCGGTGACGGAAAATATCGGCATAAATTGCCCAGCCGATAACGTGTCAAATCCGATACGGCTCCAGATGCTAGCCAAATCCTTGTCCGCGGAGGTCATCTCCGCATCCTCCGAAAGCCCAATTAGGCGAAACCGTCGCCCATTCACGCAGGTATCGTCGTGAAAGATCGCGTCATCGGTCGTAGGGTCTGCGCCGTTGCAGGTATCGTTTACCGTTATCGCAAAAGCATAAAAAGGCGGTGCTTCGGTACTGCCCCACAGCAACACGCTATCGCCCGGTGCCAAGCGCAGATCCCGCACCCTGCGGCGCAGTTTTTTCACATCGCGCACAAACGTCACGTCCCCGAATGACGGCACAAACAAAGAAAGCGAGTCGTTGTACACCACATTTTCATACAAGGGCAAGTAGCTGTTATTCGCATAATAACGGCTAATCCGAGTCGATTGGCAAGCTGAAAATACGATGGCAAACCCCGCAAAGCCTAAAAAGAAATTCCGATTCATTGCATCAAAACTAATAATTTAGTTTTGAAAATACAACTGCCGGCGCATCGAATCGCTTACTATAAGCAACTGATACGGTTACCGGTCCCAGCTTAAAATGATCGCTGTCAAAGCAGGGAAATTAAAAAATTACACAGGACGATAACAAACGGACTGGGGCGCCGCGTAGCGCCCCAGTCCATCGTCGTCTTATTAACCCCACGCATCCATTAGTAACCCGGATTCTGTGGGGTAAGGTTCGGATTATCCTGCATTTCCAATGTCGGTAACGGAAGCAATAAATGCTGTTCCTTCAACGGCTGATTGGAGCTCAGGTTAATGTGGCCTATAAAATCATCAAAAGCGCCTGTACGATCATTAAGTACTTTCCGCAGACGAACCATATCAAACCAGGTAATGCCTTCGTAACACAACTCGTGCCAGCGTTCTTTCCAAACGGCCAGCCTGAAGGATTCTTTAGAAAAGGAGCTTTGCACGGGCAATTCAAGTTGAGCGCGGTCCGTTACCCGTTTCAGCGCATCGTACGCAGGAGCCGTTGGTCCGCCCACCTCGTTCGTTGCCTCGGCAAAGGCCAGGAGCACTTCAGCAAACCTTATCTGATGGATATTCAAATCGTCTACACCGGTTCCCGGGCTTCCCGGACGCCCATTGGCCACCTGATTAAAGAATTTAAAAATATACGCGCCCCCTAGGTCAAACAGTGGGCCGGAACCGTTGGTATAGTAATCCGAATAGAAAAAGCCAACCCGGTTTTGCCGTCTTAAGTCATTTTCGGCAAACGAGTTGTAAAAACTTTGCGTCGGAACCGTCGTTCCTACCCCGGTATTGGTCACGGCTACCGGTTTGAAGTTCGGCCGGGTATAGAGACCCTGTAGGTTCGGCACCACACTTCCATGGAACTGGATCATGAAAATCTGCTCCACGACGTTTTTCTTCGCGGGATCCCGGAATGCCGCATAATCAGGAAATAGGTTGAGTGTCCCCGGATTTGAAGCGGCAAATGCAATCACTTCCCCGGCCTTTTCCGCCGCTTTCGCATAGTATTCACTCCCTTTATTCAAGGGATAACCGGCCATGGTGAGGTATACAAAAGCAAGCTGCGATTTAATGGCTGCAAGTGAGACCCTTCCGGAGCCAACCATCCAGGGTAGTCCAGCTGCTTCTGCCTTAGTAAGGTCGCTGACGATCAAGTCATAGACTGCCGCTACAGGCGTCCGCTGCGGGAAAAAATCTTCCGACGCCGCGTTCTGCGGCAGCGTGATCAGCGGAATATCACCCCACAACCGAACGGCATAAAAATAAGCCCAGGCGCGGAGAAAATACGCCTCGGCCAATACGTTCGCCCGGGCGTCTTCGTCCATTGGATTGATATTCGGAACATTGGCTATAACCAGGTTCGCCTGTGCGATCACCCGATAAAGTCCGTCCCACCAGTTGATGATATGTCTATTATTTCCATCATGGACCAGCGAATACAAGTTATTTAAACTCGCATTCTCCGCACTTTCGGTTGTTGATGTTCCGGTTAGGGCTTCGAGCAGCTGCCAATTTGCCGAAAAAGACCCGGCATTATTACCGAGAAATCGGGTTTCGGCATAGACCGCAGCAATAGCAGACTCGGCATGTTCCGGGATGGAAAAGAAACTATTCGGAGACAGGTTGGTGGGATCCTGTTCCTCAAGGAAACTAGAACACCCCACAAACGAAAAGCATAATACAACAAACAGCGGAATGGATGTTATGTATTTTTTTGGGTACGGTTTCATAATACGATCATTAAACATGTACGACTATTCAACGCCTCCTTAGAGACTGATGTTAATTCCAAGTAAATAAGTAGTGGGCTTGGGGTACGCATGGTACGTCAACCCCTGGGAAAACGCGCCAGCCCCGAATCCTGTACCCACGGTTTCGGGGTCACCGTTTACTTCGTCGCTCACCACGAGAAAGAAATTCTGTACCGATGAGTAGATACGCAATTGGCTGATTCCCCAGCGATTGGTAAGGGTTTGAGGTACCGAATAACTCAATGCCAAATTGCGACCCCGGATAAACGAACCGTCTTTTAACCAATGGGTATCTTCATTGATTACGTATCCCGCCCGGGTATCCCGCAATTCCGGGATGACCGATTCCTGGTTTTCCGGTGTCCAGGCATTCAATACAGTCCGGTAACTGTTCGCCAGCGAAACCCGATCCTCACTAGACCCCGTACTTAATTCAAAAACATCGTTACCATAAGAATATTGAAGGTCAAGTGTCACCCCCCAGTTTTTATAACGGAATTCGTTGACCAGTGCACCCCACCCGTCCGGACTTCCGTTTCCGAGAATCATTCGATCGGCATTTGTTATCGCATAGTCGCCATTCACATCCCGGTATTTGATGTCGCCCGGCATAATCGGTAATCCATTCCGATAGCTTGCAAATTTAGCGGCTTCTGAGCGTTCGGCTTCACTCCAGATACCCTCACGCACCAAGCCATAAAATGAGCCCACAGGCTCACCTTCGCGGATAATGTTTGTAGGATTAATAAATACTACACCACCCACGCCAATAATATCAGATGGTGTAGCCAACGTGAGCACCTTGTTACGGTTCATCGAAATATTGAATGTCGTGCGCCACGAAAACTGTGGCGTTTCCACGTTCGATGTATTCAAGGTGAGCTCTAGCCCCTTGTTTTCCATGGAGCCTACATTACGTCGGATCGTTGCATAGCCACTGCTCCTTGGCACCGGTGCATCCAACAGCATGTCGGTTGTCTTCCGATAGTAGAGATCCCCTTCCAATGACACCCTGTTGTTCCACAATCCCAGCTCAAACCCCACATCACTTTGCGTTGTACGCTCCCACCGGAGGTCCGGGTTGGCTAGCCTGCCAATGCCCGTTCCGCCTACGCGCTGATCGCCGATTACGGCTACATATCCCGAGTTGAGTAAGGACAACGACGTGTAGGGAGGAATTTCAGAGTTGCCGGTAACCCCAAAGCTTGCTCTCAGTTTCAAGTTAGAAACTGTCTCACTCGCTTTCAGGAAATCTTCTTCCGAAACGCGCCAGGCAGCCGCAGCGGAAGGAAAAAAGGCATACTTATAGTTATCGCCAAATTTGGATGATCCATCCATCCTGCCGGTCACGGTAAACAAGTATTTGCGGAGTAAGCTGTAGTTAACCCGTCCGAAGTAAGAATTAAACGAAAACCGGGAAGCACCAGATCCGTACACCGGATTGTTGCTGCCCGCACCGATATTATTAAATCCAAAGTAGTCACTTGGGAAATTCTGCACACTCACGTTTATACCGAATGCATTAGACTCCTGCCAAGACATGCCCAGCAACGCATCGAGTGAATGCCGTTCAGAAAAATCCTTTTTGTAAGTAAAGAAATTATCCAGCGACCAGAAATTTGTCCGGCCGTTATTTACGGAAGCCGTTCCCTGTTCGCCCATCAACGATAGACCACGGCTTGAAGAAGCATTCACCTCCTGGGTAATATTGGACGAACCGAATTCCGTCCGCATTTCGAGACCATCCCACAATTTGATGTTCGAGTATAGGTTGCCCAGTGCAGTTTGGGTGTTCAGGATGTACCTCCGCTCATATAAATACTGAAGCGGGTTCAAAATCGTCTCTGCATAGGGGTAATCCCGGTTTGCGGTCCACGAACCGTCGGGGTATTTTACGGGCAGAAATGGAAGCGCCTCAGCGATCGTACGGATCGGCAGGTAATCCTGGTCGACCCGGTTTTCGGTTTGATAGTTATAGGTCAGTGTACCACCCACCCTTAGCCAGTCAAGAATCTGGTCATCGAACGTTATGCGGCCATTGTACCGTTTCATGTAGGATGTTTTGATCAGGCCCTGATCGTCGCGGAGACCAAGTGACACCGAATACGCCCGGTCACCGTCGCTGCCCGTAAAGCCCAGTTGGTGGTTTTGCGATACCCGGCTTTGTGTCGCTTCCTTCATCCAGTCCGTGTCATACAACGGGTTACCGGCTTGGTCAAACAAGCGCGGATCGGTCCGGTTCAGTGCCGGATTTCTCAACTCATACTTACCGTCGGCCCATCCGTCGGGGTCATATTTCGCGATATTCCGGTATGCGATATCTTCCACCATCAAATACTCCCGTGCATTGAGGTATTCAGGCGTATTGGGGCCTATCGTTGGTACCGTCAGGCCCACATCGTAATTCACCTCGCGTACGCCCGCTTTCCCCCTTTTTGTGGTTACTAGCACCACACCATTAGCACCCCTGGCACCGTAGATAGCGGTGGATGACGCATCCTTCAGGACTTCGACCGATACAATATCTGCCGGATTCAGGAAATCCATGCTTCCCGCCATCACCCCGTCAATCACAAAAAGTGGATCGTTCGCACTATTGATCGAGCTAAATCCCCTCACCCGCACATTCGTTTTCCCCCCAGGTCTGCCCGAGTTGATATTCACCTGGACACCCGACACCCGGCCGGCCAACATCTCGTTCAGGGAAGCCGCAGGGCGGGATTTCAACGTAGTTTCACTAACCGAACCGACAGACCCTGTGAGATCCGACTTCCGTTGTGTGCCGTATCCAATCACCACCACCTGGTCCAGCGAAGTTGTCGATTTTCGCAATCTGATCTCAAGCCCGCCCCGGTTATCCAAGACTACATCCTGTGATTCGTAGCCCACATAAGTAAACCGTAATGTTGCGTTACCCTGCGCCGTCACCCGGAAATTCCCTTCACTATCCGTTGTGGCCGTCTGCGTTTGGCCCACCACCGAAATGGAAACACCAGACAGCGGCGTTAGGTCGTCATCGTCTCGAACGGTGCCGGTCACATCGACCGTTTGTTGCCCCTGGGCGGCACCGGCGATTAGCCACAGCAAACAAAAGAGTAAGCAACGAATCGGCAGTTTTGGTGTAAAAATCATACGTTTCATACGTTAAAATTGATTAAGTGTCTTGCGTAAAATTAGGCGTTTACACACCTTTAAGGTATCATGGTGTTACCCTGATTTGTCCCGTTATTACCTATGGTTAAATGGATTTCAAAACTTGCCGCGCTGTTGATAGCGCAAGGGCGATATCATCTTCGGTATGTGCTGCACTGATATACCACAGCCCCCTACCGATTACCCGGATGCCCGCATCATGAAGGCCGGCCACAAAACGTCCCAACTTCGCTTTATCAGCCAACAGCGTATCGCGGTAATCCGTCATCTGCCCGCCTACCCCAAAGCTCGTCACAAACATCGGCCCCACCCCCTGCACAGTCATGTCATGGCCTGTCTCCTTTGCGGCGGATTCCAACCCCTGCATCAGCTTCCTACCCAGGGCAAACATGCGCTCATACGGGAGCTCATTTTCGAGTACCGTTAGGGTCGCCAGGGCGGCAGCGATGGTCGGGTTACTCGAATTCATCGTACCAGCATGGATCACCTTACCCTGCGCCACAAGGTCCATCCAGTCGCTTTTACCCACAATGGCACTGATCGGGTACCCGCTGCCCATTGCTTTAGCAAAAATGGACAAGTCCGGCGTGACGCCGTAATGCGATTGTGCTCCTCCCAGTCCCATGCGGAAGCCGGTAATCACTTCATCAAAGATGAGCGTGATTCCATACCGGTCGCAACAATCGCGCAGCCCCTGCAAGAAACCCGCTTTGGGTTCAATACAACCATTATTGCACATAATGGGCTCTGTAATGACAGCAGCAATTTCGTCTTGTCGTTCATGCAGTACACGCTCCACCAAATCGATGTCATTCCATGGTAATATGATAAAGTCATGAGCCGATGAGTCCGGTAGGCCGGCTGTCCAAGGGAATACGTTCGGTTTTTCCCGATCCCCGAGGGCATCAATACCAGGCGTTGAAATACCGTAAGCCACATTATCCAGCCATCCGTGGTAATGCCCCTCAAACCGCAGAAATTTTTTCCTTCCCGTCTTCGCCCGAGCTATCCGGAACGCGGTCTGTACGGCTTCCGATCCATCCAAACAGAAACGCATCGATTCGGCGGATGGAATGAGTTCGGCCATCTTTTCAGCGAGCTCGATCTCCCGGATGTGCTGGCCGGCATACAATTGTCCGCTTTCGGAATATTCAGCCACCATTTTCAGAACCTGGGGATGCGAATGTCCAAGGATCAGTGGTCCCTGGCTCAGCGTAAAATCCAGGTATTCATTCCCATCTACGTCATATATCCGGCTGCCGCGGCCGTGGGTATAAAAGATGGCATGAGGGTGATTATACTTTCTGAATTCTGAAGATACCCCTCCAGCCAAAACCTTCTTCGCCCGATCCAACAACTTGGACGATTTTTTATAAGTATGCATAAATGAATGCTTTATGTTTAAAAAGTTTAATGTACTTGATCCGGATTATGGAAACAGACCACGATGATGTATCGCACCAATTGGTCGTCTATAAGCAGTGTCTTACCTGCGAAGCTGTTCGAAATTTGCCGGAGATTGCCCAGGCCGTCGGTTATTCGCACCTGTGTTATCGTTCGTGCAAACGTCACTTCGGTAGGTGTGGTAACCATGAGCCTTATTTCACCCGCCACCCGCAGATCAACCGCATCCGTAGCCATCATGATCCGGCCGTTTGCCACCCTGCAAACCAATTCGTTTGCCACGGTTATTGTCCCGGCCCCTTCGATCTGCGGTATCCCGCGATCGGTCAGGTGCGCCATCCCAAAATCTCCCAATCCAAAGCCCACGGCATTTCCCTTGTAGCGCAAGGTCACCTGGTTCAGGGGCTTTTCTGACGCGGCCGTCAGGAGTAACCCATTGGCCGTACGCCGGGCCAAGAGCCTTACGTTATCGGCATCGATACCAACGCGGTTTATCACTGCATTGCCCTGCCAACCGTCACCCTTGTACACCGATACGCCGTTGTTCTTCAAGCGATCCAGCTGTGCCGTCGCGGCTTTTCCCAAGGCCATCGGGCAGATTACCACTTTTGCCGATTTCGGCAAATCCATGAGCTGTTCTTCCTGCCATACCCCGAAGAGTACATGGCCAGCCCACAATTTCCGAAACGTCTCATCTAGGATTTCGATTGCCTCCAGGCGAGCCTTTGGTACCACTACATAGGTGTTTTCATCATATTTCGTGCGTTGCAAACCCTTACCGAATAAGCCCAGCCTGCCCAATGCGATTGCCGCAGAAGCCGGAAATGGCGTCCCATGATAGATGGATCCGTAGCCCGTACCACTGGGAGTCGGGCACATCCCTACCCCCCGCTCAGACATCAATTTCGCCATCTCTGCGAAGGGCGAAAACCACCGCGGGTCGGGATCATCTACCAAGGTTTCGCGGAGCGGAAGCGGCCAGTAACACGATTCCCTGGCCAGCCAGCTCAGCCCCCATTCATAAGACACCGCTCCGGTTGCCCCAGCCGCCAATGCATAATGTACCGTGCCGTCATAACGCTCGGTCGGGTTCCATTCGCCATAACCAAATTCCTCCAGCAAGACGGGTTTATTAGCCGCTATGGGATCGAAATACTGCAATTTGAGCCCCGCATGCTCGGCGGGATAATAATTGTGCCAGGGCACCATTGGTGCATCTTCATTGGCCACCAATACATCTCCACCATCAAGTGTAGAGAATAGATAACCTGGCAATACGCTTTGTTGCGCGCCGTTCTCACGCAACACGGCAGTCATGGCCTTTGCCCACCGCTTGTACAACAACGAGTCGCGTAGGGTACCAGCAGGCATGGCCACTTCCGGCCATGCCTGCACTTCCCGATCCATTTGGGAGGCATCGGGGTCTTTAATATAGACCTCGTTAGAGAGGTTAAAGATCAAGTTGCCAGCGTGCTTCCACCGCTTGGCCAATATCGAAATGAATTCACGCTGCAGGTCTATGTTCCGTAAGGACACAGAAATCAGATTGAAATCGCGTGGATGCCTGAAATCGAACAACACCTGTTCGCCAGAATCGCGCTGAAAGCCCATCTGCCGTACCCATTGGGTGAAGAGGGTCAAAATTACCACGATGCCATGCCGCGCGGCCTGGTCAATTGCCACGTCAATGGAACGGAGCACTTGTTCGTCAATTACCGGGTTAATCCACACCCGGGCAATCCGATACCCCGCCTTCCGTATCGCGGCAAAATCCTCTTCTGCCTTCAGCGGCCGGTAGTCGCGCCACACCCACTCCCACCAAGAACTGGAAGGGTAATAATGCGTCCCTACCCAAAACGCTCCCTCACCGTCAATCTCCAGGTTAGGCCCTTTCACTGCATGGTTAACCGGAGTCTTCAACACGTCATTAGCCAGCAGGAAGGCGAGGTGGCGGGTTTCGACAACCTTGAGGTCGCCGTCTACGGCCAGTAATTCCGCTTTTTCTACATCTTGCAACACCTCCAGCTTGATTTCGCAAAGACCCAATCGGAACTCCGGGATAAAATCGAATATCGCTTCGGTGGCGCTCTTTCCTTCGGGCACCCGCCGCAATGCACCCAGCGGCCTGAATGCATCCGTTCCGGAATATTTAACCGAAAACCGCAGCATGGCCGAAACAGCCCGATCGTTCCGGTTTCTTAACCGCACACGGAGCTGCACCCGTTCGCGGTGATGGAAAGCGGAATAGTTCGTATTGAAATCCGTTACCTGGAGGAAGCTACTGCGCTTTTGGTCGATGCCCTGCAATACGGATTGCCACGCAGCGGCATCCATCAGCTGCAGCGGATCGGTAACGAAGAAGAAGAAACATTCGCAGCCTTCAAACCTACCCAATGCCAACGACGGCGCAAAATAGTTCATGTACACGGCTGGATAGCCGATCACCTCTCCAAAACGGTCCTTTGCTTCCAGCACCGGTAAAAAGTCTGCCCTAATTTCCTCGTCCACGTTGTGGTACGGCATCCCTTTCGGTGGTGCGATATAGGCCCCCATGGCGCGTGCCGGTTTCAGCGGCACATCCTTCAACACAAGTGGGCAATCGCCTTTCCAGGCCATATCGAGCGGCTCGTCGGCCAGTGCATGCGCCCCCACAGACAGCGCCTTCGGCACATGGTCGGGGTCACCCAACCAAACCAGCGCATCCCCATTGGCCAGGCTTTGCACCAATCGGTCCGCATCCACGGCGTCGATGGGAATAGTTACCATGCTGGCTGGCAATAGCGGTGCCAACACCGCAATCAGCCCCCGATCGGCCACCATGAAAGTCGTATTCCCATTGCCTGAAGGGGCTATCGGCCCACTGGGCACATCCGGCGTCACAGCGGACATATCACCCTCCGCCGGATTGTTAATGTGCACATCAAACGGCGATACTGAAAGGCCAATCGATCCTACGGCCAATGATCTGAGGTAATCCCTGCGATTCATAATGCAACTAATATTAGTAACCCGCACTTTCTTGCAGACCCCGCAAATAACCCAATGCGTACAGCCTACCCATTTCAGCATATCCCGGATCGCGATTATCCTCCCCTTCGAGCGTAGGCGCATGATCTATCCGTACAGGCCCGTCAAATCCCACTTCCTTATACGTTTTAATCGCTTCAACCATATTGGTCTGGCCCTCGTCGTGAAACGTTTCGGTAAATCGTTCAGCCGTACCCTTTATATCGCGGAAGTGCACAAAGAATATTTTGCGCTGTCGCCCGAACTGACGGATTACTTCGGGAATGTTCTCGCCAGCTGCAGCTAAGGTACCCTGGCAGAGCGTGATACCGCTATACGCGCTGGGCACCAAATCCAATACTTTCTGCATGGCTTCGGCATTGGTGATGATCCTTGAAATCCCCTGTATGCTTTCTACCGGCGGATCGTCCGGATGTAGCGCAAGTTTAACGTTATATTCTTCGGCTACCGGTACAACCGCTTCCAGGAAATATTTGAGGTTCTCCCACAGCTTATCGGCCGTTACCACGCCAGCATCGGTTAAGGGCGCATCCTTCATCAAGGCGTGGTCATAGCTGGTTACCAAAGCCCCTCCGCGGGCGGGTGTTGTGGTAGACGTACGCACCCAGTTGAACTTCGCCATGAAATTGTAGCAGAATACCGGAATTCCGACCGTGCCCATGTTGCGGATCAACTGCTTACAGCGCTCGATATCCGCGTCTCTTTTATCCGTACCCAGTTTCATGTCGTGCATCTGCCCATCCAGTCCGGGCTCGATGACCTCCAATTGGAGGCCATGGTCCCGGAAACTTTCGCGGAGGTGTAACAAATCGATATAATCCCAAGATATTTTCCCATCGGCACCCAATGGCAGCCGGGATACCGCATGCGTGGCACCACCCTGCAGGGCGATAGACCATAGCCGATGACGGAATGGTGGGAGTATATCAGAAATTTTCATTGCCATATCATTTACATTAAGGATCGACCTCTTATTTCCAGTTTTCCAACGTCTGCCTCATGGCATTAATTAATCGGGGAGAATAGTCCTCGAGCCTTGCCAACCCGCTTTTAACCTGCTCAAACGGCGTATCCCCCTCGCCCAACCACGATAGGGTTGCCATGGTATCGTCCAGTGGCTTTGATTCCAATTTGGCCAATGCTTCGATCAATTCCGGCCAATACCAGTGGTTGCTATAGCCGTGCCGTTGCTGCCAGGCTTCAATCTGGTCTACGAACGCTGCAAATGATTTTTTCACATTGCGGTGTGTGGCTGGGTGTTTATCCAGGGCCTGTTTAAACGTGTAAAGCGTAGATCTAACGTGCAGCTGGGCGGCCAGGTCGTCGATAAATCGCGTTCCATCACCAAAAAGCAGGCCTTTCAACGTGCCTGTTTGAAACGTCGTTTTGCGAAGTTTGGCAAGCGCGGCTGCTGCTTTATCCATCCGCTTGCTGTCGCTGCCCTGCAATGCCTCCCAGGCCTCTACGATGGTAGCTCCCTGTCCTGTAATCAATTGGTCAGCAAAGGCGATGTAGTCATCCTTTTCTGCCGGTAACCCCTGTGCACCGCGAGCCAGTGCGAACGTATTGGGCAACTGTAGGCAATGGCTTTGTACATTGCCAAACACGCCGCGCTGCCCTTGCTTTTGCCCGCCGCTATATGCCCTGTCTCCGCCAAAGATGGTCAGCGGGAAGGAAGGTTCACCCTCGATAGCGCCATAGTTGAAGGCCAGCACCTTGTCGCCCATACCGATAGCATCACCAACAGTTGTCCCGAAGCCACTACTTGCCACACCCCACGGCCCAATCCGCTGTTTTTCGATCAGCTTCATCGCTTCCTGCACCTCTTCCGCCTTACCCGGTATCAATTCGCCTGTTTCATAAAACCTACTATACGATTCCCAGCCAAAGTGTGCCCAATAATAGATTTCGATACCAGGTCTGAGGTTATCCAGCATACGTCGGTGAGCGGTGAGGATATACGCAAACTCCAAGTTGGTCGACCCAGGATACCCACCCGGATCGCTATCGATTATAAAAAGCCCATCGGCATTGGCCAACGGCTTAAACAACCGCTCCCGCCATTCCATGAGCTTGCCGAACGCCACCGGGTCGGCCGGATCCACCCGGTCGTCGGTATGGAAAAACGGGCGCTCTTCAAAGGTATACTTGCGGCCAACCTCACTTTTCGGCGAAACATTGGGGCAGAATACCACATAGGCATTTAGCTGATACTCATTTTTAGCCAGGTCAATCACCTTCCTGATCTTGGCCAGGTTCGCTTCGTCGCTGGGAGTCATCGGATCCGGGATCGTCTCCAACATCGGCCAGATTAACACGCTGTTGTAACCCAGTTTTTTCACACCATCCAAATACCCTGTCCAGTCTTCCAGCGTCCAGGTGCGTGCCGCATATGGGTGGTTGTAAGACCAATGCTGGTGCACGTAGATACCCAACAATTTGTTTCCCGGATTTGTAACCGAAGGTTGAGCATAGGTCGTGCAACCGAAAATCATCGCAACGACAATTGTTAGCAATCGTTTCATATTCAACTAGTTTAAGATATAATTTATGTTATCACGTGGTTATATGACCGAGTTGGCGTTGGCGTTCTCCGCCGCTACCGGCGACGTCTGATCTCCCAAAACTGACTGATTTTCTCTAAACTCAATCCCTTCGTTTCGGGCACAAAACGCCAGCAGAACCAGAAGCCGGCGGCACATACGAGAGCAAAGAACAGATACACGCCAGCGGCGGTATCAAATTGCTTCGTAAACCAATCGGTCATCATTGGAAAGAACTGTGCCGTTACGAACGAGGCCGCGTATAAGAAGAAGCACACAACGGCCAGCGCTTTTCCCCGTACACGGTTCGGAAATATTTCCGAAACAATAATCCAGCTTAGGGGAGCCAAGCCCACCGTAAAAGCACCTGCCGAGATCAGCATCGGTATCAACGAAAATAAAGGCGGCCAGGCCATAAACAGGTTGATGGCCATGACAAGGTGGCCAAGCACCATGAAGGCCACACCGGCCAGCAGTAATCCGCGCCGTGAAAATCGATTGATGAGCGGAAAAGCCAGTAGCGTAGTGACCAGGATGAGCAGGTAAACCGGGATTGCACTCAAAATAGCGTTTGAACCAAAACTGATCCCTACTTCCGTCATAATCGTGGGCGCATACAGCAAAATCATGTTTACGCCGTTGATCTGTGAAAACACCATGATCACGATCCCGATCATCACCGCCTGGCGGATGCCGGGCTTCCAGAGTTCACCGAAGGCGACTTTGCTTTCGTTTGACCGGCCCAGCTCGTCGCTGATTTCCTGCAGCTCCAGCTTCCCGCGGGATGCACCATTAATTTTGGTCAGCACATCCAGCGCCTCGTCCAATCTGCCGCGCGCTGCCAGCCACCTCGGGCTCTCGGGAACAAGGTATAGCCCGATCATCAAGATAACCACCGGAACCACCTGTGATCCAAACATCCATCGCCAGCCCCATCCATCAAACGAAAACAGGTAGCCTACAATTACTGCGAGGTTAATGCCAATCACGTTAGACAGCTGGTTGACATTCACCAGCACGCCACGTAAATGGGGCGGTGACAGTTCGGCGATATAAATCGGCGAGGATATCATGGCCAGTCCAATACCAATTCCGCCCAGAAACCGCCATACCGCAAAATCCCAGATGCCGAAGGCAAATGCCGAACCCGCGGTAGAAATCATAAAGAAAAAGGCAGCGAGCATCATCGTCTTCTTCCGGCCAAGGCGCTCTGTAAACCACATGCCGATCAGCGGCCCGGTTACCGACCCCAGAATTGCACTACTTACGGCAAACCCTTTCAACGCCGGCGTCAGTTGGAAGTCCACATCCAGAAAAGGCAATGCCCCCGCAATGATAACAAGATCAAACCCAAACATGAAGCCGCCTATCGAGGCCACCAATACAATTAAGTATACATACCATTTATTTTCCCTATCGCTTCCTGTTTGTACCATTTTGTTTCATTTGTCATTTAATACGGTAACGCCCTTGCACCACTTATCCCCAGTTTCCGCCCCGTTTGTCGTTTTTCCAAAACTCCAAAAAAAACCAACGGTAACGTAGTGAGCGTTTCACCATTTATATAATAGAATTACCCCCTTGCTTTCTCAGCGTACATCACCTGTCATTCAAAGCGGCTTTCATAGCCTGGATCAGTCTCGGTGTGAATGTTTCCATCTCCCGCATGTACCTTTTTACTTTTTCCGGGCCCGGTGTACCTGGCATATTCCCGATATCCCGGTAGCCGATGAGGGCATTCAATTTATCGTTATCCATACGTTTCAGCGCAAGCATCAGCGCTTCCATTTTACCCGGAATATGTGGAGAACGCGGGTTGCCCGAAAAACCGTGTACCCGTTGCCAGCCTTCAAAGTGGATGATGAGTTCTTGCAGCGCCGCCCTTAGGGCAGCGCGATCTTCCGTTCGCTCCTCGGCGATACGGATAAATTTACAGATCGCCCCCATTGCCCGCAATTGTAGCGCTAAGTCGTTTACAAACCTAGCCGGGTTGCCGAAAACGAGTCCGGATAATGGTCCCTTTTTCAAATCAGTCGCGGCTAATAAGTCCAACCGATCTGCCATGCGAGTCATCCCAATCGGATCACCCCCCTGTAAAGCCTTCCATCCCGCAACGATCCATTCGCCCTGACCGGGCACCAGGTCGTCGGCAAATGCCTCAAAGTCGACTTCTGTTGCCGGCAGGCCGCGCGCCGCACGCGCAAACATAAACGTATTGGGCAATTGCACCGCATGCGTCTGTGCATTGCCGATAATCCCCCTATTTCCGACATCCATGCCGGCCCGGTACGTCGTATCCTGATTATACAGCGTAAACGGAAACGACGGTTCCCGTTCAATCGCTCCGTATTTAAAGGTAGTCACCCGATCTTCCATCCCTACCGACCGGGCTATTTCCACAATATCATTTTCATAACGGCTTCCCCATATCCCCCAAGGCTCATCATTTTGCTTTGCAAGCAACGTAATCACGTCGCGGATTTCCTGCTGGTTGGCCACTTCCAATATGCCCTCCGCATAAAATCTGCTGTAAGCTTCCCATCCAAAATGCGTCCAGTATTGCAATTCGATTCCCGGTCTCAATCGGTCGAGCATGGTGCGGTGGGCACTCAGCAGGTAAACGTATTCGAGGTTGGTAGCGTTCGGATATCCGCCGGGATCACTGTCGATAACAACCACCCCATTGGCGGCCGCCAAAGGCTGAAACAACTGCTCCCGCCAGGCCATGAGCTTTCCGAACGCGACGGGGTCTGCAGGATCAACCCGATCGTCCGTTTGAAAAAAGGGCCGGTTCTCAAACGTATATTTCGTGGCCTCCTCGTTCTTTACGGCTACATTGGGGCACATCACGATGTACACCCTCATCCGGTACCGCTGTTGTGCGGTATCGATCACCTGGGCAATTTTGGCCAGGTATACTGAATCGCTTACCGTCAAGGGATTGGGCATCGTTTCGAGCATCGGCCAGATCACCACGGTGTTGTAACCCAACCTTCCTAAACCGTCGATGTAACCGACCCAGTCGTGGAGTGTCCACGTACGCGCTGCGTAGGGGTAATTGTACGACCAATGCTGATGGATATACATTCCCACCATTTTACCCGTTTCGGATGTTCCGGTCTGTCCCTTTGCCCCCGGGCCGCTGGCCAACAGGCAGGCACCCGCCAGCCAATGAAATGCGATCTTCAGTAACGATTTCTTCATGATCAATTGCTGTTGTGATATACCAATACCCCACCCGGACCGGGCTCGCCATCGCCGCCGGTCACGATCATCCCATCGTCGAGTAGGGCCACGTTACTTGGCAACTGTATATCCACCTCGATCGAATCGATCAGGGCTCCGTTGGCATCGAGCACCTGCACCGCCGCCATTCCGTAATGAGCTACCCACAGGGTCCCATCGCGGTGAAGCTTAATCCCGTCCGGCAGGTTATACCCATCCGGATTATGGTTTTCCGGCAATGTTGCGAATACGTCATACGTGCCCGATGGCGATGTCGAGGGCCGGATAGGCAGGCACAGAATCCGGTTCTGGTAGCTTTCCGCGACAAACAGCCACTGTTCATCCGCAGAAAGCGCTATGCCGTTGGGAAAATCCAGGTGTTTGGCGATCACGCGCTGCTCACCCGCCGGGCCGTAATAGCATACCTTTCCGGTATGCCGTATCGAATCGGTAAAATACACGCCGTCATGGCTATCTGCTACCAGGTCATTGGGCGTGTGGATACGTTCGCCCGCACAGCTGCCTATCACGTCATAAGACAAGAAGTTACCCGCCCCGTCGTAGCGGCTTACGCTGGCATTCCCACTGTCGCATATGATGTGATCGCCGTTGCGTAGTATAAATTGCCCGTTAGGCTTAATACCCGTTGCCCAGTCCACGGCAAGGCCGTCTGTGGGATCCATCCGCATCACGGTTCCGCCCGCCAACGTGGTAAAAAAAATGGCGCCGTACTCATCCGCGACCGCACCTTCCGTATACCATGGCAAGTTCAAATGGCTCTTCTTTTTCATCTGTTTATAATTGTCTTTTAATGGTGATGAAGCGATCAGATTTATTCATCCATCTGTGTGGTTGAATAAATCATGATGGTTTCATTTAAGAGATGATGTGATCAAATGGAAACAATGGTCTTCTGCGAAACCGGAAATCCAGTCCGGTCATGTCGGCTTGCGTTGCCCCCGGCGTATTCGCTTGCAGCACCGTTTTGCACACCGGGCCGTAAGCAGCAATCGGGGCGTTCACGCCTTTGGCGATGAGTACGTCAAAGGCTGCCGGATCAATGCCAAACGTAGTTAATTGACTAAGGCTAAAGGGTGGCACGCGCAATGTATGGATCATCATGACATTCCCGGCACGGGTCTCAACCAACAACGTATCGCCCATATTAAAGCGTACCTGCCCCCCATGTCGCGGTGCATGTTCCTCAAACTTACCATCCACTTTGGCCAACACGGTAGCCTCCACGTGATAAGGCTGGTTGCGGAGACCCAACTGATAATCGTTTCCTAATGCCAATTGGATACAATCCCCTACCCCAACCCGCCAGCCCACGGCTACCGACTCGGGGTCATACACGCACGTAAAGCCCCGCAAGCCCGGCTGTTGCTCAAGCTGTTTTAACAGCACCACGCTATCGCCCTCCGCACCACCGCCTACGTTATCGCCCATATCGAGCCACAGTACCGGCTTGGGAGCCGAATCGATTTTCATGCGCTGTATCTCGAGTGTTTCCAGCACACCCACAAATGCATGCCTGTTCGCGGTCAACACAGCCGCCAGCTGATGCGCAACCTCCTCTCCGGCGTACCGGTCGTTGTTGGTTACCACTAAGAATGATGTACCCATTTCCGGCACGTCAGCATAGGGGAATCCCAGTAGGATACTGATTGAAAGCACCTCCCCGGGTCTAACCACAGCATTTGCCGCTTCATATAGCATCTTACACGGGTAGTGCGCCGTTTGTTGTTGCTCAATACTGATCGTCACGGGTGGCTTAACCAGGTATTGAACCGGTTTGTAGATTCCCTTAAGGGTTTGGATGAGCAATTCTCCCGCCGCCCTGCCGGTTTCATACTGATCGATATGAGGGTTTGTCTTATATGACACCAGCGCGTCGGTAGCAGTAATCATTGCCGAGCTTACATTTGCATGGGGATCCAGCGTTCCGATGATGGGCACATCCGCACCTACGAGTTCCCGCACCCTGCTCAACCAGTGCCCGTCCATGTCGGGCTGGTTTTCCGCAACCCCCGCACCGTGCGGCACCACCAAGCACCCGTCTACAGGCAATATCGCTTTGAGTCTTTCGGCCAGTTCATCTACCAGGATACCGTAAGCAGACGCCGTAACCCTACCACCCGGTGTAGCTTCCGCAAATAGGACCGGAATTACCGCAACTCCATGTTCCTCCATCACCGCCAGCATGCCACCAATTTCGTGATGCGCGTCTTTGTATTCTTCCATCACCTGCTCACCGCGGAGCAAATGACTGTTTTCAAAATCGTTGATCGTCGTTTTCCGATCGATGAACGTATTGGATTCATGATATATGCCCATCAGGGCTACCCGGTACGACTTTTTTGAAAGCATGTTACAAATGTCGCCAATACGCGTCGCGATGTTTACGGTTGTTTTATCCTTAAATGTAATGCGTTTACCCACATGATACGACCAACATTGGTGGTGCACTACGCAATCCTGCAGGCACAGGTTTCGGCTTGGTTTCAGCAACTATGGGTTGGCACTTCACTTCGGAAGCGGAATGGGCTTTTTCCCATGTGTTCTTTAAACACCTTACAGAAATGCGAATCGGAATTATAGCCGCAAAGGTGAGCTACCTCTGCGATCGGATAGTCGGTTTCGATCAATAATCTGCATGCTTCGTTGATCCGGATTTCTTCCAGGTACTGCGAAAATTTCTTCTGTGTCCGTGACTTGAAGTACCGGCAAAACGACGGTTTCGTCATGCAGGCAATCTCAGTTACTTCGTCCAAGGTGATTTGCCGGTGTAAGTTATCCTTCATAAACTTCAGCACCTGCACCAACCTGTCGGGATACGGCGCGCTTTCCGTAGGCTGCTGATCCATGATCAGCCGTTTTTCTGACGAGCGGGTGATGATACTCATCACCTGCAGAAGCCCCACCACTTTTTCAAATCCGGTTTTCGAAGAGAGTACGATTAATTTCTCAGCGATGATACTGCGGGTCTTGCCGTAGATATTGATTCCCTTTGAAGCTTCGCCAACCATGCGCTTCAGGTCGTCATTTTGTTCAACGAGTTCGAAGATGTTCTGAAACACCGCAGGGCTGATGTAAACGGTGATCACCTTTGATTTCAGTTTGGAGTCTTTCTCAAAATAGACCGGATCGCTCAGCCATACATGGGGCACGTTGGAACCGATGAATACCATATCACCCGATTTGAAATCGGTCACTTCACTTCCAATAATTCGCTTGCCATGGCCTTCCAGAATTAATGTGAGTTGCAGTTCGGGATGTTTGTGGTAGGCCGGTTTGGCATGGTAGGGCGAAGACAGGTAAGCATCTTCACGCATATCTAAATGCACCGGACCCGTTACAAAAGGTGTGATTTCGGTTTCTATGACCTTCATGGCTATCGCATTTAACAACAATTAGTTGACCAGCTTCATCATTTGGTTTCTCTCTCAGCCCAGCTACTGGATGGTTAGTATCAGAATCAACCATTCGGTGGACTCCGATACTAACAAAAGTACGGTAAGATACGAATAAAAGGCATTTCCGTATTAACAAAAAGTATAATCCGATTAACATTCAGTATATTGAGGGTTATCAGCCTGTTAATCCACTGACATTTTCCGCCAAAACCACGATAGGACGACGAAAAATTTCCTACTACCTTTATGGCCAACAATAAAATCGAAGATTAACATATGAAACTCGCAAGCAAGGTTGCCATCATTACCGGTGCGTCCCAATCGATTGGGAAAGGGATTGCGCTCCGGTTTGCCCGCGAAGGCGCTAAAGTGGTCGTCAATTACCTCTCGAACAAAAAGCTAGCCGAAGCCGTCGTTGCCGAAATCATCGAAAACGGTGGCGATGCGATGGCCTATGGTGCCGATGTAGCCAGCGAACAGGAGGTACAGGCCATGGTGGAGGCCACCGTTGCGCGCTTCGGCACCATCGATATCCTGGTCAACAATGCAGCCATCGATCCCCGGCAAAAGTGGAATGAAATTTCGGTTGCCGATTGGGACCGGGTCATGGCCAACAACGTCCGGTCGCAGTTTGTGTGCTGCAAAGCCGTCTATCCCTATATGCAAAGGCAGCAATACGGCAAAATCATCAACGTATCGTCGGTGACGTATTGGTTCGGCAAAACCAACTATGTGCATTACGTTGCATCAAAAGGTGCGATCATCGGCTTTACACGAGCGCTTGCCCGCGAAATCGGCGGCGACAACATCACCGTAAACTGCATCACCCCCGGCGCCGTCAAAACCGAAACAGAATTAGCCAAGGTGGGTTCCGAGGCCGCGCAAGACGAAGCCGAAGCGGAACTTAAAACCCTACAATCCATACCCAGGCGCCAACTTATCGACGATCTGGATGGTGCCTTTGTATTTTTAGCGTCGTCCGATAGTGATTTCATAACCGGCCAGACGCTCAATGTGGATGGTGGGTGGATGATGCATTAACGGGCTTCAAATGCCGCGCTCCGTCCGGTATGCAGCAGCTATTGCTGTTTAACAACAGGCACAACCAACTCTACCGCGATGACTTCGCCAATGCGTTTTTTCTCCAGGTTGTAATCGCCTCTGTTCAATTCGAACTGACCGCGGAATACCCCCTCATCCCCCGATCCATCAAAAGCAAACGGGATCGCAATCTTCCGGGTAACGTCCTTGATGGTTAGGTTGCCATTGGCCACAAAACCATTTTCCATAGGTGTAACCGTATGGGAGGCGAAGCGGATGGTGGGATACCTTTCCGCATCGAGAAAATCCGCCGCCAGCGCGTGCCTATTTTTGAGACCCATGCCGGTGCTGATCGTATTTACATCCACGGTGACGTCAAATTTGGAATCCGCCAGGTTTAAGCTATCAAACTCGATGGTCCCTTTCAGGCCCTTTAGTGTGCCCGAGGCTCCTTTGGTACTGAACTTCACCGCGTAGTCGTCTTCCTTTACCTGCCACCCAACGAAATAGGCCGAGGTAAATGCCGAAAGCAGCAATAAACAGATTGCACCGGAATACAGGATTTTCTTTTTCATCTTCTTCACGATATTTAGTGAAAACAAATGTAGCTAAACGGCAAATTATTCGGCCGCTTTATTTTTACTATTCCCGCCCCCAGTAAGCGTGTCCAAACCATTCGGAACGATTTGGGGAATCATCCGGAATCGCTGCCCCAATAGGCTGATCAGGCTGTCGGGCGATATCGGTGATGTGGCTTTAAAGTCGATATCTACCAACGCATCGTCGACGTACCAGCCATTAGGTGTTCCGATCAGATCGACGATGTGCTGCAGATTCGCCTGGCGCACATGCACCGTATCGATACCCGTCTCCTGCCTGAAAATCCGAATGTGTTCGGGGCGCTCCGAAAAGGCGTACTGGGTTACGACCAATGAATATTGCGGCGAATGGGCGTCAATGACTATTTTTCCATGTATGGAGAGGGTTATTGGAACAATAATCACCGCGTTGAATACCGCGTGCATCAGTATGGACCACCGTAAGCCGTGCTTCAAACGAAGGTAGGCCATCAGGAATCCACCAACGAGCTGAGAGCCGACGATAACCGGGGCAAGCAGGTAAAACAATATTTCGCGGTTGTCGTAATTGCTCATGTGAACCAGCGCAAAGATCACACTGGAACCGTAAACAGCTATTTTCAGCGCCCGGTTACGCGCAAATTTCAACGGATAGCGAAAAAGCATTTCCTCGACGATAGGAACTACAATTAAGACAACGATGACCAGAAACCAGAGTGGCATTTTCGCGGTTAGCGGGCCGCCCTTTATGGGCAGCACGTGCTGGTCAATGAGCAAGGCCAGCGGAATAATAATCAAGGCGGCAAAGGCGAGATTGATAGCCAAAACCACCATCCAGGAGCGAAAAGCCCCATTTTCAGGACCGTCCACAATTTCCTGGGGGTTTCTCAGAAATTTCCCGAAGTCTTCCCTAAAACGTCGAACTATGCTTCTCATAAAGTGGAATTTCTCATGGTTTTGTTGCTGGGTTTTTATTGATGGCACTGATTAGCTTTGTTTTGCAAGATAAAAAACATCAGCTTAACATGCAACTAAACTTCCGAGTCGCTCATCATGTTGCGCTCCAGCATCGCCAATGCCTGCCGGTACGCCGCATTATCCACAAAACGATGATGCATAAGTGAGCTCCAATTGCCAGCTTGCTCCACCGGTCCTGACCGGACCACGTGGGGTACTGCGCCACATTGTTCAGCACACCGTCACCCATTCACGCAGCCCCACAGCACTACACGATCGCCCGGTGCCAAGCACAGATCCCATACCCGTCGGCGTAGTTTTTCCGCATCGCGCACAAACGTCACATCCCCGAACGACGGCACAAACAAGGAAAGCGAGCGGGAATTTGAAGTATGCTATAATAGCCCAATCACCCCCCCAAAGCGATAGCTGAGGCCAATCTCGTGGGTGGTGTTGCCGATGCGCCGGTTCAGCGGCTCATTGCCCGGGTTGAACTGGTAGCTGTAGCCCAATCCGAAGCCCCCGAAGTGGAACTGCGCCATCCCCGCAAACTCCCCGTAGCTCCGCACGTTCGCCCCGATGCCGAACGTCCGCTTGATGAATACCAGCGCCGAGGCCTCCGCCTGCGGCCGCAGGCTCTCCGCATACGTCACCAGCACGCTCGGCCGGAACTGGAAGTCCGCGCCCATGTCGAACAGCGCACCGGCCGTCAGGTGGTACAGGTTGCGGAAGTTGTACCGGCTGTCGCTGGCCACGCCCAGGCTGCCCAGCATCAGCCGCGGAAGCGACAGCCCCACATAGTAACGCTCCGGACGGTACAGCAGCACCCCGAAGCCCACCAGCGCGTCCGTCTCCTTCACATCCTCGCGGAAGGCCGGATCCATCGGGTCCAGCTGCGAGAACCTGCCGTCCAGGTAGCTCACCCCCGCATTCAGCGAAAGCCCCACGTATTCCGTCTCCGATATCCGCACGCTCTTGGCGAAGAATGCCGAGGCTTCGGTCAGTTTCTCCACCGCCAGGCTCTCGTGGCGGATGTTCAGCCCAGCCGTCGCACCGAAGCTTTCGAAGCCCACGTGGCCGCTGCCCCAGAATACCGTGGGTGCACCGTCCATCCCCACCCACTGCCGCCGGCCGATCACCGACACCTCACCTTTCCGGCTCATCAGGCTCGCCGCCGGGTTGATCACCGTACGCAGCTGCCCGTGCTGCGTGTGCGTAAGCGGCTGCTGGCCATGTGCCGTAGCCACAGATCCCATCAATGCAGCCAGTATGATTAGATTCCGTCTCATCTCTTGTCTGTTGTCTAATGTCTAATATCTAAGTACTATCTACTCACCACGATGTACCATCCGCTAATACCGCAGCACGAAGTAACCCTTCCGGTATTCCGTACCGCTGCCCGTACCGAGTTCCACGATGTAGAAGTACGTCCCCGCAGGAAGCTGCTGCTGTCCGCTGCCGACGCCGCGGAATGCCACCCGGTCGTTGTCGTAGCCGCTGGCCTCCCACACCACCGTGCCGTTGCGGTTGATCACGCTCACCCGGTTACCCCGGTAATCCCGGATACCCTCGATGATCAGGAACTCGTTGATGCCGTCGCCGTTCGGCGATACCGCCTGGTGCACCCGCACCGGGAAATCCGAGGATGGGTCGACCACCCGCAGTGTCACCGTCACCGGTTCGGCCGCTTCATGGTTGCCGTCGCCCGCCTGCGCGGCCGTGATCGTCACCGTGCCCAGCCGGAGTACGTTGAGTGCCGTGCCGCTGGGTGTGGCCACCTGTTCGTCGTCGATTGCCAGGCTCACCGGCAGCCCGCTTGAGGCCGTTACGTCCAGCTGCACCGTGCCCGCATCCCGGTTCACTTCCGCGGGGGCGTTGAACATGATCGTCTGGCTGGCCTTGCGCACAACCAATGCCTGGGTGATCTCCGGGCGATTCGCATAGTTCCCGTTAACCGGCACCGTGGCCGTGATGGCTGTTTCGCCCGCGCCCGTGATGCGGATCATCCCGTCTGCCGTGATCTCCGCTACCGCCGCGTTGCTGCTCGTGTAGGTGATTTCCTCCCCGCTGCTGGTACTGGCACCCCCGCTGAAACCGTCATCACCGTAGGTCTTCTCCGCCAGTACCGGGAAGGCCAGTGTCCGCATCCCAGGCGTGATCCGCAGCGTGGCCGTCAGCATCAGGTCTTCGTAGTTACCGCCGCCATCGATCGTGGCCGTCACTATCTGGCTGCCCGCATCCGTGCGGCTGTTATTCGCATAACTTACCGATGCGCCCTCCGGCAGCATCCCTACAATCGTCAAGGATTTGGCCGTTCCGTCGTATATAAAGCTGCCGTCCGGCAGGGTGACCTCTGGGGCAACCGAGGCCGTGATCTCCAGCTCCGCGCCGTTGAAGGACAATTCGTAGTTGTCGCTCAAGTCCAGTGTGCCCCGCCTGATGTTATAGCTACCTACAGCCTCACCAGGTTCACGCGTCAGCGTGCCCGTGAAACCGTCGCCCGCTACCAGTGCCGGGGACACCGTGTAGGTCAATTCCGGGTCTGTCCGGCCGAGTATCTTAGTCTGATTATCCGCAGTTACCGTCACCCCAAGCGGTGTGATGGCAAAGTCTGCTCCCGTGTAGACTATCGTATAGTTAGCCCCTGCATCCACCGTGCCCTGCGTAATCGCATACGAACCCACATCTTCACCGGGGGCACGCTCCAATGCGCCCGTCAGGATCGATTCATCATCGCTTAGTTCAAAGCCCGTGGCCTCAAAGGTCAGCGCCGGATCGCCCGAGCCGTAAATCTTGCCCTGCCCCGCATCGGCAATGATTGTCAGCGTCGCCGGGGTAATCACAAAGTCCGCAGCAGTATACGCTATCGTGTAGTTATCCCCTGCATCCAATGTGCCCTGCGTAATCGCATACGAACCCACGTCTTCACCCGGGGCACGCTCCAATGCGCCCGTCAGGATCGATTCGTCATCGCTTAGTGCAAAACCCGTGGCCTCAAAGGTTAACACCGGATCAGCCGAACCATACACCTTGCCTTGCTCGGGGTTTGACGTGATCGTCAACGTAGCCGGGGTAATTGCAAAGTCTGCTCCCGTGTAGGCTATCGTATAGTTACCCCCTGCATCCACCGTGCCCTGCGTAATCGCATACGAACCCACGTCTTCACCCGGGGCACGCTCCAATGCGCCCGTCAGGATCGATTCATCATCGCTTAGTTCAAAGCCCGTGGCCTCAAAGG
>NZ_BMER01000002.1:184291-704645 GCF_014636865.1 Parapedobacter pyrenivorans
AGCCGAACCATACACCTTGCCTTGCTCGGGGTTTGACGTGATCGTCAACGTAGCCGGGGTAATTGCAAAGTCCGCTCCCGTATAGACTATTGTATAATTATCCACCGCATCCAATGTGCCCTGCGTAATCGCATACGAACCCACGTCTTCACCCGGGGCACGCTCCAATGCGCCCGTCAGGATCGATTCATCATCGCTTAGTGCAAAACCCGTGGCCTCAAAAGTTAACACTGGATCGCCCGAGCCGTAAATCTTGCCCTGCCCGGCATCGGCAATGATTGCCAGCGTAGCCGGAGTAACAGCAAAGTCTGCTCCCGTGTAGGCTATCGTATAGTTAGCCCCTGCATCCACCGTGCTCTGCGTAATCGCATACGAACCCACGTCTTCACCCGGGGCACGCTCCAATGCGCCCGTCAGGATCGATTCATCATCGCTTAGTTCAAAGCCCGTGGCCTCAAAGGTCAGCGCCGGATCGCCCGAGCCGTAAATCTTGCCCTGCCCGGCATCGGCAATGATTGCCAGCGTAGCCGGAGTAACAGCAAAGTCTGCTCCCGTGTAGGCTATCGTATAGTTACCCCCTGCATCCACCGTGCCCTGCGTAATCGCATACGAACCCACGTCTTCACCCAGGGCACGCTCCAATGCGCCCGTCAGGATCGATTCGTCATCGCTTAGTGCAAAACCCGTGGCCTCAAAGGTCAGCGCCGGATCGCCCGAGCCGTAAATCTTGCCCTGCCCGGCATCGGCAATGATTGCCAGCGTAGCCGGAGTAACAGCAAAGTCTGCTCCCGTGTAGGCTATCGTGTAGTTATCCCCTGCATCCATCGTGCCCTGCGTGATCGCATACGAACCCACGTCTTCACCCAGGGCACGCTCCAATGCGCCCGTCAGGATCGATTCATCATCGCTTAGTTCAAAGCCCGTGGCCTCAAAGGTCAGCGCAGGATTGGCCGAACCGTACATCTTGCCCTGCCTCGCATCGGCAATGATTGCCAGCGTCGCCGGGGTAATCACAAAGTCCGCAGCAGTATACGCTATCGTGTAGTTATCCCCCGCATTCAAATCGCCTTGCGTGATTGCGTAGGCATTTACATCCTCGCCCGGGGCGCGTTCCAACGTGCCCGTCAAGATCGACTCGTCATCGCTCAGTGCAAAGCCGGTGGCCGAATAGGTCAGTTCCGGATCGGCCGAACCGTACACCTTACTTTGGCCTGCATCCACTGTTACGGTCAGTGTCTTCGACGTAATCGCAAAGGCATTGTTGTTGGTATCAAACGTGATATCGTAGTTGTCTGCCTTGGTGCCTTCAAAAGTAATGTTAATATCGTAGGTACCGACGTCCTCGCCTGCCTCGCGGGAAGCACTTGATATAATGTCCGCAAAGCCGTCCCCGTCTACCAGTTCGCTTCCCGCCGCCAGCGCATAACCATACTCCGTTGGATCGGCTGCACCATACACTTTCGCCTGATCGGCTACCGGTACGATGGCGATCGCTTTCTTGGCGATCATCACGGTAAACGTAGCCATATCGCTTTCATAATTGTCGGTTTCGGGCAATGTCACTTCCACTTCCACGGTGCCTACGCCAATACCCTGTAACATCGGGAACCCGCTGATATCCACCAATTCTTCACCTTCGGTAATATCAAACGTAATATCCAGCGCATTCCCATCCCAATCGCCCAACTCAAAGGTAAGTTGCTCGGCATCCCCGTAGGTCCGATTCAGCGTGCTGCCGTTTATTGCGGTTTCCCCGCCCAACGCCACAGACCAAGATGGCATGTCTTTATCCACCGTGAGGGCTACAGACGCTTTTAATTCCTGCGTGTTGGTAAACCAAGGGTTGTCCGTGGCTCCCGGCATAATCAGCGGCACTTCAAACTCATATGTGCCCGCCACGTTGCCGTCGTAGCCGCCGCCAGCGGGGTCGACCAGCACCCAATTATCGGTATCGGAGTCGACCTCTACCTGTTCTACGCTTCCGTCAGTCAGCGTCACCTCCACAGTAAAGGCTGTCGGGATCGTCACTTGGTCCAGCGCCGTTCCAAAAGCGGCCGTTATTGCAATCGGTGCGTCTTGATCCACTTCATTTACATCTTCATAGGCGGATTCAAACGCGCCAATGTCGATGCGACTTCCCTGTACGCGTGCTGTACGTGCCAAATCCTCCGCCGCATCCGGTCCTCCGGGGAATACCGACAGTTCCGTAGCTGGATCACCGGCGTTTACCGCAGTACTGCCGGCTACTAGGCCATAATCGTTGGTAGCTACGTTTACAAACATCGCTTCTCCCGCGCCAATCCGGTTATATCCGCTCAATGCTTCGTCAACTTGGTCAATAACATTGTTCCATATGACGCTATTACGCAGTATGATTGAGCCACCCCCTGCCCGCGAAACTCCAACGGCACCACCCGTATTATCCGCCAATGTCACATTGGTGAGGTGTAAATCGCCCCACGTTCCCATGTGGATTCCGGATCCGCCTACGACAGCTCCTACATGATTGCCTGCAACAAGTGCATTCCTCAAGTGAACGACTCCCGCCAATGCATAGATTCCACCACCGAAAATTGTTGCCTCATTGTCCATCAAGGACACGGAAGTCAACACCAACGGCGGGCCATCCGCCCATTGCACCGCTGCCCCGCCGCCGTAGTCGGCCTGGTTGTGCCTGAGCGTTACGTTCCGCACCGTTGGATAAGCATAACCGAAAACCATTCCACCGCCCTGATTGCGATCTATAGCGTAGCCCTCGTCAACGAAATCAAGCTCGGAATCATCGTCCGCTTTGCCGCCCGTAATGGTAAAACCATCAAGCACCGTATTTTCATCCAAGTGTTCCCCGCCGGAAACACCAAGGGCTAGTACTACATGATACGCGTTGCTGCCAACAATGGTGCCATCGGTATGGTCGTTATTATCCAAGTCGCCCGACAGCACTGTGCCTTTATCAACTCCCGAAGCCGGGTTTGGTAATAACCGGTCATCGTCGATTCCCACTATGGCATTGTCCGGGTCAAACCCACCATAAAGTTGCACGTTATTGATTAGCTTAAAGCCCTTGTCGCGCACATCGCCGCTAGCCACCACTTCATAAAGCGGTTTATACGTTCCTTTGGCTACCCAAATCTGAAGCGGATCTGTCGCCGTCCAATTCATACTATTTTCCTCCGCCCATTTCAGCGCGTCGGCCAGTTCGGGAATGGCGTTTTCCCAACTGTCGCCCGTATTGTTCCCGCCCGAAACCTGTTTATCCACGTACAAAATATTGTCATCATCTGCTGAGATCGGCAACGTATTGACGGCGATTGTGGCAGAAGCCACACCGATCAGCCCGTCGCTGATTGCCCGCACGCGGTAGTAGTAGGTAAGTCCAGGTATCAAACCAGTCACCGTCTCTGAAAGGCTGGCATCCATATCTTTGCCCTCGTATCCCTCCACAAATGCGGTAAACTGGTCGTCTGTTGCTACATCCAGCAAGTAACTATCGACAGCGTCATTGGCCGGTGCTGACCAGTTGGCTGTAAATCGATTGGTTCCGACCTCGGAAGCTGCCGCCGCAACGGGTATTAACATCGCATAGCTCGCTACCCAATTGGCTTCCGTGCCCGTCAGCTCAAAGAGATTCAGTTGCCCATCAAAACCATTTGCTGAGGCATCATAGCTCCTGGTCAACCCCACATTGTCACCTTCCGGTATTCCCTGGTCGAACTTATAATAAAGCACCAGGCCGGGAGATACTGGCGCTGGCGCGCTGGTCATGCCGGCAACGATCTGCTCCTTCGTCCGAATAGCACTCCAAATCTTCAGCTCGTCGATATCGCCCCGGAACGGTTGGTTCAACGTGCTAAACGCACCGATTCGGGTTGTTGAGGCATTGTTCGACGCGATACTAACCGCGCCACCGCCACCGGCCTCTTCACCATTGATGTAAAAAGTAGCTTCGCCGGCATTGCCGCTACCGCTATATGCGAAAGTCATGGCGATGTGATTCCATTTCCCTGCTTCTACCTTGGCCGCTGTTCCTTTTCCGGTGCCGGTCCCCTCCAGGTACACCCGTCCATCACCCAGTAAAAACAGGGCATAACCCGTACTCGGTGTACCCGCAGGCTTATGACCGAATATGGTCGGATTGTCTGTAAAGTTGTCCGGCTTTATCCAAGCTTCGATCGTAAACGAGGAGGTACCGCCAAAATCTGTAGCCAACGTGGCTGCTGAGCTGAGCTGTACGGATTGATTCCCGTTAAACGATAACGCGTTGCCGGGAAGCGCCATTGTCGGTGTCGTGAATTCGATTTCATTGCCGTACGTGGTTCCGCGGCTGTTGATGGCATATGCCCTTACGAAAATCGGCCTACCTGCCGGCAGTCCAACGGCATTGCTGAAGATGCCGGTACCGCCAGCAGCAGCCGGCACTCTCCGATCAATCACTGTCGGCTCACCGGTTAAATTCCAAACAATGCCACGCTCGGTCACTGTGGTTCCGCCATCATCGCTTACATTACCGCCCAGTGTGGCACTCGTTGCAGCGATGGAAGACGCTGCGGAGGTCGTTACTGTGGCTGCTAACGTCACATTACTTGCGGTGATGCCATTCCCCGTAAGATCAGCCGTTACCACCGCCGCATCGGCGCCTGCAGCCCAGTCTTCCGCCGCGGCTAAGTTGTAGGTCGTACCGTCATCCGCTGACGTACCGTTTTTACTCAGCAGTTCAAGCACGCCGGCTATATCTGTAGCGCTCAGCACCAGCGTAAACGACGTACCGTTGCTGATTTCTTCATTTGGCGTATCCGTTAGCGTATACGTAGCTCCGCCTTCGCCAGTAAATGTAAACTTGCTGGCCACGATATCGTTGTTGGCGCCTGCCAGCGACAAAAATCCAGTACCGGTTACCACCAGTGTTCCCATACTCGCATCGTAGTTGGCGGCAATGATAGCGGGTACCGCTACGTTACCCACGGAAATCCCGTTGCCGTTTAGGTCTGCCACGTTCGTTGACGGATCCGCCCCAGCCAACCAGCCTTCGGCGGCCGCGAGGTTATATGTGGTACCCCCTGTGGAGCTTGTTCCATTTTTATTAAACAGTTGCGTTACGGCCTCACGATCCGTACTGTTCAATACGACCGTAAACGACGTCACGTCAGTGATTTCAACGTGGTCGCTGGTCAATGCATACGTCGCACCACCCTCCCCCGTTACCGTCAGCTTGGAGACATCGATATCATTGTTGCTCCCACTGAAGGCCACGAATTCCGTACCGGTCACCACCAGTGTGCCGGCTGCCGCGTTGTAGGTGGCCGAAGTGATGGCAGGCAGCGTGATATCGCTCGCCAAGGCACTCAACTGCTGTATAGTCGTCGACGTTTCAAAATCGTGTTCTACAAATCGCTCACTTTCATTCACCACTGTTTGAGGAATCAGGGTAAATGGCCCATCTTCCTCGGGCGCATAAATCAGCTTTAAGTTTGCGGCAGGTTCGCCGTTCAGCATGGCATCCGCATACGGGAAGCGCAGTGTGCCTGTATAAGTAATTGGTACATCAAATGTATACACCTGATTTACCGAGGGGATGCTGGCATAGTCTACCGGATCGTTACTCCGCTGCAACACATTATCCGTAAATGTCACTTCAGCCTCAGGGTTAAATGTGAGGCCCTGTACGGAAAAAAGCGTGTTCGGTTTGATGACCACTTCGCTGTTGATTACCGTAAATTGCGCTTTCGCCGGCATACTCCCGAGTATGCACCAGCCCAACGCGACGAATAGCTTAACGTTGAGCCACGCCAAGGGATAACTACGTTTCATGCGTATGTTTGTATGTTTAGGTTATTCGGCAGGTATCTGCGTATTTTTCGCCGCTTCTGCAACTCGCTGTTCCAGTGCGGTCATCCGCTCCAGCACGGTCGCCAATTGCGCTTTCAACTGGTCGTTTTCCGCTTTGAGTGTAGCCGTCCTTTTTTCCAGTGCCTGAATGGCTGCCATGTTGATACCATCGATATCGACCGTGTTGATGGTCGTGTCGTTCTTAACACCATCCAACTGAAACGCCGCATGGAAATCCTGGGCAACCGGGCCGATGTGTTGCTGCTCGGCCGACTGACTTTTGTAGTTCCACCGTGTAACGGGAATCATCGCCACTTTCTGCAAAACCGATTCAACATCGATTTCCTGAAAATTTTCCTTTTTATTGCGGTCGCTCACGCTAGTCCAGGATCCGCCGCCAGCGGCAAGTTCCACACCCATCGGGGATGCAATTTTTTGATAAGTCGTAAAGAGCTTGAATCCACCGACGAACCGCATGGTCATTTGATTATTTGCTGTCGCAAACGAACTATCCGATGAAAATCCGGCGCCACCACAGCTCAGCACCATGGATCCCTGGCGATTCGCCGTGCGCGCATTTTTTCCAATAGCTGTGGAGAACTGCCCGCTGGCACTATTCTGCAGGCCAATGGCTACGCCAAAGTTTCCATTGGCAATGGATGGGCCTAGCACAATTGATGCCAACCCGCCAGCTATCGAGGACGGGCCCATCGCCAGTGCGTCATCGTTCGTCGCCTGCGCGCCCGATCCGATTGCTACCGCCCCGACGCCCGAAGCCGTACCATTAAATGCAAAGGCGCGGTCGCCACTGGCCGTACCATTATTTCCAAATGCTACGGACTCATTGCCTGATGCCGTTGTAGTCAGTCCCAGGGCAACGGAATTTTCACCCGAAGCGCGGGTGTTGTTTCCCGCGGCAAACGAGTAGTTGCCCACGTTGGCGGCATCCCAATACGTACTGCCGAAACTACCCACATATCCAGTCCGGAACGCCGCCTTTTCGGGATACCACATCATGCGTCGACCCTCGCCGCTGATCGGCGCTTTGGTGGAGGATTCTACGTCGTCAACCTTGGTAAATGCCACAGCGCTGTCGGCCACATGAAACCCCGTTTGCGGATTAGCGATACCGATACCTACCTGGGCATTCGCATACAGGCAGCTGCTGGCCGCCAAAAAGAGTAAAATTTTTTTCATGATGTTGTTTTAGTATCTACGCGGTAAGGTTGTAAACGTCAATAATTGCGTTAAGCAAAGAGACCTGGTAGATGGTTACTTATGTTAGTTTCTGTCTTCAATCCGAAGCATATGTTTTTCCGGTACGGCAAAAGTAATATGCCCAACGTAAAAAAAGAAGTTTTCATTAGCTTTTTTCTTCGTACACTCAAGCAGCCTGCCGATGTTTTAATTGAAGGTTGCTCGCCGGGCAGCTGCTCCTTGAATAATTCGCGGGTAACGATTACACGTGTGAACCGGGATACTTAAATTGGGCAGATCATTTAAACCATGTTACGGCCGTAACCGTACAGCCGTAACAAAGGAGTACCTCGTGAATTTTCACAACAAGGACACACTTATCCGTGTTGCAGTTTATCGCTGGCGCCGCCGCCCCAGGCGTTGCAATAAGTAGCTTACAGCGAAACTCACCACCGCGCCGAAGGCAGCCAGCACAGCCGTTTTCAGCACATCGTGCAACCCCAGTTGGCCAACGATGCTCAGCAACGTTCCGCCCCCCGTACCGATCCCCAACCGGTGATCAATCCGCATCCTCCCCTCCTTTCTTTGCACCATTCTCCACGGCTTCCAGCACGCCCAGGGCTAGTGCCAAATAGCGAGCAACCATCACCACTTTGGGCGGCAGCTTCAATGGCGCGGCTAGGATAAAATGACTGGCCACGGCCAGCGTTTCTTTGATTTGTTCGTATACAGTCGGCTTCTCCGTTACGGGAAGCTCAACGGCTTTTTTGTCTTTCTTCATTTTTTTGTTTTTTGTAATGTGATAAAATTTGTACGTGGTGCAATTAGCAATCCCAACGAAACTGCAACGCTCCCTTCGGTCACGCCGCTAGGTTTCTTTTGGGTTTGCTAAATTGCTTTGGTTGGGGAAATAAGACTGCTGCAGAGCCAGCCTAGGAGATCCTAGCGCAGCGACGGAGATCCAGATGGCGAGCAGCCGCTTCCCTCCCAAAACTTGTTTTCGACTGCTGCAGAGCCAGCCTAGGAGATCCTAGCGCAGCGACGGAGATCCAGATGGCGAGCAGCAGTCGAAAACTACCAACCTATCGTATCCTTCCCTTACTTGCTCCACCAGCAACGGATACACCTGTTTGTATGCCGCGGCCGAGTGCAGCACACGGTAGTCGCCATCGATCAGCTGCCAGTACGACCCAGTAAGCAGGCAACCCGCTGTATCGGTGTGGTAGTTACCAATGTGGAAGAATACCAAGCTGAAGTTTGGGATATCACGCACTTCCACCATACCTTGGTGCATAGATGTATGGCGATTGCCATAGCGCGCATTCATACCCGCCGTGGTATTCAAACCCAGTGTATATTCGCCCGCCGGGATGGCCGTCCGCGCCGGAACCTTGCAGTCCCGAACCTTATCTTCCAGGATGTAGCAACCAAACAGACCGCGGATATACAAGTGGCCGAGGGTACTGTTCTTCCCCGTAGCCACGCGAATCAGTTTTATCTCACTCATCACCAGCACCCCATTAAAACGCTCCCAGGTAGCAGCTATTCGACCATTTCCGTTCGTGGCGGTCGTGCGCCATCAGGTAGAGATGCACCGGCCTATCTTGCAGCAGTGGCGGCAATTCAAGCGTTACACTGCCATCCTCGCGCAGTCGTTTCTCGTCATTGATGCCAGCCACGCGTAGTTCGGGATGATATGCGCAGAGGATGAGTTGATCGTCCCAGGCTTCATTCACCCCTACGGGGTTGCCTCCCAGCGAGACTGCCTCAACGGTGATCGTACGCCCCTGGCGTGTCACTGCGGTGCGGATGGGGTTGCGCAACACCCCTTCACTGAGCCGTACCATTGCAGGATCGACGTACTGGTCGGGATAATTTCCGGCTACCGCACGGAGCAGCACATACGACATCGCCCGGCCGAACGGTGTTTTACCTTTCATGCGGGTGGCAAATCCCCGGTGGATCAGTTTGCGTACCGGCGTCAAAAATTCGCTAGCCACCTTAAAGCGCTGTTGGATGGCCAGTCGGCCGTCTACCTCGTTGCTTTTCTTGCCTTTGCTATTGGATATTACGTTCATGATTTTCTCGTTTACCTGTTCATCAACTAAAAGGAGCAATCCGCCCACCACGGTAGGCGGGATCGCTCCTCTGTTTACGACGTTACACCAACGCTACCTCCCCGAGGTATACACTCCGCGACACGTTGCGGCCTTTCCGGTCGGCGGTAAAGAGCCATACATGGCCTTCGTCCGTCTGGAAATGATTAGGCAATACAATTTCTACCGTTCCATCAGCACGCTGGGGCGGCGTGGGCGCGGTGAGGAACTGGTCGATACCCGGATGGTACAGCACGATGTACATCCGGTCGTCCGGCTGTTGCGCATAAATGCCGTTCTCCACGGTATTCCACGTCACCGTCAGTACACCCGCTGCTGCACTGGCGGATTCGCCGCCGCCACCGCTGTACCCTTCCGCAATACGGACCTGGCTGTAATCCAGCATGTAATCTGGATAGTCGCCGGTGATTGCGCGGCTGAGGTTGCTCTGAAACGCCACGTTCATCGGCGTATGCGTATCCGTTTTGCGCTGGCCGTACCCAACCCGGATAAACACCTTCAGCGGCAGGAGGAAGCGCATCAACAGCGTGAATTTGGCTTGCTGCATCAGCTGTTCTTCCGTAGCCGGCTTGGTGCGTTTCTTATACAGCCCTTTGATGTAGTCGATGCTCTTCCAGCTGCTGCCGATCACACTACCTGCTTTTCCTTTGAAGCCTCCGTTGGCTCCTCTTCTGATTACTCCCATTTTTCTAAATCCTTTCTTTTAAATTTTTACTAATTTTTTATCGTTCACCCGTCTGCCTGATCAGTTGCTTACGTGCTCACGGTTTACTCCATTTGCAATGCCACAATACCGGTATGCGTTGCTTCATGGAGGCAAACATAGGGCACTGCAAATCAAAAAAATAGCACTTGAATACGGTTGACGGGGATGTGACGGGGTGTTATCGGGAAATTGACGGGGATGTGAAGGGGATGTAGTTTTAGTCTGTTGCTCCACGACTGGATCCACGGCGCTTCGCTGGCGTCTCCTAGGCCGTGTCTGCAACGGACGTAAACTGATTGGGAGAGTGGAAATTTCCCTTCCACCTCCAAAGCAGCTTAGAAAGCCTAGAAGAAACCTAGTGCCGTGACTGCAGGGAGCGTTACAGTTTCGCTGGGCTTTTCTAACTGCGACCCCATCCTAGGCCGTATCTGCAATGGGCTAAAACTACCAAATCACCCTTAACGGGTATTTGGCTATGTTTGCATCAGTAGAAATGATTTCCATTTCTCCGTCGATTGCGGTAGCGGCAATCAACCGATCGAACGGATCTCTATGAATGAGCTCAAGGTTTTCAAATTGGGATAAATTCGACAATTGAATAGGTAAGATGATTACATTATTAACGGGTCATCAAAATCCTCGGCCATCTTAAGCTTCCCCTTTAGCAGTCCCGCCTTCCTCGGAGAAACTCTTTTAGCGACCACTGACTGCCTTTTACTTAATATAAAATCAATAAAATCTTCTACCTCCTGCTGATAGGCCGGAGGTATTTTTTTTATTTTCTCAACAAGTTGAACATGTCCCATAGTCTTTGACTAATACAAATCAAAGATAATAAAAATAGCACTAACGTCATTGGCTTTTTCCATACAAGCCGAGCCCCCAAGAGGTGGCAAAAACGACACCGATCCGAATCCGGTTCTGCTGAATGATCCTCTTAACTCCCTACTTTCTCCTGCCTATTTCCCGCCATCTGCTATGCGCCAGCTAAGGCTCAGCTAACCCGTGGCTATGAAATTGATAGCCACCGCACGGCCACCGCATAGCCGGAGCTTACATTACGGCAGGAGAATGGCGGGAGAAGTTCAAAAGAAAGGCAGGAGAAAGTGGCCACCTTTTCACTACCTTTGGCGGCTTGTACTATTCGGTAAACACTGCACACAATCGTTTCAAACATGAAGGTAAAAAGCAACCCACTACTTTATATTTTATTAGGCTGGAATGTCCTGCTAACTGCTTTTCTGGCATATACTTACGTCTATCCTGACAAGACCACGGCAACGGAGCGACTGGATATCGTTGATAAAAACAACAGCCCTTTGTTGAGCATTTCCAATGCCGACCATTTCCCGGATCCCATCATCGATGGCAAAACCCATAAGCGCGCCGTATCGCCCAGCGGGATGGTTTTCTTCAATGAAGATGGCAATGAGGTGGGTGGCATGGCATTTTCAAAACGAGATTCCGCTTCTTTGAATGCGTTCGTATTTGACTACTCCAACGCCGACGCGATTGGCATGCTTGTGCAGGAAGATAGCGGCACCGGTGCACATCGTGCGGCTATCCAAATCAACGACAAGGGCAAAAAGCTTGGCGAAGGTGCACATCGTATTTCGTTGCAGAATGAAAACGGCACTGCCGGTCTTTTTATCATGGATAGAAAAGGCAATATCGTCATTGAGCTCTCGGTAGACTCGCTGGGCAAACCGAATTTGTTGCTACCGCAGGCAACGCGGTAACTTTTTCAATCATCAATTTACCTTTAAGAACCCATAGGCAAAAGCCTCCCTTGGTACCTTGGCCACGACCGCCTGGCTGATAGCGACGACGGCCCCTGAACCATCATATCCAAGCTCTTTATTTGATCATTGATTCGACAAAAGCCGTATACGCATGGAATTTCGACCGGTAATAAACCACCATCGCCTCATCAGGAATATACGCTTCGCCGGCAGCAACCATCTGCCCGCAAGCCGCATGATAATCAGGGTACAATTCAATTCCGACGGCAGCGGCTATTGCCGCCCCCAAACAGCCCGTTTCCGCAACGTGTACACACTCCAACCGCGTCTGCAAAACGCTCGAAAGCAATTGGGAGAAAACGGGGCTACGCGCACCACCTCCGGTAAACCGTGCACTGTGAACTCCCTTACCGGTCGAACGAAGCCGTTGCACATGAGCCAAGTGGCTGAATGCAATCCCTTCATACACCGCCTGTAACATATCGTCTTTCGTATGCGAACCGGAAAGGTTGTAAAACCCCGAACGGATAATCCCGTTTAGGTTATTACCGTGCAAAAAGGGCAGGAACAACACGTCCGAGTCCACTCGCCCCCGATCCGCCAGTCTTTGATCGCAATAAGCAAAAACGGATGTGCCTTTGCGATTGCATTTCTTTTTCGCTCTGTTCATAAATTGATTGACAAACCATTCCAGGTTTGTCATTGCAGTCGGACTGGCTTCCATGGCGATTTGCAACGTAGGGTCTGCAAACAGGGAAACCATGGCCAATTCTTCGGCTTGAATTTGCGCGTCAGACAGCAAGCAGTTAACGCTCCACGATCCGGAGATGACCGTTGCCGAACCGGGTTGGATTGAGCCGCAGCCTACCATGTTGGCAACCAGATCAATCATTCCGGCAACCACGGGTATTCCCTCGGGTAATCCCGTTTGGCGCGATGCCGCTGCGGTAGTCCTGCCGATCACCGTCTTGCTTTGCCGGGGTTCAGGAAGTGCCGTTTCTATGCCGGATAGTCCAAACAGGTCGAACAATTCTGTGTTCAGCTTGCGATCTTCAATGGCCATTAGATTCGTAACCGAAAGGTCTGAATAATCTGTCGAAACCACTCCCGTTAAACAATAGTTCAGGTAATCTTTGCAGAAAAACACCGTTCTGAGGCACATATAGGTCGGCAAATCATATCGGCGCAACCAAGCTAACAGCGAATTCGTCTGGCCCGGCCAGCAATATTGCCTTGAAAATAAAAACGCAGCTGCGGACACCCCGTCGTCATTCCACCGTTGGCAAATCCCCTCCGCCCTGAAGTCCAGCGACTGGATGCCCACCAGCGGTTTGCCATCGCCATCCAAGCCATAAAGACCATTTCCATGGCCGCAAACACCCACAGCCAAAATGGCGGATGAAGCAACGCCCGCAGCTTGAATGGCTGCACGGATCACACCAGACACACCCATCCATAATTCATTGAGATCGTATTCGTAATAGCCCGGTTTGGGCAGCCTGGCTTTCACACGGCCGGAAGCGGTGCCAACGGATCGCCCTGTCAGGGAAAAGAGGGTCGCCTTACATACGGTGTTACCGCAATCTATCCCCAATAAATACGATTCCATGCATTTACTTTTTAGGTTACCAGCAGCTCAAATACAATTGCTCAATTTCCGTCGTTGTCGGTACTACCGGATTGTTTTGCGGACTTCCGGATGCCAGGGCATCAGCCGCCATTTTACTAACCGACTGCTCGAACGTGGCCCGTGATACGCCGACGCAATCGCGTAATCGCGGAACGTTTAGCTGCCGGTTCATCGCTTCCAACGCGTAAACCAAGGCATCGGCCGCCTCCACATCGGTCAATTCCGACGCGATGAGGCCCATGGTCCGTGCCGCGGTCGCGTAGCGCGCCTCGCAACCCGCTACTGAAAACCGGGTGACCGTGGGCAGCAAGATTGCATTGGACAGGCCGTGGGCCAAATGATACACGGCACCCAATGGACGGCTCATGCCATGAACGAGGCAGACACTGCTGTTGGAGAAAGCCAATCCGCCCTGGCATGCTGCGATGGCCATGCCTTCACGTGCAGCCTCATCAGTAGGACATGTATAGGCCCTAAGTAGGTGCTGGCCTACAAGTCCGATACAAGATAGCGCAATCGGGTCCGAAAAGGGATTCCGTCTTTTTGACACATAGGCTTCCAATCCATGCGTGAGTGTATCTACACCGACATACGCCGTAAGTTGGGGCGGCATCGTCATCGATAACCGGTAGTCTACCACCGCGATATCCGGCAAAAGGGCATTGTCAAAGAGCATCATCTTAACCTGCCGGAGTTCATCGGTGATTACGGCCACCCGTGTTGCCTCGCTCCCTGTACCGGCGGTGGTGGGCACGGCGATCAGTGGCATGCCGGCGTTCGGAATCTGGTGATACCCGGCATAGCGGGTCAATGGCCCATCGTTGGTTGCCAATACCGAAATGGCCTTTGCCGCGTCGATGGGGCTGCCCCCGCCCAATGCGACGATCGCATCACAGGAATGCTGCCGCAACAGCGCCAGCCCTTCCAACACACTGCCCATTGTAGGGTCGGGAGAAATGCGATGGAAAACGACACTCTTGATGCCGGCTTCCGAAAGGCTGCTGATCGCCTCGCGGACCAGCCCCTGCTCCAAAAGGTATCCGTCGGTTACGATCAACACACAGGTACCCTTCAACCCGATGACCAGCTCGGGAAGCTTCCCGAATGTCCCGCCGCCGACAATGATTTGCCGGGGGGCGTTAAAGTCATACGCCGTTACGATCGGTTGTTCCATTACCATCCATTTATCCGTTCGTAGTTCGTATCCCATCGGGAAAGCAATACCTTCTGGCGGGTATAGAACAGTATTCCTTCGGTTCCCTGAAGATGTAGATCGCCGTAAAACGACTGGTTCCAGCCCGAAAACGGGAAAATAGCCATCGGCGCCGGAACACCCACGTTCACGCCGATCATCCCGCATTTCATTTCCCGCGCAAATTTCCGTGCTGCTCCGCCGTTGCTGGTATAGATTGTTGCGCCGTTCCCAAAAGGCAATTTGTTTGCTAAACGAATGGATTCATCCAGCGTACTCGTGTGTACGATCGACAATACCGGACCGAAGACCTCCCGATGGAACACCTCCATATCCGGGCTTACTTCATCCAACAACGTAGGCAGTAAGAAAAAACCATCGGTGTCTTGATGGGTGCGTCCATCGCTCATCGCTTTGGCTCCCTGCGAAACGGCATGTTGAATCGTGTCGGATATCCGATCTCTTGCCTGCCCGTCGATGACCGGCCCCATTTGCACGTCCAGTTGGCCAGTTGTATCGCCAACGAGTAGCTGATCAACAGCCTCCTTCAATTGCTGCAGAAATGCAGCGTCGGTTCCGTTCGGAATCATCAGCGTCGAACCAGCCATGCACCGCTGACCGCTACATCCAAATGCTGCCCCAACCACTGCCCGGACCGCCGAATCAAAATCGGCATCAGGCATCACGATGTGGACATTTTTAGCACCCCCACCCGCCTGTACACGCTTACCGCGGCTGGTACCCAATTGATATACCCGCAAGGCAATTTCAGACGAGCCCACGAAACTGATGGCAGCGACATCCGGATGTACGCATAATGCTTCCACCACCTCACGCCCTCCGTGTACGACATTGAATACGCCGGCAGGAAGACCCGCTTTCACCAATAAATCAGCTAGGTACAAGGCTGTTAACGGTACCTTCTCGCTTGGTTTCAATACAAACGTATTTCCACAGGCAATCGCCAGCGGAAACATCCACATGGCCACCATAGCCGGAAAATTAAACGGGCTGATTCCTACGCACACGCCCAACGGCTCGCGCATCGTCAATCCGTCAATTTCGGCCGCAAGCTGACCCAGGTTCTCTCCTTTGGTCAGGTGTGCAATGCCGCAAGCAAACTCAACCACTTCAAATCCACGCCGGATATCGCCCCGTGCTTCCTCCATCGTCTTTCCATTCTCCAGGGTGATCAGCCAAGCAATGTGTTCCATATGCTGGGCAAGCAGCTCCCGGTAGTGAAACAGGGTATCGGCCCGCTTGGGAGCGGGAACAGCTGCCCACGATGGGAACGCGTCCTTGGCCGCTTTCACGGCCCGGTCCACATCCTCTGCAATGCCGGAGGGCGTATGCGCGATGACCTGTCCCTTGGATGGATTATACACCGGTGTGGTGTCGTTACCCCCGCTGCCTGTCCACTGATTGCCGATCAGCAATGGCACATGATTAAAACGGCCGATAAAATCAGTTGCCTTTTCCATCGGTCGAATAGATTTGCCAGGCCGCTTCCGGAGTAGCCCCGTTATGGATCATCTGCATAAATGCCTTCACGATTTGTGACGGGTTGGGATGTTGGTAAATATTCCTGCCGTATACCAGCCCCATGGCCCCTTGTTGTAAATACCCGTAACTTTTTGTAAACAGATCCTTTAAATCCGCTTTGCCGCCGCCGCGCACCAACACCGGGCACCGGGCGGCTTCCACCACTTCGTGATAATCTTCCACATGGTCGGTCGGATCGGCCTTGATAACATCCGCGCCCAGCTCCCGTGCCTGCCTCACCAAAGGAACCACCAGCTTTTTATTGCCATCCACTTGGTATCCGCCGCGGCTGTCGTTTCCCTTCATCACCAGGGGTTCGATCATCATCGGCATTCCATAGCGATCACATACCCCGCGGAGCCGGCCGATGTTCCGCAGGCTTGCCCGGTGAAGCGCGGGCTCGCCCGGCACCAACAGCAAATTGACCACGATGCAGGATGCATCCATGCGTAAAGCCTCCAATATCGGTTCCTCTTCGTTCTGCAGCTCGCTAAACATCACCTTGTGGGTCTGGGCATTATACGGATTTCCGTAGTCGGCCCGCATTACCAATGCCGGTTTTGATTTACCGGGTGTGCGTTGCAGGATATCGCTCTGCCCATAGTTGGTCTGTACGGCGTCTGGACCGGCGTTGACCAAACTCCGGACAACCGATTCCATATTTTCCAGTCCGTCTAAAAAATCATACTCATTGAAAACACCGTGATCTACGGCCACATCCAAGCATTTGCCGGATTCGTTAAACATCCGATTTAATCGGACCTTTGTTGATTGATACATAATTAGTTACTATTAACTTGATGTTTTTGCTGTAAAATGGTTATTGTTCGTGTTATTTCTTGCGCCTCGATGCCTGGCATCCCCTTTACGCTTGCAAAAATTGTGGCCAGTTCTTCCAACAGCGGGCGGCTTACGGCGCCAGTAAAGGCCATCACCGTGCGGCGAAGGATGAGGTCATCCAAGTGTACCACGTATTCGAATCGAATCAGGAACTCGATTTCACGGCACGTATAGTCGGGCAGAGCGCGCAGCGGCCTGTCTTCGTCCGCACCGCAAAAATCACAGACTGCTTCGGCCGTGGTACCGTAGCGTGCTAGAAGCTCTTCCAGGCGTTGATCGGCAAGCGCAGGATGTAACCGCTTCATCTTCGCCAACCATGCATCCTTAGCCAAATCGGTCGTTGGAAAACCCTTACCACCGCCGATCGGCGTTTGCTCGCTGTCGGCAATCACGGGTACGTTTAAGTAAGCCGCGATCTGTGAAGCGGCAATAGCTGAAAAAGCACGGAAGGTCGTCCATTTGCCCCCAACCAGTGAATAAACCGGAAACCGACGTTTACCGGCGGGTGGTAACGTCTGGATGGTATGATCGCGGGATATCTGCGCCGTTACTGTGGCGCCCGAATGCGGCAGTGGACGCACGCCGGTAAACCGGAATACGATTTCCGAAGGCTTAATATCGATGGAAGGGAATACCTGTTTAACAGACTCCAGCATATATTCCACCTCCCACTGTTCGCAGACCACCTTATCAGGGTGGTCTATACGCACATCGGTAGATCCCACCAACACGTTGCCATGTATCGGGAAAAGAATGCAAATCCGTCCCTCCGCATTTTCATAAAAGAGCATCTGGCCCTGTGTGGCCTCATAAAGCTCCCGGTTGTTGATAACCAGGTGCGAGCCCTTCGTACCGCCGACGAACGACGTTTTGCCTTCCATTGCCAAGTTGGTTTGGTCAATCCACGCACCCGTTGCATTGACCACCACTTCCGGTTTCACCTCAAAGGCTTCGCCCGTAAGATGGTCTTGCAGCACAACCCCACCGTTTGGTGTCAGCTGCGCAAGACTGCAGTAATTCAGAAAGGCGCACTGCGGGTTTATCTCCAACGCGTCATTGACCAACTCTACGCAGAGGCGTTCCGGATACGATATCCAGGCATCGTAATACGTTGCGGTGGCCACGACAGCCGGGTTAAGCGCTGGCCGATGCCGCAGCGACTCGGCTTTGGACCACAGCCGATGTTTCGGCATCATCCGGTGGCGACGCGTATACCAATCGTACGCCGTTAATCCGATTTTGACCAACAGCGCCCCCCGGTTTACCGACTTCCCTTTTAAGCCCAAAAAAACCTTCATGGCATTAAAAATGCCCGATGTCCGATGAAAAATGGGTATTGTCGTGGCCAACGGCTTCACATAGTGCGGCGCGTTCCGTAGCAGCAGATTTCGCTCTTTCAGACTTTCCCGTACCAAGCGTGTCTCTCGGTTTTCGAGGTAGCGCAGCCCCCCATGGATCATTCGCGAAGGTGCCGAACTGGCGCCCGCAGCGATATCCGACTTATCTACCAAAAGCGCATCGATGCCCTGGAGCGCAAGCTCGCGCAGCAACCCCGCTCCATTGATTCCCGCGCCAAGGATCAATACCGGTATTTCGGGCTGGCTTTGAAAACGGGCAATGGTTTCCGATCGTGACCTTGTCATATCCATCCACCTATTTTTTCTGGACGCCATAAAGCCGCGGGAACGGCGGCCTCACCAACCTTACCTCGGCATATTTACCGTATTTATAAGCCGGATTGGTATGAATGGGCTGCACCCGGTATTCTCCGCCATTGTTATAAATGGTCATGGTCGGGATGGCATTTTTATGCAGTTTAATGGCGTGGGCTTCGTTCGGGTTATCCAAGGCATCGAAATAGTTGCCGGTGACGGTCATATTCGCCCCGCCTTCATCCACATAGATACCTGACGTGATGGTGAATCCACCGCCGATCTGGTGCACAAAATTATCGTGGATGACGGTACCCGGCTGGTTGCCTACCAAATAAATCCCCGCACCATCTGAGAGGTAACGCATCCCTTTGGAGATATCGTTCCAAGCAATGGTATTGTGGTGGCAATGGGTCGCGACCAATGTGGTATCCGTTCCCCAATACCATCCCACGTTGATTCCCGCATAGGGAAAATTGGTAATCCGATTATGATCTATCCGATTATTGTGTGCATAACCGATCCATATGCCGACGGCCCCGCGATCCGTCGTACCGAAATTATCCAGCACATTGTTCCGGATGAGGTTGTGGTGCGATACGAGGGCTGCATCTTCAAAGTCCAGGTGCAACGGATGCCCCTTGCCCAGGTATGCACGGCGGTATCCGATTTGGATCACATTACTGCCAACGTCTTCAAATCGATTATCCTCAATAGCATTAAAAGCACACCCGTCGCCAAGCGAAATGGCGCCCTCACCCAGGTTGCGGAAGGTGCAATCGGTGATCCGGCTATTCGCAACCCATGCCAGCGAAAGCGCAGCCGGGGGAGCATACACGGAATCCGTCCGCCCTGTACCCCAGAAACCAGCCTGCAATCCTTTCCGTTCGACGGCCGTCATGTCCCATTCGGTGCCCTCAAACGTAATCCCGTCGATTGAAAAATCACTGATCCGCTGGTTGGCCGACCCCGACAGGCGAAACAGCTGGGTTAACGCTGGATATTCGAAGACCTGATCGTCCGGCTTTTCTTTGGAAAAATAATACAGCAACCGCCTTTCGCGGTCCAGGTACCATTCGCCTTCGGTATCTAAAAACGCCATTGCATTTTCGAAATGTACACGATCCCGTTTACCGATCTTGGTGTAGCTCGCTTCGGTACCGGGATAGGTGACCGTCACGACGCGTTGTTTTTTACCATCGAAACGTTCGATGTACTGGCGGTTCCAATGCCACATGCCTGTGGCATGCAGTTCAGCCCCTTTGATCTTTTCGAAGGCGGCGGGTAGCTTGCCTTGGAAGTACAGTTCATGCTTCCCGAAATTAATCGAATCCGGCTCCAACCATTCACCTGCATTGGGATACCGCGATCGGGTTGCCCGTTTGCCATTTACGAATAGTTGATTGAAAACACCTTCCACAGCGCATTTCCAGAGGTTATCCCCCGCGGCCTGCCACTTCCCTTCCATCAACCGATTGCCGGAAATAATAACTTGCTGCCCATAGGCTGCTTTGAGTGCCACGTGCTTCCATTTTGCGATGGGCGATGTGCCGTCCAGCATGATCGGTGCTGTTAGCCGATACGTTCCGCCAGCCAGTTGCAGGGTGGCGGAATCTGCGACCGGATGCTTCTCCAGAACTCGGATGGCGGCTTCGAGCGTTGCAACGGGATGTTGCGCAGAGCCACCTGCTGCATCACTCCCCTCCGGGGCAACGCAGATCACCGTTTGGCCCTTTACCGCGTAACTCATTAACACACCCGCTGCCAGCAATGCGATGCGCGCGTGTACCAAAATTTGCTTGAATTGATTCATCATCTCAATCGGTTTAATTAGTTAAAATAGCTATACAGCGCGATCATGATCACCGCTAAGATTCCCCAACCCCACTTCAGCGATCGTGAAAACGGATTTTCGCTCCATTGCGTCTTTTCAAATATGGGCCGCGGCTTCCCGTCCGTATCGGGATACCGGTAGGAGAGCACAATCAACAACACACTGAGTGCGGCGAACAGGTAAAAGGAAATCAGGAAAAAATTCGGATAGAATTCCCGGCTTGGGTATTGCGACAAGTAAAGGATGCTGATCAGGATGCAGGGAATATTCCCGGCAATGAGCGTATACAATGCCGCCTTTGAAGAAATCTTTTTCCAGAAGATGCCCCAGATAAATACCGCCACCAACGAGGGGCACAAAAAGGAGAATATGGCATTGACCTTCTCAAACAGGTTAAAGCCTTCCACCCGGTCCAGTCCGATGGCTATCAACATGGCCAGCACAGCCAGTGTAGCCATCACCATGCGGCCCTGCGCCAGTGTAGGAGGTGCATCGGACCTGGTGAAATTAGGCAAGATGTCCAATGCGAAAATGGTGCTCCCTGAATTATACATGGCCGTAAGTGATCCAACCAACGCGGCAATCAACACCCCGATCGCCAGCCCCACAAGGCCATGCGGCAGGTATTGATAAATTAAGCGCAATAAGGCATCATCCGGGTTTTCGAGATCCTGCAACAGCACTTTCGCCAGAATACCCGGCAAAATAAACAGCACCGGAATCAGTAATTTCAAATAGCCGAGGAACAATATCCCCTTATTACCCTCTTCGAGGTTTTTGCTGCCCAGTGTGGTCTGTACAATGTTCTGATTGGCACACCAGTACCAAATGGACATGATGGGGTAACCGAAAACAATGGCTTGCCACGGGTAATTCGGGTCGTCCGATGGACGCAGCAATTTCCAATAATCCGCATCCAGTTTTTGGGTGAAGAGACTCCAGTCCGATACATCGGCCAGGGCAACGTAGCCAATGAACACACACACGAAAACCATGACCACCGATTGGAACGAATCCGTGATTGCCACGGCTTTGAGTCCACCGGTAACGGTAAAACTCATCGCAAATGCCGTCATCAGTATTACACATTGCCAAATGGGAAAACCAATCAGTTGGCTGACGAGCATGGACCCGGCATAGAGGACCGACCCTGCTCCAATGGAAATCTGCAGGAACACGATCCAGGAGAGGGCTTTCCTGCAGGATTCATCATACCGCCTCAGCATGAATTGCGGCATCGTCTGAATGTTGTGCCGTAAGTAATACGGCAAAAACACCAAGCTAAGCAACAGGATGTAAATCCAGGCCAACCATTGGAAATTACAGGCCACCATTCCGTACGTGTAAGCCAGCCCACAGGTACTGATGATGTTAAGCGGACTCACGTTGGTACCGAAGATGGAAAGCCCCACGGTTTTCCATGTCAATGACTTGCCCGCCAAAAACAGGTCGCTGCTCTTTTTCTGCTTGTGTGTAAAACTGACGTAGAGCCCTACCGCCAGCAGTGCGACCAGGTAAAACACAACGATGGTGATATCGAGGTTATTCATGGGTCAGGTAATTTTTTAAGTGGTCATCCATCGGGTACGTGAGCTGAACATGCTGCTGTTTCAGGCTCTCCCGCAGTTTGGCCGGGTCAAGTTCGGAGAAATCGCTATCCTGCTCGCTCGCCAACCCAGCAGCCGTTCCGGCGGCCTGGCCCAGTTGCATCATGGTCCGGGTAAGCCGGCAACTCGAAGCCGCCAGTGAGCTGAATCCCGCCGCCCGCGATGCAATCAACAGGTTCCGGAAGCCATTAGGAATCAGTGACCGGAAAGGAACCCCATACGGTTGGTCCAACTCCACACAGCCCGCGCGCCCGGTCGTCGAGCCATGGGTGTCCATCGGATGATCGGCAATCGCTATGCTATCCGGGTGGTCCTGACCGGTAAGCCCCTTTAGCAGGTCGTGCTGGGTAAGCTGGTATGTGGCGATGATGCGGCGCCCCTCACGCACGCCCAACCGGGGGGCTATCCATTTAATTACAGAGTTCCGGTATGGCGGATAGGTTTCCGTGAGGTAACGGAAGTGCGCGAGCACCCGCCTCCGGCATTCGGCATACGCCGTTTCGTAACGTTCAAAACCGGCAAATTCCACGCCCTCCATCGTGGGGAGCATATTCACATTCAAGTCACCGTTGGGGTATTGCACAATACTGGCCAACGGAAAATCAGCAGCCCACCAACATTGGTCCGGTACCGCATCCAATTCAGCAGCCGACACCGGCAGCTCTCCGTTTCCGGCGTCCCCTATCCGGTAGATCAGCGACACGCCGTTTAACCGCTGCGTGGGCTGCAGCGGGGCATCCGGTTCGCCATACACGTCGCGGCTTTCCTGCCCCACGCATAATTGCGCTCCCGCGGCTGCACAGAGGTATGCATTATCCGTCGCATCGATAAAATATCGGGCGTGAACCAACGTTCCATCGTCCAGCTCAACCGCGCGCAGCCGACCGTTACCATCATCGATGACCCGCTTAAACGTGGTACCCAGCCTAACCGATATGCACCCCGGTTCTGCCAGCAACTCACCCAATACTTCCTGATACGCATCGGGGTCAAACGGCACGCCATGCCAGTTTGCGCGTACAAACGCCTCGTTGTCAATACCCGTTTCCGAGCCGTGCCGAAGCAAGGTGTCTATGTACCGCAAGCTGGGGTCTATGGTCAGCTCCGCTCCCGGATGCAACGGCTGCTCCCCCCGCTTCAGCTGCCATTTCCGATGGATATTGAATCGATAGATTCCCACACCATCCGCTTTTGTTTTTAATCGCTTATAGATCTCAAAGGGTATCCCCGTACCGCCAACGCCCATTTCCCACACGTTTACGCCACCCAGCGAAGCGTTGCCACCCAATCCGTGTTGTTTCTCTACCAACAACACCGTTATGCCCAACCGGCCCGCAGCGATTGCCGCGGCAACCCCGCCGCTTCCCGCGCCGATGATCACCAGGTCTACGTTAAGATGCTCCTTTTGAGATGTCTTCATCATGCCTATTTAATACGGTTCAATTTGTTGGATAAGCGGTAAGACCGTGAGTTCGGGAACGACCAAATTTGCATCCAGCGAACAGATTTGTACCACCAACTTCCCGATTTGCTCCGGACTGATCATCCGTGCGGCAACTTCCGGCAGGGGATGTTCCAATTGCGCATTCCGATTGAAATCGGTGGCACCCCATGAGGGGATCAGTGCGGTGGCGCGCACATTAAAAGGTCGCATTTCCACATATAACGAGCGGGTAAACTGGTCGAGCCCCGCCTTTGCCGCCGCATAGATCCCCCAGCCGGTCCACGCCTGTTGTGCGCAGATGGAAGATATGTTAATGATGGTACCCGATTGTTGCGCTTTCATCACCGCAGCCGCACGTCTGCTACCCATCATGGCCGAAATCAGGTTTACGTTAATTACCTCCGCCATTGCTTCATCGCTAAATTCGGTAATCGGCGCTATTTTCAATGCACCACCGGCATTATTCACCAAAATATCCAACTGTCCGGCATCCGCCACGATGTGATCGATCACCCGATCCCAGTCGGCCGGATTGGTTGCATCCGCCTGCAAGGGAGTGGCCCCGATTTCAGCCGCCGTTTCTTCCAGTTTTTGAATATTCCTGGCTGTTATCCACACCCTACACCCACTGGCAGCCAACGCTTTTGCTATACCTACACCAAATCCCGAGGATGCCCCTGTAACCAATGCTACCTTATTCGTTAGTTCGCTCATTCTAATTGTTATCTAATATGTAATTATCGTTTAAAAAAATCACTAACTGAGTGTCTTACCCCCATTTACCGCAATCCGTTGTCCGGTAATAAATCCGCTGCGGTCGCTCGCCAAAAATGCGACGGCATCCCCTACCTCAATCGGCTTACCCATGCGGTTCAGTGGCAAACCGGCACAATAAGCCTCCAATTCCGATTGGGGTGTCCCTTCGTGCCGTTTCACCGGTATCCAGCCGGGGGCCACCAGATTCACGGTAATCCCATGAACCCCCAATTCAGTCGCCCAAGACCGGGTGACGCCCAACATCGCCGCCTTCGCAGCCACATAGTGGCTGAATTCAGCGTTTCCAAGTTCCACCACCTCACTTCCGATATTAATAACCCGCCCAAAACCCGCACTTTTCATCTGCGGCAACACCCGTTGCAGCAGCAGGAACGGAGCCTTCAGGAAAAAATCAAGCTGGGCCTGGTAATCGTCCCACTGCTGGCGTTCGATTGGAATAAACGGCTGCGGACCGGTCGCGTTGTTTACCAAAACCGTTGGGGCACCCATGCGCAGGCTGACGGCCTCAACTAATGCATTCACCCCGTACGCATCGGTCACATCCGCCTGAAATGCCTCCGCCCTTCCTCCCGCCGCCATGATGTGCTCAACGACGGCCTCGGCACCACTTCGGTCGCGATGGTAATTTACCGCCACCGCCAGCCCGGTATCAGCCAGTCGTGCAGCAATGGCAGCGCCCAGCCCTTTCGAAGCACCCGTTACCAAGGCAATGCGGTTTACCTGTTCGCTATTTTGATGCATTATTTCAGTTTAATTCGATAGCCAAGTTGTTCCAAATGCGTCAAACTCCGCCTGATCCCATCTTCCAGATCGCTAAGCGGTTCGTATTCGATCAGGTAAATCCCGTCAAATGCAATCTTGGGCAGCAGCGAGCCGTAGTCAAGCGTGCCGTCGCCTATCGCTCCGGCCACCCATCCACCGTCGCACGCTACCCAGTCTTTCAGGTGGCAGTAGTTGATACGCTCGTTGATGATGGACACCCAGCAATCCGGTTCTCCGGGCCAAACAGCTTTTATGTTTCCGGGATCGTAGTTAAAACCGATATTAGCTGGAAGATCCCGCACCAGTCGCTCTAGGTAATGCGGATCCGTACTGACGGTATTTTCATGGAGGGCCACCCCGCCCTTCCAGGTGATCTTTCCATGCGTTTCGATACTGATCGCAATCCCCTGTTCCATGCACCGTTCATTCACGACCTTAAATGCATCGACAACCTGTTCATACAGCCGGGCAGTCACTTCCTTTGCCGGTGTAAACCCGGCAAACAGGCGGAGATGCGATACGCCGAACAGGCGGGCGATGTCGATCACGGCCAGCACATGCGCCACCATCCGCCGGTGCGCCTGCGGGTCGGCAAGTGAAAAATCGTTCTCGGCGGTTGCAAAGGAAAGCTTGATGCCTGCCGCCGTTGCCGCGGCTATGGCTTCGGCCGCCTGTTGCTGATCGGTGTTCATGGGGAAGGTTGCCGCAAACTCATCGCCGATACCGATCTCCAACGTACGGAATCCATTGGCTGCGCAACTATCCAGGTGGGTCACAAACGCACGTTCGCGAAACCCCCACCAGCCGCAACCCACCGCTATTGTTTTTTGACCTGTTGTCAATCCCATCATCGATTACCGTTTAATAATCATCGTTTTGGGTCAACGCCGGATTGGCCTGCCGCTCCAACAGCGGAATCGGGAATAATTCATGTTTCGCCTCCGCGTTCCGGCCACTTTCCCTCATCACATCCACGAAGCGCCCGGTACGCAGCAAATCCCACCGGTGATGCCCTTCAAAACAAAGTTCCATCCGGCGCTCGGCCCACACCGCCGCCCGGAAATCTTCTTTTGATAGCCCTTCGAGATTGGGCAGTTCTGCCAATTCCTCCGCTTCGTCCATCCCATTCGCGTTTTCATCCCTTGCGCGCTTACGGACGGCATTGATAGCCTCGTAAGCCGCATCGGTAGGGCCGGATAATTCGTTTTCGGCCTCCGCAAACAGCAACAGCACATCGGCATACCTCAAGACAATCCAATTGGCATCTCCGCCCACGTTAATGCCGAAGGTGGGATCCCAATACTTCATCGGTACAGGCCCGGCCTGTGCAGTACCCGAAACCGTAATTTCCGGATAGTATGCGCTTGGGAATTCAGCCACCATGGAAATCCGTTTCCGGTAATGATCCGGCACGGCATCATAGAACGCCCGCTCGGTGGCGACGGCTGTACCTGCGATGGCACCGTTCAGCAAGATGTTCGGGTTGCGGGACGCAAACGAAGACGTCAGCGAACTCCCACCCCCCCGTGAATTTCCAGAAGTGTACTGCACGGAAAACAGGTGTTCCTTACCGTTTTCATTGGCCAGCTTAAATACGTCTGCAAAATTGGCAAACAAAGCATACGTTTCACCGTCAATAATTGCTTTCGCCGTTTCGCGGGCCCGCTGCCAATCGCCCTGAGTAAGGTAGACCTTCGCCAACAGGCCATTTGCCGCCCCGCTCGTTGCACGGCCCACGTCAGAACCGCTGTAAGATGGCGGCAACGCAGCGGCTGCCGCCTGTAGATCGCTGATGATCAACGCATAGACGTCTGCCAAATCCGCACGTGGAATGTCGTTGTTTGCGGTGTTTTCCGTCGGCTCCGTCATCAACGGCACGTCACCAAATCCGCGGGCGAGCTCGAAATAAAACAATGCACGCAGAAACTTGGCTTCCCCTACATACCGATCGCGGAGTTGTTCATTAATCTCCATCGTGGGTACCCACTTAACGACGTTGTTCGCGTAGTTGATCCCGCGGTACATGATCGTCCAGAAATCGCGGAATACCGGATCGGCGGCCGTATAGTCCATTACATCCAGGCCGCCTGTCAGCTCTCCCCTGTTGGCCACTTCCGTGGATACGTCGCCAAAATACCATGCATTCCCATTATAATAGCCGCTCAATGCCGAATAAACGGCATTCACACCCGCAAGGGCATCGGCCTGTGTTTGAAAAAAACCATCGCTTCCAATGGCGGATCGAGGCTGTTCATCCAGGAACTTTTCACATCCCATGGTTAGCAGCCCCATGATGATCAAACTGCTATAAATCGAAGTTTTCATTGCGCTTATCGATTAAAATTAGTTAAAACCCAACCTGTATACCCACGCGGAACATCCGCGCCCGCGGGTATGCATTCATATCTACCCCAAATACCGTATTGTTGTCGCCGAGCGAGTTGACTTCCGGATCATACCCGGTATAATTTGTCCAGGTATAGAGGTTTTCGCCCGCAACATACACCCTTGCCGTACGCAGCTTACTATTCGCCAGCGGAAGGGTATACCCGAGGGTCGCGTTGCTTAACCGCACGAACGATCCATCTTCCAGGTAATTCGTACCTACCCGGTTCGGAAACGTGCCCTGCCGTCCATCGGGGCGATCAATCTTTGCAATGCGGTTGCTGGTACCCGGGCCATCCCACGCTCCGTTGTAAATCGCCAATCCGTTCATGCCATTCACCTGGGTGGTCAGGTCGATCAAGTTGAGGTTGAGCACATCGTTGCCCTGTACCCCGTTGAGGAATACACTGAGATCAAACCCTTTATACGCCAAATTGGTGTTGAATCCAAATACATAGTCGGGATGCGGGTTGCCGATAATGGTTTCGTCCAGCCCTTCTTCGAACTTACCATTTCCATCGATGTCCCTAAAGTTTTCGAATCCGGGGCCTGAATTGCCATTTCCAGCCATATGACCCGCATCAAATTCAGCCTGGGTTTGCCAGAGCCCGTCAAAGATATTTCCCCAAAACATACCAATGGGTTGATCCACCATCACAACGGTTCCCGCGCCGCCATTCCGCTGAATCATATACGAGCTGATGGAAGAGCCGAAAAAGCGATCCGCATCGGCCAATTGCAACACTTTATTCCGGTTGAAGGAAATGTTAGCGGATGCATCCCACCGGAAATCGCCCTCACTGATCACACCCGTTATACCGAGCTCGATGCCTTTATTCTGCACGCTGCCGATATTCTGCAACATGGACGTAAACCCACCCTGCCGGGGTATTTCTACGCTAAAGAGCAGATCACTTGTCTTTTTGTGGTAATAGTCGGCTACCAAGCTCAGGCGGTTATTCCAGAACCCGATGTCAAGCCCCACGTCAATCTGCCGGGTACTTTCCCATTTCATGTCCTCGTTCACAAGCGCTTCCGGCACAATGGATGTGACGAATTGACCGCCGAACGAATACGGGCTCCCCAGTCCGTATGTTTGTAAGTTGCGATAAAGCGGGATCGACTGATTGCCGGTTACCCCGATGCTGGAACGTAATTTCAGCTCGCTAAGCCAGGCAACGGATTCCAAAAACTCCTCGTTTTTGATATTCCAGGCAACCGCCGCCGAAGGGAAGAAACCGAAGCGGTTATTCTTTCCGAACCGGCTGGATCCATCGTACCTTGCCGAAACCGTGAGGAGGTATCGGCTATCCAAATCATAATTCACCCGGCCAAGAAAGGAAACCATCGACCACCGGGAATATCCGGTAGCCGGATACTGTGGATCCTCGCCGAGGCCCAGGTTGTAAAAACCGAGCACATCGGTAAAAAAGTCATACGAAGTAGCCGAGAGCGATTCCTCCGATTCACGTTGCATGGTAAATCCACCCAATACCTCCAGGTTATGCCGGTCGTCAATTGATTTTTTGTAGGTCAGCGTATTCTCGTTTACCCAGTTAAACAGTTCGGAAGAGGAAACGCCGCCGCTGCCCCCGGTAGTCCGTGAATTGACAAAGTACGACGGCAGGTAGCTTCTGCTCCGCCCATTGGTGAGGTAGGTGCCAAACGTCGTTTTGGCAACAAGCCCCTCGGCCAGTTCATATTGCGCATAAAAATTGCCCAGCAACCGCATCCGCGTATTCAGCGCTTCCGCTTTTTCAGCCATTTCTACCGGATTCTGGATGGCCGGATTGGCGTAGATGCCTTGGGTTGTCCACAACCGGTCTTGCGAGCTATACGTACCGTCTTCGTACTTCACCGGCTGCACCGGATCCGCCTGCAGCGCCGCATAGATCACACCAGAATTGCCATGACCGGATGTACTGTGCTGGATGGGGCGATCCTTGTTATACCCAAAGGACACATTTGCGCCAATCTTCAACTTTTCCGAGATGGAATGATCTAAGTTCAGGGCCACATTCCCTTTTTGAAATTTGGAGAAAATGACAATACCATCCTGATCGAAGTAATTTCCGGATAGTGCAAACCGCGTTTTTTCATTTCCACCCCGTACCGCTAAGTTGTGGCTGTGCATCGGCGCGGTTTGAAAAATCGCGTCCTGCCAATCCGTGCCATCGCCCATCTGCGCAATTTCTTCTTCCGAATAGGCCCGGCTGACCAAACTACCGTTCCGGAACCTGCTCCAAAACGTCCGCGCCAACGTTGCATAGTCCTTCGCCTTTAGCAAGTCAAGCTTTTTCGTTACGCTTTGGCTGCCGTAATACGCATCGTAGGTAATTTGGGTAGTACCCTGAATGCCTTTTTTAGTCGTGATCAATACCACCCCGTTTGCACCCCGCGCGCCATATATCGCCGTTGCGGAGGCATCCTTAAGCACGGTGATGGACTCGACGTCATTCGGGTTCATGAATTCACTCGATCCGCCCATCGGAAAACCGTCAATTACATATAATGGGCTATTTCCATATTGAATGGAGTTACTCCCGCGGATTCGGATACGCATGCCACCGGCCGGCGCTCCCGTGGTTGACGTTACCTGTACCCCCGGTATCCTTCCCTGCAACCCCTGTTCTACCCGATCGACCGGCCGCTGTGTAATTTCTTTGGCGCCCACAATCGATACCGACCCGGTAAGGTCGGCTTTTCGTTGGGTGCCGTAGCCCACCACAACTACCTCGTCCAATTCCGTTTCTGACGGAACGAGCGATATGTCAAGCCTTCCGCCCTCCGCTGCAACCTCCTGGCTGATGTACCCTACGTTGGTAAATATGAGCACCGCAGCCTGGTCTGGAACCGTTATGCTAAACTTACCGCCCGCATCGGTTGTTACCGATTGGCCTGTTCCTTTGACATTGACGCTCACACCCGCGAGCGTGCCGGAAGTCTGTGCATCACGTACGGTACCTTGTACCGTTTGCTGCATCCTTTCGACAGCATGGCACACTTGACTAAAGCATACCGCCAAAGGCAGCATCACCATCATCAGCATGGCCTTCATGAATTTCTTTTGTCCCATAATTTCGTTTATAATTTAGCTTATGGTTTCAAATGTAGAAACTAATTTTATATATCAAACAAAAAAATTTAAAAAAAGCAGTCGCCGGGGAAGCACGTTTGTGTGCTGCCAGCGAAAAATCTTATTTAGAAACGAATAGTGAAGTAACTGTTATTTAGCGAAGTACCCCAACCGTTGGGAGATGCGTAGCGCCTGTTCTTTGACTACTTTCCCCACATGTTCGAATTGTGTAACCGGAAGGCGGTCCGATGGGCCAGTAATCCAGATTGCAGCGACGGGGTATGAATTGCCGTTAAAAATCGGCGCTCCGATACAGTGCATCCCTTCCACCTCTTCGCCACCATCGATGGCGTACCCCGTTTCCTTTACCCTTTTTAATTCATCCAAGAAAACGTCCAGCTTGGTGATGGTTTTGTTTGTATATTTTTTGAATTCGATACGCGAACAGATCGGCTGTTGTACTTTTTCCGGCAGGAACGCTAAAATCGCCTTGCTGGGAACCGCGGTATGGAGTGGAAACCGGGTACCCACGTCGATCCAGAATTTAAAGGAGTGCAGACCGGGCACCTGCTCCAGCACCACCCCTTCGTCCGCCAAAATAATCCCGATCAGCACGGTTTCCTTTGTCGTATTCCGCAGGTCGCGCAATACATCCAACGATTTCTCCAGTAGGTTTTGCTCGGTTACCGCCGCGTAGCCCACGGACAGGAGTTTGCCGGAAAGATTAAAAGCCTTTGAGTTTTCATCCCTCGTCAAATACCCGTAATGAAGAAGCGTCATGGCGATGCGGAAGGTGCTGTTTTTCGAAATACCGAGCTGGTTGCTGATCTCCGTGATTCCCATCCCGGCGGGCGAGCTGGAAAGCAGCTCGATCATATAGAGGGCACGTTCCAAATTCGGAACGTGGTATTTCGAATTGTTATTATGATCTCCTTCTTCTTCAACTGACATATGCGCGATTGGATTAAAACGCCCAATGATAAGACATTGTGCTGTAAAAATCAAATATTTCCCCGAGGCCGTGCCTGCAAACTACAACGACCCGCCTATTTCCAGCCATTCGCCGCATCCAGCATGTGCAGGTCTTGCATTACGGCCGAACGATGAAAGAAAGCCAAAAAAAGGGTTACGATATGCGTTAAGGATAGCGACAGGCGCTTTAAGCATTAAACGTGTATCGCCGTTTATACGCTACCGGTGTACACCCAACAAAACGCTTAAAATGGCGGAAAAAGTTTGAACGATTACTGAAACCACATTCGAAACAGATGGCTTCGGTGGTATGCTGCCGGCTTTCAATCAGCATCCGTTTGGCGTGGCTTATCCGCACCTCGATCAGGAAGTCCTTGAAGGTCTTTTTGGTCATCATCTTGAAATACCGACAGAAGGAAGTCACGCTCAGGTGCGCGACCGATGCGATTTCCTGAAGTGAAATGTCTTCCCGATACCTCGCCAGTATGTAATGATACACCTCATTGATGCGCGCAGATTCCTCATGGTTTACGTGGCGGGTAGTCCATCCCGTTGCGATTTGGGTCAATTCGCTACTGTTAGCCAGGATGTGTATCATGTTCATGATCAACACCAACCGATCTAACCCTTCTGCCGATACCGACTTTTGCATCAGCGCTACCAGCTTCTGCTTGGTATCCCCATAAACCACATACCCGTGCTTCGCACGCTCAAACAACGAGTGAACGGCCGTCACTTCCCGTTTCATCATAAAATCCTTGCCCATAAAATCAGGAAGGAATTGTACCACGATCGCCTCGGCGGTGATATTCGGATTGCCCAAGAAATACTTCGGGCTACATCGCCACATATGCGGCAAGTTCTCCCCAAGCAGCAATAACTCCCCTGCATCAAAGCTACTAATGTTGTCGCCGACAAAGCGCATCCCTTCACCGCGGATGATATAATGCAGCTCAATCTCTGGATGATAATGCCAAACCGTACCCAAATTCGGTAGCGTATGCTGCCTGCATAAGTAAGGGAATTCCGCATTGCGCGGTACGAGGTGAAAGTGCGGTTTCATAACTTAATGAAAAATCGGATTGACACAATGATATGGAAAAGTGTATACATATACAAACGCCAAGTTTTTAAGCCCCTAAACCTATAAAACTACAACACATTGTTTTACAACAAATTATAATATAAAATTAACAGATTCATTTCATAAGGCATCTACCAAGATGATAAATCCGTATACACAGTTGCTAATCGGGTGAACAAGAGTATGCCCCTTTCGGAAGATATTTGCAACCGTGTTAACCAATTGTTAAGCAATTTAAGTATATAACCAATTACTAACAGTTATGAAAAAAAAGCTATTGTTCTTCTATTTGGCTACCGTCATTCCCTCGGTTGTTGTCTCGCAACAGCCATCCCGCACGGTCGCAGGCACAGTGACCGGCCCGGAGGGTCTGGTGGCCGGTGTTTCGGTAACGGCAAAGGTAGCCGGTAGCCAGGTTGCCACCAGCTTTTCGGGCACCTACTCCATCATCGCCGACCCTCAGGATACCCTTGTTTTCAACAGCATCGGCTATGAAACCCAAGCGGTACCCGTTGCGGGCCGCACCACCGTTGATGTTAGCCTCACGCCCAGCACGTCATCACTGGATGAGGTGGTTGTGGTGGGCTACGGTACACAAACCCGGCGTAATGTAACCGGAGCGGTCGCTAAGGTCGATATGAAACAAACGGAAAACCTGCCGAATACCAATGTGTCACAGGCACTCCGTGGCCGTGTAGCTGGAGTCCAGTTTATCGACAATGGCAGACCGGGGCAAGGGGGATCTATTTTGATTCGGGGGCAACGGTCGCTTAGTGGAGGTAATAACCCGCTCATTATTGTCGACGGAATTCAGTTTAACGGCAGCATCAATTACCTAAGTCCCAGCGATATTCAATCGATGGAAATTTTAAAGGATGCGAGTGCCGCTGCCATTTACGGTTCGCGCGCGGCTAATGGGGTAATCCTGGTCACTACGAAAAAAGGCACCTCAGACAAGCCCTCAATCACCCTGAATGCAAACTACGGTCTGTCAGAATGGTCCAAACGAGTACGCCTACTCAGTCCGGAGCGTTATCTTGAAAAAACACTCCAAATGAGGAAAATTCTTGGCCTGGATGCGGATCCAAGCAAAATTCGCGAGTATTTAGCGCCATCGGAGCAGCTAAATTATGATGCAGGAAAAACAACCGATCCCTGGGATGCGATATCCCAACAAGGTAAGCTCGCCAATTACGATGTCAGTATATCAGGAAGAACATCCAATAGTAACTATTACACCTCGGCGTCCATTGCAGACGATCATGGACTCATCTATGGCGATTTTCACAAACGACATTCTGTTCGAGTCAACATAGAGACACAGCTAACGAAATGGTTGCAGACCGGTATCAACGCTAGCTACCTAAGGCGGGATCTTTCAGGAGTTAATGCTTCCATAGGTCAAGCAGCGGTGGCAAGTCCTTATGGTACTTATTATTATGAAGACGGCGAACCCACTTTAAATACTGTTGAAGGAGAAAGTAATTCCGGTAACCCGATGCGGTCCGCGTTGCTGACCCGTAATGAAGAAATTTATAACAATTTATTTTCTAATTTTTACTTTCGAATAGCTGTTCCTTTTATCAAAGGCCTCGAATACCGGTTGAACTATTCGCCTAATTACAGATGGGACCACAACTATAACTTCTTTCGCCAGGATAAACACATTTCACAAAACACTACGACGGCCAATAAATTTTTTCGTCAAGACTTTGATTGGGTGTACGAGAATATCCTGACGTATACCCGTAAAATAGGCGAGCGCCATAGCCTTGACGCCACACTCATGTATGGAAGGAACCATCGGGGTGTGGAAGACACGAGAGCGAACGCAAACCAACTGTCTATGGATGCACTGGGCTGGAACAGTCTTGAACTCGGGTCACTGTTGACAAACACTTCCAGTGCGTCCCAGGAAGATGGTGTGTCATCCATGTTCCGCCTCAATTATGGATTTAAGGATCGTTACTTCGCTACATTCACGATGCGCCGCGATGGAAGTTCGGTCTTTTCAGAAAGCCATAAGTACGCCATCTTTCCTTCTTTCTCAGCAGCATGGGTTGTATCCGATGAAAATTTCCTCGCCGACCACGATTTTGTTGATTTCATTAAATACCGAATGTCATACGGATCGGTAGGCAATCAGGCAATCAGTCGCTATCAATCACTCAGTCTCACCTCAACGTCACGATACGTATTTGGAGACGCAAGTCCGAGTTTTGTTGGAATTTTTCCGTCCTCGATGGGCAATTCCGAGCTCAAATGGGAAACTACTTATACGTTGAATGCGGCATTAGATTTTGAATTGTTCAGCCAGCGACTTTCCGGGACCATTGAATGGTACAAAATGAACACCCATGATCTATTAGTTCAGCGAAGCCTTCCAACAATGAGCGGTTTCAATTCAATATGGACAAACCTTGGAGAAATACAGAACCAAGGCGTGGAATTGTCATTGAACACTGAAAACATTCGTACGGACGCATTTTCGTGGTCGACAAACATCACATTCTCAAAAAATTCCAACAAGATCATCAGCTTATATGGTTCAGATACCGATAACGATGGTAAAGAGGACGACGACCTAGGAAACAGATGGTTCATCGGCCACCCGATTGATGTATTTTATGATTTCGTATCCGACGGAATCTACCAAACCGATGATAATATTCCCGCCAACTATAAACCTGGTGATAGGCGATTCCAGGATTTAAACGATGATAACAAATTGGATGCCAGCAACGATCGCATGGTTGTCGGAGTCGGTCAGCCAAAATATCGACTAGGATTGGGCAACAACATCAGCTATAAGAACTTTACATTTTCTATTTTTCTCAATTCCATGCTGGAGTGGGTCGGCGAATTCAGGAAAGCGGATCCCAATTCCAACTTCGGTGGAAATTACCCTGCACGGCAATTAAATCAGTTTGATAATGGTTGGTGGACAGCGGAGAACAAATCAAATACAGCACCATCACTTGGCTATAACAACCCGCTTCAGTCGAGCTTCTATTTCAACCGGGATTTTATTAGAATACAGGACATCAGTTTAGCTTATAGCTTACCTGAAAATCTATTGTCTCGGATTCATTTAAAGGGGCTTACACTTTCCGCTAGTGCCAAAAATTTAAAAACGTTCACAAAATGGCCCGGTTCGGACCCAGAATCCGGAGAAGCAATCGGTTTTCCCATGCCTAGAACTATCTCGTTAGGATGTAATATTGTTTTATAGCAAATAAAGAAACATGAAAAATTTACTGTTTTCAACCACTTTTATAATGATGAACGTTTGCTGCTTCCTATCGTGTAAGCAGATGAGCCTAGAAGAAGAGCCACTATCAGCGGTTAGTGTTACCCAAGCATTGAGTTCGAAATCCGGCTTCGATATGGCGATTACTGCGTTGCATCAAGCAGCGCGAGATGAGTTAACTAAGGTCGATTTAGATTTATTTTTCGACATGAATATTGGTACCGACGTTGCAACCACCGGACAGGAGCCTGCAGTTAATTTCCGAAACTATCAAACTTACCTTACCCCCAATAACAGTCGTTTTGCAACATATTGGAACTGGGCGTACCAAGAAATGATCATGCGAGCAAATACGATTATCGCACATGCCCAAAGTGCAGAGAATGCATCAATTTGGAACGACGAAAAAGAAAGGAACCAAATAGTTGCGGAGGCTCGATTCTTTCGGGCATATGCTTATAATCTCTTAGCTAATCTCTATGGCGGGGTACCGTTGGTGGATACTGTATACAATGCCCCAAAAACTGATTTTATCAGAGCAGATCGGAATACCATCTACCAGTTTGCTAAAACAGATTTAGAATTTGCAAGTCAATGGCTACCGGAATTGGTTGACGGAAACAAAGAAGGGCGCATCGTAAAAGCCGCTGCTGACCATTTACTTACTGAGGTTGAAATTAGTCTAGGCGACTTCGAGGCTTCAATAGCAGCAGCATCAAACGTAATCAACTCCGGCCACTACCAATTAATGACCGAGCGGTTTGGGCGACACACAAACGAGCCAGGAGATGTTTATTCTGATTTATTCAGGACCGGAAACCAAAGCAGAAGTTCCGGCAATTTGGAATCAATTTACGTCTGGCAATTTGAAGATCAAACACCAGGTGGGTATGGATCTGGAAATCGAGGAAATCACAATCTTCGCGGGTGGGGTCCTTTTTTGGTGATGCTAAAAGACCCTAATGGGCAAAACGGAATGGATGTTGTCGACTCGATTGGCAGAGGTGTGGGATGGGTAAGGCCAACGAATTATTTCCTTTATGACCTCTGGAAAGAAGACTGGAATTCGGATATTAGGAATTCCACAAATAATATCAGACGTGTTCACTATTATAATAACCCGGCTTCATCTTATTTTGGAAAGCCCGTTGAACAAAGGTTTTCGCTGGAAGATACGATGCAGAACTGCTATCCAACTATTCGCAAAATTGAAGGTCAACTTGTATACGATTGGGCATCCAACGGTGGTAGAGCTGGTCAAACCGTATCTGATTTTATGGTTTTCCGGCTGGCAGCAACCTATTTATTGAGAGCAGAAGCGTACTTAAGAAATGGTGACAGTTTTAGCGCAACCCAGGATATTAATAAAATACGGGAGCGCGCGGGTGCTACGCTAATTGACGAAAGTATAATTTCTTTGGATTTTATTCTTGATGAACGTGCCAGGGAACTAATTGTTGAAGAGCCAAGACGTAGAACACTGATGCGCATGGGAAAATTGGTTGAACGGACAAAGAAATACAACATACGTCCGAGCACAGTAAATACAATTCAAGATTATCATGAGCTTTGGCCCATCCCTCAATCGGCAATTGATGCAAATATATCAGCAAAACTCGAACAAAATCCGGGCTACTAACTTAATTTATCAAATTCTAAGCATACTATTATGAAGTATCCATTTAAAAAACACCTGTTGCTAATCAGTTTCTCACTAATTAGTCTCGGAGTCAGTGCACAGCAGCCCATAGACTGGGCAATGGAACTGCCCGAACTAAACACCGACCCACTGCCAGCATACAGTTATGAAAATCTTGATTACGGCATGACAATTGGTATTGAGCAAACTCCACAGGGTAGAATATGGGCTTGTTGGGTCGGAGGCGGCGACAATGCAGATGCTTTTTTTGTATTGAATTATAGCGATAATAAAGGTAAATCCTGGAGTGATCCGAAGTTGGTAATAGACACCCATTCGCCATCTTTGCCTTATAAGAGACGAACCATAGTGGGCAACCTTTGGCTGGATCCTAGCGGCCGACTATGGTTGTTTTTCGATCAATCCCTGACACATTTCGATGGCCGGAATGGCACTTGGTATACTATCTGCGAAAACCCCGACAGTGAAAAACCATCATGGAGCGCTCCCATTCGGATATGGCATGGATGCTCGCTCAATAAGCCTATGATTATGAAAGATGGTACCTGGTTATTGAACATTTCTCTTTGGGATGCAAATAAAATTGATAAAGATTTTAAAGATAAGTATCCAGAACTCGATTCACTTCGAATGGCTAATGTATTTGCCTCTACCGATAGTGGAAAAACATGGACGAGAAGAGGTGGCATTCGCTATCCCAAGCCATCCTTTGATGAGCACCATATTATAGAACGTAACGATGGGTCGCTCTGGATGACCGCTCGCACCGAGGACGGGATATGGCAAAGTGTTTCAACGGACCAAGGCAAAAATTGGTCTGAACCGACCAAATATATGAATCATGTTACTTCACGGCATTTTATTCGACGCTTAAAATCGGGCCGTCTGCTATTGATCCGACATGGGGAAATCGATGAACGCACGAAATTCCGTTCAAAACTAAGTGCTTATCTTTCGGAGGATGACGGACGATCCTGGAAGGGAGGATTGATGTTGGATGAGCGCAGGGGCATTTCCTACCCAGACGGATTTCAACATGAGGATGGAACCATTTACATTTCCTATGACCGGAACCGGGATTGGGACGGCGAAATCCTCATGGCACGATTTACCGAGGAAGACGTTTTAGCAAGTGTCTTTCAGGGCGATGGATCGGCAGCCAAACTATTAATCAGTAAACCGTTGGGACTAGACAAATTACCTCCACCATCCGAATCCGCCAAGTAAAATCATTCAGTAGCTTTCACTTTATTTATGTTCTTTAGACTTTTAAGCACCTTAGCAGTGGTAGCCCCTATAGGCGTATTGCTTGCAATATTATTCAGTTACAACATGCTTGCGCCTCCCTTGATCATTCTAACCTTCATCGCCCTCGCGATTATCTTCCAGCGCTATCCGAAACTCAAAGGTTTCAGCTATACGATGGTGATTCTGGCCTGTTTTGCAGCAGCCGTCAGCTATCCCCAGTATTTCACCCGTTGGGGCGATTTTGACGTATCTACATTGATTACCCCATCCATTCAGCTCATCATGTTCGGCATGGGCACTACCATGAGCTTGAGAGACTTTACGGGTTTGCTTAAAATGCCTGCCCCTGTGATGATCGGGATTGGCTGTCAGTTTACCATCATGCCCCTTCTCGGGTATACCATTGCGATGCTAAGCGGATTGCCCAATGAGATTTCTGCTGGTATTATCCTCATCGGATGCGTACCCAGCGGCATGGCATCAAACGTGATCGCCTACTTGGCCAAGGCAAATGTGGCTTTGTCTGTCACCATTACGTCTATAGCCACCATGTTGGGGCCACTTTTTACTCCGTTACTCATGAAGACCCTTGCTGGCGAATTCATCGAAATCGACACGTGGAAAATGATGTGGGACATTCTGAAGATGGTCATTTTGCCCATCGGCATCGGCTTGCTGTTCAACGGGTTGTTTCATGGCAAAACGCCATGGCTTGATGTCGCTATGCCCTACGTATCCATGTTCGGAATTGCATTCTCCATTGTTGTTATCGCGGCTGCAGGCCGCGACAACCTTCTTACGGTAGGCCCACTGCTCGTGCTGCTGATCCTCATCCATAATATGTTCGGATACACCCTAGGCTACTGGGCAGGACGCCTATTCGGGCTCGGAGAGCGCGATTGCCGAACCATTGCCATTGAAGTAGGCATGCAAAATGGCGGCCTTGCTTCCGGGCTCTCCAAGGAGATGGGCCGTATCGCAACGCTCGGGCTCGCAGCCGCCATCTTCGGGCCGCTAATGAATATCTCCGGATCTATACTCGCGTCATGGTGGCACCGCAAAACTCCAAAGAATTAATGGCAGGACGCAGGAATATCTATTATTGGAAATCGGACCGTGCTTTTACATCCGAGAATACAAGAACTACGGCTGGATCGCCGCTGGCCGAAATCGTCATTCAGGTTAGTGATTACCTCAATCGCTTTTTCCAGAGAGGGCTCGTCAATGTCGAGCCGGCCCATGGCCAGGGCAACCACATCACGTTTGTGGCGCATTATGCCGATAGCGACTACTTCGTCCGGCTAGAGGACGGCCCCGAAGGCGATAATTACATGACCGTGGAATCGGGCGTGATGAAAATGGTGAGGGATTTGGACATCCCCTGTCCAGTGATCTATCATACCGATGTATCACGAACTTCGGTTCCGTTCGCCATCCAGGTGATGGAGCTCATCGGCGGTCGCGACCTGAGCCACTACAGTGGGTCGGATAGGCTTGATGTGATGCGCACCGCCTTTGAAATCGGTGGTTATATCGCGCGGTGGCAGGCCATCACGCCAGCCAATTTCGGCTTGTTCAACGTAGAGACCTTTATGAGTAATGGCAGTCTCGAGGGCTTTCACGATAAGTACAGCGACTATTTTGGATTGAACCTGGAGAGCCACCTGGATTACCTCGTTCGCGCATCTTTCCTCACCCAGACCAAGCAGCGGCAAATCCTGGAACTGGTAGCAGCACATGATTCGCTCCTCCACATCGGCAAAGGATGCCTGGTGCACAAAGATTTAGCGTTTTGGAACATCCTTGGCGACGGAACGCACATCCGCGCGTTTATCGACTGGAACGATTCCATCAGCGGCGACCCCGTGGATGACCTTTCCCTGCTGGCCTGTTTCCAATCGGGCGAAGTGGTCACCTCAGCCATCAACGGGTATGCGCAAGTGCGGCCGCTACCGGACCATTTCGAAGAAAGACTCTGGCTACACCTGCTGCGCAACATGATCTTCAAAGCCGTCATCCGCGTACGCGGCAACTACTTTGATATGCCGGGTAATTTCTTTATGAACAATGGCCATACCAATGATTTGAAACAAATCACCCTATCGCGTATCAACAGTGCGTGTGAGGGCCTACACACCAAGAAAAGCATTTTGAGCTTATGAAAGAGACAAGCATACGACAAAGCCCCTTTTCCCTCGGAACGTGGGTAAGCACCGGGTCGCCCGTGGTGGCCGAGCTGGCCACCCAATACCCGCTTGATTGGCTACTCCTCGATTTCGAACATGGCAACACGTCGGAAGCCAGCCTACCGGAAATCCTCCGGGGGATCTCCCACCGGACGGCGTCGATTATCGTCCGGATACCGGAATTCTCGCCTTCGGCCATAGGCAGGGCCCTGGATTGGGGTGCAGACGGCATCATGATGCCCCATGTCCGTACCGCCGATGAAGCGATCCGTTGTGTTCAGGCGATGCGGTATCCACCGACCGGCCACCGCGGCTATTCCTCATCCGTGCGGTCTTATGGTTACGGCACAACCCCACCTGGCGACCTCGCCACGGTAAATCCATTATTCTTCGCCCAGATTGAAGATTTGTCCGGCATTAACCACATCGACGCGATAGCGGCGGTGGATGGAGTAGATGTCCTTTTCGTGGGCCCCGCAGATCTGAAGCTGGCATTAGCCGCGGAGGCGAAGCCCAATAAACCCACCTTCGAGGATGCGCTCCAGCAGGTGGCCGCCGCCGCGACCAAGCATGGTAAACAAGCGGGAATCCTGCTACGGGATCACGCGCAGCTACCCGTGATGCAATCGTTGGGGTATTCGTGTATCGCCGTAGACTCCGATATTGCGCTGTTGCGGCAGGGATATGAACGGCTGATGCGCGATGCAGGCCGGTAGCTTTTTTTAACCCATAAAAACACACAAACTAATCATGAAAAGACTGCACATCGCTTTAATTGCCACACTTTTTGCGCTGCCTGTCCTGGCGCAAAACACGAAAGAGCTACCCGATAAGGCCACGCGCGAACGGGAAGCCCGTTTTCAGCAGATGAGCCCTGAGGAGATTAAGCGTTACGAAAACCAGGTGATGCGCCAGGCCGCGGATTTAGCACTGATACCGCCCAAGATCAATACGTCACCATCGCCCGAATACGACTACGACACGCAGGATTACGTCATGTCGCTGACCATGGAGCGCACGGCCAACGGGCGTATCTGGCTCGCTTGGATCGGCGAGTGTGATTGCCCCAGCTCCTACCTGTTGGCGGCTACCAGTGATGACGATGGCCAAACCTGGTCGCAACCCCGTCTGGTCATTGACGGCCGTTCCTCATCCATCCCTATTCCGCGTACCGTGATCATCGGAAATTTCTGGACCGATCCATCAGGAAAGCTCTGGTTGTTTTTCGATCAGACCATGAACCATTTCGACGGCCGGGGCGGCCTCTGGGCGATTACCAGCGAAAATCCGGACGACGAAAATCCAGTCTGGTCTGAACCCAAACGCATTTCGCACGGTGCGATGTTAAATAAGCCAACGGTACTCGCTACCGGTGAATGGGTGTTGCCGTCCTATCTGTTGCAAAACGATGGTTTCGGCCCGTTCAATGGCGATTTTCCGGAACTGGATCCCTATCGCGGGGTCAATGTGCTGGTCTCCACCGATCAGGGAGAAAACTGGGAACTGCGTGGCATCCGGACATTCCCGAACCCCGACTGGCTTGAAGCGATGATCATCGAGAAAAACGACGGGCAATTGTGGTTGACTGCACGAACCAAAAAGGGAATTATGGAATCCTACTCATCTGATAAGGGTTTTACCTGGTCCGAGCCTGATTTTACCGCGTCAAACATCCAACATCCCAGTTCGCGGTTTTTCATCCGGCGACTAGCGTCCGGTCGCATCCTGCTCATTAAAAACGGCAAGGAGTTGCATTCGCATGAAGGCCGCCATTATTTCAGTGCCTGGCTTTCCGAAGATGACGGCCAAACCTGGAAAGGCGGCCTGGTCATCGATGATCGCGAAAAGCTCACTTATCCCGACGGGTTTCAAGCACCTGATGGTACCATCTATATCACCTACGACCACAACCGTGGGCCCGGTGATATCGCCTTGGCAAAATTCACCGAGGCAGATATCCTTGCAGGTCAGCTCGTCAGTCCAAAATCCCAATTGAAAATGATAGCCGTCAAACCGCAGAAGGTAAAAAAATAATTGCCGATGCCATTCCTCACTCCCGCCCGCGGTACTCCCGCCGCAGGCGCTCCACGTCGCGGTCGCGGAAGTACTTCTTGCGCTCTATAAACTTGGCTACCGTGATCTCGCCGCGGCGTTGGCAGCGCAGCAGCGTGCTTTGGCTGATGCCTATGCGGTCCATCGCCTGCTCGGCGGAGCAATATTCAATTTCGGCTTGCTGTTTCTCGAGGATGTAATTCAGGATTTCCTGTTGGTCAGCGCGGATTTGTTTCAATTCGGGATACAGTATACCGATAATGCGGCCGCAAACGCAAACCTTTCCGCCTGCGTTCGGAGTTGATCCATGTTTCATAGGTTAGTTTCTTAGGTTCGCGTTCGTTGGTTGCCGTTTACCACTTGGTCTCTTTCACCCACGCCCAAAACTGCGGGTAGTTGTCCTTTTCACCAAGCGGCAAACATGCTTCAAAATAATTCATTTTTAACTCATCTCCCCGCACCTCCTTGATGTAGTCATAAGCCACCGCAAAAGAGCGATGCACCCGCACGAAATGCTCACGCGGCAATTGGCCGAGTGCGCGTTTCAGCGTTTTTCCCACAATCAAGTGATCATTTTCTCCAAGCCAAAGTTTACATTCGTTACCCATCGCCTCCAGGTAAATAATTTCGGCATAGTCAACCCGTTTTAAGACGCTACCTCCCTCTTGCTTCACCAAAAACATTTCATCTCCACCCGTAAGCACCGCCCGCGACGGGGTTACCATCAGGCTTCGCTTTATCCCATCCATGCTTTCTACAAACCGGGGGAATGAAAATGGCTTGAGCAGGAAATCGGTTATACGATGTTCATAGCCATCCAGTGCATAATCGCGGTGCGCGCTACACACCACTACGTGAATTGGCGGCATACCCGGCACTTCGCCACGGATACGTTCGCGAACCAACGCTAAGAAATCCAATCCTTTGAGGCCGGGCATTTCCATATCGATAAACAAGACATCCACCCGCGCACGTTTTACATACAAATATGCTTTATTTGGATCGGTGCCGGAATAACCGATAAGCAACCCCGTGTACATCCGTACATACGATTCCAGTAATTCGACTATAGCGCGGTCATCATCTACAATGACGACATGTAGGTTTGTATTCATGATTGCTAATATTAATTTAAATATACACGGTCAGTTCCAACCGGTATTGACCGTCTTGTTCGCTGTGGTCCAGTGTAAACCGGCCGTCCAGCGTCAGTTCCAGCCGTTGCCTCACCGCATATAAACCATAGCCACCCTTCGTTTGCTGGTGCGTTGGTTTGGCTGCTACCCTGTTACAGGTTTCAAATCGATAACCACTAGAGGAGACGTGCAACCGCATGGTAGCTGGCTCCATTTCGTCATCCGTAACACCGTGTTTCAAGATATTCTCATAGCCCGAAATGAACGTGAACGGCGGTACCTTAAGCCCCTTCATATTCTCTTCTGCATGGAGTACTACTTGTGGCCTGCCCGGTTCTCCCACGCCATCCAGTGCCATCATTTCGCGCAGGCGTTGCATTTCCCTTTCTACCCTTACCAGCCGAGGCTTTTGCACCGCATACTCATCCAAGGCGTAATTGACCAAGCCATCTACACGCCGCACCATCTCCACTGCATGGTTCGGCACCCCCTGCAATATCCGGTAGCAGCGTTGCAACGCGTTGCCCAGGAAATGGAGCGCTATACGTCCTCCTTTTGGTTGGGATGTAGCCGCCATTAAGGCGCTTTGTAGCCTAGCTGCTTCTTTTAACATATTCTTATTGGTGAGCGCCAACCTTAGCACTTTCTCAAACAGGAAAATGCCGACTCCGTAACTGGTGTAACGCAGGTAAAACGGGAGCACATTGCGCACAAAGCGCGAGTGGGAATATACTGCTCCGTCTACATGGATCGCTACACCTGCACGGTTTTCTAACCATTCGATATAGCCATAGCCTGCAATCAGCCCCACGACATAAAACAACACCAGCCAAACAGCTGCCTTATGCCAGTTTCCAGCTCGGGAAATCCACCAGCATATCCAACGGGTAAAATAAACGACAATCATACACAACGGCATAATCACCAGTATCTTAGCCACACCCGTGTCGTTGTATTTTGTCGTATTATGGAGCACCATGGCTACCGAGTAGGCCAGCCATACAACCGCATGCACTGCAACTGTATTACGTATGTTTTTTCCGACATTTTTCATATAGATCTATTGTTTCTCAAGGCGATGAATAATCGGTTAATTCATCAACGTATGCCCCATCATCGACTGGAGCGGACCGGCAAAAACGACCCGATTTGTCTTATGTAGGCGCTAATGATGAAGGTTATGTCTGGCCAAAGATATTAAATACAGAAGAAAATGTCTGCATGACGCTTGAGTTCATCATGCAAACGCCTTGGTATACGATACGTGGCGAACGTGGGCGTGTGCAAGACGAAGTAATGTTCACGTATCTGAAAGGGCATAAATTCGTTGATGGCTTCTGGCTGCAACCCGGTCGGCAATTTGGTCTGGGAGGGAGGATCCAGTAGCAAATCGTGATGTACATATAGCCACCCTTCCCATTGCGGGGCACGTGCCAACAACAGTGCTTCCAATACTCCATAGGAGGTGGCCATACACCGTTTTACGTATGCCTCGCGCACCTCGCCTTTCGCTGCCTCCACCTTTGCTCCTTCCAGCCACCGCACGCCGTTGCCCGCACGGTAACACGCCAGCGGATACACCGGGACACCGGTGAGGTGCGCTATAAACGCCACTCCAACTTTGGCTGCCATAGGTCTGCCCATGAAATCAAGCACCAATCGGGGTGCTGTACCACGCGGCAGCGGTACGCCTGTATTTCCATCAAGGTAAGCGACCAGTACCATACCTTGGTTAAACACGGTCCGCATGCGAAAGAGGCTTCGCGGGTCGGATGCGTCAATGCAAACAAACGATTTTTCATCCGGCGCAACGCCCGTAATTTGACGGTACAGTTGGCGGTACCGAAGTTCCTGCCGTTGCAGCACATCGGCTGAAAGCAATAACGCAAACGGGATCCGGTGCTGCATCAGCCATCCGCACACCAACGGATAAGGCCCTGTGTGGAATGTAGCCACTATCGCAGGAAAAGGCACGCCACCGCGCCAACTTAACGGCGCTGGCATTTCACCAAGACGACGGGCAGCGAGCAGGCTGTCGGCGTTTTCTGCGCGAAGAAGCTGTGTTTCTTCAAAACTAGCCGCATGGAATGCGACAGGAACATTGGGCATCAGGTAGCGCATATTGGCACTGTAAAATGCAAATGAGCGCCACGCCAATGAGTCGGCAGCCCATTCCGGTATTCGCTGCAGCGGCTCAGCCTTTGTGATAGGTCTGTTATTCATCATGTCAGATCAGTTGTTTCTTCAGGGCGTTGTGGTAGTCCTTTAGGCAACCGTTGGGGCCGCAGCACGAGGCCGCGGCCCAACAACGTTGCCTCCTGGATTAGAGCCAGTCGATTTCGCACTTATCCTCTTTGTCGGGGAGCTCTGTATATTTACATAGCTCCCCGATATCCAGCGGTTGCTGGAGGCTAGCACACAGTGCTTCGAGCAATTCGTTTACGGCAGTTTCCATAACGCTCCTTAAATTAAAAAGTAAAACCATCTGCCCGTTTTCCGGCTACGGGCTTCGTCCGACTTCTTATTTGGCCATCGAAGATTTGGTGATCACGTTGGCGAAAAAATGGCTTTTACAACCGAAAAGCAACAAAACGGTTCGATAGTAGCTCTGGGCATCCGAAACAGCAGAAAGGCACCAAAACCAGTGCTTCACACGCTGTGATGCGCTGTTCACACTTTTGAATACCCTATTGGAACGATAATTTGGCATCTTTTGGACGTAATAGCGATCTTTACACCGCATTAAACCACTGGCCAATCCCACTGAAGCGGAAGCCGCATCCTATTATGAAACCGATCAACATGCCCGAACACTACACCGCCATCCACGACACGTTGCTGCCGTTTTTCGACATACCAGAAGAACGCCGAGCGCAGGTAGCCAACGAGCTATTCCCCCGAGCACGGATTTATCATACCACCAGATACCAATTGCTTGAAGATCCTGGAGTAGCCGAAGACGGCCAGTTTATGTTGGTATTGCAGGGCTTGGCAGACAGTTACTACCGATGCGGGTTTACCGGCAAGCTTTGGGGCCGCCATGTGTACTACCGGCGCGATCCCATCTTCGCGCCGGAAAGTTACTGCCGAGGCGAAGCCCGTACGGACTACATCCGGGCGTTGGAGCCCTCTACCGTGCTGAGTATATCTTACACGAGCCTCCGCGCATTAGCAGAGCGGCACAGCGAAGTAAAAGCCAAGCTACAACTGCTCAGGGTCCGCAACACCCAGCACCTGCTGGATTACAACCTGCGCAATACCTTGCCAGCCGATGCCCGCATCCGGGCATTTTTGGAAAAGCACCCCACCCTGCCCCACCGCACCACGGCCAGCGTGTGCGCGATGCACAACCACATGAGCCGGTATTGGTATTCGAAAACAATTAAAGAAATGACGTAATAAGGCTAGGTTTTAGCACGACCTACAACGGGTCTTCATATTTCGCAAGTACATTGAAGGAGCGTGTCTTCCAAGGAATGTCTAAAAAGCCCAATGAACTGAATCGATTAGTTATCGGTGAGAAATATTTACGCATTTTCCGCTTACCATATGTATTCGTAAGCTCGGCCCATTCTTCGGGCTGCAGGCATATCAAACTTTTTAGTAGCCTGTGCCGCGAAGCCAAGCGGCACAGGCGCAGTTCGTAATCCGGCGTCAATACATTTGCCATTACTTTCACCACTTCATCCATGTCAGCAAAGCATACTGGTATGGAAAAGCTTTCATGGCGATTTCTAAAAACTAGGCTGGCCTTCCCACTTCCGTCTTCATTCTCAGCGTTGGTTAAAATCAGCTTATCTTCAGTAAGGGAAAAATTGAGAACCAACACCATCGCTTGCAGTGAATAATACGGATAAATAGGGATGGCTGCCACATTTCCGAGATAATAGCGGTATTTCCTAAACGCTTTGGGCGGAGTTTCTAGATAGGCCCTTAACTCCTCCCGCCATGTCTTATCGTACCCCAAATTTAGACTCTGCTGGCATATAATCTCGGAGTGAAATGCATAGTTGATTTGTATCACGTGGTTTTGCACCGCAGTTTGCCAAGCACCACCGCGCTTGGGTCCAGAATCTGGCCTTTCGGGGGCAATGCTGTACTCAAGCAGCCATAACAAGCCGTAAAATAACCCCAACGCAGGGAAGAATGCCCACACCCATCGCTTTGCAGCAAGCATGGGCCAGGAGGGCTCGACAGGCGTAGGATCAAAAAAATTAATCGGGCCGATAATCAGGTTATAGAAAATAAGCGCCGCGATTCCTGCCGGGATAAGCAGCTCATGTTGAATCAAATCTTGCCACGGCCTTTTCCAATACGTGCGCTGCATGAAGTTTCGAAATACAAACTCGGCCGCCACGATGAGGCCCACAAGTACCACGGTCCCGAATCCGACGAATTGAGTAGCCGTAATTTTCATGGGTGGATACACCAGCCAGACAACAGCGGACGATACCATGAATAACGAGCAACAGGTTAATAAACGTAACGGGAATTTAGGATAGGTCAATCCGTTATGTGCTTTGAACACCCAATAATTGCTAGGTCTAGCTATTTTAATCATGAGGTAAGATGCTTTTGGTTTATAAATGATAAGCTAATTTACAAAAAAGAAGTTGGGTTGGCAAATATAATGACGATTAAGTACCTAACGTTGCCAACAAGTTGCCAAAAAAACTGGCAACTCATTGCTAACGGTTGGCTGGTTTTGCTGCCTACCTTCGGGTTATGGCAACAACGAAATCCGATAGTTTAGTAGCAAAAGGCTTTCTATTTCGGTCCCGCTGGAAACAAAAACCGGATAGCCGCACCTTTGCCATCGAAGCTATTTCTATTTTACTGATGCTTCTTTTTGGCCTCACCGCCATCGATAAAGCCCGGCAGTTTGAACGCTTTTACGCCGAGCTGGGCAAGTCGCCGTTTTTGATGGCCTACCAGGGCTGGGTGGCATGGGGCACGCCCATTGTGGAGGGAATCGTGGTTTTCTTGTTGATTTTCGGCGGTACCCTACAATTATGGGGGCTCTATGCATCGGTTTTCTTGATGAGCCTCTTTACCGGCTACATCTACCTGTTGCTCAACTACAGCTATTATACGCCATGCCTTTGCTCGGCAGCGCTTGAAAGCCTCACTTGGGAACAGCATCTGGTATTTAATCTCCTATTCCTGGCATTGGCGATGGCCGCTACGGCCTCGAAAGAACGACAACGACAAACCCACAAAAACAATAAGCCATGAAAACGAATCAATCACCCATTTGGAACCACCCGCCTTAGCTGGTCGGATGTAAACGTCAGCGAGCAGGATTGCTCTTTCGCTAAAAGCGAAAACACATTATTCAATCATTCATTTTAAACATTTACGTTATGACAACGGTAAATAAAATAAAAACAATAAGCAAGATAGGAACATTGGTACTTGCCGCAGGCGTGTATATGTTCTTCGGTTCCAATCAATCGGGCGTTGAAGTGAAGAAAGACCTTCGCGACCATGTCGCCCCGGCAGAAACCCTTTTCAGGACAGCCGACTATCCCCAGGGTCCGGATATTCCGGAAAATCAGCGGGAAAACACGAAAGCTGAATTGGAATCTACGGTTTGTCCCCCGGGCGCAACACTTTGTGCTGTAGCAATCGATCCGGAAGACCCTTCAAATGTGATTCTTTGGGAAGGCAATTCCAGCAAATTCTAATCAGCAACACGAACACACAGCAACTCCGGGCGTTGGCAACCCGGAGTTCCTGTGTTTCGTTCATCCACCTATCCAATACCATGGCGACTTTCCTGAAGATTGCTTTTGCAGTGCTAGTGGGCATTCTCCTTAATGTCTTCATTTTCATTAAGGCCAACCTGCCTAACTTTGAAGACAATGGTTTTGTCCGATCATTTTTGCCACAATCTGTCAGCATCACAGAGCCTTTTGACGTGCCTTCCAAATCCGTGGCCATTGCAGGTCAGTTTGGCGGCAAGTTATACCTTACCACGGATGATCCCGCAACGCTTGTAGCAGTCGACATGCAAACCCGCCAAGCAAAAGTAGTCAACATCCAACGATTGGGAGATTGGCTGGCCACCGAAAAAGTTCCGGCCGGGCATACCGCGCTGATCGATTCCCCTTACTACTATGTTTTTGCCTTTAATGCTCCGGGCATCTATGTATACAACTTGGCAAGGGCGCTACCGGAAGCAACTTATACCGCAGATGCGGTATTTACTACTGGCATATCGCTGTCTGCTACCCGCTTCGTGCTGCGCCAGTATTCCCCCACTGAAAAAGCATTCCGGTTTTCCCGTATCAGCCACCACGGTGAGACTCGTTGGGAGCAAGGCGTTTCTTTGCCCTCCTCCGATATGGGGCTGAGCAGCGACGGCCGCCTGATGCACGACGATCAAACCGGGCTGCTCGTTTACGAACATTATTACAACAACCGGATCCTTGTAGCCGACACTGCATTGAACGAGGTGCATTCGTTTAGTTTACTGGATACCGTTGCGCCCAAGCTTCGGCTTGACCCAACCGCACCACGTATAATGACCAATTCCGCAGCCTGCTTACATCGTGGGCTACTGTATCTCTGTTCGAATCTCCGCGCCGATAACGAACCCTACAAGGAGTATATCAAGCATATCCCCGTCGATATATTTGATGTACAAACAGGCGGGTACCGCGGTAGTTTCTATCTTCCTGCATTGGATGGCAAGCTGATCAAAAGCATGGCTATCGTAAAGGACCGACTGATCGCCCTCTACTTCAACGACCAAATCGCGTCGTTCACGATACCAGCACTCCAATAGCAATCAGTCATGGATAAGCAGCATATCCACCAACCTGATCTCCGGTTCGAGGTATAAACCGTACTTAGCCAATTCCGTACGCAGTACATCCATATCCAATTCATTGTTTATCAAATAACCACTCTTTGGGTCTCTTTTCGGCGAATCCGTAAAATCCAGTTGCATACTGACATTGAAATCTATGTTAGTGCCGTCCTCAATCGGTGGTGCGCTTATAAACATGGCCAGCACCTTCAGCAATTCGCCGATCGGTTTCCCGTTTATCTGGATATGGTAGCCGTCGAATGGCAGCCCTTGGCTTAGCGGTTCAAGCTCATTTACGTTCGCATCCAATAGCATCCGTGCGTTCTCCCGCACCCTCAACACATAGCACAGCCGTTCCCTTTTTACAATCTCCCCTTTTATGGGCAGCGCCTTATTCAGGTCGGTGAGTATGCGCTCCCGTACTTGATCATCGGGTACACCCGGGCCAAACTCCGCATGGTAGGTATACGCATTTTCTTTCCAATAGGCGGCATGGCTTGGATAATCCAGGTAAGGAAACTTTATAGGGCCGTAACTGTAATTGTTTTCATCGGCATATAAGCGATAGGTCAATGTATCCGCAATATCGACGATGATGCGTTGGTGGTTCGCATTGCCGAGCAAGGTATTCGTTACGTTGAAGAGATTAAATACCCTTACAAATAAGTGAAGCGGCGTACATTCCATATGCAGGCTACGAATGCTTCCATCATCATGTCTTTTGATCCGGCTCAACGCACTCCCACCCCTTTTGAGGTATGAGGACCATAGCAGACTGGAGTCGACGGTCTCCTCGGCTCCATTTGCTAATTGTTCGTCTGTTTGCTGAAAAGAGGCAATGCCGTCTTCCTTCAGCTCCCACTCGATTTTATCGCCACTAAGCATCGCCGCAATACGCTCCTCGGTGATTGCTGCACCGTGGGTTATTCCTTCAACCCTGCCCGCTGGGTTGACGATGACCACATGCGGGATGTACGCGTGGGGAAAAGCCTTTTGCAACACCGTATCCCCAATGGCGAAGGGGATACGGATGTTTTGGTGCTTCGTGATTTCAGACCGCCCGAGCAGTGCCCGCACGTTTTGCTCGATATCTTTCGTTACGGCAATGATCTGCAATTGGTCCGCATACTTATCTTGCAGGGATTGCAATTTCGGCAATGCGTTGATGCAAGGTTGGCAGTAAGTTTCCCAAAAATCAAGCATCACGTACTTACCACGCAAGTCGTGTAGCGACGCCTGCCTATCCGGAAAATTCATCAGGTAAGTACCCAGCGGCAAATCCGGCACGGTGTCGCCCAGGGTATATGTCCGATCAACCTGAGCGTGCTGGCCCATCACGCCCGATAGGGAGACGAACGTTAGCACAGTCACTATTGCAATTTTAGCCATGTTGCTTTTTATTAACTGATTCTTTAAACACATTATCAATACCCGTCATTCTGCGGTTCCAAATTTGGATTTCGCTGCCGCTCCGCCAAAGGCAACGGCCACAACAAATCCGCGGGTTTCCAGCCGGGCTTCAACGGAGACAAGACTTCTGCCGCTGTTCCCGACCGTTTCAAGTCCAACCAACGAAGCCCCCACTCCGCAAATAGCTCGATGCGCCTTTCGCGAGCGATGGCCGCCAACAACGCTTCACCGCGCCCATCAAATTCACCCAAGCCTGCCCGATGCCGCACGGCATTCACATCGGCAAGCGCTCCCGCTTCATCATCCAGCATCGCACGAGCCTCAGCGCGGATTAGGTATTGCTCGGCCACGCGAAATACCACCAATGCTTCCGTGGCCGGGCTGTTACCGGAGGCAACCTTATATTTGTAAGGATAAGGGTAGGAAACGCCATCCACTTCATTGGTTCCGAGCCACACCACCGTGCGCTGATCTCCCGGCTCATCATCGTCCAGCAATTGGGGTGCGACGTAGTACGTGGGAATCAGTTCCGGCTGACCGGGGATATACGTCGGTGCCTGAGCGGGCAAGTTGAATGGAATCAATTGCCAGATCGTACCCCGGCTTCCCATGGAAAAGGCCGCTTCGGGATCCTCCAACACATACGCCGGGTCGTTAATCACATTTGTCGCAGCATCGGCCGCCTGCTGCCAATCACCAGCAAGCCAATAAACACGCGCCAGCAGCGCCTGTACCACACGCCTATTGATGCGCGCCCGGTCTGCAGACGGATAGGCATCGGAAAGCAACGCTTCCGCCTCCCTCAGGTCGGCAAGGATAGCGGCTTGAACGCTCGCGCTAGGCGTACGCCCGATCCGTTGGTTTACGCGATGGTCGGCACCATCAACCAGTGGTACATCCCCCCAAAGATTAGTGAGGTAGAAATAACAGAAGGCACGAATAGCCAATACCTCGCCCCGCAATTGATCGTGGAGGTCAGCAGCTATGCTGGTGGCATCAGCCAATCCCTCCAGCGCTGCATTACATCGATAAATGCTACGGTAGAAGGCCGTCCATAGGTTCTGTATCATTCCGTTCGACTCGTCGAGGCTGTTTTCGAAGAACTGCCGATAACCGTTATCACCGCCGGCATACACCAATTGGTCTGAAGAAAGCTCCGTAGCGATACCCAAGTTGCCCAACTGCCCACTGGCCTCGATGACCCCGTAGTATATCCCCGATATCACCGCCGTTGCACTCTGGTCGGAAGTGTAGACATTACCGCGTACCAATTGGTCTTTCGGTGCGGGTATTTCAAGGAAGCTACAGGCACTGGGCAATAACATGAGCGCCAATGCCAACATATAGAAATGTTTTATTGATTTCATATCTCGTAAGTTGATTATAAGGTAATTTGGATTCCCATCGTAACCATACGCAGGGGCGGCAATATGTTTGCGTTTCCGGTCTCGGGGTCATTGCCCACATAACGGGTAAGCGTGAGCAGGTTTTGTCCCTGCGCATATATCCGGCATCGGTTCAAATGCCAGTTGCCCACCGCAAGGCCGGTCAGCTGATAAGCCAGCGACACGTTTTTGAGCCGGATGAATGACGCATCGGTATACGCGTCTGTAGAAGCCCGGTATCGCAAGAAAGCCATCGCCGCATCTCCACCCGTTGCATAGCGCTGTGTACTCGATATGTCACCGGGCTGCTGCCACCTATCCACCACCAACGCGGGTACATTGTAACGGTGTCCGGGCGCGTTGATCAGTGTTGCCAGCCCATTCACCTTTTTCTGCTTCACGAACTGAACGAATATGCTGGCCTCAAATCCCCGATAGGTAAGCGTATGGTTCCAACCGCCGTAATATCTCGGCGTGATATCGTAAAACACCGTCTGACCAGTCTCCATGTCAACCGTATGCAAACCCGTCGCCGGATCGACACCCGTATACAACCACAGGCGCACAATGTCAAGCGGTTTGCCGACCTCATATCGCGATGCGTTATTGGATTCTGCCAAACCGGGGTATTCCAACAACTTATTCCGCGATAGGGTCAAATTGAACTCCGAAGACCACGAAAAATCCGGACGCTGGATGGGTACCGTGTGCAACTCAAACTCCCACCCCGTATTCTGCACCAACGCAGGCAGGTTGCGTGTGATGTTTGAAAAACCAACCTGCGTGGGCAGGGCATCCTGTAGCAGTTGGTTGCCACTGCGGTTGCGAAACCAAGCTACCGAAGCAAGGAGGCGGTCGTTTACGAAACCCAGATCGAGCGCCGCCTCCAGTTTGCGATTCGTCTCCCACGCATAGTCCGCATTGAACAGCCGATTGGGGTACAGCCCTGCGATTCCCTGGTACGGATTGGTGGTGCCATAGGTATCGAGGTACTGGTAGTTGCCGATGTTGTCGTTGCCGGTAATCCCGTAGCTCCCCCGCACCTTGCCGAAGCTTAAAAGCCCATCGGTATTTTCAAACCAACTTTCCTTAGTAAATATCCACGCTGCACCAACCGCGCCAAAGTTTGCATATTGCCGGCCCGTACCGAAGCGGGAGGAACCATCGCGCCGTGCAGTGAAATTGAGCAAGTACTTGTCAGCGCGGTTGTAGTTGATCCGGCCAAAAAACGACTGGTACCGGTAAAGATCGTGGCTGGCGCTATTCACCAGCGATGCCGCACCGTTGATCGTACCCAACAGCGCTTCATTGGAATAATCACTGGCCTGCACAGCCGATAGGTCATTAATGGATTCCCTTAAGGTTGCACCGACAAGGGCTTGGATGCGATCGGCATCCGATAACGCTATAGCATAGGACAATTGCGGTTCAATAATCCAGGACTTGGCGTTCGCATCGCTGAAAGCTGATGCTCCCCAGTTCCGGTTTGCGGCAGAAGGGCCGTAGTAGGCGTTGGGTGTAATCCGTTCGGCCGATATCCTCGAAACCGTATAGCCTGTGTTGGCTTTCAATTGCAGACCAAATCCAATGTCATATTGAACATTTAGATTGGAAATCAAGTTTTGTGTCAGACTGGTGTTTTTCTGATCGAGATAACGCAAGGGATTGACGAATGAAGAACCGTTATCGCTCCACATCAATTTACCGGATGCGTCGTAAGCTGGTTGTACAGGAGGGGTATATATTTGCCCTGTCAAATCACTGGTGATTAGGTTGTTCTTCCCGCCGCTGTACCCCACGCTCACATTGGCTTGCAGCCGATCATCGGCAGACCGATGGTTGATGTTAAGCTGGGCAGCGCCACGTCGGTCTGCCAGGTCATCACCGGGGAATACGGTAGTTTCGCGCCGGTACGAACCTGCAAGACGGAATTGCGTACCCTCACTCCCACCGGATAGCGCCACCTGCACATCGCCCAGCTTGGCCGTGTTGCCGATCATCAGCTTCTTCCAATCCACGTAGCGCGTGGTATCCCACAACAGCAGATCCGGTGCATTCGCCGGTGTCGGCTCCACGCCGTCATTGCGGAAAGCTTCGCGTCGCATTTCGAGGTACTGCTGGGTGTTCATCAGCTCCATCGTGCGCGTTACCCTACCCATGCCGGTGTATAGATTCACGTCCACGCTCGTCCTTCCGGCTTTACCACGCTTCGTGGTAATGAGGATTACGCCGTTGGCCCCGCGGCTGCCATAAATAGCCGTGGCATCAGCATCCTTGAGCACCTCGATACTTTCGATATCTGCCGGATTGATGCTGTTGAAGGGGCTAATATCGCCCGCTGCCCCACGCGTCTGGGATTGGGTGAGGCTGCTGCTCAACCACGGCACACCATCTATGATGTACATCGGCTCGTTGCCCTGCTGGATGGAGTTGCGGCCACGGATACGGACGTTTACGGTGCTGCCGGGCAAGCCGTTAGTCTGGTTGATTTCCAGCCCGGGTATACGGCCCGCCAAGGCGAGCAACGGATTGCCGACAGGCTGTTTTGCAATCGTCTGGGAAGTGACACGGCCCACACTCCCCGTATTGAGCCGTCTGCTGGTGGTACCATAAGCGATGACCACGGTTTCATCCAATGTATTATCCGCAGTTTCCATCGACACGTCGACGGACGCTCGACCGTTTATCGCCTCTTTGCGTTCCTTATAGCCCACAAAGGAAAAGACCAAGATGTCACCGGCCTGCGCGGAGATGCGGTACTCCCCTAGCCTATCCGTGATCGCATGGATGCGTGTGCGTCCGTTAGTAACGGTAGCGCCCACTATCGCCCGGCCATCAGCAGCGGAGGTCACCGTGCCGGATACGGTAAGGGACTTCTCGACAGCAATCGGGATTTCGCTTCGCTCCGGCTGCGCGCGGGCATACAAACACATAGTCGTTAGAAAAAATGCCACCATCAACCCCAAAGCGAGGCCCAGCCCGCTACGGGCTCGGGCCATCGCATGGGTACAAACACATGATTCTTCATTTCTTTTTGCAGGCAGCAAGCTGTGTGGCTGTTGCCCTTCCATTCCGGAATTCCCTCCAGTTTGGCTTGGCAATTTGGTCGTACCAAGATTTCGTTGGTTGGCTATCAAAAGGGTATAGCTATCCCCTAAGCGTAAATTTTGCTTCATTATATTATTTGATTTTAGGTGTAAGAAGAATGAACTAATTCAGGTTTCTTTAATCCCGTCAAACCGGGTTTTTCGCGATGCTTTTAAAGAGGTTACTCGTAGAAATTCCCCACGGTTTGGACACAAAACTGTCAGCTCTCCTATTATGGAAAGGATGGCAGAACTTAGGTTCAATGATTTTTTTTGTTGGTTTCATTGGTTTTGAAAATCGATATCAAAACCTCGCAAAGGAATCAAACTCCCGAAGGAGCCAGACCGCCTTTGATTGTAACCACACGAAGGACCGCGTAGGATCGGTGCTCACAATAGTTGCCTATTGGTATTGCTACTTCCCCGAAGGGTTGCACCCGGGAGCTAAATCGCAAGCGGCCTGGTACCCCATGATTGCTCATGGGGGTATCACCAGTGCTCACTTACCCTCTAACTCCCCTTTTGAATTTCCTACGTTCGTGCGTGGTCGTGAGGCTCGTTAAGTGAGCATCATTAACTTCTAAATGATGCTACAAAATTAACTTCTTTATTTCGTCATTTTGTCAATTTCTAAATTACCTATACATTCACACAACAAACCTACGCAAATAGTCGTTTATTTCAAAATATTTTTCAACAAACGACTGTAAAGCATCGGAAATTGCCCCCTCTATCTTCAAAGTGTACATTTAGGCTTTCGAAAGCAATTAATACCTTGAAAGTAGAAGCTCCTGATAATAACCTCGGACCTTATTTAGCTAAGAAACTAAAAGGCCAAAAGGAAGACAGCACCGATATCGCAAAGGCGACAGGTATACATGTTGAAACAGTTCGTAAAATGCGTAACGGCATTACGAAATCCATCCCTGCCATCGAATCCTTCAAAATAGCACTTTTTGTCGGAGACCCGATTGAAGTCTATTTGAAGGAAGTTTATCTAGATCTTAAGCTAAAAAACACTGATAAACCGACTTCGAAAAACATTAAGTCCGACACCTCGCCCACTGGAAATTTGATTTTTTCCCTGGAAGATTACAACCTTGACATCTTGGCTCATCGAACCGGAATCAAGCGCGACCGGCTATCCCGATTAACAAAACTTGGTATTGACCGTATAGAAACCTACGAACTCGCTCTTATAGAGATGGCCGCAGATAAGGAAACAGGTGAGTTGTTTAAGGTGCTTTTCAAAGCGGTCAAATTAAGCTGATAATAGAGCTCATATTTCCGTCGGGGCTACAATAAACGCACCAGTCACGTACGATTGGTGCTTTTTTGTAAGATAGAACAGAAACGGACAATTTTGTGTGTATATAACCAGAAAGAAATGTAAAAAAATGCTCTGGCGTGAACTATACAAGAGTTGTACAAATGAATCTGAGATCAACCAATGAACGACGAAACACTCGATAGAATAAAAACGGATATCTATCTCCTTAAAGCCAAAATTTTTGGCTCAAGAAGATAGTGGGATTTAAATCATTGCCATAGTTCATCGATTCCGTGTCTTAACCGGAAATCCGGGTCTCTCATATGACCGTTATAAAAAGTTGGCATGACTTCGGGTTTGTCATAACCTATATTTCCTGCAATACAAGGAAGCGTTATTTTTACTGAGGCATATCTCATAGGCTTCTTTGCCTTTGCTGGATAATCAAATGTCACGGCGATCAGTACATGAGTTTCCATTGGCTTTATATCAACCTCAGTAAGCCAGTCCAGTTCCTTTTGATCCATTCCCATCATTCTCATATTATCAAATGCCCGATTCTCAGCATATGCAATTGCCACCTCATGGATGCCTGCCCATATTTTCCCTGACAATTGGTCATCGATCAAAATAGGCGAATAAACGCCTTCAGCCAGAATATCGACGGAAGGAAGTCCTGAAGGCAGATTCTCCAAGGTTTTAAGGCGTTGCTCGACGAAAAGTGTTGGAGTGTTCATGATGATGATTTCCGCATCCTGTAGATTACTCAAGGGACATTTTTTGTCAGCAAGTAGCGCGGCACGTGAAGCATAGCCAAAATAAGCCGCCACAAGTTCATGTGCATGGGACGATTTCAATTGGATACCATAATTGTTTTGGGTGAAGGTGCGCAAAGAATCTGCGCATGCTTTTGTAATGTCAAGCTTCATAGCAATAAGTGTTATTTGCTGGGCTTTTTAGTCGTCGTGAGTGTTTAAGGACAACCATGCCAGCAGTTTAACAAAATTTGCTGTTTGACTTGTCAATTATTGATTTTAACCTCGCGTTTCAGCCACTCACAACTGGGGCGCTTGATTCCTTTCTCGAAAGTAAGAATAATAATTTGAAAAACACCTAAGATAATTTAAAAAATCTCCTATCAAGGCCTGAGATCATGATTTCAAACTTGTAGAGGTAGTTTTTTGTACATAACCAACACCGCTATGCTCATACAGGTCTGAGGGCTGGATTACAAATTGGTTAATTTGTTAACAGTAAGGTATCTTTGCACAGAAATTGAGTTAAAAAAAATGAATAACAATACCTTACCTAAAGTTTTATCTGATGATGACTTGCTGATACTACTAGAAACTTTCAAAAACGGACTGGTTTCTCGCGCAACCGGAGGTGACTATGATGAAGAGGAATACCAAAGGACAAGGAAAATAATTTTGGCAAACCCAAGATTAGAAAAGCTAATTCCTAAATTTTTGAAAACCTGCAGAACGATTAGAGATTTTTGGCAATGGGCAAAAAGTGTATCTTCCACATATGATGGGCGTAGGCAAATCCTTGCAGATGAACTCAATCCAATGCTTGATGCGATTGAATACGAATCTGGGGAGGGTGCATTGGAATTTAACAGAAACTACGAAGAGAAAAGAATTATAGGTACAGGAGGATTTGGCGTAGTTTACGAATATGAGCATCGTTTGCTGAAAATGCCCTTCGCCGTTAAGATATTCGCACCTGCTTTCTATGAAGGCGCTACTGATCAGAAAGAGTTAGAACGTTTTTTTCAAGAATCAAGAATTTTATTTAAACTCAACCATCCGAATATTATTAGGATATATGATGCTGGCCTAATCGGTAAACGTCCGTTCATCAGAATGGAATATTTTGATGGTAAAAACTTAAACAAAGTCATCACAGAGTTTGGGGCACAAACCGAGGAGAAGAGTATCGTCGCTATGAAGCATATAGTTAGTGCCATCGGATATGCACATACCTGCGGGATTATTCATAGGGATTTAAAGCCAAGTAAAATCATGGCTGCGAAGCCCAATCAATTTCGTGTAATAGATTTTGGCCTAGGGATATTCATTGAAAATGAACTGCATTCAAGACTTACCAAAACAGGTGTGCAAACTATAAGTGGATATTATAATGCTCCCGAACTTGTCGCGAATCCAAAACTTATCGATAAAAGATCCGACATTTATTCTTTAGGCGCAATTTGGTATACCTTACTAACCGGACAGCCGCCAGCGGGAAGCGATTTTATGTCTACATTAATGGCGTTAGGAATATCTGAAAAAACAATAAATGTAATTAAAAAGTGTCTTAACCCATTAGAGACAAGGTATGCCGATTGTAATGAATTGCTCACAGACCTGCAGTCTCTATAGCTTGCTTTCGAGTAATTAATTCAATCTTCTATGGGATATATTAAGTACATCAGCGAAGAAAATGTAAAAAAGCTTTTGGGCCGACGATTTCCTCTTGGATTAAAGCGCGTAATTAATTTGCTTGACCAGTACCTAAACCATCTTGATGATAACGGAGATCCCTTACCTGGCGAATTATTGTTTCATAACATTTCCAAAAAAAGAAATCGGGATGTCAGTGAATTCGCAAAGGTCGATGCCGATATGGTTTTGGAGTTGAATAGCCTCAGTAAAAAATTAACTATTGATCTTCGTGATTACCGAGTTCATCCCCAATTTGCGAGGGATTACAAAGAGAGACGCGTTGTATTACATATTCTTATTAAGGATGTCGACAAAACAACGTGGGCAATACACCTTCCGTTACAAAGTCTGATGGTTGGCTTTGGAGACCCAATGCTTGGCTATCACTGCTATGGTCACGGGATATCTTTCCTTGACGACAACGGGCAACCCAAAGAAGAAAATGAGGTGTTCTATTGTGGGATTACAAAGCGAGGGTGGCTAACACGTATGACGGAGCATTTTCGGGACATTAAAGGGAACAGCAACAAAACATTCCATAAACTTTGGCGTGAATATCTCGGCGATACCAATGTCCTGTTAAATTCCGAATTGATTGCTTTAAATCATAGTTACGAAGCAGCTATGGGTTGGGAAGAATGGATCGTAGAAAAATATATGGCTAAAAATAGATCGCTAAATATGATACCAGGAGGATTTGCGGGGCGAGGGGCATATTCCTGTCAAAATAAAATTTCCGATTTAGCGGGTGAAAATTCTATTGCCCTTGGTCAATCTTCGTTTCTATATTTTGCTAATCAATCACGTCATGGAATTAAAAATCCCATGATAGAAAAGCTTTGGCAAGATGATAAATATTATGCGAAGGTTATTGGAAATAGAGAAAATACCTTTTCATTCAATGAGGTCATAAAGATAAGACAGATGGCAGATAAAGGGTACGATGCAAAACAAATAGGAAGACATTTAGGTATCACTGCTTTGAAACGTATAACAAATCTACTTAGTGGAAAGACTTACAAAAGGATGTAGTTCCTGCTTTTTTTGAAATGAACTTTTGAGAAGCATTTACAGTTTTATTCAGAAATTATCATTAAACCCCATGACGCACCCCAACCTGAAAAGAAGTTAAATCATTCATATTTTACCATTCAGTAAGCAGATATTTAGCAATAAAAGGCTTAGGTTTTAACCGTCCAATTATGTGGGTTTCACAAGCCCGTATAAGCATCGCTCCATCGGAAATATAAGCGACGATTCGACATAAGTTACCGATCCGCCGTGATATACCAGTTTTCTAAAATGAAATCAGCCATTATTGGTTATCGATGTGATTGCCTTGCCGGCGCAGGATTGCTTTGATCGTTTCCGATTACACATTCGGCTCGAAGATAGGTAATTGTAACTGTGTTTCCACGCTAAGAGCCTCTCTCTGGAAACTTTTCCTCCTATCGCCTTCTCTTTTTGAATTAATGGTAAAATAACGGAGATTTGTGACGGGCCATACACCATTCGGCGCCAGTTATCAAACTAACTAAACAAATGGAAGAACATTACTTAAGGTATCCGATCGGGCAATTTGACAAGCCTCCCGTTATAACAAAACCTGTAATCGAAAACTGGATAGAAACCATCGGTTCCTTCCCCGAACTGCTAAGCCTTGAAGTGGCTTTATTGGCTGACGAGCAACTTGATACCCCGTACCGGGAAGGAGGCTGGACCATCAGGCAGGTCGTTCATCATTGTGCCGATAGCCACATGAACGCATTCGTTCGTTTTAAACTTGCCCTAACCGAAGATAATCCGATAATCAAACCGTATAATGAAGCGTTGTGGGCTGAATTGAATGATAGCACATCGCTGCCGGTGGCATCGTCACTATTTATCTTGAAAGGCCTTCATCATCGGTGGTATAGTTTATTAAAAAACCTCGACCAGGAAGCGCTTAAACGGAAATATACCCACCCTGAGCATGGGCAAGAGTTTACATTGGAAGAAACTATAGGCATGTATGCCTGGCATTGCAGCCATCATTTGGCGCATGTAAAATCCGCAAAGCGAAAAGAGCTCTGGGGTTGATTTGATGACCCGAAATAAATGTTAACTTTGCGTCCTACACGACAGACATTACGTCTGCGGATCCGAAAACTGCTACTCAGTCCCCGCCAATGGCGGGGATTGTTGTTGAAGCATCGTAATACTAAATAGAAACCCAACCATTCGCCACGCTTAAGATTTACGGCATTATGAATAGCCCATTTTACCACATGGACGGCCCCGGAACGCAACACCGAGGTATTTTAGTAATCGATTTATCCCGTTAAGCCATTAAAGAACATCAAAAAGTAACCCCGGCTCTTTTATGTAAAAAGGGCCGGGGTCAAACCATTCCCTATGAAAGAAATGCTGCCTCCAAGGGGATTGGAGGACTTAAAACCTAAACCTATTTCGAATATCGGCATTGTAATTTAACCATGCAAGCAATTAGTTGACAAAAGTCGTTTGGGTTTCGGAATTGCCTCAACGAAAAAACTTTCTCTCTTAATTTGATAGGCTAATATTTTTAGTATTATATTTGCTTTCATGATTCGGCATATTGGAAAGAAAACAGAATCGATACCCAAGGCTGTAAAGCAGCTGATGCTTGACGCGTGGAATAAACAGCAGTGGATTTATGACCGGCTTGACGATAAGTGGTATACGCCGGAGGAATTTAAAACCGAGTGGACGGTGCTGGTTACCGCCTATAATTTGGAACGCTTCGTAGCCCGGTCGCCGGAGCTTGGTATCGCCGAGTCGTTGGAAACCTTGCGCCGCGCGCTGGAGCGCGCGGAGGAGTTTCATAAAAAGTTGCAGGGGTATTATGAGGTGGGGTTGAGGAGGAAAATAGGCAAGTGAGGAAATAGCGAGACTTATCTATTTTGCTATTCCATTAATCGAATTTGAAATCTTTAATCTCGTTTTGTATCTTAGCCACAAGCAATTAACCAATGTGACCAATTCTCTGTATCGTGAAACACAATAATGCTTTAGAATACTTTTACTCCTGCACGTCCATTTGCAATATTCAGTTCCCGGGGAATAATGAAGTAACGCCATCTAAATCCACGTCGAATATGATAGCAGTCGTCTCAAAGAGCGTGGACAATATTTATAATTAGCCTTAGCTGATAAATGGCAAAGCAGAACATATCACAAGCGGATCCGGATAAATCTTTAGAATTCCTAAAGTTTATCAGCAATCATTACGGAAAAATACTGGGCGGTCTTAGCATTATTGGTGCAATATTTACAGGCGGGTATCATCTTGGCTATAAAGTGGCATCAATCGAAATGGAAATGAAAATAAATGCCATAACCAATGAAAAAAACAAGGAGATAAATGAAGTCATAAGCCAGTACATTGACAAAAGACTTGAACAGATAGAAAATATCCAAGTTGAAATTAGAAAGGAGACAGTAAGCAATGAAAAATAATCTCTTGACCTTAACGCTACTGCTGTCATCTTTGATTATCATTGGTTTGACATCATACTTCGTATCGGTTATCAACAAACTACAAAACCAGATAGACGATCAAAATCAAATACTAAGCAGCTATGCAGAGATAGACACGAGGCTTAAAAAGGGGGAAAACGACTTGGTACAAACCTTAAACGAGTTCTTGTCTGGCGAATCTTATACTGTTGATGGAAAAGAAGTAAGCACAGGAGATTTTTTAATCTATCATAATAGAATGAAAGATTCCCTGCGTCTATACAAAGATTTTTATGAATATACTCAAGACCACTATGGGGTAAAATTGAAAAAGATATATCCAACCGATTCGACATATCGTATTGTAAGTGATCCACCGACTGCGGCGGATTCAGCCAGTCATCTTTATCCTCATTACAAAACTAAGGTGTACAGAAAAAATGACTCTTGGTATGTAATTACTACCGATTACGAATCTGTCATCAAGGACTACCAAGATGATTATAACAAATTAGCTAAAAGCTATCAGGAAACTGCTAATAAATATATTTCACTCGTTGACAGACATAATAAAGCAATAGAAGAAAATAATAAAGCAATCAAACAATACAAAAATCTATTTCAAGATTTGGCCGAAAAGGGATTAATTACTATCGATTCAACCGACACAGATTCTATAACGATATCCTATTAGCGGATATCAGTAGTCCAATGACATAAAAGACTAGAACCAATATTTGTAACATAAATTAGAAGCATGAGTTATATAAGTCATATCTATGTTATAGAATCTCTATTTACGCATGACAACAAAACAGGTAAGACCTTATACGACGACATAATAGTGCGTTCTATTTTGTTTTATAAAAAGAATATCCGCCATTTCTTCTTCCGTGCAGAAAACAAGTTGAGTTTTGAAGAGTTGTTGAACTATATTTCCGCAAATGCACATCTTACATCCGGGGGCATACTAGTCCACATTGAAGCGCATGGGAGTACAGACCTTGAAGGTCTGATCATTGCCGACGAAGACATCTTAACATGGGAACGCCTGGTAAATCTTTTGAGACCAATAAATATATCGACTAATAACAATTTATATCTGACATTAGCGTCTTGTTTTGGCAGGTATCTTTATAAAGGTGTCGACCCATATGAGAAGTCAGCTTACTGCGGATACATTTCAGCGACCAAAGCTGTTACAGAAGATGAGGTCTTGGGTAGCTTTCATCATTTATTCGAAGAGCTTATATCAAATGGCGGAAATTTAATCGAGGCCTATTTGGAACTTGAAAAAAATGGTGGCGGTTTTTTCTACAAAGATTCAAAACGTGTTTTTGAGGAGAATATTAAAGATGTCAGAAAGAGGATTGAAACTGATAAAGCAATCTTAGACGAAATTAAAAGAGATCCGGTTCTGAATGATATGTATAATAAAGGAGAAACAGACGACGACGAGCTAATGGCTATAATGCGTTTGGCTCTCTCAGATATAGCTAAAAAGCAAGGCGACGCGTTTAGATTTAGTAGCGGAATGACTTAGTCGAAAAATGTGAACCTTTTAAAAAGAAAAATTTGGCATGATAATCCAGCAGGGAACATTAGAAAAGTTAAGGGAATTAATCAACGAGGCAACTGAATATAGGTCAGGTCCAAAGTTAGTTGAATTTTTCAGAGACCTAGGATTCAATGACACGTACGGACAGGGGTTTCCATCAAGATGGGTTTATACACAGGAACGGCTTAATAAATTAAATGGAACTCCCGAACTCGACAAATGCATAAGAAAATTGTTTTCTCCGGTGAATTTTATTGGAAGATTTCAGGAGCTTGACAATCATATAAAAGGTTTTAATGACTACCTATCATTTGATAATTGGCTTATCATAAGAAATGGCAAAGAAATTACCTTTAAAAAAACAACCGATGACTACTTTAATGAAGTTGTATCTCAAAACGCCAAAGAAGATTTGAAGGAAGAAACCTTTCTAAAAAAGGAGTTCAGCGATATCAATCTTGAAAAATTAAACCTTGAAGGCCCAATGACTAACGTCCTTAAGGAAAGAGTGACCGAGATAGAAAATTGTTTGGCTTCAAGCAGTCCACTATCTGTCATCTTCCTAAGCGGCAGTACGCTTGAAGGGATATTATTAGGAGTTGCAATTAAGTATCCAAAAGAGTTTAATACTTCAGAATCGTCTCCTAAAGATAAGGAAGGAAAAACAAAGCCCTTTCATGAATGGACACTCAACAACTTTATTGATGCCGCAAGCGAAATTGGAGTTCTAAAAGAAGATGTGAAAAAATTTAGCCATAGTCTAAGAGGCTTTCGAAATTATATCCATCCGTTCCAGCAATTACATTCAAATTTCAGTCCGGATATTCACACTGCTAAGATTTGCTCTCAGGTACTAAAGGCTGCTATTCATCAAATCTCTAAGTTTAAATTATGATTGGTTAGAAAACTATAGTGCATTTGGGCAAATTGCTTCTTAATCTGACTTTAAACATTCGCGTAATAAAAAGAATAATGGTTTTGAAAGCATCTGTACAGGTGGGGCGGTCGAAATTAAATAAATAGTAGTATTGTAAGCCCCGATGTTATGCAATCCCTTCTTTCGACATAATAATATAAATTCTCTTAAGCACCATCAATATGGTGAGAAAAAACAAAATGCATAGAGAGATTGAGACGGTGTTTGCAACCAGTGCTACATAGAAATTCTCACTATTGGCAAACAAGAGAGAAACAACAGAAAATATGGCCAAGAGAATATTAAATGCAATATTTGAATGAATTTCCGCAGCCAATTTCTGCTTAACGGGGTCATTTTCGACATTGGTTCTAACTTTATCCATTATACCAAAAATAATGGCCAAAAGATTAAAAAGAAAACCCGCTATGATAGATATTGAAGCAATTAAAAAATTAATATAACTTTCGCCAACACATAATCTTTCAAAGACCCCAAAATAAATCCCGGCAGCTATCGGAAAACCAAAAAATAAAAAAAAGTCACTAAAGGAATAACGTCCTGTCCTGACATTTTGAAATGTCCTGATATGATCGACGACAATCTTAGATATGTTAATTTTTGAGAACATCTCATCTTATTTTACTTTCATGATAGTCCCTCATATCTTTTAACAATATATGGCATTGACTTTCCAAACTCGCATAAGTTGGCATATCATCAATAAACTCGATCTGATCTGTTACATTAAAATCGGGGGTCGTTTTACCTACGTTTTTCATATGGAAAGTTTTCTTAGAACCGTTATATTCCATTTCAAAATCCACTTCATCAAATCTATCGTTTAATTGCGGGATTTCCACCATCCCATGTTTATGCTCCGCAAAATATAACCTTTTTAGGAGTCCTTTAACCGGAAAACCATTTTTGGTTGTAACAATGGTTTTAATCTTCCCCGGTATTTTTTTATTTAACGAGTCCTTATCATACATATCTTCGATATCATCTGGAATATGGTTTTTTATAAATGACATTTCGAAAACCCGACCAACACTGAGCATTTTTTCAAAGACAGAAGACACCAAAAAATTATTAGCCTCAAAAAGCAAGGGGGCACCCAACTTTATCAAAAAATCATTAAATGAATCAACCAAAAGTTCTTTGATACCATAATTACTCTTTCGCTGCAAGATTAGATATCCAAACCTTCTATTTTCAGGAACATGCATAAAAAAATAAGTAGGAAGGATTTTTGCATGATTTTTCTCCATTACATATAAATCGTCACCCGTACTATCATCCACTACTTGTCCCCGTTGTCCAGACAGGCCACTATGGAGAAAACCTTGAAGGGTTCTATTGTCTACATCACGAGAAAAAGTTTCTTTAAATAACAGTGTTTTCTTTATCCCTTGTTTATCGAGTTTAGAATAATGGTTGTTTTTCCGATATTGTAAAAAGCTTCTAAATAAATCCAGAAAATCTTCTTTTGATTCATTGTATCTGGATAGAAACAAGTAATCAGACTTCCTCTTTTCTTTCAATTTAATGACATAAGTAGAAAGCAGTGTTAATTGGGCCATCTTTGTCGGGTTTTGTTATGCAAATAAGTTTCTATAGATTTCGTTTTAGGGGTTCAAAAAGAATCACTTTTCCTCCATTAAGCATACCAACAGTTCGCATAGGCTACGACTTCGTTGCTTGTCCCGTAGGTAAGGAAAATACATAGGCCGAAGGTTTAAATGTTAGTTTTCAATATCTTCTGCAGGCTAAGATAATGATTTTCATTTAAACCAAGAATATAAAAGGGGAAATTCAAGTAGTCGGGAAGGTCATATTCGCTAATTACACGATTGGTTCCCTCGCAAATACGACTTTTGATGATAGAATAGTAATGCCGCAGGACTTCCTCTACGGGAAAATCGGTCAAGATGGCCAAGCAAGTTTTGAAAAGGTGCACCGGAGTCACGTCTGGCAAAAACCCCGTCAAACGTTTTACAAGTTCTAAATATTCGGCCTTACGCAAGGATTTCATCATCGTACCGGCGTCAAGGAAATTGGTTTCCCGGATTGCCTTACGACTTTCCAACACTCCGCCATTGTCCGTAAACAGGATTAGACCGACTTTTTCGTTTACGACTGTGCGATATTTTGCTTCCAGCCTTTCGTGTACGAAAAGATAAACCTGCGAAAAGGCTTTGTAATAATCGGCAAGCTGGGTAACAAGCTTATCGGGATTGTCCAATTCAGTCTTGATTTCGAATACCTTGTTCGTCCCATTTACCAGCACGGCGTCGGCTACGGATTTACCAATACGAAACTCATTGAGCAGAATTGTATCGTCAAGTGAATATTTCCGAAGGATATACTGATTTAACAGGGCCGATTTGTAAAGGTATTCGTGGCGGTATTCTCGGAGCAAACCTTGGTAAGCCGTTGCAAGTAATTGATCTATGGTTTCCGGCCGGCCTGCTTCCATCTGTTCCCACCCCAAATACCTTTCATTCTCTTGACATAGCCAGGCCTTTTTGATTCGGTCATCAAGTGTCTGAACCCAGTATTGGACATCAATTGCGCCAATGAACGGACATCGACTTTAGGGGTCGTGGCTACAGCGGTCATGAAGCAAAGGTAGGAAAAGCTAAAGAAAGCTGAATACCAGTTTACCAGCTTTCCTTTACTTTAGTACGTACCCTGTCTCAATTACAAATCATTCCTGCCATAAAGCAATACGTTAGAAATTAAATATCTAAGCTTGAATTTAAGGTCGAAATCCATATCTAACAGCTCCGCTTTACCACACAGGCGTAGTAACGACGCCAAATTAGCAATATGACCGGCGTTTTTCCTTGTAAATAACTCCTGAAGACTGCGAACCTCTTTGAAAGGACTATTCCTGCTAATAAGCTTTTCTTCGATTTTCGCCCGTAGTTCGTCAAGATCTACAGATTGTTTAAAAAGGTAATAATCGCCTTTAAAATTATCGTATTCTTGAAAAAAATCCCGTATACCTTCGCAACTGTCCACAAAGTATTCAACGCCAACAACGTGCGACATGGTTCTTTCGACCTTGATATCCTCTATTCGCTTATTTGGAAAGAGGTAAAGTTTACCATCAATAAGCTTGGTCAACTTAAATTCGAGTGTGCTGTAATAACCAATAGAGGTATTTCCTTGGTCTTCATTTCGAATTGATATTGAAGGATGAATCGTCCCAACACCTTCAATTTTCTTAGGACTATCCCTTGTCAAAATAATCTCTATCTTCGATTCGCTAAGGGCCAATGAGCTAATCTTAAAATCGAAGGCCAAGTCAGTTCCTAAAATTTTATTAAGCTCAAGCATGGTTAACACAAAAGTTTCCGTTATGCCATATTCATTATAACGATCGGTGTTAATGCTTTTAAGAAACTTATCTTTTCCATCATCGAGAATTCGGAAGACCTTTTCAGGTACGTTCTTTGAATTTGACTTACTATAAAGTGAATTCCAAGATTCATTTACTGCTGCAAGCAAAGAATCGCCTCGAGTCCTCTTTTTTAGAAAATTAACATATTGCGTCAACTTTCGTCCTTCATAAAACATATTGACTGCATCATAAATAGCCTTAGCCTTAATGTCTTTATAAATGAGACCATCTGATTTTGTAAAACCTTCACCTATATCGAAATAAACATCACGCACTCCATCACTATTAATTGCAAAATAAGAGTGAACCTTATCAAATCTTGTTGTTAATCTCATCAGCGAAAAATGAGTGGAATACTGTTTAATGAGCTTATAAAGCGCGTCGATTTTTGCAATCTTTATCTTAATATTCTTAGAAAGATCATATTTATTTGACATATAGCTCCTTACCTCGGCATTTTTTAAGAGGCCTAGTAAATCATCTGAATAAACAAACCCATCGCCATCTTCCAGATCATCAAGTTTAAATACCTTTTGTTTAAGAAAGTGTTCAGACTCCATTATTTTTCCTCCTTTCTCACTCCCTTGAAAGGAGTACCGTCTTGTTTAACATCCATAAATCTGCCGGTGCCGGCGTCGCGTTTAACCCACTGATCTGTTTTGGGATTGTGTGTCTGGGAGCGGTCTCTTACTGCTCCGTGCCGACGATTGTCGCCGGACTTTCCATTAGTGGCCATATGAATCCTCCTTGTTATAGTTAGCAATCCGAGAGACGGCAGGCACTGGCACACCATGTAAAAACCTACCCGATTCAGTGAACGGATCAAATATTCTCACATAAATGCGACAAGGCAAAACAGTCCCATTAAAATTTCACACAGCTATTGGCATGGCTGAATGGCTTTGATAGCCCATGACACCAGAGAAAGGAGGTAAGGAAGATGTGACGAAATTATTATTTGGATTGCATACCAATTTGGATAACTTCGCCGTTCAAATTATACAATGAATCTTCATTCCGCCTTTCAAGGTGCGAGTGATAAATTTTTTACGAAGGGGCCGAGAACTCTCACCCTCTCGGTTCCTTCTAAAAAACTTCACTCCCTTGCGGTGCCTCGCGCACCACAATCAAAAATAAACCGTTCAACTCAATAATTCCGCATCACAAATCGGCAAGTTCTGAACACACCATCTTATCGGTGTAGCTCTTGCATATTGCTGAACGTGTCGTATAGGGAGGCCGGCTGATTTTGACTTATAATTAAATGCCGATCCTATCTTCTCGTTATCCGCTGGCACATAGACCGGCTCAAAGAACGATTTTTTAATCCAGCACTTGCATGAGGCGCTGAGTTAAACAAATATATATCGTTTAATTTCAGGACAGTAAGAATTATTATCCACAGAATGTTGAATTATACACATTGTGGATAAGTCACACTATCCAACCCTATTATTATGTACTGAAAATGAGCACATTATATACAACATACATAAACTAAAAAAGAGTCCTGTGGATAATTTATGTATTATTTCGGTACACGTATTGACTGATACAGAACTGTTTATCAAATCATCCGACTTAGACAGTCAAATATGCAAAAAGAGATCAATACTGCATTACGGGAAACCGTATAGACATAGGTTGGAATAAAGACGCTCCCTACTAAACTCGATCGCAGCGCATCCAGATTAAACTATGCAGTATGCATAGCATGCAACCGCTCCTTAAAAGGATTGGCAATAACTGTTTTGATAATGGGGCCGGTTATTTTCACTCATCCAACGTTTCCTCAATAACTGCGCGAAGCTCTTCTTTATTCGGCAGGTACAATTGGTATTTACTAACGAACAACTGCGAAGAGACGTTATGCATGGCATATTGAATGAGCAATTCATCCTTTTCTTTAGCCAACACGATACCAATCGGCGGATTATCCCCTTCGGTATTTTCTTCATTTTCGAAATAACCAAGGTACATGTTCATCTGACCGACATCTTCATATCCGGCTTCTTCACGCTTCAAATCGATCAATACAAAACATTTCAGTATGCGATGATAAAATACCAAATCGACGTAGTGATGCCGATTGCCCAAAGTAATCCGATATTGCCGACCAATAAACGCAAATCCTTTACCTAGCTCCAATAGGAAATGTTGCAGGTGCTCGATAATCCGGCTTTCCAATTCGGATTCGGTATAGTGATGCGGCTCGGGTATTTTCAGGAAATCCAGCACATAAGGATCCCGGATGATATCATCAGGTTTGGCTACCTGCTGCCCTTGCTTAGCCAGCTGGAGAATGCCATCCTTATCCTTGGATGCGGCTAACCGGAGGAATAAGGAGGATTTCTTTTGGCGTTTGAGCTCGCGCACATTCCATCTTTCATTGATAGCTTGCTTTTCATAAAAAGACCTCTCTAATGGATCGTCAGTCTTCAAGAGTTCTACATAATGCGACCAGCCCAATTTGTGAGACAGCGTCTCACAAATTGGATAAGTAATATATAATGATCTCATATGATTTAGGTTAGACCTACTGAATCCCTTACCGTACCGTATCGTCAAATCAGTGGCTAATTGCTCTAATAGCCTCTTTCCATATGCTGCGCGCAACGCTCCTCTCTGCTCAAACTCAACAATGTATTGTCCGATTTCCCAATAGGTATTTACTAAATGCGTATTTACGGCTTGGGCAGCGCGTTGCCTCCCCACCTCGTAGGTATTGGATATTTGATTGACTAATGCTTGATACTCCTGTTGGTTTACTAATTCCATCATAAGTTAGGTTAGATTATTGCATCGTTAAAACCTGCTCAAATATACCGATTACCGAGAAACTGCTTAACTCATCGTCTGCTAACCGCAACGGTTGATAATTGGGATCATGCGATTGTGGATTGAGCGTGATGGCCTGATGGTGCCATCCCTCCTCATCCTGGTATTTGGCGCTGTGGTATTCTTTAACGGTGTACTGTGACCCAAAATCGGCGTCTTGCCGAGTGGTATGCTGGGCCAAAACGATAAGTCCATTGCGGCTACCGCCCTGGTATTTCTTGAACAAACAAACCGAACCGTTGGGAATAACCTTGTTCATGGACTCCCCTACCACACGACAGGCAAAATGATCCTCGGAGATTCGAGTCCCTTCGGGAACTCGGATAAATTCCTTTTCACCATCGCTCACCTGCTGCTGCTCACTGAAATCACCGGCAGCAGCGGATAGGTCGTACAGTGGGACACTGTTTTCAAAGAGGACAAGCGGGACATCGCTACCCACCTCAGCTTTTCCCTCCGCAGCGGGATCATCTTCACCTGCTATCGGAATGAACCGCGCAAAATAATCGCGCAGGTCCGCATCACAGACATAAAGGTACGTTCCGTGAATGCCGCGCAGCATCAGCGTTTGGTAGATGTGGAGGATAAAACGCTTGAGCTGATCGGAACTTTTAACAGTTACCTTACCGTTGCGGTCGTGGTAATTCTCTTTACGGACAATGATTTCGCTCCTCGCTTTATCATAACCGATCTCAGGGCCGAAGATGACGCCCGTATAATTGAGGTCGTACCCCTGCGTGGTATGGATACAGCCCACCTCATTGAGCGAATTGGGCGAATTGATCCAATCGACGTTAACGCTGTTCCATTTTAGCCAGTGCGAACCGATTTGGATGTCATCAATATCCGGATTATTCTTAGACAGCCAGGGCCATGCAAAACCGGCGACCATACGGGCAAGCCGGTGCCCGCGGTCTTTTTTCTTGATGTGGGCTACGAGTTTCGGCAGGTCGGTGAATAGCTTGAAATCATAATCCTGCAGGGTGATTTTTCCTTCATTGGCAGGGAGCTCTCCATGGAGCAGCCGCGTCAAAAAACTTACATACTTTGCCCCGCCCCGAACGCGCATCTGCGAATTCAGGTATTCTAAACGGGTATCTGGCCGTTGTTTCAATCGGTCGAAAGTATCCGAAGGGATATCCGAGGGTTTGATGGATTGAAATTCATCGTAAAAGAAAATAGCTTTTTCTGATTGCTTCAATACCCAATCCATTTCGGTGTGGATGTGCTTATCGAATCCAAGCCGGTGGCTGGCTTGATCAAACGAACCGTATTGAGAAAGTCCTACTCGCTGTTTCAACCGATGTGCCTCATCGACCACTACAATATCGTAACGTTTCTTGGAAAGCTCGCTGGGGCCGATAACCATACTGGCCTTAAGCCCCTTGACATGTTTGAATATTTTCTTGACGGTTTCCCGAAATGATTCCATGGGAATAACCAATGCCATTTTTGGCTGCGGAAAACGCACCTGTAATTGTACAACCAGGTTATAAACTTCCTGCTCTTCCGGACCGAAATCGGCAAACCGGAAATCTGCTATCGGCGTGTTCAACAACTTAAAAAGGAAAACAGCAAGTATGGATTTTCCGGTACCGGCGGTACCTTCAATCACGATATTGCGATGCTTTTCATGAAGCAGTGACTGCATGATGAGCTTCAATCCCTTCACCTGATCGGTTGACAAACTTTTATAGGGCGAATACTTGAATAGGTCCGAATTGTTGATGTGTTCTATCGAATGCTGTGCAATGCCGCGCTTACGCAGCTCGTCCCAAACTGAACGGAAAATGGGTCGATAAACCTTTTCTTTTTCGTAATACGTATGGTTTGCCAATCCGAGGTTGGCGTTGAGCAGCTGATATTTTCCATCCCCCGATAGGTACTTGATCAGATTTGCTTCAAGGTCGAGCGTGGCGGATTTATTGAATTTATCACTGGAAATAAGGTAAGCATCTGTAAAATGTTGCTTGCCTGGATGACGTATGTGATTATTGAACCTACTAACGATATCAGTGGTTTCGCCCACGTAAGCGGATGGGGTCTTACCTGCTTGGCTATCCAGCATATAAACAACCGGCCAAAACTCGGAAGCGAACCAATAATCATACAAATCATCGGTTGGCCGTGAACCAAATGAAAATTGCTGGATATCAAATTCCCGTTCAGCCTGCATTATAACTCATCATATTTTTTTGCGCTCCCCTTGGCTTTGTTTATAGGGTATTTCTCGGCGTTTCTGGCGATCTTATCGCTTACTATCTGATTGACGTCAAGGTTGTATTTGTCGGCCAGTTGCAGGGCAAAGGCAAATACATCGGCCAGCTCTTCCTTGACCTTTTGCGAGTCGGCATCTTCGGCTTTCTTCCAAAGGAACAATTCATTAAGCTCTGCGGCTTCGATGCTGAGCGCCAATGCCAGATCCTTGGCGTTGTGGAATTGCGCCCAATCGCGCTCTTCGTTGAATTGCCGTAGCTTATTGATAAGGTCTTGCCAGTCGCTCATATGCATTGCAGGTTTGTGGGTTAAAGATAGGGAATTTTGAGTAGAGTATGGGATATGCAAATAGTGTAGAACATTTGAAGCATGGTAATGGTTAACACATCATACCAAAAGGACTAAAATTCAGCGGTTTAACAATAAGAGCTGACGATTACTTAAATAAATGAATTATGAAACACGAAGAAGGAAACATTATCGCCATTTCCGGCCGACCGTTTATCCCCGGCATGCTGCTTCGACAGGATCAGACCATTGATCGAAACGGCATAGTTGCCGACATCACCAAAGAAGAAAGCTACTTCAACAAAGGCGGAATCCGATGGATCCGCCGCGAACTAAGTACTGGATATATTCATCACGACCTGTCACCAGAAGGGTGGGATGAATTGGTGAAGGATTTCCCCGATTAATTGATCAAGTAGACGAAAATAAAATAAAAAAGCATGCGAAAGGCAAGAATAAGATTACTGGACAAAAATGCAGAAGCTAATTTGGTGGCAATGTTTAAAGAAAATGACGATTTTATACTGCATTTAAGCAACCTCAAACAGACTATGAGGGGCCTCTACACAATCATTGAAACCAACCCTAACTTATCAGATCCAATAAAACCACAATTCGACACCTTTAATAAACTCATTGGTTTTATCTCTTCAAAGATCCATTTCCCCAGCTCGTTGATCACCGACAGCGACTCGGTCAGCCGCAGTTCCTTGATCTGTTCGGCTCTCCCCGGTCTTTCTCTACCTTTCCGGTATTGTACATGACGGCCTTGAAGGCGGCAGATTCTTAAAGATCTTAACGATCATGGCGGTATGTTTGTACCTACCTAACATGCATTAAACCGCACTATTGGTGACTGATTAAGACTATTGGCAAGTATTACCCCTTAAAAGTGCATCAAAATGCACTTTCTATTGATACATTTAATTCTATTACCTATTTTTGTGTAAAAAGAGCCGTATAATGCACTTAAAGAAAATCATACAACTGGTAAAAGACCGTCGGGAATCACTTCAGGTCACCCAGGAAGCGCTGGCTGAACTTTCAGGTGTTGGTTTAAGAACATTAAAGCAATTTGAAAGTGGCAAGGGCAATCCGACATTGTCCACTGTTCAGCACATTGCGGATGCCCTGGGCATGGAAGTAACGTTGACAATCAAGGACTTACGCACAGATCAATGAGAAGGGCAAAGATATTATTCAAGGAAAGAGAGGCTGGGCTACTAACGCAGCATGATGATGGCACGTTTATGTTCCAGTATCATGACTTTTGGGTTGAGAATGCCGAACGACCTCCGATCAGCCTAACCCTTCCAAAACGAAGGGAACCTTATGAGTCTGACTTTCTTTTTCCGTTTTTCTATAACATGTTACCGGAAGGTTCGAACAAGCAGGTCATCTGTAAACTCAATCAGATAGATGACGATGATTATTTCGGCCTGTTGATGGTAACGGCCAAACATGATGCGATCGGAGCTGTGCGCGTCCAAAAAACTGACGAAATATGACGTTGCCTGTTATCACACATTGTCCGGGAACACTGGCTCCCAACCACACTACGTATAGCCGTCCGTGCCTTGTTAAAGTCTTCGATGGGAAGAAAGTCAGTCCTATCCTGCCATTCGGTTCACCGGCCTCTGACCCAGATTTGGCCGAAGCGTTTGACCTGAACAGACAGGTGATGTCTATTTCTGGTGTCCAGGAGAAGTTTTCACTATCGTTGGATAAGAATAAGTTAAGGCTTATCCATGAAGGCGAACAAGGCACGTATATTCTGAAGCCTATTCCAAACGCAAGTAGACGCAGGGAGCAAATGCCTGCCAACGAACACCTGACGATGCAGATCGCACGGCAGGTTTACGGTATCGACACGGCAGAGAATGCGTTGATATTTTTTGGAGATGGAAGGCCGGCCTATATCACGCGACGTTTTGATCTGGATAAAAATGGGGGTAAACTTGCCCAGGACGATTTTGCGTCTTTGGCAGGGAGGACACCTCAAACCCAAGGTACGGATTATAAGTACCAGGGGAATTATCTGGAGCTTTTTGAGTTAATGCAGAAGTTTGTTCCGGCCTACCGGGTTGAGGCTCCGAAACTGCTAAAACTAATCCTGTTCAATTATCTATTTTCAAACGGCGATGCCCATTTTAAGAATTTTTCGCTATTGGAGACGCCTTTAGGAGATTATCGGTTAAGTCCCGCCTATGATCTGGTTAACAGCAGTATACACATCAGGGATCGTGAATTTGCTTTGCACGATGGTTTGCTGCCGAAAAATATTGCCCAGGGAAAGATCCAGCATCAATTTTCTGTCTTAGCGGATAACGCTGCGATTACCAAGCCGATATTCGATAAAATTGTGGCATTGATGTTATCAAACGGTGAGCTCGTAGAAAAACTGACCTTTGCTTCGTTTTTGGACGATGCCACGAAGAGAAACTATTGGCAATCTTACCAAGGGAGGATAACGCAATTGATAAAATAGCATAAATATGGAAAGAGAAAAAATTGAGGACCAAGGGAAATACATGGCTAGATTTGGAACTCGTAGGCCATTTTTAAAGACCGCCTTTTCATAATCGGTATCCAAGAATTGCGTGAAATCTAAAAGGGTATGACCATTCAATCGATGCTTAATTTACACGCTGCCATCCCTAATTCCCATTTAATTATTCTACCGGTTGTTCACCTTACGAACAGTGAAAGCAAGGACGAATTTGAAAGATTGATTTTAGCGTTTTTGGGAGAAAGTGTGGTGTAACAGTTCATGTTTCTGTTATCATTGAAGAAATGCTATTCTTTCAAATAGTTCGGGATAACTAATTACTAGGCCTGATTTATCAATGGTTATTACTGCTTCAAAATCGTTTGGCACGTTCTCGTATTTATATCTTTCTGCACTCAGCCGTGAATATTTCTGAGAGCGGGCTGCTATGTTTTGTTCCAGTACGTCGATATAGATAACATCGATATGCGCTTGCTGGCCATCTTCTAATTTTAACCGGTTAATCGGAAACGAATTAGACAACGGGGTTAAAGAAATATCAATATCGGTGCAGGTAGAGAAATCGTTGACGACTGATCCATTAATACTCCAATGCCCGTTGGCTTTCCGTCCTTCGACTTGGAATGGAGAACTATTGATTTTTGCGTTAATGCTGAAATGCTGTACTTCCCAGCTTTGGTTTGTATCGATAAAGTAGACGATGCTGTAAATCTGATTATCCAGATGCCCCACTATCGCCGAGTCAATTTTCACACCTTCTTCATCGAGCTGGATTATGCAATGTTCGAGGGAGTTGTAATATTTTCCCTGCCAGAGGGTGGTGATATCTCGCATTTTTAAAAAAAGTATACTCGCTTTTTCCGTTACTCGTTAAGCACATATTAGATTACCAAGACGCAGCTTTAATCTTATTTGTGAAAGATACGACTATTATCCAAAAACCTAAAACTAATGGCCTTGAGCTTGCCATCTCACAAGTGAATGTCGATCAACGGAATGCTGCCTATACACAAATACTTCATAGCTAACCGAGTAATTGCTAACCTATACGGGTTTACTAAGGCTTAAAAAAATCCCTTGGTCTCGCCGGTTTTTTTTCTAATTTTGCCGCAGAAATGAAACTTCGTATTCAACATAGTCCGGTTACACCGCCTTAATTACCTCTTCTCAGCGAGGCAAGACGGTCCCTATTTCCAGGGAACCGAATACTCCATCTTTCCATTTTGTAAGCAACAAGGGCTTCGGTAGCCGCTTTTCGTTTAATTAATTTCCATTTACTTATTTCATTATGCATCCTTATTTACGTCTATTCGACTTTAAGCAAAAGGTCGACTACAAAATCGAAATCCTTGCTGGCCTGACTGTGGCGCTGGCACTTATTCCTGAGGCTGTCGCCTTTTCCATGATAGCTGGCCTGCCGCCCCTTGTTGGATTATATGCTGCCTTTGTGGTAGGTTTGGTTACTGCGATACTCGGCGGAAGACCGGGTATGATCTCCGGAGCTACCGGCGCAATTGCGGTCGTCATCGTAGCCCTGGCCAAAACCCATGGCATCGAATACGTGTTCGCAACGGTGATCCTAGCGGGAGTGATACAGATTGTCGTCGGGCTGCTTCGTCTCGGCAAACTGATCCGTCTGGTCCCCCACCCGGTGATGTTTGGATTTGTCAACGGCTTGGCGGTCATTATCTTCATGTCCCAGCTGGATCAATTCAAGCATTCGGTAAACGGTGAACTGGAATGGATGACCGGCCAACCGCTGTTTCTGATGCTCGCGCTGGTAGCACTGACTATTTCCATTATGATTTTCCTTCCGCGGTTTACCAAGGCAGTGCCGGCTTCGCTGGTAGCCATTGTCGTGGTGTTTATTTTAGTGGTCAGCTTCGGCCTCGAGACGAAAACCGTGGGCGATATTGCTTCCATTAAGGGCGGCTTCCCCCCGTTTCACCTGCCAGGCGTACCCTTTACGCTGGAAACCCTACAGGTCATCTTTCCCTATGCGGCCATCATGGCCGGAGTGGGGCTTATCGAGAGCCTGCTTACGCTCAACCTGATCGATGAAATTACCGAAACGCGCGGCCGCGGCAACAAGGAATGCGTAGCCCAGGGAAGCGCTAATATCCTCAGCGGCCTATTTTATGGTATGGGCGGCTGCGCCATGATCGGCCAGAGCCTCATCAACATTTCTGCAGGCGCCAGGGCCCGGCTTTCGGGCATCGTGGCTGCTGTGATGCTGCTGGTTTTTATTATGTTCGGCGCGCCGCTTATCGAGAAAGTGCCAATGGCCGCCCTTACCGGTGTGATGATCATGGTCGCCGTTGGCACGTTTGAGTGGATTAGCATCCGCATGATCGGAAAAATGCCCCGGCACGATATTTTTGTGGGTATACTGGTGGCGGCAATCACCATCTTCCTGCACAACCTGGCACTGGCGGTGCTCATTGGCGTAGTGATCGCGGCTTTAGTGTTTGCCTGGGAAAGCGCCAAGCGCATTCGCGCGCGCAAGTACGTCGATGAGCAGGGCATTAAACACTATGAGATTTACGGCCCGTTGTTCTTCGGCTCGGTCACGGCGTTCAACGAAAAGTTTGATGTGCTCAATGATCCCCAGGAAGTGATTATCGATTTTCGTGAGAGCCGCGTGGCAGACATGTCGGGCATCGAGGCGTTGAATAAACTGACCGAGCGCTATCATAAGGCGGGTAAAAAATTGCACCTGCGGCACCTCAGCGAAGATTGCCGCCGCCTTTTGGGAAATGCCGGCGATCTCATTGACGTAAACATACTGGAAGATCCTACCTATAAAGTTATGACTGATCAGGTAAAATAAGCAAGGAAAAACGTAATCGCAATTATCTGTTTTATCTCTTGTTGAATAGGTACTGTTTTTAGCCTTGAGAAATACCCGATGAAGAGAATTCTCGGCGGATAAATTCTGACAAAATCACAAGGTTGTTCGTATAAAACGCGTGATGGCGTCTTGACTGCTGAAAGATGTTGGATAAGGGAATTAGGTGGCAACCAGGAGATTGAGGTGATGTACAATACACACGCACATTGGATAATCTGTTGCCAGCCATGCATTTAGTAGAAAAGACTTATCTCTTTGATAATTCCGGCGAAACAATGCTGTAATTGCGGAAACAACAGAGGGTCAACTGACCACTTTAGTCGAACAAAACCAAGTTCCCAACTGGTTTATTGAATATATCATCAACAAACTCTCATAGCTGTCGGCCGATGACCCGAGCTCTTTTGGAGATGCTAACAGAAAAAGTTAAAAGTTATAGGATCACTTCAACCTAAATCTGAACAGAATCAATCCCCGCTGCTCACGCGGCGCCCACTCAATTTCGTTAAACAGGGCCGCTCGGACTGCACGTTCGCACTTATCCCAAAGCGCCTTGTCAGTGAGTGTAGTTCCTCTTAAACTTACCCGCGCCAAGGTGATCCGGCCGTCGCTGAAAAAAATGTAGACCAGGAAATTACTGCGATTTTCTTATCTAAAAAAGCATTGCTATCTTGGTTGTGATTTTACTCTTATCAGGAAGACAGCGATCATGCCTTTTTTATCTCAAATATCATTGCCGCCCTTAAATAATGCCACTTATCTAGCAAGTATTCCAAGTTTGAACAATGGTTTACATCTCAACCTAAAAAAGAACGTAACATTTTTCGTCGGGGAGAATGGTTCTGGAAAGTCCACATTGCTGGAGGGTATTGCCGAGCAATGCGGCTTCAATCTCAGAGGAGGTAACCGAAATCACAATCCAAATAGCGGCTACCGCTTTGAGGGCTATGAATCGGCACTTGCGCCCTACCTGAAATTGTCCTGGACGCCGCGCCGGATTAACAGTGGTTTTTTTATGCGGGCGGAGAGCTTTTTCAATTTCGCTTCTTATATCGATGAACTGGCCGAGGACGACAACCGGATTCTTAAGGCATACGGTGGCAGGTCGCTGCACGAACAGTCTCACGGAGAATCGTTTCTCTCCTTATTTAATAATCAATTTGAGGCTGGCATCTATCTCCTCGACGAACCCGAGGCAGCACTATCTCCGGCAAGGATACTGTCTTTTATGTCGATAATGCACGCGCTTGACCAAGACGGTAGGGCTCAATTCATTATAGCCACCCACTCACCTATCCTCATCTGCTACCCTGGTGCGTCCATATATCAATTTGACGAGGAGGGTATACGGGAAACTCACTATGAGGATACAGAGCATTTCTATCTCACTAAATCGTTTCTGAACAATCCGGAAATTTATCTTAGACATCTAATGGACAACTGATGCGTAATAGAGTTTGATAGCGTTGTTATTTCACCGAAGAACAAATCAAAGTTTATTGGGGATCTGATAAAATTGAATCCGGAGATTGAGGTGATTTGACCGGCGATTTTACCACTCCAAGGCTCAACTGACTAAATATGGAAGAACATTATTTTTTAAGGTATCCGATTGGGCAATTTGACAAGCCGCCCGTTATAACAACACCGGTAATCGAAAACTGGATAGAAACCATCGGCTCCTTCGCCGAACTGCTAAGCTTTGAAGTGGCTTTATTGGCTGACGAGCAACTCGATACCCCATACCGGGAAGGTGGCTGGACCATCAGGCAGGTAGTTCATCATTGTGCCGATAGCCACATGAACGCATTCACGCGTTTTAAACTTGCCTTAACCGAAGATAATCCGGTAATCAAACCGTAAAAAAAAGTGCTCAATTAAGCTGAAACTCCAATTTCAGAAATGAGGGACTGTCCGATTCCGAACAGTGTATGTTCGATTTTAGCTGCAATCAATAAGAAGTGGTCTGCCATTACATTTGACCTCCTATTTTAAGGAGTTTATCCATGGGAATTTTAATTCCATAGCCTGAAGCGCCTTCCAAATTTGCGCTAATGGCCGCTACGTGATCTGCAGGCGGGGCGAGTATGGACTCATCAAATCCAACCAAGGCTCCGGCAGGTCCGGTAATTTGTATACCATCTGTTTGGTCACTACCTACGATTGATTCTAGATGCTTTAGATGTTCTGGTAATATAAACGGATCCCAAGTCTGAAGGCGTTTATCCCTATCCCCTGAATGCTGGCCTGACTTGGCGTTTTTTTGATCCTTAATCCTTATCGCACGCATGTCTTCCGCCTCCGCATGCGTGTCTGGATCTCCGACCTTCTGACTCAACAGTTCGATTACCTTTTTTGAAGCTGCTCCCGGTGCAGGCGTCAATTGAACAAATTTAAAACCAGTATGGTGTTTTACAACGACGTCAATAGCCATCTTCATCATTGCCGCCCCTAGCCCACCCTCCATGCCATCTTCTGACCGGGTATGCATGGCCAGGAATTCACCTTTCGGCTCCAGTTGAACCGCACCGGCATATACCCATTTCTTTTTATCAACTTCACGCCACCCCTCCACGTAAAATGATTCGGCGTCTTTTGTATAATACAAAGCAATACCACTTGATTCACCAATTTTTTCTATGAGTTGACGATCGCTATGTGGTGTCCATTTTGATCCACCGTATTGAATTACTGAAGCGTGCGTGACGGACTGACTAGCGCTTTGTAGTTGTATAGGTGCTTTGTGCTTTGAATCGTTGGGGTTGCTGATTTCGTCTATTTCAAGTGAATGCATGGTCGCTTTTGCACCCATTGTATCTGCTTCGGTCTCCAACTTTTCGTCATTATTTATACTTGCCCCGCCCTTCATTTGCAAGGTGGGCTGTACCCTCCCCTGCTTCTGCTGCACCACGTGCCACGCTTCGTGCGGCAGGTGCTGTTCCTGCCCAGGTGCGATATGGATGTCTGTACCCTGTGCGTAGGCGAGGGCTTGCAGCACTGTTGGTTTATCGGAGTTGAAATGTACCTTCACATCGTCCATGGAGTAGCCCGATAGGTTCTCGATGCCTGCTTTGAGGTTATCGGGTAGTCCCGTACGGTTCGGACGTTTGCCATCAGCCAAGGTTTTCAATTGGGTGATTTCGTTTCCGTGTGCGCTGGTATCGGCCATCTGCTGGGCACGCACCTGCACGTGAGCTTGCAATCGATTATCCGCAAAGCTGTCGGATTGCTGATCTGCTCGCCCGCGTTGTTTCCTGGGGGATGATTGCAACGGTGCGGCCTTAACGGTGTTTTCTTTGTATAGCGCTTTCATAATCACTTTGGTTGAACCAAAGTTAAGACAGCGTGACGAAGTTTTATTTCGCTGTATTGGAGCGGCTGGGAAACTAGTCGCGAAAAGGTAAACCGCATTGGAGCAGCCGTAAGCGGCACGCTCCTAACCAACAAACAGTTAACATTAGGGTAATGAAAAATTGACTTGGTTTCGGTATCTTTGGACAGTGCCAATTGAATTTTTTGACTGCGGAACAGATATTCAAACAAGTATATTATAATGTCTTCTGACTGTACAATAACCGACGCCGAGCTGGTTGTCGATCTTTGCAACGGCGACAGCAACGCTTTTTCCGAAATATACCGGCGATATGCGGAGTCAATCTATCTATTGCTCCGGAAAAAAATCGGTTGCCGGGAAGAAGCGAAGGATATTGCCCAAGAAATATTCGCCTCACTTTGGCAAAAACGCCAAACGCTACCGACAGACACTTGCGTTTCTGCCTATTTGTTTGCTGCTGCAAAGTACCGGGTCATTAATTATATGGCGCATCAGAAGGTCTGCGGAACGGCTCTTCAGGATTTGTCCAAACGTCTCCATGCCGGAGTGCCGGCTACCGACCATTTGGTGCGTGAGCGCAACTTATCCGAAGTCATCGAAACTGCCGTGTCCGACCTTCCGGAGAAAATGCAGGTAATCTTCCGGATGAGCCGCCACGAGCAGCTCACCCACAAGGAAATTGCTGAAAACCTCAACCTGTCCGAAACCACCGTCAAAAAACAGGTCGCCAACGCCCTGAAGATCCTAAAACCAAAAATCGGATTACAATAATCGCCTTATTTACAACGATCTGCAAACTTTGTTAAAAAAAATGGGGTTTACCCTACTCCCAATCCGCAGTTGAACTGACTATATACCCGTACGCACCAGCGTAAAGGTATCATGACGGAAGACGAGAAAATACATCAACTGCTGAAACGCTACCTAGCGGGGGAATGCACCGATGCTGAGCGGAAGATCATCGACCAGTGGTACGAAGCCATCGATCATCAACCTATCGGTGGTGCACTCCGCGAAGAGATAAGCGAAGACCTGAATGCGATACGTGCGCATGCCGGCCCCCAACCGCCCAGGCGCCCACTCCGTTGGTTCCATTACGTATCGGCGGCCGCAGTACTTGCAGTAGCAATCAGCGTTGCGGTAACGTTATCCGAACCTTTTTCTGCCGGCAGCCCGGCGGTCGAAACTGCCTCCCTTGAAGCTAGGCAGATCATGCCCGGCTCAGACAAAGCGACGCTAACGCTGTCTGATGGGCGCGTCATTTCACTCGATGAGCTGGCCATCGGAGTCTTCGGAAGAGAATCAGGCGGTCAATTGATCAAGAATGAGGAGGGAAGTTTGGTTTATGAATCTTCTCGGGAATCTATAAAGCAATCCACCAGAGCCGAACTCCATACCATGACCACACCCAATGGTGGCCAGTATCGGCTTACGTTACCTGATGGCAGCCGCGTTTGGCTTAATTCAGCGTCTTCGCTGACCTACGCGGTAAACCTTTTTGAGCGGGAGCGCTCGGTAACACTATCCGGCGAAGCGTATTTCGAAGTCATGTCTGATAGCCGGAAACCTTTCCGCGTGATCACAGACAAGCAAACGGTAACGGTTCTCGGAACAAAATTCAACATCAATAGTTACCACGATGAGCCTGGTACAAAAACGACCTTGGTGGAAGGCAGTGTGGATGTCAGCACCGATCAGGCTTCCCGTCCAATCCGACTCGCCCCCGGGCAAGAATCTTTTGTAGATGGCTCGGGGCATCCCGCCGTGAGGCAAGTTGACGCAGGTAGTGCCATCGCCTGGATCAACGGCTTGTTCCAATTTGAGGGTAGTACGATTGATGAAGTAATGCGGCAACTTGCTCGATGGTATGACGTGGAAGTTGTTTTTGACGGTACCCCCCCGAGGGGCAAGCTTTACGGAGAGGTCAATCGCAATACCACTGCTGATACACCACTTGAGCTGCTTTCGTTCTTTAATTTTAAGTATGATGTCTCAGCCGTAAACGGCAAGGCACGGATCACGATAACGAACAATTAAAACAAGGAGGACCTGCATGACGACCATTTTTTGACCATACAACAGGGAGGGAAAACGCGCCTTCTGACGGCAATCAGAAGACGCATTAGACGTTGAGTCAACCCATTAGTAATTAGCGACATTAAAAACAGTATTCACTCAAACATTACAAAAGTAATGAAATTTAATTGGTATGCAACGCCCGCATTGTCCTTGCGGTTATCCGGTTGCTTTTGGTGCACAACAACAATCATCATGCGATTTTCGTTATTTGTTGCAGTTCTCACTTTGATGTTTTTACAAACCTCAGTGGCTAGCATGGCACAGCGCGTTACACTACGTGCCCATGATACCAAGCTTGCTTCCGTATTCCAGTTGATCAAGAAACAAACAGGCTACGCTGTAATCCACAATAATCCAGAGCTAGCCGCGCTTCGTGTTGATGTTATGGTTACGGACGCGACCGTCGAAGAGGCCGTTTCCGCTTCGCTGAAGGGGCACCCCTACTCGTTTAAGATCGTAGCCAACAACATCTTTATCCGATACGAACCGACGCCGGTACCTGCAGTGGTGACCGCCGTTTCCGAATCCCAACAGCGAACCGTAACCGGCACCGTGCATGCGGACACAGACGAACCGTTGGAAGGCGTGACGATACAAAACGCCGATGGCCAAACCCTCGGCTTCAGCGATGCGCAGGGGAATTTCCGGATCCGGCTTAGTGGCGACGATACGCAGCTTACGTTTACCATTGTCGGCTACCAACGTCAAGAGGTGGCGCTTGGTTCATCCAACACCTTAACGGTGCGTTTAAAGCCCGCTATCAGCGATATCGATGAAGTGGTTGTGGTAGGATATGGGCAGCAGAAAAAAGTCAATCTCACTGGCGCTGTCAGCACCATTGCGGGCGAGGAATTTGAGGAGCGCCCCGTTACCCAGCTCACGCAAGCGCTCCAAGGCAGCGTACCCAACCTGAATGTGGTGTTTGGTTCTGGCCAGCCCGGCACGAGCGGCAGCGTGAATGTACGGGGCAACACGTCTATCAATGGTGGTGGGCCGCTGATTTTGATTGACGGGGTACTGGGTACCCTCGACCGCATCAACGTAAACGACGTAGAATCCGTTACGGTGCTGAAGGATGCTTCTGCTGCTGCTGTTTATGGCGCTCGCGGGGCATTCGGCGTCATACTGGTCACCACCAAAACCGGCGGCAAGGATGGAAGCAACAACATTACTTACTCCACCAACATTGGCTTTACCCAGCATGCTACCAATACGGATTTCATCACGTCGGGGTACTGGAATGCCAAGATCAATGATGATGCGATGTACAACGCGTTGGGTTACCGAACCACGCGTTATACCGACGAAGATTACGAAGAACTCCTAGCCCGTGTAAACGACAAAACCGAAAATCCGGATAGGCCGTGGGTAATGGTTAAACAGGATGCCAGCGGCCGGGATATCTACCGATATTATGCCAATTTTGACTGGTTCAACTACCTGTTTGATGACAACAGGCCAAAGCAGGACCACAACCTGACCCTTTCGGGCAGAAGTGGAAAGACCAGCTATTCGCTATCTGGGGCGATGTCTAAAGAACAGGGTGTTTTCAATATCCAACCGGATTATTTCCGTCGGCAAAACCTGCGGGCGAAAGTTGCTACCGATATCAAAGACTGGCTCACCGTGAGCAACAACACACATTTCTTTAAATCTTCCTACGACTGGAACGGCTTTTCGACCAACTTCAACGATGTAGATAATAATGTAAGCAACAGCCCGACCTACCATTATCACGCCATGTATGTACCGCGCAATCCAGATGGTACGCTCACGGGTTATTCAGGCATTAACAGCTATCCCATTGGCTATGGCCTGCACAACGGGCTCGAAAGTGGCACCATGCGGGGGTATAATAAGGGCACCGAATTGACCAACCTTACCGAGGCGGTATTCAAGATCGCCAAAGGCCTTACTGTTACAGGTAACTATACCTATCGCGAGTACCGGTCGGATTACTCCTACCGGCAAACCCGCCAATATTACTCCAAATATCCGGGGGTAATGGAGCTGTCCAACCTGGGTGCACTTAACCAGGACCGACTGACCGAAACGATGAGCAAGTATCATTGGCACCTCATCAACGTTTTTGGCACATACCAAACGCAGTTCGGCCAGCATAACCTTACTGCGATGGCTGGTTTCAATCAGGAAGACCGCACTTACAAACGTGTGGGCGGTGTAGGCCAAGAGCTGCTTTCCGAGTCCTTGAACGACCTCGACCTCGTGATCGGCGAACGGCAGTTCAGTGCAGGTGCCGACGAGTGGGCTGTGCGCGGCGGATTTTACCGCCTCAATTACAATTTTGCGGGCAAGTACCTTCTTGAGGCCAGTGGCCGGTATGACGGAACGTCTCGTTTTCCCCAGCGAAGCCGGTTTGGCTTCTTCCCGTCGTTCTCCGCCGGATGGCGCGTGAGTGAGGAGGCCTTTTTTGAGCCATTGAAAAACACAGTAAACAACTTAAAAATCCGTTATTCCTACGGCACACTTGGCAATCAGGAAGTAGCTACCTATGGCTACATCTCATCAATGGGTACCGATCAGATCAATTACCTGGTAAATGGACAGCGCCTGAATGTGACTAACCCGCCTTCGCCCGTAGCGCCGACACTTACTTGGGAAAGCATTACTACCAGTAATATTGGTTTGGATGTGAATCTATTCAAAAACCGGTTTTCGGTGGAAGCTGATTACTACACACGTGACACGAGGAAAATGCTCAGCACAGGCCGCACCTTGCCGGAGGTTTTTGGCGCAGCGGAACCCCGGGAAAATGCTGCGGACCTGCGTACCAAAGGATTCGACCTGATGGTAAGCTGGCAGGACGAATTCCAGGTGGCAAGCAAACCGTTTTCGTATACGGTACGGGGTATCCTCTCCGATTACACGTCTAAAATTACCCGGTTCAGCAATCCCGCCAAACTGCTGAATACCTTCTACGAGGGCCAGCAACTGGGCGACATCTGGGGGTACCAGTACGCGGGCTTCTTTAAGACAACCGAAGAGGCTCAGGCCTGGGCCGCTGAAGTAAACCAGGACCAGATCAATAGACGACGGGTGCAGGCGCCGACGGCCGAGCTTCGTATGCTTCAGGCGGGCGACATCAAGATCCTCGACCTCAACGGTGACGGCATCATCAACCAAGGACTGAACACGCTCGACGATCCGGGCGACCGGCGAATTATCGGAAACAGCCAGCCCCGCTATTCCTTTGGGCTTACTTTGGGTGGTAGTTGGAATGGTATTGATATATCTGTATTTTTTCAGGGTATCGGTCGCCAAAACTGGTACCCGAACCTCGAAAGCCAGGCGTTCTGGTCGGTATATGCCCGTCCGTATGACTCTTTCATCCCGTCCGACTTCCCGGATAAAATCTGGTCGCCTGAAAACCCGAATGCTTATTTTCCATTCTTGCGCGGCTATACAGCCCAAAACTCCGAACTGTCTGTTGCCAATGATATGTACCTGCAAGATTTGGCATATTGCAAATTACGCAACGTTACTGTCGGCTATAGCTTGCCTACGAACTGGATCAATCGCGTGAAGTTGACTCAAGTCCGATTCTTTGCGACAGGCGAAAACTTGCACACGTGGACCAAGCTGAAATCAGACTACATCGATCCGGAACAGGTGATGACCGATAATACCGGACGAAGTTACCCCTTTGGGCGGGTCTTTTCATTCGGCGCACAGATTTCCTTTTAAACGAGCATCAGAAAAAACGACATGAAAACCATACGTATCTATATTCTCGGACTATTGGCAACGGCCTCGGTTTCGTGCAACAACGACTACCTCGAACGTTACCCAATTGCCGAGCTAGCCCCGGAAAACTATTTCCGCTCTGCATCGGAATTACAGAACTACACCAATGCGTTCTACAATCGATTACCGGATGCTTTGGCCATCCACTACAACAACCCCAATCAGGCGGATGACGAAGCCCGCAACACATTGGCTGCCGAAATACAGGGTACCCGCGAAACGCCATCTAGTGGTGGAGGCTGGGACTGGGCGGAGTTAAGACGCATAAATTTCTACCTGGAAAACTCGCATAAGTGTACAGACGAAGCAGCCCGGCTACAGTATGATGGCATCGCCCGCTTCTTCCGCGCCTATTTTTACTTCGATAAGCTGGTTCGCTTTGGCGACGTGCCCTGGTACGATTCCGTACTCGATATCGACGACGAAGGCCTTACAAAAGCGCGTGATCCGCGTGAACTGGTTTTTGCCAACATGCTCAGTGACATCGACTTTGCAATTGCCAACTGCCAGGAGGCCAAAAGTGGACAGTTGATTACGAAATGGACCGCCTTGGCGCTCAAATCACGTATATGCCTGTTTGAAGGCACCTTTCGCAAATATCACGGCTTGGGCAACTGGGAGGAAATCTTGCAGGAATGCGTGGAGGCTTCCGAGGCGTTAATCCACTCGGGAACCTACAGCATCTATGCCGGCGATCCCAGCACGGCCTACCAGGAATTGTTTATTGCCGAAGACGCCATTACGAGTGAGGTGATCCTCGCGCGGCGATACGATGCTTCCGTGCCCTTCGTCCACTCGGCCAACTTTTATATTCTGTCCGCGTCATACGGTCGCCCAGGCATGCAGAAATCGGTCGTCAACAGTTACCTGATGAAAGACGGAAGCCGGTTCACCGCTATTCCCGGCTACGAAACGATGCAGTTTTTCGAAGAGACCCAAAACAGGGATCCGCGTATGGCGCAGACGATCCGTACACCCGGATACAAACGCATAGGCCGCAACGAGGTTTCGGTTCCGGATTTTGCCACCAGTGTAACCGGCTACCAATACGTGAAATACGTACTGGCACCGGCCTTCGATTCGGGACAATCTACCAATGACATGCCCATCTTCCGGTATGCGGAGGTACTGCTCAATTTTGCAGAAGCCAAAGCGGAACTGGGCACGATTACCCAGACGGACATCGACCAAAGCATCAAACTGCTGCGCGACCGTGTAGCCATGCCCAATCTGGACGTTGCAGCTGCCAACGCCAATCCAGATCCATATCTGTTAGGTGAGTATGCACAAATACAAGCGGATGCTAATACCGGCGTGCTGCTGGAAATACGCCGCGAACGTCGTATCGAACTGGTCAAGGAAGGACATCGCTACCGAGACCTGTTGCGCTGGAAAGAAGGCGCCCGACTGGAAAAGCCATTCTACGGCATGTATTTCCCGGGAGTGGGTGAATACGACCTCGACCATAATGGCAGCATCGACCTTGTCATCTATCAGGGGCAAGCACCAACGGCCATACCGGGGCGCCAATACCAACGCTTGGGGGAGCTCGTATTGGAAAACGGCACCAGTGGCGGGCGTATTGTAAACCTGCCCGACATCATTAAGCAATGGGATGAAGACAAAGACTACTATTATCCCATCCCCACGCAGGAGCTACAACTGAATACGAATCTAGAACAGAATCCTGGATGGGATCGTGCCGGCAGTTGATGAAAACAATGCATATGTTAACGATCGTCATGACTGGGCTCATGACGATCTTTTCGGGCTGCGAAAAACTGCCCTCAATCATCGAAGACATCGATTACCTACGGGCGAATAGGGTACTGCGCACGGCTACCTTTAACATCGAATACAATAACACAAATAGCACTTCCATTCCATGGGAACAGCGCAAACACACTGTAAAACAATTGTTTAGTGACTACACCTTTGACATTGTAGGCGTACAGGAACCCTACCGGTCGCAACTCAACGACTTGGCGAACCTGTTGCCCCAATACGCTTATGTAGGGCATAGTGTGATGGGAAGTACCTCGGCCGACCAACAATTGACCGTCGGCATCCTCTACAAAGAGGAACGACTTGCGTTGTTGGACTCGGGTATGTTCTGGCTTTCGGAAACGCCAGACGTACTCAGTAAAGGCTGGAATAACACCCAATACCGCATTTGTCAGTGGGGCAAATTCAAGGATAAATCCACCCAACGTATCTTCTATTATTTCAGCACCCACCTAGATTTCGATACGGAGGCCTATTTACCTACGCTGCAACTTATTTCGGATCGGATCAAACAGGTGGCCTCTGGTTATCCTGCTATCCTTGGCGGGGATTTCAACTTCAATCAGACGACCTCTACCTATCAAGCATTGATTGCGGAGGGGTTTTTCCAAGACACTCACCTGTATGCTGAAGAGCTAATCAACCCCTTTCAGGGTACCTTTACGAATTATGGCAGCGGATTATCCGGTACGAACCGGATAGATCATCTCTTTGTCGCAAATTGCAGCAACATTCACATCGCGAAGCGCAAAGTGATTACGGACAGCTACGCTGGAGTTTACCCATCAGATCACGCGCCTGTAATGGCAGAGCTTGTCCTGCCTCCTATGTGTAGCACCACGCCAGCTAGGCGGGATACCATCCGAGAGGATTTCAAGCGCGCCGTTATTAAGGGATTATACCCTGCCGGAAATGTGATTGCACCGAGCGGGATGTGGCTGTTTGATGGTGCGCTCGTGTACCATAAAGAACCAACCGACTATCGGCCTATGGCGCCACGATTGATCGGTGTCAACAACCGGGGAACACCTGATCTGTTAGGCCCCGGTTTTATCGAAACCGCCTTTACTTTACCTGGGCTGGATCAAGTCGATGTCGAGTTTGTATCCATGCCGGCCACGTCCGAAGTGGGACCTGACTTCGCATTGGAAATCCAGGTATCTAAAGATGGAGGAAATTCCTGGGAAAGCTTGGGAACCAAGCATACAGAGCGGCATAACCTTGCGACGGCGTCTTTCCGCCCCCAGATACCCGCTTCACAACCGGTAACCGTAAAAATCATTAATCGATCCCCTCAACTAGATACAGATTTGGTTAGAGGCAATCGAATCAATATCTTGAGCGTTCAGTTTATCGTTCCCCATTCATCAAAATAAGTACGAACACGTCATGTACAGAACCAAAAAACACCAGCACCAGTCCCAGACAACAAGAAAGCTATTTTTAAAGCAATCTGCCTTATCACTCCTTGGTTTAAGTTTACTGCCTTTTGGGAAAACAGCACATGCTGGCCGGCTCCGGCAGAATCCGGTTCCCGAACGAACTTCCGCCAAAAACTCGCAAACCATCCGGTCGATCTCATACAACGTGTTCAATGGCTGCATCGGTTACAAAGGCATTAATGGTCGTGATTTGCCGCCCGGTGACGAGAGCACCTTGGTTAAGGCGGCGAGAGACTTGGGGCAATTCCCTGCCAGGATCATGCAGGAGTTGGCTTTATACCAACCTGATATTATCAATTTTTCGGAGTCGCCCGGTGAAGAAACCGTAGCCGAAATGGCAAAAATGCTTGGTATGAATTATGCCTTTTTCCCCGGCGGAAAAAACGGAAAAGGAAAATTCCCCGGGGCTATCCTTACCCATTTTGAAATCCGGAGCTCCGAAACCAGGCCGTTTGCAACCAAGGACGGAGATATGGAGGAACTGTTTACCAGGCATTGGGGGAAAGCGGAACTCCGCCTGCCGGACGGGAAATCCATCATTGTCCATTCCGCGCACCTATGGCCTTTCGCCAAAGAAGAAAACGATACCCGGATCCGATTGGAAGAAATCGCAGCGATGCTGGCCGCGATAGAACACGATTCGGCTGGCGATGCTGATTACATCCTTCTCCAAGGCGATTTGAACCACGCACCGGATACCCCAGAGTATGAACGCTTAAACAGTGGTAGACTGGTAGATGCATTTAAGATCGGTGGCCAGGGCGATGGCTATACCACGAATGCGGTCAAACCTGTCAAAAGGATAGATTACATCTATTGCACGGAAACCCTCGCTAGCAGGATAAAAGAATGCCGATCCCTGTACGAGGGAAATTTCCGGATGAATAATGATGATCCGAAAGGGTTTGCACTAAGTGACCACCTTCCTGTACTTGCGGATTTTGGGATAGACTGAGCACGGGGATTGGGGGCTGTCAAGACGTTGTATGTTGAAAACAGTGAAGCGCTGTGTAATCCGGAGATTGAGGTGATTTGACCGGCTTTCTTAATTTTGCAGATCAATGGTAATAAAAATAAAACCGTCTTTCCCGATTTTACCACTCCGAGGTGTTTTGAAAAACCTTGACGAAAAATCGCTTAAACGGAAATATATCCACCCCGAACACGGGCAAGAGTTTACCTTGGATGAAACTATTGGCATGTATGCCTGGCATTGCAGCCATCATTTGGCGCATGTAATTACCAGATGTAAGGCAATGAGTTTTTTTGATCTTTCTTTTTCAAATTTGAATCCGAGACGACGATAAAGCAAATGACCCCGGAGCAAAAGATTCTTTACCAACAAATTGATGAAATCCTTTGGTATGAATGGGATCCGATCGGCGTGAATGTGTACGAAGGAGCAAGAGATGAATATTATAGTTATCTCCCCCAAATATTCAACCTAAAAATAAGTGGAGCGAATAAAGAAACCATTGCCGCCGCACTTTTCAAGATTGAAACTGAAATCATGTGCTTGTCGGGAAATATGGAGCATTGCAGAGAGATTGCTGGCAAGATAGTGGACTTATAACGGCCAACATAATTAATGACGATTTGAATAGATTGATCTGTCTTCGTATCTTGGTCATAAATAATTGACCAGCATAACCAGTTCCGCATTATGAAACAGAAAAACGCTTCAAAATACTTTGACACCAATCCTTCAGGATGGGGCCTACGCGGTGATCCATTCTTATGGGAGGACCTTAAATCGAAATTTCAAAAGATGAATGTTCCGGTATCTGCGTTAGAATTAGATCGACTGTTACACAAATTCTTCAAAGAATTAACTGGCGAACCTCCTAACGCGGCAACAATATCTTCGTAGAAAGGTACAGTAAAGGCGGCATGTCAAGCGGTATGGTCTCGTCAGATTATTGGCTGGAAAAAGGCTTTGCCACAATTATCCAGCGATACGTAGAAATGGAGATGAGGTAATTAACGAACCTATTAAAATGTGTGAAGATTGCTTTCTTTCTGAACATCGGTCATTTCTATCTTGCAACGAATGGCTGAATTTTGACTTAGAACTAACGAAGAAACTGGGAACTGGTAGCATGAGTTTTGTAAAATTTAGACATGATGGAATTAGAGACAAAGATGATGGCGATTATGTTTACAAATGTGCAAGTTGCCAACAAAGTTGGCGGCTAAAAGAACCTGATCATGCTCTGAGAGGTTATTTTAAAAAACAGTAACTTAATTTAACAGTTAAGATTGGACAAGGTTAAGAACGGTAGGGAGATAATCATATGAAGTCCTAAAAAATGTTAGAATATCGACTCAATCATGCTAACAAAACGCTAATGGCGCTGGCGTTTATGTTATTATCTACCACTATTGCTTTGGGTCAAGTTTCCAATTATTATGACCAGCCAATTAGTATACCAAAATTAGAGCAAACCATAAGACAGGCTATGGACTCATTAGACGTACCCGGAATGTCTGTAGCAATCCTTAATGAAGGAAAGGTTGTTTATTGCAAGGGGTTCGGTTTTGCGGATATCGCCAAGAAGAAAAAAGTAACGGCCACCACATTTTTTGAAGCCGCTTCCATGTCAAAGCCGGTATTTAGTTACTACGTATTAACATTGGCTAAAGAAGGGAAAATTGATTTGACCAGGCCGCTCTACAAATATCTGCCCGAACCTGATATTGTAGATGAACGCTATAAGGAAATAACCGCCCAGATGGTGCTAAGCCATACGACCGGCTTACCAAACTGGCGAGAATCACCAACAATGGAGTTGGCCTTCAATCCGGGACAAGAATTCGCCTATTCGGGAGAAGCTTACATGTACTTGGCGAAAGTTGTGGCCAACCTGAATAACATAACACTCTGGCAACTCGATGAAAACTTTCAACACGAAATAGCCCGGCCGCTCAAATTGAAAGATTTTCATTTTGTACTTACCGCGAAAGTTGCCAGTAAACTGGCAACCGCTTATCAGGACGGTAAGCCAGTGGAAGATGAACGTGACCGATCCATGTTCGACCCCGCCGGTGGTCTATACGCTAACGCTGCGAACTTTTCAAAGTTTTTGATCGCGCTGATGAACCAACGGGAATCCTACAGCGATATGTTCAAACCGGTAATCGAATTATCAGCAGACAATCCGCTTAGGAGTATTTTCGGAATTAATGCGTGGACACTTGGTTTGGCTGAAATTAAAATCGGAGAATCAACCAATTTTTGGCACGGGGGAAATAACTTGGGTTATACTTCGTCTTTCATGATCGATCCCAAAAAGCAGTTTGGTTATGTGTTTTTCACCAACGCAGATCAATGCAACGGAATGAAAATGGTATTTGAAAACATCCTGTGGAACTAAATGAGTTCTAGAAATCCATAGTAAAACGACGCGAAGCAATATGAACAACCCCAGCGACCGAAGGGGTTCTTACCAGCTCACGTTGAATTACGTTTCATTATCCAGCCGAGTCGTTGAATCACTCCTCGATTCCAAATGGCGAGCAATGCCCCTTAATAAGCGATTGGTTTCTTCTTGGTTTTTTAGAATGATATCCACTTTCCAATACCAAAGAAATACACCCCGTATCGCAAAAAACAGGAGTATCGAAAATGCCAAAACGACGAGGGGAAGGACTATGCCTTGTGATGATGAGCTTTGTAGTAGAATAGCGTTCATGCCATGTAATTGCTGGGTTGAAAAATGTAAGGAAAAGGAATTAGAAGAAAAATCAACTACCGAGAAATCCTCGGTAGTTCAAACGGAAGGCAAACGTCAAATACGTAGAAACGTGAAATTCTATAATTTGAATGCCATCATCTCTGTAGGATATAGAGTAAATTCAAAACGGGGTACCCAGTTCCGCATTTGGGCCACGCAACGACTCAAGGAATATCTTCTACAGGGCTATGCAATCAACGAAAAACGGCTTGCACAGTAGCAACGTGGGATATGGAGAGCTAACTAAGATCAACGAAATGACTTCATCCTTCGGCGGCACAATGTATGCCGCCCGGATATCCGTTGATTCGATCGGGCGAATTAAATAACTAAAATTTTCAACAATCCTTAAAATCGGCTGATCAATCCTTGCCCGGATGCAGCTGTTTAGAAACAAACCGAACAAATTGTATCGCCAATGCTATGGCTAGTATTCCCTGAAAAATTCCGGTAAGTTCAAAAATGGCATCGTTGGGCATTTCAACAAGTTCGGGTTCGTAAAAACTGTAAAAAGTCTTCTTGATAGTATCTTCCGGCACATTGCTAAAAAACAATATGTTCTTCAATACATGATTATAGATACCTTCTAGAAGACCTATTAATAATAGTGATGGAACAAATATCACAATAGCATAAAGTAGGGTTGGAACTTTTTTATAAGGCACTGTTTTCTTTCGAAAGTACCTATCAAAAAAATAAGTGATTATGATTACCGGAATGCTAACGGCCAGTACGTGCAAGCGTTCGGGTGTGTTGTAGATATACGCTCCATAAACGTGATGAAGGCTTGTTGTTATCATCAACCAATTGCTGTATTTACTTAGCATTTGCTGTATCATCAATCCCACCACTTAGGTTTTTTGCCATTTCGCGAACCTGATAACCGAGTGCCATTGCCTGGATAACAATCAATAGTCTCCCTGTCGTAAAAAATCACATACATCGATCCATCTTTCTTGGAGATCAAATTGAGATAGCCGTCTGCATCAGTTTTGAGATTACAACGTTGGGATGGAAAATCAATTGGGTTGCCATCTCCATAAGGTATTACTTCTACCATTGCTTCTTGATCGTTAACTGACTCTATTTTAATCTCAAGACTGAAACCGTCAATTGGGAGTTCAAATATTTCACCGTCTAATTCGCCTTCGAAGCACTTGAATGTTCCGTCGATATGATTTTTAGTCACTAAATCCTCGTTATTGCATCCAACTAACATAAAAAGGATGGAGAACCCCAATAAATGGATTCTTTTAAATAAAATGTCTAACATATTTTTTGATTTGAGATTACCATATTTATTATCATGCATGCCTATCTGTGATTTGAATAGTGATGTTTTTATTAATTTCTGAGTAAAAAACCAAAACACAGCTTCATGTTTTTAAAAACTGAGCGTGTGTTGGCAGGTACGAATATCGAAACATGCCAGCTTTTAGTATTGTAAAAATCGGACATTTCCGCGCCCGCTTGGACTCAATATTCCTTGAAAACACGTTGAACCACGTATCTCCTCGATAATCTCGTCTGCGTTTTCATCGGGTTGGTATGCACCAAATAACGAAATCCGAAGTAATAATCTGCCAAGCTGAACGGCCTGTGCTATGAAAGTGCCACGCCGTCGAAATAGGTTTCAATCAAATTAGGGTATATTTATTGTTAGTTGTTGACCTGCTCAACAACTTAAAATATCTTGGAAGCTATTGGATTAAGCATCCACGTTTTTTACTGCTCTCGGAATCCGCCTTTGCTCTTGCTAACGGTTCCCACTAACGGCCAGTTGGTACGGATCAGTTGTTTGATAGTGCGTCCTTCCACTCGGTACAGGTTTCCGGCTATACACATACGAAATAGCCAAAATGCCCAATATCACGAGCGGCAACAACATAAACCCAATAATCTGATCTAGATTATCAGGCCAATGTATATGGCCATCTTGCTTAACGATATCGGCAGTTAGCCAAGCCAAAAAACGGGTATCGTCTAGCCTTCGGATGTCCTCGCGAAACCATGAGAGATACCGGGAGCTGACTGACTCATCCTTGCGCAAATGAATGGGAAAATCGTAGATAACAGGTTTGGCATGCATAGCGATTCGTATTGGCGCTACAATATAGTAATTTTTAGCGAGGGTTATGGAAAATCAAACCTCATAAGCAATATGAATAACCACAGCGATGGAAGGGGTTCTTACCAGCTCACGTTGGATTACATTTCATTATCCAGCCGAGTCGTTTTTCGAGGAGTCTCAGCTTCGAAATTTAGTGAGAATTCAGGTTTATCAAAACATTTTGTAAATTTGTATAAATGCATTTGACAGAAAGGAACATTATTATGGATCGCATCGTATTAGAGGTTGATAGTGCGTTGGCCCGAGTTTGGAGAAACAGTGCTCCTGCGCTCAAGGCAGAATATGAGCGTAAAATAGCTGATATGCTCCGAGAATTGAAGGAAGCTGAATTTGATAAGCTATTGGATAAAGCTGGGAGAACAGCGAAAAAAAATGGGTTAACCGAAACCAAACTAAACCAGTTACTGAGTGAAGAGGATTAAGCTATTCGTATTTGACACCAACACGCTAATCAGTTCATTTTTATTGCCCAATTCCGTCGCTAGGCAGGCGCTAAACCGCGCCCGAAGAATGGGGCATATAGTCTTGTCTAAAGCAACGGCCGATGAGTTTAAAGGTGTATTTGTTCGCCCTAAATTCGATCGGTATCTCCCACTCGCTGTCCGGCTAGAGATTATTGAAGGTTTTGATTCTCTGGCGGTATATATTAACCCACGGCATACAGTAACGGATTGCCGAGATCCGAAGGATAATAAATTTCTAGAAATCGCATTGAGCGCCAAGGCGAGTGCCATCATTACCGGAGATCAAGATTTACTCGTGCTCCATCCGTATAAAGATATTCCTGTTATCAATGCCGCTACGTTTTTGGAACAATAGATGTGGTAAGCTGACACCATCTGCTGGAGTCATTTGATTTCGGCATGAGCGCAATGGCATGCTATACTCGAAAAGCATAACGATCGCTTTGATCAGAACAGTCCAGGCAACCGGAATCTGATTAGTATTGACTTGTGAGGCAAATATATTTGATGATAATTTATTTAGCAAAAAGGCAACCGATTTTAACCGTTTATATCCGTTTATAATCGGCTATGAAGGGTGTCCCGAATATTAGAATATCACGCATAAATTTGGTAGCGTTTTTATTTCACCAAAGGATAAACCAGGGTTTATTGCGGATCTGACAAAAATGAATATGGAGATTGAAGTGGCCTGAGTTTGTCCAGCTAATGGCTTTCTTATTAAAAGAAAAATAACGTAATTTTGTATGTTATGAAAAAGGCGGTTAAAATTGAGGATGTGGTTTTTGGGAAAAAGGTGACCATTATCATTGATGAGCAGCTTAACAAGCTTAAGGGCAAAGTGCTTGCTCCAAGAAAACTGGCTCAGGCCAATAAAAGCCTTCGGAAGATTACGTCTTTACCCAAATAGTTTTCCCACCAACATCAACCTTCATTCAATTCCATAGCGTTGATTGGCTGTAAAATCTATTCAGTATACTATTTGGATCTCAGATGATGGCGATGACAGCCAGGCCTTTACCTGTGCATTTGTAATTATTTGGCATTATCGGAAAATGTAATCAGTGCGGCACCAGCAATCATAATCGCCGCGCCGACGATAAGTTGCCAGGTAACTTTCTCTTTAAGAAATAAAACAGCAAGAAGTATGGCTATAACCAACGATGAGCGTTCTAGCGTAACAACGTACGATGCAGGCCCCAAGGATAAAGCTTTATATGAAAACAACGTAGAAAGTGAAGTACAAATTCCTGCACTGAGCAGGAATATCCAAGTGTTTTTTTCAATGGATTTAATTGCATTGAGATTTCCCTGGTACAGCACGACTGACCATGTAATCAAAAGTATTAATACTGCCTGAATAGCGAATGCTAAACTTGAGTCGACATTTTTTAGCCCAGCTTTGGTTAACACGATAACCAAAGCAGCAGACACCGCAGCCAATAAGGCCCATACAATCCACATACACCTATTCGTTTATTCACCAATAGGTGAATGCATTAAAATATGGCGGGCTTAACCAATCAAAAAATCCCCGATCGCTTAGCGTTTCGGAGATCTTTTTGAACATTTTATTGAATAGCCCTTTCTGCACTAGCAATGATTAAAGGCTGTTCAAATAACTTACGATTTCTTCTCTTGTCTGTCCGGTCTTCTTTTGTAATTTACCGATTAGTTCATCTTCCTTTCCCTCGACGTACGTTAAATCATCATCAGTCAAGTCCCCCCACTTCTGTTTCACTTTTCCCTTTAACTCGTTCCAGGTTCCCTTCAATTTTAAATTATCCATTGTGTTTCTCCTTATTTTTTTTGATAATAGGATAACATATCCTTGGCTTGAATGTTTTGTTGAAAAATCGGTAATGACGTGGCCACGTAAAGCCTGACGGCTTGCTATCTTTTCCATCGTTGATGCGTCCATAACCAACCGTACGGTTCTTCCCTTATGTTTTCGGATAATAGGTCGATGTATTTTTTCGTTACCTCACCTTCGGGAGTGGTTTCCGCCTCGGAACTCAGCGGCAAGCAGGCCACACGGTAATACCCTTTTGATACCTGCGTGATATGCAGATAAACAACCGCGGACCGGGTCTTCCGGGCCAGTTTTTCCATCCCCGAAAAAAAATATGTCTCCTGGTTTAACAAAGTAAACCTGTAGTTTTCTTCCCTTATGCGCGGGCATTGGTCTCCAAGAAAAAGATAGACGGCTGGATGCGCGTCTTTGGCGTGCATATGGCGTACAACGGCGCTATCGGCTATCAACTTCATGCCGAAACGCGACCGGATCTTGACGGTAAGCCTGTCCATTACCGGCGACCTGAGCGGTTTGTAAACGGCATAGACTGCGTGTGGAATCTTGCATGGCATAACGTTCAATAATTCCCAATTACCGCAATGTCCCAAACAGGCAATCACATTACGCCCCGATTTTATATACCGGTCTATCAGCGCTGTGTTCTCAACGATTATTTTTTTGCCTAGCACTGCTGCCGGAGCGGAGACCCCTTTTAAGATTTCGGCAAAATAGGCTGCAAAGCAAGCGTAGAACTTTTTTACAATGGCCTGGATCTCTCCATACCGTCTATCGGGGAAGGAACGCGCCACATTTTGGAGCGCTACCGCCTTCCGATACCCGACAATGTAATAGGTCATAAAAAAGGCAATAGAAGCCATTGCATAGAGGAACCACATGGGCAGCAATCCCACAACAAAGGTCACCGAATAGATGCCCCGATAGGCAACGGTTTGTAAGGCTCGTTTGAGTTTCATTACTTAAACTTCATCTTTAGGCCGATCGATGCGTATGGGGACACGGAAAAATGGTAATCGTTGTCACCCGCAAATACCCCCTTCAAGGTCCGGTCGCTGTAGGCTGCCGGTCGGTACAGGTTTAGGCCTGCCATCCCGATTAGAGACAACCTGTTACTAAGTTTCACTTCGGGACGGAACCCCGTAACGATATACTGGTGGGAGAATATGATAGCCTTGCCGTCCTTTTCGAGCAGGGCAACCTGTCCGTTCATTTCAAGGGCATACGAGAGTCTCAACCTTTCATTAAAGGAATAACCTGCTGCTACATCCAAACCTTCGACCAGCTCTATGTTCACGTCAAATTTCCCCTTGTGTCTCCAATTGACATATACCGCCGGGAATACCATCGGATAACCCAGGGAGCTGTTTATGGCCACACCGCCGCCAATGTCGAGACTGGGGTTGAGGTGCCGGATAAAAACCAGTCCGCCGCTGCCGAGTACATTCTTGAAGCTGATTTTGGAAAAATTGGCAGATGGAGTAAATATCCCCATCCCGGCACTTGCCCGCAACGACCACCTCTCGTTCAGGGGTCGGAGATGATAAACGCCCAATTGCAGGTTCATGATCTCCGAGACCATGTGTTGCGAGAAATTTTGGCTTTTTAGCGATACGTATGCTCCGCCAAAACCAATACCCCAGGCAGTCGGGCGATTGTTCTCATTTAATTTCAGGTATAACGGCATACTGAACCCGGCTTGGTACACCATCGCGGAGCCTTTTGCATCCCCTATTTTCTCCCTTGGCTTCTCGCCGGGAGGCAGGTAGTAGTAGCCCGAATTGCCAAGGTACTCGGTTCGGAAAGACAGTTGCTGTGCTTTTCCTTCCAGATAGCCTAGCGTAACAAGTGTGATTAAGAATAATGTTGTTGACTTCATGATTTGCTGGTGGCTTGTGATCTTTGTGCTAAAATTTGTGTTTTTTGCTTTATTCTGGAACAAAGGAACAGTGAAGGGCGAGATGCCGGAAGCCGGAACCGATAGGCTTCAGGATTTAGGGGATGGAATTGAGTATCGAACGAATGGATTTTCTGTGCGGGGCTAGTCGACGATCCCGTCCATCCATTTCAGGAAGTCCGGAACGCGCACACGGCTTACCAGAACCTCGTGGGGACATGCGGGCAGAAAGGAGAGTTTCAGGCGGCTGTTGAAGTACCTGGCCACATTTTCAATGGCTTTTACATTCCCGATGCAATTTCGTGAAACGCGGAAAAAAAGCCGGTTATCGAGCTGTTGATCCAATTGATCCAAGGTGTAATTGATGATAAACCGCCTATCGCTGAACGTATGCAGGAAGACGACCCCATCTTCACTATAAAAATGGGCGATATCCGTGGTCTCTATGTAATGGTAGTTTTCTCCCTTGGATATCAGGAAGCGGTTTTTGGTTTTGCGTGATAATAGCTGCTCCAGGTGCTTGGGGTTGGTGCCAGGATGATGGTTGTTGTGGAAAATATGCTCAAATTTAGTCAATGCTACCTCCAGTTCGCGCTCGTCGAATGGCTTCAGCAGGTAATCAATGCTATTCATTTTGAACGCCTTGACGGCATGCTCATCGTAGGCGGTAGTGAATATGACGGGCGTGGTAACATCTACGTGATTGAATATTTCGAAGCAGTTACCGTCTGCCAGACGGATATCCATCAGTATCAGGTCTACGGAAAACCCCTTCAGAAACGCGATGGTATCGATGACCGTTTTGGTATAGCTTTCGAGCAGATAACCGGGGCGCAAGTTGGTCATCATGCGCTTAAGTTCTTCGTAGGCGAACCGCTCATCTTCTACTATCAGGTATCTCATGGCTGGATATAAGGGATTTTTACGGTAAACTGTTTTTCGGAATGCTCAATCAGCACCGCTTGGGCATGCATTTTATATTGCTCGGCAATGTATTCCAGTCCGATGCCGCCTTTCTCGGCATCGTTGGATGGCTGTAGATTGTTCTCAACCTTGATGTATTCGTTGTCTATGGTTATTTGTATGTGCAGTAGCGACTCTTCGGTTGCAACGTTGTGCTTGAATGCATTCTCTATAAGTAGTTGCAGGGTAAGGGGAATGATCATGCTGTTCTTACGGTCTGCCTTCCTGTCTACGTTAAAGGTGAACGAGTTTTCGAACCTCATCCTCATCAGGAAGATATACGAATCCAGGGCATCGAGTTCTTCTCCAACGGATACGAGTGGTTGCCGCGTGAGGGAAAGCACATAGCGATAGGTCTTGGAGAGGGCCTTTGTAAACCGGTTGGCATTATCCGGACTGATGTATATCAGGGAAGAGAGTACATTGAGCGAATTGAACAGGAAATGCGGATTTATCTGCGAGCGTAGTGTTTCGTGCTGGAATAAAAGCACCTTACGTTTGGCTATTTCGGAGTCGGCTATGGCTTTCTGCTCGGACTGGAAGTAATAGATCAGTTCAAACACCAATAATATGGGGATATTTGCCGCCATGGCAAACGCGAACTTTACCGCAAACGGTGGTAGCCCAGCTTCGGGGATCAATAAAATCTCGTATATCAAGTAATTGAATAGCCATAAGAGTGCGAGGCATATTAAGGTGATCCCAGCGATGTCTGCCACAACGCGATAAAATATATTCTTGGAATAGGGTAAATAATTGTTCAAGAGACGCAGCAATCCATAATCGGCTATGCACATGCTAAAAATCACGACATAATGGGCCGATAACTGGATATGGAAATTATGCCATAGATCCTCCTTCATGAGGATAATGCTGAAAAGCATCTGGCATAACGCATAGATCAGTGTAGAAACAAAAAATATAAGTATTCGCTTTATGTCCTTTTTTTTCATTTGGATCATCTTTCAAAATTAAAGCTTCCGGATAAGATTTTAGTTGAACGCCTCCTACTTTTCTGATGAACTTCATTATTTAAGGGATGAATTTAACGCCTTGCCTTGCCAGTGCAGGGTTGATGTATTATTTGTGTCCGCTTGAATTCCTTAACCTTTCGGATGAACATGGTGAAGCCGAGCTTGTGCGCCGAATTTGATAAACTATTAAAACGTTCATTTGCCCATGTTCAATTTAATTTCCTTGAAATCGATTAATTTCAGACCATCTATAAATTCGTTGGAATAGACCAGCTTCAACAAGTTTGCGTATCGCGGGGTAAATGCTATTCCACTCCCCTTAACTCTAAACAACTCGTTAGTGCGGGACGGCTCTTGTGGCATCTGGATTAAGCTGAAATAGATCGCATCAGTTATGCTCCGCTGCCTTAATGCTTGAGCGCTTTCACTGGTGTTGAAGGCGAGCAGTACTTTATTCTTAATAAGCTTGGGAAACATACACGTTCTTCCAGCGATTATTTCGTTACTGCCTTTTATCGATTCCTTTTGGTGGTCCGATTGACGGAAGTCTAAAATAATTCCGTGACTGGGTTCAATAGCGGGTGGCTCAGCTAGCTTGAGGTTTATATTGGGTGATAGCTTATTGAGGGCCGAAATAGCATGCGCTATGGTGAGTGAGTCTTCCTTTTTTATCGGTCCATACATGTACAGGTTTGTTTCTTTAGGGTGCTTTAGGAAGACTCCTTCGAAAAAACATTTTTCAACATCCTCATACGACGTTTGCGGGTATTTTTCCAGTAAATTTTTAATCTTCTGGTGTGTATTAACTGCGTAGAGCTCATCAGCAAAGTCCTTTTCAAATGACTCTCTCGTGTAGTTTGCATGAATTACAGGTTCATAGAGCAATGACAGTACGTTAACGTCTAATGGTGTTAACGATTTAGCCGGATTGTAATTCTGAAAGAAAAGACTGCTCGGATAGTTATAACTGTCGCCTACGATACCAAGCGATTGTAAGATTTCCTCTAGCACGACCTTGTACCTTGTTGAGTGGGTAAGGTCCTTTTCCGTGCAATAAATGCCGACGTTAGCGTGCTCTATAATGCCATCATAAGCAGTTGATCTCCCCATTCCGAAATGTTCATCGGAATCATTATCGCTTATGGAAACGCTGTCTAACTTTAAAAAGGCGTGAACTTCTTTTAAAGCCCCAAAAAACAGCTTAATTGATGCGGAATCACTAGTTTTGGCAAGCGAACACTTGATGGGAAGATTCAACTCACTTATTTCCGAAATCGCTCTTTCGACATATCCGATCTCAACTTCAGTCGCATGGCCTAAAATTGCAATCGCAGGGTTAGAATTCCATTTTGTAATGATATTTCTTTTACCGTTGCCATCCTCGTGAAAAACCGTTTCGTAAAAGTAATTCAAGGTTTCGACGCTATATTTATCTTTTAAATGGTTCAAATTTTTAGCACTGATTGTCGACTCATCCGATGGAAGGCAACCTTGGATTACGGCAAAGAAATGAATGCCTAGCATCCAATAGACGAATTGACTTTTTCTTGACGACATTATCATAAAGTGATATTAAGCATAATGACAAGCAATCGCTAAGATAGCTTCTTCATTTCACTCCTCCTCATCGTGGTTGTATTCTGTACTGATGCTTTCAATTGGTTTACCTGGCAAAGATATAGTTTTATTAAAATTTTAGCGGTTCATTCCGCTATGAGTGTTTGCAAATTGATGGTTAATCACTTACTTTTATAAGACCTAAAGGACTAGGCCCTTAAATTAATACCGACTTTAGGATGAGTAATAAACATTGATTTGGATAGTGACCATTTGGGTGATTCTCGTTGTTGTTGGGAAAAAGATGTTGGTATACCGCAGCGAATGATTGGTTGGTAAAACGATTAGATTATGGATCCAATAACTATTTTGTTTTTTGCAATTGCTTCCATGATTGGAATGGAAGATAGCCGGATATTAAGCCGAAAAGTAACGGTGACTATTAACCCGGTAGACAAAACGTTTGACGTTAGGCAAGAAGACCTTTTTTCGATCGTTATGCTGCCCGAGGATAGCCTTGCGGTAGTCGACGAATTGCACGGTATCCTCGCGTTTGACAACAAGGTTAAAAATAACGGGGCAATTGGTTTAGTGGTAGACCATATCCTGTTCAGCAAAAATGATCAACAGTTGGATGCTAGAATAACCGGTCATTACACCGATCCAAAAACATTAGGTGAAACCGGAATCAACCTTGATACGCTATCCATGTCTGAGTTTTCGCTGATCAATTTTACGGACTGGAACTTTCGCTCTCCAGATGCTGTTTTGCAAGGGAATTATTGGGTTTGGCCAGCTGATAAGCCGGTTACTTTTGTCTTGGAACCTTTTGAAAATATGCCGGCTACGTTTTTGAAACATCGGCGGTCTGCATTGACGTATTACGATCACTGGCTAAAAAAGTGATCCTTATCCACAATGGCACAGGCAAAAGCAACAATATATTGCCAGGGCAAGATATATCAGCCGGCTTGCAATTCAATGCGTTACAGATTGCATCCAACGTTTCGATCGAACGCCTTATTTACTACGCTCAGCTCGTTTGCGTTTGCGCCATTCCCACGGGGCTACCGCATCTTTTTCTACCCAAAGTCCACGCTTGGATGTTTTTGCTATGGTTTCCATTCTCGCCCACTCTGGGCTGGGGTCGTAGGTTTTGTAATGCCAGGCTAGACCCGCCTCCAAAAGGCGTTCATTAAGGTTGATGGTACCATTGATCAGGACGATACCAATAACCCTCCCGTAGCGATCGGTATCTAGCTGCTGAACCTTTACCTTGCCCAACGCAAGCATATCTTTGGTAAATTGTGTTGCAACACGACTATATGGCTGCCCCTTTTCCGGACAGTCGATTCCGTGCAGCCGGATGCGTTGCTGCTGCCCCTCCACCAACATCGTAAACGTATCGCCATCAGCAACACGGACAACCTCGCCGGAAAGGTATTGGGTTGTTGTGCATGTACTGGTTAAAAAAAGAAATAAAACAAGGACGCGGCTAAACATGGCGCGAAGATAGAATAAAAAGCCACCCAAAGGATGGCTAAAATGACTGCGTTGTTATTAAACTATTCGATTTTATCCAGTGCATTTATAGTACTTAACCACGGAATATTTGCTGTACCTTTTTTGCATTGTGATAACAGCTATTTTGGAAATTGCGGGTCACCTGTTTTGAAAAATTCTTCGCGCAACTCATTTAGACCGTCCCAGATGTCCGAAATTTCTTGATTTGAAAACCCTTCACTTTGTAAATGTGGAACGGTTTTCTCCCAATCCCATATCGCAGCCTGCATCAGATCCTTTGCGTCATCTGAAATCTGATTTGGCGTATTCCGTCCGCCATATGTGCGGGATGAAGCTCTATGCCAGACTTCGGTAACGACAACGGTTATCGCCTTTTGATAAGCAATCCTCGCCATCCCGCGGGTGAGCACCTGATTTAACGAGCGATGCAATTCCAAACGTATCGCTTCTTTGATGGCTGCCCCCGATGGCTGATGGTCTCCGGTAAGTCCATCGCCGGTCTGTTCGAGGTACTGGATACCTCCATAAGAACCGTAATCGCCTATGCTTACCCCACTGTTAGCTTTTTGTCCGGTAAGCTGCCCCCATGTGCCGTGGGCCAATGGCTTGGTAGCGTTTAATGCCGAAGTAGATGTGAAGCCAAAATTGATGGGATTTTGAAAACTGATACCACCAACAGAAAACATCGGGGTTGACGGACTGGACACTTCCTGTATAATATTGCTTTGCCCGCGGACGCGGACGCCGTTGTCGCCAGATACGTCATCGAACGTATACCATCCGCCCCCGTCTATGCTCGCTAATCGCCCGGTGTCATTAGCTCCGTTATCATCCCGTACGATTGAATAATATTTCCCAACATCACCCAGAGATACCGGTACCAGCTGAAAGACGTGGCTTGAATGGAAGCGGGCTTGCAAAATATTTCTTGCGGGCAGCCTTAGCGGTACAGATTGCCCTGCCAATTGCCCCATCGTATCGGCCTCCTTCTCTAAACTGCTATCGTCATTTACACTTACCCCTCCCTTCATCTGCAAAGTGGGCCTTACCCTCCCCTGCTTTTGCTGGACCACATGCCAGGCCTCATGTGGAAGGTGCTTTTCCTGCCCGGGCGCGAGGTGGATGTCCGTACCCTGCGCATAGGCATGTGCTTGCAATTGTGCTGGCTTATTGGAGTTATAGTGCACCTTCACATTATCCAGGGAGTAACCGGATAGGTTTTCGATACCTGCTTTGAGGCTGTCAGGCAGTCCGGTACGGTTTGGGCGCTCCCCCTTGGCCTTAACCTGCAATTGTGTGATTTCATCTCCACGTGGGCTGGTATCGGCCATTTGTTGGATAGCGGCCTGGTTGAGTGCTTGCGGGCGATTATCGGCAAAGCAGGCGGATTGATGAGTCGCTCGCCCGCGCTGCTGCGTGGAGGATTGTAATGGCTTGGACTTAACGGTGTTTTTTTGGTACGACGCTTTCATATTGACTTTGGTTAAACCAAAGTTAGGACATAGTGACGAATTTTTATTTCACTTTATTTTGTAATCATCTTTTTTGAGGGGATTATCTTGCTCAAAAAATATTAACGACCTGCTCTTTGCATAACCAATTCCGTTGGTGCGTAGCCGAATTGCTTTTTAAAGGCAAACGAAAAATGCGACAGATTTTCAAATCCTACTTCGTAGCACACCTCGACGGGCTTGTTCTTTCGTTCAGTAAGCTGGTAATGTGCCAGTTCCAGCCGCTTTTGAGTAAGCCACCGCTGCGGTGTGGTGTTAAACGCTTTTGCAAAATCACGTTTGAACGTGGTTAAGCTCCTGCCCGTGAGATAGCTGAACTTCTCCAACGGCATGTTGAACATAAAGTTCTTTTCCATGAAACTTATCAGGTTCACTTTATGCGGGTCATCAAAATTTGCCAGGACACCATCAATCTGCGCATCGATGGTCCGCAGAATGCTGATCGCTTCCGTGATTTTCAGCAACGCCAGGTTTTCGGGGAACGGTTCTTTCATATCGAAGTATGGCACGAGCGAAGCCAGGCAGCTTTCAAGCAACGGGTGGTTTTTGAAGTGGTGGATCTTCGACACGGGAGCAGCTTCTGCATTAACTTCCAGCCCATTGTAAAAATTGCGAAGGATTTTTTCGGTCAGGAGCATCACAACCGTTTTATGGGGCAACCCTTCCGTTGGATAATTGATGACCGTCGCCGGCTTATTTCTCGGAATCAGAAAAATATCGCCTGTCTTGAATGTATGCGTTGCTTCTGACTGCACGATCTTGGTTTCGCCCGAAATGAACCAGATGAGCATGTGCTGGTCAAACATGATCTCCGTTCTGGAAAACTTATCCTCATAGCAGGATAGTTTTATCTCGGGGACAAGGTATTTTGATGTGTGTTCCATGCTATTGAATAACAATATTACAAATTTAGAAAATTGGTTTCTTCAATTTATCGGGTCACGACCGGGCCGGTGTTGTAGGTTTTACTTGTTATAGAATTTGAAACTTGATGCCTGTTAATTCTTCACTTAAACTCCATAGGCGTTTTGCATCTGCTTCGTCCAGAGAATAGCTTTTTACACCATTTGACATTTCGGAATCCGAAGCTAATACGGCAACGTCGGTGTCTTCGCAATACACCCCGCCAATACCTTCCAGTTGCGGACTTGTAGCGCACCAGACCGTAGTTGAAGCACCCTGCGGAATGGTTTTAAGCGAGGCGGCTACTTCGGGAAGCATATTGCCTTGTTCATCACAGAAGCCCATTTTTATAAATAATTCCAGTGGCGCTTCCCTGCCCAGTTCCGTTTCTCCGATAGAACCCGGATGTACCGAGTAGGCGCTCACGCCACATGCTCTGGCCCGATTGTCCAATTCAACTGTAAAGAGGTTGACAGCGGTTTTGGATTGCCCGTAGCCTTGCAGGGTTTCATAGTCCCGATGTTCGAAATTCGGGTCGTAAAAATTGAAAGGCGCGAAATGATGGCCGTGAGAAGACACGTTGATCACCCTTGCACCGTTGGCATTTTTAAGTGCCGACCATAGCCTCGCCGTGAGCTGGAACTGCGCCAGATGGTTTACCGCCAGTTGCGATTCGATACCACGGCTGTCTCTGCGTAGTGGTACCCACATAATTCCTGCATTGTTGATCAATAAATGAAGCGGTCTTCCTGAAGCCAGGAACTTTTGGGCGAATGTATCAATAGAAGCCGGATCCATTAAGTCCATCGGTTCTATTTCTACATGTGCAATGCCCTGCAGGTTTTTCCCCGCTTTCTCCATGTCCCTTGCAGGAACGATGACGGTGGCTCCTGCACTTGCCAGTGTCTTTACCGTCTCCAACCCGATGCCAGTATTACCGCCTGTTACGATCGCGATTTTTCCCATCAGGTCAATGCCCTTAATTACTTCTCTCGAAGTTGATTTTGCGTCGAAGCCCGAACCGATCGGCTGTTGTAATGCTCCTTGATAATTGTGCTGTTTCATCTCTTTAATTTTAATTTTTATCAACGAAACAAAGGTAGATAGGCCATCAATGGATGACTTTGTTTAAACGTCCGAAATTACTTTGTTTAAAAGTTCAGAAGCAAAAACGCTGTTTGTGACAAAAGCGTGACTAGCCCTGAGTTGCGGAAACGAAAAGAAACCGTCATCGCAAGTCTGAACCGGAGACGGTTCATTGCAGCGAGCAAACCGGAAGAGATGGAAACAGTAAAAAAACTAACCATCAGCGTGTTGAACAGGAGGTCTTAAACCGAATCCCGAAAATCCTTGACAGCCTTGATATGTTCTTTTATGGCCCTAATTTTATCGAATTTGACTTCTCACCCAAGCAGCCAACGAGCTAATCTTGCCTTAAAGGGAATGCGCTATGGGTTGAAATGTCTCCAATTAACTTCACGCGGTATTCAGGAGGTCCCTGCCGGATAAACGATAGTTAAAAAAGCGCCCGCCTAGATAACCGCCAGCCAAGCCGACCAACAGTCCAATAACAAAATAAGGCGTCATGATGGAATATCCGTCATTTAGCCTGGACAAATCGGCTTGAATACCAACACTAATTTCAATAGCTAATCCAAGAATACCGTACCAGAAAAGGTACTTTATGGTACCTGTCCGATTGTAATAACTGATTGCAAAAGCTCCAACGAAATAAACTGCTCCGAAATATAACCCGGCAATCAGCGCTGCATTATGCGGTGGAAGAACACGGGTGCTAGCCGCTAAAAGCTCGGTGGCAAACCCAGCTACCAATAGAAACCAGATGGAGGGTCGACTGAAAACACGCTTCAACGTAGCATTTTCGGGGTTCTTTACGGTGAAAAACATACTGACCAAGCCGATAAACAGCATGAATAGCAGCAGGTAAAACGTAAATTCTACGTAAGGATTTATAAACTCATAGAGCGCAATGAAAATGACGTCTTTTTTGGTGTTGAGTTGTACAGCGTTCTGTACCGATGATGCCACCACCATGAGCAGGGCCGCGTTAACCAGCATTAACAGTGGCCGCCGTTGGAGTTTCCGTTGCAGATAGGCAGCGATGGCGCGCTTGTGGTATACCAGTAAACCAATCGCAAAACAAAGCGTCAAATGTATGGCAGCAACTAAGGAGAGCGAAAATTGGGTTACATCGCCGCTTCTCAGGGCACTGCCATAGACAAAAGTTAAAATAGCCTTGCCTAACCACCATAAGCCTGTCAATGCGACAAACCCAAAAATAAAATGAACCCAAATCCGATTAACCTTCACTGAAGGATTTACTTTCTCGTATTCCCTCACCAATTGCTGCTGGGTACCCAAACGTTTCGTGGCAACCATAAAGGCTTCCTCTTCGGTAAGCCCCTGTTTAGCGAGCATCATAACGGAGTCGATGAGATGGCTAGCGAGCTCTTTCGCATCATCAGGAAGCAAACTGCCTGCTGACGCAATTGTTGCGACGTGCTTCTCTACTGCTTGTTCAATGTTAAATGAGGTTGCCATAATTGTTGCATTAAATCATAAACGAAGGTCCATTGGCCTATTTGGGAATCCAACTCTTTCATTCCTTTGCCTGTAATCTTATAATATTTACGCTCTCTTCCATTGTCGGCTTTCTTCCATTCGGCTTCGATCCACTTCTTGGCTTCCATTTTTTTGAGCACGGGATACAACGTACCCTCTGCTACATCGAGGTGTCCGCCGGATTTTTCCTTGAGATGTTGAATGAGTTCATATCCATAACTCTCCTGCCTTTTCAGGATCATTAATACCATCGGCGCAAGAGAACTGGCTATTAGGTCTTTTCCAACTTCTTTCATAACGCCACAAACATACATAGAAGTTCTAAGTATACAAACTTTTTTTTATTTCCCCCCAAAAATTGAATCCTGATACTCGAGGTTGCATGCGTTTCATTTTAATCCTGAAATCTATCTTCGGCATCTGATGGACGGCTGATGCGCCCTCTTTTACCGAAAAGTTCACCATACTTGGCTTTTCAAAATCGCTACCTTTGTAAGGTGAGTAATTGAGAAATGGAGTTTAAAGCGTCAGACATATCAGATAGAAGTGAGGAAATAACCCGGGATTATTTTCGGCTTTTAGACAAGCACATTGCCGATGTGATAACGGGAAGGGTAAGTGATTTTATGGAAATCAACCAGATTGCCGGAGAATTATGCCTCTCGCACCAACACCTTACAGACACCATAAAGAAACAGACCGGAAACCATCCCTGCCACTATTACGACCTCAAAATAATTGAGCAGGCAAAGATCATGCTTTCCGAAACAGACAAGTCCGTCTCCGAAATTGCAAGGATACTGACTTACGATCCATCTAATTTCTCTAAATTCTTTAAAAAATTCGTTGGTCAGACAGCAGGACAATTCAGAAAAAACAAATAGCATAAAAACTTCCGAAAAGTTCACCACGATGGAATTACTTTTCCTTCACAACTTTGTCGTATTAATTGTAAAACATTAAAACATAACGCAATGGCAAGGAATGATTTAAAAGGAAAAGTAGTATTAATTGCAGGCGGTGCAAAGAACTTAGGAGGATTATTGAGCCGTAATTTTGCGGCTAATGGTGCGAAACTTGTAATTCACTACAACAGCGATAGTACCAAAGCAGATGCCGAAAAAACACTGGCAGATGTACACGCAATTGGAGCGGAAGCAACACTCTTCCAGGGCGACCTGACCAAGGTGGAGAACATCTCCAAACTTTTTGACGCTGCTATCGAGAAATTCGGAGGTATTGATATAGCCATCAATACCGTAGGAAAAGTATTGAAGAAACCTTTCGTAGCAACCACCGAAGAGGAATACGACAGCATGAGCGACATCAACTCCAAAGTGGCTTATTTCTTTATACAGGAAGCCGGCAAAAAGCTGAACGATAATGGTAAGGTCAATACCATCGTGACCTCGTTGCTGGCTGCTTTTACAGGGTATTATTCTACCTACGCAGGAGCCAAAGCTCCTGTAGAGCATTTTACCAGAGCGGCCTCTAAAGAGTTTGGCCCACGCGGAATTTCCGTAACCGCAGTAGCTCCGGGACCAATGGATACACCTTTTTTCTACGGCCAGGAAAATGATGATGCCGTTGCGTATCATAAACAGGCTTCGGATTTGGGCGGATTGACCGATATTAAAGACATCGCACCGCTGGTAGAATTCTTAGTGACCGACGGGTGGTGGATTACCGGACAAACCATCTTTGCAAACGGTGGCTATACGACAAGATAGTAAGTACTTGGCGATGGATAGTTGATCATGTACTTGTTCAGCTATCCAATGCTTTCAAATAGAAAACGACAGTTTAACCGCCTTGCACCATCCTAAATGATTACTCATCCCGCAACGACTTGACCGGATTGGCTGTCGCTGCTCGTATTGCCTGCCAACTTGCCGAGAGGAGTACCAGAACAATGCCTGCAAGACCGGCAATCACAAACGCCCACCACGGGATGGTGACGCGATAGGCGAAATTTTCCAGCCATCGTTTTACAGCCCATAAAGCGATGGGGCTCGCGATTACGAAAGCAACAAGTGCTAGCTTCACAAAATTCAGACTCAACAAGGCGACAATATTTGCCACCGTGGCGCCCAGCACCTTCCTGATACCGATTTCACTTCCGCGCAGTTGAGCGGAAAACAACGCCATACTCAAGATCCCGAGCGATGAAAGCAAAAGACTGAGTGAAGTGAAGGTGAGCAAAACGACAAATACTTTTCGGTCTTCTTTATATAAATTATCAAACTCTTCATCAACAAATTGGTATTCGAAGGGTTTGCCGGGATAATATTGCTTCCACACCTCCCCAACTGCGTTGAGTGCATCTTTGACGCGGCCGGCCTGCGCCTCCACAAGAAATACAAGGCCCATCCCATGCTGGTCGAGCTCAAGAATCACAGGCTGTATAGGGACATGCAGACTGGCATGATGGAAGTCTTTTGCCACGCCGATAACAGTGCCCTGACGGAAACCTTGCTGATCGAAGGTCGTTCCCACTACCGGTTCTTTTAAGCCGAATGTTTTTACGGCTGTCTCATTGATGACAATGTTCCTTTTATCGGACGGATTCGCACGGTCAAACCACCGCCCCTCCTGAATATGGAGGTTGGCCAACGAAAGGTAATCATGGTCGATAGAAAGCTGAACGGCTTGTTGGGGCTGGTCCACGGGTGGATAGCCGCCCCACGTGTAGCCAAGGCCCATAGGGGCCGGATTATCAATAAGGGAAACGCCATTGACCTTTGTAACACCTTTGATGGCGCTGCTGGAAAGTAATTCGGATTTGAGGGTTTGCAGGTTTTGACGAAATGCTTCTACCTGTTCAAACTGACCGCCGTACAACATGTTATCAGGCATGGCTGCGACAAACCGGAACACCTGATCCATCCGGTATCCCGATGCCTGTTGCTGAACATAGCGAAACTGTGTTTGAATGACCAGTACGCTGATGATCATACCGATGGCGAGCACCAACTGACCGACCAATAGGCTGTTTCTCAATGTTACGTTGCCGATGCGCAAGGCGCCGCGCCCCCGAAACAGTTGAAGGGGACTGATGTTGCTGATCAAAAGAGCAGGATAAACGCTGGTCAATACCAACACGACCAGAAATACCAGAAGCATCGCGACCACTGTTTGTATATCGAATAATGAGAAAGAAAGGTGCGTTTCAAACTGAGCATTGAAAACGGGAAGGAATAGGATCACCATGGTGATGGTCAGCACCATGGATATCGCAATGGCTACCATGTTCTCGGTCATGGTCAGGAAGAATAACTGGCGTTTACTTGCGCCGGCCACTTTGCGGATTCCCACTTCTTTGGTACGTAAACTTGCGCGGGAGACGGATAAATTTACAAAGTTGACACAGGCGGTGAGAAGTAACAGTGCGCCCAACAATGCAAACACACGGATGGTATTCGTATTGCCTTTGGGCAGATCGGAGTAGCTAAAGCCCTTATGAAGATGCAAATCAGTAATCGGCACCAGCTCCTGGTGTGCCAACTTGCCTTCGTAGTAGGCGTGATTCGCCCGGTAAATAGCCGTTATTTTTTTTGCTGCCGAAGCAGGGTTGGTTCCAGGTGCTAATTTGAGTACCACCCATGAGGATCTATCCGACCAACTGCCGTCTTGATGGAAATAACTACTGCTAAAAAGGATGTGCTGCGGGATCAAAACATCTTGCCGAAACGAAGAATTGGACGGGATATCTGCAAAGACGGCTCCTACAGTTACCGCCGTGGAATCGATACGGATGGATTGCCCCAGCGCGGATCTGTTGCCGAAGTATTGGCGGGCCTTGGTACGGCTGATAGCGATCTGATTGGTATGCTGCTTAAAGATATCAAACGTTCCCTCCTGCAGTGTATAGTCAAGCAGCTGGGTCCAATTTGAATCGACATACAGTGCGTTGTGCTCATAAAAGCGTTCAGAACCGACAGCTATAATGGGAAAATAACCCCGACTGGCTGCTGCAGCGAGCGCTATTTCGGGTACCTCGGCCTTGAGGGTTTGGTAGGCCGCGTACGGACTGGACTCCGCCAATTCGCCTTCCGATTCGTCGAACTCGCTAAGCAAATAGAGCTGTGCTGCATCTTTGTGGTACGCGTCAAAAGTTAGCTCAGATTGTATCCAAAACATAATCAGCATGACCACGGACATCGAGATGGCGAGACCTCCGATATTGATAAAATGGTAGGTTTTGTATCTGAAGATACTCCGCCATGCGGCTTTGAAATTTTGCTTTAGCATTTATAATCGCGTTTGGAGATGTAACAAACTCAAATATACGCCACCCGTAACTGACTTAAGAACTATCAGTTACACATTAACATTCTTTAACACAGTACATCTGCAACGCTCGCACAGATCGGCGTTAACGAAAAAAACAGGCAAAAAATCTTTGAGAATCAATTATTATATCGTAATATTGCGATGTTATAGAAAACCATGGGGCTTACGAAATCAGAAATATTTACGGACGAACAGAACAAACTGGCTGGTTTGTTTAGGGCCTTAGGGCATCCGGCAAGGGTTGCCATTCTTCAGTATATCATCAATCAGAAAGCCTGTATCTGCAATGATTTGGTTGATGAACTGGGATTGGCGCAGGCCACCATTTCCCAGCACTTAAAAGAGCTGAAGAACATCGGTATCATCCAGGGAACGATTGAGGGCAAATCCGTTTGCTATTGCATTGATGAGAAACTGTGGAAACAAATCCAAGCGGCATTTAATGCATTCTTCAACCAAGAGGTAAAGGTAACCGGTTGCTGCTCATAATATTTTTTTTACCCTTATCATCGTAATATTACAATACGTCGTTTAATAAAAATTTACACTTATGAAACTATCAACAATCAAAGAAATCCTGCCAACACTAGACAATGTTGAATTTAAGCTAGCGGACGGAACATTTGTTCCCGAACACTTCCACGTGACGGAAATCGGACAGATCACCAAACATTTTATTGATTGCGGTGGTGTTGTCCGTACAGAGAAAGTGGTGAACTTCCAACTGTGGGATGCCAATGACTACGCGCATAGACTGAAGCCGACCAAGCTATTGAACATCATTAAGCTTTCGGAAGAGAAATTAGGCATGGCGGATGCCGAAATAGAGGTAGAATACCAAAACGAAACGATTGGCAAATTTGACTTGGATTTTGATGGCAGGCATTTCATCCTGAAGAACAAACAGACAGCCTGCTTGGCAGGCGATGCCTGCGGTATCCCTTCGGAGAAACAGAAAGTAAAGTTATCGGAGTTGAACAGCAATTGCTGTACTGCGGATTCGGGATGTTGCTAAACACTAAAGACCAACCGGAATGTATAAAAATTTAGCTGAAACCATACAGGGGATTATTGACGTTCAGACCGTAAACGAAGAACGCAAAACCGTACTGCAACCGCTGGTAGACTTTGTACAGCAAAAAGCGAACATCGGAGCGGATATAAACCTCCATTTCATCTGTACCCATAATTCACGTAGAAGCCACTTGGCACAGGTGTGGGCGCAGGTGGCGAGTGCCTACTTCACCATTCCGAACGTACATTGCTATTCGGGTGGTACGGAAGAAACGGCACTATTCCCGAAAATAGCGGAAACATTGACCGATCAAGGCTTTAACATTTTCAGGATTGCGGAAACCGCTAATCCGGTATATGCCATCAAATACAGCGATGATGCGTTGCCCATCATCGGGTTCTCCAAAAAATACGATAGCCCTTTCAATCCTGTATCGGCATTTGCCGCCATTATGACCTGTTCGCAGGCAGACGGCGGATGCCCGTTCATTGCCGGTGCGGAAAAGCGAATACCCATCACATTTGAAGACCCCAAGATTTCAGATGGTACGCCCGAACAGGTACAGGTATATGCCGAAAGCAGTCTGCAGATAGCGCAGGAGATGTTCCATGTTTTTTCTAGGGTTAAACGATAGCCGATGCAGCCGAAACTAAAATTCCTTGACCGTTACCTGACCTTATGGATATTCCTTGCGATGGCGACGGGTATAGGGCTGGGATATTTCTTTCCGAACATTTCCAATGCGACAGATGCATTATCCGTAGGCACGACCAATATCCCCCTGGCAATCGGGCTCATATTGATGATGTACCCCCCATTGGCTAAGGTGGATTATTCCCTATTACCCAAGGCATTTAAAGACATCAAGGTAATCGGTATATCGTTATTGTTGAACTGGGTTATCGGTACGGTATTGATGTTCGGTTTAGCTGTACTATTTTTACGGAACGAACCCGATTACATGACCGGCCTGATACTGATTGGCTTGGCAAGATGTATCGCGATGGTCATCGTATGGAGTGACCTGGCAAAAGGAAACAGGGAATATACGGCATTATTGGTAGCATTGAACAGTATCTTTCAGATAATAAGCTACAGTTTCTTTGTTTGGCTGTTCATCAACGTACTGCCCAACAAATTGGGCTTAGCCAATTTCAACGTAAACGTATCCATGAAAGACGTAACCGAAAGCGTGCTGATCTACTTGGGTATTCCGTTCTTAGCGGGCTTTGCAAGCCGTTATGCACTGGTAAAGTTAAAAGGTATGGAATGGTATAATAGAAAATTTGCGCCAAAAATATCGCCCATTACCTTGTACGCCTTGTTGTTTACCATCGTATTGATGTTCAGCCTGAAGGGCGACAAGATATTGGAGTTGCCAATGGATGTCGTAAAGGTAGCTGTACCGATGATCATTTATTTCGTACTGATGTTTTTCGTGAGCTTCTTTATCAACAAATCGTTGAAGGTTCCCTATGACAAAAATGCTTCCATTGCATTTACAGCCACAGGGAATAATTTCGAACTGGCGATAGCCGTATCGATCGCGGTATTCGGCATCCATTCGCCACAGGCATTTGTGGGCGTTATCGGCCCACTTGTAGAAGTGCCAATACTGATATTGTTGGTGAGGGCAAGTTTGTGGTTAAAAAGAAAGTATTATACTTAAAAATATAGCACCTGTCAATTAATGATCTCCCCCTTATTTTTGGCCAATTTTTCCCGGAATTGCTGTATGGCCGCTGGCGTTTGCCGCACCCATTCCGTTACTTCGCCAACGATTTTCATAGGGGCTTTGGTCCGGTAAGAACGCGTCGGGTTGCCGGGGAACTTTTTGTCCGTAACGTTCGGGTCGTTTTCAAAGGTCCCCGTCGGTTCGACGATGTAAACACGCTCGTGCCCGTTACCATTTGCTAACGCAGCGGCAAACCCTGCCCCATTAACCATGGCGGTGAAGTAAATATGATTCATGATCACGCCGGGATGGTAATTGGATGGACGCCCCGCGGTAAGCAAATCACCCGCTTTCAAGTCGGCTCGCGTTCCATGATAGAAAGGGCCGCTGTCTGCCGGTTTGCTGGCAACAGCATCTCCCAGTTCGTTGTACTTCTTTGCCTGGGCAGGATTGCCCAAGGCTTCATAGCATTTGGCAATATGAGCGTATAGCGAAGCAAAAGCACTGTGTACGGAACCGTCGTTTATCGCCAACGCAAACTGCAAAGCGGTTTCATACCATTGTAGCCTATCGGCATTGCTTTCTTGATGTCGGGCTACATAGTATGCGGCAATAAATTTTTCAAGATCGTCCGTGGCTTCGTGCCAAGCCTGAAGGAACAGCCGGCTTGCCTCTTCGGGGTTTCCGCTTTCGGCCATGTCCATGCCTTCAAGGCAGCGTTTCACAACGGGATTGTTCGGATTGAATTCCATGTGTTTTTCTTTGGTGAAACACAAATCTAGGGGCATCGTTCTGAAGATAAGAACGTTTTGGACAATAATTTCGGTTGCAAAATAAAGTATACGAACACGTCGTTCTATTTATAGCAACTCTTACCATACTCGAATTAGAGGCGGCCATTCCGACAAGCCGTTCCCTTATAGGATTTCGTTGTAATCACCTACGGGTATTCTTGTATCCAGCGAAATCGAGTGCCTATCAAACGAAACGATTCCAAGTCGCGTTGCCGAAGCCTAATTTCAACAGAGTCTAGTCCCATACAAGAACAGAAATATAGCGGCAAATCGGAAAGCAACACGGTGAAAGAGCGGCCAATAGTCTGCATGGCTTACGGGTGATTTGGTCATGTACGTAGTTAAACTAAAGTAGACAAATGCTTATAGATGGTTTCCGCCATAAAAATAAGATTCTTTGAGTTAATTCCTAAACGCTTACGACGAATTCGACCTAACGACGGGTCGTGGCGGATGACATTTTCCGAAACGGGGCATAAAAATCGGAATAGCGGAATTTAACAGTATATTTGAAAACCGGTCACATGAAGATTCAATGCAATAAATAAATCAACAGCATGAAAGTTATTGCTATGCTTACGGTATCACTGGTTGCCTTCTTCGGTACAGGTGCCCTAAGCCAATCGACAGACACCCTTATCAACGTAGGAAACCATCACCTCCACTTTCGTGTGACTTCGGGTATGGGCATGCCGATTGTTTTTGAATCAGGTGCCGGAAATGATGGCTCCGTTTGGAACGATGTATGTGAGCGGCTCCGGCAACATATCGATGCGCCACTCGTCACCTACGATAGGGCGGGATTTGGCACAAGTGAAATAGACACTAACCAGATCGACATTACCAGTGAAGCAAACAATTTGCAACTGGGCCTCAGACAATTACAGTTTGACGGAAATTACTTTCTGGTTGCCCATTCATTGGGAGGAAATTATGCCATGAAATTTATTTCCAATGCCCCGGATAAGGTAAAGGGAGCTGTTTTTATCGACATCGTGAGCCCTGATTTCATGACCGCGCAACGGGCAACGCAGACTAAACAACTCTTTATAGATAGCTTGGTATCGATTAAAAAGGAAAGCATTGGTTTCTACCACCTTGTTTTAAATTATGAGCGTACCAGTGAGGTAATGCGTGAAATCTCAAAATCCATCCAAACACCCCTGACCATTATAGCGTCTGGAAAAACACCGTTTGAAGGGAATGACCGGCAGTTGTTTTTAGATGGGCTAAGAAGATTCGCCATGGATAAGAAGAATCGAAAATACGTCTTAGCCGAAAATGCCGATCACTATGTTTTCTACGACGAACCGGATTTAGTCGTCAATGAAATTGTAAGGCTATACAATCAGGTAAACGAATAGTCAGCATGTTTTCTGGTGCAATCACCGCCAGAGCATGATGCCATCGCCCGTTTCAATCCTATCTTCACCAATGGGAATGACCGGTATGACCCCTGCCGTATTGGGTGTGATGGGATCCACATTGTACGCCTTGCCATCGGCGGGAATGATCTTCAATTCCCAAATGGCACCGAAAACACCCGTACGCCGATAGTGGGTACCCACCAGTAAGTATTTGCCGTTGGGCGAAAATACAGCCATATTTTCCTGAAAGTTGCTTTCGGTGACCTGTGTGAGGTTACTACCATCGATATCCATTAAATAAATATGCTTGTCGATACGCACCGCCACCCGCTGCCCGTCTTGACTAGGGCTGATGGCGCCCCAGCTTTCATAATTCATTTCCTTGACGAGGGTCGCCTGGGTATAAGGGGGCGAAGCTTTGAGGATGTAGTCGCCGTGGGTAAACAGTAAGGCATTGCCCGGTAACCATTCAGCGACATCGTTATGGTCAAATGGTGCGTTGTTGATGGCTTCGATATGCACCACCGGTTTGCCCTCGGTGTCTAGCACGATAATTCCCTCTTCAAACGTAGGTGGAATCATGATTAAGGTATTATCAGGTGATAATTTACCATGATTGTATTTTGTACCCCCATTGGGCGGGTAAAAGGTAAACTGGCTGACAATGCTGCCATCGGCGGTGTTGCTGAGTGTATAGCGGGAAGCGTCGTAGTTTCCCTGAATATCGCCAGAGGTCAGGCGTAGTTTGCCATCGCGGCTTACGTCAAAGCCATTGGCCCGCACATCATCGGTGATGAACACGCTTTTTCGGCCAGTCTTCACGTCAACGGCCAGCACGCCCTCGTCTACCCAATCATACAGCAGCAAGCCTTCCAGATCTGCTGGCAACGGTGTGCCGTTGTCGCCGTCTGGCCCCGGAGCCTCGTCCTTGCTGCATGACAGCATCAGGAACAGTATACAGACGAATTTGGCTAGGGATCGGATGTTGTAAATCATAAGACAAAGATCGGCCTGCCCGCCTATCGGCGCAATACAGGAAAACCAGTATATTGTGTAGTTACAATTGTCGATGTCGTTTGACTCATTTGATAAGAGCTTCGAATCCCAAATGACCGCGGACGCTCAGGGCAGCGGATTATTGCGTACATTTGGAGTATGGCAAAGGTGTATGCTCCTAAATTAACAACCGTCCGAGTAAATTCCGTTCAAATTGGCAACATGAGAATGTATTACGCCAACGACAATGAGCTGGCAATTAACTATGATATGAATTCATGATGTATAGAACCTTCTTTTTTGTTCTGCTGATTTTCACGCTGCCCCTGCTCCAAGCAAATCGAAATGTGAGTAACGATTCGCTGGAGTACCTATTGAACCTCATCGACCACAAGGCCAAGTATATGGCAATGAAGGAGCGTCACATCAATGAGCTTGAAACTGCCTTGACTGCCGTGAGTGGGCCGGACTCGCTCTTGTATGCTGCGCACAAGCGCCTCCATCAAGCGTATGCGACTTATAAATCTGACTCAGCCATCTATTATGCGAACCAAAATCTGGCGCTGGGAATACGCCAAAACAATACTACCTGGGTAAAGGAAAGCAAGCTGACATTGGCGTCGCTCTACCTAACCGGTGGCATGTACATCGATTCCTACCATCTGCTCAACGAAATTGACAGCCGGGGATTACCGAATGATCTGTTGATAAAATTTTATGATACGTGGAAGCAATTTTACAAATTTTATGCCTTCAACAACCCCAACCGCCAGCTGTACCTTGAAAAAAGCAACGCATACCGCGACTCGTTGCTTGCCCAATTAGATCCCTTGGGCAACCATTACAAGATCGTGTACGCCGAAAAGCTGCATGACCAACAGGATTACGGCGAAGCCAAAAAGTTGTTGATCTCCATGCTCGACGGCTCTAAGGACGAAGACCACGAGCGGGCAGTACTGGCCTATGCATTAGCCAGCGTTTACCAGCAGGAAGGAAATATCGAGATGCAGAAAAAATACTATACCATATCCGCTATCTGCGACATCAAGAACGCAATCAAGGAGAATGCCGCCATGCAGGCCCTGGCGTCGTTGTTATATAGCTTGAAGCAGGTGGAAGCGGCTTATAAATGCATCACGTCGTCGATGGACGATGCCATGTTTGGCAATGCCCGCCTGCGTACCTACGAGGTTTCGAAGATATTTCCAATCATTGACTCGACGTACCAAGAGACCGAAGCGAAGCGCAAATCCGTCCTCACCACATTCTTGACGATCGTCTGTATCTTATCGCTCTTTTTGATTTTGGCGGTAATCTACGTTTACCTTCAGATGCGACGCATAGCTCGGGTACGGCAACAGCTTTCGGAAATGAACAAGGAGTTGCAGCGCTTGAATGCCGCCCTCCAGAAATCGAACGACGACCTCGCGTTGACGAACGCCGAAATTTCGAACGTCAACGTGCGGCTGACCGAGGCTAACCAGATCAAGGAAACCTACATCGGCCAATTCCTAGACCTTTGCTCGGTATATATCAACAAATTGGAAGGGTTCCAACTTTCGATCAAAAAGATGGTGATGACCCAGCGGATGGGCGAATTGACGAAAACCCTCAAGTCCAGAACAATGATAGACCGAGAAATCAAGGAGCTGTATACGACCTTTGACCATATCTTCCTACAGCTCTACCCTAATTTCGTAGAGGATTTTAACTCACTGCTCCAGGAGGGCGAGCAATTGGTCGTGAAGCCTAACGAAGTGCTGAGTACCGAACTCCGGATTTTTGCGCTGATTAGACTGGGCATTACCGATAGTTCCAAGATCGCCAATTTTCTTCATTATTCGACCAACACGATCTACACCTACCGTACCAAAATCCGCAATAAGGCGGCCGTGCCAAGGGATGAATTCGATGATCTGGTGATGAAGATTGGCCGGATCAACAAAATCGGATAGCGAAGACGTCTATATTTTTAATCATACAATACACTGTAAATCAGCATTATGATGATTAAAAATTCTATATTCCAAACAAACACCCTTTGTTTCGACCGATTACGTATATACATTTGGATGGTCGCAAATTGACGCTGGCATGGCGCCCGGAGCGGCTGGTTTTAGATTATATAACCTAAGTAAAAGCTATATTTATGAAGAAAAACAGGACGTTAGTTTTGTTGTATCCCGTGGTCACCATACTGCTGATGGCAGTCGCGCTGTATGGATATGGCCAGCAGAAGGAAATTACAGGATACATCAGGGACGCCGATATGCAGGCGGTTGGTGGGGCATCGGTCACATTGAAAGGAACTGGACTGGGGACGAAGACTGATGAAGACGGGTACTTTGTGATGCGGGCAGCGCCTGGCGACGTGTTGACGGCTAGTTACGTTGGGTATGAGGACCAGAACTTCACCGTCGGCGCGGATTCTGAATATCAGATTGTGCTGAACAGGGCCGATAACGCCTTGGATGAGGTAGTGGTGGTCGGCTATGGTACCGTCCGCAAGCGCGATCTCACGGGGTCGCTGGCGTCGGTGAGTGCTGAGGCCATCAAGGACCGTCCCGTGGCCAATATCGGGGAAGCCCTGCAGGGCCGGGCGTCCGGTGTGCAGGTGGTTAACTCGGGGTCGCCGGGCAGCGACGTTTCCATCCAGATTCGGGGCCTCGGATCGATCAACAACAGCGCTCCGCTGCTCGTCATCGATGGGGTGCCGACGGATTTGCCGCTGAATGCTCTCAACCCGCAAGATGTGGAAGCCATCGACATCCTGAAAGATGCTTCCGCCACGGCGATCTACGGGTCGCGCGGCGCGAATGGTGTGGTACTGATTACCACCAAGAAGGGACAACGTGGGCAGGGAAGCATCACCGCGACCGCCAATTTTGCGACGCAACGGGCCACGAGCCTACCCGAGATGCTGAATGCGACGCAGTTTGCATCCCTCCATAACGAGATGATGGCGAACAATAGCCAACGCCAACGGCCCGATTTTGCCGACCCGACTGCCTTGGGTGCCGGAACGGATTGGATCAACACTTTGCTGCGCAATGACCGGCTGGCTAATTACGCGTTAGCTTACTCGGGAGGAAGCGAAAAGAGCACATACTACGTGTCGGGTAGTGTACTCGACCAAGCGGGCATTATCCGCAATACGGCGTATAAGCGCTACGCCATGCAATTCAACAACGAAACCAAGCAAACTCCATGGCTGAAGCTGGGTAATAACCTTACCCTGAGCCATGACATGAAGGACAACGGCAACTTCCATGTGCTGAACACCCTGGCATCACTGCCCTCGCAGCCCATTTATAACGAGGATGGTTCCTTCTCGGGCCCGGGTGCGGAGCCTATTTTCTATGGCGACCTGCGCAACCCCATCGGCACCGCGCTGCTGGAACAAAATACCACCAAGGGATATAACCTCTTGGGCAATGTATACGGTGAGGCAACATTGCTGAAATACGTTACCTTCAAAACCACCCTTGGCTTGGACTACAAAGCATGGGACAACGTTAGCTTCTCGCCGAAGTATGACTGGAAGCCGATTCCGGTGCCTAACTCCTACCGCAGTGAGAGCGCCAATAAAAGCGTGACCTACCTATGGGACAACACATTGACCTTTACGAAAACCTTCGATGGCGCACACCACCTGAACGCGATGGTGGGTTCCAGCGCACAGGACAATGCCTACAATTACATGACGGGTAGCATCAAGGAGTTTCTGTCTGACAACAACAACCAGCTGAACAATGGGCTGTTGGACCCTACCGTGGGCGGTAGCCGCAATGAATGGTCGTTGCTTTCGTTCTTTGCCCGGATTAACTACAGCTATGCCAACAAATACCTGCTGACGGCGACCGTACGCCGCGACGGTACATCTCGCATCGCCCAGGCAAACCGCTGGGGCACGTTCCCTTCGTTTTCGGCAGCGTGGCGAATATCGGAAGAGGACTTCTTCAACCGGGGCGAGCTATGGAATGACCTGAAACTACGCGCTGGCTTCGGTATAACCGGAAACCAAGCCGTGCTGGACCACTATGCCGCCGCCGCACGGCTGCGCACCGCGCAGTATGTATTTAACGGCGTACCGGTATCGACCCTTTACCCATTGGTGATGCCCAACCCCAACATCCGCTGGGAGACCGTACAGCAAACCAACGTCGGCGTGGATGCTACCCTCCTTTCCAACCGCATCAACGTTACCTTCGATGCTTACATCAAGAAAACGTCTGATATGCTGGTGAGCATGGTGGTACCCATTACCACCGGCTACTCGGATGTTTATACGCCCATGATCAATGCCGGAGAGGTAGACAACCGGGGCTGGGAACTGGCAGTGAACAGCCGGAACCTGAGCGGCGAACTGGTGTGGAACACGGATTTCAACATCTCTTACAACAAGAATAAAATCGTGAGCTTGCATGGCGATGTGCCCATCTATTTCGGGTATCAATCGCACACCGCCGGGCAGCCGGTATCGTCATTCTATGGCTGGCAGACCAACGGACTCTTCCAAAACTGGGATGAGGTGAATAGCTATGCCTACCAGTATCAAGGGGCGGATTTGGCTAACAGCACGGCTCCGGGCGACATCAAGTTCAAGGACCTCAACAAGGATGGCGTGGTGAACGATTACGACCGTGCCTACCTTGGCAACCCGACCCCCGCCTGGACATTTGCCATGGGCAATCGGCTCGCGTACAAGAACATTGATTTGGAAATATTTTTGCAGGGAGTGGCTGGCAACCAGATCTACCATGCGAACCGGGTAACCCTGGAAGGGATGTACACCATCCGCAACCAGACTACACGGGTATTGGACCGCTGGACCGGCGAGGGTACGAGCAATGAGATGCCCCGGGCCATATACAGTGACCCCAACAAAAATACCCGCAACTCCGACCGGTTTATCGAAGATGGGTCTTACCTCCGGCTGAAAAGCGCAACCATTGGTTATACGCTGCCCGAATCGGTTGCCAGCCGTGCCGGACTGGGAAGCTTGCGCCTGTATCTATCGGGGCAAAACCTGCTGACTTGGACAAAATACACGGGTTTCGACCCGGAGGTTATTGGGGGTGTTGATAACAGCAACTATCCGATTACCAGAAACTTGAGTTTGGGAATAGACCTAAGGTTCTAACTATAAGCAATACCACGATGAATAAGTTATATTATACCGCGTTATTAATCTTTCCGCTTCTATTCGGCTCGTGTTCGGATTTTCTGGACAAGGAACCGTTTGAAGATCCTAGTGCGGAGTCGGTACGGGATGCGGCCTCGGCCATTGCGATGGTCAATGCAGCTTACCAACCCTTGCAACGACCCAAATTGTACAACATGCGCATCTGGACATTGGACATCATGGCTGGCAACAGCGTGGTGGGCGCCGGCGGTGGGGACGATGGCATTGAAACGATCCAGCTGGCCAACTTCTCGACCGGACCCGATAACTTTGCTGCCGTAGACTTATGGCGTGGTCCCAACCCGGGTATCCTGTACTGCAACACGGTACTCGAAAATGTGCCGGGTATGGAGATCGACGACAACCTGAAAAACAGGCTGATCGGTGAGGCGAAATTCCTGCGGGCGCACTATTATTTTATCCTTGTGCAGCTATTTGGTGACGTACCGAAAAGCTTGGTGCCTGCCAAGCCGGGTGACGACCTCAACCAAGAACGCGTAAGCAAGGACATCATCTACAACGAAGTGATTATTCCAGACCTGGTCGAAGCCATTGAACTACTGCCGCGACGTGAAGAATATGGTGACGCCGATAAGGGGCGTGCAAGCCGCGGTGCCGCAGCAGGTATGCTGGCCAAGGTGTACCTGACCCTCGGCCAATATGAACAGAGCATCGACATGTGTGAGCTGGTAACCGAATTGGGCTACATGCTCAATCCAGATTACAGCGACAGCTTTGGCGGGGAGCCGCGCCATAAGAATACACCCGAATCGCTGTTTGAAGTGCAGTATTACGGACTGACGAAAGCCGGCTTCTGGGACGATGAAAACCAAGCCAACTGGCTGAGCACGTACATGGGCCCGCGAAATTCCGGTTGGGTAGGCGGCGGATACGGTTGGAACCAGCCGACCGAGGAGTTCGTAAGCGCCTATGAAGCGGGCGACCTACGCAAAGACAAAACCGTGCTCTATCAAGGTGGGCCCGACTTTGACGGCAACGCGTATAAAGCGGAGATGTCATCCACCGGGTATAACGTCCGGAAATTCCTGGTACCCTTATCTGTATCGCCGGATTACAACACCAATGCGGCTAACATTGTCGTACTCCGCTATGCCGACGTGCTCCTGATGAAGGCCGAGGCGCTCAACGAACTGGGAAACACGGAGCTTGCCGTGGAGCCGCTTTATACCGTGCGCAAACGGGCAGGTCTTGACAACCGGCAGGAGCTTGAAGGGCTTTCACAGGGTGCCATGCGCGAGAAAATAAGGCACGAACGCCGCATCGAATTGGCGTTTGAAGGGCATCGCTGGTTTGACCTGATTCGCTGGGAAGATGGACAGTATGCGCTGGATTTCCTCCATGGTATCGGCAAGGCCAATGCATCACGGAAGCACCTGTTGTTGCCGATTCCGCAAGTGGAGATCGATGCGAACCCCAGTTTGACACAAAATCCAGGTTATTAATCTAAATGAAGATGAAGATAAAAAAATTTAACCCGTTCATCGGCCTATGCCTCCTGCTAACGCTGCTAATTGGCGCATGCGAGGATGGTTTTGAAAACGTACGTTATCCCGACGGGCCGCTGGTATTGAGCGCCAGCAAATTGGATGTCCAATTGGATGTTGCCACACCCGAAAGCGATGCCGTGGTATTCACCTGGACGCCGGGCTCCAACCTCGGAACAAACGCGGCGATTCACTATGTCTTCGAGCTGGCGAAAAAGGGCAGTGGGTTCGTAGATGCCATAACCGTTGAGCTCGATAAGGGCAACACCTCAGTGAGCTACCGCAACGGGGCATTCAACGCGTTATTGATTGACGAGATGGGTGCCGAACCGAACGCCGATGTGGAATTGGAAGCGCGGGTGACTGCCCACGTCCAATCCGAAGGTATAGCCCCCAAGGTGTCTGAGGCGGTGTCCGTGAAGGTGACGACCTATAAACCACTCACACCGGCCTTATACCTGATCGGCAACGCGACACCGAATGGCTGGAATGCAGGCGAGGCCAGCGAGATGACGGCCGAGCAGGGAGCGGCCGGGGTATTTGTATGGCAGGGATCCTTGACGCCCGGTGAATTCAAATTCATCACGACGCTGGGCCAATTTGCGCCATCGTATAATCGCGGGGATGACGACGCGAAGCTGTACTACCGAGAGTCGTTTGACGACCCGTATGATGTGCCGTTTGTCATTACCGAACCGGGGGGATACCAGGTAAAAGTAAACCTGATCAGCATGACAATCGAAATCAAGGAAATGGAAGGGCCGGCCTACAGTGAGCTCTGGTTCGTCGGCGGATTTACGGGTTGGTCGTTCCAGCCCATGACCCGCAATGCCGGAAATCCGTTTATATTCCATTACAATGGCGTATTAGCGTCTGGGGGCGGATCGGACGAGTTCAAGATCGCCACCGTTCCGGATTTTGATCCGAGCGTGGTGTTCCTGCGGCCGGAGACCAACAATCAGGGGGTGGGTACTGAGCTGCCGGTCGTCAGCTGGTCGGAAAGCATGAACAGCGACGATTTTAAATGGCGCATTGATGACGGGGTGTACAAAATCAAGCTGGACATCCGTGAAAACCTGATAGACATCGCACCCTTCACGCCCTTTGAGGTAATGTATCTCGTGGGTGACGCAACACCCAATGGCTGGGATGTCGGAAATGCCACGCCAATGGTGAAGAGCGGCACCTATGAATTTACATGGACGGGAACACTCAAGGCGGGGGAATTGAAGTTTAGCTGCGATAAGCAAACGGACTGGAATGGGGCTTGGTTCCTGGCCGCGCAAAACGGCATGGAACCGAGTGGAGCAGTAGAGCAGATGCTATTCAATAATCCAGGATCCGGACCTGATTACAAATGGAAGGTCGTTACCCCGGGGACGTACACCATTACGTTAGACCAATTGAAAGAAACAGTCGTGATTGCACGGCAATAGACGAAAAGGAAAAGCATGAGGAAAAAAACCTGGGCACTGCTGGTTTGCGGTGCCCTCCTATGGATGGGCTGCGATGATAAACAAACCGGAAGTCCGGGTCCTATTTCCTACGGCGAGACGCACTTTGAGCCTGCCCTGCGTACGGACCGGGCGGTTTACCGCCCTGGCCAACCGGTACGGTTTAGCTTGGACAAGCCGATCCAAGGGGGAGTTACCATCCGCTATACCCACCTGGGTGACGTCATTGGGGAGGAATCCCTAACGGGCGCCGAATGGAGCTGGTCGCCTCCCACCGAAGATTTTAAGGGCTACCTGGTTTATCTATACCGGACGGACGATATGGAAAAATCGCCGATTTATAGTGTAGCTGTGGACATATCGACGGACTGGACGAAATTCCCCCGCTATGGTTTCGTTTCCGACTACGGCAATAGCTCGGCGGAAGCCATGGAACGGCAGGTAGCGCAGCTGAGCCGGTTCCACATTAACGCGGTACAGTTTTACGACTGGCTGCACGATCACCACAAACCACTGGCCGGGACACCGGAAAACCCAGCAGATAGCTGGCCCGACCTAATCGGCCGGACAAATTACCGGGCTACCGTGGCGGGATACATCGAGGCAATGCACAGGCACGGAATGAAAACCCTGTTTTACAACCTACTATTCGGTGCCCTATCCAACGCGGCATCCGATGGGGTGTCTGAGGAATGGTACCTGTATAAGGATCCCGATAGGCAGGAAAAGGATGCTCATGTATTGGGGGCACCGTTCCGCAGCAGCATTTACCTCACTAACCCGGGCCGCACAGCATGGCAAGATTACCTCATTCAACGGCACAAAGACGTATACGGGGTATTTGGTTTCGACGGCTTCCATATTGATCAATTGGGCAACCGCGGTACGGTGTACGATTATCGTGGCCAAGTGGTGCAATTGGATGAGACTTACGCATCGTTTATCGAGGCCATGGTCCAGGCATTTCCGGACAAATACCACGTAATGAACGCCGTGACGCAATACGGGCAGGAAGATCACATCGCTAAAAGCGGTGTTGACGTGCTATATACGGAAGTGTGGGACCCCTACCATACGTTCGATGATCTCGTTGGTATACTCCACGATAACAGCCGGTATAGCGCGCATCAAAAAAACACTGTACTGGCAGCCTACGTAAACTATGGCCTTTCCAAAAGGACCGGCTTCGTAAATGAGCCCGGTGTGCTGTTAGCCAATGCGGTCATCTTTGCCAACGGAGGCGCTCACCTGGAAATCGGCGAGCATTACTTAGCGAACGAGTACTTCCCTAACAATAACCTGCAGCTGAAAGGCACCACCAAAGACAAACTGATCGGCTACTATGATTTCATGGTGGCTTACCAAAACCTGCTGCGCGACGGTGGCGACATCGTTGATCCACATGTTTCCGCCGCAAGCCCGGGGGTGTCGGTTTCAAACGCGTCAGCGATCCAGGGCCAGATCGCTGCGTATGGGCGGCGGTTTGGAAACCGGGATGTGGTCCATTTGGTGAACTTCAGTAACGCTTCCACCATGGCGTGGAACGATACCGACGGAACGCAGCGTGAGCCCCTCAAACTAACGGATGTAAGCGTAAAGATACCGGTGAACGGGCCCGTCCGACGGGTCTGGACGGCCTCACCGGATAAGGGGGCAGGCGCTCCCCGAATACTTTCAACACAACAACATGGAAATGATTTGACGGTCGTGCTGCCCACCCTCAACTATTGGAGCATGATCGTGATAGACTACGAATGATGATGAAACATACACTGAGAAAATTACCTGTACTGTGGTTGCTGCTGCTGGCTGCATGCATGGCATTCGCGCAAGAAAAGAAAGCCACCGAAAACTGCTTGGATTATGCTGTTGCCGGCGATACGGTAACATTTATCTGTGAATCGGGTGCCCGGTTGCAATTGCAATTTAGCAGTAGCACGGTAGTTCGGGTCTGGTTTGATCCTACTGGCAAGTTGCAGCGACGCAACCCCTCCTTTGCTGTCGTCCATGAGGTGTTGGAAGAGGTAGGCGAAATCCACGTCAACGACGAACCCGCCAGTTTTGAGATTTACACCGCGCAGTTGCGGGTGCGGTTGAATAAAAACCCCATGCAGCTGCTAATCTATGACAAATGGCAACGGCTGATCTTCAGCGATTACAAAGACCGGGGCCATGTGGCAAACGGCACACAAGTGGTTGCCCATAAGGTATTGCGCGGTGACGAGCAATTCTATGGACTCGGTGAGAAGTCGGGCCCTCTCAACCGGCGTGGGCGGGCCTACAAAATGTGGAATAGCGATAAGCCCTGCTACAGCACGCAGGAAGACCCGCTGTATAAGAGCATCCCTTTCTTTATGAGCAGCTATAACTACGGCATCTTTCTGGACAACACGTATAAAACGGAATTCAAGTTCGGCACGGAATCGGACGAATACTATTCGTTCGAAGCCCCGGATGGTGCATTTATCTATTACTTCATCTACGGCAAAGATTACAAGGCTATCCAACAACAATATATCGGGCTGACGGGCAAGCCGATCATGCCTCCCAAATGGGCTTTTGGCTTTGCACAAAGCCGTGGGCTGTATACCAAGGAGGACCAGGCCCTTGAAGTGGCCGCTGAATTCCGAAAGCGCCGGATCCCGATCGATATCATCTACCAGGATATCGGATGGACGCAATGGCTACAGGATTTTGAGTGGCGGCAAGGGAATTACACCGACCCGAAAGGCATGCTGCGGCAACTCAGGGCGGATGGTTTCAAGGTAATCCTTTCGCAAGACCCAGTGGTGTCGCAAGCGAACGAAAAGCAATGGAAGGACGCCAATGAACGTGGCTTTTTCGTGAAGGATAGCCGAACCGGAAAGGCATACGACATGCCGTGGCCCTGGGGTGGTAATTGCGGCGTCGTGGATTTCTCCATTCCGGAGGTGGCCAACTGGTGGGGTGCGTTGCAGCAAAAACCCCTGGATGATGGTGCGCACGGATTTTGGACGGACATGGGCGAACCTGCTTGGAGCAACGAGGAGGATACGGATCGCCTCTTTATGCAGCACCATGCGGGTATGCACGATGAGATCCATAACGTGTATGGCCATATCTGGGACAAAGTGGTTAAGGAAGAGTTTGAAAAACGGAACCCGAATAAGCGTATTTTCCAAATGACCCGCGCGGCGTATGCGGGATTGCAGCGCTATACCTTTGGCTGGTCCGGGGATAGTGGCAATGGGGCCGATGTACTGGAGGGATGGGGACAGTTTGCCAATCAGGTGCAGGTGGGCATCTCCGCCGGATTGGGCGGGATACCTTTCTGGACGACGGACATTACCGGCTATTGCGGCGATATCACCGATTATCCGGCGATGGCCGAGCTGTTTACGCGGTGGATGCAGTTTGGGATTTTCAACCCGCTGAGCCGCTCCCATCACGAGGGGGACAATGCCGTGGAACCGTGGCGCTTTGGAGAGGTAGCCGAAAAGAATGCCAAGGCTGCCATCGAGCTCAAATATCAGCTCTTCCCCTACCTCTATACCTACGGGAGAACGGCGCACGATACGGGGCTACCGATACTACGCGGCCTGTTTATGGAATATCCGCAGGATGAACAAGCCGTCCAAGTGGAAGACCAATTCTTGTTTGGCGAAGAACTGCTGGTCGCACCGGTACTCAAAAAAGGCGAGCGGGTTAAACGGGTGTACCTCCCCGACGGCGAATGGATCGATTTCAACGACAAAAAGACGGTGTACCTTGGCGGACAGCAGCTCGCATACCGGGCACCGCTGAATACCATCCCTATTTTTGTGCGGAAGGGTAGCATTGTGCCCATGATGCCCGTGATGCAATATATCCACGAAGACCCGGCATATCCGCTGCTGATCCATATTTTCCCAAACTACGAAGACGAGCAGGCGACCTTTACGTTGTATGAAGACGATGGCGAGAGTTTGGACTACCTGAAGGATGTGTATGCGAAGACCACGTTTACCTGTACGACAACCGCGACGGGCTGGGAAACCGAGCTCGCATGCAGCGACCGGGGATATACGCCCCCTAGCGGACGTGGACTGTTCTTGCATTATCACCTGGAACGGCGCCCCACCCAAGTGATAATCGATGGAAAGCCTGTGAACGAGCTAACCGGAATGACGGCCCAAGAGCTGGTAGCGACGACCAGTCCGGTAGCTGGCTGGTTGTGGGATGAAGCGCAACAAACATGTATCGTGAAGACCAAAGACCAGCGAAACGCGTTAAAAATACACCTTCAATAGTAACATGATGATGAAGAACATACTGCATATCGTTATCTTCTTGGTCGTTGCGCATTCGGCTGACGGACAAGCGCTGGTCTCTCCTTCCGGCCAGCTCAAAGCTCATTTTGCACTGACGGATAACGGTGAACCTACTTACCGATTGGAATTCAAGGGTAGGGAAGTCATCAAGCCGAGTAAACTCGGGCTGGAATTGACCGGGAATACGCAAAAAGTGGAATTCAGCGCGGAGGGTGAGCAAAACAACCGACAGGAGGTCCATTCCCTGTATGACCAATTTAAGGTAGTTGATCTGCAACGGTCGGCATTCGACGAAACGTGGCAGCCTGTTTGGGGTGAAACCAAGGACATCCGCAGCCATTACAACGAACTGGCCCTGACGCTGGAACAGAACCATACTGCGCGTCGGCTGGTAATCCGCTTCCGGCTGTTTGACGATGGGCTGGGATTCCGGTATGAGTTTCCCGAACAACGGAACCTCACGTATCTCGTGATCAACGAGGAAAAAACGGAGTTCGCCATGGCGGGAGACCATACCGCCTTTTGGATCCCCGGGGATTACGATACCCAGGAATATGACTACACCGAATCGCGACTCTCCGAAATCAGGGGGCTCATGCAGCAGGCCATTACCCCAAACGCTTCGCAAACGCCATTTTCGCCCACCGGCGTGCAAACTGCACTGATGCTGAAAACCGACGACGGACTGTACATCAACATCCACGAGGCGGCACTGATCAATTATGCTTGCATGCACTTGAACCTGGATGACACGGCATTCGTCTTTCAGTCGTGGTTGACCCCCGATGCCAATGGTACCAAGGGCAATTTACAGACCCCTGCAACTTCTCCTTGGCGCACGATCATGGTCAGCGACGATGCGCGCGACATCCTGGCTTCAAACATCACGTTGAACCTCAACGAACCCTCGAAAATAGCCGATCCTTCCTGGATTAAGCCGACTAAATATGTGGGCGTATGGTGGGAGATGATCACGGGGAAAAGCGAATGGTCGTATACCTACGAGCTACCCAGCGTGCACCTGGGCATAACCGACTATGGTAGGGTGAAACCGCATGGGCGGCATGGGGCGACCACGGACAACGTGAAGCGCTACATCGACTTTGCCGCGGAACATGGGTTTGATGGCGTACTCGTGGAAGGATGGAACGTCGGTTGGGAAGACTGGTTTGGTAACGCGAAGGATTATGTCTTTGATTTCGTAACGCCTTATCCGGATTTTGACCTGACGGGTATACGCGATTATGCCGAACGTAAAGGTGTAAAAATGATTATGCACCATGAAACATCCGCTTCGGTTAGAAATTATGAACGCCACTTGGACACGGCCTATCGCTTCATGAAGGAACACGGGTACGACGCGGTAAAAAGCGGTTACGTGGGTGACATCATTCCCCGTGGCGAATACCATTACAGCCAATGGATCAATAACCATTACTTGTATGCGGTGGAAAAAGCCGCTGAGTACCGGATTATGGTCAATGCCCACGAAGCGGTACGGCCTACGGGACTATCCCGAACCTGGCCTAACCTGATCGCTACCGAGTCCGCACGCGGTACGGAATACCAAGCATTTGGCGGCAGCAAAGCCAACCACGTCACCGTGCTGCCTTTCACGCGGCTGATTGGCGGGCCGATGGATTTTACGCCCGGAATCTTCGAGATGGATATCAGCAAGTTGAATCCCAATAACACGTCACATGTGAACGCCACGCTGGCCAACCAATTGGCGCTTTACGTCACCATGTACAGCCCGCTACAGATGGCAGCCGATCTCCCCGAACATTATGAACGCTTTAGGGATGCCTTTCAATTTATCAAGGAGGTAGCGCTCGATTGGGATGACAGTAAATACCTGGAAGCCGAGCCCGGACAGTACGTGACCATCGCCCGTAAAGGGAAAGACAGTGGCAACTGGTTTGTGGGCAACGTCAGCGGTGAAGACGGCCATATTTCGCGTATCGATTTTAGTTTTCTTGATCCGGGCAAAACGTATACGGCGACCGTCTATGCCGATGCAGTGGACGCACATTACAAGACGAATCCACAGGCCTATATCATCCGGAAAATCGAAGTGACCAGTGATTCGGCACTGGAGCAAAAGGCGGCACCCGGCGGTGGATATGCAATCAGTATTGTTGAACAGACGCCTTAACCCCATATGGTTCCCAATGAATATTGTGCGAAATTTGACCACCAATATTTCGTATCTTGGTTGCGCATGCAAAAGCATAAAGCAAAAATAGATCTGATACTCTTTATCCCGACGGCAGCGATCATGCTTGGCAGTACGCTGCCGCTGGTTTTCATGGCTATTAATGAATCAAGTTCCGCAGCGGCGGTTACCGAATGGGGCTTTGCCTTGTTGATGCTTATCACTACGATATTTTGTATACAGTTGTTTTTATCGACGTATTATATCATTAACAGTGACCAACTCATTATCCGCTCGGGCATGTTATACAGGAAGCGGGTAGCAATCAGCTCCATCAGGAAAGTCAAGGCAACCAGAAACCCAATCAGCTCTCCCGCCCCTTCGCTAGACCGGCTGGAAATCTTTTATAACAAATTTGATAGCGTCATTATCTCACCAAAAGATAAAGCGGCGTTTATTGCCAGTCTGATAAAATTGAATCCGGAGATCGAGGTGGTGTAGCAACTCACAGCCTATTTCATCATCGTGTCGGGTAAATGTCGGGTAATTGTAGTTGGATTGACTGACTTATCTTCGGTACTTTTGACAAAAAACAATAGGTATGCGAACCGGGCAATTAATAAAGGAACTGAGGTTAAAAAAGGGCATCACACAAGAGACCTTAGCAGCGAAAACCGACATCAGTGTTCGAACAATACAACGCATTGAAAATGGAGAGGTAGACCCTCGTGCGTATACCCTTCAATCCATTGCTATCGCATTGGAGGTGGATTTTGAAGTTTTCGCCGATAGCGAAATGGAAGTAAAGGCAACCGATGAAAAAGAACGTGGTACATGGCTGCCACTGCTGCATTTAAGCGGCCTGCTACTGCTGATCATACCGCCGATCATACTTTGGATATGGAAGCGCGACCAGGTTAAACATATCCGCGGACACGCGATTGATATTATTAATTTTCAGCTGAGCATGTCGCTTTACCTGCTCCCTTGTGCGCTGTTTTCCGTGTATCCGATTTTAATCGTGTTAGGCATATTCAGCCAGGTAGTCATCATCGTGAACACCGTAAGGGTGACAGGCGATCAGCCCTACAGGTATCCATTGACCATCAGGTTTCTGAAGCAGGAACTAACTGCCTGAGCGGCTTTCTTTCTATTTCTTATCTAAAAATGTTCCGAACCGCTCAAAGTGACAGGTATAGCCATTGGGATTTTTAACCAAGTAATCCTGATGGTACTCCTCTGCGGGCCAAAACTTGGTGTATGGCTCCAATGTAGTTACTACTTTTCCGTCCCACCGGTTCGATTGGTTTACGATGGCTATGACCTCTTCAGCTGTTTGCTTTTCTTCTTCGTTTTGGTAGAAAATCGCCGATCGGTAGCTCGATCCGATGTCGTTACCCTGTTGATCAACCGTAGTGGGGTTATGGATGCGGAAAAAATAATCCAGAATTTCCTTGAAATTGGTTTCCGTCGTATCGTACGTAATCTCGATCCCTTCGGCATGTCCGGGATGGTTATCATAGGTAGGATTTTCATTTTGGCCACCAATGTAGCCTACCTCGGTGTCTAAAACTCCTTTTCGCTTTCTGAACAAATCTTCCATCCCCCAGAAACACCCGCCGGCGATATATACTTTTTTACTGTTTACCATATGCTTATTATCTATTTGTTTGTCTAATTTATTTTCCTTTTTTGATTGCCCGTTGTTTGGTGTGCCTTTAATCATTCTGCTTGCCATAAATGCCAAAGACAGAACCAAAAGAAAGACAACGCCAATGATCACCTTTGTGTTCATATGTTTACTTTTTTTTTGTTAAAGATAAATTAATCGTGACGCGCCGAATTTCTTTTGGAAAATTCATCATGCTGAGATTCTTAAAACGACCGTTCTACGTAACCTAGCGTTTGTAAGACCTGCTAAATCGACAGGATCTACGCATCCGATACTATACAAAGGTAAGGACAAAAGTTCACAAAACGAGAACCGCACTAATCAGGTTGGAAGACATCAAAGTTGTTGCCTTAACAATCTACAAAGCCTACGCCACTCCCACCCGGTACGGCCTGCGAAAAGACATTAGCAGTTTCGTTGTGGTCTTATATTAGATACAGCCTTCGGATTACGCCAAAATTTGCGAAATTAGCAGACGTTTTCCATAGCTCATGAAGAAACCCATCATCGTCATCAAATTTGGCTCTGCATCGATTACTGCGGCAGACGGAGCGGTCGACGAACAGATTATCGTAGAAATAGCGCGGCAAACGGCCAAATTGCAGGAACATTACAACATCGTACTCGTATCATCCGGTGCCGTGGCGGCGGGAAAAGCCTATATCCCGCGGTACAAGGGTACACTGCCGGAGCGCAAAGCAGCCGCAGCAATAGGCAACCCCCTCTTGATCGGTATCTATGCCACATATTTCAGGCCGTATAAAATAGCCCTGGCGCAGAGTCTCTGTGAACGGCAGCATTTTGCCAACCGCGACCAGTTTCTCCAATTGAAGAACACCTACGAGACCCTGTGGCGTAACCATATCATCCCCATTGCGAATGAAAACGATGTGGTGAGCAATAAGGAGCTGAAGTTTTCCGACAACGATGAGCTCGCTACACTCATCGCCGTTGGGTTCGGTGCCGAAAAGATCCTGTTCAGCACATCGGTGCCCGGTGTCCTGGATGCAGCTGGAAAGGTGATCCGCGAAATCCCGGTGATCGACAAACAGGTCCTCTCACTGGCCAGGAAGGAAAAATCTGCGGTAGGCCTCGGTGGCATGACTTCCAAGCTCAATTTCGCAAGGCTGGCCAACCAGATGGGCATCGAAGCGGTCATCTTCAGCATGCGAACCGAAGATGCCATCTTGAAAGCCATGGTAGGCACAACCGGCACTCGCTGCCCCGCGCAGCCCAAGAAAGTCTCGTCCCGCCACAAGTGGATGGCCACCGGCAGCCTCATCTCCGGCAAGGTGATGGTAGACAAGGGGGCTTTGGAGGCGTTGAAAAAACGCCGGAGCCTGCTCGCCGTTGGGGTAACGGAAGTGATCGGCGGCTTCATGACCGGCGAGGTGTTCCAGATCGTAGATGAACAAGGCCTCGTACATGCCGTAGCCAAATCCAAGATCGAATCTTCAACGATTGAAAACACCGGCAGCAAAAAGAATATCGAAATCGCGCATGCGGACGACATCGTCCTTTTATAACAGCAACCGATGAATAGTATAACACAACAATTGGCACAGGCACGCCAGGCAAAGAAAGCGATGGGCATGCTGACGCTGCCCCAGAAAAAGCAGCTTCTACAAGCTATTTCCGCACTATTGGTGGCTCATGAGGACACCATTATCGACGAAAATAAAAAGGACCTGGATCGCATGGATCCGCAGGATGCCAAATATGATCGGCTGAAGCTTACCGGCGAACGCATCCAGGCGCTGGCCAGCAGCGTAATCGACGTAGCCAACCTAGAAGACCCTACCGGTAAGGTATTGCTTCAGAAAACCCTCGAAAACGGCCTACAAATCGAGAAACGGTCGGTAGCGCTCGGCGTGGTGGGCGTCATATATGAGTCGCGGCCCAACGTAACGGTCGACGTGGCCGCCCTATGTATCCAGTCGGGCAATGTTTGCATGCTGCGCGGCGGTTCGGACGCCTGGTTTACCAACAGCTACCTCGTATCATTGATCCGAAAGGCTATCGAAGCAGCGGGTATCAATCCGGATATTGTGCAACTGCTCCCTACGGCCCGCGAGCTGATGGGCGAACTCCTCACTGCCAAGGATGATGTGGATATCCTGATTCCGCGCGGGTCGCAGGCACTGATTGATTACGTTAGGGAGCATGCTAAAGTGCCGGTTATCGAGACCGGTGCTGGCGTATGCCACACGTATGTGGATGAAACCGCCGACCTCGATAAAGCCGCCCGCATCGTTGCCAACGCCAAGATATCGCGTCCGTCGGTCTGCAATGCGTTGGATACGGTATTGGTAGACCGACAGGTTGCTGGCCCGTTACTCACCAAACTGGCTCCTTATTTTGCAGCACATCAGGTAGAGGTCTACGCCGATCAGCAAGCCTTCCAATGGCTCGAGGGCGTGGGATATGCCCACCTGAAGCATGCAACGGCGGATGACTTTGGCAGGGAGTTCCTGGACCTGAAATGTTCGATCAAAGTCGTTGGGGGGCTGGACGAAGCGCTGGACCATATCGCTGCGTACTCCTCCAAGCATTCTGAGTGCATTGTCTCGACCAATGCGGCACATATCAATGCGTTTATGCATACTGTGGATGCCGCCGCAGTATATGCCAATGCATCTACCCGCTTTACGGACGGCGGCGAGTTTGGCCTCGGGGCTGAAATCGGAATTTCCACCCAAAAGCTCCACGCAAGGGGGCCGTTTGCGCTGGAGAAGCTCGTTACCGAAAAATGGTTGGTTACCGGCGATGGCCAAGTCCGTTAGGACGGAAGCGTTTTTCTTTGTACCTTTGCATTTCATGGATATTGTCTAATTATAGCAACTGGGTAAATAATGTGGAGGTTATCGCTTTCCACAGTTTTGTGCTACACCTTGTTTTACCGGTCAGCACTATTTTTTAATGCTATAATTTAGACATCATGACTACAAATAATATCCTGATCCGTCAGGAAAAACCCGTCGATTTCCCCTACATTTTTTCGGTCCACGAGCTGGCTTTCGATCGTATTGACGAGGCTAACCTTGTTAATTCCCTGCGTAAGAGTGACCGATTTATTCCGGAACTTGCACTTGTCGCTGAATCGGATGGGGAAATAATCGGCCATATCGTTTATACAAAAATCGAGATTCACCAAAGACAAGAACGCTTCGAGAGCATTGCACTAGCACCGCTTTCCGTACGGCCCGATGTTCAAAAATCGGGAGTCGGCAGTTTGCTCATGCGCACAAGCCTCTCATTGGCAACTGAGCTGAATTATGGTTCAGTAATTGTTCTCGGCCATGAACATTATTATCCGAAATTTGGTTTCATGCCCACGGAAAGATGGGGTATCAAGACGCAATTTGATGTTCCAGCAAGCTGTTTGATGGGACTGGAATTACAGGCCGGAGCCCTTGAACATGTGAGCGGAATCATAACATATGCGTCGGAATTTTCTGCCGTATAGGTTTATTAAAGATTATTGCAATTAACGATAGACAAAAAGGCCCGTTTCCGATGGATCGGGCCTTTTATGATTTGGACTTTTAAATTAACGCTCCCGAAAATGCAGCTAACTCTTGACTTTTACGTAAGTTTGAAAAATACATAACGCTTTACCAGCTATAAACAAAGACATGAAGCAAAAAGAATATTCACGCAAAGAATTCGTAAAAGGAATGGCAATCGCGGCTGCTGGATTTATGATTGTTCCTCGGCATGTATTGGGCGGAAAAGGTTTTATAGCACCTAGCGATAAAATAACGGTAGGCATCGTTGGGGCGGGCGGCAAAGGCCGGCAAAACGCCGAGGCGCTTTTGAAATTAAAAGATGTACAAATTACCGCGATTGCGGACCCTGTAAAATACTGGGATTTAAAAGATTTCTATTATAAGTCGATAGCGGGTCGTGAACCGGTAAAGGAAATGATCGAAAGTCATTATAGGTCGGGGAATACTGACTTTAAAATCAGTGAATACACCGATTTTAGGGAAATGCTTGAGAAAGAATCTTCGCTCGACGCCATCATGTGCTCCACCCCCGACAATACGCATGCTTATGTGTCGATAAAAGCATTGCGAGCAGGCAAACACGTGTATTGTGAAAAGCCACTGACACATAACATCTGGGAGGCCCGGAAAGTAAGGGAGATTGCATCGGAATCCGGCTTGGCCACACAAATGGGAAACGTTTTGCATAGTGGCGATGGGATACGGCAAACCGTGGAGTACCTGCGTGACGGTGCAATTGGGAAAGTGAAGGAAGCGCATACGTGGGTGCCCGCTTCGCGATGGAATCCGGGTTTAAAAGGACTGCCCGCCGGACCGACGCTGGATGAACGGGAGATGGGATGGGATTTGTGGCTGGGTCCCACACCGTATATGCCTTGCCATAAGGAGTATACCCCCGTGGCATGGAGGGATTTTTGGGCACTCGGATGCGGTGCACTGGGCGACTTTGGCTGCCACGATCTGGATGCCGCTACTTGGGCATTCAACCTTCATGCGCCAGAAAGCGTTGAAGTACTTCCTGCCGGATTTAGCAACGCGGATATCGCGCCCTACGGAGAGATCGGTTATTACCATTTCGCAAAAAAAGGCAATCAGCCTGAATTTAAGCAGGTTTGGTATTCCGGCGGTTTACAACCTGCCCGGCCTGAGCTGCTACCCGATGATGTGGAGTTACCTAACCGCGGATCCCTTTTTATCGGAAAAAAGGGCATTATCGTAACGGGAGCAGGAGGCTCAAATCCTCAGATCTACCCAGAAAAGCGCCGCGAAAAATATAACCCGCCCAAGCCCAGCATTCCTCGTTCAAATGGGCATTATCGAGACTGGATTGACGCAATAAAGGGCGGACCGGCCGCGAGTTCAAACTTTGAATACGGGGCACGCCTCACCGAAATCACGCTTTTGGGTGTGCTTTCGCTCCGATTGGGCGGAAAAAAGATTGAGTGGGATAGCGAGAACATGCAGGTGAAGGGAATGCCTGAAGCAGATCAATACCTCCGGGAGCCGGTTAGGCCAGGATGGGAAATGTCTTAATACCTGCAGAAGCTACCAATCGATGAAGGAAAAGATGCCCTTAGCACATTCGCAACTAGCAAATGTGATTCGAAAAGTACAGTTTCGCTTATTGCCGTTAATTGTGTTGATGTTCGCCTTGTCAATGCTAGACCGTTCTAACGTTGGTTTTGTGAAGCATTATCTTGAGGTCGACGCCGGAATCAGTGCTTCTGCATATGCGCTTGGTGCAGGTATATTTTTTATTGGATACGCCTTGTTTGAAGTTCCAAGCAATTTGCTTTTGCATAAAGTTGGCGCACGTATATGGCTAAGCCGTATTATGGTGACGTGGGGCTTGGTCTCCGTTGCCATGATTTTTGTGCACGATCCGATGAGCTTTTATATCTTGCGGTTTTTACTGGGTGCGGCAGAAGCTGGTTTTTCGCCTGGGGTTATTCTTTTCTTAACTTATTGGTTTCCTAAAACATATCGAGGACAGGCCTATGGTTGGTATTACCTCGGTGTGCCTATCGCATTGATGCTTGGCGGCCCATTTTCGGGTTGGTTACTGGATTCCAGTTATTCATTCGGTTTTACGAATTGGCAATGGATGTTTATTGTACAGGGGGTCCTGACCGTGTTGGTTGGAATCATCGCGTTTTTTGTTTTAGTCAGTAAACCCGATCAGGCTAAGTGGTTAACACAGCCTGAGAAACAATTATTAAATCAGGCTTTGGCAAAAGACCGGTCGATACAAAATCAAACAGAAAATTCAAACAATCAACGTGTATTTACCGATTGGCGCGTTTGGCGTTTCGTGTTTATTTATTTCACCATTCAAATGAGTGTCTATGGTGTTTTGTTTTACTTACCAAGTAAATTGGCTGACTTACTAAATATACATGTCGGCTTAACGGTCGGATATTACAGTGCTATACCTTGGATCTGTACCGTGATTTTATTACCCGTCATTACCCGAATCGCTGATAAAAAAGCCAACTGGAATAGCATGGCGATTTTAATGCTGTCATGCGCTGTTGTAGGCATTGGTCTTTCAACACAAACGACACACATCTTTCAGTTTATGCTCATGATTTCACTCGCGGTTGTCGGTTTTATTATCGTACAGCCTTTGTTTTGGAATTTACCTACTCAGTATTTATCGGGTCGTGCAGCTGCAGTGGGCACGGCCTTGATCGGATCTATAGGTAATTTGGGCGGCTTTGTCGCACCAAATTTAAAAAACTGGGCAGACCAAAAGTGGGACAACGATATCGCAGGTTTAACCGTATTGGCAATCGTTGGTTTTAGTGGTGTAATCGCTTTATTTTTACTTAAGCGTGAGCATCATATAGGTTGGTTAAGGTAGCGGCAGTTTTTTGGCAACTTTTCTTCAAGAGTGTTGTTACATCCATGGAATTCCAATAGATTTCGTTAAAAAGTTCGATGGAAAATGCCCCATGGAACCCTGTTTCATATAAAATCGGCAGTACCTTGTCAAATGGACAAGAGCCATCACCGGGAAATACCCGATCTGCGTCTTTCAGCTCTTCACGCGGGATAGATGTGGGATAATCATTGATATGGAACACCGGTAGGATTCCTCCATTGATTTGCCAAAGCGAATCGAAAGAATTACCGCCTCTGTAAAGATGGTAAAAATCGAGCAGCATCGATGCCTTGCGATGGGCTGCACCTGTAGTGATGGCTATAGTATCGGAAAGCTGATTTAGCGCCCCTCCTCCCCACAATTCCAAAACAGGAATAACACCAATTTGGACACCTTCTTCGAGGATGGCGCGATAACGCTCACTGTATGTGGGTAATTGGTGTTTCTCGATGACTGACACCCCCTGAACCGGGGCCGCTATATGGCCCCCACCCAAATGAGCGGTCAACTCCATATCCTGACGCATCTTTTGTATTCCTTCTGCTCTTCGAGCAGGGTCGTCTGCTATCCACGTTGAAAAAGAAATCATATTTTCGAGCACCAAACCATGCTGTTTGATCCGATGGCCTAACGCTTCTGCGGTTCCTCCCCGCTTTATATATGCCTCTACATCGCTTACCCACAGTTCTATCCCATCAAAGCCCGCGGCTGCGCAGAGATCTACCTGCTCTTCGACCGGAAGTTGATACCCCCGTATAGTAGAAGTATTGAGGCTCAGCCGGAATGGATGGTTTCTTTTTTCCGAAACAACAGCTGGCTGTTGCCCTTTTGAAAAAATGGGTGCCATTGCCATGAGTCCGCTAGCCGCAAGCGCTATACCTGATGTATGCAGCATTTCACGGCGTGTTACTTCGCTTTTACTCATTAATCTGGATTTTTTTGATATAGCCACAAATATAGATTATCGGCGGCATACCTCACTATCCGATATGACATTTTGGGGAGCATGTTTTACAGCCATTTGCTATTGGATAGATTTTTATGGCCTCTGCCACTGCCACGATACAGGAGTAGTACTCACCCAGCAGCTTACAAGTGTCGAGCGCTGGAATAACTGTACAATGCTCGTGGTGCACTTCGTAGTCGCCGTTTATCCCGACGCTTACATAATATTTTTGCTTTGTATAATTCATATTGGTTTCAGCAGCTCAAAAGTAGCTACCTATGCGCTATTTTCCTTACGGGAAACCGTAATAGGATAAACAACCTAAATAACACCGATATCTTTGCAATAAGCGATAAGTTGCTCATTCTTGGAAAAGCCCAGCACTTCTTTCATGAGATTGAGGCGCTTTTCGACACTGCTGAGCCCTGACGGCTTAATGCCTTTTTGTTGTAAATAATAAGGGATATCTTTTTGAAGGATACCCTGCGACAAGAGGGAAATAATGGTAACGTCAAAGCTACTGAACTCATGAGAATTATGTCCTTTGCCGGTTTGTTTCAAACCGGGAGAAAGGTAGGTTTTATGGCCACAAACCGCCTGCAACGCTTCCTTGAGATGCTGTGCATCGCGCCTGGCTTTGCGTACGTAGCCATCGATGGCCAGGGTTTTAAAAAGATCATCGATGATGGCTGGTCTATTCTCAGCGGAGAAAACAATCACTTTGAGACCGGGTTGCAACTCCCGAACAGCTTTAATAAGCTCGACACCGCCGGAGAGCTGTTGTTCATTATGGTCATCTTCGAAATATAAATCGGTGATAAGCAACTCATAGGGCGCTCCGCTCCGAAGGGCATTTCGTATCCAGGATAATGCGTGATCGCAGTAATAGACATATTTATTTTCTGTAATGCCAAGTTCTTCCAGTGTCTTTTGCACTGAGATGTTGGCGATCTCGTGATCCTCGGCAATCAATACTTTTTTGAACATCCGCTAAGAATTTAAAAAACGGGAAAGGAGATTTGGATTTTCATTCCCTTTTCAACCGCTGTGCCAAAGGTAATAACGCCTTGGAGGCTTTCTATACGGTTTCCCGTATTTGTAAGTCCATTGCCATACGCCATGCCTTCTGGTAGGCCGACACCATTATCGGTATAGTGGACCAGCAATTGGTCGGCATACCGCTCAAAGCGCACGGCGACGTTACTGGCTTGGCTGTGTTTGCGCATGTTGACCATGAGCTCCTGAAGGATATGTGCTAACTCTTGCTTTACTTTTGGTGGTACGCCCTCCCATACGCCGGGATCGTTGCCAGCGATGATTACTTTCGTGGAATCCGTAGCGAAAGAGGTGAGCAATTGGGTTACCCGCTCGTGAAAGTCGTATTGCACGATTGGTAAGTCTATGGTCTCGTAGGAGATATCGCGGGATTTTTCGTACATGTCTTCCAACCGATCTAACACCCCTTCCCTATCGATCGTATGTTGGTTTTCGAGCTCGACCATCACCCGGTATATTCCATTGGCTACCACATCATGTATTTTTTTGGAAGTGCTGAGCTGGTATGCCTTAAGCCGGTGCTGTGCCTCGAGTTCCATTCGCTGCTTCCGTTTTTTATACCAGTAAATGCCGCCCAGGGAAAAGATGAGGCCCAATAAGGAAATCGCTGTGGTTAAGATCCGCTGTCTATTGATCTGATACGCTTTCTCGGCATTTTCATGCTGCAATCTCAAATTGTCGGCCTTGTTCTTTTCGACCTCATACCGAATAAGTGCAAACTGGTTTTTGGCGGCACTGCGGGCGAGCTGTATGCTGTCATTAAGTTGTTTGTAGGCCTCGAAGTAGCGTTTAACGGAGTCGGATCTTTCCAGTTGAATGAGCTTTTGTAAGGCATGAACTAAATCGTCGCCACTCTTCAGCTTTTTTGCTGCGGCATATCTTCTGTGCGCGTAAAAAAGTGCAGAATCGGGCTGCTTATTGGTATAGTAATCCGCAAGATGTGTGTAACTGGAGTTTTGGCCCCATAGATCGTCTTCGCGCTGACGGATATGTAAGGCACGCCAAAGGTCTGGACGGGCATCGTAACGAGGTTCATGAGCCCATTTGGTAATCGCGTAGTTGGTAAGTGCACGGGCGTATCCACGTGGGCTTTCGGCGCTTTCATCGACGATCCTTTTGTATATTTCCAATGCCGTTGCATAGTCCTTTTTTTGTTGAAGGGTCTTAGCTTTGTTATTAAGGTACATTTGAGTACTCGCCGAATCTGTTGAAAATCGAATGGCGGATTCGTAGAATTGTAATGCATGCTGATAATCTTTCAGCCTATGCGCTGAAATGCCAAGGTTATTGAAATTGCTACTCAGGTAATAGTGGTGTGCCGGATTGCTTTCATTTAAAAAAGCAGTGGCTTGAAGTGAGGTCTCCTGGCTGCCAAAATAATCCCCCTGATTGGACAAGATGATGGCCATCTGAATCAAGCAATTGGCGGCGTTTAAACTATCTTTCGAATCCTGATCCTGATATTGGTCTGCTGCCAGATTGAAGTAAAAGAACGCGCTGTCTGCTTTATTTTCAGACAGGTAGGCATAAGCCTGATCACGGTAGCTATGATTGAGAGGCTTAGCTTCTTGCTCTTTTTCTTTTGCGCAGCCAACAATAATAATGATTGGTATGTATAAGCTTAAGGTTTTCAAAAGGATATAATTTTACTCGAAATTAGTAAAAATTAAAACGGGAAAACAACTTTTGATTAAATCAAAAAAATAAGGCAGCTCAACGCTGCCTTATACTTCCTACTATGGTGAAGGGGGTTTAGGGGGTGGATTTTGACCAGTATCTCCCCCGGGATCGCTAGGAGGAGGATCCCCGCTGGTGATTTGGACGGGGGGATGTCCATTGTTCGAAGTGTTGCCTGATGGGCATAGCAAGCCCAATAGCATAGCCAGAAATATCGGTAACATGATTAAAATGCTAAGTGTAAATATCCCGTAGGTCCCCGCACGCCACGTGCGGAGGTTGCTACAATTGTTTTCAGAGGGCCCTCTGAATTTTGGGAAGTGTGAGCGTTTGTCGCAGCAGCCAGTAACTGCTTCCCAAACCGGCTAATGACTGCCGCGACTTTTTCTCGTTTTTGAAATCCGTTTCGTACATTTACTTCGTTTATGAATCCATGCTTGAACTGATTTCTGATGCAAACATAAAGCACATAAACACTTAATCATTAGTTAATTCCGATGTTTCCGATAGCTTTCCGGTATTTCCGATTGATTTCCAGCATTTCTGGTTATAATGATGGAAAATAGGCGTTTTGAGTGTTACGGTTTCCCATAATTTCTGATTAGGTAAAATGGTTTGTCTTAAGTTAGCAATAAGGCTGGACAAGTGAAAGTAGCTACAATTTGTGTAAGTTTGACGTATCATGAATGACGCAATAAATCAACCCCTGCCAAAGGCATATGGGGCCATCGTTGAAGAAACGCAGCGGCTTGGATTTACCATGCCTTCAGATATACAGACATGTGCGTTGCTGCGCACGCTGGCAGCCAGCAAACCTGCCGGAAGATTCCTGGAGCTGGGTACGGGCAGCGGGCTTTCCACGGCATGGATACTCGACGGTATGGATAACGCATCCACATTGGTGTCGTTTGATCACGATGACGCGTTATTGGCCATCGCCGGAAAATACTTGGGCCATGATCAACGACTATCGTTGGTGCGGTCTGACGGTGCGGATTGGGTGCACGAAAATGAAGGGCAAGCGTTTGATTTCATCTTTGCGGATACATGGCATGGTAAATACCTGCTATTGGACGAGGTGCTGGCGATGCTCCATCCCGGTGGCCTGTATATCGTGGACGACATGCTACCTCAGCCTAACTGGCCGGAAGGGCATCCAGAGAAAGCCTTCGCATTCATCGAGCAGTTGGAAAGCCGCGATGACTTATGGATTGTCAAGCAGCATTGGGCAACCGGTATGATTATCGGTGTGAAAAGGTGTTAAACAGCTATGGGAACGACATATAGTATCACCGATAAATTCGGGGAAGAATTGGCCGCATTGCTAGCCGATAAAATTAAGCCGGTATTTCCTGAGTTTTCATCGGACGCGTTTATAGCGGATGTTGAAATTTCAGTGAATGGGAAAAGCTATACGCAGCGCGTGGAGGTAATCGCAGACAAACTCCGCGATTATTTACCCGAACTGTATATCGAAGCGGTAAACGTATTGCTGCGTATATTGGGACCTCCCAATCCGAATGAAACGGGTATGTTTACCCATTACTATTGGGTATTGCCCATTGGGAAATTTGTAGAGAAATATGGCATAGATGATTTCCAAGCATCCATGGATGCCATCGCCGAAATCACAAAACGCAATACGGGCGAGTATTCGATACGTCCTTATATCCGGAAATATCCGGACGCATCGCTCGCTATGATCAGGGAATGGGCCCAGTCAACTGATTTTCACCTGCGGAGATTGGCCAGCGAGGGCCTGCGGCCAAAGCTACCGTGGGCGCCCAAGCTGGATACGTTTATTCAGCATCCCGATCCGGTTTTCAGCATCCTGGAATTGCTGAAAGAAGACGAGGTGAAATTCGTGAAAAAATCGGTGGCCAATCACCTCACGGACTGGCTGAAAGTGAATCGAGACCCGGCAGTTGCACTCCTAACGGATTGGTCGACTTCGGATAATCCACATACACGATGGATCGTCAAACATGCCACAAGGAAAATAAGCATTCAAACATAGGATAAACTTAAAGGTAAGGAGAGCAGACGATGACAAAAAGTAAATTACTGCGAATGGATAATATGGGCATCGTGGTAGAATCCCTCGATGAGGCCATTTCCTTTTTTACCGAACTTGGCATGAAGCTCGAGGGGCGAGGCATGGTAGAAGGGGAATGGGCGGGCCGTGTAACCGGACTGGGCAACCAGCGCGTCGAAATCGCCATGATGGTAACCCCCGATGGCCATAGCCGGTTGGAGATCTCACGTTTTCTCGACCCGCCCGTTGTTGCCGATCATCGCAATGCCCCGGTAAATGCGCTCGGCTACCTCCGTGTCATGTTCACCGTGGAGAATATCGAAGAGACACTTGGCCGGCTCAGCAAATTCGGTGCGCAGCTCGTTGGAGAACTGGTTCAGTATGAGACTTCGTATCGACTATGTTATATCCGGGGCCCGGAAGGGTTGCTCATCGGGCTTGCGGAACAACTCGCTATAGATGAGTAACGGACTTGAACACCTACTGTAGTAATTCATTGCCATCTTCTGGGTCTACGACCCTGAAGTTTTCAATGGTTTTACCGGATAAGTGCGATTGCCATTTGTCTAAAACAGGTTGCTCAAACTTAAATTCGCGGTATTCATCGGGATTCATGATCGGAATTCCCGTTATGATCGGATATAGCCGCTTACATTCACTGCATATCAAAAATCCTTCGGTCACATTTCCGGAGTCATCTTGGTGAATAACAGTGAGACTTAATTCCGCTTTATCAAACGGGCAACAAAGTTTTTCAATGGTTTCTATTCTCATAATTTTGACGATAGCTTTTCGTAATATGTTTGAATGGCCGCTGCGGGATCAGCCGCGCTCATCACACCGGAGATGACAGCAATGCCATCATATGGTAATCCCTTGAGCTCTTCGATATGTTCCGGCGTTATACCCCCTGCAAGGAAAATGGGATTCTTAAAAATCGCCCGCCCCAATCGAACAGTCTCGAAATCCACCAGTTCACAACTGTTTGCCGTAGCAGAGGGAAACATGGAACAAAAGGATAGGTAATCGATGTTCTTTTCTGCAGCCCAACGGATCTGCGATAGGTCATTCGTACAGGTCAGCCCGGTTAAAAATGGCTTGTCTATCGAAGTTTTGATATACTCGAAGTCTGACGGAATTTCGTCAAAATGGACGCCACTCAGTGAAGAATCAATCAAATATTCCCATCGGTTATTGATAAATACGGGGATATGAGCGGGTTTTACCCGTTCACTTATCGCTTCGATCAGCTCCGTTGCATGCTGTTCCTCAGGGAAATGATCCCAAATCTGAATGGCCACGATCTTTTCATGCAAAACGCGACCTAACTTATCCAGTAAAATTTTCTCGGGCATGGATGGGTCTACAACTAGGTAAAGACCCGATCCTAATCGTTGTGCTGTCATTTCCAACCGGATTTTAATGCGTTAAAAAATGCGGCCCAATAGGGGTCTTCCGCGTGATAAATCAGCTCCTTTTCTGTACCACCCTCAATCAATTTAATCCCTTCGTCTTTCTTGCCTATGCGGCCTACCTCGACACAAGGTATATTTCCGCTTGCTAACCGCTGTATAACGGACATAGCCTTTGCTTGAGGTACCGAAATGATCATCGAGCCTGCCCCTACGATATACCTGGGGTCTAAATCGAATAGCTGACTAACCTGTTGCTGCACGTCATGGATGGGAAGCTTTTCATTGTAAATTTTGGCGCCTAGGCCGGAGGCAACAACCAATTCGTAGATTGCGCCAAGAATCCCTCCTTCGGTCACGTCATGCATGGCTGAGACATCGGCTGCAGCTTGTTGGGAACCGACTGCCAGCAAAGCGTCCTTTAAAGATGATAGCTGATCGAAAGATCCAGCTGCCGCATGAAAAATTTCGTTGCCGGCCTTATTTTTAACAGTTACAGGGAAACTCCGCGCCAAGATCGCTACAGCCGAAACTGCTGCCGACTTGGTTACTAAAATGGAATCACCCAACTGAGCGTTTTTGGAAAGCTTGATCTTTTCTTTTGGTGCAATGGTGGCAAACGTGGCGCCGCCCGCAATCGTGGAGTTCTGCCCCTCAACGAATCCGGTATGGCCACCAGTTATGGCCAGTCCGATTTCCTGGGAAAAGCGATGGATGTAATCCCAATACACGTCAAAATCTGCTTTAGAAAAGCCCGCAGGCAAATTCAAAACGAATTGCCCGAACTGGGGTGCAAAACCTGTGGTGGCTATATCGTTTGCCAGCAAATGTACCGACAGCCAAGCGGATTCTTCCAGTCCCAGCGAGGGGATCAAAGACAATGGATCGCTGGCTAACACCAGCGCATTGCCTTCGGACAGATCGATTAATGAAACGTCGACGCCAAATTGCGGACCGGCTATGACATCCTGACGAGATGCTCCCAACCGAGTTTTGACGAGCTGGTCAAAAAAAGTATGGGCGATTTTTCCAAGCTGTCCGTCCATTTAATCCACATCCTTAAATTGAACATACAAACCGAAAAAATCGCCCACCGGTAAATTCCATTGCTGTACAGGAAACCACTTCGGCAAACCGGTGGTTGTCCATTCGACGGTATATTTTCGTCCCTTTAATGCCTCATCGATAACGGCAATCAGTGTTTTCGGCGTATAAAAACGGGCTGTTTCGTAAAATGGATTTTTACCAAAAAACTGCTGGGTTCGCCGGCGGATGAATTTGGGGGTGATCTTATTCATCATCCCCATCACAATGCCGTATTTACCGACACGTGCGGCCTCTCTGATGACTTTTACCGGGTCTTTGTAATACTCAAAGGTGGTGACAAATGCCAATGCATCAAAACTATGGTCCTTGAACGGCATATGGTGGGAATCGGCCATGACTAGATCCCCCCCGAAGCGGTGCATTGCCTGCGATAGCATGAATGGCGAAATATCGCCTCCGGTGGCCTCAATGCCTATTTCTGCCCACCAGCGGGTGAAACGCGTTGTTCCACAGCCAAATTCGAGCAGTGTGTTGACGCGCTTATCCTGGGATACGAGTTGTTCCAAGACTTTTTTCTGCCACTTCTCGGCACGTTTATAAGGGCCTTCGTAGTAAAGCTCATAGGTATCGGTGTTTTCGCGGTTAAAAAACCATTCTTTCCTACCTTGCCAGTTTTTTAGTCCTTGATGCAATAAGCCAGACTGCGCTTTTGCGATCACATGGGTTGCTGATTTTTCTTTTTCCATTGCATGACTTTTTATGTTCATACCGCACGGAGAAATTGAACCAGCTTGCATCCCTACGTTGGCATTATCCAAATCAGGTATCGGGTATTATCTCAGCCTTTTGGGCACCCCGTGCATTATGAATGGCTAAAGGTACTGAATTTATCTTAATCGACAGTAGGAAACATGACCGTAAAACATTGAATTTGCATTAGCGCCTGTGAACATTATTTAGCGTTTCCCATGTTTCGGGTAGATATAACGACCAGACGTCATTTACCAACGGAGGAACCATCCCCCCGGCCACCCATATTTTATCTTCGAACACATAGGCTGAATGTTCGTGCCGTTCCCGCCAGACATGTTCGGTTTTCAGCTCCGTCCATGTTTTTCCGTCACGGCTATACCAAACGTCCGACCAATTTGTATACGGGTCTCCCGACCAGCCGCCCATCAGCCACATATGGCCACGGTATACGACCGACGAGAACCAAATGCGTCCGTGCCAGGGAGCTTCGACAATCTCCTGCACCCAATGAACCCCATCGGCTGAAGACCATACATCATTATAGGTAAAATGCTCCGGCACGTAGTTTCCGCCACCGAAAATGTAGATTCTGTCGTTCAGTACGGCAGCCTGATGATACGCTCGCGGTTTCCATCCGGCATTGCCGGTGGCCTCTTGCCAGTGTACGCCGTCTGCGGAACACCATACGTCATTCTTTAAGCTGGTCGAATCCCCGAAATAGTAATTTTCAATACCGCCGAGTATCCATATTTTCCCCTTAAACTCCACAATCGCCGCGGCAAGCCGGGGCGACCACCCCGCCGAGGCGGTCTCTTGCTTCCAGTTGGCGCCATCGGTAGAAGACCATACCCTATTACTGGCTGAATGGCCGGGCAACCGACCATTATACCACCCTCCCATTATCCACATCTTATCCTTAAACGTAATCGACATCGGAAGGTCGCTGTGTATCCAGGGGGCCGAGCTCTCCACCAGCTCCCAGTCCCTCCCGTCTGCAGAGCTCCACACGTCACGCGGCGGAGCTTCGTCTGAATTAAACCATCCACCAAATATCCATAGTTTATCATTGTAGACCAATTCGCCTTGTGAATCGCGTTCCCGCCAAGCGGCGTGCCCGGTCTCTATCACCCAATCGGGCTTAAGCGACTGGGCAGTAATAATACCGGAAGTAAGGACCAAAACAGTTATTAATACAAGATTTTTCATCGTTATCTGTAAATATAGAGGACTTTAAACATACACCTCATATTTCCGAAAATTAAGCATAGTAGTTTAACGCTGCAAGCAAATGGTTGACAAAGTCCTCGTGCCCATACCAATTAATTTTACGAGATATCATAGCATATCAAAATTATAAATTCGATTGTGGGGAGAGCATCTATTGTGTATCTTTGAGATGCGTGGCTACCGAAGAAACAACTACCCAAACGCCCATGAAAATACAGACCGAAAAACAAAAGGAACAGGCCTTGATCAGGCAAAATTTCAGCAACACTGGAAAAGCCAGATCACAATTATATCAGTTTACCGATCATAGGTTAGAAACGGCTACCCACAAGCACCTACAGCAAATGGCAGGCAGTGGCCCGAAGGCTAAGGGAATAGCGCAAATGCAAACGATGGCCGATCAAGGCACTCCAAACCATACCGGATTGCCCAATGACTTGAAAGCAGGTATCGAAAACCTATCGGGTCACGCCATGGATGACGTGAGCGTGCATTACAATTCGGACAAGCCCACCCAATTGCATGCGCACGCATTTGCCCAAGGCACAGCTATCCATATCGCACCCGGGCAAGAAAAATACCTTCCGCACGAAGCCTGGCACGTGGTACAACAGAAGCAGGGACGAGTAAAGCCTACCGCACAATTGAAAGGGGATGCGACTAAACTTGATGGGGAAGTTCAAAACATAGAAAATGTTGTTCAACGGGTACTTCATAGAGGTAAAACAGAAAATTCACAAGTGTATATTAAAGCCATTAAACTTGGCGACTATGCTACGGAAGAGGTACGGAGCTACATGGCTACATGGACTCCGACGAACACTACACGTACGATAAAGAAACTAAGAAAATCACTAAAATACCGAAAAGGGAAAGTAAAAAAAGAAAACGGAGTGAGCCCTCATCGACAAATGTTGGAGAAATGACGGGGTGGATGGCTGAGGTTGACCAGGGCGTTGAACAACACCAAAAAACAGATGGATCCAATATTATTTTTAAGGCACGAAAAATGAAGGATGAAGGGAAGGATGGGTTCAATGTTGGCATCAACAACATTGCTGATTTTGGAGATATGGAAACCACAACAGAAGTCTCGATGACCGATACCCAGAAGCCACTTAACTTTTTCGCCAATTTTGTAAGGAACGCTGTAATAGATGAAGGATCGATTGCAGATGATGAAAGGGAGGAAGACGATAAGGAAAAAAAATTAGATCGGAAAAAAGGAAGAAAAGGAAAAAACAGTTTGGACCGGAGCTGCAACAGATCGTAGGAAAAAAGGATGGATCACTTCATATTCATTTTGGAGGAAACACCCAGCAGGCCCAGGAAATGCTGAGAGATGAGCTAGGTGCTCCACCAAACAAAAAGCGAAAATTACTGGATTACCATAAGTCAAAGTACCGAGCTACGACCGTTGCGCGGGCTATCGAACAAATGAAAAGGGTGCTAAAGGCGGACAGTTCGATAGGCGGCAAACTGGAAGAATCAATAAATAGCAATAAGAGCAATGAGGAAATAAGTAAAATGCTGAAATCAGCCATCGGGAATAGGTATAAGACCAGATTACTGGTGCGTCTATACACGTTAAGAAATTGCCTCAGAACCCAATATCCTGACGTTGGGCGATTGGAAGATGCGACAATTACCGTTCCGGATAATCTTGCAGAAATACACGCCGAATCAAATTTATTGGATAAAGCAATTAAAGAGTTGGAAATCCTAGATGTAATGGGAACGAAGGTTCCCTGCGTGGCGTGCTTTGCGAAATTTTGCCAGCAGAATCAGCAAGCTCACCTGCTGCAGTATACCAGTTCGATATGGTTTAGCAAGCCTTGTATGAATCAATTGGGATGCGACTATGACCAACAAAGTGCTGCAGAAGTGTTAAAATACTTAAATACGATTGATCAAAACCTGAAACAACGGATAGCGAACATCAAAAGATATACCGGTTACATGGGTGATATTAAACAGGAATATCACGATTCTGATTCAGAAAGCATGGGAGAAGAAAGTCGCCAGGCCATTATCGACGAGTACCGAAAAAAATAATGCGAAGCCCATATAAAACAAGACAAGCATGCTCGGATCCGGCACCACCGTCTTTTAGCTTTCATTTCCTTGTTTTCGGGGATTGACTGCAACTAATCTGCCCGCTACCTTTGTTTTCGTGTAACTGGAGGTATTATGAACACGAAAATAAAAACTATTGCATTTACTTTTGTTGCAGCTTTTGGATTTTTGTCATGCGCTAAAAACGATAATGGTGGCCCGGATAGCGACGACGGTGTGAATGGTCTAACCGGGAAACTCATTTATTCCTTTACCGGGAATGTATATCAGCTGGATTTGCAAACAAACCAACAAAGCATCTATTTCACATTCAACACGTACGGCTTCAACAATTGGGACATGAGCTGGGATGAGCAATTTAGACTGACCAGTGAACGGGAAGCCGGCGTGTTTGATGTCGCTAAAATTACGTTGGCACGCAATGCTGACGGCGCCATCGTCGACGAATTCGACTATGCCTCGCCATACGGTAGGGATACCGACGTCAATGCGCTCCTCTCACCTGATAACACGAAAGTGATGTACCACCCAACGTTTGACAATGGCATCGTCATCACGGATATGGACGGCAATGTACTGACCCATTTGGAAGGGGTGAACGTGGGATCGGAAGCCGTAGCATTTGGAATCAGTGATGAAGTGTTGTGGCTTCCCGGCAACAGCATTTTATTTACGTTGGACGGCCGGTATATCGCCAAATCCGACCCTCCGTATACTAGCCTCTCGTTGGTAAAGGATATGCCATACACGCAATGGGGCAACCTAAGGGTAAATAGGCAAGGTACACAGCTCGCCATGATGGTCAGCAACCACATTTACGTGATGGACATAGACGGGAGCAATTTGAGGCAGGTAACGGAGAGCAGCGGCGGAGAAATCCATGCGGATTTCTCTCCCGACGGAAAACACTTGCTGGTAGCGAAAAAAATCGGACCAACATTCTTTTACTGGAACCTCGCCGTTATACCAAACGACGGGCAGATCCATAACATGGATAATGGAGAAGCGGTGATTATCATAAAGCCGAAAGGCGAAAATATTCTGCCGGCGGTCGACGGTGCCACATTCTGGATTGAATAAATAAAATTAGGCGATATCAAAAAGCGATCCTGAAGCCCTTATCGGTTGCCAGCAAAATAACCGACAGGACGCACATGATCAGTGAATCGTAGAAATGAAGGTATTCCCGGTGGGCCATATGGGCCGCAAATGCCCCAATGGCAAACGGAAACAACAATAATATTCCCACCGTTTTTAACGGTGGTTTAAAAACCCCAACTACAATCAGTATCACCCCTATTAATTCGCCGATGCCGATAAGAATAGTCCAGGTTTTATTGAAGCCCAGCGACTGCATACTCTGCATCATCGAGGTTTTCTGAAAAACTTTAAATAACGAAGCATACCCGAATACATAAAGGTAATACGCATAGCTGATCCAATGAACAAGCGGTTTGATAATTTCCATTTTTTTTATTCTTTTTCTTCTGCACAAATATCTTTATTAACTTGCAGCTATAATAGAACCTACAAAATTGTATGATACTGACAAAAAAGTAAGTATGGAAAGAAAAGCGAATTCGACCAATAGCATCAACGAGGTTTACTGGACAGAAAACTGTGGTATCGCGTTTACACTTTCCGTTATCGGCGGAAGGTGGAAAATAAGTATTCTTTCCTTTCTGCTTAACGATAAAAAACTACGATACAGCGAATTAAAGAAAAGATTGGTTGGAATATCCGAGCGAATGATGATTTCAAAATTAAAAGAACTGGAGCTCGACGGACTTGTAAATCGGATCGTTCACCAACAGGTTCCGCCAAAAGTTGAGTACGAACTGACCGAGCTTGGCCATTCGCTCAAGGACATCTTGGTTTTGATGGATAAATGGGGTGAGAATAACATGATGAAAATCGAAGAATGAAATCCCTAAAATTAAGCAAGCGCTTCCAACGTGTCCTTTTATATGGAATCGTATTAGCCACACTGGTCTTTTTCCTGAAATGGTTGCAATGGAATTTCCTGATCATCGACAATGCCATCGATATCTACATTGGCATCCTAGCCATTCTTTTCCTGACCTTGGGTGCCTGGGTGGCTAATCAACTAATCAAGCCGAAGACGATCATCGTAGAGCGGGAAGTCTCGATATCTGATTCTAAAACATTCTCGATCAATGAAAACGCCATTAAAAGACTGGGCATCAGCAGACGTGAGTACGAGGTACTCCAGCTCTTGGCGGGAGGACATAGCAATGCGGATATGGCCAGCGAATTGTTTGTTTCCCTGAGCACGGTTAAGACTCACGTTTCGAACCTTTTTCAGAAGCTCGACGTAAAAAGCAGAACCCAAGCCATCGGAAAAGCCAAAGAATTGAAAATCATCCCATAGCATCACTCGTACCAAAGTATGATTTTACGGTCTTGGTGTACATTTCGTCCCAAAGTACGACCCCTCATCGCAACTCCAATCCTATATTTGCCCTGGAAATCAATTAAAAAGAAATGAAAAGGAACGTATTATTATTCGGATTAATCATTGGGGTCATCCTATGTGCTAATATGATCATCATGGTCAATATGATGTACAGCAACACGGACTTTAAGGGAAATGATGTTGTTGGCTACGCCGCAATGATCATCCTATTCTCGCTTATTTTCTTCGGGGTACGGAATTACAAAAACAAACAGCTAGGTGGTTATATTTCATTCGGCAACGCCCTTAAAATGGGAAGCCTGATCGCACTGGTGGGGTCTACCCTATATGTCGTGGTCTGGCTCTTCTATTACTACCTGTTTGTGCCAGACTTCATCGACGTTTATACTGAATATGTCCTCACAACCTGCGCGCCGGAGGACCTGCAAGCCAAGACCGCTCAGTTAGCGGACTTCAAGGAGATGTACAAAAATCCATTGTTCGTCATCCTGATCACTTATTCAGAGATATTGCCCGTCGGATTGCTGGTTGCTCTGGTAAGTGCACTGCTATTGAAAAGGATGCCAAAGCCGAATCTAGATTAACACCATCACATCATTAACTTTGGCTTCTCCTCATTTGTGGTATACGTTACCGCCTGCCGGTATTTGGAAAGAAAGCTTGATCAGCCGAGATGAATCCGATTGAGGTATTGGATACTGTTGTTATTGTTGATCCTTGCCCATAGCACATTGTGGTCGGACATCTGATAGGTGCGCCAATCTTTATAGTACGTCTGCAATGATTCGTCGGATTCATCGTTCTGCTTGGCATTGGATGATTTCAACAGTTCATCCTTGTAAAAGCGGAAATCTTCATCCAACAACTGAAATACAGAATCGAAAACCTTAATCACCCCCGAATTTGCCTTGCTGTCCACGAAGTCAATGATTTCCTGTTCGCATTTGAATGCAATCTGGTCGTAATGCATGGTTTCAAGAACGTTGGCTTTTTTTGACTTAATACTTTTGGGAATCGTGAAACCATTTTCTTCCAAGGCAAGCATTGTTTTATGATCAGGCCTGATAATATTAAAATCACCTAATAATATCGTTGCTTTCTTGTCTTTGGTCAACACCTTATCCGCCCGCTTGCTAAGGTAGTCTGCTACCGTCTTGATTTCGGAAATCCGTTGTGCCAATCCGGATCGCCCCTCACCATAATAGATATGAACGGTGCAGATATCGAACTTAAACCAGCCGGACTGGAAAGATACCACAAATGGTGTTCTCCTGAATTGTTTACCATGGGCGAGGGGATCGTCGGTTTCCGTAATTTCGGAGTCACTGATCAGCATCTCCTTCGGCAACACGATTTCACCGGCAATATTTTTAAACTGCACCTTGCGTCGATCGAAAACGAATGTGAGGCGTTCCCCATTGCCACCCAGGCCGATATGGGTCACATCAGTAGCAATATAATCCCATGAAGCACCAAGGATATCCATGACTTTTTCCCACTCATCGAGCTCATTTACCTCCTGCACGGCTACGAGATCAAAAGAAGAAATGATTTCGGCAATGTAATACAAACTGTCTTTCGTACGTTGGCCATAACCGCGCCGATTGGACTTGCCAAAATCGCGGATATTCCAAGTAGCAATGGTTAACGCATCTTCGCTCTTTTTTTGAGGAATGTCTCGCTCCAATTGATTCTTCAAAGCAATGATCTTCTGAGCAACGTATTTTCGATGGTTTCGATCTTTAAAATCGTACCGAAGGTTGGAGTAATAGGGCATTTTAGGTCCGTATTTAATGGTTAATTTTCAACGAGCTGTCCTAACTGGATTTAACATGCTTAGCACATTAAAGTTACCTGTTTCCAACCCGAATGGCAATACCAATAAATAGGTATTTTACAGGATGTGTTGTCGCTTTACTTGTATTTCGATTGAAGGAAATCAATGGTTGACACCATTAACTTTTTAAGCGTTTCCGCATTGATGTCAGCAAATTTCTTGACATAGATACAGGCCTTACCCATTTTGAATTTTCCCAGTTCTTTCAGCAAATCATCCTGCTCCGGACAACCAGCGTAAACGTAAAGTGAAATCGCTGCCTTCCGTGGTGAGAACCCCACAAGCGGCCAGTCGCCTTCCTGGCGGCTTCGTTCGGATTTGTAATGATAGCTTCCGAATCCAATGATTGAAGGTCCCCACATTTTGGGTGTATAACCCGTAACCTCCTGCATCAACTTCAGGATTTCGAAGCTATCTTTCTTTTTTTGTTCGCTATCTGCGAATACGTTGATAAACTCGTGAACGTCCGTATCGTTCTGTTTGGTTTTTATTTCGGCCATGGGGTGCTATTCTTATCGTTGACATCCAAGTCTGCAAAAACAATATAAAAACTAACTCTTAAAAGGATGTTGCCAGGGTTTCCGATAGGGCCTCCTCAATAACGCTGTTGCTTCGGGATCATCTATGCATACCCGTTTCTGCGGATCATACCGAAGTGGCCGATTCAATTGCATGGATAGATTGGCCAAGATACAACTGGCTGTCGATATGTGTCCCTCTTCGATATCGGCTACAGGCAAATGATCATGTTCAATAGCCGATAGGAGATCCAGCATATGGCGCCGGGTCGCCGGTGCCGCATTCAGCTCGATTCGAGGCTCATTCAGATCTGCTGGATATTCTTCCTTCTCATAAACGACATCTTTCACCATACGATCACCCCTACCCGTTGGAATAAACTCATATTTCATGGTACTTCCTTTTAGCGTTCCTTTGTCGCCATAAATAATAAATGCCCATGGATACTCCGGGTCTGTAGGGTTTCCCCATGTACGATGCTGCCATATACAATTCAGTTCATCGTATTCAAAGATTGCAGTCTGCGTGTCGGCAATGTTTGACTTCCCTTCTTTTTGGACGTAGATGCCCCCCGTTGCGCTGATTTGCTTCGGCCATCCGAGTTGCAGCAACCAACGCACGGTATCAAACATATGAATACACATGTCGCCCGTAATGCCATTCCCATATTCCATAAAGGTACGCCACCAGCTACCATGCGGCAAACCATCATATGGACGCAAAGGAGCAGGGCCGGTCCACATTTCATAATCAAGGAAATGGGGAACAGGCTCCAGTGGAGGATTTCCATTCTTCCGCATATGATAGTAGCAGCACAGCTCCACGTGCGATATTTTACCGAGCAAGCCCTTATCGATCACATGCTCCTTCGCATCAATCAGATGGGGGGTGCTTCGTCTTTGTGTACCAACCTGTACTTTCCGGTTGTATTGGCGTGCGGTACTAAGTATGGCTTCCCCCTCTAGCACATCAACGCTGACGGGCTTCTGCAAATAAACATGCGCGCCAGACGTCATGGCATCAATGGCCTGGCGTGCATGCCAGTGATCCGGCGTACCGATAAGCACGAGATCCAACCGGTGATCGGCCAGCATCTTCCGGTAATCCCCATACAACGCCGGGACCTTCCGGGAAGCCTGTCGCTCACTGATCAGCTTTCCGGCTTCTTCCAGATGATTCCGATCTACATCGCACACGGCGACGACATCGACGTCGCGGACCTGGATGAGTCTAAAAAGATCGCTCTTCCCGTACCAACCTGCTCCGATTAGGCCAACCCGTAGGGCGCCGGTTGCTCCGGTAAGCGTTACACCCTTAGCCTGTAATGTCGTTAATACCAAAACAGCACCTGCGCCTTGGATGAATTGTCTACGGTTTGGATTATACGTTGTCATTATTGGTCTATTTTTTTAGCTGAAGAAACAAAAACGAATATACTGTTATTTTAATTGATGCACCAAGAACTAATCGGATTAACGTACGAAAACTATCGCCGGTTATAACTGTTACCAAACATACAAGCAATTTTATAACGTATTATTTCAAAAGGCAAAAAATGAAAATCCACGAAAGAACATATTGGTTATTAGGAGCGGGACTGCTGGGTGTAGCCCTGTTTTCCACTTGCGGAAGCATTCCCCGCAATGCCAAGCCCATTGACCATTTCGAGCTCAATCGATACCTCGGCAAGTGGTATGAAATCGCCCGTTTTGACTATCGGTTTGAAAAAAACCTGAATAACGTGACGGCCAAGTACAGCCTCAATGATAATGGAACGGTCCGGGTCGTGAACAGTGGCTTCGACTACAAAAAAAACGAGTGGAAATCTGCAACAGGAAAAGCAAAATTCAGAAACGACAAGCAGACAGCTGCATTAAAAGTTTCCTTTTTCGGCCCCTTCTATTCTGGCTATAATGTCATCGCCATCGATAAAGACTACCAGTATGCTTTAGTTGCTGGCGAAAGCCTGAAGTACCTTTGGATACTATCAAGAACCACTACAATACCTTCCGACGTCAAGCAGGCCTACCTCGAAAAAGCAAAAGCGGTAGGTTATGACACGTCAAAACTCATTTGGGTGGAACATGACAAAGAAAATCCCTACTAGTTCGTCGCATCCGAGGCGGCCAAGAGGTTGATTTCGTAATCACTAAGCGTGATGAGTCGCTCTTTATACAATCCGCCTATTGCTTTCTTAAACGCGCTCTTGCTGATCTGGAAACGGATCTGGATTTCTTCGGGCGTACTTTTATCGCCCAAGCCGATCGTTCCCCCTTCGTCTTTCAGGGCGCGCAGGATCGCTTCTTTGGTATCGAGCACATGCCCGAAACCCTGAGGGCGCAGGCTGAGATCTATCTTCCCCTCAATACGGATATTTTTTATCCATCCTTTACGGATATCACCAATGGCGACATCGGCAAATAATTCATTATGATACAAAAGTCCAATATAGCGATTATTGATAATCGCATTGAAGCCGAGGTCAGTCTTTTCACTGATAAGTAGTTGTACTTCATCCCCTACTTCAAAATCGAAATCGTCTTCTTCAATATATTTATGCAACCGCGACGATGCCAGCATGCGCTGATTCTGCCTATCCAAATAAAGGTAGATGACATGCCTTTGGCCCCGGCGCATCGGTATCCGCTGCTCTTTGATTGGCACATATACGTCTTTGCTGATGCCAAGATCCAAAAATGCGCCGTCTTCTCCGGCATCCACAACCGCTAAATAGGCAAAATCACCGACCTCCGCAAATGCCTGCTTGGTGGTCGCCAACAACTGCCCCGCTTTGTTCAAAAAAACAAAAGCAGTAATCGTGTCGTTGATTTCGGTCTGCGGGGGCACATCAGCGAATGGCAACAAGACTTCACTGTCTCCATCAGACAGGCTTAAGCCGTCACTGTTTTTTCCCGCTACCCGAAAGATATTATACCTTCCTATCGCTGCCATCGTGTATAAATTGCTTCATGTGCATGTGATTTGCTACCAATTAGGCAAAGCTACACAATCCCGGCCATAATCGGCGACGTATAATACATCAAAGCCCCATCACGATATCCCGAATTGCCTCAAATGATGGTCGAAATGTTTATAGGAAAATATACCTATTTGCTCTTTAGACATTTTGCCAAAGAAATCATGGATAAATCGATCGTTCGAAAAATGGGTGTATCCGGCAATTAATCCTACCCACCGTGCCTTCTCGGCAGCCAGATCGCCAAGCTCCGCTTCCTTTATGACATGGATGCCCGCGGGCATGTGCTTTGCCATGGGTTTATCGTTTTTCGTATTACTCTTTAATGCCGCTTTACCAAAAAGCTTTCCGAAGAAATCCTGTTTGTAAATATGATCCGTATACTTGCCGGTTCCCTGCACCCATTCGCCCCAGTTCGTGCAGTGCCTAGCCATCTGGAAAACATTCATTTTTCCCCAAATGGGCTTATGACTTTCGTTGAGCAATTCGATTCTGTTCGTTAATTCGTCTTGGATCAGTTTGTCAAATACCGTTTTCATCGTCAAAATTGCTTATGGGCTGTAGTGAAAAATAGTTTCCAGAGTCGTCTTTAAAGAGGGCTTCTGTTCCATAAAATTCTTTCGCCGGGGCTTTGATGAATTCAACACCTTTTGCTTTTAGCTCTTCATAGGTAGCAAAAACGTCATGGCAGGTCAAGACACCGCATCCGAACACGCCTTGTTTGATTAGATCGGTCAACGTATCGACGATTTTTTGAGGAAACATCTTGCTTACCGTAACTGGAAATAATACCAGCTGCAGGTCCGGTTGATCGGGTGGCGAAACGGTAAGCCACCGGGTGCCCGGTCCCATGGGGATATCGTCCACAACCCTGAATCCCAATTTGTTCACATAAAAATCATACGCGCTATCTTGGTCTATAACGTGTATGTTAGTAACAGTCATTTTTGTAATCATTTTGCTCTTTTTAAATTAATACATGGTGCAAAGTTCCACATTGAATCAATCTCCCACTTCTTCAAAATTGCTATTTTCAAACCAACCATGCTGATAGGCATAACAGCCGGGCACATAAGCGTGTGGGTTCTTGCTTATTCGCTGCTTCGTTTGCTGGTGCCGTTTTGAATAAGCTGATGGTGATTGTCCGACGATTGTAGTAAACAGGGTACTGAAAGAGGAAAGGCTTTCGAAGCCGACGGCAAAGCAGGTTTCCGTAATGGAAAGGTTTTGTGCTAACAACACTTTAGCTTGTGCTATCCGGAGGTGTTTCAAATAGTGGTGAGGCGTTTTGCCGTAGATTGATTTAAAAAGGCGTATAAAATGAAATTTCGAAAAGTAAGCCTCCCCAGCAATGCCATCCAGATCAATTTTTTCTGAGTAGTTGCTATCAATGAACAGTTTGGCCTGTACAACTCGTCTGTACAGATAAACCTTCTGATGGTAAGCTGTAGCGATCATATGCATGGTACCGTGTATATCATCTTGTTTGCCTTATTAAAATAAGTGGGCTTTAGCAAAGGTAACGACTTACTTTCTGCATTACATGGCCAAGTTTGCCAAGTTAGCGGGGGCTTTCGGACAATTTTCAGCTTTGCACAAAAAGCGCATCACTTTTTACGCAGTGCAAATTGCCCGACTGCCATAGGGCTGTCGCTCGGGCGAATTTAATTTGCCTGTAAAATCATTAAAGAAAACAGATATGGAAAAATTAGACCTGACGAAACGGTACAAAACGTATTACACCGCCAAAACAACCCCCGAACTGGTGGATATCGAACCGGCACAATTTCTGGCCCTGACCGGCAAGGGTGACCCATCCGGACTGCCGTTTTCCGAAAAGTTGCAAGCGCTCTATGCCACCGCCTATGCCATAAAATTTGAGTGCAAAAAGTCTGGCAGAGATTTCACCGTTCCGAAACTGGAATGCCTATGGTGGTATGACGAGCATCACTTCGGCAGATCTTCCATGTCCGAAACACCGCTGGATGTTCCAAGGAGTCAATGGGAGTATCGCCAATTGATCCGCATGCCAGAATATATCACCGGAGAGGACGTACGGAAAGGAATTGAATCTATACGTGCTAAAAAGAAGTCAGACCTTGTTACGGATATCGAACTTTACCGGATAGCGCCAGGAAAATCCGTACAAATACTGCACATAGGCCCCTTTTCGAAGGAGCCGGAGTCGTTGATTAAGTTAGCTGAATTTATGGAAACCAAAAAGCTGGAACGAAACGGCCTGCACCATGAAATCTATTTGTCCGACTTCAGGAAGACCGCTCCAGAAAAATTAAGGACTATTTTGAGGGAGCCCGTGAAGTAGTGGAAGAATGGGCGCTTGGGTTACCTTTCTACCCCAAGTGTATAAACGGCATGAATGACGTTTCAAGTGTACCTGTTCACCAATTAAACTCAAAAAACCACAGCGATGATGACCCGTCTTTGTAAACCTTTATTCCCCGGTTTTTATCTATTGCTTTTGCTTGTTGTGTTTCTTTCCTCTTGTGGCTCCAGCGAAAAAAACCAACTGGCAGCGGATGAATCGATGCAAGCGATCACGGCAGAAGCCCCCGCAACCGTAGGCGATACGGAACGGAAGTTGGTAAAAACAGGAAGCGTTACTTTCGAAACATCTAGCCTGTCCGAGACTAAGAAACAGATCGATGCCGCTGTTAAGAAACATAACGCCTATATCGCGAGCGAGCAAGCCTATACTTCACCAAGCAGTCAAAATTACACATTGATTGTACGGATGCCGGCCAATCACTTTGATGTACTCCTGGCCGATGCTACGGCTGGCGTTGGTAAGTTTGACAGCAAAGATATCGGGATACAGGATGTCACCGAGGAATTTGTGGATGTACAAGCTAGGGTTCGGACAAAAAAAGAACTCGAGAGCCGTTATTTGGAATTGCTGAAAAAGGCAAACCAAATCAGTGAGATCCTGGACATCGAAAAACAGATCGGTGAATTACGCGCTGATATCGAAGCAGCAGAAGGGCGTATGCGTTACCTCAGCAACCAGTCTGAATATGCAACCCTTACCATTTCCTATTATGTGTCGACGAAACCCCAGGTCGAATTTGCCACGAAATTCAAGCAGGGCATTACCACCGGGTGGGACAATTTTATGTGGATGCTCGTTGGGCTGGTACACATTTGGCCGCTCATTCTCCTAGCGATATTGCTTGTTTGGCTATTCAGGTACTGGAGAAAGAAAAAGCGCACCATTGATCGATAGGAAGTCTCAGATTTACTTATTTTTGTATATAAATCACGCGTTATGATATTGAAATCTTTAATCGCCGAGTTTGAACACGAAGTAGACAGTACCAGAAAGTTACTACAGGCTGTTCCAGAAAAAGATATTGACTATAAACCTGCCGAGATTTCGTGGACGATGGGCGAGCTTGCACAGCACATTGCCACGATATATTACTGGTATGTAGGAACGCTCACCGAAGACGTGTACGATCTGGCAGCCGATACGCTTGAGCGGGGAGCACCGGGAGATATCAAAGCTACGCTTAACCTCTTTGAGAAAAATGTCGAAATGGCCAGGTCCGCACTGCAAGCGGCAACTGAAGAAAGTCTGCAGCATCACTGGACGATGAAAGTCGGCGATCGTATCGTGCTTGGCCCGCTGCCCAGAGGTGTCGTTGCCCGGAGTTTTCTCTTTAACCACGTTTATCATCACCGTGGCGAAATGATCGTTTACTTACGTGCAACCGGCAATAAAGTGCCCGGCCTTTACGGGCCAACCTACGAAGACAACCCTGGTCGCTAATCACGGCCTAACACTTCAGGCCCGTTACTGGGGCCATTCAATTTTTAATGCAGGAGAGGGCAGGATGGTTTTCTATTTCCTTTTTCCCTACCTTTGTTCTTGTTGTAAATCAATTATAAATTCAGCTTCTTACACATTATTGCCATAATTTGGTGCATGCTCTTGGCTATGGACGAAGATAAGGACGGAGAAAAAGCGTTATTGGTGCAGTTGCGCGATGGTAGCTATGAAGCGTTCGAAACTATTTATCACCGGTATAAAGTCCGACTGGCCTCATCGATGCTGAAGTTACTGAAATCTGTCGATCTGGTAGACGACATTCTCCAAGATCTATTTATCCGGCTATGGGAAAATCGAGAAAAAATAGACCCTGAATTATCCATACAAGCCTATTTATTCCGCATCGCACAAAACTTGGCCTATGACACGTTCAGAAAGGCATCAAAAGATAGGCTACTTTTCGACCGCATTTATGGCGCCCTTCGCCTCAGCGAGTCCAACATCGAAGAGCGTATCGTCGCCGATGAAGAGCGTCGATTACTAGAGGCTGCCATTGCCCTACTGCCCCCAAAGCGAAGAGAGGTCTTTGTGCTCTGCAAATTAGAGTCGAAAAGCTACGAAGAGGTTAGCCGCTTATTAAACATCAGCTTAAGCACGATCAATGACCATATCTATAAAGCAAACGTATTTCTTAAGCAACAGTTAACCCAACACGCCCTTTCCCTAATCCTTATCTTTTTATCGGCAGTCGGCTAGTCCGGCATTCATTTTTCCAACTGAAAATCAACCAGCTGCATTTATTCTGCACGTCGGAGCAGGTGGTTTTTCTGCCAACGACGTATTACCAGAGAAGAACACCCGGAATACCGATTATGGAAATGAAACAGTTGTTTCTGAAATACATGCGTAATGAGATTACCCAGCAAGAGCTGAAGGAGCTCTTCCGCTATTTCGGGAGTCCAGAAAACCGCGAACAGCTCGACGCGCTTATATATCGTGAGCTTTGCAAAGAGGATCGTTACGAGTCGGCGGCACTCACTGAGCTATTTACCACCCTGGATGACAAGGTACTTTGTCAGATCAAGTCGCAAGGAATAGTCCATGATATGGAAAGCTCACCGCGTGCTCAAAACTATCGGATATGGAAGCGCATAGCGATCGCAGCCGCCCTCCTGATCGTCCTAGCCACCGGGATAGCGCTTTTCCTGCGAAAGGAAAACACCCACCCGCCATCGGAAGAATTTACGCAGCTATCCGACATTCCACCCGGATACAACCGAGCTATTCTTACGGTTGGTAGTGGTACTCCTTTGGAGCTGGATAGCACGAAAACTGGGATACAAATCGAGGACGGACAAGTCCAATATAATGACGGCACTGTTATCGAAACATCGTCGAAAACCCGGCAATATGCGGTGCTCTCAACACCAAATGGCGGAAATTACACCATCACGCTTCCCGACGGGACAATAGTATGGTTGAATGCGGCGTCTACATTGCGATACCCCCTGGCGTTTACAGGTGACTCACGTGAAGTGGTGCTCGACGGCGAGGCCTACTTCGAAGTACACAAGAATCACAAACAGCCGTTTATCGTTGTCAGCCATGGCCAGCGGGTTACGGTATTGGGAACCACATTTAACATCAACGCTTACTTAGATGAAGGGGAAATAGCAACCACATTGGTGGAAGGAGCAGTCGAGGTAACGAAACAAGGAGCAGATGGGCCCCAACGGTTATATCCGGGGCAGCAGGCGGTATTTAAAAACAATAAGTTCGACATCAAGCCTGTGGATGTGGAATATTATACCAATTGGCGTACAGGCAAATTCACGTTTGACCGGGTAAAACTAGCTATCGTATTGCGTCATATAGAACGTTGGTACGATGTAGAGTTTGTCGGATCGTCTACCATTGGAGACATACCTTTTTGGGGATCACTATCGCGTGAAGTAATGCTATCCGAATTATTGGACGTACTGACGCTAAACACGGGACTGACATTTAAAAGAGAAGGGAGGAAAATCATGATGAAACCATAACCACTGAAGCTTGACAAAAAAACCGAATCCCGATTGCAGTCAGGATCCGGCACAATCGTCAGGCAAAACCAGCATCATCGATTAAAGGAACTAATTTGTAAACCTGACATACAAACTTAGCGAATAGCAGCAAGGAAAGCAATTTTTCCTACCGTCGGCTAGCTCGTTGGGGATGTATCCAAGCAACCAATTACATGTATAAAAAGATGTATGCCACTGGGCATCAAACGTTTCGTTTGTTAGTCTCCGGAGGCTTAACGACACCCATCATACGCCGCATTCTGATTATGAAATTAACGACTCTGCTACTTTTGATTGGCGTTTTCCAAGTTTCAGCTTACACTTATGCGCAACGCATCGACCTATCCGTAAAAGAAACCTCGCTAGCATCAGTATTGCTAACCATACAAGCACAGACCGGTTACAATTTCCTGCTCAAAGCCGAATATATAGACCGGGCCAAGCCGGTTAGCCTCACCGTTAGCGATAAATCGCTCGAAGAGGTCTTACCGCTTTTGCTTGCCGGCCAACCGTTCGACTATCAAATCAAGGGAAAAATAGTGACCATCGTCCCGAAAAAGCAGATAGCCACCCCTACATGGCAACAGCAACAGGAGGTATCGGGCCAGGTTACGGACTCGCTGGGTACGCCATTGGATGGGGTATCCGTCTTCGTAAAAGGCACCTCCAGAGGAACCGCCACCGATGCAAAAGGGCTATTCAGCATACAAGCCGAGCCCGGCGAGGTGTTAACATTTAATAATGTGGGATTCCTCGCTACGGAGCACACCATCGCAGTCGGCCGGACCACGGTAAACATTGTCCTTCAATCGCAATCATCAGATCTGGATGAGGTAGTCGTCATCGCATATGGCACCCAAAAGAAGCTTACCGTTACAGGAGCTATCGCCTCGATCCAAACCAAGGAAATCAGGCAAAGTCCTGCAGCCAATCTCGCGGTCACACTTGCCGGGCGTCTTCCGGGGCTTACGGCGCTACAGCGGAGCGGCGAGCCGGGCCGGGACCACACAGCGCTCTTCCTTCGGGGTATGGGTACGCTCAATGCAACGGCACCAATTATACTTGTTGATGGTGTCGAACGCGAAATGACCTACATCGACCCGAATGAGGTGGAAAGTGTTTCTATTTTAAAGGATGCTTCTTCTACAGCCCTTTTCGGCGTACGGGGGGCAAACGGTGTCATCCTGGTCACCACCAAACGTGGCAAGAGCGGCCAGCCAGCCATTGGATTCATTTATGAACACGGTGCTCAAGGATTCACCCGTACCCCATCCATCATCGACTCTTACGATTGGGCCCGCCTACGCAACCAAGCATGGGCCAACGACAATCCCGGTATCGATCCCATGGACCCGGTCAACCAGCCGCCGTATTCGGAATACGCATTAGACCGGTTCAAGTTTCAAGACTATCCAGAGGCCTATCCAAACACCGACTGGCAAGCACTCCTTTTTAATGACTATGTGGGCCAACAGCGCTACAACCTCAATATCAGTGGTGGCGGAGACTATGTGCAGTATTTCGTCAATGTAGGCTACCTAGACCAAGGCGGTCAATGGAAAATCAGTCCGGATGTTACCGAATACGACCCTGCGGGTTTCCTTAAACGCTATAACTTCCGCTCAAACATCGACGCCAAACTAAACAAAAGCGGATCATTAAGCACCTTTCTCAATGCCGCAGGGTACTTCGAACAGGTCAATTCGCCCAATGCGAATACCGACGAGATATTCAGGCGTACGTACAGTTTCTTTCCCGTCGTATTGCCCGGGCCGCTGACACCAGACGGTGAAGTGCTGATCGGCCCCGGCAACTATAACGTGTCTCCGTGGGCGTTGATTAACAGATCAGGCTACCGCCGGGAAACAAGAAATAACATCACGGCCTCCTGGGGGTTAAATCAAGATTTGAAGTTTTTGACCGAGGGGTTAGCTGCCAAGTTCATGGTATCATTTGATACGCGAACCGTATACAACCTTACCGCCTCAAAAGACTACCAACGCTGGATACAGTTGATCGATCCGAATACCTCAAACCACTTGGGGATGGATAGCATCGAATACCGCAGGATGTTTCTGGAAATCGAAAACACGCCGTTAAGCATCGGAAGCGGGTCTAACTTTCAATCCTTTTTCAACTTCCAGTTCACGACAAACTATCACCGGGTGTTCGATGAGCGCCATTCCGTTACCGGGATGCTGCTCGCCCAGCAAGAAACCCGTGTGATGCCCAATGACCGGCTACCCTTTAACCTTCGTGGTATTTCACTGCGTGCCATGTATGGATACGACAACAAATACTTCGCCGAGTTCAATGCAGGATACAATGGGTCGGAGCAATTTGCCAAAGGCCGGCGCTACGGCTTTTTTCCGACCATCTCCGGGGGATGGGTGATCTCAAACGAAGACTTCATGGCAAGCCAGGATTTGATCACTTTGCTGAAGGTAAGGGCGTCCTATGGCCGCGTTGGCAGTGACAGGTTGGGAGGAAGGCGGTTTCTTTACCTGGATGATATTCAACGGCAAACAGGCGGAGGTTACAGCTCCTCGTTGGGCCGGGGCGGCAAAATCGGCGAAAACTATATCGGCAACCCTCTCATCCAGTGGGAAATAGCAAATAAAACAAATCTCGGGATTGAGCTGGGTTTATTAAACGACATCACCCTCACGGTAGATCTGTTTAATGAAAATCGGGATAATATCCTGATAAACAGGCAAACAGTCCCCATCGTTTACGGAATCGAGGCAAACCGGATGAGCCCCGTCAATATGGGAAAAGTTGAGAACAAAGGCTATGAAATCGAGCTGAACTATAATAAGCGCCTAAATGACGACTGGTCAATCATTTCGAAGCTCAACTATAATTTTGCACGCAATAACGTTGTATTCTCAGACGAATTGCAATATCCTGATGACTATGCATACCGATTCAGGCAAACCGGGTACCGTATCGGCCAGGTTTTCGGCTACCCCCTCCGCGACGGTTATTACTCAAGTTACGAGGAGATCGCGGCCGAAGGCTTAAACTATGTCGGTTACACCGCTCGACCGGGCGACTTTAAATACACCGACACCAATAGCGATGGAATGATCGACGAACGGGACATGATCCCGATGGGCTATTCCGCTATCCCGGAATATACCTTTGGCGGTGCCTTTAGCATAACCTACCGTGATTTTGACGTGTCATTTCTATTGCAGGGCATTCTCAATGTTTCCCAACCCCTGTCAGGATTGGGCACCATGAGTTTATACGACTACCGGGAGCGTCATCTACACGCGTGGACACCGGAGCGTGCGGCGTCAGGGGAAGACATCAGGTATCCCAGGCTTTCCACCGGTGGATCGCTAAGCGAACGCGACTTCAACTCATTTTTCATTGAAGACCGCAGTTTCATCCGGCTGAAAAATGCCGAGATCGGGTATCGCCTCCCCCTCAAATTAATCCAACGGATCGGCGCCAAAGAGGTACGTATATACACGAACGGATTGAACCTATTTACCTGGGACCGGATGCGGACCAAAGATTTTGACCCCGAGGTCAATGATTCTTTGAGCTACCCCGTATACCAGGTTTTTAACGGCGGAGTAACCGTCACCTTTTAACGCTATTAATCATTCAGACATGAGCAATAACAAGCTATTCTATCGGTGTTTATTTGCCATACTTTTGGTAACAAGCTGCCAAAAGAATCCATTGGACATCATGCCAGACGGACGCCTGACCCTCGAACAGGTATTTGCGGACGAGTTGATGGCATCCGAATACTTAAACACCATCTACGACAATGTAAATCCTTACGGCACGGCATATAATTACTTTACACTGTTGGCTGGCTTCTCCGACGAAGCCCATGACAATGACTTTCCCCAAGATATGGGTCGCCCGCCATCGCGGTGGTATAATGGCGAGTTACGGCCGAATTGGAATCCGCTCGATATCCAGTTTTCCACCGGCTCAACAGACTCCGAAACCAACGGCAACTACTACCGCAAAAACTGGGCAGGAATACGCCAAACCAATATCTTTCTGGCCTACATCAACACCACGCCGTATGCCAACCCGCAGGTAAAGGCCCGGCTGGTTGCCGAAGCGAAAGTACTCCGAGCGTTCCTGTACTGGGAGTTGATCAAGATGTATGGAGGGATGCCGGTTGTCGACAAACCCTTCACTGCTGATTTCCAGTTTGAGTCGCTGCCCCGCCAAACATTTCAGGAATGTGTGGCATTTATCAAACAAAACTGTGATGAGGCCATTGCCGAGCAATACTTTCCCTATCGCATTACCACAGAGCCGGAGCGGGGCCGTTTTACCAAAGCCGTCGCTCATTCCATCCGTTCACAGGCTTTGCTGTTTGCAGCCAGTCCCTTGTGGAATGCAGGCGATGACCAAAACCGCTGGGTCGAAGCCGCCGAAGCCGCGAAACAATCGCTGGAAGCACTGCAAGCAAACAACTACGTATTGCATCCGGACTATGAATCGTATTTCTACGGCCGCACCGATATTAGTGTCAACCCCTCCGACAAGGAAACCATCTTCGAGATCAAACCCTACCGTGCTCATGAATTCAGCCACCTGATGTTCCGTATGCACGCGATTCCGACATTGGGCGGGGACAAAGCCGGCAACAGTCCTTCCCAGGAACTGGTGGATGCTTACGATATGGCCAATGGCGAGCCCGCAATAACAGGCTACTATGATGAGGACCATCTCTATCCGATTATCAATACCACTTCGGGTTATGACGAGGCAAATCCATATACCGATCGGGATCCACGGTTTTATGCCACGGTATGGTATAACAATGCCTACTATGGAGAAATCAACGGCCAGCCCTACCACATCCAATCCTACCTGGGTGGCGCAGACGGGATATCCAGCATTATGCAACGCACCGGCAACGGCTACTATCTCCGCAAATTCAGGGACCCGAAACAATTGGATCCCAATACCGGAACCGCTAGGTTTAAAAAATACCGCCTCGGTGAGCTCTATCTCAATTACGCCGAAGCGGCCAATGAAGCCTATGGCCCAACACCCGAAGTCTACCAGGCAATCAACGCTATTCGCGACCGCGTAGACATGCCTCAACTGCCTGAGGGGCTCGGGAAAGCCGAAATGCGCGAACGCATACACCGTGAGCGCCGGGTCGAACTCGCTTTTGAAGAACACCGTTTCTGGGATGTGAGACGTTGGAAAATCCTGAACATGACCGATAAACTGACAACAGGCATGGAGTGGACCAAAGCAGGCGACAGCTTCACCGGCCGGCGCATCGTAACTGGTCGCCGTAAATCCTGGACCGACAATCACTTGATTTTCCCCATTCCGTTGGGTGAGCTAACACTGATGCCCCTTTGGGAACAAAATCCGGGTTGGGACTAATTAAGCGTAATTATTTTCTAATGAAACATACAAAAGACATGAAGCACAGCATGATAGCAAACTGCGGCATTCGCTGGACCATCGGCATTGCCATATTGGTCGCGATGCTGCACGCGTGCAGCGAAGAAGAAAAATTGCCTGTCAATACCGCGCCTATACCACGGATTATTGAACTGCAACCCACCAATGCCGCCGCCGGGGATCGCCTCTCCATCATCGGTATCAATTTTTCAGAAAATGCCAACGAGAATGAAGTCAAATTCAACCAACAAGTCGTTGACGTGGTCGCCGTATCCGATACCCTCATCCAAGTAATCGTACCGGAACTACCCGGCAATGTCGTCGGTGTATCCGTGCGCAGTCATGGAAAGATATCCAATAAGCGAAATCTCTCACTGGTGCGGGTTAAAACCTTTACTGACGAGTTCGATAGGACGGACGTACCCCCCGTAGGCAGCGAAACCACGCCCAACCCCATTGGTAATAACTGGCAGATTGTCAATGGGACGTTCGAATTAAAAGGCGGTGCATTATTCAGTCAAGCTGGCGGAGCGGAGTCCTACATGCTCTACCGCGATCCGGACTTAGTGATGAATGTGGGCGATGGCAATTACTTTAAATTGAGTGCCACGATGAAATCCTCGCCAGAATCTTTTGGAGGTATTATCTTTAATGCCCAGAGCGACAACAAACGGTTTTACCTATTGCGGACCACGAATAACATGCTGCAACTCCTAAAGACCGGTAATAATGGATTGGGCCATTGGGTCAACATCATGATCAATGAAACGTTCGACGGATTTGCCGCCAACACAAACTATCAAGCCGAAGTTACGTCATCGCAACCCGGCCGGATCACGGTTAAAGTCTCGGATGCGGCAACCGGCGGGATATTAGTGGAACGCACCGTCGAAGACCCTGAACCCTATTTAGGTGGATCGCCCGGATTTTACTACTTCGGGTTAGCAAACCCCGTAGACATTTCTTTTGATAATCTTTCTGTAGAAGTCCTTTAACTTTAACAACATGATGAAGACAATGGTTTCAAACCGATATACATTGCTACTGGCCTTATTCAGCTGGAACTGCGCAACCGAAACTCCCGCACAACAAACACATGCACCGCTACCTAGTCAGGATACGGCATCCTTAATCGGAGATCGTCTATTCGAGCGCGGCTTAACACTCAAACGGGCACAGGGCCCTTCGGCAGGCACGATACGTCCATTCGGCGACAGTGCCCAACCAGCCGTTTGGGAGCTTGCCGAGTGGGGAAGCAAGTTTGAGCTTTCCGACGATGACAAGACAACCGAAGGCGATTGTGTCGTGTATCGAAATGACGGAAAAGCCATTACCTTTGGTCGCCAGTCCGACGGGATGCACCTGTCGATGGACGTGATCACCTCCACCGAGTACAAGGCACCGCGGCAGCAGAACCAGGCTTGGCCCCATCTTTTGGTCGAACAGGCCTTCCCCGAAAAACTTTACCTTAAGGATTTAAAGGGTCTGCTCCTCAAGTTTAACGGCAGGCTCACCAAAGCCGAAATGAAAATGCCCGAAAGCGCGTTCAATCCCGGCCTGCACACCGCGCAATTCCAACTTTTTATTACCATACAAGACCTCAATCCAAATTCCGCTTACTACGGGGACTACCTCTGGTTTGGGATACCGTTCTATGACTACCGCTATGAACAGATTCCGCTATATGCAGCACAGGACGTTGGAAAAGGTGATGCCACCGGCAAGTTTATCTACAGCTTAGCAACCGCTGACTACATGACCGGCACATTCCACGGCGGAAATTGGATCGAGGTCGAAAAAGACATCTATCCGAAGATTACCGAGGCACTGGAACTGGCCAAAAAAAGGGGTTACCTGACCGGCTCATTTTTCGACGACTTCCAGATTTCGGGCATGAATCTCGGGTGGGAAGTACCGGGCACTTTTGATGCCGGTTTTGAATTCAAGGATTTCGATCTGCTGGCCATCACCGAATAATAACGATAGCATGAACGGCACTACCTCCCTCCTTTCACTCGCACTGATCGGCATGGCTTGCCATATCGGCCAAGCGCAGCCAGCAGATACCCTAGACCGCCATTGGCCTGCATACATCAGCCTGGACGACTATATGGTGCCCTTTCTTGTGGCCGATACCATCCATGACGAAACCATCGTGTTCATCCAGGAGGGAAATGCACTGCCCACCGGAAATCTGTTGTTTCCGGCAAAGGCCATCCTGTCGGTACGGGATGTTTATTTAGACAGGCAGTATAAAGAAGGCAGAGACTGGATAAGATCGGGGCAACGGATAATCCGTACCGACTCATCCCGCATGCCCTATTTTCGAAAAGAAGAGTTAGTGTATGCGCAAGAAAAGAAGGGCATTTCGCAGCCCGGTAAATTGCCTGGTACGTTTGTGCTTTTCAGCGAACAGGAATTAATACGGTCACGGCAGATTGCCGTGACCTATATCCCAGATAGAACCCAAGGCAGTTATCCCAAGCAGTTGCATCCTAGTGATAAATTGCCCCAAACCACCGAAAAGCTAGCACGCAAGCAACCGCTGCAGGTCGTGTTTTGGGGTAACAGCATCGAAACCGGCGCTAATAGCAGCGGCTTCATGCATGTCCCACCGTTTATGCCGAATTGGGCGCAACTCTTTGTCTACCAGCTTCGGCGGCAATTTGATAGTCCCGTCTCCTTTGCCAACCTGGCCGTTGGTGGTAAAACGGCCGATTGGGGATTACAGGAAATTAATCGGGTTATCGAACAACAGCCCGATCTGGTCGTGATTGGCTTCGGCATGAACGACGGCACGTTCCGCGTACCGGCGGACACCTTTACCAACCGGATTAAGCAAATCGTACATCGTGTAAGGAACCTGCAGCCCCATTGTGAATTCATCGTCATCACGCCTATCCTCGCCAATCCAAACGCCATCCAGGACCAGCTCCAATACGAATATCGGCAGCCGCTACTCGCACTGGAGACCAAGGGCGTCGCTATCGCGGATATGACCTACTGGCACCGTTGGTTGCTTACCCACAAATCCTACCAGGATATGACTGGAAATAACATCAACCATCCAAACGACTACCTTGCCCGGTGGTATGCCCAAGTACTTTCGGCCCTTTTTATTCCTTACTCAACCAAAAATTAATACCGTCGCGTTGTTTACAAATACAACAATTTGACTAACAACGCATTACAAAAAAATTGAAAATTTTTCTTGACGCTAACGCGACGTCATACCCTACCTTTGCTTGCAGTAACAAATAAAACAGCGAACAATGAAGGAGTATACCGTAAAAAAGTTAGCAAAGATGGCAGGTGTAAGTGTTCGCACACTCCACCACTACGATCAAATCGGATTGCTCAAGCCGTCCATCCGAACCGACGCCCGGTATCGAGTGTACGGCGAACGTGAGTTACTGCGCCTACAGCAGATCCTATTCTACCGAGAACTTGATTTCGAGTTGAAAGCGATCGGCAACCTATTGGACAGCCACAATTTTGACCTGGTTGGCGCGCTGGAGAGTCAAAAACAGATGTTGCTATCACGGCGGAAACGCTTGGATACACTGGTAGCTACGCTAGATAAAACAATGCTTCACTTAAAAAATAAAACGATGATGAATCCCGAAGAATTATACGAAGGGCTGCCCAAAGAACAGGCAGCGGCCTGGCGCATGGAAGCCAAGGAAAACTGGCCAGAACAGGTGGCACATGCGGAACGTGAACTGATGAGATTAAGCAAGGCAGATTTCAAAGCGTTGCAAGACGGTTTCAAAGCCAATGTCGAGCAACTGGCCATGATGAGCCACCTGGATCCCGCTGGTTCCGATGTGCAAGCAGCGATTGCACAACATTATCACTACATCCTCCGGTTTTGGGGCAAGGCAGACGATGCAGCAGAAGCCTACCGGGGCCTCGGTGACTTGTATGCCAACGATCCCAGGTACACACAAGTAGATGGCGTACCGGCAGAGACATTCGGTAACTTCCTGCAACGAGCCATCCACCATTATGTGGATATGCAGTTGCGGTGACCAGTCGATTTCAAACGCTGAACCCGAGTACAACATTTTAAGACGGGCATTGTTGTACTACTTAAGCAAAGGGAAAAGAAATGGGCCTTACATCTTATAAAAAAAAGCGGAGTTTCCGCTCAACCCCTGAGCCAGTGGGCGGCAAGCCGTCCAACGAAACGCTCAGGTTCGTCGTCCAGAAACATAAAGCCTCTAGACTCCATTACGACTTCCGGCTGGAAATGCGCGGTGCCCTGAAAAGCTGGGCGGTGCCGAAGGGCCCGTCGCTGAATCCCGAAGACAAGCGGCTGGCGATGGAAGTGGAGGATCATCCTTATGATTACAAGGATTTTGAGGGCAATATACCGAAAGGGAATTATGGCGCCGGAACGGTAATCGTATGGGACGAGGGCACGTATGAACCGCTTGATACCGAAGGCGGTAAAAAGGCGATGGAAAAAGACCTGATGAAACAATGGCGGGCGGGGTCGTTGAAATTCAGGCTGAAGGGCAAAAAACTAAAGGGTGAATTTGCACTGGTCAAAATGAAGAGTGAAGAAGATAATGCCTGGTTGCTCATCAAGCATAAAGACCGATATGCCGCAAACGAGGATATCACGCTGAAGGATAAATCCGTAGTCTCGCAAAAGACGATTGAACAAGTGGCGAAAACGGCAAATCAAACGATGATAAATGAATCTCCTGGGAAAAAAGCCGTGAAAACGAAGGTTAAAAAGCAGATTGATCCCGAAGCCCATACCGTACCGGAGCCAAAAATGGATGTCGATGCCATCCTGAAAAAAGCTAAAAAGGTTCCGTTCCCTAAAACCGTATCACCCATGCTGGCGACGCTCGTGAGCGAACCGTTCGACGATCCGGATTGGGAATACGAAGTAAAGTGGGATGGATACCGCGCCGTGGCATTCATGAATGGAAAATCCACCGCCCTGAAATCCCGTAATGACAAATCATTTGCTGACAAGTTCTATCCGGTTTTTGATGCCATAAAGCAGTGGGGCATCAAGGCCGTGGTGGATGGCGAGATCGTTGCTGTCACGGATAACGGGATTTCGAATTTCAACAAGTTGCAGAACTGGCGCAGCGAGGAAGACGGGCAACTGTTGTATTATGTCTTCGATTTGCTATGGTATGAAGGAAAGAACCTGATGACCTCCTCCCTATCCGAACGAAAAGCAGTACTCCAAACCCTAGTTCCGCAAGATGGCGGCGTGATTAAAAGCGGCTATACTATTACCACCAAGGGTACCGATTTTTTCGCAGCAGCAGGCAAATTGGGGTTAGAGGGCATTATTGCCAAGCGTTCGGATAGCCCGTATCATCCAGGAGATCGGTCGACCGACTGGCTAAAGATCAAATCACAGAAGCGCCAGGAAGTGGTAATCGGTGGTTACACGCGAAATGCAGGCACCTCAAAACCTTTCAGCTCCTTGCTACTCGGCGTCTTCGAGGGCAGCAAATTCCAGTATGCAGGCAAGGTAGGCACGGGATTTCGAGACCAGGAACAACGCGAGATGCTGCGATTGTTCAAGCCGTTGGTCAGGAAAACCAGTCCATTCGCGGAAACACCTGATTACAACAAGCCCTCCAGGTTCAGGCCCACTCCCCCACATGCAGCAGCTACATGGCTGAGGCCGGAATTGGTGTGCGAAATCCACTACACCGAGGTGACCGAAGAAGGCGTTTTCCGGCACCCTGCGTTCATCGCGCTTCGTGAGGATAAGGATGCAAAGACCGTGGTAAAGGAAAAGGAATTGCCCATCGAGGCGGTAGTCGACCAATCGGAAACTGCTAACGAGGGCATCGTCAAAGCGCCCGCCAAAAGCGGAAGACGCACCTTGGTTAACCCCTCCGAAAACACACAGGTAAGGAAAATAAACGGTAACGAACTGAAATTCACGAATCTGAAAAAGGTGCTCTGGCCGGAAGAAAAGTATACCAAGGGAGATTTGCTTAATTATTATTGGCAGGCGGCTAAATACATCCTTCCCTACCTCAAAGACCGACCACAGTCGCTCAACCGCTTTCCCAACGGCATCAAGGGCAAAAGTTTCTACCAAAAGGATATGACTGGAAAAGTGCCCGCTTGGGTGGAAAAGCACCCTTATAAGGCGGAAGGAGAACGGAAGCGCAAGCACTTTATGCTATGCAACAACGAAGCGGCATTGCTATACATGGCAAATCTGGCCGCCATCGAAATGAACCCGTGGAGCAGCACCGTAAAAAAGCCGGATAATCCCACTTGGTGCCTATTGGACCTCGACCCGGATAAGGGAAACACATTCGAGCAGGTTATCGAAGTGGCGCAGGCCATCCATGACGTATTGGAAGACATGCATATACCTTCGTACTGCAAGACATCCGGATCGACCGGCTTACATGTGTACCTGCCGCTCGGCGCCAATTATACCTATGACCAATCCCAACTGTTCGCCAAGTGGATAGCGGTACAGGTGGACGCCCTATTCGACTTTACCAGCGTAGCGCGCATGACCAGCCAACGGAAAGGAAAGGTGTATATCGACTTCCTGCAGAACAGGCCGTCGGCTACCCTCGCGGCCCCCTACTCGGTGCGCCCGAAGCCGGGTGCTACCGTCTCCATGCCACTTTATTGGGAGGAGGTAAAAAAAGGACTGAAAACAGCTGATTTTACGATAGCCAACGCATTGGACCGGATGCGGTCTGAGGGCGATATCTTCAAGCCTGTGCTGGGCCGCGGGGTTAATCTTAAAAAAATACTCGCACAGCTAGCCAAATGACGATGGGCTACGCTTATACAAGCCATATTACCAATAATTATGATTATCTTTGCCGGCGTCCGCTCAAAATATCCGTATTAGACTGGATATAGATGTTGCTATTTATTCAACATTTTTAACTTTTATATTTTGCTATTTACATCATTAAATCTTTCCAAACCGATCATACAGGCATTGGAATCAGCAGGTTATCATACACCTACCCCCATACAAGAACAGGCAATCCCCACGATATTAGCGCACCACGATGTATTGGCGTGTGCACAAACTGGCACCGGAAAAACGGCGGCTTTTTCGCTTCCCATCATCGAGCGTTTACTGGCATCAAAAAATGAAGGTGCATATCAGGGGCCAAAGGCACTCATTTTGGCACCCACACGCGAGCTTGCCATACAGATCGGTGAGAACATTGCCGTATACGTCAGTCGGACGCACATCAAGCAAACCGTGGTATTCGGTGGCGTATCGGTGGTTAACCAAATTGCGGAATTGCGTAAGCGGCCGGAAATAGTCGTTGCGACACCCGGCAGGTTGCTGGACTTGCTGAATCAGCGTGCACTATCGTTGAAAGCGGTCAATTTCCTCGTATTGGATGAGGCTGACCGAATGCTCGATATGGGGTTCATCAAAGATATCCAGCGTATCATAAGCAACATCCCGGCAGAGCGGCAGACGCTGCTTTTCTCGGCCACCATGCCCAAGGAAATAGAAAGTTTGGCAAATGCCATTCTTAAAAACCCAAGGCACATCGCCGTGACACCAGTTTCTTCTACGATAGATACGATTAAGCAAGCGGTTTACCCCGTAGCCAAGGCCGATAAGATAGACCTGTTATGCCACCTTGTACGCCAAGACGGAAACGGTAACGTACTGGTGTTTTCAAGAACCAAGCACGGGGCGGATAAAATCGTCCGCAAATTGAGAAAAGTAAACATCACTGCCGAGGCCATCCATGGCAACAAATCTCAACAAGCGCGACAAAAGGCATTGAAGGCATTCAAAGCTGGTACGATAGCCGTACTGGTGGCTACCGACATTGCTGCCCGGGGAATCGACATCGACCGATTGCAATTGGTGATTAATTACGATTTACCCAACGAACCGGAGACATACGTACACCGTATCGGCCGTACCGGAAGGGCTGGCGAAAGCGGTACCGCCCTGTCCTTCTGCGACATCGAGGAACGCGAGTACCTCTGGCAAATAAGCAAGTTAATCAAACAGCAATTACCGCTGGTGGAAAACCATCCTTTTGCACCGGCCAACATCGCCGATTACGAGCATAAGCCCACGCAAGCAGTTGCGACCAATAAGCCGAATAAGAATAAAAAACGCAGACGCCCCCAACAACGTTTCCGTACAGCGGTATAAAGGGCACGGCCGTGGCCGTGTTAACCTAATTACGTAAAGGAAAGCCAATCGCTGCCGGAAACATAATCGTCGATAACCTGCGAACGGCTATCTAAATAGAGGTTGGATACCAGGTGTGCGATGTCCATGCGGATATTTTCGATGCAACCAGTCACCAGATCATCCCGGAAACCGCGGTCCGCAATGGCCAATACATAGCTTCCGGCAATAACACGGCTTATTATCTTCCCTAAATCAACGAGCTTCCGCTGGGTAAGCACGTCACCCGGGGTGAAGTCAAGCGGCTTTTTGAAATGCCCCGCAGCATGTTGAGTGAGGTCGAATGTCGCAAGATAGGCAAGCAGATTTGTCTCCTTGCCTTTTTTCATCTTTTTCAACACCATCTCTGCGATCTGGGTATACAGCATTTCATTCGACCCCTCAAAAATCTGGAATGGCCTGCTATCAACGATACCCCTGCCTGCGATGTGGCTGATTTTATAACCGTTAGCACCCGAAACCTGCAAACACAGTTGTGCGGATTCCTGCATCAAATCGGTAACCAGGGCTTTCATGGCATTGGCCTCCAAACCCTCAACGGCAAGATTATGTTGTATGCCGCTGATCTGGCTGCTGCGAAAACACATAGCCGAACAGATGGTATATGCCGATTGTATACGCGATAGCTGGAATTGCACGGAATCCAGGGCAAGCAGGTTGCTGCTTCCCACCATGCGCTGGCTGCAATGGTTAACCGCTTCATCCAGCATGCGCTTGATGAAACCCATACCCATACCCGGAAACTGCATCCGGCTCCGATGCAGGATGTCCAGCATCATTTTTATCCCCGTACTTTCCGGCTCCAGCCGTTGCTGTGCCGGCACGTGGATATCAATGGTGTTAAGCCCATACGGGATCATGTAAAGACCGAGGTTGTTATACAATCGCTCTACCTTGATTTGCTGGGTAGGCAGGGCGTTGTCGCTGATGAAAAAATCAATGTCCCTAGCCAGTTCGCCATTGGGAAGTTGACTGCGTGCCGCCACTAACCAAAAATCAGCTTGCCCGGTTAGGCCTTGCCAGTGCTTAGTGCCGGCGATGTGATAGCCTGCTCCCTCCTGTTGGTATGAGGTACGCATGTTGAGGGCATCGCTGCCATAATCTGGCTCGGTAATCATCAGGCCGCCCATACACTGATCTGTCAAAAAGCGGTTGAATATCGGACCTTTTACTTCTTCATTTGCGTATTTAGCAACGGGCTCAAGAAACAATGCGATATTGATACCAAACGTGAGCGACAGCGGAAGTGATTCATAAGATGCAGCAGAGAGTAGTGCCAAGCATTCTTTTACGATGCATCCCCGACCGCCGTATTCCCGTGGTATGGCTACCGAAAGCGGCACCACATCCATAATACGCGTCCAAACCGATGCAGGCAGTCCCCGCTGGAGGCTAAGTTGATTGATATCAGCGTGTTCATAGAAAGCATCACGGAGCGCTTGTTCGAAACGCTTGATAAAAGCGGCCAAATGATCTTCTTTGGCAATATGGGATGATGGGAAAGTCAATGTATAAAATGATGGTTAATGTGCAAATTTAAACAAATAGTTGAACTACCCGCCAAGGGTTTCGATAAAAATGATTTGCATCGTCAGCAAAAAAAACTATTTTTGCGGCGTAGTTCGGGAAATTAGCTCAGTTGGTTTAGAGCACTACCTCGACAAGGTAGGGGTCACAGGTTCGAGCCCTGTATTTCCCACAGCAAAAAACCTCGGCGTCATCGGATGCCGAGGTTTTTGTTTACGGTACATATCTAGCTAAAATGCACCCATATCTGCCAATTCGGCCTTCATTAAGAAGACGTTGTACGGCATCCACATCGACATCAGGAAGTAAAGGTCATCGCCCTCCACGGATAATGGATGGAAGTAAGAACCGTACAGCTGGGCATACTCCGCCCCGGTAGCCAATTCATAAGGCTCGCTCCACGGACCCGTGATCTTCTCTGCCGTACGCATGGTGATGTTATACCGGTCGGCATTGAAATAAGCAATTACCCATTTCCGGTGCTTATCATTATAGATAAAAGACAATTCACCCACTTTATCGCTTATCACGACGGTGGCCTTGCTTTCATCTCCTTTTAACCACTGATTGGCAGTGTTACTCCAGTATTCATAATTAGCCTGGTTTTCGATATCGGATTCTCGGAAACGGGCCAAATGAGCGGGACTATCCCGTCCCGTTTGAGTGCCGATCATATACACGTAGCCATCCCGTTTGAAATAACCAACCTGCCCGAAATTGCTGTTCGCCGAGAATTCGACACCTTCACATTTCGTCCAGATCTGGCCATTATCAACGGACTTATACATTCCTGAGTAATTCGTAACCCACCCTGTCCAGTTTTTGATATTAAAATAATGCACATAATCCACCCCGTTAGCACGAATAGCAGCCGTCGGAATTGAGGTCCAATCCCCATTGCCGGAGCCGTCCTTGCCACCATAGATAATTTCACGGGCATTACCACTGTTATCGGTTGCCATATCACTCAGAGAAAGTCCATCATCCAGATTAAGATCTACCGAAAATGCCAGGACATTGCTTCGCCAGCTTCCGCCATTGGGGCCTGGATTAGCGGTGCTCGGCACAAAATCCTGCCCAAACGTGTCGCCAAAGAAAATACCATAGTTTCCGGGTTCCATTTCCCAGACCACTCCCAGATCGGTTCCGCCTACGTTCCAAGACGTGGCCGTATTGTTTGGGCTTGGAAAAGCTTCTCCTGCTATCGGCCTTCCGGTTAGCCGAGCGATACGGCTAACATTGCGGACGAAAAAACCCCAACGGTTGTCGACATCCAGGAAAAGTGGATTGGATACGTTTCCATCATGGTAGTGTGCCGTTAGCACTAACTTGAAGGCATCGGGATCGGAAGGTTGAATCGTGTACGTCAGCGCGTAAGACGATGAAAGCTCATGCCGGTCTATATTGCGCGAGTAGTTGTCAGCACCGCTTTTTTTGACCGTTAGGTAAGCGATCGCATCCAGGTTATCGAATGTCAGCACCGCAGACACGGCCTTGGTATCCTGATCAGGGACAAGGTTTATGTCCGACGATGTAATCTCATCTGTCGGAACATAAACCTCGTTGCCACCGTCCTTACTGCAGGCAGCCACCAGCCACAGGTACCCGGCAAGGGCGGTATATATGCTAGCGTGTATGACTCGTCTGCGTATCATCTTTCAGCTTATCACTCAATCTCAATAACCTGCCCCTCAGAATAAACCCGATCCGGCTTTCCGGTTTCCCTCGCTTCATCCGTCAGATACCCCGCTAGCTTTACCACAAATCTATACGTCTTACTGGGGTCAATTTCGATATCACGGGATGTGCCTTCAACACCCACGATAATGATTTCCCTATAAATACCATTCTCTACTTTTTGGATGCTCACCTCCAATGGCCGCCTAAAAGCCGGGGATATATCAGCAGGGATCCCCCACGTTAACTTCACGAGGTTACCTTGTTCGGTATAAGCAAGATTTTCCACTTTAGGCAGGGAGTAATCAAAATCCTTCTCATCCACAATACCCCGATCATAACAACCTGTAAATAGTGCCATGGTCAATACCACAACCAATACATGAACTAATGAAATCTTCATAACCAATCGTCTATTAATATCCCACATTTTGTGTATAATTACCCTTTGCCCAGTTAATCTGCGGTTGCGGTATCGGGAAATACTCATCGCGCCCAGCGGTAAAGCGTGCTACCCCCATCCAAGGGAATCTTGTTTTTTCGACGGCAAAGTAGCTGTTCATTGTTTCTTCCAAAATACCCCAACGCTGTAAGTCGAAGAACCTGCGTCCTTCGCCTGCCATTTCCAGGCGGTTTTCCCATTGCAGCGCTTCCCATGCAAATTCTTTGCTCCACGTACAATTGACGCCCGGCTGGTAGGTTTCGACGTGATAATCCAATACCGGCGATCCATCGCTTTTCACTAAGCGGTCTGTGCTATTGGCAGCCCGTTCGCGGATCTTGTTGATCAACGGCAGGGATTCGTCCCACCGGTCCAGTTGGATCAACACCTCGGCCTTCCATAGCACAACCTCATCATACCTGATCATGCGCTTGTTCATCGAGTTGAACTGCCACCCATCATACAGCAAGCAATCGCAATCAGGAGGCACCAATTCCTTGATGGATTTCAGGTAACCGTAGTCGGCGGGGTTGCGGATCCCTGCGTTTTCAAACAACATGTTGGGATTATATTTCCATGGCTGTCCGGGAGCGGCTACCGTGTGACTGAAACGTGGGTCGAACGTGTTCTCTCCGAAAAACACTTCATCACCATCCGCATAACTACCTACATTGTACGTATCGAACATCGGCAAGCCGTCGGGGCCGGTTTTGAACGCATTGGCCATGTTGTAGCTAATTTGGTGGAAACCGCAGCACTGGTACCCACCCCAATTAAACGGATGGTTCAAGCCCTCACTTCGGTTTATTTTACCACCGGTAGAGCTGCCGTCATCAATCGAATACTGGATTTCCCAAATCGATTCTTTGGTGTTATTATCAAATGCGATGTCGAAATTTTCAGCGAAATCGGCTTGCAGGCCGACTTTTGAACCTTCCTGATCGGTCAACTTATTCAAATAATTCAATGCTTCGGTAAGCCGCTCCTTATTAACGTTCACCACGGTATTCCGGTCGTCCTGCTCATACGCCATAAACATCAACGTCCTGGCCACCATCGCGGTCGCGGCATTTTTGTCTATTCTTCCTTTTTCCGCTTGTACCGGCGGCAGCAATTCTTCCGCCTGCTTGAAATCGGCCAAAATCCGCTCCCACAGGTACTGGTCATTGGGCTGTGCCAGGTCCCTATTGGGAACAGCTTCAAATTCGGCCGATGTACCAATCACGTGCTCATCGATGTACGGAATATACTTAAAGAATTGCTTAAGCCTGAAGTGCGTGAAGGCCCGTATAAATGTCACCTCACCAAGCCGCGAGTTTTTATTTGGAAAATCTGCATCTGTAACGGTTTGCAGCCGCTGTATGGCGGTATTGCACCGTTGAATAACCTGATAGGATACGTACCACGGATAATCCAAAGGCCATCCATTTGGATTCAGCTGCACAAAAATCTCCATGTTGTGCCAGCCGTCTCCGTCCCAGGTACCCCCTCCTCCTTTGTACGAGTCGTCGGAGCGCAGTGAGCCGCTCCACCACGGGGCGAACGGGGAATCCCACGATGGGATATCCGTCATCCTAGCATAAGCTGCAGTAACGAAGCCCTCCATATCGCTGGGTTTTGAAAGCAGTGATTCGTCCAATACCTGTTTGGGTGCCACATTCAACGAGTCGGCACAGCTCGCAGCGGTAAGCGCAATCGCTGAGGAAAATATGATGAATTTAAACTTTTTCATGATCAAAAACTTAGAAGGTAACGTTAAGTCCAAAGGTTAGAAAGAAAGGCGTCAGATAACCATAGCCGGGCATTTCGGGGTCGATGCTGGTAAATCGGTCATCGCCCCAGCTCTTTTTGAGCGTTAACACATTTCGTGCAGAGGCATATAGCCTCAAATGCTGCATCATCAGCTTACTCGACGCTGCCGACGGCAGGGTATAACCCAGCTCGATATTCCGCAGTTTCAGGTAAGAACCGTTCTCCACATAATAGCTCGAAAAGCGGTTTTCAGCATTCTGAGTCGAATTGGAAATCGCAGGAATATCAGAATTCGGATTATCAAACGACCAGCCGCCCAAAATCCGGGTTTCGTGGTTTTTGTGCGCCGGCACGGTAATATTCCACAGATCAGACTCCCGTTTCCAGTCATTGTTCACCATATTTCCAAAAACACCCTGGAAAAACACATTCAAATCAAAATTTCGGTAATTAAGGTCAAACGTAACGCCACCAAAGAAATCCGGGTCGGTGATTCCGATGTATGTCCGATCGTGCAGCTCTTGTACCACACCATTTCCGTCCAAGTCCTTATAACGGATGCGTCCTACCGCTTTTCCCGGTTGTTCAGCATGGGCATCTACCTCTTCCTGGGTTTTGAAGATGCCATCTGCCACCAGACCATAAAGGATACCAGGCGTTCTGCCCAATACGAGATCATTTACGCCATCACCCGGATATTTGTTGATGACGTTTTCGGGAAGGCTAACGATCTTGGTCTTGTAAGTGCCCACATTCGCCGAAATGGCGTATTGGAAAGCATGCTGAGGGTCATTGCGGTAGCCGATCTCGAATTCGATCCCACGGTTGTTCATATCTGCACCGTTAATCCAAGGTTCGCCACCCTCGCCCATTGCCGCGATGTAAGGCGTTTGAACGAGGATATCACGCGTCTTCTTGAAATAATAGCCCAGCGATCCCGTTATCCGATTGTTCAGAAAACCAAAATCCACGGCGACGTCAGTTTGAGTGGTGGTTTCCCATTTCAGATCTGGATTCCCCAACCAGGTTCGCCGGTAACCCGAAAGCAACGGGCCGGTTTCATTTCCCTCAATCGGATACGAGGTTCCGAAATAATCCGTTGCAAATGGCGTAGAGGTGTATCCCCGTGGCAACCCTTGCACACTTCCATTCTCACCCCAGCCGGCGCGCAGTTTCAGGTCTGATATAAAATCGTGGCCTTCCATAAACGCCTCATTACTGATACGCCATCCGGCCGAAAAGGCCGGGAATATCGCGTATCGGTTGTTCGCGCCGAAGAGCGACGAACCGTCGCGGCGTAATGTGGCAGAGAACAGATACTTTTGGTCATACACGTAGTTCGCTTTGCCAAACAGGGAAAAATATACATACTCGTCTGCTGAACTCCCAAGCGAATACTTGGTCCCCGTAGTGACACCGATATGCGCAAAATCGCGGTCTTCCAAGTAGACGCCTTCCCGCCTTGCCCAAAACCCTTCTTGGACAAACCGTGTATATTCGACCCCTGCCACCGCATCCAGGCTATGTTTGTCGGTACTCATATTATAGGACAGGGTATTGGTCCATACATAGCTCAACGGATGGGATTGGTCGCTTCGGACATAATTTTCGCCATCACTGTTCCTGCCTCCAGTTTCCGCCCACTCCTTCTCCAGATTGCGGCTATACGCATTTCCGTAATCCACACCGAATTGCGTCCGCGCCGAAATCCCATTCCAGATACTTAAATCAGCAAAGACATTTCCGATCACCTTCACATAGTTAGCGATGTTATCTTTGTTGTCGGTCAAGACACGCACCGGATTGGTAAAATCATCGAAACCGGGCGCCCCAGCCCATCCACCGTTGATGTCATAAACCGGGCCGGCCGGCGGGTTAATCAATGCCCAACGCAGTTCGTTTGCATCGCGGTACTGCAAATAAGATACAGCTAGGTTCTCCCCGATTTTTAACCGGTTGTTGAGGAGGCTGTATTCATTGTTCGCACGGATGGAGTATTGCCTGAAAAAGGTGTGGATCTGTGTTCCTTGATTATCGTAATAACCCAAAGAAAACAAACTCCGTGACTTTTCCGTTCCGCTAGAAACCGTCAGTTGATGGTTGGTCATCACTGCCGGCCGGAGGATCTCACCCAACCAGTCCGTGTCAGAGCCTCTCGCGGTTTGCTCCGCATTAAGCCATTCGGCTGGCTTCACCGATTCCAAAACGGGCCGTCCATTCGCATCCCGATGCCACGTAAAATCATAGGTACTGGGCAACGACATGGGCATGCCGTACACTTCTTCATCATACGCATATGCCCGGAACGCAGCAATTCCATATTGCTCGGCATTCATCAACGTGGGCTTATTAATCACATTGCTGAATGCCACACTGCCATTGTATTCCACTTTGGTTTGGCCTACCTTCCCCTTCTTGGTCTGTACCAAAATCACACCGCCGGAAGCTCGGGCACCGTAGATACTCGCCGATGCAGCATCCTTCAACACCTGAATGGACTCGATATCTCCCGCGTTGATATCACGGAGATTCAGGTTTTCCGTGGGCATACCATCCAATACAATCAACGGCCTGACGCCGCCCGAAAGCGACGAGAGTCCCCTGATCTGGATATTCACCCCTTCCGCCGGATTGCCGCCATTTGTGGTGATGTGCACGCCGGCGAGCTTCCCCTGGAGGGATTTCATTGCATTTGCCGAAGGATTCTTGGCAATATCACTCGCGCTCGCTATCGCGATAGAACCCGTCAAGTCCGCTTTCCGTTGGGTCATATACCCAATGTAAACCTCGGAAAGCATGTTCTCATCATCCCCCATCATTACATTGATCACGGTTTGACCACGGACAGGACGTTCTTCCTGCTTTTTTCCCGTGTAAGAAAATACCAATACGGCTTCTTCAGAAGCAACTCGCAGTTCGTATTGCCCAGCATCGTTGGTAACCGTGCCAACGGTGCTCCCTTTTACATGAACACTGGCGCCGACCAGTGGTTCATTCGTACCTGCCGCCGAGATTACCCCGCGCACTAGCTTTTCCTGTAATGCCCCACTTGCGGCATTGGAATGAACAGCGAGACCGAAGAGCAGGCAAGCCAAGATGATTTTGTTCATAGTTTTTTTCATAAAAATTGTTATAATTGGTGAACACATTTACGCACCGTGAAACTTGAATCTGCAAGAAATCACAGGTCTAACACCACTTGGCAATCGGAATCATTGAACTAAATGGTTAGCGCTTTTTACTTTGACTAAGCTCGGATTTTTTTCGACAGCATCACACCTATCGCTTAACCAATACTGACTCTATTTTATCATTACCCCTGTCTTTTATTACACATAGATGACTCCGAAACCACTTCACACCTGTTTTTTAACCAATACCGACTATATTTTATCCAAATCATCCAGCCGCCTCAATCTTAAGTCCAACGTAATCACCGGGAGCTCGACGACGTTTTTTATCTTTGCCGCTGATGGCTATACCTGTCGATTTTTCGCATATCGACCTTCCAATCATGGAGGTCATACCTGAATTGAGGAAGCAGCTTGCCGCCCATACCAACGCTATTGTCAGTTCTCCGCCAGGGGCCGGAAAAAGCACGATCGTTCCGCTTGCCTTATTGGACGAACCGTGGTTGGGTAGTAGAAAAATCATCATGCTTGAACCACGCAGGCTGGCTGCCAGCACCATTGCACATCGCATGGCGTCACTGTTGGGGCAAAAGGCCGGTGAGACCGTGGGTTACCGCGTCCGCTTCGAAAACCAAACGTCTTCCCAGACGCGCATTGAAGTGGTCACCGAGGGCATCCTTACCCGAATGCTCCATCAAGACAACGCATAGGAGGATGTCGGTATCGTCATCTTTGATGAGTTCCACGAGCGGCGGCTCCACACCGACCTTTCCCTTGTGCTTTGCCGCGAAAGCCAGCAGGTACTGCGCCCGGATCTACGGCTGCTGGTTATGTCGGCTACCTTGGATGCCACACCACTTGCCGCACTTCTCGACGCACCGGTTATAGCCAGTCAAGGGAGAATGTATCCTGTCGATATTGTCCATACCGAAGAGCCCCACCTCCGGGATCTACCCGGACAATGCGCCCGCACCATTATTCGGGCTTCCCGGGAAAAACAAGGGGATATCCTTGCGTTCCTACCTGGAGAGGCGGAGATACGGGCTTGTGTACAGCTGCTTCGTACGAATCCGACGGGTGCGGCCATACACCCCCTCTACGGACAATTATCGCTCGCTGAACAGCATGCGGCCATCCAGCCCGACAGCCACGGGCGGCGTAAAATTGTGCTGGCCACTTCCATTGCCGAAACGAGTCTTACCATTGAAGGCATCGCCATCGTGGTCGACAGCGGCTATACTCGCACCATGCTATTCGACCCACCCTCTGGCCTGTCGCGCCTCAAAACAGTGCGCATCTCGGGAGATGCGGCCGACCAGCGTACCGGCCGCGCGGGCCGGCTTGGACCGGGCACCTGCTACCGGATGTGGACAACAGCCACGGAACACCGCATGGCTGCCTATCGGACACCCGAAATCCTGGAATCCGATCTTACTCCGCTCGTGTTGGATGCGGCCAAGTGGGGAATAGCGGATCCATCGCAATTGGATTGGCTCACACCACCTCCGACCACTGCAATTGCCCAAGCCAGTAATGTACTGCATGACCTCGGCGCATTGATACAGCAGAAAATTACACCGCATGGTAGAGCGATCCACGCCTTGCCCTGTCATCCCCGTATCGCTCACATGCTTCTTGCTAGCAAGAGTTTAGGCATATCCGGCCTGGCTGCAGACGTTGCCGCTTTATTAGAAGAACGCGATCCGCTGGGCCGTGAGGCAGGCACAGACATCACCCTCCGCATCGAAATGCTGCGCAACCACCGAAAATATGGCAGATCTGGCAAGCGATTGGACAACATCGAGAAGATTGCACGATCGTATCGCAAATTGCTTGGCACAGCCGAAGACAACGGCATGTTACCCGCCTATTCCGCCGGTCGCTTATTGGCGTACGCTTATCCGGAGCGACTTGGTAAAGCCAAAGACGATGGTAGGGGAAGCTACCAACTGGCCAATGGAAAACGCGCCGCGGTACCACTCGATGATGAACTCGCCAACGAATCCTGGCTGGCCATTGCGCTGCTGGATGCACGAAACGGACTAGGCAAGGTGTTCCTCGCTGCGGCGGTTGACCCTGCCGACCTCTCTTCCTTTATCCAGGAAACACAACGCATAATATGGAATGCTCAAAAAGGGGCTGTAGTAGCCACCCGCGACCGCCGGATTGGCAGCATCATCCTGGAATCGTCTCCCCTCCCCGCACCTGACGAAACCGTCGTCATCAACGTGCTCTGTGGTGCGATACGTTCGGAAGGGCTGCAACTGCTCCACTTCACCGAAGCGGTAGAACAGTGGCAAAACCGCGTGCTTAGCCTCCGCCAATGGCGGCCCGACGAACACTGGCCCGACGTATCGACATCCACTCTTCTACAGCAGCCCGAGCAGTGGTTAGCCCCCTACCTACAAGGCATCCGCAAAGTTGACGAGCTAAAGAAACTCGATATATTGCATATGCTCACGCACAGCCTGCCCTACGAACAACAACTTACGTTAAGTCGCCTGGCACCCGCTACCCTACCCGTACCGAGTGGGTCTAGCATCAAACTTCGCTACTCTCCCCTTGGCGAGTTGCCAACATTAGCCGTCCGTTTACAGGAAGTTTTCGGTCTGCTGGATACCCCGCGGATAAATGATAACCAAATACCGGTAGTATTGCACCTACTTTCGCCGGGGTTCAAGCCAGTACAGGTTACCAAAGACCTTCGCAGCTTCTGGCAAACCACCTACTTCGAGGTCCGCAACGAGCTCAAACGGAGGTATCCCAAACATGCCTGGCCTGATGATCCGTTAGATGCCCAGGCAGTAAGAGGTGCAGTCAGGAGAGGTAAATAATTTGCTACTATAATGACGTTCGTCTTCAAATTCGACCGGTCGCTGCATACTGCTTTGAATGTTGTGGATAACGGTAAGATCCAGTGTATTTTTAGTAAATTTGGTCCGTTTTTAACCGCCGTCCGTTCGATTGACGGCCTAACTATTTCAGATCCATGGACAACCCCTTCTTAAAGCCATTTACCACCCCATTCGATTGTGTACCTTTCGAACTGATAAAAACCGAGCATTTCAAACCCGCCATCCTGCAATTAATAGCAGCGGCAAAGCAGGAGATTGACACCATCGCCGACAATCCGGATCCCGCGGATTTCGTCAACACCATTGCCGCAATGGACCGTGCTGGAAGACAGCTCAGTATCGCATCGGCAACATTCTTCAACCTTGATGCAGCAGAGACTACCGATGAAATCCAGCAACTTGCCCAGGAGCTATCTCCCATACTGGCGGAATACAGCAATGACATCATGCTCAATGAAAGGCTATTCCAACGCGTCAAACAGGTCCATGATGAAGTGGACACGGCCTCACTGAGCCCAGAGGAAACTCGGCTGTTAGACAAAACCTACAAAGGCTTTGCCCGGAATGGGGCGCTGTTGTCCGTAGAAAACAAAGATAAACTACGTGAAATCGACAAGCAATTGGCTACGCTTACGATGAAGTTTTCCCAGAACGTATTGCAGGAAACCAATGCCTACCAACTGCATATCAAAACGGAAGAGCAGCTGGCAGGTCTTCCCGAATCAATCCTTGCGGCGGCAAAGACTGCAGCTCAACAGCGCTACCTGGAAGGATGGGTGTTCACCCTCCATTTTCCCAGCTTCGTTCCCTTCATGAAGTATGCCGCAAACCGCGAACTGCGCAAGGAGCTTTATCTGGCCTCGGCCACACGCGCACTGAAAGATAATGAATATAACAACGAAGGTATCGTGCGGGATATCGTTGAATTACGCCACAGCCGTGCAAAATTGCTAGGATATGGCACACATGCTGACTTTGTTTTGCAGGAACGGATGGCCTCCTCTCCCACCATCGTATTGGATTTCTTGAAGAATCTGCTTGTCAAAGCCAAGCCACATGCGCAACAGGAAATAGTGCAGTTGAAAGCATTGGCTGCAAAAGACGGCGTCAGCGAAGTGATGCCTTACGACCATGCATACTATGCCGAAAAACTGCGCGAAGCGACGTTTGACCTATCTGAAGAAGCCCTGAAGCCCTATTTCCCCTTGCCACAGGTGCTAGAGGCCGCATTTGATGCCGCAAGCCGCCTATACGGACTGGTTTTTGAACTACGTAAGGATATCCCCAAATACCACGACGAGGTAGCCGTGTATGAGGTGTTGGAAAACGGTCGGCATAAGGCATTGCTGTATACGGACTGGCATCCCCGCGAAGGAAAGCGCGCCGGCGCTTGGATGACCTCCTATCGTGGTCAGTGGACGGAAGATAGCGGGCAAGTACGGCCGCATATCTCCATCGTATGCAACTTTTCCAGACCGGCAGGGGATATTCCTTCCCTGCTCACCTTCAATGAGGTGACCACGCTCTTCCACGAGTTTGGCCATGCATTGCATGGTATGCTTGCCGAGACCATCTACGAAAGCCTGTCCGGTACCAACGTCTATTGGGATTTCGTGGAACTTCCATCGCAGTTCATGGAAAACTACTGCTACGAAAAGGAATTTTTACGCGCCTTCGCACGGCACTACCAAACGGGCGAAGCCCTGCCGGAAACGGAAATCGATAAAATCGTGGCGGCTTCCAACTTTATGGAAGGTTATCAAACCATGCGCCAACTGAGCTTCGGCCTGCTGGACATGGCCTATCACACCGGCAAATTGGATGCAGGCACGGCAATCGAGCGCTTCGAGAAAGACATCGTTCACGAAACCCAGCTTTATCCCGATGTGCAGGGAACCGCACAAACGCCATCGTTTTCGCATATTTTCGCTGGCGGATACTCGGCGGGATACTATTCCTACAAATGGGCCGAAGTGCTGGATGCGGACGCATTTTCCTATTTCAAGGAAACCGGCATATTCAATCCGGATACAGCGGCGAAATTCAAGATATTGCTGGCCAGCGGCGGCACCGTGGACCCCATGGAACTTTATATCCAATTCAGGGGCCGCAAACCCGAACCGGAGGCGCTGTTGAAACGAGCGGGTTTGATCGGATAAGGATAAACCCTCAGCTTTTTTACCTGGATTAAGAGCAGTTTACAAGCCGTCAGGACACGCTTTGGCCCGCAGTAAAAGTGCGTAGATCGGGGCAGTTGGGACCGTGGCAGGAATCCTGAGGAGATTATTTCGGGTTTTTTCTGTACTTTTGCCGCCGTATTCGAATTGAAATCATGAACGAACGCACCAAGCGGATTTTCCTTGCCATCTGTATCATCGTACCTTTTCTGTTGTATTGCTTTTACTATTACAGCCAAATGTTCAAAAACGCACCCTTCCGATTTGCGGACTTCGAATCGATTGTACTTAAATACGGTGAGGGCGATAGCTTGGTCAATCAATTCGATTCCAAAACAGGGCGTTATCAATTTTTGAACATGCAGGATTCACTTGTGGTGGATACCATCCGGCTCCGCAAGGACGATTTCCAATACCTCCATGGTAAGGCGACCCAGCTGGGCTTCTGGAACCTCCCTGATGACATGACCTCGGATGACACCACCGAAAAACGTCAAGCAGCTCGTTTCTACCTCCGGTATAACTACAAGGAAAAAAGCAAGGAAGTCACGCTCGACGCCGACTTCAACGGAAACACCAAGATGCGCGATGCCGCCAAATCGATCATGGATGAAGCGATGCGGGTCATAAGCGACGCGCGCGACCGCCAATAATCGCCATGCTAACCCTCGCTTTGCCGCACCTGTAAGCCAACACCTCCTTTTGAATTCCCGGAAGATAGGCCCAAACTGCGGATATCATCAGATGCAGGAGCTTCGAATACTTCCAATTTAAAGTACTTAATCGCCGAAAGGAGGTGATCAAAGATGTCCGACATGATATCTTCATATACAGCCCATCGGGTATCCGATGTAAACATGTACAGCTCGATTGGCAATCCATGCTCCGTAGGCTGCAACTGCCGCACAAGCATAGTCATATCCTTTCTTATTTTGGGATGGTGTTGGGTATACCGGTTAATATATTGCCGGAACAATCCTAGATTCGTCATATTGCGCCCATTTACCGGCATCGACCGGTCGGCTTGCGTCTCCATATTGTACTTATCGATTTCTGCCTGCCGTTCAACAATATAAGGAGCAAGCAATTGGATTTTCTTCAATTGCTCGATTTCCTCCGAGGTCAGGTATCGGGCGGATGAAATCTTGATGTTGATTGACCGCTTTATTCTGCGCCCCCCAGCGTTTTGCATACCCCTCCAATTTTTGAAGGAATCGCTGATGAGGAGATAAGTTGGCACCGTAGTGATTGTCTTGTCCCAATTCTGAATCTTAACGGTGTTGAGATTGATCTCGATGACATCGCCATCGGCGCCATATTTGGGCATCTCAATCCAATCACCCACACGTACCATGTCGTTGGTAGACACCTGTATACTCGCTACGAACCCCATGATCGTATCTTTGAACACTAAGAGCAGGATTGCAGACGCAGCGCCAAGCGCTCCCAAGAATGCCCAGGGCGATTTACCCGTGACCATCGAAAAGACGATAACACCCGCGATAAAAAACATGAAAATGTTGATTACTTGCAAGTAGCTATCCAACGGCTTGTCTTGAAATCCGCGTTTCGTGCGAAGGTGATCGCGCACCGACCTGAAAAGCGCACGGATTAGCATAATCCATCCAAAGACCAATAGGATGTCGACAAACTTCCGTACCGGAGCGATCCACGTTGGAAATCCTGAAAAAACAATTGGAATGAAATAGATGGAAATAATTAGCGGAATGAGGCGAGCAAAATGAACCAACGCTTTATTGCTCACCAGGTAATCATCAAACTTAATGGTAGATTTGCTGGCAACGGAAGTTAGGATATTGACCAGCACCTTACGGACGATAAAATCAACAAGTCCTAGCAAAATCAGCAATAGGCCCAAAAGTACAAATAGATTAATCAGGTTCGCCTGCTCAGCAGACACTCCCCATTCAATAAGTTTATCATAGGTCCATTGGTAAATCGGGCTTGATGAATCGGTAATCGTACGTATATTCATGATCGGCTAAATAAATTATCGGATTGCAAAAAAGACGAAATAAGTGGGCTACAAAGGTAGGTATTCTCAAGAGATTTCAAAATCCGACAGGTCGGTGATTGGTGATCACCGGCCGCTGATCATCAATTACCGACGCCCAAAAAACATTATAGAATGACTTAAAAATTTCGTAATTTCGCATGCGCAATAAGCTGCTCTGCAATATTCTTGTTGTGCTTTTTTGATTAAGAACTGAAAACGTATAATGGCTGAAGAAACAGAAAACGGCAACAACCTCGTTCCGGCGAACGACCGGATCATTCCCATCAACATCGAAGACCAAATGAAATCGGCATACATTGACTACTCAATGTCTGTCATCGTATCCCGCGCATTACCAGATGTACGGGATGGGTTGAAACCCGTTCATCGCCGTGTTTTGTACGGCATGCTTGATTTGGGTGTAACCAGCGGAAAACCCTACAAGAAATCGGCACGTATCGTGGGCGATGTGTTGGGGAAATACCACCCCCATGGCGATTCATCGGTATACGACACCATGGTGCGTATGGCGCAGGAATGGAGTTTGCGATACCCCCTGGTGGACGGACAGGGAAACTACGGCTCTGTTGACGGGGACCCTCCAGCAGCCATGCGGTATACGGAGGCACGGTTGAAAAAAATTGCCGAGGAACTGCTATCGGACATCAATAAAGACACGATTGACTACCAACTGAACTTCGACGACTCGCTCGAAGAGCCCACAGTGCTTCCCACCCGTATCCCCAACTTGCTTGTCAACGGCTCGTCGGGTATCGCTGTCGGTATGGCTACCAATATGGCGCCCCATAACCTATCGGAAGTGGTGGATGGCATCGTTGCTTACATCGACAACCGCGATATCGAAATTACCGAGTTGATGCAGCATATCAAAGCACCCGACTTCCCTACAGGCGCCATTATCTATGGTTATGCGGGCGTTCAGGAAGCCTTCCATACCGGCCGTGGCCGTATCGTTATGCGCGCAAAAGCTGAAATCGAAACCACAAAGAGTGGCCGGGAGCAAATTATCGTCACTGAAATCCCCTACCAAGTCAATAAATCAGAAATGATCAAACGGACAGCCGATTTGGTCAACGATAAAAAACTGGAAGGAATTTCCGAAATACGCGACGAGTCCGATCGGCACGGAATGCGCATTGTGTATGATATTAAACGGGACGGCAACGCATCGATCATACTCAATAATCTGTATAAGTATACAGCGCTACAGACCTCATTCAGCGTAAACAATATTGCCTTGGTTCATGGTCGGCCCATGATGCTCAACCTCAAGGACATGATTTACCATTTCGTGGAACACCGCCACGAAGTGGTCATACGCCGCACCAAATTCGAACTGGCGGAAGCCGAGAAAAGAGCGCATATCCTGGAAGGATTACTCATAGCACTCGACCATCTTGATGAAGTGATCCGACTTATCCGGGCGTCTCAGACACCGGATGACGCACGCGTGGGATTGATGGAAAAATTCGGACTTTCCGATATCCAAGCCCGGGCTATCCTTGATATGACCTTGCGTCGCCTCACCGGACTCGAACGCGACAAAATCAAAGAGGAATATGCCGAACTGATGAAAACCATCGACTATTTGAAATCTGTACTCGCAGATGAAAGCCTCCGGATGAAAATCATCAAAGATGAATTGTTGGAAGTAAAGGAAAAATATGGCGATGAACGCCGCTCATCCATCGTGCATTCTGCAGAAGATATGCGAATGGAAGATTTCATCGAGGACGAAGAAATTGTCATTACGATTTCACACGAAAGCTATGTAAAACGCACCCCCCTAAGTGAATACCGGCGACAGGGCCGCGGCGGAAAAGGTGCATTGGGCAGCAATACCCGTGAGGAAGACTTCACCGAACATATCATTACGGCGTCGGCCCATAATTACATGTTATTCTTCACTGAAGCGGGGCGCTGTTTCTGGCTTCGGGCATTTGAAATCCCTGAAGGCAGCCGTACCTCGCGGGGCCGGGCGATACAAAATATCATCAATATCCCCAAGGAAGAGAAAATCAAGGCGTATATCAAGGTGAAGAACCTCAAGGACCAGGAATACCTTGAGAATAATTTCATCATCATGTGTACAAAACGGGGCACCATCAAAAAGACGTCATTGGAGGCTTATTCCCGCCCACGGGCCAACGGCATCAATGCCATCAACATCAATGACGGCGATCAACTGCTGGAAGCATGCCTTACCGATGGAAACAGCGAAATCGTTATGGCGTTAAGGTCAGGAAGGGCTATCCGATTCAATGAATCTACGGTACGCCCAATGGGACGTACCGCCACGGGTGTCCGCGGGGTTACACTGGCCGGCCCCGATGACGAGGTAGTTGGCATGATTAGTGTTAATAATTACGAAACCACAGTGCTGGTCGTCTCCGAAAAAGGCTATGGAAAGCGAACGGATATTGAGGATTACCGGGTAACCAACCGCGGTGGCAAGGGAGTCAAAACCATCAATGTCACGGATAAGACCGGTAAATTAGTGGCCATTAAGGACGTAACCGATAATGACGACCTGATGATCATCAATAAATCCGGTATCGTGATCCGGATTGCTACGAGTGAATTGCGGGTAATGGGAAGAGCTACCCAGGGAGTGCGGCTGATTAACCTGAAAGGCGACGATGAAATCGCATCGATAGCCAAGGTGGAGCATGAAGAAGACGAGGTCATTGAAGAAAACCAAGAAAGCAGTGAGAATACCGATGAAAGCAACGATGCAACGAATGAATCGACCCAGTCGGAAGAATAGCCTGAAAGCGGCAATTTTAATGGCGGTAATGCTAGTAATAGGCACGTCGCCCGTACTTGCCCAATCCAATCTCAAGGAGGGTAACAATAATTTTGCGCTATACACGAAATCGAAGGATTTCAAACACCTGGAGGCTGCACGGAAGTTTGCCGATGAGGCGTTCAAAACGAAAAGGGACTCGACGAACTTCAGGAACATTCTCCTACGAGGTCTCGTTTATAGTACCCTAGCGGTGGTCGACTCTAATCGTACGCAAGCCTATGCCATGGATCCTACCAGTATCGCATTGTCCGCACTTAAGCGATTGACCAACAGGCCGGTGAACTACGAAGATCAGCCTCAGATCGATTACATCAAGCGGTCGTTGGCAAATGCTTACTTAATCAAGGCCAACAGGGCGGTCGCCAAAGCGAATTATGAAGAAGCATTTCATCAATACCATAAGGTGGATTCTATCAGCGGCTCTGCCATCGACGTCAAACACAACCTCGCGGTGTTAAGCACGAAAATCGGCAGCGACGAAGAGGCCATTAAGCGCTATCAGGCTTTTACCCGCCAACAAGAGACCTCCTCCCCCATTTATATCCTCGAGCTCGCCGAACTTTACCGGAAAAAGGGAGATAATAGGGAAATGCTTAACACGTTACTAGCCGGAAGGGAGCAGTTCCCCGAAAGCAAGGAAATCCTGTTTACGTTAATCAATACCTACATGGCCAATGAAACCTATTCGGCCATTGTACCGCTGGCGGATGAGGCGATTGGCCATGAACCTGAGAATGTAGGCTTGAACTACATTGCTGGCTATGCCAATGAGATGGAAGGCAACGATAGCGCGGCGAAGCGATTCTATGAAAAAGTGATCAGTCTCGATGCAAACAACTTCGAAGGCAATTTAGAGCTTGGCCTCTTGCATTTAAAGGCATACATAGCCAACCCAGCCGACGAAGAAAGGCAAAACAAAGCGCAAGAATATTTGTTGAAAGCAAATCAGATCCAACCCTCCGAGGTAAACACATTGAAATCCCTCGCGGTACTGTATAGTCAATCTGGCGACGTTATCCAATTGGAACGAGTAAATAACATATTAAATCAACTCACAATAAACTAAGATGATGAAAGTGAAATCCATTTTATTAGGTGTGCTGGTTCTTACCTCATCAGCCGCAATTTCTCAAACCAGTAACCTGAGGAAGGCAAAAGCCAGTTACGATAAATTCAATGAGGTAAAATCCATAGGGAATGCAACCTTAGGTATCAGCGATTTGAATACCGCAAAGGAAGCGCTGGAAAAAGCCATCGAACACGAGAAAACGATGGAGCTGGCTGAGACCTGGACGTACTATGCATTGGTAAATGCCGATCTGGCGCTGGTCGATTCCACAGAGGCTTCGGAAGGTTACATCCAAAAAGCGATCGAAGCTCGGGAAAAGGCGATAAGCCTCGATAAAGAAAAGGAAAACGAACAAAACCTAAGCATTCTCAATTCTATTTTAGCACAGCACGAACTGAACAAAGGTGTAAAAGCGTGGGATAGCCAAGATTTCGAGACGGCTTACAGCGCTTTTGACAAGGGACTGACTTACCTTCCTGGGGATACGACGCTATTGTATTATTCGGGTCTGGCGGCTGTAAACTCGCAGCATTACGATAAAGCGTTGGCTAAATATGTGGAGCTCGTGCCCATCGATAGCTTCTCCAATAACAAGCAAATCATATTGGACGTATCGCGTCTTTATCTGATGCAAGGCGACACGACCAATGCCATCAAGTATGCCGAGTTGGGAGCAAACAAATACCCGGAAGACGGTGAGCTGGCCACCCAAAACATCGAATTGAATCTCATGGCTGGTAACGAAGACAAGATCATCACGACCATTACCGAGCAAGTGGCGAAAGAACCCGACAACAAGAACCTGCACTATTATCTGGGAATCGCATACAGCGAAACCGGCGATTTGGAGAAAGCCGAAGCAGCCTATAAAAAAGCACTGGAGATTGACCCGAATTACCTGGATGCCAACATTAATCTCGGGGGGCTGATTTTGAATAAAGGGATAGACCTGTTTAATAAGACGAACAATGCAAACCTGCCCCAGGCGGAATACGATAAGGAAATTCAGAAAGCCTATGGCATATTCGATTCCGCATTGCCGTATCTGGAAAAAGCGGTAGAAGCGGATGGAAGTTCCTTTTTGGCTCTAAGTAACCTTAAGAAATATTATGAAATTAAGGAAGACGACGCTAAAATAAAAGAATTGCAGGCCCGCATAGATGCACTGCAATAGGCTCGCTTAGCTTGAATATACACGTAGCCCACCGATTGGAAATCAACGGTGGGCTATTTTTTTGCAAATGCGCTTCACCAAGCCTGGTCCTTCGTAAATAAAGCCGGTATACAGCTGCACCAGTGCAGCCCCGGCATCGAGCTTTTCTAGGGCATCCTCTGGGGAATGAATCCCTCCCACGCCGATAATTGGAAATGCTCGATTCGATTTCGTTGTCAGATACCGGATCACTTCGGTAGCACGTTTGGCCAGCGGCTTTCCACTTAGCCCGCCAGCCTCCGAAGCGCATCGCTGGTTACTCTGCAGCCCCTCCCGGCTTATCGTCGTATTGGTCGCGATTACCCCAGCAATGTTGGTGTCACTGACAATCGCAATAATATCGTCCAATTGACTGTCCGTCAGATCGGGAGCGATTTTCAAGAGAATGGGTCTGGAAATCCCCCCCTTCCTATTACGCTGCTGCAAGGTGTTCAGGATATGTGTTAACGGCTCTCTTTCCTGTAGCGCACGTAGCCCCGGTGTGTTTGGGGAGCTCACATTAACCACAAAATAATCCACGACATCAAACAACGCATCGAAACACTTGATGTAATCGCTTACCGCATCTTCGTTGGGCGTTGATTTATTCTTTCCGATATTCCCCCCGATGAGAAACTGGTGGCGGTCTTTCAGTTGGCGCAGCCGTGTCGCCGCGACATCGACACCTTGATTATTGAATCCCATCCGATTGATCAATGCGTGGTCATCCACCAACCGGAACAGACGCGGTCGATCATTCCCCGGCTGCGGCCGTGGTGTCACGGTGCCAATTTCGATGAAACCAAACCCCAAAGCGGCCATTTCTTCCACATAGTCAGCATTTTTATCGAAGCCGGCGGCCAATCCTACCGGATTCCTGAATTTCAATCCGAACACTTCGCGTTCGAGATTGGTGTGGTCATAACCATACACGGATCTAAGTAGCCGTTTGCCACCCCATAGTTTACAACATGATTTCAATCCGCCTGATACGATACCGTGGGCGGTCTCCGGATCGAGGGAAAACAGTAAAGGCTTTACCAATTTATACATGGCACAAAGGTAGCTTTTTTGACTATAGATTTGAGTTGTTAGATTTGAAGTGCTACCTACTAAGTACTAAGTACTATTTTACTACCTTTGCATCCGGAATGATTGCAATAAATAACCTGACATTTGAGATAGGATCGCGTGCACTGTACGACGAAGCTAATTGGCATATTAAGCCGGGCGATAAAACTGGGTTGATCGGGGCCAATGGAACCGGAAAAACGACGCTATTGAAACTGATCGTTGGTGATTATTCACCGACATCCGGTACCATTTCGATGGCAAAGGACCTCAAAATCGGTTACCTGAACCAGGATCTGCTTTCCTATCAGTCCAATAAGAGTATTTTGCATGTGGCTATGGAGGCGTTTGAGCGCCAAAACCAACTGCATACCGAAATCGAACAGCTACTAAAGAAGCTGGAAACGGATTATTCAGACGATATCATCCAGAAACTAAGCGATAAACAGACAGAATTCGAGGCGTTGGATGGATACAGCATTGAATATCGAGCGCATGAAATCCTTGCAGGATTAGGCTTTAGTGACAATGACCAAAAACGACAGTTATCCGAGTTTTCAGGCGGGTGGCGGATGCGCGTGATGTTAGCCCGTATACTCCTACAGGCACCCGACATCCTGCTGCTCGATGAGCCCACCAACCATCTTGACCTGCCTTCCATCAAATGGTTGGAAAGCTATTTGCAAGCGTTCGAAGGGGCCATTATCATCGTATCGCACGACCGGTATTTCCTCGATCGTGTGGTTACCAGCATTGTCGAGTCCAAGCGCGGTAAATTGGTACAATATGCAGGAAACTACAGTTTTTACTTAGAGGAAAAGACCCTGCGCGAGGAAATACAGGGCAATCAATTTAAAAACCAGCAAGCGAAGATCAAACAGGAAGAGCGACTCATCGAGCGCTTCCGTGCGAAAGCGAGCAAGGCCAAGATGGTCCAATCGCGGATAAAGGCCCTGGAGCGTATGGAGAAGGTGGACGACGTGGATGACTACAACCCCTCGGTTAACTTCCGCTTCAAGTTCAGCAAGCAGTCGGGCCGCCATGTGGTTCGCCTGGAAAATGTAAGCAAATCGTACCCCGGTATCCCTATCCTGGATAGCACGGATGCCATCATCGAAAAAGGTGACAAAATAGCGCTCATCGGTGCCAATGGAAAAGGCAAATCAACCTTATTGCGCATTGTTGCCCAAGCCGATAGCGGATTCACAGGCGAATGCGAGACCGGTCATAACGTAACGCAGACCTTCTTTGCCCAACACCAATTGGAGGCATTGCATCTAGACAACGAAATCATACGCGAGTTACAGCTTTTTGCACCCAAGCACACGGAAACGGAATTGCGTTCCATCCTGGGGTGCTTCCTCTTCACCGGCGACGACGCCTTCAAAAAAATACGGGTACTGTCGGGTGGCGAGAAATCGCGGGTAGCTTTGGCAAAAGCCCTCACCGCCGATGCCAATTTTCTGGTATTGGATGAGCCCACCAACCACCTCGATATCCAGTCGGTCAATATCCTCATCCAAGCGCTTACGCAGTTTGAGGGCACTTTCATTGTCGTTTCCCACGACCGCTACTTGCTGGATAATGTGGCCAATAAGATTTGGTATATCGAAGACCAGAAAATCAAACAGTATCCTGGCACCTATCAAGAATACGAAGAGTGGCAAGCCAAGCGAGTCGTGACGGCTCCGGCCAAGGCCAAGGAAACAAAATCTGCCAAGCAAGAACCAAAGCAGGCCGCCCCGAAAAAGACGGACGACAAAGAGCGCCAGACAAAAAAACTCAACAAGGAGCTAGAAGGCATCGAACAACGTATCGCGACAGTAGAACAGGCGATGAAAGACGCAGAATTACTGATGGCCTTGGAAAGCACCTATGCGGACAAGACTAAACTGGACGAGGCGTCTCGTCACTACGAGACACTGAAAAAAGAACTTCAGGTATTGCAGAATCAGTGGGAAAACTTGGCGGAGGAAATCATGACCCTGGAAGCGTAAGTATGATCAAGAAAACCATCATACTCGTATTATTCGTTCACTTCGGGCTTGGCCTGATGGCGCAGAAGCAGAAACGGAAACGAGTTGTTCGGGAACGCAGCCCGCAACAGGAATTGGTGTACGATAACCTGAATTACCTACCTGTCATCAAGACAGTCCAGTTTTACCCGGTCGACCTGGAAAATGCGTTACCTGTCATCGAGCTGCATAGCGATGACCAGCTCTTGCTCGCATTCGACGATCTGCGGGGCGATGTACGCAACTTTTACTTTAATATTGAACATTGCGATGCTCATTGGGAACCGAGCAGGCTCTCGCCCCTGGAATATGCCGAAGGGTTTAACGAAGACCGCATGATGGATTACCGTACATCGGTAAACACCTTGCAACCCTACACCCATTATAAAGTGACCTTTCCCACCAACAATGTACGGCCCAAGCTCGCTGGAAATTACTTATTAAAAGTCTACGAGGATGCAGATAAAAACCGCTTGGTAATCAGTAGACGCTTCTACGTGCTTGCTCCGCTGATGATGGTCTCGCCGCAACTCGTGCCTTCAGTTGATGTTGCAAAGCGAGGCAGCAACCAAAAGTTGAACCTCAAAGTCAACACCGGCGGACTCACCGTCAGCAACCCCTACCAGGATGTCAGTGTGCTGGTGATGCAAAACCAGCGGCCCGACATCCAGCAATGGCTCACTACGCCACTGTTCGTAAACGACAACGAACTGACTTATAACGACAACAAAACCCTCGATTTCGGTGGCGGCAACGAGTTTCGGTACATCGACTTGCGTAGTCTGCGCTTGGCGTCGGAACGGGTAGCCAACATCCGTTTGGACAGTGCGGCATGGGTAGATCTGATTCCAGACAAGAATTATAAGGATGCGTCTTACGCCTCGGTATTTGACGAAAACGGAAACTTCTTTGTTCGCAATCAGGATAAGGCCGATGCCGACACCGAATCAGACTATGTATGGGTCACGTTTTCCCTGCAAAGCGATGCCAAAACAGATGGATCGGTGTATGTAGTCGGCCGTTTTAATGATTACGTCCGCGGAAAAGCCAGCCAAATGGCTTACGATGCCGCCCAGAAAAGGTGGCAATGCACCATCCTCTTGAAACAGGGATTATATGATTATGAGTATGTCCATGTTGATCCATCAAACACGGTAGACGTTTCGTTTTCCAGCGGCAATCATTTCGAAACGAACAACACCTATCAAATCCTGGTGTATAACCGACGCCAGGGCACAACATGGGATGAGTTAGTGGGCTATACGGAAATCAACAATTAACCAATGCCAGCTTCTCCTGCAGCATACGCGATATCCGATTAAAATAACGCTTTTGCTTATAGCCCATCACCCATTGCACGCCATGGATCGCATTCGTATGGAATATTTCGTCCGCTTCGTTTAGGATATCCGGACTGATCTGTGCCTCGATGACCTCGAGCCCGTTATCCAAGGCCACTTCAATCGCCATTTTGCGCATCACCCCATCTATACACCCCTCGCTGATAGCTGGCGTATAGAGCTTTTTTCCGTACCAAACAAACACATTCGACGTAAGCGATTCGCAAAGGAACCCCTCCTGGTTCAAGATCAATACATCATCCAATCCCCTTTTTGTACGGTATAATCCGGCCATTACATAGACCAGCGCATTTCCCGACTTCAATTTTGACAGCTCGCTGTAGGGCTTCCGGAATTCCGTATACACATCCACGATCAACCCGATTTTCCGGTGCTTCACCTCATCGGGATCAAGCTTGGATACACTCATCACGTAGCCCGCTTTGTTCTGTTGCGGACTGTATAACCCGCCGCCCTTCCGGTAGACCTGTAGCCGTATGCGTACGTGCTGGTTTTCCAACCCATTCCTGCTGATCAGTGCCGTGGCACGGGAGCGGATAAATTGCTCGTCGAAGGCAGCTGCATTTTCCAATTGTAACATCCGCATCCCTTCCTGGAGCCGCGCCACGTGATGCGGCAAAAACCGGATGTCCCCATCCATCCACCTCATCGTCTCAAACAGCCCATCGCCATACCGAAACCCCCTATTATCTACGGTCAGTACGGTTTCCTGTTCAGGTATAAAATCACTATTAAAATCAATAAAATGTACCGGCATTCACTCCATCTTTTAAATTGGAACCACTCAGGATTTCCAACACATTAATCCTTCTATTTTTCTTCCGTCACTCCGTCCAGCATATCCCCTGTCATTTTTCGGACGTATACCCCCGCCATTTTTCTAAACATAAACGGAAATCATCCGGTAATGGTGTACTGAACTCCATTTTTTTCTTCGTCGTCGGATGCACAAACCCGAGGTTTTGGGCATGAAGGGCCTGCCTTGGCAGCAACGCGAAGCAATTTTCGACAAACTGCTTGTATTTGCTGAATACCGTACCCTTTAAGATACGGTCTCCGCCGTATACCGAGTCGCTGAATAACGGATGGCCGATCGACTGCATGTGGGCGCGGATCTGGTGGGTACGACCGGTCTCCAATTGGCATTCGACCAAGGTTACGTAACCCAACCGTTCCAATACCCGGTAGTGTGTCACCGACCATTTCCCCTTCTCCGGATCGTCGTAGACGGCCATCACCCTGCGGTCCTTCACACTACGGCCGATATATCCGGTAACAGTGCCCTCCGCTTCGGCAATGTCGCCCCAAACCAATGCTATATACTTGCGCAATATGCTGTGGTCAAAAAACTGCTTAGCCAAGTAGGTTAGTGCCCATTCGCTTTTACCGACCACCAACAGACCGCTAGTATCCTTATCTATCCGATGCACCAGTCCCGGCCGGCCGTCATTGCCCGGCAGTTGAGGCAAATTGGCGAAGTGGTACGCCAATGCATTCACCAAGGTGGCCGTATAGTTATTGTAGCCTGGGTGCACCACCATACCTGCCGGCTTATTCACAACAAGTAGCACATCATCTTCATACGGGATGTCCAACGGGATATTCTCCGGATAAATTTCGGTATCACGGGGCGGATGGGGCAGCACCACCGAGATCGTATCCAAAGGCTTCACCTTATAGCTCGCCTTTATCAGCTGCCCATTCACCAGTACCGTCCCGGCGGCTACAGCATTTTGGATACGGTTGCGGGATGCGTTTTCTACCCTGTTCATCAAGAACTTATCGATTCGAAGCAACGCTTGCCCCTTATCCACGACAATACGTAGATGCTCGTATAAATCCTGCTCGTCTGATTCCAGCAATTCCAACTCATCTGCCATGGCGCAAACTTAGCTAAAAAAACAACCCCTTAATCACCCTTTTTGTCTAAGTTTGCAGAAAAACAACGTGTCTTCATTCGATTTCCATAGCCCTGTTGAATCGCTAGATTTTCAGTTGTTCAATGACAAAGGACTGACGCTCCACATCAAACGCGACGACCAGATTCACCCCTTCATCTCGGGCAACAAATGGCGCAAACTCAAGTACATCCTGCAATCGGCCCGCGCCGCAGGCAAAATGCACCTCGTTACCTTTGGGGGAGCGTGGTCCAACCACCTGCTTGCCACAGCTTGCGCAGGCGCTAAATTCGGGTTTAAAACAACGGGGTTCGTAAGGGGCGAATCCGTATCGAATCCTAACCTCTCCTTATGCAAGCTATTTGGTATGGAATTACAGTTCGTGGACCGCACATCCTACCGGAATAAACCTGCACTATTCGAACACTATGCACAGGGAGATGAACAGGCGTACTTCGTCGATGAAGGGGGCTATTCTACGGAAGGCACAATAGGTTGTTCTGAAATCATCGACGAATTGGCAACTGCCTACGATCACATCTTCTGCGCCTGTGGCACCGGTACAACACTGGCGGGGCTATACCGGGGTTGCATGGAAGCCGGACTCCATACGCACCTGCATGGCATTCCAGTATTGGCAGGCGGCGACTTCATCCGCGAGGCCATTGCTAAATTATATACGGGCAAAGAGCCCGCCAATATTACCCTTCATACCGAATACCACTTCGGTGGTTATGCCAAAACCACGCCCGCGCTCAACACATTCATTAAACACTTCTGTGCAGAAACCGGCATCCTCATCGAGCCGGTATACACCGGAAAACTACTTTACGGCGTCTTCGATTTGGCTAAGCACGACTATTTCAAACCAAAAGACCGGATATTGGTCGTTCACACGGGTGGTTTAATGGGCATTCTCGGCAAGCTCAACGATTTCGGGGTTTAAACGATTTAAACCTCGAAAAGCCGCAAAAACAAGCAGACACCCGCAGAAAAGTTTGCTTCCTAAACGCCAAAAACATATATTTGGACATAACCAACCCGTATAATTATGTATCATTTAGCCGTTACACCGCGGGAAGTCCACCAAACATTGGCCAAGTACATCCTTGCTGATGGTTATGACATCACCTTTGATATGGAGCGCAGTCATGGGGTCACCATCTACGATTCCAAGCACGACCGCGAGCTCCTTGATTTCTTCACCTGTTTTGCGTCCGTCCCCCTTGGATACAATCACCCCAAGATGACGGGTGACCCGGCATTCACCCAAAGTCTCCTCCGCGCGGCACTGACCAACCCGTCCAACTCTGACGTCTATACGGTGGAGTACGCGCAATTTGTCGAAACATTTGCCCGCGTGGCTATGCCTGCTTACCTTCCGCACGCGTTCTTCGTTTCAGGTGGTGCGCTAGCCGTCGAGAATGCGCTTAAAGCGGCGATGGACTGGAAAGTGCAGAAAAACTTCCAAAAAGGCTATAACGACGAAAAAGGCACCAAGGTCTTGCATTTCGAGCGGGCATTTCATGGCCGCTCAGGTTACACGCTCAGCCTCACCAATACCCAGCCCAACAAAACGAAGTGGTTTGCCAGGTTCGACTGGCCCCGTGTAAGCAGTCCGATGCAGGTATTCCCATTGACGAGCGCTAACGTCGACGACACCATCAAACGCGAACAACAGGCGATCGAACAACTCAAGCAGGCATTTGCGGATAATAACGACGACATCTGTGCCATCATCATTGAGCCTATTCAAGCCGAGGGCGGCGACAATCACTTCCGCGTTGAATTTATGGAACAGCTGCGTATACTGGCGGATGAAAATGAGGCGTTGCTGATTTACGATGAGGTACAAACCGGAGTTGGTCTTACCGGGAAATTCTGGTGTCACGAGCATTTCGGCGAACGAGCCCGGCCCGACATCGTAGCCTTTGGTAAAAAGATGCAGGTGTGCGGCATACTGGCAGGCCAGCGCTTGAATGAAATCGAAACCAATGTCTTCCGTGTCCCCTCCCGCATCAACTCCACATGGGGTGGCAGCCTGGTGGACATGGTACGCGCCACCAAAATATTGGAAATCATCGAAGAGGATGGTCTATTAGCACACGTAGAAGCCATGGGCGGCCACCTCCAGCAAGGCTTACACGCCATCGCAGATACCCACCATACCCTGTCCAATGTACGTGGTAAGGGGCTATTTTGTGCTTTTGACTTTCCCGATCAGCAATTGCGCGATGCTTTCTTGAAAAAGAGCATGGAGCGAGGCGCATTTTTCCTTGGCTGCGGTAACCGATCTGTCCGGTTCCGCCCGGCATTGATCATCCAACCCTCAGCGATTGAAGCCGGTATGGCGATTGCCCACCACGTGATGGACAATCTTTCCTAGTGTGCGTTTATGGCCGGCTATGGTAGTTGGGTGCTTCCTTGGTGATGGTAATGTTATGAGGATGGCTTTCCCGCAATCCCGCTCCAGTGATTTTTACAAAACGAGCGCCCTGTAAGGCCTTGATGGTCGGCGCACCGCAGTAGCCCATACTTGCCCTTAGGCCGCCTACATATTGATACACCACTTCTGCTAGTGTACCTTTGTAAGCAACACGGCCTACAATGCCTTCGGGCACCAGCTTCTTGATATCATCCTCTACATCCTGGAAATAACGATCTTTCGACCCCTGTTCCATCGCCTCTACGGAACCCATCCCGCGGTATGACTTGAATTTACGGCCTTCGTAAATAATCGTCTCACCGGGGGCTTCCTCCACACCGGCAAAGAGCGACCCGGCCATGACCGTATCCGCCCCAGCAGCAATGGCCTTGGCGATATCGCCGGTCTGTTTGATTCCACCATCAGCAATAACCGGTACACCTGTACCCCGAAGCGCTTTTGCCACTTCGTAAACCGCATAAAGTTGGGGCACCCCTACTCCGGCGATGATGCGTGTGGTACAGATAGACCCAGGACCAATGCCGACCTTCACGGCATCAGCTCCTGCATCCGCCAATGCGATGGCCGCCTCCGCGGTGGCAATGTTGCCAACGATAACCTGGAGATCAGGAAACGCAGCCTTCACCTCTCGCAGTTTATCGAGAACACCCTTGGAATGTCCGTGCGCGGTATCAATCGTAACTACGTCCACGCCTGCGCCCACCAAAGCCGTTACCCGCTCCATGGTATCCGCCGTTACGCCGACGGCTGCCCCTACAAGCAGCCTGCCATGGCTATCCTTGGCCGCATTCGGGAAATGCCGATATTTTTGTATGTCCTTAAATGTAATGAGCCCCACTAAGATATGGTCATCATCCACGACAGGTAACTTTTCGATCTTGTGATTTTGCAGGATGGCTTCCGCTTTCAACAGGTCTGTACCTACTGGCGCCACCACCAACCCCTCTTTGGTCATCATCTCCGTAATGGGGCGATTCATATCTTTTTGGAAACGCAGGTCGCGGTTGGTCACGATCCCCACCAATTTATTATCCTCATCAATAATGGGGATACCACCAATTCTGTGTTCCTTCATGATCTGAAACGCGTCCCCTACCGTTGCGCCTTTGCCAAGCGTCACCGGGTCCTGTATCATGCCACTCTCCGACCGCTTTACCTTCCGTACTTCCGCTGCCTGATCGGCGACACTCATGTTCTTATGCAACATCCCCAATCCGCCAGCCTGGGCAATGGCAATAGCCAAATCGGCACCCGTCACGGTGTCCATTGCTGCCGACACCAGCGGAATATTCAAGCGCGTATTTCGGGTCAGGTAAGTGGTGGTGTCCACCTCGCGGGGCAACACTTCGGAATAAGCAGGAATTAAAAGCACATCGTCGTAGGTGAGTCCTTCAGCTACGAATTTTTCGGGGTCTAACTGCATGGCAAATATATAATGGGGTTACTATTTGCCGGGCAAATTTACTGATTTTTTACATCTTATACAAGAAAAAAAGAAAGCCCCGCTACATAGACGTGGTGTCGCCCATGCAGCGGAGCCAGGAAAGAGATTTTGCGGCAGAGCGCTAAAAGGAATAGCTCAGTCCGATCTGAAACACCCTGTTGAGGGAAATTTTATCCGGGTCGTCGAAGAGACCAAGGAAATAGTCATTGTTGAATGCATCCAGCATGCCCGTCTTAAAGCGGCCCTCAAACGTCAGCCCTATGGGTAACGTGTAACCAAGTCCAAGCGCAATCCCCAAGTCAACGCCACCATAGTCATCGTCATCGAAATCGATGCGCGGAAAATTCTTGCCTATTTTCATATCAATCGAGGGGCCGACCAGCCCATGAAATCCTTCCACAAAATAGAACTTGTTGATTACACCCAAAGAAAGGTATTGGATGGTCACGTTCTCCTGCCCATTGGCTGCTCCGGTTTCGTCATCCACAAAGACGACATTGTTTGCCCCCTGCCGTGTATATATTAACTCCGGTTGCAAGGTATACCGTTGCCCGAGATTGAGGCTTAGGATACCCCCTGCATAGAAATCCGTTTTGAAATCAGCGTTGATATTGCTTAATGTTGCCACATTGACCCCGGCCCGTATGCCCGGTGAAACCTTTTTTTGTGCATACAATTGCGTAGCCACAATCATTGCAACCACCAAGATAAGTGTTTTTCTTTTCATGATACCAGTTTATGGTTCGGTGTTGGGGTAAATTCCCCGATTTAAACAGCCTTATTTTAATGTAAACTTGAATCCTAACGTGAAACGTGCGGGTTCAAAATGGCTATTATTGCTCAAGTTCCACCACGGTTTCCAATCGAAATGAAAGGCAAAAGGTGCCGACGGAATCTTGAACTCCAGACCTACCGCAGGGCGGAGCGCAACAAACGTTTCGTTCCCATCCCAATCGTCGTCACCGAACCACCAGCGGCCACGGTCTATAAAGGCCAATTGCGGACCTATGCCTACATACCAACTCAGACCGTTCGCTCCGCTGATGGGCTGGTTGTACGAATAATCCACACCCAATACGGTGACGTCATCGCCAAACAGTACTTGAGCGTTTCCGGCATTGGTGCCATCAAAGAAATGCTTAATTTGCGGTCCAACCAACGTTGGGCCATCACCCAAATCAATTCCCAAGCCCAAAGCCGTCCGGTAACGGCTCTGTGCATCGGATTCTTGTGTGCCCAATGCCAAGATTGAAGCAGCCAATAAAGGTAATAGTACTTTTTTCATTAGATACAATTTATTGTTTAATGACAAAGAACCCTGCATCCGTGCAGGTTCCATCATCTTACCTTGTTTTAGCAAATAGTTTGCCAAAATGATGGGCCGGGTGTATCTTTGCACCGATTTCGAATACGGACACGATGGATCGGCCAATGCTCAGTTCAGCCCCTTCTTTACACCGCATTGCCATTGGCGCGGCTTTTTTCAGCTATGGGTTGTGCTTTGCCTCTTGGGCTTCCCGGATCCCCGACATCAAAAACACCTTACAACTATCGGAAGGCCAATTGGGCATGGTATTGTTTGCATTACCGATCGGCACACTTATCTCTTTACCCCTTGCTGGATGGGTAATCGGCCGGGTGGGGAGCAAACGCATTGTCGTCATCACCGCAGCATTATATGCATTGCTGCTGGTGGGCATCGGCTATTGGGATCACAGCTACGGCTTGATCGCGAATCTCGTACTTTTTGGTGCGGCGGGCAACCTACTCAACATTTCCGTAAATACCCAGGCGGTCGCCTTGGGCAAACACTACGAAAAGCCAATCATGGGCGCATTCCACGGGATGTGGAGCATCGCCGGATTCGTAGGTGCAGGCATTGGTGCGTTGATGATCAATAGTTTTATCGTGCCAATCCACCATTTCATGATCATCTCATCGGCAGCGTTGTTAGGCATTTTCGGTATTGCCACTTACCTGATTTCCAATGATCAGCCACAGCAACAGAAAAAAGAGTCCCTCTTCGCGATACCCGACAAGCCATTAGCCATCTTAGGCGCCATCGCCTTTTGTGCGATGATCGGCGAAGGAGCATTGTACGATTGGTGCGGCATTTACATGGAAGAGGTGGTACAGGTGGAGAAACACCTCGTCGGCTATGGCTTGAGTGCCTTTCTGTTCAGCATGGCCGCTGGCCGATTCCTGTCGGACTGGACGGTACGGCGGTTTGGCGCCAAAACGACATTGATATTCAGCGGCGTACTCAGTTCAATTGGTCTCCTGCTTTCGGTTATTTACCCGCATTTCGGGATGGTCATCGTGGCCTTTTTGCTGGTGGGCATCGGTTCATCGGCCATTATCCCCCTGGTATATAGTCTCGCCGGGCGGTCTGGCCGGCTTTCGCCGGGTGCCGCACTTGCTGCGGTCACCACCATCGGCTTCTGCGGTTTTCTGATCGGGCCGCCGGCCATCGGTCTCATTGCCGAGTTTACGGGACTCCGTACTGCCTATGCCTTAATCGCTTCCATGGGTGTGTTCATCGTCATCCTGACGACAAAAATCAGGCATACGACAAGTTGATTTATACAAAAAATTTATACCTTTGCCGTCTTAACTAAATTTTGTAAGAAATAGAATAGATTAATACTAAGCTAAGGTAAGAACATGCAAGGTAAAGGGTTGATTAAATTTTTGGTAGTAGTGGTCGCCATCGCGTGCCTCTATTCCCTATCGTTCACATTCGTGACCCGCAAGGTGGAACGGGATGCCGCGGCTTATGCCAAAGGCGATATGACGAAAGAGAAGGCGTATTTGGATTCCATGGCCGGAGAAGTGGTGTACAACCTGGGCATCGCTCAGTATACCTATCGTGAAGCTAAAGGAAATGAAATCGCGTTGGGATTGGATTTGAAGGGTGGCATGAACGTAACGATGGAAGTATCGTTGCAGGAGCTGGTACGCAACTTAGCGAATAACCCCAAGGATGAAAACTTCAACCGGGCTTTAGAAAATGCCAACGTTCGGAGCAAGAGTAGCCAAAGTGGATATGTAAGCCTGTTTGTAGAAGAGTTCAAAAAGCTTAGCCCCAATGCATCGCTGGCCAGTTTCTTCGCCACAAAAGACAATACCGCCCACGTAAAACCAAACAGTACCGATGCTCAAGTGGAAAGCTTCCTCCAACGCGAGGCAAGCAGTGCGATCGACAATTCGTTTAAGGTGCTCCGCACCCGTATCGATAAATTCGGGGTTACTTCGCCCAACATCCAATTGCAGCAGGGAACCAACCGAATCCTCATCGAATTGCCCGGTGTAAACGATGAAGACCGCGTACGCAAGCTGCTACAAGGCTCTGCTAAGCTAGAATTCTGGGAGACGTATGACAACATGGAAATCTATCCCATGCTGGAAAACGTCAACACTGCGTTGGCATCAACCCTAAACGAGACCGAAAAAGACACGAAAAACAGCGCAGGCAGCGCCGTTGCCGATAGTACAGAGACGGGCTTGTTGGCCACACTCGGAGCAGGTCAGGATTCGTTGGATACCGACTCATCCGACAATCAACTTGCGCAACAAAATCCATTGTTTAACTTGCTGCGTCCGGCTACCGGCTTAGGCCCCAACAATCAACCCATGCTGGCTCCGGGACCGATCGTAGGCTACGCCCAGCTCCGCGACACCGCAAAGGTAAACCGTTACCTCGAGAATCAGGTCGTGAAGCAGATCATTCCTGCAAACGTTAAGCTGCTGTGGGGTGTCAAACCGAGTCCACGTACCCCCGAACAACTGGAGCTTTATGCCGTCAAACCAAGTGGCGTGGATGCAGGTCCAATATTAGCAGGCAACGTGATTACCGATGCTAAGGACGACTTCGACCCCCAGTCCAACAGCCCAATGGTCACCATGTACATGAATAGTGAAGGTGCACGGGAATGGCGGAGGATAACAGCCTCGGCTTCAGCCGACCCGAACAATAAACGGGCCATTGCCATCGTGTTGGATGGTGTCGTCTATTCGGCCCCTACTGTACAAGGCGAGATTCCCAATGGCGTATCGCAGATTACCGGTAATTTCACCATTGAAGACACCAAAGATTTGGCCAACGTATTGAAGGCCGGTCGATTACCGACTACCGCAAAAATCGTTGAAGAAGCCGTAGTTGGCCCGTCATTAGGGCAGGCAGCCATTGATGCCGGCATCAATTCGTCGGTCCTCGGTTTGGTTATCGTGTTGATCTTCATGATCGTTTACTATAACCGGGCCGGATGGGTCGCCAATATCGCCGTACTATTCAACGTATTCTTCATCATGGGCGTCTTGGCCTCACTCAATGCGGTATTGACGCTTCCGGGTATTGCGGGTATCGTATTGACCATGGGTACCGCCGTAGACGCCAACGTATTGATTTATGAGCGTATACGCGAGGAGTTGCGATTAGGCAAGTCCATCAGACAAGCGATATCGGATGGCTACAAACATGCCATGTCATCCATTCTCGACTCCCAGATTACCACGTTTCTAACCGGTATGATCTTATTCTTCTTTGGAAGCGGTCCCATACTCGGCTTTGCAACCACATTGATGATTGGTATCATCACTTCGCTGTTTACTTCTATTTTTATATCACGGGTGATATTCGAATGGATGTTAACCAAAAGCTGGCCGATTACCGTATCCCATCGCTGGAGTGAAAACACCTTGCAGAATGCTAACTATGGTTTTGTTCAACATCGCAAGCGGTTCTACATCATTTCGACGGTTGTATTGTTGATTGGTATGATTTCAATTTTCACCAAAGGCTTTACGCTGGGCGTGGATTTCAAAGGCGGTAGAACGTATACTGTACAATTTGATAGGCCGATAGATCTGGAAGAAGTCCGCGGGAACCTTAATGAGACCTTCGGCATGAATACCGAAGTCAAAACATTTGGTGGTGACAGCCAAATACGGGTGACGACTGCCTATCAAATCGAAGAAACCAGCGACGATGCTGATAAGGCTGTGTTGGATAAACTCAATACCGGGCTATCGAAGATCAGCGGCATTGAACACGAAATTGTCAGTTCGCAAAAGGTCGGGCCTACCATTGCCAATGACATGAAGACAAGGGCAATCTATGCTGGCCTTGCATCCGTTATCGTTATCGCATTATATATCTTATTACGTTTCCGTAAATGGCAATTTAGCGTCGCCGCCGCAATCACGACTGCACACGATGCGCTGGTGATATTTGTTATATTTTCCTTACTTGATGGCATTGTTCCATTTTCACTAGACATTGATCAGCATTTCGTAGCGGCAGTATTGACGGTTGTCGGTTATTCCATCAATGATACCGTGGTCGTATTTGATCGATTGCGAGAGTATTTGGGAATGTCGAAATATAAAAACGTAGCGACGGGCGAAACCATAAATTTAGCCATCAATCGGACACTTAGCCGGACGGTTATTACTTCACTGACGGTGATATTTGTGCTAGCCGTACTCTTCGTTTTTGGCGGCGAAGTCATCCGTGGATTTTCATTTGCGATCTTGATTGGAATTGTAGTAGCGACTTATTCTTCGATCTTCCTTGCTGCACCAATGATTACGGATCTGGAGAAGAAAAAGCCCGCGGAATCCCTAGCAACGGATACGAAAAACAAGACCACACTCAACCCCGTAAAAGCATAAGCGGGTTTGATATATAAAATGAGATATCAAAAGAGGTTGCTGGCAAAGACAGCAGCCTCTTTCTTTTTTATGACGGTGCCTGTCTATTTAATTCTGCACAACGTGCCGGTTTCCAATTATAATATTAATTTTGTACCGCTGTCGTCCGATATAGTACCCCTGCATCGGAACTGCGGCACTACCTAAAAAGTGAATTTAACCGAGATGAAGTTACACACGAAGATTTTCATAGGAATGGTATTCGGCATCGTAGCCGGATTAATCATCAAGAACCTCGGACTATCAGAGGAAACGCTCACTGCCATCGTCAAATGGGTCGAACCGGTCGGCAAAATATTCATGAACCTTATTTTCATGATGGTCATCCCGCTTATCCTTTCGGCGTTGATCCTGGGCATCGCCGAAATCGGCGATGTGAAAAAGTTGGGCAGAATGGGTGGCAAACTCTTGATTTACACGGTCATCGTGAGTTTCATAGCCGTATTGATCGGCATCACCATGGTCAATGTATTCAATCCCGGAAAAGCGATATCCGAAGAAACCCGGGAATACCTCGTTAATGAATTCGGGGCAGAAGCAGCAAAAGCAGAAGCCCAAGCGCAATCCATCGAAGCCGACGAACGTACGGTCGGCGATGTGTTGGCCCAGATCATTCCGCGCAATCCATTTGATGAAATGGCCAACGCATTCAATTCAAGTCATACGGGCGGAGGCTTGCTTTCCGTCATGTTCTTTGCCCTGATTTTCGGAATCGCGATGGCTGCCGTCGGTGAGGAGAAAACCGCCACGTTGAAAAGTTTTCTCGAAGGCCTCTACGAAGTGGTCATCAAAGTAATCGGTTATGCCATGGCATTGGCACCTTACGGCGTTGCTGCTTTGCTGTTCAATATGGTACTGAATGTCGGGGCAGACTTCCTGATATCCCTGCTTTGGTACGTACTTGTTGTATTGGGCGCGCTGGCAATACACCAATTTGTGGTGTACTCGATTATCCTGAAATACTTCGCAAAACGTAACCCTGTCCAGTTCATGAAAGACATGGGCGAGGTGACGCTGACTGCGTTCTCCACAAGCTCAAGTAATGCCACCCTACCTACGGCAATACGCGTAAGTATCGAAAAACTTAAAATCCCCAAGCCCATCGCTCATTTTGTCCTGACCATCGGTAGCACGGGCAATCAAAATGGAACTGCACTTTTCGAAGGCATTACCGTACTATTCCTCGCTCAGGTATTTAATGTGGAATTGACTGTCGGATCCCAGATCACCGTGGTGCTGCTCTGTATCCTAGCCGGAGTCGGTACCGCCGGCGTACCCGGTGGATCGTTGCCTGTCATTGTGACCATCCTCATTTCCATCGGCGTACCGGGTGAAGCTATCGCGCTTATTTATGGGGTAGATCGCATCTTAGACATGTCGCGCACCACACTCAATGTGAACGGTGACATCACCGCAGCGGCGTATATCCAATATACAGAAGAGAAAGCTGGACGGGCTGTAGAATAATAAGGTAGGCACCTAGTCATAGCACATTAGTTTGCCAATATCAACTATTACCCATATATTTGTCACACTAATTATTATTATGCTAACGGAGCAATACAATGCTTATTCGTTCCTCTTGGAACGCACGGCACGTCGGATAAAACAATACGCGCAATACCAGTTTAATTGCGGGGATTTCGGCATTACGGTAGACCAATGGTCAATACTAAAAAGCCTCAGGCAACATGCAGACCTCTCTCAAAAAGAATTAGCTGAGTATTGCGGAAAGGACCAGCCCACGCTCACACGCATCGTGGATTTACTGGTTGGCAAAAACCTGGTGGAACGCAGGGCAAACCCCACGGATAGGCGCAGTTTTGTTGTGCACCTCACACCGGAAGGCGAACGAAAAATCGATACCCTGACGGTTAATATCAATGAAATTCGCATGCATGCGTGGCAAAATCTGGATGAAGCCGATTTCGAGCACTTGAAACGGATTCTGAATACGATATATGATAATTTGGATATAGGCGGTAAATCATAAAACCATGAACGTACAACATACAACAGACATCTGTATTATAGGGGCGGGCCCTGTTGGGCTATTTGCCGTATTTGAAGCCGGTTTACTAAAGATGCGCTGCCACCTCATCGATGCCCTACCGCAGGTAGGCGGACAATTATCCGAAATTTACCCCCATAAGCCAATCTACGACATCCCCGGATACCCGGCCATCAATGCGCAGGAGCTCGTAGATAACCTCATGGAGCAAATCAAACCATTCCATCCCTCGTTTACGTTGGGTGAGCGCGTGGAAACCATGGAACGGCAAGCCGACGGCTCCTACTGCCTCGTAAGCAACGAGGGCACCGTGGTGCATGCACAAGTTGTCGTCATCGCCGGTGGCCTTGGCTCGTTTGAGCCACGTAAACCGGAAATTCCTGGCCTTACCGATTTCGAGGGAAGGGGTGTCTCCTACATGGTTAAAAACCCGGAGCATTACCGCGACAGGCGCGTGGTCATTGCCGGTGGCGGCGATTCAGCGCTCGACTGGACTGTATTCCTCAGCGACATTGCCCGTGAAGTTACCCTGGTACACCGCAGCGATAGTTTCCGCGGTGCACCCGACTCTGCGGAGAAGGTATTCAGCCTCGCCGAACGCGGAAAAATCAGGCTGTTACTGCAAAGCAACCTGAGTAGCGTACATGGAAACGGCGTATTAAGCCACGTAAGCATCCTCGGCAAGGAGAAAACAGAAACCGTTTTGGAAACCGACGCACTGATTCCATTATTTGGGCTGAGCCCAAAACTAGGACCGATAGCAGCGTGGGGACTCAACGTGGATAAATCCGCTATTACCGTTGACACGACCGATTATTCAACGGGGGTGGAACGGATTTATGCCATCGGCGACATCAATACGTATCCCGGCAAGCTCAAGCTCATTCTCTGTGGCTTTCATGAGGCTGCATTGATGGCCCAAAGTGCATTCAGGCACGTTCACCCAGCGGAGAAACTTAGTTTTAAATATACGACCGTAAATGGGGTAAACGCATTCTAAAAAGGACATACGATGACCGAAACAATTCACATCACAATCGAAAACCAGCATGGTGAAATCAACCAGCTGGAAATCCCCGATGGCATCAACCTCAGTTTAATGGAGGTGCTCAAGGCGTCTGAATACGATATCCTGGCTACCTGCGGAGGTATGGCGCTATGTGCTACCTGCCACATCCAGGTGCTGGAAGGCATGGACGCCCTCGAGCCGCTTTCCGACGCCGAGTTGGACATGCTCGACACCTTGCCGGATGCCAATGATCAAAGCAGACTGGCTTGCCAAATCCGCCTAAATCCGTCATTGGATGGGTTGAAAATACGGGTGTTTGGAAACAATTGACAGCGCCATCCGTTCTTCATAAGGACTGGCCTTTAAATAGGATTAAATACGTTATATACCATGAAAACGCAATATACTGATAATAGATACCCAAGAGTGGTGATCATAGGCGGTGGCTTCGGTGGAATAGAAATAGCCAAGGGGCTCAAAAACAAGGAAGTGGAAGTCGTATTGCTCGACCGCAATAACCACCACACGTTCCAGCCCCTGCTTTATCAGGTCGCAACCGGTACGCTGGATGCCCCATCTATCGCCTTTCCATTCCGAAAAATGTTCAGAAAGCAGGAAAACTTCACCTTCCGCATCGCTGACGTACAACGTATCGACGAAGCCAACAAGGTGCTTGATACCGATATCGGCACCATTCCATACGACTACCTCGTCATTGCCACCGGCGCGACTACCAACTTCTTTGGCAACAAAGACATGGAATACTATGCGATGCCCATGAAAAACGTAAAAGAAGCCGTCGGCATCCGTAGCTACCTACTCCAAAACATCGAGGAATCGTTGTTGAAAACCGACCCTGCTGAACGGGCACCTTACCTTAATTTCGTTGTGGTGGGCGGTGGCCCTACGGGAGTTGAGCTTTCGGGTGCTATTGCGGAAATCCGCAACCACATCCTGGCGAAGGACTATCCCGAGCTCAAAAAGGAAGACATGAACGTCTACCTTGTTGAGGGGCTACCCAAAATATTGGCCAACCTATCCCCACAGGCTTCAGAAAAGGCGGAACTATACCTCAATGAACTGGGCGTAAAAGTAATGCTAAATGTACAGGTAACGGGATATGATGGCGAAGAAATCACTTTCGCCGATGGCAAACGTATCAAAACCAAAACCGTACTTTGGTCAGCAGGCGTCGCGGGCCAATTTCCCGAGGGCATCAGTAAAGGGACCATTGAAAGGGGAAATCGGATACGAATCGATGAGGAATGCCGCGTAGTCGGCACCAAAGATATCTTCGCCATCGGCGATGTCGCCGCTATGGTTACCGACGACCTACCCCGCGGCCATCCGGGAGTAGCTCCCGTAGCCCAGCAACAGGGGCGTCTCCTGGCGAAGAACATCATCCGGATCATCAATGGCCAGCCTACCGAGCAATTCAAGTATTTCGACAAAGGCTCGATGGCTACCATCGGCCGCAACAAAGCGGTGGTAGATATTGGAAAAATACGCTTTCAGGGCTTTTTCGCTTGGTGGGTGTGGATGTTTGTTCACCTCATGTCATTGGTGGGTTTCCGTAACAGGGTCGTCACCTTTATTAATTGGACCATCAGCTACCTTACATTCAACGCCGGCATACGGTTGATTATCCACAAGTACCGACGCCCAAACAGAATCGAAGAGCTTGATGACATGAAGATCAATTGAACCTTGATAATCGCGTTGAGAAATGCGTAATTTGCAGCAATGGATAACAAGACTATTGCGAAAACCATCAAGCTGTACGCACAACTGATGGAGCTGCATGGGGAAAACCCATTCCGCACCAAGGCCATCGCGGCAACTGCCTTCAAGTTGGATAAATTGCCATTCGTCATTACTTCGCAGGCTATTGGTGAGCTTAGCGAAGTACCGGGAATTGGCCAAAGTACCGCCCAGAAAGTAGCCTCGTTATTAGCCACCGGTTCGTTTCCTGAATTGGATACACTCTTGGCCGCCACGCCTGAAGGCATCCTGGAAATGCTTTCCATCAAAGGCCTCGGCCCGAAAAAAATAGCCGTCATCTGGCGTTCCCTGGGTATCGAATCGACTGGTGAACTGTATTATGCATGCAATGAAAATCGTTTGATCGAAGCCAAAGGGTTCGGATTGAAGACGCAGGAAGAAATCAAACGAGCCATCGAGTTTTCGATTGCGAATAAAGGATGGTTTTTATATGCCAATGCGGAAAAGCTTGCTGAGGACGTAATGGTATCACTGCGAGAATGGTTACCCAGTGGCCGTAAGATAGCTTATACAGGCGATTTCCGCCGGAAATGTGAGGTCTTGGAATCGGTGGATCTCATTGCCGAGGCATCCATAAGCGAATTGACGGCGGCTGTCGCCCGAATTGGCACCCTCGCCATCGAAACGTTGAGCGACGCCTTGCCACTGTTGGCGAAAAACGACGCCGGACTTACATTCCGCTTTTTTCCGGTCGACCCCAATTCATTCTCCCATCAGTTGCTGGTCACCACCGGCTCGGACAATCATCTCCGACAATTGGATGAGTTACTGGCAGCACACCGTTTGCCCGACTTCGACTCTGAAGCAGCTATTTACGGGTCGCTTGGGTTACAGTATATCGAACCCGAACTGCGCGAAGGCACCAACGAGATTACCCTGGCGAGCCGGGATTCACTGCCCAAGCTTATCAGCTATGCTGACCTCCGCGGCACCCTGCATAACCACAGCACCTACAGCGATGGCGTAAATACACTGGAAGAAATGGCCCAGTATTGCCGGGATGAGCTGCGCATGGAATACCTGGGCATATGCGATCATTCAAAAGCAGCGGTCTATGCCAAAGGGCTCACGATCGAGCGCGTACATCAACAATGGGCTGAAATCGACGCGTTGAACGCGCGGCTCGCACCCTTCCGTATCTTCAAGGGGATTGAATCGGATATCCTTGGCGACGGTTCGCTGGATTACCCCGACGAAATCCTCGCCGGCTTTGATTTAGTTGTAGCGTCCATCCATTCCAACCTCAAGATGGATGCCGAAAAGGCGACCACACGATTGGTCAAAGCTATTGAAAATCCCTATACGACCATTTTGGGCCACCCCACGGGACGCCTGCTCCTTAGCCGGTCGGGTTATTCCATAGACTACCAGCGCATCATCGATGCCTGTGCGGCCCACGGTGTAGTTATCGAAATCAACGCCAATCCGCTTCGGCTGGATCTCGATTGGCGCTGGCACCGCTACGCGGTGGAAAAAGGTGTCTTGCTGTCCATCAATCCGGATGCGCACCGCAACAGTGGCTTCCACGACATGCAGTATGGGGTCAATGTGGCACGAAAAGGCGGCGTTACAGCCGAAAGCTGTCTGAATAGTTTTTCGGTGGACGCGATTGCAGAATATTTCAAGCAAAGAAAAAAAAGTCATTGACAGGTAAGTAAGCGAATGACCATGCGCATTGAAGAAGTTACAGCAAATACAACGGGGTTGACAGATGCCATTAATCGGTTCCTAAGTTTGCTCACCAGCACAGGGCATCTGATCACCGAATCTGATCTGGCAGCATTGATCGCATCGCGAAATAGCCACCTATTTGTCGCGATAGACGAGCAAGGCCGTTATGCCGGTATGATCACCGTCGGGATCTATCGGTCACCCACCGGCAAAAAGGCCTGGATTGAAGATGTGGTTGTTGATGAAGCTTATCGCGGTCGGGGTGTAGGCAAGCAGCTTACCCAACATGCCATTGCATTTGCCCGGCTACAGCAGGTAAAGCTGCTCTCCTTGACGTCCAATCCGGCACGGATTGCAGCAAACCAGCTATACCCCAATGTCGGCTTTTTACGCAAAGAAACCAATGTATATGTGATGCGCTTTGATTAAAGAAAAGCGAGAAAAACCAGGCAAAAAGTCATTTCGTGTCAATTTTTGGAAATAGCTTAACAAGATACGGTTAGATCTTTTTATTACCTTTATGCCATGATGTTTAGCACACAAACCTATCTTAAACGAAGAGAATCGCTAAAAAAGCAGGTATCGAAAGGGGTTGTCCTACTATTGGGCAACGGCGAAGCACCCATTAATTTCAGGGACAACACCTACCCTTTCCGGCAGGACAGCACATTCCTTTATTACTTCGGCATCAACGCCCCACAGCTAGCAGCCGTCATCGATGTCGACGCCGACCGTACCGTCATCTTTGGCGATGAATTGACCATGGATGATATCATCTGGATGGGACGCCTCGAAACCCTAGCGGAAAAAGCCGGCAAAGTAGGCGTCACAGAGACTTTACCCGCAAATGCATTACCCGCAATGATGCAGGAAGCGCTGCAACGGCAGCGCCCTGTCCATTTTCTCCCCCCCTACCGACCAGCCAATGCGATAAGACTGTCCCAGCTGACCGGCATACCCGTCGCGCAACTCGCCTCATCGGCTTCTGTGGAGCTGATTAAGGCCGTGGTTGCACAACGGTCCATCAAATCTGCTGAAGAGCTCGTGGAAATCGAACGAGCTGTAAACATCAGTGTGGATATGCACCTGGCCGCCATGCGCCTGGCAATGCCGGGAAAGACCGAACAACGAGTAGCCACCGAGGTACACCACGTGGCACAACTGGCAGGAAGCACCCTCGCCTACCCAACCATACTGACCGTCCGGGGCGAGGTACTGCATAACCACCACCACGGCAATGTATTGCAGGAAGGGCATTTGGTGCTCAACGATTCGGGCGCCGAAACGGCTATGGGCTATGCCAGTGATCTTACGCGTACCTTCCCTGCTGGCAAAACGTTTACCTCCTTACAAGGAGAAGCATACGAAGTGGTGCTCCATGCCCTTCAAACCGCCACACAGGCACTCAAACCCGGCACCCGTTACCTCGACATCCACTTCCTATCGTGCCGCATGCTGGTGGAAGGCCTCAACCAATTGGGGCTTATGCAAGGCGACCCCGAAGAAGCCGTAGCTGCTGGTGCGCACACCTTATTTTTCCAATGCGGCACGGGCCACATGATGGGGCTAGACGTACATGATATGGAAGACCTCGGCGAGCAATATGTAGGCTATACCGACACACTTCCGAAGGATACAGTCACTTTTGGGCTTAAATCATTACGGTTGGGCAAAGAACTGCAAGCTGGTTACGTACTGACGGTAGAGCCGGGCTTATATTTTATCCCGGAGTTGATAGACCGCTGGAAAGCCGAAAAAAAACTCGCCCGCTTCATCAATTATGAACGCATCGAAGCGTTCAAAGGCTTTGGAGGCATCCGCATAGAAGACGATATCGTGATTACCGATACCGGTCATCGCATCTTAGGCCAGCCCTTAGCGAAAACCGTGGCGGAGATCGAACACATCAGATCGGAAGCATTTTAATTGAAACCATTGAATATGAACAGACTTACGTTTCGTGTCCAATTAGGACGATACGCCATGCTGCTGGCCGTGTTACTTACCGCTTTTGGTGTTTCCAATGCCCAATTCGGGCAGCAGGTACAGTGGTCCGAAGACGGCAATTCCATCGTGAAGGTAGTGGGGGGCGAAATTGTCCAGGAAGCGATAGCCGACCCCCAGCAACGGACCGTTTTGGCTTCAAAGGCTGACTTATCACCTATGGCAGGCAGTGCACCTCTGGCAATCCGGCGTTTTACGATGGCCGGTGATGGCAATAAAATCCTCATCAATACCAATACGCAACGGGTATGGCGCTACGATACACGGGGCGATTATTGGGTATTCGACAGGCGGGACAAGTCGCTCAGGCAACTGGGTAAGAATCTACCCGAATCATCGCTTATGTATGCCAAACTATCACCGGATGGCAAAAAGGCCGCTTACGTCAGTGGTCATAACCTCTACGTCGAGGAGCTCAGTTCGGGAGCTATTTCGCCGCTCACCAACGACGGTAACGACCGCATCATACACGGCACCTTCGATTGGGCATACGAGGAAGAATTTGGTTGCCGGGACGGTTTCCGTTGGTCGCCCGACGGTAAACGGATAGCCTATTGGACCATCGATGCGCGGACCATCCGTAATTTCCTGATGATCAATAATACAGACTCCATCTATTCGTTTACCATCCCCGTGGAGTATCCCAAAGTCGGCGAGGCACCTAGCGGTGCCGCTATCGCTGTGGTAAACGTAAGCAACGGCCATACCGTAAAGATGACTATTCCCGGAGACCCCGTACAACATTACCTCCCCCGTATGGAATGGGCGGCCGCCAATGACGAACTGGTCATCCAGCAACTCGACCGCAGGCAGCAGGAAAGCAGCATCTACCTGGCCAATGCCGTGAATGGTGTATGTACACGGATTTATCACGAAACGGACAATGCGTGGATAGATAGCAAGGCCAGGTGGAACGACGATGACCCCACCGGATGGGAATGGATAAACGATGGAAAGGAGTTTATCTGGGTGAGCGAAAAGGATGGCTGGCGCCATATCTATCGCATTGATCGCCAAGGAAACGAGCAGCTTATCACTTCTGGCGACTACGACGTCATCGGCATCGACCTGATCGACGAGGCCGGTGATTATTTCTATTTTTCGGCCTCGCCGGAAAACGCCACCCAAAAATACCTGTATCGCGTAAAGTTAACAGGCGGCGAAGCAGAACGAGTTACGCCGGCCGGACAAACCGGAACACATAGTTATACCCTATCGCCGAACGGCAAAATGGCGCTGCACCGGTTCAGCAGCCGCACGTCCACCACCAACGGCCAGGTAGTAGACCTGCCTGCCCATCACACACTCGTTGCCGGCCAAACCAACGAGTTGCCGGCAGGCACGCCGGAAGCTGAGTTTTTTAAGATCACCACCACCGACGGTGTGGAAATGGACGGCTGGATGGTTAAACCTGCAGATTTCGACCCTTCAAAAAAATATCCGGTGGTGTTTTATGTATATGGCGAACCTGCCGGACAAACGGTTACGGACAACTTTGGAATAGGCGGTAACAGACTCTACCAAGGAAGCATGGCCGAGGACGGATACCTTTATATTTCCGTGGAAAACCGGGGTACACCCGCACCTAAAGGACGGGCTTGGCGCAAAGCCATCTATAAGAATATCGGCATCCTCAATATCCGTGATCAAGCCATGGCCGCCCAAGAAATCCTGAAGTGGCCATTCGTCGATTCCACCCGTGTTGCCGTATGGGGATGGAGTGGTGGCGGATCATCTACGCTCAATCTACTCTTCCAATACCCGGAAATATACCAAACCGGCATCGCAATCGCTGCCGTGGGCGATCAATTGATGTATGATAATATTTACCAGGAACGCTACATGGGCCTCCCGCAAGACGATCGCGAACCCTTCATCCAGGGATCACCGGTAACTCACGCGAAAAACCTCCGGGGCAATCTGCTCTATATCCATGGTACCGCCGACGATAATGTACATTACCAAAATGCCGAACTGCTTATCAACGAACTGATTAAGCACAATAAGCAATTTTCGCTTATGGCGTACCCCAATCGCAGCCACAGTATCAGTGAGGGCGAGGGCACAGGAGAACACCTGTCAACGCTCTATACCAATTACCTCAAGCAACACTGCCCGCCGGGAGGACGGTGATCATACAGAAACACAAAATAACAGACGATTGTGAAAAGACTTTTTATCCTTCTCTTGCTTGCAGCGGCATCCAAAACGAGTATCGCACAGCTATTTGTACCCGCAAATCAGCTTTTCAGCCGTGGTGATTCCCTGCGTGGCCAACTTACGCCCTTACGTACCTGCTACGATATCAATTACTACCACCTCAATGTACGGGTAAACCCTGACAAGCGATATATCAGTGGCGCTAACCTTTTCCGATTTACGGCGATGGACAACATCGAGCGTTTGCAGTTCGACCTATTCGACAACCTGCGCGTGGACAGCGTGGTGTACCGCGGAGAAGAGTTGCCCTTCAAACGGGAATTCAATGCGGTATTCGTGGATTTTCCCCGCCTTATTCAAAAAGGCAGCATCGATTCGTTCACCGTATATTATTCCGGCAATCCCGTGCAGGCCAAGCGGGCTCCCTGGGACGGTGGCTTCGATTTCAAGAAAGACAGCAACGGCAAGCATTGGATTGCTACCGCCTGCCAAGGACTGGGAGCTAGCGTATGGTGGCCAAACAAAGACCATCAATCCGACGAGGTGGACAGCATGCTGATCAGCATCAGCGTTCCCAACGGTCTTACCAACGTATCCAATGGGCGATTCAAAGGCAGCGAAGATCTTGGCGATGGTTACACCCGTTTCAATTGGTTTGTCAGCAATCCGATCAACAATTACAATGTAGCCGTCAACATTGGTGACTATGTCCACTTTGCCGACACATTCCGAGGCGAAAAGGGTATACTCGATCTCGATTATTGGGTACTGCGTGAAAACGAAGCCAAGGCCAGACCGCATTTCAACGCCAATGTGAAACCCATGCTCCAAGCATTTGAACACTGGTTTGGTCCCTACCCTTTTTACGCGGATGGCTTTAAACTTGTAGAAACCGCCCACCTCGGCATGGAGCACCAAAGTGCAATCGCCTATGGCAACAAATACCAAAACGGCTACCTGGGCAGAGACGGCTCCGGGACCGGATGGGGAAACAAGTGGGATTTCATCATTATCCATGAGGCTGGGCACGAGTGGTTTGGCAACAACATCACGTCAAACGATCTCGCCGACATGTGGATACATGAGAGTTTCACAAACTACTCCGAATCCCTTTACATCGATTACCATTTCGGTAAGCAAGCTGGCCAGGAATATGTGCATGGCAACCGCCGGGGTATCCAAAACCTTGCCCCCATCATCGGCAGCTACCACGTAAATAATGAAGGATCGGGCGATATGTACAATAAGGGCGGTGTACTGCACAATATGGTGCGCACCATCATCAATGACGACGAAAAATGGCGACAAATTTTGCGGGGACTTAATAAGCGGTTTTATCACAGCACGGTAGACTATAAGGACATCGTGGACTACATCAGCGAACAGTCTGGAAAAGACCTTTCGAGTGTCTTTGCCCAATATGTGCGCCACGCGAATATCCCCACGCTCGAGTTCTATTTCACAAAAGATGGCAAGGCCTCTTGCCGTTGGATTGCCGACGAACAGGGGTTCGATATGCCCGTACGCATCCGCACTAAGGGCGGGCAATACCAATTCATCCAGCCCACGCGAAGACTCACCCCCATCAACATCCCGGGGCTAACACGCGACAACTTTGAAATCGACACCTTTAATTTTTACATCGGTGTGCTGGTGAATCAATGAGGCCTATTGTTTAGCCAGTACGGCTTTACGGTTATCGAGCGTATGGACACGATTGATGAACGCACAGAATTCGCTGTACCGCGCTGCCGGAAACATGCCTTCGTTGAGAACCAATTTGCGGTAGTATCGAAGTTGATTACCCGCCTGCACTACGGAAGTCTGGTATTGTCCAAATGGACTTTCGATTTCCTCGTTCCAGGCATCCGTGACCGCCATAAATCCATCGGGTAAGGTATAGGTAATCCGATCCTCATCCGTGTATCCCCTATTGATGTATAGCGGAAGCCGGCGGTCTTTGACCGTTGGCACTGTAGGTTGCCGATTAAATATATTGGCGGTGAGAAAGACCTGTCCGCCGCTTTCGGGAGCATACTTCGGTAATCTCAGCTCAAATGCCTCAACCAGCGCAGGTATCTCGCCGATGGGCTTTTGATAGCCAATGCCGCTGAAGTCGATGTGATCGACATCGTAAGCCCCCTTCAGTAACTTCACCTGCTCGCCCCCATTGCTTTCCGCGATTTCCAAATGATTGTCGTATTGCCCGGCAGTGAAAACCGTCTCCATGTGCCCAGAAAGTGTCCCATCTTCATCCAATACCAAATCCACCCGCCTGTGTTGCGTGCTGACATCTGCCCCATAACCGGGCGTACGCAGTAACCGCCCACCAGTTGGCGTACAAGCCCATACAGTGCGGTCATCCGTAAAAGAACCCAGGTAACCAAACGGAAGACGTTGGCTTGTGCATTCCAGCCAGGTCGTATCATTTTCAAATGGCAGGCAAAGGATAATGTGATTGCCCTGCTCCATACTGGCAAAATCAGGTCGGATATCGCGTTTGGCGTTGCCCGCCTCCACAATGCAATAGTAAGATGGAACATTGGCAACCGCCAGTAAAGCCTGCATATAATTGACCAATCCCTTGCAGTCGCCATAGCCCAATCGGTCCACCTCACTTGCTGCCATGGGCTTGAAGCCACCGATACCGATCTGTACGCTTACATACCGGGTCTTACGCTGCAGGTATTCATACAGCACCTTCGCTTTTTCCTTGTCGGAAGCCACTCCCTGCACCAATTGCCGCACCGTTTGAACGGTTGTCTCCGGAAGTTTCAATCCACCGGCCAGGAGCGCTTGGTATTTCCATTTACCGAGCTCCTCCCAATTGGAATAATGTCCCTCCTGTTTGTAGTAACTGAAATCCACAGGGGCGATTCTAACCGTTGTTTTATAGGTATGCGGGTCTGGACTGTAAGGCTCATACCGTTGCGCAGGCAGGTTGGCAACCGTCCAGGTCATGGTTTTCCGGCCATCGAGGCTCCCCGATACCGGTTCTTCCGTGTAGTTAGTGGCGCTGACCCTCAACTCATCCGATTCTTTGCAGACGAATGTATATTGACTGTGTTGCACGGCTACATCCCAATAAGCATCCGGTCGCCAGGCGGGAATGATCAGGTTTTGCTTGAGTTCCAGCTCGTACTCATACGTTACCGTATAAGGGTACGCGGTGACGGCCGGCAGGAAATACTTCACCCGGGTGTCTTCGTACAACGAAAAATTGCTTACCGCACTCTCGTCCTTGAAATCCCGTTGGGTAAATTTGCCAATCTGGAATCCATCGGCATCGAATACTCGTCCCGACATCTGTTTGATTACCGTTTGCTTGTCATAATAGATGACCAACCTGGCCTTATCCTCGCCTCCCCTGTTGAAAACGGTAATCGCTTGCTTTACGTGATAGCGCACCTTGGTTGGCGTGACCATATCCACCGTGATCGCCTCCCCGCGTACCACGGCATCTGCACGGCTTTTCATTGCGACGGGAATATCCGATACCGCGTATTCGGATTGTGCTTGCACCTGCGATGCCATTGCCAATAGGGCTATTCCTATGAATATCGTTTTCATTACCCGCCTGTTTTCTGCAAAACCACGTCTATCTTTTCCTGCTGTATGATCCGGCTGAAAAATTCTTTTAAGGCAAAATAGCTTTCGGGCGCGTAAGTAGCATGATTCAAGGCGAGTAGCTGCGAAAACGTAAGTGTTTCGCCCGCCAATTGCGTTTGCGTGAGATACCTGCCCCCCTTGTTTTCCAATACCATATTATAGTCATCCGGCTTCGCTTTCAGTTCGTAGCCGGATGGCAATTTGATGGTCATTAAAACACGCTCCTCGCTGGCGGCGCCCATATCCACGGGATAAGTGCGCTCATCCAGGTTGAACGGGTTTTTGGTTACCCGGTTGATAAAAAAGGGATTGAAAAATAGCTCCGGTGCATTCAGCCCGTCGTACAATTTCACCTCCACATCATAATGTTCTACCAAGGGTTCTTCCACCTCGGCCACACCCTTGATTTCACCCCCCAAGATAGTGAAGCCGGTCTGTATTTCGTCGATGTGTTCGATATATTCTTCAGTAGTATTATAGTTGGCCAATTCCCGCCGTTTGTGCAACGCGGTATAGCCGTGGCTATGGGTAACCAGTTGACCTGTCAACCGCCCATCAGGATGCAATTCTGCCGTTAGTGTATACTGGGTAGTCGACTTCTGGGATGACTTTGGTTCAATCCAGTAAGACGGTTCTTTCAGATTGACCACACGGGCCTTGCCATTGATGCAATGCAAGGGAAGCAGACCAAACGGCAAAAACGGATCGGATGCGTCCAACAGGTAATAGCTGTCGCCAATGTTTACCTTAGCCACCACGTAGTTGAAATCGCTGAGTACGGGGTGTATGTCATTGACCACGCCATTATCCCGCGTCGACAGCATGACCGCCTCGGCATCCAATCCAGCGGCACGCAGTCCTGCGATAAGGGCCAGATTGATATCGCCGATATTACCGGACCGCCGTTCGAGCGCATTTTTGATATTGTTTTCGCTATACTTTCCGAGGTAGCGGTTCCATTTGATATTCCGCTGTAGATAACGGTATAATGCCTTGGCTTTACCCAGGTCATCCGAAGCGTCTGCCAAGATGGTAGGCAAGATCGACTTAAAGACATTGTCGCGTTTCATTTGGCCGCCAAAGTCCGGATGGCTCACCAATTCCCGGTCAACATTTCGCCACTCCTTCGTGATCTTAATATTCGACCCATCAAGCCTGTAAATATCAGAAAGTTCAAAATAAATAGCTGATTTAAAATTCATTGCAGAAGTCATATAATCTTCTTCTACGAATGCTGGAATGTTTTTCATGCCATAAGTCATGTGCGAGCAGTCGATATCACGGCCGGCAATCCGGAAACATCCGCTCTTCAATTTGGCATCCTGGATATCAAGCGGATAAGGGCCACGAAGGATAACGTTGTAGGTGTACATTCCGGGGATCAAAGCTTCAAATAGGCTATTGACTTTCGGAATGTCATCTTGCAGCTGCCACGTCTTGAAATTGAAGATGTGCGGGGATACCAAGCGATAACTGTATTCGATGATACTACCATCCTGTAGGCTAGGAAAAGTAAATTTAGTATTGGTTAAATACTTACTCACTTCCTCCTTGAATAACTGGCCTTTATCCAATGGTATGGAAACCACACGCCCATGGTTGATATTGATGGTTACCGCCTTGATTTCTGATAGTACATCGGTGCGCTCCCCGCTTTCGTCTTTATAAGCCGGCAGGACGATATCGGCATGTTCATAACCGTCGCTGTTGAAAATCTTTATGCGTACGTGGTAATCCACGATCAGCTCAGTATACCCTTTGGTATCATTATATACCATAAAGGCTTTACCGTACTCATTCAGTACCGCCGCATTGGAACTGCTATCCAGGTCGTTTTTTGCAAGCTTCACATCGGCTGGCATAAGTGAGCCAAAAACAAAATCCTGGGCATGCAAACAGGCATGGAAAAGCACCAGAAAGGCTGAGATCAAATAGGCTTTTATCATCGTTGAAACAACTAATTTAGGGTATCTACATTAATCAGATATAAATCGGATAATGTGGTTAAAGTTATCAGTTTTTTTGGTAGGTTTGCACCTAATTTGAAAATCTTATCATATTTGCCGGATGGGCTTATTTAACTGGTTTACACAAGAAGTTGCTATTGATTTGGGTACGGCCAACACACTCATTATCCATAATGACAAGGTGGTGGTGGATGAACCATCTATTGTTGCATTTGACCGTACCACCAACAAGGTCATCGCGATAGGCCGCCAGGCCATGCAGATGGAAGGTAAGACGCATGACAACATCCGGACGGTAAGGCCGTTGAAAGATGGCGTAATTGCGGATTTCAACGCGGCCGAGCACATGATACGGGGTATGATCAAAATGGTGAATAACGGCAAAGGCTGGTTTTTCCCCTCGCTGAAAATGGTTATCTGTATCCCCTCCGGCATTACGGAGGTGGAGAAACGGGCGGTACGCGACTCGGCAGAGATTGCGGGCGCCAAAGAAGTTTACTTGGTGCATGAGCCGATGGCCGCCGCCGTGGGTATCGGCATTGATGTCGAAGAACCCATGGGCAACATGGTCATCGATATCGGTGGCGGCACCACAGAAATCGCCGTTATTGCGCTGTCGGGCATCGTTTGTGACCAGTCCATTCGCGTAGCCGGAGATAATTTCGATTCCGACATCGTGCAGTATATCCGCCGCCAACACAACATCATGATTGGCGATCGCACAGCGGAAAAAATAAAGATCGAAGTCGGATCTGCTCTGCCCGAACTCCAGGATCCTCCTGCTGATTTCGCCGTGCAGGGACGTGACCTGATGACAGGCGTACCCAAGCAGATCACCGTCTCCTATACTGAAATTGCCCATTGCCTGGATAAATCCATTTCCAAGATAGAAGAAGCAATATTAAAGGCACTGGAAATCACGCCTCCGGAACTTTCTGCCGATATTTACCAGACAGGGATTTACCTCACCGGCGGTGGAGCCTTATTGCGGGGATTGGATAAACGGATACAAGCGAAGACCAAATTGCCCGTACACGTGGCGGAAGATCCGCTTCGCGCTGTTGTAAGGGGTACCGGAATCGCCTTGAAAAACGTCGGCACATTCAAGTTTTTGATGCAGTAAGCAAGCCAACTTCCGAGGTATGAAGAACCTTTGGCTAATTCTCAATAAATACAATGCATTCTTTTTATTCGTTGTATTTTTTGGGTTAGCGTGTTATTTGGTTATTCAAAACAATTCGTTTCAGCGCGCATCTGCCGTCAATTCATCAAACCAGCTCGTCGGCGGTACCTATGAAAAAATCAATGCATGGAAGAGTTACCTGCACCTTCGGGACGTGAATACGCATCTGGCCGAAGAAAACGCTGCGCTGAGGGAGCAGCTACAGCGCTTCACAGCAACGGACAGTATTGTGCAGGGCACGGTAAGTGATACCGCTCGGGGTGTACAATACCATTATGTTGTAGCCAAGGTCACCAATAACAGCATTCATCAAAAAAACAATTACATCACACTTGACAAGGGCCGGATACATGGCATCGAAAAAGGCATGGGTGTCATCTCTTCCAACGGCATCGTGGGCATTGTCCTCAATGTATCCGAGCATTTTTCTACCGTCCAATCGCTCCTTCACAGTGAAACCCGCATCAGTGCAGCCCTGGAAGACAGCCGCGCATTTGGTTCACTGATGTGGGGCGACAACTACGATTCCCGCACGGGTGTGCTCAAAGACATCCCCAATCATGTGAAAGTAAGGAAAGATGAACTGGTTTATACATCCGGTTTTTCACTATTTCCGCCGGGGATATTGGTGGGTAAAGTTGTCGAAACTGGCCTTTCGGGCGGCGATAGTTTCCTCGACATTAAGATTGAATTCAGCACACAGTTCCATAACCTTCAACAGGTATACGTTGTGGACGACTTATTGGTCGACGAAAAAACCGAACTGGAATCTCAAAACGACGACAATGGCTAAAGTTTTTTCATATAATGTCGTCCGTTTCATTGTGCTGGTAATGCTACAGGTCTTTCTATTCAAGAATATCGGATATTATAATTTAGCTACGCCCTTCCCATACCTATTGTTTCTCTTGCTACTTCCCGTGGGAATATCCAATTTTCTACTCTATGTCCTCGCTTTTATTACCGGCATCACTGTGGACGCCTTCTATGACACCTTAGGGGTTAATGCCGCGGCATGTGTGGCCCTGGCGTGGGGACGTATTATTTTCGTGCGCATCACCTTACAAACCGACCAATATGAAAACTACATGACGCCCATTGTCGGAACGGTATCATTTCGATGGTATCTACTCTACGTATTTATACTCTCCCTGTTCCATCATACGGCTTTGTTCTTACTGGAAACCTTCACTTTCCATCAATTCCATTACACGCTCACCCGTATCTTATTAAGTTGTATATTTACAACCATTATCATTTTATTATTCAGTCTCCTGTTTTACCGGAAAAAGCAGCGTTAAAGCTGGCCATAAGGCATCTACATACAAATGAACGGTCTCTTTGAGCGAAAATACATCATACAGGGCATTTTCATTGCAGTGGCGATCGTTATCGCCTCGCGGTTGTTTTACCTGCAATTGATTGATGAGACCTACCTGCTTTCGGCAAATAACAATGTCCTGCGGAAAATGGTCATCTATCCCGCACGCGGGGTCATCCTCGACCGGGAGGGAAAGGTACTGGTTCAGAACGAACCCGTTTATGACCTATTGGTAACACCACGGGAGGTCGTAGACCTCGACACGGCGCTATTGTGTGAACTCGTTGGAATCGACCGCGAGGGGTTTGAACGGCGGATGACTACCGCACGTAACTATTCACCCTATAAAGCTTCCCAGTTTGAGAAACAGATACCTGCGTCCGCTTATGCCAAATTGCAGGAGCATCTTTATAAATTCAGGGGCTTCTATGTACAGAATAGGACGGTACGCAATTATCCCGATAGCATTGCTGCACAATTCCTAGGATATATCCAGGAAGTCAACGACCGCGATATCGAGCGGTCAAATAAATTTTACCGACCGGGCGACTATATCGGTGCGACAGGTGTAGAAAGCGCATACGAAGAACTGCTAAGGGGCCAACGTGGGGTCAAAAACGTGATGGTCGACGCATTCAACAGGCCCCAGGGGGTTTTCGCGGAGGGCAAGTACGACACCCTTGCCGTTGCGGGCGACGAGTTGGTCTCTTCCCTGGACAAGGAGCTGCAAGTCCTCGCTGAAAAATTGATGCGCAATAAAATTGGGAGCGTGGTGGCTATCGAACCCGCCACAGGTGAGATCTTGACGTTTGTAAGCAGCCCAAGTTACGATCCCAACATGATGGTCGGGCGTGAACGAGGGAATAATTACATGAAATTATTGAATGACCCCTTCAAGCCCATGTTTATCCGCCCGATCCAGGCTCAGTACCCGCCGGGTTCGATATTCAAGGTGGTCAATGCGCTCACGGCCCAGCAAGCCGGAATGATCGACGAACACACAATTTTCAATTGTCCGGGCGGGTATCGCTATGGCGGTGGCCGCGCGATCATGCGCTGCACGCACGTGGATGGATCGATTCCACTGGTTACGGCCATCCAAAGATCCTGCAACACGTACTTCGGCTATTCCTATGCGCGGATGATCGACCATCGCAACTTACCCACTGCGGAGGCATACACCCTATGGCGCAATGCCGTGATGAAATTTGGTATTGGGGAGTCGCTTGGTATTGATTTGCCCGGCGAGAAAAGCGGCCTGCTACCCACGGCAGACTACTACACCAAGCGCTATGGAAATGCCAGATGGGGGTCGGGGTTCAACATATCACTCTCCATCGGGCAGGGAGAAATGGGTGTCACTCCCCTGCAGATGGCTAATATCATGGCCATTGTGGCCAACCGCGGCTTTTACTACCGTCCACATCTCATTAAAGCCATCGGCGAAAAGAAAATCGCCAAACCTGAATTTACGGAAAAGATTTCAGCGGGGGTTGATGCCAAATATTACGAACCCGTAGTTGAGGGGTTGAGCCGGGCGGTAAACGTGCCGGGCGGCACCGGTTATTCCGTGCGGATCGCCGACATCGAAATGTGTGGAAAAACAGGAACCGCCCAAAACCCACATGGAGCCGACCACGCGGTATTCTTTGCTTTTGCTCCTCGTGATAACCCGAAAATAGCGATAGCTGTCGTCGTAGAAAACGCTGGATATGGTGGGGTTTGGGCTGGGCCTATTGCAAGTATGCTCATCGAGCAATACATCAAAGACACCATCACCTTGCCCAAATACATCCAAGACCGGATCTTCAATGCCGACCTTTTGCCCAAACTGGAAACCGGGAAGTCCACGGAAGCCGACAAGGTTACATCCAGCCGTCGTGCAGATCCAAGAAAGGACCCCGAAGAGGAACCCCTATTCGTCCATCATCGCATCTTAGCAAACAGGCATGACTAATCCACATCGCAATAAGCTATTTGGCGGAGAGGTAGACTGGTTCACCATTTTACTCTGGTTGCTACTCTGTGTCATTGGATGGTTCAATATCCATGCTGCCGTCTTTGATCCTGAGCATCCCGGATTGTTCAACATGAACACCAACTATGGTAAGCAATCCATCTACATTTTTTCGGCCATGATCATTGCCGCTACGATACTCATCGTCGACGCCAAGTTTTACAGCTCCTTTTCACCCGTATTTTACGCGATTACCATCTTACTACTCATTGCGGTGCTCATCGTCGGACGCAATGTAGGGGGCAATCAAGCCTGGATACCCATCGGCAGTTTCCGGCTGCAGCCTTCCGAATTTGCCAAATTGGCCACTTGCCTGCTACTGGCCCGGTTTCTCAGTGCCCATAGCAACAAGTCCCCAAACCTCAAAACACTATTGGTCGGTGCTGTCGTTATTATGCTGCCAGTCGTATTGGTACTGCTGCAACCGGACACCGGGTCGGCACTAGCTTTTTTTGCATTGGTATTCGTATTCTATCGAGAGGGTTACATATCGGGTCCCTGGATGCTATTCGGTGCCTTGGCTATCCTGCTATTCGTGCTCACACTCGCGTTCAATCAGTGGGCTGTCATTGCAGTTGCTGCCGCCATCACCGGCCTGGGCATTTATTATTTCCGGAGAAAGCGAAAAATAATAACCAGCCTTGTCATACTTTTTGTCATTTCCGCCACTTATGTCTTTTGCGTAGAATTCGTTTACGATAACATACTTCAATCCCATCAACGTGATCGCATCAACCTTATATTAGGGCAAATGGACGACCCGAGGGGTATTGGCTATCAACTCAACCAATCTAAAATTGCAATCGGATCCGGGCAATTTTGGGGCAAAGGCTATCTTCAGGGTACACAAACGAAATACAATTTCGTACCTGATCAAAGCACGGATTTCATCTTTTGCACCATTGGAGAGGAATGGGGATTTGTAGGATCGATGGTCGTGATCGGCATCTACCTCACGCTCCTGCTGCGTATTGTCAATATCGCCGAGCGTCAACGGACTGCCTTTGCCCGCATCTATGCATATGGTGTCGCCAGCATCTTATTTTTTCATTTTGCCATCAATATCGGCATGACAATCGGCATCGTACCCATCATCGGTATTCCCCTGCCTTTCATCAGCTATGGCGGATCGTCATTATGGAGTTTTACGATTTTGCTTTTTATTATGCTGAAATTTGATGCGAATAAGAAAGGAATTGCCTGATAACCAAGTACCAAATGCGTGGCCCCGCAAGGGATGCAGGGCACTACGCAAATGGCTGCACACATGAATGACTACAAATCTAATAGGATTTTGCGAAAATCCTAAATTTTTTGTAAAATTTTTATTATTTTTTTATCGATTAGCCGTATACGCTTACAAATCTTCTTGCTCGTCCATGGGTACGTCGCGAATAAAATCATCATAATAGGGATTGTCCTGATCTGAATAAGTGCCGTAGGCATTCAACAAAAAGCCTTTCTGCCCATCGTCAGCGCGCATAGCATAGACAACGGACATATCAGCAGGATCGGATTCCCCTTCAAACCGGTACACCTTGATAATCGTGAGCTGGGCAGACCGATAGGTATTCGGTATTCCGTCAAAATGGGCGTGCTCACCGGTAATGATGAGCTCCCGCCCGTAGCCTTTTTCGTCGAGGCGTTCCAACACTTTGGAAATCGGAGTCATTGATCTGGATGTACTCATGCGTGGGTTCTTTATTGAATTAACACGGGAATCCCCGGAATGTTTAGGTTGTCTCATCGCCACAACAAACTCCCCGGATAATTTACTACCTTTATTCCTTTTAAAATTTTCCATCTAAATAACATAATCCAGAATGGACCGCAGAAAATTCATTTCATTAGGTGCAGCCTCAAGTGCGCTGCTAGTAAGCCCCTACGTTCAACACACGAATACCGCAACGCAAAAGCGCTACCAAAAAGGGAAGAGTCCCTGGCCGATATGCTTGGACACGGCCACCATCAGGCCCGCCTCATTGCGCGATAAGATAACCATAGCAGCCAAGGCGGGCTATGATGCGATTGAACCTTGGGATAGCGAGCTGGAGAAGTTTGAGGCCGAAGGCGGTAACCTGAAAGATCTGGGCAAGGAAATCCGAGATTTAGGTCTTTTTGTCCCCAGTGTTATCGGACTATGGAATGCCCTCCCCCCTACACAAGCCCTATTCGATGAATCACTCAAAGATACCCGTCGTCGGATGCGGATGGCAGCGGATATCGGATCCCAACATATCCAGACTATACCCAATACTGTGGGAGACCATTATGAGCAGCAATGGGTAGCCAATCGCTACCGCGACCTGATCGAACTAGCAAAAAATGACTATAACCTAGAGGCGGCATTGGTTTTTGTCAAGTACTTCCCACTAAAAACGCTCGGCCAAGCGATGGCTGTAGCCATCGACGCCAACCATCCGGGAGCATTAGTTATACCCGATACATACCATATGCACATATCGGAAGGCGGATTCGAGGGGTTGTCGCTTATCAGCGGGAAAAGTATCGCTATTTTCCAATTTTCCGATGCCCCCGCTACCCCAACCATCGAAAAGCTGGAGGACAGCCATCGCGTGTATCCTGGGGACGGAATCCTACCGTTAACGACGGTTTTGCAGGACCTCAAGGCCATCGGCTTCGAAAAATGCATATCATTGGAACTCTATAATCCGGAATATTGGAAACAAGACCTACAGCAGGTAGCCGAAACAGGGCTGCGCAAAACCTTGGCGGTTATCAGCGAGGCGGGTGTATAAGCCGTTTCATTTGCACACCCGCAAGGCCGGAAAATCCAGCAACAGGTGCTATCACCAGCGTTGCGACGAGCATGACAATTACGATTCCGGGCATGTCCGTCAATACGGGCATGCTCCCCGTAAAAATAGCTGCAACGTTATCGGCTAAGCCCGATCCCGTTACTACCTGAAGGTAAACAGCATATCCCAGCCACAGCGTCACGGCGGCAAACGCCGAAACCCAAAACGCATGTGCTGGCTTTCGTGCTAACCACCAGCATAGGATGAAGCAAACAGGTGCGATAATCCACCAAGGGGCAAAATAGGACAACACCCCGCCAATCAATACAATCAATAGATATAACATATCAGCTCAGTTTTTAGGTTTCAATACCATGTGATGCCGCAACCTTGGCGATTGTTCATCCACATCTTTCATAAACAGCAATGTATCCAACTCGCCATTCGCCCAGCGATCTATCATGTTATCGTAGTAATCACTTCCTGGATTCCCCGACTGTCCGCCGGGGTACAGCCCATAAGCTACCGGCCAAGCGGTATCGAGTTGCACCACCATCCGCCACGAGGGGCCATGTGTTCCAGAGGTGGCATTGACTATACTACTTCCGCCACCGTTAACAATTCCCGTACGGCCGAAAGCCGTGAAATTGGGCACCAGATACCCAATACGGGTGTTTTTTACCCGACTCCAAGCCCAGTCATCGGCAGACAGGTCGCCCCAGCGTTCACGAAGTTCTGCCACCGTAAGCTTAAAGCTTTCACATAGGATATCGTCAATGGTTTCCACCGTATCGGATGTGTTCACGTTATCAAACCACTTGGCATCCGGTTGCTGGTTGATCAGCTCGAATGTGCGGTCCAGGCTGGGATACAACATCCTTTCGTCCCGAGGAAATTCGTCAGCCCAGATTCCGGCAAGCAGGTTGTCCAACCAGCTTTCAAAAATAGTTGCTCCCACAGCGTCTGCATTGTTCATATAGTTCCACCGTTCGAGCACATCGAACTCGGCCGATCGCTTGATGGAATCATCCATAGCCAACGATAGCAACAGACGGGGCAATACCCGACGCGCATCCACATTGAAATTGTCATTTTGCAGATCACGCAGGCTATCCGCGGTGGCGGCAACCATCGCTTGGAGGCGCTCATTGATGCGGATGGCCCTTCCCGAATGCGCAAATTTCCAATCGAGGTAATACGGATAAGTCGTATCCGCCGGAAACTGATTGGCCGAACTCACAAAGTCCCTGGGTGGATTCCTGACGGTAGGATTCTGGTCCTTGGGAATCCAGCCCTGCCAATCATGTTCCGCTAGCGTACCGTCGAGTAAGTATTTACCCTGCCCCTTCCATTTCAGGGGTAGCTTGCCGTTAGCCGTGATGGCAATATCGCCCCCGTTGCTCGAGAAAATAAAATGCTGTGCCGGAGCGGTAAAATAAGTTAACGCCTTCCGGTAATCGCTATAATCTTTAGCCCGGTTGAGGTAGTAAAACGTCAGCACATCCGCTCCATCGGTTTCATTCGTTATCCACCGCATGGCGTAGCCTGCCGGAATTCCGCGCATGTAATTGGTCGACTTCGCCTCCTGGTAGATAATCGGTCCATGGTGGGTATAGTACAAGGTATCCAGAAGTGCTCCGCCTCCCTTCAGCTTGAAGGTCTCCAAGTGCATCGTCGTCGGCTTCCATTGGCCATCGTGCCAATATTCATCAAACGAATCGTTTCGGAAGCGGATGCGGTAGAAATCCATCACATCGGACCCCACGTTGGTCACCCCCCATGCAACATCTTTATTGAATCCGATAATGATTGCTGGGGTACCGGGTAGCGCCACACCGTAGACATTCACCGTGGGTGAAGAAAGCTGCATCTGGTACCAAATGGAAGGCAGTGTCAATTGCAGGTGGGGATCATTTGCCAAAAGGGGTAAGCCGGTAACCGTACGACTGCCACCTACCGCCCAATTGTTGCTACCCACGTCCGGACGAGGTGACGGCACCTGAAATGCGAGCCGGTTGCTATCGGGCAACGCCGCTACCTGATCGGGAACGGGCGGCGCGGCGACCGGTTGAAAACCCCAGTCGGTACCCGTTGGAACGACAGGCGACTCCAGCGCCGGGTAGCTTGGAAAAAGGTCGGCAATCACCTCGGCGCCATATTTGGTCAGCACATTGGTGAGGCGGTAATCATTGCTGCCGCCATTCAATGTATTACGCATATTCATCAGCATCAAGATCGATTTATAGGGCGACCATGGCTCTGGCTTATAATTCAACAACTTGTACGCTATTGGGAGATCTTTGTATGCCAGTTGCTTGATATACGCATTGACGCCCGCAGCATACGCCGTCAACATCCGATTGGCCACGGAATCAGTTTTCAGGTTTTGCGCAATCGCCATTGCCGATCGTGCCATACCCAGCCGCCTGTTAAAACGATCATACTCCAACGCACCCTGCCCTACCACTTCGGTGAGCCGACCGGCAGCAACAAGGGTATAGAATTCCATCTGCCACAGCCGGTCACGGGCAATCACGTACCCTTGGGCAAAATAGAGGTCTTCGTCATTTTTGGCGAAGATATGCGGCACGGCATTGTCGTCGTACCGGACCGTCACGTCATCGTGCATACCATCCAGGATGACCGCTGCATCGCTCCGGTCCGCAACGCGTTCGCTATTTTGCAAGAAACCTTGAAAGGGGCTGAACACCTTACCCAGCGGTGGCAAAACGCCCCATGAATTGTGGAACACATAAATCAAGGCCAAGGCGACAAACAATGGCCAAACATGCTTGATGAATCTCATAGTTATTTAGGCTTTGTTTTCCTATAAAGGGTTATCTTCTCTATTCAAACATAGTTAAACCATACCGAACATGCAAACGCAGCTATTGTTAGCAACAAAAAAAGGCTAAAAAAAATCCAGCTCACCATAAAATAGCGGCTGGACCAAAGCACATCGGGTAAACTACCCGGATTTTATTAGTTGCTCAACGAATTGATATAAGCCGAAATCTTCAGCGCATCCGCCTTCGGCACATGAGGCATTGGTGGCATTTCGGTAGCGTAACCCGGCCAGTTTTCAGGCTTCGGATTGTAGATCAATTCTACGATTTTCTCGTTTGAATACTTTCGTTTAGCAATTTCTGTATAGGAAGGACCGATCTGCTTTTTATCCGGGTTATGGCACGCAATGCAGGTGTACTTTGTCAGTAGACCGGCCACCTCCTTAAACGTCGGCGCCTTGGCAACGACGGTTTTGGCGGGCAGGGCTTTTGAAGCAACGGCTGGTTTGCCAGCTTGCTTCGACGCTGGCGCGGCAGGAGCCGGTGCCGGTTCCGCTACAGGGATGGAACTATCTTTGGTACTTACTTCATTCATCGTCAGTTTTATACCTTGCGGTATGTTATGCAACGTATAATATGCCGTTGGATGAATCAGCGAATAGAACTTGTCTTTTTCCCGGATTCCATCCAATGTGATCGTGTGGATGTAGTGTTGCTTCAAGCTATCCACAATGATCCGCGCACGTAGTCCATCAGCGGAAACCTTCACCCCTTTTATCCGGCGCGAAGACATATCTACCGGCGGACTGCCATAAACCGGATGGTATTTATACGTATAACTCTCCACATGGTATGATGCGAGATCATTAGCAGAAGCGGTATCCACCGGCAGCGTAAAAGTGATTTCAAAGCCGTCAGGCATTGCCTTTACTGTTTGCATCTCAAATGGTAGGTTACCATTCCATTCCAGTCTTTCCAGCCCTTCGTTGGCATCGCCAGCAGAGCCCCATCCGCGGTTGGTCTCGCCAACGAACAACGAACCGTCTGGTGCCCATGCCATGCGCAGCACGCCCGACCGGAATCCGCTACGGAATCCAATCGCCGCCCCCTGTAGTTCACCGTTTACCTCCTCCAGCATCACCCGCGACAACATGCTCATCCCCTGGTCACCCACCAACACCTGTCCCGCGAAAGGACCAAACACGCCATCAGGGATAATCGTAGGTTGTGAAGAAGAAATGCCCAGAATCCCATGGGGCAGCCATACGGCAGGTAGCCGGAACTCAGCAAATTCCTGCTTCGCATCGAATGCCGTCTTATATTGTTCGTTAATGATATTTTCCGGCTTAATAAACCGCCCTTGATCGTTCTTGATACGACGTTCATCCATTTTTGATACGAATTGTTCCGTTGTTAGCTTAAGGGGCGATCCCGGGAGACCGGTCCACCGTAATCCGGCAGGATGGCCCATAAAATCACCCTTATTCACCTGCCACAATCCGCCAGACCCCATCCAATCGCCTTGGTTTTCGGTATAGAAAAATTGTCCGCTGAGAAGCGCGGGGCCTGCTGGTGAACGCATACCCGTAGCCCAAGGCGTAAGTTTACCATCTTCGGTAATATTCACCGCCCAACCGCGCCAGGGCACCCGGCTCTCACCGCGCCACCACTCCTCATCGCCAAAGGCAACGTTCCCCGTTACGAAGAACGACCCATCTGGTGCAATGATGGGACCAAACGAGTACTCATGGTAATGGCCAGATAGGGGCCATGCGTATACCGTTTCATATACATCCGCCTTACCGTCATTGTCCGTGTCAACGAGCTTGGTTAGCTCACCACGCTGCGCGCAATACAAGGCCCCGTCTTTGTAAGCAAGGCCGAGGATTTCGTGTAGTCCCGAGGCGAACCTTCGGAAATAAGGATTGCTGCTGGTCGGATTTTCGATGATGTAGACATCCCCGCGCCGCGTGCTGACACCGAGGTTACCATTGGGGAGCATCGTTAGCCCCCCAACTTCCAAGATGATACCTTCTGGCGTGCGTACTTTTCGGATTCGGAAATAGTCCTCCTCTTTGGGGCTCTCTTGAGCGGACAGGCCGAGCACTGACGCAAACGCCATTGCCATTACCGTAATGAGTTTTAAGTATAGTGTATGTTTAATCTTAGTAGTCATGGTCAAGGAGTTAGAAGATAATGGAATAACGGATCGCACTGGTTATTGGTACCAGCAATTCCTTGCCGGCCTGTTGATCCCGGATAAAAGGTTTGCCTTTGCCGATATCTTCTACCTTGAGGTACCATGCATTATCGCCAATCAGGAACACGCCTTTACCCTGGTCGTTGATGGTGGGAGCCACGGCCAACCGCAGGTACAAGCCTTCCGGGTTGCCAACAACCGTTACTGTTCTGGTAAACCCCTCGCCACCCGTTAATGGCCGGATAGCATCGGTTACCTGTTGACCATATATGTGGTAGCGGAAAGTCGGTAGGTCCTGTGCATCCAAAACATAGCCATTGGGTTTGTAACCCGTACCTGTCGTATCCGTTGGCCACAGATCACCTGTGGCGGTCAATTTTCCGATCGCCGGGCTCGGCACTCCGAAATAAATGGGGCTCCCCAACACCTTCGACGTGCCATTTCCGCGATTATTCCACATCGGGGTGGCATCGAGAAAACCGCCACGCCACGCCTGGAATAAACTGCCATTATCCAGATCATAGGTATAATGAACCTGTTCGGGATGTCCAACGGAAATCGCATGCACCACTCGTGGTCCATCCGGGATATCCATAAAGCTGCGAAGCGTTGTGTTTACCTGCGCGTTGACCAAGATCGGGTCGGCGTTATTCCATTGCTGTGAAATGGGAGCATCGGGCAATTTGCTGATCTTTATGTCCTTCAATGCAACAGACCCATGGTCTATTTTAATACGTACGGGAGCTTGCGCCTTTTCGCTTACCCCTTTGGGTGCATCCAACTGCACATCGTCATGGACCGTTACGCCATTAAGCTCCACTCGCAGTAACCGCGCCGGCACTGTTTTATGGCCTGTGCCATCGAACTGCGGTGCCCTGAACTGGATACGAAGCCGCTGCCACACTCCCGGTACCCGCCCTACCTGTTGCCTTGGCGGGTAGCCTGCTGCTGCGCCATTGGTCCGTGCCATAGGGATGGTCGTTCCTCTGCTGTCTGCTAACGTAACTGGGTAAGCATCGTGCAAAAACAAGGTTGCCCCGGCACCCGCAGTCAATAGGTAGCTTAATTCAAGTTCGATGTCGCCATAAGTCGACGTAGTAACCAAGTCTTCGGGGCGCCCCTTCCGCTCGGATATGTGGGCTAACATGCCATCACCCGCGGTAGTCGTCAATACCTGTTGCCGAGATAAGGGGACTGCCACATCCCCCACGGATTGCCAGCCTTTGGCAGGCATGGTAAAAACTTGCGTTTGCGCGTTCGCTGTCAAACACCACAGTAGTGTAGCATGAGCGATGAACGCAAATGATTTCGAAAAATACTTCAATAAGATCATGAATCGGTTTGCTTTTGTATCTTAAAATTCGGCTGCTAAGATAAATTTTAATCCGTTATTCCCATAAAACGATTTAGTTTTCTATGTTAATCCATAGCCATCCTGCTATTTTCTCAGAAAATCGGTCAAGCCCTCCTAACAAAAGCGATGGTAATCCCTTCGACCTTCTCCAGCCTCCCAAGCGTCCGTGCCACCTGTAGTTGCCGGATTTCCACGTCCATCGTGCAGTGATTGTCAAAATCCTGCTTCAATACCGTCAGGTTTTCCTCCTTCACGATGCGCATGATCGCATTGAGGTGCTCATAACCGAATGCGATGCGGTAGACGTCGTTAACCGTCAATTCTACGATGTCCGCTACTGCCAGTGCCTCTTGGGTAGCCGTTTTATAGGCATGGATAAGTCCCGGCACGCCTAGGAGTGTACCACCGAAATAACGGACCACCACCACGAGCACATTGGTCACGTCGTAAGAAAGTAACGTATTGAGGATGGGCCGGCCGGCGGTGCCCGAAGGTTCACCGTCATCGTTGATCCTGAAAATCGTGCGATCCGGCGTGAGCCGATATGCCCAGCAGTGGTGGCGGGCTTTGGGATGCATCGATTTCAGCACAGCTACCTTTTCCTTTACGGCCTTCTCGTCCGTTAACGGATAGGCATAGGCGATAAATTTACTGCCCTTGTCCTTGAATAGGCCTTCGGCAGGCGCAGCAATGGTTCGATAGGTATCTTCAAACAGACTCACGAATACGCAATAATCAATACGGATACAATGGCTAAAATAACGCCAATTTTATTGACAAATGACACCTTCTCATTAAAAACAAAAATACCGATCAACGCACCGAGGGCGATAACGCCTACATTCATACCGGTAAATACCATGGAAGGGTTTTCGGGCAGCGCACGGTGCGCTTTCATGTAAAACAGGATATTCGCAAAATTAAATCCGCCCAATACGATACCCCAGAACACCGCATGCATCGAAAAACGCTTACGGGAAATAAACACCTGATACCCCAAGTAGGCAAACGCCGCAACCGTAGCGCCGCAAAACACAAAAAGCATGGAGGCTGTGTAAGGCACCTCGGTATGCTGAGCAACCAGCTTAAACAAAATATCGATGATACCGTAGCCAAAAAACACCAGCATAGGAAACAACCACATCCCGTGGTTCAAACCATGTTGGTTTTTTCCCTTATGCCAGCCGATGCTGCAAAGGATGCCGACTATACCCACGACGATACCGATAAGTTTTCCAGTGTGGGCCGTTTCGCCAAATAGCCAAAATGCAGCCAATAATGCGATAAACAACGAAAGGCGCTGGGCTACTTCCGTGCGTACGATACCCGCGTAACGGATGGAAGCTCCCAATGCAAAAAAAATACCGGGAAGCAATAAAGCCAATGTCCCATACAATGCCACGGGCGCAGTGGAAATCGCAGCAAAAGACCAATCCGGCTGGAGAAAAAGCCACGTACAAAGTACTGCCACTGGATAGTTCCACACAATGATCTGTGGAACATCTACGGCATATCGCCGGGCCAGTTTTAGGATGACGGATACCGAGACACTACAGAAGACACTGAACAATACATATACCATGAACCTGATCTGACGCTCGGCTAAGTTAGTAATACTTCCGGATTAACCGCGCTGTAACCCATATTTACCATTATCTATGGATATATACGTATATTAGTCGTAGTTAATTCGTAGTTTATTCGGAAATAAACGAGTAAACCTCGACTATACTCCGAACAAACTCCGAGTAAAACCCGAATATCTAGTACAGCAGTGGTAAAGTTGTATTAACTACAAGGTAAATACGAGCCGTTTAACGCACCGATTGGATTTGCTTTAAAACGTAACTTTGGCTAAGTTTGCATCCCTTTAAATGGCAGACAATTCCATGAGTATACCAAAAACATACAACCCCAAGGAGGCCGAAGATAAGTGGTACGCATACTGGCTCAAAGAAGGCTTTTTCCGTTCCGTACCCGATGACCGCGAACCTTATACTATCGTGATGCCACCACCCAATGTGACGGGCGTGCTTCATATGGGGCATATGCTCAACAACACGATACAAGATGTACTCATCCGCCGTGCGCGCATGCAGGGAAAAAATGCCTGTTGGGTGCCGGGTACAGACCACGCTTCGATTGCGACCGAAGCCAAGGTAGTGGCAATGCTCAAAGAACAGGGTATCAGCAAAAAAGACCTTACCCGTGAACAATTCCTTGAGTATGCTTGGGAATGGAAAGAGAAATATGGCGGCATCATCCTCAATCAATTGGAAAAGCTTGGTGCATCCTGCGACTGGGAGCGCACCCGGTTTACCATGGAGCCGGAGCTCTCGGATGCGGTAATCGACACGTTCATCCGGCTGTACCGCAAGGGCTATATCTACCGGGGGGTACGGATGGTCAATTGGGACCCGCAGGGACGCACCGCACTTTCAGACGAAGAAGTTAACCGCCGGGAGGTAAACCAAACGCTGTACTATGTACGGTACGCCGTGAAAGGCGGTGATAGCGATACCCCCGCCTACCTGACTATCGCAACCACACGTCCGGAAACCATCATGGCCGATACGGCGATATGCATCAACCCAAATGACCCGAGATATGCCCATTTTAGGGGTAAAACAGCCCTCGTCCCCCTCATCAACCGAGAAATCCCCATCATTGAGGATGAATATGTAGATGTGGAGTTCGGTACCGGCTGCCTCAAGGTAACCCCTGCCCACGATCTAAACGACTATGAACTCGGGCAGAAGCACAACCTGGAAGTTATCGATATCCTCAACGACGACGGCACACTCAACGCTAATGCCCAAATCCTTGTCGGCGAAGACCGTTTCAAAGCCCGAAAGGCCGTAGCCAAATTGCTGGAAGAAGCGGGGCTGCTCGAAAAAACCGAACCTTATTCTTCGCAGGTTGGCTTTTCTGAACGGACAGACGCTGCCATTGAGCCCAAGCTCTCCATGCAATGGTTTTGCCGCATGCAGGACCTAGCGCAACCAGCGCTCGACTACGTGTTGAATGGCGAGGTCAAACTCATTCCGGATAAATTCGTCAATACCTACCGCCACTGGATGGAAAACATCAAAGACTGGACCATCAGTCGGCAGTTGTGGTGGGGCCAACGCATACCAGCGTGGTACAACGCGCAGAACGAATGGGTAGTCGCCAAAACGGAGGATGAGGCCAAGTCCTTATTTGAAGCGGAGAGAAAAACCACCGAAGGGATCCGGCAGGAGGACGACGTACTGGATACGTGGTTTTCGTCGGGTTTGTGGCCAATGTCGGTATTCGATGGCACGCGCCACCCGGAAAACGCCGATATCAGCTACTACTACCCGACCAATGATCTCGTTACCGCTCCAGAAATCCTATTTTTCTGGGTAGCCCGCATGATTATATTCGGTCACGAATTCAGAGGCAAGGCACCATTCAAAAACGTATACCTAACGGGCATAGTACGTGATAAACAGGGACGTAAGATGTCCAAATCATTGGGCAATTCACCCGATCCTATCGAGCTGATGGAGCAATACGGCACAGACGGCGTGCGTGTGGGCATGTTGCTTTCGTCGCCGGCGGGCAATGACCTAATGTTCGATGTCGCCTACTGCGAACAGGGCCGCAATTTTGCAAATAAAATATGGAATGCGTTCCGCCTGGTGAAGGGCTGGGATGTAGCATCAATACCTGCTACCCCCGCACAGCGGGAAGCCGCCAACTGGTTTAACCATCGGTTCAACCAAGCTATGGCCGAAATCGACGAGCATTTTGCCAACTACCGCATATCAGACGCTTTGATGGCGACGTATAAATTGGTGTGGGACGACTTCTGTTCATGGTATCTCGAACTCGTGAAACCAGCATACCAGCAGCCTATCGCCCGTGAGGCATTTGAAGCCACCAAGGGTTTCTTCGAGTCCATTCTGAAGCTTATCCATCCTTTCATGCCATTTATCAGTGAAGAGCTATGGCATGATGAACTTTTCGGTGGACGCGCAGACGGCGACTGTTGTATTGTTGCCGATTATCCGAATGGAGGTGCTTACGATGATCGGGTATTGGTCGATTTTGCCTTATTGCAGCAAGTGGTATCCGAAATCCGGAACCTTCGCAATGCTAAGCAGTTGTCGCCAAAAATAACGTTACCGCTCGCCATCAATGCCTCATCGGGAACGGATTTTATCCGCTATGCGGATAGTATCGAAAAGATGGCCAATGTATCAGACATCCGGCTTACCAGCGAAAAGCCAACTGGTACGACAAGCTTCTTAGTAGGCAAGGACGAATTCTATGTCGCTGTCGCGGAAAACGTCGACGTGGAAGCCGAAAAAGAACGGATTACAAAGGAAATCGAATACCTCAACGGCTTTCTGAAATCAGTGAATGCCAAGTTATCAAACGAACGGTTTGTACAAAACGCGAAGGCGGAAATCGTGGCCAACGAGCAGAACAAAAAGGCAGATGCAGAGACCAAGATTCGGATATTAACAGAGAATCTGGCAAGCCTTTAGTTGTTTAACGTTTTTGCGTACCTTTGCACTTTGAAAATGAGCAAAAAAGTCGCGTTCTATACCTTGGGATGTAAGCTGAATTTTTCGGAGACTTCCGCTATAGGCCGTATTTTCCAGGGGGCTGGATACGAACCCACTCCGTTCCATACCACGGCAGACATCTACGTCATCAATACCTGTTCGGTCACCGAAAATGCCGATCGGAAATGCCGGAAGGTCGTGCGCGAAGCGCTTAGCCACTCCCCGCATGCCTATATCGTCGTGGTAGGCTGCTACGCCCAATTAAAGCCCCGGGAAATCACAGAGATTCCGGGCGTAGACCTGGTGCTTGGGGCCGCTGAGAAATTCAATATCATCGAGCATATCAATGATTTGACCAAGCAAGCTAAAGCGATTGTATACAATGAGCCCATTGCTGAGACCAATGCGTTTGTTCCAGCATTTTCAATCGGGGACCGCACCCGTACCTTTCTTAAAGTACAGGACGGCTGCGATTATTCCTGCACCTTCTGTACCATTCCACTAGCGAGGGGTGCCAGCCGGAGTGGCACGATCGCTGACATCGTGGCACAAGCCGAAGAAATCGCGGCTTCGGGAGTAAAGGAAATCGTACTTACCGGTGTGAATATCGGGGATTTTGGTATACGTGATGGCGAACATAAGGACCGGTTCATCGACCTGGTCAAGGCTCTTGACACGGTAACCGCAATCGAGCGCTTCCGTATATCGTCGATCGAACCCAATCTACTCACAGACGAAATCATCGAATCGGTAGCGCGTTCAGCCCGATTCGTTCCTCATTTCCACATCCCCCTACAATCAGGATCCAATAAGGTATTGGGATTGATGCGCAGGCGATACCGCAGGGAATTGTACGCCAACCGGGTGGCTAAAATCAAGGAATTGATGCCCGAATGCTGCATCGGGGTCGACGTCATTGTGGGATTCCCGGGCGAAACGCAGGACGATTTCCTGGAAACCTATCAGTTCCTCAACGAGCTCGACATCTCCTATCTGCACGTATTCACCTATTCCGAGCGCGAGAACACCATCGCCGCGCAGATGGAAGGGTCTGTGCCCGGAGCCCAGCGCGGCGAACGTAGCAAGATGTTGCATATTCTTTCCGAAAAGAAAAGAAGGGCATTTTACGAAGCACAATTGGGCAAAGATGGGGAAGTATTGTTTGAGGGGGATATCAAGGACGGTTACATGCACGGTTTCAGCCGCAACTACGTCAAGGTGCGCACGCCGTACGATCCCTTACTGGTAAACGAAACCGTAGCTGTTCGATTTTCGGAAATTTCGGATTCGGGCGAAGTGGAAATCGACCAGCTCCCAGAATTGCAATCCCATTAAACGTCTATTATTGCCCAGTAGCTTCCTTCGCAGCCTTTTTAGCTTGCTTCCGGAAAAAGCCCCTGAATAAGAAATTATGCTGTAAGGCCTCCATATTCTGGTCCAGTTTTTCCGTGCTTTGTTCCAGGTTAATCAAAGTCTGCTTGATTGTTTCGGCGGCTTCCGGATCATTGAGTAACACACCGACTGCATTGTCTTTGTCATCCAGTTTTCCGGCAGTTTGATTCAGATTCGTTACCAAAGCCGAAGCGGTTTGGGTTATTCCTTGTAACTGGGCTACTGCTTCTTGCAGGTTTCCATACACCACGGTATCCGTCAACAGATCATTGATCAAGGTTCCCTCAGCATTCAATTTGGTAGTCAATTGATTAAGCGCTGCCGACGCATTCGCCGTGTTGGCGGCCGTCTGGTTTAGGTTACCGATCATCTGTTTGATATGCACGGCCATCAACGAATCATTCAACAGCGCGCCAAATGTCCCCTCGCCGCGGGCGATACGGGCGCTTACCAAACCGAAATTCTCAGTAATTTCCACCAAGTTCTTGTTATTGGTCTGCAAGGTCGCCATCATCGCGTCTAATCCTTCATCGGCTGCAGCCTGCAACACGTCGCCATCTTCGATCGGGGGCACATCGCTGCTGCCGCCTTCAATCACGATGAGTTTATTACCGATAAAGCTTTCGGAGCCGATTTTAGCTACAGCATCTTTACGGATATAATCGCGGGATTTTTCTTCAATCACCATTGCGATTTCGACTTCCTGTAGATTTTTGAACCGGATACTTTTGATGGTACCGATTTTAACGCCTGAAAACCAAACATTGTTCCCTGCCTTAAGACCGCTGACATCATTGAACACTGCGCTGACGGTCACCGTCTTCGAAAATCGGTTCTGCTGCCCGCCAAGCACCAAAATACCTGCCACCAATATGATAATCCCTATCAGCACAAACAATCCCACAATCAGTGAACGTCTATTTTCTGTAGCACTCATAATCTATTTGATAAAATTATAGTCATAAAACGGTTTCACCCGTCCATCATCCGTATCAAAAATCTCCTCGAAGCTCCCCTCCCGCTCAAATTTACCATCCAGCAACATCACGATGCGGTCGCCAACGCTTTTTGCACACGCGAGATCATGCGTGATGATAATGGATGACGTCTTGTACTTTTCCTGCACCTCGTTGATCAAGCCATTGATTTCAATACACGTTATGGGATCCAGCCCCGCAGTAGGTTCATCATACATCATGATATCGGGGCGGAGAATAAGCGTTCGCGCAATGCCTATGCGCTTGCGTTGCCCACCAGATAGTTGCGACGGCATTTGATTGAGAGTATGCAAAAGCCCTACCGCGTCCAGCACATCCTCCACTTCGTGGTTGATTTCAGCGCGCGAAAGATGCCGTTTATTCCGAACCAAAGGGAATTCGAGATTTTCCCGTACTGTCATACTATCGTACAATGCGCTGTTCTGGAAGGAAAATCCGATTTTTAGCCGGAGCTGCTGCAATGCCTTTTCGTCCAATTCATCGACATGCTCACCGAGCACCTCAATGGTACCCGTATCTGGCTTCAATAGCCCCGATATCAGCTTGATCAATACCGATTTGCCGGTACCGGATCGCCCCAGAACCACCAGGTTTTCCCCTTTAAACAGCTCAAGGTCTACGCCACGCAACACCTGCAAATCGCCAAACGACTTGCTCACGTCACGCACGGTGATTACCCGCGCATCATGGTCGATATGTCCGCCTGCCTTCAACATTATGCACGCATTGCTTGAATGATCTGTACAATTAATATTTCCTCAATAAAAATGAGAAACATGGACATCACTACCGCCCAATTGGCTGCCCGCCCTACCCCTTCCGTCCCCTTGGAGGAATGGTATCCCTGATAACAACCTACGATACCGATCGTAAAACCAAACACGACTGCCTTCAATACCAACGAAAAAACATCGAGGTAGGTAACTGCCTCAAAAACCTGGTCGAAGTACACCCGGAAACTGGTGTTCTCGGCCTGATTAACACTCAGGAATGCTCCCAATAAACCGACGGCAGCGGTATAAAGCGAAAGGATGGGGATACTGATGGTCGTAGCCAACACCCTACTCACCACCAGAAATTTAAAGGGGTTGGTACCAGAGACTTCCATTGCGTCGATCTGCTCGGTCACCTTCATGGATCCCAGTTCGGCACCGATCTGGGAGCCCACCTTACCGGATGCGATCAGCGCCGTGACTAACGGTGCCAAAGCACGGATTATCGCAATGGATATCAGGGCGGGTAACCACGAGGTAGCGCCAAATTCGGCCAGTGACGGGCGGGATTGATTGGTAAATACAATACCAGTGATAAATCCAGTAAGCGAAATCAAAGGCAGCGACTTCCAACCTACCTCAAAACATTGTCGGATGATTTCCTTAAACTCATAGGGCGGCCGAAACAGCTCCCTGAAGAAACGCATGACAAACCGATGGATATTGGCTAATTCGATAAGTGTACGCTGTATCTTCTTTATCATCGGGAGATTTTAGCAGTTAAGGCTGCAAAAATAGCAGTTTAATTTTAATATGCGTCGTTTATTCATCGATTTGTTGTCCCGATATCGATTCCGCTCATCGGAACACCGCTTCGCTCCGCTTGCGAATTCATTCCCTCTCCCGGATAAACACTCATTTCGGAAAAATGTTCGCTACAGCCTATCGTAACATTTCGGCGGATAACAGCTACTCGTATTAAACCATTGGCCTCGCTGTACAGTCATACCACCAGAAACGAACAAAAAGTGTTGCACATTTAAATCAGCATGTCATGAAAACGTTAAAGAAGACCGGACTATCGCTACTCACTGCAATCGCCTTAATAGCCATTGCTGCAACCAACACCGTGAAAGCCCAGCCGGGCATGAGCGTTTCGTTCCAATTGTTTTACGACGAACTAGCGCCCTACGGAGAATGGATAGACGATCCGGAATATGGATATATTTGGCTTCCTGACGCCGACCGCGGTTTTCAACCTTATGCCACGAATGGCAATTGGGTGATGACCAACTATGGAAATACGTGGGTATCTGACTACCCGTGGGGGTGGGCACCATTCCACTACGGCCGCTGGACCTACACGGACTATTACGGCTGGGCCTGGATACCTGGATACGAATGGGGTCCGGCATGGGTGAGCTGGCGAAGTGGTGGCGGATACTATGGCTGGGCGCCATTGGGCCCACGCATGAGCATTAACGTCCATGTCGGTATTCCCCACCATCATTGGGTATTTGTGCCGCAACGCTACATCTGCAGTCCGCGGCTGTATAGCTACTATGCACCTCATCGCAACCGGGTGAATATCTACAACCGTACAACGATCATCAATAACACCTATGTGTACAACAACCGTACATATGTGAGTGGTCCGCGTCGCAGCGATATCGAACGGGCAACGGGCAGCAGGGTCTCCGTACGGGAAATCAATAGTTCCTCACGTCCGGGAAGGGCCGCGGTAAACAACCGTTCAGTAAGTATTTATCGTCCGGACGTGGACCGCAACACCCGTACATCAGCGCGTCCTTCACGGGTATCGGATGCGACATCGGTGCGCACCTCCGGCACGCGTGGCAATAGCCGGGCAGAAGCTACCCGGACAGCGGCTACCAGCCGCAATAACAATACGTCAGCTACGCGGGGAGTGACGTCAAGAAACGCTGAAGCCGGACGTTCACGCGCGGCTAATGACCGGAATAACGATGCGGTACGCCCTACCCGCGGTAACGTGGCCACGCCGGAAAGGCAAAATGAACGGAGCCGTGCAACGGCACCCAAAACAAATAGCGTACGTAATACCGGAAGCACCGACCGCAATGCCAATGCCACCCGTCGTCCGGAAACGACTACCCGTCAAAACCGCACAGCAACCAGCTCACGTGAGGCTGTCAGGCCGTCGGCAAGTGAAAACAAGCGGTCATCGACAGGAGTACAACGCACGGCTCCTTCACGCAGCAGCAACGACCGAGTCAGTTCCCAAAGGCAAACCAGCAGCCCCAGCCGGAACAGTTCGGTTAAAAGCTCCTCGCGGCAATCGCGCCCAAGCGTGTCCTCTAGCAGAAGTTCCGAAAAAAGCCGAAGCAGTGCCACGCGAAGCAAGACGTCTGAAAGGAATAACTCCTCCGGACGAAGCAGGGGATAAGATAAAGACAGCCCCGATCCTAACCGGTTCGGGGCTGTAATTATGAACACCAGAACTGCTGGCGCCCTATTATTCAGCTTCTTATCTCTCTCCGCATAAATGACGCATATGTCCACGCGAAACAGAGGCAGGTTGCCGCGATAAGCCCGCTCACCTGCGGCCACACAATCATTACACTTTCCTTGAAAGGCAAGGGGGCCGGTATGGCACCTATCATCTGCTCCATTGTCAGCGGTCCGAGACTCCGAACAGAAGGCATGAGCAGTGTCGTTGAAGCATCCGAGAACAACTGACCCGGTGATAAACGCATCACTGTACTGATCAATTCATTGTAATATAGGATTTCAGCCTCGCTCATCATGCGTGGCGATGGCAGAAAAGAACGCACAAGCAAATTGACCACGATGGGGAAAAACACAGTAAAAAACAGCCAAATGCCAATGGCAACCAAAGCAGACGTCGCTGCCTGCTTAAACTTTACCGACAGCAAGATGGCTAAGCTCAGCCAAAAGCCTACAAACACCACGCTAATGAGCCAGAACCCAAAAATACGCAACACCTCCTGTACCTCGATGCCTACACCGGTAGCCAGCAGTCCACCACCCACCATGAGCAACACCAATGCTAAAAAAAGCGATGCGATCAATATAAGTGAGCTGGCAAACTTGCTTAGCAGTAGGTTATCTCGGTAAATGGGCTGCGCTATTAATCGGGTCAGCGTGCCATTATTCTGCTCTGAATTAATGGCATCAAAGCCCAGGCTAATACCGAGCAGCGGGGCCAGAAAATTCAGAAACACATGAAATGGCGGAATCGAATTGTCTGTCGTGGTCAACAATTTGAGGTAGACAAAACTTTTATCCGGGTCCTGCATATTGCCCACTGCGCTCCGCAAGTTTGTAAACGACACGTACATCGACGTCACAAACGTGAGTATAATGAGCAATACCAAAATGAGAAAACGCCAGCTCTGCATATGCGCGCCCAACTCTTTTCCAACAAGTATGGGCATGGCCGTATGGTAATTTCCTTTTAAACGATTCATGATTCCCTGATATTAAATTGGTTCTTCGTGGTGTTCAAAATACCGTTGGTAAATATCGTCCAGCCCATAGGATTTCTTGCGCACCTCCTCAATCGCCTGTCCGGCGTTAACCAGCTCGCTGACCACCAACGCGGTATTATTTTCTGTTGCTTTGACGATAAATTCATTTCCCTCGATAGCCACTGCAGTAACCCCCGGCACTTGCTGCAATAATGCCGTGAGCCAGCTTTCTTTTTCGGCCGCAGCTTCCCGAACAACGACCGTTGTGATGTGGCCACCCTCGTCAAACAGCGACCTGGCAAGTGAATCAATAGTGCCATTAGCTAGCAGCTTCCCGTCCACGAACAATCCTACCCGATCGCACACCTGCTGTACATGATGCAAATGATGGGACGACAACAGCACCGTGATGCCCTGCTGTTTACTAAGGGACTGGATGAGTGTCAAAAACTCACGGACACCGCTTGGATCGATTCCCAGGGTCGGTTCATCAAGGATAATTACTTCCGGTTGTTTGATCAACACTTCGGCCAACCCCAAGCGCTGCTTCATCCCGCGTGAGTAAGCCCCTGCTTTCTTGTCTTTATTTTCAGCCAGACCCACATCATCAAGCAGTTTATTGGCCCTTTCCTGTGCATCGGTGTCCCCCAGACCATTCAGCCTGCCGATCAGCACGAGGTTATCCAATCCGCTCATATAGTCGTAAAACCCTACATTGTCTGGCAGGTAGCCCACCTTCCGCTTCACGTCTATCGGATTTCGGGTCGCATTCATCCCACAGACCTCGGCATAACCGGAAGTCGGCTCGGTAAGCCCCAGTAACATGAGTATCGTTGTGGTCTTACCAGCTCCATTAGGTCCAAGCAAACCAAAGATTTCGCCGCGATAGACGGTCAGATTCAGCCCATCAACTGCTGTCTGCTTGGCATATCGCTTCGTCAGCTCTCTTAAAACAATAACTGATTCCTTCATCCTTTCTTGTTTTTTGATAGCGACTACCGGCGACCGTATTTGCGAATTAAAAAGTACACCAAACCGACCGCAGCCAGGATGACAACGATACCGATCCACCCGGATAAAACGGATGTTTTGACCAGCACGCGGAATGAAATTTCCTGCTGATCGTTCGCATTTTTGGCTGTAAAGTTAGCTACGTAATCGCCAGCAATCGTTTTTTCGGGAACTTTCAATGTCGCGGTAATGTCCGCAGATTTCCCCGCCTCGAGCTGCTCTACGGTTGACGGTTCAAAAGTAGCTTCCCACTTAGCGGGCAGCTGAGAGCTGATAGCCAGTTCGTTGAGCGGAAGTGTGCCCGTATTTTTGACCGTAAGCTGGATGGTTTCACTGCTCCCGGAGACCACTTCTTCACTCAGCCTGCCGCTAGGGGTCGTAAATTGAAGGGCATACGACCCCCTCACTACCGCTTCCAATGACAGGTTAAGGGTATCGCCCGAAGATTGTGCGCTGATGGGCAGCGTATACTTTTTTGGCTCGGCCGATTGGGAGGCATTGATTTCAATCTGTATGGGCTGTTCTTGTCCGCCCTCGACCTGTACCGATCTAACCTGACTTCCATTCACTTTGAACGAAATAAGCCATCCGTCCGGAAGTTTGGCATTGAGCTCATACGTTTGCGCCACAGACAATCCGTTGTGTAATGTCGTTTGATAACGGAACACCTCATTGCTTGCCGCCTCAATATTCATCAACTGGGCTTTGAAGCTGGAAGCCCTAGCCTGTTGGCCGTTGGCGGGATTAGGGATGATTGCTACCAGGAAACAAACAAACGATAGGTGCAACTGGAGAGAAAATGATTTTTTTAACATGATCTAAAAAACTAAAATTTAACAGGATAATAGTTTAAAAAAAATGCCAATCAAGTGCCGCATACTGAACATACTATTCAACACTCCCGGCATTAAAAAAACTTGTTTTGAAAATCGCGTCGAAATTAAAAAATCTCCACGAAAAAGTCAACAATGTGATCGGTCAGACAACGAGAGTCAATGAGTTATTATCAAACGCTTCATTTATTCTTCCATATAAATCCCTACCTTTGGACTATCAAAACCCTTATTAACCATGGATAAAAGCAGAAGAGCATTTCTAGGAACGTCATTAATGGGAGCAGCAATGGCGGTAAGTCTTCCCGAAATCGTAAAGGCCGCCATTCAACCATCCCATTCAGCCCCGAAAATACGGATTCAGGAAAACGACGTAATCCTATTCCAGGGCGATTCGATAACTGATGCCGGCCGGGATAAGAACAACGATGCGCCAAATAACAATGGGGCCCTTGGAAACGGATATGCGCTCCTCGCAGCAGCGGAGCTGTTGCGTGCTCATGCACCGAAGCAACTGAAAATATACAACAAAGGAATCAGCGGCAACAAAGTGCACCAGCTCGATGCCCGCTGGGAAGAAGATTGCGTGGCCATCAAACCCAATATTCTCAGCATCCTTATCGGTGTAAACGATTATTGGCATACCCTATCAGGCAATTACGACGGTACCATCCAAGTATACCGCGATGATTACCGAAAGCTGCTCGATCGTACGCTGAAAGCACTTCCAGATGTAAAACTCGTCATCGGCGAGCCCTTTGCCGTAAACAACGTCAAAGCGGTGACGGATGCCTGGTGGCCTGCGTTTGACGAATACCGCCACGCTGCACAGGAGATCGCCCATGCTTACAACGCTGCCTTCGTTCCCTATCAACGTGTTTTTGACGAAGCATCGAAAACCGTAGCCCCCTCCTATTGGACGGGAGACGGTGTGCATACCACGCTTGCCGGTGCACAATTGATGGCTGAGGCCTGGTTGGCCGTAGTGAAATGATGATCAATTCCCTGCTCGACAACGACTTTTATAAATTCACCATGCAGTATGCCGTGGTGAAACTTTTTCCCAAAGCCAGGGCGAAATATCAATTCATCAATAGGGGTAAACATGTATTTCCCGAAGGGTTTGCCGAGGAATTGCGTAGCGCGATAGCAGATTTGTCGAGGCTACACCTGACCCCGCAAGAAAAGCGCTATTTTGCAACCACCTGTCCTTACATAGACCCTACCTATTTCGACTTTCTTCAGGGATATCGCTATGATCCCAGCGAAGTGTACATCGAACAACGTGGCGGCGAGCTACGTATTGCCATCGAAGGGTACTGGTACCGGACCATCCTGTGGGAAGTACCCATCATGTCCTTGATCTGCGAGCTTTACTACAGGATGACCGATCAACAGCGACAATCCGACGAGCAGGTTGCGGCTACTGCACGGGGTAAAATCGAGCGCTACCGCAACCTTGGGGTTACAATTGCAGAATTCGGCACCCGACGTCGGCACTCCTATGTCGTGCACCGGTTGGTGGTACAGGCCCTTCGGACCGCCGGCGAGGGTACGTTTATCGGCACAAGCAACGTGCACATGGCCATGCTGAACCAGACGAAACCCATCGGCACCCATGCCCACGAATGGTTTATGTTTCATGCCGCCAAATACGGCTACAAAATGGCGAACCTATTGGGGCTGGAGCATTGGTCTGATGTATACCGAGGAGACTTGGGAATTGCGCTCTCCGACACCTACACCACCGACGTATTTTTCACGCAATTCGACAAGAAACTGACGAAGCTTTTCGATGGTGTGCGCCACGACAGTGGAGATCCATTGGCATTTGCCGATAGGGCCATCGAGCATTACAAGCGGCACGGAATCGATCCTTTGTCGAAAACCATTATTTTCTCCGACGGGCTGAATGAGGAGAAAGTAACGCGCATCACCGAGCACTGCGTTGGCCGGATCGGATTTTCCTTCGGAATCGGCACCAACTTCACCAACGACGTCGGTTTAACACCGATGAACATCGTGATCAAGATGACCGAAGCATTTCCGGAAGAAGCCCAATGGACACCCGTCATCAAACTATCGGATGAGCATGGTAAACACACCGGTGACGCGGAAACCATTGCACTTGCCAAACAAATACTCCATATTCCATCCTATGCGCCGTGATGTCTTGGGCAAGGCCCTCCGCGATTATTTAGACGGGAACCATGATGAAAAACTGCTCCTGCATACCGGCTATGGAGAGGTCGAAGAAATGCCTGTGGAAGAATTCTTCCGGTTACCAGAAGATTTCCCAGAACTGGAACGCATTGCCATGGCACTATGCGATGGCCATGTACTCGATATCGGCGCAGGAGCGGGCAGCCATACCCTCTACCTGCAAAACCGGGGCATGAATGTAACGGCGTTGGAACGATCACCACAAGCATGCGCAGTAATGCGCGCACGTGGCATCCAGCAGGTCATTCAAGCCGATTTCCTCCAGTACCAGGGAAATCGCTATGATACGCTCTTGTTTATGATGAATGGTATTGGGCTCGCCGGTACTTTAGACGGTCTTAGAAAGTTGCTTCAGCATTGCCGGTCGCTGTTGAATCGGGGTGGCCAGCTCTTGTTTGACTCGTCCGATATTGCTTACCTATACACCGATGGCTCGGTAGATCGGCCTGCCGGATATTACGGAGAGATACGATACCAATATGCATACAAAGGCTCACGTAGTGTTCCGTTCCACTGGCTGTTTATCGATCAGGCGATGCTGATCGATATTGCACGATCCGAAGGATGGGTTGTACAAATCCTATATGAGGATGGAAACGACCAGTATTTGGCGAGGATGGAGCTGGTTAATTAAAAAAAGGGGCTGGGAGCCCCTTTTTTTAGCGATAGAATTGTTTTAATTTCACAAACACTTGGAAAGACAGCGGAACAATTCTGGAAAACCGCAGGTAAATCAACATCTATTCTTCGCGAGGGCCGATATACGTAAGCGTTTCCTCAAAAAGCCGTGCACCACCATTAGAAGTCCATCTCAATGTAAATGTCTTCGTTTCGGGATCATACTTACTTTCAGGGAACGTAGCTATCGGCAACAACGTCGTCATTTCGACTGTCACTAAGTTTGTCTCTGGGTCAACGACATAATCTACTTGATTTCCATAGTAGCCTAATAATCCAGGCGAGAGTCTGGATCTACGGGAGTTAATCGTAGACAGTTCGACTTCTACATCTTGATTCGGAATTAATGCCGTATTAGCGGATGTCTGATATCGATATACGCCATCGTAAGGATTTTTGACAGGTAAGCTGAAGATAACCGTTCCAAAGTTCCCGCTCACAGTTCCAAATGAAGCGGAGGCAATGGAAATAGCCAGTGCATTATCTGAATCAGGATCGAATTCCAACGGCTTGACCTTAATGGAAAACTGTGCCCTTTTCTCTCCCTTTTTGATCACGACAGAACCCGGCATTTCATAAACACTACTTGGCAGCTGGTCATATCCACCGGTTGCAGCCGCGTCGGCAGCGGGGGATAATTGTATGGTAATGTCCTGAGGTGCTGTCTCTGCGCCCGAATAACTAACCGTAGCCGTAAACACTTCCTCTTCCACACGTTCCAGCGTCTTAGGGATGTAAACTATATATGGGTCTGTCGTCCCCGAGACCGGTGCGGTTTCGTTATAAAACTCTACAATATTTGATATGTAACCAGGTGCGTTTGGACCGATTAACCCTTCGTCTTTCAAACAAGAGCTGAGAGCAGGCATGAAGAAAAGCAAGAGGGATACTTTATAAATTCTTTTCATCTTTTTCATTTTAGTTATTACTATTTCGCCCAAAAAATCTTATCAGTGTTCGGATCGATGGTTTTTGCATTACCACCATTATAGTTAAATTCCGACTGCGGATATAAGATACGATTCGGCAACCTGTTTGGAGTGGACGCTTCTGAAGTTAATGACACAAAGGATGTAACTGCATTTCCGGCTGGCGCACTTAGTGTTGCTGGGTATCCTGTTCGACGAAAATCATTCCACGACTCGTGACTCAAAATCATATTCTGGGCTATGTATTTTTGCGTAATGATTGCTTCCGCTTTCTTTTCATCCGTGTCTGCCAAAGCGAAGTTTACCAAATAAGACCCAGCGTTGGCCGCTATATAATCAGCTACATCGGTTGCGGGATCCGCCCCCTCAGCCAACGCCCCTGCTATATCCTTATACAAATACCTGTAAGACGCTTCTATACCATTTTCGAAATTCGCTTTAGCGTCACCTGACACCAAACCTTTTACATTGGCCTCGGCTAACATCAGGTACGCTTCGGCTGCCAGCATTAACACTTGCCCCGCATCGGGGCCTTTAAAAATCCCGATTTCCGTGTAACTGGTTGCAGATGTCCCCTGCATCCAAACCGTTGGATTTGTCCCTCTTCCTGCATCCGAACCCTGATAACCCAATTGATTTGTCGCTACGCTCGGCCAGGTACGATATACCAAATCTCCTCTTACCGGATCATCAAGCTTTTTACCATCATAAAAACCTAAAACATAAGGTGTTGGCGCAAATTGACTACCGAAGCCTCGAGCGGAATTCGCTGCGCTATATACCCATCCATCCCACATCCGATTCTGCTTGCCTTCAACTTTGGCGTATCCAGGATTTACGATTGCATCATCGGTCAGGAATCCAATTCCTTCATCAAAATCCTCATTTGAAAACTGTACTTTACCATTCGCACGAAGCATCAACTTCAGTTTCAACGTTTGTGCAAACTGAAGCCATTTATCCATATCGCCATTAAAAAGCGGGTCTTGCTGCGTGGCCACTTCTGCGACAACATCATGATCAGCTTCCAAGATGGCACTGATCGCCTGATCAACAAGGTCAGTAATACTCTTGTACACATCTATTCCATTGTCATAGGGAACAGATAATTGTGTATTCCCTTGAAATGCTTGACTATATGGCACATCGTTGTATGCATCTACCAAAAGCTGAAAATTATACGCCTTCATAATCTTAGCAATGGCGTTGAAATAGGTGTCTTCCACTACGTCCGCAGATTGGTTGATCACATACTCATAGTCCATCAAATTATTATACGTATCGTCCCACATCAACCTAAAATCACCCGTAGTAAAGTTGTATGTGATTATTGAACCCCACCCGCTAACACCGCCACCATTCGCATAGTAACCCATTAATTGCCCTCCGTGATCGACAAACCTTCTCATATTATTGGCCGTAGTTGTTATCGCCTGAGGTAAAATCAATTGAGGTGTCGATCCTAGTGGATCGTTAGGGTTATCATTGATATCTAAAAACTTATTGCAGGAAGTTACGGATATCAAAATCGCACCTATCAAAAAAGAACTATATATTTTTTTCATGATAAAATCGCTTAGAAGGTTACCGAAAGGGTTAAACCGAAATACCTCGATGGTGGCGTCTGTCCTAAGTTTGCCAAACCAATTGCATTTCCATTGTTCAAACCGTCGCCATCACTATATTCAGGATCTGTATAGATATTCGTTTTAGGGGTAAGTATAAACAGATTACGTCCTTGCAAGCTAATCCGCGCCGCTTGTATGAATCCTGAAGACAGAAGCATTTTTTGCGGCAAATCATAACCTAAGGATAGTTCTCTCAATTTCCAGAATGCACCCGATACCACGTAGTTTTCATCAATTCCGGTCCGAGTAGAAGCTAGCGACCAGTATGCAGGTCCGCCATCGCGTACTGTGATATTCGTATTTGCCACGTACTCTTCCGTAACCGGATCCAAATACGACGAATTTGGAATTACAAACCTATCGCGATCATACCACGTGGTAGCAATTGAAGATCCTGAAAAATCGATTGTCGTACCCGCAAAATAATAATCATATCCGCCGCGGTATTCCGCTACGCCACTGAGCCATAAATTCTTCCAACGGACTGAAAGATCGACACCCAGAATGTGCTTTGGCGAGGCATTACCCAATATGAATGTATTCTGCGTTGGACTAGGATAGCCGGTATAGCGATCTACAATTATACGCCCCTGTGGATCCCGTTGATGGGTCGTTCCTTTAATCACAGGGAATGATTCACCTTTAACGGCATACGATCCCCGGGTTCCCCCATATGTACCCAAAGCCAATTCATCAGTATCTCCGGAAACTTCCAACACCTTGTTCTCTGCGAATGTATAGTTTCCTCCGATAGATACGTTCCAATTATCGTCTCGGTATGGCACTAAACGTAAGCTGGTTTCAATTCCCTTGCTGCTCGTCTTAGCAGCATTAACCAAATAGGTGAGGAAACCTGTTGCGCGCGAAACTCCGGAAGAAACCGTTTGATCCTGTGTACGCGAATTGTACCAAGTAAGTGTCGTTTGAATCCTATTTTTCAACCAATTAGCTTCGAACCCGACTTCATATCCTGTGGTGATTTCAGGCTTTAGACTTGCTGATATCGTTTGATCACCTAGGGTATGACCGCCGTTCCCACTATAAGGATAACCACCCCCCTGTTCGAAAATAGGGTCCAACGCATATGCTCCAAAATTAGCCCGTGAACCTAAATTGACTAGCCCGACCCGGGACCAAGCAGCGCGTAGTTTCAAAAAATCCAATACCGGACTTCCTTGCAATGCCGTAATGGCTTCAGACGGAATAAAGGATAGATTTACCGAAGGGTAGAAAAATGAGCGGTTCTCCGGAGATAAAGTTGACACCCAGTCATTTCGTCCAGTTACCTGCAGAAATAGGTAATTTTTGTAGTCAAAATTCACATCACCCCAAACGGCAACCTGCCGCGCTCCATACCGCTTTCCTTCGGTCTCTGGTGTATTCGTACTATTACCCAAGTTAAACACCCCTGGAACTACCAGTCCCAACACACTACCTTCATCATAATGGCGTTCATCATGCCTGAGACTCGTAGCCACGGTTGCCCGCAGACCTAAGTCAGGGTGAAGTTGCCTATTCAGCCCAACCAAAAAATCGCTATTAATCCGTATTGTCCCCAAGTTGTAATCGGTTACGGAACCAGCAATATCGCTATGCTTATAGGTTGTTGAAGAGGATTGTGCCTTGGTATAAGGGGAGTATCTGAAGATATTCTGGAAATCTTTCTGAAATAGATTTCTCGTCGATAGCCCAGCGCGGTAGGTAAAATCCAGCCAATCAAGTGGCTCATACTTCAGTTCTAAGTTCCCGACGACATACTGATTCTTGGCATCTCGACGGTTATTTTCCGCGGTAAAATAAGGATTGTTGTAGTACGCATTGTAGTACGCATTGGGATTAGCCCAAGGATCATTTTTCCAATCCTTATAGCGAGTTACCGGAATCTGCGCTGGCGTTTGTAGCAATTGGTCGTACAGTGCGGCCGTAGACGTGGTAACGTCGTAATTATTCTGGGTATAACTTACGTTTAAGTTCGCGGAAAGTTTTTTTGCCATCTCGCGAGTAAGGTTCACCCTTGCAGTCGCTCTGTTAAATAAATCGCCAGGCGTAGTTCCCGTTACATCAGCATATTGGCCTGAAAGGTACATCGTTGTTTTGTCGGATCCAGTCGATAACGAGAAATCCGTTTGATTGGTAATCCCATTCTCCCAAAACTTCTTTTTCTCCTCCGTTGCCGAATAAGGTACTTTCTGCAGCTCTGTTATTTCCGGATTCGGGAGTACTTGTCCTATCTCGCGTAACACCCCGTCGAACCGGGGTCCGTATTGCTGGTTTTCATAGGGCGTATAAATCTGAACGTCATTGTCGGCTCCACTGCCAAACTCGTATTGAAGCTCAGGATAAAAGGCAACCCGCTCCATCATCGTTGTGTGCGAGACCGTTACACTCGTTTGATCTTTCTTTCCTTTTTTCGTCGTAACAATCAGTGCCCCGTTAGAGGCATCAGAACCGTATAATGCAGCAGCACTGGCACCGTTCAGCACGTTGATATTTTCGATATCTTGCGGATTCAGGTTAGATAAAACCTCATTGGGTACGATCACGTTATCTAACACGATCAATGCCTCATTATTGCCAGTGAGCGAACGCATTCCACGAAGAACCAATCGATAATTCGGATTAACACCTCCACCTACCGCATTGATGCGCAAGCCAGGGACCTTCCCCTGCAAGCCACTTGCAATATTGGTAGGCCGCGCAGCAACGATATTTTCCGACCTCAATTCTGTAGAAGCATAACCTACCGTCTTTTTTTGCACCGCGATACCGCCAGCCGACACGACTACCTCGTCCAAAACGGAAGTAGCCTCCAACAACGTTGCGGAGATTAATGTCCTACCGTTGATGTCAACAGTTTGCAATTCATAACCTACAGAGCGGAATTCCAATTGACGCACATTGTCAGGTACAACAAACGTGTAGTTGCCGTTTTCGTCTGTTTGGGTGGCAACGCCGGTCCCTACAACAATCACTGACACCCCGGCGATAGGACTTCCATCGCCCGCCGTAACTTTACCGCTGATTCTCCTGTCTTGGGCATATACTGATCCGATCAGTAGCATCCCCAGCATGAAAAAACCAAGTAATTTTTGTTTCATGTGTTTTGAATTTTGTTAGTTAATTAATTGACTATCTACCGGTTACACCGGATTTCTTTATTTTCTTGACGCGCACCTATCCACTGTACCGGCCATGTACATCTTCAAGAGATGAGCCCAATACGCAACATACCTCCATGTGAATGCTTATAGACATCCAAATCAATCGCTTCGTAAAAATCTTATGAGTTCGGTTGGTTATCCGAAATCATGATCATGGAATAGTTTGTCTAATTAGTAAGTGTGACTAATGTGTGTTTGTTAAAAATGTGTTTGCTTTCGTCAAATAAATGTGCTCAAATTAAGCTATTCAAATGTGTGCGTGCACGAATAATTGCTAGTTCTGATCTGCATATCAAATGGATTTGACAATAACAGATAGTCAAATGTAAAATTTAAATTTACAAAAAGCAAATTATGTTAAAATAAATTTAATATGCAACATTTCCCGGTCCCACAACGTCCTATAATCAGCGTTTCGCGTGTAAAGTAATTATGAAAACAAAGACGTTGGGGGAGATCATCAAGGCAACCATGAAGGAAAAAGGGATAAATAGTTCCGTGGTCGCTCGAAAAATGAATTTATCGAGGCAAGCGATCAGCCAAATCGGATTACGCAAGAAGTTCGACCTGGATTTCTTGCAGCGCCTGAAGGAAGCTTCGGGATTGGATTTTACTGCTATCGCTTACGAAAAAATTACCGACAGTACCAGTGCCATTGACGCCCAACACACCCATCCTCCTGCTTTGACACAAGGAATAACGATTAACATCACAGTTACCACGAAGAATAAAGAAAAGCTGGAAAACCTAGCCGCTTTCATCGACGAGGTCGAAGAGGCGGGCAAGCGCTTCGGATTTGAATTGACCTAATCCACCCATTCGAACCCCGTATAGGGCACCAATACTTCAGGAACTTTGATTCCCCTGTCGGATTGGTTGTTTTCCAGGATAGCTGCCAATATACGCGGCAAGGCCAATGCACTGCCATTGAGCGTATGTGCTAATTGCGTCTTGCCTCCCTCATTTTTATAACGGACCTTCAGCCGGTTGGTTTGATACGTTTCGAAATTGGATACGGAGGAAACTTCCAACCACCGCACTTGGGCCGCGCTCCACACCTCCATATCATACGTAAGTGCAGATGTGAACCCCATATCACCGCCGCAGAGACGCAACACCCGGTAAGGCAAATTTAACGCCTGGAGCAACGACTGCACATAGGTGCTCATGGTTTCGAGCACATCGTAGGACTTATCGGGATGTACGATTTGCACGACCTCTACTTTGTCAAACTGATGTAAGCGGTTCAATCCGCGCACATGGGCACCGTAAGATCCGGCCTCCCTGCGAAAGCAAGGGGTATAAGCGGTAAGCTTGATTGGGAAATCCGTTTCCTTGACGATGGTATCGCGATACAGGTTGGTTACGGGAACTTCTGCCGTGGGGATGAGGTAAAGGTCGTCAATGCCCACATGGTACATCTGTCCTTCCTTGTCGGGCAGTTGCCCCGTACCAAACCCCGACGCCTCATTGATCAATATGGGCGGCTGGACTTCCTTGTATCCTGCCTTTTCTGCTTGGTCTAGAAAAAAATTGATCATGGCGCGCTGTAAGCGAGCGCCTTTCCCTTTATAAACGGGAAAACCTGAACCAGCGACCTTGGTACCCAGTTCAAAATCGATGATGTCATACTTTGCAGCGAGTTCCCAATGCGGCAGCGCTTCCGCCGGCAATGCCGGCCGATGTCCGTATTCCAATACCACTTCATTGTCATCGGCCCCAAAACCTTTGGGTACCGAAACATGGGGAAGGTTGGGCACGCGCACTAACTTATCATGCAATTCCTTTTCGATGGCAACCAAATCGTCCGCCAATTGCTTCTGTTGCTCCTTATATCCGCCCGATCGCAATTTAACAGCTTCTGCTTCAGCCTTTTTACCGGCGCGCATCAATTCGCCGATTTGCCGCGCAGCAGCATTGGCTTCCGCTGCAAGTGTTTCCGACTCGATCTGGAGTTGTCTACGCCGTTCGTCGAGCGCAATCAATTCATCAACCAATTCCACCGCATCGAAATTCCGCACTGCCAACCGTTCGACTACCCGATCCCGGTTTTCACGGATATAATTAACTTGCAACATATTTTCTTCTGTTTAATCTGTTCGCTATCAACGATGATGCTGTCATGATGTAATCATTCTTATGATGTTATTTTTGAAAATCATGACGGTTTCGCTTATTTTGTGCCGACAAAGATAAAAAAAATGCTATACCTCGTCCCTACCCCTATCGGTAATTTGGAAGACATCACGCTGCGAGCTATCCGCATCCTGAAAGAGGCGGATATTATCCTTGCGGAAGATACGCGCACAAGCGCTCCCTTGCTTAAGCATTTTGGTATCGACAAGAAAGCGTATGCCCATCACCAACACAACGAACATAAAGCCGTGGCAGAAATCATACGCTTTCTTAAGGAAGGCCAAACCGTTGCCTTGATTTCCGATGCCGGCACACCGGCGATATCCGATCCGGGTTTTCTTCTGGCCCGCGAGGCCATTAAAAACGGACTTGATGTGCAGTGTCTACCGGGCGCCACGGCCTTCGTACCTGCGCTGGTTGCTTCTGGCCTACCTTGCGACCGTTTTTGTTTCGAGGGATTTCTGCCCGTAAAAAAAGGTCGGCAGACCCGGCTGAAAGCACTCGCCGATGAACCCCGTACGCTCATATGCTATGAGTCGCCGCACCGCCTGCTGAAAACATTGCAGGAATTTATGGATACATTCGGAGCAGACAGACAGGCTGCGGTATCGCGCGAGATCAGCAAAGTCTTTGAAGAAACCGTCCGCGGCACATTGGCTGAGCTGAAGACTCATTTTGAAACACATACCCTAAAAGGGGAGTTTGTGATTTGTGTGCAGGGTCTTTTTTGACTACAGGCTTTTACGGGTTACCTCTCCGGTCTCCTTGGATTTCAAGATTACCCGAAAATTGTGACGGTTAAGATCACACCGTCAATAAATCTTTGCTAACTTAGCGAGCAAAAAATGCAGCCATTGGGCGACATGATGAACATTGATCGATACATCAACGACGGACAGGACCCCAAGGTGGTAGAGAAATTATTGTTGAAGCTACAGGACATGCTGGCTACGGGAGAACAGGTACTTTACGTGGCTGTACAGAAGATGCCCGCAATGACATTGTTTCCCGACAGTATCGCAATGACCGACAAGCGTGTTTTCTTCTGCCGATCAACTAAACTGGGGTTTGCCACCGATTTTAGTATGTTCTCCTGGAGCGATGTGTTGGACATTTCGTTTAAGGAAGGAATTTTAGGGGCTAAATGGTTCTTGACATCGAAGGAAGGGGACTCGCTAGAAATGAAACACATTCCAAAGAGCCAGGCGCGCAAACTCTACCAATGGGGTAATGAAGCGCTTGAAAAGCGGCAGGTATCGGAAACCGGAGGAATGGAAGGACCCCACCTGAAAATAGCATCAGTGGCCGAGCCCGATGATCCCCTCTCCGGCAAACTCAAAAAGCTTAAATTGCTGTTTGAGCAGCAGCTCATCACGCAGGAAGAATACGAAAACAAGAAAAGCGAACTCTTATCCCAACTGTGACCGTGAAGAAAAGTTATTTATTAGCCCTATTTAGCGCCTTCCTTTTATGGTTGGCCTGGCCACCAATTCCCTATTCGTCGCCATTGCTTTGGGTGGCTTTTGTACCACTTTTACTCGCATTGGAGGCCGTAATGCGGGGCGATTACCGGAGAAAAGGTGCAAAAGTATTCCTCTTGGGTGGATTTACCGGACTTCTGTGGAATACAGCTTCCATCTACTGGGTGTTTAATGCGATGAATGCCGTAATGCCAGTATATGCAGCCGCATTCGTGTCGCTGATTCCATTCGGTCTAGCGGCGGTATTAATGGCACTTGCCTTCCGGTTGTATTACCAGTTACGCAAACGCTATCCGGTTGGATGGTCGCTCGCCGGACTGGTATGTTTTTGGCTAGCTTATGAGTACTTACACCAAACCTGGGACCTGGCATTCCCTTGGATGACACTCGGCAATGGATTTGCAGGAACGCACCAGCTCGTGCAGTGGTATGAGTATACCGGTGTGTACGGTGGTACCGTATGGATTTGGTTGAGCAATAGCTTGCTATTCCTGACTATCCTTTCTGCAAAGGACGGTTTCCGGCCTTTCCATCGCTATAAATTACTGGCGGGCCTTATCCTGCTGATTACCGTCCCTTCCGGCTGGTCGCTTTACCGCTATTCAGCCTACACAGAGCACGAAAATCCTGCGAACGTGGTTGTCGTTCAGCCGAATGTCGACCCATATGGCAAATTCACATTCCTGACACCCGAATCGCAAATCGACAATCTTATTCAGCTGTCGGAATCCGCTGCCCAGACCAATACCGAATTTTTTATCTGGCCGGAGACAGCTATTGCCCGCCAAGGAGGATTTGACGAAGATCAGTTTTATGAACATCCGGTATTTTTACGCATTCAACAGTTTCTTCAACAGTATAAAAATGGAAATGTGATTTCCGGGATCGAAGGCTATCGGATTTACAACACACCACAGACACCCACGACACGTGCGTACAATGGGGGCTATTACGACGCGTTTAATTCCGCTGTCCTTATCGAAAACTCAGCCAAGCTTCAGTTCTATCACAAGTCCAAGTTAGTAGCCGGAGCCGAGCAGTTTCCCTTTGCCGGCGCGCTGGCTTTCATGAAGCCATTATTTGCCGGGTTCGGTGGTACGACAGGCAGCTACGGACGCCAGGATAAGCCGTCGGTGTTTTACGCCCAAAGTGGTATCGGGGCGGCTCCCGTAATCTGCTATGAATCGATCTGGGGCGACTACGTAGCCCGGTACATTGAAGAGGGTGCGCAATTTATCGCAATAGTCACCAACGATGGTTGGTGGGGCAATACGGCAGGCAAAGACCAACATTTGGCCTATGCCAAGTTGCGGGCCATTGAAACGCGTCGTTGGGTAGCCCGCTCGGCAAATACAGGCATCTCGGCCTTTATCAATCAGCGTGGTGATGTTGTGCAGAAGACCGAATGGTGGGTACCCACTGCCATCAAGCAGGATATCAACCTCAACGAAGAAATTACCTTTTACGTCACAGCGGGTGACTATTTCGCTTATCTAGGATGTGCAGGAAGTTTGGTTTTCGGTATACTCATCATCGTTGGATTCGTAAAACGTAAAAATATTGGCTAATTTTGCAAGTATGTTTACCGGCATCATCGAAACGATCGGCGACGTAACCCATCTTCGCCAAGAAGAAGACAACTTTCATATCACGGTCACTTCTTCCCTATCAGACGAATTGAAAATCGACCAAAGTGTCTCACACAATGGTGTTTGTCTCACGGTGGTGGCATTATCGCCCGGCGAACATACGGTAACAGCCATCGCCGAAACCCTTCAAAAAAGTAATCTCGGAAATCTACAGGTGGGGAGCCGCATCAATCTCGAACGCTGCACGAAAGTGGGCGACCGACTGGATGGCCACATCGTACAGGGGCACGTAGACCAGGTAGCACAGTGCGTCTCAGTAGCCGATCAGCGAGGCAGTTGGTTGTATACCTTCCAATACGATGACGCGTTGGGCAATATCACGGTGGAAAAAGGATCTATCACAATCAACGGGATCAGTCTCACGGTAGTGGATGCACAGCGCAGCCGCTTTTCCGTTGCCATCATCCCCTACACATATGAAAACACCAACCTCAAATGGGTCAATCCGGGAGATACCGTTAACCTCGAATTCGATATCATCGGCAAGTACGTGGCGCGGATGATGGAACTGAGGTAATCGACCAAATATCATTTCTCATTACCAGGTAGACTGATAATCCGCATCTCCTGTTGAGGAAACGGAATTGCAATGTCATTGGCATCGAAAGCTAATTTAATGCGTTCAAAATTATCGTGGTACACTTCCCAGTATTTTTCTTTCGGCGCCCATGCCCTAATGACCAGGTTGACCGAGCTGGCAGCCAAATCTGCCACCAAGACTTCCGGTTTGGGTGAATCGAGTATCCGTTCATCACTCGTCAGCAACTGTAAGGCAACTTCTCGCGCCTGTGTAATGTTCGACTCATACGAAATGCCGATCTGGTATTCGATCCTCCTTTTCGTGATGCTTGAATAATTGGTAATCACCGAGTTGGCCAACGGACCATTAGGTGCAAATACAGCAATCCCCTCCGCAGTGCGCATGGTCGTATAAAGAATGTCGATCTTTTCGACGGTGCCCGACGCACCGGACGCACTGCTCACATAGTCGCCTACGCGGAACGGGCGAAACAACAGAATCAATACCCCACCGGCGAAATTGGACAAACTGCCCTGCAGCGCCAACCCAATGGAAAGACTCGCCGCGCCCAATACCGCTATAAACGATGTCGTTTGGATACCAACCATCGAAGCTACAGTGATGATCAGCATGGTGTATAGGGTGAATTTGACGATGCTGGATACAAAATCACGCAGTGAAAGGTCGACGTTACGTCGCTCAAACCGTTTGCGAATAATCCGCAGGATCAGCCGAATCAGCCAAGTGCCCGCAACGAGCAGGAAGATAGCGAGTAAAATGCTGGGTATCTTCAGTAATGTTGCTTCGACAATGCGATCCAATGCGAGTTCCAGCTTTTCCATATGCCGTAAACTTAGCTAAAGTTGTTTCGAATTACAAACAAAATTACGCTTAAAAAAACAACTTTAGCGGTCTCTCCGCTTCCGCTGAGCGAAAACTTTTGCAGCGGAAAATTAGTGAATATTGTTACTTTTGTACGTATGGCTGCTCGATTTTTTTGTATCGAGCCAATGGAATGGACTGGAAGACCGCGATCAACGATTTCAAAAACTACCTCCAATTGGAGCGGGCCATGTCGATCAATACCGTGGATGCCTACCTCAACGACCTCACCAAATTGCAGCAGTTTGCGGATCCAAGAAGCCTTTCACCCGCCGAAATCACTTCCAAGGATTTGCAGGAATTCCTAGCATGGATAAACGGATTTGGCCTATCGGCATACAGCCAGGCACGTATTCTTTCGGGTATCAAAACATTTTACCTGTTTATGAGCCTTGAGCATGGCTTACTTGAAAATCCTACCGCGCTTATCGAGGCCCCACGCTTGGGAAGGAAGATGCCCGATGTACTCAATATCAAGGAAATAGATCGTCTTATTGATGCTATCGATCTTTCAATGCCGGAAGGCATGCGTAACAAAACAATGTTGGAAGTACTGTATGGCTGCGGGCTGCGGGTGAGCGAGTTGGTTGGCCTCAAGGTATCCAATCTCTTCTTGGATGTGGAATTCATCAAAGTAGAGGGCAAAGGAAGCAAAGAGCGGCTGGTACCGATCGGTACCCAGGCAATCAAACACCTCTGTATCTATCTAAATGAAGTGCGCGTGCATCAGAAAATCAAATCCGGATACGAAGATTTTGTATTCCTCAACCGTCGGGGCGCGTCCCTCACTCGTGTTATGGTATTTATTATCATTCGGGATCTGGCAAATAAAATCGGACTTAAAAAGAAAATTAGTCCGCACACCTTTCGCCACTCGTTTGCCACCCATCTTGTGGAAGGCGGAGCCGACTTACGCGCCGTACAGGAAATGTTGGGCCATGAAAGCATCACCACCACCGAGATTTATACCCATGTAGACCGCGATTACCTCCAATCGGTTATTACGCAATACCACCCCCGCTCCTAGCTCAGTGTCCGTTTATCATTGGTAATTTACCATTCACGTAACAATTAAATAAACATTGTTGCATTTAATTTGTTTATTAAAGCAACAATGTTGTATTTTTGGAGCATCAATAATGCGGCTTTGATACGAATAAAAAAAATACTAGCAACAATACCACTTTTCTTAGCGATTACTTTGGGATATTCCCAGACGGAAAAATGCACACAGACGATCCGGGGCCGGGTAGTAGACAGCGATACGCAGCTTCCCTTATCGGGTGTAACGTTGAAAATCACTCCGGGCACACAGCAGCTTCTTTCCGATGGACATGGTTATTTCCGCTTTTCACAGCTCTGCAGCGGTATCCAATATGCGATTACCGCTACCAGTGTAGGTTTTGATAGCCTCATCACGGATGTTACCCCTACGGATGACAACATGATCACCCTGCAACTTCATCACGGACACATCCTTCTGCACGACGTGGATGTCGTTGGTCATCAGCAGGCCGTGGTTACGGCCAACCCGGTACGGACGGTCTCCCGTGAGCAGGTCTCACAGGTGCAGGGAAAAACGTTGGCCGACATTTTCAATACCCTACCGGGGGTCAGCATGCTGCAAACCGGCACAACGATTGCGAAACCGGTCATCAATGGCATGCACAGCAATCGCATTCTCATTCTCAATAACGGCATCCGCCAGGAGGGACAGCAGTGGGGCAGCGAGCATGCACCGGAGATCGACCCATTTGTTGCTAAGGATTTCAAACTGATCAAAGGTGCGGAGGGAGTCCGCTATGGTGCGGATGCCATCGGTGGTGTTATCATTACCTCACCCTCACCCCTACCCATCGACCCCCATTTGTCCGGCGAGCTAAACACCAGCTATCAGACCAATGGCCGGGGCGCAGTGCTGTCGGGCATGCTGCAATCAGGAGTCAATGCGCTACCCGGGCTATCTTGGCGGATACAGGGCACTGCCAAGCGGAGCGGTAACGTACGTACGGCCGACTATTACCTGGGTAACACCGGACTGGCCGAGTATAACGGCTCCGCTGCGCTGCGCTATAGCCTGCCCCAATCTGTCTTCGATGCCTATTACAGTCGTTTCTATACGTCAGTCGGTATTTTCACGGGGGCGCATGTTGGCACCCTCGATGATATCCAAGCCCGCGTGGAGGCAGGTAGGCCTTTCGAGACCTATCCCTTTACCTATCACATCGATGTTCCCCGCCAGCGTGTCACCCATGATCTTGGCAAATTAAAGTGGCACCGGGATTATACGGACGGCGGCAGTTCGGACATCCAATACGGTGTGCAGCGCAACCACCGCCAGGAATATGACATCCGCCGCGGGGGCAGGGATGCTTTGCCGATGCTGGACATGGTGCTTACCACCCAAACGCTGGATGCAAATTACCAAACACCGCTTTACAAAAACTGGCGCACCCAAGTGGGCACAAACCTTACGCTGCAAGTCAACAACAATGTCCCCGGCACGCTGAATACGCCGCTTATCCCCAATTATGACAGTTTCGTCGGTGGGCTTTTCGCCATCCAACGGCTCATCAAGGAAACACACGAGTGGGAATTGGGCATCCGCTATGATTTCAAGACCTTTGATGCCGCCGGTTTTGATAAATACCAGAACTTATATGGTGGTCAACGTGATTTTCACAACATAAGCGGTTCCTTCGGTGGTGTTTGGCACCCAGCAACGGAATGGCAACTGCGCAGCAACATCGGCCTTGCATGGCGTGCTCCAAATGCCAATGAACTGTATAGCAACGGACTGCACCATGGCGCCGCGCTCTACGAGATCGGAGACGCGAAGCTGAGCAGCGAACAGGGATACAAATGGGTCGTCAGTCCATCCTATGCAAACGGTGCAGTGACTGTCGACCTCGACCTCTATGCACAATTCATCAATGACTATATCTACGCACAGCCCTCGCCCGGCGAATTCTTACAGACTATCCGGGGCACGTTTCCCGTATTCCGATATAAGCAGGCCGATGCTACTTTTTTCGGCGCAGATCTCTCGCTGCACTACCGCGTATTCAAAAGACTGGATTATCAGCTGAATGCATCAGTCGTCCGTGCCCGTGATGTAACCAACAATGGCTATCTGCCCTATATTCCATCCGACCGGTTTGACCATCGCTTGCGTTGGCAACTGCCGATAAACAGCGAGGTGGTCAGCAACACGTATTTAACATTTGCACACCAATGGGTGCTGGAGCAAAATCGATATGAATCCGGCACGGACTATGCGCCACCACCTCCTGCCTATCATGTCTTCGCACTGTATGCAGGTAGTCAACTTGCTTTAGGTAATCACCCGTTGGAAGCAGGCGTATCCATCAACAATTTGTTCAACACGCTTTACAAGGAATACATGAACCGGTTCCGCTATTATAGTCATGGCCTGGGCCGGGAGGTCAGTATCCGATTGTCTTACTCATTTTAACCATAATTTAATCGCATCCGTAATGAAACACTCCCTCAGAACCCTATCTATCGCGCTTCTATCACTGGGATTTTTGGCATTTGCCACGTCTTGCAGCAAAGATGACCCGGAACCCGAAATCCCCCAAGAAGAAATCAAGTCGGCAACATTGACATTTACAGAAGTTGAATGGCATGATGATGGCGCCCACGACCTGGAAAATCCGGAAATCATTAACGTTACGTTTGACGAGAGCGGGTTGCCCCCGGTAGGCACACACCTACACCTAGATGCGGGAAAAACGTATCGCCTGACACTGAGCACCACGGATTTCGCAGGCCGTGAAGGCGCCGAACAGGAATTCCTGGACGAATCCGACATCCACCAGCTGTTCTTTCTTGGCGCGCCGGCGGGTGTATTTGACTATCAATATGCCGACCCTGACAACAAGCAAGTAGGTGTAACGGGCTACTTGCATGTGCTGAAGCCATCAGACTCGTTTGTGTTTAACGTCATCCTGCGTCACTTAAATAAAGGGGTAAAAGCCAACATCACAGCCGACGATTGGAACAACCCCAACTACCTCCAATTCAGTGGAGCAAACGACCTTGACCTTAAGGTTGAAGTCCACGTAGTTGATGGCGATCACGACGGCGACGATCATTAATTGACTCACGATCCAAGGACGATGCCGAATCCTGACAAAGGTTATTCGGCATCGTCTTTTTTTAAGAACGCCAATACCTTGTCGTTGTGTTCCGTGGCATTCATCAGCGCCCGGTATTTAAACACAAGCTTTCCGTCCAAACCCACGACAAACGTCTCCCGTCCAGTAAGGAAAAGTACATTTTTAACACCGAATTGCTTCAATACCCGGTTACCGGGATCGCTGAGCAAGGTAAAAGGCAATCTGTGCTTTTCAGCAAATGCCTTATGGCTTTCCACAGTACCTGAATTGACACCAATGACCATTGCGCCCGCATCGGTGTAGTCGGCAAAACTATCGCGGAACGCACAGGCTTCTTTGGTGCAGCCCGGGCTTTCATCCTTCGGATAAAAATAAATCACCAATTTCTTTTTACCGATATATTCCGCGATATCAATATCACGACCATCTTGGTCTTTCAACGTAAAGTGGGGCACTTCATCCCCGATGTCAAACGTTTCCATCGAATTGCTTTTTTTGTTGCTTTCCTGCGCACAGGCCATTACTACGCCGAATGACACCATGATCATCAGAGCGGCTTTCAGCAGTTTATTCACCCCGTTGCCTCCTCGCTTTATCAAGTCGTATCATTGCGCCAAAATCGAGCCCAAGCGTCATGGCCTCCACCGTCATGATGATCCGTTTGGTACGTGTCTGTTCGGTTTTCGCCTCGTTGATGTATTTGATAAAATAATTGCGATGCGATTTTGCCAGCGCCATGAAACGGTCCATCAGATCAGCTTCGTCATCCAGCAAACAGCCTTCCAGGTCTTCCGGCATTTCAATCGTAAAGTCCTTGTCTTCTTCCAAAATAAAGGACAACACATCGCCGACGCCCTTCTTGAGTATCTTGCGCATGGTACCATTGATCGCCAAAATGTAGTCGCCCTCGCCTTTGGGCATAAGTGCCAGTCCGGAGAATGCGTGTCCGTCGATTTCCCCACGCACCCGATAAACCTGCTTATAGTTTGGCTTTAACCGAAAAGCAATTACCTGCGGCACTTCAACGTAGGACCATCCCAACATGGCCGTTCCCTGCGTCTCAGCCCTCCATATTTCGGCTTGAAAAGTTACCATCTCAAATTCTGCTCATTATCGATGTAGAATACCTTATACCCCGGGTCTAACCCAGCAAGTTCCACCTGCTCATTAAACACCCCGTAAACGGATGATCCACTACCGCTCATCGCGGCAAACAACGCTCCCTGCTCATACAAAAGCGCCTTAACACGCGCTATTTCGGGGTATTTCTCAAAAATACCAACCTCGAAATCGTTGACGACCGCATCCCGCCATGCGGATACCGGTCGTGCAATAGCCGCTTGGAGTTGCCCCCCTACGGGATTTGGCATCACGGTAGCATAGGCTTCCGCCGTAGCAACGTGGATATCAGGTTTTACCAACACCAAATGGTAGGACGACAGGTCCAATGCGACGTCTTGGAATACATCGCCAATCCCCGTGGCAAACACCGGCCGGTTACGGATAAAAAATGCGCAGTCGGCGCCCAGTCGACGGGCGTAGGCAATCAATTCCGGTTCACTGAGTCCCAGTGCAAACTGTTGATTGATCAGCTTTAATAAAAAAGCGGCATCGGCAGAACCTCCACCAAGCCCTGCACCGATCGGAATCGATTTATGCAAGTAGATATGTACGGGCGGCAAGTTATGGGCTTGCCGGAGCAGTTCATACGCCTTTAAACACAGATTATCGTTACCCTCCCCAGGGATGGGCAGCCCAGATGGGATGAACCGGGTTTCACTGGCCGCTACCACTTCAAGCACGTCGTACACCCTCAACGGATAGAAAACCGTCTCCAGATCGTGGTACCCGTCTTCCCTGCGACGAAGCACCTGAAGTCCGATATTGATTTTGGCATTAGCGAAACTAACCATTTTACTCCTTTCGATCCATAGCCCAGTTTGTTCGGCTACAAACTTAGCTAAAATGCAGGCACATTCCACGTTCAGCAAGCACTTCGATGTGAACAATTAGCTACGGAAATTGTTGCTACCCTATAAATTGTTGTTATCTTAGACCAACATGATGAACATACAGACACTTTCAAGCCTTGTTTGCCTAGCCTCCCTGATGGCTTGCCAGTCCGGCACCGAACGCCACGAACAAGCTGATAATGATCGCAATGAAAGCCAAGAGCAAAAGTATTGCTTCCTCCGTACCGAAGGGATGCAGCAGCAGGATACGTCTTTCATCCAATTGATGGTCCGGAATGAAACGGTAAGCGGTATCTACAATGTGATTCCACATGAAAAAGATGCCAGAAGGGGAACAGTACTCGGTAAATTGACGGATGATGTATTTGATTTAGTATGGACGTTTAGCCAAGAGGGGATGCAGGATACCCTTCGTGTGGTGTTCAAACAACAGGACGGGAAATTACTGCAAAAACAGCTTACAGTCGATACCCTCACCGGAAGGCAGGTCACCGTGGATTCCAGTCGCTTTTCCGAAACCTACGAGCCAGTAGATTGCGCGCCTACCAGCGAAGGAGACGATGTTGACTCGCCGTGAATAAATCCCGCCAAACCCGGTTTATTGTGGACGACTCGTCGGCAGCAATCAGTCCGACGCTCGGATAGGTGGCGATTACCTGTTTACGAGACATATCAACCAACGTCCGGCTCCGTTCTCCTACGGCGGTAGACCGCTCCGATGATAACGTGCCGGTACGGGTCAATTCATCCCAACTGGCATCAAGCGCTTCGTAGAACAACACCCTTGTTTTCCATATTTCCTTTTCAGCAGCATCCACCTGCGCCAGCAATTGCGGCGTATCGATTGCTGCCGCACATTCCAAAAAATGCCGCGCCATACCCAATGTATTCACTGCCAAGGTCGCTTCGGCAAACGGTAAAAAGGGATATTGATAAATCGGATGATCCCAGGTAGCCGCTTGGGGTACAATTGAAAACGTATGCGCTTCGTCCACCCACAGATTATCCACTTCAAACGAATGACTGGCAGTAGCCTTTAGTCCGAAAGCGTTCCAGTCTTTGACAATCCGCACATCAGCCTTGGGAAAGAAAAACGATTTAATCAGGTCGGTATCCTCGATAACACAATTGGCCGTGAAGTGCGTAAGGTGGGGTGCACCAGTGGCGTAGCGCCATTTACCGGAAACCCGGTAGCCACCGTTTTCCATGATGGCCTTGCCCGAGGCCTGTCCACTACCGCCCAGGCAAACCGCACGATCGGCGAAAATTGCCGTGGCGATCGACCGGTCCATATAGCCCACAAACAGATTAGCGCCACCACAAAGCGTTACCGTCCACCCCAGGCTACCGTCAATCCGGGCCAACTCCTCTTCCAACCGTACACCATCGGACAGCGATAATTCCAAACCACCAAGAGAACGGGGGACAAACAGCTTAAACCATCGATAATCCTGAATAACATCCGATATTCCTGCAGTCAGCTCGCCCGCTGCTTCGGCGTCGGCCGATAGGCCCCGCAGCCGTTCGGATACCGCAACCGGTATTGTCGATTCCGGAAAGTTCTTTTCCTCTTTCATGTTTGCCGATATACTTTGCTATAGTCTTCGCGGCGAATGATACGCCGCCATTCAACGTAACCGAAAATAGCTACGATAAACAAAAACAACGTTAGCAGCGCATATAAATAGAGATCCTTGTAAGCCAACAGGGGAATAGCAAAAGCATTGCTGATATTGAGCAATATCCAGTTTTCGATTTTCCGTTTGGCCAGCAACCACATTCCCGCCCACGCCGTAGCGCTTACCCAAGCATCCCATGCCGGCACCGTGGAATCCGTGAGGTGGATTAGCGCATAATACAAAAGTGGAAAACCGATCGCTACAATCAACGCTGCGATGCGCCAATCCCGCCCAGTCGAATAGGCCGCCTTAACCGGTGTTTCGCCTTTCCGCGTTGCCCAATACACCCATCCAAAGACACTCATCACGAGGTAATACAGATTTAGCAAGATTTCGGCGTAAAGACCAGCCTCGTACAATACGAAGATCGTAATCAATATGCTGGCAACCCCGAACGGATAGAGCAATACCTTGTTGGCCTTGGCAAGGAGCACCTGGACCACCCCGCAAATCACACCCACCCAATGAAGGGCAGGCGTATGCAAGACCTGGTCAGCCAATTCGCTCAGCCAATTTACCAAGACGGTCACACCTAAACCGATTCGAGTGTTCGTTCCAGCTTCAATACCGCAGCGGAGCGCTCACGGGTTTCCCTGCACAGTTGCTCATCTTTGGCAATGGAGCGGCTGAAAGAAGGAATCATCTCACGCAGTTTGCTCAAGTATTGTGCAGTCTTGGCCCGCTCCGGGAAACACCGGGCGAGCAAGTCGACCATGATCGATACCGACGTGGACGCACCCGGTGATGCCCCGAGAAGCGCCGAAATGGTACCATCGGCGCTGCTGACCACTTCTGTACCGAATTCAAGTATCCCGCCGTGCTTCTCATCCTTCTTAATGACCTGCACGCGTTGCCCGGCAATTTCGAGCTTCCAATCTTTCATGCGTGCAGTAGGCACATATTCCTTCAAGGCGGCCAACCGGTCGTCCGGGCTTTGCCTTACCTGATTAATCAGGTATTTGGTCAATGGAATATTGTCCATACCCGCTGCCAACATCGGCCGGATATTATTGAGCTTAATCGACGCCGGCAGATCAAGCCAGGAGCCATTTTTGAGGAACTTGGTAGAAAAACCAGCATACGGACCAAACAGCAATGCTGTTTTTCCATCAATGACACGGGTATCGAGATGAGGCACAGACATCGGTGGCGATCCGACAGCCGCTTTACCATATACCTTCGCATGGTGTTTAGCAATGATTTCCGGATTGGTACATTTCAACCATTGTCCGCTGACCGGAAATCCACCGAAGCCATCAGCTTCCGGTATCCCCGATTTTTCAAGCAGCAAAAGCGAGCCGCCGCCGGCACCGATGAAGACGAATTTAGCAGACACCGTCCGCTTCTTATCGGTGGTTAGGTTTTTGACGGTCACCTCCCAACGGCCATCGTCTGCCCGCTCAATATCGCGCACCTCGTGCGCAAGCCTAAGCTTCACCCCGTCACGTTGTATCAGGTGGAGGAACAATGCACGTGTCAGCGCTCCGAAATTAACGTCCGTACCGATGTCGATCCGGGTAGCCGCTAACTTTTCGCGGGCATCACGGCCCTCCATGATCAACGGTATCCAATTGCGCAGCACATCATGGTCTTCTGTATACGCCATACCCTGAAACAAATGGTGCTCCTGCATCGTTTCGTAACGCTTACGGAGGAAGGAAACATTTTCCTCGCCAAATACGAAGCTCATATGGGGAACACTCCGGATAAAGCTCTCGGGATGGTCTATCATGCCGCTGGAAACCAGGTAAGACCAGAATTCCTTGGACTGTTCAAAGGCCTCAGCAATGTTTATCGCCTTACCGATGTCTACCGAACCATCGGGCCGCTGCGGGGTATAGTTCAGCTCACAAAGCGCTGAGTGCCCTGTACCGGCATTATTCCAGGCATCGGAGCTTTCGGCGGCCACTTCATCCAGCCTTTCAAAAATCTCGATGCTCGCGCGGGGGTGCAATTCGTTGATCAGGGTACCCAACGTGGCGCTCATGATTCCTGCGCCGATAAGAACAACATCCACCTCCTCGGCGGTTTTCTTTCTTCTTTTGCTCATTTTGCTACAATTGGTGCAAAATTAATGACAGAAATCAGATTTCTACCATATTTTCCTCATTAATTACAGAAGCATAACAATCTGCACACGCCAACAATTATCGGGGATCTTAGCGATAAATCGCAACAACCTCATTAACAATACATTTTTAGCCTTAAGCAAATAAAAATACAAAAAAAAATTGCTAAAACGTTTTTTGTTTGTACATTAGCTCCCACAAACCAACAATGAACTTGACCCCATCGGCGGATGGGACGGAGAATTTAGAACAATTTAGTTACCTGTTAAACGAACCAAAGATTATGAGAAACTGCTTTACTTTCATTACCTAAGTTTACGCCGCAATAGTACTTGGCGCACATCATTTAGTTTTATATTGACTTTCTTGCTTGTGTAAGGAGCCTAAGGGATTCTGATGGTCCTGTCGATTAGCGTGTCCTTTTGATTCGACTGTATCTACCAGCGCGATTCTCAGTGAGCAACAATTAACCATAGCGATATTTATTATCCAAACAACCAATATATATATGCGTAATACGAGAATATTGTTCGGCTGCATGCTGATGGTACTATTCATACATCCGGTATTTGCAGTTTCCGTTTCGCGGATTACCCACCTTCACCAGGAGGGGCAGGACACGTTAGCAACGCCTACACAACAAGACAGCCTCGCAACGGATTCAACACGGATTGCACTGCTTGCGCCTGCAGGAAGGGATTCGGTTTTCAGTGACCAGACCGTGCAGATTATTGCCTTCGATGTTGAAAAAATCGCCCGTTTCCCGGCAACCTCCCTCCAACAGTACCTAAAGGACCAGGCTCCCGGCCTTTACGTTCAGGAAGATTCCGGTGAACCGGGCAGCGTACAATCGATGTACCTGCGTGGCATACCCATGCCCATCCTGTCGCAAAAGGAAGTCTATCAGTCCCAGCCACTGGTTGTTTTGGATGGCATTCCGCTCATCGGCGAACATCCCTTCGCTTACGACATCCAACAGTACCAGTTTAACCGGATTGGCCCGGCCACGAACTTGTTGAGTAACATCGACATGAATAACATCGAGTCGGTAAAGGTATTAAAAGACTTGGCCGGTACGGCGGTATACGGTCCGTTGGCGGCCAATGGGGTGATCGTGATTACCACCAAGCAGCCTTCTGCCGAACGGAAGATCAGTTTCAACTCCTACGTGGGCATGGCTCAACGGCCGGTGGTCACCACCATCAATGGTGCATATGAAAATGCATTCCGGCGCCAGTTCTACGATCGCTACACGGCTACGGGGCGGTACTCGGCGGATGATAGCTATCCCCTGTACCTGAGTGATTCGCTGAATACGGCCTATTATGGTCCATCTAATTGGACCGACAACTACTACCGAACCGGGTTGGTGTATTCAGCCGATGCCGATATAGCGGGCGGCGGCGAACGCGCTAATTTCCGGTTTGCGGTCGGGCACCTGCAGAATCAGGGCGTGGCCGACGAAACTGGGCTCAAGCGCTACAATGCCTTGTTCAACATCAACATGAAGCCACTCAAATGGCTACTGTTTTCAGCCATGGTTAACGGGAATCGCGTACAGCGCAACCGTAATCGGTCATTGCGCGACCGGTTTGCAACCATGTCCTACATTCCAGACCTTTCTTCGCCTCTTTCGCCCAACAACGAGCTTTACACCCAGTACGTTGGCCAGTTCGACAACAGCTTCGACGACAATGCCACGAACATCGTAGAAGGCCATGCCAAATTGGTATTTGATTTTAATCGGCTCAAGGTATCCTCGAGGCTGGCCGTAGATTACAATGAGGGGTACCGAGACCTTTTCTATCCGCGTACGCTGATGGAGGAGAATAGCTTCGCCTCCAATTACTATGGATACAACCAACGGTTGGTGTTTGATAACCACGTGTCGTATGATGTCAATGTGGGCGACCGGCATAGCCTGCTTATCGAGGGCGGTGGCGTGCTCCAGTGGGACGCGTTCAAATATAACTACGCTTACGCTTACAAAGGCATCAACGACTTCATCAAAATCAACTTGCTGGAGTCGAATCCAGACGATGGCAATTACCTCAATCCGCTTGCGTTCCCCCGCGAACTCGTTTACAAGTTCTTGGACTACACCAAGCAAAACCTGATTTCTTTTTACGGCCGGGGATCTTATAACTTTGACGATAAGTATACGGTTTCGCTGGTGCTCCGTTCGGATGGTTCATCCAACGCCCAGCCCACCAACCGGTGGCTGTTCACCCCCACCTTATCCCTGGGGTGGAATGTCAAAAACGACCTGCTGGCCGACGACCGTGTATTTTCAACCTTCAACGTACGCGCCAGTGCCGGGCGGTTGGGGCGCCTCAACGTATTCGACAACTTTTCGCAAGGCCCCTCCTACTCAACGTTTGTGGGCTATACCGGCAACGTGGTCACGCCGGGCTACAACGGCTTCGGTGTGCTCACCCGGCCTTATGAGTTTGGCTGGTCGGGCTATGGCATTCCCTGGGCGTATACCGATCAACTGAATATCGGTGTAGACTTGGGATTTGCCAACGAGCGCGTCCGGTTAAACCTGGATTGGTACACCAAGTACGATCGTAATCAATTACTGGGCATTCCATCCCATGCGGAGTTCGGTTACCGGCATTCCTACGAATCGGGTATGGAAGTAAACAATACGGGCGTGGATCTTTCGCTAGCCGTCGATGCTGTCCGTAGCACTAACGGTGGATTTAGCTGGACACCTTCGATAAACCTGAATTACAACCAGAACAAGCTCACGGCACTGCCGGGCGGGCTTGATGAAATCGTTATCGACAACCGGTTATTTCGCGTAGGCGAACGCATTGATCGCTTCTGGCTGCTGGAAAATGAGGGCATTTATCTTTCGGATGCCGAGGTGCCGGTTATAGCGGGGCAACCGCTGAGCTACAATGGTATTCCCTTACGCGCGGGCGACCCACGCTGGGCGGATGCCAATGGCGATAACGTGATCGATGATGACGACCGGACGTTCATGGGCAATATCTTCCCCAAAGTTTCGGGCGGATTCGCCAACCAGTTCAGCTACGGCAACTGGACGTTGGACGCCAATTTTTACTTCAACCTCGGCCGCAATATCCTCAACAATGAGATGGCCAACCGCTTTGACTTCATCAACCGCGAGGGCACCGTTGAGATGGGCTCGGTGAAGGAAATCACATTCTGGGAGAAACGTGGCGACTATAGCCAGTACCCGATATATAACCCGTGGAGCAACGTGATCCCCTACCGGGCGGAGCAAGACCTGTTTCTTGAAGACGGCTCCTTTCTGAAGCTGCGCACACTTTCAATAGGCTACGACTTGAGCGATTTCATGCGCGAGCGCTCATCGACCATCGATCGGCTTTACGTCTATTGTACGGGCCACAACCTCTTCACGCTATCGAACTATACGGGGCGTGACCCGGAACTGGTGAATTTCGCGGGGCGCGACACGGGCTATGGATTGCCCATACCGCGCACGTTTACTTTGGGTATCCGGATGAATTTGTAAATCATAGATCAACGTACGAGCGATAAATCATGAATAAACGAGCAAATAGAACCTATTATCATCCACCCTTGGCACTGCTGGCGGCTGTGCTGTTGCTGCTGGCCGGTTGCCAGAAAATGCTGGACGTCGACTCGTCCCGTGTTGTTGGCGAAAAAAACATGTGGAACTCGCTGGAAGATACGCGCGCGGCCATCATGGGCACCTATGGGCTGGTGCGTGCAGCATTGGCCGACCACAACGCCCATTGGCTATACGGCGATGTACGCGCTGGCGACTTCACCAGTCCAACGCGGCAGGATCTGCGTGCCATCATCAACAACGACCTTACAGCCTCCTACCCTGCCGTTGAGGCGCTAGGTAACTGGCGGCGCTGGTATGCCGTGATCAATTCGGCAAACATCTTCTTGGAGCGTGTGCACGAGGTCCATGAGCAAGACCTTCGCTACACCGAAAACAATATGAAGGTGGATATTGCACAGGCACGTTTCCTGCGCGCATTTTCCTATTTCTACATGGTGCGCATCTGGGGCGACGTGCCACTCATTATCTCCTCATACGATGGTAGTTTTGAAAATAAGCGGCGTGAAAATCAGGCTAAGGTGCTGGCTTGGGCTGAGCAGGAGATGCTGGCGGCTGCGGCCGACCTTCCCTACCGCTACAGTGCCGGTGATGAGCAGCAACAGGGGGATTACTATAACGAGACCAGCGGCCGTTGGGATGGCGCGCTTGCGCGGAAACTGACAGCCTATGCCGTACTCGCACACCTTGCGGCTTGGCAGGGCAACTACCCCGATGTAGCCAACTACAGCAAATTCGTGCTCGATAATTACCAGCGGGCCACCAACGACTACATCTCCACCGCACATCTTACAGATGCCAACGGCTTCTTCTTTAACAAAAAGACCAATCAGCTATTCGGCTTCGCTTACGATTGGGGGCATGTTGACGCCTCGTTTACGGGCCATATTGAAGAGCTTACGCTTGCAGAACCGGTTGTCAACAAACGCATTCCCGACATTTACCTGCCGAAAGATTCCATCATCAATATTTTCAATGAGGGGGGCGACGAACGCTTCAGCCTGGATACCCTGGGCACGCCGGTATCCGAACGCTATTTTTCGAACTACAACGGCCGATACCCTATTTTCAGCAAAATCAAATGCATCATGGGCGGCGTAACCGATCCATCCTTCCGGATCTTTACCAGTGCCATCGTGTTCACCCGTCTGGAAGATGTCACCCTGTTGCGTGCAGAGGCCCTGGCGGTGCTGGGCGAACGTTCGGGCGCTATTGAAAGCCTCAATGCCATCCGAACGCGCCGCGGACTCGACGAATACAATGAAGCGATCAATGGCGACCTGCTCAACACCATATTCCGCGAACGCCAGCGCGAGCTCATGGGCGAAGGGCACCGTTGGTATGACCTGGTGCGCTACAATCGAATCCGACCCAGTCATCCCATTGTTAGCCGCTTGATTGCAGACAATGGCATCTATTGGCCGGTCTCCCCAACGCTACTGGTTCAAAACGATCAATTAACGCAAAATGACTATTGGCAATGATCACACCGAATAATATGAATAAGCGAACCCAATACGCATTTTTCTGGGTCTTCCTGGCGCTGCTTCTCGCCGGCGCGTGTGCCAAAGACGGCGGCTACTATGATCCCACGTCGATAAACAAGCACTTCAACGGCGATACGTATGCCTATCTCAAAAGCCAGCCCGGAGTCTACGATTCACTGATTCAGGTGATTGACCGCTTGGAATTGGCGTCGACCCTGCGTGATAGCAATATCACGCTGTTCGCACTCACCAATGAAAGCTTCCAACTGGCCATCAACAACCTGAATAACATCCGCTTCTTGGCCGATAAGCCGTCGGAATACCTATCGACAATCAATTACGAACACTTAGATACCATGCTGACGCAGTACATCATCCGTGGCAAATACCCAACGGATTCGATGCTCCTGCAAGACGGTGTCGGCCTAACGGCGGTTCGGTACGGTTATCCGATGCATGCCAAACTGGCCCACACCACCTCATCCGGATTCCGTGAGGGTGGGCCGGCAACCATTGATTTCAGCGATACCAAACGGAGTCAGTTCCGGCGGAATTGGATCACCACCACCACGGGCTCCATCAATGTGGAGACCGACAATGCATTTGTTCATGTGGTCAACAGCGATCATGTATTCGGATTTGACGATTTCATCAGCAGGCTTACCTACATGCCGCCACCACCGAATCTGTTCTTCACTGTTGGTGGCACATGGTCTACCGAGCGCGAAAATTCGGGTGGCCCGAATGCCATTGAGGCTGCGCAGTTTGCGTTTGACAGCAACCGGGAAACCAAATTTTTCCTGAACGACTTCAACGGGGTGTGGTTGCAGTTTGAGCTCAACGAACCGACCGTGGCGGGGGCCTACACCATCACCTCGGCCAACGACTTGCCAGAACGCGACCCGATTGATTGGAATGTGCAGGGATCGCACGATGGCGAAAATTGGGTCACCATTGATTCACGGTCCGGCGAAATCTTTGAAGAGCGTTTTCAACTCAAAGTGTACCGCATCAACAACGAAGTGGCCTACAAATTTTACCGCTTAAATGTGCTGCGCAATCGGAGCGGCGGTGCCTTCCAGGTTGCGGATTGGACGATGAATGCCCCCGATAATACACAAGAACAATGACGAATACGGATATGAGACGACACGCAATAACATACACGATACTGTTGGGAGGGCTTGGCATACTCTTGCTGGTGGGTAGCTGCAAGAAGGTGCTTGATTTGCCGGAAGAAAAAGAATACATCAGTGAAAACATCAATTACGGTTCTAAAGTACTAGAGCCCATCTTGGGCCGTACAAGCCTCATGGGGCAGTTCAACTCCGACAATTCGTCGCTACCGCTCACCTTCGAAATCGTCAATGCGCGCTACGGCGACGGCAGGCCGGTTACCGACGTGTTCCAAACCCGTCCCACCTATGTATGGATTGCACCGTACGATGGAAAAGAGGAATCGCTGGAAGCAATTGAGGCCAAGCGGAAGATCGAGGAACGGCCGCTGTTTGAGGTTAGGGAATCCGGGCAATTTATCCTTTGGGCTTCGACCAACAACGAACTCATTGCCCCCCGTCCAACCGATAGCAGCAACCTCGTACAGGACATCCGGTTTTTTGACCTCAAAGTATCCAATTCCGGCGGGGATGTGTTCATCCGCGACTTTCAGCTCATTCCCTGGCGGGAGCAACCTTATTTCCCCTTTACAGATACCAACCCCTATACCGGCGAACCCGCGCCCGATCCCGCGGATCCGAACAATCCAGATAAGCAAAACTATATCCGACCGCGGCTCACCAATGTCATCGGCGGCCAGTCCAACCGGCCGTTGGAAAGCAACGACAACATTAAAGACGTTGTCGTTTACATCCGGCCGTTTGAAGGCGGCAACGGCCACAACCTGCGGTTGAAGTTTATGGCACCGGATGGCTCGTTCATGAATCCCGACGTGTTCAACGAAACCAAGTGGAGTGAGCTCATACATGGCTTCAATGTGGTCAAAACCGAAGAATATGTACAATACGATGTGGCTTACCCCATACCGCTGGTTAACCTGAAAACGCAGTATACCAATAGCAATGGTGGCAGCGCGAGCTTGGATATCGATTACTCCAGAAGAGGTTTTGGAGGTGGATTGACCTATGCCGCATTTGGCTTGGATTTTAATATCTACCGGCCCGGCGACTGGGAGATCGTATTCCATTTTAGAAACCAATTGCCAAAGTTTGAAGATGAATAATAGCATACGCAATACTTTCACGATGAAGACAGCACGATTTATCGCCCTGCTGGTTGGCTTGCTGGTCCTCGGGCAGGCACATGCACAAGACAATGTCACGATAGCGGGCAATGTGATCGACGAAAACCGGCAGCCCCTCGGCGGTGTTACGGTATTTGCTGGCCGGCCGTTACGTGCATTGGGAACGACCGACGATAATGGTAATTTCCGGTTTTCTGTACCGGCCAACTCCACCATTGTCTTCCGCCTCATTGGTTATCAGGAGCGGTCGCAAAGTGTCGGGGCGGGCCGCGAAAGCCTGCGCATCCAACTGGCTCCCGATGCCAATGCACTCGAGGAGGTGGTTATCCGGGGCTACCAGGCGCGTTCGAAGGAGTTGAGCACGGGGTCTTCGTTCGGTCTTACGGACAAGGACCTGCCCGATGTGCCTACCGCCAACATCGAGCAGTTGCTTCAGGGCCGTGTACCGGGCATGAACATCCAGCTCAATACCGGAGCTCCCGGTTTCCGGGGTTCCACCCAGATCCGCGGTCTCTCCACGATATCGATGACCGGATCGGGCAACCAGTCGTTCCTGCAGCCCACCTCGCCCCTGTATGTGATAGACGGCATCCCGATGGACGCTGATCGGGCTACGGAATTCGGATTCCAGCAACAAGGCCCCGGTATCAGTCCGCTGTCGCTTATTCCACAGGAAGATATTGCCAGCATCGAAATCCTCAAAGATGCCCAGGCCACCTCGCTGTACGGCTCCATGGCGGCCTACGGGGTCATTATCATCACCACCAAGCGGGGCAATTCCCCGATACCGCGCGTACGGTATACGCACAATTCATTTGTGCGGACCCCACCCAAGCTGCGCGAAACGCTGGGCGGCAACCTGGAGCGGCAACTCAAATTGCAACAGATCTATGGAAACGCGAAAGACTACCTCGATCTCTGGTTGATTGCTCAGACACCGGCGCTATCGGATAGCCTCAATGCCTACTGGAACAACTCGACGGACTGGCAGGACTATTACTACCGCACCATCTATAACCAAAGCCACAACCTGGCTATCGATGGGGGCGACCAATTGTTCAATTACAAGGCCAATTTGGGGTATTTCTCCGACCAGGGCATTATCCGCAACACCGGGTTTACGCGGTACAACACCAATCTGCGCATGGAATACCAGCCCGCCGACCGGCGTTTCCAGGTTATCGGCTCGGTAACCGGACAACTTGGCCAGCAGAGTGTAGGCGATGGTATCGGTATGCTGCAAACCGGCATTGCCGAAAATGGCCTATCGTCTACCCTCCTACCTCCGCCATCGTTCTATCAGGCTGGCGGAAGCCATGCATCGGCGATAAGCACCGATAACGACAATGCCACCCGGCTCATCCGCTCTAACCTGGAGGCCAGTTACCTATTTATTGAGGGGCTACGCGCCAGTACCAGTCTTAGCTATGAGTTTGAATCCAAAACCGAAGATACCTTCACACCGGCTGCGGCAAACAACCAGTTTGCCCGCGTTTACTCTTACAACGGCCGCACCACGCAATTGTATAACCGCAACAGCTTGAGTTATTCCAAAGGATTTAACGACACCCACAACCTGTTTTTAAACTTCTTCAACGAGTTCCGCATCGCTGGGCGGCAGAGCGCCATCTCACGCCAAGAACGCAGCCCCAATGACCAACTGCAAGGGCCGATTGGCTTTGACGGCTATTTTTCGCGCGGTGGCGGCTTGTTGAATGACTATGCCGACGAGCGCGCGGCCTCCTTTGCGCTGGCGGCGTCCTATGATTTCAAGAAAAAATACGTACTGGACCTCTCCTACCGGCTAGACGGTTCGTCGGTCAACGGTTTTGAAAACCTGTATGCCCGCAACCCCGCTATCGGACTCCGTTGGAACCTCGAGAAGGAGAATTTCCTCGCCGATCGGGATTGGCTGGATTATGCGGCATTGCGCCTAAGCTGGGGTGTCAATATTATCCCTACCGGCACGTTGGAACGGATTTACGGTAAGTTCAACATCACCGGGAACTACAATGGACAACAGGGTATCGGTTTGGATTTCGATCAAATTCCCAACCCGAACCTCATGCCGAAGACGAATACCCAATACAACCTGGGACTGGATTTTTCCCTGTTCGATGGCCGCCTTGAGGTAATCTATGACACCTATTATAAAAAAGTCGAAAACGAAATGTTCGAACAGCCGCTGTCGAACATCACCGGCTTCAATAAATTATTCAGCAATGGTGCCGGTATCGTCAACTACGGCCATGAGCTCTTCCTGATGATGCGTCCCTTGCCGATCACCAGCGACTTCAACCTGTCCGTGTCACTTACCGGTGCCATCAACCACGATGTCCTGCTGAGCCTGCCGGATAATTTCGATGGGCAGTTCATCCGGTGGGAAAACAACGTTAACCACCTCCAGCACGTCATCCTCCGTGTTGGCGGGGCGTCATTGGCCAATTACCTGCGGATCAACGATGGGGTCTTTGCTACGGATCAGGACGTGCCGGTAGACCCGGTTACGGGCTTGCTCTACCAAACCAATGGCCAGTTTTTCCAGGGTGGAGATCCCATGATCCGCGACCTCAACGGGGATTACGTGCTCGATGGGTTTGACTATGCCCGTACCGGCAACTCGCAGCCGATTTTTACAGGAGGCGTTTCCATCTTACTTTCATACAAGGATCTTAGTCTCATGATCAACGGATCCTACACCGGCAAGCGTACCATTTTGAATAATGCGCTCGCCCAGCGATTAGGTATGATGTCCAACCCCTTCGGCAACCGCGCCGTGGTGCCGCTTAATGACGTAGACATGTGGCGTCAACCCGGCGATGTAGCCACCTATCCCTACGCGTATGACTACCGCCGGTATGGCACCGTACAACCCTTCCGATACGATCAGACCTTGTGGGCCGAAGACGGCAGCTATTTCAAGATCAACAACGTGGTTCTCAATTACCGGCTCAACCGTGATATGGTTCGTAGCTGGGGGCTGGACGACCTTAGGGTATATATTTCTGCAGAAAACCTGCGTACGTTTTCGCGGTATTCGGGGCCAAACCCGGAAAACGTAACGAATATGGGCCGCGATATCTCGGAAGGGTACCCCGTACCCCGTACCTATAATGTAGGTGTAAATCTTAGCTTTTAAGTGTGATAAGGATATGAAGACAACACGATTAATCGGAAACTGGAGAAGTTTGGGCTGGATCGGCATGATAGCGCTTGCATCGACCACGTGGTCCTGCAAGAAATTCCTGACAGTAGAACCTGTCGATCGGTTGACAGGCAATAACTTCTACCAGTCGGTAGCTGACGTCGAAAACAATGTAGCCAACATGTACAGCATGTTCTTCGATAAACTCAACGAAGGATGGATTATCGGCGGTATCGGTGAAGTCCGTTCGGGCGAGGTATTCGCATCGCCCGGTGCCAATAGTTATGCGTCACGCCGGGTGGTCGAAGTGCTGGGTCGCAACGACCTGCTCAGCGCAATGGACCCCAGCCAACCGTGGGAATGGTACCACTACGAGCGCGTGACCAATTGGACCCGCTACTACCAGATCATCCAGACAGCGAATATCCTCATTGATAAACTCAATGAAGGGATACCCGGTGTTAGCGATACCGACAAACGCCGTTACCTGGCGGAGGCAACCTTTCTGCGTTGTTTCAGCTATTTCTGGATGGTACGGCTCTACGGCGATGTGGTGTATTATACCGAGCCTTACCAAGCCGAGGCCCTGCCCCGCCACCCCATGGTTGACGTGCTGAACAAATGCCTGGAAGACCTTCGTCCGCATAAAGACGGGATGCCCTGGACATACGACGATCCGGCCTTAAAAGGTGCACGGGCTTCACGCGGCAGCATCATTGCGCTGCTCATGCACATGAACATGTGGAATGCCGGATTCGACCGGAATAACCGCGAACGCTATTATCAAGAGGCCGCGGCCCTAGGTACGGAGCTGATCCAAAGCGGTGCTTTCCGGCTGTACCCCCTCACCGAAGACGGCTGGGCCACGGTGATGAAAGGCCGCTCCGACGAAAGTTTGTTCGAATTTTACCGGAGTATCAACTACCAGGATGAGAATGCAGCGTTGTCGCCATTTGGCGACCACTTCCTGCGCTGGCCGTACAAGTTCCCACGGTACAACAACCAGATTGCACACTGCTATTACATCGATACCTATATGGCCAAGCTCTATCCGGCAGGGGTGGCGGATAAACGGGCGGAGTTCTGGTTTGACGACATGTTGTCCAATAGCGGCCAGTTTACGGCCGTCAAATTTGGGTTCAATGTGTTTGCCTCGGGCAACGAAGACCGTAACCCCGACAATACATTTATGATTTTCCGGTATGCCGATGCCATCCTCTTGCATGCCGAAGCGCTTGCAGGGCTATCGCGCGATAATGAAGCCATCGCTTCGCTAAATCTGATCCGGGCCCGCGCGGAGGCCACGCCGTATACCGGTGGGGGTGGACAGGAACTACGGGATTTCATCTTCTGGGAGCGCTGCCGCGAACTGTTTGGTGAAGGCCACCGGTATTTCGACCTCGTGCGTACACAACGGATTATGAACCCCGCGTTTGCCCGAAACCCACTCAACTCGGATCAGTATAACCGACGGGCATGGACGTGGCCCATCGACCAGTCTGCACGGAACAACAATCCGCAGATTACATTAAACGAATATTGGCTGAGCAGGTAATAACAATGATAACGAATAATAAAGTAAACACCCATGATGAACAGGAATAAGCAACGGTTTCCAATACGCTGGGTATGGGCAGTTGCGATAGCAGGAATATGCATGGCATGGCTTTCTGCCTGTAAACAAGATGATTATTATACCGACGGTGGCCTGGCCAACCCGTACTTCGATGGAAGCATCATGGCCTACCTCGATGCACACCCCCGCCAGTTGGATACGATTGCCGAAATCGTACGGCTGGCCGGCCTGGAAGAGTTCTTCAACACGGAGGAGTTTACCTTCTTCGCTCCACAAGACGAGGAGATCAAGCGGCTAATCGGCGAGGCTGATTATCAGGGCGACGACCCTATCCTTCAAATTTCAGGTGCGAATAAGCAGCTGTACAACCTCGGATTGGACACCATCCAAACCTTGGCCGATGTCGACTCCACCATCTGGCGGAAATACCTCGAACGGTACATGTTCCATGGCAAGAAACTATTGAAAGATTATCCCCAGGTCGATTATGACGTATTTAACACATTCGGGGGCCAGAATTATTTTGCCTATAACAATACCGTAAGCAATATCGGCGTGGTATTCCATGACGCCGTCACTGACGAGGGGAAACCCACCGAAACCAGGCTGAAGTACATGGGTTATCGGCAGCTGCACATTTCTTTTATCCAGAATATATCGGATCCCGACCCCGCCAGTTCGATCGCCCAGCCGGTCGCATCGTCGGATATCCAGCCCAATAACGGTGCGGTACACGTCCTCAATTTCAATATTAGCAGTGGCTTCGGCTTCAACCAATTCGAAGTCATCCAGGATATCATCCAAAGCAAGCGATAATTCTTTAGAAACGATATGATTGACATGAGATATACGTTTAAATCACTTTTCATACTGAGTATTTGGGGGTGTTGCCTTTGGGCATGTTCCGAAAAACTCGAAGTACCGAAAGAACCCTATGGCCCCGGTGCGCAGCCTTTGGGCATTGTGGTAGACCGCGCCCAAATGCCTTCTCCAGCCACCGGCCTGCCCGGTACTGAGGTGACCATCAACGCTTCGGGATTGCTCCCCTACGAAGACGAATTAATTTTCCGGTTCAACGGCGAAGGGGCCGACATCATCGAAGTTACCGAAGACCACGTGAAGGTTGTTGTTCCCGATTTTGCGAGTACGGGCATTACCTCCATGACCGTGGGCGATGTCGTGGTATTCGGCCCGCAGTTTTCTGTGACGGGCAAAATCAATCCCGACCCGACCTTCAACGCTGCCCAGGGCACCAACAATGGTGTCAGTAAGGTCATCTTTACCAACGATGAACGAATGATGATAGTTGGCGCCTTTACCAATTACGACAACAAGGGCATCGTACGCCCCATCAACCGCATTGCCCGTACCTTCGCGGACGGCACCTACGACGCCAGTTTGCGGTCGGGTACCGGTGCCAATGGCCAAATCGGGGAGATCATTCCGTTTGATGACGGGTACCTGATTGCCGGAGCATTTACGGGCTATTCCCAACGGGGTAGCGATATCAGCAACCTCACCAAGATTCATACCAACGGCACCATCGATACCGTCGGCGTCAAACCGTTTCGCCGTCCCGACCAGCTAGACACCACGAAGTACTATCCGCGCTTCAATGGCGGCTTCGACGGCTTCATTGGCCGGTTGTATCCACAGGGTGGTGGGAAAGTGGTGGTAGGCGGTAATTTCCGCTACTACATCAGCAGGCGCTACGACCAACCCAACCGGTTGGAAACACGCGACTCGGTGATCGTTGACAGTGTGGAAGTAAGGCAGCTTGCGCGCCTGAATTCCGATGGCAGCTTAGATAAGACCTACCGGTTTGACGAAGGCACCAACCGCAGCTGGGAAGGCGGCAACGGCAACGCAGGCACGTTGTATCATGCAGCCGGCAACCAGGCAGGTAAGCTATTGGTGTATGGTAATTTCAACCGCTTCGATGGCCAACAGGCTGGCCGCATCCTGCGGTTGAAAGCTGATGGCACTATCGACGAAACGTTCAACCCCGGCGGGTCGGGCGCAGACGAGGCCGTTTACCGAGCCGACTACAACCCCGCTACAGGCAAGTACCTGATTGTCGGCTCGTTTCGCAGCTATAATGGCACGCCCGTTAGCCAGATGGCCGTACTCAATGAAGACGGTACGCTCGACGAGACTTTTGTGCCGCAATCGTTTGAAGGAGGTGAAGTGACGTTCATCAAACAGTTGACCGACGGAAAAATCATTGTAGCAGGTAGTTTCCGCACCTATGGCGGCATCGCACGGAATGGATTCATGGTATTGGACCAAAGCGGCGCGTTGTTGGTGGGCTACAACGCCACCGGGCTATTCAGTGGCTACATCGAAGACATTGTCGAAACGACCTCTGCAGACGGACGGCCGGCGTTGTTGATCCATGGCCTGTTTAACCAATTTAACAGCCAACCCGCCAACAATCTCCTTCGCGTACTTATTGAGTAATCCGCTTAGTTTAACAAGTAAGCAACATTGTATTATGACTGCAACAACATCTTATAGGAAAGCAATGACCAGAAAATTACCGCTGATGGCCGGTTTGGCTATTTGCATAGCAGCCTGCAACCAGGAGTTTTCAAAGGTAATTCCCGAAGGAGACCCCGTAGACTCGGTAAACGTAGCTTTCGGTTCGCCACGCGTGCTGTACATCATCGCAGATGGTGCCCGCGGTAAATCCGTGCATGAAGCCGAAACGCCCGCCATTACGGCGCTACTGCCCAACGCTATTTACTCCTGGGAGTCGCTCTCTGATGAAGAATCGGCCGCCCTCAACGGCGCCAACTGGGCCGACATGCTCACCGGTGTGCAGCAGGATAAGCATGGCGTGGTTGGCAACGATTTCTCCAATGAACGGCTTGACGATTTCCCGCTACTGTTTGAACGCATCCAGGCGGCCATGCCCAACAGCAACGTACAGGCATACACTTCCGCGCCGCTTTTTTACGAACAGCTAACCACCGGTGCAGACGACCGTGCGCTGCTGGATAACGACGGAGCGGTGAAGGATGCGGCGGCTGCGGCCCTGGCCGCCGAAGACATCACGATCGTGACCGCCCATTTTACCGGCATAGACCAAGCGGGCAGCCAATACGGGTATGACCTGTCCGTGCCCCAGTACCGCGAAGCCATTTTCGGTTTCGACCAATACGTTGGTGAACTGATGGAAACACTCCGGGCCCGGCCAAATTACAGCCAGGAAAACTGGTTGGTGGTGATCACATCCAGCCGGGGCGGACAATATACCGTGCCCGATGATGAAAACGACAATACCATTTTCAGCAACCCGGAGGTTAACACGTTTACCATCTTCCATTCGCCCCGATACCGTACACGCGTGGTCAGCAAGCCCTTTCTCGGCATCCGTTTCCAAGGTGATTTTGTGCGCTTTCAGCAACAACTCCGCGGTGAAGTGACCGCCGGCGACAACGATCTCTACAACCTGGAAGATGAAGCGTTTACCATCGAGCTGAAAGTGAAGAAAAACCCCGGGCCCAACAATAACTACCAATACACGTATCCGGCATTGATCAATAAACGCGAACGGTGGACGTGGGACTATGTGGGTTGGACGATTTTCCTGGAGAACGACTTCTGGATGTTCAACGCGCGTGGACTGGGCAATAATGTAGGGCAAACCCGCGGTGGTACACTGGCCAACGCCACCTGGAACAGCATTGCCGTAGTGGGCGTAATCCGCGACAACAGGCGCTTTGTACGCACGTTTACCAATGGCCAGTTCAACAACGAGACAGAGATCACCAACTACGGGAGCATTACCAACAACATCCCGCTGATGATTGGCGGCCAGTCGGACAACGGCCAGGCCGATTGCTACATCGCCGATGTGCGTTTTTGGAAAGTGGCGCTGCCCGATGATGTAGTGCGCCAGTATTCGTGCGAAACCGGCATTGCCGAAGACCACCCCTACTACGACTTCCTCGTTGGACTCTGGCCTGTTGTAGGTTCTGCAGACAACACGATTACGGATGAAGGACCATTGGGCAGCCACATGACGTTGGGTGGCGCCGGTATTACCCGGCAGTACCAATCCGACTATGTATGCGCCCCCAGCTCGTCCGACCTCGGTGCACTTGTGCCCCGCAATGTGGATATCCCGGCGCAGATCGTCAGCTGGCTGAAAATCCCGCGGCAGGAAAGCTGGCAGTTGGATGGCCGTGTATGGTTGGATCGATAACTGAATAAATAAGAAGCATGACGTATATGAAGCGATTGATAACATACCCCTTGGGGATTGCGCTGGTAGCCTTACTCGTTTTCCAGGCATGCCAGGATGAACCCTTAGAGACATTTGCCCTGGAATCAAACGACCCGGGGACCGTATCGTCTCCCCAAAGCGCCGGCGCACCGCGTAAAGACGGCGAGCGGCTGGTAATCCCCCTTACCGTGCAGCTATCGGAGGCCGCGAGCAAGGCATTCCAGGTAGAGATACAGCTCAACCCCGATACCATCACCCAGTTGGTGGCGGACGGACAACTGCAGGATGTGGTACCGGTACCGGTTAATCAGTTGACGGTACCCACCACCGTGTCGATGCCCTTCGGTGCCGACAGTGGCGTTTTTGAAGTAGCCATCAACATAGGTTTTCTCGAACGGAATTACGGCAAAGAAGTAGCATTCGCCTACCGGCTCATCAATCCGGGCAAAGGCAACACCATCGAAAGCGGTAGTGGCGGCGCCGTTATCATCGTCAATACGGAAGATGTACTCCAACCCAGCGAAATCCGCTACCTATCCATCACCAATGGTGGTGGACAGGTGCTGGAAGCACGCAATCGGCAGCACTACGTGGTACAGTCGGGCGGTCTCAACGTACCTCTGGGCATCTCGCTTGCCGGTGTGCCCGGCAGGGCATTTACCGTCGAAGCCAAAATCAACCCGGATACCATCGCATCGCTGGTTGCTGCCGGGTTGCTACCCGAAAACACCATCCCGCTCGATATCACACATGTCACCATGGATACCGTCCACCGCATCGGCTCCAACATCAGCTCGGCGCCGTTGGATCTCTTCGTGCAATGGTCGGTTATCGAGCAACATATGGATAACCTGCTTGCCGCGGCGGTAACCCTTACCAACCCATCTACGCACGTGCTCGACGAGCAGAAGAAATCAGTCATTGTACTCATCCATCCACAGCATGTATTGGAGGTGGACGTGACCAATGATGCAACCTTCAGCGTAAGCCGCGACAATAACGATGGCGCCGAAGCGGGCGAAGGGTCGCTGAAACTGGTCGACAATACCGACCAGAAATTCTTAGTGAGTGACTATCGGGCCGACCTGTGGGCGCAGCTCGTATACGCTACACCGACTAAGTTGGGCGCCTATACGCTCACCTCGGCCAATGATGCACCAGACCGGGATCCGAAAGACTGGCAGCTGCTGGGATCGAACGATGGGGAAAACTGGGAGGTTTTGGATACCCGCACGGGCGAAATATTCACCTCGCGTCATCAGCTTAAACGCTATGAATTTAATACGGAAACGCTGTACACACATTATCGCATCGAGTTTGGCGTCAACAATGGCAGCAACCTCTGGCAGTTGGAAGAGTGGCGCGTGATACGCGTGCCTTAATGCGACGCACCCCGGAAGATGATGACATAAACTCATAAAAAGCACTTAACAATGATAACTCGATTTGCCACGATAACACGGATCAAGAATGCTTTAGGCCTTCTACTAGCTACTCCCCTGGTCTTTTTTGCCTGTAAGGAAGAGCCCGCACCGACACCCGAGCCGGAGCTTCCCAAGCCGTCGGCGATGTTTACCTTCGAACAGCCGGATGAAGGTGATCCATTTACCTATTCGTTTACCAATGGTGGTGCAAACTATTCGCTGGTACGCTGGGAATTCGGAGACGACAGCGTGTCACTCAATGATTCGGACGCCCATACGTTTCTGCGGACGGGAGACTTCCGCGTAACGTTACGTACCGAAAACGAACAAGGCTTCTGGGCGGAAAGCGAAACGATGATTTCAATCCATCCGGATAGCCTCATCGAGGTGGCTACCGCCCCGCAACCCGATGGGAGCCTCGATCTTTCGGTAAGCTCGGACATCGCCATCGACAGTGTTTTCTGGTATAAGGGCGTGGGTATCGGCGGCGAATTTCTCACCAATGATAATCAGCTGAATATCGCGGTAGACCGCGGTCAGTTTGCCGACTATACGCTCCGGGTGAAGACACCAAACGGCTCCATTGCGGAGATTTCCCGGCTGCTTACCGACTTGGGCGTTGTGCGCGACGTGACCGGCAATGGCATTTTAACCGTATCCCGCGATAACGACGGCGGTAAGTTTGCCGGTGAAGGTTCGTTGAAGCTCACCGACAACGATACGCAGACCAAGTTTTTGCAATTCAACTTCGCCGGTGATCTCACGTGGACACTAGACTTCTACGAACCCCTTATCCTTGGGGCTTACACATTTACCTCGGCCAACGACGTACCGGATCGCGACCCGAAAAATTGGAAACTGGAAGGCTCTATGGATAATGAAAACTGGACATTGCTCGATGAGCGGACTGACGAGGCGTTTGAGGCACGTTTCCTGACGAAGACGTACACGTTCGAAAACAGTACAGCGTACCGGTACTACCGCGTATCGGTGACATCTGTAGTGGCAGGCGGGCTATTTCAGTTGGCCGAGTTTAGAATATTGCAGTTGCCGCAGTAGTTAAGCCTAGCCCACGCCCCGGCCTTAAGATTACTCCGGTATGGCTTCGGAACTCCTCCTGGACTCCATCTGCACTCCATGTGGCTCCGACTGACCTCCGTGTGGCGCCGCCAGTAGGAGCGCAGAATGAGTACATGGAGATAGCATTAAACTCCGAAGCGGACACCAGGCGACCTTCAATAGCATCCGGTTCCAATCCCTGCCCCAGGTTTGCCGTGCACCCTTCGGTAAAGTGTCGTCTTTTGGCGTCTTCACCGACATATTCACGGGCATCACAGGGACAGGGCAGGATTTTTCTCATGGTACGAATATGCTTCAACAGGTTAACGAATCTAATTTCGTTCTCCAATTTATTTTTGTAGGTTTGGGGATACCTAATAAAACACCAGATTATGAAAAGTTCCCTCAACCCTACTGAGGTCGCCAAGATCCGGCACCTGCATTGACGACCTTACTTTTCCGTCTAAACAGTATTTTGGGGAAATTAACATGACATGAAGACGATTATAACATCATTGTTGTTGCTAGTTGCTCAGTTTGCATTTTCGCAAAGCAGATCAGCTTCTTGGTTTCAAAAAGAAATTGGCAACCTAGTTATGTGTAAAGTTGACTACGAAAAATACAGAAGTTTTGCTGAATCTGATCCAGACCGATACGAAGAAAAGCGAGACTCTTCTTATCAAGAATACCTTGGCCAGATCGATAAGATTAAACGCAATGCGGAGCAATTCTTAAAATACATTGATACGGCGGCAAACGACCCTGAACTAGTGGAAAAAACTTTACCTTACATTCATGTAAATACTACATTGCCCTTTGACCCGAATGCATACATTATCTCAAGGCACGATCTGCTGAGAGTTATCAAGTACAGCCTATTAGAACGAGATGACACGATGTTACCTGAGCGGTTGGACGATATTCCGATTGCGATAAAGCGAGACCGTTACAAACCCTTTAAACCTCAATCCATAGAAGACATAACGAAAGACAGGATAAAGACTGAAAACAACTGATGTAGCTAGGCGTTAGCCAATTCATAGCAGATGTCGGGAGAAAGCACGAAGAAAAGCCGGAATAACGAATTACCTAACCCTCATTAGCAATACTTTTCGTATTTTTGTGTGTACCTTTGGTTTTTTCCATAGTTGAACCGCGACAGTGGACGAAATGTGAGGAAGATCAAGGGGAAATAAAATAAGGAGGCATTATGGTATCGGAAGCGAGGAAACTACATGTAATCGAAGAAGTGCTAAAAATCAAAAGTGATGATACATTGTCGGCCCTTGAAGATTTTTTACGTAAGGCAAAGATTAAAAGTAAATCGAAGCCTAAAAGATCTGCTTTCGCCGAATTCTCGGGGATATGGTCAAAAGAAGAAGCCGAAGAGATAGAGCGGGCAATTAAAGAAGGATGCGAAACCATACATCCAGATGACTGGAAGTAACATCATTCTCGACACCAATATCGTCATCGAACTATTTAAAGGTAATCCCGATATTATCAAACAACTCGGAGATTTACCTTTAGTTAAGGTGCCTAGTATTGTTTTAGGAGAATTATTGCTTGGAGCCTATCGGTCATCCAATCCAAACAAACACTTATCGCAAATTAATGGCTTTTTAAAGAAATGCGAGCTCATTGGCACGAACGCGAATACCGCGGACGCTTATGCTTTGGTAAAAACTGACTTGCTAAACAAGGGTAAACCAATACCTGAAAACGACATTTGGATCGCCGCGATAGCAAAGCAATACAATTTAACGCTAGTAACATCCGATGCCCATTTCAGGCAGATAGAAGGTCTAGTCATTGAAAATTGGTAAACCTCAACATATTAATCCATCCGACCCGTTTTACGACGCTTCGCTAGACGGTGTATCTACATGCTGGGGAGCATCGGGCTTCGGCCCTTTATTCCGTCTCTTGAACGGTCGCTTTTTCTTTTTCTTCTGGCTATCGGGCTTCTCATCGGTTGCAGCAACTGTAGTTCCACCTTCTGGGTGTGCTGCTTTCGGCGCTTGATGATGCTTCGACTTCCCCCCATGACGTTTTCTATTGGGTTGGTTTCCCCGCCTCCGCTCATGGTGATCCGGAACTTCGGCAGCAGCCTCGATTCCTTCCGGCAGCGGTGCCTCCTCCACTTTCCGTTCCATCAACCGTTCAATGGCCAAAAACCGCCGGCTGTCGCGGCTATTTACAAAGGTAATGGCTGTACCGGTACGCTCGGCACGAGCTGTCCGGCCAATCCGGTGGATGTAGTCTTCGGGATCGGGCGGTACATCATAGTTGACCACCAAATCGATGCCCACCACATCAATTCCCCTTGAAAGCACATCTGTACCAATCAATATGGGTAATTGCTTATTTCTGAAACGCAAGAGAATCTGTTCGCGTTCCTCCTGCGCCAAATCGGAATGGAAGGGTTGTACCGCCAGTTCTAATTTGCTCAATTCCCTACCCAGGCTTTTTACTTTCTCCTTGGTGGATGAAAATACAATTACACTTCGGAAATCACCACTTTGGAGGATTTGCTTCAACAGCGGCGTCTTCTGATTATCCCCTACCCGGTATTGCTGCTGCACGATGCCTTGTGCCGGCTGGGATATGGCGATATTAACTTGCTTGGGATCTTTCAAGAGCGTTTTTGCAAATGCCCGGATCTTCGGCGGCATCGTCGCTGAAAAGAGCATCGTTTGCCTTTCGGAGGAAACTTCGCGGACAATCCGGTTGATGTCATCCTTGAACCCCATATCCAACATGCGATCCGCTTCATCAAGTACCAGAAATTTGATTTCATTCAAGCGGACAATGCCTGAACTCATGTGGGCAATAAGCCGCCCGGGCGTTGCAATGACAATATCCACACCTTCCCGCAATGCCTTTCGCTGTTGCTCATAACCGATACCATCACCTCCACCATAAATGGCCATGGACGTAATTCCCGCGAAATAAGCCAAGCCCTCCACCTGTTGATCGATTTGCATGGCCAGCTCGCGCGTGGGAGCCAATACCAAGGCACTGATGGTTGGTCGCTGCTCCATACGGCATATGGCATCCATCACCGGCAACAAATAGGAAGCCGTCTTGCCTGTACCCGTTTGCGCACAGGCAATCAAATCATGGTTGCTTTGGATAATCGGAATGGTTTCGGCCTGTATTGGTGTGGGCGTCTTGAAGCCCATGCTCGCTAGGCCTTCAAAAAGGTTGATGTCGAAGTTAAAATCGCTAAATGTCAAAGTATGTGAATTAATTCAATGCAAATGTCGATGCAAAAGTACACAATTCTCGCTTATTATTTTTTACCTTGATTCGGATGCACAAGCAGGAGAACATTTTACATTATCCATCCGGCTGACCCATTTAGTATAAATGTCAAATTTTCGTTAATAAACGGTTTAGGCACTTATTTTCCACAAATAATGTTTTCCTTTGCCGACCGAATGAACGTTCAATTTGATAATACCGCTGAAAAAAAATGTGCCATCTTCGGAAGCACCTTACGTTTGGTTCGTGCGCATGGTTTCCATGGCAGCCCAATCAGCCAGATCGCCCAGGAAGCCGGTGTGGCAACGGGTACCATCTATCATTACTTTTCGTCTAAAGATGAATTGATCCTGGAACTGTTCTGGCATTGTAAACATAAGATTGTCAAATCGATGTTTAAGGACGAGGAAGCCCAATTGCCCTATCCCCAACGTTTTGTTACGATATGGACGAACTTGGTGCGTTTTTACATCGATCATCCAGCAGTACTGAGCTTTATGGAACAATTCTTTTCGTCGCCGTATGCAACGTCCATCTTTGGAAAAGGGAGTGGCGTGCAAATGCAAGACGAAATGTCCAGGTTCTTGAAGCAAGGTATCGACAAGGGCTATGTGAAACCGCTAGATATCAATATCCTGAGCGCGGCTTTCATCGGCACCGTAACAGCAGCGGCGAAGCGACACATCAGTGGCCACTATTCGTTTGACGAGCATGCCATGCATGAAATGGTGGCTATCATTTGGGATGGCATTAAAAAATAATTATTTCAGACGCAAACAAGTTATGTACAATAAAAACTCGAGAAATCTTTTGGCCACGATGGTTACGCTCCTATGGACTATCCCATTTGCTGTTGGCCAGGAAACGCAACCTGCTCTACCTGCAAAAGCCACATTGGCTGATGTGGTTAATTATGCCCTAGAAAACCGTCCTTCGGTGCAGCAAGCGACCATCGATGAAGAAATCGGTGAACGCGAAATCGCTTCAGCGTTGTCGGCTTGGTTTCCACAGATCAACGCTACGGGCACTTACAATTACAATGTTAAAATCCCAACCAATGTCATCGGTGGGAATGTGATTCAGCTCGGCCAAAAACATGCCAGCGCGGCTGTCTTGCAGGCCGATCAACAAATCCTCAACCCGGCGTTGCTACAGGCTTCGAAGGCTGCGAAGTTTATCCGGCAACAAAATGCGCTGAATACCGAAAACAGCCGCATCAATACCGTGGTGGAGGTGAGTAAGGCCTACTATGATATCCTGACCAGCGAGGAGCAATTGAACATCACCCGCGAAAACATCCAGCGCATCCAAAAGCAACTCAATGACGCTAAAGTCCGCTATGAAACGGGGATTGTGGATAAGACCGATTTCAAGCGGGCCCAAATTACGCTGAGTAACACGTTGGCTGATCAAAAGCGGGTGAGCGAGTTGCTTACCTATAAATATGCGTTTTTAAAGGAATTGATCGGGCTGCCTGCCGAACAGACGCTGGATCTTTCATTTGATGGTGCATCGATGGAAAGCGAAATGCTTTTGGATACGACATCGGTATTGGATTTCAACCAACGGGTAGAATACCAACAACTACAAACGGTAAAACAATTGCAACAACTCAATACCCAGTATAATAAATGGACCTTCTTGCCTAGCTTGTCTGCATTTTACAATTATGCATGGGATTTCCGGGGCCCACAGTTTTCCGATGCATTCGGCGAAGCATTTCCCCGTTCGGTATTGGGGCTAACACTCAATATTCCGATTTTTCAGGGCGGCAAGCGCACGCATGAAATCCGCAAATCCAAGTTGCAGGAGACGCGCATAGACTGGGATATCACCCAATTGAAAAACCAGATCAATACGCAATATGAAATGGCCATGGCCACATACCAAGCTAACCTTAACGACTGGCAAGTTGCTCGGGAAAATGTCGTACTCTCCGAAGAGGTGTACAACACGATCAAATTGCAATATGACGAGGGTATCAAAACTTACCTGGACTTGATGACGGCGGAGACCGATCTACGTACGACACAAATCACTTACCTCAATGCGCTTTTTTCCGTACTGGCCGGCAAGCTGGACGTTCAGCGTGCGTTGGGTATTATCCCATCCGAGAATTAATCCACATGAAAAGATCTCATACAACTACGAATACCGTGACCATGATCAAGACAAACACTACGAATATCGCTGCCATCCTCTTGATAGGTGCAAGTTTGATGGCCGCTTGCGGCAACAAGCAGCAACAACAAAACCGGGCCGCAGGTCCGCAAGCCATACCGGTTTCGACGGCGCCCGTAACCGAAGAAATTGTGGTAGGTACCGAAAATTATCCGGGCACCGTTGTACCGCTTAACGAAACCGAATTAAGGGCCGAGGTGAGTGGCTACATCACCGGCATTTTTGTGGCGGACGGCGCTGCAGTGAGCAAGGGCCAAAAACTGTACGAGATAGACCGTACCCGTTATGAAGCCGCGGAACAACAAGCCAAGGCGGCGCTGGCTATTGCTGAAGCCAACCTTAATCGGGTTAAGCGCGATGTAGAACGCTACCGCAAGCTTGCCGAGCAAGACGCGATTGCCAAACAAACACTGGATTATGCGGAGACTGACCTCAACAACGCAGAGGCGCAGGTAGTGTCCGCTCAGGCTGCATTGGTGACCGCAACGACCAACCTCAACCGGTCCGTAATCACCGCTCCGTTCGGCGGTACCATCGGCATTGCCCAAGTACGCATGGGAGCATTGGTTTCCGCTGGCACCACACTCATCAACAGCATCTCTTCGGTAAGCCCGATTGCGATTGATTTTCCGGTGAGCCAAGCCGATATCCAACGGTTTGCAGAATTGCAGCGCCGGGGAGCAATCGAAAAGGACTCCATCATTACATTAAGCTTACCGGGCGGCACGGCTTATACCCATTCGGGAAGCATCAGTGCAATTGACCGGGCCGTGGATGCCAACACCGGTACCATTACGGTACGTGCAAGTTTTACTAACCCCGACGGCATCCTACGGGCAGGCATGAATGCCAACGTACACATACGCAGCCAATCGGAGACCAAACAATTGGTGATTCCCTATCGTGCAATATCCGAGCAACTTGGGCAAACATCGGTATATGTGCTTACCGACAGCAGTACGGTTGAACAACGCCCGGTACGCCTCGGACTGAAAGTAACCGATCGGGTCGTCATCAACGAGGGGCTTGCGCTGGGGGAAACCGTGGTGACCGATGGCCTGATCAACCTGCGCCCCGGAGCGAAGGTACAAGTGAGCCAGCCCTCCGCGACAAAGTAGGGGCCAATAACGACTATCAAGTATTTAGGACAGAACAAACATGATTTCAGAAGTATTCATAAGAAGACCCGTTACCTCCATCGTTATCTCCATCCTGATTACGTTGATTGGGGTCATTTCGATCACGACCTTGCCTATCAGTCAGTACCCGAACATCTCGCCGCCCACGGTGCAGGTGCAGGCAACCTATACCGGTGCTGATGCGCAAACTGTAGAACAAACGGTAACCACGCTGATTGAAAGTCAGATAAACGGTACGCCAGGGATGCAGTACATGCAGTCGAATAGCACATCGGATGGCCGTGCTTCGATTACGGTCACGTTTGAAGTGGGCACTGATATCGATATCGCAACACTGGATGTACAGAACCGGGTAGGCATCGCCGAACCCGCACTTCCCGAAACGGTACGGCGACTTGGTGTGGTAACCCGCAAGGCCAATACGGATGTATTGATGATGGTATCGTTGATATCGCCCAATGGTACGCGCGACCAGAAATTTCTGGCCAACTATGCCAACCTCTATGTACGCGATGCATTAATGCGCGTAAAAGGAGTAGGAGACGTCATGGCGTTTGGCCAACCTTTCGCCATGCGGGTATGGCTGGATGCGACCAAGCTCTCTAACCTCGGACTCACCCCTGCGGATGTCAACGCCGCGATCCAAGAACAGAATATCCGGATGCCCGGCGGTAGCGTCGGTGCACGGCCACAGGTCGAAACCCAGGTGTTTGAATACCCCGTTATCCTTGATGGCGACCTCGACCAAGAGGAACAGTTTGAGCATATCATCGTCAAAACAAATGCCGATGGATCACTGGTTTACCTCAAGGACGTGGCTCGCGTGGAACTTGGTGAATTTGGATATGCCATCACCAACAAAGTCAATGGCTTAGTCGCATCGGGTATGATGATCAATCAGATGCCGGGCGGGAATGCGGTCGAAACCGCAGACGGTATCTATGCTGCATTGGAGCAGCTAAAAGCGAATTTTCCAAACGACATGGATTACGTGGTCAACTATGAAACGGTCACCGTAGTCCAAGAATCGATCAGCAATGTGCTCCATACGTTGGTCGAGGCCCTGATATTGGTAACGCTTGTCGTGTTTGTCTTTCTGCAAAGCTGGCGGGCTACACTGATTCCCGTGCTGGCCATACCGGTTTCCATTATCGGCACCTTTATTTTCTTCAACCTATTCGGCTTTTCCATCAACAACCTCACCATGCTGGCATTCGTGCTGGCCATCGGTATCGTGGTGGATGACGCCATCGTGGTGGTGGAAGCGGTACAGCATTACATCGACCACGATAAGCTGTCGGCACCGGAAGCCACACGCCGGGCGATGAAGGAAATCACGGCTCCAGTAATCGCCATTGCACTCATCCTCGCGGCGGTATTTGTGCCCGTGGGTTTCATTCCGGGCATGGTGGGACAGCTTTACCAGCAATTTGCCATCACGATCGCCGTTTCCGTTTTGCTCTCGGCATTTGTCGCCCTAACGCTTACCCCCGCGCTGTGTTCGCTCTTGCTTAAACCATCACAATTCAACGAGAAATCGACAGGAGTCAACCGATTGTTTTACAAGTTCAACGTCTGGTTTGAGCGGGTCACCAGGCGGTACTCCAGTGTCGTCAGGGTGGCTATCAAGCGCGCGCCACTGGTCATCATCCTATTGGTCTGCATCTATGTGGGTACCATCGGCCTATTCAACACCAAGCCGACCGGTTTTATTCCTACCGAGGACGCAGGTGTATTTATGATGGGGGTTACCCTGCCCGAGGGTGCATCATCAGAACGGACAGCTACCCTCTTGGACGCGTTGTCTGATTCCATTCGCCGGGAGAATCCTGAAGTCAAAAACGTGATGCGTATCGCAGGCATCAACCTGCTTAACCGATCGTTCAAACCGAACGGAGGTACCTTCTTTGTTCAATTGCATCCTTGGGACGAGCGCACCCGTGCTGCTCCGGAGATCATCGCCGGCCTGCAACAAAAATATGCAGGCTTCCAACAAGCCTCACTCCTACCCGTTTCCCCGCCGGCAATCCCTGGATTGGGTATGAGCGGTGGTTTCTCCATCCAACTCATCGACCAACGCAGCGGTGACGTGAAAGACTTTGAAGCGCAGGTGGGTAAGTTCCTGATGGCAGCTAACCAACGCCCTGAAATCGGCATGGCCTATACGCTTTTCAACTCGAATACCCCCAACTACGAAGTTAAAGTCGACCGGGAACAGGCAAAGCGAATGGGGGTACCGATATCGAATGTATACAGTACCATTTCATCGTTCCTTGGAAGCAGCTATGTCAATGATTTCACGCGTTATGGCAGAAGCTTCCGCGTAGTCACCCAGGCCGATACCGCATTCCGTATGGACATCGCCGATATCAAGAAGCTTTACACCAAAAACCAACAGGGAAATCCTGTGCCGTTGAGCGCCTTGGTTTCGTATGACATCATCGAAAGCCCGTCGATCATCAACCACTTCAACATTTTCCGATCCATCGAAATCATGGGTGGAGCAGCACCCGGATACAGTAGCGGCGATGCCCTGAAGGCGCTCGAAGAGGTGGCAGCGGAGACGCTGGGCGCCGGTTTTTCTTACGAATTTTCGGGGTTAAGCTTGCAGGAAAAGGAAGCGGGCAACATGACCATCATGATTTTTGGCCTATGTATCATATTTGTTTTCTTGCTGCTGGCCGCGCTATACGAGAGTTGGTCTGTACCGTTCTCCATTCTGATGTCTGTACCGCTTGGGATATTCGGAGCCATACTCGTACTCACCTTCCTTCCACGCTTGGACAATAACATTTACGCGCAGATCGGACTGGTGGCCATCATCGGCTTGGCAGCGAAAAATGCCATTTTGATCGTTGAATTTGCGAAAGAGCGGGTAGATATCGGTATGGGGCTATTAAAGGCCACATTGGAAGCCGTAAAACTGCGATTGCGCCCCATTATTATGACTTCCTTTGCGTTCATATTGGGAATTGTACCCCTGATGTATTCGGCCGGTGCCGGAGCTATCGCTCGGCAGACCATCGGCTGGACGGTCTTCGGCGGTATGCTCATTGCGACCCTGCTGGCGATATTCATCGTACCGGTCTTATTCGTACTGATAACGAAATTGGCCTATGGGAAAAAGAAACTGGCCGCACTCCAGGGTACCTACAGGCCCGAAGAGCATGAGGATATGCTTCACACGGATGACGAGGAGGAATAGTTGCGGATTGACCGGTATTGAAAATTGAAAATTAATAGTTGACAATTGGTCATTATTAATATATTTGCACTCCCAAACCCGATCTCGGGTTTTGGGAGTGCCCCGCCCGGATGGCGAAATTGGTAAACGTTGCGGTCTCAGAAGCCGTTGGGAGCAGTCCCTTGAGAGTTCGAGTCTCTCTCCGGGCACACGAAAGTGCGATTCTCTATGAGAGTCGCACTTTTTTATACCTCCTTTTCGTAATCGAATTGGTAATCACCGATATGCTTTTCGCTTGCCTTGATTTTCTTATTTTGCACCACATAGTTAACTATGCCGACCACCAATACCACCGCGGAAATAGCAAGAAATAGGTGTTCGATCACGTGTCCGCCCGGCAATTTCAGGAGTTGGTCTATCGATATACCAGCAACAGCAAAATACATCGCAGTACGTAGAAATGCCAAAAACGTAGATTGATTGGCCATGATGGTCCGCTGGATCGCCAAACGTTCGCGTAAAATCAGATCTTTATTCATTGCTCAACATTTAATCAACCGAGCTACAAACATACTATCGGCACGATGCCGATAGCCCTGCAAAAGCTCCATCTGTTCTAATTCAACTACACCCAAATCTTGAAGGGATGCCACCACCTGTTCATTTTCTTCGGAAAAAACAGAACACGTAATATAAATCAAGGGTTGACCGCGTTTCAGATGTATCGTTGCCTGCGTAGCGATTTGCCGCTGAATGGCAGCAAAGTGCTGGATCGAATCCTCGTCGAACGTGGCAATCATTTCAGGTGTCCGCCCCCAGGTGCCCGACCCGGTGCAGGGCGCATCCAGGATGATGCCGTCAAACTGTTCGCTGCCAAGAATGACCGTCGTATCTTTGGTTAGGTCTAGTACTTTCTGCCGATATTTTCTAACACCGGCCGCTTCAAACCGTTCATCCAAGTTGCGCAGGATACTGCGCCGGATATCGGATACCAACAGGTTCACTTCGGGTGCTGTGTCCAGCAATAAGAGTGATTTCCCCCCTGCGCCCGCACAGGCATCCCACCAGCTTTCACCAGGGGATGCGTCGAAATATCCGCCGGTTTGTTGCGACGAATAATCTTGTATCTCATATTTGCCGGCGATGCTACTGATCTGATCCAACGCGGTACGATTGGGCAGGGCAATGGTATACGCATCAAGAAGCCGGTAACTGATCCCTGCATCGGTCAACGCAGTGATCACTGCAGCTACATGACCCGGCCGCAAACGGATGAACAGATCGGGTTGCGCAAGCAAGGCCGCCGTAAATGCCCCGTGATCGATACCAGCCGACAAATGCCGGTGGAACGGGAATAGTTCTTCCGCGCGAAAGGTCGTATTTGCTTCCAACACCGCTATCTTCTCCGCAATCCCCTCGCGGATATGCGGGTACAAGGCGGGAAGCATGAGCTGTGCCACCGGGCTTTCGTCGCTGCATAGAAACTCGGCGATAGCGAGTCGCATTGCCGTTCCTTCCAGTTTTGCGGCTTTACCTATCCGAAAGTAATGATATACCAATCGGGAGATTGCCCGCCTGTCTTTGGCGCCCATCTGCCGGTTCCGTTTGTAAAATCCAGTCAGGAAACGAGCCAGGGGCATCCCGGGCTCCCGGTTGTATTCAACGAGTAAACGCTCAATCAGTTGGATTTGCTGACCTACTCTTTTCTCCGTAGACATGTGAAAACCGGATTAGTTTAGCGGCCGGAAATCGCCGCTGCCATATTGCAGAATGGAAATGGCATTGTTCACGTAACCCCAAGCGGGATTGTATTCAAATTTAAAGTGATTATGCAACCCCTCATATTCGCTATCGGTAATATGTTCCTTATAGTCTGCGCCGTATTTGGCCAATAAGCCACCGAAGTAATAAGCCGCGTCATAGCCTTTGTAAGCAAACTCCGTAGGCGTCACCCCGAATTCACTCCGGTATTGCTGGTCGAACCTGCGTACCGGCTGCGCTTGCTTATCAATATGGTATGACGTGGTAATGCGGGCTTTAAGTGCGGCTAAGCCATCATCTTCAGCAAAGCCCAATTTCGACCAGCTTGGGTGCCCGAATAACTGGATCTGGTAAGCATGTTCTTCCTGCAGTGCGCGCAATTGAGCCAGGATCGGTGAAATCTGGTACTTATTGGTCGTAGCCAATACCACGAAATTTTTACCCGAAAGGTGCACACTGCTTTCGAGGGTTTCGGCGTCTTGCACAGCCACCATCTTGATATCTCTTTTCAACCGTTGAATTTCTGCCCGCAGTGGCGCTAGAAGCTGTTCACTCGTTGCATCACGTGTCTCGTACAGCAAAACGACATCGCCGCTTTGATATTGTTTTACGATGTGTGCCGCCAACGCCCGCACATGGACAGCGAGCGGTGCCGTGATGGTCACCAAATTAGGCAAATTGAATTCGGACGGCATGCTTGCCGCCAGTGGTGAGATCTGCAGGGCATTATCCAGCGAGGCATTAAAGCCAAACACCTGTATTTCCTTGGGGTACACCGGTCCAACCACCAGTGCCGCATTCTGCACCGCTTCCGCCTTCGCTATGCGGGCGCTTTCGCCCACATCATCCCGTGTATCCAACACATCCAGCTTGAAATTGGTTCCTGCTGCAGCAAGGGCATCCAAGCCCAGCTTGAACCCTTGATAGAAATCCAAGGCCAGCGCCGATCGTTTGATATCCGCCGTGCTCGGTGCGTGCGGATTAGCCTTGTCTAGCTCAAACGGCAGCAAGAGGGCGATGTTTTTTACAGCTACTTTTTCTTTTTCGACAACCTCTTCTTCCGCCTTTTCCTTTTCCGCAGGGACGGCTACCTTTGGCGGCACCTTGTTTCCTGATCCGCGCAATACCCGCACCTTGGGTGTACACCCTGCTAAAAACAGCAATATGGCTAAAACCGTTAGGTATTTACTCCCATTCGATGGTAGCCGGAGGTTTTGAACTAATATCATATACAACCCTGTTTATCCCTTTTACGTGATTGATTATCTCATTTGATATCTTTGCCAGCAATTCGTAAGGAAGATGCACCCAATCTGCGGTCATCCCATCAAGCGAGCCAACGGCACGTAGTGCCACCACATGTTCATAAGTACGCTCGTCTCCCATCACGCCTACCGACTGGACGGGCAGGAAAATCGTACCCGCCTGCCATACTTTATCATACCATCCCGATTCGCGTAGGTTACGCATATAAATATCGTCAGCTTCCTGCAAGATCCGTACCTTTTCGGGCGTGATTTCACCCAATATACGGATGGCAAGCCCCGGACCCGGAAACGGGTGCCTTCCAAGGATACTTGGAGCAACGCCCAATGCTTTACCCACCCGTCGCACTTCGTCCTTGAACAGGGTATTGAGCGGTTCCACGACCTTCAATTTCATGAAGTCCGGCAATCCGCCTACATTGTGATGCGACTTAATGGTAGCCGACGGTCCATTTACGGATACCGATTCGATGACATCGGGATAGATTGTACCTTGTCCAAGCCATTTTACCTCCACACCTTCCGGCAACTCCGCCTGAACCGCATGGGCTGCCTCGTCAAACTCGTCGATAAATGCAGCGCCGATGATTTTACGCTTCTGCTCAGGTTCGCTCACCCCTGCCAATTTGCGATAAAACCGTTCTTTAGCATTTACACCTTTGATGTTTAGCCCCATATGCTGGTACGATTCCAGCACTTGTTCGTATTCGTTTTTACGCAATAGCCCATGATCTACAAAAATGCAATGCAGGTTTTTACCAATGGCTTGATGCAACAACACCGCTGCCACTGTAGAATCAACGCCCCCGGATAAGGCCATGATAACGTGACTGTTACCCAGCTTTTCTTTTAGCGAGGCTACGGTCGTATCGACGAAAGCGTCGGCCGTCCACGAAGACGCACAGCCACAAATATCGATAACGAAATTTTTTAACAACGTCATACCATCCGTGCTGTGGGTCACTTCGGGATGGAACTGGATACCATAGGTGCGGGTATCCTTGATGTGATAAGCCGCTACCTTCACTTTGTCGGTACTGGCGATAATCTCAAATTCCGATGGAATTGCCGAGATGGTATCGCCATGAGACATCCACACTTGGGAGTCGACTGGAATATCAGCCAACAATGGATTACCATGGTCGACAAAGTGCAAATTGGCCCGGCCATATTCACGGATCGTCGAGGCTACCACCTCCCCTGCCGAATGCTGGGCAATATATTGCGCCCCATAACACACGCCCAATAGTGGAAATCTCGCTTGCAGCGAACGGAAATCAATTTGCGGTGCATTCTCCTGGCGTACGGAATATGGACTTCCAGAAAAGATTACGCCCTTTACGGTCGCATCAAACTCCGGAAGATGGTTATATGGATGGATTTCGCAATAAACATTCAACTCCCGCACCCGCCGCGCAATTAATTGGGTATATTGAGAGCCGAAATCAAGGATAACGATTTTTTCTGGCATGGGCCAAAGGTACATATAAGATACGAAATCGGGACAGGAAAAACGAAAATCGGCTACCTGCTTTTCCGCTTCGTCCACTCCTCGGCGTGCTTGATATCCCACTCGTCTGCATCAAACACCGGGTCTTTACCTGCATCTCGCTGCCTTCGGTAATCCTTCAATGCTTTTAATGCCGGTTTCCGTAGCAGAAATATAGCAATCAGGTTGAGCCACGCCATCACTCCCACACCGATATCACCCATGGTCCAAGCTACGCCGGCGGTTTTGATTGTACCGTAATAGGTCGCAAAAAGGATGAGAATGCGCAATCCCCAAACCGCCCATTTCTGTTTACCTCGCTGGTCCAGATAGCTAAGGTTGGTCTCAGCCATGTAGTAATAGGCCATGATGGTGGTAAAGGCAAAAAACAACAGTGCCAATGCGACGAAGCCTGCACCTATGGTCGGGAAGTGGTGCGCAATGGCATGCTGCGTATATTCCGACCCGATTTCGGCTCCTGGTATATGCTCAACAAGATAGCCACCCGAGGGATTTTGCACATTGTATTTTCCGGTAAAAAGGATCACAAGCGCGGTTGCCGTACACACGAACAAGGTATCTACATATACTGAAAAAGCCTGCACCAACCCTTGCTTAGCGGGATGGCTTACTTCAGCCGCCGCAGCTGCGTGCGGTGCTGTACCCTGTCCTGCTTCATTGGAATATATCCCGCGTTTGACGCCCCAAGATACGGCCATACCGAGAATTCCGCCGAAAGCAGGCTCCAAATTAAAAGCGGACCGAAAAATAAGCCCAAAAACCGACGGTATCCCCCTGAAATTCAAAATAAGGATAATCAATGCCATCAGAATGTAGGCGCCCGCCATGAATGGCACTACCACCTCGGCTACTTTAGCTATGCGCTTAACGCCGCCGACAATGATCAAACCAACCAACAGAACCAAACCGATACCGGTGTATTCGACCGGAACGGCGAAGGCGTTCTGCACACTGAGCGCGATACTATTACTTTGTACACCGGGTAGAAAAAGTGCAGTGCTCAAAATAGTGGCAACAGCGAAAGCCACTGCATACCACTTTACACCCAATCCTTTTTCGATATAGAATGCCGGACCGCCCCGGTACTGCCCGTCTTTCACTTCTTTGTAGATTTGCCCCAATGTTGCCTCTACGTACGCTGATGCGGCACCTAAAAAAGCAATGAGCCACATCCAAAATACTGCACCCGGCCCACCCATGGCGATAGCCGTGGCTACGCCGGCGATATTGCCCGTTCCGATCCTGCCGGACAGCGCAATAGCAAATGCTTGGAACGACGATACGCCCTTGGTGGAAGAGCTTCCTCCAAATAGGAGCTTCACCATATCCCTGAAATACCTGACCTGTAAAAATCCAGTTGCAAATGAAAAATAGACACCTACGCCGATACACAGCACAACGAGTGCATTGCTCCAGATGATATTATTGATTGCATTGATAGCCTGCTCCATAGTTGGTTTTGTCTAGGGCCGCAAGATAGAAAATATTTGACTTTATCGAAACAGCTAGTCCAACTGAGCCCTTACCTTCAGGTGAAACGTGCCTTTCACGTACTTTCCCGGTTCGTTACCTGACGATCTAACCAAGGTTGAATGGAACCCGTACCGGCCCTTTAGCTGGAATACACCATAATTACCGTCCGTACCTACCCGCTTGATTTCGGTAATTTCGGTAAATTCTGTTTCGGAATCACCGGCGTCGCTCTCCAATCGCCCATACGAAACATCTAATTTATCGTCATCCAAAGGTAGTTTCATGGCGTACTGGAATGGGCCCGCAACCGCGCTATATTTAGCAACAGGATATCGTCGGATATTTCCGGCCTTTTCCAAATCGCCCGCGTATTTCGGGTATGACAGCATGAACGTATTGCGGGTTGATTCCGAAGAAGCAAATACGAACACAACCTGGGGATCAGGTGCGTCTGTAGGGTTAAGGTCCAGATGCGAGCAATCGATCTGCCGCTTCCAATCCGGGGTTTCAAACGCAATATGCAGGCTGTTGGGTATGGCGCCACCGCTATCCCGGTCAGGACCGTCCGGATCATCGGGTCCAGAGCCTGTTTTGGCACATGACATCATAAAAAAAAGCCCCAAAACACACGAGGCTTTGACGGCGCTTAATATCGACTTTTTCATAGCTAACGTTAATTGACAGCACGAATATCATACCTTAACAATTCCCATGCAATACTCACTTTTGAGTATTTTTTGAAGCGTTCATCAACAAAAAACCCTTGTTTCATTAAGAAACAAGGGTTGGTCAGTTCGCTATAGTTAACGTGTTAGAGCTTGCCGTTCACATCCACAGCATTCAGCTCTTCAAACGCCTGTGTAAGCCGCGTAACGAAAGTCTCTTCGCCCTTGCGCAGCCACACGCGCGGGTCATAATACTTCTTATTCGGAGAATCCGGCCCTTCGGAGTTACCGATTTGCCCTTGTAAATAACCTTCCTTAGCTTGGTAATAGCCGCGTATGCCGTCCCAAAATGCCCATTGCATATCCGTATCGATATTCATTTTGATGGCACCATATGAGATCGCCTCAGCAATCTCTTCCGGAGCCGACCCCGAGCCTCCGTGGAACACAAAATTTACCGGCTTCTCGGCCGATAGGCCAAATTTCTGGCGGATGTACTCCTGTGAATTGTGGAGGATGACCGGTTGCAGCTTCACATTACCTGGCTTGTATACCCCATGCACATTACCGAACGCAGCTGCCACGGTAAACTTGTCACTGATACTTTTCAGTTCTTCGTAGGCATAGGCCACTTCCTCCGGTTGGGTATACAATTTGGAGCTATCTACGTCCGAATTGTCCACACCGTCTTCCTCGCCGCCGGTCACGCCAAGTTCGATTTCGACCGTCATGCCAAGTGGTTTCATTCGCTCCAAATATTTCTTTGAAACTTCGATATTTTCTTCAAGGGGCTCTTCGGATAAATCGAGCATATGTGAGGAAAACAGCGGCTTTCCATGCTGCTTGAAAAATTGCTCGCCATGGTCGAGCATCCCATCAATCCATGGCAGCAGCTTCTTCGCAGCATGGTCGGTATGGAGAATCACCGCTACACCATAGTGCTCGGCTAATAAATGTACATGCCGGGCGGCAGATACCGCACCGAGAATGCAGGCTTTCAACCCGTCGTTGTTCATCGACTTGCCCGCATAAAACTGCGCGCCACCGTTAGACAGTTGGACAATCACCGGTGAATTGACTGCCTTTGCAGTTTCCATAACGGCATTGATGGAATTCGTACCGATTACGTTGACTGCCGGCAACGCAAATTTATGAGCCTTAGCCGCCTCAAACAATTCCTGAACAGCGTCTCCGGTAACGACCCCTTTAAAATTTTTCAAACTCATGGTATTCTCTTTGTTATCGTTGTTTAACGGCTTCGAAAGTAGTGAAAATTTTTGAAAATCTGCGAATCAGGAACCCATTCGGATCGACCGATCTCAATACCGCACCGCTATACCACCATAAAAATTCCTCGGTGGTGCAGCGTTGAAGAAACGACCGCCAAATGCATTGATATCGTTGCCGAGGCTATATTGTTGATTCAGCAGGTTGTCTCCACCCACGAACACCTGGACACGAAGATTATTTCCCATCGGCTTGTCCCAACTTACTTTCGATTGCAATAATTGATAAGCATCGGCAAAAACGGTATTCGCATCATCCAATGGAATGGAGGCCGTGTAATTATGCATGACATATGCAGCGATATTCAGCGGGAATCGAAGCAGCACGTTATTCACGGTCGTGGTTGCCGGTACGCCGGTCAGCTTATTACCGGTGAAATCGCTCGTACCTATACGATAATCCCCAAAACGGAATTTGCTCCAGGTAAAGTTCGATCCCACTTGAAGGCCACGCAGCCAGCCGGTTTGGCGGGGTTCCACGATCCAGGCACCGAATGAAAGTTCCACCCCACGTTGTTTTACGGAGCCTGCATTACCGAAAAACTCGCTCCCATCCTCGCGTAATTGACGAATAATGGCATCCTTCATGTAGTAAAAAAATACCGATCCATCTACCGAGAACCGCCGGTCTTGGGTTTGCCACCGAAAGCCGGTCTCATAGTTCCAACCCGTCTCGGCAGCCAAGGCTGTATTGACAATTTGGTCTGATGGTCGCACCTCGGCGATGGTAGGTGGCGAGTACCCTCGAGACACCGAGGCCCGCCAAGCCCATTGTGTATCGATCAGGTAGGACAACGCCACCCGTGGCATCCACTCGGCATCAAAATGTTTAGTTGTATAGTCGGACTCATTGCCCGGGTAGTTGGATTTGAATGCGTAGCCGTAATAGTTGAGGCTCATCGACGCTTCCAAAAACAGTCGACTGAAGAGATCAGCACTGAATCGCCCAAAATAAAAATGCTGTAGGCTCCGTAGCCCGTCTATTGCCTGTTTATCACCACGGGTTCCTCCATTATTATCGTAATTGGAAATGTCGTTTTGGCCGTATTGCAATTCCATACCCGCGTTCGCCCGCCATGACACGACACCGGGGCTCCCACCGACATAATCGAAATAGGTACGGAATCCCATATTGTACTCATCCCTGATCTCGTAGTTGGTGATAAATGGGTTACGGAAATCGGTATGCGAACCAAAAACACTGGCCACATGCCGAAGTTTGGAGTTTAACCGGGTATCGTGTATCACGCCGCCTACCAATGTCTTGTTGATGATACCCGCCTGTTGGTCGACTGCGCCGGGGATCGTAGCCGTGGCCGGGCGTGCCAACCGCGGGTCATCAGCGAATTGAGTTGCCGTGAGTCCGCCTGGCGTACGGTATTGCAAATCGGAATACAGCGCCAGTAGACGCAGCTCACTATTTGCCTTATACCGCCACCGTTGCGTGGTTTGGAAGGCCATTCGTTTCATCGCCGAATTTTGCCGATAGCCGTCGGCCCGTTGATACGCTTGGTTGACACTGAATTGGTAATCTTCAGCAGGATGCAATACCGCAGCCAATTGCTGATGGAATAACCCGTACGACCCGCCATTCAATTGCAAGGCGGCGGTATTATTATCCTCATTGCCCATTCCATGCGGCCGAAGGAGTACCACACCGCCCGAATTGGCACCGAAAAGACTCCCATCCGGTCCTTTTAATATTTCAATGCCGTCTACACTGCCTGCATCCAACAAATTGAAATAGGTATTGCCACCTGCGTCCGTAAGTGGTATCTCATCAAGATATACCTTCACATTCCGGACACCGAATGGCGACCGCAGCAAACTGCCACGGAGAGACAGCCGATAACTCCCCGGCGAACGCTCTTCCATCCGGACACCCGGCACCGTATTGATCGCTGGCAATAGGGTAGCGCCACTTTGGTGTGCCAACGTAGTACGACCGATGACTCCTGCAGAGGCAGGGAGTCGCAACAAAGGCTGTTCGGCAAAATAGGCCTTTACCGTTGCTTCTTCTAAATAGTTGACGGTATCCCGGAGTGAACCGGCAATGGATTGTAGCGGAAGGACTGCTAAAACACAAAAAATAATACGTACCATGAATCGTTAAGCTTGGGGACGAAATTAACGATTATGTATATAGGCTGTACTTGTCCAGCCTAATTGTAACACGAATTAAACTTTACAGGCAAAAAAAAGTCTAACAAAAGCTAGTTCAGAAAGGAGAATGAAACCATGAAAATGTTCGTTGCAGTTATCCTGCTTGTTGTATCCGGTGCTGCATTTGCACAGGAAACCAATACGATACGTATACCTAAACTGGAAATCAATAAAAATAAGAAGGAAGTTTTTACCGGGAGGGATTCTTCATTGACGGTATATATTGACACGTTGATCATGAAAGACAAGAGTCAATTGGTGTTTTTCGGCAAAAAGGATGTAGATCTGCGCGTTGCTCATGCCGAAATCGGCAAGCGTGCCTACATTTTTGGCACAGATGGCAAGAACAACGGCACTGACTTTCAAATTGATATGCGGTTTGAGAAGCTAGGGATGCTATATGTATTGGCCGGCGGCCAAGATGCAAACAATAACGGATCGCGTACTTTTCCAAACGGAGATGGCGGCAACGTAGCTTTCACCTATGACACCGCCGGTGTTGTACCGCAGACCAACGACAAAAAATCGCCGCATTACTTACAGATAGACACCCGCGCCGGTGGATATCGCGTAAACCCGCAGAATGACCTCCGCAATATCTACAGCCTGATCAATATGGGTTCGCCGGGCAGACCGTTAGGTAATTTAGCTCAAGGGACCGTATATTCCGGCTCACCGGGTAAAGATGGGAAAAGCACGGTGAAAGGTAGGTAGGTTGGCGGCAGGCTTATGCCTGTGGCCTAGGGTTTAACGCGTTAATAGCCCCCTTGATCTCAGGGTATGCGAATGTGAATCCAGCGTTTTGGATTTTTTCGACCGAGACGCGTGTACTGCTGAGGAGCATTTCACTCATTTGCCCCAAAATTGCTTTCAACAAAAAGCTGGGGACACGGGGTAACCACAATGGCTTGTCTTGCTGGTTTGCGATTGTATGTACGAACGTGGACATGGTAACTTGACCGGGGGCAGCCATGTTGTAAACACCTCGTATACCTTGATGTTCCAAAGCAAATAGATACATAGCCACGGCATCGTCGATATGTATCCAAGGCATCCACTGCGTGCCTTTTCCCGGCACAACGCCCAACCCTTTCCTGATCATCGAGGCAAATCGATCATATATCCCACCTTTATCGGACAATATAGCACCGCTTCTCAAGGAAACCGTGCGCAGTCCAAGTTCCTTGCCCTTGTTGACGGCCTGCTCCCATGCCACACAAGTTTGCCCCAGAAAATCTGCTGCCGGAGCTTTATCCTCACTCATCCATTCATCGCCCCTATGGTTATAATAACCGGTAGCAGAAGCCGATACGACGGTTTTGACCGTGTGTCCGTGCTGCTTTCTCAACACGTCATAGATCAACCCGATGGGTTGGGTGCGGCTTGTCAAGATTGCACGTTTCCGCTTATTGCTCCACGGCAGGGCGGCGATGTTTTCACCAGCAAGATGGACAATGCTTCCCACACCGTCGATGCACGCTGCGTCGATTTCACCGGCCGCAATGTCCCACTCATAAAACCGTACATTCGGCAAATCCGTCTGTCGCTCTTGCCTGCTCAACGCATTGACGGAATAACCACCGTCAATCAACGCAGCGATTAACGCCTGCCCAACCATACCGCTTGCTCCCGTAACCAAAACACGTTCCTTCATCATGAGGCCAGTTATCCATTCGAAGACATCGTTTGCTGCATGCCCAACGCATATCGAATAGCAGTATTAAAGGGTGCCAATTTAATCACGGGATAAAGTTTACTCAACCCGTTATTTACCGCCACCAGATCCTTGCGCATATAAACGATAAATGCAGCCGAAACATCTTGCTCAAACTTATAGATGTAGCGGCTCAAAAACAATGAAAGGGGCCTATTCAGCCCCGGCAATGCCAACACCTTTTTCTTTAATTTGGCAACATCCATGTAACGCTCGAAAACCTCTTTGTAAGTCATCACCTCCGGTCCCCCAACATCGAAGACCTTTCCATAGGTATTGGCATCGAGCACAATATTGTTTAGGTATGCACATACGTCCAGCAAGTGGATAGGCTGGCAACGGCTCGTCGCAAATTCTTTCGGAAGGATAACCAATTTTCGTTTGGCCAAACCCGACAGGATATTCATCAGCGCTGATCCTTTTCCGACGATATTACTGATCCGCACAACCGTATAGTCCAACCCGCTTCGGTGGAGGTAGTCCTTGATCGTATTCACGTTGTCATCGGCCAACTTGGTGACATAGATCAGATGCCTACAGTCCGTAGCTTTCAATGCCCGGATGTATTTTTGGAGTGCAATCAGTTCCATTTCCAGTCGGATATCGATTTCGTTGACGGGCGATTGGTTGAAGTAAAACGCCACGCGGGTGTCCTTATCCAAACCAGAAGGAAGCGCACCCTTAAACAAATCGCCTTCCAAGATAGTTATCCCATATTTCTCGGGTACATGTTTATAGAAGAACTTGCTATTTCTGATCAAGCAAGTTACCTGATGATTCTCTTCGGAGAGGCACACCGCTATATTTCTTGCTAAATAGTTATTAAGGCCAGCTATCAGGACTTTCATACGCTATGCTCCCATTTTAAAGAAGACGGTTTGGTTATTATTAACTAGTACAACTAAGAACAGAATATGTTTCCGTCCCAATGGATTTTTTTGCGCAAACTTAGGTAAAATGCACTTATACACAAAAATTAAAAGGAAACTGAATTGTGGTTTTATTGTCAATATTCGCATTCCGGCCAAACAGACCCGATTTCATCAATAAATAAAACCTATATTTGTAGCATTTAATCTCTTCGTAAGGCATGCATAAAAGGACAATTTTGGTTTGGTTCAGGAATGATCTGCGTATCCATGATAATGAGATATTGCTTCGTGCCGTCGAACGTAGCCATCAGATTGTCCCTGTATTTTGTTTTGACCCCAGGTACTTTGCCGACACGGAATACGGCACAAAAAAAACAGGAGTGCTCCGTGCTGCATTTATTCGCGAAAATGTCTCGGCACTGCAGCACATGCTACGGCAATTGGGTGGCGAACTAATCATTGCTCACGGTTATCCCGAAATCCTGATTCCGCAAATTGCCGAAAAACATCAGGTAGATGAAGTATATCACCACCGGGAGGTAGCCCACGAAGAAACGGCCATCTCTGCGCTCGTTGAAGAAGCGTTGTGGAAGATGCAAATCAATCTGCGGCACTTCATCGGTCATACCCTGTACCACAAAGAAGACCTTCCATTCCCGATTAAAGATATTCCCGATGCGTTTACCATCTTCAAGAAAAAGACCGAACGGGAAAGCACCATCCGCCCCGAATTGGGCCGCCCGGATACCATCCGGGTACCGGAAGGTCTGGACGCCGGTTGTCTTCCCGATTTATCAGCACTGGGGTTCAGCTCAACAGCCATCCAACACGCCCGCAAGTTGCGTTTCCCAGGTGGTGAATCGGTAGCATTGCAACAGATGAACGCATTTTTATACGGAGATCCAGATGTTACCGATTATTCTTGCCTCTCCCCTTATATCGCGATCGGAGCCTTATCCCCCAACACCCTCTATCACGCAGCAAAAGATGCGGAGAACACGGCGTTGGACAAGAAACGGGTAGAACAAATCATACTGAAATTGCTTTGGCGCGACTACTATCGCTTTATGTTCAAAAAACATGGCAATCGCTTTTTCCAAGTAGGCGGTTTAACGGGCACTCCGCCGGACAGCGTGGACGATGATGAACAGCATTTTGGCCGGTGGAAAACCGGAAATACCGGAAACGCGATTATCGATAAAACCATGTATCAGCTCAATGAAACCGGATACATTCCCCATGACCAACGGGTAATCGTTGCCGCATACCTCGTGCACGAACTGAAAGTCAATTGGCTCAAAGGTGCGGCCTGGTTTGAAGAAAGACTACTGGATTATGGCCCTGCCAGTAACTATGGCAGTTGGGCCCACTTGGCAGGCGTGGGTAGTAGCATCAAGGACAATAAGCCGGTGGACATCAAAAAACTAAGCACACGGCTCTACCCCAAGGAAGCGCTGGCATTCGGAGAGTGAGTTGAGCTGGGCGTATCAAAATCGTCAAAATCGCATTACGACTAAAATTTGGCTGTAAAATTGTAGTATATTGCTATGGCAAACGATTTAATAATTATAACTTTGACCCGTTATTGCATAAACAACTAAATGGACAAGCTTTCTTACCTAAGTAACGCAGATTCGGCCTATATCGACTCATTATACGAAGCATATAAACAAGATCCTGATGCGGTTGATTTCGGCTGGCAAAAATTCTTCGAAGGCTTTGATTTCGGCCAAAATGGTACCAGCAATGCTGCACAGGCTACGCCCGACCATGTACTAAAAGAAATCAATGTACTGAATATGATCAATGGCTACCGTGATCGGGGCCACCTATTTACCGAAACTAACCCGGTACGCCAACGCAGGAAATATTATCCCGGGAAGGAATTGGAAACTTTCGGCTTAAGCGAATCCGATATGGATACGGTGTTTAATGCCGGTGTGGAAATTGGATTGGGGCCTGCCACGTTGCGTGATATCCGGCAACTGATCGAAGACACCTATTGCCGTTCCATCGGGGCCGAATTCAAATACATCCGGAGCCCAGATAAAATCAAGTGGTTGCAGGAGCGTATGGAAGGCGAACGCAATACGCCCAATTTCCCGTTGGAACGGAAAAAAAGAATCTTGCAGAAGCTTAATGAAGCCGTGGTATTCGAGAATTTTCTCGGCACCAAATTCCTGGGTCAGAAGCGGTTTTCACTCGAAGGGGCAGAGAGTTTGATCCCCGCCCTGGACTCCGTCATTCAGAAAGGGGCAGATTTGGGTATCCAAGAATTCGTTATTGGCATGGCCCATCGTGGCCGACTCAATGTACTGACCAATATCCTCGGGAAATCTTACGAAAGCATCTTCTCCGAATTCGAGGGTAAAACCTATACCGAAGAAGCCGAACAAGACTTTGGTGGTGATGTTAAATACCATTTGGGATATTCCACGGATATCACCACCGACAATGATGCTAGCGTACACCTTAGCCTGGTACCCAATCCCTCTCACCTCGAAACGGTGGATCCTGTAGTAGAAGGTATCGTACGTTCGAAAATCGACATGAAATATGATGGTGATGCAACCAAAATTGCGCCACTATTGATCCATGGCGATGCCGCGGTAGCTGGCCAGGGCATCGTGTACGAGGTCCTCCAGATGTCTAAACTGGAAGGATTCCGTACGGGGGGCACCATCCACATCGTGGTGAATAACCAAGTAGGGTTTACAACCAATTTCAAAGACGGACGATCGTCTACCTATTGCACGGATATTGCAAAAGTGACGTTGTCGCCCGTATTCCATGTGAATGGGGATGATGCGGAAGCGCTGGTCTATGCAATCAACCTTGCCGTGGAATATCGCCAGAAGTACCATACAGACGTATTTATCGACCTGCTGTGTTACAGAAGATACGGGCATAATGAAGCGGATGAGCCCAAATTTACCCAGCCCTTGCTGTATAAAGCCATCGAGAAGCATGCAAACCCCCGGGAGATTTACGCCAAGAAACTCCAGGAGCAAGGGAGTGTAGACGCCAATTTGGCCAAGGAAATGGAAAAAGATTTCCGAAAGCTCCTTCAAGAGCGGTTGGAGGATTCGAAGGAGGATGAAAACCTTACGCAGGATACCCCGATGTATTCGGGCGCATGGAAAGGCCTCCGTAAGGCAAAATATGAAGACATTTTCGTGCCCGCCAAAACGGCCGTCACTGAAAAAGTCTTTTTATCCCTCGCCAAAGAAATCAATACCCTTCCGACAGACAAGAAATTTTTCCGGAAGATTTCCCGTCTGTTTGACGAGCGGCTCAATATGGTGGATACCAAAACATTCGATTGGGCAATGGGCGAGTTGATGGCTTATGCGACCTTGTTGAACGAAGGCGCACGTGTACGGGTAAGCGGGCAGGATGTAGAGCGGGGTACTTTTTCGCACCGCCATGCGGTGCTCACTTTGGAAGATTCCGAAGAAGAATATATCCCGTTACAGCAAATCACCGGTGGCGAACGCTTCAACATTTACAATTCACATCTTTCGGAATATGGCGTACTGGGATTCGAATATGGGTATGCCCTCGCGAATCCGCAATCATTGACGATTTGGGAAGCCCAATTCGGGGATTTCTACAACGGTGCACAGATTATTGTTGACCAGTATATTTCGAGCGCCGAGACCAAGTGGCGGCGTTCCAATGCGCTTGTCATGCTGCTTCCACATGGTCTTGAAGGTCAGGGGCCTGAGCACTCTTCCGCGCGCATCGAACGTTTTCTGGAGCTTTGTGCAGAAAACAACATGCAAATCGTCAATTGCACGACGCCGGCAAACCTCTTCCATGTACTGCGCAGGCAAATCAAACGCGATTTCCGCAAGCCATTGGTGGCTTTCACACCCAAGAGTCTGCTGCGCCACCCGAAAGTGGTGAGCAACCTTTCCGAATTTACCGGCAAGTCGCAATTTCAGGAGATCATCGATGATAGCTTCGTGAAATCAGCCGACGTGAAGCGGGTGCTTTTCTGCTCGGGCAAAATTTATTACGACCTGCTCGAAAAGCAGCAAGCCGATAAACGCAAGGATGTAGCTGTTGTTCGTGTGGAGCAGCTTTATCCCACGCCAATGGATAAACTCCGCGCCGTGCGCAATAAATACAAAAATGCCACGGAATTTCTATGGGTACAAGAAGAACCCGAGAACATGGGGGCATGGCCCTATATTTGTCGGAAGTTCAGGAACCGGAACATCACATTGGAAGTCGTATCACGCAAGGAAAGTAGCAGCACCGCTACCGGATACGCCAAGCAGCACATCGCCCAGCAACTTGCTGTAGTGGGCCGCGCATTTGAAGACAAAGCCGGCCCAGAGGTAAAGGAAAAGGTGAAAAGCAATGTGAAAATTGCCGCAAAAATAGATTGACCAACGTAATAACACAGTCGTATATGAGCTTAGAAATAAAAGTACCGACCGTAGGCGAATCCATCACGGAAGTAATTTTATCCCAGTGGTTGAAACAAGACGGGGATTATGTGGAGATGGATGAAAATATCGCCGAACTTGAATCGGATAAAGCAACCTTTGAGTTACCTGCTGAAAAAGCCGGAATCCTCAGAATTGTAGCCCAGGAAGGAGACACCCTGGAGATAGGCGCAGTGGTGGCCACGATTGAAGAAGGTGGCGCACCCGCAAGCACAGACGACGGAAAATCCCATCAAGCGGAAGCCCCGAAAACGGCAGAAACGTCTGCTGATGCCCCTGCCCCTACCCAGTCCGACAGCTATGCATCTGGCACAGCCTCACCAGCGGCTGCCAAAATCCTCAGGGAGAAAGGCATGGATCCAGCCGCGATTAAAGGTACCGGAAAAGACGGTCGCATTACGAAGGAAGACGCCGAAAAAGCGGAAACAGCTAAGGCTGCAGCAGCTGGCAAGCCTGCAGCAACCCGGGCGCCCGAGGTCGCAAACGCACCAAGCGGCGCGCGGAACGAGCGTCGCGAGAAGCTCTCCTCACTCCGCAAAACCATCGCTAAACGGTTGGTAACCGTAAAAAATGAAACCGCGATGCTCACCACATTCAATGAGGTGAACATGAAGCCAATCATGGACCTCCGGGCAAAATATAAAGAACTATTCAAGGAAAAACATGGAGTTGGACTGGGATTCATGTCATTCTTTACCAAAGCGGTGTGTACCGCATTGAAGGAATGGCCAGCAGTGGGTGCCCGTATAGAAGGTGATGAAATCGTATACAGTGACTTTGCGGATGTATCGATCGCTGTGTCCGCCCCAAAAGGGCTGGTCGTACCCGTCATCCGGAATGCCGATTCGTTATCGCTCCATGAAATAGAAAAAGCTGTCGTTGAGCTGGCCACCAAGGCCCGTGATAACAAGTTGACCATCGAAGAGATGACTGGTGGTACATTTACGATCACCAACGGTGGCGTATTCGGATCGATGATGTCTACGCCGATTATCAATGCACCGCAGTCGGCAATACTCGGTATGCACAATATCATCGAGCGCCCAGTTGCCGAAAACGGGCAAGTGGTTATCCGCCCAATGATGTATATCGCGATGTCATACGATCACCGTGTGATCGACGGTCGCGAGTCCGTTAGCTTCGTCGTCCGCGTGAAACAATTACTGGAAGATCCTGCACGCCTGCTATTGGGAGTTTAGTTGAGGTGCTTGAATTGGAGATGTCTGCTTTACGCCGTCTGTCTGCCCTGGTAACCGTGCTTTTGGCCCTTGGGCAAACGCAAGCACAGGACATTGGGTGGAACGTTTATTTCCATGGCTTTGCCGACAACCGGGAATACGCGAAGTCCGGTCGATATTCACAATCCATTCTCGGCGTACGGGTTGCCCCCGAGGCCAATCTATCCTTAGATAGCACCCACTTTTTGCATGGCGGCGTCAATCTGTTACACGAATTTGGTTCTAAAAAAACCGAATCCCGGCAGATTTCACCTACTATCTACTACAACTACAAGCGGCGGGGTCATGATTTTTATATCGGTATGTTTCCCCGCAAGGACCTCTTCAGTGGATATCACCGTGCGCTCCTGAATGACACTCTCGACTATTACCACCCAAACATCGAGGGCTTATTATGGCGGTACGGGAGCAACACATTCCATCAACAAGTGTGGATAGACTGGACCAGTAGACAAACCGAAAAAGACCGCGAACAATTTATGGCAGGCATTTCCGGTCGCGTGAATTTGGGCATCGTTTACTTTTCGCACAACGTCACGTTATGGCATAACGCCGGGAAAAAGAACGAAAACCCAGAAAATAACCTGCCATTACGAGACAATGGAGCGGCAATCGCCAAAATGGGTATCGACTTTTCCGGCCGGTCTTTCCTGGACTCCTTGGATATCAATGCAGGTGGGCTGGTGGCGTATGACCGGCTACGTGGCGTCTATGACTGGCGTATACCAAAAGGCTTTATTACCGACCTGTACGCAGAATATAAAAAAGTATTCATCGCCAATACATTTTACAGCGGTGAGCCCTTAGCCATTGTCTATGGCGATCAATTTTATACGGCCGAGCTTTATGACAGACTTGAATTAGGCTGGAAACCACTGCAATACAAAGGATTGGAAAGCAAGTTTACGCTGAGCTTTCACTTTACCCGCGGTGCGATAGACAATCAGCAGCAATTTACGTTGCAATATAATATCGGGCGACTGTATCCTAGACGACGGTAACCATTACCCCCATCCCCTCCAGCGCTTTCACGGTGTGGGGTGAAATGCCCTTATCGGTAATAATGCGATCAACCTCCTCGATACCGCATATCCTTCCGAAGCCCCGCTTACCGAATTTGGTCGAGTCAGCCAACACGATCACCTTCTGCGACACTTCCATCATCTTCCGGTTGAGATGGGCTTCCTGCGCATTCGTGGTGGTCAACCCAAACTCCAGATCGATTCCATCCACCCCCAGAAAAAGCTTACTGCAGAAGAAGTCGCTCAATATTCGCTCGGCATACAGGCCGGCAACCGACGTCGAACTTTTCCGCAGGATACCGCCCAATTGCAAAATCTCGACGTTGGGATGCTTGATCAACTGCACGGCCACATTCAATGCGGATGTCACCACCGTTAGGTTACCAATCGGCTGAATTTCCCTGGCCATCGCCTGTACCGTCGTCCCGGACGCGATGATGATCGAATCATTGTCGGTTATCATCGAAGCCGCTTCCCGGGCAATCGCCGTTTTCTCCGATGCCTGTATCCGTTCCTTCTCAAAAACCGTCCGGTCGGCAGTATACGGATTAATCAAGGTAGCGCCCCCATGCGTACGGAAAAGCAACTGACGATCTTCCAGCAGTTTCAAGTCCTTTCGAATGGTAACAGATGACACATCCAGCAGCTTGCACAGGTCTAGGACGTTGACCGAGCCCTTTTGCTGCAACCGATTCATAATAAATTGATGGCGCTCTACATTATTCATAACCAGCATTCTTGCGGGGCTAAGATACGTATTTCGGTCATAAAACCGACACTACAAATGCGTATGTTTAATTTCATTTAGTTTCATTTAATATTTTTATTATTTCGTTTTGTTTTATATAAAGGATTATTTAGGTTTGTAATCACAAACAAAACACTTCAACTATTTACACATTGTTGTTTTTTCTAATTGACTGCTATGTATACCTCACTGTTAGACCGGAAAACCGCGCTTGATCGGGCCGCCACGCATTCCCAATGGGACGTTGCCATTATTGGTGGCGGAGCGACCGGACTCGGCATCGCCGTAGACGCCGCTACCAGGGGATATAATACGATTTTGCTTGAACAGCACGATTTTGCCAAGGGCACATCAAGTAGAAGCACCAAGCTGATACACGGCGGTGTGCGCTATCTGGCAATGGGTGATGTCAAATTGGTATACAGCGCATTACGCGAACGGGGGTTAATTTTCAAGAACGCCCCCCACCTGGCACGCGCACAATCTTTCATTATCCCGTGTTACTCGCTGTTCAGTAAATGGAAATATCTTGTCGGGCTAAAGGTCTATGATTGGCTGGCCGGCAGCTACCGCATCGGAAAGTCATCATTCGTATCAAAAAAGGAAACCAGCGCATGCCTACCCGGAATCAAAACCAATCGATTAAAAGGCGGCGTGCGTTACTTAGACGGGCAATTTGACGATGCCCGGATGGCCATCAATCTTGCACAAACTGCGGCCGCCCACGGCGCCGCAGTGATTAATTATTGTAAAGTAACTGCACTGCAAAAAGACAATGCGGGCAAAATAAAGGGACTTCGTTTTACGGATGGGGAAACGGGGGAGCAATTTGAAATCGACGCCAAGGTCACCATCAATGCTACCGGTGTTTTTGTAGATGACATCCTCCAGTTAGATCTAGACAAGCATCAGCCACTGGTAAAGCCCAGCCAAGGCACGCACGTTGTCATAAACCGGGCCTTTCTCGGTGATCGCGATGCGCTGATGATTCCGGAAACGAGCGACGGGCGGGTACTTTTCGGTGTGCCGTGGCACAACCATGTGCTCCTCGGCACTACGGATACCCCCATTGATACACATAGCTTGGAACCCCGGCCGTTGGATATGGAAATTGACTTCATTCTAAAAACCGCAGCTGCGTACCTCACCAACCCACCGCAAAAAACAGATATTCTCAGCACATTTGCCGGATTAAGACCGCTTGCGGCGCCCGCTAAGACAAATGGATCGACAAAAGAGATCTCACGCGACCATAAATTAATTATCAGCAACTCGGGGCTGATCACCATTACCGGCGGAAAATGGACAACTTACCGTAAAATGGCAGAAGAGACCGTAGACAAGGCGATAGCGACCACTGCCCTGGAACTACGGCCATGCCGCACAAAAAACACCCAAATACATGGTTTCAGTACGCAAAAGCCGACCGGCCATTGGGCTGGTTACGGCAGTGATGCACCGCATATCCTGGCGCTGACTGATACCGACCCCAAACTAAAGGAAAAATTACACGCGGATTTCGAACATATTGCTGCAGAAGTCGTATGGGCGGTGAGCCACGAAATGGCGCGGACAGTAGAAGATGTCCTGGCCCGTCGGCTCAGGATATTATTCCTCGATGCCGCTAGGTCGATGGATATGGCACCAAAGGTGGCCGCCATCATGGCTGTGCAGTTGGCCAAAGATGATAAATGGATTGCCGATCAGGTAAGTCGTTACCAGTCACTTGCCAAAGGCTACCTGCCGAGCATGGAAATAGCGGAAACCAATTAGCGAATGAATAGGGGAAAAAATAACCGAATCAGCAAACCAAGTAAACAACGTATGATGAACCAATATATCTTATCATTAGACCAAGGGACTACCAGTTCACGCGCAATCATCTTTGACAAGGAAGGTCGGATTGTTACGCTTGCGCAAAAGGAATTCAAGCAGTACTATCCACAATCGGGATGGGTGGAACATGACGCACAGGAAATTTGGTCGAGCCAGCTATCGGTGGCCACCGAAGCGGTGGCAAAGGCCGGATTAAAGGCCTCGTCCATTGCCGCTATCGGCATTACCAACCAGCGGGAAACCACGATCGTATGGGACAGGTCTACCGGTCGTCCCATCCATCCTGCTATTGTTTGGCAAGATAGGCGTACGGCGAAGTATTGCGACGAATTGAAAGAACAGGGTCATGGTGACACCATACGTCAAAAAACCGGCTTACTGATCGATGCCTATTTTTCAGCCAGTAAAATCAATTGGTTGCTCCAAAATGTAGACGGTGCACGTGAAAAGGCCGAAAAAGGTCAGTTGGCGTTTGGCACCGTAGACACCTGGCTGGTGTGGAACCTCACCGGCGGCGGGAAGCACCTTACGGATGCGACCAACGCTTCAAGGACCATGCTGTATAACATCAATACGCTGGAATGGGATAACGAACTGCTGGAATTGTTCGAGGTTCCGAAAAGTATGTTGCCCGAAGTGAGGAGTTCATCGGAAGTTTATGGCGAAACCGCCGCAAATATCCTTGCGGCTAAAATCCCGATTGCCGGTATTGCGGGCGATCAGCACGCTGCACTTTTCGGGCAATTATGCACCAAGCCGGGTATGGTCAAGAATACCTATGGCACCGGTTGCTTCATGTTGATGAACATTGGGGATAAGCCCGTCTTATCAAAAAATAATTTGGTAACGACCATTGCATGGAAAATAGGCGACAAGGTAAGCTATGCCCTTGAAGGTAGTATATTCATCGGTGGTGCCATCGTACAATGGCTGCGCGATGGATTGGGCATTATCCGTCAATCATCCGACGTTGAAGAGCTAGCCTTGAAAGTAAAAGACACCGATGGCGTATACCTCGTCCCTGCGTTTGCCGGATTGGGTGCCCCCCATTGGGATCCTTACGCCCGTGGCACGATCGTAGGCCTCACAAGAGGTAGCAATGCAGCCCATATTGCACGCGCCGCATTAGAAGGCATCGCCTTTCAAACCGTGGATATCCTACAGGCGATGGAAGCGGATGCAAACACGGAAATCAAAGAATTGCGGGTAGACGGTGGTGCTACGGCCAACAACCTTTTGCTTCAGTTTCAATCCGACATTTTGCAGGCCAATGTGGTCAGACCCAAAATTACAGAAACGACGGCTATCGGAGCCGCATATTTGGCCGGCCTCGCTGTAGGGCTTTGGGAGCATACGGACGACATCCAAAACCAATGGCAAATTGACAAAACATTTGAACCAAACCAAGCGTACGATGCCGAGTCTGCTTTAAAGAACTGGCACCGAGCCGTGGAGACTGCAAAACATTTCAAATAGCCAATTATTTGCCTGTTCGCCTTTCATAGAAATCAGCGAATAACAAGCATAGCGCAAAAATAGAAAACCAATTATGACACCATTTATTGCAGAAATCATCGGCACGGGCTTCCTCATTCTATTGGGAGGTGGTGTAGTTGCCAACGTCGTACTCAACGGCACAAAAGGGAACAACAGCGGCTGGATCGTCATCACGACGGCCTGGGCACTGGGGGTATTTGTGGGTGTAGTCATTGCCGGTCCTTATAGCGGGGCGCACCTCAATCCGGCGGTCACGTTGGCCATGCTTATTGCCGGAAACATTGATGCATCCGACGCATTAGTTTATGTGCTGGCCCAATTCATCGGTGCTATGGGCGGTGCGTTCGTTGTATGGCTCATATACCAGGATCATTTCAAGGCCACAACCGATGCAGGAGCCAAACAAGCCGTGTTCTGTACGGCGCCGGCGATCCGAAACCTACCGGTAAACCTCATCAGTGAAGTGGTGGGTACCTTTGTTCTTCTTTTCACCATCTTCTATTTCACGGATGCTACACTCAACCATGACGCGGATGCAACCGTCCCTATTGGCTTGGGTTCTTTGGGCGCCATTCCGGTAGCTTTCGTCGTGTGGGTAATCGGCTTGGCGCTGGGGGGTACCACGGGCTACGCCATCAACCCCGCGCGGGACCTGGGCCCGCGTATCGTGCATGCACTACTTCCCATTAGGGGAAAAGCCGATTTCGATATCGGGTACGCATGGGTACCGGTAATCGGTCCGCTTATCGGGGCTGCACTAGCCGCGATCGCTTTCCTTTGGATGGGCAAGTAGCATACTCATGTTCATTAAACTTGACGTTATTGTAACCCCGCATTAATATTAACTAAACATAATAACCTCATACTTGCAGCTTAAAATAAAGCTGCAAAACACCCCCTATGCAATGAAAAAACTACTAAAAACTTCCGCAGGACGTCGACTTTTGACACGTTGCCTGTTTCTGTTTTCCCTGTTTCATTTCACGGATCTGACGGCCCAGCCGGTCATTACCGTGCGCGGAACGGTTCAAGACGCCGCGACAGATCAACCGATCAACGGAGTCACCATACTATCCGAAGGGAAATCACTCAGTGCCACGGATGCACAAGGGCGATTTGAAGTGTCCGTAGCTTCGGGCAGTCAATTAACTTTTTCCCTTATCGGATACGACACCGAAACGATAACGGTTACCAATGTCAATGCTAACCTGAGGATTGCACTCCAAAGCTCATCGACCGAAATCGAAGAGGTCGTGGTCACCGCGCTAGGTATCGAGCGCGAGGCCAAGGGCCTCGGATATGCCGTTAGCACAGTCAAAGGTGAAGATCTTACAGACGCCATGCCAGCCAGTTGGTCAGACGCCCTAAAGGGCAAAGTCGCTGGCCTGAACTTAACACAACCCGGATCCGGACCATTGAACTCCACTCGGATCAACCTCCGTGGCGATCGTTCACTAAGCGCGTCCGGCAACGAAGCCCTGATCGTGATCGACGGTATTCCAATGATCAACAGTTCGGGCAGAGCCAGCTCCGGTGTTAACGATGCTTACGGCGCGGGCGTATCAACGGGAGATAAAGACATCCCCATTGATTTCGGCAACGGCCTGGGCGATATCAATCCAGATGATATCGAGTCGGTAAGCGTTTTGAAAGGGGCGGCAGCGACAGCGTTATATGGTAGCCGGGCCGGCAATGGCGCTTTGATCATTACCACCAAAAAAGGCTCCAGCCGTGGCGGTATCGGCATTACGATCAACTCCAATACCAGCATGAATGACATCCTTCGCTGGCCAGATATCCAATACGAATACGGACAGGGCAATAACAACCGGAATGCGGACGGCGAATTGTATTATTCGTACCAGCTTTCCGAAGATGGACCGAATACGGGATCGACTTCAAGCGCCTGGGGCCCTAAGTTCGACGGTCAGCAGTATTATCAATACGATCCGGCCATAGAAGGCCAGTCGACCGAGCGCCTTCCATGGCGCCCGTATAAGGACAACATCAAGGGACTCTACCAGACCGGTATGACCCTGATGAACAGTGTCGCTTTTGACGGTGCTACTGACCGGTTTTCGGCACGGGCCTCCTTTACACACACGAAGAACGAATGGATCCTGCGCAATACAGGTTACGAACGGCTTGTTGCCTCATTAAATACCAGCGCCCAATTGTCAGACAAATTGAAGGTAAACGCGAAATTTGCCTATACCAACAAAACCAGTGACAACCTGCCCGGCACGGGCTATAACAACCAGTCGATTTCCTACTTTATGATCTTCCAAAACCCGAACGTCGATTTGGCTGTATATGAACCACGCTGGCGGACGGGACAGGAGCAAATCACGCAGATCCACCCATACAGCTCCTACATTGAAAACCCTTTCCTCATTCTCTACGAGATGACCAACAGCCTCAATAGCACCAACATCGACGGGAATCTCCAAGGTATCTATACCTTCAGCCCGAAGTGGGAGCTCATGGTCCGCTCTGGCCTCAATCTACGTCAGGATAGACGGGAAAGCCGTCGCCCGTTTGATACGGCCAATTTCCCGCGTGGGTATTACAAGCAACAAGACGTTTACTTCTTCGAATCCAACACCGATGCATTGCTTACTTACAAGGACCGGTTGAGCGAGCAATTTAACATCACCGCCGCACTGGGCGGCAATGCCATGAGCCGCGAAGAAAAAAACAACAACGCCGTAGCCCGCGGGCTCACGCTGCCCGGCGTATACAAACTCACCAACGCCCTTGATATCGCTGTGGCCAGCAACAACTTGTATCAGAAAAAAATACACAGCATATATGGTTTGGTGAATCTTTCATGGCAAGACAAAATCTATGTCGACATAACCGGACGGAACGATTGGTCTTCCACCCTACCTACCGACAACTGGTCATACTTCTATCCTTCCGTAAGCAGCAGTTACGTACTCAGCGACATCTTCTCGTTGCCACGTGCCATCTCTTTTGCCAAGGCTCGCCTCTCTTGGGCTATGGTCGGCAATGACACCGAATCGTACCGGTTGCACAAATATTACGCGACATCAGAGTTCCCCGGTTCTGCCAACGCCCCGACTACACTACACAATGCAGAACTGAAGCCAGAGATTTCCAATTCGTGGGAAGGCGGGTTAAACTTCTCGCTGCTTAACAACCGCATCAACGCAGACGTCAACCTGTACCACAATACAACGGTCAATCAAGTATTACGTGTGCCGCTTGACATTACCACCGGTTATAGCTATGCCTTTATCAATGGCGGAACAATCCGCAACAAGGGCATCGAACTGATGCTCAGCGGAAAACCGGTAGTTTCGGATAATTTCAGCTGGACGTCAACGGTTACATGGGCCAAAAACGACAACCGTATCCTCGAGCTCAGTGCTGACATCGAAAACGAAGAACAGGTAATCGCGCAAAGCGGTGCCGGGGTCGTTTCAATTATCGCCCGTAAAGGCGGTAGCACGGGCGATATCTACGGATATGGCTTGGTGCGCAATGAACAGGGCCAGGTGGTCTTTAATTCCGAGACCGGTTTGGCCGTACGCCCATCAGACATCCAAAAAATCGGAAACGCCTATGCCGATTGGCGCGGCGGTTTCCACAATGAATTCCAGTATAAAAACTGGCGGGCGAGCATACTGGTGGATGGGCAGTATGGAGGCATCGTATACTCGCAGACTCACCACAAAATGACCGAACAGGGAAAATTAGCACATACCCTGCATGGCCGCGAAACCATGACCGTTGTCGGCGACGGCGTCGTACAGAACGAAGATGGCAGCTACTCGCCCAATACCAAAGAGGTGGCTATCAATACGTGGTATAGCGATTATTACCGCCGGGCGAATGTCGAAACAAACAGTTTCGATGCCTCGTACCTGAAATTGCGCGAAGTGCGTCTTGAGTACGGGCTGCCACGTACGTTTACCGCCCGGATCGGTATATCAAGTGCCAGCGTAGCCGTATACGGACGGGATTTAGCCATGATTTCCAAATTCCCGATGTTTGATCCCGAAACCGCAGCCCTTAACGGTTCCGATATTATGCCCGGGGTGGAAATGGGACAGATGCCCACGCCCAGAACCTGGGGATTTAATCTCCGGCTAACCCTTTAATCAATCGGTTGAACAACTAAAAATGCGAATAACAATGAAAAAGACGATATACAGTGTGTTTGGAGCCGCCGCCTTGCTGGCTTTGACACCTTCTTGCACCAAAAACTTCGAAGCGCTTAATATCGACCCCAACCTGATCGAAAAAGTGACCCCCGGCAGTTTACTCACGCCTACCATTTACGGCATGAGTACGTACTTTACGGTACGGAGCTATGATTTCACGTGGCAGCTCATGCAGGTCGGATTGCCTAACCCCAGTGTTCAGCTGGGGCTGCATCGATACGATGTCACCGAAACGGCTGGCAATGGAACCTGGAACACGTGCTACCGGTGGCTGAGAAATATCCGCGAAATGCAGAATGCCGCTGACGTATATGGCCAACCCATGTACCGGGCAGTAGCGTTTACCTTGCAAGCTTATATCACGGGAATACTCACGGACAGCTTCGGCGATGTACCCTTCAGCGAGGCACTACAGGCTGAAGAAGGCGTCAGCCAGCCCAAATTTGACACGCAAGCGGAAATTTACACGCAATTGATCGCCAACCTGGAAGAGGCCAACACCATCTATGCGGGTGAAGGGATTATGGATGGCAACGACCTCTTGTATGACAATGACCAAACAAAATGGCAGAAGTTTAACAACTCCCTACTCATGCGTTTGCTTTTAAGAGTCTCGAAGCGGTCCGAATTTGATAGTTACAACCGCATTCAGAACATGATAAACAATCCGGAGACCTACCCGATCTTCGAGGGCAATGCCGATGCGGCATTAGTGACAATCACCGGAAATCCACCTTACAACTATGCGTGGGCACGTCGGCAGGACTACGTCAACTTTGAGGCCATGTCCTCGTTCTTTGTCGACTTGTTGAATAACCTGGAAGATCCACGCCGCCCGTTGTTTATGACAGAGGCCAGCGAAATGGTAGATGGCGAGCCACAGCGTATCGGATACAAAGGCATACCCAGTGCACACTCGGGCGATGCATCCCAGTTTAACTATAGTCCAAGTACGCCCAATGGCAACCTGATGATTTATGACGCCATCGGCACCCCGATCAAGGAGGTCATCATGGGCTATGCCGAGGTGGAATTCATCAAAGCCGAAGTTGCCCTGCACCATGGAGACTTGGAAGCTTCCGAGGCAGCCTATAAAAAAGGTGTGGAAGCGGCGATCACCCAATGGAATGGTGGAGAAATACCCGCGGACTACTTCGAGAACGAAACTGCGGCTTTTGACGGCACGCTTGAGCGCATCATGACGCAAAAGTATCTCGGCTTATTCTTCAATGACTATCAACAATGGTTTGAATACCGGAGGACCGGATATCCCGTACTGCCAAAAACTGAATATATGCTGCACGACGGCGTGATGCCAACCCGCTTTATGTATCATAACGACGTAAGGCGCTTCAATCCCCAAAACTATCAGATTGCAGCTGACCGAATCGGCGGCGATGATGTGATGACCAAAGTATGGTGGGAAAAATAGCAGGAAAGACAACCAATTAAATCAAGCGGCGCGGGCAGTTTCCCCTATTGGGATGCTGCCCGCCTTCGTTCTTATACTAGCCAATGGCTTTAACCGCTATAGATCCCGCGAAATGTTCGGCTAGGTGTTTACCCTCGCCATGTACGGTCCAAATCTCCAAAGGCTTCACCAGGTTCACGTAGCCCATGATATCGTTCCAATCCACATGGTCCGATATGAATAGCTCCATATCGTTGTTGTGTTGTAGGCGCTTCCATCCGGAGGCAAATACACGCAATACGTTCGTCGCCCGGAAATAACTATTAAACGTTAGCGGAGGTACGATATAAATATAATCGGATCCATCCACTTTCATCAATCTACGTTCATAAGGTGCATAGCAAAGGTGGTCCACACCCAGCGATCTGTAGAGTTGATGGATAGGCAATATGGTATGATGTATAAGCACCTTCCTGCTGGGGCAGTGCGCATTGATCAAGGAAGTAAGCCGCTGTGCTTTACCGAGCGTGTAAGCACCCAGCAACACATTGCTTGGTTTATCATTGAGTTTCGATATCTCCGCCACCGGATCGGGATGACGCACTTGCGGGTCGGCAAAGGTACTCTCTGTGATCAGCACATCGGCTTGCATCGCTTCCAAAGGCTCACAGGTGTCGTCTGCCTGCACTTTATAGTCGCCCGTAAACAGGTAAGTAGCCCCGTTGTAATCCATGACGATTTGGGCGGAGCCCAAAATATGTCCGGCAGGTATAAAACGAATCGCAACACCGCCGACCGAAAATGGATGGTGATAAGAAAACTCCGAAAAGGCATGAGCAGCCAGATGACGATACCGATACCGCATAAAGCTAGCCGTTGGCGGTGTGCAAAATATCATGCCATGGCCAGGGCTGGCATGATCAGCATGCGCATGTGTAATCAATGCACGGCCTACCGGCAATGGTGGGTCTATAAAAAAATCACCGTATTTACAGTAGTACCCCTCTGCCCGTCTCACCAGGAAATCTGCCAAGATTACGCCCATTATGATTGCTTTGAGCGGAAAAAACGATCAAGCTCCAACACCTGAGGAATGATGGCCCGGACACCGTCGTTGACGAGCATGAAATCCGCCAGTTCCTTCTTTCTCTCATCCGGCCACTGCTGTTTCATCCGGGCTTCTACCTGCTCAGCCGTAACCCCATCACGTGCCATCACGCGATCAATCCGTACCGATTTAGGGGCGGTGACCAACACATTATAGTGGTTCAATTTGAAAGAACCGCTTTCGAAAAGCAGCGCGGCCTCCTTGATCGTATAGGGCGCATCCTGACTACTGGCCCACTCCTCCCCGGCTTGTATAACAACCGGATGCACCAGGCTATTCAGCTTTTTCAGCCGCTGTTCATGTCCGAATACTTGTGCAGCGAGGAAAGCACGGTTCAATGTCCCATCTTCATGATACGCTTCACGCCCAAACTCCGATTTGATTGCGGCAACCAAGCGGACATTACCGGTCATCAGCTGCCGGGCTGCAATGTCGGCATCGAAAACGGGAATCCCTAACGTACCGAATATCCTACAAATAATTGATTTGCCGCTCCCGATTCCACCCGTTATCCCTACTTTCAAATGCATATCCTTTTCCACGTGATGAAACCCATTACTACTTTCGAATGAAAAAATCGACATTCTGCGGCTCTACCTTTACCAGTTTGCAAAAATCGGGTATCTGCGTAATGATGACCGGCAAGTTAGTAACACCGTCGGCCACCCAATCATCCATATTTACAACCGCTTCAAATGAGCTACCCGTCACCTTCATGAAATCACGTAACGATACCATAACGGTAAGCCGAACCTTGCTCGGCAGCAATTTCACTGAACTGAACTGTTTAGCGTTTTCTACTTTTAAGGGCACCTCCAGTATTTTCTCAGTGACCTCACCGACAGGGATATCCACTTCCACGGAAGTCGGATAAACGTTGATGTTGGCCCGCTGGTTTTGCTTCAATTGAACCACGGTATGGATGCTGCCATTGACATTCGAAGCACGGACGGTATCCGTATCCCAACGTTCGATTTGCACAACGTCCTCAAGTGGACCGGTAATCGTGACATATTCCGGAGAAATCCGCACCTCATCGATGATGTCATATTGCTTCCTGAATTGCAGATTATGCAGTGCGGTCACCGGCACCTTGCGCTCGGTCTGTTTTGAAAAATCGAAATACAGTGTATCCGGCGAAACGGCGATAACGCGCTTGTTTGCGGGAAACTGACGATTAACAAAACCCAATTGATTCGTGAAAACCACCCAGTTTCTACGTTGCAGCCCGCTGAGATCAACCTGTATGGATTGCGTCGTTGATTGAAGCGTTGAAAACAACAGTTGCCATCCGTTTGCTTCCAATTGTATACTTACGGTATCTGACTGCAACGGATGAAATGCCCTATTATCAGGCGCATTAACATATTGCATGCCCGCCTTGATCGTATAGACATAGTCACTCGACACGGCGAAGAGCGCCCATGCTAGAAAGGAAAAAATGACACATTTCGCAAAAATGCTAAGCTTGCGCCGCTGTGTTTTATTTAAATTCAGTGCCGGCATTAAACAAACTTAGCAAAACTTGGGTTTATTTACAAAAGCTGCCTTATCGGCAGCTTTTGCAGCAATGTAGCGTCGATATGATTACGCCTTCGGGGCAGCGTTCTGTGCCTTGGATGCATCCAGTGCTATGGCCGATTTATCAAAACGAATTTTGACACCGCCACCGACATCCACAAGGAATGTAGTTTCCGATACTTCGACAAGACGGCCGTGAATACCGGCGGTTGTTACCACCCGGTCGTTTACTTTCAACTCCTCGATGTATTTCTTGTGATCCTTGGCTTTTTTCATCTGCGGCCTAATCATAAAGAAATAGAAAACCACGATAATCAGAATCATCGGCAAGAACCCCATGATTCCCCCCATTCCTTCTGAACCTCCTGCTTGCAATAAAATTGTTGATGTAATCATTGTTTGTTTATTTGTTTACTTGTTGATTCATTTCTCCGATATCGCTTTGTACATCGGTATTTGACATTACTCCGTTTGCGCATCCGCAGGTAGCGGATCTCCTTTTACTTTTTCACTTCACCCCGAAGGTGCAAAAGTGTATTCGGGCTAGCCGCATTTGATGATACAGTCACCACTTTGTGTTGCTTGCCTACCTGGCCAGCACTATTGAACACCACCTTCACCATTCCTTTATCGCCAGGTGCAATGGGATTTTTAGAATATTCCGGCGTGGTACATCCACAAGAAGCCTGCACGTTTGAAATAATCAACGGTGAACTACCGGTATTGGTAAACATGAACTCGTGCTCAACTTTTTCGCCTTCCTTGACCTCACCGAAATCATACGAATCATTTTCGACCTCCAATACGGCGGCAGCAGAATCCGCGCCCGGTATCACTGCCTGACCAACGGGTTGCTTACCGATTTGATCCAAGGGTAGATCTGCCGCTTCCTGTTCTTGATTTTTACCTGTGTTGCACGCTGTCACTAACAGCAGTCCTGCGAAAAATAAGGATATCCATTTCATAACGTTCGATATTACGTGTAATTGATGTGTGTTCCTATTATTGATTAACATGGGATCTCCCCAGTTTGTTTATCACTGTACCAAGCCTCTTCCGTGCTTGCGTATACGTCCTTCCGTCTGCAATTCGTTCAAAATCTTATCCAAGACACCATTGATAAATGTGTTGCTCTTCGCCGTACTAAACACCTTCGAGATTTCAATGTATTCATTGATCGTCACCTTCACCGGTATCGTGGGAAAATTAAGCAATTCACAAATGGCCATCCGCATCAGTAAATTATCTAACAACGCGATGCGATCTGCCTCCCAGTTCTTGGTTTTCGTAGCAACCAGCTGTTGGTACTCGTCTGCAAAGCGGATCGAATGTGTCAACAAGTCTATGATGAACTGCCGGTCTTCCTGCCAATTGGGGGTCAGTTCGGCCAAATGGTTCTGACTCGGGTCTTCACTGGTGAAATTCTTGAATGTTTTAGCGACCATCGCCTGTAAGACTTCTTTATCGACCTGCCAATTGATAAACTTCTCCTCAAACACCTGCTCGATAGCGGGCGCCTTCAGGATAATTTTTTTGAAAACGTACTTGGCTATTTCCTTTTCTGCGCCAATTGACCGATCGTCCTGATTTAGGTAAGCCGCATATGCCTCCGTATCCTTCAGCTGGAGAAAAACCAAACGAACAATCTCGGGATCGAAACTCCAAGCTACCTTATAACGCTTCACATCGGCTTTATACTTCTCATTATGCCGTAATAGCTCAATAAAGGTATTGTTATGCAACCGGGTGTTAGGTGATAAATCATCTGCTGAAGGCAAAAATTTATTTGCACGTTCTTCGGCATCGATACGCACGTAATCAGACACTTCATCCAATAGGTTTAATGCCCAGATGTACATCTCATACACTTGGTCGACACTCTTGAGCAGTGCTTTTTCAAAGATACTAACCTGTTTATCTTCCGATAGTTGGTACGCATATAGCGTCTGTAATACTTTGACCCGTAGGTGCCTTCTGTTTAACATAATTCTGTAAGAACGATTGGATTAAAGTACCAATATCGATTTTATTGCTTGATTTTACGCATATCAGCCATCCGCGCCTCTGCGATCTGATTTGCCGCTTGATAAGAAGCGACACGCTCGGAGATCGATTTACGCAATACGGAGCGAGTAGTCTCATATATGTTCTCGGTAAGCGCTGCCGTACGCGATACGCCATATCCGGCAATTTCGGAGTAGCAACTGATCAGTCCTCCTGCATTAATCAGGTAATCAGGCGCATAGAGAATTTTCTTATCCATCAGCAACTGTCCGTCTTCCCGCTCATTGCGCAGTTGGTTATTCGCCGACCCGGCAATAATCCGGCACCTCATTTTAGCGATGGTATCTTTATTGACCGTACCCCCCAATGCACAAGGTGCATACACATCTACATCCAATTCATAGATGTTGTTATTGGAAACAGGTACCGCCTTGTATTTATTCGCTACCTCCACCATTCGCTCTTCGACAATGTCGCTTACGTATACTTTGGCGTTTTCCTCTCGCAATAAGGCAATCAATTGTTCACCAACATTCCCCGCTCCCTGTACAGCCACGGTACGTCCGGCTAGGCTATCGTTGCCATACAGCTCCTTTAAGGAAGCTTTTATACCGTAATATACCCCTTTTGCAGTAAACGGGGCCGAGTCGCCACTCCCACCCAAGGATTTCGGCAATCCAGCAACGTGGCCGGTCTCCATCCGTAGGTATTCCATATCCCTGGGGGTGGTACCGATATCCAATGAGGCTATAAAGGTACCGCTGAGTTGCTCAACAAACTGTCCGAACCTGCGAAGCAACGCCTCACTTTTCAGTAAGCGATGGTCACCGATAATTGCCGCATTGCCCCCGCCTAGGTTTACACCCGCCACAGCTGCTTTGTAGGTCATTCCTCTCGAAAGGCGGAGCACGTCGTCTATGGCTTCATCCGTATTTTGGTAGGGCAACATCCTTACACCGCCAATTGCTGGGCCAAGCGTCGTATCGTGGATAGCGATCACCGCCTGCAAGCCAACAGCACCGTCATTACAGAAAACAAGTTTCTGATGGCCAAATTGGGCCATCAACTCAAAGGTTGAATTGTCTTTAGTAGGTACGGACATAAAAAACGATAGCTCAATACGTAATCTGCAATATTGGGGCAAACTTAGCAAAAAAATTATGCATATAACCAACACCGCCAAACATTTCGTATTTTTGCTCACTATTCATATGAAACACCTCGCACACCTCAATAAATACTTTTACAAATACCGCTGGCGGATGATTCCCGGTGTTATCTTCGTAATCGTCTCCAATTATTTCGGTGTCTTGCCCGCCCAGGTTATCCGCATCGCCTTCGACCTGGTCAAGGAGAACATCAGCATGTATCGACTATTCGATGGGTTTGAACGTCAGCAGCTGGTCTATGAGATTTTCGGCTATAGTCTATTGCTCTTCGGCGCACTTGTATTACTGCTCTCGCTTATCCGCGGCGTTTTCCTGTTCTTAATGCGGCAAACCATCATCCTCACATCGCGGCATATCGAATTTGATCTGAAGAATGAGATTTATGGCCATTACCAACAATTGGACATGGCGTTCTATCGCCGGAATAATACCGGGGACCTGATGAACCGGGTGACAGAAGATGTGAACCGGGTACGGTCTTACCTTGGGCCCGCAGTCATGTATTCTATCAATACGGTGGTACTTTCCATCATGGTAATTGCAGCCATGATCAGTGTAAACCCGACTTTGGCCCTGTATGCATTGTTGCCCATACCGGTATTGTCGGCCATCCTGTTAGTCGTCAATAAAATCATCAACCGTCGCAGTGAGCGTATACAGGAACAGTTATCCACGCTTTCGTCTTTTGTGCAGGAAACGTTCTCTGGCATACGGGTCATAAAGACCTACAACCGGGAAGCCGATAAAATGGACCGCTTTACGGAGGAGAGCAATACGTACAGACAAGCTGCATTGGCGCTGGTAAAAACCGAAGCCATTTTCTTCCCGCTTATCCTGTTACTCATCGGCCTAAGCACCGTCATCACCGTGTACGTCGGCGGATTGGAAGTAGCCAAGGGCACCATCACCTCCGGCAACATCGCCGAATTCATTATCTACGTAAACCAGCTGACATTCCCGGCCATGGCCCTGGCCTGGGTGACATCGCTCATCCAACGGGCGGCGGCCTCGCAAAAGCGCATCAATGAATTCCTTCGTACCGAGCCAGAAATCCAATCTGCAGCCGAAGGACATATCGAAGTAACGGGTAATATCCAGTTTGAGCAGGTAAGCTTCACCTATCCGGATACCGGGATCCAGGCGCTCAAAAACGTTTCGTTTGAAATAAAGCCAGGCAAAGTGCTTGCCATAGTAGGTAGGACGGGGTCGGGCAAATCGACATTGGCCAACCTGCTCATGCGGATGTATGACGTACAATCGGGAGCCATCCGGGTAGATGGCCGAGACATCAGGCAATTCCCGCTGCGAGCCTACCGCAGCCAGATCGGCTTTGTTCCGCAGGATGTATTCTTGTTTTCCGATTCGATTGCCAATAATATCGCGTTTGGATTGGATAACGCCACTAGCGATGAAGTCGAAGAAGCCGCAAAAGGAGCGGCCGTATACGGAAATATCGCGGCATTTGAAAAAGGATTTGAGACCACTATCGGCGAACGGGGCATCACGCTTTCAGGCGGACAGAAACAACGTGTATCCATTGCTCGGGCACTCATTAAAAAACCGCAAATCTTGATTTTCGATGACTGCCTCTCTGCGGTGGACACAAAAACCGAGGAGGAAATCCTGCAAAACCTCAGTATCGCCATGCAAGGCAAGAGCACCATTTTTATTGCGCACCGCATTTCCACCATTAAGAACGCAGACCATATCATCGTCTTAGATCAAGGGATGATCATCGAGCAGGGCAGTCACGAAGAATTATTGGCTATGCAGGGAAACTATTTCGAGTTGAATGAGAAACAGCTACTGGAGGAAGAAGATCAAGTAGGAAACTAATGACAGTACCACCGGTGATTTCTGTAATCCTTTCCCTCTCTTAGCGTAGATCACAAAAAAACCACCAGCCAAATCTGACTGGTGGTTTCTCTATTTTCCGCCCGCTGTTCGGGCGGTCAATTATTCTACTTCTTTACCGCCGTCTAGCTCGTCTTGCCATTTTTTCAGCTCATCAAACTTTCCATCCGCAGCAAGCTTAGCTTGTTCTGGCCAGGTATCTGTAACGGCCGTGTTGTATTGGTCGCCCGCTTCTGCAAGAATTGCTTTCAACTCTTCAGCAGATTTCGCTGCTACGTCGGCAAAGCCAGCGATACCGGCATCTGCCAATACCTCAGCGATCTTCGGACCAACCCCTTCGATAACGGTTAAATCATCAGCCTTGGCTTTCTCCTTTTTGGGGGCTTCAGCCTTTTCTTTCGCTTCAACCTTCTCTTTCTTTTCCGCTTGCTTCGGCGCTTCAGTAACAACCTCGGCTTTAGCCGCTACCTTCTTGGCGGCTGGCTTCTTCTCAGCTACTTCCGCTTTGGGTTGTGTTGCAACCACTTCTTCCTCAAAAGGCAACACCGAAACAAAGGACTTGTTATTGGCTTTTTTGCGAAATACCACTTTACCCTCAATCAGTGCAAACAACGTATGGTCCTTGCCCATTCCAACATTCACGTCGGGGTGGTGTTTCGTACCGCGTTGGCGTACGATGATATTTCCAGCAACCGCGTGCTGACCACCGAATATTTTCACCCCTAAACGCTTACTGTGTGACTCACGGCCGTTCTTAGAACTACCCGCACCTTTTTTATGTGCCATGTCTTATTATCTTATTGATTATAGGCAGATGCCCAATTTAAACTAGCTGATTTATAAAGCAATCCCTGTAATTTCAATCTTAGTGAATTGCTGCCGGTGCCCGTTTTTCTTTTTGTAACCTTTGCGGCGTTTCTTTTTGAAAACGATCACCTTATCACCCTTTAAATGTGACAAAATCTTAGCCGAAACCTTCGCTCCCTTTACTGTGGGCGCGCCTATGGTGAACTTACCACCATCTTCTGCTAACAATACATTGTCAAATTCAATACTAGCGCCCTCATCTCCCTGCAAACGGTGCACAAAGAGTTGCTGGTCTTTTGCAACTTTAAATTGCTGTCCGGCTATATTTACTATTGCGTACATTGTTAATGAATTAATAAATAAATTGTCTCTTAAAATTCGAAGCGCAAAGATAGCGCTTTATTTTTATTATTCAAATTTCAATCAGAAAAATTATCGGAGCACCGCTTTGATATCAAAAACTTTATGCATAAATTTGCAACCCGTTTTAAAGCGGAATAATGATTATATAATTTTATTTTTAAACGAAAGTATGCAACAGTACGAAACCGTTATCGTTCTTACCCCGTTGCTTTCAGAGGAAGTTTCGAAAGAGGCGATTGCCAAATTCAAAAACATCCTTACCGAAGGCGGAGCCGAAATTGTCCATGAAGACAATTGGGGTTTGAAAAAATTAGCGTATCCGATTGAGAAAAAAACAACCGGATTCTATCACCTCATCGAATTCAAGGCTCCAGGTGAGATTATCAGTAAACTGGAAATTGAGTACAAACGGGATGAGCGGGTAATGCGTTTCCTAACGATCCGATTGGACAAACATGCCCTTGCTTACAACGAGAAAAAACGCAGTGGTGCTTTCAACAAAAAGGCTGAAACGCCCAAAGCAGAGGAGGTAGCAAACTAATGGCCAATGAACAAATCCAATACGTGACTGCTCCCAAGGTGGAGGACAATCGTAAAAAGTATTGCCGTTTCAAAAAGAATGGCATCAAATACATTGATTACAAAGACGCGAACTTCTTGTTGAAGTTTGTCAATGACCAGGGCAAGGTATTACCACGCCGGCTTACGGGCACGTCGTTGAAATTCCAACGCAAGGTGGCCCAGGCAGTGAAACGTGCACGCCACATCGGCTTATTGCCATATGTTGCTGATTCATTAAAATAGGGAGGTAAACGTCATGGAAGTAATTTTAAAGCAAGATATCAAGAAACTGGGCGAGAAAGACGACGTTGTGTCTGTAAAACCCGGTTATGGGCGCAATTACCTCATTCCACAGGGATTTGCAACGCTAGCTACCGAATCAGCTAAAAAAGTGTTGGCAGAAAACATCCGCCAAGCGCAATTCAAGCAAGACAAGGTTAAGAAAGACGCCACTGAATTGGCAGCCAAGCTTGAGGCGGTAAAACTGACCATCGGTGCAAAAGCCGGCGAAACCGGAAAGATTTTCGGATCGGTTAACAGCATCCAGGTAGCAGACGCCTTGAAAAAGCAAGGCTTTGAGGTAGATCGTCGCCGTATTACCTTTGAAGAGGATCCCAAAGTATTGGGTGAGTACGTCGCTAACCTCAACCTCCATAAGGAAGTAAAGGTACAGATACCTTTTGAGGTGGTAGCTGAGTAAGCCATTCACTTCATGTATAGAAACGGTTGTCTTTTGAAAAAAGGCAACCGTTTTTTATTTGACACAACATGATGCCTTCAACTCCATGCGTTCATTCCCCGATTAGACCACCAACTCCCTACTTTCTCCTGCCTATTTCCTGCCATTTGCTATGCGCCAGCTAAGGCTCAGCTAACCTGTCGCTATGAAATTAATAGCCACCGCACGGCCACCGCATAGCTGGGGTTTACATTACGGCAGGAGAATGGCGGGAGAAGTTCAAAAGAAAGGCAGAAGAAAACGGCCATCCGTAGCCAGAAGACGCCGCATCATGGGGGAGTCAGCTGGCTGTCACGCTGCGGTCACGTTGCTGTAAGGGTGCAAAAAACAGCTGTCACACAGGCAGCTCACAGCACTCATACCGCCAAGCCACCCGCAGCAGTCCGGCAGCGGTTTGGCAGCAGGTGCGGACGGATTGAATATTCCCGAGTTGTAAAATCACTAATCGGAAGTTAAAACCGCTTAACCACATTAAAGCCTAACCCATCATGGCTGTTAGGAATGGCTATACGCTGAAACCCCCATCGTACCGTCTTTTCCTTTCCCGGTCTATTGGCAATCAGGTTCCACGAACTTAATATCATGCTAGCGGTACCCAAACCAATATTAAGAAAAGAGACATTACGCTGTCCTACATTCATATAGGGTTCATCATATATATTCCTCTCCTCTTCCGGATATTTGGCGATACCCAATGTAATCTGGGCGGCTCCACTTGCCAAACCAATCCATGGAACTATCCGATTACCTGCCCCTCGACCGATTTGAACGGCATTGATTGCGGCAAAAGAAATATTTGCCCCACTGAGCAATGCTGAACTAATACCGTAACCTTTTGAAACATGGTTTTTATCGTCATACACGACGGTCACGCCTCCATATGCAGGTTGAATCATTGCGCATTCCATCTTGGTGAGCCCGCTTGATGCAATCCAATTGTCGACTGTCGGATCGTTCATATCGAGTATATTCTCGTATTGATACTTCTTGTTTATCGTTTCAGCGACTTCTCGCCCAGCGGTTTGTTCAATTAGATACCCCACGGCACATATCCGCCCATCCTTGTCTATAAAGCATGGTTTCCGTTCATTCACATCATCATAATTTCTAGGAAACACGCCCGTTATACGATAAGTGTGCAGCAAGTCCAGCATCAGCTGCCTTTTTCTCCGGAGCTCCATAGGCAATGTAGAAACATCCGTATTCCAGAGTACGTTTTCGACATACGCTAGATGCGTGCCGATGCGTAAATCCTCGTCGGTTTCGGCAGTTGGTTCCTTTGTGTACTTATCCTCGAAGCTAATGTCGCCAAGAATGGCATTTACCGATTGGTTCCCGTCACCCTTGGAATTTTTGTTGTATACCCACAATGCGCTTGCCAATGCCAGCGCAAGTAAAAAGGTTAAGATTTTCATAATTGTATTGTTTTTGACTAGTTTACTTATTTGATAGAACGGCGGGAAAGCTGATTTCGCTACAAGGAAACCTACTTCGGCGTTACAGTAAATTGCCTGAACACTTTCAATTGACAAATTGGTAGATCTTGCTGTATTCATTGAGAAGGTGAAGCAGGGATTGAATGATATGGATCAAGGCAAAGTAAACACCTAGCAACAGCACATAACGGCAAATGGTTGATTTCAAACACAAAGCATTCTATTTTGTTATACTCCGTCAATTAATTAAAAGATTTCCTCAAAAAACATTTGGATATTACCATCCCATTCTTTAGCTTTACCTAGCCAATTGCATCAGACTTCTTCAAGTTAAGCTAAAGTTGACTAGATGAACAGTCATGACAGACCAAATTAAGCTACCTTTTTGAATAAATTAGCAACTAACAAATACTAGTATATTAGCCAATTTATAGATTTCTATTTCAACGACGTTTTTTTTACGTGGTGTAAAACATTTGCCTGCGCTATATACTAAACATTGGATGTACGTATGTCATCTCATTTAAAAATATTATTGTATTCTAAGAATATAAGATATGGTTAATCAACTAATCAATATTTGAATATTAAAACAAAATACCAAGGATATTCTAACAATAACTAATGTCTACCTTACTATAATTTAAATATGAACTCTTTCTTTAAATTCCGACGTATAAATACTTACTTGACATATACCTTTGCTTTACTACTCCTTATCGCGTGCCATAAAACAGAAATTATTGAAAATATGTCATCAGCTATTAATGGATTACAGCAATATGACAAACTTATATTGCAGGATTCTGCTGGGCTGAATTGTGGAACAATTGCCTCCGAGGACTTTCTAACCCAACGATTAGGGATTGAAACTTACAAACTTAGTGCGATAACAGATAAAATTTTTCTGGTCCATTTCCATATTATCCGTAAGAGTGACGGAACGGGTGGATTAACCACTTCACAAGTGGATCAGGTTTTATCCAACCTCCAAATAGGAATGGAGCAAGCAAGCATATGCATAGTTGAAAAAGGGAGGTCTTTTATTAATAATAGCACCTTTTTTTCAGGCAATCCTGATACAAACTTCGGCAGCATAGTATCTACAAGCAGACAAACGAATGCGATTAATATATATTTGCTACCTACTGGAGCGACTGCATTTGGCAAGGCAGACGGGATACCGTCAAATGCCTTGGTTCTTGCTGGATCATACGTGCTCACACCAGTAGTGGCACATGAGTTCGGCCATTGCGTGGGGCTTTTTCATACTCATAGGGGGACAGCGCGCATCGAGCCGGGTGGAGGGCCTGCCCAATGCCCTGAGCTTGTTAACGGTAGCAATTCCTCTACATGCGGTGATTACGTAACTGATACTCCAGCCGATCCCGAACAATGGTCATTTACTTGTGCTTACGTTGGTACGGGGACGGATGCGAATGGACAAGCTTACTCGCCGCTAACGGATAATGTAATGTCATACGTGCCTCCAGTTTGTTTGCTGAATTTTACACCATTGCAAACTGCAAGGATGCATACTGCAATCGATAATAGTTCGATCCTACAAAACGCGATGAGTCGAATTACCGGTCCCGACGTGGTTTGTACAAACGGGACCTATAATATCAGTAATCTTCCTTCTGGCGCCACGGTTACCTGGAGCACAAATGGATATCTAAACATATCTGGTTCGGCCACTGGAACTACTGTAAACGTAGTCAAAGTTGCAGATGGGGCAGGTTCCGTTAGTGCGCAAATAACAACGTCATGCGGTACATCCTCTGTTGTAAAAGACAATATTGAAGTTGGTTCTTCAATAGTATTAGGAATTGAAAATATGATTGATCTTCAAGATTCACCTTCAGGGGATAGGTTTACAGTGTTAGCCGGAATAGGCAACTATAAATATACAGGAGTACTAACGATAGAGAATCTTAGCGATGTTCCCACCACTTATTCATGGTCTAAAATATCCGGATCAACCGGAGCTCCTATCATAGGTTGGTCAGCACAAGGACGTACAGTTACAGTTTACTCAAAAGGTGTTAATAGATATCTAAGATTGAGATGTACGGCGACTACTTCCTGTGGTTCTTTTTCAAAAGACTATTGGTTCTATACTGGATTTGCACCCTAGCAACGACAGAAATCTAAATCAACAGAATATTTAACGCCTCTCATTTGGGAGGCTTTTTTGTTTTTATAGATAATGAGGAATAAGAATAGATATTACCTGTCGAATGCTTTAGCAAAAAGCCTTGGCTAATTTCTATCTTATCTTTTAATACAAAAATTAGATATAGCTTAATTTTTCAACTCACTATTATACATTTTTAGAAATCATTGGTTTGAGAATAACAAACCCTCATAATTTGTAACCAATAGCATAGAAGATAACAGCCCGCATACGATTCGGTCCACGGACGGGCTGCTAGTCCACTTCAGTTTCACCGGTTTTGCCTTGTTACAGCCCCAATAAGATCCCCAAAAACCGCCCGGACTGCATTTACATTTCCCCCAATGAATTAAGGGTATTCTTTTTGTTTTATAACTAACGTAGTCGTATCTTTATTTCTGATGAAACAAAAATACGCACCCATGAAAAGAATCTTCGTAAAATCATTGCTTAGCATATTATTGCTAACTTGCGCTGCAACCACGTTTGCGCAAAGAGAGATATCCATTGGAGATTACCTCTCACCTACCTATGCGCCGATGCTGATAAATAAAAAAACGGATCTGCGAGCGTCTCCATTTCTAAGTCCAGATTGGCTAGTTGGAGAAGTAGTACTCGACGACGGAAAAACATATCAGAACGTAAAGTTCAACTACGACCAGTCTTCCGAATCATTGGTCATTGAGGTAAATGGAAATACGTACGTTCCGAATCGGCAGGTAAAAAAATTCACCTACATGGATGGCACAGATACCGTGATCTTTAAAAATGGATATTTACCAGAGGGTCAGACATTGTTCCAAGTCTTATACGAAGGGAACACAACATTGTTGAAACATACCAAAAAACCGAAAATTCAGCGAGAAGACCATTTTACGGGCAATACCGAAATCAATTTTGTACCCCGGACGGATTATTATTTAGTTAAGGACAACCGGCTACAAAAAGTGTCGCCCACTGAAAAAGGAGTATTAGGCGCGTTAGCGGACAAAAAACCGGCTTTAAAAAGTTATGTCGATGAACATGACGCCAACCTGAAAGACGATCGGGTACTTGCAAACATTATCAGTTACTATGATTCATTGTAATGACAAAAACCACAGATAAATAGCAACACCTTCTCAATCGTCAAAAAAAATTGGCAAAGCGGCCTGAGCCACTTTGCCAATTCTATAGCCTTACTTGTCAACAAGTCTTATTGCTCGTCTTCCAAAAAGCCTGTCCGCTTAAAGCCGGAAATGATCCAAGGCGTCGTAATTTGTTCGCCGTCTTCGTCTACGTCATCACTGAAAGTTAATTCAAAATAGATGGAATCTGTAGGCGTGTTTGATCCCGGTCCTTTCGCTGCTCCCTTGAGAATCTTACCATTTGCAACTCCAAATGTCATATCGTAGTACTCGTTTTGAGCAGGTGCCGATGTCGAAAAAGTCATACTGGCAAGATCCACACTCACTTTGCCTTTTGTTTGCCAGAAAGATTCCAAATCGTCCAGCCACATTTCCGTAGCGTTGTTCGCCGCAGTGTTGTATGTTGAAAAATGTGCATCGTACGAATCGCTCCCCCTCGAAGCCGTTACATACCATTCACCGGCCATTGCTTCAATAGCCGTTCCTCCCGGTACTTCTTCCTTTTGGCAAGAAGTGAAGATTAGCGCCGATAAAATAAAAATACTTATTATCTTTTTCATATGAATATCTCTAATAACGGTTATTGTTTAGTCCAATTTCTGGGTATATCTATTAGTCCGTTTTGATCCAATAAAGAAACGATCAACGCCAGGCTATTGCCAGTCAATTCACCAGAGCCCAATACCCGACCGAATGGCGTATTCGTCAACGGAAGTACCAAGTCCTTGCCATCACTCGTTAATATATAGCAAGGGACGTCGCTAGGCCCCCATATATTATTCATGTAATAGAAGCCGGGGGCGTATTTTGTAATTTCAGCAATTTGGCTACCACCATTGTATTTGTAATTGCCAGCTATATTAACGCCATCACCCTCAGCCGCCGGAATTACGGCGACGGTCCTAGTCGCCGACCCAGGATAACCATCGTTATTAACCGCGGAGTATTTCAGTTCATACACGCCGACTTTATTCACATCCACATTCCCGCTGATGGTTACCTCTTTCTCTTCTTCACCTTCTTTAGCTATCGCTCCTTCATCTACAAACTCTTCACCAAGCACTACTGACATGTATGCGTTGCCGTTTAACTCGATGTCTACAAACTGAGTTTCGAAGGAGACGCCTTCGCTCTCTAATTTTTCACAGCCCTGTAGCGCCACAATTGTTGCTATCAGACCCCATATATATTTTTTCATATTCATTTCTGTTTAATATCACACAAACTATTTCTTGTCCCACCAAACGTTGGTTGTGATAGGCACTATAGCAGGAACGTTTGGATTACGATTCCGCTCGTCCTGTGGGATAATCAACCTTTTGGGGTATTGCCCTCCTGTAACACCATTTTTCGGATAAACAAATTGGCCGGGCACATAAGATATGTCTGTTGAGTAAACGGGGCTGGTTTTTGGGTATCCCGTCCTGTTTTTCTCAATATAACCCTCTAAGGCATGAGCACCAGGAAACGAAGCCCACTTTTGTACAATAATCGCCTCCAACTTTGACTCGAAGTCACCCGAAGCCGGATAGACATATACACCGTCTGAAGCTGTAAAATCAGCTGCTCGATCCTCTACTCCGTATTGTGCAAATGCGGCCTCGACACCACTGTTGTAAAGCTCGTTGGCTCCGACACCCCCATAGTACCGCTCTAATGCCTCAGCTTGCAGGAAATAAGATTCTGCTTCTGAAATAAAGTAAACAGGGTCTACCGCTGTCGCTCTGGCAACTGAGATATTAGCTAACGCTGGATCAGGGTTGTTATAATCCCCTTGGTGATTACCGGAATACGTTGTCGTTCCGCTAGTCGGCGAAAAGTAAGAACTCAATCTGGGATCAGCATTGGTCTGCAAAAATGAAAGGAAAGTAACACTCGCGCGGAGATTTGTTGTCGTATTCAGCCTACGAAAGTTGAATTCGAAAAACGGATTACTTTTATCTTGAGTACCTTCAAAGATCGCCAGCTGAGCATCTGTATCCAAGAACTGAGCTCCGCTGTCATACATCGCCCGTATTCCTGCCTCAGCCTCCGCCGACTGCGCATAGACCATTCTCAGGTAGAATTTCAACTTCAAGGTATTGGCAAACTTCACCCAATTGTCCATGTTAAACCGAAAAACAACATCCAAAGCCTTATCCTTAGTAGGATCTACCGGATCAGCTCCGGCCTCCATCGCAAGTGCATTGTCTAACTCCGCAATCAACTTCTTGTAGATTTCGTATCCTTCTTCGTAGGCTGGCGTCAGATTTTCTACACCTTGAAAGGCCTCGTCGTAAGGAAGCGTATCATACAAATCAACCATCAATTGATATGTATAGGCTTTCATCACCGTACCCATCAAAAGATAATGCCAATCTTCAGTTTCTTGCGCCTTTTTAATCACAAAATGGTAATCGTTCAGCGCACCTGAAAACACTTCGTTGAACCGGCCATTCAAAGCAGTCTGGGTTACGTTGTAGGAGTCAAATTCCCGATACTGGTTAGAAACCGAACTTTGGGTCCAATATTGCGCCCAAATTCCTCCCAATATCGCATACTCGCCTCCCAATGCTCCTGCAGACGAAACAACAGCCGCAGGAAATACCAATTCCGGTGTACCTTTACCCACCTCAGGATTATTAGGATCTTGATTAATATCCAATGCTCGCTCACAAGCACCCAATGTCAGCAGGGAAGCCAAGCCGAAAGCGACGGCTTTTCCCTTTATACTATTTATATTTATTCTCATCGTTCAGTTTAATTAAAACGTTGCCCGTAATGATAAACCATAAGACCTCGTAGTAGGTCCACCAGCAAACTCACCTAAATCGCCGCGAAGGTCGTTATTATACGTACTGACATCCGGATCGATAAAGCCATTTTCGGCAGGTACCCAAAGCAGTAGGTTACGACCAAATGCTGTTAAAGACAATCCCTGCAGGCCTATACGAGATGCAACTGTTTGCGAGAACGCATAGGAAAGCGTCACGTCTCGTAAACGTAATGATGTCTTGTCCAACACCGTGCGGCGGGATTCAGTTTGTGTGGTAGAACCATTGTTAAATAACGAATAATAATTTTCCACGTCAATAGGTGTTGTGTTCTCCACATAGGAAACATTCCCCTCTGAATCCGTTATTTTATTAACAGAATTCGGGAAAATGTACGGATTTCTATCGTTATACGTTGTCCTCACTGAATTTCCGATAAAATCCGTAAGTTGTGAGGTATAGCTCCAAAACTTCCCACCCTTTCTGTAGTCAAAGGCAAAGCCTAAGCTCCAGTTATTTAATCGTAAGGTATTGGTCAATCCCATAGTGAAATCACGCTGGCTATTTCCGAAGACCTCCTTATCGTCTGCTTGGGTCGGGATACCATTTGACGGATTGACAACGACATTGCCATTCGGATCGCGTTCCTCGACAGGGCCTTTGTATACACCTAAGGGCTGCCCCTTAATGGCTACGAAGTCAATATCATACCCACTGGCAATTACCACTTCATTAAGACCTTCTGGGAGTTCCAGTACTTTATTGCGGTTACGTGCAAATACATAGTTCAAGTCCCAAGAAAAGACATCAGATTTCACAGGCGTCACATTGACTGCCAACTCGATCCCCTTGTTTTCTACCAATCCAAAGTTCATTACCAAAAACCCATATCCTGATGTGTGCGCAATTGGCACCGGAAGGATTTGGCCATCTGTACGTTTATTGTAATAGCTAAAGTCGAAACCAACACGATTATTTAGGAACCTTACGTCCGCACCCAATTCATATTCGGTGGTGATTTCCGGCTCTAAAGCGCTATTTCCAATCTGATTCGCTACTTCGAATGAACCGACACCACCTAATGGAAATGTGATGTTACCGAAACCAAGCAATACATCGCCACCAGTTAGTAAAGAGCTTAATAGATAAACTCCTGCATCGTTACCGGTTTGTCCTAAACTAGCACGTAATTTGGCAAAGCTGATGCCGTTATCCTTCAACGAAGGTGCTAAATCGGTCAAGACCAAACTCAGGTTTGCAGCGGGATAGAAAAAGGAGTTCTTCCCCATAGGTAAGGTTGAAGACCAGTCATTCCTAGCATTTAGCGAGAGAAATAAATAATCGCGGAAGCCAAAGTTTGCCTGTGCATACGCACCAAACAACCGTCTTTTGGTATAATCCGCTGATGAAGTAGGGGGCGCTGATGAATTGGAAAGGTTATAAAATTCGGGAACAGTCAGGTTCGTAATAGCCGATGTCTGTACGCGGGTTTCACGTTGGTTATAATTCCAACCCAACAAACCATCGAATGTAAAGTCTTCATTAATGGGCGCATTGAAATTTAACAACACGTCTGTATTGAATTCCCCGAAATACCGTGCCTCTTCCATGACACCACCGACATCTGGCTGACGGGATGCATTCGGGCTATTACCGTCAGGTCTATTGATAGCCTGCCAGTCTTTCAGACGTGAATTCGTAAAATCGCCGCCCACCCGGACAGTCGAAGAAAGCCAATTAGCAAATTCGTATCCGACTTCAGCATTCCCGTAAACCCGGTCACTATTAAAATCGTTACCATTTTCATTTAACACAAAATATGGATTCTGTGCATAGGGCGTGTAAAAGGTGTTGATGTCATAGAATTTAGCCTCATAGTCCTTGCCATCCACAATACTGATATCCCGTGGAAACTGAATGAGTTCTTGAAACATGGTAGCACCGGTATTAGTACCCTGCCCTGTTGCTATGAATTTCGCTTTCCGGCCCACATAGTTAATGGAACCGGAAGCATTAAATTTCTCATATTTGGTAGAACCGCGGAGACTTAATGTATTGCGATTGTAAGAGTCCGCGTCTGTCGGAACAATACCGTCGCTTGAAATGTTTCCATACGATAAATAAAACGTAGACTGCTCGTTACCACCGCTAACTGCGATGTTAGTATTCAATTCCGCTCCTGTGTCATAAAAATCCCGAATATTATTCTCAAGGGCTACAAAAGGCTTCACAAGACGCGCGTTGTCTACCGTATTTCCCCAAAGCCGGTTTGCACCGTCAAAACGTGGCCCCCAGCTTCCTTGCTCAATCGGATCAAATATACCACTCCAGCCTTGCCCAAAGGTGTTTTGAAGCCTTGGCAGCATCAATATTGAAGACAGGGTTGTCGAGTGATTCAAATCGACAGAAATCTTGCCGGCCTTCCCTTTCTTAGTGGTAATGACGATCACTCCGTTAGCCGCACGTGAACCATACAAACTGGTCGCACCTGCACCCTTGAGCACGTTAATGGATTCAATATCTGCTGGATTAATGTCATTGGCATTGTTTCCGAAGTCGGTTGAGCGATTGACTGGTTCAGCTTCTCCAAAAGTACTATTGTTAACGGGAACCCCGTCAATCACATATAGTGGCTGGTTATTTCCGCTAATGGAAGAATAACCGCGCAAAACCACTTTTGTCGAGGCACCGGGTGCTCCGGATTGCGACGTAATGTTTGCACCAGCAATTTTGCCTTGCAAGCCATCAAACATACTTACGGGCGAAGTCCTGGTAATATCTTCTGAATCAACCTTCGTGGCCGAATAACCCAAGCTTTTCGCGTCTCGCGAAATCCCCAGGGCCGTTACCACGACCTCATCCAGTGAAGCGGCATCTTCGGTCAACTGTACATTGATCACCGACTGATTTCCGATATCTACACGCTGAGTCGTATAGCCAAGGAAACGAAACTCCAGCGCCATAACGGCTTGTGGGGCGTTGATTGTAAATGCGCCCTGCTCATCCGTTTGGGCGGCAACATTTGTACCAACAGCGAACACGGACACCCCTGAGATCGGACTGCCGTCGGCCGCTGCCGTAACCCTACCGCTGATTCTCCTGTCTTGGGCGTATGCCGATCCAATCAGCAGTATCCCCAGCATAAAGAAACATAGTAATTTTTGTTTCATGTGTTTGTGAATTTGGTTAAAAAATAAAAAAGTTAAAGATTAGTTATATGACCTATTCCAATGGAAGTGGATAGGATTTGAAAGATATATGGATAGCCTACTCGCCAGGCTTGATAATAAGAGAATAAAAACCTAATTGAAAGGACACCTTAACAGCTGTTACTAACAGTGTATCGGTTGATGTTATTTTTCCAAACATTGCCTTCACTTTACCTTAAATGCAATGCAACAATTTTAAACGACAACGCTGGTATGAAAAGAGATTAGTAACGCCCCTAAATCAATTGCGATTTATCAAAAATAGATGTTTACTAAGAGAAAGGAGTGTAAAGAATACCAATAATGTGTGTCTAAAAAATGTGCCTCAATGTGTGACTTAATTCTATCGCTGCCCCAAAAGTACGATGTTCAGCCATATAATCAAATTTTTCCCTAAAAAAAAGTTAAAAAATGTTAACGTGCCGTACATATATACCATAAGATTTTTGTTACTTTGGCCATAAAATCGATAAAGTAACCATGAGCGCTAAAACCATTTCGATCATCGTGCTAACCGTGTTGGTTACAGTTATCCTCATGAAAAATATGGATGAGGTCAATTTTTGGATATTCGGTACACGAACCGTTCCCAAACTGGCGGTCTTGGGCACCATGTTCTTCATCGGTGCTGTAGTCGGTTTCCTGCTTGGCCGACCGAAAAAGAAACGCATCAAGGAAGAATATCCGGCGCCCGACACGACCTTCGGCACGGACAAACCGCTGGATCAAGCCGATGAGGATTACATCAGGTAGGTAGTTGAAAGTTGAAGTAATGTATACCGGCTTCATAATGATAGTCCAGCTCGGCTTGGTAAAGTTGCGCAATCGCCTTGACAACGGCTAGACCAAGACCGGTAGATGACGCGTTGTCTGCTGCCCGATAAAAACGGGCAAACATTTTCCCTGGGTCTAACGGTTGCTTTAAGCCGGTATTAGCAATTTCGAAGCCGTTATCCTTGATGACGATGTGGACAGCCCCCCCACTATGGTTATGAACAATGGCGTTTTTCAATAAATTCGTGATCAATACATCTGCCAGATCCGCATTGAAAACCCGCGTAAACCTGGCTTTTTCAACGATTTCAACAGTGATGGCTTTGTATTGGAGAAGTTCATCAAAGTCAGCTATCTGTTGCCGCAGCCGCTGATTGAAATCGACTTTTTCTTCTTTCGAAAACTGCTTATTTTCAATCTTGGAAAGCAGTAATAAGGACTTGTTGAGCCGGGTCATCCGTTCGAGGTACTGGATAGCATTCGCTAGCAACTGCATCTGCCCGTCCGCTCCCTGGAATTGTTCAAGCAGTAACTCAAGCTTATTGATGGCAATCGCCAAAGGGGTCTGCAGTTCGTGTGACGCATTTTCGATAAACTGCTTTTGCTGCTGGAAAACGGCGATATTGGCTTTAAGCAACGCAGCCACGGTATCATTCATGTCCCGGAATTCCGTTACCTTGGTCTGCGGTGGTTTAAACGATTTATCCTCGCCCAGCTTAAACCCCCTCAATTCGTGCTGCAACTCATAAAACGGTCGCCAGATTTTTCGCAACACCCAATTATTGATGATAAATGCACTGGCAATCACCGCAACATACAACCACAGCAAGGCATGGAGCAAGTCACCTACCAAATCCTCCCCTTCTACCATGGAGGTGATGATCCTCAATTCATAATACTGTTCTGCTGGGGTAGAGAAATACGTGGTAAGCATGCGCACCACCTCATAGTCTTCCTCATACTCCATATACATGGAAGTGTCCCTGAACTGTTCCGTTGCCCGGAGGGCCCATTCGCGGTCGATGGGCCGTATGGCATAGTTGCTTTCGTCAAAGCTGTCCTTACTGAGTAACGTTGAATCCCGGCTGGCCTTTTTGATAATGAGCATCTTGTAGTTTTCCAGCCCATCGTCGATACTGTCGTACACTTCATCCATCATACTGAAGTAGAAGACAACGGCCCATATACTCAAGATGAAAATCAATGAGGCAGAGAGATACAGCAGCGTGTGATTAAGCAGCTTCATCTATACAGAGAGCTTGTACCCTACCCCGTATATCGCTTGGATTTCCAGGTTGGCACCATGGTCTTTCAGCTTCTTGCGCAGGTTTTTGATCTGAGAATAAATGAAGTCGAAATTATCCGCGTTGTCCATGTGATCGCCCCACACGTGCTCGGCCAATGCGGACTTGTAGATCAGGCGGTTTTTATTGACTACAAAAAAAGCCAATATATCGAACTCTTTCCGGTTAAGGTGGATTTCGGCACCCGCTACATTGACCGTCCTACTATCGAAGTTCAGTTCCATATTATTGAGCCTTACGATATGGCCACCGCCAAGTGCTTTCCTCCGTATTACGGCTTTGATGCGGGCGTTCAGCTCTGCTAGGTGAAATGGTTTAGTCAGGTAGTCATCAGCGCCCAACTCGAGCCCTTCCAATTTATCATCCAGCGAATCCTTAGCTGAAATAATAATCACGTTATCGCTCTTTTGCTTCGATTTGAGTGCCCTTAGCACATTCAGCCCATTGCCATCCGGCAACCCCACATCAAGCAAGATGCAGTCGTAGTCGTAAAGAGAAATCTTCTCAATGGCCGACCGGAAATCGGGGGCCGCCTCGACAATGTACTGTTCTTTATGCAAGAACTGGATGATATTCTCCCGTAATCCTTTTTCGTCTTCAACGATAAGCAATTTCATACGCCGGCTTTTTAAAAGCACAAAGATACCGTGAAAATCTGTAAAAAGGCTGGAGGACTTCCTGCACCGGTTTTACTTCTTCAGATCTTCTTTTACTTTTTTTGCCGCGTCGCCAACCTCATCTCCCACCTTCTTTGCCGCATTCTTTACATCCTTAGCTACTGCCTTTGACGCATCCACGACTTCCTCCTTGGCGCTTTGAACACCTGCCTTAACCCCTTCCTTGGCTTCCTCGAATTTCGATTTCGATTCGTCACCCAATTCTTCTGCTTTTGCCTTTATTTCGTCACTTTTCTTCTGAACGGTATCCATAGCAGCATCTACTTGCTCGCCGATGGTATGGTCGTGTCCATCATGATCGTGATCGGCATGATTGTGCTCATGGGCATCGTCGATCGATTCACTGCTATTATTGCACGCTGCAAACGTCAACGCTCCTGCAAACAAGGCTACCAATGCCAGTTTCTTCATTTCTTCCGTTTGATAATGGTGAGATTATTTTAAATATACACTTCCCTTTGCTGCTTCCAACGTATTCTTCAGCAGTCCGATAATGGTCATCAATCCTACCCCACCGGGTACAGGCGTAATCCAGGATGATTTCGGCGCAACGTGTTCAAAATCGACATCTCCATAAAGCTTATATCCCGATTTGGTTTCGCTACTGACCTCACGGTTGATACCAACATCGATTACCACTGCACCTTCCTTTACCATATCTGCAGTAATAAAATGCTTTTTTCCGATTGCCGCTACTACAATATCTGCGCGCTGTACCTCTTCCTTGATGTTTTTTGTGCGGCTGTGGGTTAGCGTTACCGTACAGTTGCCGGGTTTTTCATTTCTCGCCAGGAGGATACTCATTGGGCTTCCCACAATGTTGCTCCTCCCTACCACCACGGCATGCATGCCCGTGGTATCGATACCGTAGTGGTCGAGCATCAACAAAATACCATACGGCGTGGCAGGGATAAAACAAGGTAGGTTGCGTTGCATCCTGCCAAGATTCACAGGATGGAAACCGTCCACATCCTTTCGATAATCAATCGCCTCGGTAATACGATCCGGATCGATGTGTGCTGGCAATGGCAGCTGCACAATGAGTCCATCTACCCCTGCGTCCGCGTTGAGTTCCTTGATCTTTGCAATCAGTTCGGCCTCGGTGATGTGCGTTTCGTAGTGGATATTGGTAGACTCAAAGCCAACCAATTCGCAGTTACGCATCTTGCTGGCCACATACGTCTCGCTCGCACCGTCGTTGCCAACGAGAATCGCTACCAAATGCGGCCGCCTTCCGGTCGAAGCCAAAAATGCTGCGGCTTCTTGCTTGATGTCTTCCTTGATTTTTGCGGATACCAGTTTTCCGTCAAGTAATTGCATATTATTCGAGATTTAATCCAACTTCAACACCGCCATAAATGCCGATTGGGGGATTTCAACATTACCCACTTGGCGCATGCGCTTTTTCCCCTTCTTCTGCTTCTCCAACAATTTGCGCTTACGGGAAATATCGCCACCGTAACATTTCGCCGTTACGTCCTTACGCAATGCCCGGATATTCTCGCGGGCGATGATTTTAGCCCCAATAGAGGCCTGTATGGCGATTTCAAATTGCTGCCTGGGCAACAGCTCCTTCAGTTTTTCGCAAATCTTCTTACCAAAGTCATAGGAGTTGCTCCTATGGATGAGTGACGATAATGCATCCACCGGCTCACCGTTCAACCGGATATCCAGCTTTACTAAGTCTGATTGCCGGTACCCTATTTGATGGTAGTCAAACGACGCATACCCTTTGGATATGGTTTTTAACTTATCATAGAAATCAAAGACAATCTCACCCATCGGCATTTCGAACACAAGCTCCACCCGATCGGCGGTCAGGTAAGATTGATTGACAATCGTCCCCCTTTTTTGGATGCATAATGACATAACCGGCCCGGTGAACTCAGCCTTCGTGATGATATTCGCTTTGATGTAAGGCTCCTCCACAAATTCCAACTTGCTGGGGTCGGGCAAGTCTGACGGATTATGCACGATAATTTCCTCGGTATTTTTCGTGAGGTAAGCTTTGTAAGACACGTTTGGCACGGTGGTAATGACCGTCATGTCAAATTCCCGCTCCAGCCGCTCCTGGATGATTTCCATATGCAACATGCCCAGAAAACCACAACGGAAACCAAATCCCAGTGCAGCAGAAGACTCAGGCTCGAACACCAATGATGCATCATTGAGTTGCAATCGGTGCATACTCTCGCGCAGTTCTTCGTAATCTTCCGTATCTACCGGATAGATACCGGCGAATACCATTGGCTTCACCTCCTCAAACCCTTTGATAGCTCCTATGCTTGGGCGGGCCACATGGGTGATGGTATCACCTACCTTTACCTCACGGGCTTCCTTGATGCCGGATATGATGTACCCGACATCACCAGTCTTGATGACCGCTTTGGGTACTTGATTAAGCTTCAATGTGCCGATCTCATCCGCAATATATTCTTTGCCTGTGGCGATGAACTTCACTTTGTCACCTTTTCTTATTTCGCCGTTCTCCACTTTGAAATAGGCCATGATACCGCGGAACGAATTAAACACCGAATCGAAAATCAGCGCTTGCAAAGGTGCCTCCGCATCGCCTACCGGTGCAGGAACACGGTCTACAATAGCATTCAGGATATCCGGCACGCCCAGACCCGTCTTTCCGGATGCAGGGATGATGTCTTCGCGCTTACCGCCGATCAAATCAACGATCTGGTCTTTCACCTCTTCCGGCATCGCTCCGGGCAAATCCATTTTGTTCAGTATTGGGATGATTTCCAGGTCGTGCTCAACGGCAAGGTAAAGGTTCGAAATCGTTTGCGCCTGAATTCCCTGGGAGGCATCGACGATAAGCAATGCACCCTCACAGGCCGCAATGGAGCGCGATACCTCATAAGAAAAATCCACGTGTCCCGGCGTATCGATCAGATTCAGTACATATTCCTGCCCATCCCGCTCGTAGTTCATCTGGATGGCGTGACTTTTAATGGTGATGCCCCGCTCACGCTCCAGATCCATATTATCCAGCAGCTGCGCTTGGGCTTCGCGTTGGGTAATCGTCTTCGTAAACTCCAACAGCCTGTCTGCCAAGGTGCTTTTTCCGTGGTCTATGTGCGCAATGATGCAAAAATTACGGATATGGTTCATACAATCATCTTCAAACGGCAAAGATAGGTTTTTGACAGGATATTTTTGGACCACAGTGACATTTTGGATAAAGTACACCAAAAGGTTCGTATCTTTGGCTTACAACAATGCAAGTAATATGCAACTGTCCATCATTCTGACGAGTAAATACCGGCTGCTGAGCTTGGCTGCCATCGTTGATGTCTTCGAAACTGCCAACCGGTTTCTCAAAGATGACGGAAAGCCAGCGCTATTCCAGATCACATTGGTTGGCGCCAAGGAAATGCAGTCGCTTCCGGACAACATCAGCCATATCCCCTACAGACCATTCACTGAAGGGGAGTTGTATGACTTGATCTTTATTCCTGCCTTCGGACCGGTAGATCTGGCTCAAACCGTGGCTGAAAACAGCTGCTTCATTCCGTGGCTTCATGAGCAATATAAAAACGGCGCCACATTGGCCAGCTACTGTACCGGTGCTTTCCTGCTTGCGGCCTCGGGGTTGCTCAATAATAGGCGCGCCACTACCCATGTAGATGCCGCGGATAAATTGGCCGCTTCTTTCCCCCAGATCAAGCTCCAGCAAGAGGCTGTTGTAACGCAGGATGCCAACATTTACACCAGTGGTGGAGCTACGAGTGGATTTCACCTCAAGCTGGCCCTGATCCAGAAATACTGTGGCCGGGAATTGGCTGTCCGCATCGCGAAGGTCTTTTCCATAGACATGGACCGCGAAAACCAAGCATATTTCGGTCACTTTTCGCCCATTGAAGCCCATGATGATGAATTGGTGATGCGTGTCCAACACAAAATCAAAAACGAATTTCCCGAAATCAAAAGCATCGAGGAGGCTATCGCGGATATCCCGGCCAGCAGGCGGAATTTGGTACGGCGATTCAAACAGGCTACCGGGATAACCCCTATCCGGTACCTCCAAAAAACAAAAATAGAAGCGGCAAAAAAACTACTGGAAAATACCGAGAAGGGGTTGTTTGAAATCATGCTCTCTGCCGGTTATAATGACATGAAAAACTTCAGGCAACTGTTCAAGCAAAACACCGGGATGACACCAAAGGCTTACCGGAATAAATTCGCTATGCGGTTTGAACCGATCATTTAATATCGAACACGGATGACACGGATATTGGGAATGACCATCTACCTGTTTTTTGTGGCCTCTCTAGCCGAGGCCCAGCCAACACCGGGTAAAGAGACGCTCATTGTTACGCTGCCCACGGAATACCGCTGGAAAAGCGATAAAATACCTAAAGATACCAAAGGCATACGCGGCGTAGCCTACACGACAAGGGGCAAGAATCCAGAAAGCACACCCGTTCAAACCGTGACGGTCACCACCATAGACAGGCGGTATTATCCGATGAAGGCCGAGGGAACGCCTGAGGAAAAATGGCTTTATGAGAAGGCTGGATGCCCTGACGCTGAGCTGGAAATTGTGGATAGCAAAGTGGTGGACGGCCGCATGGCGATCCTATACAGCATCAAATCCACGAAATTACCGGGTGGCGAATGCGGATCAGTCACCTTGATGACCTACGTAGCTGAGGGCCCAACAGCGCTGCATACCGTTGAACTTGCGATTCCAACGCCGTATCTCACCCCCGAACGGTACAAGCAGTGGTGTGATGCACTGTTACTGAGCCGTATCGAGTAACACACGCTCGCCGCGTTTTGCGGATTCCCTAGCGGCATGCAAAATCTCCACGACAATTAAATTGTTTGCCAGTGAGGATAAATCGTTCTTGCTTTCTGCACCATCCTTCAATACCGCCTTCAAATACGAGAGGTGGTCGGCGAAGTAGGTGTTGTCTGTTAGCGGAATGCGGGTTTGCCGCGTCGGACCGGAATAACGCACCAAGGTATTGGGATCCACCGCATGCAGGGAGGTCTTTTCGCCATACACCTGTAAATCCTTGATGCTATATGGCCAATCCCACGAAGCTTGGATAATGCCCGTTGTACCACCTTCATACTCAACGATGATCGTGGCATCGTCATCCACCAAGGGATACACCGTTGGTTTCAACTGCCTTGTCACCGCCGTTACCGCAATCGGACGTGTGCCATCCATCAGCCAGGTCATCAGATTCGCGCCATAACATCCGAAATCAATCAATGCTCCGCCTCCATTTTTTTCCGGATGGGTAAGCCAGCTCAAGAAAGCTTCGCTGCAACCGATCTCTTTCGGCCCTTGATGCCCGTCTTTCACCATGATCTTCTTCAGTTTTCCGATATCCCCCTCCGCTACCAGCTGCTTTAAGGTCTGGTTGCTATCATACCATGTCGTTTCGTAGTTGGTCAATACCTGCGTCTCGTATTCAGTCGCTAATTGGGCAATCCGCCTAGCATCTTCATTCGTTGCCGCCAGCGGCTTCTCTACCATCAAAGGAACCCCCAGCGGAAGGCAAACCTCGGCCACTTCCACGTGTTCGGAAATCGCATTATAGGCCAAAACAACATCCGGTTTGATCACGCGCAACATGTCTGCAACAGTTTCGAAAAACAAGGTTTCCGGCAGTTTATACTGGTCTCGATAGCGTACTATCAATTTTTGGTCGCGCTCAGCAATACCCAAAATATCCACCTCATTATGCTGATATGCATTCAATAGGGTATGTACGTGGTCATGGCTTAGTCCCGCCACAGCAACTTTCAGCCGGTCTTGCGCAAACGCGTGATTAAAACATAACAACAGAAAAATCGAAAAGGCCTTCATAAAATGACAGGTTGGCATCATCATTGCATTCATCTTCAGACAACTAGGAATTGATTAAAAACAAGAAACATATTAATTGCCAAGTATATGCAAAAAAGTTCAGAGTTGCTCGGCATGTTTCCTTATAATTCAACAGATATTTCCTATGTTTACAAGCAATAAATTCAACGTACATGAAAACCGTAAGTAATTGTATATTAATGGCCTGCTTAGGCATGTTAGCCATCTCTTATCAAAGCTGCAAGCCAAAACAGGTCGTACTTCAACCCGCGGCCGAGGTCGTTGAGCGGGATATTCCAGAAGAACGCATGGTTATGGAGCCGAAGAAAGAGGAACCAAAGGCTGCGCCTACCAAATCAGACCCGACTCCCGTGGCTCCGCCAAATTACACGTTCAAGAATATCCAATTTGAATACGACTCACACGTATTGAAAACTGAATCCTATGCGATCCTCGACCATATAGCCAGGGAGATGCAGAAAGATGCTGATGCTAAATTTATCATTGACGGACACGCCTCAATCGAAGGAACTCCCGAATACAACATGGAATTATCCATTGATCGGGCCAATGCCGTAAAGCTGTACCTGGTCAATTCAGGTATCTATGGAAATAATCTGACGGTAAAGGGTTATGGTGCTACCCGGCCTGATGCTTCCAATGATACCGAAAGCGGGCGTGCACGAAATCGTCGCGTGGAAATCCGTCACGTAGACTAAGATAGGAAATGGCTGATTTGAAGTACAACCAGCGAGGGGTATCCGCGGGAAAGGAAGACGTGCATAATGCCATCAAAAACCTTGATAAAGGCTTGTTTCCCCAAGCTTTCTGCAAGATCATTCCCGATATATTGGGCGGAGACGATGGCTGGTGTAACATCATGCATGCCGATGGGGCTGGCACGAAATCGTCCCTAGCATATGTTTATTGGAAGGAGACGGGCGACCGGTCTGTCTGGCGGGGTATCGCCCAAGATGCCATCGTGATGAACCTCGATGATTTGCTTTGCGTAGGAGCAACGGATAATATCCTATTGTCATCCACCATCGGCCGTAATAAAAACGTGATCCCCGGGGAAGTTATTGCCGAAATCATCAATGGTACCGAAGAAATTCTCGCCGAACTCCGCGACCTTGGCATCGGCATCTATTCTACGGGGGGAGAAACTGCCGATGTGGGCGACTTGGTGCGCACCATCATCGTGGATAGCACCGTTACCTGCCGGATGAAACGCGAAGACGTCATTTCAAACCATCGGATACAGGCCGGTGATGTAATCGTAGGATTAGCGTCATACGGCCGTGCCAGTTACGAAACCGACTATAACGGTGGCATGGGATCCAACGGATTGACGTCGGCGCGGCATGATGTATTCCACAAGGCTGTTGCCAAGCAGTTTCCGGAGAGCTTTGACCCGGCTGTACCGTTCGAATTGGTATTTGCCGGCAGCAAAGCACTCACAGAAGCCATTGAAATCCCGGGCTATGGTGTTACAACCGTCGGAAAACTAGTCCTTTCCCCTACCCGTACCTATGCACCGGTGGTGAAGCAGGTACTCGACAAGTATCGCACGCAAATCCACGGGATGGTTCATTGCAGTGGTGGCGCACAGACTAAAGTTTTGCATTTTATTGACAACCTACATGTCATCAAGGATAACCTGTTTGATATCCCGCCCTTGTTCAAGCTTATTCAAGCAGAGTCTAATACCGCTTGGCAAGAAATGTACAAAGTGTTCAATATGGGGCATCGCATGGAATGCTATGTACCAGCCGCTATTGCAGACGATATCATTGACATTGCCGATCGGTACGGCATTGCCGCGCAGATCGTGGGGCATGTGGAGACCGCGGCTGTGAAGCAGGTGACCGTCAAATCCCCATTTGGTGAATATGTTTATTATTGATCGTTATTTACCCTCAAATGTCTCCCAAACTAAAGGTGATCGGTTGGAAGGAAACCCTAGATCTGCCGGATTTGGGCCTTCGCGATATTCCTGCCAAAGTGGATACTGGCGCCCGTACATCCGTGCTGCATTGCAGCCATATCCAACTCATCAAAAAAGGTCGGAAGCAGTTTGTCGAATTTCGGCCCCTGGATGACCGTTGCCGTCCACAGTCGGAGACCTATGTGTTCCCATTCCATAGCGAACGGAAAATAAAAAATTCATTTGGACAGGAAGAAAACCGTTACATCATCCGTACATCGGTCACCCTGTTTGACGAATTACATCCCATCGAGATTTCACTACGTGACCGATCCGGAATGGAATTTCCCATGTTATTGGGCCGCACCTTCATCCGTAAAAAATTCGTGGTCGACGTATCGCGGTCAAACCTCGCCCGAAAAGCGAGCAAGGATAACAAGTAGTCGCAAACATTCGGGCATTGTTATTGTTTCTACCCATCAGTAAGTCATTAGAGCACACGTGAAGATAGCCGTATTATCAACAATCAAAAACCTATATTCTACCCGTCGACTGGTAGAGGCTGCCCATTTGCGGGGTCATGAATGCATCGTGATAGATCATAGCCAATGCTATGTGGGAATCCGACAGGGCCAACCCAGCATCCACTACAAGGGGCAGCATCTCTCGGATATCGATGCGATTATTCCTCGGATAGGGGCATCGGTGACCTTCTATGGATCGGCCATCGTACGGCAATTCGAAGTGATGGGGGTGATATCCGCCAATCCCAGCCAAGCTATTACGCGCTCGCGCGATAAGCTGCGCTGCATGCAGATCCTATCAGGGGCGGGTATCGGCATGCCCATCACGGGATTTGCCCGTAGGACGCACGATGTGGACGACCTCATCAAGATGGTGGGCGGTCCACCGTTGGTCATCAAGTTGCTCGAGGGCACCCAAGGCATTGGCGTGGTATTGGCCGAAACCAAAAAAGCGGCCTCGTCTGTCATCGAAGCATTTTACGGCTTAGGCAATAACATTCTCATCCAGGAATACATCAAGGAATCGCGCGGCAGTGACATCCGGGCGTTCGTAGTCGATGGTCGGGTTGTTGGCGCCATGAAACGTACCGCAAAGGAAGGCGAATTCCGGTCCAATCTCCACCGTGGAGGCACGGCAGAAATCATCAAACTCAATAAAACGGAGCGAGAAACTGCCGTACGCGCGGCAAAGGAATTGGGTCTTACCGTATGCGGCGTGGATATGCTGCCTTCCGACCGTGGACCACTTGTGCTCGAAGTTAACTCCTCGCCAGGCCTAGAGGGTATTGAAAAAGCCACCAATAAAGATATTGCCGGTGAGGTCATTTCCTTTCTTGAAAAGCAGTATGTCCTGAAACAACAGACCAGGAAAGAGCGGAAAGTAAAGGCTGGGCAGAAGCTCTGATATGGCTGATAAAGGGGGGACAAATCTGATTCGCGAATAAGCAAATAAACCTTATATTTACCGACCTAAACGGATCATAACCATGATAGACAGCATATTGGGCGCAATCCATTGGAATACGAGGCCAGAAATCTTCAGTATCGGCAGCTTTGAAGTTCGGTATTATACCTTATGTTTCTTACTAGCCTTCATCGGTAGCTACGTATTGATGCTTCGCATTTTCAAGCGTGAAAACAAGCCACAGGAGCTGTTGGATCAGTTGAGCATTTATATTTTTGTCGGCACATTACTGGGTGCAAGGCTCGGTCATTGCCTATTCTATGAATTCGATTATTATAAGGATCACCCACTGGAAATGATACTGCCATATACCTACGTGGACGGCAAGTTTACCCTCACGGGCTTCCATGGATTGGCCAGCCACGGCGGTGCTATCGGTATACTGGTTGGGATTTTCCTTTTCTGCCGCAAGACCAAGACGGATTTTTTATGGATTGCCGACCGGCTGGTTTTGGTTGTTCCGCTGGCAGGGGCTTTTGTGCGCATCGGCAATTTTTTCAATTCGGAGATCATCGGTTTGCCCTCGGATTTGCCCTGGGCGGTGGTTTTTGAGCGCGTGGATGCCATTGCGCGGCATCCGGCACAGCTTTATGAAGCGATTTGTTACCTATTGATATTTATCCTGTTGTGGAATATCTATCACCGAAAATCATTATTGAAGCCAGGCTTTCTATTCGGCCTGTTTTTGATCCTCTTATTCGGTGCACGTTTCGTCATGGAATTTTTAAAGGAAAACCAGGAAGCGTTTGAGGCGGGAATGGCGTATAACATGGGCCAACTATTGAGTTTGCCATTTGTTGCCGCGGGGATATATCTCGTATTTCGGCCATATCAGGCACTGCCTAACAAGAAGAAATAATCCACTAAGGTGTTCCCTGTTTCGCGGGTGACAACATAATTACGTCGAATCCGAATTTTACCGGAAACAAAGCGTTAATTTTGTCACTTTCATGGCATCCACGCAAAGACATCGGCTTTTTATCTTTATCACCCTTGGGTTGCTTTCGGCCATAGGGCCGTTTTCCATAGACATGTATCTTCCTGGCTTTGACGCCATAGCGGCGAGCCTGGATACCACGGTGGCACACGTTCAGCTTTCGCTTACGTCCTTCTTTATCGGGATCGCTTCTGGACAAATCATCTATGGTCCATTACTGGACCGCTTTGGCCGGAAAGTCCCCCTCGTCGTCGGACTGATTATTTACATCGTGGCGTCTATCAGCTGTGCATTGACCAATTCCGCCGATTACCTCGTCGCTTACCGATTCATACAAGCCCTGGGCAGTTGTGGAGGCATGGTTGCGTCGCGCGCGATGGTGCGTGATTTTTTCGGGCCGACGGAAAGCGCTAAGATCTTTTCCCTATTGATGTTGGTCATCGGCATTTCGCCCATACTCGCACCCACCGTGGGGAGTTTCGTGATGGCGCACTGGGATTGGCATGGGATATTCCTGGTGTTGGCGGTGATGACCACATGCATTCTACTGGCTGTCATTTTTTTTCTACCGGAGAGCAAAGGACCCAACCCCAAAATGTCGCTCATGCCCCGGCCGATCACCCAATCGTATTGGCAGGTCTTCAAAAACCGGCAGTTCTTCACCTATGCATTTGCAGGGGGCTTCGCGTCTTCTGGCTTATATGCATACCTAGCTGGATCGCCTTACATCATGATTACGCTATATGGCTTGAACGAAAAACAATACGGACTGGTATTTGCGTTGATTGCATCCGCGTTGATTACAGCAAGCCAGTTGAACAGGTATTTGTTGAATAAGTACAGCAGCGAAAAAATAGCCAGAACAGCACTGATCGTTCAATCCGTTATCGGCTTGGCATTGGTCGGATTTTGCATCGTTGGATACATCAACCTTTTTTGGATGGTCGCATTAATTTTCCTATTCCTTGGCTCACAGGGATTCGTCTTTCCCAATACTTCCGCGCTGGCCCTCAGTCCCTTCGACAAGCTGGCGGGGAGTGCCTCAGCACTGTTAGGCAGTCTGCAAATGGCCTGTGGAGCGCTGTCTTCGGGGTTAGTGAGCTATTTTCACAATGGAACAACGATTCCCATGGCTGCGGTCATGGCCGGTTGCGCCTCCCTCAGCATGCTTATTTTGTCAGCAAGCTTTCGACGGCCAGCCGGTAGCCGTCCAGACCAAACCCGCAGATAACCCCCTTACAGTTTTTCGCAAGGTAAGAATGATGGCGATACGGCTCCCGGGCGTAGACATTGGAGATATGCACTTCAACAACCGGCGTTGTCACTGCCGCAATGGCGTCAGCGATAGCTAGTGAAGTATGTGTATAAGCTCCTGCATTGAGAACGATGCCGTCGTCGGAAAAACCAACTTCATGGATTTTATCGATAATGGCCCCTTCGTGATTACTCTGGAAGTAGGATAACTCCACCCCGGCTACCTGTGCACGCAACCTCTCGAAATAAGTCTCGAACCGCTGGTCCCCGTAGATACCCTTTTCGCGTACCCCCAACAGGTTCAAGTTGGGGCCATTGATGATGATGATCCTGCTCATAGGTTTGCAATATCAAAAAAAAAACGGATATCCTAAAAATCATAATAAAAATTGCGGAACGATGCGCGCAGCCCGAGGGTGAACATACCGGTTTGGTGATGCTTGCCCAATGAGGGCACCCCATGGCGCCGGTACACGGCACCGGCTTCTATCCGCAGGTTATATTTCGGGTTGAACAGATAGGAAACCCGTCCATTGGCGTATAACAGGTTGTTGCTAACCCCCTGACCGATACGGTTGCCATACACACGCAGATGCGTACTATACGATTTGAAAATATCGTTCCCATAATTGGTCGTAGAATCCGGGTCTGTACCAAACTTCCCCCACGTGCCGTGAAACGAGAAATCAAACCGTTGGTACGAATAATTCAGTATGCCGACCAACTCCCTGAAATTAGCGCCCCAAGGATGGGCCAATGGTTGGCCGTAGTTACTGTAGTTGCTTACCGGGTCAAAATGCGAATACGTATAAGGGCGGGCTGTATTGTACTCAGCTAGGAAATTCAAGTCCTTGATTCCGAATGCATCGAAGCCCCGGAAACCGAGTTGTGCCGCCCATTTATTATTGACATGCCCATTCCCGGCGAAAAATTCCTTAGCAGTAAATTCACCCAACAGAAATTGCCCGTAAACCGTGAGGTTCTTCAACGCCTTGTATTTCGTATTTAGGCCCAAGTGCATCTTATCGGGCGAAGAAGTATTCGTCAACTCCACAGGTCGCATGAAAATAATCGGATTGAGGTAATTGAAATCAAACCCACGTCGACCGGCCGCATTCCGGGAGCCCCACACCACCGACTGGAAAAGCCCAATGGAAAACCGATTGTCTACATTCCAGTCTAGGTATTGAAATGCACCCCACTTCCAGTTGTCGCCAGCACGCCTTACGGAGTCGAGCGAACGCGGGTGCATCGGATCCAGCATATAGGCCCACATGCTCATATACTGCACGTTGCCCAATTCGCCTGTTAGTTTAAGGGATGTATAGTTGGAAGAAACATCGGAAAGCAGCAGCGAACGGTAGCCGTCACCGATGAAATTCTTATCATAGGCTAGTGTCACGTTCAGGTATTTGGCAGCGGTATACGACAAAACCGCAGAACCATACATCCAGTCCTTTATCCGTGGATTGCTTTCCATGGTCTTACCATACCCCTGTCCCGGAGTGATGGTATGCGTAAAAATATAATCACCCACATAATCCGGAAAAACCCCTTGGTTTTCGAAAAAATTCACGTACAGTGAAAATTTATCTTCGACGGTCACCCCGGCTTGTGCACCTCTGGTGTTTAACCACGTGGTACGCCCGCCACCGGCGAAGTCTCGGCCAATTTGGAAGTCCGGCAGGAAGTCTGCGTAAAATGTATATTCATCCTTTTTAATATCCACGAGGTGTTCGTTGTATAATTTTCGCCCACCCCAGGAGTTCCGCTGGCGCACCCCCAATTGCATCAGCGTATCATACCGAGCGCGTAAAGCGCTGTCTATAATCATCGGCTTCAGTGCCGTATGAAGGCGGGTGCCCGTATCATATAAGGTATTATTCAGCTTTTGATAAAAGTGATATGAATACGGTTGATAGGTTGACTGGGCATTGCCATCGTACAAAGAGCCACTCAAAAGGACAATAAGCAACAACAGCCGGAAGCTGCGATAGTCTAAACGTCTTGTCATCATGTAAAAAAAATCAGTCAGCAAAGATAACATTGCATACCAAGAATTAAGCCATTATTCGGCTGTAATCCACCGACCCACCTACATCACGGCAAAAATCAGCTAAAACACGATTAGCTAAAACGAATTTGCTTCGATGATATTAACCGATTTTTTCGCATATTGCAGCGCAGAAAACAAACAATGGTGCGTCCTATACGCGATAACGAACCGAATAATATTACGTCATGAAACGAAGAACCTTCATCCAAAACACCAGCTTGCTTGGCGCCGGACTATGGGCCAGTAAATTCTCGCTTGCTTCGACCACGCAGGATTTCCCGACGGTACGGATCTCCGAGGGCCAGCGTCATTTTTCCAGTGAGGCTATCGAACGGGCTATCCAGGAATTCCAACGCCATACCGGCAATAAAGAATTGGGTTGGTTATTTGGCAATTGTTTTCCCAACACACTGGATACCACTGTTTTTCCAGAAGAAAAGAACGGAAAACCTTACACATATGTGATTACAGGCGATATCGATGCAATGTGGCTTCGCGACAGTTGTGCGCAGGTATGGCCATACCTCCCGTTTATGGCTGCCGACCAAAACTTGCAGCGCCTTATATCGGGGTTAGTCAACAAGCAAAGCCAATGCATCAACATCGATCCCTATGCCAACGCATTCTACAACGATCCCACCCGCGTAGGCGAGTGGGGAACCGATCATACCGATATGAAGCCGGGCATCCACGAACGGAAATGGGAAATCGACTCACTCTGTTATCCCATCCGCCTTGCATACGCTTACTGGAAAGCGACAGAAGATAACACGCCCTTTGACAGCGAATGGGTAACCGCCCAACGCAACATCCTGAAGACGTTTAAGGAACAGCAACGGAAAGAAAATCTAGGCCCATACCGTTTTGAACGTACCACGGCCCGCGGCTCGGATACCCTACAGGTAGATGGCTATGGCTACCCCGTCAATCCGGTGGGGCTGATCTGCTCGGGCTTTAGGCCGAGCGATGACTCGACGATCTTTTCATTCCTTATCCCGTCCAACCTATTCGCTATCGTCAGCTTGCGCCAGTCGGCCGAAATGCTGGCCAATATCGCCAATGAGCAGTCATTGGCCAAGGAAATGCTCGACCTCGCCGATGAAGTCGAAAAGGCTGTGAGGGCGTATGGCATTGTTGATCACCCCATGCACGGCCGCGTATATGCGTATGAGGTAGACGGCTTTGGCAGCTACATGATGATGGACGATGCCAATATCCCCAGCCTGTTATCACTCCCCTATCTCGGCGCAGTTGACGCCAGTGATCCGATATACCAGCGTACGCGCGCGTACATCTTATCTGAAAGCAATCCGTTTTTCTTCAAGGGGTCGGCAGCTGAAGGCATCGGCGGACCGCACATTGGCCGAGATATGATCTGGCCCATGGCCATTACCATGCGTGGACTGACTGCTACCGATGATGATGAAATAAAATCATGCATTGAATCGTTGCGACGCACACATGGTGATACGGGCTTTATGCACGAGTCTTTCCACAAAGATGATCCCAAGAAATTCACCCGCAAATGGTTCGCTTGGTCCAACACCCTATTTGGTGAATTTTTATGGAAAACTTATAAAGAAAAGCCATATTTGCTGAAGTAAATTTGGTAATGGGTCCAATAGGTATATTCGATTCGGGCTATGGGGGATTGACCGTATTCCGAGAAATTGTAAGTAAGCTACCCCAATACGATTATGTGTATTTGGGCGACAATGCGCGTGTGCCCTACGGCACGCGCTCATTCGAGACGGTATATGCCTATACCAAAGAATGTGTGGAAAAGCTTTTCGCCATGGATTGTCGCCTGGTAGTCCTTGCGTGCAATACGGCGTCGGCAAAAGCACTCCGCACCATTCAGCAATGCGACCTTCCGCTGTACGCCGATTTACGCAGAGTACTCGGTGTTATCCGGCCAACCACTGAAGTGATCGGCCAATATTCGCACACGAGGCATGTCGGTATCCTGGCCACACCCGGGACGGTCAAATCGGGCTCGTATCCGCTTGAAATCGAGAAGTTCTTTCCAGACATCAACGTATATCAACAAGCTTGCCCCCTGTGGGTACCCTTGGTAGAAAACAATGAGTTGGATTCACCCGGTGCAGCCTATTTCGTAGAAAGGGAAATCAATCGGCTCCTTAAGCAGTCCGACCAGATTGACACGATTGTCCTAGCGTGTACCCACTACCCGCTACTGCTTCCACTGATCGAGCGTTTTCTGCCTGCGCATATCCACCTGCTTTCACAGGGGGGATTGGTGGCCAACAGCCTGACAGATTATTTACATCGGCACCCCGACGTCGAAAACTTGTGTACAACGGGTGGCACTATCCGTTTTTTCACCACGGATAATGCTGCTGATTTTGAAGAAAAGGCAGGTATATTTTATGGTAAGCCCGTAAAAGCAACGGAATTGAAAACGCTGCTGATTTAACCTATTGCTTTTTCGTAACGATAGTCACCTCCACCCTACGGTTTTGCTCCCTACCTTCTTTGGTGGAGTTCGACGCGATTGGTTTAGTCTGCCCGTAACCATTAGTGGTAACCCGGTTCTCTTCCAATCCCTTCTCTACCGTATATTTCTTGACAGATTCCGCCCTTTTTTCCGACAACCATTGGTTATAGGTTTCTGTCCCGGTAGCGTCGGTATGCCCGTCAACAATCAATGACGCACCCGGGTAGTCATCCAATAAGACCACCAACTTATCAAGTTCACTTTTAGCCGGATCGGTCAAATAGGACGAATTAAGCGGAAACAATACATCCGAATCAAAAGTAACCATGATGCCGCGGTCGGTCATCGATGCATCCTCAAAATCGCGTTGGACGTGCTGCAGCCCATCTGTTGTGCCGTCTATCGTTACCTGCGCACCGGGGTTAACTGCTATTTTTTTGCTTTTACAAGAAAAAAATATCGCAGAAAAAATGAATACAAGGGAAAAAATAGTATACGTCTTCATGTTATGAAATGGATAGGGTAAAGATATAAAAACTACTCCACATTAAAATGACTTTCGATCACCCTTTTTATATCCGGATGATTCGAAAACAGATCCCAGATTAATCCGCTGCGTCCGTTCTCAATCATCACAACGACGGCGGCCTGATTCAAAGCGTCGTATTCGTCGGCGATGGCGTTGCCATTGATTGCGATCCACTTCCGGAATCCATACTCGGTAAATAACACATGGCCATAGTCATTATAAAGAGCCCGCATGGACTGCAACGCTTCATGGGGTAAGAATGCGTAACTCGAACTGGAGATAGCGGGGCTAATGGCATATATCGTATCTGTACCTAATGAATCGACGCGGGTGGCGGTCAGCCCCCATATATTCCGTGAAACCCCACCAAAACCCTGCTCATTATCTCGCCGTTGATAGATTTGAGTAAGGTTAATGTTGTTCGCAAAATAATCTGCAAAGGTATCCCGCTTATTCCGTGGGTCAAATGCAAGAAAAGGCATATAGGCCGCTAGCAATGAAGTATCCATTGACCCGACAGTTATGGGTAAGCCATACAACGTGGTATCGCTCGTATAGGAAAATTCACGATAACTTGGAATCGCCTGTTGATGTTCGCCCTGGAGATTAACGGAAAAGGAGGCATTATTGGCGAGTTCCATGACATGGGTCGAATCGACCAACTTCCGGGGAGTACCCAGCCCTTTTATATAGGCTTCGGGAGGCAACGCGTGTTGTGGTGAAGCCAACGCGAGTATATAACAGCTGAAATCTGTACCGAATCCACCAAGCGGAAGTGCATTTTTGAATCCGGAAACCGGCGACCATCGGTCTAACAGGATCGTTTCCTGCCCTTCTATAACAAATTGATTCCATTCAATATCGTTCCACAAGGCATCTATTTTTTCGGCCAGTCCTTTTGCCGCTACGGTATCGGACAGAAAATACTGTCTAGCCACAAGCAGTCCCTGCATCAAAAATGCGGTAGCCCGCAAGTCTGCTTCCGGAACGGTGTCGGTGGCAAAAATCCCTTTTCCCGTGCGCCCGTCTATCTCAGCAGGAAATGCGCCTTTGTAGCGCTCTACCTTGCCTAAGAAGTCCAGTATCCGCTCCAATCTACCGATTGCCGCCACCCGAGATATAAAGCCGTGTTCAGCGCCAACGACATGTGACAGGATGCTCAGACCGGTTCCCTTCACCGACACCGTAGCGTTATCTACACCGAAATGGATGCCGTGCATACCACTGTTTACTTCGGCTCTCTCCACAAAGTAATTAAAATGAGCAGCTTGCATAAAATCGAGTAGCGCACTGTCGCTGGCCGTATGGGTCGTTGCTTCCACCACGTTCGAAAATGGCGATTCGAGATAATTATAATCTACCCACGCGATTTTATAATAATAGGTCTTATTCGGGTAGGGAACAAAATCGGTACCTTTCTGTATAAAGATAGGCCGGATTGCTATGGGACTGAAATGCTCGTTGTCTTCAGAACGATAAATCTTAATGTAGCGGATGCTCGGTGTAAGCGGCAATTGCCAGGTAAGATCGATATGCTGGTCATAGGCCGTTGCGGCCGAGAGCACCGCCGGCGAAGATAATTTTGCCCGCGGTGGGTTGGCGGGTAAGAACTCGATTTGATCAATATACAGTAAATTGCTGCCCTTGGCAACCGTGCCTTGCAACAATTGGACGCCATCAACGGGCTCCCCCACACGCACCCCAATCGCACTTACTGGTAATTGGACATTCAGCCACATGTTTGGTTGAAAGTCATCGATAAAATCGGCCAAATCAACGATATCGCTTAAGGAATCGTTTTGACTTACGCCCAATCTGGGTAACGCGTTGCTCTCCGTATTTGATGCCACAAACAATTTAAATGTCAATACATCATCTGCTGCAGGCCGGTACCCACCTGTAGTATGTGGATATGCGATCCGTACAGACCAATTGCCGCTTTCGGCGGTGGTGTATTTCAACGACAAGGAGTTGCCCGGTGTAAAGAAAATAGAGTCCGATACCGGCAGCCTGCCCCCCACATTCTCCACCCAACTCAATCCATCATGATGCACGTCACTATAGACGTAGTTTCCTTTCAGCACGCTGTTTTCGAACAATACTCCGGGATAGGTATCCGCAGCGGCCGAAAACACCAGCATGAAATAACACAAACTAGATAAGGTAATTACTTTGACCATACGCGAAATCGAATTATGTTGACCTAATTGAACAGAACAAGACTACGCAAAAACCAAGCCATTGCTGGTAATCGGCGAATAGTTATCACATTTTAAAATAGCGTTACAATTCCCTAACTTAGCGCCCTGACTTTTGCAACGCAGCATATATGGAGACAACGTTTGATTTTGAAAAGCCAATCGCAGATCTGCAAATGCAGATCGAAAAGGTAAACCAAGTAGCGGAAAAGACAAAAGTGGACATGAGCGCTACATTAGGGGAATTAGAGGAAAGATTGGAAAAAACCAAGCTTCAGATCTATAGCAATTTGACGGGTTGGCAAAAAGTACAGATGTCACGTCATGCTGATAGGCCGCAAACGCTCGACTATGTTAACCTGATGTGTGACGAATTCATCGAACTCCATGGCGACCGGAATGTGAAGGACGATAAGGCTATTGTAGGTGGTTTTGCCACGATTGCAGGCCAGTCGGTAATGGTTATCGGTCACCAAAAAGGCAAGAACACAAAAGAACGCCAATTCCGAAATTTCGGGATGGCCAACCCCGAGGGTTACCGGAAAGCACTGCGTTTGATGAAATTGGCTGAGAAATTCAATAAGCCTGTTGTTACCTTAATAGACACCATGGGTGCCTATCCGGGTATCGAAGCCGAGGAACGTGGGCAAGGGGAAGCGATCGCCCGCAACCTGATGGAAATGGCTGTTTTAAAGGTTCCTATTATTTGCATTATTATCGGTGAAGGGGCCTCTGGCGGGGCATTGGGCATCGGTGTAGGCGACCGGGTATACATGCTTGAACACACGTGGTATTCAGTAATATCGCCCGAATCCTGTTCCTCTATCCTCTGGCGGAGCTGGGATTACAAGGAAAGAGCCGCAGAAGCGTTGAAACTGACGGCCGGTGACATGTCGAAAAACGGGCTTATTGACGGTATCATAAAAGAACCCTTGGGCGGCGCCCATCACAATCCCAATGAAATCGCCGAATCAGTAAAACAGCAAATACTCACTGATCTGGCTATCCTACAGAAGAAGCCATCGAGCCAGCTGGTTACTGAGCGCATAGACAAATTCAGCAAAATGGGTGTGGTGGTCGAATCCTAATCGATCGCCCGATCCAAGTGTACATATCCGCCATCCACATGGATGAGCTGCCCGGTGGTATGGCTAGACCGCTGGGATAATAGGAACAAAACCGTGTCGGCTATTTCAGCCGCTGTTGTCATCCGTTGCTCCAACGGAATACGTCGGGTGATTTTTGCTAATGTTTCCTCCGGATTGGGCAACGTTTTAATCCATTTATCATATAACGGGGTAAAACATTCCGCAACGATAATTGCATTCACGCGGATGCTGTATGGCAGCAGTTCAACCGCCCATTCGCGCGTCAGTGCGTTACGTCCGCCGTTGGCCGCTGCATAGGCGGATGTATTTCCCTGGCCGGTTTCTGCTGTTTTTGAGCTAATATTCACAATACTTCCCTTGCTCGCCTTCAACGCCGGTAAGGCATGGTGAGCCATCAGGTAGTAATGGATAAGCGATTTATGGAGACTATCCACGAATTTCTGGTAGCTTCCACTTTCCAACCCAACACCATCGTTTACTCCGGCATTGTTTACCAGGCCGTCTATGTGGCCAAATCGAGCCAAGGTATCCGCTATGGCCCGTTCGCAGTCTTCGGGTCGGGTTAACTCGGCCTCCACGCAAAACGCCTGTCCGCCAGCCGATTCGATCTCCTGCCGCACAACGTCATTATCAGCCTGGCTGCGTCCCACGATTACCGGGATGGCCCCTTCATTGGCCAATGCCAATGCGATACCCTTGCCGATTCCCTTTGCAGCACCTGTTACCACGACAACCTTATCCTTCAGTTCTAAATCCATAATCTACGATTTGAATACGCAATCTTTGCCTCACCGCCATCACGCAATGACTGATGTCGATGGCTACAATTTATAAAAGTCAGCGGCATTTTTATGCCAAATCAATTCCTGTTCATCCCGCGCCAGGTGCGCGATTGCCCGGTTGGCCACCCCAATCACCTGCGTGTAATCCGCAGCTACGAGACAGACGGGCCAATCCGAACCGAACATAACCCGCCGGGGGCCAAACACGTCGAGCATGTGCTGTATGTAATACTGGAAATCGCCGACTTCCCAACCGTTCCAATCGGCCTCAGTTACCATACCCGATAGCTTGCAATACACATGGCCATGATTTGCAATGGCCGCTAGCTGCTCGGCCCACGGCTGTCGCACCCCTGCTTTGATGTAAGGTTTTGCCAAGTGATCAATGACAAACGGTTGGTCGGGGAAAGCCCGTATCAACTCCAGTGTTGCATCCAATTGATGCGGTTTCACAAGGATATCGTAGGTATATCCGTGCTTTGCCAGCGCTTCAATCCCCCTTAGAAAGGCAGGGCGCAACAAAAAGCGAGGGTCTTCCTCTCCCTGTACAATATGGCGGACGCCCTTCAGTTTGGGATAGCCGCTGAAATGCGCCAACCGGTCTGCCACATCAGCTGCTTGTAAATCTACCCAACCAACGACCCCTTCGATGAACGAATGCTGTGCCGCCAACTCCAATAAAAACACCGACTCGGCTTCTGACTGATCGGCTTGTACCGCTACGCAACCCGACACGCCGGCGGCCTCGAGCACAGGTTTCAAGTCATTCGGCAGAAAGTCGCGCTGGATGAAAGCCATATCATCGGTAATCCAAGCATCTTTTACCGGCTGGTACGTCCAAAAATGTTGGTGCGCATCGATTCGCTTCATCGCATTCCGTTAGCTAGATCAGGCCGGGTAGGCTTTTACAATTTGCCGCGAAGAACCCAGTCCATCGGCGCCCAATTCGACCACATCCCCCGGTTTAAGGTAGATGGGTGGATTGAAGCCCAGTCCCACCCCTGCCGGCGTTCCCGTAGATATCACGTCGCCGGGCAGCAACGTCATAAATTGACTGACATAGCTGATGATAAAAGGAACACTGAAAATCAAGTCACGGGTACTGCCATCTTGATACATCTTGCCGTTTACGGATAGCCATAACCGGACATTATTGATGTCGGCTATTTCCTCTTTTGTTGCTAGAAAAGGGCCAATTGGTGCAAAAGTATCACACCCCTTGCCTTTATCCCATGTACCGCCGCGTTCCAACTGAAACGCACGTTCGGACACATCGTTGTGCAAGACATACCCCGCCACATGGTCCAATGCGTCTGCTTCCGTCACATAGGACGCTCTTTTGCTGATGACGATTCCAAACTCCACTTCCCAGTCGGTCTTTGTGGAGTTTTTCGGAACGATAATGTCGTCATACGGACCACTTAATGAAGTGGTCGATTTCATAAAAAGGATAGGCTCTGCTGGTATCGCAGCACCGGTTTCCGCCGCATGGTCGCGGTAATTGAGTCCAATGCAAAGGATTTTCGAGGGGCGAGCAATCGGGCTTCCCAGACGTGTCCCCTCGGGTACAACAATGAGCCTACCCGCATTCGCTTTCACAAATTCTTCCAATCGGGCAAGACCACTGTTCCCAAAAAAATTCTCGTCGTAGTCGCCTCCTAAAGCGGAAACGTCATAGTTCACACCATCTAACTGTACCCCTATTTTTTCCCGGCCGAGGTCGCCGTATCGGATTAATTTCATTTCAGTACGGGATCAATTATTCAACGTTACAAATCCACCATCTACCGGGTAGTCGTTTCCGGTGATGAATCCGGCTTCGTCCGAACACAGGTATAATGCCATTGCGGCGATCTCCCTCGGTTGGGCCATCCGGCCAATGGGTTGACTTTTGGAAAGCGTCTCAAACATTTCTGCTTCCTTACCGGGGTAATTCTTGGCGATAAAACCATCCACAAAAGGCGTATGTACGCGTGCAGGCGAGATGCTATTGCACCGGATGCCTTGGTGCAGATAATCGCGTGCCACGGATAGCGTCATCGCATGGATAGCCCCTTTACTGGTGGAATAGGCAAACCGATCGGTAATACCCACCAGTGCTGCAATAGAGGCCATGTTAAGGATGGCCCCACCCCCCTGCTTTTTCATCAATGGCACGACGGCATACAGCACATTGTAAGCGCCCTTTACATTGACCGTATAAATCCGGTCGAAGTCCGCTTCGGTCGTATGTTCCAAATCGCCTACGTGGGCAATCCCCGCGTTGTTTACCAAGATATCGACGGTGCCGATACCACTGATCACGGATAACACCGCCTGCTGTTGGCTCACGTCACAGGCATGCGCCGTAGCGTCGCCACCAAACGCCCGGATTTCGGCTACCAACGTGTCGGCGACCTCGGTATTGAGCTCCAGAATATGGACGGAAGCTCCCTCCTCTGCAAATAATAAACTGATTGCGCGGCCGATACCGCTACCCCCTCCTGTAATAATTGCTGTTTTTCCAGTTAATTTCCTGTTTGGCATTGCTAAATTATCTAAATTTAAAATCTCACAAAGATACGCCTCTGCGCCACGGAATGAAATCATCCTGGCCTAATTGTACGGCCTTGGGTTGCTCAAGCCCACTGGCTACATCGATCACATAGCGAAGTATCCGATGGGCAACCTGTCCGATTGTTTCTTCCCCTTCGATGACGGTTCCGCAGTTGATATCGATGATATCCGGCATCCGCTCGTACAGCTTCGTATTGGTGGCTAATTTCACTACCGGAGCAATGGGATTGCCAGTGGGCGTTCCCAATCCTGTGGTGAATAACACGACATTTGCACCCGCGGCCACTTCGGCCGTCGTACTTTCCACGTCATTGCCCGGCGTGCAAAGCAAGTTCAATCCCGGCTTATTGGCGATACCGGGATAATCGACCACCGCTGTTATCGGCGAAGTCCCCCCTTTCTTCGCCGCACCTGCTGACTTAATTGCATCTGTAATCAAGCCATCCCGTATATTACCGGGAGACGGATTAGCGTAAAACCCAGAACCATCTGCCTCCGCTTTGGCATTATAGGTTTTCATCAATTCCATAAAGTACAACGCGGTCGGCTCATCTACGCAGCGATCACTCAGTTCCTGCTCCACGCCGCATAGCTCCGGAAATTCCGATAAAATGACCGAGCCACCCAAGGCTACAACCATATCCGACACATATCCCAGTGCGGGATTGGCAGATATGCCCGAGAAACCATCGGAACCTCCGCACTCCAGACCGATGCAGAGCTTGCTAAGCGGGGCAGGCTCCCGCCGTAGCTGGTTGATCTGGATCAGACCGGTAAATGTATGTTTCAATGCTTGCTGAATCAGATTGCTTTCGGTGCCCAACAGTTGCTGTTCAAAAATATGCAAGGGTTTATCGAACTGTGGGTCGCGCTTGGCGATCTCTTCCCGTAGTATGGATGCCTGTGCATGTTGGCATCCCAAGCTAAGTATGGTCGCCCCCGCCACATTTGGATGGGTGATGTACCCCGCCAATAGACCGCATAAGGCATCCGAATCTATCCGCGTACCACCACAGCCCATCTCGTGATTGAGGAATTTGACCCCATCCACGTGTTCAAATAGCCGCTGTCTAGCACCTTTCGCATCGCTAGCTGCGATATCAGCATTCAAAATGCCTTCCACCGTGGCGCCCGACCGGTATAACTGGATAAGCTGGTCCACTTCCGGCCCATAGTCACGCGATCGCTTGCCATACCCCAGTCTGTCCTCCAATGCGCGTTTCATGACCAATACATTCCGATTTTCACAGAATACGAGCGGAATGACCAACCAGTAGTTAGCGGTACCTACGGTACCATTGGACCGGTGATAGCCCATGAAAGTCTGGCCGTCAAACGCTGAAACATCCGGTTTCCGCCATGCCAACTTCCGCTCGCCCAGCGTAAACGTGGCTGCAGCGTGGTGGATGTTTTGTGTGGTAATGGTTTCCCCTTGCTGCAATGCTTCGTTTGTCTTACCGACAAGTACACCATACATGCGTACATCCGCACCAGCTGCTAATGCTTCCATCGTGAATTTATGCTTTGCCTTCACGCCGCTGATTATCCGTAACTGCTTGTCACCAAATGTGATCTCCGTACCAGGTGGCAGGTCTTGCAAGGCCACCAGCACATTATCATGCGGATGTATCTGCAAGAAAAATTGTTTATTGTCCATGTGTTTCTTCACCGGTTCTAAGTTCGAAAATTTTATCCATTAACACCCATTTTTCTCCAGGTTTAGCGCCCGGAATCGGTTTTTGGTACCGCCATGTAGACCGCTCCCACTCCTGAACGATCGGATTGGCCGCGTCTGCTATTGCTTTCTCGTCAAATGAGAAATCATCCGTTGCCTCGATGATCATAAACATCCGATCGGCAAACCTAAAGATTTCCATACACAGTATCCCAGAATCCGTGATGGATTTTTTTATTTCAGCAGCGACATTTCGATGCAACCGTTCATACTCGGCAATCAGTTGCATATCGTCCTGCAAGTCTAGCGCTAATGCATATCTTTTCATGGTATTCGCTTAGTTGCTTATCCGTTTATTTGTTGATTTGTCTACCTATGCACTAATTTAATTAATGTACCGCAGTGACCTGTGCCATCCGATTGTTCATATTTCGCAGTGCAAACAGCAGGACAATCAGGAAACATGCAGCCGGCACCAAATACGCACGCTGCATGGTAAACCAATCAGACATCACTCCCATGACTAATGGAACAATTGCACCACCCACGATGGACATAATCAGGATGGAAGAACCTTGTTTGGTATCTTTACCCAATCCGCTGATTGCCAATGAGAAAATCGTAGGAAACATGATGGACATCAAAAAGGTGACTCCAACCATGGCATATACGGCAAACAGCCCATCCACCCAAACCGATAGCGCGGTAAATAGCACACTGAGCAATGCAAAAACTGCGAGTAGTTTAGCCGGTGTCACAAAGCGCATCAGGAACGTGCCGACAAACCGGCCCAGCATAAAGCCCAGTAAGGCGATGGAAAGCAGATTGGCTGCAGCTTTTTCTTGCACATCCGCTACCTGGTCGGAAAAACGGATGAAAAAGCTAACAACCCCCACCTGGGCGCCCACATAAAAAAACAATGCCACCACCCCAAATACAAAGTTGCCGTTGTGCCAAAGCGATTTACCGGTTGCGTTGCCATCTTTCCCGTGCGCCTCTTCGTTGATTTCGGGCAATGGCGTACGCATAACCAACAGAGCTACAAGCAATACCGTAGCGCCTATTACAATATACGGCAGTTTTACCGCATCGGCCTCCGCTTGCAAATACGCATGGAGATCGGCCGCAGACATCGCTGCCTGCTCATCCACCCCCAAAGTTTTGCCAGAAAGGATATACTGCCCACCAATGAATGGCGCCAGTGTAGCGGCCAGCCCATTGAACGATTGCGCGAAATTAAGTCGCTGCGTGGCCGTTTTCGGATTACCAAGCACGCTAATGTAAGGATTTGCGGCGGTCTCCAAAAAAGTAAGTCCACTGGCAATCACAAATAAAGCGACCAAGAACAACCCGTACTCACGGGTATCGGCTGCCGGAAAAAACAGGAAGGCTCCAATAGCAAACAGCACTAAACCAAAGACGATGCCCGGCTTATAGCCAAACCGCTTCATGAAATATCCTGCCGGCAAGGCCACCGCGAAATAAGCGATGAAAAATGCGGAATCTACAAAGGCCGACTGAAAGTCCGATAACTGGCAGGCTTTTTTGAGGTGAGGAATCAGAATCGGATTCAGGTTATGGGCAAACCCCCACAAGAAAAATAGCGAGGTGACCAAAATCACAGGAATCAGTGTATATCGCGTTGCCATATCGTGTCTATTGATCGGTTAGTGTTTTAAGACCACGCAAAATAAGCAAACAATGCCTACAAAAGCTGCCCAGATATTAGCGATATATTAAGTTATATTAGCGCATTTTTCGTATAATTGTTAACTATTATGTTTTTTTGACTGACCAATAGGGAAATCGCATGAAACCTCAATTATTAAAGGTAAGCACCGGACCTGCCCATTCGTTCAGTGCGCGACGTGACACGGTGCCTTACGCCAACAACCGTTGGCATTACCATCAAGAAATTGAGCTCATCCACTTTGAAAAGGGTCGGGGTACACAGTTCATTGGCGATAGCATCCGTAATTTTGGATCGGGCGATGTGGTATTAATCGGTTCCAACCTTCCGCACTACTGGAGTTTTGACAGCAGCTACTTCGACAAACGCAACCAACAAGAGGCCGACGTACGTGTTACCCACTTCAATGACGATTTCTGGGGCGCGGGTTTCCTCGATTTGCCAGAAAACACCAATATCAAACAGCTGCTCCAACAGGCTAAGCAGGGCATCTCCGTAAACGGCGTAGCCCGTATCCGGGTGCAAAAATTGCTGGAAGAACTATTGGTCACCGAAGGCACCAAACGGATCATTTTGCTCATTGAGGCGCTCACCGCCATTGCCCATAATACCAAAGACATTCAATTGCTTTCGTCTGTCGGCTTCAACCCCCATTTCCAGCGGGGAGAAAAAGACCGCATAAACAACATTTATGATTTTGCACTTCAACATTTCAGGCAACGGATTTCATTGGATGAAGTAGCAGAAGTAGCCGGGATGAGCAGCAATGCATTTTGCCGCTATTTCAAATCACGTACCGGGAAGACCTTTTCGCAGTTCCTCATTGAAATCCGGGTAGGCCATGCCTGCAAACTGCTGATCGAAAACAACATGAACGTCAAGCAAATTTGCTATGAAAGCGGATTCCACAACTTTGCTGGATTTCATAAGTACTTCAAGCAGATCACAGGAAAAAGCCCTTTGAATTACCAAAGGGCTTATCTAAAGTGATCGTATGTTAACAGGCGATCTAGTCTTCCAAACTCAATGAGAATGGAAAATCTGCCTGTTTCGTCCCTCTATTGGTGTTGGGTTGGTCGGCCATATCGAAATGCAGTTCGGCTCCTTTTACCAGCTCGCTGTGACGGAGGTAGTTCTTGCCGTAAGGCTTGCCATTTAAGGTTGCAGATTCGATATAGCGATTTTCATCGCTACTATTCGGTGCCTGAATCTCAATAGTCTTCCCGTTGGCCAGCTGGATGGTTGCCTTTTTGAACAACGGCGTACCCAGCACATATTCGTCTGTGGCAGGGGTAACCGGATAAAAACCCAGCGCGGAGAACACATACCACGCAGAGGTCTGTCCGTTGTCCTCGTCGCCACAATAGCCATCAGGCGTGGGTAAGTACATCCGATTCATGGTTTCCCTAGCCCAATACTGCGTTTTCCACGGTGCACCAGCGTAGTTGTATAAGTAAATCATGTGCTGTATAGGCTGGTTACCGTGGGCATACTGGCCCATGTTGGCAATTTGCATCTCACGGATTTCATGAATGGTAAAGCCGTAGTAACTGTGATCAAATACCGGCGGCAAGGAAAATACAGAATCCAATTTAGTGACGAATGCATCATGTCCGCCCATTAATTGCGCCAAACCCTCCACATCCTGGAATACCGACCATGAATAGTGCCAGCTATTGCCCTCCGTGAATGCATCTCCCCATTTGAACGGATTGAAAGGACGTTGGAACTGACCATCTTTATTTTTTCCGCGCATCAATCCGGTTTCCTTATCAAAGAGCTTCTTGTAATTAAAGCTCCGCTGACGGTACAATGCTATTTCATCAGCGGGACGGTTCAATGCCTTTGCCAATTGGTAAATCGCAAAATCATCATAGGCATACTCCAACGAACGGGCGGCATTTTCGTTGATCTTTACATCGTAGGGCACATAGCCGAGCGTCGTGTAATATTCCGCGCCTGCGCGACCTACGGCAGTAATAGGCCCTGCGTTGTTGGCCCCTTTCAACAATCCTTCATAGAGCTTTTCGATATCATATCCTCGCAGGCCTTTGATGTAAGCATCTGCCACCACGGAAGCCGAATTGTTGCCTACCATAATATTTCGGTAGCCCGGGCTCGCCCATTCGGGCAACCAGCCGCCTTCTTTATAGGTGTTTGCCAGCCCCTCTTGCATCTTTTGGTTGATCTCGGGATAAACCAAGTTCAAGAACGGAAATAACGCCCTAAACGTATCCCAAAAACCGGTATCGGTAAACATGTAGCCGGGTAGGACCTGTCCGTTATAGGGACTATAGTGAATGACATTCCCATCGGCATCGTATTCGTAAAACATACGCGGGAACAGGATGGTGCGGTACAGACAGGAATAAAACGTGCGTACCTGATCAATCGTGCCACCCCCTACACGCACCTTGCCGAGCTCCGTATTCCATTGCTCGGCACCTTCTTGCTTGATGGTCTCAAAATCTTTGTTTCCGATTTCGCGCAGGTTCAACTCCGCTTGTTCGTGGCTGATGAATGACGATGCTACTTTGGCGTGGACCTGCTCTCCCCGATCGGCAATTCGAAAACCGACGATAGCACCTACATGATCGGCCTGTATCTCCAGTCGGTTATCCACCAAGGCCGAATCGGCAAAGGTACTTACGTCGGCAAACGGCCTGTCAAATATCATCACAAAGTAGTTTTTGAAATTATCGGGAACACCCCCACTGTTACGGGTGGTGTAACCAATAATCTTATTTTCTTCGGGAATGACCTTTACGTACGACCCTTTGTCGAATGCGTCAATTACGACGAAGGCACTGTCGGTTTTGGGGAAGGTAAAGCGGAAGCGCGCAGCACGTTCCGTAGGTGTAATTTCAGTAGTAATGTCATGATCGGCCAGGTAAACGCTGTAATAATGCGGTTGAGCGACCTCAGCCTTGTGCGAAAACCAACTGGCACGTTCGTTTTCATCAAATGTCGGTTTCCCCGTGATGGGCATCACTGAAAACTGCCCGTAGTCGTTCATCCAAGGCGATGGCTGATGCGTTTGCTTGAATCCGCGGATCTTATCAGCGGTGTACGTGTACATCCAGCCATCCCCCATCTTTCCTGTCTGTGGCGACCAAAAATTCATGCCCCACGGTCGCGCAATAGCCGGATAAGTATTGCCATTGGAAAGCAAATGAACCGACTGGGTTCCCATCAGCGTATTGACATAATCCAATGGATAATCCACATGGCTCACCTCTTGCGCCGGTATAAACAGCACAAACAGCGAAAAAAGTAAAGTCAATGATAATTTCATTTCGTCAGCGTTTGTTTATAAGAGTTATCGTATCCAATTTCCTAATGGCTGCTAATATGGCAAAAATATCGGAAAATGAAAATGCTAAAAGTATTTAGCCATTGCATTTCAGCGACTTTGAAATACGCTTCCGCAATTCGTTCGTTGCAGTCCAAGATGCATCTGACTGCAATGCGTTTGTGCGATAGGCATTAGCGAATATAATCCATTTTAGCTAAGTTTGCAACGAAAATCTAAAGGCATAGAAACAGCGAACTATGAAGTTACTTGAAGGAAAAACAGCACTTATCACCGGTGCCTCCAAAGGGATTGGCCGCACGATAGCGGAGAAATTTGCCGAGCAAGGAGCCAATGTGGCATTCACTTACCTATCTTCCGTCGAAAAAGGGCAAGCTTTGGAGAAAGAGCTACAGGCTTATGGCACCACGGTAAAAGGCTACCGCTCGGATGCCTCCAAATTCGAAGAAGCCGAAAAACTCGTTAATGAAATCGTATCGGAGTTCGGAACCCTTGACATCGTGGTCAACAACGCAGGCATCACCAAAGATGGGTTATTGCTGCGGATGACCGAGGAGCAATGGGATGATGTGCTCGAAGTGAACCTCAAGTCGGTATTCAATGTGACCAAGGCAGCTTCCAAAATCATGATGAAAAACCGCAAAGGTGCATTCATCAACATGAGTTCGGTGGTGGGCGTACAAGGTAATGCCGGACAGGCGAATTATGCGGCATCCAAGGCAGGTATCATTGGATTTTCCAAATCGGTCGCCAAGGAATTGGGATCGCGCAATATCCGCACCAACGTTATTGCACCCGGCTTCATCCGTACGGAGATGACCGATGTGCTGGACCCCAAAGTCGTGGAAGGCTGGGAAAAAGACATCCCGTTGAAACGTGCCGGTGAAACGGAAGATGTGGCCAATGCATGCCTATTCCTAGCCTCCGACCTTGCTTCCTATATCAATGGGCAGGTACTGTCGGTCTGCGGTGGAATGCTTTAAGGATGGTTGAAATCTTTTCGATGCAGACACCGCAGGCATTTGAAGATGCTTGTATGGAAACATTTTATTTTCAGGCGAAACACTGCGCCGTGTATAGCGAATACCTGTCGTTAATTCACGTGAATCCCAAAGCAGTACAACAACCCGGAAATATTCCTTTCCTGCCTATTGAATGTTTCAAAAGCCACCGAATTACCGCAACAAGCAAAGAACCACAAATTGTTTTCAGCAGCTCGGGCACCACAGGCAGTGTACAAAGTAAGCATTACGTGGCTGATATTGCGCTGTATGAGCAGAGTTTCCGTACCGCATTTGAACAATTTTACGGGGCAGCCGCCGATACCGCCATTATCGCACTTCTCCCCTCCTATTCGGAGCGAACGGGCTCTTCGCTCATTTATATGGTAGACGACCTGATCCGACAAAGCAACCACCCCCATAGCGGCTATTTCCTGCATAATCACGACGAGCTGCATCAGGTATTATTGGAATTGAAAGACCAACATGCAAAAACGTTACTCATCGGCGTCACGTACGCGCTGTTGGATTTTGTGGAGAATCGTCCGATTGACTTTCCTGAGTTGATCGTGATGGAAACAGGCGGGATGAAAGGCCGGAGGCGCGAAATGATCCGGGAAGAACTGCATGAGCAATTATGCAAGGGATTCAACGTGTCACACATCCATTCCGAATACGGCATGACCGAATTGCTTTCCCAAGCATATTCCAAGGGAGATGGCCTGTTTCACTGTCCGCCATGGATGCAAATCCACATCAGGGACACCAATGACCCCTTTGCAATACTCGCTACAGGGCGTACAGGAGGCATCAACATCATCGACTTGGCAAATATTCATTCCTGCGCATTCATCGCTACGCAAGACCTCGGAAAAAAACACCCCGACGGACGCTTTGAAGTATTGGGCCGTTTCGATCAAAGTGATATCCGTGGATGCAATCTACTCGTGCAGTGATTGATCACCTCAAGCTGGGATCGCTGAACGTATCCCCTTGCTGGATATCGCCCGTGTCATATCCCTTTTTAAACCAGTATGTACGTTGCTCGGACGAACCATGAGTGAAGGCCTCCGGCACCACGCGGCCCTGGGTTTGCATCTGTATGCGATCGTCGCCCACAGCAGCTGCGGCCTTCATGCCTTCCAATATGTCGTTATAGTCCAACTGAACTTCCGATCGCCTGTTAGCGTGATGCGCCCACACGCCGGCATAAAAATCCGCCTGCAATTCCAACATCACCTGCACCTTGTTGTATGCTACCTCGCTAAGTTGCTGCCTAGCGGCATTTACCCTGTCCATAGCCCCGGTAAGTTTCTGAATGTGGTGCCCCACCTCATGGGCAAGCACGTAGGCCATTGCAAATTCACCCGTTGCTCCAAACCGTTCTGTCAATTCTTCATTGAAACTGAGATCGATGTATACCTTTTCATCTGCCGGACAATAAAATGGGCCGTATGCAGATGCACCCATGCCGCAACCATCCGTCTGCACGCCATCGCGATACAATAGCAGCGTTGGCTGCCTATAGGACTGTCCTGCAGAAGCATATAGGGCGCCCCACACATCTTCCGTACTGGCAAGCACCACACGCACAAATTCGGTCAGTTCGGCTTCTTCCGCACTGATTTCAACCGGCCCATCTGTTTGCTGCACGCCTGTGGATTGCATTTGCTGCAGCAGCTGCTGCGGATCGCCACCTAGTAAAAGGCCAACAATCAACACAATGACACCACCTACGCCGCCCAATGCCAGCTTCCCGCCGGAAGACATCCCGCGGCGATCTTCAAAATTGCCGCTTTGCCTACTACCTTTCCAACGCATAAGGATACAATTATCTGGTTATTAAAAAAGCCTCACAAAATGCAAGGCTCAAGTATCAATAACTTTCTTTTCCGCTAATTAAAACGAATAGTCGTCTTTTGACTCTGTATTTTCACCAACCTCAACACCATTATTTTCAAATCCCGGTTCATACCGTTTCTCCACCACTTCCTGATGCCCTTTGATGTAATCGACCACCTCACTCAAGCCTTCCGCAAATTTTTCGAAGTCCTCTTTATATAGGAATATCTTATGCTTAATAAACACACCGTCTTCAAATCGCTTCTTACTTTCCGTGATGGTAACGTAATAATCATTGGAACGGGTTGCCTTTACGTCGAAAAAATAAGTGCGCTTACCAGCCCTTACCTTTTTTGAAAAAACCTCTTCACGCTCTTTGTTGTCAAAATCTCCCATTGTTAAGCTTTTTATTTTTCTCTATTCTCAGAATCGGGATAAATATAAAAGAATTTAGTCAATTAATGCAACTATTTACCCTAAATTGTAAAAAAATAATTTTACCGGAATAAAACGGCTATTCACCGAAAAAAAGCCTGTTATTACCTAATCCTTGTTGCAGAAGGCATATATTCAATCTATCTTTGAACTATTACTTAATGGATATATTTACGCATTTTCCAGTAACGAATTTTAACAATAACAAGATATGAATAAGCAGCAGCAACCGGCACGTAGCACGACGAATTCAGGCAGAATGTGGGCTGGCATCATCATCATCGGTATCGGAGCGATATTGCTTGCTGGGAAACTAGGCCTCGACTGGCTTTTTCCCCGTTGGATATTCAATTGGCACAACATGTGGCCAATGATACTCGTGGCCGTTGGACTGATCATTGGCGGAAATTCCAACTTTAAAAGCCCGGCTTCGTACATCTTATTGGGTCTAGGCTCCTTTTTCCTGCTCAGAAATATCGTCCATTTCGATATCGGGGCCTTTATATGGCCCGCTATCATCATTGGCATAGGATTATGGCTATTGCTTGGCAAAGGGAGGTGTCGACCTCTTAGACCAAGACCGGACGGGAATAGTGGTTACCATAAACGAGCCGGAAACTATGAATGGGATAAACGTGTAACGGATGAAACAGACAGCCCCGCAGCTAGCGGGGCTACCGCATTTGGTGAAACCGGTACAACGGATGATTATGGCTCACCAAATGACTATTCGAACGGCTTCACCAGTGAAGATTTCATCAAATCAACCGCGGTATTCAGTGACGTAAAAAAAATTGTGATATCCAAACGTTTCCAGGGGGGCGAGATCGTGAACATCTTTGGCGGTACGGACGTTAATCTCGTCCAAGCGGAGATTCATCACCCCATCGTCATCGATGTGTTCCAGATTTTCGCCGGCATGAAGATCATCGTTCCCGCCCATTGGAAAGTTCAGTCGGAGGTTGTATCGGTGTTTGGCGAGGTAGATGATAAGCGTTTTACGCAGGGAATGCCCTACGACGACCAGAAAGTCGTATATATTAAAGGGACCTCTTTATTTGGAGGGATTACCATCAAAAACATATAGTTGATAGCAGAACCACAAACTACGAAGTCAAACAAACACCAACCCAGTGAGCGCCACCACTTATACATCATCTAAGCAGCGGCTCATCAACATTAGTTGCTTTATTATCTGGATGGCCTATGCGCTGATCCAAACCGCTTTACTCTGGTGGTTTGATGTTGATTTTAACCTGGCGCTGAACGATAGTCTGGTCAGTGCCACGGTAATCACGTTGTGCTGCTATGTCATAGCAAGCGCATTAAACCATTATCTACCCCGGAGGAAGGGTTATTTCTATATTGTCATCTGGGGACTTGTATTAGCAGCAATCAGCGTTTCTGCCGACAGGTGGATCCTTCAATATGTCATCCAGAATAAAACCTATCTCGATCACATCGACGTATCCCTACCGCTGCGCTTTTTCGTTAATGCACTGCTCATTGCTTGGATAGCCATCATCAACATTCTGTGGAACATCCAACAGGAATATAAGGAAAACGAACAGCGTAAGGCCGACGCCGAACGGCTTGCCCGTGAAGCCGAACTTTACAACCTTCGGCAGCAACTGCAACCCCACTTTCTTTTCAACAGCCTCAATTCCATCATTGCGCTTATTGGCCGTAAGCCCGATGAGGCTAGGAACATGACATTTCAACTGTCTGATTTCCTAAGGGGTACCCTGCGCAAGGACGATCAGCAGTTCATCGCACTGAAGGACGAGCTGGAACATCTCCAGTTATACTTGGAAATCGAAAAAGTCCGCTTCGGCCATCGGCTGGAAACCCAAGTCCGCTACGACGAGGAGTGCCTATCCATGACGTTGCCAGCCATGATTATGCAGCCGCTGGTTGAAAATGCCATTAAATACGGATTGTATGACACTACAGAAAAGGTAGCCATCAGTGTCGCCTGTACATGCCGTGACCATCTGTTGGAAATACAGATAGAAAACCCCTATGATAGCCAAAGCAATAAACCCCAGCGGGGTACCGGCTTTGGGTTAAGGGGAATCCAGCGCCGGCTATTTTTATTATTCGGACGAACGGATTTATTGGAAACTAGGCCAACAACCCATATCTTTACCAGCATAATCAAGATTCCTCAACTATGATCAAGGCTGTATTGGTAGATGACGAACCCCTGGCACGGAGCATGGTTGCCGAGTACCTGGAAAGTTATCCCCAAGTAGAGGTTGTTGCCGAATGCAACGATGGGTTTGAAGGGGCTAAGGCGATTATGCAGTATCAGCCAGACATCGTCTTTCTAGACATCCAGATGCCCAAAATCAATGGTTTCGAAATGCTGGAAATCATTGACAGACAGCCTGCTGTCGTTTTCACCACAGCGTTTGACGAATATGCCATCCGTGCATTTGAACAGCATGCGGTCGACTATTTGCTAAAACCCATTACCAAAGCCCGGTTTGATCGGGCTATGGCCAAGTTTTTGGATGCCCAGCAAATGGAGGCCGGCAAGGAGAACACCCGTAAGTTCCTTGACAATGTTCATCAAACGCCGGGCAAATTGGAACGGGTAGTTGTCAAAACAGGCACGAAAATCAAAATCGTCCCCACGGGCAGCATTATTTACCTAGAGGCAGATGACGACTACGTGAAAATACACACTGACGATGGAACGTTTCTGAAAAATAAAACGATGGCTTCATTTGAAGAACAGTTGGATTCCACCCACTTCGTCCGGGTTCACCGGTCGTTCATCGTCAAAATCGACCATATCGTCCGCCTGGAACCCCTCGAAAAAGATGGCTATGTCGCTATTCTGTCTGACGGAAAACGGGTAAATGTGAGTAAAAACGGTTATACACGCTTAAAACAAATATTAGGAATGTAGATGGGTTTCACGTAATTTTGCTCCATGTTTGAAACCATGAACAGAATAATCTGCGTCTTTTTACTGCTACCTATCTGCTCGGTCATCGCCCAAGAGGAAGAAAGTGATCGGCAAATCAACCAAGCAGTATTCAACAAAATAGAATATCACTTCAACCTGCAAGAAACAGACTCCATTTATGCGCTGGCGGGCCCCAAGTTTAAGCAGGCCCTTTCCTTGCAGGCGTTCCAGACGGTCATGACACAGCAACTGTATCCGCTGGGACAAATCCAGTCTGCCGAATTGAAAAGCTATGAGAAAGGCACCGGTATCTACAAATTGAACTTTCTCAGCACACCCCTGCAGGTTGTCTTGGCGCTTGATAGCCTACACCGGATCGAAACGTTCCTCTTCCAGCCCTATGCCGGCGATCCGGCACCGGAAAAGACCGAGCCCATCCAATCTACCAATACCGCAGCGTCCAAACTTGATCGATACGTCGATTCGGTCGCTTTGGCATATAGCCGTAAAGGCCATACACACGCATTAGCCATTGGGATTGTCAACGCTGGAAAAACCAGTAGTTATTATTACGGTGAAACCGAAAAAGGAAACAAACGGCTTCCCGATGAGAACACCTTGTTTGAAATCGGATCGATCAGTAAAACGTTTACTGCTACATTGCTTGCTTACTTCGCACAAACACAACAGTTGAGTATCGACGATAGCATCACCAAATACCTGCCCGATTCCGTAGCGGCAAATCCCGATCTCCAGCGCATTACACTAAAGCAATTGGCTAACCATACGTCGGGGTTGCCGCGCATGCCAGCTAATATCGATGCCTCTGCTGCTGCCCATCCCCTTGATCCCTACAAGGATTATACGAAAGAAAAGTTGTACGATTTCTTAAAATCCTACAAAGCAACTACGCCACCTGATTCCATTTACCAATACAGCAACTTAGGATATGGTCTTTTGGGCGACCTCCTTTCCAACATCAGTGGAAAAACCTACAATGAGATGGTACAGGAGCTAATCTGCCAGCCCTTGGGGCTTCACAACACCACCGAGCATCCGAATCCTGACTCGCAATATGTAGCAAAGGTGTACAATGAAAAAGGCGTCGAAACCCCACTATGGACGTTTGATGCGTTTGCTGCACATGGGGCACTGAAATCCACCGTACGAGATCTGTTGGCCTATGCAAAGGCCCATTTCAAAATGCCGGAAAGCGATTTGGAACATGCGTTGGCCCGTACCCGCCAGTTCACCTATTTCAATCCACCCGACACCGACATTGGCCTGGCTTGGCATATGAACCTTGTTGGCGACGAACTGATCTATTGGCACACTGGCGGCACCTTTGGAAGCAGCGGCTATATCGCCTTTACACCCGATAAAAAAATCGCAATCGTGGTACTCTCCAACACGGCTGAATCCATCGATGCTGTTGGACTTGCGATTCTAAATCACGTCCTAACGACGCTGTAGACCGTAAAATTATAGCGGCTACACCTCTTTGCGTAAAATCGCTAATGGCGGACGACGGGTAATCCCCCGACTATTGGCCAATCCGATCAATACGGTCAACAGCGCTATACCCAGCATCAACAGGAGCATCAACGTGATATTCGGCGTGAAAGGGATTTCAAAACTATATACGGCCAACGCCCAACTACCGCCCAATGCCAAGAGTACACCGGTGAAGGCTGCGATCATCCCCAAAAAAAAGTATTCTAACGCGGTGATAATCAAAATCTGCCGCCTGGAGGCCCCCATGGTGCGCAGCAGTACGCTTTCCTTGATCCGCTGGTATTTACTAATCATGACAGAAGCAATCAACACCACGAAACCAGTAAGGATACTAAACCCGCCCATGAAACGGATAACGAAGCCAATCTTTTCAAGGATTTCATCGAGCACGGCGAGGATCAGGCCCAAATCAATAATCGATACATTGGGAAACTCCCTCACCATCGCCTGCTGCATCCGTGCTGAAACCGCCTCGTCCGGGACACGCGTCATTAATACGTGGAACTGTGGAGCATCGTCGATAACACCCATTGGGAAGATGAGCCTGAAATTAGTCTGCACACGGTTCCAATCGACCTCCCTTAAGCTACCCACGATGGCCGGTACGCGCACGCCCTGCACATTAAACAGCAGCTCATCCCCGATATCCACCCGTATGCGGCGCGCGTAGCCCTCTTCAAGTGAAACGCGAGCGGTATCGCCATCTGCGGTCTCACCGATCCATTCTCCAGAAGTAACCTTTTCCGAGTCACTGAGTTTTGACCGATAGGTAGACCGTAATTCACCCCCCAATGCGCGACGGGACACCTGGAGGGTGCTATCCTGCCGGGCATCTTCGGCGGTCACCCCATTGATAGCTTCCAATTGTACCGTTACGATAGGCACCTCATCCAATACAGGCAGTCCCTGTGCTTTCACCAAGCTGGCAACGGCTGCCTTCTGTGAGGACTGGATATCAAACAGCACCATATTCGGCTGGTTCTCGCTGGCGGACAGGGATACCCGGGCGATGAGCATCCCTTGTACAGAAATTAACGTGGCGATGAAAGCGGTACCCAGTCCGATTGCTATGATTAAGATGACGGTCTGGTTATTGGGCCGGAACAGGTTGGAAAGCCCCTGTCGCCATAAATAACTCCATGAGGTCGGGAAGAAACGTCTAATAAGCCAAACAAGTGCGCTTGCCGCCGCATACAACAACATAAAAGAAACGGCAACACCACCTATAAACGCCAATGTCTGCAAGACGCCCTCCAATTGGAGGAAGGCATAAGCAAAGATAAATAATGCAATGATGCCATACACCGCCCAACTCCACCGGTCTTTGATAGGACTCGGTGTATCCAGCGACAACCGCAATGTATTAAGGGGGGCGATATTGCGGATGCCGATGAGCGGCAATAAGGCAAACAGAAGTGATATCCATACGCCAAGGCCGATACCTTGGGCAATGGCACTCCAAGAGATATCGCTGCTAATAGTCACAGGAACAAAATCCCTGAACACCAACGGCAGCAATTGTTGAATTAATGTACCAAGCGATGCGCCCACCACCGAACCAATGAATCCTACCCCCATCACCTGTACCAGGTAAATCAAAAACGCCTGTCGCGACGTCGCACCCAAGCAGCGCAGTATCGCGATGCTAGTTAGTTTTTCCTTAATGTAGATGTGAATCGCACTCGATACGCCAATGCATCCCAACAAGAGCGCTACAAATCCTACCAATGACAAGAATTTATTCAGATCAGAAAAAGACCTTCCCGTATCCCGCTTTCGTGAAGCAATGGTATCGTAGCCCATGCGGTGCACTTCCAATAAAGAATCCAGGCCATCAGTAAGTGCATCGGCATCGGTTGTGGGCGGTAAATGGAAATAATAGCTATAATTGATCCGGCTCCCCTTTTGGTTAAGGCCGGTAGCAGGCAAATACTCCAATGGTATGAATACGGCGGGGGCCATGGTACTGGAAATGCCACTTTGCCCTGGAGCCTGCTCCAGCCGTCCCGCAATTTCAAACATGACCTCTCCCACCTTTACCGAGTCTCCGACTTCTGCATTGAATTGCAGCATCAATGTCTTGTCAACCAAGGCCTGCCGGCGCCCCCTGAAGGTTGTCCCAGCCGTTGCGGGCACGGTCTCTAACTCGCCGTAGTAGGGAAAATCGCCGCTCAGCGCCCGTATCTGCACGAGACGGGTACCGCCATTATTGGCAAATAGCACCATCGACGCAAAGCTCTGTTCTTCAGCATAGCTTTGACTCAATCCATGGATGGAATCGACGATATGTTGGCCTTCGTCAGCCAATTCCCGGTTACTCTCGAGCACCAGATCAGCGCCGATCAGGGTGGCTGCCTGATTATCGATATCTTTCGCTAGATTATCACCGAAGGAATAGATAGCCACAAGCGCTGCGATACCGATGATGATCGATGAGATGAAGAGAAACAGCCGCGAGCGGTTCCTCCGGCTATCGCGCCACGCCATCCGAGCTATCCAACTGAATGTAATCCGGTTATGTTGAGGCATGGCTATAACACGTTATTTTCCATCGTATCCGAAACTACCGTGCCACCCTTCATGCGGATGATACGCTGGGTTTTAGACGCCAGCTCCAAGTCATGGGTTACCAATACCAATGTCGTTCCCATATCCCTGTTCAGGCTAAACAATAAGTTTTCAACCGTTTCACTGGTATCGGCATCAAGGTTACCTGTCGGCTCATCGGCAAACAGAATTTTGGGTGAATTGGAAAACGCACGCGCAATGGAAACCCGTTGCTGCTCACCGCCCGATAATTGCAACGGATAATGGTGGCCACGGTCAGCGAGACCAACTTTATCCAATAATTCCTGCGCCGTCGCTTTGCAATTGCGCTCGCCGCGCAACTCTAGTGGCACCATCACATTTTCCAAGGCCGTCAGGGTGGGAAGTAATTGGAAATTCTGGAATACAAACCCCACATGCTGGTTGCGTACCCTAGCCCGCTCATCTTCTCCAAGGGCGTCCAAGGATATGCCATTCAACACGATGTCGCCCGCGCTCACGCGATCCAAGCCGGCACACAGCCCCAATAATGTAGTCTTACCGCTTCCCGAAGGTCCAACAATTGCTATTGTGGACGCCGTTTCGACCTCAAAGTTAATTTGCTGCAAAACAGCAAGGGATCTGCCTGCGCTTCGATAGGTCTTGTCAACTCCCTGTACACTTAAAATAACTGCCACTTGTTCTCCAATTAGTCAATATATCCGTAAAAATAAGCTATTCAACTCCATAACAAGAAGCTGCACACTAAATAAACCGATGAACGCATGGTTTTGACTGCTGTCTAACCACCTTGTTACACATAAATCCGTTGAAGGTTAAGTAGTCGGCACCTTATTGTAAAAATGATATTACAGCTAACCGCAATCCTATCTTCTATTTCCGATATTGCCTCATGAATACCCGATGCACTACGGCCACAGAAGCTTCGGATTACCTGTTTCAATCGGTCGACTATTTAAAAAAACACAACAACATCACACAAAATCATATAATTTCTCATCAAACATTAAAAAATCTTACATTTTTAATAAAAAAAATAAGGAAATATCATTTTTTTTTTCGAATATTGAACCGAATTAAAAAAAACAACACAATACACCAACAAATAATAAAAACTAAATGTCAGGACTAAGATTTAAGGCGGTCGAGGCTGCTATTTCTCGACTAAGCAACAGTAAAACCAACGAAACGATCAAGCCTTCATCCTACTACTGTAAAAATGTATTCACCACGGCAAAGATGAAGGAATACCTTCCCAAAAATGCGTACGCCGAATTGATGGAAACAATAGACGAAGGAAAAGCAATTAGCCTGGATCTTGCCGAACACATCTCCCAAGCGATGAAAAGTTGGGCTATCAGCAACGGTGTGACGCACTACACACACTGGTTCCAACCACTTACAGGTGCCACTGCTGAAAAACACGATGCATTCTTTGAGCCCATGCCCGATGGTTCGGCCATCGACAAGTTTACAGCCAGTGCCCTGGTACAACAGGAGCCGGATGCATCCAGTTTTCCGAGCGGCGGCATCCGCAATACATTTGAGGCCCGGGGTTATACCGGATGGGATCCATCTTCACCTGCATTTATCTTCGAGACCGGCGGCGGAAAAACGCTGTGTATCCCTACCATTTTTGTATCGTACACTGGCGAGGCATTGGATTACAAAGCGCCTTTATTGAAAGCTATCAATGCGCTGGATAAAGCTGCGGTAGACGTGGCTAATTTCTTTGATAAGTCTATTACCAAGGTAAACGCGTCACTTGGTATTGAGCAGGAATATTTCTTGGTCGATTTGGCGCTATTCAACGCCCGCCCTGATTTGCAACTGACGGGCCGCACCTTATTCGGCCACATGTCGGCAAAGGGCCAGCAGTTGGAAGACCATTATTTTGGTGCGATACCCGAGCGGGTATTGGCTTTTATGGTTGATCTGGAGGAAGAAGCACTTAAGTTGGGCATCCCTTTGAAGACCCGCCACAATGAAGTAGCCCCCTCCCAGTTTGAATGTGCGCCGATGTTTGAGGAAATCAACTTAGCCATAGACCACAATCAGTTGTTGCTCAACTTGATGGAACAAGTAGCACTACGGCATAAATTCAAAGTGTTGATCCACGAAAAACCGTATGCAGACATCAACGGATCCGGCAAGCACAACAACTGGTCGATGATTACGAATACGGGGGTCAATTTGCTTTCTCCCGGTAAGACACCTAAGAACAACCTGATGTTCCTGTCGTTCTTCGTGAACGTCATCAAAGCGGTGCACGAAAACGCCGACTTGCTGCGTGCATCTATAGCGAGTGCAGCCAATGACCATCGTTTGGGTGCCAACGAAGCGCCCCCTGCTATCATTTCTATTTTCTTAGGCAGCCAGCTGAATGCGGTACTCGATGAAGTGGAGACTGCAAGGGTAGCCAAAAAAGTAAAAAATGAGGCATTGTTGTGGCATGGAATCCCTAAAATACCGGAATTGACGCTTGACAATACTGATCGTAACCGGACTTCTCCCTTTGCCTTTACGGGCAATAAATTTGAATTCCGGGCTGTAGGCTCCTCGTCAAATAGCGCCAGCCCGATGACAGTGCTCAGCGCTATCGTAGCGGATCAATTGATCGAGTTCAAGACCGAGGTAGACAAACAGATCAAGAAAGGCACGAAAAAGGACCTTGCCTTGCTGAATGTGGTTCGCAAATACATCAAGGAATCCAAGGCCATCCGCTTCGAAGGAAACGGATATAGCCAGGAGTGGGAGGAAGAAGCACTCAAGCGAGGTCTTTCCAACATAAAAACCACTCCCAAAGCGCTGGATGTTTATGTAAATGAAAAATCGCTGGAATTATTTGAAAGACTATCCGTACTTAGCAAACGGGAGAGCGAAGCTCGCCACGAAATTCTCTTGGAGAGCTACTACAAAAAAATACAGATCGAGGCCCGTGTCATCGGCGAGATTGTCAGCAACTTAATTGCCCCTGCTGCCTTCCGCTATCAGAATGATTTGATCGTGAATGTCAAAGGGCTGAAAGAGCTGGGGCTTAAACCGGATGCATATGGTTCGCAATCCAACCTGATCGAACGTATCTCCAATCACATCAATACCATTCTTATAGACGCAGAAGCAATGCGCCAAGAACGCAAGAAGGCCAACGTGTTGGAAGATGTGCGTGAAAAAGCCATCGCTTATGATGAAAACGTGAAACCTTATTTCGACCAGATCAGGTATCACCTTAATAAGCTGGAGCAGATTGTGGATGACCGCCAATGGCCGTTGCCCAAATTGCGTGAGCTCCTGTTCGTAAGATAACTCACCCCGTTAAACTTAAATTCCGGCGGCTTCCTTATTGGGGGCCGCCTTTTTTCTTATCAAATTTTCTTTTGATATACCCTGTCAATGAGGAATCATCCCCTTCTTCCATATCGCTCAGTTCCAACTCCAGAGCCTTGTTACTTACTTGGATTTCAAGCAAAGAAATAAACAATGAAATCACAAAGAAAAGCAAGCTAAGGGCAAACGTCAATTCGATGAGAAATTGATGTTCTACGTAGATGCAATACATGCATGCAATGCACGTGACGAAACTCACCACTCCCATGGCCTGCATCTGCTTGATGAGTTTGAGGCGATAGCGAAGGTTTTTGATCTGCCCATGCAGCACCCCACTTTTATTATGTTCAAGGTATTTGGCATGTAAGCTCCGAACCAGTGCCGCAAGTGCCAAAAATCGGTTGGTATAAGCCAACATAATCAAGCTTATGGCAGGAAAAAGCAAGGCTGCGGTATTGAATGTTATGTTCATCCTTGCAAAAAAATCAAAAAAACTTTGCACAACCAAATCACACCGTTTATATTTGCAACCGTTGTGTGGATATACACACACAAATCAATTCCTCATCACACAGGTCTTGGTTTATAAAGAAGTGGCGAGAGACTGGCTCAATGACCCACTGGCAACCATCCGCAAAAGGGGGAAAAGGTGCCAATTCCTGTCCCAATTGATATTCGTTGGGAGCATATAAAAATAAGACTATGACTACTTATTCAGCAAACAACAATCATTATTTGGCTACCCGAAGGTTCCCCCGTGGCCGTACCATCGCTACTATCGCCGCCACTCAATACGAGCGAATGCGTTGCGGGATGACGCATCTATGTTATTGCTGTTAATCCCGAAAACGTGCTGTCCCGGTGCAACCTGCTGTTCCATACGGTAGCTATACCATATCGCCACATCTCCGTTTAATACGTACGATTAATCTATCATAAACAAATAACAAACAATTCAATCATGGCTAACGAAAATCTAAAATTTGAAACCTTGCAAGTACACGCCGGGCAAGTAGTGGATCCTACTACAGGCGCACGCGCAGTGCCAATCTATCAAACCACATCCTACGTTTTCAACAATGCCGAACATGGTGCAAACCTCTTTGCGCTCAAGGAATTTGGAAACATCTATACGCGCATCATGAATCCGACCACCGACGTGCTCGAAAAAAGGATGGCGGCCCTCGAAGGCGGTGTAGCAGGTCTTGCAGTAGCTTCCGGTCAATCCGCACAGTTCATCGCACTTACCAATATCTTGGAAAGCGGTGAAAACTTTGTGACCGCTTCCAGTTTATACGGCGGCACATACAATCAATTTAAAGTCTCGTTCAAACGTCTCGGCATTGAAGCCCGTTTTGCAAAAAACGATTCGCCTGAAAATATAGAAGCCGCCATCGATGAGAAGACGAAAGCCATCTACGTAGAGACGATAGGAAACCCGAGCTACAGCATCCCAGATTTTGACCGGATTGCGGCCGTTGCCAAAAAGTACGACTTGCCCTTGATTGTCGACAATACATTTGGTGCGGGCGGCTACCTGTTCAAGCCCCTGGAACATGGTGCTCATGTTGTGGTTGCAGCGGCCACTAAATGGATTGGCGGGCACGGCAATAGCATTGCCGGAATCATCGTGGATGGCGGCAACTACAACTGGGGGAACGGCAAATTCAAACAGTTTAGCGAACCTTCAGAAGGTTATCATGGGCTTGTGTTCAGCGATGTATTTGGTGTAGGTGGTCCCTTCGGAAATATTCAATTTGCTATCAGGGCGCGGGTGGAAGGGCTTCGCGATTTTGGCCCGGCACTATCTCCATTCAACTCATTCCTTATACTCCAGGGGTTGGAAACCCTTTCATTACGTGTGCAGCGCCACGTAGATAACACCTTGGAGGTTGCTAAGTGGTTGGAACAGCATCCCCAGGTCGAAAAAGTAAAATACCCTGGATTGAAGAGTGATCCCAATCACACCAATGCACAGAAATACCTCAAAAATGGATTCGGCGCAGTATTGTCCTTTACGATAAAAGGCGGAGCCGAAAAAGCAAATGCATTTATTGACAGCCTGAAACTAATCAGTCACTTGGCAAATGTCGGAGATACCAAAACACTGATTATCCACCCTGCTGCCACGACCCACCAACAGCTGTCGACACAAGAGCAACGGGAAGCCGGTGTTTACCCCGGCGAATTGAGGCTATCTGTTGGTATCGAACATATCGATGACATCAAGGGCGACCTCCAACAAGCATTTGACCAAGTGAAATAGGAGTCGCATCGCTGCGAACTATTCAATGTACAAACGATGAGCACGTCAACAACATTCAACTATCCAAGAACATTCAGGCTCGAAAGCGGAAAACGCATCAAGAATCTCGAGATTGCCTATCATAGCTATGGCACATTGAATGCAAGGAAGGACAACGTCGTATGGGTATGCCATGCCCTTACGGCCAATTCCGATGTCTTTGAATGGTGGCCCGGATTATTTGGCGAGAACGATCTGTTCAATCCGAATGACTATTTCATCGTTTGTGCAAACGTCATCGGCTCACCATACGGAAGCACAAACCCATTAAGCATCGATTCCGCAACCGGCCAACCCTATTACCTCTCGTTTCCGCAGTTTTCGGTCCGGGATCTGGTCGCCGCCCATAAACTGCTGGCAGACCATCTTGGCATCCGCAAAATAGCGGTAACAATTGGGGGATCGTTGGGCGGCCAACAGGCCTTAGAGTGGGCGATTGCCGATCCGGACCGCATGGACAACCTAATCTTGGTGGCTACAAACGCGGTGCACTCGCCCTGGGGTATTGCATTCAACGAAAGCCAGCGGTTGGCCATCAGTACCGACCGCACTTTTTATTCCAACATACCGAATGGCGGGGCAAAAGGACTGAAAGCAGCTCGTAGCATTGCGCTGCTTTCCTACCGCGGATACCACGCCTATGGAACTACCCAGCAGGAAATGTCAAATGAAAAGCAAGATGACTTCCGAGCATCGTCTTACCAGAATTACCAAGGTGAGAAGCTGGTCAAACGTTTCAATGCGTACAGCTATTGGTTTCTCAGCAAAGCGATGGATGGCCATAATGTGGGGCGTGGCTACCAAAGTGTTCCGGACGCACTGCGTGGCGTTAAGGCAAAGACGTTGGTCATCGGTATCAGCACAGACCTGCTGTTTCCCGTGGAAGAACAGAAATTCCTAGCTAACCACATCACGGATGCGAAGTACACTGAGATAAGCTCCTTATACGGACATGATGGATTCCTCATCGAAACCAAACGGATAACCGAAGAAATCTCCCATTTCTTCAATACGGACAAAAAACACCGACACGAACCTATTTATCAACAAGTGGGTTAATTAAGACACATTTATCCATAGAACATTGACAGCAAACATGAACAACAAACTTACCCTGGGAATTTTCGGATTCGGCGTAGTGGGGCAAGGACTGTACGACATCATCAAGACCAAAAATCTCAACCTGGCCATTAAAAAGTTTGTCATCAAACACCCCGAAAAAAAGCGGAGTTTGCCGGCCGAATTGTTTACCACAGATGCTAAGGCGGTGCTAAACGACCCCGAAATCAATACGGTAGTCGAACTGATAGACGATGCCGCGGCCGCCTTCGACATTGTTGCAGCGGCTCTTAAAGCCGGCAAGAATGTGGTATCCGCGAATAAAAAGATGATAGCTACCCACTTAAAAGAATTGGTAGACATTCAACACCAGCATGGCACCAGCCTGCTTTACGAAGGCGCGGTTTGCGGGAGCATCCCCATCATCAGGAATCTCGAAGAGTATTACGACAATGAATTGCTACACTCCATATCGGGCATTTTCAATGGCTCATCCAACTATATCCTCTCCAAGATATTCAACGATAACCTTGCATACGATACGGCATTGAGGCAGGCACAGGACCTTGGATTTGCGGAAACAGACCCCACGCTTGATGTAGGGGGATTTGATGCAAAGTTCAAATTGGCGATCGTAGCGTCGCATGCCTATGGGCTATACATCGCTCCAGAAAATATCCTGAATATCGGCATCGACAAATTGAGCACGTCCGACATCCAATTCGCCAACGAGAAAAACCTCAAAATCAAGTTGGTACCCACAGCTAGGGAAATAAATGACAAAGATGTCATCCTATATGTCCTACCAAAGTTGGTTTCTGCTGAAAACATCCTGTATAACGTCGAAAACGAATACAATGGGGTGCTGGTTAAAGCGGCCTTCGCCGATGAACAATTCTTCTATGGCAAGGGTGCGGGCGGGCATCCTACCGGATCGGCCGTATTGTCGGATATTGCTGCGTTGCGCTATGGTTATCGGTATGAATACAAAAAACACATCGACGCCGGGTCGCTCGGGTACAGCACTGATTGGGAAATCACGGTTTACCTCCGCTATGACGATGAAAAAATAATTGAAAAACTGGAATTTACGTCAATCAGCGAACGTTATTATGCCCAGGACTTTAAATATGTAATCGGCAAAATCAGCTTAGCCAAGATCTTTGAAAACAGGGATGCGATAAACCGTAATGGCGTATTTATTGCCGAAATCGGCTAATAAGGCCTATTTGTTAGGAATAAAAAAATAATGAAAACATAACGCTCAATTGTTCATTTATTTTTATATATTGTTCAAAACAAATATTGACAAAATTATGCCCGGCATAGCTGCGTTACTCTTTACATTTCTCAGCTCCCCGGCCGTCGTCCAGCAGCATGACACAGTCTCGGAGAACGGTTGGCGGACTTACGGTTATATCGCTTTAGGCGCGATTATATTGATTGTTATTGTCTTAGTCCTTATCCGGAAACAACACCGGAAATTCAATGAGTGACGATTGGCATTATTCACCCGCGGTTTAAACCGCGGGCTACGATTCTCTTTTCAATCCAAACTTCTCGATTTTGCTGTACAGGTGACTGCGTTGAATATCTATTTCATCCGCAGTCTTGGAAACGTTCCACCCATTCTTTTCTAGCTTGTATTTAATGTATTCTTTTTCCGTATGATCCTTGAAATCCTGAAAAGATAAAAACTCATCGTAGTTAGCAACATTTCCTCCCGTCAATGCCGAATCGGATGTTGCTATCGTTTCGACCGGGGGGATTTCTTCACTGGCCGCAACAAGAAAAGCGCTTGGATTGGCAAAAGCTCGCACGTCTTTATCCGTAACGGCCTTATCGCTCAGAATGATCAGCCGTTCTACCATATTACGGAGCTCCCGGATATTGCCCGTCCAGGGCAATGCCTTCAACGCATCCATGGCCTCATCGGTAATTTTCTTGACCGGCATATTGTACTCACCGCACACCTCATCGCAAAAGTGCCTTGCCAATACCGGAATATCAGCTTTCCGTTCTGTCAGTGGCGGGACATGGATGATGATCACACTCAACCGATGGTACAGGTCCATTCGGAAATTACCCGCATCGATTTCCTTAAGTAGATCTTTATTGGTCGCAGCAATCACCCGTACATTCACGGTAATCTCTTTTTCGCCACCAACCCGGGTGATTTTGCTTTCCTGCAGTGCACGGAGCACTTTGGCTTGTGCAGAAAGGCTCATATCGCCAATTTCATCAAGGAACAATGTGCCATTATGCGCCTGCTCGAATTTTCCGATACGTTGCTTCACGGCAGAGGTGAAGGAGCCCTTTTCGTGACCAAAAAGCTCGCTTTCAATCAATTCGGATGGAATTGCAGCACAATTCACCTCGACAAGTGGTGCCCCCGCCCGTGGCGACTTTTCATGCAACCACCGGGCAACCAATTCCTTTCCACTACCGTTAGCGCCGGTCACCAATACCCTAGCATCGGTAGGTGCTACCCGTTCAATGGTATCTTTAATGCGTTGGATAGCTTCCGAATCGCCCAATATGTCCCGTGTCTTGCTTACCTTCCGCTTAAGCACTTTGGTTTCAGTAACCAGCGTACCGCGCTCCAACGCATTACGTACCGTGATCAGCAATCGATTGAGATCAGGTGGCTTGGAGATAAAATCATAGGCACCTTTTTTACTGGCTTCTACAGCCGTCTCTATCGTCCCATGGCCCGATATCATGATAAAGGGCAGATCTGGCTTGATGGCCAGAGCCTCGGTAAGCACTTCCATACCATCCATCTTGCTCATCTTGATATCGCAAAGAACAAGATCGACATCTTCCTTCTTAATGATAGCCAATCCATCGATACCATTGTCGGTATCGATGACTTTATAATCTTCGTATTCGAGGATTTCCCGCAGCGTACTCCGGATGGCCCGTTCGTCGTCTATGATTAGAACTTTGGTCATTTAATTAGATTTGAAATAGCGGACTTGAAATAACAGACACCATGTATCGTCCTATCAACGCCTATCATTTAAAACGCAAAAAACGAAGCAAACCCTATAAGCCGGATTCTGTGCCCCCGATAAATCGGGATTTCTATCATTTATCTTGGCCTGTCATCGCTGCCAGGCTCCAGCGGTCTACCCGTTGCGGTTTCCGCAATCGGCGGAATGGAAGCGAGCAGCTCCCTGATATCCGCAACCTATTTGACCTTTCAACCCCCGGGGTTTACCGCGATGCATGTTGCCATGCAAAGCCGTGGGCTCTTACCCCACGTTTTCACCCTTACTCCGACAAGTCGAAGCGGTTTATTTTCTGTGGCACTTTCCGTATCCCGATTCCATCAAGATCCTTCCCGTTAGGAAGCGAGGTGCTCTGCGTTGTCCGGACTTTCCTCCCCCCCGCCAAGGCAGGAGAGCGATAGAACAGGCTTGCTTCGGCGCCAAAGGTACACAATATGTTAGGAAGTTAGAAGCGGGGCGCAGTTTTATAAAACTTTGCTCCAAACAGAAAGATGACTACATAGCAGACGATCGGCAAGTAATACGCCATGCTGATATCATGATCAGCTACTTTACCCATAAAGAACGGGAAGATAGCCGCGCCGACTACACCCATTACAATGAATGAGGATGCTTGCTGTGTATATGGACCTAAATCTTTGAGACCTAAACTGAAAATTGTAGGAAACATAATGCTAAAGAAGAAGTTGAGCATCAATAAAGCGATGAATGATGACCATCCCAGGCCTTGGCCAATGATCAGACACATGACGATATTGCATGCCGCGAATATGGCCAGCAATTTATTGGGTGCAATATACTTCATCAAAAACGTACCGGCAAAACGCCCCACAGTCATCATCACCATACTGACAGCAAAATAGTAACCGGCAATTTCATCGGTAAGCCCCATCTTTTCATGCCCATAATTGATAAAGAATGCCCAGGTACCACCCTGCGCGGCTGCATTGAAAAATTGGGCTACGAATGCCCAGATAAAGTGGCGATGCTGGAAAAGCCGCTTTCTCGGCAACGTTTTCGTTGCGATTTGCTGTTCCTCGTGCGTATCGACCCCTTCAAGTGACGGCACACGCAAGAAGCTGAAAATAACTGCAACAAGCGATATGGTTATGCCAATCACGATATATAGCATCTTGACAGATGTTAAGCTTCCCGTTTCGCCGATATTACCGCTAAGGATAAAGTAACTCCCCAACAATGGGCCGATGATGGTGCCTAGGCCGTTGAACGACTGGGCAAAATTGATTCGCCTATCACTCGATGCCTGCACACCCAATGCCGCGATAAAGGGATGGGCCACGGTTTCCAGCGTAGCCAAGCCACAAGCCAGCACGAATAAGGCGAGCCGGAAAAAGGCAAACGATTCCGCATTGGCAGCAGGTACAAACAGAAATGCGCCGATTGCATAAAGCGAAAGACCCAGCAATACGCCACTTTTATAACCAAATCGCTTCATGAAAAGCCCCGCGGGGATCCCCATTACTGCATATGCACCGAAAATCGAAAACTGCACAAGGCCAGACTCGGCCTTGGTCACCCCAAGCACGTTCTGGAAGTGCTTATTAAGCACATCGCCCATGGTGATTGCAATCCCCCACAACATAAACAGCGAGGTGACAAAGCCAAATACTAGCCAGTATTTTCGCTGAGTGAGTTTTGCTGATCGGTTGTTGGCAGGTCCTTGATCTACAGCTTGTGTTATTGTATTTTCCATCATTTAAGGTTATAACAATTAGGATAAACGCCACCATATATGACGCCGCGCAAATATAATAAACCGTTTTAGCTAACCAAAAAAAATCAAATCAAACCGCTTGAGCGATCACATAGCCACTGGCCCATGCCCACTGGAAATTATAACCGCCTAGCCATCCCGTCATATCCACACATTCACCGCCGAAGTACAGCCCCGGCACATCCCGGGCTGCCAATGTTTGCGGTAACAGGTGATGGGTAGCTACGCCACCCCGCATTACCTCCGCCTTGTCATAACCCTTATCCCCCGCCGGCTTCACGGCAAACTGGTGGATGACAGCTGTAATCCGTTTCGCATCAGCCTTACTCAGCGAAGCAATTTTTGTATCGATGGGCAGGAATTTACGCATGGATTCCACCAGCCGACGAGAATAAAAATCACCAAGTAATTGGCCCACAAGGCGCTTACCCCCTGCCCGCCTTTCTGTGTTTATCAACTGCTCGATCGAGTGGTTCGGAAGCAGGTCAAGCACAATCAGCTCACCAGGCCGCCAATAGGAGGATATTTGTAGTATTGCCGGACCACTTAATCCCCAATGCGTAAAGAGTATGTTTTCTTCAAAGGAAGCACGCTCGTTGGACACCCGGCATAACACGCTATTGCCCGATAGCGCAGCGAACCAGTCCGCATCTTTGCCCGTAATGGTCAGCGGCACCAACGCTGGTGCCGTAGGTTCCACACTTAAGCCGAACTGGCGGGCAACGCGCAAGGCAAAATCACTGGCACCCAATTTCTCCACGGGCAGCCCTCCGCTGGCCATCACCAGGGCATTGGTCGTGACGCGGTGCGTCACCCCCTTGGTTTCATAGGACACCTCGAAGCGGCCGGCCGTTAGTCGGTCAACGGATAGCGCCTGACTATTTACCTTCAATTCCTGCCCATATCGTTTCATCAGGGTTACAAATACCTGAACGATATCTTTCGCGCTGTTACTCACCGGAAACAATTGCCCTAACGTTTTCTCCTGCCCCACAATTCCGTGTTGCTCAAAAAAACGAATGGTATCGTCAACTGTCCACCGCGAAAAAGCCGAATGGGCAAACGCCGGTTCGGCGGCTACGAAGTTTTCAATAGTGGTGTGAAGATTGGTGTAATTGCAGCGGCCGCCGCCGGAAATCAATATCTTGGCACCGGGGCGGTCATTCCGCTCCAAAACCAACGTACGCTTGCCACGTATGCCCGCCTGCACGGCACACATCAGGCCACAAGCCCCGCCGCCAATGATGACCGCATCGTACGGATTATGGGTTTCGTACGTCAAAACGACAACTCCACAGTACGCCCTTCATCCCAGCTCTTTTCTGCCATCTCGATGATGTAAATCACATTGCGAGCCTCCTCCGGCTTCACAATCAATTCCGCTTTACCCCCTATAGCATCCCGGATATTCCGGTAAAAAGCAGGGTAATCACCCCGCTCGCTCACCACATATTCGATGTGGTCGCTACCGTTTTCCAATACATTCAGCTTGCCACGTATTTCCTCAGCCTCCTCGCCCCAATCCGGGTAATCCCTGGGTATGGCACCGGCTTTCAGCATCGCTTCTTGCGGGTCTAGGCCAGGCTTCACAAACGCACCTTCCATGCCGTACAGCGCATAGCGTGGGGTCGGCTCTTTCACGAGCATCGCGCCTTTCAGCGATACCTTAAGGTGCCGAGGGTAATGCAATATCAATTCAAAGTCATCCACCGCCTGAGCACCGGGGCGCTGCTTGCGCAGGTCGGCATTGACGGCCGTAGGCAGCCCGAAAAGCTGCACGGCCTGATCAATCAGATGCGCCCCCAAGTCAAACAGGATACCCGACCCGGGCAGGTCGGCCTCGCGCCAGGCATTTTCGCGGAGCGTGTTGCGAAACCGGTCGAACCGTGCTTCAAAGGCAACTACCCTGCCCAGTCGGCCGCTTTGGTTGATCTTTTTCACCGTCATGAAATCGCTGTGCCAGCGCGAATTGTGGTGTACGCTCAGTAGACGGCCCTGCGAAGCTGCCAGTTCGATCAATTCATCCGCTTCGCTACAGGTATTGGTAAACGGCTTTTCGACGACTACATGCTTGCCCGCCAGCAGGGCCGCCTTCGCAAACGGATAGTGCATATCGTTTGAGGTCGCCACCACCACCAGGTCGATATCGTCGGCATTGATGATTTCCTCTGCGCTGCCCACCCCGATCGCATCCGGGTACCGCTCGCGCAGCAGCTGCTGTTGTTCGGGCTTCCGCGCGCTCACCTTATGCAACCGCAGCCCATCTACCGATAGGATGATCGGCGCGTGGAACACCTGGCCCGCGGCACCAAAGCCGATGAGCCCAACATTGATTGTCTTTTCCATAAATTTAATACGTTTTACATCCGCTCGGGGACTTTGATACCCAACAATTCCATACCGGCAGCGATAGTCCGCGCCGTAGCTGCGGAGAGATGCAGCCTGAAATTCCGCACCGCATCCTTTTCTGCTTTGAGTATGGTTTCTTCATGATAGAATTTGTTGTATTGCTTAGCAGCCTCATAACAATAGTTGGCCAATTGCGCCGGACTGAACTCTTTGGCTGCCGCCTCAATGACGGCTGGATAATTACCCAACAACTGGATGAGGTCGCGCTCACTGGCCGACAAGGTATCCGGAACCACAGCGAGCAGATCCAATGAATAATTTCCTTTGGCCAGCACCGATTTAATGCGCGCGTGGGTATACTGGATAAATGGACCCGTATGGCCCTGAAAATCGATGGATTCATTGGGATCGAAAAGTAAACGCTTTTTTGGTTCCACTTTAAGCAGAAAGTATTTCAGTGCACCCATACCGATGAGCTGGTAGAGGTGGTTCTTCTCAGACACAGATAATCCTTCGGTCTTCCCCAATTCCTCGGTGCGTATTTTGGCCGTAGCCACCATCTCATCCATCAGGTCATCCGCATCCACCACAGTGCCCTCACGTGATTTCATTTTTCCAGACGGTAGGTCTACCATGCCGTACGACAGGTGGAACAGCCCCGAAGCCCACGGTTTACCCAGCTTTTTCAGGATGAGGAAGAGTACCTTGAAGTGGTAGTCTTGCTCGTTGCCTACCACATAAATCGATTCGTCCATCCCGAAATCATCGTATTTTAACTGCGCGGTACCCAAATCCTGCGTGATGTAGACCGATGTTCCATCGCCCCGCAGTACCAACTTCTCATCCAGGCCATCCGCCGTCAGATCTATCCATACGGAATTGTCCTCTTTCCTGAAAAACACACCCTTATCCAAGCCCTCCTGGATAATATCCTTGCCCAGCAAGTAGGTGTCCGATTCGTAGTAATATTTATCAAAATCTACGCCCAAGCGCCCGTATGTGCGTTCAAAACCTGCATACACCCAGCTATTCATCGTCTTCCAAAGCGCGATCACCACTGCATCGCCGGCCTCCCACTGCTGGAGCATCTGCTGGGCTTCCCGGATAATTGGCGCTTGCCTTTTGGCGTCTTCCTCGCTATACCCGTTTGCTTTCAACTCATCGATTTCGCGCTTGTAGGCCTTGTCAAAAAGCACATAGTATTTACCCACCAGGTGGTCGCCCTTCAGTCCGCTGCTTTCCGGGGTTTCCCCGTTACCCCACCGTTGCCACGCCAGCATCGACTTACAGATGTGGATACCTCGGTCATTTACCAAATTCGCCTTGATAACGGCATAACCATACGCTTTAAGGATGGAGGCCACCGAGTAACCCAAAAGGTTGTTGCGGATATGACCAAGATGGAGCGGTTTATTGGTATTGGGAGAAGAGTATTCAACCATCAACTTCCGTCCGTTTGGCGGAAATACACCAAAATCACCTTGCATGATCTGGCTATTAAACAAATTAGCCCAATAGCCATCGGACAGGCTGAGATTAAGAAAACCCTTAATCGTATTAAAAGCGACCAGCTCCGGCATCCGTCCGCGCAAATAAGTGCCGATCTCGGTCCCCGTAACTTCCGGTGGTTTCTTTGAAAACCGTGTGATGGGAAATACGACGATAGTTAGCTGTCCCTCGAATTCTTTTCTTGTTTCCTGTATGGTGACCTGATTATCAGGCAGGTCTGATTGATATAATTCCTTGACTGCCTGCTGGGTATAGTGAATGAGTTGTTGTTGGATCGTGTTGGTCATGTAAGTATTTAAGCATTAATTCCTTAGCATCGATAACTAAATCGAAAATTGACAATAGATATATATTTTAATAGCGCTCGATTCGTACCGAAAACATATCTTTGCCAAAAATATGAAAAAATGCAGAGCTATCAGGAATTTCTTGACCTAAGCGTAGGGTTCCCACAAGATGGATTTGAAATCATAGATGATGAATTATATTTCCACGACCTCAATCTGATGGAAATGATCGAGACGTATGGAACGCCCTTACGATTCACCTACCTGCCCATCATCAGCAAGAAAATCCAGCAAGCCAAGATATTGTTCCAGACCGCTATCCTAAAGCACAATTACAGGGGATCATATAAATATTGCTATTGTACGAAAAGCTCCCATTTCAGGCATGTTGTTGAGGAAGCGCTGAAGAATGATATCCACCTGGAAACCTCGTCGGCATTTGACATGCCGATGATCGACGCCCTGGAAAAGAAAGGCATCGTAAACAAAAGCATCACGGTGATCTGCAACGGTTTCAAAACCTACCAGTATAAGCAGTATATCATTGATATGCTGCATGACGGTTATAGAAATATCATTCCGGTATTGGACAATAAGGAAGAGTTCAACATCTACGATGACGAAGTGGAACTGGAGGAGCCCTGCAACCTAGGCATCCGCATCGCTGCGGAGGAGCAGCCCGATTCGCCGTTTTACACCTCGAGATTGGGTATCCGTTTGGAGGATATCCTCGACTTCTACAACAATAAGGTTGCTCCCAATCCGAATTTCAAAGTCAAGTTACTGCATTTTTTCATCAATTCGGGCATTTCCGACACGCCGTATTATTGGAATGAGTTGGAAAAATATGTTACGCTTTACTGCAAATTCAAGAAAATCAATCCAGACCTCGACACGCTGGATATCGGTGGCGGTATGCCATTCAAGGACTCTCTTGTGCACGATTTCGACTACGAATACATGGTCAATGAGATCGTGAACCGCATTAAACAGATCTGTGCGGTGAATGAAGTGATGGAACCCGACATCATCACCGAGTTCGGCAAATACACCGTGGCCGAGGCGTCGGGCATCCTGTACAAGGTTATTGGTCGCAAACAGCAGAACGACCGGGAAAAATGGTTGATGCTCGATGGGTCGTTCATCACCAATCTACCCGACGTATGGGCACTCAACCAAAAATACGTGCTACTGCCTATCAACAACTGGGATTCCGAGTACGAGCGGGTAAATCTAGGGGGCATTACCTGCGATGGTCAGGATTATTACAGTCAGGAATCGCATATCAATAGCGTATTTATGCCGAAGACCCGGAAGCTACAGTACCTGGGCTTTTTCCATACCGGCGCATATCAGGAGGTATTAAGTGGCTACGGGGGTATCCACCATTGTTTGCTTCCCTCCCCCAAGCATGTATTGGTGCGGCGTAACCGCGACGAGACTTTTAACTTTGAAGTATTCGGCGAGGAACAGAACAGCAAGCAGGTACTCCGGTTACTTGGCTACCAACAAGCATGATCTTGGAATAACTTTTGCAAACCGTATCTTTGATAAACAAAAGAAGTTTATGGAAGCATATGTACGCCTATCAATAATTTGCTGCTCTATGGCAGCGCTGCTCGCCTGTGGCAGTGAAAAATCCATCAGTGAACGCATTGCGTTGGCTGAAGTGGCCCACTACCTTGAGTCCAACCCGGTGTATGAAACAGCCGACATCGAATACGGAGAAGTAAAATTCGCCCAGAAATCCGATGCCGAGGCACTGGCTTCTTACGAAAACCTGGAAAAAGGTGGCTATGTGACACTGGAACTCCTCAAGGAACGGAAACGATTCCTCTCCAAGGACAGCACGTTTGTATACCTCATCAAGCTGACGGATAAATCCATTCCTTTTGTGCTGGAAAAGACAGACAAGAAGGCGACCGTGAAGACCTTTGAATACACGTTGGACGATGCCGGCGGTGCGCATATTGAACAAACCGGTAAAAACCGGGCAAAAGCTACCGTTACGCTCACAAAGAAGGAAACAGACTTTGCCGATTTTGCCAAAAAGGGCGCAGACAACAACGCTTCGTTTACCAAAAAAACCTACTCGCTCCGTTTCAATGGCGAGCTGGGCTGGGAAGTCACCAAATAAGTGCGTGCAGCAATGAAAGGTTTGGGTACACTCGTTGCCGTGCAGGCATTACTCTCCACGATATCCGGTGTATTGATGTCGCAAATGTCATTTATCGGCAAGGTGGGTATTACCGTTATGTATCGTGACTACGGTATTTTCAAAATTTGGTGGAAAACCGCCATCCTCTTGTTTACCGTCCAGCTGGCGTTGCTGTTTGTGCTTTGGCTGATCCGGAAACTATTAAGCCGTCGATTGTCATTCGCCATTCTTCTGCTGTTTCTGCTTTTCGGGTTGATCGGAGCTTATTTCACCTACTTGGATTTCACCACCACCTCCCATCGGGTATTGAAAACGAACTTCCATGCGGGCGGCTATCTTGTTTGGGGTAGTTGGGTATTGGCGTGCGTCTATTTCATGGTAATGCCGATTCGGAAAAAACAGCTTCACGAGGAAATCATCGGGCCGGATGAGGTATCTATGCCTTGACTCGCTACAGCGGGTCGAAATAGCATCCGACATACGGTAACTTGAATGTACCCTGCAAATATTCTTGGTGCAATTATTGTGTTAAACTTTCTTCAAAAAAAATTGTCTTATCAATAGATTGGAATAGAAAATAGGATTATTCACTCAAAGCAAAACCATATGAGAAAGCACCTTACCCTAGTCGTCGGATTCCTAGTAGTTTTCGGCTTATCGTCTTGTACGAAAGAATATTACGACATCGTTCCTAATCAAACTTTCGTATATACCATTCAACCCAATCAGTGGGATTGGGATGATGGCGTCAGTAATCAGATATATTACGACATAAATTTACCGGAGCTAACCGACTACTATGTGGACCAAGGAATAGTTAGTGTCTCGATAAGTGTGGATAGTGAAGTATCTTATAACATTCTGCCAGCCACAATAGCTGGAACTTCCTATTCTGTGAATTATACTACGGGCTTCGTAACCATCTATGCGGAAGATCCCATATTTGACCCCGATTTTGAAGTTCCTATCCCAGATAGAACAATTACCGTCAAGGTTACATTATCAGACTCGGATTTCATTCCATAAAAAAAGCGGCCTTGAGCCGCTTTTTCTTTTACCAACAGACTGAATCCGTTATTTCCCTTCGCCTGTCCATTCAAGCACCGCTTGGCTCACACCCGTAAAGGAGAAACCGCCGTCGTGGAAAAGGTTTTGCATGGTGACCATCTTCGTCAGATCAGAAAACAACGTTACCGTATAGTCCGCACATTGATCGGCTGTAGCATTGCCCAATGGCGACATCTTGTCGGCATACGAAATGAAATCGCCGAAGCCTTTTACTCCCGATCCCGCTGTAGTTTGCGTAGGCGACTGGCTGATCGTATTTACCCGCACATGCTTCTTCACCCCGTACTGGTAGCCGAAATTGCGTGTGATGCTCTCCAGTAATGCCTTGGCATCAGCCATATCGTTATAATCGGGGAACACCCGCTGTGCCGCGATGTACGTGAGCGCCACCACTGAACCCCAATCGTTGATTGCATTTTTCTTCATGGCTGTGGCCAGCACCCGGTGTAAACTGATTGCCGAGATATCAAATGCTTTGTGCATGAAGTCGTAATTATTCTCGGTGTAATGGATCCCCTTACGCACATTGATGCTCATACCAACCGAATGCAGGATAAAGTCGACACCTCCGCCGAAGTGCTCCAGTGTCTGGTCAAATAAGGCGTCGATATCTTCGCTGCTGGTCACATCCGCGGGGATAACAGGCGCATTGTTGCACTCCGCCGCCAGTTGCTTGATGGTACCCATACGCAAAGCCACAGGTGCATTCGTGAGCACGATTTCGGCTCCTTCCTGCACACAACGCTGAGCGGTTTTCCAAGCAATGGATTTGTCATCCAGCGCACCAAAAATAATTCCTTTCTTTCCTTTCAGTAGGTTATGAGACATAGTTCGCTTTTTTAGTCAATTAATGTTAACGCGGGTAAAAGTAATGCTTTTTTTTAATTTTAATTACCTTGCTTGCCTTCCCAGTAGCTCCGCCGCGTGTTGCATAGCCGCCGCTCCGGGATTCACCCCACTGAGCATCTGCGCAAGTTCCAGCACACGCTCTTTTGGTGTCAGCTGAATAATGTTAGTAGCCGTTTTTTCTGCCGACTCTTCTTTGTAAACCTTGAAATGGGCTTTCCCCTTGGCAGCAATCTGCGGCAGGTGCGTAATGGCCATAACCTGCATATGATCTGCCAAACGATCCATAATATCGGCCACTTTTAAGGCTACCTCACCCGATATACCCGTATCGATTTCGTCGAAGATGATCGTAGGCAATGCCGATGTCTTGGCAATCAATGACTTGATGGCCAACATCAATCGCGACAATTCCCCCCCCGACGCAACCTTGCCAACCGGCTGCGGCTCCTGCCCCTTGTTTGCAGTAAACCGGAAATCCACGGTATCGCGCCCTGTATGCCTTAGCTCGTTTGGGTCGACCTGACGTAGTGCGATGTCCAATCGGCTATGCGGCATCTCCATTTCACGTAGTACTTGGTCGATTTCTTCTTGTATGGCAGGAATGACAGCCTTCCGGCTCTCCGTGAGGGCTTCCGCCAATTCCAACAGTTCGGCTTTCAACTGCTTCACGTCGGCTTCCAACTGATTGATCGTGGCTTCATCAGCAGACAGGTCTTCCAATTTCTCCCGCAGTTCCTCACGGAACGCAATCAGCGCAGCTACATTATCCACACGATGCTTCTGTTGCAGGGCGTAGAGCTGGCTCAATCGCTCGTTGACCGCCACCAAGCGCTCTTCATCCAAGCCAATCCCCTGTTCAACACGGCCCACTTCGTTATTCAGATCCTTCACCTCAATAAAGCTGCTTTGTAACCGCTGTACCAAGGCTGCTATTGACGGCATGTAACGTTCTGCTTGCTGGAGCTGTTGCAGGGCTTCTTTGAGTAAGGTGATGGCGCTCACTTCGTTGTCCTGCAAAGCGAATATCACGCCAAGCAGGTTGCGCTTGATTTCTTCCGCATGCTCGAGCCGTTGCTGCTCAGCCTCCATTTGCTCCTGTTCATCGGCATCGAGATTAGCAGCAGCTAGCTCGTCATACAGAAACTGATGATAATCTGCTTCTGCCTGCGCCCGGCTGGCCGCTGTTTTCAATGCGCTGAGTCGTGCCGAGGTGGCCTTATGCGATTGATAGGCCGCTGCATACCGCTCGCGCAACGGTTGGTTTTGGGCTACGCTATCCAGTGTGAGTAGTTGAAAAGCTTCCGTATTGAGCTGGAGTGTTGCATGCTGGGAGTGGATATCGATCAATCTTTCGGCTAAAACCTTCAGCACCTGGAGCGTTACCGGCGTATCATTGACAAAAGCGCGCGATTTGCCATCTACGCTCACCTCCCTGCGAATGATGGTTTCCCGCTCATAATCCAGGTCCTGCTCAGCAAAAAATGTCTTCAATTGATAATTGGATATATCAAAATATCCTTCTATGATGCACTTTTTATGTTGGTTAAAAAAGTAGCGGCTTTCCACTCGCTGGCCAAGTATGAGCGAAAGCCCGCCCATAATGATGGATTTGCCGGCTCCGGTTTCCCCGGTCAGTATATTCAGTCCTTTATCAAAATGGATATCGAGCGAATCAATCAGGGCGTAGTTGTGGATGGATAGGCGATTAAGCATAGTTACACGTTTCTATCGGCTATTACGTAAGCTTTCATATTTATTTGCATTTGCGGGGTCTACTTCGGCCAAGATGTTGTAAGCCTGTACCCGTTCCTGCGGCCCCAATCCCCCGAATAGACCAATCAGCTCATCCGATTTCGCGGTGAAAAACACTTGATTAAATACCGCTCCCTGAGCCAGTCGATCGACTTTCTGTAATAGCGGAAGCAGGTCCAAAATCGCTTTACGGGATTGCTGTGCATGGTCCGACATCATATCCAGCCCCTTGAGGTAAAAGCTGTACAAGAAGTCGCGCAGCGGTTGGTACCTGCGGTCAAGCAGGTTATTCGCCAGCCAAAACCGGTTGTTCATCCCTTCCATTGATCGCCAGCCACTAAATCCCGTGTTCTGCGCATTATTCACAATGTTCTGCGCGGCGGTGTAAAACGGCGTACCTCCATTCTGCTCGAAGGTATCCGCGTCCAACCCCACGATAACATAGGCGTAGTAAGCTAGCAACGACGTCAAGTTATTCATGTACTGCTGATCGGAGTAATCCATCAGCTGCCCCTCCGTATAGCTGAAATTAAAATTATTGTCCGAAATGCTCAACACCGGGCTATTATAGGATGTATTGAAAACAGGCCGTGTAGAAATAATCTGTGCCTGCGCCGTAAAACTAGAAGAACCATCCCACGAGTTGATCGTGATGACAAAGCTGCAGTCAATACGCTCTTGAGGCTGCATCTCATTAGCGCTCCAGGTACGGTTGTTGAGAAAATCGGAAATTGCTTTTTCCAACACTTCCAAGGCCCGCTTATTAGTGTTTTGCACTTGCGGCGAAAGAACCTGTACGCGTGCATTCAGATCCTGACCCATGGCGAGATGAGTCGAAAACAGGACAAACAGGCTAAGGAATAATCGGCCAACCGGTATTACCAATGAATGAATCATGCCCAAAGATATGGATAAACATATGGAAAACGCATGAAAAAAACATACAATCATTGTGGTTTGATTTTTGCTTTTTTCGCAATCTAAAAAGTTTTCGGCATCTTCGCTAAACCTTTTGAAAGGCGCACATGTTTATCATACAACGGATAGCTAAAATCACATATAGACATTGAATAGATTCGGTAGAATAGCAGTTAAGACACTCCTTTGGATTATCGGGAGCATTATTGGTTTGGTTTTACTTGCGTTCATCCTTATCCGTATCCCCACCATTCAAAATTACGTAGTGCGGCAGGTTACTTCTTATCTTGAAAATAAAATCAAGACCCCGGTACGTATTGCCCATGTAAGCTTGGACTTACCCAAAATGCTGGTGCTCGAAGGCGTATATTTTGAAGATCAATCACGGGATACGCTCCTTGCCGGTGAAAAAATACGGGTAGACATCAGCATGTTGAAATTACTGAAAAACACCGTCGAAATCAGTCAAATAGATTTACAGGGCATCACAGCCAAAATAAACCGAACACTCCCCGACAGCGCATTTAATTTCGATTATATTATCAAGGCCTTCGTTAGCGAACAACAGGAACCAGCCTCACCGGATAGCAGTGCTCCGATGAAATTCGATATCGACAAGGTAAACCTGGATCGGATCCGCTTCCGCTATCACGATGAGGTTATCGGCATGGCTTCGGAAATCAACCTCAACCACCTCGATACGCGAATCGAAACATTTGATCTCGAAAGCAATATGCGCTTTGGCATACCGCAGATAAACATCGATGGACTACAGGGCTCCGTGCGGCAATGGGCCGTAGCCCAAGACGGGGAAACCCCCGACGCCGAAGATTTCGGCCTGGTGGATACCACAGAAGCCACGTTGTTACCTGACCTGGAATTCAAGACATTAAACCTCGCTAATATCGACTTTGCCTATACGGATGAAGCCAGTGCGATGGATACCCGGTTTAAAATAGACAAATTACTCGCGCGACTCAATATGCTCGACCTGAACAAGGAGCTGGTAGATATCCGCGAAATCGACCTGGATGGATCCGACTCCCGCGTGTTCTTTGGACAGATCGAAGATGCGCCCGACATCCCGGTGGATACTTCCGCTGCTACTGCTGGCGAACCGGTAAATTGGCGGGTACGCGCAGCCACCGTTCGCATAGCCAACACCGCTTTTGCATTTGAAGACGCCAACCAACCACGCATGGCCAAAGGTTTTGACTATGGCAACATCGGCGTTACCGATCTTGAGGGCGAGGTAACGGATCTGTCTTATTCTGCAGATACGATCAGTGGCCGTGTAGCGGGGTTAAAGGCTAATGACCACAGTGGCTTTGCATTAAATCGCTTACAGGCAAATTTTACCTACACCAACCAGGGTGCCGAATTAAGTGATTTATATGCCGAAACACCGCATACATTAATCCGTGATTATATCAAAGTGGCGTATCCTTCATTGGAGACGATTACCGAACAGCTCGGCAGTATCCGGCTATCGGCCGATATCAAGGAAAGCCACCTGGGGATGGCCGATGTATTGTATTTTGTGCCCGATTTAGACACCATGGAGGTGATGGAACCGCTCTGGGCACACACCTTCTTTATTAATACGGAAATTAATGGCCGCCTGGACGACCTGCAGATTCCTAGCCTCGAGCTACGCACGCTCGATAAAACACATGTGATAGCTGATGCGCATATCAAAGGACTGCCGGATGTCGATCAATTGGACATCGATCTCAACTTACAGGAATTAGTGACCGGAAAAGCAGATTTAGACCGTCTGATTGCGGCGAGCCTATTGCCCGATAGCATTAATTTCCCTGCCGACATCCGGCTCGCCGGCACCTTTGACGGGGGGCTGAATGGCTTCCAGACCGACATGAAGCTCCAAACGACTATGGGTGACGCCAGCGTAGCGGCAGACTATCGAACCAATGGCCGCGATACAGTCTACGACGCTCAACTGAGCATCAGCAATATCGATGTAGGACAACTATTAAAAATGGATTCCGTATTGGGCAAGATTTCATTTGCCGCACACGCCAAGGGAAGCGGGCTAGACCCCGCTACCGCCATTACGGATATCGAGGGAAAATTGATCAGTTTGGAGGCTATGGGCTACGCATATACTGATATCGGAATCAATATTGACGCCAAAAGCGGTGATATTACCGCATCGGCAACAAGTGCCGACCCCAACATCGACTTTGACCTCGATGCACACGCCGATATGCGGGGCCAATACCCGAAGCTGAAGCTTAATCTCATGGTAGACAGCGTGAATTTAAAAAATCTGGGGCTACTTGCAGAAGAATTCCGTTACCATGGTCGACTCGTTGCCGACTTGGAAACCGCAGATATCGATCATTTGAATGGGACAGTCGATATCGTCAATTCATCCATCGCCTATAACGATGAACGTTACTCATTAGATACGGTTAGACTTCGGGCAGTGGCGCAGGATAGTTCAAACATGCTCCAATTGCAATCGGAATTTCTGAATGCGCATATGGTGGGCAACTTCAAACTCAGCGAACTGGGCGCATCCGTGCAGGATATCGTCGCCACTTATTACCAGCCGGACTCCATACCGCCGGTTTTCGAGTACTCGCCGCAGCGGTTTGATTTCAGTGCGCAGTTCTCCCGATCGCGATTTATCCAGGGATTGGTACCCGATCTCACCGAAATGAAAGATATCACGCTCGATGGCTCGTTCAATAGTGAAGACAAGACCCTGCTCGTGAAAGCCACCGCCCCCCGGATGGTATATGCCGGAACCACCGTAGACAATGTAGGTATCGATCTCAATACGTTTGATAGTACGATGTATTATTCCGCTCTGATCAATCGTATTGGCGTAGGTAATATAGAATTGACCAATACACTCCTCAGTGGTACCGTGCAACACAATCAGCTCGATTTTGGCCTATGGATTAAAGATGGAGCCGATAAACAGCGCTATCACCTCGGTATGGGCCTACAGGTAAATGCCGGCAATTTCCTATTCAGTTTGCTTGAAGATGGCCTGATGCTTAATTATGAGCAATGGGAAGTTCATCCCGAAAATGCGATCTCCTTTGGTAAGGATGGACTTCGCACGCACCAATTCGTTCTAAGCAACGAAGGGCAGGAAATGTCCATTCGATCGCAAGACTCCACACTAAATGCACCAATCGACTTGGTTTTCAAAAACTTCCGGATTGAAACTTTTAGTAAAATGCTCGAAAGCGAGTTACTCGACATGGGCGGCGGCATCAACGGTACGGCTACCGTGTCACGGCTTGACACCTCGCCGGCATTTGTTTCGGACATTACCATCGATCGATTTTATTTCGGCAAGGATACCGTGGGCGATATTAACCTAAAGGTCAACAACGAGCGTGAGAATATCTTCGCCGCCGATATCAGCATTACCGGCAATGGCAACAATGTAAAGCTCATGGGTGATTTTATCAGTCCGCCGGGAGAAACCGCCCAATTGGATTTCACGCTGGACGTAGCCCCCCTATCCATGCATACCCTAGAGGCATTCAGCTTGGGATATCTCCGGAATACGTCCGGCGATATCAACGGAAAACTCCGGATCACGGGAACACCGGATCAACCACGAATCAATGGCGGCCTCAAATTCAATCAGGCCAGCCTCAATGTAGCTATGCTCAATGCCACGTTCAACATCGACGGGCAAAGTATTAATTTCAACGATAACGGCTTGCGCTTCAACCGATTTCAACTCAAAGACAGCAAAGGAAATACGGCCGTATTGAATGGTACCGTTAATACCAAAACGTATACGGACTATGCATTCGGACTCACGCTCACAGCCGATGAATTCCAAGTATTGAATTCATCCCAGCAAGACAACGACATGTATTATGGGCAACTTTTTGTATCCAGCAACTTACGTATACAGGGTGATATGCATAATCCGGCAGTAACGGGCACGCTCCAGGTCAATGACAACACCAATGTCACGTTCGTCCTTCCAAATGACGACCCGGGGATGGTGGACCGGCAGGGTATCGTCCGCTTCGTAGATCGCAGCGATACCACCCGCGCCAATGTATTCGCGAAAGTAGACTCGCTCACACATACGGAATTGAGCGGATTGAACTTATCCGTCAACATCGTTACGGATAAGAATGCCATTTTCACCATTGTTATCGATCCGGGAAGCCAAGATGCACTGACCGTGCAGGGAGAGGCCGAATTGAATGCCGGCATCAATCCCGCCGGAGACATTACCTTAAACGGTACGTATACCGTGGAATCTGGCAATTATTCCTTCTCATTCGGCCCCGTAAAACGCCTATTCCAATTCAGGCAAGGAAGCACAATTACCTGGGCCGGCGATCCGCTGGATGCCCGCATGAACATTACCGCCTTTTACAGCATACAGGCCCCCACGCTGGAATTGGTGCAAAACCAGATCGGTGCCGAACAACCCAATCTATATAAGCAACGTGTGCCTTTCAATGTCAATCTCCATATTACGGAACAGCTTTTCCAACCTCAACTTGCCTTTGATATCGATTTGGATGAAGACAATGCCATGGTGTCGCAGGATGTGGCCGGAAAAGTCAACACCGGACTCACCCAGTTGCGGGAAAATGAGTCGGAAATGAACAAACAGGTCTTCTCACTGATTGTCTTGGGTCGATTCATGGCCGCCAATCCTTTCGAAAGCCTATCCGGCGGCGGCGGCGCGGAAGCCATAGCCCGCAGTACCGTAAGTTCTTTCCTGAGCGGGCAGCTCAACCGTCTAGCAGGTAACCTGATTCAAGGCATCGAATTTGATTTTGATCTGCAATCGCAAGAGGATTATAGCATGGGATCCGGGCAGAACCGTACCGACCTGAACGTCGGCGTATCCAAAATGCTTTTCGACGACCGTATGAAAGTGACCGTGGGTTCTAATTTCGAATTGGAAGGTAATGCCAGGCCGGGCGAACAAACCACCAACATCGCTGGGGATATTGCCGTAGATTACCAACTTACCGAAGATGGCCGCTACCTCGTTAGGGCTTATCGCAAAAATCAATATCAGATAACCCTCCAAGGTCAATTCGTGGAAACGGGAATTGGCTTCATCGTCAATATCGACTACGACGAGTTCAAGGAAATCTTCCAGCGCCGGAATCGGCAGGCCAACGAATTCAATACCGAAAGCCGCCAATTCCAACGGCGATGGGATGTAGACCGTATGGAGACAGATACGGCATACCGCGACAGTGTGCGTAAGGTGATCATCGATAGCCTGCAACGCCATGACCCGGAATTCAGGGAGCGCATGGAGCAGCGACGGCGACAACGCGAGAACACGCCGCCCAAGGAGTCCGATACACCGCTTAAAAATACCGCCATGCGCACGAACGAACAGGATGAAAACCCGTTAGTCGAAGAAAGGGGGATGGATGGAGAATAAACTCGAACGCATAATCGGTGCCATTGCCGTCATGGCATGCTTAGCCAGCTGTAGCAATCTCAAATACCTACCCGAGGGCGAACAGCTGTATGTAAAGGGTAATGTAGAAATCGACACCGACACCATCCCTGAACGCTATATCGAACCATTGAGCGAAAGCCTTGAAGAACTACTTCGCCCAAAACCGAACACGACGGTTTTGGGAATGCGCCCGCAACTATACCTGTATAACATTGCTGGCGAACCAAAAAGCGATCGCGGATTTCGCAATTGGCTAAAAAACAAAGTCGGCCAGCCACCCGTATTACTGAGCGATGTGAACCGGGAATATAATGAAAACCTGCTCCGTAATCGCCTGGAAAACCTCGGGTTCTTCCAAGCACAGGTAACATCTGATACGACGATAGACAATAGAAAGGCAACCGTTACCTATACTGCCAGTCCACATATTATCTATCGGATCAAATCCCTATCCTTTGACGTTGACAGCAGTGAATTGGGGAAAGCCATTAAATCGACCGAACCGGGATCATTACTGCAAGTAGGAAGGCCTTATAGCCTGGATAATATCATTGCCGAACGCGAACGGATAGATAATGAATTGAAAAACAAGGGGTACTATTACTTCAATCCCGACCACCTGATCATTGAAGTGGACAGCATGGGAGGAGACCACCAAGTTGCGCTCTATGTAATGGTCAAAGAAGAAACACCAGCCAAGGCTAAGCGGCCCTATTACATCAATAACATCTATATTTATCCGAATTATACACTCACGGAAAGTGGGTATCGACGGGCGAATCTTCGGAATGCAACCTTATACAAGGATAAATACTATTTCATTGATCCCGAGCAAACGTTCCGCAAATTCTCGTTGGCTACACCGATGTTTTTCGAGCCTGGAGACCTTTATACGCGCCGCAATCACAACAGCACCATCAGCCAACTTGTCGGAATGGGCGCCTTCCGTTTCGTTCGCAATGAGTTTGTAGATGTCGAAGATGAACCGGACAAATTGGATGTGTATTACTACCTCACACCGATGCCCAAAAGAGGGCTTCGGGTAGAGCTCCTCGGCAAGACAGCATCGGTATACAATGGTTCAGAAGTAAACGTCAATTGGCAGCACCGCAATGCGTTCAGGAGTGCCGAATTACTTACCTTTACTGTGTTCGGTGGTTTCGAAACCCAAACAGGTGGCAATGTCAACCTCAATTCGAGCTTCTACCGCTATGGCATCGAAGCCAGTCTTTCGTTTCCCCGAATGATTGCCCCATTTAACTGGCAGCCTACACGTCGCTTCGTACCGCATACTGTTTTCCGCGCTGGGTACGAGTATCTTAATAGGCGGACAGCCTACAGCCTCAATTCCATGCGGTTTTCTTTTGGATACCTATGGAAAGAAAATATCGAAAAAGAACACGATCTGAAGGTCATTGAAGTGGGATACGTACAACCCCGAAACATCACCGAATCTTATCAGGCCATGTTGGATACCGTCCCTCCGCTACGCCATGCCATCGAGCCACAGTTTACCTTCGGACCTATTTACAACTTTACATATACAAACTCTATGAAAGCCGACCCCAAACACGGGATATATTTTAGGGGCGGCGTGGATCTTTCTGCCAATCTATACGGCATCATACGCGGCGCCAATGTCAATAAGGGGCGGCAATACCAGATTTTTAATGCTAACTTTTCGCAATACGTAAAAATCGAGGCCGATATAAGGCACTATTTACGATTGGGACCAAACGCCAAACTGGCGTCGCGTGCGATGGCAGGTTTTGGTTATTCCTATGGCAATTCCAGGATGTTGCCGTACGTCAAACAATTCTTCGCAGGCGGACCCAACGGGTTGCGCGCTTTTCGGGCAAGGGCGATAGGTCCGGGATCCTATACACCCGAATTTTATGGAGAAGACAACTTCTTTGCGGATCAGACCGGCGACATTAAAATTGAACTCAATACCGAGTATCGGGCGAAATTGGCTAGCATCATCCACTGGGCAGCATTTGTCGATGCGGGAAATATCTGGCTACAGCACACGGATTCGGAAAAGCCCGGTGCGGCGTTCAGTCGTAATTTTGTCAACGAAATGGCCGTAGGTGCCGGTCTGGGTCTTCGTTTCGACCTTACGTTTTTACTTATTCGCACAGACCTCGCAATGCCGTTGCGTATCCCCTACCGTCCCAAAGGCGAGCGCTGGGTGATGGATGAGATCAATTTCCGCGACCGGGATTGGCGGCGGAATAACCTGGTCTTTAACCTCGCTATCGGTTATCCGTTTTGATATTTCGATTGCCATTTGTAAATCCAACCAATGCTGATTATATTGTTCGAATCCGGCAACATGACTGCCGATAAACAAGAAAATGAGTAACAATCATTCCTTTGGAAGACAAGTCGTTGCTTTCAATAAGCAGCTTGAATATACCGGACTACTGCCTGAGGGTTTTGCGGTCATCAATCCGTTTGTGGATAATCCGGAAACACTCCCTACCATGGAACGGTTTTACCATAAGTTCTATGGCGATAATAGAACGAGAAAATTTATCATCGGAATCAACCCCAGCCGGCATGGCGCGGGCGTCACCGGCGTACCATTTACAGACACCAAACGACTGAAAGACGTCTGCGGAATCGAGATGAAGACAGCCTATTCGCATGAACCCTCTTCGGTATTCGTCTATGACCTCATTGCACAATACGGGGGCGTCCACAGTTTCTACAACGATTGCTATATCAACTCCCCGTTTCCATTGGCCATCGTTCGTCGAAACGAGAACAATAAGTGGGTAAATGCAAATTACTATGACGATAAGCGACTATTCGATTCGTTGAAGCCGTTTATGGTTTCTACCTTACGAAATCACCTCAGCCTACCGCTCGACAACACCAAAGTGTTTGTCTTAGGCAAAAAGAATGCAGCTTATCTAGCCAAAATCAATGCCGAGGAACGATTATTTGGCGAATTGGTGGTATTGGAGCATCCACGCTTCATCCAGCAATATAAATCGCGAGAAAAGCAGGACTACCTCCTCAAGTACCTGGATGTTCTGGCAAACTGACGATGATTGTAATTACAAAATAATCCCTATATTCGCTACCATTCGATGATAATAGTAAAAACCAAAATAACAATAACCTTATGAAGATTACCGTTGTAGGTGCCGGAGCGGTGGGCGCCACCACCGCAGACAACATTGTCCGCAGGGAACTTGCCGAAGAAGTTGTATTATTAGATATCAAGGAAGGATTGGCGGAAGGCAAAACGCAAGACATGTCACAAACTGCTGCGTTGTTGGGATTCGACACCAAGATTACAGGTGTAACCAACGACTATAGCCAAACGGCTGGCTCCGCAGTGGCCGTTATCACTTCGGGCATCCCGCGTAAACCTGGTATGACTCGCGAAGAACTCATTGGCACCAATGCCAATATCGTGCGCGATGTCGCAGAGAACCTATTGAAATATTCGCCGGACATTATTCTCGTCGTGGTATCCAATCCGATGGATACGATGACTTATTTAGCGCTCAAAGCCACCGGACTACCCAAACATCGCATCATCGGCATGGGCGGCACGTTGGACTCTTCGCGTTTCAGGTACCAGCTTAGCCTTCGACTCGGGGCGTCTCCTGCTGACCTCAACGCTATCGTTATCGGTGGTCACGGCGATACGACCATGATCCCACTGATCAATCATGCAACATGGAATAGCATACCGGTTACCCAATTTTTATCGGAGGAAGAACAACAACAAATCGTTTCCGACACTATGGTGGGCGGTGCAACACTCACCAAGCTTATCGGTACTTCGGCGTGGTATGCTCCCGGCGCATCCAGTGCTGCCGTCGTTGAAAGCATCGTACGCGACCAAAAGAAGCTTTTCACCGCCTCTGTGTACTTGGAAGGCGAATACGGCCAACACGACATTAATCTTGGGGTGCCTGTGGTCCTTGGAAAAAATGGCTGGGAGCGTATCCTCGAACTTCCACTCGATGAAACGGAAAAAGCTGCCTTTGCCAAAAGTGCTGATGCCGTACGCAACATGAATAATGTACTGAAAGAAATCGGGACGCTCTGATCAATGGTGAACGTCCCATTAACGTTATTGAATCTGCAGGACGATGGCTTCCACCTTTTGTTGGAAGTCATTGTTTTTGATAAGCCGTTCAAAGCGGTACTTGACACGGGTGCTTCTAAAACGGTATTCGACAAGGCTACCGTGGAGACTCACCTACACGAGAATATGATATTACAACATACCGATATGGTTTCGACCGGGTTGGGCACCACCTCCATGCAAAGCTTTATCCTCAACGTTCCTGATTTGCAAATAGGCGACCTGCACCTCAAAAACCATGAAGTTGCGGTTTTGGATCTATCCACCATCAACTACGCCTATGAACAATTGGATATCGAACCAGTTATCGGCGTCATCGGTGGCGATATCCTTATGCGCTTTGGCGGGATCATCGATTATAAAAAATTGGCATTGACCTTGCGTAAACGGCCTAGTCGGTTACATTCATGATGCCGTGCATGGTTTCTGAATGCCCGGGAAATGTACACAAAAAGGGATACCGACCGGCAACAGACGGCGCAGTAAAGATCAGTTCACACCGTTCATTAGGATTGACCAAGGACGATGCAAACAAGATGTCCTCGGTATTGGGTACGTACTGAAGTTCAACCCCCCTTGATCCCCGCGCTAATTTCGCTGCCGCTTTGCGGACCGGCTCCAATGCACCGGGTTTTATGATGACCAAATTATGCTGCGTGTAATTCGGGTTGCTGAATTCGATCTTCACGTTGGAACCCGCTTTTACGGTAAATGACTGTTTATCATATAGCAACTCGCCCAATCGTGCACTTATGGAAACAACTTGATCTATCAGAAGCGAATCCTCCTTTTCAAAATCATCTGAATGGGTGGTCGGTGTGGCTGCCAGTTGATGAATAAGCATACTGTCTGAAGCGCCCCACGCCAACGGATCGAAATGGGCTATATACTCATCCTGAAAAACCTGATTGTGGACCTGAGCCAAAATCTTCAGCGCTTGAGAAATCCACTTATCTTCCGTGTTCCGCACATCATTTGTTGCGGAAAAAATTGCCCTTCCGACACCAGGCGTGCTTTCTGCTGCTGTCAGAGCCAAATATCCAGCCAGCCTCACACGGTTATCCGGATCTTCCAAAATACCAGAAACCAGTAGACGGTCTGCCACGAAAGGAATATGGACGGGTAGTACCTGAACTGCTGCTTTTCGCACACCAGGGGCCTGATGCTTCAGCGCCGTCAATATGACATCCAGGCACCGTTGGTCGCTTCCATCCAACAATCCCAAACCCGATAACGTCCAAATCGCATGCAAAGCTGGGCCATTTGTATGCACTTCATCAACAGTATTTTCCTCAATCAGACCAAATAGCTGCTCTGCCATACCGACGAGATTGGACTGAACGATGAGACGTTGCGCGGTAATGCGCCAAAACATATTATCGCTCTGCAAGGCCTCAAGCAGGGATGCCGGACGATCAACGGAAACCTCCGGCGTCGCCGTAGGCTTACTTTGCTTATAAACCACACGGTAAATCCTACCCCGGAATAAATCGCGCCCTGGAATAACTTCCTCCTTTTGCTCTTGGGGCGTATGCTGAATCATAAAATTATACCAATCCAGTACCCAAAGCGCACCATCAGGCCCCACCTTCGCGCCAACGGGACTAAACCAGCTATCGCTGCTGGCCAGGATATTCTTACCGTCACCCAACTCCACGAAACCCGATCCGCTCGGCGCAACTACATGTTTGTGAACCAATCTTCCGGTAGGCTCGCAGATAAACGCAGTGCGATTCCAATATTCACGAGGAAATGACCGCGCCGTGTAGAAACTATGGCCAGTGGCGGCTGTAAAACCACCTTGCACGTCCAACTGGTGGAGTTCCCCGACCAACGGGTGGATTTGATAATGTGAATCGATCTTTTCTATCCCCGGGCCGTCTAGGCCTGTGTTTACATAATACTGTCTGGGAATACCTAAAAAAACGCTGTGCTCATTGTTGGTGCAAGATAAAAAAACATCAAATTCCTCTGAAAACCCCAACCCCCATGTGTTGTTTGAGGTAGTCGCAAGGTATTCGAAATCCTTCACGCCACCGCGTACATCGCGGCCGAAGCGAAAGGCTCCTTGCCTGAATGTGACCGGTTCCCCTCCTATATGACCGTCAAATCCCGAATAACCAACTGTTCCCCAAAGCTTGTTATCCAAGCCATACTGCAGATTGGATGGGCCGGCATGCGTATCGAATATTCCCCATCCAGTCATGACAATCTCCCTCGTATCGGCTACATCATCCCCATCCAAATCCCTCAAGAGCAAGAAGTGAGGAGCCTGAGCCACGATGATGCCACCTTGTACAAATGCAAACGATGTGGGGATATCCAATCCCGCTGCAAAGACCTTGAATTTATCCGCCTTTCCATCGCCATCGGTATCTTCGCAGATTAAAATCCGATCATCGCCTTCGGCCGGCTGGCCGCTTACGGTATTGGGGTAATCTACTGTTTCGATAATCCAAAGCCTACCCCGTTCATCCCATTCCATGGCAATAGGTTTGCCGATATCCGGTTCGCTTGCAAATAGCTCCACTGAAAACCCTTCAGGCAGTTCAATGAGTTCCATTGACGCTTCAGGTGACAATGGAGCTTGAATGATGGCTATGGAATCTTGCTCAACCCGAAATTGCCGGTTGCGGCTATTGCCGTAACAATCGTTCCAGACAACGCACAAACAGACAAAACAACCAATTAACCCAAATCCGCCCGCTCGCATCGATCGATTTACGGTATTCGCTCGAAGTAGAACACGCCCTTTTTGTTTGCTATCACGATATCCAAATCGCCATCACCGTTGATATCCACCACCACATTGTTCAATCCAACCCCCGAATCCTCATCGATGATGTGCATGACCCAAGTCGGCTTATCGCCGGGAACAAACTCCAGCCAGAAAAGTGTAGGCGGAAATGATTCGCCTGCATCATGCCCCTGATGAGCAAAATAACGCATTCCGCTCACCAAATCCATGTCGCCGTCGCTATCAAAATCGACCAACGACAATGCATGGGTCTGTGAATAATCGCTATTGATTTCGCGGAGTTTCCAGGTCGTCCTACCTGCAGGGTCGCGCCCCTGTTCATACCACCACATGCCGTACCGATGGGCTGACGAGCTGATGACGTCCGCATAACCATCGGCATTCACGTCCATGACGTACATCTGCGCAGCGGGCAGCCCAAATTCCGCCCCGTGGAAGGTCCATCCCGGTTGCGTTGGATCAGCAGGTGCTTCCCACCAGCCTTCTTTAATGATGACGTCGTTATGTCCATCACCGTTGATATCACCGAAACCAAGTCCGTGGGAAAAATTTTCCGTTCCCGGCATTCCTTTTTCACTGATTACATAACGGACCCAAGTGGTGTCGCCCTTACCTGAAGGGCAACGGAACCAAACCATTTCTTTGGTAATGGGATCGCCACATAGGATATCCTCACGCCCATCGCCATCTACATCCACGAAAGCAGGTGATTCGTTACTGGCGTTTTTCGCAATGATATGCTGCTTCCAATACCCTCCTGCAGTGCCGGGATTTTGGTACCACCACACCTCCTTGCCTGGAAAATCAACACGGATATAATCTACCCAACCGTCCTGATCGACATCTATCGCAAAATTCAACATCGAATTACTATAGCCCGTCGTACCATCAAACACCTGATCTTCGGGATAAATGTCGTGGACGTTTTTCCAGTCTGGTCCTTCAAACCAATGCGCCCCCGAAATGATATCAACGTTTCCATCGTTGTTAACATCGGCCGCAGCAACGCCTTCCGAAATGAATTCGGTGGTGAGCGTGTGTTTTTTGAAAGCTATTGCCTTACTCCTGCCGTTCTCTTGCGCCTCACCGACGCCAGCGCAGGCCACGAGTAAAATGGGCAAGAGGCCAATAATCAAATGGGAATACTTAAAGCTACTCATCTTCATAAATCTATTTTTTTCCGTCGGCAATACGCCTGGAGACAAAATCTGCCAAGCCAGGCAACTTAGCGTTCTTGGCGAGTTCCGTCGCACGGGTGGCATCTAGCGCGACCAAAGGTTCCAGCGCATACCAAACCATCAACGGAATATTCTGGTCGGCAGCGTCTTCTTCCCACATACTCAGGTTTTTCACTATATCCCACCGCTGTTCAGGTGCCATCCGTTGCAGCGCAGACGCAAGATAAAGACGCACAAGCGCAGATGTGTCTTTCTTTGCTAGTGACTCAAAACGGCCGCGCGCATCGTCAGCTACATTCTTGCCTTCGGCAATCAACTGAATGGCCCACCCACGCACATATTCATCTTTATGATCCAAGAGCTCCAAGGCTTGCTGCGCACTGATTCCCTTGGTTACGTGCAGCGCCCACAAAGCGCGTAGTTTACGCGTAACATCAGGATTGTCATTAAAAATCTTCCACAGGCCTGCATGCACTTCACTATTGCCACCCCGCTCCTGCAATAACCTCCGGCTATGTACCACATAGAACTCATTTTCATTGAGTTGGTATTCCACCAATTCCATATCCGTCTTTTTCGCCAAATCCACGGTCACCCACTTGTCCAGCTTATGACTAATCTTAAAGATCCGGCCCAAGGTCTTGTCGTGCACATCCGGATTCGGGCTATGGCATTGGTTCTTATCATACCAGTCGTGTACAAATACCGATCCACTGGGTGTAATCCTGAAATTAATCCACTGCGACCAAAAATCGTTGGTATTGATAAAGTCCTTACCATGGCTCGCGGTATACCCCGATCCAGAACGCTTGGTGATATCCATGTTGACGCGGAAACCGTTGATGTTATTCATGAAAATCGCATTCCGGTCGATACCCCAGTGTTTGTTGCCCAGGTAAAACATAGCGCCGGCATGAGCATGCCCACCACCCGCGGCGGCCGATCGGAAATTGCCCGCGTGCGGTCCCTGATCGCCTAGCCAATGTACGTGGTCAGCGATAGTCTTAATATCGTCGTACGTATAGGGATTGAAATGTTGGCCGCCCTGTCGGTGGTAACGTCCCCCCTGAATCATGTGGAACAGGTGGGGAATGACGCATACCGTGGAAAAGGCATGTCCATAATCATTGAAATCAACACCCCAAGGGTTACTCGTGCCATGTGCAAACACTTCAAATTCATGTCGTGTGGGGTGGTAACGCCATACACCCGCATTGATAGGCGTACGTTCGTCGTCTGAAGCGCCAGGTTTTCCTACATTGGAGTGGGTAAACACACCATGATTACCATACAACCACCCATCAGGGCCCCATTTGAACGTATTGAGCGTTTCATGTGTGTCCTCATACCCCCAGCCATCCAACAGGATCTGGGGTTCGCCAGCCGGTGCATCCTTAGCTGCATCGATTGGGATGTACATGAGGTAAGGAGCTGCACCCAACCATACCCCACCGAATCCAATCTCGATACCGCTGACCATATTGAGTCCTTCCATAAATACCTTGCGGCTGTCCAGAGTACCATTACCATCCGTATCTTCAAAAATCAGGATTCGGTCCTTTCCCTGCCCTTCTGGGGCACGCACCGGATACGTGTGTGCTTCTACCACCCAAAGCCTACCTCGATCGTCTTGTGTAAACGCTATCGGACGGACGATATCCGGTTCAGCGGCAGCCAAGGTTACCGAAAATCCTTCGGGAGCATCCATTACCTTTGTCGCTTCAGCACCCGAAAGACCGGCATGAGGCACGATATCACGTGGCGGAAGAATAACGACATCATCCGGCCGCAATTCATGGGCATATGTTGGCCTTTCATCATGGAAGCGAAAATCGTCGAAGGAGATATGCGCCCAATGATTATCGCCGATGTAAGCAATTTCCGGTACGGTGCCCGTCTCTTCATCCACCAAGCGAATATAGATTTCCTTTCCCTTATAACGCGTTAAATCAACTACGACCGGCCGGAATGCAACATGTGCCGGGTCCTTAACGTTGTCTTCATTGATATGCCCCGACATCTTAAAAAAGATGGAATCCGTGCTAGCATCCACCAATTCCACGCGTACGCCGGCGAGGGCCCCACCTGAAATTTTGAACGATGCCCATGGATGCGTCACTCCAAATGCAGTAGACGTGAGTGTGCCGGTGGCCTGATAATTCAAGGTTCCTCCGCTGCTTACGTAGTAGTCGCCCGATTGCTTCAGCACCACGCTATCCGGATACCACGGAGCCGGATCGAACGTAACCGCCCGCTGGCCAAATGCATTGCCAGAGGCCTTCCAGTCTTGGAGGTTTCCACGTTCGAAACCAAAATTCAGCGGCCGGCCGTCTTTGCGCGGCGAGACGCCCCAGTTATCGCTTACAACCGCTTCAAAGTTTTCCACGATTTTAAACTGCCCGCGCATCACTTTTTCGTGACCCGGAAGGGTACAAAAATAACTATCATCTGCCTCTGCGACGAATACAATACTCGTGGTATCCCCCTCCTCCAGCATCGTTTCACTTTGCACACCAAGCTCCTCCAATTTGACATCGTGTGCCATCAATTCACCATTGACGAGTGAAATCTTTACTCGCTCACCTTTCCTGGCGCGGAGCAGGGGATTCCGCTGTCCGTCGATGTCACCGCCAACACCTGTATAACCAATCATCTTGGCGTTCAGCACATATTCTCGATCTATTTGCTGTGAATCTTCGGATTTTTCCTCGGACGCGCATCCCGCAATCAACACGATGGCTGTAACGCAAATGCCAAGGTACCCTTTACGTAAAAACTGTAAGCACATTGTCTATTTAACCTTTTTAATGAAAATTTATGTATTAGTATCCTGTCAAGGTCACAAAAAAATCCTTCAACCACACTTAATTGGTACACAACAAATATAGTAAACAGCCAAATCAAGAATCCAATGCTAACCAATCCGACTCTGACTGTATTTTATCATAAACATCTTTTTCTGAAAAATATAGGCTCACATTCCGTGAGAAAATCGCCATAACACGAATTGCGACCTATGTAGGAGCGCTTCCGATGCGGAAGCGCTCTTAAACGCCCAAGCTACCAACCGGGGTTTTGGATGAGCCTTTCAGGGTTTTTATTAATTTCATCCCGATGCAGCGGAAAAAGGTAATGCTTTGGACTTTCAAAAACCCGGTTTTCAACGACAATGCGTTTGTAAAAAGCATCATCTTGTTTATGCGTCCCTTCATTGATATTCAACGAGTGGATGGGCTGATTTTGTGACGCTTCTGCGTCTTTCCATCTTCTGACGTCAAAGAATCGATGCGTTTCAAAAGCCAATTCAATCCTGCGTTCGTGCTTAATCCGGTCGCGCATTTCCGTGTGGGAAAGTCCTTCGGGAAGATCAGGCAGTCCAGCCCTTTTCCGGATTGCATTGACATACGGATAGGCTTTGGCGGGCGATTGCTCGTATTCATTGATTGCTTCCGCATAATTCAGGTATTGCTCGGCTAGCCGAAAGTAAACCCACACCGATTGATTCACAAAAAAAGAAGGGTATAGCCGGGTGGAACGTTCATTCACGAGTTTACCCATCAGATAACCGGTTTTGCAATAGTCAGACCCAGCAAAACGCCGTCCATCGATACCGTCGTACCAAAAAGCCAGTTCATGTGGTGTTCCATCTTGGTTGGTTTTCCAATACTGTCCTGGAAAATTGATGCTTGCATAAAAACGGGGCTCGCGGTTTACAAACATATTTCGTACCCCAAATGGCCAACGTCCCTGTTCATCGGCCGTGGCAACGTAGCCTTCCTCTTGATACTTCGAAGCAGAGTTGATGATTGGTTTACCATCACTGTCGTATCCCAATATCGGTGCAGTACCATCTGCCATCTCGTACGCATCTACCATTTCCTGAGTAGGATTGATGATGGAATAGCCCCCTAAGCTTATCGGATCGTCACACCAAAGATAATGATCGTACTGGTTTAATGGTTTAACGAAAAGTTGTTCTTTATTGAAGTTTGCCGTAAAAATTTCACGGTAGTTTTCTACTTTGTCTGGATTTTGATCATACAACCCATAGCCGCTGGTTTCGGCTTCGGTAATGCAATCAAGAGCAGCTTCTGCAGCGCGTCTCCATTTCTCAAGATCGGACGTTTGTGAGATTAGGGGCCTTCCGTCTGCATCCACAAATCCGGCATAGTCCGTATTGCCGTTATAAAGCGGGCTCGCGGCATACAACAACACCCTTGATTTCAACGCTTTTGCAGCGACACTTGTCGCCCTACCGAAGAGGTTAGTGTTGTTGAAATAGCCTGTGGGCAGGTGTTGCACGGCTATATCGCATTCATTGACGATAAAATCTACACAGACATCTACGGGTTGTCGGGTGTATGACAACAGGTCGTCAGTCATCTCAAGCGACTTATCCAATAGTACAATCGGCCCATATGCCCTGAACGACAAAAAATGATGGTAAGCCCGCATAAAATGCCCCTCTCCTCGCCATCTGGTTTTTAGCTCCTGACTGGCGTTGGGCACCTTATCTAGGTTTTCTAGGAAATGATTCACCTTGCGGACGGCCATGTATGTCTCGTTCCATATCGGCGATCTATTAATGTCTGATGTATTCCAAGCACCCGAATTAATCTGATGGGAATAAGCACCCCCAAAGGCGATTTCCATTTCATCAGAACCGCCGACAAACGGACTCCTCCAAGCTCCGCCGTCGTCGGCAAAATTTGCCTCCGTCGGGCACCAACTGTAGATATGGGCCAGAAACTGATCGGTCCACTCCTGATTCGTAAAAACCTTATCCAAGGTCATGTCCTCATCAGGTGTCTTATCTAAATATTTTTCACAAGATACAAACGGTAGGCAGAGTGTACCGATTGCCATAATCTTTATAATCGTCTTCATTCGAAAATTTTTTATTCTTTAAATGCCTCTTCAACCTGCATTTCTACCGTCCTTTTTTGCAAGACACTGATATAGCGGGTTTCAATGTCATTTTTAATAAGTTAGTTGAACCCCGAAGTTTAACGTGCGTTGCTGCGGGTATCCGCCAGTCCCATAGTTGGACTCCGGGTCAACAATCTTCAGGTGGTCAAAACACAACAAGTTATTTCCGTTCACGAAAAGCCGGAGCCCGCTGATTCGACGGGCCGTCAGACCCGGCGATGAAAAATTATAGGCGACTTCCGCATTCTTCAGCTTGATGTATTCTGCATTCCGCAGATACAGCGTATTGGGCCGGTAGTTGTTGGTGTTTTGACCCCTGATGACCGCAGGGTACCTCGCCCCGCCGTTGTCCGTTGCACCCGGAATCCAACGATTGTCGTAGTACTCCCGAAGCACGTTATAGTTGGGATACTCCAGGCTATAGGGCCACATGCCTTCCGAATCCAAGAATGTAGACGTTCGCGTAGCGCCTGTAAACTGCAACGAAAGCTCAAACCCTTTATAGGCGATCGTACCACCGATGCCGAACATGACTTCCGGCGTGCGGGCGTATCCAATGGCGGTGTAGTCATCCACATCAACTACCCCATCCCCGTTTACGTCCATATATTTAATATCGCCCGGTTGGACAGCGTTACCCAGGTTCTGGGGCACACTGTTTGCCACATCCTCGGCATTTTGGAAGAGTCCCAAGGCAATCAATCCAAAAGGCTGATCTACCGGATGGCCAATAGTATTCAGGTTATCCCATCGCTGAATCGCCTTGTCATCGTCAATGATCGTATTCCGTGCAAATGTGGTGTTCGCTCTGATTGAGTAGTAGAATCCCGAAGTCGTGTGTTTCCTGACTTCCAAATTGAAGTCAAATCCGCGGTTATCCACCTGTCCGACATTAGCCCATGGAATACTCGCAGACGTGATGCCGGTAATATTGGGTACGGTCCCCCGCTGCAACAAAATATCCCGTCGTTTTTCCTGGAAGTAATCACCTTGTAATACGACCGTGCCGCGAAAAAGTTCCAGATCAAGTCCGATATTCGCTTTATAAGACTTTTCCCAGGTGATATTGGCTGCCCCCATTTTAGCCTCAGCATAGCCATTCATCCAAGCCATCCCTTGTCCAAAGTGGTAGCCATTTGCGCCGGTGTTGACCGTGGATAAATACAGGAATCGATCGCCACCGATCAGGTCATTCCCTACTGAACCATATGACCCCCTAAACTTCAAATGGTTGATCGTGTTTGTTCCCCAAAAATTTTCGTTGGAGACCACCCAGCCAAGTGACCCCGAAGGGAAAAAGCCGTAACGTTGGCCTTGGGGGAAATTTTCGGATCCGTTGTACCCGAAGTTGAATTCCGCCAGATAACGTTCCAAATAATCGTAGGTAATCCGCCCTGCCCATCCCTGTCGTCTGTTGGGGAGATTGATGATCGACGTTCCTGCCGTAAGATTCTTAAAATCCCGTCGGTTGAAAAGCAGCATGCCGGTTAGGCTGTGGTTACCGAACGTTCGCTGATAGTTTACCGAACCCTCATAATAATAGGCCCTGTCCGAACTTTGAGCGATTTCATACCCCATCGCACCTTCGCGACGAACGACGTTGTATTGGTCGTTCCCTTGCTCATCCTTTCCCAAATACTGTTTGACCTCATAGGGCTTACGCCGGAATACCTCATTGAAGTAATAATAATCAAAAGAAAATTTTGCGGATAGCGTCAGCCCTTCTATATAAGATGACATATCCCACCGGGAGCCAAACGTACCTTGGAGCGTGTTACGGAATTGCTTGGCGTATCCACTTTGTGTTGCCAGCGCCCAGGGGTTGTCCATCAAATAGGAAACACCCCCTCCCGGTGTCCCATCGGGATTCTTTACCGCATAATTTATAGGCGAGATGCGTTTCATTGCATCGAAAATTGGCTGGGCAGGCGTTCCTGGATACGTCCTGTCCTGAATGATACCCGCTAAGCCAAGATCGACGACAAAATCTTTTGACAAATTAATATCCACATTTGAGCGGAAGTTGTAACGGTCCGATTTGGAGTTTGTACGGTATTCGTATTGCGGGTCTTCTTTGAACAAACCGGACTGACTGGTATAACCTACGTTGACAAAATAGCGCGCAACGTCATTGCCACCTGATACACTGAGGTTATTGATCGTCTGGAAGGCATCTCTTTTGAGCACTTCGTCGGTCCAATTTACATTGGGATATAGGTAAGGATCCGTGCCATCCCGAAATTTAGCAATATCCGCTGTTGACCAAGGCCACGACTCTTCAGGTAAACTGCTGTTCATACTTGCTTCATTCATCAAAGAAGCAAACTCATGACCGGCGATATAATCCGGAAACCGCAGACCGCGCAAGTTTGCCATCTCCGTTCTCAATGTAATTTTCGGACGCCCTCGTTGACCGCGTTTTGTTTCGATCAAGATCACACCGTTTGCACCCCGAACGCCATATACGGCTGTGGCAGACGCATCTTTCAGGATCGTAAAACTCTCTATTTCGGCCGTATTCAACACATTAATATCTCGCTCCACACCGTCTACTAAAACCAATGGTGCCCTACTTGACGTCCCCATTGTAGCAATGCCGCGGATAAAAAGTGCCGCGTTGTCATAACCGGGCTCTCCGGAGGCTTGTCGTGTAATCATTCCAGGCATTACCCCACCCAACGAATTGGACAGCATGGGCGTAGCAATGCGTTGAAGTTCGGATGGTTTTACCGTGGAAATGGCACCGGTCACCGACATTTTCTTTTGCCGCCCGAAACCGACCACCACCACTTCATCAATCTGGGAATCCGAAACCAGTAGCATGGCATCGATTACTTCTTTTCCATTGATAGGGGTAATAACCGTCGTATATCCCACCATACTGAACTCAATCGATGTGGTTTCTTGGGGTATAGCGAGCACATAACGGCCATTCGCATCCGTATATGTCCCTACATTTTGGACTCCAACAGCCTTCACCGTTACCCCAACTAAGGCAATTCCCGCCGAATCACGAACAGTCCCCCTAATATCCCTTTGCTGCGCTTCCATGACCTTTATCGATGGATCTCTGCCAGATCGTTGCCCAACCGGGCGATGGGATCGTGGCTTGATAATAATCGTTTCGCTGCTACCAAACAGAATCTCGATTTTTTGTGGATCGAGAAATCGCTCAAGCACCGATTTCAGGGACGTATTCTTCACATCAAAGCTCACGTTATCGAGTCCGTTCAGCACGCCAGCCTCGGCGATAAAGTTATAGCCTGTCTTTAATGTAAGGCGATGAAATACATGCTGAATCGGCATATTATCGACACGTAAGGTAACTTCCTGTGCTAGACTGGACGCACTTACCTGAACAAAGAAAGCCGTGAGGAATATGAGCGTCAGTTTCATCATGACGATATATTTCAATATGGTATTTGGAAAGGCATTCCTTCCCCACTTCAAATATTTTTTATACATTTGAATCTAGATTACAATGGTTAATTGGAAACAATTGACTACATCTCGGGGGTAGTGAGCGCACCCCCGATTTTCTTTCTGGGTTAGCGTTTTTTTACATAAATCCTCCTTTCATCATGGCCCCGAACCGCAGGCTGTTCGATTAAAAAATCAATTTTGCCTATCAGCTCCAGGTTTTGCAATAAATCCAATAACCCTTTATTCCGAAAATAATTCCCCTGGATCCGAACGTCATGCATATCGTCGTCGTAGCTAAACGTAACGTTATACCACCTCGAAACACGTTTTAATAAATCCGGTAATGGCTCATCAGCAAACACAAACAACCCATCTTTCCAAGCGGCAACGGAGTTCAGATCTGCCTTGGCAACGCTAAGTGAAACATTTCCATCTTTTTTAGCCAATACCGATTGATGACCAGGTTTCAGCACCACGGATGGTATTGCCGTTGAAAACCTAACCTCTACACTCCCCTTGATCACCGCCGTCCTGATTTCTTGCTCTCGGTCGTAGGTATTGACGTTGAATTCCGTACCTAACACCGCAATCGTTTGCCGTCCGTTGGGTGTTACAGATTCCACCAGAAATGGCCGCTTAGCATCTGGCGCTACTTCAAAATACCCCTCTCCTTGAAAGGTTACCATTCGCTTATCGCGTTGAAAAACGACGGGGTACCGCAATTCTGACCCAGCGTTCAATGTTACCTTAGTTCCATCGGGAAGCCAAATCTGATACTGCCCGCCTGCTGGAGTGGACACCGTATGGTAACTGACCCTCTCTCCTACGGCAGCTATGCTATCCATCTTAATCGACTCGTAGACCAATATGCCATCGGCACTTTTCGTCATCCTCACTGAGTTATCTGCCACCAACTCACCAGAATCGATATCGTCCAGAACAATCTTGCTTCCATTTGGCAATGTCAAAATCGCTTTATTGGCGCCCGGAGAAATATCTTTCAAACCTCCTGTCCCTAGTGCCAACAACGATTTCTCCTGCGCTTGTTCCACATACTGGAAAATGAGAATTCCTCCCGTAAGCAGCAACGCAATCGCGGCGGCATACCACCAAGTCAACCGTATCCGCTTTACAACAGGCTTGTCGCTTATTATGGATTCGAGCAACAACCGTTGCCTGTCACGTGGGATATCGGAGAGCGTTCCTTCGTCCAAATCATCCCAAATCCCATCCAACCATTCTTCTACCAGTTGATGACGTAGGTCGTCCGACACAAACAACCGCAGTTCTGCCAGCTCGTCATCCGAAATCAAACGACGTTGGTATTGTTCATACAAAAACTGTAACCGTTCTCGAGTCATCTTTATGCGCTAAAGCTATAATTGGCTGCTTGCTATAATAGAGACCCACAACAGCCGGAAGAGGAGTAATCAAATTGAGAAAAAAATTACATTTGTTGTAAAAGGATCACCAAGAGCAAGACGACCAAATCATGGTATTTGGCCATATAATCCCGCAAAAATCGCAATGCCAGCTGCATATGGGTTTTAACGGTCAGCTGCGAAAGGTTGGTCCGTTCCGCTACTTCTTTATATTTTAGTCCTTCGTTCTTACATAGTTGAAAAATCAGACGCCGTTGTGGCGGAAGCAGCGCGATTGCGCGATCAATGACTTCTTGGGTATCCCTCAAATTGATCCACTGCTCCGTGGATAGGTCAGTAGCGGTACGGTCATCTTTGATTGCTGCACTAATTGTTCGCTCTAAGATGGTTCTTCTCAGCCACTTCAGTGTCAGATTCCGTGTAATCACCCGAAGGTATGCCTCAACACTTTCTATTTTTTCTGGTTCTTTACTTTGCCACAATCTCAAAAACACCTCATGCACCATATCTTCCGCTACTTCTATAGATCTGGAAATTCTGAGGGCGTACGTATAGACTTTCGGACGGAATCGATCATAAAGTACGTCAAACGCCCGCGCATCCTGAACGCCTAGTCGTTCAAGGAGCTGTTTTTCCGTTAGGTTCTGCTTTGTATTTAAAGGTTCCATTCGCTTCAAAGACCCGTAGATAGTATACACTACCGTCCATCGTCCTGCTCAGTCACCAGAACGTATAATTGGCTAATCCAAAGGTATAGTTGATTCTAACGAAAACCTAACCGCATTTTTTCCTAAGCCGACTGTTATATATCACATAACAGAGAAAACAAGATTAGTTATAGGCAAAAGAAAGTCAGAAGGCTGTAATGGTAACATCCCTAAGCTGAATCTTCGCTGCGCCACCTCCATGGAGTTGAAAGGCGATGACGCCCTTTTTGGAAATCGTGGGGTCCTCCTCGATGTAATCACAGGTCTTCACACCATTGATATAGAGCTCATGATGGTTTCCGCGAACTCGAACAATGTAGCTATTCCAGCCGCCTTTATAGATGATATGTTGCAAGGTACTCAAATCACCCGCCACCAACAATGCCCGGCGATGTTCGTCATAAATGTCACCCCAGTGGCCGTCACCGATATCGGCCTGATAGCCGACGATATCGTTGTCTACCACAGATGAACGATATTGAATACCACTGTTGATGAATCCCGTAGCGTGATCACCCGATAACCGGAAGAGGCAACGGAATTCAAAATCCTCATACTCTTTGGTGGTTTGCAAATAGGTATTTTTGGGCACATTGCTCACGCCGTCCCCGCCCGTCAGAAAGCTGTCCGCTACCGTCCAAAAACGGCTATCAGCCGGATCGACCGGCTTCCAACCATTCAGGGTCTTTCCGTCGAACAGCACGACGGTTTTACCCGGCTGTTCACTTTTTGGTGTTTGCTGCGCACAAGCACCCGAAACACCAAACAGGGCGGCTGTAATCGAAAATAATATAAATAATCGCATCTCCGGTTTTACTATCATCTTTTTGTAAACCAATTGGTATTAACAAAATTAACTAGGTAAAGTACGGTAAGCCACGCCTTTGCTATCCTATGCTAACTGTTTTTTATCTGAACAAAGTAACAACGTTTTCCTTTTACAACTCTTCTGCCGGTATTGCATCCAACGGCGGAACATTGTCCGCATATCCATCATAGCCAAAATTCTGATTGATCACACCCAAAGTATTGGCGTCAATCATAGATTGCGGTATTGGCCAAAGCACATGATATGACTGGATTTCATAGGTTTGTCCATTGAACGCAACAACATGATCGCGGAAGAAATTGTTTTTTTCCATCAGCCAATCATAGTAAAAGTTGGCGGTTCCGAAGGTAGACGACGAGTAAGTCTTGCCATTAAACGCTTTTCCAGTTTGTGCGAAAATGAAGGCGATGCGGGTTAGTTCGGTCCTTCTCGGTTCTTCCCAATACAGCTCTCGTGCACGCTCAGACAAGACCGTGCCAATATCGATCTGGTTAGCATCGGTATAGGGAGCACAATGCGCACGGGTCCGCACTTCATTAATGTCTACCATGGCCTGGTCTGGCTGTCCTTTCCACCAATAAGCTTCCGCACGCAATAGGTAGGTCTCGGCCAGACGGAAAATATACCAGTCACCGGCCCCACCACGGGGCTGCACCGTTCTGGGGTCTGGGGTATACAATTTATAATGAGGCCACCCGTACCAATTCCCTATGGTATCCGTAGTCAACACCCTGCCATCCTCATCCCGCAATTGAAGCGGCTTTCCATAATAAGGGTTCGATCCGTTAAGGTCTGGATGGTTATATACCAGATCTTCCATTCTCATCCAATTATACTGTTTGTGACGCAGGTCATTCGGGTCATCCCATATTTCGAAGGCGTGGTATACCGTAGGTGGGGTACGGCCGATACCACGGCCGAACGAGCGTACCAAATCGATTTCCCGGCCAGCCTGATCCGACATCCCCGGCCGGCCATCGGGTGTATAGATTTGCTTGGCGGCTGTCTTGCTCCAAAATGGAACTGCTTGTCGCATCGTCTGCAAATTCACCCGGGAGCTCGGTAAACTTTCTTCAGAATTGACCATATACAATACTTCCTTATTTTCGGGAATATGCTTATTGGCAAACCAGTGCAGCCGGGCAACCACATCGTCCCGTACGATTCCTCTGCTTGAAAAATAGTTTCCCTCTTCTTGGGGAATGACCCCAAAGGGCTCCCGCATCAGTGCATATACACCGCCATTGATTACGGCGCTGGCCGAAGCGATAGCATCGTCAAACTCACCTAATGCCAGATTGATTTTTGTCAATAAGTGCCCGCATGCCCCTTTGGTAGGTCTACCTTTATCTACGTTATCAGACACCCATTGTACTGCAAACTCCAGATCTTCTTTCATCTTTCGCAAAATAACTTCCCTTCGGGTAGTCTGAAAATCGAGTCTGGGCGATACAATATGCTTGCCCACATATGGAACATCCCCAAATTGATGGGTCAGTCGATAATAACGCATCGCTCGATGGAAATAAGCCATCCCTAAAATGGAATTTCTTTCGGTCTCATCCATCTCAAAGCTGTTGACAGCATCAATGACCACATGCGCATTCCTCAGCCCCCTATATGCATTTTCGATGTGCCATAAGATTTGATTCCCATTGCCATTGTTCAGGTTACCAGTTGGCGTCACCATCAACGTTGCATTTTGGTTTGTACCGGGGTTGTCATTCATCCCTTCCACACACAGATCCGAAAACATCAACTCCGTAAGGTATGGCGGGGCATCTCCGTAGATTTCCTCCCGTATTTGAATGTCGCAGGCGGCGAGTGCGTTGTAAAGGCTCGCTACGGTAGTCATTGCGTTTTCCGGTGTAAAAATGGACAGTGGATTGGGATTCAGGAACGTTTTATTGCAACCGTAGGGAATCATCAAAAAAGCAAGCGATGACACCGCACCCCATACAACAAATTTGATTTTTTTATATATCGTCTTCATATCCGTTATCATTTTGTGGTTTACATGTTATAGCGACAGATTGACTCCGAACGTATAGTTTCTCGGATATAATCCTTCGGCCTGCGGGTCGGTCTGTTCCCAGTCTGGAGCCCAGAAGCCCACATTCTGAATATTAAAAAATAGCTTTAGGCTTTTCAGGTTGACGGTATCGAGGTATCGTTGTGGGAAACGGTATGCCAAGCTAATCCGATCAAGGCGTACAAACGATTTATTCCTATAGATATCAAACGGTACACCGCCTGTTAATGCATAAAGCCTGCTATACCGATTGGTCGGGTTCTCCGGGGTCCAGTATTCTGTCGCAAATGCATTTTGCCGCTCCGGGAAACCATCACTGTTCTTGGCTCGGTTAAATGTTGCTTTATATCCCAATTGTGCGTACATATTGAAGGCAAACTCAAGGTTCTTGAAAAAGACGAATTCCTGCCGGAGATTCCACCGGAATTGGGGTTCCCTGTAGCCCTGGAATTCGTAGTCCTCCTGGTTGATCACCCCGTTTCCATCTACGTCTTTAAGCTTAAAGTCTCCCGGATACTGCCCATATTCAGCCGCCTGTTCTTCTTCTCCCAATTGCCACACACCCAATACCTTTGGAGCCCATATCACATCGATGGCTTTGCCAATAAACCACCGGTTGGGAATATCATCGGACTCGCGCTGGCCGGTAACATTGCCTTCGTCATCCAATACCTCTTCCATATTGCCATAAAGGCTGACAATTTTATTCCTGTTGACCGTGAAATTAAAACCGGAGTTCCAACTGAAATTCTCCCGTTTGAGGATAGCGGCATTTAAGGTAAACTCAATCCCCCGGTTTTCGATTTTTCCCAAGTTATCTGTCACACTGGCATAACTATTAATCAACGGCAAACTCCGGTCAACCAGCAAGTCCAATGTCGTTGACCTATAAAGATCGATAGACCCATCCAAGAGCCCTTCTTTAATGGAAAAATCGAATCCAAGATTCAATTGCTGCGTTCGTTCCCACTTCAATTCATGATTAGCCATTCGTTCAACAAACATTCGATTCACCTCGTATGGATTTCCCGTTTCCAATGAATAATAGGGATATTGGCTAATTCCTATTGGAGACAACGCATCATAAATACCAATGGCGGAATTTCCATTCTCACCCCACGACAAGCGGAGTTTACCATAGGTGAGGATATTGCTTTGAAGGAACCGTTCATCGCTGATCACCCAGCCCAATGCTACCGTAGGGAAATAGGCCCTGGGATTCCTCATGCCAAAGGCGGAAAACCCATCCCTTCGCAGTGCGACCGTAGCCATGTACCGATCTTTAAAAGCGTAATTCAGGCGGCCCATCAATGCATCGCGTGTGCTATAGATGTCATCACTTCCCATATTCCGCGTGTCGCTTCCGCCCGCACCGACGTTGTGATAACCCAACACGTCAGAAGGTGCAAATTCCTGAACGCTGAGGTTATCACCCCACCCCTGTACTTTTTCTGCATTGATCAGAACCGTCGCATCCAATTGGTGGTTATTGAATCTGTGGCTCCATTTAATCAGGTTATCCAACTGCCATGTAAAATTTTCAGTATGCTCCCTATCCACCTGGCCACCAAACAGGCCCCACTCTTGATGTTCCGAAGACTGATGGTTAAAATACCGCCGCATATTGAAGTGAGGCGTATAATTTGCTTGATAACTTATCCCGAAAGGCAATTGCACCTGCGCGAACAGCGTACTGGTGATGGTGGTGATATCCAATAAACGGTCTGTAAAAGCCCGATCGTAAAGCGGATTACGGGCAGCTACCAAATCGTCAACCGGACTCAACCGCAACGTTGTGCCATCGTCTTCATACATGCTCCCCCATGGCGAGATCACTTGGATATTTGTCCCAGCATTAACATTGCTTTCGTCTCTTCTCGCAAACTGAGAATTAATCCCGACTTTCAGCCAACTGGTCACATCGGCATCGATGTTGATACGGTTCCTGATGGTCTTGAACTGGTCGCCTACTACTACGCCTTCATTATTATTATAGCCCAGAGAAACAAAATAGGTTAGCGCATTGGCTCTTCCGGATAGGGACACATTGTGATCCTGCCTTAGTGCCTGCTGATAAATCATGTCTGCCCAGTCAATCGATTTCCCGGCTTTATAATTTTCGATTTCCAATGGTCGCAACCCTAGCCGTGAAAGCCAGATATCCAATGGTTCGCCTGCTAGACCACCTCGCCACTCGTCCAATGTAACCCCCGATGGTAAGTCATTGGGATCATCATATAGATACAATTTGTCTTTGGTAGTTGGATTGTAGTAGTTTAGCGACTTCATCAAATCAGAACGCCAATTGACAAACTCGTCGGCACCATATACTTTTCCATACCGGGTGGGCTGTGCTACACCAATGCTGGAATTAAAGCTAATAATCGGCTTGCCACTGTCTTTCCCCCGCTTCGTGGTGATCTGGATGACCCCATTCGCACTCCGTGCTCCATAAATCGCTGCCGAGGATGCATCTTTCATTACATCTATTGATTCAACATCGTTTGGATTGATGTCCGAGAGATTTCCGACATAAATCACTCCATCCAGTACGATCAGCGGATCAGTGGATGTTCTCAAACTATTGTTGCCGCGTATCTCAAAGCTTCCGCCCCCTTGCGCCGAGGAAGAGACCCCAACCGCCAAACCCGGTGTATTATTACGCAGAATGTCTGCTATATTCTGGGGCCTTTCATTTTCAAATTGTTCGGCACTCACCGATGCGATGGCTCCCGTTAAATCTCTCCTTCGCTGTTCTCCGTATCCAATGACCACCACTTCATCAAGCCTGTCGCTGGATGCATCGAGGAAAATGTTTAATTGCGTGGTTTCATTATTGATTACGATTTCCTTGGCACCAAATCCGATGGAGCTAAAAACAAGCGTCTCCCCTACATTGGCAGTAATCGAAAAATCGCCCTCGTTGTCCGTTACGGTTTGCTGGTTTCTATCCTTGACCCGTACCGTTACTCCGGTAATCCCCAAACTATCTGTAGACGACAAAACCTTGCCAGTAATGGTTTTGGTTTGGGCATAGGCAGCTTGGATAAACAACATTGCCGCAAGCATACCATATAGTAATAGTCTAATTCTTTTCATCATTTAATTGGTTGTGGTCAGTTAGCGATTGTCTGCGCTACAGCGTGTTTGAACACTTTTTTGAAGTGTGATGGGACATTGCCGCCCCATCGCACCAGGAGGTTGGAATCATTTTACGACAAAATTCGGCATCACGTAGCTATAAACCTCATAGCGAAGTTCACTCCATGCGCTTTTCTTGGGGTAAGGGTAACCAGGATACAGTTCCCTGTCTTCCGGCACGAACTTTACACGTACCCGTATCGATGAGCGGCCCTGCGTCAACCGTGCTGGGATTAAAAACTCATCGTCACGGAACTTCCGGTTAGATGTCATCACCTCGTATACCCGCTCGCCCAACTCTCCCTTGGGTGGCGAATACATGTAGCTATTAGATCCAGCCGTATACCAAATCCCGGCATACTCCCATTTTGGGTTTTCTGGATCGAATGAACCGCTGGCGTCGGCGATGTATACTTCTGCCTTCTGGTTAGGAAAACTGTAATCGAAGGCTCGTCGTAACATCGCTCCATAGTTCTTCGAATCCAAGTGAACGGAAAACTCAGACTCGCCCCGTGTATACCTACCTGTTTCGGTATGGGGCGCAAAAACTTCACTTCCGATATACCGATCGTAGTGGTCACGTTCGTCCTTAGGCAATTCCCAAGCTTCCTGTGGAAAAGTGTCAATAGACAACCCATCATAGCGAGAAGTAATCTCTTCTACTTCAGAAGCATGCGGCGAATGATAAGCATGATATTTTTCGCTTTGTTCATTACCGACATTCAGCTCATCTGTTTGGATTAGCGATGCCGACGGCAACCCATACCAATAAGTCACCGTTCGATAATGCTCTTTGGACAAGTTCCATCCTCCGTGCTCCAAATTGATCACCGCCCGGTTACCGAACGGCATGGCATCGGCAATCAGAAATCGATAGGCGGAGTGATAGCTATCCTTTTCATTTTTAGCTTCATCACCACGTCTGGCACCTACTGGATGTCCAGCAAAAGGTAAAGTCATGGTTTCTCCGCCCCAATAGTCTCCACCACCACCCCATTCCTCGGTTCCGGTTCCATGGGCCTGGGGGGTTCGGGCGCCATCGAAGAAAAAGCGTGGATCGGCTTCCAATGTTTGCAGGAAGTTACGCTTCGTAAATAGAAACGACGTCCCCACGAAATTGCCCGACCAGACATCTTCTCCCTCCACGCCACGGGTATCTAATAAAGTCATATCCAGCCCCAGTTCCGGATCGGCAAAATCCTTGTAGGTCGCATGGAAATAACTACTTTGATTGGGAGCCACATCCTTATACGGTTCATAGCGTATCTCATACTGAATCTCGGTATCGCCAGGGTCTATGCCCGCAATTTCAAAACGAGCGGACTTGAAAAACGGCATTGGATAATAACACGACAATTCGACTTGCTGGCTGTCGTAATCAAAACGAATGTTGATTGGAAAACCTTTAACAAGAAATTCCTGCTGCTCACGATTGTAAAGTGTTCCGGTACCATAAAACAATGCCAGCGGTGCATTAATGGATGGATTAATGCGGTCATCCCATGTGACCAATAATTGCAAATCCTCCAAATCGATTGCCTTTTCGAGCGGAATGGTAAACTTGAGCGCCCTGACAACCGATGGGCCGGCATCCCGGATTTCTGCAAACACCTTGCGGGAATTGTCAAGTGCGATGGTCCCCTGCTTTGCGGGTATGTCTTTGGGCGCAATATCACTTCCCGAACGGCTCAGTAAATCGACCACATCGCGGTCCGGCACATCATTAACATCCCATGCCTTAATCGGCTGTGAAAGGTGTTTCTCATTGGCATATCGCTTATAGATATAGTACCCCGTACCGTAAAACGTACGTGAATAGGCCAGCTGGAGAGATTTTTGGAAGCCAATAGGCACCCACATCAAATCCGCGCCTTTGGTCTTGGTCCAGGTAAACGTAAGCGGTTCCGGAAATGCCTTCTCGGGGAGAAAGGTGGCGTGGGTTATTTCTTTTTTCGCATTTTCCGGATCATCGGTGCCGGTCTCCTTGATTACATAGTCATGGTCGTCGACTACATAATGCCAAGGGCTACCGTGCCAGTGATTTGTCCGTTTGAAGTAAAGTACCCCTGGTCCGACAACATCCATTGTCACATTAAAATCCTCACTTTTACCCATCCAGAGGAAGTTACGCGAATCCGCTGCCCGATTCCCCCCTTCCCGCATATAGGTACTGATCATATAAGCCCGTTCACCGATTCGTTGCAGCGGTAGCTTATCCCACATCCGGTAAGCATCCAAACCTACCGGAATAGTAGGTGGTTGCTGGGCGGTTAGTCGACTGATCTGGCAGTTCAACCCCAAAAAAACAAACAAATACAAGAATCTATTTTTCATAATTTTGTCTTTATATCTTTAGTAAACTCAATGGACTTATAACACACCTAATTTTTTACCGATCACTCCGCTTTGTTAAACTATCTAGCTAAAGTAGCAACAACCAAGTAGTGCAGCTTAAATGGGATTTGCAGGTTACTAAACTATCTTAACGAAGCATCCTATCATTCTGTTTCCACCTCATCAAATCGGAGCTTGGCTATCCGCATACCATCCAAACCTCGCTTCAGCGAAACGATATAGTACTGGTCGCCTTCCTTGATAATCTCGGGAGCAGCGACATGTAGTTGCCCCACCAAATAACGGTCGTCGTCGTCTCCGAAATCAAGCGGATCCGGCGAGCTGTATTGAGTATTCAGCGAATAACGGCCGTATAACTGATTTCTGAATAGCACGTAACTATCGTTTATCTTTACAACAAATGGGCATTCGATGTCACCGGCATACCAATTGGTCTGTTCAAGCGGCGTGCCACCCCTTGAAACAACCACGGCATCACTCCATTCCTTCATGTCCTTGGAAGTTCTGCAGTAAATGGCCCCCTGTGGTCCGAACGTCTTATCGTCATGTTCATTATGGGCACTGTAATAGCAATAATAGGTGTCCGAGATTTTCAGCACCATAGCATCCCGTGTATTATACAGTGGACCGGAAAACAAAGCCGGAGTTCCGCTTTCATTCAGCACGCGGATAAATTCCTTGCCGTCCTCGCTCGTGGCCAGACAAATCCTGTTCCAATCCCCATAAAACATGTAATATATGCCTTCTTCTTCGAAAACATACGGAGCCTGCAATCCTCCTTCTGTCTCGCCCAGTGTGGTATCGGCAACCATTGCGATACCCTTTGGCTGCCACGCCGTATCGGTAAGGCTTTTACCCTCCCATCGATAAAAAAGTCGGGTGTTGCCACCGATCTTGGTATTCCGGATACATGACCAAAGTTGCCACGTACCGTCCTTTGCTTTCCAAACACCGAAATCGACGGGCTCCTGCCGATCCTTGTTGTAAGCTCCCAAATCCGGCATACTCGTGATATCCTGCCATTTGCTATCGATGACCGCCTTATAACGGAAGTCCTTATCTCGGTTTTCACAGGATCCGAACATTACCGCCAATAGGCACATAACTATACGTATTTCGGTCGTATACGTCAACGCGCTCAAATAGATGCGGTTCTTTTTTCTCATTGGTTTCATTTTTACGTGTCGATCTTAAAAAATCAGCAGTATAACGGTACTAGCAACACCAATGTTGGAATTAACCTAGTTTATAATCATACTAAGGTAGTAGCTTTTATCACTTCCCGCTTAAATGGGATTTGCAGGCTGCTAAAGTATCTTAGCAAGATCGAACAACCATCAGTTTTTCAAGCAGATACACCTTACTCAACAAGTATGATCCTATTTTCTTTCCAACAATGCATTATTGTATTCCCTGATTAGTGGAAGTACAAAATCAGCTGCCTGCCTTGCGGCCGTGTCCGGATCGGGATTGGGTAAAATCTCTAGGGACAGCCACCCATCGTAGCCCACTTGCAAGAGATTATCCAAAATATTCTTGAAATCCAGATGTCCTTGCCCAGGGGCCAGTCGATTGGAATCCGCAATATGAATATATTTGATATGATCGATGTGCTTTGCAAGCTCCGGCCCAATGGTGACATCTTCGATATTCATGTGAAATACGTCGGGCATCAACATCATGTTGGGCATCCCTATTTTCTTCATTAGCGCCACTCCCTCCCTTACGGATACAATAAAATCAATCTCGTATCGGTTTACAGGTTCCAGAATCAATGTGACATCACGTTTAAGCGCATACGTACATAATTCCTGTGCTACATCAACAAATAATGCTTCGACTTCTTCACGCGGCTTGTTTCCTATTGATCCTCTCACCCGGCCGATATTGACAATCTGTCCAAACTCAGCGGCTAAATCAATCAATTCTTTGAAAATGAGCACCGTATCGTTTCTCTTTTCAATATTTTCATGCGTCAGGCGCAATCCCCCATCTGCATAAACCTGGCCCGTCGAAATGCAGGAAACCTCAATACCATGTACATCCAACATGCTGCGGAGATAAGATGGATTGATTTCTTCTGCCCTTCGCAACGCCAGCTCCACGCCGTTAAAACCAAGTTCGGCAGCTTTTTGAATACTCTTTTCAAATCCACGGAAAACGACGAAAGCACTTGGCAGGGCATGTTCGCCCGCAATCGCAACGGATAATTTCATATGTTTTTTACTATGTTAACGTGTTCAATTTTTTTGATTAGGCCTAGGATGACCAAGAAACTTAGTGGATGAAGCGTACCTGAAATCACAAATGCAGGCCCATATCCATACTCTTCGATTACAAAACCGATACAGAAGCTGAAAAGCATAGCACCATAGGTACCGATACAACCCATCAGTCCCGATACCGATCCGATAATCCTGGACGGAAACATGTCCGCAGCCAACGTTTGCACAATAGTAGACCACAATTGATGGCCAAACATGGCTAATCCAAAGAAAATTATCGCGCCCATCAATGGAGCGCCGACGATAAACAACGAAAGGGGCAACATCGATGCTGCGATAGCCATGGGTATTTTCCGGGCTATGTTGAGCGAACCTGTTTTTTTTAGCAGGTAGCTGCTAAACCATCCCCCTAAAAAACTGCCTGCACCGGCAAATGCGTAGGGAATCCACGCGTATGATCCGATGCCAATGATATCCAATCCCCGAACGTCATTAAGGTATTTGGGCAACCAAAAAATAAAGAAAAACCATCCCGCATCTGTCAGAAACTTCACTACCAGCAATCCCCATACCTTACGGTACCTAAATAGGCTAATCCATGGAAGGTCCACTTTTTGTTCCGCAGTATCTTCTGCCAATGCTTGGATGATCACTGACTTTTCCGTCTCGGTAATGAACCGGCTTTTAGCAGGGCGTTCATAGATCTTAAGCCATGCAATTACCCAGATCAATCCAAGCAAGCCGGTCAAAATAAATGCCCAACGCCAATCGAATACCGTGATGACCAAGGCAAGTAGCGGCGGCGCGATTACCGCACCCAAGCTGGATCCGGTATTGAATATGCCGAATGCAAATGCCCGCTCTTTGGCCGGAAACCACTCTGATACGGCCTTAGCCGATCCCGGAAACCCGCCTCCTTCGCCGAGCCCCAATAGGAATCTGACGATACCCAGCCCCAAAACACCGGAGACAAAACCATGCAACATATTGGCAATCGACCACCAAATAATCATGATTGCATATCCCATACGGGTGCCCAACACATCAAGCAATCGACCACCTACGGCATACATCGTACCGTAGGCAAATAGAAAGAGGCTGTTGATCATCCCATATTCTGAATCACTGACCGAAAAAGACTTACGGAGTTCGCCAATAGCCACCGGCAGTGTTTGCCTATCCAGGTAATTAATGGCTGTTGCCAGTGCAATCAGACCGACAATCCACCACCGCAGGTTCTTAATTTTCATGCTTTTTCCCAAGTTTCCTTCACAAACTCAACCGCTCTCTTCACCCCTTCCGTACCTTGATTACCCCACTCCTCTAAACACAGCCATCCGTCAAAGTGCTTGGTTTTCAAGTAACTGAATATGGTCTCAAATGGCACGATACCTGTTCCGATGGCTACGGGATCCATTTTACCCTTAGTGGCCGTTTCAGCAACGTGTATGGTCTTCACCTGATCGAACACTTGATCCAGTACTTCCAGTGTTGTGTCTTCCCCTGCCACCAAAATATTGGCCGTATCGAAGTTGATTCCAATCGACGTGCCTCGTAGCTGCCGTGCGATCTCCAAAAAAATTGCTGGCGGGTTGCTAAAGTCCATATAGTCCCAGGCTCCCGGTTTGGAATGATCTTCGTAAACCAAAGTAATTCCATATTTATCACTGACTGGCGCGGCCTTTTTCAAATACATTACAGCCCAAGCAATCCCATCCTGCTCACTGGTTTTCGGATGTGCTTGACCAGCTGTCACACGGAGGTATTTAGCCCCAACCGCTGAAGCCAACGCAATATCATGCACCAAAAAGTCAAATTCGCGTTCACGCTGTTGCGGATCAGGATGGGTAAAATCCGGGTAGGTAGTCACCATCACCAACGGAATACCCACTTCGGAAATAGCCGTCCTGATTTCACGGATGTAGTTGGGGGTATGGTTTTTCAATAAGATAATGCCAATATCAAAAGCATCCAATCCAATGCTTTTACAGAAATATGCATATTCACGAATGGTCATTTCACCATTCATTATGTTCGGAAATAAAGAAACGGACAAGCAGCTAGTCTTCATGATTTCAATGCTATTAATATGTTAATGGGTTATCTTTCAAAAGGCTTTCCAAAGGACGTAACTAATCCACCGTCCACGTAAATAAGCTGTCCGTTGATAAAATCCGACGCAGCGGAGGCAAGGAAAATTGCCGTCCCGACTAAATCCTCGGGGGTTCCCCACCTGCCGGCTGGTGTTCTGCTAATGATGTAGTCATTCAGCGGGTTGCCCGGTTTACGATAATCGGTATTTATAGGTGTCGCAATATATCCGGGGCCTATACCATTTACCTGGATATTATAGGGGGCCCATTCGGTAGCCAGATTCCGGGTAAGCATTTTCAGCCCGCCCTTTGCAGCGGAGTAGGCTACCACACTATCCCGCCCCAACTCACTCATCAGCGAGCAGATATTGATAATTTTCCCACTTCTCCGCCCAATCATATATTGCCCTACGTATTTTGACATCAAAAATGGGGCAGTTAGATCAGTAAGGATGACGTCATGCCAATCCTGCTCTTCGAGGGATTCTGCCGGGCCCCGGCGGATGATTCCGGCATTGTTTACCAAAATATCAATAGGCCCATGCTGCTTCTCAATATCAGAAATCGCATCCTTGATCTGACGGGCATCCGTAATGTCGAAAAGCACACCAACAGCTGCCAATCCAGCCTGTTCAAAGGACACCAATGCTTCATCCAGCTTTTCCCGTTTTCTGGCATTGATGACAACCATTGCACCCGCCTGCGCCAAACCACGCGCTATGGAAAATCCGATTCCTTGCGTACCCCCGGTCACCAATACACGCTTACCCTGCAACTTGAATAATGATAATGACATAAATCAGGTTTATAATATCAATTACATTGTCAAAACAAAAGTAGAAGCTAGGTATGCGTGCTCCCTAAAGGGGATTTGCAACTGCTTAAATTATTTTAGCTAATATTGGGCAGTCGCATAGGTTTCAAATGTACCGACTGGTACTGGCTGGGGGTGAGCCCGACGATTTTCTTGAATTGGTTGTTGAAATGCGGGAAATTGTTGAAACCGGTTTCAAAGCACACCTGCGAAATACTCAATTGATCGTCGATGAGTAGTTTGCATGCATTACCGATTTTTATTTCATTGAGAAATTGCGTGTAGGTTTTATTGGTCCGGGATTTGAAATAACGGCAAAAGGCGGTCACACTCATATTGGCCACGGAAGATACTTCTTCCAATGTCGGATTTTCGACATAATGGTCCATAATATACTGGTACACCCTGTTCATGCGCTCACAATCATCCTCATCAACGTATCGCGCAAATGAATCACTCGACAAACATTCATATTCACCCGTGCTCGCCATGATTTTCAGGATTGTCAGCAAATCAATGATTTTGTCAGCCCCGTCTTTATGGTCATCAAACCGTTGGATATGGTGCTTCAATTTTTCCTTGGTGGCGCCTTTGAATTTAATCCCTTTCTTGGATTGGTGCAGCAGTCTCCGGATCAGGGCCATATCGGGAATGTTCCAAAAGTCTTTACCAAGGAAGTCTTCTTTGAAATAAACCACGATCGCTTTCGAGCGCAATATCGAATCTTTGCGGTAATAATCGGGATCACTCCGGTATAAATGCGGAATATTAGCACCGTAAAAAACCAAATCTCCCGACCGAAATCGCTGCATACTATCACCAACAAACCGCATACCCGTACCTTCTTGCACCAGCATGATTTCGTAATCGGGATGGAAATGCCAGGAAGGAAAAAAATACGGTTCGTCCACTGACATAATCTGGAAGGATTTGTCTTTCTGCGTGTTGACTATTTTTAACAACGGCTTCATGGCATGGTCATTAATGACTAAGCGTATTACAGGTGGTACAATTGGCAAAAAACAATAAAGTTTTATACAAATATATTATTTTTCCCAAATTCACCGCCTAAAGTAGATTAGCAATCGTATAAACTTTCTTATCAAGTAGCCTGCGGTAAGGAATATTCACCCTTATCTTTATGCCATGAAACCCATCCTCCGAAAAATAGACCCCGGTACTGATTACTCCTTCAGTGTACGTCAAGATATCCATCCTTATCTGTATAATCGCTGGCACTACCACCCCGAAGTAGAACTTACTTTTATACGCAAGGGCAACGGTATCCGCCTGGTTGGCGACAGCATGCAACCTTTTGAAGACGGTGACCTTGTACTGCTGGGAGCAAATGTTCCCCATTTATGGCGCAGTGATTCCAGTTACTTCAAAGAGTCCTCGAAGTTGACCATCGAGGCCATTGCCATCCATTTCAAAGTTGATTTTTGGGGCGACTTCTTCTTAGCATTGCCTGAAATGACACCGATAAAGAAGTTGCTTGAAGGGGCACAACGCGGTATGCGGATTACCGGCCGTACGCATGCCTTGGTGGCAGCAAAGATGGAAGAGATTATCCATATGCAGGGTGTGGCGCGGATTGAACAACTACTTCATATGCTGAATCTCATCGCGCTACCGGGCGAATGTGAACCCCTTTCCAGTACAGGGTTCGTCCAAACATACAACGCCAACAACACCGATCGCATCGACCAGATTTTCAACTATACCTTCACTCACTTTAGAGAACCGATGTCTATTGAAAAAGTGGCCGGGGCTGTGAACCTAAGTCCACATTCATTCTGCAGGTATTTCAAGACCCGTACATTGAAAACCTATTGGCAGTTCCTATTGGAAGTGCGCATAGGATACGCCTGCAAACTATTGATTGAAAATAAATGGAACATCTCCGAGGTCGCCTTTACATCCGGATTCAGTAATCTATCCAATTTCAACCGACAGTTCAAAGCGGTCATGCAATTGACCCCAATACAATATGTAAAAGCATATACCACCAACCCTCAGTTATAGCCAACGGTATTACTCAGCGTACCAATAGGCTCGATGGTAATATTCACCTCATCATCAGGTGCCAACGTAAAATCGTTGGCAGGAACCAAGCACGTACCTGTCATCAGGTAACTTCCATAGACAAACCGGCATTCACGGTACAGGTAACCTGCCAATTCCTCCAAAGAACGTTTAATACGGCTAATTTTTACGGAATCGCTAAACATGAGGTTTCCCGCTCTCGAAATCTGCATGGAAATGGTTGTTTCCGGATCAATAGTCGATTCCGGCACATACAGGCAGGGGCCTAATGCGGCACTACGGTCGTACACCTTTGCCTGCGGGAGATACAGCGCGTTCTCACCTTCTATGCTGCGCGAACTCATATCGTTTCCTATCGTATATCCTTGGATGATCCCGTGCGAATTAATAAAAAGTGTCAGTTCGGGTTCGGGCACATCCCACATCGAGTCCTTGCGGATGCTTACTGCCCCCCCGTGCCCGACGACCCGGTTCGGCGTTGCCTTGAAAAATAATTCCGGTCTCTCAGCATGATACACCTTGTCGTATAAGTCTGCCCCGCCCGATTCCTTCGCTTCTTCCATCCGTGCTTCCATGCTTCGAAAATAGGTTACGCCTGCTGCCCATACCTCCTGGTTACCGATCGGCGGCAATAATTCATTGGCAATCCAGCGTTCTGCTTCCTGCATTCCTACCTCCAGCATCGATTTTAATGATGCGCTCAGATAGCCATATAGCGAATCGCGGTTAACGAGTTGATCCCAATCCTGATCGATCCGATAATATCCGTCGGCTACATGGAGCAGGGTACCCTGCGTTGTTTTATATAATTTCATAGATTATAAATTTACTAGGTGGTTATACATGATGTTAAAGCGAGATACCCCGCTTCCACGGGATGAAATCATCGTGCCCCCCTGCTTCTGCCTTGGCAATCACCTCGCCACTGGCCACTCGGATGACATATTCCAATATCCGTTCGCCAGCTTCTTCGATCGATTCTTCCCCTCGGATTATGGTTCCGGCATCCAAATCGATGATATCTTCCATTTTTTCATAAAGTAGCGTATTCGTCGAAACCTTTACAACGGGTGTTATGGGGTTCCCCGTTGGCGTGCCCAATCCAGTGGTGAACACCACCACTGTTGCACCGGACCCCACTTCAGCGGTAGTGGATTCGATATCGCTTCCGGGTGTACAGAGCAACGTTAATCCCGGTTTGGCTACCTTTTCGGGATAATCTAATACGTCCGCTACGGGTGATGTTCCGCCTTTTTTGGCGGCACCCGCAGATTTAATGGCATCGGTAATCAGGCCATCGCGGATGTTACCCGCAGACGGGTTGGAGTCAAATCCCGAGCCCACCGCCTCTGCCCTGTGCTGGTACGTCTTCATCAGGTTAACAAATCTTTCCGCCGTTTCCTCATCCACGCACCGGTCACTAAGCTCCTGCTCCACGCCGCAGAGCTCGGGGAATTCCGAAAGCACGACCGATGCACCTAGGGTTACCAATATATCAGAAGCATAACCCAGTGCAGGATTGGCCGAAATACCTGAAAATCCATCCGATCCCCCACACTCCAAGCCAAGGCAGAGCTGGTCGATCGGTGCCGGCTGCCGCTTACATTGATTAGCCATAACTAGCCCATCAAAGGTCTTGGTGATGGCTTCGTGCAGTAGGTCCGCCTCGTTGCCGACACGCTGCTGCTCCAGCAGATACAAAGGTTTGGTGAATTTCGCATCACGGCATGCGATTTCTGCTTCAAGCAATGGAATCTGCGCATTCTGGCACCCGAGACTCAACACGGTTGCCCCCGCCACATTCGGATGGGTGACGTAGCCCGCGAGCAGGCCGCAGAGGGTCTTGGCATCATCTTTTGTCCCTCCACAGCCAAGGGTGTGGGTCAGCAATTTGATACCGTCAACATGCTCGAACAATTTGTCCGGCAAACCAGTTGGCGCAGATGGATCTACCGAAGATGAGACGACATCTCCCGGCTCACCGGAGCGATGCTGCCGTTTCAACGCACGGACCAAGCCGCTATACGGAGATACTTCGTGCTGATAACCCAATTCCTTGACAAGGGTTTCGTGGATGATACTCACGTTCTTATTTTCACAGAAAACCAATGGGATGACTAACCAATAATTTTTGGTCCCTACCGATCCATCAGCTCGATGATAGCCTAGGAATGTCCTATCCTTCCATTTTGACACGTCTGGCCGTGTCCAGTCGGTCTTCCGTTGGCTCACACGATACTCCCCGGAAGCATGGCGGATGTTTGAAGTGGAGATCAATTCGCCTTTACGGATCGGAACAACGGCCATACCTACAAGTACACCATACATGATGATATCCGTACCCACTTCAAAATCCTGGATAGCATATTTATGCTTAGCCGGTACGTCATCCATCAGGGTGATGCGCGTGCTCCCTGTTCCTATCCATTCACCAACTGATAAATCTGTCAACGCGACCTCCACGTTATCGTGTGGATGTATCCGTAACGATCTTATAGCCATCTTTATTTCTTAAAGCGATTTTTTGGTCAATTCCCCATCAACTTTCCGCCATATATCAGATCCGTTATCACCCCTTAGTTCCACGGGCAGTAATTTTTCCGGATAATTCTGGAAGCTCACAGGTCGTGTAAAGCGATAGATGGCTTGCGTGCCCACAGATGTACTGCGGGCATCCGTAGTAGCCGGAAAGGGCCCGCCGTGGACCATCGCATGGCAAACTTCCACGCCCGTAGGAGCTCCGTTTATCATTAATCTGCCCGCCTTGCGCTCCAATATCCGGAATAACGGAGAGAACGACTCGATATCGTCATCAGTACACCAAACTCCTGCAGTAAGCTGCCCATCCAACATGTTCGCGATTTCGAGCAACTCCGCATTATCTTCCGCGATAACGTGGATGGATGCCGGACCAAAATACTCTTCCCGTAATGCACTGTTACGAAGAAAATCCGTGCCCCTTACACGGAAAGCAATCGGCACGGCAGTATCGGACAATAGCTTATCCGTTTTCCCTTCGGCTAATATGCTGAGCTCGCCGATGGACTTCAAATGCTTTATACCTGCCGAGTAGGCATCGTATATCCCCGGTGTCAACATGGTATGGCACGTTTGTTCGGCCAGTTGCTTACCATAAGCTGCCAGGAACTGCTCCGTCTCCGGCGACTGCAGCATGACCATCAGCCCCGGGTTTGTACAAAACTGGCCTGCGCCCATCGTATTGGAGGCCACTAGGCCAGCGGCCGTTGCATCCGCGTGGTGTTTCAGTCGGTCGGGCAACAGAAAAACAGGATTTATACTACCCATTTCCGCGTATACCGGAATGGGAACAGGCCTCCGCACCGCCGCGTCGTATAGCGCTTTGCCACCAGAAAAGGAACCGGTAAAGGCAACCGCTGTTACCGACGGGTGGGTGATTACCTGTATACTCACTTCCCGGGTTACCACCAGCGCGGCGAAGACCCCATTCGGCATGTTCATTTGGCCAGCTGCCCGTTCGATACAACCGCTCACCAATACAGATGTTTCCGGATGTGCGGAATGTGCCTTATATAGCACCGGACAGCCCGCCGCCAAAGCCGATATCGTATCACCTCCGGCTACTGAAAACGCAAACGGGAAATTGCTCGCTCCAAAAACACAGACCGGACCGATGGGCAATTGCATTTGTCGGATATCCGGTTTGGGCACAGGCGTGCGTTGCGGATTTGCGGTATCGATGATGGCATTCACCCACGATCCTTCTTCCAGCACTGCCGCGAATAAGTTAATCTGATTGATTGTCCGATCAATCTCTCCGTTGAGGCGCCCTTCGGGGAGATGTGTCTCCCGATGGCTGGTCTCAACGAGATCAGCTCGGATTGCACCAATTTCACGGGCGATTTGTCGCAGGAAATTAGCACGGCGAGACTTGGGGCACAGTCGATAGGCCTCGAACGCATTTGCTGCTTGCTTAATGTATTTCTCGACTTCGCCCCATTCCATTGTGGTACGGGCTGTCTCCTTCAAAGGTTTATCCGTCATTAGCGTATCCCTATAGGTTTTTTCAAAAGTTACAACAAAATAAGCTAACAATCTAGTGGTTTTCCAACAAATTGTTAGCTTATTCTGATACAATATTGGCTTAAGGGACTGCTGTCAATGAGGGGGTCTTTATTTAGATGCGATATTCAGCCATTTTCATGTTTCTTTGTTCGCTATATTGGATGAGGAGTTTAAACCATGCATTGTCTCGAACATTACTCATGAATCACGATTTCATACGTTCCCGATCCAAGTGCTATTTTAAAACCGTTCCCCTCATGCTTAATATCTTTAACCAGTTTACTTTCCGTGATTACCTTTCCATTAAGATAAACACGGTCTAACGACGGCGATTCCAAATAAAAATAGGCCGTCGTATTGACCGGTATTCCAAGGGAATGGGTTTTTCTCGCGCCCGAGTAATCCCATGCAGACTTGATCATCCCGGCGATGGAATGGTAGGCGCCACTCGCCTTCTTTAGCTGGATATCCGGAGATGGGATTTCAGGCCTGATGAAAAAGGTACGGAAGCCACTTTCGATCGGCTTTATACCGACCATATTCTCGAACATCCATTCATTGACTGCTCCGAATGCGTAGTGGCTAAACGAATTCATCGAAGCATTATGAACGAAACCTTCACCTTTGATATAGCTATCCCACCTTTCCCAAATTGAAGTGGCACCGTTTACAACCTCATAACCCAATGAAGGATACTCCGTACTCAATAGGAGCTTATAAGCTTTGTCGGTAGACCCGGTCATGGATAACGCAGGCAGTAAAGGTTTGAATCCCAAGAAGCCCGTTGTTAACTTATCATCATGTTGCTCAACGAGCTCACGGAGAAAACGCCCTGCAAGTCGAAAGTCTGGTTCATCGAGAAGATGCATATAGATGGCATTGGCATAAGACGTCTGGGTGTGGCCCGCAAATCCATTCTGCCCCTCTACGTACCCTTCACCGTTGCCATAACTGGCCGCGTCTATCTTAAATGCTCCGTCCTGCATGTAATGGTTCATGATTGCATCTTTGATTGACGAGGACAGTTCGCTATAGGTCAACGCGAAGTCCGCTTCTCCTATGGCGGCACACATTTCTTCCATCAATCGCGCACAGTGGAAGTAATACATCGCTGCTAGCAAATCTGGGCTTGTTTTCTTTCCAACGGATAGCCAATCACCAAATCCCCCCTTCGGGCTTATTTCCTCAAAGCTTCCCTCTCGTATCACGCCGTCGCTGTCTGCCTTGGATTTAAGGAAATCCATGAATTTTACCATATAAGGCAATGACTTTTCCACGATACGGGTATCATTGTAGGCACGGAAAATTTCATAGGTACAGATGATGCCTGCTTCCGACCACCCCGGCGAATACGTATCGGAGGCTCTTATCGCCGCTTTTCCATTGCCATCGACGGGCATCGGGGCGTAAACGGGAAAAGCACCATTAGGCCATTGCGAGTCATTCAAATCCTGAATCCATTTCGTATGGAAAGCGGCAATATCGTTATTATAGGTTGCCGAGCGGATATAAACCTGCGCATCCGCAGTCCAGCCCAATCGCTCGTCGCGTTGCGGGCAATCTGTTGGAACATCGAGGTAATTAGCCCGTTGCGTCCAAACAATATTACTGTATATCTGGTTCAATACGCTGTTATCCGTCTCGAGGTGACCTGCGGTTTCGAGATCCGAGCTCATGGCCAATCCCACCAAAAAATCCGCTTTTGGCATCTCCGTTAACCCGGAAACCTCAACAAACTGAAATCCATGAAACGTGAAACTTGGGCTCCATTCTTCACCACGGGGATCTCCCTTAAGCACATAGGTATCTGTCGCCCGTGCGGTCCGCAGGTTTTCGGTAACCAACGTTCCGTTGGGATGCAACATCTCACCATACCTGAAAACCAAGGAATCGTTTGGCTTTCCTTTGATCTTCAGCCGAATGATGCCTGCAAAGTTTTGGCCGAAATCAATAATGTATTTACCATTATCCAATCGCTTGATGGTTTTTATCGGCAGCTCGTTGACAACCCGTACAGGCTGACTGGGGTACAGCTGGAGTTTACGACCTTCTTTTTCCCCAAACACTTGTACCGAAAGCCAACCGTCATCGTTGAAATTCACGTTATTCCAGCCCAGCCTTTCTTTTGTGGCATCATGGCGCTCGCCCTGCAAGAGATCGGATTCCGTGATTGCGCCCGTCGACGCCTTCCAATCAGCGCCGGTGGATATCACTTGCCTACTTCCGTCCTCAAATGTGAGTTCGACCTGGGCCTTCAGCAACGGGATATCTCCATAATATCCCCTTACCTTCTCAGTGCCCACCAACAGGGCATATCCCAAATACCCTGAATACCAACCGTCAGACAATACGGCTCCAAACACGTTTGTACCATTTTGCAGATAGGAAGTCACGTCATAGGCATTATAATAAACACGCTTGTCGTAGTCCGTCCATCCCGATGCAAAGTAATCCCGGCCTATTTTATTCCCGTTAATGTAAAATTCATGTAATCCGAGTGAACTGATGTATAGTCTGGCTGTTCGAACCTTTTTGGTTATTTCGGCCTCGTTCCGGAGGTAGGGCGATGGCGGCAAATGGTATTTTCCCAACTTCGCATGGTCATTCAAATCGTAACCAATCCAAGTCGCTTTCCAATCGGTATCCGCCAACAGCCCCATCTCCCAAAAATTGGCCTCACTCCACTTGCCTGCTTTGTCATCAGCGTCCCACACCCGTACTTTCCACCAAACCTGCTGGCGTGACTTAAGTTCCTTACCGACATAAGCGATCTGATTCGTCTGAGAAGAGATCACTTTTCCGGTATCCCAGATATCGCCTTCATCCCTATTCAGTTCTTCCAACGACGAAGCAACAATGACCTGGTAAGCGGATTGATATTGGTTGTATTTTTTGGAAACAAGCTCCCAACTTAACCGCGGCGACTTCTCATCGAGAAAAGGGTTATTCTTATATTCTGCACGCAGATTCACCGGCGTGATATCAACTGCTAGCGTAAATAGGCTGACATGCAATAAACAACTACAAATGAGGTATCTTATCATGTTTATAAAATTAGGAAACTACTGGTATTTAGCAAATTGACAACATGTTTTCATAATTCGGTTTTTGCCGTTTACCGCTAACTAAAGATAACATTTTTATTAAGTTAATTCATAATCCTGTAAGACAATAGTGCCTATCTTATAGCGTCTTTTCCCGTCATTATCGGGGTATGGAAGCTCATAGATCGGGGTGCCATCCTGCTCCCCCACAGAAACGTATAGAACGTATGTACCCGGCAAACAAGCACGGGAGAAAACCCCTTTCCGGTCGTGATGCGCGGGCGCGATCACGAAAGTTGACGCTAACGCGTGCTCCGCTTTTTTGTCGGGCGAGGAGACTGGAAGGCTTTTCAAGTTAAACGAGGTATCGGTCAGAACGGACACAATCCCACCTTGCTCATCCTTGAGCGTGAAACAGGGGTAGCCGCCGCCATAGCAGGGGGCAACCCCTGCGTTCGCCCATTTACTCTGGATGATAAACGGGGCCCCCTTCCTGATTACGGATGGCCAGGTAATTTCCGGCGCCTGCAGTCGGTACCCGATGCGCCGGTTTATCCGGGCGATTAGCTCCTTGTTTTTCTCGTAGAATATATCCGGCCACCAATGGATGGAAAGGAATGACGCGTGATATTCCTCCACGGCACGTAGAAGGAGCTCATCGTCCCACGCTCCCCGATCGACTGAACCGCCGAAGTGTTCATGTTCCAGTACTACGGGAAGTGTAGGCCAGAATAGCTCGGCCATCTCGCTGTGGTACCAATTGTTGGGTTCCGGCTGCACGAGGATACTGTCATCATGGATAGAGACGCCGCGAGAAAAAGCGTAGTCGGTAATCGGAAACCGCTCGCCGCTGAGATTGTGCCCCACGTAGTCGTCAGAAATACAAAGAAGCGTGTTTTTAAAGTGACGTCGATAGAGATCAATCATCTGCTTCTGCGTTTCAAAGCCCCATGAATGGCCGTGTTTCGGCGTGGTGAGTACGGTATGCCCTTCTCCCCACATGCCGTAATGGCCGACAAATACATACGCGATATGGGGATTGTTGTCGTACCTTTCCGCAAGTATTCGGACAAACTTCTCCACCTTTTCAAGGAAAATCGGGTCGTCGTAATTCGGCTCAAGAAAGCCGTCAACTTCGTAATGCTCAGCGCCCGCGTCGAAAACCCAGCGGGGCGTCCCCGATTCCATCCAGTTCTCGGTAGCCGTGATACAAAGCGCTACCTGCCCTCCATTGTCGATCCACCGTTGGGCAGGCGTATCGAGTATTTCCCAGACAAAATTGTTCTCTTCCGGCTCAATGAAAGCCCAGGGGAGACGGAGGAATACCGTGTTCATTCCCGGAAAATAACGGACAGCGTCGGAAGCAGCCAGCTTGGATCCATAATTTTGGTATAGGTTGGAATAGAAATAGGTTACCCAACCCATCCCGGGATTGATTAATGCCTCCCCGTTATCTATCGGTTTCACACGATGAATCGCTATGGGACGGGAATCAATTGCAGGAGCGAACGGAAGTTTATCGGTCGTTTGTGCCTGGCCAATTTCCGGGCGCATACCCCATAGGTCGGCGTGAAGCCCTGTAGCCAACCCTGCTGTCGCAAAACCAGCTGTCTTAAAAAATTTCCTTCGGTCGGTATTCATGTTTTATATATTGATTGCTAATACACTACAAAAATTACCCTGAATAGTAGTCGCCCTCCCGAAAATCATATCAACAGTTGGATGACGCCAGTACCCGTTTAGCGGGTCAGCAAATGTTTCGGAAGCAAGTACGGACTCGAACTCGTCCATGTAATTTTTGATGTAGTGCCATGGATCCTCTCGCAGATCGTCTTCCGGGTCAGGATTCTTGGACGAATAGCCATGATCCCTTGATGCCGAGACAAAGTATTTCGGTTTCCGATCATTGATCATACAAAGTTGACAAGGAAGGGTTTCGAGAAATGAAACCCTTCCTTGTCAACGATTAATAAGTTGTGATTTCGCCGAAGTACGTCCAAGCACCATTTCCCCAGTTAGATACGACTTCCACTTTCAAGTATCGGCCCGCTTGCGGATTAGTCGTCTTGTAATCCAGTTCTTTCGAGTAATCATTCGACATTTCCGTAAGGTCGAGGACCGGCGTCCAATTTACATTGTCTTCGCTGACGGAAAAGACCACCTGCTTGGGTTCCATCCCGTGGTCGTCCTGTCGGTTCCATATCAGGAACCCCTTGATGGCCGGCCTCACCTTCTTCATATCAACGACAAACCATTGCGGCATTCCGTTCTTACTGCCATCAAAAGGTTCACTGTGCCAGGTGGTGCTTTTGTCGCCGTCAAAGATTTTACTTACCCCCCAATCCGCGTTCCATTCCGATTTATAGTCAATCACTTCCCAGGTACTCTTTTCCCAGTCATACTCGCCGGTTGGTTTCGTCCCGGCCCACGTAGATACGTCTGCCACGTAAGTATAGGGCGCATCGGCCCAGTTCGACAGTACGTTTACCTTAAAGTATTTGGCGACGACCTTTTGTGGCAATTCCAATACCTGCATGGTGCGTGAGGCTGGTAATTCCGGCACATCCAGCACTTCCGTCCAGTTAGTTCCGTCCATACTGGTTTCGAATTTTACGTGCTTCGGAAGGGCGTGTTGATCGGGATCTTGTCGGTTGATCCACGAGAATCCTTCAATGAGTTTGTATCCGTTCATGTTGATCGCGAACCACTGGGGCATTCCGGACAACGCACTATGCCAGAAGGAGCTCCGGTTTCCATCGTACACGCTTTCAACCTCGAATCCTTCCTGCCATACGGATGAGGAACCATGCACCGCCCATAAATTTTCGAATGGCAGAAGCTCTACATCCCCTTTAATTACGATATAGGTGGTTTTTAACACTTCGTTGACGGGAATTTTATCTCCCGTAGCGGATTGAATGGTAACCGGAAGGAGGTAATCATGTGCAAAATTGACCAATGAGGGTTCAATGATTACCGTTGCGACATCGGATATCCTGTTACCGTCCGGAATGGCGATTGAACTTTTGTCGAGCGACCAAGATCCGTCCGGTAATGGCGAATAGCTGGTATTGTTCTCCGTGTTATATCGATCTACCAACGTGTTGTCTACTGTAAGATTCACGGTGATTTCACCCTGGTTGTAATTGGTAGTGCCGCCGTAAGACACCGACAGCGGATAGGTAAACGGATCGTCAAGACTGATGGTCTGCTCTATCGGACCGTCAGCTGCTCCCGACAGGGATAGGAACATAAACTGTTCCAGTTCGATTGATTCTGCGTAAGGTTCACTACAGGAATTAAGAATAAGAATCCCGCACAGTATGCTGAATGCTAATTTTACAATATATTTCATACACTCATTTCCGTTTGATGTGATTAATTCCAGCCTGGATTTTGCCAGTCCGTACCAGTATGGCTTTGCATTTTATTGATTTCTCCCTGCGGGATGGGGTAGAGATAGAATTTATCCTTGAAAGATTCCCGCTCGAACCCGATCCGTTCGTAGGTAAAGGAGTCGCCACCCACATTGGTAATTCTCATTCCGGTGACATACCGTTCGACGTCCGCCATAATTTTCCATCGGCGCACATCAAAATAACGATGGCCTTCGTAGGCGAGTTCAACACGGCGTTCGTTGCGGTAGCGTTTCTCGAATTCATCTTTCGATAACCCGGCGGGGAGGTCGGGCATATTTACCCTCCGGCGGATGGCATTGACCGCGTCGCGTGCGCTCATGGACATCCCATTGCCAATGTTGATGGCGGCATCCGGGTTACCGGTCGATTGATAGGCAGCTTCTGCGAAGTTAAGATACATTTCGGCAAGGCGGAACATGCGGATTTCACCATCGGCGTCATTGTCACGTCCCGACTTCCAGTTGTTGTACTTTCTCAGGTAGTAACCGGTATGGGTGGCGCGCCGGTCGGTCGAGGAAATCGCATCTTTTCCACCGACATAGCTTTGAACGGGGTCCGCTGAAGTCGCTTCGACCCTCACGTTGATTTCCATATCTTTCACGTAAACGATATTTCCTCCATCTGAACCGACGTCGAACCGCAAGGAGTGGTTCGCCGCACCCCATGTCCACCAGCTTTCGCTCCTGTAGGGAGTCAAATCCAATTCGAAATCGATCCATTCGTCCGATTTATGAAGGACCACATTTTCGGGGGTTGATTGTCCTCCGGCAGCACCGGGTGCCTGGAAAAAGAACTGGGCATTGGTAATCTCTACGTTACTTTTGTATTTGAATTTAAGCAATATCGAACCGGAAGAAGCGTTGATGTCACTGCCCAGGGTTGTGGTTGGCGCATTAGGATCGCCACCGAGGGTTTCGATGCGAAATGCGCCATCTTCTTCCGTGATTGAAATATTATTTCCGGAGGTCGTCATTTCAAGCGGATAATGGTCATCCCTTGACGGTTCGGTCGATGCGCCTAAATCCCGTTTTGCACCATTGAAGTAAACGGTTGCGTAGAAACGGGGATCCCTTCCCGCATAGGGGTTTTCTGGATCATACCCCGATGCCGCGTTGATGATGGGCTGCAGGTGCTGGGGGTCCGAATAGCCTGTAATCGGAGGCAGTCCGGTAGCCTGCATCTCATAGCTATCCACCAGCTCCTGTGTAGGGCTTGCCCCCGCTGAGTTTTGCCCCGGGGTGGAGGGCATTCCATGGCTTCCCCATACATTTACTTTCGGTCCGCCGTAAATGGTCTCCTTATCGCGGGCACGCTGCTCGTCGTGCTGTGTAATAAAATAGAGTTCATAGGAGTTCTGAGCAATATCCTCGTTAGGAACGTCCGTCCAAAGTTCGTAACCATTAGTCAAAAGATTGGACAACGCGTTGCCCGTAATTTCAGCGGCCCCGCTCCATGAATAGGTGCCGTCGGCGAATGAAGGACTGGCAGCGTAAAGTGTCGCTTCAGAACGGATGGCTTGCACCACCGCCCGGTTCATAATCCAGTTTTCTCCCACGCGTACAGTCCAAGAGAAACCTAATGATGATTCGGGTGCGCGCATCGCGGCATCGCAATCAGCCAGTATTTGCGTGACAACGGCCGATACCGGTGAACGACCATCCTGGCTGAAGTCGTGGTCGATCTCGTAAGCGGCGGTGACCAATGGAACTGCGCCGTAGCGTTTGATTAACTGTAGGTAATAAAGCGCCCTGAGCGTATGAGCCTGTGCTTTCCAAGAGGAGATCTCATCTTCGAGCGAGGCTAGGTCTTCGGCTGAAACACCTTCGATCCTTTCAAGAAAGATATTGCATTTGCGGATAGATTGATAAATGTCGCTCCATGGCTGCCCGTCCACGTTGGTGTAATTGGCCGCCGAAAAAGCATCGGCGTACCATAGGGAAGGGAGTGATCCTTGGAACACCCGTTCCGAACTGTGCGCTTCATCGGTAAGTGCCGAACGGTTGATATCCGGAAAGATGCGGGAATTGTAGCACGCATTCAGGTACCCCCTTACTCCGTTCTTGGTTTGGAACAGTTCATCGAGCGAAGAGCGCCCGTCATACTCAAGCTCCAGCAGTTTGTTGCAGGAAGGCGTAAAACCGGCCACCAATGCGATTATTGAGAAGATAATATATTTTTTCATTATCGTCAAATTTTTAGAATTTAATACTTAACCCCACGTTGTATAAACGATATACAGGAATGCCTTCGATACCACCATCATAGTGTCCTTCTGGCCCATAAATATCATGATCCAGCTTATCCCATGTCAGTAGGTTTTGCCCACTCAGAAAGAACCTTATGCCGTTGTAGGCTTTGAACGTATACCCCATTTCCAGGTTTTTTAACCGGAGATAGGACTTATCTTCGACAAAGAAATTGCTGGGTTCATGATTGGAATTTTTCTTGGCAGACAATGCAGGATACGTGATTTTCTCTCCATTGGCGTAGCGATCGGCTGTCCAGGCGGTTTTGTGCCATTCGGAATACATGCCTTCAAAATTATACTCTACGCGGCTATTGGACATATCGATTGTCCAATAATCAGCAATTCCCTGGAAAAGAAAATTCAGGTCAAAGTTTTTGTACTTGAATCCACCATGGAAAGCATAGAAGAAGTTCGGTAATGTGCCATTTCCGAGGGGTACTTTATCCTTGTCATTGATTTTACCGTCGGCATTCAGGTCATAGTATTTAAGATAACCGGGTCTGGGTGTACCAATCTCATAGGTCAAACCACTGTTATCAATCTCATCCTGGCTGTTGAAATATCCATTGCCGTTATGGTCATCGACCATGTAACCCCAATCCTGTCCAATCGGATATCCTTCCTGACGGAGGCGATAGGCATAGTCCTCTGCCCGTTCGCTTTCGTCCCAGAAAATGATTTTATTTTTGTTGTAAGCTAGCCATCCACCAAAAGACACCGTCAGGTCACGGGTAACATCTCTTGTGAAATCGAGCGCCACCTCGTATCCTTTGTTTTCGAAGACACCAACGTTCGTCCTTGGGTAATTTCCGAGAGGAACCCCTTGGTAGTCGGGTGTTTTTGATATAGCACTGGTAACACCGTTTTCCGTTCGCTCATTATATGCATCGACAGATAGTGTCACATTATTAAACAACGAAAGGTCGACTCCCAGATTCTTCTTTGTGATGATTTCCGGATCGAGGAGCGGATTGGCAACCTGGCCTTCGTTTACGTTATGGCCGCCCAGAAATCCAAATCCACCACCGGTCAACGTCACGTTGTCGAGGTAGACGTACCTGCCAATTCCTCGGTCGTTACCGGTTTTACCCCACGAACCACGGAATTTCAAGTACGTTAGCACGGGATTCGCTTTTAAAAACGACTCGTTGGTGGCCACCCAGCCCGCAGAAATAGCGGGGAAGACGGTGAAGCGGTTCTGGCGGGAGTATTGTTCCGAACCGGAATAGCCCAGATCGAATTTAACTAAGTACCGGCTGTCAAATCCATAAGTCGCACTCACGCCGGAGTTTACCCGTTTGTAAGGCAATCCGGCACCGGCCTTATTGAGGTGCTGATAAAAGCTGTAAGCCATGGCGCTCACAGCGTGTATATTTTTGAACTTCCTATGATAACTCAAGACACCTTTATAGTTCAGGTTGTAATAAAATTGGGTGCTGCTTCTGTACTGCAAGGGCGTATTGACCTGTGTCCGTATCTTCTCGAACTCCAACTCGGAATAATCTTTGGTACGTACCCATTCTTCATAGGTACGGTTTACGAACAGTCCTTTGACCGCGTTGGTTTGGTAGCCGTAGTTGCCGCTCAGGCTCAACCCCGGTGTCAGAAAGCTGAGGTCGAGTTTGGGTGCAAACTGTGCGTAAATATTGGTGACGGTGTACTGGTCGTAACCAAGACGGTTGATGACGGCCCAGGAGGTGATTGGTTCAGTTTCCGTAACGACTACTTCACCGCCCGAGACCTCACCGGTTTCGGGGTCTTGTACCAGCGGAGTGGTCGGCCCATAATTATAGGGTGGTAAGGTGAAAAAACGATACCAGATTCGCTTCGCGAACCCGTCCCAGTTGCCCCCATAGGTTAATTCCACCGCATGACCGCCCGGCGTTCTTTCCCGCTTGACGTTCCCACTGAGATTCACCCCAATAGAAAAGTATTTAGATAAGTTGACATCCACGTTTGAACGGATGTTTGCCCATACAAAACTGTTGTTGGGGTTATAATCAGTAGTTGTCGGATCTACCTTCCACATGCCATCCTGATGCAGTACATTCACGTTGGTGTAGAAAACGGCATGGTCCCCGCCACCTGTTAGATTAAGATTCATCCTACTCATTTGAGTAAGGTCTTTGGCATTCATTGCCCGCCAGTTATTGTCGGGGAAATAATCCCTGTCTTCGCCCGCGACGAATCCATCTTCAGCAACTTGGCTGAAATAGGAGTACGCTCCGTTGCCATCGTTGTAACCCGCCTGGTTACGCAGCCGCACAAAATCGGCCGAACCGATGTGGGGCGGGGTGGTCGTCCGTTGTTCAAAAGTTCGATTAATTTCGGCGTCTATTCTCAGCGGCTGTTTTATGCCCCGCTTGGTCGTGATGACAATCACACCATTAGCTCCGTGGATCCCGTACAACGCCTGGGCGGATGCATCTTTTAATACGCTGATGGATTCGACCTCGTTGGCCGTGATGTACTCAAAAAGCTCATTGCCATTGTAATCATACGGGAATCCATCGATGACAATCATAGCCGTGCCACCGTTGGGAGAGGAGCTGCCTCTCAGCCAAAGTTCCGTGTTGGTTCGTGCCGGCTCCGAATAGGTCTCTCGGGTAAACAATCCCGGTAAACGTCCGGCAAGTGACATCGAGAGGTTCCCAACGGGAGAGCGACGTAACTCTTCACTGGTCACTTCGGCAGTGGAAGCGGTAACGTCCTTTTTTTGTTGGGTATAATTGCCGAAGTATAGTTTTTCATCCAGGTCATATGTTTCGGCACGTTTCATGGTCACATTCAACGCCCCATCGGTAACCTCATTTGTTTGCGACAGGTACCCGCGCATCGAGAAGACCAGGTGTTTGCTATCGTCGTTGATTCGCACCTCATAATCACCGTTTTTGTCGGTCGCGGCAACATTTTTACCGTTGGCTGAGGTGACGGTTACCCCCTGCAGTATTGAGCCATATTCATCTTTGACCGTCCCGTTGACCTGCGCTTGGAGGAACCCTGCCCACAAAAGCAACGAAACTAATAGATGTATGGTTTTATTTGTTAAATTATTCATAAATGAATTTCGTTTGAATTAACAATCAAATTACCACCCCGGATTTTGCCAGTTCTCGCCGGTCAGACCGATCATGATATTCGCGTCATCCAGCGGTATGGGAAACCACAAAAACTTACGCGAATAGCTCAACCGCTCGCGTGACACCGGACCTCTGGCATACGTGTAGGTTCCGTCATCGTTGCGCGTAATATGTGCTGCGGTAACCCACCGATCGGTTTTCTCAAGGTCTTCTTCAGGCTTGTGCCAGCGACGGACGTCAAAGTAACGATGTGCCTCAAACGCAAGTTCCACCCGGCGTTCATTACGAATACGAAGCAGGAGTTGATCCTTAGAAAGCCCCTGCGGCAATTCAAGCATATTTACGCGTCGGCGAATGGCATTGATAGCCTCGTACGCTTCGTTCAAGTGACCGGCTTCCGCAGCCGCTTCTGCAAGATTCAGATAAATCTCTGCTAATCTCATTACTTTCGGATAGGCCATTCCAACGTTCACGACTTCCTGTCCAGCATTCGGGTGAAGAAATTTCCGCAGGAAATAGCCGGTGCGCGTAGCCTTCCGAGTAGTCGGGTGTCTGCCTGTCTGGGGTTCGCCCTCCCAAGTCGCAATTACGCGTGTTCGATAGCCCCTGCCTGCAGGATAATTTTCGGCACTTTCCGTAGTTTCATCGAAAGGCCAGTAGCATTTACGTTTTGAGCCGTTGTAGTAGATAGAGGCGTAAAATCGCGGATCGCGGTTTTCGTAGGGATTTTGCTCATCATATAGCGTATTACTGGGGTTGAAGTTGGGCTGTAGGTGGGTAACTTCATCCGTGTATGGTTTGGACAGGTCAAGGATCGGTTCGCCGTCAATAGTTTCAAAACAATCAACGATTTCCTGCGATGGACAGGTACCGGCCTTGTATCCTCCTTGAGCCCCCACTCCTTCTGTGCCGAAACCATCTTGACCCGCATTGGTTTGATAAATCGTCTCTTTATCGGTCGGGTTACTTTCGTAAGCCATGCTGTTACAGAAATATTCGTTGAAAAGCTTGGCGGCATCGTTTGGTAAAAACACATCCGGGTTGTCGTTCCAAGACGCGAAATTAACGTTGTTGTATAATTCATACCCATTTGCTTTCAGGTTTGCAAGAGCTTGCCTATTAATTTGATAAGCTTCTTCCCAGTAGTCGTTTCCTTCGTTGTACAATGGACTTGCAGCATAGAGCGACATCCTTGACTTAATCCCCTCTGCAACTGCTTTGGTGAGTCGGAATGCCTCGGCGTTGGAAGTAATGCGCCAGGGTAATTCCGCAGTCGACAGCGCGACATCACAATCTTCGATAATAAATTGCACCACATCGTAATAGGAGCTTCTGACCGTTTGGGAAAAATCATCTTCGTAACTGTGTGCTTCCCTGACAATAGGGAGCGGGCATCCGAAAAACTTAAGCAGTACCATGTAATAATAAGCCCGCAGCAAATGTGCTTCGGCCTTCCATCGCGCACGATTGGTCTCACTCTTTACCTTTGCCCCGTCGATATTGCCTAGGAATATCGAGCATTTACGGATGCCTTCCCACATGCGTACCCAATACTTGCCATTGCCGGCATTGTCCCATTCTTCATTAAAATGAGAGGCAGCCGAGACATTCCCGCTATACAACTTTCCTGAAGTGATCCATGCTTCGGCCTCCGCATCCGTATCCCAAGATTCATCGCTCCAGTCTACTGGTCCACGCATATGAAAGAAATAGGCTTTCCCTTCTCCGGGGATGTATGCGTAACAGGAATTCATATAGGCGGCGGTTTTTTCATCATCTTGAAAAACGTCCTCGAGGGCAATTTTACCATCGGGAGCCTGGTCTAAAACATCAGAGCATCCACTAAGTAATATAGACGCAACCAATGCCAGTGTTTTTGTGATTTTAGATATATGATTAGTCATAGCAATTTCTTTATTACAGTGTCAGAATTTGATATTGGTCCCAAAGCTAAAAATAGCGGTCTGTGGGTAGCCGATCGAATCGTCGTTTTCAGGATCGAGGTGGGTCGGCCTGAATTTGGGTGACCAAGTAAAAGCATTCTGCCCATTCATAAAAACCCGCATATTGGAGATTCCTATTACCCTTAGTGAATTGGCCGGGAGTGTATAGCCGACTTCAAAGTTTTTAAGTCGGAACAAATCACGATCAAAGACAAAGAACGAGTTTGCTCGGTGGTTCACTCCCTCCTCAGAGTGAAGTGCCGGGTAAGTAATCTCTTCACCATTTTTCCAACGCTCTTCGGTCCATGCATTTTTATGATAAGGGAAAAAAGTCCCGTCAAGCGTTGTTTCATAAGTCCCCTGCGAGGCAAAAGAGGAATTGAACTTGCCCAGTCCCTGGAAGAAGATATAGGCGTCAAATGCTTTCCATTCAGCGGAGAATGAAAAGCCATAGCTGTACCGGGGAATGTTTCCTACCCCGATGGGAGCCTGGTCCTTGTCATCAATCAGATTGTCCCCGTTCAAGTCTTTATAGACGAAATCCCCAGGACGTGGTGTGCCGAATCCGTATGTAACGCGTTCCGGATCCGCTACCGATTCGGCGTTCCAGTACCCGCCATCTTGGTCCCAATCGATGAGATATCCCCAAGCCTGCCCGATCGGATAACCTGTTCCACGGTATTTGTACGCATAGGTATCATCGCGCGGTACCTCATCAACGTTTGTGCGTTTATTCCGGTTATACGAAAGCTGTCCCCTAAAGTGGAGAAACAGGTCGTCGCTGACTCGCTTGTTGTACCCCAATTCAATTTCATATCCCCGATTCAACACTTCGCCCATATTTACTTTCGGTATATTGTTTATTGGAACACCTTGCCAGATTGGGATACTATTCCGCTGGAGAAGGATCTGTGAGCGCTTTTCACCGAAAATATCAATTTGCCCCGTGATGTCCTTGATAATAGAAAAGTCTACACCTACGTTGTATTTATTGGCGATTTCCCAGGTAAGCATCCGATTGCCCAACAATCCTTCGTTGACCCGTTGCCCGGCAGCGAGGCTACCGGAGAATCCTCCACCGCCAACCGTAATATCGTCTAAATAGAGAAAGCGAAGTGATCCCATTTTATCGTTTCCTACTTTCCCGTAAGAAGTCCTGATTTTCAGGAGTGTGACGTAGGGATTGTCTTTTAGGAACGGTTCTTGGCTGATTACCCATCCTATCGATCCCGAGGGGAAGAAGCCGAATCGTCCTTCAGGGGAGAACTGTTCTGATCCATTGTAACCGAAGTTGATTTCAGCAAGGTAGCGCGTATCGAAGTCGTAAGTGGCGCGTCCCGCAAAGCCGAACACATTAAAAGGAATATCGGCTCCCCCCGAATCCCAGTAATCGCGATCCGCGCGGACCATGCCTGTTACGTTATGTTTTCCAAAAGACCGGTTATACAGCAGTTGTCCCTGAAAATTGACATTGTATTTTGCCCCCTGGTCATAACTTAACGAAAAGTTGTCTTGTTTCAGCTGGAATACAGCGAATGTGAGTTCATCTGTCTCCGGGTTAATAAATGCTTGGTATTCGGTTTGATTATTATTGCCTCTTACCATGTTGTTTCCGACGGCATCGTACGAAATCATCCCTTTCATGGTAAGCCCCTTGGTGATTCCTCCCAAATCGAAATCGAGTCCGAAAGAGGAGTTCAGGTTGGACCGGGTTTGAAGATCATAGCCATACCAGTTCATGATCGTGAAAGGTGAACGGTCGGCATAGTGTCCGCTGGTCAAATAAGTTGGATCTAGCGGGCGATTCGGGGGGACGCCGTATCCTGGAATGGTTACAGGTCCCGGCGTCATTGGTAAAATGGTTTGTGCCTGATACATCATATCCCGTACCAACCAGTTTCGGTCACCACCGTACGTCACCCCAGGATTTGGCATATTTACTTTCTCAATGTAGGTACCTAAGTTCAGGAATGCTTTGAGCCATTTGTTCACCGTATAATCCACATTTGACCGGAATGAATAGCGATCCAACTTAAACGAGGGGTCATATTTCAGGATATCTTCCGGGAGGGTATGCATATTGCCTCCCTGATTCAGGTAACCGACATTCAGGAAATAGGTGACTTTATCGGTCCCCCCGCTCATATTGGTATTGAGGGTTGTCTGCGGTGACCATTTTTTTACAAGCATCCTGTACCAGTCATTATTCGGATACATCCACTTTCTTAGGGCAGCCTTTTCTTCATAATCGGGTGCGGACGGATCTAATCCGGCAAGCGGATTTTCGAACTTGGCGATAATCTCGGGGGTAAAAGGTGCTGTAAATCCGTCATTTTCCAAAGCGGTGTTGCGCAGTTTCATGTACTCAACCGATCCCGGCATCTCCGGTTCGCGGGTGAGTCGCGAGTAACTTTGGGTAACATTGACGGAAAGTTCTGGTTTCCCAATTTTACCACGCTTCGTGGTGATGATCAGTACACCGTTTGCACCGCGAACGCCGAATATCGCAGTTGCAGAGGCGTCTTTCAACACTGAGATTGATTCCACCTCGTTGATATCGATGGTACGGATATTGTCCCTTGGTACGCCATCGATCAGGATCAACGGGTTGGTGCCGTTGATCGTGGCAGCCCCTCGAAGATACATGGTCGCATCGTCGACCCCCGGCTGCCCGCCCACGCGTTGCATGGATGTAAGACCGGCAACACGACCGGCGAGTGCGTTGGCAAGGCTGGCCGACGATGATACGCGTAACTCTTCGGGACTGACCGAAGAAATGGCGCCGGTGACCGTCACCTTCTTCTGCACACCGTAGGCAACGACCACGACTTCATCCAGCCCCACGTTATCTGGCATCAACTGGACATTCATGACTGTAGTGTTACGCACGGGCAGCTCCCTGTCAATATAGCCAACTAAGCGAAATAACAGGGTATCCCCAACGCGTACACCCGTCAACGAAAATGTGCCTGCCTGATCAGTAGATACGGCAGCAGATCCGTGTTTGACGCTGATGGTTACGCCAGCCAACGGCCCTTGCTCATCGCTCACTTTTCCACCTATGTTCAGCCCCTGCTGCGCCAATAGGGCTACCGGTGCTAAAATAAAGGCAAAAACCAGAACGGATAATGGCCACGAATCTTTAAAATTTCGGACGCGTTTAAGTTTAACCATAGTTACATAATTTAAAGTTAGTTTGATGAATAATTTAGTCCCATATGTGTTCATATTGGCAATGCATCTCCATTTAAATTTGAATCAATGCTTTTCTATAAGAACGCTAATCCTAATTTACGGAGCTGAAATAATGCCCCCAAGCAATGCGGGTTAAAGCACAATGCGCGGCCACTTGTTAGCAAGATAATTGTTGATTGTTCTGAGCAGGTACGCAATGTGCACGCTGCGTTAGTAAACGTATTTAATTCATACAATTTGGTTTATAACTAGCACAAAACTAAACAGGAGTTATTTGTGCGGCAACCTGTACTATGCCGTAGCGACCTGCCCTATCCTGTTGGTGTATTAAATACATTAAGGAGTAAGCTGTTACTGGAGCAGAATAAGCTGCAAAACTATTGGCATGGGGTTGGTTAGTTTACGTTCAGGACGGTGCGGGTTGCATCAGTACGGTACGGGTTGCCGCCGGATTATTTTTGGTTACATTCGCTAGTTATAAACCAATAATAGACAGATTATGACTTTGCTCCGTGTTAACTTTCGCGAAAATTACCGGATGATCATGTGTGCTGAAATTTGTATGTATTGAAACAAAATTCATTAAAAAACATGATTTTGACTATAAAAGAAATACTGGCAGTCAATCAAATTAAAGGGATCGCCTTATTTTAGCAGATGAATAGCAAGATTTTTTGTGGGACGATCTTAACGCTGACAATGGCTTACGGTTGTTCAAATTCCAATATGAGCCATCCGGAAGAAGGATCCGATAAGCACGAAGCTGACTATACTGATGTTTTTACGATCAAGACCGGTTGGGATATTTATGGGGGTGGCGGATACCGTTATGGCCCTTCTATGCTTACAAACGGCGATGGAACTATCGATGTGTGGTTTGCTGCACCCGGGGATGTTTTCGGGCAACGAAGACAGACTCATCATCCAACGGGTATGCAAAGCCCCGTAAGCCTTCATGGTCAAGATGTGGCCGCGCAGCGTTTCTCAAGCGATCATGCTTTTTTTGGGCTGGGTGTGATTTGTCCGAACTGGGGTACCACGAACAGTAGCCTTACTTTATCACTTTTTCTGTGGAAGGGCGACTATGTTACCAGCATAGCGGCTCCCGCCATTGCGCGTCATCGGTATGAAAATTTTGTTGATAATCAGGACTTGCAACTAAAACGCGAGGAGATGTTCGCCGCAGGTGAATACCTTTGGGTATTGGACCAGCCATCCGGAACAGCTGGCGTTTGGCGAAAAGAGGGTGATGTTGAAGGGGTAATCAACTACCTGAATGGAGGAGAAATGAAGGGTACTAGCTTTCAGGCTTATCTGTTGCGTGATCGATCCTCTGGCGGAGCTTATTGGGATCAGGCGGCTTACCGGCGGACTGCCGACGGAGGCGAAACCTGGACAGAAGAACAGATGGTATTGAAGCCAACCGAGTTTTCACGGGATCAATTATCGATCTGTGACCCCGGAGCGATTAAAGTAGGAACGTATTATTACATCGGGTATACTTCTACCGAAGACGTCAGAGGTTTATTCAATCACGCCTACGTAGCAAGATCGACGTCGCCAACCGGCCCGTGGGAGAAATGGGATGGCAACGGCTGGGAAGACAATCCGCAACCCATTGTCACATTTGATGGGGATGCCAATGCCTGGGGTGCGGGAGAACCGTCTATTGTGGTAAATAACGATACGTTGTTTTTTTATTATACATGGACGGATAAGGATAAGAATGAAACACGCGTGGCTATGGCAGATGCAACTGATGAACACTGGCCATTGCATCTCAATTTTCTCGGAACTGCAGTAGATAAGACCGCGATTGATGGCGCTGACCATTGTGATGTGAAATATCGCACAGACTTAAAATGTTATCAGGCAATCCACACAGCCTCAAGGTTGACTGCCAACAGCTATATTATTCTGTGGGAATCGGTGGATGGAATCCATTTTTCGAAAAAGGCTGAGTTACGGGATCACTTGGAGCCTTATTTGCACAATTGTGGGTGGAGCGGCGATACGCAAGGCCACATCAACCCCGAAACACCACAGTTTTTATCCTATGCCTATGGCCCTGATTGGGGAAACTGGAAAACCAAATGGCATCCAATTGATTTCGGAAAGGCAAAATAAGAAGAGACCTAACAGAATAACTCACAGAAAGATACTAAAACTATGAATAAATTAACACGTAATTTAATCATCCTCAGCGGGCTGGCATTCCCCACGATGCTTCATGCCCAATTCATCAACAGCGACCAGTGGGCGATGACCGATGCACTGGGGCGAAAAGCGAGCGGATACGAGACTGCCGGCGACAAAAAAGATGAAAAGTTCGTCGCGATGTTCTATTGGACATGGCACCAAGGCAACGATGACACGACTTATCAGGTTAAGAACATCACGGACATTGTCCGGGAACACCCTGAGGCCATGAAGGATTATAACCATCCGGCCTGGGGTACCAAAAGACCCGGCTTTTTTTACTGGGAACAACCCTTATTTGGCTATTACAAAACGACCGATCCATGGGTATTGCGCAAACATGCAGAGATGCTGGCGGATGCCGGAGTAGACGCGGTTTTTTTTGATTGTACAAACGGAAGTCTTACTTGGCAGGATTCCTATGAAGCGCTGCTGAGGACCTGGGACCAGGCGCAGCGAGACGGTGTAAATGTTCCCAAAATTGCATTCATGTTGCCTTTTGGTCCGGCACCGCACTCCCTGATTTCCTTGCGACAGCTTTATAAGGATCTCTATAAGCCGGGGCGTTATAAAAATCTTTGGTTTGTCTGGAAAGGAAAGCCTTGTATTATGGGATATCCAGACAACCTCGAAGATTCGCAAACGGATCGTGAGATCGCATCTTTTTTCACCTTTCGTCCCGGGCAACCGGATTACGTGGACGGCCCTAAACGAAATGATCAATGGGGATGGCTGGAAAATTATCCCCAGCACGGCTACGTAAAAGGAAGCGATGGCAAATTCGAACAAGCCACCGTAGGAGTTGCACAAAATGCAGGACCGGAGACCGACGGTCATTGCAGTGCTTTTAATCTACCGGGTACCTACGGACGTAACTTCAGTCAACGCAATGGGTTCGATCCACGGGTTGACGGTTACCTATACGGTTGGAATTTTCAGGAGCAATGGGATGGGGCTAGGGAAATTGATCCCGAGCTGATATTCGTGACGGGGTGGAACGAATATATTGCCGGACAGTGGTTGCCCGAACATAATTGGACAGGCGACCCGTTTTCGTTTGTCGACCAATTCGATTGGGCGCACAGTCGTGATATCGAGCCGAATAAGGGATGGGGCGATAAAGGCGACGTATACTATCTTCAATTAATAGACAATGTGCGTAAATTCAAGGGGATGTCGCCTTTGGAAAAAGTATCGGAATCCAAAACCATACGGATCAATAAGTGGACGGACTGGGACAATGTAACCCCCTATTTCAAGCACTATAAAGGCAATACCCTGCACCGCGACCATCGGGGACGGTACGATCAATATTACACAAACACGACCGGAAGGAACGATATCCTAGGCGCGAAGGTAGCGCGGGATAATGAACGGTTGTATTTTTACGTCGAAACTGTCGATAAGCTAACCTCGCCGCAAGACCGGAACTGGATGATGCTGTTCATCGATACCGACCGTAACAAAGCCACCGGATGGAACGGTTACGATGTGATTGTTAACCGGGTGAATCCGCGGGATAACCAAGCGGTGGTGGAACGAAATGTAGGCAACCGGTGGGAATGGGAACAAGTGGCACAGGTGCCCTTTTCGATCGATCGGAATAAACTCGCGTTCGGCGTGGATAAGCGATTGCTTGGACTGGAAGGAAAGGTGGCGGATATCGAATTCAAATGGAACGACAACATGCAGGAAAATGGAAACATTATGGATTTCTATGTGAATGGGGATACAGCCCCCGGCGGACGGTTTAATTTTATCTATTCTGCTCCTTAACTTTATTGAAATGAAGGTAATAAGCCAACAACTTGCTGGGTCTTCAGCAAGTTGTTGGCTTATTACCATATTGGCTAAGGCCAATTACTACCTTGGCTGATGCAGCATCAACATCTCAATGGCTTCAGCGATATGATCATACGGATATTTATGGCTGATGAAATAATGACCTGCGTCAACCGCCGGATTCCACGTGTTATAGCCATCCTCCCTAACCTCAAATTTTCCGGGCCCGTTTACATAAAAATAGTCGGACGGATTGCGTATCGCAACCAACACGGCTGTTTGGTCCCACGATTGCCGATTGGATTCTCCATCTTTTGTATAGGTCTTCAGGTTATAGGCGTAGCCCTTAGTCACCGGATCATTGCCCGTCCTTGCCCCCACCTTGCCTCCAGTAAATATCTTGGATCCGATTTCGAAACCACTAAACAGTATCGGTTTTGGCCACTTGTCAAACGTATTTATCGAAGCCGCTGCATGCTGATTTACATTAAACTCGCCTCCTTCAGGAAAGCCGCCGGCCATCGCAACAAGCTGTTTCACCTTGGCCTTAACAAGGTCTACGCCGTTCAGTTCTGAATACTCATCTGGTTGGGAATCCAAAAGTGCACTGATGTTGGACAGAAATCCCACAGTTACGATCGTCAAGCTGTTATCCGGTCGGCCGGCCAGTATACGCCGGTATACACTGACCGCACTGGGATAACTTTTCATTCGCAGGTCGGGAGCGAAGTCATTGATGAGCGTATCGTTCCAGCCATTTGCCGCAGTAAAATCCGGTGCGCCTGGAGTTGCCACCCCAACAGGCAGGCTATCCCGTCCGAAATAACGGTTGAACACTTCGATCGTGGGCGCAATCGATGGGTGCGCATCACTGGCCACCGTAGCTAGGATCTCGCATTCGCCACTGTCAGCCAAGGCGTGCAGCACGGCAATAGCACCCACGTCATCGTAGTCGGGGCCCATGTCGGTGTCGAAGATAATCTCTGGGGTATGCTCGGCTATCGTGGCCGATTTTTCGCTGCCACACCCCTGAAGCAACAAAACACTTAAAAACAAAATGAGTGAATAATTCATCATTGTAAATTTACACATTCATTTGAAACTTCATCAGCAAATAATCAACGACAAGGTAACCCTCATGTCAATTTAGTCAGACAACCCGAGTCCTGACTAGAACCCAGGATTTTGCGTCAGCCCCTTGTTTAAATTCAATTCCCTAAAGGGGATAGGCCATAAATAGTGCTTTTCAGTATCAAACTCTTTAACATACCCCGTCAGTTCAACGGTCGTGTAATTACCGTTGGAATTTTTATAAGTCATCCCTTTCACGGTTCCCCGGATAGCGTTTTCACCGATATCCCATCGTCGGATATCGAAAAGCCGATGTCCTTCCATAGCCAATTCAACCATTCGCTCCCTTCTAACCAACTGCCGCAGTGCACCTTGATCTGTGATGGTAACCTCAGGCATCGCAACATCCTTCCTTCCACGGATTTCGTTTAATGCATTCAACACGGATTGATCGATTTCCCCCAGCTCTATACTTGCCTCTGCGTAAGTCAGCAACACTTCAGCGTACCGGAGGTAAATGAGATTGACTCCGCAATTCCAAGGGTCTCCAAAATCCGCTTCGCTTACGTACTTTTTGAAATACCAGCCTGTCGATGTCACGTTTTCCGCAGATATCGTAATGTCATCACCCGTACCGCTCCCCGGCAACGTATTCAACGTTTTTCCGTTTGCAAGCATATCTCCGTTCAAATAAACCGTGTGATATAATCGGGGATCCCTGTCTAAGTAAGGATTTGCCTGATCGAAACCACTAGTGGGATCATCAATCGGCAACCCCGTCGACTTCATGAGGTAAGCGTCTACCAACGATTTTGTGGGAACGACCTGGCATTGCTGTGAAAACAAACTGTTTGCGGTAAAAAAGGCAAACATAGCGTGTTGCTGGATATTCTTTGCCTGTTGTCTGGCAAATATGACTTCAGACGAGTTTTCGCCAGCATAGTCAAATAAACCCTTGTAGGAGTCATCAATGGCATGCACCCCGAGCTCCATGACCGCTTTGGCCGCAGAACGGGCTTCGCTGTACCTACCTGCATACAACATCGCTCGGGCTTTCAGGCCCAACGCCGCTCCGCTGGTTACCCGGCCTCTTTCTTCCTGAATCGCTGGCAGGTCCGCGGCAGCTGAAGTGAGTTCCGACGCAACAAAATCCCAGATTTCATTTTCTGGCGTACGGGTCACGGATTTCGCTTCTTCAACGTTCAGACTTGTTGTCACCAGCGGTACGGGACCATATAACATGACCAGGTTGATGTACGAAAACGAACGCAGGACTTTCGCCTCCGCTTTTAGACGGTTCCGTAGCTCTTCGTCCATTTCGGTCACTAAATCGACATTTTCAAGAAAATTATTCGCTGCCCGGACGATGGAATAATAATAACTCCACTCGCTAGCAATGACATTATTGCTCGCATCAAAGGTATGTTTTTCTACTTCGGATTCGGACCGCCATTGCAAAATGAAATGGCCAAGATCGGTAAATGCGTCCATCGAAGCGTACCGCCATTGATTACCTAATATGGAATATATACCATTTGCAGCAAATACGGCGTCCTCTTGAGTTTTCCAGAACAGCTCACTTGCAAGCCTATCTTTAGGAATAGTGTTTAATAAATCCTTGGTACATGACATTGTCGTCAATAGCAGACAACAAATAAAAAATGGCTTATATGTTTTCATTGTTGCTCGATTTAAAAGTTTATGTTAATTCCAAACGTAGTAACCGATGTCTGCGGGAAGCTCGATTCCTGTCCCCGTCCTTCCATTTCTGGATCAATACTGTATTTGTTGAGTTCCGAGAAGGTCAGTAAGTTGGTCGCCGATGCATACACGGTAACCCCGCCAACGTTAATGCGTTCAGTTAATCCCTGGGGAATATCATAGGAAAGCCTGATGTTCTTTAAGCGCAGGTAGTTACCATCAACCATCCAGAAGTCCGAAATCTGGGCATTCTTCATGGTATACTTGGTGGGCCTGGGATACCTTGCGCCCATATTAGTCGGTGTCCAGTAGTCTGAATAGATCTCGTGGGTAAATCCACCCCATATACCATGCTCCATGATAGCACCTGTCATGATTTTTTCAGAGCCGGATACGCCCTGCCAAAATAGATCCAGCCTGAAGTTTTTCCAAGATACTGCCATATTTGATGAAAACGTCCAATCCGGAATTTCCTTTCCGAAGATCACGAAATCATCGGGCGTGAGTTCACCATCCATGTTCTGGTCGACATACTTAATGTCCCCCGGCCCCACAGAACCATCCCACCTTGCGTAGTTGTCAACGTCCGCTTGGTTTTTGAAAAAACCATCCGTGGTAAAACCGTAGAAGGAGTTTATCGGCTGCCCTTCGACGGTTATGGTCCGATAGTCACTGTTTCCAAAAGCTGAGATGTGCGGTCCCGTACCAGCCAGGTCCAGTACCTTATTCTGATTATAATTTACATTGAAGCCTAGGTCGACCCCGAAGTCACCGAATGTCCTATGCGCCTGGATCAGGAATTCAACCCCTTTATTCTCAACACTCCCCGCATTCTGGTTCGTTGGTTCAAGACCCACAACCGATGGGATCGGAACGAGTAGCAGGATATCCCGTGTTGTCTTTTTGTAATAATCAAAAGAGAAGTTCAAGAGGTTGTTAAACAAATACCCATCCACGCCAAAGTTCAACTGGGCGGTCGTTTCCCATGAAATGTTTTGGTTAGCCAGATTCACTTGCCTGTAACCCGGCGCAAGTGTTTCGTTGAAAACATAATTCATTTGATTGTAGGTGGGCATAAACGAATAAAGCCCCACCTGCTGACTTCCAACTTCTCCCCATGATCCTCGTAGTTTAAACTCATTGATTACGGGTTTTATTGGCTCCCAAAAGTCTTCGCTAGACAAGCGCCACCCCATTGAAAAAGAAGGGAAGAACCCATAACGATACCCATCGGCAAAGCGGGAAGAACCATCGTATCTCGCGTTAGCTTCAAACAAGTACTTGGAATCGTAATCGTAGTTAACTCGGGCAAAGTAAGAGCGTAATCCCCACTCGGAATTGCCTCCTGTTGCGGATTGTGTGGCATCGTTTGCACCCTGGGAAATGGCCTGCAATTGGTTATTGTAGAAATTTTGCCGGTAGCCCTGCCCCCAATTATCGATAAAGTGTATTTCGGAATACCCGAGAATTCCACTTAGCGTATGCTGATCAAAGGTATTGTTGTAAGTCAATTGGAAATCCAACATATCTTCCTTTGATTTATACCGGTTGTCGTTCATCCGGTTTATGGTATTAAACGTTCTTCGTTCGGGATGCAACTTGTCCGTAAAATCGTACTTGTTGTTGAAGGTTTTGCGATCTTCCATATTGAACTGTGTGGAATATTGGCCACTGATATTCAACCCCTCGAGGAGCTTGTAAGTCGCTTTAAAGATACCTACCAGATAGGTCCCCTTAGTGTTTGACGTGCCCATTTCATGCAGATTGATAAGCGGACTATAGCTATCAACCGATAATCCGTAAGACCCATCGCTATAGTATGGCACACCCCATTGGCTATTTTGCCACATGCGATTATAAGACTCCCATTCATTATACGGCATGTTGCGATCAGTCAACCGAACATTGATATTCGTACCGAGTGTCAAACGGTTGCTCAGCTTGATGTCATTCTTCGCACGCATTTCAGAAATCTTGAACCCGTAGTTCGGAAGGATACCGTCTTCGTCGAGATACCGGAATGAAATCCGGTTCATAATCTTTTCCCGATCCCCCCCACTCAGGGTTAATGTGTGACTCTGTTGGGGAGCCGTTTCGAACACGGTATTCCACCAAACGTTCGGCTTTGGATAGCTTTCGGGATCGTCGGCATGGTTCTGCGGCCAGCTCTGGATTTCCTCGTCCGTATAAAATTCATAGCCATACGTATTCCTATACGCTTCATTTTGCTGCTTCATATACGTAACCGCATCCATATGTTTCGGGATGTTGTTCGAGCGCGCCAGTCCAAAATAACCGTCGTATGAGACGGCTAATTTACCATCGCTGGGTGCTTTTGTTGTCACCAGGATTACACCCGCTGATGCACGCGAACCGTAAATTGCCGTTGAAGCGGCATCTTTTAAAACCGAAACAGACTCGATATCAGCCGGATTAACACGGGATAAGCTTCCGGGTACACCATCTATCAATATCAGGGGATTGTTATCATTCAGCGAAGTAACCCCCCTTATCCGTGCAGTGAGGTTTTCACCGCCGGGTGCGCCGCCGCGATCGATAACGGTTAGGCCAGGTAGCTTGCCCTGTAAGGCCTGGGTTACATTGGTCGAATTTCTCGCAGAGATTTCATCGGATCCAATACTGCTTACCGCATTCGTGATGCTGACCTTCTTTTGAACGCCGTATCCAATGACCACCACTTCATCTATCCCAACAGCATCTCCTTCCAGGGTCACATTTATTGTTCCCTGGTCTTCAACCGGAATTTCCTGCTGCTTCATACCGATAAACGAAAACACCAATACATCCCCCCGCTGGGCAGCTATCGAATATGATCCGTCGACATCTGTTTTGACCGAAGTTGTTTCTCCCGTTACCGTCACGGTCACCCCTTGGAGCGGATTGCCTTCTTCGTCGACGACTTTTCCACTCACCCGTTGTTGGTTGATGGCCCCGTCCGCAAAGGATTCTCCACCCGCGGCATATGTCAATACCAAACCCGAGGAATTGGCAGCCGTGGCAGCACTATAGATTATCATTATCGCAACGATCGCGGTCAGGTGTCTCGTTGCCAAGGAGATATTGAACAAACTGTGGCTTACCCGCCTGATGTGGGCGTATCGCCGCATAAAATAAGTTATCATTTCTTGCCAGAATTAAGTTAAATCCATTAGTTACATTGCTGATTTGTCCTTGTTGTCTTGTTTATTTATTTTTTGGAATGACGAACGGTATGCACAGCCGAACCATCTACTGGTGCGTCCGAATAAACGATATAATCATTTGCCCTTACTTGATAGCCCGCTTTGGGGTTGGTTACGATTACCTTTACCGTATGTTTTCCTTTTGGCAACTGGTATCGCCAAAAAATTTCATTCCTTCTGGTTGTGTAGTTGGTAGGCATCCGGAACTGTTCCACTTTCTGCCCATCAATCAACAGCTCCAAATTAAAAGTATGATCCGGCAGCGCATCGCTTTCCTTATGCGCCCCGCCCCTCAACACCACTCCCGTGCCTTCGAACTCGAATGTATATGCAGACCCCAGATTTTGATTAACAGCCACGCTTTGCACTGGATACGACCCGTCAAAGCTTTTCTCAAAACGTACGGCTTTCGGTGTCTGTACAATAATGGTCGCCTCATGCGCATCCACCCTCCCTCCGTTCCTTTTAATCATCTCCAATGCTTGGCTATAGCTTGTCGCATAGACCTTGTTCAATGACATGCCGGTATACTGGAAATTGATATCCTCCACTTCGGCTAAACCCATCTTCCAATATTCCGGTATATTATCGTAACCCCCCATCGTACCTAAGATACCCCCTGCACTGGAGGGATTGCAGTCGGAATCCTGACCTGCACGTGTCGATATTTCCAAGGTTTTCGTATAATCACCCTCGCCATAGAGCAAACCCAATACGATATATGCGGCATTAATCTTTGCATCGATATCGAAGGGTACAAATACACCATCCGGACATCCTACTTCTTCTGTCCATTTTTTCTGCAGCTCAAACCAGGTCTGTTTCCAATCGTTGGGATATTGTTTATGCCATACGATTACATCATTGATGCATTTAAAGAAATCGCTTTCTTTCGGGATGGTTTTCAGTGCTTCAGTGACCACATACTGGATATCGTCAGACACGAAAGCCAAAGAATACATGGCTCCAACATACACCCCACCATACCAGCCGTCCCCATAGTTCATGATATGCCCTATTTTATCACTGACAGCCGATGCAACATTCGGCATTCCAGGATTCATCAATCCAGCAAAATCTGATTCGATTTGATAGTCAATATCGTCTGCATGCGGATTGTTTAACCAATGACCGGATTCGGGTGCATTGACGCCATTGAGGATATTATATCGTGCCGCTTGGTTGGCATGCCAAAGCACATAACCAGCATTTGCAAAGGCATTCGCAAAGGAGTCTACCGGAGCGTCTAACCCCACCCGTTCGAATACCTCAACAAACGTGAGGTCCATATAAATGTCATCAAACAAGCCTGGAAATTCATCCATCCATTTCTTGATGTATCCGTCATACCACGGTATCGTCTGATAATCTTGTATAAACGTACCATTGTACCGGAACTCCGTAGGACCGCCGAATGCCACACCAATTGTCTGGCCGGCCCACCCACCTTTGATTTTATCCTTCAATACAGAAAGCGGTATTTTCTTTACAGGTGGCGCCGCACGGCCGTTGCCATCCTGGGTATTGGCAGTCGCGCCAAGACACACCAAAATGGAAATCATGAATAATTTCATTCTTTTCATAACGATCACTTTTTAGTCAATATTCACGCTTAGATCCTCCTTTATTTCACCTGCTCATCAGTTTTTAGATAAGCCATGATGTCTACAACGTCCCGCTCATTCAAGTGCTCAAAAAGACCGGGGGGCATCATGGATACCGATGCCGTCTCCTTGGATTGGATGGTCGATTTATTAATCAATACGGGATCCTCTTGCCCAACGATCCGGAGCGAAAGTTGCCGTTGGTCTTCCCCAACCACATTGCCCGAATATGTCCGGCCATCACGGGTATTGATAACCACCATTTTATAGTCGTCCTGAATTTCGGCGCTTGGCTCAAGTACATTCAATAGAATATAATCCGTGTTTCTTCGATTGGAACCGGTGAGATCAGGCCCCATCACTCCCCCTTCACCATACATCTTGTGGCAACTTCCACAAACCTGTTGAAACAGGGTTTTCCCGCGCTTCACGTCAGCCGTGGCCAATGCGTCGGAGTTAAGCATTCCTCGGTACTTTTCATAGGCGGCCTTATCGCTGGCCACCGTCTCGATCGGTCCCCACACCTCAATAAACCCACTTCCTACCACCCGGAGCAGTTGGCGGGCGACATTAGCGGGTACTTCCTTTCTGGGAATCCGCCCCGCTTTGATTTCGGCCATCAGCATATTCCCATACCGCGTACGTGATGACAGCGTTTGCACCGTCTCAACCCGTTCCTCTGAGGAGAAGCTCTGGTACTTATCAATCAAAAGTTTACCCAATAAGTCACTGTCAAAAGCAGCGATAGCGCGGATCGCATCCTTTCTTATTGCCGGCTCCTGCAGAAGCTCGGGCAGCTCGGTGATGAGCTGCTGTTGCTGTTGGGCAGCCAACGTCTGGAGGGCTTTCTGCCGCTTGTCGATCGCCATTTGCCTATCTTTGAGCAACTCAAATGCTAGCTGAGTGGCTTCCCGGTCGCCAAACAATCCGGAAATCTTCGTCGCGAGTTCTTTTACGTTCCCGTTGTCACGTTGCAGCTTCGCCGACACCGCTTTCCAGTTAGTGGGTATCTTCAGGTCAGTCCGTCCCTCCATCCCGCTTAGCATGCCCGCCAACAGGTCTTCGGTATTGCCTCTCTGCATCCCGATCAATGCGACCAGCCTTTGCAGTTCATCCCCATCCACAGCCCTGCGGGCGATGTATTGCGTCACCATCGGTAAACGGGAGACTCCGCCTATTGCCAAAAACCTGCTGGGATTTTCTGCAATCAAGGACTCGATGCCATACCAAATCATCTTGGGGAGATTATGGTCGTTCCCGTCTTCTTTTTTCTGTAAAAGGTTGATCGCTATGGCCCATTTTTCATCATTGTCAATCCGCTGCAGCGCTGCGGCTAAATACAGACGGACGACGGCCGAGTGGTCACGCTGGGCCATAGATCGGAATTTAGCCAGCGCTAATGGCGATGGCGACCGGTCTTCGCACAATAGCTGGATAGCCCAACCCCGGATGTACTGGTCTTTGTCTTCCAATGATTCCACCAGCACTTCCGGTGCCAAGCCGCCAGTGATGTGCAACGCCCACATCGCCCGTAATCGCCAATCGGGATTTTTATTTTTTTCAAAAATTGCTTTTAGCTGTGAATGGGTAGCGGCCTGGAGCTTCCCTGCAGTAGCCCGCTTATGCAAGATACCCCTGGCCCTGCGGGCATGCCAATCGCTGGCATTGGTCTGAAGCGCTACGAGTTGCTCATCCGTTAGGTCATTCAAATCGGCATATCTCCCCGGAAAATCCGTTGCCAACGATTTAGAAGGCATAACCCGGAAAATCCGACCGGTTTCCGAGTTCAACACTTCCTGCCCACAGATATCCGCATCGTGCCAGTCGAGGACGTACAACCCACCGTCGGGACCGATTTCCATACTGAATCCTACCCATTGGGCATTGTTGGCTCGCATAAAATCATCTCCGTGCACCCCAACAAAACCCGATCCTTTGGGCTCCAGGATATCTGACAGTATCGCGTGTTCGTGAATATTGGCCATGAAAATCCGGCCCTGTTCCTCCTTGGGAAAGGCGTCCGACTGATATATCCTTGCTCCGCCGTGGGCTGAGCTGTGCCTGTGATCCGCGATTGTTTTGATATCCTCATATACGTAGGGGTTGAAATGCTGTCCGCCCTGCCGGTGGTAAATACCGCCGGGAACCACGTGCCATAAATGGGGAATCACGCAGGCGGTCATAAACAACTGACCTTTGGCATCGTAATCTATACCCCATGGGTTACTGAATCCATGTGCAACCACTTCAAAGCGATGCTTAACCGGGTGATAACGCCAAACTCCACCGTTGATATCTACACCGTCTGCTTCGAGCAAATCTTCCGGAAATTCATCGTTATGGAAATAGAGTTTGGCATCCCCATTGGGTTTACGGATTTTGGATGGCGTGGCGAAGCCTTGCAGACCATAGAGCCATCCGTCCGGGCCCCATTGCAGACTGTTTAATGTTTCATGCCGATCACGTATCCCCCATCCTGTAAGCAGGATCTCCACGTCCTCCATCTCGGCCTTATCATCGCCATCCTTATCCGGCACAAACAGAAGATTTGGAGGGGCACCTACATAAAGCCCGTCGAATCCGACCGCAATGGCGGCCGGGAAAGCCAAGCCTTCCATAAATACCTTCTTGTTGTCAGCTGCGCCGTCGCCATCTGTATCTTCCAAAATCAGAATACGACTAGTCCCTGCATTGGAAAAGCCATGCCCGCGCGACTCATAATCTTTGTTTTCGGCTACCCAAAGACGCCCTTTGTCATCCCAGCAGAAAGCCATCGGCTGCGTCATCATTGGCTCTGCGGCCCATACATTGACCTCGTAGCCCGCTTTCACAGTCATCTCGTCAACCGCCTCCTGTGGTGTTAAAAACTTAGCATTTCTCCCTTCCACTTGCGCCAATGACCAGAGTTCAACCATGCTGTACTCGCCCTCCCTTCCGGCAAACTTGCTCCACGCGTCATTCAGCGCCATTTCATTCAGTTCGCCCGTATATACGACCAAGCGATGCCTCACAACATCAGTCTGTCCCTTGCTCAAGCTCCAGTCCTCATCGCGTGTATATGAGGGGCCCAGACCCAATTGGCCATCTACACGCCACTTATTGGGATACCCCCGGTTTTCGGGGTGATCGAAAATAGCCACATGTGCCCAATCGTCGCGGCCCGCTATTTTCATCCCGACATCTGCCCACATGGCCGCTTGGCCTTCGGCCTGCTCATTTTTACTCCGGGCAGCGTTTACGATTTCCCCTTCAATGCCGGCCTGCCAGGGCATCCGTAAGAAAAGACCGCCATAATCGTATTTACCAATCAGCACGTCCTGTAAGGCTTCCCCTTTCCACTCCAGATCCAATAAATACTGACCTCCGACCAACTGCATCGACCAATTTTGGATTTCTTCCATTACCGGCGTACCCTTATCATCTAACAATTGATAGATCGTCTGCCATTTGACAACATTTCCTTCCTCTTCCACGATGTTTGCGGCTACTCTCTTCCAATAATCGCCTTGGGGATTGTGGAAATAATCTCTACCGTTGACCTGGGTAAATCCCCAATACAATCCCGTCTGGTGCTTGTGGTGGCCCGGACTGTATTCGGTCAATACCCCTTCACCATCCGGTGCCACGATCGGATGAATATATGGCCTGAAATCAGGTTTACTGTGTTGCACGAGAATGGGTGCATCACCATCGGTTCTAAAGACAGCGATGGTTTCTTTGCCTTCGTCCTTTACAAGTTTCAACAATACGGAAACCGAGTCCTGTCTGCTATCCGCCGTCTTTGAAGGCGAGCCACAAGCGTAAAAAAAACAACAAGCAATGGCTAGCAAAACGAAAACAAAACCGAATGGATACTGCTGTCCACTATATGATTGTAGTTGCATAATTTATTAAATATTGGTTATTATCATTTACGTGTTAATCCGACATTCTGCATCAACAACATATTGCTATCCGGACACGTGCCTTCTGCCAGGGCTCCAAGTGCACATTGTTACCTAGGAGCCGTTATCTGGGAGCCACCATACCCACGTTCATACCATTCAAAACAATGATTGTATTACGCACATAACTGGCCGATTACTAATCAATTGGTCTATAACGAAAACAAATTTAACCGGGAATTCCCTCAGAAATTAACCACATTTTTATATATTTATGAATTATAGAATAACATAAAACAATTCAAATAAATTTCAAAAAACTCATTATAAGCATCTTATAATTTTAAATATCCACGAAGCTATAAACAATATAGTCCCGACGAATGAAAGTGTACCTTAACGGGCACCCTTCCGCCCAGCATTATTCCAACGTTTGCATAGCCGGCTTCAATTTGCCAGTTCTAAGCGCTTGCTCAATCAGTATTCTCAGTGATTTTGATGCGCTTCGATTCCATCCGCGGGCTCATCGCTGTACACGACAACATCATATGCCCGCACGTGGTGATCATTGCTTGGGTTTTTCACCACTACTTTCACGGTATGTTTTCCTTTCGGTAATTGATATTCCCAAAAAAGATCATGTCGGCGCGTACGGAATGCCGTTGGCAGTTGCGCCGTTTCTTTCTTTTCGCCATCGATGAAACAATCCGCCTCAAATACATAATCAGCAGATTGCCCGGCATTCTTACCCGCAGCGCCACGCAACGCAAACCCCGTCCCTTCAAACTCAAAAACAAGTTCATCGGTCAGGTTGCGATTTAGATCATGCCGCGCCACAGGATAAAGGTTTTCAAAACTCTTTTCATACCGCACCGGCTCAGGCATCTGCAATGCGATAGTCACTTCATCACCTTCGATCTTCCCACCATTACTCACTATCGCCTTCAAGGCATGCCCGTAGCTCACCTCATACACATCACTAAGGGACATGTCCGTATATTTGAATTTCATACCCTCGATGTCGGCCAATCCTTGCTTCCAATAATCAGGAATATTTTCGTATCCCATGATGGTGCCGAGTATACCTGCTGCCGACGATGGATTACAGTCTGAATCCTGACCACCGCGCGTGGCGATTTCCAGTGTTTTTCCAAAGTCCCCTTCACCATATAGCAACCCCAATACCACATAGGCTGCATTCACCTTGGCATCGATATCAAACGGGCTAAATACGCCGTCCGGACACCCCACCTCATCCGTCCATTTACGTTGCACCTCAAACCAGGTCTGTTTCCAGTCATCGGGATACTGGTCATGCCACTTGATGACGTCCGCAATACATTGGTGAAAATCGCTCTGCGGGGGGATTGCGTCCAAGGCTTGGCGCACAATCAGTTCAATGTCGTCATTTTTGAAGGCCAAAGCATACATCGCCCCCATGTATACCCCGCCATACCATCCATCTCCGTAGTTCATGATATGGCCCACTTTGTCGCTGATTGTCGATGCCGCATTGGGCATCCCCGGGCTCATCAATCCCGCAAAATCGGCCTCGATTTGATAATCGATGTCGTCTGCATGCGGGTTGTTGTGCCAATGGCCTGACGCTGGTGCCGCTATGCCATTCAGTATATTATAGCGCGCAGCCTGATTGGCATGCCAAAGATTATAGCCGGCATAAGCAAATGCATGTGCAAATGAATCAACGGGAGCGTCAATGCCTAATCGTTCAATCACATCTACAAACGTCAGGTCCATATAGATGTCGTCATATAGGTCCGGCCATTCGGTCATCAATTTCTTCATGTGATTCGCATCCCAGGGAATCGTCTGGTAATCCTGGATCATTGTTCCGTTGTACCTGAATTCGGTATAACTGCCAAATGAAACACCGATGGTTTGGCCAGCCCAACCGCCCTTGATTTTGTCTTTGAGCTCATTTTTCCCCATCACGAATTTTTCGGCTGATTGGCCATCATCTTGATGAGTCGCTTTGAAGCCACCGAGTACGGCTATGGCTAAAACACAACACATAACCGACAGATAATTGTTCTTTACCGTCATTTCAATCTTATTTGTTTAGATAATCAGTTTATTACCCTCCCGCGGCAATCACCAAACCCAGCCCCACAACAAACAACACAAACATGGCAGCCACCAGCATATTCACGGATTTAGACCCACCCTTAAATTCCTTCCAGATCAACACGCCCCACAAAGCAGCCACCAATGTAGCACCCTGACCCAGCCCATAGGAGATGGCTGGCCCAGCTTTACCAGCAGCAATCAGGTTGAAGAGATTGCCTAGCCCCCAGATACATCCGCCGAGGATACCTACTAAATGGATACTAAACCGCCCTTTCACATACTCACCATAGTGGATTGGCTTCCCTTCGAGCGGCCGTCTCATCAAGATCGTGTTGAACAACAAATTACTCACCACGATGCCTACCGCAAATACCACAAACGCGGTGTAGGGTGTCATCTTACCAGCTGCTGGTGATACGAAATTCTCCAAGTCCATCCCCGCCGCGACAAACGGATAGAACGTAGACATTAATATGCCGGCGATAACCGATACGATAATCCACTTCCCTACGCTTTTCTTACCCGTGCTGCCGGAATGCTTTCCGTAAGCCACGGCATTGAGAACGATGGCGACGGTCACCAACCCTACGCCAAGAAACAACAACACCGGATCACCCTTACTCAGCATCAGGTAATTGATAAGTACCCCAATCACCAGTGCTAAGCCGATTCCGACCGGAAAAGCAACGGCCATCCCAGCCCCGGCAATAGCGGCCGTCAGCAGGATATTGGCGAGATTGAATACGACGCCTCCTATCAACGCACTTCGGATATTTCCACCTTCGGCCTGCGAAAGGTCAGCCAAAAAGGGCCGGCCGGATTCGCCCATGCTACCCATGGTAAACGCGCCGATAAGTGCCAACAGCAATATCCCCCAAACGTAATCCCAATAGAACAGCTCGAAACGCCATTCGCGTTGCACCAGCTTCTGCGTATTGGCCCACGAACCCCAGCACAGCATCGTGATGATGCAAAAAAGGACCGCTAGTCCATAATTTTCTACGATAAACATAATTTACTGGTTTTTACAAATTGGTTTATAACTAACTATGGTGTCATGTTACTCAATAATACCTCATTGCGGAACGGGATCGATGATTGCGCGCCCATGCGTGTTACCGCGATCGATGCCGCCCGACAAGCAAAAGAAACCGCATCGGTCAACCCCTTGCCTTCGCCTATAGCCACAGCAAGTGCTCCATTAAACACGTCGCCCGCCGCTGTGGTATCCACCGTTTCCACGCTCGGTGCGGGAATGTGATGAAACACACCGTTCTCCAGCAAAGCCGCACCTTGCTTTCCCAGCGTAACAATCACGTGGTTCACCCCTTGGGCATGGATACTTTCCGCAGCTTGCCGTGCACTCGGAATATCCACAATCCGAATACCTGATAGCATTTCTGCCTCGTTGACATTCGGTGTAATGACATCGACTAAATGGAATACACTTGGCACAAGCTCATTGGCTGGCGCTGGGTTGAGAATCACCTGCATCCCTTTCTCCCTTGCAATTCGCGCAGCAAATTCAACCGTGCGCATCGGGATTTCCAATTGCATCAATAATATCTTGCTATCGGGATATTTGTCAAGCACTTTCTCTACATCCACCGGTTCCAAGTGTGCGTTAGCCCCGGGAGCCACCACAATACTATTTTCACCGTTGTCATCCACGGTAATGAGCGCAATCCCGGATGGGCTGTCGTGATCAGATAATATCCCATTTATATCCACCCCCTCTTCATCAAACAACTGGGACGACTGCTTTCCAAAAATATCATCTCCGATCTTGCCAACGAACGCTACATCTCCCCCCAACCGAGCCACTGCAACAGCTTGATTGGCCCCCTTGCCTCCCGGATTCATAAAAAACGATCCACCCAGTACGGTCTCCCCCGGCTGGGGAATATGGCTGGTTTTTACGACCATATCCATATTCATACTACCTACTACAATGATTTTATTACCCATATAACTGGTCACAATAACTAAACAATCGGCCTATAACGAAAACAAAAGTAATTCGGAATTTCCTTAGAAATTAACCATTTTTTAATAATTTTATGAATCATAATACACATTAAAATTGTAAAAAATAAACTAAAATACTATATAACAAATAGTTATACAAAAAAATTCAAAAATACACTTCGCCGTCAAATCATCAAATACTACACACTTATTCTCAAAACGTTGTCCATTATGCTCGCTTTCGAATTGGAAAAACTGATCAAGTCATTATCAGCTGCAGAGAAAAAACATTTCCAGCTCCATTGTGCCAAACTAAAGGGCCCTAGCGATTACGTGCGGTTATTCAACCTCGCCACCGACAAAGACAACGGAGATGACAAGTCATGGGAACAACGGTTCAAGGAAGAACATCCGTCCAAATCCTTTGACAATACAGCTGGTTACCTATACAAAGTCCTCACCGATGTACTCGTACAAATACGCATCGAGCAGGATACCTGGTACCTGCAGCACCAAAGCCTGATGAAGGCGAGGCTATGTTTCGAACGATCCATTCCCAACCGGGCCCACAAAGAGCTGCAAAAAGCATTCAAGCTTGCTTCGGGAAGCCAAAACCATCTTGTAGCTTACCAAGCATCCCGTATGGAGCTTACCGCACTGGCTGACATCAGCTTTCCGAACATCACTGAACAACAATTAGTAGACAGGCAGATGAAAGCCAAGCATACCTTACAATCGCTTCGCCAGCTCCACGAACATTACTCGTTGTATGAGTTGCTTAGCCACCGACTCACAAAAGGCGCCTTAACCGTCGGCGGGAGCAGTGATAAAAAAATCAATGACCTCATCCTTAGCGAGCTCAGCCTAACGACCAGGGGCAGCCAGCACCAATTCGAGCCACAAAAACTTCACCTGCTATTTCAATCCTTTTTTTTCATCCATACGGGCGAATACCGTTCGGCACTGCGGATATTTAACCAGCTTAACAAACTGATTGAAGCCAATGAACCGATGTGGGACTACCCGCCTTACGACTACCTCTCGGCACTGGATGGCATATTGGATAGCCTGCGGAGTATCGGCTTCTACCGGGAGATGGCGCACTTCATCAACAAGACCGTCGCCCTGTCTGAGCGGGCCTATCCTGATCATTTCGGAAGCCTCGCCACGCTAACATCCCTAGCTTACCGGCTAAGCATGCACCTTGGTATGGGCGACCTTCGCGAAGCCTTATTAGTACTGGACAAACGCAATAGGGAGCCGCACCATACGGCAATTACCGAAAGTCATGAGAAACAGTTGGAATATCTCTATTTTGAAGGGCTGACGTATTTTCTCTCGCGGCAATGGAATAAAGCGAATAAATGCCTAAACCGGCTCTTTGCCGCCGCGAAACAAAACGCTCAACTTCCGGTCTACCGTGCTGGAAGGCTGCTCCAGATCCTTCTCTGTTACGAACAGGATGACATGGAGTACCTCGAATACGAAATCCGTTCATACAAACGGGCCTTCAGCAAATTCGGCAAAGCTTATAAAACCGAGAAATTGATCTTCAATACCATTGCAGCCGACCCCAAACGCCGGGGGAACACATGGAAAGCAACCGCTCATAGAAAGATGACTGGTAAATTAGAAGGTATCCGAAACGAAAAAAAGGAGCTACAGCTCCTTAAGTTCTTTGATTATGGAAAATGGATGTTAAGAAAATACGAATAAAATCAGTTCTCAATCACGAAAAACTCCACTCGTCTGTTCCACTGATGTTCTTCTTCCGTACATTCAACACCTTTGGCGCAGTGGTTAGCCAGCTTGGTAAATCCATACCCCTTCGCAACCAAACGGTCGGCAGCAATCCCCTTGCTTACCAAGTACGCTACCGAAGAATCCGCCCGTCGCTGGGTCAATTTCATATTATAGTCATGAGATCCGCGTGAATCGGCGTGAGCGCTCAATTCAATCCTTACATTGGGGTCGCTTTGCAAAAAGGCTGCGATCTTATCCAATTCAAGTGCTGCGTCCGGCCGGATATCAGCCTTATCATAGTCGAAATAAATATTTCTCAATACCACCACTTCTTTTACTTCTACCGGCGAAAGATGAATGTCTTTGGTCAACGTGGTACTGGAATCGATACCTGATGTCGAAAAAGTCATCGGTACGAATGGACGGAAGCCTGTCTGTTCGGCCGTCAGGGTATAATCACTATTTTCCGCCAAATTGAATTTGAATTTACCGTCCGTACCGGCATTTACCACCACCGCGTTGGCTTCGTCCCCTACCGGAGTGAGCGTCACCTGGGCTCCGGCTACGGGAAGTTTGGTCTTCGCATTGTACACGCCCCCCTCCAAATCTATTTGGATAATCTTATTCAGATTGAACCAGTATATATCATCCGCACCGGCACCACCACTTCTGTTTGAAGCGACATAGCCTTCGAGTTCTTTATCAAACCGGACGGAGAAGTCGTCATAAGGCGAATTGAACGGGAAGCCAAGGTTGGCCACCCTAGGCGTAACGCGGGTTTTATCCAACCGGTAAACATCCAATCCACCCATGCCCAAATGCCCATCGGAAGAAAAATAGAAATCACCTCGCTCATCAATACCGGGGAATCGTTCGTCACCCGAGGTATTGATACCTTCTCCCAGGTTGACGGCATCTCCCCAACCACTGTCTGCATTGCGGACTACATAATAGATGTCTGTGCCACCCTGGCCGCCCGGCATATCCGAGGTAAAATAAAGCGTGTCGCCCGATAGGCTTAGGAATGGGTCGCCGACAGACCATTCCGTGATGTTATTGTAGCGAAATGGAACGGCCTGTTCACCCCAGTTAGCTGCATCCAGCGAATTGGAAAAAATTTCAATGTTGACCGTCACATCCTTTCCTGCCTTACGTTTTTCTTCGCGGGTGAGGTTTCGGGTCACCGCAAAATAGACCTCGTTCTTCTGTTGGGAGAATGTTGCAGGTCCAAAATGATTAGCACCGTCGCCCCACTTGGCATCGACCTTGGTCACCGCGTCATCACCAGCCACATACATTGCGAGATACGGATTACCGGTCCAGCCGTAAATTACATCCGGATTGGAAGCACCGTCGAATCGATCAGAGGCAAAATAGAGCCCATTAGGCCCTTTCGTGGCTCCAAATTCCGCTTGGGCGCTGTTCCATTTCTTTTGGTTTTTGATTTCAACCGCCTTAATGGGATTTTCCAACCACACCACAGCAGAGTCACACGATGCATACAGCACGGCCAATTCTTCCGGAGGGATGATGCCTTCGGCTTTCAGTGCTACGCGCTGGTATTGCGCCTTCGCCTCCCTGAATTTAGAGTTGTTGCGAAGTACATGACCATATTGCAGAATGTGATCGACCTTCGCTTCGTCGTGGTTGGCCAAACGGGCATACCACACCTCTGCCTCCCGATAATTCCGGATATGGTAATACGACTCGGCAAGCCGTTCGGCAGTATTGATATCGGCCTTAACATCATAGGCCCGTTGGTATAGTTCAATCGCCGTAATAAAGTTGAACGCATTAAACTCGCGATCAGCCGACTTCAGCAGGGAGTATTGTGCGTGCACTGGAGATATAGCCAGCAGCCAAAGTCCCAAGATTAAGTAACCCTTATTGTCAAAAAATTTCATAGGATGATATGGTTTTGTAACGTATCCGCATTGAATAAATGGCCTTCAAATCGATCAGAAATAACGAGGGGTCCGCACCCGTTGTGTACCTTTATTCAACGAGTAGCCCAACGATATCTCGTGGGTTCCTCCCACTTGATTATTGATTTTATTTAATGCATAATCGAATGAATAACCGATACGGAACTGACTCGCGGCCACGAATTCAGCAAGCGCGATGATTGAATTGGGTCGCCGCAAGTCATCCGCAAGCCGCGAACCGCTTGATAGCGCAGTTCGGTAAGAAAGTCCGAACGTAAATTGCTCAGCAAATATCACGGCCGCATTCAGATCTGTGGTCCAGCCACGGCTTGCTGCATTATCCGCGTTTTTTATCATGATTGATGGCTTCAGTAGGATATCGGTAGTCAACGGCACAATCCCGCCGCCGGTAACGTAATATTGTGTAACGGGCGGAATCCGTGTACTTCCATTGTCTTCATTGAATACCAACCTGGAAATCAGGTTATCAACGCCTACCCCGGCAAAAAATGTGTTATTGGAATAGTAGACACCAAACCGCGCATCTGGCAGAAAAGAATTTTCGATATTCACAGATTCGGGATCCAATGTCCGCGCCGCGGCATTGTCGAATCCGGAATGGATAAACCCAAGTCCCAGGCCGAATGACAGGCGATCTTCGGGATCCCATCCTACACGCAAACGGTACGCGTAATTAGCATACGCGTAGATACGCTTTTCCAATCCCACACGATCACTCATCAAATTCAAGCCAAGCCCTACGTTATCACTGGCGGTACGCATATCGGCAGCCAGCGCAAATGTTTGTGGACCATCGGGCATACCCGTCCATTGGGATCGGTAATAGGTATGGAAATTCACCGAACCGCGATAGCCTGCATATGCCGGATTGATATACAAGCCGTTGAACATATATTGGCTATACTGTGCGACCTGCTGGGCCAACACCGGAGCGGTTGAAAAGGCTATCAGTAATAGAAAAAAGTACTTCTTCATGTCATTATCAGTTATTGGATATGGTCAAATCAGCGTTTTTCAATTAACCTGCCGGGACAATTGCCCCGGCAGATTTTCAATTTTAACGGCCAGTCACTCGGATGATGGCGATTGCCCCCTTATGGGTTTGCCATTCACCATTGCCGCTGTTACGGATACGCAGGATATAATAGTACGTCCCCTCGGCAAGTGTACCTCCATCCCAATCGTTGTTATAGATGTTACTCTTATAGACCTGATTGCCCCACCTGTTGAGTACAATCATTTCCCTGCCTTGGTATTGCAACAGGTTCTTGATCACAAACAGGTCGTTCAGTCCATCGCCATTCGGCGTAAAGAGGTTCGGAATTTCCACCGTAGCGTCTACCGGAATTGGATCCGTATCATCTTCATCGTCCGGATCTTCGGTATCCGGATCTTTGTCTGGCCCCCATACCGCAATTCCATTGGTAATGTTGCCCATGGCTGTCGCATTGACATCCGCCGTGATGCGTACCACAATGGTCGCGCCTACACCGACTACGCCATTGGTCATAACCGTGGCGGCGTTACCACTGCCTGTTATGGTTGCCGCACCGGCGGTAACTTCATAGCCGGTAATAGTCACACCCATTCCGGGACGTTCCTCCAATGCGATCTCCTTACCTGCCTGGATTTCCAACGGACCGTTATTGGTAATCGTTACCGTAAACGAGGTCGATTTACCTGCTTCAACGATCGGCTGATCGCCCACTTTCTCAATACTTAAGGTATAGGGAGCCACGACAGGAATCTCCGGCGTCTCAGTCTCGTCATCTTCTTCGTCGGTACCCGGGTTTTTATCCGGACCCCACACCGCAATTCCATTCGAAATGGTTTCGCCTACCGCTGCAGTTACGTCAGCGGCTACCCGTACGGTAATCGTACCGTCTACCGCAACCGCTGCTGTCGTCGTCAAGCTCGCTGTATTGCCGGTTCCAACCACCGAGGCATTTCCTGAAGTCACTTCATAGCCGGTAATCGTGATGCCCGCGCTCGGACGTTCGCCGAGGCTGATGACTTCACCCGCCAATATGCGCGATGGACCATTATTCACTACTGTCACCGTAAAGGTGGTGCTTGTGCCCGAAATTACCGTTTCCTGGTCGGCAACTTTCGTAATGCCCAGCGTGCGGTTCGGATCAACCGGTATTTCCGGCGTATCGTCCTCGTCGTCCGGATCATCCGTACCTGGATCTTTATCCGGGCTCCACACTGCGATACCGTTGGTAATGGTTCCTTCGGCATCACCGGCGATGTCGGCGGTGATCTTCAATGTAATGGTACCTCCGGCGGGGATAGCGGCGGTTGTATTCACGGTCGCCGTACTTCCCGTTCCGTCGGCCGTTGCATTCCCTGAAGTCACTTCATAGCCGGTAATGGTTACCCCCTCACCCGGCCGTTCCACCACCTGGATAGCCGATCCATTAGCTACCGACGACGGACCACTGTTGGTTATCGTCACCGTAAAGGTGGTACTGGTACCTGCCTTCACACGGGCTTGGTCTGCTTCCTTGGTAATGCTCAGGGTATAATTCGGATCAACCGGTATTTCCGGCGTATCGTCTTCGTCGTCTGGATCATCTGTGCCCGGATCTTTATCAGGCCCCCAAACATCGATGCCGTTCGTAATCGTAGCCGGCGCATTTGCATCCACGCTCGCAGTTATACGCACCACGATCGTCGCGTCAACGGCGATCTCTCCGGTTGTGGTTAATGTCGCACTGTTACCCGTGCCGCTAATGGTTGCCACTCCTGAAACGACTTCATAACCGGTAATGGTTACACCCGTGCTCGGGCGTTCACCCAATTGGATGATTTCGCCAGTCTCGATCACTGACGGACCGTTATTGGTTACCGTCACCGTAAAAGTGGTATTGGTGCCCGCCTTAACGCGCGACTGATCAGCAACCTTGGTGATGCCCAGGTTCGATTCGCGGTCTACCGGAATATCCGGGGTATCGTCGCCATCATCCGGCGTATCGGTTTCTGGATCTTTATCCGGCCCCCATACATCGATGCCGTTGGCAACCGTAGCAGGAGCGTCAGCGTCCACATCAGCCGTTACGCTCAGCGTAATCGTACCACCTACGGGAATAACCGCGCTCGTAGTTACCGTGGCGCTGTTCGTACCGGTGGATGCAGCCGTACCATTACCGCTGGTCACTTCGTACCCCGTAATGGTTAGACCCGTGCTTGGACGCTCACCCAGGCTGATCACTTTGCCGCTGGCTATCGCAGATGGGCCGTCATTGGTCACCGTTACCGTGAAGCTTGTGCTTCCTCCAGCAATTACCCGGGCATCATTCGCTACTTTGGTAATGCTCAAGTTCGACTCACGATCCACGGGGATATCCGGGGTATCGTCACCGTCATCCGGTGTGTCGGTATCCGGGTCTTTATCCGGCCCCCATACATCGATGCCGTTGGCAACCGTAGCAGGAGCGTCAGCATCTACA
>NZ_BMER01000002.1:704817-705856 GCF_014636865.1 Parapedobacter pyrenivorans
CGCTATTGCCCGTTCCTGCTGCCGTGCCGTTACCGCTCGTTACGCTGTAACCGGTGATCGTCAGTCCAGCACTCGGGCGTTCACCCAGGCTGATTACCTCGCCGCTGGCAATAGCTGACGGACCATCATTGGTCACCGTTACCGTGAAGCTGGTACTTCCACCGGCGATTACTCGTGCGTCAACCGGAACCTTAATGATCGTCAGGTTCGACTCGCGGTCAACCGGGATGTCCGGCGTATCGTCACCATCATCCGGCGTGTCGGTATCCGGGTCTTTATCCGGACCCCACACGTCGATGCCGTTGGCAACCGTAGCCGGTGCATTTGCATCCACATCGGCCGCTACCGTAAGGGTTATCGTACCGCCTACAGGAATCACCGAATTGGTAGTTACCGTGGCGCTGTTACCCGTACCCGTCGCCGTGCCGTTGCCGCTCGTTACTGTATATCCGGTAATCGTCAGGCCAGTGCTTGGACGCTCGACCAAGCTGATCTCTTCTCCACTGGCAATAGCCGAGGGACCGTTATTGGTCACCGTTACCGTGAAGCTGGTGCTAGCACCAGCTGTTACCCGGTCGTCGTCGGCCACTTTGGTAATGCTCAAGTTCGACTCACGATCAACGGGGATATCCGGTGTGGTAGCCGAACCTTCCGGTGTGGTATAGTCACCCGCTGGATCCGTGCTCCAGATTCTAATTGTGTTATTGATGATGTTTGCAGTGATTGCCGCATCCACATCAACCGTAACCGTTAAGCTGAACGTACCGCCAACCGCAATAGCTGCCGTAGGCGTAAACGTAAATTCGCCCGCCGTGCCAATGGCACCAACAGTACCGGTAGTAGATGTAATACCCGTGATGTTCTGACCTGCCGAAACAATATCCTGAAGGTAAACCGCTGTACCACCCACGATGGTCGATGGACCCTGATTCTCTACGGTAACCGTGTAAGTATAAGAAGTACCGGCAGTAGCCCTCGGAGCATCACCAACTTTGGTGATTGCATCGTCATCGAAACCGTAATCACGGTCGACCGGATA
>NZ_BMER01000003.1:0-204 GCF_014636865.1 Parapedobacter pyrenivorans
CGTCCAGGTAATCCCCGCTCCCAGCCCCGCATCCGTGGCTCTGTCTTCCGGACCGGTAATCGTCGTGCATTCCGGTGCAACTAAAAGCGTAGTGGTGGTAAAAAAGATTTCTGTGCAGCCGTCTGCTTCCCCGGCGGCATTATACGGGATGACGGTAACGTAGTAGGTCGTGTTTTCTTCCCAGTCGGTCGCGTGGTTGTATGT
>NZ_BMER01000003.1:214-506997 GCF_014636865.1 Parapedobacter pyrenivorans
TTCATTTTCAACGATATTCGTACCTCCGGCGGTGGTACCGATGGAAATGCGATAGCCATCGGCGCCATCCGCGGCCGTCCAGGTAATCCCCGCTCCCAGCCCCGCATCCGTGGCTCTGTCTTCCGGACCGGTAATCGTCGTGCATTCCGGTGCAACTAAAAGCGTAGTGGTGGTGAAGCTGATTTCTGTGCAGCCGTCTGCTTCCCCGGCGGCATTATACGGGATGACGGTAACGTAGTAGGTCGTGTTTTCTTCCCAGTCGGTCGCGTGGTTGTATGTCGTACCGTTTACTTCTTCACCGTCAACGATATCCGCACCTCCGTCCGAAGTGCCGATGGAGATGCGGTAGCCATCAGCGCCATCAGCCGCCGTCCAGGTAATCCCCGCTCCCAGCCCCACTTCCGTGGTTCCGTCTTCCGGACCGGTAATCGTCGTGCATTCCGGTGCAACCAAAAGCGTGGTGGTGGTAAAGCTGATCTCCGCGCAGCCATCTGCTTCACCGGCGGCATTATACGGGATGACGGTAACGTAGTAGGTCGTGTTTTCTTCCCAGTCGGTCGCGTGGTTGTATGTCGTACCGTTTACTTCTTCACCGTCAACGATATCCGCACCTCCGTCCGAAGTGCCGATGGAGATGCGGTAGCCATCAGCGCCATCAGCCGCCGTCCAGGTAATCCCCGCTCCCAGCCCCACTTCCGTGGTTCCGTCTTCCGGACCGGTAATCGTCGTGCATTCCGGTGCAACCAAAAGCGTGGTGGTGGTAAAGCTGATCTCCGCGCAGCCGTCTGCTTCCCCGGCGGCATTATACGGAATGACGGTAACGTAGTAGGTCGTGTTTTCTTCCCAGCCGGTCGCGTGGTTGTATGTCGTACCGTTTACTTCTTCATTGTCAACGATATTCGCACCTCCGGCCGAAGTGCCGATGGAGATGCGGTAGCCATCAGCGCCATCAGCCGGCGTCCAGGTAATCCCCGCTCCCAGCCCCATATCCGTGGCTCCATCTTCCGGACCGGTAATCGTGGTGCATTCCGGTGCAACCAAAAGCGTGGTGGTGGTAAAGCTGATCTCCGCGCAGCCGTCTGCTTCCCCGGCGGCATTGTATGGCACCACGGTAACATAGTAGGTCGTGTTTTCTTCCCAGTCGGTCGCGTGGTTGTATGCCGTGCCGGTCACTTCCTCACCGTCCAAAATGTCAACTCCTTCTGAATTGGTACCAATATAAATCCGATACGCGGTTGCATTGGCGACTGCGCTCCACGTAATTTCCGCGTCGAGCGCAACATCTATGGCACCATTGGCCGGTGCGATAATCGCAGGACATGTTGGAAGAACAATCGTGGATGGGTCTATTTCATACACCCCCATATCAATATTCAGTCCTTGAGCCCGCGCATTCCCATCCAAATCTGAGGACGACGCAGCAGGGGTACCCGAAATACCATTAAATAATACAACCCTACCCGCATCAATTGCGGGACTGCCGGTTTGTAGCCTAAAATCATTGGTGTTGTCAACAAACAAAGGATTAACACCCAACTGATTAGCTGAAGCGATATACTGTTGTAGAATATTTTGACGGACATCCTGCGTGCTTAAATCCCTACTCAAATCTTCGGAATGGATATCCGCGCGGTATCCGCCAGGTTTTGCCGTATTCAGGTAAAAAATCGAGTTGAAAATATGGGTTACACAGTGATTATATTCAGACTGCGCGGCTTCGGACATAATCAATGCAGTATTGGTGTTCCTCACCAAAGTAGTATTCGTAATTTCAATAAACCTATTATTGAAAATCGCGCCACCCCTATCCGTTGCCTGATTGGCAACAAACAGCGAACTGACCACCCTTAGCCCCTCTTCGCTATAATTATATATCGCGCCACCCTGATCAGCGGTATTTTCGTTGAACGTTGCTCGCGCTATCGTGGACGGTTCCGCGAAGCGGTGATTATAAATAGCGCCACCTTTCTCTTGACTGCTATTTCCTTCAAAGCTTGTGGTGACAATTTCGATTCCTCCGAAATTGGTAGCCAAACCACCGCCATTTACTGCCCGGTTGCCTGCAAACCTACAGTTATGAATATTGGTAAGATCACTTCGTATGTATAAGCCGCCACCATTTTCCTCGCTCTCATTATCCTCAAAAATACAATTCTCAAAACGAGTCCCCTCCCCCCAGTTGTGTACGGCTCCACCTGTATATTTCGAATCATTATTCCTAAAAGTTGTATTGACTATCCGCGTATTGTTTCCGAATCGGATATGGATCGCACCACCGCCCATATTTCCAGATGAGCTCACATTTTCAACTACCCTGTTGTTTTCGAATAAGCAATCCGCTATCCGAATATCGTCGCACGACCATAGGTATATAGCGCCCGATCCGATCCGGTGAGCGGAAACGTTATTCCTAAAAATGGAATTGGTTATCGCTAAATTGTTGCTCCTGACATAGATCGCACCCCCGCCTGAGCCATCATTAACATCAACTCCCGTTGCGGCAAAGCCCTCCAAAAAAGTCAACCCATCGATTTCAACTCCTGCAGCGTCGATCTCCATGATTTGGATACTGCCACCACCATCCAACACCGAAGGGTTGGCAGTTATATTTCGATTTGCTCCTACGCCGGTATATCCACCGTTGATGATTAGCTGTTGGGTAATGGATAAAGTGGTTGTGATGGGGTACGTTCCACCGCGCAATCTTAATTCTGAGTTATACGCAGCCGTTGTTACGGCATGCTCAATACTGGAAGCATTTGCCCATGAGGAGCCATCACCTGTGCCATCCGGTGAAACATATATGATGGTCTGGCCCAGCACGAGCGTGCTTGACAACAGCCAGGTAAAAAAGAATGTCAATACGATACGCTGCATGATGCTGCCCTCATCCCTGTCAAAAAAACAAATTGAATTTTTTGTGATTTTATACCGGTAGATATCAGCTGCAAAATTACAACGCTGGAGATTCGTAGCATAGCATCGCACATATACGTCCTATCTACAAGGTTCAGAACGTTATATACAAACTATCTACAGATTAATAGATGCAGCCCAAATCCAGACCGTCCAGAATTCCATTTCCTGGCTATTGATATGATCTTCAAAAAAGAAAAATACGGTTCGTTTTTTTATCTTCGTATCAGGTTAGGATGTCATTTCTTCTGCTCATTAATCATCGAGGGCTGGAAATAAATTAATGTATTATGAACCTAAAAATCGAATCAGAAAACACTTCGTATCTACCGGTAGCTTGGGAATATCGAGAGGTTATTGATGAAGAGATGAACAAAAGGACTACGGGTAAGATTTTCTATTTCTGCCGTAGCGAAGGGATTTGCGAGGCAAAAGGCAGCGTTGCCTTCATGAAAGAAGAAAAACAGAAAGGCCTGTTTATCACGCTTGATACCGGGGCTAAAATAAGGGTGGATCGAATAATAACGTTGTTTGGGAAGCCAGGTGCCGCTTACGACGAATATGATTCGTATGCTAACGCCTGTTTGGATTGCATGGGCGGATACGAAAAAGACGCGCTTTAATGAACTACTGATTTCGCATGTAATCAGCCAATGAAATGGGCTAAATGATAGGTATGACAGTATTTAGTAAAGTCTTTTTTTGGTTTGTAACATTGTTTTCGCCAACCTGCCTCTGCGGCATCTCAACACCTGAGAACAAAAGCTCTGTTTCAGAATTTCAGAATAAACCTGTTGATGAGCGGCTGCACAATGACCTTGCTCACCTGTCGCCACTTGATTTTCTTATCAAACGGTTGCGATCGAAACAAAAACAGTTAACGGATACATTGACCACGAAAGGCTTTTTTGAGGGTAGCGAGCCGTTTTGGAGTCTCAAGATCATAAATAATCGTTACGAATTGCATTGCATCAATGATACGGAAATAGGTGTCTTAACCTTTTCTCAAAAAGCGAAACACAGCGAAAGTTTCTCGTTTAAAGCGGATAAAATATTCGGCACCATCCGGAAATCTAATAGTGGCGGATGTTTGATAGACATCACCGAGGAAGAAAATCCGACACATGAAATTGTATTCAGCTACAAAAACACAACTTACGCGGGTTGCGGGAAGTTTGAATAGAATACCCCCGCTCTCCTCACTAGGGATATAGTAAATATTGCTTACGCATTTCCTTGTAATGGCTCAAGCCCGGTTCCCAGGATTCCCTGATTTCCGTTTCACTCACTCCATCCATAATCTGCTTTTTAAACACATCATTTCCAATCAATGCCTCAATCCTTCCCATCGCTTTGCTCTGCGAGGAGTCGAAAAAGCGTTCTTTCTCTGGAAACGCTTCGTAAAATTCTATCATCCACTGCAGATTAACCTTTCCCGATTTATGTAGCGCTTCAATATCATATTTCCTCAGGTCCACGCCGTAGCAAACGTTATCCTGGTGTAAAGGTGTCTCAGACATCCCCGGTAAGCTCACCGGATTAAACGAAAATTCGTATTGTCCTTTCAACTCCGGTGCCCCAAGCACCGTAAAGGGCATGTAAGTACCCCTCCCTTGGCTGATAATCGTGCCTTCAAACAAGCATAGCGAAGGATACAAGATGATGGAGGCTTGCGAGTTGAGATTTGGCGACGGGCTTACAGGCAGTTCGTAATATAGGTCATGGCTATAGTTCTTTACCGGAATAACCTTAATATCACATTGAACGCCATCGGTCAACCATCCTTCACCATTAAGCATATGGGCAAATTCACCAATGGTCATTCCGTGCGTAATGGGTATCGGGAACTTTCCGATACCCGATTTAAATCGCATATCCAGTATTGGGCCATCGACAAATCCATTGGGATTGGGGCGATCCAGAATAAGCAATTTCTTATCATATGCTGCACAGGTTTCCATGATTTCTGCCAGGGTATTGATATAGGTATAAAATCGGCAACCCACATCTTGGACATCGAAGATGACGATGTCTAACGAGTCCATCTGCGCTTTTGAGGGTTTTCGATTCTTACCGTACAGCGATACAATAGCTATCCCTGTTTTCGGATCGATCTCATCGCCCACCGCCGCACCATTACTTGCATCTTGACGAAAGCCATGCTCGGGACCGAAAATCGTCTTTATATCGACCCCCAATGTAAGTAAGCTATCCACGCTCAATTTATCGCCGATGATGGAAGTCTGGTTAATAACCATACCTACCCGCTTGCCTTCCAAGTACGGAACGTAGGCTTCGATTTGATCAGCACCGGTAATAACGCGATTGTTGTCGAGTGCCTTAGTTTCACCTGACTTTCCGCGCTCCCCCATACAGGAGGACAGCATAATCAGCATAACAAGTAATGTGTTCGTCATTTGTATCATGGTTGTGCTAAGGAATAGTATGCTGTCAGCTTTCCGGCTACTAGGTTTAACTCGCTTTGAGTAAGCGGTCTGTCATACAGGAGAAACCTCGCAATTTCGCCGACGAATGACTCGGTGCCGGGATGTTCAATCGCATCCCGTTCTTGACCAATGGCTAGCTTTGAGGCGTTTGCCAACGTATTTACGGGAAACGGCAGGCTTGCAACAGGTGTTTTGGGGTCATTGATATACAGCGAGAGGGTAACCTGCCCGGTCCCAGCTTCCATATGCCCCATCAGCAGATAATAATCCTGCTGGTTGAGCTGCTCATTGCTTAGCACCATCGGATTATTGGCATCCCAGCGCCCGAACGTTTTGCCGCTTCTGCTACCCATCCAAACCTGATTATTATCAGCGAAACCTCCCCAGAATCCTTCGTAATTCCCCCCGTTTCGTAAGTTGCCAAAAAACGAATTCACATCTTTCAGCTCACCTGACTGCTTACCTGCCTTTATGACACAAAACCACGTATATCCACTACCGGTAATCAGATGGTCAAATGCATCTTCCTCTGCTGCCAATAATTCCTGCTTATTAAAAACAATGGTATTATGGCCATTTAATTCATGAACACCTGTTTTTAGGCGTGGCATTCCTGACCCCTTTATTTTCCGCCCGCCGTCTGTCTTCTCAAATGAACCAACGGAGAAGGTATCTACCTGGTTTATCCATTTTTCGACCCGATTGTCCGGACCAGCAACCACACCGCTATCAGCATTCAGGTCCACAATCAATCCCTTTTTAACAATGGGCGTGTCGATTTCGGTAGTTACGGTGCCCCAAAGGCAAAAGATGATGAGCGGGATCATATGATGATTCTATATTGTCAAGCAATTTATAGTTACGCAAAAAAGTAAAAAGCCGTGCCCCGCAAATTACAACTTAGCCGTCGGTTTTACAAACGTTGCCCCGCTTTATTCGTTACCTCTCGATATTCCGTTAGGGTATGCGGCGCTTTACGGCGAGTGCCCGTAACATCGGAACTACGAGGACGACAATGAGTGGGAATGCAAATATCAATACCGGATTCTTAGCAAAAAGCGTAAAAGTATCCTCCACGCACATGTACTGAAACATGTTGATGACCAGCGCCAGCACTTCCAATAGCAATACCGTACAAATGAGTAGCACGCTCTCCATGTTGTTGTTGACAAACATAGAGAATGATACGTTGAAAAAATAGAAGATGGACACGGTGACGAGCGCCACTAATACGCCGATGAAAATATAAAAATAAATCTCCCAATAGTTTTCCTGATAATCCACCCACAACAACTTGCTAACGTCTGCTACGCTAAACGACGTCATATTGGCAGTCATGGCGTCCCAGCTTCCGGGATAATATCTGGCGATATAATAGTGGCTTTTCAATTGGTCAAAAAAGCCCGGCGTCATATCAGCACGTATCAACCGCTTACCGAGTAGTACAAAATCATCGGTTGCGTTATTCTTTTCTAAAAGCGTCAGCGAACTCCCTTCTATACTTAATGCATACAGGAGATCTTCGTGGCTTGCGGTAGAATCTTGTTTAACGATAATTACATTGAGCTCGGTCTGTCCGAATTTGAAATCCTTACTTGCATCCATCGTCAGTCGGACTGTCTTAACAAACTGCACAAATTGTCGCTTGTCTTGAAAACGATAATCGGGAAAAAACAAGTGGATCCGTTTCACGCTATCGTACGCGGCCATCGATGAAAAAAGGGCGGAAATCGCTCGCTTCATCCGGATGGTGTCTCTCACAAAATGGTAGTCAGCATCCTGTTCATCAATACGGAGCAAGAATTCGGGTGTACACTGTCCGCCTTCGTTTGGACACCTGTAGCTTAGCCTATTGGCGGTGCCGGTTTCATCTAAATAGACCTCCCGCATGGCGAACTCGGGAGAGAGCCGATGTATGGAATCAAAAGGAAGCAGGTAATTGTAGTATACCTGTGCGGTGATGTCATCAATCTTGCCCAGCGAATCCATCAACGCATTGTAATAGTCAAATTGCTGCAGCAATGATGAAAGTGAAACCGTGTCTCCGAGCATCTGCTTAAAAAAGGGATCGAATCGACTCACAAAGATCGTGTCGCGGATGGTATCCCTGGGAAGTTCCTTGAGCCGCTCAAAAGTATCCTCTGTTTCCAAGTAATATTTTGGAAACTCATCGTCATAATTAATCTGCGACCATGCCGCTGAGCAGATGAGCATCAAAAGGAAAGATAGGCTAATTACGCGTGTCTTCATAACCAAATATTATTGTAAGACCAATTTGCTATGTTTCTCCTGCTCAGCCCGCAGCCCATACCGCAGTATTTCCTCGGTGAGTTGAGGTTTATCCGCCCCATGCAGTTTGATGGCGCATCGCTGCACGACGTTTGCAATGCTGCCTCCCGATAGGTCTATCGATGCGGCCAACCGCAGTAATTTGGCCGTTTCCGCATCACTCCATACCGATGGCACCATACTTTCCCACAACCGTAACCGCATGGCTTGATCCGGCATCGGAAAATAAAGCACAGTCTGAAAACGGCGAAAAAAAGCCTCATCGATATGGTCTTTCAAGTTAGAAGCTAAAATGACTGTACCAGGAAAATCCTCAATGCGTTGCAGCAAATAGGCAACTTCCTGATTGGCGTGGCGATCGTTGGCACTATTGGTTTCCGATCGCTTGCCAAAAAGCGCATCAGCCTCATCGAAGAATAGAATCCATCGCTGATGGGCGGCCCGATCGAATACTTTGGCCAGGTTCTTTTCGGTTTCACCGATATATTTTGAAACGGTCATGGAGAGATCAACCCGGTATACGTCAAGATGGTGCTGTTTACCAAGCAGCGTCGCCGTGAGTGTTTTCCCCGTGCCGGGGGGGCCATAGAACAGGCAGCGGAGCCCGGGCTTAATGACCCGCTCCAACCCCCACTGCTGCCTAATCTGGTCCCCTTCTGCAATCCAACACGAAATATCATCCAGCTCATCACTAAGGTAATGGGGTAGTACGAGATCATCCCATGTTAACAGCGTGGTAATGCGTTTGGCCGGAAAATCCACACTATAATCCGGATGGTAATGATCGTTGCCAAGAAGTCTGGCAAGAAATTCTTCAGAAAGGCAAAGACGGCCACTCAGCAATGGCTCATCGCTGCTCCCCGCCTCCAGTCGAAGGATGTTACGCCGGTAAAACCAATGTTCGCGGCTTAGCAAGCGTACAGCAAGCTGCCTACCGTCGGCACGCGCAATGGCAAGTATAAAGGCGGCAGTGTCACCTGTGGGCAGAAAGCCACTATGCGTACTTCCCCGCCAACCACCAAACTCGGTGTAAGGTCGGTCAAGCTGTTTATTCTGGATAAAAAACAAATCAAGTGCCTGAGGATAAATATGGGGCATGATGGCTAACAACAGAACCACCTGTTCTTCCCACCGTAAATCACAACCCACCAGATCCGAAAATTGGTCATCTTCCGGAATGGGAACGTCCTCCAAAGCCGTGTAGTCACTGTCCTGTTTAAAGTAAAGCGCAAACGCTGCATGCAGCAATGTTTGGAAGTAATGTATTTGAGCGTTCATTTTCACTTATCTCCAGTGTACGATCATGGGTTTCGCCATCCATGGGTAGCGAATGTTCCGAAATTGCCAAGGTACCGAATCGATCAGTACATCATAGGTTTGTTCTTCAACCGTGAGTTCATAGGTCTCTGCGGTTTCCACGAGCTTTCCACGCCTACACAGAAATGCTTCTCGAAACCCGGCAGGTGTGGTATGCTTCATTTTCTCCCAGTGGCCCAATGCGCCATTGATGAGTGAATCGATTGTCGCTATTTCTGCATCATTTAGCTCAATGGCCATCGGTACCGCCGTAGTAACCGGAAGACCGGCCAGCAGTTTCATCAATGGTAGCTCGTGCTCCTCCGCCTCCGCATTGCCAGTAGCAAGGTATTGCAGCACAAAAACGGCCCGCAATGCGGATTCGTGACTGGCAAATCGATTGGCTACAACCAGCTCCAGCATATTCACCAATCGTGGCAGAAAAGGCGAGAGCAATACAAGGCCTGCGCCATGCAGGTCGAACAATGGTTCGCTAAGCGGACGCTCCGATTCCCGTTTAGGTCGCTCAGGAGGGGCCGGCTCGATTTCGCTTTCACGCCAAGAAAAAGCCAACTGCTTTTTTGTATTAGCAAATGCGTAAATGAGCGGCTTCATAAATGTAGGAGCCATGCGTCGGAGACGGATATGATAATGTTGCAATTGGGCAAGTTCCGTTTCGGTGAGCTTACGGATAGAGAATAGCCACAACCAGCGCAGCAGCTGCATGTGGTCCCGCCTACTAGGGTGCCCTTCAGGTAAAGCGGACCATTGGCTGCGCAACAATTCTTCATCGTTGAAATCCACACGCCAAAGTGCTCGAAAGGCTTGCTTAAACCACTTCAGCCATTCCTCAACAACGGATACTTCTGCTGGTATCTTTCCTGTGGCAATCAGCGGTACCTTCCGCTTTTTCAACTGCTCCCGATCATAAAGGCGGTGGATGATATCGGCGAGCGGGCGAAGCAATTCATTCGACGAGCCAGCCAGCGCACCATAAAGATATTCCAACAACTCAGCTGTGTACAGATTATAATGTGCAGCGATTCGATGCAGGATAGCATAAGTGAATTGTTCACGGTTAAACGCCGAATCTGCTTGTTCGATCAATACAGCAAAAATGAATCCCCATTTCAGCCTCCGGAACTCCCCACCTGCCTTTCCCTGCAAAAGCCCGGCTTTTTCATGATGATGATCTAACGCCTGGGCACAGGCAATCACGTAGGTTGCCGCTGATGGATATAGCAAGCGCAACAAAACACTATCCTGCTCTTCTGTCAGGCGGTCCAACAGTGACTGTCGTTTGTCACGATTTGCCAATATAACCTTGAGTTCGCTTACGGCATCGGCACGAAGTTCGCGCGTTGCCGCGTATTGGCGCATGAGCTCGGCCAACCAAGTGACTGCCTCAGCACGGGCGGCCTCAGCGGGTGGTGGTTTGGCATGGGTCTCTGCCTGTAATGTATCCAGGGCGATACGTAGCGAGTTCGGCACGTGCAGTTGGTCCAGGACGCCGTAAAGGTAGGTCAGAATTTCCTGCCATTGGAGATTATAATGCGCCGCAATAGCGATTAGGACCGCTTTTATGAAATGTCTACGGTTAAAGCCGGTGCCTTTATCGTCGAGTAGTATTGGGAAGATAAATTGCCATTTGACTTGTTGAAAATCTGAACCAACACGCCCTTGGAGGTGTCCGTAACGATGCGCATGCGTCAACGTTTTGGCATAGGCGACAACAAAATCACCTTCTATCGGAAAAATAAGGTAGACGATCCGATGGATGGCATCTTCGCTGAGCGACCTGAGGAACACTCGGCTGCGCTCGGCACTGGATAGGTTCGTTAACAGCTGCTGCCTGGGGCTGATGCCCTGAGAAGACATCGACTCCGCTTTCAGTTCACGAAGAATGAGCAGCAACTCAATGGATTTATGTTGTCGGGAAAGGTAGTGATCCAACTGCGTAGTGACCAATTGAACCAGTGTCTGATAGTTAACATTATACTTAGCCGCTAGTCCACCAATGGTATGCTTTAAGAAAGCTTTACGGTCAAAATACGAACCTCTATCGGTGAGCAGATACCCCAGCACGATGCGCCAAACGGCACGCCTGTAGTCGGATTGCTTGGTATCAGGCCTTTCAATTAACCGGTATTTGGTAATCACCAGGTGGGCATAGGTACAGATAAACGCACTATCTGCCGGCACCAATAAACGTATAGTCTGGACGATTTCTTCATCGCGGAGCTGAAATGCCAACCGCTCCTGAAGGGAAGTGAAATGACCATATCGTTGGAGAAAACGTTTGAATTGCCGAGCGTATGTTTTTAACACATCTGTATAGAGCGATTTCAACGACCGTTGGCTGCCCCTCGCATGCCAGGGTAAGCTGCCATGAAGCAAGAGGTGGCACAACACCTCCAGATCATCGGCCTCGGCAGTCAGTCGTTGATAGCTTACTTCCGGAGCATCGGCAGCGAGGACATCGCGCAACGCTTCTTCGAGCCGTTCACGCAGGCGGACAGGAAAGTCTTCATCGAACCGATCCGGATTGATCACTCCCAGATCGACTTCCAGCCGTTTTAGATGAATGGTCATCCCGCTTTGCTCATGCGCATCGATAACGGATTCCATAATCGGCAGTACGTGCATTTCAAAGAACGTGTCCCAACGGCCATACAGCTTATGCGCAAACGATTCGTCTTGCGTATCAAACAGATGGTATAACTCAGCTATTTGGTTCATAGCAGTTCACGCAACTTGGATGAATGAGCAATAACGGCCGAAAGGTTTCGCGCTGCCCAGGCCTTTTTCCAATTGAAGTATTCGGATTCAAATTGCGCTATCCGAGGGGATGCTGCCCAACGGTAATGCACTAGGAGGTGGGCTGGAAGGCGCGCCGTAAACAGATCGGTAATTACCGATTTTCCGAAGCGCAGGCCAATTTGCTCATCAAGGACAACCGTAAGTTGTTGATGGTGCTTAGGAGGTCTTCCGGCAGCATCAAGCAGCAAAATATCTTCTACAATATAGAACGTTTCATGGAGTCTCCCTTTCTTCGCTGCCTCGTGGTGTTCCAGGTTTCCCAGCAGTGCACTAATTAGCTGCTTAACGGTTGGGATACTCCTCAGGGTCGTATCGGTGATATCCATCGCTTTGTTTCTTACCCTATTAAAATCGACCAAATGCTCAAGAAGATTAGCGCGCTGCGTGTTGGCAGCGGCATCCGGCTTGATTGTATGCGATGCTGGCAATGGTTGGGTATTTTCGCCATACACGACGTCAAGCACATCGAAATAAGCAGCCTTCGTTTGATGCATCACCAAGTGGTCCAAAAGCGTCTCTGACTGCATTTTTGCGTGGTCCAGCAGCCGCTCAGGATCTTTGATTTCCCTCGGCGAGAACGGCTTTGGTAGGTCTGCCGACAAGCCCAGCAAAACACCCATTTGTGCAACCTGCTGCTGCGTTAGTGAAAGCATCTGATCAAAAAGCATCAAATAAGCACTGAGTTGCATCAGTTGTGCATGCCGTTGCGGCGATATACCAGCAGGTGCCCCGCGATCGTTCACACCATAGCAATCAGGCAGATTATACCGAATAGGCCGATATTCCGGGGTAAATGGAGGAGCCGGTTCGCGATCTCGAAAGACTCGTGCTATTTGGATATCATCCGGCAAACCGCTTGCAGGTGCACGCTTATCTGATACATCGTCGAATCTGATTTTATTGAGTTGTTCGCCGAGGTTACGGTGGCGATGATAAAGCCGGAAAATTTCCGTACGTACCTGTTTAGCACTGCTGAGGTCATCCAGTACCACACGGATGGAATAATAGCCGTTGTCCAGCTGCACTTCGCAATCCCGGATACCCTGGATGTGGCTTTTCAGGAGCATTTCGTAATCTCCTGTGGTCAACACGGTCGGCGAAAATACCTGGTCCGCCGGCAAAAACCCCAATTGATCGAGGGATGGCTTTCGGGTGGATGGATCGACCAGGTAACTGCTGAAGTCGAAATCAAATTTATAATGTAAATCCAACAACCCGTAGCAAACAACCTCCATCAATGTCACACCGGGATCATGGGCATTATAATCGGTCCATCGTTTACCACTGAGCCGCTGCACCAATTGCAAAGTTTCCGTATTCAAACGGCTATAGGTACTTGCCGCCCTATCCCTTCTTCTTAACACCATGATGCCGTCATTTTTGATGTTGATTAACCATGGAAAACGGATGCCACATTTTCGGATTATCCCATAGACTGCTGATATGGTATTCGATCATCACTCCCTCGTCGTATTTGAAAAGGGTCTTCAATTGCAGCCGGCAGGAAAACGTACCTTTTACTTTCTGCCATCGAATGCATATGCGGTTGCCGAACAAACCATAATATGATCTTGTGCGTCGGATGCGCCTTTTGCTACCGAAGCAGTGCATGGCAAGTGCAGATAGCAACGCGTAACGGCCCTTGTTGTGGTGGCCACAACCCGCTGCGACCTCAAACATCCAGCAGCCTTCATGCTGAACTTGCTTTTCATCGAGCAAATCGTGCCATTTACCGTCGGCCGGTACCCGTCCGTTAGCGAATGCGCCTTTTCTACCAATGCTGTGCACCAATCCGTTAACCACCACATCGCCACCATGTTGGCCGATCTGCTTATCGTCGTCGTATTTGATTGTGATCGCAGGTTCGGGAGATGTGTCACCATCGCGACGCCGGATAACTAGATCTTTATTCGAACTGTTTAGTGCGATTTCCCAAATCGGATGGATATCTCCGGGTTTCAGAAAGGTAGAAATAACAACACCTTTTTCAGTTTGCGGGGCTAAACCAATGCCGATCTGAGGTGAACTTGAAAAGCCGTCGTCAAGGGTATTCAGTGTCGAATCGATCAGGTCACGAAACGCCGACTCCGTAGGCCTGCTACCGTTTTTGAAATATTCTTTCAGCGTATCCCGGTTTCTCCTCATAATACAAAGTTTTCGTCGATGCTCATTTCATTGATGCCAAATTGGCGATCCAATGTGGATGAAACCACATGATAGGAAGCGGGCACCATCACCGCGTGTTGTCGGGTGGGTGCTATGGACTCCTGCAGATTTACTTCGCTTTTGAGTATATAGCGTGTCTTATCTCCGTTAATCAATTGTATAACCTCCAACTGTTGGATATCCTTGATTTGTGGCAATACACTCAACTCGTCTTGAAGTTGTTGCAACGTAAACGTGTAGCCCAATATCGGCGCCTCATCGGTGCCACGCCACGGCGCAATGCAATGGTTGATCACATTAGTCGCAAGCAACTGGAAATTATCGTCAGCAGCGTGATCGAATAATACCACCTGACACCGAACCATCACTTCTTCGCAAATCGGATTGATCGCATCTATACGCGTCACATAGGCCGATACACGCGGACCGAGGTATTCTTCGATATCCAACAAAAGTTCTGGCGAACATCGTGCAAACGGCTGCGTCGCCGCGGGATCTGTTTGTGGTACGACAACCAAGGTGACCACACCTGGTGTCGTAGCTGTTCGTCCGTGATTTTTCTTGACGTCGGTAGCCGGCAAACACTTAACCTTCCGTACAGTAGGAAACTGTTGCAGTACCATTCGTTCAAAATCCCGTGGGGTAACGGCTCGCCCGCGATGTGAGCTGTATTCGGATACGCGTAGCAACTTTGCTTGTGCAGACTCTTGCGTAATCTCACCGGTAAATGGCGTGATCTGCTCAACGGTGGCGATGCCCGGGTGCTTGACTTCGGTTGCATCCAGTACGAACCCATCTGGCAGTGCTGTCTGAAAATATGCGGGATCTCGTTGTACCTCCACCGAATTGATGACAATACGTTTGATACTGGAAACGGCATGTTCGTTTTGCGTGATGGCCGCACAAAGCCAAATACGCCCATTGCAATCGCGTATGCCCTGTTCCGGCACTGCCGGCAACCGGAATTTAATCATTCCACTGGTCAGAAAATTACGGGTCGTATTTTTCAGTACGGTACCGCTCGGCAATTTTTGCCACTGGTAGCTATCACCCCAATACCATGTGACAACGGGTATTTCCTCGCGGCTCACCTCCCGGTTTTGGGGCATAAATTCGATATAAAACTGAAATTCATCGTGGCTCTTTGCTCCATCCAACTCAAACAGTAAATTGGCATCATGTGGTGTTGAATACGCAAATGGAAGCGGTGCTTTTTCAAGGGTTGGATAGATTTTCTTCGTACCGAACGGATGGACATGATAAAGCGCAGTTCCCTGCGGTGAGGGATCAATCAACACGTTTATCTCGTCTCTGGCTGTATAGGATAGCGAAATCCGTTTAATCAATGGATTAACCGGTGAATTAACACTGATTTTACGTCTCTTCCGCAGCGCCTGTTTGATGAGCGAGGTGGTAAATAAATCACGGTATACGTGTTCCCCGAATCCGATATCGGGGCCTTTCAGTTCGAAATTGACAAACCCCGCCTTAGACCGGAAGCCATAGTCATAGGTAGCTTCATCGATCTTGATGGGAGGCATATTGGCTACATTCACGTTCCGCAACATGCTTTCTCCAACAAGCTTTCCGGCCGGCTCAGGTCCACCCGATGGCAGTTCGTCCTCGGTCGCAAAGAGAAAGAGCGGCTTGCGTTGATGTGTATCCCGCCACTTGTAATCCGCGAGGTAGCTCGGTTGTATTACGAAAGATCGGTTATCAATATCGGCTCCGTAGTGCGCATAATGTGATTGGAGCCCCCCCGGGATGATCGGCAATTGCTGCCATTCGATAGACAAGTCTAACGACTCCGTATTTTTACTGGCCATTTCATAGTTGCCTACCGTAAACCATGCGCCGAGCGAGGTGTTGATGCCAAACGGTGCGAAGGGCGCAGACAGGTCTACCCTACCCAGATCATTGTAAAACAGAATGTCCGTAATCCCTTCCACCCGGGCATCGATTACGATCTTCGTCAATAGCAAATGTTGCAACCATGCATAGGGAAACAACCAAGAGTCGCGGTTAATCAGGATTTTCAACATGGGGTATTCCGAAGCGATACCATGCGAATCGTTGCGACAGGGCACGGTAGCGGCAAATTGTTCAGAAAGCTCAAACTTCAGCGCAAGGGCTGAGTCCATCCCACCGATGGAAAAAAAATAGTTCGGGATGGCAGTCCAGCCGTCAGCGGTACTGATCTCCAGGTAAAACAGCTGGTTGAATACCTTTTGGAGGCCAATGAGCTTGGCTTCCTTCCAAGGGGTATTGAACGGCAGGGTAGCCTGTAGCGATTTCAATACGATCACCACCTTGCGAAGCTGACTGAAACCGCCAAGGCGGAGTTTTTCGGTCACAAATGATAGGGTAACATTGCGTTTCCCCTCCCGCAGCAGTAATCCCGGAGATGCAATTTGCAAACCAATAGGTTGCTGTTCGCTCCGTCCTGCATAAAAGTCGGTCCCAAACATCAATCGTGAAGCTGAGGGGTTTTCCAGCAGGTTCATTTTTCGTATTGCCGTAACGGCTTCAAATATATTGGCGGGGAACACCTCTGGATGGCGTTCAAAATATAACAGATAGGCCGCGTGTACCCGGACATCACAGATGGTAAGGTCTTCCACGAGCCGATAACGTATGCGCTGGTTGAATTTTGCATTTCCATCCGTGATGGACGTCGCCCTTGGCACGATAACCACATCCGTGCCCTTTTTTTGGAAAGTGATCACGGCGCGGTCGGCAACCGGTGGCAAGCTATCCACCTGCAGCACGTCGCTTACGTACCAATCGGCCAACCCGTGCCACCTATCATTGAACCCATCAGCGAGGCGATGTAATTGTTCCAAAAATGCATACAATAGCGCTTGTCCCGGTTCCATGTACCCTTCGGGAATCCCATTCGCGCCACGATCAACCGATAGCAATCCCTCCAAATCAACCAATAGTTGATCAAAATAGCCATCTGGTATATCGTCTGCATTATGATAACGAATGGCTCCTGCAATTGCCAACACCTGCTTCAGGAGTACTTCCCTAGCATGGTACACCGGTTTGAAGCGGTGCAAAGCCGCCAACCGGGCTATTCGTTGTTGCTGACTCAAGCCGTCTTTCATCGTACGATCGTTCCTTCTGCAAAATAATAGGGGTAGACCATGTTGCTACGTGTATTCGTTTGCTGTACGCGGTACTCCAAGTGAATGAACAATATCCCCTCTTCTTCATCTTTTGTTCGAATCGTTAACTGTTCTACGGCTATCCGAGGTTCGTGATAAAGAATAGCCTGTCGGATACTGTCTTCGATGAGCGTACGCGTGGAAAGATTCATTTCATGGAACGTCCATTTGTTGATTTGGCATCCATAATCGAAACGGAATATCCGCTGGCCCGGAGATGTGGAAAAAAGGATGTGCAGGCTCTGCCTGATATCCTCCTCCTCACTGACCATAGCCGCGCCCTCCCCTTTTACGAATTGCGGGGGAAACGCCCATCCGCGACCCAAATATGCTTTATCTTCCATATGATTATCCTCCTATCATGACCGTTGGCAATCCCAAAATAATGCTGCCCCCATGCGCGCAGCTATCGCCTTGGCGCGCCGCCGGCCGCCCTCCGATAAAGACGGTAGTAGATCCCATCACCACCGAATCTGGTGGGCCTACGCAAGTGCAAAGATCGCCGACCACCGAGGCAGGTAACCCGCCGATTAACACCGTAGGAACCCCAGGGCCTACAATCGGGCCACCGACATGGGGCACGGGCGGCAAGCCCGGGGTTTGCATCGGACATGCGTGCATGTCTGTTATTCGTGCTGCTGGTGGCATCTGTTTTCTATTTTTGTATACCGCAACGACCTTGTTAATTGATCATAACCATGGCTCCCCGCAAAACAGTCTGCCCCGCTGCCGACACCTCCGCCTTGGCATTGCCTTTTAAGGTAAGGGCCATATCAGCCTTAGCTTCTACATTGGCTGCTCCGATTTCCAATGACGTCTTCGCGGTCGCTTTCAGTGCTGTACCGGCATTGATGCTTACATCGGTCTTTGCATTGATTGTCAGCGAGGATGCCGATTCAATAACCACACCACTACTCCCCATTTCAATCTTATTTTGGTTCATGTCAATTAGCCGCATTGCTTTGTCTTTGTCATTCAGTTCGATGCTGTTACCGGAGGGGGTTTTCACGGTTACCACCTTATTTTCTTCGTCCAATTCGATAACGATACCCGAGCGTGTCGTGATGGCCCGTATCGCATTTTCCGCAGTGATTTCGTATGCCGGTTTCCGCTTACTGCTGTACAGGCTTCCCAATACAATGGCATGAGCAGGATCTCCACCCAAAAACCCGAGTACAACCTCGTCTCCTACCTCGGGCATATGGAAGAGGCCAAAGCCGTCACTAGCCCACCCCTGTGCTAGCCGCGCCCAAATCAACTGGTTGCTTTTGTCATACATGGGCAATTCTACCTGAATGCGATATTCATTGCTGGGGTCGGCATCCAGCTTCGACACCACACCGATGCACAACCCATGCACGCCGGGGACGAATCCAAACGCAGGCGGCACGGTCACTGCAGGCAGTTGCGTAATATCGTCCGAATCCAAGCCCAGCTGCACCGTGGTGTACCAGCCCGTCTCATCCAGCGTGTGTTCTACAGCACCTACATAAGCGTTACCGTTGAACCGACTACCTAAGCCCTCCAATTCCAATAGCCCCCCGAGCACTACCCCCGCATCGCCGTTGAATTTACACGTACCCCTGATACGGGAAAGGCCCAAACGCAACACCTTCGCATCCGCCCATGCCTGCAACGTTGCCTGATCGCTGGTGGCATTGAAAATCGTTTCACCTGTATTGGCAATTGCGGCTGCCAGCTTCTGTTGATCGATATCCCCCTGGTCATTCAATGTTGGACTGGCGCTCTGTGTTTCCACAGTCGATTGCGTGGCTGGATCCCAACCCAACGCACTGACCTGATCCTGCTGGCCAGCGGCGTTGAGCTCGCCGTGGAATTCCAGCAGGTCGATTCCGTAGGTGACCCGAACCGTGGGCGCTCCCGATACGTCGGGCCTCGCTACGCGGACGGCCTTTCCATCGGTTATGATAACCAATCCGTTTGCATCCGCCCGGGAGGTGATAAAATCCCAATCGGTTGAACAATGCTGAACGACCTCGGGATGCACGGCCGACGTGGAAGCCACCGATGCGTCGATTTGAGAATAGGCGCCAAGCAATGTGGCGATGATATCACTATCCGTTTTATCGTTGAATACCCGATTGAAACGGCTTTGAGTTGTTTGTACCGCGTAATGCCGGCACTCTACCTCCAAGGTGGTATCATTGGCACCGAGTACCCTCACCGAATGAGAAACCACGACACCTTCAAATAACACCTCTTCGTCATCGCCGTATCCGGCAGCGATACTGACAGATTTTCCGGGCAAAAATGTGGACTCTTCACTTTCTGGGATGGTGGCATTAGGCATATCACCTGCCCGGAAAACAAGCAACGCTTTACCAATACGGTTTACTTCGTTGCGAATAGTAAAAGACAGGAGCTGAAACAATGGATTGATGGCAGCTCCATCACTCATTACGGTATACCGCACAGCCCCGCCTATACTTGCTGATACTGCTCTTGCCATTACCTTACCAATGGTGGAAACGTCAACCGCGTTCCGGGTTTCACATCCTTTATGCCGGCCAATCCATTAAGCCGCGCGATATCCGTACAATACGTTGCATCGCCGTAGATTTCATTACACCAAAACGGGATACTCTCATCAGCTTTCAGCTCGATAACCCGAGAAAGGTCTGGAGACTTTAGGTTCGCCTGTTTAGCTGCCTGCCATTTGTCCATGTAGCCGATCAGGTTGAACATAATGGTCACGCGGAGCGGCTTTCCACTTGATGCGAAAAGCGTAAACTTATAATCCAAGCTTACTAACCCTCCCTTGAAAATGAAGCTGCCCCAATTTACCTTCAAGTAATTTGGGGTGTGGATATCACCGTTGATTTCATAGACCACCTGCTCCAGTTCATTGATCTGTTGGGGAATGTCCCGGCTGTCTGTCACTGCGCCCGTGCTATCGAGCAATGTTTCAAACTGGAAAGAAACCGGATCGTGAAAGGCATATTCGGGTGTCTGATTCTGAACACCCAGGGCATTGCCGTAACTACTCTTGATTTTCTTGCTGTAGCTAATCGTCGAAGGATTGACCTGCAGCGCAAATGATTTCCCCGTATCGCGTTCGAACTTAACGTCCATATACGCGTATATGACCATTTTCGACATATTAGCGTTCCTTTTTCCAATTGCTTTTACGCTCCTGTTCGAGGCCTACTTCGCGCAGCAAAGCGGTTTTCAGTTTCGCTACGGCGGCGCTATCCATCGCCGGTTGTGTTGCGGACTTTTCGACAGTGGTTCTGACCACCATTTCCTTGATGATGATTGGCATTATTTTGTTTGTTTTATTGTCTTGCAAGCAAACTCCAGGTTAATAATCGCAACCGCATTTTTCTGCGATTCGAAGCTTTCTGTAGCCCATTTGACCGGGTAAGCCCCGCCACACTCCCACAGGTGAAGTGTTTCTCCTTTGGCATCCAGCAAGTGAATCAGTAAATCACGGGGCTGTATTGGCTTGCCTTCGTCAAAATTAAGCGTGTTCGTTATCCACTCCGTGAGGCTGGCACCTGCCCCGCTCCCTACAGGCAACATCGCACGCTTCATACTCACCCGGCCTGTCTTTATCCCCTTCGGCAGGTGCAGCACAGCATCATTTACCCCGCCTTCTTGCTGGGTCTCTATATCGAGCTCTGCACTAAGTCCCGATACCTCTTGGAAGGCAATGTCTTCGATGCCCTGCTGCCCCGAAAATGTTACTTTGAAGTAGAAGGCCACCGGAAGTGACCATCCTGATTGTCCAAACATACCGATAGGTTATCCCAACGTGGGTGATTAACTGTTGGCAATGGTGATGCCCTCATGCGCCACTTCCATGGTCTCCACGGCCACCTCGTTTCCATCGGACTTCATATCCGTACCCGTTATCTTGGTGGGCCATGCATTGATCAACGTCCAAGTCATCGTCGGATTACCGCCTTCATCCAACAAACTGATCACCATAGATTTACGCTCAATGGTATTCATCTTGATCTTGTTAAACCAGTCCCAGAAGAAATTATCGCCTTTGAACACACCCTTCTTCAACGTAACGTTGCTTGACTTCTTGATGCCCGGCATTTTGATCGTGGAAAACTCTGGACTGTTGCCATGCCGGTATTCAACAACCTGCGCTTCAATATCCAACCCGGAGACCTCTTGAAAGGCAACTTCCTGATCGGCAACTTTGACCTGAAAATAAAACTTCGGCAACGGCCATACTTTATCTTGTGCTTCTCCTGCCATGATATTCGATTTTTAAAAGGATTAAAAAATGTAATTGTAATTGAACTTAACTTTTTTGCATTTGCTGCTGAAACGTGATCTCGATGAACTCAGCCGGCCGCACGACAGCTACCAGCACGGTCACACGCATGATGCCTTCCAGAATATCTTCCGGGGTCATGGTCTCACCCAGGCCGATATGCACACTGAATGCATCATCCGGTGTGGATCCAGCCAGTCCGCCCCGTTTCCACACGCTCGTCAGGAAGTTACTGACCATGCTCCGCACACTTACCCACGTATTGGCTGTGTTAGGATCGAACACGTATGCACGAGCGGCATTTTTGATCGATTCCTCGATCATGATGATCGTACGCCGTACATTGATGTAACGCCAATCCAGGGAATTGCCATCGAGCGTACGCGCTCCCCAAACTTTGATACCCTCGCCAACAAAGGAGCGTATGGCATTGATCGCTTTCCCGCTGATGGGCACGTTGAGATCCTCTTGCTGAGCGTGCGATACTGTACAGCAGGGGCTATTTACAGCAGCAATACTGACGTTTGCAGGGGCTTTCCAAACCCCTTTTGAATTGTCAACCAGCGTAAATACGCCCGCCATAGCGGCCGAAGGTGGCAACGTGTTCAATTTAAAGCGGATTTCCTTGAGTATATCCCGGTATATCGGGCTCACCTGGTAGAGTATCTTGTGATTCGTTGTGATCACTTGCTTGGCTTCTGCCGTAAGCTCATCGTCTTTGGTGGCTTCCAGTCCGTCCACAAGCTCTGAAAACCCTACGATTGCGCTTTTTTCGGCTTCTTGCTTCAGCAGGTCCTTCAAGGGCCCAATATCCGATAGGCTACGGTAGTCCAGATCCCCATCTTGCACCAGTGTTGTATTCAACCAGGGATAATATGCCGCACCAAAATCCAGAAAATTACTGCCAATATATTCGCGGAAGTCATTGACCACATCACCAGCTGGATCCGTGCGTTCTTTGTTACCTTCAAACACATCTACAATGGCGAACCTGGACCTCATCTCATAACCGCAATGCTTAAGCATCGCTTCCTGGACAGTTTTGCACCCATCGCTACTTAGATTCACCGCTTCTGGGATGACCAGCATCGTCGGCTCCTGCTCCCTGAGCAATTGGTTGATACCGCCTAAAAAGGCATCGGCAGCGGGATCACTGGTGTAATCGCCCACCGAGACCACGTAACATGGCCCGCCACCGTTGGCAAAAAATAGCAGCATATTGTAATACAGCGAAAAGGTAGTCTCCCGCGTTACATTGAAGCGTCCATAGGCGCTCACCAAATCCGCCTTTTGACCATCCTCCGATGCGCTAAGTGTGAAAGCTGGTGCTGGTGCTCCCCCGAAATATGCGTGGTATTCGGCCATGGAAGCGATCCGCCACGGCTTATCCAGCAGGGACTTGTTACCATTTTCGGCTTTTTCCGTAAAGCCGACAAATGCCGGAACGGCAGTTGCCACTTCGACAACGGAACTGGGGAACGCGTTCTTCTCAACGACATAAACCCCGGGTGTTTTCATAATAGACATAAGCATTAAGAATATAAAGATTAACAATAACAATATACTGTAATCGCCCCCTGAGGGTCGAAATGTGATGATACAGCGGGTTGGGGTGCGGCGATACCGCAAAGTGTTATCCGGCTCTGGCGCAACTGTTCCATCAAGCGGATACGGTAGGGATACCGGTCACGAAGTGAAACCGGTGTCAGCGATACAAAACGTAAGGCTTGATAGGCAACGCCAGGCACTTCAACCGGCGTTCCTTCGGAAAACGAAAGATGTCCTTGTTCGTCTTCCAAAGTCAACCGATTACTCAGCTTTCCATGTTTGGAAAACAAGATGATTTCCCAGTATTTCTCCTTGCTGCGAATCGGTATTACCGATGTTCGGTCGCTCCCATCAAATGCATCCGCACTGACCGTCATCAAGGCCCATACCCCCTTCTTACCCACGTAAGTCAGCGAATACGATGCATCTTTGGGTACATCGTCGTCAAAACGCGAATAATAATAAAAAGATGGTGCGTGGTGCCTGATTTCAAAATCCAAGGCTGTAGAATGGCTACCGGCAACCACCGAGCAGAGCACAACCCAGGTACAGGCATCTTGCTGCCGGAAAAGAAACCCGCCGTTATTCATTGCCCGAAGCGTTGCTCCCGTAGGCACCACATCCACGCGGCAAGTGCTGTCGGTAAAATAATCATGGCTGATGACCACCGTATGGACTACTTGGTATGAGGTGTGACTGCCCATGATTAAACGGTTCCGGTGTCTAACTGTTGTTCGCCGACCACCGCAGATAAGTCGATGATTTCCTGCTCATCGATCGTCAGCATTCGCATCCGGCAAAACACAGAAGGGATATAGCTAATCCCCATCATGCTCCATAAGTTCGAAAGGTCATGAGATGACAGGTTAACAGGATCCACGGATACCGGCCGATCCACATCGTCCAGCGGAAGTACCGTGTTTTTTTGCAGATAAGAAATGATTGCGGTCAAAATACGTATCGACTCGCCGTATTGCTTTTCGGGGAATACCACTGCAATGAGTACAAAAACATTGAGATGCCATGATGGTGCCGAAAGGCCTACCTTGTTTTGTCCTGCTGGCCTCTGGCCGAAACTTATGCCTCCGGCAGTTTCGCGCTCAATACCTGTGAGGCATATACTGACACGGTTTGTAGGCAGGTTTCCGGAAGTATCCTTAAGCGGCGAAAGAAGTACGATATCCTCCTTCAGCCGAAACATGATCCGTAAATGATCATTTAGTGAAGCGGTCAAACCGGACAGAATCTTGTACATAGTCGTATTGCAGGTAGCTGTTTTTGCACCACTAAGCTATCACGGGATGGCGAAGTTTTACTTCGCCTGATAAAATCGTTTCATTTTATCGACGATTGCATGCAATGCCTGGGTATGCTTACCGCCAAGGTCATCTGCCATAACGCTGCAAATGGTCTCCAGTAAATCTACCTCCTCATCGGTGAAAGAAAGGGGATGCAGGGTGAAATCGCGTTTTGTATAATAATACGATTTCCGCTTCCGGCAATAAGCAATAGGCGCATAAATACCCAAGAAGGCATCTTCTTTCATGGCACAAAGATCCAACTGTATCGTTCGTTGCGATACGGAATAGCCCAATTCTTGCTTACACAGGTCGACTAGCTGAGCAGTTTTTACATACGTGTTTCTTCGGAAAATCCGGTCGATTAGCTTGTATCTAGCCAATGCGTATTTGTTTTGAGGCATGTTTTGGTAAGATGTTTTTCAAATGGTATCATGTGGATGCAATTAATAACGTAATAACGGTTCCCAGTCATTTTCCAGCAACAGCATAGGTATAAAAATGCTCGGAAGGTCGATTAGCCGAATTAATACGGCCATGCTTTCATGGTATTTGTAGTATTTGGTAGTGTATCGTATTTGGTCGGAGACTTCGCCTCTTAGCCCGTAAAAATACAAAAAGGTTTTAATATGGCGAATTCAGCAATTTCATTTGAATTACTAAAATAAAGGCTTATTTTTGCAACCCGCTCGGAGAGGTGTCAGAGTGGTCGATCGAGCACGCTTGGAAAGCGTGTGTACTTAACGGTACCGAGGGTTCGAATCCCTCCCTCTCCGCCAACCAAAATGAAGCCCGACGAAAGTCGGGTTTTGTCGTTTACGGGCCGAGCCAAGCTTGCTTAAGCGAGGGTGCGTTAAACGGCAAAACAGGCTCACGAAGTGAGTATGGCTTCATTTTGGTTGAAACCTCCCTCTTGGATGGCTGCGGCCCTTGTGTGTTGGGATTGAGCAACGCAGCCAATCCCTCTCTCTCCGCGACAACGGAATCGTTTAGTATCAAACCCCTATAGCAATGTGTTTATAGGGGTTTTTCTTTTAGTAAGCCTTCCGACCATGGATTCTTTTTGTAATAAAAATCAGTAAAACCCTGAGCTTACCTGGGCTGACCGATGAAGATTTTTATAGCTATAGTTTGTTGTTGTACCGACCTATAGCCGGTGCTCCGCTTGCGGTGATCAGGTAATGAGCAGATCGTTTGATTAAACATATTTCATCTCGGTCGCTTTATGTATCAGTGCCGCAGCATTGGTAACCTTGAATTTTTGGAGTAGGTTGCGCCGGTGGCTCTCCACCGTAAGCGGGCTGATGAAAATCTTTTCGCCGATTTCTACCGAACTCAATCCGGCTGCCAACAACGCAAGCACCTCCTTTTCTCTGCGGGTTATAACGGGAAGATCGCCAGTCTTAAGATCATTTAAAATATCCTCAATGCCTTTGCTAAAGACCATCTCACCTTCCATGGCTTTTTGGATTCCCATAACAACCTCATCGGCTGATGCGTTCTTCAACAAGTAACCATTGGCGCCTGCAGCAAGCATACGTTGGATAATGCTATATTCATTGATGTTGCTGATGGCAATTATCCGCGTATCCGGATTGAGCTGCTTGATTGCTTCGCACAAGTCAATACCATTCCTATCCGGCAGGTTGATATCGAGCAGTATGACATCAACGGCGTTATGTTGCAGATAACCTAACGCCGTTGCTGCATCTGCAAACTTCCCCGCAAACCTTACGCCTTCCACATCCTGCAGCATGTATTCGAATCCCTGCAATACGACGGGATGGTCATCGACAATAATTACGGTAATCCGCTCTTTATTCATTTTAAAGGTATCTGAATGTTAAACGTTGTTCCTTCTCCAGCATTCGATTGTGACTCCATACTCCCATTTAATAAGGCAATTCGATTTTCGATATTCGTCAGCCCAAGACCGTTTGCCTGGTCATTTTTTATCAGTTCCATCCCTTTCCCATTATCTTCCACGGTAACGAACAGCCAGTTGTCCAATTCACTGCATTGCAGGATGATCTTACCAGCTCCAGCGTGTTTGACCGCATTGGTCAGCAACTCCTGTACAACACGATATACGGTGATACGCAATTGCTCGGTATAACTATCTTTCAGCCCGAGGTCCTGAAACACGACTTCGATCTGGGGCGTACCCATATAACGGCACAGGTCGGACAACGCAGGGACCAAGCCACCATAGCGCAGCGATTCGGGCATCATGTTATGGGCAATCCGCCGCAGCTCGTCAACCGAATAATCCAGCTGATCGATAACATCGTGAACGGCACCGTTGCCGCCCGAATCATTTCCGGCAGCTTTTGCTACGATCGAAGATAGCTTCAATTTTACACCTGCCAACAGCCCACCCAAACCATCATGTAAATCTTTCGCCAAGCGGCTTCTTTCAGCCTCCTGACCCTGGAGCATGGCATCGTATTGCCGCAACCGTTCCTGCTGGCGGACCGAACGAAGCTCTTCTTCATGCAACAGCTCATTTTGGGCAAGCAGCTTTTTGTTATTCCTTCCTATTTTCCAAGAAAAGAAAGCGATGGATAGGGCCAATAGCAATGCCGCACCCAAAGCCACTCCCCACCAACGGCTCCTAGCTATTTTCAGTTCCTGCTGCTGGTTCTTTGCTTCCAGCCGAAGGATCCGGTTTTCCCTTTCGGTAGTTTTATACTGTTGCTCAAAATTCAACACTTTTGAATTTACATCTTCTTGGTAGATGGAGTCCAGCAGTGTCCTTAAGGTATCCATTTGATGGTAAGCCGACCGGAAATCACCCAGCTGGTACTCCAATCGGGCCATCTCATTATGGTATAGTGCACGATTTTTCACGTTGTTGAAATCGTCATACCATGCGCGTGATGAAGCAAGATATGTTCTAGCTGCTTGATACTCGCCTAAGTCCCGGTATAGGGCATAAAGCTCAAAATTGAGGTCCATGAGCATGTAATCATCGCCCAATGCTTTGGCAGCCGAGATTCCCTTTTGATAGCTCTGCAATGCGTTGTCTTTTTCTCCGATCTGGCGGAAATAGGTTAGTTCATTTCGATAAAAGGCGGGAATATTGGTTGAATGCGGGAGCGACTGCACATAAAGCCCAGCACTATCCAAATAGTCTTTTGCTTGATCAACATCTTTCATCAACAACGCGTTCTTTGCAGCATTGTTGAGTATTTCCAACCTTTTATCCTCCTTGCCCCTAGCGAAGCGCAAAGCTCCAAGCGCCTGTCGGTAGTACGCGGCAGCTTTTTTATAATCTAATACATTGCCCAACAGCAGCCCCATGGTTTGCAATTGCATACCCACCTGTGCGCTATCGCCGGATAATCGCGCATAAGGCAGGCTTTTATGGACGACAACTTCCATAAAGGCTTCACTTTTATCTTCTTTTTGAAGCACTACGCCATAGTTGTTCCAGAGTTTGGACCGGTAATAATAACTTTTTGGAGAAACTTCGGTCGCCAACAAACTGTCCGCCACAGCAAACTCCGTCTTCGCCTGTAGCGGATGGTGGTCCATTAAGATATTGGCGTGATAAAGATGGTACAATCCTTTCTGAAAGTCAGTGGGCAATCTGCCCATCTGTTGACGGGCTTCAGTCAAATATTCACGAGCTTTTACGGTATCATAATCCGTCCAAAAAATGCTGACATCCAACAGCCCTTCGATCTTTGATGCCGTAGTGGGTGCCCGGCGAGCATTTTCCAACAGGCTGTCGGCATAGCGCGAAACAGCATCCTGAGCAGAAAGGGTGCGTATTCCAAAGACACACAACCCAAGCACTAACTTCATAATTAACCACCTGTAACAGTTAGCGTTGCAGCCTACGACCCACATGATAGATTTGTTTTCACCAGCATCAAATTTAAACTCATTTTTCAGGATACGCAACCTCAAAGCCAAAGAGTAGGATGCTGAAGTCAGCAACGATCAACTTCCTGATTTGTTACCTATCAAATGTAACAAGGGCGATTTTCCTGCGCAATCCACGAAAACAAGGGTTTCTACCGTTGAGTTATCTGGTTAGCAACACCCCCCTCCATACGTTGCAGCCCCGTTTCTAAAAGCCCGACCGCTTGTTCCAGTTCCGTCTCGTCCAGCGATGCGAAGCCAAACCTGAATGCATTCCGCTCTTTGTCAATCTTGGAAATCCGGAGCCGGGGATTTAGCGCTAGCTGTGCAAGGGAGAAAGCAGGATTCAGTTTTATCCAAATCGCCATTCCTCCGGTAGGCAACACATAAGAGACATACTTCTCCAGTTTTTCCTTCAATAGGTTATCCAAAAATGACCGACGCCGGTGATAGATTTTCTTTGCCTTTCTTATATGGCTTTTAAGTTCACCCCCATTCATCAAGGTAGCTAAAGCATTCTGCATATATCCATCGCCGCTGACGTCGATGACGCTCCGCAAAGCCATGCATTGTGCAACGAAGTTCTTAGGAGCAACCATGAATCCAATGCGCAGCGATGGGTCCAGTATCTTGGAGAATGAACCGATATAGATCACGTTTCCACGGTGGTGGGCACTCGCCAGTGGCAGGTACGGAGAAGATCCGTAGTGATAGTCGTAGTCGTAGTCGTCCTCGATAATAGCGAAAGAAAACCGTTTGGAAAGTTCCAACAATTTCATCCGCCGTTCGACATTCAGGGTTACAGTCGTAGGGTAATGGTGATGTGGAATAACATATACGGCATTTATTCTTTCTTTACCGCAGATGATCTCGATAGCGTCCGTATCGATTCCCTGGTCATCCACATCGACTTCGATAACCTTCGCACCTGCTTCTTCAAAGGCCTTGTTGGCAACCGGATAGTTTGGCTTGCCCACAATGACACGGGATGAACGCTCCAAAAGCAATTGCGCGGCTAGGTAAATACTCATTTGCGCGCCATGTGTAATTAGTAGGTTTTCAACGGAACTATTCAATCCCCTTGTCACCGATAAGTAACTTACCAACGCTTCCCGCAGGCTCAAGGTGCCCTGTGTTGTTCCGGTATGTGCGCTTTTAATGGCGTATTTCCGGGAAGTGAGCGAACGATAGGTTTTCAGCAAATCGGCTATGGGTGAAAGCCTGACATCGGGATGCCCATCATCGATAATGATTTCGGGAACGGATCCGGCATCTTCATCGGCAATATGTTCCTCAACAATGCGAAACGGTAGATTCAAATCATTTTCATAGGATGCGGGTATGTCTCCAGCGATCCATTTCTGGGGTTTAAGCGACGGAATATGTGCCGCGACCGAAACACATTTCCGTGGAATCACCGTGATCCAACCCTGGGCATCCAGTTCCTCATATGCGGCGATTACGGTCTTGCGATGAATGCCCAATGTTTTGGCTAATTCCCGGCTGCCCGGTAAACGCGTTTCGGCTTTTAGTATGCCGTTCCTGATTGCATTGGTGATGGAAATAGCAATCTGGCGGTAAACTGGAATCTTACTTGCTCTATCGAAGTATATGACGTGTTCGTACGGAAACATACTGGACTACCTATTGTATAAAATCTGGACCACAAAGGTAGTCCTATAAACAGGTAGTTTTGCCACATACATCAATATAATTTAAGTAATGGACTACAAAATCAAGAAAGCAAACCTGGAACATGTAAACGAAGTAGCAGAATTATTCGATCATTACCGGGTCTTCTATCGCCAAGCAAGCGATTACGAAAAATGCAGAGCATTCATTCGCGAGCGGTTACGCAACAATCAATCCCACATCTTTTTGGTTTATGCCGGCGATAAAGCCGTGGGGTTTGTTCAATTGTATGAACTTTATCATTACATTAAGCTCGAGAAACAATGGTTGCTGAGTGACCTGTTCGTACACCCCGATCATCGAAGCAAGGGGCTATCCGTGGCGCTGATCGACCGCAGCAAACAGTGGTGCGAAGAAACGGGAGCCTGCGGCTTGATGCTTGAGACAGAGAAAACGAACGACATCGGTAACAGCCTATACCCTCGTTGCGGTTTTGCATATGATGGTCTGCACAACTATTATCATTGGTGGAACTAGCAATGAGTCAAACAGCTAACAACCGAAGCATGACCGAGAAAATCATCGAGAATATGGCGACCATAAAGGAGCGTATTAGCAACGCCTGCCGCGAGAGCGGCAGGGATCCAAGTACCGTGAAACTGCTGCTAGCCACCAAGACCGTTGCCGCCGAATGCATTAAGATCGCATTGCAGGCCGGGCAAACCCTCATCGCCGAAAACAAAGTGCAGGAACTCAAGGAAAAATACGGAATCCTGCAGGAAATTCCACACACCAGTCATTTCATCGGTCACCTACAGACCAATAAGATCAAGGACATCCTGAAATATGGCGTATCCTGCCTTCAATCGCTCGACCGCTTCGACCTCGCAGAAAAACTGAATCGGCGCCTGCTTGCCGAAAACAAAACCATGGATGTACTGATCCAGGTGAATACATCCGATGAGGAAAGCAAATTCGGCATAAGTCCCGACAAGACCGTCGAACTGGTAAAGCAGGTAGCAAACATGGAATCGCTGAACATCAAAGGGTTAATGACAATAGGCCTGTTAAGCTCGGAGGCCGAGAAAACACGACGATGTTTCCGGTTGCTCAGGGATATCCAACAACAACTGATTGCGTTGGCCCTGCCGGGCGTCGAAATGAAGGAATTGTCGATGGGTATGAGTGGCGACCTAGAAACTGCTATTGGAGAGGGTGCGACCATCGTTCGGGTGGGCACCGCTATCTTCGGGCAACGGCCAACACCTGATAGCTATTACTGGAATGAAAACAAGTGATAATCCTAACGGAAGCGGCCAAAATGGCTATCCAGGATGTTAAAGCTGGCCACTGTCTTTTGAAATCCATCCAGGCGATACACGGAAATCCCGGTCGAAAAAGCCGCAGTTAAAACGTTCTTGCCTGGTAAGGAATCCCCTTGCCATCTTCGCAATAAGACTTGAGACTGTAGAGGAAAAAACCCCAATGATAATTGCAGGACCTGAACATATCAGTCACCGCCCGCCATTTCTCTTGCTTGAGCGTAACGATTGTCTGGCCCTTATTTTCACGCAGGTCAAATGATATGACTGTACCAACCCATTCGGGGTCTGAATCAATAACCTCCCAAACAATTCGTTTGTCCTTTTCCAATGTGGTGATTTTCATCCTGTCGACAGCCGAACCGAATCGGAATTCATTCACAAAGCCTACTATCGGTTCCACCGACAATTCCCCTGTCCATACCTCGGCCAGTCCTTCAGCGGTAGTCAATGCGCCAAATACGACTGAAGATGGCACCTTGATATCAACCAGATGTTCTATATTGTATGTTTGCTCCATAATCCAGTATTATACCATTCAATCTCTTTTCTTTCCTCAGCCTTAATGAAAGTAATCCTTTGCCTGGGTTCGTCCGTATTGATCGCGTCCTGAGACCCAATGACGGCTAAAATAAAAAAAAATAGGTGAATCATGGCGTCCCGTTTAATGCCTACGTATATCCCGAAGTCGTTTTAATTCCTGTTGGAGATTTTGCAAACGCTCAAGGAGGTGCCCGATGGCTTCCATTCCAGCGATGTTGATTTCCAATTCATCATGCATCCGTATATACTTTTCCAGATTGGGCAGTTGGTCATATTCGATAAACGACTTTTCTCCGGAACGGCTCAACTCAATCAAACCATGTTCATGCAATTGCACGACAAATGAAGTTTCGATGTTGTAATAGGTACAACATTGTTCCACAGCTATTCTTTTTGTTTTTTTCATGGCTGTATCGGTTAACGTTCCTTGGAAAGTTGTTCAAACAGTTCTTTTTCTTTGGCGGTAAGCCCCGTGGGTAACTGTATTTGGAAGGTAACGTAAAGATCACCAAAAGTACCCTCCTTTTTATAGACCGGGAATCCCTTGCCCTTCACACGCACTTTGGTACCGTTCTGTGTCTCCGGCGAAACTTTCAACTTCACCTTACCCGATAAGGTGTCTATGATCTCCTCGCCGCCCAGCATCGCCTTATAAAGATCGAGCGGTATCTGCTTATAGAGATTATTCCCCTGTCGTTCAAAAGAAGTATTGTTTTTAACGTCAAATGCAATATAGAGGTCGCCGTTTGGCCCACCGTTTACGCCTGGAGCACCGTAGCCGGGCAGCTTGATCTCCTGTCCATTTTCAATACCAGCAGGCACCGTTATACGGATATTTTTCCCCTGTATGGTAAACACCTGTTGATGGGTATGGTATGCTTCGGACAAGTCGACCGTAAGGGATGCATGATAATCCTGCCCCTTGAATTTAGCCGGTCTGCCGGCACCGCGGTTCCCAAACATGGAAGCAAAGAAATCCGAGAAGTCGCCACCACCGGTATACGAATATGCCCCACCGCCGAAGTCGCCTCCGTCCCCAGAGAACGGATTACCATGCCCGGTCGCCTGCTGTTGCTTGGCTTGTTCAAATTGTTCCGCATGTTTCCAATCCTTCCCATACTGATCATACCTTTCCCTTTTTTGCGGGTCTCCCAATACTTCATTCGCTTCATTGAGCTGTTGGAAAAACTTTCCAGCTTCTGGGTCATTGGGATTCAGATCGGGATGGTGCTTCCTGGCTAGCTTCCGGTAAGCTTTTTTGATATCATCGGCAGAAGCGTCTTTGCCTACACCCAAGATTTTATAATAGTCAACATAATCCATTTAAAAAAAGCACTGATTGATTCATCCCTTTATACTTTTTATTGTCCACTTACCGCATTAGCGGTTTCAGTACAACAAAAAAATCAAGCAACTGTTGGTTTACGGCAGCTAATAATTAAACGTTACCGCTATTCCAGTTCCTTGATCCGCTTTTGTACGTAATCGATGTAAATACGTTCTTCCTCTGACAGGTTTTGCTTCAGGTATTGCCGATAATACCGCAAGGCGTTACGTGCATCGCTCAGTTTGCGATCATACACGATGGCCATACTGTAATAGTGCAACGGAATGACCTCAAATTGAAAGCTGCGCAAATAGTTAGATACCGCGGCGGATGGTTGGTTCGCGAGGTCGTGCAGGTCGCCCTTTCGCCCATAATAGAACGCCGTATTCGGAGAAATTGCAAGCGTCAACACCTTATCCATACATTCCAACCCCTCCTGATATCGCTTCATTGCCCTATAAGCCATCGCCAGATAGTAGTAATCGGTCTCCCCCATCTGCCCATGGACCTCCAGCAACTGTTTGTACGTTTCCTCGCAACGAATGAAATCATCCGTATGGAAATACCCACGGGCCATTAACGACAGGACCTGTTGGCTGTCATCGCCCTGTTCGAGCAACTGCCCGCCTACCGTTATCACCTCCTGGTATCGCTTCATTTTGCCGGCCACTTTGATTTTACCCAGCAGCAGCAAACCGTTGTTCGGATCTGCTTCTAAAGCGCGCTGTAAGACAGAATCGGCCCGTCCGTATTGTTCCTGGTCCAAGCACAGCTGGGCAAAATCGAATGCGACTTCGCTGTTCAGTGGCTGAATATGATTCGCTCGTTGCAGGTAATCATAGGCAGACGCCGCATTCCCGCTGCGTTTCATCAGGTGGGAAAGCGCGCGATACGCCCTTACGTGGTTGCTATCTATCGCAATAATACGCAGGTAATATCCTGTTGCCTGCGGATAAAGCCTACGCTGCACATTGACGGTCGCCAGATTCAACAACGTAGAAACGCGTAGGCTATCCATCGCATATAACTGTTGGTAATATCGCTCCGCTTGTACATAATCACCCGCCATGCGATAGCAATAACCCAAACGACCCAGCACCGCCGGATCCGTTATCGTATCGGGATAAAACGTTTGCAGATATACTGCAGCCTCACGATATTGTTGGGTTTGATAAAGTTCGAGCAACTTATCGTTGTCCGGCCGTTGTTCCTGGGCACGGCCCGTCGCACCCCACAACAGCACGGTGCATAATGCCGAAACGTAAAGGATAACCTTTGTCATATCATCCAATTCTTTCATAACTAAAACCTTCGCAATATAACTAATTAATTAGTTAAATAAAAACCTTTTCCGCATTTCCTTGTTATGGTAAATAGAAAAAAAGGTATTATGGATAAGTTGAAGAAATTTGAATTGATGGAAAAAATCGTCCGCGAATTGGATGATTTGAAACGAAGCCAACAAGCGGTTCTGGAAAAGATCGGCAAGATTGAAGTGGACAACATCGAATTGGGCGACAGTCGGCTGGAAAAGATACTCCCCGATATCTATCAGCGTACAGCGGAAAATTCAGACGCAATTACCGAACTACTGGGCACTTTTTCGGAAACAACCGAAGACTTCGGCAACAAGAACAATGTCGATCAACTCCGCCAACAGCAGGAAATGGACGGTAATCGGAATGGATAATACGTTATCGAGCGGTAACAAAAAGTCCCGATTGCTAAGCAATCAGGACTTTTTGTTAAGTTTATAATTAATTGGTTTGCGCAATAAAAATATGGAAAATAAGTCGACATTGTCAACTTATTTATTCAAAAAAGTCAAAATTTTTCGGCGCACACCCATAACCTATTGTCAATCAACACCTAGCGGCATTTGCTAACCGTCACATCACCCTTTCCTGAAAAAATCGTTGAAATACAACAACTGGTACGGAATCGATTGCCGCCAATAATCCCAATTATGTGCGCCCGGTCCGGTGATGTACGTATGCGGGATGTTTCTGTCTAATAATTTCCGGTGCAGCTGTTCGTTAACTCCGTAGAAGAAATCACTCGTTCCACAATCGATTACCAAAGCCAATGCATTTGGTGTCAGGCGATGGAGCAGGTTGATCACCGTATGATCTTCCCAACGCTCAGGATATTCGGCATAAGTTCCCAACCGTTTGGCCATATCCCAGTTCAAGGGAAAGGGTCGGATATCTACCCCACCCGCCGTACTGCCGGCCGCACCGTATACGTCCAGGTGCCTAATGGCCAGGTACAGCGCACCGTGACCACCCATGCTCAATCCCGTTATCGCCCGCCCGTTGCGGTTGGGGATCGTTTTGTACTGCGCATCCACCCAGGTTACGAGTTCGGTAGCAACAAACGTTTCATAGCAGAAGTTCCCATCCATCGGGCTATCCCAGTACCAACTGCCGAACCCGCCGTCGGGACAGACAATGATCAAGCCATACCGATCGGCCATCTCCTTAATATCTGGTGCATTGTTTACCCAATCGGCGTAGTTGCCACTGTACCCGTGCAACAAGTAAACGACGGGCAACGAGTCGCGGTTAGGATAGTCATCAGGGGTAATGATAACCGTCTTGATGGTCTTGTTCATGGCGGTGCTGGCTACAGCTACCGTATCCACTTCGGCGGCGTGCAAGCACATCCCACCCACAATCAATAATGCAGTACTAAAAAGCGTTTTTATACGATTCATTTTTGCTGGTTTTACAATCGCTGGTAAAAATACAAAAAGGGAGTCATTCCCAAAGCCGCTTCACTTAAGGTGTAGTAGCCGCGCCCGTCGTGCGCAAATGAGATCGCTTCCCCTTGGGGTTCAGGTTTATAGGGTAGTTTTATGGCGGGTCGGCTTAGTGCTGCCGGTATCGACTCTTTTGGCCTCCGCTTCCAGTAAAAGACTTCCATCAGACTTTTCAGGAGTATTTCGGTGCCGTCCGGGCTGATCGCTGCCGAGGTAATAAAGGTATGGGGCAGCTTTCCCACCTTACGGAGTATCATGGTGTCCACCGGAGTTTCCGGCAAATCCGAGCTGTAGATCCCCACTTCCAATTCCCTTTTGCTGATTACGTAAATGCACTTATCCTGCGGATCGAAAAACAACGATTCAGCATCCCGCGGGCCGTCTTCATACTTCAACGTAAAGGTGCGTATCTGTTCCTTCAAAATCGTATCCACGGTCAGTTTCCCTACGTCGACCACAGGTTCCTCGAAAACATGCAATTGGACGTAAGGCCGTTTCCCACGATTGTCGCCGATATCGCCCACCACCATATAATGACGCCCGTTGCGTTCCATCATTCCGATATCCTCCCAATCGCGCGCAGTAATCCCCCCCAAGTAAAACGTGGCCTTATACGCTGCCGATCTGTCGATGAGAAAAATGCGTGCTTTGTCCCCACTATCGTTGTGTGTCCAAAAATGATGCGGGTTTCCCACGGCAGCGATCAACCCCGAAGCTTCACTGATATCGGTTCTCTCTATTTTTCCCAACGCGCGGCCCGGACCGAATACTGTCGCATGATCTTGCCCCATAGCGCTTTCTGCTACCAGACAACACACCACCCACGCTATTAATTGTCGTCTTAGCCTCATGCCGCCAAAATACAAATTAATTTCGCCCAAAACATTTTCCTTATCTTTGTCTTCACAATCGCAACATACATGAATGTATACCAGTTTTACGATAACGGACTAGCACACGCCTCCTACGCCATATTGAGTGAAGGCCAAATCGCATTGATCGACCCGGCACGCGATCCACAACCTTACCTCGATTATGCTAAGCACCACGGGGCAAAGATTTCACTCGTCATTGAAACCCACCCCCACGCCGATTTTGTGAGTTCACACCTGGAATTGCATAAACTTACCGGGGCTAATTTATACACCAGTCGCTTAGTCGCGGCTGAATATCCGCATATCCCGTTTGACGACGGCGACCAAATCCTGTTGGGCAATGCGTCGTTAAAAGCAATCAATACCCCCGGGCATTCACCGGATAGTATCTGCATCCTGCTGTCAGACGAATCAAACCTACCCTATGCGGTATTCACCGGTGACACGTTGTTTGTGGGAGATGTGGGTCGACCGGATCTGCGGGAAAACGTGGGGAACATCACCGAAAAGGCGGTTGCCTTAGCGCAGCAGTTGTATGCGTCCACACGGGAAAAGCTGATGACGCTACCCGCCGATGTCATCGTGTATCCTGCCCACGGTCCCGGCTCGCTTTGCGGTAAAAACATGAGTGACGACCTGCAAAGCACCATTGGAAGAGAAATCAGTGATAATTATGCACTGCAGCCCATGAGCGAGGAAGCCTTTGTCGCCTTAATCATGGACCAGCAGCCTTTTGTCCCGAAGTATTTCGCCTATGACGTGATGCTCAATAAAAAAGGAGCGCCCCCCTATTCAGTGGCCATCGCTGCCATTCCGACACTTAACAGCCTGGAAGAACGAACCATGGATACACTGATTGTGGATGCACGGCCCGCGGCACAATTCAAGGCCGGACATTTGCCCGGTGCCATCAATATACCGGATGGATTACGCTTCGAGACCTGGCTTGGTTCTATCGTCAATCCCGGTGAAGTGTATTATTTATTGGCCGAAGATACCGAACAGCTGCAATTACTTACGGCGAAAGCGGCCAAGATAGGCTATGAGCAACAGGTTGCCGGACTGGCAGTGATCACGAAGGGGCCGCTGCTGTCCGCCCCGTTGGACCTGGCGAATTTCACCAATAACCAACAGGATTACACCATCGTGGATATCCGGAATCGTCAGGAAGTCGACGCCAATCCCATTTTCAACGGATCTATCAATATTCCCCTCCCCGATCTTCGTGAACACCTCCACCTATTGCCCGGCAAAAAGCCTATCGTTGTCCATTGTGCAGGGGGCTACCGTTCTGCCATCGGCTCAAGTATCATCACCGCTGCATTGCCTGATGCGGTTGTATTCGATTTGGGTTCACACATTGCCGAATTTACAGCAGTAAGCTAATGTGGCCATTCGTAACCTTTTTGTGCCTAACGTGGGGGCACGGGCAACAAGATTCGACCCACAACCCCGAGTTTGCCGAGCGCCTGAACAGCATCTACCGCCACAGCGTACCCGCCGTTACCGTGAGCGAATTGAAGGTCCTGATGAAGCAAGGTGTCATTGTGCTCGATACCCGTGAAAAAGATGAGTTTGACGTGAGCCACGTCAAATACGCTCGTCACGTCGGCTATATCTGGTTTGATATGCGCGAGGTCTATGACATCCCGAAAACGGATACCATCGTGGTTTACTGCGCGATTGGCAACCGGAGTGAGCGCATCGGTGAGAAGCTCCACAAAGCGGGTTACCGGCATGTCTATAATCTATTCGGCGGTATCTATGAATGGGTCAACCAACGCAATCCGGTGTATAACAACCGCGATGTGCAAACCACAGAAGTACATGGCTATGACAAAAACTGGGCGCAGTGGCTCGATCGTGCCACGCGTGTGTATTGACGTCGGTTTTGTTGGGTCGGCTATGCGATCGAAAACTCCTTAGCTGCCAGATAACGCTCGGCTTCCAGAGCCGCCATGCAACCGGTTCCGGCAGCTGTCACAGCCTGGCGATAAATGTGATCCTGTACATCACCACAGGCAAACACCCCCTCAATATTGGTACGCGTGCTATCCGGTTTGGTAATCAGGTAACCGTTCGTATCCATATCCAATATCCCCTGGAATAACTCGGTGTTCGGTTTGTGGCCGATCGCAACGAAGAACCCTGTCACGGGAAGTACCTTCTCCTCGAGTGTCTGGTTGTTGTACACCCTCACCCCCGTTACGTTTTGTCCATCACCTACGATTTCCTTGGTTTCCGAATGATAATGTATCTCGATATTCGGTGTATTCAATACCCGATGCTGCATGGCTTTTGACGCACGGAATTCATCCCTGCGCACCAGCATGTGTACTTTATTGGTCAGCTTGGCCAGGTAAGTAGCTTCTTCTGCTGCCGTATCACCCGCTCCCACGATAGCCACATCCTGCCCCTTAAAAAAGAACCCGTCGCATACCGCACAGGCAGATACCCCGAAGCCGTTGTATTTTTGTTCGCTTTCCAGCCCAAGCCACTTGGCTGTAGCCCCTGTGGCAATGATCACTGTTTCGGCAGTGATGGTCTTCTCCGCATCTACGACTACCTTGTGCACGTCACCAGCGAAATCCACCGAGGTGATGTAACCAAACCGCACATCCGTGCCAAAGCGCTCCGCCTGCTTCCGGAAATCCTCCATCATCTGCGGCCCCTGCACGCCATCCGCATAGCCGGGAAAATTCTCCACGTCTGTGGTTTGCGTAAGCTGGCCGCCCGGTACGATACCCGTATAAAGGACGGGCTTCAAATCAGCCCGTGCGGCATAGATTGCTGCGGTATATCCTGCCGGCCCGGAGCCGATAATCAGGCATTTTACGTGTTCGGTTTCTTGTGACATTGTAATCAATAAAAGTGAAAGGCAAAGGTACAGATTTACACCGCGCAATTCAATAGCCGTTTGTCAAGCATCGGTAAGTATTGCGCCCGCTACTTCCCAAATTTCTCCTGCAGGCTTTTCAGCATATCATCCGTTATCGGGCCTGCCTTCCGCTTAGGACGCTCCTGCTGCTGTGGCCGATGGCTATAACCTTTATCCCGCGCGGGCTGACGGACTTCAGGCGTTGGTTTTGCGGGCATTTCGGGCTTGGGAGCCACTGCACGTTGTTCCTTTTGCTTTGCCCGGAAACGTTGCCATATATTATCCAGACACTTTTTGGTATACATCGGAAAATCGCCCTGCATCATCCACGAATAATAACTGGGTTCCATGGCAAAAACCGCTTCCACTGCACGGCCTTTATGTTTACCGAAATTGAAGACCTCCTCGCCCTGCTCGTTAAATACCATCCGGCCGGCGAAATCCACGGGGCGGCTCAGGTTGGTAAATTGATGCAGCGCTTCTACGTCATTGACTACCGGGATGGACTTATTGCCCGATTTATCTTCCCATTCCGTATCCTGATAGCGGTCCAGCTGTGACTTCAACACTTCGTAGGTCGCTTTCACGTCGTCTTCGGCGCTATGGGCGTTATCGAGGCTCTTATCGCAATAAAAACGGTAAGCGGCTTTCAACGTGCGTTGCTCCATCTGGTGGAAGATATTTTGCACATCCACGAAGAGCCTCCCCTCAAGGGAAAAATCCACGCCCGCACGGATAAACTCCTCCATCAGCATCGGGATGTCGAATTTATTCGAATTGTATCCCGCCAAGTCCGCATCACCGATGAAATCAGCCAATTCTGCTGCCACCTCCTTGAAGGTGGGCGCCTCCTTGATATCGCTATCGTAAATACCGTGGAATACGGACGATTCAACAGGTATCGGAATTTCAGGGTTTATTTTCAGCGTTTTTACCGCTTCGCTACCGTCTGGCGAAACCTTCAGGATAGAAATCTCCACGATGCGGTCTGCGGATAGGTTTATGCCGGTCGTCTCCAGGTCAAAAAAAGCCAGCGGACGTTTTAATTTAAGGTTCATTGTATCAGTTAAAAAGACTACTCGACAATCAACTAAAGATAATTATTCCCAACAGAATACCAACCACCATAATAACATACAGTAGTATTTCATTTCCGGCAAAACGTTTGTATTTCGTCCAAAAGCTATAATCTTCGCTATCCGGCTGTTTGATTTCCATTGTGGGGCAAAGGTAAGGAATATTTTTCATCCAAAGCCTGTGTCGTTTCCATCAATCATCTACGGAAGCTCCTACCAATTGCTTGAACTTCCAAGCCGTTTGATCGTTAACTGGCCCCTGCGTCTGCTTCATGATGATGCCAACTATCCCTTCTTCGGGATCAGCGAAATACTGCGTATTGAAATATCCGCCCCACACAAATGTTCCCTCACCGCCCAGGCCACCTTTGGCCACACCCCCGGCAGTGAGTACACCGAAGGCCAGTCCGTAGTGCTGCTCAGTACCACCGAAGAGGTCGCCCGTCTGGTTGGCCATCATGGTCGCGATGGTGGTGCGGCTCAATATACGCACCCCATTCAGCTCACCGCCGTTGAGGTACAGTTGCAGGAACGTCGCATAGTCTTTCGCCGTGCTGGATAGTCCCGCTCCACCAGAAAAGAAGGCCTTGGCGCCTTTGATGGGATAATCCACGTCATAAAACGTACTCGGATAGTTAGCCCATTTGCCATTTTCCTTTTGCTGAATGGCCACCAAGCGGTCGGCTTTGCTTTCAGGCAGGTAAAACCAGGTATCATCCATGCCCAGCGGATCGAAAAGCCGTTCCCTTAGGAAACGGTCGAATGGCATGCCCGACACCACTTCTACGAAATATCCCAATACATCCAAGCCCATGCTATAAGTGAATTTTTCGCCCGGGTTGTGATGGAGGGGCAATTTAGCCAGTTTCTTTACGATGTCGCCGATGCGCACATCGTCAGTGGTAAACAGGTCGGTGGTACCCGCCTTTTCGTAGATCATCTTCATCCGCTCATCACCGTCGATCACGCCATAGCCCAATCCCGATGTATGGGTAAGCAAATGCCTGATGGTAATTTCCTTATCGGCCGGCCGGGTGGTGTAGCTGGTATCGGTGTAACGGAACGATTGCAGCACCTGCGGATTCTTGAATTCGGGAATGTAGTTTGAGATCGGATCATCCAGCTGGAATTTCCCTTCTTCCCAAAGCATCATTACAGCTGTGGCGGTGATGGCCTTGGTTTGCGAGGCAATGCGAAAAATATCGTCCGTTTGCTGTTTGCGCCCCGCTGCTGCATCCGCTGTACCGAATGCTTTGTGGTACACAATTTTACCGTTGCGGGCTATCAGGGCCACTGCGCCGGGGATATCACCGTCTGTCACGGACTTCTCGAGCATGGCGTCTATCCGGGTTAGCCGTTCGGCCGATATGCCTACGCTGCTTGGCGAAGCCGGGCTAAGCGACGGCGATTTTTTGCTGGATGGTGTTTGTGCATGGAGCGACAACGCAGCTGCAACGAACAAAAATGTGGAAAGGGTTTTCATATTTGGGTATTACCGATGGTTATTTATGGGGGCAAATTAAGGAAATTTGCCCAATCCTGCGTGTATTTTCTCCAATTCGAAAATCATCCGAACGGCATGTGCGCATCCTTGTTGTAAAAGCGCCAACCCATTACTATCAATAAACGGTACACCAACGTTCCTACATCTTTTCAAATAAATAGTATTTTATAGGGGGTTCATAGGGGAATCATAGGGGTTTAATTGGTCAGAATACCTATGAAATTACTCTTATCCATTACTAAAAAGTGGTTTATATTTTAATTAATTAAAGAGATAGTGTACTTTTGGATATAAACCAATTAGGAGACCATACCATGGCAATACTCAGAAACGGGCCCAACGGGGGATTCAGCGGAAAAGTAGGAAGCGTTGTTGGTTACAAATGGAAAGGGAAAGACGTCATCCGCGGATTACCCCGGAAGAACAACCAGCCACGAAGCGAGGCACGGCTTGCCAACGAACAGGCCATGAAACTTATCATGGGGGCGCTTGCACCGCTTAAGGTCTTCATCCGGGCGGGATTCCGGAATGCCGTGGAATCACTGGACATGACCGCATTCAACCTCGCCCTTTCGCTGAATAAAAAGCAGGCCATCAAAGGGGAATACCCCAACCTGGAAATCGAGTGGAGCAAGTTCCGGATCAGCCAGGGCGAATTGCCGGGGCTGGAGGATGTGACCGCAGCCTGGGGGGATAACGGTTTAAAACTCTCCTGGCGGGACGGCACCGGCGCAGCAAATGCATACGGCACCGACAGCCTTTCCGTTGTTGTTTATTCCCACCAGACCGAACTGTGGTACAACTTCCTCAATAATTCGAGCCGCGATGCCCGGCAATGTAATTTGCCTGCTCACGAAAAATGGGCAGGCTCCGAAGTCGAGGTATTCCTTTCCATGGTATCTTTCGGGGGCGGGCTGGTCTCCGACAGCATGCATATCCATGTACCGGCCATCAGCACGTGATGTAACTATCACAGCTCGTACACCATATGCTCACACGCAACCCCTGCATTGCCCAGCAACTGCGCGATCGACTCAGCCTCGAAATCGGGCGATACAACGACGCGGAGAATCCGGTCACAATCTTCCAGATCGAAACTCCATTGCTTGATTGACTCGACGGCCCCGAATAACATGGCCACCTGCTGTACGTGCGCTTGCGTGTGTACGCTGGTCTTGAATATGAATATCTCGGTCATCAGTATGGTATTTTCAGGGTTATTTATTTGATGTATCATCGACGTTATCCTTCTTTTCCGGCGCTTCGTCGACATCCCCCCAACAATGGGATCTCGATCGCATATATGCCCGCACGCGTTCTTTTTCGTCATCGCTCATCCTGTCGAATTTCTGGCGCATGGCTTTCCGCCTGCCCCATGGTCCGCCACCTTTCCCACCGCCACCGCCGAAACCGAACAGGATTTTGCATAAAAAGAACAGCGCCATAGCCTGCCATAACGTAATGGTGCCCACGCCGAATATTACCGGCAGGGTGTAATTCCACAGGTGCATGACGAGGAAACCTACCGCAAAAAGAAACGCGGCCGCAATTATTGGGATTAAAACGAAGCGCATTGGGCTTCTGAATAACTTTCTCATATGATGTTCGTTTAATTACTGCTATTTCAATTACTTTTCTATCAATTCGTCGTAAAAGATTTTCAATCTCTTGCGCAGATGTAATACGGCATAGCGCTTGCGCGACACCAACTTGCCAACCGGCTCGCCGGTGAATGCCGCGATTTCGGCAAACGGAATACTTTCCAGTTCATGCCACACAAACACATCGCGCTGCGCGGCCGGCAACTCATCCAGGGCCCGGTACAATCGTTCCCAAACCATACGCTCCTGGTACTGGGTCTCCGGATTGCTATCTGCCGTGGCGGATAGCGCTTCGAGCTCGGAACTTTCCGGCTGGTCGGACGTTGTCCGTTCCCATGATGATTCGGTCTTTTTCCGCTGTTTATCAATAATCCTGTTGGTCGCTACCCGGTAAAGCCAGCCGCCTACCTGCTCTACGGGGTGGGAATTGATGACCGCACTCAACCGGTACCAGACGTCCTGCAGGATGTCTTCGGCATCGGCGTCGTTCCGCACACGTTTCCGGATGAAGCCAAGCAATCCCTTGCCATAGGAAGCTATGGTTGCGGTGATTTTGCCGTGCTTTTCACTGGTCATTTGCCGTGTGATTAATCGTCATTCCGTTTACCGTTTATTGATATAGACGAACGAGCCGCCAAAACATTTCAAAAAAAATGCATTTTGTTCTTACCTTTGCACCATGCAAGTATACCTGGACAATGCGGCCACCACACCGCTTGACCCTGAGGTCATTAAAACCATGGTCTCGACCATGGAAAACGATTATGGCAACCCCTCGTCTATCCATGCACATGGTAGGCAGGTGAAGACCATGGTAGAAAAAGCCCGCAAAACTGTGGCCGGGCTATTGAATGTATCGCCTTCCGAAATATTTTTCACCTCAGGCGGTACCGAAGCGGATAATACGGCTATCGTAAGGGGAATCATCGACAACGGCCTCACCCATGCGATTACCTCACCACTGGAACACCATGCGGTGCTGCATACCTTGGAGGAAATGGAGAAAAGCGGTGCAATCCGGTTGAGCTTGCTTGCTGTGGATAATAAGGGCAATGTCGACTTGCATCAATTGGAAGAGCTGCTGAAGGAAAATCCACGATCGCTGGTGTCGCTCATGCATGCCAATAATGAAATCGGCACATTAACGGATATCGAATATGTATCGGCGTTGTGCAAGCAGTACCACGCCATCTTCCATTCGGACACGGTGCAGACGATGGGGCACTACGCACATGACCTCACCAAGCTGCAGATCGATTTCGTGACGGGAGCCGCCCACAAATTCCATGGGCCGAAAGGTGTAGGATTCCTCTATGTAAACCACAACACGAAAATCAAGCCGTTTATCTACGGCGGCGCCCAGGAACGCAACATGCGTGGTGGTACGGAAAATGTCTATGGTATCGTCGGACTGGCCAAGGCACTCGAAATTTGCTATAGGGACATGGCCGAACACCAGCAACACATCCAGGGGTTGAAAGACTATATGATTGCGCAACTGAAGGAAAACATCCACGATATCCGCTTCAATGGTGATATGAGCCCGGAAAATAGCCTGTACACGGTGCTTAATGTGTCTTTCCCGTGCACCGATATGGCGGACATGCTGCTATTTAATCTGGATATTTGCGGGATCTCGGCTTCAGGCGGTAGCGCGTGCAGCTCCGGCTCGGATATCGGTTCGCATGTATTGCGTGCGATCGGTGCCGACGCCAAACGGCCCTGTGTCCGGTTTTCATTCTGTAAAAACAACACGAAGCAAGAAATTGACTTTGTAGTAGGCAAGCTCCGTGAGCTCTGCTTGGAAAAGGCATAATCCAATCCATCCAAACAATGGTTTCTTTCGGCTGTTAGATTGGTTATAGTACCAACGAATAAAGGAGGAAAACACCATGGATCCGAAAAAGCCATTTCAAAACCCGGAAGACGAACGGTTTGAACACCCTACTGATGCGTCCAAACTCCACGACGAAGATACGGACGGAGATACCGATGCAACAGACGCGGTAGATGACGCCATAGACAGGGACAGTTATGCCGACCGCAAACATAAGAGAACGCATGACGGACCTGCTGATATCAGCAATCCGGGCACCATCTAATCGTCATCATCATCTATTCCAGCAGCGCTGCGGAACGCTGCTTGCAATTCAGACAAGGCATGCATATCGCGCTTGTTTTTGGCGGCTTGCATGCCTTTTTCATATACCGATATCGCATCGTCTTTCCTGCCCATCGCCTCGTACAGCTTGCCTAAATGGTAATACGTGCCCACGTATTCGGGATGCTTGTCGAGTAGCTCCTCATAGTACCGGAGCGCGGATTCCGTATGGCCTAATTTGAGGTGTTCTGTAGCAAGCGCGTATTTCAAAAAGGGATCGTTGGGACTCTCGTGGAGGAAATCGGTAAGCTGTTGTAGTCGGTGACTCATGCGGCAAATTTACCAATATGAAGTGACAAACAGATGAAATACTATGCTTGCATAATAAAAAAAGTTTACCGAGTTTTGTAGAAAACCAGTTGTCATGAATATATTAGTCTGCATCAGTAACGTTCCGGATACCACATCAAAAATAACCTTCGGCGACGGGAATACCACCCTCAATACCGCGGGGATACAGTACATCGTCAATCCCTATGATGAAATTGCCCTTTCGAAAGCGATTGGTTTGGTGGAGGGTGGCAAGGGCAAGGTAACGGTGATCAATGTGGGTGAAGCCAGTACCGAGGCCACGATCCGTAAAGCGCTGGCTACCGGGGCGGACGAAGCGGTACGCGTGGATGCCGCACCCCGCGATGCTTGGTTTGTGGCCCATCAGATAGCCAGCTATGCTAAGGACAATGCATTCGACCTGATCCTGACAGGTCGCGAGTCGATCGACTACAACGGCAGCCAGGTGGCGGCATTTGTAGGTGAATTGCTGGGCATTCCTTCGGTAACTACGGCAAAGAAACTGGAAATTGAGGACAACACGGCCACGGTGGAACGCGAGATCGAGGGCGGTAAGGAGGTGCTTGCTATTCCGCTGCCGGTGATTGTCGGTACTGCCGAGGGTGTGGCCGAGCCGCGCATACCCAATATGCGGGGCATCATGAGTGCCCGCTCTAAACCCCTGAATGTGATTGAGGCGATATCGGTACCCGTGTTATCGAAGATCGTCAGCTATGAATCGCCCGAACCACGGGGCAACGTATCATTAATCGATGCGGGCGAGGTGGAAAAGTTGGTGGATATCCTGCACAATAAAGCCCGGGTGATCTAGGAAAAACAAAAAAGCAAAACACAGAAAAAACAGCTCAACATGTCAGTTTTAGTATATGCCGAAAGTACAGACGGAAAATTCAAGAAGTCCGTCTTCGAAGTGGTTTCTTACGCCAAGGCCATCGCAGATGCCGTTGGAACGTCGGTAACGGCAATTTCCATCGGCAATGTAGCAGCTGCCGATTTGGCTTCGCTGGGCAACTACGGAGCCTCAACCGTGCTGCATGTCGCTTCGGAGCAGCTCAAGCAATTCGTCAACCAGGCCTATGCTTCGGTAATCGCCGCAGCGGCTCAGCACAGCGGTGCCGACTTGGTGGTCATCTCGAATTCGTTCAGCGGTAAGGGTCTGGCCCCACGTGTGGCGGCCAAATTGGAGGCCGGATTGGCCGATGGTGCCGTAGAACTACCCCAAATCAATGGTGGTGCGATGACGGTGAAAAAAACGGCCTTTTCCGGAAAGGCATTTGCTATTACGGAGCTCACGTCGGCCAAAAAGGTTGTGGCACTCAATCCAAATGCCTTCGAAGTGCGTGAAACGGGTGGCAGTGCCCAAGTGGAGGCGTTCAGCCCGGATATCCCGGCAACAGATCTCACCACGGTGATCCAAGACATTGTCCGGTCGACAGATCAGGTGTCCTTACCGGATGCGGAAATCGTTGTATCGGCCGGCCGCGGTCTTAAGGGCCCGGAAAACTGGGGAATGATCGAGGAATTGGCAGCGGTATTGGGAGCGGCTACAGCATGTTCTAAGCCCGTATCCGACGCCGGGTGGCGACCCCATTCGGAACACGTGGGCCAAACGGGAATTGCGGTCAGCCCGAACCTGTATATTGCCATCGGCATTTCGGGAGCGATCCAGCACCTTGCGGGCGTGAGTGCTTCGAAAACCATCGTTGTGATTAATAAGGATCCGGAAGCGCCATTTTTCAAAGCAGCTGATTACGGTATTGTAGGCGATGCTTTTGAGGTGGTACCCAAGCTTATAGCCGCGATCAAAGCCTATAAAGGCAACTAATCGGTTGGTTTTTCAATAACAATTCGCATCTTTGTATTCCTGCATCAAATCAGGTATGAAGAAGATCAAATTAGATATTGTCGGGCTGTCCTACAGCCAAACCCAGTCGGGAGCTTATGCGTTGGTTTTGGGGGAAATATCCGGGCGGCGCCGGTTACCTATTATCATCGGCGGATTTGAGGCGCAGGCCATCGCCATCGAAATCGAGAAAATGAAGCCGAGCCGACCATTGACCCATGATCTTTTCAAGACGTTTGCCGAGACGTACCATATCCGGATTGATGAGGTGATTATCTACAACCTGGTAGATGGGATTTTCTACGCCAAAATCATCTTCAACGACGGCCAGAAACAAACGGAAATCGATGCTCGGACTTCAGACGCCATTGCATTGGCTGTACGTTTCAAAGCCCCTGTCTATACGTATGAATTCATTCTGGCATCCGCTGGTATCGTGATCGAGGGAAACGACTTCGTATTCCTCGAGAATATCGAATCTGCGGGCGGGAATGACCCCGAAGCCATGGTTTCAAAAGACATTTCTTCGTCGTATTCATCGATGAGCGACGACCAATTGCAGGAAACATTGTCCAAAGCGTTGGCCGATGAGCTGTACGAAAAAGCGGCCCGTATCCGGGACGAAATTACACGACGAAAATCTTCCTAGGTGAACGGACTATGCCGATAAGACTCCGATTGACGGCAATGAACTTCCTTCAATTCTTTATTTGGGGTTCATGGCTGATTTCACTCGGTGGTTACATGGGAAGCCAATTGGGATTTACAGGCCTGCAGATCGGATCGGTTTATTCGACGATGGGTATTGCTTCCGTGTTTATGCCCGGACTATTGGGCATCGTGGCCGATCGGTGGGTCAATGCCGAACGGGTATTCGCGGTTGCGCATTTCATTGCAGCAGGCGCCCTTATCGCGGCAACCCGGGTTACCGATTTCCAGACCTTTTATAGCCTGATGCTGGTTAATTCATTGTTTTACATGCCCACGTTGGCCCTATCCAATTCCGTCTGCTACAATGTACTGACGCGAAAGGGATTCGATGTGGTGAAAGACTTCCCTCCCATCCGCGTGTGGGGAACCGTCGGCTTTATCGTGGCCATGTGGGCGGTGGATTTGATGGGGTGGACCAAGAGCACCAACCAACTTTACCTGGCCGCAGGTGCCGGACTGTTTCTCGGATGCTACGCATTTACCGTACCCCCATCCCCGCCTTACCTGGACGAAACCCGCAAAAAAACACTGGTATCGTCATTGGGACTGGATGCGTTTGTCCTCTTCAAAAAGAAAAACACGGCACTTTTCTTTGTCTTTTCGTTGATGCTGGGCGCCGCCCTGCAAATCACCAATGCCTTCGGAGGGCCGTTTTTGGACGATTTCAAAACCGTATATCCCGACTCCTTCGGCGTGCAGCACCCCAATCTACTGCTTTCCATCTCCCAGATTTCGGAGACTTTTTTCATTCTGCTGATCCCCTTTTTCCTTACCCGCTTCGGTATCCGCAAGGTGATCCTGTTTAGCATCATTGCATGGGTGCTCCGTTTCGCCCTATTCGGATTGGGCAATCCCGACGACAAGCTTTACTTGTTGGTGTTGTCTATGATCATTTATGGGATGGCTTTTGATTTCTTTAATATCTCAGGCTCCCTGTATGTGGAAAAAGTAGCCGAACGGAAAATCCGTTCCAGCGCACAGGGATTATTCATGATCATGACCAATGGCTTCGGTGCTATCATCGGTGGCTACGGCAGCGGCTGGGTGGTAGACCACTTTACCCGGGCGGGCATCAGGGATTGGCCCAGTATCTGGTTTACGTTCGCCGGTTACGCATTGGTACTGGCCGTACTTTTCCTCCTGGTATTCCGCAATAAACGCATCGAGGTGACCTAGCCTTATCGGGTCTTAATTTTGATCAGGCGGTTGTCTATCGGAAGTTGTTCTGTGGTGGCAACGCCAACCAAATCGTGATAACGCGGGAACAACGGGTTCAGCAGGTAATTGTATTCCTTGGGGTTTACAGCAGACCGTAAGCGGATACCCAGGTATTTGGCATCTCGCATCCATTTATCACCAAGACGCTTGTTTTCTAGGTTGCCGAGTTTCATCCATTGTTTCGGATAAGCCGTATCGGGCAAGGTATAAATCAGTTCGGGTGCCCCGTTTATTTCAATACCCATAATGAATAGCTTGGGCGGTATAATGTCCGAATCGAAGTGCACCAAATTCTCGAGATAGGCCAACGAACTGTTCTCACTTGTATACAGCATATAGGTGCCCGGGTTATTCCAGCGCCCCCCAAATGTATACGCACCCGTACCGGAAAGATCGGTGGCACGCTTTTGTGATTTGGCAATCCGGTAGAGGAGCATCAGGAATATACGCCTTCTTCGATACGCCCCAGCACGGTATTGACCAACATCAACCCGGTGGGTGTGTGAAACAAATCAAACGGCCGCATGCCATTCAGCGCCCTGTTGGATGTAGCTAACCAATCACGCACTTTGTCTTCATCTTCAAAAACTTCCATGGCATGCTCCACCACTTTCGCAATTTCAATGATTAGCGACGACGTACGCCGGTCGAGCCGGTCATTGCTTTTCTTGCGCTCAACGGTCTTGATCGACATATCGAGGATGGTTTCCACAAACAACTTACGCGGTACCTGCAAAAAGGCAATCAGTGCATCGAGCGATACCCGCGTTAGCCCGTCATTACCCAATGCGATCAGGTCAAACTCCGTTTTAATACCCGTACCCATCACATCCCGCCCGCCTAAAAGCGATACCACGTCCCAAAACGTCTTCGTCTCTTTCTTATTACCTATAGCCATATGCGACATTTTATCCAAATGTAAGGATAATTTGTCGCTTATTAAAATTTGATTAGCTTATTTTAAACAATGACAACTTTTCTACTATTCCGGTAATCTTAAAAAATAATTGCTAAAAAAATTTGCATATATATCAAAAGATAGTATCTTTGCAGAGCTTAAACATTGTTAATTAACCTTAAAGAACCAAGCCATGAAAACCAAAAAACCAAAATGGAGACATTTCAATCACCTGACTAAAGAAGAATTCGAAAATCCGCTAATGCCGCTTCTCGAATTATGTTGCAGCGCCACGAGCCTGGAGTGCCATCGTAGCGATATCCATCATTTTGCCCGCGCTTCCTGTTGCCATAACACCGGATTTAGCCCAGTCGACTTCAGTGAAATGTACTTTCTCTATAAGCAGCTTTCCAACCATATCGAATTATTGTATCTTCTTATGCATCGCTATTCCGAATGGCAGATCTCATTAACAAGCCCGCTTTACCAATGCGAAGTTCAGGGATTATCGAAGATCATTCACGATGACGATATGTTCGGTGGTACAACCATGCATTTCGAGGCGTTGAGCAAAGCCGAGTTTATGGATTTAAGTGTTTTCATGAACAATTTCTTTAAGTTCAGGTCGCTGCGCAGCTGGCGAGAAACCATGCAGGAACTCATCGAAGCGATTTTCAGCGACGAATCGTTTAGCCAATACCAACACGACGCCCACCAGGTATTCCAATACCTTGATAAACTGGGCGAAGCCGCATTTCTTGCCTATGAACTGCGCGGCAAAGCTTACATGCTGGAGCACCACGCCGACCGCTTCGGCATAAAACGCAAAAAACTGGTTGACATCGAGCCGACTACAACCATTCAATAAAAGCGAGTTATTAATTAATCATCCAACAAATCACTTGAACCATGAAGACCACAAAAAAACTAAACCGGAAACACTTTAGGTATTTAACAAACAAAGACATTAAAAATCCTTTAGTTAATATAGCCGAATTTTGCCGATCCTGGACATCTTTGGAAGGATACCTAGATGATGTGAAAAGCATAATCTGTGCGAACAGGTCAAGGGATCCTGAAAAGCTTTCGACAATGGAACAGTCAAACTTGCTGTTCGAAGTCAAACTCACCCTTACGAACATTGAGTTGCTATATGTGCTACAGCATACTATCGACAGCTGGAAACTAGGCAAAAACTCTCCCTATTATACGTTAAAAACAACGGCCATGGGTGCGTACATCGAAGATGTAACGCTGCCCCAACGCCAGAAAACACTTCTATTCGAACAACTAACTAAAGCGGAAACCAAAAACATTGGCAAATTCATCAAAAAGTTTTTTCGAGTGCTCACACTCCGGGAATGGCAACGGCTTATGGACGATTTACAGGAGGATTTTTTTACTGTAGATGACCTTTCTTCACTTATAATGTATCAAGAAAATTTCAAGAAAATTTTCAAATACCTCAAAAAATTACCAGAAGCGATCTTTTTTATCTATGCAACCAAAGCCAAAGAACACATCTTCAAACACTATGTAGCGGAGTTCCGATTGGAAACATTCCTAAAGGAAGAAGCGACTGAACAATCCGGAGAAGAAGCACTCGAAAGCGAGCTGGCTCAGGAAACAGGCGAAGCGGATACACCGACGGAAAATCCCCGACTTGCCGGTGACTCACAACAATCCCAGCAACCCTTCCCTATCTAAATTCCTAAAAAACGACGTATCACTATCCACCAGTCCATCTGCCAGGGCATTTTTGGCCGCCTGTAATTGCAGCACCTTCTCCTCTACCGTGTTGGGCGTTATCAACCGATATGCCACCACTTTGTTATTTTGTCCAATCCGATGCACGCGGTCTATTGCCTGATTCTCCACGGCAGGGTTCCACCAGGGGTCTATGAGGTAAACAACATCGGCTGCGGTTAAATTAAGTCCCGTACCACCGGCCTTAAGGCTGATTAGAAAAACACGTACCTCCGGATCTTCCTGGAAGGCATTGACGACCTGCTCCCGTTGCCGTGTAGCACCTGTGAGGCTCACATAAGTCACACCAAGATCACGTAACATCTCTTCTATCAAATGCAGCATCGACACAAACTGCGAAAACACCACCAACTTGTGATAGGGCGACCTGTCCGCGATTTGCTCTTTTAAAAGTTCAATTTTTGCCGAAACGGCGTTGTTCAGCATACCGTCCGGCAATAACGCGGGCGAGTTGCAGATTTGCCGCAGACGGGTGAGTCCGCGGAGTACGTATATGGAGCTTTTATCCAACTTCTCGCCCGAAAGGGCGCAGATAAAATCGCGGAATTCTTTTTCGTAAGCGTCGTAAATCTTCCGCTGATCGTCACCCATTTCGCAGTACAACACTGCAGTGACCTTTTCGGGCAGGTCCGCGGCAACTTCTTGCTTTGTGCGCCGTAGGATAAAAGGTTTGATTTTCGCGTGCAGCTCTTTTCGCCGCTTCTGGTTTTTAAACTGATCGATGGGCTTGGCGTATACGTCACGAAAATAACGTTTGTCACCAAGTAAACCCGGAGATGCAATCGATAGCTGACCATAAAGGTCAAATGAGCTGTTTTCGAATGGTGTACCACTGATCGCTATCCGGTTGCGCGCTTTTAGGAGGCGAACCGCCTTATACCGCTGCGAATCGGGATTTTTTATATTTTGGGATTCATCCAGGTATACGTAGTTGAATACAAATTCCTTTAAAAAGCGGACATCGGCCAACAGCGTCGTATAGGAAGTCAATACTACATCGTACCGCGCCATAGCTTCGGTCGATTTTGTGCGGCCAGAACCGTACCTTGTGAGCAACCGAAGCGACGGTGCCATCTCAGCCAGCTCATGCTGCCAGTTGAAAATCAAGGTAGCCGGAACGACCACCAAATCGACCCCTGTACGCCCCGCCTGCCGTTGTGATAGCATGAACGCTATGATCTGTACCGTCTTTCCCAACCCCATCTCGTCAGCCAATATGCCGCCAAAATTGAGACCATCCAAGAAACAGAGCCAATTCAGGCCTTGCCGCTGATATGGGCGTAACCTCACGCGCAGTCCCGCCGGCTCATTCACAGGTCGGATCGATTCAATGTTATTAAGCCGTTCGCGGAGTATCTGCATCTCGCTAGCTGCCGCTTCATCTAACATAGCGGCATCATATAGCGTGGCGACCGTTTCGAAATTGGATTTTGCAAAGCGGATGGTTTCCTCATCAATCACCTCACCCGCTTGGAAATACCGAGCAAACTTTTCAATCCATTCCTGTGGGAGGATACCCTGTGTGCCGTCGTCCAATACCACATACTTGCTCTTATTGCGCAGTGCAGCCTGAACCTTCTTCAACGATGCCTTCTGCTTGCCGAAACGCACATCATGCACCGCATTGAACCAATTGACACCGCTAATAACCTTGATTGTAATCGTTATTTTATTAGCATTTAATTTATTGCCACTCAATTCGTTGAAACCAAACACCTCAATTCCTTCCTCACGCCAGGTATCGAATACAGGAAGGAACCAATCTTCGTCAAGAAAATATTGTTTATGTAAATAAAAATAATACAGCTGGTTGCCGAGCTGCTCCGCTAAATAAGGGTGTTGCTTGATCAGCAGCGTAATAAACGCCTGCTCAAAATCAGTATTCCGCGGAACCGTGAAATCATCACCTTTCTGGCCGATAGCCTGCACTTGTTGCTCCGTGCGCACAGCCACCTCCGCCTCGCCATAACGGACCACGGGAATGATCATTACGTGGTCGCCGAAGTCAGACAAATAAATCAATCGCTCAGGCGCCTGCGAAAAACCCGCCGCCGCAAGTTGTCGCATCGTACCGGGTTTTACATCGGGATATACAATCCGGATGCTTATCGACAACTTATCCAATAATTTCCGCTTGAATTCCTGATATTTACCCGTATGGATAAGCAATCGCCCCCCGTGTTCTTTCAATAACGTCATAACGGAAAGCAAGAGGGCATTATCCAATAGATACAATACGCCATCGAGCAAGAAAAAACAGCCGAATTTAACGGACAATTCATGAAGGAAGTAACTCGTTCCTGCAATCGTGATCACACCCGTGATGGCGTAAAAGGGACCTTCCGCAGCGACGGTCAAACAGACCGTACGGGGGGCAAAAGCCATCTTTACGGGTAGCAGGGTTTTGGTTGAAAAATTTTCACCCAATTGATCATCGTGATAGTAGACGGGATAGCTGCCATCGTTTCTCACTAGGATACGCAAGGCATCCAAGTCTGAAGCTGTCCCTTTGCTGCCACTTACGTCTTGGATCTTAGCGATGGCAGCATAAAATCTCGCCTCCTCAATTCCTTGCGCCGATGGCACAAGGTCCAACGGCCGCATACGGATAAATGGTGCCTTTAGCTTACCTATCTTAGTACGCGATACATCAATAAGTTCCACCAGCAAATTGCGATAGTATTTATGCCTGCTGATCACCAGAACAGTCCTCGTCGGTGAGGGCAATTCTGGTGGTTGGCGGTGATGATGGTCGTCGGCCGTTTTGCCGAGTTCCAAAAGCTTGGGCGATGTAAGTGGCAGCAACCCGCTCATGCGGGGCCGGATGACCAAGCGGCCCTCCTCAAGCAAAGGCATCAGGTAGCGATCCAGATTGGGCTCGTGCTCCAGTCCATAGGCAACGGCCGCCTGCCGTAACCTTCGTTGCCTAATGTTAACCAGGAAAAATACACCCAACTCCTCACGACGAAGGATAGCCAGCAGTACCGTTGCTTCTGCGGTGGTAAGCAAATCCGGTGCAGCGTGTGTGTCACTTGAAACCGTTACATGGCCATCTTCCTGAATCACCGCCACAGTGACGCGATCACCATGCATGGGCCGACTCGTAAACAATCCGGCGTCTACCTCCATTTCCATAGCCCGTACAGCCAATACTGATGTCGTTTCCACCACCTGCATTCCCCCAGTTGCCGAAGTGATCGCCGCTTCGGAAAGTTGGTCTAGGGTTACGTCACGAAAAACAAAAATATGACCTTCCGGGGATCCAAGCATCTGCAAACTTACCTAAATTGCACTTAGAAATCAATCCAACAATTTACAGGTGGCAGTACAACCGGCGAAGGAGAAAAGTAAATATTGCGTTACGAAGCTACCACTTAGTCCGTTGCTTTGCTAACTTTATCGCTATGAAAGGGTGTTTGATACTCACCGTCGCAATCGCCGTATTTTCGGCAAGCGGTTTACAAGCACAACAGGAAGTTCCACTGACCACGCTGGATGCGCTTGAGCGGCGATTGGAAAACGGCGCGGATACTACTTTTGTGATCAATCTGTGGGCTACGTGGTGTGCACCGTGTGTGGCCGAAATGCCGCATTTTGAGCGATTGCAACAGGTCTATGCCGCTAAACCTTTACGGATTCTTTTTGTTTCATTAGATACCAAGAAAGATCAGGATGCAGTGGCAAAATTCGTTGATACGAAAGGATTAAAAAATGAAGTATGGCTCCTCGATGAGAAAAATGAGCAACATTTCATTCCAGCGATCAGCGCGGAATGGTCGGGAGCGATACCCGCCACATTATTCGTAAACAAAAGCAAGGGAGTTCGGATTTTCAAAGAACAGGAATTCGATTACCAACAGCTCGAAAATAGTTACTTGTCAATTGTTCAACAAAAAAATTAAGCCATGAAAGCAATGAACGTTTTAGGGGTTGCACTGGTGGGTCTTATGATTTCGGCCAGCGCACCGGTATCCAGTCCGGGATACCAAATCGGCGATGTTGTAGAAGACTTCCGCCTTAAGAATGTAGATGGCAACCACGTGTCACTAACCGATTATCCCGATGCGAAAGGATTTATCGTAATCTTTACCTGCAATACCTGTCCGGTAGCCAAAGGTTACGAAGATCGCATTATCGCGTTGGATCGACAGTATAAATCGCAGGGCTATCCGGTGATCGCCATCAATCCCAATGATGCCGGTGTGGACCCGGGGGAATCTTATGAACAAATGCAGCAACGCGCTACAGACAAAGGGTTTACCTTCCCGTATTTGCTAGACCCCGATCATACCATCACGAAAAAATTTGCCGCAACGCATACGCCACATACTTTTCTGCTGCAAAAAGACGGAGATGACCATGTGTTGCGATACATTGGCGCCATCGATAATGACAGCCGGAGTGGCAATCCCGATACGAAATTTGTGGAAGACGCCATCGCCGCTTTGCAACAGGGTAAAGAACCCGATCCAGCCACGACCAAAGCAGTTGGCTGCGCGGTCAAATGGAAAAGCACATAAGCGTGCATTCGTTCAATCCACCAACGGCAACAGCAAACAAAACCGGGTGCCCCGCTCCTGCTCACTATCGAATGTGAGGAGTCCGCGTTGTGCAAGCGCATACTCGTTGCAAAGAAATAATCCAAGCCCAATGCCACGCTCGTTGTTTGTACCGTACGTGGACCGTGTCTTTAACGAAAACAAACCCGCCTGTTGTTCCTTGGGTATACCGATTCCGTTATCTTCGACAACAATCTGGCAATAGGTGTCAGACTGCGTAACAATGACCCGGATAAGCCCGCCCGGCAGTGTAAACTTAATGGCATTGGCAACGAGGTTTCGGACGATCAATTGAAGCATATCGCGATCTATCAGCGCGTGCAGCGCACCGTCGATGTCAGCGCCCAGCGTAATGCCCTTCTGGCTGGCATAAATCTTTTGAATATCAATAACTGGTTGAAGTACATGCTGTATATTATTGCGTACCAGTTCCAAACGGAATCCGCGCAACTGGCTTTGGGACCATACTAACATATTTGAAAGCATTTCTTGCGAGCCGTGCAGCGCATTGGCCAGCCCACGTTCCACCTGCTTTCGCTCATCCGGCGTAAGCCGATCACTGGCAATCAAACGGACGTAGCTATGTAGGGAAGATAAAGGCGCCTGTAGATCATGCGAAATGATGGAAAATAGCTTGAGTTTTTCGTCATTCAATCGCTCGAGTTCAATCGTTTTCTGCTCGGCTGTCCTTTTTTCCTTGTTGTAAGCTTCCTTAAGGTAAAATAGGCTAAAGAAACTGACGACAATACCTGTTCCGTAAGTGAACGCGATATCGATAAATAAGGCCTTTTCATCTGCATAGGAAACCCGAATCAGTTCGGGATGATGATATTCAATCAACAACAAGCTAAATACGACAAGCAGACAAAGCGCCACCCAAAGACCATACAGTTTTTTTGGCGAAACGATGATGATGAGTATAAACGCCAGCATGAATGACAGCAGTGAGGCACCGCGAATCCCTGCGCTGAAGAAATAATTGACTGCAAACAGAAAAACAACCAAGCCCGATGATATCGCTACACTCAGCACCATCCGTCGCTGAAAACGAGCCAGGTAATAGATGTATACAAGGATCAAGGTAAGAACGGCAAAAATGACGGCAGTCGCCTCCAATCCAGAAAAATAGTTGAAGGGAATATTGAAAGCCATAATAAAAATGGCAATCAGGCAAATCGAATTGAATAGCCGGTTTTCCAGGGTCAATATCGCCCGGTTACCGATTAAAAAACTAAGGTATCGACTAATATATCCTGCTACTCTTTGAAGAAGTTTAGAGGTCATCGTACAAAAGTACGCAAAGTAATTGAAGAAATTTTTTATTTCATAGGTTAATGGATGGCAGTCCGACCGATCAAATAAGCGCTTATTTCGAAAGAGATTTTTTTTATAGAATATATAAGTATCGGTTTAAACCACAGTCAATAAATATGACACCGAGCAAACGCTATACGTTGCAATATCATTTAAATATTACGACCTTTGTAACGTAGCGGGTTGGGTAGCTAAGTAGTTATCGGATTCGGACACATTTAAATGCGCAACGGATGGTAACAATAACAGAAAAAGCAAAGCAACGTATCCTTGACATCATGGACAAAGAAAGCTATGATGGTACTTATTTCGTGAGGGTAGCAGTGGAAAGCGGCGGTTGCTCAGGATTAAGTTATAGATTGAACTTCGATAACGAAGAAAAGAAGGGCGACCAGCTCTTTGAAGACAAGGGCATCAAGGTCTGCTTGGATATAAAATCTTACCTGTATTTGGCGGGCACTGAACTGGATTATTCGGATGGCCTCAATGGAAAAGGGTTTGAGTTTCATAACCCCAATGCCTCACGCACATGCGCTTGTGGCGAGAGCTTCGCGGTGTGAAGCTTTTTATCCAGTTATCTTAATGCAAATAAATCGTCTACGCCCAACAGTCTGCGGCAGGTAAATCCTTCGGCATACTTCGCTCCGATATATTTACCGTATTCCCTCGCCCGGCCCTCGATGTATTCCAAGAAATCGGGCTTTGAAATGTAGGTTTCAGGCTCGTCAGACGTATATCCGTCGTTGTAGAACTGGGATTGAAACGCCTTGATCGCACTGATTTTACCCTCCCACTGATCCGTGACGTCCACGACGATATCCGGCTTAATGTAGTAATCCTGGATCAATTGCAGTACCATGCGCGGACGATGTGGGGATTGAGTAACCCGGCCATCAGCGGTTTCTATTTTACGTAGACCTGCTAAAAAGACCGAATCGTTAATGAGATCACCTGCCCGTCCATGGTCGGGATGCCGGTCATACAGCGCATTGGAAATGATGATGTCTGGTCGATATTTGCGTATGGATTGGATGACCTGCAATTGATGCGCGTCGTCATTACGAAAAAAGCCATCGCGGAAGCCCAGGTTTTCCCTGATTGATACCCCCAGCTTCGCGGCTGCATCCTGCGCTTCCACATCGCGGGTTTCCGGTGTTCCGCGGGTACCTAACTCCCCTCGTGTCAAGTCAACGATTCCAACCTTCCTGCCCATTGCCACATGTTTAAGAATCGTGCCTCCACAACCCAACTCGGCGTCATCAGGATGAACGGCAATGACCAAAATATCCAATTTATTATTATTTCCCATAGTTATGTACACAATGATTTCGGCCCAAAATTAACGAAGTATTCAAAAATACCGATAGGCAGGCCGCTCCAGGCTCCGGATAATATTCTCTATTTCGAAATCCTCCTCCGCGTTATACGTGCTTTTGAGGTTATGCCCAAATACGCGGGCAACGGACTGGTAGAAAAAAGCGGTGACCCCACCTCTTAATTCCTTGACCACCTCATAGCTGGAATTGCCTGTTTGACGGTCGATGAGCTTAATCAGTATCTCTCCCTGTGAGATGGTCAGGTTTTTCACTTCCCGATTAAACATGTCTTTGATTTCCTTTTCACAAGCTTTCACCAATCGCTTTTGCTCGCGCCGGTTGCCGGTCACGGCCAAGTCACGATAAAGCTGCTGATACCTGCTCTGCGCGTATTTTGCATACGGCAACACCTTGATTACGTTGTAACGCAGCCTCAGGTAACGCGCCTTATCTTCCGGGCTTTTGAAAATACGTTTGCGCGTCACGTCAACTTCAGGTATCAACATCCATGGCAGGCGCTCTCCCTCCACTTCGGTTGTGGGCACAAGCCGGGGTTGCGGCCGTTGGGCCTGCGATCGCCCGGAAAGCGTATCTTGCGCCATCACGCTACTTACAAGTAACACGGCTCCTACAAATAACACCACTCGGAAGCAACCCATTTTATGCAATATTCAAAATTATCCGTATATTTATATGATTAAACAAAAAGACGAAAAACGCGTCCAATAATCCATTACGGATATACAAACTTAGACAAAGTTGCTTTTATATACAATTTATAATCATGTTAAATAGAAAAGCAACTTTGGCTGTCTCTCCGCTACAACTGAGAGACAACTTTTATGGTGGAAATATAGAAATTATCAACAACAACGGTGATAGGTATGAAGGAATTGGTGATTGATTTAGAGGCAGAGCGCAAAGAAATACGAAAACGGTACCGCGCACTATTACGTGCATGCAAGCCTACATTGCAACGGGGCGACAAGCAGATGATACGTAAGGCATTCGACATGGCTTTGGAAAGCCATAAAGACATGCGACGCAAATCCGGGGAGCCGTACATCTACCACCCCATTGCTGTGGCCCAAATCGCCGCGGAGGAAATCGGATTGGGTACCACGTCTATCGTTTGCGCATTGTTGCACGACGTCGTGGAGGATACGGACATCACCCTAGAAGATATTGAGCGTGATTTTGGCAAAAAGGTAACCCGCATTATTGATGGATTGACCAAAATATCCGGCATATTTGACCCCAATAGCTCCATGCAGGCCGAAAATTTTCGGAAAATGCTACTGACGTTGGCGGATGATGTCCGCGTTATTCTCATCAAGCTGGCCGATCGGTTGCATAACATGCGTACGATGGATTTTATGCCCCGCGACAAGCAGCTGAAAATCGCATCCGAAACGTCATACCTCTATGCGCCGTTGGCCCACCGCCTCGGCCTCTACGCCATCAAGTCCGAATTGGAAGACCTTTCCATGAAATATACGGATCCGGACACCTATAAATTCATTGCCAAGAAGCTGAATGAAAAAAAGGCAGAACGGGAACGTTTCATCCAGAACTTCGTGGAGCCCATCAAGGAAATACTGAATGAGCAAGGGATTAGGGCCTCGGTCTTCGGCAGGCCGAAGTCCATCTATTCGATATGGAACAAAATGCGCAAGAAATCCATCCCTTTCGAGGAGGTATACGACCTGTTTGCCATCCGCGTCATCATCGATTCCGATCCGGAAAACGAGAAAGCCGATTGCTGGAAAGCGTACTCTATTGTCACAGACCTCTATCGCCCCAACCCCGATAGGTTGCGTGACTGGGTTTCATCACCAAAGGCCAATGGCTACGAATCGCTGCACACCACAGTAATGGGGCCAAAAGGCCAATGGGTGGAAGTACAGATCCGCACCGTGCGGATGAATGAAATTGCGGAAAAAGGATTTGCGGCACATTGGAAGTATAAAGAGTCCAATTCCGACAGCGGACTCGACCAGTGGATACAGAAGGTAAGGGAGATTTTGAGTAATCCTGAACCCAATGCCATGGATTTCCTCGACGATTTCAAGATGAATCTCTTTTCGGATGAGATTTTCATCTTCACGCCCAAAGGCGCACTGATCCAACTTCCGCATAATGCAACGGCACTCGACTTTGCGTTTGAGATACACTCCGATCTCGGCGCCAGTTGCATCGGTGCCAAGGTAAACCACAAATTGGTACCCTTGAGTCATAACCTGCAAAATGGCGACCAGGTGGAAATCATTACCTCCAGCAAGCAAACACCCAAGGAGGACTGGCTCAACTTTGTAGTCACAGCGAAAGCTAAATCCAAAATAAAATCGGCACTTAAGGAAGAGAAAAGGCGGGTCGCCGAAGATGGCAAGGAAATCCTGGAACGAAAGCTCAAATCGATAAAAATCACGTACAACACCGAAAACATTAATAAGCTGACGGCCCACTTCAAATTCCCGTCATCGCAGGATCTGTTTTACAATGTGGCCAAGGGAGAGATTGACATCAAAAATCTCAAGGAATTCGCGGCCAATGAAAAAAACGCCGGGCAACAAAATGGGCAGCAATTCAATTCACATATTAGCGGACTGGTTGAAAAAATCAATAAAAAGGATTACGAAACACTCTTGATCGGTGATGACCTGCAGAAAATCGACTACACGTTATCCCCATGTTGCAATCCCATTCCGGGTGACGACGTTTTTGGTTTCATTACGGTGAATGATGGCATCAAAATACACCGAACCAATTGCCCCAATGCGGCCAAATTGATGGCAAACTACGGTTACCGCATTGTAAAGGCGAAGTGGACCTCCCAAAAGGAGCTGGCTTTCCTTACCGGGTTGCATATCGTGGGCATCGATGACGTGGGGCTTGTAAACAAAATCACCAAAGTCATTTCGGACGATTTCAAAGTAAATATCCGTTCCATCATGATTTCCAGTAATGATGGTATTTTTGAAGGATCTATTATGATTTTTGTAAATGATACCGCCCATTTGGAAACGCTCATTAGGCACCTAAAGCAAATCAAAGGAATTACGGGAATCACCCGTTTTGATTCCGCTTAATTGACGGGGTTTACCAACTTGGATATCCAACCAATTATATGTAAATTTGTACGTTTAACTTTCGGATGATGACTCAAACGGAGAATTACCAAACGGTAAAAAAGATTTTCGAAGCGTACCTGGAAAATAAAAGTCTGCGCAAGACACCAGAACGTTATGCGATTCTGGAAGAAATCTATTCCAGAAACGACCATTTTGATGTGGAGTCGTTATATATCCACATGAAAAACAAAAAATACAGGGTGAGCCGGGCTACGGTGTACAATACCCTGGAATTGCTTGTTTCTTGTGATTTGGTAACCAAACACCAATTTGGCAAGAACATGGCACAATTTGAGAAATCATACGGGTACAAGCAGCATGACCACATTATCTGCATCGAATGCGGTAAGGTCGTCGAGTTTTGCGATCCACGGATCCACCAAATCCAAAGCATGGTGGCTGAGCTCTTGAAGTTCGAAATCAAGCACCATTCACTCAATTTGTATGGTGTGTGTAATGACTGCGCTGCCAAAAAAGATCCTGTACGGGATGTGTCTGCCCCGACGAAAAGCGAGCTGGTGGAAACCCATTGAGCGCTGGCCTTGCAGTACCGCCCATCCCATATCCCGATAAGGTGAACTTGATCCCGGCTTTTCGATTTATGAAGCGGAGAATATTAAAATAATGTTAGCTTTGCGGGCGGATATGCTTACCATTTTCTCTAATAATTAATGTTTGTAATTTTTCAACGCTGATAAAACTATGCAAGTTGATGTGCTTCTGGGCCTGCAATGGGGCGACGAGGGGAAAGGCAAAATTGTGGACGTGCTTTGCCCGACTTATGATATGATTGCCCGTTTCCAGGGCGGACCAAATGCTGGACATACCTTGGAATTTGACAATCAAAAATACGTCTTGAATACCATCCCATCGGGGATTTTTAATGAAGCCACGTTGAACCTTATCGGAAACGGGGTGGTCATCGACCCCATCATCCTCAAGCGGGAACTTGATACGTTAAAGAAAAATGGCTTTGACCCGGTTGCCACAGGAAAATTGGTCATTGCCCGAAAGGCTCACCTCATCCTTCCCACCCATCAGCTGCTCGATGCAGCATCGGAAAGCAAAATGGGCGCCGGCAAGATTGGTTCTACCCTCAAGGGAATAGGCCCTACTTACATGGACAAAACAGGTAGAAACGGCCTGCGGGTCGGCGATACGACACTACCTGATTTTATGGATCGCTACCAGCGATTGGTTGAGAAACATAAATCCATCCTATCCCATTATGGAGCGATTCCTGATTTCAGTGAGCGCGAGCAAGCATTTATGGAAGCCGTGGAATTCCTGAAGACCATTCCCCATGTAGACAGCGAGCATTTGGTAAACCAATACCTCAAAGATGACAAACGCATCCTGGCCGAAGGCGCGCAAGGCACGTTACTGGACATCGATTTTGGCTCTTATCCTTTCGTTACCTCCTCTAACACGACTACTGCGGGAGCCTGTACGGGTTTAGGCATCGCCCCCTCAAAGATTGGACGGGTCATCGGCATTTTCAAAGCGTATTGTACGCGTGTAGGCGGTGGTCCCTTCCCTACCGAATTGGAAAATGAAACTGGAGAAAAACTACGCCAATTGGGTCACGAATTCGGTGCTACGACCGGGCGCGCACGCCGTACGGGATGGATTGACCTCCCGGCACTCAAATATGCAATCATGCTCAATGGGGTTACCGATCTGGTAATGACCAAGGCTGATGTGCTGAGTGGATTCGATACCATACAGGTGTGTACCCACTATATCCAAAACGGGGAGAAGATCGATTACATGCCCTATGACATCATCAGTATCGAGCCCGAACCCGTATATGAATCGTTAAAGGGGTGGAATGAGGACTTATCCGGCATTACGGAGCCTGAACAGATACCGCAAACATTACAGGATTATATCGATTATTTAGAACAGCACCTCGGTGTACCCATCACCTACCTTTCGGTAGGACCTGATCGTAAGCAGACGCTGTTATTGAGTTGATATTCCCATGGTATCATTAGCGTGCCATCTTGAGGATGGCGATACGTTTGTCCAAAAAGCACTGCAATGGGCAGCGCAGTTTGATCATGTGTGCTACCTGGACTCCAATGGCTATCGCGATAACTATGGCAATATCAATGTGTTCGTTGCTGTGGGGGCTGCTGCATCATTTTTGTCGGACGGCCAAGATACCTTCACCAAATTGCAGCGCTTCCTCGATGCACACCCCAACACTTGGGTACCTGGATTTCTGGGATATGATTTAAAAAACGAGCTGGAGGACCTTCGTTCCCAACACCCAAATCCTGCTGAATTTCCTGATGCTTATTTCTTTGTACCGCAGTATACGCTTCTTATCGGGCAATATAATGTTGAAATCAAGGGAGCTGATCCCCAGACCATCGTTCAGCAAATCGAAACAACTGAAATAACTGATGAGCCTCTGGGATTTGATGGGCGACTGAAATACCGGATGAATAGATCCACCTATTTTTCGGCCTTTGCAAACTTGCAGCGCCATATCCGTAAGGGAGATATTTATGAAGTGAATCTTTGCCAGGAATTCTTTGCGGAAAAGGCAACCCTCAATCCGTTGGGTGCTTATCGGCGACTCAATGAAGTATCTCCAACTCCGTTTTCGTGCTTTTTCAAATTTGGTGAGAAATACATTTTGTCCGCCTCACCCGAGCGCTTTCTATCTAAAAATGGAACAACCCTGCTTTCGCAACCGATAAAGGGAACGGCGCCCCGAGGTAAAAATGCCGCCGAGGATGAACAAATAAAGGCGACCCTTGCTACGAATCCAAAGGAAATCAGTGAAAATATCATGATCGTAGACTTGGTCAGGAACGACCTTACGCGTAGCGCCCAGCCAGGTACCGTGAAGGCCTCCGAGCTGCTTCAGATACATAGTTTCAAGCAAGTACACCAACTAATTTCAACCATCACCTGCCAGATAGGTGAAGGGATAAGCACTACGGAAACCATCCAAAACACCTTCCCGCCCGGTTCGATGACGGGAGCGCCGAAAATCAGTGCAATGAGATTGATTGACCAATATGAAAACAGTCGCCGGGGAGTCTATTCGGGTGCACTGGGTTACTTCAGCCCGCAGGGCAACTATGATTTCAGCGTGGTCATCCGGACGATGCTATACAACGCCGAAAATGGCTACCTCTCTTTCCATACAGGGGGTGCCATTACCGACAATGCCGATCCAGAAAAAGAATACAATGAGTGTTTGTTAAAAGGGAAAGCGCTGTTTGAAGTACTGAAAAGCCAGTAACCAATACGTGGTTATTACAGTCGGCCTACAACAACCTTTACCATCCGATCATAATCCAGGTATGTATTTGCCAGCCTAAGGATCTCATCCGGTGTGATCGTATTCACAACATTCGTATAGTAGTCGTAGTAATCCAGGCCAAGATTCGAAAAGTAAGCGTTTTTAAATTTATCGGCATGTGAGAACACATTTTCGAGGCTTCCCAATGTCGACCCCATCAGGTAATTGCGTACCAACATCAATTCGGATTCGGCGACCGGTTCCTTACGCAACTTGTTTATCTCTTTCTCGATTTCCGCAAGTGTAGCTGCCGTCACGTCAACGCCGACTTCCGAGGCGATGGTCAAGAAAGCGCCATGTTTGAGCGATGCCAGCCCCGACCCGATGTTATAGGTATAGCCTTTGTCTTCCCTGATATTGGCCATCAACCGGGAGCCGAAATAACCGCCCAACAACGTGTTGAGTACTTGCAAGCCCGGAAAATCCGGATGGGATCGCTGGATGCTTTGGCAGCCCAACCTGATAGCGGATTGCAGCGCATCCGCGCGTTCATCCACGATCAACGATCCGTCGGGGATGATGAGGGGCGATGGCGGAATATCCAACGGCGTAGCTGCTCCGCTGGCCTGCCATTCAACGCCAAAAAGTGACTCCAACCTGAGGAGTACCTCGTCTGTTACCTTGCCAGCAATGATCAAGGTGCCATTTGACGGCTGGTATTGTTGACGAAATAACGTCAAAAGCGCATCACGCGTAATCCGGTCGTAGTCTGACACATCGGGCACATAACCGTACCGCATCGATCCAAATACCGTTTTATTAAACAGCCTACGGGCAACAAAACTATTTTTCTTAAGCGATACTTGCAGCTTTTGCTTGTTGTTGCGGATATAGGTGGTCAGCTCTTTTTCAGGAAAAATGGAATCGGTGAGCACATCTTTCACCAAAGGCAGTAAACGATCCAAGTGCTTGTTGAGGGAAAACAACGTCAATGAGGATTGGTCGTAACCAACCGTCGGGATAAGGAACGCGCCATGGAAATCCACCAGTTCGGCCAGTTGTGCACTGGTATGGGTGGACGTTCCTTCGAGCAATAATTCACAGGCACACGTATTCAACAAGGCATGATGTTCATCGGCCAAAACATTCCCGAAGGCCCATTCAATCCGCACCAACTCCTGCTCTCCGGCATCGAACATAAAAACTTGCAGCCCATTCGGGAACGTGATATGCTTGGGTTCGATCAAATCAAAATCCCTGATTGGGTAGTAAACGGGAGGTGATGTTCTATCTAGCATCTTCTTGGCTTATGTAAATAAGAGTTGACGAATTTTCTTTCCTAAACAGGTGTTGCGCTTGCCGTTGAATATCCGTAGCGGAGACGGCTAGATAACGATCTACCTCGCGATTAAATTCGGCTGCATCGCCAAGTAGTTCAAAATACGCGAGATTCATCGCTTTTTCCAGGATGGCCATTTCGGCAAAAACCAGTGTCGATTCTACCTTGTTTTTCACCTTTTCCAGTTCGTAGGGTTCAATCGGGATGCTGCTGAGCCGCTCCAATTCAGACCAGATCGCGTCCTCGGCTTCCTCCGTACTTACGTTGGGCAGCAGCTTGCCCTCCACCACGAACAGATTCGGATCCAAACTCCCCGTTTGATACGCATTGATCTCGCTAAATAGTTCACGCTCCTTCACCAGCCGGCGATACAGCCTAGAAGATGCGCCGGGTGCCAACACATCGGCAATCAAATCCGTAGCATGGTAATTTTCATCGAGGCGTGCAGGACCATGGAAAGCAACGTAAATCGCGTTCTGCGGCACGCCGGCACGTACCACTTCCCGGCGGGCCTCCCGCTGTTCGGGCTCCGCCGGTAGTTGCCGGAGGTATTTCCCCGTGGCGGGAATCGGGCCAAACCATTTTTCAGCAAGCTGCTTTACCGTATCGGTATCGACATTTCCCGCTACAACCAAGCAGGCATTGGCGGGCGTATAATGTTTTGCAAAAAAGGCTTTGACATCATCCATCCTCGCTTGCTCAATATGCGCAAGCTCTTTGCCGATCGTTGCCCACCGATACGGGTGCATCTGGTAAGCCAACGGTCGCAATCGTAGCCACACATCGCCATAGGGCTGATTGAGATACCGTTGCTTAAATTCTTCGCAAACCACATTGCGTTGTACTTCGAGACTCTTCTCGTTGAATGCCAGTCCGAGCATACGATCGCTTTCCAACCAAAATGCGGTTTCGAGGTTTGCTGCCGGCAACGTGATGTAATAATTGGTGATATCGTTGCTGGTGAATGCATTATTCTGCGCACCCGCGGCCTGCGATGGGCCATCATAGTGGGGAATATGAACAGAGCCACCGAACATCAGGTGTTCAAACAAATGCGCGAATCCCGTTTGCCCCGGATCTTCGTCTCGCGCGCCGACGTCATACAATATGTTGACAACGGCCATGGGTGTAGCCTCATCTTGATGTACCAGTACGCGGAGGCCATTGGCCAATATAAATCGATCGAATGTGACCATCCTTTAATGTGAGTTGGTATCCATATAAAACGTTGTTATTGAGCTAGCCAATCTACCCCCCCTTTGAGCATTGACAAGGTAAACGCTTCGTCGCTATCCGGCTCCGGCTTGAAATCATACATCCATTGGGCGTGTGGGGGCAAGCTCATTAAAATGGATTCGATACGGCCATTGGTTTCCAATCCGAATTTTGTTCCGGCATCATACACCAAGTTGAATTCCACGTACCGTCCGCGCCGAAGATATTGCCACTGTTTCTGCTGCTCGGTATACGTCCGGTGCCGGTTTCTATTGACCAGTTCGGCATAGGTGGGCACGAATGCATCGCCCACAGCACATGAAAAATCAAAAAGATCCTCCCAGGATACCAATGTCTTTTCGGGAGTGAGCCTATCGTAGAAGATACCACCGATGCCGCGTGTCTCCGCCCGATGCTTGATGTAAAAATAGCGGTCGGCAAATGCCTTGAACTCCGCATAGAATGAAGAGCTGTACCGATCACAAATATTTTTGAGTTGCCGATGAAAATAAGACGCATCATCCAGCTGAATATAATGAGGGGTCAGATCGATGCCGCCACCAAACCACCTCACCTTTTCATTTAATTCAAAATACCGGATATTCATGTGAATAATCGGAACAAATGGGTTATTGGGATGGATTACAATGGAAACACCTGTCGCAAAAAAATCTTCGTCATCTACCTGAAATGCATTTTTAATCTGTTCGGGCAACACACCATGTACCGCTGAAAAATTTACACCGCCCCTTTCGATAAACGAACCATTTTGGATAATGCGGGTTCGCCCACCACCACCGCCCTCGCGCTGCCATAGCTCCTCGACGAAAGTTGACCCTCCATCTAGTGCCTCCAGCCCGCGGCATATCTCGTCTTGGAGGATTTTATATCGTTCAGCTATCTGTTGTTTATCCATCATTACATATTTTCGGAGTCTAATAACCCAGGGCCACATCATCCCCGCGGGGATCAGCTCCTCCTTGCAAGCTACCATCAGCCAGTACCCGTATCGCGTCAACCCTGCCAATGGCGTTCCGATTGATCAATTTGTAGCCGGTTTTAGTTAGCGAATGACGAACAGACTGGCTAATGGCATCCTTTTCGACAGCTACCTCGTCTGGCAACCACTGGTGATGAAATCTTGGTGCCGAAACCGCCTCTTGCATATCCATCTCAAAATCCACCACATTAAGGATGGTTTGGAATACCGAGGTCATAATGGTAGATCCGCCAGGCGTTCCCACTACCATAAACAATCCGCCGTCCTTTTCTAATATCGTCGGAGTCATCGAACTTAACATGCGCTTGCCAGGCTCGATGGCGTTTGCAGTACCGCCTATCAGACCATACATATTCGGAGCGCCGGGTTTGACCGAAAAATCATCCATCTCGTTATTCAGTAGAAAGCCAGCACCCGCCACCACGACCTGCGAACCGTAAGAACCATTAATGGTTGTCGTGATGGCCACCGCATTTCCCTCTTCATCGACAATGGAGAAATGCGTGGTTTCCTCGTGCTCGATTTTGGAAAGCTCACCTGCATAGATGTCACTACTGAAGGAAGCATGACTGAAATTCATATTACGCATCCGATCCGCGTTGTATGCGGAATCAATGAGCATCGCTTGGGGCACCTCGTAGTAATCGGGATCGCCGAGGTGTGTAGCCCGATCGGCATATACCCGGCGTTCGGCCTCAATCATCACGCGCATAGTTGAATCCTGTTGGAAGCCCCAATCGGACAACGGATAAGCCTCTACCGATTTGAGCATCGATATCAATGCGATCCCACCGCTCGATGGCGGTGGCATGGATACAACCCGATGTCCGCGATAGCTCGCAACGACGGGCTCCCGCCACTTGGCCTCATAGTTTTTCAAATCGTCATACGTGATGATGCCATTGCCGCTGGCCATCTCTTCAACAATCCGATCGGCGATTTCACCGGCATAAAAACCCGCTCTGCCCTTTTCACTAATCAATACCAAAGTATGGGCAAGTTCCAGCTGCACCAGGGTGTCTCCGGCTGCCCATTCGTCCGCCTTCACGAAGGCTGTCCCCTTGGGGTTATATTTTTCAAAACTTTCCTTTCTGCCGTTGAGTTCCTGCGCCTGCATGGCAGTGATGGCAAACCCATTGCGCGCCAAATGGATAGCGGGTTGTAACAGTATGGACCAATCCAGTTTCCCGTAACGCTGGTGTGCTTTCACCATGCCGTCAACGGCACCAGGTACCCCCGAGGCCAGCTGTCCACGCAAACTAAGGTCGACAATCGGATTGCCATGCTCGTCCAAGTACATATCCCTCGTGGCCGCCGCGGGAGCGGCCTCCCGGAAGTCCAGGGAAGCGAAACCAGCGTCGGCATCGCGATAAACCATAAAGCCGCCGCCACCGATGTTGCCCGCATTGGGGTACACCACCGCTAGCGCAAATTGAACCGCCACGGCCGCATCCACCGCATTACCGCCATCTTTGAGTATCTGCAAACCCACGGCCGATGCCTCGGGGTGCGCAGTAACCACCATGCCACGATGATACGTTGACGAGCGTTTGTTCTCCCGAAACGCGCCGCATGAAGTGATGGCAATCGTCAAAAAGACGGCCAGCAACTGGTATAGCCGGACGCTTCTACCGATAGGTAAATACCTCTTCATTCATTATGTTAGTTTATCAGCCAATAATTTCATTTCTGCCGAAGGTGACCGATGCTGATACAGCACATTATATACCGCATTGCAGATAGGCAGTTCGATATCATATTTCAAGCAAATCTGTTGAATGCAATTTGATGCATGATATCCTTCGGCCACCATATTCATTTCCAACTGTGCCGATTTGGCGGAATAGCCTTTGCCAATCATATTTCCAAAAGTACGATTACGGCTGAATTGAGAATAGGCGGTTACCAATAAATCCCCCAAATAAGCCGATTCTTTGATGTCACGCGCTATCGGGTGAACGACATTCACAAAATGCGACATTTCCCGGATTGCATTTGACACCAGTACGGCTTGAAAATTATCTCCAAACCCTACGCCGCGGCATATGCCGCCCGCCACCGCATAAATATTTTTAAGCACCGCTGCATATTCCGTTCCATAGATATCGTCCGAAACATTGGTTTTAATATAACGGGTGCTAATTAATGCTGCCACCGATGCCGCTACCTCCACACTCTGGGAGGCCACGGTGAGGTATGACAATTTTTCGAGCGATACTTCTTCCGCATGGCAGGGGCCACCGATAACGGCAATATTTTCTATGGGTATTTGGTATTGTTCCTGAAGGTAGTCACCGACAATCTGATTTTCGTCGGGCACAATGCCCTTGATAGCCGATACGACAATCTTTCCCGCCAGCATCTCGGCAGTGACGCCCGTCAAGGCGTCCTTTAAAAAAGCAGCGGGTGTATTCAGGATGACGATATCGCTGTGTGTGATAACCGCACAAACATCTGCGTGGATATTACGTTTAGGGATGTTGATGGTTACGGCGCTGAGGTAATTGGGATTATGCTTGTATGTACGGATATAGTCGGCCGTTTCGCCATTACGCACCCACCAGTGGACCGCTTTATCAACTTCATTATCGCCCAGCATTTTAATCATCGCTGTGGCCCAACTGCCGCTTCCGACTACCCCAACCGTTCGTTTTATTAAATCCATCGCTTACTTAATATACCGATATTGAAAATTGGTAACTGGTCAGCGCTTCTCGAATGCCTGTCGCTAACAAAAAAGCCCCTCAATTGGACATCAAGAGGCTAGTTGGTACGCCAATCAGGATTCGAACCTGAGACCGACGGTTTAGAAAACCGTTGCTCTATCCAGCTGAGCTATTGGCGCATCCAATTTCGGTGCAAATTTAGGTAAATTTGTTAGAATTGTAAACTATTGTCTTCTTTTCTCTATGTAGCGAACAAAAAAAAGCGATTACCGCTGGTTATGTACCTGATTATTTACTTGATTATCGTGCCCACTTTGATTTCAGCCGAAGGCTTTAAAAGAATGCTGTCCTGAGGGGAAATGTCGCCAAATACTTCGGTAAGACTGTCCAATCGGACACCTTCCGTTACAGGGATACGTCTGATTTCTCCAGCATTCCATGTCATGATATAGGTTCCGGACTGTGTGTTCAGCAGACTTTTACCGGGCACCCAATAGGAAGGACTATGGCGCTGTAAGGTTAGTTTTGCCTGTGCATATTCTCCCCCCTGTAATTGGCCCAAGGAATTATTGACGTCAAACTCCAATGTAAGGGAGCGGTTTTGTTGGTCGAGCAATCCAGCCGTGCGGGATAGTACAACACTGAACGTTTTTCCCGGTTGTGAACGCACCGTAAATGTAGCCTGCATATCCTGCTTTACCGACGAGGCGTGTTTTTCAGGCAGGGATAATGTCAAACGCAACCGATGTCCCTGCGCCACCATAAACAATGGCACGTTAACCCCGGTTCCTGCCATCGCACCGACAGAAACATTCCTTTCGGTAATCACACCGTCGAAAGGAGCTGTAATACGAAGGTATTGCTGCAGCTGCGAAGCATGGGCAGCTCCGGCTTTGGACGCTTCATAGGCCGATCTTGTACTTTCCATGGTGCTCTTAGCCCGGTCCAGTTCAATGTGGGCCACCGCTCCTGCTGTTTTAGCAGCATCCACCAAACGGTCATACGCCTGTTTGGCGTACAAGTAATCGCTATGTACCTTTTGCGCCATGGATTTATCAGCAAGGTATTGTTGTTCCATCTCCGGGGCTTCCAATACGGCCAAAAGCTGTCCTTTGCGCACCCGGTCGCCAAGGTCGACATGCAACTGCTTTACAAATCCCGTAACTTTAGCATATACCGCCACCTGTTCATAGGGTTTAAGTTCGGCCGGAATGGATATTTCATATTCGGGGTTGATCAACTGCACAGGAGCCGTGGGGTACGTAGCGGGCTTCACATCCGCGTTCGGCTCTTGTCCTTTTTCCTTCTCGTCTTGAGAACATGCGGCGAACAGGAATGTCAACGTGATCGTCATTGCTAGCAGTACCGCGGAAGTCATATTTTTTGAGATGTGTCGAAACATTGTCGTGTTATTTTAAGTTTTTGCTATATCGTTTGTTGTTCTGAATAATACTTGCTCGCCTTATCATCCGGGTCTAACGACGGGCTGATGATTGAGGTCCTTGACATCAGGGAAGAAAAGAAATGCGGAATCAACACCAGAATGGTTACCGTGGAGGCAATAAGTCCGCCAATAACAGCCCTGCCAAGCGGAGCCACCTGTTCTGCTCCATCGCCCACGCCCATTGCCATCGGCAGCATGCCGGCAAGCATCGCTGCGGCAGTCATCAATATCGGCCTCAATCTGGAAGAAGCTGCCAGCCTTGCCGCATTGGCGGGCTTAAGTGCCAATTGCCTCCGGTGATATTCGGCTTGGTTAACCAGCAGTACCGCGTTCGATACCGACACGCCAAGCGACATGATAATCCCCATGTACGATTGGAGATTGAGCGTACTGCCGGTAAGGACAAGCATGAGCAGACTTCCGGCAATTACCGCAGGTAATACCGATAGAATGATTAATGGCACTTTAACGGACTGATAGTACGCCGATAGCATCAAGAATATGGCAATGACCGCCACGCCTAGACCCGCCAAAAGACTACCCAATGTATCATTCAGCAACTGCAGGGTCCCTGCTGTCCAAACGGTGGTTCCGCGGGGCGGTTCTCCAGCATCTACAATAGCCCGGCCAACCGCTCCCGAAGCCGTGCCCAGATCCTTTCCATATACGTTGGCCACCACGGTTACATAACGGTTAGGTCCCTTACGGTTTACTTGTGCAGGTGTGGTAATCCTACGTATCGTTGCCACATCGTCCAATACGGGGCGGAGGCTTCCTGTTTTCAACGGTAACGAGCGCAATCGCTCTTCCGAGGCCATGATTCCCTCCGGTATCTGCACCTGCGTTTGGAATACCAATCCGGACCCCGGATCTACCCAAAGGTTCTTGTCGGTAAAACGTGTGGATGAAGTAGCCGTGACGAGACTCCGTGTAACGTCCTGCATAGTCAGTCCGAACTGCCCTGCGAGATCACGGTTGACCTCGATTTCCAATGTAGGATAGGCTAGCGCTTCGACAATACGGACATCCCTTAAATAGGGAACCTTTTTTAAGTTGGTCTCAATTTTTGACGCATGAGCAAATGCAGCGTCTACCTGGTTTGCCCCCACTTTTACTTCAATGGGTGTCATAGCTCCTTGCCCCATAATCTTTTCGGTTAGCTCCATCGGTTCAAAATTGAACCGCACTTCGGGATACTTTTCAGCAATCGAATTCCTGATGCGTTCCTTTAGGTCTTCCATCGAACCGACGTAAACATCCTGATTAACGGACACTTGTAGTAAAGCTTCATGTGAGGCACTGGTAAAAAGAAAAATGGGGTTGATCGGAGACGCGGCCGGGTGCACGCCTACAAATGCCGAGGTGATGTTCAACCCTTGATCAGGAACCTGCTTGCCGATATCCTCTGTGATATCCCTGACCAATTGCTCAGTCTTTTCAAGGCTGCTGCCCTGTGGAGCCTGTATACGCAGTTGGAAATCTCCGCTGTTTGAAACCGGCATCACATCGGTGCCGACCACGTTCAACAACATGGCGGCAATGCCCCCCGCTACCATAATGTACACAACGAAAAGTGGAAGTGATTTGGTCGACCATTTACGCATCCGGTAGGAATAATTCACCCGGAACCTTTCAAAGAACACCCGCTTTCTGGGTGCAGTGGTTTCCCTGTTGTGTTTGTTCTTCATCATCCAATTTGCCAGTATCGGCACAAAGGTTTGCGAGGCTAAAAAAGACGCCACCATTGCAAAAGCGACCGCCATGGACAAGGGCATGAACATGTCTTTTGGGATACCGGTCATAATAAAAGCAGGTGTTAGCACCGCAAGGATACAGAGCAATATCAACAGTTTGGGAACGGAGATTTCAAGAAGCGCATCCAGAATGGCGCGCTGTTTATTTTTTCCGATTTCCATATGCTGGTGGATGTTCTCAATCGTTACCGTGGCCTCATCAACCAGGATACCGATGGATAAAGCAAGGCCGCTCAATGTCATGATATTAATGGTCTGCCCAAAAAGGTGCAGTGCCGTAACCGCCGAAAGGATAGCAATGGGAATCGTGAATACCACGATTAGGGCTCCACGGGTGTCTCCAAGAAATAATAGGATCACCAATCCGGTGAAAACAGCACCCAAGATGCCCTCAAGAATCAGGTTTGACAGCGACCGTTCAATGTATTGCGACTGGTCGAACTCGTAACGGACATCCACATCCTCCGGCAGCTGTTCTTTCAGCAAGGGCAGGGATGACTTCAGATTCTCCACCACGTCCAACGTCGAAGCATCCGCCTTTTTGATGATGGGCAGGTAAACCGAACGCTTACCGTTGATTAGCGCATAGCCGACAGTCTGGTCGGCACCATCCATTACGCTGGCAACATCCCGCACATATACCGTATGGTTTTCCCTTGTTTTTACCGGTGTATTCAAAAATTCCTCCGGCCCTTTGGCGATGGAATTTATCGGAGCCATCAGGTTTTCATCGCCAATGCGGATGTTTCCGGCTGGCGAGGGAAGGCTGTTCCTGGCAATAGCTGCCGTGATGTCTTCCGGATTTAACCCGTTGGCCTGCATGGCTTCGGGATCAACATTGATGACAATGGAACGGATATTACCACCGAACGGAGCCGGAGAAGTGATGCCGGGAATTTCAACGAACATGGGTCTTATCCGGGTAATGGCAAGCGTTTGCAACTCATTGACCGAACGTTGGTCACTCTCAAACACAAGTTGGCCAACGGGAAGCGAACTGCCGTCAAATCGTACAACCATGGGAGGAACGGCGCCCGGAGGCAAAAATCCCATTGCTCTTGAAACCGACGTGGAGACCTCACCGGCAGCTTGCGCCATATCAGTTCCGGGATAAAAGGTCAATTTCATGAGGGTTAGTCCCTGCACGCTTTTGAAATCAATGTTCTTTACCCCACTTACAAATAGCAGTACCTTTTGGAACTCATTGGCCATGAAGCCATCCATATAGGATGGCGACAGCCCGCCATAAGGCATGGCGATATACACTGCGGGTAATTCCACTTCAGGAAAAATGTCTATGTTTATTTTTTTTATCGTGCTGTAGGAAAAGAAAGCTATCGCCAATAGCACGACCATGATGGCAACCGGCTTTCTTAATGCAAATCTTATCAGGTTCATGCGTAGTTATTAAAGGTTATTAAACAGAAAATTGAAATCGGCGGTGAGTTCCGCCTCGTAAGCAAGCAGCATCCAATAATCACGCGAGGCCTCGATATAGACGCTTTCTGCCTGTTCCAGCAAACGGCGTATCTGTAGGAGTTCACTCAGCGTGATAAGCCCGCTTTTATACCTCGCCAGGTACATATCGTATGCATCCTGCGATTGCTTTACAGCGAGCCCTGTTTTTCTGAGCTGCTCCTCTTGTTGCTGGATTTTTGCCCGTGATGCAGATACGTCGGCCTGTATGGATTGCTCGTATTGCGAATGGAGTAACTTCGCACTTCTTGCTTTCTTAAAAAGCTCCTCTCCTTTCAGCTTGTTGGTATAGAGATCCGTCATGTTCCAGGTGATGCCGATACCCACAAGCATATTGCTGGTGGAATTGTTAAACCCTGCATTCCAAGCACCCGATACATATCCATTGGGGTTAATACCGGTACCGCGGTAGGCATAGCCCCCTAATACACGGAAAGAAGGCAATGCCGATCTTTTTTGCGCCTCCCCGCTGAGGTTATGGTATCGTGACTGCATGTCTAATGCATCCAATATCGGATGCGAAGGGTTTCCGGTGTTTACTCCCTTTGGCTGATTTACCGCCGGATGACTGAAACGGATGACAGACGCTGTGTAATCAATGGTATCGTCGCCATACAGTTCCGAAAGCTTGATAGCTGATGCCACCCGATACCCCAACCATTTCTCACGTTCACCCAGTGCCTGCACATACGAAGCGGATGCAAGCAGGCTGTCTGCCGCAGGTATTAGGCCAGCCGCCGAAAGACCGGCCGTAATGGCCCGTATGGTGTTGAGGCGATTTACATTTTTTTCCGTCCATGTCAGTTTCGCATGGTGAAATAAAACGGCAATGTACCGTTCGGATAGTGCTTTTTTGAGGTTAAGTAGATAAGCATCCTTTTCGCTTACGGTTTTACGAAACAGGGTAGCTGCGGCCTCGCTTTCCTTGCGCAGCCTTCCAAAAGAAAACAACTCCCATTCTATGGTAGCGGAGCCGAAACTATTGGCTGCCATAGCGCTGCCGGTCAACGCATTGATCTGCCCGCTTACATTGAAGAAACCAGGCTGCGGAAAAAATGCCCCAGCACTACCTTCATAGGTACCATAAGTATGTTGTACCTGTGTTTTTACCTGTGGTAGCATTTCGCTCTTTATTGCGCGTTCATGGAGCTTTGCAGCGTCAATTGCAGAGATTTTTGCACTTACACCGGGATAGTTCCTTTCGACTGTTGGCCATAAACTGCCCAATGTATTCTCCTGTTTTAGCTGTGCATATAATGGAGATATAGCAGCGATAGCAAAGCATGTCATGATGGCGACGAAAATATGCTTTATCATATTCGTATAAAGTTTTTGAGAGGTCGCAGCCGACCTCCGATTGAAATGAAAACAATAGCAATGTTACCTAATGCCACGTCGTAGCAATTAGGAGAAAAGGAAAGTCAGAAGGGTATTAAATGATGAGTTTCTGGTACTGAAGAAAGATGGGTAAAGTACCAGGGATTTTTAGGCTTCCATAAAGGGGATGTGATTGTTCGTTGCGCCAGGTATAACCAGGCAGAAAAAGGAAAGTCACCACGAGAATGGCGATGGGTAACCAGTCATTCGTTTGAAAAGAAGTGGTTGGGGAGATTTTTGTATCCGCAGTTTCTCCTACCACGCATCGTTCTGAGCCGACGACATCGTTTTTTTTAACTAAGCCCTGTTCCGTATTAGCCGGAATACCGGCTAGGCTTTTGATGCTGCTTTTCACCGGACAGGATGTGAGCAATACCAAAACCACGACAATGCATACAAAAAGGCACCGCTGTGAGTATTCCTTGGTATTTGACAATGTCCAGTCCATCAATCCGCGAATTTAGCCTTATTTAGTTAAGGACAAAAAAAACAGCTTACCATTCATATTATTTTTACATTCTAACTATTCCTACATACTATTTTGCCCTAATAGCTTTACGGTGGGACATTCCCCACTGCAATAATTGTTCGGCTACAGGAACGAAAGACTTTCCGTATTCAGTCATGGTGTATTCTACGGTAACAGGTTTGGTGTCGTGGACAATATGTTTGACAAGTCTATTCATTTCTAAATCCTTTAACTCTTTGGATAGCATTTTACCCGAAATGCCGGGTATCCCTCTAACCATTTCCATAAAGCAATTTTTGTCATTAGCTTTTATGGTTAGGTATAGCAAAATCATCAATTTCCATTTTCCGCCCCAAATTTCGATACTATCTCTTAACGCCAACATTGCTTCATTACAATCTTCAGGCGACACATTTTTTCTCGATTTAATCTTCATTATCAATATAGTTACCTTTTGGTAATTAGTTACCAATGGTTAATCCTTTACAAAATTACACGAAATGACCCCGAACTTTGCCCACAAAACAAAATAACATGACAATTACAATTTTTGGAGTAACAGGAAGGATGCAGCAGTTGTTGGTGCAACAAGCTCTTGACAAAGGGTACAGGGTAGTCGGCTACGCACGGACACCTTCCAGAATGACAATTCAACACCCTAATCTAATCCTGAAAAAAGGAACGATGCTTGATAGAACGACAATTGAAGAGGCTATACAAGGTAGTGATGTCGTAATAGAAACAGTGGGTTGCGTGAGCGAGGGAACAAAACTCATTATTCAAGCCATGAAAAAATTCAACGTAAAACGTCTTATTGTCGTTTCAACCTCAAACGCCAGGGACGGCAAAGATTTGCCTGACAAAAAATTCACTCTGCTGCTTGGAATGACGAGAGGGGCATTGAAACTCTTGGGATTGTTCCACAGACAGTATCGTAATGCTGTTTATGAACTTCGTAAGATAGCCGGAATGGTGCGAAATTCTGATTTGGATTGGACGTTGGTAAGAGTTGCAGGGTTGACAAACAAAGCTAAATCCAACGATGTCAAGTCGGGATATCTGGGCCAAGGAATCATCAGTTTTTCTACTTCCCGTGCGGATATGGCGGACTTTCTTTTGCAACAAGTAACGGATAAAACGTACATACGGCAGGCACCAGCGATTAGTAGCTAAACAAATCTAAAAAGCTACTAGCCAAAATAAGCGTCGTGGGCATCTATCCATAGCCAGGGATTGGCTACGTCGCTCACTCCCCGCACACGTGGCCGCAGCCATCCCTTGCTGGGGGAGGCTACAATCAAAATCGAGCCATTCGCTTCGCTTATTTCTTTTTTCATTTTCTGCTTTTGTCTGAGCACACTCACAAAATTCTGAAAACGAAAAAACCCCGCTATTGCGGGGCTTTATTTGGGCTGGCGGAGAGTGAGGGATTCGAACCCCCGGTCCTTTGACAGACAACGGTTTTCAAGACCGCCGCATTCGACCACTCTGCCAACTCTCCGCCGCAAAAGTACAAACTCTGCCACATTTTGCAAATTCAATTGTACTTTTTTTGGTAACACGTACACTGTGAGGGAAAAAAACTTTTATGTTTTTGTCCAATCTGAGAAATCCGTTTGTCATTGGGGTATAAACATCAAAAATTTATTAAAATGGAAACTAGAATTAATGCATTTGAAAAAGGACAAAAAGCGCTAACGACGTTATTCGGGATCGGCAGCTATTTGCGTAAATCTACCATCGACAAACAACTATTGGAATTGGTGAATTTCAGGGTATCACAAATCAACGGCTGCGCCTTCTGCTTGGATATGCATTCCAAAGAATTAAGGGCTGCTGGAGAGACGGAGCAACGCCTCTACGGAATCAGTGCCTGGCGGGAAACGCCGTACTATACCGATCGTGAGCGGGCGGCTTTCGCGTGGGCCGAGGCGGTAACCGCCACGCACGTAGCTGACGAGGTGTATCAGCTAGCTAAATCCCAGTTCTCAGATGAGGAACTGATCGATCTTACCTTGGCCATAACGACCATCAACACGTACAATCGCTTCAATATTGCTTTTGCAACGGTGCCGGGCGGGTACGAAGTCGGCATGTTTGGCTAAAAAGTGTGAAATGAAGAGCTAATTTCCTAGCTTTATCGCACGATTTTAGCACGTATAAACCAATAGGTATGACTGATGAATGAGTTTTTATTGATTTTCCGGAGAGATTTTACCACGGCGGCGGATCAGCCTTCCGCCGAATCGTTGCAGCAGCACTACCGGGCGTGGAAAGAATGGTTCGAAAACCTTGCGGCACAGGATAGATTGGTGGGACCGACTAAGCGATGGGATGGTGCGGGAAAAGTGGTCCGAAACGCCAAAGATGTGACGGATGGCCCCTATGCAGATATCAAGGAGTCTATTGGCGGTATGCTGATCATCAAAGCCAACGACTACGATGAAGCCGCAGAAGTCGCGAAAGATTGCCCGATATTTGCCTTCGGAGGCAACGTCGAAATACGGAAGGCGCTAAGCTGACCTGTACTTCGTGGCCGCATAAGCGTTGCATAGCCAACAACCGACTCCCCTGCCCCTGGCTTGGAGTTGGTTGTTGCTTTTTTTATAGCGCTGCACTCAGCTGCCGCATATTTCCCGTGATGACCGTTTTGTCACCCGCCGTCTTGGCGAGGTCCAGTGCCGTTCTGAAATGGGCCAGTGCCTTCTTATTGTCGACATCGGTATAAAGATGCCCCAATAGTGCATAGTAAAGGTGGCTATCCAACGGCGTTAGCTTCGATGCGGCGTGGATTGCTTCTTGCTTTCCGTTCACTTTGGAAAGGGCGTAGATTCGATTCAGTGCAGCTATCGGTGAGTCTTCGATAAGCAACAGGCTGTCGTAGAGCGCAAGTATGTGCGTCCATTTCTGTACGGTGTCTTCTTTTTTGGTATGCCAATAAGCGATGCCGGCTTCTACATGGTACTTAGATAAGGCTTGCCCCGAGGATGACTGGTTCAGGAAATAACCGCCGCGTTCGATCAATTCCATATTCCATAACGATTCGTCCTGATCGGGATACAGGATGAGTTCACCGCTTTCGGTAGTCCGGGCATCGAACCTGGAAGCGTGAAAACACATGAGTGCCATCAGGGCATTAACTTGGGGGAGATTGGTGGATTCATTTTGTATGAGCAGGTAGACCAGCCGCATCGCTTCCGTACAGAAATCTTTTCGCAAGGCCACATCCTGCGAGGTGGAGTAATAGCCTTCGGAAAACAGGAGGTAAATGGTCTTCAGCACGCTATCAAGCCGATCTACGACTTCTTGCTCAGTGGGATAGGCAATGGCGATATTTTCTTCCTTTAGCTTCTCTTTGGCACGGTTTATCCGCTTATAGATGACCTCCCTATTGGTTAGGTAGGCATCGGCGATCTCATTGACGTTGAAACCGCAAAGCAGGTTGAGCGCTAAGGCAATTTGGGCGGCATGGGGATTGCAGGGATGGCAGACCGCGAAGATCATCGCCAGTTGGCTGTCCGTAATGTTTTTTTCGGAGAGGTCGACCTCGATTTCATAGCCTTGGTTTTGCGCACGGTAAGCCAATTCGGGCGTGATCTTTTGCTCATAGGTATTACTCCGCTTGAAATAATTTCGGGTTTTATTCTTTGCAACCGTATACAGCCAGGCTGTCGGGTTTTCGGGCACTCCTCTGAGCGTCCAAACCTCTGTGGCGGAAAGAAAGGTGTCACTGACAATGTCCTCTGCGATTTCGATATGTTTGATGCCAAACAGGTTACTCAGTACCGAGACAATCTTCTGGTATTCCGTTCGGAACAACCGAGGTATCAATGTTACGACGTCCATATTAAAAAATACCTGGGTAAAGGTACAAAGGCATTTTTAAAGTTTTACGGTGATCTTGTCAAACGAACGAACTAGGCTATTTCGATAGTATGTGTTACCTTTATCTGCTTCAGGAAATAGGTATCGTGAGAGATGACCAATAGTGTTCCGCGATATTCATTGATCGCCGCCGTCAGTATTTCGATATTCTGAATATCCAGGTTATTTGTCGGTTCATCCAACACGATGATATCGGGCGCCCGGTTATCGATCGTCATGCAACAGATGAGCAGTCGCATTTTTTCGCCGCCGCTCAATACGGCGCAGGGTTTTTCCCAGTCGTCCTTCGTAAACAGAAACCGGTGCAGACAGATTTTCAGCTCGTGGTCGGGGCGTGCTTCAGAATTGAATTGATGTGCTTGCTCGACAACAGTTAGCTCATTGGCGATCAACGAGTAATCCTGATCGATATAAATGACCTTGGCATCTGCCCGATGTAGCGATCCGATACGGGGATGGAGGTTGCCCAACAGCACGTTGATCAACGTGGTCTTGCCCGACCCGTTCGCGCCGTTGATGGCCGTGCGATCGCCACTTAAAACCTGGAAGCTCAACGGCTTTTTCCACAGCGGCGGCTGATCACCGTACCCGAAATTTATGTTGTCGGCTACAAGCAATCGCTTGCCTTGGTGAAGCGTTGAATGGCTGATCGCCAGCTTCATTTTGTCGATATCGGGCAAGGCGTCGCGCAGTCGCCCCAGCTCTTCGGATATAGCGCCCGTTTTTTCTGCATGGATCCCCTTCATGCGCGATGTACTTTTTTCCGCGTTGTCCTTCAGGGTTTTCATGACGATGGTGGGAAGCCCAGCCTTTTCTTGCTTTTTCTTACCGCGGGCATCCAGTTTGTGCTGCCGTTCCATGGATTCCCGTGCGGTTTCTTTTGCCTTCCGGAGCGATTTCTCGGTATTCTTAAGCTGTTGGTTCAACGCACCGGTCGCGATCGCCTTCTGCGTAGTATAGAAATCATAGTTGCCGCCATATACCGTTATACCTTGTGGGCCAAGCTCGCAAACCTTATTTAGGCGATTCAGCAATGCCCTGTCGTGGCTGACCACCACCAGGGTATGCCTGCAGGAGGTTACATAGGTATATAGTAGTTCCCTGCCAAGTGAATCCAGATGGTTGCTTGGTTCATCCAACAAAACGATATCCGGCTGGTGTATATCGATTCCGGCAAGGAATACCCTGGCCTTTTGACCGCCACTAAGGGTGCCAAGTTGGTCGCTTAGGGCTATCCCGTCTAACCCCCAATGGGCAAATGCGGCTGCACAGCGCTCTTCGATCATCCAATCATCATCGAGCGCCTCCATGTTCACTTCCGTGGCGTGACCGGCCAAGATTTCCTGTAGCGCATGTAGTTTGTCTGCTACCTGGAGGGCCTGGGCAATGGGTTGGTCATTGAACTGGCCGAAAAGCTGTGGCAGGTAGTAGGGTTTGCTAGCAGCCCGTACCTGCCCGCTCGACGGAAGCAGATGACCAGCCAGAAGCTTTAACAGGGTTGATTTTCCGACGCCATTGTTGCCGATTAACGCAACCTTTTCTTGTTTATTGATGGTGAGATTGATGCCATCAAACAATAAATCACTATTGGGATGGGTGTATGTGACACCTTGTAGGGTAAGCATGATTCCTTTCGTTAAAACGTGAGCAATTGAATAAACCTGAGCCTGCAGGTCTTTTCGCATTCCTGAAAGAAATCAAATCTTACATATACGTGCCTTTTGTTGACGATGCAAAGGTAAGTAAAAATATAATTGCATATAGAAGCAACTTTAGTTAAGTTTGCTCTCCAGCGAAAAAATCAAACAATCCGGTTGCGATTGCGTTGGCCATAACAGACAAACCCATAACGATATGATGACAACTTCTCGTCGCGATTTCCTACAAAAGTTGGCCGTGTCGGCGGCGGCCGTGCCATTCCTGTCGACTGATGTATTTGCTGGTCTACGACCCACTGCGCAGGGCTCTGTGCTACGGGTAGCACTTATGGGGCTCGGGGGCTATGCCTCGCGGGTAGCCGAGTCCATGCAGTCCTGCAAACGGGCTAAAATAACCGGATTGATCAGCGGCACCCCGGCCAAGCTAGATGAATGGGGTGCGAAATACGGCGTTCCCGAAGGGAGCCGGTATAACTATGAAAATTTCGACAAGATCAAGGATAATCCGGATATTGATGCGGTATACGTGATTACGCCAAATGCCCTCCATCACGACCAAGTAATCCGGGTGGCTAAAGCCGGTAAACACGCCATCTGCGAAAAGCCAATGGCGCTCAATGCGGCAGAAGGCGAGGAAATGATAGCGGCCTGTGCTGCTGCCGGCGTGAAATTACTGGTGGGTTATCGGCTGCATTTTGAAGCTAAAACATTGGAAGTGGTGAGAATGCGCAGCGAAGGTGAATTTGGGAAAATCAAATTCTTTCAAGGGCAATGTGGTTTTCGGATCGGCGACCCGAACCAGTGGCGGCTAGATAAGGCGCTAGCGGGTGGCGGTGCGATGATGGATATCGGTATATATGCGATAAACGGGGCTCGCTATATGGTGGGTGAAGAGCCAATTTGGGTAACCGCCCAAGAAACCAAAACGGATACGGTAAAATTTAAAGAGGGGGTGGATGAAACCATTCTCTTCCAATTGGGCTTCCCAAGCGGTGCTGTGGCCTCTTGCTTGTCTACCTACAATATGAATTACCTCGACCGCTTTTTCCTCAACGGCGAAAAAGGGTTTGCTGAGTTACAACCGTCTACCGGGTATGGTCCCATTGAAGGGCGCACGAACAAGGGTAAACTGACACAGCCCCATGTAACCCACCAAACGCAACAAATGGATGAAATGGCGGGCATTATCTTGGACGGCAATGAGCCAGTGGTACCGGTAGACGGCCTCGAAGGGCTGAAGGACCTGAAGGTAATCGATGCGATATACCGGGCTTGTGCAACAGGCGAACGGCAGGAACTGAAGCTAGTTTAGCGATTTGCTGTGGCCCGCACTGATGGCTAGCTACAGGAGCTTGGTCCACTTGCCGGACTTCTTGAAGTACTTGATAGTGCCGTAATAAACAGCCAGGATTAGCAGTATGACAATAAGCCAGGTGTTTCGGGTGGTTGTATCCCACTGCCAATGGGTGTACTTGAATACCAATATCAGCGTGATCGCTAACAGCCAGATCACTTGTGTATTGTACTCCCGCACCAGCCAGCGCCGCCATGAAAAATGCATACCGGAGATGGTTTTCCCCAACCCTACGGGATTGATCAACCACCGATGTACGCGTTTTGAATAGGCGTCGAACTGGCTACCAAACTTGTTTCTCAGAAAATGTTCCTCGGCCAAAACAATGGCTTGGTAAATAAAGAGGAAAAGCGGAATGAAAACCAATACGTATAGCAATGAATTGACAAGGATCCCCACGCCGACCAGCATCAAGATGTTGCCTACATATAATGGATTACGGCAATGCGCAAAGATGCCATTGGTGACCAATTCGTTGGCATACACTTTTTTATCCTTACCACCCCGCACAATGTAGGCCAACGAAATCGTCGCCCCGCGGATAAGCTGCCCCAAAATGGTCACAGTAAGGCCGATAAACAGGGGAAACTTGTAATAGCCAAGGCCAAAGGTCGCCTCGTCGAAAATTGATCGCGACGGAATGAAAAGCGCAAGGTAAAGGAAAATAAAGACGTAATTCCGGTACTTGAAGAAAAAATTGCCAATCTGAATCATTACAACATTAATTTTTTACGGCAATAAATCCTGAAAAATTATACCATTTAAAGAATACTTCCGTATGGCTGAAACCAGCTTCCATTAGCATCTTCATGTTTTCGCTCAGCTTATAGGGAATCAGCACATTCTCCAATGCTTCCCGTTTTTGGGAAATCTCCAATTCGCTATAATGGTTGCGACGTTTGTAATCGTAATAATAGGTAATGAAATTACGGTTGAATAGGCTGTCTTCTGCCAATATCTTTTCTGAAATAAGCAATACGCCACCCGGTTTAAGGCCTTCGTATACTTTCCTAAGCAACCTCTCCCGGTATATCGGCCGTACAAACTGGAGCGTGAGACAAAGGATTACCACCGATGCATTTTCAATTTCGAAATCTTGGTGAAGATCGGCATTTTTCAACTCATACTCCCGCGTAAGCCCGGCCTCTTTGAGCTTCTCCGCACATTTCTGCAACATATCTTTTGAGTCATCTACGCCTACAAAGCGTACCCGCCCATCCACCAGTGGATCCAAGTTGAGGAATGTGGTACCCGTTGAGCAACCCAGGTCGTAAACATTGGTATCTGCAACAGCGAATTCTGCCGCTTGTTCGATGATCATCCGTTGGATTTCGGTATAAAATGGAACGGAGCGCTCCACCATATCATCAAATGCATTGGCTACGGTTGCACCAAACTTGAAATCTGAGGGCTTTTTGATCACCTCATTGAATACATCGTCCTTTTTCTTTGTCATAAAGTTCCTAGGCTACACACCTCAGTGATTGAATGGCGACCAAAGTAGCCGCGAAATCTGGAAAGAATCTGGAAAGAATGCGCAAACGTCAATGCTCTTCCTTAAAATATACCTTGTAGTAATTCATGCCCTTTTCGTCGTCGTAACCCTTTTCGATATACTCCCTTTTGCCATGTACGTAGATGTGGAAGTTTTTATCCAATTTCAACACACTTTTATAAGTAGCCTGAGCTTTTTTCACGGCTCCACTTGAGATATCGAACTGTTCACCAAAAGGAGATTCATAGTCCGTTTCAAATTGCTGGCGATAACTGTCAAAGAGCGTAGCTGCCTTCGGGTTGCCCAACACTTCTTCTTCGAATTCTTGCTTTTTGAATGTTTCATGTTCCTTGAAGTAATCCATAGAGCGGTTTAGCAGGTCAATTTTATCGGTGCGTTCCAATTCAAACGCGTCATCCAGGCCTTCATTCACGAACTGCTTATATACCTTCAGGAAATTGCCCGTTTTGTTGAAGCCGTCGTTGCGTACGCGCACACCTAGGAAATCATCTTTCCAATATACGGCCTCCTGCTGGCGGTTGGTCTGGTCAACGACCAGCACCTTATATCCTTGGTCGCTTTCCGTATTGATGATAAGACATCCTTTATCCAATTTGTTGATATTGATCGCTTCTTGCTCATACCCCAGATGAAACATCCCCTGGGCGGGAGAAACTTTAAGAAAAGGCTCCTTGGTCTCTGATTTAAATATCCCGATAGCATCGTGGACCTCCCCTTCCAGTTGCACATCACGGAGTTGCACTACATAGAGTTCGCCCCCCTTGATATTGGGATGGTTGGATGCCTCAAAGAGGTGCTTGCCGATTTGCTGCCCGAATGCCTGAAAATCCAATTCGCCTTCAAAAAATGATTTACAAAAATGGTAGATCTCATTCAACGCCAGCGTTTCGCTGGAATGGAATAGCCGATATACCTCATTGAGCTTGGCAAATGGGCTGAGGAAATAATGCATCAATAAGGTGGCCAATAGCTCATCCTCCAAAACGAAGGGCGATTCACTAAGTACATAGAATTCGTCATTCTGCTTATTGCCTACGCGATGAATAGCTAATTGTTCGATAGTAGCGTCTGTATGGTAAAACATGTTCTTAAATGGGTTAATGCATTTCAATGATATAGTTGGATGGCCGCTTCGAAGGTGTGGCAATGCGCATCGACAATATCTCGGATCTGAACGGAATAGCCGCCGCCCATACTCACCTGCACAGGCACTCGGGCTGCGTGACAATAGCCGAACACCAATTCATCCCGCTTCCGGCAGCCCGCCTTGGTTAACGCCAGCTTGCCCAGCTTGTCGGTCGCAAGCACGTCAACCCCAGCCTGATAAAACACAAAGTCGGGCTGAACGCGTTCGAAAATCAAGGCTAAATGATATTGCAGCAACTCAAGATAAGCCTCGTCTCCCACTCCGTCGGGCAGCCCGATATCTACGTCAGACCGTTCCTTGCGAAAAGGGAAATTCCGCTCGCCGTGCATGGAAAATGTAAACACGCGCGGTTCCTCCTCAAAAAGCTGTGCTGTACCATTGCCTTGATGAACATCCAAATCGATGATCAACACGCGCTGGCGAATGGCGCTGTTGAGCAGCCAGGCCGCTGCTATCCCCTGATCGTTGAGCAGGCAAAACCCCTCGCCCCAGTCGCGCCCGGCATGATGCGTACCTCCAGCTACGTTAAATGCCACGCCGTGCGTTATCGCAAATAGGCACCCATCAACCGTGCCCTTTACAATACGTAATTCACGTTCCACCAATGGCGCGGAAAGCGGAAATCCGATACGCCTAATCATGGCAGGAGACAGGGCTACGTCAAGCAATTGGCGACAATACTCCGGCGCGTGGGCTTGGACAATGGTCGCTAAGTCTGCCGGCTCGGGCTCAAAGAAGCTGGATACCGGTACCGTTCCACGATGCAATAGTTGCGCAGGTATCAGATCGTATTTTTCCATCGGAAAGCGATGGCCCGCTGGCAACGGATGCGAATAACTGGGATGGTAAGCAATCTTGAGCAATGGACCACACGTTTGATTCGACGAAGATAGCAATTGAGTACGCCTTTTTCATACAAAGTTGTTTTATTGAGATAAAAATTCCATTTTTGGGAGTTAACAAAGATGTGATAAGCCGAACCATGGATAGTACACCAACACTCCCTATTTTATCAGCCGAAGAACAGCGTATACTGGGCTCGCTGATGGAAAAATCAAAAACCACCCCTGAATATTACCCGCTCACCCTGAACGCGTTGGTTGCAGCATGCAATCAGAAAACATCTCGGAAACCTGTGGTGAATTACGATGACAGTACGGTTGTCGCCACATTAGACTCACTCCGGAAAAAGGGATTGGTATCAACGGTTGTGGGCGGCTCCAGCCGGGTTACTAAGTACAAACACAATTTTGCAATCGTATTCCCGGTGGTTCCGGCCGAGGTGACCATCATATGCCTGTTGCTATTGCGCGGACCACAGACGCCGGGCGAACTGAATACGAACTCGGGAAGGATGCACGAATTCGAATCATTGGAGGAAGTGCAATCACTTTTGGACAACTTAGCCAATGCGGAATCTCCATATGTAAAGCAACTGCCCAAGCGACCGGGACAAAAAGAAGCCCGGTATATGCAGCTGCTGGGGGGAGGCACCATCCCGGACGAAAGCGACCTGGAGCTCAGTGATGGGAGCACATCAGCCGAACTGGCCAACCGAGTTACCAAACTGGAAACGGAATTGGCCGCCCTGCGTGCCGAATTTGACAAATTGATGCAGGAATTATCATAATTATGATGTACCGGAAGCGCACAAAAACTAAAACCAGTTAATCGTTGTTATATTTACGGAAGTTATCGATATCAACCCAGTAGTTATGGAAACAAAACCAGTAACATACACCCGCATACTCATCGCAACAGATGATAGCGAGTGTTCAAAAAAGGCGTTGCAGCATGGATACGGACTTGCCAAACTGATGGAATCGTCTGTGGCATTGATTCACGTAATCGAACCTGCCGCGCCGACCAATTATGGTGCCGATCCGCTGATGGGGCAACAACCGATCATCATCCCTGAAACCACGGAAATGCAGGAAGAAAATTCCAAAACCATGTTGGATGAGATCAGCAAAGGTCTTCAAGATGTGAAAGAAGTGTTTACGTTCAGCCGAATAGGCAACCCAAAGCAGGAGATACTTACCGTAGCCAATGAATGGGCGGCCGATCTTATCATTATGGGCACCCACGGCCGAACGGGGTTTGATCATTTTATATCAGGCAGCGTATCCGAAAGCGTAACACGCAGAGCACCTTGTCCGGTATTGGTAGTGCCCGGCAAATGTTAAATAAGGGCAAGTTCATAAACCACTAAAAAGGCCCTCCGTCGATTGAAAGAGGGCCCCTTTACATATTTTTCGAGAAACGCAGCCCCTTGCATCACTCCCCGTGCAGCCACGCCTTTTTGGCTAACAGCTCTTCTTCCGTTTCACGGATATCTTCGTCATCCACACAACAGTCTACCGGACATACCGCGGCACACTGCGGCTCGTCATGAAAACCCACACATTCCGTGCATTTATCGGAAACGATGTAATAAACTTCATCGGACAAGGCGACTTGTTCTTCGTCCGCATCAAGCGTCGTACCGTCGCCGAAATCAATAACGCCGCTCAGATTAGTACCTTCAGCAAACCGCCAACTCACCCCAGCATCGTATATTGCATTATTCGGGCATTCCGGCTCGCACGCCCCACAATTGATGCATTCATCTGTTATCTTAATTGCCATCTAACTTCTACGAAATATAATTAAAATAAAAAAACCTACTTTTGCAACTTGATGTGAAAAAGTTCACTACAAAACTAGTCGTCTTTTTGTTACCAACCAAATTTGGTCACAAATATACAACAAATCTCGTGTATTACAGCTCTTAAGATTCATATTTTGACAAAGAAACAACGTATAGAAGCTTTCGTTCAACTTGGGAAATACCTCATTTCCGGCAACCCGCACCTACGGCAAATCATCGAATCCGCCCAATACCATAACCCGTGGTTTACATTGCCCAATGTCCAGAAGGCGGTGAATGCGATTGCATTGAATTTATCGGAAGATCGGCTGCAAAAATGGCTGGCCCCCTACCCCTTTGATGATGAGTCGAATAAAACCGTTGGACTCGTCCTAGCCGGAAACATCCCGCTAGTTGGCTTCCACGACATCCTGTGTGTGCTTTGTGCGGGCTTTAACGTACAGGTAAAGCCCGCAACAGACGACCCTACAGTTACCGCACACCTACTTGAAAAACTTCAGGATATCAACCCTGCCTTTGCTTCCGAGATCCGTATTACTGAGCGGCTTAAGGATTTCGATATGGTAATCGCCACCGGCAATGATAACAGCGCCCGGTACTTTACGTATTATTTCGGCGAAAAGCCGCATATCATCCGGAAAAACCGCAACAGTGCAGCGGTACTGACCGGCAAGGAAAATGCACACGACCTCCAACAACTGGGTAACGATGTGTTTGACTATTTTGGCCTCGGCTGCCGGAGTGTCTCTAAGCTATTCGTACCCCAGGACTATGACATTTCGGTATTTTTTGATGGCATATCTTCTTTTCGCGATTGCATCAATCATCACAAATATGCCAATAATTACGATTACAACAAGTCCATTTACCTCATCAACGGCAATCCACATTTTGACAATGGATTCTTGTTGGTCAAGCCCGACGAACGGATGGCTTCGCCATTGGGAGTACTGCACCTCGAGGAATACCGAGATGCGGACTCGCTGACTAAGCGGCTGAACGCACTGCACGACCAGCTACAATGTGTAGTCAGCAGCGATCAATTGGCGATTGCTACACCGCAAGTCGACTTCGGGCAAAGCCAGCAGCCCGCGCTCAACGACTATGCGGACGGTTTGAACACGTTGGATTTTTTGGCCAAACACCGATAACCCCTTTATCTTTCACGTAATTAATACTAACTTTGCACACCATGTATCTGATCAAAGTTAAGGGTGTGGCCAAAATACCGGATTATGTCCAACTGCGTGACGATGCCTTCACTTTGCTTGCTTACTTCAGGGTAGACCGCCCTGACAAATCCTTGGAAAAATTAGGGCTGGGCAATAAAGCAGTGTACATTATGGAAGTTGTCAGGGAAATGCCTTTCGGACAAATTAAAAAAATAGAATTGTAAAACATTATGATAGGCGATACGGTAATCACACTCAAAAACGTCGATATCTACCAACCCAAGCATCTCGTACTTGCTAATGTTAACCTGAAAATCGATAAGGGCGAATTTGTATTCCTAATCGGCCAAACCGGGAGTGGCAAGAGCAGCCTGTTGAAAATCATCTATGGTGAACTACACATTGCCAGTGGTGAAGGGATGGTTGCCGGCTTCGACTTAAAAAAACTCAGTGAACGAGAAGTACCTTTCCTGCGTAGAAAATTGGGCATCGTTTTCCAGGATTTCCACCTACTCACGGACCGTACCGTAGAAAAGAACCTGGAATTTGCCCTTCGCGCCACGGGTTGGAAAGACAAAAACCTAATCACCAACCGGATGCTGGACGTGCTCGAAAAGGTAGGCCTCCGCTCTAAGCTCAAGAAAATGCCTCATGAACTATCCGGTGGTGAGCAGCAACGCGTGGTCATTGCCCGTGCTTTGCTCAATAATCCCGAAATTATCCTGGCCGATGAACCTACCGGCAACCTGGACCCCGAGACCTCTGAAGAAATCGTTTTGTTATTGAAAGAAATCAGTCGATCCGGAACTGCAATCCTAATGGCCACGCATGATTACCAAATCATCCGTAATATGCCTTCACGTATCATCAAAACGGGAGATGGCGCATTGCAAGACAATGTGTCAATATAAGCCTGCTTACATGGCGAAAGCTAGCGCTAATGCGCCATTTTGTAAGCATGGCGCGCCGCGAAACTGACAGGGTGACGGAGTTTCATAGCTGGCAATGAAATTGCGTGACCGAACTACGGTTGACAACAACAGGATGACAGCTATGGCAAAAGACAAGAACAAAAGAAATTACGATAACAACGACATAATGGGAGAAAAAGAAGCTGCTGCGCAGGAAATCCAGACGGCCGACGATGCCCAAATCGAAAAAGAAATTGATCCTGCGGCTGATGAGCCTACAGAAACACAACGATTGACTGCCGAATTGGCTGCGGCCAATGACAAGTATATGCGCTTATATGCTGAGTTTGATAATTACAAGCGCCGGATTGCAAAGGAGCGCGTCGAACTCATGCAAACCGCCGGCAAGGAAATCATTGCCAACCTACTACCGGCAATCGATGATTTCGACCGGGCGTTAAAGGCCTTTGAAACCGCTACTGAACTCGCTCCGTTGCAAGAGGGCGTGTCTTTGGTTGGCCAAAAGCTGAAGACCATCCTTACCAACCAGGGATTGAAGGAGATGGAATCGATAGGAAAACCGTTCGATGCAGAGTTGCAGGAAGCGATCACCAACGTACCGGCTGCCAGTGATGACCTGAAAGGCAAGGTAATTGACGAAATCGAAAAGGGCTACTTTTTACATGGTAAGGTGTTGCGCCATGCCAAAGTCGTTGTAGGCAGTTAACAGACAAGCAAGCATGGCAAAACGAGATTATTACGATGTATTAGGTATTTCCCGCAACGCCGATCAAGCCGAGATAAAGTCGGCTTATCGGAAATTGGCTATTAAGTACCACCCAGACAAAAATCCAGACAACAAAGAAGCCGAAGAGAAATTTAAGGAAGCTGCTGAAGCTTATGAAGTACTCAGCAACTCCGAAAAGCGGCAACGCTATGACCAATTTGGCCATGCCGGTGGTGCTTCAGGTGGTTTCGGTGGCGGTGGTATGAATATGGAAGATATATTCAGCCAATTTGGAGACATCTTCGGCGGCGGCGGCAGTCCGTTTGAAAGCTTTTTCGGTGGTGGGGGCCAACGTGGTGGTCGTCGTGTCACCAAAGGATCCAACTTACGTATCAAGGTAAAACTCACCCTGCACGAAATCGCTAAGGGTGCCGAAAAGAAAATCAAGGTAAACAAGCAAGTGGTATGTTCCACCTGCGACGGCAGCGGCGCCAAGGATAAATCTTCATTCCACACCTGTCGCACCTGCGGCGGCACGGGTGCTGTACGACGGGTTACCAATACCATTTTGGGCCAGATGCAAACAACCAGCACTTGCCCTACCTGTAATGGCGAAGGCGTAGAAATATCCGCGAAATGTACGGCATGCCATGGCGACGGACTGGTGCGTGGTGAAGAAACAATCAGCATCAACATACCTGCCGGCGTAAGCGAGGGCATGCAGTTATCCATGAGTGGAAAAGGAAATGCCGCCCCGCGTGGCGGGGTACCCGGCGACTTGATTATCCTTATTGAAGAGCTACCACATGAAAGCCTGAAAAGGGACGGAACAAATGTTATCTATGACCTGTATGTCAATTTTGTCGACGCGGCATTGGGTACTAGCGTAGAAATCCCCACCATAGACGGCAAAGCGAAAATCAAAATTGAATCGGGCACTCAAGGCGGAAAAATACTGCGACTAAAGGGAAAAGGCGTGCCTGAGGTCAACTCCTACCATAAAGGTGACCAGCTCGTGTATGTCAATGTATGGACGCCTAAAGCGGTATCGTCAGAAGAGAAAGATCTGCTCGAACGCCTGCGCAACTCTCCAAATTTCAAACCCCAGCCCGGCAGGAATGAAAAAACCTTTTTTGAACGAATAAAGGAATATTTCGAATAATAAGAGCATCGCTCCTTTAATCATATTGAGCTAAGCACCACAGTGCTTAGCTTTTTTTGTATGAACTTATGCAGACTGACATTTAATGTCAAAAAGTCAATATGAAATAAGACAACATGGCGCGGCACGTTCAAACGGTTCAAAAAACGCAATAAACATGTTAGTTAATAGCGCAATCATCGTAAAAAAAAGCTTGATTTAAGCACTGAACCTATCCATTAAGCTCGTCCAATCAAAAGCGACACCGGGATGACAAAACGGACCATTTGGTGACAAACTTTGGCATTTGTATTGCATAACTGACTTCATAAGTCAAATAGTTCAAATGCAAAAAATGAGGACTGGATGACAATAATTTTAACTAAATTTTTAATAACATCATGAAAAAACTATTTTTAACTTTAACAGCAGCCGTAGCAGTAACATTCGCAGCTAATGCACAAACCGAAAAAGGAAAGACTATCCTTGGCGGAAATGTGTCGTACGATTACACCAATGTAAAAGATGTTGACGGAAGTGTTCAGGGTTTTTCTATCTTACCTAATGTCGGCGTATTTGTTAGCGACAATGTGGCGGTTGGATTGGGAATAGGCTACGCTTGGAATCAGGAAGATGATGGCACTGAGAAAGCTAAGCTTGGGCAATTCGTGGCCGCTCCGTATGCCAGACTTTACAAAGGCGACGGCGACTTTAAGTTCTTCGGTCAAGTATCCGTTCCAATGGCTTGGGGCAACTCCAAAGTCGATGATACGAAAATTTCCAAATCAGAACATTACGGTGTTGAATTGGCACCAGGCTTTGCGTACTTCCCTACCGACAAGATCGGCATTGAATTTTCCGTACGAGGCTTGTATTATCAAAATGCCAGCACTACGCCTGAAGGCGGTAGCAAAACCAGCACCAACTCATTTGGTTTGAACGCCAATTCATTGGCCCCGAAAATCGGTGTCCAGTTCTATTTCTAAGAAATAGACACAACGGATAAAAAAGCGCCTTGGCCAACCGCCAAGGCGCTTTTTTTATATAAATTAAAGATAAGCTAATGCTTTCTTACCCGAGTTGTTGTTGTCCGTCGTTTCGCCTCGCAGAATAGAGACTTGAACCAAAAAAGAAAGGTTTCCAAACGGGGAGAATGGAAACCTTTACTAACCAATTATAAACCTAAATTATGAAGCTGCAAAGGTACTATTTATTTTACACTTTGCAAATTATTTTAACTTATTTTCAAAAACCCCACACAGTAAACAACCAATCGACATAAAGTGCTTTATACCAATCCTATACACAACTATTTATCGGTCTACCTCTCCCAAAACAATATCTATGGAACCTAATATCGCCACCAAGTCTGCAATCAGCACACCTTTCGCCAATTCCGGCAACACCGAAAGGTTGTTGAAACTTGGTCCCCGGGCTTTCACCCGTTTAGGGATATCGGTCTTTTCCTGAGTAACAAAATAGAAACCCAGTTCGCCCTTCGGGTTTTCGGCCCTCACATAATAATCCTGGGCTTTCAAGTTGACCTTTTTGGGCACGAGTGCACGCGGATCAAAATCTGCCGTGCGCTTCAGTTCCTTGGTCAACAGCGCTAAGCATTGCTCGATAATCCGTACGGACTCCCTAACTTCATCTACCCGCACCTTGAAACGGTCCCAGCAGTCGCCCAAGCGTCCAGCCTGCCCCTTACCCACCGGAATATCAAACTCAAGCTCGGGATATACCGAATATCCATCTGCCCTTCGTAAATCCCACTTGATTCCGGAGGCGCGCAACATGGGTCCGGAACAACCATAGTTGATGGCAACGTCGGCGGGCAACATACCAATATTTGCGGTTCGCGAAATAAAAATCTGGTTTTCGGTAAGGAGTTCATCCAATTCTATCAATTTCGGCTTGAAATATCGGATAAATTCGATGCAACGTTCCTCGAAGCCTACGGGCAGGTCGTAGAATAAACCACCTACCCAGATGTAATTGTATAGCATCCTTGATCCCGAAGCCCACTCCAGCATGTTCATGATATGCTCCCGATCCCGGAAACACCACATAAATGGCGTAAATGCTCCAATATCGATACCGTATGTACCTATCGCAATCAGGTGCGACGCGATGCGGTTGAGTTCACATACCAGTACGCGGATGTATTCGACCCGTTTAGGAATTTGCTTATCGATACCCAGCATACGCTCTACCCCCATTACAAAAGCATGGCTATTATTCATCGAAGCCAAGTAATCCATCCGGTCGGTAAACGGAATAGTCTTCCCGTAATTCATCGATTCCGCATGTTTCTCAAAGCAGCGGTGCAAATAGCCAAGATGTGGGATGACTTCCTTGACGATTTCCCCATCAGTAATCAACTGCAACCGCAACACGCCATGGGTAGATGGGTGTTGGGGCCCCATATTGATAATCATCTCCTCCGCTGCTATCGACTCCAACCGCGCTTCATGCGCCCGTTGTGCTTCTTGATAAAGGTTGTTCGCTACCGCTGGCATAATGTTCGCTTCTTTATTTAATCGCTATTCCATGGTATGCTTCAGCTTCCTTATAATCTTTGCGCAAAGGGTATCCTTCCCAGTCATCCGGCAATAATATCCGCCTTAGGTCGCGATGTCCTTCAAAATAGATTCCCACAAGATCAAATGCTTCCCGTTCGTGCCACTCCGCTGTTCGCCATACCTCGCTCACCGTGGGTATGACGGGAAGATTATCCAATTGCCTGTCATTTTGCACAATTACCTTAAGGGTAAGCTGCTGATTATACGGTATTGACGCTAAGTGATAAACAACGGTAAAGGTACCTGCCGTCACCCCATCATCCACCGCGCTGATACAGGAAAGGAAATCAAAATAGGTTTCTTGGTGATCCCGAAGAAACAAGCATACCTGCGGTAGGGCTTCCTTGGCTACAGTCAGTGCCGGCTGCAACACCGACTGTTCGTCAGCGATTACTATCTCCAAGCCAAACGCTGCTTCCAGTAATTCCCGTATACGTGCTATCGTTTCCATATGGTTAAGGATTATAAGGATTAGGGCGCTAGTCTTGTTATGTTCCAACCTCTTTCAAACCGCCTGTAGACCAATCGATCATGGAGTCTGCTTGCCCTTCCCTGCCAAAATTCCAAGGTATCGGGTAAAAGCCTATATCCGCCCCAATACGCTGGCCGTGGAATTGGTTCAATAGCTTTATAACGCTTCTCCAATTCAGCCAATTGTGTATCCAGCATCAGCCGATCAGGAATCTCTCGGCTCTGCGGGGAAGCGATGGCGCCCAATTGACTTCCTTTGGGCCGGGAGTGAAAGTATGCATCAGAATGCGCTGCGGACATTTTCTCCACGCGCCCCGTTACGCGCACCTGCCGCTGCAATTCCGGCCAGAAAAACAGCAAAGCCGCATAGGGATTTTCAGCCAATTCCGCTCCTTTCTGGCTTTCGTAGTTAGTGAAAAAACCGAAACCAGTCTCATCCAAATCCTTCAACAGTACAATTCTTGAAGATGGTCGACCAGAGGCCGATACGGTAGACAACGTCATCGCATTGGGCTCCATGACCTTTTTGTCTATCGCGTCGTCAAACCAATGCCGGAATTGCTCAATAGCATCTGTAACGACTTCATACTCACTCAACTCCCCCATTCGATACTCTGCCCGGATGGCTGCGATATCGGTTTGCTTCATTCGCTATTTCTTGTAATAGGTCATGGCCTCTGGTATCAACTTTTGGATATTGTTTATCCGCCGTGCATCGCTGGGGTGCGTACTGAGAAATTCAGGCGGGGCACCTCCACCCTGGGCTTGCTTTGCCTGAGCCATACGCTCCCAAAACCCGATCGCTTCATTGGGATTATAGCCGGCCATAGCCATAAAGACCAATCCCAACCGGTCGGCTTCGCTTTCTTGGTTGCGTGAATAATTCAGTAACGCAAGTTGCCCCCCTAGCCCGTATGCCGTGTTGAGCACCGATCGGGTTGTGCTGGATTTTTCTGAAGTGGCTACATCCACGGCTACTCCCCCTGCTTGCGCGATAATGGTTTGTGACATGCGCTCAGCCGAATGTTTCGCGATGGCATGGGCTACTTCATGCCCCATTACCGTAGCCAGCCCCGCTTCGTTTTTGGTAACGGGCAGTATGCCGGAATAAACCGCCACTTTCCCGCCAGGCATGCACCATGCATTGATTTGGTCCTCTTGTATCAAGTTAAACTCCCAGTCGAAATTGTACTGGTCACCGTATCCGTTTTCTTGCAGGAAACGATTCACGGCTCCTGCAATGTTTTTACCTACACGCTGCACCATTTGTGCTTGCGACGTGCTCTTGACTACTTTGGTCTTCGAATCGTTGAGTAAATCCTTATACACCAGCGCTGCTTGTTGCTGGATTTCGGATTCATTGACTAGACTCAACTGTCTCCGTCCGGTCAACGGCACGGTCGCGCACGATGCAATGACAACAAGGGTCAATAATAAACAGGAACTTTTAACGAATGCGTTCATGATATTTAAAATTAAATGCGATGGTCAATATCCACTACGCCTACATAAAGCAATATATATGCCGAATTCGCAGCGCTATTCCTTGGCCCTTTTACCAAATAAATAAACCTTCGATTCCTTACCTTTCAGTAAACGTTCTATATTTTTCTGATGGGTGATCAGAATCAATACGCAGATACACATGCCGTAAAGCAGCACCGACTTTACCGATGTATGAAACAGAAAAACAATGCTGAACGGAAAAGCAAATCCGGCACTGATGGAACTCAGCGATACATACCGCGTAAGGAGCAGCACGACAAGGAAAACGGACACACATACCAATGCGGCTTGGAAATGCACAGCCAGTATCATCCCAAACAGTGTAGCGACCCCTTTTCCACCCCTGAAGCCCGCAAAAATCGGAAACAGATGCCCTACTACCGCAATTACGCCCAAAGCTAGTTGATAATTAACAAATTGAGCAGCCGCTTGTGGACCGGTAACCGAAGGACCGATAAAATAAGCAAGATTAGTAGCCGTCCACCCTTTTAAGATGTCGATAAGCATTACGGCTACACCAGCCTTCGTACCGAGTACCCGGAAAGTGTTCGTGGCTCCTGCATTGCCGCTGCCATACTCCCGAACGTCCACGCCGTAAAAAGACTGGCCCAGCCATACCGCCGTGGGTATGGAGCCAAAACAATAGGCTAACAGGACAGCGCCGATCAAATAAATCGATATCATGAATTGCAAATTAACGAAAAAGAAGCAAAAAATAACACCTACTTTATTTAATCGACGACTTTTGCCTTTAAGCTCATATCCAAACTTTTTACGGAGTGCGTAAGCGCACCGATAGAAATATAGTTCACTCCCGCTTCTGCATAGTCACGGACATTTTCGTCGGTGATACCTCCAGATGCTTCCGTCACAAACCGGCCATTGATAAGTGCCACGGCTTCGCGCACCTGCTCGGGCCTGAAATTGTCCAGCATGATCCGCTCCACATTACCCACCTCCAACACCTGCCTGACCTCTTCGAGGTTCCGTACTTCTACCTCGATCGCTATGGGACGATCCAATGCATGACGATATTGATTTGCCCGTTCAATTGCGTTCTTAATTCCACCGGCGTAGTCCACGTGATTGTCTTTGATCAACATCATATCATACAAACCGAAACGGTGGTTTACGCCCCCCCCAATTGCCACAGCCTTTTTTTCCAAAAATCGAAGCAATGGAGTGGTTTTACGGGTATCCAACACCTCGGTACCTGTCCCTTCCAAGATAGCCGCAATCCGACGCGTGGTCGTCGCGATCCCACTCATGCGTTGCATGATGTTGAGTACAAGTCGTTCCGCAACCAAAATACTATGAATGTTTCCCTTCACCCGCAACGCAATGTCTCCCGTCTGAACAACTTGGCCATCGGTGACCATTGTAGTTATAGCGAGCGCTTCATCCACCTCGTGGAATACAGCAACTGCCTCTTCCAAGCCAGCGATGACACCTTGTTCCTTGATGATCAATTGGGCTTCGCCAACCTTCCCCTCGGGAATGGTAGACCGCGAAGTATGATCCCCGTCACCTACGTCTTCAGCAAGCGCAGCCGCGATAAAATGCCTCAGCTGCTTATTTTCTTCATGAGTCATTGGTCGTCGATAAAAAAGCTTACATGGTACACCAAGCCCGTTACGTCAGCTCGGATAAGTACATAAGCAATGCCGTTAAAACGCCGCTAAGATGGCTATTTAAAACAAAAAAGAAAGAATAAAAATAAAAATCGGATATGGGTGGTTAGTAAATTGGTTCAACGCGAAACTCGGTAACCTGAAACGCATTATCATTATTCGTCAGTTTGTAAGAAACCCGAAATGTATCCTTGGGGGTTTCAAGATTGAGTACCACGTACCTAAAATTGGGGTTTGAATCCAGTCGATGAGCGATTTTAACACTCGTAGGGGTGTTTTTCCCAAAGAAATCGCGCAGGATAATCTCCGCCTGCACGCGCGAGTAAATCCCTTCATCATTCAGCAAAGTCATGCTCACCGTAGACGAAAAATACTTAGACAGCTCCTTGGTATTTCCGCCTTTGATACACGATGCAATGTCGTCAATTACGTCATTGATATTAGCAAGGCACATTGTCATAGCTAAACACATTACTCCAGCCATCCCTGCTTTTCTGATCAATCTGATTCCCTTCACGTTCACTGTAGTTGTTTATTCAAATGTCAATTCTATTTTGGTAGCCAACAATATTATCGCTTTTGTCAGTAAAAAAGTGTAGATTTTTTTCTACAAAAGCTTTTTTTCACCATGCTTCTCGTTCACCGGACAACGTATAGCTAAAAACATGCCATCTTTTCCCTATGCCCAAAGCCCGCGCCTCCGTGAATCCGATTCCATGAAAATGCGTATATTTGCCCTGTGAACAACGAAAAGAAAATAGCGCTAATAATCTTAGATGGTTTAGGTTATGGCAAAAAGGATCAATCCAACGCTGTACTGGCTGCAAGCACCCCTTATTTAGATCAGTTGCTATCCCACTACCCCAATGCCAAACTAGAGGCCTCTGGAGAAGCTGTGGGTCTTCCGGCGGGTCAAATGGGCAATTCCGAGGTCGGCCACATGAATTTAGGCGCCGGAAGAGTGGTTTACCAAGAGCTTGGAAGAATTCACAAGGCGGTTGCCGATGGTGAGCTGGACGTAAACGAGACGTTACAGGAAGCTTTTCGGTATGCGAAAACCGCGAATAAGCGCGTGCATTTTATAGGGCTATTGTCTGATGGTGGAGTGCATGCACACACCAAGCATTTAAAGGGATTATGTAATGCGGCGAAGAATGCTGGATTGGCAAGCGATCAAGTGTTTGTACATGCATTTTTAGACGGTCGCGATACCGACCCTCGTTCCGGGATCACATATATTACTGATATCGAGCAATTTCTAACCACAAGTGTAGGAAGACTTGCTTCGGCCATTGGTCGATACTACGCCATGGATCGCGACAATCGATGGGAGCGGGTCAAACAGGCCTACGACCTCTTGGTAAACGGCGTTGGAACGCCCACACAAGACCTTGCCCAAGCCATCCAGCGTTCGTACGATGCCGGTGTTACCGATGAGTTTGTAAAACCCATCCTAAAAACAGACAACAATGGATCCGCTATTGCAACCATCCAAGATGGCGACGTAGTGATTTGCTTTAACTTCCGCACAGACCGCGGCCGTGAAATCACGATCGCACTCACGCAACAGGATTTTCCTGAATACGATATGCATCCGTTAAACGTACGTTACCTTACCATGACGACCTATGACGAAACGTTTAGGCATGTCGGTGTTCTGTTTCTTAAAGATAACCTTAGTAATACGCTTGGCGAGGTGTTGGCAGCGGGTACCAAAACACAGACCCGGATTGCCGAAACCGAAAAATACCCGCATGTGACGTTCTTCTTTTCCGGTGGACGTGAGCAGGTATTCGAAGGCGAGAACCGTATCCTCATCCCTTCTCCGAAGGTGGCGACGTATGATTTGCAGCCGGAAATGAGTGCTCAACGTGTTGCAGATGCCATCTGTGCCGATATGACCGCCAATAAGCCTGACTTCATTTGCCTCAATTTCGCGAATCCGGATATGGTAGGGCATACCGGTGTGTTCGACGCCGTCGTCAAAGCCGTTGAAACGGTTGACCGTTGCACGAAACAGGTTGTGGAATGTGGGCGCCAAGTAGGCTATACGTTCATCATCATCGCTGACCACGGAAATGCGGAATTCATGATCAATGATGACGGGTCCGTCAACACGGCACACACCACCAATCTAGTACCTTGTATCCTTATTGATGACGATTATCAAGCGATATCTGATGGCAAGTTGGGTGACATCGCACCCACTATCTTAAAGATCATGGGATTGCCCATCCCACCGGACATGACAGGGCATACGTTGATTTGATGCCGTATCCTAATGACCCAGCACCATCATATCCGACGTATGTGCCTCACCTGTGTGATTTTAGCATGGGGCGCCTCGTCCTGCAATGGGCCCAATAGCGCGTCCGTAGTCGGTTCTTCAACATCGTATTTCAGTTTGGTCGACTACTTCGACCGCGAAGCAACACGGCTGCAACAGCTCGCCCCTTCAATTGTCAAAACCGTAGCCAAAAATGGCGAACAGGAAAGTAAGGAAATCCGCATCATAGATTGGAGGGAAGAATTCGCGTTATTTATCGACGCTGACATCAACAAGCCTGCTTGGCAAAACAGTTACCATGTAGACAGCTCCAACGTATCGGCGGTAATCTATAAAAGCATAGACCCCAAATTGCGTACCGCTCAAATCACCGTCGAGAAGCAGGAAGACGGATCGGTTACGCACATTCAGATTATCAACAAAGTTAGCAATATGCTCTACCATACGGATGAAGAGCTTGACTATTACCCTGATTCCTTATACCGAATTGTCAAACGGCAAGGGGTGCGGGTCATTGGCGAAAGTGACTACACGGTGATAGGCAAATGGAAATAAAAAAGGCTATGGCATCAACCTGCCATAGCCTCTAGATTCGCCTACACCAATCAATTATTTCAGGTTATCGCGATAGACTTTAGCCTTTCTGATTTCCGTTTGAATATCCTTTTTCCCTGGGGTCATCGCCAGCACCTGTTCAAAATCCACAATGCTTTTATCGTACGCCTCAGTTGCAACCACTTTGTCGTAGTTGGCCGTACCCGCCGTTCCCCGCAAAATACCTAAATCCCGATAGGCAATACCTCTATTTTGATAATATTTTACATCGCCGTTATTTAGATCGATGGCTTTCGTATAATCTGCAATCGCCGTATTCAGCATCTTCTCCCGGTTGCCCGAACTGATCTTGGTCTCGGTTTGAACAGCAAGGATATTATTGGCCTTCCCCCGGTAATAGTATGCAGACTCATGGTCGGGCCGCAATTGGATGACTTTACCAAACGCATCCAGCGCTTTCCTATACTCTCCGATTTGATAATGCGAATACCCTAACATATACATGACATCCGGATCGCCAGCCTCGGCAGGAAGCGCTTTCTGCAAGTGGGTGGCGGCGGCCTTAAAATCACCATCAATCAGTGCTTTCTGCCCCAGCCGTACGTGGGGATTGCTGGGAGCGGTTTCCGTTGTTTGCGCTTGTGCTACTAATGTAGTGAAACACAGCATCCCGACTACAATACCACAGTTAAGCTTGTTAAAAAACATGTTTAAATAATCTCGTTTCATCACTATTAAATTATACAAATCCTTTATGCATTACCGGTTGCACGCGGCTCGGTAAGTCGCTAATATTTCCCACTACTGCAATTTCCGTGCTACAAACATAGCGATAAGCTTCGCTCCCTGCAACACCACCGTCACGGAATTTTAACTTTAAACTCCAAAACGATTATTTTATTATTTTAAGAACTGCGTTTTATCGCAAAACATACTATATTAGCGATAAATCCATATGCAACTAATCAATGTACGCAGTGCAACCGGCCTTCTTGTTCCCAAGCTGACTTTTTTGCAGTATGTATACCTTAATAATATTACTTAACAGCGAAATAGCAAAGAAGTTTACTATTGGCATAGGCATTGCAATTACTTAATAGTTATACATAGTTGAGTTAGCACAGAGTTCATGGCTGCCAATATGGCGCCACATCATAGACGAAAAGATATTCATGAGCAATTTTGATCCATTTGATTTTAACCAGGCAATCCCTATCATAAATGAAGATACTGAATTCTTCCCCTTGTTGAGCCAACAAGATGAAGATGAGATGAGCAATGCCGATCTTCCCGAATCACTTTCTATTCTCCCCCTACGAAACACCGTGTTATTCCCCGGCGTGGTCATTCCGATCACAGTAGGCAGGGACAAATCCATTAAATTGGTAAAGGAGGCATACAAAGGCGACCGCATTATCGGTGTGGTGGCGCAAGAGAACATGACGATCGAGGACCCGACGTTTGAGCAACTCTATCAGGTGGGCACCGTAGCCATGATTATCAAAATACTGCAGATGCCCGATGGCAATACGACTGTTATTATACAGGGCAAACAGCGTTTCAGATTACGTGGCCTTATTCAAAACGAGCCCTACATCAAAGCGCAGATTGAACGCTTCGAAGAGAAAAAACACAAAGCGAATCGGGAGTTCAATGCGTTGATTTCTTCCATCAAAGAGATGGCCTTGCAGATCATTCAGCTTTCCCCGCACATACCCAGCGAGGCAGGCATTGCTATCAAAAATATTGAGAGCCCGGCTTTTCTCATCAATTTCATTTCTTCCAACCTCAATGCCGATCTCGAATTCAAGCAGCAATTGCTGGAAATCGCTGATTTAGACAAACGAGCATCCAAAGTACTCGAACAACTCAATGTAGAACTTCAACTATTGGAGCTCAAGAACCAAATACAGAATAAGGTAAGGGGTGATCTTGACAAACAGCAACGGGATTATTTCCTTAACCAGCAATTGAAGACCATCCAGGAAGAATTGGGCGGCAACACGCCCGACCTGGAAATGGAAGATCTGCGCAAACGTGCTCGGACAAAAAAATGGTCTAAAGAGGTCAATGAGCATTTCGGCAAAGAACTTGACAAACTGGCCCGCATCAATCCTGCCGCGGCCGATTATTCGGTACAACTCAATTACCTGGAATTGATACTGGAGTTGCCGTGGAATTATTTCACGAAAGACAATTTCGACCTTGTTCGTGCCAAGCGTGTTTTAGATCGGGATCATTATGGGTTGGAAAAAGTAAAGCAGCGTATCATCGAATACTTGGCAGTATTGAAGCTAAAACATAACATGAAGGCCCCCATCTTATGCCTGGTTGGCCCACCGGGGGTGGGAAAAACATCACTGGGCAAATCCATCGCGAAAGCACTCGGGCGAAAATATGCACGTATGGCGCTGGGCGGGATCCGCGATGAAGCTGAAATCAGGGGCCACCGCAAAACCTATATCGGTGCAATGCCGGGACGTATCATCCAATCATTGAAGAAAGCCGGCACGTCAAATCCGGTGTTCGTACTCGATGAAATCGATAAGGTAGGGAGTGACTTCCGGGGAGATCCCTCTTCTGCGTTACTTGAAGTGCTCGATCCTGAGCAAAACAGCGCGTTTTATGACCACTATGTGGAGCTGGATTATGACTTATCCAATGTGATGTTCATTGCCACAGCTAATTCGTTGAGCAATATACAGCCCGCGCTGCTAGACCGCATGGAGATCATCGAAGTTAACGGCTACACCATTGAGGAAAAAATTGAGATCGCGAAGAAACACCTCATTCCGAAACAGCGGGAGTCACACGGGCTCCAGGCAAAAGATTTTTCCGTTCGATCCAAAGTCATCGAGAAAATCATCGACGAATACACACGCGAATCGGGCGTACGCGGTTTGGAAAAGAAAATCGGTTCTATTGTTCGCGGAGTGGCTACCCACCTGGTGATGGAAGACCCGCTTCAGAAACCAATCGATGCCACAATCGTAGAAAAAATCCTCGGTGCGCCGATATTCGACAAAGAATATTATGAAAACAACGAAGTAGCCGGCGTCGTTACCGGACTCGCGTGGACACAGGTTGGTGGTGATATCCTCTTTATCGAATCGAGTCTGAGCCCCGGAAAGGGCAAATTGACATTAACGGGCAATTTGGGCGAGGTGATGAAAGAATCGGCAAGCATCGCTATGGCCTATCTCCGTGCAAATGCCAGCGAATTCGACATTGATTACCGCGTCTTCGACAAATGGGACGTCCACGTCCATGTGCCAGCAGGCGCCACGCCTAAAGACGGTCCTTCAGCTGGCATCACCATGCTTACCGCATTGGCATCGAGTTTTACGCAACGTAAAGTAAAGGAAAAGCTGGCCATGACAGGCGAAATCACGCTGCGTGGCAGGGTGCTGCCAGTAGGTGGCATCAAAGAGAAAATTTTAGCTGCCAAACGGGCCAATATCAAAGAGGTAATTCTTTCTAAAGCAAATCGAAAAGATATTCTGGAAATCAAGGAGGATTATATCCGTGACCTCACATTCCACTATGTTTCCGAAATGCACGAAGTTGTCAATATCGCTTTGCTGAAGCAGCAGGTCAAAAAGCCTAAACAACTGCTACAGGATGAAGTATAATGCCAGACCCCATCGTCCTTTTGTTTATATAAATTAATTATTATCTTAGCTTCATGCTTACAGAATCGCTGATTATCTTGGCGTTAATCCTCTTGAATGGCATTTTGTCGGCTTCCGAAATTGCCATCGTATCAAGTCGGAAAGCCCGTCTACAAGTGCTCGTCGACCGGAAGAACGCCACAGCCAAACAAGTACTTAAACTGAAGGATGCCCCCAACCAATTCCTTTCCACCGTACAGATCGGCATCACACTTATTGGCATTCTGACAGGTATTTTCGGCGGGGCCACGATTGCGCAACGCTTGGACGTTTACCTATCGGAGGTACGCTGGCTTGACGGCTATAGCTCCCAAATCTCGGTTTTGATTGTTGTTATCGCGATTACTTTCCTCACCTTGGTATTCGGGGAATTGGTACCGAAACGCATTGGCTTGGCCATGCCCGAAAAATATGCAATGGTCGTGGCATTCCCCATGAAGTTCCTCAGCAAGGCGGTGGCACCTTTTGTGTGGCTGCTAAGCATGACCACCGAGGGTGTAGTTCGCTTGCTCAATATCAAGACTTCCCAAAATGCGGTTACAGAAGAGGAAATCAAAGCGCTTGTGGACGAAGGTGCTGACATTGGTGCCATCGAGCACATCGAGCACGAAATTGTGGATCGGGTTTTCAGTCTTGGTGACAAAAGGGCCACCAACTTAATGACCCACCGCAGTAACATCGTGTGGTTGGATATCAATGACGGGTATGAGGTGCATCGCAGTACCATATTAAAGAACGGGCATACGGTATATCCGGTATGTCAGGGTGGGTTGGACAATATTACGGGCGTAGTGCATATTAAATCGCTGCTTAACCAATACTTGATCGAACAGCCTATTCAACTCCAAGAGCTAGCCCAGCCGCTTAACTATGTGCACGAAAACAGCTCGGCATATAGCATCCTGAATAAGTTCAAGACGTCCAGAATACATCAGGCAATTGTCCTTGATGAGTATGGATCATTGCAAGGCATCGTCACGATCAACGATATTCTAAGCAGCCTCGTTGGGGACATCTCGGATGGCGATACCGCCGAAAAGCCGGAAATCATTGCGCGTGAAGACGGGAGCTTGTTGATCGACGGTCAATATCAGCTAGATGACCTCTTCTCGGCACTCAATATCGACGCTTCCGACGAGGAAGAAGATGAGTTAAGCAGTATCAATACCATTGCAGGACTTATCCTGCTTAAGTTGGGCAATATGCCCACCCCCGGCGAGCGCATGCGGTGGAAGGATCATGAGTTTGAAGTGATGGATATGGACGGTAATCGGATAGACAAGGTATTGGTGACCTACTTAGGCTAGCTAATAATTCCTTTTTCCAGCAATTCATGCTCCATCTGCTGCTGTAGCGCCAATGCTTCTTCCCGGGCTTTCTCAGCAAAATCGGTTCCTTTGGAGGCATAGATAATGGAGCGGGTTGCATTGACAAGCAGCCCGCAGTCGGTATTCATGCCATATTTACAGACCTCACTCAAGCTTCCTCCTTGCGCCCCTACCCCAGGCACCAACAGAAAATGGTTTGGTGCATGTTTACGGATGGTAGCAAAAGCTTCCCCGCGCGTGGCACCTACCACATACATCAGATTGGTTACATCACCCCACGTATTGGTCTGCCGAATAACCTGCTCGAAAAGCTGCTGCCCATTTACATCCCGGCCAACTTGGAAATCCAATCCGCCTGCATTGGAGGTAAGCGCCAAGACGATCCCCCATTTGCCGGAAAATTCAAGAAAGGGTTTGACGGAGTCGTGCCCCATATAGGGAGCAATTGTAATGGCATCAAATCCCAGTCCTGACGTTTGCTGCTCAAAAAAGGCCTTCGCATACATCTTGGAAGTATTGCCGATATCCCCACGTTTTGCATCGGCGATACTCAGGCAGTCTTTTGGAAGCGCAGCCCATGTTTTCTGTAGACTTTTCCATCCGGCTACCCCCCTGCTTTCGTAAAACGCGATGTTAGGTTTATAAGCCACGCACAGATCGGCAGTTGCCGCAATAATTTGGCGATTGAATTCAAAAACAGGATCTTCATGATCAAGAAGGTGCTGTGGTATTTTATCGATGTCGGTATCAAGGCCGACGCACAGGAAGGACCGCTTGGTTTTAATTTGATGGATAAGTTCGTTCCGGGTCATAGCGGGATATGCTTTTCGTTCCCGCAAACCTAAGACAAAAATCGTTGTTAAAAAATAAAAACCTTATATTTACTCGGTAGTAATGGCCTCCATATTTATAACACGCAATGTCCCCGCGCTCATCAAACAATCGTTGGTCGACGAGGGACATACACTTTCCGAGTGGACAGAAAAACGGGATCTCACCGCTGACGAATTAATTCGACATGCTCAACGTTGTGATGCATTGTTCAGCGTCGGCGCGAATCAAATTAACAAATCGTTCCTCAATGCATGTAAACATCTGCGTGTCATCGCATTATGCAGTGTAGGCTATGACCAAGCAAATGTTACCGAAGCTACCAAACTCGGTATCCCCATCGGCAACACGCCGGGCGTACTGAGTAAAGCAACTGCCGACGTGGCGTTCCTGCTGATGCAGAATGTAGCCCGTAAAGCCATCCACAAACACAAGGAAATCCTACGCGGAAATTGGGGCTTTTTTGATCCCATGGCCGATCTCGGCATAGAACTACAGGGTAAAACCCTTGGAATATTCGGCTTAGGTCGTATCGGCTACGAAATGGCCAAGAGTTGCCGCGGCGCTTTTGACATGCGAGTTATCTATCACAACAGAGGGCGCAACGAAATGGCCGAAACGGAATTGGATGCCGGCAGCGTATCGTTTGAAGAGTTATTGCAACAAAGCGATGTACTGAGTGTACATGCTAACCTCAACAAAGAAACACGTGGGCTGTTTAATCGTGATGCATTCTCCAAAATGAAAGCATCAGCCATCTTTATCAATACCTCGCGGGGATCTTTGCACAATGAATCGGACCTTAGGCAGGCCCTTGAAAGTGGTACGATTTGGGGAGCAGGATTGGATGTAACCGCCCCGGAGCCGATGGCTCCCGACAACCCGCTGCTTCTGCTACCCAATGTGGCCGTCCTTCCGCACATCGGCTCGGCAACAATCGAAACACGGATGAAGATGATGCAGTTGACCGTCGAAAACCTAATTGCCGGACTGGCCGGTAAGCGTCTGCCCTACTGTGTGAATCCCGAAGTCTATGAAGGGTAATTATTCTGCAATCAGCTTATTGATAAAATCCGCTACTTCGGGGCGACTGTAATCCGCCATTCCCTCGTGTTTAGTTGCGATCTGCCCCTGCTTATCAAGTATTAGGGTGGTCGGAATGGCACCCCCAAGCCAATGATCCGGAATATCACCCGAAGGTACATGAACAGGCAGGCTTAGCTTCTTGCTGTCCATGAATTGTTTGGACTTTTCATACTGATTGTCTACATCGACCATTACGAAAACGATTTGCTCGTTATCTTTAAATTGTTGGTAAAGCTTATCGATAGATGGCATTTCAGCGATACAGGGCGGACACCACGTGGCCCAGAAATTAACAAACACTACTTTCCCTTCTTGGTTAGCCGCGTCAATACGGTTTCCTTCGCCATCCGAAAAAAACACGGACGGCTTTCCTGCTACGCTTGCCGATGCCTTTTCCGGATTTTCGGCCACACGTTCCAAATCCGGCTTGAACAGGCCGATTTTCATTAAGCCGCGGCTCACCCAGGCCTTCGTATCCGGACTGAACAATAAGACGACAACAAACGCGCCTAAAACAACGGTGAGGATCGTGGAAATTTTAACTTTCTTCATATCAGCAATACAGTGCACAAAAAACAAAGGTAGGCAAAAAACAGCTCATTTGTCTCATAGCTCACCCTCTACACCCAAGCCAAATAGGGCAAAATCATATTTAACGGGGTCGTCCGCATCCAATAGCCTCAGGTTGCCCGTCAATTCACAGGCCGTTTTCCAATCGGATTGCTTTCGTTGGATCAGCCCCAATGTACGCGCCACCCGCTCTACATGTACGTCACAGGGACAAACCAATTGAGACGGTACCATTCGCCGCCATAATCCGAAATCGACTCCGCGATCATCTCGGCGGACCATCCAGCGCAAAAACATATTCAACCGTTTACATGCCGAGTTCTGCAATGGCGAACTGATATGCTTTCGGGTACGTAGCGGGTAATCCGGAAGGCTAAAGAAATAGGTACGGAAATGGTTCAACGCTTGTGCGATGTCAAAAGTTGAATCGGTTAACGCTCCCAAATAACAAGCGGGTGATGAAGGAGCGCCGACCTCGGGCACTACGGGAAAATCATCCACGTATTCCGTTCTAAATTCGCGGTTTACCGTGGGCGGAATAAAAGCATCTTCCAATGAGTCGTACCGGGCATAATGCATACGGAAAAAACTAACAAAGTAAAGCAGGTCGGTATCGTTAAACGTGCGGTGCTTGAATCCCAGCAACGACTTGAGATCGCCTGCCTGGTGATTCTTAATAAAATCAAACGGTGAGCCTTCCATACGATGAATCAGCTCGTTACACTTGTTGATGATGGTTTTCCGTTGGCCCCAAGCCAGCACAGCCGCGAAAAAACCCGCAATCTCCACGTCCTGTTTGCACGTAAACCGATGGGGAATACAAATGGGGTCATTTTCGATAAAGCCCGGCCGGTTATATGCGTCTACTTTGCGGTCCAGAAAACCCTTTATGTCATGCTGCCGATCGGCAAAGATCCCCTCAATCTGTGTCATTTACGTTCCACCACATTAGCCCAACGCCTGCGCTAAATCAGCCAACAAGTCGTCGATATCTTCTACACCTACGCTGATGCGGATCAGGTTGTCTACCACCCCCACTTTTTCCCGCACGTCTTTCGGAATCGAACCATGCGTCATGGTAGCCGGATGGTTGATCAACGATTCTACGCCACCCAGTGACTCTGCCAATGTAAATACCTTAAAAGACGACGCGACCTTGAATGTATCTTCGAGCGACGCGTCTTTGAGCACGATGGATACCATCCCGCCAAAATCACGCATCTGCTTTTTCGCAACAGCGTGCCCGGGGTGGTCTTCAAAACCAGGCCAATAAATTCTATCGATTCTTGGATGTTTTTTCAAGTATTCAGCCACCTTGCGGCCGTTTTCACAATGGGCTTTCATGCGAAGGTGCAAGGTTTTTATCCCACGCAATACCAGGAAGCTATCTTGCGGCCCTGGTGTACCACCGCAGGCGTTATAGTAAAAAAACAACTGATCATACAATTCCCTGTCGTTAACGACTAAAGCTCCCATCACCACATCGGAATGCCCGCCGATATATTTGGTTACCGAGTGCATCACGATGTCGGCCCCCAGATCCAGCGGATTTTGCAAGTACGGAGATGCAAACGTATTATCAACTGCAAAAAGCACGTTTGCGGCCCTGGCCACCCGCCCAATCGCTTCAATATCTGCTAGCTTTAAGGTAGGGTTTGTTGGGGTCTCAATCCAGATCAAACGGGTATTATCGTTGATCTTTGCCGCGATGTGGTCGGGTTCTGATGTATCGACAAAATGGAATTTTATACCGTAATGCGCAAACACCTTGGTAAAGATCCGGTACGATCCACCATACAGGTCATCCCCGGTAATCACTTCATCACCGGGTTTAAGCAGCTTCAGCACCGTTTCCGTCGCCGCCATTCCGCTGGAAAAAGCCAGTCCGTGACTACCGTTTTCTAACGCAGCGACACAGTCCTCCAAGGCTTTCCGAGTAGGGTTGGTACCCCGTGAATACTCATAACCCTTATGGTCGCCCGGCGCGGCCTGTTGATACGTAGATGTTTGGAAGATGGGGGTCATCACCGCGCCCGTTGTCGGGTCAGCGTGTTGTCCAGCATGGATGGCTTTTGTCGCAAACTTATATCCCATGATTGTCAAAAAATTTAAATCGAAGTAACGGGGTAAAGTTATCAAACTTTAGCGAGTAAACGAATTCACAGTGGTGGAATGCCAATCAAAATTGCAGTGGAGAAGGATAGCTAAACTGGTAAGCCAAATCACTTATCAGCCGCTTTGGCGACACGACCTTGGCTGTTTTGTCAGTTTCCGAATACCCCAGTGGCAGGTCGTAGCCATACGCGGCGGCAGAAGCTTCAATCACATCCTTCTTCAGTGGATGTTCAGGGCAAACGAGATTGTAGGTTTTACCTTGCGATTCTTGCGCAATCATTGCCCGAATAACGCCATAAACATCGACTACATGCACGGAATTGGCGGTTTGATAGCCGATATCACAGATTTTGCCGGCGAAGTATTTCGCCATAATACGATCGAGTCCAAACAATCCGCCCAATCGCAGCACGTTCAAATTGGGGTATGCAGTTTTAAGCTTGGATTCTCCCAGCAGAAGCTTATTATCTAGTACCTTGTCGGAAAATGTGTCTTCCGCAATGGTGGCGCTCACCTTGGGATAAATACCCACCGAACCGAAAAAGAACGATTGGCGGAATGTCATTCCCGCCAAAAAAGTCAGCAATTTCGTGAAACGATGGCTCGCTACATCAATATGGTCCTTACGCTTAATCGGCACACTGATAATCGCAACATCAAACACTTCCTGCTCAAAACGAGGGATGGGTCCCTTATGATCAAAATCGGCAACGAGCGAATGTAATCCCATCTTCCTCAATTGCCCGGCTTTATCCGGTGAGGTGCAGGTCGCCCATATCCGATGCCCCGCCCCAAGCATTTCGGCAGCGACATACGTACCTACCCATCCACAGCCAACAATCAGTATATCCATTTAGCCGATCTGCTAATTTAGTAAGCTTTTGCAAACAGTACACGTTGGGTCGATGGCTTCCCGGTACGTATACATACACCTGCTTCAGCTTTGTTGTTCAACGGTATACAACGGATCGTTGCCTTAGTTTCCTCCTTAATGAGTTTTTCGGTCTCAGCGGTACCATCCCAGTGGGCGGCCACAAAGCCACCATTTCCATCGAGCACCTCCTTAAATTGGTCGTACGTATCCACTGCTATGGTATTGGCATCACGGAATGCCCTCGCTTTATCATAGATATTGCGCTGAATATCCGCCAACAGTTGTTCGATTCGATCCGACAGGCCCGCTTGAGGTACCGTTTCTTTGGCTTGCGTGTCGCGGCGAGCTATTTCTACCGTGCCACTTTGCATATCGCGCGTGCCCACAGCGATACGAACCGGCACGCCTTTCAATTCCCACTCAGCAAATTTGAATCCCGGCCGCTGGGTATCGCGGTCGTCATACTTGATGGAAATTCCCTTAGCTTTCAATTCGCCGATTAGTACATCCACTAAGTTTCCAATCGCCTGCCGTTCGTCTTCCGTCTTATAGATCGGCACGACAACAACCTGTATAGGCGCGAGCTTGGGTGGCAGTACCAACCCCTGATCATCCGAATGTGCCATGATCAGTGCACCGATCAATCGGGTAGATACCCCCCACGACGTAGCCCAGACATGATCCAGCTTCCCTTCCTTCGATGTGAACTTTACATCAAATGCCTTGGCGAAATTCTGCCCTAGAAAATGGGAAGTGCCTGCCTGCAGTGCCTTTCCATCCTGCATCAACGCCTCGATACACAAGGTATCCAATGCACCCGCAAACCGCTCATTTTCACTTTTCCGCCCCCGTACCACGGGCAGTGCCATCCAGTTCTCCGCAAAGTCGGCATATACTTCCAACATGCGGTGTGCTTCCACTACGGCCTCTTCTTCCGTTGCATGGGCAGTATGCCCTTCCTGCCACAAAAATTCGGCAGTACGCAAAAACAACCGGGTACGCATTTCCCACCGGACCACATTGGCCCACTGATTTACTAAAATCGGCAAATCGCGATAAGACTCGATCCATCCGCGGTAGGTATTCCAGATGATGGTCTCCGAGGTTGGCCTTACAATCAACTCCTCCTCCAATTTGGCATCTTCATCGACCACAATGTTACCAGCGCCATCATTTTTCAATCGGTAGTGAGTTACTACTGCACATTCTGTGGCAAAGCCCTCCACGTGGGACGCCTCCTTGGAGAAAAATGATTTTGGAATGAACAACGGGAAATAAGCATTGCTGTGGCCAGTGTCTTTAAACATTTTGTCCAAAGCCGCCTGCATCTTTTCCCAAATGGCGTAGCCATAGGGTTTGATGACCATACACCCCCGCACGGCGGAGTGTTCGGCGAGGTCAGCCTTTGCAACAAGTTCATTGTACCATTGGGAATAATCCGTTTCGCGGCTCGTAATTCCTTTGCTCATCGTTGATTTTCTGTAAAATTATTATAACATTTGCGGATTGACGCACGTATTGAATTTCGCCTAGCAAAGGTATATGGTTTTGTCAAATTACCGAATAAAAAATGATCCGACAATTAAACCAATCTCCTATAAAACAGTCTATACGTACAAAAGCATGGGCTTTAACCAAACGAAAGGATAGTTAAAATGAAAACCAATAGATTAAAAATCAGCGTAATAGCTTTGGCAAGTTTGCTGTTTTTAGGTGCATGCAGCACCTCTCGGCAGGCGGCATTCCGCGATGATGTCTATAACAATAATACCCGGGCAGTGGAAGAAAGCTACCAAAGCCCCGATTATTATTATGACGAAGGCGCTGCGCAAGAAGAGCAGTATGCCGAAGAGGGCTATTACGAAGACGGATATACGGATGATGGTTATTCCAACGATTACTATGCCGATGACTATAGTGACAGTGAATACGCCAACCGGATCAATCGCTTTTATTACAATACGCCAGGCATGGGTTACTATGATCCCTGGTTTGATCCGTGGTACGGAATGAACTCGTTTTACGGCTCCGGTTGGGGTTGGAATAGCGGGTGGAGTCTCGGCTTCGGCTGGGGTGGTGGTTTCGGTTGGGGTGGTGGTTGGGGCCTCGGTTGGGGCAGCAGCTGGTACAATCCCTACTACGGCGGTTACTGGGGCTGGGGATCGCCCTACTATGGCAGAGGTTTCGGTGGCCCATATGCGTACAACCGTTGGGGTTGGGGCGGCGGATGGGGTGGTTATTATCCCGGCGGTGGCATTATTATAGACAATCGCCGCATGGCTGTCCGTTCCTCATCACGTGACCGGATGAATACCCGTACTTCCCGCTCTTCGTCGCGGAGTGCTACGCGCACGGCAATTTCAAGAGATGCCAGTGGACGCATTTCCACACGCACGGTAGCGGCACGAGGCAGTGAAGACTCGAATGTAAGGAGCGGCACACGTGCATCCGGTACGCGCGAAGGAGTTCGTCCGAGCGCTACACGCGGCTCGCGTAACACCGAAGGTGTACGGAGCGGTACTACGCGGAGACCCGCCGGTCAAACCGTGAGACCGTCATCCGGTACTTCTCGGAGGCCTTCAGAAGGAGTTCGTCCGTCATCTACCCGCCGCCCATCAGGTAGCAGCGCACGCCCTGCACGGCCTTCTTCTTCGCGGCCAAGCGCAACGCCGTCCCGTCCTTCGAGACCAAGTAGCGCAGCACCCCGTTCTTCTGGAAGCAGCTCACGTGGTTCGTCGGTATCGCCTCCTTCAAGATCTTCGGGCTCAAGTGGAAGCAGTAGCCGTGGAAGCAGCGGAAGCAGTGGAAGTAGCCGCGGAAGCAGCGGCAGAGGCCGTTGATAGTTAGTTATTAGCACATTTGACCCAAGGGCCAACTAAATTCTATTCTTGACGGGGCATTTCCCAGAACTGTAATTTAGTTGGCTTTTTCATAAACTTAGTTCGAACCCCTATGAATATGTATATAAAAAAAATAGCACTGTCAGCGCTGTTGCTAAGTGTATGTTGTATAGCTGCACAAGCCCAGTATTTACAAGACGTCCTTCGTTTCTCACAGCCTGAACAGGGTGCAACAGCACGGTTTAAAGGACTAGGGAATGCCCAGACTGCTTTGGGAGGCGACTTAAGCTCCATCTCGGGCAATCCGGCCGGTTTAGGTTTTTTCGGCCAATCAGATATCAGCATCTCCCTAGACTATTCCAATGACCTGAATAAGGCAGGTTACTTCGGCACCAACAGCCAAAATTCCGTGGACAAATTAGGTTTTAACCAAGCAGGCGTCGTATTTCATATCCCTGCCCGTAGAGCGAGGGGAAGTAACCTTACATCGGGCTGGCTTAATTTCAACATCGGCATAGGATATAGCAAAACCAATAATTTCAACACGACCGTTGGCTATACTGGTGAAAACCCCTCATCCACATTTGCACACTTTTTATCGGATGAAATCGACCTTTTCGATTCAAATCTAGGTCAGTTTGGATACGACAGTTACCTTGTTGATTTCAATGGAATGGACCCAGACAACACCTACCACTATCCTATTGCAGTAGAAGGTGGAAATTCTCAACAAAATGCGTTCACCAATACAGGATCGCAATCGGAAACCAACATTTCTTTTGGCGCCAATTATAGTAATAAATTTTATGTGGGGGCGTCGATCGGCTTTGCTGCTTTCAATTACAATTCAAAACAGTTGTTCAAAGAATTTGGTTATACGAAAAACGTGGGAGAAATCTTCCCGGACAATCCTGACTCCGAATTTCTCGACGAAACATCAGATGCTTATGACATTCTGAATGCAGAATACGATTTGGTATACGATTACGATCAAATCACTCGCGGCCGTGGTGTAAATGCGAAGTTAGGCTTCATTTACAAGCCCGTTCCCCAGGTTAATATCGGGATATCCGCCACCACCCCTACTTGGTATAACGTGACGGATGATGCCCAAGAATTGCTTGATGTATACTATTACGACAATGCAGATGCCACCGATCCTTTTTTTGAATATTTGTCCAATGAAGACGATGGTTCTTATTATCTCGAATATAAACTACGCACTCCTTACCGGCTGAATGGCGGTGTTTCCGCAATATTCGGGCAAGGGCTGATCAGTGCTGATGTGGAATATGTGGATTATACAAGCATGCACTTTTCTGCGAGCGATGCATTGGGATTAGACGAAAAAACGCGCATCGACCAAGACATGACCGACGGTGTCGCCAATACCTATAAGGGTTCGGTAAACGTCCGTGTAGGGGGCGAATACGTGTTGGCCGACGGCCTATTAGTTCGTGCAGGTTACGGGCATAATGGCTCGCCATATAAAAACCAAAGCCTCACTACGCAAACCGTATCAGGGGGTCTGGGCTATCGCGTTAACAATATGTATATCGACCTCACGTACCAACACTTTTCACAATCGTTTGATAGCAGCCCATATACGGTAGACGAATGGTGGGGAGCCGACGTTACGACGCCGGTAGCCGCAATAACGAACAGTCGCAGTAGTGTGTTCCTCACATTGGGCGTAAAATTTTAACATCAACAGTTAGTTTGAACAATAACATAAAGCGGGCGGTAGTTATCAACTACCGCCCGCTTTGCGTAAATAAATCCGCGTTTTAAATTGCGCTGCTACGCCTTATTCACAAAGGCCCGAAGCATCCAGTTTTGCTTTTCATTGAACTGCATGAACGCGTTGATCATGTCATTGGTGCCTTCATCGTCCGCTGCCGAGGTAATTTCAAGCAAGTCACGCTGCATGGCGATTAGTGCCTCCAGGTCGTCGATTATTGCCTTTACCATATCAATATCCTTCATACCGATCGTGTCGATTTCCCCGATTTCGGAATGCTCCACATAATCCTTGAATGTACTAAAAGGAGATTTCCCCAAGGTAAGGATACGCTCTGCCAATTCATCGATGGTGGTCAATGCATTGGTATACAACTCTTCAAACTTCGCGTGTAACGTAAAGAAATGGTTGCCGCGCACATTCCAATGGCATCCCCTCAATTTCTGATAATGGATATGGTAATTGGCCAGCAGGTCATTCAAGTGGTCAACAACAGGTCTTAACTTTTTTTCCTCTAAACTGATTGCTTTTGGGTTCATGATGTTAAAATTTATATGTCCGCTGATAAAACAGCGTAAGCTACAAAAAGTTTACATCGGCGTCATGATGTACGTTTTTTTCTGACAAATAAATTATAGTTCACATGCTTCTCCACATAGATTTCCTCACCAATGTCGATAAAGCCATCAAGTGCAACAGCATCGTACCACTTACCTTCAATTTCTACCTTTCCCGATGGGCGGAGTACAGTCTTGGCTACCCCCTCCTTATTCACCAACGCCTGGTCAGTCGGGGAGGATGTATAACCTTCCGTCGAACGTTGCTCATCCTGCAAAACAAGGCGTTTGAATGCCCGTGTATTGAGCAGACTCTTACCGAAAATCACCATCAATATGGTTGCCAACACTACCGAGGCAATGACCAATAGAAATGAATTGAACAACATACCCGGTTCAGCTATCGAAAAATTAAAATAATCATTGACCACCATACTGAAGGCCAGCCCACAGACCAAACAAATAATGCCCAATATACCCGCTACTCCAAATCCCGGAATAACGAATAGTTCCAATAGGATCAATACAATACCCGCTACAAAGAGGGCTATCTCCCAATTATCGGCGAGTCCCTGGATGTACAAGGGCGCAAAAAACAGCACGGCAGCGATGATGGCCACTACCAACGCAAATCCGATCCCTGGCGTTTGCATCTCAAAATAGATTCCGCCGATGATGAGCAGTATGAGTATTCCGCTGACCGCCGGATTGATGAGAAACGATATAATCTGATCGATGATTGTTACCCGATGTGTCGTGATATCGGAATTACTGATACCTTCGGCAGTCAACACATCGGCAATGGTCGACGCTTCTGCCTCCGCCAATTGGATCTTCACCGCTTCGGCGGATGTCAGGGTCAGGATTTTACCCGTGGGCTTGATATTGGGCAAATCCACATCGCCATCCACAAATGCCTCGGCAACCTTGGGATCGCGTCCCTTGGCTTCCGCCGTTGCTCGCATCAATCCGCGCATATAAGACTGGTGTTTCTCAGGAAGCACCTGGCCGGACTGGTCCACCACACTGGCAGCGCCAATACTGGATCCCTTACTCATATAGATACGATCCGCCGCCAACGATATCAGGGCACCTGCAGATGCTGCATTGTGGTTGATGAAAACAACGGTTTCCAAAGGCGAATCCAATATCCGGCTACGGATCGAATCGGCAAAGTTGACCATTCCTCCGAAGGTATTCATTTCAATAAGCATCAGATCTACCTTAGCAGCCTCCGCCTGGGAATACGCGTTCTTTACCGTCCGCCAAGCACTGGGCCCGATATCTTCCTTTAAATCAAATCGGTAAACCTGCTGCGCCTGCACGACCGATACAGCCAGCATCAAACAGGCTACGACCGCCGATAGCATCAACAGCTTCTTTTGTGGTATTTTTTTATGCATATCATTCAAATCGTTATATTTTTGAAGCCAGTAACGGCGAATGGATAAATATACATTAAAAACCGCATTCAGAAAAAGTTTTTTGGGCATCGTATGGCGGATTGAGGCCGATATGGCCAACAACATACTGGCCATAGAAACTCGCGATGAAGCCACCGGCAACCCATCGTTTTCCGTTTTTGATTACACGACCGGCACATCGCTTGTCCATGAGCGGCCTTATGGCGACCGCAATTGGGCCTTGGCCGGAACCACGGACAGGAAGCTGATCGTGCGGGCATTCGGCCAGAATAGCCCCGACAGCGCTGGGATAGCCTGCATAGATGCGACAACCGGTGAGCTCCTATGGGAGCAATTCAACTACATGCTGGTGGGCATAGGTGACCAGCAACTCACTGTACGGCATCGGAATTTTGCAAGTGGTTATGAACAACGCATCGATATCCATACCGGAAATTTAACACAAGTCGATCAACCGACGGACAAACCTGCGGAATTAGCTATCGTCTTACCTCAACGGCATATCGGTAATGTGCCTGCGTTGCTCGCAAACTATGAGATACACGGTGATATATTCTGCTGTCCGATCGGATCAAAACAGGTGTGGGCATTTCATGAAGTAACACACCAAAAATACCGCGTAAGACTGGTCATATCCAACGGTTTAAATATCTTGTCCGAGGAGGTTGTTTTAACGAATCTGGCACACATGATTCCCGAACTGTTCTTTGCTATTGACAGGCAGCTTTTCTTAGTCAGCGATAATAAACGGGAAATTGTATCGTATTTAGTATAATTGCAACGAATTTTAAACATGGACATCACATATCGGACCTACTTATATCGTGCATCTTTTTTCGCAGCCATGCTGATAGGCTGTTGCACCCAGTCATTGAAAGCAGCCTCAACCCCATTGGATTCCATCGGTGTGGAGTATGAAGACGGCAGGAAAATCATTATCCATCAATTGGAAGCCAAGGAAACCTACTATGGGTTGAGCCGGAAATACCACGTATCCGTGAAAAACATCATCGCGGCCAACAGGAATAAAGCATTAAAAATCGGAGACACCGTACGCATACCTGCTGAAACCATGAGTGTCGCCGCAAATACAAGTACGACGACCACGGCGCAGCAACCCACCGCCCCGCCACCAACATTGGCTCAAGATGAATATACATCCTATAAGGTGGGGAAAGGCGAAACATTGTTTACCATTTCCAAGCGTTTCATCATCTCTGTCGAGAGCATCAAAAGGGCAAACGGACTTGCCAACGACTCGATTAAAGTAGGCGCCATTCTCAAAATACCCCATGAGGAGCTACCCCCGCCGCCTGTCACAGCAAACGAAATCATCCTTACGGATACCACAACCAACGACGAGGCCGATGTAGAAATCCCCGCCAATCGGTATGGCATCCGGGAGATGACAGAAAAGGGCATCGGGGTGTGGATAGACGATTTGAACCAGGAAAGTGGCAGCATGTTGGCGCTGCATAAAACCGCTCCCATCGGCACGGTTATCAAAATCACGAATCCCATGACCCAGCGCATAACGTTTGCTAAAGTCGTTGGTAAATTCGCGGATACTGCTGAAACCCAAAACGCCATCATTGTCATTTCCAAATCGGCCGCATCGCTAATTGGCGTGCTAGACAGGCGTTTTCAGGTAGAAATAGCCTATGGTGCGCCCAATGAAGAAAACTAACCCCCCCTTCGTAATTGGCATTGCCGGAAGCAGCGGATCGGGAAAGACTTTTTTTCTAAAACGCTTTCTTGATCACTTTGCACCGCATGAAGTGGCGCTCATTTCGCAAGACGATTACTATATACCAGCGAATACAAAAACCCAGGAAGAAAACAAACGCTATAATTTCGATCTTCCCACTGCTATCGACCAGTCTGCATTCCAGCGCGACATCAATTTACTTTTCGACGGCCAAACGATATACCGCGAAGAATATACATTCAATAATCCGGCACGGAAGCCAAAAATACTCGAAACCAAACCAGCACCGATTCTGATCGTCGAAGGGTTATTTATTTTTTATTATACAGCGGTCAATGCGTTGCTAAACCACCGCATATTCTTGCATGCGGAAGAGGAAATTGCATTGCAACGACGGTTGAAAAGAGATTTTATAGAACGGGGCTACAATGAAGACGACGTGCGCTATAAGTGGGTAAACCATGTGATGCCCGCTTACCGGCAATACTTACTGCCTTTCCGGGACCAATGCGACCGCATCATCATCAACAACACAGATGATCCAGCCCCCATCATCACCATCACCAATGAAATATCTGCCGAATTGCGGGCCTTGGTTTCCACGTCGTAACCCGGTCTTATAAATCCATTTCGGGCACGTGAACAGGTGCAAAGAATTTGCCCGCTGTAGCATTTCTTATTTCATCAACACTGATGCCCGGCGCCCGTTCCAACAGGTGAAAACCACCATTTTCAGCATCTACCTCAAAGACGGCCAGTTCCGTAACGATCTTACGGATACACCGTACACCCGTTAGGGGCAACGTGCATTGACGAAGCAACTTACTTTCGCCCGCTTTGTTTACCTGCTGCATGGCGACAATGATATTTTTAGCGGAGGCCACCAAATCCATTGCTCCACCCATACCTTTCACCAGCTTTCCCGGGATTTTCCAATTGGCGATGTCACCGTATTCAGATACTTCCATCGCACCGAGAATGGTTAAGTCTACTTTTTGGGATCTGATCATTCCAAAACTCATGGCCGAATCAAATATGGCCGATCCCGGCAACATGGTAATGGTCTGCTTGCCAGCATTGATCAAATCGGCATCTTCTTCGCCTGCATGGGGAAATGGCCCCATGCCCAACAGGCCATTCTCGGATTGGAGCACTACATTGATGTTTTCAGGGATATAATTGGCAACCAATGTAGGTATCCCAATCCCCAAATTTACATAGTAGCCGTCTTTTATTTCCTTTGCAATTCGCTTCGCTATTCCGTTTTTGTCTAACATGTTATCCGATTTAATGACCACGTACAGTCCGTTGCTCGATACGCTTCTCGTAATTCGTCCCTTGAAAGATCCGATGCACATAGATTCCGGGAGTATGGATATGGTCGGGATCAAGCGCTCCCACGGGTACCAACTCTTCCACTTCGGCAATGGTGATTTTGCCGGCCATGGCCATAACCGGATTGAAATTACGCGCGGTCTGCCGGTAAACGAGGTTTCCTGCCGTATCGCCTTTCCAAGCCTTAACGATAGCAAAATCGGCATCGAAGGCCATTTCCATCAAATAATCCTTACCTCCGAAATTGCGTACTTCCTTTCCCTCAGCTACCTCTGTTCCCACACCAGCGGGTGTAAAAATAGCGGGCATTCCATAGCCTGCTGCCATGCAGCGAGTGGCCAGCGTGCCCTGCGGCACCAATTCCACTTCCAACTCACCGGTGAGTAGCTGCCGTTCAAACTCTGCATTCTCCCCCACATAGGAGGCAATCATTTTCTTCACCTGCCGCTTCCTAAGCATGAGCCCGATGCCGAAGTCATCCACACCGGCATTGTTCGAAATACACGTCAAACCAGAAATCCCCCGTGCAACAATTTCACGGATGCAATTTTCCGGGATACCACATAGACCGAACCCACCCAGCATAAGTGTCATCCCATCGGTTATGCCCGCAATAGCGGCTCCGGCATCTGTCACTACTTTATTGATCATACGCGCTTTAAAATTGGTCCTTCCCTATAAATCGGGATGCCGACAAGGTACAAAAGTTGCGATAATCCTACAAGTTGAAATGATGGAAACACGAAACTTCGCGCACTTAATTGGAATTTTTCTAAATAAAAATATTACCTTTGCAGCGCAATGTGTGAGGAATATCCTTTTTTTAGCATAGACCAGTTGCCCTGCTCACGGCCTTATGCTACCGACCCGCAAAATTTCAAAGGACTGAACCCCTACAGTGAGGGCTGTGGCTGTGATTTCAAAAAATGCTGCAAGAAATATAAACGTGGCAAACGGTGCGGGAAATGCCCAAAACGTTAGCGTTCCACAAAGTCCAAATCCCGGCTAAAACTTTCTTTCAATTGGCTAAGCGCAAATATGGCAATACCTGTAAGCAAGAACACCATGAGGTAAGCGGCCGTGATAATATCGGTACGCCTCACGAAAAATTCAAACAATAAGGTCGATGGTATCAACGCTCCGCGTACGAAGTTTGGCGCGGTTGTCGTTACGGTAGCCCGGAGGTTGGTGCCGAATTGTTCAGAAGCAATGGTCACAAAGGTAGCCCAATAGCCGATGGCAATCCCCATAAAGAAGGCTATCCAATGGAAACGTTGTTCGGTAAGCCCATCGCTGCCCAGGTACCATATCGACGAGACGATGATCAATCCTTGAAAAATAAATACGGCCAGCCTACGTGATTTGGTGATTTGGGCAAACAAGCCTGCGAGCACATCACCCAATGAAAGCCCTAGATAGGTAAATAGGATCCCTTTTCCGGCGCTCAGCGTTATCGGCGCATTCAGCGCATGGCCAAATTCAGGTGCCTGCGTGATCAGTATCCCTACAACAAACCAGATTGGCAATCCGATCAACAGGCAATATACATACCGTTTAAAGCGTTTTCGATTCGTAAACAACATACTGAATTTCCCTTTTTCAATCGACTTACCCGCCACGTCTTTGAACATGCCCGACTCAAACGTTCCGATCCGCAAGACCAGTAACAGCAACCCCATTCCGCCACCCACAAAATAGGCACTGCGCCAATCGAAAAATTCGGAAACATAATATGCGGCAATAGCCCCTAATACCCCTACCGAGGCCACGACCATGGTACCATAGCCCCGCTTGTTTTTGCTCATCGTCTCACTTACCAAGGTGATACCTGCTCCCAACTCGCCTGCTAGGCCTATTCCTGCGATAAAACGGATGATGGCATAGGAATGGATGTCGGTCACCAATCCATTAGCGATATTGGCGAGCGAATACATGAGGATGGATCCAAACAACACCTTGATGCGGCCAAATTTGTCGCCCAATATTCCCCATAATAAACCACCGAGCAGTAATCCACCCATTTGCATATTAAGCACATATTCACCATCTACTCGCATTTCGGATTCGGGGATACCGATATCGTGGAAACTCTGTACCCGAACGATGGAAAAAATGACAAGATCATAAATATCAACAAAATAGCCCAGTGCGGCTACGATCACCAGCAGCCAAACGTTTTTGGTTGTGGAGGGGTTTTCCTTGGTCATTGCTTGCTAAATTACCGCGTAAAAATAGCGTTTTAATCGAAAGCCGACACGTCGACGTCCAAGAATTTTCCGTCTTTCAAAATTTGTGGTTATCTTAGTAGTCGTATGCAACTATCGGAGAACGTATTGAAATGGGTCATGCGGTTGTATCCGCCTTTTTTTTTCCAGCGGATCTGGGTCCGTCGGTTCGAGAAGGGTTTTACCGCTGTAGAGGTTAAAATCAACCGGAGTTTACTAAACCGCAACTACAACGCTTCCATTTTTGGAGGTACCATCTTCGCGGCGGCGGACCCATTCTATGCGCTGATGTTTGATCAGATTCTCCAGCGAAAGGGCTTCAATACGGTAGTTTGGCTCAAAAGCGCGGCCATCCAATACATCAAGCCGGGGCGAACGGCGCTATTTTTCCATATTTCGCTGAATGACCAAGAAATACAGGAAGTCGAAACAGCGTTAATTGAACACGGCAGGTTTGTGAAAACCTATCCCATGACCATTGTCAATACAAATGGGGAAACCTGTGCAATCATGCAAAATGAAGTCTACATCAAGGATGTCCGACACCAACGAGCAAAACAAGCAACGAATACGTTATAACCGGAGTATCAGGCGTGACGATCAAAACATTGATATTACAAGGAGAAGGCGAGCAGCTCGACTTTAAAAACAGAATCAGTAGTTGCGAAAAAATCGCCAAGACATTAGTTGCCTTTGCCAACAGCAAAGGCGGCAAATTATTGGTAGGCGTTGCCGACAATGGTTACATCAATGGTGTAAAAAGCGAAGATGAAGAAAAATATATGCTGCAACGCGCTGGCCATCTGTATTGCCGCCCGGCTCTCGAACTCCATTTCGAGGAAATCTACGTGGATGACAAACTGGTGCTGATCGCGGAGGTTGCACAAAGTGACACCAAGCCACACTATGCGCTCGGCGAGGATCACAAATGGTGGGTTTATGTACGCGTGCATGACAAAAGCCGATTAGCGGGCAAGGTTGCCGTGGATGTATTGCACAGAAGCAGCCTGCCTGAAGGCGTACTGATCAATTATACCGACAAAGAAAAAGAATTATTGGCATATGTGCACCACCACGCTAAAACGCAATTACCGGAGCTGTGCAAGCACCTCAAACTATCCCGTCGTAAGACACAACGGATCCTCGTCAATCTCATCGTTGCAGGCGTCCTTGAGGTGCATAGCGGTAACCGCGAGGAATATTATACCGAGAAAACGACATAGATACTTATAGTTTCCCTATCTTTGTAAGCCAACAACATCAATGAAACATGAAGAAGATCATATTTCTAGCCAGCGCTACCCTACTGCTTTTTGCTGCGTGCAATAATGACGGCAACGATGCCAGCGAAATTGAGCGCCTCCGCGAAGAAGCCATTGCGATCCATGATGAAATCATGCCCCAGATCAGCGCGTTCGACCGGAATACGGTAAAAATAGATTCCTTACTGCTTAATTTACCCCAGTTGAAGGAAGCATATCCGGATATGGACACGACCCAAACCCGTGCAGATCTGTCGGGGCTTAAAAGCCAGCTGGAACAGGCAACCAATTCCATGATGGACTGGATGACGGAGTTCGAAGTAGATCCGCAGGATAAATCTACCGCCGAAATCAAGGCCTATTATGAGGAAGAGGTCGAGAAAGTAAAGGATATGAAGCAACTTTTTGAAGCAGCATCGAAATCAAGTACCGATAAGCTGGCCCAATTCTGACAAACCATGCGCATTGCTCCCCTAGTAGGTGCTTGTTTGCTCGGCCTGATGGCCGGATGTAAGCAGAAATCCCACAACTCACTCCCTATTTTAGGCCATCGTGAGCCGGTTACCAAAGTGATTGATGGCAACACGGTCACCGACACCTTATACCATAGCATACCGGATTTTCAGCTGCTCAATCAAGACAGTGTTCTTATTGACAACCACACGTTTGACAACGGCGTGTACATTGCTAACTTCTTTTTTACCCATTGTCCCAGCATCTGCCCGATCATGCAACGTAACCTGTTAAAGGTTTACGAGAAATACAAAGGTGACGAGCGGGTCCGATTTCTCTCGCACAGTATAGACTTCCGCCATGACTCGCCTGCTGTACTGAAAACCTACGCAGAAAAACTCGGTGTCACGAACGATCAATGGCAGTTCGTAACCGGCAGCAAGGCCGATATTTATAACCTATCTGACAGCTACATGGTTTATACGAAAGAAGACAGTAGCGCTCCGGGAGGATACGATCATTCGGGTCATTTCCTATTGGTTGATCAAGACAAGCATATTCGCGGAGCCTATGACGGTACGGACGATACGCAAATCCAGTTGTTGTTTGATGATCTGGAAATCCTGCTGAAGGAATATGAATAATGCGAAACCACTATTTGTATACATGCGCGGCTCTATTATCGTTGTACCTAGTTTTCCATTCGTGCCAGCATGAACAAGCCATCCGTACCGCTCAATACGCGGTAAACGGCCAGAAATTATATGTAGCCAATTGCCAGAATTGCCACGGCACCAAGGGTGAAGGTTTGGGCGGATTATACCCACCATTGACGGACAGCTTGTTCCTCAATACCCATCGGGAGCAGCTTGCCTGTATGGTCAAAAATGGCTTGTCGGGTCCCATCGAGGTAAACGGGCAGGTGTTTGACACGGAGATGCCCGCCAACCCAGCACTTGCTCCCATAGAAATCGCTTACCTACTTACCTATATCGGAAATTCATTCGGAAACACGATGGGCATTTTTTCGCTAGAAGAGATACAGGCCGCGTTGGCAGCCTGTGAAGCGGACAACCGATAAAATAAGTTGCTTACCTTACCAAGTCCTGGAATAAACGTTCGAGGGTTTGCTCCGCCATCTCGCAAAGTCCCGGATGTACCGGAGAGGTCTGGATAACGGAGCTCCGTTTGGCGGTGAGCCAGCGAAAGCGCTCCGCCAAGGGTAGCATCGCCAGAGGTCCCCCCTCCCGTTCACCCTTACATATCAAATGGAAAGCCCGAAGGTATTCATCCAGCTCATCGATATCAGCGATGGAAGGAAAAACACGCAACCTATCGTCTAATGTGTATCGCATATCCAGAAAGCGCTGTCCGCGACAATACAACACCACCCCTACGTTTAGGAATTCTTCGCGTTCCACCTTAGGAACCACGCGGATGGTCGCATACTCAAATAATTCTCGCTCTCGCATCTTGCGCCGCTTTAACAAAACCCTCCGATGCGGTAACGCGCATCTCCAAAAATTGCCGATATACCGTCCGCGCTTCGGCGGGTGATTGCCCTTCCGTCAACCACTCATCCGGCACCAATTGGACGATACGGTCGATTACTGATGCGGTCAACTTGGTCTTCAGTTGGGCATCGGCCTGTTCCAACGCCGAGGCCCATGGGAGCAACACATGGTCCTTTACTTGCATGAACGGCTTGATAGCCTGTTCCTCCCAATTTTCCCAAGAATGATGGAAGTACAGTGCCGCGCCATGATCGATGAGCCACAATTCTTTGTGCCACATCAACATGTTGGTGTTTCTCGCTGTTCGGTCTACATTGGTTAACAAACAATCCAACCACACAATCTGGGAGGCCAACTCAGCATCCAGCTTGGTGAGCACCGGATCAAAGGTAAAAGCTCCCGACAGGTAGTGCAGTGCCAGGTTGAGACCGGTACTTGCTCGTAATAAATCTTGGATCTCTTCGTCCGGTTCGGTCCGACCGAAGGCCTCGTCAAGTTGTGCAAACACGATTTCCGGAACCCTTAAGCCCAATGCGCGAGCAATCTCGCCACCAAGTAGTTCAGCAATCAATGCTTTGCTTCCCTGACCTGCCCCCCTGAATTTGAGTGCATACAGAAAGCCGTCATCAGCCGCAGCAATGGCCGGCAGCGATCCGCCTTCGCGCAGTGGCGTCACGTAGCGCGTCACCTGTACCGTTCGTATTGTTGAGTTATCCACGCCCAAAGATATTCAATTTGAAAATGTATCAATTTGAAAATTTGAAAATTAGCGCAAATCATCAAATCGGCAAATCTTTTTATATTAATCACTATTTTTACGTAAATTTGTGTATTATGGACTATAAGGATATCATTACGATTGAACCTGGAAAACGAAACGGCAAGCCATGCATACGGGGCATGCGAATCACCGTTTACGATGTGCTGGGATACTTGGCTTCAGGGATGTCGACGGAAGAAGTCTTGGACGATTTCCCAGAATTAACGAAGGAGGATATCCTGGCTTGTCTGAGTTATGCGTCTGATGCGGAAAAGCACACCCGGTTGCTTAAAATCGCATGAAATTTCTGATTGACAACAACACCTATCCTATAAATTGGCTGGTCATTTCTCCGCAGATTTCCCGGATTCAGCACATGTCAGAACGGCGTTGTCCGTCCAGGCCGACGACGGCAAAATCTGGCGGCATGCACACCGAAACGACTATGTGATCCTTACCGAGGATAATGACTTCGATGAATTCACACAGTTGTATGGATGCCCGCCCAAAGTTGTTCATTTGGTTTGTGGTAACCGAACCACGTCTTTTATTGCGGATCTGGTCTTAGCCCACAAAAAGGAGATTATTGATTTCGGAACAACAGATTCTGAAAGCTGTCTACTGAAAATCGTAGGTTAACCGTATCCGCCTGGCTATCATTCGTGGGCAAACGTTCGGATAATATACAAAACGTCGTTGAACTCTTAATTCGCATAAATCGCTATTTTTAGCTAAGTTTGCCAATAACATGGATACATCAACACAATACGACCGCATTGTTAAACATTGCCAACAATTATTCACAAAAAAGACAGCCGACTACGGCACCGCATGGCGCATCATGCGACTGCCCTCCATTACAGACCAACTCTATATCAAAGCACAGCGTATCCGCACCCTGGAAGATAAGAAAGTATCCAAGGTGGGCGAAGGGGTTACCGAAGAATATGTAGCGATTGTTAATTACTGTGTGATTGCCGTCATGCAGCTGGAAATGGGATTACAGGGCGACGACAATTTACCCATTGCGACCGTTGGGCAAAAATACGACCAAGTGATCCAGGAAACCAAAGAACTGATGTTTGCCAAAAACCATGACTATGGTGAAGCGTGGCGAGACATGCGGCTTACCTCGCTCACCGACCTGATTTTGACGAAAATCTACCGAGTAAAACAAATCGAGGATAACCAAGGGGCAACCATGGTTTCCGAAGGCGTAAAAGCGAACTATCAGGACATGCTCAACTACGCCATCTTTGCGCTCATCAAACTTGGAATCGCTGACAGCAAATCCTAACGGCACACCACAGATGCATACTCCCAACAATCCCCAAACACGCTCCAATTATTTATTGGGATTTTCCAGGTTGATTACCGGCCTGCTATTTATTTTTTCAGGGCTCATCAAGGCAAATGACCCCACCGGATTTGGCTATAAGCTGGAAGAATATTTCCATGTATTTGGCACCCATTTTCTCAATGATTATTCGGTAACCATTGCGGTAGCTATTTGTGGATTGGAAATCTTGCTTGGCGCATTGCTATTGCTCGGTTTCTGGAAGCGGATGGTTGCATGGGGCTTGCTACTGCTCATTTTATTTTTCACCTTTCTTACCTTCTATTCTGCCTTTTTTGAAGTAGTTACCTCCTGCGGATGTTTCGGTGACGCCATACCGCTTACGCCTTGGCAGTCGTTTACCAAAGATTTGGTGTTATTGGCACTAATTCTTGTGATCTTCGTCAATAGAGCGCAAATCCGACCCGTCATCTCCAATGTGGCGACACAATCGGTCATCACCATCGCATTGATCGTCCTTTCGTTGGGCATAGGTATCTATACGGTCAATTTTTTGCCATTCATCGATTTCCTGCCGTACAAGAAAGGCAATAATCTCCCCAAGCTCATGACGCTGCCGGAAGGGGAAGTCGGCGATCAGTATGAAGTTATTTACACCCTCAAGCATAAAACATCCGCCGAGCAAAAGAAAGTATCCGACAAGACCTATCTTTCGGATGAGCTTTGGAAAGATGAACAATGGGAAATCATCGGCGAGCCGGAGAGCAGGCTGGTCAAAAAGGGCTACCAGATTCCGATTCCGGATTTGTTGATTACCGATGCCAATGGCGATGATTTCACCCAGCAACTCATCGAAAACCCCTATTATAATTTAGTGGTTGTCGCGTGGGATCTGGATAAGACAAACCGCGAGGCCTTGCAGCGCATCAATGCGTTGGTGATGAATGCCGCTGAAGCATACAACATCCGAGCCATATTACTTACCGCAGGAAGTACACAAGACGCCGAGCGGATCAGCAATGAACTCGATTTATTGACGGAAATCTTTTATGCCGATGCGGTACCGCTAAAAAGTATGGTGCGCGCCAATCCTGGTGTCTTATTGCTGCAAAATGGTATAGTCATCGACAAGTGGCATTACAATACGCTGCCTGATTTCGACTCCTTGGACAAACGTTATTTTGGAAAGGCTTACGAAAATGAATAACCGCAAACCGATTTTCCTAGTTGGCTTCATGGGCAGTGGCAAAACCACCTGGGGACGCAAGCTTGCTCAAAAAACCGAGCGGTCCTTTATCGATCTGGATGACGAAATCACCACGGAAGCGGGCATGACCATTGCAGACTATTTTTTGTGCCACGGGGAAACGGCTTTCAGGGAATTGGAAAGCCGCGTATTAAAACAGCTGCCATTGGAACAACCGGCCATCGTCTCTACCGGTGGCGGCACACCCTGCTATTTCGATAACATGGCATGGATGAATAAAGCCGGAAAAACCATCTACCTCTATTTGCCCCCAAAAGCGTTGTGGAATAGGCTCATGCAAACCGATATCACCTCGCGCCCAGCGCTTAAGGGGCTATCGGGCATTGAACTATTGAACGACATCACGTCAAAACTCGCCGACAGGACTCCGCATTATGAACAGGCTACACACGTGGTCGACCAGCTATCCCTGCAATTGGAAGACTTGGTCAACTTAGTCGGTTGAATTTTTTCTTACAAATCGCTATCTTTATACCGATTTTACCGTTGATTTATTAGCAAAAGCATCCTATTTTATGGTTCGGCGCGTTATCCCGCTCTTGATATCCGGTCTGATTTCAACACTTGCGGTTTCCTGCTTGCCTTCAGGTATTGGTGGTGGCGAATACCGATACGCGGCTAATGAAATAAAACTATCCTCCGTAGATCAACTATACCGGTTTCTCACGTATACCGAAAAGCGCTACCCCCTGGTCAGCGCACATCGTGGCGGACCGGCACCGGGATTCCCTGAAAACGCACTCGAAACGTTCGTAAACAGCAGCCGCCATCAACCGATCATCATCGAATTCGACGTACGCATGACCAAGGATTCCGTGCTTGTACTCATGCACGACGAGACGCTCAATCGCACCACCAACGGTACGGGAAAATTAGCCGAATTAGAATTTTCCGCACTCAAGAAACTCCGATTGAAGGATCCAGACGGTAAGGTCACCACATACCGCATACCCACCTTGGATCAGGCCCTGCAATGGGGAGCGGGCAAAGTGATCTTTACCGTTGACGTGAAACGCGGTGTACCTTATTCCGCTGTCATTGACGCCATCCGCCGCAATCAAGCTCAGCCCTACAGCGTGGTCATTACTTACAATGCAGACCAAGCGGCAGCGGTACACCAATTGGCTCCGGATTTAATGATCTCGGCTTCCATGCGCTCGCCGGACGACCTGGTCCGACTCAGTGACCGCAGCATTCCCGACAACCGGCTTGTTGCATTTGTAGGTACCAGCGAGGTATCCCCCGCTATATACGAATTTCTCCATGGCCACGGTATGCTGTGCATATTAGGTACGACAGGCAACCTGGACAAGCAAGCCGCCGTGCGCGGTGATACGGTGTATACCAGTCTGATAGCACGAGGGGCTGACATCCTATCAACGGATAGGCCCCAAGAAGCAGGCAAAGCGCTAAACGCTTATCGGAAAGCCCACAAACTGACGTCCACGTTCATCAAATGACGAATCTATGTCCATTCAGGTGTCCAATCTTCAAAAATCTTACGGTCGGCAATCGGCGATAAAAGACCTTTCATTCCATGTTGCCCCGGGTAGGATACTCGGTTTTCTTGGGCCCAATGGTGCCGGGAAGTCGACCACCATGAAAATCCTTTCGGGTAGCCTCCCCCCCTCTTCAGGAACAATTTCCGTATGTGGCTTGGATATACAGCGCGCCAGTCTCGCGGTTCGTAGGCGTATCGGTTACTTGCCAGAAGACAACCCGCTCTATCACGATATGTATGTGCGTGAGGCGTTGGCCTTCGTTGCAGGGATTCATGGTATACCCGACAGGCAGACACGGATAAGCGAAGTGATCGCGATGACCGGACTTGCTGCCGAGCAACATAAAAAAATCAACCAGCTATCCAAAGGGTTCCGCCAGCGCGTCGGTTTGGCACAGGCCATCCTGCATGACCCCGACGTATTAATTCTGGACGAGCCGACTTCGGGGCTCGATCCTAATCAATTGCATGATATCCGCACACTAATCAGGGATCTAGGCCAGGAAAGGACCGTCTTGCTTTCTACCCACATCATGCAAGAAGTAGAAGCGATATGCGACGATGTAATTATCATTCATCAAGGCCGAATCATCGCTGATTTTCCGCTTGTTGAACTGGTCGCGAGGTACCCTGATAAGAGCCTGGAAGCGTTATTTATCCGGATTACTACAAACAACTGACCGCATTTCGTTCTGTTTTTAAACAATATGGCACGTTTTATGTTTATTAACCATATAGTTAACCCTATATTAATTTAGTTGATAACAAACATTAAACGAAAAACCATGAAGCGCGTATTTTTATTTTCAGCATTATTTTTGGTAGGTGCGTTCGCCGTGAATGCACAGGAGATCAATAAGCCGCAGACTTCGGCTAATGTAGGCATGACACCCGTACAACAAGGGAATTGGATTGTAGGCGGGAGCTTAGGAAGCCTGGGTTATAGTTTCGAAGGCGAGAATTTCAATATCATGCTAAATCCTCGGGCAGGATATTTTATTTCGGATGGCGTAGCTATAGGCTTGAGCCTTATAGGCTCATTGGCAACCGTCCCCGATGCCGATGACTTGTGGGGCTATGGCGTTGCACCATTTGTACGCTATTATTTTCCAGAGGGGTCCAGCGCCAGTGGCCGTTTCTTTGCACAAGGTGATGTCGGCATTTCTGGCAGTTCACCGGGTTCCGGTGCCTCCTTGGCGTTAGGCGCTAATGTGGGTTATGCCCATTTCATCACCAATAGCGTGGCGCTTGAAGTTACAGCGGGTTATAATTATAGTAAGGCAACCGTCTCGGGATCAACCGGACAAAGTGGGTTGGGAGTCGCTTTAGGCTTCCAAGTATATCTGCCCGGCCAGCGATAGGCGCTTAAACTTAAAACAAGTAAAACAAGAAAGCACGAACAGTCAATTGTTCGTGCTTTCTTGTTTTACAGCCCGCTAATTCCTAATTTCGGTGCTTCATAATACAAGAGAATTTGCTCACCATCTTTAAAAAAGAAATCGCTGCTTATTTCAATGCGTTGACGGGCTACCTGGCTGTCGGCCTATTCCTATTAGCCACAGGGCTACTGCTTTGGGTATTTCCCGATACCAGCATCCTTGCCTATGGCTACGCCTCCATGGAGAGTTTCTTTCAAATCAGTCCGTATTTGTTCCTGTTCCTCATCCCAGCCATTACCATGCGGAGCATTGCGGGGGAGAAAAGCGAGGGCACGTGGCAATTGTTACTCACCCGTCCTATCCGCCGACGGGAAATCCTGCTGGGTAAATACTTTGGCAGCCTTTCTATCGTCGTGTTGGCATTATTGCCAACACTGATCTATTACTATGCGGTGTATTCGCTGGCGATGCCGATCGGTAATGTAGACACCGGCGCCGTCGTGGGCTCCTATATTGGTTTGTTACTTCTTGGCTCCGTATTTACGGCGATCGGCATTTTCGCATCGGCATGGAGCAATAACCCAATTATCGCGTTTCTTGTCGCCCTTTTCGGCTGCTTGCTCTTGTTTTATGCGGCTGACCCGCTAAGCCAATTGCAATTCCTGTCGCCGTATGCGTACGAAGTGTCATTTCTTGGCATCCAATCCCATTACGAAGCAATCAGCCGGGGGGTATTGGACAGTCGCGATCTCATCTATTTCCTCAGTGTTGCATGTGGTTTTTTATGGGGAACCCAGCTGCTTTTAACCAAAAGTTGGAAGTCACGGCGACAAATCGTGCTGCAGGCGACTGCGGTCATCATAGGCACGTTATTGGTCAATATGCTCGCCTCTGTCTATTTCGGCCGGATCGACTTTACCACCGAGAAGCGATTTACGGTTTCCGCATTGACAAAACAAACAGTCAGCGAACTGTCCCAAGCGGTACACATCACCGTATTGTTGGATGGCCAGCTACCGGCGGGCTTCGAACGATTAAAAAAGGCAACCAACGACCTCTTGAACGATCTGAATGCCTATTCCAACGGAAAGTTGACAATCAGTTTCATCAACCCTTTAGCGGGCGATGCTGCACAGCAGCAAGCCAATGCCGAAGCACTCGCCGAGTTGGGCATCACACCAACGAATCTCAACATACGGACGGAAACAGGGCTTAACCAACAATTGGTATTTCCAGCCGCACTCATCCGTTATGGCGACGACGAAATGCCAGTCAACCTCTTGCAAAACAGCATGGGGGTTTCGCATGAATTGGCGCTCAACAACTCCATTCAGAACCTGGAGTATGCTTTTGTCTCAGCACTCCGTAAAATAACCTCCGGGGGAAGACCCCTTATTGGTTTTACCGAAGGGCATGGTGAACTGGACAACCGCCAACTTCACGGCGCTATCCAAAGTTTGATGAATGGGTACGAAGTAGGCTTTGTAAACCTCGATAGCATCTCACTGGAGGGGCTCAGCCAATTAAAAGCGCTCATCATCGCTAAACCCACAAGCGCATTCAATGAATTGGAGAAATTCAAAATCAACCATTTCGTACTGAATGGCGGCAGCGTACTCTGGGCCATCGACCAATTGGATGCCGATCTGGATAGCCTCCGCACTTCCGGACAACACACGGCGGTCGCACGGCAACTCAACCTCGATGACTTACTGTTTACGTACGGCATCCGGTTCAACTACGACCTTATCGCCGATATGAATTGTGCGCAAATCCCACTGACGGCAGGTAAGGCCGGCAATCCAGGGCAGATTGAACTCACCCCCTGGCTTTTTTATCCCGTCTTTATACCGACCACACCCCATCCCATACTCAAAAATCTGAATGGTATACGGAGTGAATTTGCCGGCACACTGGATACGATTGCTGTACCCGGTGTACACAAGGCTATCGTCCTCCAATCGTCGCCGTTTTCAAGACTGCTCAATCCGCCAGCGACCATCTCCCTGCAGTTAGCAGCCGAAATACCTGATCCCGAACAGTTTAAAGATCAACGCCATCCCGTGGCCGCGCTGCTGGAAGGCAACTTCACTTCGGCTTTTCTCAATAGGCCTGTACCAGCTGGAATAATGCCTTCCACCATGGTGCCCGATCGGGGAAAACATGCCAGAATGCTCGCCATAGCAGACGGCGATGTGTTTAAAAGCCAGGTCAACCCTTCCGATGGATCGCCCTACCCGCTGGGATGGGATCGGTATACCGAACAGCGGTACGGCAACGAATCATTCCTGCTCAATGCCGTGGATTACCTAACCGACGATACCGACATCATTTCCCTGCGGGAGAAAGAAATCAAACTCCGGATGTTAAACCAGGCAAAAATAAAAGAAGAACGACTTTACTGGCAGCTCGTAAATGTGGTGCTTCCACCACTGTTGCTGCTATTGTTCGGACTCGTGCAATACGAAATCCGGAAACGTAAATATCGAATAAATTAATATATTAGCAACCGATAAAAATCGGACATGCAACTCGATTTGGCAGAACAATACATTTTGAATCGATTGAAAGAAGAGCTTTCGCCCGATCTGACCTATCACGATGAATTTCACACCAGGGATGTCTATTCGGCAACGCTGCAAATCGCGCAGCAGGAGGGCGTCACGGGCGAATCGCTGCAGTTGCTGCTTACAGCCGCGCTCTTTCATGATGCAGGATTCCTGATCAATGCCAAGGGACATGAAGTCTCGTCGTGCACCATCGCACAAGAAGTATTGCCGGGATTTGGCTATACGGAAGCCGACATACAGCTGGTTTGCAAACTCATCATGGCCACGGCAGTACCCCAGCAACCGCTACAACACCTTGAAGAGATTATCTGTGATGCCGATCTGGACTACCTTGGCCGGGATGATTTCTTTCGCCGCAGCGCGTTGCTTTACGAAGAAATGCGCAATCTGGGAACCGTAGCGTCTAAAGATGCCTATGACGCCTTGCAGCGCGCTTTCCTAGCCAATCACCATTACTTCACGGCGACAGCTAAAAGGCTAAGGGGCAAAAAAAAAGAAGAAAACTACAAATTACTAATTGCATAATTGTTTATAAAAAGTGACCATGAAGGATAGCCAATGGCGGGCCATAGCTCGCGATGTGATTTATGTCATCTGCGGGATATTGTGTTGCGGATTTGCCCTCAAAGGATTTTTAATCCCCAACCATTTCTTTGATGGGGGGATGACGGGCATTGCCCTCCTGGTGCACGAGATATATGGGGTGAATATTGCTTATGTCATTGTACTGGCCAACCTGCCATTGATCATCATGGGCGCATTTCAGGTAAACACCAAATTTGCCTGGAAAACACTGGGTTGTGTGATCTTACTGGGAATTTGCCTGCTATATGTCCCCTACCCACCCATTACATCCGATAAATTGCTCGTATCCATATTTGGAGGCGTTTTTATGGGATTGGGCGTGGGCCTTGCCATGCGCGGTGGCTGTGCATTGGACGGCATTGAGGTGCTCGCATTGTATACCCTCCGGCGAAGCAGTTTTACCATCAGCGAAATCATCCTCGGCATTAACATCATTATTTTTCTGATCGCTGCCATCCACTTGGGTTTGCCCACAGCGCTGTATTCGATTTTGACGTACTATACCGCTTCCCGGACCATCAGCTTTGTCATTGAGGGGCTGGAAGAATACACCGCCGTAAACATCATCTCATCGAAGAGCGATATCATCAAAGAGCGGTTGGTCAATGATATGGGCAAGGGCATTACGTTATACAAGGGTGAACGCGGATTCCTCAAGGAAAGTTTCGATGTCAGCCATCCGGTCGACATCGTCTTCACGGTAGTGACGCGGTTCGAAGTTAGGCGGCTCAAAGCGATGGTTAGGGAAATCGACCCGCAAGCGTTTGTCTATACCAACACCATCAAGGAGGTAGCCGGTGGCGTCCTTAAAAAACGGGCACGGGAGCACTAAACCAGCCGAAAATTTAACTTATTCGATTACCTCGTAAATCAAAACAGGCTTGGCCTTGTTTTTCAGCGACACGGCGCCAAGTTCGTTAAAACTAAAAGATTGCTTGGCCTGTTGATAAACGTGCTCCGCAACAAGAATTTGGCCGGGCTTGGCGGCTCCCTGCAGTCGCTGGGCAACATTCACGGTGTCACCAATCACGGTGTAATCCAACCGCTTCAAGGATGCTGACCCGATATTACCCGAAATCATTTCGCCCGAATTCACGCCGATGGATACCATGGGCCTGAATTCATCCCCCGCTAAATCGACTGGCGGCATGCCGGCGATACGGTCCCGAGCAGCTAATGCTGCATCGATGGCGCGGTCCACGTGATAGTCCCCTCTGAATACCGCCATCACCGCATCGCCCATAAACTTATCGATATGGCCCTGTTGGTTGATCATTTCCTTTACAATGACATCAAAAAGTGTGTTGAGCATTTTCACCACACTGTCGGCTCCTGCATGCTCGGTAATTGCCGTAAATCCACAGATATCCAAAAATACCACACTCCCTTCAATAGTTTCGTTGTCCGTCAAGCTTTTTTCAAACTCTTGATGCGTCATGAAATTGAGCACATGCTCGTCTACATACATTTTCAGGATATTGTTTTCCTTGATAGCCCGTAATGTATCCTTCAATTGATCGACATGCTGGAGTGTCTTTTCGATGGTGGTATCCAAATCGTCGAAATTGACCGGCTTGAAAACAAAGTCAAAGGCGCCCCGGTTCATAGCTGTCCGGATGTTATCCATGTCGCCGTAGGCGGATACCATCACCGCTTTGATGACCGGATTGGCTTCCGGCAATTTGGTGAGCAGCGTAAGTCCGTCCATGCCCGGCATGTTGATATCGGTGAGGATAACATCGATATCATCTTGCTCTTTCAATAGCGCCAACGCCTCATTCCCATCGCGTGCAAACACAAATGAATAGACTTTCTCCCGGATCTTTTTGCGGAATTTCTGACGGATGAGGATTTCCAGGTCAGCTTCATCGTCTACAACCAGTAGTTTAGCCATGTGTATCCAAGTCTTTTAGTTTCTCTTTCAGCAACGTGAAATCGAGCGGTTTCGTCAAAAAATCATTGGCACCGAGCCGCATAGATTGCTGATAGTTGGTTTCGTCGCCATATGCCGTAATCATCATTACGAACGGCGGTGCGGTACCGTGCGACTCCCGGATGTGGCGAAGCAGCTCCAATCCACTCATCCCGGGCATGTTCACGTCGGATAGAATGAGTACCACCTCTGATTCGCCGGAGGCTAAGTAGCGAACCGCCTCTTCGCCCGATAAGGCAAAATCCAGTACCACATCTCCATTTTTGATTTCCTTGCGGAACCGCTGCCGGAAGAGCGGTTGAATATCTGATTCGTCGTCTACTACTAATATGTTCATGGTTCTGCTATGCTGGTATGGTGATGGTAAATACCGTATATTCGCCTTCCACCGTGTCTATCCGTATTTCGCCACCATGGGCTTTATGGATGATGTCATAACTCATCGACAAACCCAGGCCGGTACCCTGCCCCGTGGGTTTCGTCGTAAAGAAGGGTTGATAGATCTTATCCAAGATGGTTTGTGGGATACCGGTACCATTGTCACGCACGGTGATTTCGACAGCTGCACCACCATCCGCCCGTTGTACGTTTCGCGTGGCAACGGTCACCCGAGGGATATAACCGGCTGGAGCGTCTTTTTTCTTTTCGCTAACCGCATAAAACGCATTGTTGAATAAATTGAGCAACACTCGCCCAAGATCCTGCGGCACTACAGCTATCCGATGCAGGTCCACGGCAAAATCAGTTTCCATCGATGCATTGAACGCCTTGTCTTTGGCGCGCAGTCCATGATAGCTCAAACGCAGGTATTCATCGGCCAACGCATTGATATCGGTCTCATCTTTCTTACCTGCACTAATCCTTGAGTGTTGCAGCATACTCTTTACGATGCCGTCAGCACGTTTGCCATGCAAATTAATCTTCTCCAGATTTTGGGTCAGGTCGCCGATGATGTCGTTCGCGTCTTCGGCAGTGTCCGGCGAAAGGTGGGCCAAGGGGCCCGTTTTCAATTCATCGAGCAACTCGATGCTGACTTCCGCAAAATTATTAACAAAATTCAATGGATTTTGAATCTCGTGAGCGATTCCTGCTGTGAGTTCTCCCAATGAAGCCATTTTTTCGGATTGGATCAGCTGCGCCTGCGTGCGTGTAAGCTCCGCCAACGTCTCCTCCAGTGCTTCTTTTTGCTGCCTTAATTCGGCCGTACGCTGGGCTACCTCAGCCTCCAAGTTGACCTTCATCTCGGCCATGATACGACTGCGCGTCTCTTCGGCTTCCCTTTTCGCACGTTCGCTTTCCAAGGCCCGCCGTTGGCTGCGATTAACGAACCACATGGCGCCAAACCACAGCAACCCGAATAGATTTGCGCTTTCAAACACATATTCGTAGGTATCGTAGAAATCCGCACTGACCAATTCCACCACATCGCTTACCAGCGAAAGCAAAAAATAGGGAATCATGGAAAACATCAAGCTTTTGGCTACCCGCAGCTCCGCACGGGAGTATATCAGCCACAGCAAGACAAATACACAAGCCCTGATGGCCATGTTAATAGCCAACGAATCGGCAACGACATCCAATATGAGCAGGGCAATGGCCAGGTACCGCCCGATGACTATATACCGGCGAATGTCGTAATCCACATGCGAGGGGTCTACTTTCTTCCCGAGATAGTTGACAAGGATAAGTGCAAAGAGAGGTTCTATCAACATGTAGCCATCGGATTTGGGATTCAAACATAGGCAAATTTGACTTTACAAACAATTTGCCGGATGTAAAAGCTAAAAATCGCTAATTTATTAAAAGAGGTGGCACGGTTGATATACCTATACCAAATCAGAATAAGTTGCCGATAGGACGGGACAATTAAGCCAAACGTCAATCCATCAAAAAAGCCACAGACCATGGGTCTGCGGCTTTTTTGATGGTGAGCCGACGATGGGATTCGAACCTACGACCTACGCATTACGAATGCGTTGCTCTACCAGCTGAGCTACGTCGGCAACGGCGGATTTACACCGGTGCAAACTTAGCTAAACTTGGTTTTATTTGCAAGATTGCCGATGACAATTCTATTGGCCTTCCAAGCTTACTGCCAACTCAATCGTGGTATCCAGTAATTTGGAGATGGGACAGATTTCCTTGGCCTTTCCGGCAATTTCCTTAAACTCCGACTCGGAAATGCCCGGTACCGTTCCCTTCAGGTCTAGCTGTACGGAGGTAATGCTCCCATCTTCAAAAGTCACCTTCGCATCGGTATGGAGATCGGTGGGTTCATAACCTTTTTCGCTCAGCAAAAAGCTAAGCTGCATGGTAAAGCAACCCGCGTGTGCTGCGCCAATCAGTTCTTCCGGATTGGTACCCACGCCATCCTCAAAACGTGTCTTGTAGGAATATTGGGTCTTATCCAACACGTTACTTTGCGTACTGACGGTGCCGCTACCGTCCTTTCCGGTGCCTTGCCAATGGGCACTCGCTTTTCTTGAAAATTTCATATCATTCGTGATTGTGATGTAAAGTTACTCAGAAAACACCCGTTACGCTGAAATTGTTTATAAATTCGCAACATGGAAAGGCTGATATACCTTGACAATAACGCAACCACCCCACTTGATCCCCGGGTGTTGGAAGCGATGATGCCTTATTTCACTGTTAATTTTGCCAATGCTTCCAGCCTAACACATCGCGCAGGCCGACTGGCGGCGGCTGCAGTAGATGCAGCCCGGGAACAGGTAGCCACGCTCATTGGCGCATCACCCAAGGAAATCACGTTCACTTCCGGCGCCACGGAGGCTATCAATATGGCGATAAAGGGGGTGTTCGAGCACTACGCAGCAAAAGGCAAACATTTTATTACGTGTAGCACCGAGCACAAAGCGACATTGGACACCTTTGCTTATTTGGAAAAAAGGGGCGCAGAAGTCACCTATCTACCAGTAACGGAAGACGGTTGCATCGACCTGGGGCTACTGGAATCGACCATTCGCGCGGACACCGTATTGATCGCATTGATGCATGCCAACAATGAAACCGGCGTCCTCCATCCGGTGGGGCACATCGCAGCGATTGCCAATAATCATGATGTATTGTTTTTTTGCGATGCTACCCAAGCGGCGGGTAAGGTTGCGGTGACTTCAGGAGCAGATGGCCCCGATCTGCTCTGCTTAAGTGCACATAAGCTTTATGGGCCAAAGGGTATCGGTGCACTGTATGTTCGGAGAAGGAACAAACGTATACAAACTGGGGCGCTACTGCACGGTGGCGGTCAGGAAAACAAACTCCGCGCAGGTACGTTGAATGTGCCGGCCATCGTCGGGTTCGGAAAGGCCGCCGAAATTGCCCGGCAAAGTCTTTCCGAAGAAGCATTGCAGCTCACCACCTTGCGCGATGAACTAGAAGCTGCACTATCGAAACTACCGGCCACGATGGTAAACGGATTGGGAGCACCGCGGCTTCCTAGTGTAAGCAACATGACCTTTAAGCATCTCCGGGCTGACCAGATCATGGTCAAAATGCCCGATATTGCATTGGCTTCAGGCTCTGCCTGCGTCAGTGGCACACGTGATCCTTCCCATGTATTGGTTGCCATGGGGCATTCGGATGCCGATGCGCATGCCTCGCTGCGCTTCAGCCTAGGAAGATTCAACACCGCAATGGATATCCGGTCTGCCATCGTGCAGGTTACGTCAGCTGTAGAGCAACTGAGGGCCTCTTCCCCCATCTGGCAGCTACATCTATCGGGTATGGTTGATTGACGAATGTACTTTAGGTATGAATCTTGTTGAACCCTCCACAAACATTTCATAGATTGGCTACTAAAAACAATATTTTGATCATCGGCGCATTCGATCGTTTCAATTACGGCGATTTGCTGTTCCCACTCGTCATCGAAGCGCAATTGAAAACATACGAACATCCTTTCGAAGCAACCTATTTCGGTATCGTCGACAGCGACCTTAGTGCATTGGGCGGCAAGCCGACCGAAGACATACGGGCATTTTATCGGGCTTGCAACGACAGCACAGGGCATACCAGTGTGATTATTGCCGGCGGTGAGGCTGTAGCCGTCACTTGGAGCTCCCTATTGCTGGCATTGAATAAACCATTCAAAAAGACCCATCGTTTCCATCATCGCATCAATAAGGTATTTAATCTGAATGTAGTTGCCAGATGGATATTGCATGGCAAAACAGACCTGCCTTTTGTCTTCACGAAGTCGGATTTTGGTGGTGTCAACCGGATTATTTTCAATTCGCTCGGTGGTTCCGAACTCGATCCAGCCATTTTCGACCAGTTTCCAAAGCTCAATAACCAATTACGCCAAGTGGACTATTTCGCGGTACGCGACAAGGCCACACAGGCCAACCTCGCCAAACAGGGTATCGATACACAACTGTATCCGGATTCGGCGATTCTAATGTCCAAGTTTTATCCGATTACCCTGCTGGCGGAACAGGTTTCTTCGCCGGTTGCTGAATTTGTTGCTGCAAAGCGCGGAGCCTATGTGTTTTTTCAGATTAAAGACAATCATGCTAAAACAAATGAGGCACTTCTTGCGGCGCAACTCGACAGGGTCACTGCCCATTCGGGCATGGACTTGTGCTTTTGCCCAATCGGTAAAGCGCTCAATCACGACGACCACCTGGCGCTACAGCGTATCGCCCCGTTGATAAAGTATCCACCCACCGTATTTAATGACGTGAGCATCTGGGACATCATGTACCTCATCGCCAATGCCGGTGTATATGTGGGTACCAGTCTGCACGGAGCCATTACCGCCATGAGCTATGCAGTGCCCTATGTGGGGATTACGGTACCCAAACTCAATAGTTACCTGCAAACGTGGGGCGTAGCAGGGATAAACCATACGGTACCGCTTGATGGCATCGCTGACGGAGTTGACCGGGCGATGAAAGCCGACCGAGCTGCGCTTAACCGATCGCGGGAAAACCAACTGAGGGCTGCTGAGGAATCCTTTTCGTACATCCAGCAAGTGGTTTTCCTACAGTCGATACCATCATGAACCCACATATCCTCACACCGGAAGTACAGCATTACCTGCTGGAACATGAACTGGCCGAACCGGTGCAAGTGGCGCTCCGGAAAAGCCCTTTTGCCACCGTATCTGCGGCTGAACTGGCACAACAATTGGATTCCCGGCAACGATGCCGAAAAAAGCTTCCGTTGTGGCACGATACGCCTGGCATTTATTACCCGGAAAAACTCGCTGTGGAACAAGCCTCATCGCAGGCCACGGCCACCCACAAATGCAACCTCGTTCCGAAAGGGATCCGGATGATCGATCTTACCGGCGGATTCGGCGTCGATACCTTCTTTTTTGCAGAGCGGGCCAAGACCGTGATTCACTGTGAAAAAAACACTGAACTTTCAACGATTGCTCAGCACAATGCGATCACTTTAGGTGCGCAAAACATTGACTTCGTCACGTCAGACGGTCTGGTGTATTTGCAAGGGTATCCAGACGATGCGTTCGATATCGTCTACATCGACCCGTCACGACGTGTGGCACAACGCAAAGTTTTCCGCCTTGAAGATTGCGTACCCGATGTCGTTGGCGAACAATACCGGTTGCTTCAAAAGGCAAAACGGGTCGTTATCAAATCCGCTCCTTTGCTCGATATCGCTTCCGCTTTGCTCGTGTTGCAACGGGTAAGCGAAGTACATATCGTCAGCATGGCCAATGAGTGCAAGGAATTGTTGTTTGTCCTCGATCGGGAATGTATAGAAACCCCATTGATCATCGCTACAGCGCTGAAAAAAGGGAATACTGCAGCACGCTTCGTTTTCAGGACATCGGAAGAAAAGGATGCCGTGGCTGATTTTGGATATCCTGCGGGCTACCTATATGAACCGGATGCAGCACTGCTCAAATCCGGAGCATTCAAACTCATCGGCCAACACTACGGACTGAAAAAGCTTCATCGCCATACGCATCTCTATACGTCCACGGTGCGGCGCGACAATTTTATTGGCAAGACGTTCCAGATCACGGAAGTAATGCGTTACGCCGACTTCAAAAAAAACCACGTAAGCGCTCAAGGTAACGTTAGCACGCGGAATTTCCCACTGAAGGCCGATGCATTGCGCAAGCAGCACCGGATCCGTGAAGATGAAAATTGCCATTTATTTTTCTGTACGGGTACCGACGAGGCGCTGTTGGTCATCTTTGCATCAAAATGCTAACCGTTGCTTGCTCTTGGGGCGACTAATGCAGACCTTTGCCGCTATGTCCAAGCAAATCACGCTTTCCGCACTCGACCTTTCCGTAGTTATCGAGGGCGGTAATGCCACCACAGCGATTGCCCGCACCGTAGAGGCGGCCCGCCATGTCGAACAGTTGGGGTATGCCCGTATATGGCTTGCCGAACACCACAACATGGAGTACATTGCCAGCTCCGCAACGTCGGTATTGATCGGCCATGTTGCCGGCAAGACCAACCAGATCCGTGTCGGCTCTGGGGGCATCATGCTACCAAACCACGCGCCGTTGGCCATCGCCGAACAATTCGGCACACTGGAGTCACTGTATCCCCAACGCATCGATCTGGGCCTCGGACGCGCTCCTGGCACCGACCAGCTGACTGCGGCCGCGTTGCGCCGAAACAACATGGGCACGGCTTACAACTTCCCTTCAGACATCCGCGAGCTCCAGCTTTACTTCAGCGATGAAAATAGCGACGGCCGTGTACGCGCTTTCCCGGGTGAGGGGCTCGACATCCCGATCTGGATACTGGGCTCCAGTACCGACAGCGCATATCTTGCTGCAGAAATGGGATTACCCTATGCCTTTGCCGCTCACTTTGCCCCTTCGCAATTCTATCGGGCGATTTCGCTTTATCGGCAAAATTTCAAGCCGTCGCCGCAACTCGATAAGCCCTATGTGCTGGCCTGCGTCAATGTCATTGCGGCTGATACGGACGAAGAGGCCCAGGTATTGGCAACCAGCATGTATCGCATGTTCCTCGGCATCGTTACGAACACACGCCGACCGCTACAGCCGCCTGTTCAGTCGATGGAGCCCTATTGGTCGCCCGACGTCGAAAATGCAGTAAAGCAAATGACAGCGTGTACATTTATCGGAGACCGAAATACCTTAACGCCGACCTTGTCCACATTCATCGAAGAAACAGGCATTGATGAATTGATGACCACCGGAAATATCTACGACCAAGGTGCCCGACTGAAGTCGTTTAGTATTTTGAAGGACATACTCGGTTAATTTCGGCTATCTTTGGGCACAGACAACACGATCATATGGGATACCGTAGCCTTACCGAATGCATCAGTGACTTGGAACGTCATGGGCACCTCATCCGCATCAAGCGGGAAGTAGACCCTTATCTGGAGATGGCTGCCATCCACATGCGCGTCTATGATGCACAAGGTCCTGCCCTGTTGTTCGAAAACATTAAAGGGAGCCCTTTCCCGGCGGTATCCAATTTATTTGGCACCTTGGATCGCTCACGCTTCATGTTCAGAGACACGCTCGAAAAGATCAAGGTGTTGGTAGACGTCAAGTCCGATCCCATGCAGGTGCTTAAAAACCCCTTCCGCTATACCCATGTGGCAGCAACGGCGCTTTCTGCACTACCGTGGAAAAAGAAGTCAAACGCACCCATTTTGCACGGTACCACGCGAATCAGCGAATTACCGCAAATCGTCAATTGGCCGATGGATGGTGGCCCATTCGTTACGATGCCGCAGGTATATACCGAGGATATGTCCAACCCGGGTGTGATGCGCGCCAATCTGGGTATGTACCGCATCCAGCTAGCGGGCAATGACTATATACCCGATAGCGAAGTGGGGCTTCATTACCAGCTCCACCGGGGTATTGGAATCCATCAGACCAAGGCTAACGAACTCGGCAAGCCACTGAAAGTAAGTATTTTCATTGGCGGCCCGCCGGCCCACGCATTGGCCGCGGTGATGCCCCTGCCGGAAGGGTTATCCGAATTGACCTTTGCCGGTGCATTGGGCAACAGGAGATTCCGGTATTTCTACGACGATGAGGGGTTCTGCCTTTCGGCGGATGCTGATTTTGTCATCACAGGAACCGTCTATCCGCATGAAAACAAGCCTGAAGGACCCTTCGGCGATCACCTGGGGTACTACAGTTTGGTGCATCCTTTTCCGCTGATGCGTGTACATCAGGTATATCACCGGAAGGACCCCATTTGGTCCTTTACCGTGGTAGGCCGCCCACCGCAGGAAGACACGAGCTTCGGGGCATTGATACACGAAATAACCGGATCAGCCATTCCCCAGGAAATCAATGGCCTTCATGCGGTCCATGCCGTCGACGCCGCAGGGGTGCATCCCTTGCTATTTGCCATTGGCAGCGAGCGCTATACGCCATACCTGCAAACTCCTGGGCGACCGCAGGAAATCCTAACCATAGCCAATCAAATATTGGGCAAAAACCAGTTGAGCCTGGCCAAATATTTGTTTATATCGGCCCATCAAGACCATCCAACCTTGGATATCCATGATGTGACAGCATTCTTGACCCATATATTTGAACGGATAGATTTGGAGCGCGACCTGCATTTCCACACCCAAACAACCATCGACACACTTGACTATACTGGCGATGGCCTGAATGCCGGCTCCAAAGTCGTCCTAGCAGCTGCCGGTCCAAAAAAACGGACATTAACGATAGAGCTACCCGGTGGTTTTGAGTTACCCCAGCCATTCCGTGCCTGCAAACTTGCGCTACCGGGCATCCTGGCTGTCGAAGCGCCGCCTTTTTTAGATGAAGAAGCCGAAAGCACACGCATCGATGCCTGGTGCCGCGAGGTCCGGGATACCGATTTCCAAGGCATCCAACTACTGGTGCTCTGTGATGATGCAACATTCACAGCTGCGAAGGTCGATAACTTCGTGTGGGTTACTTTTACGCGGAGCAACCCGTCAAATGATATCTACGGTGTAGATAGCTTTATCCGGCATAAGCACTGGGGATGTAGTGGGCCATTGCTGATCGACGCCCGTAAAAAGCCCCATCACGCTCCCGAATTGATCAAAGATACCGCAACGGAAAAGCGCGTAGATGCATTGGGTGCCAAAGGTGGGCCGTTGCACGGCATCATCTGATCCCACAAAAAAGTCCGACCATACTGGCCGGACTTTCCGATCATATCAACATTAAAACTAAAAATCAGCCCTTATAGCGGAACCATTTAACCAGCTCTTTGTAACTGGCCTTTTTGCCGTACATCAGGATGCCCACTCGATAAATACGGCCGGCCACCCAGGTAGTGAGGATAAACCCACCAACAAGCAATACCAATGATAGCACGATTTCCCACGTAGGCACTCCAAATGGAACCCGCACGAGCATGGCTATCGGCGAGGTAAACGGAATCATGCTCAGCCAAAACGACAGCGGCCCATGCGGATCATTTATCAACACGCCGAAAGACAGAATATAGGTAAACAGCAATGGTATGGTAATCGGAAACATAAACTGCTGTGTCTCCGTTTCACTATCAACCGCAGAACCCACAGCAGCAAACAACGCACTGTACAACAAATATCCGCCGAAGAAATAGAGCAAAAAGGTAATGACAATTGTCTGGAAGTCGACTTTACCCAGCTCTCGCGTGACCTTGCCAAACATTCCGTCTTGGGATTTCGCAACTTCCTGCACTTCATCACCAGATAGCCCTTGTTCGGTCAGTTGTTTACGGATTTCTTGTCCATCCGTCATCCCGACGCTAGCAACGCCCATCAATGACGAAGAAAGCACAATCCAAAGGATAAATTGAGTAAGCCCCACCAATCCGATACCGATGATTTTACCCATCATCAATTGAAAAGGTTTAACGGATGAAATGATTACTTCTACAATGCGGCTACTTTTTTCTTCGATGATACCGCGCATCACCTGTGCACCATACAGGAACAGGCAGATGTAGACCACGATGGAAAGCGACATCGCGATTCCCATCGCGGCACCGGCGCTGCTATCCTTTTCTCCCTCTTCTGTAATTTCCTTTGCAGAAAGATGCACTTCCGGATTAATGCTCTCCACGGTGGCACGATCAATTCCTGCCTCGGCGTAGGCGATGTCACGGAGCACCTGCTCCAATTGGTTGCTCACATCTCCCTGAACCCCCAAACTCGCCGTCTCCTTTGCAAACAGCTCTACCTGGGCCGACTCCGCCATATCAGGTGGAATAATCAACAGGAAAGTCTTCCCTTCTTCATTCAATATCCGTGCTTTTTCCTTCGCAATATCGTCAGATACTTCCAAGAAGGTGATCTGCTCGTTATTATTCATTTTTCCTGCAAAAAGACCACTTTGGTCGATCAGGTGTACGACAGCATGATTACTCTCAAAGCTCTTTGCGGTAAGGTATATGGTTAGTGCATAGATTCCGATCAAAAATAGCGGAACCAAAAAAGTAACCAATAAGAAAGACTTTTTCTTTACCCTGCTGAGGTACTCGCGTTTGATAATAAGTAATATCTTATTCATTCTTGTTCCGATATTAGAGGATTTGAAGCCTTAGTGGTAACCTGCTGTACGAAAATATCATGGATGCTCGGAATGATTTCCTTGAGTTCATGTATTTGGACAATCGGCAGCAAATGGGCCAATACATCATTGATGGTCCTGCCTGCTGCAATTTTTATCGTGAGTGCCGTATTTTCCCCTTTATCTTCCCGGCTTTCAATAGCAAACAAGCCTTCCACGCTGGCCAGTTGCACATCGTGAGACAGGTGCTCTACACGATAGGTATTCGTCCGGTAGGCCTTTTTGATTTCCCTTACTTTGCCATCCAGTATTTTCTTCGATTTATTGATCAGGACAATGCTGTCGCAAAGTTCTTCAACGGACTCCATCCGGTGGGTAGAAAAAATAATCGTGGCGCCATTCCGGTTAAGCGACAATATCTCCTCTTTGATGATGTTTACGTTCACCGGATCAAACCCTGTAAACGGCTCATCGAGTATGATCAAGTCGGGTTGGTGCACAACGGTCGCCACAAACTGTACTTTCTGCTGCATCCCTTTGCTCAGATCCTCTACTTTTTTATGCCACCAGCTCTGCATTTCCATTTTTTCGAACCAATGCTTTATCCGACTTGTTGCCTCCTGCTTTGAAAGTCCCTTCAGTTGAGCGAGGTAAAGCATTTGCTCCCCGATTTCCATTTTTTTATAGAGACCACGTTCTTCCGGAAGGTATCCGATGCGACCGATGTGATCCGGGCTTAACGGCTGGCCATCAAAGAACACCTCCCCGCTGTCTGGAGCAGTAATCTGATTAATGATACGGATAAGGGATGTCTTACCTGCACCATTCGGACCGAGAAGGCCGAAAATGCTCCCCTGCTCCACGCGCGTGGAAACATCATCCAAAGCCCGATGGTTAGCGTATTGTTTTACGATATTTTTGATTTCAAGCATATGTGTGTTTCGTGGTTTTCGTACCGATAGGACACACCATTGCTTGGATTGTTACAGCCGATCTTAAATTAAGGCCATCACTCAATTCAACAGTTCATCAAACGTAATCGACACGTAGTACATCCCGCCAACTGAAGGATTACCCCACCCTGTCGTATAAAGCTTGTTGCCGATGTTGGTACCCCCCAGTTTTACGATGGATTTAAACGCGGGAATTTTCTTGCTGACCTGTGCATCAAACGTGGAGTAAGCGGGGATTATCGAATACCTTCCGACATTGACAGCGGGTGTACCGATGGAACCGTTCCACAAAAATTCGGTCTGGTGGCGGAAAGTAAGACCAACCCCCCATCCCGTGCGGCCAATATCCCGGTTAGAGAAGCCCACATTGAAGCGATATTCCGGAGAGTTGAAAAACGTGATAAACGACGGATCGCTTTCCCGCAACTTATCTTCGTTGAGCAGTACATTCTGTGTCACATTACCCGTGAGGGTATATCCTTGCCCGATGAGGTAGTCCAACCCCACGCCCCATCCCGAATTTTTGAGTACCTGTGGAGCATTCACCGGCATGCTATAGACATTCCTGCGGGTGGGATCGGCCAGATCCGCAATGGATCCACCCGGGTCTTTCAATTGCACCAGTACCGCGACCCCCTCAAAGGTGAGGAACCGGTTATAGTAGTAAAATACATCTACAAAAAATCGGTTATCGATAGCGCTTTTGTAACCGATTTCATAAGTTTCCACCTTCTCGGGTTCCCATTCTTTGAATTGGTAGGGTGTGACATCACCGTTTTGTATATCAGTGAGTGCATATACGGGATTGCTGATCATATCGTAGCGCTCGCGGAATAACGGCAGCCCACCCACCAGCCGCGCCTGAGGGGTGTTCAGGTCGATGTATTGGTTCTGCGTTGTCGGGATGCGGAAACCCCGCTGGAATGACGCCCTGAAGTTGTGCTGTTCCGCGACGGTAAGCACACCGGATATACGCGGACTGAACTGACCTTTGAAATTTTCATTTTTGTCGTACCGCAATGAGGCAGTAAGCTTGAAGATATCGTTGAAATTGCGACCTGCTTGTACATACGCCCCCCATTCACGGATGTTAAACTCATTGCCATCATTATCTAGGGCAAACAGGGTACCCTCCGAATTGAGGTCGTAAACCCGGTAGTTTGCCCCTGCAATCAATTCAACAACGCCCGGATCGATCTGCCTTTTGAAGTTGTACATCGCTTCCGCATGATACAGATTGGAGCGATCGAGGAAGTTGGCCCCCATCGGTATAGCGCGCGTTTTGATATCCGCCATGGTGGCGTCAAACTCGCTACCTCTTGGCAGGAACATGCCGTCCGCGGTCTCCAATGCCGGAGCCATTGCGCTGTTCATCCATTGTTCGCGATTGGCTCCTGCATGTGCATTGGCAGCTTGCTGTGCAGCCTGCAGTGCTGCACCATGGTCTGCCCCGCCCTGTGTGGCTTGTTGATAGGCCATCAAAAGCGCACCTGCATATTGGGTATAGGCATTTTGTACGAACGCGGGGGCGCCCGCACCGATGGCGGTCTGCAGGTATCGCTGGCCCATCAGGCTCCCCAGCACACCTAGCGCATGGGCATCCCCGGAATTTTCGCGGGTGGTGTAACCCCTGACGAAAAAGTTGTCGCCACGCAGCTCAGCCTTGTATTGTCCCATGGTGAAATTCTGGATATTATAGCGGTCTGCCGCGGTATAGATCGTAGACCCTTTGCCCCAATTACCCTGCAGGATGGCCTCCACATCATCATTGATGCGGTAATGCAAGGAGGCATTGAGCTTGAGACTTTTGGTGGGATAGTCTGTTAGCTGCTGCTCGGAATAGCCCGGTGCCTGCTGATAGTATTGGGGTACCATATTCTCGAAAATACTCCGCGCTGCACCCAATTGCTGCGCTGGGTCAGCCCCGGCGATGAACTGCGGCAGTGTGGCGTTGCCGATTTGCGGAATGGGCGTGGTATAGATTGCGCCCAACGCCGCTGATGAACCCTCACTGCCATCGCCCGGCATCCCGTTGCCATAAAGGATATCATAAAGATTGGCACCTACATCGCCATACCAATTGACCCCGTCATAGGTGGGGTTACCCTGTGTATTACCGACATTGTTTTCGAGGTTGGTGCCATTGGTGAAACTTTGATCGCGATAGTCCGTAGCCTGCCAATCCTTGGCCGTAAGATAAGCCACATTGGCTTTGAAGGCAAAGCGATCGTTAAAAGCTTTCGCAAACCGGACAGCGACATCATAAAAAGCGGTCGTTTGCTGGGTCCGGTTGGAGGCGCTCATCACGCCCGTTTTGACATAGGCACTGACACCTTGGTAGGTGAAGGGTGATTTGCTATTCATCAACAACAGTCCGTTGATGGCATTAGGCCCATACAACGCCGATGCCGCCCCCGGGAGCAGCTCAACGCTTTCCACATCCAACTCAGACATGCCCACCACATTACCCACCGGGAAGTTGAGTCCCGGAGCTTGATTATCCATCCCGTCCATCAATTGAACCAAGCGGGTATTGCCATTGGAAGCAAACCCGCGTGTATTCACCGACCGGAACGTCAGTGATTGGGTACTCATTTCGACCCCCTTGAGGTTTTGCAATGCATCGTAGAAACTGGGCTGTGGGCTTTCGCGGATACCAAGTACATTCAGCTTCTCTATGGAAACCGGAGATTTCATGACACTTTCCTCCATACGGGACGCCGATACGACTACTTCCGATGCCATAATGGATTGCTCTTGCAAAATAATCGACAAGGCCGATGCAGCTTGCTCGGTTACCGTTATTTCCTGTGCCGCGAAGCCAACGGAAGAAATAACCAACGTGACTGGCGGTTGGTCACTAACGTGCAGCGTAAAGTGACCCTCATTATTCGTGATGGTACCTAATACCTTGCCTTTGACCTGAATGCTTATCCCAACCAACGGTCGGGCGGCGGCATCGGTAACAGTTCCGGAGATGGTCGTCTGCGCAAAAGCCTGACGGAGACCTAAATTGAGCACCGATAGCAACACAAACCATCCGATGCACTTACGGGGGCGTAATCGTTTCATAGTTGTCGTGTTTATAATGGGTATAACAATATTACAAAATATTTCGCTAGGAAGCGAAATACCAGTTTAACATTTTTTAACAACTATGGTTTTAAACTTTCCGGACCAAATTCACTCTTAGCTATAAGAAGAACACAAAACAGGGAAAAGAATAGTTTAATTGTTCATACATTTTTTGGTTAAGTTTGATGATGAGCGCCCACTTCGCCTTTTGGCGGGTGGGCGTTTTTTTATATGTTTGCTCCAATACCAATTCTCACCATATGCAATACATCAGCGTCATTGGATCGGGCACCATGGGTAATGGAATTGCCCATACATTCGCACAGTTTGGATTTGAAGTCTCGTTAGTAGACATCGACGATGTGGCATTGACAAAAGCAATGGCTACCATCGGCAGCAATCTGGATCGCCAGCTAAAAAAGGATACCATCACCGAGGCCGACAAGATGCACATACTTAACCGCATCACCACTTTTACCGATTTGGCCGACGGCGTGCATCGGGCTGACCTCGTGGTCGAAGCAGCTACAGAAAACGAAGAAATAAAGCTGGTACTATTTAAAGAACTGGATAAGTCATGCCCGCATCACACCATCTTGACCAGCAACACCTCTTCCATCTCCATCACTAAAATTGCATCCGTGACGCAACGGCCCGAAAACGTCATCGGCATGCATTTTATGAACCCCGTGCCGGTCATGAAGTTGGTGGAAGTCATCAAAGGCTATTCCACATCAAAAACCACAACAAACAGTGTTATAGCGCTTTCAAATCAAATTGATAAAGTAGCCATAGAAGTGAATGATTACCCGGGGTTCGTAGCTAACCGTATCCTGATGCCCATGATAAACGAAGCGATATACACGTTATTCGAAGGCGTTGCCGACGTCGAAGCGATCGATGCCGTCATGAAGCTTGGCATGGCGCACCCGATGGGACCGCTGCAATTGGCCGACTTTATCGGGCTGGATGTATGTCTGGCTATCCTCCGTGTATTACACGAGGGGTTTGGCAATCCTAAATACGCGCCTTGCCCGCTGTTGGTCAATATGGTAATGGCCGGTAAACTTGGGCGAAAGGCCGGCCAAGGCTTCTATACCTATTAAAAACCGATAAGCTTCAGATGATTCATTCCAGTCCGCTTACGCCACCCGACACCACGAGTTTCATGGCGTCTGTAGCACTCATATGAAGTCGCTTTACCCGCTCGGTCTTAACGATAACAACCTGACCAGCAAATGAGTAAGAGTAAGGAAAATAAACCACCACTTCACCTTCGAGGCCAATCTTGCTGAGATCGCGCTGGGTAAGGAAACCGATCTTTTTCAACCCAGTTTCGTTTACCTCTACCAATACCGGTTCATTGAATTTCTTGGCATCGCCCACAAATGCTTCCGTAAAATCCTTGATCGAAGAATATAGCGTGTTGAACAACGGAATCCGATTGATGAGGTCATTGAACCAATTGTATATCGGAGCCGTAACGACGTTGGTAAACACCATTCCAACAGCAACCAGCAGAACGATGACCGTGAGGATACCCAAGCCGGGCACATACAACGGCCTTCCGGCGTCATCCTGCCAAAACCAGCTGCTTAAGTTGAGGGCAGAATCTATGCTCGCCACAATCCATACCATCAGGAACAACGCCCCGGCCAATGGCAACACGACCAAGGTGCCCTTGATCAAATAGTTAAAAAACAAGCGTATTGTTTTGTTCTTCATCGTATTTCCATTCTAAGTACTAAATACCAATCACCAAGTACTCACCATTTCTTTTACCCATAATAGTATACCCGCTTAACACGTTGCGATATACCCGTCAGCAATTCATAAGGAATTGTCCCGATGTTTGCAGCAAGTTCCGTTACATCGCCAAATACGATCACTTCGTCTCCCTCTGCGGCATCGATACCGTCCAGATCCAGCATCGTCATATCCATGCAGATATCGCCCACCGTCCGCACTTTCCTACCTTTTACCGTCATGTATCCGACTCCATTCCCAAAGCGGCGATCATAGCCATCGGCATACCCGATATTGACGGTAGCAATCGTACTTTCTTTCACTAAACGGCCCCGTCTACCGTACCCCACGCTATCGCCCGCCGCTACCTGCCGTATTTGTGTAATCACCGTTTTCAACGTACCGGTCTGCTGTAGCAACAATCGGCTATCCAACTTGTTTTCAACACCATATAATCCGATTCCCAGCCGAACCATATCTAAATGGGCTTGGGGCCATCGCTGAATCGCCACGGAATTTGCGATGTGCCGGATAACCGGGTATCCCAATGCGGCGGTCAGTTCATTCGCGAACTTCCCGAAAGCATTCAGTTGGCGTTCGGTGAATGCATCGTGCTCGGCGTCACCCGCAGCAGCCAAGTGGGAAAATATGGATTGCACTTTTACCGCATCGGTATTTTGTAGCCGGCTAGATAGCCTCTTGGCATCCTGCACAGGAAAACCCAGCCGGTGCATCCCCGTATCCACTTTAATATGAATGGGGTAACCGGTTACATCCTGATTTGACAACACACGAATAAAGTCGTCCAACACGGTAAAACTGTATAGCTCCGGCTCCAAACGTCGGGCTACCAATGCCTCAAAAGAAGCCGGACTTGGACTCATCACCATGATCGGCAGCCGTATCCCCGATTTCCGCAACTCCACCCCCTCGTCTACATAGGCAACGGCAAGATAATCCACTTTATTGAACTGCAATAGGTTAGCTACCTCAAAACTACCGCTCCCATATGAAAACGCCTTGACCATCGCCATTAGTTTAACCGGACTAGGTAGCAGCGTCTTATATTGGTTCAGGTTGTGCTCCACCGCATTTAAATTGATCTCCAGCACCGTGTCGTGCACTTTGGCCATCAACGCCCCGCTGACGCGCTCGAACGCGTACTTTCGGGCACCTTTTAATAAAATTGCCTCATGCTCAAAAGTTAAGTCCGCCAGTGAATCCAATAGCGAATCGGTATCCCGAAAAGCAATGTGGTTAAGAAATCCGAATTTATCGGCTCGCTCCAGCAGTTGAGGACCGACCGTAATGATCCGGTCAATTTTATTGTCGGCCAGCAAATTAGATACCTTTGAATAAACCTGTTCTTCATGACCATCAGCACCCGGGATATCAGACAGTATCAAGGTACGGGTGGGATGCTGCTGCTGCTGCCGCAGGAAATCCAGCGCAATGGCGAGGGAAGATAAATCGTTACTGTAGCTATCGTCGATTACCGTGCAATTATTAATCCCTTTTTTCATCTCCAACCGCATTTCAACGGGCTGCAGCAACGCCATCCGATGGGCGATAACCGACTGTTCGTAGCCCATCGAAAGCATCACCGCCCAACAACACAGGGCATTCGATTTCGCCGCCGCATCCGTAAACGGGATGACAATGGCCATATCCGTGTTTGCATGACGCGCTTGAATCCTGCACCGTTTATCAGCGATCATTTCATATCCAACAACCTGCAAAACCACATTTCCGCTCCCCCAAGTCGTATGCGCCCCCATCGATGGAACCGTTACCCCCTGCACATCGTCCGGCGAATACACCGCGTGCTTGGCATCTTCAAACAGCCGCAGCTTCTCCGTTATTTTTTCCGTCGTTGACGAAAACCCATCATCGTGCGCCGGTCCGATACTCGTCAATACCGCGATATCGGGACGGATCATCCGCTGCAGGGCCTGCATCTCTCCAGGCTGGCTGATTCCGGCTTCGATAATGGCCAACTCATACGTATCATCCAGTTGCCATAGTGATAAGGCCACGCCTAGCTGGGAATTGTAGCTCTTGGGACTGCGTATAATTCGATATTCAGGTGCAAGGAGCTGCGCAAGCCATTCCTTTACGATGGTCTTGCCATTACTTCCCGTAATACCGATGACCGGACAGGCAAACCGGCCGCGGTGATAGGCAGCCAGGGCTTGCATAGCCGCCAGTGTATCGCGAACCACGATAAAATTAGCCGCAGGGAAATTTGCATGGTCGATTTCATCGTTGGACACCACGAAATTGCGTACGCCGCTGGCATATACCTCTTCGATAAATTGATGACCATCACGTCTTCCCGCTAAAGCAAAAAATAACGCATATGCCGGATTAGACACCTTTCTGCTATCATGCAATAAGGTCTCAATCCTAGCCGACCCATCACTGATGGAAACGCTTACTGATGGAATGATTTCCGAAACCTGGAGGATTGTATAAAACTGCTCATGCATAACCACGCCACGAATTTCAACATTTTTTAGGTACTGCAAGAATTTATTACCATTTTGGTTTCATGGATGATCTCACCAGCAACAATCGCAAAACATTCACTCCACAACAGGCAAAATCCAAAGCTGAGGCCTATTGTGCATACCAGGAGCGCTCGCAACAAGAAGTACGGGATAAACTTTATTTTTGGGGATTGCACCAAGCAGCTGTTGAACAGATCATTGCCGAGCTGATCGGTGAGAATTACCTGAATGAAGAACGGTTTGCAATGGTTTACACCTCCGGCAAGTTCAGGATGAAAGGTTGGGGAAGGCATAAAATAAAACAGGGTTTAGTACAGAAACAGGTATCCCCCCCACTGGTCCGCATCGCCTTGGCAAGTCTGGACCAGCGGGAATATCGCAGCAAGTTGCATGGGCTCCTGCAGGCCAAGGCCCGATTGGAGAAGGAAAAACATCCCTACAAACGGAAAAACAAGTTGCTGCGGTACGCGCTGGGAAAGGGATTCGAAAGCGAGTTGATCCTTGAGCTGTTGAATGACAATGAATTGTGATTTTTTCCAAAAATTATTTGACAGAAGTCAAAAACTCCACTATATTTGCATCCACAAACAGCAAGCGAAAGTAGCTCAGTTGGTAGAGCGCAACCTTGCCAAGGTTGAGGTCGCGAGTTCGAACCTCGTCTTTCGCTCCAAGAACCTTTCTATCGATGATAGAAAGGTTTTTTACTTTCCAACAAACTGATGATCACTTAACGTTTTAATGAACGAAATAACATCTTCTTTTTCCTGTTCACTTAGCGGTATCCGATTGCCATTCTCTTTCAAAATCGGGTCAAGATTTTCGGCAGCTAAAACGCCACTATCAAAATAATCCAAAACGGCTTTCAACGTTGGAAACTGGCCGAAACTCCCATAGGGTGCGGTGTATTCGGCATTCCGTAAAGAGGGCACGCGAAAACTCATATAATCTGCAGGAATCCCGGTTACTCTGGCACGCCCCGCCTCTTCCGTACTCGTGTTCAAAGGAAAGCCAACATTCCTGAAGCTTTGGTCAGTAAACAGCGCTGTACTATGGCAGCTCTCACATTTCTGCTGAAAAATTTGATAGCCCCGTGCCTCGCTTTCCGTAAATGTTTCGCCCTCGTTCCGCTTTACTTTATCGTACTTACTGTCGGCGGATATCAACGTATATTCGAACTGTGCAATACTGCGGTAAATCCTGTCGGGCGTAATGTTTTCATCGCCGAATGCCTTCCTGAACAAATCCTTGTATCCGTGGTCATCCTTTAGTTTTCCAATGACTTCCAGCATAGACGAATTCATTTCTTCGTGTGTGATGATGGGAACCAAGGGTTGGCTCTCTAAAGTAAGCTTGCTGCCATCCCAATTATAGAACTTCATAAACGCCAAATTTTGAATGGGTGGCGTATTCCGAAGTCCGACCCTGTCATAAATCCCGACAGCTTGGGTGCTGTTATCGGCAAAAGCACGCGATGGGTTGTGGCAACTGGCGCATGAAATGGTGTTATTGCCGCTGAATTTTTTCTCGTGGAATAGTTTTTCACCCAACGCCACACCATATTTTGTAGGGCTATTCTCGCTTACCGAACCGTTCAATGGCGGAAAACCATACGGTATATGTAGGGGCATTTCGGGATTGTCGTAGGGCTTTGGCTCAATGATATCCTCCCTGTTACAGGAGAGCAACAGCAATAAAACGGATAAGACTACGATTGCCTTTGTCATGAATCTGAAAAAAGAGCCACCGTTATCGATGAATCCAGGTGGCTCCTAACCTAAATTTAATTTTCTACACTACCGATGGAAAACATTCCCGAGATGTCGCTGGAACCGTTTCCGCCAAGGTTATCAACAAACAACACCATATTCGCTGCTGTGTGGACACTCGGTGTCGCATTTCCGGCCCCCAACGTAACTGTATTGGTCTTTCCGCTCAACAATTTGTCAAAATCCGCGTTGATAGTAATCCGTGGCGCATTCCTGCCAACCACCGCATTTTGTGGAAGCGTCAAGGTGATATCCCTGTATGCATCAACTCCCTGGGTATAGGTATCGGGGTCTCCATTGGTCCCCTCCACCGTGCTTCCCGTATGAATGGATAGTTCCTTATGGTCGGTATCGTAGAAACCCTCAATCTTTGTAAAGCGATAACCCGTCCCCCATTCCCAATGCATTTTGGTATCGTTGGCCCCCGCTTTTGTATAAAAATCAGGAAACCTTACCTCGTCCAAGGTATTCAGTTCGTGTTTCACTCCCAAACCGAATTTCAGCTGCCTGTATTCACCTACGGGAATATTAGTCAGCAAATAATCCAGGGTTTGCGGCTTTGAATGGTCTACGACGGTTGCCCCTTTATCCAAATCATTGATATGATACGGAATTTCACCGCCGTCTGCTTTAATCAGGCGGATATTGCTTATCACGTATTTCAATTCGGCAAAGTGATGGACTTGCCCATCGGCTGACGTATTCGCTGTAGCCTCGGAAGATGTAGCGGCCCCAAGCACGATCGTCGTGTTCTTAAATGCGTTGTTGAAATGCAACGTGACATTGTTGGCAACCGGATTATCATCGTCCTTGTTACAGGACACCAATACCGATAAAGAAACGAACAGTAAGCAATATTTTGTTAGTGTTTTCATGAGCGTAATTTTTTTAGTTTTCTATTTGATTTTTGATTAATGATTCATTTAAATAAGTCCAGGATATGCACGTTCATCGTTCTAAAAATTGAATTTCAACGAAGTGAAAACATTGCGCCCCATCCTCGGGATATTGCCCCAATCTGCGTAGGTACTATAGTATTCGTTGAACAGGTTCTCCGCTCCGATCTGCAAAACTGCTTTGTAATTCCTAAAGCTGAATGTGTAATCCGCTGACATATTAAACACCATATAGGCTGGTGTAAGGTCTTCACCATATTCGGGGCTGTAATGCTCCTGTGTAAGGTCACCGTTCACCGAAGCCCGAATGCCAAACTGCCTGTGCATATAATAAAGTGAAGTCTGATAGCTCAGCGGGCGTATGAACGGCAAATTCCCATCTTTATCGTCCGTTGCCCTGGCATACATTAGTGTTCCGTTCCAGTGCAGATGTTGCAAAATATCGTAGTTGGCATGCAGAGTCGTATTAAAAAGTCGGGCGTGGTTTAGCGATGTATATCCTTTCACGCCCACCGATTGATAGTTCATCGGGCTTCCCAAACTCAAAATCCGTCCAACGATATAGTTTTGAATATAAAAATAGTTTACTTTGGCTTCTATGCCCATTTTTTTGCTTTTAAACCCTGCGCTCGCATTAGCCTCATAAGAAACCTCATTTTTCAAATCAGGGTTCCCGATGTAATCATAGCGGTCAAAGCTGTTATAGATGTAATATCCATACCCTTCTGAGACGGATGGTGCCCGATGTCCATAACCCGTCCCGATAGAAAAATCAAATTGATTGACATGGAGTTGGTAGCTGGCGTGCAAGCCAGGCAATATCCTATCTTTTTCCTGTGGCGTACCGGGATGGAAAATCCAATTGAACTCCACATACTTGGAGTGGTTGTAATTCCAGCCCAAAGACCCCCCGAAATTCAATCGGCTCATTGCTGAAATATCCCATGAATTGTTCATCGAAATCCCTGCGAAACGGGTAGTAACCCAAGGCCAGCTATACGCAAACATCGTTTTCTTGCTCCGGTCTTGCGGATACATCGTCATTTCCGCGATGGATAGATTATTATACACATTCAACTGGATTTCGGAGCTGCAATCACCATTTCTCAAATTAGCGCGGGAAACCAATCCATAGGTGGTACTCCAACCCGGCATATCCATGTGAACGAGATTTTCGGGTCGCTTGGTGTCATCCATATAGTGTTCTATAGCGTTGAAATAAATTTTGGTATCCCAAGCCCTCAACAGCCCATCTTCAAACAATTGTTTGTAAGACGCCGACGTGATAAACGCACGGGAAAGCCACAAATCCATGGGAAGTGCAGGGAAACCCACATCTTTTGCTTTGTCATAGATCGCATCCACCCTGATCGACGAGAGCGGACTTGTTTTATACGCAAGTCCTACAGCCGTATTAAATTTATTGTATTGCGAATGGTTTACTTCATCGTTATTTCCGTCGTAATAATTACCCGCTTTTCGAAAGGAAATGCTTCCATCGGCCACAAATTTATCGCCTGAGTAGGACAGGTTTCCAAGATTGAAAAACTGTTTGTTATTGGATTCAAATCCGGTCTGGTATGCGCCGTTCCACTTCTTATCAAGGCCGAACGGCGTACTTTTCCTTTTCAGGTCAATGCTCCCAGCCACAGTTGCGCCATGCATATTACCCCCTTGCCCCGACGTGATATCGATGGTGGAAAGATTGTTACTTTCCACATACGACGTGACGGGATCCATCTTATCCGTACACGCACCAAAAACATGCATGCCGTCAATGGTAATGGTGGAACGCTCGGTACTCATGTTGTTGAGCAATGGCTCCCATGCGTACGCACCCCGTTTGATAAAACTGATATGGTCTGACGAGGCTAGAAATTCATCCACCGAAACCGCCATTTTCATCTCGGTTTCGATTTTTCTTTTGGCAATGGCTGTTATTGCCACCTCTTCAAGTCGTTTGGTGGTATCGTTTTGAACATGCGTATGTTGAGCGTTAACATGAATTCCAAGAAAAAGAAACAAAAAAGAAAAGCTTATATTCTTCATCATCTTAGAATAAAATGTCGATGTGCAATTCACTTTTCACGCCCTCCACGCCCGGCGTAAAATCAGTCGGTACTAGGGTACCTCTTAGTATTTGTCCTTGCTGGTTCAATAGGATGAAATTCAACGTCCAGTTTCCCGTCATGGTATAGTTGACCATACCATGGTACAGTCCATCGCTTCGCTGTGTCAAATCTTTATTATTGGGCGAAGAATGGTTCCCCATAGATGGCTCAGGCATCCGTGGATCCAATTGCAAGGTATAATCACTTACCTCCGTGTATGAAAACTGCGAGGCATCCGGAAAGTCGCTGGATGGAGGATTGTTTGGTTTATTGAATCGATATATACCGGCAACCAATTCGTTTTCGCCAACCTTGGGCTTTTGAGGTGAAACTAAGGCAATGAAATACTGCTCGTCATCCTTCCCTTCAAACATGGCCATGTTCATGTTTTTGTTAGCTTGTTCATGGACGGAGATATCTTGCTTTGCCGTATGGATTTGATCAGCGATGGTGAAGCTGATATAAAGCTCCCAACTTCCATCGGCATCGCTTCTATCCGTAAATACCGCGTATCCCGAAAAATAGCCGTCATCAGGCTTATCAATCAAATCGTAGCGATGAGGACAGGAAACATTGCGCTTGTCCACATTCGTCCTAATGGGCAAAAATGTTACGGCAGAAACATTTACTTTTTCGTTGGTCTGGCTATCCGTGATTTCCAGACGGACTTCGTTGTAGCCGGTATAGAATGTTCCGTTAAGGGCTTCAATACTTATTTTATAGCCGTCGCTATTGATGGCGTAAGCCTCTTTAAACTCCTTGTATTCGGGAACTACCGTATCTATTTCCGCTTCGTAGTCTGTTTTCTCTTTCGTACAGGACAACACCACAAAGCATACCGTGGTAAGAAAAAATAGTATTTCTTTCATATTGATCAGAAAAATATCTTAGTGAAAAACAACTGAAAACCAGCAGCTCATAATCAGACTTAAAGCGCAAGAATGGCGGCAGGGATGATCCTACATGGGATTAACAACGCACTTATCGCTGATAGCTACCTATAAGCTATCATTTTCCTCATCGATACCAACAAGTGAATTGATCTCATCAACAAACCGTGTCAAATTGCCTTAAGCCAAATGCTACCGGTATGGATCAGCTGATCGGGGGGCGGAATACGGGGGTATTGTAATTAAATCTGTAATCAATCAGATAAGGTGAAAAATGGCTTTGGTTGACTTCTTCTTTCGGCTGATGCGGAGTCAAGACGGTACGGCCATTATGCACGTAAAGCGAATTATACTCATATACCACCAAATTTTTCTTTGTCTCGTCTTTCTCCTTCTCCCTTATTTTCTGCATCAGCACACACTGGCCATTACAAAGGAGCTCGGGCCGGTCTTTGTTTATGCATTTTGCAAGGTAATCGGGTAAATGGATCTGATATTCCAAGGTCATGATGCTGCGATAAAATGACTGCAGCGTCAAAGCGAAAAACAGAACATATGTACAAAAACGTATCAAAACCCCTTATTTTGCATTAATCTACCCTCGCCAAATATACGGAAAGAATCGTTTATAGAAATGACCAACATCACTTTTGTCTTGAAATCATAAATATCCTCGCCGTTTTGCCGTCGAACCGACCTAAAAGCAATTACAATCTATGTTCAATTTATAGGGGTTTTCTAGGGGTTTTCTAGGGGATTTCTAGGTAATATATAGGTATCTATTCCTTATAATTATTAAGAAGATATGATTTAATTTATTTATGAATTTTATTTTATCGTATTCGTTTTTTACATCGACTGATGCGGGGCTTTCTGTTTCGTGGGATGTTTCTGCGGCAAAAGACAGCCTCGTGAACGACCAGAATACCATCATCCTGGTGCGCCCCGTCGGTGTAAATTATTGGGATATCCGTACGTCAGGTATTACGCGGGGTATGGGTCAATACCTTTTTCCTTTGCCTGTAAAACTTACGGAAACCGACGTCCACGTGTATTTAGCTTTCAATGACACACTTTCCGGCGAGCTATCCGAAAGCAGGCACGTGCATGTGCTCAACTTATAAAGCTGAATAACAAAACCTTTTAAAATAAAAAAACGGGAAAGATGATACAAATTACATCTTTCCCGTGCTGTACAGGCAACGTGCGAAATGTCGAACTTTCTGGAGGATTATGAGGCGATTTTATACGAAAAGGGTCGCTGCGAATAGCTTATTTCAGGTAATGGCCACGAAGTGACTGAATTTCAAGAATCACAATCGTATTGTCGTTGTAAACTTCATAAACCATACGATGTTCGCGATTGATTCGCCGTGACCAAGAACCGGATAATTCGTGTTTCAAAGGTTCCGGTTTACCAATCCCCTCAAACGGATTTTCTATAATAGCGACGATAAGTTGCTGTATTTTCTTCTGAATGGTTTTGTTCCCAGACTTTTTCCAGTAATTCAAATCCTCAACGGCCTGAGGGGAATAGATTACTTCCATAGGTCTTCCACGGCTATTTTTACGCCTTTACCATTTTTGATATCTTCCCTGCCTCTGAGAATTTTCTTGACAAAATCAGGGTCATATGGACTTTCTGAACTCTTCGTTTCAAAATCCATTTTCAATGCCTTGGCAAAAGCTTTGATAGCCTCCAACTGCGTTTTATTCTTGGGACGAATCAGTATAGTATCCATTACACAAAAATATTAAATTTTCTGTAATATATAACCGCAGTTATTTAACGGAGCGAAACACAAAATAAAACCCCTCTCTACTCGTCGTAAAGAGGGGTTTCGTACTCGGGGCGGGAATCGAACCCGCACTTCCTTTAAGGGAAACAAGATTTTAAGTCTTGCGTGTCTACCAATTTCACCACCCGAGCAACATGGCAACTCCTATTTCAGTCCGCAAATATAGCGTGTTTTGTGTATTTCCAAAGGTGTTTTTACATATTTTTCCGTCGGCAAGTCCAAAAGGGGCTTCCCAGCAAAACAGAACGCACTCGTTACGCCCTAGCTGACCATACTAGCTCAATTCCGCCCCTACCCGCTCCAATAGCCGCTTGGTCGCTTTAATACCTTCTTCTTCACTCAGTTCGCTTCCTTCGTACTCAATGCCCACATATCCTTTGTATCCGGCATCCTTCACAATCTGGAGCATCTTACGATAGTCGATATTCACTTCATTCCCGCGCTCATCAAACACATTGGCTTTGGCACTCACGCCTTTCGCAAAGGGCATCAAATCCGTCACGCCTTGATAGCGGTCATATTCATAAAAGTTCCCGAAATCAGGCAGACTGCCACAATTTTCTTTGCCCACACCTTGTAGTACCGCGCTTAGCCAGTCGCCGTGCGAGGATATACCACCATGATTTTCCACGATGACGCTAATACTGTGTTGTGCGGCAAATTCGCTCAACCGGCCCAATCCGTCTATGGCCGCGGCCTTGACTTCTTCTGGCGTACCTTCTCCGGCCGCATTTACCCGGATGGCATGGCAACCCAGAAACTGTGCCGCCTCCACCCACTTGTAGTGGTTCTCTACAGCCTGAAGCCGCTCTTTCTCTACGGTGGAACCCAAAGGACCTTCGCCGTCAATCATAATCAGTACATTCTTGACACCGTTGTCTTTTGCGCGTTGATTTAGATCCGTCAAGTAAGCCGTGTCCTTGGCTTTGTCTTTAAAAAACTGATTGACATATTCTACCGCGTGGATACCGAAGGTATTCGCAGCCGTCGCCGAGAAATCAAGATTATCCAGCTTGCCATCAAAAATCGTCTTATGCAGCGACCATTGGGCAAGGGAAATATCGAAAAATAACTTCTTGTCGGACTCCGACTCATCACCTGAACTACTTTCCGAGCGTCCCGTGCAGGCCAACGCCGGAAGAATAGACAAACCGAGGGCACCCGCGCCTAAATGTTTCAAAAACGAACGTCTATCTGTCATGTTTTGTTTATATGAGTTAATGGTTAGCGAAAAATAAATATACTAAATATTTGCCCAGCCATGAGCGAGTACATCGGCTAAATGCATGGTCTTAATCGCCAGTCCTTGTTTATCGATATAGGACTGAAGATGCAGGAGACAGGAGGAATCCGTAGAGATAATAAAATCAGCTTCCATCTCCAAGGCATGGTGCACCTTCTGCTCCGCCATCGCGCTGGATATCGCTTCGAACTTCACCGCAAAGGTACCTCCAAAACCACAGCACGTGTCGGTATGACGCATTTCGACGAGTTCCAAGCCTCCTACTTTACTCAATAGCTGCCTGGGTTCCTCCCGAATGTGGCATTCTCGCAATGCCGAACATGAGTCGTGATATACGGCCCGCCCTTCCAATTCAGCTCCAAAGTAATCCTTTTTGAGCACATTCACAAGAAAATCAGACAGCTCATGGATATTTCCCTGGATAGTCCTGCAGCGGTTGTGCACCAGCGTATTGGTAAAAAGGTCATTGTAGGCATTTTTCACCATGCCCGTACAGGATGCCGAAGGCGATACAATCATGCGGTCGTCCGGGAAATCCTGGAGGAACTTATTTCCTACTTGCTTCGCCTCATCCCAAAATCCCGCATTATACGCGGGTTGGCCGCAGCATGTTTGCTGGGGGTTGTACTCCACATTACATCCGGCTTTTTCAAGTACCTTCACGGTGCTAAACGCCGTTTCAGGAAACAACTGGTCTATAAAACATGGGATAAACAATTCTACGGTCATTCTTGCACGGCTTTTTTCAATAGCAACATCCTAACTAATAACACCAGTCCCATCACAAAAAACAGGCCTAAACTCAATGCAGAATACCGGATATTATTGGTTACCTGCTCAATGAGCGCAAATGAAAATAATCCGATGACGATGGCTATCTTCTCCGTGACATCATAAAAACTAAAGAAAGACGCCGTATCGGCTTCCCCGGCGGGCAATAATTTAGAATAGGTAGAACGGGAAAGCGACTGTATACCGCCCATCACCAAGCCAACCAAAGCAGCTAATATATAAAAATGGATTTCGTGATTGATATAAAAGGCCGCAATACAGATCCCGATCCACACACAGACCACCAAGATCAATACCCTCACATTCCCGATAAAGCGGGCCAACAATGACATAAGGTAGGCCCCTCCAATCGCCACCAGCTGGATAAGCAAAATGGTGGCAATAAGCTTGGGTGCTCCCAGGTGCAGTACTTTTTCGCCAAAGGCGGCCGCTACGATCATAACGGTCTGCACGCCCATGGCGTAAAAGAAAAATGCGGGCAGAAAGCGCTTTATTTCCGGGATTCCCTTCAATCGTCGCCAAACATCCTGCAATTCTCCAAATCCTTTGCTAAGCACGTGTTTGGTAACACGCTCATTATTCCGTGTACCGTCGGGCAGCTTCTTGAACGGAATTTGCGCAAAACCTATCCACCAGAGTCCGACCAAGAGAAACGACAGCCGCGGTGCAAACGTGGGATCCGTAATGCCAAACCATTCTGGCTTAAGTATAAAAACGAAGCAAATAACCTGGATGGTCACGCAGCCGATGTAGCCGTACGCAAATCCCTGAGCACTGACGCGGTCTTGCTGATCGACAGTGGCGATTTGGGGCAGGTAAGAATTATTAAACAATACGCCTCCCACATACCCCATCGCCGCCAAGGTGAAGCAGATAATCCCCCATTCGAGCGTTTCGAGTTTAAAAAAAAATAGCCCCATGCAAGCGATGCCACCCAAATAGGTAAATGCCATCATAAACGTCTTTTTGTTTCCCTTGAAATCGGCAACCGACGACAATATTGGCAGCACAAACGCCATGAGCAGGTAGGCCACCGATAACGCGAAGTTGGACAATGCGGTGTTGACTACACGGAGACCAAAAAAATCGACACGGTCGCCATGCGCGTCCGTAAAGGTAATGGCGGTATAATATGCCGGAAAAATGGTGGAAGTAATAACCAAGTTATAGGCGGAATTTGCCCAATCAAACATCGCCCAAGCGCGTATGGTTGGTTTATCATTTTTACGTATCGTCATTCGTTTTGTTGAGTGGGCTAAGATAGGAAATAGTTGGATTTACCAAGGAAACCCACGATAAAAAGGGGCGTCCAAAAGCAAAATACTTTCGGACACCCCATCCTATCGGGTATTTATTTTAACAGGTTATGTCAATGCCATCCCAAGCTGTTCAAGCATCGCCTTGGTTTTGGTTATCCCCTCATCAGCCGATAGACTATGTCCTTCATATTCAATACCTACATACCCAGTAAAGCCTGCATCCTTCACCAATTTCAGGATGCGCCGGTAGTCGATACTGGTTTCCTCACCGTTGGCATCGAAATCGTATGTTTTGGCACTCACACCTTTGGCGAAGGGCAGCAGCTCGGCCGTGCCTTGATAACGGTCGTATTCCTCCAGGCATTCCGTATTCAGGTACGCCTCTAGCGTCCGCTCAACCGGTTCGCTCCGCTTGATGCAAAAATTACCGGGATCGGGCAGTGTGCCGCAATCCGGGAGGTTTATGGCCTGCATAACCTGACTTAGCCATTTGCCATTAGAGGAGTATCCGCCATGATTTTCCACGATTACGGCAATGCCGTAATCGTGGGCAAATGTAGCCAAGGCCGTCAGGCTCTCCGTTGCATAACGCGCCACATCCACAGCAGTTCCCTGTCCGGCCGCGTTAACACGAATGGCGTGGCATCCCAAAAATTGCGCGGCTTCCACCCATTTATAGTGGTTTTCCACGGCTTGCTTCCGGTTAGCCGCATCCGCATCGCCCAGGTCTCCTTCTTGGTCACACATGATGAGTACACTGGTCATGCCGTTGTCGTCACACCGGGTTTTCAGCGCGCTGAGGTACGATCGGTCATTCGCCTTATCCATGAAAAACTGGTTAACATATTCGACGGCCTGGATCCCGAAATTTTCCTTCGCATACAGCGGGAAGTCGAGGTGATCCAGCTGTCCCCCGAAAATCGCGCGGTTCAAAGACCATTCCGCGAGTGATATTTTAAAGAACAGCTCGGTGCCGCCGGCCGCTCCCTGCGCCCCAGCACGTTGGCCATCGCATGAAAGCAAAGGCGACAGGACGGGTATGGCAGCAGCTGCTGCCATACCCGTACCCAACTGCTTTATGAATCTCCTTCTCGTATTCATCATTGCGTTGCTTTATGGTCCTTAGTTCTGCACCAATACGCCCCCACTCCGATCGATCTGGTCTTGTGGAATCGGGAAGTAATTGTTCTTCTCCGTGAATTGAAGCCCGCTATACGAGCTGATGAGACTTCCTTCGAAAGCAGAGTAAGCTTCCAGCACCTCTTTGGCAATCCCCCAACGCACCAAGTCGAAGAACCGGTGCCCTTCAAGTGCCAGTTCCAACCGGCGCTCAAAGCGGATGGCATCCAGGGCATACTCCTTACTGGCGAACGCCGGATAGGGCTGCACATCATACGCGGCGACCGCGGCACCCCCCACTGACTTATGGGGAAGCTTAGCTGCTCTTGCACGCACGTTGTTTACCCGCGCCAGTGCGTAGGCTAAGTCGCCGGTTTCTGCAGCACATTCCGCCGCCATGAGGTACACATCGGCTAAACGGATGATATTCACATTCAAGGACGTGACGTAATTGGTGCCACCCGATTGTGTATTTCCCGGAAAATCCGCTTGGTCGATCATGTGCTTATAGCCGACAAACGGCCCGCCGAATGCGGGGTCGCGCAACCAGGGATCACCGGGCATGATACCCCAATCGTGGTAAGGCACGCCCCGCCTACCGACGGTATAGTCAACCCGTGGATCGATCGCCAGTGTCTTATCTACGGTGTAATTTTCCTTAGCTGTACCGCTAAGCCCGAAATCGGACTTGAACGGGTTTTGCTGGAAAGAGCCATCCAGCATGGGCAGCCCCTGCGAAGTTACTCGGAAGGAGTTGACCAAGTCAAAGCTGGGATTGAAAAACCCACAACAATTGGCCGGTGCCGATCCATACAGTCCGCCAAGCATATCGCCAACATTGGCGTTATCACCACCACCATTAGGATTAATGGCATGTTGCGCTGCGAAAATGGACTCCGGTCCGTTTTCGGTATTCACATCAAAATTATTCAGGAAAGGTAATCCTTCCAGATTGGGACGGGCTGCAATAACCTCCTTAAATAAGACCAATGCTTCTGCGAACTTCTGTTGATACAGGTAAACTTTACCTAGGTACGATTTTGCCGCGATCTGATCTGCCCGACCTTTATCGCCCATTGGCGGATTGCCGTCTGCGGGCAAATTCTGCACCGCAAACTGGAAATCTGCCTCAATCATCGGCAACACATCCACGTTGTTAGGCACTTTGGCTGCATCGACTGTAGACATGGTCTCGTCTATGTATGGAATGTTTTTAAACACGCGCCAAAGGAAGAAATAGTAATGGCCCCTGAGCATCTTGGCCTCTGCTTCGATTTCTTTGGCCCGTTGGTCCGTAAATTTATCCGTGGCGGTTTCCTGCACCACCGTAAGCTGCCGGAGCGTGGTGTTGCAACGGGTAATACCTTCGTAATAATTATTCCACATGGTGGATAGATGCTCATTGACACTGATCGCGGTATGCCGCTCGATATCGAACATCACAGCCTGATCGGCCAGTTCACTGCCCTTATGTGCGTTATCAGCAGCCACCTCACCAAAAAGCCACTGGCTGGGTGCAGAAGCATAGTTACCCCAGGTGCCATCCCGGTTGCCGTTCATCAAGCCGTAAGCTCCGGTAAGCAACCATTCGACCGCCTTGGTATTTTGGACCTGTTCATCGGCCAATTGGCCCTGCGGGCTCCGCTCCAAGAAACTATCGCTACAACCTCCAATGCCCAACAGCATAATCAATACAGATATTTTATAGTATAATTTCATCGTTCAAAAATTTTATGGTTTGAATTACGCCATTACCGTTCGCTAAAAAGTAACACTTAGTCCCAATAGGTACTGCCGTGGTACTGGGTATACCCCCATATCAACCCCTGGAGCACTAAAATCAGACGTGTATTGGCTCACTTCAGGATCCATGCCGCTGTAACCAGTGATGGTGAACAAGTTGGTAACGCTACCGTATACACGCAGGTTAGCCACCTTACCGCCAAACATGCGTTCCGTGGGGACCGTGTAACCTAACTGCAGGTTCCGCATCCGGAAAAAGCTGCCGTCTTGCACGTAGTAACTGGACGATTGGTACTCGATGGTCGGTGCATCAGCATTCGGTGATGGCATCATGCTCGTGGGGTTACTTGGGCTCCAGGCATCCAGCACACGTGTACTCACGGCTCCGGGGAATGCATAAAAGTCGGTATACTGGCGTGTCAGGTCGAACAGGTCATTGCCCTGTGAGCCATTGAAAAACATACCGATATCAAATCGCTTATAGGATGCATTCAAACTAAGCGAATAGATGAAATCCGGATGCGGGTTGCCGATTACGGTAAGGTCAGCCCCATCAACGACACCATCCGGTATACCGTCCGGGCCCGATACATCGGCGAATTTAAAGCCTCCTACCCGAGCGCCACTGTACGATGCACTGCCGGCAATGTCTGCCTCATTTTGGTATATGCCCAATACTTGATATCCATAAAACGCGCCAAAGGGAGCACCAGCTTTGATGACTGAAGTAGTCACCCCGCGCAATGTGAGGTAAGGCTGCTCCGTGACGGACGGCGCCAACTCGATGATGTCGTTGGTATATTTGGTGAAGAATGCCCCGACATCAAACTGGAACGCATTTTCATCTGCACTCGCTGCATAATGATAGTTTAAAGACACTTCGATACCCGAATTCTGGATATTACCGGAGTTAATAAACGGTGACGAGCCCCTACCCACCGCAGCGGAGGGTTGCGGCACGGGGTACAATACACCTTCCGTCCGTCGGTCGAACCAGTCGACCGCACCATCGATCCGTTGGCCGAACAAGGTAAAGTCAAGGCCTACGTTTACCGACTTGGCCTCTTCCCATTTTACGCCTAGGTTATCATAATTACTGGTCCATAATCCACTCGCCAGTTCATTCCCCCCTGTGATGGGGTAGAAGGAATGATTGATCCCCGACGCGTACCTTCTCACGTACTGGAACGTTGGAATGCGCTGGTTGCCCGTAACGCCGTAACCTGCGCGGAACTTCAGGTCGTCCACCCAGGTGACGGTATTCATAAAATTTTCGTTGGAAACGCGCCACGCCACACTGGCTGCGGGGAAGGTGCCATAACGGTTTTCAGGCCCGAAATTAGACGATCCATCGCGACGTACCGTTGCTGATAACAAATACCGGTCGGCAAACGCGTAGTCAACCCGACCGAAAACGGAGAAAAGTGATCCCTCCGCGCCTGTGCTTCCAGCACTGGTATTAGCGGCCGTGTTCAAGTAGTAATAATTCAGGTCGCCGGCGACGAAAAACTCGTTCCCATTCCCATTCAACTGATGGTATTTCGATTCTACCGCTTCCGTACCCAGCAGCACAGTGAGGTTGTGGCGGTCACTGAACGTATTTTTGTACGTGGCGGTATTAGACCACGTCCATTCGGAGTTATACCCCTGGTACTCACCTAGGGTATTATTCGTGAAACTCCCTTCGGAACGCTCCGGATTGGGGTACCCAATTGAAACGCCATTAAAGTTTTCATAACGAAGGCCGAAGGTACTCCGGAAATTGAGCCCTTCCAACAGCTTGATATCGGCAAAGGCACTTCCGAAAAACTGGCCGCTTTTATTTACATTGTCTTTGGAACGGTACAGCACGGAAAGCGGATTATCGGCATTCCCCATTTTATTGCCGCGGGTACCCGCAAAATTGCCCATGATGTCGTATACCGGGATAATGGTCTGTATCCGGTAGGCCCAACCGATAGGCGACCCCTCTCCTTGGTAATCTCCCGATCTGTTTTCATTGACGCCGAACCCATGGCCGCTGGTATAGGAATATTGCATGTTCTCACCCAGCGTCACCCGGTCGTCGAGAAAGGTGAACTGGGTGTTGCTGCGGATGGTAAACCGCTCAAAGCCGGTATATTTATAGGTTCCCTCCTGCTTGAATGCGCCGCCGCTTATGGCATAGCTGGCATTTTCGCTGCCCCCCAAAATGCTGAGCTGATAGTTTTGCATGGGAGCATCCCGCGTAATGGCATCAAACCAGTTGGTACCGGCATGATTGGCTTTCGTAATCTGGTAAAACTGGGCCGGGTCCATACTGTAATTGTATTTCGATGCGTCGGCATCCGCCGCGGTGATTTCATGACCGGTTGCAGACCCTGCCAAGAGGTACTCCGGCAATGTCGGACGATCGGGGTCCGACCCGTAATTCGTGCCGGTGGTTTCACTGGTACCGGGGGTATCGCCGGCATTTTTAAACCGCGCATAAACATACTCCCCGAACTGCATCGGATTCAGGAATTCGGGGAAGCGATTTCGCATCGGCTGCTGCGTACCGTAGTAGGTATCGAACGTGATCTTCGGTGCGCCCGTCGTCCCTTTGCGGGTGGTAATGATTACGACACCGTTATTCGCACGGGCACCGTAAATGGAAGCCGCCGAGGCATCCTTCAATACCTGCATATTTTCAATGTCATTGGCGTTCAGCCAACCCAGCTTACCCTCATAAGGCATCCCGTCGATGATATACAAGGGGTCGTTGTTATTGATGGTACTGAATCCCCTGATGCGGATCTGCGGTGTGGCACCCGGCGCACCGGTATTGATGATCTGTACGCCAGTAGCTTTCCCTTGCAACGCTTCAATGGGGCTGGCCGCCGGCTGTTGTTTCAAGTCTTTTACATCGACTACGGCGACCGAGCCGGTTACATCCTTTCTGAGTTGGGTACCATACCCCACCACCACCACCTCATCCAATGTACTCAACGAGGTCTGAAGGGCGAGGTCATAAACGCGTCGATTGCTATCCACCACAAACTCCTGGGCTGCAAAGCCGATGTAGCTCACTTCCACCGTCGTGTTTGGCATCACCTCCAGTGAGAACCGACCGTCGTCATCTGTACTCGTACCCTTGGCAGTGCCTTTCACTTTCACCGCCGCACCCAATATCGGCATGCCGTTGCTTGCATCTGTGACCTTACCGGTAATGGTAAGCTCCTGAAACTTATTGAAGAGCAAGATTTTATCATGTTCTACCTTATAGTCAATGCCGATCGGTCTGAAAACCTCCTTGAGCACATCAGATAAGTCGCCGTAAAGTGATGTGATCTTGATTTTACGGTTGGTCTTGATAGCAGAAGAGCTGTAAATGAAATGCGCACCCGATTGTTCCTCAAGCGTCGCAATCAGCTCTTTTATGGTGGTGCGTTTGCCAGCCACTTCGACCCTTTTGTCAAGCGCACCCTGGGCGTCCACCTCGGTTGCATGGCTTGTAAATACGACAATCGACGTAATAAGGGCATATAAAAAGGTTAGTCTCATCGCAGTTTTGGTTAACGCAATAATTCGATCTTTTTTCATATTTTTGAAAAATTTATGGTTCGTAAACGGATTTTTTGAACTGTAAATCATACCGGAATGAATCGATTCCGGGTTACGGCCGGCAATACCCCCATATTGCCGGTTTTTGTTTGTTAAGTTTTCAGTTTAATCATTTTAATGTGCTTTTGGTTCAACCTCATCGGCTTCCATCAACGGTTATTCACTTGGCAAGTGCCAAAGAAAGCCATTGAAACCCCGTTTGGTCTCGGGGCTCGGAAACAGATTCATTAAAATACAGGCTGGCAACGCCTCCCCGCTGCCCGGTAGTTGGTTAAGTTTTGTTGTCTTTCATCATATCGTGCATTAGTGTGTTTGGTTATAAAAATGTGTGTTCATTGTGGTCGCTATTTATTCTTCAGGAAAATGGTTGTGCCCGCCACTTCATAACGGGTACCGGTAACGGTGCAGATGATATCCAACTGCTTGAACAACCCGATTCCACTGATATCACCCGTAAATGTAATCTGGGTTAAACTGCTATCCGCAACCACGCTCAGCGCATATAGCCCACTAAGCGTTTCAGCCAGGTCGGGCATCGGGATATCCTTGAATGTCTCGTGGCGGATGGCATCCACCTGTTCACTAAGGGGTAACGGATTCTCCGCAATGGTTTCTTCAATTCCATTCGGCAACAATACGGCCCTTTGATTGGTCGTGACATACGCTTTATCCGGTGCGGAAAGCACGCGTTTCATAAAGTTACGCTTGCCTACGTTATAAAATACGTCAACCTTGCCGGAATACACGATGACTTCACCTTTTGCATCCCCTTTGGGCGCCGTGATCTTGAATTTCGTTCCCAATACTTTGGTAATCATCCCCTCATGGAAAACCCAAAACGGATTTTCTTTATTGGCAGCCACCGAAAAAAATGCATCGCCGACCAACCGGACTTCCCGGCTTCTTTCTTTGAAGTGTTTGGGATATTCGAGTAACGCCCCAGGATAGAGCTCCACCAATGACTGATCGGAAAGGATGATGTTCATACGGTGCTTGGTGTCATTCTTCACCAGCATGATATTGCTATCCAAAGCGACATCCCGGGATGCAAACGATGGCTGGACCGGATAGCAGACGATGCGGAAATATACAATGGTTCCTGAGGCGACTAATAAAGCCGCTATAGATGCTGCGACCAACCAAAGCCTCACGCGCTTCGACCGAAAAAACGATAATGATGCAATTGTGCTGGTTTCATGATCATCATCCAGCTGCGGACGGATCTTATCCCATAGGGCGTCTTCTATGGCATCTAAATTTTCGGAACTGATTTCGCTATGGTCGTTTCCATCCAGCATATGATACCAATGATTCACCAGTTGTTCTTCTGCTGGCGTACACTGTCCCGCTAGGTAGCGCTGCAATAAACGATGAAAATTGGCTCGTCCCATTATTCCGCGAAAGGTTATAATCCGTATTAATTATGTAGTCCATCGAAAGGCTGCAATCCCTAAAAATTTATTCAAAAAAATTTTGAAGGAGTAACGCGATGGGTAGAAAGTCCTTCAATGCAAGGCGCATGGTCTTCAGCGATTGGGTGATGTGGTATTCCACTGCTTTTTCAGACAGGTTGAGTTTGCTGGCGATTTCCTTCACCGAATAGTGTTCGGTGCGACTTAATGTGTAGATGGCTTTTGTTTTGGGTGGCATCAACGCCACCCCTTTATCGATAGCGTCATTAAGCTCCTTCATGTGGACAGATGCTTCCACCGGATTTTGAGGGTCCCTTTGTTCACGAAGGAAATGAAACGTGTAGGTTTCCTCATACCATTGGGATTTCAGGTAGGTAATGAAGCGGAACCGGACAGCGGAAAACAAATATGCCGCAACATTTCGAATCGTTATGGATTTCCGATTTTCCCATAAAGAGACGAACACATGCTGCGTGATGTCTTCGGCCAGCGTCGGATCACCGGACCGCTTCATGACCTGGGTATAACACCGTCTCCAATACCGTTTGTACAGCGCTTCGAATGCAACTTTGTCGTCTCTGCTTATTCGGGTAAGCAACTCAGCATCTGTTTCGATGATGGATTTGTTCAACAAGGCCTTATTCATTGGTTGACACAAACCTAACAATTCGGTTACAGATATCCAAGTACTGTGTTCATTATTCGGAATATTTGCGCAAACAGTTATTCATTTGCAATCCGTTAACCTAAACCCCTATGCATTTCCTATCTTTGGCCATTGAACTGTATTGTTACCGTACGCAACCATGAAAGCGCCTCACCTATTATTCAGCATCCTCGCCATCGGCATGCTGCAAACAAGTTGCAACAGCAATAGCAGGCATGACGATATGCCCAAAACCAATACGCCGATCAGCTCCGAAAACCAGAACTTCTATGTGGATACACTCCACACCGGGCTCAATAATCCTTGGGGCATGGTTTGGTTACCCGATGGCCGTATGCTGGTCACGGAGCGCAAAGGCGAGCTATTGGTGTTCGAAAACGAACAGGATACAGGCACTAAAATCAGTGGTTTCCCGGAAACCTATGAACGTGGGCAAGGCGGTTTGATGGACATCCAGCTTCACCCCAATTACACCGAAAATGGGTGGATATACGCTACCTACGCCAAGCCGGGGCAAGGGGGCGGCAGCACGGCTCTAATCCGATTCAAACTGGGGAATAATGAAATCACCGACCTGGAAACGCTCTACCAAACCATGCCGCTATCGACATCGGGCGTACACTTCGGAAGCCGGATCATTTTCGATAAGGCCGGCTACCTGTATTTCAGTACGGGTGAACGGGGAACCAAGGGAAATGCTCAAAACCTGGCCAACGATCTGGGCAAAATACACCGGCTGCATGCCGATGGCCGCATCCCGGGCGACAATCCCTTTGTGAATACTTCCGGGGCAAAGCCGAGTATCTGGTCATATGGGCACCGCAATGTACAAGGCATGGTGTACGACGGTTCCAATGACCTCATCTATGCCACCGAACATGGGCCACGCGGCGGTGACGAACTCAATATTATTGAAAAAGGTAAAAATTATGGGTGGCCGATCATCACCTATGGCATTGATTACAGCGGCGCCATCATTTCGGAGCTCACCGGAAAACCGGGGATGGAGCAACCCATTCATTATTGGACACCATCCATTGCGACGTGTGGATTGCTGTATTACACAGGTGACCGCTACGCCGGTTGGCAAGGCAATCTTTTTGCGGGCGCCCTGGCATTAACACACGTAGCCCGTATCGAAATTTCCAACGGAAAATACACCCATGAGGAAAAGCTTCTTGAAGGCATCGGTCGCGTAAGGCATATCGCCCAAAGCCCAGATGGCTTTATTTACATACTCACCGAAGGCCCTGGCATGCTACTAAAACTGATGCCACTCGAATAAAACGCGATGCGTGCTCAAAACCTGCCGGGTTTATCAAAAACTGCGTATCTTTGTGATCATGAATGTGGACAATCTGCTTAGACGGGCGTTGGATTTTGAATTTCTTTCCATTGATGAGGGAATTCACCTGTACCACCACGCACCGATCGCCGACTTGACCTATGTGGCGAATGAATTGCGTAGGATACAGGTACCCCATGGCAAGGTAACCTGGCAAATCGACCGCAATGTGAACACCACCAATGTGTGCATCGCAAATTGCAAGTTCTGCAACTTTTTCCGCAGGCCGGGCCACGAGGAAAGTTACATCACCGACATCGAAACCTACAAGCGTAAAATCGAAGAGACATTCCGCTATGGCGGCGATCAGTTGTTGCTACAAGGGGGCCATCATCCCGATCTTGGATTGGCATTCTACGCCAATCTCTTCAAAGAACTGAAAGCGTTATATCCGACATTAAAATTACATGCGCTTGGCCCCCCAGAAATCGCTCACGTTGCCAAACTGGAAAACATGCCGCACATCGATGTGCTCCGCGCACTCAAAGAGGCAGGGCTCGACTCACTGCCCGGTGCTGGTGCGGAAATATTGAACGATCGAGTAAGACGCCTGATATCCAAAGGCAAATGTGGCGGTAAAGAGTGGTTGGACGTGATGCGGGCTGCCCATCAGGTCAATTTACCGACGTCGGCCACCATGATGTTTGGCCATATCGAGACCATTGCCGAACGGTTTGAGCACTTGACGTGGATACGGCAGGTGCAAGCAGAGCGGCCTGCAAACACCTACGGCTTTGTTGCGTTCATTCCCTGGCCCTTTCAGGATGATGGCACCTTGCTCAAACGCCTCCGCGGAATTACCAACAATGTAACGGGCGACGAGTATATTCGCATGATTGCATTAAGCCGCATCATGTTGCCCAACATTAAAAACATACAGGCTTCTTGGCTAACCGTGGGAAAAAGCATAGCACAGCTTTGCCTACACGCTGGCGCCAATGACTTCGGATCAATCATGATTGAGGAAAACGTCGTGTCCGCTGCGGGAGCACCGCATCGATTCACTTCCAAATCGATACAGGATGCCATCCGGGGCGCTGGATTCCAGCCTCAGCTTCGCACGCAGAAATATGAATTTCGGGACATACCCGAAACGATGGAAGAACAGGTCATTGATTATTAAGAAACTTGGAAAAGTTGAGTCAACACATCGAAGCGCTAATCTATGCTTCGGAATATGGCATCGGCATCGCCGAAATCAAGCAGGTCCTCGAGTCATCGTCGGCTATCGACCTCGAGGAGCAGGTCATCATCGCGGCGGTGGAAGAAATCAAAAATCGCTACCTTCAGGAAGCGTATATACTCGAATTGAGATTCATAAACAACGGATACCAGTTTTTGACCAAACCGTTATACTACGACACCATCAACCAGCTACAGTCTCACCGTTCAAAAAAGAAGCTTAGCCCGGCGGCACTGGAAACGTTGGCCATCATTGCCTATCGCCAGCCCATTACGAAATTAGAAATTGAACAAATCCGCGGGGTCAATTGCGATTATTCTGTGCAACGCCTACTTGAAAAAGAACTGATTAAAATTATGGGAAAATCCAACACATTGGGTAAGCCCATATTATACGGCACGAGTGACATTTTCATGGACCATTTTGGCATCGCCAATACCGCCGACTTGCCGAAGCTGAAAGAAATCGTCCAAGACGACAATACAATAGGCAATACCAGCGAATGAGCGACCAAGATATTTTTTTCAAAAAATATGTTTTGAAATCAAATTCTTGCTACTTTTATCCTATAAAAAAACTACAGTATTTTTTAATATGATTATGGAAACGCCAATGATGCACGACAATGATTTAGCGATGTTGGAGGACGACGTTTTGGTCACTTTTGACGATGGACCGGAAGATGATGACTCGGATGGTCTCTTCGAGGATGAGGATGATTTTGAGTTGGATGAGTTTGACTCGTTGGATGAATTTGATGATTTCGATGACGATGACGACTACTGATAAAAAAATCCCCCTATTTGAAAGTATTCTTACCTAACCAACGATTACGGTATAATTACGCGTCATACCCATACGCCGTAAAGGGCGTATGGGTATCCATCCATTTCTATTTGCAAACTTTCGCTTCCAGCGGGGCCAATACAGGCTATTCCGTGGGCTTTCTATGCAACATTTCGTAAAGATCGATTACCTTTTTCTGTAATTCAATCACTTCCGCGTCGCGCTCTTGAAGCTTCTTGTTAGCCGATGCCAGTTCCGAAGCCTGTCTTTTTTCCTCTTCGGAATCCGTAGTGGCCAGTAATTGGACCACGGTAAGGCCAAAAAGCCGTGATATTTGATCCAATCGGGATAAGTTGACATCTGTTATGCCAGTCTCGATTTTGGAGAAAGCCGGTATGGATATATCCAGCCGCTTGGCGACGTCTTCCTGGCTCCACCCTTTCTGGTGCCGCAAGAGCCTGATCTTTTTTCCTAATGCATTCATTGGTAAGATGGTAAGTAGAAATCTAAGTAGTTGCGTGATGCGATTTCCGTAATCGGGAATCGAATATAATCAAACTTTTCATTTATATAAGAACTTATCGGCGAAATTAACAAGATTTATGCCACCATAATTTCCGGAGCTCATGAACAATAGGTTTTTGCCCGATGGGGACATTTCATTCAGGTATTGTTTCATGTTTTCAATGCGGCTAAAATAGACCAAATTAGGCTGATTGAAGGCTTTCTTTAACGTGTCTTCCGAAATCGCTTCGGCATTTCGTTGTTTCAGTGTTTCCTGATTGATGAATACTGCGGGGTATTCGGCCTCATGCATCGTATCTTTATACTCATTCAGATAGGCTTCGTTAAGGCTACTATAGGTATGCAATTCAATAATAGCCACCAATGCCTTGCCAGGAAATTGCTCCTTGAGCGCATGGATACTTGCTTTCAATTTGGCCGGTGTGTGTGCAAAATCCTGATAGACGACACTATCGTTATCACTCGCCACATATTCCAAGCGCCTCGATGCGCCCTTGAACTGACGGATTGCCGTAAAAAATGCTTCGCGCGTTACGCCCAGCCACTCGCACACCGTAAAAGCGGCGGCGATATTAGACAGGTTGTGCTTTCCAAAAACCTGCAACGGGATATCCCCCATATGGCTGTGCATATAGGTTATTCCTTTATTGATGGTATATTCCGGCGTACGGTAACCGTGCTTATTTATCTTAGATCGGTCTTCGAGGACCAGCTCCTGCAGGGTCTTATCCTCTTTGTTATAGACCAGTGTTCCCTTGGGCTCAATATGCTTGATGAATAGCCTGAATTGATTCACGTAGTTTTCAAACGTCGGGAACGCATTAACGTGGTCCCACGCCACACCGCTGATGAGTGCAATATTCGGTCGGTATAAATGGAATTTGGGTCGCTGATCAATCGTCGACGCGAGGTATTCGTCGCCTTCGATAATCATAAGCGGGGCGTCCTTGGTAAGTCGCACCATATACTCAAATTCATCCAGCTTTGCACCAACCAAGTAATCGAACTCCCGCCCGATAGACTTGAGTACATGCATGATCATGCTTGTAATGGTAGTTTTACCATGACTTCCACCTATTACAACCCGTGTTTTCTCCTTTGCTTGCTCGTAGACAAACTCCGGATACGAATAAATACGGATCCCTAATTCCTGGGCTTTCAACAACTCCGGATTGTCTGCGTTGGCGTGCATACCCAATACAACTGCATCAATATCCGCCGTAATATGCGTGGGGTCCCATCCAAGCTGGGGGAGCAGCCCCGCATTGGCAAGATTGGTACGTGATGGTTCGTAAATATGATCATCAGAACCACTCACGATATACCCTTTCTTAGCCAAAGCAATAGCGAGGTTATGCATAATGCTACCGCCAATGGCAATAAAATGTACCCGCATAACTATAGTTTCTTAATAAACCGTGCAGCTACCCAGCCGTCCAACTCCTTATGATTTTCATAAACGAGCCCATGCGGGATTCCAGCGTTTGTCAACGCCTCCAAATCGCTTCCGGCGTAAAAGCCACTCATATACAGCACACCGCCCGCTTCGAGCGACCGAGCATACTCACGCAATTGGTCCAACAAGATATTGCGGTTGATATTGGCAAGTATCACATCAAACCGTTGGTTCACGACCAAATCGACCGAGCCGCATTTCGTCACCACATGCGCCACATCATTCCGCATCTTATTTTCCTCTACACTCGCAATACACACCGGATCGTTGTCAATCGCCCAAACCTGCGATGCGCCGAGTTTCGAGGCCAATATAGCTAATATCCCAGTACCGCACCCCATATCCAACACGACCTTCCCTTCAAATGCATCCGTTAACAAGTAACACATAATCAACGAAGTAGTTTGATGGTGACCTGTGCCAAAAGCCATTTTCGGATCGATGATGATTTCATAGGGATATTCCGGCTTCGGGGGATGGAAACTAGCCCGCACATAGCATTGATCAGCCACAACGATCGGCTCAAAATTGCTTTCCCACACTTCGTTCCAATTCTGCGGAAGGATCTCATGCACCTGATAAGTCACTTCAAAATCTACAGGCTGCTGTATCAACAGTGATTCGAGCGCCTGCAAATCGAGCTGATCCGATGCGATGTAAGCTGCGAAGCCGTTACTCCGGGGTTCAAACGTATCGAAGCCCATGCCGCCTAAGTCGTGTATCAGCACATCTTGATGCCACCCTTCGCCCCCTTTACAAGAAAAAATGATTTCACTGTACTTCATCGCGCGTTGCTATGAGCGATTGAAAACTTTTACAATTTCAATAAAATCACGTGATTTCAACGACGCACCACCGATAAGGCCTCCATCGATGTCGGCCTGTGCAAATAGTTCGGCTGCATTTTTGGGATTGCAACTTCCACCATACAGTATCGTTGTGCGGTCCGCCACTTCCTGATTAAAGTGTTCGGCCAGTTCATTGCGGATAAAAGCATGAACCTCCTGCGCCTGCTCCGGTGATGCGGTAAGCCCGGTACCGATGGCCCAAACGGGTTCATATGCGAGTACCACGTTGTCAAATGCATTGTCCGACAGGTGGAAAACTCCCTTTTCCAATTGCGTCCGGATTACTTCGAAATAGCGGTTTGACTCGCGCTCTTCCTTTGTTTCGCCCACGCAGAAAATAGGAGTCAATCCGTGTTCCAGCGCCGCATCTGCTTTTTTGCTGAGCACGTAGTCATCCTCATGGAAATATGCTCGGCGTTCTGAATGCCCTAAAATGACGTACCCTGCGCCGGTTGACTTTACCTGGAGTGCCGATATTTCCCCTGTATAGGCGCCAGCTTCTTCAAAGTAAATGTTTTGTGCGCCCACAGCAACCTGAGGAGCGCCTTTGGCCAGCTGAGCGATGCTGTGAAGATGAATAAACGGAGAACAAACAACCACCGCTTGGTCACCGATCACTTCATCCTTAGCCATGTTTACGATTTCGGAAAAGAGACTGATTCCCTGCTGATAGTCAAGATTCATTTTCCAATTTCCGGCAACAATTTTCTTTCGCATGATGCTTATTATTCTTAGTTAAGTAATTAAAAATACAGTTTTAAAAATCCCGTTGGCTTTCGGTCAATTCAAATACAGCTTTCAACAGCCGTTTTTCAAGTTCGTTAAATTGAAGGTTACGACGCTCATACACCAATTCTGTGGTTTCAAATAACTTATCCAACTGGTAGGTGGAAAAACCTTCACTGCCCCCCCAGGCAAAATCGGGGATAAATGTAGGTGGCATGCCCGAACCGAAAATACTTGCCCCCACGCCGACAACCGTACCGGTATTGAACGCCGTATTGATTGCACATTTTGCATGGTCGGCCATAATCGTACCGCAAAACTGCAACCCGGTATCCCGGTATCCCGTCTTCCGATAGTCGTATAAGCGTACTGATTTGTAATTGTTCTTTAAATTCGAATTGTTGGTGTCGGCGCCCCAGTTACACCATTCTCCCATCACGGCACTACCAAGATAACCATCATGGCCCTTGGAAGATCGCCCCCATATCACACAGGTATTCAACTCCCCGCCCACCCGTGAATGCGGGCCGACCGTTACATTGCTATATACGCGACTCCCCATTTTTAGTTGCGAGCCCTCCCCTAATGCAAAAGCCCCCCGGATAAGGCTGCCCTCCCATACTTCACTGTCCTTCCCCAGATAGATAGGCCCCGTCGTGCTGTTGAACGTCGCAAATTCTGCTTGGGCACCCGCTTCGGCAAACACATTGTCACCAATGAAACGGTTACTGCCTGATAATATTGCCGAAGATCTTCCCGTTGTTAGGCGTTCGAAATCCAAACATAGCTGTGTACCATTGCTCAGAAATATATCTTCGGGATGATTAATCTGCGCCACGTCATGGTCGTATACCACCGGTGAATAGTCGACGAGATTCGGCAAATCTCCTTGCCGCACTGCACTGGCTTCCGTGCGTAGCGCTATGAATTCGTCGCCACGCATTAATACCTGTCCCGTGCTTAGCGCCATCACAGCGTCGGCCAGTCGATTATCGGGGCAGCAATTTCCTTTGATCAGTAAAACATCGTCGTCTTGGCGGCTTAGTGGATATTTTTCTTTCAGGTAATCCTCGCTTAAGAACGAGTATGAGGCGTTCAGCCATTTCCCCCATTTTTCGGCTATGGTTAATATCCCCACTCGCAAATCAGCCACAGGACGCGTCAATGACAATGGATAGAGCCCCATCCGCCATCCCGCTTTGTCAAATAGAACGATATGCATAGGTTTCCATTTAGAACGGCTAAAATAAAAAAGTCCCGATAAAATATCGGGACTAATATTTTTTTATCTGCTTTGGCGTTACTTTTTGGTGTAACGGTTGCGGAATTTATCAATACGTCCTGCGGTATCGACCAATTTCATCTTACCGGTGTAAAAAGGGTGGGAAGTGTGTGAAATTTCAAGTTTCACCAATGGGTATTCTTTTCCATCCTCCCATTCTATGGTTTCTTTGGTGTCAATGCATGACTTAGTCATGAAGGCATATTCATTTGACATGTCCTTGAAAACCACCAATCTGTAATTCGTTGGATGCAAGTCTTTTTTCATTTTATTTATGAGTTACTAATATTCCTAATTGAGCGTGCAAAGATAGGCTATTCGAAATTAATTTCCAATATTATTTTACCAATCGTCGCATATTTGTAGGGCTCCTTGGGCTACAGAAATAGCAATTCACCAAAAAAACGGGGTAGGTGGAAATTCGGGAGAGGATGATCGATGTCATTCCATGCAACAAAATGCGGCAACGGCAGCTCATCACCGCATTTGTAAAAATTACCGGTACAGCGTAGTCCAGCCAATGAGTCGATGGCGTCTGCATCGAATACCTCAAAAGGAATATTCAACAGCAATCGCCATTCGGTATCGCTGCTATCCGTCGCCTTCGCTTTAATGTTACTATAACTTCTCAGCTGTTCGATGGTATGTTTGGCCAGGTATCGCCGCTCGGTTCTATCTGCATTCCCATAACCAATCAATGCGGTGCCTAAGCAATTAAACTCCAGGTTATAGTAATTTTTGCCGTCAAAAGACAGGAAAAACTCCACACAGCTATCCTTATATACGGGATCATTGGTATTCCGATATTCGGCTTTGAGGTGCTTTTCCCTAACTTCATATTGGAGCAGCAGGCCATCAACCGTATGCGCAATCTTGAATTGTACCGAGGGTCGATATGGAAAGGCTGGCCAAGGCACCCTGGCGATATCAACAGCATCCAGGGGGGCCATTGCCGCCCATAGCGCTTCCGCTGATGTGCGCCGATCGACCTGTTCCAAAAACGGAATGACAAGTGTTTTCATGTTGGCCTCCTTTTGCCTGCGTTAGCCAACCTGCTGGTACCGACCCATTACCCGGGCAACAATTGCCAGCAATTCCGGCTCGTGTGCTTCCAGTTGCTCCACCAATTTGAGTTGCGCTTTAGCGCGCTGCAGGTTATGGTCGGCATGATGGATTTTATAATAGTGATCACCTTCCAAAAAATCCGTAAGAAAACGCACGGCTTGCATATAGGGCAGCAGCAATACCCCATCTATAAGCGATTCGACTTCCTGCGGCATTAAAAAGGAATGGGCCTCTTCAAAATACCCTGCTGTATAGGCCTCAAATAATGGAATATTCAACGTTATCTTACTTAAGTCTGCCTCATCCTCAGCGGCACTGTTGATGATCGTCCGGATGGCATCCCCAAAGTCATAAGCCACGTATCCGGGCATTACGGTATCCAGATCAATGACACATTGTGCCTTATCATCCGCATCAAGCAGTACGTTATTGAATTTGGTATCATTGTGCGTGATGCGTATAGGAAGTCGGCCCTGGGCCGCCAAGTCCAATATCCCATGCATGCGCTTTTCTCGGGCTTCTATAAACGTCAGTTCATCACGCACCCGATGCACCCGGTTTCTCGCATCGCGCGCTATGGCGCCATGCAGCTTATCCAGTCGCTTGCCGATGTGATGGAAATCCGGGAGGACTTCGTGGATCAACCCCACATCCAAATCTACCAATAGCCGCTGAAACTGCCCGAATGCACGCCCCCCTTCCCTCGCCTGCTGCGGAGTTTCGACAATGTCGTAGCTCCGGGTGTTATCAAGCAGGATAAACATCCGCCAGAAATTGTGCAGTCCATCTTGTTGGTAAGTTTCCGCTGCTTTGGTAGGTATCAAGGTCAGCACACTGCTCTCCAGTGCGTGCGCGGGAGTCCTTTCAGACTCGTAACGCATCCTTAAATGCTGCGTTACCAGCTGTATGTTTTGCATCACAGCAACCACATTTTTAAATACATGATGGTTCACACGCTGGAGCAGATAGCGTTTCGCTCCGGGCCCGTCGGTTAGCACACGGTATGTATCGTTAATATGCCCTGACCCAAACGGTGACACATCGATAACGTTACCTTCGATATCGAACATACTGGCTAACGCTGCTAGTTGCTTTGGACTAAAATCGCTCATAAAGATAATAGGGACACACCGTCTTTTTCTGTTAACAATGACACGCAATATGCAAATTCGCATACGAATAACCATATCGTTTTATCAAACAATCGTTTGCGTTATTTTAAAAAAAGTCAAACAACCGTTTGCATAAAAAATCCCCGCAAGATTACACTCACGGGGATGTACACATGATTATTAAACAATTAGACGATCGATGCGGATTCCAATGTGGTCGGCGAGGCGGATAACACATCCTCGCTCACCTCATCTTCATATTTTTTGAAGTTATCGATAAAAAGCTTCGCTAATTGGTTGGCTTTGGCGTAATACGCACTTTCATCGGGCCACAATTGTACGGGGTCAAGCACTGAATCCGGCACATCGGGACAGCACGTCGGATAGCGGAAGCCAAACACCGGATGCGTCCGGAAAGTAGCCTCCTTAAGCACCCCCGTCAAAGCGGCCTTGATAATGGATCGGGTATACCCCAATTTGATACGACGGCCAATGCCGTATGGCCCGGCAATCCAACCGGTATTGATCAGCCACACATCAATGTGATTGCCCGCCAGCCTCGCCCGTAATAATTCAGCGTAGTGGGCTGGATGCAATGGCAGGAAAGCCTCCCCGAAACATGCCGAAAAAATGGCTTTAGGCTCCTTGATTCCCACTTCAGTGCCAGCCACTTTAGCGGTGTAACCCGACATGAAGTGATACATTGCCTGCGTAGGAGACAGCAGGGATACGGGTGGAAGCACACCAAATGCATCCGCCGTAAGGAAGAAAATATGTTTGGGCGCAGGTGCCCTGCCCCCGGAAACACTGTCTACCACATGATGGATGGGATAGGCTACGCGAGTATTCTCCGTTTTGGAAACGTCGTCATAATTCGGCGTGCGGGTTCCGGGAAAGAAATTGATATTTTCGATCAGCGCACCGAAGCGGACTGCCCGGAAAATCTCGGGCTCCTTATCCTCATCCAGTCCGATACATTTGGCATAGCACCCACCTTCGAAATTGAAAATACCATGGTCGTCCCAACCGTGCTCGTCGTCGCCAACCAACATGCGCTCCCTATCGGCTGATAGCGTGGTCTTTCCCGTACCCGAAAGACCGAAGAACAATGCCGTGTGACCGTCTTGATCCGTATTTGCGGAGCAGTGCATCGAAAGTACATGCTTCTGGAGCGGAAGGATGTAATTCAATACAGAGAAGATACTTTTCTTGATTTCACCGGTATAGCCGGTTCCTGCTATCAAAATCACCTTTCGTGTAAAGTTGATAATAACGAAATTAGGGTGATGAAGACCATATTTTTCGGGATCCGCGCAGGTATAACCGGGCGCGGCCAAAATGGACCATTCTGGACGTGCGGCGGGGTCGGGTGAGGCAGGCCGGATGAATAGGTTATTCACGAATATATTCTGGTAGGCAGTTTCCGTTACGGTTCGCACAGCGATGCTATGGCTGTCGTTCGCGCCGGCAATGGCATCGCGAACAAAGATAGCCTTGCCATTGAAGTATGCGCCAACCTGTTCAAACAATTCGTCAAACGATGCCCCGGATATCGGTTGATTGACGCTGCCCCACCAGATGGAATTTTCCGTCAGCGTATCGCGCACAATGAACCGGTCATAGGGTGCTCTACCCGTAAAACATCCGGTATCTGCAGCCAGCGCACCGGTCGCGGCAAGACTCCCCTCACCGTTGATGATGGCATACTCAACCAATTCGGCCACGCTGCTTTGATAGTGTACCTTTTCTCGGTTCTTGATAAAAAGGTAATTCAGCTCAGGAATAGCTATTTCTGAAGCATTCATAGCAATAATTTAACTGTTTTTATGAAATTAATGCGACAAATGTAGGGATTAAAAATTCACAACATCGCATAAAAAACATTGAAAATCAGCTTTTTGTAAAATATACACTAAGTTAACACACTGTTATACAATACCATTTATCGTTTTAGCTTTTTCTGAAAAAAAATTTATCACGATTTGTGCAAACGTTTCAATGTTCCGATTGTATTTTTATTCCTTAGCAGTGAGTTTTTCTGCCATCATTTTTTATCTTTAGCGGTTAACCACAACAGATCTTGAAGCAGCATGAAATTATACAGCATTGATACCGGTTTTTTTAAGCTCGATGGCGGCGCGATGTTCGGTGTGGTACCCAAATCGATATGGAAGCACACAAACCCAGCCGACGAACGGAACATGTGTACCTGGGCTACCAGGCTATTACTCATCGAAGAAGGCGAGCGGCTGATATTGGTTGATACCGGAATCGGGGATAAACAGAGCGAGAAATTTTTCAGTCATTATTACCGACATGGTGATGCGACACTTGATGGCTCGCTCGCCGCCCACGGCTTCAACAGGAATGACATTACCGACGTATTTCTCACGCACCTCCATTTCGATCACGTGGGTGGGGCTGTGGTCCGAGAGCAGGGTCGGCTAGTACCAGCCTTCAAAAACGCCACCTATTGGAGCAACAAGCAACACTGGGATTGGGCACTGTTTCCCAACCATCGCGAAAAGCCTTCTTTTTTACAGGAAAACATCATCCCGATTTACGAAAGCGGACAGCTTCGCTTTATCGATGTTGAAGATGGGGTGAAATTTTCTGACAACATCAGCGTGCGTTTTGCCTACGGACATACCGACGCTATGATGTTACCTCAGATCAGTTATCACGGCAAAACACTGCTTTACATGGCCGACCTGCTCCCTTCGGCGGGCCATATTCCCCTACCCTATGTGATGAGCTATGACGTACGCCCCCTGATCACGATGGAGGAACGGAAAAGCTTCTGGCAGGAAGCTGTAGATCATGACTATGCATTGTTTTTGGAACACGATCCCATTAACGAATGCTGTACCATTCAGCTCACCGATAAGGGATATCGGCTGAAAGATGTTTTTCCATTGCGGGAATGGTTATAAAAAAAGCCGTTTCCAGTATTCCCAAAAACGGCTTCGTATAGTTTAGTTAGTACGTGACGATTATGCCGAGGCTTGGCCCTGGCGGATAATGTTCAATGCGCCTCCCGCTTTGAACCAGCCGATTTGCTGTGCGTTATAGCTGTGGTTTACCGTTATCTCATCCACTGCACCGTCGGCATGGCGGACAACCAAAGTCAGCGGCTTGTCGGGCGTAAACTCGGTAAGCCCCACGATGTCGAAGGTGTCGTCTTCCTGGATACGATTGTAGTCTTCCTTGTCTGCAAACGTCAACGCCAACATCCCCTGCTTCTTCAAATTGGTTTCATGGATACGGGCGAACGACTTAACAAGCACTGCGCGGACGCCCAAATGACGGGGTTCCATGGCCGCATGCTCACGCGACGAGCCCTCGCCATAGTTCTCATCACCCACCACGATCGTACCTATACCAGCGGCTTTGTAATCCCGTTGCGTAGCCGGTACCGGACCGTAGGCTTGGGTCAATTGATTCTTCACGGAATCCGTTTTATCATTGAAGAAATTGACCGCACCGATAAGCAGGTTATTGGAGATGTTATCGAGGTGACCGCGGTATTTGAGCCACGGTCCAGCCATGGAGATATGATCGGTAGTGCATTTACCTTTTGCCTTGATCAATAGCTTCAGGCCGGTGATATCCGTGCCTTCCCAAGCCGGGAATGGATCGAGCAGCTGCAACCGATCGGACGTTGGCGACACGGCCACCGTGATGCTGCTGCCATCTGTAGCGGGCGCTTGATAACCCGGATCTTCCACATCAAAACCTTTCAGCGGAAGCTCGTCACCCGACGGCGGGTCCAATTTCACGGTTTCCCCCTTATCGTTAACCAGTGTATCGGTTATCGGATTAAAAGATAGGTCACCAGAAATCGCAATAGCAGCGACCAATTCAGGCGAGGCCACAAACGCGTACGTATTGGGATTGCCGTCTGCCCGTTTCGCAAAATTCCGATTGAACGAGTGAACAATGGTGTTTTTTTCTGCCCGCTCAGCGCCTACCCGCGCCCACATGCCGATACACGGACCACAGGCATTGGTAAAAATCGTCGCATCCAAATCCGTAAATGTATCCAGCAGGCCATCACGTTCTGCGGTGTAGCGCACTTGTTCGGAGCCGGGGTTAATACCGAATTCAGCTTTCGTTACCAATCCTTTCGCCACCGCTTGCCTTGCCACGGAAGCCGCGCGCGACAAGTCTTCATAGGAGGAGTTGGTACAGGAGCCGATCAATCCCCACTCCACCCGCAGTGGCCAGCCATTTTTCGCAGCCTCTTCTTTCATCTTTGAAACCGGCGTAGCCAAATCAGGCGTGAAAGGCCCATTCAGGTGCGGCTCCAACTCCGACAGGTTCACTTCGATTACTTGGTCGAAATAGCGCTCCGGATTAGCGTATACTTCGGCATCTGCGGTGAGGTGCTCGCTGACGGCATTGGCCGCATCAGCGACATCAGCCCGGCCCGTAGCCCGGAGGTAACGTTCCATCGATTCATCGTAACCAAATGTTGATGTAGTTGCGCCGATCTCGGCGCCCATATTGCAAATAGTGCCTTTACCGGTACATGACATCGACGTCGCTCCTTCACCGAAATATTCCACGATACATCCCGTACCACCTTTTACCGTCAGGATACCCGCAACCTTCAGGATTACATCCTTCGGCGCAGTCCAGCCATTGAGTTTCCCCGTCAGCTTAACCCCGATCAGTTTCGGGAATTTAAGTTCCCAGGGTAATCCCGCCATCACGTCACACGCATCGGCGCCACCTACACCGATGGCAAGCATGCCTAAGCCACCTGCGTTGACGGTATGTGAGTCTGTACCAATCATCATACCACCGGGGAATGCATAATTCTCCAGCACGACCTGATGGATGATACCCGCCCCTGGTTTCCAGAAACCGATACCATATTTATTGGATACGGACGCTAGAAAATCGAACACTTCCCTACTTTCCGTGGTCGCCACGGCCAGATCCTTCTCCGCCCCCTCTTTGGCGCGGATCAGGTGATCGCAATGAACGGTAGATGGGACGGCGACACGCGGTCTTCCTGCCTGCATAAACTGCAACAGTGCCATTTGGGCCGTAGCGTCCTGCATAGCTACACGATCGGGCGCAAAATCCACGTAAGAAGCCCCACGCTCATAGGCCTGTGTCGCTCCACCATCCCACAAATGGGTGTATAAAATTTTTTCGGTCAGTGTCAAAGGCCGGTTTACCACGTTACGGGCAGCAGCAATCCGCTCTCCGTACTGGGCGTAGACCTTCTTGATCATGTCGATATCAAATGCCATCTATCAATAGTATAAATATAAAGAAATCAATAACGGGTGATAAGGCGTCGTTATTTTAATAATTTTTGCGAATTTACAAAAAAAACAAGTTTCCCCGAGGATTGCTGGCCGGCCCAATTAATTTGGAAATATTCTAAACAACTTGGTGGCCGTTTGACTGAAAAGCTCACACGGAAATCAAATCGGGTGTCATGCGCTTCAACTCAGCAATGGCATGAACGGGGTTTTTGGCCGCAAAAACAAAATTGCCCGCCACTAGCACATCTACCCCAGCCTTCAACAGCGCGAGCGCATTATGGTTGTCGACCCCCCCATCGACCTCAATAAGCAGGCTATCGTTTCTTTCCGCCGCCAGCGCCCTTAGTTCTCTTATTTTCCGGTACGTGGATTCAATGAATTTTTGTCCACCAAAACCCGGATTCACTGACATCAGGAGTACGACGTCCACGTCATCCACAATTTCATGAAGCTGCGAGATGGGTGTGCTTGGATTAATGGCCACACCAGCGGTGCACCCCAGTTCTTTGATGGCATGTACCGTCCGGTGCAGGTGTGTACACGCCTCGGCATGTACCGTGATGTTATCAGCACCTGCCTCCTTGAATTGCTTGATGTATTTATCGGGCTCGACAATCATCAGGTGTACATCCAGTGGCTTGCGTGCATAGTGTGCGATAGATGCCAGAACAGGAAATCCAAAGGAAATATTGGGCACAAAGACACCGTCCATGATATCAATGTGAAACCAATCGGCCTCGCTTTGGTTGACCATCACGATGTCATCATGGAGATGGGCGAAGTCAGCGGAAAGTACGGAAGGGGCTACAAGGTGTTTGCGCTTGGACATGGTTCTTTTTCGGCAAAGATAAGCAATTGATAACGAATCTCCGCCAAAGGAACTGGCTATCCTATTATTTATCCGCAAGGAAATCAAAGCGTTCACCCAATTCGGGCAAATACCTTACGGCGGGGTCCTCCTCATTGACGTATCGCCCCTCTTGTAGACTTCCGTTAAGCAGCCTGTTCAATAGTTTCCGTACCAATGGATATTCAAATTCCGATTTATCCAGAGTGATCAGATACGCGTTGTCGGTGATTTCAATACTTGATTTTGTCATGACGTGACTATTTATTTCCGGTGTGAAAGGTACCGTACCAATACGAAGCCAGCATTACCACCAGTTTATTTTACCGTTAAAAAACGACCGCCCGTCACAACACGGCCAGGAAGCGCTTTACATTCCGCTTTTTATATATGCAATGCAGTTATTTTGCATATAAAAGCAATTTATCTAAGTTTGCCGCATACGACCTGAAGTCTTCAGTCAGGTAAATGTGATTTTTTTAGTAAGTTTGGGATAAAATACGACAAAGTGGCAAGGTTAAAAATCAAATATAAATCGACCGATAAACGCGGAAGCTATGCGTACCTGCCCAAATACGGAATGATATTGGCCAGCATCGTACTGATCACGATGTTCTTACCAAAGCAACCCCGCTTCCGGTATGAATTCGAGAAAGGCAAAGTATGGATGCACGAAGATCTGATATCACCGTATAACTTTGCCGTGCTTAAAACCCAAGCTGAACTCGATAAAGACCGCGAAAATGTCTTGAAATCCGTATATCCGATCTACAACCGCAATCTCCAGGTATCCGAACAGCAGCTTACCCGATTCGATACTGATTTTCCGGAGAAATGGCAAGCGTCCGGATTGGACACGTTAAACGAGAACGCGACCACTTATCAACAGTTTGGAGAGCAGGTGCTGACCGATATTTATAAGCGAGGTGTCATTGCGTTGAATAATAAATTCCAGGGCGAACACAAACATTACAATTTCACCCTGCTAACCGACAATGTAGCCAAACAAGTTAATACCGCAGCTGTTTTCACCATCGAAACCGCCATGGAGTATTTGGCCAAGACGGTTGATAACCGATCAGCCATCAAACAAAAAGATTGGCTTGTTAATGTACTTAGTGACTATATCAGTGTAAACAACCTATTCAATGAATCCCTTACTGCAAAGCTGGAGGAAGATGCGCTGGCCACGATTTCGACCACAAGGGGCATGGTGCAGCGAGGTGAACTTATCGTTGCCAATGGCACTACCGTAAACAATGAAATCTATCAGAAAATCGAATCCCTGCGGAAAGCGTATGAAGAAGAGGCCCGTATCGGCGGTAATCGTGCGTTGTTGATGATGGGGCAGTTTTTCATTGTCGCCTTGGTCGTCTCGCTACTGTTCGTATTCATTTACCTCTTCCGGAAAGACATCTATTACAACAACCGATTGATTTTACTCATTCTGATTGTCATTACCGGTATGCTATTGGTGTTGTCTTGGGCGATTACGATTAAGCTCCCGAGTCTCTATTACATTCCTTATTGCATTGTCCCGGTTATCATCCGGATCCTTTTCGATACCCGCTTGGCTCTCAATATCCATCTGTTGATGGTCCTATTGGCGGCCTTCTTTGTACCCAACAGTTTTGAGTTTGTATTCCTGCAGTTTTCCACGGGCATGGTGGCGATTTACAGCATCAAAACTTTGGTAAAACGCGAGCAGTTCCTGATTTCCTCTGCCATCATTTTGGGCACCTATTTAGTGGCCTATGTTGGTATGGGCCTTATGCGCGATGGGTCCTTCAACAACCTCTATTGGTCGAATATTGCACCTTTCATATTTAGTGTACTGCTCACCTTGCTTGCGTATCCGCTCATCTACGCGTTCGAACGGGTATTTGGCATTATCTCGGACGTGACATTAATGGAGCTTACGAACAGCAACTCCAAGCTGCTCCGCGAACTCTCCTACAAGGCTCCGGGCACATTCCAACATTCGATGCAGGTAGCCAACCTGGCAGAAGCGGCCATTTATCAGATAGGCGGCAATACCTTGCTTGTGCGGGCGGGCGCGCTTTACCACGATATCGGAAAAATGTCAAATCCGCAGTATTTCATCGAAAATCAAACCAAGGGTTACAATCCACATGATGGCCTTTCCTTCGAACAAAGTGCGCAGATTATCATTTCACACGTAGCCAAAGGAATAGAGCTAGCCAAAAAACACCAATTGCCCGATGTCATCATTGATTTTATCCGCACGCACCATGGTACAACGCGGGTGGATTATTTTTACCAGTCTTACATTAAGTCGTTTCCGGAAAAGTTTGTAGACGAAGAGCTATTCCACTATCCCGGCCCCATCCCGTTTTCGCGCGAAACAGCCGTATTGATGATGGCTGATTCCGTCGAAGCAGCATCGCGAAGTTTAAAGGAACCCACGGCCAAAAGCCTCAACGACCTGGTAGATAAGATCATCGAATCCAAATTGAGCCAGAAGCAATTTATCAACAGTAGCATCACGCTGAAAGATATCACCTTGGTAACTGAAATATTCAAGGAGATGCTGAAGAGTATCTACCATGTCCGTATCGACTACGAGGGCGGAAAAAAGGGTGTTTCCGCACAAAAAACGGACATGGAGACGGCCGAACGTACCGATTCGCCATGACCCCGCATCTGCCTCAGCTCCTAGGCGAGATTTACCGCAACGAGTCGCGCCTTATATTTGCCGCACTCGTTCGCTTGCTTGGAGATTTTGATCTTGCCGAAGACGCCATGCACGATGCGTTCAAGACAGCGCTTGAGCAATGGCGTAAAAAAGGCATTCCCTCGAATCCGCGGGCATGGCTTGTTTCCACCGGTCGGTTTAAAGCAATCGATCTTATCCGGCGCCAATCCAAATTCGACCCATTGCAGGCGGTACATGCTGAGCAAATGGTGGCTGAAACCGTCGACCCGTCCAGTCAGGTTGACAAAGCGATCGAAGACGATATGCTGCGGCTAATTTTCACCTGCTGCCACCCCGCGCTATCGCTCGATGCGCGGACCGCCATGACCATGCGTGAAGTTTGTGACCTGACCACCGAAGCAATTGCCAGTGCATTTCTCGTTACGCCAGCGACCATGGCCCAGCGGATTGTACGTGCCAAGGCTAAAATACGTGAGGCAAAGATACCATTCGAAGTGCCGCCGGAGCACGAGTTGCCAGACCGGATGGATGCCGTACTCCAGGTAATTTACTTGGTATTCAACGAAGGCTATTACACGTCGTCGGGCGGATCGGCAATACGCGTTGACCTTTCAAGCGAAGCCATCCGGCTAGGGCGCCTGCTGCACACTTTGCTACCCGAACCCGAAGCTGCGGGATTGCTTGGTCTCATGCTACTGCACGAATCCCGTCGGTCAGCCCGCACCACGCCGACGGGAGATCTCATTCTTTTGGAAGATCAGAATCGCTCGCTTTGGGATCGCCATCTGATTGCCGAAGGATTATCGCTGGTAGCGCATGCATTTTCTTCCAAACCGGCAGGCCCCTATGCGTTACAGGCAGCCATCGCGGCCCTGCATGCCGAAGCAGCGCACTCCGATGCTACGGATTGGGCACAGATTGCCGGACTATACGGCCTGTTGTTACGCATACACCCATCCCCTATTATTGAACTAAACCGCGCTATCGCCATTGCTATGCACAAGGGCCCTGAGGCCGGCTTGCGGCAGATCGATGCGATTTTGGAGCGCGGTGAACTAAATAGCTACCATTTGGCTCATTCCGCACGAGCGGAACTTTGCCGGAAACTCGGCCAAATAGCCGATGCGCGGGCATCCTGGGAACGCGCCCTTGCCCTCGCACAACAAGACCCCGAACGGCGATTTATCGAGCGAAAGCTCAGCGAATTGGGGGCTGCGTCATATCCCGATTAAAAAAATCACATGGCTTGTCGATTTTGTCTTCCACCATTCGACTACTTGGTGAACACAATAAATTAATTGCAATAAAACGGCAAAAGATCATGACTGAAAACAAAAAGTCCATTGGAAAAGAGAACGGAGGCGCCAGCAAAACGCGGGTCCGGGTTGAGAGCTTTTCCATCTCGCTTGACGGCTACGGAGCAGGATCAAATCAAAGCATTGACAATCCGCTCGGCATTGGCGGGGAAGCGCTACACAACTGGTTCCTTCCGACACGGACGTTCCGGACGATGCATCGTTCCTTCGACCCTCGCGCCGGACAGGAGGATGGCACGACCGGACTCGACGACGACTTTGCACAGCGAGGGTTCAAGGATATTGGCGCCTGGATTATCGGCCGGAACATGTTCGGACCGATCCGCGGCCCCTGGCCGGACATGAATTGGAAGGGCTGGTGGGGTGCCAATCCACCCTATCACGTTCCGGTTTACGTGCTGACCCATCACGCAAGACCTCCATTGGAGATGGAAGGTGGAACCACCTTTTATTTTATTACGGAAGGCATTCATGACGCACTTGCCAAGGCCCGGGAAGCAGCTAATGGGAAGGACATCCGAATTGGAGGTGGGGCTAACATCATCCAACAGTACCTGCGCGAAGGATTGATCGATGAGCTGCATATCGCCATTGCACCGACGATACTCGGTGAAGGCGAACGGCTGTTCGACGGCGTTAACTTACGCCAATCTGGTTACGAATGCGTCCGTTTCGAGGCATCGGAGATGGCGACCCATATAATCTTCCAACGCAGTGAAGCATAAATTTTGATAAACAAACAAAAAGAATCATCATGAAATATATTTGTCTTGGATACATGAATGAAGAGGTATGGGAAACGCTATCAGAAAGCGATCGGAACACCTTTATGGACGCGTGTTTTGCCTATGATGATGAACTTCGGAAGAATGGTCACTTTGCTGGTGGGGAGGGCCTGCAAGATGCCCGGAATGCCGCCACATTGAGGTGGCGCAATGGCAAAGTATCCGTGACCGACGGTCCCTTTGCCGAAACCAAAGAGCAGATCGGGGGCATCATGGTACTCGAAGCAACCGACCTTAATCATGCCATCCGTCTGTTGTCGAAGCACCCCTCGCTCCAATTCGGGCACGGTGGGAGCAGTTGGGAAATCCGGCCGGCGGCCGACCTAACCGCGCTGGTTGAAGCGAGTAAGGACCGAGGCAAGCGGTAGTAAAACGAAGATCGGCGCGACGTTGTTTTTTTTGGCATTCAAATTTTCCGAAATTCATTTTTTTGTAGTACGTTTGCAGGCGCAAAACGGTGAGGTGCCTGAGTGGCCGAAAGGAACAGTTTGCTAAACTGTCGTACTGGAAACGGTACCGAGGGTTCGAATCCCTCCCTCACCGCAAAAGGAATAACAAGCCCGACAATAGTCGGGTTTTGTCGTTTTTTGGCTTTTCTGAGCTCGCTCAAACAAAAGCTAAAAACGACAAAAGTAATGAGCGAAGTGAATAGCTTGCTATTGCTTTGAAGCCCCCTATCCGAGATGGCTGTGGCCCTGCGCGCTGGCACAGCGGGATACAGCCAATCCCTCCCTCACCGCTAAGCCCAAAAAAACCCGGCTATCGTCGGGTTTTTTTATTCTACAAACCAACTGGCCAACTAGACCTACAGTTCTCCGATATACGTGCTAACAGCCCTGCGTTTCCGTCCCAGCAACTTTTCCAATCGATCGTCCACTGCTTCGAATTCCCCAGCGCGGATACTCGCCGCCATGCTAACGGTGAATTCGATTTCGGCCTGCGGCACACCCGCTTTCCCCAGTTCCTCCACAAAATCCGCTTCGGGAATATCGAGGTACGCGGCATCCACCCCCTTTCGAGCGTTGAGTAGTCCCGCCAAACCCGCAAACGAAAGCGCCTCAGCACCGGTAATCCGGTAATCAACATTTTCGTGCTGGCCGGATTCGGTCAACACAATAGCCAGCGCTTCGGCGATATCCTCACGGCTCACAAAACTGACCTTCCCGTTGCCTCCCGGATAATAAATCACTCCGTCCTGCAGCGCATTTCCAATGAAAAGCGGTATGGTCTCGAAGTACATGCTATTCCTGAAGAACGTATAGGCAAGCCCGCGGTCTTTGATGGCCTGCTCGGTCGCCCCGCAGGTTCGGCCAGCCAAAAATACAGCATCCGCCCCCGGGACAAGCGTACTGGTATACACGATTTTCCGGACACCAGCGGCCGCGGCTGCCTGTACCACATTAAGTTCCTGCCTGCTTGCAACAGATCCCGAGGCAGAAGAAGATACCTGAAGTAGCGTTTCCACGCCGTCCAACGCTTCCTCCAAAGCAACCGTGTCATCGTAGTCTGCGGTACGGATGGCAATACCGGGGTGCCGGTGAGTCCCCAATTTTGCGGGGTCGCGCACGATGGCCACCAATTGGCTTGCCGGTGTTTTTTGCAAAAGGTGGGTGAGGGTCAGCTGCCCCAGGTGCCCACTTGCTCCTGTCAATGCAATCATAAGTTCATTATTTTTATTTACCGGCAAATCTATACGACACCGCGATTAAAAAATTGAACAAATCGGCCAATGCGGGAAATCAGAGGACCAGGTCAGGAACGCTCGGCAAAGGCGTATTATTCGGATTTTTCACGCATCCTACTGGCCATTTCAGGTGTCAACCGTTGCAAAGACACATAAGATGCCGCCAATACGACAAATGCGATGATCGGCCCAATCACCACGGATGTAGGATCACCGCTGGCGATGTGAGCGATGGCGGCCGAAATGAAAGTGATGCCAAAACCCACATAGGCAAACTCCTTTACCCTTGTCGGTATAAAGGGTAGTAAAAGCAACAATGCCCCGATAATCTTGGCTACGCCCAGCTGTATCCTGAAATAATTAGGAAAACCCAAATGAACAAACCCTGCCTGGACGCTGGAATCTGTGAAGTACGCGTAACCACTAAATAACATCATCAATGATACCAATCCCGTAGTAATCCAATAAACAAGTTTCTTTTTCATATGCCATACAATTTTTTGATGGGGACAAAGATAGTTGATAGTAGCTATATATTATATATTACTATACTGTTGTATAGTTTCTGTTTTTCAATGTAATAGGCTATCTTTGCGAAGGAACAAATAATCCATAGCGATGGAAGAGTCACTTAAATTGGATCATTCGGAATGCCAAAATAAAATCCGGCCGGTGAGAGATGCCCTGGAATTGCTGAGCGGCAAGTGGAAACTTCCTATTATCCTCTCCCTTTGGCTGGGTGACAAGCGCTTCTCCGAAGTATCGAAGGAAGTAAATGGCATTACCGACCGTATGCTCTCCAAAGAGCTACGGGATCTGGAAATCAACGGTCTTGTAAAACGGGTTATTCACGATTCCTATCCCGTTGTTGTGGAATATACCCTTACCGATTATGGAAAAACCTTAAAACCGGTAATTGACGCATTGGGTATATGGGGCATGGCACATCGCAATCGGTTGATGAGCGAATGGAAAAAAAATCCCACAGGCTAATGCATATTTTTTTATATTTGCGTCGGATTTCAAAATCCCTGATCTCTTTAAAGTACCAGACTCCGTAGCTCAGCTGGTAGAGCAACTGACTCTTAATCAGTGGGTCGACAGTTCGAACCTGTCCGGGGTCACCAGTTTACGAAAGCTCTTCCTTAAAAGAAAGAGCTTTTTTTTGTGCATATACCCATAGGCTGAACCCATCCACCAAAAGCACAAATACGTATGGAAAATAGTCACAAATATTTTATATTTATTCCATCAAATTCAACAACAATATTATAAACACCATATATGAAACCGTCATGATTTTCAAAATCACATCGGCAACTGATTAAACCGGGCTTACGGGCTCTTGAACAGCTATATTGCAAAAACTTGCGAAAAATCACATTATATGAAAATCGTAGCTTCAATTCTATTGCTAGTATCAGCATTCCTGAGCGTCAAGCACGGTTGGGATGCTTTCCAACCAGCCAATGGCGAACAAGCAAAAATGTTAGCCAATCTTGGCATCACGAAATCTGCCATGCCATTTTTCGGTGTATTTTCGATCCTTGTAGGATTGATGTTATTCTTCCCGCAAACATTCTTTATCGGCAATGTTCTAAATGCGGTGACCATCGTACTCATCATGGCGCTGTCTTTACGGGCAGGTGACTACAAAATGGCATTGATTGAAATCCCATTCCTGGCCTTGCCATTACTGCTGATATGGTTGAAATATCCGTTTAGATTCTAGCGCTGATTCTCGCTGTGTTTGGTAGGTACCGTACGCTTTTTACCCTGGCTTATGCACACACTTTTACCTTTTCTGCTCGCAATGGTGGCGCTTATTGTGCTGCTGAATATGCTAGCCAAAAAACTGAAAATCGCCTATCCCATACTGCTGGTTGTGGCCGGATTGCTAATCTGTTTCATTCCCGGTTTACCGATGGTGAAAATAGATCCCGATTTGATTTTTTTCATTTTCCTCCCGCCTTTGTTGTTTGAGGCGGCGTGGTCTGCCTCCTTCAAAGAGATGAAGAAATGGTGGCGCATGATTACCAGCTTTGCTTTTTTAGTGGTATTCTTTACTGCGTTCAGCGTGGCTTTAGTTGCCAACTATTACATTCCGGGGTTTACCATCGCATTGGGTTTCCTGCTGGGTGGGATTGTATCCCCACCCGACGCGGTAAGCACCGGAGCCATCACTAAATTTGTAAAAATACCGCGATCCACATCAGCTATTCTGGAAGGCGAAAGCTTACTGAACGATGCCTCTTCGCTCATTATTTTTCGCTTCGCGTTGGTGGCCGTCGGCACGGGCCAATTTATTTGGGCGGAAGCCGCCACCAGTTTTCTATGGATGGTTTTTGGTGGTGCCGGAATGGGCTTGTTCCTGGGTTGGCTTTTTGTACAGATTCATAAAAGGCTACCTACCGATGCGCCGTCAGACATTGTTTTTACACTCATCAGTCCCTATTTCATGTATTGGGCGGCTGAGCAGGCGCACGCCTCGGGTGTACTGGCAGTCGTATCGGGCGGTTTGCTGATGTCTTTGAAAAGACTGGAATTTTTAAACAGCACGAGCCGGATACGGGGTTACAGCGTTTGGGAAAGTTTTGTTTTTATCCTAAACGGAATCGTATTTCTGATTATCGGATTGGAGCTTCCCGAAATTGTAGCCGGAATCCGTGCGCAGGGTATTCCGTTAGGAACTGCAATCGGGTACGGTATGTTAGTTACGGCCGTATTGATTGGCGCAAGGATAATCAGCTCATATGCTGCAATGATAGCCACCGCGATCTTCCGACCGGGTCTGCGTCCGCAGTTTACTTCTGCTCGAAGACGTTGGGGGATGCCGGTGCTCTTGGGCTGGACCGGGATGCGGGGGGTAGTATCATTGGCCGCAGCGTTGGCCATACCCGTCAAGCTCGATAATGGAATGGCTTTTCCGCACCGGGATCTGATTCTCTTTATCACCTTTGTGGCCATATTACTCACGCTGCTGGTACAGGGTTTAACACTTCCGTATTTGATTAGAAGAACCGCATTATTCGATGGGGTTTTTGATGAGGAAGACGAGGAAGCCACTCGCAGGAAAATGAAACAGGGATTGAAACAACACGTTTACCGATTCCTTAAAGACAAATACGAAGCCGACCTGATCGGAATGACAGGGATGGATAAATTCATGAAGCAATGGGAAGAACGGACAAAATCGATGGAAGAAGATGCCTGGATGAACGAAAAAACCAAAGCAATTTTCATTGAGCTCATTGAGTCACAACGCAGATATCTGACCGAACTGAATAAAAATCCGAAGATCGACGAAGAAATCATCCGCCAGCAATTGTATCAGCTGGACCTGGAGGAAGAACGGCTGAAAATTGTATAGCTCGAAAACGACTTACGGATCGGTTGCCTTCTCCTCTGCATTCAAATATTCCAAAATGTCGCCCGGTTGGCAGTCTAATGCTTTGCAAATTGCTTCCAAAGTGCTGAAACGAATTGCTTTCGCCTTTCCTGTTTTCAAGATAGAAAGATTGGATAATGTCAGATCAACTCTTTCAGAAAGTTCATTCAGCGAAATTTTTCGCTTCGCCATCATCACGTCTAAATTTACAATAATGGGCATCGCTTAAATTGTTAAGTCATTTTCAGATTTCATATCTACTGCATTTTGCAATATTTTTTCAAATATGGCGGCAGCCGTTGCAACTACGATAGAAACAAATGTAACGACGATACACATGGCAAGAAAACCCGCAGGATCGTCCTCCTGGTGATGGGATAACTTTATGAAAAGTCCGGCCAGCACGATCAAAACACCTAGGATGATCGCACATCGCTTGATGTTCTTTAACCGCCTGACAGCGTTTGATGAGAACACCTTATTTTGTCCGATGCAGCCAAGTAATTTGAATGCGTTGTACAATGCGACAAAAAAAGCGATTGACGCCGCGTACCCATACAAGATGAACGGGTCAGCGTAAATACTGAACACGTCTAAGTTTGTGGATCGCCCCTCAGTAAAGGGGAACCAAATCAATATGGCAAGTGCTACCATGCCGATAAGCACGGTGGCTGCCTGAAGGAATACTATTGAAATACTTTTCATACTGATTCACGAATTTATTTCTACGCAGCAAATATAATAAAATATTATTGATAAACAATAAATATTTATTAATTACAGACATTAAAACCGGTAGTTACAGACCGAACGCTATCCGACCAACATCCGGTTCCAAGACGAGACAGACCAAAAAGTGATGAATTATTGTATTGGCTTAAACCGGTTGGCCAAGAATCCAGTGGCCTTTTCCAAGTTGATGTCACTAACCGTAATTCCCGGCTCGCCATACTGTTGATGGACCAAGCACATACCATCCGGGGCGATGATGGCAGATCCCGATTCCTGGTAGGTTGTGGCGTAGTTCACGCTGGCAAAATAGATGGTGTTTTCCAGTGCCCGCATCTGCATGGCCTTCTCATAATACGGATTGTCCTTATGGCCCCATTCTTGCAAAACGATTCCCTCCTTATTCCCGCCCGAAAAATGAGGATGGAACACCACCTTCGCCCCTTGCCGAGCGGCCCAGCGTACGGTTTCGGGATAGCGGAATCCTTCGTGGCATATGGCGATGCCGAACACCAGCCCATTCACCTCGAACACCTGCCGTGTATCACCCGGGGTCCATATGTCGTCTTCAGATGGATCCAGTTGTACCTTGGCCTGATGCCCCATTATTTGTCCATCGGCAGCAATGACCTGCGCCACGTTATACACCTTATCGCCGATGAACCAGTCCATGGGCAAGATGATAGCGATACCGTGCCGGGCAGCGATGGCCTGCGCATCGGCCAACGCCCTTTCCAGAGCCTCGGGCGTCCTATCGCTGCTTGCGTAGCCCATACCCGGATATCCGGGCAGGAACGACTCGGGGAAACAGACAATCGTCGCCCCACTGAACTTAGCAGCCTGTGTAAGCTGCTCTAACCAAGCCCCTCTTTGTTCCCTATCCGGGCAAATCGGTGGCGAAGCCAATGCGATTTTCATGGTACTAAATTACGGTAATTTTTATTCGTTATGCCAAGTATGACGCAAAGAACATGATACCTTCGCTGTGGGAAAATGTAATCCGCAGGTCACAAACATCAAGTGATTGAATATTATTTATAATTATTCTAAACTGATTTCTATTTTTGTGGTGTTGCAAAATTAAAAGTAAACGCAATATTCATAAAGACCTGCATGCCTGTCTCCTACCGAGACAGGTATGACAGGCGCCACTCTCCATCATCGACCGTCGCGGCCCATCGTTCTGATTCTCCGAATTTACGTATACTTGTGCATTGGAACAAGATTGACATCGAACGAGGTAAGCCGTTGCTTACTGAACTATTTTACAATACCATGAATGGATTTTACCTACAGGCGCTTTTAAAGATCATTGGCATCAGTGCCGCTTCGGGGATCACCTATTCCAACGGCCTTATCCATCTGGTATCCGATAATGGCAATTACCTTTACGAATACCCCATGGCTACCGGGCAGCTGACCCGGCACTTGCTCAGGGATGGAGCGCAGACCGAACAGGTCGCCAAGGCGCAGAAGATGGATTTTGAAGCCATCGTCGAGCGGAACGATGCGGTGTTTGTTTTCGGATCGGGTTCTACCCCTGCCCGGGAAGTTGGGTTTGCGGTTTCCAAGGCCGACCGCCGTATCGACACCTTGCAGCTGCATGATTTATACGAAGCCATGCGTCTGGTTGCTGGGATCGCCCCGGATGACTTCAATATCGAAGGGGCCGCAGCCTATGGCACCGATTGGTTATTCCTGAACCGGGGGAACGGCCCGAGCGGACGAAACGTCCTGTTTACCGTTCACGGGCCTAACCTCACCAAGAATTTCCAGCTCGCATTTGATGAAATCGAGCTGCCCCTGATCGACGGATTGTCCTTCGGCTTTTCGGACGCGACGATTGTCGGGAACACCCTGTATTTCATCGCTACGGCGGAGGCAGGCCAATCCACCTACCATGATGGCCAAGTCGGCGGAAGCCTGTTCGGTGCCATCGATCTAGAGAGCCGGAAGCTCCTGTCCACCCAGGTTATTTCCCGCTCGCAGAAATTCGAAGGGATTACTTCCTACCCTGCGGAATCGGATGGCGTTTCGTTTTTACTCTGTGAGGATAATGACAACGCCACCGATACGGCGACGGTTTATCGGCTTGATGTCCCTTTATGCCGTTCTTACGTCAATTAACGCCCCGATGACGTACAACGCCGATGTAGTAAGGAGCCGACTCTCCACCATCACCCGTTAGGAATATGGTCAAATAGTCACCGGGATCCAGCGCGACGCCTGTGCGCCGGGCAAGTTGTTCGCCGTCTTCATCCCGTATGGTCAATACGTGCGTTCCAACATTCGTTGTCGCGATAAATTCCTCACCGGCTTTGCCGGTTGCCGGTGTTTCGGTAGGTCGGTCGCGGAAGGCCTCAATCGGTTCTGCTTCCGCGATGTGTAACGTTGCGCGGTGGGACGTTTCGGCGAGATTAAAAAAGCGCACGGCAGCGATGGCTGCCGGATCTTCCGTATCATCCGGCACACGATCCTCGGTCAGGAAGTGTTGCGGAGTCGCTTCCGTACCAAAGAGGAACGATGTATAATATTTATTTTCCAGCAACACAAGCGTGGTATCCACCAATTGAGCCGATTCATTAGACGAAATGATTTCCATCTGTAAATTATCGCGACTGGGTATCGCATAAAAATCAACACTCCGGTATAGTAACCCCTGATTCAATGGCTGAAGTCCGCGTCCTACATCCACTCTATGTAGAACCGCCTCTGCCTCCGAGAATGCGTTAACGACAGCTAATCCCGAACGGACGTCCGGTTCAGGCTCCTCGTCCTTTATGCAACCGCCCAGCAGGACCATCCCTAACAAGAGAGACAGCGCTAAGGCAAGGGGTACTCTTCTCTTCATAACGGAATTATAGTTGGTTTTCATAACATGCTGTGGTTACTTAATTGACCCATTGCCGCACTACCCCTACGTAGAAGGTGCTTGCATCGCGTTCATCGCCCGTAAGGAAAACACTCGTATAGCTACCCGCAGGCAGGTCAACCGTACCCTGTCGCGTTGCCACCGTTTCCCCCTCTTCATCCACTACGCTTAGCGTATAGGTACCGGTAGCCACCGGTATAAATGCCTCTCCTGCTTTGCCAGTTTGGGGCGTTTCCAGCGGCCGGTTACGGAAGGCAGCGACCGGCTCGATATCACCGATGCGTAGGGTTATCCGATGGTCGCTATTTGCCAGGTTAAAAAATCGCACCGCAGCAATGGCCTGAGGGTCGTCCACGTTTTCAGGTATCCGATCTTCAGTGACGAAATGCCTAGGATCATCATGCGTACCGTATACAATGGAAGAATAATACACGCTGTCCTGCACGGTCAGTGCTGTATCGACGAGTCTGTTTTCCTGATACGTCGAATAGATTTCCAAGCGGCGCGCCTCCCCGGGGTAGATGTATACAGGCCATTGGGGTCCATAGCTCCGGTATGGAAGTGGATTCAGTCCCTGTATCGTATTGCGGTCCACATAGTAATATACGCCCCCATTGGACTCAATAAACGTATTGATAAAGGTCATACCACCTACCCGTTCAGGTTGCGGATCACCACCTTTTAAACAACTGCCAAGCAGCCCAACGCTGGCTACCACAGCAACGATCAAACTCAACTTTTTCATACCTTACTAACGTATGGAGCTAAACAAATGCTACAACCGCCATTTGCATTTTGATATTGTCCATTAGCTTATTAGACGCGCGGTACATTTTCGATTCGACATGGATAATATCTATAACGTAAAACAAATTTACGCCCATTTCGTTTGGGTCCGTTTAAAACGGATAACCGGCCTTAAAAAATTTATGCCACCTACAGGGGAGAACAGGATAGTTGAGAAGACTTTTGTTAGTACTTTTCGGCACGATAAAAAAATCAATTAAAAACGATTATGTTCAATTTTATTCCTGTGTCCCATAGAATAGGTACCCGGACGCTTATGTCAACTCTTTTTCTTTGCAGTGTTACCGCCACTTTTGTATGGGCGCAACAAAAAGAAAAAATAGCATTCAAACCGTATTTTGTTGCGGCCGAAAGTTTTGAGTCGGTCGGCGTCATAGATGTGAATAACGATGGCAAGCCCGATTTGGTTTCAGGCGATTTTTATTATCTTAACGAAGGCGATGCCACTACCCTCTTCCGCAAACGCCATAGATTGGGGGATCAGCCGGCATTTGGGGAATATTTCGACGACTTCGCGACAATTCCATTGGATGTCAACCAAGACGGGCGCATGGATTTTGTTACCGGTGGTTGGTTTGGTGAGGCATTACGCTGGCACGAAAATCCGGGAACAAACGAACAATGGCCAGCCCACGAAATCGCGAAAGTAGGAAACGTCGAAACCGTGAGAGCATGGGACCTGGACAACGACGGACAGGTCGAGATTGTGCCCAATACCCCCAATTCGCCACTTCATTATTTTAAGCTCGAAGGCCCTGGCAAATTTGTTCGTTACGAAGTGGGGGATTATAAAAGTCATGGACTTGGTTTTGGTGACATTAATGGTGACGGGAAAGGTGACTTCATCGTCAAAAATGGCTGGATAGAAAATAAGGGGGGAAATCAGTGGGTCTTTCATCCCGATTTTGACATGGGGGCGCATGCCAGTATCCCGATTATCGTGACCGACCTAAACGGAGACGGCAAAAATGATCTTATTGCTGGTACGGCGCATGACTACGGCATCTATTGGTACGAACAGCAGATCGGCGCCAACGGAAAGCGTTCTTTCAAAAAACACCTGATCGATGACACCGCTTCCCAATATCACGAATTGGTTTGGGCCGATATCACAGGTGATGGCAAACCGGAATTGATAACCGGCAAACGCTATCGAGCGCACAACGATGGCGACCCCGGCGCGCACGATGAGGTCGGTTTGTATTACTTCACCTGGGATGGCAAATCATTCACAAAAAACAGCATAGCTTATGGCCCTCCGGGTATCGGAAAAGGCACCGGCATCTATATGCAGGTTGCCGACTTGAGAGGTTCTGGAAGAAGTGACATTGTTGTAGCTGGAAAAGACGGCCTCTGGGTATTTTTCAACGAGGGGCTTAAATAAGGTCATGACGAACAACCCATCTTAATTTTATTTGCCGACACATCATTATTCAAATCCCAAATGTCAAAGACAAAATCATTTTTGTTAGCCAGCGTATTATGCTTTACACTGCTGGCCGGTACGTGCCTCCAGCTTCGGGCCCAAAGACAGGAAAGTCCTGTTCCGTTAGCGTTCAAACAAGGAGGTCGGATCGTTTTTTTGGGGGGCTCGCTCTTCGAAAACGAACTGGAAAAAGGGTATCTCGAATTTGCCATGACCAGCCGCTGGCCCGATCTGGATCTTACGTTCCGGAACCTCGGCTGGACCGGCGACAATGTATTCGCAGAAGCGCGCAGCACGTTTACGACGCCACCTACCCCCTATCAGCAATTGTTTCAGCAAATCAGAAGTACTAATCCCGACCATGTATTGATTGCTTACGGCGGCGTTGAATCTCAAAATGGGAAAGAGGGACTCAATCGGTTCGTCGAGGGGCTCGAAGCAATTATTGATTCGGTCGATGCCCTTGGCGCGCAAACGATCCTGCTGTCAACGATTCCCGTAAAACTTGCGGGCAGCCTGGAAAACACGGTTATTCAAAACAAAAACCTTAAGCTGTATGCTGATGCGATTTCATCGATCGCGTCAAAACGCAAAAAAAGGTACGTAGACCTTTATTCGCCCATTGCTGGAAACACTAATAACCTATTTCTCGACAACGGCATTCACCTGAATGACGCGGGCTATTACTACCTTGCCCAGGTACTCGAACAGGCCTTGGGATGGCCACCCCGGGAATCAAAAGTAACCGTGGAGACATCCAACGCGAAAGCTACGGCTTCCGGTCCCGCCAAAATCATTTCCAGCCAAGACGAAAAAATTGTTTTCAGCCTGCAAGAGGCTATCCTTCCCCTCCCCGAAATCGCTTCGAGAAAATCAAGTGCAAAAACGTCCGTATCTGTGCAGATAAACGGGCTGAAAAACGGGCGTTACACCTTAATGGAAAACGGACAGCAATTGGTTACGGCATCGGCAGCCGACTGGGCAAAAGGCGTCGTGCTCGATCATGGCGTCTCGCAGGAGCAGGCTATCAGGATCTGTAATGACATCGTCAAAAAGAATAAACTATTTTTTCAGCAATACCGCCCAATGAACCGGACGTATATTCTGGGATTCAGAGCGTACGAACAAGGCCGGCACAAACAGGGGCTTGATGATCTGAATTCCCTCATTGCCGGGCTGGAAGAACAAATTAAACTGCACCGAAAGCCGGTCGTCAAAACGTATGAACTCAATCTCAGTTCCACGTCCAGCAACTGAAAATAAACGCATAATCTTCATATTGCAATCTCAACATAGATGAAATTGATAAGCAAATTAGCTACCTTCCAAAGACTACTGGTTATACCGATGCTGCTATTGACCGCCTGTTCCATCAATAAGGATGATGATAAGGAGTATGGTGAGCATGATCCCGAGAAAGAACTGGAATCTTTCCAGATCGCTGACGGATTTGAGGTTACCTTATTTGCCGCCGAACCACTTGTGATAAAACCTATCCAAATGAATTGGGATGCTCAGGGACGGTTGTGGGTTATCAGTAGCACAGCCTATCCACTCTCAAAAACCGGAGAGGAAGCCAACGACAAAGTATTCATCCTTGAAGATACCGATGGGGACGGCGTTGCCGACAAATCAACCGTTTTTGCAGATGGCCTGAATCAGCCCACCGGTATTCTCCCTGGCGACGGTGGGGTTTATGTGGCGAACTCCACGGAAATCCTTCACCTGTCTGATACGGATGGTGACGGCAAGGCAGACACCCGAAAAAAAATACTAAGCGGGTTCGGAACAGCAGATACGCACCACCTGATCCATACGTTTCGCTGGGGGCCTGAAGGGAGGCTGTACTTCAACCAATCGATTTACATCCATAGCCACGTGGAAACTCCCTGGGGCATCCGACGGCTTGAGGGAGGTGGCGTATGGAAACTCCAGCCGCATACCCTTGAACTTGATGTTTATGCAAAAGGGCTTGTGAATCCATGGGGACTCCGTTTTGACCAGTATGGACAATCGTTTCTCACTGATGGCGCCGGGGAAGAAGGAATCAACTATGCGTTTCCGGGCGCTACTTTTCTTACTTCTCCGGGCGCCGAAAGAATACTTCGTGGACTGAATCCGGGACAGCCAAAACACTCCGGCTTGGAGATCGTCTCCGGGCGGCATTTACCTGATTCGTTGACCGGTAGCCTGATCACCAATGACTTCCGCGCCAACCGCGTCAATCGCTTCCAACTAGAAGGCCAAGGTAGTGGATACGCTTCCAAGCAAATGTCCGACCTGCTTTGGACGGACCATGTTGCCTTTCGGCCGGTAGATATTTCAGTCGGACCGGACGGTGCCATTTACATTGCCGATTGGTATAACCCGATCATCCAGCATGGAGAAGTTGACTTCTACGATCCCCGGCGTGACAGGGAACGTGGCCGGATATGGCGCATAACAGCTAAAAACAGATCGTTGGTAAAAAAGCCAAAATTAGTCGGCGCTGCTGTAGCTGATCTTTTGGATGCATTGAAAGCGCCCGAGGCATGGACGCGATCACAGGCCCGGCAGTTACTGAAAGAGAAAGGAGCTAACGAAATTGCCGCGCCGCTGCAAAACTGGATCGATAAGCTTGACAAAAAAAGCAGCGATTACGAAAGACTGAAGCTCGAAGGATTATGGGTATCACAAGCGATTGACAACTACAACGCCCCGCTTCTGGAAAGCTTATTGAACGCGCAAAGCCACGAAGTACGGAGTGGAGCCCTGCGGGCATTACAACTTTGGCATAACAAAGTCGATAACCTGGATGCCATCCTGCAAAAAGCGACCAAAGATACACACCCGCAGGTACGTCTCGAAGCCGTTATTGCGCTGAGATACCTAAACGGTGCTATGGCAGCAAAAACAGCCCTGGATGTGTTGGATCAGCCGATGGATGAGTTCCTTGACTTTGCGTTATGGCAAACCATACGGCAATTTGAACCCAATTGGATGGACAGCCTGAAAAGCGATCCGGAGTTCTTCGGGAATCCGACGAAAACATCGTATGCATTAAAGTCGGCAGCCAGTACGGAGGCGATCACCTTATTAACACAGCTTTATAAAAAGGGTCAAGTTCCCCAGCAATATCAAAAAGATGCCCTATCGGCCATAGCCGGACGGGGCCAGGTAAAAGACCTGAATGACATTCTAGACGTTGCTGTCAACGGATTTTCCGAACATAAACGCGACGTATCCGCGGAGCTCACTGCTGTTGCAGATGCCGCATTGAACAGGCAGGTAACAGCAAATCGCCAACTCGACCGCCTCCAAACGATTATAAGTGGTACCGACGAAGCTTCTGCCATCGCAGCGATGAAAGTAGCCGGAGCGTTGAAGGTAACATCGCTCCAGTCTTCGCTTAAAAAACTGGTGAACCACGCAAATCGTAACTATGCAAAATCCGCCATGGGGGCGCTAGCAGCCATAAACCCGGCAGACGCACAAACCGTACTGAAAGGCCTGACCAGGGAACAACATCCACTGGATCTTCGTTTGCTAGCTGTTTCGCAGCTGGCAAACCTGAATGCGCCTGAAGCGGCCAGGATCGGAGTAGGATTGCTCAACAAGCTGGAGAACCCGGAGCAGGCTCAAGACGTATTTAGCGCATTTATCACCGATAGTACGCGGACCAATGCACTGGCCGAACAACTAGCAACTAGCCGGATACCGGAAGCCGTAGCGATTGCGGCCCGCCAACACCTGCAAAGCGCAATCCCCGGAGGCCGCAGGGAAGCAGCTGAAGTCAAATTACTGATCCAAGGCCTGGAAGCTTCCGGCGGCGTATTGCCGGTTGAGCGCATGTCACTGGATCTCAATCCTGATCAAATCAAGAACCTCGCTTCCGAAGTACAGAAACGAGGTAATCCCGTCCATGGGGAGTTAATTTTCCGCAAACGGGAACTTGCCTGCCTGACGTGCCACGCAATCGGCGGAGCCGGCGGTCTTATCGGGCCTGATCTAAGCAGTCTTGGAACAAGCTCTCCAGCTGAAACGATCATTAAATCGGTTATCTTTCCGACCGAATCGATCAAAGAAGGCTATGAGATGCAACGCGTGGTTCGCAAAGATGGCAGTGAAATCATCGGGTATCTGGTCGCCGACAAGCCCAGCGAGATCGTCGTAAGGGATTTCACCGGTAGTGAAGTCCCCGTTCCGAAAGACAATATACAGACCAGAGAAAAAGTACCGGGTTCGCTCATGCCTCCCGGACTAACAGCAAGCCTGGATGAACAGGAATTTATCGACCTGATCACTTTCCTCTCAAAACTGGGTACATCTGGCGACTTCAGGGTACCTACAGATCGGTTTGTAAGGCGCTGGGAAGCATTGCCATCCGATGATGACGTGTTGAAACGGATTAAAGAAGGTGGTATCCAGGTTGTTTCCGAAGATAGCAAACTGGGCGGACCGTCTCACTACAGCACCGTTTCCGGGGCACTGCCAATCAGCGAGTTACCGATTGTAGAAACTGGTGGAGACAGGCACTATAGCTTTGTAAAGTTCCAACTAGAAGTCCTTACACCGGGTGATGTGACACTTAGCTTTAACGACGCGAACGGTATAACGGGCTGGGCGGATGCAACAGCCGCAGCTATTCAAAATGGCAAACTCACCGCTTCGCTTGCCCCGGGAACACGGCAGATTACACTCGCAATAGACCGGAATGTGCGCAAGGAAGGATCGCTGTTGGTAAGCCTTGCCGACGGCGGCGCGCAAACCAGATTGGTCATGGGAAAATAGATTTTTTGCTTGGAATTCAACAGATTTCGCTATTTTAGACAGCTTCCATTTTCAAGGAAGGACCTATATTTATGAGCAAAAAATCAATTTTCATTAAAGATGGTGTGAATTATGCCACGCCTTTCATGGCCATCAGTGTGTTGTTCCTTACCTGGGGAATCGCACACGGCTTACTGGACACGCTAGATAAGAACTTCCAAGAATTATTGCACTTGAAAAAGTGGCAGTCGAGTTTTATACAGGTCTCGCTCTATGGGGCCTATTTTTGCATGGCCATACCGGCCGGTCTGTATACCAAAAAATACGGCTATAAAAAGGGAATCATATTCGGATTGAGTCTTTTCGGGATAGGTGCATTACTTGCCGCGGGCACGGCGCCGCTGCAGTCGTTTGTGCTATTCTTATTCTGCTTATTGGTTATCGGCGCAGGTTTGGCAACACTGGAAACCGGGGCCAACCCCTATACCACCAAGCTGGGCCCTCCCGAATCGGCAGAAAGGCGAATCAATATCGCCCAATCGTTCAATGGTTTTGCGTGGGTAGTGGGTCCGCTGATTGCCCTATCTATTTACGGCAACCGCAGTCATGTCGAAGGCGAGAAAATGATCTCCATTGTCCTCCCCTTCGCTATCATCGGATTATCCGTTCTCGCCATTGCCTTTGCTTTCTCCCGATTAAAGCTGCCTAAAATTGATGAAGAGGATTTGATGCACGCACACGGAGCTGCCCCTACCCCCGGTGGTGAAATGGAAATTTCCGATCCTTCGCATCCCGCTTACATTTCGAAGAAACCATTGTGGAAAAACAAGCACTTTAAATGGGGTGTTGCTTCACAAGCATGTTACGTGGCTGCTCAAACCGGTGTATTCAGCTACTTGATCAATTTTGTCACGGATCATGACATGCACCCCAGGTTTGACGTGCAGTACGGCCCTTATTTTTTGTCACTGGGCTTCTTTCTATTTATGATCGGCCGCTTTTCCGGAAGTGCGCTGATGAGGTACTTTAAGCCCTCCAATATGTTAGCTTGTTATGCACTAATCGTATGCGCATTATTGCCCATCGTATCGTTAAAACTGGGATGGACGTCATTAGTTGCACTTTATGGCGTTTTCTTTTTCATGTCCATTATGTTCCCAACCATATTTGCTTTAGCTATTAGGGGCTTGGGCACCCACACCAAGCAAGGGGCTTCTTTTTTAGTGATGTCCGTTGGTGGCGGGGCCGTATTCCCTCCATTAATGGGCTACGTTTCTGATATCTACGGCATGTCCGCAGGCTTTTTTGTCCCGATACCGTTATTTGCATTCATTGCCTACTACGCAATTGCGGGATATAAAATTCGTGTGTAGTTTCAGGAACTCATTTATTAAACACCCAATATCCACCTCACATCAAACGCATCGGTTATTTCAACAAGTCTTTGGCTGTCATCATTCGTGTCAGAAGAATTGGTCTTATCAAATTTCAGCTTTTCAATAAGCGCTTGTCGATCATCCGCTTTTTTACAATGCAAAAAAATAGACAGGTAATTCCCAAGTATCCTTCCTTCGTTGTGTACCAGGTCCGAACCGTGAATAATGATGTTATCGGACACAAGCGACCCACTAACGACAGGCATTTCGGTGTAACCTTGCAATTCTTTTTCAAAAGTTTCAAAATGCAATGTGCCACCAAAGCATGTTTGATAAAATGTGAGTGCTTTCCGACAATTACCAGAAAATGTGACGAAAACCGCACTCACAAATTTACCGTTGTTAGGCTCAGTCATAATCGATTAAATTAAGCATCAGGAATCTCAGGTTCTACAAGCTTTATCAACTTCTCTAGCGATTCCTGCCAGCCTAAATAACACATTTCTGCTGGTATTACCGCAGGAATCCCCTCCTGTAACACCTTGAGTTCGGTACCACTTGAAACCGCATTGAGCCATACCGTTGTTGTCATTTCTCCAGGTAAATTGGGGTCATCAAACGTGTCGGTATATTTAATCAATTCATTGGGTTTAATTTCAAGATACGATCCACCAAAAGAATGTCCATTCCCGGTGCTGAAATTGATAAACGTCATGTGATACTTCCCCCCAACCTTGAAATCCATGTGCTGCACGGTGCATATAAAACCGTAAGGCGGAAGCCACGTTGAATGGGCTATGGGGTCGGAAAATGCCCGAAATACCTTTTCTGGACTGGCTTTGATTACCCGATGTAATGAAACTGAATTATTTTCCATTGTATTAAAATTTAATTGGTGATTACTTATTTCTTATTACTTGTTGCCTTTGTCTCATTTTCCTTTTTCCTGAATGCCACGATTTTATTAATCAGCGCTTCCGGCAGTGGCTTATCCATTGGAATCTGGATAACCGACTTACTGGTTTTGTATCCCACCAGGTCAGCCTTAAAGTGTTCCCAAAATGCATCGCTATAGGGATGCGACAAGGAGATGTGTTTGGGAAATGCACAGTAATAGATCAAATAGCCGTGGTATTTAAAACAAGGTATTTGATAGCTGATGCTTTCCGTTGCATCGGGCACTAGTTCATTGATGATTTTCCGGACGGTTTGCATCCGCGCTAACGTTTCACCACCGAATGCCTGGTGATACTCGTCAATAGTTTGATAATCGGTCTTAGCCATTGGTCCGGATTTTATTGTTGTATAGATAAGAAACCGCCAGAATACCCAACACCACAAGCGGCAACAGCATGAATCCTATGTTTTGATCTACGCAGGCATGACTGATGAATGCAAAGATCAAATTGAAGGCAAGCCCTGCATACGCCCATTCCTTTACCTTACTTGATAAGTTAGGGAGGGAAATCGCTATAACGCCGAGTGCTTTACAAATGATCAGTGTGTATGCGAAGTAATCGGGATAGCCCAACGGCTTTGTCCCTACGGTTGCTTGTTCCGGTGCAAAAAGCAGGGTGCTAAGCGGCATCACACCTTCCCAAAGGATAATGATGACTGTCGCTATCCAAAAGATTATTTTATTCTTTTTCATCTTATTCACAATTAACGGTTTATAAATTAGTTTGATTCGACATATTTCACAAAATTGTCCAAGATGGCTTGCCATCCTTGTTTCTGAAATTCAGGGTCATTTTCTGTTTCTGCATCAAAGGTGGTTGCAATGTGGGTTTCGCCATTTTGCTCGGTAAATAATGAGGTAGCTCGTCGTCCATCAGGCATGGTATACGTGATTTCCCTATGCAGCTCTACTGCATCATAAGTACCTTCAAAGTCAAAGCCGAAACTACCGTCTTTCGCTTCCATCCGATTCTTGAACTTACCACCCACGCGCAGGTCGTTTTCACTGCTTGGGGTATGCCAGCTTGGATCAGGCGTGTTCCATTGCATAATGTCGCTTGGTGTATTCCAAGCCTTCCAAACTTTTGCTACGGGAGCATTTACAGTAGCTTCTACCGAGATTCTTGTTACTTGTGCCATTGTTACTAATTTTTGTTTGTTAAATTTTACAATTCAAAATTACGACAAGGAACAAAACGGTGACTGTAGTGAAAATGACAATTTGGGGGGTGAATTATGACAAAACTATTTTTTACCTTGCGGCTTCATACACTGGTTGATATGCATATTGCTGTATTTGTACCTGAATATGGGGTGATTGAAGCCGTTACACCACCATTCAGAACCTTTAACACTGCCAATGAGTTTTTAACCACATTTGGTAAAAAGCCCATTTTTAAAGTGGAATATGTAGGCTTAAAAGATTACGTACCTGCCAACAATGGTGAATATATGATCAAAACCGATCGGTTGCTCAGCGATGTAACCGAAACGGACTTACTGATCATACCGCCTACCTTTGGTGATACCGCCAAAGGAATTCAGGCCAACGCAGAAGCGATACCTTATTTTAAAAAGCTATACGAGAACGGTTCAAGTTTGGCCAGTTTGTGTATCGGCGCCTTTCTTTTGGCCGAAACAGGACTACTTAACGGCAAAAAATGCTCTACACATTGGGCCCATATTAACGAATTCAAAGAACGATATCCCGACGTGGAAGTAGAGGACGGCGCGATCATAACAGAACATGATAATATTTACAGCAGCGGTGGTGCGAGCAGTTTATGGAATTTAATCTTATACCTGGTTGAAAAGTTTGCGGATCGGGAAACAGCGGTGATGATTTCCAAATATTTTGCACTGGATATCGGGCGGGATAGCCAATCTCAGTTCGCGATATTTAAAGGTCAACGGAATCACGGTGACGATGACATTCAAAAAGTGCAGGATTACATTGAACAGCACTATTGCGATAAAATATCAATAGAAACATTGGCAACATTGATCAATACCGGCCGCAGAACTTTTGAACGGAAATTTAAAGAAGCTACCAACAATACCCCCATCGAGTACATACAACGCGTGCGAATAGAAGCCGCCAAAAAATTCTTTGAAGCATCAAGAAAGAATGTAACCGAAATCATGTTTGATGTAGGTTATACGGATACGAAAGCCTTTCGGGACACCTTTAAAAAGATCACCGGACTTACGCCAATTGAGTACCGGAATAAGTTTGCAAGGGTGGCCAATGAGGTATGATTATTTAAGGATCTTGACAACCAAGGAAAATTCGATAGATTAGCTGTCGGCTATTTTGTAGCGAATTTCACCAACAGGTAATATTTGCCCGTTTCCTCACCTGCGTAAAATGCATCGGGCTGCCCGGCGTACAGCCGACTTTGGTCGGTCACCAATACCACGTCTCCTACATCCTTTCCCAAGACTTTGGCAATGGCAGCCGCATTCTCGCGGGCGTCCTTTAGTGCAGCTGCGATAATTTTTTCCGGGTTGGTCAAGGGCTTATAATAGGTCTGCCCACCAGATACGTAAATCCCGTTCAGTCTTTTTATGTTCACGAGTTTGCTCAATTCCGCCTCAGATGACGTATCAAACTGTAAAATAATGGATTCTTCTTCTTGTGCAGATGAATAGTATTTTGGCTTCTCTGCCGGCTTAAACCGGCTCCGGTCGAAACCGATTCCTTTCATGCGTTCAAAAAACTGCTCGGTTAGCTCGTCTAACGACGGCTTATCCTGCTGATCATAGCTGTAGTAATTTAACGGTGATACGGTAATCTCCGCTTGGTATCGTTCGACCTCACGCTGATATTCGGCCGTTCCTTGCACTTCAATTACGGTTTCTTGGGCAAACAGTGTGGCGGATAGCATCATCGCGCAGGTAAACATGCATAGCTGTTTCATCATCATATAAGTTTGAGTTTTTCAATCACTAAGCGTATGGCACTATGCCACCACAACTATAAATGATGCGATGACCATCCATGCACCTACCAAAATGCCCACGACACCCAGTCGGCCCTGTTGGGGAGCCACCCGTGCCCGCAGACGTTCTGCCTTCTCTCTTGCGGTGACGCTGTTTGACAAAAACAACTTGCTGATGAGCGGGTAACCCAGCATAAATCCGAGACCTGCCTGCACCACGCTGCCGGCCAGCAATGTCGCCCACCAAATCGGAGCCGATGTAAGCCACCCCAAATTCAGCATAGCTTGCAGGATACCCCAAATTCCGAAAAAACAAAAGACCAGGCCAATCCAACCTTGAAAAGGGGCTACTTTTTCCAGTAATTCCGCCGCATTCGGCTTCCGCGATAAGATCAGTGATGGCACAGCGATAATGCTGAGTAAAATAAGTGTGATGCCGTAAATCATGTGCTTAAATTTATAAGTAAAAAAATAATTAAAATATCCGACAATATGGGTGATGATCGCTGTAATCATCGGATATTGATTGGAAACAAAGGTCCGGCAAAACCAGGGAACGACCAACACGGTTTTCCTCGAAAACCACACCCCTGTTTTCAGGGGTGTCTTATTCTGCCAGCCCCAATTTAATGGCGTATTTGGTCAGCCCGGCTAGGTTGCGCACATTTAGTTTAGCAAATAGTGTTTTCCGATAAGTTTCAATGGTATGTTTACTCAAAAACAGCTTATCGGCAATCTCTTGGGTAGTGTACTCTTCGGCAATGAGTTTCAATATCGACTTTTCCCGCTCGGTAAGCATTTCCAACGTTTCCTTTTTCTTGTTGAACGCGCTATCGATATAAGCTTGCTTCACCGATTCAGAAAAATACTTCTCGCCCCCAAGTATCGACCGGATAGCCTGTAAGAACTCCGCCGAATTAGCATTCTTGGAGAGGTAACCATCCACGTCATACTGGACCAGCGCGTCGACCATGCTTGTATCCATGTGCATACTTACTACCAATGTTTTGATTTCCGGATGCTTGGCTTTCAGCTGTTTGTTTAGTGCGATACCGTCTAAATCTGGCATGCTGATATCGGTAATTACCAAGTCAATCACTGCATCGGGATGGCTTTCGATATACTGAAGGATGTATTTGCCCCCATGTGCGTGATAAAGCACATGCAGATCTTCTTCCTGTTTAATGAGCCTTACAAGCCCCTCTAAAAACAGACGATGATCGTCTGCCAGTACAATGTTATGCTTCATTCGTCGTATGATTTAAGGGAATTTCAATATCGATCACCGTGCCCCGCCCCGGCTTAGAATCAATTGCCATGGTTCCGCCATGCGGCTTCAGTCGTTCCCGGATGTTGCGTAGCCCGATTCCGCCAGCTGTGCTCTCGGTATTGAACCCCTTGCCGTCGTCTTCAAAAATCAACACCAATGCGCCATCTATCCGTGTAAGCTGAATGGTAATCTGTGCAGCCTTCGCATGCTTGTGCGCATTCGTCATCAGTTCCTGAATAATGGTATACACCACCACCTTCAATGGCGTGGGCAATGCATTTACCGCCGCCTCTGGATACGCACGAAACGTTACGGCTGTCTCCGGGACTGTGCGGAATCCCTGCAGGTATGTTTCAATCAATACCGTAAACCCCACATTGGTGAATTTTTGGGGTAGCAGGTTATGCGACAGGTCCCTAACCTGCTGGTAGGTTTCATCTACCTTTTCCACTAAATCAATTGTATCACGTCCGGTAAGCGACAGCTGCATCTTTATCGCCGCCAGATTGCCGCCGATACTATCATGCAGCTCGCGGGCGATCCGTTTGCGCTCGGTTTCCTGCCCGGCTACGGAGGCAGCCAGCAGCTCCAGTTCCTTCTCTTTCAACATAGCCCCGATCTGCTGTCGGCTGGCTTCCTCACGGATGGCATTCAGCCTGCTCTGCGCCTGTAGTTTCTGGTAATAAACATACAATAGGCCGATTACCGGTATTAAAACCACGATAAAGCCAATAAGTAACGCATACTTTACCGTCTTCTGGTAGCCGAGCTCACTCTCCTTTACTATTATTTCCTTTTCTTTTTGGGCAGTAAGGTACTTGACTTCCAATTCATTGACTTCCCTGCGATTTTGTTGTTCGGCGATTTCGCCGGAAACACGCCGGTATTGCGACATGAGCGCATACGCATTTTCATAATCGCCGATTGCAGCATGCAGTTGCTGCAAGCTATTGAGCGCATCGCGTTGAGCTTCCAAATCTTCCCACTGCATGGCGTTTACATAGACCATCGATAGGAGAATCTGTGCATTATGGTAATCTTTCTGCACCATCAGCATATCCCCCATACGTTGCCCTGCCTGGATGTAGGTATCGAAATACCGGTGCTCCAATGCACGGTCCTTTACCTCTTCATACATCGCAAATGCACTATCCGATCGGCCTCCTGCCTCGGCAACCCTAGCTTGATACAGCTGGGTTTCCAGGAGCTGCTTCAGTTCACCGGTCTTGGCAAAATAATGCTGGGCCAAACTCAGGTATTCATCCGCGCGCTGTAGCTGTCGCTGGGCTAGATAAGCCTTGCCCAGTTGCTTGTTTATTTGCTGCACCAAACCGGTATCTTTCGATTGCGTCCGTATTTCCTCATAAATGGGAATAGCTTTCCGATATTCTTTGCGCAGAAAATAGACGGTGGCGTTCCCAAACCGGTTTTGGTCAACGATAGCTGGATCGGCCAATTGTTCGCCTGCAGTTATCCCGCCCAAATAGTGCCGCAAGGCTTCTTCGTACAGCCCTTTTTCCTGGTAAGCCCGTGCCAATGCATTCCCGGCCGATGCGGTATACCGTAATTTCGCAGGTTGATTTAATGCACTTTGCGCCACCCGCCGCTGCATCTCGCGTGCATAGAAAATCACGGAGTCGTGCGTACCGGCGGTTTCATGAAAATGAATCAACGCTTGCGCGGCAACCATCCATTCATCGATATCGCGAGCCGCGTGCCAACCGGCCAGCAGGGAATCGGGTGTCTTAATGGGCAACGATCCAAACGCGGAGAATTTCGATCCGGGTGCCGGATATAACGTTTGGCCCGGACACACCAGTACCACCACGTAAAGTCCTACTATCGAAAACAACCATTTCACGTCAGCGGCAAAGATAGCATTTCCTGTCAACGCGCGGGCTCCTACCCGTGATTCGATGCTGTTTATACACCAAATTGCCGTAAATGATGGTCGGTATGTTTATAAGCCAATAAACCCGTTTGATTTTTGTTCAGCTCACCAAAAAACGAATGCACAAATTGATGTTCATCGCTTAGATGAGCATATTCTTGAACTGTAAAATGTTCATTTTACCCCACTTGGCATCATTGCCTTCGTGAAGCGAGTGGATCCTATTTATTAGTTCATCTCTTGTTAATTGGTTACACATCGATTTCATTGTCAAAACTGCTTTAAGGGTAGTTATTGAATGACAAAGTTCGAAAATAACTTAAAAATTGACTTCTTCAAAATTGCTATTATGAAGCCGAGTCCCTTGTCAAACAACCAGATAAAATCAAATATCGGCTTATATTTTTTTAAGAATTGCGGAAAAGCAACTCATATTCCGATCAGTCTTTCGTATATTAGTGCGTTTTATTCAAGACTTACACAGCTACTAACTATGAATTTCAGCGAACGCCTTGCCAGCCTTTCCGGCAAGCCAGACATCATCATGATCATCACCGATCAGGAACGAGCTACGCAGCATTTCCCCGATAACTGGGAAAAGGATAACCTCAAGACGCTAACGTTCTTGAAACAAAACGGCTTCAGCTTTGACCGTGCCTTCTGCAATACCTGCATGTGCTCCCCTAGCAGATCCACCTTATTGACGGGCCTTTATCCGGCACAGCACCACGTAACGCAAACGCTCACCGAAGGCGGGAAATATTCTCCAGGTGAGGTTACCTTGGATAGTACCCTACCTAATGTGGCGCGCATGCTCGCCAGCAATGGCTACGACGTACATTACCGTGGCAAGTGGCATGTGAGCAAAGGCGCCGATGGCGGCAGTCCGGCCCCATCGGATATCGCGATGTACGGCTTCAGGGGTTGGCAAGCACCCGATGCCGGCGAAGACACCGCGCCCGAGAATTTCGGCGGCGGCTTTGCCAACCACGATGGGACCTACATCCAGCAGGCCATTGACTTCCTGAAAAATGCAAGGGAGCTTCGCGCCCAGGGAAAGGGAAAGCCGTATTGCCTTATCCTCTCCCTAGTTAACCCCCATGATGTGCTTTGCTATCCCCGGGGATTCCAGTACGGCTATGACGACAACTTCCTTAATGGGCCGTTAACCCTACCCCAAACCGTCAATGAAGACCTTGTCGCCAACGGCAAACCCGCAGCACAAGCGCAGGTAAAGACCTCGGCGGGCTTGGGCCTGGGCCTGCTGGATACGCCCGAAAAGCAAACAAATTACCTCAACTTCTACGGCAATCTGCTACGCTTAATCGACACGGAAATCGGTTTCTTTATCGACGAATTGTATAAAGAGGTGGACGGCAGCAAATTGGCCGACCAAGCACTGGTGATCCGCCTCGCTGATCACGGCGAAATGGGGATGGCTCACGGCGGAATGCGCCAAAAAGCATTCGTGGCGTACGAAGAGGCGTTGCGGGTACCGATGGTCTTTTCAAACCCGATACTATTTCCGGAAACAGCAAACTATAAAGGCACCCAACAGCTGGCTTCGCTGATCGACATCATGCCTACAATTGCCGCCGTAACGAACGCGGCCCCGCCGGAAGGTTTACGGGGCACCAACCTATTGCCCTTGCTGGACGAGGATAGGCCGGTACAGGACGCCATCCTGTTTACATTTGACGATACAAAGGCCAGTGCTGCCGACAAAGCCAGCGTGGTTAAGGCGGCAAACCGGATACGTTGCGTGCGTACCGCCGAATGGAAATACACCCATTACTTCGATGCATTGGGCGGATACCCGGACGAGTTTGAACTCTACGACCTGCGCGATAAGGAAGCCCTCGAATACGAGAACCTAGCGCATAATCCGGCATATATCGAGATTAGGATGCAAATGGCCAAACTATTGGAAGAGCAGATCAGACAGAAGCTGTCGATCCATCCCGAATCCTTTAATGAAAACGAATTCGCCGAATGGTACCAGCAACAAGGCTAAAGAGATAATTCCATACCCAAAAAGATCATTCATTTGATGAAAATAGCAACATACAACGTCAACAGCATCAATGCCCGGCTTCCTATCGTACTCCGTTGGCTCGAAGAGACGAAGCCGGATGTGGTTTGCCTTCAAGAACTGAAGAGCATTCAGGAAAACTATCCCGACGAAGTCCTACGTGATGCCGGCTACGAATCCATCTGGCACGGCCAAAAAAGTTGGAATGGCGTTGCCATACTGTCACGACTGGGAAAACCCGAAGAGATTTGCCGTGCACTACCGGGAGATCCGGATGATACGCATAGCCGTTATATCGAAGCGAAAATCAATGAGGTCATCGTCAGCTGCCTGTATCTTCCTAACGGAAACCCTGCGCCCGGACCCAAGTTTGATTATAAACTCCGCTGGCTTGATCGGCTAATCGTACATGCCCAAGCATTGCTCGACCAAAAGATCCCTATTGTATTGACCGGTGATTTCAATGTGATTCCTACTGAAATCGATGTATACAAGCCCGAAAGGTGGGTTGATGACGCACTTTTCCGCCCGGAAACGCGCGATGCATTCCGCCGATTGATGGCCCAAGGGTGGACCGATGCAATCCGAAAACTGTATCCTGATCAAACCATTTATACGTTTTGGGATTATTTCCGCAATGCCTTTGGACGAGACGCGGGACTGCGCATCGATCATTTCTTGCTGAGCCCCGGTCTAGCTCCTCGCTTGCGGGCAGCCGGTGTAGACCGCCAAGTGCGGGGATGGGAAAAAACGAGTGACCACGCACCGGTATGGATTGAAATTGATGGTAATTAACGATGCTGCTCGCTGTTCATCATATCGCTGTCATCTGTTCGGATTACGAGCGTTCAAAACGCTTCTACACCGAAATATTGGGGTTAAGTATCCTTCGTGAAACCTACCGCCAGGAACGGCAGTCCTACAAACTGGATTTGGCCCTGGGCAACCACTATATTATCGAGCTGTTCTCCTTTCCTCAGCCACCCCAAAGGCCCTCGGGGCCGGAGGCATGTGGCCTGCGGCATTTAGCTTTTGCCGTAGACGACCTTCAAGACACGATTACGCATTTACAAGGAAAGGGTGTTCAGGTCGAACCGGTCCGCATCGACGAATATACCGGCAAACGCTTTACCTTTTTCCGCGATCCAGACGGGTTGCCGTTGGAGCTTTATGATGCATCAATAAACAGCTAAAACACCATTTAATCATGTCCTACTGCGATTATATACCCACTATGCAGCCCGAGGCACGCCGGGCGTTGCACAAAAATTACCACGACAACCACTATGGATTTCCGATCCACGATGACAATGAATTGTTTGGACGGCTCATCATGGAAATCAACCAAGCCGGATTGAGCTGGGAGACCATTCTGCGCAAAGAAGAAGCGTTTCGGAAAGCGTATGATCATTTCGACATTGCGAAAGTGGCGGCCTACACCGAAACAGACCGTGAACGCTTATTGGCCAACGCGGGCATTATCCGCAATCGCTTAAAAATAAACGCGGCCATCGAAAATGCAAAAGCAATACTTCAATTGCAAAAGACACACGGATCTTTTGAGAAGTGGCTGGACCACCATCATCCCAAAACATTACAAGAGTGGATGAAATTATTCAAAAAGACCTTCAAATTCACAGGCGGTGAGATCGTCAACGAATTTTTGATGAGCACGGGTTACCTTCCCGGCGCGCATTCCTCCCATTGCCCTGTGCACGCCGAAGTATTGAAAGCGAAACCGTTGTGGGCTGCGAAATAACGCTACTTTTTGAAAATAAATTACCAAATTACGATCCGCTTATTCTTCGGCACGAATAGCTTATCCCCTTCCTTGATATCAAAAGCTTCGTAAAATGCATCCATATTCACCAGCGGACCGACTGCCCGGTATTGAGCCGGCGAATGTGGATCCGTCTTTACCTGGTTGACTACAAACGCTTCCGTGGTCTTCGTCCGCCAAACGGTTGCCCAAGAAAGAAAAAATCGTTGTTGCTGCGTAAAGCCATCGATTGAACCCGGATCGCCCGTATCCTTCAAATATAGCTGAAGTGCTTCGTAAGCCACGGACGTTCCCCCTAAGTCACCGATATTTTCACCTAAGGTGAACCGCCCGTTCACGAAGACACCAGGCACTGGCTCGTATGCTTCGAATTGAGCAGCCAATGCGGAAGCGGCGGCTTCAAACGCGGCTTTATCACCTTCTGTCCACCAATTATTCAAGTTTCCGTCGCCGTCGTATTGAGAACCACTGTCGTCAAACCCATGAGACAATTCATGACCGATAACGGCACCAATCCCACCGAAGTTGACCGCTGGATCTGCTTTGTAGTCATAAAATGGCGGCTGCAAAATCGCAGCGGGAAAAACAATCTCGTTATAGGGAGGGTTATAATACGCGTTCACCGTTTGCGGTGTCATCTCCCATTCGGTTTTGTCTACCGGTTTATCTTGCTTCGCAAGTTCTTCCTCAAACCGCCAACGGCGGGCGTTCACAACGTTTTCAAATAGCGAGGATCCAACTTCAAGTTTAGCGTAATCCTTCCATTTATCCGGATATCCGATCTTGACGTTGAACTTACTCAGTTTTTCAAGCGCCTTTTCCTTGGTTTCGGCAGACATCCATTGCAATTGCCCGATCCGGTGAGCAAAAGCTTTCCGGAGGTAGGAAACCAATTCCTGTGCGGTAGCTTTTGCTTCCGCAGGGAAATACTCGGCAACATACAATTTCCCCAATAATTCGCCGGCCATGCTGTTCACAAACTGCAGTCCGCGTTTATCAAGTGATCGTTGTTCCTTTTGTCCCCTTAGCGTCTTTCCCCAAAAATCGAAACTGATTTGATCCAATTCGCTCGTCAGCATCGTAGCCGCATCCTCAACGATCTTATAGCGAAGAAATTCTTTGATCATTTCGAGGTTTTCGGGTTTCAGCACCTGGTCCAGTTCCTCGTAGTACTTCAATTCATCGATGATCACCGTATCGGCTGTGAACCCCAGATCCGCCAGGTATTGGGCGAGGTCGATGTGCTTCACCAAGTTTTTCAGGTCAGCTACCGCCACGGGGTTATAGCGGAGCGAAGCGTTGCGCACTTCCTCCACCGTAAGCATACGGCTAGCCAATTCCTTTTCGAAAGCAACAATTTTGGGACCTTTCAAATCGCGGGTTCGCTGCCCCGCCTTGGGAAGCAGTACATTGATATAGCCCTGATAGTCTGCTAACGTCTTTGTGTTGGTCTCATCCTCTTTCTGATAATAAGCCCGTCCCAGTCCCAGGTCTGCTGCACTTAAATAGACGGTGTTCACATCACTGTTTTTCATATCGGCCGATACACTTATCGAGAAAAGCGGATTCCCACCTACTGGGGCCATCTCTACGAGGTACCGATATAAATCATCAAAATCACCTATTGCATCTACGTTTCGAAGAAACGGCTTGATGGGTTCAATACCGATCCGATCCCTTGCGTCAAAGTCGATATAACTCCGGTACAGATCCGCTATTTTCTGACCGTCTGAGCCATTCGGATAACGCTGTTCCAAGGATTCCTGTAGAATTTTCAACGTAGCTTCATTGGTATTTTCAGCCAGTTGATTGAAACTCCCCCAGCGAGACTGGTCGGATGGGATCTCCACCGTTTTCATCCAATTCCCATTCACGTAATTATAAAAATCATCCTGCGGGCGCACCGAGGTGTCCATAAAATCCGGATTGATGGCATGAGGCTGTTGGGCTGAGGCTGCTGCGGAGGCAACTATTAATGCCACCATTGTCAAATGCTTCTTGTTCATGTGTTAATAATTTGCTTTAAGGCCACATGGAACCTGCACGTTCATCGCCTTTAACCGAAGTCGCTGACATGGCAGGTTTCATGTGCTATTATTTATAAAAAAAAGCAAAATTAGGAAATAATTGTCGTATCTTCGCATCCACAAGATTTAATCCCATGAAACTGGCATACAGCATCCAAATAGTCCCGTTCTATCGGGATCGGGCTTGAGGCCATCGGCAGCAAGGCCATTGGCATTTCCCTTTTTCAGGTTTTTCCTGAAACAATCCATTATTTTTTTACGTCTTAATTTTAATCATTACCTTTCTGTGGAGTAATGTGTTTACTGACCCGGGAAGGCAAAAAAACGAATCATTGATACCATGGTACCTACGTGGAAACGAACATTCGCCATCATCTGGAGTGGGCAATTTATATCTTTATTAACTAGTTCGGCAGTCAATTTTGCCATCATCATCTGGCTCAGTTTAGAGACCGGATCTGCTGAAGTCCTGGCTTTTGCAGCGATTGCTGCTTTTCTTCCCCAAACACTCATCGGACCGTTTGCTGGTGTCTTCATTGATCGATGGGACCGCAAGCGGACCATGATGGCCGCCGATGGATTCATCGCTCTTTGCACATTGATCCTATCCGTGCTTTTCTATTTGGGATATTCCGAATTGCTATTTGTTTATATCCTCCTCGCACTGCGGTCAGTAGGCTCCGCATTTCATATGCCCGCGATGCAGGCCTCCGTGCCCCTATTGGCACCGGAATCCGAACTGCTCCGCATCGGAGGCGTTAACCAGGTCATTCAGTCCGTTTCGAGCATCGGGGGGCCGGCACTGGGCGCTTTCGCCATTGGCTTGATGGACATCGGATACGTGTTGCTATTGGATATTGGCGGGGCGATCATGGCGATCACCTCACTCTTGTTGGTGCATATTCCCAATCCTGAAAAGGCTGAAACAGGACAACGAACAGGAATAAAAGAGGTGTTACACGACCTGAAGCTGGGCATCGCAGCTGTGACCTCAAATCGAGGAATATCCTGGCTCTTTGGATTTTCCATTCTAGCTACATTCTGTATCATGCCGGTTGCCGTATTATTTCCATTGTTGACATTACAGCATTTTGAAGGAGGAAAATTCGAAATGAGTATCATCGAAGTAGTCTGGGGTATTGGTATGCTGGTTGGCGGTGGCGTGCTGGGGATATTCAAACCCACATTGAATAAAATCATTATCATCAACACCATGCATCTGCTGCTGGGTATCAGTCTGGCAGCGTCTGGCTTATTGCCACCTTCCGGATTCATTCTTTTTGTGGTACTCACCATCCTGGGCGGTGTAGCTGCCTCTATCTACAATGCGTCGTTCACGACCGTCTTGCAGGAACAGATAAATCCCGCTATGCTCGGGCGGGTATTTTCCATGTATTTCAGCATCGCGCTGCTTCCATCGATGATTGGGCTGTTGAGCACGGGATTCTTGGCTGATACAATCGGCATTAGTCTCACATTTGTCATACTGGGCAGTATGATCGGTGTCATCGGCATTGTCTCCTTTTTTGTACCCGAGTTGATGAAGCTGGGTTTAAAAACGAGCGAACAGCCGGTACCCGAGGAACAGGAAATGGATACGTAGCCAAAGCCATCGTGGCAGTATTACGGTACGATAAACACTGGTGCTCCGGTCAATTTAATGGTACCGGACACAGTGGTTTGCTTATTTTCCCAATCGAACTGTGTAGCGGTCTTGATCTGGAACGATGCCGGAAAATTGTATTCAGCCGTTGCCGTTTCCGATGTGCCACTGGTTTTCGCCCATAGCACATAGCGATAGTCTTTACCTTCAACGGAATAAAAGGCCCCACCGCCGATATGCGAAGGCAACTGCAATTCCGCCGTTGCGGCGGGGTCATACTGCCTAGTGGCCAAGAGATGGCTTACTGTGCGCCACGCTATCCCCCCGGGTGTGATGGTTGCATTGTAAGGACCGGATGTGAGCTGTTGGTAGAGCCCCATCGCTTGATAAGGGTCGGTGACCTGTGCCAACGGTTTACTTTCAGTAGGACCAAAAATGTATAATCCACTGATACCTGCCTGCTGTGCAACGATTGCTGCCTTGATTAAAAAGTTACGTTGCACCTCATCACCGCCAACGTAACCGTCGATGGATTTGCGGGGAATATTGACTTCGGTGACAATGAAGGTCTTTCCCGCCTTGGACGTGCCATCATAGGCATATTTATTCAGCACATCCTGAAACTGATTCTTGTGGTCGACCACCGCTGCCGCCGCCGCATCCGAATTGCGGTTATCGCCCAAGTAATACATCGGATACACATGGTAACTTAAACCGTCGAACCATTCGCCCCCCTTCTTGGAATAATCGGCGTTTACTTTACCGCCATCGGGATTATCGGTATTGCGCAATATGGCATCCAGGAAACCGGGATAGCCCAAACCGCCGACACAGACCACCCCCGTTTCATCCAGGTGTTTGACAATCTCGTAGGTGATCCGGAGCATCCGCACATACGATTGGATGGGTGCGGCAAAATTGGGTAGGTCGCAGGGGTTGGGATCCGACTGAGTCCAAGTCTGGGTAGCCGACCAGTTGTTGGTATAATCCGGTTCATTCCAGACCTCCCAATACTTTACATAAGGGCTGTATGTCTTTACGACATTATATACGTAGCTAGCATAGTAATTATCCGGATTCACTTTTCCGGGCGATAACCATATCGGTTCATACAGCTTGGCAAAGGTCTGTGACTGGACCCCATTGCAGTATCGGGTCTGATCCCGGTGTGCATCCGTAGGTCCATTGAGAAAAATCGTGTGATTTTTGCCGCCAAGTTGCCGGTATTTTTCAAAAGCATCTACCCGGATGTCATAGCCCCATTGCTCCACAAAATAATCATACATCGCAGGGCGCAAGCTGTTTACACCTGCACCCGGAATATCTTTTGCCGGATTTCCCATCAGCAGTTCAGCCAGTTGTTCATCAGACCAGCCTGAATAAGCCCCCATGTTGGATCCATACAGGAATAACCCATTTAAGCCTGTCGGTGCAGGACCGCCCAACCCCACGGAACCGTCATCCGGGCCGTCTATCGGGTCAATACCCGACTTTTCTTTTGAACACGAACAAAGCAGCAACGCAACCAGCACCACACATAGCGCCCCGGCTTCACGATACGAATAAAATAACTTAACCAACATTCAATGATAAGTAGTGGACATTGTTCTTCAAAGCAAAATTATTCGTCAAAACTTATACCAAAAAATAATCCGTGGTGGCGCTATTTTCCCTTTGCAGCCAGTAGAATTTACGCAGTGTTTGTAAATTTGATTCGAACCAATGTGAATTGCATATGAAAAGCCTGGTTGTATTTCTGGTTACCTGCTGCTTAGTTGGCAAGACCACGGCTCAATCCATAACTCCCGACTCCCTGCTGGAACTCAAAAGCCTATTGGAGTCTCACTTTTCTGAAACAACTATCCGCGATATAGCTGTTGATTTTGAGCTTAAACGCGATTCTGTTAGCCGTGACTACAAGCTGACCGGTAGCATCCTGGAGCTGGTCGAATTCGCACCGATGGAGGCCCTTCAGCGAAAAATCAGCAAATTATACTCGTCAACCGACATTACAGCGTACACAGGCACCGTCCATTTTGACCGATATACAGATCGTGCAATTGTAGATGTCCATCCCCTCACCGAAGACAGGATTTTTTATAGCGTGCCTAGTATGCCGAATCCAACCGGTGGTATAGAAGCTTTTTCCCGGCGTTTTCATGATTTCCTAAGAAGTCAGCAGGAAAAGGGACTGATTCATACCGATGCCGTTGCAAGCTTATCAAAATTCAGATTTATCGTGGAGCGGGACGGTTCGCTGATGTCGTTGGACACAGGTATCATCGAAGCATTATTTAATGCTTTTGTGCAGCAGGATTAGCATCTTCCCCACCTACTGTCCGGTATGGAACAAATTTCCAGTTAGGAAAATGAAGTTTTACGTATTTTTTTGTACTTTTCGGCAGGAAATTGCGGTTTGTATTTATGACTGTTGTAGTCTTCGTTTCCGCTAAACATCATGTTTGAAAACGCAATAACTTTGCCTTTAAGGTTATCTGGAATGAAATATATTTTTTTAGGTTTGGCAATCGTTCTTGAAGTGGTCGGCACATCATTCTTGAATGCGTCGAATGGGTTTTCGAGAATAACACCTACCTTAGTATCCATCGTTTCCTATGTGATTTGCTTTTACTTCCTGTCATTGGCAATCAAACAGATTCCTTTGGGGATTGCTTACGCCATTTGGTGTGGATTGGGTATCGGACTTACGGCAATAGTTTCCGTGGTCGTTTTCAAGCAAAAACTGGATTTGGCAGCGGTGATGGGAATGGCATTGATCGGCGCTGGAGTAGTGGTCATGAGCTTGTTTTCAAAAAGCAGTGTCCATTGATTTTTTGCTCAGTTAATCATCAACCAAGAAATCGACGACCAAAAAGTGTTGGCGCATTCCGCTCGGGCATTATTATGGATGTTATAGAAGAGAATGCCGAACGGCTGGATGCGATTTACAACCCGAAGCGGGAGTTGCCGGAAAAGTAAAAGACGCGTTACCAAAATAGCGTAACAAATCGGCATAAAAATCGTCGAACTCATATGGGAAAACTAACCGTAATAACATGCCTATTATCATTTGTTGGAATGGTTGCCTTTGGCCAAGATTTCGACAAAAACAAACTGGACGCCTATTTCGATACGCTTGCGAAGAACGATCGGTTCATGGGCAGTGTTGCTATCTCAAAAAATGGCGAAGTGATCTACACGAAATCGGTGGGATACCTCGAAGTAGGCAAACCCAAAGCAGCGGACGAAAACACCAAATACCGGATAGGATCGATCAGCAAACCATTTACGGCTACGTTAATCATGAAAGCGGTGGCAGAAAACAAACTGCGTCTGGACCAAACGATTGAGCGTTACTTCCCGTCGGTAGAAAATGCTGCAGAAATAACCGTAAGCCAGTTGCTTAATCACCGCAGCGGTATCGCGAACTTCACAAACAGCCCCGACTACCTGGAGTGGCATACACAACCCAAATCAGAACAGGAACTGGTGGCCATCATTGCTGCAGGCGGTAGTGACTTCGAGCCGGATACCAAAGCCAACTATAGTAATTCCAACTACGTATTGCTGACCTACCTATTGGAAAGAGTTTTTGAGCAATCATATGCATCACTGTTGCAAGAGTACATTGCCCAGCCGGTTGGCTTACCAAACACGTTCGTAGGCGCCGCAATCAACCCGGAAAACAATGAAGCGCGGTCTTACAAAGCCGCAAATGGGTGGGTTGTGGAAGCCGAAACCGACATGTCGATACCGCTTGGCGCCGGAGCCATCGTAGCTACACCGACAGACATCATCCGGTTTGGTGAAGCGCTGCTTACCGGTAAAATCATACCTGAAGAAAGTGTAACACTGATGGAAACCATCAAAGACGGTTACGGTATGGGCTTGTTTCAAATGCCGTTTCACGAAAAGCAAGCCTTTGGGCACTCGGGCGGTATTGACGGGTTTCGTTCCACTTGGGGGTATTTTCCGGATGAGTATGTTTCATTTGCCCTGACGTCCAATGGTGCGGCAATGAACACAAACGATGTAGCCATCGCCGTACTGAGCGCTGTCTTCAATAAACCTTATGACATACCGGTATTCAGCAACTACCAACTGCAAGAAGACGAGGTACAGCAGTACCTGGGCGTATATGCTTCCACGCAATTACCCATCAAGATAACCATCACCAATGAAGGGAATACATTACTGGCACAAGCAACCGGACAGCCTTCTTTTCGATTGGAGGCCACTGCAAAAGATAAATTTAAATTCGATCCAGCCGGCGTGGTCATTGAATTCGATCCGGCAAAGGATTTACTAATCCTTAAGCAAAACGGTGGTGAGTTTACGTTTACCAAGGAGTAGATTTGCTTTTTCAACTTTTTATCGGCAACTTAGCAACCAATTGTAAACAGACGACGCCACACGTCAATACTAAATTACCGTATCCAATAAAAATTATCGCGGTATTACTTTTTTGCTGTGCCCATGAAAAACCTAGCGCTAACCGTATTAAACTTAGCTGAGAGACGCTTTCTCTCAAAAGCAACCACCAGTTATGAGCCCAACTTGCATGACCGTGCCTCGCTGTTGAAACGCACGGACCAGAGACAGGGCTGCAAGTATGGCTCGCTGATCTCCCATGGTATCGGGCGGCTACTCTGCTATCACCAATACCGCGTTTCTGAACCCGTGACCTTCTATTCCTTTCCAATAGAGCGCGTCATCACGTTGCGTATTCAGGCCGCAGGCCAGGCCAACCTAAATTATACCAAACAAGCCACCGTTAAGCAGCTGTGCCGGGAAGACGAATGCCAGTTGTTTTGGCAGGGATCCGAATTATTGAAAAGCATCTTTTACCCGATGATCACCACCAGCTCGAACTACACTACCGACCATCGGTATTGGAAAGCCTATCCAATAGCCCGAAAGTCAAAAGGCTGATCAAACTCTCCCAGCATAGTAAACGAGGCCCGCTTGATTTTCATATGGTGCAGATCAACGACGAAATTGAGGCGCACGTCGCTAATCTCATGGAAGAAATTCAGGAGGGAACGCCGAGCGTAAAACGATTCCATTACCTTGCTGACTGCCTCTTGTTAGCATGCCTTGGTGAAGATACACAGGCGTTGGAGTGGAATGAGGACGCTTTGGAAGCACCCGAAAACACCGGCATTACGGAAGAAGAAAAACAGCTGACAGCAGCGATCGATTCACTGAGCGGACCGGCATTGCATAAAGAATTCCACGAATGCCTACGGTTACATCGTGAGCGGACTGATTTTCTGCAACGTGAGTTAGCATTGGTCGAGTCGACAAGCGCACAATATGACGAAATCTGTAAGGAATCAGTGGCCCATCTCAGTTCCGTTTATATTAAATTAGCGCAGTTTTTCGCCACCCAATACAAAACCGGTCATTGGGGGGCAACGGCACAAAAAAAGTTGAAGCGTGCTATTATTGCATCCTGTAAAGATGCGTTTGAACTGAAGAAGCCAAGCGCCGAAGAATTGGATTTCTATTATCAATGGGCCCCCGCCCCCAACCCCGCCGTCCATATGGGCATGAAGGAATTTGGCACGTTTTTGTCGAATAACATGCCCGATCAACTACGGGATGCCATGAACCTGGCGCAGCTGCCCGATACGCCAGAAGGTCGCAGAATTTTCACCGAGCGTCTAAAAGAATACCCCGATTTTCAATCCGTTAACGAGGCATCGGAACGGGATAAACACCCTGCTGTAGTGGCGCTGTACCATCATCTAATGGAAGCACTAGCCGATCGGATAGCAATTACCGAAGACGGGCGCTTAACGCGTGATGATGCAATCAGACTGCTCGACAACGCCTATGATGACGACGACCTATTTGCGCTCTTCATGGTCGAAATCAAGTGCTTTGCCAATGATCCGAAATACCTTGAACAGCAGGACGATCAAAAAATGCGATGGTTCGTGGTGTCACTCCGTCGGGAGACACAGCGATTGGAAGATGAAATCAAGCAGCTGCCGAACGTATGGGGATATTGTAACGTCGAACTTTTTCGGTCACTGCATGAAGACGACCATGCGTTTAAAAAGAAAGCAGTCGAAGACGCTAGCATTGTTGAAGAAACCGCAAAAAGATTGGCGGCTGTGTATAACCAATTGTACGCAAGACCAACGGCGAAGCGGGTGATGGCTCGCGCCGACCAAGTGCTAGCAGCTGCCCGATAGCGCTCGAAAAAAACGGATGTACCGTCACGCCGATACATCCGCTCTTGTCAACTCCGCATCGGCTATTACCGACGCCTGAGCCACTGCAGCATCCAGGTCACCACGAAGCTGACGACCGCACCGATCACAGCGAGTATGGCCGTCTTCAGTACGTCATGCAAGCCCAGCTGAGCAAGCATGCTTAGCAGCGTGCCGCCACCGGTACCGATGCCGAGCTGAATGTTATTCGCTTTCATCACCGTCCTCCCTTTTTTGGTTCGCTGCAGTCACGGCGTCGAGTATCCCCAAGGCCAGCGCCATATACTTGGCCACTGCAACCACCTTTGGCGGCAATTTCAGCGGCGAAGCGATGATGAGCTGGCTGGCCATTGCCAGCCCCCCTTTGATCCTGTCGTATAATGTCGGCTTCTCCGCTTCGGGAAGCTCAACGGTTTCTTTAATTGTTTTCATTTTTTGTATTTGTAATCAATTTTTTGTAAATAACTTGCAAACTCAATAGAACGGTAACGCTCGCTTCACTCACGCCACTAGTTTCCTTATGGGATGGGGGCGCTGTTTAGCAAGCCCAACGGAACTGCAACGCTCGCTCTGCTCACGCCACTAGGTTCCTTGTGGACTTGGTAAGCAGCTGGGGTGTTGGAAAAAACCCTTACCCCTGCCCCCATTCGGTTTACAACCAGCGCAGACACGACCTAGGATGGGGGTGCTGTTAGCAACCCAACGAAACTGTAACGCTCGCTCCGCTCACGCCACTAGGTTTCTTATGGGCTTACTAAGCAGCTGGTTGAGTTGGGAAGCCCGGATCCAGTCGTGGAGCACTGGTTGTAAACCACTATCCTGTCATTCCCTTTATCCATTTCCGCCACGAGTAAGCCATACACGTACTTATAGGCCACAGCCGAATGCAGCACCTGGTAATCGCCATTCAGCAGTTGCCAGTACGACCCCGTGAGCGGACAGCCCGCAGTCTGCGTGTGGTAGTTGCCGATGTGGATGAACACCAAATCGAAATCGGGGATGCCCGTAATCTCCACCATGCCACGGTGCACCTTCGGGTATTTCACCCCGTATTGCGCATTCATACCCGCCCACGGGTTGAGCCGCAGTCCATATTCCCCTTCGGGGATGCAGGTCAGTCCCCGTATCTTCTCCTCGCGGATGGAGTCTTCCAGCAGGTAGCAGACGAAAAGGCTACCGATGTAGAGGTGGCTGAGGGTACTGTGCTTCCCCTGCGCCACCCGAACAATTTTAGTTATTTTTAGTTCATTCATAATCAAATTATTAAATCCAACCAACTCCCCAATGGGTTTATGACCGGTGCAGACTAAAACCCATATCAACCCTCCCCAAAAACTGGCTGTTCGAAAACCGCTTTAGGTCGCGGTCAGCCACACAGACGTAGATCAATGAGGTGCTATCCACCGGAAGCTCCGAAAGATCGAGCGTGGCCAATCCATCGCTACGCACCGCCTTGCCAACCGTTACCGACCGTTCCTGCAGGTTATAACAGGCAACCATGACGCAGTCGTCGGCATGGCCACTGAACGGTGAAACGAAAGGCAACCACGTCACCGTGATCTCCGATCCGGTCTGTTCAAGTACCGCGTCTGGCAGTTGCATCAGCGTGCCGCGGCTCAGCCTTACGGCAGCCGGGTTGACCGTGATGTCCGGAAATTCGCCTTCCATCGCATAGTTGAGCAGGTGGGATGCTGCGGCATTCATGGCCGTGGTTTTGGAGCGCGTGCCATGTGCCCCGGCAAATCCCATATAGATCATCTCCTTGAGGGGCTTCAGGAAGCCCATGGCCAAGCTCAGTTTACCCCTTGCCTCCTGTTGCTTGGGCGACGGCGCCTTGTCCGATCTGCGGGGGCGGCTACGGATGTAAAAGCCATGCGGTCCCTTGCAGCCAACCACATCGCCCACCGTACCCGAAAACATCAATAAATCCAGTAATCTTGCCATTGCTCGTTCTTCATTTTAAGGAACCGGGGCGTCTCGCCCCGGTTCGCGGTTTAACCAAAAAAGCCGGTAGGAACTACGTCAATACCACCGTCCCACCATACACCGTATCGGAGATCTGCGTACCATCACGGCTTACGCAAAACAGCCACACCTCGGCTTGGTGGCCCACCGTATCATCGTCCACCGCGATGACCGCCTGACCGACCGAACGCTGTACCACCTCATCCGAGGTGTAGAATATCGCCAGCTCGGGATCGTACAGGAGTACGTACACATCATCGTCCGCCTTACCGTCAAAGACGGTCACAGACGGCCGCCAATTGACAGTCACGTCGTTTTCGCCGGCCACCAGGGTTACACCCCGCGGCTTCAACAGGCCACCATTGCTAAACCGCAGCTTGCTGTAGTCGATGGTGAAATCGGGGTATTCGCCCGTTACGGCCGGTAAGTTTTCCCCCATCGCAAGGTTGAAGAGTGTAGACCCGCCCGTATACGCCTTGGCGAAACCGATTTCAAACAGTCCTTTCAACGGGAGGAGAAACCTACCCATCAGCCCAAACCGCTGTTGCTGCGCCAACTGCGCCTCGGTAAACGGTTTGGTGCGCTTCTTGGGCAGGCCGCGCATGTAGTGGATATCGCGCCAGCTGCTCCCGATGATGCTGCCTACCTTTCCGGAAAAAGTGCCTATTGCACCGTTAAGAAATTTTGCCATTGTATTTTATTTTATGTTTAACTTCCATTCAGTGCCGGCGTCCTGTCCAGAGACAGCCCAACGCCGACGACACAAACGTAAACAGCTTTCAGGCAAATAAACAAATTCAAATAACTGATAGTCAGTACTATGACAGGAATTCCAATGATTCTGTCAGGATGCTGCCGGGAAGATGACAGGTGCCGTACACGGTCGGCGCACCGGATGGCATCGGCTTATCGCAGGGGTGGTGTTGGAGACCGCTTCGGGTCTGATTGGGTGAAGCAATTGAACCCCAACTGGACTTGGTCTGCCCGCCAATTGGCGCCGCCAAACCAAATCCAGTTCCAGTACACACCCCGCCCGGTCGCAATCCAGAGCGAAGTCCGAAGCGGGTTACAAGCGCGGGGCGAGCCGCAGCGAAGCGCTACCGATTTACGGCTGTAGCCCGAGGTAATACCGCCGGCACCGCTCGATGTCACTGTGGCGGAATAGCCGCGTTCCCTTATCTCCGTAAGAATCAATGGGCAGCTTTCCTTTGCCGGTAAGTCGATATAGGGTTCGGTCTACTACACCGATCCGGTCGGCCGCATAGCTGGCATCGTACAATGGATCGGGTTCAGGCGTATTACATGCAACTGGGGGATGTTGGCATACCATGTCGAATACCTGATCCAGTTTTTCCAAGGGGAAACGCTCAGCAATAAAGGCTAATTTCCGATCAATAGAAGCCAGGTAAGCTTCGCAGCGTTCTAGTTGCTTTAACATAACAGTAGATGTTTAGGCCACACAACTGCATGCCCGGCAGCTGCCTACCCTGGCCAGGTGGCCGACCGTAAGGTCTTCCAGACAGCCCCGGCCTTCGGGACAAAGCAGCCGCACCAAATGAGATGGCGGGTTATCAATTGCATGCTAAGATAGCCCGTTGCCAACGCTTTACAAAATTACCGCTTGGCCATTATCGCCGTTGATCTTTTCCCCTTCTTGCCCATTTCAGTAACCCTATGAACAACTTGCCGAATATACCATAAGCGGTATATGTCGCGTTCCAACGCTCCTTCGGAATCAACATATACACATCCACCTCCAAGCTTTCAGCGATGCGGTAGATGCGGTAAATTGACGGATTGGTTTCGTTTAGCTCGATTTTGGACAGCGCCTTCTGTGTGATTCCCGCCTTGAGCGCGATTCCATCCTGTACATAGTTTTTCTTTTTACGGATGTACCTGATCCGTTCGCCGAGTGTAGGGAGGTTATACACATCTTCCATGATACATGCAAATTTTCTGACTACAAATTCAGAACCCACGGTTCTCAAAAAACCACTAATTCAGTACCGCGAGTACTCATATAACTAACTGAATAATAAATATTTAAATAAAAACAACTGACCTTTGTAAGGTCGTCAATGGAGGCGACTTTCGAATTTAAGATCATGAAAAAGCAAACACAACAAACTGAGCAGACCTTACGCATCCCCGCAGGGACCATGCTTATCGGCAACGCCGAAAAAGAATCGATGCATGGTGGGGCCCGCCGCCCGAATGCCGGCGCGTGGAAGGCCGGGCAGGCATTAATCGGCATGCAGTTCTTTGGAGTAATCGGACTTGGCTTCTTCTTTCTGTAAACCATCTCATCCACCAAAGTGGTTCCATAATTCGCTGACTATTTCCGGACGTATAAGTACGGCGGTTATCGCACCGGCTGCACAGCCGAGAAGGTGCACCAGGTGGTTTGTCTGCAATTTCATCAACCATGCCACCGCGCACCCGGCCGGTATGGCAAAGGCAAAATGGTAAGCCTTCATCCACGGCATCCCGGGAGAAGTATCCAGCGGAAAGTAAATGTAGAAAAACACGGTCATCGCAAATGCAAACCCGGATAGGCCAACGGCTGACGCGGCGGGTTGCTTGCGCAAACGTACCCCTTCCATCAGGTTGCAAAAAGATACGGTGCCTACCACCAAAAAGCACAAAGCACCGCTCGCAACGGGGAATCCAAAGTCGTCTACCAGCATATACTCCACCTCGGTCATGAAAAAAACGCAAACACCGATGTTGAATAACAAATGCAGCCATCCGCCATGAATGAACGCGGATGTGACCAACGTCCACGGCCTTTTACCGGCAAACACCTGGCCCGGCTGGAAAACGTTGGCATAATAAAATGAGCGATGGAAAAAACCGGCTACGCTGGTCATAAACACCAGCGCCAAAAATAAGTAGCTAACGATAGCCTCGTTAAACTGCGGAATCATAATTTTCGTGTTAAAGTTATAATTGATGCTGAAAATCAGCGGCTTGTTTCAAACAAATATACGAACCTAATTTTTAACTACCAAACCCATAGGCATGAAACCTATTCAACAACAGGGCGAACACGACTGTGGGGCGGCCTGCCTGGCGGCTATTGCCACCCATTACGGTTGTGCCATTTCACTGGCGGAGGTACGGCTGCTGCTACCGCCCGGGCAAGCCGCCATCGCCGATATCGAGCACGCTGCGGCTACCCTGGGTTTCGAACATGCGGCTATACGCGCTGCGGACGAGCACCTTGCAGAAGCACAGCTTCCATGCATGGCACTACTTACGGACCAAGGCGCACTACCGCATTATGTGGTGATATGCCACGTGAGTGCCCGGTGGGTCCGTGTGATGGATCCCGCTACAGGGAAGTTTTGCCGCTACACCCGCAGTTCCTTCAATATCATGTGGGAAAAGGCATTGATCTTGCTGATGCCCAAAGCCGCCTTTGGCCATCAGGAGGGCCAGCCACCGTTGCTCAGGCAGGTTTGGTTACTGCTTTATCCCCACCGCAGGGCGGTTGGAGCTGCCATTATAGCCACCGCTTGCTACGCGATGCTCTCCTACGCAAGCGCTTTTTTTGTCGCCGCAATAACCGATCACGTGTTACCCCAAGCGGCTGGGGGCTTGCTGCTGGCACTTGGCGTAGTCATGCTGGCTAATCTATGCCTCCAACAATCGGCCAGAACATGGCAGTCACTGTTGCTATTGCGCATCAGTCGCAAGCTCGACGCGCGTCTTATCGGCGGCTTTTGCCGCCATCTCTTGCGTCTTCCATTAGTGGTTTTCGACCGTTACCGAACTGGCGAACTCCTTACGCGTGTTGGCAACGCGGTGCGGCTCCGCGAGTTTGCGTGCAATCTAGCAATCCAATGTGCCACGCCCTTATTTACTGTTGTCCTTCTGCTGCCCCTACTGCTAAGCAGTCATTACCAGCTGGCACTACTCTTTGCGGGCGCTATGGTATGTTACCTTGTTGGCCATTTACTCGCCAGCCGGTTGAACCGGCGTGGCCAGTACCGGCTCATTGCCGCACAGGCCGGTTTTGAAGCCGAGCTCACGCATACCCTGCACACCGTTGGCACACACCGCCTCGCCGGCACGGAAGCCCTTGCCGCCACCAAATTGGAGAGCCGGTTAGCCAAGGTATTGCACGCAGATTATCACTCGGGATTGAACCGGATTTTCTCAGAAACCGCCGCAGATACCATCGCACAAGGCACCACGTTGGCGCTGCTGTGGATAGGTGGTGCATTGGTACTTGAGGGCGCCCTAACGCTGGGCGAGGTGCTGGCGGTATATGCACTCAGTGGCTATTTCCATCGGGCTGCTTACCAACTGGCGCACCTCAGCCAAACCTGGCACGATGCCCGCGTGGCCAACGAACACCTGCAAGACCTGCAGACCATACCACCGGCCGAAGCGCATCACGCCACGCTGCTCCAGCCCGACCGTATCGGCGACATCCACTTCCAACGCGTTTGCTTTGCCTATCACCGCGGGCTTCCGGTGTTCGAGGCACTGGATTGCCATTTTCCCGCCGGCCGCATCACCGTGGTTACCGGCGAGAGCGGCTCGGGCAAAAGCACCCTGGTGCACCTGCTTACCAAGCGCTATCCAACGAGCAGCGGCACCATCCGGTTGGGGCGCCACGCGCTGCACCTCATCGGCCTGGAAACCATCCAGCGGCGCATGGGCATTGTGGCCCAACACCTCGACTTTACGGCCGGCACCATCGCCGAAAATGTCTGTGCCCCCGCCATGCCCGATGCTGATCGGTTGGCTGCGTTGTTTGACGATCTCGGATTGACGGGTTTCATCAACGCCCTGCCGCTGGGATGGGACACACCGATTGGCGAACGGGGTGCCACACTTTCCGGCGGCGAACGCCAGCGCATCGCCATTGCCCGGGCGCTTTACAAGCAGCCGCAAGTACTCGTGCTCGACGAAGGCACCGCCTCGCTCGACGCCGAAGCCGAAGCCGCAGTGCACCGGTGCCTGGCAGCGTGCCGCCAACAGGGCATCACCATTATTTTCATCAGCCATCGTCCGCGTTCGCTCGCCATCGCCGACCACCACATCCACCTTACCCCAATACATGAAAGACAGCCCCAACTCCCTATCCATTAACCCGCCGGGCCCGTGCCTGACCTCCCGTGATGCCCCGGGGGCGATGCGCGGGCCGGCATAAACACCCCCCGCCGTGCAACCCGCCATACAGATCGCCGATGGAGCCAACCTCGCCGATCACGGCAAGGCAACAGCTGAAGCATTGGCACACTGCCGCTACAGGCTACCCGGTGCCCACCACGGTGTATGGCAGCATCCGCATTGGCAAGTGGTGGAGCAAGCTTATGACCTGCCCGATGTTTACGTCAGCTATATTGAAGTAAAAGCACATTTGGCGGATACGTCCATCCCCATCCGTTGCCCCCGGCACGACCTTTATTGGCTGTACCTGCTGCGGGGTACGTTGGAGATTGCCACACGCAAGGCAGGGAAACCCCTGGTATACACAACGGAAAACCACTACCGGGTGAGCTACCTCCCCGCAGGCCGGTATGCGTGCCGCTTCCGCGAAGGCACGCACCGTATATTTTACGTGGTGCACAAACCGCAGGCCTTGTTCCGCGAAGAAAGCCCGGAGCTGGGTATGGAGGCCACGGTCATCCACGCCGTGAAAGCCCGGCTTGCCGCACATGCCACCAGCCCCCAACTTTCCATGCAGGACGGTTCAGCGGGGGCTATCGTTCGGTTTCTGCGCGCGCCGGGGGCCACGTTCCTCAAGCGCAAGCAGGCCATTATATACCTTTCGCTTGAACTGGTATTCATTGCTTACCAGGCCCTGCACGGCCGCGCCAAAGGAAAAGCCGTCGATGCGGAATGGGCCGGGCAGCTGAAAGCAACCATCGACCGATGCATTTTGCAGGGCACACCGGTCTCTGCCGACAGCGTGGCGGAGCAATTCCGGATTTCGGCCGTCTATGCGCGTAAGCTATTCAAAACGCACCACGGTGAACCAATCGGCAGCTACATCGCGCGGCAGAAACTGGAACTGGCCGTGCAATTGCTGCAGGAAGGCGACCAGCCGGCCAACGTGGCCCGGTATTTAGGATGGACGCCCGCACATTTCAGTAGGGCTTATAAAGCGCGGTTTGGCGCGTCGCCAATAGACATCTTGTAAGTTACCTACTTCTTCGAAAGTATCAAATAAATCAAGAATTCTCATATCAGATAAGTCAAGGGTGCGCCCCCAGCCCGACCTACTTTTGCTTTCATGAAGAATGAAAAAGACACCATCATTAAAGCAAGAGCCATCATCGCACGAGCCGAGACCCTCCCGCCCATTCCGGCTACCACGCCTGAGATGATCGGTCACTATCGGAAGTACCTCCAGCTCGGTCATCAGGACAGGGAACTGCTGCTGTTGTCGCCGTTCATTCCCCTCGGCCCACAGGTCACTGCCAATCCGGATGCCGATCCGTTTGTCATCCGGCTTTCCGACCCGACCCGCCCGGAAGGCCGTGTGGCCTACCTCCTGTTGCGCAACGGCGCCGTTGAATGGCGCTACCACCACGCGTGGATACGCCACGCGCGCTGCCCCATTGTACATGACCCGGTATTGATGCAATGGCTGGATGGCCTGTTTGCAGCCTTTTACCTCGATGCAGGCCTCCCCGGTTCGCTGGATGGTGCCCTTGAAATGCTCGGCCCGTGGGACCGCGTGCGTTGGGTGCAGACCAACCTCTTTGAAGGCGGCCGCCCCGAGGAAACGCTCACCGAAGAAATCGATGTGTGGGTCTACGACCTCAGCTACACAGCGCCCTTGGAGCAATTCCTTTGCTGGGTTTCCGAGGGGCTGGATAAAGACGGCGAACAGTTCCGCTACACCGCCTGTTGCGAAGGGGAAGATGCTGAGTTTTATTTTCTGCGGTACGGCAAGCGCGAGGCGATGGCCTTTCCCAACGGGCAGCCGGAGCCGCTCCGCTACCTAGCCGGGATCGTCAACGGCATCCTGCAGCCCGATTATGAGCTGCGCCGCTTCCGCGACAAGAAGCTGGGCAAAGACGGTATCCTGATGCCGCTAGCTCCGAACGATTGGGAAACGCTGACCACCGCCTATGGGCCGATGGCCATCGAGGCCCGGTTCACTCCCCTGCACGCGCCAAAAAAACAACGGCTGGTCTATCCGATGCCACGCTGATATCATGAAGCAAAAAAAGAACATATGGCTGCACCGTACACGGATCACCGGACTGATCCTGTGCACCCTGCTGGTCGCGGCGTACTGGGGGCTCTTTTTCTATAAAATCGCCGCGAATCTACCGGATTATTATTGCTCCATGATCCAGCATACGTTCCTTGGCTGGTTCCGCTACGCGCTGCTCGGCCTGCAACCGTTGCTGGCCGCTGCAACGGTTCTCTTGCTGCTGATTCCCAAGACCAACCTCATCGGGCTATTCCTTGCCTTCTTCCTATTCTCCATCCAAACCACCATGCACGGACTGGCCTGGGGCGCAGATTGGGTCTCGCCCGATGTGTTTTTACAGATGGGCACCTTGCTGTTGATCAGCTTCGGGGGGATATTCCTTTCAAAAAGCACCCCAAACACACGATATCTAACCGCTTGGCTATGAAAACGAACACAAAAGCATTCATCGTTTCCCACATCGTGGTCTTCATGACCGGTGTGGCGATTGCGGCCGCCGTGTTTCACCGGGAAGACCCGCATGCGCACCAACAACCTCCGATATTCACCTACGAAGAGTCGGATGAGGGTTGCGGCTGCCCGGATTCGCTGGGGGAGGAAAACATGGTAGAAGCCGATACCCTATGGATAAAATATAAACCCGCACAACGATAGCAGGCATGAAAATCGAACTCACATACGGCGGTCCCATCACAGGCTTGAACCTGTGGCGCTTTTTAGCCACGATGGCTGTCATGGGGCTTTGGCTGGTAGCGCTCTATGACCAGGTTTTTGAGCGTGAGGCGTTTGTAAACGGTATGCTGAAGCATGATTTCCCGGACTGGCTGGGCTATACGTTTATCGTACTTCTGCCGCTGGCCGAGGTCGCCGCGATCGCATTGCTGGTTATCCCGAAAACCAATCGTTGGGGCTTTCTCCTTTCAGCGGCCATGCTGCTCACGTTTACCGGATATATCGCAGCCGCGCTATTTGCCGGTTGGGTATCCTTTGACTGCTTTTGCAGCAAGTTCAACAGCGAATGGACGTGGATGACCCATTTCTGGTTCAACCTCGGCTTTCTACTGCTGGCCATCGCCGGCCTGTTATTATCCTTACGCATACGAAATCAAGGCAGCGGAGCCGGGGGCACCGCTGCCGAGGGCGTGTCGGCCAAAAGACGGATAGATAATTTTTTATTTCGAACAGTAAAACCTTAAAAAAATGAAAAAGGTATTCAAAGTGAATTTAGTAGCCGTAATGGCTGTGGTGATTGGATTGACGACGATGTCGTTTAAATTGGCCACTAAAGAGCAGTCCCAATGGCATCTGGTTGAATTTGACGCAACTGCTGGAAAGCATGAAATCAAAGCACAAATTGAGGCCCCGGATAGCGATTGCGAATTAAACACACCGCTTGACGAAATGTGCGCGATCGAATACGATCCCACAACCGACGGTGCAACTTATGTAGAGGACTTGCAGCCCACCACCCCACGCAACGAGGCGTGGAGAGACCTGCCGTAAGTGCCTTTTCAACCACAGCAAAGCAATAGGCAGGTGTTCTTTCGCAGACGTACCTATTTGCTTTGCTGTTTTTTTATCACCTGTCGTTCTGCGTTAGGCCGCCCAGATTGACCACATCCGGCGGCAATGGCCACACCCACCGTGGACTCGCCAGTGGCAATGTGTATGCTGTACCGTCTAATACCCTAACCAGCGACTCTTCGAGCGTTGGGTCATTACCAAACCGTTTCAAGTCGTGCCACCTTCTGCCCCGGTAGATCAGCTCTTTCCGCCGCTCGGAAAGTACCAACCGGATGAGTTCGCTCTGCGTGATATCCTCGCTAACCGGCTCGAAGAGCTGCGGCTCGAACCGTTTGGAAAGCAACCGGTTCAAATCCTCCACACTCGCTGCTATATTACCAAGCCGCGCATTGCATTCCGCACGTACCAACAAAAATTCGGGAGAGGTTAAGCCTGTAAAGAAAAACGTGTTCGAACCGGAATAATGCCCTTTAAATGTAATCCTGCCTACATTATCAAAAAAGAATACCTGTTTGCGCAAGTCATGCATATCATATGAATTGTACAGCACGCTATCTACGGTAAGCCTTGCATTTGCGAGTATCGAGGCGTTGTTCATCATAGTGAAAAATACAATCTCTTTATTCTCCCGGCCATACTGCGGAAATGGCAGGTTCAAGGAAGCGTCGATTTCACTATAGTCGATGATATCGGAAGCCAATGAAAGCGCGTTATCAGCATAGCCCAGCGCAGCCGGATAATCGCCCATCTGAAGATAAACGTTCGCCAGCATACCCATAGCCGCCGCTTTATAGGGCCGGGTATTCAACGACATGACGGGTGGCAAAAGGCGAGCAGCTATTTCCAAATCATCGATTATCTGGCCGTAGGTATCAGCCAATGACGCCCGCTTATATTGGACATTGATGTTTGAGGTTGTCCGCAGCGGTATACCCAAGTCACCCGCTGCTGTCGTTGGCTCGTATTGCCGGCAAAAAAGCTGGGCTAATAGGAAAAAGTTCATGCCCCGGAAAAAATGAGCCGCTCCGATGACCTCATCTCGAAGCGCCTTATTGGCAGGAGTCTCCGCTATCTCACTTACTCCCTCCAGCACGAAGTTGGCATACAAGACTCTTTCATAGGATCGATTCCAGTCCATCCCCGTCCCGCCCTGATAAATATCATCCGCCCATATGTAGGCATTCCTTTGTACGGGATCGGAAAGTGCATTCCATTGCTGTGCGGTTATGTAGTAGTCATCGCTTCCGATCTCGCCTATGACCGGATAGTTATAATTCATCGCCTGATTCTCGAACACCGAGCGGTAATCCTCCAGCGTGACGGGTATGACCTGTGTCTTATCGCGCTTGATGTCGAGGAAGTCCTTCATACAGGCGGTCAGCAACAAGACGGCAACCGCCATCGGTAATATTACAGGGATGCTGTTCTTAACTGTCTTCATTTTTTTCATAATTGAATTTGCAAACCAAATGATAGTTGTAGCGGATTGGGATACATCGACCTTACGTCGGGGTCCACATCATAGTCGGTATATTTCCATAGTATCCCCAAATTCCTCGCATAGCCGTAGAGCCTGATCTGGGAAAGGCCGATTCTGCGTGTGTAGTCCCGCGGCAGTGCGTATGACAAACTGATATCCTGCAACCGTATATGGTCACCCCTTTCCAGGACCGCTTCGCTCCACATATAGGCTTGGTCGCGTCTCACATTTGCACTCTCGGGCATGGAAGGCACATTGGTATACAGCTCGTCGCCTGCCTGCTGCCACCTGTCCAAGTAGTCGATATGGGTTGTCTTTGCAGCGCCAAATAAGTTTCCATAAAGGATTGTACTACGTCTGAATTTGTGGCCAGCCTTCCAAAGGATATTCGCGCTGACCGAAAATGACCGCCATGTAAACGTGTTACGCAGCGAACCGAAATAAGGCGGCATGGAAACACCGGCCCGAATCACGTCTTCTTGCGTCAAGCCATTGAAATAGGCATTGTAATCCGTGCTTAACTTATTGTCTACCATCACCTGCGGGGCTCCTGTCTCGCCATCCAACCCATACCAAGGCAGGGCATACAATTGATCAATAGGACGGCCTACGATCAATGGCATGGTCGCTACCGACCCGAAGAAATCCGTGGCCAATGGCTCGCGGGGATTCCGGTAGTTTGTTACCGTATTCCTTACCTTGCTGAACAGCACCGTGGTCTCCCATCGCAAGGCACGATCAATGTTTACCGTGTTCAATTCGATATCAACACCACTTGTGTTCAAATTGGCGTAATTCCTACGGTTCTCGAGGTTGTACGAAATCCCTGAAAGAAAAATCCCGACAGTGGGATCAAACGCGTACTCGCCGATTAAGTTAGTGGCCCGCTTTTCATACAGCTCGACACTACCGGTCACCCGCCTACCAAACAGTCCAAAATCCAGCCCAAGGTTGATGGTATTGACGCGCTCCCAGCTCAGATCAGGATTACCCACACTGCGCATTGTCCCCATAGGCAATCCGGTAATATTGTTCGAGCCCACATACCAGATGTAGGGAAGTGATGAAAGCCATCGTACCGCATTTCCATTAGAACCGTATGTAATTCTCAGCTTAGCCATATCTAGCCAATCAGCGTCAAAAAAAGTCTCGTCGTTTGCATTCCATGCCGCGCCGACTGACCACAGGGGCACACCCTTCTGGTTGAAATCCACACCGAAGATATTCGAGGCATCCCATCTTATGCTTCCCGAGAAAATGTATTTAGTATTGTACGTATAACCTAAGTTTGCATAATACGATACAAAACGGTCGATAATGTGCGTACCTGAGGTATTGCCATTTGGAATACGGCCAGATAACCGCGGGCGCACCGGAAACGGGGTATCGAAATTGAGGTTGGTCACGTGGGCGAGTATGTCATCGACATAACCGTAGAGCCGGGAAGCTCCATGGTATTCATTGCGTTCCTGCCTGATTTCAACTCCGGCCAGTCCATTAAGGTGATGGCTATCGGCCAACAGGCCATTAAAATCAAGCTGGAACCGACCATAGTGGGATGAAAAGGATCGGTTCGACCGGTCCAAGATCCCCCCAAGGGGAACCGGGCGCGAGCCATCAGTCTGCGTGAACCGGTTAATCTCATGGCGGGCCGTATAGCTTTCCTCTACATAGTGGTTTCTGGCAGCACCGACGGTACTTTGGTATTGGTAACGTGCCTCGGCACTTAATCCGCCTAGCAACTGGTAGCGTATTGCACTGTTTAACCTTGTTTCCTGGGTGGTAGACGTGTTATCACCCATACGGAGCTCATCGAGGGGTCGGTAGTGCCAATCCAGCAATCCCATTTCACTGGCCCTCTCGGCATATCCGAACCTGTTATTTTTCACGACGGGAAGCGCATTGCCTTCTTCATCAGCCAATCGCATATATACGTATGGATCCCCCATGCCCGTCGGGGTAAGCTCGCTCAGGCTTATCCCATTGGTTGTAGCACGCCCCTGCATATAATTGAACGATGTATTGATGTTGAGTTTAGGCAATGGCTCGAAATCACTTCTCGCGCTTACGGTAACCCGCTTGCTATTGTTGCCGATGAGATTCGAAGCATTGTTGTCAAACCCGGCCGAAACGTAATACCGGTGCCTTTCGGAACCGCCGTTGATGTTTATGGCATATTGCTGGTTCACACTCTGGCGGTAGAGGTGCCGCGCCGCCCCGTCACGAATGTCGTATTGCTTAAGCTCAGTGAGCCGGTTATCCGCCGTCGGCCCGTCTATAGCCCCTTCATCCCTGGCAAAGAGAATATCGATAGCAGGTGTATAGGCTGTCCAATCATTCTTTGCATACAACCCTTTATCAAAAAGGACACGCTCCAACGCTACATATTCAGCGGGAGGCAAGAATGTCCTTGAGTAGTACAGGTCCGGTTTTTCGGCGATACTGATGTTCGTATTTACGTTGATTTGGGGTCTGCGCGACAGGGAGCCGCTTTTGGTGGTGATGACTATCACACCGTTGCCAGCCCGTGCCCCCCATATTGAAGCAGCGGCAGCGTCCTTCAGTACGGTGATGTGCTCCACATCATTTGGGTTGATATTAGCGATATCGCCCTCGTAAGGAAAGTTATCCACTACGATCAGTGGCCCCGTTTCGCCGCGGATGGTACTGACCCCCCGTACCCGTAAGTCAGGGCTAACGGCAGGCTCGCCCCTTGCTGACGTGTTCGGCAGCTCATAAGCCAGCCCATTTGTCACACCTTCCAACCGGCTTATCAGGTCGGTGCTTACGCTCCGGTTAAACAGACTGTTGTCAATACTTGTAAAGGACCCCGTGGCCTTTTCCCTTGGCAATGTCTGGTAACCGGTATTTACTACCACCTCATCGATATGTTTGATGGATTCCTCCAGCAACACCTCGATGGAACCTTTGCCGGAACCGGCTATCAAGATTTCGCGACTTTCATACCCAAGGCACGCTACGCTCAATGTATCTGTATGGGGCAAGCCTGAAAACGCAAAACGGCCGGCACTATCGGATGCCGACACCATCCCCGTCGCTTTACTGGTGATCGTTGCAGCGGGTATCGGCTGCCTGGTCCGGCCGGAATAGACCGTACCATCGACCGCCCGCGTGGTTTGGGTGTAACCCGCTACGGGAAAAGCAGCGATTAACGTGATTATTGCTATTAGCGGACACTTTATTCTTTTCATGGTGATTATTGTTTGGGTTGTTGGTTATATTTAAAAACAATCATTTTTACGGTAGTTACTTTTTCTGCCAGGTCCAAGCCATATTCTTGAAGCGCTTCTCTAACGGAGCCGATATCGGTAAACTTGGCGCTTACCATCATATCCACATTTCCGGCAATTCCGGTTTCATCTACGATAGGGCGGTTGAAAGGATCGAGTCCGATTTTAGGCCTGTTATCCAGCATGGCATTCATGTAATGGATAAGGTAGCTAACCGGCGCATTTTGGAGCACTAATGCACGACTGTCAGCATCCCAACTACGTAACGTCTCACCTCCCCGGGTCGATAAACCACGATAGCCCGCTGTTTTGACAATGGCAAGCGCCGGAACTTCCCGATCTTCGGACGCTACGACCACGTTGAAGTATTTGCCAAAAAAATCATTCAGGTCCCGAAACATCCGTTCATTCACATCCTGTATATCGCTGCCCTTCGGCAACACCAGGTTATAGCAGTATGCGTTTTCCTTTTCCCACCGGCTTCTCAGGGAATCATCGTGCACCTCTTTTAATGCCCGCTGGCTGATTCGGAAACGCAACGTATCGTCTACGTCGTAGATAATGTATCGATCGTTATTGAACGGTGCCAGAGCGGAATTCTGAAGTGCCGTTTTATATAGCATTTCAACGGGGTAGTTATACGCCAATATCTCATTGGGATACGGCCTGATCACGCCGGCTACCCTGGCCTGTAGCCGTCCGGATATAACCGATTGGTAGAGCATGTTTGAGCCGTTACCGCCATTCCCATTAATGAACAGCGGCTTCATCTTATCAAACGGAACTTCGATCTTATGATTGAAAGCAACATTCTTCCCTGCCAAAACATCTCTTATCATATTGGCACGGGCATACTCAGGCCCCACGATTGCCTCTACCCTACCCGACTTAATCCATACCTGGTGCGGGATGCTTTGGTGGGGAAAGTATTTTTTCAAGTTGGCCTCTTCTATCACCGAAGGCAATGACCAGCCTTTATTTGTGATGAAAGCCTCGGCCTTTTCCTCTTCTTCATAGGTTATTGGAATCACTGCGAGACCGTCTGCAAATTGCTTTTGCAGGGTATCTAATTTATAAAGGGATGAAATACATGGTTTGCACCACGTGGCCCAAAAATCGAGGATAATCAGCTTATCTCGATAATCATTTAAGGTTATTGAATCCTTCCCGCCAGCTGGCGGGTGGTTCACCAGCTTCAATGGCAAGTGCCAAAGGTATTCGGGAATGGTGTCCCCAATCTGCAAGGGCTTGACGTCTGCAACTGCCGTAGCCGCAGGCTCCGCTTCTTGGGCGGAGACCTGCTTCACGGCATACAAACACATGATCGTTGCTACAGCCATTAGGCTGCTATATATTTTTGAAAGGGCGTACCCCTCCCCTATGCGTAAAATTGGCTTCATTTAGCATTGGTTTTTAACGGTTTAAGAAAATTTATTTCTGGAACCGACGTACCAATGCGAAAGAAATTTTCGTTTAAAGTTGCAAGTATGGAAAAAAGCGTCTACTTTTAGCTATTGCGTATAGACCGAAAATAAACACCTTCGCCAACCTGAACTAAAACGGGTTTTTCTTTCAGCATTGGGGTCGGTTCAGCTGGGCTGATGGGGTCTCTATTAAGGAACACTAGACGGGTTGCATTTTGCTTTACCCCCCCTATCCTATCCATCCGCACTGGCTGGTTCGGTTATGCGCACATTAGTCCGGCGATCGGATGATGCATTTGAAAAGTTGTTTACGGGAAAACCAAGGACGCTGATCGGGGATTAGGTCTGGGTAGTTTTGCTTAGTTTTTAACGGTCTCGTTTTCATAATCATTTGGCTATGTAAACGATATCTGCTCGGTAAAGCTTGGAGGGTAGTATTGGTTAATAAAACACCAATAGGGCGAACTCTGCTGCTTTAATGGCTGAGGGAAACCGGCAGGAAACCCTAGCAGTATAATCTACTCGAGATTTCTCTGCTTTACCTCCAAAAAAGACCTATGCAAAGTTCGCCCTATCGGTTATATAGTATCGCAAAGATAATAATAATCCGATAGTCAATGGCGAACTCGCAGTCTTCTCGCAGGTAAAATTTGCCGGTTTTCTCAGACGAGAGACATCATTATGCAAGGATCAAAGCCCCTGCGTAATAGTCGCTTTCACAATAACTAGTACAAATATAGAAAAACATTTTGACTTGTCCGCTATAGCGGACATTATTTTTTATTTTTTATGCAATCATTAATGGCAAAAACTAAAGACGTACAACAGGAACATTTCGAAAATGACTTATTGAGCTTTATTAAGGTCAAATTTATTGAGCCAATTACCATCAATGGCCTTAAACCAACCATACGTCAATATGTAGAAATTACATCTATTGGCAAAGCGACAATCGAAAAATTAATAAAGAGTAAAGGGTATGATGTCCCAATTTCAACTATTCGCAAAATTTGCACGTACTCAAAAATAACCCTATCAGTTTTCTTTTCAATGTTTGAAGAATACCTAAAAGAAAAAGAAAGCAAGAAAAAGAAGTAGAGTTAGTTTCCCCTCCCTCCTTTTGTGATTGGTGAATAACGTGAGAGAAGTGGTGGGGGTCGGATGAGTGGTCTACTAAAAAAATATAGCATACCTAAAGTGGACTCGAAAATATTACTTGGAAAAATACTGCAGAGATTCGTTGACAGAAAAATTGCGAAAGTTAGAGGATACAATAAGTTTGGCTATGTAAAGCAAACGGACAAACAAGTCTACGTTTCTAGGGAAAATGGTGAAAACACGCCGGTATTTTTCAAGAAAATACTTACTGTTTTGGTAACGAGAACCAAAGACGGAATCATTGGTGTGAAGCACGGTCTTTATAGTGACAAATTACAAAGAAAAGTTAGCAAAAGTCGAACGGACAAGAATCAACCATACTCTAAAAAGACAACCTCAAATTGACAACTTATGTCAGACAAAATAAATAACATCTTCTATTCAGACGGCTTATTTGTCAAGTATCCATATGTTGAATTTGAACAAGAAGAATTTAACATATTGTTCAATTCAAACCGTGAGCAAAAATATACGTTAGATCTGTTTTGCCCGTTTTGCGAAAAGGAAAGTGTATTTTCTCCTATTCCTCAAGAAGATAACTATATCTATGAGCAAACGCATAGAAATAGTATGTTAGGTTCAGACCATCCCTTTAGCCTTAGAGATTCAGAACGAGGCAAAGAACACTGGCTTTCCAGATTGAATATTATCATACGAGAATTTGAGTGCAGCCGAAATAAAACAAGTCATCAGCATAATTTTGTTGTTGTTTTCAAATTTTATGATAACCACTTTTTAAAAATTGCGCAATCTCCTCCTGTTGCAGATTTGACAAATACGCAACTACGAAAATATAAGAAACTTAGTAACGATATTTTCCTTGAATTAAGTAAAGGAAGAGGATTATTTTCACATGGTATCGGAGTAGGGTCATTTGTATATTTAAGGAGGATAATAGAAAACTACATTGTAAAGCCAGAACTAAATAAGCTGGGTACTCAACATGAAATAACACCAGAAGAATTATCAAAAAAAGACTTCAAGGAAAAACTTAATTTATTAAAGGGAGAAATCTCAGACTTCTTGGTCGAAAATAAAAAAATCTATTCCATACTAAGCAAAGGCATCCATGAACTAACAGAAGATGAGTGCAAAACCAAGTACCCAGTCGTAGAAAAATGCATCGAAATGATTCTTGACGAACAAATAGAACTGAAAGAGAAGGCCAAAAAGAAAGAAGAGCTTGCTAAACAGCTTAACGAATTAAGTTAAGATTATCCGCAAATTATGCCCCATTACTAGGACACTAAATCAAAAAACACCAACTAAGAACCCGATTATTATTTCAAAGATGGAAAACATCCTAAAACTCGCAGAACGCGTCGATATCGCAATTGAAATCGGCGAAAGCTATTACCGTGAATTCAAAAGTGCATTTGAAGGATCGCCGAACTCAAAAACTCCCCGGAGAGTTCCGGAAATCAAATACGACGTTGCCAAAACACTTGTGGCGTTTGCGAATGCCGACGGTGGTGAATTATTTGTGGGAATAGAAGATAATCACAATGTGACAGGGATACCACATAATCAAAATCAAGTTAGTGAAATATTAAATGCTCCGAAAGACTGCATTCTTCCTGACACACCTATCCCTCTAAAACAAGGAGCCGTTATCGATTACAAAGGGAAAAGAGTAGTATACTTCTCTGTAAATAAAGGCGCCGATCTCGTGCATCTTACTGCAAAAGGAGAATGCTTCCAAAGAAAGGACCGAGAGTCGGCACCAACAGCTTCTGAAAAGATTACATATCAAAGAGAAGAAAAATCATCAAGAGAATATGATCGTCAGTTCGTGGATTTAGCAAAAATAACCGATTTAGATTATGAATTGTTAGAAAAAGTATCTAGTCAAATATCAAAACTTATCTCTCCCGAAAAACTCCTTCAATACCTTGACCTCGCAGAATTTGATGGATCATCATTGAAATTACGAAAAGCAGCTTTATTACTATTTGCTAAGAAATCAAATAAATGGCATCCAAGATTACAAGTCCGTATTTTCAAAGTTCGAGGAACTGAAGAAAAAACAGGCGCGGAATTCAATGTGACAGAGGTTGGGGAAGCTAATGGAAATATTTTTCAGTTAGTTGAGAGCAGTTGGGACCTACTTAGACCGCATTTAACCGACACCAAATTCTCTGACGACGCATTATTTAGAAATCAAATCATGTACCCTGAGTTAGCTTGTCGCGAAGCGTTAATAAATGCCATTACACATAGGGATTATAATGCGGAAGGCAGAGGTATTGAGGTCAAAATATTTAATGATAGGCTTGAGATCGAAAATCCGGGCGAATTGTTATCATCAATTACTATTAACGATCTAGAATCGCTATCTGGAGCACACCAGACTCGGAACACTTATGTTGCAAGAGTATTAAGAGAAACCGGTTTTATCCGAGAATTAGGAGAGGGGATACGTCGGATATTCGAGTTAATGCGCAATAATGATATGGTTGCCCCTAAAATTCGCTCACGGAACAAGACATATTCAATAACACTATTTTATAAACACGTATACACACCAGAAGAGCTGTTATGGCTAGAAGAATTTGGACATCTTACTTTAAGTAGAGAGCAAAAGACCGTAATACGGCTAGGTGTAAACGGTCGGCTTATATCAGCGAAAGAGATATTTGAAACTGTTGGAATAGTGGATGAAAAAGTTTACAGAGAATTACTGGAATCGCTCCGTACGCTACGGATCTTGGTTAACGTTTATAAAGATACTGAAGTTCAAAAATTAAGAAAAAAATATGGTGGCTCGAAAAAAGCTGTCCCAAAATTCAAAATTCAGTTGCCGGCTAGTAATTCCATTTCTGAACTCCAAGAAGAAGATCGCTCTGATTATGCGAGAATTTACGTAGGCAATATCCCTTATCAAATTAAAGAAGAGCAATTGTACATCGCGCTCGCCAAGTTTGGGGAAGTAGTGGATGTTATTATACCGAGATGGACAGGTGGGATACGCGATGGACAGACTAAAGGATTTTGTTTCGTGGAGTTTGACAAAAGGTTGTCTGCAAATAACGCCCTGAATTCTTCTTCCCCGATATTGATCGATGGTAAAAAGCTACGTCTCAAGGAGGCTGATAAGGTATTAAAGTAGGTTTAATAATTAGTTATTGATTATTCGCATCTTTATCGAAAATTCACACAAATTAAACTGTCCATGCAAACCGATGTAAGAGGCAAAATAAATGAAAAGAAACTTGCGTATAGCAATACGCTTCTTCCGCTTTTTGAGGCCATAGTCAATTCCATTCAGGCAATTGAAGAAGATAGCGCTACAAAACCTGGAATCATCGAAATCGATATTGCTCGCTCAAATCAAACGGGGCTTGAACTGGATGGGCAAGAAAAGCTACCTGACATCATTGACTTTACCATCAAAGACAATGGCGTAGGGTTCAATGAAGAAAACTATGAATCTTTTAACTATGCTCATTCTACATATAAAAAGGGAGGAAAGGGAATTGGGCGATTTTCTTGGCTAAGAGCATTTAGAAAAGCGGAGATTGAAAGTAGATTCAGGGAGGATGACCAATGGTACTTCCGGAAATTTTCCTTTGAGCCTACAAGGAAAGGAATTGAGAATCATATAAAAGAACGCGTTAATGGCAGTTTAGAAAGATACACTATTGTCAGACTAAAAGGACTTAAGGAAGATTATCGCAAATGGTGTAATTCAAAAACCGAAGACATAGCCCTTAAGATTATTGAGCATACTTTCATCTATTTTTTGGAAGATAATTGCCCCCGTATTCTGTTAAATGACTTAGGCAATCAGATTGTTGTGAATGATTTATTTCAGCTTTTTACTAATGGTCAAGTTACGGCAAAGCCATTGCCAATCCGTGGCAATCAGTTTAAGTTGAGTATCGTCAAATTATATAATAGTAAAGCGGACAATAAGATTCACTACTGCGCGCACAATCGTGAAGTAATCGCTGATAAAATCTCGGTAGACATCCCAGAGATTGATAATTTTCTGACAGATTCTGAGGGGAAAGAATTTTCGATAGCTGCTTACGTAGAAGGTGACTTTCTCGATGCCAACGTCAACGAAGAAAGAACTGTAATTCATTTTGACAAAGGTGAAGTGGAATTTCCCGACCAAACAACACAGGAAGAATTAAGAAAAGCTGTTACTCAGCTGCTGGCAACGGAGTTCGATGAACAAATAAGTGCCTTGTCCCAAATTAGATTGCAGCGCGTGAAAGAGTTTGTCGCAACACATCCACGCTACAAGCAATTACTAAAATATAAACCAGATAAGCTGAAAACAATACCGTCAACCTATAATGATGAGAGACTAGAGCTGGAGGTATTTAAAATCCAACAGGAATTGGAATTGGACGTAAAACGAGAAACCAAATCCGTACTAAAGTTCATTGAAAATGAACAAGAAATGGAGGATTTTGAAGCCAAACACAAGGAACTATATACCAAAATCATTGAGGTCGGCAATGCTAAACTATCTGAATATGTGATTCATCGAAAATTGGTATTAGACCTTTTCGATAAACTTCTGAAACATAAAGCAACGGAAAAAGCTGTCCATAGTCTCATATTCCCAATCCAAGCCCTTTCAGATGAAATCGGATTTGAAGACCATAATCTTTGGATGCTTGATGAAAGACTTTCATACCATAAGTATTTAGCCTCTGACAAGTCCTTTAAGAATATAGAACCAATAACATCGGAATCAAAAGACCGGCCGGATATTATCGTTTTTAACAAGCCTTTCGCGTTTGCAAACGATGACAAGCCATACGAATCAATCGTTATCATTGAATTTAAGCGGCCAATGAGAGACGACTACACTGATCAAGAGAACCCCATCTCGCAGATCAACAAATATGCGAGGGAAATCATTGCTGGCGAGGCGAAGGATAAATATGGTAGGGAGTTCGATTTCAGAGATAACACGCCAATATATGCATATATCATTTGTGACTTGACTAAGAAGCTTAAGGCTTTTGCGGCGGATGCGGGATACAAAAAGTTGCCAAGTGGGGATGGATATTTCTCATTTAATGACAATTATAATATGTATGTTGAAATTATGAGTTTTGATAAGGTGTTGAAGGACTCTAAGGAAAGAAATCGGGTGTTGTTTGAGAAATTGAATTTGGGCTAATAATTAATTATTATTTTAATCGATGGAGGAAATTTTCACTAATATCACTAAACTGGGCTGGGCTGCAATCGGTTCGGTGCTAACTTTGATTGCCTACATTATACTTGAAAAATTCAAATCAAAACAGTCTTTGTTTAGTTTCACGAAGACGTACAATCCGATTGGAACATCTATAAATGATAATTTTTTCGGTAATATAAAGATTATATATAATGATGAAAGGCCTGTCCAACATCTAAACTTTGTCAATTTGAAAATACAAAACAAAAGTAATAGGGATTTTGAGGATGTAATATTAAAATGCTGGGTTGACTCAGCAAGTAATATTCTAAGCGCAAATGCCTTTCATAACCAATATCTGACCACCATAGGACTTGAAGAAAATCATGAAGAGACCAGAAGACAAAAGATAGCACAAATCGATAACTACAATTTAACAATGGATCCGAACTTGCCTCAGCCACTAGTAATATCAGAGAACTATAAATATGTTCTAAAAAATTTTGTATGGCGTATACCTGCCTGGAACCGAAATGATTCCGTTGTATTTAATTTTCTCATTGAAAATACTCAAGGTAATATTCCTCTCCTAATGCACCCAATAGAAAAGAAGTCCGTGAAACTAATTGAAAGTAAGACTGCTGAGGAGATAAATTTGCAACGAGGGAAGGGCGCTTTACTTTATGGGTACTTAATTTACATTTTTAGCATATCGATCATTCTATCTCAATCCTCCATCGGCAAAAGTGATGTGATTATTTTTGGAATAATAGGCGGGCTATATTTATGGATTGGCCTTTTCCTTTACCAAATTGTGGGATATGTGAAGTCGTTTTTTAATTAAACGACTGGCCAATCTGAAAATTACTAAAATTTTCAAGACAGAAAAATGGATATGTCAAATTGGTTTGAAAATAGTCCTACAAAATCAATAACAATCTATACTATTGTAGTTGCTATTGACAGAGCTGTTGCTATGCGATCGATGTGAAAAAAAGTTTAATAAATTCCATGAATATACCCATGCTGATGTCAAAAAACTGATTATTGATGTGACTGAATCAGTTGATAAAGTCAGAGCAGATGACAGTTGGTGATTTTAACGCAATCCTACAAAAGATGAATAAATACGCTGTATTAGCGGCAACGACATCAATAATATATCGTCTGGCAAAAGTCGGGAACACCTAACTGGACCAAATTCCAAACCACTGCAGCCATTTTAAAAATCAACAATTATAAAATAACCGATGGATAAAGGAGCACATTTTTATAGATGCGATTTTCAAGCTCACAGTCCCAGAGACGTGAAGTGGAGCGGTGATAGACCTTTAACTGCTGACGAGCGAAAGGACTATGCAAGGGATTTCATAAAAAAGTGCAGGGAAATAGCTCTTCATGCAGTTGCTATAACTGATCATCATGACTTTGGATTTTATCCATACATAAAGGAAGCGGCTAACTCCGAACTTGACGACAACGGACAACCAATTTCTGATCAAGAGAAAATAATTGTTTTTCCAGGCTTAGAATTAACTCTTTCAACCCCTCCCTGTCAGGCGATATTGATTATTGATGCCGACTACCAAATTAACAATTTAAATCAAATACTTCATTTGCTTGGAATAACACCGAATTCAGCCGACGAAGCAACAACCATTGAAACACTTCCTATTACAAATACAATTGTAAATGGTTTTGAAGAACTCTATGACAAGTTAAATTCTATTGAGACTTTAAGAGGTAAATTCATTGTCCTTCCAAATCTAAGCGAGAAAGGAAGACATACCCTACTTCGCGCTGGCAATTCCGAGCACTATAAAAAAATGCCTTGTGTCGGTGGGTATGTCGACGGCTCCATTACGCAGCACGGGAATGGTAATAAAAACATTATAAGTGGTATCGCAAAAGAATGGGGCTATAAAAGCGTCGCAGCATTTCAAACCTCTGATAACAGGCAGAGAGATTTTAGCGCATTAGGAACACATTCAACTTGGGTGAAGTGGGCGACACCAACGGCCGAGGCGTTGAGGCAAGCATGTCTTGCAAAAGAATCTAGACTTAGTCAGAACCTACCCGAACTGCCGCAAATATTCATTACCAAAATTGACGTTACAAATTCAAAATTTCTAAGCTCCTTTTCTATTGAGTTTAATCAACAATATACTGCCTTAATCGGAGGTCGCGGGACCGGCAAATCTTCTATTCTTGAGTATTTACGATGGGGGCTTTGTGACCAAACGGTACTTAGCAACATTGACGAACAGTCAGACTTAGATAGAAGGAGGCAAAGCTTAATCAATAAAACATTAATTCCCTTTAACGGTGAAGTGCAAATTACATTCTCGGTAAACGGAATTATTCATTTAGTAAAACGTAATTCTGTAAATAAGAAAATCTATTTAAAAATTGGCAATAATGAATTTGAGCAAGTCAACGAAGACGAAGTAAGAAGAATTTTGCCTATTCAAGCTTACAGTCAAAAACAGTTAAGCAGTGTTGGTGTAAGAACAGAAGAACTGAAAAGGTTTATTCAACTACCAATTGCGAACCAACTAAATAATTTGAAGTTTCAATTGAATGATATTGGTAAAAAGATAAGAACATCCTATACAAATTATCTCCGTAAAAAAGGACTGCAAAATGAGATCGACGAATTCAATCTCGAAATAAAATCCTTAAATAATCAAGTAGAAAATCTTCGTTCGCAGCTAAAAGGGATTTCAGAGAGAGACCAAGTGGTCATAGCCAATAAGAAAAAATACGATTTTGAGCAAAGCCTTATAAATAAGGCAAAAAGAGAAATTTCAAGTACTGAAATCAAGCTCCGAGAATTGAATGATTTCTTAAAATTATTACCTGATAATTCCCCCCATAGTCATTCGCTCCAAAACACAAAACTCATTACAGAAATCAATGCGGCAAGAGTTAGAAAGTTTGATAAAATCAAATCGCTGGCAAAACAATTGATCGATTCGTTGAGTCAGAGCAATTTACCTGAATTGACAATGCTATTTGAGAAATGGGAAATCTTAAAGGTAAATTATGAAATCCAGTATGAGGCATCTAAAGCTAAGACTACCTCAAACCAAGTACAATTAGCTGAGATTCAAAGATTGGAAAACAGGCTTTCAGAACTGAATAAGAATCTGGAAGAAAGAACACAAGCAATTAATGAGCTGGGCGATCCCGAAAATGATTTGAACCAATTCAGAGACGAATGGTTTTCACTACATAGTCAAAAAATAACTATATTAAACGATCAATCTCAAAACTTTTCGCAATTATCAAAAGGTCTTATTAAAGCCGAGATAACCAAGAGCATAGAAGTAAAGCAAATAAAAACCGAACTTACTCAGGCGTTTCAGGGAACTCGAATTAGCGAAAATAAAATTCAATCTTTATGCGATATTATAACTAGCTCTGAAAATCCACTGGAACAATGGAAAGAGCTTGTGAACGAATTAAAAGCTCTAGCGGAAATTAAATTATCAGAGGAAAAGAAAATTGAAATTCCAGAAACCCCAGTCCTTAGTAGCTGCGATTATAACGATGGTAATAGAACGAGAATCGTGGAGATTCTGACACCTGAAGCCTGGTTAAATCTTGCGACAAAAGAAATTGAGTTTAGTCCACAATTCCAATATATCACCAATAGTCACATGGGCGATGTAATACCATTTTCAGAAGCATCTGCCGGCCAACAAGCCACAGCATTGCTAACTGTATTATTAAATCAACCTGGAACACCACTTGTTATTGATCAGCCAGAGGATGATATAGACAACCGTGCGATCAAAGATATTATTAAAAACATATGGGAAGCAAAGAAGAAACGCCAATTGATTTTCACCAGTCATAACGCAAACTTAGTCGTAAACGGTGATGCGGAATTAGTTGTCTTTTGTGACTATAGAGAGTCGCGTAGCCAAACAAGGGGAATTATTAAGGCGGAAGGTGCGATCGACTACAAAATTGTAAGGGATGAAATTACATCCGTAATGGAAGGCGGTGAGAAAGCTTTCAGACTTAGAAAAGACAAGTACGGCTTTTGATCCTGTGGTGGTGTAGATGGTGCGATCCTTTACGGGAATCCGTAATAATTCCATCGAAAAATAATAGGAATTTGTAATAAACATTAGGCATACGAAATTGAGGTCGCGCGCTTTACGAGAATTATATTTGGAAATCTATTCATTCGTGTTTACCTTTATAATCGAGCAGTTTAGCCTGGCCTAATGCTTTTTTGATTTTGATGAATGGCCGTTGATATTTAAATGTATACGGACGGTATAATATATTATCGATTCACCTTTTCACTGAACTTGGAATTCATCTACCTTGTGACGTCAAAATTCAGAAAATTTGGAAATGGTACTAACCGAAAAATTCTTAAATGAGCTTCAAAAGCGGTTAAAAATTGGAAATCGTAGAGGTGTACACCTCAACGCTTTACCGGGATCTTCAAGATACAAATTTGATTTCACTCGTCTTGCTCATATAGAGGAGGGGTTGCCGCAGCGATTTTTGGATGCATTGCTCTCGCAACAACCCCTCAAATTTCGGATTAGCTGGAAAGACAATGTTCCGGATTTAAACCTTCTTTTTGAAGAGGAACAAATTCAGCTCGCACGTATTACCAAAGCATTTGAAAACCTGATTAATCAAACGGATGCGATAGAATCTGAAAAAGGTGTAAACACATTTGGATTTGGCTTCCCTCTACTTGTACGGAGAGACAGGGCCGATAATAAGTTGACGGTTGCCCCTATCTTGATCTGGAGTTTGCGAATTAAACGCACCAAAGAATTTAACACGTGGGAGATACAACGAAATGACGACGATCCCATTTACATCAATGAAGTATTAATCAACCACCTGCAAAATGACGTTAATATAGAAATAGGCCAAATTCCAAACGATATGCTGGATGACGGCCTGATTTCTAAAGACGAATTGGTTGATATCTGTTGCCAATTGATAAGAAATATAAACACGACTTCTTCCAATGAATTGGAAGCCACGTTCCGAAAGAAGCTTGACGCAGTAGCACCGATAAATGACAAGGCACATTATGAAAAACTGCCGCTGAATGCGACGAATTCACTCATAGAATTTGGAGGTCTATTCTCGATATTTGAGGTTCAAAAACAAAACATTATCAATGATTACAATAAACTACTAGCATTAAGTGGCCAGCGCATAGAGACCGACGACTTAACGGGTAATTCGTTTCAATCGATTTCATCGATACAAACAGATCCGTCTCAGCAGGGCATTCTCAACTCGCTGGAATCTACCCGAAATGTGTTAATACAGGGTCCTCCGGGCACGGGCAAAAGCCAAACGCTGACGGCTATCTTGGTAAATGCCCTTGAAAACAACAAAAGGACCATTGTGGTATGCGAAAAGCGGACCGCGCTGGAGGTGCTGTATGAAGCGCTTGTAAAAAAAGGGCTTGGCTACAGCTGTATCCTGATACGGGATATCGTAAAAGATAGAAGGGCAGTTGTTGACTCCGTGAGGGACCGGATAGATAATTCGGAATATAAAAAATACCGGTACGACTATTCGAAGGAAAGTTTGGACGACATTGTTGAGAGGGCTACGATGTTGATTGACAACATCAACAAGAAACATCAAAAAATAGACACCAAACTGATTGGAAATCAAACTTGGAGCGATACTGTGGGCCAATTACTTAAAGAGCTCAGACGGCTGGAAGATGATATTCCATCGAACAAATTCAAAAATGCCGATTTCAACTATACAACTGAAGAACTGAAGGGATGGATTGATCTTGTTAAAAATGGTCAACGATATTACAGCAGCTTTTACCCCATCGCAGAGAAGGCATTTCTAAATCCTCAAAAACTGACCGGAGATGCTCCTTTTGTGATTGAAGAAAATCTGAAGAATGATTTTGAAAATTACGAAGCCCAGGTTCGGTATCTGGAAACGACGCTAACTGAAGTGAAAGCAGCGTATGAAAAGAAAAGGAATGCGGAAATCCAGTATCAAATAAGTGAGATAGAGACAAGAATTGAAAAACTATCGGCACTAGCAGGGTGGTTTGAGCATCTAGTGGCAACATCAAAAAGAAAATTTATCGATGCCCGCCAAAACGAATTTACTCATCAAGTATCGATGGTTCGCGCGTGTACAGATTTTTTAATGAAGCAGGATGAACGCCTATCCGGTTTAATAGTTGAATGTAAGAAAACATACGACACCAAAAGGAAATTCGTACTGAACGACCAAATTTTGAAGATTGAACGAATCCTCTCCCCTATTGACACATTAATTGAGCAAAACCGAGGCAATCAGGATTTCATTTCTGAAAAGAAACTGAATAGCATTGGTTACAAAATATTAGCACTCGTATCGTCAAAAAGAAAACAAACACTTGCTGATTATGCATCGATAAAGGCCCTTTTTGAAGACCTGGAAAGAACACTGGAAGATTGCGCAGATATAGATATGAAGATACCTACCGATGCGATTGACCAAAAAATCGCTTCCATTGAACCGCTAAGAAATTCATTAAAAGAAACTGCGGCCACGTTTTCGATTAAAACAGACAAAGAATATTCCAATTTAAAACTCAACCTGATTTCGGAACTTCAACAGGACCATCTTCTCCCCATTCAGGATGCGTTTGAAAAGAGTCGCCCGGAAAATAAAGAAATACTCGAGGGAATTTTGTTGGAATTCCATTTTTTTCTGACGAAGCTTCATGAGGTGTCTCAGAATTTGAATAGGGTAATAGAGTTAGGTAAAGATCTACCAAAAGACATAAAGCTGAGCGGACCATTGTGTAACGTAAAACCAATAGTTACAGATATACTGCATAACATCAAGCTAAAGGAGCTGAATTTTGAACAATCTTTAGAAACTGAATTTTTAGATCTTAGACTAAACGATGTTCTTAGCAAAGAAAACAATCACCTAATTCATGCGTATGCACAGATCCCATCAATGGATCCGACGCTCGCCGAAACGGTCAAAACGATTTGTAAAGATTTTGAAGAATATATATCGAAAATCAACGTAGCATTCAGAGAATTGGCAGATAACTTGCAGGCCGCCAAAGACATTAAGTTGAACATAAAATTCAATCGATCCTACTTAAATAATAAGGTCATTCTGGAAGAAATAAAGCCACGTATTGCAAAAATAGTCGACGAAATTGATAATAAAATACAAGCTGAGTTTGCGCTTATTGATTTGCTCAATACCGATCCGGCACGTGTCGGAATAGATAGTCTGATACAACTTCAACAGGGTACTGTTTCGCTCGTTGAGAAATTCAACTCGGATGCATGGCTTAAAACCTCCATCAAATTTAAAAGTTTCCAGTCAATCATTGAACAAGCAAATATTCAAATAAACGCTAAAAACGCATACTTCGATCAAGAACAGGATTATTTCTCCATCGAGTTTAAATGGTTTCAATTTTATAACGCGCTATCAGAGTTTCAACGGCTAGTTGTAGACGAGCTTAAACAAACCCGTCATTGGGAACGGGTGTTTATGATCATCTATTTGAATGCAGTACTGATAAAAAATGGCGACATAAATTTGCCAACCGATGACCAAGCACAGGTTGAACTGAATGAAGTGCTAGGGAACGTCGAAAAAGAACAATTGAAATACATTAAAGAGTTTTGGTATTCCAAACAGATCGATGCCACTAAACAATTCCAGGAAAACAACAACGGCCTCTCGGTGGAAAATCTGTATAACAAACGAAGCAGTCCACAGAATAGACGGTTGTCACTACGCCAGATCGTGCAGAAAGACGCCAATCTGTTCACCACGTTTTTTCCCATTATTCTGACCTCACCCGATGTTGCCAGCAACCTTTTTAAGGGGATGAACGGCTACTTCGACATCGTCATGTTTGACGAGGCCAGCCAGCTTCGCATTGAGGATAACCTGCCTGCGATTTTGAAAGGCAGGCAGGTAATCATTGCCGGTGATGAGCACCAAATGCCGCCGTCGAACTATTTCAGCAAGGTATTTGACGGATCGATTGAAGATGACACGGACCTGGAGGAAGAAGATGAAATAAAATATAATCAGGAAGATGGCCTTTTGAATTGTGAATCTCTGCTGGATTTTGGAGCGGAATTGAATTTTGACAAAAAACACCTTGATTTCCATTATCGGTCGCGCCATCCTTTTTTGATTGATTTTTCCAACTATGCGTTTTATAACCAGCGGTTGAAACCTCTCCCGAACAGTTTTGATTATATACCTATTAAATACATTCAGGTAGACGGAACATTTTCCGATCATGTGAATGATTCGGAAGCCGAAATGGTAATTTCGATTATCGAACATAATATACACCGGCTACCCAATGGCAAATACCCTTCTCTTGGTATCGCAACTTTTAATATTGCACAACGGGACCTGATAAAAAGTAAAATTCTACAGCGGCTGAAACTCCCGAAGTATGCAGAGTTTAATACTAAAATACAGGAGCTGGAAGAAAATGGCATGTTTGTTAAAAACCTCGAAAACATCCAAGGTGACGAACGTGATGTGATTATACTTTCCACGACCTATGGTAAGGGGCAAGCAGGTAACTTTGCCCAACGCTTTGGTCCCATTAATTACCAGAAGGGATACAGGCTGCTTAATGTGATTATAACACGTGCTAAATACAAGGTGTACTGTTGCACCTCTGTTCCTGAGGAAAATTTTCTTAATTATAAGGACTTTCTATTTTCTGAAGGGTCGAATAATAAAAGGGGGGCATTTTATGCTTATTTAGCCTATTGTAAAGCAGTAAGTGAGTCTGACCATCAGTCACGATTGGCGGTACTCACCACCCTTGCTGAGAATACAGCAAGAAGCGTGTCGCTGGATCCTCGTGATCTGAGTGAACTTGAATCACCGTTTGAAGAGGAGGTATATCAGGTATTAATCGACCATTTCGGGCCAGATAAAGTTACGCCGCAGCTGAAGTTTGGCGGTTTCAGAATTGATATTGTTTACGATCCAAAGCTTCCTGGCGTTAAAAAAATTGCCATAGAATGCGATGGGGCTACCTTTCACTCAAGCAATGAAGCATATCTCCATGACATCCACCGTCAAAAAATACTCGAAAACCATGGATTCGTATTCCATCGGATTTGGAGTACGAACTGGTGGAGAAGTCATAGACGGGAAACGGAAAGACTAATAAACTTTATCAGAGAAGTAGAGCAATCTTCATTACTTGAAGTTGAGGATGATTCGTTAACCTCACTCGCTTTTACGGATGATGTCAAAATGGTTGAGCAATATGTTGTAAAGGATATGCTCGCACAACGGGGAAAAGAAACGAAAGAATTTACCCAGGCTGCAGAACAGGAAATTCCCGTACAAGTTGATGAGTACGGAACCTCACGTGTAAAAGAGAAAAGCAAAGTTGTGGTTAAGTACTTAAATAATGGGAAAAGCTTAAAAATTAGGTTGGTGCAAACTCAACACAATAAACCTGCTGCAAAAAATGATTTCCAGGATCTTTATCACAGATCCCCTTTAGCTGTTTCCCTACAAGGCCATTCTGTGGGCGACATTGTGAAAATTGGAGAATTAGACAATTTTGTGGAAATATTGGAGATCGCTTAGGAAGGGTCGGTTTTGTAGTAAAATTTTGGCGAACGGATGTAAACTGACCAAATCATGCATTAAAACATGAAAAATCTGAGGGCTTTAAATAACTGGCTTGAAATGAAGTTGAGCGTAATGCTCAACTCGATTGCGAAAATACGCGCTATCATAATATTGCTGCTCATAATTGCGATCATTGCTTTCTACATCTTTGGGGTTCAGAATTCAAACATTCAATTATTCCCATTTGATAGCATTAGGTGGGGAGAGGTTTCCAGTTGGATATCCCTTATTATAACTGCTATTAGTATTGCATTTATCTTTTCTACATTTAAGCTTCAGCAAAAATTATCCTTTTTAGAAGACAGGAAATACCGCTTCGCTTTGCTGCCGGATCCCGAACTGATGGTGGGCAAAAATAAACCTGTAAACCAAGACTATGAAACATTTAAAAAGATTGACAACAATAATACAATAGAAGACAAATTCGCGTTACGGTTAAGACTTGGCAGCAATTTTTTTGTGAACGCACAATTATTAACTGCCGACGGAAAAACAGTATTGGCTAAAAAGTCCAAGCACAACAAACTCGATGGGACTTACTTCATTGATGCTGAGCAAAGTTTTTTTAGCGGACAACCGGTAAAGCCATTAGATAATAAACAAAAGAACGAGCCAGGAGCCTATCAACGTTTGATACTTAGGATAGAAGACCGAGACAATGTTTTTTCAGACATCCATTTTAGAATTCGATTACTTGTAAAAAAGAGCAAGAATGGAAAAGCTGAGGCAGCAATTGATAAACTCACTAAACTTCAATATCACCTTGCTGTGGGTGTAAATAAAAAATCACCTAATGCTTGAACTGCCAAGCAATTCTAATGATTGATAATGTAGATCAAACACAAAATCTTATTTCAAGTGTGTTCCTGAAGATAAGCTTCGACATTGTGTTTATGTAATCTCCCTGAAAACAGCTACCCGGTTAATTTGACATATTGGGGCTATCCTCCAGTTTCACTTCGCTTGGCTGGCAGCCGCCCTTAAAACAACACACCCTGCACGGATTTCGGGTCGTCGTTACCCAGCGGAGGCAGGCCGTCCCAGGTAAACGGCTCATACCTATGCTTGCCATCCGGGCGCTCGGGATATCCGCGGAGTGTATAGACGGGATAATACGCCAACTCATCGGTGGGGATTTCAAAGGCGAACACCGAGGCCATATCCGGTTCGGCAATGTCATCGAGCCATTGCTGCTCCAATTCGCGCGGTAAAAATAGCGGCATGCGGTGCTTATTGGGCCCATCGTTGTGGATGTATTGCATCACGGAATTAGCGGCGCGGGTCATCAGCCCGAATGACCCCACTTTCTCCACCACCCCATCCGCATCCACCGTTTCATGCCATTGGTAAAGCCCCGGAATGTAGAAAATATCCCGGTCTTTCTCGGCGATGTAGTAAGGCACCTTCTTAGACCAGCCCAAGATCTTGCGGTGCTCGTAGGTGCCCGACACGGGGATGAGGCACCGCTGGTTGCGCAGGCGGTACCAGTAGGATTTGCGGTCTTCCAACACCCGCTCGGACCGGATGTTGATCATGTTGCGCCGGCGGTCGGCCTGCTGCTTCGGATCCTGGATGTACCCCGGCAGCACGCCCCATTCCATTTCGGTGAGCGCGAGGTCGCCCGAATCCTTATCTCGGTAAATGATGGGGTAATTCGGGAACAGGATGGCCTGCACGTTCTCGTGGTAATACATGTTCATATCGAGCTGCTTGCGCTCATCGCGCAGCTTAGGGAAGGCCCGTTTGACGATTTCGATGTCTGAATGGAGTGAGATGTCCCAGCACATGGTTTATTATTTAACTGATTAAATCTGCGGCGGGCACCGTGAGGCTTCGTTCGCCGTTGGTGATGGTCGCCTGTACCCTGCCGTGTTCGAGCCAGAACGTGATATCGATGGTGTCCCTGGCCTTGAACGGGGTACGGAAACGAAGGTACGCAATTATTTTGTCGCGGTACAACTTCATCATCCGGCTTTTCCAATTGTCTTCCTTGAACTTACCCAGGAACAGGCGATAACCGGAACCTTTGGCCACCAATGGCTGAATTTTTTCCAACTGGGTGCGGGCGTCTAGCAGCTTGCCCTCGTTTGCATGCAGCTGTGAAGCGTGGGCATAAGCGCCGCCCGTATCTTGATATGCCGTAACCATGAACCCTTTGCCCGGCTCCACCAGCGGCCAATTGAACCGCTGAATGACGAAGAGGTAGGTTCCCTCCTTGAGGATTTGCCGGAATACGGCATCGGTGAACGGAACGAAGGGGTTGTACATGGGCCATTTGCATTACGGGCAAACAAATATACAAAGCATCATTCACTTCGCGGATCACTTTTAAGCGGCATCCTGCCGCAGCGGGTTACCTCCAGCGAGGGGCAGCCGAACTCGGCGACGACCTTGCCCTCGATGAGGTACAGCCCCGCGCCGCGCAGGGCATAGCGCTGCAGCGTCTGCGGGAAGTGCACGGTATCGAAGAACACCCCTTCGGCATCGAAGAAAGTGCCGAACTTCATGAAGTCGCCGCGCTTGGTCCTGACCGTCTTCTCGGCCACGAAATCGCCCACCATGCGCACCGTTTTACCCTCGTGCTGCATGAGATCGGCCGCCATGACGTCGCCGCGGTAGTCGCTCCGGGCCAGGTCAAACAGGCTGCCCGATACGGCAAAGCCGATGAGCTCCATCTCGTCGTAGTGGTCCTCCACCGGTGAGGTTTCCAGCGGGGGCAGGACGGGCTTGGTGCTGAACGACTCGAACAATGCCGGGCCGGCCGCCCGGGCCGCCCGTTTATCGGACGATAGCAATAGGTGAGCCTCCCACAGCAGCTCTTTCTTGCCTGTACCGGTGAACCGCAGCGCGCCTGTGCGGATGAGGATGACGAGCTGCTCCAGCGTGGCGCCGGTGCGCCGGGTGAAATGCTCCAGGCCGGTGTACTCGCCGTTGCGCTGCCGCTCTTCGGGGATGGTGCGGGCCAGCCGCTCCTCCAGATTGAGGAGGCAGTCGAAGCCGAGGTGGATGTCGCTGCCGCAGATGGTGGCCTGGTAGCCGCTGCGGTTCACGCACGGAAGGTGGACCTTCGCCCCTGCCCTTTTGGCCTCGTTGACGTACACCTTGCGGTTGTAGAAGCCGCCGTAGTTGTTGAGCACGGCCACCATGAACTCCCTGGGGAAATAGGTTTTGAGGTACAGGCTCTGGTAGCTCTCCACGGCGAAGCTGGCCGAGTGGGCCTTGTTGAAGCTGTAGCCGGCGAAGCTCTCCATCTGCCGCCAGATTTCGCGGCTCACCTGCTCGTCGTAGCCGCGGGCCCGGCAGTTGCTGAAGAACTTATCCTCGATTTCGATAAGGTGGTCCTTGCTGCGGTACTTGCCGCTCATCATGCGCCTTAAGACGTCGGCATCGGCCATGTCGAGCCCGCCGTAGGCGTTGGCGATTTTCATCACATCTTCCTGGTACACCATGACGCCGTAGGTTTCCTCCAGCTGCTCCCGGAACACGGGGTGCGGGTAGGTGACCGTGGCGGGGTCGTGGTGGCGGCGGATGTATTCGGCCATCATGCCGCTGCTGGCCACGCCGGGCCGGATGATGGACGAGGCGGCCACCAGCGTGAGGTAATCGTCGCACCGCAGCTTGGTGAGCAGCTGCCGCATGGCGGGGCTCTCGATGTAGAAGCAGCCGATGGTGTTGGCGCTTTTGAGCTGGGTGGCGATCTGCGGGTCGGTGAAGAACCGCTTGGGGCGGTTCGTGTCGATAACCTGCCCGGTGTTCTGCCGCACGATCTCGCGGCAGTCCTTGATGTGGCCGATGCCGCGCTGGCTGAGGATGTCGAACTTCTCGAAGCCGATATCTTCGGCCACGTACATATCGAACTGCATGGTGGGCAGCCCCTTGGGCGGGTAGTCCAGCGCCGAATAGTGGGTGAGCGGCAGCTCGGAAATAAGCACGCCGCTGGCGTGGATGGTGCGCTGGTTGGGGAAATCGGCCATGCGGTTGTATACCGACAGAATGGTGTTGGTGACCTCGTTCTTGTTGAGCAGGTGCTCGGGCTCGTTGACAAGCCTGTCGATATCGCCCTTGGGCAGGCCGTACACCTTGCCCAGCTCACGCAGGATGCTGCGGCTGCGGAACGTGCCCATGGCACCCATCAGGGCGGTGTGGCCCGACTGGTAGCGGTTGAAGATGTAGTCGTACATCTCGTCGCGCTCGTTCCAGCTGAAGTCGATATCGAAATCGGGGGGCGACTGCCGCTTGGGGTTGAGGAAGCGCTCGAAGGGCAGGTGCAGTGCGATGGGGTCGACATCGGTGATGCCCAGGCAGTAGGCCACCGCGCTATTGGCGCCGCTTCCCCGCCCCACGTAGTGGAAATCGCGGCCGCGGGCGTACCGGCAGATATCGTCCGTGATGAGGAAGTAGCTGGAAAAATTGAGCTGCTCGATGATTTCCAGCTCGCGCGCCACGCGCGCATGGGCTTCCCTGTCGTTTTTTCCGTACCGGCGGGCCAGGCCGTCGTTGGTGTACTTGTTGAGCAGCTGGCGGTCGTTGTAGCGGTTGCCGGTGAAGGTCTGCTTGTTTTTCATGGTGCGGAAGTCGAACTCGAAGCTGCACTGCCCCAGCAGCCGGTTGGTATTGCGGATGAGCTGCGGAAAATCGCGGTACAGCGCCATGAGCTGCGCACGGGGGATGAATACCTCGTCTTCCGGGGCGACCATCTGCGGCTCCAGCTGCGAATAGAGCAGGTTGTGGTCGATGGCGCGCAGCTGCCGGTGCAGCCTGTAATCGGGCGGGGCGAAGGTGACGGGCGCGAGGATGACATACCGCTCCAGGTGGGCGGCGGGCTCCATGCGGATGCGGTTGCGCTCGGGCGGACGGATGCCGATGTATTCGTTATCGCGGAGGTCTGCGGGTGGCACCGCCCCGTAGGGGTACACGACGAGGGTATCGCCCAGTTCGGGGGGGCGCGTGGGCAGCGGCCTTCCATCGCGGTTGTGCCGCGTACGGAATTCGTTGAGCGCACGGAAGCCGTCGTTGCTGCGCGCGATGCCGATGTACAGCAGCGCGTCGCCGTTGCGGAATTCCATCCCCGCCAGGGCGGTGAGCCCCGCAGCGCGGGCCTTTCTCAGGAAATCCAGCGACCCGGTGGTGGTGTTGATGTCGGTAAGCACGGCGGTGTCGTATCCGTGGTGCATCATGCCCTGGATGAGGTCATCCAGCGAGAGCGTGCCGTAGCGGAGCGAATAGTAACTATGGACGTTGAGCAGCACGGCGCCCTCCTTTCGTCGGTTTGGCCGGCATCCCATCGGGCAGGCAGATGCCCTTGACGATGGCCTCCGTGCCGTAGCGCAGCCGGATGCGGTCCATCGCCTGCATGAGGCTCACCTCTTCGAGCGTGTCGTTGAACAGGTCTACCTGGTAGGCACCGTGGATGAGGTGCGAGAACCTGACCCCGATGAGCCGGATGAGCATGCGGCGGCTGTAAAGCTTTTTGAACAGCTCGCCCACCTTGGCGGTGAGCGTGCGGTCGGAATTGGTGTACGGGATGCGCAGCTGCTGGGTGTGGGTGTCGAAATTGCTGTACCGTATCTTGAGGGTGACGCAGCCGGTGAGCTTCTTTTCGCGCCGCAGCTCGAACGCCAGGGCATCGACCATGCCGGCGAGCACCCGCCGCAGCATATCCACGTCGATGGTATCCTGCTGGAAAGTGGTCTCTTTGCTCATGGACTTCTGCTCGCGGAAGGGCACCACGGGTGCATCGTCCAGCCCGTTGGCCTTGCGCCAGATGGCGACGCCGTTTTCGCCGAGCACGCGCCGCATGGTTGGCGCTTCCATCCGCTGCACCGTGCCGATGCGGTGGATGCCCATATTGCGCAGCAGCGTATAGGACTTTTCGCCCACCATGGGGATTTTGCGGATGGACAGCGGGGCGAGGAAGGGCCGCTCGGCGCCGCCCTGCACTTCCCTTTCGCCGCAGGGCTTGGCCTCGCCGGTGGCGATCTTGCTTACCGTTTTGTTGACCGACAGGCCGAACGAGATGGGCAGCCCGGTTTCGTTGATGATGCGTTGCCGCAATTCCTGCGTCCATTTCCAGCAGCCAAAGTAGCGGTCCATGCCGGTGATATCCAGGTAGTGCTCGTCGATGCTGGCCTTTTCGACAACGGGGGTAATCTCTTCGATGATTTCGGTGACGATGCCCGAGTACCGGCTATACAGGTCGTGGTCGCCCCGCACCACCACCGCCTCGGGGCACAGCCGCAGGGCCAGCCGCATGGGCATGGCGCTGTGGACGCCGAACCGCCGGGCCTCGTAGCTGCACGAGGCCACTACCCCCCTGTCGCTGCCGCCCCCGATCAACACGGGCTTGCCCGACAGGCTGCTATTCAGCAGCCGCTCCACCGATACGAAGAACGTATCCAGATCGCAATGCACCACGTGACGCTCCATGTTGAATTTAACTAATATATTTAGTAAATACAAACCTCGGCAAGACAATCGGATTTAGCAAGCACTGCGCCGCCGCACCGTGCTAACGCGCTGGTTGATTGGCGGAAAAAATTTGCAGGGACAATCGACCACCGGTGGGCCTTTCTAATAAACTGAAATATGGAACAGCTATTTAATATATTATTTGAACACGTAGCGAATTTCGCTAAATCGCTTCTATATCTCTATTGCGTAATATTCGGCTACTTGTTCTTTTGGTTTTTCTGCGCTACAAACTGGCAAGTATTTTCTTGAGATCGATGCCTTTTCCCAGCACTGGTTTGAACAGGTCACCTTCTGATTTTACGCGTTCTACAGCGTTTGCGATGGTAAAATCCGACATCTTAAGCCCCTTCTTTACCTCCTCCCAATGTAAGGGCATGGAAACGGTAGCGCCGGGTTTCGGACGAAGCGAATAGGGCGCTGCAAGGGTTGCAGAAGGGCGGTTCTGGAGGAAATCAATGTATACTTTTCCTTTCCTTTTATCGGTCATCCGCACGATACTGGTAAAATCAAATAGGGAATCGACCTGTGCGGCAACCCATCTGGCAAATAATTGCGACTGATCGTAGGTATACTTAGCTCCTAGCGGTATATACACGTGCAAGCCGGTTGACCCCGAGGTTTTGCAATAGGAAGGTACTTTCATATCGTCCAGCAGTTCCCGGATGGCACGGGCCACTTCGATGACCTGCTCAAAGGTATTGGTCTTATCGGGGTCGAGGTCAAGCAGGCACCAGGTGGGATTATCGGGTTTGCTGACCGTACTGCTCCAGGGATTCATTTCGATGGCTGCAAGGTTTGCCATGTACAGCAGTGCCGCTTCATTATTGCAGAGCATGAAGTGCTTGCGTTTGCCTTCCGTTTTATACGGATACTTTTCTACCCACGCAGGTACCTTTCCGGTCACGTCTTTCTGGTAAAAGCTCTTGCCCTTTATTCCGTTTGGAAAACGGTTAAGCGATTGGGGCCGGTCTTTCAGGTAAGGGAGGATATATTTGGCAACCTGCCAATAATAGTTCAGCATGTCGCCTTTGGTGTACCCTTCATCCGGCCAAAGTACCTTTTTGACATTGGTGAATTTCAGCTCGTTTCCATTGACCTTTCTAACTTGCGTACTTTCCGAAGGGTTCACGAGTGTACGCTTTCCGTCGTTCACGGGCGCCTTGACGATACGGGGCGAACCCTCCTTATCGTCGACGACTTTTTGCACGGGTATTTCCTTTTCAGCCACCACGGATTTGGCATGCTTATCTTCCCGCATGGCAATGAAAGCTGGGTGCCTGAATACCCCGTCTTCTGTAACTTCGGTATAGTGAATCTCACATACCAGTTCCGGACGGAGCCACGTAGCTGTTGCATCCGGCGGGTTAGGCCTGAAGCGCGAGGGCTTATTATAGTCGGGCTTTTCCGTGAAGGGATTGGTTTTTCTTACGAGCGGCTCGAACATTTTGACCATTTCCCGCTGTTCGCTATCCTTGAATCCGGTACCGACCTTGCCGACGTAGTTGAACTTCTCCCCATCAAAAACGCCGAGCAGCAAGGAGGAGAATAGTTTGGATGAACCTTTGTTGCGTGTATATCCACCGATAACCACCTCCTGCCGTTTCTGTGCTTTAACTTTCAGCCAATCCTTTGAACGGTCACCTGGATAATAACGGCTATCGGACCGTTTGGCAATAATACCTTCAAGGTGCAGCTTGGTCGCCGCATCAAAAAATTGGATCCCTTTATCGGCAACGCTGTATCCACTGCGGATCACCCTGTCGTCCCTCGGGATCAGGGTAGCAAGCACTGCTTTCCGCTCGGACAATGGCAACGTCATCAGATTCTTGCCGTTAAACCAGAGTATGTCAAAAACATAGAAAAGCAGCTGGCCGTCGTCTTCACTTCGCCAATTCTGCAACTTATTGAAATTGGAAACGCCGTTTTCGTTCACCGCGACGATCTCGCCGTCAACGACTGCCTTTACTTTCCAGTTGCGCACAGCCTCGAACACGGGATAGAATTTATCGGCAAAGGTTTTGTCGTTGCGGGACTTCAGCGACACTGATTTCCCATTCATGAAAGCGACTGCGCGGTATCCGTCCCACTTCACCTCGTATTCCCAGCCGGGATCATCAAATGGCTCATCGACAAGCGTGGCGAGCATGGGTGATAAACTTTTGGGGAACGGCGCCTTTTTTGCTTTCTGAAGCACTGCTTCCACGTCCACTTCAGTTTGCGGGATTTCAGCCTCCGTGGGATCAATCTGCTTTTCAACCGCTTTCTTAACTCCGGCGTTTTGTGCGACTTTAACCGTTCGGGGCTTCTTCGTATTTCTTTTCGTAGCGTTACTCGCTTGGGAAGTCTCCCCACCGGCCTTGGTGACCTGTTCGAGTGTCTTCCGGGATACGACGGATTTATCCTTTAAGGTGACATCCTCATCGGCGGCATATTTATCCTTATGCTTGATCAATAGCCAGGCATTGTCTTCCTTGCCTTTCATTTTGACAAGCGCAAATTCACCTTTAAGCTTTTTGCCTTTCAGCTTGAACTTGAGCGAACCGTCCCGCCACTGCTTCATCAGCGCTTTTTCCATCGCCTTTTTGTCGCCGTCGGCATCGAGCGGCTCATACGTACCTTCGTCCCAAACAATCACTGTTCCGGCTCCGTAATTACCTTTGGGTATAATGCCCTCAAAATCCTTATAGTCATTGGGATGGTCTTCAACTTCCATCGCCAAACGCTTGTCTTCGGGATTCAGAGAAGGGCCTTTGGGTACCGCCCAGCTTTTTAGTGCACCCCGGATTTCCAGTCTAAAATCATAATGCAAGCGCGATGCTTTGTGCTTTTGCACCACGAAACGAAGCTGTTCCTCTTTGGGTTTACCGCCTTTGGGTTCTGGGGTGTTGTCAAAACTGCGCTTCTTGTTATAGGTGGAAAGTGCCATATCCTGCTCATTGCTGTTACAGTGTAAACAATGGATCGCCAGTAAAGTTCCAGTCACGTAAGTAGAAAGACTTATAACGAACGTAAATTCAGTTTTCGCCGAAGGGATTCCCCTGCCTGATCCGTTTAGCACTCATTACCGGACCACCAAGAAGGTAATTTTGGAAGTCTGACAAAAAACCTGGAAATTTTAACAGACAATCTTATATGTTCAGATTGCCAATGCTGCACAATCTTACAGGGTTTATTGGCACAGAAACCGTTCATTGTCCCTATTCCAGGCACATCAAAATTGCACCGTTTGCAGGAAAACATAGGAACAATAAATATTTCCTTTTCTAATGAAGAGTTAACTAAAATAAATACCGCATTAGCAGATATTAAAATAGTAGGCGAACGCTATCCTGTGCAAATACAGGAATTTAGCTAAAACGAAGCACATCCAACCGGTTTCCGACAGCAAAAGCAGTCATATCCTGCTCCAGCCGCTCGAAATCTTCCTGTCCGATGGTTTCCATTATTTTCCCGCCGTCCAACACATGGATAACGTCGCACGTGTCCCTGAGGGTTGAGAAGATATGCGAAGAAATCAAAACGGTCTTTTTTTCGCTTTTCAACCGTCGGATAATCTCCGTAATCAATAATGCGCTATGGATGTCCACCCCGTTGAAGGGCTCATCAAGGATAAAGAAATCGTTCTGCTGCAAAAGGATAGCCAAGAGACCGAGCTTTTTCTTCATGCCGGTAGAGTATTGCTGCGCATATCGATCGAGTGGAAGGTCGAACACATTCCGTTCGTCCAGGCCTTCATCCGGTACCCCACGCGCTTTGCAGAACAACCGTAAATACTCGCGCCCAGTGAGCTTCGACGGAAAATAGGGTTCGGTTTGCAAAAACCCAAGTCGGTCTTTCAATATCCCCCCTTCAGCAATCACCTTGCCCCCGTGTTTTTCCAGCCCTGCCAGGCAATTGAACAGGGTGGTTTTCCCCGCCCCGTTTCGCCCCACGAGGCCGTAAACTCGTCCGGTACGGAAATCCAAATCGATGCCGTTAAGCACCTCATCCCTACCAAATGATTTCGTTAATTGATAGACATCAACATTCATAGAATCAATGCGATATTATTTTTTGCGTGTCGGAAAAAATACGGTATAGAAACGAGCATTAATGGCGGAAACACGAATGACGCTACCATAAAAATACCCCGTGGAATACTGACGATCCGTGGAAAAGCTGCATACTTGGCCAAGACGGCCAGGGTAAGATAGCCATATCCGGCTACCGACATCGCCAATACCAAAAGCCAGTCATCCGGAAAAAAGCACCCGATAGCAAGCACCATTGGAAGAAGCACGACAGTGAGGTGCAGAAAAGCCGTTCTCACTTTCATACCAAGAAAGGATCGGGGTGTCAACCGGTAAACCCAAACATACAACGCGGGTTCGCTCCACGAATAATAATTGGCGCATACGAATACCACCAACAGTAACATCGCTATCCCCAGATTCCCGTTGCCTACGTAAATACCAATGATCATCAGTATATAGGCAATGAATAACATACCGACGGAGCTTCTGAAACCCACGGCAAACTCAAAAGGATGCTTCGAGAACGGTGTAGGCAGTGCGGCCATTCCATTTGTACCAATGCGGAGCGGCAATACAGCTAACGCCAGCGCCAAGAGGCCAAAAACAAACCACAATTCACCGCGGTACAGTAAAAATAGTATGAATGGCACGACCGCCAGCATATTTTCGAGCAAACGGATACGCCAATATATCAGCCGATCGAAGACCTGTTGGAGAAAACGAAGCCGTGCCGAGCTGCTTAGCTGAAGGAGTACAGCAGCGGCAATACCCACATAAATCCAGGGGGCATACGGGGTCCGTGAGAACAAACCAACCGAACCGCCTGCAAATAGCAGCGGTGCACCGACATACACCAACCAAGGATTTACCCCCCAGTCTCCGATGGTACGGTGCATTCTTTTGACCTGTACGTGAAAGAAATAAAACAAGGCAGTCATCAAGTGGCTTCTTGGGTAATCCATTTACCCACGGCAGGGGGTTGATAATTACGCATCTGATTAAGCAAATCCTGGATATCTGCACTCCACAACAGCATCTGCTGATTGATTTCTTTCAGGAACCCCTTATCAACCATGTGCCGCGCAAGCGCAATCAGTTCGTCGTAGAATCCATCCGTATTCAACAGTCCCATGGGCTTCTGATGCAATCCCAATTGGCCCCAGGTGAGCATCTCGAACAACTCTTCGAGCGTACCGAAACCACCCGGCAATGCAATAACCCCATCGCTGAGCTGATTCATCTTCGTTTTCCGTTCGTGCATCGTATCGACCAGGATGAGCTCCGTGAGGCTATCATGCGCAATTTCCTTGGTTTGCAAGAAATAAGGCAGCACGCCAATCACCCGGCCGCCATGTTGCAATGCACCGTCGGCTACTGCCCCCATAAGCCCTACCTTGGCCCCACCATACACCAAGCCAATCCCCAAATCCGCCAACGTTTTGCCCAGCAAGTAAGCCTGTTCCTCATAAATACGTTCAGTCCCCTTACTCGAACCGCAGAAAATGACTATGCTATTCATCAGCCTATACTTTTTACGCAAATTTACCAAATTGACTGATTGATTTCAAACACGTCCGAATCGGTCATCCCTGCTACCGTAAGCGTGTATCCCTCCCTCGTGTAATACATCCATCCCGATGGTTGCTTGCAGAGCAACGGGAATATCAACTCGTTGCCCAACGCGTACCGATTGATGAGCATGTTTTCAAATTTTACCGGAAGCACGATTTTCCCGCCTTTATCGGCAATGCCAAAACGTTGCCCCTGCTGTAATAGGAAATACTGGCCGCCATTCAATATGTCGATGGTATTGTATTCCGGATTGAGGATCGTATTCCCATGACGGTCTTCCAATCCCATCAATACGCCGCTCCCTTCCGGGGATTCCTTTCGTATAATCAAGTAATCACCCAGGAAAAAATCGAGGTCTAAAAAATAGGCTGACAAGGCTGGGTACTCAACCTTTGAAAGCGTAGCTCCACTACTAGCTACAAATCGATAGGTCAGCCGATCGACCTGCCTACCCCAAGCATCCGTTACCGATCGCAGCTTTGCCACGGCGGCGACACCATTCGTATTGAAGAGCGTTACGGCATCATATTGCGGTGCAATGAACTGCCGCCCCAAGCTATCCACAAAGCCGATTTTATTACCCGCCCTGATCGCCGCAATGCCGTGCTGGAATTGCAATAACAAGGGATAAGGCGTATCCGTACCTTCCGCTGCCGCATAAGGATCCGAATAGTTGGACACATCATATTTTCCATCCAGTAAGTTGGCCTTTGCAACATCGTACAACGACCCTGTCTGGCCATCCTGTGAGACCAGCAGAAGGTTTGGGGTTTCCAGGTTCCAAACATACGTCCATTCCATCCCCTGTATGGTACCGGTTTGGCTATTGAATAATTGCGCACCGAGACCAACGTTGCCATCGGCCGTTAGCAAATACCAGCCATCCCCTACGGCTTCTACATTGTTGTACTGGTCGTTTAATAAGACCTCACCCTTTTCATTCCGTATTTCCTTTGTCCGGCTACCGTAGTCACCTACTTCCGACACCACATAGTTGGATTTATCCAGTCGCTCCAAATGGTCATACGCACAGGGAAGTACTTCCTTCCTTTGTCGCCAATCGTATAGCCCCAATTTATCATTCAATTGTACCTGGAGCAGCGTTCCGGAGTCGTACCACGGGTCCCAATCGTGGTAATGCAGCGGCAAAAGTTCTTCTCCCTGTAAGCTGTAGAGTGCCTTTCTGCCTTGGCGAGTGCATTCAATGACCTCCTCCCCTTCGCTTTCATCCCTGTCTACCAATTCGATGGAATGGTATGCCGGTTTGACCAAGGCGTCCGTTTCGGTGAAGTACAAGCCGTACAAAGCCCTGTCCTTGAGTTTAAAAACAGTAATGCCTTTGCTGCCAGATGAATAGAAATAATCGTTTAAGTGCATAATTTCCGAAAACGAAGGAGGTACCAATTGACGTTTACCGGCATCCCAAAGTGATGATTTTCCGTCCTTGGTAAGCACAAAAAAATCATCGTAAACCATCACTTCATCCCACTCTGGCTGGAAAAGCACCGCTCCATCGCGGAATACACCCTTTTTGCCCGACTTTTCGATGAGTGTATAAGAACCGCTGTAACCTAGGTAGTTGTCATCATTGGGTAAATGGATGCTGTCATATTCAGCTGGTAGGCACTGCTGCCCGTTTTTATCGATGATGCCGAATTTGCCCCCCTTGGCATAGGCCAACATGCTCCCCGGCAAAAATTGATAACGCGCATCAGTTGTTAGTGGATATGTGCTACGGGTGGGGATATGGATCAATAGCTTTTGGCCATCCTTGGCGAAGGATTGTACCCACTCGTCACCACGCATGCCCCAATGTTCATGATCGTATTCAAAATCAATAAGTACCTTGCCGCGAAAATCAACGACACCCCATTTCCCCTCACTTTGGGCATACACATAAGCTGGTTTCCGGCCACAGCCACCACAGTAATCAAACTTTTCATACACCATGGGTACCACCATTTTTTTAGCGTCATAGCTATATATACCCCACCGATCGCCATCCCTCACATCGAAATGCTCGCCATCGAGGTAGCCTACTTCATCAAAAAATGGCAATAATAACCCTGCTTTCCCATAGTAAGATTCTTTGCCTTGCTGCCTCACCTTCCATGCCTCGGGAAACCGGACGTCAATATCGGCATACTCCGTGGGTAATAGCCATGCACCATTCGGGGTCAGCAACCCCGCGCTGCCATCTTTCCAGACTTTTACCACCGGCTTGGGCATAGCCTCCGGGTATTGAAGGCGGTGGGATTCGTATTCGTTTATGCTGTGCTCATTGCCCAATTTTGCGGCATCCTGCTCATCGATACTGTCAAATGCCTTTTTGCCCAGGGTATCAATGTAAAATAACTTTCCGTTGACCTGTACAGCGGCAAATCCACTTGAAAACTGGCTCGCGATTCTCTTATCCGGATTGGCAGTTGATCGCGGCACCTCCACCACTTCTTGGGCAGCGACACCCAAGCAACATAAAGCAAAGAAAAACGGCAATAAAAGTTTCATAGTTAAAATCGTCATAGCTCAACTCATTCAATAACCCAAGCGGGTTTTGGTTCTGAAGGTCAACAATTCACCTTTCTCATCCACAAACTGGTACCATTCCCCATCGAAAACCATAAAAAGGGGTACTTCTGCCCCGAACGAATTATTATCGGTATGGATTTGTTCGTAAACCGGTGGCACCAATAATGTCCCGTCCCGGTTGGCTATCCCCTGCTTTTCATTTTTGATGATGTTTACAAATGCTTTGGAACTTGATGAAAAACGAATATCATCGTAGGTGGCTTCCATAATCACCGCACCTTTTTTCGTGACCACACCCCACTTGCCGTTTTGCATTACTTTCAGTAATTCTGGTATGCCATAGATTGCCTCCATGCGCTCATACACGAGCGGCAGCACCACTTCCCCCCGACTATTGATGATACCAAGCCGTTCCTTATCGCGTGCCGAACCGATAGTCTCATCAGCCTCCAATGGGGTTTCGTAAACCATGGCCACCGCCCTGTCGTCGTAAAAGTCGCCCACAGACTCATAGTCCGAAAAGCGCTTTTCGACGCCATCCTTATCGATGAAAAGATTATCTTCGTTGCCTCGAATTTTTAATAAACCATTCCGGTAGCCTGCATCCAATATGGTATCCTTCGGTAGGAGCAGTTGTGTGACACTGTTGCTTCTGAATTCTCCCCATCCATTGTTTTCGTAGATGGTTTTCCCGGCAGCATCCACCAAGCGATTACGCCATTGCCCATCCACCATCCAGGTCTCCACAATCCGGTCGGCGGCTACCGCAACATAGCTGATGCTTTCTTCGTAAGGTCGGATAAAATGCCCCTCACCGTCGTAAAGAGCCGTTTCCGAGTTGTAACTCCCCGCTCCGATGCTGCGCCGGGCACTGACCTGATCAAACCCGTTCCACACAACGTACTCGTGGGCTACCGGTAGCATGATTTTAGCTAGCCCTGCATGATAAAGCCCAATGCGATTGTCTTTGGTTAAGGGTATGATTTGATTTTGGGCATAATCACTGCTTTGCGGATAGTAATTCATTCCTAGATACTCATCATACGCGTATTCAAATGGCAGAATCTGCTTCCCCGCCCCATTAAACAAGCCATAACGTTCTTGCTGATACACCTGGAAATAGGGTTTGCCGGCCTTGAATAGCAATTCGATGTAACGGTACTCTGCAGGGATCACCACGTTACCGCTCCAATCCAAGACACCTTGTTTACCTCCCTTGGTAACCATCATAAAATAGGGTTCGACGAAGTCGGGAACCGCACTTTGCTGTTTACCTGCCGACGAGCCACCCATTGCAGGCATTGCGATGGACACAGCATTACTACTTAGGTAATGGCCCTTGGCATCCACAAAAACGATCCGGTCGTACTCCGGACGAAGCAATACGTTCCCGTTCGCTTGGACCACGCCGTACCCTTGCCCTCTACGAGCGATGCTGTTTCCCACTACGAAGTCATCAATACCTGTAAAACCTTCCAGTACAACACGCGCTTCCTTGATATGCCATAGACCTACACCATCACCTTTTTTGAACTTCACAACATTCGGATCGCCAATTGCATCAAGATTCTCGAATTGCGCGGGCAAGACCATCTTGCCGGCTGTATCCAGTAACCCTGCTTGGCCGGCCTTCGAAAAGAAAATCAATTGCTTTCCCGGCAAACGGAAATCCCGGAGGTAATCATATTCCGGGGCGATGAGTACCCGTCCGTCACGCAACGCCAAACCCTCCTTATCGTCTTGCTGTATTTCCACGGCGCCCGGAAGCAGGTAGCTCCGCGTTGCACGTTCGTAGTGAGGCGGCTGGAGGATCTCACCATTGCGGGCGTCCAGCCAACCCCACTTGCCGCCCTGCCTGAACGCGATAGATAGGCTATCGATAATCGTGATTTCTTCGTATTGGGGTGGTGCAATTTCGTTGCCGGCTGCATCAACAACACCGTACCGGCCATCTAGCTTGGTAAGAATGAACCTATAATTATACGGAATACCTGCATACCATTGGTTATCATAGTCGGTCTGGAGCGATACCTCGTCATATTTGAAATCAGCGACCACGTTGCCCGCCGCATCGAGCACACCGTAAGCATCGCCCACTACCACTTCAAATAATCCACCGCTGCTTTCTTCGATTTCATCGACAAGTTGCAGCCCGTAGGGATGGAGGTATTGTTCTACGCCGTCTTTCCGGACTTTCAGGAAGGGTGATCGGTCGGAGAAACCTATGGCATCAAAAAGTAACGGTGGCGTTGCTTGCGAATTGTTTTGGGCAAACAAGGAATGATGAGGGGAAAAAAGAAAATAAATCAGCGTAAAAAGAATTGTTCTCATAAGTATCCGTAACAAATCATGGGGAATCCGGGGCAATAAAATCAGCCAGATACGTACACGCGGCGGCTGCAGTGGTCATAAAATCCGTATCCAAATACTCCTCACGTAGTTCCTTGAAATACCGGTTCTGCTGACTGAACACCCAGAACGGATCCGGCCGATCGCGCTGCGACGTATAGGTTGCCTGGTAATAGTCACTGATACTATCAAACAAGTAGGATTTCTGTTCGCATTTCGCGAGCATAAAGGTACATTTCGCGCGGAACTCCCGGTCTTTGCTCAACTCCCGTGCCTGTTGGTACCACTTGGCTGCCTGCCGGGCTTCATGGAAATCACCGGAATAGTAGTACGCACCCGTTAGGTAATTGTCCGCGCTTGTCCAACTGTAGCTGATCAGCTGCCAGGAATTTCCAAATGCCCCAGTTTGATACACCCCATTCGCCAACTGGAAATAATACTCGGCGGCATGCTGGGGGTCTTCCGTTATCTTCCGTTGCAGACCGGCCATCGCTTCCGCAAACTCCGCCTTGGAGAGCGCTTCGCCGCCGAACCGCTTAGGGTAATCCCGTAGTGTGGCCACAAATGGATCCGGCCACAGCGTATCTTCGTCGGCACTGTACCAATTGACCGGTGTAGGCAACGCAAACTCCGGTGAAAGGTGGGCGAAGGCTTTCGAAGCCGCGGGGTAATCGTGCATCCGCAAGTAAGCTGTTCCCAGCAAGTCCCAGAATTCATCGGATTCAAGGGCGCCCAATCGCGCTGCAAAAAGCGGTGCCCACGGGCGGTCAAGACCTTCCCGCCCCCATGTTGCCAACTGTTCCAACGTGGCGGGCTGCAATTGCTCTTGCCAAAAGGCCTGGGTTGGCCATCCCAACCGGCTATACAGTCCTTCAGCATATTCGATTTCCCGGGGAGACTCCCCTTTCCACATCAATAAGGCGGCCATGGCCGTATCTTTTTGCCGCATATAATGCGGCGCCAATACCGATTGGTAAAGGTTGGTTGCCGTGCGGTTGAACCGGAGATCGCTCGCAGCCTTCCAATAATATTCTTCGCGGCCATAACGTTGTAGCAGCAACTCGGTTTCGGCCTTGCGCTTTTGGTCCAGCCATTGTAATGCCGGTAGCATCGCCTCTTCATTCCCTACATCTGCCACCGTCAGCTGATGTACATTGACCAACAGTTCGACGATCCGGTACTGGTCGGCCAGCCGGTCGGAAAGCCGCCCCACTTTAACAGACGCCAGCAATGCTCCCGCTTCGGTAGCCTCGCCTAGCAACCACTGTACATATGCCTCGCCTACCACACCCAGCTCCGGCTCGACATAACGCCCCTCCGAGGCCAGTTTTCGCGAAAAGGCAGCAATCCATGCTGCGTGATCACGAGCTTTTGCCTTGGCGGAATCAAGCCGGTAGTAGTCCGTCCACCATCCCCCGTTGTAATAGTGTGATGCCTCGGTGAGCTGGGATTCCAATTTATTGATTTCTCGCGTAAGCAAGGTACCCACAAGCAGGCTCTTGGGCGCGAGGTCGTATACGGAGGCTATGGTCTCCCGATCGAAATCAGCGTTGTTGAACCCCCGGATTGTCCATATGGCCGCGCGTTCTTCGTCGGATTGCGCAAGGGAAAGCACCTCGTCGAACGGCACGTCGATATAGTGGAAGTTTTTGTAAGCTTGCACCCTTCGTTCGGGGCTTGCGATAAAGACCCTTGAAAACAGATAGGCCGCTTCAGCGGGTTCGCCAAGGCGCCGGGTTGCGCCAGCTTTGAGCGCAAGTGCCCATCCGTTTACTGCAGAATTATCCTTAAGGGGAGCAATGTAGTCGTTGTAAGTTTCGACACAGCGTTCGTATGATCCCGAGTAATGATACATCCGTGCAGCCTGATAGGCATACCGGAGGTAGATAAACTCATTCCGCGCAGATTCATCGGCCTTTTGAAGCGCCTTATCGGCAAGCTGACTCATCCATTCCCTAGCCATGGTATCTCTCGGTTCGGGATCCCAGGAGTACTGGTAGGTAACCGCTGCATACGGCTCCAACTCCTTGGCGAACAGGAAATAGTTCCGTGCCGGCTCATCTTTCATCAACCCCTTGAGGTAGGTGTTTTCTGCAAGGCTATCGGGCAACGGTACCTTTTCTCCAGCTAGGTAACGTAAGATAACTGAATCAGTAGCGCTGTCGGCGCCGTACATCACACGCTCCACATCGTATACCCCCACTCGTTTGCCCAGATATTCCGCCCATTCGCGGCTGTTGATCAGTGGCTCGGATTCGGGCTCACTTTCTTCATATAAAAAACTCATATTGGTAAACGAGAAAGGTACATAGCCATCACCCGCCACGTTATTATGGAAATAGGATACATAATAATCATACGGATCGGGGGCGGGACCACAAGCGATATTGATGGCGATTTCACCGAAATAGGCTGCTACGAACGCGCTAAAAACGATGCATGATCTCTTGAAGTTGTTCATCTGAAAATACCTTAAGCACTTGGTTATCCAAGTGATAAAACAATAATGTGAATTTTTCCTTCCGCTTGTGCTTGGCCAGAAAATCCGCGGCGGCAGCAAGGTCTTTCCAATGGGTTTCCTCACGGCGTATTACATCACCCTCGCGCAACCCCGCATCGGGCAGCGCCATCTTCAGGCGGTATAGCGAAGACTGTTCCTCCCGTGCAAAAACCACCGTATCCGAAAGGGTGGCTGGGTTTAACCGTTTACTGATCCCTGCGTACTCACCGTTGCGGAACACCACCGACCAGCTGAACAATGGAAGCGCTATGTCTACGGGCAACGGGTACTCCTGCAGAAAATCGGTGAGGTAAGTCTTCATCTCATGCAAATCCAGAATCGAGTTATGCTCACCGGGTTGCCGTAGGTTACCCATGTTATAACACATCAGCAATACGCGATCAGCTGGTGGGACACCGCTGCTCCGAAGATTACGAACCTGATGCAGTCGTAGTGTCGATGTCAACCGAACCGAATTGCCGAGCTGGGTACGGATGGCCTCCAAAAGGGCGAAATAATTATCCCTGGTTGTGGTTGTCCAATCACAATCGACCTGGAGTTCGTCAAATCCGCGCTTGCCGGCTTGCTTTATCTTTCCCGCTACGAACCGGCACACGTTTGACGCCAGCGTATCCAGTTGGCCGTGCGACAAGCCCTTTAGCACATGATTAACGATGTATACCACCGGCACAACAGCCAGAGAATCGGGCACGGGCTCCGCGAAGGTGATGGCAGAAACCGGAATTGCCTCCCCTTGAGGCCCTTGGTTGTCGACATCCATCACCCGGATAAACACGCTTTTCGCTCTCACATTCCGCAGGCCGGCCGCTTCTGCACTATCGAGCTTATAAACCGTCTTCCAATAATAGAACGAGGTATCCATGTGCGTAGAAGGGCCATCGCAGGCAGTGCAAAGCAGGAAAACGAAAGCAATCCCAATTAAGGCAACATAGCTGCGGTAATCCATGCGCCAAAGTTACACGATATCTGCATGTCGCCAAATACCTGATTTCAGGGGTTGTTGTGACGGCGCCTTAAATAACGCCATAACGCTTGAGCGCATTCCAGATACCGTGCTGCTCCGTCGTATCCGTCACATAGTCGGCCACTGCCTTTACGTTATTCCCTGCATTGGCCATGGCAACTCCCACACCTGCAGCACGAAGCATCTGGATATCGTTACCGCCATCGCCGAAGGCCATCGTTTGGTCTGCCGAAAAAGCAAATTTTGTAAGAAACTGCTCCATTCCAACCTGTTTGTTTATTCCCTTCGCATTAATGTCGATGAATGCTGGTGACCAGCGACTTGAATCACAATTCTTCAAGACATGGTTAACGATGTATAATTCCTTTTGCTCATCTACGAATAAGTTGAGCTGAAGCACTTCCTTGTCGAGTGCATCAGCAAAAGACTGGCTATACGGAATATTCAATTTCAGCAATTCGAAAATGGCCGTTACATCATCGGTAATGTCACAAATGAACGACCCTTCGGTAGTCATCACCCCCACCGGAAAACGGCCTGCTTCACTCAAGTGGTCGTGCAGTAGTCTAATGTCTTCCTTATCGATCGTCTGACGAAAAAAAGGGTGTCCCTGAGCGTCTACGCAAAAGCTTCCATTAAAGGTTATAAACCCATCAAATCCATGGGTATCCAAAAACCTTGCGTGCTCATATGACCTTCCTGTAGAAATAATGATTTTGATGCCTTTGCTTTTCAATAAGGCCAGGGCTTCGATCGTAGAGTCTGGCATCGACCTGCTTTCAAGCCCCAGGAGTGTGCCGTCGACATCAAAAAAAACAGCTTGGACAGTTGGTTGTGACATGCTACTAAGCTTATTATATACCCCATATCCGGGCTACCAGGAGTATGGCACACATCGAGATGGAATCGGTGATCTCCGAACGCATCACCATGCAAACAGCCTCCTGTAGCGGGATACGCCTGACTCTTAATTCTTCGGTCTCCTCCGGTTCGGCATCACCCTGCTGCAAGCCCTGTGCAAGGAAAATAAACCCCTCTTCATCGGTAACCGAATTGGAGGTGTGGATACGACCGATCCGCTGCCAGCGTTGGGCGGTTAGGCCGGTTTCCTCCTTGAGCTCACGTTTGGCAGCCTCCAATGGATCTTCATCAAGTGGTCCGCCGCCTTCCGGTATTTCCCAGGAATATTCCCCCAGTGGATAACGGTATTGGCCCACCAAATAGACAAACCCCTCTTCATCGATGGGTACGATACCAATGGCTTTATTCTTGAATTTCACTACACCGTATATGCCGGGGTTGCCGGTAGGTGTAACCACATCCCGATGCTCCACGCGTATCCACGGATTTTCGTACGCAATTTCACTACCGATGGTATCCCAGTTGTTTGCTTCCATTTTACTAGTTGATCAATGCTACTTCCCAACGCCGTGCCCATGTTTTTCCGGCTTCCAGGCATTGAATGCCTTCTTTTTCTTCCAACTGTTGATTGTGCGTTACCGCATCTGCAATACCGCACCATGGTTCGAGACAAACAAAATCTGCACCTTTGGCTGCCCATATACCAAAAAAGGGGAAATTCTCGTATCGGAAGCGGATACCGCGGTCGTTGGCGCGGTTGCCTAATGTGATCTCCCGGCTTCGCAACGTTTTCATCACGAGTGCATCACCGTAGAACAACTCATGCGTCAACGGCAACCGGTTGCCTTTTAGCTTTATGGTATTTACGTGGCTACCGATGAGGTTTCCTTCAAGCACGTGGCAATGCAACACGTCGTCTTTTGGAAATTGCAGGTAATGGTCTTCATAACGAAGGGTTCGCCCTTCTGTATGCACAGCAAATGCCGGATGCGCACCAATGGAAAAAAACAGCGGTTGGTCGGGAGACGGATTATTTACCTCATATGTACAACGTAGGGTGTGGCCTACTAACTCATAACGCAGCACGAGCTGAAAGGCAAAGGGATATGCCTCACGTGTCTCTTCTGTATCCTGCAACGTAAATACGCCCTCGGTATCGGAAAGTTGCTTACCGTCAAAACGATGATCGCGAGCGAAACCGTGTCGGGGCAAATGGTATGGCCTGCCTTTGTAAAAATAAGTATCATCCTTGAGTGCACCCACGATGGGAAACAACACCGGACTGGTCTTGGCCCAATACTGCGGATCAGCATTCCATAAGTACTCGTATCCATCCTGGATGCGTTTCAGGCTCTTGAGTTCAGCACCCCTGAAATCTAGCTGCGCCTGCAAAAATTCGTTGATTAAAACCATCGGTTTGTGCAATGTACAGGTGGCAAACTTAGATAAAGTTGCTTTGACATGCAATTATAATCGCGTTAAATAAAAAGCAACTTTAGCGGTCTCTCCATTACCGCTGAGGGACGATTTTTATAGCCGAAATTAAGGACAATTTCTAAATACAACCGGACTTCACTAACTTGCGGCGCTCAAGGACAAATCATCAGCTCGCCATGAAAAGGATAACGCTCATGCTCACAACCGCAATAACCGCGACATCACTCGCCCAGACTCAACAACCGCTCACGCCCGAACTACTGTGGCAACTGGGCAGGGTGTCCGGAGCGTCTATCACACCTGATGAACGCGACCTCATCTATGGCGTCACCTATTATAACCTGGAAAATAATAAAGGTGAAAAGAACCTATTCCGCATCCCGATATCGGGCGGTATTGCCGAACAGCTCACCACTGGTGAAGGCAACGAACAAGTGGTCCATATGGATAAATCCAATGGCGCCGTCGTTTACCTGTGCAACGGACAGCTGTGGCAATTAAAACCTGGGAACACGGAAGCACGGCAATTGACCGATGAGAAAGAAGCCTTGGAAAACGTACGTATATCGCCCGACGGCAAACATATCCTCTTCACCAGATCGGTTCCGTTAAAAAAAATGCACAGCACCGATCGTCATGCCGACCTACCGCAATCCAATGCCTATGTCTACGACGCGTTGAATTACCGCCACTGGGATTCGTGGGCCGATGGTAAATTCAGCCACGTGTTTTATGCGACTTTCGAGGATGGAAAAATCGGCGTACCGATAGACATCATGGCTGATGAACCCTATGATACTCCGCAACAGCCCTTCGGTGGCAACGAAGACGCCATATGGGGTCCGGATGGGAAGAGTATACTTTATGTCAGCAAGAAGAAATTCGGTACGGCATACGCCCAAAGCACCAATACCGACATCTACAAGTATGAATTGGCAACGGGCAACACGGTAAACCTCACGGAGGGGATGATGGGATATGACCGATCACCTTCCTATACATCGGATGGGCAACGCCTAGCTTGGTTGAGCATGGCTGAAGATGGTTACGAAGCCGATAAAAATGATGTCGTCGTGTTCGACAGGCACACCGCGCGACGGTATAACCTGACCAAAGATTGGGACGGCACCGTTGATTCCTACCTGTGGAGCCAGGATGGCCGCACAATCTGGTTTACCGCGGCAGTGAAAGGAACGGTACAGCTGTTCGAAATTACACTGCCCGCCGATCTCGGAAGCGTTGCAGCCAGCAATATCCGGCAGATCAGCCAGGGTCAGCACGACATCGCAAGCATAGCCGGACAGGCCGGTGACCAACTGGTCGTATCCTTGACGGACATGAACCATGCTGCCGAATTTTATCGCTTCGATCTCAATACCCAACAACTGGCCAAAATTACGGCGGTAAATGATAATAGCTACGCGGGTATTGCCAAAAGCAAGGTAGAGGCACGCGTGACCAAAGCGACCGACGGCAAGGATTTGTTGTCTTGGATCATTTATCCGCCTAATTTCGACCCGAATAAAAAATATCCGACGTTGCTTTATTGCCAAGGCGGTCCGCAAGGTGCCCTCTCGCAATTCTATTCATTTAGATGGAATTTCCAATTAATTGCTGCGCAGGGGTATATCGTCGTGGCACCAAACCGGCGCGGGATGCCGGGATACGGCGTGGATTGGAACGAACAAATCAGTGGTGACTGGGGTGGCCAGGCGATCCAAGACTACCTTTCTGCCATCGACGATATGGCCAAAGAACCTTACGTGGATACCGCACGGCTGGGTGCAGTTGGCGCTAGCTACGGCGGCTACTCGGTCTTTATGCTCGCAGGCCTTCATAAAAAACGGTTCAAAACGTTCGTTGCGCACGATGGATTATTCGATATGCGCAGTTGGTATGGCACAACGGAAGAGTTGTTCTTCGCCAATAAGGACTTGGGCGGGCCGTATTGGGATGGGAAAAACGAGCAAACCTATACAGATTTCAACCCCATTACGTATATAGACCGTTGGGATACCCCCATCTTCATCGTTCAGGGCGGCAAGGACTATCGGGTAGGTATCGAACAGGGACTGGAGGCATTTCAGGGGGCTCAACTACGGGGAATCAAGAGCAGGCTGTTGTACCTGCCCGACGAAAACCATTGGGTACTTGGTGCGCAGAATGCCATTGTTTGGCAGCGGGAATTTTTCAAATGGCTAAACGAAACCCTGTAAGGGTATGGCGGATACGAAGATTGTCAGCGATTTTGCTCAAAAATAATATCCAGGACATTATTCCGCTCGAAATCCGTGCTGAGGTGGAATTTTCGCTGTTCTCCATCCGCATATACCAGTAGTACCGCTGTATTTGGCGGAATCCGCCCGAGATTTTCCGCGCGGAAGACGATGCGATTCCGGCCACGCTTTAAGGAGACACCAAACCGTCTCCCCTGTCGGCTTACCTCCATTCCATCGGCGATGACAGCACCGTTGACCTCCAAGGATATGATATCGCCATCTTCTACCTGTTCGTCGCGCAATTCCAATATGACCTGTTCGGTGCCAACCTTCAGCTGCCCGATGCGCTGATTGCGTCGGCCTTTCGTGTGGACAGGCATCTTCCGAGCCGGCGTTAATGCGTTACTGTCGGTAGTATCTGATGGCTCATCGTCGGTAGGTGGTATCGAACGTACAGGCGATTGGGGTATCTTTGGCAGATACTGGAAACGCGCTACCATGACCGTTGAATAGGCATTGCTAGGATCACTAAAGTCAAACCCGTACTGTTGACCGCGATCGCCAGCAGTTCCGATAATAAAATTAGCGGTATTGGGCGGCAGATCACCATAGTTGTCTGCAAAAAAAGCCAAGTAGTTTTCGCCGGAGTCCAACGTGATACTAGCTAATGCCATCGCCTGCTCCAAAGGCAGCCTATCCGCCAGCATTTTGCCATTGTGTACGATGGTGACCGTATCCCGGTCATACCGCTCTTCGTCTTGGATGGCCAGGCTCAACACCTTTTGTTCGCTCTTTATTGGATCATACACACCATAATAAATCGTGTCGGTATCGATCATGCGCTGGGTATGCGGGTGCATCCACGGTGTATCATCGACCCGCGCAAGCACCATGTCCTCCCGATATAAAAAATCACGCAGAAAGACTTTGGTATTGGTATAGAACTCGTTATCGTAAAGTCCCCGCATGAAAATTCCAAAATTATCCAGCCAAAGCCGTTTCAGCATCAAACTTTCCTCGTCAGTATCTGTTTGTTGACGTTCCAATACGCCATTCAAGTACATCATCCACGGCCCAAGCCCAAAAGGTTCTTCTACCAGCGGATATTTATTACGGCCTATCCCCAGCTGCCCGTCATTCTTCTTGACGAGCAACAGCTCATATTCGCCCGCAAAGCTACCGTAAGTCAACTCGAGCTTTGCAGGATACAGCATTTCGGCAGTAGGCTCAGCAATGCGCAGCGTCATGTCGATGGCCGGAATATGCGGCCAGGGTTTGTAAGACATGGACCAAGTCCCAGTCCATTGCGATTGCGCCGAAACTATCCACGGCAATCCCATCAACCAAATCGTCCATAGACCGGTTAACCAGCGAGCATACCTGATTTCCATCATTCAAAGATACGGCAATCCGAAATCGTGGCCAATAGCCCTTTTCAGGTATTCTTGGGTTTGCCATCTATTTTTTTACAAAACAATGGCGTTTGAAGTTCCTGACGCAAAAAAACCTTATTAACTTGCCATTGTTAAGTATGTAGAAGGGAAGATAATGAATACCAAACGATTGGATAAAGTAGTCAAGGAATGACAACGCGAAGGACATTCATCCAGCAGGCAGCCGTTATAGCAACAGCCGGTTCGGCAATCGTCTCCCGAGAGGTACCGGCTGCAACAAATCGCAAACCCGACGGAACACCGTCAGAACAACACCAAGCCATGAGCATCTTGTCAAACACAGTAACATTCCCGCAGAACTATGGGCTGGGCGGTGTAGGCCCCGGCAACGGGTGGCACACCAATACCAATGAGCAGATCGATCAAACCCTGCAAGCTGCATGGGAGGCCGGTGTCCGCTATTACGACACTTCCCCGTTTTACGGATATGGGTTGAGCGAACGTCGTTTTGGCCATTTCCTCTTTGAAAAAGACCGGGCGGAATACCTGCTGTCTACTAAAATCGGACGGATATTCGAGGCCGATCCGACGTTCGAACCCGGATCGGCCGGACTCTGGAAAGGTCCGCTCAACTTCAAATTCCGTTACGACTATACCGCTGACGGTGTGAGGCGTTCCTTGGAAGATAGCCTGCAACGACTGGGGCTGTCGTCCATCGATATTGTATTCGTGCACGACCTATCGCCCGACAATGGGGATCTGGGCGACCGCTGGACGGAACAATTTGATGTTGCGGCGAAAGGTGCCTTCCCCACATTGACAAAAATGCGCGAAGAAGGCATCATCAAAGGCTGGGGTCTCGGCGTGAACCGACCGCAACCCATCCTGAAGACGCTGGAAGTGGCAGATCCGGATGTTATGCTGGTTGCCATCCAATACACCTTATTCGAACATGAGGACGCCCTCAAAAATCTCTTTCCCGCTATGGCGGCAAAAAAAGTGAAGGCCATTATCGGCGGGCCATTGAACGGCGGATTTGCGGCAGGGTTGGACCGTTGGAATTACGGGCCCGGTCTTCCTAAAGACATGGTGGAAAAACGCAATCGGATCAAAGCCGTAGCCGACCAGTATAACGTGAGTCTATCGACCGTTGCCCTTCAATTTGCCGTCCAACATCCGGTAGTGGCTGCGGTTATTCCCGGTGCCAGCCGACCGGAACAGGTAAAAGAAAATGTGCAATCGTTTCATACCGATGTACCCGCAGCATTGTGGAAGACACTGAAGGATGAGCAGCTTATTCACCCGGACAGTCCCGTAGGCACCTAAAAAAAGCAAGTTATGGCAACCGTTAAGATTTATGGCAAAATCATACTGGCCATTACGGCGTTCAGTACACTGACAAGCGTGGCGAGTCGCGGGCAACAACCTTATCACAGTGACAAACTCATTCCGGTTGCCGACTTGGGTAAACGCCGGGCCATTGGCGTCAGCGTGTCTTCGGACAATCGACTGTTCGTCTCCTTCCCCCACCAGGGTAAGGATTACCGGTATGGGCTCACGGAGATTGTAGACGGCCAACCCCTACCCTTTCCGGACGAAGCCTGGAATACCCATCATGGCGATTCCGCTTCCCGTTTTGTCAACGTACAGGACCTGTATGTAGATACCGAAGATAACCTGTGGGTATTGGACTCCAAGCCCGCTCCAAAGGGTTCGATATTCGGCGGCCCGAACGGTACAGCCAATCCAGCGGAAGGGGCTTTCAAGCTACTGAAAATCAACCTCGCGTCCGATCGAGTGGAGCGGATATATACGTTTGACGATCTCGACAAAAGTGCGGCCGGGCTCAATGACATGCGTATTGACACAGATAAGGGGCTAGCTTACCTCTCCGATCCGGGTCGCGCGGCGATTGTCGTGCTGGATCTGGCAGCTGGCACGACGCGCACCGTGCTTGAAGGCCGGCCTTTCACCACGGCTGATCCAGAGGTTATCCTGACCTATGACGGCAAGGAAATGCGCGACGGAAAAGGCAGTCCCTTCCGCTCGAATGTCAATGGCATTGCACTGACCAAAGACAATCGGTATTTTTATTTCAAACCCATCAATAAGCTGAATCTCTATCGCATCGAAACCCGGTATCTGGCTGATGCATCGCTAACGGATGACGAGCTGGCATCACACGTGCAAGACATGGGTGAGACCACTGTAACCCACGGCCTTATTGCCGACGAGAAGGGCAATATCTATCTGACCTCGTCGATGGATTACAGCATCAAGTACCTGTCACCCGATGGCAGGCTGCATACCCTTGTACAAGATTCACGTTTGCTTTGGCCGGATTCGTTTGGAATTGGCTCGGATGGATACCTTTACTTTTCCTGTGCCCAATTGCAGCGCGATCCGCAATGGAACGATAGCGAGGATAAGGTGGAGTACCCTTATCAAATTTATAAGGTGAAGGTGCCGTAGGTCATCCCCTCTGGCAGTTCTCCGCGCCGAAAGCGGTTAACCAGCTCATGCGCCAACCGCGTCGGTTCGGGAATCCGGTACTTTCCAATGCATTGGCGGATGATTTGCAGACTGTTTTCCATACCCAAGAGGTGACCCGGTGAAACAAATACCGGTGCGGTTTTGCTTTTGCTGCGAAATGCATAGCCAATTTGCTCGGCACCGGCCATGATGGGGCTATGATCGCCCACCAACAGACCGGGTTCGTTATATTTACCTGTCAGCAATTTCTTTGCACAACCCATACTTGGCTGGCCGGTCTCGACACCGAAATGCGTAGCTATACCCAGCCTACGCGGATGCGCAACGCCATGGCCATCCACAACCAATACATCGGGCTTTGTCGTCAATCGGCTCCAAGCTTCCTTCAATGCGGGCACTTCACGGAACGCCAGGTATCCCGGCACATAAGGAAAATGCGTTTCCGCCTTAACCAGCGACCAGCCTACAGGCTGCAATGCGGGGAACGAAAGTAAGATATACCAGCGTAGATCGTCGAACTGTATAGATTCAATGAAATATCGGCACCCCCAATGAGCTGAATAGAGACCTCCCGTTCCGATATATCTATCCGCTTTCGCAACTCCTGCTGTAAAACGGTTGCTTCCGGGATGCTTAATGTATCATAGTTATCCATAACGTCAATCGGGCAAACAAGATACCAATTATCCCGCAGACAAACATAATCGCCGGGATATCGTTAGCTTTAAGCAATGGAGAATGTTTGGTACACTTTATGCTCCTACGCATTTAAATGCATAACTTATGAATAGAAAATCGATAATTTGGATTGGTGGCTGCGCGATTGTGGCCGCATTAACCACCGGCGCGTGTCAAACCAAAAAGAAAACGTCAGCAAGTCCGGCGCCGGATACGGAACATAATAGTCGAAATTCACTGGATTGGAGCGGCGCATACCGAGGCACCCTACCTTGTGCCGATTGCCCGGGAATTGATTATACACTTACCCTGAACGAAGATAATACCTATCAATTAAAAACGCGGTATCTTGAAAAAGGCGATACCGCATTTACAGAATCGGGCAGGTTTGATTGGAATGATAGTGGAAGTCAGATTACGCTAGCCGAGCGCGGCGAAAAATTCCAGGTAGGCGAAAATCGACTGTTCCATTTGGATATGGACGGAAACCGCATCACCGGTAACTTGGCTGAACACTACATACTAAACAAAGTATCCAACGATATAATTGGACGCTATTGGAAACTGATCGAGGTAAATGGAGCGGCTGTAGCTGATGGATCTACCCAAAAAGAACCGTTTATCCGGTTAACCGGTGAAGAAAACCGGCTGGAAGCCACAGGGGGTTGCAATGGCATGGGCGGCACGTATGAATTGAAAGAACCGAACCGGATTAAATTCTCTCAACTTATCGGCACCATGATGGCCTGTGAGAACATGGAGGTGGAAAACGGGTTAAAGCGGGCATTGGAGTCGGCCGACAGCTATCATATCCACGCGGATACACTCCAATTGTTTCGCGCGAGGATGGCACCACTCGCCAAGTTCGTGACCCAGGAAAAATAACAGGATAACAGGCATAAAAAAAGAGGCGCCAAGGTGCCTCTTTTTTTATGGGAATAACGATACGTTATTTCAATTCCAGAAATTTATTGTATTCGATTTCCTTTTGCTCCAATTTCACCAATCCTTTGAGGTAATCAAATACTTTAAGCGCTTTTACTTCATCAAATAGACGGTTAGCCTGCTCTTTATCGCCAAGTAACTGTACGGCATATTGAGCGAGCTGCTGGTCGGTCGCTTCTTGTCCCGGACTGTACATTTTGATCTGCGCCGAAATACGTTCCTTGGCCAGTGCCAACACTTCTTCATATTTCACCTCCAGGCCGTTTGCCGTGATAATCCGGTTTTCGATAAGCGTCCATTTCAGATTCTTCACAAAATCAGCAAACCCTTCTTCCAACTCGTCTTCTTTGATTTCAGGATTGGTCGCTTTCAACCACCGCTTTAGGAATGTCTCCGGGAAATCAGCCTTAACGGCATCCAAGCCCTTCAGATAAAGGTCATTCTGCAGTTTCTGCGTAGCATTCTGCACGAGCATATCCTCCACCTCGGCCCTCACTTTTTCTTTAAATTCAGCTTCAGAAGTGACTACGCCTTCGCCGAACAATTTATTGTAAAAATCTTCGCTGAGTTCCGCTTCCTCAAGACGGTTTACGTTTTTGACAGCCAAGTTGAACGTGGTATTATCCAGGGCATCAACTTCCTCTTCCTTGATTCCGAGGACACGAGCAATATCACCAACCGAATTGAATGCTTTTTTTAAGTCGATCGTCACCTCGTCGTCCTTTTTCAGTCCGATAAGTGTCTTCTTTATTTTTTTGTCGTCGACCAGATCCGTGCGAACAGACGCCGTATTGACGATTCCACCATCCAGTTCCTTACCTTCACTATCCAATTGCTTCAACTCAGCATACAGCACATCACCATCCTCAGACACCTCTGGATTGGTCATCTTACCATAACTGCGGCGCAGGTTCTTGATGCGCGACTCTAACGTTTCCTCGTCGGCCTTGATGACATATTCGGTAAATTTGGTCTTTTCCGTAAAAGGAACTTCGAACTGGGGTGCTAGGCCGATCTCATATTTGAAGGAGAACGCATCATTAAAATCCCAATTGTAATCATTTTTATCGTCATCCTTTGGCAATGGTTGCCCCAGAATTTCCAACTTATTATCGCCAATATATTGATTGATGCTATCGCTAACCAATCGATTTACCTCATCAAATAAGATCGCTTTGCCATAGGTACGCTTGATGTGCGATACGGGTACCATGCCTGGGCGAAATCCGGGCAATTTAGCCTTTTTTGCTTGTTCTTTAACTGCTTTATCTACTTGGGGATTGTAGTCCTCTGCAGCGAGGTCTACGGTAATGACTGCATTGATTTCGTCGATGTTTTCGTGTGAAATATTCATACTCAATTTTAAGCGTTTATCGCATTTATACAAAAAATCCTTCCGATGTTTCGGGAGGAACCCGATATTTCGGAAGGATTCAAGTGCGGAAGAAGGGACTCGAACCCCCACGCCTTTCAGCGCCAGATCCTAAGTCTGGTGCGGCTACCAATTACGCCACTTCCGCATAGGATTTTTATTTGGACTGCAAAAATAAGGCTTATTATTTAAAACAGCAAACTTTTTTATTTTAAAAAGGTGTTATTTTCGGTGGTCAATTATTCTTTCGACCGAATACCGAAAAATGGACATACCTTCCCGGACGGGCTTTCATATCCGCAATCAATTCTTCCAGATTTTGGGAAGCCTGATTGAGATTATTATAGAGCTGCTCGTCATTCAACAACATCCCGATAGAGCCTTGTCCTTGATTGATACGATCCGTAATCGATTGGAAATCGGCCATCGCTTTGTTCGCACTGACGATGGTCTGCGCAAAATTGGCCTTGGCTACCTGGTCTGTGATACTATCGAGATTGACCAGTACATTGCCGATGCGCTCGTTATTATTCTTTAGGTTTTCAGTAATGGATTCCACATTACCCATGATGTGGCTGATGCGATTGCGCTCAGAGACCACCAAACCATCCAATTGCCGGGTAATGCCTTCCAAATTTTGAAGGGAATTGGCGATGCTGTTGATACTGCGGTTGAAATCGCGTTGAAAATCGGCGTTTATCGTGTTATTGATGGAGTTTAACACCGAATCCAACACCGCTGCGATATCCTGTGCTTTTTTCTGGATGGGCTCCACTTGCTCCATGATGTTTTTTTGTATGTCCGCGGCAAGCTGATCGCCATTTTTGGCGTATTCGGGGCTATCTCCCAATTCAAAGACGATAGCTTTGCCACCCAATAGATCCGTGCTGCTAAGCCTTGCAATGGTGTTGGCAGGAATGGCATAGTCGCGCTTCACTTTAAATTCAGTTCTGATCTGGCCATCGGATTGTAATTCCATCTTCGATACGCGGCCAATCTGATATCCGTTTACTAAAATCGGCTTGGATTCGGTCAACCCGTCTACTCGATCGTAGGTAGCGTACAATGTGATATCTCGACTGAACACATCGTTTCCACGCAGGAAACTGTATCCTATAATCAGTATCGCGATGGCCACTACGGCCAGTATACCTACTTTGGTTTCGTTTGCTATTTTCAAAATTCCTTGGTTATTTTTGCAGATTCGTTAATTCACTTCTTTAGAACTTCGTAAGTTAATCCACCAATTCAGAAGCGGACCACTATTTACCGGTCGTTAACCACTACTAAACAACTTTGGTGCCGATATTGTTTATCACGATAGTGTCACCGTTCCACTCGCTTTTTATAAGCCTTAATGGCTTCCACCAAGTTTTTCACCATTTCGGTTTGTCCGCTTTCGGACATCATATAGGTCTCCTCATTGGGATTACTCAGAAAACCGAGCTCGGTCAGCACGGCTGGCATACCTGTCCGTGCTAACACAGCCAAGCTCAACTCCTGCACCCCACGATCTACCCTACCCGACTTCACATAGTGATCCTGGATGAATGACGCCAACTGGATACTTTGTTCGCGATACTGATTTTTCATCAAGGAAAAGACGATATAACTTGCCGGATCATTGGGATCAAAGCCTTGGTAGTTCTCCTCGTAATTGTCCTCAAGCAAGATGTCGGCATTCTCCCGAATAGCGGCATCTTGTTCACCCAACCGATTAAAACCGGAAACGAACGTTTCCGTACCCCTGACTGTTTTGTCTTGGACTGTATAATATTTACCCTTGCTATTGCGGCGTCTACGTGCAGGGGTAGCATTGCAGTGAATAGAGATAAACAAGTCGGCCTTATTCTTGTTCGCAAATTCAGCACGTTTATATAAATCCACGTCAATATCCGTAGTGCGAGTATAAAGTACCTTGACACCTGGGATTTCCTTTTCAATCGCCTTACCCAATTTCAAGGTCACTTGCAAGACCACATCTTTTTCCAATGATTTTGCTCCCCGAGTGCCCGGTTTGTTACCACCATGCCCAGCGTCCAGCACAACGGTCCTTACCGTGTACACCGAGTCTTGATACATATTGGCAAGTGAAATTGTCGGAATTATGAATAGCGAAAGGAAATAAAGAATATGCGTTGAGGTATATTTGATCATATCGATGTCGTGGAGTGTATCTTTTGCTATTATATGAATAGATTCGAAAACATCAGAATCCTAACTATTTTTAATTAATTTTGCACAAAATGCTGATTTATTGCAAAAATAATATTCATTGTCAAATTTGAGGTCAGTTGCCGTTTTTTTTTCATGTATTTCACTATTCTTAACGATATTTCCGGGCGTATCGGTATATGGTCAGGAAAATTCGAAACAGGATAGCAGCCGCATCGACACGCTCAGACAGGCAACTCCTCCCTCCGACACCACCGCCAAGGTGCTCCAGGATACCTTGACGTTGGATTCGCTGGGTAACAGACCGGACACCACCCGGCAGGAGCAAACAGACGGCTTGAAGGCCGTGGTAAGCATCGTCGCAGCAGACTCCCAGGTTACGGAGGTAAAAACCAATATCATACACCTCTATAAAGAAGCAAAAGTCAAATATGAAGGTTTCGAGCTTGCCGCCGACTACATCCGTGTAAATAACAACACGAATGAGATCTTTGCTAGTGGCTTAATGGACCACAACAATAAGTATTCCGGCAGGCCGGTGGTTATCTTTCCCAATGAAACCCCCAAGGCCGTCGATTCCCTGCGCTATAACTTTGACACGGCAAACGGGATTACCTTTGGCATTTTTACGGAAGTAGAAGGCGGATATATCCAGGCCAGCAGGGTACGCAAAAATCAATACAATGAGATGTCGCTCTACCACGGCATGTACAGTACCTGCAACCTGCCGCAACCCCATACCCATTTCGGCATCCAGATCAGCAAGGGCATTGTAACGGAAAACCAAATCATTGCCGGTCCGGCCTACTTGGTGATGGAGGGTGTACCCTTGCGGTTCATCACCATTCCGTTCGGGTTTTTCCCAAAACCCAACAAACGTTCGTCGGGCTTCCTCTTCCCCACATTCGGCGAAGAATTTAATCGGGGGTTCTTTATGCGAGACATCGGATGGTACCTGGCCTTCAACGATTACTGGGACAGTGAGATCCGGGGAACCTTGTATTCAAAAGGATCCTATGAGGCCTCTATTCTCACCCGATATCGGGTAAACTATAAGTACAATGGTGGTTTCAACATCCGGTACGCCAATACTAAGAATGGTGTAGAAGGAACCGACCAGTATCGATCGACCAAAGATTTCAATGTAACGTGGAACCACACCCAATTGCAAGAGGCCAATCCGGGGACTACCTTCAGTGCAAACGTGAATTTCGGAACCAGCTCCTATGCGCAAAACACCGCCGCGGGCGCATCCTACAATTACGATGAAATCACCCGGAACTCGATGAATTCGAGTATCAGCTACGGCAAGACATTCTTGGATGGGAAGGTCAATTTCACGAGCAGCCTACGGCATTCGCAGGATATGGCCGCCAAAACGGTTTCGCTGGATCTGCCTACGTTTTCGCTTAGCGTAAGCTCATTCAATCCCTTTGATTCCAAAGACCGCATAGGCGAACAGAAGTGGTACCAACGGATCAATGTCAGCTACTCCCTTCGGGGTGATAATATCCTCAATGCCCGGGAAACCGGATTATTCAATAAAGAGACGCTAAGCCAATTCCAACATGGCTTCCAACACAGCATCCCCGTGAGCCTGTCGCTCAATGTGTTGAAATTTTTCCAGTTCAACACCAGCGTGAACTACAACGAAGGGTGGCATTTCCAGACTTACCGCCGGAGACTGGAAAACACGCCCAACGGATTCGAAGAGCTGCGCGACACGGTCAATGGGTTCACGCGATCCTATGATTATTCGATGTCTTCCGGTTTATCCACCAAGATCTACGGGATGTATCCGAAAATCGGAAAGATACAAGCGATGCGGCATGTAATCACGCCATCCTTTAACCTGAACTATCGGCCCGATTTCTCCGATCCCATGTACGGATTTTACCGGAGATTTATCGATGCGCAGGGCCGAGAAAACCTATACTCCATTTTTCAGGGCAGCCGGTACGGATCACCGGGAAGCGGTCGGTCGATGGGGATCGGCTTTTCCATCGACAACAACCTGGAAGCCAAAATACTCAGCAAAAAAGACACCACCGATGGCGGGGTAAAAAAAATACCAATCTTACAAGGATTGACCTTTAGCGGCAATTATAATTTCGTTGCCGATTCATTTAAGCTATCGAACATCAATTTTTCGGGCCGCACAGCACTATTCAATCAAAAAATCAACCTGAATTTCAACGGTACATTCGATCCGTATAGTTTTGACCGGCAAGCGGGGCGACGGGTCAACCGCTATGCCATCAAAGACGGGCAGCTTGCCCGATTAACGAATTTCGGCCTTTCTTTTGATTACAGTTTCAATCCGGATGCCAACAAAAGCCGGCAGGAAGGGCTTGACTCGCTGGATAACCAAAAAGCAAACATGACCCCCGAGCAGCAGCAACAGCTTGCCCGAATCAGTTCGGATCCGAATGCATTCGTGGATTTCAATATCCCGTGGAACCTCGCTGGCTCGTTCAGTTTCCAGTATTCCAACCCAGGCCATCAGACACGGATTACGGCCACTTTGAATATTCACGGTGATTTCAGTCTCACGCCCAAATGGAAAGTCCAATTCAATTCGGGCTACGACTTTAGGCAAAAGGAGGTTTCCATGACCCGCTTCAGTATTTACCGCGACCTGCATTGCTGGGATATGTCTTTTGGATGGGTGCCTTTCGGGCGTTTCCAAAGCTATAACGTTACCATCAGGGCCAAAGCATCTATTCTTCAGGATTTGAAACTGACCAAACGAAATGACTCCTTCGGGGGTTTCTAACGATATGCAAGCAGAAATCATTACCATCGGCGACGAAATCCTCATCGGCCAGATTATCGACACGAACTCGGCCTGGATGGCACAACAGCTGAATGCCATCGGCATACAGGTAAAGCAGATTAGCTCGGTAGCCGATTACCCGGCTGATATCATTGTAGCGCTTACCTTGGCATCTGGCAGAGCCGATATCGTCTTCGTTACCGGCGGACTAGGACCCACCAAGGACGATGTAACCAAACAAACGCTCTCCGTGTATTTCGAATGTGGCCTCCGCCGCGACCCAAAGGTGCTCGCCCATGTCGAGTCCATTTTCCAGCGCAGCAACCGGCCGATGCTCGAAATCAATCGCAAACAGGCCGACGTGCTGGATAGCAGCGAGGTGCTATTCAACGAACGGGGCACCGCTCCGGGAATGTGGGTAACACATAAAGAGAAACCCTACATCATCATGCCGGGCGTGCCATTTGAAATGAAGCATATTATGGTGGATCGGGTACTGCCGCGTCTCCGTAATTTGCCCGGCACACAGCCGTTGTGGCACCATACGATGCTAACGGCCGGTATCGGTGAGTCCTTCCTCGCCGAAAAGATTGCCGACATCGAGGCAGCCCTGCCGCCGCACATCCACCTCGCTTACCTCCCCAAACCGGGGCTGGTACGCTTACGGCTTACGGCTATGGGAGAAAGCTTAGCTGCCTTGAAAAGTGAAACCCAAGCCATCGCCAACCAGTTAGCGGAACGCATCGGTGAGCATTTCCTTGCCGATGAAGATACTTCACTCGAAGTATTGATCCGGGATTTTATGCAACGGCGCGAGCTGCTGCTGGCCACCGCAGAAAGTTGTACCGGGGGCAACATCGCACGGTTAATCACTACCTTGCCCGGCAGCAGCTCCATTTTTGAAGGCGGTGCCGTAACGTATTCCAATGCAATGAAGCGCGAACTACTCGGTGTCAAACAAAAAACGCTTACCGAGTATGGTGCGGTGAGCGAAGAAACCGCACGCGAAATGGCATTAGGTGCGCAAACCAATTTCAATGTCGACTATGCCATCGCCGTAACAGGCATTGCAGGACCCGATGGCGGCACAACCGAAAAACCCGTGGGGCTGGTTTGGATTGCCGTGGCTGGGAAAAACGAGGTCGTATCTCGCAAATTCTTATTTGGACATGACCGGGCAATCAATATTGAACGCTCTTCTGTGGCGGCCTTGTTTATGCTTTGGCAACTGCTGAACTTAGAATGGAAGGCGAATGATACGGACCGAACAGCTATTTAGTTCTGACAACAACCTTTAATTCCAAATAAAATTCTGTTGTTTTATTTTTAGTCAATTATTTATGTAACTTAGGGCCGTTTCAATCAGTAACAGGAATCATCGTTATGGCGACATACAACTTACAACTGCCCCGGATGGGCGAGAGCGTATCGGAAGCAACCGTAGTAAAATGGCTGAAACAACCCGGGGATCGCGTCGACGAGGACGAATCGATACTTGAGGTTGCCACGGACAAAGTCGATTCCGATGTACCATCGCCAGTATCAGGCATCCTGAAAGCCCAATTGTTTTCCGAAAATGCGATCGCTCAAGTGGGCGAGGTGATTGCGATCATCGAGGTTGCCGGTGAAGATGAAGAAGCCGTTGTGAATGAAATCGAACAACCGATTGAAACAGACACGGAAGAAGCATCCGGTGACGACATTCCGGGTATGGAACATCTGATAACGGAGACCGATCCGCTCCCCTCCAAAAAAACAGACACCCGCTTTTATTCCCCACTGGTAAAGAACATTGCCGCTGAAGAAGGTATCACTTCCGAAGAACTGGATACCATTCCGGGCACCGGCAGCGACGGGCGAGTCACCAAACAGGATGTATTGAACTACCTGGCAGAGAAAAAAGAAGTTACTTTTTCACACCCGCCACCAGAACGGACAGGCATGGTGAATGATCCTATTCCAGTGCCGATCTCCCCACAAGATGAGATTATTGAGATGGACCGTATGCGCCGGCTGATTGCGGACCACATGGTCAAAAGCGTGCAGACCTCACCCCATGTATGCTCATTTGTGGAAGCCGACGTCACTAATCTTGTCAATTGGCGGAATAAAGTGAAAAGTGCCTACGAAAAACGGGAAGGGGAAAAAATCACTTTCACGCCAATTTTCATCGAGGTCGTAAGCAAAGCACTCAGGGACTTCCCGATGGTCAACGTCTCGGTCAATGGAACACAGATCATAAAAAAACGCCGTATCCATATCGGAATGGCGGCGGCATTACCATCCGGAAACCTAATTGTACCGGTCATTAAAAACGCGGATCAATTGAGCCTGGTGGGTTTAAGTAAGGCCGTCAATGACCTGGCGAATCGCGCACGCACCAACAAATTAAAGCCAGATGATACGCAAGACGGCACCTTTACGCTGACCAATATCGGCGCTTTCGGCAACATCATGGGCACGCCTATCATTAACCAGCCGCAGGTAGCTATACTGGCTGTGGGCACCATCACCAAGAAACCGGCCGTCGTTGAAACGGAATATGGCGACATGATCGGCATCCGGCACATGATGTACCTCTCGTTATCTTACGACCACCGCGTGGTTGATGGTGCATTGGGAGGGCGCTTCGTTAAGCGTGTAGCCGATTATCTCGAAAATTGGGATGTGAATCGGGAGGTTTAAGTAGAACGGAATCTTGCAACCACTTTGCGGTACCTTACATAGAGCAATACCGAAGAAGTGAGCAGCCCGAGCGTAAGCCCATACCATATCCCATTCACACCGAAATTCAGCACAATGCCCAACAGGTATGCTGTGGGCAAACCGATGATCCAATAAGCCACAAAGGTGATCAAGGTCGGGATATTCACGTCGCCGACACCGCGCAATACGCCCAGGCCGACCACCTGCGTTCCGTCGAAAAGCTGGAATAGCCCCGCAATGACCAGCAGTTGAGCCGCGATGCCGATCACAACGGTATCCTTGGTGAAAATCCACGGTAAATATTGGTTCAAGAGTGCAAATAGCAGTGCCGTAACCCCCATAAATACCAATACGATATGATAGCTCGAAATGGCAAACCGCCGCAGCCTGAAAAAATTCCGTTGACCAAAGCTGTTGCCCGTCTTGATGGTAGCGGCGGCTGCAACCCCACTGGCCATCATGTACGTCATTGCCGCTAGCGTGATCGCCACCTGGTGGGCTGCCTGCTCGACAGCACCTATCGTGCCCGCTATCACCGCAGCAGCAGCAAAAGCGCCTACCTCAAACACGTATTGCATCGCCACCGGTGCACCTATTTTCAGGATAGATACGGATCGCTTGGTATCGACATACCAAATCCTAAACTGCCTCAAATAACGTTTAAAATTAACCGAACGGAAGACATACCAACTCATCACAACCGCCATCAAACAACGGTCGATCAAAGTAGCATATCCTACCCCACTCACCCCCATTGGTGACAACCCAAACATACCCTTCACGAAAACAATGGCTAACAGTACATTCAAGACATTCCCCCAGATGGTGATGCGCATAGCCTGCTTGGTGAATCCCAAACCTTCGGCAAACTGCTTAAAGGCATTGAATACCATCAGCGGCAAAATTGATAAACTGAGGATAAACAGGTAGGGTTTGGCTTCCCGAACCACGTCGGGGTCTTGATCGAGGTGATCGATCGCCGCCATTGAACCGAAGTATACCAAGCAGAACAGCAGCACTCCTGCGAGCCCATTGATCCATATGCTATTGGAGAGCAACGCACCACATTCGGCATAGTTCTTTCTTCCGTTTTCCTGCGCAATCAACGGGGTGAGGCCGTACGAAATCCCGATACCGATGACCATCACGATCATAAACACACTATGTACCAGCGACACCGCGGCGAGTGGTATCGTACCGGCAAAGTGGCCGACCACGATGCTATCCGCAGTATGCACCAACATATGCCCCAACTGCGAGATCATCACCGGCCCCGCTAATGTGAGCGTACTGAGATAATATGGCTTGTATGATTTGAATCCTTGGCGCACACTGCCCTCCATTTTCTAATAGGAGCGGCAAAGGTACAAAGATTTCACCTTTCCTATGCTTACAAAACCGCTAAACACGTAAAAACTTCCATACTCGCCGCACCCGATAAGTATGCCGGAACGGACACGACCATCCGCAACAGCTTGGTAGGCAGGTATCCGAAATATTTACGGAATGCGGCGGAAAAATGTGAAGCATATTTATAGCCCACCTCTTGCGCTACCAGCGCCACTTTCAATTGTCCATTGGTGAGCAGGACTTTAGCGCGCTCCATACGGCATGCGGTTAGGTAGCCGAATACCGTTGTTCCGTAAACCGCTTTGAAGTTCTTCTTCAGGCTAGCCTCATTCGTTCCTACAGCATGAGCCAATCCAACCAGTGAATAAGACGCTGCTAGATTGTCTTCCAGCATACTTCTGACCTTCCGGATACGTTCCAGCTCTTCCGGCCGTAGTTGGACCGACCCGTCCTCGCTACCGAATCTACCGGCCTTTTCCAAAAACAAAACAAACAATTCAGCCAGCTTTAACTGGGAATAGGCCGCCTGTAAATAGGTAGGTTTCTTTTCATGAAGTATTTGCTGGATGACCGAAATCTTCCTCATACCCAATAACATATGCTGTTCGTCCAATAGCCAGCTGCAGCTATTGGTTTGCAGAAAATTACGGAGAATCGGCTGGCTATCGGCGATCGGTAATGAAATATCGGCGAGTCCGACAACAAGCATGAATAGTTCGCATGCTTCACCACTAGGGATAACTAAGTCTTGCGAGCAACCTTCCTTTACAAAGGAACAATTGCTTTCCTCGGACGAAAACACTTTGGTCTCCCTGTGGCACCCGATATGGACACCCTGTCCTTTTGACACGAAAATTAAGCGAATCTCCGGTCTTGGCTGCGCCAAAACGCGAAAACGATAACCGGATGAATACGAGGTGCTGAATTGATAAAAGCAAAAAATACCAAAACGGCTTATCGTAACATCGCTGCCTGCTGTTGCCACCTTGTGGATAGCACCGTCGGTCAATACCTCATGCGTGAACTCGTCACGTTCCAACGAAAATTCCGCCATTTATAATTTGTATTCCGTTAGTTATAATTTACAGATTAAGCTTAACCCTATATTTGCGCCAAATATACATTATTTAGACTATATATAAATAATGATTCAGAAAAAGACATGAATCAACTGCTATCCACCGCATTGCTACTCCTTACGACATTCGTCGCTTCCGCCCAAACCGGCGAGCTTTTCGGCACCGTAACCACCTCTTCCGGACAGCCCGTAGTGGGTGCTTCGGTCATGCTGAAACCCATCAACCGGGCTACGATGACAGATGATAACGGTCAGTATACCATCCCGGATATCCCATTCGGCAAGTATGAATTGGTTGTCACTTCCTTGGAGCTAAAAACGGTAGAAATCGGGGTAACGATAAATCAGGCTCGCAAGCGCGCCAATATGGTTGCCGAACTCAACGAAGCCAGCCAATTAGAAGAAGTGTCAGTGGTTCGGAATACTGAAAAACGAAAGATGGAAGTCTCTGGTTTTGCCGTCGCCGTCGTAGAAACCAAGGAAGCCTCCCTAAGAAACCTCACTACCAATGAATTATTGGATCGTACTGTCGGTGTGCGTGTACGGCAAAATGGTGGTATCGGATCTCAGGTTGAATACAATCTGAATGGATTATCCGGCAGCGCAGTGGGTCTATTTCTAGACGGTATCGAAATCTCTACCTATGGTTCTTCCTTCAACTTAAATAATATTCCGCCTGCAATGATCGAACGCATTGAGATATACAAAGGCGTATTGCCTTCCCATTTGACCGGCGACTACGTAGGTGGCGCAATCAATGTCGTATTGAAAAAAGATGCATCGCAAAACAACATCACACTGGCCACGTCCTACGGGTCGTTCAATACGTTCCAATCGGACATTGGTGCAACATTCCGAGATAAAAAAAGCGGCTTTTCGGCAAGGGCGTCCGGTTTTCACATCTACACGGACAACAGCTTTACAACCTGGGGCAGATCGACCACTTATGTCAATCATTTACAACAAATTACGAGACCTTATCGGGCAAAACGATTCAATGACACCTACAAATCGATAGGCGGGCGTTTTGAAGCTGGCTTTACGGATGTGAGATGGGCCGATCAATTCTTTCTGGGCTACAACATTTCGGATACGTATAATGAGATTCCCCATGGCACAACTATGGCGGTGCCCTACGTAGGTCGTTTCACCGAATATCAAGCCCATGTAGTGAGCTTGAATTATAACAAAAGGGATTTGTTAATTGATGGACTGGCATTGAACATTAATGCGGTACACAGCAATCGCAGCACCTATTTGCAAGACACGGTTGGCCTGGCCTACAATTGGGACGGCACGGTCAGGGAAGTCATCGAGTTCGGAGAACGGGTGCCGCTACGAACAACCGGAGGCGGTCAACAAGGTGAAAAAACCATCACGCAAGTAGACCGCAAAATCACCAATGCACGTTCGAACCTGGGGTATACCGTTGTTCCCGGCCACCGCATATCGTTAAATCATAAATTTGAAATGACGGATAGGAATGACAGTGACCTGCTAAATCCTATAAACAGGGATCTGGTCACCGTAAGTGACTTGGTCAAAAACATCGTTTCGTTCAATTATGAAGCACAGACCCTTAACGATAAGTTAATAACCAACCTACTCGTCAAATACACCGCTAACCGGACAAACCGAAGTAAGCCAGAAATCATCACAGAGAATGGTCAAAACACGATTATCAGGCGTGACACAACTACCTTTGCCGATAACTTCGGATATGGGGCGACCCTATCCTACAACATTGTCCCCAAGCTATTCCTCATTGCTTCGGGAGAGAATGCCTACATCATGCCGAACGAAACGCACTTATATGGCGATCCGGAAATCAATATCTTGCCCAACCTGAATTTAAAGCCGGAAAGAAATGCGAACTACAACCTTGGCTTTCGTTGGGGGGCATTTGACTCCGGCAAACATAAGCTTTCATTTTACGGTAGTGCTTTCTGGCGTAACGGTTTTGACAAAATCACACAACAGGTAGTAGATGCCGACGAAATCGAAAATGAAGAAGATGCCGATATCCAGACGACCCGGTACATCAACTTGGGCAAAACCCAAGCGCGGGGTGTGGAAGGCGAAATCATATACATTTACGATAACCGGCTAAATGCCATGCTGAATTTCTCAAAATTCAATAACCTCTTCAAAGGAGGCGTCGATGGAAGCGGAGAAGCCCATGATTTCTATAACGAACAGGTGCCCAATGAACCATTCTTTACCATTAACGGAAATATCCAGTATCGACTGAACAACGTTTTTCAAAGGCAATCGATATTGAATTTGTACTACAATACCGGCTACGTCGGCCAATATTATATCGTTTGGGGCGCGCCGAAATGGTCCAAGACCCCAACGCAATTCACGCATGATATTGGAGCGAGCTATCGCTTTCCTTCGGGCAAATTAGTTGCCAGTCTTGATGTAAAAAATCTGTTTAACGCGGAAGTATATGACAATTTCATGGTCCAGAAGCCTGGAAGAGGTATATACCTCAAATTAAATTATACAATCAGTAAATTTTTATAAAAAACAATAGGATGAAAAATCAATTAACCAAAGCGATGTATGCTGCAGCCGTACTGGCTGTAACGCTAAGCAGTTGTAGTAAAAATAATGACGGTCCGGATAACGGGAAACCACCTGTTGAAGACGGCGAACGTTGGATTACGTTGACGGCCGCGTTTCCTGACGCGGGCGGTACGCCCGGCAATGGTGGTACCCTCGCCTATGCCGTATCCCATGAACAAGCGATCGATCCGAACCACGTGGTCCGTATATTTGATTCAGGCCAGGGATTTTCGTTAAAATCCCAACGTACTGCACGTGTACAAGGATCTGAAGACGGAAATTTCCTGTATAATATTCAATACACAGGCGCAGACGGCGGCGTATTCAACAAATACAGCGTGCACGGCGGAAAAGATTTCGAAGAAGTGGGTTCCGAGTTGAATACCGCTATTATCTTAGGCACTTCGCCACGCTGGACCAAAGCTGCAGAGGGGAAAGGCGTAGGCGTTTCTTTTGGCGATGCATTAGCTCCTTACACTGGAGAAGCACCTAATTTTGTCTACCAAAATCCAAAGGGAGCGGTACGTATTGCAAATATAGATCTCAACACTACTGCCATCACCAACACCGGGAGTATCGATATCGATTTAGGTGAAGAATTGGAGTCACAAGGTTATCACGTATGGCGTGCCGATGTTCCGGTATTGAATGAGGCCCAAAACAAAGTATTTATCGGACTCGGTATCCGCAGGCATGACGTCAACGGCACGGTAACTTATAATAACAATGGTGCTATAAATGGTTGGCAAACAACTACCGAACGGGATTTGGGAACGACAACCTTAGTGGTAGATTACCCTACTTTGCGGAATCCTAAATTGATTACTTCTACCGTTGCAGACACAGATAATCTCTCATACCGCACCATGACGCAATATGTAGGCACGGATGGGCATATCTACCAAGCTGCGACCAGTATGGGATCCGGGCATCAAATATTGCGTATCAGTAAATCAACAGACGAATATGATAACGCATACGACTTTGATTTAAATACGGCCTTGGGTATTGAAGATGCCGGTATCAGGGCTTTCCGCTATATCCAGGACGGTATCGGTGTCGTGTTGTACACGAGAAGTACGGTTGCAGGTGGGTATATTGCGCTAGTAGATTTGAACGCTAAAACGGCTACAAAACTGGTAACAGCCAGTGAGACAGATGAAGGATTTTCAGGTTCTCAATTTACATTTTCCCAATACCAGAATATTGGCGTACAGGGCGATTTTGCATATGTTCCGCTCACACCAACCGGTAAGGATGGCAATGTTTACGTCATTAACTGGAAAACCAAGGAAATCACCAAAGGTGCCCAATTGGTTAATCAGTCCGGCAGCCATTATTTAGGAGCTTACTAAAAAAAAGCGTCGCTATCCCCCTTGCTTGATCAAGCCAAGGAGCCAGTTAAACAAGAAATCATCCGATTTTTAAAATCGGATGATTTCTTGTTTAACTTTTAATTGAAAACTAACTAAACAAACAACCATGGCTAGAAAAGCACGCAAGAAAACGACTTGGCAAAAGGCTCGAAAATTCTTCAACGACATTCACCTTTGGGCCGGACTCATCAGTGCCATCGTGGTGATATTGGTCTGTTTCAGCGGCACGATCTACACCTACAACACCGAATTGCGCGAATGGGCATCACCGCATCTGCATTGGGTTGATGTCCCCGCGGGTGAAAACCGGATTCCCGCAGACGCTCTCCTTACGAAAATCGCAAGCGAATCCGGCGGTACCATCACAGTTATCGGTATACCCGCAGATCCCGCCCGAACCTATCAATTCTCCGCACGTATTGAAGGAGACAACAGCCGCTTTGGCACCACCTATTATGTCAATCCATATACCGGCGATATCACCGGTACCTCCAAAGAGGTAACCAAAACCGGAGAATTTATGCAAACGATGTTTAGCCTTCACCGCTGGCTATTACTGGACAAGATAGAAGAACCACTATTTGGCGAGTTACCAAATAGACAGCTGGGCAGCTATATTTCCGGCACAGCCACGATCTTGTTCACCTTGGGCGTATTGACCGGCCTGGTTATCTGGTTTCCTCAGAAATTACGGACATGGAAGCAAGGGCTCAAAATAAAGTGGAATGCCGGTTGGAAACGGATCAACCACGACCTGCATAATTCGCTGGCCTTTTATTCGTTGATTTTCTTATTCATTATGGGCATCACTGGCCCTCAATGGTCGTTTCCTTGGTACCGCACCGGCCTGCAAAAAACGCTGGGGACCTACAAGGAACAGACCGCTGAAACCCGCAACAGTCCGCGAGCGGCCAAAGCCGAGCAACGCGGAACGGAAAAATCGGGCGAAAAAAGGAATCCGGACGAAGATACACCAAAGACAGACCTGAAACTACTGCCGTTTACATCCTATTTAACTGCTGTTGATCAAGCATTGCCCTATGCGGGCGATTATCGTATCAGCTTGCCCAAAGATGCCCAAACTCCCCTCTCCATCAGCAAGAACCGCGTTGGTTTTTTCGCACCAGCAGCTAGTGACCAAGTAAAACTAGATGCCGCCACGGCAGCGGTAAAAGAAGTGGAGGTTTTCCGCGATAAGCCATTTAACGAGCGCATCGCAGGGTCCATAAAAGCGTTGCATATTGGCAATGTTTACGGTCAATTCTCTAAGCTGATTTATTTTTTGGCCTGTTTGGTGGCGACCACCTTACCCATAACCGGCACGCTTATCTGGCTGAACAAGATGAAAAGGAAACCTGCAAAACAGCAAAGGAAACCTACGCCAATGCCCACGATTTAAATGGAACTTGGCTGGGTAATGGCGTGCTTTTTTCCAATCAACTCATGGATATAACAAAATTTACTCCTACCTTAGCGGTTGAAAAATAGAGGTATTGTTATGTTGAGTACAGTATTGGCATTCCTGAACATTGGAACGAGTGAGATGATGCTCATAGTATTTGTCGCGTTGTTGCTCTTCGGCGGCAAAAAACTACCTGAGTTGGCAAGGGGACTGGGCCGCGGTATACGAGAATTCAAAGATGCTTCCGACACCATTAAGCGTGATATCAGCGACCAAATCAATAATTTTGAAAAGGATATTGAGGTAAAGGATGTTATCGTCAATGATGAACCAAAAAAACTGAACGAAAACAATCCGCCGGCACCGGCCGGCACTTATCAGCACGACCCCGGGCGCGAGCCTGATTATTATGGCACCAACGGTCCTTATTACCACGATAACCACGACAGCGCAACCGAAAATAATGCCAATACGTCTCAAGACAACGGCAATGTAGAACCCGCACCGGAAACCCCGAAACAACCGGTAAGTGACGAAAAGAATACCTAAGGGGATATGACCCACGACATCCGTATCGCTCAGGAGCTTGCTTTGTCTACGCGGCAGGTGAGCACCGCCATAGCACTCCTTGATGAAGGTGCTACAATCCCATTTATCTCACGCTACCGAAAAGAAATGACGGGCAGCCTTGATGAGGTGCAGCTCGCGCAAATCCGTGATCGGCTTTACCAGTTGCGTGAATTGGACAAGCGCCGTGAGGCTATCCTCCGATCACTAGCGGAGCTAGGAAAGCTATCGGCTGAGTTGGAGGCGCAGGTAACAGCCGCCGAAACCATGGCGATCCTCGAAGACCTGTACTTACCTTATAAGCCCAAGCGCAAAACCCGTGCGAGCATGGCGCGGGAAAAGGGGCTTGAACCGCTTGCTCAACTGGTGCTGCTGCAAGGCAACGACGACATCCGAAATGCCGCTCAGGCATTTGTGGATGTAGATAAAGGACTCCATGATTTGGAAGATGCATTGGCCGGTGCGCGTGATATCATCGCGGAAATCATTGCAGAGGATGCTGCCATCCGGGCGCAAACCCGACAGGTTTTCATGGAAAAGGGCGTATTTGCATCCCGCGTGATACCTGGTAAAGAGGAAGCTGCCTTGAAGTACAAGGACTATCATGAGTGGGCAGAACCTTTGAAAACAGCTCCTTCACACCGTGTATTGGCCATGCGACGCGGCGAGAAAGAGGAAATGCTTTATCTTGATATGGAGGTACCGGAAAGCGAGGTATTGCCATTACTAGATAATGCCTATATCAAGGGGTCGGGCGAAGCTAGTACGCAAGTGCGCATCGCCATGCTCGATGGTTATAAACGGTTACTCAAACCGGCCATGGAAACTGAAGTACGGATGCTTACCCGCCAACGTGCCGACGAGGAAGCTATACGGGTATTTGCCGAAAATGTCCGGCAGCTGCTGCTTGCTGCGCCCTTAGGTCAAAAGCGACTACTGGCCGTTGACCCCGGTTTTCGTACGGGCTGCAAAACCGTATGCCTGGATGAACAGGGTGCATTGCTCGAAAATACAACGATATTCCCGCATAATGGTGCCGGTAAGGCAGAAGAAGCCGCCAAGACGCTTCGCTTTCTTGTTGAAAAACATCAATTACAGGCCATAGCCATTGGTAACGGTACGGCAGGGCGCGAAACGGAAGAATTTGTACGGAAGCTAGCCCTTCCCGAAATCGCTATTGTGATGGTTAATGAAAGCGGTGCCTCCATTTACTCTGCTTCCGAAGTTGCACGTGCGGAGTTTCCCGATTACGACGTAACCGTACGCGGAGCGATATCCATAGGCCGGAGACTGATGGATCCGTTGGCCGAACTGGTCAAAATCGATCCCAAATCCATCGGTGTGGGCCAGTATCAGCACGATGTGGATCAGGCTAAGCTGCAAACGGCATTGGACGATACCGTAATCAGCTGTGTCAACGCCGTCGGCGTGGAACTCAACACGGCATCCAAACAGATCCTTTCGTATATATCTGGCTTAGGGCCTTCATTAGCCCAGCAAATCGTTAGCTTCCGCAACACGCACGGTGCCTTCCGGAATAGGGAATCCTTGAAAAATGTACCGCGGTTAGGTGAGAAGGCATTTGAACAAGCGGCAGGCTTCCTACGGATCCGAAACGCAGAAAACCCGCTTGATGCCAGCGCGGTGCATCCCGAACGCTATGCGTTAGTGGAGCAGATGGCGTCCGACCTGGGATGCGACGTGGCTGACCTGCTACGTGATGAGAAACTCCGCAAGCAAATTGACATAAAAAGGTACTTAAGCGATAGCGTAGGTATCCCTACGCTCCGCGATATATTGGCAGAGTTGGCAAAGCCGGGACGCGATCCGCGCGAACAATTTGAGCAGTTCTCTTTTGCCGAAGGCATCAATAGCATTTCAGACCTGCGCATAGGGATGCGTCTACCCGGCATCGTCACCAATATCACCAATTTCGGTGCTTTTGTAGACATCGGCGTACATCAGGATGGCCTTGTGCACCTGAGCCAGCTGGCCAACCGGTATGTGAAAGACCCCAATGAAGTGGTCAAAGTGCAACAAAAAGTGATGGTCAGTGTAACTGAAATCGATCAGAAGCGCAATCGCATCAGCCTTTCCATGAAAACGGAAGAAAGTCCGGCAGCGAAGAAACAGCATAGGCACGACCCATCCAAAAATCGTAAACCGTCGCGTCCAAGTAACGCCGAAAGCGACCTCACGTCTAAATTAGCCGCCCTGAAAAGCAAATTCGGATCTTAGCCAAACAAATCGCTCGACAAATAACGGTCGCCGCGGTCGCAGGCTATAAAGACGATGACACCCGTGTCCAATTGGTCTGCCAGCCGCGCAGCGCATGCCATGGCTCCCCCGCTGCTCATACCCACGAATAGCCCCTCCACCCGAGCCAACTGCCTAGTCATCTCCGTTGCCTCCGCTTGCGAAACATCCATCACACGGTCTACCTTTTTGGGATCATAGATTTTGGGCAGGTATTGTGCTGGCCAGCGGCGAATGCCGGGAATGGCCGACTCTTCCGTAGGCTGGCAACCCACAATCTGCACGGCTGGGTTTTGCTCCTTCAGAAACATCGAGTTGCCCATGATACTGCCCGTCGTTCCCATCGCACTCACGAAATGGGTGATCCGGCCCTTTGTATCCCGCCAGATTTCCGGCCCTGTGGTATGATAATGTGCGAGGTAATTGTCAGGATTGGCAAACTGATTCAAGAGGTAATAATCCGCATGCCCCCCTTTTTCTTCGGCATAATCCCGGCACACCTCAATGGATTCCAGCAAGGTCACCTTGGCGCCGAATGCTTCCATGGTAAGCGTGCGCTCACGGGTCGAGCTGGCGGGCATCACCAATTCAATATCTAAGCCAAAAATGCGCGCCATCATGGCCAACGCAATGCCTGTATTTCCACTGGTGGCTTCAATCAAACACATGCCAGGCTCAATATCACCACGATCCAGCGCACTTCGGATCATATGGAGCGCGGCCCGATCCTTTACGCTTCCCCCTGGATTGTTGCCTTCCAGTTTAGCATACAGACTAACCCGCGGGTTTGGGCAAAGCTTGCTGATTTCTACCAGTGGCGTGTTTCCCACACAATCGATTAGCGTTTGCATCTACTAATGTATTGTTTTTGAGTCCACAATTTTCACGGTCGGCTGGTGATAGACCGTCGTGTAGGGAGGGATGCTCGATGTTAGCCATACATTCCCACCAATCACGCTATCGTGGCCAATGATGGTATCACCACCCAAAATAGTCGCTCCAGCGTAGATCACCACCCGGTCTTCAATCGTCGGATGCCGCCGCGTATTCGCCAAAAATTTCTCCACACTCATCGCACCCAAGGTCACGCCTTGGTAAACTTTCACCTGATGACCTATCACCGCCGTTTCGCCGATAACAACACCGGTGCCGTGGTCTATGCAAAAGTATTCCCCGATGGCAGCGGCGGGATGGATATCAATACCGGTTTGGGAATGGCCGTATTCCGTAAGGATCCGGGGCAATAGAGGGACTTCCATTGTCAGTAATGCATGTGCAAAGCGATACAGGGCGATAGCAAAGAATCCCGGATACGTGCGGATAACCTCAAACGTGCTGGTTGCTGCCGGGTCGCCCTCATAAATTGCTGTCGCATCGGTGTGCATGACTCGATGCAATTCCGGCAATGCTCCATAAAATTGTTTCGTGATCAATCCGTTATTGCAATCTTCACAAGCCTTTGTCCGATTCAGAATATTGACCAACTCTTTTTCCGACTGTGCAAATTGCGCTTTAAGCTGCTCCATATTACGGTCGGGATGCGTCTGGCGTTCAGGAAAAAGTAAGTCCAGTAACCGCAGCGCCCAAGCTGCTATCTCACCGTTTGGCGGCACATCCGCTATTTCACGCTGCTTGTCGTGAAGGTATTTAAAAAACTCGTCGTTCATCGTTCGTTGTCGTAGTTATGCAACTAAGGAAACAAATTATTTGCACGTTGACAACAATATCGTTTAATTATTACAATATTTTAAACCGCCAAGACCAATTTACCGATAAAGTTACCCGACTCCATTCGCTCATGTGCTAGGCTGGCCTGCGCCAGCGGAAAGACTTCGTGAATGACGGGTCGTAACGCACCCTTTTTTACCAATGGCCACACGTAGCGTTCCACATCGCCGCAAAGGTCACCTTTAAATGCCGCGCTCCTGCCTCTCAACGTGCTACCCGTAAGCGTAAGCCGTCGTTGCATCAAAGCCATCATATCCAATTCGGCGAGCCTCCCTCCCACGGCGTTGATGAACACCAATCGGCCTTCGTTTGCCAATAAAGCAATGTGTTGCTCAAAATAAGGAGCTCCGATGCTATCCAAAATCACATCGATCTGTTTACCGGCCAAGCGGTGAGCAAAGTTCTCTTCCTGGTAATTCAAACAAGCTACAGCGCCCAGCCGTTCGCAAAACTTACATTTCTCACGAGAGCCAGCGGTAGCGTATACCTGGGCGCCCATTGCTTTGGCAAGTTGGATGGCTGTCGTACCGATCCCCCCACTACCACCGTGTACTAGCAGCGTTTCGCCCCGTTTCAGTTCTCCCCGTTGAAACACATTATGCCAAACTGTAAATGCCGTTTCAGGCAGGCAAGCCGCTTCCACAAAATCCAGGTTGTCCGGTATGGGCAGGCAATGTGAAGCATCAACGGCCGCATATTCAGCGTACCCACCGCCAGCCAGCAACGCACATATCCGATCGCCAGGCGCCCAGCGGGTCACCTGTTCACCGCATCCGACTACCATACCGGCCACTTCTAACCCTGGGATGTCCTGTACGACGCCATTAGGCGCCGGATATTTGCCTTTGCGCTGGAAGATATCCGGGCGGTTTATGCCTGCGGCATGTACCCTGATGAGTACTTCATTGCTCTTCAGCGTCGGAATAGGCCGTTGTTGCAACGTCAGCCCGTCGGCTGCGCCATAAGCGGTGATCACTGCAGCCTGCATCATGATTTATTACCCGGATATTTTTGCAAACGGATATTGAGCGATACCATAAAATACCTAGCCAATCTATTATTACGCATGAACAATGCATCCGATCCGATGATCTCATGCGTAACGCCCGTATTCTGATTGAACAGGTCAAACCCCTGAAATCGCAGCAATGCCATGTTGTTCGGCAGAAACGTGCATTCGACATATGCATTAAGCAATGTTGGGTTTGCATTGACAAAGCTACTGTATCCGTTGTTGAGCCGATGCGACAGGTCAAAACCAAATGCCCAGTTATCGGAAAGGTACCCCTTGCCGGCCAACCCAACCAAAAAAGAATTCGCATCGATACCATCACTGTTGCGCAATGAGTAACGGGTACGGTTGAATGTATAACTCGTATTCAATTCCGTTTCGATGATATTTTCCAACATAAACCGTATTTGTACGGCCTGTGAATAGATAAAATTCCGCCCAAAATTCTTTTGGTCATTGATATAGGATACGTTATTGACATAATCAGTAGTGCCGTTCAAATTGAGTTGGAAGCTCTCATTGATAACCGGCGTACTAAACATGTAATAACCCCTCGCATCAAAATACCCAGTGGAATTACGGAAACTGGTTTCCTGCACTGTACTGCTGGGGTTTGAACGACTGGTTACAATTTTATTCTGAATTTTATTGAGGGCTAATTGAGCTTCAAAGAATTGATTTCTGCCCATTTTGGTTTGGCGAAACCGCGTGGTAACCCGATTGATGAACTCGGCTTTGAGGTCTGCATTCCCGATAATGATGTTTTGCGAATTGGATAAGTCACGTATGGGTTGAATTTGTGAGAAATTGGGCTGGTTGTTGGTACCCAGGTATTCAACGGACAATTCGCTCTCATCGCTGATACGGAAGCGGAACCCCGCGCTGGGAATCAAATTGACATTCCGGTGCTGGGTAAGCGTGTCCGTTTCAAGCATATGCCCTTGAAGAAGTAAGGGTTGCACGGCAAAGCCTAGCGTATATTTAAATCGCTTATTTTGCTCCATCTGATAGTTCAAGCCCACCCGGTTACTCTCAAAAAAATACGAATAATCCAAACTTAAGGAGTCCACAAATAGTTCGTTTTGGGTATCCCAAACACTGCGTCGGCTATCGATAGCCGTGTAGTTATACTCATAGTTTATTTCCAGTATGCTGGATTTATCGATCGGTTCCACAAAAGAAGCCTTGAGCCGTCCAATCCGGTTCTGATTATCGCTGGTCACCTGTTGGGTCAATGTATAAGCATCACCAGGGATAGGCTGTCCCGTATTGGCATTGATACTCTCAAAATAATCATTAATGTCTTCCAATTTATCCTGCTTGTAGTACTTACCCTGCATATTGAGAACAAATTTGCGGCCGGGCTTATTAAACATACGGGAATACAAGACATCCATATCAAAGTTTGGCGTGGAAACATCCTCCGTTGCGCGGTAAACCCGTTCACTGACAATGCTCCTATTCTTGATGGTATCATTGCTATGATTACTTGAATTAACCGTACTGTAGGACAGATTTGGACTTATTTTCAGGTAGTTCCGGCTATCCAGTTGCGCTTCGATATCCCAAGCCATCAGATGGTTCATATTATCCGTGTTGACTTCCTTTTCTTCACGATTGATGATTTCATAAAAATCAAAGTGGCTTGTCAACACCGAATGGCCTATCGTGTTATTTTTACGATTGGTAAACGTGTATTTACCATATACACTTACTTTATCCGATAGGTCGTCCGAGTAACTGATCCCAGCCGAATTGGTTATATTCACACCATCTACCGGATCCATCATGCCGGTGAGATCGACGTTTCCGCGGTCTCTGGTACCCGCCCCACTTGGCGCTCCATAGCTAAATAAGCTCGTATTGGTATTGTTGAAGGACCCAAGTATGGAAAATTCCTGTCCATCGTTGAAGTTGTTTATCCCCATGCTGCCGATATAGCGCTCTTCCGTTCCCCCGCCACCAGTCACTTGGCCGAAAAGAATCTGCTTCCGGTCTTTCTTCAATACAATGTTGAGTATTTTTTCGGGCTCCGTATCTTTCACACCGGTACTGTTTGCCATATCGCCGTAATAATCGATTACCTGTACGGATTGGATAAACTCCGCTGGTAGATTGCGGGTAGCCGTAAGCACTTCTCCACCGAAAAAATTCTTACTATCCACCTGTACCCGGCTGATTATTTTTCCATGCGCGATCACCTTTCCATCACGCCGCACTTGTACGTTAGGAAGCAGTTTCAACGCCTCCTCTAGCAACGAGTTCTCCCTTATGTTGTACGCGTCCATGTTATATTGCACGGTATCTTCCTTGATCACGATGGGTTGAACGCGGTTGATTACAATCTCTTTGAGCAACGTTTGCTGGGGGGGCAGTACAGTGGGTAGCAATTGCATGGTTAATCCCGGAAAATTGGCAACGAAAGACCTATCCAATATCTTATATCCAATCATGCTGAAGCTTAGCCGGAATTCGGGGCCAATGATATTTGTAAACCCAAAGAATCCGCTTTGGTCGGTGACAGCTAATACGGTATCCAAAATGGACGTAAGCCGGACATTTACACCGACCAATGGCGTGCCTGCCGTGTCTATCACAATGCCGCTTATCTCTTTTCGTTGATGTTGAGCGACGGCCTGCAACGACACAAAAAGAAATGCAAAAACGAGGAGCTTATGTATAGCTATCGATGGCAACTTTTCCTGACGATAAATGAATCGGATGTGGGATACTTGTTATTAAATAAATAATCTCAATCTGCTTCGTTTATTAAAGAACGAAAGATAGCACTTAATCCGTATCTGTGCAAAAAAAATCGGGCTGCCCTTCCAAAAAAGACAGCCCGATTACTTCGTGCTATTCCGCCGTATTTATTCTCCGTATGTTACTTTTGGAATGTGTTTATCAATCTCCCAACGTCCGATTCCTTCTTCACCAATCACGTCAAACATCTCCAGAATCCGACGCGCCACGTATTCTTCCTCAATCTGCTCTTCGAGGAACCATTGGATGAATTGGAAGGTAACAAAATCCTTCAATTTAATACATTTATCCGCAATATTGTTGAATTGCTGCGTCACAAACATCTCCTGTTCGAGCATTTGTTCAAATACACTCCGGAATGATTCGAAGTCGGCCGGTATATTCGCAATCTCCGGTGAAATCGCTTTCCCACCGCGATCATTCACATAGTTGAACAATTTCATCATATGCTTCCGCTCCTCTTCTGATTGCTTTGAAAAGAAATCCGAGCTGAAATCGTACCCTTGGTCATCGCACCAGGATGACATCGCCAGATACACGGATGAAGAATGAGCTTCCACCTTAATTTGGGCATTCAGTATGTTTTCGATTTCTTCGTTCAACGAAGTCTTCAATCTCAATAAATCTTTCATAATGCTATGTACTATTTAGTTCCAACCAACCAGCACCTTAAGTGCCGCTGTATTTCCATACAAAAATACGGAAACTAAATGGCAAAACGCACCAACTAAAAGCAATACGAATTCAGTCTAAATTATCGGAAAATAGGATCGGCCAGACTAATTAATAACTTGCCTGATTGGGCGTTACCTTCAGACATTCATGTACTACGCTATTGAGCTCAATCATAAACTTAGCACCGTCCAATAACTCACGGAGGCTCAATACATCATTGATATCCAACACAAAACAGCGTGGAGTACGGAAAGGCATTACAATGGTGAAATCAGCTGTACGTGATGGATTGATAATCATAGCGGAAATGTCAATGGCATCAATCTTTTTCTTGAAGCCAAAAAAATCACCCACTTTAAATGCAGTCGTATCACCAGCAAACTCCAGCCAGTAGCAATTTTGCCTACTGCATTGATATACCGCACCATGATCGGTTTTATAGACTTCCTCGAAATTAGCTAAAGGACAAACCATTCTGTAAACCAAGTATTAATCGGATGCGAATATACATATTATTTATAATCAGTCCAACTAAATTTGTTTTTCGGGAAACCGGTTCACGCTGAATGAAATAAACAAGGATGAGTGCAAAAAATGTGTTAACTTTGTCTATTGCTCGATCATACAAACCTTTTAATCGAGCCTGAACTTTTAAAAATACCAATTATGAAACCTACCACCAAAGCTAAAACCGTGGCTAGCAATATCCGGCGCGTGCGGGAATACCGAAATTACACCCAGGACTATGTAGCACGAAAAATAGGGATTTCGCAAAATGCGTACAGTAAATTGGAGCTTGGATTCCATAAACTCTCTTTGGAACGACTGTTCCAGATTGCCGACATACTGGGTGTAGAGAGCGCCTCTCTTCTCCACCATGACAACGGTGGAATCGTAAAGCTAGCTGTCGATTCCACCGTTAACCATGCCGTTCATTCACTACCCTAATCAGAGCAGGCTATTCTTATCTACTTTCTCTACCTTGCTGCCGTCTTTTAACGTTTTACTGATGGCATTGAAAGGTCGTGACACCACTTCATCCCCTTCATTAAGTCCGGAAAGGATGCGGATATTTGCATCATCTTGGATTCCGGTAGTCACTTCCGTTTGTTTCACTACCCCATTTTCCAATAAAAACACATATTCTTTCATTTTGGGTGCACCAGCCACGGTCTTAGTGGTATCCGATGCGTTAGTTTCCGTGGTATCGCTGCCGCCTCCCTCGCGCGTAGTCACGGCTTGAATCGGCACCGCCAATCCCGTATCCTTACGGGTATGTATATCAACCGTGGCCGACAATCCCGGACGGAACGGCGAAGTATTCGCTAAATCGTCTCTCAGCAAATCAGCATAGGAGTCGGGCAGTATGCGGACTTTCACATTAAAGTTCGTTACTTGGTCGGTACCTGCCGTCGCTGTAGCTGCCGTTGCGGCATTTGTTGATGAGCTTGCAATCTCGGTGACGATCCCTTTAAATTTCCGCCCCTGAAATGCGTCTACTTCAATCGTCGCCTCGTTATTTACCGCTACCCGGTTGATATCGTTCTCATTGACCTCAACGACCACTTCCATAGCTTCCATATTGGCGATGCGCATGATTTCGGTACCGGCCATCTGCGCCGTTCCCACTACGCGTTCACCAAGCTCTACCGCCAATAATGACACCACCCCATCTGCCGGTGCATATATCGTGGTGCGCGCCAGGTTGTCGCCGGCCTCCTTTACCGATGCTTGCGATTGATCGATGCCGTATTTCGTTACCAGCACATTTTGTCGCTGCCCCTCCAGACTGGCCCGCGCGCTCTCGTAATCGGCCCTTATTTGATCAAACTCAGCTGCGGAAATCACTTTTTTATCAAACAATTCCTTATTCCGCTTGAAATTCGCCTCCAGATTGGCAACGTTCACTTCCTGTTGTTTCAGTTGCTGCTCGGCTACAGCCAGCGTGGCGCGCTGTGCATTCAAGGAAGCCACCGCACGGTCATAACCCGATTGCAGAATGTCTGGTCGTATGCGGCAAAGAATCTGCCCCTTGGTCACCACATCGCCCTCCTTTACGGTAAGCTCGACAATTTCACCCGACACTTCGGAACTCAACTTCACTTCCAATTCGGGATGGATCTTGCCGCTGGCGGATACCTGTTCGTTTACCGTCTTTTTTTCCACTTTATCCGTGGCCACTTTGATAATGTCACCCTGACCAATCCAACCCATTTTATTGGCGATAATGACGAGCACTAACAGGATTGCAGCGCCAATCAGCACATACTTGAGTGTATTTTTCTTCTTTGCCATAGTCTATCTATGATTTTGGTTGTTTATTCGTTCAGTTTTCAACTAGTTATTTTTCTCTTATTGGCTGATGAGAGCTCGACGTAAATAATAATTGCCCTCTGTGTCAATATTATTTACATCTCGGTTTCAAAATTTATTTCATTGCCCAGGTAGAAGTCAATCACCTTACTTCGGAATATCAAATTGTAACGCGCTTGAATATGATCAAATTCCGCCTTGTTCCTGGTGGTTTGCGCGGTGAAAAGCTCCACCGAATTGGCCAACCCTACCTCAAAGCGCTGGCTGAGTACCTCGAATGCATCATTGGCAGAGGCAAAAGCCGTTTCAGTCGAATAATAGCGTTTCTCCGCAGCACGGAGGTCTAGCACGGCCTGATTGATGATTTTATTCAAGTTATTTTTCGCCAATTGTTCATTCGTCAGGGCGTTCTGATAATTGATCTTAGCGCGGCTTACATTCACCCGAGTTTGCAAACCATTGAATATCGGGATACTGAGCGTGATACCTACAGACTGGGCAAAATTTCTACGTATTTGCTTGCCAAACCGCATGGTTGGCGTAGCGAGTTCGATATCAGGAATTGCCGAGGAATAGTTTGTTCCAAGATTCCCTCCCAAACTTAAGCTGGGGTAATAATTGCCCCTAGCTACGGCGATGTTGCGTTCAGCCATCAGCGATTGTTCTTGGGCTACTTTGATATCCGGATAAGCTGTCATTGCTTGCTGATACACCTGCTCCGCACTGTAGACTACTTCAGTATTCTCAAAATCAGCAACTTGTGGCTTAACCAACTCAATTGATACTGATGGCTGCATTTCCATCAATTGCTTTAGATCCAATATAGCTAGGTCATAAGCGTTTTCAGCGGTGGTGACATTGAGCTCATCGGTAGCCACCTGGCTTTTGGCCTGTGATAGGTCCGCCAACGTATTGTTGCCAACTTCAAAATTCGCTTGAGCAACGGCCAACTGTTCTTCTGAAAGTGCCAATTGCTGCTGGCTGGCGGTAAGCAAGTCCATATTCGTTAGGCATTCCAGGTATTTCGTGGCAACGGAAAGCGCGAGATCGTTTTTCACTTTGTCGATGTTGCTTGCATTGGCCATAAGCTGGTGTCTGTTGGCCGCTACCTGGTGTACACGAGAAAAACCCTGGAAAAGAGAAACATCCGCACTAATACCCCCGTTCACATTATTTGCCGACTCCGTAGTCAACTGCCCTACATCGGTGTTGAATGACAAACCCCAGTTTTTACTGCCCGATATTGCTCCGTTTACTGAGGGATAGAAAGTCATCCGGGACAGTAAAAGGTCTTGGTCCGACAACGCATACTGAAATTCCGCTTGCTTCACCTGCAAATTGTTTGTAATCGCCCGTTCGACGGCTTCAAGGATGGTAATTTGTTCTTGAGCCGTGGCCCGACCGATGTAGATGCCAAGGACCCCTAACGTGATCACCAAGCATTTAAAAGCTAAAACTTGTCTACTCATTTAGATTCGTTGTTATTTTTCAGCTTCTTGACCATAGAATTCTGCGACAACCCCTATATTCGCAAAAAAACGAAACCCATGTACCTCACGACAGCACCTTTGTTGTTGCAATGGCTTTATCCGTCACTCACGTGGCACGGTAACAGGTCAAAAAAGCACATTTTTCTCACCTTTGACGATGGTCCGATACCGGATGTTACACCGTTTGTAATAAATACATTAAAAAACTACGATATCCAAGCTACGTTCTTCTGTGTGGGCGAAAATATAAAAAAACATCCTGATTTGTTTGCTTGCCTATTGAAAAATGGTCACCGCATTGGCAATCATACCTACAATCATCTCAATGGATGGAAAACGCCGGACAGCATTTACCTTCAAAATATCGACCGCTGCCAGCAATTGACACAGACCAATTTATTTCGCCCCCCTTACGGCCGTGGCACGCGCTCGCAATATAAATATCTTCAGAAGAACTACGACATCATCATGTGGGATGTGCTTAGCGGTGATTTCGACACCAAAATCAGTCCTGAAAAATGCTTGCGTAACGTCATCACGCATACGCGAAACGGCTCTATCGTTGTTTTCCATGATAACGTTAAAGCCACTCCACGCATCCACTATGCGCTACCACGGGCCATCGAGCATTGGCTGGCCGAAGGATATGAGTTTGGGGTATTGTAACAGGTAATGGCCGATAGCCTATTGCACGATCGTCGAAATCTCCGACATGGCGTGCGCACTGAAATAACCCAATGCACCATCACCAAAAACAGAGGGCGGATTTGCCGGAGCGGCTGTTCCGGGATTGATGGATTGTACGGCGTTCCAGAAATCATAGGCGGCTTTATCAATGCACTGCATCTGCACAACAACTGAATCACCGCTGAACAGCTCGACATCGAAATCGGCCAAGTCTTCACTGATGTACTTTCCGTCGTTAAACTTATCGCGCGTCACATATAGCATTTCAAAAGCCCGGCCATTCACACTCCATAGGTAACGGTAGTAATTCGGCACCTCGGGTGGATCTTGGTATTTGATACTAATGAATTTCTGTTCCTCTCCAAATAGGTTTCTGACCGCCGTGCCGATGGAATCTGCAGTGACCAGATTGGGCATCGTAGACGTTGCCGTAAACTCACGCCCCGCTACGCGCACGTGCAGGTCATACCGTTCATTTTGCCTTCCCTGGAAATTTGCGGCCACGTATGATCCAGGAGTTTTCTCGACAAATCGAAAAACCCGACCACTTCCAGCTACCACCTCCACCTCCGCCCCCGATACCGGCTCAGACGCGTAATCTTTATCAAAAGCTACTGTACGGCTGATGGTCACCTGCTGTTCATTCGCCCAATTACTCACCACGCCCACGATTACCAACTGTGGATTGGCGCCGTTCAGATTGACATTAATAACATCTTCGCATGAAGACCACAATAACGTGGATAATAACAGGATAAAAAGAAAGATATGACGCATCGCTTTAAAACTTAAAATTCCATGTTACCGAAGGTATAATGCCAAATAACGCAATCCGATAAGCCTCCGTTACGTTGGGATTCGCTTCATTTTCCCTGAAATCGATGATATACGCATTCTTGCGGTTGTAGGCATTGTAGACACCAAATGTCCAACTGGATTTGAACCGTTTGAACGCCGTTGACTCCCACGTTGCCCCCAGATCAAGCCGGTGGTAATCTGGCATACGATAGCCATTCCTTTCGGTATAGTACCAAAGTGTGCGCCCATCTACAGAATACTTACCACTGGGGAATGTCACGGCATTGCCTGTACTATAAACGAATGTGGCCGAGAGGTTCCAGCGGGGCGACAGTTGATACATCCCCACAACGGATACATCATGTGTACGGTCTTGCCGCGCGGCAAACCAATTCCCACCGTTGATACCGTCAAACCGACGCTCGCTTCTCGACAACGCGTAGCTCAGCCACCCGTTCAGCTTTCCCGTCCGCTTTTTCAGGAACAGTTCAACACCGTAAGCCTGCCCGATCCCATATAGCAATTCGGCCTCGATATGCTCATTAGCCTGCAAATCCGCAGCATTGCGATAGTCGATCTGATTTTGCATGTACTTATAATACGATTCAACCGAAAACTCGTACCGATTGTCTCCGAAGTTCTGGTAATAGCCCAATGCGGTTTGGTCGGCCAGCTGTGGCTTGATATTGTTGCTGCTCATCACCCAAGCATCGGTAGGCAAACTAGATGTCGAATTTGACAATTGGTGCAGGTGCTGCGCATTGTGATTATACGAAAGTTTAAGGCTATTATTTTCCTGCAGTTGGTAGCTTAGTGATAGTCGAGGCTCAAGATTGATATAATACTGCGCTACTTCGCCGCGCCCATATACCTGGCTTGAACGCACATCGCCGTCAGCGTCGTATTCGTAGAACGTGCCGGGACCGAAAAGCAGGAAGTTGTTTACCCGGAGCCCATAGATCAGGTTCAATCGCTCGGTAGGCTTCCATTCGTGCGAGAGGTATCCCGCCAATTCCATCCCCGTCCGGTCTTCGAGCCGCAAGCTATTCACGGCTGTGTTTTCATCAGCATCGATATTAGCGGGCGAAATGCCCTGTTGAAGCAAATTGACCCCAAAGCGCCAGGTACTCTTATTTGACGCAAAAAGCTGAAAATCCTGCTTCAGGTTATAATTCTGTATGCGGGAGGCGATAACGAAATTAAACTCCTCGTTTTCGATGTTGACGTTATAATTAAAATTGCTGTATACGAAGGTGGTATTCGAAAACAAGCGGCTATTCAGCACATGGTTCCATCTTAGCGTGCCCGTTGCGTTGCCCCAGTCAAAACCAAAAAGACGGGAATAGCCCAATACGTCACGGCCGAAATACCCTGAAAGAAAGACCGTATTCCGCTCATTGAATCGATAGTTAGCTTTCGCATTCAGGTCATAGAAGTATAGCCGGCTGTTATTAATATCTTCGTCATTGGATAATTTAAGAAACAGGTCAGCATAAGTCCTACGCCCACTGACCATAAACGACCCCCGGTCTTTCACGATCGGCCCATCCACCTTCAACCGCGACGCAATAAGCCCAATACCACCTTCCGCCCCTAAGGATTTCTTATTCCCATCCAGCATGGTGATATCGAGCACAGATGCTAGTCGACCACCATACTGGGCCGGCATACCACCCTTATACAGATTTACATCCTTGATCGCGTCCGAATTGAATGTGGAGAAAAAGCCGAAGAGGTGGGACGCATTGTATACCATGGCTTCATCCAACAAAATCAGGTTCTGATCACCCGAGCCACCGCGCACGAAGAAATTGCTACTTCCCTCACCACCAGAAAGTACACCCGGAAGCAGCTGAATGGTTTTCAGCACATCCCTTTCGCCCATCAATACCGGTACGTGCTTGATTTCGCTAACGTCTACGCGGGTCATCCCCATCTGCGGGCTGCGTACATTTTCACTGGAAGACGACTGATTGATGACCACTTCATCCAACAACGCACCACTGCGCAAATCGATATCAACGATCGTATCCGCCATCAAGCTGACATCCATTTCCTGCGCGGTGTAGCCGACGTGCGAAATAACCAGCAAGTGATTCCCCTCTGGCAATGTAAGGGAATAAAAACCGTAGTTATTGGCGCGCGCACCCGCTGAGGGATCAGATTTCAACCGTACACTCGCCCCGACCAGGGTCTCTCCGGTAAGCGCATCGCGGACGTGGCCGCTTACGGTGTGGGTGGTTTGGGATACCGCATCGAGGGATAAACCGGCAAGAATCGAAATGAAAATAAAATAGAATCTGCAAAACAGCGTAAAGGACATGTCGTTATATCAAATCAAAATGGCAAGCACGTACCACCTAGTTAAACTCCATTTTAGCCCACAATATTACATGGATTATTCCAATTAATGTTCGAAATCACGATATTTCATTCCTTTATGATTAATCAGAAGACCAACACAATTACAATACACTGTTTATCAGCATATTATTAAATACAACTACTAATAAATCGCACCAGCAGACATATCAATCACGCTCGGTGGTTTACAAAATTAGTGATACAAATACCCACATTTAAAAATAAGTTCGTAGTATTGGAGGCAAACAAGCTAATAAATCAAAAAAACATCACAGAATCTTTGAAATGGAAAATCTAAAAAATTCACTATCTGTTGCTTTTGCCGTTGTATTTCTGGCCGCCTGCGGATCCGGACAAAAGACCGAAGAAGGCCAAGACTCCACCGCAGCGACAACAACGGTTGAAAACGACGGCTGGGTGTCACTATTCGATGGGCAAACCACCAATGGTTGGCATACCTACCTAAGGGACACGGCGTCTGCAGGCTGGACAGCCCAAAATGGCGAACTGCGTTTCAACCCGGAAGTACCACGTGAAGAACGTGGCGATATTGTCACTGACGGCGAATATGAAAATTACGAACTCGAGTTGGAATGGCAAATTTCATCGGGCGGTAACAGCGGCATCATCTTCAGCGTGCACGAAGACCCAAAATTCAGCGCCACTTACCAAACCGGCATTGAAATGCAAGTATTGGACAACATCGATGCCGGTGACAACAAAATTGAAAACCACCTCGCTGGCTCGTTGTATGACATGATTGGCAGCAAAGAAGTGTCGCAGCCCAAGCCAGTAGGCGAATGGAACCAGGCACGTATCTTGAAAAACAATGGTCAGATTACCCTGTGGCTCAATGGCGTGCAGACGGCCGATGTCACCATCGGAACGCCAGAATGGGAGCAGGTATTGACTGCAAGCAAATTTAAGGATTGGACCGATTTTGCCAAGTATCCCAAAGGTAAAATTGCCCTCCAGGATCACGGCAATGTGGTAGCTTACCGCAACATCCGCATCAAGGAACTTTAATCAGTGACTGGTGGTCGGAGGCTGGTTATTACGTATCACCGCCCCGACCACCGTTTACAGATCTCCAACTACCAATCACTCAAACCCGACTACATCCTTCTTCTTTTTCGATCGGAGTTTCTTGGGCACAGAAGCAATGATTTCCTTTTCGAGTACCTCAATGGCCAGCTTCTTCAGGAAATTATGGGTGGTCACCAGACTGATTTCACGCACCGGCTCAGGCGCTTTGAAATACCGTACCCTGGCCAACCGATCCTCGTCGAAATCCTCAATGCTCAGCTCAGGCAGAATGGTGCTACCCGAATTACTGTCGACCATCCGTTTCAAGGTTTCCACGCTCCCCGTATTGTATTCGAACGTGCCGTGTGGGTCCATGCTCCGTTTCCGCTGGCAAATATTCAACACCTGCCCACGCATACAATGCCCTTCGGTGAGCAGCCACAGCTTGTCGCTGAGGATATCATCAGACGTCACCTCTCGTTTTTCTACCAGTTTGCTCTGCGGAGAGATATAAGCCACAAATGGCTCGTAGAACAGTGGCCTTTCAATCAAGGCCTGATCGTACACCGGCGTGGAGAGCACCCCGCAATCCAGCAATCCTACTTTCAGTTCGCTGACGATTTTGTCCGTTGTATATTCCCAAATCTGCAATTGCAGCTTGGGAAACTTCTGCATGAAACTGCCCAATACCCGCGGTAGCAGGTAAGGGGCGATTGTGGGGATGACGCCGATGCGCAACTCGCCTTCCAATTCGCCATTTTCCAATTGCACCAGCTCATTGATCTTCCGGCTCTCGGTAAGTACTATCCGGGCCTGTTTGATGATTTCAACGCCTACCTCGGTAGGCACGATCGGCTGCCGGCTACGGTTAAAAATACGCGCCCCGATAGACTCTTCCAGCTTTTGGATTTGCATACTCAGGGTCGGTTGCGTCACGAAACATTTTTCGGCAGCAGCAACAAAGCTGCGGTAAGTATCTACCGCTATAATATATTCCAATTGTACCAGCGTCATGATATCGATAAAAGTGATGCAAAGGTACAAAAACGAAGCCATCTGTGACCAGCAAAAATGCACAATGCCGTTAACATACTGTTACCGATGACGTGTTTTTTCATTATTCGAGAACGTTTTTATTGCGCGTCGTGTTGCCCTGTTCATCGGAATGTCATCACCTCCTTGAGCGGCGCAATTACCTGTTTTTTTTGCCTACCTCGCTTATCAGCCGTTGCACACGGGAAATAAGATCGCTTACATTAAATGGCTTTTTTAGAAACTCCGATCCCACACATTCGCTTCCAACATCGTCATAAGCCGCTGACATAACGACAATGGGAATATTAGCCGTGTCCTGCGCCGAACGGAGTTTCTTGCAAATGTCCAGGCCATTTCCGTCAGGAAGCATGATATCCAATAGAAATAGGTCTGGCTTAGCTTTCCTCAATCCTGCCCAAAATCTGGCCACCCTGTCATAGCTTATTACTTCAAAACCTGCTTCTGACAAAATAAACTCGACCAATTCACGGATGTCTTGATCGTCTTCCAAAACTGCAACCTTCTTTTCCATCAAAAAACAATTCTCCGCACTTGTAGTTACTGCTATACATTATAATATACGCAACGTAGGAAGGTTTGGATTTCGATTTAGAAAAATCACACAATACTGCAGGTTACCGAATTCCGGTTGTAACGGATTTCCTCATCCTGTCCGTGAGGCCTAGATTTTGCCCGCTACCACCATTTGGTCCAACGTAGGCTGTTTGCTACCTCCTACTGGCTCGACTGTGATGGCAAACATTTCCACGTCTGCCAAAGCAATCATTTGTTGAAGGGTCTGTTGCGAATCATGCGACTCATAGACCCCTGCGCTGACAGGTTTGCCGGCCACGATACCCCACAGCTGATATTGCTTGTCCGTCGGTAACTCCGGTAAGTTGGTTGGTTTGAGGTATACCGTGTGGGACACATTATGCCAATAGACCAACGCCCGGTTATCATCGTGGCCTGGAACGCCACTGAGTACTACGGCCTTGAAAGCGGGGTCTCCGATCACATCCAGTTCTTGGTGAGCCTCCTGGATTTGCGCCATGAACGTTTCATTTTGCGCAATCAAGTCGGTTTTTTCTTGCTCCAACTGGCGTATTTGCTGCCGGAAATCAGCCATTTTAAACAAATGAAAAGCAACACTTGCAACAAATAGTAAAGAAGCCGCAATAGCAAGGACGCGGGTGATGCGATGGGTTTTTGTTTCTCCGATACCGGCGCTGAATCCCGGTGTAGCATCAACTGTTGGCGTTTCATTCATTTGGCCTTGATCGACCAACGCTTTAAAAATCTTATCTTTAGTATTAGCGGGCGGTGTTTTACCATGCAACAGGGCATAATTCATCAATGCATCTTCTGCCTCGCGCAGCGCTTGCCGCACTTCGGGGTATTGCTCAGACAGCTTTACTACCTCGGCATCTTCTGCAGGAGAAGTTAAACCAAGTACATGGTTTTCAATGATCCCTGATGATATGTATTCCTGTATATTCAACGTTAAACAAACAAATGTTTCAATTTCAATAGTGCTGCCCTTGCACGCGTCTTTACAGTTCCCAAAGGCACATTTAGCTCCTTCGCAATTTCTTCTTGTGTATATCCCTGGAAATAAGCCAAATCAATGATTGCCTTTTGTTCTATTGTAAGCTCATCGATTACTTTATTCAACCCAAGGTGATCGGTTTTAATATGATCGGTATAGTCTCCAGGGGCTAATGGTGTTGCCTCGGTCAGCGTTTCGGTCTTGCTGTTATTCTTGGACCGCGAGGATCGGATGTAGTCGATAGCTAGGTTTCTAGCGATATTGATCATCCAAGTAAATAGCCGGCCTTTACTGGCATCGTACTGTTCGATATTCCTCCATATCTTAATAAACGCTTCTTGCATCACGTCTGCCGCCTCATCCGCATCGCTGATCACCTTGCAAATCACACCATATACAGCCGCGGAATAGTTGTCATACAAATAGTTATACGCCCGTTGGCTCTTGAGTTTCAACAACTCAACCAGTTCGGATTCCGTGTATGGCAGTTTTGAGGACAAATTGCTTCTGTAGTCGTAATTCCCGGTAATGATAGCTTTTTTTTCTTGTTTCTGAAAAATAATTCCAATTTAACTGTCGGCCCTAGTGAACCCATCTGACCCGAATGCTGGCCAATATTGCATCCGAGCTGCCTTACATACGGAAAGTCCGTTCCCTCGGATTTGTGGATCGTGATTTTTATTTTTTTATCGAGCGCTAAATCCGAAGTCCTGTAGGCCTCGTATATACAGCTGCGTACCATCAAGTAGCGCTAGGTTTAATTAACTAAATGATACAATCCATGAAAAATTCGATTGAAAAAACAGACGGTCAGCTCCTGTCAGTAGATGGGGTGGCCGAAACATCGGTTAAGCGGCGGCAATTTCTCAAATACGCGGGCGCGGGAGCTGCTGCGGCAGCGTTGGTGGCTTTGGGATGCAAAAAGGATAATCCCGGCCCGGGTATGGGAGGCAACGAGTTTTATTTTGGCAGTGGTGACATTGCTATTCTGAATTACGCTTATGCATTGGAGCAACTAGAGGCTGCATTTTACACAGAAGTTGTAGCCAACCCCTACAGCAGTATTTCGGATTGGGAACGTGCGCTGATGACGGACATCAGGGATCATGAAATTGCCCACCGCGAATTTTTTAAAGCCGCGCTTGGTCAACAGGCGATTGCATCGTTGACGTTCGATTTCTCTGCCATTAATTTCTCAAGCAGAGGCAGTGTATTAGCAACGGCCAAGACATTTGAAGATCTCGGCGTATCGGCTTACAACGGTGCCGGTTGGTTGATAGCGGATGTCAACTACCTGGCATTGGCAGGCAAAATCGTATCGGTTGAGGCGAGGCATGCCGCCTTGGTTCGCGACCTGATTGAGAATGGATCGTTTGCCAATGATGAGGTGATTGACTCGAACGGACTAGACCTTTCAAATAGCCCTACGGTGGTCTTGCAAGCAGCTGCACCATTTATCAAATCACCGATAGACGTAACAGATTTACCCACTTACTAACGAAAAACACCATGAACTTATTCAGCATATTCGATGAAATCACACACGTGGATCCGGAATTCCACGAACGCATAAGTCCACGCAGAGCGGCTATCAAAAATATCGCTTCGATGGGCACCAAAGTAGCCTTTGCGGCCATGCCTTTCATGCTGGGGTCGTTATTTAAAAAGGCCTATGGCCAGGTACCCACCGATGTAACCGGCGTGCTCAATTACGCGCTTACTTTAGAGTACCTGGAGGCCGAATTCTATACGATGGGCGCAGCTGCGTCCGGCTTGGTCCCTTCGGGCCCACCGAGGGGCGCTATTACCACCATACGCGACCATGAAGTCGCACATGTGGCATTCCTAAAACAAGTGCTTGGATCGGACGCAGTTTCCAAGCCTAGTTTTGATTTTACGGCCGGAGGAACCTTTAACAACGTCTTTACCGATTATGACACGTTTCTGGCGCTTGCTCAAGCATTTGAAGATACAGGTGTAAGGGCATACAAAGGGCAGGCCGGATTATTAAAGGGCAACCAGGTTGTATTGACCGCGGCACTGCAGATCCATGCAGCTGAAGCCCGCCACGCATCACATATCCGGCAAATGAGACGCGCCCGGGGAGGTGCAGCCGGCAGCCAAAAACCGTGGATAACTGGGGCAAATGACAGTGGAATAGGTGCCGTGGTAGACCCCATATACGCTGGCGAGGACAATGTAATGCAAGCCGATGTGGATATCACCTCCTTAAATGGAGTGGGAGGCAAACTGTCCGCTGATGCGGCAACCCAGTCTTTTGACGAACCGCTGACTGCAGAAGCGGTTTTGGCCATTGCGGGATTATTTATTAAGTAAGGGACAAAAGTCCTGCTAAGAGAACAAAGTCCTGCCCCTTCGGAGCAGGACTTTTGCCATTTGGTCGCATCAAAACTCCTTTTCTCCAAACTCGCTTCTCGGAAGTGTAATCTGGCGCGTCAGCCGATTCAGATTGAACGAAAGGCTAAGCATAATCACGTCCGTTTCATAAATATAGTTGGTGGTAGTATAAAAGTCCGGCGCCCAAGTGGTAATCCGTTGCTCATTACTGGGTAAAATACCTAGCCCGATATGCTGCCATTGCACAAGCGCAGTCAATGCACCCGCCATAAATGTATGCTTTAATGACAGATTGGGCGAAAGGAAACGCGAGTCTTCTCCCTGCACCGTCGGCCTAGCAGACAAATAATTTACATTACCCTGGACACTGAATTGCTGGGTTAGCTGAAAATTAGCATTGCCGTTAATCGAATACACCCAAGCCTGATTTTCGCGGGCTTCTAGGTAATCCAAAACAACCCCGGTTGTGCGGCTATGGTACACGTTAGTACCCAAATATAGCTGCATCCATTTCGTTGGCGAATAGTTAGTACCGAGCTCGAAGCCAATGCGGTTCGCCCGATCGGCATTGGTAAAGACGCGATTCAATATAGTATCCGCAAATACACTGTTGACGCGTTGGATGGGGTTCTTAATATCCTGAAAATATGCGGTTGCAAAGAATGAGCCCTGCTTAAAATCACGTATCATCCCTAGCTCAGCCAAATAGATAAATTCCGGCAACAGGTTCGCGTCACCTTGTTCCAGCGTTTCTGAGTGCTCCCGCTCGGGAATGGGATTCAATTCAAAATTACTGGTGCGTTGCACCCTCCTGGAGATACCAGCCTTGGTTTTCCACCCATTGTCAAAACTATACAGCACGCTTGCAGAAGGAAACAAATTGTGCAAAGTCAGTTGGTAATCATCCTCACTGATGGAATTGACATCCAGATTGCGATTGGCATACTCATAACGCAATCCGCCCATATACTCCAACCGGTCGGACTTGCCTGAATACTGAGAATAGACCGAATGAATTTGATTGATTGCCTTTACCTCACCAGTAAACGCAGGCACCGTTGTAAAACCAGTCTCACCGGCCTCCTTTACGGAATACACGAATTGACCATGCTGTTTATCCAACCGGTATTGGTAACCACTTTCCCACATCCCCTGCCCTATCGGTATAGCGACGTCGACTTTTCCACGGAATCCATCTAACGGATTCCGGTAGGTGCTTACCGTATTTTGAATGGTATCGGCAGCCACGATATTTCGGTTTAGCGTCGAGCCATTCAGGCCGGCATGTTCATAAAGCGTTGAAAAACTAAGCTTGGCGCCATTTGAAAAGGTATGGCTGTAATCGAGGTTTCCCAAGAGAAAGTCGCCCTGCTTGTTTTGCAGGTTAGGATTGAAATATTGATTCCATCCAATGACGGTACCCGTACCGAGCTCGGTCGTAACGTTATCATAATGGATATCCGCCACCCGATCCTGGAACTTGTGGCCAGCGAAGAAACCGGCAGAGACTTCGTTGCGGGTGTTCGGCGTAAAGACAATGTTGAACCGCCCACCATAGTTGTATTTATCGAAGCTACGCTCACCGTACGACGGAAACGATGTTTTGTGATTATCTACTAGCGTAAAGACATCCCCGTCTCGGAGGCCGGCGTTATCATTGCGAAGGTAGTTGGCACCCAATGAAACATCCCATTTTCCACGCCGGTAATTTGCCGTAACATCAGCACCATAACGTTGCTGTCTTTCGGCATTGTCATAATCATTGGTGGATGGTAATCCGCCCTGGATATTGGTAATGACAGCGAGTCCATCACCTGCCCCTTTTTTTGTCGTCACATTGATGATACCACCCCTGCCATCGGGGTCGTACTTGGCTGAAGGCGAAGTAATCAATTCGATGTTTTCCACCTGATTGGCGGGCAGTTGGCTAAGAAAAGTTGTAGCATCGGATTGTATGGGCTTTCCGTTGACCAATACGAGGAATCCCTGAGCGCCCCGCATGGTGATCTGGCCCTGTCCGTCTACGGAAACAGCTGGCATATTGCGAATTACGTCTATTGCCGTACCCCCTTTGGCAGCATCGAATTGCTCCGCACGGTAGACCTGTTTGTCGATCTTGTTGAAGCTTTGCAGCCGCTGGCCGGTTACCTGCGCTTCATTTAAGAACCGCGGGTCCACGTTGAGCGCTATGCTGCCTATATCAACGACTTGCCTATCTGCCACCACTATCCGCAATGATTCGGCCGTCTTGTAGCCTAAAAATTGTAGACGGACGAAATAATTACCTCGCTTCACGTCATCGAATAGAAAGCGACCATCAGCATCGGAAAGTTGGCCATCGATTAAGGAAGAGTCTTTGGCTAAGCACAGGGAAACGCTGACGAAAGCCAATGGGCTTTCTGCCGCCTTATCAAATGCGATGCCGCTAATAGATCCTGTTTGTGCAGTGAGTTCTCCTGTTAATAACGCTAGAAAACCTGTAAGCAATAGGTATGATTTTTTCATTTTTTCATTGATATTGGCCAAAACCATGCAGTAGTAGACGCTGCAAAGTTAGTTGCACGGATTGGCTATATGCGGTCTATTTGAAAATATGGTGGTACAAAACAATGACAGATTTGTTAGTCCAATTGCCTGAAGACTTTGGGGGTATTTCCGCTATGACGCTTAAAATATTTAATAAAATGTGAGCTATCGGCAAATCCGAACCGCATAGCAATTTGGTTGATCGTCATATCCGTATAAAGCAACAGGCGTTTAGCCTCTCCGACCAGATGAATTGCGATAAAGGATGCCGCTGACTGGCCGACGGCCTTACGGCAGACCGTATTTAGATTCTGAGGTGTAGTATTCAGCAGCCCGGCGTAGTGGGCGACATTGTTGCACAGCATTTCGGTTTGTCCGAGCAGTGCGTCAAAACGCTGAAACATATCAGATAAACCCATATGCCCGTATGCCGTTGGGCGGGATTGCTGTAGCAGTTTGGCCAATAACGCTTTGAGTAGTCCCTCGATTACCTGGTCGCGATGCGGAAGTAATAAATTCCACTCCGTGAGTAACAAATCGAAAAGGGCCGTTAGGCTCTCCGGGGCAGAGACGGGCAAATAGGTAATCGAGCTTACTTTAGCGAGCAGTTCGTTAAGAGATTTATCGAGGCTATTATCTACGTATTGCTTTTTGATGATTAGTACGTAGCCTCTTGGTTCGCCAGTCAGCTCCCAGTGATGGACCTGTTCCTTTCTGATTACAAAAAATACCGGTGGGGTCACGTGATAGCGTTTGCCATCAATGATATGCCACCCACCTCCGTCATTGAGCAGAACAAACTCAAAATAGCTATTGTGCTTGTGGGGGAGCGTGGTCCGGATATCCTTTCGGAATTCCGCGATTTTTATGTCTTGTCGGCTGTCAATCTTATTCTTAACGCGGAGCATACGAAATAAAGCTGGCCGAAGTTACAAATCTTTACTGTGTTTGCAAATGGCACCTAAACGATATCACTTTGTCCTTCTCAGTTGTTCCTTTTTCCGAAACGATGACGGAACCATTAAAGGAACCCGTTCAATGGTGACAAAACTGGAATCAAGACCAAATCCGCGTTCTTCAGAGAGGCTGAATACCTTCAACGCACTGTAGATATCTAGCACGATACGCTCGGCAAAATTGAACTCCGATGAGTTAGATAAAATGCGCTCCAGGACAATGAACCGGAAGTCTCCATCAATGCCATGTTTGCGCAGGGTATCAAAATTGCTTTTGATATCCACCTCGCCATTGGCTACCAGGTTTTCTACGACTTCCCGAAACAACACGCTTATTCGCTGCTCATCACGGAATCCCAATCGGAAATCAATCCGGATCAGCCTCCCTGGAATCAACTGCGTGATTTCATATTCGCCTGTATAGGGTGAATCTGTCACATCAACATGTACCAACCAGTATACATCGGCCCGCTTTGGCTTCTTCTTCACAATGGAATAGATGATACTTTCTTCGATCTCAAAATCGAAATTGGCACTGGTGAGGTAGACCAACTGGGATGAATAAAGTGGGATGGATTTATCCTTGCCGATTTCTGAAATTATGGCCGTGTACTTACCGATATCAACAAAACGCGTGTGCCTATTCTTAATTTTCCGTGCCCACCACCAGCAAAGCATCAAGGAAAAGATAATCGCCGTTATCAGCAGTGTAAGCCAGCCGCCATGGGTGAATTTGGAAACATTGCCCACAAAAAAAGTCAGCTCAATGGCGAGGTATACAACAAGGAAGCTGAAGGCAAATATCTTCGGAACCCGCTTCTGTAAAAGAAAGACGGTCATCAGTACCGTGGTGACAATAAAGCTAATGTTTATTGCCAGTCCGTATGCCGCTTCCATCTTAGCGGATTCACGGAATACCAGGATGACGATAATACAACCTATCAACAATATCCAGTTTGCCGAGGGCACGTAGAGCTGTCCTTTGAGCAGATTAGGATGTACGATGCGCACTTTAGGCCATAGGTTAAGCCGCACGGCTTCAGAGACAAGCGTGAAAGCGCCGGAAATCATGGCCTGGCTGGCAATGACAGCAGCCAGGGTAGCCACCGAAATGCCATAGGGTATAAACCATTTGGGCATCACCATATAAAATGGATTACTGCCCGAGAGCAACGCACCATCGTGTTCGAGCAACCACGCCCCCTGCCCAAAATAATTGCAAAGCAGGCAGGCTTTCACAAATATCCATGAAATCCGGATGTTCTTAAGTCCACAATGACCAAGATCGGAATAAAGTGCCTCGGCCCCCGTGGTACAAAGGAAAACAGCACCGATGATCAAAAGCGAGTTGGGGTGGCTAGCGATCGTCTGGACCGCATAATGTGGACTGATGGCCATGAGGACAGCTGGATTACCGAGCAAATGCGCAAGACCCAATATCGCCAGCATGGAAAACCAGATCAACATTACCGGACCGAATAACCGGCCCACCACAGCGGTACCGAACCGCTGAAGGGAGAAAAGTGCAACGACGATGACCAGCACAATCGGCACGGTTTGCAACTGCGGATAAAAAATGTCCAATCCCTCGATTGCTGACGAAATGGTTATGGCTGGCGTAATCATGCCATCGGCCAAAAGCGCTGCCCCACCGAGCATAGCGGGGAATACGATCCATTTACCCCGCTTTCGGACAAGGGAAAAAAGGGAAAGAATACCACCCTCACCCTTATTATCAGCCCGCAATGTGATGATGACGTACTTGATGGTTGTCTGCAGCGTGAGTGTCCAAAAAATGCACGAAAGGCCACCGTATACCAGTTCGGGGTTAATACTGTCCTGCCCTATAATCGCTTTGAAGACATATAAAGGGGACGTGCCAATATCACCGTAGATAATGCCTAGCGCGATAAGAAGCCCGGCTGCGGTAAGCGGATGTTTGGCCGATTGCTGCTGCATTGTTGTCGTCGTTATTCGCTTGCAAACATACTATTTATCAATTAATATCCCATTTCTGGGAAACCGAAATACTTTTTTCGTCAACAGCAGAGTTATATCCGATAGCAAAACGCATATATACAAGTCGTAATACATGCTGCCATGTAAGGATAAATCGCGTAGTCACTAACCTCGGGAGATCAACAAGGCAGCTCAAAAAAGAATGTGCTTCCAAGTCCCGGTTCGCTGTCGACACCGATCCTTCCTCCCTGGTTCTCGATAAAATCTTTGCTGATGGCCAATCCGAGGCCGGTGCCGGCTTTATTGCTTCCAGGCACTTGGAAATACCGGTCGAAGATGCGGTCGCGATAGCGTCGTTCAATACCCTTGCCAAAGTCCTGGACGGAATATCGAAGCACTCGTTCGCTTTTCTTAACAGAGATAATCACGCGGCCGTTATCCGGCGAATAGCGGATCGCGTTGGTCATAAAATTAGTGAGCACCCATGCGGTCTTCTCCGCATCCACATCAATTATGGGTAAGTCCGCATCCACTTCGGTGACGAGCTCAATTCCCCGCTGTACAGCCTGATTACCTACAGCGCCCAATGTGTAATCGAGTATTGCCATGGGATCGCTCGGCTGCTTATTCAGTTGGATATGGCCGCTTTCGAGACGTGACATATCGACCAGTTCGCCGGTGATCCGGAGCAAACGTTCGCTGTCGTCGCGTATACTTTCGATCAACTGGCGTTGATCTTCATTGAGCCTCCCGGTTGTCTGGTGCTCCAACAGGTCGAGGCTCATCTTTATTGATGATATCGGTGTCTTCAGCTCGTGGGATACCGTCGCTATGAAATTGGTCTTTGCCGAATCGAGCTCCTTGAACGGGGTGATATTCCGTAGCAGGATGACCGAACCGATCCGCCGGGTTTCCTGTTCTCCGGTAGGGGAAATGTCGATATCGATGGTTTCCCGTTCAAAATAACTTTCCTTCCCATCGGCAAATACCTTGATGGGCTTGGTACTTTCCCGGTTATCAGGTTCTGCCGGTTTTCTGGCCAGTGTCCGTAGCAAATCATTCTCAATGGCAAGTTGCGTTATCATATTTCCAACCAATCCCTGTTTATCCAATCCGGTTACGGCCACGGCCTCGCTGTTGGCAAACAGTATCTTTCCGTGCTCGTCTATTCCGATCACGGGGTCGTGCATGTTTTCAATCAATGTATCGATGCGTTTCTTTTCCATCAGCAGCTTATCTAGCTTGCTATTGGCATACTCTTCCAATTTCTGCGCCATGGTGTTAAATGACCGGGCGAGTTCCCCGAATTCGCTGTGCCCTTCAAAATGTACGCGCTCGCCGTAACGCTGCGCGGCAATCTGCTTGATACTTTCCGTGAGTTCCCTTATCGGATTGGCTATGTTTCCCGGAAGGTTCACCAGCAGGATGAACGCGATGAGGAAACATCCCGCGCCGGTGACTGATATCCATATCGTTGCGGAATCCGCCGTTTTTCGGGCTGTTTCGCTTTTGCGCACGATGGCATCCATGTTGAGCCGCATCAGTTCGGCTATATCCGCACGTACATCGGCGTATGCGGCATTATCGTCCGGATTGCCCCTGAGCCGCTCAAAATGGTCAGCAATGCGCTGCGTGACTTCCCGCTCGCCCATTTCCGTGACATTGGCAAGCTGCTGCCTTAGATTGGTTTCAAAGCGGGAAAAGGCGGCTTTGTCTGTATGCACCTCGTCTAATGCCATCAGCATATTCCGGGAATATTCCAATGTGTTATAGTTGGCCGTGAGGATATTATTTGTATCGTCTTTCAGGCTGTTCACCGAATAGGTGCTGACCGCAGCCAGCAGGATGATCAGTGCGAAAAGCGCCCCTACGCCAATTGTGAGTTTTGTCTTTGTCTTCATGACAGGATGATTAAATCGATGTCCGTTTCTCCCATTTTTTTCAACAGCTGGTTGAAAATGCTCGTAGAGCGGATGATCCGCAGCAGGCCCATCCGGGGATTGCCGATGCACACCGTGGTGATATCCATTTTTATGGCCTGTTCGGTGATTGCTGTCGGTACGCTTTTGTGCTGCACTTGTATGACCTCGCCTCCCAATTGGGTGGCCAGCTTGAAGTTGTTGATGAGCATGCGCTGCTTATCCAATGCGATTTTATCCATGCGTTCCCGCGGTGTCTGCACATACAGCACGTACCATTGCCCGCTGTAGTATCCGGCCAACCGCGCTGTTTTGCGGATGACGGCCTTGGCCCGCCCGGCGTCGCTGCCGATGCAGGCCATGAACCGTTCATGCTTCAATGCGGTGCCTTTGTGCACCTGCGTGTCTACCTTCCTTACGACGTGGCCCGCCACTTCCTTGAGGGCCAGTTCCCGGAGCTGGAGAATATGGTCGCTTTGGAAAAAATTTGCCAGCGCCGCTTCTACCTTGTCGGCATCATAAATTTTCCCTTCCTTCAGCCGGGTTATCAGATCCTCTGCCGCCAGGTCGATGTTCACCAGCTCGTCGGCCATGGCAATGACCCTGTCGGGCACACGTTCCCTGACTTCGATGTCGGTGATCTCCTTCACTTCCTCGTTCAGGCTTTCGATGTGTTGGATATTGACCGCGCTGATGACATTGATGCCCGCCTCCAGGATTTCCAACACGTCCTGCCAGCGTTTTTCGTTTTTGCTGCCCTCGATGTTGGTGTGAGCCAGCTCGTCCACGATAACCACCTCCGGACGGAGGTTAAGGATTGCCTCGACATCAAGCTCTTCCAATTGACGGCCTTTATAAAACAGCTGGCGCCGCGGAATAACGGGCAGCCCTTCCACCAATGCCGACGTTTCCGCTCGGTTGTGTGTCTCCACGTAGGCGATTTTTACATCGATGCCGTTACGCATCAGGGTGTGGGCCTCCTGCAGCATGCGGTAGGTCTTTCCCACGCCGGCGCTCATGCCGATATAGATCTTGAATTTCCCCTGCCTCGATTTCTTGATGAGGTTGAGGAAATGTTCTGCGGATTTACGTTCGTCCATTATAGCCGATTAACCGAATACAAATATAAACATAGAAAATCGCTCCGGCACGATGCGGGAGCGATTAGCCGGGGTCAGAAGCTGATGCTCAGCGAGGTTGCCAGAACGTAATTATCCGTTGCCGCCTGGCCATCTCGGTCCGTAAAAATCCGGTCCTCGCGGCTATTGAATGTCCGGCCTTCCAACCGCCAAAGCACGTTATCCAGCACCTTGACATCCATGTTCAAAGAATAGCCAAACGTCTGGAACCCATTCGGTGTTTCCGTCGGAATAATCACTTGGTTTTTGTCCATATAGTATTCGGCACGTGCAGCGAAAGCCAGCGATCCGGTGGATGCATAGCGCGCAATCAGCACGGGCGTATACCACGTATCGTAGTCACCGCTGCCTTTTGCCTGTTGCTGCATGCCGATATCGAAGCCGGCGATCAATCCCCATTGATCGTTGAATTGGAATTGCCCGTATAGATTGTGGAAATACCGCATCCGCCGTGTACTGTCCGGATCGTCACTCCCGATAAAGGAACTGCTGTTCAGGGTGACCTTTTCGTTGGGCATCCAGGTGAGCTGATGGCCAAAACCGGGCATATTGTTCCAATCCACCCGATGTATGCGTTGCCAGCCATTGGTGACCAAGCCGCTGAGAAACCACTCGCCGTTGTCACTGGTGTAGGAAATTTTGGCGCCTGTAAGGAAATAGGGCGAATTCTCTGCCAGGATACTCCGGGTCATGTTCCAGCAGTTGGCGCCGATGGCACTTTCGAAACCGATGTGCGACCCGAAAATACCGGCGTCTACCCACAGGTTTTTGCTTTTCGAGATTTTCACTCCCGCATTGGCTTCGTAGACATTTTTGAGCACGCCCGGCTCGGCGGCAAGGTTGGCATTGGCATAGGTGCCCGCCATGAGTGCAAGTTTGCCCCGCACCGCGCCGTTATCGTAAGCAGCCTGGACAAAGCCGAAATTGAGGTTCACCTCGTTGTGCCGGTTATACGAATACAGGAAACCGGCCCGGTTGTGATCACCAGGATTGCCAAAATCATACACATAATAGGTTTCGACGTAACCGCTGATGGTAAGCGGATTACTTTCTTCATCGGATTGTGCGTTTACAAATATTGTTACTGATAATCCAAGGCAGGTTGCCAATAATTTTTTGTTCATTGTTATATGTCGTTATTCTGATAAGTTATCCAAAGCAAGGTTGAGTTTCAATACATTGATGCGTGCCGGGCCAAAAATGCCGAGCAGTGGTTTTTCGGTTTGCGATGCCACCAGTTCCGAAACAGTATCTTCGGGCAGGTTGCGTTCACGGGCCACCCGGGCCACCTGTACTTCCGCTGCCTGTATGGAAATGTGCGGATCCAGCCCGCTGCCACTGGCGGTAATGAGGTCCACTGGGATCTGTGACTTGTCTATACCCGGGTTGTGCAATAGAAATGTGTCGATGCGCGCCTGTACCGAAGCCAGGTATTCTTCGTTTGACGGTCCTTTATTGCTGCCCCCGGATCCACCTGCGTTGTAATCAACGGCAGATGGCCGGGACCAGAAATAATCGTCGCGGATGAACGAGTGGCCGATATTGGCGTAATGGTGACGCCCTTCGTGCTCGATGATCTCGCCCTTGCCCCAATTAGGCGAGAATTGTGCAATTCCCCAAACTGCCATGGGGTAGATGACGGTAAAAAACACCAGCATGACGAGCGTCAGCACCGCAGCTGGAATCAAATGCTTTTTCATGTTCTAATCGTTTTAATTATTAAATGAATACTGAAACCACGATATCGATGAGCTTGATGCCGATAAACGGAATCACAATGCCACCCAACCCATAGATAAGCAGGTTCCTGCGCAACAGCGCACTGGCACCGATGGGCTTGTAAGTCACGCCTTTCAACGCCAGCGGGATCAGCAAGGGAATGATAATCGCGTTGAAGATCACTGCCGATAGGATGGCGCTTTCCGGACTGTCCAACCCCATGATGTTCAAGCCCTGAAGAGCTGGGATCGCGCCGATGAACAGCGCCGGGATGATGGCGAAATATTTGGCCACGTCATTAGCAATGGAAAACGTGGTCAGTGTACCGCGTGTCATCAGCAATTGCTTGCCAATTTCGACCACCTCAATCAGCTTTGTGGGGTCATTGTCCAGATCCACCATATTGCCTGCTTCCTTGGCCGCCTGCGTGCCGCTGTTCATGGCCACACCCACGTCTGCCTGCGCAAGCGCCGGGGCATCATTCGTACCGTCACCCATCATGGCTACCAGTCTACCCGATGCCTGCTCTTTCTTGATGTAGTTCATCTTGTCCTCGGGTTTCGCCTCGGCAATAAAATCGTCCACACCCACTTTTTCCGCGATGTATTTCGCGGTCAGGGGATTGTCGCCGGTCACCATCACCGTTTTGATGCCCATTTTGCGGAGACGCTCGAAGCGCTCCTGAATGCCGGGCTTGATGATGTCCTGCAATTCGATTACACCGATGGCTTGATCGTTCTCTGCTACGACAAGCGGTGTTCCGCCGTTGCTGGAGATAACCCGGACGGTTTCCTTGGTTTGCTGCGGAAACTCGTTTCCGGCCTTTTCAACCAGTTGCCGGATCGCATCGGTTGCCCCTTTGCGGATGCGGATACCGTCGGCGTCGATACCCGAACTGCGGGTTTCCGCCGTGAACGGGATGAAACGCGGGCTGACCACATCATAAGCATCGGGATTTACGCCCGCCAGTTCGATGACCGATTTGCCCTCGGGTGTCTCGTCGGCCATGGAGGCCAATACTGCGGCACGCACGAGTGTTTCTTTCGCGATCCCGGGTGCGGGGTGAAAAGCTGTGGCTTTCCGGTTACCGATGGTAATGGTTCCTGTCTTATCGAGCAGCAGCACATCAATGTCACCAGCGGTTTCCACGGCCTTGCCCGACTTGGTTATCACGTTGGCCCGCAGTGCCCGGTCCATCCCGGCAATCCCGATCGCGGAAAGCAGTCCGCCAATGGTCGTGGGAATCAGGCATACGAACAGCGAGATGAATGCGGCGATCGTAATCGGCGCATTGGCGTAATCTGCAAATGGTTTCAGTGTCACGCATACGATGATGAAAACCAATGTGAAACCAGCGAGCAAAATCGTCAACGCTATTTCATTTGGGGTTTTCTGCCGGCTCGCACCCTCCACCAACGCAATCATCTTATCGAGGAAGCTCTCACCCGGCTGAGCCGTAACGCGAACCTTGATCCGATCCGACAACACTTTCGTGCCACCCGTTACCGAACTTTTGTCACCCCCTGCTTCGCGTATGACCGGGGCAGACTCACCGGTGATCGCACTTTCGTCGATCGTAGCTAACCCCTCCACAATTTCGCCGTCTGCCGGGATGATATCGCCCGCCTTGCAGATGAAGACGTCTCCCTTGCTTAGGTAAGATGAAGAAACCACCCGCCCATCTGCCAGATAAGCTGAGGTTTCTTCACGGGTGCGGCGCAGGCTTTCTGCCTGTGCCTTACCGCGTGCCTCGGCAATGGCTTCGGCGAAATTGGCGAACAGCAGCGTCAGGAACAAGACAGCGAAAACAAAAAAGTTGTAGGCCGGACTTCCCTGTGAGGTTTCCCCCAGCAGCGTCCAGCAGGTAACGACGAACATTACAGCTGTGCCGATCTCAACGGTGAACATCACCGGATTTCGGAACATCAGTTTCGGATTGAGTTTCATAAATGATTGTTTCAGGGCATCTAGGACGACACCTTTCTGGAACAACGATTGACTATTATTCATAATATACTTCTCCTTACTCAAAGATTACATGGAAAAAAACTCGGCAATAGGACCTAGCGCCAATGCGGGAAAGAATGCCAGGGCGGCCACAATGAAAATAACGGCAAAAACCATCAGGCCAAAGGTGGAGGTATCTGTTTTGAGCGTACCCTCGCCTTCCGGTATGAAACGTTTATCGGCCAACAGGCCCGCGATCGCCACTGGACCGATGATTGGCAGGAAACGTGACAATATCAACACGAATCCGGTACTGATATTCCACCACAGCGTATTATCTCCGAGCCCTTCAAAACCGCTGCCGTTGTTTGCTGACGAGGAGGTATATTCATAGAGGATTTCACTGAAGCCGTGGAAACCGGGGTTATTCAGCGTGGAAGCCCCCTGCTCCGGGAATGCCGTAGCCAAACCTGTGCCTACCAGGATCATCAACGGATGGATCAACGCAATGATCATCGCGATTTTCATCTCACGGGCTTCCACTTTCTTTCCCAGGAATTCCGGCGTACGGCCCACCATCAGGCCGCTTACAAACACGGCGAGGATAATAAAAACAAAAAAATTGAGTATCCCTACGCCAACACCGCCATAAAAGCAGTTGATCATCATGGCAAGCAGTTCGTTCATGCCAGACAGCGCCATGGAGCTGTCGTGCATGGAGTTGACTGAACCGGTTGATATAACCGTTGTCACGATGCTCCAGAATCCGGATGCCGCTGCCCCTAACCGTACTTCCTTGCCCTCCATCGCACCGAGCGTATTATCGATCCCCATTTTCCCGATGGCCGGGTTGCCGTTCACTTCCATCAGGATATTCGGGATCGCGAGCATCAAGAATCCGACGGTCATCACGCCGAAGATCATCCAGGACAGCCGCTTCCGTCGAATGAAATAGCCAAATGCAAACACCATGGCCAAGGGGATGATCAACTGGCCAACCATTTCTACCATATTTGACAAATAAGAGGGGTTTTCAAACGGGTGGGCCGAGTTGACGCCAAAAAAACCGCCGCCGTTCGTACCAACATGCTTGATCGAAACGAAAGCCGCTGCAGGCCCCCGCGATACCTCCACGGTATCGCCCTCCAGGCTGACAATGGTGTCCTTTCCCTCAAAGGTCATCGGTGTTCCATCAAATGCCAGAATGACGGCGATCAAAAAGGAAACCGGCAGCAGTATGCGCGTGCACGACTTCACGAAGAAATCGTAAAAATTACCCAGACTGGATGAGGTCTTTTCCCTGAATGCCCTGAATACGACGGCAGCGGCGGCCATCCCGGTGCCGGCACTGACAAATTGCAGGAACATTAGCCAGAACTGCCCCAGGTAACTCAGACCGGTCTCGCCGGAATAGTGCTGCAGGTTGCAGTTTACCACAAACGATATGACCGTATTGAATGCCAGATCTGCAGGCATGCTTGGGTTCCTGTCAGGGTTCAGCGGCAAACTACCCTGTGTCATGAGTATCAGCATCCCCAACAGGAACCACACCATATTGATGGTCAGCATCGCCACCATGTGCTGCTTCCAATCCATTGGTGAGCTCGGGTCTATGCGACTGGTCTTATAAAATAGTTTTTCAATGGGATTAAAGATCGGGTCGAGCCCCATTTTTTCCCCGCCGTATACTTTCGCGATGTATTTTCCAAATGGAATCGCGAGAACGATTGCGGCAGTAAACATCACGACAATCCCTATTAATTCAGTATTCATTTTCTTTTGATTTTTAATTTAGTTTGCATATCTTATTTTGTAATAGGCCAAAAGAAGCAAGGCAACCGCAAAAAGGATGATTGCAATTGCTCCAGCCTACGTTCTTGTTTAACTTTGTTCATGGCCATTAAAATTTCTCGGGTCTCAATAGTACATAAAGAATGTACGTGAAAACCGCTATCGCCAGTAGAAATAAAAGGATCATGGTTCTTCTTTTTAATTAATTTTTTACCAGCAGTAGTAGAGTCAGCTGGGTATTTTTATCCATTTCAATTTTCCAGTATTGTTTTTAGGTAGGCCTGCCTGAGTTCCTTTGGAAAAAGGGCTATGTGTGCTTTTAGCGAGCCGGGTGATTCCTGGGACGCCAGGACGGACAGGAATTCGTTTTCGATGGCATTCCGATCGTGTAGACAACCTCCCGTGTATAGTAAATTCACGACTTTTAATGCCTCCAGCGCATCGGCGCGTTCAGTAGCGTCTCCCACGACTTTCCGCAGGAATAGATCCGCGGCTTCACGGAGCGCTTTATAATCGTCGGACGGATCGGTGCCAGTCAACGCAGCGGGTATCCATTCCCGCAGCGTCCTAGTGATCTTTGTTTCGCAATCCATGAATTCAGATGTTTTGGAAAAAATTGATAGCCTTGATGAACAACGCAAAACATGCGAGCCCGGCTACCACCAGTAAAACTGTTAACATAATGCTTATTGAATAATTGTTGATGATTCTGATAGTAACTCCGACCGCGATGAATACAAGGAAAAAGTACATGAGGCAGTCGAACGGCCTGATATTCTGGTAAGCCTTTACCGTCTTCCTGAGTTCCGCAACTGACTTCTTCCTTTCCATTACACGCGTTCTTTTAAAACCCGGTTCTGCACGGCATAAACCGAGTAAAGGTTCGAAGGCATCTGTTGTTGAATACGCGTCCAATCCCAGTTGCTGCAGCGGTTGCGCAATCCGTTGAAAGATCGCACGAATACATTTGAAATCGTTTCGCGTATTGCACTGTCTGTCCTTCCATAGACCCACCCAACCAGTTTCATGCGGCGAACAATCTTATCGATCTGCCTTCCACGCGCCATGTCACGCATGTAGTTGACCACCGCCTGCATTACCCCAGCCACGTTCTCCTTTGAACGGATATGGCCGATTTCATCCCGGATTTCGGGCAACTCGCTGGCCACGATGAATGAGAGTTCTTTCCTATTGATTGTTTCCATATTATTTACTTTTTACGGAAACGCAATAGGCCAAAGAAGTTCCAAATGACCGAGTAATATTATTTTTGATTGATAATCAGTGTAATAAAATATTTTTGAAGATTTGACCCTTCCCGGATCCCTATCATTTTGAGAGGATATTTATCAGCTTGATACACATACCGGGGTCAATGCAGAAGGCCTACTTAGGTACCGATATAAAAAGGGATGGGTATAGATGACGCTTTCTGCTTGGGTATTGCCCCGGTCATTTCAGCTTGTATTCCTCCATTTTGCGGTAGAGCGTGGCAATGCCGATTTCAAGCAGCCGGGCGGCCTCGGCCTTGTTTCCTTTGGTGTGGTTGAGCACTTTTTGGATATGCAGCTTTTCGGTACCTGCCATCGAAAAAGAGGATAGTAAATTGTCTTGAGAATGGGAAATCGGATGGGTAAATTCGTACGGCAGGGTATCGGTAACAAGAGTATTTCCGTCACTCAGGATGGTACTGCGTTCAATCACGTTCTTTAATTCGCGGATATTCCCTTTCCAAGGATGTGTTTTCAATGACGCTACGTAGTCTTCGGAAAGCACACTTCTCCGCTTGTTCATTTTCAGGGCAAACACCTCGGCGAAATATTCGGCCAGCGGTTTAATGTCAGATACCCGTTCCCGCAACGCAGGCAAGGTGATTGTAAAAATAGACAAGCGGTAGTAGAGATCGCTCCTGAAGTGGCCCTGCTCAATTTCTTCCATGAGGTTTCTATTTGTTGCCGCAATCACACGGATATCAACCCGGGTGGGCACGGTATCGCCCACCATCAAGAACTCACCTGTTTCCAGTACACGAAGTAACTTCGCCTGCAGGTCGTGGGCCATCTCTCCGATTTCATCTAGAAAAACAGTACCGCCATCCGCCTCCGAAAGCAAACCCTTCTTGTCTTTCGATGCTCCGGTAAAAGCCCCTTCACGGTGACCAAAGAGCTCGCTTTCCAGCAGTTCGCGGCTGAATGCCGAACAGTTGACTGCGACAAATGGCTGTCTGCTTCGGTTTCCGGCGTGATGGATCGCCTGTGCGAACACTTCTTTCCCGGTGCCGGTCTCGCCGAGCAATAGCACAGTAGTTTCCGTTTGGGCCACCTTTTTCCCAAGGCCGATTGCTTCCAGGATTTGTTTTGATCCCCCGATGATGTTGTCAAAGGAGTACCGTTGGCCAACCCGCTGTTCCAATTGCTGTATCCGTTTGGCGAGCAGCACTTTTTCATAAGCCCGGTTGATCAGCGGAATAATCCGGTTATTATCGTCCCCCTTGGTAATGTAATCAAATGCGCCGTTTTTTATGGCCTGCACCCCATCCGGAATGTTTCCGAAAGCTGTAAGCAAGATGGTTTCCGAAAATGGTTGCAGCTGCTTGATCTCCCCGACGAATTCCACACCGCTTCCATCGGGCAACCTGACATCGCATAATACCACATCGAATTGCGCTCTCGTTAATTTCTGCCGGGCAGCTTTCAACGTACCCGCTTGATCGACCTGAAAACCTTCGCCCTGCACACCGATCACCCTGGCCAGCAGGTTCCTTAGTTTTTCTTCGTCGTCGATCAATAAAAGCCGTTTCATATACTTTTACAAAGGTAATGTAATTTCCGGAGTCCAGGTTTTCGTCAGTACCGAGAATTACGAAAAAAGCCCGGCATAGGTAAACCGGGCTTTCTCCATATTGCCGATCTAACGGCTTACTATAGTTTTATCGGAAGGTCTACAGACCTACGGTCCAACCGTTGGTCCACTCAGGCTTATCGGTGCCTGCACCGGCACCGGTAGCGTTGGAGTTTTCGGAGAATACAGCGCTCACGTCAGCAGCCGCACCAGCAGTGTTCTTACCTGAAGACAGCTTGGTGACGTTGTCAAATTTCACGCCAGTGGCTTTCAACGATCCGTCGCCTACGAATGAAATACCTTCATCGTGTTCTACATCAAAGCCAGTCCCCCAGTTACTCAACACCACATTATCGAATATACCTTTAGTTCCAACGCGCAATTTGATCGCATGGTTTTCGCCACCGGCACCATTGCCAATCAGCGTCAGGTTTTTGATTGTTGGGTTGGAAACAGGAGTAGCCAAGTGATTATTGCTGTTGTTGTCGGCCTCAATGCCCCGGTTACCATCATTGGTACGAACGCCGTACCAGTTCTCACCGTTCCCAACCCAGCCTTCTGTCCAGTCAAACAAATCATCACCGACAAATTCGGTTGAAAAGTTTGAGACCACTAGGTTTTTTGCATTTACCGTTCCGCCAAACCATTCAAAGCCATCGTCAGAGCCTTCATGGACTTGAATATTTTCGACGACAGTACCACTGCCCACGCCAAAGAAAGAAACACCGTTGAACTCCTTTTCATCATTGTAAGAATAGCCGGAATATTCAATCCGAAGGTATTTAATGGAACCCGAATTGTCACTTGCGTTAGTGCCCCCATAAGCGAGATCACCCACTTCGGATTGTGCAGTTTCACCTTTATTGATCGGAGCAGCACCGCAAAGTACCAAACCACCCCAAGCACCAGGTTTCTCTTCAGCAGCGGTAAATACGACCGGGTTGTTAGCGGTTCCCTGAACATCAATCTGCGCTCCGCGCGATATTCCGATAAAGCGAACAGCAGCAAACTGATTCGCCGGAAGTGCGGTCGCTTCAACGATTACACCGGGCTTAATGACTAATTTTGCCCCTTCTTTCACGACTAATGCGCCGGTCAACTTATACGTACCTTCCGCTAGCACCACTTCGCCACTAGTGATTTCGCCCTTCAGATCATCACGATTGACAACGAAGCCGTTATCAGGGCCTGGTTGTGGATCGTCATCGTCGCTACAAGAAGTCACAACCACCGCAACAGCCAGTGCAGTAGCTCCCATCATCCATCTAAAAGTCTTTTTCATTTCCATGTTCATTTTTTTATATAATCTGTATTCCGATACAAAAGTGTATATTAATAGTAACCTGATTATTAACTTCGTATAATCAAATTGTTAACCCGACACCTGCATTAAAGCTGGTAATTTACGCCCAGTGAAAAGAACTGTCCTTTCTTATAGGTCAGTACTGGTACGTGCCCATTCGCATTTTCTTGGGTCCTGCGGTATTCAGGATCCAGGATATTCCTTAGCAACAAATCCACACCAATCCGCCGATTAATCTTGCTCCGAATGATGAAGTCGAGCGTTCCTACACCCCGATCAACCAAGTTCCCTTTCTGTTCGATGCCAAGCGAGTAAATCTTGTCCGAAAAATAGGAGTAAGCGACTGTAGCCATAATATTACCGTCATTCCGCCAGCGCTTGGTATAGGTAAGATCAGCGTTGACCAATAGATCAGATGCGCCGGTAAAGTTAGAGCGGTTATGCGTAGGGCGAATGTCAAATCTAGTTTCCTGTCTTACCTTATCCGTATTGATATCCTGGTCGGTCTTCATGTAAGCCACATTCAAACCAGCCGAGAATAGATTCCGATCACTATTCCATTTAACTAAATCCTTCTTTGCCTCCAATTCAACACCGATTACGGTACCGACATCCCCGATGTTTACCCAAGAGATATCATTAGCAGTAGCCGCAATGCTGATTTCATTGATTGGATTTTGAACATATTTTCCAAACGCCGCTAACGAAATCAACTCAGACGACGATGGGAACATCTCCCATTTGATATCCAGATTATAGTTATCAGAAGGATATAAAAATGGATTTCCTTGTTCAGACACCGTGCCATCGTCAAATACAAATGGAGCCCTTTCTTTGAATTGAGGTAATGTGTAGGTTTTGCTGGCACCTAAACGCAGGTTCTGTTTTTCGTTCAATTCGTATTTCAGGTTCAAACTCGGCAAAATCGGATTCTTGGTCAACGTATTTTTCCCACCGTCGGGAAAGAATTGTGTTACCCAATCGACATACTGCCGGATATTTTCATAACGAACACCAACAACAGAAGTCAACCGATCCGTCAAATCGTATTCCAAACTGACATAACCAGCATGAATCTGTTGGTCGCCACTATACAACTGCGGCGATTCGCCTGCAAATCCCGTAATATTGAAATACCCACTAGCGAAGCTATTCTGATTATACAACGCATCCAAATTATTGGGGTCAACAACCACAGACCTGCCCTGTGACGTATGTTCGAAATTAAATTGAATAGACTCAAACTCACGTTTTTTGAGCCGACCTTGATAACCTAACCGGATGATACCTCCCGGCGCCTCTGTATTCCCGATTTTGTAGCTTCCGTTCAAATTGACTGCATATTCATTTTCATCCAGCCGTTGATTGAATCGGTTATTATCTGAATCCGCAAATTCTGCGATCCGATACCCTTCGCCGTCTACATATCGAAGTACATTTTCAATCCGATCGGGCATAATATAGGCAACGCGGTTTGCTGACACTCCCCAATCCACATCGATCCGGCTGCTCAATTGATGCGTACCCAACAACTGGTTGACGAAAACCCGATTTTGTGCATACGAACCTAATCGCCGTAAGCCAGTGGTACCTTCCGTGATATCACGGAAATAGCCGTTATAATTGTCATTCCACTGATCGCTGCTGTTGACAAACAAGAAATTATACGACAGCTTATGCATTGGATTAATCAGGTATTTTGCATTGAATAAGCCAGTAGTGTTGGTTTTATACCCAAAGCGCGTTTGATCGGACCACCGTATCCTTGCTCCCTGCGCACTGACGTCATTATTGACCCCCTCACGGTATTCAAATCCGTTCCCAAAACTAGCTGTCCCAAAGAAATTGAGCCGACCTGTACCGCCGACGTTGAATGACTTGCCACCCAATACACGGACATTGGCTGGGTAGGGATTGCGGGATACCGGATTTGCGCTATTGGTGAAGTTGAACCCGCCCAGCGGATTCTCGGGTATGGAATACTGCGAGAAGCCCCACCTGTCGCCGTTTGGAAGTTGTGCGAAGGCACCGGCGTGGGATATCGCATTGGTATTCAACGTAGAAGACACCGAAACCTCGAGCATACCGTTCCCTGAATAATCTTTCGAGTAGATGTCAATATTTCCGCCTCCGAAGTCGCCAAACATTTTGCTATTGTAAAGCTTATCGACAGCTACAAACTCAATGACATCGGTCGAAAATAAATCCAACGCGATATTCTTTAGTTTAGGATCATTGGAAGGCAACGGCAAACCATTGAACGAGGTCGCATTGTAGCGATCGCCCATTCCACGGATATAAACTTGCGTCCCTCCCTCCTCTTTTGAAATCCCTGACATCTTAGCCACAGCATTTGCAGCATCGCTTGCGCCGATCCGTGACAACTCCTGCGCACCGATCCGCTGGATTACCAGACTGGCTTTCTTTTGTTCAGCCAATAAGGCGATGTCAGTCCCCCGCTTACGCGTAGTGGTTACCACCACTTCATCCATCAATTCACCGGATGCTTCCAGCTTGATATCCAGTATGGTCTCGGCTCCCTCTTTTACAATGATATCGTCAACACGGATAGTTGAGTAGCCTACATAGCTTACCTGTAGCACGTGCTGCCCTGCAGGAATCGCCGTGAGCAAGAAAGTGCCATCGTCGCCCGAAATGGTGCCGTGAGTACTCCCTACAATGGTTACTGAAGCACCAATGATTAACCCATCGGTGGCAGCGTCTTTAATTTTGCCTTTGACAATCCCTTGCTGGGCATGCGCATTAACAGCGGAGCACAACATGAAAAGACTGATAAACAGTAAATAAATGTTAATTTTTCTATTTTGCATGGTCTGATAAAAATTCCATGCAATAATCCTAATTTAACATTACCTAAACGTTAGTGTTACATAAAGGAATGTTTAGTTTTATGTTAACTGAACGTTACTCAAAATAATCTGCAAAAATGGCGCAAAAAGACCACTGCCAATCTACCTGCTCCCCGACCGCTCCCCGACTGCTGCGCGTGGCTTGACTGTATGCCTGCTGTGGGCTGGCTGTCAGCCGGGTGTTTTAAGCACCGTTACAGCAAGGGGACCGCAGTTAGATAGCCAGCTGACCCGACCGTAATGCGATGCCTTTTGGTCGAAGGCAGACACAATATCAATAAAGTTGCATTAACTTGATGCATATCTAAACGGAATAGCTTAAACTTGCGGAACTGAATGGCTATCAATGCCAAGAATTTACTTAATCGCATTACCATGCAGGATTATAATACAAATACAGTTATCCGATTGAGCGGCATCAAATACCGGTATCGCGGGGGAGAATCGCTGGACTTTGCAGACCTCGAAATTCCCTCGGGCCAGCATACGCTGATGTTGGGTGATTCGGGCAGCGGCAAAACGACGTTGCTGCATATTCTTAGCGGCCTACTCCAACCCAATGAAGGGACGGTGCAAGTAGCTGGTGAAGACATCTACGCGCTATCCGCCCGGAAACTCGATGCATTTCGTGGCCAACGCATCGGGCTGATTTTTCAGGAAGCTCATTTGGTAAAAAGCCTCACGGTAAAAGAAAACCTGCAAATTGCACAAGGATTTGCTGGCGCCAAGGTAAACAATGACCGGATACTGGAAGTTTTGACGTTACTCAACCTTGGCGATAAGATTTATAGTTACCCCAGCAAATTGAGCCGTGGCCAGATGCAGCGCGCGGCCATCGCCCGTGCGGTGATCAACAGACCGGCAATACTCGTGGCTGATGAACCGACCGCATCACTTGACGACCGGAATACCGAACGTGTGTTGGACTTGTTAATCACACAAGCCGAGCAACATGGTGCAACGCTCATCATTGCTACGCATGACAAACGGGTGAAGTCACGCATTGAACATATTTACCAAGTAAGTTGATAGGAACGGTAAAACGTAAAAAAATGAAGGTATTACAAATTGCATGGAAAAATATCCGACAAAATCCAGCAACATCCATATTAGGCATATTATTAACTGCCTTTGGCACAGGTATACTATGCGTACTATTGCTCACCTCGCACCAACTGGAAGAGCAGCTCGACAATAATAGCCGCGGCATCGATTTGGTAGTGGGTGCCAAGGGAAGCCCCATCCAGCTTATCCTGAGCAGCATTTACCATATGGACAACCCGACGGGCAACATCAGCCTCGCTGAAGCTGAAAAACTGGCCGCCAACCCGATGGTCAAGCTGGCCGTTCCGTTGTCCTTAGGCGACAATTATCGCGACCACCGGATTGTTGGAACTGACAGCACGTTCCTACAGCTTTATGGTTTAGAATTGGCTGAAGGCCGGATTTGGCAAGAGGATTTCGAGGCTGTCATCGGCGCTGAAGTGGCGCAAAAGCACCGCCTACATATAGGAGACAAAATTTATGGGGCACACGGCCTCAGCAGTGAAGGCCATGCGCACGACGAACACCCCTATACCATCACCGGTATTTTCAAACCGGCACATCACATCGCAGACCGATTGGTCGTGGCTAATCTGGCCAGCGTATGGCGCATGCATGGAGATGAGGGTGACGAAGACGTTCATGAACATGGGGATGAGCATTACGATGAAAACCATAGCCACGACCTAGCCGGCGTGGAGGAGCACGAACATCACCATGGTGAGCAACACCCACAGGAGGATGGCAGCAGCGATCATCAGGACGAACCTCAATTGGTCAAAAGCATCGTGGGCGATGTCGGCACCAGTGAACGTGAAATCACCAGTATGCTTATCCAATACCGCAACCCAGCCGCCATTGGCATGTTCCCCAGGCTGGTCAACCAACAAACAGCTATGCAGGCAGCTTCCCCTGCCATGGAGAGCGCTCGGTTATTCTCGCTATTGGGGATTGGCATAGATTCCCTACAGGTACTCGCATACGTAATCATGCTGATGGCCGCATTGAGTGTATTTATCAGTTTATATAACGCACTAAAGAGTCGAAAGTATGATCTGGCCATCATGCGCACCTTAGGAGCATCTCAAGGAAAGCTGTTCGGCATAGTGATTGCGGAAGGAATATTGCTTACTTTTGTAGGTGCATTGCTGGGAATCATAATTGGTCATACTGCGCTTTACCTGATTGGAGCCAGCACGGATGGCACGGCGACACTATTGGAAACATTGGTTTTGCTACCGCAAGAAGGTTGGCTGGTGGTTATCGGTGTAGCTATCGGTTTTGTTGCGGCTGTAATTCCCGCCATAAAGGCTTATAAAACCTCGATATCGCAAACGTTGTCAGGAAATTAAACACATGATAAAACAACTAATAGTCACTGCATTCATTTCCTTGGGCTTACATCATGCAAACGCTCAGCAGGATAACCCGTTTGGTGAAGTACCAGATCACACTCCGATGATGAACGAAACATGGGAAACCATCAACAAACTGATGTACAAGGTCACCTATAAGGACAATCAAACGGTTTATACCCCACATTTTCCGGATGAGTTGAAGGCCATAGACAAAAAAACCGTTACACTACCGGGTTACTTGGTACCCATGACGGGTGGCCGGGACCACGAGACATTTATGCTCTCTGTGCTACCCATTATGCAATGCATGTTCTGTGGCCAGGGCGATGTGCCGCCCATGGTAGAAATTTTTATGAAAAAGGGCAAAAAAATACGCTTCACCGAGGAACCCATTAAAATAAAGGGAACAGTACGGCTCAATGCCAATACTCAAGAGGGCAATTCTGAAATCCAGATTTTAGATGCCGAGGCGATTTGAGAGGCTTGTTTGATATACTTCATCGGACTATCTAACCAAAAATAAGGCATATAGGAAATTTTTAGGCGGCCTGCTGCATTAAATTTGACGTTATTGATAAATCAACATTCAATCGCAAATTTATGAAGACAATCCGAAACGCTTTTGCCGCATTTTTTTTTCTCAACCCTTGCTTCGCCTGTGAGCGGGGAGACACCTTGGTCACGGAACCAAGAGCGGAAACCTTCCCAATACATGAAGAGTCGGCAGCTGATATCATAACCCCTACCCTTGGTGTAGATGGTCAATATCGGATCGAATGGAAGGGCATCACTTGGCTGGTGAAGCATGCAACCAATCGCGAAGAACCAAGAGGGCCGGGGGAGAATATCTGGAGCAGCCAAAATGTATGGGTGGATGAACAGGACAAGCTGCACTTGAAAATCACCCGGCAACCCGATGGCCGTTACCTGTGTGCTGAATTACAGAGTGAAAATGACTATCAGTATGGCACGTATACCTGGAAAGTCGACAGCGATCTAAGCGGATTACAAAAAGATGTGATCTTCGGCTTGTTCCAATACGGAGGAACCGATTACATCAATGAGATAGACTTCGAATTTACGCGCTGGAATAACCCTTCCGCCAACTGGTGCAATTATACGGTATACCGGAATCAGGTAACGACTTCCAACCCGGAGGTAAATTATGTGCACATCGACTATTCCGAACCCTTGGATGGGACGTATACCACGCATACCTATACGCGGGAACCCAATAAAATAACCTTCAAAAGTTATCACGGTCATGGCACTGCATCGTTGTTTACAAACATACCGGGTGGCACGACGGGATGGGTATTTGACGAGCCGGGCAACGTACCAACGAAGGCAATGCCGGTCTACATTCAGCTATGGACAAAATACAAAAATGTGATAAACTACGAGCTGAACAGTCCGAGTGTGGAGGTCATCGTAAACGATTTCATCTTTACCCCATAATCCAAAAACTTAGCTATATTGCATACCCAGTAAATATAGCTAGGTTTGTATATATCCGATATGAGTAGGGTCTGGTTCCGTTGCTGCCTTCTGTTGATCTGTCTGAGCAATTGCATGCTTGCCCGGGCTCAATGGGATTATTTGAAATTCAAGCAGCTGAAAACATCAGACGGCCTTTCCCAAAACACCATACAGACCATCTTCGAAGACGACTTAGGGTTCCTGTGGTTTGGCACACAGGATGGAATCAACAAATACGACAGCTATCAATTCCATATTATACGGAAAACCCCGGATAACGAACAAACCCTGTATTCCAACGACATCAAATCCATCGTTCAGGATCGCGACAAACAGCTATGGATTGCCACATCTGATTCGGAATGTCCCAACATCTTCGATCCCGTTACCCGTCGGATCAAGGGCGCGGATGTTTACCTAGCCGATAAAGCGACGGATTTGTCCAACGTTATTTCCTTCTCGACAACCCGGGAAGGCGATGTATTGCTTTGCAGCCGATTATCCGGATTATTGATTTACGATCACCAGCAAAAAAAGATTACAGCTACCGAAGTCGACTTCCCAGTCACCTGCACGGAACAGGATCCGCAAGGAAACCTGTGGGTGGGCACCTACCAGCAAGGCGTGGTCGTTACCGACCCGAAAGGCCGGATCATCCATCGGTACGAGGCACTCAACGATGGCCCCGTTACGGATATCCACATCGATCAATCGGGGCGGACCTGGGCAAGTTCAGCAACGTCAGGAATATACTACTTTGACCCAACGCAAGGTCGCTTTACCAACGCACGGCTCGATTTCGCCGGTAAACTCATCGGACAGACGAAAGTTCTGTGCATCGGCGAAGATATCGATGGGCAGATTTGGTGCGGCACCGAAAACGAAGGGCTGTATATCCTGAATCTGCCCCAACGGCGCTGTAAAATATACCGCGCAGATAAACAGGATGCCCGGAGCATTACAAGCAACTCCATCAACTGCATCCAACGGGATCGGAAAGGCAATATGTGGGTTGGAACATCCGGTGCAGGTATATCCATGGTCAATATCGATGAAATCAATATCCTGCATTTCCGGAACACCGATAATCCCCACAGCCTGAACAATAACATCATAAATTGCCTTTTTCAGGATGCAGGAGGCAATATCTGGATCGGTACAGACGGCGGTGGACTTAATCGGTTTGACAAAGCCCAAAACGCCTTTGCCAACGGGCGCGACATCCTCTTTCAACAGCCGGGTGCGGGACGCTACGTAGTTTCGATCACCGAAGGCAATGACGATGAATTGTGGGTCGGTACCTGGGGAGAGGGGATTTACCGCTACCATCGGGGGAGAAAGGGCGTAAAAAGAGTAAATACGACCAACACACCGGAGCTGAAAAGCAATAATATCAACAGTATGCTGAAAGACCGGCGCGGCCGGATCTGGATCGGCACATACGGGGGCGGGTTGACGGTGTATGACCCAGCGGAAGACCGATTCCGGCATTACGGGATGGAGAAAGACATAAACAGCAACCACATACTTTCCCTCTTTGAGTCTTCCGATGGGACGATCTGGATGGGAACCGAAGGTAGCGGCATCGGGTTATATAGTCCCGAAACCGGTTCATTCGATGTAATCACCACCGATTCAGAACTAGCCGGCAACCCGCTTTCCAACAACACTGTAAAAAGCTTTGCCGAAGACCGGCACGGTAACATCTGGGTTGGAACCTCCTACGGACTCAATAAACTGGATGATGCGCACAAACGAAATACCATCTATTTTACTTCCAATTCTGCCCTCCAAAGCGACATTGTCAATGCGATTGTGACAGATAACTACGGGCATATCTGGGCGGCGACGAATAAAGGCATCACGAAAATCGACGACCGCACGCAGGCGATGGTCAACTACATGCCCTCCAATGGCCTGCAAGGCGATGAATTCAGGCGGGCTAAGCTCGTAGACCGCGAAGGAAACCTCTATTTTGGTGGGGTCAACGGGCTCAATGTGATCAACAAATCCGGTGTTAAACCCCGGAATTATACCCCCTCTCTGGTATTTACGAATTTTCAGCTGGGCAATGTCGACGTCCCCATCAGCACGCCGCAACAACCGACCCCGTTGGCGCAGGATATCAACTACACAGAAACCATTACGCTGAATCATACGCAAAATATTTTTTCGGTCGAATTTGCTTCACTCAACTATGTGGATCCAGCCCTGAAGACCTATGCCTACAAGCTCGATGGGCTGGATAACAAATGGCTGCCATTGGGGAATAAAAATACCCTATCATTCAACAACCTCCCGCCGGGCACATATAACTTGCTTGTGAGAGGGGTAGACAACAGCGGCAGTTGGTCGGATAATGTAGCCAGTATCCGGATAGCCATTACCCCACCGTTCTGGCTGACGTGGTGGTTTAAAACCCTCGCTGTCGTTTTGGTATCAGTCGTCATTCTATCTAGCTACTACTACCGACTCCGGAGCATCCGCCGGCAAAATACCATGTTGGAACGAAAAATTGCTGAAAAAACAACCCAATTGCATAATGCCAACAGCGAATTACAGACGACCAACCAGGAAATCCGGAATCAGAATACCACACTCGCGCTAAAAAACGAAGAAATCAGCCGGCAACAGCAAAAGATCATCGAGCAAAACAGCAAACTGGAAACGGTCATCAGCGAACTGGAAACGAGTAACCAGATGAAGGACAAGTTCCTCTCCATTCTGGTGCATGATCTGAAAAATCCGCTCTCTGCACTCACAGGGCTTACCGATTTGCTGAAAGAGAATCTTCCGCACCTTTCCAGAAAGGAGATTACGGCGTATATCGAAGACCTTAGCCTTTCGTCCAATTCGCTGAGCAACCTGGTCATCAACCTGCTGGAATGGGGAAAAACCAAAACCAATAAGCTGCATTTTTCGCCGAAATCATTCAATCTATATGACCTCATCCAAAAGAACATCTATCTGTTCAATCTACAACTACAGGGCAAACACATTCAGTGCAACGTATCGGTAGACCCCGGTGTGCAGCTGTTCGCAGACTATCAGATGATCAATACCATCATCCGGAATATTTTAAGTAATTCCATTAAATATACCAACGACGGTGGACGGGTAGCCTTTGAATGCATCAACGATGAAGGGTATGTCCGCATCAAGATCCGGGACAACGGGATTGGTATGGACACCGCCCAAATCGAAAAAATCTTTCAGGATCAATCGGATTCGACCATCGGCACCAACGGTGAAACCGGTACAGGCCTAGGCTTTCAGATATGCCGGGAATTTATCAGAGCCCACAACGGTGAGCTGTCCATACAAAGTGCCAAAGGCAAGGGATCGGTATTCACCATTTCGCTGCCGAATGTGCGGGGCGACTCCGGGAATCACCAACGGGATCTCCTCGCCCCCACTCCAATGGTCGCCGAATCGCTGCACAAATTCGCCAATGTGCGCGTCCTGGTGGTCGACGATAACCAAAGCATCCGATCCCTGCTCAGGCATATGCTGGAAAATTACTTTGAAGTGGATGAAGCCCGCAACGGCCAGGAAGGACTGGACATTGCACGCAAAACGCAGCCCGACCTGATCATCACCGATCTGATCATGCCGGGCATCGATGGATTGTCATTAACGAAATCGATAAAAAGCGATCTCATGACGTCGCACATACCTATATTGTTGTTGACCGGTGAAGATCAGGAAGCCAGTCAGCTACTGGGGTATAAAGCGGGGGCAGATATTTACTTAACCAAACCCGTTCATGCCGATCTATTGCTTGCCGTGATCGGTAATTTCCTGGATCGGCCCAAACCAACCTCGAAAGAGCTGATCGATGAAAGCACACCCGAGACAGCCGATCTGGGACTATCCGAACTCGACAAAGCTTTTATGGAAGATGTACGGGATTTTGTGGTGACCCATATGACGGAATATGACCTCGATTACAAAAGCCTGTGCCGCCAATTCGGCATGAGCCGTTCCATCCTCTATGCCAAATTCAAGGCCATTACCGGCAAGGGCGTGCACGACTACATCAAATCCATCCGCCTGGCGGAAGCGGAGAAACTATTGCACGAAGGCAAAATGAATGTTAGCCAGATTGCTTACTCCGTGGGATTCAATTCCGTATCCTACTTTTCGAAGTCGTTTTCCAAGCAGATGAACGTATCGCCCAAAGCCTATCAGAAAAATCCGAAATGAACCCGACATGATCAACAAAAAGGTAATATGGCTCTTTGGTTTATCAGGGGCCGGCAAAACGACACTTTCGCGGCTGCTTGCCGAAAAGCTGGAAAAACACGGCCAGAGCGCCGTGCTGCTGGATGGCGATGAATTAAGGGCAGGATTGAATTCCGATCTGGGGTTTTCCAACGAAGACCGAGCGGAGAATATCCGGCGTGCCAGCCACATCGCCAACCTATTGGTGAAACGAAATATCGTCTGCATTGGCAGCTTTATCACCCCTCTGGACGCGCACCGGCAACTGATATCCCGGATTGTAGGCGAAGACCTGCTGCTCGTTTATCTGGATTGCCCAGCTTCCGAATGCGAACGCCGGGATGTAAAAGGCCTTTACCAACAGGCCAGAAAGCACCTCATTTCAGATTTCACGGGGGTATCTGCCTCTTTTGAGCCACCGGATACAGGAGTCTTATCCATTGACACAAGACATCACACTCCGGAAGAAAGCATGGATATTTTATGGCGTAGGCTGACCGAGTAGCAGACGAAACTGCCGTTGACCAAACGGGGTTTGTTATACACAAAGGCGCTTCCATCCGCATTGGTCATCCGTGCACCGCTGGCAACGGCAATGGCGTGTCCCGCAGCGGTATCCCACTCCATAGTAGGGCCGTGCCGGTAATAGACCTGTGCGTTGCCCTCCGCAATCAGGCAGAATTTCAACGAGCTTCCGATGCTGACCACGTTCCGGACGTTCAGGGAAGATAAAAAGGCTTCCTCTTCTACGGTTTTGTGCGATTTACTGCCTACGGCGACCGGATCGTTGCTTGCGCTCGCCTGTATACGTTCGGTTTTCCCAGCAGCTATTTTAAAGCTACCCTGGCCTTTCATACCGTAGTACAATACATCCGTTACGGGCACGTAAATCACACCAAAAACAGGTTCGTTCGCTACGATTAGTGCGATATTGACCGTAAACTCCCCGTTGCGGGAAATAAACTCTTTCGTGCCGTCCAACGGATCCACGCACCAGTAACGGTCCATCTTCTTCCGCTTTTCGTAGGAAATGTCTTTCCCTTCTTCCGATAGGATGGGGACTTCCGGATAAAGATGAGTCAGGCCGTCGCTGATAATCCGATGGGATATCCTATCCGCTAGGGTAAGGGGTGAATGATCATTTTTCTGTTGGATTTCCCATTTAGCTGTATCGGTATGATAGATCTCCAGGATAGCCTTCCCGGCCTTCCGCGCAATGTCAGCCACGGCTAGGATGTCACTTTCGCTATCCATATACACTAACTTCGGTTTCCTTGACTCGGTTAATCAGATCAAGCTGGGGCTGCCTCCTTTTTTTGTCGTCTTCAGGAGCCGTAAACCCACGCTTCAACTGCGCATTTTTTTCGTTGAAAACGGCAACGTCTTCCGACGTGAAATTTAACAGGCGGGTTGCCGGGGTAACGGGCTCGTAGCCCAATGCTACCAAACTCTCCAACGCCACCGATTCGAATATACGGATATCCTCAGCGGGCATTTCGCGCAGGAATTTATTGCAGTTCCCCTGCATGACCGGCTTCGTTAGGTTCGTCCACATGGCGCCTCCCTCGGCCGTCCGCCGGGATTCGTCCGAGGTATAGTAGTGCAGCATCGCATCCTGAAAATCGATTCCCAAAAATGCACATAATTGCCGGATGGTTTGTTCCGGGTACCGGATAAGCTGCTCATAGTTGAGCATAAAGAACCGTTCAGGAGGTACCCGATCACGCAATTTCAGACAGGCCTGCTGGTCCTTATGCCACTGATTTGCAATGTGATATGCGTGTTTTTCGCCGACGATCGCTTTCTGAAACGACAGCGCTACATCGCGCCCGTCGCGATAGAGGTAAATATATTTCAGGTTGGGCGATGCCTTTTCCAACTCGTCGGAAAAGTACATATTACCCATACTTTTGCAACACCAATATCCCGCACCGCATTGGCGGGCCAGAAATTCGTAAATATGCTTGTTCAGCTCGAAAAGATTGAATTGATCGGCCATCCGATAGATTTCATCGTGATCCAGGCGCACACCCCAGTCGACCGGATTCACGTGGATATAATCAATCACATCATCCACAAGACGCCGGTAAGAAACCGCATCCAATGTACCGTAGTAGGGCAGCAATGGCTCGAAATTAGTCAACAGGTGAGCCGGATGCGGAGAAACCAATTGCTCGGACTGGTTGAGAATCACCCGGAGCAGGTTGGAACCCGACCGTTGGGTGCCGATGATTTGTATACCTTGTATCTCCTCCATAAATCAAAAAATATAGTCGATGATAAATCCTAGCAGAATCAAATAGATCGGATTCAACCGGGTGAAAGATAATGCTGCTAATCCAGCCAACCCAAACAATACGGCGGGCCACGAAAAATGCGGCACCACCATGACCAGCTGGACACCTGCTGCTAGGATCATCCCGATTACCACCGGTCGGATGCCCTTAAACACGGCTTTGATCCCGTTTTGCTGGTAGTTGATGTACTGTGCCAGCACGATCATCAAGCTGGCCGAGGGAACAAAAATCGCCAAGGTTGCCAATACCGCCCCTAGCATACCCGCAATTTTATAACCGATAAACGTAACACTGACGAGAATAGGCCCCGGCGTAATCTGTCCGAATGCGATGGCATCCACATATTCCTTTACCGGAAGCCAATGCAGTTCGTCGACCAGTATGGATTGCATGTAGGGTATAATAACCATCCCGCCGCCGAAAAGCGTCAGGCTCATCCCGCTGAAAACCGACAGCACCTGCCAGGAGCCATAGGGTACGAAGCGATAACCTCCCAGTAAATACCCAACCAGTATGATCAACAGCAGGGAAATGATAAAAATATTCACGTGCGACCGGGAAGGGGCACGCGGCATCCGAACCGACGGAACTGACTCCTTTCGGTAGCGCAGATAACCTACTGCCGCACCCACCAGAATCAATACGATAGAGCCGGCAAAGCCACGATATAGGAGCGTCGTGGCCAATGCGCCCAGGCATAGCAACAATCCTGTCCGATCCTTGCCGATCTGCTTTTTGTACAAGGTAAACCCCGTAGACAAGACTACGGCAGCCACCGCCAGCAACACAAATAGATTTGAACCGCCCCCTCCGGGTTGGCCCGCTGACTGATAATACCAGGCCGCAATAGCGACCATCAGGATCGTGGGTGGAGCAGCAATCGCAACAAAAAACACACCCGCTCCTAACCAGCCACCTAACCGGTATCCCAGGTAGCAGACCACGTTGACGGCCATCGGCCCTGGCAAGAGTGTGGCCAAGCTCATGGCATTTAATACATCCTCACTACTGAAAATCTTTTTCTGCCCAACCAGGTAACGTTCCACCATGACCACCAGGGCCGCATGGCCACCAAATGCCACCGCTCCCACCTTGAAAATGCCCCACGAAAGCTCCAGCAGCGATGGGGCTGCCGCGTGCGTCGGGCGATGGGTCGTCAGTTGGCTGTCCATGGCGTGGTGGTGGTTAGCAAAGGTACTTCTTCGATGCGATAGGGATCGCCCCCGATACTGATTTTCCAAAGCAGGTTACCTTCGTAGTCTGACAGCACAAATAAGCGGGGGTCGGTCAAACAAGTGAGCACACTGCTTTCACCCAATAGTGCTGAATTACCTTTTACCGATGAGAAGAATGCGGGTGGGTACTTGATTTCCAGGACACGGCGATACTGTCTGTTGGTTTCATCCAGCTTAAAAGCCAGCGCCCTCGACTGTTTCCGCTTGACCCCATTATCCAGTATCATCAACTCGCCACGCCGATTTATGTGGACATAATGTTGTGCAAAAAACAGGTCATCTTCCTGCATGGTAAAATCGCCTCCCTGACCAAATTTCCATACCACGTCCCCGGTTTTCCTGTTGATTTTCCAAATCTGGTTTAAATCGCGGAATGACATCAGAAAGTGTCCGTTTCCGTCGTCATACAGTGCATTGCCGTGCACGAGATCGCTTTTGTCCTTCAAGATGGTTGGGTAATGCAGCACGTCGAGGTGGTCCAGCACCGACCACTCCCAGATCTTCTTTCCGTCGGGATCAAAGACCACGATGCCATCGGCCTTGACCGTATCGGCGGGTCCGCCACCTGCGGTACTCAGGTCAAACACTTTGTGGTCAAACGTGATGGCGTAAATATTGCCGTCTGCATCCTTGCGTACCTCGTGGTGCACCATTTTATCCATATCCCCCTGCCCTACTTTGAAATGTTTCAGGTATTCGCCTTTGAGATTTACCTCCACAATTTCATCTCCTCCCGATGAAGGGATATCTTCCGAACCGACAATACATAATACCGTACGATCGGGTGTCCAGGAAGACACTTTCACGCCCTTTGAGAAAGGTTCATACCATACCATATCCCCCAGTCCGTTCAGGATCACCGCGGCGCCAGGCTCGGTCAGGATCTGCGTCAGGAAATACCGTGATTGCATATCCTCCCGGATCGAGTCGACCAAGCTATCCAATGTAAAATAAGGAGTAGCGTGATAAATGGACTTAGTTTCAATGGAATATACGTTACTCCAGTCGGTATCGGATCCCCGCTGTGCTTTTACCTGATAGGCATATTGGCGTTGGGGCAGGAAGTTATACAGGATAACAGCATGATCGGATTCGTCGGCATACACATCAGACCACAGGGTATCCCTGCTGCCGTCCAGCCAGTACTTGATCTGCACCGACGACGATTTATTCGTCGTAACGTTAACTCGCACGCGCAAACGATTCTCAGGTAGGTAATGCAGCTCAATCTTTTCGATATTCAACGGCCGCAATGCCTGATAAAGGGATACGGTGCCGACCAGAATCAGCACCGCAATCACGATATACACGACGAGGTTTCGCCTCATTACTGTCTTACCCGTCCTTGGTTAATACTGATATCCAGCGATGTATTTGCCTGGATTTCCTGAATCGGATAGGGATACAACGCATAGTTGACCGCATCCGAATAGGTGTTCTGATCGCGAAGCAACGGCTTGACTTTTTCTTTAAACTTCAATAAGGGGTCGGCGCCGTTGGTGGCACTGCGTCCCCATCGGATCAAGTCGTCCCGACGGCGCCCTTCCATAAACAACTCCAATCCGCGTTCGTCAAAGATAAAGTCGCGCAACGTTTCTTTCGAAGAAAAGTCTGACAGCTGGATAGCCGATACGTTGCTGCGTTCCCGCACATCATCGATCAAGGAGATGGATTCGTCATTAGGGCCGTTTAGTTCATTGAGCGCTTCGGCCCGCATCAGCAGGATATCGGAATACCGGATGATGCTGACGTTGTTATATCCGGCGTAGTTATAATTGTTGACGTGGGGATATTTGAGGCCGAAGGTAAACTGCGCTTGCACCGTATCGGGCAAGCTCCCGCCTTCGCCGCCAAACTCCTTGGGTAACGTGATGATTTGTCCGTACAACGCTTTATAGGTACCCAGCAGTAACTGACGGCGCTGATCCTGCGGATTAAATTTCGCATAAAATTCACGATGGATCGGGAAGTTACCCCAACCGCGGTTGTAATCCCAGGGTACGGACTGGATACCGAAACTGTTGGAGAGAATGCCATACGATCCCGGTTCGCTCGATGATTTCATCACAAAGATAAATTCATTATCCGATCGGTTCATGTTGTCAAACAACGCAACCACACCGCCCTCGCCTGGGGCACGTAAATCATACTCACCCGCTGTGATAATCTCGCCACATTTATCGGCGGCCTTCTGCCATTCCCCCCGCCGCATATACAACCTGGCCAATAGTCCTTGGGCAGCAGCCTTTGTGGCACGACCGTTTAGTTCCGCGGGATAACTCAGCGGAAGGTGTTCTTGGGCATATTGCAGATCGATAACGATCTGCTCTTCAACAGTTGCCTGTGCCACCAACGGTGGATTCTCGTCTGCTTCGGTAAAATCAGCCGACGATTTCAGGTTCAGCGGCACATCCCCCCACAGCGATGTCGCATCGTAATAAGCCAGGGCACGTAGGAAACGGACTTCTGCCAGATGCTGCATTTTGACTTCTTCCGACTCGCCGTTGCCCGTGTAGTCGATCTTGCCGATGAGGTATTCCGACTCGTTGGCTCTTGAAATCAACCGGAAGATGCTCGCCCACACGTCGTTGATAATGGAATTACTGGCATCGTAGGTCAATTGGTCGAGCTGGATTCCTTGCCGGCTATCAGGTTTGGTCGTAACGATATCCGATGGATATTCCGTTAACTGATGCAAGTAACCAGCATAATACCCATTTCCACCGTTATCCCGGAGTGCGGCATACACACCGCGTACCCCCTGCAAACCGTTTTCCGGTTTGGTGAGCGTTGTCTCGTCAAAAACAGAATACGACTCTTCCTGCAGGCCGTTCTCACAGGAGATCGGCAAAAATGAGCAGAGCAGGAACACATATAAGGTTGGTTTTACGTAGTAGTTCATTACTGTTTGATTTGTATAGTTAAAAAGTCAACCTCAATCCAAAGATATACATTTTGGCCAGTGGATAGGCATTGAAATCAAGGCCTCTTCCAACATTCCTATTTTGCTGGTCGTTCGAAACCAGGTTCCCGATTTCGGGATCCAGTCCAGTGTACGAAGTCCAGGTATGCAGGTTCTGCGCGTTGACATAAAGCTGTAACTGCGCCACCCGGATTTTCGACAACAGGGAAGACGGAACCTGATAGGCCAGCGTTACATTCTTGACACGCAGGTAATCGGAACTCTCCACAAACCGGGAATTCACCCACCCGCCGTGGCTGGTACCGTAAAAACCGCGTTGAGGCAGCGTGCCGTTTGGATTATCCGGCGTCCACGTTTCTGCTTCGGTGGAAGCCAGTACGTTTCCGGTTGATAGCGGGTCCATCATATCCAAGCTTTGCACATTCACCAATTTACCTCCGGCCTGCCCCTGAAGCACCACCGTCAGATTAAATCCTTTATAGCCCAAGCTATTGGTCATCCCGAAAAAGGAAGTAGGCACACCCGTTCCGAGTACCACACGATCTTCCGTGTTGAGGATGCCATCTCCGTTCGCATCCACGTATTTGGGGTCACCCGCCTGGGCGTTGGGGTGTGTGGTTGTCAGTGCGGGATCGTCGGGCAACAGGATACCGTCGTACAGGTATCCGTTAATGGAACCGATGGACTCGCCCACACGGATAATGAAAGGGTCTTCAAAATTTGCAGCACCGTCGGGTTTGACAGATCCTACATAAATATCGGCATTGTTGCTGCCCAATTCGCGGACACGGTTGCGGTTGCGGGAATAGTTGATCGATGTATTCCACTCCAAGTGATCATTCCGCACGTTAACCGTCTGCAATGCAAATTCCCATCCCTTGTTGGATACTGCCCCCGCATTGCCCGTCCGGAATAAGAATCCCGTGGAGGGTGCGATGTTCCGATCCAACAACAGGTTGTCGGTATACTTGTCGTAATAGTCGGCTATCAGGACGATCCGGTCGTTAACAAAACCGATATCCACCCCGATATCCAGCGCCTTCGTGCTTTCCCATTTTAGATTCTGGTTTGAAAGCCGGGTCACGGCGATCCCGTTGACTGTCGTGAGGCCGTCTTCCGTGTATTTGGTGGAGTTGTTACTGGCATAGGTAGCCAGGGAAATACCCGGGCTGATCCGGTCATTGCCCGTCAGGCCGTAGCTGGCCCGCAGCTTGGCTTGCGAAAGCCACGTCACATCTTCGGCAAAACTTTCATTCTTCACATTCCAAGCGGCAGCTACCGAAGGAAAATAGCCCAATTTATTGGACTTGCCGAATACCGAAGATCCGTCGATGCGGTAGGTTGCTGTCAAGCTATAACGCGCATCGTAGTCATAGTCGACACGGCCGAACCAGCTGGCACGATTGGTACGGTTACGGGCCGAGTAGCTGGTAAAATTCTGCGCAGTACCCAGGTTATTATATCCCAGATTGTCGCTGGCGAAATTGGTGGCGTTGGTTCCGTATTCGAAATAGAGATACGTTTGGTAGTTATAACCGGCCAGCAGTCCGATATTGTGTTTCTCAAATGTACGGTTGTAGCGAGCGGTGGGGTTGAAGATAAGCTCTTTTGCATCAAATGACACAATAGATCCCCGACCCTTGGTAGCTGATGCATTGGGCACCGTGGACGGCGCAAAATAAAATTGCTCCGTTCTATTCAGGTCTGCTCCGAAATCCGCTTGCAGAAAGAGGTCCCGGATCGGTTCATACTTCATCGAGAAATATCCATTGGTCCGGTAGCTTGTGTTTTCGCGGTCTTCCGCCTCCACGAAGTGTAACGGGTTTTGTGCATCCAGCCGTGGGGGAACACCCGAATCAAATGTCGACGCAGGATTCGCACTCAGCACCTGTTTCAGGAATCCGTTAATGGTTGACGGTGCCAGGGGAAGATCGTTCTGGATGCCATAGTTTCCGAATACACGACCTGAAAGTGTAAATTGATCGCTCACATGATGGTCCACGTTGATACGTGCCCCAATCCGCTTGTATTTAGAATGTACGACAACCCCCTCCTGTCCCAGGTAGTCGAAACTGGTGTACACGCCGGTTTTGTTGGTTCCGCCGATGAAGCTAAGGGAATGGTCGTTCACACGGCCCACCTGGAAAACCTCGTTTTGCCAGTCGGTGCCGAGTATCCCGGATTGCAGCGAATCCAAACGCCCGGCGGAATACGGAGGTAGTTCCCCATTTGCCTCTGACATCCGGTTGCGCCGCAGCGCGAAATCATAAGAGCCCATCAAGTCATAGCGATCGATGACACGCTGGTACCCCACCGAACTGTTCACATTCAGGTTACTTTTTTTGTCGGTCCCTTTTTTCGTGGTAACCAACACCACGCCGTTTGCCCCGCGTGCACCATAGATGGACGTGGAAGCAGCATCTTTCAAGATGGTGATGGTTTCGATGTCCTCGGGTTTGATGGTCATTCCGATTCCTTCGGATGCGGGAAACCCATCGATGACGTAGAGCGGTTCACTATCCGCATTAATTGAGTTGGTGCCTCGGATGCGGATCGATAAGCCGGCACCGGGCGTACCGTTATTTTGACTGACCTGCACACCCGCAGCCCTCCCTTGCAACATATTTCCCACCGAAATGGACGATTTATTGAGGTCCTCGGCATTGAGTGACACGGCTGAACCTGCAAACAGGTTCTTATCCCGGGTGCCGTACCCTACCACGACCACTTCCTCCAGTGTTTCCTGTTCGGCTGCCAGTGTGATAGTTAGTCCGGTAACCGACGATCCACCGGTCTGATGTGTCTGACGGGCGTAGCCCACACGCGAAAACACCAGCTGACTATTTACCGGCACCACAAGCGCGAACGTACCCGCTTCCGTGGATTTGGTTAACGTTGCGCCACCCACGACGCCTATATTGACATCGCTGAGCACAGTTCCGTTTTCATCGATAACAGTTCCTGAAACGTTGATCTGTGTTTGGGCATTTGCCAACAGGGCACTTCCTCCCATCCACAAAAACAACAGTAGGCTTGTCAGTCGGATAAACTTGGGTTTACAATTTACCATAGTGTTAGTTAATTTATGTAGTACATTGGGTATTTAGGGTATTATTGGCTTCACCAACAACATACCCACAAATGTACCGCTCCAAAGATGGCTTAAAATTCCTATAGTCCTTATTTTTTGTCCATTCATCCGAATCCGTAGCCGGACTGTAGCCCAAGTTTTCAGGAATATGGTAAAAAAGATTTCAACACGGCCACTTAGCTTTGCCTTTCATATGAAAATGAATATACCGGTTATTGGATTGGTTTTTGGATTTTTTTTGTCGGCTTGTGTTGCAGGCCGACAATCTCAGCACGATCTGACGTACAACGTCGAAATCCACACGGATGCCGAGGGACAGCTGGAGCCGGTTTGCTATATCCACCTGCAGGTTTCTCCATTGCTTGATTTAAACCGAAAGAACTGGAAACTTTATTTCAACTCGTATAAGAACCCACAGATCGACAGTGCGGAAGCCGGTAAGCTTACCGTTGTTCCTGTCAATGGGGATTTGAATTACATAGCGCCAACAGCTGATTTCCATGTGGGGGACGACAGATTGGTCATCCCCATCCGACAGGCACGGCTACGGAACATCTCCGATTTTCCAACCGGGTTTTACCTGGTGTACAACGACCAACCGGATCAATATTACCCGTTCACCAACGAGAATCCGCAATACGACCACCTGGTTTTTCCCGAAAATGTATTGGCACAAGAAATTTACGAACGCAACGAACGGCTGACGCCCAAGCATACCCTTGATTTGGGAGACCAGCTATTGCCTTCTCCGAAGGCAATGAAATCCAATGGCCAGTCTTATACACTTACCGACGGTTCATTGATCATTGCCGACAATCCGTTCGCCGGGCAAGCTACCTATTTGACGAACGAATTAAAAAAATACACCCAGCTTGGCCTTCGTACCGTTAATGACCCCACCAAGGCCGGAATTAAACTGAAGTATTGGAACCTGGAAGAAGAGGCTTATCAACTGCGTATTGGAAACACGGGGATAGAAATCAGTGCAGGTACCGCTTCCGGTATGTTTTATGGGATACAGACATTAAAAAGATTGATCCTCGACCACTATCGCGACGGCAAGTGTATCCTGCCGGGCCTTGAAGTGGATGACCGCCCCCGCTTTGCCCATCGATCACTGATGCTGGACGTTGCCCGCAACTTCCTACCGAAAGAGAAGCTATTACAGGTGCTGGATCGGATGGCGGCTTATAAAATTAATACCTTGCATTTTCACTTCAACGACGATGAAGGCTGGCGTGTAGCGATTCCGGGGTTGCCGGAGTTGACTTCCTTCGGTGGATACCGCGGGCATACCGCCGACGGGATGGGATACTTGCCTCCATCACATGGCTCGGGCCCCGATTCCGCCGCTACACGCGGCAGCGGGTTTTACAGCCGGAAAGACTTTGTCGATATTTTAACCTATGCCAAGGAGCGGTTTATCACCGTAATCCCGGAGCTTGAAACACCCGGACATGCACGGGCCGCAATCAAATCGATGGAACATCGATACCGTGCCTATGCACAGACCGATAGCAATAAAGCAACGGAATACCTGCTTAGCGACCTTCGGGATTCATCGGAATACCGTACGGTACAGGGTTGGCGCGACGATGCCATCAACCCGGCGATGGAATCTACCTACCGCTTCATTGAAAAGGTGATTACCGAATTGACACTGATGTACCAAGATGCGGGATCAGAGTTAAAGATGGTCCACATGGGTGGCGACGAAGTACCGGCGGGTGTATGGGAACAATCTACGGCGGTACAACGCCTACTACGCGAAAAACCCTCATTTAAAACGGCCGACGACCTCTGGGAATACTTTTACAGTCGAGTTGGCGGGATACTGGCCAAGAAGGATATCCGCATGCAGGGATGGGAAGAAATCGGAATGAAACGCGTGAATGTAAATGGCAGAAAAAAGATGGAAATCGTTCCCCAACTGCGGAACAACGGCTACCTTTTGGATGTATGGAACAATGTGTATGGCACCGGTGCCGAAGACTTAGCCTATCGACTGGCCAACCAAGGTTTTGACGTTGTGCTTTCAAATGTAACCCACCTGTACCTCGACCTGGCATCGACCCGAAGTTTCTATGAACCCGGCATGTACTGGGGTGGCTATGTGAATCCCGAAAAAATATTTTCGGTCATCCCGGAGAATTACTACCGTACATTTCTACGTGATGACCTTGATCGGCCCATTGACACCGCTACGCTGCGCGATAAAGTGCGGCTGACCCCGGAAGGTCAACAGCATATCCAGGGTCTGCAATGTGCCTTATGGTCGGAAACACTAATCAACGGAGAAAATTTTGATTACATGCTATTCCCTAAGTTGATTGCCTTTGCTGAACGGGCATGGGCGCCGCAACCGGCGTGGGCAACGGCATCCAACGAAACGTTCGATGCGCAATATGCCGACGCATGGGGTAGATTCAACAGCGTATTATGGAACCAAGACCTACCACGATTTGACCGCTATTGGAAAAACATCCAGTATCGAATACCCACACCGGGTGTAAAAATCGTCGACGGCCGGGTTTTGGTGAACACCGAGTCGGAAGCATTGACCGTGCGTTATACCGTTAATGGCGGCACTCCCTCGATTACCGATGCGGAAGTCCAAGGTCCATTGAAGGAGAAAGGCCTATACCGGCTCAAGGTATTTCACAGGAAGACAGGCCGATCGAGCCGAATGATGGTAGTCAACAACCGGTAAAGAGGGAAATTATCGGATATTCGGATTTTAGACGCCCAGACGATTCAATAAGTTTGTTTCGATACAGGCCATCAACGCAGCTGTCTCGGTGCGTAGACGTACATTACCAAATGTAATGGGGATAAATCCCTGAGCTTGGGCCGCATCAATTTCTCCTTTGCTGAAATCTCCTTCGGGGCCGATCATTACCAATAACGGCACCGACGGTTGTAGCAAGGTACTTAGGTAAGATTTATCCCCCTCGGCACAGTGGGCAATAAACCGCTTCCCTTCAAATTTACGTCGAATAAAGTCGTCAAATTTAACAGAATGATTTATTTTCGGCAGATAAGCTTTTAACGACTGCTTCATGGCGGCAACCATTACTTTATTCAACCGTTCAAGCTTCACCTCTTTACGTTCGGAATGTTCGCAGATGATTGGGGTGATTTCGTCTATGCCCACTTCGGTCGCTTTTTCAAGAAACCACTCCAAACGATCGCTGTTTTTGGTAGGGGCAATAGCGACATGCAGGTAATAAGATCTTTTTTCATGGTCGAGATGCACATCCACAATTTCCAGTACTGTCCGCTTGGGATGTGCGTCCGTGATGACGGCAATGTAGCGTCCACCCCTTCCATCTATCAGATAAAGCTGATGTCCTTTCTCCATCCGCAATACCCGGACAGCATGCTTGCTTTCCTCCTCATTCAGGATAAAAGCCTTGTGCTGGGGTAGGATATCCGGTGTATAAAACAGTTGCAAATCAAAGGGTTTATTCGTCGTCGTCCTCGTCTGCAAGAGCAATCAGCTCCAGTTTCACAAACTCAATATTCTGCTGGGTTTTCTTCATGATGATGAAGTTATATCCATGGAACTCTTTGTGTTCTCCAACATCAGGTATCTTATCGAACAAATCGCTCACCAAGCCCGAAATCGTATCGTAGTCGTTGCTTTCCGGCAGCTCCTTAGGCAAGAACTCATTGACATCATGCACATTAGCGCTCGCATCGACCATATATTCCGTATCGGATATTTTCTCTACCACGGGCGTTTCCTCATCGTACTCATCTTGGATTTCGCCGACCAGTTCTTCCACAATATCTTCCAAGGTAACCATCCCGGCAGTACCACCGAATTCATCCAGCACGATCGCTATCTGAATGCGCTTCTGCTGGAATTCCGCCATCAAATCGTTAATCTTCTTGGTTTCGGGGATAAAATAAGGTTTGCGGATGATATTCCGAAGTACCAGTTCCTTCCCTTTCGCAATGATAGGTAGAATATCTTTGGTATGTACGATGCCGATGATTTGATCAATGTTGTCATCATAAATCGGTATCCGTGAATACCCTTCTTTCGTGATGCGCTCGATGAACTCATTTCCGGGGCAGTTCATCTCAATCGCCGAAATCTTGGTTCGTGGCACCATGATATTCTTCACGATACGTTCATTAAAATCAAATACGTTTTTTATCAGTTCGTGTTCAACGGTATCTAGCGCACCGCTCTCCCGACCCTGATCTAGCAGGTATTGCAATTCTTCAGACGAATGATGGGCCTCCCCTACATTCACCCGAAAACCCATCAGCTTTAGCAGCAGGTTGGCGAAACCGTTCAACACCCAGATAATCGGCCTGAATAATACATAGAAAAAGCGTAGGGGTAACGCGATACTCATGGTAGTACCCACAGGACGTTGGATAGCAATGGATTTCGGCGCTAATTCACCAAATACAATGTGCAACACCGTGATGATGCTGAAAGCGAGCACATGGCCCAGATTCTTTGCTAGCGTACCGGTCAATTCCACATTGAACCAACCGAAAACCCCCGTCACGATATCGGTCATCACCGCCTCACCTATCCAACCTAAACCAAGAGAGGATAGCGTAATGCCTAACTGGGTGGCGGCCAAATAGCCGTCCAAATGGCTGGTGATATGTTTTGCTACCTGGGCTACCTGGCTGCCTGTCTTGATTTTCAACTCGATTTGCGAGGCTCTCACCTTAACAATGGCAAACTCTGCAGCCACAAAAAAGCCGTTTGCAAACACCAAGAAAAATGTCCAAAAAATCTCCCAACCCATTAGGTCGTCGTTTGGTTAACAAATTCCTTTTGGTACAATTCGATGCTATCTTGTATGACCTTATATGCATACGAACGACCAAAAAGGCGCTCTATGGTAACGTTCTTGCGTTCCAACGCTTTATAGTCTTGAAAGAAACGAACAATCTCTTTCATCGTATGTGGTGGCAATTCTGATAAATCGCTGATGTAATTGACGGACATGTCGTTCTTAGCCACCGCAATGATCTTATCGTCCTGCTCGCCATTATCGATCATATGCATCACGCCAATGACCTTGGCCTCGATAATACTCATTGGGTAAACATCAACCGAACAAAGTACCAAAATGTCCAGCGGATCTTTGTCGTCGCAATAGGTTTTAGGAATAAAGCCATAATTGGCCGGATACATCACTGACGAAAACAAAACACGGTCTAACTTGATCAGCCCGCTTTCTTTGTCTATTTCGTACTTCGCTTTTGAACCTTTTGGAATCTCAATAATGGCATTAACGGACGAGGGGACATCGTCGCCCGGAGATACTTCATGCCATGGGTGGGATATGCTCATTATGGATGGAATTTACGGTTGTTTGTTTTTCGCTTCAACCTCATTTTTATTGAGGTGCAACTTTCTTCTAATCAACGCAATCAATATTGGTGAAAATGAAATAGCAATGAATCCGACGATAATATATTCAATGTAATTGACGATTTGGGGAAATTCACGCCCCAAAAAAAAACCCGACAAGGTAAGTGTCAGCACCCAGATGGCACCACCGGAAATGTTATACAATACAAACTTCCGGAAATCCAATTGCACAATACCCGCCAATATGGGGGCAAATGTACGAATTATTGGCATGAAGCGACCAATAATCAACGCCACCCCACCATATTTGTGATAAAATTCTTCGGCCATGACCACATATCGCCGCTTGAAAAGCCACGTATCCTTACGCTTGAAAAGCATTGGGCCTGTTCGCCATCCAAACCAGTATCCCGTGAAATTACCCAGTACACCCGCCACAAAAAGCCCCATACACAGCGTAAAGATATCCACGCTCAACATGCCCGATGCACAAAAAAGCCCTGCCAAAAACAAGAGGTAATCTCCGGGAAGGAAAAAACCGAAGAAAAGCCCTGTCTCCGCGAAAACGATAAATATAACAAGATAGAAGCCACCAGACCTTATCAATGCTTCAGCATCCAGCAATTGTGAAAATGAATCCCAGAACTCTTGCATAAATATCAGTTACAAACTTACACAAATTGCGCTTATGGCCAAAGCAATTTATGGACGGAAGTAAGTAACAAACCGTGATTACTTATTGGTTATTGCCAAAATCGAATTCTTTATGGCGTCTGCACTTTCCAAAAGCTCTTCCTGGTTAAGTTTAAGTTTCGGCCGACTGAAATTAATGTCGCCTACTTCATTGATTGGGACCAAGTGAATATGCGCATGGGCGACCTCCAATCCCACCACCGCTACTCCAATCCGCTCACAAGGATACACTCGCTTGATCCCTTGTGCAACTATTTTCGCAAATATCCAAAGCCCCATGTATTCTTCATCTCCGATATCAAACAGGTAATCTGTCTCTTGTTTGGGAATAACCAAAACGTGTCCCTTGGCTAAGGGATTGATATCTAAAAAAGCAAGGTAGTCATTACTTTCTGCTACTTTAAATGCCGGAATTTCACCGGATATGATTTTCGAAAATATGGTTGGCATATACTTCTTTTTTTTTAATCTACGTAAATAGTCTGTTTACAAAAATAAAAAACGGCTGTTCTTATTATAGACAGCCGTCGGACAATATTGTTTCAGCATGTGCGGTTATGGCAAACCCGCACATAACCGTCACGCTATTCTATCTGGAAATATCCAGGATTTCCAATTCCACTTGGCCAGCCGGCACCTGTATTTGGGCCTTATCGCCAATTGACTTACCCAGCAACCCTTGTGCTATGGGCGATTTAACTGATATTTTGCCCGCCTTAAGGTCCGCCTCTGTTTCGGACACCAGTTGGTAGGTCATTACGCTTCCGTTCTTTACGTTTTTGAGCTTGACGATAGACAGCGCCAGTACTTTCGATGCATCCAATGTCGATTCGTCAATGACACGTGCGTTGGACAAGCTCTCCTCCAGTTTGGCAATTTTCGCCTCGTGCAACCCTTGAGCATCTTTTGCCGCATCGTACTCCGCGTTTTCCGACAAATCACCTTTGTCACGGGCTTCTGCGATTGCTTTGGCTATCTTCGCCCTACCTTCCGTTTTGAGATACTGCAACTCATCTTTGAGTTTCTCCAATCCCTCTTTGCTGTAATACGTTACTTCTGCCATAATTATGAATTAAAAAAATAAAGTCAAAAAAAGAAGCAAGACCATACCGTCTTAGCGATATGGCCTTGCTCATTCCTACGAAGATAAGCAATGTTTTTCAATAAACCAAAAAAAGATAACGATTAAGGATTATCCACAAATTTATATCCCATTCCCCTTACTGTCTGCAGATAGGCGGGTTTATCGGCATTGAGTTCGATTTTCTTGCGCAAGCGTACAATGTGCATATCCAATGTCCGCGTATTTACATTGGAGCTATAGCCCCACACCACCTGCATCAGCTCATCCCTGCTGATAACCCGCCCCATATTTTGCAGGAAATAAAGCAGGATCCGGTTTTCCAGAATCGTTAGTTCGATCTTCTTACCGTTTCGCACCAATGAATGGATATTCGGATGATGCTCCGTTTCTCCAAATGTGTACAGGTCTGCCGCTTGCGTGTTTATAAAATACTTAATCTTATTTTCAATCATCGCGACCAAGACGTCCATACTAAACGGCTTTGTGATATAATCCGAAACCCCGAAGCTATAGGCATCGATCTTGTCTATATCCTGGGACTTGGCCGTCATCATAATGATGAGGTTTGCAAACCCGTCCTTACGTAAATTGGCACATATCTCAGCACCTTGTTTACCCGGCAGCATCCAATCCAGCAAAACAATGTCGGGCTTTTGTTCCTGTATCAGTTTTTCGGCGTCGTTGCCGTTTCCTGCCTGGATGACCGCGTAATTCTCAGACTCAAGGCGATGAGCAACCAGAAAACGCAGGTTTTCATCGTCTTCGATGATGGCTATTTTAATGTTCTTATACATATCCTGATACAATTTCTTCGTTAAGTTTAAAAATCAAAGCGAAAAGTCACAACCTAGGGCAAGTTAATCAATCTAACGGAAATACAATACTGAAAGTCGTGCCCCGACCCAATTCACTATCAACGCTGATATCTCCACCCATGAAATTCACTAATTCCTTGCAAAATGCCAGCCCGAGGCCTACACTGCCTTGTTGATTATACTGGTTCTGCACGCGATAGAACTTCTTAAAAATATGCACCAATTCTTTTTTTTCAATACCGATACCTTGATCCGAAAAATGCATGATTACTTGCTTTTTTGCTTGCGTCACCTTAATATCCAACACTTTATTGTCTGGCTTGGAATATTTGTATGCATTATCAATCAGGTTTTGAAATATGCTACCCAACAACACTGGATCGACATAAAGCGCCTTTTTCACTTCCACGATGCACTGTATCTGCAAGTCGCGGTACTTGATTTCGGAAGCCGCCAGCACCTTATTACAAAATTCGTGCAAATCGACCTCCTCTCGCTTCATTTTTATCGATTTATTTTCGATTTGTGTAAAGGAAAGCAGCGTATTCATCAGATTATTCAGCTTATCGGCCTCCTCATCCAGTATCTTGCCATAGTGTCTCCGCTCATTATCGGAAAGCTGTTTGGCACTATGGATATTATTGCCCGCTATTTTAATCACGCTCACCGGTGTCTTGAATTCATGGGTCAGATTATTGACGAAATCATATTGCAATTTAAACATGCGCTTATTTACATACAGGTTGCGGTAAATCAAATATGCAATAACCGCCAGCAGCAGGTATATCGTCATCACACCAGCCATGACGGGCAGAAATCGTCTGTTGATCTCGGACTGCAGGAACGGTCGACTTGAGCTCAGGTAAATTTTATAGTCCGCCAATGCGCCCGGCAACGGTGTCTCCGTGGTGAATAAATCCGGATCTGTATCAATGGATTCATAGACCAATGGTTGAATCGCGATATGTTGGTATAATTCGGGGACCGTATTCGTCAGTGATAGCTTATTTGGATTGATAAAGAAGGTCAAGACATCCTGCTCGTAAACGGCATTATGTATATGATGTCCATACATCAGTTCCTTATAGGTTTTCAGATCGTCCCGCCGTGGAATATTCATGTATGATATTTTTCCGGGCGTAACCGAATAAAACACCTTAAAGATGTCATCTTCGAGCAACGCCTTGGCCGTATCGACCCGTTCGATAAAGGCTGCAAATTTCACCGCCATGTTATTGAAGTCATCCGATAAGGATAGTGGTAACTGACTGTTCTGATCGGTTGCAGACGATGGATCCTCGTGGGCGCCGTGGGCACTGAATTGATAAACACCTTTGGGATATACAACCAGGTTATTGGCTGAAAACCCATAGTCGATATGCTCACTATTACTCAACGAAACGTCGTAAAACACAATCCGCTCAACAAACGGATAAGCCCGCAAAATACTATCGGCATATGCGGAAACTCCGGCCGAATCCAGATAGCCTTGGTAAAACGAGATTTCCGGAATACGATTATGGAAAAAGTTATTAAATGGATCGATGTTATATTCCAATACCTCCACTTTTCGGGATGCGAATTCATTTTCGACATAAGTCACGGTCAAGTCGCGGGCAAGGAAAGTGGCCAATACAAATGAGGCAATAACAACGACAATAAAAGCACTAACCAACAGATAGTTTACACGATAGGTGTTGCGCTGTTGTGTCATTTCAGGTATTTATCAAAAAAATCACCCAACGCCTGGTAAAACTGGATGCGGTTGTCTTCATTACGAAAATACCGGCCCTCTTCTTCGCGCAGGATATAAGTGACAGGGATTTTTCGTTTCCTGAGTTTCTGTACAAATTGGTTGGTTTCATTAACGGCACTCCAGCCATCCTTGCCACCCTGTGCAATGAATACGGGTATCTTGATGTGCTCCGAATGGAACACCGGAGACATCGTTTTGATCATATCGGGTTCTACCTCGGGATTGCCGATGATTTCATAGTACATTTGTAGGTAAGGTTTGAGGTGCGGGGGGATTTCCTTAAGGTACGTAAACAGGTTGGTAAACCCCGAATAAGAGGCTGCACATGCATATAGACCCGAATTGAAGCATGCACCATGCAGTGCTGAGTACCCACCAAATCCGGCTCCATAAATACCAATGCGCGCTGAATCAACGATACCTTCGTCAATTAACCATCGCACGCCATCCGTGATATCGTCCTGTATTTTCCCGCCCCATTCCTTAAAACCAGCCGACCAAAATTCTTTTCCATAACCGGTTGATCCTCTATAATTGACCTGGAAAACTGCAAATCCGCGATTTGCAAAAAACTGCACTTCGGGGTTGAATCCCCATTTGCTCCGGGTGCCCGGACCACCATGTGGATACACGATCACCGGTATTTTCCTACCTGCTGCTCCCCTCGGTATCGTCAGATACCCCTGTATTTGCCGACCATCGCGCGCCCGGTATGTGACCGGCTTCATCTCAGCCAACATACAGTCTTTTAAAGCAGGGCTATTGTCCGTCAACTTCACCAGCTCGTCGCTCGACAGATCAAAATAATATATGGCACCTGGATCAGTATCAGTAAACGTACTGACTATAAAACGATTACGAGCCGTATCACGATCTATTATACTCACTTCGTAACCACTCAATTTTTGATCGATTGCGTTATAAACCTGTTCTGTCTGCTTGCTCAGGAAATGGCGTTGTTGTTTCCATGTGGCATACGTAGCATATGCCATCTCACCCCGATCAGTGGAATAGCCGCCATGGTCGATATCGACATCGGGGTTGCTGTAAATCATCCGCACTTCATTGCCCGTTTCCATATCAATTTCCACCAACGCCAACTTGTCTCTATTGATATTGGATAATGCAAAAACATGACTTCGCTTGCCTTCAGAAAATCCCAATGGCATGATGGAATTCCTGAAACTGTTACTCATTACTGGTTTGAATGGCTCTTTCTCGTTGGCACGATACAGCATCGTCTCCTTAACGCTGTCACTAGCTAATGCCAAGCGTAGTTCACCATTTAAATCAGCGAACCACCTGATGATATTTCCCGGATTTTTGGCTACCATTTCCTTCTTACACGCATCTGTACGCAGCCTATAGACATCAAAGACAGAAGAATCCCGCTCATTAAGTGAAATCAAAAAACCATTGTCTATCACCTTCGTAGGCGATATCCATCGTAGCTTTACTGGCGACGGCTGCATCAGATGTCTTACGGCCAGTGTCGTGCGATCGACAGCAAATACTTGAAGGCTATCGCGCCTTTTGTCCTTAGTAAAAATCAGTTCGTCATTATTCGCCCAAAAATAGGTCTGTACACCCAGTTCACTTTCAGATGTAATACGCTGCTCGCTATATCCCTCATCCGGATGTATAATAAATATGTTCTTTTCACCCCGATATAATCCCAAATAAGCAATGTACTTACCGTTGGGCGATATTCGGAAATTTGTCTTCTCCGGCGTAGAAAAAAAATCCGCTACCGGTATAACACGCCCCTTGTGGTTATCGCAGCCGTTCAAACAGCCTGAAATAACCACTACGAAAATCAAATAGATAACACTGCGCACCATAGTAACCATATTCCCTTCACTGATCACTCAAAGGTGAAAAATTTTACCGTAAAAGGCCGTTATGCAACCTTAATTTTACATGCCTAAATATCCTGATTTAACATGGGCTATCCAACAGTTAAAACGGCAAATTTTCGATAGATTGTTTATCTTCGCGCCATGTATTTATACAATGTCACCATCATTGCTGAAAACGACATCCGAGATGCGGTAAAACAATGTATCGATGCGCAGTTTTTCGACCATCCGGATACAACGTCATCCCTTTCTTTGCTCGAAGTACTGGATTCTCCGCATGAAGGCACTACATACTGTATTCAATTACGCACCGAAAACAGCGATGACATTCTAGCGTTCCAAGCGCAGCACTGGAACGTTGTGCAGGAGTTACTCAGCCAACAACACCCGGGTAAAGTACTGTTTTTCGATAGCATGATGAAATACCTCAACAAGTAATCATATGAATTTTATTTCCACCCCTATACCAGATCTTACCGTCATCGAGCCACAAATATGGAAAGACGAGCGCGGTTTTTTCATTGAAACTTATAATGAAAAATCATTCAAAGCACATGGGATTGATGAGACCTTTGTGCAGGACAATCTTTCGTATTCCCAAAAAGGGGTATTGCGCGGTATGCACGCCCAGGCAGGGGAAAACGCCCAAGGCAAATTAGTTAGGGTATTGCGCGGCCGGGTACTGGATGTAGCTGTTGATATACGCCGGGGATCCGAAACGTACGGACAAAGCTTTTCAATTATACTTGATGAATACCAAGCGAAATCCCTGTGGATACCACCGGGCTTTCTGCACGGATTCTTAGCACTCGAAAACGACACAATATTTACTTATAAAGTGACGGGATTTTATGACAGAAGCGGTGAGGTAGGCGTACGATGGAATGACCCGGACCTGAATATCGATTGGCCCATCCGCGAGAAAGAACTGATTGTTTCCGAAAAGGACCGCCAGCTACCGCTGCTCAGCGATATGGCAAACCCCTTTTAAACGGTATTCGCCCACATCAGGATAGTTCCTCGTTGAGCTCATCCTCGTATTTGGGATCGTACTTCACTTTGGGGGTCAGGTAATGTAACAGAATAAGCCTTGAATAGCGAAAGTTGAATGGAGCAAAAATCAGGATAGCCACCATCAACACCCCCAGGTATACCCAAGGAGATTCGCTTTTGGTAAATTGGTACGTGAGCAAACCGATCACGATCACCTGTGCCATCGAGAGCCCATAGCTCACATACATCGCCGCGTAGAAATAGCCGGGCTCAATCTCAAAGCGGAATCCGCAATGGGGGCACACATCATTCATGCGTTGCCTTTTGAAGCTATAGGTATTTCCGACAAACATATGCCCCACTCTACATTTAGGGCATCTGGAAGCCATGACCGCTTTAATTTTGGATGTATGTGACGCGGCCATTGGAAAACTAATTCAGCACGATCGGATCATCGTCCACGTTCACGGTTTTTTTACCCCGATATCGCTTGTACCAAAGCAAACCTACCCCTGCGGTCGCTAAGTATGGAATTGCCAACAGAAACAATATCCCTTTATTGAGGCCCTTTCCTTGTGTATTACCGTTTTCCGTAGCGTTTTCAGCCGTTAGTGTACACATGGCACATTGCGCATCGGCACGATCAGGTATCGCTACCGTCAATGAGGCAACCACTACCATCGCCCCCATAAAGCGCTTGATCTTATTCATAGCACAAAGTTACAACTAATCTATCATATCTACTATTGATCATCGAATAGTTCAAAACGATCCCAGAAACCATCTTTGGGCAATTTAGCAATAATTTCGATGGGTTCCTTCCGGATGGGATGGATAAACGACAGCTTTTTGGCATGCAAACAAATGGATCGCCGTAGGCTCCCACGTGGATAACCATATTTATGGTCTCCTACGATAGGGCATCCCATGGATGCCAATTGGGCACGGATTTGATGGGTGCGTCCTGTCAACGGGTAAACTTCAATGAGGTAATACCCATCCAATTCCCCGAGCAAATGGTAATCTAATTCTGCATAAACCCGGCCCTGGGCAGCTTCAGCATGGGTTTTGGTGATGTTTTGTGTGCGGTCCCGCGAAAGCCAATGTGCCAATTTACCTTCGGGCTCTTGGGGTGGTTTGCGCACCACTGCCCAATAGGTCTTTTGGATTTCCCGATCCTTGAAAAGTTGCTGCATTCGCTCCAATCCCTTACTTGTCTTGGAAAACAGAATCAGCCCGCTTACCGGACGGTCAAGTCGGTGTACCACCCCGACAAAAGCACCGTTGGGCTTATTATATTTTTTTGTCAGGTATTTATTCACCATATCTTCCAGCGGCTCATCGCCACTTGGATCGGCTTGCACAAGGTAACCCGCACGTTTATTTACGGCAAGCAAGTGGTTATCTTCGTAGATGATGTCGTTGTCGGTAATAGGCATAATTCCGTATCTTCACGTTACGTTGCAAAGGTAGCGATTTATGGGGTTACCATCAAATCCACAAATTCGTTTACCGGCATTGCAGCCAATTGATCGATATCCATTGAGGCCTCCAAAATCTGCTGTTGCTGCTTTTCGGGAAATATCCGGGCTAAATTGGTCTTATATTTCTCAATTAATACAGGCATCCCCTCTTCGCGTCGCCGTTTATGGCCTATGGGGTATTCAACGACCAGTTCATCCAACGCCGTGCCGTCGGTAAACGTGATCGTAAGTGCATTTGCAATCGAACGCTTGTTGGGGTCGTGATAATCATGAGTAAATCCGGAATCTTCAACCGTTTCCATTTTAGCCCGCAAGCTATCGATACGGGAATCCGCAGCGACGTTGTCCTCGTAGTCGGCAGCTGTCAAGCGACCGAAGATCAAGGGTACAGCAATCATGTATTGGATGCAATGGTCACGGTCCGCCGGATTATGCAACGGGCCCTTTTTATCGATAATGCGAATGGCGGCTTCATGCGTGCGTATACGGATATGTCGGATATCTTCCGTTGTTTTACCCAATTGCCCGAGTTTGTGATGCAACGCCATGGCTGCTTCCACCGCCGTTTGTGAATGGAATTCGGCGGGAAAGGAGATTTTGAACAATACGTTTTCCATGACATAGGAACCATACTCCCGTTGAAATTTAAATGCGTTGCCTTTAAACAATACATCATAGAATCCCCACGTATTGGCAGTGAGTACCGATGGATATCCCATCTCACCCGTTTTAGCGATCAATGCCAAGCGCACGGCGCGGGAAGTGGCATCTCCGGCAGCCCAGGATTTGCGGCTTCCCGTATTGGGCGTATGTCGATAGGTGCGCAGGGAATGGCCATCAACAAAAGCATGGGATATCGCATTGACGAGCTCATCGCGACCAAGCCCCAATAGCTTACCGACCACTGCAGTGGAAGCTAGCTTTACCAAGATAACGTGATCGAGTCCAACCTTGTTGAACGAGTTTTCCAATGCCATTATACCCTGTATTTCATGCGCACGGATCATGGCGTCCAATACGTCGCGAACGGTTAGGGGCGGCTTGCCATTAGCCACCGCTGTACGCGATAACCAATCGGCTGTTGCCAGTATACCGCCGAGGTTGTCGGAAGGGTGGCCCCATTCTGCAGCCAGCCACGTATCATTGAAATCGAGCCAGCGGATCATCGCCCCGATGTTGAAAGCCGCATGGATAGGATCCAATTGATAAGATGTGCCGGGCACCTTGGCGCCATGTGGCACGATCGTGCCACTCACCACCGGTCCAAGTAATTTGGTGCACGCAGGGTAGGTCAAAGCCTCAAATCCGCACCCCAACGTATCCAGTAGGCAATAATGAGCGGTTTTGAACGCTAATTCACTCGTAATCCGATAATCCAGTACGTAATTTACAATATTGGTAATGACGCTGTCCGTTTCCGGACGCTCGTTTGAGCTATATGATGACATGTATCTAAATTTGTTTACGCTGTATGCCTTGTCGCCTATTGTCCATAACTTTTACAGCCTATCACTGAGCGGAACGAACGACTGCGGCTCTGGCCCGGTATAATTGGCGCTCGGCCGAATAATTTTACCGTCCTGCCGTTGTTCAATGACATGGGCACTCCAGCCTGTTACGCGGGCGATTACAAAAAGTGGTGTAAAAAAGGCAGTCGGTATCCCCATTAGGTGATAGGAAACCGCTGAAAACCAATCCAAATTGGGAAACATTTTTTTCTCCGTCCACAATAAGGTCTCCAATCGCTCAGCAATAACGAACAGGCTTTGGTCACCGGTCTCTTCCGACAGTTGTTGAGCTACCTTTTTAATGACAACGTTGCGTGGATCCGAAATGGAGTATACTGGATGGCCAAAGCCGATGATTACTTCTTTGCGCTCTAGCCGCTGCTTGATATCATCAGCGGCCTCGTCGGCATTGGCATAGCGGCTCTGGATTTCATAGGCAACCTCATTGGCACCGCCGTGCTTAGGCCCCCGCAATGCGCCGATGCTCCCCGTCACGCAAGAATAGATATCCGAACCTGTGCCTGCAATCACCCGACCGGTAAACGTAGACGCGTTGAATTCATGTTCTGCATAAAGGTTTAAGGAAATTGCCATCGCCTTTACCCACGATGCCGAAGGTACTTTACCATGTAGCAGGTGTAAAAAATGCGCACCGATAGATTCGTCATCTGTCTCCACATCGATGCGTTTGCCATGGTGGGCATAATGATACCAATACAGCAATGCGGAAGCATAAGAAGCCAACAGTTTATCGGCAATGTCACGTGCGCCTACGGGATTGTGGTCCTCCCTTTCGGGATAGATGGTACCCAAAATCGACGTATAGGTACGGAGTACATCCATGGGATGCGCTGCGGCGCGGATCTGTTCCAAGGCGTTTTTTGCAATTTGGGGTAACCCGCGTAATGTTCTTAACTTATTCTGGTAGGCCCGCAATTGCGCCTTGTTAGGTAGTCGTTCGTGTATAAGGAGGTAAGCCACTTCTTCAAAAGATGCCCCCTCTGCCAAATCGAGTATATCATATCCCCTGTAGTGCAGGTCGTTGCCACTTCGGCCTACCGTACACAACGCTGTGTTTCCTGCTGCCACGCCAGACAAGGCTACCGATTTTTTGGGTTTAAATCCCATGGATTGACTACTATCGCCCATCGTATTATCGTTTTAATTGTTAGCTAACTGCTAAGCCGGCTTCGACGGTTTAAAACCTATTTCCCGTACAGCTCATCCAGCTTATTCTCAAAATCATGGTAAGCGATACTCTCATATAACTCCGCACGGGTCTGCATTGCATCGAGCACCTGTTGCTGGGTTCCGTCTTGGCGGATATGTTGATAAGCATTCCACGCGGCCCGGTTAGCTGCCCGGAATGCCGACAGTGGATACAGCACCAATGACACGCCTGCACCCGCCAATTCGGAGACCGTCCATAGCGGTGTCATCCCAAATTCCGTAATGTTAGCTAATACCGGGCGACCCGTCGCTTCATGGAAAGCACGGTATTGTGCTAATTCAGTCACCGCTTCCGCAAAGATGAAATCAGCACCGGCTTCGACATAGGCGACCGCCCTTGCAAGCGTTGCTTCCAACCCTTCGTTCGCCAGGGCATCCGTGCGCGCGCCAATAGCAAACTGCTCATCAGTACGTGCGTCTACTGCTGCTTTCAGTCGATCAACCATTTCACCCTGGCTCACCAATTCTTTATTTGGCCGGTGGCCACAACGCTTAGCACCTACCTGGTCTTCCATATGCAAAGCCGCCGCCCCGGCCTTAATCAAGCTCTTAACCGTACGGCTCACATTAAATGCCGAGGGACCAAATCCGGTATCGACGTCAACCAACAGCGGTGTGTTACATACATTGGTTATGCGTTCGACATCAACAAGCACATCCTGCAGGTTGGTAATCCCTAAATCGGGCACGCCCAATGATCCCGCGGCAACCCCGCCCCCTGAAAGGTATATGGCCTTAAAACCTACCTGAGTGGCCAGCAATGCATGATTAGCGTTTATCGCCCCGACAATTTGCAGCGGTTGCTCAGCTTGCAAAGCGGCGCGCCACCGTGCCCCAGCCGAGGATAAGGTCCCGTTCATATTAGATTAATTTGCGAATTTGGTAAATATACGGGATACGATTGAGGTAGACAAGCTACATGATCACGTCTTTATAAACAAGGATGGTATGGTCGGGTAATTCGCCACCGCTTTAGTGAGGCTGGCTACAAAGATTTTCTGAAAGAAAGATTTATGAGGCCTGGCAAATACCAATAAGTCCAGGTTCTCAGACTTGGCTTCCCGGGTTAACGCATTGATGTCAACTTTTTCTACGGCTGTAGCCTTGCATGATACACCCCAGTCGGGATAAGCCGCTTCCACTTTCCGTTGCCATCGCTCCAATTCCTTGTCGGGCGCCTTTTCCCCTTCTTTGTAAAAATGAAGCATGGATAGGTGCGGCCGAAGGTTAAGCGCCCGCTGAAAAACCATCAATGCGTCCAACTCGTGATCATCGTAAGCCGTGAAAAAGCCTACACGCTGAAATGAAAAATCCGGCGTATCAATAGGCACCACCAATACGGGTACCGGCGACTTCTTGATTACCTCATATGTCGTGCTGCCCAAGATGCTTTCCGTGATATTCGTAGCGCCTTTTGTACCCATCACAACCAGGGAGTTCTCATTTCTTTTGAGTTTATCCACTACGATATCGATCATGAATCCCTTGAGGCACTCTCCTTCGATTTCGACCTGGGGGAATTGCTCGCTGAGGTTCTCCACCAGGGTTCTCATGGCTTCCGCTGATTCGGTTTCCGCCCATTTGATTTGCTTTACACTATTGCCCTCTTCGCCGTAACCCGCGTACAATGCGATGTATACGTGCAGCAATTGCACTTTTTGCTTCGATTCATTCGCCAATGCGCAGGCGTATTCTGCGGCTACAAAAGCGTTCTCTGAAAAATCAGTGGGGACTAATATCGTTTTCATGAATTTTTTTACTTTAAACTTGGCTTAAAACGCACTTACAAAGGCAAACTTACATAAATGAAATATAAAATACATTATTGACTATCAGGTAATCGTCACCTTATCGTTTACCTAAACAAATACACATTACCGATGTTATCCAATTAGACATAAAGTTCATTGCCAAATTAGGATGACTATGGTACGAGAGAAATTCAGGGAGTGTATCGCCGCATGTTACCGCTGTGCCGACGCGTGCGACCATTGTGCAACATCATGCTTACAGGAAGATGATATAGCGGCTATGGTCACCTGCATCCATTTAGATCGATTTTGCGCTGAAGTATGCCGTATGGCCGCTTCATTCATGGCGAAGACCAGCGGAACGGGACATGAAGGATATGTAGCTAAGCTCTGTGAGCTTTGTGCCCAAATTTGCAATGACTGCGCGGACGAATGCGAGAAACATCACCACGATCACTGCAAAGCCTGCGCCCAAGCGTGCCGGGAATGTGCCGAAGCATGTCGGAAAATGACGGTGTGAGCTGTTATCCCCAACCGGTTGTGAATCCATGCGCGTCAAGCACATCTTGCGGCACACCATCCCATACCCCGGGGCGATTCCCCACATAGCCGATGTCTTTTACTCCTATCTCGCTGGTGAAGAAGCCCGAAGCCGTAAGATTGCGCATAAGGCTAAAGAAAGCCACTCCCGGTCCCATCTCCGGTTTGGCCTTGGCTGGATAAGCGATTTCATCCACCAATTGCAGCTGCTGCTTTTCTTCGCATCTTGCAAATACATTGCTGTACCGCTGCTGGCTCTGTACATCCAACCATTTGAGTCCACCCCGCATCGGCGTCTGATAGGCCGGGATATCCTTCACCATGAATTCGATGAACACCGGCACTCCGGCATCCGAAGCGCTGCCCGAAATTCCATCTGCCGGAATAATGATATCTGCCAATACCGTTAGCGTGGCCAATTCATGCTCCGTAAAAAATTGCTCTTCCGACAGGCGCCCATTCCGTTCATGCTCTGCGTCTGTCACACCAGGGAGCTTCTCCCCCCCTGCGGCGGCTTCCTTTTTGGTGTTTGTTTTCGGGCCGCAGGAATCAAGCAACAGCGCACCGCCCGCTGCCGCTAAACCAAGTGCCTTGATAGAATCTCTTCTGTTCATATCGTAGGGATCGTCTTATTATTAGATATTCAGTTTACTGCGCTGATCGAGCATGTAATCGGCTGACCGCATCGAGAGCGCGAGAATCGTCCATGTAAGGTTCTTGTCGCCCTGCTGTACAAATGGGCCGGCGTCCACCACAAAGAGGTTCTGGCAGTCATGCGCCTGCCCCCATTTATTTAGCACCGATGTCCGCGGATCGTCGCCCATCCGCGTGGTACCGCCCTCATGTATAATTTTGCCGGGGGCTTCCAAGCCGTAGGAAGTCTCGGGTCCCGGCATCGCGGAAGTAACGATCGCCCCCATCTCGTGCAAGATTTCCCTGAATGTCTCCTGCATATGTTTTGCCTGGGCCACTTCTTCCGTGGCCCACTTATAATGGAAACGCAGCACCGGGATACCATATTTGTCTACACGCGTGGGGTCTATTTCGCAGTAGTTATCGTGCCGCGCTAGGGCTGTACCCCTACCCGCCATACCTACACTGGCTCCGTAGAACCGACGATAATCCGTTTTCAATGATGCTCCGTAGCCGCCCTGTTCGCGTTGCTGCCCATCTTGAGTAGGCACCAAATGATTGACCGCCGGCACCCAATCCGTGAACCCATAAGAAGGCATACGCATGCCTCCGCCGTATTCGATATGGTATCCGCGTGGGAAACCCAATTTTTGATTGTCTCCCCACCATGGAGAATAAATGTGCACACTGCCCACCCCGTCTTCATTATACCGTTTCCTATCCAGCAATTGCGGGAGAAACCCACCGGCACTAGCCCCAGTGGAGTCATGCAGGTATCGCCCTACCAAGCCACTGCTATTGCCAATACCGCCCGGATGCGCCGATGACCGGGAGTTGAGCATCAAGCGAGCACTCTCACAGGCACTGGCACCCAACACCACGAGCTTGCCCCGTACCGTATGCTCCTGCAGGTTCTGCGTGTCTACATAGGAGACCCCTGTAGCGCGTCCCTCATCGTCGGTGAGTACCTCACGCACCATCGCGTTGTCAATCACCGTGAGGTTTCCTGTCTTCATTGCTGGCATGACCAAGCAGGACGAAGACGAAAAATCGCCGTAAACCCGGCATGCACGACCGCACTGCCCACAATAAAAACAGGTACCACGTCCCTCCACACCCGGAAGTGCTTCGGTAAGCACCGATCCACGACCAGCAATCACCGGGACCCCGGCTTTTTCTGCACCACGCTTAATATAGAGCTCGTTGAGCCGTGGCTTCGGTGGTTTCAGAAATATACCGTCCGGCTCATTGCGGATGCCTTCCACCGTGCCATATATCCCCACCATCCGGTCTACCCGGTCATAGTAAGGTTTCACCTCTTCGTACGTGATCGGCCACTCGGTCGTCACCCCATCCGTCGGCTTGAAATCATCCGGGCCCATCCGCAACGAGATGCGCCCCCAATGGTTGGTTCGCCCCCCCAGCATCCGCGCACGGAACCACTCGAACTCGGTACCTGCCGCTCGTGTGTATGGCTCACCATCCAATTCCCATCCACCGTAAGCGGCATCGAAATCGCCGAACGGCCGGATGGTACTTGCGCCGCGCCGCGGCGACTCCCACGGCCACCGCAATTGAAGCGTGTCTTTAGCTGGATCGAAAAAAGGGCCCGCCTCCAGCATCAGCACCTTTAGCCCCGCATGGGCAAGCACATAGCCCGCCATCCCTCCGCCAGCGCCGGATCCCACCACTATTGCGTCATATACCGTGGGACTCTCCTTGATTTGATAAGAAATCATTATTATTGGTTTATACTTTTACTATGCTCAGTCGATTAGCGCGCAGCTTATTACCACCACTATCAGTTGCCAAATATAAAATTTTATTGACAACTAACCACAAAGAAATTGCTAAAACGATTATGCTATGAAAAACGGTGACGGTTTGATAGGAAGTCAAAAATTTGTTAACTTTAACGTATATGCATCAGCAATCCACGAAAGGAATTGAGCAAGTTTCGGATTTTATGGGCCAACAGTATCGTTTATTTTTGTGAGCATAAAATCAATATAACATGAATGAGCAAGAAATCATCAATTACAATCGTGTAGCCGATGCGATCGATTATATCAAACAACACTTCAGGGAGCAGCCCACCCTTGATGAAATTGCTGAACGCGTACATCTCAGCCCTTATCACTTTCAGCGCCTTTTTACGGAATGGGCAGGTACAAGCCCTAAAAAATTTCTGCAATACACGAGCGTGGAACATGCCAAACGATTGCTTAAGGAACGGCAGGCCACACTTTTCGAGACAGCAATTGAAACAGGCCTTTCTGGGCCAAGCCGGTTGCACGACCTATTTATCAGTATCGAGGGGATGACTCCCGCCGCTTACAAAAATGGTGGAAAAAGCCTCTCTATCCATTACAGCTTTGCCGAAAGTCCTTTTGGGAATCTGATCATCGCCTCTACCAACAAAGGAATCTGTCATATGGCATTTTGCGACGATCAACAAATCGCCTTGGAAAACCTGACCCGTAAATTTCCGGACGCGGCATTTAGCTGTGAGCTGGATTTAATGCAACAACATGCGCTGTTCATTTTCCGAAATGACCAAAACCGACTTCATGATATCAAACTGCACTTGAAAGGCACGGATTTCCAACTAAAAGTATGGGAGGCATTGCTAAAAATTCCAATGGGGCGGCTTTCTACCTACGGGGCCATTGCGGAAGAAATAGGGACCCCAACGGCCTCTAGAGCCGTCGGAACCGCGATCGGCAGCAATCCGGTAGCATTTTTAATTCCTTGCCACCGCGTTATCCAATCTACAGGAAATGTAGGCGGTTACCTTTGGGGCAGTACACGAAAAACGGCTATCATCGGTTGGGAAAGCGCCAAAGCGGATCACCTATACGCATTAAACTTATGATCACACATCTGGCCAACCCGGATCGTCAACTAGCGGCAGACATCAGGGCAGGTAGCATTACCTTCGCGGGAAACAAACGGATGAAAATCTTCGGCACCCTCCGCTGCGCACAAGGTAAGCGGATGAAACGGGAAAACCGGATTTTCTTCCAATCGATCGATGAAGCAATAAACGAGGGTTACAGACCATGTGGACATTGTATGAACGTCGCTTATCACAAATGGAAAATGGATTTATTCAACAATAACATAGATGAGACCCGCAACTTACTGCCCCAAGACGGGACGGTGAATTATTATGGCAATATCTTATCGCCCAAAGCAGCTGACCGGTACCTGGATTACCTGCTCGCGTCCATCCCGTGGCAGCACGATGAAGCGGTTATCTTTGGCAAGCATTACCTGACAAAAAGGAAGGTAGCTTGGTATGCCGACATGCCCTATGAATACACCTATTCCAAAGTAACAAAGCGCGCAGTGGTATGGACCGCGGAATTGCTGGAACTGAAGGCGATTGTGGAGCAAAAAACCGGGGAACGTTTCAACTCCTGCCTACTAAACCTCTATCATGATGGCAATGAGGGCATGGCGTGGCATAGCGACGGCGAAAAGGATCTCATGAAAGACGGAGCAATCGCCTCACTAAGTCTCGGTGCAGAACGGAAATTTGCCTTTCGGCATAAACAGACCAAAGAAACGATTTCGCTGATGCTACCGCACGGCAGTCTTCTTGTTATGAAAGATACGACACAGACGCATTGGCTTCACCGCCTCCCGCCAACCACTACGGTTAAGCGGCCAAGGGTGAATCTTACGTTCCGGATGATGCTCCGTTAGGAAATTCCCTTCAGGGAATCCGCTAATTTGGCAACGGCTATAGCGCGGTGACTGATGGCATTCTTCTCAATCGATGTCATTTGAGCAAAGGTTTTGTCATAACCGGATGGAGTAAATAACGGGTCATAGCCAAAGCCACCTTCGCCTTGGCGTTCAAAACCGATTTCACCTGCTACGGTTCCTTCAAAAAAGTATTCCTTTCCCCCTATACGCAGGGAAATCACCGTGCGGAAACGGGCTCTGCGGTCGGAATGACTGCCTAGCCGTTGAAGCAATAGGTCAATATTTCTTTCCATATCCCTGGTTCCCGAATAACGGGCGGAGTATACACCGGGTTCGTTACCCAAAGCCAATACTTCCAATCCTGAATCATCGGCAAAGCAGTCGTGCCCGTAGCGCTCATACAGGTAGCCGCTCTTTTGGGAGGCGTTTGCCTCAAACGTATCTCCGGTTTCGGGAATATCCTCTGCACATCCGATATCAGCCAGTGTTATAATACGGAAGCTACTTCCCACCACCGCCTGCACTTCTTCCAGCTTGTGTGCATTATTGGTTGCAAATACCAATTGAATCATAACAACAACGTTTTTATCGTGGTCCAAAAAACACGTTTCTTTTCGGCATCGGTCAGCATCTCATCAAACGAATGGGTAGGGAATACAATAATGCCCTGCTGCTCCGGCCAAACGAGGGATGCGCCAAGACTGACGACGACCTTTGGTTTGAAAAATAAGGAAAGGTCATCAACGGATGGAGCTTCCGTCAGCTTAGCCAAATTCAAAACCGCTACGTCATCCATAGTCAGTTTCAACGCGGCCAGGGTTTTGATAAATGCATCCATCGCGGTTCCCGACATCCATTCATTTTGCCGATCTTGCGTTAGAAACAAATAATTCCGCTGGTTTTGGCCACAAAAAGAAAAACGCGGCACCTGCTTTGGCTCCCCGAGAAATTCGGCTTCCCGGGCAGGTGGCTCAACCGCATTTATTGCGTTGTGTGCTACGTCGAAAATCGTCTCCGTCATCAAATAGCGCAGAGCGATTGGATCAGACGTATTTATTTTAGCTGGCAACGACGCCTCCATGTCTTTTAATTCTCAAATCAACATTACCTCAAATCCCCAAGGGTTCATTCATGTTATTGGAAGCAAGTCAGAAAGAATCAACTATTGCCCCAAAACCCATGCAAAAATCAATGGAGCCACGATAGTCGCGTCAGATTCAACAATGAATTTCGGCGTATCAATATCCAGCTTTCCCCAGGTTATTTTCTCATTGGGCACAGCCCCTGAATACGAACCATAGGAAGTCGTTGAGTCCGATATCTGGCAGAAATAACTCCAAAACGGAATGTTTTCCATCTCCATATCCTGATAAAGCATAGGCACTACGCATATTGGAAAATCACCCGCAATGCCACCGGCGATCTGGAAAAACCCCACACCTTTACCCCCGGAATTACTGATGTACCAATCCGAAAGATAGGCCATATATTCGATGCCGCTCTTCATTGTGGAAGCATTCAGCTCACCTTTGATCACATACGACGCAAAAATATTGCCCATGGTGCTGTCTTCCCAACCCGGCACCACGATGGGCAGGTTCTTCTCGGCGGCGGCCAGCATCCAGGAGTTTTTCGGATCTATTTCATAATATTGCTCCAGTACACCACTATTGAGCATCTTATACATGTATTCATGCGGAAAATACCGCTCACCTGCCGTTTCGGCATCTTTCCATATTTTGTGGATATGCTGCTGCAAGCGGCGGAACGCCTCTTCTTCAGGAATGCAGGTATCTGTGACGCGGTTGTAATGGTTCTCCAACAGGTCCCACTCATCTTGCGGGCTAAGGTCGCGGTAATTAGGCACCCGTTTGTAATGTGAATGGGCGACCAGGTTCATAATGTCTTCCTCCAGGTTTGCCCCGGTGCAACTGATAATAGATACTTTATCCTGCCGGATCATCTCAGCCAGCGAAATCCCCAATTCGGCGGTGCTCATTGCACCCGCCAGGGTAATCATCATTTTGCCTCCCGCATCTAGATGTGCTTCGTAACCCTTAGCAGCATCCACCAAAGCTGCTGCATTGAAATGCAGGTAATTCGTTTCGATAAACTGGGATATCGGACCTCTTAATTTGCTCATCGTTTTATTGTACTTGATTTTACGGATACAAAGGTAGGGTTTTCAACTCATACCTCCCATTGCTCGCACTTTTTGAGGAACGCTTCGTCTGCGTCCGCACCGATACCCGGCAACTCGGGCAGCGTTATCCGATAGCCATCGAATTGTACGCCAGCCACTACCGGATCCTCCAAATGCCCAATCATACAAGTATCCAAATCGAAGAACTGCACATTGGATGCGGAATATGCAAAATGCACCTTAGCTGACAAGGCTATGCGACTTTCAAGCATGCCGCCGATCATGCAAGGGACACCATATTTTGCGGCGACCCGCTGGATACGCATTGCTTCTGTGATACCGCTGGATTTAGCAAACTTAATATTGATGTAGTCGCAGGCGCTTTGGCCCGCCAGTCGGATAGCATCACGATGGTCGTAACAGCTTTCGTCGGCCATGATGGGAATGACGGTTTCCTTGCGTAGCTGCGGCAAGAGGTGATCATTATAGTCGCGCAGGGGCTGTTCACAAAATTGGATATTCGATGCTTCCAGTCCCCGCAACGCGCTGCAGGCCTGGCCAAAATCCCAACCTTGATTGGCGTCTATCCGTAAAGGTATCTCTTGCCCGACGGCCCCGCGGATGGCCCGTATCCTGGCAATGTCAGCCTCGGGTTCCTTGCCCAACTTAACTTTTAGCACTTCTGCACCTTGGTTTTTGAAGGCCAGCGCCTTCTTAGCCATCTCCGCCGGGCTGGCGATCCCTACGGTGATGTCCGTAACGATATCGCGCACCTCTCCTTTCAGGTAGCGATACAGCGGCAAGGCCGCATGTTTGGCGGCCAGATCGTATAGTGCCATATCAAAGGCGCTTTTAATCGTGGTATTCCGGGCAATAAACCCATCGAGTTCCGCCAACCGTGCATCGATAGCCAGCGGCTCCTTTCCTTTCCACAGCCGCGCGAACTCACGGGCCAGCACCAAGCAGGTATCCTGTGTTTCACCCACAATCATCGGGAAGGCCGAACATTCGCCAACACCATACAAGCCTCTGTCTGTGTGTATCCGAATCAACGTATTCTGTGCGTAGTCCATTGTTCCGGTAGCGATGACAAAAGGTTCCATCGGGATGCTGAAGCGGTAGATTGATGTGTGGGTTATTTTCATTTCATTCGGGTTACATCGGTCCGAAATTACTGTTTTTACACCGAAAGAGAATTAAAATCAGTGAATAAAAAAACCGCCGTCAGCCTGTGGACTGCGGCGGCAAACACTAAAACATGAATCAAACTACAATTTCTCGCCGTGTTGGCTGATATCCAGCCCAATCTCTTCCTCCTCGGGAGAAACTCTCAATTTAGTAATCAAATCGGTAATTTTGAGGATAACGAAGGCCATTACCAAGGTAAAAATCACCGCACCGATAAGTCCGATGACGTGGGCGAAAAACAACCCCGTTTCACCGAAAAACAGTCCGTCGGTCGTAACCACTCCGTTTATAGTCTTAGTCGCAAATACACCCGTCAATAACATTCCAACCATCCCGCCAACGCCATGACTTGGAAAGACATCCAACGTATCATCTACGCGTGAATGAGTGCGCCACTCGACAATTAATCTACTAATGATGGAAGCGACCACGCCAATAATCAGGGAATGGGGTACCGTAACGAATCCTGCCGCGGGAGTAATGGCCACCAAACCGACTACAACACCAATACACACGCCCATAGCCGTAGGTTTCTTGCCGCGAGCCGCATCAAAGAAAATCCACGCCAATGCCGCTGCACCCGACGCCGTGCTGGTAGTAGCCACGGCCGTTGCTGCCAACTCGGTTGCACCGAAAGCGGAGCCGGCATTGAAGCCAAACCAACCGAACCACAAAAAACCCGTTCCCAAAATGACATAAGAAATGCGCGCGGGATCATGCCCACCATTTGCATATCCCTGTTTGAGGTATAAAGCCGATGCCAACGCCGTGACCCCCGCCGACATATGCACGACAGTCCCACCGGCGAAGTCAAGCACACCCATTCCCGCAAGCAATCCGTCGGGGTGCCAAGTGGCATGGGCCAGTGGCGCATAAATGAAAACAAAAAACAAGCAAAGAAACAACACATATGAAGTAAACCGAATGCGTTCGGCGAACGCACCGGTAATCAACGCCGGCGTGATAATTGCGAACTTCAATTGGTACATGGCAAACAAAACAAAGGGAATTGTCGGCGCCCCGGGCCAATTCGGTCCACCGATGACCCCGTCGAACATAAAATAGGTAGTCGGATTACCGATAACGCCACCAACGGATTCTCCGAACACCAAACTAAAACCAAATACTACCCAGATAACGGCCACGACGGCCATGCAAATGAAACTTTGCAGCATCGTGGAAATCACATTTTTCTTCTTGACCATGCCCCCATAGAAAAATGCCAAGCCAGGCGTCATAATCAGTACCAAAGCCGTTGAGGTAAGCATCCATGCGATGTCTGCACTATCAAAATCATGATTACCCTCATTGGGAATGCCGGGATAAAACAAGGCCAACAACACAATTAAACTCAATAAAACGAACGGAATTGTAGATTTTCGTGATTTCATTTTGACTTTTTACATTAATTTTTTTCCAAAACTATGCATAATGTCAATAACATTTTAAATTTTTTAATAAAAAACATACAAAAACCAATAAAAAACCAAAAAACATACATAAAAATGCGAAATTAAACAAACAAACAACCATATAATTACCAATAATAAAAACAATAGGCACAAAACCAAAAAAAACCAACAAAACCCCAATCACCAACCAAACACTAAAGTCGCTCAATATTTTTGTCGCGATTTCCCCTTACAATGGCACAATCACCACCCATGGAGTATAACCATATTTGCTACCTTTGAACGAAACAAACATCAAACATCATGAACAAGTTATTGCTTCTGAGTGCAGCGTTTCTCACACTCTCATTCACCACAACGGAATCGACCCTCCCGACGAAACACATCCATGGAGAGGCTATTGTACCGCAAAATGACAAAGCATTCTTGCGGGACTATTACCGAGAAACGAAAAACCAACTAAAAAAGAGTATCAAGGGGTTAAGTACGGCCCAATTGCAGTACAAACCATCGGCTTCAGAATGGTCGGTAAGCCAATGTTTGGAACACATCATCAAGACGGAGAAAGCCATCTTCGGCATGACCAAGGAAGCATTGGAAAAGCCAGCGAATCCTGAGCGGAAGGATGAAGTAAAAGTTACCGATCAGCAACTCATTGATGGCATGACGGACCGCAGCGAAAAAGCAGAAGCACCAGCCATGTTGACAGGTACCGGTAGCTATCAGGATGTTGCAACAGCCCTCAAGGATTTTCAGGCACAACGCACCGAAATATTGGATTATATCGAAACCGTTCCCCTTGATGAATTGCGCAATCACATCAACGATTCACCTTTCGGACCGGTAGACTCCTACCATTCCATACTATTTATCGCAGCGCACACAGCGCGGCACACTCTTCAAATAGAAGAAGTAAAATCAAAAGATACGTTCCCGAAGGAATAATTGACAACTACAATGGATAGCGGGCAATTGCCCGCTATCCATGCACAACTGGCTATGTGGAAAACCTAAACCATGTAATCCCAATTACTTGGCGCCACAAAGGCCCTAAGTTTACCTGTTCATTAGACTTTCCCTTTAAAAAACCGTAAGTTTGTTTGGGTATTCTAACCCATGAGGTTTTTTTCTAGGGAAGCGATGTATTTAATTTTTGACACCGAAACGACCGGTCTCCCCAAGCGCTGGGATGCACCGATTAGCGATACTGACAATTGGCCGCGATGTATACAAATTGCCTGGCAATTGCATGATGCGTTTGGCAACCTCATCGAGCACCAAGACTACTTGATCAAACCGGAAGGCTTCAATATCCCATTTGACGCGGAACGGATTCACGGCATTTCTACTGAACTGGCAGACGAACAAGGCGTCGCTTTAACAGGTGTACTTCAAAAATTCAACGATGCGCTGGGCAAAGCCAAATTCGTTGTCGGCCAAAACATCGGGTTCGACATCAACATCATGGGTTGTGAATTTTACCGACTTGGCGTTGATTCTCCCCTAGCCCAAATGCCGGTACTCGACACGTGCACGGAAGTGACCGCAGAACTGATCAAGATCCCCGGTGGCCGTGGTGGCAGGTACAAGCTACCAACTCTCACGGAGTTACACCAATATCTTTTCGGCGTACCCTTCGCTGAGGCGCACAACGCCACGGCAGACGTGGAAGCAACCACCCGTTGTTTTCTCGAATTAATAAAACGGGAGGTCTTCACGCTAGCACAATTGCAGGCGGACACGGGCTACTTCATCGAATTCCGCCAGCAAAACCCCCAAACGATACAACCTGTCGGGCTTACGCACATTAATCTCAAGGCAGCATCCGATGAAATACGTAAACGCCTACAAAGCCAGCAGCAGACCGATGTGCCCGCGCAAGACCTGGAAGCCAACAAGAGGGATATGGCAAGCGTGGATTTTGTCCATTTGCATAACCACACCCAATTTTCGGTCTTACAATCCACGATATCCGTCGGAGACCTGGTAAAGGCGGCGGCGGCCCACAAAATGCCTGCCGTAGCCGTTACCGACCACGGTAATATGATGGGGGCATTTCATTTCGTAAGCAATGTGCTTAACCACAACAAAGCTGCGGAAGCTAAGAATAAAATCGCGCTTGAAAAGGGAGAACCAGCTACAGAAACGATCATCAAACCCATTGTGGGTTGCGAGTTTTACGTATGTGAAGACCATACCGATAAGTCGAGAAAAGACAATGGTTATCAGGTAGTTTTACTTGCGAAGAATAAGGCCGGCTATCATAACCTGGCGAAAATGTCCTCCATAGCCTACACCAAGGGCTTTTACTACGTACCACGTATTGACCGCACCATCCTGGAACGGTACAAGGAAAACATTATCGTGCTCTCCGGTAACCTTTACGGCGAAATCCCCAGCAAGCTGCTAAATATTGGCGAAAACCAAGCAGAAGAAGCATTGATTTGGTGGAAAAACACCTTCGGCGCCGATTTTTATATCGAATTGATGCGGCATGGACAGGAAGATGAGGAGCGCGTAAATCAAAGCCTTATCGCTTTGGCTGGCAAACACGCCGTGAAAATCGTTGCGACCAACAACACCTATTATATCAGCAGGGCTGATGCCCACGCTCACGACATCCTGCTCTGTGTAAAAGATGGCGAGAAACTCGCCACCCCCAAGGGACGTGGACGTGGCTTTCGTTTTGGGTTACCGAACGACGAATATTACTTCAAATCGGGAGAGGAAATGAAAAAAGCCTTTGCCGATCTCCCCGAGGCCATTCTCAACATTCAAGAAGTTGTAAACAAGATCGAGCCCTACTCCCTGTACCGCGATGTACTGTTGCCTAAATTTGAGATACCAGCAGAATTTCAGGTGGCGGATGACCAGACCGACGAGGGCAAACGCGGCGAAAACAAATATCTACGTCACCTTACCTATGTCGGCGCCGACAAGCGCTATCCCGAAATCACGCCCGAGATACGCGAGCGCCTGGACTTTGAACTTGCAACCATTGAACGTACTGGATATCCGGGCTATTTTCTCATCGTCCAAGATTTCATTGCCGAGGCTAGGAACCTTGGTGTCTCCGTAGGACCGGGGCGAGGTTCTGCGGCCGGGTCTGCCGTAGCTTACTGTCTTGGTATTACGAATATCGACCCCATAGCATACGACCTGCTATTCGAACGGTTTCTCAATCCAGACCGGATTTCGATGCCCGATATCGATATCGATTTCGACGACGAAGGTCGTGGCCGGGTAATGGATTACGTCATTGATAAATATGGAGCTAACCAAGTGGCCCAGATTATCACATATGGCACCATGGCTGCCAAATCGTCTATCCGTGACACGGCACGGGTACTCGACCTCCCCTTGTTTGAAGCCGATAAGATTGCCAAGCTCATTCCCAATCTGAAACTCAATAAAATCTTCACCATGGGTGCTCAAGCACTCAAAAGTGCACTCCGTGCGGATGAAATGGAAAATGTCCAGCAATTGGTTTCAATGGCCGACGGCAAAGGGCTTGAAGCCGAAACCATCCGCCAGGCACAGGTGCTCGAAGGCTCACTCCGCAATACAGGTATCCATGCCTGCGGAGTCATTATCACACCGGATGACATCACGAATTTTGTACCGGTAGCAACGGCAAAAGATTCCGAGCTGTATGTAACCCAGTTTGACAACTCCGTGGTGGAAAGCGCGGGATTGTTAAAAATGGACTTTTTGGGACTAAAAACGCTTACGCTCATTAAGGATACGGTAAAAATCGTCAAATATCGGCACAACGTCGACCTCGACCCTGATGAATTCCCGATAGATGACCAGAAGACTTACGAACTCTTCCAACGCGGCGAAACCGTCGGCATCTTCCAATATGAGTCGCCCGGCATGCAGAAATACATGAAGGAGCTGAAGCCGACCGTCTTCGGCGACTTGATTGCCATGAATGCGCTCTATCGGCCCGGTCCCATGGAATACATTCCGAGTTTCATCCGTCGTAAGCACGGCCACGAACCGATCACGTACGATATCGATGCCTGTGAGGAATACCTGAAAGAGACGTATGGCATCACCGTATACCAAGAGCAGGTGATGCTCCTTTCCCAGAAACTGGCCGGTTTTACAAAGGGAGAAGCGGATGTACTACGTAAGGCGATGGGTAAAAAGCAGCGTGACGTGCTGGATAAAATGAAACCCAAATTCGTCGAGCAAGCGGCAGCCATCGGCCATCCGGCCAAGGTGCTGGAAAAAATATGGAAGGATTGGGAGGCGTTTGCCAGCTACGCATTCAATAAGTCGCATTCGACCTGCTACGCATGGGTGGCGTATCAGACCGCTTACTTAAAAGCCCATTATCCGGCGGAATATATGGCTGCTGTGCTCTCCAATAACATGAGTGACATCAAGCAGGTGACTTTTTTCATGGAAGAGTGTAAACGCATGGGCTTGCAGGTATTGGGACCGGATGTCAATGAATCGCATTATAAATTCACAGTAAATGACAAGGGAGCCATCCGGTTTGGCATGGGGGCCGTCAAAGGAGTGGGTGCGGGAGCCGTAGATACCATTGTACAAAATCGCAAAGATAGCCCATACCTTTCGATTTTTGACTTGACACGCCGTATCGACTTGCGTGCTGCCAATAAAAAGGCATTTGAAAGCTTAGCCTACGCGGGTGGATTTGACAGCTTTATGGACACGCACCGAGCACAGTATTTCCATGCGGACGGTGATGGGGGCACGACACTTGAAAAAGCTTTAAAATATGGCACAAAACATCGGGAAAGTGAAAACTCAACACAGGTAAGCCTATTCGGGGGCAGCAGTAACATCCCAATTCCCGAACCCACACTACCTTTCTGTGCTGAATGGGGTCTGATCGAAAAACTCAAATATGAAAAGGATGTCATCGGCATCTACCTCACCAGTCATCCACTGGATAACTACCGATTTGAGATCACCCATTTTTGCCAACACCCGGTAAAAATGCTTAACCTGATCGACAAAGTGAAACAATCGGAAGTGGATGAAGAAACCCGTGATGAGTTTAACAAAATCAGGAACCGAGAACTTACAATCGGCGGTATGGTAACGGCAGCCAGCCACCGTGTTACCAAAAATGGTAAGCCTTTCGGCGTAATGGTATTGGAAGACTATTCCGATTCCTATGAAATTGCACTCTTCGGTGAAGACTACGTAAAAATGAAAGGTTACTTGCATGAAGGCTATTTCATACAAGTACGTGGCATGATCCAAGAACGCTACCGGCAAGCTGGAAATTGGGGATTCGAGGTAAAAAGCATGCAATTACTTTCCGATCTGCGGGACAAGCTGGCTAAAAGCCTAACCATCCAAGTGCCGCTACATGAGCTGAATGATGGTTTTGTAGGCCGCATCCAACAACTCGTGCACTCCAATATCGAGCAGCATGAGAACAAGACCTGCCAACTGAAGTTCGCCGTACGGGACTTTGATTCGGAGATAAGCATTGAAATGCCTTCTAAAGGACTGAAAATCAGTCCAAGCAACGACTTTATCGAGGCACTCACCAAACTAAGTGGTGTCCACTACAAGTTAAATTAATGTCAGATTGTCCGAGCCGAAGGCTTGGCAATGAATTTGTTCACTATCTTTGCAGAACCCGATGTTTCAGAATCGGAAAGTCGGAAATACGAATAGCAAATAGGCGAATAAATAAAATAAGCAAAACATCATGGCATTAGAGATCACAGACAGCAACTTTGATGAAGTTGTACTTAAATCAGACAAACCTGTATTGGTGGATTTTTGGGCAGAATGGTGCGGCCCTTGCCGCATGGTAGGTCCAATTGTGGAAGAATTGGCAAAAGAGTATGACGGTAAGGCCGTTGTTGGCAAGGTAAATGTCGATTATAACCCCGACATTTCGGTCAAGTACGGTATCCGCAATATACCTGCACTACTTTTCTTTAAAGATGGCCAAATTGTAGATAAGCAGATTGGGGCAGTGCCCAAATCAGTGTTGGCCGACAAATTGGTTAAACAACTTTAAAAACAACGATACCACTTGTACAACAAAGCCCGCGGCTTAATCGCCGTGGGCTTTGTTGTTTTATGTACCGCGCAGCATTGTTGCGAGTGAGGATGAAGTTTGCTAAACTGTACAGCTTCTTTTTTGAATGGCAGCCCATGCAGGTTTGCCCTATTTTCTGTATGTTTGTGAAGTGAATAGATTATGCTAAAACAGACTTTACAACAAAAATTATTACAAAAACTATCTCCTCAGCAAATCCAGTTTATCAAATTGCTGCAGGTACCAACCGTCTCATTGGACACCCGCATTAAGGAAGAACTGGAAGAAAATCCTGCGCTGGAAGATATCAGCCTGGCTAACATGAACGAGCCAGCGGAGGAGTATCCGGATAAAGACCCAGACGAGAGTTTTAGCGAAGATGACCAACCCGGAGAACTTGATGAGTTCAATGTGGATGATTATTTGCAAGCCGACGACGTCAACGACTACGGTTCCAGCCAAAGTAACAATGGCGACGATGAAGACGAGCGCAAAGAAATCCCCATTGCCATTCAAAACTCCTTTTTCGAAAATCTCCAGCAGCAGTTGGACCTACTTGCGCTGTCAGACAGGGATTTCCTTATTGGACAGCAAATCATCGGCAGTCTGGACGATGATGGATACCTCAGACGCCCCATCTCCTCCCTCATCGATGATCTTGCTTTTGCCCAAAACGTCATAGCCGAGGAAGATGAGGTGGAAGATCTATTACGGATCATTCAAGAATTTGACCCGGCGGGAATAGGCGCGCGCAATCTCCAGGAATGCCTGCTGATCCAACTGCGCAAAAAAGATCAGGAGAATCCCATCATCAAAAAGGCGATCGCCGTCGTGGAAAACCATCTTGAAGAGTTCACCAAAAAACATTACGACAAGCTGGAACGCTCGCTCAATATTAATTCGGAAGAGCTCAAAGGCATCGTCAACGAGATCCTCAAACTTAATCCCAAGCCCGGTGATTCGGGTGCCGTAGCGGGTAAGCAACTCCATATCATCCCCGATTTCCACATCAGCAACAATGATGGCGTGCTCCACCTAACACTCAATGCGCGAAACGCTCCCGAGCTCCGCGTAAGCCGCTCCTATCAGGAAATGTTCGATCACTATGATAAGGCCGCGCAAAAAGACAAAAAAATGAAGGAGGCCGTGCAGTTCGTCAAACAAAAGCTCGATTCGGCAAAATGGTTTATCGATGCCATCAAACAACGGCAGCAAACGTTGTTAAAAACTATGAATGCCATCATGAATTATCAATACGACTATTTTCTCACTGCCGACGAACGCCAACTTAAACCGATGATCCTTAAAGATATAGCGGATCGCATCGATATGGATATCTCTACCGTATCCCGGGTGGCCAATTCCAAATACGTGCAGACAGAATTCGGGACATTCCTGTTGAAGTCATTTTTCTCGGAAGCCATCCAAACAGACAGCGGCGAAGAGGTATCCAATAAGGAAGTGAAAAAAATATTAGAGGAGTGCATCTCCAACGAAAATAAGCGGAAACCGCTCGCAGATGAAAAACTCACCGAAATACTGAAGGAAAAGGGATATACCATCGCCCGCCGTACGGTGGCCAAATATCGGGAAGCCATGGGAATTCCCGTTGCACGGTTACGCAAGGAGTTGTAGGGTTTGAAGATTTGATGATCTATTGATGCGGTAATCGATGGATTGGTTGCCAATTTGCATATTGCTAACATATAAATCCTTAACGACTATGAACAATTCATTTCTTTTTGCAGCAGCTGCGGCTTTAGCCTTATCAGGATGCGCAGGCAGTCAAAATGGGGGTACGGACGAAACGCCCGTCACGCCCGAACTTACCCAGGTTTGGAAAACCGACACTGTATTCACCGGTTCGGAATCCACCCTGTACGACCCTTCAGCTGACGTCATTTATGTCTCCAACGGCAATACCAAAGCCGGTGAAAAAGATAACGACGGATTCATTTCCGTCGTCAATACCGACGGCACCGTACGCGATCTCAGATGGGCGGAAGGCAACCTCCATGCACCTAAGGGCATGGCCCTTATCGGCGGAAAACTATATGTAACGGACATCGACGAAGTTAAGATCATCGATGTCGCATCGGCTTCCATCGAAAAGACAATTGCTGTGGATAGCGCTGTCTTCTTGAATGATGTGGCTACAGATGGACAACAAGTGTATTTCTCGGATAGCCGGACAGGTCGCATCTACGCATTGGCAACGGACGGCAGTTACGAGACTATATCCACCACCAACACCGGCGTAAACGGACTGGAATGCCATGCTGGCCATTTATATGCGTTGGACGGTGAGGGGCTGAAAAAATTCAGCAGTGATGGCAACTACACACAAGAAACCATCAACACGCAAGTAACCGGTGGCGATGGGCTGGTGATATTAAACGATAGCACGTTTGTGGCTAGTAGGTGGCATGGCGAGATCTTTTTTATCCGTGGCAGCGAAACCACGGTATTGCTTGATACACAAGCCGAAAAATCGAATACAGCAGATATCGGGTTTGTGCCCGGCAAAAACCTTGTCATCGTCCCTACCTTCCTCAAAAATGAAGTTGCAGCGTACGAACTAGCGTATTGACGGTTACCATGTTGACACAACGCCACTTTGTCGCCAGGGGAATTTAACCCGGGGCTATGAAGTGGCGTTACTCCCCCCTTTCAAACTTGTTGGCTTTTTTACTGTTGTAATAAGTAGTACCTTTGCACGACTAAAAAAAGCGCATTATGACCAAAGTGAAAATCGGAACGGTGCAGATGAGTTGCGTGGCAGACAAGGCTTCGAACCTGAAAAAGGCTGTTGAGCAGATTCGTGTCGCAGCTGCCAAGGGGGCTCAGATTGTGTGTCTGCAGGAGTTATTTACATCGCTTTATTTCTGCGATGTAGAAGACTATGACAATTTTGAATTGGCAGAGGCCATTCCCGGCCCATCAACGGAAGCGCTGCAAACTATAGCCGCCGAACTGGGGGTAGTCATCATCGCTTCCCTATTTGAAAAGCGAACCGAGGGCCTATATCACAATACCACAGCGGTCATTGATGCTGACGGCACTTACCTTGGAAAATACCGTAAAATGCACATTCCTGATGATCCGGGCTTTTACGAAAAATTCTACTTCACTCCTGGTGACTTAGGCTATAAAGTGTTCAAAACTAAATACGCGACCATCGGTGTGCTAATCTGCTGGGATCAATGGTATCCCGAGGCCTCACGTATCACCGCATTGATGGGGGCGGAGGTCTTATTTTTCCCTACCGCTATCGGCTGGGCTACGGATCAAGATGAGGAAACCAATCAAGACCAATACAATGCGTGGCAGACCATCCAGCGTAGCCACTCGGTAGCCAACGGCATTCCCGTCGTGAGTGTAAACCGGGTAGGATTCGAGCAAGCTGGCGCCATGAAGTTTTGGGGGGGTAGCTTTATTACAAACGCACAGGGCCGATTACTTTACCTTGGCTCGCATGACGTCGAAGAAACCGAGGTTACCGAAGTGGATTTGTCGCAATCGGATTATTTCCGCAAACATTGGCCCTTCCTCCGCGATCGTAGAATTGATAGCTACCAGCCTATCACGAAAAGATTTATCGATGAGTAATTAGGAAATCACATTCCCATTTTTTTCCAAAAATCCGCTGTTTATTTGTACCAATGACGATTCCGACCCCACATGCGTTAGGTTACTATTTTCCTGCCGAATGGCACCCACATCGGGCCACCTGGTTAAGTTGGCCCCACAAAGAAGCCAGTTGGCCGGGCAGACTCAACGATGTATACCGACCCTATTGCCAGTTTATTAAGGAAGTATCTGTCGGCGAACAGGTCTGCATTAATGTGGCTGACGCGGCGATGGAAAAGTTTGCGTCCACCCATTTGATAGAAGCCGGTGTAAATCTGGCGAGGATTTCCTTTCATCACCATCCGACGGACGATGCCTGGTGCCGAGACCACGGCCCGGCGTTCCTGATCAATCCAAATGCAGCTATTAAAAAAATCATTGTGGATTGGGGTTATAATGCTTGGGGCGGAAAATACCCACCTTATGAACAGGATGATGTCATTCCTACACGCGTAGGCGGCGCACTGGATATTCCGGTCTACCATCCCAACATCGTTATGGAGGGTGGCTCGGTCGATTTCAACGGGCAGGGCACGATCTTGACCACAACGGCATGTTTGCTGAATAAAAATCGTAATCCTCACCTGAGCCAGTACCAGGTCGAGGAATATCTATATGAATATTATGGGGCATCCCAAATTCTTTGGCTTGGGGACGGTATCGTGGGTGACGACACCGACGGCCACATTGACGATATCACGCGCTTTGTGAATAGCGATACCGTAGTGACCGTAGTCGAGGAGGATCGTACAGACGAGAACTATGGCATTTTGCAAGAGAACCTTCTATTGCTCAAAAAAATGCGGCTGGTGGATGGAAAACAACTCCATATCGTTGAATTGCCAATGCCGAAACCCGTAAGCTATGAAGGGCAGCGATTACCAGCCTCTTATGCAAATTTCTATATTGCCAACGCAGCGGTAGTGGTACCTACTTACCGCGACGACAAAAATGACCAACAAGCGCTGGATACGTTAGCTAAGTGCTTCCCGGGTCGTAAAGTAGTAGGCATAGACAGTACTGACATTATTTGGGGGCTTGGCAGCTGGCATTGCCTCAGTCAACAGGAGCCTGAAATTTAGCGGGCCTCTCTAAGGATCACTATAATTTATCATAAATCACTTACGGATGAACAAGACTTTCCTTTCATGCTTAACTTCGCTTTTGATCTTAGGCACAACATTCATAGCGATGGCGCAACGTCAAAGCGATGAACGCCCAACGATTGAAAATTTTAAAGGCATTCAATTCACAGGTGATGATTCTACATTCTACATCAATTTCCGGTTCAGGATGCAGAGTCGCTTAAAATACACTTCAATCAGCGGTGAAGATTTCGGCGCGGAAAGCTTCGAGGCGCGGATTAGGAGGTTGCGTCTACGTATGGATGGTTACATCTACAACCCTAAGCTCTCCTATAGCATCCAATTAGGATTCACTCGCGGTGACCAGGATTACGATGATACGGACGTACCCAATATCGTACGCGACGCCGTGATCTTCTACAATTTTACAGATAATTTTTACGTCGCCTTCGGACAGAACAAACTCCCCGGCAACCGACAACGCGTAAACTCGTCGGGCGAGCTGCAATTTGCAGAACGGTCGCTCGTCAATGCCACCTTCAACATCGATCGCGATTTCGGCATCAAAGCTTATTACTCGCCCAAAATCGGCTCGGTGCCCGTCCACTTAAAAGGCGCCATCAGCACCGGTGAAGGACGCGTAGCCAACGTGACCGACGACGGTCTGGCCTATACCGGACGTGCTGAATTTCTACCGTTGGGTGAATTTACCAATGAGGGCGACTATTACGAGGGCGACCTCGAATATGAAGAGACACCCAAGCTATCCATCGGTGGCGGTTACAGCTTCAATGACCGTACCACCCGATCGGGCGGACAAACGGGAAAATTCCTTAGCAGCCCCCTCTCCTTAAAAACATCGTTTTACGATGCTATTTTCAAGTACAGGGGCTGGGCCTACCAGGTAGAATACATGCAACGGGATGTGGATGACCCCATCACCGCGGATCCCGAAGGGGAGCTCGCGTATGCATTCAAGGGAAAGGGCGTGAACCAACAACTCTCCTACGTGTTGAACAAGGACCTGGGCTACGAACTCGCTGGGCGTTATACCTGGATCAAGCCACATGCAGACATCCAAACCCTTGAAAAGCAAACCGAAGTCGTCGAACTCGGATTGACGAAATATTTCCGTGCACACCGGCTCAAACTCCAACTCAACGCCCATTACCAAACCAAGGACGGCATTTACCGTACCGATCACGACGGTAATGACTGGGGGGCGACCTTCCAGATCGAATTGGGGATATAATGAAATACTACATCATCGCCGGAGAGACGTCGGGTGACCTGCATGGTGCCAACCTGATCGATGCGCTGAAGAAGTTCGATACAGCAGCTGAGTTCCGTATCGTGGGTGGAGATCGTATGCAACATGCTTCCGGGCAAACTGCAGTCATCCACACCTCGCAAATGGCTTTTATGGGATTTGTGGAAGTCCTGGCCAATATCCGTACCATAAGCCGGAATCTTCGTATCGTTAAAGCAGACGTGTCCGCTTACGAACCCGACACGTTGATACTTATTGATTTCCCGGGGTTTAACCTCAAAATTGCCGAATTTGCCAAAAAGAATGGACTAAGGGTATGCTATTACATTTCGCCTAAAGTATGGGCATGGAACCAACGGCGCGTATTGAAGATCAAACAGGTGGTCGACAAGCTATTTTGCATCCTCCCCTTCGAAGTTGATTTCTATCGGGAATGGGGCATGGAAGTAGAATATGTGGGCAATCCCCTCTTGGATGCCATTGCAAAACACGCCGTTAACCCGAATTTCCTTGAGGAACATCGCCTTACCGGCAGGCCGATCATCGCGCTATTACCGGGTAGCCGCGAAATGGAAATCAGCCGGCTATTGCCCATTATGGCGAATGTGTCTCGCCTCTTCCCTGCACACCATTGCGTCATAGCCGGTGCGCCAAACTTTACCGAGGAATACTACAAACAACACCTATCCGGACTCGAACTACCCATCGTATTCGATGCCACATATGACCTCCTTAAAAACGCCGAAGCGGCCGTAGTGGCCAGCGGAACCGCTACATTGGAGGCAGCGCTGCTGCGGGTGCCCCAGGTGGTGGTATACAAAGCCAATCCGATTTCCATTGCCATAGCCCGGATGGTCATTAAGGTGCGATTCATTTCGCTCGTTAACCTGATTACCGATATGCTCGCTGTCCGTGAATTAATCCAGAAAGATTGCAATGTAGATCGCATTGCAGATGAATTGGACCTACTCATCAATAACAGCGAGTATCGCGACAATATTTTTGAGAATTATGATTTACTCATGGAAAAAATGGGGGAACCGGGTGCGTCCCAACGCACGGCAAAATCAATCACTACGTTCCTACATCAACCGACCAACTCCCTGTAAAAATCAAGGCTCTCCTTAATTAGCCCCTCCTCCACAAATACGTCGATATCGCATGCGCCGATTTTATTGAGCAACGCAAATCCGATATGATGACCCGTGTTTTTTTTATCATTTTTCATCAGGGCAATTAACTGCGCATAAATTTCCTGGCCGTATTGGTAATCGGGAAAATGCATACGGAACGTACGGATGATATCAGCCAGTGCGTCATCGTCCAACCCATTGATCCGGTGAGCTAGATAAGCTTCGCAGATCATGCCCACAGCTATGGCTTCACCATGCAGCAACGGTTTGCTGTCATTGGCCAATGAATATCCCTCGATGGCATGGCCGATTGTATGACCGAAATTCAATATTTTACGCAATCCTTTTTCAAAGGGGTCTTGAGTCACGACATCATTTTTGATGACTACCGAATGTTTGATATGTTCCAAGGATAACGCAACTGCATCCAACCCCTTCACCTTTTCATAAAATGCTTCGTCCGCAATCAGCCCATGTTTGATCACCTCCGCAAATCCCGAAACCAGCTGCCGATTATCCAGCGTTTCCAGAAATTTTGCTGCGATAAATACAGCTTTTGGCTGAGCAAAAGTACCGATGATGTTCTTCACATTATCCATATCAATCCCCGTTTTGCCTCCAACGGAAGCATCCACTTGTGATAGCAATGTGGTAGGTACCTGTACGAAATCGATTCCTCGTTTGAAAGTAGAGGCTGCAAACCCACCCATATCGGTCACGACCCCGCCTCCCAAGTTAATCATTAAGCTCTGGCGGTCCGCACCAAAGTCGAGCATCATTTTCCAAATACCCACACAGAAGTCGATATTTTTATTCTCCTCACCTGGATCTACCTCAATCACATCGTATCCCTCGAATCCAGGCATGGCGGATTGAAAAACCGGCAAACAATGTATGGCTGTATTCCGGTCAGTAAGGATCAGTATTTTTGTATAACGATTGGTGCGAATGAACGCCCCCAGCTCAGCCAATGTATCATCAAAAAACACATCGTAGCCCGTACTTGGTATGCTATATTGATTCATCAACGCTATACTATCTTGCTAACATCAATTTTAATTCAAAATCCTTCACCCGATCATAATAGGGAATATCCGAACGCCTTGCAAATTGGATAAAATTCATAATGATACTATCGCGTTGGTGCTGCGGAATGGCAGGAACGACATCGTTTCCCTGGTCATCCCATATGTTTATGCCTTTCACTCCTTTTACCGAATCGGGAAACTGCTCAACATGCATCAACACGGCTGCGTATTTCTGGATACCCTTGGAATAAGCAGCCAGCGCTGAGGGTACTTCAACGGTATCCGTTTCAATTTTTTCAACCATGATATCCGATCCTTTTTTTGAATACGTCTCAACCGGAATGACCAAGACATAGGATCTATTGTTATTCTTTTGATTTCCCTGGCAGGCGCATAGCACCGTCAATAATATAATTGCAATTTTCTTCATCCCTAACTCGTTATTATTCAATTACACGCACCTGCTTTCCACTAAACTCCACAACATCTCCCGGCCTTACTTTTAGACGTTTACGATAATCTACCTCACCATTGCACTTCACAGATCCCGATGACACTGCAGCCTGGGCCTCGCCACCGTGTTCCACCCAATTGAGTGCCTTCAGCAATTGGATTAAGGGGATATAGCCCCCGGTGATTCTATAGGTAACCATGGCGCAAATGTAAGGCATAAATACGGGCAAACCAATACCGCGATTTGACCGAATTAAGCACATATTTAACGATACCGTTCTATTATTGCAAAGTCAACAATTCAAACCACATGTTTTTAACATATTATCAATAAAAAGTATAAATAATAGGTAATTATCAATAATAATGATAAAAGATTGAAAAAAATTGAAATATTAAATGATTAATTAGTAATTTAGCAAATCGAATTTGGTTAACTAAATAGAATGACTGATATATTAAAACAACAGGAAGGGCTTTACCAATCTGATTTTGAGCACGATGCATGTGGAGTGGGGTTTGTTGCAAACCTCAAAGGGAACAAGACCCATACGCAAGTAAAGGATGCGTTAACCATGTTGGAAAATATGGAACATCGTGGTGCATGTGGTTGTGATCCGGAGAGCGGTGATGGTGCCGGTATCATGCTACAATTACCACATGAATTCCTATGGGAAGAATGCATATCACTGGGTATTCAGCTCACTGAGCCCGGTTATTACGGCACCGGCATGGCTTTTCTACCCAAAGATGCCGAAGCTAATGATATTTGCAGGCAGATCATCCAAGGTGCTACCGAGGAACGAGGCATGGATTTCTTGGGGTTCAGGCGTGTCCCCGTAAACCCTGATGGTATCGGCAGCACGGCGTTGAGCGTGGAACCAGAAATTGTACAGTTTTTTGTTTCTCGTCCCGCAGACGTTACCACTACGAAAGACTTTGAACGAAAACTCTTCGTATTGAGGCGGCTCATCGCAAAAAAAACCCGGGAAAACCAAGCGCTGACCAGCGAACTTTATATCGCCTCACTATCTTGTAAAGTCATCGTATATAAGGGTCAGCTGACCACTTACCAGGTTGGCTCATATTTTCCCGAACTTTCGGATGAGCGGGTCGTATCTGCTTTCGGCATGGTCCATTCTCGTTTTTCCACCAATACGTTCCCCTCGTGGCAACTAGCCCAGCCGTTCCGCATGCTAGCCCACAACGGCGAAATCAATACATTGACTGGAAACCTAAATTGGTTTTATGCAGGTCTCCGTTCACTATCTTCCCCTTATTTTACGGAGGAAGAAATGCAGATTTTACTCCCGGTGGTAGATGGGCATCAATCGGACTCTGCCTGTCTGGATAATGTAGCGGAGCTACTGCTGCATAGCGGACGCAGCGTAGCCCATGCCATGCTCATGATGGTGCCCGAAGCATGGGACGGAAATACCCAGATGGACCCACTTAAAAAGGCATTCTATGAATATCACGCCACGTTGATGGAACCTTGGGATGGCCCGGCTGCGCTTTGCTTCACCGACGGAACAACCATCGGAGCGATGCTGGATCGCAATGGCTTGCGGCCATTGCGTTTTGCAATTACTTCAGACGATCGCATCATTGTGGCGTCCGAAGCTGGAGCCCTCCCGGTAGACGAGCGCACCATCATCAAAAAAGGCCGGCAGCAACCCGGAAAAATCCTCCTCATCGATATGGAGAAAGGCGAGATCCTATCCGATGAACAGGTGAAGGGCGAACTTTCGGCCAGACAGCCATACGCGGATTGGCTAGACCAATACAAAATCCGAATGGAAGAACTTGCCGAACCCAGGGTTACCTTTACCTATCTTTCCAAAGAATCGGTATTCAAATATCAACAGATATTTGGCTATTCAAGGGAAGATGTGGAAAGCATCCTTACACCTATGGCAATCGATGGTAAGGAACCCGTGGGTTCCATGGGCACGGACGTTCCGCTAGCGGTGCTTTCTAATCACCCGCAGCATCTATCGAGTTACTTCAAACAATTCTTTGCACAGGTGACCAACCCACCCATTGATCCGATACGGGAACGACTGGTGATGAGTTTAGCTACTTTTATCGGCAACGCGGGAAACATCTTGGATGAAAATAAAATGCATTGCCACTGCGTCTCCTTGGATCATCCCATTTTGACCAGCAGGGAGCTGGAGAAGCTCCGCAGTATTGACACCGGCGTATTCCAAGCCAAAACGCTGCAATGTTACTTCAAAGCCAACGGAAAACCGGGCGCACTTAAGGATGGACTAGATCGTCTTTGCCGTTATGCAGAAGACGCTGTGCGTGATGGTTTTGAGGTAATCATACTGTCCGACCGAGCCATCGACTCCCAGCATGCCGCCATACCTTCCTTATTAGCGGTATCGGCCGTACACCACCACCTGATCAAAACCGGTCACCGTGGTGCAGTAGGCCTGGTAGTGGAAGGCGGCGATGTATGGGAAGTTCATCATTTTGCGTGCCTGCTGGCCTTCGGTGCAACGGCTATCAACCCTTATATGGCGCTGGCCACCATCCGGACGCTCAAAGAGCAAAAAATATTGGAGACCGACTTGACCTGGCCACAACTCGCTAAGAATTATGTGAAGGCGGTATGTGGCGGCTTGCTTAAAATCTTCTCCAAGATGGGCATATCCACCCTACAATCTTATCACGGCGCACAGATTTTCGAAGTACTGGGTATCAACAAAGATGTGGTAGACAATTACTTCTGTGGTGCTGTATCACGTATTGGCGGCCTGGATCTCGATGACATTGCTCGGGAGGTACTTAGTAAGCACCATCGGGGTTTCGTAAGCTCGCGCAACGCAAAAGATTTGCTACCTGAAGGAGGCATTTACCAGTGGAAAAGGAGGGGCGAAGCACATCTCTTCAATCCGGACACCGTACACTTACTTCAACGGGCCTGCCGCACGGACGATTACGAAACCTATAAGAAGTATGCGGCACATATTAACAACCAGAAAGAACGCATGTACACCCTGCGGGGGCTGCTCGATTTTGCCAGGCACCGCACGCCAGTCAGTATCGATGAAGTAGAACCGGCCGAAAATATCATGAAACGCTTCGCTACCGGCGCCATGTCATTTGGCTCCATATCCCATGAAGCGCATAGCACCTTGGCAATAGCCATGAATCGCATCGGTGGCAAAAGCAATACCGGCGAAGGCGGTGAAGATGAGATGCGCTACAAGCGACTACCCAATGGCGATTCGATGCGTTCTGCCATCAAACAGGTTGCCTCGGGCCGCTTTGGCGTAACCTCCCATTACCTTACCCAAGCAGATGAATTGCAAATCAAAATGGCCCAAGGTGCAAAGCCGGGTGAAGGCGGGCAGCTACCTGGCCATAAAGTGGACGACTGGATAGCCAAAGTAAGGCATTCCACACCGGGCGTTGGATTGATTTCTCCTCCCCCACACCACGATATTTACTCGATCGAAGACTTGGCCCAACTAATATTTGATCTCAAAAATGCAAACCGCGATGCGCGCATCAACGTCAAATTGGTATCGAAGGCCGGAGTAGGCACCATCGCCGCAGGCGTAGCGAAAGCTCATGCGGATGTTATCCTGATTGCCGGATACGATGGAGGAACGGGGGCCTCCCCCATCAGTTCCATCAAGCATGCCGGATTGCCGTGGGAACTGGGCTTGGCAGAATCTCATCAGACTTTGGTGCGGAATGGTTTGCGTAGCCGAGTGGTATTACAAACCGACGGCCAGCTCAAGACCGGAAGGGACATCGCCATCGCGACGCTCCTGGGTGCCGAAGAATGGGGGGTGGCAACTGCCGCGCTGGTGGCCGGCGGATGTATCATGATGCGCAAATGCCATTTGAACACCTGCCCCGTCGGCGTAGCCACACAGGATCCGGAATTGCGTAAATTATTTACGGGCAAGCCCGAAGATATCGTTAACCTATTCAGGTTCCTTGCCGAAGAGCTCCGCGAAATCATGGCCGACCTGGGCTTTCGCACCATCAATGAAATGGTAGGACGAGCACAGTTTCTCAAGAAGCGGGAGAATATTGACCATTGGAAAATAAACAAGCTCGACCTCTCCGGCATACTCCATGTTGCCCATAGCCGTGCAGGCGATAGCCTACACCAAACAGAGCAGCAAGACCATGGATTGGACATGATCCTCGATTGGGGCCTAGTAACGCAAGCTCGTAAAGCGCTGGAGAGCAAAACGCCGGTTTTCGGCACATTCAATGTAAAAAATACGGACCGGACGATCGGCACACTCCTTTCCAACGAAGTCTCCAAAATTTATGGTGGCGAAGGACTTCCCGACAATACGATCAACTACAAATTCACCGGTTCTGCCGGGCAGAGCTTCGGTGCTTTTGCGGCCAAAGGGCTGTCATTTGAACTGGAGGGCGAGGCAAACGATTATGTGGGCAAGGGCTTATCGGGTGCCCAATTGGCAATCTATCCGCATCACAGCAGCCCACGAGTACCCCACGAGCATATTATCATTGGCAACGTGGCCTTATACGGAGCGACTTCGGGCCATCTCTTTGTTTGCGGACAGGCGGGTGAGCGGTTTGCGGTGCGCAACTCCGGTGCTACGGCGGTGGTAGAAGGCGTGGGCGATCACGGTTGTGAATACATGACCGGAGGCCGCGCATTAATACTGGGCGAAACAGGCCGGAATTTCGCGGCCGGCATGAGTGGTGGCATCGCATGGGTCTATGACCATAACGGCACATTCAGGGACAACTGCAACATGGAGATGGTAGACCTCGACCCACTGGAACCCGAGGATGAAACAGCCATCATCGCCTTACTAAAACGGCACATCCATCTTACTGAAAGTAAATGTGCTACCGGTATCCTCAAAAACTGGAAAACGGAAAAGGCGTGTTTCATTAAAGTATTCCCAAGGGAGTACAAAAATGTGATGCGGTCAAAATTAGTCGAAGCATAAACAACGATATAGCAGAAAAGATGGGAAAACCAACGGGATTTAAAGAATTTGAGCGAACGCTTCCTAAGAAAGAAGCCGTAGCGAGCCGAAAAAAAACATACAACGAATTTGTACACGCTTACAGTGATGAAGAGCTGAACAAACAAGCTGCCCGGTGCATGAACTGCGGCATCCCGTTTTGCCATTCGGGCTGTCCATTGGGCAATGTCATTCCCGAATTTAACGACGCGGTGTACGACGGCAAGTGGGAAGAGGCATATCGGATATTGGTATCTACCAATAATTTCCCCGAGTTTACCGGACGGATCTGCCCCGCTCCCTGCGAATCGGCATGTGTATTGGGTATCAATCGTCCACCAGTAGCCATCGAGGAAATTGAAAAGCACATCATCGAAATCGCTTTCAAACGAGAGTTTATAAAAGCACGGCCAACACACCTAAAGACGGGAAAACGGGTGGCTGTGGTGGGGAGCGGGCCTGCCGGGCTTGCGGCGGCTGCCCAATTGATCAAGGTAGGCCATGAAGTGACAGTGTACGAACGGGACGATAAGCCGGGCGGACTGCTCCGCTATGGTATTCCTGATTTCAAATTGGAGAAATGGGTTATCGACCGCCGGATAAAATTACTAGAAGAAGAAGGAGTGCAGTTTCGTTGCAACGCCGAAGTTGGCAAAAATGTGCCCGTTACCGAACTCGAAGCTTATGATGCAGTAGTACTTGCTGGCGGATCCACTATCCCACGTAATCTTAACATCCCCGGCCGGGAGCTAAACGGTGTACATTTTGCGATGGAATTCCTGAAACAGCAAAATAAACGTGTGGGTAATTCGACCTTTGAAGAGGCCGACATCCTGGCCACGGGCAAAAACGTATTGGTAATCGGAGGCGGTGACACCGGGTCAGATTGTGTGGGCACTTCAAACCGGCACGGGGCCAAGTCTGTAACCCAATTTGAATTGATGCCTCAACCCCCGAAAGACCGTACGGAAGCCATGCCTTGGCCCACTTACCCCATGTTGCTCAAAACTACGACATCGCACGAGGAGGGCTGCGAGCGCCAATGGAGTGTCGGCACCAAAGAATTTATTGGCGATGGCGAGGGCAATCTCAAAGCCATCCGTGTGGTGGACCTGGAATGGGAACGCGACCAAATGGGGCGTCCAGTTAAATTCACCGAAGTGGCCGGATCAGCGCGCGAATTACCTTGCGAACGGGTCTTTCTGGCCATGGGCTTTTTGCACCCGCAGCATGAAGGTCTCCTCCAGCAATTGGGTGTGGAATTGGATGAACGAGGTAATGTGCGTGCCGTTGAAGGCGAATACCAAACGTCTGCAGATCGTATTTTTGTGGCCGGTGATATGCGACGTGGACAGTCGCTTGTGGTATGGGCCATATCCGAAGGCCGAGAGTGTGCCCGCAAAGTAGATGAATACCTTATGGGTTATTCTGAGTTGGAAAGCAAAGACGCCGTATTTGACTACGCTTAAGCGTAACTAAATTTCAACAAAAAAGCGCATTAACTTCTCCCCGCATTTCCCCTATGGCACGCATTACGGCAGGAAGATATCAGAACAGTGGGTATAGAAAGTCAGTATTTCTTTTGAAATCGATAACGTGCCAAAGGGTATAGAAATACAGCACAAAAAATAATTATCGCGCCGGCATAGAAGCCGGCGCTCATCTTTTCGCTTTGACCGAAAAACAACCAAGCCAATAAAATACCGTATAACGGTTCCAGGTTACTGGCTAGGGCCACACGGAAGGCACTGATCTCTTTCATAACGGAGACAGCAGCAACATAGGCAACCGATGTGCATACTGTACCCAACAGTACCAAATAAGCCCAATCGCCACTTGTTGGCTTCATGTTGTGGTCAAAGCCACCCGAAACTAGAATAAACACGGATACCCAAACCCATGCACCAAGCATTTCATAGAGGCTGATGATCGTAGCGCCGTTTTTCTTCACCAATTTCGAATTGATGGTACCAAACAACGCCGCAGCCAGTGCCGCCGCCAGCCCCAGGGTGATACCCCGGATATATGCACTTTCGAACTTAAAAATAAGGTATATACCAATAACGATAAGCAACCCCACGAACACCTCCGTCTTGGAAGTCCGCCGCTTGTAAAACAACGGCTCAATGATTGCGGTAAATAGTGTAACGGACGACAGGCACACCAACGTGACTGAAACCGTGGAAACCTTGATCGACTCAAAAAAAAGCACCCAATGCAAGCCAACAAGTCCGCCGGTAAGAAAAAACTGGATGAACGCTTTCCTACCCACAGCAAAGGGATATCCCCTAAACCAAAAATAGAGTGCTAACGATGCAGCAGCGATAAGCACGCGATACCACACCAGGTGAATGGCCGAAATGGAAATAAGATTACCCAAAATCCCGGTAAAACCCCACACCATAACAGTGAGGTGGAGAATGAGTAGGTTACGGCCAGGAGCAGGGATTCCCATTGTATTGCTTATTATTTGGGTGCCTTACGCAAAAGGTAAAAGGCAAGCAGTCCGAAAATCACGTTAGGAATGAAAACCGCAATGATTGGTGTTAATCCGCCCTTTAGCGAAAACATTGTGGCAAATTGAATGAATACGATATACGTGAAGCTTAATGCGATGCCAATTCCAAGACTTAAACCAATTCCGCCCCTTACCTTCTTTGACGAAAGCGCTACGCCCATCAATGTGAGCACGTAAGCTGCCAACGGAGTCACAAACCGTTTGTATTTCTCCAACAACAGGTCGGTCATCATCCCCGTACCTCTGGTCTCCTCCTTATCTATACGGGCATTCAACTCATTCATGTTCATTGCCGTAAAAATATTGTCATACACTTCGAAATCCCGCGGTGTCATATCCAACAGGGTATCCATGCTTGTTCCTTTGGTCATTTCCTCCTTGAGAGAGTCGATGGTTCGAATGGTATAATTTTCAATGCGCCAGTTATTTTTCACGGAATCCCATGTAATACGATCAGCCATGAGCTTTTCAGTCATCTCCCCCTCATCAAACTTTTCAAGCACGAAATTATATCCTACTTTTCGGTTATTGTCAAAATTATCGATATAGACATAACTATCATCGTCAATCTGCATGTGGGTCGAACTTTTGGTATTGTTAGTCACTGGCTTTACGTACACACGTTCAAAACCCACTTTCAATTTATTGGTACGCGGAATGATATATACGCTGAATACGAAATTGAGGACAAAAATAACCGAGGCGGCTATCATATATGGTCGTATGAACCGGTTGAAACTCATCCCCCCGCTCAAAATCGGAACGATCTCGGTTTGGTCTGCCATTTTCGCGGTGAAAAAGATTACAGCAATAAAATTGATCAGTGGCGAAAGCATATTGAGATAGAACGGCACAAACCCTGCGTAATACTCGAATACAATCTTAGAAAGGGGTGCCTTATATTTCATGAAATCATCCAGGCGCTCAGATATGTCGAAAATCACAGCCACGACTGTAAAAATAGCCATGGTAAATGCAAATGTGCTCAGGTATTTGCCGATGATATACCGATCAATCGTATTTAAATAGGATACACGCAACCACTTCATAGTTTTTCGCCCAATTGCCTGACCATCTTGTTTTTCCATGATAGAAAGTCCCCTGCCATGATGTGCGCACGGGCCTCCTTGACCAGCCACAGGTAAAAATGCAGGTTGTGCAATGATGCAATTTGCGCACCAAGAATTTCCTGCGAGCGGATGAGGTGCCTTAGGTAGGCCTTGCTGTACATCCGATCCGCCAACAGGTCGCTTTCAGTATCTATGGCAGAGAAATCCGCCTCCCATTTCTTGTTCTTGATATTGATGATCCCATTTCTGGTAAACAACATACCGTTGCGTGCATTTCGCGTCGGCATGACGCAGTCAAACATATCAATGCCCAAGGCGATATTCTCCAAGATATTAACCGGCGTACCTACCCCCATCAAGTAACGAGGTTTATCGGCTGGGAGTATATTGCACACCACTTCGGTCATGGCATACATTTCTTCTGCCGGCTCTCCCACAGAAAGCCCGCCAATTGCGTTGCCATCGCGTTCGAAGGCAGCAATTGCTTCTGCCGATTTCTCCCTTAAATCACGGTAAACCGAACCCTGCACAATAGGAAAAAGAGTTTGTTCATAGCCATATAACGGTGCCGTGCCATCAAATCGCTCACAGCAACGCTTGAGCCAGCGGTGGGTCATATCTAAAGAGCGCTTAGCGTACTGGTAATCACAAGGGTATGGCGTACATTCATCAAATGCCATCACAATATCAGCACCGATTACACGCTGAGTATCCATCACGTTCTCTGGCGTAAAAAGGTGTTTGGAACCGTCGATATGCGAGCGGAAAGTCACCCCTTCCTCCTTGATTTTGCGCACCTCGGTCAACGAATACACCTGGTAACCACCGCTGTCAGTCAATATAGGTCCTTCCCAGCCATTGAACCGGTGAAGACCACCAGCACGCTGCAACACATCCAGGCCCGGGCGAAGATACAAGTGGTACGTATTGCCAAGAATGATTTGGGCCTTAACATCATCCACCAGTTCATGCTGGTGAACCGCTTTCACTGTACCCGCGGTACCCACCGGCATGAAAATAGGAGTTTCAATAGTTCCATGCGCGGTCGTCACGATACCAGCTCGTGCCTTGGATTGCGTGTCTTTTGCCTGAAGGGTAAATTTCATCCTACTGAATATCGCGCAAAAATAGGAAAAACTAAGGGGATAAAAGTCTATATTTGGCAACTGATATGGAACTATTCAACCAAATAACCGGAAATGCATTCATCCTATTGGTGGGGGCATGTGGATTGCTTTTGGTTATCCAATTGTATTTTCTGTTAGTTGTATACAGCCGGCTCGCGTTCTACAAAAACGCGCCAAAACAAGAAAAAAACGCTACACCGCCACTATCTGTAATTATCTGTGCCCGTAATGAAGAAGAAAATCTAAGGCACAAGCTACCAAAAATCCTCACCCAGGATTATCCACAGTTCGAAGTAATCCTCGTTAACGATTTCTCAGAAGACGATACAAAATGGTTACTGACAGACTTGCGCGCGCAATACAACCACCTCAAGGTGGTAGAAATCGCCGAACATGTACGTCTCAAACACGGAAAGAAATTCGCCGTCACCTTGGGAATCAAAGGCGCTCAATACGAACACCTAGTTTTCACAGATGCAGATTGCATTCCGCAGTCCGATCAATGGCTTCGGCACATGGCCAATTCTTTTAGTGGCGGAGAGGAAATCGTATTGGGATATTCACCTTACAACAAAAAACCGGGCTTGTTGAACGCCTTGATCCGCTTCGAAACCTTTCACACGGCCATGAGCTACCTCTCCTATGCGCTGAGGGGGAAAGCTTATATGGGCGTGGGACGTAATCTCGGATATACCAAAAGTTTATTCTTCAGGGGTAAGGGGTTCGCTGCCCACATGCATATTCCTTCGGGGGATGACGATCTTTTTGTAAACCAAAATGCATCCCCGCATAATACCGTTATTTGCATCCATCCCGAAGCGCAGGTATGGAGCGAGCCCAAGACTACATTTTCGGCATATTCACGGCAGAAAACCCGACATGCAGGTGCTTCAAAAGCCTATAAGGCTTCGCATCGCCGGATGCTGGCCACCCAGCTGACAAGCGCATTTCTCTTTTATATAGTCGCCATTCCCACGGTGATCATATACCCGCAGTATTGGTATGTTATACTTGGAATTTACTTATTCCGGTTGTTGGCGCAACTTATTGTTTATTTCCCAATCATGAAGAAACTTCAGGTAAGGGGGCTGATATGGTGGCTTCCGTTTTTGGATGCTTGTTATTACAATTATATCTGTATTAACGGTTTTTTTGCGCTATTCAGAAAGGAAGTAAAATGGAAATAATCCCAAGTGTCGATATCATTTATCGCTATTTCCCAAAACTCACTGAAAAACAACGGGAGCAATTTCGGCAATTGGGTGAACTGTATCCGCATTGGAATGCGCAAATCAATGTCGTATCACGTAAGGATATCAATAGCCTATACCTCCACCATGTACTACATTCATTAGGAATCGCCAAATTTACCGACTTTGTACCCGGTACGCGGATATTGGATGTCGGCACGGGGGGCGGATTCCCCGGTATCCCGCTGGCTATTCTATTTCCGGCGGTCCATTTCCATCTGGTTGATTCCATTGGCAAGAAAATCAAGGTGGTACGCGAAGTGGCGACGACCATTGGCCTAGACAATGTAGAAGCCGATCACATCCGGGCTGAGCAATTGGACGAGAAATACGATTTTGTGGTGTCCCGTGCTGTTACCCGACTTGCCGAATTCTACCCCTGGGTAGCCAATAGGTTCTTAAAAAAAGACCGGAATGCCGTTCCCAACGGCATCCTATATTTAAAGGGTGGGGATTTACGCGGTGAGATCCAGGAAACAAGGCTTAGTGCCGAAGTGTATGCGCTCTCTGACTATTTCGAGGAAGAATTTTTCGAAACAAAACACATCGTTTATGTCCCCATTTGATAATCACTCGCCTTCGCTATTGACAAACGGGATGAGCTTTACCGTTACGAGCAGCTGACCTACATGGCGTTGGGTGTGTTCGGCGGCATGGAAAAGCAAGCCCAACAACGTGGTCGGTATCTGCTTTCTGCCCAGATAACGGGTATCGGTTAGCATGGCTTCGTCTGTTTCCGTCAATTGTATAATGGCAAGGTCCACCTGTTTTCCGAATGCCGCCACCAAATCGCCCGAACTGAGATCTGACATCCCCTGCCCCTCCCTACGGAGGTATTCAAATTGTGGGTCTGACAGTGGTTTAGCCAACGCATAAGTAAACAACCGGTCTATCACCCCTGTTATATGTTGCAAATGGAAACCTATGGACGCACTGCCGGCCGGTCGTACCCATAGCCAAGTATCATCAAATCCATCCATATACCTCACGACCTCCTCGCTCGCCTGTAATAGCGCATGCGCCACAGGTTGCAGTAGCGAAGGTACGTCTGGTATGGGGCCGCGCATCCAAACTTCTGGTTGGGGGATTTTATATTCCGGCATTCTACAAATGTAATACAGCTATTTCAATCCGACAATAAAAAACAATACCCGATAGGGTTATCTGCTATGAGTTTAAGCTTTTTTACTATATTCGCCTATCCAAATGAGCCTACTTTACCAAATAGCACTGACCAAGGTCAATGGTGTAGGGCCAGTAGCGGCACGTCACCTCATTTCCCATTTTGGGAATGCGGAGCCTATATTCTCGGCTTCCAAGAAACAATTGGTTACCATTCCGGGAATAGGCATGCGTTTGGCAGACAACATATTGGCGGCCCAGCCACTACGGGAAGCCGAAATTGAGCTCCGTTTTGTTGAAAAACACAACATCGAGGCGATTTTTTGTGAAAACAAAAAATATCCGAAGCGGCTAGCCGAGTGTCCCGATGCGCCGATCCTACTGTATTACAAAGGAAATACAGACCTCAATCCTTCACGAACGATCAGCATCGTGGGTACACGCAATGCTACCGCTTATGGTAAATCCATTTGTGCCGAGTTTATAAAAGCCCTTGTCCCCTACGAGGTCACCATTATCAGCGGCTTAGCTTACGGTATAGACAGCTACGCGCACCGAAACGCGCTGGCACAGGGGATACCTACTGTTGGTGTACTTGGGCATGGACTCGATCGTATATACCCGGCAGCAAACCGGGAGATGGCTGCGAAGATGATTGGCAGTGGTGGGCTCCTTACGGAATTTTCTTCCGGCACGAATCCGGACAAGCAAAACTTCCCTATGCGCAATCGCATCATCGCTGGTCTGGCCGATGTGACCGTCGTGGTGGAAGCCGCTGCCAAAGGCGGTGCGTTGATTACTGCCGAAATTGCGAATACTTATAATCGCGACGTATGTGCATTCCCCGGGAAATTGGACCAAGAATTTTCAGCCGGATGCAATTACCTCATTAAAACCAACCGGGCCCACCTGATCACCGGTGCCAAAGATTTGCAATACCTGATGAATTGGGAGCTTGCGCAGACGCCCGTGCAACCGAAGCAACTGGCGCTTCCCGTATCGCTTGATACTTCTGAACAACAGGCATATGCCACCATACAGACCGCTAAGCAGGTCACAATTGACGAACTATCACGGCAGCTGCAATGGCCGCAAAGCAAGCTGGCCATCATCCTGCTTCAACTGGAGATGAAAGGCATCATCGTTGCGCTTCCCGGCAAAGTATACCGGATAAAATAGACTTGCTCTAAACCAACCAGTTGAGAACGGAACGTGATTTTTATTGGTTGTTATCGCAATTTTCGCTACTTTTGCCGTGGGTAAGTCTTTTACGACCAGCTCCTCGAGAATCCCCCAGGGTGGGAACGCAGCAAGGGTATCGAGTTGTAGCGGTGCGATAAAAGTAGCTTACCCATTTTTTATTTATGCCTGTGGATCTTCCCATAGCCCTTTCGCTGCCTCCTAACGTTACCACATAACACCGATCCGCTCAACAACACTTGCATATCCACACAAGTTTATCTAAGTTTGCATCCCATAACACGATTTGCATGAGTTGGTTTAGACGTGAAAAGGCCGGGATCAGTACGGCTACCGAACACAAAAAGGAAGCACCTGACGGCCTATGGAACAAGTGCCCTTCCTGCAAAAAACCTTTACTGAATATCGAACAGATTGAAAACAAGTATGTATGCCATTATTGTAGCTACCATCTACGCATTGGCTCCGCCGCTTATTTTTCCATTTTGTTTGACGATAATCAGTTTACGGAGCTATTCGCCAATTTGCGGTCCGGCGACCCGCTCCACTTCGAAGACACGAAAAAATATACGGAGCGCCTGGAAGAAAGCTATACTAAAACAGGCTTGAATGATGCCATCCGCTGTGCGCATGGAAAAATAGAAGGACAGGACCTCGTATTAGCGTGCATGGATTTCACCTTTATCGGCGGATCCATGGGTTCGGTGGTAGGCGAAAAAATAGCTCGCTCCATTGACTATTGTTTGCAACATAAGACACCCTTTATGCTGATATCCAAATCAGGAGGTGCGCGCATGATGGAGGCCGCTTTTTCATTGATGCAAATGGCCAAAACTTCGGCGAAGCTTGCGCTCCTGAATGAGGCCAAATTGCCTTATATCTGCTTACTGACAGATCCGACGACCGGTGGCGTGACAGCGTCATACGCGATGCTGGGCGACATTAATATTGCCGAACCGGGTGCACTCATTGGCTTTGCCGGTCCGCGCGTTATTAAGGAGACCATCAAAAAAGACCTACCAAAAGGTTTCCAAACTTCAGAATTTTTGCTCGAACACGGATTCCTTGATTTTATCGTAGATCGCCGTCAACTCAAGCAGAAAATAGCGTTGTTTCTCGGAATGACCAAATAACATATCGGGCTTTTAATTTTTAACATTTTTTCACATAATAGCTTACCATATATTAGCTATTTTTTGCGCCAGTCTCCGCTAACCCATTAGTTGACCATCAAAAAAAAACGAATGGCGAAAACGAAGTACCACTACAATTCACATACGCTGAAGTATGAGAAAGTAAAAACAAGCTCCAAAATCTGGGCACTGCGCGCAGTTGGATTTCTGACAAGCTCCTTTGCATGTGCGATTCTTCTCTTGTACATTGGCTTCACCTTTATCGATTCCCCGAGGGAGAAACAACTTCAGCGCGAGGCTGATCAGATGGCGTTGCAATATCATATCATGCAAGAACGCATGAAGCAGGTCGACGCCGCACTCGAAAACATGCAACACCGTGATGACAATATTTACCGTGTTATCTTTGAGGCAGACCCGATTTCTTCCGATGTTCGGAAAGCGGGTTTCGGTGGTGTAAACCGTTACAAAAACCTAGAGCATTTCAGCAATTCGGACTTGATGATCGAAACTGCCAAAAAACTCGATTACATATCCAAAGCCTTGTATGTCCAATCGAAATCCTACGACGATTTGACCGAGATGGCCAAATCCAAAGCGGAGATGATGGCTAGTATCCCCGCTATCCAGCCCGTGGATAGTAGAAAAGCACGCGCCGGGATTTCGGGCTTCGGAATTCGGATACATCCGGTATATAAAATCCGGAAAATGCACGCTGGCATTGATTTCACTGCCCCTGCAGGCACACCTATCTACGCTACGGGCAATGGCAAGGTGGAAGCGGCGGGTATCGATGGCGGGTACGGCCGCCGGGTGGTCGTCAACCATGGGTACAGCTATAAAACACTTTACGGCCACATGAGCCGCTTTGCCGTAAAAACAGGCCAGCAGGTAAAGCGCGGCGATCTTATCGGCTACGTTGGCAATACAGGCACTTCAACAGGCCCACACCTGCACTACGAAGTACACAAAAACGGCCGGCCGATAAACCCAATTAACTTCATCTACAACGACCTCACGCCAACAGAATATGCAGCCATCCTGGAAGCCGCGTCACAGGAAAACCAATCCTTTGACTAATTGATTTGGTAAAAATTGGCGCAGATTCGCATAATAGTCAGAATGTAATTGTATCTTTGCGATAGCGAATCGCAGCTTTTCATGTCGTAATATGCCATACAAAGAGCGTGAAATAAACAAACTCTATTACACCATGGGCGAAGTGACGACCATGTTTGGCGTTAATGCGTCTCAAATACGATTTTACGAACGCGAATTCGATATCATCCAACCAAAAAAGAATAAGAAAGGAAACCGATTATTCACCCCGGAGGATATTGCGAACCTGAAAATCATCTTCAACCTCGTCAAAGACAAGGGATACACGCTGCAAGGCGCGCGGGATTACCTGCGAAACAATAAGAGCGAAGCGCGTGAAAATCAACGAGTCATCGATTCGCTCCAGCGCTTGAAGACGTTTCTGCTTGAAGTACGCGACAGCCTCTAAAAACTCCCGGGAATAGCCTCCACTTCGGACAACTGAACGAATTCCTCCACTTTCTCAACCATTTCAATGTTGCCAATAAAGATGGGTGTACGTTGGTGCAGGTCCTCTGGCTGGATTTCCAATATCCTACGGAAACCATCCGTAGCCTTGCCTCCAGCCTGCTCAATAATAAGTGCCAACGGGTTGCATTCATACATCAACCGTAACTTGCCTTGAGTGTGGGAAGACGTGGTTGGGTAGAGGAAAACACCGCCTTTAATCAAATTGCGATGCACGTCGGCCACCATCGATCCGATGTAACGTGAGGTAAACGGCCGAAGTGTAGCCCCATCCTCCACTTGACAATACTTGATGTAATCTTTTACACCTTGGGGGAATTTGATGTAATTACCTTCATTTATTGAATAAATCGTACCGATTCGAGGTATCTGCATATTGGGATGTGACAAACAGAACTCACCGATAGACGGATCGAGCGTAAAGCCATTGACACCCTTACCGGTGGTGTACACCAGCATGGTAGAAGATCCATAGATAACATAGCCGGCAGCCACTTGCTGCGTTCCCTTCTGGAGGATTTCGGAGGGCTGTACCGGCCCATTGACGGCAGTACGTCTGTAAATGGAAAAAATCGTACCGACAGACACATTCACATCGATATTTGATGATCCATCCAACGGATCGATACAAACGATATATTTGGCATTCTGCGATATTTCGGAATTGATAAAAATACAATCGTCATGTTCTTCGGAGGCCACCACGCAACATTCTCCGCCGCTCCGCAACGCGGAAATAAATTGTTCATCGGCATATACATCGAGTTTCTTCTGCCCCTCCCCTTGGACATTCGTAGTCCCGTTGTCGCCAAGGATGCCAACAAGCCCTGCTTTATTGACCTCCCTGTTAACAATTTTGGCAGCAATGCCAATGTCACGCAGAAGTCTTGACAATTCACCTTTTGCATATGGAAAATCTGCTTGCTTTTCGATGATGAATTGACCCAATGTAATCGTTTTTGTCATAATTTGAATGCAGTTAGTGTATTTTAAATAATTACTAAACCGCACAAAAATAACGAAAAAAGCAACTTAAGGAATATAAAATAAAAAACTTAGTGTAAAATAATGTTTATCTTACTGCCAATTCAATGACTTCTAAGTTCTCAATACGATTATTGTCAATGCTAAAACGCAAAAGCGTTCGCACCTTATGCCATCCTTGTTTTCCAGCTGCTCCGGGATTGAGATGAAGGCATTGTAACTTTTGATCATACATCACCTTCAGGATGTGAGAATGCCCGGAGATGAAAAGTTGAGGGGGGTGTCGCTGGATTTCCTGTTTTACCTGCAGACTGTAGCGGCCCGGATAACCGCCAATGTGGGTCATCCAGACATTTACGGCTTCACATCTGAACCGCAGGTTTTCGGGATAGCTATTGCGGATAACCGATCCGTCAATATTGCCAAAGACTCCTTTCAGTGGTTTGAATGCCGACAGGGTATCAGCTACCGCCATATCGCCGAAATCGCCAGCATGCCATATTTCGTCACATCGGTCGAAATGCGTAAATATGGCTTCATCGAGGTAGCCATGTGTATCTGAAAGTAATCCGATCCTGGTCATAACCAATCGCGAAGATAGGGATTATCAAAATGCCAGGAAAAAATCCTTCAGCAATTTTCGATATGCCGGGCTGTAGACACCTTTACCTTCATAGATTAAAAACTCGCGTTCTCCGAATTCAGGGTTACCAGTCGCTTTACCGATTGCCAATACGCACCTTATCGGCGGATGCGTCGAAAAGGAACGGATAGTTGCCGCCCCCTGCACGACCATTCCATATCCATCCTCGGCTTGCCGACCAACGTCGTTTGCCAGCGAAATAGGGAGTATCAGTTGCACCCCTCCTTTCGGAGTCAGCCATCGTGCTGAACGCTCCAGCAATTGATCAAAAAAAGATATGTCCGCGTGCCGCGCAATACGTTTACGCACGTCTTGATTTTTCAGCGAATGCAGGAAATACGGTGGATTGGACACCATGAGGTCATAATGGTATTTTGGCTCGAAGTCGCCCAACGCCACTGCATGGCAAGAAATACGGTCCGCAAAAGGCGAATTTTGGAAATTCCTGCCTGCAGTGCGAGCGGCCTCAGCATCGATTTCGATGGCATCGATGGTGGCCAATGGAAAACGCTGTGCAAGCATAAGCGCGATAACGCCGGTACCTGTACCGATGTCCAGGATACGCTTCGGGGCCTCAGCCTGAGCCATCGCGCCCAACAACACGCCATCCGTGTTGATCTTCATGGCGCAACCCGCCTGATCTACCGCAAATTGTTTGAAGCGAAATATCGACATGCACGCCAAAGTTAGCTTAATATTTGAATGTGCGGGAACCCCTGCCATTAATCTTCACTTAAGTTTGTAAAACTCGCCGATAGTTCCGAACATTGCGTAAGCACTTACGTAATCTACACACCAATGGATCTATACCAGGCACAAGGCCCCTTGATTTTGCTCCAATGGATGAGGCGCTTTCCGCTCGTATTAACGAGTCATTAACATATGATGCACCATGAAAAATTTTCGATACGGTACCGACAAGCTCACAGTGGGCACCACTATGGCACTAACCAATGGAAAACTCCATGGCACGTTATCTCCAAAAGCCAGGCATAAAATCGATCAGTCTGCCGCTTATGTAAAGAACATTGCAGCGCACAGCGAGGTGGTCTACGGGATCAACACAGGGTTTGGGCCGCTCTGCGACACCATTATTTCTGCCGAAGACACGATCAACCTGCAGCACAATCTACTTAAAAGCCATGCGGTAGGGGTTGGTCGTCCTATTCCGGAAGCCGTGGCCAAAACCATGATGATCATTAAGGCACAGGCACTGGCGCAGGGATATTCGGGTGTCCAGCTACGTACCCTCGAACGCATCATCTGGATGGCCGAGCAAAATATCATCCCCGTTGTCCCAGAACAGGGTTCGGTGGGCGCTTCTGGCGACCTTGCTCCCCTTTCTCACCTTTTCCTACCACTTATCGGAATCGGCGAAGTTTATTACAAAGGGAATATCGTATCAGCAGCGGAAGCGTTGCGGGCGCAGGGGATGTCTCCTTTGCAACTCGGGCCTAAGGAAGGTCTGGCACTGATCAATGGTACACAATTCATTGCGGCCCATGCGGTTCATGCATTGTACCGCATGCATAATGCCTTGGAAGCTGCCGATTTCATCAGTGCCATGTCACTCGAAGGCCTGATGGGTTCCTATAAACCCTTTGATGCTCGCTTACATCAAATCCGGCCATACCCGGGTAATCAGCTTGTAGCACATCGCCTATGGCAACTGCTGCACAAATCCGAAATCGCCAACTCCCATCCCGATTGCGGACGTGTACAAGACCCCTACTCGTTGCGCTGCATACCACAGGTACACGGAGCTTCCCGCACGGCCTGGCTCCACCTCAAGGAGCTTACGGAAATAGAAATCAATGCCGTCACCGACAATCCCATCGTATTGGGTCCGCATGATACCATCAGTGGGGGAAATTTCCACGGCCAGCCGTTGGCGATTGCGCTTGATTATGCCACTGTGGGCGCAGCCGAACTGGGCAATATTTCCGACCGCCGGAGCTATCTCATCATCGAAGGGCGTTATGGTCTTCCAAAACTGCTTATCCGCGATGCGGGATTGAATTCAGGATTCATGATACCGCAATATACGGCAGCTGCGCTGGTCTCCGAAAACAAAACCCTGTGCTTCCCGGCGAGCGCCGATAGCATCCCTACGTCATTGGGGCAGGAAGACCACGTCTCCATGGGCTCCATCAGCGGACGCAAGCTAAACAGGGTTATCGATAACCTCGAATATGTCCTTGCTATCGAACTCTTGTATGCTGCCCAAGCAATGGACTTCCGAAAACCACTCCGGTCATCCGAGGTGCTGCAAGCCTGTCACAAGCTGGTGAGAACCAATGTACCCTTTACTGATCGGGATCGTGTTTTTGCCTATGACATCAAAAATCTGCAGTTACTCATCAGTAGTGGCAAATTCGTACAAGAGGCCAACCGTGTCGCCGAAGCACACGACTATCACCTCAAAAAGACTGTTTATGACGACTTCAGCATTTCTTAACCAAGTTAAGCTTCGAATTTATATCCCACGCCTTTTACGGTAGAAACGTAGTTTTCGCCAATTTTTTCGCGCAACTTGCGGATATGCACATCGATGGTACGATTGGTCACTACCACCGAATCCTCCCAGATGTTTTTGAGAATAACCTCACGGGTATAGACTTTACCCGGCCGGGATGCCAATAAATAAAGCAATTCAAACTCTTTTTTGGCCAGCACAATCTTTTCACCGTTCTTGAAAACCAAAAACGCCTCCCGATCAATAACAAGGTCCAGAACTTCCAGCTTTTCATCGACGGGATCTTCACTTTGAGCATTCCGGCGGAGGATCGCATTGATACGGCTTAGCAATGCACGCGGCTTGATGGGCTTAGCGATATAATCATCTGCGCCGACATTGAATCCCGCAATCTCGGAATATTCTTCGCTACGCGCCGTAAGGAACACCATAAATGTACTTTTGAATTCCGGCATGGCCCGCATAATACGGCAGGCCTCAATTCCATCCATCTTGGGCATCATTACATCAAGAATAATCAAATCCGGCATGATCTTCTTGGCCGTGGTTACGGCCTCCTGCCCATTGGATGCAGTATGCACTTGATAACCTTCGCGTTTGAGGTTATAGGCAATCAACTCTACAATGTCCGGTTCATCGTCTACGACCAGTATCTTTTGTTTTGCGGTGCTCATGGCGTTATTTTTTGCTAAAATATGTACTTAATGACAACAAAAGGTTAAACCAAAATTAACAAATCATTAAACCGCATCATTCATTAACACAAAGAAAGTACTAATCCAACGTTTCCTTCAAAAAAGCCTCTAAGTCAGCTCCCCTTAAATTTTTGGCGATGATTATGCCTTGGGGATCCAACAGGTATGACATCGGGATAGCTTGTATGCGATACAATCCGACCACTTCACTCCCCCATTGCTGCAAATCAGAAACGTGAGTCCATTCCAACTGGTCATCCTTGATGGCCCGCATCCACGAGCCTGGATTACCATCCAGTGATACACCCAATACGGTAAACCCCTTGTCCTTATACGTATGATACTGTTTTACAATATTGGGATTCTCCTCGCGGCAAGGCACACACCAAGAAGCCCAGAAATCCACCAAGGTGTATTTGCCCCTGAAATCGGAAAGTTTGACCTGTTGATTGTTTGGCGTAAGGGATTCAAAGTCGGGCGCCGGCTGACCTATAGCCAACCTTTTCAAGCGCCCCATCTCTTCCAAAAATTCCCGCACACGCGCATTATCATCCCACCGTCCGGCAATACGATCAGCATACGCTACCAGCTCCGCTTCCGCAAGTTCGGTGTCCAACGTACTCATCGCATAGAATCCGGCTAAGTCATCATGCTGATCGGCGAAGCGCACCACCGCTTCCGTATACTCCTGCATCCGTTGGCGATACTGTTGTAAAAATTGCTGCCGCAGGGTAATCAACGCGGTATCGCCCAGCCCGGACGACTGGCGCGCAAACGATTCTTGCAGTTCCAACTGAAATCGATCCTTCTCAGCAATGTCGTTGGCGAAGCTTTTTATTTTATCTGACAGCGGTGAACCAGCTACTTCGTAAGAACTACTCGGTTGCACAAGGTCAGCATGGAACGAAATTCGATCACCTGCCTGTAGGATAACGTGATATTTGTTATTCCCCGCTTCCAAGGTGAGTAATCGGGGATGCGTAGCGGCCCGCACAAACTTGAACTTGCCTTGCTCATTGAGGTAAACGGAATCCAACTTCCGGTCACCTTCATAGAGTGCCACGGTACGTATGCTTCCTTTGTTGGCAATCTGCCCGTCAATCGTAAATTCCTGATTGCTTGCGCAAGACGAGAACAACAGGATAGTCCACCCTACAATGATTATTAATCTATTCGACATTTTCAGTAAGCTTTGTATGGCTTTGCACATATTCCTTTGCCTTAACCAGCGCCTTCTCCAGACCACCTGCGTCTTTGCCGCCTGCCGTAGCATAGAAAGGCTGTCCGCCACCACCGCCCTGTATTTCTTTCGCCAACTCCCGCACAATTGCCCCCGCATCCCATCCTCGTTGCTTCACCAGGTTGTCCGAAATGACTACAGTGAGCCCCGGCTTTCCATTAATTTCTGCAGCCAATACGAGGAAAAGGTTTTCGATGGACCCTTTCAACGCATACGCCAGTGTTTTTACTGCATCAGCTGTCGGCAACTCCACCTGTGCGAATATGGCTTTGATGCCATTGACGTCCATAGCCTTGTCTACCAATTGGCCTTTTAACTGAAGCGCTTTACCGGCCATAGTCCGCTCTACCTCCTTCTTCAAGGAAGTATTCTCTTCCAACAGCCTGTTGAGTGCCGACACAAAATCTTTGGGATTATTCAGCAATTCCCTTATATTGTTGACAATCCCCACTTGTTCCTGGATAAACTGTTCGGCCTTCTTTCCGGTAATTGCCTCTACGCGCCTTACCCCGGCAGCCACCGCGCTCTCGGAGGTGATTTTAAAAAATCCGATTTGCCCGGTTGCATGTACATGCGTACCTCCGCACAGTTCCTTAGAGAAGCCGTCGTCAAAAGTGATGACACGCACCTGATCTCCATATTTTTCACCAAATAGTGCCGTTACCCCGGCATCGATAGCCTGCTGGAACGGTACCTCGCGCGCTTCTTCCAATGGAATGTTCTCACGGACCTTGGCGTTGACGATGCGCTCGATCTGAGCCAGTTCTTCATCGCTAACTTTCGCAAAATGTGCAAAATCGAACCGCAAGTGATCCGCATTCACCAATGAACCTTTTTGGCTCACGTGGTCACCGAGCACTTGCCTGAGCGCTGCGTGCAGCAAATGGGTTGCTGAATGGTTGCCTTCGGTATCACGCCGTTTAGCCGCATCGACTTTTGCTACAAAAGTCCCTCCGATTTCCTTGGGCAGCGTTTGTGTATAATGCACAATCAATCCGTTCTCCCTTTTGGTGTCTATGATGGCTACCTGTTCGCCGTGGTGTTTTGAAATCAATACCCCGGTATCACCTACTTGCCCACCGCCTTCCGCGTAGAATGGTGTCACAGCCAACACCAGTTGATATGCGTTTTTGCCTTTCGCGCTGACTTTCCGATATTTGATGATCTCGGTTTCGCTTTCTAATCCATCATACCCCACGAAATCCACCGTTTCCGTACCCTGCAAAACGACCCAGTCATCCGTATCGACGGCTGTTGCTGCACGTGAGCGGCTTTTCTGCGTTTCCAAGGCCTGTTGAAATCCCACCATGTCTACGTTAAGGGTCTTTTCCTTTGCCAGCAACTCCGTCAGATCAATCGGAAAACCAAAGGTATCGTAGAGTTCAAATGCGAATTCTCCGGCTATCGTTTGATGTTCGGCCGCATAGGCCTCAAAGCGCTGAACTCCGGTTACGAGCGTGCGCAGGAAGGACTGCTCTTCTTCCAACACAACCTTCTGGACAAAATCCTGTTGAGCTATCAATTCATTGAAAACTCCCTTAAATTGCTCGGCCAGCAATGGCACCAGCTTATGCAAAAAAGGTTCTTTGAGCTGGAGGAATGTATAGGCATAGCGAACAGCGCGCCGCAAGATACGGCGAATTACATATCCTGCTTTATTGTTGGATGGCAGTTGGCCATCAGCGATAGCAAAGCTGATTGCCCGGATATGGTCGGCCATCACCCGCATGGCAATATCGGTTTGTTCGTCATGTCCGTACCGCACTCCAGCTTTTTCGGCGATAAAGCCAATGATGGGCTGGAACACATCCGTATCGTAATTGGAAGCCTTGCCTTGGATAACGCGTACTAACCGCTCGAAACCCATGCCAGTGTCTACGTGTTTGGCAGGCAGCGGCTTCAGCGAACCATCCTTCTGCCGGTTGAACTGCATAAAGACAAGATTCCATATTTCGATAACCTGCGGATGATCTGCATTAACCAACATGCTACCATCCACCGCATTGCGTTCGGCATCGGGGCGACAATCCACATGGATTTCCGAGCACGGGCCACACGGCCCTGTATCACCCATTTCCCAAAAATTATCCTTTTTATTGCCAAGCAGGATACGCTCTTCTGCAATGAGTCCCTTCCAAAAACCGTAGGCTTCTTCATCCTTAGGCAAACCATCCACATCATCCCCTTCGAAAACAGTCACATAAAGCCGGTCTTTATCCAATTTATAGACTTCGGTAAGCAGCTCCCAGCCCCATGCGATCGCCTCCTTTTTGAAATAGTCACCAAAACTCCAGTTGCCCAGCATCTCGAATAGCGTATGGTGATAAGTATCGATGCCCACTTCCTCCAGGTCGTTGTGCTTTCCAGACACCCGAAGACAACGTTGGGTATCTGCCACGCGCGGATATGTTGCTCGCGCATCCCCCAAAAAGATGTCTTTGAACTGATTCATACCCGCATTGGTAAACATTAATGTGGGATCATTCTTAACCACCACCGGTGCTGATGGTACAATTTGGTGGCCTTTATCTTCGAAGAAAGCCAGAAAGGCTTCGCGGATTTCCCTGCTTGTCATTGAAACAAAAATGCGTTTGATATCTCGCGCAAACTTAGTCAAATTTGCCTGCATTTGCAATTAACCCCTATGTTTACATCGTCGCAACAGCTTTACGATTATCGACTTAATATCTGTTTATAGGCAGATAAATACAAATATCTGCTCTAGGGCAGATATTTTAAAATATCTGTTTGTAGGCAGATAAATTTGCTTTATCTGATTCGGTTTAGTATTTTTGCAAGACTAATAGCTCTACCATGATAGGCGTCATAACCGGTGACATCGTAAATTCCCGAAAGGTTGCCAATCCTAATGAATGGTTGTCAAAATTAAAGATCGCCTTTGATGGAATCGGTGCTACACCCAAAACATGGGAGGTCATCCGCGGTGATAGTTTTCAGGTGGAAATCACACCGGCCGACGACACGCTTTGGAAAGCACTGTATATCAAAGCGCTTATCAAAAGCATAGCCGGATTGGATGTGCGTATGGCCATCGGAATTGGCACAAAGACCCACGATGCCCCAAAAATCAGCGAAGCGAATGGCGAGGCCTTCGTCCGATCCGGAAGACTATTTGACCAATTGAAAAAAAACACACTGGCCATAAAGTCACCTTGGCAAAACCTCGATAGGGCCATCAATATGTGCTTGGAGCTCGCATTACTGACGATGGATCGCTGGACTCCCAACTCAGCCGAGATCATGGTGCTTTCGATGGAAAACCCAGGAAAAACCCAATTTGAACTGGGTAACATCTTAAAAATCAGTCAAGGTCGCGTCAGCGAGCGACAGCAACGCGCAGGATACGAAGAAATCGTTAAAATGGAGGCCTATTTCAGGGAATTGGTGCAACAAAAAGCAAACGGATGACATTGTTTTTAACACTCCTACTCGCGCATATCATTGGGGATTTCTGGTTCCAGCCAGATAGCTGGGTAGTGGACAAGCAGCGCCATAAGCACAAATCAAGAAGGCTCTATATCCACATCCTTATCCATGCAGCGTTATTAGCCGTATTCCTGGGTTTCAATGTCGCCTATTGGGTAGGCTTTGCTGTTATCGTCGTATCCCATTACCTGATCGATTTGGCTAAGCTCTACGCAGAAGACAGCAAACACGCGCTCTATTATTTTTTAGTCGACCAAGCACTTCACGTAGCAATACTGGGTGCCGTTGCCCATCAATATGAGCCATTCAGTTTTTTATGGGCCGATGTCGTTTCAACCTCCAATTTACTTTTCGCCACTGCATTGGCGTTCGTCATCTTCGTTCCTGCTGTACTAATCAGGATGTTAATTGCCCAATGGCGGCCGGAGACCAAAGACAAACAATCCGGCGCACTATTCAAGGATGAGGAATCGCTGATCAGAGCAGGTCGGTTCATCGGGATACTGGAACGCCTATTTGTATTCCTATTCATCGTTATCGGCCACTGGGAGGCAGTTGGCTTCCTACTGGCTGCAAAATCCATCTTCAGATTTGGCGATTTGCGGCAGGGAAAAGATCGCAAACTGACCGAATATGTGTTGATTGGCACCTTGCTAAGCTTTGGTATTGCTATACTCATCGCACTAGCATATTTACAGTTGGCAACGACATTAAAGTAAAACTGGCTCGTTAATTGCATGAACGCTTTCCAAATCAAACATATTGCACAAACAAATACGAATAATGAAAATGAACCTGAGAAAAACAGGATTGCTTGCAGCAGCAGGGATCCTATCCGCCACCCAATTGGTTGCGCAGACACCCACCGTCAACGAGGTAAAACCCTTTGCACCCGAAACCGAATACCGGACATGGTCCGTGGGAGCACACATCGGTTTGTTGAATCAATCCAATCTGATCGGTTTACGTCGCAGATTTGACAAAGTAGAGCACAATTTTGGGTACGGTCTATACGTGAAAAGACAAATCCTGCCCGGTTTTGGCGTCCAAGCCGAGTATCTAGGCGGAAAAGTGGCCGGCGCTTACGAGGATAACAACAATACATTCGAAACCAAGATGCCTTGGTCCTTAGCTTTATCGGCCAACGTCACCTTAGCCAACATCAACTGGCGGCACCACCAGGGCATCATCAAGCCGTATCTGAACGTCGGGATCGGCGCACTTGGTTTTGAACCGACAGCGGAGATTAATGGATCATCGACAACCTATGAACAAACCACGGAGCTCTTCGTTCCTGGCGGGGTTGGGCTGAAGTTTGCCGTTACCAATGATATTGCCATCGATTTGGGCTACCGGCTTAATCTCGTACAATCGGCAAATTTTGACGGCGTAAGCACGGGTGGTTCCAAAGATATTTTTTCATATACCCACCTCGGCGTCGAATTTGCATTGGGAGACAAGCGCAAACCATTCTTAGGCAATAGCAATCCGGTATCCGGCATGCAAAAGGAATATCAAGCGCATTACGATGAAATACTTGCACAAAAGGCAGCTTTAGAAGCTCAAAAGGCTGAGAACGAAAAGCTGCAAGCACAAGTCGAACGGCTCTTCGCGGACCTTGCGGATGACGACGGGGACGGCGTAGCCAATCGATATGACAAATGCCCCGATACACCCGAGAAAACGAAAGTGGACGGAACCGGCTGCCCATTACCTGAACCCAAGGCCCCCGTTGTTCAAAAAATTGTCGTTACCGATGAAGATCGCCGGGTAGTAGACGAGGCCATCCAAAACCTAGAGTTCGATCTAGGAAAAGCCACCATCCGTCCAACCTCGCACGTCAGCCTCAATAAGGTTGCAGCATTGCTCATCGAGAAAAATTTCAGTCTCAAATTGGCCGGACATACCGACAATACCGGATCCATGCAAACCAACATGCGGCTTTCAAAAGAACGGGCAGAAGCGGTAAAAGCTTACTTGGTAAGCAAAGGTGCAAACCAGTCACGCATCGAAGCCACAGGTTATGGACCTACCCAGCCGATAGCAACCAATAATACGGCAGCAGGCCGTCAAGAAAACCGCAGGGTGGAATTTACGCTGTATTAAGCCAAAAATAAAGCAAAGACCAAAAAATAAAAGGCCGCGCAGCTTGTGCGCGGCCTTTTATTTTTTTCTATTTGGTTTTGAATTTCAATTAATTAACCATACCTTTGCACCGCCTTAGGCAATAGTGCCTATTGTATATAAAATATTCATGAACCCATTTATTGAATTGGGAATCCGTCATGATATTGTTAATGCCATCACAGAGTTAGGGTTTGAAAGCCCCACTCCTATCCAGGAACAAGCCGTTCCCGTATTACTTGCAGGCAGCAACGATTTTGTCGGATTAGCCCAAACTGGTACCGGCAAAACCGCAGCTTTTGGTCTGCCATTGTTAGAATTATTGGACTTTTCGCAAAAACACCCACAGGCATTGATTCTTTGCCCTACGCGTGAGCTGTGCTTGCAAATATCCAAAGACATCGAGAAGTACGCAAAAAATCTCCCTGATGCACATGTTGTGGCCGTTTACGGTGGTGCAAACATCAGTGATCAATTGCGTCAGATTCGCCGTGGCGTGCAAATTGTCGTTGCTACCCCCGGCCGTATGCTCGATATCATTGGACGTAAGGCCATCGACTTTTCTAATGTACGTTACGTGGTATTGGATGAAGCTGACGAAATGCTCAATATGGGCTTTCAGGAAGACATCAACAATATTCTGTCTACCACTCCCGAAGAGAAAAAGACCTGGTTGTTCTCAGCCACCATGCCCGCTGAAGTTCGCCGGATTGCGAAAAAATACATGACCGATCCGTTCGAACTGACCATGGGCACCAAAAACACGGGCAATGCCAACATCGAGCATCACTATTATGTGATCCGTGCCCGCGACAAGTATGCCGCGTTCAAACGGATCGTCGATTCCAATCCCGAGATTTTCGGTATCGTATTCTGCCGCACCAAAATCGAGACCCAGGAAATTGCCGAGTCGCTAATCAAAGACGGCTACAATGCAGATTCATTGCACGGCGACCTTTCACAACAACAACGTGATAAGGTAATGAAACGCTACCGCGAACGAAGCTTGCAGTTACTCATTGCTACGGACGTAGCCGCACGTGGTATCGACGTGAATGACGTGACACACGTCATCAACTATTCATTGCCCGATGAGCTCGAAAATTATACCCACCGTAGCGGCCGTACGGCTCGGGCCGGAAAAACGGGTATTTCCATTTCGCTGATCAACCTGAAAGAGCTGGGCAAGATTCGCCAGATCGAAAAGGTAATCGGCAAATCATTTGTAAAAATGGAAGTACCAAACGGTGAGGCAGTCGTTGAAAAGCAGCTCTTCGCACTCATCAACAAGGTGCATGATGTAGCTGTCAACGATAGTCACATTGATCCCTACTTGCCTAAAATCATGGAAAGTTTCGGTGATTTGAGTAAAGAAGAGATCATCAAGCGATTTGCATCATTGGAGTTCAACCGCTTTCTGGAGTATTACCAAAATGCACCTGACCTCAATGTAGACCCCAGCGAAGCACGCGGCGGTATGGATCGCAAAGGGAAATCAGACCGCTTCGGTCGCGACAGCTACAAATCGGATTATACCCGCCTGTTTATCAACCTCGGTTCAGTGGATGATTTCACCCGCGGGGATATCTTGGGCTATATTTGCAATACCACGCGGATTAGTGGCAAAGCTATCGGCAAAATCGATCTAAAGGGCGTATATACATTCTTTGAGGTTGAAAACACGTCTGTGGATAAAGTGTTCAGCGGATTCCAGAATATCGATTTTAACGGTCGTACGGTGCGTGTGGAAAATGCAGGCGAAGGACATAGTGAGGGCCGTGGAGAAAAGCGCGGTCGGTCATTCCGTAACGGCGGAGGTGAAAGCGGTGGTCGGCGTAGACGTGACGGCGGTGGCGGCTTCCGCGAATTCTCAGGAAGGCGCCGGGAAAAGAGCGGTTGGTAAATCAACAGTGCTCCCCATAAAAATAGAAAATCCTTTAGCAAAGCAATGCTAAAGGATTTTTTTATGCCTCTTCGGCTATCATCGATCGTCAATCGATATCCGTGATTGGAGAATAGTGAGGCACCAATGACTTCATAATAAACCATCCAATTAAATAAGAAACTGCACAGATGGAAAAAATAATGAAGTATCCGGATTCAATTCCTGTGAATCCCATGAATTTCATGTTGGTATCTACAGAATAATCGAACAGCATCCCCGAACCTTTGTTAATCAAGAACGCTCCAACTCCTCCCGCCATGCCGCCGATTCCTGTAATGGTGGCAATACTCGATCTCGGAAACATATCACCGATCGTCGAAAAAATATTGGCTGACCAAGCTTGGTGCGCAGCCCCAGCAATACCGATAATGATCACGGGAATCCACACCGAAATGTGTCCTAAAGGCTGCGCAAGCAATGTCAATAACGGAAAAAATGCAAAGATAAGCATCGACTTCATGCGGCCTGCGTAGGGATTCATCCCCTGCTTGTCTACAAAATAGGTAGGCAACCAGCCCCCGATGATCGATAAGAGGGTGAGCGCATACAGTACAAATATATGCCACGCACTTTCCGTCGAATCCAGGCTATATACCGAACTTAAATAGGCTGGTGTCCAAAACAGGAAAAACCACCAAACGCCATCGGTCATGAACTTACCGGCTGCGAAGGCCCATGTTTGCCTATACTTGAACGCCTGTGCAAACGACATTTTCCTTCGCACGGCGACTGATCCATCAGCTGGAATCTGGCTCCTATCGTTCTCGTCATCCTGTTGGATATATGCCAATTCAGCAGCATTTACTTTTGGATGCGCGTGCGGTTTGTTATACATAAATATCCAAAAGCCCATCCACACGAATCCCAATGCACCGATGATAATAAAAGATGCTTCCCAACCGTAAGCTGCCGCAATGAACGGAATAGTCAGCGGTGCCGCCAACGCGCCTACCGTAGCGCCTGCATTGAAGATGCTCGTAGCAAACCCACGGTCTTTTTTTGGGAAAAATTCCGCAGTTGCCTTGATCGCGGCCGGGAAGTTACCTGATTCACCGATGGCCAGCACAATCCGTGCAAAAATAAACAGGGTTACGCTTACCGACACCACGCGACTTACATCGCCTACCGTTCCGATGATTTCCTTTGCTTCTTCAAAACCAACGAACCAACGGCCCGTCAAGATCCCAGATGTAGCGATTCCGCAATACGCATGTATACATGCACCGACCGACCAAACACCAATTGACCACAAAAACCCTCGCTTGGTGTCCATCCAGTCAACTAATCTGCCCGCAAACAGCATGGAACCGGCGTAGACAATCGAAAAAACAGCAGTGATATTTCCGTAATCGTTGTTTCGCCAATGAAATTCGGGAACGATGAAATCCTTCCAGGTCAGGGATAGAACTTGCCGATCGAGATAATTAATGGTCGTTGCAAAAAATAACAAGGCACAAATACTCCATCGATAGTTACTTAACGGTTGAGATTTCATAATATAAGTATCAAAAGTGATTAGATTTATATCGCGTAAACGTTTACGCCATCCAAATATAGAAAGACTCGTCGAATTGCCGGCTTTTATCGCTAGAAATTCTGCGAAATCGTTTTCGTTACGATTGGAGGTCGGTTACGTCTTCCAACCGAAATAGGCATTGGCATTGTTATAGCAGATGTCTTGGATAACCTGACCTACCCATTCCGTATCATTCGGTAATTCGCCGTTTTCCATCTCCGTACCGAAAAGATCGCATAGCAATCTCCTGAAATACTCATGCCTGGGAAAGGATAGAAAGCTCCTGGAATCGGTGATCATCCCCAAGAACCGGCTTAGCAACCCCATGTTGGACAGCGCATTGATCTGTCTGGTCATTCCGTCTTTCTGGTCAAGAAACCACCATGCCGTTCCAAACTGGATCTTCCCGGCCACCGATCCGTCATTGAAATTCCCGACCATCGTGGCCATCAGCTCATTGTCCGCTGGGTTGAGGTTGTATAGAATGGTTTTTGCCAATTGATCCTTGCTGTCTAACTTATCCAAAAACTTGGAAAGCGCGCTGCCTTGGCGGAAATCGCCGATGGAATCCCAGCCTGTATCCGGCCCGAGCTTATGCATCATCCGCGAATTATTGTTCCTTAAGGCACCTAGGTGATATTGCTGTACCCAGCCCTTTTCGGCGTCCCATTGCGCAAAAAGAAGCAGCATCGCCGACTTGAACTGACGATGCTCCATATCCGACACGACGTTTCCGGCCAATGCCTTTTTAAAAATGCGCCCAATCTCTTCCTCGGTATAATCCACCACATATATTTCCTCTAGCCCGTGGTCGGACACCTTGCATCCCATAGCGGCAAAAAAATCGTGCCGCGTCTTGAGTGCAGCGACGAAATCGGCAAATGTCGTGACCGACCTGCCGGAAACAGCCGCCAAGGTGGCTACATACGCCGCAAAGACTGCGGGTTTACCCAGGTTCATGGCCGCATCCGGCCGGAAAGCAGGGAATACAGGAATCTCATAGCCTTCATCTTGCAATTGTTGGTGGTAACCCAAGTTATCCAACGGATCGTCCGTCGTGCAGATGACACGCACATTCATACGCTGCAACAATCCCCGTACACGGTATGCTGGCGACTGCAGCTTTTCTCGAGTTTCGTCAAATATCCGGTCGGCTGTTTCCGGAGTCAGCAGATCGGTTATCCCAAAATAACGTTGTAATTCGAGGTGCGTCCAATGGTACAATGGATTCCGCAACGTATAGGGAACTGTCTCCGCCCATTTGCGGAACTTCTCGCGGTCTGGACGATCGCCGGTGATAAAGCTTTCGTCAATACCATTCGTCCGCATGGCCCGCCATTTATAATGATCTCCATTTAGCCATACTTGGGTAATATTCTCAAATCGGGTATTCTCAGCAATCTGTTGCGGAGGCAGGTGACAGTGGTAGTCGATGATGGGCATCTTTGCCGCATAATCGTGATACAATAGCTGCGCTGTCTTTGTATTTAGTAAAAAGTGTTCGTCTAAAAATTTTTTCATTTTGTATATATGCCCTTCGGCTATCAGCGTTCGATTATCAATTCACGATAATTTAATTGCACAGCCGCTGCTGGCAACGGCTGTGCAATTGGAAAAAATGGGTCGATCTACTATTGACCGTTGAATTCCGTAAACCGATCATTGATGGCGGCAGCGTCCAATTTGCTCCCGCTATGGATTAAGACCTTATACCTAAACCGGGTGGATGCACCGCTATCCAACTTGAAATCCAGCACATCCTTACCTCCACTGAGCTCCTTTTGTCCCAGAGGATTGGCCGCAAACAGCCCATAGCCGCGGGCATGCCAATAGGTAGGATATCCTGGATTGCCGGAATGGTCGAGGATGACGAGCGATACGTCCTCCCCTTCGATGGTACCATTGAGGGTCACCCATTTTCCGCGGGTCCCCCAGACGTCATCACCCTCAATACCTTCGCTGCTCACGTAATGTCCGGTAACTCCCTCGTTATTAGCTTGGGCCACCTCGGTCACAATCCCGTTGGCATCGGTAAATTTGGCCGGTTGATCGGAGGGATGCTCAAGTTCCCGGGCCAGACGTATTCCCAGTACCCCCTCTTTGTTGTCCTTTAGCGATACATCTTTCAGTGCCGTTAATTTGATATCCAGTGCGACGGATGTGCTACTATCATCCGCTACATGAAAAGTATATCGGGTGTCTTCCCTTAGCAGGCTATCGCCTTGTGGGCTCAGCCAGAACTTCGTGACATCAAGTATGCCGGTATCACCGTTGCTTTCGGTTTCATTGACAGCTGAATGATGGATACTCCCATAACCCATCCGCTTTTCGGCCGGGATGGTCGTTGAGTTATTCCAGAAGTCAAGCCCGTTTACGTCGCCGTAATTGAACCATAATCCAATATGGTGCGGATGGTCTGTCCGCTCGTTTGCCCGGGGTTGCACAGGCCAGCCACGTGTAACAAAATGACCGCCCTTAGTACGTAAGGGGAACAAAACCGGCTTTTTCAAACTATCGGCATAGCAATACGCTGTATAAGGTTGCCCATCGAGCAGTATGTCAATGCTCTTGCTCTCAGGATGTTCTACGAATGAAAACCGGTCGGATTGTTCCCCTTCCCGCTCCTGCCCCGATTGCGATTGCCCACAGCCCATAAAGGCCGCGGATAGCGCAAGAGCTCCCATTAAAATAGTTGTCGTTTTCATTTTACGAATCTTAAGAAACCACCACTTCTTGTTTTGCGTCATCAAATGTTACCCGTTTGCCGGTTTCATAAGCGGTGCGTCCCATAATATTGGCTAAAGAGTGGTTGTATCCGGCCACGACATCTGCATTGGGCTTTTTCCGGTTCCGCACACACTCCATCCAGTTCAGCATATGCAAAGAAGTCATTGGGTCGCTACCTGTATTGGCCGATGTTTCCATTTTGGCAGCGTTCGAAAGGGTAAACGGTTCGAGCAGATTTTCTTTCATTCCCATGTCAGCTGCCGACCGCTGGCTCAGCCCGCCTTCCGCAGTCACTTCGTTCGTATCCAAGTTCAACGAACCTGCATTTGAGAAGTATAATTCCTTTACACCACCCGCCGAGTTGGTAAACCGCGACGAATACAATACCTGAAATCCCTTTGAATCGCCTTCAGGACCGTAGTCCATCACAGCCGTCAGCGTATCCGGGTTGGTGCGCCCATCGTTCCACTGATAAATCCCTCCATTGGCGACTACGCTACGCGGGTGCGGCAGGTCGGTAAACCAGTGTACTGTATCAATCTGGTGCGCCATCCATTGGCCGAAAATGCCGGATGAATACGGCCAGAACAACCGGTATTCGAGGTAGAACCGTGGATTCCAGGCCACTTTGGGGCGATTCATCAGGAACCGATCCCAGTCGGTATCTTGTTGACGGATTTCTTTGGTGAGTTCGGGCAGGCGCCAACGGCCAGGCTGGTTTACATTCCAGGTCATATCCACCATTTTGATATCCCCGAATTTACCCGACCGGATGTATTCGTTCGCTGCAATATAATTAGGGGCGCTGCGACGCTGCGATCCAACCTGCAGGATTTTGCCGGTCTCTTCCACCGCTTTCCGCACTATTTTGGCATCTTCCAATGTCTCAGCCAATGGCTTTTCTACGTACACATCTTTTCCGTGCCGTACGGCATCGGCAGCAATTAGCGCGTGTTGAAAATCCGCCGTACTGATAATGACCGCATCCACATCGGTCCGCGGAAAAAGTTCATCATTGTTCCGGTATTTCGCAAGTTCTATACCTGCCTTTTCCTTTGCATAAGCGTAGGCCTCGTCACGACGCCTGTTCCACAGGTCCGAAACCGCCACAAACTCAAAATTCTGAGCCTTTGCATGGTTCATAAAGGCAGGGAACAGCGAGCTTCTGAACCGGTTTGAAAACCCGACGATGCCCACACGTACGCGGTCATTGGCTCCAATAATCCGTGCATAGCTTTTTGCGCTGAACCCCATAGCGGATAATCCGACGACGCCGGCTCCCACCGAAGCCTGCTTGATAAATTCTCGACGAGAAGTTGTTGATTTCATCTTTATTTGATTTTATAATTGTGACTATTATGATATTAATGGTCAAAATACAGGATCGCTTAACCACACGAATACAATGATACCGCAATCTTTCAAGCCGAAGAAAGAATTCGACCGTTTTTTTTGCGCAATCGTTACCGAAACGTTTGCAGAACCTGCTAGCGCCTAAATTTCTAAATATCCTCGCGATAATTCGGATTTTGCAACAGTTGAGGAGCCTTTTGCCGTTCAGTGGTTGTGATTGGCAGCCAGTAAACCGCATTTGTCATCATATTGTTTGGCATGGCCTGATTATATTTCCATGTTGTTGTAACTGTAGCGGGCGTTTTCCTGTTATCTGTTACTTCCATAATATCGACACCATATTGTGGTAGGGTCATTGTTTCGGCCATAATTACCCACCGTCTTATGTCAAACCACCGTGATTCTTCGCCATACAGTTCAATTTTTCGTTCATGCCTTAATGCGTCTCTCAATTCCTCGTCCGTTGCCTTGGTGTTGGGGAGGAGTACGCGGTTTCTGAAAAAATTCACCCATTCTCTCGTCTCCTCATATTCACCCAACTCCCAGCACGCTTCTGCGTAACCAAGCACCACTTCGGTATACCGCATATATGGCCAAATGTTGAAATTATAATCCGTGCTACCAGTCACCCCCTGCTGTACCCATTTCATCGTCAAATAGCCAACGTAGTTGCCGTTGCCCGCTACAATCGGACCGTTACGCGTATCCAAACCATAGACAGCCGTTTCCGACCCATCCGCTTTGATCGTCACCCGCGTACGTCTATCATAAATACCTAGAGGATCCCTAAGTTTCAAACTCGATGGCCGAGGCTCTATATCATAGATGGCACTATCATACAAAACATTCGCGTAAAACCTCGCTTCACGGTTATGATAGGGATTATCGCTATCAAAACCCGTGAGCGCTGGCTTATTTTTCATATACCTGCCGGTGTTTGCGCCTTCGGCCACCTCTTCAATATAATAATGATCAAAGAAATTAGTACCGTCTTCCATTTCATACTCATCCACCATCCGTTGCAGCGGTGCATTTCTTCCATAAAGCCCGTCATACCCATTTGGTCCGTCTATCTGGTTAGTACGATGCCGTGTGCCCAAAGCCTGATCAAACATTTTAGCAAAAATAAATTCGCCGTCGGCAGGAGTAGCACTATTGCCCGTCAACGCCCTATAGTTTTGTGCTACCGTAGCCTTATCGCCGCCCGATGCCCCGAAATCGGCCAAGGTCAACGACGAACCGGAAAGTTCCATTAAAGCCTTCGCAGCATTTTTTGCAGCTGTCCATAATGCTATCCTATCGGGATTTACATAGCGAACGAGTGCATTGTCGTTACTTATATTTATACCCGAAACATCCCCGGCTGTGAGATCACTCGCGGCAAATAATAACATTCTTGCTTTAAGTGCCAAAGCGGCTTCTTTACACGCCCTACCTAATTCTTGTTCCGATTTGAGTGGTAAAAGAGCGGCGGCGGCATCACAATCTGCGACGATAAAATTAACGGTTTCTTCAAAAGTAGCCCGGGTAATTGCCGAAAAGTCATCGTTTAATTTGGCGGCTTTATCCAATAACGTTAGACCTCCGTAGCTGCGGGCCATGTTACAATAATTAAATGCTCGCAAAAACAACGCTTCTCCTTTTAAAACGTCTGTTTTCGCTTTTACATCGGCCTGTTGTGCTGAAGGATAGGTTTCCGCAATGCCATCAATTTTCTCAAGAAATTGATTGATGCGTTGTACCTGTTCGAATTGCGACCATCGATAGGGCTCCATAAAATGATTGCCAAGCGACGCGTCCGGAGACATCGTACCATCCAAGGGGGCGGTCGTGCTGGCACCTCTCCCAAATATTGCTTCATCAGTGAAGTTACTTCCTTTAACACTCTGAAAACCATGGCCAAGGCCATCATAGCAATAATTCAGATAAGAACTTGCAAGTTCAGGACTAGACCATACGATATCATCAGAATATTGATCCAAGGGGGCTTTGTCCAGAATATTTTTGTTACATGCAGTAGCAAAAAACAAGAAGGCAACTATAACATATTGTTTCATAACTTTGCTATTTATTCAGTTAAAAAGACACCCTTGCACCCAATGCCAGCACCCTCGTAGTGGGGTAAGTAGAGACCGAAGATACTTCTGGATCTGTTCCTACTGCATTTTTGTTATACAAGAAAAATAAATTTTTACCCGTAACGTATACGCTTGCTCCTTTGAGCCTTACTGATTTCAATTGATTTTCGGTAAAATTGTAGGAAAGCTCCACGCTTTTGAGTCGGGCAAAGGCCATATTGTAATAATCAAAACTGGATAAATAAGCATCCTTCCTCCAGTATTCCTCTACCCGTTCAAATGCTCTATGCATCGTTGCATCTGTGTTAGACTCCGTCCATCGATCATCTGCGTAATATTGAAAGTAATTGCCAAAGGTCCCCATATATATAAAATCGCCCTCCGTCTCCGCAATCCGTCGCCAGTTGTTTCCGACACCTTGCACCAATGCCTGCAGTTGAATATTTCCATACCGCACAGACACATTAACTCCAAAGGTTATTTCTGGATCCCCATTAAGGTTATAAACGGTCCGGTCGGCTTCCGTAATTTCGCCGTCTCCATTATAATCTGCCAATATCACATCCCCCGCTCGTGCCCCCGGAACATGTGGTGTGGAATTGACGTGTTCTGCATCACGGTATATCCCGATTGCCTTATACTGCAAAAATGCAGATGTGGGATGCCCGGTTAGCCGCTGCCAGTCATAAGAAACGGCTGGTTCATCATACTCTATAATTTTATTACGTGCAAATGAAAATATACCCGTTACCGCATAGTCAAACTTTGTCGATTTACTTCGATACCCCAATGTTGCGTCAAAGCCTTTGCTCGATACAATTCCAAAATTCTCGTCCGGTAAAGACAATCCCGTAAAATCCGGCACGGAGGCATTACGGGCCACTAGAATGTCCGTACGTTTTTGATAGAAAGCATCGATGTCGAATCTGATTTTACTATCAAGCATGAAAGATTCAAACCCTACATTGAAGACATTCGCAACTTCCCAGGTTATATTGGGATTAGGCTCCCCAACTTGATACAAGCTTGTCTGATAACCCCTCGATGGCCCGAATGTTTGTCCATCACCTGTTGCATACATGGTCAGATACTGAAACGGGAGTATAGCGTCGTTCCCTAACTGCCCCCATGAAGCTTTTAACTTAAAATAATTGATTGCCTGGATATTGTTCTGCCAGAAATCTTCGCTTGAGGCGGTCCACCCTAACAGCACACTCGGGAAATTCCCCCAGCGACCGGCATCTTTGGAAAACCGCAGCGAACCATCTCGTCGAAAAGTAAATTCAAACAGGTATTTACTGTCATAATTATAGGCAAGTCTTCCAAAATAGTTTAGCCGTGCATCTACGCCTACAGACGAGGAATTACTCATCTCTTCAGTGGATCCAAAATTCAGATAAGGCAGGGCTACTGTTTGAAAACCTCTGCGATATGCCGTGATCCCCTTGTCTAAGTAATCCATACTTTCAACAGCAGCAAATGTGCTTATGGAGTGTTTGTCAAAAGATTTGTCGTAATTTATCTTCAAACTGTTCGTTACTCTTCGTGAATCGCTGTATGTATCCTCTACCCTCGGATCGGCTATTTCAGCTCTAATTTGTGGGGTGAGAAATGCCTGGCCATTTTGGCTACCATCATTTCCGGCAGCTAAATAGGCGTCTTTATCCAAAAAATATAACGTCGCCAGATCCTGTACATATTTCTGTACGCCGAAGAGCATATCGTACGAGTAGTTGCCAATTACAGATAGTCCATCCACCCACGGAATTTTTACCGTGGCGGTTAGCATATTCTGACTCGTGTAACGCTTATTATCCGTATAGCCTGTTTTGCTCGCATCCGTATCGGTTACCGGTTGCTGAGCCTTTTCAATATCAGGCCCGGGTTCACCGGTTGGCCAGATAGCGGTGGATACAGGCAGATTTCGGATAATACTGGTAAACTCCGTATTGTACGGGTCCATTATATTGGATTGAGTCCCTGCTACATTCAGGTTGAGTGTGATGTACTCATTTAAGTCTGCTTGTAAATTAAGTCTATAATTATACCGATGATGAGATGAGGACCCGGATCTATAAATCCCATCATCCTTCATCGCACCGAATCCGCCGTAATATTTAATATCTTTGGACCCGCCTGATACCCTAAAATTATATTGATCACTCTTCGAATAGTCTTTTATCACCGTACTGAACCAATCGGTGTTCGGATGCGTCCATGGATAATTACCCGATTTGAACTTTTCAACATCTTCGGCTGAATACGCCATATTTTCTTCAGAAATACCCCTGTAGGATTGCACTTCCCGTACCATTGTGGCATACGTCGTAGCATCCGTCATCTTTGGAAGTAAAGATGCCGATGACCATCCTGAGTAGAAATCGAATTCGAACCTTGGCGGACTTTCTTTTCCTGATTTTGTAGTGACAAGTATTACCCCATTCGCAGCACGGGAGCCGTAAATTCCGGCCGAAGCGTCCTTTAAAACAGAGAGACTTTCGATATCCCCGGGCGCTATGGAATTAAGGTCCCGCCCAGGAATGCCATCAATAACGACGAGAACGGCAGTATTGTCATAAGAATTACCGATAGTTGAAGTTCCTCTGATACTTAATGATGCATTATCGGCTCCGGGACGCCCGCTTGACTGTGCAACGAATAGTCCGGGCACACGGCCGCTCAATGCACTGGAAACATTGGGAGACGGTGTGGCAGTAATCTCTTCAGGTGACAAGGTTGAAACGGAACCTATCACGTTAACCTTTTTCTGAACTCCATAGCCTACAACTATTGCCTCTTCCATCTCTGTGGCCTGTCCGGTTAGCTCAACGTTAATGATTGCCCTGTTCTCAACGGCAATCTCTTGGGTCGTCATTCCGATAAATGAAAATAGCAAGACTGAATTTTCTGGAACATTGGAAAGCGAATAGTTTCCCTCGTTGTCGGTAACTGTTGAAATTGATGTGCCTTTTACGGTCACCGTGGCACCTGTAAGTGAAACCCCGGAGGGATCCGTTACCTTGCCTGAAATAATAGCCTGACCAGTCGCATGAAAAACAACGAACAAAAGCAAAACATTAAAAAATAATACTTTCCTCATAATCATAGATGTTAAATTGGACGCTTTTATGCTGAGGGCATATACTAGCTCATATAAGAGCAATGATAACGACAATAATTAATTGTAGAACTGACTTTACCTCAAAATATCTACGCAATCGATACCGGTAACGATTGCGAAACCTGTATTTCACTGAAATTTCTATATTTGTCTTCTAGCAAAATTAAATCGTGTTCAAACCCATCACTATAAAAGATATTGCACAAGCATTGGATCTTTCCCCTTCCACGGTATCACGCGCACTTAGTGACAGCTATGAAATCAACGAGGAAACCAAAAAGCGCGTCATCGAATATGCAGAGCAGCATAGTTATCGCCGCAACCCGATGGCGTCCAGCCTACGGCATGGGCGTAGCTATTCCATCGGAGTGATTGTGTGTGAGGTTGCAAACAGCTTCTTTTCCCAAGCGATTGACGGGATTGAATCGGTAGCATATGGAAAGGGGTATCACGTTATTATTTCGCAAAGTCATGATGCTTACGAGCGCGAAGTCGTGAATATCCAACACCTGGCCAATCGTGCGGTCGATGGCTTACTCATTTCGATGTCTGCTGAAACAAAAGATTTTTCGCACATCATAACCCTTCACGAACAAGGCTTACCCATTGTGTTTTTTGACCGTATTATCGATGTCTTTGATACCCATACGGTCACGTCAGATAACAAAAAGGGTGCGCAGAAAGCCACGCAGTCGCTCATCGACCGTGGTTTTAAAAAAATCGCACACCTAGCCAATGCCCCGCACCTATCCATTACTGCCGAACGGCTGGAAGGGTTTGAATCCGCTTTGCGGGCCAATAATATACCGCTCAACGAATCGCTTATCCGCTATTGCCATCACGGGGGGCGGATTCAACGAGAAGTTGAAGAGGCCGTGCGCTACTTTCTCGACCTCGATGAAAGGCCAGATGCTATTTTTGTGGCAAGTGATCGCCTAAGTATGGGCTGCTTGAGTGCTTATAACAAACTGGCACCAAAAGCCGAACATCCCGCAATTGCGGGCTTTTCCAATTCGGATGTGCTTGACCTCTTGCAACCCGGATTCACATGTATCCGGCAACCTGCCATTGAAATGGGCCGGGTTGCCATGGAGATGCTCATCCAACTGATCGAAAGCAGATATCCTGTGTACGAATTCGAAAATACCGTATTGGAAACGGAATTGATTTCACGCTAGACGGGATACAACACCTACACCTATTACATTTGGGCGGAATTTCCCTTTTTAAACCGTACCTTTGCGCCCATGATTAATGTATCCAACCTGTCACTCCGCTACGGAAAGCGGGTATTGTTTGAAGATGTCAACCTCAAATTCACCCAAGGAAACTGCTATGGCGTCATTGGAGCCAACGGTGCCGGCAAATCCACGTTCCTGAAAATCATCTCCGGTGATGTAGACCAAACCACGGGCTCGGTCAGCTTCACCCCGGGCGAACGAATGGCCGTACTGAAACAAGACCACTATGCCTTTGATGAGTATTCGGTTATAGAAACCGTCATGATGGGGCATAAGGAACTGTACGACATCATGAAAGAGAAGGACGCCATCTACGCTAAGGAAGACTTTACCGATGCAGATGGTGAGCGGGCGGGCGAATTGGAAAGCCGTTTTGCAGAAATGGACGGATGGAATGCGGAAAGTGGCGCGGCTACATTGCTTAGCAACCTGGGCATCGATGAAAGTGTACACTATAAGCTGCTGAAGGAACTGGATGGTAATCAAAAGGTACGCGTACTCCTCGCTCAAGCACTTTTCGGCAACCCCGATATCCTGCTGCTGGATGAACCTACCAACGACCTTGACATCAATACCATCGCGTGGCTCGAGGATTTCCTCGCCGGCTACGAGGCCATCGTATTGGTGGTATCGCACGATAGGCACTTCCTAGACTCGGTATGCACCCACGTAGTAGACATCGATTTCGGCAAGATGAACATCTATACGGGCAACTATACGTTCTGGTATGAGTCGAGTCAGCTTGCCCTGAAACAGCGTACGGATCAAAATAAAAAGATGGAAGACAAGGTAAAGGAACTTCAGGAATTCATCCGCCGGTTCAGTGCCAACGCTTCTAAATCCAAGCAGGCTACCAGCCGGAAGAAGGCCCTGGAAAAAATAAATTTTGAGGAAATCAAGCCTTCCAACCGGAAATATCCCGCCATCATGTTCAACACGATGGCCCGTGAGGCTGGCGACCAGATTCTACAGGTCGAAAAGCTGGGCAAATCCTTAAACGGAGAAACATTGTTCAAGGATGTAACCTTCATGGTAAACAAAGGCGATAAAATTGCAGTCCTCTCGCAAAACAGCCTGGCCACCACCGCTTTTTATGACGTCTTAACAGGAAGAGATCAAGATCATACCGGTAATTTCAAATGGGGTATCACCATCAGTATCGCTGATATCCCGATGGACAACAGCCCGTATTTCGAAGGGAAGAACGAAAACCTCATCGACTGGCTCCGCGAGTACTCCGCAACGGATAAAGATGAGCAATTCATCCGTGGCTTCCTGGGCAAAATGCTGTTTTCGGGAGAGGAAGTACTCAAGAAATGCTCGGTGTTATCGGGTGGCGAAAAAATGCGTTGCATGTTTTCGCGCATGATGCTCCAACAAGCCAATATGCTTTTGTTTGATGAGCCTACCAATCACCTGGACTTGGAATCCATCACCGCGCTCAATAATGGTATGGTAGATTTCCGTGGCAGCATCCTTTTTACCTCACGTGACCATGAGCTTACCCAAACCGTGGCGAACCGCATTATCGAACTGACACCAAGCGGCATTATTGATAAGCTGATGTCCTATGACGAGTATATCAACAGCGATGCGGTAAAAGAGCAACGGGAGGCGATGTACGCCTAAAGAGCAATCAATGTACAAACAGGCCGACCGTCAGAAACACGTTGTGCTGATGGGAGCTACGGCTCGAAAACCGGGAGTCGAACTGCTGGAAGCCATACCCCGCACTGAATAGCAGGTCTGAGCCGAGCACCAACATGTGGCCATACGTGATACCGGCCTTGGCGACAAACCCCTTAAAATAGTCGTTCCCAATGCTGGGCGCATAGCCGGCATTGGCTACCACACCAAGGGTACCCAATGGAGACAATTGTGCAAAAGGTGCCCGGAAATCGGCAAATATGGGCAACGTGTTTACCCGGCGGGTGGATCGCCTACCGTCTCCAAGGGTGGTCTTGCCTCGGTAAACATCATTACTGATTCCCAGCCCCAGATACATGCGGTCATAAAAATTGCGGCCAAATGCAAACTGGAATTGGTAGCCATGCATCGGGTTTTGATCGCTGGTGGTTGCTATACCGAAAATACCGCCCGCCTGCAACAACGTATAGGTACCACGGCGCTGGGCTTGCCCATCAAAACAACAGCAAATTAATAAGATTGCAAATACAAAAGTAGCTTTGTTCATCATTCAATTAAGGATTTTATAAACCAATTCCTTGAGCAGATCGCCTTGTTCCACGTTTGCCGCGTTCAGTCCCTTGCACTTCAAATCACAATCACGCAAATAAGCGATGATGTCAAACGTTTTCCGCCGGCTATAACTACGGGCAGCTGTATCGTATTCCCGTGTAAAAAATGGATGCACCCCCAACTCACGAGCAACAATCTGCGGCGATTTATCCGATAAGTAGTGATATTTCAGTATCTTGGTAAAATAACCGGCCATAGCGCCTAATATGACCTGTATCGGATTGCTACGCGGATTAGCTGCAAAATAATCTACGATTTGGAACGCTTTGACAATGTCTCGCTTTGCCAGCGCAGTATTCAATTCAAAAACATTGAAGTCTTTGCTGATTCCGATGTTCTGTTCGATGTCCAACGCCGAAATCTCTCGGTCCTTCGGCACATTGAGCATAAGCTTCTCCAGTTCATTAACAACTTTTGATAAGTCATTGCCCAGGTATTCGGCCATCATAGCTGCTGCCTGCGGATGGATACGCCATCCTCGGTCCTTTGTGTAAGTGGTAATCCAAGGCGCTATCTTATCGTCATATAATTTGGCTGACTCGAGCACCACTCCCGCTTTCTCTGCCACTTTATAGATCTTCCGTCGTTTGTCGAATTTTGAATGTTTATGGGCTAACACCAAAACCGTACTTTTCATGGGATTGCTCAAATACGCCAACAACAATTCGTCGTCTTTCCATTTGAGGTTTTGCGCCTCTTTAACGATAATCACCTGATGGTCGCTCATCATCGGATAACGCTTGGATGCATTAACAATGGTCGAAAAGTCGGTATCCTTGCCATACAGCACGGTTTGATCAAATCCTTTCTGTGCCTCTTCAAGCACGTTCTCTTCAATGTAATCGCTTACCAAATCAATGGAGTACGATTCTTCGCCATGAAGCAGGTAAACGGGCAGAAGCTTCTTGCCTTTTATATCTGATATGAGTTGGTTGGCATCCATATGATTCTAAACAACAACTGGGTAAACAGCGTTCTATCTTTCGGGTCGCCAAATTACACATTTAAACCCTACTTTTGCAATATGTTTATACCCATACCGCTTAATTTGCCTGCATATGCGGCCAAAATCCAACGGGATGGCAGCAGGTTATTCATATTTGACGAACTACGGAAAAAACAGCTCGTGCTGACCCCTGAAGAATGGGTACGCCAGCATTGGGTACAACACCTTATACATGTCAAAAAATATCCAAGATCACTTATCAACATAGAGGGCGGGCTTACCCTCAACGACATGCGTCGGCGGAGCGATTTGGTGATCTATGATAATGAAGGCAACAAGATTCTGTTGGCGGAATTTAAAGCACCATCTGTGAAGATCACGCAGGCTGCATTCGAACAGATTGCTCATTATAACACGGTGCATCGGGTCCCTTTCCTGCTGGTCAGCAACGGCCTGCAACACTATTACTGCCGCATTCATTTTGAACAGAAACGCGTTGAGTTTCTGACCGATTTACCCAATTATTCCTATTGAACAAATCATAAATTCCGCGACAAAACAGACAGGCTGGCAGTATAATCGCACGGCATTTTGACAGTTATATTCCCAGCAAATCCAATGGCGCGATGTTTGTCCAACCATTTAATACCATTCAAGTATTAGAAAAATTGGACGAAATCACATATATTAGCAGGATTAATCGAACAAACAACCATGAGTATAGATAAAAACGAATTCAGAAAATATGCGATCAAACACCACCGTATCGGCAGCCAGCATGTGGATGGTTTCATCGGACGTGTGGAACGCAAAATGCCTACATCGCTCACCCCATACATCATCGAAGAACGGCAATTGAATGTTGCCCAAATGGATGTGTTCTCCCGGCTAATGATGGACCGTATCATTTTTTTGGGTGATGCAGTGAGTGATCAGGTCGCCAACATTATACAAGCGCAACTCCTGTTTCTTCAATCTGCTGATGCCCAGCGCGACATCCAAATTTACATAAACTCACCAGGCGGCAGTGTTTATGCCGGATTAGGCATTTACGACACCATGCAGTACATCACGCCCGACGTGGCCACTATCTGTACAGGAATGGCTGCTTCGATGGGAGCGGTATTGCTTTGTGCGGGGGCCAAAGGAAAACGCGCAGCGTTGACCCATTCGCGGGTGATGATACACCAGCCTTCCGGAGGCGCCCAGGGCGTGGCCACGGATATGGAAATCAACCTCCGGGAAATGCTAAAATTGAAAAAAGAATTATACGATATTATCGCGCACCATTCTGGGAAACCTTACGAATGGGTTGAAAAGTCGTCCGACCGCGATTATTGGATGACCTCTTCAGAAGCCAAAGAACATGGGATGGTAGATGAGGTACTGACGTCCAAAAAGGAAAAATAGGCATGGCAAAGAATATGAAGGAAGTAACTTGCTCATTTTGTGGCATACGAAAGCAGGATGCGCTGATGCTCATCGCTGGTGATGGTGCACATATCTGCGACCGATGCATCACCCAGGCCGGTGAAATATTGACCGAAGAGATGAACCTCCGCAAAAGCAAGGCCTTACAAACCGCGCTGAAACTCATACGGCCCATCGAGATCAAAGAACATCTTGACCGTTATGTGATCGGGCAGGACGATGCCAAGAAAGTGATGGCGGTATCAGTATACAACCACTACAAGCGGCTCAACCAAAAGGTGGAGAAGGATGAAATCGAGCTAGAAAAATCAAACATCATCATGGTGGGCGAAACCGGCACCGGTAAAACATTGCTGGCGAAGACGATTGCCAAAATCCTGAACGTCCCTTTTTGCATTTGTGACGCCACCGTTTTGACAGAAGCGGGGTATGTGGGTGAGGACGTAGAAAGTATACTCACCCGGTTGCTGCAGGCTGCGGATTATGACGTGGCGGCCGCCGAAAGGGGTATTATCTATATCGACGAGATCGACAAGATCGCCCGCAAAAGCGATAATCCTTCCATTACGCGTGACGTATCTGGTGAAGGGGTACAACAAGCGCTGTTGAAAATACTGGAGGGGACCATCGTGAACGTACCGCCGCAGGGTGGGCGCAAGCATCCCGACCAAAAGATGATTGCAGTAAACACCAACAATATCTTGTTTATGTGCGGTGGAGCGTTTGATGGCATCCAGAAAAAGATAGCCAATCGTTTGCGTACCCAAACCATCGGATACAAGGTCAACAAGGATGATGTTGATATCGACATGAACAATCTGTATAAATACATTACACCGCAGGATTTAAAGAACTACGGGCTTATCCCCGAACTTATTGGCCGGTTGCCTGTACTCACCTACCTCAATCCGCTCGATAAGGAGACGCTATTGAATATCCTTACTGAGCCAAAAAATGCACTGATTAAGCAGTATAAAAAATTATTTGATTACGAAGACGTCGAGCTGAAATTCGATAACGATGTCTTTCGGTTCATCGTGGATAAAGCTGATGAATTCAAGCTCGGTGCACGCGGTCTCCGTTCGATCTGCGAGGCCATCATGCTGGATGCCATGTTCGAAATCCCTTCCGAAAAAAATAAGGGCGAACAACGGGAGCTCTATATATCACTCGAATACGCCAAACATAAATTCGAGAAATCTGACTTAAAGAAGCTGAAAGCAGCTTAACGTTTCCCCCGCCAAAAACGGGGGATTTTTTTTAAGTTTGTATTAACGCACGATATCACCCCACGGCTATGACAAAAGAAAAGACAAAACCGGTACAAAGCCCCATCAAGCCTGGTTTGAAAAGCAAGGCGGATATCGTAAACAACTGGTTACCCAGGTACACCAGTCGCCCATTGGAAGAATTTGGAGAATATATTCTGCTTACGAATTTTTCCAATTATGTTAAATTATTCTCGGAGATGCATGATAACGCCCCCATCATGGGGTTGGATAAGCCCATGCAAAGTGTCACCGCAGCGGGCATTACCATCATCAATTTCGGAATGGGCAGCCCCATGGCAGCCACGATTATGGACCTATTGTCGGCCATATCTCCAAAAGCGGTATTGTTTCTGGGCAAGGCGGGCGGGCTGAAAAAGAAAAATAAAATTGGCGACCTGGTACTCCCCATTGCTGCCATAAGGGGTGAGGGAACATCCACCGATTATTTCCCACCTGAGGTACCTGCACTGCCTGCCTTTGCTTTACAGAAAGCCATATCGACTACCATACGAGACCATGCCTTAGATTATTGGACAGGCACGGTTTATACGACGAATAGGCGGGTATGGGAGCACGACAAGGATTTCAAGAAATACCTTAAAAGTATCCGCGCAATGCTGGTGGATATGGAGACGGCTACCATATTTTCCGTAGGTTTTGCCAACAAAATCCCTACAGGCGCCTTGTTGTTGGTATCAGACCAACCGATGATTCCCGAAGGTGTAAAAACAGTAGAAAGCGATTCAAGTGTCACCGCCCAATTCGTAGAAACCCACCTAACTATTGGCATCGAATCACTCCGTCAATTGATCAACAACGGCCTCACCGTAAAACACCTGAAATTCTAAATCGGATAATTTATCCTATTTTTGTACAAATGGCCGCGCGTCCGCTTACCATTGCGGCCAAGTATATAAATTATGTGGCACAACAATATATTGGAGACGATTGGCAATACGCCGTTAGTCAAACTCAACAGCATCACCAAACAGGTGAAGGGCACGGTGTTGGTCAAGCTAGAAACTACGAACCCTGGCAATTCCATAAAGGATCGGATGGCCGTAAAGATGATAGCGGACGCCGAGGCTTCAGGCCTGCTCAAACCGGGGGGCACCATCATAGAAGGCACATCGGGCAATACAGGCATGGGACTAGCCATTGCAGCCGTGATCAAGGGATACCGATGCATATTCACCACTACGGATAAGCAATCCAAGGAAAAAATAGACGCCTTGCGGGCATTTGGCGCCGAAGTAATCGTATGCCCCACCAATGTCGATCCCGAAGACCCTCGCTCCTATTATTCCGTATCCAGCCGCCTGGAACGTGAAATCCCCAATTCCTGGAAGGCAAACCAGTACGACAACCTATCCAATACCCAAGCTCACTACGAGCAGACGGGCCCTGAAATCTGGGAACAGACCGAAGGGAAAGTCACGCATTTGGTGGTAGGTGTCGGTACGGGGGGCACCATCAGCGGCGCAGGAAAATACCTCAAGGAGAAGAACCCCCGTATTAAAGTATGGGGTATTGATTCGTACGGTTCTGTCTTTAAGAAATACAAAGAAACCGGCATTTTCGATAAGGATGAGATATACCCCTATATTACAGAGGGGATCGGTGAGGATTTTCTGCCTAAGAATGTGGATTTCGACGTTATTGATTGCTTCGAGAAAGTCACCGACAAAGATGCGGCCCTCATGACCCGCGATATTGCCCGCAAGGAGGGAATCTTTGCCGGAAATTCTGCGGGCGCCGCCGTGGCTGGTCTACTACAACTTAAAGATAAGCTTACAGAGGACGATGTGGTGGTTGTTGTTTTCCATGATCACGGCTCGCGCTATATGGGTAAAATGTACAACGAAGATTGGCTCCGCGAACGCGGGTTCCTCGAAGACGAAAAGCTCACCGCACAGACCATCCTTAGAAAACGCGGGGATGTACCCATCGTCATGGCCGATGTGGAACAATCTGTAATAGAGACCTTCAACAGCATGAAAACCCTTAATATCTCCCAGATCCCAGTCACACAACAGGGCATGGTCATCGGTAAAGTCACCGAATCTGATATTTTGAATGCACTATTGGAAAACCCGGCATTGAAGTCCGCTCAAGTCATGGAAATCTGTACGCCACCGTTTCCCTTCGTGGATCTCCGTACCTCTATTGACAAAATATCATCGCTCATCCACAAAGACAATCAAGCGGTGTTGGTGGAAGATGAATATGGAAAAATCGCCATCATTACCCAATACGACATCATCAATGCCATTTCGGGATAAACAAAAGCGGGTGCCCCCGGAAAGGGCACCCGCTGCTATTCAATTTCTTTCACCCACTTATGCCCCGGCAACAAGTTTCACTTTCAGGTTGATTTCCTTGCTGATCAGGTCATCGGCTTGACCTTTATAACTCACGCCCCAATCTTCACGTGCGATATTGAAATCGGCTGTCGCTTTCACTGCTGTATCGCTCGACTCTTCCACTTGCGCATCAAAGGTGATGTTTTTACTCACGCCGCGGATGGTCAGGTTTCCGGCAATCACTACGGCACCTGCCTCAGTGCCATCCTTTACTTCGGTGATTTCGAAAGTGGCCTCGGGATGGTTTTCCACATCAAAGAAATCCGGTGATTTCAAATGCCCTTCCAACTTGCCTTTGTATTCACCTTCTAAATCCAGATTGTTAATCGACGTCAGGTCGATAACGAAATTACCACCTACCAGTTTTCCTTCATCAACGGTCAGCTCGCCGGATTTAATTTTAACATGACCATGATGCTGACCACTAACTTTCCTACCGGTCCACTCCACGTTTGACAACGCGGTATCAACAGTCAGTTCACTGCCCCCATCAGACAGCGCAACATTTTCGACGCTATCCGCGGTTTCCGCTTTCTTTCCTTCGGGATTGCTAACGCACGACGCCAGCACCAAAGCACCGGCAGCTAATGATAAAAATACTTTTTCCATGATTTTTCTAACGATTACGTAATAGATGGTTAAACATTAATTTTACAAAAGTAATAAAGTATGCAGTGACTTTTATGCTACATAGCAAAATTAACAATCAACCGACAAAATTGTTCTCAATGAAGCGTTGGGTTTGCTTGAATACGCTTAATATCGGCGCCCAACGCTTGCAACCGAAGCTCGATATCCTGGTAGCCGCGTTCTATTTGTTCAATGTTGTGGATAATGGACTTGCCTTGGGCAGAAAGCGCAGCAATCAGCAGGGAGACACCCGCCCGGATATCCGGGGATGTCATTTCAATGCCCCGCAACCTGAATGCTTTATTCAGTCCGATGACCGTTGCCCGGTGCGGATCGCAGAGGATAATCTGGGCACCCATGTCAATCAATTTGTCGACAAAAAACAACCGGCTCTCAAACATTTTCTGATGGATCAGCACATTTCCCTTCGCCTGTGCGGCAGTCACCAGCACGATGCTCAGCAAATCCGGCGTGAAACCAGGCCAAGGCGCATCGGAAATGGTGAGGATCGACCCATCAATAAACGTATCGATTTCATAGGTATGCTGGGTGGGTATGTAAATATCATCGCCACGGAGCTCAAATTGGATACCCAATCTGGAAAACACGGACGGGATAATGCCCAGCTCATGGAAAGCAACGTCTTTTATCGTTATTTCCGATTCGGTCATCGCAGCCAATCCGATAAACGAGCCGACCTCAATCATATCTGGCAGCATACGGTGTGTAGTACCACCCAACTGGTCCACCCCGTCGATGGTCAGCAGGTTAGAACCGATCCCGCTGATCTTCGCCCCCATCCTATTCAACATTTTACATAGCTGCTGCAGATAAGGTTCACATGCCGCGTTATAAATAGTGGTTGTCCCTTTGGCCAATACCGCAGCCATAACGATATTGGCGGTACCGGTTACCGAAGCTTCCTCCATCAGGATATAGGTACCTGTTAGGTTAGTAGCATCGACATTAAAGAAATGCGTATCGGCATCATATTGAAAACGTGCACCCAGTTTTTCAAACCCAAGGAAATGTGTATCCAACCGTCTCCGCCCTATTTTATCCCCTCCAGGTTTTGGAATCGCAGCCTTACCAAACCGCGCCAACAACGGTCCGACAATCATGATGGATCCACGCAGGCCGCTGCCTTTCGCTCGGAACTCCATGGATTTGAAATAATCAAGGTTGATGTCTTTAGCCTGAAAGGAATAGGTGTCTTTATTCAACCGATTCACCCGGACACCTAAATCGCCGAGCAGCTCGATCAGCTTGTTTACATCCTTGATATCCGGGATATTACTTATGGTCATTTCTTCTTCCGTAAGCAACACCGCCGACAAAATCTGCAGGGCTTCATTCTTGGCGCCCTGGGGAATGATTTCGCCCTTTAACGGTTTTCCACCGTGTATCTCGAATGCATTCAATGCTTTTTCTTTTTCTTTTGGTTTTGATTTTGATTCTGACCTTTCTTGTTCTTTCCGCCACCATTTTGCTGGTTGTTGCTAGCCTTTATCCGGCTGCCTGGAGGCGGGGTTTTGAAATCAAGCTTCGTCAGGCTCACATTGGGTCCAAGTTGCAACTCGCCACTTGACAACTCGGTGAGATCGCTGATGATCGAATCATCTTCCACGGAATCCTTATTCCATGTCACATAGGCCATTTTCATGAAATTAGCGATAGCCTGGGCCATTTGCTGCTTCTTCTCGGGGTCAGCAATCATACGGGCACGTTCGATCATTTTTTCGATCGTATGTCCATAATGCTTATACCTGATCCGATGCTGCGGATAATTAAGCAGTTCGGGTTTCGGGTGGATGGTATCCCGGTCGGGCACCGGATACGGCGAGTCCACATCGATTTTAAAATCCGATATGATGTGCAGGTGGTCCCAAAGTTTATGCTTGAAATCCGCCACATCGCGGAGATGGGGATTGAGGAATCCCATCATGTCAATGACGACCTGCGCATAGCTGTTGCGTTCTTCCTTGGTAGGCAACGCACAGATATAATCCACCATGTTCTGTACATTCCTGCCGTATTCAGCCAAAATAAGTTTCGGCCGCGTACTATTATAATCAAATTCTATTTCCATAGTCATATAGTTCCTGTTTTCATCCCACAATTCTCAATTTTGCAAATTTAAGCAACAATTGCTTCTGCCCCAATTCTTTGAAGAAAATAGTTGCTTTTATATCATTTTTGCTTCCCTCCACATTGATGACTTTGCCAAAGCCGAAGCGTTCATGCTCCACTTCCATACCTACCTGTAAGTTGCTGGTATCCGATGGCGAAAAACCCGGCGTCGGGGTATGGGCCTTCGGCAGCATAGCTGTCGTTTTAGGCAATACCTTAGGTTTGGGCTTCGTAAAGACATCCCGTTCACCCCACGATGACCGCTCATCGGCAAAAGACGCTGCGTTATCGGGGACCATCTTGGGCTTGAAATCCAATTCCAGATAAGCTGGGTTCAATTCATCCAAAAACCGGCTCGGTTCACAGTTATTAAGCGTACCCCAGCGGTAACGTGATGTGGCGTAACTGAGCGTCAGCTTCTTTTCCGCCCGGGTCACCGCAACGTAAAACAGCCGACGCTCCTCTTCCAGCTCGCTGCGCGAATTAAGTGACAATTGCGAAGGGAATAGGTTTTCCTCCAACCCGACGATAAACACGTGGGGAAATTCCAGTCCTTTCGAAGAGTGGATCGTCATCAACGACACGGTATCTGCATTGGGATCTTTGTCATTGTCATCATTCGTAAGCAGTGCCACATCCTGCATGAATACGTCAAGCCCCTTTTCCTCGATATCCTCGCGCTCGCTGAATTCCTTGATACCATTGAGCAGTTCCTGGATATTTTCGTAACGGCTCAGACCTTCTACCGATTTATCTGCATAAAGATCTTTCAATATGCCCGAATGCTGCGCAATGTGCATGGCTGCGTCGAATGCGGAATGGTTCTTGGCGATCGCCTGGAAGCCCTGCACCATTGTTGCAAATGCCCCTACTGCCCCGGCACTACGACCGTCCAAATAGGCGGCTGCATTGCTGATCACCTCCCACAATGTCAGTTGGCGTTGATCTGCAGCAACTAGGATACGGTCTACCGTGGTGTCGCCTATTCCCCTACGGGGATAATTGATCACCCGCTTGATGGCTTCCTCGTCGTTCGGATTGAACGTCAGCCGAAAATAGGCAATCAAATCCTTGATTTCCTTGCGCTGGTAAAAAGAGGTACCGCCATAGATTTTATACGGGACGTTAAGTTTCCGAAGTGCTTCCTCCATAGCCCGCGATTGGGCATTGGTACGATAGAGGATAGCAAACCCCCGATAGTGCCCTCCAGTGAGTGCGCGTTCTTGGGTAATGGCTTCCGCAACGATCTTACCTTCTTCATTATCGCTGAATGCCCGATACACCTTGATCTTGTCGCCGGTTTCATTTTCAGAGAATACGTGCTTCTTCAGCTGATTTTTATTGTTGGCGATGATGCTGTTGGCCGCATTCACAATATTCTGCGTAGAACGGTAGTTCTGTTCGAGCTTAAACACCTTCAGATCTGGATAATCCTTTTCGAAATTGAGAATATTCTGGATGTTGGCACCCCGGAATGCATAGATACTCTGTGCATCATCGCCCACCACACAGATATTCTCGTTGATGGCCGCGAGCTTACGGACAATCAGGTATTGCGAAAAATTGGTATCCTGATACTCATCCACCATCAAGTACTTAAACTTATGCTGGTACTTGTGAAGTACATCGGGGCATTCGCGGAACAGCACATTGGTTTTGAACAGCAAATCGTCAAAATCCATGGCTCCGGCTTTGTAGCAGCGCTGGGTATACGTGAGATAGATTTGACCGAGCTGTCCCCGTCCGTTGGAAAAATCGTCAGCCTGTATTTGCTCGTTGCTGTTGTACTCCTGCGCCGAAATCAGGTTATTCTTGGCCGACGAAATCCGGTTGTAGACGAACGAGGCATTGTATAATTTATCATCCAGTTGCATCTCCTTAAGGATACTGCGGATGAGGCTCTTACTATCGTCGGTATCATAGATGGTGAAATTACGCGGGTAGCCGATGTGCTCCGCTTCCACCCGCAATATCTTGGCAAACACGGAGTGAAACGTACCCATCCATATATTCTTCGCTTCATCGCCCACGACACTCATGATGCGCTGCCGCATCTCCTTGGCGGCCTTATTCGTAAAGGTAAGCACCAAAATATGGAACGGATCGACGCCACGGTGCACCAAATGGGCCACGCGGTACGTAATCACCCTCGTTTTGCCCGAACCCGCTCCCGCCACGATCATCACGGGCCCTTCGGTTTGTTCTGCAGCGGCCCGCTGTGAAGGGTTTAAACCTGCTAAATAATCCAAAATCCTGTTTCTCTTATATCTTTTCCGATTGAGGCGTAAAGGTACGAATTTTTGGGTTAGAACGGCGAATCGTCATTCATATCGTTCATGCGCGACTGACGGACAATGCTCCCTGGCTGTTCGAACGATGCTGACGGAGCGATTCCCGAGGAAAAAGAACCCGAATCGGGGAAGCCCGAGTTGCCGGCAAAAGAAAAATCTTCTTCCAGATCGGCAAATTTCACATACTTTCCGATGAATCGCAGCTGCACCGTGCCGGTTTCCCCATTCCGGTGTTTGGCAATGATAATTTCCCCAACACCAGCGGTTGGGCGTCCGGCCTCATCTTCGGTGAGACCATAATATTCCGGCCGGTAGAGAAATAACACCATATCGGCATCCTGCTCAATAGAACCCGACTCCCGCAAATCCGACAGCATCGGTCGCTTGCTGCCCCCCGGACGGCTTTCTACGGCACGGCTAAGTTGCGAAAGCGCAATAACCGGAATATTCAATTCCTTGGCCACCGATTTCAACGAGCGGGAGATGCTACCGATTTCCTGTTCGCGGTTCCCTCCTTTTCCATCGTTTTTGCCGTGCATCAATTGGAGGTAATCCACGATGACCATCTGGATATCATATTGCGCTTTGAGCCTGCGGCATTTAGCCCTAAACTCAAAAATGTTGAGTGCCGGTGTATCGTCGATGAGCAAAGGTGCTTCGGTAAGCCGTCCGATGCGTGAGTGGAGCTGCGTCCACTCGTGATCCGCCAGGTTACCCTTGCGGAGCTTCTCCTGTTCAATTTCGGTTTCTCCAGCAATCAAGCGGTTTACCAATTGCACAGAGGACATCTCGAGGGAAAAAACCGCCACGGGTTTGCTATGGTCTACCGCTGCGTTGCGCGCACAACTCAATACAAATGCCGTCTTACCCATCGCTGGCCGCGCAGCCACGATCACCAGATCTGAAGGTTGCCATCCAGAAGTCATCCGATCCAATTCGGTAAAGCCAGACGGAACACCGGTCAGGCCATCCGTACGATCCCTGAGCGTCTCCAATGCTTCCACGGCCTCCCGCATGATGTCGTCCACCTTACGTGTATCCCGCCGGAGGTTATTCTGTGCGATATCAAACAGGCTCTTCTCAGCATGATCCATCAAGTCGAATATATCCGTGGTATCCTCGTATGCATTATTGATGATTTCGGTAGACACCTTGATCAGTTCGCGCTGGATGTATTTCTGGGAAACGATTCGGGCATGGTATTCGATATTGGCAGCAGACACCACCCGATCGGTCAACTGGGTGATGTAGTAAGCCCCCCCCACTAATTCCAAGGCGCCCATTTTCCGCAGCTCTGCGGTAACGGTCAGTAGGTCGATGGGTGAAGTTTTCTGAAATAAATTGTATATGGCCTCAAAAATCTTCTGGTGCGCTTCTACGTAGAAAGTTTCCGGCTTCAGGATATCGATGACTTCGCTGAGCGCGTTCTTTTCCAGCATCAACGCGCCTAATACCGCCTCCTCCAGATCGACGGCCTGCGGCGGTAATTTCCCCAAACCGCTCACCAGGTTATTCAACCGTGTACGTCGCTCAGCAAACGTACCCCGAGAAGAAGCACTGGTTTGGTTGGGGGCATATTCATTTTCGCTAGTCATAGTTAATAGTTACATAAAATTAATGAGGGTAGTTGGCCTAACAAAAGTATGGATTTTTGACTGCCCCGTTTCGACAAGTTGTGAACAGCCTTTTCACACACCCTTTTCCTTAAATCGTTTCCGCTTGAAACAAGTACAATTAGCAATATAGGTTATTAACACGAGCTGTGCAAAAAATGTTGAAAAAATCGAATTCCCATTGAGCTTCAAGCAGCTACACCAGTGTTAATAACTTTCCAAACTGTTAGTTATCAAAAGCAACATAATCTAAAGACCATTTTTACGGCCCTAGAAGTAAGCGCAAAATGATACCACTTGATTATCAATCCTTAGCGAAAAAAACCAATGAAATCCGTACCTTTGCCCATCATGACAACGCCCGAAACAGTAAAACCCTATAAAGATACCGACACGGATAAAAAGCAACAGGTAGCCGATATGTTCAATAACATTTCGGGCACTTACGATTTCCTCAATCACTTCATGTCCCTCGGTATCGATATCATTTGGCGCAAAAAGGCCATCCGGGCATTGAAAACCGCCAAACCACAGTTCTTACTGGACGTTGCTACCGGTACAGGTGATTTCGCATTGGAAGCCCTCGATATCCTGCAACCCGAAAAAATCATAGGCGTCGACATTTCCCAAGGCATGTTGGACATCGCCAAGGAAAAAATCGCAAAAAGAAGACTCAGCGACCGGTTCGAGGTATCTCTCGGTGATTCCGAGAACCTGCCATTCGCCGACGCCACGTTTGATGCCGTTACGGTGGCTTTCGGCGTGCGTAATTTCGAAAACCTCGACAAAGGCCTTGCCGATATCTATCGGGTACTCAAACCTGGGGGTAAGGCCGTCATCCTTGAGTTTTCGAAACCAAAAGGCTTTCCCGTAAAACAGCTTTACCACTTTTACTTCGACCACATCACCCCACTTATCGGCAGGATATTCTCAAAAGACTACCGTGCATATAGCTACCTTCCCGAATCCGTTGCACGGTTTCCCGATGGCAGGCAGTTTACCGCGATCATGCACCAGGTAGGATTTACCGAAGCCCTATACCGCCCGCAGACATTTGGTATTTGCACCATCTATATCGGTACAAAATGAAAACGTCTACCCCGATATTTATTGTGTATGCAATTTGTGTGTTCATGCTGGCGCCTGCCTATGGTCAACAGCGGTTCCAGCGTTGGGGTGGCGGCGTGGACGACGAAACCCTTCATTTCGGTTTCAGCTTCCATTACATCAATGCAGACTATAAAATTGCGTTGAAGCCTGACTGGCAGCTGCCACACCCGGATGCCACGGAGATGGGTAACCTCATTGGCGTATCTTCTCCGTTTTACCACGGCATGGGATTGGGATTATTGGCGGATCTTAAACTTGCCGAAAACATCAACATACGGTTCACCCCTTCGTTGGTTTTTTCAAACAAAATCGTGAACTACACCTTTGCTGCGCCTACTGGCTCACCAACGATCGATTCGAACACAGTCATTGAAAAATTAGTACGAGCCTCCTACATCGATCTGCCTTTACTGTTCAAATTCAAATCGGACCGCAAAGGCAATTACCGGGGTTACCTGATTGGTGGCGGCAAGTACTCCATCAACGTCACGTCGGGCAAGCGGTATGACGATACTGGTCTCGCTCCCGTTGAGAAATATTTGAAGACAAAACCCGGTTATTTCTCTTATGAGGCAGGTATCGGGTTTGATATCTATTTCGACTTCTTCAAGATGTCGCCCGAAGTGCGATGGGTACAAAGTGTCGGTAACCTGCTTGATAACAGGGATCCGAATATGTATAACCACCCGATCGAACGGCTTATGCTGCGGAATTTTCAGGTCAGTCTGTTTTTCGAGTGAGTGTGTAATCCGGCGGTCTATGGTCTAATGTCGAACGTCTAATAACTCAAACGTCATGTCCACTAACAAAATAGCATTCATTACAGGAGCAAGCGCTGGTATCGGTGAGGCGTGCGCCAGGGTATTCGCCCACGAAGGGTATGATTTGTTGCTTGCGGCACGCCGCCTCAATCGCCTGGAAACACTGTCGGCAAAGTTGGCGGATGAGTATGGTGTCAAAACCCACCTCCTTACCCTCGATGTCCGAAATGCCGAAAATGTGTTTTCCGCGTTCAGCAATCTTCCAGGCGAATGGCAGCAAGTCGATGTACTGGTCAACAATGCGGGGCTGAGCCAGGGGCTCGATCCCATCCATCAAGGTGATATCGGTGATTGGGATCGGATGATCGACACCAATATCAAAGGGCTGCTTTACGTTACCCGTGCGGTAACCCCCATCATGGCGGCACGCAAAAGTGGACACATCATCAATATCGGCTCCATTGCTGCCAAAGAAGTATACCCCAACGGCAACGTATATTGCGCAACCAAACATGCCGTGGATGCGCTCACCCAGGGTATGCGGATTGATCTGCTCGACAAACACATCAAGGTAACGGCCATTCATCCCGGCATGGTCGAAACGGAGTTTTCGGAAGTACGTTTCAAAGGTGATAAAGACCGCGCGGCGGCAGTATATCAGAACCTCGAACCCCTGGTAGCCGATGACATTGCTGAAGCGGTGTGGTTTACTGCTTCCCGCCCCGCGCATGTCAACATCAATGACCTGATCATTATGCCTGCGGCTCAAGCCAATGCCACCTTGGTGGTGAGGGACCCCCGGTAATCCCAGTTGCATATGACCTGCAATATCATTAAGTTTGCGGCTCCTTAATTGCACCATCATGAGAAGAATCCGTACTAATCTGCTTATCCTTATGACCACCGTTGCCACATCCGCATTTGCTGCGCCACGCATCCATTTTGAAGTTTCCTTTAAGGAGCCACAGGCACATTACGCCGAAATAAAAATGGAGATTTCGGATCTACGTCAGGACTATATTGATGTAAAAATGCCGGTATGGACTCCTGGTTCTTACCTGGTACGTGAATATGCAAAGCATGTGGAAAGCGTAGAAGCCTGCGATGCAGATGGCGCCTACCTGCCCGTGCAAAAAATCAGCAAGAATACTTGGCGCATCGCTTCAAATAAAAACAGTAGCGTCACCCTCAGCTATCGCATCTACGGCTTTGAAGTCTCTGTACGAACCAATTTTATCGATGATACCCATGCATTCCTGTCGCCGGCGGCTACGTTCATGTATGTGGATGGAATGATTGATCACCCTGCAACGGTTACGGTCATCCCCCCTGCTGCTTGGTCCACGATCTCCACGGGCTTGGAGCCCGTCAGTGACAAACCCAACACCTTTCATGCCGCAGATTTCGATATTTTGTTTGATTCGCCGATTGAAGTCGGCAATCAGGATGTGTTCACCTTTGAAGCGGCTGGCGTACATCACGAAATCGCGATGGTAGGCGGCGGCAATTACGATAAAGAGCGATTGAAAACCGATTGCGCGACTATCGTGGAAGAGGCGACACGCATATTCGGCGTAAATCCCAACAAACGCTATGTATTCATCGTACATAATTACCAATCCGGAGGTGGCGGGTTGGAACACCTCAACTCAACGGTGCTGGGGGCAAGCAGAAATGGCTACCAAAATGAGCGATCCTACGTCGGGTTCTTAGGACTTGTAGCACACGAATACTTCCATTTGTGGCACGTCAAACGGCTCCGGCCCATCGCGCTCGGCCCGTTTGACTATGACGCAGAAAACTACACCACATCCCTATGGATCATGGAAGGCTTTACGGCCTATTTTGACAATCTCCTACTCAGACGATGTGATTTCCTGAATGAAAGCAACTACTTGCAGGCCTTGTCTACCGACATCAATACGGTCGAAAATCGCGCCGGAAACAAGGTCCAACCCGTGGCACTAGCCAGTTTCGATGCTTGGATCAAGTACTACCGGCCCGATGAGAATTCCGCCAATACCAGTGTTTCTTATTACAATAAAGGAGCCTTGCTGGCCATGCTGCTCGATCTCAAAATCCTTGCGGCGACACAGGGGCAGAAGCGTCTGGATGATGTATTGAAGATGGCGTATAACGAATTTTACGTCAAAAAGCAACGCGGTTTCGAAGAGCACGAGCTCCAGTCACTGATCGAACAAGTCGCCGGCGTACCTGTAGCTGATATCTTCAAGGCAGCGCATACCGTTGAACCCCTGGATTACAACAGCTACCTCAACGCGGTAGGCTATGAACTGGTGAACCTCAACGACGGGCGTGAGCAAGCCGACCTGGGCATTACCATGTCGACGAACGATGGCCGCACCGTGGTGACCGGTGTAAATCGGGGTACAGGCGCTTGGGACGGGGGTATCAACGTTCGGGATGAAATCATTGCCATCAATGGTGAACGACTCGATGCCAATGGCCGGGAACTGAATCGTGTCTTGCAGACCGCGACCATCGGCGATGAACTCCGCGTGCTCGTTGCCAGGGATGGAAAAATACGTGAACTAAAAATTACCCTGGGCAAGGATACGAAAGGCGCTTTCAGTATTTTGCCCCTACAAAATGCCTCCGCAGCGCAGGAAAAGTTAGGAAAAATCTGGCTTTCGTTAGATTAAAACACAAATCGTATCGACAACCCGATGCCATCAAACCGCACGCCGGATTCTGGTGTCAGCTCCATGGTCGGCTTCCAGTCCAGTGAAAGGTTAATAGGTGCCGTTGGAATTTTGTAATCCAAACCGACAACGCCGTCAAAACTCCATGCCAACCCGCTCGCATCGGTATCTTTATAACGGTATCCGCCCAGTCCACCGCCAAAGCCGTAGTACCATCGCAGTCCTTCTACATCGATAAAGGTTATCGGTTGATGGATTTCATACAAGCCCAACACTTTGAAAATGGTAAAGCTTCTGTTACCCTGGAAATTCACGATACCATCTATTGCATGGCTATCATTAAGGAAATGTTTGTAGGTAATTCCATTTGCCACCCCAAAACGCCCCCCTATCGCTCGCGCATACGTGTCGCTCTCGTGTGAAACACTTTCCTGAGCAACAGCATGTTGCCCTCCAATAAAAATAAGCGCAATAAATAAGGTTAATCGTTTTGTATTCATGCCGCTATCCGCGCAAAACAAATGCCAACATTACGACCAGCGGCTACAATGGCAGATAATTATCAAAAACTAGGTTTTCCACCAAATAGTTATTAACTTTAGATGCGCCAAAGCTTGATTTTCGGCGCCAGGATTGTAAACCCAACAGGTAAGCTATATGACTGCTCCAACTCGCATTTTTGATATACTGATGCATTATAAAGCCCATTATGCCAAGCCGGTAATGGTTGCCGGAAAAGCGCAGGGCCAATGGACAAACTACAGTACGGATGAGTTCCTGTCTATCGTAGACAACCTCAGCAAGGGGCTGCTAAATAAAGGTATACAAAAGGGCGATAAAATCGCATTGATGTCGCATAATCGACCCGAATGGAATTTCTGCGACTTTGCGATCAATCAGCTCGGTGCTGCCGTGGTGCCTTTGTATCCTACCTTATCCGAACAGGATCTCTCATTTATCATCAATGATGCAACGGTCAAATTCATTTTCTTGAGCAACACTGAGCTGTATGAAAAAATAGCGGCCGCTTTACAGGAGAATAAGCTTGATATTCCTATTTACGCGTTTGACACCGTACCCGGTATACCGTCCTGGCAGACGCTGGTCGACGAAGGCAAGCAGCAGCAGGTAGATCTCGCTCCGTACCGCGATGCCGTTGATGAAGACGACTTGCTCACACTCATCTATACGTCTGGCACTACGGGCAAGCCAAAGGGCGTGTGCTTGTCGCACAAGAACGTGTTGACGAATGTACATGACTGTCACTACCTGTTGCCGGACTACTTTAAGAAAGCACTTAGCTTCCTACCCCTATGCCACATTTTCGAGCGCATGGTCGTCTACCTCTACTTTGCCAAGGGCGTGGAGGTGCATTATGCGGAAAGCCTGGATACCATCGTGGCAGACATCAACGATGTGAAACCCGATGGATTTACCACCGTACCCCGGGTGCTCGAAAAGGTTTACGACAAGATTGTTTCCAAGGGTAAGGAACTCAGTGGGTTCAAAAAACACATCTTTTTTTGGGCGCTCAATATGGGGCTCGGCTACAAGGAACCGGGCAAAAACGGTGCGTGGTTTGATTTCAAATTAGGAATCGCCCGCAAATTGGTTTTCGGCAAATGGCAGGCAGCACTCGGCGGCAATATTAAGTTGATCGTGTCCGGTGGTGCAGCACTTCAGCCGAGGCTTGCACGGGTGTTCTGGGCAGCTGGCATACCCGTGCTCGAAGGATACGGTCTTACAGAAACTTCGCCGGTGATTGCGGTTAACAGCTTGGAAAAAGACGGAGTTAAGTTCGGGACGGTAGGCAAAGTACTCAAAAGTGTGGACGTGAAAATCGCCAGTGATGGCGAAATACTATGTAAAGGCCCGAGCATTTTCAGTGGGTACTACAAAAACGATACAGCTACCGCCGAGGCTATCGATAATGACGGCTACCTTCACACGGGGGATATCGGTGAATTGGATGCCGAAGGTTTCCTGCGTATCACGGACCGCAAGAAGGAGATGTTCAAAACCGCTGGCGGAAAATACGTAGCCCCCCAAGCGCTGGAAAACAAATACATGGAATCTACACTCATCGCCCAGGTGATGGTCATCGGTGAAAACCGCAAATTTCCAAGCGCACTCCTAGTCCCGGCCTTCGATGTCTTGCAAAACTGGTGCAAAATCAAGGGTATCCCCTTCGATTCAAAGGAAGAGGTGGTCAAGAAACCGGAAGTCATCGAGAAATACCAACGGGAAATCGATCGGCTTAACCAAGGTTTCGGCCAATGGGAAAAGGTGAAGAAATTCGCGCTGTTGCCCAAGGAATGGACGATAGACGCCGGGGAGCTCACCCCAAAGCTGAGTTTAAAGCGGAAGGTGATCTTGCAACGCCACGAAGAGGTAATCAACGACATTTATGCGGAAAACTAATCTGCGATTTATTGGTTTCTTTAATAAGAACTACATTAACGCATGAAATTTTTCAGCATGAGGTTTTACAAAGAAACCTTCAAACTACTTAGCGACACCTTTTCTGAGTTTTCTAAAGATAGCGCGATGAAGATGAGTGCCTCGCTTGCTTATTACACGATATTTTCCATCGCGCCCTTGCTACTCATCGTTATCTGGTTGGTGGGTTTCTTCTACGGCGAATTGTTGGCAGGTGAACAAGATGCACAGACTGAGGTCTTCGAGGAATTTGCTCATCTCTTCGGATCGGATACGGCAGCTCAGATTCAGCAGATCATCAAGAACATCAGTGTTTCCAACAAATCGGGTATTGGCATTGCTATAGGAGTAGGTACGTTGGTTGTGGGATCGACGACTATATTCATGGAAATACAAGACTCGCTGAATAGGATATGGGGGGTACGTCCAAAGCCAAAAAAGGGTTGGCTGAAAATGTTGCTCAACCGTGCCCTTTCCCTTTCCATGGTGCTCGGCCTTGGCTTTCTGCTCATCGTATCCTTGATCGCAAATGGTATTGTGGTAGCCCTTAGTTCGCAAATCATGAACTATTTCCCAGACATTTCCGTTATTGTCGTCGAATGGGTCAACATCGGTCTTACTTTTATCGTTATCACCTCGTTATTCGCCATTATTTTTCGGTTTCTTCCTGATGCCCGGATGCGGTTTCGGGATGTGGTTGGCGGTGCCATCTTTACGGCCGCGCTTTTCATGCTCGGCCGATACCTGATTGCGCTTTACATGCAATATAGCGCACCCGCATCTGCATATGGAGCTGCTGGAGCCATCATTGTTTTATTGTTATGGATATACTATTCGGCCGCTATCCTATATTTCGGCGCTGAGTTCACCAAGGTTTATGCACTGAAATACGGCAAGGGTGTCTGGCCCTCTTCATACGCCGTAAAGGTTGTGTTAAAAGAGCAAGAAGTGGAAGGTGAGCCCATTCGCTTGCCACCAAGTCAAAACAATTTGAGCTGACTAGACGCCAAATTGACCCGGTCGAAATTGCTCATGGCAATTCCCAATAACCGGATTGGCATGCGGTCTTCAGCCACCACTACTTGCAGCGATTGGTGAACCGTGGCTATGATTTCATCGAAGGCATCGGTATAGTACGGTAAAGAATGGCTCCTCGTAACCGTCCGAAAATCTGAAAACTTGATTTTAAGTGTCACGGTGCGCCCTTTGAGCTTACGGTTTGTCAATCTACCAGCAAGCTTAGCGGCGATTTTGTCAAGCTCATTCTCCATAGCGCTTAGTTGGTCGAGATCTTTATGGAAGGTATCTTCCACCGCTAGCGATTTGAGCTCGCGCTCGGGCTGCACCGCCCGATCATCTATCCCACGTACAATGCGATAATAGAAGCGGCCGCTTTTACCAAACAAGCGGACCAGATCCATTTCGGCCATGCGCTTGATGTCTGCACCGGTAAATAGCTGCAATTGCCTCATCTTCGCCGCTGTCACCTTCCCAACCCCGAAAAACTTCTCAACGGGAAGCTGTTCCATAAACCGCTCCACGCGGGATGGGCCGATAAATGTAAGTCCGTCCGGCTTATCCATATCAGATGCGATTTTAGCAACAAATTTATTGATGGATACGCCCGCAGACGCTGTCAACTGAAGCTCGGTCCGAATAGCGTCCTTAATCTGTCGAGCGATTTCAATCGCAGATCCTATCCCCTGTTTATCGGTCGTCACATCCAAGTAGGCCTCGTCGAGCGATAAGGGTTCGATCATATCCGTATAACGGCTAAAAATTTGCCTGATGCTGTTGGAAACGGCTTTGTAGGCATCAAACCGGGGAAAGACAAATAAGGCGTGGGGACAAAGCTTAACCGCTCTGCTACATGGCATTGCGGAGTGTATCCCATACTGCCTTGCTTCATAACTCGCCGTTGCCACAACACCCCGGGTATCAGGGGGCCCACCCACAACCAGTGGCTTCCCGCGGTACGCCGGAAAATCGCGTTGCTCGACCGATGCATAAAACGCATCCATATCGATATGGATGATTTTCCGCATAGCTATTTACGGTTTGTGTGTATTACTTAACGGTATACCGGTAAACAGAACGCCCGATGTTACCCTGTTCGTCCACCCCTTCCACCACCACACGGTAGCTGCCTACACCGTCGGCATTATAAAAATCGAGTTGGGCGAGACCGTCTTCACCCGTCTTTACATCGGGGTTCCAATAGATCGTCGTACGGATATCATTTACCGCGCGCCGCTCGGGTGTGTCATACTTGGGTGCATAGAATTTACGGGCTTCGATATATCCCAGGGGCGTAAGGTCTACGATATTGCTTTTCGGCAATAAGCTTTCAATTTGGCTAAGTGACATCCGCGGGGCTTTCTCCACTTTTTTCGTATAGATGGATACCACACCGTTATTCTGATACATGCGGCTCACCGTGCCCAGTTCATCCCGAAGAAAAATCTCAATACCCTCCACCTCGGAAGGCATAATCCCATTGAGTGCAGGCACATCCATGGCCATACCGTTCACAAAGAATTGCACGGGGATGCGTCCACCTGCATTGTAGTCGCGCGTGATGAAGAAAAGTTGGCTCTGCGCATCGTAGGTGATACCAGTAAGCGCTGTTTGCAAACACATAATAAGGTTATTGCAACCCTTTAAGCGGTCGGCATTGATTTGATGGTCCGCCATGCCCAACCCCGAAATCGACGAATAGTCCTTATGTGAAAAACTCGGTCGGGTCGAAGCAGTTACTTCCACTTCCTCCAGCAATATCGATGTCCGGTATTCATTCCGGCTATTATCCAGGTAGCCCGCTAGTCTTTCATCGATATTCAGTACATCATCAGCCCTGTAGGCAGTCGTATCGATTTCCGGAAACCGCATTGGATCGACATTGATTACCATATTCCGATAATTGTCATTTCCCCGTGCATTGATGGTGACCCGCGCGGAATCCGTAAATAGCAGGTCCGTAAAAACGAAACGTCCATTTTCATCGGTATAAGTATCCTTACGGAAGCTCCTGTCCGGAATGGACAACAACAGCCCTCCATTGACGACCGGTTTGCCGTTGTTCAGCCGCAATACGCCCGACAGTTCAATACCCTGTTCTGGAAAGAAATGCACCTGTGGGTAGTTATCTGCGAGAATATCCGTGTACGAAAATCTGCGGTAACCCTGTGTGAGCAGCAGGGCGTCCAGTGCAGCCCGCTTCTGTTCGTCCGGTTGGATGAAATAATAATTAGGTTCTTCCACGTAACCCTTGAGATCCGACGTCAACAACAGATTGCTAAGGATACTCGTTTCTTTGCTTTCCTCATAAGGTACTTTGGTTTCATCAACTACGGATATCGAATAGTTTCCAGTCGTAGGCGTACCATTGTTTTCAACTTTTAATCCCAGCTGTACCAATTGCTTGGCGGTATATTCCTTTTTGTCGGTGCTGATCGCGATATCCAGCGGTTTGATATTTTCCACAAAAACCAATCGCTCACTCAATGGCTTACCCGTCGAATTGAATAACGTAAGCTGGGCAATGCCTGTGGGGAAACGCGCTTTGGGTAAATTTACCAATATGGATTCATTGCGCAAGGTGGCCTGTGCGGCATAGCAGAGTATCCCGTTGGCTTGGGCAATTAGATAAAACGCTTGGTCTTTATTCGAATTGTAATAAACATCGTTGGCTACGATAGCCAACTGCAATTGGGCCGTATCGGACTTCAATACGGTGACGCTGATCCCCTGGTCGGCCACGGTTGGCAACGGGTAGCTCCGGCTCTCGCCGTTTTTAAAGGTAAGGTTGGCCGTATAGGTATTACCGGCTTGGGGAACAATCGTAAAATAGCCCATCCCTTTGTGGGTATCCGCGATGGTGGCCACCTCCACTCCGTCCTTATCCACCACGTTACCTGTCACGGATAGGCCATGGCCATCACTACCGATGGCCTTGAATGCCACTTTCTTGGATAGCCCGGCGATGAATTCGCCGCCCTCTGGGAAAAATTGCACATCGGCATCCCACAATGCGGACCGCAATGGAAAACTGCCCACCATGGGCGACGCGCTCCCTCCTGATTCAACGGAGACATGTAGGTTTCCCTTTTTAAACAGTTCCCGGTCTTTTCCATTGATGTTAATGACCACATTGCCCACGGCATCGGTTTGTGCCTTTCCGTCATCGATGGGGTCCCATCCGGCAACCGCTGCCCATGTCACCTTCCGATTCCCCAACGGCTTTCCTTCCCGATCCTTAAACTGGATAACAGCTGCGGCACGCGCGCCTTTGCCTTTGCTTGCATCATTGAAGGAAATGGTGTAATGGAGATTATTATTGAGCACATCGCCAACCGGAACAATTTTATTAAAGAAGTAGGCCGCATCAAAATTTACCATCCACTTGGTATAAGCCCTGAAACGGTAATTACCCTGTGTGTACCATTCCTGGTCAAGTACCAAGTGACCCTCACCCCCATTGGCTGTCAATGGTATCCGCATGCTTTGCATCAACGAATCCTTACCGTTCATGACCTCCACATACACCACTTTGCTCAGATCGTAGTTGTACATGTTGCTGGTCAGGTAAGTCTTAAACCACAGGGTATCACCTACTGAATAGTAGGGCTTGTCGAAATGTAAATGCACTTTTTCGATGGGGTAAGCCTCCAGCAATTTCTGTGTTTTCTCAACGATGGTGTTGATGCCGACAGTATCTTGCTGGGCAGATAAACCGATGGATTGACAACAAATAAAAAGTGAGCAGCCTACTAATCTTACAATACGGTTCATTCCCATCATGTTTAGAATCAATGAGCCGCTAAGATATCTTTTTTTGACCGCTTATACCAAATGGCCGTTTAATTTTAACATTTGGCGTTCCGTCTTACAACAGGGGTGCCAATAAGCGGCATATGGAATCCAGGCCACGCTTCCATCTCGGCCGCATCAACCAAGTATCCATCGTCATGCGGGCACTGTTCAGCTTATCCTCCTCAAATTGGGCGTTCAATTGCCTGCACAGCTCTTCATCATTGATAATGGCACTGACTTCGAAATTGATGTAAAAACTGCGAATATCCAAATTGACAGTACCAATAAAGGCTAGCTTGCCATCTATACAAATGGTTTTGGCATGCATAAATCCTTTTTCGTACAGGTACACCGATACACCTCGGGCCAAAAGGGGTTTCAAGAACGAAAATGACGCATGCTGCACGAGAAACGAATCCGATTGCGCGGGCAGCATGAGCTCAACCGCTACACCCGAAGCCGCAGCCAACTGGAGTGCGGTCGTCAGCTCATCACTGGGAATGAAATAGGGAGTACAGAGTTGAATCGTTTTTTCTGCCTCAGCTATACCAATCAATATCGCCTCCATGTTGAATGGCGCAGCCGAGCCCGGATCACTGAAAGCAAAACTCACCGATGCAACGCCCGCAGAAATGCGATCCGCCATATAAAAATAATCGCTTCCGAGATTAAAGGGGCTGCCGTCGGCAAGGTGCCAATTCATCCAAAACTGTGCTTGGAGTACATTCACTGCTTCACCTTCGATTTTTACTGCGGTATCTCGCCAAAACAACGACTGGTTGTCGCCATTAATATATCGATCGCTGACATTAATGCCGCCAACAAAAGCCGTATGCCCGTCGATAATGGCTATTTTTCGATGATTTCGATAATTACTATTGGCCAATGAAGTAAAGGTCACCGGCAAGAACGTGACAAACTCGATACCTGAAGCTGTAAAGCGCGCCTGTAGCCTGCTGAGTGCCGGCGATCCAAACGCGTCTCCAATAATCCGAACTACCACACCAGCCGATGCTTTTTCTTCAAGCAAATCGATCATTGAGTTCCCAATCCCGTCGAGCTCAAAAATATAATACTCCAGATGAATATGATGCTGCGCAGCTTCCATCGCGTGGATAAGCGCCGGAAACTTCTGCTCACCATTGATCAACAATGTGGTTTTATTATGCAGTGACGGCGGAGAAACCCGTTGATTTTTGAGAAATACAAACACCCTGCTTAGTGGGCCGAGCGTCTGTCCTAACTCCTGTAGTTTATCATCCATGATCGGACTCAGCTCATCCCAAATCCGAATCAATTGGATCCGTTTTTCACGGTCTTGAACCCTGAAAACCTTCACTTTTTTGAATTTCTGGCCAAACAGGTAGTAGATGATCACCCCCAGGATGGGCAGGAAGACAATAACCATAATCCATGCGATGGTCTTGGCAGGGTTACGGTTTTCTATTAAGATCGTTGCAATGACGGCGAGGTAGATCAGCAACAGCGGTACCCAGTACCATTGGTAAATAAACGTACCCAACTCCTGAAGCGTGTTCACGATGGCTATCGTACCCCCTATATGCATAACCAAACTTAGTCATTCCGGGTCACATCTCCTACTTTTTTTTCTACCGCCGTAATCACGTCTTCCATAAAATCCACACCGTGAAATTCACTCGCATGTATGAGCCCGCCCGGACTGAATACATTGATTTCCATCAACTTATCACCCACAATATCCAAGCCTACCAAAAACATCCCATCCTGCCGCAACAACGGCCCTACCGTGTCTATGATCGCCTGCATTTCTTTATTCATGGTTGCCCGCTTGGCTTTGGCTCCCTGGTGGATGTTGCTCCGGATCTCCCCCGCCTGTTGTACACGTTGGATGGCGGCGACCTTACCGTCTTTGATGATGGGTTCCCCATCCATCAGAAAAAGGCGGATATCCCCCTTTTTCGCAGCCGGCAGGTATTCCTGCGCAATGGCGAATCCATCCCGGCATATCGCCTCCACAATCTGTTTGCGATTCTTATCGTCTTTTTTATCGACAAGAAATACATTTTTCCCGCCCGATCCTTTCAATGGCTTCAAAATGATCCGATGGTTTTGGGCACGATAAAATGCCTCCACATCAGCCATGTTACGGGTAATGACTGATTGGGGCCGTACAGATTCGGGGAAATATTGCAAATACATTTTATTGGAAGCCTTTATCAGTCCGTCCGGGCTGTTTAACACCAATACCCCCTGTTGGCTGGCCAACTGTCCAAACAATACACCAGCATCCTGTGCCCAGGGGCGCTTTTCCATATCCGCAGCCGGATCATTACGCAGCCACAACACGTCCCAGTTTTTCGAGCTTGTCAGTTCTTTCTCCGTCTCAACCACCGCTTCCAGAAACGTATGCAACGAGCGAAACTCACGGTCTGGCACCTTGCGGCAATGCGCCCCAATCCTACCATCGGCTTGGTATACCAGATCCCCTACCCCGGCGTAGTAAACCGTGTGGCCGCGCTTATGCGCTTCATAGGCCAAGGCGGTAGTGGTATACCCCGCCGATTCTTTACGTACTTGATTGACAACGAATGTGATAGTCATATATTTTACTAATTAATCATCTTAAAAACGCTACCGCTCTTTTTGATTTCATTGATTTTGGTGATGTAGGGCTCTTCCAAAAACTTCGGCCGTATCGGCGATGGGCTCAATAGCTGCCGGTGCATCAGTTCCTCGATAATAGGGAGGTAATCCTGCCTGATCTTGCCGACCAGCAGCTGTGAAATATCTTTACCCTGTTTGATATATTCGATTACATTCAATAGGCCCTTGAGGTACACGGCATCTTTCGTGAGTCCGCCGCCGCGGTAAACACGCATCGTGATGTGAAAAGCGGCTTCGTGTTTAAATCCGTATTTATCGGTGAGGATATCAAATGTATCTGCAAAAGAATTCCCTGCCAGCATACTATGCACCACCACTACGCGGGCAGCCAATATACGCATGCGTTGGTTGGTAAGTCCACCCGCCATATATTCACTAAGCACGGCCAGCCCTTCCTGCAGTTGCTCATACCCCGGCACCCCCACATAGAATAGCTTGAACGGCTGTGCCATACCATTGTAGTACGTGGCCACATGCGTGCCCACCTCATGCTGGAGCAAGGCAAATGCACGGTCCTTGGATATGCGGTAACGGCTACTGATGTTGAGCGTACCGCGGGATACCATCACGCCCTCCACATCGTCTCGTACCCGTACCGCGGTAGACACGGCATCGTATTGCTGTTTCAGGTATTGCAACTCGACCTTAGCCAACGCCGCAAACGCATCGGCGTCGAGCATTTCGCGTTCCAAAGGAGGGTGTTGGGGCTCCGAAGCTACTAAAATGGCACGGGCAGTCTCCAGCAAGGTTTCCTCAATATTACCGAAAAGCTGCTGGCTGCTGTAGAGAAAATCCGGCTTTTCCCGATCACTCAGCATGTTGAGCATCCGATCCACTTCTTTCCTTTTGTCTCGGAAAAGGTACGCGATGGTAGGGTCGGAAATGTCCTCAATAGGAAGATTATACAACTTCCGTTTAATGAGTTCGGGGTCTATGGGCATGGGCCGGTAGTGAAATACGGGGTTTTTACGAAATTTGCTCTTAGCGAAGCTTTTCCACGCCTCCTGCGCATTTATCGGTGTAACCAACAGCAGAAAATCAAACTGGTTGCTGTACTCCGCTAATTTCTCGTCGATTACCCCCACCCCCTCGTGCAACTCCGTAGTGCCCAGCATCTCAAAGTGTGCCGCACTGTACGACGTTTTCATCCGCACAAACTCAAAGAAGCTTTTTCGTAGCGCTTTTCCGAAACTCTCGCGCAATTCCCTCAAAAATAATGGAAAAGGGGTACCTGTTTGCTGGTTGATATAAATGGGGGTGATTTCAAGTCCAATAACGATAATTTCACTTTTCCGTGCTTCTTCTACATTGAACAGCGCATCATAGTAAGGTGGCGAAGGCATCCGTTTATCTTTCTCCAGCTCAACCTCGATACCCGGCACCTGCGTGAGGTGTATATTCTGTAACTCCGACTGCAATTTCTCCGCAACGCTAAGCGCACTCTTTTGACTGATGTGGATCGAAAACGTGGGTGAATCCGCCCGATCCGACAACCAGACCTCCAAGAGCATAAATCCACCGAATTTATCCGCCATAGCGGCCGCAATTTCCCGGATGATCGGGGTCACCGCACATTCATCGGTATCTGAGGCGACCAGGTAAGCCGACTCGGTCTTGCCGAGGGTTGATGTAAATGCGTCTTCACCATTTGGCGGTACGCGGTACACGAGTAAATAAGGAACTGGCCTATCCATATGGAGTTGACCATCACAGGGTAACGTTACGTGCAACGGATTGCCTTTCCGTAACTTATCGAGTATGCGATTAATATGCTTCTTTGTATCAGTGGCCATGCAGATCAGCGGGTTTAAGCGACGTCATCAAGTTTATCCAACAGAAAAGGGATACACCCCATTAGCATGGACCTGATCTGATCGAGGTGTTGCACATCCAACCTACCCGTCCACTCGTCCATAAATGTCTTTTTGAATTCCAACGACAATACACATCCATACTCGCCGTAATGTTGGTTTATCCATTCGGAAAATCCGCCACCTTTGAACTTCACGTTCTCCCGTGCATCCAGTAACCGGCCATCGATGTGATGATGAGCCAAGAATCTGGTCATCGAATGACCGAATGGTTTCCACCGTTCTTGGTTGCAGCCGGTTCCCACATTGATTTCGGGGTTTTCATTGCGGTCTGCCATTTCCATAGGATGTTCACGCCGGTGATTGTAACTGTGGATATCCAAGACCACAAACTTTCCAAACTCCGCGATGGTCCATTCGAGCAATTTCGCCATGTCGGCATAGAAACGATCATACGCTTTCAGCAACTGCGCCACCATTTCTTCCGGCAACGCCGACCGCCAAACCGTCAATCCCCATGCATCTTCGGGCTTGCGGTAGATGGCCTGTTCCCGCCTACGGTTGAGATCCGTTTGAAACCGCGATGTATCCACCCGGATGCGGCTTACGGGCAGATCAACCAGGTAAGCGGTATAAGGATCCTCTTCGCGGAAACGCTCGTGCTCTTGCAAGTTCATGTAATCAACCAATGGGGGTGCCAGCAAATGACCATCATGGATAGCAGTCGCAATGATGGGGCTTTTTGTACGGTGTATGTGATAGACCAATTCCATTTTGCAATCAATAACACGGAGATGTGCCAAATGTTTGGACGCACAAAACTGAATGCCGATTCCCGATAACCGATGGCTGAATCCGACCGCCGACAAGCACGTTGGCATACAATCTGAAATTTGTTGGGTAACCGCATGCTGTGGAGAACGCAGCATCCGCAACTAAATAAGCAGCAAACATTAAGTACTAAAGCAATAAAAACGATAAAACATGAACACATCCATCAGATTTAACACTAAAACACTAATATACATCATTTTATCCGCACCAATACTACTCTTTATTAGCAGTTGTTCCACAGGATCATCCAAAACAAATAACGACGAAAATAATGCGATTGCCTTGCCCGTGCAGCAAATAGACACCACCACGGCTGTTACCATAAAGGACTATCTGGGAACGATCGAAGGCAAAGTAAATGTAGAGATACGTCCACAGGTTGAGGGCATTTTGGAAGAAATCTATGTAGATGAAGGCGCATTTGTCAAAGAAGGACAAAAACTTTTCAAAATCAATCCGCTACCTTATCAAGAGGAGTTGAATAATGCCCTCGCTAATGAAAATGTAGAGAAAGCAAAGCTTGAAAACGCCAAACTGGAAGTGGAACGGTTGAGGCCGCTAGTCGAAAACGATGTCATATCGGAGGTCCGCTTACGTACCGCCAAGTCCGATTTTGACGTTGCTAAGGCTTCGCTCGATCAAGCGTCGGCAGCCGTAGCCAGTGCCCGGATCAACCTGGAGTTTACCACCATAAAGGCACCGGTCAGTGGTTTCATCGGTCTTATACCGAAGCGTATCGGAAACCTGGTCAGCGGAAGCGATCCACTTACCGAGCTTTCCGATATCAGTGAGGTGTATGTGTATTTTGCAATGAGCGAATCTGACTTCCTCTATTTCCGAAAAAAATACGGAAAGCAGGATTCTACCGCGCAAGTCACCGATACGATCCAGCTGATTCCCAACGTGTCACTCGTCATGGCCGATGGGACGGTATATCCCGAAACGGGCGTGGTTGACGCCATCAATGGCCAAGTAAACCGTACAACAGGAGCGATAAGCCTCCGCGCCACGTTCCCCAATAAAGATTTTGTGCTCCGCTCGGGCAATACGGGTACCATCAAGATGGAGGAACGCCAACCCGGCGTGATCACCGTTCCCCAGGTAGCAACCACGGAATTGCAGGACAAGGTTTTCGTCTATACCCTTTCAGCAGACAACAAAGTCAAGCAACAGGCCATCGAGGTAATCGGAAAAAGCGGCGATCAATACGTCGTCCAATCCGGAGTCAACGTGGGCGATCGGATCGCCCTTTCAGGGATGGACAAACTATCGGACGGAATGGAAATCAAACCATTGAATGTTCCGGATACCTCGGCTAAATAAAGCTGTCCAGTTTCAATTCCGTATTTAAATCATGCAGGTATGAGCCGCGCATCTGGCTAACGCATACCAGCCATAGAACGACGTATAATGCTAAAAACATTCATCAATAGACCCGTATTGGCCACCGTTATTTCGATCCTGCTTGTTATCCTCGGATTGGTATCGATGTGGCAATTGCCGATTACCCGATTTCCTGAAATCGCCCCACCCAGCGTAACCGTTTCGACCTCCTATCCGGGGGCCAACGCCGAAACCGTAGCCGGAGCAGTACTCCTGCCCATAGAGGAAGCGATCAATGGCGTCCCCAATATGGCCTATATCCGCTCATCAGCCACCAACTCGGGCTCCGGTAACGTCACCGTGTTCTTCAAAACAGGCACAGATCCCAATCAGGCATCGGTAAACGTGCAGACGCGTGTCTCCAAAGCAAATGCCCGTATTCCCGCTGAAGTGATCGAATCGGGCATTACCGTGGAGCCCCGTCAAAGTGGGATTATCATGACCATCAATATTTTCAGCGACCATCCGGATACCCTCTATGATGAGACATTCCTGCAAGCCTATGCACAGATCAACCTCATGCGTGAACTCTCCCGCGTAGATGGTGTTGGTGAAGTGCGGCGCGTAGGCGCGCGTGACTATTCCATCCGTACCTGGCTCAATCCGGAAAAAATGGCGGCCTACGGATTGATTCCCCAAGATATACGGGATGCCATCCGCGATCAAAATTTTGAAATCGCACCAGGAAAATTCGGTGAAACATCCGATGAGGCCTTCGAAACCATCCTGCGGCACAAGGGTAGGTTTACCCTGCCCGAAGAATTCGAACAGATCGTGATCAAAACTAATGAGGACGGATCCGTGCTTTACCTCAAAGACATTGCCCGTACCGAACTCGGTGCCACCAACCTGGGTAGCGACAACAAGGTAAACGGGTATCCGGGCCTTACCTTGAATATTCTTCAAACCAGCGGCTCCAACGCCCGAGAAATCGACATTCAGATACGCGATGTATTGGAGCGACTGGCTGCGCACTTTCCAGATCACGTCCAGTACGAAATATCCTATAGCGTACGTGATCAAATCGACGAGTCGATCAGCCAAGTACAACATACCATCTTTGAGGCCTTTATATTGGTCTTTATTATCGTATTCATCTTCCTACAAAACTTCCGTTCTACGCTGATTCCGGCAATTGCCATTCCGGTATCGCTGGTAGGTACGTTCTTTTTCCTCCAGCTTTTTGGGTTCTCCGTCAACGTGTTAACCATGTTCGCATTGGTATTGGCTATCGGCATCGTGGTTGATGACGCCATTGTGGTGGTGGAGGCGGTGCACCAGAAGATGCATTTAACAAATCTAGGCCCGCGCAAAGCCACGCTTTCCGCGATGAGCGAAATTACGGGCGCGATTGTTTCCATTACCCTCGTCATGGCCGCGGTATTCTTTCCGGTCGGCTTTATGGGGGGGCCATCCGGCGTGTTCTTCCAGCAGTTTGCCTATACACTGGCTACGGCTATTTTGATCTCGGCATTGAATGCGTTGACACTCACACCAGCGCTATGTGCTTTACTGCTGAAGAAAGAAGCCCACCACGAACCGTCGGCAGCCAATCCCGACGCGGCCAGCGGCAACAAAAAGGGGATCAATCGGTTCATGTCGCGCTTTTTTGATGCATTCAATACCGGCTTTGCCACCGTCACCACTAAATACATCGGCTCCATTCGCTTTTTGATCAGCCGCAAGGGGCTCGCCCTCGGTGGGCTTGCGGTGGTCACGGCAATCGGCGTCTGGCTGATGAACAGGACTCCTACAAGCTTTATCCCCACCGAAGATGACAGCTTCATTACCTACTCACTTTCGATGCCCCCCGGGGCGTCCCTTGCCCGCACCACCGACGCCCTCGCCAAGGCCGACAGCGTACTAAAAAAGCGGGAAGCCATAGCCGGCATGACGACGGTGTCGGGATATAACGCAATAGATGCCAGCGCTAGCTCGGCTTTCGCCGTAGGTTACATCAACCTCAAACCTGCTAAGGAACGGGGTGAAATAAGCGATATCAATGCCATCATGGATACCATCCGCAATGATCTCACACAGATCACCGATGCGTCGTTCAGCGTATTCCCACGGCCGACTATCCAGGGCTTTGGCGATTTCTCGGGCCTCGAATTCGTGCTACAGGATCGCATGGGCGGTTCCATGTGGGATTTCGGCATGGTGGCCGATACCTTTATGCGGGAATTAGAAAAACGGCCGGAAATTGCTTCGGCATACACCACGTTCAATGCCAACTTCCCGCAATACCTCCTCGAGGTGGATCCGGTAAAAGCCAAGGCGCTGGGGGTTAGCGTTAACGATATGCTGCGTACCATACAGGGTTACTACGGCCGCGTGATGGTCAGTGACTTTAACCGCTTCGGACGGCAATACCGCCTATACATGCAGGCCGATTTCGAGTACCGCGCCGAACCCGAGTCGTTTAAGTCCATCTTCGTGCGGAATAACAAGGACGAAATGGTGCCGGCCAACACCCTTATCAAACTCAAAAAGGTTATGGGGCCAGAAATCGTAAACCGGTATAACCTGTATAACGCTATTGGTATTAATGCCATCCCGGCAGACGGCTATAGTACCGGCGAGGCCATGGCCGCCATGGAGGAAATTGCAGCAGATCAGCTACCGGGGAATTACAGTTATGAATGGACCGGGATGAGCTTAGAAGAGCGTAAATCCGGTAACGAAACACTCCTGATCTTCGCCTTGAGCATTCTTTTCGTCTATTTTCTCCTGGCCGCCCAATACGAAAGTTATATCCTGCCATTGGCGGTGATGTCGTCCGTACCGGTAGGGCTGATCGGTGTATATTCCGTTATCAATTTAGTGGGACTTGAAAACAACATCTACGTGCAGGTGGGGCTCATCATGTTGATCGGTCTACTGGCAAAAAATGCCATCCTCATCGTGGAATTTGCCGTGCAGCAGCGCAGCGCTGGGTTAAGCATACTCGAATCCGCCTTAGAAGGCGCACGCATGCGCCTACGCCCCATCCTGATGACGTCATTGGCATTCGTAGCCGGACTGATTCCCCTCATGTGGACAGTAGGTCCTTCCGCACAGGGCAATCATTCCATCAGCTTCGGTGCCGCCGGCGGCATGCTCATCGGTGTTACCCTCGGGGTGTTTATCATCCCGGTGCTCTATGTGATCTTCAAGCACCTGGATGAAATCGTTAAAAACAAATTGACAACGAAAGAAGAGGATTAACCATGAAAATCATAAACTGGCAAATAGGTGCACTGGCAGTAGTTTGCTGCCTGTTGATCTCATCGTGCAAAGTGGGACGCGACTATGTCCGTCCGGAAACGGGTGTCACCGATACGTTTCGCGGCGTAAACGGCACCCCAAGTGCCACCGATAGTGTAACAATCGCTGATATCCCGTGGTCCGATTTCTTCACGGACAGCATGCTGATGATGCTTATCGATAGCGGCATCGCCAACAACTACGACATGCAGGCAGCACTGAAGAACATCGAAATCGCCAATCAATCCCTTCGGCAATCCCGCGCGGCATTCTTGCCCGAGATTGAGGCCCAATTGGGGGGTACCGGTCACCAGTGGCGGTCTAGTGATTTCTACGGCGGACCTTCTTCCGGGTGGTATGAGCAAGAAGGTAAAGGCGATGCGCCGAAGGACCTCTTCATGTATCAGTCCCAGTATTTATCATCCGTGGGTATGAGCTGGGAAATAGACATTTGGGGTAAATTGCGCCGGCAAAAAGAACGTGCATTGGCGGAGTACCTGCAGACGTTCGAAGCCCAAAAAGTCGTTCAAACGAGTTTGGTGTCCACCATCGCCGAGGGGTATTACAACTTGCTGATGTTGGATGCCCAATTGGAAGTCGCCCAACGTAACCTGAAGCTCAACGACAGTACGCTACAGATTGTCAAACTTCAGCGTGACGCTGGGGAGGTAAGTTCCCTGGCCCTCCAGCAGACGGAATCGCAAATGCTCGTTGCCGCATCGCTCATCCCCCAGCTAGAACAGGAAATCGCCATCCAAGAAAATACGCTCATGGCATTGACCGGACGCATGCCGGATAGCGTATACCGTTCATCTGCCTTGACAGATTGGCGTATGCAGGAGGCTTATGAATCAGGCGTTCCCTTACAATTGCTAACCAACCGTCCCGACGTGAGGGAAGCCGAACTCGCCTTACGGGCCGCCAATGCCGATGTAGGCGTTGCACAGGCGTACCGCTACCCCACACTCACCATAGAAGCATCCGGGGGGCTTAATGCCATGCTGCCCCAAAACTGGTTCAATATACCCGGCGCACTGTTTGGTGGTATCATCAGCGGGGTTACCCAACCCATCTTCGCCGGCCGACGACTCAAAACCCAGCATGAGGTTGCCAAACTGGAACGGGACAAAGCCGAGATTGGTTTTCAACAGACGGTGATGGATGCGGTACACGAAGTAACCAACGCTCTGGTGATGATCGAAAAGCTCAATGAGCAGCATACCATCGCCGAACGGCGCGTAACCACCGCACAACTCGGTGTAAAAAACGCGAACCTGCTCTTTAAGAGCGGTGAAGCGACCTATCTGGAGGTCATCACCGCCCAAAGCAATGCACTCAACAGTGAACTAGACTTAGTCAGTGTCAAACAGCAGCAACTCAACGCCAAAGTAACGCTTTACCGAGCGCTGGGAGGCGGTTGGAAATAAGGATAACAATGTCAATAATCTAGGATAAAGTCTTTCCAAGCCCTCGTCATTTCTACGTTGCTTAGTGGTCCGGTATAAATCAGCAATCTATACCTAAAGACCTCAGTCTCCCCTTTATTTAGGCTCCAATCCCCTAAGATTTGTGCGGAAGGGCCTAAACCTAATTGGGAATCTACCCGCCAAGGGGTTGGAAAAGATCGATTGTCAGGATGATCAAAAATAGCAATATGAGCTAAATCATCCCGTCCATCAACCTTTATCCCGAGGTCACTCCATATCGCGCGTTGGCCTTCCATTTCCATATCCCGCAGCCCAGCCGAATTAACAGTCTCACCAATGGTTTCTTTACTCCAAGGCATTCTAATAAATAGTCCCCCTACATAAAACTTACCCATCGTGACATCCGTCTTGGCTTCACCTTTCCACTCCAAATCAAGTATATATTTCCCAGCGTACGCTTGCATGGACCAATGCTGTGTTTCTGTCATGATTATATTCCCATCCTCATCAATCATATCATAAACGGATTGCCACTTAACCGCTTTCCCTTTTTCTTTAATGGTCTTTGCAGCGGTACCGCGCCAGTAATCTTCATTCCAATTCATAAAGTAATCACGTCCATTGACCAATTTCAACCCCCAATAGATACCTGTTTGATGAGGATGGTGGGATGGACGATATTCTGTAAGAACTCCTTTGCCATCAGGAGCGATAATTGGATGAAGGTAAGGACGTTCGTTCATTTTTGCGACCTGAGTCAAAATTGGCGCTTTACCTTTATCACGATAAATGGCTATTGTCCCATCTGTTTTGGACTGTTTAATGTGCAGTGTCTTTTTTTGCTTGTTGTACTTAGCGGTTTGGCCGTAGCTCCCATAACTCATAACCGTACACATCACAACGAATAGTATTAATCTCATGTCAATTGATTTATTTTCCTAACGTTCATCATTCAATTCTTCAACACGTTAATCGGGTAATGCAAATGCAATCACCGAATCACCTACTTTGGTACCGTTTTTACCACCTCCACCAGCAGCAATTACGATGTATTGCTTTCCATTGATCATATACACACTGGGTGAAGCATAGCCCGCTGCGGGCAATTGATACTCCCATAGTACCAAACCAGAACGCGAATCAAAAGCCCGAATCTTCTCATCTGGAGTACCAGCCATAAAGACCAGATTCCCCGCCGTCGCCGCCGGTCCTCCGAAACTTTTTGAACCCGTATTACGAATGCCTTTAGCAACTAACTCGGGATATTCACCAAGAGGCACCTTCCACAAAATCTCTCCACTAATCATATCAACCGCATTAAGTGTCCCCCACGGCGGTGCAATAGCCGGATACCCATGCTGATCAACAAAAAACGGGGTACTATTTGCATATCGAGGAGCCCGGCTTGAATCATCACTGCTATTACCTTGGATTTGCGCCGCTAGCGGGTCCTCGTTTTTCAAGTAAGCAACCATATCATCTAGCTCAGTGCCCGTAATATGGCTGAAGCTTGGCATCATACCACGACCGCTATTAAGAATTGACTTGATTGAATCACTGCTCAATTTCAACTGCTTAAGCGCTGGAAATAACGGGGGATTGCCGACTTTATCTAAACCGTGGCATGCTGTGCAATTCGTATTATAAAGCATTGCTCCACGCTGAATCGGCGTGGCAGTGGCCAGATCAAAATCATTGGTCAAAGGGGTGAGCTTATGAATCGTAGGCGCTTCATTGACGTTTACAAACATGACATTTTTAACCGGATCAAAAGCACCTCCACCCCATTCTACCCCACCTTGGTGACCTGGCATGGTAATAACACCAGCAGTAGAAGCGGGCGTATATTGCGGGCCTGTTTCATGTTTTCTGAATATTGCTAAAACATAAGCATGCGTTTCCGGATCAATGTTACTTAGATCCGATTCAAGAACCGTAGTTCGATTAAGAACGCGTGGTAATAACGGTATGGGCTGAGTTGGCCACGCCGCTTCTCCGGGAACCTTAGAGACGGCGACCGGCATTTCTACTACTGGAAAAATCGGCTTTCCGGTATCGCTATCCAATACAAATGTCAACCCTTGTTTAGTAAGCTGGATAACAATATCGCTTGATTCCCCGTTATTGTTAACGGTAACCAACATCGGAGCAGGGGGAGCATCGTAATCAAAGATGTCGTGATGTAAGGTCTGATAATGCCATACCAATTTGCCGGTATTCGCATCCAGTGCCACCACACAATTAGCAAATAAATTTGCCCCTTTTCTCATCCCACCATAAATAAAATCAGGCGCTGCAGATCCAGTCGCAAAGAAAACCCAGCCCCTTTTTTCGTCCACCGTAAAACCACCCCATGGATTAGCTCCGCCAATCGGTTCATCCTCCTCAAATTCCCAAGTATCATATCCCAATTGACCTCGCAAGGGTATGGTATTAAAAATCCATTTATAGGCTCCTGTGAGAACATCATAACCTCGAATATCTCCAGGTGTTGCACCGGTTCCTTCTTGAACACGCCCCCCAACAATCAATGTATTTCCATACACAATGCCGGGGCTGGTCATTTCAATATCAACCGCTTCGGGAGGTAGGATCATATGCTTTCGCAAATCAATAAATCCATTTTCCCCAAAAGATTTGATCAATTCGCCCGTTTTTGCATCAATGGCGTATACGCGATCCTTCACAAAATTGAGTATGCGCTTATTATTCCCTTCACTGTCTTCCCAATATGTAAGCCCCCTGTTACGTCCACTGAAGGGCTTTTCATCACCTTTATGTTCATTGGAAACAAAAACCCAAGCTTCCTCTCCGGTAGCTGCATCCAACGCCACAGCATTTACTTCAGGTGTAGTAAAATATAATAGCCCATCTATGATGATCGGATTAGCATACATACCCGGGCCCATTGGTTTTCCATGTTTATATTCCCAAACTTTCTCCAGTTTGTCAACATTCCCCGCATTAATCTGATCAAGAGAAGAATATTGAGAAGACCCAAGATCTCCTTTATAAATCCCCCAGTCTGTAAAATTATTCAACCTATTTTTAATCGAAGCATGCTGCTTATCTCCTATTTTGGTTGTACAGGCTACAAACCATAATAAGCCACTTAGGTATAAAGCAGGCTGCCAGACGATCCTAATCTTTTTCATAAAAATTGGTTTACTCCTGTCTTTAAAATTCGTTAACCCACCCGTACTGATTTCAGCTTGTCAAACAGCAGCAAGTCAACGCCAAAGTAACGCTCAGATTATTCCGCCAGGATACGGTGAAGTTCCAAATTTAAATAATATGCACTTCCTTGCATCATCCGTTTTTCCAAAATTCCTTGTTCGGTCAGGATATCCAAATACTTTCTGGCTGTATTCTCGGCATAAAATTCCTGCAAATGTTTCACACGAGTGAATGGCTGGGTAAACAGTGCATTAACCAGTGTCTCGGGTCTGCTGATATCCGTATTATCCTGCACATGGTGCATGATGGCATCCTTAGCATTTACGATGTCATTGATTTTATTGAAAGTCAAATTGCCTGTAACTTCAACCGCCTTGAGGATGTAGAGCAACCAGTTTTGCCAACTGCCCCGTTGCGTGATGCCAGCCAATCCGCTGTAATAATCCTCCTTATGATCCAATATATAACGGCTTAAATACAGGATGGGGAAATCCAGCAACTCCTTTTTAGTCAGGTAATGGATATTGAAAATACGGCCGGTACGTCCGTTGCCGTCCCGGAACGGATGGATTGCTTCAAACTGGAAATGCCCGATGGCCATTTTCAATAGCGGGTCGAGCGGATACGTGGCATCATCGTTCAGGAAATTGATCAGGTTGTCCATTTTGGCTTCCACAATCCCTGCACCGCGGGGCGGGGTGTAAAATGCTCTTCCTGCATTCGGCCCCGTACCACCTTCTTTGATGTAGATTTGTGCCACCGGCGTCCGTATCCCATCATTGTAACCAGATACAATTCGATACATCTTTACAAAGTAGTCAAAATCAAATTGCTGCTCCCCCTGCAGGTAACCGAAGCCTGACCATAGGGCCTCGCGGTAGTTAAGTACTTCCTTAGCTGCACCGGCTGGTTGCTGAGCCTGTACTTGGCTGAACGCCTTGTAAAGCTCGTCATCGGTTGTAAAGATATTTTCAATGGCACTCGAGGCCTTTGCTTCCTGTAAACTGATGGAGTTGATTAACAAGCCTTGGTTCGGAATCACCGCACTTCGTCCCTGCAATCGTGCAAGTGCGGCCTTGGTGTTACCAAGCTGTCGCAGAACCGGAACGGTCTCGCAGTAAGAAGTGTCAATCGGCAACTCCGGTAATCCATTCCAAGGCTTACTGCGATCTGAATTTATTGCGTACGCCATGCATCAAAGATACAAAATAAACCAAAACAACCTTAAAATCATACCAATTTTGAGGTCAACATCCAGTTAGGCCTTAAATAATTGCTTATTTCATGAGTTCGCCTCAAACCAACTTAATTTTAAGGTTAGCTCACTACCTCGCCTCAAAATCATGGGAAACCGACTCGATTGATGCAAAAAAGCCAATCTATATAAATAGACTGGCTTTACAGTGGGTATTTAGTTGATAACAGATTTTTAATACGCTAATACGGTCACTTCCGTTCGCCTGTTGGCCTGGTGCTGCTCGCTCGAGCAGGGCACCCCGTTGCCGCAGTCGTTCACCAACCGCGTCTCCCCGTAACCTTTCGCTACCATCCGGTCACGCGCTATCCCACGGCTCACCAGGTAGTCCACAGCAGCCTGTGCCCGCCGCTGCGACAGCGCCTCGTTGTAGGCGTCGCTGCCTCGGCTGTCCGTATGGCTCGACAGCTCGATCTTCAGCGTCGGGTTATCGCGCAGCGTACGCACCAGCTCATCCAGCACCGCCGCGGCATCCGGCCGGATGTTGTGCTTATCAAAATCATAATAGATATTTTCCAGTTCAAAGGTCTTGCCAACTTCGAAAACCGGCTCCAGCAGCAGGGCTACCTCCAGCGTGTCAGACTTCGTTATACCCAGTGTGTTTACTTTAGCCGAATCCGCATGGTACTTCTCCTTCTGCCCCAATACGGTGTAAGACTTATCCCTGTCCAGCACGAATTCAAAAGCACCTTCTCCGTCGCTGCTCTTCCTGGCCACGATCTCCCGGTTGCCATCGTACAGCGTCACCGATGCCCCGGCCAGCCGTTCGC
>NZ_BMER01000004.1 GCF_014636865.1 Parapedobacter pyrenivorans
CGGTCGCGGATGGTGCCGATGGCTATCGCATTTCCATCGGTACCACCGCCGGAGGTACGAATGTGGTAGATGGGGAGGAAGTAAACGGTACGACATACAACCACGCGACCGACTGGGAAGAAAACACGACCTACTATGTTACCGTGGTGCCATACAATGCCGCCGGGGAAGCAGACGGCTGCATAGAAATCAGCTTTACCACCACTACACTTTTGGTTGCACCGGAATGCACGACCATCATTCGCCCACGAGACGGCGAAAGCAGCATATCACTAAATGATGGGATTGCTTGGACTGCCGTGGAAGGTGCAGAAGGTTACTACGTCGCTATCGGTACAACACCCAGTGGATCCGACCTAGTAGACGCTGACATCGTGGTCGGCACTACTTACCACCCCAAGATCGATTTCAAAGAAAACACACCCTACTACATCCGGGTTATCCCGTTCAATGCCGCAGGCGAAGCAACGAGTTGCAGCGAACTGCGTTTCCTCATTATTCCAGACACGCGTATCCAACGGACTAAATATGGAATTTCCCCCAACGGCGACGGCATCAATGACAACTGGCAAATCGATGGCATTGAGCGCCATCCCGAAAATTCGGTAGCCGTTTTCAGCAGATGGGGCGATTTGGTCTTCTTCTTAAAAGATTACGACAACCAATCCAAGGTATTTGACGGAAAGGCAAATAAGCTTACCCGGCTCGGAGGCGGAATACTGCCCGCTGGAACGTATTTCTTTGTGATCGAATACAAAGAAGACAACACGTTAAAGAAGATCGAGGGCATGTTGGTTATCAAACGTTAATATGAAATTCGGAACATATCCTATCTTTCTTGCCATCGTGGTACTTTGGATACCTCGGTTTTCCTCCGGCCAGCAAACACCGCTTTTTGCAGCTTATCACTATGACCCGTTCCTCATTAATCCGGCCTACTCCGGTATGGCCAAAGGTTCGGTGATCAGTTTCAATCACAACCGCTACACCCGTTATATTGAAGGCACCCCCAGCAGCTCCGCTTTGAGCTTCCACACGCCGCTAGCCAACGATAAAATGGGAGTGGGCGCCACGATCCTTGACGACCGGATTGGCGTGGCTTCTGCAACCACCGCGACATTAGCCTACTCCTATAAGATTTATTTTGATCATCAGCAAAACCGACCATACTGGGCTGTCTACGACCAGAACGTTTTTTCTTTTGGCATGACTGCGGGCGTGCAGCGACTCCACGAAAATCTGTTGGAGCTGGGCGTCGAAGGCGATCCTGAGTTTGCAAACAATCTCTCCGAAACTATTCCGGTAATTGGAGCAGGCGTTTTATATAACCGAGTGGGTTTTTATTTGGGATTATCCATACCCAACTTGTTAGGTAATCGCTTCGCCTCGCGGGATAATCTGAATCTTTCGACACCCATTTACGGCTATTTCGGGTACCGTTTTTTTACCGACCTTTACAAGGAGAATATGATTACGCCAAGCTTGCTGGTGAAATATGAAAAAGGCGCTCCTGTCCAGATCGATGCCAATGTGTCTGCAGCGCTAAAAAATAGGTTTGAGATAGGGGCCGGCTACAGGACTAATTCCTCTGTCAATTTCTTGTTGGGCTTTTATCCGGTTGAACAACTCCGGCTGGTTTATCAATACAGCGTTGGATTCAATCACCCTGTACTTGGCAACAACCACGGTTTTGCCTTATCTTATGCTTTTGATTATGATTGAGTTAACGCACGATACCTAGGACTACCAGAATTCTGCACGTGGCAAGGCGTAGTAGTTGGTGTCCTCAATTGATTGCCAAGGCGCTTGGTGAAAACGCCAGGATTCCTTGATTTTGTCAAAAGATTTGCCTATATCCTGTTCACCCCATTGGTACCCTACCTGATAGACTTCTGCACCGTGAGTGATCGTACCAAACACGATGGGAGTGGATGAACCAGAAACACCATTGGTATACATCACGGCTTTTTGAATGGTAAATGCGACCCCCTTGGGAAAGGCAATGATTTTTACCAAATCGGGCTCCGACAAGTTTGCTTGCTCGTCGACATATTGCCAGTTTGGATGCAAACTATCCAACAGTACGTTGGGGTAGTTGTCATTGAAGGGTAGTCGTTCACAGAAAAGGACAGATGGACGGTTTAATTCCACAGTTTTCCCAATCCATTCCTTGAATGGCTCGTAGCGGTCAATACGTGTTGATTTGGTTTTTATCGATATATAAAGGAATAATACGAACAATGTGATCCCCAGACAAACTGCTGTAAAAATAATAACCAAGATCTTTTTGGACGACATATAAAGCAATTAATCCAACGGTTCAAGCAGCTGTTTCAATCCAGCGACAACTTCGCTTTCAAACTGTTTTGTTCGCGCTTGCTTCGCAAGTATATAGATTCCCAACGGTAACATGAAGAACAGATAAACAAAAGCCATATCTAAATTTGTCGATGTGGTAATCTTGCCTTGCTCGGGTTTGCACTTAATGGCGACATTACCGGTAATTGTGAAGCCACTTGTCCGCACTTGTAATGTTCCCATACCAGTTTGGATTTTATATTGTGGAAATTTCTCTCGTAGACCTGCTATAAGATATTCTTTTGCAAAAGGCTTGAATTGTAAATTTTGCATGATTTTAATTATTAATTTGCGAGTGTTAGATAAAATTGAATCGATTTTCAAAAAGCTTTCCAATCAACGGCAACGGCTTTCTTACCTTATTAATAACATGTATAATACCTAATACTGAAAAAATTAAAAACGCGAAGCCGACACTGATCAATATCGCGGCCACATTTATTGATATCAATCCAGCGATTAGTGCGAATGAATTACACAACGCACCAAGTATCAGTAAACCAAACCCTTGTTTCAAATGGTATCGGCTTGTATCGTCTCTTTCGTCTTTCCCAAAAAAATAGGCCACCAGCCACAGGAGCCCCAAATAACCTAGTACCGATTGCATGTGTGAGTTCATATTTTATGCGTTTAGAAGCTCGATGTAAAATTGGTCAGAAATCTTCAGAGAACATGAGAAATGTCCGTTACAAAGCATCTACCACGCTGATTTATTGCATATATAAAGTATCTACATCAAATCTTTAGTCTCATACCTTTCGTGTGGACGGAAATTTTTTTATTATTTTGTTGAGTAGGTAAACAAGTTATATGAGTCTAACCGACATCGTGCTATCGCTGCTTTTTCTTTTATTGTGCCCATCCTTAAGCGCACAGCATAACGCTGATTTTACAGGTGCCACACTTGAGCGTGTAGATCAATTACAATTGCAGAATAATACAGAAGGAGCGATAAGCGTACTTAAAACGGCCATTGGTAGAACGGCTTCACCCGATGATCTTTCTTATTTGTATGCTTATCAAAGTGGGTTGTATGTTTCGATGGATAGTCTTCTAATCGGAAAGAAGTACCTTGACCTCAGTTTTGAAAACGCCAGAAAAGCAAAAAGAAACACGTCAAAAGCCGTTGCGTACCGGGCCAAAGCTTACCTAAATAATATACTGAACCTTCCAGATTCCGTCGTAAAAGATGCGCTTACAGGACTTAAATACCTGGAAGGGGATGATGATGACCTCATCACTACATATAACCTCAATTACCTGTTATATAGTGCCTATAGTAAATGGGATGCCGAAGAAAAGATGGAAAAATATATCCGGACGTGCGCAGCATATGCCGTTCGGGCGCAAAGTCCCAATCTACAGGCCAATGCAAACAATGGTATTTCCAGCATGTATTTGGCCCGATATCGAAAAACGCATCGGCTCAATTTTTTGGATAGTAGTTACCATTATTTGAACAATGCATTTGCGATCTATCAAAAGCACCCGGGAAAAGTAAGTGGAAACACGTTGGTTATCACCTGCATCAATCTGGCTAATTATTATCTTGATTTTGATGGCACTGGAGTAGCCGAACGCAAACAAAAGGCCTTTGACTATCTTGCGCTTGCTGAAGAGAAACTTAATAGTAAAGTGGCATCGGCTGATAAGTGGATCAATGTACTCGGTATCAAAAGCGGCTTCGCCAAATTGGAAGGAAACGTTTCACTCGCCGAGCGGTACCTTTTGCAGGGGCTCGGCCAGCTCGCAAGCGACGGGGGAAATTACTTCAAGCTCGAATACCTGGTTAATAAGGAACTAGCGGATATTTCAAGAAAAAAAGACAAGCTTAAATCGGCATTAGTCTATCAACAAAAAGCAGAAGAATTATTAAAGAAGTCTTTTGATGAACAGCAATTGTTGAATGCGCAGAAACTGGAGATACAATACGAAACGGAAAAGAAAGACCAACAGTTGACGTTGCTCAATGCTCGCGCTGCGTTTCAGAAGAGCCAAAATTATCTGTATGGTGGAATTGCAGCTGCACTTGTTTTTGCACTTGTTTTTATGTTTTTGTCTTATCATTTCAAACTAAGATATTCCATTGAGCGTGAAAAAAAGATCCAACAAGAAATGGAGGAAGGAGAGCGCCGCATGACCATCCAAATTCAGTTGGAAAAAGAAGAACAAGCACGACTAAAAGCGGAGCAAGAGTTACTGGAAATGAAACGCCAACAATTGGAAAAAGAAACCCTTACAAACTCGTTGATCATTGCGCATAAGAACGATATGTTCAGGCAAATTCAGGATAAAATCCAGGAAGGGGATACTGGAAATATACAAAAGCTACTTAAGGAAGAATTATTAATGCGTGCCGATTTTGAAGATATCAAAACGCAAATACAGGAATTGCATCCCAACTTCTTTAGCCACCTTAGCGAAAAGGCTTCACAGCGGCTGACATCACTCGATCTGAAATATTGCGCCTACCTATACTTGAAAATGACAACAAAACAAATTGCACAGCTGCTTCATGTAGAACCGCAAAGCGTACGGATGTTTAAGTATCGGTTAAAACAAAAATTCGGATTGGACAAAAACCTTGATTTAGAAGATTTTTTGCAGAGCGCGGATTTTTAAGTTGCTACAAACCACTATTCATAGGTATTTATCCAAGCTAATGCATGGTTGACGACTTCTGATACCGCCGTAGGGTCGACCAAAAAGTCGTGACCGACACCGTCCAAGGTGATGAGCTGTACGGTTTTTCCATTATTTTCCAACGCTTCTTCCAAGGCTGTCGACAACGCGTAGGGCACCGTAGTGTCTGCCGTACCATGGATCAGCAAGGTAGGTACGGCATCAGTTAGGTAACTGATTGGGCCAGCAGCAGAAAAGCGTGGGGAATAAGGTGTTGCTATCGGCGCACCGGCCATAGCTTCGATAGGAACCTTCAATGGGCCCAGGGCTGCAACAGCCAGAAATTCATCTGGAAATGCAGTGGGGCCTGCCACTGAAATAACAGCAGAGACCTCGTTTTCCCGTTGAAAACCGTAAGCGTACAGCAAGGCCATATGTGCACCGGCACTTGCCCCAAGTAACTGATAATGCGTTGTACGGATACCCCATTCCTCAGCGTTGGCCTTAACAGCCGCTAGTGCCAGTCCGACATCCTCCATTAACCCCTCAAAATGATGGTTTTCAGACACAAAACGGTAATTAATACTTATCGAACCGATTTGGTTTTGCAGCAATACTTGCTGCATGCCCGCCAAGTCCGTTTTATCTCCAGCTATCCATGCTCCGCCGTGAATCAATATCACAATAGGGGTTTTTTCATCGCGCCCTTCCGGCAATGCCACCGTCATACGCTGCCTGCTGTCAGGCCCGTATGAGGCGTCCGTTTCAATAAATAATTCCCGGTCAGGAACTTTATCTACGGGATCCTTAACACATGAAGAGACCAAGGTCATTAGCAGCACAAGAAGCAGGGATAGTTGAGCGGCGCTTTTTGTTTTCATGTCGCGAATTTACCAAAATGCGGAAACTTCTAATCAAATTAGTTGTCTTGAATACGGTGTTTGCTAAAATAACCTTAGTTTAGCCAGTGCATAGGAAGCCTGAAAAGGTATAATCGCATCAGTCAGAATAATATGGAAAACAAAATCTTAGGTCTTCGGACCGCCATTTACCAGGTGGGTGATATCGCCGCCGCCAAACGTTGGTATGCCGAAGCATTTGGAAAGCAGCCGTATTTCGACGAGCCTTTTTATGTCGGATTTGACATCGGCGGCTTTGAGTTGGGTCTTCAACCGCAGGTAGCAACAGCGACCAAAACGGAGAGTGTGGTCGCGTATTGGGGTGTCGTCGACATCAACGGCGAGGTCGCCCGCTTTGTGAAGTTAGGAGCTTCCGAATATGAATCGCCTAAGGATGTCGGCGGTGGTATCCAAGTGGCTAAAGTGAGAGACCCATGGGATAACATCGTCGGGCTGATTTACAATCCGCATTTTAAGGCGAGTTAGCGAAACGATTACATCGAAAACGGCTCATTGAGATTACTGAAGGCATGCATAAATAAAAAAAGAGCAGTTACTGCCCATTTTATACTATTTTAGCAGTTTATAGGTGGTTGGTAGTTAAATCAAGCATATGCGGAGAAGTTTGTTGATTATTTTTGGTATGGCTGCGTCGGTTTGGAATGCCCTCGCACAGGAGCCAGCGGAGCAGGCTAAATATGAGTTAATCCGTGAAACAATTAATTTTCTGGCGACGGACAAGGTGGTTTCGCAGGATACCAGTTTTAGGATATCCTGTGAGACACTGGATTACGACTGTTTCACACAGCAGTTAGCCATGAAGCCCATTGCGGGAATCGAGCGATGGTACAATAGCTGGCGGTCTCTGAGCGCTACTGATGATGCTGGGTTGGTTGCCTTGCGAAATCAAGTTTTTGCCGATATCTTTGAGCGGCCGGGAAAGGGTTATCGGAAGCAACTTGCCGGTTATGAAAGTTACGTCTCCCACACCGAACGCTTAATTGATCTAAACGATGAAGTACCGCTGGAGGATACTATTATGGACACTACGCTATCATCGTTGATCGTCCCCACCCAAGTACAACCAACCAATCCCGAGGAACTTACCGATCGGAATGAAAACCCTGAAAAAGAAAATACCATGATTGCTTACCTCGCTTTTGCCATTGGCATCATTGCTTTAATTATTGCCCTCGTACCGATTTTCAAGAAAAAGGAGCAGCGGCAGCCTGTTGATATTCAGGGATTACATGAACAGCTTGAGGAATTGGCCCTGCGAATGAAACGTTTGGAGCGGAAAATGCCCGACAACCAAATCAAGGATGCCATAGCCAATTTAGCGGATATCATGGAGTCTGTGGAAAAACGGGTGGCCGAACTGGAAACTGGCTACAAATCGGATAACGATTAACACAGAGCGGAATGCAAGGTCATGGGCCACGTAACTGCCTTTTTTCATAAATTAAACCAGTAATTGATTTTCATCATAAATGTATCGGTAGCAAACAGCCCAAACATTTTATCCAGATTTGCCCCCCAGCCGGGATGGTAAATATCGTCCTGATTGGACCGCCTGTGTTCCCATACGAGGTAAAGTGTTGAACCCGGTAGGTATTCCCAACGGGCTACCAAATTAGAACGGAGCTCATTAAAACTAAAATCCGGATCCTTGAAAGATCGTTCACCATTACCTACAACATATTGCCCGTTATTGTAGCTGATTTCATCACTGGCAAACTCATTGAAGCGATTGGAATACGTATGCGAGCGGGTATCTGCCGCCAGCTTAAACCGGTCATAGGTTGCTACCGATGTAAACGGCGAACCGTAATATTGAATAGAAATATCAGGCGTAACATTGACTTGCATATTCAACGTTACGCCATACGTCTCCTGCTTCATTCGTCCCATTACATACTCGGTTTTACCTTCGGCATCGTCTGCGGGTACAATACTGCTCACGTATTGCAAGTTATCCTTGTTCCAGGCGTAATCCAATTGTCCGGTCAAACGGATATGATTCCCTAGCCTGAAAATCATACTTGGGTGCAGCTGATTGTATCCTGTTTCCTCATTTAAATAATGCCTGCCGTCATACTGAAGTTTAAGGACCACTCTTCTAGCCCGGTCGGTACTTAAATTCACGTTGGTCTCAAAATTTGAATGATAGCGTATATCCGGTCCGCCTCTTAATCGGCGGCTATCCACCGTATTCCAGCTGAATGTTTCCTTCACGTCCATTTCCACGCGATGTTTGATACTTAAGCTCCGCCAGCGTATTGCCACGTCGTTGTTCATCGCGTCGCCGCCATAGTTCCAGACATTTTTCTGGGTCAGGTTAATTCCTGCAAATCGGAAAGGGCCCCATGGATCCGTTTTTCGGAATGCTATTTCTGATTCATTCAGCATATAATCCGACTGTCTCATATACCCCACGTCGTTAAGATCAAAACCTGGAGATGCCCAACTGAACGTCTGCGAGAAATTCCATTGTGCATTTCCTTTCTTTCCAATCTTTAGGTAGCCACCCGTACCCTGTAAGGCGCGCATATCAGGACTGAGATTCAGGTAACCGGCTCCTGATTCCCGATGGAAATAGTGCGTCGCATTCATTTTGGTTTTTAACAACGCCTCCGGAGAGCCATGCAACGAACTCACCATTCCCTTTGCATCTACATAGTAAAGTCGGTTCGCAAAATAATGGGTAAGGTCTACTCCCGCGGTAAACGCATTTTCAACCAGGGCATCCCGTAGATGCGGTTTGGTTAGGTAACGGTTTACAGCCGTAACCATGCCTCCCAGTAAGGTATTTCCTTCCCAGTTTTTCTGTACCCTCGCCACCGTATAATTGGTAAGGGGTTCCGTTACTTCACGATCGTGTATCCCATTACGCATCACCTTCGAGGAAGTTTGCGCAGTAACGCTTTCCAACAACCCGATTGTGACACCTTTTCTATTTGTTCCCGTCAATTTCAGGGCACCGATGATGGGGATAAATTGAGGGGTACTCGCGTAGTTTTCGATATTGTCTATGCCATGAGGGCGGTAAGAAGGCATGGCGCCGATCCTACGGCTATAAAACATCATGCCGTCTTCAATATTGTCAAACTCCAGAATATGCTTACCTTCAAGAAAGAAGGGCCTTTTTTCATCATAGAAAACTTCATATGCAGAGAGGTTCATCACCGATGGATCGAGCTCTACCTGGCCATAGTCTGGATTGACGGTTACATCAAGTGTAAAATCCTTTAGTGCGAATTTAGCATCCATCCCCGCATTTCCTTGCCATTTGCTCCCTTGCTGAAAGGGGCTATGGGGTATCTTGGGCTCATTGATATGCTTACCCATTACATAGGGTAGGAACTCAATTCCCTTGGGTTTCGGCAAATCGGTCATGCCATGCATTTCGCCGAAAGAAAAAACGTGCCCGTTGTTCTTTATCGGAATCAAACTCCAATTCTGGACTTCGTTATTTCTACGGATAATGCGTCTTACATGCAATCCCCATATCCCATCCGTATTTTTTTGGTTATACCTGAGCTGGCTGAATGGGATGCGGAGCTCGGCTGTCCAGCATGAATCCGATACGTTGATGTGGGTACGTCCTTCCCAAACCGCATTCCAACTCAGATTTACGGAAAGCTTGTCCGTAACCGTCAGTTCCGTTTTGTTTCCGCCGAGGTTGATGTTGAATTCTGGAGCTACACGGTAATCGTGATAAGTATCAAACGCAATGCTGATCAGGTCGCCGTTGCTGTTGTCATCCCGGTTTCCAACGAATGCATTCATGGTCTCCGGATGTTCATCTCTACAGTAAACGCCTACATAAATGTTTTCGTCGTCATAGAATATTTTCATACGTGTCCATGACACGGTGTGCGCACGTTCGAAAGGGATAACCTGTGAGAATTTTTCGGACCATGCTCCTTTATGTTCCCAAATGTCTTCATCCAGTTTTCCATCTACTACGGGCCGTTCCCCATGAAGTTTCGTAACGTGATATACCCGCTTATAAGCATCTTCAAAAGTGACCACTTCCTTTCTTTCATCTTGTGCTTGACATATCGCTTGGGCAACAAAAAGGAAAAGCACGACGCAATAATATTTCATAAATGGTACCGACGTTCTATAGGTTTCCAAGATTACGGCCAAAAGTATTAAATAAGAAGTACATTTATAGCATTGCATGCCTTCTTATCTTACCAATCTTGCTCTCATTTTCTTAATTTCGCATAATCATGGTTAAACGATATCGGAAGTGGCTCCTTGGGTTGATTATTGCAGTTCTCTGTGTGCTCTCCGTTTGGGACCTGTTGGGCAATCGCGGCCCCAGTGATTTGATCGGAGGCTTCGAAGAAGTTGCTTTTGTCCGGAATGAACAAAATAAAGGGGGGATTATCCGGGTTTATGCCTTCAGCGTCGCTGATACGATTGGCGCAGACTATATCGGATGTGGCAACCTGTTACCCCATAATGATTACGGCAGTATAACCACGGCTTATTTCTTCGAATCAGGAAAGCCAATCCCAGATTTACTTGATCTGGAGCCGCCACATTTCGATACGACCCGCTATCAACCGGTCGCTGTATACAATAAGGGCGATGATGGGGTAGTAAAGCTGCATAAGATCAGCCAGGCAGTCAATCAGGAAGCCATTGCACCATCGCCTTAATATTTTATGTGGTCATCCACATCGTATTTCACGCCCGGATAATCCAGTATCCTGCGCATCAAACCTAGCTGGCCACAGAGGTAATCTTCCCTACCTATACACATGCCAATAAAGTTGAGTACGGTTTCCTGAAAAAAGGATATCTCCATGTTTAGTGGAAATTGTGCATTCAACCGTGCATCGTTAATCGTTAGGAGCGCCCCGTATGCAAGTGGTGATATTTTATGAAAATTTGCTTTAAGCTCCGCTAGTGTAGGATAGTTGAAACTTTCGTCCAACGATTTGCCCTGGAAGAATAAATCGTCATGCGGATCCTTTTCGTCAGCGCCTAATACACGGGCTAGGCCATAGCGCATATTTACAAAGTTGCCCGCTATCCAGATTACATGATTGGTTCGACCCGCTATTCTTTTTGACGCGTCGGCTTCTGATATACCATCCAATACATTCATAAAGGTCTGCGTATGCATCCTGTAGGCAGGAATGATAATATTTAACTGCTGTGATAAGGGAGTATCCATCATTTTAGTTTTTTGAGTTTGTCCTTCAGTTCAAAGTCAAAAATAGGACACATTCTTTGAATTATACGGTGACAAATGCGACAATCAAAAGGGGTAAATAAGACAGGTCAACCCAAAAAAAGCGACAAAACCCCAAAATTCTCCTTATTTTTGTAGGCTCAGATCAAGGTGCGAGAAAGAATGCCAGTAAAGATACCAGATAATCTTCCAGCGATTGCCCAACTCAAAAAAGAGAATATATTTGTGATGGATGACTTGCGGGCTAATACGCAGGACATTCGTCCGATGCGGGTCATTATCCTAAATTTGATGCCGTTGAAAATTTCAACGGAGACTGATTTTATCCGATTGCTCTCCAACAACCCTTTGCAGGTTGAGGTTGAATTTCTGCGGTTGGATACCCATACTCCGAAAAACACACCGTTGGAGCATCTGGAATTGTTCTATAAGGGTTTTAGGGAAGTTACGGAGAACTTTTACGACGGAATGATTATTACCGGTGCACCCGTGGAGAAGCTGGAATTTGAGGACGTTTCGTACTGGGATGAAATCAAAATGATTTTTGATTGGGCAAGAACGCACGTTACATCCACCCTGTATATCTGTTGGGCTTCCCAAGCGGCGTTGTATCATTTTTATAATGTTAAGAAAGTTCCCTTGGATGCGAAACTGTTCGGTGTTTTTAAGCACACTGCGGTCGATAAGCGACATCCATTGTTTCGTGGATTCGATGATGAGTTCTATATTCCGCATAGCCGCCATACCACGCTTGCAGATGTGGATTTAGTAGGCATAGAAGAGGTTGATGTCCTGGCTAAATCTGAAGAAGCAGGCATGGCTATCATCACTTCAAGGGGAGGTCGGGAATTTTATTTGACCGGGCATTCGGAATATGCACCATTGACCCTCCATGAAGAATATAGGAGGGACGCGGAGCAAGGAGCTTCGATCGACGTGCCAAAGCACTATTACACCGGAAATGATCCCAATCAACCGCCTGTTGTCCGCTGGGCCAGCCATGCGAATCTACTGTTCAACAATTGGCTGAACTATTTCGTTTACCAAGAAACTCCATTTGATGTAAAGGAAGTAGCGCATTTAGGAGAAATCAAACCACACGGTTAATGAGCCGGAGTATGTGATTATGCCTTGGAATCCAGATACGTATAATCAGTTTAAGAACATCAGGTATCAGCCCTTTTTTGATATGACGGAATTTATTTCCGGAGATAGTTTGAAGAACGGCATCGATATCGGATGCGGTACCGGAGAACAGACTAGCATCTTATCAAAAAAATTTAATCAGGCCTTTTTTTTGGGGATTGACCCTTCACGGGAAATGCTTTCAAAAAGCAAGGAACTGGAGAGCAGCAAGTTGAGTTTTAAGTTAGCTACCGTGGAGGAACTGATCGATGCTGGAGCGCCGCAAAAATGGGACCTTATTTTTAGCAACGCCGCGCTGCAATGGTCCGAAAACCATGAGGAATTATTCCCGAGGTTAATCGCGCTGCTAAGTGATACGGGGCAGTTTGCCGTACAAATGCCGGTACAAAAGGAAAATCTTCTCAATCAAATCTTATTGGATTTGGTACAGGAAAGCCCCTTTGCCGAATTCTTAGGTGGTTGGAAAAGAGAATCATCCATGTTGAGTATCGACGACTACGCCCAGATCATGTTTGCCGGCAAATTAAAAGAAATTCAAATCATACAAAAAATCTATCCGATTATCGCCAATCATCCCAAAGAGTTGGTTGATTTTATCGCTGGTTCTGCCTTGATTCCCTACATGGAAAAATTGTCGGAGCGTGAAAAGCAACAATTTATCACCGCGTATAAAAGCCGGATTGAGAAAACGTTTAAAAGGTTCCCAACCATCTATGCGTTTAAAAGGCTGCTCCTGTATGGACGTAAAAATAAGATTGACGATAAGGGGACGAACTGAAAGTTTGGCATGGAGACGACTGCCTTAGCGGCAGTAGGTTAATGGATTCTCATGGCAATGTTAATTAATGTGAAATCTAAGCTGGCTACCCCAATATTGCATCCTTTTTGACGTTAACGGGATAAAGTTAACAACGCGCACAAATGAAGAAATTATTGATAATACTAACCTCTCGTGGTACACTGGCCGGTAGCGACCGTAAAACGGGACTGTGGTTGAGCACATTTAGCGATGCCTATTATACGTTTGTGGGGCAGGGATATGAAGTTACAGTGGCCAGTCCAGAAGGAGGGCGGCCACCGATTGATCCGTTGAGTGAGGAAACGCAAGATGCCAGTGAAAATGCGACGGTTTTTCGCGATGACTACCTGTCGCAACTCGAGCTGGGTAACACTTGGCGGATCGATGAGGTCGATGTTTCGATGTATGACGCAGTCTACATTGCCGACGGCCACGGCGCAATGTGGGACATCGCATCGAGTAAGCAGATCGGCAGGCTACTATACCAGTGTTTTCTTGAGGGAAAGCCAGTTGCCATGGTGGGGCACGGCGTGGCGGCACTGGTCAAGTTTGTCGAGCTTCGCCCAAACGCGCTCAAAGGACTGCGGGTGACCTGTTTTACCGATACGGAGGAGGCTTTGTTGAAAAGACACCACGATGTGCCTTTCAGTCTGACCGACTGGCTAAAGGAACAAGGTGTACAATTCGGTCATGCCATCGTCCCATTCACACCATATGTAACGACAGACGGGTTTTTAATAACTGGTCAAAACCCGGCTTCGGCACTTCCGGTTGCCCAGGCATTGGTAGAAAAAATGGAGGAGATCTATGCCTAGCAGCGCGTGAGGTCGCTAACGATAATCATCCCTTAGGTGTAAGTCCAAGATTGACATGGCCCGTCTGAACTCGGGGAGCAGTGGCGCCGTTATCACCACGTCCGATCCGGTAATGGGATGTTTGAAGCACAGGCTACTTGCATGCAATAGCATGGTATCCATGTTAAACGTTTGCTTCCAGAGCTTGTTCTGTTTGTTGCAACCGTGGGGTCTGTCGCCAATAATCGGGTGGAGGATGTGGGCGAAATGACGCCGTAACTGATGCATTCGGCCAGTTTCTGGTCGGGCTTTCACGAGTGAGTAGCGTGAGGTCTGATGCTTACCGGCGGGAAGCGCTATTTCGGCTGTTGCAATGGTCATAAACCGTGTCAGCGCATCCTGCATGCTACCGTTTTCCTTTTTTAACGGGTAATCGATTTCACCTTTTTCCGGCGAGTATCCGCGTAGTATCGCTAGGTATGTCTTCTGTATCTGCCTAACGGCAAATAATTGCTGCATTTTGCTGTCGCTGGTTTTATCGAGCGAAAACAGCAGTGTGCCACTGGTTTTCCTGTCTAGTCTGTGGGCAGGATAGACGGGCCTTCCGATCTGATCGCGCAACAGCTGGAGTGCAAACAGCGACACGTCGTTTGCGATCAAAGACCGGTGCACCAGTAGTCCTGGAGGTTTATTAACCGCAATCAGGTATTCGTCCTGATAGATAACGTCGAGTGTCATGCTAGCTGTCATGCCAAAGGCGCTTCCTTATGACTTCAAATCCGTGTCTTCATCTCGTTCCACGGTGATCGTACACTCGGTTAGCAGGGCAGCGGCGGCTCCGATAGCGGCAAGGAGCGGGGCCAGCAAAAGGCCGACAACGCCCACCGTAACGGGGAAACTCATGATCTCCTTGCCTGATTTATCGGAAAGGATGATTTTTCGGACATTGCCTTCGGCAACGATATCCTTGATCTTCTGCAATAGCTCTTCGCCCTTGACAAAAAAAGATTCTTTATTCATGTTGTGTTATTCTGAATGTAAAGGTAGTATGTTGGATTTGGAAATCAATGTATCAATTGAATAAACGATGACGAAATCCAAGATACGCATAAATTCACTATCTTTAGCAATTAAAATTACCACACATGTTAGCGCCATTTGATATTGAAATTTTTGACTATACCTATTCTGTTTTTCCAGAAGAGGAGGGAGTATATACCATTTATAAAGAGGGGATTGAATACCTTCAAATACAAAGGGACACGGAGAGTCAATGGCTGAAACTCGATCCTGAGTCGGGAATCCCGCTTTTCGGGCTGGATGAAGAGGTAAACGCCATTGGGCAGGCAATTGTGGCCCGCGAAAAAAATAGCCGCTAGGTTTTGTTTTCTTCCAGATTTTTTATCGCTTTCTTTTCCGACCTGATATTCAAGAATTCCACAAGTACAGCAAACGCCATTGAAAAATAGATATAGCCTTTCGGGATATGCTGATCAAATGCTTCCGCAGTAAGTGAAACACCGATAAGTAACAGAAATGCCAAGGCCAACATTTTTACAGACGGGTAATCATTAACGAATTTGGAAATGCTTTCCGCCGATACAAGCATTATTGCCACCGCAACGATAACGGCGGCGATCATCACGCCGATCTGATCAACCATCCCAACAGCCGTGATTACGGAGTCAAGTGAAAACACCAAATCCAGGATGATTATTTGTAAAATTACGTTTCCGAAGGTAACGGGTTTATTTCTTTTGGACGATGATTCGACGTGACCTTCTACCTTATGGTGTATTTCAGTTGTTGCCTTATAGATCAGGAACAAACCGCCGATAAATAAGATCAAATCCCTCCCAGATAACGAAAGGTACCTTTGCCAAGCAGGGTGGGTTATACCCAAGGTGTCACCTAGATTAAGGAATGGTTTCGTGAGCCCCATTATCCAACTGATAGAAAACAAGAGACCAACACGCATCACGAGGGCTAAGAGCAACCCTAATTGACGGGCTTTCTTCTGTTGTTCAGCTGGTAATTTCCCACTTTGGATGGAAATAAAAACAATATTGTCAATTCCAAGAACAATTTCCAAAACGGTAAGCGTCAAAAAGGAAATCCAGATTTGCGGGTCGCTGATCCATTCCATAGTGAATGATTTTAGAGTCGTACAATTATACAAATATTCTCGTTTATTAATCTCCTGCTTTTTACACGCAATCAAACATATATGCCTGCATTTTTCATCGTCCTCTGGATCGTTTTATCCACAGGTTCTTCAAGCGTGTGGATTTTACTTGGAGTTTGAAATTTACATTTCCCCTTGGAATTAATTCCCTATTTTTGGCAGGATCCGACTTCAATAATCCGGTTTCTTTCTCTTTCATGATATCATGAGAATTAGCAATTAGTTGAACAGCATTAACGTATCATAAGGCACGAATGAACATCCTACACACCGCCGATTGGCATCTAGGCCAGCTCTTCCATGAATACGAACGCACCTTTGAGCACCAGCAATTCCTGGATTGGTTGGTGCAGACGTTGCAGCAGGAAGAAGTAGATGTCTTGCTCATTAGCGGCGATGTGTTCGATCTATCCAACCCATCCGCTGCTACCACCCGGCAATTTTATACCTTCCTCAGCCAGGCGGTCAAAATATGCCCGGATATCCAGATTGTTGTCACCGCTGGCAACCACGACTCCGCCTCGCGGCTGGAGGCACCGAGACCATTACTCGAATCGTTCAACATCAACATCGTTGGTATGGTGGCGAAAGATGAGCAGGGAAATGTGGACGCCAGCAAACTCATTATCCCGCTCATTAAAGATGGGAATATCAAAGCCTGGTGCTTGGCCGTTCCGTTTCTGCGTTTGGGCGACTATCCCGTTCTAACCGATTGCGATAACCCCTACGCCGAGGGCGTTGCCCTGCTTTACCAGAACCTATATAACGCGGCCAAAACCAAACAGGAACCGGGGCAAGCCATCATTGCGATGGGACATCTGCATGCCCGCCATGCCGAGATCTCAGACATGGACAAGGCCGAACGGCTTATCATGGGTGGGGTCGAGTGCATTGCCGCATCGGCGTTTCCCGAAGACATCGCCTACGTTGCCTTGGGGCATATCCATAAGGCGCAGCGGCTTGGGGGTAAGGAACATATCCGGTATTGCGGTAGCCCACTACCTATGTCATTTTCGGAGATCAACTACAAGCATCAGGTCGTCCTCTTTACGGTTGAAGGTAGTCATATTACCCAGCTCCGACCTATTGAAGTACCTATTTCCACGCCACTGCTCAAAGTGCCATCCGTGCACAGCCGCATGGAGGAAGTACTGGTTGCATTACGGCAATTGCCCACAGCCGTCGGGAAAAATCGATCCACAGCACCTTATTTACAGGTGTCTGTCTTGTTGGATGCGCCGGAACCCGGTCTCCGGCATAAAGTAGAGCAAGCCATCGCCGATAAACATGTCCGCCTCGCTCGTATCGATACGAGATATCCCATACAGCAGTACCCCACAATGCACGGGCAGGCCGTTTCACCCGATGAGCTCCAATCATTGCAACCAATCGATGTCTTCACCAAGATATATCAGGCAAAATATGCCAGTGCGGTACCCGCGGAATTGATGGCACTGTTCAACGGCGTGGCTCAGCAGGTTTACGAAAATTCGGAGGATAAGGCATGAAGATATTGGCCATCCGCATCCGGAATCTTGCCTCGCTGGAAGGCAGCACGGAGATCGACTTTACGCGGGAGCCGTTGCGCTCCACCGGTATCTTCGCCATTACCGGTCCTACCGGCGCTGGCAAATCGACCATTCTCGATGCACTGTGTCTGGCACTTTACGCCAAAACCCCGCGTTATGCGCAAGCCCGCGAAATCGGCATTGAACTAGCAGACGTGCAGGGCAGCACGATCAATCAAAGTGATGTGCGCGCTATGCTGCGCGATGGCACTGCCGAGGGGTATGCCGAAGTCGATTTCGTCGGCATCGACGGTCAACACTACCGCGCCAATTGGAGTGTGCGCCGTGCACGGAATAGGATAGAAGGTAGCCTACAGCAGGCCAATACAACGTTGAAGAATCTCACTGCCGATAGTGATATCGGTGGTCGAAAAACTGAGCTGCTACCCGAAATCACCAGGTTGGTAGGGCTCAATTACGATCAGTTTACACGTTCTGTGCTGCTGGCACAGGGCGATTTTACGGCCTTCCTTAAGGCTGATAAGGATCAGAAAGCATCGCTGCTCGAAAAACTGACCGGTACCAACATCTATTCCGCATTGTCCAAAAAGGTGTTCGAACGGCATCGCGAAGAAGATCAGCAACTCAAATTCCTCCAACAGCGTCAGGAGGGGATTGCTATACTCACCATCGAAGAGTTAGCCAACCTAAAGGAACAGGAAGCCACATTAGCAAAAAACCTCGACGAGCTCAACGCTCGGATCGATGCCGTCGTCAAAGAAATCAAATGGCATGAAGACCTGAGCAATCATCAAGATCATGTTGCCCAGGCCCACCAAATGCAACAAGCACGCATCATCGAAAAGGAACAGGCTGGCGACCGCGAAAAATACCTGCAGCAGGTAGAGCAGGTACAATCCACTCACACATGGATAGATGCACTGCGCGACGCTACCGATCTATTCGCCCAGCGGCAGGAAGCACTGACTAAAACCCAGGCCCAAGGGCTGCTACTGGCCGACAGGGTCGCCGAGATCGAGGCAACGGTGATCGAAGCCATCGAACACCTTGCCAGTCAAACTGTCAACGAGGAGGAAGCCAAGCCTCTTTTGGACCAAGCGAAAAAGCTGGATGTCCAGCTGCAGGCCACTGAAGTTGAAATCGCCGCTGCGCAGCAACAATTGGATATCCGCGAAGCAAAAAGGGAGGCCAGCCAAAAGCACCTTTTACAACACCGCCACGAGGCCGAGTCATTAGCTCAGCAGATCGAAAAGCTGCAGGAATGGAAGGAAAAACATTTCAACCGCCAGCCAGTAGCCGAGAACCGTACCCGTATCGTCACTAAACTTGACGATGCTCGTATGCAGCTGGAAGCAATTGAAACCGCCTCAAAGACCGCCATTCGATACGAGACAGCAATCAAGGAAAAGACCACGGAGCATACGCACTTCACGCAACGTTCCGGAAATCTCACAAAGGAAGTGAGTGAGGCCAAAAGACAACTTGAAGCGTTGCAAAGGGAGCTGTCTGCGCATTCCATCGAACAATTGCACGAAGAAAACAAGGCATTAAGCGCCATGGTTGAAGACATCCGTAATGCAACCGATGCCTGGAGGCAGGTTTATAAGACTCAGCAAGACATCAGCGCGCTTTCAGAAAAAGCAGTGCATACGCAAAAGGAACTAGCTGATAACGACGCAGCGCTTGCGGCCGCAGTCACGGCGCTCCAAGCGGTCACCGAACAGCGCAAAGCCTCGGCGGCGATGTTAGCGAAAGCTATGCTCGCCGCATCTGAAAATGTAGAAGCCCTACGTGCGGGATTGGTAGACGGGCAACCCTGCCCGGTGTGCGGCAGCGAAACACATCGGTATGTTCATGAAAATCCGCAACTCAACCAAGTGCTGGATGAATTGAAGAAAGCCCATGATACGTTAGAAATGAGCTATAACGACCACCTGTCCAGCTATAGCCAATTGTCACAATCTGCCACGCTATTCGCACAAACCATCACCGCGATCGAACGCGATATTCAGATCAAGCATGCCGAGCTCCGGGTCTTTATGAATGATTGGGAGACGCTCGTCGTCAGTCAAGCCTGCTCAGGTATCGCAGCCGAAGAGCGGGAAGCTTGGTTGGCCGAGCAGCTCACCCATGCAAAGGCCAAGCAGGATACCATTGCCCGACAGCTCGAGCATTATCAGACGGTACAGTCGCGCCGTGAGACCGTCCGGCAAGCGTGGCAACACCTGCAATCCGAACACACCGCGATGCTCGATGAACTTAAGGATTCAGCACATATCCTCCAAACACTTAACGAGCGTCTCACACTCGTCCAATCCGAACAATCGGCCAACGCGAATCGCTTGGGACAAAGCCTAAACTCCTTGCAAGCCTACTTCCCGGACGACCTATGGATCGCCAATTGGAAAAGTCAACCTGATGCCTTTCTGGAAAGCATCAATACCTTTGCCGACGAATGGGAACAAGTAACCGAGGTATTAGCGCGTGACCGTAATAAGCTCGACGTATTGCAGGCTACCATCGCCGGACTCCAAAACGAAGAACACACGCTTGCCGCTGATGCCGCCCAATCCAGACGCGATCTTGCCGGTAAACAAGCCATTTACCAAACACTAAGCAAAAGCCGTCAATCCATTTTCGCTGGTGAGGCTGTTGGAGTAATAGAAGCCCAGCTAAAGCAGCAGGTCGTTGAGGCACAGGAGCAATTGAATAGCCAAAAGCAGCAGCAAGAGCGTCTGCAAACGGACAGGGCCCGTGCTAACGTGACGGCCATGGAAATTGAGCGCGAAATCGCTCGGCTGGAAAAGCGGAGAGGCGAGCTGTCTGGAAAAATCGAACAATGGCTTACGGAATACAATGCTAAGCAGCAAGATACACTAGATCGGGATGGGCTACAAGCTTTACTTGCCCATCCGGTAGCATGGATTGCCGAAGAGCGGGCAGCACTTTCAGCAATCGAACATGGCATTACCCAAGCTACATCTGTATTGGATGAACGCATGCGCGTACTCGCACAGCACAAAAAAAAGCAACCGTCGGACCAATCACCGGATGTGCTTAGCGAACAAGTAGCGGCGCTTCAAACCAGTAGGTTAGCATCCCAACAGGATCACAGCGAAATCGGCTTTCAATTAAAGCAACACGAAGCCAACAAGCGACAGTTGGGCGATTTGTTGGCTACCATACAGGCACAGGCGACCATCGTGGAAAACTGGTCCAAGCTGAACGAAATCATAGGTTCTGCCGATGGTAAGAAATTTAGGCAGGTAGCGCAAGAGTATACGCTTGATGTATTGCTTACCTACGCCAATGTTCATTTGGAAGTATTGTCCAAGCGCTATTGCCTGCAACGGATACCGAATACATTGGGTTTACAGGTGATTGATCAAGACATGGGTGATGAAGTACGTACGGTGTATTCCCTTTCCGGGGGTGAATCCTTCCTCGTATCATTGGCATTGGCGCTGGGATTGGCTTCCTTGTCGGCCAACCGAATGAATGTAGAATCCTTATTTATTGACGAAGGTTTCGGCTCGCTCGATCCCGATACACTCAATATTGCGATGGATGCATTAGAGCGGCTGCACAACCAAGGCCGCAAAGTTGGTGTTATCTCCCACGTTCAGGAAATGACCGAGCGGATACCGGTGCAAATTAAGGTAACTAAGCTGCAACAAGGGCGGAGTGGGGTAGCGGTTGTCGAATGATGACATTTAAGAAAGGGTCCTCTCCAGCCACTCGAATATATCATCGAAAACCAGTTGCCGATTGTCCTCGTTTAGTACCTCATGGCGCATGTTGGGATAGATCTTTAGCTCGACCCGCTCAAAGCCACCATCCTGCAATTCCTGTACGACCTTTTCCACGCCTTTGCCGAAATCACCGATAGGGTCTTCTGCTCCGCTTACAAAGAGCAATGGCATACGTTGAGGGATGCTTTTAGCCCAACTCGATCGGGTTGCCTCGACATTGAGGGCGAGAAGGCCAAAGAACGCATTGTTGCTGAAATCCACTCCACACAGCTCATCATTCAGGAATGATTTTCTATTTGCCGTACTGACACTCAACCAATTTGTGCCGTCATTCGGATTTTCATGTTTGAATTTTTGGTTATTGATTTTTGAGAAGAGCGCATTGAGCCATTTACTGCGTTTTGCCGGTGCGATTCGATTGGCTAGGCATAACACCGGGCGAAACAAGGCCGCCATTGGGTTCGGTCCGCCAGTCCCTATCAGAATTGCACCATCAAACAGGTGAGCGGCCTTCTTTAATAATAGGCGGGCAACAAACGACCCCATGGAATGCCCCATCAAGATCAGTTTCCCACCCGGAAAGCGTTGCGACAGGGCATAAGTCATCCGTTCAGCGTCGTTAACCAAGCGGTTGTCGGGATGATTCCTGTCGAAGAATCCCAATTGTTCGTTGGTTTTGGCCGTGCGCCCATGTCCAATATGGTCATATGTGAGCACGGCATAACCTTGCTCCTTCAAATAATTTGCAAAACCTTCATACCTTCCGCTATGTTCCTGCATGCCATGCAACAATAGGACGGCAGCCTTGATAGGAGGATGATCAGGTTCATATGCCGTATAGTGTATATACGTTGGTGTGATATTTTCCATATTGTAGGTTAAAGGTAGGAAATAGCGGTCTAATATAATCGCGTCGCATATAAAAAGAATTTAGCTAAGTTTGTACATTATGAATGCACAAGCAGAACACTTTTTCGAGGCGGCCAATCAATGGAAGGACGAATTTCATTTATTGCGAGAAATTGTCCGTGAAAATCAATCACTGGAAGAAGATTATAAATGGATGCATCCCTGCTACACTTTTGAAGGAAAAAATATTGTGCTTATTCACGGATTTAAGGAGTACTGTGCATTGTTGTTTCATAAAGGAGCATTGATAACGGATTCAAAAGATGTTTTAATCCAGCAAACCGAAAATGTACAGTCGGCAAGACAAATGAGATTTACCCATGTCGAACAAATTATAGCGCAGGGATCCCTGATTAAAGATTACATTAAAGAAGCGATTGAGATTGAAAAATCGGGAAAGAAAGTGAAAATGAAAAAAGTCGCTGATTATCCCGTTCCCCGAGAATTTCAGCTCGCGTTAGATGAGGATAACGCATTACGCACTGCGTTCTATTCGTTAACACCCGGAAGGCAAAAAGGATATCTATTTTATTTCAACCAAGCCAAACAAACCAAAACACGAGAAGCGCGGATTGAAAAATACTATCAGCATATTTTAGACAGCAAAGGCATTGATGATTAGATACACCATTTTTGGCTGTATACTCATCCTGTGTCTTTTTTTGCATGTCAACACGGCTACTAACTTCAAATGTAATTGAACAATGAAATTCGTATTTGTCCTACTTATTCCTGGATTCCTCTATGCACAAGAGGAAATCGTCACTTACCGGAAGCACAGCGGAGAAATTGTACAGCATAAGGACAGTGCCGATTATATCCGGATTATCAAACTTCCACGTTCGGAGTCACAATTGCCTCAGCTTACTGAATACTATCTCGATGAACAACTCAAAAAGACAGGCAATATTCTTGATGCGAAAGGTTACCCCCAGTTTCAGGGGCCTGTCATTGAATACTACGAAGACGGGCAACAAAGGGCTCGCGAGTTTTTCGATAAGGGACGGCGAGTCGGCAAAGCTAGCTATTATTACCAAAATGGGCAATTGAAGAAAGAATTGGTATACAGCCGGCCAGCAGAACTGAATGCTTTTGCTCATCCAGTGCCCGACACGTTAGTAAGCTACAACGACTCTCTCGGGACGGTATTGGTAACGGCTGGCAATGGGCACGTTAGAGAGATAGAAGGCGACGACTATGAGGAAGGTCAGTATCGGAATGGTTTACGTCAAGGCGAATGGAAGGGGACCTTCCACAAGAATCGTTATTCCTTTACCGAGCACTATGAGAACGGGGTGATGATGTCTGGCACTAGTGAGGACGGAGCGGGAAATTCCTTTACGTATACGGAGATGGGTACCCCTCCGGTATATGCTGGGGGAATCAATAAGCTAATGCAGTTTATTGGCAGTCACTATCGTTACCCCGCAGCAGCAATAAAAGGTGGCGTGCAAGGCATTGTCCAGCTGCAATTCGTGGTAGACCGCGATGGAACCGTAACCGAGATAAAGGTAATCCGCGATTTGGGATACGGCACCGGAGCAGAAGCCGTAAACGTATTGAAAAGAGCTCCGAAATGGACGCCTGGCTACCAACGCGGGGTTCCGGTTAGGGTTTCTTATATGTTGCCTATACGATTAAATTTATGAGGCGTGAGCGTCACTGACGTCGTTTTACCGCCCGCATTTCAATCAGGTATTTCCTGATAGCTGTTTCTAGTTCTTTGGGATATTTATAACCTAGCTTTTCGGATAATTCAGTTCCAATTTCTGTTACTAAATCTGCCATTGCAAATAATGCATTCCAATTCTCATTTATAGCTTTCCCCGAAAATGTCTGTTCTACTTTTTCCCACATCACCGGTGTCAAATATTTTCTAAAAAGTCTGCCGTACTTGTTCGTCGTTATGTTCCAATGGTGTTGGCTAGCAATGTGCCATTCAATTAACGGAATTAGGTAGTCCGTTCGGATATTGTTTTCAGACATAAATTTTGCATAAAAAAGTTCCTCCCTAACCAGGCATTTGGCGACATAAGTAGTGTCCCACCAAAAGTCATTCAAAATTTGTTTGAACTTTTGCGCCGTTGGTTTTTTTATGATAGAAACCTGGTAAGTCGGCTTTTTTAGGTTTTGCGTAATTCCTTCTTTATCAATCAGAACCTTATAACCTATATCCCAATCTTCCGGTAATTCGTTTCCGTTTACTTCTTCCAAAAAAATAGATTTACTATACAACTTGAAATCAACCTTTCCGTAATCATCATACAGAACCATTTTCATGGCGTATTTATAGTCGAAACAGCTTGCATCTTCTTCAACCATTGCAATGGGGTTGCCGAAGTGATATGTCCAATTATGGTTTGAAACATAGTTGGCATTGTCTAGGAAAACAAGCTCAATATCCAAGTCGCTAAATTCATCAACAGTTGCTAAAGGATTTACAAAAGAACTGGTCAGTAGGACCGCACTTATGTCCTTATTGTTTTCTGCCCAATCAATAATGGTTTTTAGCTTTTCTGTTATTATCTGCATGTTTGGTTATTGCTTTAATTTGTTTCAAATTCATTTAATTAAACAAATATAACTTTCTGGGGCATGCTCACCAACAATAACCAAGTTAGCCCCTCTACCGCCTCCGGGCAATAGGATGTTAACGGAATTTCATATCTTGCCCTAAAGATTACAATATGGCATACGGTATCGAATTGGCGCAACGGGTGAGGGATTATCTCCGAAACGTACCCAACGTCACCATCGAAGAAAAGAAGATGTTCGGCGGGCTCGCATTTCTTGTAAACGGGAAGATGTGTATTAATGTTACCGGCGTCGGTCTGATGTGCCGGTATGACAAACAACAAGCCCGTGCTATCGCCAAGCGGCTAGGTTACCGGCCGATGATCATGAATGGAAAGAATCTGCCCGGTTATTGTTATGTAAGTCCGGAGGGGTTCGTTAATCCAGATGACTTCAGTTTTTGGGTAGAGCTTTGTTTGGCATTTAACGAAAAAGCAAAAGCTGCGAAAAGGCCAAGTCGGAAAAATCATAAGTAATGAATACCATATTATTTCGCCATATCAACCAATTTGTCTCCATGGGAGCAAAGGAGTTTGAAGAAATTATTTTGTATTTCACTCCGGAGAAAGCGGCGAAGAAAGCGCTTTTAATGCATATAGGAGATACCGTACTTCATGACTATTTTGTGCTATCGGGTTGCCTGCAGATGTACTTTATAGACCATGAAGGAATGGAGCACACCGTACAATTTGCTTTAAAAGGCTGGTGGTTGGCAGACTATTTAGCCCTTCAGAAAAAGAAGCCCACCGAGTTCTACATACAAGCGGTAGAAAATTCAGTATTATTAAAGCTATCGCCGGCAAAACGAGATCAGCTTCTTTGCGCTTATCCAAAAATGGAGTCTTATTTCAGAGCGGTGTATCAAATCGCTTACGGAACATACCAAACAAGGATGAAGTATATCCTAAGTTATTCTAAAGAAGAAATCTATTTCAAATTCAGGGAATCATTTCCGGAGTTTGTAAATAGCGTTCCTCAATATCTTATTGCGAATTACCTGGGGCTTTCCGCAGAATACGTTAGTAAATTGCGGCGCAAACGCATTTCTTGAACCCGTTCAACTTTTTCTGGCGTAGCGCACTGTACCTTTGCCATACATTAATTTAAGTCACATATGGCACAGCGATTAAACTACAGTACGCATTTTCCTGAAGCTTACAACAAACTTCTGGAATTGGATACCTTGGCAGGTAATTCGGGGTTGGACAACTTTTTGGTCCATCTCGTAAGGTTACGGGCATCTCAAATCAATGGGTGTTTGTTTTGTATAGACATCCATACCAAACAAGCTATCCGGGATGGCGAAAAATCCCTGCGGTTACATCACTTACCAGGCTGGCAAGAATCATCATTATTTTCAGCAAAGGAAAAGGCAGCCTTGTTATGGACCGAGGCGCTAACCCGGCTAAGTCCGGAACGCACAAAAGACGAAATTTACCAATCCGTAAAATCTCATTTTAGTGACACCGAACTTACCAAACTCACCATGCTGATTGCCCTTATCAATGCACTCAATTGCTTTGGTGTGGGGTTCCGAGCCGAACCGGGGTCGGTTGACAAGGTTTTGGGGTTGGATAAAGTAGTATTATAATCCGAAACATTGATCAAACAAAATGAATATCAAAAATATAGGTCAACTTTGGCTTAGACTAGCTGTTTCCAGTGCATTTTTATCCGCAGTAGCTGATAGGCTGGGATTATGGGGTAAGCCGGGTAGTCCTCACGCTACTTGGGGGAATTGGGAACAGTTTCTCACCTACTCTAATATGGTCAATAGCTTTGCGCCAGCATTCTTGTTGGAATTTCTGGCCGTCACGGCAACCGTACTGGAAGTGATGTTGGCCCTTTTACTTTTAATAGGGTATAAGACCAAATGGTCTGCTTATATGTCTGCTATCTTATTGACTTTGTTTGCTGTCGCAATGACCATCTCATTTGGGATAAAATCAACATTTACCTATTCCGTATGGATTGGTGCAGCAAGCTGCCTTTTGCTGGGATCAGTCAAAAGCTATGCATATAGTATGGATGATTATTTATCAAAGATGAAAAACAAAGTGCATAAATGAAGAGCCGATGCGCTTCGTATACGTGCAACGGTTAACGGTAATTTCCAAAAATCAATTACCCAATTGTGTCCAATCGAACAATGCGGGTTCTTTGGTGAAAAATTCCGTGATCATTACGTTAAAAAGCTCCGGTCGTTCATACAATATAAAATGAGAGGCGGCAGGAACAATGCAAAGTTGACTGTTTGCTATGGCTCGATGTAATTCCACCGCGTGTTCGGGTTTAACGATGTCATTGTCGCCTTGTACAATTAGTACGCTTGATCGTATTTTCCGGAGCTTTTCTTCAGGAACAATAAGTGGTGTTGCACACATACCACTGAAATCTTTGACAAACTGTTGCCATTGCGCTTTTTGAGGAGTTTTTTCCAGGTGTGGTTCTAGCCACCATTTGAAATCTTTTTCAATGTCTTCAGGGGTTAGTTGGTCAAGCCCTGCAATCGCTTCCGGATAATAGCCGGAAGTATGAGAAGCCGCCGCAAAGGCTGCTGTCTTCTTTACCTTGTCCGGTCGATCCGCGGCCAACAACAATGCCGCATTTCCGCCGTCGCTATGGCCAAAAACATACACGCTGTCTAATTTCATTTGGTCTATCATTTTAGAAAAATAGTCGGCCAATAACTGATAACTCAAGGAATCGGCCTGCTCAGACCGGCCTTGCCCAGGACAATCAACGGCGATAACCCGGAATTTCGTTGAGAGGTCTGCGATCACAGGTGCCAGATCTTTAATGGTGGAGAGACCACCGTGTATGGCCAGAAGCGGAGCACCTTGCCCATATTCTTCATAATACAATTGAGCGCCGTTTATGGATATGTATTTTCCATTGTTCGAGCCGTAAGGAATGCTGTTCTGCGAAAAGCAGAACGAGCACGCCAACAGCAATAATGTCAATATGTTTGATGCTATTGTTTTCATCGGTAGTTGGTTTTAAGTGATTAACTCGGCATTTGGCTTTCGTCCATATAAGCCAATTCCCATTGGTGACCATCTAAATCAGCAAAGCTGTGTTGGTACATCCAACCATGGTCTGCGGGGTCGGCATAAATGGTTGCTCCCAATTCTTTTGCCCTAGCTACCGTTTTCTCCACTTCTTGGCGGGAACTTGCATCCAAGGCTATCAGCACCTCGGTGAATTTATTCGCATCGCATAGCTCTTTTTTGGTGAATGTCTTAAAATACGATTCGGTAAGCAGCATCGCAAATATGGAATCGCTAATGATCATACAAGCCGCTTTGTCATCGCTGAATTGCGGATTGAAACTAAATCCAAGACTTTCAAAGAAATTTTTTGACTTATTCAAGTCTTTAACCGGTAGATTAATGAAAATTTTTGTTGCCATGATTTTTATTTTTTTTTCATTGATAAATAACGATACAAAGAAAGCAGCTTTATGAGATAAAATTTTGTCGAAAAGTTGGGTTAACCGGTAAATTTTGATGGTGGCATCCCGGATTCTTTTTTAAAGAATTTTCCGAAATTGGCAGGATCGGAAAAGCCCAATCGATAGGCGATTTCCGATATGCTAAAATCGGTGTATAAGAGTAGTGATTTAGCTTCCCTTACCAACCTTTCAGTGATGTAAGACAGTGCTTTTTTACCAGAAACAGCCTTGATGGTTTGAGAAAGATGGTTGGGTGTTATTGAAAGAAGGTCTGCATATTCCTTTACTGTCCGCTTCTCGATATAATGACTATCCACCAAATGCAGGTATTTACTCAGGAGTCCTTGATCAGGAGAAGCAAACCGCGTGGCATCATGCTGTTCGTTCACAAATGCTTTTACACGGTAAAGGAGGGCAAGCAGTTTTAGCCTTGCTTCGATATGCGCCTCATCGCTGCTCCTCTCATAGGCTATAAAGACTTCTTCAAAATGAGGAGCCAATTTGTGATATGTGGCTTGATTCAGTGTAAATAGGTTTGTGTAAAGGCGGTTAAAGAAAGGAAACTCCTTGTGAAAGCTCGGTTTAAAAAACGAGAAACATTCCGGTTTAAAATAAAAGATATACCCTTCCAGCGCATCGGCCTTGGAAAAACTATAAATCAAATCCGGCGAATGGCAAACGAGATAGGCTTCGGGGTTATTCACGGTTTTATCGTCGTACTTCACTTGGATTTTTCCCGAGTTGAGAAACAGGGCAAAAAAATAAAAGGCCCTTCTGAATGGTGGGCGGTAAATTTCTATTTTCGGACCTGTCTTTTTTAGCTCCCTGCTGTAAAGCAAGGCATTAGTCGTCCTGCCCGGTAAAGGCAGCGTTTCCAAAAAATCATTGATTTCCATATAGTACGGGATGGATGCGTTTGTTTTTTTCATTTACTTTAAGATCGAATGACTACGCTTTTATCACATTCTGCCAGTAGGTGATGTGCAATTCCTTCTTGCTGATTGCCTTTGTAAATGTATAAATACGGGTCAAAAATATAAGGCGGGTAAAGCCAGAAATTGTACAAACCGGACAAAGCAACTATTGCAGGTCCTTATAATTGCAAGGGTGTTTTTTCGAGGAAATTTCTGGATGATTTCCCCGCCAAGGTTTTGTTGATGGCTTTTTTTATAAATTATTACGACACCCAGTTGGCTAAGCAGCTGGCTGGGTGTCGTATTTACTTATTCCGCATCTCACCGGGTTCGTAGCTATGCAGCATCGTCCCTTTGGAAAACGTTTTACTTCCCATAAGTTTTAATGGAAATAGCTTGAATGATTCAGGGAACAGCTTATAGCCCTTGCCAATCGCAACCGGCGCAATAACCAGTTGTATTTCATCAACCAGGTTAGCTTGCAAGAGCGACTGCGCCAAGGAAAGGCTTCCCCACATGATCATATTTTTCCCGCCGCCTTCTTTCAGGGATTTGATATAGGCTACTGCGTCATCGGAGACCAGGGAGATATTTCCGTAGCTACCCCAATCCACCTCTGTTAAGGACCTGGAGAATACGATCTTCTGGATGCTGTTCATGGCCGCTGTTATCTTGGGGTCGTCGCCGGTCGTGTATGGCCAATACTGCGTAAACATCTTATAGGTATTGGTGCCCATCAGGATCAGGTCGATGTTGTCCATAAGCGTCCCTTGGTTGGCATCCACATCTCTTTCGAGCATGTTATAGGTGCCGTCAAAGAACCCTGTTGTTTTATCCCGATCGGCGCAAAAGCCATCAAGGGAAATAAACTCCTGTAAAATGAATTTTTTCATGCTTTATCGTATTATATCCTTTTTTGGAAATACAAAATTAGCAAAGGGGTGACGATTTCTGTAGCGTAGAAATGACAATTGGAGGGGGTATTCGGGACATTATCCACGGAAAAGTTAGGACCTGTATGCCGTCCCATTCGCCTCCAGTTACCTTGCCGATCTGTTCGCTTGCATCTCAAAATTACTTAACTTTGCAAAGTCATTAATGATAGAGATATGAAGAAAGGTTATTTTAATAAAGCGATCCTTTTATTCGAGCTATTCCGGAAACATCGGATCAATGATGATGATTTAGCTAAAGCGGAAAGCAAATCAGCATACCTGGATGAAAAAGTTGAAGAATTCCGACTTTTGATTTCGATGGGCAAAGACGTGTTTGCAGGCCGGTATCACATGAATAAGTGGAACATGTCTATCATCGCTGCGACGATTGCCTATGTTATCTCTCCGCTTGATGCAATACCTGATATGATCCCTTTGATGGGGTGGATGGATGATGCGACAATTGTTGCATACGCCGTTTCCAAGCTCACAGACGAAATAAAGAAGTACAAGGCTTTAACCCAAGTCAACCTAGGAACTTAATCGTCGTCAGCTCAGACCCTGCTCTATTCCTTTGAAGGCCCATGTGTTGCAAATTTTATTGTCCTTTTGCAACGCCGATCATATCAATATTTATACTCATGCCTTTTCCGACCCCTTTTACCATTGCTTTAGACGCGGCAGGGGGGCGTTTGGGGTCATAGAAAATTGGTCGGATTTTATTCAGGGCAGCACTGGCTACATCATCCGAAACGTAATAGGTTGCTTTTCCCAAATGAGCAAAATCGCTACCGACAGCATCTAATAATTCTTTTAGAGACGCAAATATTTCCGCCGTCTGCTTTTCGGGATTAACAGAAACCCCATACAGGGACGATACGTAGAATTTTTTACCGCGATTTATTTGAGTAACCTTACTGTATATCGGAGACGCAGTCATCATTGGAGGGGTAATGAAGTTCATCTGATCCGTAGCTTTTGCAGTCTCTGAAGGTGAAGCTGCAATCAATTCTATCTCGATTACCGGATTCTCGCTAACCCAATCAACAAATACCAGTGGCGGCACAGTTGAACCGTCAAAAAACCGAACAAATTCCGCTTCTACAAGATGTACATCCGTCATAGGCTGTATAAACGATTTGATCTGGATTACCTGATTCTTAGCAATTCCCAAATGCGCTAACGTAGCTTCTAACTGTTTAATTGTGCCGCGGGTCGCTTCAACCAAATCCCCTTCGTCTGCCTGCCCCGATACATAAGTAACACCACCTGCGGGTAACACAGAAACATGTGCTCCTTTGGCTATATTGTATAACGCCGGTGAGTTAAAATAACTTGCCTGATCGTTCGCTGTTTGCAGATCGGATACGGCAACGGCATCCATGGCGATAGCTGCATCGGGATGAGAAAGGTCTCCGGTTACATAACTTACAGCAGGTTTATTTCCGCTGTTGAACTTCAGGCTAAATGCTTTCTCAACGTCAGGAACAAGATTTTCTTTTGAGAGATAAACATGGAGTTTAACGACTTGGTCCAGATTTGAACCTGCTTCTTTCAGCGCCAGTGAAATATTTTTGAATACTTGGTCAATTTGTTCTGAAAGGATATTTTTTCCAATAAGTACGCCTTCTTTATTTAAAGGCAGGAGTTGCGCGGTATGCGCCAAAGGAACAATATCGTCTATCAATACGGCTCGCGAGCTTCCAGTAATGCTGGAAGGCTGAATTTCTTTAATTATCGAAGTTTGAATTTTTGTTTGTGCAAATGTCGATAGGGATCCACTCAATAATAAAAGCAGCATTGATTTCTTCATCATAAATAGTTTGTACAAAGATATCAAATTTTAAAGGTAATGATTTTAGTGTCTAGAAACAGTGGGATAGGACTCATTATTATGTCCAAAATACCCCGTAAGAAAGTCCAGTTGACACCGCTTTAAAAACCCGAATAGCCACTACTTTTGTTATATGAATGAACGCGACATAACCATAAGAATCGCTCAAGCACCGGATGAAGGCACTGCGATCGACGCATTAACATTGGCCTTCGGTGCTGATCCGATGACCCGCTGGTCTCTACCGGACCCTGCCGTATATCTGTCAACTTTTTCTTCAATAGCGCGGGCTTTCGGGGGGAGTGCATTCCAAGGCGGGACTGCCTATATTGCCGATGGTTTCGCGGGTGTCGCCTTGTGGTTGCCACCTGGTGTCGGATCTGATGAGGAAGCGCTAATGCAACTATTCGATGAAAATGTCGGTGATGATGTGAAGGAAGATCTGTCAGGAATTTTTGAGCAGATGGAAAAATTTCACCCCGCCGAACCGCACTGGTATTTGCCGATGATCGGTGTCGACCCAGCCTTTCAGGGTACGGGTGTAGGCTCCGCATTGATGACAGAGGCACTTAAAGCGGTTGACCGTGACGGATTAATTGCGTACCTGGAATCTTCGAATCCTAAGAATATTTCGTTATATGAGCGTCACGGTTTCGAGGTTATCGGCGAGATCCAATCCGGCGGTTCACCTATTTTACGCCCCATGTTGCGAAGAGCGCAATGAATAATAGCTGATTTTTCAATGAAAATGAAACAAGGTGAATTTATTGCACTGTCGGCTTCAACAATGATGCTGACGGCGTTGGGAATTGACATCATGCTTCCTGCATTTGGCGAACTGAGAAATGATTTTGATCTCGATCCACATTCAACAGAAACCGCAAAGATCATTTCGTTCTTTTTTCTTGGCCAGGTAGCACAGATTGTTTTCGGAACGCTTTCCGATCGTTTTGGGCGATTACCCATTCTTCGTATTGGTTTTCCGCTTTATATCATCGGTGGAATAGGAGCAGCTTTCGCCCCTAATCTTTCACTGATGTTGGTTGCACGCTTTATAGCTGGTGTAGGTGCATCGGCAGTTTTTATGACCACTATTGCCGGTATACGGGACCGCTTTGTTGGTAATAAAATGGCACAAATCATGTCTCTTGTTTTTACCATTTTTCTTTTTACGCCGGTGATTGCCCCATTTTTAGGATCGGCTATTTTGCATCTTTCTTCTTGGAAAATGGTGTTTTTAACACCTCCTTTGTTTGCATCGATCGTGTTTTTATGGTCATCGCGCCTTGAAGAATCCTTGCCGACCAACAAAAGGATGCCGCTGAATTTTCCCAGTATTCGAAAATCTATGGGCAATGTTTTGCGTAACCGGATCTTTCTCAGGTATACGACCATCACTACGCTTCTTTTTACGGCGCTCAGTTCTTATGTGGCCAGTTCAGAACATATTATTGGCGGGATCTATGGCAAGCCGTCATTGTTTGCATGGATTTTTGGGGGTATGGGTCTGCTCATGGCTTTGTCAACCTTCGCTAATTCGTATTTATCAACAAAATATGGTGCAAGACGAACGATTAAGTCCTTACTTCTTCTATATATGCTTGTCGCGGTCGGTTTGACGATCATTACGGTAAGCTTTGGAGATCCACCAAACATGCTTTTATTCTTCATCGCCGTTACGCTGATGATGGCAATTAACCTGGCTGTCGAACCCAATAGTAGCGCACTTGCACTTGAGCCTTTGGGACAGGTGGCAGGGATGGCCGCCTCAGTTTATGGTACACTATTTTTTTCGATTGGTGCAGCGCTAGGTTCAATAGTCAGCAATCTAATGAGCAATAGTGTTTCCCCATTGGTGATAAGTTATCTCGTTATCGGGATTAGCGGACTACTTCTAGCCCTAAACGATCGTCGACCCAACGACGTGTTGCATGACTAAAAAGCCAGTTCAATCAAAGAATTGCTCTTCTATTACACGTCTTTGATCCGCAGGGATATCCGCTAGCTTTCGAAGTGATTCACTCGCTGATTCATCCTTGCTTGATGCCGCATTAACCGGTATAGCAGATTTTATTTATATAGTCGTCGTCAAAGTAGGAGTAACAAATAACTGTAATTCATATAGATATAAAAGTATTTTAAAGTGTGTAATAATGACACTAAGCATACAAATAATGTTGTTATATAACGTATATTTGCACCATTATTTAGATACTATATTAACGTAATTTTAATTTTGATTTAACATGATCGAGGAGATTTTAGACCAAAGAACAGAGAAAAAGCAACCTACTATCCTAAAAACAATCTTATCAACTGCAAAAAAGCCTGCTTTTACCCCATCCCGTTTCTCCGTCAGAGGACTGAGAAAGCATTCCGGAATACAAACTAGCCGAAATCCCATTGTCATAGGTTGACGAAAACCCAATTTTGATACGGGGGGCTGGCACGGTGGTAATCCAATGTGACAGCCCTTATTAACTCTACTATTCCCTGAATCTGGGATGTCACGTCCAGCAAATTCACGGCCTAGCCGTGATAGCGCAATGCAAATTCCCGTGCAAAATCGGCCAGTTTAACCTTTCCGGTAGCTGGATGGACGTTGACCAGGAAGTCGTTTTGAACCTTTTGTTCACGTAGCCCGCTTCCCAGCTCCGTATACAGCGAAGCTATTTCAGCAGGTACACCTGCTTTCACCATCCCTTGTTCATGCTCTTCGTCACTGAAACTAACCCAAGGAAGCGCTGGCTTGCCTATTGCCGCACCGAGTGCAGCAGCGACCTCGCTTGGTGTGCGAATGTCACTGACGATGTAACGAATACTGTTTGTCGCGGTATCGCTGGTCAGTTCTTCAGCGGCAGCCAATGCGATATCTCCGGGGTGGACCAACGGCAGCCTAGTGTCCGGATTAAAGTTTCCAGCCTGAATACCGGCGTGCTGGATAAGCGGTATATCATTCAAAAAGTTGGTGTAGAAATAGCCTGCTCGGAGAAAGGTGGTAGCAACCGTCTTCAGATCACGGTAGAGGCCTTCGATGGCATATAGGCTGGCGATTGGGCCATTCCCCTCAGGAAGGTCTGCTCCGATACTACTTAACAGTACAACCCGCTTCACGCCGTTCTGTTGTATCGCAGCGGCAATATGTCGCCCCGCAGCAATGGTATTGTTGACAATATGCTGTTTCCCCAAGTTGGGCGGTGTCATGGCAAAGACTGCGTCTGCATCTGCAAAGGCGGTTTTTAAGAATGCTTCGTCCGTAAGGCCGCCAATAGCAGGCATTGCGCCAAGCCGTATAATCTCCTCGGCGCGGTCATCATTGCTGCTCACAATGGTAAGTTCGTGTCCCTGCGCCAACAGTAGCTTGGCAAGTGGTCTGCCCACGTTTCCGAGTGAGCCGGTGGTTGTGATTTTCATGCTGTATTTTTTTGTTAATGGCAGCAAAGTTATTTTTATACTTACTTTTGTACAAGTACTTACCCTATAGTATGTATAGAATGACAGCAATTAAAGAGACGTCTACGATTCAGGAAAATAAGGCATACGCCTTGGCACAATGTCCGGTCACCTACGTGATGAATCGGATAGGTAGCTATTGGAAACCCATCATCCTCTACAACCTATCGCATGGCGACATGCGGTACAGTGAGCTGAAGCGGGCCATACCAGCGGTTACGGAGAAAGTGCTGATCCAGCACCTGAAGCAATTGGAAACCGACCAACTTATCATCAGGGATGCCAAGCCCGTGGTGCCGCCCTTTGTGACCTATAGATTGAGCGCTGCTGGCCACGGATTGATACCCGTTATCGAAGCAATGGCCAATTGGGCAAAGGAAGCTGCGGCGGGCCAGTATGATGTTGGCAAGGACGTCACGGATTAGTTTTACCTGCCTCGCGGCCAATAGATTATTAATTGTTTTAACTCCTCACATAGCGAAATGAATACAGACCCATTCTTTCAGAAAATCAGGACTTAAAATACTTCTTTCCAGAGGGTAGAATCGCCGGTTCGATCCCGGCTACCCTTACAATGTCAGAAGGCCATTTTTATCATCACCGCGTTAGAAGATACTACCGTCCTTGAATTTAATTTTCACCGCCTCACCTCGCTTTCACCCCATATGCCTCCATCGCGTTTTCAATCTGTTTGCTTTCGGTTGTGTTCGGGAAGAACAGGTAGCTTGGCGCCTGGATTGGGACTGCTTTAACAACCGTTATCTCGATAACTTCATTGATCGGGAACGCATCGGTAAAGCGATCCGTCAGAAATTTGACCTTATCCGGAAATGTTGCGTCGGATTTGTCGATAACCTTGGCCGTCCCTTTAAGCTTATACCCCTTTTGTACAAATATGTCTACTAAACTCACGCAGACGTTCGAATTACTCCGGATATTCTTTACGCTTCCGGGCGATGCGATATTTGCAATCAGAAGCGTTTTTTCGTCATAAAGTGCAAATACCTCTTTAGGAGATACATTTGGAGCACTGTCCCCGTCTACGGTTGCCAACCAGCATAAGACACTTTTGCCGATATAATCCTTAATACGATTATCCATTTTTTCCCAATCCAATTTCCCTAACCGCCTCATACAACACCCAATGCTTGCCATCCTCGGTATATGGCTCAACGAAACGCATGCCCAATTTGTTAAAGACGTTGATCGACGTCGTGTTCTCGACCCTTGCACGGCCAATGATTCGGTCTAGTTTCAACAAATCGAAACCATATTCTAGGGCTGCCGTGGCGCTTTCGGTGGCATATCCCTTGCCCCAATGACGCTTAAAGAACCGGTAACCGATATCGTATTCCTCTGCCGCTGGATGGTACTTAAGTCCGTTCCATCCGAGGGTCTCACCAGTTTCTTTCAAGACAACCACTAGCCGGCCAACACCATATTTTTCATATTGATCGTAGTCACGCAGAAATGCGCTAGCAGCGGCAACATCTGCAAACTGCACATCGCCCGTGTATTGCAATACTTCGGGGTCTTCATTGAGTGCATACATCATGGCGCCATCGTCGGCACAGAAAGGGCGCATGGTGAGCCTCTCTGTCATCAGTTCACACTGCTTCCTCGCGATTTCCTTCATGCTACAGATTGCTGCCATCGTTTTTCCATGATCACCTACTACGGCGAAAAGCAAATCTAAGCAATAGCTTCTTTCGTATCAAATCGATACCCCTGTTTCGATCCGTGTCCAATTTAAAAACGTTTGGTATGATGGTTGCATCGAATAGCACGTAATACGTTCAATTGGCGCAACGTGCGGGTTGTTTAATGCGCGAGGGGCAATAATCCGTCCTGATAATGTTTTTAATAGTATGCATTTAAAATTTAGTAGATATGGTAACGATTAGTAAAGCAAAAAAGACGTACAGCACAATATATGGTGCGGTTGCATTGATATTGGCAATGGTCGGCACATCCGCGGTAATCGCGCAGGAGCAAGCTCCTGTTCAACCGCAACAGGAAATAAGGCAAGATTTTGAGAAAAAGGAATTGGATTATTTTTTGAATGCAAATTTAAAAATTAATGAAATTCAGATGGAGACGCAGAGTGAAATGATGAAAGTCATTGAGAAAGAAGGGATTTCGGTCGAAAAGTTCAATGAGATAGCAAGCGCCCAACAAAATCCAGATAGCACAGCCGTCGAGCCAGACCCCAAAGAAGTCGAATCGTTTCAAAAGGCTGCGGAAAAAATAACGGGAATGCAGCCAGCGATTGAAGAACGGATGGTTAAAGCCGTTGAAGCTGAAGGTTTGGATGTGGAAACATATCAACAAATTGCGCAAGCCTATCAGCAAAGCCCGAAGGTCAAAGGAGAATTGGATCAGTTAATAAAAGAAAAACAAGCGCAAAGGGCAGATACGTTGGATCAGCCTTAGCGCATCAAGCGAACCGCATCGCTGAGGAAAACCCCGGCTTCTTTTTCATAAAAGGAGTCGGGGTTTTTGTTAACGAATACGGGCCGTATTCATCCTGTCCTGTCCGTATTCGGACACCTACTGTCCGGTTACGGACACTCACCAAAATCTAAATCGTTGATTTCTTGTTTCTAACGTACTTTTTTGCAATGGCAGATTTGTTGTTGCCTGCACGTTAAGGGGTGTCCAGATACCAATCACAACATGATATGCAGTAACCAGACCGCCCCGCCATTAAACACTAACGGCATGTTAAAGAACTACTTTAAAATCGCCTGGCGCAACTTGGCTAAGAGCAAGGGCTACAGCGCCATCAATATCGGGGGTCTTGCCGTGGGCATGGCCGTGGCCATGTTGATTGGCCTTTGGGTATACGATGAGCTTACGTTCGATAGCTACCATGAAAACTACGACCACATCGCTCAGGTGATGCAACATGCCAACTTTAACGGTCGGTTCCAAAGCCAAACTTCCAATCCCGGATTGATGGGCCCCGAGTTGCGGGCAAAGTACGGCAGCGATTTTAAATACGTAGTGCAAGCATCCTGGCCGGGGGGGCATATGCTGTCCATCGGGGATAAGCATTTCGTCAGAGACGGGATATTTTTTGAAGCTGATGCCCCCGAAATGCTCACGCTCAATATGCTCAAAGGTACACGCGATGGATTGAAAGATCCGTATTCCATCCTCTTATCGGCCTCCACTGCGGAAGCCCTGTTTGGCGATGCAGATCCCATGCATAAGACCATCACGTTCGATAGGAATTATGAGGTCAAGGTAACGGGCGTTTATGAAGACCTGCCAGACAATACATCATTCAGGAACTTGAAGCTCATAGCGCCCTGGGAGCTGTGGCTCATCCAGAATCCCTGGGCCAAAGAAATGCAAAACCCCTGGGGCAGCAATTTTTCCCAAACCTTTGTGCAAATTGCCGACCATGCGGATATGGAAACCGTTTCCGCTAAAATCAAAGACACCAAGCTAAACAACGTTAGTGAGGGGGAGAAAAGATATGAATGGCAGGTTTTCCTGCACCCCATGGCCAAGTGGAATCTATACAGCGAATTCAAGGATGGCCAAAACACGGGCGGGAATATCCGCTACGTCTGGTTGTTTGGTATTATTGGTCTATTCGTGTTGCTACTGGCGTGCATCAATTTCATGAACCTAGCCACCGCCAGGAGTGAAAAGCGGGCTAAGGAAGTGGGCATCCACAAAACGGTAGGTTCTCATCGCTGGCAACTGATCGGCCGGTTCTTTGCCGAATCCTATTTGATCGTATTGCTGGCCTTTATCTTTTCGCTGCTATTGGTCATCGGGCTACTACCCTTGTTCAATGAAGTAGCGGGCAAAAAAATGGGTATTCCATGGCAAAATCCCTTGTTCTGGTCGTTCAATTTGATCTTTATTTTCGTTACCGGCTTGCTGGCCGGGAGCTATCCGGCCCTTTACCTGTCCGCTTTCCAGCCATTGGAAGTGCTGAAAGGAACCTTCCGTGTTGGTCGCTTTGCCAGTGTTCCACGTCAAGTTTTGGTGGTTATGCAGTTCACGGTTTCTGTCATGCTGATTATTGGAACCATCATCGTCTACCAGCAGATCCAGCATGCAAAAAACCGGCCGGTGGGATATACCAAACAAGGGTTGGTGAACCTCAACCTCCAGAATGAAATCAAAGATCATTTTGAGGTAATAAGGACCGAACTGAAAAATGCTGGTGCCATTGAGGAAATGGCGGCATGCGTGAGTCCATTGACTAGCGTGTGGAATACCAACGGAGGGTTTGAATGGGAAGGAAAGGACCCTGCCTTGGGCGTAGATTTCCCCTCCAATGCCGTGTCCTATGATTTCGGTAAAACCGTACAATGGGAAATTAAAGCGGGCCGTGATTTTTCAAGGGAGTTTGCTACAGACTCCGCCGCATTTATTATCAATGAATCGGCCGCTAAGTTTATCGGTTTCGAAGAGCCGGTGGGCAAAACGTTGATATGGGAAGGCGAGCCTTTTACCATTATCGCTGTGGTGAAGGACATTTTGCAGGAGTCGCCTTTCTTCCCTGTACGCCCAACGGTTTATCGCATAGCACCCATGAACGATATGGCAAACCTGGTTTTAAAACTGAGCCCAAACCAAAGCACAGCCCAATCCATCGGCATAATCGAAAAAACCTGGAAAAAGCACGTTTCCGATGTGCCGTTTGACTACACGTTTATAGATGAGGCTTTCGGGGATAAATTCGTTGCCGAAGAACGCATTGGCAAACTGTCTTCTTATTTTGCCGTCCTCGCTGTTTTTATTTCCTGTCTGGGGCTATTCGGTATGGCAAGTTTTGTAGCCGAGCAACGCACCAAGGAGATTGGCATCCGTAAAGTACTTGGGGCCAGTGTGGCCAACCTATGGCGGCTGTTATCGAAAGAGTTCATGCTGTTGGTGACGATTTCCTGCATCATCGCTATACCCATCGCTTGGTACTACCTTACCCTATGGCTTGCAAACTACGATTACCGAATAGCCATCAGTTGGGTGGTTTTTGTATTGGCAGCTGTTCTAGCCCTTTTGATCACGATCGCGACAGTCAGCTTCCAAGCCATCAAAGCGGCATTGGCCAATCCGGTAGACAGCCTGCGGAATGAATAGGAAGCTGTTGATGGTTCCGGCAAGTGTAGGAAAAAAATAAAAACGCGATACGATTATGAACAACAAACTCATTCAAAATATCATTTCTCAGCTACTGGATGTCCAGGAAAAGGAAAACTGGCTCGATGAAAATTTTAAAAAGAAAATAGAAAGTGTTGGGGAGGATAAAGTTTTTCAAAGGCCATTACCAGCGTTACATAGTATCGCGGAGCTTATTTCCCATGTATTGGTATGGCGAATTGAATCGATCCGCAAGTTGGAAGGCATGGATGCAAACTTAACGGTTGATAGTCCCGAAAACTGGCGTACAAACGACCAATTAAAGGAGATCGGTTGGCCAAATCTCCAAAAGGAATTTTATCAAAGTATTTATACACTCATTGAGCTGTTGTCTGATAAAGACGATACTTTCTTGGAAAAGAACTACCGTGATGAATACAGCTTTAAATATTTGATTGAGGGGCTTATCCATCACGACCTTTATCATTTAGGACAGCTCGGTATCACCATTAAGTTTTTAAATTTACCGAATCACACCGAGCTCGGGAAGTAAACAGGTCGTAATACTAGCTCACGCCTTGTTTTTGCTCGGTTATAATTTTTTAATCTTAATGTTACGGAACCAGATTGGGCTCGAATGGTCCTGCAGTGCTATGTATCCGGTTTTGAATTTACCATAATCCGGACTGCTCTTCCACTTGTCCGAGTTCTTCTTTTCATACCACGCTTCATCCCAGGGAACGAATGATAAAACCAATTTACCATTCAGCCAGTGCTCCACGCGTGCCGGAGTAAAAACAATTTTGGAGCTGTTCCATTCTCCTGCCGGATGTAACGTCTTGTCGGGATCAGGGGGATGCATGGCATAATCGGCACCGGTTTGCTGCAAGGGTTTCAGCTCTTCCGGTTTTTCCGTATAACCCAAACTGGTGTTGTATGCGGTAAGATCATGTATACGGGCATAGTTTTCATCATCAATGAGTTGGTATTCAGGCGCTACGCCCGATGGCGCCCGATATCCTTCCTTTACATGGTAAAAAATGCCGCTGTTTCCTCCTTCCGGAAGTTTCCATTCCAGGTATAGCTCAAAGTTATCGAATTCTTCGGCACCATAGAGGATGTCTTTTCCCCCCTTATAATCCTGTTCTAGACCGAGCTCGGTATCAAACGTCAGTGTGCTGTCTTTGATGGTCCACCCCGGAGGCAGCACCTCTGCATTGTACCCTCGCCAGCCTTCGGTACTGGTACCATCAAAAAGATAGATCCATCCGGAATCCGGAGCGTTTTGCTGCGCACGCATACTAATGGAAAAAGCGATGGTAAAAAGTAGCAACAAAGCACCCGGTCTCATCAAGGTAGTTGGTTTATTCTTCATTTTTAGCTATTCAGTATGGCGTAAAGATGGACATTACAACTAGTTAAAACAAATAGATTATAAAAAGAGTTCACATTGTATAGCGCGTTTAATGAGTCTCCTATGGGTTATTGCAGGCCAAAGCATTTCATAAGCAAGATATCGAATTTTACTCAACCTTAGTTTGCATGCCTGAAGGACCGTCCATCGTCATATTGAGAGAAGCTGTTGAGCACTTAAAGTTAGCCGGGCAGAAGATTCAGTCCGTAGAAGGAAATAGCAAAATCGATCAGCATTTATTACCGGGGCAAACGGTACTCAGCTTCCGTTCCTGGGGTAAGCATTTTTTGATTTGCTTTAAAGAATTTACCCTTCGGATCCACTTTCTTATGTTCGGGAGTTATCGTATTAATGAACGGAAAGAAACACCAGTCAGGTTGCGCATACAATTTGCAAGTGACGAACTGAATTTTTATACATGCTCCGTAAAGCTTATCAATAAACCTGTTGATCTGATTTATGACTGGTCCGGCGATATCATGGCAGTAGAGTGGAATGCCGCCAATGCGTTGGAAAAGTTAAAAAGAATCCCCCAGGTGTTGTCTTGTGATGCGTTGTTAGATCAGGATATATTCGCTGGAAGCGGAAATATTATAAAGAATGAGGTGCTATTTCGAATCAAAGTCCATCCGTTATCTACGTTAGGGGCATTGCCTGAACCTAAGTTAAAGGAGCTGGTGCGGGAGGTGCGCTAATATGCATTTGATTTTCTCCGATGGAAGAAGGAATTTACGTTGCGGAAGCATTGGCTGGCGCACACCAAAAAGACATGTCCGCGGTGTAATATCCCTTTTATCAAATCTCATACAGGTAAAACAAACAGGAGAAGTTTCTTTTGCGAAAATTGCCAGGTACTATACCTCGATATTGATTGAAGTAGCATGCAACCAACATATACCAATGTGGTTTGTTGTCTTTCTGCACCCTAAAGCCGGTGATTTTTTCAGTTTCGTTTTTGCCGTAGTATCCGTAGCTTTGCCGGCGCACATGAACTCCCGGACCCGACCGGGAGCACAGAAGGATTACATCAAGTTAGTTAATTTCATTATGAAGAAAATCATCGTTTTAGTACTTATTGTTTCCATAAAGCTCAGCGCCCTTGCCGACGAAGGCATGTGGTTTCTGATGCATCTGAAGCGCCTCAACGAGCGCGATATGCAGAAAATGGGCCTCCAGCTCACCGCCGAGGAAATCTACAGCATCAACCATTCCAGTATCAAGGACGCTATCGTGCAGTTCGGCGGCGGCTGTACCGCCGAAATTGTCTCCGGCCAGGGTCTCGTGCTCACTAACCACCACTGCGGTTACGGTGCTATTGCCGAGCTGTCGACGCCCGAAAACGACTACCTCACCAACGGGTTCTGGGCCGCCACGAAGCAGCAGGAGCTGAAGCCCGACGAGCTTTCCGTGCGCTTCTTCGTGCGCATGGACGATGTTACCCAGCGGATACTCGGTGTCGTAGGCGACACGATGTCGGAGGCTGAGCGTGAAAAGGCTATCAACCGCGAAATCGCCAAGATTGATCAGGAAAACAACGAAGGCGGCAAATACACCGTATCTGTACGATCGTTCTATGAAGGCAACGAATACTATTACTTTGTCTACCAAGACTATACCGATGTGCGACTGGTGGGCACACCGCCCAACAGCATCGGTAAGTTCGGGGGTGATACCGACAACTGGGAGTGGCCACGCCATACCGGCGATTTCTCCCTGTTCCGCGTGTACGCCGATAAGGATGGCAATCCCGCGCCGTATTCGGCAGACAACGTGCCGCTACAGCCGAAGCATCACCTCACGGTTAGCCTCAACGGTTATACCGATCACGATTTCGCCATGATCCTCGGCTATCCCGGCCGCACCAACCGCTGGATGCCTTCAGGTGGCGTCGATCAGAACGTAAACTATGCGTATCCGGCGTGGGTGGAGGCGTCCAAAGTCGGGATGGATCAAATGAAGAAATACATGAACAGTGATCCAAAGGTTAGGCTCGATTATGCGTCTAAATATTCTCAGGTAGCCAACTATTGGAAGAACCGTCAGGGGATGATCGATGCGCTTACCCAGCATCAAACGGCTAGTATCAAAGCAGCCGAAGAAGCCCGGTTCGACAAATGGGCTCAGAAGCGGCGCAACCGGGAGCGCTACGGCTCGGTCATGGGCGATATCAACGATTACTACAAGGAAACCGATTTAAAGGCACGGCACGACAATTACCTCATCGGATTGCTGCGCTCCAGCACCTTCGCGGCACTGCCATACTCGCTGGGCAATGCGCTGGCCTATTACGCTGCTCAGAATGAGGCCAAGCGGCAGGAGGTCGCCCAGCAGATCACCGGCAACCTCGATGGTACCTACGACAACCTATACCTGCCATTGGAGCGCGATGTGCTCGCGGCCCTGCTGAACTTGTATGCAGAAAAGGCGACCGAGGGCGGCATCCCGCCGTACATCGATTCGCTGTACCAGCACCACAATCGTGATCTTTCCGGATACATCGATTCGGCCTTCGAAAGCAGCCTCTTTGCAAGCCGAGACCGGGTAGACGCATTTCTAGCGAGCCCCGATACACTCGCCCTACAGAGCGATCCGCTGTACCACCTTTCGACGGCACTACTTACTCGTTACCGGCAAAACTCGCCCGAACAGCAAGAACTACAGGGACGTTTCCAGCGGGCTTTCAGGCTGTACGTGGAAGGAACGCGCAAGCGGAATCCCAAAAAGAAATACTATCCCGATGCTAATAGTACGCTCCGCCTCACCTACGGCAAGATCAATCCGCTGCCGCCCGACCCGCGCAATGATGCGAGCGCCAACTACTTCACCACACTGAAAGGCACCATCGCCAAGTACCAGCCCGGCGACGAGGAGTTCGATCTCCCCGAAAGGCTGCGGGAATTGTACGCGGCGCGTGACTACGGACGCTATGCCGATAGCGAAGGAAACCTGCCTGTCAATTTCCTGACGGACAACGACATTACCGGCGGCAACTCCGGTTCACCCGTATTAAATGGCAAAGGCGAACTGATCGGCATTGCATTCGACGGCAACATCGAAGCCATGGCTGGCGACGTCATCTTCGACAAGGAGCTCCAGCGCACCATTTCGGTTGATATCCGCTACGTACTGTTCATTATCGATAAATTCGCCGGAGCCGGCCACATCGTCGACGAAATGACACTAGCGGATTGACGCTAAAACATGGCCCCGGCAAGCAAACCTTGTCGGGGTTTATAACTGCTTTCCCGTTACTTTTTCTCGCCATTCGGGTTCGGTTAGGGGTTCATTATCCCTGCCCCAAGGACCATTGTGTTCGCCGTCTATGTAATATTCATCGTAGTCGGCAGCATCCCACCATTCCCTGAAATTAGGCAACCCGAAGTAATGATTGTCTTCGAGAATCTTTCGCTCCTTTTCATCCAACATAAAGCGAAGGCGACCCATCATTCTGTGATGCGACCATCGTTGGCCATTGTCCAGTCTTTTGTATTTGTATTGCTCGGCAAAATAAACTACGTGGGCCAGTATCTCTACCCGTTGCTTATCCATAATGGCAGGGTGGGGGGTATACACCATGTATTCCATATAACCCTGTAGGTCTTCCAACAAAAAATGAACTTCCGAAGCCGCACTTGGCGCATACAATGTTTGCAACAACTTAAAAGTATTGGCATGTATTTTTAAAGAACCATCGCAATTTTTTTTCCAGAACAAACTGCCGAAATCATCGGGATTTGATGGGTTGAAGCGGGTTTGGGTAACTGCCCAATGCAGTAATTTTTCGTTGGCTGTCCAACCGAATTTCTTTACCAGCCTTTCCAAAAAAAACGGGTCATGTTCCAGCAGCCAGTTCAGGCAACTGTCGTCGTTTTCAAAAAGGAAGCGATGACGGTTCAAGATAAGCCGACGATTGAATTTACGTTGCGATTCAAGGCTGTATTCGTCGTTCCGTGCTGCCAATTCCATCCATTTTTCGATTTCCACGGTTGTATGGTATTCCTGATGGTAGCTGGTTTTTGAGAATCCCTTTTCCTTTTCGGAGAGGTCTGAATACAGCAATTGATAGTCGATCAGTTCGGGCAGGTAATAGAAGTCGGTGATCAGGTTCTCCGGTTTTACGATGAAAAATCCGTTATAGTCGATCCCGTTGTTCCTGTGATAAATTGATGTCGTATCGCACGGCTCGAACAAGTTGACATAACGGTATAGCTCGCTGCTGTCTGTGGGGATGACTATTCCAAAGATGTCATGTATTTTGCGCGCGAATTTGTCATTTTCCCATTCTAGGTATCCTCCATCGTTCCACAGTAGGTCTTTTACTTCAACTACGGTAGCATGCAGTTCTTCCATTCCAAAGGCCGCTTTCGGAACTTCGCTCACTTCGTTAAAGCGGTTTGCTCCCTCGCGGAGCTGTTTTTTCAGCACCTTTTTGCTTGCGAGGATTTTTGCCTGCAAAGGCGCGTCCACATCGGCAGAAGCGGTTGCTGTGTCCCGGCGGTTTTCCGCAGTATGTCGGCTTGTAGACGGACCGCAGGACAGCATGTTCCAAAGTAAAAATACACCCAATATGTGGGGTGTATAGCTTGTCTTCCAATTTTTCACGGCTAGCGGTTTGCGTTTGAATGATAGTGGTGATAATACTGCATGATAAACGTCTCCATTTCATGGAAATCAATATCCAGTTCGTCAGCGTTCAATGAAAGGCCACACGCTGAACGTATTTTCCGGACCTGTCGGTTAGCTGTCTTCGCGGCGTACCGCTCCGGCACCGCCAGTTTAACAAACAGCTGGTTGCTGCCATGCGCCCTACCGGTCTGGATAGCCGCTATATCCCGCCACTTTATTTTTCCAATAGTTCTTCCAAGCGTCGTTCCTTTGAAAAGCAAGCCATCCGCATCCAGCTCCAGTCCGGCCTGTTTTCGGTTGATCAAACTGAATAGCTGTGCCAGGGCCATGCTGCTGCCGCCCACCATCACACCGGCAAAGACCAGTACGTATCCCGTCTTTATCCTGCCGGCTTGTGACGAAACGTACAGCATGGCACCGCCCATCACCACCAATAGCAGGCCTGCAGTCAGGAGCTTCAGGCGCTTTTTGCGATTGAAGAGAAAGGTCCGTTTGTTCATTCTGTTTCGTTAAGCTGGCTGTATTCTTCGATGGAGCGCCCGGTATTACTTGCCCCGAAAAACAAGATCCACAGCGTATGGTCGCTGTAACGGTGTATCCCGATTCGGTTGTTCTTCAGTGGTGCCAATATCGTTATCGCTTCCTTCACATCGAAATAGATAACCGGAATGGGAATCATCGTTCTTTTCTTTTCCAAAATCAGGTATTTGCCGCGTTTGCGGACAGGAATGGCAAACCCTGCAATAAGCTGTTGCTGCTGGTAGGCTTCCACGTTCAATCGGGTGTCAGTTACCAAAGACAAGCGGATAATTGCCTCACCGGAAACCGGAGGTAAGGTATCTTTTTCCAGACGGTATGCGGCCAATTTGTCCCATAGGCTATTATGCGCTATAGTGTAGCGTGTCTTGAGTTCTTCAGGCCTATTGGAATAAGCCGTACCGCTCAGCTGTGCCTTGATAACAGCCGGCTGCTCCGAAAACTTCTTAGAAAGCTTGCGGGTAGATGTGCAGCTTGCCGATGCTGTCAGGAGCAGGATATAACATATCATTCGCATAGCGCTATATTATTACGGTACAAGATAGGGATGCAGCAAGAATACACTGAAAACGGTTTTAGATTTGCCGAAAAAGGTTTACGATTCGCGTATCCACATCAAGAAACCGGAATCATCAGCGTTACCCTTGTGCCACCATCTTCGTTTTTACGGGTTTCGACGCGAGCTCCATTGCCCAACAGCGCCAGCCGTTCGCGGCTGATGATGCCGGAGAGCGAGCGATGGCCTCCGGTTGTATGCGGCTGCTTTCCTGCACGGCCACTATCAATCATTTCCACGTAGAGCATGTCTCTTTCTTCCGAAAATGCAATATGTACAAAACCCTTTCCCGACTTCATATCCACACCATGAAGGATGGCATTTTCGACAAAAGGCTGTATGAGCATCGGCGGAATCCGGATTTCGTCGGTCTCCATGCCCTCCGGCAAGTCCAGGGTGTACGTAAATGCATTTTCAAAACGCATTTGCTGCAAGGTTAAATAATATTGAAGCGTTTCAACTTCCTGCGTCAATGAAACCAGTTGTTCCTGGCTTATTTCCAGTGAATTCCGCAACAGTTTGCTAAACTGGCTCAGGTAGCTGATGGCCTCTTTTGCGTGGCCCTGCCGGATGTAGTGCTGCAGCGCGGTAAGCGTGTTGAAAATAAAATGCGGCTCCATCTGCGTCCGCAAAAGCTGTTGTTGCAGGATGACCTGATCTTTTTCCTGCTGTACACGCCTTTGCCGGAATCCGTAGTAGATGAAAAACAAAATCATCGCCAATAGGACTGCTGCCAATAGGCTCACCATCATCCACAAGCGGTTTTGCTGCAGCTCCAGTTCCTTGATCTGCAAACTTTCGTTCAGCTGCTGGATCGAACGTTCCTGCGCCTGGATTTCATACAAGCTATTCATTTCGGCGATTGCCTGCGTATTTTGCCGGTCGTAGAGTTCGCTCTGCAGGCGGACAACCTCATTGGTCGAGCGCAGGGCTGCTTTCAGATCATCCGATCCCGTATAATAATCAGCTACGTTCTGATGGTACACGATGAGGTGGTCGTAATCAAGTACCGTTTTATTTTCTGAAAGCAGGTGGTTGGCTTTAGCAAAGTATTCCGTGGCTTTGGTCCTGTTTTGCTGGGCGGTATAGATACCGGCAATATTGACGTACGAAATAAACAGATTACTGAGCATCACACCGCTTGATTCGCCGTTGTTCAGTGCATTTTCCAGCGGTGCTATCTTTAGCAACTGGTAGTTCAATGCAGCATCCGGTTCGTTCCTGAGGCTGTGAAGCAATGCTTTGCTTTCGTACAAAAAATAAGGGTCATAAACATCCGGGTATTGGATCTGAAGCGCCTCCAACCGTTCAATATAGTAGGCCATGCTATCCATATTACCCCGTGTATGATAGAGATTTTGGATAAGCTGTGTGATCGGCCGATGGCGGTTGATGTGTTTTTCGGGCAATAGCTCGGAGAGCGATAAGGCTTTCCGGTTCATTTCCTGGGCCAGATCCAGTCGTTGGAACTGTTGGTTGCTCTGCGCAGCAGCCAACAGGATGGCTGCTTTTGCCGATGGCTCCAGCGCCACCGAGCTATCCGCCAACACGATGGCAGCGGCTTTGTTGTAATAATAGTTGGCGCGGTGCAAGTGACCTTCGGCAATGCCTAGGTTCCCGATACCCTGGTAGATCCTCGCTTTCTCGTCCCAATGCCCTTTTTCGGCTTCGATGTGTTGAAATGCTTTTTCCAGATGCAGGGCAGAAGAATCGTTCAGCCCGGCCATGCCATACAAGCGGGCCAGCTGGTAATTTACTTTGGCCGTGTACAGCTTGCTCTCTTTCACTGGCTGCTCGCCGAGAAGTTTTTTCCACGTTCGCAATAGCGAGTCCTTATTGTTTGGCGATATGGGGATCTGCTGCAGCAGCCCGATTTTTTCCTCAATGGGGCTTCCAGCGGTGCTGACGGCAGTTTTCCGGCCGCAGGAAAAGCCGGCGATGAGCACGAAAAATACCGTACCATATGTTAGGAGATTCTTCATCACTTACCGATCAATCTGTTCAGGATATCCCGTTTCCTGCGGGATGAAATCGGTATTTCTTCACCATTATCCAACACTACTGTCGTATGGCTGATCAAGGATTCTATATAAGCGGTATTGACAATATAGGATTGGTGAGTACGGAGAAATTGGTCTTCAGGCAGCATGTTTTCATAAAATTTCAAGGGCCTGGAAACGGTTTCTTTCTTGCCGTTTGCAAGGAAAAAATGCGTGTAAGGTCCGTCTCCCCGGCAATACCTGATATCGGTCAGCGGTATGATGCGCACTTCACCAAGCGAGGGCAATGCGATGTGCTGCGGTGCCTGCTTTTTTTGCAGGGTTGATTCAGCCAACGAAAGCTGTTCTCTGGAAGCCCGCTCATTCAGGTTCCGGAAACGTTCGATGGCTTCCTTGAATTCCTGCTCATCAACCGGCTTTAACAGGTAATCCAATGCGCCGTATTTGATTGCCCGGATGGCATACTGGTTATAAGCGGTCACGAAAATGATATGCTTCGGCATGGTTTGGAGCCCATTCAGGATATCGAATGCATTGCAGTCATACAGGCTGATGTCCATGAAAATCAGATCAGGCTGTATATGGTCTATCAGGTGCAGCGCATCATCCAATGTACCTGTATTCCCCATTAGCTCGAAGTCTTCCTCCTGCCCGATCAATACCTTCAGTTCATTTACAGCGGCCGGCTCGTCTTCTATGATCACTACTTTATTCATCACTATGGTTCTTCATGGTATTTGTGGGTGAAAACTGCGCGTAAATTTAATTTATTTTCTTTACCGATGCAGCAAACCCGATCCAAGCGATGGTCAGCACAACGAGGAAGACCGCCACCCATTCCATATCGGACGACCAATGGCTATCCAGCACAAAATTCCGATAGGTGTAATAGGCTGCAACCTTGTCTGCGGGATAATCCGCGGGCATATCCTCCATACCCAACGGCGATTCGAAATAGTACTGAAGCGTGGGACGGTGCTTGACAAAAAACCGGAACTCACCTGAAAATTCATCATCCACCGCAAATCCGGTCATCAGCCAGGTGACGAGCAGGAGGCTGGCAGCAACATAACGGTGTTTTTTAGTGGCTTTCCTCATCCTCGGGGCTAAAAGTCTTTCGGATCATCGTATCAAATTCCTTGTCGTAGTAGAGATAGATGGGATGGCGATTCGAATTGGTTTTAATCTCGATGAGTTGCTGCGCAGGCGTGGCGTAGCTAGCCAATGAGGCGGCCTCTTTGGGCAGGGCATACGGATTTTCGTATACGGTGAAGAGGATTTTGGAGTAGAACACTTCATTAAACAAAATCCTGCCCTTATCCGCATCGTCGAAGCCGATGACGATCATGCGTTCTGTAACATTGCCCGTACTGTTCTTTTCGGTCAGCACCACCGCCAATTCCTGCTTGGGTTGGTTGGTGTACCGATTCAGTCCGGTAAAGCCGGCCAGACGATATACCTGCGTGGTGTTCCGTCGGTCGTTAACAAAGGTAAAGCTACCGCCTTCGTTGCTCCTAAAATAGTCCGAAAGTATTTCTTTGACAGCCAGCGGCGTATCGCGCATCCAACTCACTCCGGGGTCGAAATAATCAGCATACTTATTTCTGAAATCACACTCATCTTCCACCTCAAGGCTACCTCGTTTGTTGGGCAGCAATTTCAGGTATTCCACTTTTCCCTCTTCGGCTAGACGCAGGTAGGCAGTCAATGCCGGATTGTCCGTATAGGTCTCAATTAGACTGAAACGGGCCCGCGTTTCATAGAAGTTCACACCTTTTTGCTCCGCTTGCTCAATTTCCTCGCCATAGCGAATGAGAAGTAGGGTGTCAGGAAGGCGATTGTATGCAGCAGCGGCACGCTGATCGCGTAATGAGCCTTTGGTCATATAGCCTACGTCGCCATAAAAATACAAGCTCTCACAGCTATATGCCGCATCTGCAACATCCGGATGGCCATAGTATGCTGCTTCGGAGGCCGATTGGTCTACCGTTTCTTCCGAATCATACATATGCGGGTTTTGCCATCGATGAACGAACTGCCCAACCTCATGTCCGAATAAGTAATAGCCTGCGCACCCCACGATGATCAGGCTCAACAATACGATAACGAGATTCTTTTTGTCCACTTTCTTCATAGTTTTCTTGTAAAAGACGCGATCAAGGTAAGTGGATTTCCATTTCTATCTGTAAAAGCTTTACGATATACCGCAATCGGCTTACAATTTGTAGACCTTGCAAAAATACTCCCTTGTCGTAATTACCCTGCTATAATGTCGTTTGCGCACCTCACGGTCGCGGCAATCAGGCTGTACCTTTACCTAAAAAATAAAGATCATGAGAAAGCTAATTGTATCAGTGGGGATGTCATTGGATGGTTACATCGCCGCACCAAAAGGCGAGGGGGATTGGATCTCCTCAGGCGAGGAAATCTGGACGCATATGTTCAACGATCTCGCAGATGTAGATACCGTGCTATTAGGAAGCAACACGTATGAGGAGTATGCCGGCTATTGGCGGTCGGTACTGACCAATCCGGATGCCGACCCAAACGAAAGAAAATATGCCCAATGGGCCGACCGCACCCCGCACATTTTGTTCTCGAATACCGTGCAATCGGTCGACTGGGCGAATTCGCGCATCGCACGCGATCCCCAGGCAGAAGTGGCTTCGTTGAAGCAGCAGTCGGGCAAACACATGGTTGCTTGGGGTGCCGGGGAGTTCGCATCGGCATTGTTGCGGATGGGGCTCGTGGATGAACTCCGGATTACCATAGCCCCGGTATTACTAGGCGGAGGATTACCGTTGTTCCAAGGAATAGACCGCACCAAATTGAAGACTATCGAAGTACGTCCACTCAAAAACGGTGCAGTCATTCTTCGTTATGGAATAAACACCGGTAAGTAGCAGGGGGCACTGCCAATAGATCGATAAGGTCCGGGAAACCGGCTCCTCGGCAATGAGTTGCAAAACAACGGTACTGCATTAAAGTGCTTAAACTGGATTATTGCCTTTCATAAATTCGCTAATCATATGCGATACTTCTTCAAAGTTAGTTTCTAGAGCCATATGCCCGCCCTCCAACACGTGGATTTGAGCATCGGGTAAATCTCGCTTATAGCAATATGCTTCCGCTACATCAAAATATACATCATGTTTGCCCCAAATTATGAGTGCCGGTGGTTGGTGTTTACGAAAATATTGTTGAATTGCTGGGAAAAGTTCAAAATTTGTCGGGTAGGTACAATTCAACTTAAACTGAATGTCAAGGTTTCCGGCCCTGCTTAGTCTTTCCCAATCCATGATCCAACTTTCGGGGCTTATGTTTTGGTGAAGTCTTTCGGGTACGCCTGCAAAATACTGTTCCTTTGTTCCTTCCTTGCTCAAAAATGCGTATACCTTTTTCTTTTTTTCCTCCGTGGGATTTTTCCAATAGTCTTTGGATTCATCCCATTGTGGTCCATGACCTTCAAGGTAATTGTTGCCGTTTTGTACAATTATTGCCGCTACTTTATCGGGGTTTTTCAGACAGATGCGCGCACCAATGTAACTTCCGTAATCGTGAAGGTATATCGTAAATGATTTTAACTTTACAGCTTCGATAAACTTGTCCATATACAAAGCAATATTTTCAAACGAATATTCGAAATCGCTTATCGTCGGGACATCACTGAATCCAAAGCTCGGATAATCGGGTGCAATAAGGTGGAACTTGTCGGAAAGTGCAACCATTAGGTTTTTAAACATGATGGAAGATGTCGGGAATCCATGGAAAAGCAAAAGTGTTGGGTTTTTACTGTTGCCCGCCTCCCTATAAAAAATAGTTACTCCGTCTACTTTTACGGTCCTGTTATAAATCTGTCTATCCATAGTTGTGTTCAACTTAAGCGGCGCATCTTTAATACCACCACCTACTTATCCACGGGCGCAAACAGAAAGGCGACCGGATCACCGCCGCCGGAAATTTCCGCATGGAGTTCAGCGCCTGCCCGTTGGTAACGGATGGTCTTGGGAAATTCATTCTGCGGATTCTCGCAGGTGAACGATCCGCCATCCGACTGGGTTATCTTGAAATCGGTTGATTGTGTTTCCCCCATCAACCGTACTTTTAAATGCCAGACGCCCGCAATCGGAGATAGCATCGTGTGCTCTTGCCACACCGTGTCCGCCCCTTGGAGTGTGTAACTGTGGCCGAGGTAGGTAAAGTCGTTTTGTTTCACCCAGGTTTCAAATGTCCGCTTTCCTGCACCCTCGTTGGTGCGCTCCCATTCACCGATCATAAAGTCAAAGTTTTCTGCCTGCCCGCAGGGCACCAATACGGCGAAGGAAAGTAATACCAACAATTTCATGACGAATCATTTATAACCACGTAAAGATAACTATTTGCTGAATACTAACCCAAATACCATTCTTCCCACGTTTTCATCCAGCCCACACGGTCCTTGATAAAGCGCGGGGTAAAGAAAAAGTTTGACCAATCTTCAAAATTCTCACAGTAGAAGCGGAAGTAAAACAACCAGAATAAGAAACCCCAATACGGTATCGAAGCCCGCTCGGCCTCGCTTAGCGGCCGCCGTTCGCGGTAGCCTTTTACAAAAACGGCAAATTGGCGGTCTGCCTCCTGCTGTGTTAGCTTTTTATGCATTACATCCAGAAAAAAGTGGACATAGAAAGAAGCAAGGTCATTCACCAGGTATCCCTCACCAGCAAAATCAAAATCAAAAAAAGTAACCTTTCCGTTGGTATCGAAATGGAAGTTCTTGGGCAGGAAATCGTAGTGGCAATAACCGTGGCTAAAGGCCGACAGTTCCAAGGCCTGTAATCCCCGTTTCACGCGGGTGGCAGTCTCGTGTAAATACCGATACTCCGTAGCTAAGCCGCTAAATGCTGGTGCTATGATACGGAGGGGGGCATCTACCAGCGCTTCAAAGTCCAGCGGCTTGCGGTGATGTTTTAAGCGCAGGCCAGCCGTTAGGTTATGGATGTGTGCCATGGCGTTGCCCACCTGTAGCAATTGCTCGTCGTTCATGGCGGGATAAACCTGTCCCTCGGCGTAGGTGAATAATACGCCATAACGGATACCTTCCGCCGCTTGGAATGCCTGCAGATATCCACCGTCCTTATCCGGCAAGGGATAGCTCACGGAGGCCCCGCCGGCATGCAGGGTATTCAGTAACTCCACCTCACCGTTTATCTCTTCCTCTTTCCGGTGTGCATCCCGGTAAATTTTAAAAATATACCGGGTGGTGCCACCTTCGAGCAAATACGTGTCGCTTACGTTATGGATCAACAGTCGGCAGGTCGTATCGTCAAGGAGGTAGCGTTCCTGCAAGTATTCATTTACTGCAGGAGCCGAAAGCAGCGAATAACGGGTGGGAAAAATAGCCATGGCTCAAATATAAATGTATTCGATTCAATAGCACGAGTTTTTGCGGTCGGTGTGCTGATTTAGCTGGTTTTGCCTTCATGGGCTAAACGCATGCAAGGTAAAAACTTTTCAACGGTACTTGTTAACTAAAAATATTAGTATTAGTTTTGGTGTTTCAATTCGGTACGCGGATAAAGCGATGGCAAACAAGAGCGACATAGTAAATCGGTTGAAGCAGGACCTGTTGCGATGGCAGGGGGTTACCCTATCAGAAAGCCACGCCAAGCAAATCGGCTTGGGGCCTGTGGAAGCGGCATTTCCGGGTGCGGTATTCCCGTCGTTCGGCGTCCACGAGTTCATCAGCCGGTCGCGCGAAGAAAGTGCGACCACCAGTGGCTTCATGGGCGGACTGCTTTCGCGCCTGATGTCGGGTGAGGGCGTTTGCCTCTGGATCAGCACGTCCAGGTTACTGTTCCCGCCTTCCATCCGGGCGTTCGGCGTAGTGCCAGATCGCGTCATCTTTGTAGACGTGGCGCGAGAGCGGGATGTGCTATGGGCTACCGAAGAGGCACTCAAGTGCAGCGGCCTAATTGCTGTAGTGGCCGAATTACAGGAGATGGATTTCGTTCAGTCACGCCGGCTGCAACTGGCGGTGGAGAAAAGCCGGGTGACGGGATTGATCCTGCGCTGCAATCCTCGCACGGTCGGGTCTACGGCTTGCGCAGCCCGCTGGCACATCCGATCGCTGCCGAGCGTCATGGCAGACGAACTACCCGGGGTCGGTTTCCCCCGGTGGGAGGTGGAGCTGCTGAAAGTCCGCAACGGCAACCCCGGTCAATGGCAGCTAGAATGGTCGGAGGGACGGTTCGTGCCCATACTACCGGCTCGGCAGACAGATCGAAAGACGATACCCATGCGGAAAATCGGTTAATAGGCTATGGAAAAACGGTTTGCATCGATCTGGTTTCCCTACCTGCTTACGGACCGGCACACGGTCCGGCAGCCCGGACTGCGCAACGTGCCGTTTGTGCTGGCAACACCCGTACACGGGCGCATGGTGATTACCGAAGCGAATGCCGCGGCCGAAGCGCAGGGCATCGCGCGGGGCATGGTGCTGGCCGACGCCAAGGCGTGCGTCCCCGACCTGGAAGTTGCCGACGACCGGCCCGGGCTGGCCGACAGGCTGCTCAAGGTACTCGGTCTGTGGTGCATCCGCTATACGCCCGTGGTGGCCGTCGATCCACTGGGCGGATTGATCCTTGATATCAGTGGATGTACCCACCTGTGGGGCGGGGAGAGACCCTACCTGAAAGATATCGTAAACAAATTACAGAAACGGGGATTCCATGTGCGCATGGCCATCGCCGGGGCAATTGGTGCAGCCTGGGCGGTGGCCCGTTTCGGTAAGCAAACCCCCTTCGTCGAAAACGGCCGGGAAGCCGACGCCCTGCGATCGCTGCCGCCCGCAGCCCTACGGCTGGAGCCGGAGGTAATAAGCCGGCTGCATAAATTGGGCTTGCGCACCGTGGGTAGTTTCATGGGGATGCCTTCCTCTGCACTCCGTAGGCGCTTTGGAGAGGGGCTTCCGGTCCGGCTGCGCTGGGCGCTCGGCCGGGAGGAAGAACCTCTCGTACCGTTGCGGCCAGTACCGCCGTACGAAGAGCGACTGCCCTGCCTGGAGCCCATTCGCACGGCAGCAGGCATCGAAATCGCCATCGGAAAACTATTGGGTTCACTGTGTAAGCGACTGGCAGGCGAGGGTAGGGGGCTCCGTATCGCAACATTGAAAGGCCATCGCGTGGATGGTAAATCCGTGCAGGTGGGTATCACCACCAGCCGGGCCACGGCCAGCGTACCGCACCTGATGAAGCTGTTCGAGCTCCAAGTACCACATATCGAACCTGCTCTGGGCATCGAACTGTTCGTGCTGGAAGCCTCCAAGGTAGAAGATGCCGACGCGGTGCAGGAGGCATTGTGGGGCGGGGTACCCGGACTGGAAGACGCCGCACTGTCCGAACTGATCGACCGGTTGAAGGGGCGCAAGGGTATCCGGGCCGTTTACCGCTACCTGCCAGACGAGCACCATTGGCCCGAGCGGTCGTTTAAAGAGGCTGCATCCATCGCGGAGAAACCTTCCACATACTGGAAAATCGATCAGCCACGGCCCACGCGGCTGCTGGCTTCGCCCGAACCCATCGAGGTCTCCGCACCCATTCCGGATTACCCGCCCATGCTGTTCCGGCATCGCGGCGAGGCGCACCCGATCAAAAAGGCTGATGGGCCCGAACGGATCGAACGGGAATGGTGGATGGACTCAGGCGAACACCGGGATTATTATTACGTGGAAGATGATAAAGGCCGCCGGTACTGGCTCTACCGCTCGGGTCACTACGGCGACGATAGCCGAAAGCAGTGGTTTCTGCATGGTTTTTTTGCTTAACGATTGGAACAGCAGCCTATGGCCTTTACCCACCGCAGCAGCTTTGCCGGCGAAATATTCAATGATTACATAAACAGATACGGATATGGAAATACAGGACGACAGGCAACGATGTGCCTTCTGCGGCGGTAGGGTGGATGCCTCCGGCAAACCGCTCCCGGAAGATGGACTATCGCCCGGAGCCTCAGAGCTATGCTTCACCTGCGGGCGATTGCAGAAAGCCCGCCCACCGCGTGAAGAAGGCGTGTGTGGTTAATAAATACATTTAGTGAGCCTTTCTAGGTGATTTATTATCTTTGTCCCATGACGATCCAAGAACTCGAAGAATTTTTTGCCGCCCACCCCGTACCGCCCGGCACGAAACAAAACGCGGCCACTACGATAGTAGATGCCGAGAAATTCCTGGAAGTAAACCTCGCCGTGGTAAAGGCTTGGCCTAAGGACATAGACAAATGCCCCAGCTACTGGCATTTGTGCGAACTTGCGAAAGTCCTGTCAGATAGGGCGGAGAGCGATTAATATTCAAAGTTCCTTGGTGATAAATTTTGATCATCGGTAAAATCTGCATGATTGCATCTGGCGTCAAATTCATCATAAACGGCGCCAACAGGGAAAAGTTTTCCACAGAAAAGATTGCCGAACATTTGGTGTTGAAATGGTGGGACTGGGATATTAAAAAGATCACGGAAAACCTGGAATTTCTTACCAGCAAAACCTCAAGGTTTTGATTTTATAGCACATGATGTCAAATAACTATTCATTCCAAAGAAAATAGGATGGGTTCATGTTTTCCTACTTATTAAAGTTAAAGCCAGGCCAGTAGTTCCGATGCCTTAGCCTTGCTCACGATGACGCGCTCGGGTAGCTCCACGGATAGCTTCAATACCAATCTCCGGCCGAAATAATGCTCGGCCATCACAATGGCATCGCGATTAATTAAGAATTGTCGGTTAGCCCGGAAAAAGCCTTTAGGATCCAGCATGGATTCCAATTCATCCAGTACTTCCTGAAGGAGATGGATCTGGCGGGTGAATGTATGTGCATTCACGGTGCCACCCGCAGAATGGATAAACGCTATGTCCCTGACCGGAAGCGGTATGATTTTTTCGTTACGGTATATGAGGAGGCCGGACTTATGATTATTGGGTTGCAGTTGATCCAATAGTCTTTCAAGCGGGGACACTATGGCACTGCGTTCGCCCGGCGCAAGCAGCCGCTTTAGGCGATTGTATTTGTCCAAGCTTGCCGCAAGCTTGCTATTATCGATGGGTTTCAGGAGGTAATCGATGCCGTTGGCCTCGAAGGCATGGATGGCATATTGGTCGAATGCCGTACAGAAAATCACCGGACACGGGGCTTGAACAGCTCGGAAGATATCGAAACTCAACCCATCTGATAGCTGGATGTCTGAGAAGATGAGTTGTGGCGGAGGCTGCGTGCGCAACCAATCAATACCGGCGCACACTGAGGGTAGGATTGCCATTACCCGAAGGTCGTCATCTAACCGCTCTAACATGGTCTTCAGTTCTTTTGCGGTCTTGGTCTCGTCCTCGATGATCAGAATATCCATGGTTCACGACTTAACTAAAAAAATGGAAACAACAAACTCTTCGGGTGTTTGCAATACCTCGATGGTCCTGCCTGTCAGCAGCCGGTAGCGTTCGCTGATATTATGCAGGCCGGTTCCCGATTTAGTATCTGCCGATCGTTTCAAGCGCAGGGAATTGCGTACCGTAACCGTGTCGGCACCGATAGTTGAAATGCTTAGCCAAAGGGGCGATACGGTGTCCACCACGTTGTGCTTAATGGCATTTTCGACCAGCAATTGAAGCGTCATCGGGGGAAGTTTCATCGACAGGCAATGGTCCGCTATATCCAGGGTAACCAGCAGGGCTCCTTCAAACCGTTCCTGCAAAATATGAAGATATGCCCGGACAAAATCGAGCTCTTGCCGCAATTCCACCATATCTGCCTGGCGGCTGTTCAGCAGGTAGCGGTAAACATCGGCCAGCCGTTGAATGAACGCCCGCGGGGCAGGGTCGGTAACCATCGTACGCAACGTACCCAATGAATTGAACAGGAAATGCGGACTCAACTGTTCCTGCATCAGATTCAACCGGGCCTGGAGGTTTTCTTTTTTCAGCCGTTCGTTTTCCAATCGCGATCGTTGGTTCAGGGCTGTCATGCGTAAGAGATAGGCAATAAAAAATAGGAACCCGCCGATGACCATCCCGCGCAGGAGAAGCAAGAAATGCACCGCCCGCATACCACGCTGTGCAGCTTCCGCCCGTTCACGGATTTCGGCCACATCGCGTGTTGCGTAAAACAACAGGAGCGAAATGCACATGCAACCGGTCACGGCAAGGAGGCCTTTCCATGCATAGTGCCGGGGTTGCTCCCGCTGGATGACCCACTGCACCACCAGCCAACTCAGAAACGTGTTGGTAAAAGAGCCGATGGCAGAATAGGCAGACGAAGTCATCTCCTCCCGTGCTGTGCGAAGTACGTAGCTGAGGAGGGCTACGAACAGCGAGATGATCAGTCCGGTAAATGGGTAGTAGCGCTTCATCAAACAAAGATACCGATTTGTGGAGACGAATACCCTAAGCAACCCGACCAAGCGGACAAAATCGCTCATGAGTGAACTGCCCTAGGGCATGAGGTACCTGGCATCACCGATGTTGGACATTCATCCGGCGATTTGTCCGTTTCGTGATCATTTTGCATGATACCTAGTTCGATTCCACTGAGCTTTGTACCAATAAATAGTTATGTGGCATGAAAAAGAACGTGTTAAAATTGGTGTTGATGCTGGCCGTTAGCGGTGTCACCACCGGCGCATTCGCGCAATCGAAGCTCACCGATGAGCAGAAAGAAGAATTGTTGGCCAAGATGGAACGATACCGCACCGAATTGAACCTCTCAGCCGAACAACAGGAGAAAGTCCAGTCAATTAATCGTACTTACTTCGAGGGGCTAGCCGGACTCAAGGCTTCCAATGAGTCGAAGCTCGCAAAGTTCAAGCAGTACCGGTCGCTCAGCGAAACGCGCGACCAGCAAATGAAGCAGGTGGTCGATAAGGACCAGTACAAGCGCTATAAAGCCATGCAAAAAGCGATGAAAGACGAACTGAAAAGCCGTAGGAAACCATGAGATCAACGACACACATCCGTTTGGCATTTTTGACTGTGCTGACACTTTTTTCGTTTGGTGGATGTGCCGACGAGACTCCCGATCCGGCTCCAAGTTTTCCATGGGAAGACTGGCTGGATTGGGAACGTCTTGTCGACTGGGATACACTGACGGTCGATGGCCGTGCCCGCACCTTCAACGTGCACCTGCCGCCAAAGTATGAAGAACGTACGGGTCCGCTGCCGCTGGTCATCGGGCTGCACGGAACGGGGGGCAGCGCCGTGCAATTTGACCGCCACTACCACCTGTCGGATAAAGCTGACCAGGAAGGCTTCGTCGCGGTGTACCCCAACGGCGTCAAGAGCGATGGCCGTCTCGGTATACGGACCTGGAACGCAGGGGCGTGCTGTGACTTCGCCGCACGGGAGAATATCGACGATGTGCGCTTTATCCGCGAACTTATCGACAGATTGATCTTAACGTACCGCATCGATGCCAAACGTGTCTATGTGACCGGCATGTCAAACGGCGGAATGCTCGCCTACCGGCTGGCTGCGGAGATTCCTGAAAAGATCGCCGCGATAGCGCCCGTGAGCTGCACGATGGTGGTTGACCCGCCAGCCGAACAGTCCCGCTCGATGCCCATCCTCCACCTGCACTCCGTGCTGGACGAGATCGTTCCTTACAATGGCGGCACCAACCCGCTGGGATACCATTTTCCGCCGGTGGATTCGGTGCTTAACGTGTGGGCAAAGCGCAACGGGTGCCTGCCGGATGCACAGGTCGTTACGGATAACGACCGCTACATGCAAGTGCAGTGGGTGGATGAAAAGGGCTCGCCGCTTATCGTGTATTACGTCACCCAAGACGGCGGTCACTCGTGGCCGGGAGGGGAGCGGGTACGGCCCCAGGCGGCTCCGCCATCCACGGTTATAGACACAAATGATTTGTTGTGGGATTTTTTTGAACGGTTTAATTTACAATAGCGTATATGAGAAAAATCCTTTTCTGTTTTCTGCTATCGGCATGCGCGCTGGCCACCATTGCCCAACAAGCGCGATCTGCCGTGTCTGGGAGGGTAAGCGATGCTGCCACTGGCGAAGCATTGCCCGCGGTGACCGTTACGGTGGTGGGCACGCTGATCAGTACCAGCACCAACATAGATGGACATTTCGTGTTATCCGGCCTTACAACGGGAGTCCTGCTACGTTTTACGTGCATCGGATACCGCACCCACGAAATCGCGGTCGAGCTCGGTGCCACGGACCTTATTATCCAACTTACGGCCGAAGCCGATGCGCTGGGCGAGGTTGTTGTAACCGGCGAGTCGGCCCAGCACTTCAAAGCGAACGAGCATGTGGGCATGATCCGCCTGAATCCCAGGCTGATTGCGACGCTGCCTTCGCTCGGTGAGAAAGACATCTTCCGCGCATTCCAGCTGATGCCGGGTGTGAGTGCGGGCAATGAACAGTCCGCCGGGCTCTACGTAAGGGGTGGCACGCCCGACCAGAACCTAGTGCTTTTCGACGGGTTTACGGTATACAATGTGGATCACCTGTTCGGATTTTTCAGTGCCTTCAATGCCCATGCCATCAAGGATGTGCAGCTTTTCAAAGGGGGCTTTGACGCCCAATACGGTGGCCGCCTGTCGGCGCTGATGGACATCACCGGCAAGGAAGGCAGCAAGGCCGCATTCAACGCGGGGGTAGACATAGGTTTCCTGAGCGTTAACGGGTTCGTAGAGACACCCATAGGTGAACACATCTCGGTATTTGCCGGCTACAGGCGAAGCTTCGGCACCTCGTTCTACGACAGGCTGAAAAATCAGGCCACCATAGACAACCAGCGTGCCAGCCGTAACAACGGACGCCTGGCCGGAATTGCCGATAGGCTGCGAGGGGAGGCCGACGTTCAGTCGTGGTTTGAGGACCTCAATACGAAATTAACCTACCGTACAGACGGGGGCGATGTGTTCAGCTGGAGCGTGTACCACGGAAAAGATCACATGGACAACAGCATCCAGGCGGGGAGTGGCTGGCTCGGGCGTCGGATTTCCTCGTTTCTGTCCAACACCACCGATGTGGCGGCGTGGGGAAACACGGGTACGAGCTTGAAATGGAGCAGGCAGTGGACACCTGCGCTCTACAGCAACACGCTGGTAAGCTATTCCCATTATTTCAGCGAACGCGATAATACGGTGCAAGGCAGCATCACCGACTCACTGGGTGTCGAGCGAGTGTTCCGTAGCGGTACCATCGAAGATAACCGACTGCACGATTATGCGGCCCGAACCGACTGGGAATGGGCCGCTTCGGCCATCCACCGGCTGGGTTTCGGCATGCAATACAGCTACCAGGATATCGGTTATCGCTATGCGCGGAACGACACGCTTACGCTGGTGGACCGGGCGTCGGCAGGCCATACAGTGGCTGCTTATGCAGAAGACGAGTTGAGCCTCATCAACCACCGGTTGCATATCGTACCCGGTATCCGGGTTACGGCATTTTCACCCACGGGTAGGGTATACCTGGAGCCTCGTCTGCGCGCAGAATACCGGCTGACCGATCGCGTAAAAGTGAAGGGTACAGCCGGGCAATACAACCAGTTTGCCAAACGGGTGGTGCGTGAAGACCTGCTGCGGGGCAGCCGCGATTTCTGGCTGCTTGCCGATGACGGGCGTATCCCCGTGAGTTTTTCGCGCCAGTATTCGGCGGGCATAAGTTGGGAGAATGGCTACTTTCTTATTGATGCAGAGGCGTATGCGAAGAAGATGGACGGCCTGTCGGAATATACCCTCCGGTTCCAGCCCCAGGGCGGCGGAGCGGATTATGCCGATTTTTTCTATGAAGGTACGGGGCTGGCCAAAGGGATTGACTTCCTGTTGCAAAAGAAGGTGGGCCGGTACAACGGTTGGGTAGGCTATACGTTGGCCGAAGTGACCAACCGGTTCGATGCGTACGGCGAAGAAGCATTTGCCGCAGCAAACGACATCCGCAATGAATTCAAAATGGTGCACAACTACCGTCTGGGACGGTTTGACCTTTCCCTGTCGTGGTTCTATATGACGGGCAAACCCTACACCGCCCCGACAGGGGGCTACCAGATCACGCTGCTAGACGGCACCCGGCAAACCTACCTGAACGTATCGGAAAAGAATGCCCTGCGGCTGCCCGCTTACCACCGGCTGGACGCCGCGGTGACCCTCAACTTCGGGCGTCCGGGCAGATTCAACGGTACATTCGGCCTCTCGCTGTTCAACCTGTACAACCGCACCAATATCTGGTACAAGAACTTCGATATCGTGGAAGACGAAATCGTGGAAACGGATGTAAACTACCTGGGTTTTACGCCCAACCTGTCCCTGAGTATAAAACTGAACTAATAGAATGGTATCATGAATAATGGATTGAACGCATCAAACTTACCCCGCCTGTTTATCGCACTGTGTTTCGGCTGGCCGGTTTCCCATGGCTGCACGGAGGGAGACGCCCCTTATCCCGAACCCCTACCCGTGGTGGAGGCTTATCTCGCACCCAACCAGCCAGCGATTGTGCAGATTACGCGCGAAATCAGTTATGGCAGCGCGGATACACTGATGGCACTGACCGGACTTTCGCCAAGGATCACGCACAACGGCCAATCTTATCCATTGGTCGAAACCGCTCCCGGCAGGTACGGATCCACCGAAGTACCTCTCACCGCCGGGGGCATTTACGGGTTATCTTTCTCCTTTAATGGCCGGGAAGTCACGGCCGAAACGGAAATCCCGATGCCGCCCGGTAGGGTCAGCGCCTCGGCCACGGATATCGCCGTGCCCGACTTCGGATCGGGCATCGGGACGGAACTGCCCGACCCGATACGCTACACCTGGGATAATCCGGATGGGGCGTTCCATGTACTCGTGGTGCGCAACATAGAAAGCAACCCAACCCCGATCACGTTCAACATTGGCGGCAGCCCGGTGGAGAAACCGGCGCCCGCCTTCCGGTTGCCGCCGCATAGCGGTGATAGCCAGCAAGTGACGATTGGACGTTTTTCCTATTACGGAGAGCATGAAGTGATCCTTTATCGTATCCAGCCGGAATACGTTGCGCTGTATGAAAGCAGCGGAAACAATTCGAACGATCTGGTAGCGCCGCCCACCAACATCAATGGTGGGCTGGGCATCTTCACCGGCGTACATGCCGCCGATACCCTGTCGGTCCATGTGTGGTGATGGAAAGCTGGTTCAGGAATTTGTCCGTTTCATCGGCTAACGGCTGATTATCGGTGGTACATCCCGTCAAAACACTAAATGCAAAAACAAAGAAGAACATGAAGAAAATTATCATCCCTCTGGCGCTGGTACTGGGTACCATCGCCTCCGAAGTGAATGCACAGACGGTCGTTTTCCGCCGTCCGGTACGCCGCGTGGTTGTGGTGCCGCCGGTAGTAATTGCACCAAGGCCTGTTGTAATCACCCCGCGTCCTATCAGGGTTATCCCCACCCCCGTTTCCCCACCGCCATCCACTACGGTGGTACGGAAAAGGACGGTCATCCATAAGCTGTAATGCACGTGGAAGGATCGCCGTATAGAATATGGGCAGCAGGAGTGCTGCTCATTCTTATCGTTGCGGAAATGGTGTGGAGCTGGCGGAACGACAAAAAGGTATACCAGGTAAAAGAGACACTGACCAACCTCGGCATCATGGCCGGGTTTCAGTTCACCAAGGTGCTCTTTACCGGCTACCAACTGGCCATTTTGGGCTGGGCGTACCGCTACCGGCTGTTCGATTTCGAATCATCGGCCGGATTATTTGCGATCGGGTTTATCGTGGCGGACTTCACCTACTACTGGTTCCACCGGGCATCGCATGCCTGGAAGCCGCTATGGGCATTCCACCTCATCCACCATTCAAGCATGTGGATGAACCTCACCACATCGTACCGGCTCAACTGGTTTTCGGCCATCGTTACCCCGGTCTTTTACCTGCCGATGGCCCTGTTGGGTTTCCCGCCGCTGATGATCGCGCTGGCTGTCGGGCTCAACCTCCTCTACCAGTTTTTCATGCACACGGACGCCGTAGGCAAGCTCGGTGTGCTGGAAGGGGTCATCGATACGCCGTCAGCGCACCGGGTGCACCACGGATGCAATCCCATCTACATCGACCGGAACTTCGGCGGCGTGCTGATGGTGTGGGATCGAATCTTCGGCACGTACCAGCCGGAAACCGAGAAGGTGCGCTACGGTATTACCAGCGGTTTCGTAAGCCACAATCCGTTTGTGCTCGTTTTACACGGGTTTGTCGACCTATTTAAAGGGAAAATGAAATATAAGGGATGACCTACTACCGAATTTGCCAAATGACAAATTTTACACACTTCATATTAGCTAATTTTGATTACAAATGTCTTCGTACCATGGGCGGAAATGAGGCTGAGATTTATCACGAACAATATTAAGCAACGTTAAAACGGCAGTTGAAAAGAATCGTTTCCATATTTTTACTTTTAACACTCATCGGTTCGATGTTTTCAAGGGTATTTGTACTGGTTGGGTTTGAATTAAACAAAAATTATATTCTCGGCAATCTTTGTGAGAACAGAGATGATCAGGCTTCTTCTTGCGTCGGTAAATGTTATTTAACAAAAAAACTAAATCAAGCGGCAGATAACGAAAAAGAACATTCAAAAAATTCGGAGCATAACAATGCTGAAACCTATCTGTCCCACAATCAACATGCTATTGCAAACCCTGCGCTTAGCCTTTTTCCTCGTCCATCTAAGCTAGGTCACGGAAATACGGTGGAGTTTGTCAGCAATATCCCCGAAAGTATTTTTAGACCTCCTCGGATCATAGACTTAATGAGCAAGGTTTAAAAGTTGCACAGCATCAGCACTTCCGTAAACCGGGATGAGCAGGTGTCCTAGCTGTATTTTATTTAGTGAACAGCATTTAATATTCCTTAAAACAAAGCAATGAAAATTTATATTTTAAGAAATGCTTTTATTGTTCTTGTGTCAATCAGTATTGCTTTATCGTCAATCGCACAAGAAATAGAAGCTCAGTTTGCCCACTTTACATTAAGCCTAAACCATATAGTAGGAGAGCGTCCTTTAATACTAGAAAATGAAACCTATGTTAATTTTTCTGGCGAAAAATTTAGTGTATCAACGTTCAATTACTTCATTAGCAATATCATATTAGTCAGAGATAATGACGAGGAGTATATTGTTCCCCAAGACGATAGCTATTTCCTAATAAAGGAAGATAACCCGTTAAGCAAGGAGATCGAACTTTTGATTCCCGAAGGAAGATACAAAACCGTCAAATTTATGGTTGGCGTTGATAGCTTACGAAGTATAGCTGATTTAAGCCGCCGCACAGGGGCGCTCGACATTGCTGGTGGCATGCTTGAAGGGATGTATTGGACATGGAATAGCGGGTATATCTTTGTTAAGCTTGAAGGCAACTGTGATCAGGTTGCCGTTGATAGAACAGGGCAAAAAAAATTCAGATACCACATTGGAGGTTTTGGTGGTTACAAAACGCCTTCATTGAATAATATTAAAACAGTTGCCATCGACCTTCCACGTAGAGGCAGGATTAAAGCAAAAAATGGCAAGAAAACAACCGTCGCTTTGCAGGTTGATCTGCTGAAAATATTTGATGGAAATACATTGATTAGCCTAAAAGAGAACCCCGCCATCATGTTCGGCAATACGAGTAAGGCAGTAGCCGAAAACTATTCCAAAATGTTCGACCATCTTTCAACAGAAAATAGACGGCGATGAAAATAAAACATATAGGCGCTATATCGTTACTCTTACTGTTTGTAATGTCTTTTACCGCGCTGGAATTCAGCGGATTTGTGGTGCCACAGAATTTTCCACCGCCGGTCTATGATATGGCTAAATCACCAGTGACAAAGCAAAGCTTTGAGTTGGGACGAAAACTATTCTACGATCCTTTACTCTCGAGAGATCATTCGATTTCCTGTGGCAGTTGCCATATCCAGTCTTCGGGTTTTACGCAGCATGGTCATGATTTAAGCCATGGTGTGGACGACCGTTTAGGCAATCGCAATTCCCCACCAATAATGAATCTAGCCTGGAATAATTTTTTCATGTGGGACGGAGGTATTTTCCATCTCGACTTATTTCCGGTATCACCGATTACAAACCCGGTGGAAATGGATGAAAAGATCGAAAATGTATTGATAAAATTGCGAGATAAACAAGAATACCGAGATCAGTTTAAATCGGCGTACGGTTCTGATGAAATAACGAGTACAAAAGTATTCAAAGCGCTTTCACACTTTATGGTGATGTGCGTCAGCAGCGATTCAAAATATGATAGTATTATGCGAAACACCGGCACTAGGTTTTCACCTGCAGAAGAGCAAGGATATGAGATTTTCAAAGCAAAGTGTAACAGCTGCCACACCGAGCCACTATTTACAGACGGTTCCTTTAGAAACAATGGGCTTGATACGACCTTCAATTTAGATAACGGAAGACAAGCGGCAACCCTTCACAGCATGGATCGGTTCAAGTTTAAGGTACCATCCCTGAGAAATTTGAGTTACACCGTTCCATATATGCATGATGGCCGTTTTATAAGTATTGACCAAGTGCTCAACCATTATGCAAGCGGCGTCAATTACAGTAACACGGTAGATCCATTATTATCCCGGGAATCAAAGCCAGGAATACCGTTAACAGATGACGAAAAGCAACAACTCAAAGCGTTTTTAAAAACGCTCGATGACAAACACTTTGTAACGCGGGCAGACTTATCGGAACAGTGGGGAAACGATTCATAAACTACGCTGTCGTATCCGCACCGTTCTTGTCCAGTTTATCCCGCAGTTAATTTTAACATATCTTTTCAACTGAAATACAAGAAAACAGGGCTTTAAAAATTATTTGGTAAAATTGATGAAAATGAGGTATTTGGTTGTAGCGTACGTTTTTCTTTTGTTTTATACGATCGGTGCGTTGACGATAGAGAATAATGTGAATTACGATACATGGCGTTATATCAGCCCTGCGGATTTCAAAGACTATCACCAACGTTTGGAAGTTTTACTAGGGTGGCATATGTTTATCCCCATGGGGACTGCACTGATATTAAATGTGGTTTTAATTTTTGTAAAATCACTGCGTCCGAATAGGTGGGTAGTCATATGCTCTGCTGTGCTATTTTCGTTCATAGTGGCTTTTTCGTTGGCGATACAAGTTCCGCTACATCAAGAACTAGCAGCAAACTTTAATGAAAGGGATTTAAACCAGCTTATTCGCAACCACAACCTTATACGGTTGCCGGCAACCATAGCATTAATGCTCATAAACGTACTTTTATTGTTGCGACTGTTAAGAAATAATCAAGCCGTACGCGATCCTGAAATTTAGCTATTCACCAGCCCCGTTTTATATGAGCCCTGCGGGAATGACAGCTGTCTCAAATTGTGCCTTAATTTCGTTAAATATAACATGCTGGGTTTTCTTTGTACTATTAATACAAAAATAACATGAAGCTCCATGAATTTCTAAAGGTAAAAACAGCCTTGAATGACGATTTATTGAGTGATTTAGTTTCCAAATTTAAAAAGAAGCATCTTAAAACCGGAAGGTTCTTATTGCGTAAGGGACAAATTGCGGATAGCTATTGGTTTCTAGAAGATGGATTTTGCCGCAGTTATTATGTGAAAAATGATGTAGAGCATACGGTTTGGATAGAGGCTCCCGGCGAATTGGTCTGTGAGATAAAGAGCTTACGTCTGCAAATCCCAACGGAGTACTCCATTCAAGCAATGGAACCCATTACCTATTATACCATAAAATCAGAAGTATTAGAACAGTTAGTGTCTGAGAGCGCTGAATTACAGGCATTCATGGTACGTCTTTGGGAAACCAGATTTATCATTGCCATGGATGGTCTGCGGGCATTTCAAACCATGGGCGCCAAGGAAAGATACGGTTATTTGTTAAAAAATTTTCCGAATATGGAAAAGCTTACTTTATATCAACTTGCCAATATTTTAGGCATAACCCAATCGTCACTAAGCCGAATAAGACGGTTAAAATGAGACAATAAATCAATCCGAAATTTCAAAAGGTTTAAGAATGTTTTTTGCCAAATGTCAAATTCAGAAGTATCATTTCTGCTGATATTTGATGCCATATTTATACCGGCTAAGATCGGTTTCCGTATCAAATTTTATTTTTTTCATATGATGAATTTATTTTTCAATAGACAACGTGTTTTGCTAATCCTGGTACTAGCTTTCGCAAGCTGTTCAACAGAAACAGATAAGAAGCTTCCAATAATTGGCTTGCATGACATTGAGCAGCATGAAGTACACGGAAAAAAAATTGTGGATACTAGTTACCACAAGATTCCCGACTTTTCTTTCATAAACCAAGACAGCAGTATTGTAACTAACGAAACGTTCGATGACAAGGTTTACATCGCCAACTTTTTCTTCACGAACTGTCCGAGTATCTGTCCAACAATGCAGCGAAGTCTTTTAAGAATTTACGAAAAATACAGCGAAAATAAAAGGGTCGCATTGCTATCACATAGTATAGACTTCAAACACGATTCACCGAGCGTATTAAAGTCCTACGCTCAGAAATTAGGCGTTAAAGATAATCGCTGGCAATTTGTCACGGGGAGCAAAAAAGACATCTATGGTATAGCCGAGAAATACCTGGTATATGCCAGCGAAGACGCATCGGCTCCAGGGGGATATGACCATCAAAGCTATCTGGTTTTAGTTGATCAGAATAAATATATCCGTGGATTTTATGATGGCACCAACGATGAGCAAGTCTTACAATTATTAAAAGATATTGAGACCTTAATGAAGGAAAATAAACATGGTACTAACTGATATAACTATAGAACGACTGGCAACATCAGATATCTATCGAGTTTCTGTTCTGCTTGCTGAGAGCATGTGTACCAATCCCAATCACATATCGATTTTCGGCGATCCCAGCTCAGCACGTGTGGAAAAACAAAGAAAAATGTTTGAAATGGTGCTTAGTGATCCAAAAAACATAAGTTTTGTAGCCAAAGTTAATGACGAAGTCTTAGGGAGTATGACCTACACGACTTCTGATTATTGCCAGCTTTCGAAATATGAAATCTTCAAATCATTGCCGAAGTATATAAAAATGTTTGGTCGTAGTTTAGCGCCGGTTTTGAAGTGGCGGAAGAAATGGGCCAATCACGATTTAGCCAGTCCCCATGTTCATTTTGGACCACTGGCCGTTCAGAAATCGTATCAAGGTAAAGGCGTTGGTAAACTTCTCTTATCGGAATTTTGCCAGTATTTAGACGAAACAATTCAAGTAGGATATTTAGAAACAGACAAGAAAGCAAATGTGTCTCTTTATGAGTATTTTGGCTTTAAAGTTATAGCGACTGATGAACTTTTTGGAGCAAGAAACTGGTTTTTAGTACGGGAAGTAAAGAAAAATCGAGCGAAAAATGATAAAGAAAGCCAAACTGCTGATAACAATTATATTTTTTAAAGTGCTTTGCCCCAACACGGTTAAGGTATAAGTCAACGTTGAAGATCAAATCTTGTCTGCTCAATTTAATAACAGGAACTCGGTCGATCTTCACGAGTTCCTGAATTAAATATCGGGTGCAAAGGCAGCGAGTCAAATTTTCGTTATGCCACAAAGTATCCAGCAAATGTCCGGCAGCGTCTTTATGCTATTTGCTTTCGGTTGCAGTCGTCCCATCAGGGTTCAACGTAACGGTTTGTATCTTTGACCCGTTTACCACATTAAAATGATAGTCGTTTACATTGTTCCGCTCGCCTATTATTTTTTGAAGATTCACGACTGCTGTTATTTCCTTCTCGCGGTCAAAGCTTTCATCTTCACCGTTGTAAAGCATAATCAGTCGGATTCCCATCGGAAATGATTCCTGCACGCGGCCATCCCAAATGAACTGAAATGACTCCCCATCACCGCCACCTTTCACCATCACTTCCAATACATCATTTTTCCGGGTCACTTCCAGAATCTCAAAGGTGTTTTTCGAGTTCCGGTCGGAGAGGGTATTGCGGAAAAGTGTGTTGTCCATCAATAGATTCGCCTCCAAGCGGTAGGGATTATCGCTTTTTGGCCCGTTATCCTCTTTGGTACAAGCTAAAAAAAGAGTAGACAGCGCGATCATTAACCCAGGCAATGTCAATAGAAGTTGATTTTTCATGTTTTAAAAATTTTTGTTTTCTTAGTATCGGTTCTTCAATGCATAAAACACTTCATAATCTGTATTCGCTACATCAAAAGTGAAAAAGAATGCCTAAAACAATACTTTTACCTTGATGCCCGAATTCAGGAGGTTTACGTCGCCGCGCTGCAGTCCTCCCATCGGTATTTTAATGAACGGTTCAAAAAGCAGGTCTGTGTTTTTATTGAAGCGTTGCTTTCTGCCGATAGAAAGGTTCAGGTATCTCAAATTGCTCCGGCCCTCAAAATCAGTATCTGTGCTTCTCTCGCTGTATTCATTTTTAACCACTTCAAAAACAGATATCGAAGCACCGCTTTCCGGGTCCATCATCACGTTCTCCTGCAATACTTCCGACTCCATGCGGTAAAATTTGTCTTCATCCAATACCGCAAGGGCTGAGACCCCTACCGAGGCATACCAGCCATCGGTTGGTTCATAAACGATGCTGAGTGGTATGTCGATCGCCTTGATCAGTGATTTCGTGCCCACCATCTTTGTGTCGTACGATAGCTGTACCGGATCAGTATCGTGAATCGCTGATATGCGCGAGTAAGTCAATCCCGTAGAAAGTTTGATTTTCTGCGCAACCTCAAACTGTGCTAATATCCCAGCAGCAACATTAGGTCTATTAGTGGTGAGCGACGAGTTGACCTCAAGGCCGAATTTCCATCTGCCGGATGCAGGTGTATATCCGCCTTGCGACTCTAGGGTTGCAATTGGCTCCTTTTGCCAGCTGGGATAGGTCGCTTTGTCTTCCATTATTGTCGACGAAATAGGAGGGGGCACCGTTTCGCTGGCGTTTGGTTCAATAACAACGTGATCACGTAATCGAGGTTCTGTCAAAGAAGCGATCTTCGGAGTTAGCCCGATTGGATGGCCCGCAGAAGGAGGGGCGACTAAGGTATCACGATTGTTCAATAGTTGCAGGGTGATTTCCTTCTCCTTTGTATCGGCTCCTGCCTGTTCGAATATCCGGTCCTGCTTCATCCCAACTTTTTCGGTATCGTTCCATGGCATGTTTACGAGGGCGCCAATTAACGCTGCGGCCGAAATATATTTCAAACGGATTATCAATGTTTTCCGCCGCGTACGATGGCCTTCGGGAGTTCTTTCCTCATATAATTTCTTGAACTTCTCCCAGTTTCCGTCTTCATACGGTATTTCAAAATCATAAAGTCCATCTCTGATTTCGTTTATCAGCTTTCTTTCTTCGCTATCCATAACTATACCATTAAAGTCCGGTACAACATCTTCAGTTTCTCCTTAGCCCTGGCCAGATATACTCGGCTTGAGCTTGCTGATATCCCCATCAACTCGGCAATTTCGTCGTGATTGAAGCCTTCAATTTCATACAATGTGAATACCTTCCTGTAATTCGGGCTCAGATTGTTAATGAGGTCCCATACGTTTTCGATGTGCAGGTTGTCTTGCAGTACGACAGGGAAGCGCCAGTCGTGTTCGTCGGTTAGCGACTCGCGCAACGCGCCGTTTTTATGCTTACGTAGTTCATTAAGCGCGGTCCGCGCTGTAATTTTTGCCATCCATCCCTTCAGCAGTTTATTGAAATTCTCCATATCGGCGCACTCAAACGCAGCAAGGTTTGAAAAAATCTTCATAAAACTGTCGTTTACGACCATGCCTGCCGTATCCCGGTCGGAAACGTACCTCAACGCAACTCCCATCAGGTATCCCCAATAATGTTTATATATACGTTCTTTCAGTTTGTCTCCGATGTTTTGCCAATCCTTCGACAGAACTTCGACCAAGTCATTATCAGTGCCCAATATTTTCCGACGATTAGCTTTCAATCTTGCAGGCTATACAAATTTGTTTTATCGGCAGAAACACAGGTTTTTGCATAAACGCTACAGTTCACGGCTGATAAGGCAGCATTATTTTTTAATTGATTTGATCGTGTAGCGTTATCAATCGGTTCTGTGTTTGGGTTTGGAAATTGAAATTTTATTCACAAAAATCAAATGACGATGAACATCAAATTACGGAAAACCCCAAAACTATTGCTTTTTGCCTCAGCGGCGTTATTGGCGTTGACAGTTAGTTGCGAAAAGGATGACAACGACACGCCCAACCCTCCCACCGGGTCCGGAAAGGTTGCCCTGCTAAATGCAGCCTTCGGAAGCGATTCAGTAAACTTTTTTGTTGGTACCAAGAAGGCCACCAGCAAGCTGCTCGGCTATGGAGATAGTTTAAAGTATCTCGATGTCGCAGCCGGTGAACCCACATTCGAGCTTAAAGGGAAGGACGACAAATCCATTGTCAAAAAATCATTCAAGACGGAGAAAGATAAAAGCTACTCTATACTTGCCAGCAATTCGAAAGACGGCAAAACGTTTGAGCTTATCCAAGTAACCGACGATCTGACGGCACCCAAGACCGACAAGGCAAAAATCAGGTTCATTCACCTTTCACCGGATGCCGGCAAACTGAATTTAGCAAATGGCAATACCAAACTGGCCGAGAATGTCACCTACAAAAGTGCCAGTGCCTATAAGGAGGTCGATGCGAAGAAGACCTCGTTCAATATTGTAGATCCGGAGGCAAAAAAGACCTTACTTACCGTAAAAGATCTTGAATTAGTTAAAGGCAAGATATATACCATTTGGGTAGCCGGATTGGAGGAAACTGGTGACGCAAAGAAAAAACTGAAGGCCCATATTTTTACCAATAACTAAGTATTATCAGCTTTATGGCCCTACGGAAGATCGAAAAGTATTGCTATCTTTGTACCATACAGACTTAGTAAAGCCTCTTTCTCTTGTAGGAACGTAGCTAAGTAGGAGATATTTGGGGTTCGAAAGAACCCCATTTTTATTTTATTGGCTGTTTACCCTTTTTACTAGAATTCCGGTTGTCAAAATCACCGATCGCATGGATGTTAAAGCAAAATTAAGGAATTATTTTGTAGCTTACCCGCAGACAATGAAATTGAACAATTCATGAAAAAAGAAATTTACGGGTGGCATTATGGATATCTGATTATATTTTTTGTCGCTACCTTAGCCTGTACAAAAGATCAGGCCCCTGGTGACCAGTCAACAAGCAATGATCTAACCAGCTTCGTCTTCAAAAAAGAAAAAAATCCTGATTTATGGAATAATATCGAGGCAGAAATAAATGGCGACACCATTTATGCCCACACCTTGGTAGGGACAGACCTTACCGCGCTGGTTCCCGAATTTGAACACAACGGCGTTGCGGTGGTTGTGGACGATGTTAAACAGCAGAGCGGCAATTCAGCACAGGATTTCTCGCAGTTGGTTGCCTACACCGTGGCGGCAGCGGACGGCAGTACGCGACGTTACATTGTCAAGTTTGCTGACACCGGTTTGCCAGCGATCTATCTTTTCACCGATGGCCAACCCATCGAGAGTAAAGAAATATATGTCGATGGAGCGATTAAGATCACTAAGGGGCTCGAAGGCAAGGTGCTATTCGAGGGAATCACGGAGATTAGGGGGCGCGGTAATTCCACGTGGGGAATGCCAAAAAAACCCTACCGGATCAAACTAGCTGATAAAGCCCCGTTGTTGGGCATGCCGGCAGATAAGAGTTGGGCACTAATGGCCAATTATGGCGACCAGTCATTGCTCCGAAACGAGGTGGCTTTCGAAGTAAGCCGGAGGTTAGCACTGGAATATACGCCCCGCCAGCAATTTGTCGAATTATTCCTCAATGGTGAATATATGGGAAATTATACCCTCACTGAGCATATCAAAGAAGGCGAAGACCGGGTTGCTATCGATGAAGATAATGGTGGATTTATCATCGAAGAAGACGGGTATGCAGCACAGGAGCCTTCCCATTTTTACACGCCCCGAGGTATGCCCGTCACGATAAAATTTCCTGATGAGGATGACATCACACCGGGTGAATTTCAATACATCAGCGATTATGTTTCCTCATTCGAACAGGCCCTGTTCTCCCCGGGCGATGGCGCCGAAGCGAATTATCAACAATATTTCGATCTGGCGAGCTTCGTTAATTACTATTTGATCAACGAAATTTGTGGAAACCCGGATATGCTGTGGAGCATGCGGATGTATAAAAAGAGCAGCCAGGATCCAAAGATATATGTTGGGCCGGTTTGGGACTTCGATCTGGGCTTTAACAACGACAAGCGCCTGGGGGATTCCCAGACGAAATTGATGCTCACCGACGCCCATGAACCAAGAGTTTGGATGAACCGGCTCATGGATGATCCGGAATTTAAGAAGCTGGCCCGTAATCGGTGGAATGCGGTAAAGGAGCAGGTACAGTCTATTCCAGCATATGTAGACGAGAAAGCCGAACAAATCAAATATAGCCAGCTACCCAATTTTCAACGATGGAATGTCCTTGGCGTCAACGTCAATCAAAGTTGGTTTACCGGTGGGACCCATCAAGACTATGTCAACTTTATCCGGAACTATTTGACTGCCCGGATTGCCTGGTTGGATGGCGTGATCAATGGCGAACGATTTGATTGATTTAATATTTCGATTTCTGCGCTGAAATGAGAGCTCCCTGCTCTAAGCAGCGCTTCATCGGTTCCATTGTTGATTCCACCAATGTTCGGCTCCATAAGCAAGATGAAATACAGTAAAGAACGTTGCTCATAAACTCCAACTAATCAAGCGCTAATCCACCCCACAGATTTCCGCCATTCATCCATTTCCAGGTTCCTTTTCTTCAAATCCGAGGGCGGGGATTCGTTCTCATTTCTCGCGCGGCGCGCCATAACCGCAGTCTGCTCCTCGAGGGAGTTAAGCCCGATGGAAGCCCGGCGCCGGTTAACCCGATCGAGGTCGTCGAAGCGATTAGGTCTCAATTCACCGCTTTCGTCCCAGTCAAACTGGGTACCATAAAGTTGCGGGCTCCCCTCGAGCACGGCGATCCGGTCTGTCAGGTAGGCTAGATTTTTAGGGTCGGCCTGTTTCTCTTGCACGGCTTGTTCCAGTAGCTTCAGGCATTTCCTCATCAAGTCTGGCTGCCCGATAGCATGCTGGATGACCAGCCAGGCGGCTTCGCTGGCTGCTGGTCCCACCTTACCGATGGTCGGATAACCGATGGTGTCGATGATGCCTTCCAACGTCTGCGCATGTTCGTTGTGGAGACGCTCCATCGCTTTGTGATAGCCTTCCGACAGCTGGCCACTTTGCGCAAGCGAGGACCGGAGTTCTAGGTCCGTCTTTTCCATGCAGATGATTTGCTGGGCAATACGATGGTAGTCCATTCCGTTATCGATAGGTTAAACCATGCAAAGATAGCGATTTACGGTTGGTCACAACTCATTTCCAATCTCACTCTTCCACCTCTTTCGCATCAAACCGATACTGCTTGCCATTGTAATGCACGTGTATATATAAGTCGGTATTATGATCATATAGCCGGGTGAAGTCGTCTAACCCACGAGAGGGATAAGGCAGCCGTTTGTTTATGAAATCCAAGTCCACCAAGTGATGGCACACCTCATCCAAAACACCATCCAATTGCAGGTTCTTTTTGATGGTAGGGTGGATTTTTCCCATATGTTTGGCATACAACTCCGCTCGCAGTGCTTGCAGGTCTACGACTTCCGTTTTTCGTTTTCTTCCTCGTTTCATGGATGCAAATTAACTAAAAATATTAGTAATACAAATGCTCTTTATGAAGGTTTCCGGTTCCCGTAATGTTCCGCCGTTTCCGCTCGCTGCCTTGGTACCGCCAATAGCGAGTTCTGCTACTGGCGTCTCGGCGCGCTGACGATTTATATTTGATAAAAACTAAACTGCTCCTATTGAAAAATTAAAATTTGCATCTGTTATCGTAAATTAGATTTTATGATTTTTGTGTATGACGAATAACAACTTAGAGCAGGATAAATCTGCACTGATCATTATAGATATGCAGTACGATTTCGCAAATGCTAAAGGCCAAGCTTATGTCAATGGCACGGAAGAAATAATTCCCCACCTCGCTTCTCTAATAAATATATTCAGGAAACACGAAAAACCTGTGTTCCATATCATACGCCTGTATCAACCAGACGGAAGTAATGCCGAACTATGCCGTAGAGCGCTTATTTCGTCCGGTAAACAGATCGTTGCTCCACATAGTCCGGGTGCAGAAATAATCGGTGAATTATTGCCTGAAACTGGCAACCCGCCTTCTCATGACGAGCTTCTTCACGGAAATATCATCCGGTGTGGAGATAATGACTACATCTTGTACAAACCAAGGTGGGGCGCATTTTATAACACGACATTACATGATGTGCTGCAATCAAAGGAAATAAATTCGCTTTTAGTTGCCGGGTGCAATTTCCCGAATTGCCCACGCACAACCATGTACGAAGCCAGTGAACGGGATTACAAGATTGCAATGATTCCATCGGCAATATCGGGTATCTACGATAGAGGCTTGCAAGAAATGCGGAATATCGGTATCCATATCTTTGACGATCTTGCCCTCGTAGATTTCTTTTTAAAAAGCGGAATAATAATCACCGAATACCACCCGTCCTATAAAGACGCTTTCAAAGCGTTGAATATGGCGTGGCTGAACCAGTATTTTGATATAGAACCGGTTGACGAATACGTATTATCCAATCCGGAAGAAGCTATACTCAAAAACGGTGGTAAAATCCTGTTTGCCATAAAAGACGGTCAACCTATCGGTACGGCTGCATTGAAGAAAATGGATGACGGTCGGTTGGAACTGACCAAGATGACCGTACATGAACATTACCGGGGGCGTGGTATCGGCAGCATGCTATGCCGCCAGGCGATATCCGTATCTAAACAGCTTGGTGTGAAAGAGCTTGTATTGTTTTCGCACACCCGCTTGCCGGATGCCCTGCATATATATCGGAATATAGGATTCAACGACACAGAAGTAGACAAGACAAAATACAAAAGAGCGGATGTCATGATGACGTTCACCTTTTAAAAGAGAAATTCAAAATTGGATATCGTTTTTATAACGCTTTACGGGCAAGGTCTCCTAGCAATTTAAGATCGCGATCCAATCGCTCATTCCATAACAAGCCGTAGTTTAATCGAAGGCAATTTTCGTATTGATTTTGCAACGTAAAAATTCTGCCCGGCGCAAAACTGATTTTATGCAGCAGGCATTGTTCATATAATGCGATGGTATCAATGTTTTTAGGCAATTCCACCCAAATAACAAACCCACCCTGCGGTCTGCTGGCCATGGTTCCGTCAGGGAAATAATCCGAAATGGCCCTGGCGAATTTGAGTAGATTGCCATGGAGCGTATGCCTTAGTTTGCGAAGATGGTTCTCATACCGACCTGTTTCGAGAAACCCGGCAATCACTTCCTGCGTGATTGAAGTTGATGAAATATTGTGGTAGCGCTTCATGCGCCGTACCTCATCTTTGAACTTTCCCGGAGCAACCCAGCCCACCCGATAGCCGGGGGCGAGCGTTTTGGATACCGAGCCGCACCACAGTACGAGGCCGCCTTCATCATAGGTCTTGCAGGATTTCGGGCGTTGTTGACCAAAATAAACGTCACCGTTGAGATCATTCTCAATAAGCGGAACGTTATATTTTTCGAGGAGACGCACCGCCTGTTTCTTGTTTTCGTCGGGCATGCAGCTGCCCAGCGGATTGCTGAAATTGCTGATAAAAAGACATACATTTATCTTGTTATTTCTTAGTGCATCTTCCAATGCGTTCAGGTCAACACCATGCTGAGGATCCGATGGTAGCTCCAATACTTTTAAACCTAATACCTGAGCGAGCTGTAACATGCCAAATGAAATAGGACTTTCCATTGCCACCGTATCTCCTTTATTCGTCAACGCCATCATACAATATGACAGCGCGTTCAGGCAACCACTCGTCGTGATGATTTCATCATGCTTTAAATTACACTCCATTGCAAAAGACCATCGGGCAATCTGACGGCGTAACCGCTCATTTCCCTCCGTTTTATCGTACATGACGCCGCTGCCGTTCATCTCCCTCGTGGCCAACATCAAGCCTTTGTTGAGTTTTGCTATGGGCAATAACGCATTTGTTGGAGTCCCCAGCGCAAGCGGTAGGTGACCATCTTCCCCCAGGCTATCATAAATCTTACGCACCAGCAAGTCACTGTCGGCATAATTCGCTTCCGATTCGGGGTTGGTGAGCTGGGGAAGCGCAGGAGTTTTCGTTTTTGAATACTGCACATAATATCCAGACTGAGGTCGGGTCTCAACCAGCATTTTACGCTCTAAATAATAATACGCACTTAATGCCGTATTCTGACTTACACCATATTCACGGCATATCGTCCGCAGCGATAGGAGCTTATCACCGGTACGCAACGTTCCGTTCAGGATTTGTTGCTCAATAATTTTGGCGATACGCATATAGGCGAATTCCGACTTGTTTTGTGTTTTCTTCATTTCTTATTCCTTACTGCTACCTACAAAAATAATAAAACTGCATCTGCTATCATGCAACTATATTGCCGAATTTTGTTGGGTGATGGACGATTACAGACATATATTTATCGTTGGTTCGGGCGCTATCGGTAAAGCGCTTGCTGTTTTTCTTTCTCAAGCGGGCAGAAAAGTTACAATGATAAGAGGAAGCGTAGACAACGGTAGTACAACAACCCGCCGATTCGCTGTCGAAATGGAAAACGGCGCTATACGCGCGGCCGATGTGGAGGTTAGAACGATGAGTTCCCTTGCCGAGGTTAACGGTATCGTCGTTCTCGCAACCAAATCTTTCGGGAATGAGAAGCTGGCTCGTGCAATCAAATCAAAAATAGGCGACTCACCCATTGTACTCCTACAAAATGGCCTGGGTGTTGAGCAACCGTTTTTGGAGCATGGATACCAGCACGTGTACCGCTGTGTGCTCTTTGTAACAAGTCAGTCGATTGATGAAGTTTTGGTGCGGTTTAAACCGGTGGCAGCCTGCCCTGTGGGGATAGCACGCGGCGATAAAGCGCAACTCGATACGATCGTCGCCCATCTGAATACCCCTGATTTCGGATTTAAGCGTGAAGTACACATCCAGCCTATCATTTGGAAAAAAGCGATCATCAATTGCGTGTTCAATTCGGTTTGCCCGTTATTGGAAACTGATAATGGCATCTTCCACAGAAATCCTGATGCGTTGAAAATTGCCCGTAGCGTCATTGCCGAATGCGCAACTATTGCCCATGCAAAAGGGATAGCCATTCAGCCTGATGACGTAGAGCGTAGCCTGATTCAGATAAGCCGGTTGTCCGACGGACAAGCCATATCGACCTTACAAGATATACGGCGTAATAAAAGAACCGAAATAGAAACGTTAAACGCCGAAATAGTAAGGATAGCGGAGCAGATAAACAGGCCGGAAGCCGTTCGGGAAACAAGACTATTAGGTGAACTTACCAAAATCAAATCTGAGCTCGCGCTAAATTTGGTGTCCGCAAGTTAAATATTGATATAATTTAATAACCATAAAGTACTTGTAATGAAAACAATATTAATCACAGGCGCCAGCCGAGGAATAGGGGCCGCTACGGCACTCCTTGCCGCGAGAAACGGTTATGCAGTAGCGGTAAATTATAAAAAGAACAAAGCAGCTGCCGACGATGTAGTTAGCCGGATTGTATCGCAAGGAGGAAAAGCCGTCGCCATGCAAGCAGATGTTTCCAGGCAAGATGAGATTGCTCGTTTATTTTCTGAAGTAGATAGGCATTTTGGAAAGCTCCATTGCCTCATCAACAACGCCGGAATACTCGAACATCAAAAGAAATTTGTCGATTTAGATTATGAAAGAATGCAACGGATGTTTAACGCCAATGTAATGGGCCCGCTGCTATGCTGCCAAGAAGCCATTAAGCGGATGTCGCCAACCTATGGCGGTGAAGGCGGAACCATTGTCAATGTTTCCTCCATTGCTTCCCGGACAGGGGCACCATTTGAATACACCGATTATGCGGCTACAAAAGGAGCGTTAGATACCATAACGATCGGGTTATCGAAAGAATTGGCGGAAGAGGGGATCCGAGTAAATGCCGTTCGCCCCGCCTTCATCCATACCGACATCCACGCAGACGGCGGTGAGCCAGACCGGATTGATCGGATAAAGCATACTATTCCGCTTCAACGTGGCGGTTTGGCGGATGAGGTCGCAGAAGCGATTTTGTGGCTCGCATCGGATAAATCATCCTATTCGACAGGCATTTTTATTGATGTGACGGGTGGACGTTAACTTTCCCGAATCAAGAAGTAAATAAAAAAGATATGAAAAATAAAGTCATCAATATTCCAAAACCACTATGGAAGTTACATGGAAAGCAAGCTTACAAACAGGATTTAATCATGACTTACCTCATTGCCGTAATCGTAATGTTGGTAAATTTAAAAACAGGCAATGGGTTGGTCTTATGGAAAGTGATCGTTGTGGCTATTCTGTCAATAGATATTGGCGGCGGGGTAGTCAGTAATTTCACAAGAGGCACGATAAATTACTATCAGGAATCGAAGCTTTCCCCTCATCTTTTTGTATGGTTTCATTTATTACAAACATTTGCCCTAGCTCTTATTTACACGGATTCCTCTTTTCCGATTTCATTAACCATGATAACAGCTATGATTGGTGCAAGTGTCGCGATAGTATTCCATAAAACAGTTATGCAAAGGCAAATCAGTGTGTTTTTCTTTGCGTTAGTAGCGTTAATGTTAAGCCTCTTTCCCGAAATCCCTATCCCGGCCAATACGTTAACGTTGTTGATGTCATTCAAACTGCTGGTGGGATTTTCAAGTCACTACGGCAAGTACGCAACGACTTTAATCGAAAACACATGATTAATCTATAAGCCAATAGGCCTAAGAAAAACTTTTTCTCGTCTTCGGGCATTTGCTGCCTGCGGCTTCGGATGTGCAGGGTAGGGCCGCCGCTTATACCGCTGCCGAGCAAAAGGGTGCCACGGTGTAACGGTTGCTGCGTTTTTGTCCCATATACCCCACCAATTCGTCCTATTTACACGGCAAAAACGCCTTTGCAAAATAGTAGTTTTGGACAAGCAGTTTAGGGTGAGTCATCCGTACATCAGTATCGTAATACACGCAGATTAAATTAATCGTTATGAAACCGAAAATGATTTGGGCGAATTTAGCCGTAAGCGATTTGGAGCGGACCACGAGATTCTATACCAAATTGGGGTTCAAGTCCAACGGTGCCTCCAAAGAGCTGACCAGCTTTTTTGTCGGCAAGGCTGATTTTGTGATCCACTTTTTCTTGAAGAGCGTCCTTGCAACCAACCTCAAAATTGAAATAGCCAATGCACGAGAAGTAGCGGAGGTTGTATTCACATTTTCCGCTGAAAGTAAAACGCAGGTGGATAGCTGGGCACAGGAGGTTGAAGAGGCGGGCGGGCACATCGTTTCCAGGCCAGAGGAATTTGGAGAAGGATATTATGGTTTTCTCTTTGCCGACCCGGATGGCCACCGGTTCAACGTCTTTTACATGGAAGGTCTTTAAACATAATCTGCCATGTCTCCTTCGAAATCGAAAACAGTCGACGAATACATCCAGGCGGCGCCCGAACATGCTCGGAAAAAGCTGAACGAACTCCGATCCCTGTTGAAGTCGGTCGCCCCCAACGCGTCGGAAGGCCTGAAATGGGGTCAGCCGGTCTTGATGGAAAGGCGGATTCTTTTTTCGTATGCCGCTTTCAAAAACCACCTGACCTGGATGCCAACGGGTCCGGCAATAATCCCCTTTAGTGAAGAATTATCGACGTTCAAAACCGGTAAGGACACCATCCAGTTTCCCTATGACCGGCCGCTGCCTACAGAACTGATCAAAAAGATCGCTACGTTCCGATACCGGGATGTGATAGAAAACGACGCCCGGTGGATGTATTGACTACAAATCCAACGCCCTGATGATTTTTACAACATCCTCCTTCTTAATGGATGCTTCCTCAGATTTATCGAAGATGGTGATTAAGTAAATGTCGGTACCGTCTTCTGCTTCTTTGACCAGATAGGTAATCACCCTGAATCCACCGCTTTTTCCTGTGCCTTTCGACGCATCGGCTACCCGTACCTTATAAATGTTGGCGCCATAGCTGTTTCCCATCTGCGGGTTTTCGAGCAAATTACCTTCCAAGGCAGCGAGGCTTTCGCCAAGTGTCTTGTATTTTTTAAGCAGTCGTTTTGCTTTTTTGTAGAAATAAGGAGTTAGGTGTATTTTATTGTTTGTCATGTAGTAGGTCAGCCATGGTGTAGGATTTGGTTTTTCCCGCACGTATCTGCTTTACCTCGCTTAAACCTTGTTCTATTTCCTTCAACAGCACTTCTTTCTTGGAGTCTGATGATTCCCGTTTCACGGAAATCACCTCGCCGCCAAGTTCCTTCACAAACTCGGTGATGCGTGATTTAGCGTTTTGCGGAATTTTGATGGTTAATAGAGCCATAGCACAAAGTTATTGAATATTATCTTTATTGGCAAATGCAGTAGTGCCACTATGGAGTAACGACCGGAAACATATTTACCCAACGGAGGAATATTTCCGAACCGAAGGAAAGATAACGAGAACGGACTGTGTTATGTTTTCAGTTTTTTCGTATGTTTGCAGCCATGGAGTATTCAAAATATACAACACACATGGCCAAACCCTGGGTGGCCTAGTCTGGGCGTTACTTTAGCGCACTTTTTTTGTAGAGTCAATTTCCTAATTGCTCTTCCTCTTTTTATGTAGTCCAATACGAATAACTATTAAAATTTCATGGAAAATCAAAAATGACTGCAGACCACTTTGCGTTGTCGGGATGCATCTTCCGTTATTGGATTTTTGCAGTCGTATTCACTTAACGTAATCATTTACAACTAAGAATTTAAAAATGACAATTAAAGATATTCAAATACTTGCCGAAGCGCATGGATTGCTACTTACGGACGAAATGAGCTTCAACGAGATGGGCATTGATTTCAAGGTCGGTTTTGCCAAGGATCACGATGGCCAACAATGGTTGCTCCGGATTCCCCGACGGAACGATTTGGGCGATCAGATCGAAAAGGAAAAGCTTATCCTCAGTCTGGTGAAAAAGCACTTGTCCGTGCAGGTGCCGGATTGGAAAATAGCCACTTCAACACTGGTTGCTTATCCACTCCTAAAAGACAAGCCGGCGTTATCGTTTCATGAAAAAACTTACGAAGTGACCTGGAATATGGACGAGCACAGTCCGAATTACGGCCCATCGCTGGCCAAAGCGTTAGTTGAGCTGCACGGCATTCCAGCGGATGATGTGCTTGAAAAGGGGTTGAAAATCATGAAACCAGCCGATCTACGACCGGAGATTGCAGCGCGACTGCAATTGGTCAAATCGGAGTTGGGTATCAGCGAGGAGTTGGAAAATCGCTATCAGAAGTGGTTGGACAATGATGTGCTCTGGCCGGATTTCACCGCGTTCATCCACGGCGATTTGTATGCAGGCCACGTGATGGCCAATCCGGAAGGCGTCGTTTCAGGAATAATCGATTGGTCTACCGGACACGTTAGCGACCTTTCTCAGGACTTTTCGGGGCATATGACTGTATTTGGAGAAAAAGGGCTGAAGGAACTTATAAGCGAATACGAAAAGCAAGGAGGTAGGGTTTGGAACCGGTTGTATGAACAGGCCGTAGAACGTGCGGCAGCTGCACCGTTAGCCTATGGTTTTTTTGCCGTAGAAACGCAGGATGAAAACCATATTACTGCTGCAAAGAACCAACTAGGGGTCGGATAGCGACGGATAAGGGGTTGTTTCAAAGAGGCCGTTTCCTATGTTTGTTGTAAGCAAATGTAGGAGACGGCCTCTTTTAGGAACGGATTCGCACCGAAAAAGTCACATCAATTAGGGAATGAGTCATTTGAGGGGCGTGTTTCCAAAGCATTGCAACTAATCGTCATTTATGAAAATTATACAGCCCATGAAATTGGTGTCGTCGCTAAACTATTTAAAAGCGATCGTGATACATATCGTATGGGAGTTATAGCCGGTACATTGATGCTTTTGAAATGACGGATGTCGGTCGATCCATCGGGCGGTATGACTCATACAAGTCCAAGTAGTTACTGGGAAATGAGCTAACTTTAACTGTCAGCAATATGGAAATATATAAAAAAAGCCATCTGTTTTCCCAGATGGCCCCTTCTATTTATACATCTACTCGATATAAATTATGCCAATTCGTGGCTTTCTCTTTCAATTAGCCTCAACGCCTCCTCTGCCTGATACTCGGTCAATCCCACAGACCCGCTTGTTAGTAACAGCCTGTTTTTCAAAAACTGTGGCAATTCATTCAAAGACTTGTCGTCGTCTATTATGATGAAATTATCATGAAAAGGGTTTGTGTTAAACCACTTCACCAATTCATCTCTCCTGTTTAGCTGCAAAGTGTTCTCAGGGAGACGTTTGATGCTATTTACACTGATACCTCTCTTCTTAAAAATGCCTCGCCATTCCTTTGGCGTATACCTGGACTTGTGCGATGTGGTCAATACAATGCCTGCGCCCGTTGAAGAAATAATCTTCTGGAGGGCTTCAGTAGCCTTAGGACCAAACGCCGGAAAGCCGTCATCTAAGATTTCGGGTCTTCTCCAGGAGTTGGCAGGAACCATTACACCATCTATGTCCAAATACAACAACATTATGCAAATTTAAAGAATTATTTTGTCATTTCAATTATTTTTTCTATGGGCAGGTTATTGAACTTGGCATCTATCTGGTTTAGATACCTAATCTTATCCTCCGTATCCCACTCCTCCAATAGGAAATCCACTTCTCTCCAGCTATACTCCACAGATGCCGAAGTTTTAACACTCGGTACCGTACCTATCTCGATGCCTGCAAAAAGCGAACTTACATAACGATGATGGCCGTCAATCAACAGGTTATCGCACACCTTGATGTGTTCAAACAGTATACCATTCACCATCTTTTTATATATCCTGTTTATAATAGGAAGGCATAATTTATCATGGGTAGGGCTGTATTTGACTTGATTGCTTTTGAAAAATGCTGAAAGGTCCGCTTTTGTTATTTCTTTCATTATGATGGAATAGGTTGCTGTTTCGTTGGGGTATTTATCTTCTACTATTGTCGGGTTCGTAATAAATGATGCTAACAAATGTAGTAAACGCAGTGCTGACTTACAAATAATTTTTAATCCAAACCCACCAACCTTCCGGTTTCCCGTAATGTCCTCACCATTCCAGCGGTTACCTTTGGGTAATCAAAATTTGTAATTCTCAATCCGATGTTTTACCTTGCATGTTATAACTGCCATTATAAGCCAATAGGCCTAAGAAAAACAATTGATAAATCAATAATACCATATAATCAATAACCGAATTCACTAATCACTAACCGTTAATCAAGAAACCAACACCAACCATCATGCGTACGCGTATCCTTTACCTTTTTCTCGTCTTCGGGCTTTTGCTGCCCGCGGCTTCGGATGTGCAGGGTAGGACCGCCGCTTATACCGCCACCGAGCAGAAGGATGCCACGGTGTACATCACCAAACCGGGGAGAGTTACCACATCGGATCATACTTCTATTGCTATTTTTCCTACAGCTACCTTCGTATAACCAACGGAAAAACGTTCATGAGAAATATTACAACCCTTAATTTGGTGCATGCATTTGCAAAAATGAAGACCATGTTGTAATTTGCATTGCACTACGACCAGTGTAAGCCAATAGGCCTGATTAAAATAACGAAAAGAGAAAAATTAGCTATCATCACTAAAACCGTCAACCGTCATGCTTAAACGTATCCTTTACCTTTTCTTTACCTTTACCCTGCTATCTGTTAATACACACGCGCAGGAAGTAACCGAAGAAGATTACACCCATCAACTCGATTCAATAGAGCAGCTGTTCACCTATCGGCACGATACGGTTGAGCTGGCCAACGGAATCGGGAGAATTATCGTGCCGGATGGATTCAGATACCTCGATGCCGACCAATCGGAGAAAGTCCTGGTCGAGCTGTGGGGCAACCCCTGGTACGAAGGCATGACGCTCGGCATGATCCTTCCCGAAAATCAGGGTGTAATGAGCGACAGTGGCTACGTCTTCAACATCGAATATAATGAGATCGGTTATGTGAAAGATGGTGATGCCGGCGATATCGATTACGATGATTTGCTTAAGGACATGCAGGACGAAACAGCCGCTGGCAACAAACAGCGTACTGATGCGGGCTATGAGCCCATATCCATCATCGGCTGGGCTGCATCCCCTTTTTATGATAAGGACCGCAAGATCCTCCACTGGGCCAAGGAAGTCCAGTTCGGCGACAACCCGGAGCATACGCTCAATTACAACGTCAGAGTACTGGGCCGCAAAGGCGTGCTGGTGCTCAATGCCGTCGGCAGCATGTCCAGCTACGGGCAGGTGGAGCAGGATCTGGCCCATGTGCTCAATATTGTGCAGTTCAACGACGGGTATCGGTACGGCGACTTCAACCCATCGGTTGACGAGGTTGCCAGTTGGACCATTGGTGGTTTGGTAGCGGGCAAGGTATTGGCCAAGGCCGGTTTCTTTGCCGTTATATTGAAATTCTGGAAGTTCATAGCCATTGGGGTGGTTGCGTTGGTGCGTATTTTTTGGTCGAGGATCCGGGGCAAGAAAGCCAACGATGGGGGAGAAGGAACCGCTATTCCAGAGCAATTGACTTAATAGCGAAGGCGATATTATCACGCTGACCATATATCTCGAAACCTAAATGTACACAAGATCAACCTACATATTTCTTCTATTTCTTTGCACGGCATCCCTGGTGTGGGCACAGCAGCGTCCCCAGTATACCCAGTACATCTTCAATGGATTTTTGATGAATCCTGCCGTGGCGGGCATTGAGCGCTATGTCGATGTGAAGCTTCGGCTGCTCCAGCGATTCAGCGAAGACGTTGACTATCGGGTATTATCGGCAAGCCTCTTCTAAAAAAACCAAACTTGCAAAGTTGCTTTATATAGGGTAACTTGGGCCCTTATGCCGAATCTTTACATTATAGCCGGTTGCAATGGTGCTGGAAAAACCACAGCCAGTTATACGGTATTGCCAGAGATTTGGGATTGCAAAGAATTTGTAAATGCGGATAATATCGCCGTCGGACTTTCTCCATTCAATCCTGAAGGTGTGGCCCTTGAGGCAGGTCGTATTATGCTTACCCGCATCCATGAACTGCTCGAAGAAGGGGCAGACTTTGCATTTGAAACTACCTTGGCAACCAGAAGCTACGTTCCATTTATTAAGGCTGCCAAGGGAAAAGGATATCATGTAGCACTCGTATATTTTTGGCTTGATTCGCCCGAACAGGCCATAAAGCGGGTTGCCAACCGCGTATCAAACGGGGGGCATCATATTCCAGACAATACAGTGATTCGGAGATATTATCGTGGATTGCACAATTTGACGCACTTATATATTCCCCATTGTGATAAATGGTTTGTGTTGGATAATATGGATTTGACGCCAGAAATCATTGCCAAATGCGATGAATTTGGAAAAGCAATCATTAATGACGAAATTTGGTCAATAATACAAGGACAACACAATGGCATTAAATAACTCAACATCTTTTCCATCTGGGGCATCTTTTTCGGAGAAATTGCTTTATGGTGTTCAAAAGGCATTGCGTAAACTCGCCGAAGAAACCGCTGCTAAAGACGGTAGTCTCGTTGTGAAAATCAATGGTGAAATAAAAGATGTACCAGCCAAGGAGTTATTGAAAACGCTCCCTAAGTAAGATAAATGCAGTAAAAAAGCATATCGAAACCACCTATGCCTGAGATTGCTTTGCTTACAAAATAGGGATTATCGTGATAATAGCGCACGTGATCTGCTTTCCAGTCAGTGCATTAGACTTGTAGCATCCAACAGTCGTTTCATCTCAATCAATGCATCGGTATAACCGCCCGCCCGCTTTCCGGTTTCCCGTAGTGCCCTTCCGTTCCCGCTCGCTACCTTCGTACAGTCTACGGAAGAGCACCCATGAAAAGTCCACGTCGTGGATTGCCGCATACATTTGTAAAATTGAAAAGCAGGTTGTAATTCGCGCTTCACGACGACCGGTAAGCCAATAGGCCTAATTAAAACTACGGAAAGCAGAGAGAATGTTATTCAAAATATGTGCATCTTTGGGTGTAAAATTAATTGGCATGGGTGAATTGGAAGTACTGGAGAATGTTGGCACTGCAGCTGTAAGGCGCTTGAGAGATAGCAAACTATCTGCAGGTAAACCGTTTATGATTAACTCCGATGAATTGCCGTCTGGGCAAAGTTATTTGGAGTATCCGGATGGTACGGTTTGCATTGTTGAAGTGTCGGCTGATTCACGTTCATTTGTCATATTGGATACATTAGCTGCTCCTGTGGCCGATGCTGTTCGACTGCGTCACGGAATTGGTTAAACCTAATATAGCCCGATGCCAGACCTATATATCTTCGGGCTTTTGCTGCTTGCGGCTTCGGATGTGCAGGGTAGGGCAGCCGCTATACAATCACCGAGCAGAAGGATGCCACGGTGTACATTACCAAATCGTGGGAGAAGTACCAAAACGTAGCATGCCGGGTACTTAAACAAAAGTTAGATTAAAGCCACGAAGAAAGAAGCCGTCAAGAATGGGATAGGCTGTGCTAAAATCCTTTCTTAAAGCGGCAAGATCCTAACCCGTTTTTTGTGTTCGTCCAAAATCAACAAAGCACCTTCCTCCAACAAAGCGGCGTGTTCCAACAAGGTCTTTATTACCATGCTTTTCAGATGGTTTACAGTTACATCCTGAGTTCTTACCTGTATTACACTTGGCTTTTCCGCATTGGTTAGCGCCAGCGCCGTGCCAAAATCCAGATCGTGAGTGAATACGATATAATCGTTATCCCGAGCCCATTCCATCAAAAGCACATCTGGAGCATCAAATTTACCTACTGATGTCCAATGTATTGCTTCAATGCCATAGTTGCTAAATTCATCCACCCATTCGGGCGATAGGTTCATGTCGATAAGTATCTTCATGCGGTAGCCAAGGGCACTTCGATTTCTTCAGATCGCCAAGCCGCATAGGCTAAAGCCTCTTTTAAATCTTCCTCAACCAAATATGGATACATTTTCAGAATTTCAGCATTCGAATATCCCGATGCCAACAAACCGATAATCGTACCTACGGTTACACGAACACCTTTGATACATGGTTTTCCGCCCATTACATTGGGATCAAGCGTAATTCTTTTTAACTGTTTCATTTCCTTACTTACTTACTCAACGTAAAGATACGGATTATTTATGAATTACACCCTTTATCCATTTTGTAGTCATACCCGGATCCTTTACCTTTTGCTCGTCTTCGGGCTTTTGCTGCTTGCGGCTTCGGATGTGCAGGGTAGGGCAGCCGCTATACAATCACCGAGCAGAAGGATGCAATAAGCTTCTCCCGCTCATCAAGCACATCCATTTTCTGTGTGCAAGATGCATAGCGTGTCGCTTGTCATATACTATCCAGCGCTTTGTTCCATTTTCCAAGCCGTTCGTAGTATGTTGCTTTTTTCTGGAGCATCACGCCCTTGTACATACCTTTCAGTGTCAACGCAAAATCGATCAGTTAGATTGATCCGGAGGACACAGTTCACGTCACACTCTCTAGGATTGCCGTTGCTTCTTGCTTTTTGACGAGCTTGTCTTTTTTAGCGTTAGTACTTGCTGCTTTGCTTTTTCTAATGAAATCGGTGATTGCTTGGATAGCACTTCCATTTGTAACGCTGCAAGTTCCTGAAATGATACCTTGTAGTTCATTTTTTAACATTATTAAAGCGATTTACAAAGACACTGAAATTAAATTATTCAGTTTATGCAAACGATATCGGTAAGGCCAAATATATAGATATTTTGTCTTTTCCGTTACGCAGTTGGTTCGATGGCTGGATTGCTAACAAAGTTTCTGCTCGCTACCCTCGTACAGTCTACGGAAGAGCACCCATGAAAAATCCACTTCGTAGATTGCCGCATATATTTGTAAAATCGAAAGGCATGTTGTAATTTATGCTTCACGACGACCAGTAGGCCGATAGATCGCGTAGAAATTGCTATCTACAGCGTTTCTTTCATCAACTATTCCGATAGCGATTTAACGGATGAGCTTGACAGGATCTCGGGAATATAGCATCGTAATCACCGATACCAGTTGCTTTATCACCCTGGACAAAATCGGGGCATTCGACGTCTTGCGCAAGGCGTTTAGCCACATCGCCACCACCCCTGAAATTCAAGAAGAATTTGGTTCGGAATTGCCCGAATGGATTGAAATCAGGCCGGTTCAGGATCACACACTGAAAGAAGTTTTCAAGGAAACGGTTGACGCGGGAGAGGCAAGCATTCGAGCAACATGTATTAAAGAGAACAAATCATAATCTTGCTTTTACCCGTGAGATTTCACAACACTTTCCGGTTCCCCGTAATGCCTTTCCATTCCCGCTCGCTTAGTACGGCCAACATAGGAATATGTGCATGAAAAACCCACTTCGTAAATTTGACCATACATTTGCAAAATTGAAAGGCATGTCGTAATTTGCATTGCACAACAGACAAAGTAAGCCACAAGGCCTAATTAAAACAGAAGGAAACAGCTATCATCATTAAACCCATTGCCATGCGTAAGCGTACCCTTTACCTTTTTCTCGTCTTTGAATTCGCGCAACCTGCGGCAGTAAACTGGCTGGCGGTCGGTTTCAGGGGAGTCAGATAGATCGATTGTCAAAGGATACAGTATGTACACGAAATCAGCCGGCTTGCTATTTATTTGCCTTAGTATGGCATCTGTGTTGCTGGCACAGCAACGCCCACAATATACCCAATATATCTTCAATGGATTTTTGATGAATCCTGCCGTGGCGGGCATTGAGCGCTACGCCGATGTGAAGCTTGGCGGGCGTAGCCAATGGCATGGTTTGGAAGGAGCTCCGCAGACGGCGTACCTCTCCGCGCATCTGCCTATCGGCGCCCGGCATATTCAGGATGGTGCCACCTCCTTTGGGGAGGGTGGTTACAATCCGTACAGCAGGGGGTACAGCCACAGATATCGTGCTTCAGAACCGCACCACGGTGCGGGCATTATTGTACAGCACGACCGTGCGGCACAATTTGTCCGTACCGATGCACTGGTAGCCTATGCCTACCACTTACGTATAGCCGAGACGATGAATCTTTCAGCAGGCATAAATGCGGGCCTCTCACAGGTACGGTTGGATATGGCAGGTATCAGTACGCCGAATGATCCCGTGTTGGCCAACTATGCAGACAGTCGTGTGGCTCCAGAACTGGGTTTGGGGCTTTGGCTGTATGGCGCACGTTTTTTTGCAGGCATTTCTGCGCAGCAGCTGCTGGGCAATCCGCTCGCGTTTTCGGACAATGCGCAGCGCATGGGAGGCTACCAACAGTTTTTCGTTACGGCAGGGTATAAGCTGCACCTGGGTAGCGACATGGCAGTTGTGCCCTCGGTGCTGTTCAAACAAATGGCGCGGATGCCGTTTGTGGGTGACTACAACGTCAAACTGGCTTTTCGCGACCGGCTCTGGGTGGGCGGCGGCTACCGCAACCACGAGTCCTTTTCGGCGATGGCAGGCATCAATATCAGTGCGTTGCTGAACCTCAGTTACTCCTACGATTTTAGTACCGGCCCGGTGCGCACGCTGGCACACGGTAGCCACGAGGTGGTGCTAGGCTTCCTGCTCAACAACCGGTATAGGGTGTATTGCCCACAGGTGATGTTTTAATCTGATCTGAATATGAAACACATAAGCAGCCGCCTATCGCGAATGAAAGCAGTAGCTTCGCTGTGGTTCTCCCTGCTGCTTGCTTTTTGTGCCAATGCAGAAACATTCGTGGTGACCAGCAATGCCAGTAGCGGGCCGGGCACCCTGCGTAATGCGCTGGAGCGGGCCGCTGCCAATGGTAGTGATGAAACGGATTACATCCATTTCAATTTGCCCGGTAGCTCCCTGGCTGCAAGGACAATAACGCTTACTAGCAGTCTGCCTGATTTCACGCCCCATATCGTGCTCGATGCAACCACACAGCCGGGAAATCCCTTCGGCACAAGCCAGGCCAAGATACGTATCACTCCGGATAGGAATACATACCTAGCCACAGGCCTAGGAGTATTTGCCATCGATAGCATCGAGCATATAACCATCTACGGATTTATTTTTGAAGGTTTCCACTCGTTGATGAGCTCCCCGCCCGGCAGTTATGTATCAACGCCCACCATTTCGGTTACCTCTTCGAGCCACGTCATCATCGGAGCCCCGGGCAAGGGGAATGTATTTTGGGACAACCCCAATGACATCGATGTACGCACAACCTATGACGAAGAAACGCTCATTGTAGACACCTGCAATTTTATTACCGTGCAAGCCAATTACATCGGATGCGATACAAATGCAAATTTCACCAACTTGAATGCGCCGCCAGAGGGGTTGAGGCTAAACGCGAAGAACCTCGTATTCGGCGGTGAGGAACCGGCCGAAGGGAACCTGATCGCGGCAGATACATACGTGCAGGCTTACGATTTTTTCATGGCAAGCAACGTATTCCTCAAGGCCTTTTCGGTAGTAGTATTTGCTAGTAAAGACGGTGTCATCCGGGATAATGATTTCGGAAATTCACCACTTGGCATCCAACACCATTATGGCGGTATTGAAGTGTATGGAAACAAGGGCATTGCCGGGATGTTCATGATCAGCTATGAGCCGCGTGACGAAGGCGTTATAAAAATTGGGTCGGATCGGGAGGAGGACATCAACATCTTTACCGGCTCAATAGGATCGGATGCCGAAGTTCGCAAAAACAGTTTCAGGTGTGTGGATTATGCATACTATGTTGCAAACGATACCAGCCCCGTCATCGCCGTGACCGAAAACAGCAATACGACATTCAGGGGCACGGCCACACCGGGCGCCGACATTTATATCTATGAAGACGATTCCGATTGCGAAATCTGCAGCCCGGTTACCTTCTTCCGCAGAATAACGGCTGACGCCAGCGGCAGTTGGAGCATCAGTGGCGACTTTTCCGATAAGCGTCTATTGGCCAATGCTGTGTTAGGCAACGCTTCATCACCCTATACGCAGGTGGGTTTCTCAAACTTTGTCGATCAACTGTTTGAAAATTTCCAGTTGGTGCATCCAGACTGCAACGACAACAACGGTTCCATTACGCTGCTGAATTTAATAAACGTGCTGCATATCGACTGGTACGATGCCGATGGAAATAAAGTGGGTGAAGGCGTTACCGCGTCGGGCCTTTCCGCCGGTAGCTATACCGCTGTGCTCCGCAATGGCAACTGTAGCAAGGTGATGCATTACGATCTCCATGAACCGATTGTCGATTTTATCGATTATAATATGGTGCTCCATCATCCCACATGTGGTGTAAACAACGGGGCAGTTGTAGACTTGGATTTCTATTCAATTTATAACGAGATTATCAGAAAAGAATGGCGTGACGCTGCTGGCCATGTGGTAGATACCACCGGATACCTTGAAAATGTGGCTCCCGGCACGTATACGATGTATGTATACATTTCGGAAACGTGCTTTGAAACCTATGAGGTAACACTGGAGCGCATGGATGGCCCTACGGTAGATCTGTCGGCCATGGTGGCCACACCGATTTCCTGTGCGGGGCCCGGGCGCATTTCGGGGATACGTGTCAACACGGCGGCAGTGATCGAATATCACTGGTTGGACGCTTCGGGGGCACGTGTAGGGGGCGACGGCGCCAACCTATCCAACATCACCCACCCCGGCACCTATCGGTTGGCGCTCGTGGGTGATGCCGCCTGCGATACCATATGGGCCGCTTCTGTACACGTACCTGAAGAGGGGGTGTTACGAATGGATGAAACCGCCGTAAGGGTTACACCGGTGGGTTGCGACGGGGATACCCAAGGTAGTATCCATGGCATCCAGACCACCAACGCCACCAACTACCAGTGGGTAGATGGGGCAAACCGGACGGTAGGCAATACCTTGGTTTTGAAGGATATGTCCGTAGGCCGCTACCGGCTACGCGCCAGCAATACCGATGGATGCGAGGTATATTCGGCCTGGTATGAGGTTGCGCAGCTCGATCCCGTGGATTTTCCGGCTTATACCGTCACAAAGGATGCACCGCATTGCGAGCACAATAATGGGCGGCTGGCTGTGGAGTATGGTAGTTCGGCTATACGCCCAACAGCCCAACGGTGGGCAGACCAGTTGGGCAACGACCTGGGCCATGGCCAGCAGATCACAGAATTGGCACCGGGTACCTACCACCTGTATCTCACCGACCACAATGGGTGCGAAACGCTATACCAATCCATTACACTGTTGGCCATACCGTTATTGGAGGTGGATATTACGGCAGTAAACGTGCTACATGTTACCTGTGCCTCGCCCAATGGGCAAATCAGTAACGTGCAAGTGCACGGTGGGGTGGCACCCTACCGGTTTACATGGTACGACCACCTTGGCGTAGTCGTATCCGAATCGGAAGTGCTGCAAGGCGTTGCCGCGGGTCATTATTCGGTATCGGTAAAAGACGCAGAAGGCTGTTCAGCGATGTCCGGCGCTATTGAAATCAGCACATCCAGCGGTGATGACCTCACCATACTCAACGCCTTCAGCCCAAACGGCGATGGCATCAACGACACGTGGCTGCCTTCGGGCGTCACGCGCTATACACGTGCTTCGGTCACGGTGTTTGACCGCAATGGGCAACAGGTATACCGCATGACCGACGCGCAACAGCCATTTGACGGGCGCTACCGGGGGGCGGATCTGCCCGTTGGCCCTTACTACTTCATCATCGATTTAGGCAATGCCTGCCCGCCCATCAAAGGGAGCCTGAATTTGCTGCGATAACGGGTAGGAGATACATTTAGCCTGGAGCCCCAAAACTCCGTAAGCTCATTGATGAATTGATGGAGTAAGGTTGGCTATTTTCAAAGAGGAACCATTGGATATCATTTTTGCTTATCACCGCATCGGTGATAAACCCACCAACCTTCCGGTTTCCAGTAATGCCCTCAACACTCTTTCGGTTACCTTTGGGTAATCAAAATTTGCAATTCTCAATCCGATATTTTACCTTGCATGTTATAACGACCATTATAAGCCAAAAGTACGCGTATCCTTTACCTTTTTGTCATCTTCGGATTTTGTTGCCCGCGGTGTCGGATGTGCAGGGTAGGGCAGCCGCTTATACCGTCGCTGAGCAAAGGGATGCCACGGTGTACATCACCAAATCGGGGGAGAAGTACCACAAGGCGGGATGCCAGTACATTAATAAGAGCGAGATCAAGACCACGAAGAAAGAGGCCGTTAAGAATGGTTATGGGGCGTGTAAGGTATGTTAGCCGTAAGAGATATATTTGGGACTGTAAATACTCGACACCTATGGAATACCATCGCTCCAAAATTAGAATCCTCGAGAAAGTAACTGGTCGATTTAAGCATGCGGAATAGTTTATTGAACTATGGGATCCCCAAAGCAACAGGGCTTCATATCATTCAAGAAAAATCTTCGGCAATTTTCGATATTCTTGTGAGCAAGGGAAAATCCACGACATTTCTGGGAAGACCCCATAATATTACTTTTTACGGTTTTCTTTTTTTCCCTGATCGATACTTTCATCCCCAATGATTCAAACTCGTTGACGATCGCTTCCTGATATTTACCAAGATTAAATTCTGTATCCACATCGAGTAATGAGAAATCCAGATCTTCCGAGAAGCGATCCAATCCATAAAATATCCTTAACGCTGTTCCCCCATAAAAAGCTGCCTTTTCAAAGAAACCAGCACGATAAAGTCCGGCAAGCGCAATCTCTTGCATGATTTCCCTCAATGCGTCCTTTGCTTCCTGTTCGTTTGCTGGTTTGTAGCTATCCAGCCATTCCTTAATCATAACTGTTCGATCATTTTTAAAACCATCAATAAGCTATCCCTTTTGGGCGCATCCGTAAGCCATCCATGTATCGCCCTTACATCCAAATCTTTTAATCCCGATTCATCCATCCGCATATCATCGACAAGATAATCATAGGCGTTTCTGATGCTTCTCAATGTCAGTCCAGATGTGCTTACTATTTTGTCGCATAACGCTTTTTCCGGTGAGGCTACAATTGCATATTGATTGGACGATAACCGGACCATGTCTAGTCCAAAGGAATAATAAGGCAACGGAAGGCGGTAGTACGTGAATAATCCCATTGCTGTTTTAAAAGTACGGGATGCTTTTGTCGTCATGGAAGAAATCTCATAAATCCGTTCTGGTATCAGTCCATGATACGAAAGGGCTGTTTCTACTGATACGTAACTGGGGCCCGATAAGTGGTTTGCCACAATTAGCGCATCCGGCTTTTTCTCTGTCGCCGAAGGCCCTGCAATGTATAACCCTTTTTTTAGTGGTACCAGAAACCCCCGGGCTTTCAAACCCAAAACCTTATCGTTTGGACGCTTGTAATCTTTCAACCATGACATCAATAGTTGATGTGGTAATGGCTGGTCAGCATGAGTATCTATAATCCGGGTAATTTCCATATACATACAAACTGTAAAAAAACAACAAGATAACCGAAAATAAATCGTTTATCTTATGTTAGAATTACAATCAAGTTTCTTTCGCATCAAACCGATACTGCTTGCCATTATAATGCACGTGTATATATAAGTCGGTATTATGATCATATAGCCGGGTGAAGTCGTGCAACCCACGAGAGGGGTAAGGCAGCCGTTTGTTTATGAAATCCAAATCTACCAAGTGATGGCACACCTCATCCAAAACACCATCCAATTGCAGGTTCTTTTTTATGGTAGGGTGGATTTTCGCCATATGTTTGGCATACAGCTCTTGCCTCAGCGCCTGCAGGTCCACGACTTCCGTTTTTCGCTTTCTTCCTCGTTTCATGGGTGTAAATTAACTAAAAATATTAGTAATAAGAAAGCGCTTTTTGCAAAATAGAAATAATTAACACGCAAAGTATGAACAGCGAGGTATTCAAACAGCCGCTAATAAATATTATTTTATCGATGGGCTTTGTTTGATTCAGGCCGATACCGAACTCCGGATCAAAAAATCGTAGGGAAAGGCGACGGATTGATCATACACTTATAAACAGCTTTTCATCAAAGGGAATAGTTACTTGCCGCAAACAGTTACGGAAATAATATCCTCGCCCAATGCACATTCAATAGAAGCGATCGTTTTTGGTGAAAAACTATAGGTTCCGCTGAGCCACTTGCTGATTTCCGACTGCTGTTTATCCATCACCTTTGCTAAATCAGCTGGTTTCATGTTCTTTTTGGAAAGTATATCTGCAATTCTGTTGGCAATGGCCACATTACGCTTAGTCAATTTGTCAATTGCGGGATCTGCGTGCTCTTCAAGCCAATTGGTGATTAGGTTATCTCCCTTAGTAATGCCGGCTTTACCAGCGTGCATTTTTCCTTCTTTTTTCATGCGAATCAACTGTACCTCTTCCGTTATGGCTCTCAAAAAGCATGAGAAGCGGGGTGTTCTTCCAGAAATTTGGCTCTTTAAACCTCCTTTACTTCCAGAAAGAATCAGGTATAGGGTGTTTGGCTAAAAATGCTTTTGCACGTTCATCCTTTTTTTTAAAGAAGGCCGAATTGGAGTATTGGGCAACGGACCCGGTCTGTTGGATATCTTTGTTGACTTTTTGCTTGTTTTTATCTTTTTCCATATTAACCCCTTCGCTTAAACAAAGTTACTGATTTTTTCGAATAATGAATGCTTCAAAATTTATGCCTTTTTCAAATGGCTGCCAACTGCCATTAACGTATCCCTGGACAATATAGGAACCCTGTTTTATTTCTTTCCAATAGGAAAGGATATTCATTTGATACAAGCGCGTTCTGGATGCAGTGCTGCCTTCTGCAAATATGACAGCGTGCGGATATACGACTAAAAAATCAACAACCGTTTCAGCAACTGTGGCCAACACCTTCTGTCTGTCATCATTGTTTGTATTGATCTGATCGTCAACATCCTGGCGTTCTTTATCCCAATCTCCAAAACCGAGATTGAAAATTTTATAAGGATATTTTTGGATTAGACTGTATCGTACAATTTTTTTGATAACACCTTTCGGTCCATTGCTATAGAATTCATAGTAATGTTCCTCAGGAACTTTTGAAAAGGAATATTTTTCATCTGCCATGATTCTGGTTTATAGTAGGGAATTCTGGTCAATCATTACCTGCACGCCCCCGATCATGAATATCTTGCTTTGGATGGCTTTGTGTTTCAGCACTCCAACATCAGTCTTATCCATAGGTTATTGGTTTTACGGTTATATGTTTGCTAACAAATGTAGTAAACATAAGGATGCATTGCAAATCTTTTTTAATCGAATCCTCCCACCTTCCGGTTTCCCGTAATGCCCTCACCATTCCTACGGTTACCTTTGGGTAATCAAATTTGTTATTCTCAATCCGATGTTTTACCTTGCATGTTATAACGACCATTATAAGCCAATAGGCCTAACAAAAACAATAGATAGATCAATAATACCATATAATTAATAACCGAATTCACTAACCGCTAACCGTTAATAAAGAAACCACAAACCATCATGCGTAAGCGTATCCTTTACCTTTTTCTCGTCTTCGGGCTTTTGCTGCCTGCGGCTTCGGATGTGCAGGGTAGGGCAGCAACTTTTGCCGTCGCTGAGCAAAAGGATGCCACGGTGTACATCACCAACTGGGGAGAAGTACCACAAGGCAGGATGCCGGTATCTGAGCAAAAGCCAGATTAAAACGACGAAGAAAGAGGCCGTCAAGAATGGGTATGGGGCGTGTAGGGTTTGTAAGCCTTAAATATAATTGAATTACAAATTTGCAGCATGAAATAACCTAAAATTATGAATCTAGTAAAAGTTAAAATTTCAAATTTTAGATGTTACCAACAGGAAGTCGAGGTAGATATAGATAGCTTAACGACGCTGGTCGGTAAGAATGACGTAGGTAAGTCTACCGTGTTGGAAGCACTTGAAATATTCTTTAATAATGCGACAGTAAAGATAGATTCGTCAGACGCGAACGTCTATAGTGCGAGTGATGAGGTTACAATTACCTGCGAGTTTGATAATCTGCCGGAAAAGATTGTCCTAGATTCAGGAGCGGTTACGAATTTGAAGGAGGAATTTCTTTTAAATGAATTTGGTCGATTGGAGATAAAAAAAGTTTATGATTGCAGTAAAAAGACACCGACCGTTGAAGCTTTTATTTTGGCTCTTCACCCGGTAAATACCCCATATAATAACTTGCTTGACTTAAAAGAAAAAGAATTACAGAGTTTGGTTAAACAATTGGGATTGGATGCATCGCTGAAAGGAAACCCTGGCATGCGCAAAGCAATATGGAGCTCAGCAGATTCTCTTGAAATGGATAAGGTTGCAATGGCAGTTTCCAAACCGAAGGAAGACAGTAAGCGCCTTTGGGAGCAAATCGATTCATATTTGCCATTTTTTGCATTGTTCCAAAGTGATAGAAACAGTAGCGACGCTGATAATGAGGTTCAAGATCCTATGAAAGCCGCTATTACCGCTGCTTTGTCGGAAGTTCAGGAAGATATCAATCGCATACAAACTAAAGTGCGAGAGAAGGCAGAAGAAATTGCCCAGAATACTTACGATGCGCTACAAAAGCTAGATCCAAGACTGGCGAAAACATTGGCACCACAGTTTACACCACCCACACCGGCTAAATGGAATGGACTTTTCACTGTTAAAATGGATACAGAGGACGGTATCCCATTAAACAAACGCGGAAGTGGCGTAAGAAGGATGATATTAGTTAGCTTTTTTAAGGCAGAAGCAGAACGTCGGTTGCGTTCCAATAATAAGAGAAGCATCATTTACGCCATCGAAGAACCAGAGACGGCTCAGCATCCGAATAATCAGCGCATATTAATAGAATCATTCAAAAGTCTAGCTGCCGAGCCTGGTTGTCAAGTGCTTTTAACTACCCATAGCCCTGGCTTGGCGTCAGAGTTACCGGTCGATAGCATACGATATATAGAGAATATTAATGGTAGCTTGCATGTAAAAGCGGGTGTTGATGTTTTTGCGGATGTCGCTGCGGCATTAGGATTGACTCCAGACAGCCGGGTGAAGTTGCTGATTTGTGTTGAAGGACCAACAGACGTACAGGCTTTAAAGAGTCTAAGCAGGGCGTTGTATTTAGAAGATCACACTATACCCGATTTATCTACCGATCCTCGTGTTGCTTTCGTATTGCTAGGAGGATCAACGTTAAAGCATTGGGTTGATCAACATTACCTGAAAGGAATAGGTTGTAAAGAATTTCATTTGTATGATGCTGATGTTGCTAGATATGCTGCATCTGTTGAAGAAGTTAATGCTCGGGGAGATGGCTCTTACGCAACGTTGACTAATAAGTATGAGATAGAATGTTATTTGCATTGCCAAGCTATTCTTGAGGGATGTGGTGTCGAAGTCGTAGTAAATGATCATCCCCAAGATGGATGGACCGTTCCGAAAATTTTCGCTGAAGCTTATAGCACAGCAAAACAACTTGACGGTAGACTTAAGGATAACACTGCAAAGACCTACCTTGCCAACAATGCCTTTCCCAATATGACCTCGCTTATGATTAAAGAACGTGATTCAGTAGGAGAAGTGGAGAGTTGGTTTAGAAGAATGGCTGAAATGATGATTTAGTACTGTAATGATATGAATATAAGAAAGTATAATGTAAATCAGATTTTGCTATTGGATACACAAAAAATGCTAAGGGATAAACTGAATCATCTTGACAAGATATATGTCGGAGACGAACATTTTGCCCAAGTTAAAGGAGTTTTGGACCGTAACGAAATACGTTATCAATGCATTCGAGATGCCGAATTGAAAATCAATACGTTGCTAGTATTACTTGAATAGTTTTAACAACCGATGAATCTCTGCATTTTTTCTATATTTGTCTCTCAACAACTACCAATCTAAATGACTATTGAGCAACTTAAACGCCTAAGGGAGAGCGAAGACAATATTGAATTCAAGGAAGCTAAACGGAACTTTCCGTACAATGGCGGCTCGCATCGCGAGCAGTCCAGCCGGAGGAAATGTGTATTAGGGTACATTACCGCATTGAGCAACGAAGGGGGTGGAATGTTGGTGTTGGGTATGGCAGATCAATTGCCGCACCTAGTGGTCGGCACCGATTTTGCAGTAGGTAAAATTGGCGAAACAGCCGATGATATTTACTCCCGTTTACAGATGCGGGTGGTTATAGAAGAGCTGTTTGAGGGTGATAAGAGGATAGTTGTATTCCATGTGCCATCACGCCCCGTTGGCAAATTAATGAAGTTTGAAGGTGTTCCATTAATGCGGGTGGGAGATAGTTTGCGCAATATGTCAGATGAGGAAATGTTTAAGGTGCTTTCGGAATCGGAGCCAGACTTTTCGGCTACGTTCTGTACTGGTGTTACTATTTCCGATTTAGACGACGAGGCTATGGAAATTCTAAAAGCACAGTATGCGCAAAAACAACAGAACCCTGCGTTCAGGTCACTTTCAAACCTGCATGCACTTAATGATCTTGGGCTGATTATCGACGGCAAAGTTACCTATGCTGGGTTGATTTTGCTTGGTAAACGAGATGTAATACAACGATATTTACCCCAAGCGAAAATTATTTTGGAATACCGAAATCAAGAGTCGCAGATTCCTTTTGATTGGCGTGAGGAAATATGTGACCCTTTGTTCATCGCTATTGACCGCGCTTGGCAATTGATTCATTCACGTAATTCGTTAGATCATCACAGCGTTGGTCCTTATATTTTCGATATTCAGGTGTTTGACGAATTGGTTATACGTGAGGGGCTTTTGAATTCGGTTACCCACCGTGACTACCGGTTGACGTCTGAGGTGGTTGTCAAGCAATACCCCCGTAAACTCGTTATTAACAACCCCGGAGGCTTCCCAAAAGGGGTTTCCATAGAAAATCTACTTTCCGTAAGCAGCACCCCACGCAGTCGATTGATTGCCGATGTGTTGCTTAAAACCGGTTTGGTCGAGCGCTCTGGACAAGGTGTCGATAAGATATTTGCTCTTACGCTACAGCAAGGGAAGCCGATGCCAGATTATAGCTATTCCGACCCGTTTCAGGTATCGTTGGTCCTGGATCACCGAGTTATTAATGGTAACTTTCGCCAGTTTTGTCAGCTGGCTGCCGAACAATTGGATGAAGGGGAACACTTGGGAGTATATGAAATCATGACGTTGGTTGTCGTTCGTGACGGATTATCCATCCGTCCTGAATATACAAGTAGTTTAGAAAGGCTTGTGGCACTTGGGTTGGTTGCTCGTGTTGGTTCTAATAAAAGTAAGAGATATGTTCTTGGAGGTTTATATGAAGCCCTGACAGCCGAATCTGCCAAGGTAGGCAATTATACCGCCCATGAAATTGGTATCATTGCTAACCTGTTTAAGAATAAGGATGACACAAACCGTATGGGGGCTATAGTCGATACATTTGGAACATCCTATACACGGGAGCAGGTTAAATTTCTGGTTGAAAAATTAGTCTCCGATGGCGTATTGGTCAAGGAGGGTAGGGGTAACACAACTTCGTACAGGTTGGCTCCGCAATTTTTTTCTAATGAAGGCAATTTGGAAGGTGAGATTTATAGCCACTTGGAGACGGCACATAGCTAAGAATTCATTCCCCAACTTTCTGGGTTTATTCCCCAACTTCTATAAGAAGTGGTAATCAGCCTAGTTTTAAAAATATTATTAAAATATTGATATTTAGATAAATGGTATAATTATATCAATAAAAAGTCATTCCCCAACTTCACATTTCTTCCTTGTATGAATTACGGGTAAGTACCCCCAGTGCACGGGCGGCTCCACTTTAGTGGAGCCGCCCGTGCACTGGGGGTAGTATAACGTTATTATTTTTCTCGTCAAGTAGGAACCACCCGAACTTTCGTAGAAAGTTCGGGTGGTTCCTACTTAAAGAAAGACAATACCACTCCCTATAAGAAGATGCCTTCTTTTAAAAATAAATTCAGACTACTTGTGCACTTTTCCAAAGGTAAGAAGCGAATATAAGACTTCCAAATTTTTAATTTTCCAACTGACTTTGACGCAAATAATCATACCCCAAAATTCTATTTACAGCTTGTATTTCCCTATAGACTGATCGTCCTTTTTTAATTATCTTATCGATAATGATCTGAGAAACATCAATTTCTTGGAGTAATCTGATAGCAACAATGATATCTAGCACTAGACTGATATAGAGCAGTTCGAAATCTGAGAAAATATTTTGATTTTCTATATTACTGTGAACATGGTAGTCACGGGATCGAATGATATTTGAAACAAAATCGTCTAGGTTTTCGTTTGTAACGTCTGTCATCTTAATGATGAGTTCGTCGTTGTCTTTAAGAAATTGTTTGAGTGTGGGTTTCTTCTGTTGTCCAAAACGCTTGCCGTATGCTTCCAAGCATGAGATGGAATTGGTAAATCTTTTACTATGACTTAATTTTCCGGTAGTTTGATTGTCCAATAGCTTGGTGACACAAAAGGAAAATGATTCGTTGTTAAATATGCTGTCAAATAGGCGAGGTAAATCCGGCAATAAATCATTAAAATCGATTGTAAAATATGTAAAGGTGCTACCCTTATATACGTCATCCTGGAAATATAGACTTCCCCAGCTTTCGCAATCCAAGCATTGGAAATTGAAATAATTAAACTGGCAGGTCTGTCCGCTTATGAATTGAATGAGTTTTTGAAAGGTACGATAAACGTCGATTGCACCAATTACCTTGACCGTTGTATCAGAAGTGAATTTAACCGAACCTCGTGTTTTTGAACTAAATTGGCCCCGCCCGAATGTGCTGTCTACCGAAAAGACCAATTCAATAGCTAACTTAATGTTCTCAATTCTAAAAGAATGGAGTTCTTCAGTGTCGAAATTTAATATTTTATTTGATAAATCTATGTCAAGGTTTGGTTGTCGCCAAATAGTTAATTCGTCATTAGATATACTGAACTTTTTGAATACAAGGGAACGCGGTTCCACTAAATGATGTGGATGTATAAAACAGTATTGTGGCAGATATGTGGCATTGCTTGTCAGGCCGCTCGACGTAGATTTAATATGGCAATCCAAAAAAGTCAGATATCCAAGTCCTGTAAAGGCTCCAAGTATTGTTTGATGCTTGTAATGTACCTTATCGGAAACTAAATTTGTTTCTAATGACACTTCTCCATCTTTGAATGTCAGTATACAAAAGCATCGCTTGGCCTCGTTTTCTGAAAACCAGACCTCACCATGATATCTTTCTTTTTTTAGCATATTACTAACTTCTTGATTTAAATCTACATGTCACTGTAAGAATCTCTTTTCTAATGTATTGAGTGTGAATATCGATTTTTCTAAAATATCTTCAAATACGTCCTTGTAATTACTATCAGATAAGCCAAAATATTCCATGGCCTTTTTACAATCTTTATTGGTTTCACTGAAACTATGTGCGATCAATCCAGATCGCAGACTTTGAAGATGCCTTAAAAACACAAACATGTCCGGAATAGTAATATCATGATACTCTAAGAACTTTTCAAGCTTTCCTATACCTTTGATGCCTTTAGGAATTTCAATACCTTTTGCTAATTCTTTCTCATTTAATCTATCTATCGTTAATTTGACGACGGTTAGCGCTTGTTCACAGAAGGCCTTTATGTTGTTTGATGATATGCAATGAAGGGCCGTAAACAGATGCTCATCTTGTTTTGCGAGGGGTTTATATAGCTTCCATCCAAATTTCTGTTCCCATTTTTTGTTGAACTCTTCGTATTTATCTTTAAAGAACAAATCTATTGCATCTGGCTGTTCTGCCCAATTGCCATCGATCATCGTCCGGTAATACGTACGGCTTAACCCCATTCCAGCCTTTGGAGGAATGTTATACTGCTTCCAATGGAGTTGTTCCGTATGTGGCAAAGATTTTAAATCTGATAAAAATACGGGTACGTACTCTCCGACGTTGTTATCACATTTTAATGTGAAGAATCTTGACTTAACACCGAATCCGTCTACTTGGTATTTGCCGGGGTCGTTATAATACTTATCAAGAACCTCTTTTTTAAAGAAAGTAGTTTTAAAGTCAATCCTTTCAGCGTCGCAACTCTCATAAATTAGATTGCCTTCTTCGTCATACCCTGTAATGAAAGATTCATATTTATATTCGGGGTCAAAATGAGTTTTCTTTATCGGATTAGGACCGATAAAGACCTTGCCCATGATCCAGCTCTGAAATTCTCCGGCAATGTTGCGAATAAGATGGCTATAAGTCGAATAGTCATTTTGAATCAGCTCTTCTTTAAAAGCGACTTGCCAATCTTTAGGTATCTCACTTGTAAGTCGCATATAATCAAAGCATACTACGAGATGCATATCCCGAATGGTAATGTATTCTTTTAAGTACCTAATTCTAACTCTAATTTGTTTGGGTTCGACCACTATTACTTCATCCAATTCTCCGTAGTCATCGACGTAATAGAATGTTCTATTTTGCTTGTTCTTGCCTCGCTCATACAGTTTAAAATATAGCACAAATTCTTCTGAGATATCGATATAATGCTCATAGCCATCGTTATATGAAAAGTGTTTGTAAAACAGAAAGGGCTCAACGCCTTCTTCGTCATATGTTTTATAAGTATTGTCTCCATATACAGATGGTTTGCCTTCGCTACCTTTTCGAATAGACCAGGAATATTGTTCACCCTCTGCTTGGCGTTTACTTTCAGAAATCAGATAACAAAAAATACCTGCGGAATCTTTAAAGTCAATGGTGTCGCTTCCATAAATCTTTAACCAACCATCGCGGGAGACGAATCTTGATTCGATTTCAGCTATTTTATCTGTTAAAAGAAAGTAGTCCTTTTGCATTTTATTTATTAGTAGAAGTCAACGGGATTATTAATTGTTACGCTTGACGTCTGTCGATCGGCTTTCCCTTCTATTTCAAAAGAAGCTAGCTGTATAAATTTTTGGAAACTTTCAAAAAAGGGTTTTAGATCAACTTCTGAACAGTACGTATGTATAAGTTTGACGCAGTTGCCCGGAAAATAATAAAGACTTTGGAAGTATGTGCCATCACTTGATTTAGAAGTGATTGCGTTAATTAGAATCTCTTTGATTTCTAATCGAACAATTTTCTTTGGATAAGTTTTGTACAACTCTAATTCTGCCAGAACAGTATAGTCCGCATTTGGATATTTTGCAATTTCAGCAGGCTTAAGTCCCAGCTTTTTTATAAAGCTACGGTCTTCGTCGGCAAGAATACCTTGGTCGTATCTTTTTTTGCTACCTGTCCTTGTGCTTTTATCTGCTGTCGCGGTTACGTATTTTATTCCGGCATTTTCTAATCGTTGAATACCTGCCTTTTCTCTATCAGAAATACGTACATAATATCGTAAAAGGTCGAGCATTGATTTTAAATCTTCAGCGCGATTGGATCGTATTACATTTTCTACGTCACGATACTCTACTTCGCTTCTACCATAGTCATACTGTCTAAGAGTGTCGTGCAATTGACAGTTAAAAATTTGCTCAGGCAGCTTGTTAATAAATTTGGGTGATAACAGAAACCAATCAATTCTTAAACTGTCAATATTGAAATTGCTGTGAATAAATGGTAGGATTGTGACTTCCTTATTTTCGATATACTCCACCAATAGGTGTCGGTAACCTTTTTCGGATTGGTTCTGAATGGAAGTAATTAGGTTAATGGATTGTTCTTCATTGATGAAATTTAGTCTTTCGAATATTGGAAGAGCGTTGAAAATGCTATGAAGGCTATAATCTTTCCTGTTATAATATTTACTCCAAAAGGAGCTAATTTGACTGATGTCTATTTTTTTGCTACGATGATTTACTAACCTGATGTAATTAAGAATCTTTTTATGGAAGTCGAAACTGCCTTGGGCTTTATATTTGGATACAAATTCCTCAAAATCTAAATTTAAATAGTCATTATTTTTGTGAATGTAGCCCAATGCAAAGATATTGTCCTTCGCTTCATTCAATATCCAACTTGCTTGGTAAAGGCTATAACCTTTTTTCTGAAAAAGATTTTCAAGCCTATTAATCGCAGATATTTCGCTTTTATCGACATATTCCGTAATAATGTCTGTAAAATCTTGAAAATCGTTAATGTTTTTGTGAAGATAAAGGTTTATCAAGATGAACCTAAGACGTTCATAAGTATACTGGTCGAAATCAGTGTTTAACAATTTTTTGATTTGCACCACAGATCCTGGTTTGCTTTGCCTGTCAAAAAATTCACGTTCGTTGTTGATATCATCTTCGAGCTTTTCTTTAAACTGGGAAGTATCATAATGTTGGTCACTATGTAGATTGTAAAGGATAGAATTGTCTCCACTTTTGATATAATACAACATTGCAAATAGGTAACCATTACTGGTTATATATTCTTCGTCAAAACCTAAGAAGTCCAAATAAGTCAGATAGGTGAACAAGAAATCGTTTGATGTCGAAATGTGGTCTCTGTTGATTGTGTTAATGATCAAGGAAAAATCATAAATATTTCCAAGGGTTATTTCATCTTTACTGATATCTGAAAGATTGTCTCTTAGCTGGTTGTAAAACGCTCTTAAGCCTTCAATGTCAATTGTTTTGGAGAGCAATTCTTCGAAATAATTGATATCAGTATATTTTTTGAAGATTTTTGTTTCGGCGTTTATCGGTAGGTTAAAGGAATTTAGTCGCGATAAATACTTAATCTCGCCAGACATGATTGAGTTCGTAACCTTCGTATTTACCCTTTGCTTCGTTCTCGAAAAATTCGTAGTCCTCCTTCTTAAATATGTGTTGAAGCTGTCATGGAACAATGTGATTCTATTCAGCCTAATTTCGAATAGGTAAGGGTGTTCATTAACAAATTCTATAATATAGGAGCCAAGTTCTTCTCCCATCAGTAGTGAAATCTCTGATTTGAAAAAATAGGAGTAAGAACATAAAAACAACGATAACGAGGTAAGCCCTTTTTCATTTTTCAGCACTGTACCATAGTACTCGTCTATACTTTGTAAGCTGTTAATGATGGGAAGTTCTTTGGTTTTTTTAAAGTGTTCAGCAATATATCTTACAAGTATTGGGTAGCCATTGGTAATCCTGTATATTTTTTCGACGATTTGATGCTCTTGTATTTGAAAAAGAGAGTTTAATACCTTCTTTGTTTGGCCCTTATTCCAGTTTTTTAGAACAATCTTCCTCCATTTAATTTCAAAAAGCAGCGGTCTGGATAGTACAATTATCTTGTTGTATATTTTGGCTTTATCTATAAATTGAATGAAATTTTCCAATTCCCCGCTGTTGTAATTTTCTACATGATCAAGGCCGTCAATGATAATTGTGTTTTTACTTTTTCTTAATTTCTCTAATATTCGAGTCTCATCGTAATGCTTCTGATCGTGAAACAAAAGCTTTGAAATATTAAAAAGAAACTGACCATACTTTAACCGAGTTAGATAATCTTTGTCTTGACTACCTATCCAAAATCGGTATACAAGCGGTGATTGGGTTTTATTCTTTAATTCTTCGACCAAATGGCTTTTCCCAACTCCTGGCTTGCCTTCTATAAATATAATATTTTCTTTAAGCAAAATGCCTCGTCCAACGATTACAGTCTTCTCTGTGAGTTTGGTGTTAAATACGGGAATAGATGGAAGGTCAATCAAATCAATCGTCCATTTTCGTTTGTCGAGTATTTCATTAAAATACTGTTTTATTATTCTTTCTCGGTTCTCATTAGCTTTGTATAACTTATCTGTAATGCCGTCAATTTTCATTCGATCAATACTCACAATAAACAGATTATCTGTTTGTAAAGCGTTTATTCCAAAAATTTTACAGTTTGTTTCTATATCTATTTCCTTAAAAAATAAAATATTGATATGGCTTGAAAGTTGATGCGTGTTGTTTTTGATTTTAACTTGGTTGTTCGATATTTCAATGTCAGATAATTTTACTCCAGCAAAGTCTTTTATCTGTACAAAATAGTGTTCGCTGTCTGTAGTTAGGTGAATATCATCAAAGTTGTGATTAACATCTGCTTCTATGGATATATGCTTAATTTTTCGTTCCACATCCATTTTGGACAGAAACAATAAAGTAACCTGCTGCTGATAAGTATATCCACTGAAAGCGTTTCTCATGATTCCAATAATTAACCTTTACATGCCTTATTTGGGTGTTCTTAGTTTTTTACAGAGCGCATTTCTGCAACGAGGTCTTTGAATTTCAGGTAATAGCTGTGATTTATATGCTTACTGCGTTTATTTATATATTTATGACCGTAATTGGATTTCCGATACGGAAAAACTGTTTATTAATTTAGCATCGCGTAATATTTTTTTAATATTTTCTTTTTTCCATTTTTCCATACGGGGATGACAAACAACTTTCATCTCAAGTGAGGATAAATCTATCTGTTTAGATAGGATCATGGCTGTCTCCTTGTTTTCTAACAATACGGATTTATTTATCTTGATAACATATCTTACCTCTTTTTCATGTGCGTAACTTTTGTCTTTCCTAAGACCGACCTTCTTTACTTTATTGAGAGATTCTTGTGAAAATTTGTCTTCATCTAGAAAATCTTGATAGTCTACTTTTCCACAGTAGAAATTATGAATGGGTATTTTTGTGTCTGGATCAGGAACAAGAGATTCATTTAAGTTCTTGAAAGGGATTTTTATAGCGACACCATCTTGATTTGAATATAGGTTCCACATAGCCATTGATTCCCGTACTTCATGAAACCAACACAATACATAATGAGTAGATTGTAATTCTATGATTTTTTGTGTTCTCCCGCTTAAATTTGTTTGTGTACCATCTTTGTTTTTGTTAAAGGCGGAAAGGAGGTTTTCTGTAATATTGAAATCTCCTTCCTTATATTGACTAGAGAGCTTAACGATTTTGCGAATAATTTCGGTAGTGATTCCCTCAAAGGGGTCTTCAAATGAAGTCATTCTGTTGAATACGAATCTTTTAAAATTGATTAGATAAATGAATTTGTGGATATCGATATATCTCCACAGATAATCGTTGTCTTTTGGAAGATGTTTATTTGATATAATCTTCAACTTCTTCATTTGGGATATAGGTTGAGATTAAAATACCATTATTGTTCAAAACGATTGATCATAAAACTCGCCCATATCGCCAAACTTGAGGACGTAAGAGTAATCAAGATATTTATACATTTTTTTGCTTTCAGGAATTAGACCTACTGCAACTACATTGGGGTGTGCGCAAAAGGATGAGGCTAAATGGACAAATATTTGTTCGAAAATACTTAGATAATTTGGCGTTAATATTTTCAGAAATTCATAAATACTTATCCTTTCAAGTTTGGCCTTTTTATGCTTTAGTTCGATAGTCGGCGTAAGTATATCATTATTAGGTTTTTGACTAAAGTTAGAAACCGTTACTGTTGATAACCTGTGGTCTAAACCATTTCTTAATTCTCTTATAATAGTTGTGAAGTACGTTATTCTATCCATAGCTTTATAGAATTGACTGTTTTGTCCATATTTATTTTTAACTATCTCAACAAAAGTTGGAAAATGGGATTGTTTTGTGATTTTTTCACCCGCATAGAATATAGAGAGAATTGATATCAAAATTTGTTCAAGATGATCACAACGCTGAACTATAGCTTTACATCGAGGTTCCAGATGCAGAATACTAGGTAGCCTGAAATCTTCATTATTTTTCCTTCGCAATTCATAGTCGTCGATTTCCTTTTTCTCCATAACATTGTATCTTTGGATATCATCTTCTAAGACAAATATTTCCGATAAAATTTCATTAACAAGCGGTATAATTCTTTCGATTTCAGTGACCTTGATGTATTCTTTTTTAAACAATACCAAAGCTGTTAAAAAGATACGGCCGACAACTTCTGAATTAATTCCCTCGTTTACTATTAGTTTCTGGCTAGGAGAATTACTCGAAAATCCCGTGACTTCATAAATTGCCCGCTCTTTAAGAACAACAACCTTATCACCAAAGAATTTCATTACTTGTATACCCCCTTCACTAGGATTACCGATATCTATTTTTCCACTCATACGCTTGCTTCATTTTTCTCGATTAACCTCAACAATGCATGGATAGTAGCAAGATAATGATAAAACATCCAGCTCAACCATATCGCTTTGTCATAGCCTGTTTTTTGTATTTCATTATGATGTCTAATTCCGAAGTTGTTGGCGATGTTGAATAGTTCGTTTTCATCTTTCTTGTCTAAATATATTTTAGCCTTTGGACGCAAATACTCCAGTACATCGACAAGTTCTCTGACGGCCTCATGCCTTTCAGATATACTGGATTTATACCGTCTAAACTTCAATATTGATTTTTCGATCCGTGATGAAACGTTTTGTTCTTCTTTTGTCGGGATGCCAGCAGTCAATATGCTGTGTAGCCCTTGGTCTCCAAGACTAAGAATTTCCCCGTTCACTGATAGCTCGTAAGGTTCCATGTAATCTTTTAGAATCAGGTTCAATAATTCCCTAAAATGTTTCTGTCCTGCTTCATCATCGAAGGTATGATAATGATAGCCGCAATCGTTCCATGAATGATAATCTCCCTCAATGCCTTTAGAGCAGTGATCGTGAAGAAATTCTATGACGTCAAATAAATCATCTTCGGAGTAATTGTCTATTTTTTGGTAGACAGGATATAAGTTTTCTTTTCGAATATTTATGAATATTATAGAGTCGATGTCTCTACCTAATTCTCCTATACACTCCCCATCAACACAGTAATAGCCAAAATACTTCTGGAAATAGCCTTCTTCAGTCATCTTGTTGTATACCGCCATAAATAAGCGTTTTAGAACTGGTAAATTAATTTCCTGGCCGGAGACCATTTTCCCAGTTCTAATAGAATAGTATTCCCTCTTTTTCATAAATCGCTTATTGCGCTGTCGTCACCTGGTCTCCTACTAGCAGTTAAATAAACCCTCCTCCCAAACTCATTCGTCTTACTCTTATCCAGCAATGGCACCCCACTTTTCCTATTCGTATAATGATTGATTACGCGAATCATATTTCTGGGATGAAAATTGTCACCGAAATGTTTGCGGCATCGCCGCAGTATATCCAAGGCGGTTTTAGTCTCATCGAAGAAGCCTTCCGAAAGCAGCGCATCAATGAAACTTTGTACTTCATCAAATGGCACAACATTCAACGGTGTCGGAAGCTCGACCAATTTCTTTTCCTCAATAACCGTTGTGAATGGTTCGTATACGTCTCTATTCTTTTCGTTTCGCGGATCGATAAATTCATCCCATCTGGTTGGAGTTTTTCTCTTGGTTATTTCCCAAACCCAAAGCCGAACTTCATTTCGATATTTAGTCACCTTAAGGTGATAGGTATCTTCTTCAACTACCGGTGGCGAGAAGGTGGATAGAGGCTCATTGAATATCAGCTCAAGATAGTTCGTGTCGATGATGTTAAAATGGGTGTTCTCAAATGGATCTTCCGCATCGCGGAAGAAAAAGTCGTGCTTACCCAACAAGAAAGAGCATTCGTACGCGGAGTATCCCCATTTTTCACGAAAAGCTTTTGTACGGTAAATTTTTTCAAAGGCGAGGCCATTGAAAATTTGTTTTTTGGTGTTTTTCTTGAAAGGCTTAGGCTTATCCATGCCAATTCTTTGTTCTGGTCACGGAGGCAATTTAATAAAAATCTATGGCCTTTTAAACAACGCTTCTTCTTCGCTCTTGCGGATTAATTTGCCTTCGTCCACCGCTACCTTCACGATTGCTGTGAAATCATTATTGGTCCAAACTTTATCAGCTTGCTTCCCACAGAATGCAGCAATCTCAGAAACGGTATGCCAATCTTTGAAGAACTTTTCTTTCTTCTCTACTAAAAGGAGATGAAGCATTCCTGTTTGTTTAAGTTCTTTGGGTATATCAATTACCTTTTTAGGAACCAATATTTCATCCATTGCGTTAGCTGGATAGAAATCTTCCAATGTGTACATATGATCTAATCCCAAAATCCTCGCCCGTTTAGAAAACGCACGTGCCAGTTTATTTAGATTTTCATCGGTGAATCCATTCTTTCTAAAACTGCTTTCAATACTTCCTAAAAGGTTGTTGTCAGAGTCAGGATACAAAATCCTAGATACATCCCTTTGAGTAAAACCCAATTCCATTCTTATTTGCCGTATTCTGTTGATTATATAAAGTACTATAGCAGGTACTAGGACTGGCTCTTTCATTTAGCCAAATTCCCTGTTGCCTTGTTAATAGTTTGAATGCAAAAATGTTTTTATTATTTTAAATAATTTTGTATCATTGCATTGTGGTTGGTAAATAATTCCAATCCGACGAGTGTTAACAAAGAGTCTCGACTACAAACTCTGACAATTAATCACAGACGAGGCGATAGGTTAATGCCCATAGTTGCTTTTTGCGTACTTTTGTACGACTATAGCGCTGTGGGCTCTATCGTAAATCCGTTTTGTGAGGGGTCAGAGCCTTGTAGTGCGGTTGATAGGGCCTGCTATAGTTTCCGTGCTCTACATATCGGAGAGACTCGTTTTCAAACTAACCATTATGAAAGCGAGTTTTTTATTTTTACGACCTGTTAGTTTTCCATCTCAAATAAGAGAGGAGAGAACGGTATCATCCAAACCGTGGAGAGTTTCCACGAAAAATCTTTATAAAAACATCATCAGCAAACCCGTTTGATTCGGTGTAAGAAACCTGAATTAACCATTTTTCTTACACCTAAAATCAAATATTAGATGAAGCAATTTTTACGCTTAGTGGGCTTGTATTGCCTAAAGCGAACACAAGCAATTGACCATATACATCAACAATACACATCGGATACGCAAAATATTTGCGCAGGAAACTCGCAAACACTTCCGGCTTTTCTCCGTACTTTCTTCCCACTTTCTCCTGACATCTGCTATGGATTGGCTAAGGCCTGGCTAACCCGTCGCTATAAAATCGTTAGCCACCGCACGGCTAGGGGATACCCGGGGGATAGCGGATGGCAGAACAAGGTCAGGAGAAAGTCGGGTAAAGGTATGTCCGTGGTTGGGAAAGCCCTGCCAATCCCGTGCTTCAGCCCACCTTCCCTTACCCTTCCTTCGGGTCCTATCCCCATATGTCCCGCATATACTTCGGTAAAAAGGCCCAAAAGCGATACTTTAGCGAAGGGTAAGCGGCTATATAGCGGGAGAAAGGGACATACGGATAGGCAAGGGATGGGGTGGGGACTTGTTGGAGCCTGCTTGGGGTCCGCTTCGGAGCTTGGGTTGAGCTCCGTGCTAACTCGTTCTGCACTCCATCGACGCCGACCAAACCAAGCCCAGTCGGAGTCCAAACCAAGACCAAACCAAGTCCAGTCGGAGCTCCGAAGCCATACCGAAGAAATCCCTAGCAAAAGACGTGGCCATCGGCATGGCAGTCGAAAAAATATTGAAGAATCATGTGTTTGTACCCATGCGAAGGCCCCAGCCCGTAGCGGGCTGGGCCTCGCTTTGGGGTTGGTGGCGTTTTTCGTGTTTTCCGGGTTCAATGGCTTATATGCACAACCGAGTGCGCAACGCGCAATGGAAACAGACAGCATTACGCCATTACAGATCGGGGATACCATCCCCGAAGCGTTGTGGCACCTACCATTGCAGGTGGTAAACCATCCGGAGGGGAGGGATACTATAACGCTGCGCGATTATAAAGGCAAGCTAATCATCTTGGATTTTTGGCATACCGGATGTGGTGCGTGTATATCGAATTTTCCAAGGCTTGATTCGTTGAGCCAGCTGTTTGATGATAGCTTACTTGTTCTTCCGGTTACTTTTCAGGGCCGACAGCGAGTTAATTCGTTTTTAAAGAAGAATCCGCTTGTCTTAAATTCTAGTTTAGTTTATGCAGTTGAAGACTCCGTACTTCACAAGGCTTTTCCGCATCAGTTGCTCCCGCATTATGTGTGGATAGGCCCGCACGGAAATGTCAATTCGTATACACCTTCGGAATACGTCACGGCGATAAACATTGAAAAATCCCTACATAAACCCAGTGTTACGCTGTTTCGCAAAGAAGATAAACTCAATCATGATTACAACATGCCGATTTTCAATGTAACGGAAAACGCCGGTACGCTGAGACCAGTGTATTATACGGCTTGGGGTAAGCATATCAAAGGCCTTGCTGCAAAATCAGGAATAGTTAATGATTCCTTGAATGCGCAGACCAGATACTATTGTATAAACCATAGTTTGCTTCATTTATATGCAATAGCACTAAATTCAGGTTTGCCGCTGCAACCCAAACGGCGCGTGCTGGAAGTGAATGAGCCGGGTAGGCTGATCCATGATCAGGCAGCTGGTTATTTAAGCAAATGGCAGCAGGAATATACCTACACCTTCGAAACGGTCGTTGTGCATGGCACCTCAAAGCCCGAACTTAACCATACATTGCATCATGAGCTAAACCGCTTTTTCAACCTGGAAGGCCGGATAGAAGAGAGAAACATCCCCAGCGTGGTATTGACGACGGATCAGAAACCCAATGGTAATTTATTTACAAGGGGCAACCAAATGCAAATCTTTCGGGATCCATCCGATAAACACTCGTACATTAAAAACATAACCATAGCCGATCTGGCGCATATGCTTGAAAGAGCCGAGGGAATTAAATACCCCGTAGTGGATAAAACCGGGATGACACAGGCCTTTGATATAAAGCTTGACAAATGGCCTACCTCCCAACAAGAATGGTTTAAAATTTTGCGGGATATCGGCGTGGAAGCGCGGATTGAACCGGCGCTTTTATACGTATTTGTTATTTCAGACCAGCACTAAACCTTACAAACATGATGAATAAAAAAAACTCAAAACCACTCATCGCTATCCTGCTGTTATTGCAGGCTTTTAGCGCATTGAAGGCTCAACAAACGATTTTGGGAAATGTAGTTGACAAAGATACCGGAGCGCCGATAGCCGGTGCAACCGTGTCGATAGGGCTTGCAGGTAATAAATCCATCAGCGATGAAAGCGGCGACTTTTCAATAGAAACGGCTGGCCAAGCGGATACCCTCTACATAAGCAATCTTGGGTATGTTACATATCGTCTTGCACTAACCCCACGCTACTCGGCCCAGTTACTGCGTGTGGCGCTAACACCCGTAGAACGTGTGTTGGAAGAGGTAAATGTCAATACGGGCTACCAGGTGCTGACTAAAGAGCGAGCGACCGGTTCATTCGAGATAATAGACAATAAACTTTTTAACCGCCAGATAAGTACTGACGTGATCAGCAGGCTGGACGGCGTGGTCAATAGCGTGCATTTCGATAAACGGCTGGGCAGCGGTACAGACTTCAGCATACGCGGACTAAGTACCCTCACAACCGCTATCCGGCAGCCGCTTATTGTATTAGATAATTTCCCCTTTGAGGGCGATATAAACAGCTTAAACCCCAATGATATTGAAAACGTTACATTCCTGAAGGATGCTGCGGCCTCGTCAATATGGGGTGTACGGGCCGGAAACGGGGTCGTTGTCATTACCACAAAGAAAGGGCGGCGCAACCAGCCTTTGACCATCGGATTTAATGCGAACGTGAATGTGATTGGTAAACCGGACTTATACTACCAACCAGCTATTTCATCAGCTGATTTTATCGACGTTGAATGGTTTCTCTTTGACCAGGGTTTTTATAATACTGCACTTCAAAACACCACCAACCGGCCGGTCATCTCACCCGTCGTAGAGCTTCTGACTAGCCGGCAGGGTGCGGATGCAGGGACAGTGCAGGCCATCGATCGGGCGATTGGGCAATACCGCAAGTGGGATGTCCGCGATGATTTTCTGAAGCATGTTTACCGAAGCGCGATTAACCGACAATATGCACTTAATTTCTCAGGAGGTACAGAAAAACTGAATTATATCGCGTCTGTGGGCTATGACGATAACCTGAGTAATCTGATTGGCGATGGTTACAGGCGAATGACCATTCGCACCGATCAAGCTTATCGACCCGTTAAGGATCTAGAATTTGCTTTCGGATTTCAATACGCGGCTGGTGCCCGTGATAACAACAGCCAGGGAGGATACGGTGAACTCGCCACGGGTGGCGGGAAGAATTTCCTTTATCCCTATGCCCGTCTCGCGGATGATCAGGGGAATCCACTGGCGCTTGAGCGCGGGCACAGGAAACTGTTTTTGGATACACTTGGGCAGGGACGGTTGCTTAATTGGGAGTCGAAACCGTTGGGTGAACGAGATTTTGCAAACAATTCGTCCACATCGCGGGATATTTTGATACGGGCCGGTGGGAAGTACCGACTAATGGAGGGACTGGATGTATCTGCGCAATATCAATATCAGCAGGGTAGCAGGAGCGCGTTGAATATATACGGACTTGAAACTTACTTTGCACGCGATCTGATAAACAGGTATTCAACCTTAACAGAATCGGGACTCATCTATAATCTGCCCTATGGTGCCATAAGGGATGAAACGGGTGCGACAACAAGGGCCTATGGAATACGGACGCAGATAAACTTAGCAAAGGCATGGAACCTACACCGTGTAGATGCAATTGCGGGAGCAGAGGCGAGGGAATCAACTGCAGAATTGAGCTCAACGCGCAGTTATGGCTTTGATGAGCAGAATTATACCGTAGCGCCGGTAGACTACCTCACAAGGTATCCCATCATCGGTAATCTTTCGGGCAACAACGTGATTCCTTTTGCTGATCGTTTCACGGGCACGATAAGCCGGAATGTGTCTATGTATGCAAATGCTAGTTATAATTATAAGAACAGATATACCATCAGTGCAAGTGCAAGAAGAGATGCCTCCAATGTTTTCGGGGTGGCAACAAATAGCAAATGGGTGCCGCTTTGGTCGGTTGGCACTGCATGGCTTATCTCAGAAGAGACCTTTTACAGAGCCGGATGGCTGCCGTATCTTAAGCTCAGGGCAACGTATGGTTACAGCGGAAATGTAAACAACTCGATTCCGGCTGTGACCACGATTTCGTATCGCTCGCCAACGCTATCAAACAGCATCAACGGCCTCCCGTATGCTGTGATTTCAAATTTTCCTAATCCGAATCTCCGCTGGGAAAAGGTTGGTATGACCAACGTAGGATTGGACTTTTCAACTAAAGGCGCTCGACTTTCCGGCAGTGTTGAATACTACTTCAAAAAATCAATTGATTTGATTAGCCCAGTTCCGTTGGATAGAACCGCCGGTGCCGGCGCGACCATTTCTGCAAACAGTGCAATCTTGAATAACCATGGCGTGGATATAACATTGAACACATTAAATCTAAATGGAACTTTGAAATGGAGCTCTGCGTTGCTGTTCTCTTATAACCGTAATGAAGTTGCCAAATACCTTTTCGATCCGGGCCAATTGACGACATATGTAGGCGCGGATGCTATTATTTTTCCAAAGGAGGGCATGCCTGCATATAACTTAGTGAGTTATCGCTGGAATGGCCTCGACCCGCAGACGGGTGACCCGATAGGCTCGTTGGATGCAAAGCCCAGTAAGGATTATAACGCAATCGTTTACAATGCTACTGAAAATGACCTGGTTTTCCACGGATCCGCGCTGCCGCAGTACTTCGGTAGTTTTAGAAATGATTTGAGCTTCCGTAAATTCTCCTTGTCAGTGAATGTTGTTTATCGGTTCGACTACTATTTCAGGAGGTCGAGTATAAACTATAGCGGATTATTCAACGACTGGTTGGGGCATGCTGATTTCTCGCATCGTTGGCAAGCCCCGGGCCACGAGCGTCATACCAACGTGCCGTCTATGGTTTATCCAGCCAACCCGCAGCGTGATGAAGTTTATGTGAATTCCAGCGCGCTGGTAGCGCGCGGAGACCATATCCGGCTGAAGGATATAAGGGTTTCTTATGAAATTTCACTGGCCGAGCTTAAAAAGCTGAATATGAAAAATGTGAATGTCTTTTTCTATGCAAACGATATTGGAATCATGTGGCGAGCAAATAAGCATAAACTAGATCCGGATTATGGGTATGGTATGCCTGCTGCCCGTAGCATCGCTTTTGGCATTTCAACTACCTTTTAACAAAAAAAAAATGAAGCAACTGACATATTTGATCTTGTTAACGGCGCTAACACTATCGTGCAAAGATTACCTGGATGTAAAACCGGATAAAGCCTTAGCCGTACCGGAGACGATAAAGGATTTTATGGCCATAATTGATGGCCAAGAGATGTCCTACAATTACCCCGCAATAGCGGATGATGCCTCCGATGATCATTTCCTGCCCGTAGACCGGTATGAAGCATTGAGAATCCTTGAGGCACGGCAAAACTATATATGGGATGCCAATGCCCAAAATGAGATTGCATGGTCATCCGCTTACCGGGTGGTGATGAATGCGAATGTCATCTTAGGTGGGTTAGGCAAGCACGATAGTGGATCCGGTTTAACAGTCAACAACGCAAAAGGATGTGCATTCTTTTTTAGGGGGTATAGCTTTTACCACCTAGCGCAGGTGTTTTCGCCTGTATACCGTAAGGAGGATGCAGCTTCACTCGATGGAATTCCCCTGAGACTGACCGCCGATATCACCGAGCAGACAACCAGAGCAACGGTAGAACAAACTTATCAACAGATAATCGATGATTTTAAAAAGGCGGCCACATTGCTTCCGGAGACCCAGCAGGTAAAGACACGGCCTACGCGGGCTGCATCGTTTGCCGCGCTGGCGAGGGTTTATTTAGTGATGAACGAATTTGAACAAGCCAATCGGTTTGCCGATTCAGCGCTACAATCATTTCCGTTTCTTATTGATTTGAATGAGCATGATATCAGGGCTGACATGCCGTTTGACCGTTTTAATAACGAAGTGTTATTCCATTCCACATCTTCGGGCAGGGGTGGGGGGCTAACGCCGAGTAATGCGCGGGTAGATACCAGTCTGATGGCAATGTACGGGCTAAACGACCTTCGCCGCGAGGCATTTTTCCGCGAGGAAGGCGATGGTTATTATAGCTTTAAGGGCAACTATGCAGGACGCAACAACGCATTGCTTTTCAACGGGTTTTCTGCCGGAGAATTGTTGCTGATACGGGCGGAAACGTCGGCAAGGCTCGGAAATATTCCAGGCGGGATGAAAGACCTCAACAGATTGTTGGCTCATCGAATGCAGCGAGGTCAATATACCCCGATGGGCGAGGATTTGTCTGCACAAGAGGCGCTGGAAATTGTGCTTACGGAGCGTAGGAAAGAACTCGCTTTTCGCGGCACCCGATGGAGCGATATAAGGCGGCTAAACAAAGAAGCGGAATTTGCTAAAACCTTGGTGCGGTCATTAGGTGATGAGACGTTCACCTTGCCGCCAAATGATCCCAGATATGTTTTTTTGATACCCTGGAGTGTCATTGAATTATCTGGGATTAAACAGAATCCTCGATAATAGAAAAAGACTTCCCGCATGTATTGGCGGGAAGTCTTTGGATTCGATCCGGCAACCATAGACTTGGTTGCGACCAGCGATTAGTTTCTCAAAACCACCTCGTCTCCCTCGGTATCAAGCGTATTTATTTTACTTGCCAATTGAGGGGATATTTGGGGCTGCCCCGGTGTTCCCTCGGGCGCGTTGATGCCGCAAAGCTCGTTGGAACCTTCGCATGGTTCATCTTCGGGCTCAGGGGCCCGATAGCTGGATGGTGAGGTTTCCGGCAGCCCACCGCCCTTATAGACCCAAAACTGGTTTACCACCGTTTTGGAGTCTTTCTTTTCTTTCCTGTTGTCATCAGTGGCTGCCTTTACGGCAACACTGGCATTTGTTAGTGTGATAGCACAAATCAACGTTAGTGCTATTACGGATAATATCTTTTTCATAATAGTTGAAAAATATTGGATTTTAAAATAGTTATTTGCCTGCTTGACGATCCGGTAGGCACGCCGGTCGCGAAGGCCCCCTGCTTCAGGCGGGCGTCCGCAAGCTTAGCGGGAAGGGCGCGTATTTACGATCGTGTGTGAATGCTTTAGTTGCTCCGAAAGGTAGCCGAGGTGCTTGGTAAACCATCCTGGAGAAAACATCGAGGTAACGGATGATCAGTTGGATGTAACGAAAGGTAAGCCGGGTGATTTGTGTCCATTGGATCCACCTGACCGCAATATGAAATCCGGTGCTCTCCTTGCTATGCCGTGTGTTTGTGAATGCATTGCCCATAGTACAAAAATGCACACAGGCGATGACGCCCACAGTCCGATATCGGACTGAATTTACATCATGGAAGTTTGTTGAAGGCTGCTTTGGCTGTAAAATACTGGCTCCGGCTCATGTGCAGGTAGGCGATCTGTTCTTTTTCATCCAACAATGCAAACAGCTCATGCATATGGATGCGGAAGACAGCGTACCGGCTATTGGTGGGCTTGAGGACGAGGAGCAGTAATTCTTCCTGGCGCTGCATGCGTCGCTGCTTCAAAACGTGCAGCAGCTCGCTGATGGAAAGAAAGTGCTGTTGTGCGTATTGCATGATCGCAGCAGGGATAAGCAGGAGCTGCGTGTCTCGTAGAAAATGGATGCTGGCCGTGTGCGGCCGGCCGGTAAACAGGTGCATGGTGCCAGTGAAATATTCGCCTGGCCTAACCAACCAGTTGTAGATCTGCCTGCCGCTGGCAAGGTGTTCTACACCAACCACCAAGCCGGAGAGGACGAAGCACCAGAATGGCCGTGCATCGCCGGCTGTGGTAAAATCGGTGCCAGCCCGGTAGGAGCGGATCTGGCTGTGATTAAGGAGGTAGCCGCGCGCCTTTTCTTCCATTGCTACCCATTGCCTTGAATACGTAAAAAAGCGCTCCATATTGGTAAGTTGATGGGGAAAGTTAATGGCGTTATGCATTACTGTCAAGTGACAGGGGGTGGCAGGTAAGGCAATTTACAGGCAACTTGCTAATAAGCAATGGGAAACATAGCTATTTTAAAAAGGCTTGCACGATTGAAATACGCGTTTCGATATTGCGCGTTTCCGGAATAGAAATATCCTGGTATTTAGCCCGCCTAAATGCCGTGACTAGGGGAGACATCAACTATAAAACCGCAAGCAAATCGTTAAATGGATGCCGGAAAACGGTCTCCAGTGGTGACACGCACTGATGTGATGCCCGTTGTAAAAAAATAGAACATTTGACCAGTTTACGTTGCCACACGCCTGTTTACGGGATGAAATTGCCTAGCCTGCCCGGTAGCCCCATGTTTGTGAAAGCAGGAGGGGGCCGCGCCTGTAAGGAACATAGACGGCAATTGCAAACACAAACACCAAATGGACATGGTAGATTTACTTTCCCCGCAGCTGATTGATCAGCTGCAGCAGGTGCTAAGCCAGCCAATCCCCTTTGATCAATTTCTGAAAGACGTGGATTGGGGCGATATCGAGCCCTGCGATGAGTTCATCCTCTAGCCCGGGTGATGGACAACACGGGTGTATTGGATGGAGCATGCACTCCATCCAATCACCTTATTAAACCGTAACTTGAATTACCCAACCATGGATAAGTATAGACAGACTTCACAGCGGATTGCTGAATTCGCGAATCGACTTAATCCCTTTGAAACGCCGGACCGGCTTCAGCAGTTTTCACTATTCAGTGCAAACCTGACTAATTTTCTTCCGGTATTGGATTATGGATGCCACTTGCCGTTGTACCGGCAGGCTTACATCAACCAACAGCTATCCCTGCTGGACGAACGTTATTTTGGGTCGCAGCTGCCGGTAGCCATCAACGGCTGGGATGATGACGTTACGGAGCGCCTACGGTCGCATCCCGGCATCATTTGTACGTTTCATGCCGGTTCGTACCGCGTGATCAATTACTTGCTGGCAAAAAACAAACTGCCTTTTGCTTTGCTGATTGCCCATCGGGCGTTCGAACAGCAGGGCGCAAAATTTAAACGGCTTTTTAGGTTGCTTGGGAATAACCATGGCCTTCGCCACGAGTTGCAACTGGTAGATGCCGAACAGCGGTCTACCGTGTGGCAACTGATGCGTCTGCTCAAACGTGGGTATAACATTGTCTTGTACCTGGATGGTTTTACCGGATTGTCGGTAGCTGACACGGCTAAGTTGGAGCGGCTACCGTTTCTTGGCCAACACTTGTTTTTGCGCAAAGGTGCGGCATATCTTGCCCAAAAGCTAGGGGTACCGCTCCATCCAATCTATTGTACCCGCTCAGCTGAGGGAGCCATCCAATTCACGGCTAATCCCTCATTTATCCCCGCAATGGCGGACTCCGGGATTGCTTCGGAATGGGCATTATCAAAAATTCTGGATGATTTTGCGGGCATGCTGCTGCATGCTCCGGCACAATGGGAGAACTGGTTCTTTCTGCATCACCAGTTTGCAACGCAAGAACTGCGGGGTCCGTATATCTTGGATGATGGAAACCAGGCATTTGCCGGCAATGCGCCGGAAATTTCCGAATACGGGATTGTACGTAACGGCAGGCGCTTTTTTCTGTTGAAGAAAAGGGGATATGAAATGTATTCGTTGCCAGAATCGGCTATGCAGGCCATTTTAAACGTTTGGAAACGACAGGTGGGTTCGTGAAAAAAATGATTCTTTGTACCTTGGGCGGAAATCTAAATTGATGAAGTCTCCAGAAAAACTTAGCGGAATTGTCCTCAGCCTATTACATGTCGGATTGATAACCTCAATGATTACGCTCAACACCGTGTACAATCTCAAAATGCGTGAAGAAGTAAATATCGTCAATGTGTTGGCATATACGGCGCTTTCGCTGGTGGTGATATACATCCTGATGGGCAATTTTTTTCTGATCTTCTCCAGGACAACGTGGGTGTGGGGGCTGTTGCTTATGGGCGTGGTGGTTTACGCAATTATCAAAGTGAACCATAAGTTGATTTACGACATATTTCCATCCTCATTGAAAGTAATTCCCAATCGACAGACCGATCGCACACTGGAAGAGTTCATCATCATGGCGATACCCCGGCTGTATTATTACACCATCATTGCCCTTTTTCTCGTTGCCGCGCACCGGCTGAGTGCGGCATTGATCAATATGTTTAAGACAACACGCGAAAAACTGGAAGTGGACATTGCGCGGTTGGAGGCGGAGAAGCGTGCCCAAGAAATGGAGTTGCGCGCACTCGGCGGACATTTCAATCCGCACTTCCAGTACAATGAACTTAATGGGATAGAAGATGAACTTCTGGCCTTGATGGGCGAACAGGGAAAACCGCTTGGTCGGCGTATACAGTCGCTTGCGGATATTCTGAAGTATAATGCCGAAAATGTGTTGGAAAACCGAGCCATCGTGGTGATCGAAAAGGAGTTGGGGTTGTTGGATTTGTACCTTAACGCGAGAGACAATGGCAGGACAGATCTTAAACAGCCCGTATTACAGATTATAGGCGAGTCAGCTGGGGAGAAAATTGTAGCGATGACACTCATCTACCTGGCTGAAAACGCATATACACATGGCCGGTTTGATACCGAACCGCTTACCATCATCATCGATTTTAAGGATGACTATTTTTCCGTATGCTTCCGCAATCAGATTGGCCGCAAGAATACCAATCAAAGCGCTTCGGGAGGAGGGTTGGCGGTGGTGCGACGACGGCTTGAATTGGCTTTCGACGACCGGTACGCCCTGGATACCCGAGTGGATGGTGATTTCTTTGAGGTGACATTAACTATTCATCAAATGCTATAACTTATGCCAGTATTTAAAGTATATATCTTAGATGACGATCCCCGTGCCGTAAGGAAACTCAGTAGGTTGGTATACGATAACCCGAACCTACTGCTCGTCGGCTCGCAAACCGATCCGGAGGCCGGCCTGTTAGAAATCGCGCGGTTTAAACCGGACATTCTTTTGCTTGACCTGGAAATGACGCCGTTATCGGGATGGGAGGTGATCCTTCGGCTGGACAAAGGGGTGAAGGTAATTCTATGCACGGCCGATGCCCGCGCCGGTAGCCAATCCTATGAAGTGTCTGCCGCCGATTACCTGGTAAAGCCTTTTTCGGGAGCTCGGTTTAATGAGGCGATTCTGCGCGCATCGGGTGCGTTGGAGAAGCGGCCTACGCCGGCCATCCTCGGCCATGAAACGTTATATTTTACAGCCGGGGGTGCTTCGAACCCGGTGGAGATAAACCCACTTGATATCGAAATGATTGAAGCCTGCGACCATCGTTGCCGCATTTTCCATACCTATGATGCCATATTGGTTGACCAAAGTTTCAAAGAGGTGGAACGGATGCTTCCTGCTTCATTGTTTATGCGGATCCACAAGAGTTTTATGATCTCGCTCAAACGATACTATCGCCACCAAAATGGCAAGGTGTACCTGAAGAACGTGGAGCACGAGGCGTGCAAAGTGGTGCCGATCGGTGACAAATACGGGCCTAAATTTTACCAGTATCTGCTAGACAAACAGCATAAAACAACAGAATAACATGTTATTACATAAATTGGAAAACATCGGCCAGCAGGTGGATGTAGTGCGTCGTCGATTGGAAAATACGGCTGACTTAAATGATGACATAACAGCTTTAAATAGTATGTCTTACAATGCATTATCTGAATTAGGGGAGCGCTATCAGCGTTTGGGAGATAGCCTTAATGCAAGGCGGAACCTGCAGGAAGCGATTCAGCCTGCCTTGGAGCTACCTATTGAAGCGAGGCGCATGTATGTGCTGGATCAATTGTCGTTTTATGAGCGTTTTGTCAGCGAAATGATGACTTTCCTGACGGGCAGTGACTATGGCCGGTGTATTAGTTTTTCATTGTCGGTAGAAGAACTCCTTTTTTTTCTTCGCCTTGTGCTCGAAGAGCAGGTAATGGATGCCGGAGCCCTCAAACCGATATTTCTCTTCCTGAGTAGACATGCGAGGACAAGCGGCAGTGACACGCTGTCTTACGAGAGTCTCCGGAAAAAGTATAGCGCCGTGGGCGAAGGCGCCAAGAAAAGAGTGGCCGCGCTGATGGCTAACTTGACGGATCGCGCCGCACATCATGCACGGCACGATTGATTATTAAACCGTACACCATTATACATTTACCAAACACAGAACGGAGTTCGCTATGGAAAACAATCCCTATCTTTCGTATCCCGGCAAAGGCAAAAATGTGATGGAAGCCATCTTCCCGTTGCTCAACCTGCTTGCCGAACTACTCAAACGTCTCCTCGCTGGTCTGGGAAACCCAGCCCACAAGCATGGATTGCTACTACCTGAGGAAGTAACCATGATGCTGCGCATCAGCATCCGCACGCTGCGACGCTACAACGAACGCGGCATCCTGCAACCGCTTCGCATCGGCGGTATGCGGTATTACCTGATGAGCGATATCATAGAATCGGGTAGGCGAGGAAACACCGGTTGATCGTTGCCCCCGCCGGGGAATCAACGGCGGGGGCAGTTACCATGTTGCTACCAATTGCTTACCATTCACTTAGTCCTCCCTTAGTCTTCGCTTACCATTTCCTTACCTCGGCGTTACCAGTTCTTTACCAGTTCTTTACCAGTTCCTTACCAGTTTCTTACCATTTCCTTACCAAAGCTTTACCTCGGCTATACCAATTCTTTACCAATTGCTTACCAAAGGGGTAAGAAAAAGGTATAAAAAGGGTAAACGAAGGGTAGGCAATGCGTATGGGAAGGGATACCGGAAAGTATAAAATGAATAGTCGCGTAGCGAAACGATGTTGCACTTCGTCTTACACGGAAACTGACCAACGATGAAAAGAATAACCGCCTTATACGCGTTGCTGATCGTTTCGGTATTGTCGTGCTCCAAGGAGGATATGGGCAACGAAATTCCGGCTTGTGTGCTGAAGAAAGTAAACGAACTGAAAGCAAATGATGAAGGCCCGCAAGGCGTATCCATGAGTGAATACCTTTTCGAAGGGCGTCGTGTATACGTGGAAAACAAAGGGACCTTCGCGCTTGTCTACGATAAAAATTGCAATACCATCGGCATGCTCGGTGGCTTTGCCGGAAATACGAAGGTAAACGGCCGCGATTTCGCAGAAGCCAAACTCACCCGCGAAATTTGGAAACGCTAATAGCACTGAAAAACCAACCCAACGATGGCCAACCCAGTGGATTCACTTCACTATGAATGATAGGAGGGTAGTGCAAACGTCGGTGCTAATCCAGTTGTTCCAGCAGCGCCGTCACTTCTTCTGGTGTAGGATCTACCGCGAGTATTTGTTTATCGCCATCCACCAGCACCATGGCACCACCGAGGTTGGTAATTCCGTACTTGTGCCACACGCCGTATTGGCTTTCCAGATCCACCAGGTTCACTTGCCAAGGGAGCTGCTCTCGCTCTAGTAATGCCTCAAGCGATTGCGTATCCCGGAGTTCCCGGGCGATATTGATAATACCGAACCCCTTATCCTTGAAGACTTCATAGACCGGCACCATGGTACGAGCCTTGCTGATACAGGGGCCGCACCACGAGGCCCAGAAATTGAGCAGCGTGGCCTTGGGTGCCAGAAGCGTATCGGCCAGCACCAGCTTGCCGGTTAGGTCTTCGGCCTTGAAGGGGATGTATTGCTTGCCCTCCTCCAGTTGGTACTTGCCGTTGAGATAGGTGCCGATCATATCGGTATACGGGTGATCCGGAAAACGGGCTGCAAAAGTGGAATAGTGCTTATTAGCGGTTTTGAGGGAATGGGCGTCGTCTTCAGCCATCAGTATCAAATCCTTGATGAGCTGGTAAGACACCAGCGTGGGGTGCTCGCTGATGTAAGCGTCTACCCAGCCCAGGTAATCGATATTCAATAGGGAGTCTTGCGTGGTTGCCTCCGCCTCGGCTAGTTGGCCTGCTGCTACAAGATCCCGCAGGCTATCAATCTGTACCTCGCGGGTGGCTACCTGCTGTTGGAGATCGGCCCGGATGCGGTGGTATTCGGTGGTCAGCGGGCTGCCGGTAACCGTATTCTCCGCGTAGCGCTCGCCGGGGTAGAGCGTTACGTAAATGTCTGGCTCCGGAAAGATAACGTAGGCTCTCAAAAAACCTTCGAAATTTTCTTCGGGTATAAGCATGTAGGCCGCAGCGCTTTTGGCAGGCAGGGTAAAAAAGAACTTGCCATCGATGACCGGCACAATGAGCTGATTGGAATAGGGATGCTCATGGGCTTTGCAAACGACAATGTTTTTGCTGTTGCCATCAACCAGCTCGCCGGCAACGAGGTAAGTATCCTGCATGGTGGGCGTATGTTCGCCGCGTTTTACGGTCTGGGCAGTAGTGGTGGTTACGCAGGCGGCCAGGCAAATCGCCGATGCGGCGAATAGGGTAGTGATGTTCATTCTAAACTCCTTTCAAACTTAGATAATTGATAATGTTAAGACGAAGATAAACGCGAGCTCGGAGGATCACTAGCGTTTTAACATTTTTAACACACTGGTATGCAATATGTTAAAATGTGTTAATGCCACAAACAAAAGCGTAACAGTGTAAACCGGTCGACTGTACAGAATGACAACCAACATCATAACCGACATTTACGACATGAGCTAATTGGCTAGCCTAAAAAAATGCCAATTCTTTGTTTTAATTCATTCTAAATAATAATAACTTTGCCGCCACTACCGATTACGACGGTGAAGCAACACTGTCTTACGCAGTAGCCATTTAGTTGCAGTCTTTAAACTCACATTATAGTCATCATTAATATGCATTCGTTACGAATTGAAGTCGCTAATTCCAGAAAATACGGGCTACGCGCCGTACTTGTTTTTAGCTTATCCTTGTTTTTCCTTTCAGCCAGCGTTGCCCAGCAGGGGCTGCCACCTGCTGCTGGTAAGGCCGCAGTATCGGGAACGGTAAGCACCAGTGATGGCAAGCCGGCCGGCTTCGTGACGGTGAGCATCCGTGGGCAACGCAGTACGCAAGCGGATGAGCAGGGGCGGTTTACATTGGAAAACATCGAACCAGGTACACACACGGTGGTGGCCAGCTATGTGGGGCTACAAACCCAGCAGAAGCAGGTAACCGCAGTGGCCGGCGGTATAAACAAAGTGACATTCATCCTCTATGAGGATGCGCAAACCCTGCAGGAGGTGGTGGTAAACGGCGAACGCGTAAATAGGTTTGCAAACAAGGAAACCGAATACGTAGCAAGGATGCCGCTCACCAATCTGGAGAATCCGCAGGTGTATAGCGTGATCACCAAACAGCTCATGCAAGAACAGGCTTCTTTTACCATTGCCGAATCGATGCGGAATGCGGCTGGTGCCCTGCCCGTTATTAACCCATCCGGGGGCTTGAGTGTCTTCTTCAGGGGGTTCGGGACGGGGATAAACGCCCGGAATGGCATGGAATCGACAACGGAGCGGTCTGCCATGGACCTAGCCAATGTGGAACGGATCGAGGTGTTGAAAGGCCCGTCGGGCACGTTGTTCGGTTCATCGGTGTCGTCATTCGGCGGGGTGGTAAACCTAGTAACCAAAAAGCCATTGGATGCCAAACGTACCGAGATCAGCTATTCGACAGGTAGCTTTGGACTGAACCGCCTCACGGCCGACGTGAACACGGTGTTTGATACCGAAAAGACAATCCGGTTTAGGGTGAATGGCGCCATGCATCGGGAGCGGAGTTTCCTTTCTTATGGATTCAATAACACGTTTCTGATCGCACCGAGCCTGAACTATCGCGTCAATGAGCGATTGACGCTGAATGTGGACGCGGAGTTCTTAAACGTGCACAACACCCAGCCGATGAATTTCATTATCCAGTCTGCAGACATCCGGCAGCCTAAAGACCTGCGGCTGGGTTACCGGGAGTCTTTGTACCATAATAACGTAGACGTAAAGAACCATGCCACGCGGTTTTTTGCCGAGGGGGTATATGCGCTTTCCAGCAACTGGAAGTCTACGACGCTGTTTTCATACATCTCCGAAAACGTGGATCGCAGCTACCAGCGCCCCGTGATCTGGACGTCACCAACGCAGGCCACGCGGGCATCCGCGGTCTATGGGCCGGTTTATAATGGCTATACCAACGTGCAGCAAAACTTCAACGGGCAGTTCCGCACCGGCGGTATCACCCATAATTTGCTTCTGGGCGGAAACTACCGCAACTATACGGGTAGCTTCCTGTTTGCGGAAGGGACCGTGATCGATGCCGTAGACGTAACGGGTGATTTTCAGCCTGTGCTTAAGCAGCAAATCGACGAATTGGTTAGCTTCGAACCTTATCCTACCCCCACGCAGCACAATGCCAGCCTTTATGCTTCTGATGTGGTGGGGCTAACGCCACGCCTCTCGGCGATGCTCTCGCTGCGCTTGGACCATTTTAACCGCAAGGAGATGGAAGGTGAGGAGGGCTTTAAACAGACGTCACTCGCTCCTAAACTCGGTTTGGTGTATCAAATGGTGCCGCAACAGGTTTCGCTATTTGGTAACTACATGAGCGGTTTCCAGAATGTGGCCCCAGTGGTGCAACCGGATGGCAGCCGGCAGACGTTGGACCCCTTGTTTGCCAATCAGGCGGAAGGGGGCGTTAAAGCGGAGCTCTTCGGTAAAAAAATGAGCTTCACCGCAAGCTATTATTACATCCATATCGACAACGCGATCCGTATGGATGCGGACATGTTTACGATACAGGATGGCCAGCAAACGAGCAAAGGGATAGACCTGGAACTGATCGCGGAGCCGGTGGTGGGCCTCAACGTCGTGGCCGGATATGGTTATAACGATAATCGGATTGTAAAAGCTAGTAATGAGGCCATTGAGGGCAACAAGGCTGCCAGCGCGCCGGAAAGTGTAGCCAATGTTTGGACATCCTACACATTCCAGCAGCAATTGAAAGGATTGGGGCTTGGCGTGGGGGTTAATTACGTAGACAAAATGTACCGGGCTAGCGACAATCATTTTTTCATCCCGTCCTATACGCTGGTTAACACCGTATTATACTATACCCGGCAGGCGTGGGGCATCCAATTGAAGGTAAATAACCTGACAGACCAACGGTATTGGGACAACTGGGGCAACGCGCAGGCGCCGGCTAATTTTGTGGCTAACCTGACGTTTAGGTTCTAACTGGATACCGGATTTCCGCGATGACCGTCAGAAAATTGTTTCGTAAGATCCACCTTTGGATCGGCTTGGGATCCGGCGCGATTGTCTTCATATTGGGGATAACCGGGTGCATACTGGTGTTTGTGGATGAGCTAAAGCCGTTGGTGTACCAGCAACGGCTTTTTGTGCCATCGGCCACCGGACAGCCACAACCGCTGTCGGCGCTGCTCCAAACGGCCGAGGATGCTTGGGGCGAAGCAAAACCGGTTACGGCCATGGAAATCTATAATGATCCGAAGCGCACGGTGCATTTCAGGGCCTATCGGGGGAGTGACCGGGAGGGAACGTGGTATTGGGATGCCAAACAATATTACGAATCGGTGTTTGTAGACCCGTATACCGGTGGGGTTGTAGCAACCGAAAATTCCGAGTTTGAGTTTTTCCGTGTTGTGCTCTTCCTGCATTGGAGCCTGCTCTTTTCCAATCCGATCGGGCAGCCTATCGTGGGGGTGGCTACCTTGCTTTTTGTGCTGTCACTGATTACGGGCCTGATTCTTTGGTGGCCCAAAAACAGGAAGGCGCGACGTACCCGGTTTCGGTTCCGTTGGAAAGCGAGTACCCGGCTTAAGCGGAAAAATTACGACTTGCATAACATATTGGGATTCTACTCGATTTCCTTGTCTTTTATCATTGCGCTTACCGGGCTGGTATGGGCGTTTCCTTGGGTAAATGACGGCGTGCAATGGCTCGCCAATGTGGGGACGAAATCTGAAACCCAAAGGATTGCCCCCCTGCCAAATGAACCCATGGAGGAGGAAGCCGGCGTGATCGATAAGGTGTATGCGGCTGTGCATGCGCGGTACCCGGATGCCTCGGGGTACCATGTTTACTTCGGGCAAAGTGATGATGCGCCCATCAATGTATTGATACGCTACCGGGGCACAACATGGCGAGACGTGGTTGAGCAATACAGCCAGTATTCGGGGAATTGGCTAAGCACCGCTAAATTTTCGGACAAAAACCGCGGGGAGAAACTTAGAAGTATGAATTATGACATCCACGTGGGGTCCATCTTAGGACTGCCGGGCAAAATATTGGCCTTTCTCGCAAGTTTGATTGCTGCCTCCCTTCCGGTAACCGGTTTTATCATCTGGTACAACCGCAAATGGAGGGAAAAAAGGGTGAAGGGTAAAGGCGTAGCGAAACAGCACTAGGTCTCGTCTTATACGAAAACTGACCAACGATGAAAAGAATAACCATCTTATGCACACTGTTGATTGCCCTCACATTATCTTGCGGTAAAAGGGAATTGGGGAACGAAGAAGTACAGGATTGTAAATCCGTTCCTTGTACGTATGAATTGCGCTGGATCAGCGTGAAACTTGTAGACCAATCGGGTAATCCCGTGGCATTGGAAAGGATGAAAGTGACCCGCTTGGCTGACGGCAAGGAGCTAACCCGAACCTATGACAGTAGCCAATGGGCAGCGTTTAGGAGGCTCGGTAGCTATCCGGTTTCTGGCGACCTCGACCGGGAGCATATCCCGAAGTTTAAACACACTAAGCTCCGTTTTCAGGGCTATATCGGCAAGCGTGAGGTGGTCAAAGCCGATTACGTGGTTACGTTTGATTGTTGCCACATCAGCTTGGTATCCGGCGATGTGGAACTGGTGGTGCATCGATGAGATCATGAACCAAACCGCCGCTCGCTTGTTTACCATCGTGGAAACCAACGCATGCGGATTTGCCATGGCCAAACAGAAAATAGCTCGTAAGACCCAAATGGAAGAAGCACGGAAGCTGGAAAAAGAAGGAAAAGCTGCCGATGCGCTGAAAATATACCGTGCCCTGGCTCGGCGTAAACCGCTGAATGCGGATGCTTACAGCCGGATGATGATCATCCTGCGCAAGCAAAAGAAGTACGAGGCCGAGCTCAAGATTATCAGGCAAGCCATTGCCGCCGCCGAGCACGTCATTGCATCCAATCAGCAAGCCTTTGATGAAAAGAACCGGGATTCGGCCGCACTGAGCCGTAAACTGGCCAAGTCGCTCGGCCTGTTGAATGATAAAGGGTTTCCGGTATACGAAGAGCCCCAGCTACGCGCCTGGCGCAATCGGGAAGCCGTGGTGGAGAAGCGGCTCGAAAGCCGGCGTTGATGATTGCCTTTAGATCATAGCCAATCGGAGTGAGCTCGTATTCGACCCCGGGGTGGTACTCCGGCATATACCTTTTGTGGTGCCCGATGTTTTCAGGGAATAATAAACTGATGACCTTTTTCATCGATATCGATATACGTGTAAAAAATCGATATGAAAAGATTCAGCTGGTTATTGATAGCCCTAATCGCAGTGGCAGTATCATGTAAAAAAGACAAAGAAGCGAATGTGTCCCCTTTCGCAGGCAATTGGTCCGGACAATATGCTGGTAATGATCAGGGAACATGGAGTGTAACGGTTTCTGACGACGGAGAGATTTCCGGAACAGGGCAATCCACGCGGTTGGGTACCACATTTGGCATGGAGGGCAATGTAAGTAAGGACGGTAGTTTTACGGCAACCATCGGAACGGTAGCCACCGGCAGCGAATTTACCGGTACGCTCACGGGGGAAGGGACCGCATCGGGTACATGGACCAATACCATAACCAATCCGCCCATGAGTGGAACCTGGTTGGGCGAGCGGCAGTAAGAAGCGAAAAAAGGCCAATAGAAAAAAAAACAAAAAAAAATTTGAGGTGTCAAAAAAATGAATTAACATTGCATTGTTTACTTAAACGGTTAAGTAAATCCAATATAATCCGATTTAATAAATTGTGCTGGTTTGAAACCCTCGCTGAAACATATCGCTGAACATTTGGGGCTCTCCAAGACGACCGTATCTTGGGTGCTTTCCGGGCAGGCTGAGCAAAAGAATATCAGCCAGGCGACGACTGAAAAAGTATTGGAATATGCGGCATCGCTGCACTACCAGCCCAATATGATTGCGCGGAGTCTTAACACGGGTGAAACCAAAACGATTGGCCTGATATTGCCTTCAATTTCAGATACGTTTTATTCCGAGGTGGCAAGGGAAATCGAATCCAGGGCACGTAACCAGGGATATTCACTGATGATCAGCAGCTCGGAATCCGATATCGATCGGGAGGATGAGATTATCCGGTTGTTTAAAGCGAAACGCGTAGATGGGATTATCCTAGCCCCTACAAAACGGTCGAAAGTGGAAGTACTGCGGCTGATTGACGAAGGATACCCATTAACCACGATAGACCGTTATTTTCCCGAATTGAACGCGAGTTACATCATCATCAATAACCGCGATAGTTGTTGCATGCTGACTAAGCATTTGATTAACAAGGGATGCAAAAAAATAGCGCTGCTGACTACGAACTCCTATTTGACAACGATGAGCCAGCGCCGCGAAGGGGTGGAAGATGCCTTACGAGAATCGGGACTCCAGTTGGATCCGCGGCTCTACGGCGAAGTCGATTTCGCGGGGTATGAAAAGAATATCCATCGGGTACTCAACAGTATTTTTACCGAGGTACCGGATGTAGATGGTTTCTTCTTTACGACCCACATCCTGGCTTTGGAGGCGTTCCAGTATTTTTATGAAAAGGGAATAAAGCCGGAGTTCGAAATGGCCTGTATCCACGAGGAGCCTATTTTTAAGGTGTTGGCACCACAGATCAATGTGGCACGCATGCCGGTAGGAGAAATCGGCAGAACAGCGGTGAATTCGCTGATTGAGCAGATGGAGAATGCGAAAGGAAAGGCGAAATCTAGAAAGAAACAGCAGCAGGAGCCAAAACGGATAACGCTGTCTTGCTCACTGGAGTTTCGTAGTTAATTTTTTTAAAAGGCCAATTAGTTAACCGATTAAGTAGATTGGTGTGTTGATTTTTGAGCGCATTATAACTATTGTTGTTGGTATGTTACTTAACCGTTTAAGTAAGCGTTAATGGGGATAAAAATGAAGATTTGTTTGGGATGCATGCTTACGCTGCATTTGGGACAAGGGACTTGTATAGGACGGAATTGGCAGATGCGAAGGAAGCATTGATCCGGGAAAAACCACTATGGTCGTCTGGAAGGGTAGAAAGCGCCCAAAGTAAAGCGGTGTTTGTTTTTACGAGCCAATAATAAGGAGGGAATCAAATACATTTCAAGTTTACACAATTATTTAACCGATTTAATGATGATGGATAATTTAAAATGGAGTCTTGTACTCATTTGCCTATGGCTATTTCAAAGTGGCTCGTTGAAGGCACAGAGCCAGCCGGAACGCATGACGATCCGCGGAACGGTGATGAATGAACAGAACGAACCACTGGCCGGCGCGCGCGTGGTCGAGCGGGGCGTGCCAACCAATGGTACGGCAACCGACGAGAGCGGGGAATTTGTCTTGACCGTGAGCCGGAACGCTTCGCTGGAAATCTCCTCCATTGGCTACGCTACCCAACAGCTAGAAGCCATTCAGGGACAGCGCTTAACGGTTAGGCTTACCGAAGACCTGGCGGTGCTGGATGAAGTGGTAGTCGTGGGGTACGGCCAGCAGCGGGTGGCGACGGTAACCGGATCGGTGTCGCAGATCAAAACCGACAAGATTACGGTAGCGCCTCAGGTGAACGTAACCCATACGCTGGCGGGACAGCTACCGGGCCTGATCTCGAAACAGACGTCCGGAATCCCCGGCGCGGATGATGCCGGCTTGAACATCCGCGGATTTGGGAGCCCGCTTGTGATCGTCGATGGAATCGAAACGAATATCAACACGTTGGATCCGAACCAGATCGAAACCATATCCATCCTGAAAGATGGAGCGGCCTCAATTTACGGAGCCCGTGCGGGAAATGGCGTAATTCTCGTGACCACCAAACGGGGTAAGCAGGGAAAACCGAACGTGCAGGTCAACAGTTCGTTTACGCTGCAGGGATCTACCCGCGTAATCCGGCCCGCTTCTTCGGCCGAACGGGCGCAGTTTGAAGTGGATAAATGGCTCAATTCAGGCAAGCCGGCCGACCAGGTGCCGTTTACCCAAGAAGAAATTCAGAAGTTCCGGGATGGATCAGATCCCAAGTACTTGAACACAAACTGGTTTGATGCGGCCATACGTCGGTATGCGCCCCAACAGAACCACAATTTCTCCCTTTCGGGAGGTACCGAGGCGGTTAAATATTACGGATATTTCGGCGCGAACCGGCAGGAAACGATCCTGAAAACCAACGGTGGAAACTACGACCGCTATAACGTGCAGGCTAACGTAGAGGCCAAGGTAACACAACAGCTCTCGGCCGCCGTGGACATTCAGTATTTCAATGAACACCGCTTGTATCCTTCGGGAGCCGATGGAGTGGGTTCGAACAATAACTTCTGGCGCGACCTGATTTACGCAGCGGACCCGTCTTTCGCACTGGAATTGCCCGATCCGAGTATGCTGCCCTATGCGGGCATCACATACGGGAATCCGATTTTCGGTACAAATTCGGAATTGAGCGGGGCGCAGGACAAGGTCAACAGCATTACGCAACTCCGGGGTGAACTGAGGTACGATGTCAGCGCGGTGCCTGGTTTGAATGCGAAAGGGGTAGTCATTTACAGGGCCAATTCGTTCGACCAAAAAATTGTGAAGAACCAGGAACGGTTTTATACCTACAGTGCCGAAACGGGCGACTACACGTATGTGCGTAGTTCGCAGGACCCGATGTTCCTAAGCAGGGCTGCTAGCACGGATAACCGCTTGGTGCAACAGTATTCGTTAAATTACGACCGGTCGTTTTTGGATGCGCATAACGTGTCGGGAATGTTTATGTACGAGTATGTTTACGAGCGGGGACGGGGATTTGACGCATCGCGGGGTGGATTCCAGTCGATGGCCATCGAGGAACTGTTTGCGGGCGACCGCACCACGTCCGCGAACAACTCTTCGAGCTTCGCGAACGGCCGTGTCTCCTGGATCGGCCGCTTGAATTATAGCTACCAAGACCGCTACATGGTGGAAACGATTCTTCGGGCAGACGCTTCCTCGCGGTTTGCCCAGGGACAACGGTGGGGCTATTTCCCCAGCGTGTCATTGGGATGGAACATAGCGAAGGAAAATTTCTTGAGCAAATACGACGTATTCGATATCCTGAAGCTCCGCGCAAGCTACGGATCGTCGGGATACGATGCGGTGGCAAATTTTGCCTACCTGGCAGGTTATCGGTTTGATGCCACCTATACGCTGGGCAATACGCTCTATTCGGGACTGATTCCCACGGGACTGGCCAATACGGGGTTGACCTGGGAGCAGATGGCCATCTATAACGCCGGACTCGATTTCTCGCTGTGGCGCCAAAAGCTCTACGGTGAGTTCGAGATATTCCGCCGTGAACGTAAGGGGATACCGGGCAGCCGGACCCAGTCTCTGCCTACCACGTTCGGCGCGGAGCTGCCGGTGGAAAACCTGAACAGCCAGCGTGCACAGGGAGTGGAACTGAGGCTGGGAACAACCGGAACGATGGGCGACTGGAAATATGACATTACGGGGAATATCGCCTATTCACGATCCAAATGGTTGTCCATTGATGAGCCGGTTTATACCGATCCGGATGAAATACGGTTGTATAAGCGTAGTGGAGCATATACCGATAGGCGTTTCGGATATGTCTTCGATGGGTTGTTTACGAGCCAGGACGAGATCGACAACTGGCCGCTATCCTTCGACGCATTGAATACAGATAATTCGTCGCTCAGACCTGGTGATGTAAGGTATAAAGACCTGAATGGTGACAACGTCATCAACTGGCGCGACCAGGCCGAGATCGGTAAGGGCGCCGAGCCGCATTGGACATTCGGGTTGAACCTCGTATTCAACTACAAGCGGTTTGATTTTTCGGCCCTCGTACAGGGAGCATTCGATTATACCACGAATGTCATGCTGGAAAGCGCACCTACGATGCTGAATTACGGTAACTACTGGAACGAACGCGACAACAACCGGGCGGACGCCTTGCTTCCCCGGCCGTCGGGTTCGTCTACCAACGACTTTTATTCGGACTACCGGAACCATAACACCGCGTACGCACGCCTGAAAAACTTATCGTTGGGGTACGAACTGCCGTCGGCAATCCTGACGAAAGCCGGCATCAGCAGATTCCGTATTTACGTGGCGGGCGCGAACCTCTACACGGTGAGCTCGCTGAACAAGTATGGCGTGGATCCGGAGATGCCCGAAGGATACGGTGTGGGCGTGTACTATCCCCAGCAGTTTACCATGAGTGTGGGATGCAATCTTTCATTTTAATTGATTTTTGACATGAAGACAAACTATAAATTGGCAATCGTGGCGCTGGCTACCTCGGCCATGACCTCTTGTTATAAAGTATTGGATCAGGTTCCCACGGATCGGTATACGGATGCGGTGGTATGGAACGATCCCTATTTACTGGATGCTCACCTGGCAGAGCTGTACGCCAGCACGCCCGTGATGGTGGGCGATGCAATCAACCTGATGAACTCGTGGGATGGGGCCCCGATGAACCGAGACGATAATAGCTTCGGTGCCATCATGGGATTCAGTGCCCAGATGGAGGGGCCGGTACGGACGATTGAGATCACCGATGAAGCGAAGTATAATTTCGGTGCACAGGCGCATTTGCTGGGCATGAAGGAAAACGGTATCCAGGCAAATGGTACGGAACTGCAATGGTGGGGTAATGCCTACTATACCATCCGGAACCTGAATAATTTCATTGAGCGCGCAGCAGGATCGTCCATCTCGAATGTGGAAGAGCGCATTGCCGAGGCACGCTTTTTACGGGCGTTCTGTTACTTCGCGATGGTGAAGCGCTACGGAGGTGTTTCGCTGATTACGAAGGTTCAAGCGTTGGACGGGGATTCGACTGAGTTGTATCCCAAGCGGAATTCGGAGAAGGAGCTGTATGATTTCATCATTGGCGAGACCGGAGAGATTGCAACGATCCTGCCTGCCTCGGCCGTAGCCGGCCGCGCCAGTAAATGGGCGGCCCTGGCGCTTCGCGGACGGGCGGCATTGTATGCGGGAAGTATCGCGAAGTTCGGTTCCCAGCAACTGGACGGATTATTGGGCCTTCCGGCCGGCGAAGCGGAAGCGTATTTTCAGATCAGCTACGATGCTTCCAAGGCCATCATGACGGAGAGCGGGCACGGCCTGTACGACGAGGATGCCGATAAAGTACAGAATTTTAAGAATATCTTCTTGAAGAAGGATAACCGAGAGGCGATTATGGTGAAGCGGCATTCCGGGCCGGGTTTCCAGGCTGGCGGCTCCAACCGCTGGTCGTGGGATATGGTTGAATGTCCGCGCCCGAATGTATGGGGGGTGGGCAACTACCACGGACCGTACCTGGATATGGTCGAAGAATTCGAACGGAAAGACGGTACTTCAGGTGTGATGGATCGCGCGGCTGCAAAAAGCCGGCTGTGGACAATGGACGAACTGTGGGGCGACCGCGATCCGCGTTTCTTTGCGTCGATCTGGACAAACGGTACGGTTTGGCCGGGTGCAGTAGGGGGCGTGCTGGGCGACAATACCATCGACATGCACAATGGTATCATTTCGCGCAGCGGTGACCTGATTGATGGGCGTTACGATTCATACGAAGGCTTGGCTGCGGTTGGCGACCAATTGGTACGGTTCAAGGAAGGGAATACGCCCAGTACGGGTTTCGGGGTGATGAAATACCTGGACACCGAAGCGGATAATTTCACGTGGTTTAGTGAGTCAACCACGGACTACCTGATTTTCCGTTATGCAGAGATTTTGTTGAATTATGCCGAAGCGGCTTTTGAACTGGGAAAAGCAGGGGAGGCACTGGATGCAGTCAACCAGATCCGCAGGCGGGCAGGCATTGCCGAACTGGGTGGCGTAGACCGGGAGAAAGTCCGCCATGAGCGCAAAGTGGAGTTGGTGTTTGAAAACCACCGGTATTGGGACCTGCGCCGCTGGCGGACAGCCGTTACCGAACTTACCCGTACCTACAGCGGATTGCGGTACCTGTATGACGCGGCGTCCGGAAAATACCGACTGGATTTCATCGATAACATCGACGGCCGTGCCAAAACACCGACGTTCCCCGAAAAGAATTACTATTTTCCCATCGGACAGGGGCGCATTGCGGCCAATCCCAATCTCGTGGAAAATCCGGGTTATTGATGCGGGTATTTATTGACCATATGATTAGATGAAGATGCAGAAAAAATGGAGCTTGATTCTATTCGCGTTGCTGGCCTGTTGCGGAAGTTATTCCTGCAACAAAAGTAACGGCTCGGACGCGCCGGAGGACGACGATACCGGCGTGCCTCCGAAAAAAGAGCATTACCCCGGCCTTTCGGTTTCGGCGTCGGGCCAGTTGCTGTTGAACGGTGAGCCTTACCGGGCGATCGGCGTCAATTATTTCAATGCGTTTATCCGGACGTTGGACGAAGGGCAGCAAAATAATACGTCGTATCGGGCCGGATTGGCCTACCTGAAGGAACGGGACATTCCGTTTATCCGGTTTGCGGTTAACGGGTATTGGCCGAAAAACTGGGAACTGTACCTGAATAATCCCGATGCGTATTTCCAGCAGTTGGATGCGTTCGTGGCGGCCGCCGAGGAATTTGGCATCGGGTTGATCCCTTCGTTCTTCTGGCATACGCCCACGGTGCCCGATCTGGTTGGTGAACCGGTGAACCAGTGGGGGAATACCAGCAGTAAAACGCATGAACTCATGCGGAAGTTTATCCGCGACGTGGTGGTGCGGTACCGCGATTCGCCGGCGGTATGGGGCTGGGAGCAGGGCAATGAGGTGAACCTGCTGGTCGACCTGCCGGGCGATAACGACAACCTGCCGCCCATCGTCCCGGAGCTGGGTACGCCCACGACAAGGTCGAAGGAAGATAAACTGTATACGGCCGACCTGCGCGTGATGATGCAAGCGTTTGCCAACGAAGTGCGCAAGTATGACGGTACCCGGATCGTGATTACCGGTAATGCCGTGCAACGGCCGGCAGCCCGGAATCTCTGGAAAAACCAAAGTTGGACCAAAGATACGCGTTCCGAATTTATCGAGATGCTGGGCGTGCAGCACCCGGATCCGATTGATGTGCTGAGTAGCCATGTGTATCCCGGATCGGCCGAAGAGGGCTATTTTTCAGATGAACCGGTTGGGGTGGATGGCTTGATCCGCGCAAGCATGGAGGCTGCCCAAGCACTTAAAAAGCCACTGTTTCTCGGTGAATGGGGCGCTCAGGAAGCTAAGTATGGGGCGCAAACGCGGGAAAAATTCATGGAGCTGCTGGAGGCAATCGAACGTAATCACGTACCGCTCGCTGCGATGTGGGTGTTCGATTATCCGCCACACGATACGGAAGAAGGCATCAATGTTTCGCCGGATAACGGTCCGCGGGAATACATGCTGCAAGAGATCAGGCAGGTCAACGCGCGGATACGCTAATATCAGGCAACCCAATATGAAGAGTCTTAAAACGATGCGATCAATGAAAAATTACCTAACGTTAGCTTTGGCCGCGCTGCTAATCGGAATAAATCCGGTTGGGGTGAAAGCGGATGATATTTCGCTCAACGGCGCGTGGGAGTTATCCTTTTTCCCCCAGCCCCGAAAGGCCGTGACCAGTCCGGACGGGCTGGACCAGGTGCAATCGCAGCAAATTGCAGCCACCGTGCCGGGCAACGTGGAGCTGGATATGCTCAAGGCGGGCCTGATTGCCGACCCGATGATCGGTAGCAATGTGTATGCCCTGCGGAAGTACGAGGGTTACCAATGGTGTTACACAAAGACCTTTGCCTCGCCCCGGGTGAAACCCCAAGAACGGATACGGCTTGTGTTTGGAGGCATTGACTGCCTAGCCGAGATCTGGTTCAACGGGAAACACATCGGTTCGGCGAGCAACATGTTCATCGAGCATGCGTACGACGTGACGGAGGCACTCAAGGCAGACGGTGAAAATACCCTGCAGGTGATCATTCGATCGGCGGTAATCGAAGCCCAGCAGTATATGCTGGGTACCTTCAGCGTGGGCAACTTTGCCGCCACCGAGTCCACCTACATCCGCAAAGCGCCGCATTCGTATGGATGGGACATCATGCCCCGCCTGGTCAGCGCTGGTTTGTGGCGCGATGTTTCCCTCCAAGTGGTTAATGAAACGCATATCGTCCATACGCAATGGATGACTTCCAGTATTGACTTGGAAGCTAAAACAGCCCGGATTTTCGTCGATGTGCAATTGGCCATACCGTTTGAAAAGCTCGATCGTACGCAAGCCCGCATTTCGCTGAGACGCGGGGGCAAGGTCGTACACGAGGAGCGGGTACGGGTTATTTCACATGCATTCCGACGCATCATCGAGCTACAGAACGTAGCGTTCTGGTGGCCGCGCGGCTACGGTGATCCGGCTTTATATGACGCCCAGGTGGTGCTGGAAGACGAAAATGGCGGCGTGATCTCTGAGTCGCAATGCCGGATCGGCATACGTACGGTGCAGCTGGATCGGACTGAATATAACGACGTCGCAAGCGACTACGGACGATTCCGCTTTGTCGTGAACGGTGAACCGCTATTTATACGGGGAACGAACTGGGTACCGTTGGATGCCCTGCACAGCCGGGATGCTGCCCTAGTAGACGACGCCGTACAACTGATGGTGGAAGCCAATTGCAACATGGTGAGGTGTTGGGGCGGCAATGTATACGAAGACCACCGGTTCTTCGACCTGTGCGATGAGAACGGCATCATGGTGTGGCAGGATTTTGCGATGGGGTGCACATTCTATCCCCAGCGCGATGATTTTGCCCGGATGATCGAAGAGGAAGCCACAGCGGTGGTAACGAAACTCCGTAACCATCCGTCGCTGGTGCTGTGGGCAGGCAATAACGAAGACGACCTGGCCCTGCGCTGGACGTTGATAAACTTCAACATCGATCCGAATAAAGACCGCGTGAGCCGGGAAGTGCTGCCACGGGTAATTTATGAAATGGATCCGACACGCCCCTTTTTGCCCAGCTCACCCTATTACAGCCAACAGGTTTACGACGGAGGCAGCCACGACGACCTGCTGCCTGAAAACCATCTTTGGGGCCCGCGCGGCTACTATAAAGATGCGTATTATACCCAGGCGAAGGCCCGCTTTGTAAGTGAAATCGGTTACCACGGCCTTCCCAACCGGAGCACGCTGGAAAAGATGTTCACCAAGGATGCCGTCAATCCCTGGCTGGATGGCAACGTGGGATTGTGGAACGACGAATGGATGACCAAAGCGGTGCGGCCATTTCCCGATGAGCCGAAACAGGGCGGACGTAATGATTTAATGACCAACCAGGTGAAGATCTTATTTGGATCGGTGCCAGCGGATTTAGACAACTTCATCCGTGGTTCGCAAGCGGTACAGGCCGAAGCGATGAAGTTTTTCGTCGAAAAGTGGCGGGGCGATAAGCCCGAACGGTCGGGCATCATCTGGTGGAACATCCGCGACGGCTGGCCCATCTTGTCGGATGCCGTGACGGATTACTACAATTCGAAAAAACTGGCCTTCCATTTCTTGAAAAATGTGCAGGAAAATGTGTGTGTGTTTATCAACGATGCCAAAGCGGGTAAGCACCCGCTGGTGGCGGTCAACGATACACGGAAAGATGCCAATGGGCTTGTGGTGGTCACGGATGTTGCCACTGGCAAAACGTTGTATGAAGGGAACTTTGCGGTGCCGGCGAACGGCAAAGTCGTCATCAACGAATTGCCTACGCAACAAGGCCAGGGAATGTTGCTGATCCGCTGTGAAATTGACGGAAAGCCGTATACCAATCACTACTTATATGGTGAACCTCCGTTTAACTTGAATACGTACTACGAATTATTAGGAAAAACAAATATATATGCTATTAACTGATTGGAAATGAAGGAACACTTGTTAGGGATTGATATCGGCGGAACGAAATGCGCGGTTACGTATGGTCACTATAGCGATGGGGGGATTACATTGGTGGATGAAGATCGGTTCCCCACCGCAGGGGTGGATGAAACGGTGTCGGCGATTTGTTCGGCGGTAGCAGACATGATGGCAAAGCATGAGTTGACCCGAGCGCAGGTAGGGGCGGTCGGCATCAGCTGCGGCGGTCCGCTGGATACGAATAAAGGGCTGATCATGTCACCGCCCAATCTTCCGGGTTGGGACGGTATTCCGATTGTATCCCTTATCGAACAACGCGTAGGCGTACGAGCGGGCTTGCAGAATGATGCCAACGCTTGTGCACTGGCGGAATGGAAATGCGGTGCGGGCCGTGGTACGCGGGACATGGTGTTCATGACGTTTGGTACCGGACTCGGTGCCGGACTGATCCTTGATGGCCGCCTGTATGCAGGGACCAATGATAACGCAGGCGAAGTAGGCCACATACGGCTGTCGAGCTTCGGCCCCGTGGGGTATGGCAAAGGCGGATCATTTGAAGGTTTCTGTAGCGGAGCGGGCATTACCCAGGTGGCAAGGATGCTCGTAACCGAAAAAATGCAGATGGGAATCGTAGTGCCTTGGTGCGATGCGGGTGAACTGGAACTTCTTACCGCACAAAAGGTCGCTGAAGAAGCACAGAAAGGAGATGCACTGGCCTTAAAAGTATTCGAAATTTCGGCCCGGAAGCTCGGGGAGGGGCTGTCTATAATCATCGATATCCTCAATCCGGAACTGATCGTTATCGGGGGGGTGTACACACGCTGCAAGGATTTGATGGAGCCGCAGATGCTCGAAACCATCAGCCAGGAGGCGCTGTCCAATTCCAGTAAGGTATGCAGGGTGGTCGGATCGCAACTGGGCGAACAAATCGGTTCGTATTCGGCACTGTCCGTCGCGGCGGATCTATGGACTAAAAATGAAAAATGATGAAGGAGTTGATTTATAACAGCCTCGCCGAATCCAAGGTGGTACTGGACCGGTTTGTCAGTTGGGAAACAGCCGCATTGATCGACGAGGTGGCTACCGCCATGGCTGAAACATTGCGGGCCGGAGGAAAGATCATCAGCTGCGGTAACGGCGGGTCGCTATGCGATGCGTCGCATTTTGCCGAGGAGCTGACCGGTCGGTACCGCAACAACCGGCGACCGTATCCGGCCATTGCCATCAACGATGCGGCCTACATTACCTGTGTAGGCAACGATTATTCTTTCGAGGAAATATTCTCCCGGCAGGTGGAAGCGTTGGGAAAACCGGGAGATATCCTGTTGGCCATCAGTACGAGCGGCAACTCGGGCAATGTGGTGCAGGCGGCTGCTTCGGCGAAGCAGCAGGGCATGCGGGTGGTGGCCTTGACACAGGCAGGTGAAAACCGGTTGGCTGCGCTCGCGGATCATGTATTGGCCAGTCCGTCGGCTGCATACTCCGACCGGATACAGGAAATCCACATCAAGGTGATCCATACCTTGATCCAGGCGATCGAATCAAAATTGGGACACACATAAAAGTAAACAGCTAATAAGCGTAATTACGATGGAAAGAAGAAATAAACAACACGGCGGGTTTGCGTTGGCAGGTGGACTGCTGTGCGCGCTGGCGCTGGCCTCGTGCCAACAGGGCACCCCCTATACTGACGTAACGGTGGCCGATGCTACCCCCGTTACTTTGGAGGCGGTAGGCGCGGAATTCGACCCCCATTTTTTTGCTCAAAATTTGACGCGGAATGACGGCGCAAAGCCGGAAGATTGGCAGCACGTGGTGCGCCGGGTAAAGGCCATGGAGCTGCAGAAATTCCGCGTGATGGCGCTGCCTCAATGGTATGAGCCGGTCAACGACAACGATGATCCACACGCGACCGATCCGAGTCGGTTTACCTTCGATTCGCCGGAGATGCAATCCCTGTATAAGGTGCTGGATCTGGCACAGGAGCAGGGGATGGAGGTTTGTATCGTGGTATGGGGATGTCCGGTATCGGTATCGTTACTGGATCCGGCGTATGCACACGTGAAGACCAGCTTTATGGCCGACCCCGCAAAGAAAGATGTGTGGATCACGGGGCCGACGGATTACGACGAGTGGGCCGAAAATTACGCCGCACTTATTACGCACCTCGTCGACGATCGCCATTACACCTGCGTAAAGGAAATCACCCCGATGAATGAGCCCGACGGTGGTCCGTTGTTGACGTCTACCGAATACATTAAAATGGCGAAGGTACTCGATGCCCGTTTCAAAAAAGACGGCATCCGCGACCGGGTGCGGTTTAACCTATCCGATAACACCGATACGCGGACGTTCTACCTGAAAGATTGTGCCGAGCACTTGGCGGAGGTGGCGGATGTGTTTAACTCCCATACGTACATCTTCGGTTATGACACGCCGAATGACACGATTGCCCGCTGGGAACGGAACAACGTGGAAATTTCCGCACGCGCGGGGAAACGCCACCTGGTGGGTGAATTCGGCTCAAACCAGACCGTGGGCGCTACCCGGCAGCGCGACATCGATCGGTACGAACGGGGCGTGCTGATGACGCGCCTTGCCCTCAATTTCCTGAATGCAGGGGCGGCGGGTATCAGTTATTGGAGCCTGATTGATCAGTACTATGGCCGCGATGCCGATTACCAGCAGATGCAGCAGCTCGGGCTGTGGAAATACGTGAAGGAGGCTTACCGGACCGACTCGACTTACGACCGGATCAAGGAAGATTATGAAGTGCGGCCGCAGTATCATGCCTATGCGCTGCTCAGCCGGTTTGTAAAGCCCGGATCGGCCATACACCCCATCGACCTTCACGATGAGTTTGCTATCGGTACGGCGTTTCGCGACACGGCGGGTAAATGGACATACGTATTTGCCAACGCTACCGATTCCGCGAAATCCCTCGCCGTTGTCAATCCGCCGGTCGGAGGGAACTTTGCCATATACCGTTATGAAGAGCAATCGCTTCCCAAGGACGATCGTATGCTTGCGCCCGCAACGCATACGGATGCAAAAGATGGAAAGCTTCCCGTGGAGATCGCGCCTCATTCGGTCGTACTTTGCCGCCAACAGTAACAGACCGCACGATGGAACATAAAAAAATACGCGGTATACACATCCTTCCCGTGATGTTTGGCTTCTTTGTCATGGGGTTTGTTGACATCATTGGCCTGGCGATTAATTACGTCAAACAGGATTTCGATTCGATGACGGACACGGTGGCGAATATGCTGACGATTTCGTGTTACGTGTGGTTTCTCATCCTCTCGGTGCCCACCGTGATGCTGATCAATAAGGTGGGCCGGAAAAATACGGTGATGTTAAGTTTCTTCCTGCATGTGATCGCGCTGGGAATTCCGGTGATTTCTTACGATTTTTCGTATGTGTTCGTCGCATTCGCATTTGTCGGCATTGGGAATACGCTCCTGCAGGTTGCGCTGAACCCGCTGGTTACGGATGTGGTAAGCACTGAAAAACTCACAGGGACGCTCACCCTCGGGCAATTCGTTAAGGCCGTCTGTTCGTTTTTGGGACCGATCCTTACCACGTGGGCGGCAGGTATGGCTTATGGCTGGAAACTCGTATTTCCGGTATACGCCGCCACCTCGTTGGTTGCCTTGGTTTGGCTTTGGCTTACACCGATTCAATCGCATAAAAGTGAGGCATCTGTCTCTTTTGGAGGGACATTTGGATTGTTTAAGGATCGGTACATCGTCTGGTTTTTTATCGGCATATTGGTGCTGGTAGGGGTAGACGTGGGAATGAATGCGACTTTTCCCAAACTGCTGATGGAGAAAAGCGGCTTGCAGCTGAAAGAAGCGGGCCTAGGTAACAGTGTGTACTTCTTTGCCCGTACGCTCGGGGCGTTTGTAGGCGGAATGTTGTTACTTAGGTATGCCGAAGTTAAATTCTACAAATACAGCGTGTTTGGGGCCCTCGTCGGCCTGCTGGGAATGTTTGCGGTCGACAGTCTTTGGGGAATGCTGCTGTTTGTCAGCATTTTCGGATTGGGTTATGCCAACCTGTTCGCGATCATATTCTCGCTGTCCATGAAGCGGATGCCGGCGAAGGCCAATGAGGTGTCGGCACTGTTGATTATGGGCGTATCCGGCGGCGCGGTGGTAACCCCGGCCTTGGGCATCGCTTCTGACCAATATGGAACCCAGTTGGCCGCAATTGCAGTAATAGCATGCGTTTGGTTTTATATGGTCTGGCTCATTAAACCGGTGCAACGCACGTATCTATCAACGCTATCAACTCATGGAAAATAAACGACTAAAACAGATGATTATGCTAAAGAAAATATTCATATATCTAAGCCTGCTGGTGTGGGCGCACGCTCCCAATTATTCACAGGGGCAAACCGTGGCCAAGTTTACCGGGCGGGATGCCGATGTGGTGAACTGGGTGAACAGCCATTTCAAAAAGGGAGCAATCCCGCCGTTTTCATTCGTGTACGATGGGATTCCTTCAAAGGATTTTATCGGCAAATGGAATTTTTCTGCCGAACCTGTCGCTGAAAGTAGACCGGGTGTGGTGGCATATGCCTATACGTGGACGGACAAACGGACCAAGCTTGAAGTGGTATGCCAACTGAAGGCGTATCCGGCGTATAACGCCGTGGAATGGGTGCTCCATTTTACCAATGGCGGTGCAGCTGATTCACCTGCGCTGCAAGCAGTGAAAGTGATTGATATGGATTTCCGTGATGATTCGTCCGACCGGATCACTCTGCACTATGCCGACGGAACGCACGTGTCGAAAGCAGATTTCCACCCGCGGAAGAAAGTGCTGGCCCCGGGCGAATCCTTGCAGATATCCCCCGAGAGTGGCCGCTCGTCGGATAATGCGTTTCCTTTTTTCAATATCGAATCCGCTTCCGGTCAGGGTGCAATGGTTGCTGTTGGTTGGTCGGGGACCTGGTATGCGGATTTCCAAGGTCATGCGAAGAACGGTGTTTCACTCGCTTCCGGCATGAAATGGCTGGATACGTACCTGCATGCCGACGAATCCATCCGGACACCGAGTATTTGCTTGTTATTCTGGAAAGGTGAAGACCGGATGGTGGGACACAACTTGTTCCGCCGTTTTATCATTGAGCAACAGACGCCGAAAATTAATGGAAAGCCGGCACGTTTTCCCATTTCGGCAAGCTTCAACTACGGCGACCCGTTTCCTTGCAATGAATATACTTGCCTGACGGCGGACTATGCCGTGGCAATTATCAACCGGTATAAACAATTCAAGCTCACGCCTGAAGTTTTTTGGCTCGATGCGGGTTGGTATACCCACTCGGGAGATGTGGAAAATAACAAAAATTGGTCGAATACGGTGGGTAACTGGACCATCGACAGCGTGCGCTTTCCCGATGGGCTGAAGCCCATTTCAGATGCCGCACACCGTGCAGGCGCGAAATTCATGGTGTGGTTTGAACCGGAACGGGTGATTAAGGAGTCGGATTGGGGCGTTAACCTGCGGAAATGGATGCTGGACGCAAAGGGTACGGACGCCTACCTGTTTGACCTCGGAAACAAGGAAGCCCGCGATTGGCTGTGCCGGTTTATCGGCGATTTCATGGAAACGAATGGCATTGACTATTACCGGCAGGATTTCAACATGACGGTGGATAATTTCTGGGCGGAAAATGACGAACCGGGTAGGCGTGGGATACGCGAGATCCGGCATATCGAAGGGTTGTATGCATTTTGGGATTACCTGCTGGAGCGGTTCCCGGAAAGTATCGTAGACAACTGTGCCAGCGGCGGCAGGCGCATCGACTTTGAATCCATGAAGCGAAGCGCTCCCATGTGGCGGACGGATTACCACTATGGCGAGCCGATTGGATACCAGACACATACCTACGGGCTGAATTTTTTCCTGCCGCAAACCGGTACCGGTGTCGACAAAGATGACCGATTTACGTTCCGATCGAGCTTGGGAACGTCGGTTGTCTACAACTGGAAGGTGACGGATCGCGCCTCGTCCATCATCGAAATGTTGCGTTGCCAGCAGGAGTTCAGGGAAGTCAGGTCTTATTTTTACGAAGATTATTATCCGTTGACAACGTTTGACGGCATGACTTCCGACAGCATCTGGATGGCTTATCAACTGCATCGGCCATCGGATCACAGCGGATACATCGTGGGCTTCCGCAGGCAGGAAGCGCCGGACAGCGCAATCACAGTCAAGCTTTCGGGTGTATCGCCCGACAAACGGTACGCAGTTGAAAACTGCGACACCCACGATGTGGTTCTAAAAACCGGGCGTGAATTGTCTCAGGGGCTGGAGTTGTCGCTGCCCGATCCCCGCAGCTCGGTATTGCTGAAATATACGATTCAAAACGACTAAAAATATGATCTTAGTAAATTAAATCAGAGCCGATGAAAAGACGTATGTTATCTGCAAGCCTTATGGTGCTTCTCTTACTGACCGGTGGGGCTTGCACCCATTCTGGAAAGCGTTCAGACTCCATCCAATATGAGGCACCTTGGAAAATGGCGATTCTGGCCTACACCTTCCGCAATCACACATTTTTTGACGCGGTTGACAAAGCCAGTGCGTTGGGAATTCGTTACATTGGCGGCTATCCGGGCCAACCGATTGGTGGGGGCGTGGAAGGGACCATGTCTCCTACGATGGATGAAGATCAACGAAGAAAGGTGCTGGATTACCTCGCTTCAAAATACGTAAAACTGATGGATTTCGGCGTTATTAGTCCGGAATCGGAACAGGAATGGACTGCACTGTTCGACTTTGCGAAAGCGATGGGTGTCGAGAACATTGTTTCGGAACCAAACCCGCAATACCTGGATCGGGTTTCGGCGCTGTGCGATCGCTATCAGATCAATGTCGTTATTCATAATCATGCATCTCCTTCAACGTATTGGAATCCAGATACGTTGATGAGTCTGATTGAAGGAAAAAGTGAGCGAATGGGTGTTTGTGCAGATGTGGGACACTGGGTGCGCTCCGGACTGGATCCGGTGATGGGTTTACAAACGGTGCGTGGACGACTGATGCAACTGCATTTTAAGGATGTTTCCCTGGCAGGCCCCGACGCCGAAGACGTGGTCTGGGGTACGGGTGTGAGCAAGGTGGAAGCGATGCTGGCAGAATTGGTCGATCAAGGATTTTCAGGTTTCCTGTCTGTCGAGTACGAACGCAACCCGGCGGACAATATGCAGGAAATAAGGGAAAGTCTCCAGTTTTATGAAGACGCACTCGCTCGGGTAACTGAGAAAAAATAAATCGTCGGTTGGGGGCGGACGATGGTCACCCATCTTTCGCCCTTACTCCGGATTTTTGCCTTCCCAATATTTTTCGTTGACCGCGTCCCATGCGGCATGCATAATTACATCATCATGTTCTCCGTCGACCACCTGGCCAATCCACACGCCACCCAGGTCATCGTAAAGTAGTACGTTATCTGGATCCAAACCTTCGGGCTCCGTATCGGTCGGCGTAAAACGGAATTTGATTCCAGTGGGCAGGTGAGTGGCGATACGTTCCAGTTCATCTATGTCAATTTTGAAATCTTTCATATTCTGCGTTATAGATATGCTTTCATTGGTAAACCCACATGGCAACGGATTGTTTCATCCAATGTCTGTACCCGAATGGTCGCCCATTCATTTTCGTTGAGTCGCTGTTTCGAACAAAACCCTGTTTTCAGGTATTCCGTTCGGTATGGAAATCTTTATCTTTGGCGAGCATGTTAATCCATCGAATAACGTTCAGCTTGCTATTGTGTGTAGCAATGCACGGTATAACCGTTGCGCAATACAGCGTTGCAGAGATACCCAATCCTAAACAGCAAGGACAAGATTTTTTTGTCAGCAATCCGGATGGCATACTCAGTGGCTATGCGATGGATTCCCTGAATACGTTGTTGCGGGAAATCGAAGCACATACGACAGCAGAAGTCGCTATTGTGGCGGTAGCAGACTTTGCAGGCGACGACGATTTCGATTTTGCACTTGACCTCTTCCAAACTTGGGGAATCGGTAAGAAGGAAAACGACAACGGGCTGCTCTTGTTTATTGCAACGGAACGCCGGGCTTATCGGTTTATAACGGGGTACGGGATGGAAGCAGCGCTCCCTGACGCCTTGCTGAAGCGCATGGGCGAACAATATCTTGTGCCCGAGTTCAGACAAGGTAACTACGACGGTGGCTTGCTGGCAACGGTATCTGCTATCCGTGACGTACTTTTAGACCCGCAAAGAGCAGCGGAGTTAAAGGCGGAAATGCGACAGCAATCGTTTTTCTATCGCTATTGGGATGTGTGGATTTATTCGTTGGTCATCATCGTATTGACTTTTGCGGTGATGAAATGGATGGGTTATGTTGCGGAGAAAAAGATCATAACAGACAAACGACGCAAATCTGTCGGGAAGAATGGACTGGCTGCGGTTGGTGGTTGTGGATGTATGGTGATGGTGTTGTTTGTCGGGGTATTTGCATTGTGGTTTATGGGGATGGATCCAAAAGTTATCTTTCAGGTACAGTTAATCCCTTGGTACCTGGCTGTCGGTGGGAGCTTGGCGATCTCGATCAAATATTTCAAGGGTGAGGAATATATCCGAAAAGCCTATCGGGATGATAAAAACCGCCTTTCCGCATTGGCAACTTATCACCGCTGGATGGCGATTCCACTTTTACTTTCACCCTTGTCGCTGATTGGTCTAATCACATTTTTGAGTCGAAGAAATGCAATGCAAGTACGATTTGTGCCGCCGGATGATTCGGGTAATTGGAAACGACTGGACCGCGACCAATTGAAAGCGAAAACCGACTTACTGGACGAGGGGCAGTTAAGCGAGGAGAAAAATCTATCCCGTAGTTACCAGATCTGGCAGCATCTGCAAACCGGTGAAATCAAGACGGTGGGTTGGGACGGATTACGTAAGAAAAACTTCTCCGAATGCCCATCGTGTCATTACCGTACATTGAAAAAGCCATTTGTGAAAACCATCAAGGCCGCTACCTACAGCGCGTCGGGTGAGGGCGAACGCATTGAAGAATGTACGTTTTGCGACTACCATGTTTCCCTCGGCAAGGTGGTGATCCCGAAGAAAGTACGCAGTTCGTCGTCATCATCGGGTGGTGGCTCATCCACTGGCGGAAGCAGCAGCGGCAGTTTTGGTGGCGGAAGCAGTGGCGGAGGTGGGGCTGGAGGTCGATGGTGATAAACGCTTCCAACATAACATCGTCGCATATATTTGCTATTTTGGCAACTTAACACGCTGAAATTTTGAATTGAATAGTTTAAGACATGATACCAAGAATTTCTGTACTCACATTAGGCGTTGCTGACTTGGAGCGGTCGGTTTCCTTTTACAGAGACGGCCTGGGCCTAGCAACCGAGGGTATTATCGGTGCCGAATACGAAAATGGTGCCGTAGCGTTCTTTCGGTTGCAGGATGGCTTGCAACTGGCCCTATGGCCTTGGAAGAGCATAGCCGCGGATACCGGCTTACCCGCAGGCGGCGGCAAGCCCGGTGCGTTTACCATTGGCCATAACGTGAACAGTAAGGCGGAAGTGGATCAGGTGATGGACCAAGCGGCAAAAGCCGGAGCTGCCATCGTCAAACTGCCGCAACAGACGTTTTATGGTGGTTATGCAGGGTACTTCCGGGATATTGACGGCCATCTATGGGAAGTGGTCTGGAACCCTGCGCTGCCCGTGGAGGAATAAGACGCCGGTATCAGCGGCTTCTTTCCCATTGTATTATGTAAACAAAAATGTTTATATTTGTATCGTGATCAGTCAATACGAAAAATACAAAGGGATCCATCCGGGAATCGTCCTTGGTAGAGAGCTAAAGAAGCGTGCTATCAAGCAACGTCCCTTTGCCTTGTCCTTAGCTGAGCATCCCCAAACGTTTAACGCAATAACAAAAGGGAAAAGAGGACTCAGTACGCCATTGGCGCTGAAAATCGAACGCAAACTTGGCTTGGAGGAAGGTACTTTGGTAATCTTACAGGCCTATTACGATATCCAAAAGGTTAAAGAACAGGAAACCAAACATACGCCGGATTTATCCATCCTCAGTAAATCGCTTTTTTGGGATACCGATATCAACCGGCTAGATTGGCAACGACAATACCGTGCCGTTATCCAACGTGTCTTTGAACGTGGAAATGAAAATGATAAAAAAGAGATCACTCGCTTTTATGGTGAGGAAAAGATAAAACTGGCGTTGGAAGAGTCCAAGACCAGACGTCCATATACCATTCATAAAACGAATTTATCAGCTGGTTAACCATGCTCTATTACCACACGGTAACTGACCTATTAAACGATTCATTGATTGCGCTGATGCGTTCGTCTGTATTCGAGCCGTTTCGGTTAGTAGGCGGTACTGCGCTGAGTCTACAGATCGGGCATCGTGTATCTGTGGACATTGACCTATTCTCCGATGTGCCATATGGTAGTATTGATTTTAAGAAGATTGATGAATTTATAGGCAATACATTTCCCTTTCACGACCATTCTTCTGGTCTTAATCCGGCAATGGGAAAGTCATACACCATCGGTGCTGACAAGGAAAATGCTATCAAATTGGATGTCTTTTATACGGATTTGTTCATACAGCCTGCATTAGCAGTGGATGAGATTCGATTGGCTACGATCGAAGAGATCATCGCGATGAAGATTGATATAGTGCAACGGGTTGGACGGAAAAAGGACTTTTGGGATTTGCATGAGCTATTGATTGACCATGACATCAAAACTATGTTGGACTTGCATCAACAACGTTATCCCTACACACATGATAAAGAACTTATTCTAAAGAACTTTACGAATTTTGAGTTGGCGGAAGACGAATTTGACCCGATATGTCTACGGGGTAAATACTGGGAGTTTATCAAGGAGGATATTGTTGAAGCTGTTGAAAACCATAACAAGAAATAGCAGACCGGCCAATCGATATACTGTTGGCATACAGGCTGAAGTGCCAGCGGTACTTTTTGGGCTATCTTTATCGGAAAAAGCAAGCGTGTCCAAAGAAGAGATAAAAGAGCTGATCCTTGACGGAAATCGCATCCACGACATTCCCTCGTTTTATGACGAAGTGAACCGGGTATTTATGCAAGAGGTGGGCTTTACCCTCGGGCCAAGCCTGGATGCATTCAATGATGTACTGCATGGTGGGTACGGTGCTATCCGTGGGAATGAACCGATATGCCTGAAATGGCTTCATTTTGAGAAAAACAAAGAAGATCTGGGGGTAGCGGCGACCATCGCGTTTTACCGGGCTAAGTTGGAACAGCCGGAAACATTCAATCCAGAATGGGCGCGGAAGAAACTCGACGAACTTGAATGCGGGGAAGGGCAGACGTATATGGATATGTTGCTGGAAATCATCGGCGAACATCCCAATATCCGATTGGTGGTTTAGGTAATGGATCGGTAGGCATTCGATTGATTATTGATAATTATTTCTTATCATTGGGCAGGTACGAGTATAAATAACCTGTTATGATGCCGAATTACCTAAGAACCACATTGCGTTATCTTTGGCGCAAACGCCTTTTCACCGCGCTGAACATCCTGGGGCTGAGCATTGGCCTATGTGCAGCGTTTGTTATTTTTCGATTGGTCGACTACGAACTGAGTTTCGATCGTGCGTTTGCCGATGCAGACGACTATGTACAGGTAGCCATACGAAATAAATCTGCCGATGTTGAGAATGGCGTTACCATGGTGGCAATGGGCCTGGCGCCGCGGATTGAACAGGAAGTTACCGGAATAGATGATATTATCCCGATGTATTATCATCCGGATAAGGCACACGGCATCGACCGGCGTGTCGCTACGCTTCCGGCTTATTTTGATATGGTCCCTTATCTTTGGCTGGCTGGAGATCGCGTCACAGCTGTGGCGCAACCGAACCAAGTGGTGCTTACCCGAAGCCGAGCTGAACAGTATTACCCAAAAGAGAAGCCTGCAGACCTGATCGGGAAAACCATCGATTACGACGAAAATAAGGTAATGACGATTTCGGGAATCGTTGAAGATCTGCCCTATAATACGTCATTCGACGCGCAGGAGTTTTTTCGGATATCGCAGGAGGAATGGCCGGACGACCTGGAATTCGGATGGCGGCAGAATTGTCTGCTTTTCTTAAAACTGCACCGGGGCGCTTCCCGGGAACGGGTGTTACAGCAAATCAATGCCATCAATGAGAAGCAAAATAGAGCGTATTTCGAGAGCTTCAGTTCGAGCTATTGGTATACGTTTATCCCAATCAATAAACGACATTATGCGGCGGATTACTACAGTCCGACTCACCGTACAGTAAACAGTAAGGTGTTTTACGGGCTTGCGGGCATCGCGGCGTTTCTGCTGTTGTTGGCAATAATCAACTACGTGAACCTAAGCACGGCACTTATGCCGCAACGTGCGCGCGAGATCGGGGTGCGCAGAACATTGGGCGGCGTATCTCACCAGCTTGCGTGGCGTTTTGTAGGCGAAACGGTGTGTGTTGCCGTGTTGGCACTTGCCTTGTCCTTGGCAATGCAGCATTGGGTCATCGCGTTGTTTTCAGATTATTTTCCGGAAGGAATGGTCGATTACCTGGACTATCCACGTGCAGCTGTATACCTCGTCGGGTTGGTGTCGCTGATTGCGCTGCTCTCGGGCATTTATCCGGCTTGGTTGCTTACGCGGATCAATGTGGTGGCGGCTTTGAAGGGAAAGGTAGACCGCGTCGGCGAAGGGATTTCGTTCAGGCGTGTGCTCATTGTATTTCAGTTCGTGATCGCACAGGTATTTGTCGTCGGTGCACTGGTTATCGGTTTGCAATTGCGGTACACATTGACCAAAGACCTTGGATTCCGGAAAGATGCGGTAGTTGCCGTCGATTTTCCTACCGTTAGCAAAGAGGCTGATTCGCTAAGCGTAGCGAAGCAGTTGTTGTTTCAGCAATTGCTTTCGCGCCATCCGGGTGTGGTGGTTTCGGCGTTGGGTGACTTGCCAATGGGAACTTCCATGGTTTCGCATGAGACAGAATTTGTTGGCCCATCCGGTCCTGTAATCATGCAGTTGCTGGGCAAAACGATTGGTGAAGGCTGGATGGATCTGTATGAAATGCAACTGGTGAGCGGGCGGGAGCCACGTATCCCTGCTGAAGAAATCGTTATCAACGAATCTGCCGCTAAGGCGGCGGGTTACCCTAATGCGGCTGCCGCTATTGGCGAGCTGGTCGAAAACCAACGGATTGTCGGCGTGGTGGCTGATTTTCACCTATACGGACTAAAAGTGGGGATAAAGCCGGTGAAGCTGTCGTTGAAGGAATCCGGCAACAAGGCAAAAAACATCAGCATTAGGTTAACGCAACACAATTGGCCGGCCACCTTGGCGAAAATTTCCGAGGAATGGACCTCCCTGTATCCGGAAACTCCTTTTGATTACCAATTCTACGACGAGCATATTCAACAAATGCATGGGCAGGATCACCGCTTAGCCCGAATCGTCAACTATTCGGCGGTTGTAACGATTCTTATCGGTTGCCTAGGACTATTTGGGCTGGCTACGTTGGTTTCCCTCCAACGAATGAAGGAAATCGGGATCCGTAAGGTGTTGGGAGCCTCGGTGGCGGGAATCGTTCGGATGCTCTCTTCGGATTTCGTAAAACTGGTACTGGTTTCCGTTGTCGTCGCCTCGCCGATCGGGTGGTGGGTGATGAATCTGTGGTTGGAGAATTTTGCTTATCGCATTGATATCCAGTGGTGGGTATTCGCTTTGGCGGGGGTGGCGGCTGTCGTGATCGCTTTGCTCACCGTGAGCTGGCAGGCCTTTCGGGCGGCAGTGGTTAACCCCGTGGATTCGCTACGCGATGAATGAACTATTTTGGCAACTTAACACGCTGAAATTTTGATCGAACAGTTTAAAAAATGAAACCTGCCATGTCAGCGTCTACTGACAAAAAAGGCGATGAAAATGCAGGTTCCATTAGACAGTTGAAGAACAAATTATTTTCTAATGAAAGCAAGAATTTCTGTACTCACATTAGGCGTTGCTGACTTGGAGCGGTCGGTTGCCTTTTACAGCGACGGCCTAGGCTTAGCAACCGAGGGTATTATCGGTACCGAATACGAAAATGGTGCGGTAGCGTTCTTTCGGTTGCAGGATGGCTTGCAACTAGCCCTATGGCCTTGGACGAGCATAGCCGCGGACACCGGCCTACCTGCAGGCGGCGGCAAGCCCGGTGCGTTTACCATTGGCCATAACGTGAGCAGTAAGACGGAAGTGGATCAGGTGATGGACCAGGCGACAAAAGCCGGAGCTGCCATCGTCAAACCACCGCAACAGACGTTTTATGGCGGTTATGCAGGTTACTTCCGGGATATTGATGGCCATCTGTGGGAAGTGGTCTGGAACCCTGCGCTGTCCGTGGAGGAATAAGACGCGCCCGCATCGCTGGGCTTAATGGACTGGCGATGCTGACTTAATTTGCGTCGGGATGATTTTCAATGGCTTCTAATGCCTTGGACGATAATGCTTTGTCTCCGTTAATGAACCAGATAAATGTATGGGTGTCCAATAAATTACCTGCCATTACATATAATCTTTGAAATCTTCCAGCGGCTCATCAAAATCATCACGCATCACAAACATACCTTTGGCGCTGCCGAATTTAGGCAAGGGCTTATTGTCTTTCTTTTTTCCTTTCTTAGCTTTTTGTTCGAGAAACTCAATAAAATCTACCACCTGGATTTTCATGGCATCAGGCAAATGATTCAGTTTTTTATATAATAACAAGCTATCCATCGTATAATGACTATGCTATGAATACAAACTTAGATAAATTACGTTTTATATGCAATTTAATCGCGTTGCATAAAAAGGAATTTATCGGTTTCTCCTCCTGCCAATGAAAGACATTATTTTAGAGGAAATATAAGCTTTTTTTGCTTGCAGAAAAAGATTCCGTTAAGCATAACCATTGGGTTTAGATCACAGAAGCCGTAGACATGTGTTCGACCCTCGCGCATTTTCTTGACGATAAAACTGGCATTGGAAGAGTCCTAGACCAGGCCCGTATACAATTCACAAAATAAATTAATCAGCTGGTTAGTCATGCTCAGCTAGGATAACTTGATTTTTGATAGCCTTTTAGGCTATCTTGAAGGGCAGGCGTATATTGCCTGCCCGCGAAGGGGCAAGCGATAATCGCGTCTATTTTACGACGATACCACAATGCCGAGCAATTTGTAGAATTCCCTTAAGATGGCCTGGTGCCCGGGCCACGCTGGGGATGTGACCAGGTTGCCATCTACCACAGCCTGGTCTGCGGGAATGTTTTTCCACGTTCCGCCGGCAAGTTCGATATCGGGCCCCACAGCGACATAGGCTGTCAGTGTTCTGCCGCTCAGTACTTTTGCGGCGGTTAATACCTGAATACCGTGGCAGATTGCCGCCACCGGCTTGTCGGCATCGAAGAAGTGCTTTGTGATTTCCAATACCCGCTTGTTGAGCCGGATGTACTCTGCCGACCGGCCGCCTGCGATATACAACCCGTCATATTCGGCGGGATCTACATCGTCAAAATTCTTGTTGATGGCGAAATTGTGGCCACGAAGCTCCTTGTACGTTTGATCGCCGGTGAAATCATGCACGGCGGTAGGTACCACCTCGCCACTTTTGCGGTCGGGCGCAATGGCATCAACCTCGATGCCAACGGATCCCATTGCCTGAAACGGAACCATTGCTTCGTAATCTTCCACGTAGTCTCCAACGACTAACAAAACTTTCTTTGCCATAATACTGTGCTTTTAGTGTAACTAATAAAACACCCAATTTACGACAATCTATTGGTTGTAATGTTGGTTTAATGTTAAAAAACCGATATGGGAATGAATGTTTCCAACAGTGAAATCGAGGAGCCCCATCTACGTGCCTGGTGCAAACGGAAGGCGGTAGTGGAGAAGCGGTGTGAAAATCAGACTTAACACGATTTGGCTACACCATTCGTTGATTTAGCTACGTCAAGAACTTGGTTGCGGCGCACCTTTGTATCCATGGTTTTAAACATAAAAATTTTAGAAAAATGGATGGTATCAAAGGAAAAGTAGTAGCCATTACCGGAGCGAGTAGTGGCATTGGTGAAGCAATTGCGCGTCATTTGGCAGGGCTGGGTGCCAGGGTGGTGCTGGGAGCAAGGCGTGTGGATAACCTGAAAGGCATTGTTGCGGCCATTTCGGCAGATGGTGGCCAAGCCGTGTACAAAAAATTGGACGTAACCGATACGGAAGATGTGCTTGCATTTGCAAACTATGCGGTAGAACAGTACGGCACGCTTGATGTGTTTGTAAACAATGCCGGATTGATGCCCCTTTCGATGGTGAACAACTACAAGGTTGCCGAATGGCACAGGATGATCGATGTAAATGTAAAAGGCGTGTTGCACGGCATTGCTGCGGCACTACCTATTTTTGAAGCGAAAGACAGCGGCCAGTTTGTAAATATTACTTCGGTTGGCGACCGATGGGTAGGACCCACGTCTACGGTATACAGCGCTACGAAATTTGCCGTTCGGGCCATTTCGGATGGGCTGCGCCAGGAAGTAAGCGGCAACATCAGGGTTACGCTCGTAGCGCCCGGACCAACGGAATCTGAATTGGCGGAAACCATTTCGGACCCTGCATTGAAACAACTGGCGATTGAAAAGTTTAGGACGGATTTACTGCCTGCCGCGGCTATTGCCCGCGCGGTAGCCTATGCGGTATCGCAGCCTGCGGATGTGGATGTGAACGAAATTGTTGTACGGCCAACGGCCCAAAAGGCATTATAAAAAAACCTTAAATTAGCAGGATGGAAAAGACATTTCGCTTTAATTCAATAGCTGAATTCCATGCCTTTTGTAATTTACCCGGTCCGGAACACCCCTTGATCAGCCTGATTGATTACAGCAAGGTTTCCTATCCGGTGGATGACAATGAGTTGAAATGGATACAGCATTTTTATTCCATTGGGTTAAAGCGGAATGTCTCTGGCAGGTTCAACTACGGGCAACAGCAATATGACTTTGATTCGGGCGTGCTGACCTTTATTTCGCCACTTCAATTTCTGAAGCTGGAGGTCGATCAGCAAGCCCAAGCGGAGCCGACAGGTTGGCTGTTGCTCATTCATCCCGATTTTTTGTGGGGCACCACATTAGCGAAGAAGATCAGGTCTTACGATTTTTTTCAGTATGCCGTAAACGAGGCACTTTTCCTTTCGGACAAAGAAGAACAAGTGATTGCGGATATACTGCAACAGATTGAAAAAGAATACCAATCCAATATAGATAAATTCAGCGGGGAGCTTATCGTAGCCCAACTGGAAATGCTGCTCATCTATTCGGAGCGCTACTATGAACGCCAGTTTCTTACCCGTAAAAAATCGACCCACGAATTGCTGGAGCGATTTGAACTGGCGCTTGCCCGGTATTTTGAAGGTGGAAAGTTACTGGAAAAGGGGACTCCAACGGTGACGGCCATTGCGGAGCAACTGCATATTTCTCCCAATTACTTAGGGAGTTTGTTACGGATTTATACCGGGCAAAGTACCCAACAGCTCATCCGGAACAAACTGATCGATCATGCCAAAGAACGGTTAAGTACGACGAATCTGTCGATCAGTGAAATTGCGTACGAATTGGGATTTGAACACCCGCAATCATTCAGCAAATTGTTCAAGCAAAAAACCAATCAATCACCATTGGAGTTTAGGCAGTCATTTAATTAAAGCTAGGTGCTGCCCAAGTAAAGATGCCCCAAGACCAGGATGCCTGCTTGTTGCTAATGACCGCAACTTTTATCGTCAGGTTTAAAAAAATGCTAATTTTCAACTATGTTTGTCTTATCATTATAGGCTGGACATTTTGTTGAGAAATAAATTAATGGAGTCGATTGTTGCCGCACGCTGGCGATACTGGAACGGCCTGGTCGGTAAACCTGATGAAATGCCCCGCCAGAACCGTGGGTTTAACGTGGTGTCGATATTCACATTTCTATTGTTGGCTATCCTGATACCGCTCGATTGGTATTTGGGGCTCACCGAAATCGCCATGGTACTCATCGTTACCGAAGGGATGATTCTCCTGATGTATGGCCTCTCGCGATGCCGCGGATGGTATCAAACGGGTTTACACGTGTACATGGCTTGGAGCTACTTACTAATCACGTTCGTTTTTCTATATAACGGAGGAAGTGACGGACCGGCTCTCTATTTTTTTCTCCTGTCTTATCAGCTGGTAATGGTTTTTGCAAGTGAACGCCTGCAACCGGTGGGCTTGGTATTGCACCTTGTCTTTCCTGTTGGCTTGTTGGTGCTCGAATATGTCAATCCGGCGATTATAATGGCCGGTTACCAATCTGAAGACGCCCGGTATATCGACCTGATTACATCGCTACCCATTATCGTTGTTTCGATTTTTTTAACCACGAGATACCTTAGGAGGGCCTACGACCGTGAGCGGGCTGCGGCCGAAGCTCGGGCAAAGCTGATCGAGCATCAGAGCGAGCGCATCAGAAACCAAAACCGGTTGCTGCAGGAGGCTAACCGTGAGAAATTGGAGTTGATATCAATTTTGGGTCACGACCTACGGAATCCGCTGAACGCCATTACCGGCACACTTGAAATCTTATCGGAAGAAATGCTTCCTCCCGAACAGGGTAGGGCGCTGAGAGCGGATTTGTTGGTGGCAGCACGCAATACGTCAGACCTGTTGAATAATGTGCTCTCCTGGGTGCTTGCACAGATAAAAGGGATTAAACCTGTATTTACAGCAGTGGCACCAATAGCCGTGATTGAGCGGGTGCTGGATGTACAGCGGTTTATCGCTGAGAAAAAGGGAATACACATTCAGGTGGATGCTGACGTTGGTGCCCATATAAATGCCGATGTGGAAATGCTGGAACTGGTTGTCCGCAACCTCATCAGCAACGCCATCAAGTTTACGGAGCAGGGCGGTTTGGTAAACGTGGGCGTGACTGAAAATCCCGAACAAGAAGAATGTACGATCTTTGTGCGCGATAACGGCGTGGGGATGACAGCGGACGATATCAGTGCGATTTTCAACGGTCAGATCCAGTCGACATACGGAACGGAAAGCGAGAAGGGAATCGGTTTGGGCTTATTCTTGTGCCGCGAGCTGACCCAACGGCTGAACGGAAGGATAACCGTGGAAAGTGTGCCCACTATGGGCTCTACCTTCTACCTCACGTTGCCGAGCGCTCATCCGACTATGGCCAGTGACCCGGAAATCACCCCGGTGTCTGGCGGCGAAGCATATGCGAAGGTTGGATTGCAACCGCTGTGATATCCGATCGCCACTTTATTGCTGTTTTCCTAATTTAGTTGTAGTTTGCGGAACGAAAAAGGACTAAGCTAAGCGAGATTATACAGCATGACAACCAACATCGTTACCGACATTTACGATTTAAAGATTTTAGATACCAACTACGTGACGCATAACGTAAAACGTTTTGTGTTGGAAAAACCTGCCGATTTTTCGTACATCCCCGGGCACTCCACGCGTCTAGCTGTTAATGCGCCGGGATGGGAGGACCAGTGGCGCAGTTTTTCCTTTACGTCGCTTAATTCTTGGGACTACCTGGAGTTTATAATAAAAATCCATAACGATCATAACGGTGTTACGCAGCAATTGGGCAAGCTGAATGCAGGGACTTCCATACGGATGAAAGATGTATTCGGGACCATCGATTATAAAGGTCCCGGTATTTTTATTGCAGGCGGTACCGGTATTACGCCGTTTATAGCCATCTTCCGGGCCTTATTCTACAGTGGCAATATGCGAAACATTGGCTTGTTCTATTCCAATCATTATCACAGCGATGTAATTCTGCACGAGGAACTTACGCAGATGATCGGTAAAAATTACGCCAATTTTTTCAGTAAAGAGGGCGTAATCGGTTTTGGTGAAAAAAGAATAGACCGCGATTTCCTGGTGAAGGCCATAGGCGATTTTGATAAACGGTTTTATGTGTGTGGGCCGGAAGCATTCGTTGATGACATTAGTGGATACTTAATAGAGCTTGGCGCACGCATGGATGCGATCATTATCTAAGCTATTGGATTTACTCAATATATTGAGTAATTTTACTCAGTGTATTGAGTAAAATTGAAACCATGTTTGAGCGGCCTTATTTGCAAGTACTTAAATCTCGGATTAGTGAGCTTAGAAATTTCATTCAGTTGGTAATGGGCCCCCGACAAGTGGGAAAAACTACACTGGTGACCCAATTGACGGCTAGCTATCAGCACGCTTTCCATTTCGTTACGGCCGATGCGGTGCCGGCAGCGGGGACCGTTTGGTTGGAGCAACAATGGGAAACGGCAAGGCTGATGATGGCGCAACAGCGGGCTTCCGAATTTTTGCTCGTAATCGACGAAATCCATAAGATTGCTAATTGGAGCGAAACGGTTAAACTGCTGTGGGATACCGATACCCGTGAGGGGCGCAATTTGAAGCTGATCCTATTGGGTTCTTCTAGGCTTTTATTGCAGCAAGGGCTCACCGAATCGTTGGCCGGTAGGTTTGAGACGTCTTATTTGGGCCATTGGTCTTTTAGCGAGATGCGCGACGCGTTTGGCTGGGACGTGTCAACCTATGTATGGTTTGGCGGATATCCGGGGGCTGCATTGCTTAAAGGTGACGAGGACCGTTGGAAAAGGTATGTATACGATTCGTTGATCGAGACGAGTATTTCGCGTGATATCCTGATGCTGACGCGTGTAGACAAACCGGCATTGATGAGACGGTTGTTCGAGATGGGATGCATTTATTCGGGAAAGATAATGGCCTATTCCAAAATGCTGGGCCAGCTTGTGGATGCCGGTAATACGACGACCTTGGCGCATTACCTGGATTTGCTCAACACGGCAGGTTTACTCGGCGGTTTGGAAAAGTACGATCCAAAATTAATCCGCAAACGGTCATCTAGTCCGAAATTCCAGGTACATAATACGGCGTTGATCAGCGCGCAGCGGGATGAGCAGTTTTCAGAAATCCGTCAAAAGCCGGATGAGTGGGGACACATGGTAGAATCTGCCGTTGGAGCACATTTGATCAATAGCGCCTATGCTGGGGGATATAACATCCACTATTGGCGGGAAGGGGGGCATGAAGTCGACTTTGTATTGGAGCGCCGGGGCAAGGTGGTGGGGCTGGAGGTGAAGAGCGGGAGAACGCAGACCGGCGTTAGTATGCCTGCATTCCGAAAGGCAACAGAGCCGGATAAGGTGTTGTTGATCGGAACATCAGGCATTCCGTGGGAAACATTTCTGGCGATGGATCCGCTGGAGTTGTTTTGAAGTTCGGAATCCTTGCTGAACTTTTTGTAAATTGGCGGACGAAAATAACTAGCTGCCATGTATTCCTGCGCTACCTATACCGTTGAACGGAACACCCATTCCAGGTCGTTGATCATAGGAGGGAAATCGGCTTGAAAATCGGAATGATCGTCATGGTGCTCATGAGTTGGCTATTGCAGGCAGGCGATACCGGCCTGAACGGTAAGCCAGACGAGTGGAAAGCCCAGGCGGACTCCCTTCACCAAGCTGGATTGGCGTTGAGCGACCAGGGCGATGATTCCAGTGCCGTGGTGCGTTATGAAAAAGCGCTGGGACTGTATGAAGCTCGCGCTGGCGATCCCGACCAGCTTATGGGGTTGTTGTATAACGACCTGGCCTATTCTTATGGGAGTCTATATGTCCCGTATTATTCGCTGGATTATTTCCGTAAAGCCGTAGAGATATGGGAATCGATCGAACTGGATGACGATGGGGTGGACAACCTCATTTCGGGTTACCAGAATCTGACGTTCGAACTGATCGGATACGGTGACTTGAAAGCTGCCGACACGATACGGAAGCGGATGAATAGCCGGTTTTACGGGCATTACGTTCGAGGTGGGCGGCCGTCGCTCACCGATCCGTCCTACCGCAAACCGCGGAGTATGCACCTGCTCGGAAACGTACGCGTGCTGGCAGCCCAGGGGCACTTGGAAACGGCGTATGCCTATGTGGATACCATGCACCGGGAAATCGATGATCTGGGTATCGTTTTGGCGGCATACAAGATCCTGTTTGATAATGCCTATGAGCAAGGTGATGATTCACTTACCGTGCGGTTTGCACAACAAGCGCTGCCCATCGCCGATAGGTATGATAGCCCGTTTTACCGGTTGGCTTGCTATGCCAAGCTTGCAACGGTGTATCATCGGATGGAACAATACGAACAGGCACTGACCTATGTGATCCGGGCGGAGCAAAGCATGGTATTCGATTCGTTTTCGGCCAGTAAATATGCGGTGCAAACCATCAAGGCGATGATTCTCAGTGGAATGGATAAATGGGAGGAAGCCCAGCGGCTTGTGGAGGCATCGATAGGAGAGATTGTCCGAAACCAAGCGGATCGGACAATCCCGCTTGCGGAGCTAACAGCAGCAGATCTGGGTGACCTTTCGTCTTATACCTTTATCCGCGTGCTTACCGAAAGCTCACGGATACTATACGATGGTTACCGCCGTGATGGCCGGAAGGAAACCTTCCGCAAGGCGGCGAATTTATACCAGGCATCGGCTGGGATGTTTAATCGGTATTACCTAAAGGGCGAATATACCGATCTGATTGATGGCCTGCACCTGGAAATCATGGAGGGGTTGCTTACCCTGAGCATGGATGAACCGGAGGGGGCGGTCGATTACCTGAGCTTGATCGAGCAGAATGCTTCGCAGCACTTGATTAGGGAGTTTGAAAAGAAGCTGCGGGTGAAGCAGGAATCTCAAGGGCAGGACGTGGCTCAGGCCTTTGACGTACGCCGAGTTTTGGCGACACTGGAACCGGAAGAATCGATGGTGAAATTTCATGTAGCCAGCGAATACGTTTACCGAACCCGAATCACTGCGGACGGTGTGACGGTATTCCGTGTTGCCCGCGTGGATTCGCTCAAGTCATCGGTGTTTCGCTATGCCACGGCGCTCCGCGGACTGACCGAAGGATACGAGCAGTTATCAGATTCGTTGCACCGCGTACTCCTCGGGGACCATGCCGGTAAGATGACGACGTTGATCCCTGATAATTTCTTGAACTACATTCCCTTTGAGAGTTTGTATGATGCCCGCTTGGGGAAATTTATCGGTGAAACCCAGGCAATAAGCTATGCATATTCGCTTCCGGTCTGGCTGTTGCATCGCCAGGCTTCTTTTCCTGCGCTCGATGCCGTAAGGCTGGGCGTTTTTTCTCCGAGCTATCAGGTCAATGACCTGCGGCACGCCCGTGAGGAAGCGGGGCGTGTGGCGGCAATTTTCGGGGGCGACCGCTTTATTTCAAGCGATGCGACCAAGCGCGCGTTTCTGGATCGGCGGGGCGACTACGACGTATTGCATTTTGCCATGCATTCTTTTTTTTATGAGGATGATTTCAGTGAGTCGTGCCTGGTATTCAACGGTGCGGAAAAGCTGTATTTTTCTGAATTGCATGCCCTCCATATCCCTGCCCGCATGGCGGTGCTCAGCGCCTGCAACACGGGGAACGGTAAATTGGTGAAGGGGGAGGGCGTGATGAGCTTATCCCGCGCGTTTGCCTATGCCGGTGTGGCGAGCACGGTGGTGAGTTTATGGCAGGCGCCGGATAAGGAAACCGCCGAAATTATGACGTCGTTTTATGAAGGAATCGCACAGGGACTTTCTAAATCGTCGGCAATGGCCCAGGCAAAGCGTGCATTTATCGAAAATAATCCGATGAAACGGCACCCGTTTTTCTGGGCGGGCTTTGTAGTCAATGGTGATGATTCGCCATTGGTCGTGCCACGCCGACAGGGCATGGCTTGGATGGGCGTTGGTGTGGGGCTGGTGTTGGCGATCCTGGTGTCCCTTGGGTTTGTATACCGGAAACGGCTACAACCGCGACAATAATTCGCGGGCGGTCTGCCCCAGGGGTGTAGTACCTTGTGCCAATTCTTCCAATAACCCGCGAGCTTGCGTACGATCGTCCAACCGCAGCAAGGCCAGTGCCCGGTACCAGCATGCATAGGCGTACAGGGGGCTATCGGCCGGGTATTGCGCGAGTACCGATTCGGCATCGGCAAAGCGACCAAGTTCGAGAAGGGAAACCCCTCGATAAAGCAGCGCATAGACCTCTCCGGTATCCCGATGTAGCATTTCGAATAGCTCCTCCGCGCGGACATAATCGGCCCGGTCATAAGCACGGAAGGCCGCTTGTGCGGTGGTTTCCGTAAGTTCACCCCGTACCGTTGGCATGACAGTATTGGGGTAAGCCTGGTAGTATTCGGCATAGAGGGCGGGTGCCGACGACGTCCGCTGCCATAGCCAGGTGCCGCCGCCAACTACCAGTAAAACCGCGGCCGCTGCACCGATCCACCAGCGTAAACGGGGTGCGGCGTTGTGCTTCTTTTGCTCATGGTTACGGAGTAGCTGCTTTAGTTGTGCCCGTTCGGTTAGCACGATGGCCTGCCGTACCTCCCGTTGGAACTCGACTTCCCGTGCAAAATCCGCGTCTGCCGCCAACAGTTGCGCAAACGCCTGCTGTTGCTCGGCCGTGAGCGTACCTTCGAAATATCCCGTTATCAGCGCTTCGTGCTGCATATCATTTCCCTTTTGTTAGCTCCTTCAGCTGTTTGAGACAGCGTGATTTCTGGCTTTTCAATACATCCTTGTTGGTATAACCCAATTGTGCCTGGATTTCGTCCAGTTTTTTGCCTTCGTAATAAAATAGCCGCAAGACTTTACGGCATTGATCGCCCAACTGCTGAAAGCCCTCCCGGAGCAATGCAACCCGGTCGTGATGGAGGGTTTCATCGTATAGCGGGTCGGGTATTTCCGCGACATCGTCCGTGAGGACTTGCTGCTTCGCCGTTTTTTTCAGCCTGTTTAATATCATGTATTTACCTACTCCAAACAGGTAGGTTTTGATACTGCTTTTCAGGGCGTCCAGCCGGCCTTGCTGCGCGCGCTCCCAAAGCACGATCACCGCATCCTGGTAAATATCCAATAGCTCTTCGGACGCTAGCGGATACCTTACTGCAAACCGGATAAAGTCGGTCTTATAAGCATCATATATCCGGATAATTGCACGATCCGAGCCGTTTCTCAATCCATCAAGAAGAACGCTGTCTTTTTCCATTAGTAGTTGATCGGCGGCAAAGTAAACAAAAGTTTTATTTTTTTTCACGCGGCATGTTTACTTTTTCCCGTACGGCACACTAATGGGAAAATATTGTATTTGCCATGAAAGGAAAATTGCTTGTACTGCCTATTTCATTGATTACGTATGTCGTTATGGGCCAAGAATCGGTTGGCGAACGCGTTGTGAACCGAACGAAGGAAACGACGATCCGAAAAACAGAAGATAAGATCGACGAGAAAGTCGACAATACGCTAGATAAGGTTTTCGATGGATCGATCTTCAAGAAGAAAAAGAAAAAAAGCGGTGACGGAAATGCCTCGACTGCGAAAAAGTCGTCCCGAAAACAATCCTCGGGTGGCAGCAATGCATCGGATGACGACGATACCGATTTCAGCAGTTACCGCGATTTCGATTTCGTGCCGGGCACGCAGACACTGTTTTTCGAGGATTTCTCCAATTCATCACTAGGCAGCGGCGCTACACAATGGACGGTTACCGGTAATAAGGGGGAGCCGGCCATAACGACTATTCCCGGTAGTGAAAATCGATGGTTGCGCACACCCATGGAAGGGCTCAGTTTTCCGAACGCCTTCAATGACTTTCCGGAGGAGTTTACACTGGAATTTGATATGTATGCAGATCCGGCAACGATGAACGAGATGATGAGTGGGCTGAAGGTAGGGATTGTGAAAAAGATGGCCGATCGATCGGAGTACGACCAGTGGTTCAGCAGCGAACCTGAAATTACGTTGGATATTCATCCTTCAGGGGAGAAAGGCGCGCTTAATCTTCGTGCAGTGACTGAATATAACGGAAATCTTACGCAAGAAGAAATGACCTTGCACGATAGTACCAACCGGGATGGATGGTTGAATGGTGAAGTAAACCGCATCTCTATCGCTCGGAACGGTAAAGCGATTGCTTTGTATGTCAACGAAACCAAGTATATCGACTTACCTAATGGGCTTCCCAAGCCCGGTCCGTACGGATTGGTTTTTGCAAATAACATGTGGGGTGATGGTACGTATCTGACCAACGTCCGCGTAGGTGGTGGCGGTGCGGTAACGGCCAAGACCGTGAACAAGGAAATCGCGACCGAGAAAAAATTTATTTCGCGTACGATTTACTTCGACGTAAATTCGGCGCGTATCAAACCTGAATCATGGGCTACATTGAATGAAATCGCCAACGCCATCGGCGGAATGCCCGGCAACTTCCACATCGTTGGCCATACGGATAGCGATGGCGCAGAAGCGGCCAATTTGACGCTATCCATCCGCCGTGCGGCATCCGTAAAGAATGCCTTGGTAGGCGAATTCGGGTTGGATGGTGCACGACTGACGACCGACGGTAAGGGCGAAACGGAACCCGTGGAGTCGAATGAGACAATCGCCGGCAAAGCGCAGAACAGGCGCGTCGAATTCATTCAACAGTAATCGTCGGTTAGCCATGAAGCGAATTTTCAATCGGACATCGCAGTGGTTTGCGGCCCTGCTGATCGGTGGGTGCATTGTCGTTTCCTGCGCGGGGAATGCGGACAAAGCAGTTGTTCCTTCGTCATTTGACGGTGCAGCGTTGCTAGCTGCCGCTGGTCAGCTCGACGAGTTAATTGCTATCGGTGATATCGCGGAGTTGGCGGGTATCCCAGCGGAGCGCATTGCCCGGCATGTGGAAGATTATGATAATCATCCATCGAAGAAGAAACTGGCCTACCATTGGGAGGCTCCGGGGGGCATTTCGTTTACCACGCTTACGGGCGAAGCGGTAAACCTGCCCAAGCATCATTCGATCGGTATTGCCAACCTGGAGGCCATGGATTTGGCCACGTTCGAACGGCGATACCTGACTTCTGCCGGGATCAAAGCGGCGATCGATGCGCTGGTCAACGATACTTCGGTGAATGCCGATGTGGCGATCGCCCAAACGGCTTACTTGGCCGATGTGGCCAAGAATCTCTCACTGGAACAACTGGAAGGCGTCGGCGAAGCGGCCGTTTGGGAGTTACCCACACAGGTGTTGCATGTCTTCGCGGATGGCGCGGCATTTACCGTCACGACCAATTTTGGGGATGATCCGGCAGTAAATAAGCGGAAAGCAATCAGCTTTGCGCGAATGATTTTTAACAATCAATAAAATGAAGATCGTATTGACAATGCTGGTCATTGGATTTTTGACAATGGCCGCTCATGGAAATGATAACATATTGCAGGCAACCTGCGTCTCCGGCGAAGGGTGTACCTTCCGGTTGCTGGATGTAACGGGCGAGGAAATGGACTTGGTTTTAGATACCGACAAGGTTTATTCCTCCATCGGTGGTGACGATTTGCTGGTGCATGCGAAGGTAGGGGATGACTGGAAGACCTACGTTGAGCGTGATTTGACACGCGGCGAGCTGGATCGATTGTATGGCGGTGATGGCTATACGATGATTTACCTGTTCGATCCGCAGGTACAGCCCAAAGACGGTGCATGGAAAGGCGGTACGGGAACGCCGGTAGCTTCGCCCTGCGTGGCCGATATCGGAAGTTACCTGGGGAGGATACAGGGGTTGCATAAGGCGGGGACGATCCGGTTCCCGAAGCCTTTCAAGCCTGAATTTTTGCTTAATAATGCCTACATGCGCTGGGTAACCGTTGCGCCCAACCGATTCCGGGGCTTGATGGATTTCGGTGGGGGGATGGCGAGCCCCATGAAGTTGGTGTACAACGCGACCATCGTAAACGATGAATTGATCGAGGGTGCTTTCGAAATTACCGTATCCGTTCCAGCGCAGGCACCGTGCCATGTCACCGTGCCGGTTTCGTTTGCCTGCGTGATTGCAGCCGATGAGGAAGCGGGGGATCCGCTCCATGAAAACCAAGAAGATGACCTGCTGCCGGTACGATCTAAGGGTGACCCGGTGGACGAATTGTTGCCCGTGAAGCCCAAAGGGGGCGAAGATGACCTGCTCCCGGTTAAATCGAAGGGTAATCCGGATGAATTGTTACCTGTGAAATCCAAAAACAACTAACGATAGCTACCAATGAACAAAAACACATTCCTGATCCCGATGGTCGCCATCGGCTTGGCGGCCGGTGCCTGCGGCGAGGGAAACAACAAGAACAACGGCGGTAAAATCGGCGGCATCGACGTGGACGATGCCATCGCAGCTGCCGAAAAACGCCGCGAGGCGGACCCGGATGCAGCTGGGGGTAACGAATGCCTGCTGGCTTTCCAAGAAAAATACGACGAGTTGCTCACTAAGGACCTCGTGTTGGCGCTGACCGGATTTGACGAAAGCAAGATGGACGTGAAATACACGAAGATCATGAAGCCGGAACACCACAGCGTCAATTATACGTTCGATAATCAGCGCGTCCGGGAGCGGGGTGGCTATACGATGCCGTTTAAGGATAATGTGCAGTTGGGCAGCATCAAAGCCATGTCGCTGAAGCAGTTCAACGATTCCTACCGTGCGGTGACGGCCGAAGAGGATGCTGTGGTCGACGACGTGTTGGAAGACCTGAACGACGGCAAGGTTACCGATCCAGACGCGCGGGAAGCACTGGGCAACCTGGAGAAGCAGGGTGTGGATAAGGAGACCGCCAAACAAGTCACAGGAACGCTCCGTGGTGCCTTCAAGAAAATAGCGGAAGGCTACCGCAGGGTGGAGGGGCTTGGCGATGTGGCCGTCTGGAATGTAGAGACCCGGGAGTTGGTGGTGTTGGAAAACGGGGTGAAGTTCAACCTGCAGGTGGATACCAAAGATACCGATGACGACAACAAGGCGATGGCCATCGAATTAGCGCGAAGACTACTGGATGCCTGTAATTGAGGAGACATAACGAGTGAGAAACCATGGAAAATAACCATCAACAATCCGTTGCCGTTGGGCAGCAACCCGACAAGTCCGTTGCGATCATCGCATACCTTACGCTGATTGGACTCATCGCGGCGTTCGTGATGAACAATGAAAAGCGGCAGCGCTTCGCCGCCTATCACATCCGGCAGAGTCTCGGCATCATGCTCACGGGCTTGGCCCTGGGCATGATCAACATCATTCCGATCCTCGGGTGGATCGTCTGTATCATCGGGGTGATCTTTCTTTTCGTATGCTGGGTTATCGGGTTAATCGCGGCGCTCAACGGACAAGAGAAAGCCGTGCCTGCAGTAGGGAAATATTTTCAGGAATGGTTCAAGTCGGTTTAATAGCAGGCTTGGGGCTGCTCGCCATTGCGTGCAGCCTGCCGGAAGTGCAGCAGCGGCCCGCCGTGGCTGCCTCGGATTTCGCGGTTGCGGATGTGATGGTCGGCGTGCCGTCGGTATATGACCGGTACACGTTTTACCATTCGTGGCATTGGGAGTATGAAAACACGTGGATCCCCGAAGGCGAACAAGGCCGGTCCGGCGTGATGACGGTTTACCATAATGATCGTACCGGTGCTTGGCTGTTTACATCCGAGGCATATGGGGTTACCGATGAGATGGCAGATTGGATATTGGCACTGCCTACGGGCGAATACATCACGGCGTATAGCGACGCGGAAGGCCATCGTGGATTGTTGCGTGATACGCTTGAATTTCCCGTATCCGATGACGCGCTCGCCGGGTGGCTGCAACCCTCGGGCGACGACCAGGTTTTTGGCGCAAATAACTACGGTTGGCCTACCCTGCAAGGCGTAGCCTATGAGGTTGACTACCAGAAAACGGAAGAACATAGCACGGTTTGGGTGGCCGATACGGCGGTGGATATGCGTGCACTCGTCCATTTCAACAGGCGGGTCGCCGACGCCAAACTTCCGGTGCATTTCATGCCGGATTTGCCGGCGGGGAAAATCGAGGTTGCCGCCGATACCGAATCGGCCATACGCCGCGTGCGCCATCGGCTGACCGCGATTTCAGATAACTATTATGAAATAAATTTAAATGACTATGACCAGAAATAGGATGGGGGCACGGTTTAAAGTCGGCCTATTGGTTTGCTTGGCCTTGCTGCTCAGCTGCACATCGAAGGAGCGCGAAATCATCAAGACCGAAACAGTGGCGACTTGTGCCGCCGAAGCAGGCTGCACGTTTTATTCAATAGCCCTTACGCGTGCTGAGATCGATCAATTGTTGAATAAGAACAATTTCTTTGCGGCGGCTAAAGCCGAGGCGGTGCTCGTATTGGTTGAGTGCGCACCCGTGATCGAGGAAGACCAAAGCCTTGAAGTCATCGACGGGAAATACGGTGGCACTGGCGAAGTACAATGGGGAGAAGGGTTTGATGTTAAAAATTACCTGATACAACATGCTTGTTTTACGTTCCCGAACAACACCAAGCGCATTGATTTTAGAGCAATGGATAAAGCGCAGGGCAGAACCCTTCAAGGCCATTCTTTTCTAAACTTAAAAGAGCGGGAAGCGTTTATACCGAGCGAAACGTTTGTGGGGATGCTCCCGGAAGCAGAAGGAGCTGTACAGGTTGATGTGTTTATGAGAGACCGGGTGATGATCCAATATATGATAGATCCGGAAGGCAATAAATGGGAGATTCGAATGGACATCGGTATGACGTATGGACCGTCACCCGAGGATGTAGCTGATTTGGCGCATTTTGAAGCACATTTCAAGAAAACGGGGAACCGCGTCCCTTTCCTTCAAACCGCGCTGTATTCAGAAGAATACAAAGGGAAGGATGCTGAGGGGGCTGATATGAATATTTGGCTGGTGCCCTCTACGGATGTCATATTGCCGCCGGACGAATTTGCCATGGTGGGCTTTTTGAACATCGGTTATATCCAACTTGGCGGGGTTACGTACCTGATGCATAAATTTACCAGCAGCGTGTTTGACGTCGAGGTGACCGGCATCCAGGATGGCGAGTATAGCTTTGATCCGACGGGGTACAAGCCTTTTTCAATGCCGGGGTTTTAAATCCCTGTTCATGTGCTTATTTCTTAATGGTACGTCTTCTAATTTTAACCCACACGCTGGCGATTTGTTTACGTGGTGACGGTGTATTCGGAATTCTGTGACATTGACCGGTATCGTCTCCGCAGACCACGAGGTTGCTGGATTGTAGCCGTGGTGTTTCATTGGCCGAAACCAATAGGGATGCCTGCATAAGCAACAGGCATCCGATTAATTCATTGCCGGTCTGGACGTTGGGCAATTTCATCTTCTATTTGCGCCAGTAACGGCCATATATCGGAAGAAAAGAATTTATCACCGGGATTCAACCAATAAACCCTGCCGGGTTGCATTTTCTTTTTTATGAATGTCTGTTGGGTGATATCTTCATCAAAGCATACAAATTGGTAATGACTGCCGTCATTATCGCGGATGGTCATTTCATAATATTCGGCTACTGAAAAATCTTTCAGCACAAAAGCGTTATGTCTTGAAGGGCCGAGAAACACATCCAGTGAAGTGAAATTGTATGAAGGGTTGTCGCTGTCTATGTTGCGAAAGGTCTGTGGCGTGCCGTTTTCCAGCACAAAACGCCTGATTTTTTCAAAAACCGAAGGCTGAAAAAGAACCGATTCATCTCGGTAATTATATTCTTTCATGACTTCTTCTACAGTCCTGATGAGAGCCGTCAATCCATTCAAGGTGCCGTTAAAATATCGCCCTTCCTTAAATTCGGGAATGAACTGCTCGTCAATTATTTTTTTCGTCTCCTTGTCACTCAGTATTTTTTCTATTCCATATCCGTTTTCGATACGCATTTGACGAAGTTGTTTGGATATGGCGATCACCATCCCATTATTCTTTCCGGCCTCGCCCAAAGCGTATGCGGTCAGTTTGTTGAACACATAGTTGTCAAAATTTTCACTGTCGGTGTGGCGTTGGTCTATGGTTACTATCGCTATCTCGGCTATGCCCTTTTTCCAGCAATCAGTTAGCATGCTGTCCAACTGGTGTATTTCGTCCGGGGAAAAAATTTGCTCATAATCAAGTACCCGTTCCTTCTTGATGACAAAGTCCTGCGTGTCGGTACTTTGCCCAAATGATACTGCTGATAATAGGCAGCACAACCAACTATTTAACAGATAACGCATCTAACGGACCACTAGCTCCACTCGCCTGTTTAGTGCCTTTCCGGCTTCATCATTGTTGGTAGCGACAGGTGAAGCCATGCCCACGCCGACTGCTGTGACCTGATCCGGGTTTAGGCCGTAATCCGCTACCAATTTAACGACAACCGATTCGGCACGCTTTAGTGATAAGTCCACATTGTGTTGGTAGTCGCCGGAATTGTCGGTGTGGCCTACCAGCAATACGCGGACATCCGGATTGGATTTCAGGTAGTCCGAAATGATTTTGAGCGCCTCCTCCGAACCGTCTTTGATTGCTGCGCTGTTGGTATCGAAATGAATGCCGTAAAACGCATATCGCCCTTCGCGCTGCAGCTTATCGCTCACTGTTGCCACATTTACCTTTTCGGTATCCAACTCCTCCACCTGTACGACGTTGATGGCATAGCGTGCGGTGCTGTTTCTTTTATCGTCGCCAATGACTAGGCTTACCACGTAAGGTTTGTTGTCGTGAGTTCCGGATGCTACCATGTACGAGCCCCTTTGGCCCACCATCGCGTTGCCGATCTCGGTTGATCTTCCGTCCACATATTCCCGCACGAAATGCATGGGCATATCGCCGCATTCGCCCGTTGTACATGAAAAAATCACCTTAAACCCGGCCTTGGTCAGCTGGGTTTGGTAGGTTCGGAATACCTGGGTGGCGGTTACGCCTTCCGGCGATACATATTCGATAAAAGTAAGCTCACCTTCAACACTTTTGCCATGCTTCAGTTTATTATAGTCAACCAGATCTGCCGCAGTGGGATAGGTAAATGTTTCAAACTGTTTCTTGCTATATCGATTGATCCACGACCCTTCGTAACGCGACAATAAAGGATGGTCTTGCGAGTTTGGTACGTCTTCTTGCGAAAATGCAGGAAGCGTGATCAAAGGTGCTATTATCAGGGCAAGTAAAGTTAATTTTCTCATCGTATATGTCGTATGTGTAACGGCGGCAATCTTTTGCTACAAAATTAGCAATAAGATAGCTGCAAAAGATAGTCGGAGCCAAAAATCCCTGAATTCCAGTATCCGCTCGAATTTCCGTCTTTTCAATCAATACTTGAAATCACACCATGTATACGTAAGGTAGCGGATAATGCATGCTGCTTTGCAGCGGCATTCAATTTGCGTTGCTTGATGAATTGATAGATCGAACCCAGCAGAAAAAGCAACAGAACAATTCCAAGTGTTTGTGCAATCAATGGATCTGTTGGCCCTTTTGCAACGGGATGCCCAACGGGAACACGGGTTAATGTTTCGTTTACCGTTGGAATCAGCGACAAGAAAAAGCTGAAGGAGAGAAAAAAGTTCTCAAAAAGCCGATAGTGGTTATACCCTTGTTTTTTTGTGTGCAGATAATGGGAACCGGCAATTAAGAGAACAATGAGCAATGCCAAACCATGACCCGGATTAAATCCACTCACACTAGACAATCCCAAAGCCGTGAGCGACGTAATCAACGTGCCGTAAAAATAAATCTTGCCGGTAACGGAAGGCAACGCGATTTTACCGTGTTTGATAAATCCGATAACTGCGGCGATAATCGCTAAAACGCCAATGACGGTGTGGAAAATTCCTAAACTTGATAGTCCCATAATGTTAACTGTTAAATGCTTAATTTTTAATGCAAAATTGGCATTCAACAGCGTATTTCATTTTGGAAATCGGTTCAGAAAGTTGTGAATTTGGTTCACTTATCTTTTTGCTGTGCGGTAATGGGTTGGCGAAACGCCGAACTTATCGTGGAAACTTTTGGTAAAATTGGCCAAATCGTTAAACCCACAATCGAACGCAATGTCCGAAATTCGTTGATCCGAAGCCAGGAGCAGTTCAGTAGCTCTTTCCAACCGTTTGGTTTTAACGTAGTTGGCTGGCGAATCGTCATATATTTTCCGGAATTCCCGCTTAAAGGATGAAACGCTTAAATTGGTTTTCTGTGCCAATTCTTCGACGTTGATCGGTGAAAAAAGATGGGCTTCGATGATTTGTTTGAAAGTGAATTTTGTGGGTGAGAACAGTTGGGATAGAATGACCTGGATATTATCCGACTCACGCGTCTGCGCTAATAGAAGAATGATTTCCTTCATCTTCAAGACCAAAATCTCATCGCTCACCAGCGAGGGGTTCTCAAAATAGAAAAGCAAGCCCTCGATATATTTTTGGATCAGGAAATCGTTGTTGACGGTGCTGCTCGACTGATTGGAAATGGTGTTGGATGGTTGAACGATTGCCGGTAATTCCCGCTGGTAAATTTGCTTTAAGATTTCCGGGTGAAACGTAACGATGACCACTTCCCCCACCTGGCGTTCTTGCGTGGATTGGATTTGTTTACCGGATTCAACACAATTCAATAATAACGAATGGTTTGCCGGGATTTGGGTTTCGTCGTCCTGAAAGCGATAGTGCATGTCACCGCTGAGCACGTATAAAAAACAAGCGCGCGCTTCGACGGGGAAGTCATAACGATAGGGAGGGGCAATGACCATTTTCTGAAGGAAGGATTTCCCGAAAAGATCGATTTTTTTGTAATCGGTAATCATTTAATTTAACTACTCGTTTCGAATGCTTAAAATTAACGATAAAATCCCATTCAACACCTGGCCACAGGACAACATGTTGAACGGGATGATTTTGAGCAAGGCTTGAGATAGCGCAATCAGGTCGAAATTAATGTAGCTTCTGATGAGATAGGGATGCGTAACACTTTTGAAATTAAACAGTTTTGTTCGGCCCCTTTGGTGATGGATTCGAATTCGTCGGCCGTAATTCCATCAACCTGACCCGTAATGCTGAGGTGAACACCTGTAATTCCGGCGTTATCCATCGATACGATGGCTTCAGTGTCTAAAGCGTTTGGTACCAATCCCTTTTCGGTCAATCCAAAGCTTACGGCCATCGTGAAACAGCCGGCGTGTGCCGCTGCCAATAGCTCTTCCGGGTTGGTGCCTGTTTCGTCACCGACAAAGCGGGTTCTAAAGCTGTAGTTGGTTTGGCTCAGGATTTCACTTTGCGTGGTCAGGTTTCCTTTTCCGTCTTTTACGGTTCCCTCCCAATGTGCTTTTGCTGTACGTTTCATTTGCTTATGATCTTAAAATTAGTGAACATGTTTAACAGTACAAAGGTGCGGTATATCCGGCAGGTGCGTTTTGTGAATTGGCCCAGTTTTTTGTGAATTTGGTTCAGTAATCTATTTACAGGTTGGGAAATTCGTCTTTCCACGGTGTATATCGCCAATCGTCCGCTTCCGCTTCGGTGAGCAGACATCTTTCCAGATCGCGCAGATGCCGCGCTTTGTCCATATCCTGTCCGATGAAAACCAATTCGGTTTTGCGGTCGGCCCATTGCGGATGCCAGCGGTCCTCGATAGCATCCCGGTTTTCGAGGTAATCAGTATAGTGTATGCGTTCGCTTTCGGGAATGCTGCACCACCATGTACCCGCGTTCTCCACGCGCAGGCTACCGCCTGCCTGACTGAAGCTGATCGCCATGTTTGGCCGAGAGGCCATCCAGAATAGTCCTTTCGCGCGGATGATACCCGCAGGATAATGTTCGTTTAAGTAGTGGTACAAGCGTTGGGGATGGAAGGGTCTCGACGTGCGGAATACAAAGGAAGAGATGCCGTATTCCTCGGTTTCGGGCGTGTGTTCAGTTTCCAATTCCCTTATCCATCCGGCAGAAGATACCGCTCGCTCAAAATCGAATGAGCGGGTGCCTACAAGCGCGTTGATGTCTACTTTTCCGAATTGTGACCGGATGATCGCTGCCTCGGGATTGAGCTTCCGGATGGCTGCTTCCAATGTGCCTACGGTTTCCTCAGCTACCAAATCTGTCTTATTCAGTACAATGACATTGGCAAACTCGATTTGGTCGGTAAGCAGATTCACTAGCGTGCGCGAATCGCTGTCGTCGTCGGTCAGCTCGCGGTCTGCCAACGTCTCGCTTGATCCGAAGTCGCGAAAGAAGTTGTAGCAGTCTACCACGGTTGCCATGGTATCGATGTAGCTGAATCGGGAAAGGTCGATGCCGTTATTTTCGTCGACATAGCAGAATGTTTGAGCCACCGGGACGGGTTCGGAAATACCCGTGCTTTCGATAAGCAAGTAATCGAACCGGTTTTCTCGGGCCAGCCGCGCCACCTCCACCATAAGGTCTTCCCGCAGGGTACAGCAGATGCAGCCGTTACTCATCTCCACGAGCTTTTCATCCGTGCGCGAAAGGGTATGCTCGCGCTCAACCAGCTGGGCGTCAATATTGATTTCGCTCATGTCATTGACGATGACGGCTACTTTGAGGTCTTCCTTGTTGTGTAACACATGGTTCAGTAACGTAGTTTTTCCCGCTCCCAGAAATCCGCTCAAAACGGTTACTGGTAATTTCTTTACATCCATAGATTTTGTTTTATAATGCAATTAAGTTGCAAATGTAGAATGTATAATTTGTAACCGCAACTAAATTGCTTTTATTTTGGCCGATGACCTTTTGGTTCATTTTCCGATATCATCGTAAAACACGACGTATATGAATCAATCAACACGTAGCAGCTTATGGAAAACCTGTGGTTGGATTTGCAGCATACTGCTCTGCACTACCGCATGCAAAAAGGACAAGGAAGATACCGGAAACGAGTTGCCTGCGCTGGGCACCTGTAAATCGGTGGCTCCGCGATTGGGCCTCACGCAGGTAGAAGAAGGCACGTACCAGTATAAATCTGCGGGCGGCGCCACCATACAGATCAGGCGGAATTCGAAGGAATCACTCATCATCATCCTGGGCTTCGAATCGTATCCGAATTTTACCTACGAGTTTTGGGGAGACGCCGACCCGGGCGAATTAGGCCCGGCGAGTCATGAAAACCTGAATGGCAAGCACATCAAAGATCGGGTAGGGACCAACCGGACGGTTATTTTTCCCGACGGCACGAAAATGACCTACGTATCGACAGCGCCTTGGTATCGGGGTGGGATCACAGCCATCAGTATCTATGATGGGGCGACTGTACAGCACCTCAATATGACGTGTTTTACCTTGGAATACAGCGCTTCCGACGGTGCTTTTGCGAAGCAGTTGGATGCGGGTCAGCCGGATGGCGAAACCAGTGCGTTTGAACTTACGGAAACGGGCTTGATTTTCTATAACACTTACACGGAAGATACGCCAGGTAATAAAGTATACGAACGCGTGGATTTGGGCGGGCTGGCTAAAGATAATTCCAATCAGGTGAATGATTTTTACGATGATGAACGTTTGGGGCATACGTGATTTTGCGTGGGATTGTTGGATAAGAATTCCTAAGTTTGCGTTTATTCGAGTTAAATGCAATGCAAGATTTCAGCCACTATACCGACCTGGAGCTTCTACAACTGTTGAAAGGGGGAGATCCCCGGCCAATGACGGAAATCTATGATCGATATTGGTTGCTCCTGTACCGTCATGCATTGCGGATGCTTCATGCTGAAGAAGAGGCCGAAGATGTACTTCAGGATATATTTTCTACGTTGTGGGGAAGGGTCGGCGACCTGAACCTAGAGGGCAGTTTATCTGCTTTCCTGTACGGCATGCTGCGGAATAAAGTCCTTAACCGCATGGCTTATCACAAAGTACGTGAAGACCATCTTCGTTCATTGGGCGCATTTGAAGAATCGGGAGAGGTAATGCCCGATCAACTGCTGCGAGATAAGGAGTTAGCTCGTATTATCGAGGAAGAAATCAATCGGTTGCCCAGTAAGATGCGTGCCGTCTTCGAACTCCGCCATCGCGAAGAGCTATCATACAGGGAAATTGCCGAGCAATTAGACGTAACGGAGCACACGGTAAGAAAGCAAATCAGCAACGCACTACATATCCTACGTGATCGCCTCAGACGCTTAGGTTTGTCCTTTTCTACGCTTCGGCTTTTCGTAGACATTATATAAGAAGAGTCTGTTCACGACGATTTCTAAATAAAGGAAAAAAAATCTTACACATTTTCTTCTTTCAGCTTACTTATAGTAAATGACGGAAGAAAAAGATCCCAATTTAGGAAGAGGTATACGGCTGTTACATAAATACCGAAATGGTACGGCTACACCTGAAGAACGTGCCGTGGTCGAATCGTGGTATACCAAGTATGCTAGTGAGTTGCCTAAAAAGACTGGTAAAGATGAAGCGGGGGTGCAAAAGCGGGTATGGGCAAAGTTAACCAATCAACCGAAAGTGAATCGCCTGCGTAAATGGATCCCATACGCAGCTGCCCTTGTGTTAGCCGTGATTGGTGCGTTTTTCTTGATAACCGACAGGCAACAAACGTCCGATGACACTGTCGCCACCGAAGAGATCCAGCCTGGCGGCAACCGAGCTACATTGACATTTGCCGATGGGCGCAACGTAAACCTTGATGAAAGAATGGACGGTATTGTGGTGGGAGACCAGGTCACCTACCTGGATGGTCGTCAGGTACTAACGGAAAGGGGCGCTATTTCTCCCGAACACGTTAGTGATGTAATGACGATCGCTACCCCTCGTGGTGGGCAGTACCGGGTAGTTCTTGGTGATGGAACGGAGGTATGGCTCAATGCGGAGTCGACGTTGCGCTATCCCGGTAAATTCACGGGCAAGTATCGTCAGGTTGAAGTTGAAGGGGAAGCGTATTTTGCGGTGGCCAAAAACCCAGAGAAGCCATTCAGGCTCCTTACCCAGGGGCAACTGATTGAGGTACTTGGCACGGAGTTTAACGTTTCGGCTTATGCAAACGATGCCGCCATCCAGACCACGCTGATAAAGGGAAAGGTAAGCGTACAGCCTGACGGTCGTGATCCGGTGGTGCTGCATCCGGGGCAGCAGGCTATTGTCGATTCGGCGTCGGTTAGCATCGAAAAGGTAAACGTTGGACAATATTCAGCGTGGAAAGAAGGATATTTCTATTTTAACGGGGATTCTCCAGAAGCGGCATTTGCGCAACTAAGTAGATGGTACGATATCGAAGTGGTTTATAGGGGACAAGTTCCGGAGATTGCATTCTATGGCGAAATTGACCGAAACAAGACCTTGGGTTCCTTACTGAACATGCTCGATAAAGCTGGACTTAATTTCGAGGTTGTCCATAAGGGAAATAGAAATCAACTGATTATCGGCCACCCTTAATTTTTAAATCGCTATTCGTTTTTTACCAGTTATATGCAGTTACTAACCAATTAAACTCAAGACAAAATGATGAAAACAGCGCCAGATTAACCTGAAAAATCTCTCTAGTTATGCGAAGAATCCGGATGGTGCGACAACACCATCCGGGAAGTGTTTGGATAGCAAACACCTAATATCGCTACCAGGATTTAACCGATTTATTTAACCATCCAAACAGGACAAATATATGACTTTTTCACCATGCGTGGAGGGGAGGCTTCATCCCTTATTATACCGATTCATTCTCGTTATGAAATTGACGGTTTTTCTCACTATAGTATTCGTATTACAGGTTGTTGCCGAATCTAATGCACAAAAAATTAACTTAAACGCCCGCAATGTTGCGCTGCAGGAGGTGATGCATAAGCTGAAACGGCAGCAAGGTTTTTCATTTTTCTTTTTGGGCGAGCATATTGCGGAGACGCGCGTTAACATTGACATTCGGAATGCAACCTTAGCCGACGCGATGGAGGCTATTTTGACTCCGGAAAACCTTGAATGGTATATGGAAGACAAAACCATTATCATCAAGCGATCCGCTCGTGCTTCCGTGCGCAACCCATCATCAGACCCGGTTTTTGACGAAATCCGGCAGCGTACCGTTACCGGTCGCGTCACGGATGAGCAGATTAATCCGCTGGAGGGGGTAACAGTGCGGGTAAAGGGGACAAGCGCGGCCTCCATAACCGATGCCAACGGCACTTACAACATTGAAGTGCCTGAAAATGGAACGGCATTAACGTATAGCGCCATTGGATTTGAAGCCGCCGAAACAACCATTGGAAGTAGGACCGTCATCAACGTGTCGTTGAAAGCGATGGTGAGTGATTTGGATGAAGTGGTGGTGGTTGGCTACGGTACCCAACGCCGCTCTGACATGACGGGCGCTATTGTTTCCGTAAAATCAAAAGATATACAGAATCTAGCGGTTCGCAGCGTTAATGAAGCCATACAGGGCCGTGCGGCAGGCGTGCAGGTAACCCGCAATGACGGGGCTCCCGGCTCGAACTCGGACATCGTGATAAGGGGGGTCGGATCTATTGGTGGAATGTCGCCCCTGTACATCGTAGACGGCGTACGGATGTCGGCAGGAAGCAATTTCAATCTGCAGGATATCGCCTCCATTGAAATTTTAAAAGACGCCAGCGCAGCGGCTATATATGGGGCACAGGCTGCGGGAGGGGTGGTGTTGATTACCACGAAGCGAGGAAATGTACGCGATCGGATGGATATAAACTTTAGCGCAAATTACGGTGTCCGCAAACCGTTAAATCTGTTTGAAATGTTGCGGACGCCCGAATACTACATCGCCAAAACCAATTTCGGTGTGGCGACAAGCAATTGGGGAGACCCTGCATCGTTGCCGGATCACGACTGGGTCAACTCGTTGTACAAGAGCGGTGCGGAGCAAAGCTATTCGCTATCGCTTTCTGGCGCCACCGCTAAGACAAACTACTACCTCTCCGCGAATTACCTGCAGGAGGATGGAACGATCGTCGATAACTCGTTTAAACGGTTTGGCCTGCGTTCGAATGCGGATTTCAGTGTAACGGACAATTTCAAGGTGGGCGAAACCTTGTACGCTTGGACAACCGCAACCAATCCAACGGTTAGCGCAACGTTTCCATTCCGATCGGCACCGGTGGTTCCGCTGCGCGATCCTTCCAACCCGTATGGCGGATGGGGTAAAAGCGGAAGTTTTTTTGGCGGTGTAAACCCGGTAGGCCAGGAATACATGAATCATATCCTGAACCGAAGCTATGCCCTGGAAGGCAATGTGTATGCCAACTGGGAGATTATTCCGGGGTTGAGCTTCCGCTCCACATTTGGCTTGTCCGTATTCAGTATCAGCAACAGGCGTTTTAATGAGGCCTATGACTACGGAATCCTGGTTAATCATGTCGCTGCGCTGATTCGGGATAACAATAACCAACGCGATCTGACCGCCCATTTCGTGCTAACCTACGATAAAGCAATCGGGCAGCACAGCTTTAAAGCGATGGCAGGTTATGAAGCCTACCGCTCCGATCTGACATCACTGCACGCGGAGGCACAGGGATTCCCTTATATTACATATAATTTTGGGTTGTCAAACAATCCCAGCAGTTATATTGCCAGTGGCGGGGAGTTCCCCCAAACCCGCCTGCTTTCCCAATTCGGGCGTGTTAACTACGTATTTGCCGATAAGTATCTGGCATCGTTCAACATCCGCCGTGACGGATCGGACCGCTTTGGGCCCGCCAACAGGTTTGGCGTATTTCCATCGGGGTCGGTAGGATGGCGGGTGAGTGAAGAACGATTCATCAAAGACCATATACCGCACATCAGTAACCTGAAGTTTCGCGCCAGCTATGGTAAATTGGGGAGTACCAGTAATATCCCGCAGTATACGTATCAAGCGTCTTATGGCGGCGCAGGCGGCACCAATAGTATGGGGCTGGCAGATGGCTCGCGGTTTAAAGGCTACGCGCTAACCGCGCAGCTCGCCAATCAACACATCCGATGGGAGACCGTACTCCAAACCGATGTGGGGTTGGATGTCGGCCTACTGAAAAACACCTTGAATTTTACGGTCGATTGGTACAGCCGGCAGACACAGGGGATGATATACCGCGTACCGGTAGCACATTCGGCAGGTTTTGGGAGTACCTCGGTATTTACCAATATCGGGCAAATGAGCAACAAAGGCGTAGAGCTGGCTGTAGACTATCAGGGTAAAGCCGGGCAGTTTAGCTACGCCGTTGCTGCAAATGCATCGTTCAACCGGAACCTGGTAAAACAGCTTGATGGAACAAACAACAACCCCATCAGTGACGGTGTTGCCAGTGCAGACCTGGATGGAAATGCCGGACGTACCGAGGTGGGCTACCCCATGAGCCAATTTTATGGGTATCAGGTAGCAGGTATTTTTCAAAACAATGAAGAAGTCGCTTCGTTTAATGAGCAAGCTCGGCAAGCGGCTGGAAACCAAAGCCTTTTTTACCAGAATTCCGGCACGGCAGCTGGAGATCTTAGGTACAAAGACGTGAACGGCGATGGGCGGATTACGACGGCAGACAAGACATTTATCGGTAATCCATGGCCGAAGATGATCTACGGGCTTACGCTCAATGTGGGCTGGCGCGGATTGGAATTGGCGGCACTTCTACAGGGAATGGCGGGTGTAGACGTTTATAACGGGAATAAGCACGTCACCGAATATATGTATGGAGATTACAACACGACCAGGGATATCATGAATGCCTCGTTTTTTAATGGAAATGGCCTGACGGATCAACCAAGGGTAGGGGTAACGAATGAAAACGGTTCGTTTTCGCGCGATCCTAACTCGAATTATGGCCGGGTATCCAGTTATTTTGTGGAAGACGGATCTTTCCTGAAAGTCCGGAATCTGGAGATTGGCTACACATTCGCTGATAACCTCACCAAGGCTTTGCGGATTTCCAATCTAAAGGTGTACGTACAAGCACAGAACGTTTTCACGCTGACAAACTATAGCGGGCTCGATCCCGAGGTGCTTGGAAGGAATGGGACAACTGCTAGGGGAATTGACGCAATTAATTCGTACCCGCGTACCCGTTTGTTTTCGGCTGGCGTGAATTTGAACTTCTAAAAAGATAAAAACATGAAATTACCAAAATACATATTGATTTTTTTGTCGGTATTCCTTGGCGCTTGCAATCCCGATTTCGTTGAAATAGACAATGCAACGGCCATTTCAACCGCAAATTATCCCAACACGGTGGACGACCTCGAGCAATTGCTAGCTGGCGTATATGCTACGCAGCATGCGGCGGGAATTTTTGGACGGGCCATCGGCCCGTACAGCACATACGTGCTGGATCATACCTGCGATTTGAGCTGGCAGGGATCGCCCAATTGGATTCAAATGGGACAGAACAATACGCTGCCCAACGATGCTTTTCTACGGCAGATATGGCCTGATTTGTGGCGAGGCGTACAGCGTGCCAACACCCTGCTTGCCGGGGTAGCCCGCGTCGGGGAGAATGCCAGTGAGGCTGCGTTAGCCGAGATCGACCTCATCCGCGGACAGGCGTTTTTTCTGCGTGCTTGGTATTACTTTTACCTGACCGCCTTTTGGGGAGAAACTTTCATTGTGGATGGTGCAGGCGGGGAAAAGATGGGAATGCCGATCGTGACGGAAACAGCGAATAGCCTTAGCGAAACCCAGGTGTCGCGGGCAACGGTAAAGGAGACGTGGGATTTCATCATCGGTGACTTGGTAGCCGCGACGGAACTGCTTGACGGAAAATCATGGTCATCGCTGCAAGACAAACACAAGGCGGATGAATGGTCGGCGAAGGGTTTCCTGGCTAAGGTATATGTTTTTGTGCAGGATTGGGAGGCTGCGAAAGTGTTGCTGAACGAGGTGATTTCGCAAAGTAATAAAGCGTTGGTGCCGTTTGATGTGTATCGGACCATGTTTAATGGCGAGCATGAATTCAATTCGGAGTCGTTGTATGAATTGAACCTCAATGTGGATATCACTTATCCCGGCGCTGACGACCGTTCGATGGGCTCACACATCGGGACGATGATTTCGCCCACGTATGTGAGTCCGACAACGGGGACGGCCAGTGCTTCCGCTTGGTGCAACGTGTTTCCGCACGCAAAAAATATCACCCGCTTTGGCTTTGACCTCGGGCACTATTTCCCTCCGGGTACAACCGTGGCAAATGTTGCAAATGTGGATCCAAACTATGTGGTCGCATCAAAGAAAGCGCGGTCAGAAAAGACGGTAGACCCGCGGCTTTGGGTGGCTTGTTTGCAGCCTTATGTGGATTCCATGGTGGTGAACGGGGCAAAACACCCCATTTCCCATTACCTGGATATCAATGAAATCGATATGGAGGCGTGGAGTTTCCGGAAATACATCAACCTGAACGGTACCGAGCTGGAAATAAACCGGTCGAACGGCAGCAACATACTCTGGCTGCGGCTTGCCGATATTTACTTGCTTTATGCCGAAACGCTCATCCACACGGGAAATAATGCCGAGGCCCTGGAATATATCAATAAGGTAAAACGACGCGCATATGGAGTTGCTGTTGATGCGCCTTCGCCGTTTGATTACAACAGCCTGAGCGACGCCACGATGGCATCGGATCCTGCTTTGCGGAACGACCCATTGAAATACGAAAGATGGGCGGAGTTTTTCGGGGAGTTCAACTGGTGGTTTGATGTATGCCGCTGGAAGATGGGAGCAAGTGAGGCCGCTTACTATGAGAAGATTAGGGGCGGAACGATTCAATGGGCCGATGATTCGGATTATGCACAGCCGATCCCTATCGATGAACTGAACGCCAACCCCGATATGATCCAAAACCCCGGGTACTGAAACCGGAATAATCGTATCGGGTCTCGGGGGCACTCCCCGAGACCCGATGCGTTTTGGCGCGTTCGTTGAAAAAAAATCGCTCACCGAATGTAGGTCTTTTGCACCTCGTCAATCATCCTCTTTATTCTGAAGCAAAAAGTCAGGATTGTTCCAGTAGGGCCGAATCGTTGTCATTTTGCGGCCAGGCATTCGTGAATGCCAGCCATTTTGCATAAATTTGTGGGGCAAATTAGCAGATGAACCCGATATGATTAAGATAATTATTAAGCACACTGAGCAATGATTATATTGATCATCAAAGGCTCCATCTGGCAGCTGAAAAGCAAAAAATACAGATGAAATATTTACTAGCAATACTTTGTTGCATCACCATCGGTTCATGCCAACAAGGACAGCGCGAGCAAGCATTGACGCAACTCGATAAGAAATTGGCTCGCGAAGTGACGTTAAAAACCGTGACCGAGGGCGATTCTGTACTGCATATAACTACTCAACATATCTGGTACAATGGCGAGCAGATCGCATCCAAAAGTGACACCATCGAGACAGCCGTAATGCCCAACACCTGGGATAGTGCTGATTCATCGGCCACCTTGAGCAAGGTGCCGATCTATGTAACGATACAGTAATGAGAAAAGCAGCAGCAAAAAGCCTCCAATTGGTATTGATCACTTCGGTATTGGCATCGTGTGCACAACACCAGGCACGGCAAGGCAATGAAGGGGAGCAACGCGTTTTCATGCGTGCAGACTCCACGGCAGCCTATACCGAAGTAACGGATCACTATGCGCAGGAGCGTTCGGGCATGGGCATGGGTAATGCCTTCCTTTGGTACATGGCATTTAGGCATTTGGGCGGTGGCTTCGGTTACGCCAATAACAGTTTGCACCCCCAATCTATAGCGGGTACCAATGCCGGAAAAGCAGCAGCTTACCAAGCGCAGCGAGGTGGTTTTGGCCGCAGTGCTGCTTCGGCACCACGGTCGTCTTACGGTTCCTAATGCAAATCAAAAAACTACGTATCGATCCCCAGTGGCAGCCCCGTCTGGAGTCTATCGGATATGGTTATCATACCACTGATGGTATTCCGTACTGGATTGACGATTACTACTACGAGATCAGCAACCGGGAGGCAGACCTGATTTACAAGGCCACCAATGAACTTTGGCAGCTATGCCTTGATGCTGTGGAGTTCATCATCAAAAAGAGGCGGTACGCGCATTTCCATATACCGCCTTTCATGATTCCGCATATCGAGCGGAGTTGGGAGCAAGATGACCCTGCTATATATGGGCGGTTTGATTTGGCATATGATAAAGACCGTGGCGAATTGAAGATGTTGGAGTTTAATGCTGATACGCCGACCTCCCTCTTCGAAACCGGGATTGTACAGTGGTATTGGAAAAACCACTACTTCCCGGAACTCACCGACCAGTTTAACAGTATCCACGAACAGCTAATCCAAAGCTGGACAGTAATTAAACCTTACCTAAAAGGAAGTACGCTGCATTTTTCATGTGCAAAAGAGACCCTCGAAGACCTTACCAATGTCGAATACCTCCGGGATACCGCATTGCAGGCAGGTATCCAGACCAAGCTCATCTACGTGGATGATATCGGTTGGACCGGCAATGGTTTTGTCGATTTGGAAGATACCCCCATCCGGTCTATTTTCAAATTGTATCCATGGGAATGGTTGGCGCGAGAAGAGTTTGGCAAGCATATCGTAAACGACCCTAACAGAGCCCAGTGGATAGAGCCCTCGTGGAAGATGTTGTTGTCTAATAAAATGATATTGCCCATTCTTTGGGAGCTGTTTCCGAACCATCCACACCTGCTGGCTTCCTATGTTGAAAGGCCGGCCCATCTGAACCATTTTGTCAAGAAGCCCATATTGGCGCGTGAGGGGGCCAGTATAGCCATGTATTATGATAAGCAACTGATTTACCATACCGAAGGCGAATACGGAGAGGAAGGTTATATCTATCAAGAGTTGGCCAAGCTACATCGCGAGGCAACCGGTTTTTCAGTTATAGGCAGCTGGATTATCGGCCAGGAATCCTGTGGGATATCCTTCCGCGAGTCGGATATGCCCATCACGACAGACAAAAGCCGTTTTATACCGCATATTATTCGGCATTGAGCAGATTTATATACTTGAAATTTGATACTTAATTGTTATATCGGCAGATAATTGTACGGCAAATATAACGCTACAAAGTTAAATCCCAAATATCACCAGAATGTTATCTTATTGCTAAGAGCGGTTAAATTTTAAAGGGGGTTAATACCGAAAAACTTTTTTTCTGGGTAAAACGTTGTTCTAATGGGAAGATAATATTAGCTTAGCGACAACTATGAAGCGAGGGCTTAATGGTTGCTACATTCTATCTTAAAAACATTATTTCATGGCACACATTCTGGTTGTGGAAGACAATGAGATCATGCAGAAATTGGTTGCCGCTATTCTTGAACGTGAAGGGCATACGGTCACCGTGGCGCCCAATGGCAAAGAGGGTTTGGACCTGTTGAGTGTTCCCGAACCACCATATGATCTGATCATCGCCGACATCATGATGCCGTATGCAAACGGCTTTGAAATCTTGAACAAGGTCAATAAATCGGAGGGTCGCCGAATTCCGGTAATCATCGTATCCAATCTATCTAACGAACAGATGGTGCTGGAGGGATTTCAACTGGGTGCTGCCGACTACGTGACCAAGCCCATTATGGCCGGAGAACTTTTACTACGTGTCAAGCGTTTGTTGAATAGTCATTAAATATACGATCTGCCTATGGTCGAATGGTTACTGCCTTATTATAAGGATATCGGCGGACTGCCGGTTGTCGTGCAGATTGCGCTGGTCTTTATTCTGCTGGCAATCTGCTTTACCTTACTGGCGTACTTTTCAATATTGCGGGGACGCTATCGGGGCTATGTGCGGGCCAAGCGGCAAAATCGCCTGAACCCGATTATCGATGGGCTCATTGTCGAACACATCGTGATGAATGAAGCCCTGAATAAAGCTAAAGCTGCCGAGCATGAGAGCGTTGCCATGCATTTTCAGCTACCGGAGCTCGAACCTAAATGGGCAAGGCAACTGCTCATTGACCGCATCATCGACTTTCGTAAAAATATACGAGGGACGGTGGGCGAAGCGCTCCGCACGTTATATCTCGACCTGGAGCTGGACCGGGATACCCAGCGCAAGCTGAAGTCGGGAAGCTGGAACAAAAAGGTGCAGGCGCTCAATGAATACGTGAGCATGGGCGTGCCTGTTGCCGACGTAACGTTGCTGCCCTTGACAAATAGCCGCAACCGGGAGCTCCGCTCTGCAGCACGGCATGCCTACATCAAACTGAGTCGCAACGAGCCGTTCAAATTTTTTGACGTGGTATCGGACAACCTGTTGATGTGGGACCAAGTGGAGCTTTTCCGGATCATCACCACCACCGAAAAAATCGTGATCCCCAACTTTGCGCGCTGGATTACCTACAGCACCAACAAATCGGTGGTATCGTTCTGCCTGAAACTGGTGGTTCATTTCAATCAGACCGCGGCCATACCGGCCATCATCAAGCTGCTGGGTACCAAAGACCACTACCTGCGTGCAGACGCAATATCGGCGCTGGGTAAATTGGAAGTAAACGAGGTGGAGCACGACCTGGTGGAAATGTACAATAACCAGCCGCTGAACTGCCAGATTGAGATATTAAAAGCGCTTGGGCGCCTCAAGGGAAAGGCACATCTGGATTTCGTGAAGAAGGAGTTTTTACATGCGAGCGATTTTGAAGTCCGAAAAAATGCGGCACGCGCTATTGTCAATATGTATCCCTCCGGTTCGCCGGTGGTTGAAGAACTATTGGTTTCGGCAACAGAGGAAAACCAGTTGATACTCAGGCATTGTATGAATCCCCTAATAAAGCATTGATGGACGAGCGCGACATATGGGATTGGACCGGCGTTTTCTTTGAGAGCACCATTTTTATTTATGGGTTGGTCTTGTTGCTGGTCTATGCGTTGCTGGCTATTCTGTCGTTTTATGCGATACGCAAATACACCCAATCTGCGTCGTTGAGCGATCAACACCACGACCTGCTGGCATCACCCTTGGCCCCGGGAATCACCGTGCTGGCACCGGCATACAATGAGGGGCTGACGATCATCCAAAATGTCCGGTCGCTGATGACGCTGAACTACCCCGAATTTGAGGTGATCATCGTCAACGACGGGAGTGCAGACGACACGCTGGAAAAGTTGGTTGAGGAATTTGACCTGATCAAGGTGGATTTTGCGTACAACATCCGCATTATCACCCAGCCCGTCCGCGGCCTTTATAAATCGACGAACCCGGCTTATTCCAAGCTGTTAATCATCGATAAGGTGAATGGCAAGAGCAAGGCGGATGCAGTCAACGCCGGTATCAATGCGGCGGCATACGACTATTTTGTGTGTACGGATGTGGACTGCATCCTGCATACAGATACGTTGCTGGAACTGATCAAACCAGTATTGCAGGAACCGAAGAAGCGGATGATTGCCGTGGGTGCGACGCTGCGGCTGGCCAATTCCTGTGAATTTGACGAGGGGGTTATGGTGCGCATGCGACCTCCGCAGCAGTGGTTGCCGCGCTTCCAGGAGGTGGAATACATCCGGTCTTTTGTACTGGGTAAGATGGGCTGGAGCAGGATCAACAGCGTGCCCAACGTGTCGGGCGGACTTGGGCTGTTTGATAAGGAGATTGCCATCCGTGCAGGTGGCTACGATAGCAAATCATTTGGCGAGGACATGGAACTGATGTTCCGAATGTGCCGTTTTTCGAAAGATAACGGCATCAACTATGCGATTCGCTATATACCGAAGACGCTCTGTTGGACGGAGGGCCCGGCCAGCATTAAAATTTTCAAACGGCAGCGCACCCGCTGGGCCAAGGGACTTGCGCAGTTGATGTATGCGCATTTTTCGATGTTCCTCCGGCCGCGATATGGGCGGATGGGGATGGTGGTGCTGCCTTACAACTTTTTCTTCGAGCTGTTGGCTCCGATCATTGAGGCGGTAGGTGTGGTATTTTACGTGTTGATGGCCATCTTCGGCGTGATCAATTGGCCATTTGCACTTTTATTGCTGGTGTTTGTGTATACCTATGCGATCATGATCACCACGTTGGCGATCGTTTGGGACCAATTGGCATTCCGCTATTACCGGACATGGCGTGAGGTAGGGCAGCTATGCATTATGCCCTTCTTCGAATTCTTGCTGTACCACCCGATGATCGTGGTGTTTTCGCTGGTAGGCTATTGGGATTTCCTGACCGGCAAAAAGGGGGCATGGGGCAATATGCAGCGACAGGGTTTCGGAGGTGTAAAAAAATAAGGGATATGGAACTGGTTCAGGACATATTGCAGGGGATGATTTTTGTGTACGGGATTACACTGCTCACCATCTATGCGCTGCTGGCGCTGCTATCCCTCCGTGGCGTGCGCCGATTCAAAGCGGAAAGTGACGTTGTGGACTATGAGAATGCGTTCCACTCGTCCATCGTGCCCGGTATATCGGTCATTGCGCCGGCGTTTAACGAAGGGCTGACCATCATCATGAATGTGCGGTCCCTGCTAACATTTAACTACCCGGAGTTTGAGGTGATTATCGTAAACGATGGAAGTACGGACGATACGCTGGAACAGCTTATTTCAGAATTTGAGATGGTGGAGGTACCCTTCGCCTATGATGAGAAAATCGTGACGCGCCCGGTAAAGCGGGTATTCAAATCGACCAATCCGGCTTATTCACGGCTGTTGGTCATTGATAAGGTGAATGGAAAGAGCAAGGCCGATGCGTCCAATGCGGGCATCAATGCCGCAGCATATGATTATTTTCTCTGCACGGATGTAGACTGTGTTCTCGAAAAGGACACACTCTTGAAGATGATTAAGCCTTTTCTGGATGAAGGCGCCAAAAAGGTAAAAGAAGTGGGCGAGCCTTGTCCAGAATGCGGCTATGTACATGTGGTTGAGGACAGTGTGCGCGTCATCGCCAGTGGGGCCACGTTGCGGCTGGTCAATTCCTGTGAGGTGGAAGGGGGGATGATTACCCGTGTACGCCCGCCCAGGCAGTGGCTTCCGCGGTTTCAGGAGATGGAATACATCCGGGCTTATGTGCTGGGGAAAATGGGGTGGAGCCAGATCAATTGTGTACCTAACGTATCCGGGGGATTGGGATTGTTTGACAAGGAAATTGCCATCAAGGCAGGGGGGTATGATCATAAGTCGTTTGCCGAGGATATGGATATCGTGACGCGGATGTGTACCTACATGATTGAAAATAACCTGAAATATGCCATCCGTTATATCCCTTCGTCCCAGTGCTGGACGGAGGGACCGGCGAGCTTGAAGGTGTTCGGGCGGCAACGCACGCGTTGGGGGCGCGGCCTGGCTGAGATCATGACGATGCATAAAAATGTGCTGTTCAATCCGCGGTATGGGCGGCTCGGGTTGGTAGTCATGCCCTACAACCTGTTTTTTGAATTTCTGGCGCCAATCATAGAGGTGCTGGGCGTCCTTTCGTATGTATACCTGATTATGACCGAACGGATCAATTGGCCGTTTGCCTTGATATTGCTAGCCTTTGTGTACCTGTATGCCATCATGATTTCCACCTTGGCACTGCTATGGGATCAGTTGACATTCCGGTATTACAAGACCTGGCGGGAGGTGATGGGGTTAGGCTTGATGGCGTTTATCGAGCCGATTGTCTACCACCCGATGATCGTGTTTTTTTCACTCAAAGGGTATTTCAATTTCGCGACCGGGCGTAAGCATACCTGGGGCAACATGCAGCGGCAGGGCTTTGGTCAGCAGAAAAAAAAGGCGGCAGCCACCAGTTCATAGAAAGGAGTTTAGCGATGTGTTTCAAATCCCTATTTCGATTGATGATCATACTGGCAGCGTTGACAATGGCGCTGCCGGAGGCCCAAGGGCAATGGTTCCGTAAAAAAGACAATGCGGATGCGCTCTATGAACAGGCCGTACAGGAAACGAATCGAAAAAACTATGAACGGGCAATAGCGCTTTCGCAAGAAGCCTTAGAACAGCGGCCTGATTTCAACGATATGGAGCTGTTGCTGGGTAGGTTGTATATGCTGACCCAGCGGTGGGATGCTGCACGGAAACACGTGGGCAACGTACTGAAAAAAGATCCAAAGTACCTGGACGCGCATTACTACCGCATCAACATCGAAGTCAGTACCCGCCGCTTTGACGTGGCTTTAAAGGCGGTTGATGCCGCGTTGAAGGAATTTCCTGACCGCAAAGACCTGCAGCTGCGTAAACTGGGTGTACTGGATGCCGCCGGGCGGTTGATCGAGGGAAATCTCTATGCCGAAGCGTTGATCCGCCGGTTTCCCCGCGATGGGGAGGTGTTGAAGGCATACACCGGACACTACATCGAAAATGCGCGTCGCTACCGCGCGCAGGAGTTGCCCGCCGCTGCCGTTGCTAGCTTACAGAAGGCCTTGGAGGCAGATCCGGGCAACGCGGAGGCCCGCGAGCTGCTGGGTGCTTCTGACTTAAGCGCTCGTACGCGCTCGGCTGCCGAGGAACAGTTGGAAGCAGACCTTGAAGCAAACCCGTCGTCGTACGAGCTGCTGATGAAAAAGCTCAACCTGCTGCGGGAGAACATGCGCTACGCAGAGGCCCTCACGGTGCTGCAAACGATCTATCGCTACCATCCAACCAGCGCGGAAGCGCGGGCGCTGGAGACAGAACTGCGGTTGGAAGCAGCTGCATTTTACACGCAAACCGATCCGTACATGCTTTACCAATCGATTCTGGAACGCGATCCGGGCAACCGGGAAGCACTGAGGAAGGTGATTGGACTGGCAACTTCCCGCGGTGCGTACCGCGAGGCGATGACCTGGATCAATGCCGGCCTGCGGCGTGAACCGCAGTCGACCGAGTTGCTGTTGCTCAAACTGGACCTGCTGGAGTATGAGCGGCGGTTTACGGAGGCGGCGACGGTGGCCGGAAACCTGCTACAACGTAATCCAGCCGATACGGACATCCGGCAGCGGTATACCGAACTGAAAATTGCCAGTGCGCGTGACTATACCGGACAGCAGCAACATGAAGAGGCGCTTGCGGAGCTGAGCGATGCACAACAGGTATCACCGCGGGATTCGTTGGTGTTGGATGCATTGGTAAACAGTTATGCCGCACAACGCGACTACACGAGGGCGTTGGCGGTATTGGATGAACGGATAGCCGTGGCACCCAGTGAAGAGGGTGCGCTGAAACAAGCGAGCCTGCTGACCGATGCAGGGCGGTATGACGAGGCTGCCGATGTGCTGGAAGGACTGCTAGCGCGAAACCCGGATAACCCGAGGTATGTAACGGCTTATACGGAAAATCGGCTGCTGGCGGGTAGCCGATTACTGCAGCAGGACGAGTTTCCGCTGGCTGCCGCGCAACTTCGAGCGGTGCTTACCAGCGATCCGGACAACCGGGATGCACTGAATTACTTGGTGAACCTCTACAGTGGGGCCAATCAACCGGATAGTGCACTGTATTTTGCCGACCGAGCCTTAGCGGCTTATCCCGACGACCGTGAATTCCTGCTGAAAAAATCGGCTATACTGACAACGATGCAGCGATACACAGAAGCCAACGCGTTGGTAAGGGGGTTGATGGCTCGCTACCCGTATACCTTGCAGTACCGGAATGCCTATGCCGATAACCTCTTAAGTGCTGCAGCCCAACAGAAGCGGAGTGGCCAACTGGATAGTGCGATGAATAGCTACCGACAGGTACTGGCGCTCAATCCACGCGATTCCGTGGCGCTGCTCAACCTCGTTAACATGAATCTGGAGGGCCAACGCTATGACAGTGCCCACGCGTATATCAATCAGAGCTTGCGTAATGATCCCGAATGGGCCGCCATGCGGCAGCGGCAGGCGCAGGCCTATGAGGGGCAGAAGGACTTCGTTGCGGCGGCTGCCGCTGCGGATACGTTGGTTGTGCTCCGGCCAACCAGTGACCACAGGGGCTATGCCGATTACCTGGAGAGCAGAACCTTGAAGAATCAATTCGGGTTGCATTTCCTGCGCTCACGCTACGACTATTCGGAAAATAAGTATGACATCGCCACACTCGAATACATCCGCTTTTTCAAAAAAGGGTCGTTTGGTGGTCGGATTAATTATGCGGGACGGGAGCAGGGAACGGGCCTGCAGGGGGAAGCGGAGTTGTATTACACGCACAACCCGAAATGGTACTCGTATGCTCATGCAGCCTTTGCCAACCAGCTGGTGTTTCCGCAATGGCGATTAGGTTATACGGTGTATCGGACGTTTAAAAACGATGGCGAAGTGGGGCTGGGCGTCCGCTACTTGCATCGGGATACGCTGCGCAGCACCTCTGGGTTGGTGTCGGTGGCGCGTGGTTTTGGCGATTTTTGGTTTAATTTGCGCGGTTACGGGGTATGGGAAGCGGATGACCTGACGTCATCGTATGCCTTGGTGGGGCGCTACTATATGAACAACCGGCAGGATTTCCTGTCGATGACCGTTGGATTGGGTACGTCGCCCGACGACCGGAGCCGGTTGATTCAGTTTTCGGAACTCTCGGGACTGTTGACGCGTAGCGTGGCGGCAGGTTATCAACGGACGTTCCGTTATCGGACTACACTGGGACTGAACGCGTCCTGGATTACGCAGAAGGTAAGCGACCAGCAATTCCGTAACCAATACGATCTGTACATATCCATCATGCGGAGGTTTTAGGAATGAAACGTGTCTTACAGCAAGTTTACGGCATTGTTTTAATAGGGATGCAACTCTCTTGCCAAGCTGCGGAAGAGCCGCTTGTATTGGTACGCGATGGACAGGCGGTTTCGGTGATTGTGGTGGCGGACAATGCACCGCCAATCGACCGCAAGGCGGCTGACGTGTTGCAGGATTATGTGAAACGGATGAGCGATGTTGCCTTGCCAATCGTCACTGCGGCTGATGATCCGGAGGTTACCGCGGTATGGATCGGATCGGCTGCGGGCGCTGGGGCGGACGTGGCCGGTGAGGGGCATGTGCTCCGCGTGGATGGAAACCGGTTATTGATCCATGGCGGGCGGGGTAAAGGGGTGCTGTATGGTGTTTATACCTTGCTGGAAACTTATCTGGGTTGCCGCAAATTGGATCAGGGACCGGCATGGGTACCCCGGCAGACTACCATAGCGATTCCCGGCGACCTTGATGTGCATGCCGATCCGGCCTTGGTATACCGGGAAAGTTTTTACCCTGCGGCGATGGATAATGAATACCTGGATTGGCATAAACTGCATCGGTTTGAAGATCTTTGGGGGATTTGGGGGCATTCGTTTTTCAAGCTGGTGCCGCCGCAGACCTATTTTCATGAACATCCGGAATATTTTGCGCTGGTAAACGGGCAGCGCCAAACCACCCAGCTGTGCCTAAGTAATCCCGAGCTGGCTGAGGTGGTAACCGACGCGCTCCGGGAGCGTATGGCGGATGCGCCGGAAGCTGAATATTGGTCGATCGCGCCGATGGATGGGGGTGGGTTCTGCACCTGTACGGATTGCAGCCGAGTGGACGAGGAAGAGGGCGGGCACCAGGGTAGCCTGATCCGGTTCGTGAACCGGATTGCGAAGGAAATGCCCGGCAAGAAGTTTACCACACTGGCGTATACCTATACAGCTAATCCACCACGGAAAACTAAGCCCGCTCCCAATGTTTACGTAATGCTGAGCAGCATTGACGCGCAGCGCCAGCAGCCGCTGGCGACGGTATCTACCGCCCAGACCTTCCGCGACCAGCTGACGGGCTGGGGGGCACTGACAGCCAACTTGTTTGTGTGGGATTATACCACGCAGTTTACCAACTACCTGGCGCCATTTCCGGACGATCGGAATCTGCAACCGAATGTTGCCTACCTGGCTGATCGGGGGGTAAAAGGGGTATTTGAACAGGGAACGGGGTATACGTATGGCGACTTGGCCGAATTGAAATCATACGTGCTGGCAAAAGCGCTGTGGGATCCGAACGTTGATGCAGCGGCGGTACGCACCGATTTCATCCGGCAGTATTACGGAGATGCGGCTAGCGCGGTATTCCAATACTTGGACACCCTGCACGCAGCGGTGGCCGAGACGGGTGCGGTATTGGATATTTACGGCAATCCGGTGAACAACCGAAACGATTACTTGAGTCCGGAACGGATTGATCGCTATAGCGCGTTGCTGGATGAGGCGGAAGCTGCGGCTGAAGGGAATCCGTTGATCGCCGAGCGCATAGGCCGCCTACGCTTGGGCATGGAGTACACCGTATTGCAACAGGCGCGATTGTTCGGCAGGGATCGACATGGGTTTCTGGTCGCGGATGAGCGGAGTGGCGCCTTAGGCATTAAACCCGGATGGCGGGAACGTATCGACCGCTTTGTGAAGGCCGCCGATCGGGCAGGAGTGACGGAATTGGCGGAAGGCGGTGGCGCACCGTCGGACTACGCCGCGGCGTGGGAAACGCATTTGGAAACAGGCTGGATTCCGGGAATATCGGTAGACAAACCCGTGAAGCTTGTGCATCCATTCATGCCCGACTATCCCGCCAAACGGGAAGCTACGCTGACCGACGGGATGGCCGGTGAACTGGACTATAGCTATAACTGGTTGCTTTTTGAGGCGAAAGACCTCGTAGCGACCATCGATTTGGGAACGATGGCTCCCATCAAGCAAGTGTTGCTGAATTTCCTCGATGACCCGCGGCACTACCTTTTTGCGCCGACGGACGTAGCGGTCGCGGTAAGCGTGGATGGTGAGGTGTTTTCCGTGGTGGGTACGACGAAACCCATGCCATCAAATGGTCAGGAGTCACTCGCGCAACGGCGGACGATCACCTTGCCGGGTGGAGGGGACCAAGCGCGCTACGTGCGGGTCACAGCGCGCTGTCCGGGGCAATTCCCAGCCGGATTTTCCGGATCGGATCGGCGGAAACCGATGATCGGCATCGACGAAATCACCGTGCGCTGAGAAGTTGCTTACGCAGGCCAGGTGAAATGGAAGGTGCTACCTTCGCCAGGCCTCGAATCTACGCTGATTTTACCGCCGCGCTCTTCCACAAAGAGCTTAACAATGTTGAGTCCCACACCGCTGTTTGCGGGGTTAACCTGATCGGACCCGGCCGTTTCGAAGAGCTTGAATATACGTTCGTGGTCTGCCAAGGCAATGCCGGGTCCATTGTCTTTCACGAAAAACGAATAATACCCTTCGTGAAGTCCGGAAAATCCGATTTCGATTTGGCCTTTTGGCTTGTCATTGTGTTTGATGGCATTGCTGATGAAGTTCTGGAATACTTGATGCAACTTCAGGCGGTTGGTCGTGACCACCGGTAACGCGGTTGCAATGTGGATATCGATATGTGGCGGTGGGTACAGGAGTTGCACGATCTGCCGGGCCAGCTCGCCCGTATCTACAGGCTCGGTTTTCTGTTGGTACGTGGCGGTACGCGAGTAATCGAGGATGGAGGCAATCATGCCGTTCAGGTGGTTGACGGCCTCCATGCAGAGGCGCATATATTCCTGCACCTGCGGCGATGCCTGTATCTCCGGGAACGTCTGGATATAGTCGATCAGCGAGAAGACACCCGATAGCGGCGACTTGAGATCGTGTGCGACAGTGTACATGAAGCGCTCGAGCTGGGCATTTACCTCTTCTTTGGCCTTGATGGCTTGTTTGAGTTCTTGTTGGTAACAATATAAGCGTTCGAAAACGCTAACCTTGGCACGCGTCACTTGGACATCCAACGGCTTGGCCAGGTAGTCCACTGCTCCTTCCTCAAACCCTTTCAATACGTAGCGGGTTTCTTTATTGATTGCGGTAACGAAGATGATGGCCACATGCTTGGTCTTTGGGTTCGCCTTAATCAGCGAGGCCACCTCGAAGCCATCCATATCCGGCATTTGTACATCCAGCATGACCAAACCGATATCGTCATGCTTCAGCAGCTCCCTGAGTGCGTCGTTACCATTTGTGGCGGTGACAAACACCCGTTTCTCTGCTTCCAGCATGTTTTGTAAGGCAACGATATTTTCGGGTTTGTCGTCAACAAGAAGGATTTTAAATAAATAATTCATTCGTAATAACATTTAGTCCGGTTGCTGGGGTAGCCAGTTATGCAACAGGGTTAAGAGTTTATTGCGATCGATGGGCTTTGTTAAGTAGTCTGATGCACCTGCATCGATGGCCTTTTGGCGGTCGCCGGCCATGGCCTTGGCGCTGATGGCAATTGTCGGAATATGCGACCAGTCTGGATTTTTCCGGATTTCTTGCAGCGTTTCATAGCCATCCATTACGGGCATCATAATGTCCATGATTACCAAGTGAATGGACGGATTGGCTGCAAGCTGCTCAAGTGCTTCCGCTCCATTGGTGGCGGGAGTGACATCTGCGCCGTGGGCTTCCAGCATCGCGGTAAGTGCGTATACATTGCGCATATCATCGTCTACCAGCAGGATTTTAGAACCGTCTAACCGGATTTGGTTGGCTTCAGAGTCGTCTGTGTTGGGTGCCATATTCGGCTCGGACGATCGGGGAGCCCTTGAGGGCGCTGCTTCCGGTAGGGTGGGTGAAATCGGGGGCGGAACGGAACCCACATCCAAACGTTCAAAGATGGCTTCAAGCTCGCCGATTTCAAAGGGCTTTATCGTCACGCCTGCAATCTCATTGGCCAAATGGCCCAAATCGTCGTGCGAAGTAATGACATGAACGGGAATATGGGCTAACTCGGGTGTCCGTTTCAAGGTGTCCAAAATTTCAGTACCTGATAGACCGGGCAGGTGAATGTCGAGGAGCACGGCGGCTGGCTTGTATTTACGCGCGCAATATAGTCCCTCCTCACCGTTCAGTGCAACGATGGTCTGGTAATTTTTACCGCGGGCAAAATCACGCAAGATGGTCGCGAAATTTTCATCGTCCTCAATGATGAGTAATATGCGGTCGCCCAATTGGATTTTATGACGGTCGTCGGGGATGAGCTGTTGTTGAACAGCAAGTGCACCGGTGTTTATAGACGGGGCTTTGGCTAATTTGGCTGGCGGTTCGGCGACTTGTTTTACGGGCACGGAAGGTCCGGTAATGGGAAGGTACAGGATAAACTCACTCCCTATGCCAAGCTCGCTGGATAACGTGATGCTGCCACCGAGTTGTTCGGCCAGCTGCCGACTGATGGATAAGCCGAGACCGGTGCCGCCGTATTTCCGGTTGGTTGCACCGTCTGCCTGCTGGAACGCTTCGAAGATGGCCGACTGGTATTCTTTGGCGATTCCCGCGCCGTTATCTTTGACGGCAAATATTAGCTTGTCCGATCGTTCGCCGGGTTTGACCGTAAGGGAGACTTTGCCGTCTGCGGGCGTAAATTTCAGGGCGTTGGAAAGCAGATTCTTGAGGATCTGTTCGGTGCGCTTCTTGTCGGTGAAGATACGCAAGTCGTTGCTTACTTGGTTTTCAACGGAGAAATGAATCTGTCTTTCGGTGGCGACATGACGGAAAAGGTCTTCCATATCGGCAAGGAGGGTGGAAACCGGGACTTCCTCGGGATTCAGATCGATTTTTCCGGCTTCGATCTTGGACAGATCAAGGATGTCGTTGATCAAGCTGAGCAGGTCTGAGCCGGACTTATGGATAATGGTGCTGTACTCGCGTTGTTTGTCCGTCAGCCGACCGTCTTTGTTTTCTGCAAGGAGGTTGGCCAAAATGAGAATGCTATTGAGTGGCGTGCGCAATTCGTGTGACATGTTGGCCAAAAATTCCGACTTGTATCGGCTGCTCTGCGCTAGTGCCGATGCTTGTTCGGTGAGGACCTCCTGGGTCGATTCCAATTCTTCTTTTTGCTCACTAATTTGGCGAACCAGCTCTTCAAGGTGTTCGCGGGCCATCACGCTTTGTAGCGCGCTGCCGAGATTATGCTTGAGTAGGTCAAGTAACTGGATTTGCCTGGAATCGAATGCCGTGAGACCGATGAGCTCCAATAACCCGATCAACTGTTCGTCAACCCACAGGGGAATCAACACGAGCGAAGTGGGTTGGATGGAGCCGAGGCCGGATTGGAGGGCATGACTGCCTGGAGGCAGGTTATTGACTTCCGTGATCGCTTTCGCCTGTGCGGCTTGTCCGGTGATGCCAACGCCCAGACGATGAAACGGAGGCAGTTCGGTTGGCGGTGCAAAAGCGCCGATGGGTACTAGGAGCCGTTGATCTTCTTCGTACCGGTAAAGGATGGCCGATGGGATCTGCAAGAGTTCTGCCAACGCTGCAGTACACGCTGCAGCCAACTTGGACACGTCTGCGTAATATTGCCCTTGTAGCAGATTGTTGATTTTGGATAGCCCGCTCAATTGCCAGTTTTGCTGGGACGTTTCGGTGTTCAGGGCTTCCATATCCCGCAAGCTCTGCTTAAGCTGACGCTGTGACTTGACCCGCGCCGTGAGCTCGTGATAAACCTGATAGCTCAGGATGCTAACGATCACTAAAATCAGCGCCAGCCCGCCGAAGAGCATCGCAATGGCTTGTTGGGATGATCGCTCGTTGCGTTTTTCTCGTTCTAGCAGCAAGTTGTTTTCCAGTTTCTCGAACCGGTCAATGTCTTCGGTGAACGAGGCCATTAGTCCCGTCCCGGTTCGGATGGTCTGCCGAAGGAGCGCGGTATCTTGGGAAGAGACCTTCGTTTCCTGTTGCCAATAATTGACTACCTGATTGAGGGATCGCTCGATTTGTTGCGCATTGGACCGTTGGGTGGGGTTATCGTGCACTAGCGCCATCAGGTTGGTCATCGTGATCTTCAGCTCTCGGACGGTGGTGTCGAATGCAAAGATATACCGTGGATTGTCGGTAACGAACAAGTTTCGTTTGCTGTTTTCCATCTGCGTCATGAGCTGGGTAAGCGACCCAGAGGTACGGAGTACCTGCTGTGTATGCTGTACCCACGCGGCTTGCCGAATTTGCTTTTGATAGGAAAAATACGAAAGTATGCCGACCGTGATTACGATGACGTAACCGATGGTCAATCCGAGGTAAAGTCGCTGGGCAATGGATAATTTCATGGTAGCTTTTTTAACGGCAGCGTTTTACAAAAATGCAAAATTATCCTGATTTTCGGGACTTACATAAAACACCTATTATATATGCATATAGCCCGTTGCTCTAAAAAAACAGCGAACGCTGTCCCCATATGGGAATGTCAATCGTCATAAGCACAAACATTAAAATTTTTTGACAATGAAAGAATTTGCATTAATTTTCAGACTGAAAGACTTGGCTGACTTCCAGCCATCGCCCGAACAGATGCAGGAACGGATGAATTGGTTGGCAGGCATCGCTGCGCAGAACAAGTTGGTGGATAAAGGCAATACGCTTCTGCCTATTGCAGGGAGCGCGAAGACCGTTAAAGCTGACGACGTGGTGACGGACGGACCGTATACCGAAATCAAGGAATTCATCAGCGGTTACATCGTGGTGAGGGCGGAAACGATTGACGAGGCGGTAACCATGGCAAAAGAGAATCCAATTTTTATGGTCGGCGGCAACATTGAAGTCCGCGAGGTGTTAAAGCGTGATTGACATTGGCTCATACGGGATCACATAACGAGGTCTTACCCCACTTATTCCGACAGGAATATGCAAAAATGACGGCTGTCTTATGCCGTCATTTTGGTTTACGGCACATGGAAACCGCTGAGGACATTGCAGGCGACACGTTTCTGAAAGCGTCTGAGCACTGGGCCATCCATGGAGTACCTGAGAATCCGGCGGCTTGGTTGTATACGGTCGCCAAAAACAAGGCCAAAGATTATATTAAACACCTGTCGGTCGTTGAGACCCGGGTGCGGAGCCAAACCGAAACGGAGCGCATCCGATACGAAGAAGCGTTTGAATACCACGAGCAGAGCATCGCAGATAGCCAGCTAGCAATGATTTTTGCGGTTTGTAACCCGGCAAACGCAAGCAAGAGCCAAATCTGTTTGGCGCTACAGATCCTGTGTGGCTTCAGTGTTGAAGAAATCGCCAATGCATTCCTGACGAAAGTCGAAACGATAAAAAAACGCTTGCAGCGGGCAAGAAGCAACCTGCGGAACGATCATTTCCAGGTTGGCTTGTTGAGTGAAGCGGCAATCGTATTCAGACTGCCTACCGTTCTAAAGACACTGTACTTGGTGTTTAATGAGGGTTATTTTTCCAAAACAGGCGATCAACTGGTGAGAAAGGAACTCTGTTCCGAAGCGATACGGCTCGGTTTGGTATTGACTGAAAACCCATTGACAAACACGCCGCAGGTGAATGCGTTAATGGCGTTGATGTGCTATCAGAGCTCGCGGCTGGAGGCGCGAACCGGAGCGGGAAATGAAACCATCCGCTTTGATGACCAGGATAGAGGGCAATGGGATAAAGCGCTCATTCAACGGGGGCATCATTACCTGATCAATGCCACTACTGGCAACGAAATCTCGGCATACCATTTGGAAGCCGGCATTGCGTATTGGCACACCGTCATTTCAGACGCAAACAAATGGCCGCATATCCTGCAATTGTATAATCAACTGATCCTGATCGAATATTCTCCGATGGTGGCATTGAATAGAACGTTTGCCTTTGCGAACGTTTACGGACAAGAAGAGGCCATCAGCGAGGCAGAGAAATTGCAGCTGACGGGCAATAACCATTACCATGCGTTGCTGGGCTATCTTTATTCGGGAACGGATACCGCAAAAGCGCTAGCACACTATGAACAAGCCATCCGGCTCACCCGTTCTAAACCGGAAAAGCAGGTACTCTCGGATCTGAAAATGCATTGTGCTGCGCAACAGCGATGAGTTGCTATTAAGATACCGCTCCCCCCATTAAGGGGCGAGCGGTATCTTTTGAGGGAAGGATACTTAATGATTGTATGCAGCCATCTTCACGTTTTGAATGCCGGTATCATCCGATCTGAACAGCAGCTTTTCGACTTTCAAACCGGGGCAGAACGTAATCATGGTGCGTTTACCAGCAATTTCCGCATCGATCTGTGATCCGCCATACTTGGTGTCGTATTTGACGAATATGCGGACGGTGAACGGCCCGTCCGTATCGAATAGGTTTTCGATGCCGTAATGGCGGGCGTGGTTCGGAAAGCCGCCTTCGCGCAGGGTCTTTTCCTGTCCGGAGAACTGCTGAAGGGATCCTTGACCGTATTGCGCCCTTTTTCCGTGCGGGCTCAACTGGAATTCACAGGCGTGCTCGGCGTCGTCTTCACCTAAGAACAGGGCGCCCAGTTTGCCGGATAGGTCCTCACCGGGCTTTACATCAAACGTCAGCAGGAAGGAGGGATCATCGACCTCAAATGTGGAGTTTTCCTCGATTTCATCGGCCAGGGTGCGTTGCCTTCCCGTGACCGGCACGAGCTCTTCCATCCATTTGGTGCCGATCCGTCCATCCGGGAACTGGAGCATTTCATGGATGTTTAATGTGCCGCCCCAGTTGGCCATCGGAATCCAGCCGGCCATCAGAAACCGGCCGTCGTTGATTTCGGTAACCGCGGGTACACACATGCCATTATAGAAATCAAGCCCCTGCTTGACAACGTCCGTATAACCGTCTTCTGGTGCGCTGGCGGGCTTTGACCAAAGGCCGGTAAAGCCGCCGATCACGTAGTCGTAATTCCCCCAACGGAAGAAAAACGTGCAGTCACCGCCGGGAGGAAACCCGGGATTAATGGATTTCCAACCGCCTTCGATCGATTTTGATTCCCAGGTACCCTTTGCGCCGTAGTTCGCCAGCATGCGCAGGCGGCCTTCGGGATCGGTATAGACGCTGGGGTTTTCGCAATGATGGAATAACGTGTGTGTTTTTTTGAAATTGCTGATCCCATCCGCGCTGATGGAGTAGGTGGATCCGGCGGGATATCCCGATAGGGTATCGTATCCAAACGAGCCTGTAGCACCGTGTTGGTTGTAATAATCCAATAGCAACGGCAGGGTGGTTGCTTCTTTGGGATAGATACGGGTGGTGTGCAGGCCATAGCTGATGCAAAGTTTGCCATCGCTGATGAATGGCGTGCCCGTGCCCAGTGTTTCCCACTGGCTTTCGATCGGGGTAGCGGCCTCGTGCTCGGTCCAGGTGACGAAGTCGGTCGTTGACAAGTGTTCGAAATAATGCCCACCGCGCCCGAATTTGCTGGCGTGGCCCCGCCTGTCAAACAGGTAGAATACGTGATACCGGCCCTCATGGTAGAAGGTGGCCACGTCGCCCACCCAGGCGTTGTGGCCGGCAGGGGTCCAGTATTGGATATCCTTCGCGATTCGTGGAGTTTTTAACGGCGTTTTTGCGGGCTCCAGGCCGGGGAGGAAGAGTTCGGCCCTGGAAACAAGGTCTGGGTCGATCGCCCAGGTCTGCTGGGCGGGCCATTGGGGATAGCCCAACGCAAAATCATTGTCGAGCAGTTCGCCGTCTACATACAGTGACCAACGTACACCCGAGAAATGGAGGACGATTTCATGCTGGCCGGTAGATTCGGTCAAAACCCCCAATGGAATGCCGATAATCATATCCCGTACCTCCTTTTCGGTACTGTTCGGAAGCGGGTGCAGCCGCAGCGCCGCTTGAAATACGGGAACCGAACCATCCGCCATCGGATAGGCTGGATAGTTTTGGAGGTTGCGGTCGGAGGGATCGTGCTTGAAGGCGGTAACCTCCAGTACACCGGGAATATGCAGCAGTTGCTTACCGGATAGGTGCTGGCCGATCGTGGCGGTCAGCTTGATCGTAAAACTGCTGCTGTCTGCCGGTGCATCAAAGGTGCCTTGGGCCGACTTCGGCGATAGCGTGCTGGCCGGTGGGACGTCCTCGGAAAATACCCAGGGGGCCGCGTTGAGCTCGATTTGAACAACTTTTTTCTTTTCAACGCAACCTATAAAAAGCAGGCTGCAGCTGATCAGCATAAGGAAGGGATAAATTGGTCTCATTTTTCTTTGAATTAGTTAACGAAATTGGCTGGATTCACGGATAACGATAGCTCCTTTGAGGTTTACGGTGATCGGGATGCGGTTGTTTTCTTTCAACCTGCGCATTAGCAGTTCAATGCTGATGTTGGCAATCTCCTCGCAAGGCTGGCGGAATGACGTCAACGAATGCTTCAGGTGCTTGGAGTACTTCATGTCGTCGTATCCGCAGATCAGGATGTCTTTCGATATCTCGATGCCGAGGTCGTCCAATGACGACATCAGTACGGCTGCCGTCGAATCGTTGGCGCAGATGATGCCTGTTTTGCCGGCAATCACTTCCATGCCCTTTACCAACTCCAAATCCTCGGGACTGCCGCAGAACACATTGCTTTCCGTAAACGCATAGCCATGCTTAAGCGCCGTATCACGCACCCCTGAAAGGCGCAGGTCTACCGAGCTGGCGGAACCCGGCCGGTAGAAAAAATGTAGTTTTTCGCAGCCGCGATCGATGAGGTGCTGGGCCATAACGCAGCCGGCGCTGAAATTATCGATGCATACCACATCGAATTCGCTGCGGTCTGGAGCAGCGAGGATATCTCGGTCGATCAGTACCAGTGGGATACCTGCCTCCCGGATGACCTGGCAGATTTTGAGATTTAACTCGTAGGCATCTGGCACGCGCTCAAGCGGAGAGAAAAAGATGCCATCCACCTTTTTCTGGATGTAGCTTTCGAGACACGATTCGATCAGCGATTTCCGGATTTCAGCACTGCTTGCGGTAGCGCCTTCCCAAAAGCAATTAAACATCCCCGATTCGGATTGCCGTAGCAATTGATCGTTGATGATCGAGAAGATCTCGGATTCTCCGGATCCCGGAAGCAACAGGCCAAACGTGTAGGGGGTGCTGGTGTGTTGGTAAGTGACCACCGTTCCGAGGCCTTTGGTTTTCTTTACAAAGCCTTCTTCCTGTAGCTGGTTATACACTTTGGCAATGGTGGGCCTGGATACATCGTATCGTTTGGCAAGCGTCTGTTCGGTAGGTAGCATGGCACCCGGCAGAAACCCTTCTTTAATGATCTGGTTCTTGAGCGTGTCGTAGATCGTCTTGTGGCTTGTTTTAGCAGACATAATTAAAGGTATTTACATTGTGGTGGCAAATGTAATATTATTTATTAAATTATTTTTACATTTATTGCAGTAAGGTGTAAATTTTTTCTGCAATTACCTTCCTTGTGGTTAAATTTAGTCGGCAATTATTCATCAATTGAAAAATATTCTTCGCCATAATGTTTACATTTCATGTATGTAACCCTACCAATTATGCAAGGTGTTGTAGATGGATACTTGTTTTCATTATTCTTAATATGAGTGTATTGTGAAAAATTAGGAATGGGAAGTTTTGAATTGCATGGGGATTTAGTGAAAATAAAGGCTTCTTTTTGGTTTTAAATGTAAACATTATGATAATCAATTGTGATAAAATAGTTTTGTTTTTGTGAATATCGCCGCTATATTTGACCTCGAACTGGTACCAATTATGCCTTGTTTCATGTAACTTTTATAACCATGTCTAGTCATCGATTTACGTATTTGCCTATCCATTACAAAATCAGCAGTGTCTTCGTTTTGCTGTTGTTGGTTGCAGCGTCTTCATCCGCGCAAGTGGTAAAAGACTATAACCCTTCGATCCAACGGACCGCGCAGCTGCAATATTTCAAACCCATCGAACCGCATTTGTTTTCGGGCGATGGCATGCCTTATTACCACAACGGCACATTCTACCTGTATTGGCTGTTGGACGAAGGGCATCATGCCGGTTTGGATGGCTTGGGAGGGCATCAGTGGGCCCTGAGTACCACCACCGACCTTGTTCATTGGAAGCACCACCCGGTGGCGTTGGGCATTGACAATGAGGCGTGGGAAAAGTCGATTTGCACGGGATCCGTCATAGCAGCTAACGATCAGTTTTACGCGTTTTATGCGACGCGCGTAAAGGATGAAAACGGGGTGCATGAGCAGCTGAGTTATGCGATCAGCAAGGATGGCGGCTACACGTATGAGAAGCAATCACCCAATCCGTTTTACCTGGCCCCGGAGGAATGCATCAGTCGGGATTTCCGGGATCCGAAGGTCTTCAAGGGGAGCGACGGCCTGTTCCATCTTTTCGTTTCGGGCAACCTGAAGGAGCCGGCAATCAGCGGATTCGGTGGCTATCTGGTGCACCTGGTTTCTATCGATCTGAAAAACTGGGAAGAAGTGGAATCGCCCTTGCGCGGGCAGCAGGGCACGCCTGAATGCACGGACTATTTCAAATGGAATGATTGGTATTACCTGTTGTACAGCATAGCGGGGCATACCCATTATGTGATGGCCAAGGAACCTTACGGGCCATGGGTTTATCCCGAGTCGCAAGCCTTGATCGCGCATTTCGAGTGTGTTTATAAAACGGCCGAGTTTAAGGGCGGGCGCCGTATTGCGGTAGCCTATTCGCCCTACCGTGCCGATGATAAGGATAATGGCGACCGGATTTGGGGCGGAACGATACTTTTCCGGGAAGTTTACCAGGAGCCGGATGGAACGTTCGCTACGAAATTCCTGCCCGAGGTGCTGCCGGCGTCGTCACCGATGGCTATGCCGCAAATCAAGACCTCGGCTCCATCGATCGTCGCCATCACGGATGGACGGGTGGAAATAACGGCGGCTGGTGAAGTAGGGGTGGCGGAAGTGAATGACCTGCCCGACAATTACCGGATATCCATGCGCATCGAACCGGATGGCAATTATGAGGAGCTGGGGTTGTTTTTGCGGGCTACGGATAAGCGCACGAGTGGCTACCGGCTGACGCTGAATCCGAATCACGAGACGGTGGTCATGCATAACACCTCGATCGATGCGGTAAAAGGGCTGGATGAGCCAATACTGCTGGACGTGATTGTGTATGAAGATTTTTTTGATATATCGGTGAATAACAAACGGACCGTGGTGAACCGGTTGCCTGAACAAAAAGGAAATAACCTCTTTTTCTATGTCAAGAATGGCAATGCCGCCATCCGGGATGTAAAAATCGAAAAGATAGTTAATCTTAATAACCCTAATTTATGAAACGAAAAATAATTGAAACGAGGAAAACGGTGGGCCAAGCGGTACTCCTGGTTTTATTTTGCATGCTTGCCGGGCAGGGGGTGGCTGGCGCTAGTTCCCCGATGATCAACCAAGAGCAGATCTTGGTATCCGGTACGGTGTTGGACAAGAACGGGGCGCCATTATCCAATGTCTCCATTATCGAAAAGGGGACGGGAGGCAACAGCACAAGTACCGATGCCGATGGACGCTTTACCTTGCGCGTAGGCAGTACCAGTACCCTGACATTCAGCTATGTGGGCTATAAGACCACGGAATTGGCCGCGGCTACCTTGCAGGAGTTGACGATACGGCTGGTTGAAGATGCCTTGAACCTCGACGAGGTGGTCGTGACCGGTTACACCACCCAGCGCAAAGCGGATCTGACCGGGGCCGTGTCCGTGATCAACGTAGATCAGCTCCGCTCCAGCACGACGGGCAGTGCCATGCGGGCTGCCCAGGGTAGGGTGGCCGGGATGGCCGTTACCGTAAACGGCTCGCCGGACCCGTCGGCAGCGGTACGTATTCGCGGCGAGGGAACGCTGAATAACAACAATCCACTCTATATTATCGATGGTACGCCAACCACGCGTTCCATGGCCGAACTGGCAACTATGGATATTGAATCCATCCAGGTATTGAAGGATGCGTCGTCGGCCTCCATTTATGGGTCGCGTGCGGCGAACGGCGTGATTATCATTACCACGCGGCGCGGCAAGAAAGGAACGACCGTCGATTTCACGGCCTCCAACACCCTCACCAGCAGCGCAAAACCCTTCGAATTGATGAATACGGAGCAGCGCGGCATCGCCCAATACTGGGCGATTAAGAACGATAATCCGACGGCTGACCCCAACCTGGTCGGGATCGGGTTTGTGCGTGATTTCGGTGGTCTGTACCAGTATGAAGACCATCAGGATGCCAACGGAAATTGGATGCTCGACAACGTGTCTTGGCGTGAATTCCTCGATCCGATTGAACAAACGATGCGCTCGGCAGATACCGATTGGCAAAAGGAAATCCTGCGGACCGGCATGATTCAGCAATACAACGTTACGGTGTCTTCGGGTACGGACAACGGCAATGCGCTCTTGGCCGCGGATTATTACGATAATAAGGGAACCATCGACGGCAGTTTCTTCCGGCGCTTCAATGCGCGGATCAATACCGATTACAGCTGGCTGGACGGAAAGGTGAAAATCGGTGAGAACTTCACCGTGTCGCAGTGGCGCTCCAGTTCGAATGTGGGCGACGGAAACCTGGGGAGCACCAAATCGCTCATGTCTATTGTGCCGGTGCATACGGTAGACGGCATTGGCTGGGGCGGGCCGATCGGTGGGATGAGCGATCGCCAGAACCCGGTGCGCTTGATAGCGGACAATAAACAGAATCATCAGGATAACCTGCGCCTGTTTGGGAATACTTACCTCAATATCGAGCTTTTGAAAGGCCTGAATTTCCGCTCGTCTTTTGGGGTTGATTTTGTGGGTTACTGGCGGCGGACCATGGATTTGACGTATGAATCGGGCTTTTTGAGCGAGGCTCGGAATGGGGTATACCAGACGTCCAACTATAATTACGATTGGAATAACAGCAACATCTTGCAGTATGTATTCGACGTGGATAAGCATAATTTCGATGTGATGGTCGGGCAGGAGACCGTTGATCATTCGTATCAGTCCCATTGGGGAAGCCGCCGGGTGTTTGCCCTGGAAACGCCGGATTACATGCAGTTGGATGCAGGTGAGGAAGACCGTGAAAATGGGGGTGGAGCCAGCAATAACACGCTGATTTCGTGGTTTGGAAAATTCAACTACAACTTCGGGGACCGGTACCTGGCCTCCGGCACCCTCCGCAGGGATGCTTCTTCGGTATTCGGGGCGAACAACCGTTGGGCGACATTCCCCGCGGTGTCTTTTGGATGGGTGCTGAATAACGAGCCGTTTCTGCAAGACGCGCTTGCTGGGTTTTCGCAATTGAAACTCCGCTACGGATGGGGACAAAACGGCAACGCACAGATCGATGACTATGCGGCCTACTTGATGTACAGTCCACTTTATGACCCCAATTCGGTGTGGGACTGGAACTGGGGCACGGCCTATGATTTTACCGGGGAAGGCGGGAGCAACCTGCCTTCGGGCTTCCGCCGTACCCAGCGCAACAACCCGGACCTGCGGTGGGAAACGACCACCCAGCATAACTTTGGGCTGGATTTTGCGCTTTTTGCCGGCAAATTTGGCGGCTCGCTCGACTATTACCTCAAAAAGACAACGGATATCCTGATGAAACCGGGTACGGTGGCGACACTCGGTGAAGGCGCCCAAATGTGGTTGAATGGTGCAGATATCGATAACAAGGGCATCGAATTGACCCTGAACTATGCGGATAATTTCGGTGATGTGGGTTTGAACATCAGTGGCGTGGTTTCGCACAATAAGCAACGGATCTTGAAGGTGCCCGATGAGGTCATCAATAATTTTGCCGGAAACGGAACCGATCAAAACATCTTGGGGCGCTCCCGTTCATCCATGTACGGCTATATTGCCGATGGCCTGTTCCAATCGCAGGCCGAGGTGGATGCACACGCTACGCAGGTGGGTGCAGCGCCGGGGCGCATCCGTTTTCAGGATGTAAACGGCGACGGTAAGATCGATCAGGAGGACCGCGCGTGGCTGGGCAACCAAGACCCGAGTGCGGAGTATGGGGTAAACGTGGGCGTGACGTGGAAAAACTTCGACTTCGCCGTATTCTTCAACGGGCTGGCGGGAAAGAAGCTTAATGTACAGGGTTGGAAATCCTGGACCGATATCTACGCGTTGAGTACGTCTGGCGAAAACTACGGTACCCGCCTGTTGGACGCGTGGACACCGACCAACACCAATACCACCATCCCGGCGATATCGATCAATAATTACAATGACGAAGGACGGTTCTCGACCTACTACGTGGAAACCGGTTCGTACATGAAAATCCGGAACATGGAACTGGGGTATACCCTTCCTACGGCATTGCTGGATCAGGTGCGCATGAAACGGGTGCGGCTCGCTTTGCGGGCCGACAACGTATTGCTTATTAAGAAGACGTGGGGCGACAGCCCGTATACCGGTTTGGATCCGGAAACGCCGGGAAGCGGATACCCGCTACCATTTTCGATGACGTTTACGATAAACGTTTCATTCTAACTGTAAATTTTAAGATAACGAATCATGAAAGCATTAAATCTATTCGGTCTCGGTCTCATCCTGGTGCTATCCGGTGCGTGCGAGTCCATGCTTGATACCAAGCCTCAGGGCGTTGTTGCGGATGAAGATTTGAATGAGCCGGAGCAAGTCGAAAAAATGATCAACGCTGCCTACTCGTTCGTGGGACAGAATCACTTCAACAAACAGATGGGCATGCCTTACGAGGAGGGAACAGTGCGTGGTGGCGAGGCTTATAAGGGCGGATCGGGCACCAACGACAATGCTGAGCGCAACCGTTGGGAAACATTCACTTATATGCAGCCTACCAACGTCGGCGACCTGGATAACCTGTGGTGGGTGCACTATGTGGCCGTTGGGCGTGTCCACGATGCATTGCGAAGGGTGAAAAACCTGACGGCCGAGCAATATCCGCTTCGGGAACAGCGCATCGCCGAGCTGAGGTTCCTCCGTGGTCACATCTACATGTATATGAAACAGTGTTTCAAATTTTTCCCCTATATCGATGAGGATACGCCACAGGATATGTACGACAAGGTGAGTAATGATGCATTGTCTGACCAAGAGCTGTGGGGGAAATTAATCGAGGATTTCCGCTTTGCGGCGGGTGTGTTGCCGGATGTGCAAGCTGAAGTGGGCAGGCCTACGGGTTTTGCGGCTAAAGCGTACCTGGCGAAGACACTGATTTTCGCGGCATATGAGCAGGACGATAACCATAACGTCATCAACATCAACCGCGAAAAGCTAACTGAAGTGGCGGCGTTGTGCAAGGATATTATCGACAATTCGGGAAAGCGCTTGGCACCGGATTTTGCCGAGAATTTCCTGTGTGAGTATGAAAATGGTACGGAGTCCATCTGGGCTATCCAGTACACGACGGATACGCAGACGGGCCGCTTGAATTCGTGGCTCGTGTCGCCAGTGAATTCGGACTATGGCTGCTGCGGCTTTCTGCAGCCGTCTGTAAATATGATGAACCGTTATAAAACGGTAAATGGCGTGCCGGATTTCGAAAATTTCAATTCGGGTATCTTACTGGACAACAAAGCGGCTTTTGCAGCCACCCCGATGGATCCACGCTTGATGCATACGGCGGCTGTGCCTGGCATGCCCTGGAAGTATGAGCCTTCTTACATCATGGGCGAAAATTGGGTGCGTACGCCTGAGGTGTACGGCTACTCCATGAGCCAGAAGCTGCTGGTTTCGCCGACGTCCGACTGTTTTAAAAAGACAAACCCCTTTATGGGGGCGGGCCTGAACTGGGATGTGTTGCGGCTCGACGAGGTGATGCTGTGGCGCGCTGAAGCGCTGATCCAGCTTGAACAGGAGATGGACGAAGCCCTTCGGCTGATCAACGAGATTAGGGAACGTGCGGCAAACAGTACCGACCGGTTGAAGTTTGCGGACGGGACCCCGACCGGCAGGTTCGACGTGCAGCCGTATCGGCCGGGCCAGAATTGTCCGGCCTGGACCAAGGAATTTGCGCTGCAGGCACTCCGCTGGGAGCGTCACCTGGAGTTTGCAACGGAAGGCAAATGGTTCTTCGATTTAGTACGATGGGGTATTGCGGCCGAGCAGCTTAATGCGTATTTTGCGGTCGAAAAGACCAGACGGTCTTACCTGAGAGATGCTAACTTCACTAAAAACCGTGATGAGTACTTTCCGATTCCGGAGGTGCAGATCAGCTACGTGAAGGGACTGTATAAACAAAATGCAGGTTGGTAGGTACACGATAAGATAGCGAACAGAAATAGCATTTATGCACTTTATTGGAATAGATATCGGTACCAGCTCGGTCAGCGGTGTTGCTTATACGGCCGAAAGCCGTGAAATAGAATCCGTAACCATACCCAATGATGCCGGTATCTACTCGGTGAAACGTTGGGAACGGGCGCAGGACCCGATGCGGATCTTGGAAATCGTACGCATGATAATTGATGATTTTTCGCTGCGTTATACGACGATTCGGGGAATCGGCATTACAGGCCAGATGCACGGCATACTCTATGTAGATCGGGACGGCGATGCCATCAGCCCGCTTTATACCTGGCAAGATGGCCGTGCGAATTTGCGCTATAAGACCGGCATGACGTATTCGGCGTTTCTTTCCGAATCAACGGGTCATTCCGTGCCTTCCGGTTTCGGGCTGGCCACTCATTTTTACAACTGCCACAATGGCCTGGTGCCCGACCGGGTTGCGAAAATCTGCACCATCATGGATTTTGTGGTGATGAAACTGGTGGATCGGACGACGCCCGTTACCGATTATTCCAATGGCGCCGGCCTTGGCTTGTTTGATGTGGAACAGTTGGATTTTGATCATGCTGCACTCGCCAGGGTCGGCATAGACAGCGCATTGCTTCCGGAGCTCGCCGAATCGACCATTTCTTGTGGCCACTACCGCGATATACCGGTTTATATGGCTGTTGGTGACAATCAGGCTGCTTTTTTGGGTTCCGTGGACCATTTAAAGCAATCCATTCATGTAACCGTGGGAACCAGCAGCCAAGTCTCCGTCTTCTCGGACAACTACATGAAAATCCCAGGCATAGAGACCCGCCCGTTTCCGGGCGGCGGATACATGCTGGTCGGGGCGGCGCTATGTGGTGGCCAGGCTTTTGCCATGCTGCGGACGTTTTTTGAAGACACGGTAGCGAAATTCAGTGGATATCCAACCGAAGGACTCGATTTTTATAAGATCATGACGTCTGTAGCCTACAAGGATGATTCCGTTGATCTGCCCATTGTGGAAACGCTTTTTGACGGTACACGCTCCGCGCCGGATAAGCGGGGGAATATCGAAAATATCTCCACCCACAACTTCACACCCGATAACCTGATTATCGGACTTTTGAAAGGCATTTGCCGCGAACTCTACCAGTTCTATCAAGCGCTTCCTGAAGAAGTGCGCAGTGCTAAGTCGGTACTCGTCGGTTCTGGCAACGCACTCAAACGGAATCCCTTGTTGTGCCGCGCTTTTGAAGAGCAGTTCAAAACTGCCCTTATTTTTTCACCTTATGACGAAGAAGCCGCATTCGGAGCTTGCCTGAATGCCATAGCCGGCTCCACTTCGACAATCGTTAATTAAAATACGTCATTCGATTTTTATCTAATTATACCGATTATGAAAATTCCCCGGATTGTATTGTTTATCGCTACGGTGGCGGCCATCGGTGGTCTGCTATTCGGATTTGACACCGGAGTCATCTCCGGTGCGCTGCCGTTCCTGCAGGAACATTGGACGCTCACCGATAGCCAGCTGGAATGGCTGACCACTTCCGTACTGCTTGGCGCTATCATTGGTGCAATTGCGAGCGGTGGTGTCACCGAAATACTGGGAAGAAAGAAAATGATCATCGTCAATGCCATCATTTTCTTCGGCGCGTCCTTAGGATGTGCGTTTGCTTCCAGCATTACCGAACTGATTATCATGCGGATGGTCATCGGAATTGCCATCGGCATCACCTCCTATGTCGTGCCGATGTATATCGCCGAAATCTCGCCGAAGAAGTATCGCGGCGGATTGGTAACGTTGAATCAGCTGATGATTACCATCGGGATTTTAGCGTCTTACATCACGGACTATTGGCTGTCTAACGACCAGGATCTCGAATCCTGGCGGGCGATGTTTATGGTGGGGATATATCCCGCCATTGCCCTGCTGATCGGGATGTTTTTCCTTCCTGAATCACCCCGGTGGCTGATTTCCAAAAATAAGCTGGAAAAAGGTCGCGCCATTCTGGAGCAAATCGAAAGCAAAGATCAAGCGCAGCAAATTATACAAGACGTGCAATACGACCTAACGGTGTCGCGGAACAACTCGGGTTTGAAGGAACTGTTTAAACCGTGGCTCCGGATACCGCTATCCATCACCGTGATGATTTTCTTTTTCCAGCAGTTTTCGGGTGTGAATACGATTATCTATTATTCGCCCACTATTTTCAAAATGGCGGGCATCGTGAGCAACACAGCTTCCATCATACCGGCCATTATCATCGGTGCGGCCAACGTAGCGGCGTGTGCTTTTTCCGTCATCATGCTCGACCGCTGGGGGAGACGTAAGCTCTTCCTGATTGGTATCAGCGGTATGATCCCGTCGTTGGCAGTGCTGGGTGTAAGCTTCCATTTCGGTGAGCAGCTAGGCGATATGCTTCCCTATTACGCTGCAGGAAGCATCATTGCGTTTATCATCTTCATCGCCATCAGCCTGGCGCCACTCGGTTGGTTATTAATCTCCGAAATCTTTCCGCTCCGCACCAGGAGCTTAGGCATGAGCGTGGGGTCGCTGGCCCATTGGGGATTTAATGCCGTTGTTGCTTTTACCTTCCTGAAACTGGTCAATACGCTGGGCGTGGCCTACACCTTTTGGAGCTATGCGCTGGTATGCGTTATTGGACTATTGTGGGGGTATTTTTACATCCCGGAGACCAAGGAAAAGTCGTTGGAAGAAATAGAGGACCATTGGCGGCAAGGCAAATCGGCGCGATCGTTGTAGATCAATTCCCGATTCGTTGCTGTTCTTCCTCTGCACTCTGCTCAATCTTTCTATTGCTAAACGTTTTGCCTGATGATATGGTATAGCTGAAGGATAGGCCCACGGTTCGGGTGGGGCGCTTCTGGTAAAAATACACGGTGGCACCACGGTCTTGGGTGACTTCGCGCTCGCGCGCCGTGTTGAAGATATCGGTAACGTTGAGCCGCAGCCGGGCTTGATTGTTCCATAGGCGCTTAGTGAAGCCGATGTCTACGCTACAGTAATCCGCCATTTCCGAATTGGCCGTGAGGTAAGGCGATCGGTAGAACGCAAACAGGTCGGCATCGCCGATCTTTTTGATCGTGAATACCTGATAGGTACTGATGTTGAGTGATGTATTGCGGTAGTCGGCTTCGGCTATCCGATAGCGCAAGAGATACACGTTCATGTTGTTGGTCATCGACCACCACGGCTTCACCTTCACCGGCGCATATATACTGGTACCATAGCGGTGGCTGCTACCGAAATTCCGGATTTGGTATTCAATCATCTTATCGACGGATTCCGCATACTGGGCCATCATGTTGCTGGTGGTTGCGTAATAGATATCCCACGATAGTCCACCCATCAGCGTGACGCCTGCTTCCACACGGTCGGTATACTCGGGCAGCAGGTCCGGGTTGCCGATCTGGGCCAGGAAGTCGTAAAACTGCAACCGATAGGGGTTGAGCGCCGAAAACGACGGCCTGCTCAACCTGCGGGTGTAATTGAGCACCAGCGACTTTTTGCCCGCGCTGTCCAACCGGTGTAGGAGGAATACCGACGGAAACAGGTTCACATAGGATCGCCGGAAGCGGATGTCTGCACTTACGGAATGACCATCCATGATGGTCTGCTCCGCCCGGAGCCCCACCTGTGCGCTGAACCGCTTAAATTGGCGTTCGAGTGCGGCATAGCCCATCAATAGCTGCTCCTGATACCGGAAACGGTTGCTTCGCCCGGGGTCAAGTAGCCATTGGCCGGATTCGAATTGTTCGTGTATGACTTCATTGTCCCGATCGGTATTCGTGAATTTTAGTCCGGCTTTGAGCTGTATGGCATCCAGCCATCGGTTGTAATCGGTTTGCACACTATACAGGCGCGTGGTACTGGGCGTCGCATTGCGGAACACGGCATCCCGTTGCGGATCGGTGTAACGGGAGTGGAATTCATTGGTGTTGGGGTTTTCACTGTCCAGGTAATCGGCGAGTACTTTCAATCCGGATCCGAGGCTGTCGGTTTTCCAGCTGTAGTTCAATGTAGCACTGTTCAATCCGGGCGTCCGCGTCCAATCGGATGTGGCCGATCCTTCCGTTACATGCTGCGGGTCGATCAACGCGATGTCTGTATCAAATCGCTGGAGCAGTTTGCCGCGATTCAGGTTGGTCTGGAGGCCGACGGATTGATTCGCACTGAATTCATAGATGGCACCCAAGCGCAGCATCGCCTGTTGGTTGTTGTTTTCGCGATCGGTAAAGCTGCTGTAGGCATGCTGGTCCGGATACCGGATATCGTTGGTTGCGATATAGGCACTGCGATCCCGGTTATACCCCCCGGTGCCGAAAACATAGAGGTTCTTGATTTTGTAATTGAGGGTAGCGCCCACGCCATATGCAGGCCGCTGCACCTGTTGGCGATACTGCGTGTTGAGCGTGCCGGTAAACCCTTCATCGCGCCCCTGTTTCAACAGGATGTGCACGATGCCGCCGGAACCCTCGGCCTCAAACTCCGCAGGCGGATTGGGCAGGATTTCGATCTTGGCAATATCTTCTGACCGCAAGGTACGTAGGTATTCTGCCAGATCGGTGGCCGACATACGCTGCACCACGTCATTGATCATGACCATCACCGATTGCCCCCGCAGGCTGATGTTGCCGTTGGGGTCTACCCACAGTCCGGGTGACTTCTGCAGGATTTCCAAGCCGTTGCTCCCGGTTTCCAGGATACTTCCGGCTACGTTGACGATGAACCGGTCGGCCCGTCGTTCGATGGGCGGTCGCGAAGCTTGTACCTGCACTTCGGCCAGTAGATGGTGATCCCTCTTTAGGGTAATCGCAGTGAGCTGAGCCGTATCGGGATACACAAAGGCGAACGCCACGGATTGGAAACCGATGGAGGTTACCTTCACCGTATAGGATTGCCCGGCGTCGAATGCATACCGAAAGCTGAAATGGCCTTGCCTATCCGTGGTACTTCCGGTGAGAAAGCGGTCGGCCGCATACAATCCGACCGATGCAAAGGCGAGCGGGCGGTCGGCACTATTGCGTACGTGGCCCCGGATCCGTATGCCTTTAGCCTCGGCGGGCTGCTGTATGCCATGCAGCTTCAGACTACTTACTACTAATGTTTTGTCGGATAGCTCGCGGTAAAACAGGTCGTGCCCGGGCAGGACGTTTTGAAGCAGCTCATCAATGGCGTATTCACCGGGGGCAACGGATACGGCCATGCTATCGGTAACGACGTCGTTGCTGTAAATCACGTGGTACCTGGATTGCCGGGCGATGATTTCCAATACCGCGACCAATGAACGCTGTTCATGGTTGATCCGGATTGATCCGCTTTGGGCGACTAGCCGATAACTGCTTAGCAGCAGCAGAAGGAAGAGCAGGTAGGGATGGTTTCTCAAGGTCTATTCGATTACAATCCGATTTTCCGTTTCAAAGCGATACGTGAATGGATAGGCTACCTGCAACACTTTCAATACGTTTTCCAAAGATGTGTCGTCATCAAATGCACCGGTGAATCGGATGTCATTTAGTTGTTCAGGACGCACAATGAATTGTACCTTGAATTTTTTACTGATGCGGCGAAGCACACCTTCCAACGTTTCCACATGGAATGTAAGGGAATCCGCCGTGGGCCACCAGCCCAGTTCGTTTAAAAGCGAATCTTTTGAAAAAGTGGTCAACGCCGCTTGGGTTTGATTGCGTCTGACTTCCAGTTGCTGCATGGGGGATAGTCGAACAGGGGAGCCCTGTCCTGTTGTGCTATCGGGTACGCCGGATACTTCGACGGCGCCTTCAAGCAACGCAACGGTTGCCGAAGGAGCATCTTCATACGCACGGACCTGAAAAGTGGTGCCAACTACCCGTACCTGTAACGGACCAGCGTGGACAACCAGCGGAAGTGCGCTGTTTTTCGCTACCTCGAAATAGGCTTCTCCGGCCAAGTTGATGGTGCGGTTGTGCTTGCCGAAATCGGCATTATACCGTAGGATAGAGGAGGGGTTTAGCACAATAAATGTACCATCCGCCAAGGTGATGAACTGTTTGTCGGTCTCGGTTCTGATTTCGGCAAATGCCGGTTCGGCAGGCATCCGGAAGTACCAGTATAGGGCCATTCCAATGCCGATGCAAAACAAAATCGTGGCCGCCAGACGTAGCCAGTTACCGCGTCCACTGATCCGGTCCGGTGGCGCTTCCTGATCAGCTGAATCGTGGGTAACGTCCGGGGACTCTGCGGATTCCTCGGCCTCGATGGCTTCCCATAGCCCCGCCAAGTTGATGCGATTGGCCATAGTCGGCCGTCGCTTTGTCTGAAAATACAGATCCAAAACTTCCGCCTGCCGTTTAAAGCCAACATTTGTCTCCCGGATTTCCCCCAGCTTACGCGCCTCTTCCGGTGGCAGCGAGCCGGCTAGTTTTCGGGAAAGTAACTGTAAAAAAACTTCTTTATCCATATAGCCTCCTCAGATAACTAAGAAAAAAAATCGACTGGCGCGCCCTTGATTGGCATTGCCGGCATCGAAATAGCTTTCCACCACTTCGTTAAGTTGCTTAACGGCCCGGTAAACCTGGTTTTCGACCGTACGCACGGAGAGACCCAATAGTTCGGCCACTTCCCGGCATTTTAGCCGGTCTTCTTTGACCATCCGGAAAACCGTCCGGCGTTGGTCGGGCATCAGGTCAACCGCTTCCTCCAAGAGCGTCAACAATTCTTTATACTCCAGCAATTGCTCGGGACTGGCGGTTATGGCTACCTGCAGATTTGCGGGATCCACTTCGTCCAGGGAAACCCGCGTATGCCTGTTTTCCTTTTTCAGGTACGTGAGGCAGCCGTTCTTCACCGATTGATAGAGGTAACGGGTAGGGTTGTGGATTTCGTGGAGCGCCCCCCTGCGCAGCCAAACCTGGACGAACAGCTCCGATACCAATTCGTCGGCCGATTCCTCGCGCTTGACGTAGTGTTGCGCAAACTGTTTCAGGTTATCAAAATACCGGAGGTACAGTTGATCGAATGCTTGCTTTTCGCCTCGTTGTATCCGGGTGAAGAGTTCCTCCATATGCCTGTGATCCTGCGCCATCGTATGTCTATATGGCTTCTAATGCACGGCGTACATTGCCGTAGCGGTCAATCAGGCACCCGGCGGTTTGGCTATCCAATCCCGTTTCTTCCATCAGGATTGCGATGCCTCGTTGCTTAAGTTTGTGGTTAGATAGCTGCATATCCACCATCTTGTTTCCCTTAACCCTGCCCAGTCGGATCATGACGGTGGTGCTGATCATGTTTAACACCATTTTTTGCGCCGTGCCGGCTTTCATGCGGGTGGAGCCGGTGATTAATTCCGGCCCGGTTAGCACCGTAATCGGATACTTCGCTTCCGCAGCTATGGGGCTATCGGCATTGCAGACCACACATGCGGTGAGCAGCCCATGACGGTTGGCCTGCTGCAATGCGCCGAGTGTATACGGTGTGCTACCCGATGCAGCAATGGCGAGCAGGGTATCCTGTTCGTTGATAGCAATCGCTTTCAAATCTTTCCAACCTTGGTCCACATGATCTTCCGCAAACTCCACCGCCTTGCGGATAGCCCCATCACCTCCGGCAAGGATACCCATCACCTGATCTGCCGGTATGCCAAACGTAGGGGGGCATTCCGAAGCGTCTAACACACCCAATCGGCCGCTCGTGCCTGCTCCGATATAGACCAGCCGCCCGCCGTTCTCCATGCGCGGCACAAGTGCTTCAACGAATGCCTCGATGTGCGGGAGGGCCTGCTGGACCGCTAGGGCGACCTGTCTGTCTTCCTGATTGATCTGCTGCAGCAACGTTCCAACCGACTGCTTTTCGAGGGCTATGTACCGTGATGATTGTTCCGTCAGTTTTTCCATGGGTCCTTTTTAACGCTTAGCTACTTTAACGCTTGATCGCTATGATTATGGTGTTCGCCAAGCTGTATATGGATAAGACGAAAAAAACGAAGAAATTACTCAACAACAAATAAAAAAAACTTTTTCTTGTTATTCCACAACGGAAAGGGGAGTGGAAGGCGGGATACCTTCCGAAGATCGGGCGGCTTAGCGGGAGAAGGGCGGAAGAAAAGCGGTTTGTAGCAACCGAACGCCGGGGTTCGTCTCCTGATAAAACGCATGGTTGATGAAATGCATAGCTTACATACTACTGGCAGGGATAGCGGCGCTATCTTGTGATAAAACCGAATCGAAAGGGGACTGTGGATCGGTGGCTTGTACCGAGGTGTTTATGTCGGTCAGCGTAAAAGTGATCGATACGGAAGGGAAACCGGTAGCATTGGATAGCATCAAGGTAACCCGGTTGCCGGATCAGGAAGACCTCACCCGGGAATACGACGAAGAAACCTGGCGCGTATTCAGCAAAGCGGGGTCGTATCCCATTGCCGACGATTCGGACGGCGGTCGGCTGCCGCGCCATACCGATATCAACGTGAAATTCCGGGGCTATATCGAGAGTCGCGAAGTAGCCAATTCCGATTACGTCGTTACCTTTGATTGTTGCCACATCGGCTTGGTTTCCGGCGAGCGGGAGCTGGTGGTGAGCCGTTAGCTTATTTGTCCGAAAACACAAGCAAAGCGCAGTAAATTCTATCTCTTTTGCGCCTTGCTGATCGCATATACAAAATTGAGCTTGGCTGTTTCGCCAAAATAGGTGACTTCCTGCTGCCCGACCTTTACCGCACCTAGCCGCGAGATGGCGATTTGTGAGCGGATGTTGGCTGCGCCGACATGAAAATTGACCTGATCCACGAATTGAAAGATGTAATCGAGCATGAGGGCTTTTGCCTGCTGGTTTATACCTTTACCCCAATAGGCTGTGGCGTAAAACGTAAAGCCGATAAAGATACTGTTGTCTTCGGGTCGGTAATCATAAAAGCGCGTGCTTCCGATGGTCATTCCGGTCGTTTTATCGACGACCTTGAATGCGCCGCCACTCTGCATCGCCCCTTCGAAGAACGTGCGGAATACGTCTTTTTTCCAGCGATCCTTATTGGGGTGTTGCTGCCAGATTTCGGGATCGGAAGCCACGGTATACAGGGCGTCGAAATCACTTTCCTTTAAAGGTTGAATAACGATCCGCTCATTTTCCAGTGTGGGTTGTAGTGCGATGGTCATGGATTTAATGTTTGTAGTCAGTTCGCTTGTCGCGCAATGGCCTTATGGATAGGAATATTTTGATCGGGCATCGTTATTCGTTTTGAGTACTGCAAAATTACGACGATTTCGAGTTGTTTTGGTAGTCCAATTGTAAGATAATGGATAGTCCAAATTTGATAAGAAGGTTAAGGAACCGTTTTTGGGTGTATCGCCCGATGACGGTACATCGTTGAGAACCGTGAAACCCCTGACCGATCCTCGCGGTTCACTGTTGCTGAAATATGCGATTTGCAATGATTAGAGCTGATGTGGAATTGCTAACTTTGGCCGTATGAAGCGAAACATACTGTCAATTATTGCAGGCCTGTTATGGCTTGTCCAGCCGGCCTTCGGGCAGTCGGCCGATTCGGTAGCTGTGGTAACGAAATCGTGGTCTGTTAAATCTATTGCAAAAGGTATAGTATGGAAACATGGGCATTTCGAACAATTATTCGGAAGTCACCAGGATGTGAACTTAGTAGCGATTGATCTGAAGAAATATCGTCGGAAAATCCATATCGCCGCGGATTCGGCCCGGTTGGACAGCACTTCGCAAATTGCGGCCGCATATGGAGCCGTAGTGGCCATCAATGGGGGATTCTTTGATATGAAAAACGGCGGTTCGGTTGATTTTGTGAAGGTGGATAATCAAGTCGTCAACCGTACACGAGCGCAAACCGAGCGCGCCGATGCGGTGCTGCTAATCTCGAGAAGAAAGACCGAAATCCAATCAGCGGCCTCCATAGATTACGAATATAACAAGGTGCCGAACGTAATGCTATCCGGTCCGCTGCTGATCCAGGACGGGGTCGCAGAGGTTTTGAATTCCAATCCATTCAATGACAACCGCCACCCGCGAAGTGCCGTTGCAACAACAGTCGATGGGAAACTGATCTTTGTCGTTGTGGATGGCCGGAACAAGCTATCGGCAGGTATGAACCTTGACGAGCTGACGAAAATGCTGGGCTGGTTGGGTGCAGACGACGCGATGAACCTAGATGGTGGGGGAAGCAGTACCTTGTATGTAAAGGGAGCAACGGAAACCGGCGTGGTCAACCACCCTTCTGACAACAAGAAATTTGACCATATGGGGCAACGACCGGTGGCCAATATTGTTTACGTTGAACTGTGACCAACTTGTCGATTCCTTTTATACGCAACGCGACTATATTGCATATAAAAGGAATTTATCTAAGTTTGCAATTTGGACTTAACCCCCTATATCAATTCAATGAACAAAGCGATTTATTTGCTGCTGGTCTGTTTGCTAGCGCATAACGTGATCCAAGCGCAGGAAAAGACGTTCGTCAACCCGCTGCGTAAAGGTGCCGATCCATTTGTGATGAAGCATGAAGGACGCTACTATACCATTTTCAATGGCGGCGGAGGGATAACGGTTACGGAATCCCGTTTCTTGACTAAATTTGAAAAAACAGCGGTGGTGTGGACACCGCCTGAAAATGCTTGGAACAGCTATAATATCTGGGCACCTGAAATTCACGTAATCGATGGCAAATGGTACATTTATTATGCTGGGTCGGTACATAACGGAGCGCCGTTTTATGCACAGCGAGCAGGTGTGCTGGAAGCCGACAATCCGTTTGGTCCATATGTAGACAAGGGGATGTATTATACCGGTGATGACCCGGAAACGAAGAAGGATAATTGCTGGGCCATAGACATGACGTTGTTGCAGCATCGGGGGAAGAATTACGCCGTGTGGTCTGGCTGGACGGCATTGCATGACCACCATGATGTGGATCAATATTTATACATTGCTGAACTGATCGACCCGTACACGCTGGGTAAACGGGTATTGCTGTCAAAACCCGAGTTGCCATGGGAGAAAGGAGATCATATCGCGCTGCAGGAAGGGCCGCAGGTACTGAAGCATGCGGACGATGTGTTTATCATGTACTCCACACGGGGCTCTTGGACCGAGCATTATAAAATGGGCCAGTTGCGGTTAAAATCGCCGGATAGTAACCCGCTGGATCCCGAGGCTTGGACCAAGGCAGAACAATCGGTGTTTAAAGGTACGGATACGGTACACGGTGTGGGCCATGCCAGCATGACCACTTCGCCCGATGATACGGAATATTGGATCTACTACCACTCTAAATTGCAGTTGGATGGCGGATGGAATAACCGGCACGTATTTCTCCAAAAATTTACATTCAATGTAGACGGAAACCCGGATTTTGGCACGCCAAGCGGCTCATCGACACTAGATCGCCCTTCCGGTGAGGTGGAATTGGAGCGCTAGGACCGGTGCAGCCGCCAGCATAGTCATGAGGCGGCGAGCATGAGGATGCTGCTAAAGCCGATGAGCCATAGCTACGCGTCGAATAAGCTGCTGATCTGCTCGATGATTTCGGGTTTGTATCCCACCATCCTTAGAATTTCGCGCGCTCCTTCGAAGACGATAACGGTAGGCACTGACCTTACGCCATATTGTGCGGCCATGTCGGGATGGTCAAACGGATTAACGTCCCGGTACGGGACGCCACAGCGGTCTAATGCATCGGTTACAGCTGTGCAGGTGGCGCAGCTGTCTGTCCGGAATTTGAGGATGCGCAGGCTCGTTTCCATGGTTTTGGGTTCACCGTTGATGTAATCAACAAAGGTTAGTATTTCACCGGGAGTCCCGGACAGTTCGAATTTGAGGTTTATAGGGATGTCGTATTGTTGGTGTATCCGATCCACTGCTGCCGCAAAATCGCGTCCCCAATTCCGGTTGCCGCTTCCGGATATAGAAAGTATTTTGCGGTGATGTTCTTCAAGGAAACTTTGCACCAAAGGAGGTACAGCCCCCATTGGATCTGTATATGTAACTAGGTGAGCTTGCCGGAATGGGATAATGGTCGGGAGCTCGCAGGTACGAAGGTGCAGCACCGAAAGCTCGGCGGCCTTATTTACAAAGCGCCTAACATTCCCTGTCCTGCTGGCAAATATGATGAGCATAATATGTCTTATACTAAACCTCGTTTAAGGCGATTTTGTTTACACCTGAAGGCTTTACTAAGACAGCATAAACGGCTAATCCAGTATATAAATGGTTTGAACGCACGGAAACAAACTGAGCTAATCGTGTAGCAATCTCATTCATCACTACGTTAGGCAATAAAGACCCATTTTTATGAAAAACACATTGATTTCGTTTATTTTTATGTTTGCCATACTGGATGCCCATGCACAACGGCAGGAGAAAATCGGTTTCGGCATACAGGCGGGGTGGAGCATGTCTAGGATTTCGGGCGATACCTTTGATGGAAAGGCAGGTTTCATCGGCGGCGTACACGCCAACTTCCCGGTATTTGGCAGTTTCTATGTGCAGCCCGAAGTCAATTTCCAGCAGTTGGGCGGCAAATATAAAAGTGACGCGTATGTAATAGGTGATATTCTTTATCGGGATGCCGAACTGAATATGAATTACCTGGGTGTACCGATCCTGATGAAATACCGTTTCAACCCCATTGATTTGGACATCTTTGTCGGTCCGCAGGTGGGCTTTAAGCTACGTGCCAAAAACAAAGTGGGTGAGGGAGAAACCTATGAGGCGTACCATGTGAAGGACACCGACATAGCGGGGGTATATGGGTTGGAATATTGCTTGCGGCTACCGGATAGCCGTGTGGACCTGATACTGAACGCCCGCTACACGACGGGATTCACGAATTTCAATAAGGGCGAAAATCCCAATATGCCCAATGATAGCTACCGAAATAATGCGCTTGCTTTTATACTGGGTATCCGGTTTTAGCTTAATTGAGGTGATTATAAGTCCAATTCGCCTTCACGGCCGATATCCATTTGCTTGCCAGACAGGGCACTGGTAGCCACTTTCAGGAAAGTAACCAACTTATTGGTTTTGTTGTCCCAATAGTGACCTTCTTCTGGTGTCACCTTCAGCACGCGGATACGCGGGTCTTCCCGGCCCTGTTCGAACCAGGCCGCTACTATCTTGTTCCAATATTTGTCAATACGGGTACTGTCTTGCGAGATATTGCCCGTGCCATTGATGCTGAGGAAACTATAGTTACTTACGTCGGAATATAAAAGGCTCACTTTATGATTCCGTTGGAGATTTTGGTGTGTATCGCTTTCCGAAGAAAAGAGAAACCAGATATCGCCGTTTTCGTCTACCTCCTGTCTGCTCATGGGGATGGCGTGTGGGTAATCGCTTTCGGGATTGAACGTACATAACATGCCGATATCAATTTTGTCAACCAGACTTTTTAATTTTTCGATGGCTTCCTGGCGTTGCAAATTTTCTGTACTCATAGTGTTGTTTAATTAACAGCATTTAACGCATAAACCCCAAAGCGCCCGGTTTGTTTGAAATAAACTCGGCCTTAATAAAGTTGAGCTCCAAAAACTCCGCCGGTAAGCCATCGTAGTTGAAAAGCCGCTTGGAAATAAACCCCTGATTGGTCAAAATCTTCCGTGAAGCCACATTAGCCGGGTCGATGATGGCCGTAAGCGTTTTGAGTTGCTTTTCAGACTGGGCGATTTCAATGAGTTGCTTGGCGGCCTCTGTGCCCAGTCCCTTCCCCCAGTATTGCGGCAATAAGCTGTACCCCAATTCGGCCGAGAAGGCCGCTTCCTCGGTGACCTCCAGCTTGCCCAAGCCAACAAATATGCCGGATTGGCGCTCAAAAAGTTTGAACTGGCCAAAGCGATCATGCAGCGCGTTGTTAGCGAGCAGGGCCTGAAATTCTTCCATAGCTTCTTCGTAGGGAATAGCGCGTTCAGTAATCTGCGCCATTACCTGCTCGTTGCTGACAAGTGCATAATATAGGTCGAAATCGTTTGCCGTGAATTTATCGAGCAATAGTTTGTCCATCGGGCTAAGATAGGAAAAGATGCCCATTGACGGTGAAGCTGACCATAGCGACATAAAATAGGAATTATGTATTGGCCAAAAAAGCCCGACATTATGGGACGAATTACGGAAAAATCGCTACTTTTGAACGATGCTATTTGCTGGATAATGCCAACTCATGGGGAGTATTGATCTAAACCAAAGTTTGCGGAAAAGGCTGTTATTGCTGATATTGGGATGCTTTTCGCTGGCTTCAGCGGCTCAGGTATCTCCGTATCACTATGTCCAGATTATCCCCGGCGTTGATGCACACCATACCATGATCAGCGATGCTGTTAAAGATCAGGCCGGAATGATTTGGATGGTTGCAGGAGGAATGCTCTACCGGTACGACGGTGTAAATGTGATCCCCTTTTCTAAATTGTACAGCGAAACGCTGCCTTTTGATGAAGTGAGCGACCTGTTGGCGGATCCATGGGGCCGCTTATGGATAAATAGCCGCAACGGGCTAGCTGTTTTTGATACGAATACCTGGTCTTTGATAGGTAAAGAGCATGGTATCGGCGAACTGGTAGGGAAGTCGGTCATTGCGTTTTATCGTGGTGATAATGTGCTGTATGTGGCTGATGGAGAGGGCGCCGTTTGGCAAGTCGGTGAGTACACAGCGAAACAACGTTTTCGTTTTGACACAAATGTTGTACATGAAAGACGACCGTTGGGCAAGATTCTGATAGCCGATGCCGACAATCTATGGTTGGCCTTCGGGAATCAATTATACCGTTATGGACTGCATGGTGGTGATACAAAGGTGACGGCATTCCCCGCTGGTCTGTTTGATGAGTTTGAAGATTTATTACCGATAGTGGGTGGTGCGCTGATTCGCGTTTATTCCCAGGGTTATTATGTGTTTGACGGTGATAATTTTCTCCGTTGGTTGGGTAATGACTTTAAAGGCAATGATTTCACCACATGGAATCATTGGTCTTTTACCAGTGGAGACAAAGTGATTATTGTTCACGGGAGTCAGTACCTCGAATACAGTCGCGATACCACTTTGCGGTTACGCCATGCCGGTACTAATGGTATGGCAGAAAATATATTGTACAAACGACTCAATGCATGGCAATATGGACAGCAGGAGTGGTTATTAGCTACCGACCAAGGGTTGTACAGTGTTTTCAGGTCTAGGATTCCATTCAATTTCATGGGGGCAAGATCGGCCCGTGGAATGGTTAAACAGCATGGGATATATTATTTCGGTGGTTATGGCTACTTGAATACTTGGTCTCCAAATCGGGTATTCGGCCCCTATACCGAGGCACCCGAAAATAACTATTATGCCTTTTTGCCGCTGTCGACCGATACCACGGTTATCGCCATGGAGGGTGAATTTTTGAATTACCTGATTAATGGACGTATTGTAAAGGCACCATTACACTTATCTGATAACGAGCGGGGACGTTTCAATGGCATGGCTTATTGCCTGGCACGCCAATCGGCTGATACCTTGTTGGTCGGTACGTTCAACGGGATTTGGAAATATGCACTATCATCAGGACGTGCCTTACCATTGCTTTGCCCGCAAAGCGGTTTCTTCAGTGAGGGCATGCGCGTACTATCACTTGCTGTCTTGGAGACCGGCATCAGTTATACGACAACGGAGGGCTTCTTCGTATGGAAAGCAGCGGGCACGTGCCGTAAAATCTATCCCGCGGACCATACCAAGCTAAACATCTACACACATAGTTACGAAGGAGACTCCGTATATCTAGGCACCAAAGGCCGGGGACTTGTAGTGTTGGATGCTTCGTCTAATACAGGCCGGTCACTCCGCATGGAAGATGGGTTGGCCAGCAATACCATATATAGCATGAAATGGATTGGCAATAAGCTGTTCCTAGGCACGCATAACGGTATCTCGATATACGGGGGTAGGCAATTCTTTAACTATTACCATGCGGATGGGCTTCCTTTTGAAGAGTTTAATCACCAAGCAATCTATTATGACGAAACCAGTGATTGGCTGTTTATGGGTGGTACCGGAGGATACACGTATTTTCATCCCGAGCAATTGACGACTGCTGGAGACAACTTTGATATCCAACCGGTGCTCTCCCGTATCCATATGGGATTGAAGACCAACCGATACGTCGAAGAGTATGCCGGTCTGCAGCAATTAGATACACTTAACTTGTCGCCCGATGTGGTATGGCTATCCATGGATTTTGCACGCCCCAATGCCTATCGGCAAGTCTATCGGATGCAGTTCAAAATCGAGCCGTTTATGGACGATTATCAGGAAATGCCGGCTTTTTCCCAGATTAACCTCACGGGCTTATCGGCAGGCTACTATTACTTATCAGTGCGGACTACGGCGTTGAATTCCGACATGCCGGAGATTATCCGTACGTGGGTCATCCATAAGAAGCCGATCTTTACGGAAACACTTACGTTTTTTACCTTGTTATGTTTGACCATTGCGGGTATTCTGACATTTTTCCTGTATGAGCGCTCACGCCGTACAAAAAACGAGTACAAGCTCAGGGGGAAAATATCCCGAGACCTACATGATGAAGTAGGCGGGTTACTTACCGGTATTTCCATGCAGGCAGATTTGCTTAAGCTTAAAATGGGCGGAGAGGAACAGGCCGTAATGGCTGTGGGTAATCATAGCAGGAAGGCCACACAAATGATGGACGACATTATTTGGGCGGTAGATACCCGCAACAACGACCAAGACAGCACCGTGGATCGTATGAAATATGTAGCTATGGCGTTGTTGGATCCATTGGATATCACGATTAGTTTTGATTTTGAGCACGGTGAGCGCAAAATCGCCCAATCGCTGCGGCAGAACCTTTACCTCATCTTTAAAGAAGCGATACACAACATATGCAAGCACTCAAATGCCACGGCTGTACGAATAGGATTACGTTTCACTTCAAGAACTATCGAGCTGTATGTATGCGATAATGGCAAGGACAGTAAAAAGCGATTCGGTGAAGGACGAAGCGGCAACGGACTGCGTAATATGCAACTGCGAGCCGACCAGATTAATGCCGACTTGTGGTGCGGCTTTACCGAAGACGGGTATATGGTAAAGTTGACCGCCCCTTATCATAGGATGAGACTATTTAACCGGATTAGGATTTGAGTCAAACAACAGATGATATATGACCTAGTGATTGGATTTGCTGCTGGCGGGATATTATTTAGCTTTTTAGCCATCGTAATCCGGCTTATTGATCAAAGATTACGCAGGGACCTAGCCGAGATTTTGCTTAGCATTGCACTTTTTTCCCTGATGTGGTTTGCATTTATCTACCTGATGATTGTGACCCGTTATATTCAATACATCCCCAATCTCTACAACAAAGGCATTCCCCTATACTACCTGATCGCCCCCTGTTCCTATTATTATGTGCGTCTTAAGCTGTATCCCATAGCGAAGGTGCCCAGACGCTGGTTGGTACATGCAATTCCGTTTCTATTTGGCCTGATTGATATTGTGCCATACATGATTACTAGCATGGCCGAAAAGCAAGCATTTATGGCGAGCCTGGCGCATGACGTAAGCCTGGGCTATAAGCACGGTTATGGGTTTATAAATCAGCAATGGCATTACATCATCAAGTTAGCCCTTGCTGCGATATACCTGTTTTCGCAATGGCAGTTGTTGTTTATGGCGGATGCCACCGCACATTCCTACGGGCGTAAACTGCGATTTTCACTATATGGCTACACAGTTATTTTTTCGCTGTTCATGTTGGTGCAATTGGGTATGGTTTTCAATATTGTGTTTAATAGGCAGCAAGCGAGTTATATCTTGATGGATTTCGATAAATTATTCTGGGTTAGTTTGCTATACCTATTGGTCGGTATCTGGCTCTGTATTGGGCCATATATCACAAAGCGGCGTATAGTTTAACGGAAATTTGAAAACCTACCTTTTCGGGTAGGAGAATTTATCGGCTCAATCTTTTACTTTTGGCAACATTTACTTAGAAGCAACATACAAACCAATCAATATGAGGCAGGGCAAATATAAGTTGGCTATTGTAGAAGATAGGCAGGTCGTTTTGGATGCATTGGTTGAGTTTTTCCAAACTTCCGCAAACTTCGACCTCTGTCTTATGGCCAGTTCTGCCGAGGATTTTATGGAACGATGGAAAGAACAGCGCATTGATCTGTTGCTCTGTGATATCGGCTTACCGGGCAAATCAGGCATTGAAACCGCATGGTATGTGAAGCGCCGGTCTGCCGCGAGTCAAGTAGTCATGTATACGGTCTTTGACGATAAGGAAGCCATTTTCCAAGCACTATGTGCTGGTGCTTCAGGCTACTTGCTTAAAAACACGCCGTTGCCCAAAATGGAGGAGCAACTGCTTGACGTACTTCATGGCGGCTCGGTAATGAGCCCGCATGTGGCGCGGATGGTAATTGGACATTTCAATCCGTTTTTAGACCGCTCCCGAGCGCCATCGGACGTGGAGCGGCTGACACCACGGGAAATCGAAATTGTCTCCATGCTCCAAAATGGAGATTCCTATAAACGGGTGGCCGAAAATTCGAATGTTAGTGTGGATACGGTGAAATTCCACATCCGGAATATCTATAGTAAATTGCAGATCAACAGCCGCGCTGAGTTGATCAATAAATACAAGCGACCGATACGTGAATGATCAACCTAACTTTTAAATCTTAATCTTCACTTATTGCCTTCTTGCTGCAATATTATTATTTCATTATCAATGAATTATGTCGGATTCGTCGGTTTCTTACCATAGGGTAAATAACGGATTCCGAGGCGGCAAATAGCCTTCCTAAAAAATGAAATCCCACCTTTTCGGGTGGGTATTATCACTAATCATATGTTTTCCTTTGTAGTGGAATTACTACAAAAATTTATTTTTCTATGAAAATATTTCTACTGCTCCAAAGTCGATCACCTATTGAGGGAAACCGATGTTTCCGAACACCTCGCCTAACTTAAATCGTTTCCGAGATTCATCATATCGAAGGGTTACGATATCGTTGCCCTACAATTTCAATGAGTTATTAAATCAACCCCAAAACGAATAAACTAGTAGAAATGCGTATTTTAATCAGTTTAATGTCTATTTTCTTGAGTTCTCAATTATCATTCGCACAGGAGGAGAACCCCTTTACCGTAGCTGCAAAAGCAGACCTACACGCTTTGGTGGAGAATGAAGAGCTTCTTACAATCGTTGACCTTTCAGACCTCGATCCAGAAGATGAGGAGTCTTTGTTTGACAACTTTTATCGAAAATATAAAATCAACATCCTGAATGATATAGACGATGAAGTACGCCGTGGATACCTCACGGAAGTCTATGAACGCATGATCTTCCTTTTGAGCAAAGAGGCAAAATTGGCTGTGGCTGAGTTTGAGGAGAAGATCGATCGGAATCCTGCGCTTGGCCGACAACTCCGCAATCTTATCTTCGAATAACCTGATACATTTTCTACCCGTAATCGTCCTTCATGAATACCACTAGTCTAACCCGTAGTATGTTCCGTCCGTTAATTGCCGCGGTGATGTTTGCCGTAGTGTTGCTTGGCTTGTCGCAGACAGCCTCCGGGAATGAAACCGCCGCCAGCAGCCTGTTTGCTGCGCCCGTATTGCGCCTTGACCCGTCTAACGTGACAGGTGCCGGCGGCACCAACATCAACACCGTTGCCTGTGCTAGCGGATATGAGATTCTTGAGCACTGGAATACCGGCACATCGGCGACCGTGAGTTCACCGGATGGCGTGATCAAAACGATGCGTATTGTGTTGGACAATCCACAAGACGCCGGGTTGGAAGAGCTGGCCATCGGTGGGATTTTTCCGGGCGTGTTCGTAGCCGGTAATGGTACCACGGAACTGACGCTGACCAATAACGGTTCGGCAACCTCCAGCGCAGTGCTGAATGTATTGAATGACTTGTTGTACACCAATCGCGCGGATAATCCCAATACAGCGGTGCAGCGGAGGGTACTGATTACCGTGACGGATGCGGTCGGGCAGACATCGAACACCGCAACAGCATTTGTCACCGTGACCCGTGCGGCCAACACGGGAAACTCGCCTGGGCCGATTTTGGTGTTTGCAAGCACATCTACCGTAGACCTGTATGACGGTCTGGATGGATCGCAAGATGTCGGTGGCACCTGGGTTCGGGTAGATAACAATTCACCGGTATCGGGAAGCACGGTGAACATTGCATCGCTGCCCATGGGCGGTACGGCCTATCGCTACGAAGTAGATGCGGGCGGTGCCTGCGGTATGGGGTGGACCACAGTGGTCGTGGTGAAAATTGATGATGATGAAGAGCCGATTACTTCAGCAAATTCCTGCGGGTTTTTCTTAACGACTTATACCAACGCCATGTATTCGGCGGCTACCGATGATCCGATTTATGTGTTCAATGGTGGGCCTGGCACTGGCTCGCTTTCGGGAACGTCTCGAAGCGCGGGAACCGTGTTCGATTGGTACAAATTCGACGCGGCGACGAATAGTTACCAAATATATGCACTGGATGCGGGTCCTACAATTTCCGGTTTGGAAAGCGGAGGCTACCTGTTGCTGACGAACAATGACGGGGTTATCCGGGAAGGGCGCGCATGGGTTTGGAATACCGAAAACTTGCCTTCGATTGACGAAGTGGGAACTGTTTGTGAGGGAGCAACGGTTACCCTGAACGGGGACATCGGTACGACGACGCAGCATTTTACTTATTATGATCCGGTACGCAGGCCATTTATCATCAACGCAAGCACGCGCATCCGGGTTACCTTTAACGCGACCCATACCTATGTATCGGATCTGGCCTTCTATTTCGTAAATCCCGACGGAACAAAGACTATACCCTTGGGTGTAAACCAAGGCGGGAATTGCAATTCCGGCGACAACGTGAATAACTTAACGTTTACAAATCAAGGGCCGAATGCATATTTCAATTTTTGTTTAGGGGCTCCGAATACGTTAACTGGTACGTTTAACGGTTATCGCAATGCCTCCGGATCAGATCAGCTAATTAATTGGGCACCGATGTATGGTGAAAACGCCAATGCGGGCGGCTGGAAAGTACAGATCTACGATTGCGTAGGTCAGGACGTCGGCCACTTGCGGGGCGCTACGATTACGTTTGACGATGGGGCTGGGAATGTGGTAACCTATACCAGTGGTTCGATTGCCGTACCAATAAACGACAACTCGTGTACACCTTCAACTGCATCGATCTACACAGTGCCGTTTACGCCGGCTGTGCTTGCGCCAACAGCAATAACCATCGGCGATGATGTGGGTGTAGGTAGGGGTCAGGGTGGCTATCAGTGGTCTTACAGTACTGATGGACCAACAGGACCATTCACTGATTTCGAAGACGGCACCACCACACCACAACTTTCATTTAACGAGACGACCTGGATTAAATTGTCACTGGATCTGGGCATCGAAGGGTGTCTGTTGGAAGACGTGATCGAAGTGACGGTCAATTCGGTGGCTGCGCCCACCGCGGACGCAGCACAGGAGTTTTGCATTGCAGACAATCCGACGTTGGCAGCTATCGCCGTAACAGGCGAGACGATCCGCTGGTTTGCGGATGCGTATACAGCCACTGCGTTGGCGAGTTCAACGGCGTTGGTTGATGGAACAACCTACTATGCGAGCCAAACGGTTAGCGGTTGCGAAAGTATAGCAAGGACGCCGATCACGGTTGGGCTCTTTTATCAACCGACGGTCGACGCCGGTTCAGATGTAACGCAATATACAGGTCCGTCATTTGAACTGGACGCATCGAATGACTTAGGCGTAGGCGAATGGTCTCTTGTATCCTCAAGTCCAATTGGCTTGACGGCTTCGGCAATCGATGATGTGACGGATCCAAATGCGACGATTACACTGCCGGCCAATTCAACTGCTACACTTCGATGGACAGTTACCAATGGCGGATGTGTGGTATTTGACGATGTGGAGTTAACCTACCTCGTACCGGAGATTACAGTGGCCAAAACGGCCGCTGTAACTTTGGTATCGGCGCCGGGCCCCATAAACTACGAGTTGGTTGTCGAAAACACAGGTACCGTAAACCTGACGGGCATTGCCATCACCGACGGGGTTACCCAAGGCACCTCCAGCGAGGCGATTGCCTTGCTGGGCACGCCGGTGCAGACGGGCGGTACGGGGGACAACACGGACGGCGTGCTTGACGTGGGGGAAACCTGGACGTATAGTTACAGCTACACGGTGACGCAGGCGCACCTGGACGACGGGGGTGACCTGGTGAACGGGGTATCGGTGGATGCCAACGAGCTGATCGACGCGGTGGATGATGCCGCGACGGTTGAAATTACACAGAGCCCGTCACTGACGGTGGCCAAGACGGCTGCCGTGACAACGGTGTCGGCGCCGGGTGCGATCAACTATGAGGTTGTGGTAGCGAACACGGGCAACGTGAGCCTGACGGGCATCACGGTTGCGGACGCGGTGGTGCAGGGTACGGCAAGCGAGGTAATCGCACCGGGCACGCCGGTGCAGACGGGCGGCACAGGGGATAACTCGGACGGGGTGCTTGACGTGGGCGAGACCTGGACGTATAACTACGGCTACACGGTGACGCAGGCGCACCTGGATGACGGGGGCGACCTGGTGAACGGGGTATCGGTGGATGCCAACGAGCTTAATGCCGCAGTGGATGATGCCGCGACGGTGACGGTGACGCTGAGCCCGTCCTTTACATTATTCAAAGAATTAATAGCGATTAACGGCACCACCAATGTAACGAACTACAACGCTGTTGGCGACGAGCTGGAATATGCAATTACGGTGACCAATACCGGCAACGTAACGTTGAGTAGCATAACGGTGAACGACGCGCTGACCGGCCTTACCGAAACAGTAAGCTCACTTGCGCCAGGCGCCGACTCGGTGCTGACAACGGTATACACCATCCAGCAATCTGATTTGGATGCGGGCGTGGTGTTGAACACGGCAACGGCCACGGGTGAAGGCCCGAGCGGTGATACCGTCGATCCGACCGATCCATCCGACGGACAGGAGACTACCACGGCTACGCAGGCACCTTCCTTCACAATCAGCAAGGTATTAACCGGCATCAATGGTGCCGCGGGCACGACCAGCTACAATGCAGTCGGCGATGAATTGGAATATGCGATCACGCTGACCAATACGGGCAATGTGACATTGGGCAGCATAACGGTGAACGACGCACTGACCGGCCTTATCGAAACAGTAAGCTCGCTTGCGCCAGGTGCCGACTCGGTGCTGACAACGGTATACACCATCCAGCAATCTGATTTGGATGTGGGCTCGGTATTGAACACGGCCACGGCAACGGGCGAGGATCTGGCAGGTAACCAGTTGAATCCGACCGACCCGGTAAGCGGCGAGGAAACCACCTTGGCCACGCGGCAGGCAGGACTTAGCCTCACCAAAAAGGTAATCAGTAAGGGGCCTTATCGCGTGGGCAACGACATCACGTACGAAATAGTTGCAACCAATACCGGCAACGTCACGTTGACGGACGTCAATGTGACCGATGACAACGCGGAGATCGTCTCTGGCTCACCGATACGCAGTTTGCAACCCGGAGCAGCTGCTACCGTAATTGCACGCCATAAGATCACACAAGCGGACGCAGACGCCGGTCAGGTAGTAAACCAGGCTCGGGCAATTGCAACAGGACCGGATGGGACGGATATTCCCGAAGTAACATCAAATGATCCCAATACACCGGGAGACGGGGATGCGACGGTCATCACCATTATCCAAACGGCAGAAATTCGGATTGAAAAGCATGCTGATAGGACGCAGGTGAAAAATGTGGGTGATCAGATTATTTACGAAATACAGGTCACTAATACGGGCACGGTAACGCTACGCCATATCGAAATCCGTGACCCCTTAACCGGCTTCGTACAGCAAATCGCAGCGATAGAACCGGGGACAACGAATGCCTTGATCTTTACAACTACATATCGGACGACCGCCGCAGATCTCGTGGCGGGTAAAATCATCAATTCGGCGACGGTAAGTGCGGTTGATCCTAACGGCAATCCACTAAGCGGCACGACGACGGTGGAAGTGAACGCTTATTTCAAATTGATTGCCGTGGATGATGACCGCTTCGGCCCGATACCGGGTAGGGACGGGGGCACAACAGCGAGTGTTCTTGGCAATGACACCATTGATGGTGATCCAATTGACGTGGGAACGATTGTCCTGAGCCGGACGCCGGTAATCGGTAGCTCACCGCTAACCCTGAACGAAGATGGAACCGTGACGTTGGCACCGAATACGGCGGCCGGTAGCTACACCTTATCGTACCAGGTATGTGATGCGGTCAATCCAACAAATTGCCAGACCGCAACAGTAACCGTGGAAGTAGCACCAGCAAGTTTGGAAGCAGCAGCAGTATCCGCCGATGCCAATGGTTATGACGGAACGAAAAATGTGGTAAACGTATTTGATAACATCAAAGTCAATGGAGAACCACTGGATCCGGAAGACGTCAGCCTGACGGTGGTCCGCACGGATCCCGAATTGGTGCTCAATGCCGACGGATCGGTTGACGTACTGCCGGGCACGAGGGGAGGAACGTACATCCTGACATACCAGATCTGTGAAAAGCTTAACCCGGATAATTGCACCGTTACAACCGTAACCATTACTGTGGTGAATCCGTTAAAGATACCGAACGTATTCACGCCTAACGGCGACGGTAAAAACGACGTGTTTGAAATCATCGGCATTGAAGGGTTTGACCTAATTGAAGTGACCGTCGTAAACCGCTGGGGCAACGAAGTGTACCGGAGCAATAACTACCAGAACGATTGGGATGGCAGGTCGCTGGGGGAAGGCACGTATTATTACCTGATCACCACGCATAAAGGTAAGATCCGTGAAGTACGCAAAGGCTGGGTATTGTTAAAACGGATGTAAGGAAGAGAAACGATATCATGAAAAACGTAATTAAAATAGCATCATTGTTGATTCTGCTTGCCATCGGCAAGGGAGGTTCCGCCCAGCAGAACATCCAGTTTACGCAATACATCTTCAATTCGATGAGCGTAAACCCGGCCTACACCGGCTATAAAGAGCAATGGTTCGCACAACTGGGCTTGCGCAGCCAATGGCTAGGTATAGCAGGCGCGCCCGAGACGGGACTGCTGTCGATAGACGGCATTTTGGATTCGGAGAATAAACGGCACGGGCTGGGGATGCAGCTCACGGCAGACCGTTTGGGTCCGCAGGCAGCTACCTCCGCTTATGCCAATTATGCATTCCGTCTTCGGCTAAATGACGAGGATACCCAGCGACTCAGCTTCGGCATCGGTGCTGGAGTGACGCAGTACAGCTTGGATGGTAACCTCCTGGATCCGATAGATGGTAGCGATCTGGTCCTGCCGGCGGGAAAAATTAGTAACTGGGTGCCAGATGTGCGCTTTGGGATTTATTATTACAATCCGAAATGGTACTTCGGGGCCTCGGTGATGGACCTCCTATCTGGCGATCAAAGTAACAACATCTTCCGTTGGGATAATACTACAACAGATAACATCCGTCGCAGGCGCCATATCTACGTCATCGGTGGCGCACTGTTCAACTTGGCACACGGGCTGTGTTTCCGTCCGAGCCTATTGGTGAAAGACGACTTTAAGGGGCCAACAGCAGTGGACGTGAATGCGATGTTCATCTTCGGCGAGCGACTCTGGATTGGTGGAGGATGGCGTACGGGCGTAACAGTTTTTGAACGGGAGTACAACCGCATGAGCGGGAATAGCCTAAGTGGACGGAATGCGTTTTCGGCTGTCACACAACTCTACGTGACGCCGGCGCTGCGGATCGGCTATTCCTACGACCACATCGTCAGCCGTCTGTCCAGCGTCCAGCACGGATCGCATGAAATCACCCTGGGACTTACCTTCGGAAGGAAAGCCGATCGAATTTTAAGTCCAAGGTTTTTTTAAGAACGTCAGCTATTAGAATCAACTATGAAATATCATACCCAACCGCTTGTTTTGTTTTTATCAAGCACACTGATGCTTTTTGCGGGGGTAGTCCGCGCCCAAGAGCAGCCTAGTCTCCGTGACCGAGCAGAGGAGTTATACCGCCGCTATGAATATGCACATGCCACACAGCTTTACCTAAAGCTGGTGGATACCAGAAAACCTCGACTTGAAGATCTGGAACAGCTATCCGACAGTTATTGGAAGATGAATGACTACGAATCTGCGGTGAAGTGGTACGCAAAGCTTATTGCCCACGAAGATCACACACCCGAGCAGCTGCTCCGGTATGGGGAAGCGCTGAAAGCGAACGGCAAATATACCGAGGCGAAAAGGCAATTGGAAGCTTATGCCTTGTCGACAGGCGACGGAGCCGCCGTTGCTTTGCAATTAGCAGGTTGCGACTCGGCACTGCGGTGGATGGCCAATCCGACGATGCACCGCTTGCGTAACGAAAGAGAAGTAAATACGCCAAGATCGGAGTTTTCAGTATTTTCATCAGGAAAACACGTGTTCTACGTTGGGGAACCATCGGAGGCGACCACAAGTGATACCTACGGCTGGACGGGCAACCCTTTCCTCCAAGTGTTTGCTGCGCCGATGACATCAACAGGCGAGTTAGGAAGCGGGACGATATTTGACGAATTGAATAGTGAAACGCGCTTCCATATCGGGCCTGTTACCGCCTCGGCAGACGGTGGTACGCTTTACGTGACCCAGACTCACGCGCATAAAGCTAGTGAGTTTGTCCGCGAATCGGGTCGAAGGTATCGTACACAGCTATTGGAGCTGTATTGCTACCAGCGGAAAGGCGACCGATGGATAGGCGAACCGTTTGCGTACAACAATGTATCAGCGTATTCGCTGGGACATGCGGCGCTATCGCCGGATGGAAATACACTGTATTACATCAGCGACATGCCGGGCGGACAGGGCGGCACGGATATCTGGTACAGTGAACGGCAGTTAAATGGCAGCTGGGGCAGTCCGATTAATGCGGGCACTGAAATTAATAGCGCTGGCGATGAACTGTTTCCCAATGTGGCAGCTGACGGAATCATGTATTTCGCGAGCGACGGTTTTGCGGGGATGGGTGGGCTGGATGTCTTCCAAGCTATGGGAAGTAAAGGCAAATGGAGCAATCCGGTGAACCTCGGCTACCCAGTTAATAGTGCGACCGATGATTTCGCCTATTTGGTACATAGCGAATACCCCGAAGGGCTCGGTGGCTTTCTTTCCTCCAACCGGCCAGGAGGTGTTGGCAGAGACGATATCTATTCGTTCAGCTACACCGAACCGAAAATCCTCCTCCTCCTCCAGGGGACTGCTTCCGACAAAACTTCCGGCGAACCACTCTCGAATGTGACTGTGACCCTGGTTGACGGCGACCAGCAGGTTATCGGGAGAAAAGATAGCGAGGCCGGGGCCTTTGCGTTTGAACTGGATCCAGGCCGGACATACAACGTGTCGGGTCAAAAACAGGGTTACAGTGCCGACTCTGCCGCTGTGAGTACGTTGGGCATTACCGCATCGGACACCCTGCGGATCGCTCTGCTATTGGAACCGGCATATCGGGTGGGACAGACCTTCGAACTTAAAAACATCTACTACGACTTTGATAAGCATGATATCCGTGCGGATGCGGCACGGGTGTTGGACGAATTGGTTCGCATCCTAGACCACAACCAGACATTGAAAATCGAACTCTCGAGCCACACGGATAGGCGAGGTAGCCGTTTATATAATGAAGCACTTTCCAAACGGCGAGCAAAGGCCGCAGTGGATTACTTGGCTAGTCGCGGTATTGCGCCAGATAGACTGGTTGCCAGGGGTTACGGGGAAACCCGTCCGGTTAATGATTGTAGCGATGGCGTGCCCTGCTCGCGTGAAGCGCACCAAGCAAACCGACGTACGGAGATTACCGTGCTAGCCTATTGAGGGGAGATATCGTGTAAAACCATGAGCCGAATAAATTTATAATTAGCTCATGGTTATTCTTTTAACTATTTGTACATAAATAATCCCCTTATCGGATTGGCACAAACGTAAGCACCTGCAGACCGCAGGGTGGGATTTCGATAGTTACTTTGCCGCGCCGGGCTTTCAATGGGCCACTTACGGGGATTATCCGGTTGCGGTCTTCGATGCTATTGGCCGCATTGATGTCTTCCTGGCTCACTGTCCAGCTTGACGCTCCTGCGTATCCCGTAGGTACGGTTACCTCAACTTTTTGAGCCTGATCATGTGCGCGGTTTAACAGCGATATATGGATTCGTTTCGCGCTATCCAATACGGCGGCAGCATCGACATAAGGCAGTGTTTCCGTTGGGAAGTGTGCTTCTTTTGCGTCGCCGTCGATAGTGGGTTGGATGTCCGCGGTAGCGATGGATGGCCCGCTGACGGTTGTCTCGACCTTGCTGCCGACAAGGTGGGTACGGTAATGTTTGAAGACGTGGTAAATCGGTGTCTGGTAGGCATCGTCATTGCCAACCGTGCGGATCAGGCCATGGGCATTGACCGGGAAGATGTAGTTGGCCATGCCGACGTGGGGACTCTGGCGGATAAACGCATTGAGCATACCGGCAACCACGGCGACATCAAATTGCCGACGGGGCGACTGCCGCGTAAATTTGAATACGGTCCCTTCGTTGACGGAGTGCCGGTTGTTCCATTCGTCTACGCTGAGCCGGATGGGGCGGTCGGCACGCCTCAACTGCGCGTTCATGGTGGCCAGTTGCTCGCCGAGCAGGGCGAGGTGGGCTTCCATCTTTGCGGGGGCAAAGAGGGTACGGGTCGGATCTTGGATTTCGCCGTCCTTCACGCGTGAAGTGACGTAGTAATGCTGCGTGAGGAAGTCGATCAACTGGCCGCAGGTGTCTAGTACGGTCTGGTTCCATTGCAGCGTATGGCCGATGCCGAGTAGCTGGAGGTCGGGGTGTTGCCCGCGGATGGCGCCAGCCCAGTGTTTCAGCTTGGCGGCATAGACTATGTCGGCCTCCGCCGTGTGTTTGCCCCATGGCCCGTAATTCTCATTACCGATGCACCAGTACTTCACCCCGTAAGGGGAAGTATGTCCGTGATGGGCCCGGAGCCGGCCCAGATTTGTGCTGGAGTCGCCATTAACATATTCGATCCATTCCAGCGCCTCCCAAAGTGCGCCACCGAATTCGGGATCGTTACCCATGTTAAAGTTAATGTAAGGTTCGGTGCCGATTTGCTGGCACCATTGCAGGAACTCGTCGGTACCGAACTGGTAGTTTTCTATCCCACCCCAGTGGTGGTTTTTAACTGTTGGCCGCAATGATTTCGGTCCGATGCCGTTACGCCACCGATATTCGTGAATAACCGTGCCACCCGGCCAGCGCATCACGGGGATGTGCAGGTCGCTAAGGTGAGGAACCAAGTGTTGACGGACATTGCCCCGGAGGTCGGCGACGCCACCGTAGATCATGCTGTCGTTGACGTTTTCGAGCATCTGACCATAGATCATGGGGTCAATCTGGACGGGTACGTCGGGGATGTTGAGTTTTACGGTGGTAACCTGCGCGTGTACGAATAGCCCGCTGATGACCAAGGTGAAACATGGAACAAAACATTGGAAAGTAAGCGTGTGATTTTTCATTTTTTGGGAATAAATTGGATAATATGTAATCCCCCAGGAGGAATTTCTGTTCTAACGTGGCTGTGATGACCAACCACTGGCTCGATCCGGGGGGCGACTTCGCTGCGGTGATCACTGCTGTTGGCCGCATTGATGTTTTCGTGACTTAGCATCCAGATGGATTGGGCGGTATAACCCTCTGGCGCATCGACGGTGACCGAATGTGCCGTGGCATGCGACCGGTTTACCAGCGACACCTGAAGGTGACGGTTACCGGTCAGTACGGCGGCCGCGTCGATGTATGTCAGCGAATCAACAGTAAATTCCGCTTCGCGGCTGTCACCGTCTATGGTGGGTTGAATATCCATTGTGGCGATGGATGGTCCGTTTACGGTGGCCTCGACCTTCATGCCTACGAGGTGCTGGCGGTAGTGCTTGAAGACGTGGTAAATCGGTGTCTGATAAGCATCGGTATCGCCCACCGTGCGGATGAGGCCATGGGCATTGACCGGAAAGATGTAGTTGGCCATGCCGACGTGGGGGCTCTGGCGGATGAAGGCATTGAGCATGCCAGCTACTACGGCGACATCAAATTGACGGCGGGGCGACTGCCGCGTAAACTTGAATGTGGTTCCTTCGTTGACGGAGTGCCGGTTGTTCCATTCGTCCACACTGAGCCGGATGGGGCGGTCGGCCCGTCCTAACTGTTCGTTCACGACGGCCAGTTGATTGCCGAGCAAGGCAAGGTGGGCTTCCATCTTAGCTGGGGCAAAGAGGGTACTGGCCGGTTGTTGGATTTCGCCGTCTTTCACCTTCGAATTGACGTAGTAGTGCTGCGTCAGGAAGTCGATCAGCCGACCGCAGGTATCCAGCACGGTTTGGTTCCACGGAATGGAACGGCCGATGCTGAGCAGTTGAAGATCGGGGTGTTGTGCGCGGATGGCGCCGGCCCAGTATTTTAACCGTGTGGCGTATTGTTCGGCGGTTTCTTTGATCCGGCCAGCCCGGCTATCGAGGTAATTTTCGTTGCCAATGCCCCAAAACTTCACGTTATAGGGTTCGGCATGGCCGTTTTGGATGCGCAATCGACCATAGGGTGTATCGGCACTGCCATTGACGTACTCGATCCAGGCAAGCGCATCGGCCACAGTAGCCCGGAACTCGGGATGCAGGCTCATGTTTAAATTGACGTAGGGTACCGTGCCCACCGCTTGGCACCATTGCAAGAACTCGTCGGTGCCGAACTGGTAGTTTTCAATGCCACCCCAGGCGAGGTTGGGCACAGTAGGACGCTTTTCCTTCGGCCCGATGCCTTTTTCCCAGTGATACTCGTACACTACTGTGCCACCGGGCCACCGCATCACGGGGATATCTAAGTCGACCAGTTGTGGAACCAAGTGCTGACGTACGTTGCCCTGTAGGTCGGCTATGCCGCCGTAGATCATGCTGTCGTTGACGTTTTCGAGCATTTGGCCGTAGATCATCGGATCGACCTGGACCGGCACGTCGGGAATCTCCACCTTCACGGTAGTGCGTTGTGCCTGCGCCGGCTGGCAGCCCCATAGGCAGGCCAACACGGCGAAATAGCGGATGATCGGATTGGATTTCTGTTGCATCTGTTGCTAAGTTAATGGTTCGTACCCTAATACCCGGGATTCGGTGTCAGGTTTTTGTTGGTCTGCAACTCGATATCCGGTATGGGCCACAGGTAGTTTGCGGCGGGATTAAACAGCCGGGTCTGGATAATGCGCATTTCGCCGGCATTGGCTACGTGGCTATAGTCGGGCGTGCCGTTTTCATCGGTGGCTGGTGCCGACGCCAAGAATCCACGGGGAATCCGGCCATAGCAAGGGCCGTTGAGTACCTGATTGGCGATTTTCCAGCGGATGATGTCAAAATACCGTGCGCCTTCGCCAGCGAGCTCGACTTTGCGCTCCTTGCGGATGATGGTACGTAATGCCGAGGTTGTTTGGCCGGATGCGATTTCGGGCATGTCTACCCGCCGGCGTATTTTGTTGAGGGCCGCATAGAGGCGATCATCGATCTCGCCGTTTTCGAGCTTGGCTTCGGCGTAGTTGAGCAGTACCTCTGCGTACCGGATGATGATGGGGTTGATGTCCGAGCGGGTGGCATGTTCCTCGGTGGGATCGGCATACTTCCGCCAGCAATAGCCCGAGAAACTCGCAAAGGTATGGGTGGCATCCAGGTTGGGTACACGCGTGGCGGGCGAGACGTTGTAGTTCCAGCATTCGAGGCTGTCTTTGTGGGTCTCGAACTGGTAGCCATAGTATACCGAGCCGGGCAGGGCGATACTCATAGCCAGCCGGGGGTCGCGGTTTTCAAACGGATGCGCTGGATCATACCGGGGCGATTCATCAATAGGGAGTCCATCGGTGCAATCGTACGAGTCGATGAGTGTCTGCACGGGCATGCGGTTGCTATAGCCACCCGACATCCGGGAGCGGTAGGACACTGGTGTTTCATGGAAGACGTCCGTGTAGTTGAACTGAATGGCCCAGATGATTTCCTTGGAGGTTTTTCCGGACCGGTGGGTGATGTCGCCATAATCGGGGTGTAGCTGGTACTGTACGCCTTCCTGCGCCATAACTTTCTCTGCGGCGGCGATGGCTTCGTCCCAACGCTCATTGTACAAAGCAACGCGCGATGCAAGCGCCCAGGCGGCGCCCTGCGGGATGGTCATCGTATTGGGCGCATTGTCTACGGGTAGCAGCACGGAGGCGGCTTCGAGTTCGTCGAGGATGAAGTCGACCACGGTGCTTTTTGCATCGCGCGATACGTAGGCGTCGGCGAGATCCAGTGTGGTGGTGACCAGCGGTACGTCTCCATAAAATTGCGATAGGACGGCGTAGGCGTAAGCCCGGAGAAACCGTGCTTCGCCCGTGGCGCGGTCGATGACGGCCTCATTGGCCGATTCGACACGGCCGATATTGTCCAATACGAAATTGCAGCGGGCAATGACGGTGTACATCGTATTCCAGATGCTGTTTACCTGGCTTGCCGTGGGTGTTCCCCATAATGCATGTGGGGTGACATCCCGATTGGCAGCGATATCGGAATACATGTCAAAGACAATGACATAGGGGTTTTCGCCAAACCGGAGGTTCAGCGGGCTCAGGCAGCCAACGATGGCGGCCTGCAGCTCGGCCTCGGTTTTCAGGAAGGTATCGGTAGACGGCGCGTCCAATGGGAATTTCTCCAGGTCTTTGCTACATCCGAATAGCAAGACGGTGATGAGGATAATGCATATTTTTTTCATGACCAGTCGATTAGAATTTGAGGTTCAGCCCGATGTTGTACGTGGTGACCTGTGGATAATAGGCACCGTTGCTGGCGGCGGAAATCTCCGGATCCCATCCGGGCCAGAAGCTGTCGAACGTAAAGAGGTTTTCTCCGGAAATGTACAGCCGTGCACCCTGCACGCCGATGCGCTGGATCGCTGCCTTGGGCAGGCTATAACCCAGCTGCAGATTCTTGACGCGGAGGTACGCGGCACTGCGCATCCAGAAATCGGTGTTTTGGTGATTGTGGTTTTCACCGAAGGCATACCGCGGGAATTCGGCGCTGGGCGTTTCGGGTGTCCACCGATCTTTCTGGTATTCATACGCCGTGCCACCTGCGAGAAAGGGGAGGATGGCACTGCCAGTGAGGTAGCCGTCGCGTTTGCCAACGCCCTGGAACAGTCCCGAGAGGTCGAAATTGCCGTAACCGATCGAAAGGTTGAGGCCGTAGGTGTACCGAGGGATCGTACTGCCCAATACCTGGCGGTCGTTGTTGTTGACGATGTTGTTGCCGTCGATATCGAGGTAACGGATATCGCCCGGGGCAACCACACCGAATTGGGGCTGGGCATGCAGGTAGTTGCCGTCGGCATCAAAATCAGCCGCTGAAAGCAGGCCCTGCGAGCGGAGCAAGAACAATGAGTTCATTGCATAGCCTTCGCGGTTGACGAGGGTGCCTGTTTGCTGGATGCCCTTGAGGTCGACCACTTTGTTGCGCACGTCCGACAGGGTGAAGGTGGCCGCGTAGCGGAATTTGCCATGGCTGTTGCCGTAATCGACTTGGAGGTCCCAGCCTTTGTTTTCGACGACACCGGCATTCTGGAATGGTGCGCCAACGCCCATGGTCTTCGGGATGCTCAGTTCGAGGAGGATGCCCCGTGTGGTTTTCTGGTAATAGTCAAACGTGACCGACAGGTTGCGGAACAATCGCACGTCCAACCCATAGTTGGCCATTTCGGTTGTTTCCCAAGAAATGTTGGTGTTGGCCAGGCTCATGATCGCTGCGCCGTTGCGCACCTCGTCGCCGGAGATGTACCGCGGATCCAACGATACGGTGGGGGCAAATGGATAGTTGCTGCCGATTTCCTGATTGCCGAGCCTACCCCAGGAAACACGCAGTTTCAGGTCGTCCAGATAGCTTTTGGTGCCTGCCATGAAGGATTCTTCGGATAACCGCCACCCCACGGAAAACGAAGGGAAGGTGCCCCACTTGTTGCCCTGCGCAAAGCGGGAAGAACCGTCATACCGGATGTTGGCTTCAAACAGGTACTTGCCGAGGTAGTTGTAGTTGACCCGGCCGAAGTACGAGATTAATGTCCATTCGGTGGCTGAGCCGCCGTTGCGCATATTCTCCGAGGAACCTGCGGAAAGCACGGGATAGTCCGGGAAGAGAAAATTGTCGCGGAAGGCATTGAATACCCGGTTGCTACCGGTGAGGTACTGGTAACCGCCCAGCGCTGAAAGAGAATGCCCACCGAAATCTTTCGAATACGTAAGGGTTGCTTCGACTTGGTCCAGCCGGTCGTTGGAGGCGTCTTCGTTGAGCTCATTCAATGCGGGTACGGAAAAGCGGAGCGTTCCATTGGGATCGTAGGTCTTCACGACATTGCTGAATGAACGGGTCGTTGGCTGTTCGTACGTCGGCGCATAAGCCACGCGCGCTGTCAGTGCTTCAATGGGCTTGTACTCGAGCGAGAAGTTACCTGCGATTGGGGTACTCCGCTGCTGCCACCAACCGCCATCATAGATTATGGCGGCGGGGTTGGCTCCATTTTGCCCCTCGGCCCACTGGCCGTTGGTGTACCGTGCGGCTTGTGTAGCCGGAAGTTTGTTCATCAGGCCGAAAACCATCCCCGTAGAGGTGCCAGCGGAGAAGGCCGCTGGACCGGCAAAATGCGAGCCGTCGGCGATGGTCTTTCGGTTGTTGTTGCGCACGTACAGGTCAAAAGAGCCACGTAGTTTGGGATTGATCTGCACATTAGTGTTCAGGCGGAAATAATACCGCTCGAAGTTGACGTTGTCAATGAGGCCGGACTGATTGAGGTAGCCGAAGGACCCGAAAAACTGAAGTCGCTCGGTGCCGCCGGTGATGCCCAACACGTGGTTTTGCTGGATACCGCTGCCCCGCAGCACTTCTTCCTGCCAATTCACATCGGGGTAGTGGTCCGGGTCGGTAGCCTTGTTGGCGATATAGTTCTGGATATCCGTCTCTGAAAATAGGGGCGAACGACCTACATTGGTGTGGGCTTCGTTGATGAGGTTCATGTGGTCTAGTCCGCTTACGATCTTGGGCAAGTCGGTGGCTGCTTGTTTACCGACATAGGCATCGTACGACAGGGCGAACTGTCCGGACTTGCCACGTTTGGTCGTAATCAGGATGACCCCGTTGGCGGCACGTGATCCATAGATGGCCGATGAAGCGGCATCCTTCAGTACCGAGATGGATTCGATGGAAGATACATCGATATGGTCGAGCGACATCACCACCCCATCCACCAGCACCAGCGGATTGGAGTTGTTAAGTGTGCCGATACCGCGGACGCGGATCGTTCCGGCATCTACGCCAGGCTGTCCGCTGCTTTGGGTCACGGTGACACCGGGCGCCATGCCCTGCAGGGCCATGGAGGTCTGTCCGACCTGGCGTTTTGCGATTTCTTCGCCGGATACGGCCGTGACCGCACCCGTGAGGTTTACTTTCTTGGTGGTGCCGAAACCGACCACAACGACTTCATCGAGGTTGGAGACGACTGGCGTAAGCACAACCTGTAGCTGGCGGTTGCCTGTCGTGTTGACTTCTGCTGCGGCATAACCGATGAGCGAAAAAATCAGTCTCGCGTCGTCGGCGACGGTCACTTGGAACCTGCCCGACTCATCAGTGGTGGTTAAAGCTTGAGTGCTTCCCCCAAGGGTGACCGTGACGCCGGCAAGCGGCTGTGCTTGGTCGTCGGTGACCACGCCGCTTACGGGCGTGCGTTGCTGGGCAAACAATACCTGTAGGCTTGCTGATAGTAACAGCAAGCTGCATAGCCCGAACCGGCATATGCGTGTACGAATGGGTTTACAAATGGGTTTACTCATTGGATTTATGATTTGGTTAATGCAATTATTTCTCCCAGCCGGCCTGTAAGCAGTTGCACACAGAGCAGCGTAAATAAGTAGGCGATACCGATGCCGATAAATATGGGTGCATAGGAAAGGTGCTGGACGGTCCAGCCGACTGATAGCTGCGAAAGGATGCCGGCAATGCCGCCCAGGGTACCGCCGATGCCGGTCAGTGTGCCCTGCACATGCCGTGGAAACACTTCGGCCGGAATGGTAATGTTGCCCCAAAGGCCGTGTCCAAGCATAACACCGGCGATGGCAACAATGGCGACGGTCATCCCTGGTGCATGGAACAGCACGGCGCAGCAGACCGGTATCAGCAGCGAAGCAAACAGCATGACGCTTTTGCGAGATCGGTTGAGTGACCAGCCCAGGTGGGTGATGAACCACCTGGGGATGATGCCGCCCAGCAACGTGCCAATCGCAAGGATGACAAAAGGAATCCAGGCAAAAAGGCCCATCTGATCGAGCGTAAGCCCTTGCTGCTCTTGAAGGTATTTGGGTATCCAGAAAATCAGAAAGTAGGTGATTGGATCGATGAAGATCCGCGCGCATAGGCAGCCCCAGGCCTGGCGCATGCGCAGGAGCTGCCAGATGCTGGTCTTGACGTCTTCCTGCGGTTGTGCCGGCTGGCCATCCAGGATGAGTTCACGTTCCTCGGGCGTGATGCGTGGATGGTGTTGCGGAAGGACATACAGTCGTTTCCAGAACAACATCCAGATCAAGCCGAATAGTCCGGTGACTACAAAAGCGGCCTGCCAACTGAATTGTACGGCGATGACTGACACCAGGGGGATGGCGATGGCCGCGCCTGCGGAAGAGCCTGCGTTGAGCATACCGATGGCCAGTGCGCGCTCGCGGAGCGGAAACCACTCGGACGCCGCCTTGACACCAGCCGGGAAATTCGCTGATTCGGCGATACCCAGCAGGAACCGGAATACGGAAAACTGCATCGCTGTCTTGGCAAGGGCATGTAGGAGATTAGCAATCGACCACCCGCCAACGGCCCAGAGAAAGCTTCTGCGGGTGCCTAGCCGGTCTACCAACGTACCGCTGATGGCGTACATGACCGTATAGCTCAGTAGGAATGACGAGGTGATATACGAATAGTCGACATCCGTGAGGTTTAGCTCGGCCTGGATCGTAGGCGCAAGTACAGAAAGCACCTGCCGATCGAGGTAGTTGAGCGTGGAGGCGAAAAAGAGCAGCGTCGCGATTCCCCAGCGGATATTACCCCTTGAATTAGCCATGGCTGCGGTCTTTAAATGGATTGAAATGGGATGCGCTGGCTCCCGAACCTTCCCCTTTGTTGAGTACGAGTGCCGGGTCCGCGGATTGCTGGTCGGGCATGCCGAGCAGGTATTGGCCCTGTGCGATGAGCTGTTGCCTGAGCGCAACAGTGTCTACACTGCGTACTGTACCGCCGCCCTGGTGGATGAGATTGGCCATGGCCAGCCCAGCACCTTGGCCGATGGCCATGCAGGTGGCCATGACACGGGATGAACCGAATGCAGCGTGGGTAGCCGAAATGCTCCGTCCGGCCACCAAGACGTTGTCTAACCCTTGCGGCAGCAGCGTGCGGTAGGGGATTTCGTATACGGCCTTGCCGGATCCGGTAAAGATCTGCTGCTCGCCTTCCGGCGGATGGATGTCGATGGCGAATGTGCCGCACGCAATCCCGTCGTCGAACGCGCGGTTGGCTAGCACATCATCTTCGGTGAGCTGGTAGTCGCCCCGGATGTGTCGCGTCTCCCGTACACCGACCTGCGCGCCGGTATCGAGGATGTAGGATCCTTCGAAACCGCCAACGTATTTCTGCAGGAACTTGTGGATTTCCCAGGCTTGTACGCGGGTTTCGTGTTCCGCCCGTGTGAGGTCTGCCGCATTGGTGCCATCGATACCCTGCAAGCGGGTGGCATTGACGGCAATCTGACCGTCTTGGGGCAGCTCGTAAAACAGGATGCGCGGTGCGGCGTCTTTCGGGAACTCGCCGTTTTCCATGCCTTTCTTGACCAGTTGCTTCAAACCGAGGAACGCGATGGCCCGGCTGGAATCGATCTCTTCATCGGTAGGAGCATCTTTCAGCAAATCGCGATTGTTTTTCATCCAGTTGCGGAGATTTGCCATATTGATGCCGCCGATGCGGAAAAACAAGGTCACGGGCTGCATCGCGCCGTCTTCTTCACGCCCCTTGACAAACGGTGCACCTGCCATAGCAGCGACGTCGGCGTCCGCAGAGCAGTCAATCACGTATTTCGGGGTGATTGCCTGCCTGCCCGATTTGTTCTCGATGATGACGGAAGTGAGCTGGTTGCCCTCGCGGGTGGCGCCCACTGCCCAGGTGTGGAGCAATAGGTCCACGCCGGCCTCGTGTACCATGCGAAAGAGCAAGTACTTCATCCCCTCCGGGTCAAATGGCGTCATGGAGGCGTTGTCGAACGTCAAATCGGTGACGTGGCCCTGTGAAGACTTGAGGTCGACCAGTCGATCGACCAGCTCCCCAGCAATGCCTCGGATAACCTGCCTGCCCTTGATGTCGTGAAAGGTAAACATCGGGTTGACCATGGCGATGGTCAAGTTCCCGCCTAGAAAACCATAGCGTTCTACCAATAATACCCGTGCGCCGTTGCGCGCCGCGGAAATGGCTGCCCCGATACCTGCTGGGCCTGCGCCCACCACCAAGACGTCTGGTGCGGCATAAACCGGAATCTGTCGTGTTGCTTCTTCAATAAATTTCATATAACTAATTTGATAAAATACATCTTAATACCCGACCCACGATGACGTAGCTTTCGGCGTTGATGGAAACACGGCCAATGGCACGGTTACCGAACAAAAACCTAGAATTGAAATTACCTGATAATTGCTTTATAGTTTCATAATCTGGGGCTAAACTATATTATTTACTATTGAAAAACAAAGGTTTATAATGAGATATTTCCCAATATTTGATTGGGAACATTCCCGCAACCGTTCCCATATGGTGTTTTTTTTTCTGTTTTTTTTCTACATTTTTGTACCACCTAAGGATAGCACCAACTATGAAGGGACACCAGGTTACAATTATCGACATCGCGAAGAAGCTGGGGATTTCCAAATCTACCGTTTCGAGAGCGCTGACCAACAATCCAAACGTCAATCCGGAAACCCGAAAAGCGGTCTTGGAAATGGCGAAAACACTGGACTATCAACCAAACATGCTGGCATTGGGCCTGATCAAGAATGAAACCCGGATGCTGGGCGTCATTATCCCGGATATCCAAAAGCCATTTTTCGCGGCCATTGTGAGCGGCATCCAGCACGCGGTAGGCCGTATGGGCTACCGAACCATCATCGCCCAGTCGGACGAATCGCCGCAAATCGAAAAGGAAAACATCCAGGCTTTGATGCTGAGCCGAGTAGATGGGTTTCTGATTTGCCATACGCGCGATACGCGAAATTTTGACCAGATCAAGCTATTGTACCAAAAGGGATTCCCGCTGGTATCGTTTGCGCGGATTTGCCAGGGGCTCCCCATCCCGAAAGTGGTGGAAGACGATTTCAACGGTTTGTACACCACTACACAGCATTTGATTGAACGGGGACGCAAGCGCATTGCCCTGCTGGCAGGCCCAAAGCACCTGCAGGCCAGTAAATTGCGGCAGCAGGGATACCTATCGGCATTGCGGCAGAATGGAATCGGGTTTGATAACGAACTGGTGGCCCATACCCGCTTTCTTGCCGACGACGTGGCGGTGGCTGTAAACCGATGGTTGGCTTTGGCCGAGCCCCCGGATGCAATTTGCACGATCTACGATGGCGGGGCAGTGCAGGTGATGCAGCTGTTGAAAAGCAGGGGGGTGAATGTGCCCGGCGATATTGCAGTCGCTGGCTTTGGCAACGATCCGGCTTCGGGGTTAGTGGAACCGGGGTTGACCACATTCGAACAGCGACCCTATGAAATCGGACAGGCCGCCGGTAAGCACATGCTGGATATCCTTAAAAAGCGCTTTGGGGATGTACCACCCGAAATCACCATTTCCGAAGGCCGGCTGGTGGTGCGGGGTTCCACCTGATCTTAGTGGCGACATTGGCTGAAGTTTACATGCTTAAAGTCACCCTCGGTCTTCAAGAAACAATTATTAACAATAAAACTGCTTTAATTATGAACTGGCGTATTTTGATAGTTATTTTTTTTGGCACGTTCATCGGCGTTGGATGCGGCCCTCGACCGAAGCCGGTAATGGTGCAAACCATTGGAGATCGATCGGATTGGAAGCGAATCCTGGCTGAGCAACTGCCTTTGTTGGGACATCGCAACTGGATATTGGTTGTCGACAAAGCGTTTCCATTGCAAACATCCACTGGGATGACTTATGTTGACAGCGGATCGGACTTACCTACAGTGCTTTCGCATGTATTGACGTCGGTAAATGGTTCTTCTCATGCCAGATCCATCGTATACCGTGATGCGGAGATGGCCTTGCTTGACGAGCAGCTCGTGCCGGGTGTGGATCGTTTCAAGGCGCAGATCGATTCGATTTTGGGGAATTTACCTGTACAGCAGGTACCGCACGAGGCGGTATTCCGCAAGATGGACGAAACGACGAAACTGTTCCAGGTGTTGGTGATCAAGACCGAAGGAACCATTCCGTATTCTTCGGTATTTATCGAGCTGGATTGCGCGTATTGGAATGCCGGTCACGAAAAGTTGTTGAGAATAAAAGAACAAAACGGAAATGAAAATTGATATTGCCAAATCGAATTATTCGCTAACTTCGCATCGTATTATGGATGTTCAGCATGGATATAATCAAGTTAGCTGAGGTTCTGAACCTATCGAAATCGACGGTTTCGAGAGCGTTCAGGGATAGCAGTGATATCAGCGCCGAGACCAAACAGCGTATTTTAGCAAAAGCCCGAGAACTTAATTATCACCCCAACCATTACGCCAGTAATATGCGCGAGCAGAAGAGCATGACCATAGCGGTGGTGGTGCCCGAGCTTGCCAATAATTATTTTACGCAGATCATTCAGGGGGTAGAGAAAGTGGCCAAAACCAGTGGCTATCACATCTTGATTTATGTGACGGATGATGATATTGCCAGGGAACAGGAATTTATACGGGGTGTGTCAAACGGTCGGGTGGATGGTATCGTGATGTCGGTTTCGGGCGAATCCAAAGACCACAGTTACCTGGCGCATGTGGATGTTGATCGCCTGCCGATTGTTCTGTTCGACCGGATATACGACGATATCGATTTACCGAAGATCGTTACCGATGATTACGACAGCAGCTTCCGCTCCACTGAACACCTCATCCAGCAGGGATGTTCCCGTATCGCTTACCTCGTGGTCAATAAAGAACAGTCTATCGGTAAGGTGCGGATGCAGGGATACATGGATGCGCTGAGGAAGTATCGCATCCCGTTGCGCAAGCGGCTGATTGTGGATTGTACCAACTCGTATGACGAGAATGCCGGAATCATTGAAAACGCAATCCAAAAACAACGGCCGGACGGTATCCTAGCATCCGTGGAGCGGCTGGCTTTTTCTACATATTATGCGTGTGGCAAGCTTTCCGTGCGGATTCCGGACGATCTTAAAATTGTAGCATTTTCCAGCCTGGAGATCGCTTCATTGCTCAGTCCGGCACTAACGACCGTTACACAGCCTGCTATCCAGATTGGCGAGCGCGCCGCTGCCTTGTTGTTGAAAAAACTGCAAGGTACGCCCATCGATGACACCGAGCGGTTGATTACGATGGAGTCTGAATTGGTTATCCGCGCGTCGTCGCTGCCGGCATAGGTTGCTCTTCCCGAAGGAATAGTGTCGCAATGGCAGCAGCGAACATCAACACCCCCGAGAGTACTAAGCAATAGATGGCTTGGTTGTGGAACAGGTATTTCATGATCCAAGCGCCTAAAAAGCCGTTGACCAGCTGGGGCAGGGTAATGAAAAAGTTGAACAACCCCATATACAGCCCCATCTTATGCGCGGGCAAGCTACCCGAGAGCAAAGCATAGGGCGTGGCCAGGATGCTGGCCCAAGCCATACCGACCGCGATCATGGGGATAAACAGGAAATTCTCGTTCTGGATAAAATAGAAAGATAGGAAACTAATCCCGCAAAGCGTCAGTACGGCGATATGGGTGCCCTTCCGGCCGATCTTGCGGTAAAGGAACGGCAATACCAACGCAAACAGTGTGGCCACCAGGTTATAGACCCCAAACAATACGCCGGTGAGATTGCCGGCATCGGCATAAGCAGCGGAAGTCGTGTCGTTGACTGGCAGGTCGTAAATGTGTTGTGCCAATGCAGGCGTAGTATAGACCCACATGGAAAAGAGCGCAAACCAAGAGAAAAACTGCACCACGCCCAGCTGCTTCATGGTCTTTGGCATATTGCGGAAGTCTTTGAAAATGGACCAAAACCCCGGTGATTCTGGATGTTGGCCGGTGTCTTCGGTATCAGCAAATGACCGCATCTCGGCAGGTGAGTATTCGCTGGTGGTGATGACGGTGTATAATAAGGCGAGGACCAATACTGCAGCACCGATATAGAACGACCAAGTGACGTTGGCCGGCACATGGCCTTCGGCCGCTGTTTTGTCAAAGCCGAAATAGGTAGTCAAGACATAGGGCAGGAAAGAGCCGATGATGGCCCCGGTGCCGATAAGGAATGTCTGTACCGAAAAGCCAGTACCGTGTTGCTCATTCGGCAGCTTATCAGCCACCAAGGCGCGGAAGGGCTCCATAGACACATTAAAGGCGGCGTCCATCATCATGAGCATACCGGCGCCGATGAGTAGGGGCGGCAATACGGCTGTGAATAGCGACGCGTTGGGCATTAATGCCAGCGCGGCGGCGGCGACCAGTGCGCCGGAAAGGAAAAACGGCCGCCGCCGACCCAAACGGGTCCATGTGCGGTCACTGTAATAGCCCACAATGGGCTGGACGATCATGCCGGTGATCGGTGCCACCAGCCAGAACAGCGAGAGGTGCTCCACATCAGCACCGAAGGTCTGGAGGATGCGTGAGGCATTGCCGGTTTGTAACGCGAAACCGAACTGGATGCCCAGGAAGCCGAAGCTCATGTTGAAGATTTGCGTATTGCTGAGCCGTTGTTTGGTTCGTTTGGCAGGGACGTTCATGAGGTCATTCATGGATTGGTTGCAATGGTGTTGAAAAATTGCAAGGTACGCATAATCTGCTTTTCCCAATAACGCCATTCGTGTGCGCCCGAATACTCGAAGAAATCATGTGGTATCTGCTGTTCCCGGAGTTGGTGGTGCAGCTCGCGGTTGGCACCGATCAGCAGGTCGTCGCACCCGCAATCGAACCGGAATGGGCGTAGTGTATGGCGGTTGGCACTGAGCAGCTGGATGAGGTCGCGCTCGTTGGGCGGCGGCAGGTATGCCGTAAGCGGCTCCTCGACAAAATGTGCCATGTCATCGAATACGGTAATGGACGAAAGGCCCGAGAAGCCGGCGAAGGTATCGGGGTATTTGGCGCCTAACCGCATGGCTCCATAGCCGCCCATCGAGAGTCCGGCAATGAAAAATGGTGATTCGACAGACACCTGCACAGGAAGCAAGCGTCGGATGGCGGCCGGCACGTCTTCGGCTATCCACCGCTCAAAATCCGGCATAGGATGAGGGATGTAAGCCGACCCGTCGCCCCATAGGCCGTCAGACGGCATGGCCAGTACCATAGGGGATAGTTTGCCTTGCTGGATGGCGGCTTCGGCTTGCAGGTGTACGCCTGCGGAAAAAGCCCAGCTCCAGGCGCTGCCATAAACGCCATGCAACAGCACAGCGACCGGTACATTGGCCGGGCAATCGGAGGGTATATATACCACGATGTCGCCGCGGCCGCGAAGGTTGTTGGATTTGACGGTCATGAATCGCAGATTGTCCCGCTCAAACCGCGGGTTAGATTGCTCTAAAGTCCGGAAGGAGGTCGTAGCCATGGGTTAAACGTGTTTGAATTGGATGATGCCTTTGGCATTCTTGCCGCTCAGCAGGTCGTCGAATGCTGCGGGCAGCTGATCAAGGGTGTAGCGTGCGCTGATCATCTCGTCGAGCAGCAATTCGCCCCGGAGGTAATGCCGGATAATTTTGTCGAAGTCTTCATAGGGATTGCACTGGCCATAGAGCGGGTTGATATACACTTTGTCCCATTCGAAGAGGTTCATGTCAAACGGGATGACCTGCTCGATACCGCTCACCTGCACAGCCATGCCGGCATTGCGTACCATGGCTAGTGGCGCAGCACCCAATTCAGGCTTCGCGGTGCACTCAAACGCATAATCTGCGCCTCTACCACCGGTGAGTTCACGTACTTTTTCGGCCATAGCCAAGAGTCCTTTATCATTGGGATCGGCGCGCAGGCAGGTGGTAGCTCCGAAGCGTTCGGCTATGGCCAGCCGCTGGGGGTTGATGTCAATAGCAATCCGCTGTGCGGCACCAGCGATTCGTGCAGCTTGCAACACGCTGAGGCCTACGCCACCCGTGCCAAGCACTACCACGGAGCTGTCCGGTTTGACTTTGCCGGCATTGATGACTGAACCGTAACCGGTCATCACCCCGCAACCGATGATGGCCGCGCATTCCATAGGCAGCTCTTCGGCTGTGATTTTGGTGACGGCAGCCTGCTTCACTAAGGTGTACTCGCTCAACGTGCCGAGGTTGAACGACCGTGATATCGGTTGGTTGCCACTTCGCGAACCCATCGCGTGTGCATGCCCCAGGTTCGTACCGTGCAGCCCACCGGTGACCGGCGATGCGTTTTCGCAAATGTGATAGTTGGTTTCGTTGCACTGGAAACAATGGTTGCAAGGAATAGCCCAGTTCAATAGCACACGGTCGCCTTCGTTGACGTGAGATACGTGGCTCCCTTTCTTGACGACAATGCCGGCACCTTCGTGGCCGAGGATCAGTGGGGTATCCCAATGGAGGGAATCGTAGTCTGTATGACATACGCCGGCGGCTACGAGTTGTACCAGTACCTCGTCTTCACGAGGTGACGCTACGGTGATGGATTCGATCCCGAAATGACCCTTGCCATCGGTAATGGCAGCTTTGCAAACAATCATAGTTCGTTGTTGAATAAGAATTTAAGCGGAATATGTAAGCGATTTGACCAGGCATTTTCATTGTGGTCGTCTTCGGGGAACACCTCGTAGCGGAGCTTAATCTGCAGATTACCGGACAATAGGCTGTTCATCGCATCGTTGGCCGGCAGGAAGTCGTAATCCAGCCCCTTCCCTCCACAGTCGAGGTAAATGACGGTGTTGTTGAGGGGCGTGCTATCGTTATGCAAGGCCGTCAGGATGTCGCCGTCATCAAAGTAAAATCCACTGGATAAGCATGCGGCCTTCGAAAAGACTGCCGGATAGGTCCACAGCATATACAGTGAAATCAGACCACCCATCGAAGAGCCGATGATGGCTGTATTTTCCCGCGTGGGTTTGGTGCGGTATGTACGGTCGATGAAGGGCTTGAGCTCTTCAGCGATAAATGTGAGATAACGGTTGCCCTCAGGTGTACCGGAATATTCAACCCAGCGGTCGGCCGAATTGGCGATGGCCACGATGATGAATTCTTCGACGGCATCAGCTTTCATGAGACTGTCGGCCACCTCATCCATCCGCCATTCATTGCCACTTAGATTTGGATGATGGTCAAAAAGGTTCTGTCCGTCGTGCGCATAGAGCACGGGGTAGCGTTTCCCGGGTTGCGCATCGTAGGAGGGCGGCAGCCATACGACGACATTCCGCGTATGCCTGAGGATTGTGCTGCTGAACTGGTGGTGGTAGCGCACCGTTCCAGTGATGCTGCGTTGGTAGTAATCGTTCCACGCGGTCGGTGCGATCAGCACGGTAGTATCCCCGTTTAGCGTGAATTCGATGGCGGGAGGTGGATGGCCGTTGTTGTTGTATAATGCTTCTTTATAATAGGAACCCCGTGTGATTTTAAACGCTATATCGGTGCCGATGGGTAGCTGGAATGTGCGCTCCCAGGTGGTTCCGGCAACATGCTTCAGTGCAGGGCTTTTGGGATAAATCCAATAACCCCATACGGGCTGGTTACCGATAACCAAGAGCGAATCTCCCGGCGGCGTGTCAGCGGGCGCTTCCACGTGGATCGTAAGCGTGGCATCCCGTACGTCTTGGGCTTGCGTCCACACCCCAATGACTAGGTACAGGAGAAGCAGAAATATCGGTTTTATCATATTGGTTTATTTTGGAAATATATTCCTATTTTTAGCTTTTATAAGATAATATATGCAAAAGGCTACACCAGAAATCCTGCCCAATGGAAACCGACAGTCTTTTCTATTCCGGAAGTTTGGGAACGAGGCATTCTTGGCACCGTTCCATTACCACCAGGAATATGAACTGACATGGATAGCCCGTGGGTGGGGTAAGCGCTTTGTCGGCAACCGGATGGAGGATTTCAGCGATGGCGATTTTGTGTTGATTGGCCCCAACCAACCACATTGCTGGAAACTCGACCCCAGTGTGCGATCAGCCAAAGCAATCGTCATCCAATTTTCGCACAGTTTTCTCGGTACGGATTTTTTCGAGCGGCCGGAGCTGGAACTTATCCGATCCATGTTACAGGCGAGTGTTTCGGGCTTAAAATTCACCGTGGATAAAAAGCCTGAACTGGCTGGTCTGAAAGCCATTGGCAGGGCGGATGGGGCCCGACGTGTGCTGCTGCTACTTGACCTCCTAGATATGCTGAGCTTGAAGCCGTATAAGACAATCGGCGCCGCAGCCATGTATGACACCGCGGCCGATCCCGCCGATACCAAACGCATCAACGTAGTGATGGCATACATCGTGGAGCACTTCAAAGACGACATCTCGCTGGAAGAGGTGGCGGACATCGCAAGTCTGACGCCGAATGCCTTTTGCAAATACTTCAAACGGGTAACCCGCAAGACGTTTATGGACACGGTAATCCAATACCGGTTAAACCACGCGAGCCAACAATTGATCCATACCGAGGACTCCGTTTCTGCTATTGCGATTGCTAGTGGATTCAATGACCTATCGTATTTTTATAAAATGTTCAAAAGCAAGCTGGGTATGAGCCCGTTAGCCTACCGTAATTCATTCAATCACTGATTAAGCAGCCACACCTGTGTTTCATAGCCAGTTAAGGTACTGGTTAGCTGACTGCCTTCGATTCGACCTTCACCGTTGCCGTATATCGTGCGCCCCCCTTTTGCGGTCAGGGACACGGAAAGTTGCTCCGGGGTCGCGGAGAAATTGACTGCCACCAACGCCTGTTGTTGACCATCGGTGCGCAGGAATGTGAAGATGTCGTTGCTCGTGTTTTCCAAGGGCTCGTAATGCCCGCTGATAAGCACCGGATGTTGTTTCCGCAGCGCAATGAGAGTGCGATAGGTGTTCCAAAGGGAATTCGCATCGGCCTTTTGCTCTTCGTATGAAATACCGTCATTGCTTTTTACGGTAGAGGTATCCCACCAGGGCCCTGAGCCGCGGTACCAGTAAGCCATGCCCTCGCCGTCTTTATCGCGATGCCATTCAAACGCTTCGCGATACGGGATTTCATTGGCATCGGTGATGCCGCCGTATTTTCCAAAGTAACTATCACCTAACATGCCGATTTCCTGGCCGTAGTACAGGGAGGGAATCCCGCCCAACAGCAGGTTCAGTGTAGCACCTACCTTTTCCTTGCCTTCATCTTGGGCCATCGCTGTGGCAAACCGGGGAATATCGTGGTTTTCGATAAATATAACCTGATTTTTGCCTTGTGGGGTACGGGCGAAGGTCGTGTCTGCGTAGGCCGCGACCCGGTCCTTATCAAACGATCGGATGGCCTGCTGGATGCGGAAGCCGAATACCCAGTCCACACCGGCGTTTTCCAGGTAATCGATGCCGTATGATCCCCAATCGGCTTGTTCTGCCATGATGGTAATCGCTGGGTTGATCGATTTCAGGCTGTCGATAAGCGGCACCCAAAAGTCCTTGAAAAGGTTGGTAAGCCGGCGCTTATTGTCCAAATCGTCCATCATGTGGTCCAAGCGGAAGCCGTCCACGCCATCGTCGAAGTTACCATCTTGGTTGGGATCGAGCCAATAGCTGAAAAGCGAACGATTGTACTGCTTTACTTTTTCGCTCAGGAGATTTACGGTAGTGATTTTGCGGACGGTACCGTCATAGCCTTTGAGGTCATGGATGTCGAAAACAATACTCGAAGGCTTGCGTTGCTCCGCATCGTCGTAGAGGATGTACTCCGAATAGGACGATGACGGGTTACCATAGGAATCCTTGTACCACGTATGGTCTTCGGTGACATACTGGGTTTCCATATCCATGTAGATTTTCATGCCGCGGCGGTGTATCTCCCTGACCAACTGGAGGAACTCTTCTTCCGTGCCGTAGGTCGAATCTATGGCGCTGAAGTCGCTCGAGTAATAATTATGGTAATAAAAGGACTCGTAAAGCGGCGTCATTAGGATGGACGTAACCCCCAGCTCCTGCAGGTAATCCAATTTCATACGGAGGCCGTTGAGGTCGCCATGCTGATCGCCGTTGCTGTCGTAGAAGCTGCGCTGGAATACATGGTAGATAATTTCATCCTTCACAGCGGCCTCTTGGGCCGGATTACAGGCAATGAGCGATCCGGCCATACAGGCACCCAAAAAGAATTTACGCATAGCGGTCTCGTTTAAAGTAGAGCAGGGTTCAATTCGGAATCAGCAAGCGAGCCAGCGGATTTGCCCATCAACCATTGCTGCCGGTCATTTTCCTGCCATTGGTGTTGGGGGGCGGTAACCCGTGCGCCGTCCGCAAAATAAATGACGGTCATTACTTCTCGCATCCTGTTTGAGGAATTGCCGGGGGCATTATGGATGGTGTACCCATAGTGCCAGGTGGCATCGCCGGCTCGCATATGGCTGGGACGGGAAATGGGGAACCCTTTTTCTTCCACATATTTCGAGAATTCCGCTTCGGATTCATCGGAAATAACATGTCCGGAAGCATTGCCGGCACGGTGCGAGCCCGATGCAAAGGTGAGCATGCCCATATCCGCATTGGGGATATCTACCAGCGGCATCCACATCGTAACGGTGTTGGTGGTGTCTAATGGCCAATAATTTTGGTCTTGGTGCCAGGGCGTGGGACCGCCGCCGGGTTCCTTAAATAGTGCTTGATCATGGTATAGTCTGACATTATCCACACCAAGCAGATCTGCGGCGATCTTGGCGAAGCGTTTTGCCAGGACAAAGCGTTTCACCTCCTCGTCTGTGCGCCAGAGATTCATGATTTGGAGGAAGGCCTTGCCATAGGTATCACGGTCCTGAATCTTACGCTTCTCTTCATTGTGTTGGTGTGCAGCCTTGCCGATGACCTGTTGGAAATAGGGCATGGCTTCGGTAGCCAAGACGTTTCGGATTAAGGTATGGCCGTTTTCACGGAATTCCTGTTTCTGTTCATCGGAGATCGGCACGAAATCGTTTAGTGCACTCGCATGTATTGTCGTCATGATTTAACAAGTTGGTTATCGTTTACAAAGGTATTGTGTGCCAGTGGGCGGTGTAGGGTAAATGTAGGCCGGTTACTGGTTTATTTTATCCAAATATAGCCTAATAATCTTATTGAATGATAAGATAGGCATATTGTAACGGCATACGCACGTTGGTCGGCTACGGGAGGCTAATGGTGTGTTTTGGGAAGAAATTCATTCAAATTAACGAGAACGTTCCCGTAAAATAAACTGATTTACGACCCAACCGGATAGAATATTTTTGTCGTAAATTATTTATAATAAGATAGATATATTAAATTTAATTAATGAAAAATATTTTCGGCAGTTTTATTTTTTTTATAAAAACTGCCCACTATCTTCGTTGAGCAGCCAATTGATGATAAATCTATTCGGCCAATTATAACATAAACACGCATAATAAATGGTACGTTTTTTTACAAACGCATTTGGGGTAATTATCATGTACTTGATTTGCCTACAAGGGGCGAACGCCCAGACCTATCGGCTAACCGGAAAAGTTGTCGATGACTCCAATGTTCCGTTGGCCGGTGCGACGGTAACATTAAAAGGTACAACACAGCAGGCGCTAACGGATGAATCGGGCAACTACGTACTCAATGACATTGCTCCGGGAAAATACGTCATCGTTGCGTCGTATTTGGGTTATTTTCCTTCGGAACATGCGGTTTCGCTGACGGCTTCGCAAATGCTTGATTTTACGCTGTCTTCTAATGCGGAAGAATTGGGTGAAGTGGTGGTGATCGGCTACGGTACCGTAGAACGGAAGCACCTCACAGGGTCTGTGGCCGCCGTGCAGTCGAAGGATTTTCAGAAAGGTACGGTCGTTTCGCCCGATCAGCTGATCCAGGGTAAGGTGGCTGGTGTTTCCATTACTTCGAATGGTGGGGCGCCGGGAGCGGGGAGCACCATACGCATTCGGGGCGGTGCTTCGCTTTCGGCAAGTAATAATCCGCTGATCGTGATCGATGGCAACCCGCTGAGCGGTGATGGCATGACCGGAACGGCTAGCCCATTAGCAACGATCAATCCGAACGATATTGAGTCGATGACGGTGCTCAAGGACGCTAATGCTACAGCGATTTACGGTTCGAGGGCTTCGAACGGTGTGATCCTAATTACAACGAAATCGGGCAAGATCGGCCGCCCGAGATTAGATATCTCATCGGTCAATTCGGTAGCCACGGTTGCCAACACCGTTGACGTATTGTCTGCGGACCAAATCCGCTCGTTTGTAAACCAGCAGGGCACGGATGCGCAGAAAAGCTTGCTTGGACAGGCAAACACCGATTGGCAGGACCTGATCTACCGGTCGGCTTTCACCTCGGATAATAACTTTACACTTTCCGGTGGACTGTCCAACATGCCCTACCGGCTGTCTGCGGGGTACCTCGAGCAACAGGGTGCGCTAGATAGTGACCTCATGCGGCGGGGTACGGCGGGAATCAACCTGTCTCCGCGGTTCTTTGGGAAGCACTTGAAACTGGACCTGAACGTGAAGGGCACCCTCACCAACAATGACTTCGCGAACACAGGTGCCATTGGTTCGGCCATTGCATTTGATCCTACCCAAGTGGTACGTGATGTGGATGGTCCTTTCGGTGGTTACTTTGAATGGATGGAGGGTGCCGTGCCTGATCCGCTTTCGCCGCGAAATCCCCGGGCGCTACTCGACCTCTATGATAACCGTGGAAACGCCAATCGTAGCTTTGGGAACCTGCAGGCAGATTATGCATTCCATTTCCTGCCCGATCTCCATGCCAACGTTAATATCGGCTATGACGTATCCCGGGGGTGGGGTGCGACGTTCATTCCAGAATATGCGGCGTCTAACGTTGCAAATAAGGGCTTTTTCCAGCGTTATAAGGGTTACCAGAACAACACGTTTATCGAGGCATACCTGAACTACGTAAAAGATATTGAAAGCATCCGGAGCAATATCAATGTGACGGCGGGGTATGGGTATTACGACAATAAGGTGACGACACAGAATTTTGCGAGCTATAATGCGCTCGGCGAGGTGTTGTCTACACCCAATTTTCCAGACAACCCGCAGCAGAACCGTTTGCTTTCGTACTATGGCCGGTTGATTTACTCGATCGCCGATCGGTACATCCTGTCGGGAACCATCCGGACCGATGGCTCGTCGAAATTCAATCCGGACGGCCGCTGGGGGATTTTTCCTTCCGCGGGCCTTACTTGGCGCATCAAAGGGGAACGTTTCTTGGCTGATGTGGACGAAATTTCTGATCTCAAACTCCGTTTGAGCTATGGCGAGACGGGCAATAAGGATGGAATCTCCAACTACGGTTACATACCCAGCTACTACTACAGTGTGAACGAAAGCCAGTACGGCATAGGCAATCAGTTCTACCATGTGTACTCGCCGATTGCCTACGATAGCAGTTTACGCTGGGAGTCGACCGAAACGACCAATATTGGACTGGATTATGGCTTCTGGGGCGGGCGTATTTCGGGCAGCATCGACGCGTATGTCAAGAAAACCAAAGACCTCCTTGCTACGGTTGAAATCCCTGTGGGAACCAACTACAGCAACCAATTGCTGACCAATGTGGGTAATATGGAGAATCGGGGCATCGAGGGGAGCATCAACATACAAGCGGTGAGGACTGAACATTTCAACTGGGACTTCGGTTTTAATATCACCGTAAACCGGAGCAAAGTGACCAACCTGACCCTCAACGATAACCCGGGATATCAATTGGCAGCGGGCTGGATTACCGGCGGCACCGGTAACATCATCCAATACCATACGGTAGGGTTGGCTCCCTATCAGTTTTATGTGTACAAACAGGTGTATGACCAATCCGATATGCCGTTGGAAGGGGTTTACGAAGATTTGAATGGTGATGGGGCCGTTAATTCTTCCGACCGGTATTATTACAAGACGCCAGCTGCTGATTATTACATGGGATTCTCCACGTCCCTCAGTTATAAACGCTTCACATTGAATACGGTACTCCGAGCGAGTGTAGGTAATTACCTCTATGATAACATATCGGCTAATTTCGGCGTGGCCAGGAACATCTTGAATCCGTCGGGGTTCATCAACAATGCAACTACCGATGTTTTTAATACAGCTTTCGTGAATAATCAATATTACAGCGACTATTATGTGAAAAATGCCTCGTTCCTGAAAATGGATAACATCGGCCTGACGTATGATGTGGGCAACCTGGACGCCTTGGGTAAGGTGACAATGATGATCCAGGCAAACTGCCAGAACGTGTTTGTAATCTCGAAGTATAAAGGGATCGATCCGGAGATCTACAACGGCATCGACTACACGCTTTATCCGCGTCCGCGTATCTATTCACTGGGGTTACAATTCGGTTTTTAACCAAAAAAAGTCTGAAAATGAAAAGTATTATTAAAAACGCATATGTAGCGCTACTGGCACTGGCAGTCACGTCGTGCAGCGAAGACGTGTTAAACTTGGCACCGAAGAATGACATCACGGCCGATCAGGTATACAGCTCCGAGCAGGGTTATAAAGAGGCCTTTTTGAAAACTTATGCCAGCCTGGCGATGACGGGTGGTGGCGGCGAGGGAAGTAGTGACTTGGCTGGCATTGACGCGGGGCAGTCAGACTTCCTACGGCTGTACTGGAATATCCAGCAACTGACGTCGGACGAGACGCTTTGCGGCTGGAACGACCCAGGTGTGCCGGATATGGTTTACGGTACGCCGGACGCGGACAACATCATGGTGAAAGGGATATATGCGCGCTCGCTGTACACCATCACCTTGGTCAACGAGTTCCTGCGCGAGAGCACTCCGGAGAAACTGTCAGCGCGGGGCATCACGAATACGGCCGTGATCGAATCGTACCGGGCAGAAGCTAGATTCCTCCGGGCGTACCAATATTGGGTGCTACTCGATTTGTTCGGCAACCCACCATTCATCACTGAGGAAAACACCATTGGCAAGGTGGCACCCGAACAAATACAGCGGGCTGAGCTCTTTACCTACATCGAGTCTGAACTGTTGGCCATTGAGCCGCAGTTGGCCTTACCAAGGCAAAATGAATACGGCCGTGCGGACCAGGGTGCACTCTGGACGTTGTTGTCCCGGCTCTACCTCAATGCGGAGGTGTATACCGGCTCCCCGAAATACACAGAAGCAGTAACGTACGCCAAGAAGGTAATCGACGGAGGATATGCGCTCACGACCAGCTATGCTAACCTGTTCTTGGAAGATAATTACGAGACCAGCAGCAGTGAATTGATCCTGACCATCAACTACGATGGTTTCTATACGAAAAATTATGGAGGCACTACATTTTTGATTAACTCTACGATTGATGGCGCCATGTCGCCCGCTTCATTTGGAGTGCCTACGGGCGGCTGGGGTGGTAACCGGACCACCAGCGCACTGCCCGCGGTTTTCGATGACTATAGTGGCGAAACAGACAAGCGCGCAACGTTTTTCGGTGATAAGCTCGCTAATGACGATCTTGGGGTGTTTACCGATGGACTGCGGATCACCAAGTTCAAAAATATCAAATCCACCGGCGAGGCTGGCGCATCGCAGGGCGGCACCTTCAGTTCACTGGATTTCCCGCTTTTCCGGTTGGCAGATGTATACCTGACGTTTGCTGAAGCGGTATTGCGGGGTGGGAATGGTGGAACGGCGGCGGAAGCGCTGGCCTATGTCAACCAAATCAGGCGCCGTGCTTATGGAAATACCAGTGGCGACCTGACTTCACTAACCTTGGACGAAATCCTTGACGAGCGGAGCCGCGAATTGTATTTCGAGGGTTATCGCCGGACAGACCTGATCCGCTTCGGAAGGTTTACAGGTGGCAATTACATCTGGCCGTGGAAAGGTGGTGTAAAGGATGGACGGTCTATTGAAGAGTTCAGGAATTTACTACCATTGCCTACCTCCGATGTAATCGCTAATCCCAACCTGACACAAAACAACGGGTACTAACTGAAAAGATCAAAGTCATGAACACATTATCAATAAAACAATTGCCCATATTGTTTCTGGGTATGCTGCTATTGCTGGCATGTGAGAAGGATGAAGTAAAAACGGTGGCGACGGAGGGGGTATCTGGCACCTTATCCGGCAGCGCTGCGTCGGTGGCGCTATCACGGGATAAGCTGGATGAGGAAGCCATTACCTTTTCGTTTACACCCAGCGATTTCGGCTATCCCGCAGGTATCATTTATTCCTTGCAGTTTGCATTGAAAGGATCGGATTTCGCGTCGCCGCGCGAAATAGTATTGGAAAATGGTATTTCGTCCTCGTCGTATACCGGGCTGGCACTCAATAACCTGCTGTTGGCCATGGGGTTGCCGCTGGAAACCGAATCCGACCTGGAAATCCGGTTAAAATCGGCGCTTTCGCCCACGATGGCGATTTACAGTAATGTAGTGACCGTACGGTCCAAGCCGATTCCGCTGACGTCGTGGATTTATGTGCCAGGGGGATACCAAGGGTGGAATCCGGCCTCGGCGGATAGTCTGGTTTCGCTTACAGGCAATGGGATTTATACAGGTATTATTGCCTTTCCGGCAGATAACCTGGAGTTTAAAATAACGCCCGCCAAATCGTGGGACGTTAACTACGGTGACGCTGGCGACGGGAAACTCAGTCCGACGGGTGGCAATTTCAAAGCACCCGCCGGCGGCTTGATGCAACTGACGGTGGATATGAATAGTAGCACATGGACGATTGAACCTGCTCCGGTGTGGTCGATCATTGGTAACGCGATACCGGGCAGCGAGTGGGTGGTGGATACCGACCTGAAATACGTCAACGACGGGGCCGGTAACTGGAGCGTCACGCTCGATCTTTCGGCCGGCATGTTTAAGTTCCGAAGAAATCACGATTGGGGCACCAATCTCGGCGGTAGCGGCGGTATGCTTACGCTGGGCGGTAGCGATATTCAGATCGATGCCCCTGGTAACTATACGCTGGTGATGAACCCGGATGAATTGACGTACCAACTGACGAAAAACTGATATGCGGATAGTAGGAATCGGATGTTGCTGGCTGTGGATGGTCCAGTTGGTGGCTGCCCAGGTGGAGCGGGTTGAACCGTTACATTGGTGGGCGGGGATGAGTAACCCGGATGTGCAATTGTTGGTGTATGGTGAACAGCTCGCTGATAAAGTGGTATCGATTGATTATCCAGGCGTGCAGTTGATAAAGACACATCGTCCGGAAAACCCGAATTACCTGTTCCTGGACCTCCGAATAGCGACCGCCGCAAAGCCGGGTGTTTTTCCCATCCGGTTTACTGAAACTGGCACCGAAGCGATCGTCTATCACTATGAGTTAAAGGCTAGGGATCCGGAACTTCATCGTTTGCAGGGTGTTAATACATCCGACTTGATCTATTTGATCATGCCCGATCGGTTTGCCAATGGTGACGATGGCAACGACATCGTACCCAACCTGCACGAAACAGCACTTAACCGTGATAGCCTATATTATCGGCATGGAGGAGATTTGCAAGGGATCATCGACCATTTGGACTATCTCGAAGAACTCGGGGTGACGGCGCTGTGGCTGAACCCTGTATTGACAAACGACCAGCCCACGACCTCATATCATGGCTACGCGAACACAGAGAATTATGAAATCGACCCGCGGTTTGGGGGGAACGAGGCATACCGGAAGCTGATTGACGCCTGTCACAACCGTGGCATGAAGGTAGTGAAGGATTTGGTACACAATCATTTCGGTACGAATCACTACACTGTGCGTGATTTGCCAATGCCCGATTGGGTGCATGAATGGCCGGCCTATACCAAAACCAATTACCGCGAACAGGTACACATGGATCCATATGCGTCCAAGGCAGACCGCGTTGTGATGGTGGATGGGTGGTTCGACAAGCAGATGGCGGATATGAATCACCAGAATCCTTTTGTACGTAATTACATCACGCAAAGCCATATTTGGTGGATCGAGGAAATGGGAGTCGACGGATTCCGTTTGGACACCTATGCATACAACGATTTGGACTATATGGCTGAATGGGCGACAAAGATTACGGAAGAATATCCACGTATGACCTTTTTCGGCGAAACATGGGTGCACGGAGTGCCCAACCAGGCATTTTTCACCACGGGTAATCGTATCAATCAGGGTGTCGATACCGGTTTGCAGGGCGTAACGGATTTCCAGGGACTGTGGGCAATATATGAGGCGCTTAATGGCAAGTTTGGGTGGATGGATGGTGTCGTAAGGCTGTATAACACATTGGCGAATGATTTTATGTACGAGGATCCAAGTCGTAACGTTGTTTTTCTGGACAATCACGACCTCAGCCGGTTCTATTCGGTGGTGGGTGAGGACGATCTGAAATTCCGGTCGGGTATCGCTTGGTTGCTGACCACCCGCGGTATCCCCCAATTGTATTACGGTACCGAAATCCTGATGAAGAATTATGCCAATCCGGATGGGTTGGTGCGTGAAGACTTCCCTGGAGGCTGGAAGGGCGACCGAGTGGATAAATTTACTGCATCGGGTCGGTCAGCTGCTGAAAATGAAGCTTTCGATTACGTGAAGAAACTCGCAAATTACCGGAAGCAGCATGCGGTGCTGCACACCGGGAAGCTTTTGCAATTCATTCCGGAAAACGGCGTTTATGTCTATTTTCGGTATGATGAGCAGGCCACTGTAATGGTGATAATGAACAGCAACGCCGAGGCCGTGACGTTGGATACGGAACGCTTTGCCGAAGGTCTGCGGGGAAGACGGGGAGCGGTAAATGTGGTCACGGACGAAGTACTGACTGATATCGGGCGGATTGCCGTACCGGCGACAACGACGATGGTACTGGAATTACGGTAGTGCCGGTGATGAAACTGAAGGCGTGTTTATTTGATCTGGACGGCGTGTTGGTCGATACGGCACAATACCATTACCAAGCTTGGAAAAAGCTGGCCAATACATTGGGATTCGATTTAAGCGCACAGCAGAATGAACAATTGAAGGGCATCAGCCGGACGGAGAGCCTAAATAAAGTGCTGGCTTGGGGGGGCTTGTCGCTGCCGGCAGACGTGCAGGTACAACTGGCGGAACGTAAGAACGCATGGTATGTCGAAATGATTTCGGCGATGACGCCTGCAACGCTATTGCCCGGCGCAGCGGCACTGTTGATCGAACTTCGCCGTGAGGGAATCAGTATCGCGCTGGGCTCTGCAAGTAAAAATGCTCGGCTTATCCTCGAAAAAACCGCGCTGCGTGACTATTTTGATGCCGTTGTGGACGGCAACATGGTTATCCGATCTAAACCTGATCCGGAAGTCTTTCTTGCCGGTGCGGAAAAACTGCGGGTTTCTGCGGCGGAATGTGTGGTGTTAGAAGACGCAGCAGCGGGGGTGGAGGCGGCTAGGCGCGCAGGGATGAAAGCCGTGGGAATAGGCAATCCGGCCGATTTAATTGAAGCCGACTGGGTCGTTCCGGACTTGGCTGCTGTGACTGTTGAAAGGCTTGATGAATTGTTTTGTTAAATGAAATCGGCATGTACAAGCTTCATTGCCATTAAAATGAGTAGACTACGCTAATGAAAAATTATATCGAAGTGGACGAGTGGAGAATCGTCGAATCGGGGTTTGACCCAACATTGAACCGGGTGTCGGAAAGCTTGTTCAGTATCGGTAACGGGAAAATGGGCCAGCGCGCCAACTTCGAGGAAACGTATTCCGGGGCCTCCTTGCAAGGAAGTTACGTGGGAGGGGTCTTTTGCTCGGATAAAACACGCGTGGGCTGGTGGAAGATTGGTTATCCGGCGACTTTGGACAAGGTAGTCAATTCGACGAATTGGATCGGCATCCGGCTGTTGGTGGATGACGTAGAGCTGGATCTGGCCATGGGCGAGGTGCTGGAATTTGAGCGGGTTCTCCACATGAAGGAAGGGTATTTGGAACGAAGTTTTCAGGTGAAGCTTGCTGGTGACCGTGTGATTGCTGTGCGTGCCGTTAGGTTCTGTAGCATCGTAGACGATGAGATTGGGGCGATTCGGTATGTGGTAAAGCCTTTGAATTTTGAAGGTCGGTTCCGCATCGTATCCTACCTTGATGGGGATATCAGGAATGAAGACAGCAATTATGACCTCAAATTTTGGGACCCTGTGACTGACGCAGCCAAGGAGGATGGTATCTACCTCCAAATGCGGACGGTGAAAACTGGCTTTGACCTCGGTGTTTACGCGCACACCCGAATCCTGAAGGGCTGCGACGAGGTGCAGGTCGCTCCGCGGATTACCCGGGCGACGAAATGGATAGGGCAGGAATTTGAATTGATTGTACGTGAAGGTGAGGAGGCAGTGATCGAGAAGACCGTGGCGGTGCTTTCGTCATTGAATTACCACCGCGACGCCTTGCAGGCAGCGGGTCTAACCAAACTGCGTGCTGCCGTTGACAAAGGTTTTGCACGACTGAAAGCCGAACAAGCAGACGCCTGGGCTGAAAAATGGCGGTACAGTGATGTCCGAATTGAAGGGGATGCTAAGGCACAGCAGGGTATCCGGTTCAATATTTTCCAGCTTTTCCAGACGTATACCGGAACAGATCCACGATTGAATATCGGGCCGAAGGGATTCACAGGTGAAAAATATGCGGGCGCGACATTTTGGGATACAGAGGCTTATTGTGTGCCCTTTTACCTCGCTACCGCACCGCAGGAGGTGAGCCGGAACCTACTCATTTACCGGCACCGTCAGCTTGGCAAAGCCATCGAAAATGCAGCAATGCTGGGCTTTACGGGCGGTGCTGCCCTCTATCCGATGGTAACGATGGATGGCACGGAAAGCCATAATGAATGGGAAATTACCTTTGAGGAAATCCACCGGAACGGGGCCATTGCGTTGGCCATCCGTAATTACATCCGCTACACTGGCGATGATGCATATCTGGCGGAATACGGGGCGGAGGTGTTGGTGGCTATTGCGCGCTTCTGGGCGCAGCGCGTAAATTGGAGTGAGGCCAAGCAACGCTATGTGATCATGGGTGTGACGGGCCCGAATGAATACGAGAACAATGTGGATAACAACTGGTATACCAATACCATAGCGGCATGGTGTCTCAACTATGCGAAATGGGCATTACAGCAGGTACGGGAACATCACGAGGCCCGCTACTTGGAAATCGTGAACGCAATTGCTTTCGACCCGGAAGAAGTGTTTCGCTGGGACGAAATCGCCACGAAGATGTATTATCCAAAGGACGACCGACTGGGGGTCTTTCTCCAGCAAGACGGTTACTTAGATAAGGAACAACGTTCGGTTGCAGACCTCAATGTGTCCGAGCGGCCGTTGAATCAGCATTGGAGCTGGGATCGGATTTTACGTTCCTGTTTCATCAAACAGGCGGATGTGCTGCAGGGATTTTATTCTTTTGAAGACCGGTATGAAGACGCTACGTTACGGCGGAACTTCGATTTTTATGAGCCCCGAACCGTTCATGAAAGTTCATTGTCGCCTTGCATCCATAGCATATTGGCCGCTAAGTTAAAAGAGGAACAGCGCGCTTACGAGTTTTACTTACGGACAGCCCGGCTGGATTTGGACGATTATAACAACGATACGGAGGATGGTTTGCACATTACCTCGATGGCCGGTACATGGATGAGTATCGTGGAGGGGTTCGGCGGAATGCGGGTGAAGGATGGACGGCTTTCATTCGACCCATTCGTTCCCAGTTCGTGGCTTTCCTTTAGCTTTTCCATCAGGTTTAGGGGAACGCGGCTAACCTGCAAAATCTCAAAAGGAAAAATGGAGGTTATCAACCATTCCACCACTCCGATACGATTTTATGTGAAGGGCGAAATGTGCCAAGCAGAAGCTCATGCCACCTCCATGCTGGATTTATTTTAATAGTGCCATGAATGGAATGACAGACACTCAACACTTAACAGCGACAAGCGAATAAACCAGCGGAATTTTACTTCCCATTTTCTTGACTCGGAATTTACCTTTCTCAACTTCTACGGAGCCCGCAAAAATATTGTAGGGTGAGTAATCAAACTCTTCAAACGAATTAATTCTTAAGCCGTTGTCGATTAACGAGTTGATTACTTCGCTTAGGCTATGGTTCCATGAAACGTCTTCTGTTTTCTCACTGAGTTTTCCATCGGTGTAAGACGTGTCTTTGAAATCAATAATCGGTCCTTCTTTGAAATAACTATATCTGATTTCGTTCAGGTCATCATCGAACATCCAAATGTAGGGGTGAAATTCCACAAAGACGAACCTGCCGTCTGCTTTCAGAAAATTGGAGACGATGTTTGCCCACCTGTCCAGGTCTGGAAGCCAACCAATCGTTCCGTATGATGTAAAAACGATATCGAACTTTTCAGTTAGGTAATTGGGCAAATCGTAAATGTCGCAACAGATGAATGTTGAATCCTGTTGCATGGTATGAGCGAGCTCGTGGGCATACGCAATTGCCCTGTCGGATAAATCGATACCGGTGACCTGTGCGCCCATCCGCGAGAGGGAAAGGGAATCTTGCCCAAAATGGCATTGAAGGTGTAAAATCGTTTTGCCCCGAATATCGCTCAATAATTTCAGTTCTATTGGCTTCAAAGACGTTTTTCCCTCCAGGAAGCTCTTTACATCATAAAACTCGGAGCCGAAATGGAGTTCGGCTCTTTTGTTCCACGAAGTGCGGTTCTTTTCCAAATAATGTTGATGCATGGACATTTTATTGATCTTTATAGTTGCTCATTAGGCTTCGATCTGCAGTTTTTTAACAACTAGTTTGCCGAACGGCGACAGTTCATAACCGACATCATGACTAATGGTTAATCCTAGATTTTTTAGTTTGCGAATGTTTAATTTCAACCACTCTTTCTCAAATCCCGTCAGTTTTGCGATTCCGATCGCGTGTAAATGTGGGTTTTCTTTTATGGAAAATAGTACTTTTTTTGTCCAATATCCTTTTTTGCTGTAGTTGTCCAAACGCTCCATTTTCTGTTTCAAAGCCGAGAATTGTTCGTCTGTCAGCGTAGTTCGTTCCCGTAGTTTTACTCTCGGGTCTTCGGCGTAATAACTGATCGATATTTTGAAAATTTTTCCTGTATTGTGTTGGCTAAGCGAATTTAGCAATTGTTTCTTATCGGCAAAACCTGCTTTGATCGCATCAGATTTGGTGATCGTGCTTTCATCCACGATTTCAATAGCGTTTATTTTAACCAATCCAATAGCGGTATGGATATGGCTTCCGTTTTGTAAAGCCGTCTTTTGCCACTTTCGGAAAGCCAAGGATATTTTTCCCGACTTTATACCTTGCAGGTGTATGTTCTTGAATAGCATCTGTTTTAATTTCAAACGCGAAGATACCGTTTCTATACTACGTATCGGTAGCCCCACATACCCCGTATTTCGATAAGGGAGAGGAGGGCACCCGATAGATGTGGCGCGTGTTATTCAGAATGATAATGCAGCAGCTGAGAGTCTTTCCAAAAGCTGCTTTCTTTTGTTTCTGAACGAGCGGACATCCACGTCATAGTGGTCAAAATTGTAAATCATACCATTAATCAATGAATCGGCCATATCCGGATCAATATTTTTTAATTGCTGCAACAATTCGTAGTCATTTATGCCGTCGCGCATGGCTTCCAGTCTCAATGATGAATATAATTTGTTGAACGTTGGATAAACCAGGTAACTGTCGCCGCCGGGCAGTACGTTGCCATCAGCAAACATACCGGTTACATCCTTATACACATCCGATCGGTAGGGCATATGCCATGCCGTAAACCCCCAGTGAAGATAGCCTGTAATGCCGTATTTATAATTTATCCAATGGATAAGGCGCGGGAAAATCAGTGGCTGCTCAATAAAGCGGTTTGCGTAGTTGCCCTGTGGCCCTAAGCATGTATAGAACCATACTTCATCACCAGCTTCTTGCCGCTCTTTATAGAAATCATACTCTTTATGCAGGAAATCAAGTACGGGCACCCATACGTCAATACTGCCTACCAAATCCGAACCGATTGTTGCATCGATAATTTTCGTATCCGGCATGTATTTTTTGACCACTGTTGCGATGGCTTTATAGGAACTTACGTTTTCCGGAATAGGTTCATCGGCCACATGCTGCAAATAATGCTCACCCAATCCCCGGGATTTCAGATAGGCAAGGAGTTCGGGGATAAACTGCCTCAAAAAGTTTTCCGAACGTTCGTCGCTCAATGGCAATATTTCCGTAACCACTTTGTTTCCGGATTTTACGGGAACTTCTACACCAAATTGACTGTACCAATCGCCCATGCGATAGCCGATATGGCTTCCTGCTAGTCGTTTCATTACACCAGCCTTTTGATAGATCGCAATGGACTTGTCGAGGTTCGTGAAATCGAATTGATAACGATCGCCGTCAATCTTATATTGAACCAGTTTTTGAACAGGCAACATAATCACATTCTGTCCGGTACCCTTTAAGCGTTCCGCGAAAAGCGTGATCAATTCCCAGTATCGTGTTGAAAAAAAGGGAACGTTTACCCCGTTATTCAAGAACGACAGACTTTCAGGCGTATGATGGATCCAATTGGTTACCCATAAGGACGTGTTTTCAATAACGGGCGGATAAACACGTATAGTGAAACCCCGCGATAGCCTTTCGTCTTGGCCATGGATGGAAGCCGAAACTTCAAGTGTTCCATGATAAATGCCGGGCTTTGTATCAACGGGAATGGGCACGGTGATCCACACAGGCTGAGGCTCATTGGGAACCAAGTTTAACGTAGTATCCGTAAATATCGGATCGGGATAATAACCTGATGGCGATATGATTTGATCACGCCCCGGTGAAGGGGTTAGCCTGCCTAACTCCACATAGCCTACAAAACCGACTTGGGATACTGCCAAGGAGATCCCTTCACCGTGTATTGCTGGGACGTCAGCCTGCAGGTTTTCGACGAATTCCGGTGATTTGAGTACAAATTGGAGCGTTGCATATTCACCTCGTGCTACGCGGATGGTGTCTGATTCATCTACGAAGTATTGCCTATCCTTGAGCACCTTCTTTAAGGGGTCAATCTGGTAAATTTGTAGGTTGCCTTGGCCCCGTAAGTCAGAGAAGATCATAATAAGGCATAAAAAGAGGCTTGTTCTCATATCGAAAAATAGTAGTTATTACGCTTCAATAAAATCAATAGTCTAATAAACACAATTCAATCGAATGCTCAAAACGGAAGTGCGATTATCGAAGGGACGAGTACGTTGATGAGATGCGGTGTTATTACCTCGCTATCGTTATATTTGCAGAATATAAAACCCTTACGTTTATGTCCTCACTTTTCAGTGCCTTGACCATAAAAAGCATTACCTTGAAGAACCGTCTAGTCGTATCACCGATGTGTCAATACTCGGCTGAAGATGGATTTGCAAGCGATTGGCATTTGGTACATCTGGGGAGCCGGGCGGTCGGCGGGGCATCCCTGGTCATTTCTGAAGCCACGGCTGTTTCTCCGGAAGGCCGGATATCTCCGGATGACTTAGGTATTTGGAAAGGCGGACATATCGAAAAGCTCACGCAGATCACCGCTTTTATCAAGGAGCAAGGATGTGTTCCAGGCATCCAACTGGCACACGCGGGTAGGAAAGCCAGTACGGCTGCTCCTTGGAAAGGTAGAGGTGTAGTGGTCGAAAAAGAGGGAGGGTGGGTGCCGGTAGCACCGTCAGCATTACCATTTGCCGACAATTATCCCATGCCCGCCGAATTGGATGCAATGGGTATCCGGAAAGTGATCTCCGATTTCGCTGCAGCGGCGCAACGCGCACTCCGAGCGGGCTTTCTCGTAGCCGAAATCCATGCAGCGCACGGTTACTTAATTCATCAGTTCCTTTCCCCATTAAGCAACATACGGGTGGATGAATACGGAGGAAGCTTCGAAAACCGAATCCGCCTGCTATTGGAGGTCATTGATGGCGTAAAGGCGGTATGGCCGGGCGATTTGCCCTTGCTGGTCCGTATTTCGGCAACAGACTGGGCACCGGGCGGATGGGATGCCGACGATTCGGTGCGCTTGGCGGGCATTTTGAAAATTGCTGGGATAGATTTGATCGACGTATCAACCGGCGGGTTGGTAAATCACCAGAAAATACCATTAAGCCCCGCGTATCAGTTGCCCTTCGCCACGCGGATAAAAAGGGAAACTGGAATTCTGACTTCCACGGTAGGACTGATCACCGATGCCATACAGGCAGAAACGATATTGGCCAACGGCGAAGCCGATATGGTGATGATGGCCCGCGAACTTCTTCGCAATCCCTATTTTCCATTACAGGCAGCTGCTAGCTTGGGTGAGGAGTTAGCTTGGCCAGTCCAATACGAACGAGCAAAGGCAGCAGTGGTGTAGCTGTTTAGTTGGATCGTAGGTTCATAACATTGATACATAGTGGTATGAGTCCGAATGATAGGGCTATGAAAATGCCGACACGGAGGTAATTAAGGGTCTGCCATAGTTTCGTTCGGCTCAATAAGTCGTTGTCGAAGGTGCCTGATTGAGCTATTTTCTGGAAGTCGATGATGTTGGGTGCGAAATAGGCGAGTGTCCAAACCCGTACGGCGATGTGCAGTACAAGCAGGATCAGCAGCCAATTGCGTACCGGATCGATCTTCCAACAATAAATCAGGGCCAGCAAGAAGGTGATCTCGTGCAACGAATGGGTGATGATCCAGAATAGCTTGAAATCGAGTCCATACTTCCCGCTGAACATTGCCAGCGATTCGGGTGGTGATGCCGTCCACTTGGGAACAATCACCACGGTTTCAAACAACTGCGCGCCATTCATCATGAAGTAGGCAAGGGTTGTAACGAATAGCCAAATCTCGGCCCTTGTTAAGTAGCTGGAAGTGAGTTGTTCCATTTTAGTCGTTGTTTAGTTCTTTCGTGGTTTCTTCCATAATTTGCAGCGCAGATTGGAAGTAACGTTCTAGTACCTCTAAATCGCTGTTGGAAAATGAAGCGACAAGCGCCGTGGTTTTTTGATCCAATGCTGAGAAAATTGGTTTTAGTAACTTCATGGCATTTTCCGTATCGGGAGCAATAATTACTTTGCGCCTGTCATTCCGATCAAACAGCCTTTTGGCCAGTTTCCTTTTTTCGAGCCGATCGACCAAACCGGTTATGGCTCCGGTAGTAAGGCCGGTCAATTTGGAAAATTCACCTGCAGTCATGGCCCCGTGTTGGATCAGTAGCCCGAGGTACTTGTGGTCTGTGCCGGAAAGCCCTGCCTTGCGTGCAATGGCCTCGTGCATCAGCATGGAAATGTCGGAATACTGTCTGGTCAATGCACGGAACGATTGCTGCATTGTATTTTTGCTCATCGTCTAAATATCTTAGATGCAAAGATAAATAAAATGATTGATACCTTTCAATTTTTTGAGCATTTGATGGAAGGGCATAAACGGAAGGTAACACGGGCATTCACAACGTGTCGGCCGGTAAACGTGCAATAAAAACTGGCCTCGTTTTTGCCTCAAAGTCATTAACAATAATTAGAGGAGTTTTAGGATATGGAAATGAAGCACTATTTTATGATTCCCGCATTGGCGGGGGTATTGATTACCGGGTGTACGGATGATGACAACGTTGCACCGGAAAACCGCGCACACGACACATTCCGGGAAATGTACCCGGATGTGACGGCGGTGGAGTGGGAGCGCGAAAACAGTTATTACGTAGCGGAATTCCGGGTAGGAAGCCATGATAAAGAAGCATGGTTTGACGGGACTGGTAATTGGCAGCTCACGGAAACCGAACTTCCTTACGCAGATCTTCCAGAGGCGGTAAGACTGGCGCATGAAGCGAGCGATTTCGCTGATTGGGTAGTGGATGATGTGGATTTCGTGGAACGCAAGGATCGCGAAACAATTTATGTGCTGGAAGTGGAGCGTGGAAATACCGAGTATGACCTCTATTACCTCGCCGATGGCACGTTGGTGAAGGCATTCCCCGATAACGACAATGATAATGACTACCTTCCGATTACACTTCCCAACGGCGTTTCGCAGTTTCTTGCTGAGCGTTATCCAGATTACAGGCTGGTCGATACCGATGTCGATGACGGACGTATTGAAGTGGAGCTGATCCATGGGAAATTCAAGCGTGAAGCACAGTTTACCACGGAAGGTGATTGGGTTTACACGGAGACTGAAGTTGGCTTGAATGATGTGCCTGAAGCGATTACCGACGTATTGAGCGAATCGGAATACAGTACCTACGACGTAGACGATATTGACTTCATTGAAACACCGGAAGGTGCCTATTACCATTTTGAGCTGGAGCTTGGCAATGATGATGTAGAGATCCGGATTCATGAAAACGGTGAGCTGGAGGTATTGAACTAAGATCTGCCGCGGATCATCGAACCGTAAACGGGAACAATTACTTGTTCCCGTTTTTTTTGCCGCTGCACGGGGATATTGGCTCGTTGAATATATCGCCGTTAGTTTGGCCCTTTATATCCTGATGCCGGGGAAACTGTTGGCTAAGTAAAGTGCGGTGACCGTAATCGGATGAGGATTGTTTGTCGGGGGTGACGTCGGCTGAGCCGCTCTCAGCCACTTTAATTGCCGTCTTATGGTTGGATGTTTCATTCCAAATGATGGATTGGTTGGGCGCGTCGCTTATTATTTTGACGGTATTCCTACTATCCCGCCGAACTTAATTACGTTGCCCCGCTAGCCCCGTTTCCAACTTCAGCTTTTTGCGCTTCTTTGAATGTTGCTATCAAGTGAGCGATAACGGCTTGGCTACAGCGAATATAGGAAGATACTAAGGTTAAATAAAATTTGCTAGTAATAGATCTAATATTTTCTACATATCTACTAAGAATTTATTCGTAGTAAATACCTAAAAAACCCCTAGAAAACCCCTAGAAATCCCCTATATAATATAAGTTTTTTGTTGACAAATTTTGGGTGGTACCTGGTCCCTTGCATTATCCAACTAGTCATCCAGAAAATCCAATACGACTTCATTAAAAGCCGAGGGATTATTTACCGGGAAATAGTGGTCTTCACCTGCTGCAATATGCAGTGTGCCATTGGGTAGATGCGCAACGATACCCCGGGTATGGGCCTCCTTGATGATGTCGTTTTCGCCGGCCATTACTAACACCGGACAATGGATAGCCCGGAGGTCTTCATACACCCGGTTTGGTTCGGTCAGCAAGAGGGCCATCAACCGCGCCGCATTTTGCGCAGCCCGGCTGGTATCTGCCGCAAGGGCTTCTTGGCGTTGCACAACTTCTTTACGTACACTTTTGTCTATTACACTGTTGTTGATGTAGATATTGGCACCCATAGTCACCAGCTTCCTGACCTTGGCAGGGTATTTCATTGCGAGCATCAGCCCGGTATTTCCGCCATCGCTCCAACCGACGACATTGACGCTGTCCAACCCGAGTTCATCGAGGAGCGCTTTCATGTCTTCGGCAAATAGTTCATAGGTATACCGCTGACCATCTTCCGTTGATTTGCCCTGTCCGCGAGTATCTACAGCGATAACACGGTAATGTTTTTCAAACTCGGGGATTTGATGGGTAAAGGCGAGGATGGATTGTGAGTTGCCGTGCAACAGCAGTAATGGCTCACCTTCCCCGTACGTTTCGTAATACAGTTCGATACCATTGACGGTGGCAGTACGCCCAGCGCTGACGTTATTGCCGTAGGTGGGAGGTTTCACGAAACCAGAACCATCGACCAATGCGGAACGTTTACCGTGGTAGGGCGCCTGGCTGGTCGCAGTGAGGGCAAAGCCCTCGCGTTGCTTGAGGTAACCCCAGTGGCTGGCAACACTGTCGCCCTCGAAATCTCCAGATGGAATCGGAATCCGCTCGAGCTGCCCACCGTCGTTTTCCACGAAGAGCTGGAAATCGTCGAAGTAAAACCGCCCTTGTCGACTGTATAGTCCGCCGAAGGCGAGGTGTTCGGCACCACGGTCTATTGTTCCTTCGATGACATATACCTGCCACCGGTCGGACCGGATTGGCTTATCCATCATATTGTAAAAAAAACCGGCACGATTGTCTTTCTTATCGACCCGCGCCCAGATTTCGGCCTCGGCCGTGGAATCGACGACTTCCACTTTCACCGCCGCCTGGAGCCGGAAGTTTTTCCCTTGGTGTGCCTCGATCGGGATACGCTGGATGAACGCTCCCCAGTCATCGGCAGGCTGAGCCAATAAAAAAAGAGGTAGAAAGAGCAGCCAGCCGATGGCTATGAGCATGTAACGTGTCATATCCGCAAAGATAGTTAGCTTGCGCCGATGTGATTTTTTTTTAACATTCGTTAACGGTGGGATAATTTCCTTGTGCTTCAAAATGTAATCTGCAACGCTGCCTCACACCCGCCGTTTCTACCGGGTTTCCAATGTGGCCCGTTGAGTACGATAGCGACCGCTAAGGAATTTAAGTTCTCGTTGTTGGTTTTGACTACCTTAATATCGGTCGGACGCCCGTCTTTATCCACGATGAATGTTAGGTCAACCGTGCCTTTTTCTCCGTCAGCTCGCTTTTGTTCGTCTTTCAAATACCGTCGATAGGCACGCCAACCGTCCTTGGGCTCGGGATTGCCGGCGCTTTTGGCTTTGCCGTAGCCGGTCACAACCACTTCGCTGAGCGAAACGGCCGAGGGTTCCATAATTAGCAGAATCGTATCCTTCCCGACCACTTCTACCGACTGAAGCTCATAGCCGATGAGCGAAGCGCTTTGTATAAGCTCCGGATCTGCAACGACGAACCGACCGGAAGAGTCTGTGACGACCTTATGCCCATCCGAGAGCTGTAATGCCACACCCGACAACGGCTCCTGTGTTTGGCCATCCACAATCTTACCGCTTACAACAGGTTGGTTCACATGCTGACTCACGCCGCGTATACGGATGCCAGGCGCACGCCCAGCTAAGGCTTGCTCACTTTCTTTTACCGGCGTGTCTATTAGTACATTGGCGGCTACCGCGCCGGTGAGGTCTGCTTTTTTCTGAGCACCATAACCCACCACTACGGTTTCGTCCAACGTATCCATGGATTGCGTTTGCTTCGCAGCGGTCTGCCGGTCCGTTGAGCCAATTGCTTCAGCGGAGCCCTCCGCACTTTCGCGCAAAGGCACCGTTGGGGCGGCGGCCAAGCGTTGCTGGCGCTGGTCTGCCAGCGGCACCTTGGATTGAGGCGATTGCACGGCTGCAGCGCCTTCTGAAGCAACTCCCTCTTCAGGTGTGACAGGTTGTTCGAGACGAGGTGTTTCCGCTTCGATGGGCGCCGATACGAGTTCCGCTTGGCTTTGTTCTGGTGCGCGCCACTCTGTGAACCATAAGGCGCCAAGGGTGAAGGCGACCAATACGGTTGCCGCTATGGCCCAGCGCTGTGCGGTAGCTAACCGTCGTGTACCGCCACGCCTGGTACGCACCGCAATACGGTTGCGGATAGCCGCAAGGTTAGCTTCATGCACTTCTTCGACTTCATTTTCCATCCCCAAGATGACGTCCATCAACGCAGGGTCGTCTTGCGCTTGCCGCTCCAACGTATACATCTCGCGGGGACTGAGTTCCCCACGGACATACCGTTTGATCAATTCCATATCCACCTTACCCTTTTCCATGGTTGGCCTCCATGCACAATTTTAAGTTCCGTTTGCCATTCTGGATGTAGCTTTTTACTTCTTTCAGGCTATACCCAGTCATGTCGACGATTTCCTTATAACACTTTTCATTCAAAAAAAACAAATCGACACTGCGTTTTTGTTTTTCGGGGAGCCGCTCCATGCAGCGTTCTAATACTGTGAGCAGCTGTTCTTTTTCCCCCGCGTCGTCCTCCGGATGCACGGACAATGGAAATTCCACAAATTCATCGATGGAAATTTGCTGTCTGTTTTTCTCGGACCGCAGCTGCATGAGGCAATGGTTGCGGCTAAGTACGTATAACCAGCTGCCGAATTTTTGGATTTCCTGCTTATTGACCTTACCGATAAGCTCCTCGAAAATCTGCATGACGGCATCCTTGCTCCGCTCGCTATCTTGTAGGTAGCGCATGCATACGTAATAGACCATTTCTGCATGGACATCAAATAACTCACCCAATGCAGCCAGATCGCCAGTATCGCGATAGCGCCGTAGGAGTATATCGTCGTCATCGACGTTTTTTTTGGACTTGCTAAACCAACCCATTGCTCGGTGAAAATAATTTTTTTTTCCGGTTTATGGAAATTCGGGAATTCACGCATCCTTCGCGAAAAAATTGACAGTTATGAAAGCTATTTTCTTTGCAACGGTGCTGATGTTATCCCTGGTGGGATACCGGAGTGCCACACCGTTTAATATCAGCGGTACGGTGTATGATCAATCGAGTGGAAATGCCCTGGTTGGCGTACAAGTGTCGGTTGAGGGGGCTGGGACCGCTGTGGCTACCGACGCCAACGGTCACTATGCGATTAGCGCAGAAAAAGGCAAATACCTTGCGTTTCATTTCATCGGCTACGAAAGTAAACGGGTCAAAGTCGGAAAGGACAGTGTGATTGATGTTAAATTGAACCCCATAACCGAAAACCTTGAGGAAGTAGTGATTGTGGGACACGGCGTGCAGGCAAAATCCGAATTAGTGGGAAGTGTTGCCGGTATCCGTATCCGAGGCATGTCACGAACCGGGTATAGCTCCCAAGTATATATGCCGCAGCCTATAAACACCGAATCCTATAAAGGGGTTACAGAAAATCGCTTTTTTAATCCTTTGGATGAACCGCTATCAACCTTTGCAATCGATGTGGATGCGGCCTCTTACAGTAACTTCCGACGCTTCATCAACAATGGGCAGCTCCCGCCTATAGATGCGGTACGGATTGAAGAGCTGATCAACTATTTCCAATATGATCTCAAAGGACCGTCTGGCGGTGAGCCTGTGGCGATCCACACGGAGCTGGCAGTAGCACCCTGGAATCCGGAACACCGCTTGCTGCGTATCAGCCTGAAAGCGAAATCGGTACCGACCGATAAGCTGCCAGCGTCAAACTTGGTTTTCCTTATCGACGTTTCGGGATCCATGATGGGGGTAAACAGGCTACCACTCGCGCAGGCATCGATGAAGATGTTGGTCGACCAACTGCGCGCGAATGACCACGTGGCAATCGTAACCTATGCCGGGTCTGCCGGCGTGGTACTCGAAAGTACGCCGGGCAGCCAGAAGACCAAAATAAAGGATGCTATTGATGCACTGCATGCCGGCGGGTCTACCGCAGGCGGGGCTGGCTTGCAGCTGGCCTACCGCATCGCCCGTCAGCATTTCATCAAAGGGGGTAACAACCGCATCGTCCTCGCCTCTGACGGCGACTTCAACGTCGGTTCGGCTAGTGACGGCGACATGGAACAACTCATCGCCAAAGAACGGCAGAGCGGTGTGAGCCTCTCCGTACTGGGCTTTGGCATGGGTAACTTCAAGGACAGCAAGATGGAACTGCTAGCCAATAAGGGGCATGGTAACTATGCGTACATCGACAATATCACGGAAGCCCGCAAGGCGATGGTCACGGAGTTCGGCGGCACCTTGTTTACCGTGGCCAAGGATGTGAAGGTACAGGTGGAATTCAATCCCGGCAAGGTACAGGCATATCGTTTAATGGGTTATGAAAACCGGCTGTTGGAAAAAGAAGATTTTAACAACGATGGAAAGCTTGGCGGCGACATGGGCGTTGGCCATACCGTAACCGCCCTCTACGAAATCGTGCCGATGGGGGTGAAAAGCACCTATCCTGGCGACGTGGATCCGCTGAAATACCAACCTGTTAAAGAACGGCCCGAGGTGAGAATCAGCGACGAGATAGCAACGGTCAAATTCCGCTACAAGGATACAGAAGGCGACAAAAGTCGGTTGCAACAGATGACCGTGGCGGGCAAGCCGCAGGAGCTATCGGAAGCTAGCGCGGATTTCCGGTTTGCTAGTGCAGTAGCTGAACTGGGTATGTTGTTGCGCAACTCGGACTACAAACAACAAGCAGACTATGACCGGCTGATCGCTCGGGCGAAGGGTGCAAAGGGAATCGATGATGAAGGATACCGTGCAGAATTCATCCGGTTGGCTGAAAGTGTCAAATTGCTGGCCAAAAGCAATGAATTGGCGGCAGAAAGTGATTAATCGGAATTTTAACAGGTCACCGACGGACGCTATCCGTCGGTGACCTGTTTATTGCAATGTTGCCAATGCTAAAGAGCGGCTATCATGCGATCGAAAACTGCCCGTTGTTCCCGCATGGATTGCACTTTATCGGCGGGGTCGGTGTGGCATTCCAACAGGATCCAGCCGCTGTAATCCATGGTAGCTAGGTTTTTCAGAAGGGCGGGGTAGGGGTAGTCCGTGCGGTCCAGTTCGCGTACGTGAACCGTGTCACCGAAACGATCTTTCACCAAATCAAAATTATATTGGAACCCTTGGCCGTCTAAATCCTGCGGATTGCAGTTCCAGCAAATCGTGGCGTTGGGATGATCGGCATGATCCATGATGGTCTTGATATTGGGCAGATTCTGGGTTTCATTTCCGTGTACCTCCAAGCGGAGCTGCTGCCCGAAGTCTGCAGCGTAGGCTGCCAGCTCATTCAATGCTGCTCCGATTTGCGCCATCGTCTTTTCACGGGGTACATCACGATGAAAAGCATTCGGTTTTACTTTTACGCCCGTTCCGCCGATGTCGGCACTCAACTGGATAAAAGCCTTGGTACGCGCAATAGACGTCTGCAGTTTGTGCTGATCCGGAAAATCGTACTGCTCATTGGTACCCATGCCTACACACTGCACCGCACTGGCTTCAAATTGTTCTTTTACGCGTTGCCGCTCGCGGTTGCTCATCTCCGGGCTGACGTGGTGAGCGTGGTCTACACGCAATTCAACGCCGTGTATACCCGTATCCGTACAATTTTTGATCAGGGTGGGTACGTCCCAATCCTTACCCCAGAGGTAAGTGACCAGTCCGAGCTTCATTTGGGTTGCAGGCTGATGATGGGCAGCTGCCCAGGTGGCAGCGGGAAACAATGGCACACCTGCAAGCAGTGACATCGTTTTCAGGAATTGCTTTCTATTGATGTTGTACATCGCATGTTATAATTGGGTACAGCTACAAATGTATCAAAAAATCTAAAACTTCATCCGCTGTATGCGGATTGCATTGCCAATAGCCAATAGCGCCACACCGACATCGGCAAACACCGCCTCCCACATGTTGGCCAGTCCGCCAGCACCTAGAATAAGCACGACGGCCTTTACCGCAAATGCCAGGGTAATGTTCTGCCAGACAATACGGCGAGTTGACTTCCCGATGCGGATAGCCACGGGAATCTTACCGGGCCGGTCATCTTGGATGACGACATCTGCGGTCTCGATGGTCGCATCGCTACCGAGCCCGCCCATGGCAATACCCACATCGCTCAACGCGATCACAGGGGCATCATTCACACCATCTCCAACGAAAGCAACAGTTATATTTGACGCTTTCATCTCCTTGATTTTATTTGCTTTATCTTCTGGTAGAAGATCACCGTAGGCGTCGGTGATTCCAAGTGTATCGGCCACAGCTCTCACAACAGCGGAGCGATCGCCACTCAGCATGGTAGGAGTTATACCTAGGGCTTCTAACTGAGTAACGGTCTCGGCAGCATCCGGCTTGAGTTGATCGGCAATAGTCAAATAGCCAGCAAATCGCCCGTCGTAGCCAAGGGCAACCACCGTAGCGGTTATTGAATTGGCATCCACATCATATGCGATACCGAACCGGTCGAGCAGCTTGAAGTTGCCGACTAACAGGGATTTGCCATTTACCACCGCCCGCAGCCCGTGACCGGCAATTTCCTCAACTTGCTCCAGCTGCAGGCTTTCATCCACAGGCCCCACGTGTGCATGGATGGCCGTAGCGACCGGATGGGTACTGTTGCTTTCCAATGCGTTGGCAAGACGGAGTACCTCAGCTCCGTTGAATCCTTCGGAAATAACGACTTCCTGTACCTTGAAGACCCCTTGGGTTAATGTACCGGTTTTGTCCATCACGACATGCCGGATATTGGCCAGTGTATCCAGGAAATTGCTGCCTTTGAAAAGAATGCCGTGGCGGCTAGCAGCGCCGATACCACCGAAATAGCCGAGTGGAATAGAGATGACCAATGCGCATGGACAGGAAATAACCAGAAAGACCAATGCGCGGTACAACCAGTCGTTAAACACGTAGTCGACTACAAAGAAGGCCGGGAGTAACGTAATAAGCAACGCCAACAGCACCACGATAGGCGTGTAAATCTTAGCGAACCTACGGATGAACAATTCGGTAGGTGCCTTCTGCGCAGTGGCATCCTGTACCAAGGAAATAATCCGGCTTAGCTTGCTATCCGTATAGGCGGTGGTGATGCGTACCAGCGCCACGGTATTCAGATTGATCATACCCGCGAGTACGGTATCGCCCTGCATCTTTGTATCCGGTTTGCTTTCTCCGGTGAGCGCCGCGGTATTGAAAAAGGCACTTTCTGACAGTAGTTCACCATCGAGGGCAAGCTTATCCCCTGGCTTGAGCTGTATGATCTGGCCGATGGTGGCCTGCTCGGCTTTGACAATTCGCGGACTTCCATTGTCCAAGATGGTCACTTCGTCGGGCCGTTGGTCCAACAGCGCCTTGATATTGCCCTTGGCGCGGCGTACGGCCATGCTTTGGAAATTCTCGCCGACTGTATAAAATAGCATGACAGCGACACCTTCCGGGTATTCGCCGATAAAGAAAGCCCCCAACGTAGCGATGGTCATCAGCGTGAACTCCGAGAAGATTTCTTTGTTGGAGAAGGCTTGGAACATTTCACGGATAACCGGGAAGCCCACAGGAAGGTATGCTGCGGCATACCAAACCAAGCGCACCCAGTGGTCCGAAAATGCCTGTACAGGGAACCACGCATTGTCAATGGCGAGTCCCAGTAGCAAAAGGATAAGGCTCACGAAGGCCGGAAGAAAAAGCTTAAAAGTAGATTGGCCTGCACCGTGGTTGTGATCTTCGCCATGATCGTGCGAATGGGAACAGGTGGTGCAGCCGGCCACGTGGCTATGCTCGCCAACGGTATCAGCACGGATTGAATCATGGTTTATCATTTCATGGATTGCCTTTGTCCTATACCAACAAAGGTAACGGCAAAAGCCATGCAACCGATTTGCAAAGTTATGTTGAGCAGTCCTCGCAAAGTCCCTTCATCACCATGTTCATCTCTTTCAATACGAATTTCTGTGGCAAATTTACGGCAGGAATGGTATAATCTGTAAGGCAGAATGTGCGTTTGCAGAGCTGACAATGGAAGTGTACATGCAAATCTCCGGGATTGCACTCACATCCCTCACTGCAGAGCGCATATTTGGCAGAACCCGTACCATCGTCGATACTGTGAATGATTTTATGCTGCTCGAATGTCTTTAGCGTGCGGTAGAGCGTTACCTTGTCTACTTTATCGAACTGTTCCTCTAGATCCGAAAGGCTGATGGCGGTTTCCTGCTGAGCCAGCATGTCCAAAACCAACAACCGCATGGCCGTCGGTTTGACGGAACGCGCATGGAGTATGGTTATCAACCGCTGATCATTCATGGTATATTGCTATACAGGTAACGTATTCAAAGATAAGCAAATTTTCAGTCGGTTGAGGGGCGTCGGCATGTATTAACCAAATTTAGTAGACCGTCTCGGAACCAGATATCCCTTAAAATAGCAGAATCAATGTCGATATCACCGTCAGCGTAATCATTGCGGTTTTGAATTGTCGCTCGGGAAGAACGTGTACGATCCGGATACCGAGCAGGCCCCCAAGCAGGATAACGGGCAGTGCCGTCAGATCGAGCAAGAGGCTATTCCAGGACAGGTTGTCCCAAACGAAAGCTTGTAATGGTATCTTGGCGTAATTCAGTATCATGATGAACCATGCTCCAGTAGCCACAAAGGCAAATTTGGGAAGTCGCATGGAGAGCAGGTACACCGTGAGGAGAGGGCCGGCAGCATTGCCAATCATGGTGGAAAATCCCAGAATGAAGCCCATAGCCGGAGCAAACCAAAGCGATTCGGTGATGGCAGCTGCGCTTTCGGAGCGATGGGTACCAATCATCGTGATAATCCCCAACAGGATGCACCCAGCCATTATCACCTTAAAGCCCGATTCAGGAACGAGGTGTCCGACGGCCAGCGCAACGGCTAAGCCAAGTAAAGCCCAGGGCATAGGCTTGATGACCAAATCGCGATGGAACTTCTTGCGGTAATAAATGACTGCCAGCAGATCAGCCATGCAAAGCAATGGCAATACAATGCCCGTGGAATGCTTGGCACCGAAGAGCAACGCAAATAAGGGAACGGTGAGTGTGCCGATATTGGGAATGCCGGTTTTTGACATACCGATAAGCAGGGCACAGGAAAAGAAAATGGCCCATTCGAACGGCCCATCCAACAGACCGGAGAAATCAGGCATCGGTGTGGGCTAATAGTTGCTTGATGCGGTTTACATCAATATCAAGGTAATCGTGGATGTAGTATTGGCAGGGAGGAAGTTCGTCCTTGGTATGGGAGGTAAGCACTCCTACCACCTTGGCACCGGCATTGATACCAGCGGATACACCGGAGAAGGAATCTTCAAAGACCACGCAGTCTCCCGGTGCAACGCCCAGCTTTCGGGCCGATTTCAGGTAGACTTCGGGGTTCGGCTTATGTATATGTACATCTTCGCTGGATAAAGCGGTGTCCATGAGCGAACGCAGGGAAAGCCCGTCTATGATGAAATCGAGGTTAGCCCGAGGTGCCGAAGTAGCTACACCTATTCGGAACCCCTCGGCCTTGAGCGCTGAAAGAAACTCAGGAAGCCCCACAATGGGCATGATATGGCCGGCATAAATCTCGCGGAAAAGTGCTTCTTTTTCTTCCGCGAGGCGCTTGATTTCCGAGCCAGTCAGTTCGCGTCTGAAAAAGTGACGCATGATGTAATCATTATGTTTTCCATACATATGGTCCTCGAATTCCTGCTCGGTATAGGGGACTTTATAGTTGTCGAAAAATTGTTTAAATGCTTCGGAATGGTAGGGATTGGTATGTGCGATGACCCCATCCATGTCAAAAATGACTGCGTAATTATTCATGCTGCAAAGGTAGCTTTTTTATCATACGCAAATGTCAATCCGTCGTCTTCCATATGAAGACACCTGCATCGGCCTGCGCAAGGGCGTTGCTATCCACGTCAGTATGGATGTTTACGGTTTACGGCTTGGTTCGTAAGCTCTGCGGGCCATGTAATAAAGGGGAATACCGATACAGGCGATCAAAATTGCGTTCGCAATGGCTACATTGGCAAAACTAAGTGGAGAAACGCTCGAAATTCTGGACAACGGGATAACGACAAACTGGATAACAATCCACATAAAGGGAGCATAAAGTATACCGGAAAGAAGGCCTATACGGCGGACGGATGCTAGCGAACGAAACAGCGCAAAGAATAGGGTGGTAAATGCAAAGGCAATGACAAAATGAAACAGCAGGCCCCATCCGGCCATGAGGATACCTCCCTTGTATGCACCGTCTCCAAATACGCCACTGGCAATGTAGTGCAATACCACAACGGGATTATTGTGCGTTGTGAAGTAGAATTGCAGGAACGCTGCCAAAATGTCCAGCGTTCCTATGATTAATCCTGCACGTACAACGGCTCTCATTGCGATACAGCGGTAATCCACCAGGTATTGCCAAAGGGGTCTTTGACCCCGCACGTCCTGCCATAATCCTTATCCGACGGCTCCTGCCCCGGTACGGTTTTCGCTCCGGCTTGGAGGGCTTTTTCGTACGTTGTGTCGGCGTCTTCCACATGGATGTATAAACCGGCATTCATAACCGTAAACTGATCGCTCGCCTCCGCGAACATGATGACCGTATCATCACCGATGCGGAGTTCACCGTGCATGATGCCGCCATTTTCTCCGGGCACGATCAATTGCTCCTGTGCATCGAATACCCTTTCCATAAACCGCAAGAAATCGCGGGCATCCTTAAGGATCAAATAAGGCATAATCCTGTTGTACTGTTTTGGAATGTTTGTAGCCATAAATTTTAGTTTTAATTACCTGTCAAAATTAGCAGATCGCTACGCGGAAAAATTGTAAAAAACCGACAACTTCAATCTCTCCATGAGGTTGCGTCAGTATCACCCGTAAAAAACTGCCGCGGATGGCACCCCGAAAAATGTTTGAAATCATGGATGAAGTGCGATTGATCATAATAGCCGCATTCGGCTGCTATATCTGTAAGCTTGATTTTCCGGCCGCCGTAATATGACATCGCCCAATGAAAGCGCGTTATCCGGCAAAATAACTTGGGTGGCATACCCGCAAATTGTTGGAACTGCCGCTCAAACTGTCGTTCAGATAGGCAATAGTTAGCGGCTAATTGCTTTACATTGGTCTTGGGTTGGCAATGAATGATGTCATTTATGGCTTGGAAGACAGGTCGTTTCGGGCTATGATGCCGTGCTAATCGCCCCACCACAAAATCTGAAAGGATTTTTATCCGCTCGGCATTATTTGCAGCTTCCATTACACGGCTTTCAAGCATGGAACCCCAATTTCTTGACCATGTATCCAGACTAACCATTTCGCCAGTAAATTCTACGGTCGGAACATCGAACACCAATGGGATTGCGTGCGGGTAAAAGTAGACCCCGAAAATACCAAACGATCGATTGATCTGGAATTTCCGTGTTTGGCAACATTGACCTTGGATGCCTGAAATGAATGACTTTTCGGTGATACCCCCCTCGAATATTTCATCAAAACGACCGCGGTAATGGAATAACAGTTCCGGGCAAACGTCGGCCATCGAATGATGAGTATAAGGAGATTCGCTCTCAAGGACCCAAAAGTACCTGATAAAATCGCTTAGTTTTTTGCCGGGAGGTATGGAATGGTACCGCATGTAAGAGCGAAGTTAGGAAATTTGAAGTAACTTATATTTGCTGATTACATGATTTGCCTTATAGACCTGAAAAAAATATTGCTACTTTTGGCTTATGCTGCTGAGAGGCGGCTTATTATCCGCTTTTACTAGATTGTCATTTATGCATTTCCACCAACGAATTACCTGCGCTGCAACATTGTCATTCCTGTTCCTATCGCTGTTTTTTGCCGGTCATGGATCAACGATCGCCTTTAGGGGTATACACCAAGACAGCCTTCGACTCATGGATACGCTGCTTATGGATACCAGCGTGCTCCGCGGTAGGCTCCCCAACGGATTTACGTACTACATACGCCACAATGCGGAGCCCAAAGATCGAGTGGTGATGTATTTAGCTACGAAAGTGGGCTCTATCCTTGAAACCGATAACGAATTGGGGCTGGCGCACTTCTTAGAACATATGCAGTTCAATGGCACCAAAAACTTCCCCAAAAATGAATTAGTAGACTACCTGCAAAAAGCGGGCGTGCGTTTTGGCGGAGACCTCAACGCCTATACCTCGTTTGACGAAACGGTATATCAACTGCCCATCCCCTCCGACGACCCAGAATTGCTTCAAAACGGATTGAAGGTAATGCGTGATTGGGCACAGGATGCCCTGCTCGACGACGAAGAAATAGACAAGGAACGCGGGGTCGTACTAAACGAGTTACTGGGTGGACGGGGAGCGCAACAGCGGATGCGCGACCAGTATTTTCCCATGGTTCTCAATCAATCACGCTACGCACAGCGTTTACCAATAGGCACCAAGGAAAGTATCGAAGGATTCAACCATGAAACGTTGCGTGATTTCCATCGAAAGTGGTATCGCCCGGACCTTCAGGCGCTTATTATTGTAGGCGATATCGATGTAGCAGAAATGGAAAAACAGGTAAACATTTTGTTTGCCGATCTCGAAAATCCGGATGATGCCCCAAATCGCGAAGAATATACGATTCCGCTAGCCGGCAAAAACCAATTTATAGCTGTAACGGATGCAGAAATGCCGCAAACTGTTATGCAATTGATCATCAAACACCCAGAGGCAGACATAAAAACGGTGGCCGACTACCGCATGCAGTTGATCAAGTCGCTATTCAATCAGATGGCCGGATCGCGTTTTGCTGAGCTTACCCGTCAATCTGACCCACCGTTTATTCAAGGGGGAGGCAGTATCGGCGGCTTTCTGCGGGGTTTGGATGCCTTTACGATGTATTTTGCTGCAAAGCCCGGTGAAATCGAACGGGGGTTCGAAGCGGTGGTAACGGAGTTTGAACGGATTAAACGCCATGGCTTCACAGCTACTGAACTGGAACGGGCCAAGGAAAACTTCATCACCAGTGTGGAGTCGTCATATGCCGAACGCGATAAGCGAAAGTCGGAAAGCTACGTGGAAAGCTACCTCAATCATTTCCTTGAAGGGGAAAATAGCCTGGGCAATGAAGATCGATACCAATTGGGTAAATCACTTATTGGCACCATTACACTGGAGAACATCAATGCCCTGGCCCGCCAATACTATACCGATAGCAACCGCGATATCCTCATCATGGCTCCTGAAAAAGATAAAGACACGTTACCCAATGAAAACACCGTAAATAACTGGATGGAGGCCATAAAAGTATCCGACATTATGCCTTATGACGACAATATACAAGAAGAGCCGCTCTTGGATGAACTGCCGCAAGCGGGCACGGTGATCAGTCGGCAGGATAAGCCCGAATTGGGCGTTACGGAACTGACGTTAAGCAACGGTATGAACGTGGTACTGAAACCAACGGATTTCAAGAACGATGAAATCAGCATGACGGCATTCAGCCAGGGGGGTACGTCGCTTTACGATGATGAAGATTTCCTTTCGGCTGCCTATGCGGCGACCGTTGTGGGTGGTAGCGGCCTTGGGCCACATAACGCGACCCAGTTGACCAAATATTTGAGTGGCAAGAAAGTATCCGTAAGGCCATATATCGCCGAACGGTCTGAGGGCTTCAATGCCTCCAGTGGCAAGAAGGACCTTCAACTGGCTTTCGAACTCATTTATGCTTACTTTAAGGTGCCACGGCTGGACATGGATGTATTTGAGGGATATATGCAGCGGATAAAGGCGTCACTGGCTAATAGGCTGGATGACCCCGATGCTGTTTTTTCGGATACGATAAACGCGGTACTTTATAATCACAATATCCGCCGAACAAGCATGACCATAGCGCAAGTGGATCTCATCGATCCGCAACGGGCCTACGACATCTATAAAGAACGATTTGCCGATGCATCGGATTTTACGGTGACCATTGTGGGCAGCTTTACGGAAGATGAACTCATGCCTTTTGTCCTGCAATACCTAGGTGGATTGCCGGCAACGGATAGGGGAGAGCAGGCCCGCGACTTGGGTATTTATCCGCCTGAAAAAGGATTGCAACGTACCGTGCATGAAGGGCAGGAACAGAAATCGAGCGTACGGCTATACTATTTTGGAGATTATGACTATTCAGAATACGAGAATATGCAGCTCGATGCGTTGGAAAGCATTCTGAACATCAAGTTAATCGAACGATTGCGGGAGGCCGAAAGCGGCGTCTATGGCGTATCTGCAAGTGCATCGTATGCCAAGTACCCGCGCCATCGGTATTCTTTCGGTATTGCCTATGGCACCAGTCCGGATATGGTAGCACCGCTAATGGCCTCAGTATTTGATGAGATCAATAAAATCAAACAAAATGGGCCGGAACAAGTGGATATCGCGAAGTTCGTAAGCGAACAGCGGCGTATGCTCGAAGTGCAACTGCGGGAAAACGGCTTTTGGTTGAGCCATCTTTCTGGTTCGTATCAAAACCATGAAGACCCTGCGTATATCTTAAAATACCTCGATGAACTAAACAAGGTAACGGCCGAAAGTGTTAAAGCGGTTGCCAACAAATACCTTCTCGAGGAGCGACTTTTCGAATTTGTGCTCATGCCTGACGCACAATAAGTGGTGCAGCCAACAACATTTACCCATAAAAAAAGGCCCCGTACAACACGGGGCCTTTTTTAACAACGATAGTTTGCTAACCTAAATAAGATTTCAAAATCCTGCTACGGGAAGTATGGCGTAGCCGTTGTAACGCTTTATCTTTGATCTGTCGTACCCGCTCACGGGTAAGATTGAATTTCTCGCCGATTTCTTCTAAGGATAATTGGTGATTAGATCCCAAGCCGAAGAACAAGACAATGATTTCGCGCTCCCGTTCGGTAAGGGTGGCCAATGATCTTTTGATCTCTTCGGAAAGTGATTCATCGATCAATGTACTGTCCGTATCGGGGTCACTGTTTTCCAAAACGTCCAATAAGGTGTTTTCCTCACCTTGAACGAAAGGTGCATCCATGGAAACATGGCGTCCAGAATTACTCAACGTATCGGAAACTTTGTCTACCGTCGTTTCCAGGATGTCTGCCAATTCTTCAGGTGATGGTTCCCGTTCATACTCCTGCTCCAATCGGGAGAAGGCTTTGCTGATTTTGCTTAACGAACCTACCTGATTCAATGGAAGACGTACGATGCGCGATTGCTCGGCAATAGCCTGCAGAATGGATTGTCGAATCCACCACACCGCATAGGAGATGAATTTAAAACCTTTTGTTTCATCAAAGCGTTTTGCGGCCTTGATTAAACCAAGATTTCCTTCGTTAATCAAGTCTCCAAGGGTGAGTCCCTGGTTTTGATATTGCTTGGCTACGGAAACTACGAAACGTAAGTTTGTCTTTGTCAACCGCTCCAAAGCCGCTTGGTCTCCTTCTCTGATTTTCTGAGCGAGGACAACCTCTTCTTCAGCAGTGATTAAGTCTACTTTACCAATCTCGTGCAAGTATTTGTCTAACGACTGCGACTCGCGATTGGTAATGGATTGTGTAATTTTGAGCTGTCTCATTTAATCTATTAAGTACCTTCCTCTCTAAAAAGTGTGCAAAAATACGATTTTTCTAATCATATAAACTGATTTTCTTGGAAAAAGTTGTCTGATTTAGAGGAAATTATCCGATATTTTTACTAAACATTCTTCATCAAAAAGTGTTCCAAACATTCAAACGGCTGTTTTAGCTTTAAAATATTGATATAAAATCAATAATTATTTAATATCAATAAAAATAGGTTGATTATCAATATGAACCGGTTAGCATTGTTGATTGAATATGAGAGAATTGTGACAGAGCAGATTTGATGCAATCGGTCTAATTAATTGATAATGAAGATCCAACGTGTATATTGTCAAATATAACGATATCTATCATAGGCGGTTTAGCGGTGATGATGCAAGCTATCGCTGGTGATTAAAACCGGAATCCCCGGAGGAATTCTTTGACATCCATCCGCTTTTTCCCTTCCAGCTGCAGCTCTTTTACCGTGATGTAACCATCCTGACAGGCAAATTTTAAAAACGACTTGCCATCGGTGTAAGGGGTTCCTGGTTCATGTTGCGTTGGCATCTCGTCTTTTTCGGCCTTAAAAAGCTTTAAGGTTTTTCCATCCAATAACGTGTATGCGGTGGGATAAGGACTGAGCCCCCTAATCAGGTTGTAGACCACAGCGATGGGCTTATTCCATGTTATCAGGCAGTCTTCCTTAAAGATTTTTGGTGCGTGTTTGAGTTCGGTACCTGCCGCTGCTCGATCCTGCGGAATGGGTTCGATTTTGCCCTGTGCAATAGCCCTAACCGTTTTGACCAGCAAATCGGCCCCCACTACCATAAGCCTATCATGTAAATCACCTGCGGTATCGTCGGGGCCGATGTTCACCTTTTCGGAAAAAAGAATATTTCCAGTATCGATTTCGTGTTGGAGGAGGAAGGTGCTGACCCCACTCTCCGTTTCGCCGTTGATGAGGGCATGGTTGATCGGAGCGGCCCCGCGGTATTGGGGCAGGAGGGAAGCATGCAGATTCACCGTGCCCGCAGGCGGCATATTCCAAACGACTTCCGGAAGCATCCGGAAAGCGACCACCACCTGTAAATCGGCATCTAGTAATTTCAAATGGGCTAGAAAATCGGGATCACGTAATTTTTCGGGTTGCAAAACCGGTATTCCGTTCGCATCGGCATATTGCTTTACTGCAGACTGTTGTAGGTGCCTCCCGCGCCCGGCGGGCTTGTCGGGTGCTGTGATCACCGCCACAATATCTTCGCCTGCATGGATTAATGCTGCTAAAGAAGCCACGGCGAATTCGGGAGTACCCATGAAGATGATGCGCATCAGTTGTTTCTAATTTCGTATTTCTAATCTCGTATCTTACCTTTGCAAAGTTATAAATTATATCGAGAGGCTTGAACTTCCCATATTTTTTAGCGAAACGGATTGCCATTGACGGTAAGCGGACCTTCTCTGGACTCATTGTGCGGGTTGCCATCGGTGCCATTGCTATTGGCGTGGCGGCGATGTTGCTTTCCATTGCGGTGCTGCGAGGTTTTAAGGGCGAGGTAACGGCAAAACAACGGGGCTTCTTCGGTGACATCATCCTCAGTAATTACGACCTGAATACCTCGTATGAACCGTTCCCTTTCCGTCTCACCGCAGCCGAAATCGACACATTAAAAGCGATTCCCGGCCTATTATCCATTCACTATTTTGCCGCCAAGGCCGGTATCATCAATGTGAATGACGAAGTGGAAGGCGTGCTCTTCAAAGGAATAGACAGTGCATATAACCAACATTTTCTCGCGAGCACATTAGTGGATGGGTATCCGATTGATTTTACCGATAGTGCAAAGGCCATCGGCCAGATTTTAATATCGCAACATACCGCCAGCCGGCTAAAGTTATCCGTTGGTGATGATTTCATCATGTATTTTGTGCAAGAGCCTGTCAGGCGGCGCAAATTCGAGATCAAGGGTATTTATCATACCGGTGTAGAGGAACTAGACAACACCTATGTGATTGGTGCACTGCCCTTGATTCGACGACTGAACGGATGGAACTCCGGTGAGGTAGGGGGGTATGAATTGTCCATCACTGATTTTGATAAACTGGCGGCGATCACCGCCGATGTACACGATAAACTCCCGATCGATGTGGAAGCGGTAAGTGTGCGCGACCAATTGCCTGAGATCTTTCAGTGGCTCGATCTGCTTGATGTCAATACCGTGATTATCTTGATTTTGATGATAATGGTTGCGGTCGTGAATATGATATCGGCATTGCTCATTATCATTCTGGAGCGGACGCCCATGATCGGTATATTGAAGGCATTGGGCTACACAGATGGTGGTATCCGTAAGGTGTTTTTGTATCAGGCGGGATATTTGATTAGTTTGGGCCTGCTCCTTGGCAATGTCCTAGGCCTTGGATTATATTGGTTTCAACATAAAACCCATTATTTTAAACTGGATGAAACGTCTTACTACGTTTCTTACATCCCGGTGAACATCAGTGTGTTTGAGGTGATTTCGCTCAATGTCGGCATCGCGGCAATTGCCTTGGCTGTCTTGCTGATTCCATCGTATCTCATCAGCCGAATCAGCCCCATTAAGGCAATTCAATTTCAATAAACTGACAGACGATCCCGAAAGGAACCGCTAATTTTGTTATCTTTGGGGCAGGTTTGACAAACCAACGAACGAATATTTTAAAATAAATCTATGGCCAAAAGTATTTTCGACCAGTTAAGCCATGCATTTGAAATACCGCTGAGCAATCCTGTGCTCATTTTCGCACTGATCCTGTTCATCATCCTTTTGTCGCCCATTTTACTACGCCGGATTAAAATCCCGGGCATTATCGGGCTTATCCTTTCAGGGGTTGCCATCGGTCCTCATGGATTGAACCTGCTCGAGAAAAGTTCGGCGGTTGATCTTTTTTCTACCATAGGGCTACTGTATATCATGTTTATTGCCGGTTTGGAGTTGGACATGAACGAATTTCGGAAAACCCGTCACAAAAGCCTCTTATTCGGTTTCTTGACCTTCGCTATTCCCATTGGCATCGGCTACCCCGTGTGTTATTACGTTTTAGGATACGATATGCTCGCGAGCATCATGATTTCGAGCATGTTTGCTACCCATACACTGGTAGCCTATCCGGTTGTAAACAGTTATGGTATTTCCAAGAATGAGGCGGTTGCCATTACTATTGGGGGGACTATCCTAACGGACACTGCAGTGCTGATTATACTCGCGGTCATTATTGGGGCCTCCCAAGGCCAGCTCGATCAACAGTTTTGGCTGACACTCGGTATTTCTTTTGCGATTTTTCTGCTGATTATGTTCGGTATCGTGCCGCGCGTGGCCAAATGGTTTTTTCAGAAGGTAGAAGGTGAAAAAACGGCACACTATATTTTTGTGCTTTCGGTCGTGTTTTTCGCTGCGTTTTTGGCGGAAATAGCCGGGCTGGAGCATATTATCGGTGCGTTCGTTGCAGGATTGGCGCTCAACAAACTAATTCCGCATTCTTCTGCATTGATGAACCGGATTGAGTTTATCGGCAACGCCATATTCATCCCTTTTTTCCTCATCAGCGTGGGTATGATCGTCGATGTAAGCGTGCTGCTCAATGGTCCGCTGGCACTGATTATTGCAGGCACGTTGACTGTTGTCGCTATTTTCAGCAAGTGGGTAGCGGCTTGGTTTACCCAATTGCTATTTGGCTATTCATCGTCGCAGCGACAAGTGATTTTTGGACTTAGTAGTGCACATGCCGCTGCTACGTTGGCAGTGATCATGGTGGGGTTCCGATATGAGATTATCGATGAAAATGTGCTCAATGGCACCATAGTACTTATTTTAGTCACCTGTATCGTAGCCACACTTGCTACAGAAGCTGCATCCAAAAAAGTCGTGCTAGCAGGTGATCAGGATGCAATGCCCAGCGAAAAGAACATCGCTCGGGAAGAACAGTTGGTACTACCGATTGCGAATCTGAACAACATGGAATCGTTACTGGATTTCGCAACGTTAATTAAAAGTAAGCATTCTCCCCATCCGATTACCGTACTGACAGTGGTACCCAATAATGAAATGGCTGAGCAAAACCTGCAACGCGCCAGAAAGAACCTTGATTCGACAGCGAAATACGCTTCAGGCAGTGAAACGGAGGTGAATATGATGGCAACGATCGACCATAATATCGCTAGCGGTATCAGCAGGGCCGCGCGCGAGGTGATGGCTGATGGGATTTTATTGGGCTGGCCGAGCCGCCCAGGCATCATTGAAAAGATGGTGGGGGAGAAAACGGAAAGCATCCTAAACCAAACGGATACGAATCTATTCATGTGTCACGTTGACAAGCCGCTGGTCTTACAGAAGCGCATTGTGGTATGCTGTCCGCCGCTGTCCGAATCAGAACTCGGTTTTGACTATTGCGTCGAAAAGATAATGCGTCTTTCACAGGAATTGACCATTCCTATTCAATTCGTTTGCGACGTGCGGACAAAGCAAGCTGTCTCCTTATATATCGAACGGAACAAAAACAGTACACGTGTGTTATTTACTGACCATAACGAGTGGGACGACTTGGCTACATTGAGAAGCGCTATAAAAGACAATGATCTCATCGTATTTATTTCTGCAAGGCAAGGGGAGGTGTCGTATCGCCATTCGTTTGACGGAATCGCAAAAAAGCTTGGAAAGGTATACGTTCAGCACAGCCGGATATTGATATTTCCAAGTCGGAGAGCTGGCTACTCGCTGGATGAATACGAAGACGTATCGGCCGCGCCGATCTTGCAACGTATCGGTAGGGGTATTGGAAATATGTTTACTAAGGATCGACGTTGATACCTCATTACAGAATGACAAGAATCACAAAAAAAGAAGACGGTACGCTGCTTGTACCACATCATGTGGACATCCCGTTTATTGTCGGTGACGGCATCGGTCCGGATATTTGGCGTGCCTCAGTGCGGGTATTTGATGCGGCTGTAGAAAAAGCGTATGATGGTAAACGTGGCGTGAATTGGAAAGAAATCCTAGCCGGCGAGAAGGCTTTCCAATTAACGGGCGAGTGGTTGCCAGAGGAAACGCTAAATACAATCCGTGGACATCTAGTTGGTATTAAAGGACCACTTACTACGCCCATTGGCGGAGGTATACGCTCGCTCAACGTGGCGATACGTAAGGCGCTCGACCTGTATGTTTGCCAACGGCCCACACGTTGGTTTGATGGCGTCCCCTCGCCTGTGAGACATCCCGAACATGTAGACATGATCATGTTCAGAGAGAACACCGAAGACATTTATACCGGTATCGAATTTCCCGCTCATTCCGTCGATGGGGCCCGCGTCAAGGACTTTCTTCAACATGAACTGGCTGTGGATTTCGATTTTACGGCAGATACGGCCATCGGCATAAAAACAGTTTCGGAACATGGGTCGAAGCGGTTGGTTAAGGCCGCCATCGAGCACGCCGTGCAGCATAAGCTCCCGTCGGTCACTTTGGTGCATAAGGGAAACATCATGAAATATACCGAAGGAGCGTTCAAAAATTGGGGATATGAGGTGGCGGAAACGGAATTTACAGACAGCACGTACACGTGGTTGCAATGGGAAAGGACGAAATCAACGGAAGGCGAGCAACGGGCCAACGATGAAATGCGTGCCGCTGAAGCCACAGGCATGGTGATCATCAAAGACGTCATTGCCGACAATTTCCTGCAGCAGATTTTATTGAATCCGAAAGATTACTCCGTTATTGCTACGTTGAATTTAAATGGAGATTACATCTCCGACGCTTTGGCCGCCATTGTCGGTGGAATTGGCATTGCACCGGGAGCCAATATCAATTACAATACCGGTCATGCCGTGTTTGAGGCTACCCATGGTACAGCACCGCGATTTGCGAATACCGACAGCATGAATCCTTCATCTGTGATCCTTAGCGGTGTGATGTTATTTGAATACATTGGTTGGAGGGAGGCCGCTTCGTTGATTGTTTCGGCATTACGGGAAACCATTTTGCAGAAAATGGTTACGATCGATTTCTTCAACCAGATGAAGGGAGCAAAATTGCTGAAAACAAGCGAATTTGCCACAGCCGTCATCGACAAAATAAAATCCGGTTTTGACCGTTCGATATACTAAAACAGGCATCCAATTTTATTAATCGCTTACTCCATGGCCAATATTCTTTTGGTAGAAGATGATACCACATTTGCCACAATACTTGAAAACTTCCTAAAAAAAAAGGGATTCGAGGTTGTGGTGAAATACAGCGTAAAAAGCGGCATCGAGGCGCTTAGAAACGATACATTCCATCTAATCTTATTGGATTATCGATTGGGAGATGGTATCGGCCTCGATGTGGTAGATGCGCTCCGTCGGCAGGGCAAGGTAATTCCCTCCATTATTATGACGAGTTTCAATGATGTCCGGACAGCGGTGAAAGCCATCCGACAAGGTGTATTTGACTACATCACCAAGCCGGTAAATCCCGACGAACTATTGATGGTGGTCAATGAAGCATTGGAAGGAAAATCTGCCGAACGCATTACCACTGTTTCACGCATTCGCGAAGATAACGCAGATGCCAAGGATTTGGATTTCGTCGAAGGGACGAGCACGGCGGCACGTAAGCTGCATGAGTACATTGCTTTAGTGGCTCCCACAGATATGTCCGTGCTTATCCGTGGCGAAAGTGGTACGGGAAAGGAATACGTGGCGCGTGCCATACACCAAATGAGTATGCGGGCTGATAAGCCCTTCGTTTCCATCGATTGTGGAACGTTGTCCAAGGAGTTGGCATCGAGTGAACTTTTTGGCCACATCAAAGGATCGTTTACGGGAGCGTTGAATGACAAGACAGGCCAGTTTGTTGAGGCCTCTGGTGGTACCCTGTTTTTGGATGAAATCGGCAATCTTTCTTACGATGTACAAGTGAAGCTCTTAAGGGCCTTACAGGAAAGAACGATACAGCCGGTTGGAGCAAACAAGACAATAAATGTCGATGTGCGGGTGATTGCCGCGACCAATGAGGATCTTTTGGGCTCGGGCAAGTTTAGGGAAGACCTCTATCACCGTATCAACGAGTTCGAAATTATCGTTCCGGCCCTTCGGGATCGGCGTGGTGATTTCCAGCAGTTCGTCGATTTTTTCGTAATGAAAGCAAATAACGAGCTGGGTAGGGAGGTGAATGAATTGGCCGACGAGGTGGATGAGATTTTCAATGCCTATGATTGGCCGGGCAATTTAAGAGAACTGAAAAATGTGATCAAGCGCATGGTGCTGCTGTCGCCCGGAAGCAGGGCCGAGGCATCGGCATTACCGCAAGAAATGGTATACGTCATCAAGAATCCCATCACGATAACGGACCAAGTGCCGTCGGCAGATAACCCCGACCTGCGCCTACACAGTGAGGCGCATGAGCGGAAGCTGATTTTGGATGTATTGCAAAAAGCGAAGTATAACAAAAGCAAAGCCGCACAGATGCTCAATATAGATCGCAAGACGTTGTACAACAAGATGGAAAAGTACGGCATAGAATGAAACTGTTTGACCTGCTTAACACATTCATTGGCGACAGCGCCACCTTACACCGACACCTACATCATAGGGCGGCCGAACTACTTGATGAAGGAGGGTAGCCGAAGCCTGGAAACTGCTATTACCGGCTTAACGAACAATAGATTTTTATTGAATTATTCGCAACAAATTATTAGAATTATTGAATGAATCTCAATGAATAATTGCTATTTTTGCGGCGAATTAAAAGGATACACCTTTCAGACAAAATAAATATGAAACATAATTTTGGAGCGGGGCCCTGCATATTACCTCAGGAGGTTTTCCAGGAAGCATCCCAAGCCGTATTGAATTTCAATGATACCGGATTGTCTATCCTGGAAATATCTCACCGAAGCAAAGAATTCGAGGCGGTGATGAACGAGACCGAGCGTTTGGTGCGTGACTTGCTTTCCGTACCCCAGGGTTATTCGATCCTGTTCCTGCAGGGAGGGGCGAGCACGCAGTTTGCCATGGTTCCGTTGAATCTATTACCGGAAGGTGGTAAGGCCGCCTATTTGGATACGGGAACCTGGGCTAGCAAGGCTATAAAAGAAGCAAAGAAATTGGGTGAAGTGACGGTCGTAGCATCCTCGGCTGATGCCAATTATTCATACATTCCGAAGGTCTATGAGGTTCCGACTGATGCCGCATACTTCCATTACACAACAAACAACACGATCTTTGGAACGGAAGTTTTTGATGTTCCCAAAACGTCCATTCCCTTGGTGTCCGACATGTCATCAGATATCCTGAGCCGCAAAATAAACGTTGCGGACTATGGGCTTATCTATGCGGGTGCACAAAAAAATATGGGCCCAGCAGGCGCAACCCTGGTCATTGTAAAAGACGAGCTGTTAGGAAAAACAGGTCGCACGCTGCCTACCATCTTTGATTACCAACCGCACATTGCAGCTGGGTCTATGTACAACACGCCTCCCGTGTTTTCGATTTATGTGTCGATGCTTAACCTCCGTTGGTTGAAAAGCAAGGGTGGGGTAGCGGTAATCGAACAGGAAAATATCATTAAGGCGCGCGCGCTTTACGACGAGATCGATCGAAACCCGCTATTCAAAGGCACGGCTGCGCCGGAAGATCGCTCACGCATGAATGTAACATTCGTGACAGAAGACAAAGCTCATGAAGCCGCGTTTTTAGAATTGGCAAAAGAACGTGGTCTTATAGGCTTAAAAGGACATCGTAGTGTTGGTGGATTTAGGGCATCGATTTACAATGCATTGAGCATTACCGGTGTAAATGCGCTTGTGGATACGATGCAGGAATTCAAAGAAAAAAACAAATAGACGTCAGACATGAAGATTTTAGCTAACGACGGAATAGACCCATTGGGTAAACAATTACTTGAAAGCGCCGGATTTACCGTCGATACCACTCATATATCACAAGATGAGCTTTCTGAAAAACTGCAGGCGTACGATGCAATCACAGTGCGTAGCGCCACCAAAGTCCGTAAAGAACTAATAGACCGTTGCCCCGGTTTGAAATTGATTGGTAGGGGCGGGGTAGGCATGGACAATATTGATGTGGAATATGCCCGCTCCAAAGGTATTGTCGTGGTCAATACGCCGGCGGCGTCTTCGTTGTCCGTGGCAGAACTTGTATTTGCTCATTTATTGGGCGGCGTCCGCTTTCTATACGATGCCCAACGCAAGATGCCCATCGAAGGTGACACGAATTTCGGCGGCTTAAAAAAGGCTTACGCCAACGGAATTGAATTACGGGGTAAGACACTCGGGATTGTGGGGATTGGGCGGATCGGACGTGAAACCGCAAAAGTAGGCTTGGGCTTAGGTATGGACGTTATTGTGAGTGATTTATTTGACGCTCCTACAAGCCTTCCCGTTGAACTTTCCGGCGGTATTACAGTCGATGTACCCATCCAGCAGGTGGAAATTACAGAATTATTGCAGCGTTCGGACTTCATTTCAATACACGTTCCATTTACAGATAAACCGATCATTGGAAAGGACGAATTTGCCTTATTAAAGACGGGGGTAGGTCTAGTAAACGCGTCACGTGGTGGTGTTATCGATGAGTTAGCACTTATCGACGCGCTTAATAGTGGCAAGGTGGCGTTCGCTGGCATTGACGTGTTCGAAAACGAACCCACTCCGCGTAAGGAACTACTTACCCATCCCAAGGTATCGCTCACACCGCATATCGGTGCAGCTACTGGTGAGGCGCAAGAACGTATTGGAGAGGAACTGGCCAGTTTGATCATCGAGCATCTAAAGAAATAAATTCAATACCTTAATTATGGCATGAAGGGCTATTTAGCTATCTTTGTGCCTTAATTTTTAAGTGATTATCCGACCAGATCGCGAGTTCGAATAGTCCTAATCCATAATACCATCGATGAAAGTATTAAAATTCGGGGGAACTTCCGTAGGAAGTGCAACACGCATCAAAGCACTGCTGGATATCATCCAGCCACAGGAACGCCAGATCGTCGTTTTATCTGCTGTAGCAGGTACAACCAATGCATTGGTGGAAATATCCCAAGCGTTCGGGTCTGGAGATAAAGATAAAGCAGCTGAGCTCATCGGTTTGCTTTATGACAAATATAATGTGTTCATCTCAGAACTGTTTGCTACGGATGAAGGGTATCAGAATGGTAGGGGTTTAATTGATTATCACTTCAATTTGATCGAGTCTTTTTCGAGTCATTTGTTTACACCCACTGAAGAAAAAATCATCTTGGCCCAAGGGGAATTGATTTCCACTACGCTCTTCCATTTCCACCTAACCGAGCTTGGTATACGTTCCAAGCTTTTGCCTGCGCTTGACTTCATGAAAATTGATGAAGATAACGAACCAAAAATAGATTTCATCCGCGAGCAATTGAATGAATTATTGCTTCAATCCAGTGATCATAACTTCTTCATTACCCAAGGATATATATGTCGAAATGCCTTCGGCGAAATCGACAACCTCCGTAGGGGTGGGAGCGACTATACCGCGTCGCTCATTGGCGCTGCCATCGGTGCTGACGAAGTTCAGATATGGACAGACATCGACGGGATGCACAATAACGATCCTCGTGTAGTAAAGGGTACTGCACCAATTGCTAATCTTAGTTTTGACGAGGCTGCGGAGCTGGCTTATTTCGGCGCCAAAATATTGCATCCGCAGAGTGTTTTTCCCGCGCAACGCTACAACGTACCGGTACGTATTCTCAATACCATGGAACCCAAGGCACATGGAACACTGATAAGCAAAGCAGGCGCTACCAAGGGAATTGTGCGCTCTATTGCGGCAAAAGACGGTATTACTGCCATACGTATCCATTCCTCGCGGATGCTGTTGGCATACGGTTTTTTACGGCGCGTGTTTGAGGTGTTCGAACGTTACAAAACACCGATAGATATGATTACAACCTCCGAGGTGGCCATATCATTGACGATAGATGAAACCAAATACCTTCCAGAAATTGAGAAGGAACTTTTAGATTTTGGATCGGTGGAGATAGACCGCGACCAAACCATCATATGTGTGGTGGGTGATTTCGGGCCGGATACGCATGGTTATGCTTCGCGCGTATTGGATGCTGTAAAGCACATTCCCGTGCGGATGATTTCCTATGGCGGAAGCAATTATAACATTTCCTTGTTGCTGCAAACGGAAAACAAGGTTGAGGCTTTGCGGTCCTTGCATAACAGACTTTTCTAAAAAAATAAGCGTGTGACCGATTATGTTTAACTCTGGACTCATTACCGCTCTTTCCAAGCACGAAACGCCGTTTTACTATTATGATCTCGACCTATTGGCGCAAACATTGGATGCTGCCAAACAAGCTTCGGCGGAATTGGGCTTTCATGTGCACTATGCCCTTAAGGCTAATTTCAACGAGCGCTTACTGAAACACGTATTGGAGGCTGGCTTCGGTGCGGATTGTGTGAGTGGAAATGAGGTAAAAAAGGCCATCGACATCGGATTCGATCCCACTAAAATTGTGTTTGCCGGTGTGGGTAAATCAGATAAGGAAATCACATTTGCACTGAGTCAGAATATCTTTGCTTTTAACGTCGAATCTATTCAGGAGCTGCACATTATTGACCAACTGGCAGCCAATCAGGGCAAAAAAGCGAGTGTAGCCCTTCGTATCAATCCAAACGTGGATGCCCAGACCCACCATTATATTACTACCGGTTTGGATGAAAATAAGTTTGGTATTGCACATTGGGAATTGGCGGATGCAATCGAAGCGCTGCGATCGTGTCCGCATATCGAGTTGATCGGAATCCATTTCCATATCGGTTCGCAAATAACCGATCTGAATGTATTCAAAAGCTTGTGTGTGAAAGTGAACGAACTAAATAACTGGTTTGACGAACGTGGTTTCCGTTTAAAAGTTCTCAATGTAGGGGGGGGGTTGGGAGTAGATTATCACGAGCCAGACGCGAGGCCCATCCCAGATTTCAAGTCATACTTCACGGTTTTTTCTGATTTTCTCGAACGCAAAGCCGGTCAGGAAGTCCATTTTGAGTTAGGCAGGGCATTAGTATCGCAATGCGGCAGTTTGGTCAGTCGTGTGCTATATGTTAAAAATGGCATCAAGAAAAATTTCCTTATCCTGGATGCCGGAATGACCGAGCTGATGCGCCCGGCACTATACCAAGCCTATCATCACATCCAGAAGCTTAGCCCGGTTCCTGCCGGAACGACAAAGGATCAGGTACACTACGATGTCGTTGGCCCTATATGCGAGAGCAGCGATTGTTTTGGAAAAGAGGTGCAACTTGCACCATCAGAACGTGGGGATCTTATTGCCATACGGACCGCGGGTGCTTACGGTGAGGTGATGGCATCTCACTACAACCTTCGCAATGAAATACGCTACGTATATAGCGACCAACTCTAGGGGTCCGATACTATATACTGATCAAAGCCAGCATTTCCGCAGTATTGCGAACACCTAATTTATGCAGGATGTTTTTGCGGTGTGTCATTATGGTATGTATAGATAAAAACAATATATCCGCTATTTCCTGATTGGTGTGGCCGTTACGTACCAATCCGATTATTTCCAGTTCGCGCCTTGAAAGTTTAAATTTTTTCAGGAACTTGTCTTCAAAAAGCACGTCGGATTGACCTGGTTTTAAGGTATGGTCGTAATCGTACCGGTTTTCGCCATCATATATGGCCTTGATCGTGTCTATGAGGTGTTGGGCGTCCGAGTCTTTATGCAAATAACCATTGATGGCCAATTCCCTGCATTTCGCGTAAATATTTTCATCTGCATACATGCTTAGCACCACGATTTTGCTAGGCGTTCGATTGTTTTTGAGAATGCGGATCGTATCAGGCCCATTCAATACCGGCATATTTAAGTCGATAAGGACTAAATCCACGATATGAGATCGTAGGTATTCGATAAGTTCCTTGCCGTTACCGCAGATTTTGACAACAGCCAACTCAGGATCCGACTGCAAAATAGAAGCGATACCTTCGGACATCAGTTTATGGTCATCGGCAATGGCAATAGTTATCATTGGTTATACACGAAAGAAAATGGTCAATCTTGTGGAATACGCAATTGTATGTGAGTCCCGCCACCATTAGAGGAAGAATCAATCTTAATATTGCCCCGAATAAGATTGACCCGATCGTAAATATTGATGAGCCCCGCTCCAGTGAAGGTGGAATCCGTCTCAAAACCTACGCCATCATCAGCGATTGACAGGATACAACCATCATTTTCCGCTACTAACTTAACAAATATATGTTTAGCTTCTGCATGTTTTAGGATATTATTGATGCATTCCTGGAAAATCCGGCTTATCATCAAGCGATTTTGAATGTTCGAGGGCTCACAGAAACCGGTGTTTTCAAAAGAAGTCTTTACAAGGCCAGCTTTATGCACCTTATTAAGCTCCTGTTCGATGAAATCACTAAGCGAGTACTGTTCCACGCGGTTGATATTGAGATCATGAGATAATAAACGAATATCAGTAATCGCTTGATCGATTAGCTGTTTGACATCCGTCTTCGGCTGTGTACCCGGACGGGAGAGGTAGAGTTTGATTAATGAAAGCACCTGACCAACATTGTCGTGGAGTTCTTGTCCGACGTATTTCAACGTTTCTTCACGTATCTCCACTTTAGCCTTTAATACCGCCTGTTCGTATTGAGCAATCAAACGCTGTTGCTCCCTGATTGTCTTTATTTTTCGTTTCTGATAAAATATCACCATAACGAACATAAATACACCAATCAATGCGAGTATTAAACTGCCAAAAAGGACAGCAATGACTACTTCGATGTTTGTCGTTCCCATTTGTTTCGAAATTCATACACGCCAGTAAGGCTACCTGATTTCGTCGGTTGGCTTATGCAGTAATATACCAGCAATATACATTGAATATAATATGAACGCAAATACACGCAACATCACGGTACCGAAATATTCGTTATTGACAACAAAATAGTTCCAAAAAATAATGGTGAGCGTACTACTGAGGTAAAAGAAGAATATTCCAGTTACAATCCAAAACGACGCGTTACGAACCGGATTGATATCGTATCCGCTATCAGACGTGACGATTTCATGAAAAAACAACAGGCTGTAAATAACCAATGAAATGGACATCGTTGTTCGGGGATAGGTCATCAAGAATGATATGTCCTGGACAAACAACAGATCAATAAGGAAAAAAAGCAGGTTTAATGCGGTGCCCACAATGATCACTTTTCGCTTGACCGGGTGCCTGACAATGCCGTGAAACAATACGCCAAAGCACAACATATTTATTGGGAGTGAGATGTTAAATATAAAATGATTGGACGCATGTTCGGTTAAAACAAACGAGTACAGGGATGCGATCAACTGATAAAGAAATTGAAATAGCAGAAAATAAGGAAATAATTTCAATACCGGTAATCTAAGGTTATTTCGATTATAAAAACCGATACCTGCACCTAGAAGGATTAGTCCCAATAAAATCACGGTAACGCTATTCATCGCGTACGAATGGAGGAGGTAATATTTTCGCCGGTAGCTAAATCCTTGCTAAATAAATGACGTGATAACCGATGATCATAAAAGTTGACCTTTGGAAGAGGGGGGAGGGCATAAGTCTAGTTCATCTGCCGGTAGGCCCGCCCACGACGGGGCAATGGGCAAGATAACAGGACCGATTTTTCCCTTACTCTTAACGATCGTTGTCTTCATGGGGATATTGAGACAATCCGTGCTGTTTTCCATGGTGGGATTCTCCGGATCATCCGATTTCGTGGCTACCATTATCGCGGTATGTGCCTTCTTATGATTAGGTTTCTTTAAGTCAAAACCCGGATAATCGTCCGCAATTGCGTAGTAGAATCGTATTCCATCAGCATTATTTAATTTCATCAGCTCAAGCAACGCTTCTTTGCTCACCCAAAATGAACGGGGCTCCTCCATCGGCTTACCTAATTCCTTACTTCTTTTCCTTGCCGCTGGTACTCGCCGCTGCGTGTCGTAAGCTTTGATCATTTGCTGGGCTAGTTCAATCGGGATTAAATTCAACTTACTTTTCCTTTCGTTGTTTGACTCTTTCATAATAAGGATATTTTTTTACAAAAAACTTAGTCCTAGAACATCACAAACCTCGAAAGAAGGAAGGCCAATAGCAATACACCAAAATGGGTATTTTCCTAGGAATTGCCCCCTTCGAAAACCGCATCAATTCCCCAATTGGCGGAGTCGAGCGACGCCTGTACCGCAAGGCGATCGCAGCGTTCGTTCTCGGGGTGGCCAGCGTGCCCTTTTACCCATATAAAACGTACATGATGCAGTTTATAAGTATGAAGAAATCGTAACCATAAATCCTTGTTCTTTTTACCCGCAAATCCCTTCCGTACCCAACCATGTACCCAACCCTTCTCTACAGCATCGATAACATATTTTGAGTCGGAGTAAACGGTTACATGCTGGTTCGGTTTCCTGAGCGCCTCTAAACCCTTTATAACGGCCATCAATTCCATTCGATTATTAGTGGTCTTCCGGAAGCCTTCGGCTATTTCTTTATAGTGTGAGCCGGCTCTCAAGATTGCCCCGTAGCCCCCCGGACCGGGGTTGCCACTTGAAGCCCCGTCAGTATACAATTCAATCATCGGCAACAAAGGTAAGCCATTCCGGGTTTATTCTTTAGCAAAAACGCTGGAAGATTGCTTATTTTGTTCCTGTGAAACCGCTAAATTTTATTGTTTACGAATGAAACATATCGTTGTATTTACCGGCGCCGGCATCTCAGCCGAGAGCGGTCTTAAGACATTCAGGGGAGAAGATGGGTTATGGGAAGGTTATCGAATCGAAGATGTGGCCACGCCGGAAGCATGGAGAGCGAATCCAGAAAGGGTACAGCATTTCTATAATCTGCGCCGAAAATCAGTGCTTGAGGCAGAACCCAATGCGGCGCACCTCGCATTGGTAGAACTCGAAAAACGATACCAAGTAACGATCATTACGCAAAACATTGATGATTTACATGAAAGGGCAGGATCGAGTAAAGTACTGCACCTGCATGGCCTTATTACAAAATCACAATCGAGCATCAATCCGAATTTAGTTTATCCCGTTGCGGGCAGCGAAATATCAATGGGTGAACTTTGTGAATTAGGAAGCCAATTGCGTCCGCATGTGGTTTGGTTCGGTGAACCCGTCCCCGCAATGACTGAAGCCACGCAGATCTGTCGCCAAGCATCCATCTTCATGGTTATAGGTACCTCGCTGCAGGTATATCCTGCAGCGGGCCTATTGGACGTGGTGCCATGCGATGCTCAACGGTACGTTGTCGATCCTCGTGCGTCAACGCTGTCGAAGCACCTGGATCTCATTTGTTTCGACGACCAAGCCAGTGTGGGCGTACCGAGCGTCGTAACCTATTTAATGAACAATATATAATATTGATTTAATATTGTTTACCTATTATAAATCAATTTAATATTCATGTCGGTTATAGGCGTTGATAAACGATTGTCTCATTTCTTGGAAACGAGCAGAAACGGACTGAGTAAACTCGGTATCAACTAGTTGAAACACCCCGTCGACCCCATTAGTCACATCGATTTCAGCAATTTTATAGACCTGTTCCAATGTCCCTTGCTCAAACTTGATAATGAATTTCTGATTCATCGCAAAGATGGTAATCTTAAAGTCCGGATGGGGCAGCTCCGCTATCGTTCTCATACGGGGGATATTTCACGTTTTTTTAGACAAATCCTTGTGCCTTCATTGCTGTGGCGACCTTCACAAAGCCACCAATGTTGGCACCTTTCAGGTAGTTGATTACGCCGTTTTTATCTTTACCATAATGCACACAAGTATCGTGAATTTCTTGCATGATTTTCTTGAGTTTACCATCTACCTTGTCAGCGGTCCACTGCTGACCAACCCGATTCTGAGACATCTCAAGTCCAGATACAGCCACTCCACCAGCATTGGCGGCTTTACCAGGAGCATAAAGTATCTTTGATTTCAGTATTGCTTTCACTGCAAGCTCAGTACACGGCATATTTGCACCCTCGGCTATGCAGATACAGCCATTTTTTAAAAGTTGCCGTACATCTTGCTCATCTAATTCGTTTTGAGTAGCGCAGGGGAGGGCGATATCACAAGCAAATTGCCAAGGCTTTTTCCCCTCATGATACTCGGCAGGGAAACGGGTCGTATATGCTTCAAGATTCCGTTTAAGGGTGTTTACATAATCCAGCTTCTCCTGCGAAAACCCATGTTCGTCGTAAATGGTACCGTTACTATTGGATATGGTAACTACCTTGGCGCCCAATGATATTGCTTTTAGAGCAGCATAATAAGCAACATTACCTGCTCCCGAAATCGCTACCGTTTTACCTTTCAGTGTGTTTTGAGTCTCATAAAACATGCGCTCAACAAAATAAAGCAGGCCGAATCCGGTTGCTTCCGGCCGAATAAAGCTGCCACCCCAAGCCGGTCCCTTGCCCGTCAATACCCCGGTAAAATTATTCCGAAGACGTTTGTATTGTCCAAATAGATAACCGATTTCACGTTCGCCAACACCAATATCGCCAGCTGGCACATCGGTATCAGCACCGATATGGCGAAAGAGCTCAGTCATAAAGCTTTGGCAAAAACGCATGATCTCGTTATCAGATTTGCCTTTCGGGTCGAAATCCGCGCCACCTTTGCCTGCGCCCAACGGTAATCCAGTGAGACTATTTTTGAACGTCTGCTCAAAGGCGAGGAATTTCAATACGCTCAGATCCACGGTCGGTGAAAACCGCAGACCGCCTTTATACGGACCCAGTGCACTATTCATCTGCACGCGATAGCCACGGTTGACCTGCACGTTATTATCATCATCCATCCAAACAACGCGGAATGAAATAACCCGTTCAGGTTCGGAAATACGTTCAAGGAGCTTGGCATCAATTAAGTCAACTGCGTTGGCCTCCATATATGGAATGATATCTTCTGTAACTTCCCTTACGGCCTGTAAGTATTCGGGTTGATTGGGGTTACGCACAGTAACATAATCAATGAACGATTCAAAATAGCTCGACATGCTTAGAATTTAATTTTTAATATAGTTTACGAAGGCGACAAATTTAGAAAATTTTAATTAAACTATAGTTTTTTTATGATATTTTAAGGATAAACTCCCAAATCGTTACAATAATAGCATCGATAGTTCGATGCGGTGGCAATGGTTTGTTATTGATAATTGACGTTATGTTAAATAAATAGATAAACCACTACACAGAGTGGTTCGTATATCACGTAAAATTGACAAGAATTTTTTGCGGAATGATACTATCCTGTCGATTTGGTTATCATTAACGCAGCAACCGTCAGGTTATTCCGTGGATCAATGATAATGGCGCCGCCATTTGCTTTATTGGATGTGTATTGATCGAACGCTAACGGCTCGGCAGACTTGAACTGGATTCTTCCGATATCATTTAAACCGAAATGCCCATTGGCCGACTTTTCAAGTGTTTCGATATCAACACGGTAAATGACTTCCTGTATTTTTACCTTGGCAGTCCTACCGTGTTGTTGGAGTAAATAGACCTGATTGAGATCAAGTGGTGTAGTATCCATCCAGCAAATTTCTGACTCAAAGCTTTGTGATACAATCGGTTGTTCGTTTTGTTTTACCAGCATATCACCTCTACTGATATCAATATCGTCCGCCAAATGGAGAATAACTGACGCGCCATTTTCAGCTGTATGAAGGGATTCTGAAGCCAGTTCGATATGACTTATTGTGCTACTAAACCCAGACGGAAGTACGGTTATTCGGTCGCCCACCGAAAATGTTCCACCGACTACGCGGCCTGCATATCCCCGATAATCGGGCAACTCATCCGTTTGGGGCCGGATCACCCACTGTACCGGAAAACGGGCCTGTTGGTTTTCATATTGGTGACTGACGTGTAATGTCTCGAGGAATGCCAATAACGGCTTTCCGCGATACCAGGGGATATTGGCAGATGGTGTGGCGATATTATCTCCCTTCAATGCGCTCACAGGGATATAATCTACCTGTTTGATATCTAGGTTTTCGGTAAGCCGCTCGTAGTCGGTCTTAATTTTTTCAAATACAGCCTCATCGTAGTCTACCATATCCATCTTATTGACACATACAAGGATGTTGGGAATGGCCAGCAGCGACACAAGGAATGAATGTCGCCGGGTTTGCTCAATAACTCCTTTGCGGGCATCGATTAAAATGATGGCTAGGTCTGCGTTCGATGCGCCGGTTACCATGTTACGCGTATACTGGATGTGTCCTGGCGCGTCTGCAATAATAAATTTACGGCTATCGGTTTGGAAATATTTGTAGGCCACGTCGATGGTAATCCCCTGCTCACGCTCTGCTTTTAATCCATCGGTTAATATCGCCAGATCCAACGTGCCGTCATTGTTTTTACGATTAGCCCGTTGTATAGCTTCGAGTTGGTCGTCCAATATAGAATCAGTGTCGTATAATAACCTTCCTATTAAGGTGCTTTTGCCGTCATCTACACTACCCGCTGTTATAAATTTTAATAGATCCATTTTGGATTTTAGATTATTGATAAAATGATTTGCCTTCAAATGGCATCATGAGAACCCTCAAAAATACCCGCCCTTTTTACGATCTTCCATCGCTGCTTCCGATACTTTATCATCCATCCTTGCACCGCGTTCACTGATTTTGGATAACCGGATTTCCTCGATGATATCATCAATATGATAAGCTTCGGATGGCACCGCTGCTGTACAGGTCATGTCCCCTACCGTACGGAATCGCACCTTCCTGTACTCAATCACGTCTTCGTGGTCGATGTTTAGGTATTCTGCGGCCGCCATCAATTGCCCATTACGGGTAATCACATCACGTTCATGCGAAAAATAAATGGAGGGCAGGTCGATATTTTCACGTCGGATATAGTTCCACACGTCCAATTCGGTCCAATTGCTAATGGGAAACACGCGGACATTCTCCCCCTTGTGAATACGCCCATTATAGATATTCCATAATTCGGGACGCTGACGTTTGGGATCCCATTGCCCAAATTCGTCGCGGACCGAAAAAATCCGCTCCTTAGCTCTCGCTTTCTCTTCATCCCGCCGTGCACCGCCTATACATGCATCAAATCCATGAGTTGATATTGTGTCTAATAGCGTAATGGTTTGCAGCGGGTTACGGCTTGCATTCTTACCGCTTTGTTCAACTGCTTTCCCGGCATCAATGCTATCCTGCACATACCCGACAATCAGTTTCTCCTTCAAATCAGCAATCAGTTCATCACGAAATGTGATGGTTTCCGGGAAATTGTGACCGGTATCGATATGCACCAGTGGAAAAGGAAACCTACCAGGTCTGAATGCCTTTTTGGCCAGATGCACCAACGTGATTGAATCCTTGCCTCCCGAAAACAGCAACGCAGGTTTTTCGAATTGCCCGGCCACTTCCCGCAGAATGTATATGGCCTCCGCCTCTAAATGGTCTAAATAATCCATGTTTATTGTTTGTATTCTTCTATTATTCTATCTTACCTATCCCATTATTTATGTGGCATGCAACCCGCATTCCTTCTTACTTTGATCTTCCCACCACCATCGGCCTGCCCTGAAATCCTCACCTTCTCCTACCGCTCGCGTACAGGGCGCACAGCCGATACTCGGGAATCCCTTATCATGCAGTGGATTATAAGGAATGTGGTTTGTTTTAGCATATTCCCACACTTCGTCAAGCGACCAATCGTATATTGGGTGGAACTTAATAAGCTGATGACCAGCATCCCACTCTACTTGCGACATATCCTGCCGGTCTCCCGACTGCTCTGCCCGTATACCGGTAATCCAGCATTCAACACCTTCCAATGCACGCTGCAGCGGCTCAATCTTGCGGATGCGGCAACACTCCTTTCTATTTTCGATCGACTCGTAGAAACTCGATGGCCCCTTTTCCCGGATCAATTGCTGTACGGCGTTTGTATCGGGAAAATAGGCTTCAATTTCCCTTTTGTAGGTTTCGAGTGTCCGGTTCCAAACATAATAGGTTTCGGGAAATAAACGTCCCGTTTCAAGCGTAAAAACCCGTATAGGCAGTTCATTGCTGAAAATGAAATGCGTGAGGATTTGGTCCTCTATGCCAAAACTAGTTGAAAAAACAATCCGTTCAGGAAAACGATCGGCCAGCAAAGCCAACGATTCCAGTACCGATTTCCCGCTCACCAGCGTGTTGATTTCTGTTGTCAATGTGTTCATCTTCCCTCTTTTGATGCAAGCAGCGAGGCCGTGTGTTTATTCAATTCCCTTACCTTATCAGTAAAGTCGCCTTTCAGCAAATCCCGCAATTTACTCATATAAGTCAACGTCTCGTCAATTTCTTCGGGCAATGCTTCGTTGAGCAGCTCCTTGATCCGCTTTGCAATGGTAGGTGATTTGCCATTCGTGGATATGCCTATTTTCAGATTTCCTTTCTTAACGACGGAACCTAAGTAAAAGTCACATAGCGTGGGCTTGTCTGCCACATTGATTAATAAGTGCCGTTTGCGGCCTTCTTCGCGAATATGTGCGTTTAAATCAGGGTTGTCCGCTGCTACCACTACCAGGTCCACCAAATCCAAATCCGTGTCCTGAAAACTACGTTCGTGCATAGTCACCCCTGGAAAATTGCCGGCAAAGTTACGCACTGCCGGACTTATTTCCTTAGCAACGATGCTAATCATCGACTTGGGACTATTGCCCAGTAGGGCGGTGAGTTTTTCCAATGCGACATTCCCTCCCCCTACAAGAAGCGTATGTAGTTGGTTCAACTGTAAAAAAACGGGAAATAGCTGATTATCATCAACCCGAATCATACGGCAATCGAGTTTGGCTGTTCCTGCGCAAAATGCTCATGTTTGGCCACCACTTCTCCAATAATAATCACTGCTGGTGCTCCGATTTGCTCCTCTTTGGCACGGGCCACAATACTATCCACTGTTCCCAATGCAATTTTTTCATCGGGCAGCGAGCCATTCTGTATAATCGCAATGGGGAGTTGGCCCCTACCCGCTTCTTGGTAAACCTGTACAATCTCGGCCAACTTATTCAACCCCATAAGTACGACAACGGTAGCCGCTGTTCTGGCAGCGGTATAAACATCTTTGGAAATCGAGCCGGCCGTTGTAGCACCGGTGATGACCCAAAAACTCTCGCTCAACCCTCTATAGGTCAATGGTATGCCCTGTAAACCTGCAAGGGAGATGGCGCTGGATATGCCGGGCACCACCGCTGTCGGAATATGGCGGCTTGCCGCATATTCAATTTCTTCTCCGCCTCTACCGAATACAAATGGATCGCCTCCCTTTAACCGGACGACATGCCCGTGTGATCGGGCGAAGGCGACCAACATCTGATTAATCTCCAATTGGCTATATGCATGATGGCTCGCCCGTTTACCTACGAATACGCGGACGGCCGTAGCGGGAACATATTCAAGCAATGCCTCGTTGACCAGCGCGTCATAAAGTACCACGTCAGCTGTCGACAATGCTTTCAACCCTTTGAGGCTGATTAAATCGGTATCCCCGGGCCCGGCCCCTACTAACGTTATTTTGGGATAAGCGTTCATTTTTTCTATAGTTCGTTATTAATATTTAGTTGAATTGAGCGAATTAACTATTTATTACAGTCGTAGCCGATCGCTTGGCAGCAATTACCTCATGAAAATCAATCGCCATTGCCAAGTATTGCCGTGCAAAGTCCTCAGACGGCTCGTTTTTATTGATTTCGAGGACCTGTCCGGCAAAGCCGCCCGGTATGATGTATTCACCCGATTCCACAAAGTTTGTATCAAAATCCTTAATGATAGCAATCTGTGTGCTGCTATGGATGCCCTTGTCAAGGAGCAATGCCTTTGCCGCACTGATATACATACTATAGGCATGATAGATGGCATCAGCGTATGAACCCGCACGGTAACTCTCATTTGCCCAGGCAAGCTTCTCTTCTGCTTCGAATAGCAGAACCGATACAAGGTCGATTACAACACCAGCACACTCTCCCACGCCGATCGCTTGTTGATAGGTTTCCTGATGGCCCCAATCGACAAATTCGTCATCAACTAGCGTAGCAAGGTCAGCCAACGGTTTCAGCATGCGATAAAAATAGTCTTTCGTCTGCCGCAGATAGTAGTCATGGAAAAGTTCCCCCGGAATAGTATTAGCAGCAAAATCGTCCAAGAGCAACCGTACTGCACTTACGACCCGTTTAGACGGAACTTTGATTACCCGTTCGGCTACCCGACCATCCCCGTCACCTAAAACACCGCCTCCAAGCATAATCTGGGCAGCCGGAACCACCTTACCAGCAGCTTTCAATGAGCTGCCATGTATGCCGATGTGAGCAATTCCGTGCTGTCCGCATGAATTCATGCAGCCGCTTATTTTTATTTTAAGTTCCCGGTCATAAACAAGTTCGTCATATTCGTCGTATATCAACGACTCAAGCACCCTTGCCATTTCAGTACTGTTGGAAATGCCGAGGTTGCAGGTATCTGTGCCCGGGCAGGTCGTCACATCAGCAACACTGTCAAACCCCGGTTTTGCAAAGCCGATTTTCGCCAACACATTGTATATATGTGGAAGTGATTCTTTCCTTGCAAATTTCAAAAGCAATCCTTGGTTTTGTGTTATCCGCACTTCATCGGCAACATGCCCACGGATACCTGCCAGCAATTCCCGCGCGCTTGCCGTTGGTAAATCTCCTGTTGGCACCTTGACGTACACCGCATAAAATCCTACCTGTTTTTGTGGCCATACATTCGTTTTTTCCCAGACTTCATAGGCTAAGTTATTGGAAGGCTGTTCTTCTTCGAAGGGAACTAATTCCGGTGGCGTTGGTAGAGGCACCGCATTCCGATCGATCGTGAATGTCTTTACTTTACTGGCAGTCTGCTCATCTTCGATCAGCTGCTTTACTTCCTCCAACCCCAATTTCTGAATCAGGTATTTGAAACGCGCCTTATTCCGATTGTTTCGTTCGCCATACCTGTCAAAGGTCCGGAGTACGGCTTCCGAATAAGGAATCAGTTGATCTTCTGGAAGAAATTCATTTACCACATGCCCAGCCATCGGTTGAGCTCCCAATCCGCCGCCCAGCACTACCCTGAATCCACGCTCTTCGATACCATTTACTATCCGGATCCTGGGAATAAATCCCAGGTCCTGCCCGAAGGCAAAGGCTGTATCGCGCGAGCTGGATGAAAAGCCGAATTTAAACTTCCTACCCAATTCTTGGCAAATCGGATTACGTAAGAAATAAGAAAATGTAGCATGTGCATATGGCGACACATCGAAGGGCTCTTCCGGGTCAATGCCCGCTTCGGGAGACGCCGTGACATTACGCACCGTATTGCCACAAGCTTCACGGATCGTCACATCGTCCTCGGCCAACTTTGCCCAAAGTTCGGGGGTTCGGTCCAAGCTCACGAAATGGATCTGTATGTCCTGACGGGTTGTGAAGTGCAGGTTACGGATGGCATATTCGTCGGAAATATCCGATATACGGAGCAGTTGCTTGAATGTGGCTTTACCAAATGGCAACTTAATGCGTACCATCTGGACACCGGGCTGGCGCTGACCATAAATACCGCGGGCTAAACGCAAGCTTTTGAATTTTTCTTCCGGGATAGAACCTTCACGGAAAGCCCTGATTTTGCGTTCAAGCTCGATAATCTCTTTTTCGACGACCGGATTTTCCAGTTCAGTCCTAAAGCTTTGCATGGATTGTTGTTTAGCTATTTACGTAATAAAAAAACCTCCCTATACTGTAATGGAGGCGATTATGTGTTTTCCAATATGACGTATCAGATACGCTGTATAACGACCACCACTTACTTAGCTATCCGGCAACAAATATAGATAACTGAGTTACTTTCTTCATGGTGCAAATATACCTAAAGTATATAGAAATAGTAGTTTTAAAATAAAATTTCACAAATATTGATTACAAATTGCTTGTTTACAGTGAATTAATAAATTAAAAAACGACTTATTTTCAAGCGAAGATTTGAAAAATCAGGAGATAACTTTCCAAAGTACATAAAGTCTACCTGTTTTATATATATATTTGCACCTCCAAATGTTAATCAGGGAACATGGCGATTACCTCCGTTGAGCGCTTTTATAAACACTGGTCTATCAGCAAACCGTGTATTGCATTAGCACTCTTTTGTGTATTCCAATGGGGTTGTGTACCGAAAAACTCATCGAGCTGGGATGAGGAAAAGGGATTGCAGGGAATGATAAGCCTATCAGGCGCATTTGCACTTTATCCCCTCGTGGTATTGTGGAGTGAGGAATTTAAGGCCATCCACCCCGATGTCCGTTTCAATATTTCAGCAGGCGGGGCCGGAAAAGGCATTGCGGATGCCCTAAACGGGATGGTTGATATCGGGTTAGTTTCCAGGGATATCCATCAACAGGAATATGACCAGGGAGCATATGTCATCCACGTGGCAAAAGACGCAGTAGTCGGGACGATGAGCAGCCAAAACCCCAACTTAAGTGCTATCCAGCAACGCGGTATCAAACAGGAAGAATTCAAACGGATTTTTATAGATGGCGATATTTCCAAGTGGAATCAGATTGAATCTTCCTTTTCGTCAGACGACCTGTATGTGTATGTTCGTTCCGATGCGGCGGGTGCTGCTGAAACATGGGCAGCGTACCTTGGGAAATCTCAAGAGGATCTCAAAGGGGTAGGGATTTTTGGGGACCCGGGCATTGTGCAGGCCATACAGAAAAATCCATTTGCCGTCGGATTCAGTAATATCAACTACGTCTATGACCTCAAGACGAGGCAGCAAAATCCCGGGATCCGCGTAGTTCCCATCGATTTGAATAATGATGGAGTCATCGGCCCGGAAGAAAATTTCTACAATAGTATAGACAGCCTTACCCAAGCAGTGGCACAGGGGCGCTTTCCCTCTCCCCCATCACGGAGTCTGTCCTTTCTTTTAAAGGGTAAACCGCGGGATGTGGTCGTGACTGAGTTCATTAAATTCGTGCTGACACAAGAATCGCAATCCATCCTACTGGAAAACGGATACATCCCGCTCCATGAAGAGTGGCTTATAACAGAACGGGCTAAACTTAATTGATTTGAATATCAGGATAATAAAAGACAAGATTATTGCCAATGCGATGCTCATCCTTTCGGTCGCATCGGTTTCCTTTGTGTTTTTGATCGGAATTGGGCTGTATTGGCGGGCAGCTCCTTTATTTGAGGGACATACGTTGTTTTCCTTGTTTAGCACGAGTGAATGGGCTCCTTCCAAAGGCAAGTTTGGATTCTATCCCTTTATCATGGGTACGTTATGGGTCACCTTGATCGCCATTGCGGTGGCGCTTCCGCTGTGCTTGTTGATGGCCATTTACCTCACTGAATATGCCAAGCCGGGTATCCGCAAGGTCATATTACCCCTGGTAAATATTCTTGCAGGCATCCCTCCCGTCATCTACGGGGTCTGGGGTATTTTTTTTGTGGTCCCGATTGTACGCGAATACTTGGCCCCGCAATTCATCGAATACTCCAGCGGATATACCGTATTGACTGGCGGTGTGGTGTTGGCTGTGATGACATTCCCCATCTTGGTGAGTATCGTTTCGGAAGTATTGCGCACCATTCCCAAGGAGTTGAAAGACGCGTCCCTTTCTTTGGGGGCAACGAAATGGGAAACCATCAAAAAAGTCGTACTCAAACGGGCATTCCCCGGTATCATGGCAGCTGCTGTTTTGGCGGTGTCAAGGGCATTCGGCGAAACCATCGCAGTGCTGATGGTGTGCGGCAATGTGCCGGTGGCTCCCACTTCTGTTTTCGATGCGGGGTACCCTTTGCCGGCACTGATTGCCAATAATTTCGGTGAGATGATGTCAATTCCCCTATATGATTCCGCTCTGATGTTTGCCGCCTTACTGTTATTTTTTATCATTTTCCTGTTTAATTTAGTTTCACGTATTATCCTCAATCGTATAGAATATAAATTCATTTCCTAGTGGGTATTAAAAAGCGAAAGACAGAGGAAGCAATTTTCAAAACACTGATGGTGTTGGCTTGCATATTGGTCAGTTCCAGCTTGTTTCTCATTATAGGCACTATTGTTGCAAAGGGGCTGCCATACCTCAACTGGGATATGGTATCCAAGGTACCGCAAGGGGGATTTTATCTGGGTAAAGAAGGTGGTGTACTCAATGCCATTATCGGTTCACTATATCTTGCAGGGGGAGCTACGGTGTTGGGATTACTGATCAGCATTCCCATCTCGGTGTACCTCAATATCTACTTGAAGAAGGGTAGTCTTTTGAGTAAGTCGGCCAAGTTGGCATATGATGTATTGTTCGGTATTCCCTCGATCGTCTACGGTGCATTTGCGTTCAGTATCATGGTGTGGCTGGGGGTCCGGGCTTCCTTGTTAGGTGGAATAATAGCGGTCACACTGCTGATTATTCCCATATTGGTGCGTACGTTGGATGAAGTGATTGCCACGGTACCTAAAGAACTGAAGCACGCCGCCCTGTCGTTGGGGGCCACACGGTGGGAAGCAGCTAAAGTTGTTCTCAAACAAATCAGACCGGGTATCTATACGGCCATTCTGTTGGCGTTCGGAAGGGGGATCGGCGATGTAGCTGCCGTGCTATTCACCGCAGGGTTTAGCGATAACATCCCTAAATACATCGATGAACCTGCCGCTACCCTCCCGTTGGCCATATTTTTCCAGTTAGGGAGTCCGATCCCCGAGGTTCAAGGCCGGGCTTACGCATCTGCCCTCATCCTTACCATCATTATTTTGGTTATCGTATTTTTATCACATGTCCTGGCAACCAAACAGAATAAGCACAAAATATAGACATGACGCAACACCCACTTATCAGTGTCAAGGACCTGAATGTACATATCGATGGGCACCACATCCTCAAAAACATCAATATCAGTATTCCCGACAAAAGCGTAACATCAATCATCGGGCCATCAGGGTGCGGGAAAACGACTCTCTTGAAAACATTCAATCGGTTGTTGGATGACACGGCAAATGTAACGGTATCAGGCAGTGTATTGGTGGGCGATGAGGATATCTATGCACCACATGCCGAGGTTACCCATATTCGCAAAAAGATGGGCTTGCTCTCTCAACGCCCCTATCCGCTCCCCATGTCGATATATGACAACGTCGCATATGGACCACGGATACATGGCATACGGAAAAAAAGCGAATTGGATGTCATCGTTGAGAAGCAGTTGAAAGACACCAGTCTCTGGAACGAAGTCAAGGACCGTCTGCACACACCGGCAGCAAAACTTTCCATTGGTCAGCAGCAGCGGCTCTGCCTGGCGAGGGGGCTGGCGGTAAAGCCTGAAATCATCCTTGGCGACGAATCGACATCAGCACTAGATCCAATATCTACCCATAAAATAGAAGATTTATTTGTAAGGCTTAAAGAACAGTACACGATTGTATTGGTTACCCATATCCTTCGCCAGGCGCGCCGTATTTCAGATTACATTATCTTCGTGTATATGGGTGAAATCATTGAGTTTGGTCCGACCGAAGAGGTGCTTCTTTACCCTAAGGAAGAGCTTACCAAGCAATATGTGAAAGGATTTATTAGTTAGGATTTCTTCAAATTTGTATAACACGTTCAATGGGTTTCTTGGAATGTCAGGCAAAGTTTTTCAGCGATTGCTTCTACGGTTGAGCACTTCGTCAAAATTATGTCGAAATCCGAAAGTTGGGGATTGGTTTGCAGTCGATATAAATTCTCCCGATCCATGAATAATGCGATTTTGGCATCGGGATACCTATCGCGCGTCCGTTTTATGTAGAACTTCTCCGGATCTAGCAAAAAACAATCTTCTAATATTACGAGGTCGTAGCCGCTTCCGGTTCGATCGAGCAATTGTTCCAACCCGGAACTATCGACTGCATCAGCAACCGATTCGGGTAAGTAATGCCTGACTGTTTCCAAGAATGCAATCTGTTCGACGATAAAGTCATCAGCGATCAGAACCCGTAGCCCCCTTCGGGTCGCCGATATTGTTTCGAGGTACCGATTGATCGTTTCTGAATGCTTCATTCCATTGATTATTTATGAGGTAAAATAAACTGGTTATTGTTGATTGTTTTGTAAAAAAATAGACCAAGCTAGCTCGTCATACCTTTCATCAAGTTTCGGAAACCGCTCCTGCCGAATGTACGTCGTGATTCCGCTATGGCGGTTGATTTCAAATCCAAGCCGGCTGGGGATAAAAAATGGTGTGGCTGCTTTATACACTACGACATCATTCAGTAAATCGTTCAGACGGCTTTCAGCCGCTGGTTCAACCATTCTTCGGCAATAGTCGCCGAAGTCAAAAAACAGGCGGTGGTTGCTATAGCGATCGAAATGCTGAACGTCGGGTAGGTCTATCGGCGATCGTGCCGCGATACCATATTGGCGTATCCAAGTTGCCAGCGGTTGAAGGCCGGCGGTTTTAGTAACGGTGATTGTTGCCGATCGATAATCACCAATTTGGTCGTTCCAGAAATCAAAATATGCCTGGGCAAAGGCAACAACGTCCGCCCGCGGTTCAAATAGCCGTTGAAGTGCGTTGGGATAAACCGGCGCAAATCCCGGCGAAACGACCTCGGCAGAAGAGGATAAAATATAATCCGTTTTATCTTTCAATTCGTAAAGCACCTCTATACCCGCCATGAAACAAGCTTCAAAAGCAATGAAGTCAAAGAAGTGATCAGGAATCGCCGCAGCAAACTCCCTAAGACCAAGTTCGCTGGTACCATCCATGGCTATGGTATACGTTCGGATGGGAGATCTTCCCATCCGCAGCAAGGCAGTTTCCGGTTGGGTAAGCGTGCCTTGGGGTAGCCAGCCTGATGCATGAGAAAAAAGAATAAGGCCATATGACTTAGCGGGGAATAATTGCTGTATATCGTCCAGCAGCAACTGGATGTCCCCTGCTACTACCTCGTTTTGCTCCGGATAACCCTTTATTATACGGATTTGGTTTTCCCCGGTCTTGTCCGCATATATTTCCAGCAGTTGGGGCACGTTATTCGGGATATCTTTATAAATGACAAGCCTGTTGTCACCTCCGGGAAAACCGAGGCGCAAGGCCTCGATTTTCTCGTCGGCTTCCACATGTAGATTATTATCGGCCCCTAGGTAATACAGGATGGTACGGTTAGGCAGCTCCGGTCTAACTTTATCATCTTTATCGCAACTCACTATCAACGAGAGCAGTATAGTTATCAAAACTAGTTTAGATGCCGTAATATATTTGTTCGTAAGTTGATATTCCATGGCAATTTACGGGTTTTCACTGATTGCAATATTCAGCCGACGTGGGTAGCGGCATATGATTGGCTGTAACTCCATCCAGATTAGCTGACCATCGTTTCTCAATTTGGAACATCATGGGCATAGCCGCCAGAAATACGGATTGCTATCCAGAAAGATATACTTATCACAGTATAACGTCACATCCCCTATATCAATATGTACCCATCGTCGTAAACTTTCCAGTTGTTAATATATATAATCAGCCTTCCGCTTGTGGTGTAGTTTATATCGATATTAAAATCACTCGTACAATCTGGGTTAAGGCCCGGTACCTTTTCCAGTAATGCATAAAAATATTCATCAACCAATAGCCTACCTGTTCTTGGATCGATGAGCTGGAATCGCGTATAATCCCCGTCGTCTTTCAGCGGCCAATTGATAAACGTCTTACCTATATATATACCTTCTTCTTCACGAATAGGTACAATGACCGGTGGGTTACCAGCCAAATAGACCTGTTCTCCCTCAAATGTGTATTGTGCCGCATTTCCAGCAATTATGATTTGATACTGATCTGTAGCTAATCCATCTACAGAAATATTCAGAGTTTTCGTCCGTTGGATTAGCACCAATGCGATCTCCTGACTTGGATCATCGGGAGCTACGGTAAGTGTATCGTTACCCAGATATAGTTTCTGTTCAGCGGAAGTCAAAGCGCCATTTCGCTGTTCAAAATATGCCGATACTGATGCGTCTTGGAGTCGCTTGACGCCCGGCACAAACGGTGCACCCCTCAGTTGTTCGTCGACATACCCTGCCATGGCTACGAATTGATAATGAGCAGGAACTAGTGATAATTCCAGTTGATCATTTGCTCGATCAGACACCGTATCAACTTGTTCTATAAACAGACCTTTTTGATCAAAAAGGAAGACCGTTAGTCTATTTACATCGTTTGGCATGATGCTATCTTCAGCACACACAGCAGAAGGAACAAATACAAAATTGATACGCACCGGCTGTGGCAGACAGATTTCAAGGTTCTCTTTGATACATCCTAAGAAAACCGACACCAATAAGCAACTAACAATGCTTAAACAGGTAATCTTCATGAATCTTATCGCTTTGCAAAATATCCTTTAAACAGAGGCCCCGAATAGGCTGGGACCTCTGAAATTAATGTTCTAACTTATTTGGCGGCAATGACTAATACACTTCATAATCTTGATCGTCGCTAAGCCAATCATCCAGCGTTATGCCAGCACTAAGCCCTGTAAACAAATCCAGTGGATCGATTTGGGCCGTTGGAAGTACCGGAGTATTCGGAAGAGGGTTAGGAAACCAAGCGCCCGGCCAAGTAGGTGTACCTCTACCAATATTAGTTAAGTGGTTTTCATAACTTCCTGGTAACGAATTCGGTCTAGTGGTGCCAATATAGTTTACACCCGTAATTGTGGCTAAATACACAGTATTACGTAAGATGTTATAGTTGCCAGTACCTGTACCGGGATCTCCGTCACTTCTGAGGTTTGGATTGAGGTAAATCCGATAATAGCAATAGCTGTCTTCATAAAAGAAGATATAATGATCGGACTCCCCAACAACCGCTGCATCATCGTAAACCGGACTTGTACTGGCGGTAATCGCCGATCCAACCTGATCTACAAAATAAGCTCCGGTTACAAAATCTCTTGCGTTGTTGATGTCGCTAAAGTAACGTACACCAAGTGCGTCGTCACCTGTAGGATCGCCGGTGAATACGGCATAAAAACCGCCTGGAATCTCTGTGCTGTTATCCCCAGTTCCGTCGTCAGGCAATGTCCCCGTATCAGCATCGGCACCCAGACGATGCGGTATGAATTTTGCCCGTATGCTGACATAGGTTACATCTTGGTGTCGGTACTCTTCCGATGTATTTTCTGTAGCATACCGCATATTTGTGGCTGCTCCATCCCCCGCATCCGCAAGAAGGCCATTTATCGGAATATAGTCTGAAGGCCTCACAAACTGCAACTTTTGTATGGCTGGATGAAGGGTACTTGACGTAGATACATTCACGATAGTAGACGCTAAAAAATTAGGATCTGCTCCACCGACGAGAGGGGAAACAAACATTTGGTTATTGCGTTGGCCAATGGCGAACTCCAAGTCGGAAACGGTTCCACCATTAACGTCCCAGGAAGCGCCATCAGCGCCATCGGCCATCACGACCACTTTAGCTACTAGCCTACTTACACTTACCGGGATAGCGGCACCGTCAGCCGTTACGTCGTGCTCGACAATTGCCGTATTAAAAAAAGCAACCTCTGCTGATCCCGTTGTTTCTATTTCCTCTGTTAGTAAGTCGATCAAGTCAGTTTGCTCATAAATTTCGTTGATGTAATACCCGGTCTTTAATCGATCCACAATAAAATCAGGTAAATTGACGCCCACGTAAACCAATTTAGGGCCCTCCCGCACATCAAAATCGGCTGTTAAAAACTGATCTCCTGTACCGTTATAATTAAAGAAACCTGCCGCAGGTTCAGCTGTGCCTAGTGGAGCGGTAGGAGCGAAACGGTAGTAAGTTAACGCATAGCTGCCTCCATCATCATAGATGAACACATCGATCGTGTTAGCAACGATTTCATCGTCGGTGGCTAATGGGTCAGTGTCGCCAGGAGCATACGTACGAACACTCTTCGGCACTGAAATGGCAAGCTTCGCTTTAACCAGTTCTCCCTCAGGATCAATGACGTCCGGATCATCTCCCCCAGGCTTGTTACATCCGCCCAGCGCTAATCCAATCAGCGCAAAGACTACATACTGTTTGATTTTCATAAGTAAAGAATTTTAAGTGCTTAAGAAATTGATTATTTGATTTAGTAAAAAATATGATGAATTAGTACAGTGCATACGCAGCACTCAAATAGACAATTGATAGGGACGACTTGCCAGGACCTAAGTACCTACGCGTGTCCGAGCCTTTAAAAGCACCGCACGTTCGGCAATCATAGCTATCATACCAGAGGTACGAAAAAACGAGTGTGGTGCCTATCTCGCCGCGCCACCTGCCTCCCAAACCGAACTGGTTGGCATACGTAAGGCCCCCACCTGCCCCGTGACCCTCATAACGGGTATACTTCGGATCAGGGAACATGCCAAACGGGATGTTGATACCCCCCGCATTGTAATATAGGTAGTGAAGCTGCAGACCAACGAAAGATTGCACGTTGATAAAAGAGCCACGGAAGGTCTCGCCGAACCAAACTCGGAACTCCGGTTGAATAGCCAAGTGCTTAATTTTTTTATTGTCCTCAAACGTCCAAGGATTATAACTAACTGGTAGGAGAATGCTAAATCGGTTCTCGAAAAATTGTTCTATCCCTATATTTAGTGTAGTAGTGGCCAATTCCGTGATATTCGTGCGGATAGTCAACATAGGGTCTACCCATCGGCTTCCGCCAATCTGCCGCAGCGAAGTCGAATAGTTTGTGGCCAATGCAGGTGACGACCTTGTGTAAGACCAAGCGGATGTTCGACTATAATCAGACGGCATTTGAGCAGAAGGACAATAGTAACATACCATGCATAGTGTTGTTGCTATCCAATATGGCATATGAAAACGGTTACGTTGATATTTCATTGTTATAGCGCAACATCAATTTGATGGTTCTGACAGTCAGATTGCGATAATGAATTTGGCATAAATCAATATGAATGAAATGAACGAGGAAAACGTGAATGGCAATAGATAATATTTACCATTTTTACTAATTGATTATTTAACTCCGATTAGAAATGAAAATCATGGGTTTAAAAGTTGAAAGGAACTAGGTGAATGTGTTACTTCGCTAGCAAACAAATGGCAATAATTTTTCCTTAAGATTAAGATATTCCCTGTTGATTTTCACAATATTTTAATTAATATACATTAAATAACGATATTGACGTTTTTGGCATTATTTGTGGTTACGGTGAGCATAAATCACCCATAAGTTGTTATGGCTTTTTCATAAATAATTGTTAAAAGGTAGAATAAACGGAGCTAATATATAGAATATATTCTAAAACAGTCAAGCTTATTTAGAGATTTTTCTATTTCTGGTTGTGCATGTCGAGTCCATTGAAGCGAATTAAAGATTATATAGATTTTAAGCGCATTAAAATCAGCGTTTTCGAAAAATCCGTAGGTTTTTCCAACGGGCTATTTGGAGGCCAATTAAAAAAAAATAAGACAATAGGTATTGACAAATTAGAAAATATACTAACTGTTTACCCTGATCTCAATGCCAATTGGGTACTTACTGGTAAAGAGAGTATGCTAAGAGATGACGTCCGTGAAGAAGCAACGGTCAAGTACCAATCCACTGAGCATGAATTGGCGAACGATTTGAAAAGAAATCATGAAGAAGTCATAGCGTCACTAAACGACGTAATAGCGGTCCAGCAAAAGACCATTTCACTATTGGAACAGCTGGCCACAGGGAAGGAACGTAACCACTAGCTACGCAGCCTCACTAGTTTCCCAATTCAGACATGAATTTGATACGCATCAATTGGATTTCCTCGTAGGTATAATCATCTGAACCCAAATCGCTTAAAGCTTGATCAACGGAATCAATCTCTGCGCTCCGGAAGTAATCGAACACTTCATCCTGTCGATCCTCATCGATAATCTCATCTACAAAATATCCAAGATTTAATTTGGTTCCCGAATTGACGATGGATTCCACCTCTTTCAACAAATCCTCGTAACTGATGCCTTTCGCATTGGCGATATCTTCCAGACCTATTTTGCGGTCGATATTTTGGATGATAGATACCTTCAAAGCCGATTTGTTAGCAGTACCTTTGATTACCAAGTCCTGCGGACGATCAATTTCGTTTTCTTCGACATAGTGTTTAATAAGCTCTACAAATTGTCCCCCGAATTTCATTGCCTTCCCCCCCCCTACACCGTGGATCTGCTTCAGTTCATCTATAGTAATCGGATAATGCGTACACATTTCATCCAATGAAGGATCCTGGAAAACTACAAATGGCGGCAATCCCTTTTGCTTGGCGATTTTCTTTCGCAACTCCTTTAGCATTTTGAGTAGCTGGGTATCAACAGCTCCCCCGCTCGCTTGCGAAGTTTCATCTGTACTGTTTTCGGTAGCGGCCTCCATGGGCTTATTGAGTATGTACCTAATGCCGTAAGGATTATCAATAAACCGTCTACCTGATTCCGTCAACATCAACAACCCATAATGATCGATATCTTTGGCCAAGAAATTATTCAATACCGCTTGCCTAATCAACGACTTCCAATAGATAACGCCGTGCTCCTTCCCACTCCCAAACATTGAATGTGCATCATGCTTGTAAGAAGATATAGGCTGGTTATTTTGTCCAATGAAAACATTTATGATATGATGATCGTCAAATTTCTCGCCCTGTTCCCGAATGAATTTTAGCACATCCAATAACGAATTTTCCGCATCGAACTGTGTTTGCTGCGAACTGCAATTGTCGCACATGCTGTTGCAGCCGGTTTCATCAAAATTTTCACCAAAGTAATGCAGTATCTGTTTTCGGCGGCATACCGAAGACTCCGAATAATCGATGACCTCTTTCAAGATCTGCGTACCAATCTCCCGTTCGGAGACTGGCTTATCTTTCATGAATTTGGTCAGTTTTTCAATGTCCTTTTCAGAATAGAATGCCAAGCAATGCCCCTCCCCACCGTCACGTCCGGCGCGTCCGGTTTCCTGATAATAGCCCTCCATACTCTTGGGAATATCATGATGGATAACGTACCGCACATCCGGCTTATCTATGCCCATCCCAAAGGCAATCGTGGCTACAATCACCTCGACATCTTCCATCAAGAATCTATCTTGTGTATCTGCACGTGTTTTAGCATCCAGCCCTGCATGGTAAGGTAGGGCCCGGATTCCATTGATATTCAATACTTCGGCAATCTCCTCGACCTTCTTGCGGCTCAAGCAGTAAATAATGCCCGATTTCCCGGTATTACTTTTAATAAAGCGGACGATCTCCTTGACAACGTTCCGCTTAGGTCGTACTTCGTAATAGAGGTTTGGTCTGTTGAATGACGATTTAAAAAGGGTCGCGTCATTCATTTGCAGGTTTTTACGGATATCGGACTGCACCTTGGGGGTCGCTGTGGCCGTAAGGGCGATAACTGGAATATCATTGCCAATGGAGTTGATGACAGACCGAATCTTGCGGTATTCCGGTCGGAAGTCATGCCCCCATTCGGAGATACAATGCGCTTCGTCCACCGCCACGAATGAAACCGTAATCAATTTCAGGAACTCTACGTTCTCAGTCTTAGCCAATGATTCGGGCGCTACATATAGTAGTTTTGTTTTGCCCGCCACCACATCCTGCTTTACGCGGGTAATCTCACTTTTGTTCAGTGACGAATTTAGGAAATGGGCAATACTGTCATCTCCGCCGAAGGACCGGAGCTGATCCACCTGATTCTTCATCAAAGCGATAAGCGGGGAAATAACAATAGCTGTGCCTTCACTCATCAGCGCCGGCAATTGGTAGCATATAGACTTCCCGCCACCAGTGGGCATAATCACAAACGTATCCTTTTTTTGTAAGATGTTGGTGATTATAGCCTCCTGATCGCCTTTAAATGTATCAAAACCAAAAAAATCCTGTAAATTGTCAAATAATCTTTTCCCTATTTCCATTGCGCCTTTCGCAAAATTTAGATAGACTGATAACCAAATAATGCCCAAAATAACATATTTTTGCGCATATCACTATCTAAAATTAAAAAATATATTTGTGAAAAGCAATTCCAAAATCAAAAACATGATAATAAGCGTTTGGGGCTTAGAGACAACCATTTTAATCGCACGAACGAGACAGATTGATAGTGATTTCATTGCTGTCATAAGCTCAACTATTGAATTCGCGCACCGGTTTGGACGTCGGTTAGCAAGCGGGGATCCCGTGTAGCAGCTTTTTAAATGATCGCGGTTTGAATGGCTTTGCCATGATCGATATTAAATGACTATATTATGCACGGATATAGGAAATTAAGCCAGGAACTGAAAACTAATGCAATAAGCTGACAGCTAAAAAAGAAAAAACGAATGAAGAACTACTATGCCGTCATTATGGCGGGAGGCATCGGAAGCCGGTTTTGGCCGGTAAGCCGTACAAGACTGCCAAAGCAGTTTATCGATATGATGGGTACTGGAAAAACCCTTATCCAAGCGACTTACGACCGCTTTAAAAAAATCATTCCCCAAGAGAATATCTTTGTAGCAACTAATGAAGCCTATGCTCATTTGGTTCATGAACAGCTACCGCAACTTTCCCAAGAGCAACTGATATTGGAGCCGATCATGCGCAATACCGCACCATGTATTGCCTATGCTAGTCATAAAATACAACAGCGCAATCCGAACGCAATCATGGTGATCGCGCCAGCCGACCACTTGATCATGGAGGCTGATGTATTTATCGATGATGTGATGAAGGGGCTTAAATGTGCGGAAAATAACGATTGGCTTATTACTTTGGGTATAAAGCCCGCCCGCCCGGACACAGGTTACGGTTATATCCAGTATGGCAAAAGCGCAACGGTACCTGGCTTCAAGAAGGTAAAGACTTTCACTGAAAAACCAACCCTTGAATTAGCCAAAACATTCCTGCAAAGCGGGGACTTCCTGTGGAATGCTGGTATATTCATCTGGTCTGCAAAATCCATTATCCAAGCATTCCAGAAGTATCAAACGGAGATGAACGAGGTATTTAAAGAAGGTACAGAAATTTATAACTCCGACCGAGAGGCTAAGTTCATTTCCGGCGCATTCGTGCGCTGTGTTAATATTTCCATTGATTTTGCGGTTATGGAAAAGGCCGATAATGTGTATGTTTTGCCGGCAGACTTCGGCTGGTCGGATTTGGGTACATGGGCTTCCATTTACGATTTGGCAGACAAAGACTATTTGGGTAACGTATCCTCGTCTTCGGAAAACGTTATTGCTTATGATTCATCTAATTGCATGATCCATGCGCCTGATAATAAGCTCATCATCATAAAAGGGTTACACAATTTTATCGTTGTCCAATCCGATGACACACTGATGATCTGCCCGAAAGATCAGGAGCAGGGTGTCAAGCAGATTGTGGCCGACGTCAAAGAGAAATTTGGAAACCAGTATATCTGATGGTGGAACGCAGCTAACGTGGATTTAGCACATAAATACGGACGTTGGGTTAATAGGAAATCGTGATAACCTGTTAATGCCGTATCATCCGGGTTCAATTCTTTGCTAATGGAGTTAGGATTTGTAAAGACCGATATAAACGCCGATGGGTTGGCCGTGATTACTTTTGGGCATCCTGCCCATAATTCTCTGCCGTCGGAATTGCTCAATCAGCTGAGCAAACACATCCATTCCGCGGGTAATGACTCCCATACTCGACTCATCGTATTACAAAGCGCCGGCGAAAAAACATTCTGCGCGGGTGCGAGTTTTGATGAATTGCTCGCGATAACTGACGAAGAAATGGGCAGCGTTTTCTTTTCCGGATTTGCGGATGTCATCAACGCTATACGTATTTCACCGAAACTTGTCATCGGCAGAGCGCAAGGAAAAGCTGTGGGCGGTGGCGTAGGGCTTATGGCAGCTTGCGATTATTGTTTCGCTACGGAACACGTCGCCGTTAAACTCAGCGAAGTAAGCATTCATATCGGTCCGTTTGTCATTGCTCCTGCCCTCGAACGAAAGATAGGCATTTCGGCATTCACGCAGCTTTCGCTAAACCCTACCCGCTTTTTCGATGCACATTGGGCGTTGCAACAGGGTCTCATCCATTCTGTGCAACCCACTATCGCAGAAATGGACCTTGCTATCCAGGAATTTTGTGACCCTTTATTAACTAAAAACGCGGAAGCGCTTGCGGCACTTAAGCAAACGCTCTGGCGGGGCACCGAGCATTGGTCCGAGCTGCTGTACAAACAGGCTGCTATCAGCGGCCGATTGGCCCTCAGTCCGGAAGCAAAACGATTGCTCGGGGAACTTAGACGGAAATGAACGCATCTCATGCAACGGTCCTTATATATCCTATTGTTCGTCACGTTGCTATTTTGCTATTCGGGGCATGCCCAGATGCGATCGGATAACAGGCGGGCGCAAGCAGCTTTCGAAAAGGCCGGAAACCAATTGAGAAATTATCAGTATGACCTGGCCATCGCTTCTCTGGAATCTGCGATCGCTTTAGATACCGGATTTGCAGCCGCCTACCAACAACTTGGTGATATTTACCGCAGGCAGCAAAATTATGGAAAAGCTACATCGCAATACGCACAAGTTGTTCAACTGGATCCGACATTGACGACGCTCACCTGGTTTGGCTTGGGAGAAAGCCTCCTGTATACAGGCCGCTACCAAGAAGCGTTACCTGTATTACGACGATACCTTTCCACACCCGGACTGGATGCAGCGGGTAAACAGCTTACCACGAAATACATAGCCGATTGCGAATTCAGCCTCGCGGCGCTCAAGCAGCCCCAGCCATTCCATCCACATAACCCCGGACCCACCATCAACAGCCCCTATGACGAATATTTTCCGCGCCTCACGGCGGATTACCGGAACATTATTTTCACCCGCAAAGAAAACAACCAGGAGAATTTCTACGAAAGCACACAAGATAGCAGCGGGGTATGGCAGACCGCACTGCTTCTGCAGGGCGATATCAACTCCGAACTATACAATGAAGGGGCCCACTGCATATCGCCCGACGGAAAGTACCTGTTTTTCACCGGATGCAACCGTCCTGAGGGCTTGGGGAGTTGTGACATCTACGTATCCCGCCGGGAGGGCGGCCGTTGGGGGGCTCCCTATAACCTCGGCGCCCCGATCAATAGCAGCGGCTGGGAAGCGCAACCCGCACTGGCTGCAGATGGACGTACCCTCTATTTCGTAAGCAACCGGCGCGGCGGACAGGGCGGTTACGACATCTGGAAATCGGAACTTCAAGGCAGCGGCCAATGGGGAGCACCAGTAAACCTGGGGCCTGCTGTCAACACGAGCTATGATGAGAGTTCACCCTATATCCACGCCGACAACCGTACCCTCTATTTTGCGTCAAATGGATGGCCGGGTTTTGGCGATAAAGACATTTTCAGAAGCCAGCTGGATAGTGCGGATAAGTGGGGGGAGCCAACCAACCTTGGGTATCCCATCAATGATCACCATGAGCAAAGTGCGCTCACAGTGAGCATGAATGGCAAGCAGGCTTTTTTCTCGACACGCAGGGACGACGCAGTAGGTGGGCTGGATATCTATTCGTTTGACCTGCCGCAGACCATACGTCCCCATCCCGTAGCGTACCTAAAGGGAATCATCGTAGATGCGGAAAGTGAGTTGCCGGTTCAGGCAAACGTAATCGTAACCGACATGCTCGCTAATGAGGCTGTATACAACGAGCAGGCCGATTACGAAGACGGCACCTTCCTGGCTCCGCTACCCTTTGGCAAAACGTATGCACTGCATATCAAACAGCCGGGCTACCTGTTTTTCTCCGAGAACTATCCGCTTGATGACCGGACCAAAATCAACGACGCCTATGAAATCCGCATTGCCCTGTCCCGCATCAAAGTAGGTAGCACCGGCACACTCAACAACGTTTTCTTTGACATCGATCGTTATGAACTGCTTCCGAAGTCCAAGATCGACCTCGATAACCTCGTCGAATTCCTAAATCTGAATAAAACGGTACGGGTAGAAATCGGCGGACATACAGACAATACGGGCAGGGAGGCGCATAACCAAATCTTGTCGGAAAACCGGGCGAAAGCGGTGCACGATTACCTGCTTCATGCGGGCATTGCTGCCGCTCGCTTAACCTACAAAGGATATGGCCCGTCTCAGCCCCTTGCTACCAATGAGACGGATGAAGGCAGACAACTTAACCGTCGTACGGATTTTAAGATTATAAAGTAAAAATAGTGTCGAAATCAATTTATTCAAATAACAATGAGAAACAACGTCCTCACGGCTTTATTAGCTGTTTTCGCCAGCTTCGCAGGCAATGCCCAGGTGGTTTCGCCAGATGCCAAACTGCAACTTATTGCCGACAATTTTAAGTTTACAGAAGGACCCGCCGCAGATGCAGCAGGAAACGTGTTCTTCACCGACCAACCCAACAACCGGATATGGAAATACGACACAGACGGCAAGCTATCGATCTTCATGGAGCCAGCGGGCCGAGCGAACGGCTTGTATTTCGATCGGGAAGGCTATTTAATCGCCTGTGCGGATCAGCGTTACGAATTATGGCGCATCGGGATGGATAAACACGTTCAAAAATTAGCGATCAATTATAAAGACTCCCTCTTCAATGGACCCAACGATGTGTGGGTATCTCCATCGTCGGGAGCAATCTATTTCACCGATCCGTACTATCAACGGGATTATTGGACGCGCACCTCGCCCGATATGCACGACCGGGCTTTGTATGTATATCGCGATGGCCGGATAACCCGCTTGGATAGTCAGTTCAAGCAACCGAATGGCATCATCGGCACCCCCGATGGAAAGTTCCTCTATGTCGCAGACATCGGCGACAGCAAGATCTATCGGTACGCGATACAAGCCAACGGCACATTGGCGGACAAACAGCTGTTTGTCGCTCAGGGGTCTGACGGGATGACCATCGATGACCAAGGCAATATCTACCTCACCGGCAAGGGCATTGACATATATAACTCCTCCGGCAAGAAGATCGAGCACATTGATGTCCCGGCAAAATGGACTGCGAATGTCTGTTTTGGCGGCGTAAATCGTGATCTGCTCTTTATTACCGCCAGTGAAAAAGCATTTACGTTAAAGATGGCGGTAAAAGGAGTTCGATAGTTCCTTTATACGTGTTGTCCTGCATGTTTACCTTCGGCAAATTCTTCGAGGACTTTCTCGTTGAAATCGGGCAGATCATCGGGTGTGCGGCTGGTTACCAAACCTTGGTCAACAACCACCGCACTGTCTTCCCACAATGCACCTGCGTTGATCAGGTCCTTGCTGATATTTTTGACCGACGTCATCTTCCGACCCTCCACCACTTCGGCATTGATGAGTATCTGTGGCCCGTGGCATATTGCGGCCACGGGTTTTCCCGCTTCGAAAAAGGCCTTTACAAAGCCCAGCGCCTGTTCATTCACACGGAGTTTATCCGGATTATACACACCGCCGGGTAACAGCAACGCATCGTAGTCATCTGGGTTTGCCCGATCCAATGGAACATCCACATCGAAATCAAGGCTCCATTCGCTTCCCTTTTTAGCACGTACCACCTCTTTTTTGGGCGATACAATATCGGTTTTTCCGCCAGCCATCTGGATGGCATCCCGCGGACTTGTCAATTCAACCTCTTCAAATCCGTCCGCTGTCAAAATTGCTACTTTCCGATCTCTTAATTCGTCAGCCATAATTAATCCTCCTTTTTAAGCTACTTTATCTTGAATAGTTTACAGGATAACAATGAAAATTGTTTTCGAAAAAACGGATAAACCCGACAGCCAAACTGGTATCAAAGAACCCATTCCAGTACCTTGTCGCCTGCGGTTGGATAAATACGTGCACCGGGCGACGGCTGTACCATATGCAGTCCTGTCAGCATCCCAAATGCGGGTAGCAGCAAGGTTTGCCTCCGAAAGTAAAAACAGGGCAAACGGTACGCCTGTCTTCCTTTTGCCGGGATAAGACAACCTGGATGTACGTGCCCGGCGATGTTAAGTCGTCCGACAAATTCGCCTCCTTCGGGGTGATGGGTGCAATGGATATGGGATGCAATGGAATAGGAAGGCACGACATCAACCGCCGCCTTTTCCAATAAATCGTCCGGCAGGATATCGTGGTTGCCGCGCGTAAGGATAAATCGAATAGCGGGATTGGTTGCTCTGAACCGCTCAAACACCAGCCATTCGCTATTCAGGTCGCTATGGAACAGGTCGCCCAGGAAAACCACGGTTTCGACACGATAGTTATCCAATAACGATTGCAAGCGCATCGTATCTTTATCGACCGGCAGTACCGGCATATAAATCCCCGCTTTACGGAAATGCGCTCCTTTTCCCAAATGCCAGTCGGCCACCACCAATGTATGATAATCGGGAAGCAACAACGCTCTTTCAGGCAGTAAGGTGAGTCGCGTATTCATCAGTTGGATTGCTTTCTCCATCCTGCTACGCCTCCAATTGGGTTTTTAGCTTTTCCAACCGTGTCTGCCAATCTTCATTGCTGTACCGCTCGCGGAAAGACTCCGCAAACACCGGAAACGCAAACGGCGTGAGCTGCGCCGGCCGCTGCACCACGATGCGGTGTGTGCTGATCCGCTCAAATGCTTTGTGCGTACGCGAAGCCTCCAACTGAAAATCGTACACTTCGTCGTAAGCCTGCCGGAGCAACAAATTGCCAGAATCATACTCTTCGAATACCGAAAAGAAAAGCCCCGAGTTGGCCTGGAGGTGTTTCGTTTTCATGGGCTTGCCCGGATAACCCTGGAACACCAATCCGGCTATCCCGGCGATATCCCGGAACTTGCGCCGTGCCATCTCCCGGATATTAATGCCACTGCGGATATCATCGAATAGCTTTTCCGTAGAAAACAAACCGGTTTGCAACGCCTCATCCAATGGCAGCGGATCGTCGCAGAGCAGCTCAAATCCATATTCATTGCTTGCAATGCTGAACGTGGCTTTCCGTATACTGCTCAACCGGTACGCCACCACTGCGGCCATACCTTCATGTACCAGCTTCCCTTCAAAGGGATAGACAAACAGGTGATAACCATGTCGGGTGTGGATGTATTCCACCAGCAATTCGTCTTCTTCTGGTAATTCCGACACCCGACGCTGTTCGGCGAAAAGCGGCTGGAGGTATCGCAGTTCCGTAGGAAGGTGACGGCTTTTCCGGTGAATTTCTGTAAACGTATGTCGGAGTGCTGCTCCAAAATTATCCGATATCGGGAACCTGCCCCCCATCCACGATGGGACGGCGCCTTTTTTACCAGCAGCGGGCCGGACAATGGCTTGGATGTCCTTTACTCGTACCAGCTCAAGCAATCTTCCCGAAAACCAGAACGTATCACCGGGTTGAAGCCGGGAAATAAACCATTCTTCTATGGTACCCAAGTATTTACCACTCAAGAATTTCACGCGCATCATCGTATCAGACACAATGGTGCCGATACTCAATCGATGGCGCATCGCCACGCGTTTACTGGTAACTTTGTATAAGCCGTTCTCTACTACGACTTTGTGGAACTCTTCATAGGTATCCAGCGTACGGCCACCCTGCGTCACCATCAACAGGCACTCGTCAAATTCATCGCGGCTAATGGATGAAAAGCAATGGGTGCGTATGATCTCGTTGTAAAGCTCATCCGCACGGAAACCATCGGATACCGCCAGCGTAACCATATATTGCAACAGTACGTCAAACGACCGAACATAAGGCAGTCGTTGTTCCAGCAATTGATGCTGCACCGCATATCGGATAGCCGCTCCCTCCATGATCTCCAACGAATGGGTAGGAAGGAAATAGATCTTGCTCGTTTCGCCCGGCCGGTGACCGCTTCTTCCGGCGCGTTGTACAAATCGGGCTACTCCTTTGGGCGAACCGATCTGTACCACACAATCTACCGGTCGGAAGTCCACACCCAGATCAAGGCTACTTGTGCATACCACCGCTTTGAGTATTCCCCGGTGCAGCGCGTCTTCCACCCACAGGCGTAATTCGTCGCTCAGCGATCCATGATGGATGGCCAGTGCACCGGCAAGCTGCGGCGCTGCATCCAGCAGCCGGTGGTACCAAATCTCCGCCTGCGAACGCGTGTTGGTAAACAACAAGGTTGACTGATGAGCATCAATAATGGGCAACACCTTGTCGATCATGGTCGTGCCCAAATGACCGGCCCACGGAAAGCGTTCCAGTACGTCGGGCAACAAGGTTTCCATGTGGATGTCTTTTTTTAGGCTGGCACGTACCAACGTACCCTTTCCCCTGCCGCCCAACAAGATTTCCATGGCTTCCTCGAGGTTGCCGATCGTGGCTGAGATTCCCCATACCTGAAGATTTGGACAGATGGTGCGAAGCCTGCTAAGGGCGAGTTCTACCAGCACACCCCGTTTGCTGCCCATCAATTCATGCCATTCGTCGATCACCACAAACTCCAATCCGCTGAAATAGTCGCCGTAGCCCTTGGATGCCATCAATAGATGAACACTTTCGGGAGTGGTAATAAGTGCCTGTGGTGCCGAAGTTTTCTGCCGTTGCCGTTCGGCAGCACCCGTATCGCCGGTTCGTAGTCCAATTCGGTAATCGAGTTCCAAATCATCGCTTACAGTACGGGTTGCTTGGAGTATTTCTGCGGAAAGCGCCCGCAAGGGTGTGATCCACAAGCAGTGAACACCCCTTTTCCGCTGCTCATTCCGGTAATAACGCTGGAGCACGCCGAACCACACGGCGAAGGTCTTTCCATATCCAGTGGGTGCGTTCAATAACCCCGACCGGCCATTGGCAATAGCCGACCACGTATCCTGCTGGAAACGGTGGGGCTGCCACTGTTGATTGAAAAACCAAGTTTCGGCGAATGTGTTCAATGGTGTTTTTCCCTATGCTAGCGGTTCGCGCTGAATCTCCTGCCAGTAATGCTTGTCTATGTAAGCGATTGCCTGTTCCTGATTAAGAACTGAAAAGTCCTTATACCGATGGTGAACATCGATAATTTCATCCAATGCTTGCCGTACTATTGCTTGGTTATCCCAGGTTTTCAGGTGTTCAACCACCATACCAAGGCAGTTCTTCTTATAAGCAATTTGTCCCAACACATGAACCAACGTACGCTTGACCCGCGCGGTTTTGTCAAACTGGAGTTCTTTGAGCAGCGGTAAAATATCCTGCGGATGTGTCCGCCCCCGTAGTTCGATGCCGTGGCAAATTTCCCTGCGAACCTCTTGGTCTGGATGATGCAGATATTTTCTTGCCCATTGTAAAACCGGCTCCGGATTTTTTTCGCCCATTTTCTTAACCGAACCGATGACTGCATTTCTAACAGCATGATGTTCATCGAACAATGCGTGATCAAAAAAATGTTCGACATTCCCGAATTCCTTCATGCCAATCTCACCGGCCGCATTAATCACCGTCTGTCTGACTTTTTCGTTATTGAATGTCAAAAGTTCATCTAGCAATGTTAAAATCTTGGGTTGCATATCCGGGCTTCCGGCGGCTATTTTTCCGATGGCTTGATAAGCTATCTTTCGTATGTACGTATCGTCATCTGAAAAATAAGCGATGATACGGTCACTCGTTGTCTGATGAATATCGGCACGTATGGCCACATTGATTTCATCCACAAGTTGAAGCCGCTGCGCTTTATTGAGGTCGTAAAATCCCATCGTTCGTCTTTTTAATCAAATTGAGGGTTTACAAATGTACAATTTCATCCATTGACCGCCGCGATTAACTCAAGCAAATCCGTCTGGGTATTTGCACTTTCGGGTGATTTGTCCCGGCGCCAGCGCAGGATACGGGGGAAACGGAGCGCCACCCCGGATTTGTGTCGGCTACTTTTTTGAATGCCTTCAAATGCGATCTCAAAAACATGATGCGGCTTGACGCTACGTACCGGACCGAAGCGCTCCGTTGTATTTCGTTTGATCCACGCATCCAATTCCGTGATCTCTTTGTCGGTGAGGCCCGAATACGCCTTGGCAAATGGCACCAGGGTTCCCGTCTCGTCCCATACCGCAAAGGTATAGTCAGTATACAGGTTTGCCCGACGCCCGTGGCCGCTTTGCGCATAGATCAACACGCCGTCGGCTGTCAATGGATCGGTTTTCCATTTCCACCAGTTTCCCCGCCTGCGGCCACTGCCATAGGAGCTGTCCCTGCGTTTGAGCATCACCCCTTCGCAATGGAAATCCCGCGCGTGCTGGCGGAAAACTGCTACTTCCGGCCAATTGTTGAACGGCATGATTTCCGACAGCAGCAAGACATCTGGGGCGGCCGTCGGCGACGAAAGCAATGTCTCAAGTAGGTTTCGTCGGTAACTCATCGGCATGTCGCGGATATCTTCCCCATTCCATTCGAGCAGATCATAACAAACCATCACCAAGGGTGCCTCCCTGAGCGATTTCTGCGATAGGTTCTTCCGGCCGATGCGCGTCTGCATGACCTGAAATGGTAATGGCTGTCCGTCCTGCCAAGGAATGATTTCACCATCGATGACGGTTCCATCGGGCAAAGATTCAGCCAGTTGTGTGAACTCCGGAAACTTATCCGTCAGCAAATCTTCCCCCCTGCTCCACACAAATAACTGGCCGTTGCGCACGATGATCTGCCCCCGTATACCATCCAGTTTTTTTTCAATGTACCAATCCTCGATATCGCCAAGGGATTCGGGAGGAGTGTCCAATTGATAAGCCAGGTAAAACGGATAAGGCTGGAAATCACGGGTACCGGATGCAGGTTCCGAAAATAATGACATCATCGTCTCCGCCGCCGGGATCCATTTGCCCATTAACCGGTGTGCTACTGCCGCTTCATCCATGTTGAGGTGGATCGAAAGTGCTTTGATAACCAATTGCCGAGATACGCCTATCCGGAAATTCCCGGTAATCAGTTTGGTAAAAATAAATCGCTCGTCCTTTCCCAGATGCCGCCAGTAATCTGTAATGATATCCTTCTTCCGTGCGTCTGATTGTTCCGATAGCTTAGAAAGCTCATCAATCACATCTGGCAGTCGGTAGTCATTCGGTGAAATTGAATCAAACGGAAGGACCAATGCGATAGCCTCGGCCAAATCACCCACGATGTGATACGATTCTTCGAATAGCCAATCGGGTATTTTCGCGATCTCTGTAGCCCACTTTTTGAGATCCGAAGTCTTGACCGGCCGTCTGGGGCGATTACCGATTAACAGGGCTATTGCATACAGTTTACTCCGATCGTCACTATCTGCGAGGAAGCGAACGATCGCAGCAACCTTTTCATTGGTTTTCGTCGTCTGGTCGATGGCCGTAAACAGATCAGTGAACCGCTTCATAGGTCTTCCTCCCCCGTTTCGCCGCCCTGCAAGTGTACCTCTTTTGCCTGTAGCCCTCTTTCTTCACAAAGCCAACGGGCGAAAGGCTCTTCGTAACCATGCGTTACGTACACCATTTCAGCTGCGGTAGCAGTGATGGCGTCGTTCAGCTGTCTCCAATCGCAGTGATCGGACAGTACGAAGCCGCGGTCGACCCCTCGGCGCCGGCGGGCACCGCGAAGCTGCATCCAGCCACTACATAACGCGATACGATAAGGTAACAATTTCTTGAGCCACGGCGAACCGTACGCGGAAGGGGGCGCTACGATGATGGCGTCTTTGATTGCTTTCCGGTCTGTCTCGGAAGTGATACGTGCTCCGGCAAATTGGAAGCCGATTTCGCCCAACGAAGCATTTACATTGGCTACTGCACCGTGAAGGAATACCGGGCCAATGGTTGTATCCAAGTGCGCAAGAATGGCCTGCGATTTACCTAATGCATAGCCAAGGAGTACGCTGTTCAAGCCCTCGGCAGCGTTACGCGCACACCATTGATTAATTGCAGGGAAAACCATAGCAGGATCGGGAAATTGATAAACGGGCAAACCGAATGTCGATTCTGTGACGAAATGGTGGCAGCGGACCGGTTCAAAGGGTTCACTGAGTCCGTCATAAGCAAGCTTGTAGTCCCCGGAAACGACCCATACCTCGCCCTTATGTTCCAGCTTTACCTGAGCGGAACCGATAATGTGTCCCGCAGGATGTAAACTGATGCGCACACCGTTTACCGTGAGTACTTCGCCGTATGCTAATTCTTGGATGGCAATATCCATCCCCAACCGCAAACGCAAAATGGGAGCCGTATGCCGATGGCAAAGGTAACGTCTCATACCCCATCGGGCATGGTCGCTATGACCGTGGGTCACAATGGCCTTTTCAACAGGTTGCCAAGGGTCGATATACATATCCGCCTGTGGGCAGTATATCCCCCGTTCCGTAAATCTAAGCATCGTCCTCCCTAAACAAAAAAACGCCCATCTTGGTTTCCGTATTTTATTATTATGTTTGAATCATGGAACATGTTTTTTACGAAGGGCAGATCATTTGGGCGCAGATAGACGCCAATCGGCATCTTCGTCATTCTGCTTATGCTGATCTATGTGCACAGGCAAGAAGCAATATGCTTAAAGAAATGGGGCTTTCACTCGACAAAATAGCGGAGATGAACATCGGACCGGTACTGTTCCGCGAAGAGTTGATCTACCTTCGGGAAATCCACCTCAACGAATTGGTAAAAGTGACCGTTGTCATGACCCGATATAACGTTTTAAATTCGCGTTTCTCTTTTCGTCATGAAGTATATCGTGCAGACGGCGTAAAATGTGCCGTGGTAACGGTGGACGGTGCATGGATGGATATTGAAAAACGCAAGTTAACTGTATTGCCCGCGGAATGGCAGTCTATTGTTTCTCATTTACCGAAAAGCGAAGACTTTGAGGAAATATCGGTATAATCACAGACCAAGATAACCAATAACCGGCTTCATTAATTGAAAAAGCCCGCCGAATTGGATTCGCGGGCTCTTTTTAATCGATTTTACCTGTGGGGGTTATTTTACCTCAATTAAACGTGAAGCTACCTTCGCTTCTTCTTTTTTGGTGATGTCTACTTTCAATACGCCGTCTTTGTAGTTTGCGTCGATTTTACCGTGGTCAATACTATCGGGCAACGTGAAAGAACGGGTGAACGACGTATAGCTGTATTCACGTTTACTGTACTTTTTGCTTTCGTCGGAACTTTCGACCTTCTTCTCTGCCGAAATAGTTAATACATCGCCGTCAACATTAATTTTGAAATCACCCTTTTCCAATCCCGGCGCAGCCAGCTCAATGTGATAAGCATCACTCGTTTCGGCCACATTCACCGCAGGAACACGTGAAGTAAAGCGGTCGGACAAGAACGAATCGTTAAAAACTGGATTAAAGAAATCGTTTACCCAGTTGTCCACTCCCCTGTTTTTGTTTCCAGAAAATTTTACCAATGTCATTTTTATTTCCTCCTATAATTTTATTCGTTGATAGGTGGTTTTCAATTTATATACCAACGGGAGAAAAATTTGTTTTAATGACTTTTTGTCACCTAAACAATGGGTTAACAAGACATTTTGTCGCTTATGCGCCGAGACGGCCTGACGCAGTGTCTTCAGATAGCTTCCACACCAGCGCTACATTCGCTTTCGCGTGATCGGCTCCAAATGGTGGGTTGTTTTTACAGATATTAACTTCAATTTCGTCTACAAATGGGAACTCAGCCAACACGCGATCGAGCATGGTTTCGGTCACGGTTTCCAGCAATTTTCTGGGACACTGCATTTCCTCTTTGGCAATACCATAAAGTGTTTCATAGTTGACGGTACCGGACAGGTCTTCTTCAGCTTTTCCCCGCTTATAAAACGCAACGTGGATCGATACTATAAACTCATTACCAAGCACCTGCTCTTCCGGATAGTAGCCATGAAATGCATAAAACCGTAGATCGGTAAGCGTTATGTGTTGGCGGATCGTTCTCATTTCGCAAACCTAAAGGAAATCGGCTAGCTTTGCAACTGTGTATTGAAGGCTGTCGATAAAATAAGGAGCACATTGTTTATTCATTAAACCAACTTTTATCCATATACTTGTACATCAAATGCGAGCTATGAGCCAATACCGTGCACCCGACTATTACCTGTTGGATGAACTGATCAGTGACGAACATCTGCTTATCCGCGATAGCGTAAGACAATGGGTCAACAAGGAACTGGTTCCCATCATTGAGGATTATGCTCAGCGTGCGGAATTTCCCCGCCACCTGCTTTCCGGCATGGCCCAGCTTGGACTCTTTGGCCCTACGATACCCGAAGAATATGGCGGCGGCGGGCTGGACTACTTGGCTTACGGCATCATGATGCAGGAACTTGAACGGGGTGATTCAGGCATCCGCTCTACCGCATCCGTACAGGGATCGTTAGTGATGTACCCAATATATGCATACGGTAGCGAGGAACAAAAACGCAATTACCTGCCGAAACTTGCAGGCGGCGAATTGATGGGATGCTTTGGCCTCACCGAAGCCAACCACGGCTCCAACCCGGCCGGAATGACCACCCGCTTTGAAGACGATGGGGATTCTGTGCGATTGAATGGTTCAAAAATGTGGATATCCAACGCACCATTTGCCGATATCGCTGTTGTATGGGCGAGGAACCCGGAGGGAAAGGTTCAGGGGCTGATCGTAGAGCGCGGCATGGATGGATTCAGCACACCGGAAACGCACAATAAGTGGAGCCTTCGGGCGTCGGCCACCGGTGAGCTGGTCTTTGACAACGTACGTGTACCTAAGACCCATATCCTGCCCGATGTCTCCGGCATGCGCGGGCCGCTCAGTTGCCTCAACCAAGCCCGTTATGGAATCGCTTGGGGAGCTTTGGGGGCTGCGATGGATTGCTACGATACGGCCCTGCGTTATGCCAAAGAACGCGAACAATTCGGCAAGCCAATTGCCGGCTTCCAATTGCAACAGAAGAAACTGGCCGAAATGCTCACCGAAATCACTAAAGGGCAATTGCTCGTGTGGCGGCTTGCGATGCTTAAAAACGAAGATCGAGCTACTCCGGCACAGATTTCTATGGCCAAGCGCAACAGCGTAGCGACAGCATTGGAAATCGTGCGTGAAGCCCGGCAAATACTCGGCGGAATGGGTATCACCGGTGAGTATCCCATTATGCGGCATATGATGAATCTCGAATCTGTGGTGACTTATGAAGGTACGCACGACATCCACTTGTTAATCACTGGAATGGATATCACAGGAATCAATGCGTTCGTTGGGTGAGCGAAGCGCGGACAATTGGATTGAATAAGGGTGTGACAACCACGTTAAGTGAAAATTATCGTTTAAATTTTTTTATATTTATGACTACTAAATCGTTTATTTCGGCCGGAATAGCAACATTGTTGGTGTTCCCGGCCTTAGCGCAACAAAACAAAATGAAACCAGAGGAAACCGAAGTGTGGGAGCCAGAGCCGCGAATGGTGACTACCGCCACCGACAAGGCCCCATCGGATGCCATCGTATTGTTTGATGGTACATCAACTGATCAATGGGTAAGCGGAAAGGATGGCTCCTCCCCCGCTGAATGGGTAGTGGCAGACGGTGCGCTTACCGTGGTTAGTGGCAAAGGCGAAATCCGGACTAAAGGGGAATTTTCTGACTACCAACTGCATGTAGAATGGAAAAGTCCCACGGAAATCGTGGGTGAAGGACAAGGTCGGGGAAATAGTGGCATTTTCATGCAGGGCTTATACGAGGTGCAGGTTTTGGATAGTTATAACAACCGCACCTATTCGAATGGCCAAGCGGCAAGTCTCTATAAGCAGCGCATACCGCTGGTGAATGCGACAAAGCCCCCCGGCGAATGGCAGACCTATGATATCATTTGGACGGCTCCACGATTTAACGCAGATGGCATGCTGATCAGCAAAGCGCGTGTTACCGTCATCCATAACGGAGTACTCGTACAGAACAATGTAGAACTGGATGGGCCGACCGAATATATCGGGATACCCAAATACAAGGCACATGGTCCCGGCCCAATTGTCTTGCAGGATCATGGAAACCCCGTAAGCTTCCGTAATATCTGGATAAGGCCGCTTTAATAGTTAGTTGTATTAGCATGGCTGGCAAACATACAGGCCGGATATCCTGAAGATATCCGGCCTGTATGTTTGTTGTTAGATCCAGCCAAATGCTTACGATCATATAGCTACGCTACTGTATGCTAACTTCTTCTTTATTTTTTTCCTTCTCATAACTTTCAACGTGTACAGCAGCTACTGCACGGCCGGAAGGATCGTTCAGGTTCTGGAATGACGCATCCCATGCCAATGCTTCGGGTGTGCTGCAGGCCACCGACTTCACAGACGGCACAGTCAACGCTGCTGCTGCCGAAGGAAAATGCTCGGTAAAAATAGACCGATAGAGGTACTCCTCTTTGTTCTGCGGCGGATTGATAGGGAACCGCTCTGCGGCAGCGGCCAACTCGCCATCACTAACGCGCTGCGCGGCCTGTTCTTTTAGGGTATCTATCCAGCTGTAGCCCACGCCATCCGAGAACTGCTCTTTTTGCCGCCAAGCGATACTTTCAGGCAGAAAGTCTTCGAAAGCTTTACGGACCACCCATTTCTCCATGCGGCCTTCCCGGATCATTTTATCTTCGGGATTCAAGCGCATGGCAATATCCATAAACTCCTTGTCGAGGAAAGGCACACGGCCCTCTACACCCCATGCTGCCAGCGATTTGTTGGCACGCAAGCAATCGTACAGATGCAATTTGCTCAGTTTCCGAACGGTCTCCTCATGGAATTCCTTTGCATTAGGCGCTTTGTGAAAGTACAAGTACCCTCCGAATAGCTCATCGGAACCCTCACCGGAGAGAACCATCTTAATGCCCATCGATTTGATCACCCGAGCAAGCAGATACATCGGTGTAGAGGCACGGATGGTGGTAACGTCGTAGGTTTCCAAATGATAAATCACATCGCGGATGGCATCCAAACCTTCCTGAATGGTGAAATTAATTTCGTGGTGTATCGTACCGATATGATCGGCGGCTTTCTTCGCGGCTGTTAAATCCGGCGATCCCTTTAATCCTACCGCAAACGAATGCAGGCGCGGATACCACGCTTTTTCCTGGTCATTGGATTCGATGCGACGGGAGGCGAATTTTTTGGTGACGGCCGCGATAACAGACGAATCCAGCCCGCCGGAAAGCAATACGCCATAAGGCACGTCAGACATCAACTGGCGGTGTACCGCATCTTCCAGTCCCTTACGCAGGGCATCGATATCCGTTACATTGTCTCTGACATTCGTATAGGATTCCCAATCACGGGTATACCATTTGCGGGGCTCATTGCCTTCTTTGCTATAAAGGTAATGTCCCGGAGGAAAGGTCTCAATACGGCTGCAATACCCTTCCAATGCTTTCAACTCGGAGGCAACATAGAGCGTTCCCCGATCATCCCAGCCAATATAAAGTGGTATAATCCCCATGTGATCACGGGCAATCAGATAAGCATCTTTTTCAACATCATACAATGCGAAGGCAAAAATGCCATTCAGATCTTCAATGAAATCGGCCCCTTTCTGAGCATATAGGGCCAATATCACCTCGCTATCGCATTGTGTGGAAAACTCGTAATCGGAAAGCTGGTTTCGCAATTGCTGGTGATTATAAATCTCGCCATTCACGGCAAGCACGATATTACGATTCGAGCTGTAAAGGGGTTGCTGGCCAGACTTAGGGTCGACAATTGCTAAACGTTCATGCGCCAATATCGCCCGTTCGGAACTATATATCCCCGACCAATCCGGACCGCGATGCCGAATTTTCTTCGACATCTTCAACACCTGGGGGCGCAATTCCTCTGACCTCATTTTCAGGTCAAAAGCACCAATGATTCCACACATAGATAATCCTATTAAATGTTAGTTATCGCTATTAGCTTACAAAGTAACGAATAAAAAAATTGACATTCGCAACATTTTATGTATTTATCAATCATTTTTTCAAAGAAATGACATTTTTCGAGAAATTATATCAATAAAAGCTCCATTAGACTGTCACAATTCTAATAAAAAGATTTCCGAATGAAGCGGTGCTATCGTGGGAAAGCGTATAGATCGTATCGTATTTTTACAGGAAGATGTCTAGTGTCTTTTGGTCAGCTGCTACATAAAAGCTATTTTCGCGCCCCAAAGATAATACATTTAAGGAAATTAGATAAAATTCATCCAAACTTTGATGTCGGTGGTTGGCTAAAGACCGAAAAATTTGTAAGTTTGGGTGCAATCGTCAGAAAGCACATCATCAATCCATCAAAAAACGTGAAGAAACGAATCGCTATTTTTGCTTCGGGCTCTGGATCGAATGCTCAAAAAATTATGGAATACTTTAAGTACAATGACCAGATCGAAGTGGCCCTTGTATTAAGTAATAACCCAGACGCTTACGTGCTGCAACGTGCCGACAATTTTGAGGTACCTACGCATATATTTGACAAGCATGCTTTTTACAAAACCGATGAAGTTGTCGATGTGTTGGACAGACTTCATATTGATCTGGTAGTATTAGCTGGCTTTCTATGGTTAATTCCCCAGAATCTATTGCGCAAATACCCTAATAAAATCATCAATATCCACCCCGCTTTGCTTCCGGCCTACGGTGGCAAAGGGATGTATGGCGACCGCGTACATCAGGCCATTTTGGATGCAGGTGATGAAGAGTCTGGCATTACCATCCATTTCGTAAACGAACATTTTGACGAGGGAGAAGTTATTTATCAAGCACGGTTCCATATCCAACCTGACGACAGCCTGGAAGTCATCAAGTTTAAGGGGCAACAATTGGAGCATCTTCATTACCCGAAAATTATTGAAAATCTACTCAAAAAGATATAGCGAGGCTGGAACGGGGATTTTTTTTATCTTTGCTGCTTATAAAACAAAAGCGCTAAATAGCAAATGAGCCATCCCGTAAAAATAAAAAATGCATTGGTCTCTGTATATTACAAAGACGGCCTCGCTCCATTGATCAATCTGTTAAACAAGCATGGTGTCACGTTCTACTCTACAGGCGGCACGGAAACATTTATCCGCGAACTCGGACACGAGGTGATACCAGTAGAAGACCTTACTGGTTACCCCTCAATATTAGGCGGACGGGTCAAAACCTTACACCCCAAAGTGTTTGGAGGCATCCTATCCCGCAGGCCTTTGGCGGCCGACAAGCAACAGCTCGACGAATACGAAATACCTGAAATCGATTTGGTAATCGTAGACCTCTACCCATTTGAAGAAACGGTGGCCTCTGGAGCATCCGACCAAGAAATCATCGAGAAAATCGATATCGGTGGGATTTCCCTGATCCGCGCTGCAGCGAAAAATTATAATGACGTGGTCATTATCGCCTCCAAAAACGACTACCAGCACCTTGAAGACATCCTAGCCGAAAACGAAGGCTATACTTTTGCGGAACACCGCAAGGAATTTGCCAAGCGGGCATTCAATGTATCTTCCCATTACGATTCGGCGATTTTTAATTATTTCAATCGGGAAGAACCGTTGCAAGTATTTAAACAAAGCGAACAGCGTGCACAAGTACTGCGATATGGCGAAAACCCGCATCAGAAAGGCGTTTTTTACGGTGATTTGGAAGCATTATTCGATAAGCTGAATGGCAAGGAACTTTCTTACAATAACCTCGTTGACGTGGACGCCGCGGTAGCGCTAATCGACGAGTTCAACGACCCAACGTTTGCCGTCCTGAAACACACCAATGCTTGCGGCATAGCCACGCGCGCCGACTTATTGACGGCATGGCAAGATGCCCTTGCGTGTGACCCCGTTTCGGCCTTCGGCGGTGTGCTTATCTGCAACGGGCAGATCGACGAAGCTACAGCGGCGGAAATCAACAAACTTTTCTTCGAAGTGCTTATCGCCCCCGACTATACCGACGATGCGCTGCGCACCCTCACCAGTAAGAAAAACCGGATATTGCTAAAAAGAAAGCCCACCCAATTACCCCATAAGCACTTTAAAACCCTATTGAACGGTGTTATTGAGCAGGATAAGGATGCGGTCATCGAAGGGGCGGCACAAATGAAAACGGTAACGGACAAGGAACCTACCGACAGGGAATTGACCGACCTCTCCTTTGCCAATAAGATTGTAAAGCATACCAAATCAAATGCGATCGTATTGGTTAAGGACGGACAGCTGTCTGCCAGCGGCGTGGGGCAGACTTCGCGAGTCGATGCCCTGAAACAGGCCATCGAAAAGGCGAAGACCTTTGGTTTCGATCTAAATGGCGCTGTTATGGCATCAGATGCCTTTTTCCCTTTTCCGGATTGTGTGGAAATAGCGGCTGAAGCAGGTATTACAGCGATCAGCCAGCCGGGTGGTTCCATCCGCGATCCGGAATCTGTAGCGATGGCGAACAAAAAGGGCGTGGCCATGGTTATTACTGGAATACGTCATTTTAAGCACTAGTACTTAACTTGAAAAAATGAAATTCGGAAGCGTTGAACATCCGGAAGCGGTAGATTTTACCCTTCCTCCTACCCATCCAGACACCCTGGCTTTATTGAAAAAACATAAGCCGGCGAGCCAATTGGAGGTATACGTAGGATGTGCCAAGTGGAATAAGCAGGATCTCAAAGGGTTCTATCCACGGGGCACTAAGGATGAGCTGACTTACTACGCTACGCAATTCAACAGTATTGAACTGAATGGTACATTTTACAACGCTCCCGATAAGCAGCAGGTAGAGACCTGGAAAGCCAAAACACCGGCTGATTTCAAGTTTTTTCCAAAGGTTCCGCAGTCCATCAGCCACTATGGTCGCCTGTTGAATGTAGATGAGAAGATGACAGCTTTCTGTGATGCCATCACCTTCTTTGAAGAAAAGCTGGGCGTTAGTTTCCTCCAACTGCACGATAACTTTAAACCCAAAGACTTTGATCGATTGGCTGCCTTCGTGGAGAAATTTGCAAAATCCGTGCCGCTGGCACTGGAAGTGCGGAATGCAGAATGGTTTGCTGATGCAGCCACGAGTGAGCAATTATATCAGCTGTTGGAAAACGCAAAAGCTGCAAATGTACTCGTAGATACGGCTGGGCGACGGGATATGTTGCACATGCGGCTTACTACCCCCACCGCTTTTATACGCTATGTGGGTGCAAACCATCCCACAGACAAAAACAGGCTGAATGATTGGGTAGATCGAATCAGGGAATGGAGGGATGCCGGTTTGCAATCCCTCTATTTTTTCGTGCATCAAAATATCGAGGTTGAATCCCCACTCCTCTCCACTTATTTCATAAGCCAGCTCAACAAGGCACTCGACCTTGATGTCCGTGGCCCCGACGGCAGGCTATTTGATTAAAACCCAATGCCTCGATTACGACACCCTTAGTGAGCGTGAGCGTGCTCTCCCGATTCACTCATTTTTGCATTAATGAAAAATGCGCCTTTAGTAACCACTTTTGCGTCATCGGGTACCGTTTTCACTGCCGTTATCGCGGTATAACCCATGTAAGAAACGCCTTTGGCCACTTCGATTTTTTCAAAGCTAACGGATTCGTTATGATGTTGATCTTCAACCGCTTCATGGTCGTGGTCTGTTTCGTCATGTGTTGCCTGCGCTGTCTTATCCACATGAACAAAAATGTAAAACTTACCGTCAGCTTCTACAATCGCATCGTCCATCACCGTCGGGGTCGAGACATTTTCAAGGTTTACCATTGCCGTCACATTCATACCGTCAATCAATCCGCTTTTGTCGCCCTGTATCATGCTATGTACAGCGACGGTTTTGCTCTCATTCTGGAAAGACGAGCCGATATTATAGACTTTCGCCGAATAATTTACAGCCGGATTGTTCGTAATTGTAAATGTAATGAGCTGCCCCACCTTAATTTTGGGAAGATCCTGTTCGAATACCTGTAAATCCAAATGCAACTGGCTATTATCCACAATTTCCGCTATCGGGGAAGACACATCTACATAGCTGCCTATTTTAGCGAAAACATTACTGATTGTGCCGCTTAGTGGACTTGCAATGACTAGTATATTCTTTAAGCTACTGCTATTGATGGAGGACGGACTGATGCCCATCAGCTCGATTTGCTGTTGCAAGGAGGCCTTTCTTGCACTCAAAATCGCCAGGTTTGACGTCGCATCCTGAAGATTCTTCTTCGCCCCGGCATTCCCTGCGTTTAGTTCCTGCTGCCGGCCCAGCTCCTGCTCAGCGAGGATAAGCTGGCTCCCGACGGTCAAGTATTCTTCCTGCAATTGGACAAATTGCGGATTTTCAATCGTCGCAATCACCTGTCCCTTCCGTACATTATCCCCCAATTCCACATTCAATGTTTTAATCACACCGCCATACAAAGACGTAGCATCCGCACTGTTTCTATTCGGCACCCGCAATGATCCATTGACCTTAATGGTTGCCGTCAGGTTTTTAAGCTCAATATCCCCCAGCATAATCCCGGCAGCTTTTAGCTGCTCGGGGGTCAGTGAAGTAGTCGGTTCGTCGTCATAGCCTTTTTCACCATACGCTTCCGCCGGCTCACCATGATCGTGTCCATCGTCGGGATCATGGGAGTTGCAGCCGATAAAAAGCAGGGCCGCCACTGCTACACCAAGTACGGCTATTGTTTTACTTATGTTTAAGTTCATGACAAATTAATTGTTAATCAGTGAATAGATATCGCTAACAGACTCGTTTACCTGCTGGATACTTTTTAAGTAGTTTAGTCGCGTGTCGGTTGCGGTCTGCACGGCAAACAGGTACTCCACATATGAGATGTCACCCGTTCTATACCCCAATAGCGCCGCTTGTATCAGTTCATCGGCATTGACAAGCGCCTCTTCCTTGAAGTACCGATATTGGGAAAAACGTTGCCCATACTGCCGTATCGCGTTGCTTAAATCGGTTTGCAACTGCTCCCGCTGCCATTGCGCGGCAAGCTCCGCAGATTGCTGCTGATAATCCAACGACCGCACCCTAGCTTTGGTAGCCCCGAATGATATCGGGATGGAAATCCCCACGTCAAAGTAGCTGAAGCGCTTTTCTCTACCGTAAAATTTTTCCATGCCATCTCTACGATGGGGCCCCACCAGCGAAATATTATTATAGCCGAGGGTAAATTCCGGGAGACCTTCCGCACGTTCTACCTTCTTTTGCTGTTCGATAATGCGGGCCTCCTGATAAAGCGCTTGCACCTGAGGATGTTTGGCTGCGAAAGTGCTGTCAAGCACTTGGTCGATGGCCAAAGGCTGATAAGTATCCGTGGTAGCGATGGAGAAATCGTCCGATACCTGGATCAGGTTTTTCAACCGTTCATATGCATTCTTCCTCGCTATTTCATTTTGATCGTACAACAACCTGATCTCCCCCTGCTTAGTCGTTGCCGTACTGATGTCGATCTTTTTTGTATCGCCTGTCCGGTACCTCAACGCTGCGATCTTGATAAAATCGATATAGATGCTATCCAGTTTAGCCAGTACGTCGGCATTGTGCTCCAGGTACTCCAGCTGTTGGTAATAAGTTCTGATTTCTCCCCTTAAATCGTTCTCGGCCAGCAGCTTCAGCCATTCCCTACTATGCACCTGTGCGGTAACCAGGTCTTTCCTTGCGCCAAACACCGTAGGAAACGGAATGGCTTGTGAAATCATCACACCATCATCATAGTCAAATCCTTCGCTATTACCGAATTGGTAGTTGACACCCGTCTGGGGTAGTTCGCCCACTGTTTTGCGCATCGCTTGCGCTGCCTGTATGTCTACTGACTTCGCCTTCATACCCGGATTATTCCGCAAGCCAATTTCAATGGTTTGCTCCATGGTCAGCCGCTGCTGTCCCAGCACCGGCGTAGCACTTCCAACTCCCACGGCAATTGTAATCACGGTTATCTTGGTCATCATTCGTCCGTTAAGATTTATGCTGGCATTTGCGATGATATACAGCAGGGGCAACACAAACAACGTCAGTAATGTCGCGGTCACCAACCCACCAATCACCACTGTGGCCAGCGGCTTCTGCACTTCCGCCCCTGCGCTGGTGCTCAATGCCATCGGTAAAAAGCCGAGCGACGCTACTGTTGCGGTCATCAATACAGGGCGCAACCGGATCAGGGTTCCAGTCTTTACCCGTTCCAGCACATCGGTCATCCCTTCCTTTTGCAATTGGTTGAACTTGCCGATCAGTACAATCCCGTTTAGAACAGCTACGCCAAACAGTGCAATAAAGCCGATTCCGGCACTGATGCTGAATGGCATATCTCTTAGCAACAATGCAAAGACGCCACCAATGGCACTCATCGGAATTGCCGTAAAGATAAGGACGGCCTGCTTAACGGAGTGGAAGGTAAAGTATAAAAGCGTGAAGATGAGCAGCAGCGAAATCGGAACGGCCACCATCAATCGGTTACTGGCTTCCTGAAGGTTTTCAAATTGCCCTCCATATGTGAAGTAGTATCCGGAAGGTAACGCTACATGATCAGCCAGCTGCTGCTTTATATCCTCTACAACACCCTGTACATCCCGACCGGAAATATTAAATCCAATTACGATCCGTCGTTTGCCCCCCTCCCTGCTAATTTGCGCCGGACCAACTTTGTAATCCACATCAGCAATTTGGTATAGTGGTATCTGCGCACCATCCTGGGTCGGCACCATGAGATTACGGACATCATCGATGTTATTTCTGTTGATACTATCCAGCCTAACGACCAGGTCAAAACGCCTTTCATTTTCGTAAACCACGCCGGCACGCTTTCCTGCAAACGCAGTACTTAAGATGTCGTTTACGTCTTTTACATTCAATCCATAATTTGCCATTCGTGCCCTGTCATACTCCACATTGATCTGGGGCAATCCGCTTACCCGTTCTACTTGCGGTGCCGTTGCGCCATCGACGGTCTGAATGACTTTGCTGACCTGGTCGGCATAACTAGCCAGCGTATCCAAATTTTCTCCGAAAATCTTGACTGCCACATCTTGGCGTATACCAGTCATCAATTCATTAAAGCGCATTTGGATCGGTTGGTTCTTTTCAAAGAACACCCCTGGTATCACCTCCAGTTTTTCCATGATGGCGTCACCGAGGTCATTGTATGATCTACCGGAAGTCCATTCATCTTGAGGTTTGAGTATCACCATCAGATCCGTGGCTTCGGGCGGCATCGGGTCGGTCGGCACCTCTGCGGAACCTGTTTTTCCCACCACCATTTTTACCTCATCAAATTCACGGATTAGTCGGGAAGCCTGCATCGAGGTCTCGATGCTTTGACTCAGTGAACTGCCTTGGGGTAGAATACAATGAAACGCAAAATCCCCTTCCTGTAATTGCGGAATAAATTCACCCCCCATGCGATTGAATAGGAATATACTGAATATAAATACGGCAACTGTAGCCGTTAAGACGATGTATTTTACACGGATTGCCTTTTGAAGCAATGGCATGTATATGTTTTGTAATCTGATTACCATCCGGTCACTGAACGTTACCCTGTTGTGTGGTGTTTTTGGCAGGAATAAGGTACACATCATCGGAATATAGGTCATGGATAAGATCAACGCGCCAAGTATGGCAAATCCAACGGTTTTGGCCATCGGCGTAAACATTTTACCTTCCACTCCCACAAGCGTCAGGATCGGAATGTAGACGATCAGTATAATGATTTCACCGAAAGCCGCCGTGGTGCGTATTTTGGATGCTGACTGGAAAACCTCCTGGTCCATCTCGCCCTGTGTCAGCTTATGGGTTGACCTCCGAAGACCCAAATGATGCAGTGTCGCTTCCACCACAATAACCGACCCGTCTACAATCAAACCAAAATCGATGGCACCCAGGCTCATCAGGTTGGCACTGACGCCAAATACGTTCATCATCCCTAATGCAAACAGCAGGGACAATGGAATAGCCGATGCTACAATCAAACCAGCCCTTAGGTTGCCTAGGAAAAATACAAGAACAAAAATAACGATTAGCGCACCCTCAATCAGGTTCTTTTCAACAGTCGTGATGGCTCTTCCCACCAGATCGGTACGGTCCAAATAAGGTTCTATAATCACATCTTGAGGCAGTGACTGCTGGATGGTAGGCAGCTTTTCCTTAATACGATTTACCACCTCATTGCTATTTTCGCCCTTGAGCATCATCACCACGCCCCCTACTGCGTCAACTTCGCCATTAAAAGTAAGTGCACCATAGCGGATTGCACTACCAAAGCGGACATCCGCTAAATCTTTGATGTATATGGCGACCCCGCCGGCAGTCTTGATGGGGATGTTTTTTACATCTTCCAATGATGTCACCAAGCCGATCCACCTAATGAAGTACGCATTGGGCTTCTTATCGATATAGGCGCCGCCCGTATTTTGATTATTGGCTTCAAGGGCGGTATATATTTCCAGTATGCTCACGTCCAAGGCCTTTAAGCGATCGGGATTTATGGCAACCTCATATTGTTTCAATTCCCCTCCGAAACTATTCACTTCAACAATGCCTTGCGTTCCATACAATTGCCTGGCTACGATCCAATCTTGCATGGTGCGCAAATCTTTGGCATCGTATTTAGCTTCGCTTCCAGCTTTGGGATGGATAATGTATTGGTATACCTCCCCCAAACCAGTACTTACGGGTGCCATCTCAGGCGTACCAATTCCGGGAGGAATTGATTCATACGCCTCTTTCAGTTTCTCGTTGATCAATTGCCGAGCAAAATAAATATCTACATGCTCTTTAAAGACTACCGTGATCACTGAAAGTCCAAATCGCGAGATACTCCGTATCTCCTCGATTTCCGGAACGTTGGTTATGGCCTGTTCAATGGGAAAAGTCACTAATTGTTCCACTTCCTGACCCGCTAATGTTGGGCAAGAAGTGAAAATCTGTACCTGATTATTGGTAATATCGGGTACGGCATCGATGGGGAGCCGAGTCGCACTCCATACCCCCCAGATGATTAGGAATAAGGTCATCAAACCGATGATGAACTTATTCCGAATGCTAAATTTTATAATGCTATCTAACACGTCTGTTCTACTTGAATAAGTAATACCTACGGAAACAAAGAACATTTTCCGTTTTAACTGGAAAGGAATAGCTACCTCAAACGGGGATGGCGTTAAGTATGTGGTTAACCCCGTCAAAACGCTTAGCCGTAACCAAAGTCGGTTACAACGGGAGGTGCTTTCCTGCGGTGTTAACTAATGGATTTTGGCGGTTGCCAGATGTTTCCGAGGTAATTGGAAACAAAATAATCATTCCTGATTACGGTTTCTCTTAAAATAGGTTTTGGTATCAAGGTGCCCAATTCCGCCTGATGAAAATGGAATGCAGCTACTGCAATACTACAGCAGGCACACAGGCAAAACGGACTACATCCGTCATCCTTGTCCCTACCGTGGTCGTGGGTCATCTGGTCTGCTGTGCGTGCGGCGCTTTCATCCTGACAGCGATTATCGCCATCTGTACAGGGCATTACGAACAACACCGTCAGCAAAATTGCCAATATCATTGCAAACCATTTCATTGCAAAGCAAAGCTACAAAAAAAATCGTGCAACCCTATTGCAAACAATCAAACGATCAGTCATCAAATTTTTCCAACTGACGGAGAAGCGTGGCAAAATCCTTTGGATATGGCGCCTCAAAATGGAATTCTTCGCCAGCTAATGTGAAACGAAGTTCGCGTGCATGCAGCGCAAACCGTCTCATGATGGGTTGTTCCTCTTGCCCTTTTCCCAACGTAAAACCCCGTTTTTTAATCTGCGAGAGATAAGCAGGTTTACCCTTATAAAGTGAGTCACCAACAATGGCTGCATGCTGGGTTGCCAAGTGGATACGGATTTGGTGCATACGACCTGTTACGGGGCGGCATTCCACCAATGTGTAATGCTTGAAGTAATGCAGTGACCTAAAATACGTTTCCGCACGTTTGCCATTGGCACGATCGATAGTGACATTTTTATTACCAAGGTTGAGAATGGGTAAATCGACCAAGAGGTCTTCGAACACATGTGTGCCTTCGATGACGGCATGATAGGTCTTGGCTACCCGTCGGCGCTCAAATTCAATGGAAACCAACCGATACGTTTCCGGGTTTTTAGCGATAAGTAGCAAACCTGAGGTTTCTTTATCCAATCGGTGGCATACCTGCGCATCCGGATGATATTTCTTTGCCAATCGCAACACGCTGGTTTCCGGCCCCTCCCTTTCGTCCAGAGACGCCAAAAACGGAGGCTTGTTGATCACGATAAGGTCATCGTCTTCATGGATGATCAGCTCCGTAAACTGCGGAAATTTGGCTGCGCGGCCCTCAAGGATTTTCATACCCGCAAAATTAAGCATTACGGGTGACAACGGGAAACCTGGCAATTGTCGGTTTATCCAAATGTCATGTTTTATCCGTTTAGACGAGTGGGCGTACCCAGTTTTTGCGCTGCAGTAACCCACACTGAACCAAAAAGAAGCAAAATTGTCAGTTGAACAGGGCTTGGCCCTTTACTTGGGTAACTGGATTAGCATAATCATATTGCCATGAAATTACTATTGACGTATCTGAGTAATTATAAAGGTCTTATTTTCCTGGCACTTATCCTCGCCGCTATTAACCAAGTGTTTTCGTTGCTTAATCCGTACATCCTCGGAAATCTGATTATCGATCCGTATGCCAATAAAGCCGCTGAATACCGCGCGCAGGATGCCGGGCCGGCCTTCATCAAGGGAATCACCGTTGCATTATTGTTGATTATAGGCGCAGCGATGGTGTCACGTATCGCTAAAGCCTTTCAGGATTACGTGGTCAATGTGGTTATCCAGAAATTTGGCGCCAAAATTTATACAGACGGCCTTCGTCATGCGCTCCGTCTCCCCTATCAGGATTTCGAGGATCAACGGAGCGGCGAAACGCTTTCCGTCTTGCAGAAAGTGCGTGCTGATTGCGAAAAATTCATTACCAACTTTGTAAATGTACTCTTTGCAACGCTGGTGGGTATTGTGTTTGTCACGATTGTTGCGTTTCAGCTCAGTCCCGCATTACCGGTCATTTATCTGATAGGTGCCGTGACCTTGGCCTTCCTAACGAGTTTCCTGAGCCGTAAGATCAAATTCATCCAGAAAAACATCGTTAAAGACACGAATGCCCTCTCAGGTTCGACCACCGAATCGCTGCGCAATATCGAATTGGTGAAGAGCCTTGGCCTTACCCAACAGGAAATAGGCAGGCTCAATACGACTACCATGAAGATCCTGAAGCTGGAGCTAAGAAAAGTAAAGAGTATCCGTTCGATTAGTTTTGTACAGGGCACGTTCGTCAATTTTCTACAGCAGTGTATCATGTTTGCTTTATTGTTTTTTATCTTCAAGGATCAGATTACCGTAGGGCAAATGATGATGATGCAATTTTACTCCTTCTTTATTTTTGGCCCACTGCAAGAGCTGGGTAACGTTATTTTATCGTACCGCGAGGCAGAAGCTTCTTTGGATAACCTTCAGGAACTCTTGAATCGTAAAGTGGAATACCAACCCGCCAATCCGGAAAAAATCGATGCCATTGCCAGCCTCCGGTTTGAGCACGTCCGCTTTCAGCACCAATCTGCCACAAGGCCCGCATTAGAAGATATCTCCTTTGAAGTAAAGCGAGGAGAAACCATTGCCTTTGTAGGGCCATCAGGTTCGGGCAAGACCACGTTAGTAAAATTGCTGGTGGGTCTTTATCACCCGAGTGAAGGTCGTATTTTTTATAACGATCATGGGGATGACCGTATTGAATTTGACGAATTACGCCACCAGATCGGTTTTGTCACCCAGGATACCCAATTGTTTTCGGGTACGATCAAGGAAAACCTCTTGTTCGTAAATCCCGCAGCCACCGATGACATGATTGAGGATGTCCTGCAAAAGGCCGCCAGCCAAAATATCCTGGCTCGTGCGGACCAGGGGCTGGATACGGTCATTGGAGAAGGTGGCCTAAAACTATCGGGGGGTGAACGTCAACGACTTTCCATTGCCCGTTCCTTACTCCGGCATCCACATTTAATGATTTTTGATGAGGCCACGTCTGCACTCGATTCCATTACTGAAGATGAGATATCCACTACGATACGGCAAATAACAGCTGAACGCCGGCACATCACCGTGATGATCGCACATCGTCTATCAACCATTATGTATGCCGATAAGATATTTGTACTTGAAAAAGGAAGGATTATTGAAACCGGAAACCACGCGGCGTTATTGGAGCTAAAAGGATTGTATTACGCGATGTGGCGGCAACAGATCGGCGAGCGCAAAGAAGTAATACAAAAACTCATTCCAATTTCCTAAATTCGCAACAGAATTACGAAAGGGACCATTGGCATAGATGCAACTAACCAAACTCGAAATAAAGGGTTTCAAAAGTTTTGGTGACAAGATTACCATCCATTTCAACGAAGGTGTTACCGCCATCGTAGGTCCCAATGGTTGCGGTAAATCCAATGTGGTGGATGCCATCCGCTGGGTGCTGGGTGAACAAAGTACGCGCATGCTCCGCTCTGAAAAGATGGAAAACATCATCTTCAACGGTACGAAAAGCCGCAAGGCTGCAAATCTTGCCGAAGTATCGTTGTCATTTGACAATACAAAGAACATTCTGCCTACGGAATTCTCACAAGTAACTATCACGCGCAAACTATACCGTAGCGGGGAAAGCGAATACCGGCTCAACGATGTGAAGTGCCGTCTCAAAGATATTACAGACCTCTTTCTGGATACCGGCATCGGGTCCGATTCCTATTCCATCATCGAGCTGAAAATGATCGATGAGATTATCAATAATAAAGAGAACTCGCGGCGCAACCTCTTTGAGGAGGCCTCTGGCATCTCGAAATATAAAGTTCGCAAAAAGCAGACGCTCAACAAGCTAAAAGATACCGAAAGTGATTTAGCCCGCGTAGACGACCTGCTCTTCGAAATCGAGAAAAATCTTAAAACGCTGGAAAATCAAGCCAAAAAGGCCGAACGGTATTATAGCCTCAAAGCGCATTACAAAACGCTCAGTTTGGCCTTGGCTAAATACCGCATTACGCATTTCAGTGAGTCGCTTGCTGCATTGGATGCCCTGGAACTGGTACAACGCACCGAACAGACGCGTATCAGTACCGAAGTGGCAAAATTGGAAGCCCTGCTTCAGCAACTCAAACAGGAAAGCCTAGCCAAGGAGAAGAATCTGGCCATCCAGCAACGCGCCGCCAACGAACACGTGGCTAAGATAAGGGCCTACGAGAGTGACAAAAAGGTCAAAAATGAGCGGCTTAAGAACCTCCAGGATAAAGACGCACGCCTAAGCAATGAATTGGCTCAGGATCGGCAGCAACTCAACCATGTATTGTACAACATCAAACGACTCCATGAAGAACACCTCGAAGAGCAAAGTAAGCTGGATCAGATCGCCGCAGCACTGGAGTTGCAACGCACGGCTGTAGATGAATTGCGAGGCCAGCAGCAAACGGCAAAAAACAGCGTCGATATCGCTGCGCGCCAACACGGCGACCTACAGGACGAAATCTACAAACTGGAAAAGGAAATCGCCGTACTACGCATCCAATATGATGCACTCGAACAAGAGAGCCTCCGTAACGTAAGCGACGCGGAATCAAAGGCTTCGGAGCTCGACCAGTTCAATACATTGGTGGCCCAATTGGAAGACCAAACGGAATCCCTTACGCAGGCATACGAACTCGCCGTAGAGACGGAAACCGTTTTGCAACAGCAGCTGGAAGATACCGAGACATCGATACAGTCGCTGAGAGACGGACTAGCACGGGATAACCGGCAACTCGATGCCAAGCAAAATGAATACAACCTCACCAAATCACTCGTAGACAATCTCGAAGGTTTCCCCGAATCGATCCGTTTCCTGCGTAAAAGCGCAGGTTGGAAGAAGCAATACCCCTTATTCTCAGACATCCTTTTCTGTCGGGAGGATTTTCGCATTGCCATCGAAAACTACCTGGAGCCGTACATGAACCATTATGTCGTGCAACGACAGGAGGAAGCCGTACAAGCCATCCGGCTACTGAGTGACGCCGCACGTGGACGCGCGAATTTTTTTGTGCTTGATGCCATCGGCAAACTTCCGGAAGCAGTGGGCACGTTATCGGTAGACGGCAGGGTGATCCCAGCACTCGATATCATCAGCGTAGAAGAACAATACCGTCCCTTGTGCCGGATATTGCTGCACAACGTATTCCTGCTTCACGCTGACGACGAGCGTGAGCTGGAAAATGCCTTGCCCCTTGACGGAACTGTACTCCTCCATAAAAGCGGCAAATTCAGCAAAAACCGGCTAGGACTTTCTGGGGGCTCGGTGGGGCTGTTTGAGGGTAAACGCATCGGTCGCGCAAAGAATCTCGAAAACCTATCGAAAGAAATCAAGACCCTCGGTCAATTGATCGCTACGCAGCAAGACGCGTTGGACCAAGCTATGCGAAAAGCAGCCGACCTGAAAAGCAGTTCCAAAAAAACGGATATGGAAGAGTTGGGCCGCCAGCTCAACCGGGTGAGCAATGAATTGGTATCCGTCAAAACCAAACAAGAACAATACCAAGTTTTTATTGCCAACAGCCGGAATCGCAAACAGGACATCGAGCAAAAAATGGCGAGCATCGCAACAACCCTCCATGAAGCTGATCCCAGCCTCGAAACGTTGAAAAAGGAACGGGAAAATCAGTATGCAGCGCTTCAGGACATGCAGCGGGGTTATCAGGATCTTTCAGAAATGCTTACCGATAAATCATCGGCTTTCAACCAGGAAAACATCCGCTTCCATCAACAGCAAAATAAGGTTTCCGGCATCAACAAAGACCTTGAATACCGTGAAAGCCTTCAGGACACCTACGAAAGCCGAATTGCGAAAAACACCAGTGAATTTGAGCAGGTCCAAGCCGATATCAAGGATATCCTGCAGCATGTTGACGATTCGGACGATGATCTGGTCACCATGTACAACCAAAAGGAAGCTTATGAAAAAGGCCTTCAGGAAGTGGAAGAAGATTACTATGCTGCACGTGGAAAAATCAATGAAATCGAGGAGCAAATTACCCGGTTACGCCGGCAGAAAGAACAAGTAGATTTTCTGTTTGATGAACTTCGAGATAAGAAAACCAATTTGAAACTCGATCTCAATGCACTGAAGGAACGGTTGTCTGTAGAATTCTCGATTGATATCAACGAATTGATCGATGCGAATCCGACGGTCCAATCCGAACCACAGGATGACGAGGACACGTTGCGTCAAAAAACCGAAAAGCTGCGCAGGCAGTTGGATGACTATGGCAGCATCAACCCCATGGCCATGGAGGCGTACCAAGAGATGAACGAACGATATACCTTCATTATCAAGGAAAAGCAAGACCTACTGGATGCGAAAAATTCACTCTTGGAGACCATTCAGGAAATCGATGATACCGCCCGCGAAAAGTTCATGGATGCATTCATCCGCGTCCGGGAAAACTTCATCACCGTATTCCGATCATTGTTCAATGAGGAGGATAACTGTGATCTTATCCTGAGCGATCCACACAATCCGCTGGAATCCGATATCGACATCGTGGCTCGCCCGAAGGGCAAACGGCCACTATCCATCAACCAGCTTTCGGGTGGCGAAAAAACGCTGACGTCTACCGCTCTCCTTTTCGCACTTTACTTGCTAAAACCCGCTCCTTTTTGCATTTTTGATGAGGTCGATGCTCCATTGGATGACACGAATATCGATAAATTCAACAACATCATCCGGAAGTTTTCTGACCAATCACAGTTCATCATTGTGTCACACAATAAACGTACAATTGCCAGTACAGATATCATCTATGGCGTAACCATGATAGAGCAGGGTGTCTCGCGGGTGGTAGCCGTGGATATGCGCGAAGTGGCTTAATATGCCGCGCCTGCCAATTTTAATTGTATCTGTTGCTGTAATCCACTGGTGATAAACCCGCAATCCGCTTGAATATATCCCTGAATGCCTTAGGATCGGTATATCCGACATCATACATCACTTCGGAGACGGTTTTGCGACCCGTTTCCAATTGTTTCTTGGCAGCTTCGATCTTTACCCGCTGAATGTATTCTACGACCGTATTGGCCGTGACTTTCTTAAACCTACGTTCAAACGTGCGGCGGCCGACGCCGAATTTATCGGCTATTGCATCAACAGTAAGGCGGTTAGCATAGTTTTTTTCGATATAGTCCTGCACGGCTAACATCAGCGTATCGCCATGGTCTTTTTGTCCTTTAAATACACTGAATGGTAGCTGGCTATTTTTTTCGATATCCAATAGGAAGAACTTAGAGGCGATGATGGCCATCTCCCGGGTGGTATATTTTTCCACGAGATACAGCAGTAGGTTCCAATAAGTGCTTGCGCCGCCACTTGAATAAAGTCCTTTCTGATGGGTGATTACCCGATCGTCTGCAAGTTGAACTTCAGGAAAACGTGCCCGGAATTCATTGGCAAAGAGCCAGTGGGTAGAACAAGACTTTCCGTCAAGCAATCCTGTCGAGGCCAGTAAGAATGCGCCGATACACAAGCTGGCTACTTCGGCCCCTTTCCGGTATTGTTCGACTATCCATGGATAAAATGCAGCATTGCGACTGATAGCGGCATCAATATCCCCGCTAATGGCTGGAATTATAATCAAATCTGCTTTATCGACATCCTTCAAAAGGAAATCGGTATGGATGGATACCAATCCGTCATTCAGCTCGACTTCTCGGGCAAGTCCGACAGTCTTTACATCAAAAAAAGGTCGGTGGCCAGAACTTTTAAAAAAATCATTGACCGCCGTAAACATGTATCGCGGATCTACAACAGCAGCAGGTACAGCCATCTCGGGGACCAGAATTGTTACTTTCTTCATATCACAAAGGTAGCTCAAACAATTGTCGCAATCAACCCGTCACTTTGTCGTTTTTACACACGTCGCTTCCTTGAATTTATTGTAAAACTAATCTTGGCCATCCGTCTGCTCAGCCAAGCCTGAAGCGGGCTAAATTTATCCCAAAGCCGTCTATTAGGGTCTATTCCTTGTTCTCCGCAATCAATTATTTCACATGAGCGCAAAAAACGTCTATATAAACCAAATGGAAAAATAATTATACATAAACTACTGTATTTAAGCAAACAATATTCAAAATAGAGATGCCCCCATATCTCCACGGTGAACGAGGTATCGGCAATAGCCAACGTCCTATTATAAGTCGTTTCGTAATCCGCTTTAATCCGACTCACCAATGCTCGTGTCGCCGCTTTTGGCTGCGAGGCTAACAAGCGCCTGAGAGCAGGATCATTCACAATCCCTACGAGGCCTTCTTCCATACGTACCCTGACAGGAACCCCATAAAGCACATATTGTTTTTCCATCGTCCGCTAAGATAAATGATAATTGCCAGTTGTTCTGGGGTTATTGTAACTTGCCCACAATCGATGTCGGAGGGTTACAATATAGAATAAATAGATTAGGTAGTAGCTATAACATATTGATTTAATGATATTAATAATTGATTATTAACCTATAGTTAATGCAAATGAAGCACTCATTGAGTCACTCTTTTTATATTTTTAAAAACTATTTCCTTCAATAGCGGTTGTGTTTAACAAAAACCTCATTTCGCCATGGCTTAACCAGATAAACTAATCAGTATGGGAAAAGGAGATAAGAAAACCAAACGCGGTAAAATCGTGAAAGGAACCTACGGCAGAAGAAGGCAAAGTGCCAAGAAACGGAAAAAGAAATCGGCAGCGGCCGTTGGGCGCAATTCGGAATAACTTCCTAGATAGCCAACCGTTGTCTTACGGCTTCGTAAAGCACAACACCTGCTGATACGGAAACGTTGAGCGATGCGATCGATCCGGTCATCGGTATCTTGGCCAAATGATCAGCGATCCGGATAAGTTCGTCGGAGATGCCGTATTCCTCGGAGCCGAGCACCAACGCTGTCGGCACCGTGTAATCCAATTGATACAAGTTTTCTGCTGTTTTTTCGGTACAGGCCACCAATTGGATTCCTGAATCCTGCAGGAATCGGACGGTTTTAACCAGACTATCTTCCCGACAAACGTTAATCTTAAACAACGCTCCTGCCGAAGTCTTTATGGCATCGGGATTGATTTCGGCGGATCCTTTTTTTGGAAGGATGAGTGCATGTACACCGGCGCACTCGGCGGTACGTGCAATAGCACCCAGGTTACGCACATCCGTAACCCCGTCTAGGATGAGCAAAAGGGGCACTTCCCCCCTTTCATAGATCGCAGGCACCAAATCTTCGGTCCGCTGGTAAGTGATGGGTGATATAACCGCGATGACCCCTTGATGGTTTTTGCGGGTCATGCGGTTGAGTTTCTCAATGGGCACTTGTTGATAAGTGATGCCATGCCGGCGCAACACCTCCTTTAATTCCAGGAACAGCGCACCACCCAACCCACGCTGGACAAACAAAGACTCTATTTCCTTGCCGCTGTCAATGGCTTCGAGAACGGCCCGTATACCAAAGACATGTTGGTTGGTTTCTCGTTTTTCATGGCCTCCCCGCCACTGTTGCTGTTGCATACCGTACGATTTTGTGCGCGAAGTTACACATTGTTGGGGCTAGTTGCAATTTATACCACAAATGCTCCGATGCGCTATTCCAATATTGCTAAGCTTCGTTGAATGATCCGAATACATTCATCCAATTGTTCTTTTGTAATGACCAAGGGCGGCGCAAAGCGGATCTTATCGCCGTGTGTCGGTTTGGCGAGCAAGCCATTGTTTTTCAGCACGAGGCAAAGCTCCCAAGCCGCATCGGGATTTTCATGTTGGATGACAATTGCATTCAACAGGCCTTTTCCCCTGATTTGTTTGATGTTAGGATGATTGAGCTGTTGCAGTTGTTCACGGAAGTATTTACCCAGTCCTGCGGCCCTTTCTGAAAGTTGCTCTTCCTTGATGACTTCCAGTGCAGCTATCGCAACTTTGCAGGCCAATGGATTGCCTCCATAGGTGGAACCATGCTCGCCCGGTTTGATGCAAAGCATCACCGCATCATCGGCCAAAACGGCTGAAATGGGCAATGTGCCGCCACTAAGTGCTTTACCTAATATCAAGATATCTGGACGTACACCTTCGTGGTCGCAAGCCAGCATCTTACCGGTGCGGGCCAATCCGGTCTGGATTTCGTCGCCGATGAATAATACATGGGCTTTACGGCATAATTCATAAGCTGCAGCTAAGTAACCATCATCCGGCACGTAGACTCCAGCTTCACCTTGGATGGGCTCCACGAGAAAACCCGCGACATGGGGGTCTTCCAGTGCGGTGGCCAATGCTTCCAAGTCATTGTAAGGAATAACCTGATATCCGGGCATGAACGGCCCGAAGCCGTCACGTGATGACGGATCGGTGCTGAACGATACGACATTAAGCGTTCGCCCGTGAAAGTTACCTTCAACGGCAACGATCTTGGCTTGATTAACAGGAATGCCCTTCTTATCGTATCCCCAGCGGCGGGCAAGTTTCAGTGCAGTTTCTACGGCTTCCACCCCACTGTTCATCGGCAATACCTTGTCGTAGCCGAAATAATCCGTGATGTAGTCCGCATATTCACCCAAAAGATCACTATGGAAAGCACGGGAGGCCAACGTAAGTTTATGAGCTTGTTCGACAAGCGCGCTAATGATCTTCGGATGGCAATGTCCTTGGTTAACCGCTGAATAGCCGGAAAGAAAGTCATAATAGCGTTTGCTATCCACGTCCCATAGATAGACCCCTTCTCCGCGCTCCAATACTACAGGCAAGGGATGGTAGTTGTGCGCACTGTATGCTAATTCCCTTTCAATGAACCGCTGGGTTTTTGAATGTTGATCGCTATTCGGTGACATGTGCCAAAATTAACATTTCTTTCCCATTATCCCCCCATCTCATCAGCGCTTGGCCCATAGCTTCCCGGAATCGGAATATCCAGCAAACGTAGAAATACGCCCAATTGTGCCCGGTGATGTATCGTTTGGGCAAAGGCATGCCTAACCATACCGTATTTCGTTGTATTTAGGTAAACGACTTCGCCTCCCCGCATGATCCATGGGGTATCCAGCATGGTAGCGGGCAACCGATCCAGCGCCGCCCGCCCGGTTTCATAAGACTTGTCAAACAATGTCAATAAACCTGCGTTGCTGCTTAATGGAGCCGGTTGATAGCTGCCGGCGTTAAAATCCAACTCATCCTGATCAACAGCCATTACGACCCAAGATGGGATTTCGGCGACATGTGTAGCCAGCTGTTTCAGCGTCATGCTTTTTGGGTGTGGAGACCAGTCAAACCGGTCTTCGGGTACAAGGGCGAGCATTTTACGGGTAATTGCCGCTTCATCTTCCATTTCGGTCAAAAGTTCTTTAATGATATCCATTTTTTATGATTGTTATTTATGCAAACAAAGAAAGGAACTGTGGGTGACAACCCTATGGCAGGCCAGAAAAATTTAAATACCTTTGCATCTCTTTACGTGATACCTCATGAATAAGCAACGCGTTACAGCATTCTTCCATGGTTTAATCCGCTTCCCCAAACTGGAAGCTTTCGAGGTTCGCGCCTAATGCTTTTCAACCGGCAACCCACTCCGTCCGGCAGTGGCCTGAGTAAACAAACATTGTGGTTAATGACCATCGGCGCCGGACTCGTCGTGGCCAATAACTACTACAATCAGCCCTTGTTGGGCCTAATCGCCCGTGATTTTAAGGTTTCAGAAAGCGAAGTAGGTATTGTGGCTATGTTGACGCAAATCGGCTATGCGACTGGATTGTTTTTTATTGTCCCACTGGCTGACATGTTCTACCGCCGGCGGTTGGTATTGACGATTTTTCCGTTTATTCCACTTTCACTGCTGTTGGCGACATTCAGTTACTCATTAACTTGGCTGGCCGCGGCGAGCTTCCTGATCGGGCTAAGTTGCGTGATACCGCAGCTATTCGTTCCGATGGCTGCTACGTTAGCTACAACCGACAAGAAAAGTTATTCCATTGGCTTGGTCATGAGTGGTTTGCTGATTGGCGTCCTCGCTTCGCGTATCATCAGCGGTGTGGCTGGCGAGTACCTAGGTTGGCGCCACGTATTTTTCGGCGGTGCTGTTGTGATGTTCGCGTATTGGATGCTCCTTATCCGGCAATTGCCTGAGGTCGCTCCCGCTTTTACTGGCCGTTATGGGGCATTGATGCGATCGCTTGTCCATTACTTTCGGTCAGATCGTGAGTTGCGGCTGGCTTCTTGGCGAGGTGCATGTAGTTTTGCTACATTCGCCGCATTCTGGACGACGTTGGTGTTTCATCTGGAAGGGCCACCCTTCCATGCCGGAAGTGGGATAGCCGGCGCATTTGGGATTTTGGGGGTCACCGGTGCTGTCGCGCCAGCCGTTCTAGGTAAACGGATTGATCGGCTTAAAAAAAACCGTGTCATCATAATCATGAGTGTCGTTTCGCTGTTTTCGTGGCTTTTGCTGGGCGGGCCCGGAACGACCAGCTACGTGGCGTTGATTATCGGTGTATTGTTTATCGACATGGCGTTACAAGCCATCCACCTAACCAATCAAACCATCATTTTTGCGCGCCATCCCGAAGCGACGAACCGCGTAAATACCATTTACATGACCAGTTATTTCATTGGCGGCTCGCTCGGCACTTTCACTGCTGCCCTGGCTTGGCAGTCTATGGGTTGGACGGGCGTGGCCATTGTGGGGACAGGCTGTTCGCTCTTGATGCTGTTTGGTCACTTGTTGTTCCGCCGCAAGAAATAGCAAACTACTTTCCGTCATCCCATTGTCGTTTTTCATCGATTGCCTTCCAAAGTCGAGTTGATGTTGTTACTTTTGCTGACAGTGTTAACTTTTGTACACAGTGTTACTGATGGGAATATCTGAACGTAAGCACCGGCAATTGGAACAGGTTCGCACTGCGATATTAGCGCAGTCTTGGCAAATCATTGAGGAAGAAGGCTGGGAAGCCCTTTCCATTCGTCGGATTGCTGATGCTATTGAATACAGCACACCTGTTGTTTATAAGCATTTCGAAAGCAAAGAAGCGATCCGAAGTGCATTTTCGCAAGAAGGATATGCCTTGCTGGCCAACCGACTCCTGAAGGCCAAAACAGCGTGCGATAGCCCCACCGATCAATTGATGGCGTTATCCAATACCTATTGGGCATTTGCACAGGAACACCCTAAACATTATCAGATCATGTATGGCTTGGGTATTCCTACGTGTGAGATGGTGCGGGAAACACGTGAAATTCTTGAGGTCAGCAACGTTTTCCACGAAACTATTGAAGCAGCGATACAAGCGAGCAAACAGCCGGATACCGATGTGCATTTAAAAGCGATGACATTCTGGTCGATTCTTCACGGGCTGATTGCGATGGGGATGATCTCTGGTCCCGGCGATCCACAGACAGCCAAACGGATTCTGGAGGATGCTACTGCCGGCTTTATCAAAGCGCTGATGGGTTGAAAGCGTATCTCAAATCGTATATTTTAATATCAAATATCTTCATATCAACATGCAATTACTTGAAACGTTGAAATGGCGCTACGCCACAAAAAAAATGAACGGGGAACCAGTTCCCCAAGAGAAAGTCGACCGTATATTGGAAGCCGCCCAACTGGCTCCGACCTCTTCCGGGCTTCAGCCGTTTAAGATCCTTGTGATTACGAATTCCGAATTGAAAGCCAAAATCCAGCCGATTGCCTTCAATCAAAGCCAGATTATTGACGGTTCGCATTTATTGGTATTTGCTGCATGGGATAATTACACAGCAGAACGAATCGACAACGTGTTTGCATATACCGCGTCGGAACGCGGTGTTCCGGTCAGTACCTTCGAAGACTATAGCAACCGCCTCAAAGGATTGTACTTAAGTCGCCCGGCGCAGGTCAACTTCGAGCATGCAGCCCGGCAGGCATATATCGCCTTTGGTTTGGCGATTGCCGCGGCAGCCGAATTGCGGGTTGACGCTACTCCCATGGAAGGTTTTGACAATGCGGCGCTCGACGAATTACTTGGATTGCCGCAACAGGGGCTTAAAAGCGTTACACTCCTCCCCCTCGGATATCGCGACGCAGAAAACGATTGGCTGGTAAACCAAAAGAAGGTACGCATACCCAAAACAGCGTTCTTTTCACAAATCGCTTAAACCAAAGTAGTTCACAACTGTAATACTATAGATGACGACAAATAAAAGAATTTTAGGAAAAAGCGATTTACATGTTTCGCCTATCGCATTCGGTGGTAATGTCTTCGGCTGGACATTGGACAAGCAACAGTCCTTCCGTATGCTGGACGCATTCACGGATGCAGGTTTTAATTTTATCGATACCGCAGATACGTATTCTACATGGGTACCCGGAAATCAGGGCGGTGAATCCGAGACCATCATCGGTCAATGGTTGAAGGAACATGGAAAACGGGATGAACTGATCATCGCTACTAAACTGGGTGGCGAAATGGGGGCGGGAAGAAAAGGGCTAAGCGCAAGCTATATTCATGAAGCGGTAGAAGCTTCTTTAAAGCGGCTGGGAACGGATTACATTGATTTGTATCAATCACACTATGATGATCCTGAAACACCTGTTGATGAAACCATCGAGGCTTTCAATGTACTGATTAAAAGCGGCAAGGTCCGTTATATCGGTGCATCCAATCTCCCGGCAGACCGTATTACCGAATCCAATCGATTCGCCGCGGCCAACGGTTTTGAAGGATATGCCAGTCTTCAACCCCTTTATAACCTATACGACCGGCAACTGTTCGAAGCCGAATACTTATCGCTTGTGCAAGCTGAGGGACTGGGAGTCATTACGTACTACGCTCTAGCTAGTGGATTTCTAAGTGGCAAATACCGAAATGAGGGAGACTTGGGCCAAAGCCCAAGAGGTGGTGGTGTGAAAAAATACCTAGACGCACGGGGACTCCGTATTTTGGACGCATTGGATCAAGTAGCCGGGGAGTCGATGGCTAGTCCCGCACAGGTGGCCTTGGCTTGGCAACTGAGCAAGCCGTACGTCACAGCCCCCATCGCCAGCGCCACAAGCGAGCAGCAGCTCGATGACCTTATTGCGGCGGCGAACTTGGACTTGACTACCGAACAGGTGGTCCTATTGGATAAGGCTAGCGCATATTAAAATGCTTTAAAATCTATAAACCATGAAAATAGAAGTTTGGTCGGACATCATGTGTCCGTTTTGTTATATCGGCAAACAACACCTTGAGATGGCACTGGAACAATTCAGTGAAGCTGAGGTGATTGATGTAGAATGGAAAAGTTTTCAACTTGACCCGCTTATCCCACGTCATCCCGACTATAAAAACACGTACCAATATTTGGCCGAAAGGAAAGGGATGGGATATGACGAAGCGAGACAAATGACCGCAGGCGTTGCACAAGCAGGTGCTCAGGCAGGCGTAACGTTGGATTTCGAACGGGCCATCGTGGCCAATTCCTTCAACGCACACCGGCTGGTGCATCTTGCGCAAACCAAGGGGCTCGGCAGTGAACTGAAAACAGCATTGTTCCGCGCGCATTTTACCGATGGCCAGGACATCAACGACCGCGAAACATTGATCGGATTGGCGAAAGCGGTCGGCCTGGATGAAGCAGCTACTGTTACTGTACTGGATAGTGACTTGTACGCCGATGACGTAGCTAAAGATATCCGCGAAGCCAACGATATCGGCGTGCGTGGTGTCCCTTTTTTCGTGTTCAACCGCAAGTATGCAATATCGGGGGCTCAGCCGCCCCAAGCTTTCCTGCAGACACTGGAAAAATCAGTGGCCGAGTGGCGCACTGAAAACCCAAAGGCATCCCTAACAGTGACCAAGGGGCCATCATGCGGACCGGATGGGGCATGTGACTAGGTTTTTTGTCACAATGACTAAACAAAAACCCATAAATCCATGTGATTTAAAAACAAATTTCTACCTTTGGTTGTATATTAAGCTGTAAATCAAAACTCATAACCACTATGGCAACTACCAACAGAAGGAGATTTTTACGTACAACCATTGGTTTTTCGACAGCGGCTGTCGCTTCCACAGCACTGGGTGTCAACCCGCTGAATGCATTGGTGGGATGCAGTTCACCTGACTCTTCCGGCGATTCCTCAACTGCATCGGGTGACCCGTTGCAGTTTTCTCAAGATCCGTTGGGATATGAATACAACGCGCTGGAACCCTATATCGATGCGCGGACGATGGAAATCCATTACACCAAGCACCATACCGGTTATATTACTAAAGTAAACGATGCCATAAAGGCCGAAGAGGTGGCTTACTCCACACCAGAGGAATTGTTTGCCAACATCTCGAAGCTATCTGCAACCGTACGAAACAATGGCGGCGGGGCCTGGAATCACACGTTTTTCTGGAAAGCCATGCGGGCGCCGGTAGATGGCAATGCACCGACAGGCGAAGTGCTGGAAGCAATTAATGGCGCATTCGGATCAATCGATCAATTCAAGGAGCAATTCGCTGCTGCAGGTGCCGGAAGGTTCGGTTCAGGATGGGCTTGGTTGGTCAGTGACAACGGTACGTTGAAAATCGGCTCAACCCCCAATCAAGATAATCCGTTAATGGATGACGCCGAGTTAAAAGGAAAGCCATTACTTGGCATCGATGTGTGGGAGCATGCATATTACCTTCATTATCAAAACAAACGCGGCGATTATATTAATAATTGGTGGAACGTAGTCAACTGGGATTTTGTCGTGGCACAACTAAAAGGATAAGTCTCGATCCAGATAGACGACGACCAATCAATAAAAAAGCCCGATGTATTTAACGTCGGGCTTTTTTATTACTAATGCGCTCCATTACGATCGGTCCATGATCACCTTCAATTGTTCAACCTGTTTATCGACCAACTTTTGCAGTGGTTTGGTCGCCATCATCTTCATCATCATATTCAGATCAGCCTCGATAATCAATAAGGCAATCGCGGTATGATCGGTTGCAGATGCTACTTTCCACCGAAGCGTCACATCGAAAGGCGCTTTTTCCGCGGGCACGAACACCACTTCACTATTATCGATACGACTATCGATTCTAAGCGAAAGTTTGGCCATGTTTTGAATGGTAAACGTGGCTTCATCACGTGTAGAAGACCAATTATAAATATTTTCCGGCATCAATTGCTCGTGGTTATTGCAGTCGGCTAAAAATGCGTACACCTCGGCAACCGGTCTATTGATGGTAACCTGATTCTGAATAATGGTCATTGAACTCATTAACCGTTTCTATCGATGTGGTTGCCAATTCGCGGGGTTTGACCGCCACTCTTCCAACAATTCTATTTCGCTATTCAAAATATAATTGTGCTTTGCGGCAACCTCCAAAAGCACATCATAACTACATAAGCTAAGGTGCCTGCACTTGGCATCGGCAAAATTCGTTTCTGCTTCTGCAAAGCCGTAGGTAAATATGGATACGAGGCCGACAACGTTGCAATCGACATCGCGCAATGCCTGAACCGCTTTCAAACTACTCTTGCCCGTAGAAATAAGATCTTCCACTACAACGGCACGTTGGCCACTGACCACCTCACCTTCGATTTGGTTTTCCCGACCATGGTCTTTGGAACTATTCCGCACATACGTAAATGGTAGTCCCAAATCCTGTGCAACCAAAACTCCTTGCGGGATACCCGCTGTGGCTACACCTGAAATCATCTCTACCGATCCAAACTCTTCCTGTATCAATTCGGAAAGCTTCTGCCGAATATAGGTTCGGATGGGAGGATGGGACAAAGCTACACGATTATCGCAATAAATCGGCGACTTCCAACCCGAAGCCCAAGTAAAAGGTTTTTTGGGTTGTAATTTAATTGCTTTAATTTGCAACAATGATTCAGCAACTTTTTGTGCAACCTCATTCATATTATTCATGGCGCAAATCTATAAAATTTATATGAACCAAGCTGTCCTTGTCTTGGCAGATTTCATACCCAAAAACCTAATCAACATTCAATCAATTGACCATCAATACCTTGACATTGAAAAACTTTTCAGGCAGTCTAAGGGCAACACGGTATTTGTCACATATTTCATACTAATCAAAAATCCGAAGGACTATTTTAGTCTCATTAAAAAAAGAATCAAAATAATTAAAGCATCTGGTGGCCTAGTGAAAAACGGCAATGGAAACTACCTGTTTATCCACCGGCTCGGCAAGTGGGATTTGCCGAAGGGTAAAGTCGATCCGGGAGAATCGATGAAAAAGGCGGCTGTGCGCGAAGTATCGGAGGAATGTGGCATTAAAGTTGATTACCTCGGTCAGAAAATCACAACCACTTACCATGTTTACGTAATGAAGGGAGAACTGGTGCTTAAAAAGACAAACTGGTATGAAATGGGTGTCAATAAAGTACCAAAACTTAAACCACAGCTTGAGGAAGATATCACGGAAGCCGTTTGGATGGAAAAAGATAAATTCGCGATTGTTAGAAAAAACACCTACCCCTTGATTGCGGATATACTGAATACCCTCTCCCCTTTGGAACAAGTGTGATACGATTCTGATGTATTATCGCGAGCTTTTACCTATGGCGCTTACGACGGCTTCGGGCACCAGTTGACTTACGTCGCCGTTGTTGATGATGATTTCGCGAATAATCGTGGAAGAGATATGTGATAGTCCGCTGCTACTCACCAAAAAAACGGTCTCAATATCCGGTGCGAGTGCGGCATTATTTAAAGCAATGGCCTTTTCAAATTCAAAATCATTAGCATTGCGCATGCCACGAAGGATGTATTGCGCATGCACTTTACGGCAAAAATCAACTGTAAGCCCTTCGAAATGAACGGCCTCAATTTTACTGTGGTGGGTAAAAAACACGGATTCAATGATGGATAATCGTTCCTTATGATTGAAGAACCCTTTCTTGGTAGTATTAGTGCCAATAGCCACATAGATCTTGTCAAAAAGCTGAATGGCCCTTTCCACGATGTCGACGTGTGCATTGGTAAGGGGGTCGAAAGAACCGGGAAATACCGCTATCTTCATGGGCTGTCTTTTTTTTCAAAAATAAAATATTGCAATTGCATAGGCAAATTTGTATTGAATCCGCCTATGGCAAAGCGTGTAATATTGAAATAAGCAGCCGTTAAAATTGATAAAACGAAAAGGACGAATACCCGTATTTACGGGTTTCAATCAAATTCGGGTGCGCTACCATCTTACGCGTAGACGCATGTTCCAAAACCAACCATGCACCCGGCTTCAGCAATCCATGGTCAACTATACGATCGGGGATTTGTGGTAGCTGAGGCAGTTCATAGGGCGGGTCGACAAAAATAAAATCAAATTCGTCCTTACACGACGTTATGAACTTCAATGCATCTGCGCGGATCGATTTGATGACGTCCATTTCCAATTTCTTCGCCGTCGCATTGACATACTGTACGCATTTGAAATGAATATCTACGGCAATTACACCGGCAGCGCCGCGGGAAGCCAGTTCAAAAGCGATACTGCCCGTGCCGCAAAAAAGATCCAATACCTGCATCCCCTCAAAATCAATCCGATTTTGCAATACATTGAACAGTGCTTCTTTCGCCATGTCCGTTGTGGGGCGTACCGGTAAAGTGGTCGGCGGGTAAAGTCGCAGTCCACCGTTGCTTCCACCTATTATCCGCATAAGTTGAGTCCGAAAAGTGTAAGAAACCGATGCTGATGGGCTAAAAATTCACTCGGTATCCCAATGCCAGTAAGTGATCCGCTATCTGCCAATTCAACTTGTCCGCTATAGGCCGAAGCACGTTCGTAATACGTGTCTCCCATTTCTATATCACCCGATAAGTACAACCGCGGCCGCTTATCGGCCAAACCTAGGTGATTAAGCACGGCAAGCAGGTAATAGGCCAAGCTATCTGCATGATCGATTTCAAAATCGTTACTGTAAATAAGCGTTCGCGCATCAAAAAAACAGATTGTCGCCCGATCCGAATGTTTATCGATGACCAGAAGAGGTTCTTCAATTGAATTTAACCCCTGACCAACAATTCCGCATAGCAGGGTTTGGACAGCGGGATAAGTAGTTAACTGCGGGAAACGAGTCTTCAAGGCTTCCATACCAATTTGGCTGGTTTGATGAAGCAATTTGATGTTCAACGGTTGAATGTCCGCCAAGATCGGCTCGCCGACGCCATCGTCGGGAAGATAACGAAGATAGGTATGCATATGCGCCTCGTTAAACACGTCGGCTGGAACGAACGTGTACCGGCTATCCGAAACAGCTATTTTTACCTTTTCAAAACCAAGATCAAGTATGCCCTGTATTGGATGTTTAACTTGAGCTGGATGGTAAGTGGCAGCGAATTTCAGCCGACGCTCATCGTCAATTACCGCCAGTGCATTTTCGTGTAACCCTATCCTTATCAACAGGGTCTGATCTGCTGCCTGCTGCCCGTCAAAATCTACCGATGTATATATCATGATGATTCGTTTGCCGCGACAAACTTACTTAGAATAAATCATTTTGAGCAAACTTTTGGGTACCTTTGGCCGTGCAGATTGCTGAATTGATTTCCAGCCACTTTCCTTTGCCGCCTACTAGACAGCAGCACGAGGCATTCACTAGGCTTGCCGATTTCCTGAACTACAAAGGTGAAGTCAGTTGCTTTGTCCTCAAGGGCTACGCCGGTACCGGCAAGACCACCATCATCAGCACCCTGGTCAGTGTATTGCCCGCCGTAAGGATTCGGTCCGTATTACTCGCACCTACCGGTAGAGCTGCGAAGGTAATGAGCAACTATGCTGGAAAAAAAGCCTACACCATACACAAGAAGATATATCGGAAAAAGGTAGCCTTATCGCCCGAAATGGCGTTTGGTATGGCCAATAACCCACACTCGGATACGCTCTTCATTGTCGACGAGGCCTCGATGATTTCCAACGAGCGGCTTACATTGAATGGAAAAAGTGTGCTCGAAGATCTTATCGAATACGTAAATAATGGTGAAAATTGCAGGTTGCTTTTTGTGGGCGATACTGCGCAGCTCCCACCCGTGGGACTCCAACAGAGTCCTGCCCTGGATTCCCATTGGCTTGCCCGTGTTTTTGCTATGCATGCAATGGTCTATGAACTTACGGATGTAGTGAGGCAAGAAAAAGACTCGGGCATTCTCCACAATGCCACAACCATACGCATGCAAATGCAGTCGGCAATGGATAAAAAGGCCGCCCTAACCTACCCACGCTTTATCGTAAAAGGATATCCGGATATTTATCGTATGACGGGTGAACACCTCATTGAGGGGTTGCATTACGCTTATGGAAAATACGGAATGGAAAACACCATCGTCATTTGCCGCTCAAATAAAAATGCCAACCTGTATAACCAACATATTCGTAATCGGATCCTATTTCGAGAGGAAGAGCTTACGGGCGGCGATCACATCATGGTTGTACGCAACAATTACCATTGGCTTTCGGCCGATTCAAACCGTAGCGGATTTATCGCCAATGGCGATATGGCGCAGGTACGCAGGGTGCGCAACGTCCACGACCAACATGGTTTCCGTTTTGCTGACGTCAGCTTGGAGTTCATGGATTCCGATGAAATAGAACCCGTCGATTGCCGCGTGATGCTGGATACACTTCATAGCGACACGCCAAACCTATCCCAAGCCGATCAGCGACGCCTTTTCGAAGCGATTATGGCAGACTACGCCGATATACCCGATAAAAGAGAGCGGCTGCTCGCCCTCAAGGCCGACCCGTACTACAATGCACTGCAAATCAAATTCGCTATGGCGATTACCTGCCATAAAGCACAGGGCGGACAATGGCAGGCTGTATTTGTAGACCAAGGTTACCTCACCGAAGAATTACTTGATATCGAATTTCTGCGTTGGCTTTATACCGCATGTACGCGCGCCACCAAGGAGCTGTTTCTGGTGAATTTCAACGATAAGTTTTTTGGCTAGCCCCCCGGGTATCCGAATACCTCAATTACGTTCCACCTGCGACTGCTCACCACAAAAATATTACAAGCCATTGTAAACAAACCGAATACCTTTTTGTATTTAACCCCGTACACCAATCGTAAATGACCGTCATATGAAAGCGGAAAGAGCGGCCGATAAAAACAGTCCGAAACCCATACTCCGAATGGTGGATGCCATTGTTATCATTGTGGGTATTGTGGTGGGGGCTGGTATCTTCCGGACACCTTCTTTGGTAGCAGCCAATACCGGAACCTGGGAATTATTTTTGTCCGTGTGGTTGCTCGGTGGATTGGTTTCCTTAATCGGGGCACTATGTTATGCCGAACTCACCACGACTTTCCCGAATACTGGCGGGGATTACCATTTTTTGATGCAAGCCTTTGGAAAACGTTTTGCATTCTTGTTTGCATGGGCCAGGGCAAGTGTTATCCAGACCGGATCCATTGCATTACTGGCTTACATCATAGGCGATTACAGCTCCCAACTATATAGCCTGGGTGCATATTCCCCTGCCATCTATGCTGCATTGGTCGTTGCTGTGCTTACCATCGTTAACATTGTCGGCGTTAAATTTGGCACTGGTGTGCAGAAGATACTGCTGGCCATCCAATTTATCGGATTGCTGCTTGTTGTCATCACTGGGTTCTTCTTCGATCCCTCCGCTACCACCCTTACAACGTTACCTACTGTAGGCGGCGATGCAACAACAACCGCTGTGGGGCTGGCCATGGTATTCGTACTCTTAACATTTGGAGGATGGAATGAAGCGGGCTACATATCCGCCGAGTTGCGGGCGGGGAGTCGAAAAATGGTGAATGTTCTGGTCATGAGCATTTTGATAATCACTGCCATCTATTTGTTGATCAATGCGGCATTCCTCCATGTATTGGGTATTGAACGAATGGCAGCTTCGGAGGCTGTGGGCGTTGATCTGATGCGCGCTACCATGGGCGAGACCGGTGTTATCCTTATCGGCGTGCTGGTGGTGATGGCTGCGCTCACCTCGGTCAATGCCACGATATTTACCGGCGCTCGAACCAATTATGCTTTGGGTCGTGACTTCAAACTATTTGCCTCATTAGGCAAATGGAATGCTAAAATTTCGGCCCCGGTCAATGCATTGATCGTGCAGGGTGTTATAGCCTTGGCCCTGATCGGCCTCGGTGCTCTTACGCGTGATGGATTCCAATCCATGGTTGACTTCACAGCACCCGTATTCTGGTTCTTTTTCTTGGCTATTGGTGTTTCCCTGTTTGTATTGCGCAAAAAAAAGCCGCATATTCCAAGGCCGTTTAAAGTGCCTTTTTATCCGTTTACACCCCTCATATTCTGTGGGTCATGTAGTTACCTATTGTATTCCAGTTTGACTTACACAGGTATCGGGGCGTTGGTGGGTGTAGCGGTACTGCTATTGGGAACACTGTTTTTCTTTTTTGTGCGATGAATGTTGAACAATATGAATAGTCGGATGTTTATCATTTGATTTAAAGCTATCTCGCTAATACGCTGTTTATACATAAATAATAAATATCACTAATTAATAAACATGATGAGCACGATTAAAAATTGGTTGATTGCCCTCTTTCTAGGCGTATGCATGGGTGCATACGCTCAAGAACCTGCGTTGGATGTCCCTTATGTACCTACCAATCAAGAGACGGTGGAAAAAATGCTGGAGCTGGCCGGCGTAAAGCCGGGAGACGTAGTTTATGACCTGGGATGCGGTGATGGACGAATTGTCATCACAGCCGCCCAAAAATTCGGCGCCACTGGTGTGGGTGTAGATCTCAACCCGCAACGCATCAAAGAGGCCAATGCAAATGCCGAAGCGGCGGGTGTAGCAGACAAGGTGAAATTTGTACAGGGTGATTTGTTTGACTTTGACTTCAGTGAGGCTAATGTGGTGACCATGTACCTGCTACCGTCAGTGAACTTAACGCTAAGGCCCAAGCTCCAGAAAGAATTGAAACCTGGGAGTCGCATTGTATCACATGATTTCGACATGGGTGACTGGGAAGCCGAAAAGACGGTACGTGTTGGCAGCCATGATACGGTATATTTGTGGACGATTCGTTAGTCCTGTTCCGGAAACCAATTAGTCGATCTTTCGGGGCGTGTACTTGCTCCACATAAAGAATACCGGGATACCCAGAAGTACAATGACCAATCCCGGCCAGGTAAACGTAGGCTGATAAATCAGTAGCCCTACACATATCGTCATTGCTGCCAGTACGTATAATGCTGGCAGCATGGGATAACCAAAGGCTTTGTAAGGCCGTTCGGCATCGGGTAGTTTCCGTCGCAGGACGAATATCCCGATAATAGTAAGTGCATAAAAAATCAGCACTACGAAAATTACGTAGTTTAGTAAATCTCCGTATCGGCCGGTCAAACACAATATAGATGTCCAAATACATTGTGCCCAAAGCCCCCAACCCGGCACTTCAAACTTATTGAGTACGCCCGCCTTTTTAAAGAACAGCCCGTCCTGCGACATGGTGTAATAAACGCGTGCTCCTGCCAAGATCAGCCCGTTATTGCAACCGAAGGTGGATATCATGATCATCACCGCAATGACGAGCGTACCCGCCTGACCGAAGATGGCTTGCGCGGCAACTACCGCCACGCGGTCCGCGGGCGCGTACGCAATCTCTTCCATCGAAAGCGTGGCTAGGTACATGAGGTTTGCCGAGACGTAAATGATGGTAACAATTGACGTGCCCAGGAAAAGGCTTAGTCCGATATTCCTACGGGGATTACGTATTTCACCCGCAATGAAGGTAACGTTGTTCCACGCGTCACTCGAAAATAGGGAACCAACCATGGCCGATACGATACCGGCAAACAATGCTGCCCCTCCTATTGACACGGCAGTTCCACTACCCACATCCCACTGTACTGTTTCCCATGCGGTTGACCAGTTGGCATTCCATATTTCGGTGTTGAACGCTCCGAAAAGCCCCATGATAATCAATCCCCCCAGCGAAAGGATTTTGACAATTGTAAATACTGTTTGGATAATCTTGCCATTTTTTACCCCGCGTGCATTAAACCACGTCAGGATCACAATCGTGCCGATTGACACCAGTTGAGCAGCATTGATTTTTACGATAACTAAATCCAACAAGATATGCTCGTCGCTCAGCGAGGGGAAAATATAGGCAGCAAACTTGGCAAATGCCACCCCTACTGCGGCAATCGTGCCCGCTTGGATAACCATAAACAACGACCACCCATAGAGGAATGCTACCAGGCGGCTATACGCCTCCCGAAGGTATACATATTGTCCGCCGGCTTTAGGGAACATCGCCGACAGCTCGCCATAACTTAAGGCAGCAATGATGGTGATAACGCCTGTAAGTATCCAAATGAAGATGAGCCACCCCGCGCTGCCAACGTGACGGACAATATCAGAACTTACGATAAAAATTCCGGAGCCTATCATCGATCCAGCGACCAGCATCGTTGCATCGAGCAAGCCCAGCTCGCGCTTCATGTCGTCAGGTTGTCCAGGAGTCGTATTCATTAGGTTACCAGTGTATTGATTTATGATCAGTAGCGTCTAAAATAGGCAAATAATATTAAATCGTCCAAATAAATTTGTTTATTGCAATAAGCATCTTATTTTTGGCCACTCTTTGTTGAGACCTATTTTGACAATGTAGCATTTCGTAAACAATTGAATCGGTTATAATGGAATTTTTACAACAAAATTTGATTTATTTAGTTCCTGTACTTGCCTTGATCGGCATCGTGGTGATGATGGTCAAATCTGCATGGGTGAAGAAGCAGGATGCTGGCGATGATCGGATGAAAGGTATCGCAAAGAATATCCAGGATGGAGCCTTGGCTTTTTTGAAGGCAGAATACCGGGTCTTGCTTGTTTTCGTGATCATCGCGTCCATTGCACTGTTTGCAGTATCCACGGTTGTTGATACGACCCCTTGGATTATTGTAGTTGCTTTTATTTTCGGCGCGTTCTTTTCGGCTTTAGCAGGAAATATCGGGATGCGTATCGCAACGCAATCCAATGTACGCACCACACAAGCAGCACGAACCAGTTTACCAAAAGCATTGAAAGTTTCGTTCACCGGTGGTACGGTGATGGGGTTGGGCGTAGCCGGATTGGCCGTACTGGGCTTAAGCATTTTCTTCTTGATATTCCTCAACATGTTCATCACCGAGGGTGGAAATTTTTATCACGAGATGACCATTGTATTGGAAGCGTTGGCCGGGTTTTCGCTCGGTGCCGAATCCATTGCGCTTTTTGCACGTGTAGGTGGAGGTATCTATACCAAAGCGGCTGATGTTGGTGCCGACCTCGTTGGCAAAGTAGAAGCCGGGATTCCGGAAGATGACCCCAGGAATCCGGCTACTATCGCCGATAACGTGGGTGATAATGTAGGCGACGTTGCTGGAATGGGGGCCGACCTATTTGGTTCTTACGTCGCTACGGTGTTGGCTTCAATGGTTCTTGGAAATTACATCATCAAAGATATAAGCGAAGCGTCAGGATCGGCATTTACCGATGCCTTCAATGGTTATGGGCCAATTCTGCTACCCATTGTGATTGCTGGTGTAGGTATCATTGCGTCCATTGTCGGCACGTTCTTCGTCAAAATTTCTTCAAATGATGCGAAAGAAAACCAAGTACAGGGTGCATTGAACATGGGCAATTGGGTGGCTATCATTCTGACGGTGATCGCTTGTTTCTTTCTGATTCGCTTCATGTTACCTGAAACGATCAATATGAAATTTTTCGGGGAAGGTTTTAAGGAAGTATCCAGAATGAATGTGTTTTACGCAACGATTGTAGGTTTGGCCGTTGGCGGACTGATTTCTTCCTTTACAGAATTTTATACCGGATTGGGCAAAAAGCCTGTTTTGAATATCGTTAGAAACTCCTCTACTGGCGCAGCGACCAATATCATAGCCGGATTGGCAACCGGGATGAAATCGACATGTTCTTCCGTATTGCTTTTTGCTTTGGCTATTTGGGGTTCATACGAATTGGCCGGATTTTATGGTGTGGCTATAGCGGCTTCTGCTATGATGGCCACTACAGCGATGCAATTGGCCATCGATGCATTCGGACCGATTGCGGACAATGCCGGCGGTATCGCCGAGATGAGCGAGCTGCCCAAGGAAGTCCGCCAACGTACCGATATCCTGGATTCAGTCGGTAATACGACAGCCGCTGTAGGAAAAGGATTTGCAATCGCTTCGGCAGCGTTGACTGCTTTAGCGCTCTTCGCGGCCTACGTAACGTTTACCGGCATCGATGGCATCAATATTTTTAAGGCCGACGTCTTGGCCGCTTTATTTATAGGCGGGATGATTCCGGTTGTTTTCTCGGCATTGGCCATGCAATCGGTCGGAAAGGCAGCCATGGATATGGTCAATGAGGTACGCCGTCAATTCCGTGAGATTCCCGGAATCATGGAAGGAACGGGTAAACCTGAATATGGCAAGTGCGTAGACATCTCCACCAAAGCGGCACTCCGTGAGATGATGCTTCCCGGTGCGATTACCATTATTACTCCAATCATCGTAGGATTTGTAATGGGAGCCGAAGCATTGGGCGCTTATATGGCGGGTGTTGCGGTTTCGGGTGTGCTCTGGGCGATTTTTCAGAATAATGCCGGCGGCGCTTGGGATAATGCAAAGAAATCTTTCGAAGCCGGTGTAGAAATAAATGGTGAAATGACTTACAAAGGTTCGGACGCGCATAAGGCGGCCGTGACGGGAGATACAGTGGGTGATCCATTTAAGGACACTTCAGGTCCGTCGATGAATATTCTAATCAAATTGACCTGTTTAGTTGGATTGGTCATTGCACCAATTTTGGGCAACCATACTAATGATCAAGTAAAGCTTGAAACCAACGAAGTGAAAGAAAAGGTTGTCTTGATGGAAAAGGAGGCACCGGTTACCCCGATATTTTAATAGTCGGCATCATTAAGATTTCAAGAATCCCCATCTCAAAAAAAGGTGGGGATTTTTTATGGTATGGTGTTTCCTTTTGACCGAAACAGGCATCCAGCATTTTTGGATAGCTGGTAAGCTGGAAAAAAAATCCTTTTTTCAGCACAAAAATTTGTAGGTTTGACACGGTCGCACACGAATGGGACCTAAATTGTAAAAAGAAAAGAGAAAAGTATGCTTTTTAAAAAATCGATTCCTACGCTGGTTGGGGAAGCCGCCGAGACCGGTGAAGGTACACTCAAACGAACATTATCAAGCAGCGGGTTAGTCGCATTAGGTATAGGGGCTATCATTGGTGCCGGCCTTTTTTCGCTCACGGGCATTGCCGCAGCAGAAAATGCAGGCCCTGCGGTAACCCTTTCGTTCATTGTAGCGGCGGTAGGATGTGCTTTTGCTGGATTATGTTATGCGGAATTTGCCGCGATGATACCTGTGGCAGGAAGTGCATATACCTATTCCTATGCGACAATGGGTGAATTTGTCGCTTGGATTATTGGCTGGGATCTGGTACTCGAGTATGCGTTGGGCGCAGCCACCGTAGCCTCCAGTTGGTCGCAGTATTTCAACCAGCTTTTGCTCGAATTTGGTATACATCTGCCTCACGATTTCTTATTTGGACCTTGGGAGGGCGGCATCGTCAACCTTCCAGCTATTTTTATCGTCTGCCTCCTTTCATTGTTGTTGATCCGAGGCACGGCTGAGTCGTCACTGGTCAACAATATCCTCGTTGTTGTGAAAGTGGCAGTGGTATTGATTTTTATTGCTTTGGGATGGAGTTTCATCAATCCGCTTAATCACGATCCGTTCATTCCGGTTAACGAGGGTGAACAGTTGCTGAAATCAGGCAAACTTGGTTTCTTTGAATTTTTCGGAAGTGATTATTTTGGCGAATTCGGGATCAGTGGAATCATGCGCGGGGCAGGTGTTGTTTTCTTTGCTTTTATCGGTTTCGATGCCGTAAGTACGGCTGCCCAAGAAGCCAAGAACCCACAAAAAGGTATGCCTATCGGCATTATCGGATCGCTAATCGTGTGTACGATACTATATGTGCTTTTTTCTTACGTGCTGACCGGATTAGAAAACTATACGTTATTTGCCGGCGATGCCAAGCCAGTGGCCACTGCTTTTGCGAAGACCGGGTACACCTTTTTAAATACGGCGTTAATCATCGCGATCTTAACTGGGTATACTTCTGTTATGCTTGTGATGCTGCTTGGACAAAGCCGGGTATTCTATACCATGAGTAAAGACGGCCTCTTACCGAAGTTTTTTTCTGACCTATCCAAAAGACAAACGCCTTGGAAGACCAACGTCGCATTTATGATATTCGTGAGTATTTTTACCGGATTTGTTCCCGTGTCGGATCTCGGCCATATGGTGAGCATCGGGACATTGTTTGCGTTTACGCTCGTATGTATCGGAATTATGGTATTACGTAAAACAAATCCGGACACCCCTCGCCCATTCCGCACTCCCTTGGTGCCATTGATACCTATCCTTGGCATTGTGGTATGTATCGCGATGATGGCGTCACTGCCCATTGAGAGCTGGGAGCGGTTAGCCATTTGGATGGCAATTGGTATCGTATTTTATTTCGTGTACGGAAAACGACACAGTAAAATTCGTGCTGCCGTGAATGCGGGGCGGTCAGCGGGGCCGACGGTCTAAGTATCTTTTATTATAAAAGTAAAAAACACTGCTCAGAAGAGAGCGGTGTTTTTTTTTGCCTGCAAACGGATGTTAGTTAATAATTTGTTAACACCTAGTTCATAACAAATACGTTATATTTGTATCAAAATTATTCATTAATCAATGAATATATCGTTTTTCATAGCACATCTATTCATTCTTCCAGCAAACGGAGGAAATTTTTCTTTCGACAATCAAATTCACCTCAATTTTTCGAGTCATGACAAGAAAAACCACTAAATGGACTGCATTGATTGCTGTTTTTTTAATGATCGGCAACTATTCCTGGGCACAGCGTACGCTTTCGGGAAAAGTGACTGACAGCGACGGACCTGTGGCCGGCGCAACGGTTCTAATCAGGGGTACCAATACCGCAACTGCAACGGATAGCGAGGGAAACTTTAGCCTTTCAACAGATCTCGAATCTGGGGAGATTGTAATCCGCATTCTTGGTTTTTCCAGCAAATCAATACCGTTTTCGTCACAAACGAGTTTGGGTACTATTGTCCTCGTATCTTCCGATTCCCAATCGTTGGATGAGGTTATTGTAGTGGGCCGTGGGATTATCGACTTCGCTGAAGACCGCAAAACACCCATCGCGGTTTCTACGGTATCTCGAGCAGAGATACTGGATAAGGGGGTCGGCAATGTCGAGTTCCCTGAAATCATGAAGAACATCCCCTCGGTTTTTGTCACCAACCAAGCTGGTGGATTTGGCGACAGTCAGAATTTCCTACGAGGTTTTGACCAATCCAATACTGCCTACCTGCTCAATGGGCAGCCAATAAACGGCATGGAAGATGGTAACATGTATTGGTCAAACTGGAGCTCCATTACAGATATTGCCAACGCTGTACAGGTGCAGCGTGGTTTGGGATCGTCTAAATTGGCCATATCTTCTGTGGGGGGTACCGTAAACATTGTTACCAAAGCCACCGACATGGAAGAGGGTGGATCCGTCCGTTTCATGACAGCTAATAATGGCTACGCAAAGGGTACCATCGCATACAACACCGGACTCCGCGGAAAATGGGGCTTTTCTTTCTTGCTGGACTACTGGCGAGCAGACGCTAAATATGCCAAAGGTACCGCAGGTGAAGGCCAAAGCTATTTCTTCTCTGTGGGCTACAAGCCAAACGCGCGGCATAATATCAACTTTATGGTCTTCGGTGCCCCCCAATGGCACGATCAGAATTATTCAAAAGCCCTGTTAACCCGGTATAATACCGATGCAGAGAATAATCCCACGACCATCAATACACCAGGCTACGATATCACTGGCATCCGTGGAAATTCCAATTATGGCTATTTAAATGGCAAAGGTCTGGCTATCCGGAAAAATTTTTATCATAAACCTGTGGCTAACTTAAACTGGGATTTTGATATCAGCGAAAAGTCGTCATTATCTACCGTGCTCTATGCTTCGCTTGGTAGAGGCGGCGGTGTTGGGCCATTAGGAAACGGCTTGAGTTTCCTCGGTGAGCAATTCGGAGGTGGCGGATACCTACCTGATGGATCTATTAATTGGCAAGGCTTGGTAGATTATAACGCGGGGATAGGTGATGGAATTGGTCAAAATCGTACCGGCAGCATGTTGCGTGCCTCGGCGAACAACCATGCTTGGTATGGCTTGGTATCGAATTACAGCTTTGACACCCAAAACTATTTCACGTTCAATGTAGGGGCAGACATCCGGTTCTATCGCGGTGATCATTTCCAGCAGTTGGTGGATAAATTGGGCCTCGAAGCGTGGAATGCGCCAAATACAAATCGTGGCGAAGGCGATTATCTCGTTTCTAAAACATTTAAAGCGAATCCGTGGACAGCACTATTCAACCCCGCCGGCGAAGAATACCGGGTAGGCTATGACAACTCCGAGCAGATCAATTATCAAGGTGTTTTCGGCCAAGCGGAATTCAGTAATGAAATCGTTTCAGCCTTTATACAGGGTGCCGTTTCCAACCAATCGTATCAAAAATTTGATCGTTGGAATTATGAAGGTGGGCAAGCCGAGTCGCCCGTCGAAAATAAATTTGGATATAATGTAAAAGCGGGTGCGTCCTATAATTTTGTTGAAGGACATACCATTTTTGCCAATGCGGGGTTTTATTCTCGCCAGCCGTACCTAGACAATGTATTTGTTCAAAATACGGTTGACTTTACAGACCCTGTAGTAGAAAATGAAGAAATCCTTGGACTTGAAGCTGGGTATCGATTCGAAATCCCCAATTTTACAATCAACCTCAATGGTTACTATACCTCTTGGGCAAACCGCTTCCTGTTGCAGAGCGGCACATACGGCGATGATAATATCGAAGGCGCGTATCTACTCACGGGTATCACACAATTACACAAAGGGCTAGAACTGGACTTCCAAACCTATATCTTACCTGATTGGATGCTGCGTGGGTACGCGTCTATCGGCGATTGGCAATATGATGGCGACTCTCCTTTCCGTTTCCGCGAAGAGGTGGAATCACAAATCATCGGAACCGGTTACCTGCCTTTATCTGGCGTCAAAGTGGGCAACGCCCCCCAAACTTCCTTTGGATTGGGAACCAAGTACAAGATTCTTTCCGACTTATCGGTGGATGTAGACTTTAACTTCTATGATAATTTATACGGACAGGTAGATCCGGAAGACGTGGTTGGTGCGGTATTGGAAGGTGAAGTCTACGAGGCTGAGAAACTAGATGGTTTCGGAGTGGTGGATGCCGGTCTTTCATACACAATCCGATTCGGTGGCCAGCACCTGAAATTCCGCGGAAATGTATTTAATGTGTTCAATAAGGAATACTTTGGCCGGAAGGACGGATTTGGATATTTTTATGGGTTAGGCACCACGTGGAACGCCGGCCTCACGTATAGCTTCTAGCAAAAGTTTTCGCTGCTCAAAAGAGACAAGGTCATTCTTTAGTTGGAATGACCTTTTTTCATGAATTATAATAAAATTCTTCGACATAGCCAAGGCCCATCAACTCATTATTGAACTGTTGCAAGTTTTTCCGGTCGGCGTTCAATTCGAAGACAACAGATAGCTTCCGGGCACGTTTGCTCACGGTTTTGCGTGTATGCTTGATAGCATGCTTATCCATTACACGTTTTAGGGCTTCGAGATGATCCGTGTCCATATCCTGGAAGACAACGAAAATGGTGCGCGTCAGGAACAATCGCTCCATAGCGCTTTCCACTTTGTTGAAAACGGACAAGATAAGTACGGTAATCACGGAAATGGTAAGCGAAAGCCCATAGTAACCGATGCCTGCGGCCATTCCTATCCCCGCAACAACCCAGATCACAGCGGCTGTGGTAAGGCCCATAACGGAAAACTTATCCTTAAAAATCACCCCGGCCCCAATGAAACCGATACCTGTGATGATGTTCGCCGCAATCCGATCATCGCTGCCCACGCCATAGCGGGAAACCATGGTAAACGCAGTAGCGCCCAAGCAAATCAACACAATGGTGCGAAACCCTGCCGACTTATTCTTGTATTCGCGCTCCAGCCCTACCAAACTACCGGCAAGAATAGATATACCAATGGAAATCAAATCATTATCTTCGGGCAACAAATCCATATCTTTACTGGTTATTAACGATCATTTTCAAATCTCCAAAATTAGCTAATCCAAATACGCATACGTTATCCCCTCACCTCCCCTGTCTGCGTGTTCATCCTCCATGCGCGTCACTTCACCGTATTTGCGTAGGTATTCCCGAATAAATTTACGTAAAATCCCGTCACCTTTACCATGTACGATTTTAAGGCTTGGAAAACCCATCATCACTGCTTTATCCAAGTATTTTTCGATTTGGTACAGCGCGGCTTCCGTACGCATACCACGAACATCCACTTCCGGGCGGAAATTAGCCACATCGTCTGTAATTTTTCCATGGTGGGTTTGGCGCGAACGTGTCTGCGCATGCTTCTTATCGATACGGACAACATTGTTCCATTTCTGCACCGTACGTAGATCGCCCATGGCTAGTACCACATTGTTTTTAGCCGTGCTGATTACTTGTGCTTCGTTATCTGTACCTAATATTTTAACCCAATCACCAACTTGGATAGCAACTGGTTCCTGCGGACTTCGTTTGGAAGCCTCCGGTTGCTCGTGATTGCCGATATTGCGGTTCAACCCCTCGCTCAACTGTTTACGAAGCGCTTTGGTTTTCTCCTTATCCGCTTGGCTTTCACGAATGCCCGAAATTGTGTTCTCCACTAATTTGTTGGCATTACGGATAATTTCACGGGCTTCTTCCCGAGCTTTACTGATAATGGTCTTTTTGTTTTCCTCAAGATAGGTCTGTAAGGTTTCGTTTTCTTCTTTCAGCCGAGCTAGTTGCTTTTCCTTCTGGCCGATAGCTATTTTTGCGTCATGTATTTCTTTTTTGTCACGCTCCAAATCGACCAACAACGTATCCACTTTCTTTTGCTGTACCCCTATCTTCTGCTTAGCGGCTTTAAGAATATCCCCGCTCAATCCTATCTTTTGCGCAATCTCGAAGGCGTACGAGCTGCCCGGTTTACCCGTTTGTAAAATGTATAACGGCCGCATAGCCAAGTTATCAAACAGCATGGAAGCGTTCTCCACCCCATCAGTATTGCTGGCAAAAACCTTCAAATTGGAATAGTGGGTGGTAACTACCCCCCTCGCCCCCTTACGATGGAGCATCTCCAATACTGCCTCAGCAATTGGTCCGCCGAAAAGCGGGTCCGTACCCGTGCCAAACTCATCAATAAGTACCAGTGTTCTGGCATCGGCGTGTTCGGAAAAATACTTCATCTTTGAAAGATGTGCACTATAGGTACTGAGATCACTTTCAATCGATTGGTCATCACCAATATCGGCGAATACCTGTCTAAATATACCTATCCGAGATGTTGGATCGGCTGGGATCAGCAAGCCTGCCTGAACCATCAATTGCAACAACCCGATGGTTTTCATACACACAGACTTACCACCTGCATTGGGGCCAGATACGACAATGATCCGATCTTGGCTATCGATTTTTACATTCAACGGTACCACAGTCTGTTTGGTACTTCTGAAATTGAGTAATAATAACGGGTGACGCGCATTGACCATTGACGTCGAGGCATCCTTGCTCAGCTCCGGCATATTCCCTTCGATGTCTGTCGCAAATAGTGCCTTCGCACGAACGAAATCTACCTTGCTCATCAAGTGATGGTAGTCGATCAACAGCGGTACATGTGGCCGGAGTTCGTCTGTAAGGGCGGTTAAAATACGGACAATTTCACGTCGCTTCTCAAATTCAAGGTCGCGTACCTTATTGTTTAGGTGGAATACCTCTTCCGGTTCGATATAAGCAGTTTGCCCGGTAGCCGACTCGTCATGTATCCAACCTTTTATTTTGCGTTTGCTTTCGGCTAATATGGGAATACATAGCCTACCGTCTCGAACAGTCAGATTGCCATCCGCCGTCCAGCCATTCTGCTGCGCGGTCCGAAACACCTGGTCAATACGTTTCCGGGCCTCTTGTTCTGCCTTGGCAATACCTGAATTAATTTCAGCCAATGTTGACGAAGCATTAGGTTTAACCTTTCCTTTTGCGTCAATAACCCGCTCAATCGCCACGACGATGTCCTTCTCAATTGGAAGGTGTTCAAATAGCGCTTCGAGATTAGGATACTGGCCATTTCGTTCATTGAAATACCGGATAATAGCAAATACGGTCTTTAGGGAAAGTAGTACATAAAAGAATTCTTCTTCTGATAAAAAAGTACCTACCACCCGTGCTTTTTCGGCCAACGGCCTGATAGGATATAGGTGATCCACAGGTAGCGGTGCGTCATTTTCGAGTAGATCCTTAAATTCCGCGGCTTGCCTTAAGAACTTGTCGATTTGGTCAAAGCGGGTTTGGGGTTGTATTCGACCCACCAGCTCCTTTCCGGCTTCACTTAAGCATTTTGATGCAATCAGTGTTTTGATGTCGGCAAAGCCAAGCTTTTCTATGGCGTTATCCGGATACGTCATATTATTTAATCTTTTGGAAAGGTCGTAATACCGGTTTGGGCTCATCCGGCACTTTTGGCGCAGGCTTTTGAGGCGGCGGCATTGGATTTGGGATCTGCGGACGTATACTACCCAACTCAACATCGCTCAAACCGACGGCTTTTAACATTCGGTCTCTCAGGGTTAAATATGTCACGGAGTCCGGCTTGCCATATAGGCTATCCGGGGCGTGCAAATAGAGCAAGTAGCGCTTGCGTTTAAAATCCAGCGAATCGCGAGCTATCCGTCGTAAACTATCTGTCCGTTTTGCATTAATCACCGAATCTGCACGACGTTGTGCTGCGTATTTTTCTTCAATTGCCTTTTGCTCGGCCATATTTAGCGCTTCCAATTTCTTTTCGATAGCGATATATAGCTCATTCATCATATATGGGCGCGTCGAATAAAATGTAACACTTTGCTCAAATGTGGTGGAATCAATACCATACCGATTGAAAATTGCAGCGTAATACGCATCACGGTGAGCCCGTGCGGAATCTATAGGCATAGCTGCCAGTTGTCCGTCAGCCAAATGCATATCCAACAATAATGCAGACATCTGCTGCTGAGGAACCACTTCCTTAGGTAATTTCTCCCCGCAAGCGATAACCAAAAATAAAATCACTAATCCAATTAGTGCCAGCCGCATACGATTACCTCAACTCATTTAACCACTACTATCCTTTGGGTATCTCAACCGATTCAAGCGCGCCACTATTGATGGATACCCACAGGTTTTGTAGTTTTGTGCAAACTTACAAAAATAGGACCGGATTTATGGACGTCGCTGATCAGATTAAAACCATTAAAGAAGAGTTAAACCGTTTAGACGTAACGTTAGTTGCCGTTTCCAAGACGAAATCCCTGGAAGATATTATGGCGGCTTATGATGCCGAACAACGGATCTTTGGGGAAAACGTCGTACAGGAATTGGTTGGAAAATATGAAGCGCTTCCGAAAGATATCAAATGGCACCTCATTGGCCACTTACAAAGCAATAAGGTGAAGTATATCGCCCCCTTTGTTGCCTTAATTCATTCGGTAGACAGTATAAAGTTGCTTAAAGAGATCAATAAGCAGGCGCATAAACACAATCGCACCATCGACTGCCTGCTGCAGGTGCATATCGCTGCCGAAGACACTAAATTCGGACTCGACCATGTAGAGCTCATCGAGTTGTTGCGCTCTCCAGAGCTCGCTCAACTCAATAATGTTCGGATCAGAGGGCTGATGGGCATCGCAACGAATACACCCAACGAGAAGGAAATTAAGGAAGAATTCCGAGAACTGAAATCGCTATATGACGGTATTAAGTCTAGCTTTTTTGGCGAAAAGCCTTCCTTTGACATACTCTCCATGGGCATGTCATCAGACTATAAAATCGCTATCGAACAGGGTTGCACCATGGTAAGGCTCGGAAGCACAATCTTTGGCGGTCGGTAATTGAGAAACTGAGACGGGTGCGGAAGTAACGGAACACAGCTGGAAAATGAACATCATCATACGCAAGGCGGCAGCAACAGACTGTCCGCAGATGCTTGAGCTAGTCAAAGAACTTGCACGATATGAAAAAGCGCCCAATGAGGTGACGGTGAGTCTTTCGGAATTTATCGATGCGGGTTTTGGCATAGCACCGGTCTGGGAGGCTTTTGTAGCTGAAATCGACGGATATATTGTGGGTATTTCCCTTTTCTACATTCGATATTCTACATGGAAGGGCCGCAGACTTTACCTTGAGGATATCGTCGTTACCGAATCCATGCGTGGAAAAGGTATTGGCAAATTATTGTTTGATGAAACTTGGGCACTATGCAAGGATAGGAACTATAGTGGGATGGTCTGGCAGGTTTTGGCGTGGAATGAACCCGCTATTAACTTCTACAAAAAATATGGTGCAACTTTTGACGGGGAATGGATGAATGTTTCATTGGATGGGTAAGGCGCACGCCCAAATTTTAATTAAAAGTAAAAGCATGAAATTAAGTAAACTGTACATTCTTTTTTTTATATGCCTCAATTCCCTTTTGATAGGTTCTTGCCAATTCAACACAACCGATCGGGATACACGGCAACAAAAGCCTGTAATGGATACCTTGGCCTATGAATACAAGGACTACATCAAGTTCAGTGAGAACGTGATGAGAACTACCGAAACCACAGACACCACTTTTTTCGCCGTTTCATATCCCATATTCCAAGATTCAGCTGTAAATCGTTTCGTGCAGACGGTACTATTGGGCAGCGATACGACGACAGTGGAAAAATCCGCCCACTCATTTATCAGCGAATTTGATAATTTTTATCAGTCTGATCCTTTTCCACGCGTTTGGACGTCAGAATCCCACGCCAGCGTGTATGCTATCAGCCCTTCGTATTTGGCCCTAGTTGTTAAGGCGTACAGCTATACAGGTGGTGCGCATGGTAATTATGCCACGATCTTCAAGCATTACGACATTCCGAATCACGAATCGTTGATACTCGATGATATCGTCGCCAAGCCGTTCCAGAACGAGTTAGCAGCTGTTGCCGAGCGCTATTTCCGTAAAGCGGAGGGCCTTAAGGTAGATCAGTCTCTTGAAGACCAGTACTTCTTTGATCAAGGCCGGTTTAGCATTCCGGACAATTTTGCACTAGAGCGTGATAGCATGCTCTTCCTGTATAATATTTATGAAATAAAGCCCTACGTAAATGGGCAGACTGAACTCCGCATTCCCTATTCAGAGGTTGAACGATTATTGACAGACCGTGCAAAACGGATCGTCGCTGAACTAAACATGTAAGCTGACCTTAATGCAAGTATTCAAATTTGGAGGGGCATCTGTCAAAGATGCCGACGGTGTGGTAAACCTCGGCCGTATTGTTTCGGCTTATCGAGGCCACCAGCTATTAATTGTGGTTTCGGCCATGGGCAAAACCACAAATCTGCTTGAGCGCCTTGTTCAGCAGTATTTCACACAGGCAGATGACACCTATGATTTGTTGCAGCAAGCGAAGCGCTACCATGAGGATATTGTCCAGGCATTATTTCCAGATGGCAATCACCCAGTATATAACGAAGTCGCCAACCGTTTCGTAGAGATTGAATGGATATTGGAAGAACCCCCGATGGATCCATACGACTACTTATATGATCAGATCGTTGCCGTTGGGGAATTGGTTTCCACAACGATCATTAGCCATTATCTCCATGCAATCGGATTAACGACCAAATGGCTGGATGCGAGGGATTACATTTTAACCGATAACACGCACCGGGAAGGCCGCGTAGCCTGGGAGGCTACGGAAGCACGCATCCAGGACAACCTACCAGACTTACTGGAGCACCAACTGTTGGTCACCCAGGGCTTCATAGGCTCTACTTCTGAAAATTTCACCACAACATTGGGCCGTGAGGGTTCGGATTATTCCGCAGCCATTTTTGCAGCTTGCCTCGGTGCTGAAAGCGTAACGATATGGAAAGATGTACCCGGCGTATTGAATGCCGATCCCAAATGGTTCGACCAAACCGAACTCATTCCCGAACTTTCGTATCTGGACGCCATCGAGCTGACCTACTATGGTGCCACCGTGATTCATCCCAAAACGATCAAACCTTTACAAAACAAAAATATTACGCTTCATGTAAAGTCTTTCATCGACATTGAAAATGGAGGCACGCAAATCAGGAGCACAAAAGAATCATTACCTGTGCCTTCCTTTATCTTTAAGGTAAATCAAGTACTAATTTCTATTCTGCCCAAGGATTTCTCCTTTATTGTCGAAGACAACCTAAGTGATATTTTCAGTCGCTTCCATGCCCATAAAATCAAGGTAAACATGATGCATAACAGCGCCGTGAGTTTTTCGGTAAGTATCGACAATACGGGGGATAACGTAGAGGCGTTACTTCTGGATCTCCGGTCGCGCTATGACATAAGACATCAAATTGGTCTGGAACTCATTACTATACGATATTACAATCAGCAAACCATCGCACGCGTCTTGGTTGAAAAGGAAATTATCATGGAGCTCAAAGACAGCTATACCTGCCAGCTTTTAGTACGTAAATTATAGTCATAAACACTTACCTTTGCATTCATGATAATACGACTAAATTCCATTTTGGTTCTTGCCTGCGTATCCCTGCTGACGTTGACCGCTGCATGCGATAACAACGCCAAGTCAGCGCACTCCAATAATAATGAGGCTACTGCTTCCAACTCGACACAAGAACAGGCCGGCGCCATTTCGGAGGCCGAGGCTCAACATTCTGTCCAACCTGATGTTTCGAAAGAACCTACCAGCACTATTCCAGATTTCACCTTTTACATACTGAAAAGTGGCATTCGCTTCACGAAGTCGGATTTGGCCAAAACCGGAAATATCGTGTTTATTCTGTTTGATCCCACGTGTGGTCATTGCCAACATGAGGCTAACGACATCGGCAAGCATTACAATCAAGTAAAAACCGCCAATTTCTATTTCGTATCCATGAACGATCCTGCATTGATGGCTTCATTTCTCGATACATGGGCCAAACCGTTGGTGGGTAAGGAAAATGTGGAAGTCCTTTATGACAGAGGCGCGGATTTCATTAATAAATTCCACATTCCCTCACAGTATCCAGCAACATACATTTACGGTGCCGACGGCCAGCTGAAGGAGTATTGGAACGGTGAAAGAAGTGCAGCGGAAATCGTCGAAGCGATAAACAAATAATTCGGAGGTTTGTAGCACCTCCTATGTTTTTGAATTGTGTTTGGTTGGCGGCTGCTCACTGAATTTCCGTTTCAATGCCGGTGCGCTTATGTTGGATTCCTCTTGGTGGCCGGTCTGACTTTCAGACCTATCGGTATCGACAATCTGATCATCTTCACGTAATCGCCGGTTTGAGTCCTTGGGCTCAAATTTCGCTTTCTTTTTCATAAGTTTATAACTCCCAACTCCCTTATTTTGTTTCGTTTGATGTTAACGAAATGTGTAACTTTGACCGCGGCATAACCGCAGTAATCCTATCAACAATGTTCAACGTCGCTATTAATGGATTTGGTCGTATCGGGCGAAATACGCTACGCAATACCTTGCTAAGAAATAGATTGGAAGACATCGCCGTCGTCGCAATAAACGACTTGACGGACCCACACACATTAGCCCACCTATTTAAATATGACTCGGTACACGGAATATACCCGGGAAACGTCACCGTAAACGCAGGTAAGTTAGTCATTGATGGTCACCTGATCGAAGTTTTCAATGAACGATTACCCGAGCAGCTTCCCTGGAAATCATTGGGTGTAAACACCGTCATCGAGTCTACCGGAAAATTCATCACACGGCAACACGCGCAAAAGCACCTCGATGCAGGCGCAAAACAAGTGATTATCTCCGCTCCATCACCTGATAAAGAAATTCCCACTGCGGTATTGGGGGTGAATGATTCATCGATAGATTTACGCACTCCTGTTTTGTCAAATGCTTCCTGTACGACTAACAATGTGGCCCCTATGGTGAAAATATTGGATGAACATTGGGGCATTGTGGATGGTTATATCACCACGGTCCATAGCATGACTGGCGACCAAAGCTTGCATGACAGTCCCCACCGCGATCTACGCCGTGCCCGGGCAGCATCTGCGTCGATCATCCCAACTACCACAGGAGCGGCCAAAGCTGTCACCAATGTATTTCCACACCTTGAAGGCAAGTTGGGCGGTGCCGGCATCCGAGTACCGGTTTTGAATGGATCATTGACGGATTTTACCTGCACGCTACGCAACCAAGCGACCGTCGAGGAAATAAATGCCGTATTCAAGAATGCGGCTGCCAATGAATTGAAATACATCCTGCAATACACCGAGGATCCGATCGTGTCCGTTGATATTATCAATAGTCCGTACTCCTGCGTCTTTGATGCGCAATTAACATCGGTGGTGGGTGGATTAGTGAAAGTTGTGGGCTGGTATGACAATGAATACGGCTATTCCAATCGGCTAGTGGATCTATTGCTAAAAATTGCCACAAATGATTAAATTGATACGACAAACAAAAAAAAGGAAACCTTAACGGTTTCCTTTTACTTAACAAATCGATATGGGGTTAAACCTTATTTCACTGCATCAATAACGGCTTTGAAAGCCTCCGGATTATTCATGGCTAAATCGGCCAATACCTTACGGTTCAATCCGATGTTCTTCGCATTCAACTTACCGATCAACTGTGAATACGAAATTCCATGTTGACGAGCGCCGGCATTGATACGCTGTATCCATAAAGCCCTGAACTCCCTTTTCTTAGTCTTGCGGTCGCGGTACGCGTACAACAATCCCTTTTCTACTGTATTTTTCGCAACGGTATAAACCTTACTGCGCGACCCATAATAGCCTTTGGCCATTTTGAGGATCTTCTTGCGTCTTCTTCTAGACGCTACTGCGTTAACCGAACGTGGCATAATCTTGTGTTTTTGGTAGCAGGCGCCGTGTTTTGCAACGGTCTTACAACCCAATACCTGGTTTCTTAATTACTAATTACTAACTACTATTTTCCGATGGCTAGCATACGTTTTACGTTGCCCATGTCGGCTTCAGACACGAGACTGGTCTGTGTCAGATTGCGCTTACGCTTAGTGCTCTTTTTGGTCAGGATGTGACTTTTAAAAGCATTCTTTCTGGCAATCTTACCTGTTCCAGTAAGCTTAAAACGTTTCTTAGCACTGGAATTGGTTCTCACTTTTGGCATGATTACTGATTTTTATATCGACTTGTTAATTTCTTATTTCTTCGTTGTGGCTTTGGGGGCTACCGTTAGAAACATCCGCTTACCCTCCAATTTGGGCAGCAATTCCACTTTTCCATACTCTTCTAGTGCCTGAGCGAAACGCAATAGCAGAATTTCACCCTGCTCCTTATAGACGATTGCCCGACCCTTAAAATGTACATACGCCCGTACTTTTTCTCCCGATTCCAAAAACTTGATTGCGTGTTTGAGTTTAAACTCAAAATCATGGTCGTTGGTGTTGGGACCGAAACGAATTTCCTTGATGACCGTTTGCTTGGCGTTTGATTTAATTTCTTTCTGCTTCTTCTTCTGCTCATAGATAAACTTACTGTAATCTATGATCCGACAAACAGGCGGTACGGCATTCGGCGAGATCTCCACTAAATCCAGTTCCAATTCATCAGCAAGCTCCAATGCCTTACGCGTCGGAAATATCCCCTGTTCTATATTGTCGCCCACTAATCGTACCTCTGGTACCCTAATATGTTCGTTTATACGGTGCTCCGGCTCCTTCTTTCTAAACGGAGGTCTCGGGCCTCTGAATCCTGGTCTATTTAATGCCAAATGTCTAAAATAATTAAACGGTTATCTCTTTTATTAACTGATCGCTAAATGCACTCACACGCATTGTTCCTAAATCCCCGTGGCCATGTTTCCGAACAGAAACCGTGCCGTCTTCCACCTCCTTTTCTCCCACAATCAACATATAGGGGATTTTTTTCAACTCGGCATCCCTTATTTTACGTCCAACTTTCTCATCGCGCAGGTCAGCCAAGCCGCGAATATCGGAATTATTGAGTGATTCTAAAAGTTTTTTTGCATATTCCTCATATTTTTCCGAGACGGGAAGGATGATGAATTGCTCGGGTGCCAACCACAACGGGAACTGCCCTGCACAATGTTCAATCAACACAGCTACAAAGCGTTCTAGGGAACCGAATGGTGCGCGGTGGATCATCACGGGACGATGCTTGCTATTGTCACTGCCCGTATATTCCAGTTCAAACCGCTCCGGCAGGTTGTAATCAACCTGAATGGTTCCCAGTTGCCATTTCCGGCCCAATGCATCCCTCACCATGAAATCGAGCTTCGGCCCATAGAATGCGGCTTCACCGTATTCGACCACGGTCTTCAAACCTTTGTCGGCAGCCGCTTCGATAATATCCAGTTCGGCACGGTTCCAATTCTCGTCAGAACCGATGTATTTGCTCCTATTTTCGGGATCGCGCAGGGAAATTTGCGCAACGTAATCGTCAAAGCCCAACGCCTCGAAAACGTAAAGCACTAAGTCGATGACTTTCTTGAATTCCTCTTTTACCTGATCCGGACGACAAAACAGGTGGGCGTCGTCTTGCGTGAATCCACGTACCCGTGTCAGGCCGTGCAATTCACCGCTCTGCTCATATCGGTATACCGTGCCGAATTCCGCATAGCGGATGGGTAAATCTTTATATGAACGCGGCTTTGTCTTATAGATTTCACAATGATGCGGGCAATTCATAGGTTTCAACAGGAACTCTTCCCCTTCCTGCGGCGTGTGTATGGGTTGGAACGAGTCCGCTCCATATTTTTCGTAATGGCCGGAGGTGACATATAGATTTTTGTGTCCGATATGAGGGGTTACCACAGGTTCATATCCGGCCTTAAGTTGCGCGCGTTGCATGAAATCAATCAATTTCTGTCGCAGCCGCGCTCCTTTGGGCAGCCATAGCGGCAATCCCATCCCGACTTTCTCCGAAAATGCAAACAATTCCAGTTCCCGCCCCAGTTTGCGATGGTCCCGTTTCTTGGCCTCCTCGATCATATACAGGTAATCGGTCAGTTCGCTGGCTTTTGGGAACGTAACGCCATAGATGCGGGTGAGCTGCTTACGGTTTTCATCGCCACGCCAATACGCTCCAGCGACATTCGTCAGTTTCACAGCCTTGATAAAGCCCGTATTCGGAATATGCGGACCACGACACAAATCTGTGAAGTTACCCTGCGTATAAAACGTGATGTTGCCATCGGGCAAATCCTTAATCAAATCGAGCTTATACTCATCTCCTTTTTCATTGAAATATGCTTCGGCATCAGCCTTACTGACCGGCTTGCGGACATATACTGCTTTTGTACGCGCCAGCTCGATCATTTTGTCCTCGATTTGCTTGAAATCGTCCGACGAGAATTCACGGTCGCCGAAGTCGACATCGTAATAGAATCCCGTTTCGATGGCTGGTCCGATACCGAACTTAGTGCCTGGATATAGCGCTTCTAATGCTTCGGCCATCAAGTGCGCCGATGAATGCCAGAAAGTGGATTTCCCTTGGTTGTCATTCCAGGTGAGCAGGCGTACGTTAGCGTCTTGTTCGATAGGGCGCAACGCATCCCATACCTCGCCGTTTACTTCTGCTGCCAATACGTTGCGGGCCAAGCCTTCTGAAATGGATTGTGCGACTTCCATCGCTGTGGTTCCCGGGGCATACTGCCTCACGGAGCCATCTGGTAGGGTAATTTGAATCATTTACAAGTATGATTTTGCGTTAACTTAAAACTAATCCATAAACCACAATACAAATGTGATCTGTAATTCGGATGCAAAGGTAAGGAAGGAAACACAAAATACGAAATCGATATAATGAAAAACCATTCTCCAAAACACCACGCCTACGCTGATCGCCATCCATTGGAAGAAGTAACGACTCATGTAAAGACAACAGGTCTTGGAGCAGAGACTATAAATTTCATATCTTTGTACCCTCAAAAAGCGACATGACACGACAGGTTCCGGAGGATGGCACATTATTACCCTTGATGGAGGAATTTTACACCATTCAAGGCGAGGGCTATCATACGGGTAAGGCTGCTTATTTTATCCGTTTGGGTGGATGTGATGTGGGGTGCCATTGGTGTGATGTAAAGGAAAGCTGGGACGCCGAGCTCCATCCGCTGACCGCAGCCGATACCATTATCGAGCATGCCAAGCAACATCCGTCGAAAGCCGTTGTCGTGACCGGTGGTGAGCCGTTGCTTTACAACCTCGACTACCTCACACAGGGACTTCAATCGGCCGGCATCAAAACTTTTATTGAAACATCGGGAGCCTACCCGCTAAGTGGGTATTGGGATTGGGTTTGCCTTTCGCCGAAGAAATTCAAGAGGCCACTACCGGACGTGTTGGCTGCTGCCGGCGAGCTGAAAGTCATTGTGTTCAATAAAAGCGATTTCGACTGGGCAGAACAGCACGCGGCGTTAGTCCATACCACATGCCGCCTTTACCTGCAACCCGAATGGTCTAAAACTCATGAAATGACTCCACTTATCGTAGATTACGTGATGCAAAATCCGAAGTGGGAAATTTCATTGCAGACACATAAATACCTGAATATTCCGTAGTCAATTGATCATTTGTCTGTTTCGCATCACCCTCCTACGTTGGTCAAACAAATCAACGAACCCTACAATGTTTGTCAGAAATATGGCGATCCAATTTGTTTTTGGAACATTTTTTGACCTTTTAATTCCAAAATGGTAGATTTGCGTATCATGCGTAAGGATGATAGCATTTACTGAAACAAAAATTAAAAAAACAATGATGAAAAAAATCGCTACAATATGCGCCGTACTCGTCGCTTTTGTTTGCACTGCGGCTGTCGGCCAGCAGAACAGCAAAGCGGAGTTTAAGTTTGACAAGGAAACGTATGATTTCGGTAAAATCCCGCAGGGCGATCCGGTCACTCACGTTTTTACGTTTGAAAATGTGGGTTCCGAGCCCATTATTATCAGTGAAGTAAAGCCATCCTGCGGTTGCTCGGTGGCTGAGTTTACCAAAACACCGGTTAAGCCAGGGGAAAAGGGCACCATATCAGTAACCTTCAACGCGGCAGCGAAACAGCCCTTTACCAAGAACTTCACCGTGCGGTCCAATACCAAGACACCCGTGAAAACCCTCTATATTAAGGGTGAGGTAACGGGTTAGTTAGCAACGACTTTTAAAATAACAGGAACCGCTATCTATTTAGCGGTTTTTTTGTGCCATTAAATCCAAAAGCTATGCTTAATATTGCACCAGAAATAACACAATAATATGCCTTCAATATCGATAAGGGGCCGTGAGATGCCGGCCTCTCCCATCCGTAAACTGACACCGTATGCCGACCAGGCGAAGCTGGATGGCAAACACGTGTACCACCTCAATATCGGCCAACCCGATATCGAGACGCCGCAATTGATGCTCGACGCCGTTCGAAACATTGATTTCAAGGTGTGGGCGTACACACCGTCTGAGGGCACAGCCTCCTATCGCAACAAACTAAGTGGCTATTATAATAAGTTGGGTTATGACATTGCGCCTGGGGACATCTTGGTTACAAATGGTGGCTCTGAGGCCCTTACCATCGTCATGCAAGCATGCGTCAACCCAGGAGAGGAAATTATCATACCCGAACCGTTTTACGCCAATTATAAGAGTTTTGCAAGTTCAGCCGGCATTGTGATCCAACCCATCCTTTCCCACATCGACGATGGATTTGCATTACCGCCCATCACTGATTTTGAAAAACTGATTACGGAAAACACCCGAGCCATTGCCATCTGTAGCCCAAACAATCCTACAGGTTATCTTTATTCCCGCCAGGAGATGGAAGCCCTCCGAGACCTTTGCCTCAACTATGACCTGTTTCTAATTGCTGACGAGGCGTATCGTGAATTCTGCTATGATGAAAAGGAATTTATATCGCCGATGCATCTGGAAGGCTTGGACCAACACGTGGTAATTGTAGACACCGTTTCTAAACGGTACAGCGCCTGCGGAGCTCGTTTGGGATGTCTAATAACCAAAAACAAATCGCTTTGGCAAATGGCATTAAAATTCGCGCAGGCGCGGCTCAGTCCACCCGCTGTAGCCCAGATCGCCGCGGAAGCAGCTGTGGATACTCCTGAAAGTTATTTTGAAGCCGTAAAGCAAGAATATACCGCGAGAAGAAACGTATTGGTTGCTGGCCTTAATCGCATACCAGGTGTATTTTGCCCCAATCCGGGAGGCGCTTTCTACGTGTTGGCCCGACTGCCGATCGATGATGCCGATCGATTCTGCCAATGGATGCTGGAGCATTTCTCACACGAAAATCAAACCGTCATGATGGCACCCGCGAGTGGGTTTTATAGCACAGCTGGTTCGGGAGCGGATGAAGTTAGGTTGGCATACGTATTAAACTGCGACGATTTGAGAAAAGCGTTAGTGTGTCTGGAAAAAGGACTCGAGAGCTATCCTGGGCGACGTAGCAAATAGATTCGAGAACCTAGCCTAGAGGTAATCAAGCACAAACGCAAGTTGCTCGGCTTCGTTGAGGCCAGTGTTATCTAATACGATAGCGTCGACAGCTCGTACTAAAGGACTTTCCCTACGGGTGGTGTCGATGTAATCGCGATGCGCAATATTCTCAAATACCTCCTCAAGGGTGATTTCTTCACCCTTGCTTTTTAATTCGAGGTAACGCCGCTCCGCACGTACCTTCGGATCGGCCGTCATGAAAATTTTTAGATCCGCATCTGGGAAGACGGTCGTACCGATGTCTCGACCGTCCATCACGATATTCTTATTTCTACCCATCCGTTGTTGCTGTGCCACCATAGCCAAGCGCACTGCCTTGATTGCACTCACTTCACTTACACAGTCGGATACGCGCATCTGTCGGATTTCCTCCGATACATCCTCATCGTTTAGATAGATACTGGTTGCTTCCGGCTGGCTATGAAAATCGATATGGATTTGGTCTAACGCTTCGACGACCCTAGCCGTATCTTCAAGAGGAATAGCATTCCGTATGAAATATAATGTAACAGCGCGATACATGGCCCCACTGTCGATGTAGAGGTATTGGAGTGCTTTGGCCAGCGCTTTAGCAAGCGTGCTTTTCCCGCAGGAAGAATATCCATCAATGGCAATAATTTTGTTTGATCTCACCATACCCATCAATGGTTGCCTCCGATTAATACACCCGGCTTATTCAGTACAGGGATCTTAATCAAGTTGTCATCAATGATGCTTTCCGGAAGAAAGATGTATTTCTTGTCATAGATGGTTTCGTCAATGTAGTAGCTCAGCCAGTATTCATTCGTGAGGCCGAAAACCTGCTCATCTATGGCCTCGATTTTCGCGTAGTCACGCGAATCGATATCGCCAATAAAATGTCGTAAGACAGATGTTTTTACTTCCTGCTCATCTTTAATACCGTATCCCTTTGAACTAACCATCACGTTCTTTAGCGTCACCTCTTTTTCGTTAATGAGGTAGACGTTCCATACTTTTCCGGTAGGTGAATCGCTTTCCAACACCACTGCAATGGAAATATCTTGAACAATATTGGTAGGTAGGTCTTTTTTCACTATTTTTTCCCTCTGCCTTTCTTCTTCGGCTTTTTTTCGTCGGCTTCGGCCCATTTTAGGACGTCGGCATAGGTGATATTTTGCACCTCTGTACCCTTTGGTATTTTGATATTCTGCTTACCAAACCGAATAAATGGTCCCCATCGGCCATTTTCTATCCGCGCATCCGGATTTTCATCGAAAATTTTGACGATTTTCTCGATATCCTTTTGCCGTTTATCTTTGATGATCTCGATAGCGGAATCCGTGGTTACATCGTGGGGATCAACCCCTTTGGGCAAGGAATAGAATGCATTGTTGTGACGGATGTACGGCCCAAATCTACCAATGGCCACAGTCATTTCCTTCTCTTCGAACTCCCCAACCTTTTTGGGCAATTTGAACAGCTCAAGCGCCTCTTCAAAGGTGATGGTTTCGATCATCTGTCCCGGCCGGAGACTGGCAAAGCGTGGCTTTTCTTCCTCGTCCGCCATTCCAATCTGCACCATGGGCCCAAACCGGCCAATACGCACACTAACCCGCTTACCGGTTTCCGGATCCATTCCCAACTCTCTTTCATTGGTGGCACGATCGGCATTTTTGATGGTCGTTTCTACTTCATTGTGAAACGGGCCATAAAAACTGTGCAACATATCGGTCCATTCTTTCATCCCTTGAGCTATTTCATCGAACTCCTTCTCCACCTTAGCTGTAAAGTTAAAATCGACGATCCCTTTGAAATGCTCTACTAAAAAGTCATTGACTACCACGCCGATATCCGTCGGAAACAACTTCGATCGTTCTGCACCGGTTATTTCGGTCTTCGTGAGCGTAGCTATCGTTCCACCGCCCAATTCCAGTACACGGTAGTCTCTCGGCTTACCATCTCGGTCTTCCTTTACCACATAGCCACGATTCTGAATGGTCGAAATCGTCGGTGCATAAGTTGACGGGCGACCGATGCCCAGCTCTTCTAATTTTTTAACAAGGCTTGCCTCGGTATAACGTGCAGCTGGGCGCGAAAAACGTTCCGTAGCCGTCATACTTTTTAATTGGATCCGTTGGTTCTTTTGCAATGGCGGTAGTAACGCATTATCTGTATCGTTGTCAAGGTTTGGTTCGTGCTCATCATCCGTCGATTCGAAATATACCTTTAAAAACCCATCAAATCGCATCACTTCTCCATTGGCCACCAATTCCTCCGCCCGGGTAGAAATCCCTATTTTTGCAGTTGTCTTCTCGAATTCCGCTTCGCTCATCTGTGAAGCAATTGCCCGCTTCCATATCAGCTCGTACAGTCTTCGCTCTGCATTATCGCCATCAATAGAATGCCGATCAAAATAGGTGGGTCGAATGGCCTCATGGGCTTCCTGAGCACCAGCCGACTTGGTTCGATATTGTCGGCGTTTATGGTACTTATCACCATACGCAGATCTAATTTCCTGTTCCGCACCTTGTAAGGCCGTATCGCTCAGGTTTACCGAATCGGTACGCATATAGGTGATGCGCCCGGCTTCATAAAGGCGCTGGGCTACGGACATGGTACGAGCTACAGAAAAACCGAGCTTACGGCTGGCCTCCTGTTGTAAAGTAGAGGTCGTAAATGGCGCTGCAGGATTACGTTTAGACGGTTTGGTTTCCAAACCATTGACCACAAAATCCGCTGGAATACAATCGGCAAGAAAACGCTCGGCGTCCATCACCGATGCAAATCGCTGCGGCAACTCCGCTTTAAACAGCTCCTTGGAATTATCCGTATGGAAAATGGCCACAATCTTAAACGCGGCTTCTGCTTTAAACCGATTGATTTCGCGTTCGCGATCCACAATCAGTCGAACAGCAACAGATTGTACCCGACCTGCCGATAATGATGGCTTTACTTTCTTCCACAATACCGGAGAGAGCTCAAAGCCAACCAGGCGATCAAGTACACGCCGCGCTTGTTGGGCATTGACCAAATTGAAATCGATCCCTCTTGGGGTCTCAATGGCTTTGAGTATGGCCGGCTTGGTAATTTCATGAAACACGATCCGCTTGGTCTTTTCGTCATGGAGACCAAGCGTTTCATACAGGTGCCAGGAAATCGCTTCCCCTTCACGGTCCTCGTCGGAGGCGAGCCACACCGTTTCGGCTGCTTTAGCCAATTTCTTTAATTCACTGACTACGGCCTTTTTGTCTGCCGGAACCTCATACTGTTGTTTAAAGTTATTCGCCGTGTCGATAGCATCGTCAGTTTTCACTAAATCGCGGATATGGCCATAGCTGGACTTGACCAAAAAATCCTTACCTAAGTATCCTTCTATTGTTTTCGCTTTCGCCGGTGACTCTACAATCAGTAAGTTTTTCGCCATTGATGTTTTCAGATTTTTGCAAATAAAGGGATTTATTCAGGGAATGGCAAATCAAAAAACCATATCCAGTAGAAAAAAACAAGCAAATACTACGGATGCCAAACCATTGGTCGTCATAAACGCCCGGTCCACCTTACTCAAATCGGAAGGGCTCACGATACGGTGTTGATAGATCAGCAATGCACAATAGAAAACAATGCCTGCAACGTAAAACCACCCCAATGGCATGAAAAACACGGGCAATAGCACGAAGATAGCTGACAACACGTGTAAAACCTCGGACACGTTCAATGCTTTGCGTTTTCCTAACCAAGCCGGTATGGAACTTAGTTGATGTTCGCGATCAAATTCTTCGTCTTGCAATGCGTAGATAATATCAAATCCCGCAACCCAAAACAATACGGCTAACGCATAAAATATCGGGACAATATGGAACGCCCCCGCGACCACCATATATGCCCCAAGCGGAGCCAGCCCAAGTCCCAACCCCAATATCAAATGGCATAAAGGAGTAAAACGTTTCGTATAACTATACCCCAATACCACTGCCAATGCCACCGGCGAAAGGGAAAAACAAATCAAATTGATGAACCACGTAGCAATCACGAATAGTATGCAATTGATGATCGTAAAGGCCAGCGCTTGTGACGGAGTTACCTTCCCTGCTGGAATATCACGCATGGCCGTTCGTGGATTTACGGCGTCAATATGGCGATCGAGATAACGATTGAACGCCATTGCTGCATTACGGGCGAATACCATACACGCTAGCATTAGTAATAGCTTTACCCAATCAAAACCGTAGGCAGTGGTATTTACGGCAAGAAAAAAGCCGATTATGGCAAATGGAAGTGCAAAAATACTGTGTACAAATAGTACAAGTGAGAAATATTTATTCATAAAAGGTTGTCAGCGATCTTTTACATCAACAGGTTGAAAGTTCGAATTGATTTCGTCGATGGCGGTCAGCAACTGTTCGCATCCCAAACGGCTTTCAGCAGATGTCAGAAAATGTGGTGGGGTCTCTTCAAACCATTGTAACAACGCCTGGTGGAACTTCCTGACGTTGGAATTTGCCTTCGCTAGCGACGACTTGTCGGCCTTGGTAAAAACCAGCAGAAAAGAAATACCCTTCTCTCCAAGCCAGCGGCAAAAATCCAAATCATTCTGCTGTGGCTCATGTCGACTATCAATCAGTACAAACACACATTGCAGGTTTTCACGTATAGAAAGATAGCGTCGTATGAATTTTTCCCATACGGCACGGCTACTCTTGGATGCTTTAGCGAAACCGTACCCCGGCAAATCCACCAAGTACCAGGCGCCATTGATCAGGAAATGGTTAATCAATTGGGTCTTGCCCGGTGTCTGCGAAGTCTTGGCCAAATGACGATTCCCTGTAAGTGCATTAATCAGAGATGATTTGCCAACGTTGGACCGTCCAATAAATGCGTATTCCGGTAAATTAGCTGCCGGCAATTTATCCACCTTGGTATTGCTGCTAATAAATGTTGCCGTTTTTACAATCATGATGCAAAGGTACGGATTCTTATATTACCCCACTTTTTTCATTTAACTTCAAATCACTATTTTGGCCCCTGTAAATAATCAAGTAATGACAAAAGGTCTCCTGCTCGTTCTATCATTGGCAATGCTGCTACTTAGCGGATGCTTAACCCGAAAAAACGCACTGCCGTCCGACAGGGTTGTTGGGTCCAAGTCCCATAGAAAGGCCGCTAAAGAGACCATCATTACAGATGCATCTTCGGCACCCAAGGGTGTGCGGAAAGCGGATAGAGGTCTGCTAGCTGGGTATGCAGAAGTATTAGGTGTGCGAGCCAATGAGTTGGATAATCCCACGTTATATGCATATATCGATGATTGGATGGGGGTACCCCACCGATCCGGCGGAACGGACCACCGCGGATTGGATTGTTCCGCATTCGTCGGCTTGGTTATGCGTGATGTCTATGGTAAATCGGTACCTCGGGTATCAAAGGAAATGGCTGAACAGGTCAAGCGCAAGTATGAGCGCCAATTGCAGGAGGGCGACCTTGTCTTTTTCTCATTCGGTCGCGGCAGCATAGACCACGTGGGTATCTATCTACACAACAATAAGTTCGTTCATGTTTCGACAAGCAAAGGAGTGATCATTAGCGACCTGCACGATACCTGGTATTACCGGTATTTTACCCGGGCTGGAACCGTGAGATAACCTTATTCAGGTAAATTCGTCTTGGAAAGGTGTTCTCATTTTATTAGTTTCGCAGCAGTATATGAACAACCAGTTATCATGAACAAACTATTCAGCATTTCACTAGTCGGTTTGGTTTTCATCGCTTGTCAGCAACAAGTGCAAAAACAACAGGATGAGACACCGGCAATAGACCCGAACGCCATCACGTGCGACGGCATCGGACCGGTCAAAACCAATTACTCATATTCCGCTTTGGATAGCGTGGTTGGGGCAGATAAGCTTCAAAACGGCACCGTTGATATCGATGGGAATGCTGTGCATATCACCAAAGTATTCCCCAATGAAGCGGAAGAGATCACGGTATATTGGGCGGAAAGCCAAGAACCGTATCGCACGATAACAAAAATTGCTGTAGCAAACAATTTCGGTCCGTACCAAACCCCAGAAGGGCTACGCGTCGGTTCTACCTTGAACGAGCTAAAGGAATACAATAATTTCATGCCCGTGACCATGACTAACTTTTATAATAGTCTAGACGGTTATGCTACAATCATTGGCTTCAATGGCGGCGACATCGAAACGAAGTACCCGTGCCTCGGGGGCAAGTTCGATATTGTGAAGCAGCGGGGTGTTGATGTGCGGACGTTGGATGAGATAAAGCCAGAAAAAGAACTGAAATCTTCACACAAGCTATTCAATTCAATAGATGTGGAAGTTGTGGAGCTGAGCATTTCACCACGGTAGCCTTCTTAATCAATACCCATTACGCGCGCAACATTGTCCTTCAGTTTAGTGACATCGGTTTTTAAACCGGCGTATAATGATACGACGTTGACCGGGCGGCGCTGGATATTCCTGAAATTATGGAGCCACCCCGTTTCAACAAATAGGAAAAAACCACCGATTTTGTAATCGGCGCCCAACCCACCGCGTGCGGTAGGAGTCATGTGCGTGGTATTTTCTATTGTCACGTTGCTCCCAGAAGAAGAGACGATTGCCCGAGGCTCGACGACTACCCCCACTCCCGGACCGGCATACGCATAGACATTCAATTTATCGAATTGCTTGCGGATGCCTGCCGCGAGGTTAAGCACATAAAAATTGCTCCTACCCTTCTCCAAATCATAGGCATAATCCGGATCGTGTACCTGCTGATTATATCCAAACGTCAGAAAGTCGATCGAGGGGTAGATAAAATAATTCCGATGGGCTAATGAAATATCCAAGCCCAAACTATTGGAAAACTTTGCTTGCAACACGTCATTGGTCGCACCAAGCGCAAATCCCCATCCCATCCCGCTGGTTACATATATTTTTTGGTGGTGGATTGAATCCGCTTCCGATTGCGCCGATGCGCTCCCAATCATCAAACATGGTAAAATGAGCGAAAATAGCTTTATCATAATTCGTAGCATCTGACACTAAAACAGGAATCGCATTAAAAAGTTTTTATGCTCAAAGATACCCCTTACTTTGCGGACCGTGATTAAATAGCAGATCCACGATACTCAAACCGGGAATGAAACCGTGTTTATTCTCAAATACCTGGTAATAGGGTTTAGCGATATACGATGTATGAGCCTTTTTCGGATGGATAACTTGCCTGAAATCGGTAGCCGGTTCATAATTTTCACGATAACTTTCGGTGTATCCTGTAGGCCGGTCTATTTTCAACAGTCTGAGTAACAGCTCCAGCTGAGCCGTATTATAGTCGAATAACCACTCATGCCTCCGCTGATAAAACGGTCGGAAATCATCTTCGTAGTATTCGAAATAAGCGGAGCTGCGGTAGGCGGTCTGCAGGCTCATCCAATGGAGCCGTTGCCATTCCGCGTCATAACTGATCCGCACATCTTTCATCTTGATGTGGCCAACGTTACCGTGCTGCACCGGCACAATAAGGTCGAGCTTGCCATTTGCAGAATAAACCGATGTCCGATTGCGGTAAGTCTGTTTGGGATAATGCTCCTGCCCTTCCAATAAAATGGGTAAGGATGAGCCGTTGAGTATACTGAAATACGCAATCGGAGGTAAGTAAAATGCAGGTAAAATAAGGTGATTGTCCATGTAACGCAAGGAATGTAAGTTTGCGCCGTAAAAATAACTTAAATTAAGGATACTTCCACTTCAAAGTAGTGCCAAGCGGCTGCGGAGCACCGATGCGCATAAAAGTGCGCCGATAAAGCTTCGTTTATAAGCAATTTAATCGTATTGCATATAAACGTAACTTTATCTAAGTTTGCAGCTTCACGAAACCATCGATGGCCGTAATGCGAAAATCTTCCGTATTGTCCTTCTTTATCTACTTGCTTTCGCTGCTGCCCTTCTGGGCACTCTATCTACTTTCGGACGTTGGTTATTTATTACTATACTACGTGGTTGGCTATCGAAGGGCGGTGGTGCGTCAAAACCTTAAAAACGCCTTTCCCGAAAAGAGCATCAAAGAACGGACGCAAATTGAGCGAAAATTTTATCGCTTTCTCCCTGATCTGATCGTGGAAGCTATTAAAATGCGTAGCATCTCACCTAAAGATGTGGCAAAACGGATGAGGCTCGAACAAACCGAAGAGCTGGAACGCCATTTCCGTGCAGGCAAGGGAGTGATAGCTGTGACGGCACACTACGGAAATTGGGAATTGGGCATCCATGCCATCAGTTTGTTTACCAGCAACCCTGCGCTTATCATCTATAAGCCGCTGCGTAATAAATCGTTTGATATCGCATTCAACGGCATACGAAGCCGCTTCGGTGCCGTTATGGTGCCGATGAAGCAAACATTACGAAAAATCGTAGCGTATAGGCATCAACCCCATATCAGCGTGTTTGTGGCAGACCAAACACCTTCGCGGAGGGACTCGGAATATTTTATCCGTTTCCTCAACCAAGACACTCCGGTCTATACCGGAGTAGAAAAAATTGCGAAGACGACCGGATTTCCAGTTGTTTTCTGTCATATTGACCGGGTAACGCGGGGCCATTACTGCTGTACTTTCAACACGTTAGTGGAAGTGCCAGCGGAAGTGCCGGGTCACGGCATCACGGATATCCATAATAGCGTTACAGAAGATATCATTCGTCGCAAACCGGAGCTTTGGCTTTGGTCGCACAGGCGTTGGAAAAGGAAACCTAAACGATGAACCATTATCCGAAAGTCGCTGTCGTCATCCTAAATTGGAACGGCAGATTTTTTCTAGAGAAATTCCTGCCTTCGGTATATAATAGCGACTACCCCAACGTTGAATTTATAGTGGGCGACAACGGTTCGATGGATGATTCTGTCGAGTTCGTCACTACGTTTTATCCAGCTATCCGCATTGTAAAGAACGATAGCAATCTGGGATTTGCTGGAGGATACAATGCGGTGCTGAAAGCAGTAGAAGCGGATTACTATGTATTGCTCAATTCGGATGTGGAAGTGAGCGCGAATTGGATCACACCGGTCGTCGAACTACTGGAAACTAATCCCGACATGGCCGCTGCACAACCAAAAATCCGATCATACTACCTTCGTGACCACTTCGAACATGCAGGTGCTGCAGGCGGATTTATGGATCACTACGGATTCCCCTTCTGCAGAGGGCGGATGCTGCATGTACTTGAGAAAGACCTGGGCCAGTACGACACTCCTTGTGAGCTATTTTGGGCTAGCGGAGCCGCATTTTTCATCAAGCGACAGCATTGGGAGTTATCGGGTGGATTTGATGCAGACTTCTTTGCGCACATGGAAGAAGTGGATTTGTGTTGGCGACTTCAGCTAGCGGGGTACCGTATCGGGTATTGCCCACAATCGGTCGTCTACCACGTAGGCGGCGGCACGTTGCCATCCAGTAACCCGAGAAAAACTTATCTAAACTTCCGGAACAGTCTATTCATGCTGCAAAAAAATCTACCTTTGCTCGAAGCGGTTTGGGTCGTGTTTGCCCGCATGTGGATTGATTTGCTGGCACTGATCCATTTTATGGTGCAAGGTAAATTCCAAGACGCCTGGGCCGTAAGCCGGTCTCACCAGCGTTTTTTCCTTGATTTTTTTAAAACAGCCAAGAAACGGAAGCGACACGGACCAAAGGTCCGTCCTTTGGGGATGTATCGTGGAAGCCTGGTCTGGGCATTTTATATCCAAGGCAAAACCCTATTTGGCAAGCTCGATCGCAGGCGTTTTTTGTAAAATACAAGCTACAGATCAACTATTTGGCGAAACAGTTGTTACCTTAGCGAACATGAATTGTCGACAGTTCTTTTTTGTCAATTAAGTAACCAACTATAGTGAACCATGAAATATACAGTCCTTTCCTTGCTCCTCATCTGCCTAACAGGTTTGAATACCCAAGCTTATCAATCCGATGTATTGGCCGGGGCCTGGCACACCCAACAAGGTGATATTGAACAGACCGCTGTATTTGTAGACGGCTATCTATCGCACAGCACCTATGATGTCAAAAACAAGAAATTCATTGCGACGAGGGGCGGCACCTACACTGCTGAAAACGGCAAACTTGTCGTTACTTGGCAATATGACACGGAAAAAGCTGCGAGCAATACACCTATCGAAGCATGGGTTGGCCAGTCCAGCACGTTCGACTATAAAACCGACGAAACGCTGGCTACAAACCTCTCGGGCACCGATACCAAATGGCATCGGATAGATGCCAATGAAGGACCTATGGCTGGCGTGTGGCGTATCACCGGCAGGAAACAAGATGATGGTATCAGCAACATGCCCCTACGCGACCGAAGAACATTGAAAATACTAAGTGGCACACGCTTCCAATGGGTAGCCATCAATATCAAAACCGGAGAGTTTTCGGGTACGGGAGGCGGCGTCTATACCTTTAAAAATGGCAAATACACAGAAAATATCGAATTTTTCTCGCGTGATAACGATCGTGTAGGTGCGTCCTTATCATTCGATGGCAAAATCGAAAATGGCTCATGGCACCATTCAGGACTTAGCTCTACCGGCAATCCCATTTATGAAATCTGGGATAAGCTGGAAGAGTAACCTTATAAATTCGTATTTTCGCTGCTATGTCACCAGCAGAAGCAGCCATCCGGGTCGAAGAGCTTACACGTGAGCTCAACGAATACAGTTACCAATACTATGTATTGGCTAGTCCAACGATTTCCGATTACGACTTCGACCAGAAGCTCAAGGAATTGGAAAAACTGGAGCGGCTGTTTCCACAACTCCTGGACGCGGATTCCCCGACGCAAAAGGTTGGTGGTGACATCACCCAGCGGTTCAACACCGTGCGTCATCGCTGGCCGATGCTTTCGCTTAGCAACACGTATAGCGAGCAGGAATTGCGCGATTTCGATGAACGTGTGCGCAAGGCGATTGGTGACGACTTTGAATATGTTTGCGAGTTGAAATTTGATGGGTTATCCATCAGTCTTACGTACGAGCAGGGTTTATTAAAACGAGCCGTTACCAGAGGAGATGGTATCCAGGGCGATGAAGTCACGACCAACGTACGCACCATTAAGAAAATCCCCATCAAATTAAGAACCAACGGTTATCCTCATCTGTTTGAAATACGGGGTGAAATTCTCATGCATCGCGCGGCTTTTCAGCGGCTGAACAACGAACGGATCGAGAACGGTGAGTTGGCGTACGCGAATCCCCGTAACTTTGCCGCCGGTACGATTAAACTGCAAAATTCGGCCGAGGTGGCCCGTCGCCCATTGGACTGTTTTCTATATTTTTTATATAGCGACAATCGCAACAGGTTGTTCAATAATCATTGGGATAGCCTCCAAGCAGTCAAATCCTGGGGATTCCATGTATCCGAGCATACTGCGCTTTGTACTTCTATCGAAGAAGTGTTTGCCTTTATTGCGAAATGGGAAGAGGCACGTCACGACCTGACTTACGACATAGACGGCATTGTCATTAAAGTAAACGACTACGGTCAGCAGGAAGAGTTAGGCTTTACGGCCAAGTCACCCCGTTGGGCGATTTCCTATAAATACAAAGCCGAGCAGGTAGAAACCCTATTCCAGTCGGTCAGTTACCAAGTGGGGCGTACCGGCGCAGTGACCCCGGTGGCCAACCTGAAGCCCGTTTTGCTAGCAGGCACGACGGTAAAACGGGCCAGTTTGCACAATGCCAACGAAATTGAGCGGCTGGATCTGCGGGAAGGCGATACCGTATTTGTGGAAAAAGGCGGCGAAATCATTCCCAAGGTCATGGGTGTGAATCTTTTGAAACGCCAGCCTGGCGCTCAGCCGATCCTGTATCCCCTTCTTTGTCCGGTATGTGGGACCCCTTTGGTACGCAAGGATGGCGAAGCTGTTCATTATTGTCCCAATGAAGACGGCTGTCCGCCGCAAATCGTAGGCCGCATGCAGCATTTCATCGGACGAAAGGCGCTGGACATCGAAGGTATGGGCGACGAAACCATCGAGACTTTCTTCAGACTGGGCTTGCTCCACAACATTACGGATATCTATGTCCTCAAAGATAAACAGGACGAACTCATTCAGTTGGAGCGATTCGGACAGAAGTCTATCGACAACATGATCGCTGGCATCGAAAAATCCAAGGAAAAACCATTTGAAAAATTGCTGTTCGCCCTCGGTATCCGATATGTGGGCGAAACTGTGGCAAAAAAACTGGCTAACCATTTTAAAACCATCGATGCCTTGATGGCTGCATCCAAGGAGGAAATCCAATCGGTTTACGAAATCGGTGAGCGCATCGCCGAAAGTGTGACCGAATATTTTGCCAACGCATTGCACCGGGAACAGATTGCGCGACTGCGGAAACACGGTCTCCAATTGGTTGTTGAAGAAAAGGAAATCGAACGGCTAGGTGATGCCTTATTAGGTAAGAGTTTTGTCATTTCCGGCGTATTCGAACAGTTTAGCCGGGAGGAACTGACTGCACTTATCGAAAGCCACGGCGGTAAGTTGTTGGGCAGTATCTCCGGGAAGCTCGATTACTTGGTGGCCGGCGACAAGATGGGACCTTCGAAGCTGGCAAAGGCCGAGAAATTGGGGATACCGATTATCTCCGAGGCGGAATTTCTTCAAATGATTACTTACCGTCGATAAAATCATTTTTTTAGTTTAATTTTGGCCCGTTATGAACGAACTTTACGGCGCAGGGGTTGCGTTGATCACCCCATTTTATTCGGATGGCAGCATTGACTTCGAAGGTTTGGAGCGGGTTATTGAACACCAGATCAAGGGCGGCATGGATTATCTCGTATCATTGGGTACAACGGGCGAAGTAGCGACCCTTACCGAAGCTGAACGAAAGGCTGTATGGAAATTTACCACCAATAAAGTCGCTGGCCGTATACCGTTGGTAGCTGGCATCGGTGGCAACAATACGTTGGAAGTGATTCATCAGCTTAAGGTTTTTGATCCGGAAGGATATTGTGCCGTTCTATCCGTAAGTCCGTATTATAATAAGCCTACGCAAGAGGGTATCTACCAACATTACAAAGCGGTGGCTGCAGTATCCCCCCTACCCTTGATTCTATATAATGTTCCGGGACGTACCGGCAGCAATGTAAGCCCCGAAACGACGGTGCGGCTGGCGAAAGAGATCGGCAATATTGTGGCTACAAAAGAAGCGTCCGGTAGTTTCGAACAGTTCAGTAAAATCATGCGCGACAAGCCAGACAACTTTCTACTCATATCTGGCGATGATCCCGCTACGCTGCCTATGATGGCATTGGGAGCTGCAGGCATCATCTCTGTAGTTGGCAATGCATTTCCGGCCGAAGTGGCCTTGCTTGCAAAGTTGTGTCGCGAAAGCAATTATCTGGAAGCACGCAAAATACACAGCAGACTGATACGTATTACTGAGCTCTGTTTTACTGAAGGTAATCCCGCTGGTGTCAAAGCTATCCTTCATCAGCTGGGAATTTGTGGTTCGGCGGTGAGGCTGCCCTTGGTTGAGGCAAGTTCACAACTTGAAAAATTCGTACAGGAGGAACTGGAATTGGTTACGCTTGCCTAGCGGCATCAAACATCACGCAGTTTAATGCCCAGATCTCGGCTGGTAGTGGAGTGGCCGATATTCCATTTGACTCCACGCCATGTGGCTCCCATTAGATCAAACCTGCCTTTGGCCAGGTGTCGGACCATCAAGACCGGCATGGCAACCAGCAGATAGTAGCAACTGAAAGCCATTGCAATCGGCCATATCGCATTCCGTCGGATGAACAGCCATCGATTTCGCACCATAAAATACGTTTTTAATGGGCTTTCCTTTCCCACGCTCATCGATTCCTTATGGTAAATTTTGGCTTTCCCAGTGAAGCCGATCTTCAAGCCTGCCCGCCTGAACTTTTCGCTCCAGTCGAGCTCCTCATAATACAGAAAAAAATGTTCTTCCATTAGCCCTACTTTCGCAAGTTCCGAACGCCGACACATCATCGCCGCACCGTGGCAATAACCGGTTTCAGTCGTGATACCGTCATATTGACCGTCATCATCGTCCATGGCGCCAATACCACGGTTTCGACCTGTGAGGTAGTTCATCGGTGTATAGCCTGCATATTGCACCTTTCTTTTATTTTCATAATATAGAATAAGTGGCGAAAGGAGCCCCATATCTGGATTGCGGTCCAGTTCGTCGCATAAAGTCTGAATGAAACCGCCGGTGATTTCGGTGTCGTTGTTCAGAAAGAGCAGATATTCTCCCTTAGCATGCCGGACACCTAAGTTGTTACCGCCTGCGAAGCCGAGGTTCTTTTCTGAGCGAAGATACACGACTGACGGAAAAACTTTCCGGAAAAACGCTCCATTGTCTTCCATGGCACCGTTATCTACCACGATAACTTCTACGCGCTCTTCTCCGACATAATGCATAAGAGAGCGCAGGAAATCAGCGGTAAGTGATGCTTGGCGATAATTTACCGTAATAATCGATGTAATACGCATACTGAACAACTAATGATAGAAACGGCGCAAAACTAACTGTTTTTTAAGCAACAAGTCCCGCTAAATTAACGTATTACAGCATAATTGCACGAAGATGTAGCATATACACTACAAAACAATATTTTCAACAGGTGCACAGGCTATTTTTTAAGAATACTGTTTTATTTTTGAGCTTGAATTGAAAAACATGGAAAGATTTTGTGGCAAGACCTAATTTAAGTCACAAGCATCCAAACAGGTTATAAATTAACGCATTATCCGTAAGGCATGAAAAAAGGCTTACATTTATCGATTATCGAACGCATCCATCAACAGGCCGCTGAAACACCGGACGGTATTGCTTTGCGTTGTGGTAAGGAAGCGATTTCTTATCAGGAACTTGCCGTTGCAGCAAGCCGCCTGACGACGCGCATCCTTTCTGTCGATGATTCCTGTCCGTTTGTCGGACTAAGTGCGTCCAAAAGCCCTGATACCATCATAGGTATGGTTGCCATTATCCAATCTGGCAAAGCTTATCTTCCCTTAGACCGCGAATATCCAACCGAACGCATTGCACAGATGGTAGAAGATTCAGGCATCAAATACGTCGTGTGTGATAATTCTGAATCAGAATTTTTCGCACAATTCGGTTTAAAGACATTGACCGTTTCAACTGCCGATCCCGACGGACCTGCTGCCCATCTTACCTTGCCGGGTCCAGGCGAGCTGGTTGCACTGCTGTATACATCGGGTTCAACCGGAGTTCCGAAGGGCGTCTGCCTCACGCATGCGGGTATGCTGAACCTGATCTGTCACCAACTTCAGAACAGCAAAGCCGCAAAAGGCAGCCATAATCTTCTCTTTTCTCACCTGAGTTTCGACGCATCGTTTCAGGAGATCTTTGTAAGCCTTACCTCAGGGGGCACGTTACATATTATTGACGAGGCGGTACGGCTTGACGCCGCGCGGTTGCTGCGTTATATCGGAGAACAGGAGATCAACCGCATATTCATTCCTTACGTCGTATTGCAATATCTTACCGAAACAGCACGTAACACGGATTACTACCCCAGGTCATTAGTGGAAATCACAACGGGAGGTGAGCTATTGAAAATCACACCCGCCATCCGTAATTTTTTCATTCACAAGCCGGACTGCACCCTTGTCAATGTATACGGGCCTACCGAAACGAGCATCTGGGTAACAGACTTACGTTTATCCGGCGACGCTTCGTTATGGCCTGATATTCCCACTATCGGAATGCCGATAGAAAACGCAGATATCTTCCTGCTGGACAGCGAAATGAACGAGGTTACCCCAGGGGATGTTGGAGAAATATACATTGGAGGAGTGAATGTATCAAAGGGTTACCTGAATCGCGACGAGCTCACGCGCGAACGCTACTTCCATTGGGTAGACGGCAATGGAACGTCTCACCGCCTGTACCGTACCGGCGACCTCGGACGGGTATTGGGGAATGGTGAAATCGAATTTCACGGCCGAGCAGACCATCAGGTCAAAATCAGAGGTAATCGCGTAGAATTAGGTGAAATCGAAGTCTGCTTGGCTATTCTGCCTTATATTGCCCAAAGTGTGGTTGCTGCACGCGAAGACATTGGAAGTACCAAACGACTGGTGGCTTACCTCATTGCCGAAGACGGCCAGCAACACGATGTCTCTCAAATCCGCGAACACCTAACCCAGCATTTGCCGGATTATATGATCCCCTCAGCGTTCGTATGGCTGGATCAATTCCCAAAGACAACGAGCGGCAAAGTAGACCGCCATTCTTTGCCTATTCCGGAACTCACAAGGCCGAATATCGGTGTACTTTACCGGAGGCCGAAAGCTGGAAATGAACATAAAATTGTTGAGCTGTGGTCGGAACTGCTGCTGATCAAGCAGATCGGTGCCGATGACAATTTTTTTGAGCTGGGCGGAAATTCCCTGCTCGCTCAGCAAACCATTGCACAATTGCGGCAACGGTATGGCCTGGAAGTGGGCGTAACGCAGATATATCAATACCCCACTGCCGCCGGGTTGGCGCTGGCCATTGATAACGCGGGGGCGCTACAACCGGAACAGCCAACGGCACATAAAAAGCGGGACCGTCGTGGCAGCCGCGCTGTTGCGATCATCGGCATGGCAGGTCGATTTCCCGGGGCCGGTTCGGTAGCCGAGCTATGGGATATCCTGCTTTCGGGAGAGGAATCGGTATCAGTATTCTCAGACGAAGAGCTGGATAACGGTATTCCTGAGGATTTAAAAAGCGATCCCAATTACGTTAAAGTCCGCGGTATCATTGATCAGGTGGATGAATTTGACGCCGCCCTGTTCGGCATCACGCCCACAATGGCAAAACTTATGGATCCCCAGCAACGGGTTTTTCTTGAAATATGCCGCGATGTATTGGAATCCTCCGGTTATCTAGCTTCAAGAAACCAACATTCCATCGGTGTTTTTGCAGGCACCGGCAATAACACGTATTTCCAGAACAACCTTCAGCAACATCCGGAAGAGATTGCAAAAGTCGGTGCCTTCCAGGTTATGCTGGCGAATGAAAAAGATTACATTGCCACCAGAACCGCATATCAACTGGACCTCACGGGGCCTGCCGTAAGCCTTAATACGGCGTGCAGTACATCGCTGGTTGCCATCTCGCAGGCTGTGGAATCGATCCGGAATGGGCAATGCGACATGGCTGTTGCCGGCGGCGTATCGATTACGGTACCGGTCAAAAGCGGACACCGGTATGAAGATGGCGCGATGTTCAGTGCCGACGGGCATACGCGCACATTTGATGCGGAAGCGACCGGGACCGTGTTCAGCGACGGGGCAGGTGTTGTACTGCTCAAGGATCTGGACGATGCGCAACGGGACGGCGACACCATTTACGCCGTTATACGCGGTGTCGGGCTGAGCAATGACGGTGGAGGCAAAGGGAGTTTTATGGCGCCATCTGCCACCGGTCAAGCACAAGCCATCCGGATGGCCTTGAATGACGCAGATTTTTCGCCGGAAACCATCGGCTACATTGAGGCACACGGAACGGCAACGCCACTCGGGGATCCTATTGAAATCGAGGGATTGAAACTGGCTTTCGGGAATGTGGAGTCACGCCAATACTGCCGAATCGGGTCGATAAAAAGTAATATCGGACACCTTACCCATGCCGCTGGAGTGGCCGGAGTCATCAAAGCCGCGCTGGCACTCCACCATGGTATCATTCCGCCAACCATCCACTACAGCAAACCGAATCCGAACATCGATTTTCCCGATACTCCCTTTTTGGTCAACGACACCGCTTTTGACCTGGAGCCGGGACAGCGGTTCCGCATGGGAGTCAGTTCATTCGGTGTAGGAGGAACAAACGCGCATATCGTACTCGAAACCCATACCAGTGCCGAGAAAGAAAAAGGGGAATCCACGGCACCCAACGGCCCCGCGTTAATTACGTGGTCGGCCAAAACAACCGCATCCGCGCAACGTTATGCGGAGCGGTTGGGAGCTTTTTTGACAGCAGGGCTAGATTTATCCCTCCCTTCGCTGTCCTATACGCTGCACACCACGCGCGAGCAGCTTAATCACCGCTGTTTCGTAGTGGCAAACGACCAGCAGGAACTTGCAGACAAATTAGCTGCGCAGCAGTGGCAGGACTATACGCTCCTTGAAAAAGCCGGTACGCTGGCTTTCCTATTTCCCGGACAGGGTGCACAGTATCCAACGATGGGCCGGGATCTTTACGACAAAGAACCTGTGTACCGAGCCGCTGTTGATCACTGTGCGGAAATTTTACGGAAGGAAATGGACGAGGATATCCGCACGGTTCTATTTACTGCTGATGATGAAAGTGATCTTCTTCGAAACACCTATTATACGCAACCAGCTTTATTTGTCACCTCCTATGCATTGGCCAGCCTCTTTATAAGCTGGGGTGTGAAACCCGACGCTTTCGTAGGCCACAGCGTCGGGGAATTCGTAGCAGCTCATCTCGCAGGTATTTTTTCACTGGAAGACGCACTGCGATTAATCGCCGTACGCGGCCGCCTTTGCCAGGACGTTTCTCCCGGCGGTATGCTGTCTATACGCGCCGCGGCCGAACAAGTGACTCCGCTATTATCCGAAGGACTATCCATCGCGGCGATCAATGCTCCGAGACTCAGTGTAGTTGCCGGTCCTCATGAAGAAATAGAGCGATTCGCTGCAACACTTGAAGCGAGCGGAATTGCCTGCAAGCTCTTACACACGAGCCATGCATTCCATTCTTCCATGATGCTTTCCATCAGGGAAGCTTTTCAAGCCGAGATAAGCAAAATAGCCCTCCATGCCCCGGAAATACCCATTGTCTCCACCGTAACAGGACGTTGGTTGAGCGCTGAAGAGGCTACCGACCCTGTTTATTGGGCGAACCATTTAGTTGCTACCGTGCGTTTTTCGGAAGCTGTTATGTTTCTTCAACAGGAACTGTCGCCGGTTTATCTGGAAGCAGGTCCCGGACAGGTCACTTCCACCCTGGTTAAGCAGCATGGTCCTGAATTCGGAGCCAATGCGTTTGCATCCCTTTATCCTGCAAAGGAAGACGAACACAGCATCCTGTTTCAGGCACTGGGGAATTTATGGCTAAGGGGTTTCGAACCCCGATGGGAAAATGTATACTACGGTCATGACCTCCGGATTATCCAGGACGTTCCGACCTACGCCTACGATCGGAAAATGTATTGGATAGGTCCCAAAGAGACACCGAAACTTATCGAAAACAATTATAAACAACCCGTACACAGTACTATGAGAAAAGATCTATTAATCAGTAAGATAAAGGAACTTTTGGAAGATGCTTCAGGTATCGATATTTCCGACGCTCCTTTGCAGTCGAGCTTTATTGAAATCGGTTTTGATTCGTTGCTGCTTACCCAAGTAGCCCAAAGCCTGTCCCGTGCATTTGACGTAACGGTCACGTTCCGTATGCTGAATGAGGAGTATTACAACCTCGATCGGCTTGGCGACTATCTGGATAGCCAATTGCCGCCATCGGCTTTCCAACCGTCCCAGCCAGCTAAAGAAGCAACCCCCTCGGTTCAGCCTGTGTTCAACGCCGTCACGCCCGCATTTCCTCAGGTATCCCAACAAGTTACGGGTATACCGCAATACGACACGATTGCCCTGATATCTCAACAGATCAGCTTAATATCCCAACAAATTGCGTTATTGCAGGGTTCAGCCGTCCCGGTTACTGCGGTTCAGCCGATTTCACAGCCTGCGGCTCAACCCACGTTGCCTAACGCAAATTCAGTTTCACCCACCGAAGCCCCTTTAGCACCGGAAGAGGTGGCTGAACTGAAAAAGCCATTTGGCGCAACGGCACGCATCGAAAGGCAGGGCGCTTCTCTAGACGAAAACCAATCACGCTATCTGAACGATTTCATGAAGCGGTATGTCGAAAAAACGGCTAAAAGCAAGGTCTACACGCAGGAACACCGTTCGTATATGGCCGATCCCCGGGTCGTATCAGGTTTTAAACCGTCAACCAAAGAAATGACCTATTCCATTGTGACCAATCGGTCGAAAGGATGCAGGCTTTGGGACATCGACGGAAATGAATACATCGATGCGCTAAATGGTTTCGGATCCAATATGCTCGGTTATCAGCCCGAAGCAATTACGGAGGCCCTGCACCGGCAGATAGACGAAGGCTATGAAATCGGGCCACAACATGAAAAGGCGGGCGAGGTGTGTAAACTTATTTGCGAACTAACACGGATGGAGCGTGCCGCACTTTGCAATACCGGTTCAGAAGCGGTTCTGGGCGCGATGCGAATCGCCCGGACGGTAACGGGTCGTTCCACGATCGTGGCCTTTTCCAATTCCTACCACGGCATTGTAGACGAAGTAATTGTGCGGGGCACAAAGAAGCTGAAGACCTTTCCCGCTGCGCCGGGAATTATGCCGGAGGCGGTACAGAACATGTTAATCCTTGACTACGGCACCCCTGAGTCGCTGCAGATCATCAGGGAACGGGCTACCGAACTGGCTGCAGTGCTGGTAGAACCCGTGCAAAGCCGGCGACCGGAGTTTCAGCCTGTCGAATTTGTAAGGGAACTACGCAAAATCACTGCCGAATCGGGCACCGCACTTATTTTTGACGAGGTAATCACCGGCTTCCGCATGCATCTTCACGGGATGCAGCATCTTTGGGGCATCGAGGCAGACCTGGCCACCTATGGAAAGGTTGTGGGATCCGGTATATCCATCGGAGTCATTGCCGGTCAACGGGCTTTCATGGATGCATTGGATGGCGGACATTGGGAATATGGGAATGACTCAGTGCCGGAAATAGGTGTTACGTATTTTGCAGGTACGTTTGTCCGGCACCCATTGGCATTGGCAGCCACCAAAGCGGCGTTGGAATACCTGAAAGCTCAGGGCCCCGAGTTGCAGGAAAATCTTACAAAACGCACGAAGTCACTTGCCGACGAATTGAATAAAATCTGCCAAAAATACCGGACCCCCATGTATATTGCACAATATGGTTCGTTATGGAAAGTGAAATACCATCAAGAATTTGCCTATAGCGAATTGCTTTTTGCTGCAATGCGGCTGAGAGGCATCCACATATTGGATGGATTTCCGTGTTTCCTGACCACTGCGCATACAGACGAAGATATCAGGCAGATTCTGCACGTATTTGAAGGTAGTGTACATGAGCTGGTGAAGGCAGGCTTCATTCCTACGGACCTGGAGGACAATGCGGATTCCCTTCCCCCCGTCCCCTACGCCCGTCTGGGAAGAGATGCAAACGGGAATGCAGCTTGGTTTGTACAAGACGAGAAAAACCCGGGAAAATTTTTGCAAGTAGTTACATCTTAACCAACATGAATACAGATTTTTACAACCTAACACCGATTGACCACGATCCATTTTACATCGGTGAGATTGAACGAATTGTTCCTACTGCGGAAACACAACTGGAAATCTGGTTATCATGTGCCATCGGAGGTCGCGATGCCAGCTGCTCGTATAATGAATCCATATCCCTGAAGCTGGAAGGCACATTGGACTCGTCGATCCTGTACGAGGCATTGGATGAGGTTATCCAACGCCACGAAGCGCTACGCTATACATTTAGCGCAGACGGCAGGGAAATCCACGTGACGGCGCATAGCCTGACGGAATTTCGCTACGAAGACATCACGGCCCAAACAGACCCGGCCCAGAAGCAAATTCTGAACGAATTCAACGGACGGGACGCAGCGGAACCTTTTGACCTGGCAGACGGTCCGCTTTTCAGGGTGTTTTTATTCAAGTTGGCGGAAGATGTACATTTGCTGCGATTGACAGCCCACCATATCATCTGTGACGGGTGGTCATTCGGCATTATATTGGAAGAACTATCCGAACTCTATCGATCAGCGTTGGCCGGACGGCAGGCAGCACTTCCGAAGGTCGTTCCCATGTCGCATTACAACCGGGAAATGGAGACCTATGCAAAAAGTGAAGGTTATCAACAAACCCTTCGCTACTGGCTCGATAAATTTCAGGAGATACCTGAACCCCTTACCCTGCCGACGGACCGGCTCCGGCCGGAGGAACGTACCTACAAAAGCCGTAGGGATGATTTTGTCTTGGACGCCGCGCTCGTGCAGGGTATCAAACAACTGGGTGCAAGCAATGGCCTCAGTCTCGTAAATACGCTGCTGATTTCCTTCGAAGTGTATTTAAGCCGGTTGACAGGACAATCCGACGTCGTCGTGGGTTTGCCCACGGCCGGACAAGCCGCCACCGGTCATTTCAACCTGGTGGGGCATTGCGTAAATCTTCTCCCCATCCGGAGTTCGATCGTTTCTTCAATGCCATTTATCGAACATCTGAAGCGCAGAAAAACCCAATTGCTGGATGATTATGATCATCAGTTATTCACATTCGGAACCCTGCTCAAATCATTGAAAATAAAACGGGACAGCTCTCGTGTTCCTTTGGTTCCGATTGTTTTCAACATCGATATGGGGATGGATGGCAATGTGTCCTTTCCCGATATAAAGCATACATTGATTTCCAATCCGCGGGCGTTTGAGAATTTTGAGATTTTTCTGAACGTGACCGGATCCCGCGATAAATTTGTGCTGGAATGGTCCTATAACACTCACCTCTTTGATGCGGAAACCATCAAAAAGATGATGAATGATTTTGAAAGCCTGTTAAGCGCCGTCATTCAGATTCCATCCACACCGATCGGGAAGCTGAAAATTACGCATACGCAGCATGCGGTTGAAATGCCGTCTTCAGCAGTACCTTTCAAACAGATTTATCCAAGAGAGACGCCATTTTTTAAACTGATCAGCGAGGCCGCACAACGTACACCGGGAAAATCCGCTGTTCGATTCGGATCGCAGCGCCTGTCCTACACGGAGCTGGACGAGCGTTCCAATCAGTTTGCGCATTACCTGCGGCGGCAGGGAATCACCCAGGGTGACATCGTCGGAATCGCTGTAGACCGATCCGCGGCGCTTCTGGTTGCCCTGCTTGGCATCGCCAAGTCTGGAGCGACGTACCTACCCCTGGATCCGGAATATCCCATTGAACGGATCACCTATATGCTGGATGATTCCGGTGCCAAACTACTTATTTCCAACCAGAAATATATTGGCTCATTCACAACCCAAGCGCAGAAAATTCCGCTTGAATCACTTGAGCGCGAAAGCTCGCACCTGCCGCTCCATGCACCGGAAAACCATACCAACGGTGATGATCTGGCCTACATACTTTATACATCCGGCTCTACCGGCAGGCCCAAAGGTGTGGAAATTGAACACCACAGCCTCACCAACTTCCTGCTAAGCATGCAGCAGAAACCCGGAATGACGCCGGAAGATCGTTTACTGGCGGTTACCACGATATCGTTCGACATCGCCGGACTGGAGCTGTACCTGCCGCTGATCACGGGTGCGGAACTGATCCTCGCCGATAAAGAATCGGCAAGAGACGCACGGAAACTGCTGACGCTCATGGATACCGAACAGGTGACGGTTATGCAGGCCACTCCTGCAACTTGGCGTATGCTGATTCACGCGGGATGGGATACGAAGAAATCGATTAAAGTGCTGTGCGGAGGTGAATCGTTACCGAAAGACCTTGCCGAGCGGTTGATGCAGCTCGGCGGCGAGGTATGGAATATGTACGGACCCACCGAAACCACGATCTGGTCGACCATAAAACAGCTTCGCACCCACGAACTGAATACCATTACGGTAGGCACTCCTATCGCAAACACCTCGGTATATATCCTCGACGAACAATTGAACCCCGTTGCGCACGGCGAGACAGGACAGCTGTTTATCGGTGGCGAGGGGGTTGCCAGGGGGTATCATGGCCGGCCTGACCTTACCCGGGAACGCTTTGTACCGGATCTGTCGGATTCCTCAAAACGGATGTACGCTACCGGCGACCTTTGCAAGGTTGCCGAAAACGGTGAAATCATCTGCCTCGGCCGGATGGACCATCAGGTCAAAATCAGGGGATATCGGATTGAACTGGGCGAAATAGAACACCAGCTGTCCAAACAGCCCGGCGTTAAGGAAGCGGTGGTTGTCGCCCGGGAAGATACGCCGGGTGATCAGCGCCTAGTGGCTTATGTGATCCCCGAAGCGGTCAGTGAGCCAACTGAACAATCCGTAACGTGGAAGGATAAATGGGATAACATTTACCATCAGGGAATCAGCTCGGAAGCCGGTCTGGATCTTTCCGAGCAGAATCTCGACGTAGCCATCGTAGAGCAACTGGGCAATCAAGCCGATGACCTGAAAGAACAAACGGCGGAATGGCTGAGCAGTTCGATAGACCGTATCAAGCGATTGGCACCCAGACGGATTTTTGAGGTCGGAAGCGGAGCGGGCCAGGTCATGTTTGAGTTGGTTGCCGGAGCCGAACAGTATATCGCTACGGATTACGCCGAATCGGCCATCCAGAAACTGCAGGAGAAAATCGACGCCTCGCCCGGCACCTTAGGTCATGTTCGGGCCCATGTAGCCCCAGCAGATGATTTCAGCTGCCTCAATGGACTGAAACCCGACCTTGTGCTTGTGCACAGTGTGGCTCAGTATTTTCCTGATATGGATTACCTGGTAAAGGTAATCAGCGGGGCTGCCGACCACATGGACCGGGGGTGTATATTCCTTGGCGATATCCAGGGCAAGAACACCCTGCCCATTCACCATACGGCTGATCAGTTACACCGGACAAAAGATACGGCAACAATTGCCGACTTCAGGAAAATCATCGCCAACCGGTTGCGACTGGAGGATGAACTGACCATAGATCCGGCATTCTTCTACCGTCTTCCGGAACTGGTACCTCAGATCACGGGGATAGATGTGCAATTGCGCCGCGGAAAATTCATCAACGAAATCACCAAGTACCACTATGATGTATGGCTCTACATCAATGGCAACCAAGAGCAAGCAGCGGGTGTTCGCCGCGAAACATGGCAGTCCATTGAACATACCAAACAGCTTCTGAGCCGGCATCGGGGCGATACCCTGGCTATCCAAGGCATTCCAAACCTTCGTACCGCGCGGGACCTGACCATTATGGCCCGCCTGCAGGGATTGCAAGACAGTGATACCGTGGGTATGCTGAAGGAACGCATGGAACAAACTGCTAGTCAGGAAAGCGTGGATCCGGACGTGCTGTGGGACATGGCCAGCCGATACGGTTACCGAGCACACGTACGGTGGTCGGCGGATGGTACCGACGGCCTATTCGAAGCTGTGTTTATTATGGAATCGGCCGAGCAACTGCTCCCCCCGCCCCCCGCTTCGGTCGACAGTCCTGCTTCCATCCGAGAGTTTATCCGCATCCCGGGCAAAACAGAAGCGACAGTCGACAATGGCCAATTGGCGAAATGGAAATCGGACCTGCGTCATTCATTACCGGATTATATGTTGCCGAATGACTGGGTTGTACTTGACCGGTTTCCGCTAACGGAAAACAATAAAATTGACCGAAAGGCGCTTCCAAAACCCGAAAAGCAAGTTTCTAACGAACAGCCAGACCACCGGGCAACGTTGTCGGCGAATGAAAAACTGATTGCGGACATCTGGGCCAAGGTATTAAAAATCAACGAAGTGAACCCAGACGACGATTTCTTTGAACTGGGCGGGCATTCGTTGCTCACCGTTGAGGTAATGACCCTTATCGAGCGGGCTATCGGTGTCTCTTTACCGTTAACCAGTATATTTAAGTATTCGGTCTTACGCGATTTCGCCAAACTCGTCGCACCCGAGGAACCTTCAGCTGAAAATAAGTCGCCTGACGTTGATCTGATCCGTACGCCTGAGGCAGAAGTGATACAGGTGCTCCCCACCATCGAACCGCAGCGCGAAATCTGGGTGGCCTGTATGATGGGCGAACAAGCCGCCACTAAAGCTTACACAATCCCGTTTGCTATCGCGTTGTCGGGAGAGCTTGACGAAGACGCACTCCGCCGTGCGGTACAAAAGCTGGTGGAACGGCATGAAGCACTGAGAACTACGTTCAATGAAGATGGCTCGGAAATGCGGGTACACGCTGAAATGATGATTCCGTTTATCCGTGAAGATATTTCTTCCCTTTCCGAACTTGATCAACAAAAATATCTTTCGGATTTTCATCAGGCTACAACAGAATTCGTTTTCGATTTCATCAACGGGCCTCTTTTCCGCACCACGCTGATCAAACTGGATGACACGGAGTACCGATTAATGCTCTCGGCACATCACATCATCTGCGACGGTTGGTCTACAGCCGTAATTGCAGAGGAATTGGGTGCACTGTACAGTGCTCATCGGAACGGTAAGGAGCCCTCCCTTGCTCCTGCACCGAAACTGACCGACTACATCGCCCAGAAACATCGATTTTACGAAAGCGATACCTACCGGGAAGCAGGGGATTACTGGCTCAGAAAATTTCAGCATGATATTCCCGTGCTAGATCTTCCCGTTGATTCGGTAAGACCTGCGGTACGCACCTACCAGAGTCGCCGCTCACTTTTTTTAGTCGATGCACCAACAGTAGCATCTTTCCGGCAAATGGCAAAAAAAACAGGAGGAAGCACGGCCATTAATCTGATGGCACTTGTGGAAATCTTACTTTACAGACTCACCGGATCTCCCGATATTGTTTTCGGGCTACCCGTTGCCGGACAACTGGAAGCTGCCGAAAACCATGGATTGATCGGGCATTGCGTAAATACCCTGCCGATTCGAAGTGAGGTGTCGGGGGGCCTTACGTTTGAACAATACCTAAAGAAACGGAAGGTCGAAATTATTAACGACTACGATCATCAGCAGTATACTTTCGGCAGCTTGGTACAGCGGCTAAATATGGTGCGGGATTCTTCACGCATTCCGCTGATACCGTTTTTATTCAACTATGAAGCCAAATCAACTGACACTGTGCAGTTTGCTGACCTGACGCACAGTTTCATTACCCAGGAACGGTTATACGACAACTTCGAAATCGTATTGAATGCTTCTGATGTCGATGAGGGATTGCTGTTTTCGTGGGTCTATAACAAGGGTCTGTTTTCTCCGGCCTCTATTGAGGGGTTCCAACGGAAACTGGCACGTCTATTGGAAGCTGTGAGCAGCAACCCATCGCTGTCGATAGACGAGCTTCCCTTCTATGATGAAGAGGAACTGAATAGAAAGAAACAGGCCTGGACAGCGGAGTATACCGAAAAGGCGATCGATACAACCATCCAGCAACTTTTTACGGATAGTGTTCAACGGTTTCCTGAACATCCAGCCTTATTTTTCGAAGGTCAATCGCTATCCTATAGCCAACTGGACAAACGGGCAAACCAACTCGCCCATTTACTCATTGAAGAAGGCGTCCTTCCGGGCGACCATGTGGGTATTGCGCTCGAACGGTCCATGGAGCTCATCGTGGCCGTGCTTGCCATCCTTAAAACCGGGGCGGCATATGTGCCGTTGGATTTGTCTTTTCCTGAAGACCGGCTGGCAACGATCATCGGAAACGCAAACATCAACTGTTTGCTGACCTACCGGAGCAACGAACACAAATACCCGGAAGAGGTGTTATCGCTATACACCGAAGAGTTGATTCCGAACCTGAAATCATTGCCGGACTCAGCTCCTGAAGTGGAAGTTTCGGGTAATCATACGGTATACATCTTACACACTTCCGGATCAACAGGCCAACCCAAAGGAGTTTGTCTGGGAGATGAGGCCTTAACAAATCTTCTGCTCTGGCAGCGCGAACAATCGGCAGCGAATGAACAAACACGTACGTTGCAATTTGCTCCGGTCACTTTCGACGTATCTTTTCAGGAAATCTTTGCTACCCTTACGACTGGAGGCTGTCTGTACCTGATTCCCGAAACGCTTCGGCTAGATATCGATTCTTTGTTGGAATACCTGGATCAAAATCAGATAAGCCGTATTTTTCTGCCGTTCGTTGCACTGAATGCGCTAGCCGAGCAAGCTTACGAAACACGCAGGTACCCGAGGTTCCTCACGGAGGTGATGACCGCAGGCGAACAGCTCAAAATCACGCCTCAGATCATTAACTTATTTGAGAAGCTACCTCAGGCCAAGCTATACAATCAATACGGGCCCACAGAGGCACATGTGGTGACTGAACTGGAGCTTGTAGGCGATCCCAATCAGTGGCCAAATCTTCCCAGCATCGGAAAACCGATTTACAATACCCGGATACTGATACTGAATGAACAGCTGAATCAGGTGCCCCCGGGAGCCGTCGGTGAATTATGCATTGCGGGGAAGTGCCTCGCCGAGGGGTACCTGAACCTACCCACGCTTACCGCTGAGAAATTCATCACATGGACAGGTCCGGACCAGGAAGCCATACGAATTTACCGTACAGGCGACCTTGCCCGGTGGCTTCCCGATGGAAACATCGAGTACCTCGGACGCAACGACAGCCAGGTAAAAATCCGCGGGTACCGGATAGAGCTTGGTGAGATAGAAGCAATACTGAGCAAGAGCGATGATATCAAGCAAGCGGTTGTCTCGACGCAACCGGATAACCGCGGGATTGAGCGGTTGGTTGCCTATGTCGTACTGAACGGGCAACCGCTGGATATAAACCAGCAACGTACTTCTTGGAGGCACTTTTTACAACTTTCGCTTCCCGAATACATGATACCATACGAATTTGTTGTACTTGAAAGCCTGCCCGTGACAAATAGTGGAAAGGTGGCCCGGAATGCGCTTCCGAAAATCACCAGTTTTTCAGAACACCATTCGGACAGCTATGTTGCGCCCACAAATCAGACGGAGCAACTGATCGCGCAGATTTGGGCAGATGTACTTGGTATCAATCGCGTCGGAATTCACGATAATTTCTTTGAATTAGGTGGTTATTCATTAATTGCTGTGAAGGTGATGCTGGCCATCGAGAAAGCAACCGGAAAACGGATGCCGCTATCGGCCCTATTCGAAAATGCGACCGTTGCCAAGTTGGCCATGCTGGTTCAAGCCGGAGAGGAGAAAATCCGTTGGGATGCATTGGTTCCGATTCAGATAGAAGGATCGAAGCCACCGATTTACCTAGTGCATGGTGGTGGGCTGAATGTGTTGATTTTCCAGTCCATGGCAAAATACATAGACAGTGACCAACCCGTTTATGCCTTGCAGGCACTTGGCTTAAACGGGCACGGTAAGTTGTTTGAAACCATTGAAGAGATTGCGGCGAAATATCTTGAAGAAGTGATAGACAACAACCCCGCCGGGCCGTACTTACTCGCGGGCTATTCGTTAGGTGGAAAGATAGCCTATGAAATGGCAAAGCAACTGTTAGCCAAAGGCAAAGAAGTTGCGCTATTGGGTATTTTTGATACCGTGGCAACCCAGCCTCCGTGTACAACGCAAATTTGGGCCAGGTTGGCCGAAAAAATAACCCGGCAATTCAGGAAAATTCCATTTTGGATCAGAACATTTAAAGAAAGTCCGGGGGAAGCGTTCGCTTATCAGCGGCTCATTATAGGCGAACGTCTGAAGGAAGTAATTCATGGTAAAGATTACGATGGTATGGAATCTTTTTCATTCAATCCAGAGATTTTAATGACGTATATAAAGGCATACGACAATTATCAAATTGAGCCGATTGATCTGAAAATTGACTTATTTAGAGTGAAAAAGCGGTTATATTACCTCGATGACCTTACCTATCTCGGTTGGGGAAAATTTGCTAAGCGAGGAGTGGATGTTCATGAAGTGCCCGGTGATCATAAAACGTTCATTCTTCCTCCCAATGACAAGGTTTTAGCCTCGGTTTTACAGCGATGCTTAACTATGAAGTCTCAGGTGATATCAAGCACTCAGCAAATAACTTTTCAGAAATAAAAGTTAATAGGCACGATAATTTATTTTTAAAATAAGGTTTTTTTTTACATGTCTTGAAATAAGCCGTCAAATTTTCCGTTCTTTGATTGTGGTTGAACACTTTGAACGAAAATTCAATGATGATTATTAATTCCTTTGCAAAGGTATTTGTTACAAGATTTACTGTATGCTGTTTGATTTGGGGTGGGATTTTATTGTTGCCGGTCCTATTGGCGTCTTGTGGAAAAAGGCAGGTGATTGCAGAAATCCCCACTACCCCTCCTCCCGGTCCAACTGATGGTAAACAGGATGATGATGAAGATAACCCGGATGAAGAGGACCCTGATACTACTCCGCCAGAAGGGGATTTTGTTACCGTAGGTAGTGGAAGCGGATCGTTGATCATCGACGGAAAGGATGGGCGCTATTCTTGCAGTACAGCCATCAAAATCAAGAGCGGGAATTACGCAAGCATTGCCATACGTAATTTATCTGGTGAGCAAGGTTGCCCCTTTGTCATTGTAAATGAAGGTTCGGTCGAGCTTAGCGGGTCCGGTAGGGTGATGTCTCTTGAAAATTTATCCTACGTTAATATACTTGGAAATTCGGACCCGTCCGTGACACATGGTTTTTTGTTCCGGAATATGAACAATGAGGCTATCCAAATGAACGGTACGATCAACAATTTCGCGCTATCCAATGCACGTTTTGAGGGGATCAATGCATACGCAGTTATCCGGTATAAACCGACTTTAGCATACGATGGATCGGATCGCTCTTTTATTAAAAACTTGCGGTTCTTGAATCTGGCTTCCGACAACAGCGGCACATTAATACGCTTTGAAGCGAGTGAGGGCAATGGAACTGTTACAGGTTTAATACGTGGAATTGAAATTGCAGGCGTCCGTTTTTCCAATTCGCCCGCTGTAGGTAGCGTTGTCGTACTGGAGAAAGCAGAAGATGTCGACATACACAATAACGTCATCGAAAATATCAATTCGTCCAATAATAACCACAACGGTGTATTTTACATACAAGGTAACGGTAGATTTTACAACAACATCGTCAGACATCATCAGGGAAATGCCATCCGGGCCTGGATTTTCAGCATTGGTAACACGCCTAAAGAGATGCTTATCTACAATAATATCGTTGTCAACTCGCGCGAATACGGCGCATTTGAATTACAGGCATTCCCGCGAGACATCGTTGCCGGCATTTCTACATTCGCAAATGCCAAGGTATTCAACAATACCTGCGGTGATTTGCGACCGAAAGCTGGTACATTTCCCGCACAGGTAGTCGATTTATATAGTTTACGGGGCGGGACATGTGAGATTTTCAACAATGTAGGCTATACATTCTATCGGGTGGGCCAAAACAATACCAATTATTTTTGGAATGAATTAGGAGATACATCTCCCTCCAAACACAGTAACAATCTGTACTACGATAACTACCAATTAGCGGGTATTATCAACGACTCCGAGTTTTTTTTGAATACAGCATCTCCCCTTAAAAAGGCAGCGGTGCCATTTCATTTGCTTACGGAAGACATCTACGGAAATAAACGCGGCGATAAACCCTCAGTGGGTGCGGTAGAATAAGTAAGATTTCGGTTTTAGCTGAAAACCGTTAATTAGAAATGAATGAAATATAGTTATCAAATGATCAAGCTCTCAGTATTTTACATCATCCTTGGGATGAATATCATAGGATGTTCAAAAAATGGTGCTCGGGAGGATAGTATCCAAGGTCCGGACATCGAACGGCCATCCGATGTTGGAAATAAGCCGAATGGCATTCCCTTTAGTAATATGCTCGGTGTAAACGGGTTTGACTGGGAGTACACCAATAATACTAACGCCTTTGATGATCGTAAATTTGAACTGATCAAGACATTTACCGGGTTCAGGCAATATTTGGATTGGGATCGGATAGAAGAAAAGGAGGGTTTTTATAGATTCAGTTACGACGAAATTTATAAAAAAAACCAGGAGAATGGCATCACGACACTGGCGTGTTTGCAGATTATTCCGCAGTGGTTCAGAGAGAAGTATTACGCGGGTGAGTACAATGTCTCTGACCGTTATAATAGTTTGAGAGATTATACTCCGGTGCCGAAAGGCGCTGACAAAAGTAATCCCAGGTCCTATATTGATATGGGAAAATTGGGCTTTCAAATGGCGGCCCGATACGGAAACAACCCGTCAATTGATCCAAAGTTAATCAAGGCCGTGACATGGGGAGACGCCCGGGATACTAAAATCGGATTGGGTACATTGAAATATATTGAGTGTAGCAACGAACCCGACAAGGATTGGCGGGGGCCTGAGGCACAGCAGACACCGGAGGAATATGCAGCTCAACTATCCGCATTTTACGATGGTCACATGGGCACTTTAGGTGAGGGAGTCGGTGTAAAAACCGCAGATCCATCGATGAACGTAGTGATGGCGGGTATTGCCTTCCCTGATCCGAAATGGGTAGAGAAGATGATTGAATGGTGTAAGAAAAATCGGGTCAAGGATGGTCAATATACGCTCTGTTTTGATGTTATCAATTACCACGAATATTCGGCGAAGCGATCGGGCGAGTATTGGAACAATCCGGATCTAAATGCCAACCATGGGATGGCTCCGGAGCTTTCCAACGTTGGTAAAGTCGCGACTAATTTTAGAAAAGTAAGCGAAGAAAAGGCGGGCGGATTGGAGGTCTGGGTTACCGAATGCGGGTTCGATGTGAATGAAAGGAGTATACAAAGAGCACTACCGATCAAAAACAAAACCACATTCGACTCTCAAGCGGATTGGACATTGCGCACTTCGCTGCTGTATGCCCGAAAAGGAATCGACCGGGTATTTTTCTATATGTTGAATGATGTCAATATTAACAGTGATATCCAATATGCATCATCGGGTCTCATCGAGGGAAACGAGCGCCGGCCATCAGCAGATTTCCTTTTGCAGGCTAAAAATTTGATCGGTGAATACGTGTATTCAGGAACTATTAATGATGACCCCCTAGTGGATATTTATACTTTGGGTCAAAACAAAATATACGTACTGACCGTACCGGATCAAAAGGGCAGAGAAGAAAAATACACACTGGACTTGCCCGGAATCAAAGGCGTAAAAATCCATACGCCCCGCAAGGGCCACGATTCGATGTTATCGGCAGATCAAGCTCTCGCGAACGGAAAACTGGAAGTCCTTGTAACGGAAACCCCTACTTTTGTAGAAGTATTGAACTAAAATTATTTAAATCATCTTCGGTAGCGGGCGAATTTCAATAGCCGTTGGATCTCAAAAGAACTTAATTGCAGTATTCCCAGTAAAGGAATGGGAAGTCTATTTCGCGCCAAGGCTAGAAACCCGAATACCAGTCCAATGACGATACTGACAGCACTGGAAAGCGTTGCAGCATAAATGCTTTTGGTAGCATACACAGCCACAAAGCAGGTAAGTACCCCAACTGCCACCATAATCACCACTTTAATAAAGTTGATTTTAGGTAGGCGGAAAACATCAATGGTCAGCGCGAGGAAACGTTCAGCTGGGTAAAGCAACGTAATAATCATGTAGATCCGCAGCAGGTTGGGTGCTTCTGTACCAACGTATTTTTCTCCCGCAAGCAACAATATCGCGTAATCGGCAAAAAATATCGTTGCCACACAAACAGGAAGTAGCGCAAATGAAAAAAGACCGATGTATTTTTGTGTCATACGAAGTACTCCCGCCCGATCTCCTTGATTATACGCCTCAGACATGGTTGGCATAGCGGCGAATACGACGCTCCGCAAGGGTAACTCGACAATTTGAATCAACTTTGAACCTGCATTATAGACGGCTAGGGCTGCGGTTCCTAGCAAGAACTTAATGATAAATGTGCCTGAAAGATTCATCAATGTGGCGGTAATACTTGTACCGACACTGTATTTTCCAAAATTAAACAGTTCTCGGATGTAGGGCTTGCTTACCAACCTGATTTTACTGATCAAAGTCCATCTGCAGGCGATCGCTATTCCACTCGACAGCAGGTTCGATGCCATATAGCAATAGATAACATGAACAACTGTTAATTCTCCTATGAGAATTGCCACTATAATGAAAACCATCAACGAACCCTGATTTGTCAAATTAAGCGCCAATAACCTATCAAACTGCTGTCTCGCCTGCAGTACGCAGTTCGCCATGAAAAAAGGCAACGAAAACAAATAAATGACACCAAAATACTGAAGAAATAATCGAATACTTGAGTCTTCGACCCGATCGACAAAAAGATAAGCGATACCATTGACAAGTAAAAATATGCTGGTTATGCAAATTGCGATTATCCAAGCCGCACCTGCAATCTTATCCTTTTTTACGGGCCCCTCTCCGGCATAAAAATTAATAAAGGCTGTAGACAGAAACCCTGACCTGAACGTGTCAAAGAATAATAATACGGTTAGAAAAAAGCTGTATTCCCCCATATCATTGAGTGATAAGTATCGGAACAGCAGTGTCAACGTGAGCATACCGATAAGGGCACTTGAACCATTGCTCAACAACGATAACACATACTTATTTTTAAAAATACCGCTTACATATTTCATCAAACCAACCATCTTTCGATCTTCCCTATTTACGTGTGAGGTTTTTTGCTCTGTTCAAAAGTGCACTTACCAATCCGCCCTCCTGCTGAAGTTTACGATCGGATGTCCAAACCAACGATTTCCAACCTTTGACGCGTTTCAATTCGCCAAAACGCTGATTGAGTTTCAACGCGAGGTAGCCATCCTCGTTCGCTCCCTCAGGGTGTTCATAACCTTCGACTGTTAACCCATCGCTTTTCCGATAACCCGAGCTACAGCCATAAACATACATAGCATGATTCTTTCTACCGTTGAAAATCTTATATAGATCGCCAAGTGACTCATACAGGAAATAGGCAAAGCGCGCCCCTTTCTTTTCAGAGAAAAACGCAAAACTCCCATATGTACAGGCTACCTTATGATCACGAAGAGGTAACGTCATCCTGTCAATCCAATATGGGGAATAAATCGAATCCGCATCGGCATTAAGAATAAATTTTCCTTTTGCATGCTGCAATCCGGTATTCCGTGCATGTTTAACGCCTTGGCGCATTTCTCGTAGCAGTGTAACTCCGGTTCCTTCAACAAATTCAATTGTGCGGTCGGTGGAATTGTTATCTACAACAATAATTTCGACGGCTTGATTGGTGACTGAAAACGACAATGAAGACAGGGTCCGCAAAATATGCGTTTCCTCATTGTATGCGGGGATAACCACTGATACTTGCGGTTCCACTGAACAAAGTCTGGTCAAACGATCTTTAATCAGGTCCTTTTGTCCTAAGAACCACTCCGCAGACCTTAGGTGGCTGTTGACGAAGTCAGGTGAATTCAGTGGTCTTACAAACATATTTCAAATGAACTAGTTGAATTATAAATTTCTGCTCTTTAATTGGGATACGGCATAATCACAGGCCCTTGCAGTCAGCGCCATGTATGTCAATGATGGATTTTGGCAACCGGAAGAGGTCATGCAACTACCGTCCGTAACAAATACATTTTTTACGCTATGAATCTGATTGAATCCATTCAATACAGAAGTATTGGGGTCACGTCCCATACGCGCCGTCCCCATTTCGTGTACGGAAGATCCGCCAGGAGTCTTGTAGTTAAAAGAAACTATTTTATCGAAACTTGCCTTATCCAGCATTTCGAACGCACTTTCTTTAATATGTTCCCGCATCAAGCGCTCATTTTCTCCGAATGAGAAATTGATCTTTATCAAAGGCTGACCCCATGTATCGGTCCGATCGGGCGAGGTGGTGACCCTGTTGTCACGATAAGGAAGGCATTCGCCCCATCCGGCGATCCAAACCATCCAGGGTCCGGGTTGGGTCAAACGCTGCTTGAAATCCTCACCAAACCCTTTGAGTTCAAACATCTGCTCTTCCCAACCTTGTCGTTCGCCAGCTCCCTGCAGATTATATCCTCTTAGAAAGCGCTCGGTGCGGTTGCCTTCTAAATTCTGATACCTGGGAATCAAGAACCCGCAGGGTCGTCTTCCCTTATAGTAGGTATCCTTAAATCCTTCATAAACCCCGTAGGCGCCTGCTGAAGAATGGTGGTCCATCAAATTTCGGCCCAATTCACCACTATCATTGCCCAACCCATCGGGAAATCTACTCGACTTGGAATTCAAAAGAATTGCCGCCGTAGCAATCGTCGAAGCATTCAGAAAAATAATACGTGCAAAATATTCATACGTCTTCTTTTCTATTGTATCAATAATGCGAACCCCTGTAGCCCGCTTCGTGTCATCATCATACATGATCTCCGTAACAATAGAAAATGGGCGTAATGTCAAATTGCCCGTAGCTACCGCTGCGGGAATGGTAGCACTGTTACTACTGAAATATCCCCCATAAGGACAACCCCTCGTACACAGGTTTCGATACAAACACGGTCCTCTTCCCTCCCACCCGCGTGTCAAATTAGCCACTCGTGCGATGGTCAACGTTCGACCATCGAAATTTTTCCGGATCGAATCCGCTAAATGTTCTTCCACACAATTTAGCTCCATAGGAGGTAAAAATTCGCTGTCAGGTAATTGGGAAAGATTCTCCCTGCGTCCACTGACACCTATAAATTTCTCAACGTAGCTATACCAAGGTGCAATATCTTTGTATCGAATAGGCCAATCTACCGCAATCCCATCTTTCTGATTAGCTTCGAAATCTAGGTCACTCCAACGATAACACTGCCGACCCCACGTCAGCGACCGCCCTCCTACTTGAAATCCCCTAAGCCATCTAAATGGCTTTTCCTGAATATAAGGGTGGTGTTCATCTGAAGCAAAGAAATGCCGATCTGCTTCATCTCCCGCCCACGCTTGGATCGGGTTCTGTTTGGTGTATTGTGCTGTGTTCCGCAGCCGGTGAGGAAAGTCCCAAGGATTAAGCATAGCGGTGGGATAGTCCTTACTATGTTCCACGTTCTGACCGCGTTCCAACAGCAAAGTCTTGAGCCCTTTCTTACATAATTCCATGGCTGCCCATCCTCCGCTGATACCGGAGCCGACGACAATTGCGTCGTAGATATTGTTTTTTATGTTGACCGGGCACATTTCGTTGTATACTAATTAGGTATATATATACTAGTTGGTTGCCCAACATTTTTGTCCCGCCCCCATCGCTAAGCAGGGTTGGTATACCCCCGGCACATAATCATAAGCCAAGGCTTGCGTAGCACCTTCCATGGAAGTGCAATAGCTGATTATTGTATACTTTTTCATCAACTCCATGCCATCCATCCCCAAAACCCGTAATCTGATCTTTCGAAATAGAGAATTTTGCTCGTCATTATGTTCGTAGCGGATGAGAATCGTAACCCGTTGTGGATAATTACAGCTGGAAAATGACTGTCCATATTTTTTTTCACTATCCCGCTCTACCCGCTTCAACCAGTTGATGAAAGATTGCTGTGCTTCCCGGGATTCGCAATCACCAATCAATTTGACGACACAATTAGCTACCCCTGCATCGTTTGCTCCGGGCGAATCAGTCTTCGGTATGATCGTTTCGGCTATATCTCCTATTAATGTCTGAAAATCAGAAAGCTCAACCACATGCCCCCCTCCCATCAATCGATTATTATACAATGATTTAAACAACGAAAAAGAAGCAATCACACCGGCCACTGCGGTGACTGCTTTAATAGCTGATCGTCTATCCATTGTCATCTTCTTTTCCGCATTAACGTTTACAAAGATTCGTATACATTCAACAACTTGATGGCTGCATTTCTCCAAGTGAACGCTTCCGCCCGCTTCAGTCCTTTTATGATCATCCCAGTTCTTTGTTCTTCATTACTCAGTACCTGTCCTATAGCGCCCGCCATATCCGTTACGTCCAATGGATCGATTAGCAGAGCAGCAGGGCCTGCCACCTCAGGCATTGACGAAGTATTAGACGTAATGACAGGTATCCCACAGGCCATAGCTTCCAAAATCGGCAGGCCAAAACTCTCTCGGAGAGAAGGATAAATGAACAACGTTGCCGAATTATACATTAACGGCATCTGATCTGGCAGAATATATCCCGGAAAGATAAAGTGGTTTACCAATTTTGCATAACCCGATTGCTGTAATTGCTCAAGCACCATTTCTCTTGAATAGTCCAAAATCACCATTGGCAGCGGTGCCGTTGCATTAACGATATACTTTATGTAAGCATCAATAGTATTCTTGGTATTCTTTTTCGGTGCTGTATTTCCTAAAAACAGTGTAAATTTATCGGGCAACCCTAATGATTTCCTGAACTTTTCAACTTCATCGTCCAGATAGTAATTATTAAACCGGGAATTGACAGCATTATGAATCACTTTGATCTTATCTTCCGGGATTTGAAGCCGATCCAACATGACTTTTTTTTCAAATTCGGAAACGGTGATGATGGCTTTGGCTTTCCGGACAGCGGACGGCACCACCCATCTTCTATAAATGTTACCGAAATTCTGATACCACGTGCCGGCCATATCCAATTTTTCCAAGTATATGATATCGTGGAGCGTAAGCACCAACGGTACGGATGGAAGCAATGCCGCCGTATTGCAAGTTGCATGTAAAATGTCTAATTGTGCATTGCGTATTGTCTTAGGTAGCAACATTTGCTCCCAGATGGGATAAGGCAAACTTGCCAGTTCGCAAACCCGTACGTGAGCCGACTCCTCGATACATCTATCAACATCCTTTTTTACAAAGATAGTGTATTCATGCTTGGAGTCGACGGTTTGCAATTCTCTAATAAGCTCCAAGGCCACTACCTCCATCCCGTGTTTCTTAGGCCGAAACAGCCTTTGTACTTCAATGCCTATCTGCTTGCCCGCTTTTCCCATGTTATTAGTGGTTATCCTTATCAATATAATGTTCGGTTGCTACGGACAGCTTATTTGCTTTTTTTGCTTTTAGCAAAGCCAACAGTTGATAACCGATAAACTTAGGAATCGAAATCAGTGAGTGATATATCTTTTGATCTGCCTTGAAATAATAAAGTGAATATGCAACAATAAGCGCAAAGACAGATAATCCTCCCATCCAAGCAACAGCCATCCAAGCATTTAAAAATAGATTAATAACCAAGCAAATGGAGGCGATTCCAATCAGCATGAACAAGGGCGGTCGAAGTAACATCAAACTGAACCAAAATCGGTTCAGGCTGAGTCTCGCGAGCGATGCTATAAACAACTTCCACCCGAGATATGTATACTTAAACCAGGTGTTAATCCACCTCGAACGCTGTTTAACCAACTGCTCCGTCATCGACGTTTTCTCATCAAAAACGATTGCTTTTTCTGCGAATGCAATAATATGATTTCTCATCAGCAGTTCATATTGTAGCACTTTATCGAAACCAGCGCCATTTATTTCTGCTTTTTCGAGACACTGTAAGTATAACGCTGTTGTAAACGCCATGCCCGAACCCGACAAAGCTGCTGACGATCCCCCTTCAAACAAAAGTTTCCTATCAATCATCCGGTAGTAGATGTCGCCTGCCTCATCCAGACACGCATACGTTGTATTGAGGTTCTTCGCCTTTCTCACCCCTTGGACAGCCTGAAATCCGTTATCGAAAAGAATGTTCAGCTCATTCAGGTATTCGCTATCCAGTAAATTGTCACTATCGATGATCGTTAGTCGTTCATGAGCCCTCTTGAAATGCTCAATCGCATAAAAATGCGACTTGACATTGCTCGCCAGTACTTCTGGCGGCCTTAGTACGATAACTCGTTTATTATCAAAAAACAAGCCTTCGTCGTCGCAGTTGTCAGCCACGATATAAACGAGGTAATTACTGTAATTCAATTTCAATATCGAATCGACCACGGAGGATAATTGCTGCGTTTGTTGATAAGCTGTTACAATAATCGCATAATCCGCGGGATGAGGTAAACCGGAGCGAAGTTTCCTTGTCTTCCTAGCATACTTCGCAACCACCAACAGGAGTGGCATGACTAATTGTGCGATTAAGCACCACTGGATAATTAAGCCAAAGATTATCAATGCTTCCATTACTAAATATGACTTGCTATCGCATTTTTTATTGCGTTGACACTGTTTTCCCATGTATGTGTGCACGCAAATGCCCTCCGACTTCTTTCTTTTTGTTCCGAATTTTCCCGCATGGCCCTTTCAATTTGAGTCACATACTCCTCTTTATTTGTGCATAGGTAAGTATACTCACCAAAGAACTCCATAGTACGTGTATGCGTCGCCACGACCGGCTTGCCCATAGCCAAATACTCATCGATTTTCCGTGGATAATTACCGATTGTAACCTCATTGACGACTTGCGGATTGATGCATACGTCGAACATCTGGATATAAGAAGCTAGTTCTTCGGGATTTCTTTTTCCGATAAACACCACATTGGGCAAGTTATGCAGTTGACTTGTTTTAAATGCCTCGCTTTCTGGACCTACTAACACTAAGTTCCATTCGGGTTTGGTCATGGCAATGTGCTGTAGCACCTGTATATCCAGTCGAAGCTCGTGAAGTGCTCCCACATACCCGATGATCGGACCGTCTGATACAGCGAATCCGTTAGCTTTGCTTGTAACTTCGGCATCAAATAACTCGAGATCGCATCCCTGCCCCACGTAATAAGAACTAAGATTATATTGTTTGCAATAATCGGTTAGATATTCCGAATTTGCCACACATAAATCATTTTTAGCAATCAGCAAGGGCTCCAGCACTTCACCGTGTCTCTTCCAATAGTTGACAGCCAGCATATAATCTCTCGAATAATACACACTTAACCTTGGCATGAGAAATTCATTCAGGTAAAATGCCTTAAAAATTTCATTATCATTAAATAATATAACCTGTCCAAATCCCAATGCCGCGATACCCTTTTTTATAGCCGCTGCAAACTGCTTGTTATTCCTTCTGTTAAAAAAATCAAATATCTTTCTACCATTCAGCCAATTGATGGATTCAACCAAACAATCCGGATACAAAACCCATAGGTTGTCCTGAATCTTCGTCACCCCGGCAGCGTTCCCTTTGATAACCGCGAGTCTTGTTTTTACCCACTGATCGCTCCTTCTCCGATAGCGTGTAAATCTATCCAACGGGGAGTTGACATAGAGCACGCGGTTCGTTGTCGCCATTTCAAGGGCAATATTCTTGCAATTACTGCCAATGTCGGTATCCCATGCTTGCTGGCCGACAATCACGATGTCAAATCCGTTCAGATTATCTATCCTCATTCTTTTCCGTTGCTTTTTCTTGTTGTACCATCCCCGAATTGGATTGAGAAACCCGCTCCCATTTTCCAAGTTCGGAATTGAATGCCTTTATCACCCTTGCCGGATTGCCCACCGCTACTGAAAAAGCGGGGATATCACGTGTTACAATACTTCCGGCGCCGATTACAGCGTGCTTACCGATTGTGACCCCTGCGGTCACAACGCTATTCGCGCCAATCCATACCCTGTCTTCGATGCGGATCAATCCAAGGCTTACGTCCTGTTTGCTTGGTGGTAATTCCGTATTTTCGTACCCATGATTCAAACCCGACAACACAACATTTTGCGCTAACATGACGTCATCTCCGATAAAAATTGGCCCGATAATCACGTTACCTATCCCCACAATGGACCTTTTTCCTATTGATACATCTCCAACCCCGTTATTGATGGTTGCGAAATCCTCGATTAACGAATAGTCTCCCAATGAAAAAGCATAATAGGGAAATACATCTTTGCGCGTACGTCTTCGAATCAATGCCCCCTTTCCTTTCCGATGTACAAAAGGATTGACGAACCATTGTATCCATACGCGGGGGCGTTGCTGATTCGTTGGAATCATCATCCACAGCAACAGCCTTTTTAACCTCGGTTTGTCCTTTATGTATTCAGCGATCTTCATATCTACCCCTATTAGCATCTATTAACCCAGTTGCTTATGCTACGTCATTTTTCCGTATGGCAACAATGAACCCCCACAGAAAACAGAGAAGTCCGGGCACTAAAAAGATTTCAAACGGCATACCTTACTAAATTTCAGTGATAATCTTTAATTACTTGATACCAAGCCATAGCCAGTTGGTCTAATCCTTTTTCGCTGAAATGCACGGCATCGTATCGATAATAGGCCAAGTTCAAGGCATCCACATTTGGGCCTTTCAGCACGTGATTGGCGCTATCCAATACACTCAATTGGCCTTGCAGAACCTGTTCGGAGATACCCAACGGATTACTATTGTTGAACGGGAAGTAACTGGTCAGGGAAACAAAAAAAGGTGCTTCAATATCCCTGTTTCTGAAATGGCCGATTACTTTCTCCAATTCATTTCCGTACTCAGCTGCAGTAGTTCCATTTACATTATCGGTTTCACCTTGACACCAAAAAACATGTGTTAGTTTAATTCCATCGCGGTTTAAGTCATCCAATATCTCGTTAACCTTATCAGCGCATTCGCCGGATGACCAACATTTTACGGGTGTTTGTCCTATACCACATGGTACGATAATCGCCCGATCGTACAAACCGCTATCTATTACTAAATCTGCCACACGCGTCCATACACTAGACCCTTTGCCGTCAGGTCCAAGCAACGGTTCAGCCGCTGCATACAATTTTCCCTTGTAATAATTATACACTTCGTTTCGGACGTTATATTTTCCGGCTCCATAGTCAGCAGAATTGGATTGGCCAAACGCCATGAATATAAGCACCCTTTCCGAGTTTACGATCTTATCTATTGCACGAAACTCCTTTCTGAAGTGGAGATGATTTCGGATGAATTGTCCGTCAATCAAAAAGCTTCTATAGCGGTGGGTCAATACGCCCAATAAAAACACGAGAAGCAGAATCGTAGATGAACGTAAAATTTTCTTCATTATGAGAGGTTCTCTTTATTTTGAATACGAAGCGTTAAGAAAGACCACGACAACGCGGTATTGAATAGAAAGGACGACGGCATCGCGTTCATCACCTCATTGCCATAACTACAGACAAACAATCCAGCCGCCATAGCAAGCAGCGAAACCAATTGGACTTTAAGTCCTTTATCTTTCAGGTTAAAAAGCGCTCCCCCTGCACGCCCCAGCAAATACATAATCATGCAAAACCAGAGAACAAATCCGACGATTCCGTACATTGCCCAAATTTTAACCCAATAACTATCGGGTTCAATGGTGGACAAAAATTTGTCTGAATTATATTCGTGTCCCCAAAATCCAATGACTCCCAACCCTTCGCCGAATGGTTTGTTTGCCAAATAGGCACGAAGAATTTTTTGATTCTCCAGTCTGACGTTCAAAGAGGCTTCCTTAGGATCGAGAGCAGACCTAATTCTTCTAATTTCGTAATTACCGCTACCAATGGATGTGAACTTCAATAGGCCAAAGCATAGAGCACCGGCAACGATGCCCACAATCATAACTTTGTAATTTTTGCTCAACAAAACCGCAAAGAAGCCTGAGATGAACAGTGCAAAGAGGGCTCCCCGCGTCCCTGATATTAGCATCCCATAAAGGAACATGCCACACATTAAAAAAAAGACAATTTTTTTAAAAGGACGAGACGATCCAAGCGCGAGTACAGCAGCGCCGACAGCTAATACCGCTTGTGCTGCACCAAATTGTCCTGCATCACTAAAAAAAGAAAAGACCCTAAGTTTTCCCCAAATCATATGTGTGGGTGATGTTTCAACAAAAAGCTGTTCTCCGGGGAACAACCCTAGGTGCTTCTGTTTTATCCCATTTAAAGCCGCCAAAAATCCCAGGACAAACACTAATGTGATGAATACTTGTAATTCTCGTTTTGATTCAAATAATAAAAGGGAAAGTATAACAACAATTAACGGATTCAGTGCCACGCTCCTAAATTCCTGCAGCCATCCCATGAAACTTGGGCCCGCGGGATTAAATAATTGAAGGGCACTAAGCGCAAACCAACCAAGATATAACCAAAACAGCGGGCAATTCAACCGGGTCCAATTATATCGTTGATATTGCATCAATAGAATACATAATGTAAATACACCTAAAAATTCGATGCCAATCCCGAAGGGAATGCTTGGTATTTCCCGTCCTAATAAACCAAAGAGAAAACAATATCCCGTAAGTGTATATAAACCAATAATAGGCTTATTGTACACAATGATTGCGTACACTAAAAATGCACAGCCTACGATTATGAGGATGGGCAGGATATCGTTTAAAACCGAAAGAACTGCTATGGACGCCCCCAACAAACCGGCAATGGAAAGCCAGAGACGTCTATTGCCCACGCTAAAGAACGAAGTACGGGCACCTCTTCTTATATGGTTAACAGTTTCCAAAATTTATATTTGAACTTTATTGATGATCCATCCTAAAAATCCCTCATGGCTATCTACCTGATTCAGGAACTCCTTGTCCCTTGCCCCTATTTCTCGCCCTGCTTCGAATACCGCAACACTTTTATCCGTGAAAGACAGCCATTCCTTTACCTGATTGATACTTTTAAGGCTATTTAGATCGATAATAATAATGTCAAACTCCTTCTTAAGCACTTCAAAGGCCGCTTTCAGGCTATTGGAATCCTTGATTTCCAGCAACGACTTATTGTCGGGATTTTTGCTCAGTACCGTAATCATATCTTCCGTTTTGATTTCCTTTTTCACTAAGAAGGACTCAAATGCTTGATTTTCCTTGTGCTGTCTATTAGAAATCAATTCAGTAAGATTGGGATAATTATCACCTATTAATAAAACTTTCTTACTAATCAGTGCAAATGCATAGGCAAGACTTGAAGTTAAAAAAGTTTTCCCTTCACCTTCCGACAGGCTGGTCACACCGATTACTTTTTCATCACCATTGGATAACGACTTATTCAGCTCAAAGCGTAAAGAACGCAATAAATCGCGATAAAAAACATGATCTTCTTTTAGGTTACTTTCGTCCCATATCACTCTCAAGTCCTTTTCGCTATCTCCTATCAGGTTTACTCCCCCAATTACCGGTTTGCCGGTGATCGTTGCCAATTGATCCGATGTCTTGATGGAATGATCTAAGAGGGATAGGATCAAAAGTATGGTTAATATGAAAACCAAGCTGGCGAACCAAGATATCGCGGTAAACTGCACCACCTTAGAAGGTTCAGGCGGGCCAGGATAACCGGATTCCACGACGGCTAAATTCAGCATCGCCGAATTCTCCAACGCGGCTTGATTATACTTATCCATTGCATCGGTGTATTCCTTAATAGCCAGATCGGTCTCACGCTCTAAATTTTGAACGCCGGCGTCTGCCGGCATCATCGCTCCAAACCTAGCACGCAAATTCCCCAGCTCAGTGTTAATCGTGGATATCGAGTTTTCAGCCCTAGCCAATGCAATTTCAAGATCGGATTTCTCTTTCAACAAGCCACGCCTGACTTCTTCAGTATTTACGGGAGATTGCCTCGACAATGCAGAGATCTTGCTGGTGCGAAGCGCTTGAAGCGAGTCAATGATCCGTTTATCGGCGGGATTAAAATTGTTTTCAAAATAGCGCTTATTTGCCTGATCCAATTGCTTACCGATTTGGATGATTTCGTTATTTTCTTTAATCGTACTTCCCCTATCAAAATTACCTGAGTTCAATTTCCCCTCAATGCTTCGAATCCCCCCTCGTAAAGACTGCATTTCCCCCATTAGTTGGGATCTCCGATTCTCTTGTTCGGCAATCTGCTGGTACAGCATATCCGATTGAGCTGTCAAATCCAACACACCGCTCCCCGCTTTGAAACTCCTCAATTGGGCATTCTTCTCGTCCATGATTGTTTTTTTCACCTGGAGAATTGAATCCAACAAGGTTGACGTATTTCGTCTGCTATTTGACGTTACACGGCCATAATAGAAAATGAACTCCTTCGAAAAAGTGTTGACGGCAAAAGCTGACAGGTCAGGGTTTCCGGAAACATAATCTATATTAATAAAATCACTTTCACCATATCGATAGATAGAAAGATTTTCTGAGATTGATTTTTCATCGTATCCCATATTCCTTGCCCAATCAAACAACGGATATTTTCCGTTATCCATTGGTGTAATAAATGCGTTATTACTTTGCTTTTCTTTCAAAATGGAAATTACCTCTGCCAACCCCTGCTGCGAGAGTTTAGTAATATCTTCCGGCAGTTGAGTGTAAGCAGTAGATGGGTTTTCCAAATCGTGCAAAATCAAACGAAGCGAAAGTATATTTAATACCCGCTTCGTACCCATCAACTCAATAATGTTTCCGAATTGTTGACTTACCCGGAAGTAATCCAACTGATCGCCGGATAGAATTTCCTGTGACCTATCGGTTATACCCGTAGTCAGTTGTACACTCGATTTATATTTTTTTGGTAAATCTTTGACCAGAAAGTACGTAGCCACGGCACAAGCAAATGGTATAAAAATGACCAACCACTTATTGCGCCATACGTTTCTTAGAAAATCGGGGATATTAATCATCACTTTTTGAACTATACGTCTATTTTTTACTTTACGTCCTCTATTTTGGCTCCGATTAGTTCTTCTAGCGCATCTTTGGCAGTTAAATAATTCACTTCTACCTCCAGTTTAGCAGAACTGGCTTCTGAAACAGAAGCTTTAGCTTCGGCGTAATCACTGAGCATTACTTCGCCCCGCTCAAACCGCAACTGCAGATCATCACTGAACGTCTTACTATCTTGAAGTGCCAGTTCTTTGATCCGCAATTCATTAAAGGCTTGAATGTAGGTGTAATAACGAATTTTCACCTGATTTTCCAGCTCAATTTCATAAGCCTGACGTTCAAATTGGGAAATCTTATGATCTATTCTTGCTTGTTTGATTTGGGAGGGCTTCTGAAGAAACGCTCCCAAATTTAGATTCACTCCAAATTGGAAACCATTAACAACGTAAGGGTTTTCCATCCCTAGGGCTGCCCGTTCACTGGGCCTGTAAAAGTAAGATACGTTTACTAGGTCCAAGAAGTTGACCGCTTGTGTACTGACTATTGAACGTGCCTTTTCTTCATTCAATTCCAAGATTTTCCGTTGTGGATGGTAATCTTTAGCCATTTGAATCATGCGAAGTAATTGCTCTTGGTTAATGCTTCCTATAATCGATTCCTGAGCAGAAACCGTACCGCAGATAGCTGTAAAAAGTATGCATAAAGGAATAAAATTTTTCATAGAGGTATGATTCGAAATTTTCATTTTTTGTTAATTCCATGGCAAAAATGAAACATATTTTGTTGTAGCTGGTGCCTTCTAGGGCAAAATAGTTTTTTTTGTAGTTATACACCTACAAACGCCGCAGTGACCGGAATATATGTGTTAAATTGCTAACCAGACGCTTTATTCCGACGGGAAACAACATAAAATGAACGGCTAATAATAACCATCCCCAAGGTTGGGTTATTGCAATATGAACAAGCAATGCCAACGGTAGAAATACTTGGTAACCATCCAGCATGACTACTTGATAAGGTCGGTTGTCAGGTATCAAAAAAACGATGGGCTTCAAATCAAAAAAACGAATTCTTAACCAAACGACCAATCCGTATCCCACGAGAAAAACATAAACAATGGGCAAGTGCATATACCACAGCATTGACCCGAAAGCCAACAACTCAACTCCCAATAGTGGCCACTCCAGATGCCTTGCCTGTGATTGGGCAACGAAACTGGCAAAGGTCCTGACTCCGGTATCACGATCATTTTCTCTATCAACGAATTGATGCCATAAAATGCCCCGGATACCGTAACTGAAAGACCAAATACCGATACTGAGTTCCCACCCCAAATCGGCCTGATCCGGTATTTGATGAAAAATCACCGATACAACGAATAACGAAGGAAAAAGGTGAGCACCACCAGCGTCTGCAAAAACACCCAGTATGCCCCGTTGCTTAAAACGAAAAGGGCTAATGGAATAAAGGCTAAAGGAAATCCAAGCCATCACATACCACATCGTCGAATGCCAGTCGGGCCACAAATACCAACAAACGAAAGTCCCTCCAGACAAACAGATCACTGGGAAGATCCAACGCCATCGGGACGGTACGCTCATCATACCTGTCCGTTTACCTGCGCGACGATCTTCTTCAATATCGGTAATATCATTGATCAAGCTTACGTAAACGGCACCAATTGCAATAGCCAATAGGAGAAGCAAGATATAGCCAACGAACTTATAGGCTGGTGTGTCGGAAAAAAGCAGTGTTGCGTACGCGACGGCCAACAACGGACAAAGCTTGTACTCCCACCATTCCGCTAGCCTAGCAAACCTAACTAGCTTTCGTATCGCTTGCATATCTCACGTCTTCCTTACGGTCGCTTTATCGCATAGCGTACTTTACGCAACGCAGCTTTCGCTAACTCTCCAGACCCTATACGCCTAATTAGCTCTCCCACAAGTGCTTTGTTCGTCAAAAATGCCAGTGGTGATCTTTCATCGACTTTCTTATCTGGTAAGCTTGGATGCTCTACAATAATTGCTGAACTATCATCACCGATATCGCGCTTTTGACTACAGACAATCACCCTGCGCGGGATTAGTAGGAAGTCCGGTTCATGCGGCCATTTCAGGATTTCGACCTTGCGAAAGTGCTTGGAAAACCAGCGAATCCACTGATCAAGGTTTGGGGACAGGCAGTGGTGATAAACGGTATCCATTTCCTTGAGGATCCAATGGATACCGGTAATATGAGTAGTATTATTGGTCAGCCGGTTAATGTCATAAACAGCGGGCAATTGATTCGGCATAAAATCCGATATATCAATGGGAGTAAGCATGCATTTTCCGTCCTTTGAAGTCCAACTCGCCAAATTTGCAACCGCCTCTTCGATTGCTTCCAGGGTTGGTAAGTATGACCAAGGTTGTCCGGTACAGGTTACTAAATCGAATCCAACTCGCTCCAACTCCGCGTTGGATTCTGACATACTTTGATGCACAAAAGATACATTTGGATTCTCTTTTCGAGCCTGTTCCAACATCGCGCTCGAAAAATCAAGTCCCACGCGATCAGCGTCGGGAAAGCAACTTAACAGAAACCCGGTACCACACCCCACATCCAGCCACTTTCCCGAAGGATTTATTAAGTCCGCAATCGTTTTGATATGTAATTTTGCCTCGGCTTTCCAAATAGGATTTTCACACCAGATTTGGTTATACAGCGAGGCATAGTGTTCGTCATAAGGACCGTCTATCCGGTGATATGTCTTTTCCATGAGTATTTTAGTATATTTTCTGAACCCTGCTGTTTCATCTTCCTAGCAAATAACTCCAAGTGATTACGGAATCCGCTAAAAATAATCTTTGGAATGGCTATTAATGTTGCAGATAAATCTATATTGAAAGACTGGCGGAGCAAGGAACTTGCGGCACTTAAATTACGCTCCCTAAGCACCTTGTGCTTTGCCAGTTCAACTAGTCCATTAATATACCGATTTTCAAGGACAGAAAGCTCATGTTTAGTTAGCAGATGGCGGTACTTATTCATGACTTCGAACGTATCTTCTACCAATAAAAGCCTTACCACCTCACTCCATTCCCTTCCGTCGTAAATATTCTGGCCGTCGATGTCTTTATACCAAAGCATTTCAAATGTGAATGCAGCTTTACATGACTTATTTAAAATCATATCCAAGTATAGGCACCAGTCATCACCAATGTTTAAAAGCTGATTCCATTGGGACACCATTGAAGACTTCCGCATAATCAGCGATGATGATGGCGAAGGACATGCTTCCAAATATAACGCCCTTAAATCGCTCTCATTTAGTATATGCCATGTTTGGGAAGCATCTTTGATGAATGGTGCAATATAGGGATCAACTGATAAAAAGTCACGCCATTCTCCGGATTTATGTGCCTGATGCCAATTGGCAAATACAAAATCCAATTCATACCGTTCCATCGCTCGCACACATTTTTCAACGAAATCAGCGGTCCAATAGTCATCCGAGTCCAAAGAAGCAATCAGTTCTCCGGTTGCATATTGTAACCCCGTATTACGTGCGACCGCCTGACCGGCATGAGGTTGCAGGATATATTGAAATCCCTCCAAATTTCCCAGCCGCTCCTTGGTATCATCATCAGAGCCGTCATCCACGACAATCAATTGGATGTGTGGATATGTCTGAGACAAGACACTTTCAATGGCTTTTAATACCCTCTTAGAACGATTATAGGTGGGAATAATGACCGATACTAATGGTGTGTTCATTTTATACTCATTAAATCATTGACAAAATCTCTTTCAGGTTTCTCCGGTATCATTTTATCTACATATAAAGCCGCTTTTTTTCCCATCTCTTCCCAACGATCACGCGCTTCCCAAGCTCGTAACATCGCTGCTTCAAACGATAACTCATCCGCTCCACCGATGAATCCCGTTTCTCCCTCTGTAAGTAATTCTGCATTCCCGCCAACGGCCGTAGTAATGACCGGCCGACCTGCCCGCATTGCTTCCACAATCGTCAATGGCAGCCCTTCACTGCGTGATGGCAAAATCAACGCATGATGCGACTCCCAAACCGCGCTTACATTCGTTTTAAAGCCTAAAAATGTTATGTTTTCCACATCAAGTAACTCGGCCATTTCTCTTAACGCATCCTCATCTTCACCGCGACCTACGAAGGTAATGTGGATCGGCATCGATTTCCACAAAGGCTTACTCAAGATACGCAGCAAGATATCTTGTCCCTTATCCAGGATGAAAAGACGGGCGATACAACATATACGGACAACAGATTCCATAGCTGGAAAAGGAATCGGTCGTGAAATCTTTACTGGATTAAATATGACCTGACTACGCTTAAGACGAAGACCAAACTGCTCTTCCGTGAGCCGGAGATTGTGTTTCGAAACAAAATAACACTTATTTGCTTGATCGTAAACCTCTTTCATAAGACTCCGATCCGTGAACGATGGCCAATAGAAGTCAACTGCCTTTTGTGAAATAATAACATACCTAATATGTTTACATAAGCATGCATAGGCATATCCCAGACCATCAAAATTTATGCCTTGCGAGACAACAACCAAATCGGGTTTGTATTTTGACAGGTGCTTGCTGAATTGTCTTACGGATGCTGTTTGTGCAAACCCCGGAATGGCTCCATTCGGTCGCCATACTGCCCTGCGTACTAAGCGAGCTATTAGCGATGTTTTGGGTTTTATATCACACAGCTCAATACCTTTTTTTGCCAACTGGACATATTTAGTGTGTTTTCGGGGTAGCCCGTCCTTGCATACTACAATCCGGTCTCCTCGTTCCTTCAGAAGACAAGCGCTTGTTGACCACAGTTCTTCACTTCCTCCCCAATCGTCGCCGCAGGTCGTAACAATCGTTATCGTCTGTTGATGTATCTCCATTGCCTACTTTAAAATTCTTGAACGAATTCTTTTTTGAAGAGCGATGCAAATTCGCCACCGGCATATTGCAATTGCTCATACGTACCAGATTCTATAATTTTGCCATTCGATAACACATAGATGTAGTCGGCATGTCTCACAGTAGAATGCCGATGGCTGATCACCAAAGCTCCCCTTCCATTCAGGTTCTCTTTTAATTCTTGAAAGAATTTCTGCTCAGATTTAGCATCCAGTGCACTTGTAGCTTCATCTAGCACCAAAAATTTACTGGAACTGTACAACGCGCGCGCGATGGCAATTTTTTGCCATTGACCGATGCTTACTTCGTTACCATTTTCAAAAATACGCCCCATAATCGTATCGTAACCATCTGATAGACTTTCGATAAACTCGTGCGCTCCTGCTCGTTGGGCTGCAGATTTAACCTTGTTCAATTCATGTGTTGGTTTGCTAATATCTCCTAAGCTTATGTTTTCTAATACGGATACATTATACCTGCAAAAATCCTGGAATACTGCACTGATATAACGCCGGTACTGTCGATCGGGGAAACTATTTATACTTACATTACCTAGGCTTATATTGCCTTGCGTAGGTTCGTAAAGCTTACAAATCAACTTAATCAATGTACTTTTACCTGCCCCGTTTAATCCAACAATAGCAACCACTTTTCCCTCTGGGAAAGATAAATTTATACCACTCAAAGTCGGCTTAGCTGCATGTGGATAGATAAAACTGACATTGTCCAGTTCAAGCGAAATCGGAGCCTCCGACTCGATCGTCACCTCAGTTTCGACCGTCCTCTTCTCCGTGCCTTTGACATCAAATAAATCAAATATACTCTTTACAAAGATATTATTGTGATAAACAACTGTTATACCGTTAGTTACACCTTGCATCATATTGAACACCTGCGGAAAGATGACCAGAAAGACCGCTATGTCACCGATCGTTACAAGCCCCTTAATTGATCCCCATACTACATACGCGATACACGCAAAAAAACCGAAAGTTGCTAATACAGTAGCCATTACTTCTTTTATGGTTCTCCGATAACTGATAGCCAATCGCTCACCGACAATCGCTTTTCTGATATCAACCAGCCGGGACATAAAGTGATCCCCTAAACCGAAGAGACGTACCTCCTTTGCGGAGTTTTCAGATGTCAAAAGGCTACCGAAGTATCCTGATTGGCGCTCAAGCGCCGTATGACGGAGCCGCAAAAGATTGAGCTTATCCGAGTAGTAAATCCGTATAAACAACGTCGGTAACATACAAGCTACCAATAATGGTAGAAGTAATGCGTCAATGGAAAAAATAACAGAAGCTATGGCAAAGAGCCCCAACACTTGCTTTAACGTGTCAAACAATGTGACTACTACCGCATGAGGCCGATCATAGCCAGATTCCTTGGCACGTTGCAGTACATCAAAATATTCAGGACTTTCATAAAAAGAATAATCCAATGCCGCAGCCTTTTCATGTATCTTCGCATAAAGATGCTCTGAAACCTTCGCAGATTGTATTTCAGTTGCATATACGGAAAACGCCTTTATAACATGGTAACAAATAGTTAATAACGCTGCCCAAACTAACGTGTACATAATCTCCTCCACCTCAGTCTGTTCCTTGCTTATGGTTATAGACACCGCATCAATCAGCATTTTTAATGCATATATAGACCCGAAAAACAACAGGGTTTCTAAAATAATCATACAGATCGCCAAAACAGACCACTTGCCAGCGACCGACCAAACCAACCTCAAAGTACGGGAAATATTGAGATTTGATTTAAAAATCGCTATTCGTTTAGAAATCCGCTTAACCATTTATTCTGCTGTTGTATATTCCTGATAAAATGAGATTCAAAAATCCACTGACATAGTACAGAGTTGCCTAAGTTGACTATTTACTGTGTATAATGGGTAATTTTTGTTTTTCAGGTGCATAATTATCTATTTTTTTTTACATTGCAATGGCATCTGTAGCATTGAATAATATATTGTAGTAAATCGACCACAATCAGATACAAATACGTGACAACTACCCCTGAAATCTTATTCCATCCCCGCGTTGCTCATCTCCTTTTAGTACATAAATCTCCTTGCCAGGTAGGAAGACTGGTGAAACGTTTACAGCATCCTTCTGCCTCTATTTATATTCATGTTGATGGTAAGGCCCCTATTGAGCCCTTTAGAAACGCTATTTTAGAAACGGGGGTCTCCAACGTGGAATTTATAACCGACAGATATTGTATCAATTGGAGTGCTTTTAGCATGGTCGAAGCAACATTAAGTTCTCTAAGACATATCGCCACTATCGAAAAATACGATTTCATAAATTTAATGAGTGGGGAAGATTACCCGTTGAAATCGCCATTGCAATTTCATACTTTTTTGAGTAATCATAGGGATAAGTCTTTCATGGAATTTCAAAAGCCGGGAGATGAGTGGTGGGAAGAAGCTCAGATCCGCTTCAGACGATACTATCTAAATGACTTTACCCTAAAAGGTCAATTTTTTCTGGAAAAGGTAGTCAATAAATTGACCCGTCCTCGCAAGCACCCGAAAAGTACAGTAATCGTCGGAAAATCACAATGGTTTACATTGGCTGTACCCCACCTCATGTATATACTTAAAAACGAGAAAAAATTACGTTATCTAAAGCGGTTTTTCAAATATTCCTGGGCGCCAGACGAATTTTTCTTTCAAACGTTGTTGTATAATTCACCCTACCGCGAAAAAATCATTAACGACAATTTGCGCTATATCAATTGGGATAACGGCAAATCAAGTCCCAAAATACTCACTGCTGAGGATTTACCTGTATTGAAAGCCTCCGGAAAGTTTTTTGCAAGGAAATTTAATACAGATATCGATCGCGGCGTACTAGACCGCCTTGATGAATGGATTCTTCCATAATAGAAAACGGCGCATGAAACAATCTTCTATTATATCTCCTAGACAGCCTCTTTCTGAAATAAAGCCGGTACTGTCTTGATTAAAATTTTCAGGTCCATCCAAAAAGAAAAATGATTGGCATAATCGTTGTCCAATTGCCGGCGCTCTTCGTCGGACATTTCACTTCGGCCTCGTTTAGTGACTTGCCATAACCCCGTAATCCCCGCGGGACCTAGGAAGCGTAACGCCCAATCATCGGAAGTGAGTTCCTGTGCCTCGTACAGGGGTAAAGGCCTATTTCCCACTAGCGACATATCTCCGTTCAATACGTTGAAAAGCTGCGGAAGTTCATCCAAACTCGTATTACGTAAAAAAGAACCCAGTCTGGTAACTCTAGGATCATTCTTTATTTTGATGAATGCCGATGAACCGCCATTTGTTGCGTATTGATTTAACGCAGACAATTTATCCAATTCTTTATCGGCATTGACGCGCATAGAACGGAATTTATAGAAATCAAACACCTTATACCCGGTTCCTGCCCGTTTGCTCCGATAAAAAACCGGACCTTTCGAATCCAATTTTATTAGTAAGGCGATTAACAACATAATCGGCAAAAAAAACAATAGGACTAAACCGGCAACCACGATATCAAACAATCGCTTTGTAGCCGGAATCTTGTAATGTATCGCAGGAACACTAACCCGATAGGCTTTCCCTTCATTCCGGATATGCTTAAACCTCAATATGAACTTAACACGTTCTCTAAGATCAGCGACGTTGAACGGATAAAAGTAAATATCATTTACAAAAGGCCGAAATGCCTCGATCACCGTATTCTTATTTCCTGAAAAATTCAGCAAAATAATACTGACGCCTTGAGTAATGGGATTGCTTTTTATGCTCGTAATCAGACGTTTGACTTCTGCCGTTTCGATACCGACCTCCAGCAATAATAATTCGGGGACATGCAATAAGTCGCAATTACTGATAAACAGCTCCAAATCCCTGATTTGGCTAAATTTAGTAATATCAGCGTTATCAAAAAAATCACTAGCCAGCTCATCACTGAACCTATTTCCTAAATACGCAATAGATATAGTAAGAAAATGCCGTTCATTTTTTACATCAGTTAATAAATCCATAGGTCGATGTGTTAAAAATATTTCCGATTGATTGTTTTAGCTTAAGTGGATCAAAAGGTTTACGGAGACATTGATTGACAGCATACGGAAGGTCGTTTAATTCTTCGTGGATATTCTCGGACGCAGACAATACAATGACGGGTATTTCAGAATATAGACCACTCACTTTAAGACATTTAAGAAAGGATTTACCGTCCATATGTGGCATGACCCAATCCATGATAATTAAGTCAGGAACATTCCTGTTTTCCAAATAAACAAAGGCTTCGTACCCATTAGGTGCAGCGTCCACGTCAAAGTCCTTTGACAATATGAAGTGTAACAATCTTTGTATTGTGGGCTCGTCTTCTACCAGAAGTATTTTCTTCTTCATACTTTATAGCTTGGAAATCTTACTCGGACAAATCTCCACGTTTTTTGCGAAATCTAACTGAAAAACTGTGCCTTTTCGTTCAATTGTAGCGATTCCACTACAATCTTACTTTCCGTTTCAAAAAAGCACGTTTGACACTATTGATTTACCATTAATTTTTACACTTTTGATTTTAAATTCATAGCCCGATGAGAGATTTTATTAAAAAACATGAAGTTTGGATATTCTTGACGCTCGCGCCTTTACTCAATGCAGTTGTAACTTATGCGAACAGTAAGGGAATTGTTGAAGGATACGCGTATCAACACGGTCGATTTTTTGCCCTTTTATTTTTTTTGATTTGTGTTGTAACCTTTACAAGAGGGATAAAAGGCGTGAAAGATTTGTTTAGACCGATGTTGATATGGAAAATTAATCCTAAATGGTATCTATTCAGTTTATTATTCTCATTGACAATCTGTTCCTTCACACTATTGCTTAAGAGCTTTTATCACGGAATTGATTATTCTTCGCTGATGAAGTTTGATTTTCCGCCATTCGGAATCTCTATCATGTTGTTGACTTGGGCATTTATGGGTGAGGTTGTCTGGGTCAGCTACGCCATTCGGGAATTATCAAAAACGTTACCCCCTTTTTATGCAAGTCAAATCATCGGTTTTTTCTGGACTTGTTGGTGGCTACCCTCAGTTTTAATCAATGTAGGTGTGATCTCCGACCTTCCGATATGGGCCCTCCTGCTGAATATGATGGGCGCCGCCGGGATGTGTGCGGTAGTTTATGGAAAAACGAAAAGTGGTGTCTGTGTGTGGATATTACAATTTATGCTGAATATGTCTCTACTCATACTACCCGTATCGCCCACAGTGGGCGGGGCAGCGACGTATAGTACGTTCGCGGTGCTTTATTATGTGGTAATGTTAGGCTTTATGTATTTTATGAATCCGGCAAGTGAGCGAGTGATGAGATTCAAACCTAACCCGCAGTGATTGCCGTACGCCTGAAAACAAAAAAGCTGGCCATGTATCTTCCTGCATGGCCGGCTATCAATTCCGTTATCAGAGATCTTACAACCGCTTAATCCGTATATTCCGGAAATGTACCTCCGATCCATGGCCCAGGAAAGCGATGTGCCCTGATTTACGTTTCAATCCGGGGTGTTCTTTATGGTCAAGTGTACCATTTTTCGAAGCCGCAGCCAAATCACCATCTACGATCACCGTGCCATTCAGTGTTACCCTGATTTTGTTGCCCTGTACACGTATCTCCTGTTCATTCCATTCGCCAACTGGCTTCAAGTATCCACGCTTCGCTGGAATAATGCCATAGACGGAACCATGGTATTGGTATTCGGCTAAATCCTTATACATATCCGCGCCATCATCCAACACCTGTATTTCCATACCCGCATAAGCGGCATCACCATCCATTGGACTACGGATGCCGATCCCGTTATTCGCACCTGGGGTCAGCCTGAATTCGAATCGGTACACGAAATCGGCGAACTCTTCCTTGGTATAGAGGTTTCCGCCCGATCCTTCTGTCGGATAGATGGCTAATGTACCTTCATCACTCACGTGATATGCAGTTGTGTTACCAGTCCATGCCTCCAAATCAGTACCGTCAAATAATACCTTATAACCATCTTGCTTTTCTGCGTCACTAAGGCTGGAAATTTCCTTTCGGGGCAACTCACGGATGTAAATGTCCCGGTAGGAAACAAGGGTCCCATGGGCCTGTAATTCAATTTGTTCCTTAGGAAATATGGGTAGGCTTCTGTCCCAAAAGTTTTCGAGTACGACTTGATCGGTTACCAGTTCTCCATTGAGGTAAACAGTTACGCGATCATCAATCATGATGATACGGAACGTATTCCATTCTCCCAACGCATTGTCGGCTACTTTAAGTGGTTTACTCTCATGCTTTTGATTGTTGTATAGTCCGCCTGAACCCACTTGTGCGCCGACGTTCACACGTGAAGTATCCCAAATTTGCACCTGTGGGGTGCCCCGAAGGTAAATCCCCGCATCGCCTTCTTTCCCCTCTTTGGCCAGTTTCCAGTCGACCAACATTTCGAAATCACCGTATTGCTTCAACGTTGCAATATTATCGCCATGCCCGTTGAAAAGCAATTCGCCATGCTGTACAGACCATCCACCACGCATGACTTCATCTGCTTTGACTTGTGCTTCGGCCAATGTTTTGGCATCCATATTAGCTCGCTTAATGGGGTCGGCGACCAAACCTTTCCATCCCTCCAAGTCTTTTCCGTTGAATAACGAAACAAATCCAGGTCCTTTTGGTAATTCATTAACATGCTTCTGGATCGCTTCGCGCAGGTAACTACTTTCGCTGCCCGAAAGCAGTTCAATCACCCGATTTAACAGGCGGACTACATCAGCACCGTAAAAGCTCTTTTCTTCCAATGCGATGTTCATGACCGTATTTGCGGCTGTCGCACTTAACTGCTTATCATCGAGGAATTTCCCTGCAAATAGCAATGCGTTGTAGGTTTTATTGGCTTCCAACGCCCTCAAAATCAGCTTGCGCTGATCTGCGGTTTGCGCGATTTCAAATAGATCACGCAGATGCAAGACTTTTTGCGCAGCCGGTAAATCGGCGATGCCGATAACCCGCACGAGTCCTTTGACAATTGCGTCCAATTGGGCTGCATCCGTCACTTTCTTACGGCTTAATGCAATCAATTCGGGCAATGCTCCAGCATCAATCCAATTTGCTAATGCAGAGGTAGCTGCCCCACGCAATGCAGGGTCCTGCTGATTCGTGAAATCAGACACCACGGTTAAAGCGGTCTGGCCACCGACCCCCGACAGAATGGGAAAGAAGTTGAGCTGTTGGACGCTGCTCGCAACCTTCAGCCGAGAAATGATAAGTTTTAATTGCGCCTCCTTATTATCACTGCGGTTTACCGCGACAACTGCGGCTTTCTGAACCGATGCTGTAAACGCTCCGTTGTCAGTAGCAGACAATAAAGCGAGTAGGTTGTCCAAATCATCCGGACGGACCATTTGAGGTAGTGCAGCATAGGCAGCCGCCTTTATCTCTTCTGAGGCATCACTGCGAATAATATCAAGGATCGCAGGCACATGCTCACCAGCCCCCCGTTGTGCCAGCACATCCATCAATAACACCTGGACATTTCCGTCGTTCTCCGCAGACAGCGCATCGGCCACCAATTGCGGAAGTTGTTTGTTTTTGGAGATAAGCAGTACTTGCTTAATAGCCGCCCTTGTTTTTGGTTCGCTTTCCGGAAGCAACGCCAACAATTCCTCCACGGCTGCCTCTCCGGTTAATTTGTGCAAAGCCTCGACGGCGGCTCCACGGACGTAGAGCGAATTGGAATGCAACGCTTCCCTAACTACGGGGAGTGTCGAACGCAGCTGGTTTTCACCCGCATACCGGAGGATATCTGCTTGGATCTGCTCATCCGCCTTAGCGAGATTCCGCACCAGTCGTGAAGTCGAGTGATCATCCAAATAAGGGACCAGCAGTTGTAACGCCGCGTTTCGGTATGTCGCGTCGTCGTCTTTGGATGCTTTCAATAGTTCCTTTACTTGCTTGGCTCCGTTTATTTCCGTAAGCAGTCCCAAAGCGGCAATACGGGTGTGTACCTGCTGAGCCTGTTTAGTCTGCTTAAACAAGCTTGTTGCTATTTTACGTGCGGTAGCGACATCATCCCGCGCAACCAAGCGATGGGCATAGTTTACGTAAGCAGTGGTTGCACCGGTCGGCTCGTAGATATAGCCAGCTGCTTTGGCAGCATCCGACAACACCAATTTTGAGGACGCTCCTCCAATGCGCGAAAGTGCGTACAATGCGGCCTTGCGCAATCCGATATCGGTAGTGGCCGATTTCGCTAAAATAGATTGCTCTGCCGGTGCGTAAGCCATGAATCCAAGTGCATTAATAACATGGATCGCCACATTGTCCGCGGCATCGGGCAATGCTCCCATCAGGGTCTTACCAGCTTCGTCCGTACCGATACGTGCTAACGCACGAGCGGCCTTTTCACTTAAATACTGGTCCGTTAGGTACATACCCAGCGGAGCCACGGCCAAATCATTTCCTGCATTTTGTAGAAGTTGAATGATAAAGCCTTTGGAGTCTTTGTCTGTAAGTACCGCAAGGGCATCTGCAGCTCCTTTAATGAACGTTTCACGTTGGCTGGTTTTTCCAGGAAGCAACACGTGGTAGCTGTAACTGTTTGAAGCATATTCGATACCCGCGTCGCTGCCTTCGCCTGGGGGCGTAAGTTTCCCAAGCAGGGTGGCTATATCTGATGCGGAAAAGCGCTCAAGTTGACCCATCGCATCCTGAAGCCGCTGTGGAGTTTCCGAGGGCTGTAAAGCAAGTAAATCGGCTATTTTGGTTGTCGCCGTCCGTGTATCGCTTTGCTGGGCAAATACGGGTAATTGCAATATGAAAAGCGCTAGAAGCGCAGGCATTATTTTTTTCATTCGGTTTATAGCATTTATATGAGCAATCTTAAATCGACCACGGACCGCGCATGGGCTGGTCAATCAACCTATTGGCAGCGTCGTCATCAATGAATACCTGATTTTGAGGGTCAAACTTAAGCGACCTGCCTAAACGCAAGGCCATCAGTCCCATATTCACAATGGTACAAGAGCGGTATCCATTTTCCTCATTGAGTGCGAATTTCCTACGGGTCTTCACTGCCTCCACAAAATCGGTCATTTGAGGTTCGGGGTCGGGGAAGGCAGCTAGTTTACGTTCCATATCCGGAATGTCTGATTCAAACCCCTTGAAAAGTTTTCCGTTCGGACCTTCAATGTAAGGCATGCCTACATCTTTACCTTCGCCATCCAGGATGATCTGGCAGCCATCCGAGTACGTAAACGTAATCCGACGCCAAGTACCCACCGCATCACTGTGCTGTTGGGGAGCATCGATCTCCACAGAAATGGGGCTTTCGTTATCCTTATTCAGGAAATATTGGACAGGGTCGATATAATGTTGCCCCATGTCGCCTAAACCGCCTCCGTCATAATCCCAGTACCCTCTGAACGTGGTATGTACACGATGCGTACTATAAGGCTTATATGGAGCTGGGCCTAGCCACATATTGTAATCCAATTCACTTGGCACCTGCTCCACAGGTAAGTTCTCTTGCCCCACCCAGTAAAACTTCCAGTCGAATCCGGTGTGTTTGCTGATTGTTACTTTAAGCGGCCAGCCCAACATGCCGGAATTCACCAGCTTCTTAATGCGCTTTACCGGAACGTTCATCCCGTAAAAATTGTCCTCAAAACGGAACCACGTGTTCAAGCGGAAAATATTGCCATGTTGTTTTACGGCTTCAACCACGCGCTTCCCCTCGCCTATCGTACGCGTCATCGGCTTTTCGCACCAGATGTCTTTTCCCATCCGAGCGGCTTCCGCTGCCATAATACCATGCCAGTGCGGCGGGGTAGCAATATGGACAATGTCTACCTCCGGCAACTGAATCAGGTCGCGGAAGTCCGCGAATTGCTTGACGCCTTGATCACCAAGCTGTTTCATGGCCAGTGCCAAATGGCGGGTATCCACATCACAGATGGCAACGGTTTTTGTACCTGCATAACCAAAATGGCCACGCCCCATACCTCCCACCCCAATCACTCCCTTAGTGAGGTGGTCACTGGGTGCCAAAAATCCTTGGCCGCCCAATACAAAACGGGGAACGATGCTAAATGCCGCCGCCCCCATCAAAGATTTCTTGATAAATTCCCGACGGGACTTGTTGTTTTCCTTCATGACTGTTTTGATTTCCAAATCGGTTTTGTATCGACAAAATTATTATTTCCCACAATAAACCAAAAACTTTTCATATTTTTTTTCAAAAGAAATGCAATATTTGCAAATATGTAGCAAAACTAACATCGAATTATCCAGTTAATATATTTTGGTCCCGCAAATTACATGATATGCCGCCGTTGTTTTTAAGTAAGAATCGCTTGCAAAACAAGATTGAAAAGAAAAACCACCGTTTCAGATTGAAACTGATGAAAGCCCTGATTGCCGATAGCGGGATGACCAACGCCGCTATCTGCAAACATCTTAAAATCAGCGCGCCAAAATCACTGGAATTGATTAACAACCTGGCGCAAGCCGGTATATTGGAGCAAAATGAAAAAGGAAGCTCCATTGGCGGCAGAAAACCCGTATTGAATAAGCTGAAAAGCCGTACTTTTTTTACCGTATGTGTAGAGGTTGAGTTGTTCAGGGTGAAAATGACCCTTGTCGACAACACCAATGCATTTATCCATTCGGCTTCCGAGGCTTTCTTATTGACCAAGGATTGGTCATCTGTCGACCAACTAAATCAGCTCCTTGTTGACTTCGGAAAGACATCCGGTATTGCGTGGACTTCCGTGCTGGCAATAGGCATCAGTATGCCGGGGCTTATAAACCACCGAGACGGACGCAACTATACCTACATGACGAACGACGACGGAAAAGAGTCTTTGCAGGATTACCTTTCCAAGCAATTCGACAAGCCTGTATTCATTATCAATGATGTGAAGAGCGCAGCAGTAGCGGAGTTGAGGTTCGGTTTGGCGAAAGGGCGTAAAGACGTGTTAGTCATATTGATGGATTGGGGTATTGGTTTGGGTGTCATCATGGATGGTCAGCTACGGAATGGAGCAACTGGCTTTTCCGGGGAAATGGGCCACATTCCCTTCGCCGAAGATGGAGCGCTGTGCTATTGCGGAAAAAAGGGCTGTCTTGAAACCGTTGCTTCAGGTGTCGCGTTGGCCAAAATGGCAAAAGAGGGAATCCAATCCGGCCAGGATTCCCTGCTTAATAGCCTGTCCGAACTGGAAATTGAAAATATTGAACCTAAGGTGGTCATTGATGCGGCAAACAACGGCGATCAATATGCGATTAGCATTCTCTCCCATACGGGTGAAAAACTTGGGAAAGGTATTGCGACACTCATCCAACTTTTCAATCCGGAATTGATTATCTTAGGCGGAAAAATTGCCGAGGCAAACCAGTACATTACCGTTCCAATTCAGCAAGCCATCAATACCTACTGCATGACGCAGTTAAGAGACATCGTAAAGGTCGAACTTTCGCAATTGGGAGCCGATGCCGGGGCAAAAGGTATCGCACATATTACTTTCGAGCGTTATTTTGATCGCCTCCTGTCCAGTATCGAACTTGATGATTAGCTATGAATGACACGGTTATCACTTCTGCATGGCTTAATCCTATCCGCTGGACTGACGGTTGGGGTGTTTTGCAAGGCACCGATAAAATCAGTCACCCAAGCATATGGGCAATCGACCCCGCTGCAACGCATTTAGTATTAGCGGATCGGTATGAAAATATACTAACGTCAGAAGAGATAGCTCGGGGCAATAGGCTCCATCAAGCCGCTCACGTCATCCGATACAAGACGGCGCATACCGTCCTCCGTTTGTTATTGTCGTCCGCTACCTCTTCAGATCCGACGGCCATCTGTCTTACGAAAGGACACCATCATAAACCACGATTACAGGGGCATTCAGATAACCCGATCGAATTCAATCTCTCTTATAGTGAAAACAAGGCCGTGATTGGCATGGCCAGTGGTTACCAGATGGGAATCGATGTCGAGTGGTTACATCGACCGCTGGACATCAAAGACATGTTACATGTGTGTTTCTCCGATAGGGAGATCGCTTTCATAACGTCGCAAAACGAAGGTATGCACCATCGTTTTTTCACGTTGTGGACACGCAAGGAAGCTGTTCTCAAATTGACCGGAGAAGGCATTGGCGAACACCTCCCGCTTTTTGAAGTGTTGGATGGGGTATCTATTGCGGGAAAAGATATCATTGGTGGGCAACCGCCCAATGCCATTTACCTGTATTCGTTTCCCTTAGGACATGATTTCCTGGGGTGTTTTGCTTCCTCGACACCCGTCGATGAGCTTTTTTTCTATCAGCTATAGCGTTACTTACCTATTGTTTGCGATTCGAGCGCTCCCACACAGCGCTTTGCCCACCTCGGAAATACCTCACGATCCCCGCCAATACGGCATAATTCATCACACAGAAATAGTAAGGGATAAATGCTACCTTCAGCTTTAATGCACGCCGTTCAAGTAAATAACCAATAATTGCCAGTGCATAAAACAGCACCTGACCATAGAAAAATAACGTATAGATATACCCCGAGTCACGGAAATACAAGTTGGCGTTAATGATAAACAGTGCGACCAATAATATTGGGGTAATCGTCCATCGCAATACCCGGTGACTGATGTATTGAAATGTCAACACCGGGTTCAAAAAAGGATTCAGCACCCGTCTTAAACGCGAAATGGATTGAATACCCCCTGCGGCTATCCTGATTTTCCGCTTTAATTCCTCTTTGACGTTTTCGGAAGCCATCTCAGTAGCATAGGCGCCGGGTTCATAAACAACCCGATACCCTTTTTCGGCTATCCGCATGGAGATCATAAAATCATCCAATACGGTATCGGACGGGACCGCTTCATATAAATCGCGCCGGATGCTAAACAATTCGCCAGCACTCCCAACCACCGAGTACAATTCAGAATCCCACCGCTTCAATGTTGATTCATATTTCCAGTAAAAACCTTCTCCCGCTGCGCTCGCATCCGCTTCACTCCCTGAATACACCCGCTTTTCACCAGCGACGGCACCAACCTGTGGATCAGCATAATGTTTACATAATTCCATTAAGGCATCACTATTGAGCAAGGTGTTGGCATCCGTAAAAACCACAATATCGGTTTCCACTTCATTCATCACACGATGGATAGCCGCAATCTTGCCCCGGCGTTCCGGCGTGTGCAAGAGCACGACTTCCGTATATTTCCTGACGAGCTCGGGTGTTTCGTCGGTTGAACCGTCAGTAACAACGATATAACGAAGCTTTCCTTCGGGGTATCGCAAGGCAAGCGTGTTCACCAATTTATGCTCAATGATTGTCGCCTCATTGTAAGCTGCGACGACCACCGTACAGGAAGGCAGTAGATGAATAGGCTCCCAATCCCGTCTAGCTTTCCTTCCGACCGCCCTTTTGCTAATTACTAAACAATACAATACGATACCGTAACCGACATAGGTATAGCAAATGACAAATAGGCTAATCCAGAAAAAAAACTCCATCATCTATCTCAAAAAACTGGACGAATGTAGGAAATTATCATCCAGTTCCTATCCAAAGCGCACCGATGTGCACGTCAAAATTATAAACCGTGGCTATTTTCTGACATAAATACCCGCCAAGCAACCCTATCCATCTCAAAGGTCAGATCGTTTTCGTTCAACTCTTCCATGGGAACCCAACGAAATACCTGATCTGGCTCCTTTCCATATTCGAAATCGAAAGCTATTTTACTGAACCTGCAACTCAGCGGGTCTTTGCTCTTCACTAAGTAATAGACGCCAATAACCTGGCTTTCGTTGAATGCAGACTGAAAGAAAACGTCTGTTGTATGGATATGGCGTATGATTTCGATATCCGCCTCGCATTCTTCTTCAAACTCGCGTACGAGCCCTGCCAACAGTCCCTCACCATATTCGAGTCCGCCGCCGGGGAACTTGGTGAACGCCATGCCATATTCCCGCTCGTCACTGATCAATACTTCTTGTGTATCATTGATGAGGATGCCGTAAACGCGTATGTTAAAATTACCCATTGATCATATGCTTTTATTCGCTTCCTGTATGAAACAACTTCCCCGGTTTATCCGTTTATCCAATAAATAGTGCGCTGCCCAAAAGTACGCTTAAAATATGATTCTTGTCATATTTTGAATATAATCTAGTAGCTGAAAAAAGATTATCAACGCATTTGACTACCTTTGCAAGAACTATGCAGACATTGACGCAACAAATACCTGAAGGATCACGAAAAGAAGTAATGGCTTATTTAGAGCCGTTTATGCTGAATGAAATGAGTGATTACCTGAAGCCCGTAGAGGAAATGTGGCAACCCGCAGACTTTCTCCCGGATGCTTCAAGGGATACTTTTTTTCAGGAAGTAAAGGATCTGCAGGAAAGCGCTCGGGAATTGTCCTATGACCTGGTGGCTGTTCTGATTGGGGATACCATTACCGAAGAAGCATTACCTACCTACGAATCATGGCTCACCATGGTGGAAGACGTCAACAAAAATGAGCAGGGCGGATGGATGAAATGGGTAAGGGCTTGGACGGCAGAAGAAAACCGTCATGGAGACCTGCTTAATAAGTACCTGTACCTTTCCGGACGCGTGAATATGCGGGAAATGGAAATCTCGACGCAATATTTGTTGCAAGATGGCATCGAAATCGGAACGGGCAATGACCCATACCGCAATTTTATCTATACCTCTTTCCAGGAACTCGCCACCAACGTATCGCATAGGCGGGTAGCGGCTTTCTCGAAAAAAGACGGAGACAGGTTACTGGCCAAGATGTGTGGCGTAATCGCGTCTGATGAAGCGCGTCATGCTAAAGCATACATGTCTTTTATTTCCAAAGCGATGGAGGTAGATCCCAGTGAGGTTATGCTGGCATTTGAAGACATGATGCGAAAAAAGATAGTCATGCCGGCGCTCTTGCTCCGGGAATCAGGGGAACCGCAAGGGGAAGCTTTTAGCCACTTCTCGGATGCAGCCCAACGATTGGGCGTGTACACGGCAATCGACTACGTGGATATCCTGAAAGAGTTATTGCTAGAATGGAAGGTAGAGTCTGTGAAGGAGCTGAATGAAGCCGGTGAACGTGCGCGGGATTACTTGGTTCGGCTGCCTGACCGGTTACTTCGCCTTGCCGATCGAATGAAGGTGCCAGATAAAAGCTACAGCTTTAAGTGGATACGTGCCTGATGGTTGCCTATCTCCTATCCGTGTCGACCAACTTGCTTAGCTTGAGGTATCCAGGATGCAATTCATCTTCCGATGAGATGGCGGTACTTTTTTCGACCAAGACCGCATATTTTTCTTTCAAATGAGGTGGAAGGACCTCTTCAATTTCGAAAATATCATCCACATCAATCCCATATTTATCATCGATATGCGATGAAACGCGGTGTTTCCAAAACGTTTGGGCTTTGGCTTGTCTGATTGCCTCCGCAGTATTTGCTGCCACGGAAAGGCATTTGTAGTGGTATTCCTCGAAATCGTTTTCCTTATAACCGCCAAGGTTTATAAAAAAAAGTTTGTGCTGTTCTTCGTTTTTTGACACATCTCCTCTCATCGTCACCCTTACTGAATATCTATCCACCATGTTCACCTCACGCCAAGCGTCGATGTGGATCTTACCATTCGCTTCCGGCCAAAAATCAATAATAGCGGGCACTAGGTCTGTCAATGAGGTTCCGATGCCGAAAAAAATATCGTGTTGTTCCGTATGCCTGCCATACGGCTTGCAGCCGAGTAACAACATATATAGTTTGATGCCATCCATGCTAAAAAGTAATATCTTTGTAAAGATAGAAATCCACCCATGAAATTCCTCCATTTACTTTTAATCCTCTCTTCGCTGATCAGCGCTTGCTCGGACAGCAATACTACAGCCGAATCCGCTATTTTCGCTGCCATGCAAAAGCAAGAGACGGCATGGAATGCTGGAGATATCCACACCTTCATGGAAACGTATTGGCACCACGACAGCTTGTTGTTTGTAGGCGGTGTCGGACCGGTATACGGATGGCAAAATACGCTCGACCGTTACCTCAAGACCTATCCGGATACTGTTGCCATGGGAAAGCTTAAGTTCAATATTATCCAGGTAAATCGGTTATCGTCAAATCATTATTTTGTATTAGGCAACTGGCAACTAACGCGTGCAATTGGGAATGCATCCGGTCATTTCACGTTGTTATTTGAAAAAATCGATAATAAATGGCTCATTGTTGCTGATCATTCGAGTTGACGGGCAGGTATACTTCCGCCATCATACAACGTGCACTACCACCACCATATTGTTCTATGGTATCCAATGGAGAATGGATGATCGGATCAAATGATTCCAACTTCCTTACTTGCGCCAGTTGAAGCGAATGGAAAGCACGCGATGACATGACAAGAAAACTTTTCCCCTGCTTGTTTTCAACCTGCAGCATGTTACCTGCAAAATCGATCATCTGGGCCTGATTAATCGCTATGATACTTTTCCCCGACTCGTTCAGTGTTTTCATAACCGATAGACGGTCCGACTCGACAATGCTTTCCAGATTAATGACAGCATAGCTATCCGCTATGCACATTAGCACATTGGTATGATATATGGCCCTTCCCTTTTCATCCACAGCATCAAAAACAACGGGCTTAAAGTTAAATTGGCGACAAAACTCCAGAAACAATGATTCATCGGTACGGGGAGACCGGCAAGCATAAGCAATGCCGTTCTTTCGGTCGAGCACGAAGCTACCGGTTCCTTCCAGGAATTTTCCTTCGGCTTCATGTTTGGTATAGTCGATTCGCCTATGAATCAAAAATACCCTTTCAATCGCATGGAGTACGCTCTGCTTGCGCTCTAGGCGCCTATTTGCTGCAAACATAGGGTACAGTACCACCGATCCATCGTGGTGAAAAGATATCCAGTTGTTTGGAAAAATACTATCCGGCGTATGCGGCATCGGCGTATCGGGTACGACCAATACATCGATATCGTTGTCACGGAGCTTCGCTACAAAAGCGTCAAACTCCCGAACAGCGCTATCTTGGACAACAACGGTATCTTCTATACCCTGCCTTTGGAATACGTTATTCACGGCGGTCTGTGCATTGTAAGCAAACTGGACTGGGCGAATCATTAAAATGGTCATGTCCTAAACGGTGTTAGTGCAAAACAGCCATCAGTCTCTAAGCAGTGGCATACTCATACAGTGAAACCCGCCCCTGGCGCGCGATAACTCTGCTGATGGCATCAGCACTAAGGTGTCGCTCAACTCATCCACGCATATACGGCCGGCTTCCAAATCGGCGAGCAGATCTTTTACATCTACGATGTCGAAGCCGGCCGCTCGAAATGCGTCGGTGGTTTTATCATTCCGATCGTACCCTAATACCACTCCCTCCCTGATTGCCAGTAGATTGCAACTATCTGTCCATTGTTCGCGCGCGTCGTAGGGGAACTCATTATTGCCTGATAAGATGATTCGCACGCTTTCTGGAGCACACCCCAGGTCATCCACACTGATCGCTACCAATAAGTCTTCCAACGAATGAAAACGCCGCGGCTCAGATTCCTTTCCCTTTTCAAATTGAAGAATTTCCAACTCGTCTATACGATGTGGCTGGATACGGAGGGCCCGATGTACCTCGTCTGTCTGCAGTCCTTTAATGCGTTCGGTTGAAAAATCACCCAGCATTACCCATACATTCCGCTTCACCTGAGTAAACACCGTATCGATATGCATATAATCACGTTTCCGAGGAATTTTCACAATGGTAACCTTCTTTACTACGTTTTTGTCAAATAACTTTCTTACTGCTTGCGCAGCCGCTTCACTATTCGTCCGCTCACTTACCCCGATCAATACGTGATCTCCGCTTACAACCATCACATCCCCACCTTCTAATGTCACTCTCTCCACTTCCGTATCGTTGGGTAGTAGGAAATGATGTGGAGTGTCCGTCAATTCGATGATCTTATCGCTATATGCTGCAAATATTGGATGATGGAAGAAAATATACTTGGCTATGAGTGCCTCCCGTTTACGCGCTTCTTTCATCGGCTTATTGAGCAGGATGTGATCGTTAATCACAATACCGATGTCGCGTGTAAAAATGAAGTTCGGTATTGGCGGAAAAATCATCTCGCTTTCATTGGGTGTGCCGCTGAAAAAAACCCTAGCCAAGGTGGCGGGACTATACCCCATCAGCTCACGCTGCACGTGATAGCTACACGCCTCGATAGCACAAACCGAAGCCACCAATTGATTTTTAATCGACACGTCATCAAGTATTTCCGAAAGTAATTCCTGCAATTCAACGACCTGCTCGGAACGGTAAAAGTCAGCGTGGTCTGGTTTATAGAAATTCCGGTGATTTTCCGTTGCATCAATGATCGCCAGTTGTCCCTTTATCTTTTCATCGTCCAAAAAGTACAGCAATAACTTAATGTAGTAATCATATTCATTACGCCGGATCGTGTTTAAATGAACGATGTCTTCAAACAACCAATCTTGCGCTTTGGAAGGGACGACCCGACCTAATCCACTATCGGGACTATGGACCAATACTTTTCGCAACCGGCCTGTTTCTGACGATACGTAAATGGCATCACGATTACGCATACTGACAATTTATTGGAAAAGGGCAAGATACAAAATTTGCTGGATATTGGTTGAAGAGTATACCCCAATTAATCTACAATTTGCATGCAATTTATAAGGGTTTTCTAGGGGTTTTCTAGGGGTTTTTTAGGTAATTGATACATAGTTATTCCTTAAAATTATTAAAGAAGTATGATTTAATTCATTTTTGAATTTTATTTTGTCGTATTTATTTTTTACATTAGCTTGGTAATCAATGATAACTCAGTTATGGCAACTTTCAAAAACGGTGTAAATGGCAGTTTCAGCGGGAGGGTGGGCAACGTAATCGGCTATCAATGGCGTGGCATCAACGTAATGCGCGCACTACCAAGAAAATCCAACAAACCACGCAGCGAAAAGCAACTGGCAAACGAAATGCGCATGAAGCTTGCGATGTCTTTCCTTTCGCCCCTAAGCGGTCTGATCGCGGTGGGTTATCAGCAGGCCGCCGATGGGCTGCCGATGACACCGTTCAACATCGCCTTGTCGTACCACAAGAAGCATGCGATCGGAGGTGAATATCCGGACTTATATTTCGATTACAGCAAGGCGATCATCAGCACCGGGGCTCTTACCCCTGCCGAAGCGCTCGCAGCCGAGTGGACCGACGAAGGGCTGGCCGTTTCATGGCACGCTTCTCCGCAAGATGGGAACCTCGTGAATAGTCAGAATACGACCATCATATGGTGTCTTGCCACCAACGAGAAATGGGATATCCGTACGTCCGGCATCACGCGGGGTATGGGCCGATACCTTTTTCCCTTGCCGCAAGACGTGATCGGAGCAGATGTCCATGTGTACCTGGCTTTCAACAAAGCACTATCCAGTGAAATGTCCGAAAGCCGGCACGTGCAGGTACAGGCGAACAGCTAACGAACGCAACAACATGTAGCGGCCGTAGTGTTAGCAATTAGATGCCAACTATGGCCTGGATTTCTTCCATGATCTGTCGGGCAATGGCTTGCGCCTTTTCCGGAGTCGAGCCTTCCGAATAAATCCGGATAATCGGTTCGGTGTTGGATTTCCGGAGATGAACCCATTCCTGTTCAAAATCTATTTTCAAACCGTCTATCGTACTATGCGGTACATCTTTATACCGTTGCTGCATAGTGGCCAACAGCCCGTCGATGTCCAGTCCCGGCGTAAGCGTGATCTTATTTTTAGACATGTAATATTGCGGATAGCTTGCTCGCAATTCGGAAATACGCTTACGGCTCTTCGCTAAATGCGTAAGGAAAAGCGCAATCCCGGCCAACGCATCCCTCCCGTAGTGTATCGCAGGGTAGATAACCCCACCATTACCCTCCCCTCCGATTACCGCACCGACTTCCTTCATTTTGGTCACTACGTTAACTTCGCCTACGGCTGCTGCATGGTATTGAAAGCCCTGGTTGATGGTTACATCCCGCAATGCTCTCGTCGATGAGAGATTGGACACCGTATGTCCAGGCGTGTGCTGAAGTACATAGTCAGCCACCGCGACTAATGTATATTCCTCGCCAAACATCGCTCCATCTTCCATCACAAAACAGAGCCGGTCTACATCGGGGTCGACTGCAATGCCCATATCAGCGTTTTTATCAACGACCAATGCGGATAAATCGGTCAAATTTTCTGCAAGTGGCTCCGGGTTGTGGGGAAAAAGTCCGTTTGGTTCACAATAAATTTCATGAATAGTCCCTACGCCAAGTGCCGCCAATAAAGCAGGTACAAAAACTCCCCCGGTTGAATTGACAGCATCCACAGCGATCTTGAAATCCGCCTTTCGAATCGCTTCGACATCGACCAATGGCAGAGCCAATATCTGATCGATGTGCTTCTGCAAATAACTATTGTCAGTGGTCACACGGCCTAGATTACTTACTTCGGCAAAATCAAAATCCAGGTTTTCGGCCATATCCAGCACTTGTCTACCCTGTGCATCGTTAATGAATTCGCCAGCGCTGTTAAGCAGCTTTAAAGCATTCCACTGAGCCGGATTATGGCTCGCAGTAAGGATGATCCCCCCACCAGCACCTTCCTGCGGTACGGCTATCTCCACTGTCGGTGTGGTAGATAAACCCAAGTCGACCACATCGATCCCCATACTCTGCAGTGTCCCAACTACCAGGTTTCGTACCATCTCACCAGAAATGCGCGCATCACGGCCGATAACAAGCTTACTGATTCCGGTTTCCTGTTGGATAAAACGACCAAACGCGGCAGTAAACTTAACGATATCAATAGGAGTGAATGCATCACCCGGCTGCCCGCCGATGGTACCTCTAATACCCGAAATGGATTTGATTAATGTCATGTTGGTCTTTGCTTTTTTGCGGCGATAAAAATAGGCATATTGTTCGGTATTTTTAAATTCATTCCGTTTGATTGGATTTCCGAATTTATTTTTACTTTTGTTGCAACTTTGTTTAATTTATATGATCGACCAACTCATTGCATTAGATCAAGAAGCCTTTTTGGCCATTAACCAAGGGTTAAGTAATGTATTTTTTGATTGGCTGATGCCTATCTTGCGCAACCCTTTTACCTGGGCCCCCCTGTACCTCTTCATTGTTATTTTCTGCATTAAAAATTACAAAAAGACTGGCGTGTTGATTGTCCTTTTTATATTGATCACATTTGGTATTGCCGACCAGCTCTCGTCTTCGGTCATCAAGAAATCAGTCAAGCGCGTGAGGCCGTGCAACGATATCGAGTTCAAGGAAGAAATCAATTTACGTGTGCGTTGCAGCGGTGGCTACAGCTTTACGTCGTCACATGCTACCAATCATTTTGCCATGGCCATGGTAATGATCATGATCTTTTACAAACGGTGGAAACATATTTTATGGCTTGGCTTGCTATGGGCAGCGCTCGTTAGCATTGCCCAAGTATATGTGGGCGTCCATTATCCTTTGGACATCGTAGCTGGCGCGTTATTGGGAAGTTTAATAGGTTGCGTTACGGGGCTGGCGTTCCGCTTTATCAGCCCTAACTTGACACCGGTAACGCATACGTCATGAGTTCCATCTTGATTATTGCCATTCTATTCACTTCCGCATTCGCTAGCGGGGTTTCTGTTTTTTTTGTGAGGCGCGATAATACGAACGCCCTCAAGCTTATTCTCGCTTTCAGTGGTGCGTACCTATTTTCCATCACCGTCTTACACTTAATTCCACACGTATATCATACTCACAGCTCACACAACGAGACCATAGGCTTATTTGTATTATTGGGTTTTCTGTTTCAACTGGGTATGGAGCAGTTTTCTCATGGTATAGAACATGGACACATCCATCATTCCCAAAAAGCAGGCGGAATCTTTCCCTTGGGGATCATGTTGAGCCTTTGTCTGCATGCCCTGCTGGAAGGCATGCCTTTAGCATCGGGCCACCAAGGAGCATTGACTTTTGGCATCGCGTTGCACCATGTACCGGCAGCCTTTGCCCTAGGGAGTCTACTGCTTAACACCTCACTACACAAAAGGCACATCATTGCATTATTGGCGGTATTTGCTTTAATGACCCCGCTAGGCTACCTCATAAGCAGTGCAATCGCCTCAGGTGATATCGGTCATATCGAGCAGTATTTTGACCGCATGATGGCGGTCGTGATCGGTATTTTTCTTCATATTTCTACAACGATCCTATTCGAATCAGGATCAGCCGATCATCACAAATTCAATAGAAAGAAAATGATCGCTGTTGTATTGGGTGTCGCGGCCTCGCTATTGAATTTCTTGTTTGATTCACACGGACATTAGGGTCACTTATCCCCCGCGCATTTTATCGAGCAATTCATTAAGTACTTGACATTCTGATTCAGTGATGTTTTCATGGAGGACGTCCATCATCATCATGCTCTCATCCAAATTAGCTAGAGCGTCTAACCCCTTTGAAGTAATCTTAACATCAACTGCACGTCGGTCGATGGCAGATTTACCCCTGGAAACCATTCCCTTCGCTACTAACCGATTAATAATTCGGGATACATCAGGCATTTTATCCAGCATTCGTTGCTTAAGCAGGCTATTGGTTATCGGATTAGGATATTGCCCTCTCAATATACGAAGTACGTTGAATTGTTGTAAGGTGATTTGCTGTGCGTTTGCCCTTCTCTCCAAAATATCGGTAATCCAATTGCTGGTAAACACAATATTTATTGTAGCCTTATGTCGTTCGTTAAGGAACTTTCGGGTCTGGATTTCCTCTTCTATTTTCATCGGAAATAATTTATTCTAAAGGCCTGATGGAGCCTGCATTTTTTGCGTAAGCGTGCAGTCCAATTCCTTCATCAACTTCAAATATAGCGCTACTGCTTGCTTCTTTTTATCATCATATTGGTAATCAATCTGCTCCATCAAATACAGTCGATAATCGAAATCGAGTCGAAAAGGCAACTGCTCGATAACCAACGTGCGGTGTGCCAAGCCATAAGCCAAGGCATCATTAAATGACTGGACAAACGACATGGGTAGCGGTTTGTTGGCCACCCAAACGGCAAATGCAAATGGCAATCCGGTAAACTGCTGCCAGTGTGCGGCTAAGTCATACCTATAAGGGTGTAATCCGTGTTTTCCGAAAGTACGATCTCCAATCTCTACATACGCGTCGGCCACGCCCTCAGTGATTACCGTCACCTCCCGCTTCCAGTAATATCGTAATAGAATTTGTGCCAATCCATTTGACGTTCTTGACTGGCTATCCAATCGTAGTGTATGGATTTCATCAATCGGCTTCTCACTGAAAATAAAAACCGAATTAACAGCTCCTGTTGCACCTATACAGTAATCCGAAATAATCTCAGCTTCAGGCAAATCGAGCAACGTCGCAACGGGAACGATACCCAAGTCTACCTCGTTATGAATTAGCTTATGTGCACACATACTCGGCACATCCAAACTAAGTACCAACTGCGCTATGATACCCGAATGTTGTAACCCGTAGATAAAAGGCGTTGTATTCGTATAGGATACCGCAGATACCTTCACTTTTTCCATAAGTATTATTCTGTAAACAGCCCTGCTAAATGCTGGATATTATAAGCATCTTCGATGGAAAACCCCTCACCGTTGTAGCGCACTTTGTAAAGTGCCGTATTTGTATGTGGAAAATCATCCATCAAAGCGATTTCACGGTTGGTTAACAGGCAAAGAAATACACGCATGGCACGCCCGTGCATGCAAACCAGTACGTTTCGCTCGTCAGGAAAGGAAAGGATATGCTGGAGTGCCTTTCGTTGTCTGGCGACCAATTGATTAGGCGTTTCGCCACCCGCCACACTAACATCCAACTCACCGTTGCGCCATCGTGCAATCAAGTCAGCAAAGCCCTCCATAATGGCTTCGGTCTGTTCCTTACCTTCATAGATTCCCCAACCTATTTCGTCGAGCCCTTCCAATTGCTCCGTGGGTATGCCCTCTTTTAGAAACGCAGCCACGGTTTGGTGAGTACGCAACAAGGTGGATGTATAAATTTTATCGAAACGCATATCCTTATAATAGGCATAGAACGCCTCGGCCTGTCTTTCCCCGATTTCATTCAAGGGGGCATCAACCCCCCGGCCTTGTACAATCCCTTTTAGATTGAAATCGGTTTGTCCATGTCGAATGATATATAATGTTTTTTCCAAAAATATATTGCTATTTGCTGTTCAATACGGGTAATTGATAATACCTGGACTGCTTATCGGCGGAATCTTCCGCAAAAATCACGTCCTTATAGTCGGTAACGATATTATAAAGGGTATCCCTTTCGACCGGGTGCCTACCTGCCTGTTGGATTAATTCCACCAGTTCGCGCGTAGTCATCGCCGGATGTTGCTCTTCTGCACCCGCCATGGAGTAAATCTTTGTCGTATCATCCAGTGTTCCGTCAATGTCGTCTACCCCGAAACCCAACGCCAATTGCGCAGTTTCCCTACTGATCATTGCCCAATAGGCCTTAATATGAGGGAAATTATCCAGATAGATACGACTGATCGCATAATTACGCAAGTCTTCCACCACCGACACTTCTGGAACGTGAGACATTTGGTTGTCTTTGTTTCGGAATTTAAGCGGTATAAAGGTCTGGAAACCACCTGTCTTATCCTGCAGTTGCCGAAGTTTTTCCATATGGTCCACGCGATGCCAATAGTGTTCAATATGACCATAAAGCATGGTTGCGTTGGAATGCATGCCTAGTCTATGCCACACTTCGTGTATTTGCAGCCATTGCTCGGCATTACATTTATCTTTTGCTATTTGTTCCCTGATCTCGGGATGGAAAATCTCTGCCCCACCACCTGGCATCGAGTCTAGGCCGGCACCTTTCATCATAGCCATACCGGACGCGTAATCTACCTTGGCCTTCTTGAAGATGTAGTGGTATTCTACCGGTGTAAGTGCCTTTATATGGAGATCTGGTCGGTGCTTTTTAATGGCAGCAAACAGGTCCATATAAAATGATAGGTTGTACTGCGGCAGCACCCCGCCCACAATATGAACCTCGGTTACCGGCTCGCTGTCATAGGACTTCACTACGCCTATCATTTCATCCATCGTAGCTTCCCATCCGTCTTCGCGTTCTTTGATTAAACGTGAGTATGAGCAGAATTTACAATCGTATACACAAAGATTAGTAGGCTCGATATGGAAATTACGATTGAAATAAGTGACATCGCCATGCTTCCTTTCCCTTATGAAATTGGCCAACACGCCCAAGTACCCTAACTCGCCACGCTCGTACAACAATACCCCGTCCTCCTCGCTGATCCGCTCGCCATTGCCTACTTTCGTCGCAATGGACTTCAGTTCTTGATCGAGGCTTTTATTTTCAAGAAGAAACGTGAGCTTTTTTTCGGCATCCATATCCTGAAATCTTTGACAGCAAACTTACCTAAATTGCCATTTATATACAAGTCACAAAACCGCCATATCATGTACCTGCCGGACTATTTAGGCACTTTTATACCTATTGAGATCCAATTCAGTCTCCAAACTGCTGCATCTCAATCAATTTCTTATACAGGCCATCATTCGCTAGTAATTGTTGATGCGTACCTTCCTCCACAATCTCCCCTCCCTCTAGCACGACAATTTTATCCGCGTTTTTGATGGTACTCAACCGATGGGCAATAACCAACGTTGTGCGATTCTGCATCAACATAGACAGGGCTTCCTGTACCAGCTTTTCAGACTCTGTGTCTAAAGCAGAGGTTGCTTCGTCGAGCAGTAACAGGGGGGGGTTCTTCAAGACGGCCCTGGCTATGCAAATCCGCTGACGCTGCCCCCCAGACAATCTGATTCCGCGGTCGCCAATGTAGGTTTCATAGCCCTGTTCCGTTTCGAGAATGAAATCATGTGCATTGGCAATTTTGGCAGCGGCTACGACGTCATCCATCGTTGCGTTTTCCATTCCGAATGCAATGTTGTTATATATGCTATCATTAAATAAGATAGAGTCCTGATTCACGAAACCAATTAGACTACGTAAATCATTTACTTTAAGTATCTTTATATTGATACCATCAACCATTACTTCACCTTCTCCAACATCATTGAACCGAGGAATGAGATCCATCAAGGTCGATTTTCCACCACCCGAAGGACCTACCAATGCGACCGTCTGGCCTTTCGGGATATCAAGATTGACCCGCTTCAGCACTTGTTTATCGCCATAGGAGAAGCCTACGTCAACCAACTGGACACCCGTTTCAAAGGTCTTAATCGGTCGTGCATCGGGCGCTTCTGGCAATTCGTTTCGTTGATCTATCAAATCCAGCACCCGCTCACCAGCGGCAATACCCGAATTGATATTACTAAATGCGTCCGTAAGCGCCTTTGCCGGACGCATCACCTGTGAAAAAATGGCAATATAGGTGATGAACGCTTCAGCAGGTAACTCACCAGAGCCACTCAAAACCAGTTTGCCACCGTAAAGCAACACGACAGCAACCATGCCCACCCCCAATAATTCCGACACCGGCGACCCTAACTGCTGCCGACGCACCATCCGCCTACTTATTTTAGAAAACCGGATATTTTCTTTATGGAACCGGCTTTTGATAAACGACGTCGCATTGAACGCCTTAATAATCTTAATGCCCGACAGCGCTTCGTCTAAGTAACTGATCATATTGCCGTAAACCTGTTGCGCCAAGGTCGCCTGCGCTTTGAGCCGCTTGACGATCCGCGAAATGATGAACGCAGAAACGGGAATGACCAGTATGGCAAACAACGTAAGCTTTGTAGAAAGAAGAAAGAGTACGATGACGTAAACCAATAGCGTGAGTGGCTCCTTAAAAACGACTTGCAACGTAGCCGTAACGGAAAACTGTACAACCTGTACATCAGAAGCAATCTTTGAAATGATATCTCCCTTACGTTGGTTATTGAAATAACCGACGTGCAAATCCATCACATTGTCGAAAACTGCCTTCCGTAAATTCAATAACGTATGGATACGAAGGTTCTCCATTATTCGTTGCGATAAATACCGAAACAGGTTGCTAAGAAAAACCGAAGAAATAATAACAATACACACCCGTTGCAGTGCGCCATAAGGGCCGAAGACCACGCTGGCATGAGTGGCGTAATACTTAAAATGCGCAGCAATGTCGTACCAATTTTCGGGAGCCACAGCAACGACCGTTCCGCCCTCTTCTGCAAATAGCGTTTGGAGTAATGGTATGATCAGCGCTAGATTAAGTACCGCAAACACGACACTCAATAATGTGGTGACGGCATAGGGAACAGCAAATCTCCCAATGGGTTTAGCATATGATAGTAATCGAAAATATGTCTTCATTAAAAACTAAACAAGCTGCAAAGCTACCAAAAAAAGAAAGGCTAGCCGAAAAATACGAATCCAAATATTGGCCGGTTTTGTGTAATTTAGTCGCCTAAACGTAAAAAAATGCAGATACAGGTTGCAAAAAGGCTAAAGCATACGGAAGAATACTATTTTTCGAAAAAGCTAAGCGAAATTGAGACGCTCAATCAGACTGGTGAAAAGGTCATCAATCTAGGCATTGGAAGCCCCGATTTACCTCCTCATCCAGCGGTTATCGAAACACTTCATGAATATGCATCGTTATCGTCTACCCACGCCTATCAAAACTATAGGGGGGTATTGCCATTGCGGTCGGCAATCGCCGATTGGTATAGCACGTATTACCAGGTTTCTTTAGACCCGAATAAACATGTACTCCCACTGATAGGCTCCAAAGAGGGTATTGTTCACATTTGCATGACTTATCTCCAAGAGGGTGATGAGGCGCTTTTCCCGAATCCTGGATATCCGGCGTACGCTGCGGCGATCCGATTGAGCGGTGCAACCGGCGTTCCATACGACCTGGATGCATCCAATGGCTGGCTCCCCGATTTAGATGCCTTGGCCAAACGTGACCTCAGCAGGGTCAAACTTATGTGGCTGAATTATCCGCATATGCCTACGGGTGCAACTGCGACAACGACATTTTTTAAGGAGGCGGTAGCTTTTGCTAAGCAACATAACATTCTGCTTTGTCATGACAACCCGTACAGCTTTATATTAACTGATCGTCCGCAGAGCCTGCTATCCATTGAAGGTGCGATGGAGGTCGTGATTGAACTGAATTCGCTAAGTAAATCTTCCAATATGGCCGGTTGGCGAGTTGGTATGCTTCTTGGTGCTGAAAATCGTATCAATGAGGTTATACGATTTAAAAGCAATATGGACTCGGGGATGTTTCTGCCTGTGCAAATGGCTGCTGCCAAAGCCCTTTCTCTCGGTCGCGAATGGTATGATGAACTGAATGAAAGCTATCGAAACAGGCGGGAAAAGGTATTTCGATTGTTGGATACGTTGAGGTGCACATACGACAAACAACAGGTGGGCCTTTTTGTATGGGCAAAGATACCCGTCGATTATCCAAACGGCTATGCGTTAAGCGACGAGATACTCCAACAATCACGGGTATTCATCACTCCCGGTGGAATTTTTGGAACCGGGGGCGACGCCTACATTCGGGTGAGTCTGTGTGCCACGGAAGCGGTATTGGATGAGGCCCGAGACCGTATTATAAATGCTAAGACAAATTTATAGTTTTAGTTTATTGACAATTAATATACGCAAAAAATGAACGTAGCTATTGTTGGTGTGGGTCTTATCGGTGGATCCATTGCCATCACATTGAAAGAAAAAAAAATTGCCGCAAAAATCGTAGGTGTCGATAAAAGCGAAATCAATTTAAAAAAGGCACTTCAGATGGGCTTGATTGATGAGGGAGCCACGTTAGCGGATGCCATTGGCAAATGTGAAATCATACTGCTTACCATCCCCGTTGATGCTATTATGAGCCTGTTGCCCTCCCTCCTCGACCAGGTAACGAGTCAGGTGATCGTTGACATGGGCTCTACCAAAGAACGTATCCTGCAGGCCATAGCCAACCACCCCAAGCGTGGACGGGTCGTAGCAGCACATCCCATGGCCGGTACGGAATACTCCGGCCCCGAAGCTGCCATCCCTAATCTATTTACCGGGAAAATGATGGTATATGTGGATGCGACGAACAGCGATGAGGATGCCTTTGAGGCCGTAGATGCGATCACCGAACAGCTCGAAATGCACACCACATTCATGAATGCGCGTGAGCATGACGTGCATACCGCCTATGTGTCGCACATATCGCATATTACCTCGTTTGCGCTGGCGCTAACGGTATTGGAAAAAGAGAAGTCTCAGGGTCGGATATTCGAGCTAGCCGGATCGGGATTCGAATCCACGGTTCGGCTAGCCAAAAGCTCGCCAGATATGTGGACACCTATTTTCAAACAAAATCGTGAAAATGTACTCGAAGTACTCCAAGAACACATTAAACAGTTGCAGCATGTCCACGATGTGCTTAGCAACGAGGACTACGAAACCTTCTATAAATTAATCAAGAAATCAAACAAAATCCGCAGAATCCTAAAGTAATGGCTTCTTGCTTTCAAAAACAAAGGGCAACCCAATGGGCTGCCCTTATTGATTTTCGGGTTGATTGAAATGCTAGTACTCCAGTACGGTTACCTCAGTCCGTCGGTTAGCTTGGTGCTCATCACGCGAACAAGGGACACCATCCGCGCAGCGGTTCACCAATTTGGACTCCCCGTAGCCCTTGGCTACCATTCGATCGCGTGCGATCCCCCTACTCACCAAGTAATCCACCGCTGACTGTGCCCTGCGTTGAGAGAGTGCTTCGTTATAGGTATTGCTACCCCGGCTATCTGTATGGCTTGATAGTTCAATCTTCAATGTTGGATTGTCGCGCATCGTCCGCACCAGCTCGTCCAAAATCGCCGCCGCATCCGGCCGGATGTTATGCTTATCGAAATCGTAATAAATATTTTCCAACTCGAAGGTCTGCCCTACTTGGAAAATGGGTTCCAATAGCAATGCCACTTCAAGTGTATCCGATTTCACGATGCCCCGCGTATTCACTTTCGCCGAGTCGGCATGGTAGCCTTCTTTTTGTGCCAATACAGTATAGTCACGGTCACGGTCAAGTATAAACTCAAACGTCCCGGCGTCACTGCTGCTCTTTTTCGCAATAATTTGCCGCTCACCATCATAAAGTGTCACGTCTGCGGCTGGTAGACGCTCACCCGTAGCTTTATCCGAAGTAGTACCCTTCAGGATAATGATAATTCTTGGTTTCTCTAAAGAAAACGAATAGATATCGTCCCCGCCTTTCCCCCCACGCCTATCTGATGAAAGGAAGCCGCGCACCCCGTCCTCGTCTTCGTCATCAATCAAATACGCAAAATCATCAGACGCACTATTAACCGGATATTTTAAGTTTTCAGGACGACCCCATTGTCCTTTATGCCCTGTGGATTTAAAAACGTCTAATCCCCCCATCCCTGCAAAACCATCACTTGAATAATATAGTGTGCCATCCGGCGCAATGCTTGGAAATAACTCCTCACCAGCACTGTTAATAACAGATCCAGCATTTACTGGGCTTCCCCACGTACCATCAGCCTGCCGCTCACTGTACCAAATATCGGTTCCTCCCTGCCCACCGGGCATATCGCTTGCAAAATAAAGGACATCTTCATTGGGCGACAACGCCGCATGGCCTGTCGAATATTCCTTCACGTTATTATAGGCAAAAGGCTCGGCTACCCAAGCACCGTCGATCTTTTGATAGCGATAGAGTTCCAACGCGTTCGTGCGGTATTTATGTCCCGCTTCTCGTTGCATACCTCCGTCCTTGCCAACGTGGGTACGCGTGGCATATAAGGTATTGCCGTCTTTTCCAGCAATGACTGGCCCCACGTGATATTTTACGTCGTTAAGCGTCGCTTCCGCAAAAGAAGGCGAGCCGAGCGTACCGGCGGCAGATAACGGTGCCGTGTACACCCGTAGAAAAGCATTGCCTGTCCATCCATAGGTATGCTTAAACATTTCATCGTCGGGCTCACCTGCATAATATACATTATCGCCCCATGGAAAAGCCGCAAATTCGGAATTGGTTGTATTCACGGTGGCTTCATTGCGCAAACGGTGTAGCGTCGGCGATGCCATCCAGCGCAATGCGGAATCACAACCTGCCACATGTAGAGCTACCTTAGCCGTATTTCCCGTCTTCACTGCATAGGTTTCCAATTGCTGCTTGGCTTCCTTATATTTTCCGTTTATTTTCAAGACTTCTCCATAACGAAGCAGATTTTCCGGTGAAGCGTCTTCGAGCTGTACGACCCGAGCATACCAGTTCTCTGCCGATTCATAGTCTTTCATTTTCCAATAGCTCTCAGCCAGGCGCTCAAGGTCTTGCGAACGTGGATTTCGGGTATCAACAAGTTTGGCATACAGTTTCACTGCATTTGCATATTCGTATCGCCTGTACAGCTCATCAGCGCGGTCGCGTAGGCCTGGCTGTTCTTGGGCAATGGAAACATTGAAGAATAACAGCAATGAGCCAATCAATATACTCGAATATTTATTTTTCATATCAATCACAATTAATGGGAGATGTTAATTATTGTCTGGTTTTATTACGGATACAATCACGATATAACTAGAAAAATCTCGGACTCAATATACGTTGCGCTTTGGGACCAAGGGTTACACCTAAAGTGACCTCATGAGATCCGTTTTGAACATTGGAAAGCCTACTGGTAATATAGTCATAGGAATAACCTATGCGAAGCGAATTGGTCACATAGATCTGGGTAACAGCCGAGAATGAATTACGTCCGCTCAAGCTATTACCGCTTAACCGGTTGTATTCACGTTCGAATACCGTGACACCCGTGCGCCAACCCGCACCGAGCCAGAACCGCTGCCCGAAAATGAACATGGCATTGAGGTCCAGGCTCGTAGGCCCTTTGAAGTCTTCCTTGATAAGCAGACTGGGGCGAAAGTCCAACCCTTTACCCAGATTAAACAACGCTCCACCGATAAAGTATAGGTGGCGCTTGCGGCGGATGTTGTCCGTGGTTGTATTATCCCAACGGAAAATATTATTACTTTGGTCGCCCGAAAGCAAATCCATCACCGACACTCCAGCATACCATTTCGGGTTGTAATAATATATGCCGAAGCGGATGTCAGGTACCCAATTGCTTATCTTGCCCGCAGGTATAACCTGATCGCTGCCTTCAATAGGATCCAGCACCGCACCATCCAAGCTGTATTGCGTCGCACCAGCACCGATACCGAAACTCAATCGTTGGGTATCTTCTTCGTTCAGTCGAAGACGGAAAGCGTAATTGGCGTATGCCGACGTCGCTGATTGCGGCCCCAATTTGTCTGCGATAACCTGCAACCCCAATCCGTGGCGTTTGTTTATTGGATCAGCAATGCCATCTATTGACAACGATCCCGTCCGAGGTGCTCCCGCTAGGCCTACCCACTGGCTTCGTAAACCCAACTGTCCGAACCATTCCTCCTTGTACCCGGTATAGGCGGGATTTACACTCATCGAATTGAAAATGTACTGCGTGAACTGGATATTCTGTTGAGCACGGGTCTCCCCGATCACGCCCGTGCCGATAATCAATACCATTAATTTTATAATGCGCTTCATAGCTATAGTTTTTGGAGTTTATGCACAGCCTACGTGATGTATTCGGCTGGAATGCCTGTCCTTATTTTCGTCGATTAATAATTACTGCCTTTTGATAAGTACCCATCCCGCATACCGTTCCTGGCGTCCACCCTCATGCGTGATAATAACATAGTAGTACGTTCCTTCGTTCAATCCCTGTCCATCCCAATTATTCCGGTAGTTGTTATTGCGGTAAACCTCGTTGCCCCAACGATTGACTACTGTAATCTCTGTGCGGTCAAAACCTTCAATACCGACGATTTCGAAGACATCGTTCTTGCCGTCGCCATTCGGCGTGAATACATTCGGTATTTTGAATGGCCGGGTGCTAACTGTAACATTGATAACCGCCGTATTAGATAGCAATCCATTTTCATCGGCAACTTCATAGCGCACGCTACTTGAACCGGTGAAGCCGTCAGCGGGCTCAAAGGTTACAATACCTTGAGCATTAACTTCGTACCGACCTTCACCAGGGATAGTGACTACGCTTACTCGATTACCGGATCCATCAATCAACCGTACGGTCGATGGTACAATTGGACTACTCCCCACCTGGTCATTACTCAACACGGGGATGGTTACCGCTTGACCATATGGCGTAGTTACTTGATCGTCTAATGCTGTTGGAGCGATTTCAGCAGCCACACCTTCGACGATGATTGCAATGGTTCCGTCGTTTGACGCTAGTCCGTTTTCATCGCTTACGGTATATTTTATAGTGCTATTTCCTACATATTCCGCATCTGGCGTGAAGGTTACCGTTCCGTCAGCAGCCACCGTGTAGCTGCCTTCTCCTGTTATGGTTACCGTGGTCACTTTCTCTCCGGTTGATGGATCGATCAAACGAACTGACTCGGACACCAACGGGCTGCTGCCTGCTGCATCGTTCGTCAACACCGAAATCGTAATCGGCTGACCTTGGTTCGTTGTACCATTATCATTTATGGCTGTCGGACCATTGATTACCGGCACTTCGGGAGACTCTGGATGTTCTACCTCTGGATTTTCTGGATCTCCACCGGTTACCATAGCCACATTCCGGATGGCATCAACCCCATCGAGCTCTTCGACGACCTGTACCTTGAACGTCACCGATACTTCTTTTCCATACGGAACATCGATGGTCCAACTAAGTTTATCATTTTCTAACTCGCCACCATTGGTTGCGCTACCTGTTACATAGGTAGTATTAGCGGGGATTTCATCTTCAATGGTAATACCCTTGTAGTCCACACTTCCTGTATTTTTGACAATAATGCCATAGGTCAATTCCTCACCTGCTTGGGCATTGCCATCTCCCGTAGCATCCTTCACGGTTTTGGCCGATTCAAATTGCTGCCCGGGGGTTGTCGGGGTCTCCACCTCAGGTTCCTCCGGTGTACCCGGATCCTCGCCCGTAACCTTCGCAACGTTCCGGATGCTCGCCACATCGGTCAGGTCGTCCGCAACGATAACCGTGAAGGTTACCTCACGCGATTCGCCGAACGGAACGTCGACCGTCCAGGAAAGCGTGTTGCCGCTCAAACCCGCGCCGGCGCTTGCGCTGCCTTCCTTGTAGGTCGTGTTCGCAGGGATATTGTCCGCAACCGTGATGCCGTCGTAGTCCACGTCACCCGTGTTGGTCACCGTGATCGTATACGTCAGCTCATCGCCAGCCTTCACCGACACCTTATCTGCAGCCTTCGTGGAAGTGAATGACTTGG
>NZ_BMER01000005.1:0-246482 GCF_014636865.1 Parapedobacter pyrenivorans
CAATAACGAAAAAGGTTTCTACCTTTGCAGACCCAAACGGAACGGGGTTCAGCGATGAAGAGGTTCCGGCCCACCGGCGCGATGCGGGTGGGGATTGAAAGCAGAGAGTTTGGCCGGTATAATCTGCCGGTTGGATATAAGAGCCGAAGCGCGAGCGGATGGCGGGAGAGTTCTTGAAAGTTATTGATATTCATGTAGCGTAGCGAGTAGTCTGATTTGATCGGGCGAAAGCTTGAGAAGAGAAGACCTAAGCCGGTCGGGGTCGATAGACATAATTAATTTAAGATCGGTTCTAAGGATTGAGTTTTTTAGGGTCGGCGATCTTAACGATTCATTTTTACAATGGAGAGTTTGATCCTGGCTCAGGATGAACGCTAGCGGCAGGCCTAATACATGCAAGTCGAACGGGATCCACCAGCTTGCTGGTGGTGAGAGTGGCGCACGGGTGCGTAACGCGTGAGCAACCTACCCATATCAGGGGGATAGCCCCTCGAAAGAGGGATTAACACCGCATAAGATTATAAGATGGCATCATCAAGTAATTAAATATTCATAGGATATGGATGGGCTCGCGTGACATTAGCTAGTTGGTAGGGTAACGGCTTACCAAGGCGACGATGTCTAGGGGCTCTGAGAGGAGAATCCCCCACACTGGTACTGAGACACGGACCAGACTCCTACGGGAGGCAGCAGTAAGGAATATTGGTCAATGGGCGAGAGCCTGAACCAGCCATGCCGCGTGCAGGAGGACGGCCCTACGGGTTGTAAACTGCTTTTGCACGGGAACAAACCCCGGTACGTGTACCGGTTTGAGTGTACCGTGAGAATAAGGATCGGCTAACTCCGTGCCAGCAGCCGCGGTAATACGGAGGATCCAAGCGTTATCCGGATTTATTGGGTTTAAAGGGTGCGTAGGCGGCGCGCTAAGTCAGTGGTGAAAGACGGTGGCTCAACCATCGCAGTGCCGTTGATACTGGCGCGCTTGAATGCGGATGAGGTAGGCGGAATGTGGCAAGTAGCGGTGAAATGCATAGATATGCCACAGAACACCGATTGCGAAGGCAGCTTACCAAGGCGATATTGACGCTGATGCACGAAAGCGTGGGGATCGAACAGGATTAGATACCCTGGTAGTCCACGCCCTAAACGATGATGACTCGGTGTCGGCGATAGAATGCCGGCGCCCAAGCGAAAGCGTTAAGTCATCCACCTGGGGAGTACGCCCGCAAGGGTGAAACTCAAAGGAATTGACGGGGGCCCGCACAAGCGGAGGAGCATGTGGTTTAATTCGATGATACGCGAGGAACCTTACCCGGGCTTGAAAGTTAGCGACGGCGCCAGAGATGGCGCTTCCCTTCGGGGCGCGAAACTAGGTGCTGCATGGCTGTCGTCAGCTCGTGCCGTGAGGTGTTGGGTTAAGTCCCGCAACGAGCGCAACCCCTATGAATAGTTGCCAGCATGTAATGGTGGGGACTCTATTCAGACTGCCTGTGCAAACAGTGAGGAAGGCGGGGACGACGTCAAGTCATCATGGCCCTTACGTCCGGGGCTACACACGTGCTACAATGGGCGGTACAGCGGGCAGCCACCTGGCAACAGGGCGCCAATCCCGCAAAGCCGTTCACAGTTCGGATCGGGGCCTGCAACTCGGCCCCGTGAAGTTGGATTCGCTAGTAATCGCGTATCAGCAATGACGCGGTGAATACGTTCCCGGGCCTTGTACACACCGCCCGTCAAGCCATGAAAGCCGGGGGTGCCTAAAGCATGTTGCCGCAAGGAGCGTGTTAGGGCAAAACTGGTGATTGGGGCTAAGTCGTAACAAGGTAGCCGTACCGGAAGGTGCGGCTGGAATACCTCCTTTCTAGGGTACCCCATCGGTACTCGCCACGCACATGGATCATCAATTGACTTCAAAAAGGAAAAAAGAAGAATAGGACACCGTTCCCTTACACGGTATCCGACAGGCAAGAGATAAGCTAGTCCCGTAGCTCAGTTGGTTAGAGCACTACACTGATAATGTAGGGGTCAGCAGTTCAAGTCTGCTCGGGACTACCGATTTCGGGGAATTAGCTCAGCTGGCTAGAGCACCTGCCTTGCACGCAGGGGGTCAACGGTTCGAATCCGTTATTCTCCACGGTTTTCGTTGGATGTGCGGATGCACAGGTAAACGGAAAAAAAGTTCTTTGACATATTGGAAGAAAACAAGAAGAGAGAAGAGAGGGCAACAGAAGCCGTCCGCGCGAGCGGCGGCAAGAGCAGCCGCATGGTAGCAAAAGGCTATGCGGTGAAGAAAGTCAATAAGGGCACACGGGGGATGCCTAGGCTCTCAGAGGCGATGAAGGACGCGACAAGCTGCGATAAGCGCCGGGGATCCGCAAATGGGAATTGATCCGGTGGTTTCCGAATGGGGCAACCTGATGTACTGAAGGTACATCGTATAATACGCGAACGCGCTGAACTGAAACATCTAAGTAGGCGTAGGAGGAGAAAACAACAGTGATTCCGTAAGTAGTGGCGAGCGAACACGGATTAGCCCAAACCGGATATGTTACGGCATATGCGGGGTTGTAGGACCACGACATGGCATTTGCATAGCGAAGTGGAAACCGGAAGGGAAGCCGGTACCGTAGGGGGTGATAGTCCCGTACACGTAAGCGAAGCAAGCCTAGTGGTATCCTGAGTACCGCGGGGTCGGAGACGCCCTGTGGGAATCGAGCGGCACCATCCGCTAAGGCTAAATACTCCTGAGAGACCGATAGTGAACCAGTACCGTGAGGGAAAGGTGAAAAGAACCCCGAACAGGGGAGTGAAATAGAACCTGAAACCGTGTGCTTACAAGCGGTCGGAGCGGACCTGTTCCGTGACGGCGTGCCTTTTGCATAATGAGCCTACGAGTTACTCTTCATTGGCGAGGTTAAGTGGTTCAGCCACGCAGCCGAAGCGAAAGCGAGTCTGAACAGGGCGCACAGTCAGTGGAGGTAGACGCGAAACCTTGTGATCTACCCTTGGGCAGGTTGAAGGTGCCGTAACAGGTACTGGAGGACCGAACCGATAAACGTTGAAAAGTTTCCGGATGACCTGAGGGTAGGGGTGAAAGGCCAATCAAACTGGGAAATAGCTCGTACTCCCCGAAATGTTTTTAGGAACAGCGTGGCGCTTAGTTCCATGGAGGTAGAGCTACCGATTGGGTGCGGGGGAGTCACATCCTACCAAATCCAGACGAACTCCGAATGCCATGGGATATGCGCCGCAGTGAGGCTCTGGGTGCTAAGGTCCAGGGCCGAGAGGGAAAGAACCCAGACCATCAGCTAAGGTCCCCAAATACACGCTAAGTTGGACTAACGAGGTCCGGCTGCACAGACAGCTAGGATGTTGGCTTGGAAGCAGCCATCCATTTAAAGAGTGCGTAACAGCTCACTAGTCGAGCGGCCGGGCGTGGATAATGAACGGGCATCAAGCGTGTTACCGAAGCTATGGGGTAATTAATTACCGGTAGGGGAGCATTCCGGCGGGGGCGAATCCGCAGCGCGAGCTGCGGTGGACTTTCCGGAAAAGCAAATGTAGGCATAAGTAACGATAAGGGGGGTGGGAAACCCCCCCACCGAAAGACCAAGGTTTCCTGATCAACGCTAATCGGATCAGGGTCAGTCGGGGCCTAAGGATAAGCCGAAGGGCGATTCCGATGGACAACGGGTTAATATTCCCGTACTTTTGATGGTTGCGACGCGGGGACGGAGAAGTGACACCACCGCGCACTGACGGAATAGTGCGTTGAAGGGCGTAGGTATACGTATCCCAGGCAAATCCGGGATATGTGCTGAAACCCGATAGTACGGCAAACCTCCGGGGGCGCCGATAGCGTGGGTAATCAGGCTTCCGAGAAAAACCGCTAAGCTCCAGACCATCAAAACCCGTACCGCAAACCGACACAGGTGGTTGGGGTGAGAATCCTAAGGTGCTCGAGTGAATCATGGCTAAGGAACTCGGCAAAATGGCCCTGTAACTTCGGGAGAAGGGGCGCTGCCAGCAATGGCAGCCGCAGTGAAAAGGCCCAGGCGACTGTTTAACAAAAACACATGGCTTTGCGAAATCGAAAGATGAGGTATAAGGCCTGACACCTGCCCGGTGCTGGAAGGTTAAGAGGGGATGTCAGTCCGCAAGGGCGAAGCATTGAATCGAAGCCCCAGTAAACGGCGGCCGTAACTATAACGGTCCTAAGGTAGCGAAATTCCTTGTCGGGTAAGTTCCGACCTGCACGAATGGTGTAACGATCTGGGCGCTGTCTCAGCCATGAGCTCGGTGAAATTGTGGTATCGGTGAAGACGCCGGTTACCCGCAACGGGACGGAAAGACCCCATGAACCTTCACTACAGCTTAACATTGGGACTGGGTGCGTGATGTGTAGGATAGGCGGGAGGCTTCGAAGCGGGTTCGCCAGGATCCGTGGAGCCGACCTTGAAATACCGCCCTTTGCGTATCCGGTTCCTAACCCCGCTGAAGCGGGGGACACTGTTTGGTGGGTAGTTTGACTGGGGTGGTCGCCTCCAAAAAGGTAACGGAGGCTTTCAAAGGTAAGCTCAGTACGCTTGGTAACCGTACGCGGAGTGCAATGGCATAAGCTTGCTTGACTGTGAGGCATACAGGCCGAACAGGGTCGAAAGACGGACATAGTGATCCGGTGGTTCTGCATGGAAGGGCCATCGCTCAAAGGATAAAAGGTACTCTGGGGATAACAGGCTGATCTCCCCCAAGAGCTCATATCGACGGGGAGGTTTGGCACCTCGATGTCGGCTCGTCACATCCTGGGGCTGGAGAAGGTCCCAAGGGTTCGGCTGTTCGCCGATTAAAGTGGCACGCGAGCTGGGTTCAGAACGTCGCGAGACAGTTCGGTCCCTATCTGTTGCGGGCGTGGGAACATTGAGTGGGGCTGGCCTTAGTACGAGAGGACCGGGCTGGACCGACCGCTGGTAAACCAGTTATGCCGCCAGGTGTACCGCTGGGTAGCTACGTCGGGTTTGGATAAGCGCTGAAAGCATCTAAGTGCGAAACCGGCCACGAGATGAGTGTTCCATTGAGGGTCCCCGTAGACTACGGGGTCGATAGGCCGCAGGTATAAAGGTGGCGACACCAAAGCCGAGCGGTACTAATAGCCCGAAGCTTTCTCAAGCAGCAGAATCTGGCGCCCTCTCCGATCACTCCCTGTTTTCTTCCAGTAATATGTCATAATGATCTTCAGGTGCCTATATCGGCGGTGACCACCTCTTCCCATACCGAACAGAGAAGTTAAGCCCGCCAGAGCCGATGGTATTGCCGTAACAGGCGTGAGAGTAGGTCGGCGCCGGATTTTATCCAAAAGCCCCGTTGCAGCAGCAAACGGGGCTTTTTTTGTGCGCATCAATAAGAACCTTACCAGACAAATTCCGTAACTTGCAACCTTTATTAATCAAGTTATATTTTAACACTTTATCGGATTCTTAAAAGTCCGCTAGATAAAGAGAAAATCATGGCATTGGGTATGAATCGACAAAAGAACTGGTTTTCTGCTGGTATCACACTACTGCTGATAGCTGCCTGCTCATATCAAAACGAAAAAGGCCAATCAAATAACGCTTTTGACGTGGACAGCGCGGCTACCTGTGTAGCACATGGAATTCCCTCCCGTGCAGCCGCCATCGCAGAATCCAAAAATACTCATACCTTCCTTGGCGCTGATGACGCACCAATGGTCTATATTAAGGGTGGGACTTTTCGAATGGGTGCTGAGGGCCTTCCTGACGCAAGCCCAATACACGACGTGACTATAGACGGCTTCTGGATGGACGAACATGAGGTGACCAACACTCAATTCTCCCGTTTTGTGGCGGCTACCGGCTATCAAACTGTAGCCGAGCGTCCATTGGATCCCAAAGACTTTCCTGACGTACCTCTCGACGCTCTACAGCCCGGTTCAGCGGTATTTACACCTCCTAATCAAGCGGTAGGATTAAGTAACCACCTCCAATGGTGGCGCTATGTGGTTGGGGCAAGCTGGAGGTCTCCTGAAGGGGCCGGAAGCAGCATCGTAGGCAGAGAAAATGAGCCCGTTGTACACATCGCCTACGAAGATGCCCTGGCTTTTGCTAAATGGGCCGGCAAGCGGCTCCCAACAGAAGCCGAATGGGAATATGCCGCTCGCAGCGGCCAATCAGATACTAAATATTACTGGGGTAATGAATTGAAGCCTAGTGGGAGATGGGCGGCCAATGTGTATCAAGGCAATTTTCCTGTAAAAGATGCCGGGGAAGATGGATACAAAGGAGCAGCACCCGTCAAATCTTTTGCTCCAAACGCCTTTGGATTGTATGATATGGACGGTAATGTGTGGGAATGGTGTTCAGACTATTACCGCCCTGATTATTACAAAGACAGCGCGACCAAAAATCCCACCGGACCGTCGGACAGCTATGACCCTATGGAACCGAATGTGGTAAAACGTGTACAGCGTGGGGGGTCTTTCCTTTGTAACGAGCAGTATTGTGAACGATACATCGCCGGAAGCCGCGGTAAGGGAGAAGTGAGCAGCGGAAGTAACAATCTTGGTTTTCGATGTGTGAGTGACGAGCCGCCACCCAAAAAGTAGCCCTAGCCATTCAAAAAAGCAAGAACGCCCGTGGGGCGGGCACTCCTACTCACTAACCCAATTTGTAAACATTAATATGAAGGGAAAATCGTTATTCACTAAAACTAATCTTCATACTCGCGTAGCTCAAAAAATTGCCGTATAGGCTGAAACCTGCGATGTAATTCTACCGCAAAGCCGAATACAAGCAGTACAGGACCGGTGTTATCGATTTGTTGTTCTTCCGCAACCTCAACAATGGTATTTACCAAGCCGATTGCGACTTTCTCATTGACCATGGAACCATTTTGGATTATAGCGGCCGGCAACCTCCCCCTACCCGCTTCCTGATAAATTGCTACAATCTCCTGAAGCCTATCGAAACCAAGCAAAACTACTACTGTAGCCCTGCTCCGCGCGGCATCCTTTAGCTCACCGGATAATTTACCGCTCTCGTCAGTGCCCGAGAGTATCCACAAACTATCGCTCAGCCCACCATGGGTAACAGGAATCCCCTGCAAACCTGGAACGGAGATAGCGCTCGATATACCTGGCACAATATCCGTCTCGATACTGTAGGACTCCGCGAAGCTTAACTCCTCATATCCCCGACCGAAAACAAACAGATCTCCTCCTTTCAGCCTAACAACATGTCCAAAATTCAACGCGTAATCGACCATTAATTGATTAACTACATCTTGGGAAAAGTTTTCATCCCCTGATGGGTTCCCAACATACACCTTAATTGATTCCCGAGGAGCATAGTCCAATAACCTTTCATCCACTAGTGCGTCGTATAGGACAACATTTGCCGCCTTCAATGCGTTCACGCCTTTAATGCTAATTAAATCGGGATCTCCCGGTCCAGCGCCGACAATCGTGATCTTGGGATCAACATATTGCTTTTTAGAAGCGATTTCTACTGCCATGTCTATGTTCTATTATGTGTTGTCTTTAAAAAAAGCCTCTTCGATGTTTGATGTGTCGAAGAGGCTTCCTATCACTGATAATCCGTACAAAGCACCTTCGACAATATAGCTAACACATTGTGTTTTTGCGCATACACGCCGTGCTGCTGAACAATAGTCTATATGGATTTTTTGTTTGCATGATGCAAATATACACAAAGTCTACTTGCTAAGTAGATATTTTTTCCGGAACAACCTCAAATTCATCGTAAGTTTTTGTATATGAGGCGTATAAATTCGTATTGCCTCGAATTAAAGAAACAGCGTAGCTGTATGTAGTTCTTTTATTACCAGCTATAGTCGTGTGTATAGCGCGATTTGTGCAATATGCGTAAATGCATTAGGCATAGCGTTCCGTAGTAAAAATTGATTCATGTAGCCCGCCTCGATATCATACCGGCTCGAAATCCGAAAGCCAACGGATGCATATGCACGATTCTGGTCTAATAAACGTCCATTCAGGGCAGCTTTATTATGAATATTAAAGAAAAGTTCATTCTGCAAGGATATAAATGCTCCTCGTTCAAAGCGCTCGCCCAATGGCCGACTAAGTGGAATCATACCCCTGATAAAATACCGGGCACGTTGAGCAAACACGGTTTCATCCGGCCGTCTAAGGAAGCGCTGCTCCAACCGGAAGCGATGCTGTGTTGGCATACGGAGCAAATCGCCATTAATGATGTATTGTTGCCAAATGCGGTGCTCAGTCAGACGATTCCCGGCGACGGGCAGTTGGGAAGTCACTAGTGTCGCCGCGTATCCAACTGACGCAGTTTGTCGGGTGTTGACATAATAATTTACCCCAGGCCGTATAAGAAGGAGCGAGTTGGTATTCCAATCCTTGCCGGTCCTGAATTGGATATCATTATTCATCCCCCAGTTTTCGGAAAAACGCACATTGTTGAACCAGCCGGCCCAGCCGCCGAATACGTGATCTTGTGCATGACCAAATTCCGGTGTTAGCGATAGTGTGGTTAACACTAATAGATAGTTTAAGCGCAGATGTTTCATTTTATTTTCTTTAGTTTCGGAAATTTGCGGGCATAAGATAACAAAAAAGGAGGACTGAGGCCCTCCATGTTGGTTGATTCAATATTATTCGAACAAAAAAATTACACTAAATCAAAGCGATCTAGGTTCATCACTTTATCCCATGCTGACACAAAGTCCTTTACAAATTTTTCCTGTGCATCCGAACTTCCGTAAACTTCGGCAAGGGCCCTAAGCTCTGAATTTGAACCAAAGATCAGGTCTGCGCGGGTCGCGGTCCATTTCCGTTCGCCGGTTGCACGATCCAGTCCTTCAAACAATTCCTTGTATTCATCGGTTGCCTTCCAAACCATACGCATATCGAGCAGGGTTACGAAAAAGTCATTAGTAAGACTCTCCGTACGGTCAGTGAGTACGCCATGCTTGGAATTATCAAAATTGGTCTCTAACACACGCATACCTCCGATAAGGACCGTCAGTTCTGGAGCGGTCAGCGTCAGCAATTGCGCTTTATCAACCAGCAATTCTTCCGTCGATACCGTGTATCTCGTTTTCAAGTAGTTCCGAAAGCCGTCCGCTAGGGGCTCAAGCGGCCCAAAAGATTCAACGTCAGTCTGTTCTTGTGATGAATCCATACGCCCTGGCCTGAATGGCACCACCACCTCATAACCCGCATTCTTAGCCGCTTTCTCAACACCTGCGCAGCCAGCCAACACAATAAGGTCAGCAAGGGAAACCTTTTTGCCATTCGATTGTGCATGGTTAAACGCCGTTTGAATGCCTTCAAGTATTTCCAATACGTTCCTCAATTGGGGAGGGTTGTTGACCTCCCAATCTTTCTGCGGTGCCAAACGGATACGTGCGCCGTTTGCTCCGCCACGTTTGTCTGACCCGCGGAATGAGGACGCCGAAGCCCACGCAGTGGTCACCAACTGGGATACCGATAGGCCCGATTCCAATATCTTGGTCTTCAACGCAGCAACGTCGTGCTCATCGATCAATTCATGGTCTACTGCAGGAATGGGATCTTGCCAGATTAATATTTCATCGGGTACTTCAGGGCCCAAGTAACGTTCCCTTGGTCCCATATCACGGTGCGTTAGCTTGAACCACGCACGGGCAAATACGTCTGCAAATTGATCTGGATTTTCGAGGAAACGTCTTGATATTTTTTCGTAGATCGGGTCAAGCCGCAAGGCAATGTCTGTGGTTAACATAGCAGGTGCGATCCGCTTCGACGGATCGTGAGCGTGTGGCACGGTATCGGCGCCGCCGTTATACTTCGGCCGCCATTGGTGAGCGCCGGCTGGACTCTTTGTCAGCTCCCATTCATAGCCGAATAGGTTCCAGAAGAAGTTGTTACTCCATTTCGTTGGGGAAGATGTCCAAGTAACTTCCAGACCACTGGTGATGGCGTCTGCACCTACACCCGTACCGAAGCTGCTTCTCCAGCCAAGACCTTGTTCCTCAATGTCGGCCGCTTCCGGATCTGCACCTACTAAACCCGCATCGCCAGCCCCATGGGTTTTGCCGAAGGTATGACCCCCCGCAATCAGTGCAACGGTTTCTTCATCGTCCATGGCCATGCGTTTGAAGGTCTCACGAATGTCATGAGCTGCCGCAATCGGATCGGGGTTGCCATCAGGGCCTTCTGGATTAACGTAGATCAGCCCCATCTGTACGGCAGCGAGCGGCTTTTCTAGGTTGCGCGTATGGATATCACCATCCGCATTATCATCAGATACAAGTACTGCACCTTCCTTTTCGACCCCTTCGGAGCCCCGGGCATAGCGCTCATCACCACCCAACCAAGTGTTCTCTGACCCCCAGTAGACATCTTCCTCCGGCTCCCAGGTATCTTCACGCCCACCAGCGAAACCAAAGGTTTTGAAGCCCATCGATTCAAGTGCCACGTTACCTGCAAGGACCATTAGGTCAGCCCACGAGATCTGCCGTCCGTATTGCTGCTTTATTGGCCATAGCAGTCTGCGCGCTTTGTCGAGGCTGACATTATCGGGCCAGCTGTTGAGTGGTGCAAATCGCTGCTGCCCACCCCCAGCACCGCCACGGCCGTCGCCTATCCGATAGGTACCTGCACTATGCCAAGCCATGCGGATAAACAAAGGGCCATAGTGACCGAAGTCCGCTGGCCACCACTCTTGGGAGTCGGTCATCAGTTTGCGAAGGTCTTGTTTCACGGCCTCCAAGTCAAGGTTTTTGAATGCTTGAGCGTAATTAAAAGACGTCTCCATTGGGTTAGACAGCGAAGAATGTTGCCTCAATACACTTAATTTTAGCCGATTCGGCCACCAATCCTGATTTTTTGTGCCGCTACTGCCAACATGATGCTTTTTAACCGCTCCACTATGAAAAGGGCATTTACTGATGTTATTTGGATTATTCTCCATGGTTATTCGCTTTTAGTTTATTAAGTCTGTTAGCGCTTCTCGGTTATTCAAATATAAGCTTAATCAGTGGACAAAGTAAAATCACAAAAACCGATATCATATAGTTAAAACCTATAATGTACGATAACAGGATAACTTTGCCGTATAAACTGCACCTGTCGCTAGGTTAGTCTTTGTATTCACACCATTTACCAATATACTAAGCTATTTTTGCACGCGTTATTTAATATTGCGGAAACCGGTATCTTTACCGATAGTAAACCAACAGTTAGCACCATGTTCCATTACATCGTACAGTTTTCCATGTTTGCCGCCACTGCTGTGGCAATTGGCTGCAATCCCTCCGAAAAAGGACTGAAAAATGAGCCTGCCGCCTACGGCCCCACTCCTTCTGCAGCGCAGTTGAATTGGCATGAGATGGAAATGTATTGCCTTATCCATTTTACTCCAACCACCTTTCAAAACAAGGAGTGGGGGTTTGGCGACGCCCCTGCCGATTTGTTTAACCCGCAACACTTTGATGCCAACCAAATTGCCGAAGCAGCCAAGTCTGCGGGTTTCAACGGATTAATATCCGTTGCAAAACATCACGATGGTTACTGCCTTTGGCCTACAAAAACTACCGACTATAACATATCGAATAGTCCTTGGAAAGATGGAAAGGGCGATATGGTGAAGGAATTCATGGAAGCCGCCCATAAACAGGGGATGCAATTTGGCGTTTATGTATCGGCTTGGGACCGCAACCATCCGGAATACGGAAACGCGGAGTATGCTGAAAGTTATCGGGAGCAATTGCGGGAGCTGTACGGTGGTTATGGTGAATTATTTACCAGTTGGCACGATGGCGCCAACGGTGGCGATGGCTACTACGGCGGCGCCAATGAAGTGAGGCGTATCGACAGGTCTACTTATTATGAGTGGGAAGAAAAGACCTGGCCGATTACGCGAGAGATGCAACCCACGGCCGTAATTTTCAGTGACGTTGGTCCGGACATCAGGTGGGTGGGTAATGAGAAGGGAATTGCCGATGAAACTTCATGGGCCACATTCACACCAATAGGCCCAGATGGAGACAAAGCCGCTCCGGGCCATATTGACGACCAGTTCTTGGGCGGCGGACAGCGCGATGGCAAGTTTTGGATTCCCGCGGAGTGCGATGTGCCGCACCGACCAGGCTGGTTTTATCATCCCGAACAGGATCAACAAGTTAAAACGCCCGATCAACTTTTTGATTTATACCTCAAAAGTGTAGGCAGGGGCGCCGCGCTAAACTTAGGGTTGGCACCCAATACCGACGGCCTTTTGCATCCTAACGATGTAGCCTCACTGAAGGGGTTTGGCGAGAAGCTGGCAAAAACATTCGCTGAGAACTTGGCTGCGGGCGCTAAGTTTGAAGCATCGGACATCCGGGATGGCAATGAGCGGTATTTCGGACCAGCCAATCTGTTGGATGGCGACCGCTATAGTTATTGGGCTACAGCTGACGGCGTAACCTCTCCGGAATTGATCATCACGCTGGAAAACGAAGCCACGTTTGATCTTATCCGGCTCCGTGAGAATATCAAATTGGGTCAACGGCTGGACAGTGTATGGGTAGACCGCTGGGCCGATGAGTCTTGGGAACCTCTGGCCAAGGCTACAAGCGTCGGCTCGAGCAGAATTATCGCCCTGAACGAACCCATAACTGCCCAGCGTTTGCGCATACGGTTATTTTCTCCCGTAGCTGTGGCGTTGAGTGACTTCGGCCTGTTCAAGGAAGCCCAAGTAGAATATACAATGGCTGAAATCGAACGTCCGGGAATTGACCCCGCTATCTGGCGTGTTGTTGACAATGGTTTTGATGGTGGCGAACCCGCGCTGACAATAGATAAACGTAAAGAAACATTTTGGCTCACTGCAGAAACGGATCTACCAAAACATATCACTATAGATATGGGCAAATCACAAACCATTACCGGCTTCAGCTACCTACCCCGGCAGGATGGAAACACGGCAGGGCTTATAAGCCGTTATATGTTTGAAACCAGTGTAGACGGAGCGGTATGGAAGAAGGTGTCCACGGGCGAATTTGCCAACATCGTTGCCAATCCCATTGAACAAGTTGTGGATTTCGATAAGTCAATTCAGGCACGCTATTTCCGATTTACCGTAACGGCAGTGGCCAACACATCCGGCAACCATACCGTAGTATCCATAGGTGAGTTTAATGTTTATAGAGATTAAGTTGGCTGAGAAAGCCGCGAAAATTAAAGTTAATATGATGCGATATGGCGTAGTCGGGCTTTATTTAAGTATGGCCTCAAGTCTTTCTGCCCAAGAACCCCTACAGCTTTGGTACGACAAACCGGCAAAGATATGGGAAGAGACCGTGCCCTTGGGAAATGGCCGATTGGGGATGATGCCTGATGGCGGATTAACTGCGGAGAAGATTGTACTGAATGAAATTACCCTATGGTCCGGCAGCCCGCAGGATCCCAACAACTACGACGCTTACCAAAGTGTCGGGGATATCCAACGGTTGTTGCTTCAAGGCCGAAACGACGAAGCTGAAAAATTGGTGAATGCCAACTTTGTATGTGCCGGGGCAGGTAGCGGCCACGGTACCGGTGCCAATGTACCGTTCGGCTGTTTTCAAACGCTCGGAGAACTACACATCCAATTCCATCACAAACAGGCACAGGCGAACAATTACCGTAGGCAACTCGACCTGCCCACCGCCATCGCCTCCACATCGTACGAAATCGATGACGTCGCCTATCATCGGGAATATTTTACGTCGTTCGGCGGGGATGTGGGGATAATCCGGTTGACCGCTGACGAAAAAGAGGCCTTGAGCTTCTCAGTGATGTTGAGCCGAGAAGAAAATGCACAGGTGATCGTGGTAGATGATGAATTGCAGCTTTTCGGGGCGCTCAACGATGGCCGTGGCGGAACGGGAATGCAATACATGGCCCGTGTGCGTATTCAACATCATGGCGGCAAGCTGGCCGTGGAGGGAAACGCTCTCCGTTTGGTGGGCGCTAACGAAGCCATACTCTATTTTTCGGCCGCCACAGATTACAGAGGCAATGCCTTTGAAAAACAATCTGCCGAATTGTTGGAACAAGCCATCCAAACACCTTATGAAGGTCAGAAAGAAGCACATATATCGTCCTTCCAGCAATTGTTCAATCGGGTTTCGTTGGATATAGCAAGCCCGCAAACCGCGAATATCCCTACAGACGAAAGACTAAAGCAGTTCTTCAGATATCCGCCCGGCGATAATGGGATGGCGGCACTGTACTTTCAATATGGGCGCTACCTAAGCATTTGCAGTACGCGCCCCGGGTTGTTGCCCCCAAATTTACAAGGGCTTTGGGCACATCAGATACAGACCCCTTGGAATGGTGATTATCACCTCAACATCAATGCGCAGATGAACCACTGGCCGATTGAGGTTGGCAATTTGCCGGAATTGCACGAACCATTCATCGAGATGATCAAAACCATCGCCGAGGCCGGTAGAAGTACAGCCAAGGCCTACTACAATTCACCGGGCTGGGTGTGCTACATGATGACTAATGTATGGGGCTATTCGGCACCGGGTGAACAGGCTTCATGGGGAGCCAGTACCGCTTCGGGGTGGTTATGCAACCATCTTTGGGAGCACTACTTGTTCACACAGGATAAAAACTATTTGGCTAAAGTCTTTCCTGTACTACGAGACGCCGCTATCTTCTACCAACATACGTCGATCGAAGAGCCATCAAATGGCTGGCTGGTCACAGCTCCATCGGTTTCACCCGAGAACACTTTCCTTATGCCTGATGGCGCGCGGGCCAGTGTGGTGATGGGTCCGACAATTGACAACCAGATCGTCAGGGAATTGTATAGCAATGTCATCGCTGCTGCGGACGCGTTGGGCATTCGTGATACGTTTGTTGATAGCCTGGAGCAGAATTTGGTACGGCTACCCCCTCCCGTTCAAATAGGGCGTGATGGGCGTATCATGGAATGGCTGGAGGAATATAAAGAAGCAGAGCCTCAACACCGCCACGTATCCCACCTTTACGGATTATATCCAGCAGCATTCATCTCCCCGCAGACGACACCGGAATGGGCTGAAGCTGCTAAAAAGACACTGGAGTTGAGGGGTGACGCAGGCACTGGATGGAGCCGGGCGTGGAAAATCTTGTTTTGGGCAAGATTGCAGGATGGCAACCGTGCGCTGGAAATCCTTCGGCAATTATTACAGCCGGCATTCGGCAATGACACAGATTATAGCGGTGGCAAGGCGGGAACTTACCCCAACCTCTTCTGTGCTCATCCTCCGTTCCAAATTGACGGTAACTTCGGCGGAACCGCCGGAATCGCTGAAATGTTGTTACAAAGCCATGCCGGGTTCATCCACCTACTACCTGCACTACCAGATGCATGGAAGGATGGGGAAGTAAAAGGATTGAAGGCACGGGGTAACTATACCGTGGATATAAAATGGCAGGATGGAAAAGTGACCAATTACCACATCCATTCAACTACCGGTAAACCGGTTGATGTGCTGGTAAACGGAAATGTAGTGTCTGTTGGCGGATAGAAGACCTACAATACCGCCAACAAATTCTTCCATCCCACCAAATCACTGATGATTTTCTCCAGGTCGACCGCAGCAACCCGTTCTTGCTCCATGCTGTCGCGATGACGTAACGTGACCGTATCGTCTTCCAGCGACTGGTAATCAACCGTGATGCAAAACGGTGTACCGATAGCATCCTGCCTACGGTAGCGCTTGCCAATGGAGTCCTTTTCGTCGTATTGTACGTTATAGTCGATTTTGAGTCGGTTGAGGATTTCCCGTGCTTTGTCGGGCAAGCCATCTTTTTTGGTCAACGGTAGTATAGCTGCCTTCACAGGTGCTAATGCCGGATGAAAGTGCAAAACCGAGCGTGAATCCTTTTTATCTTCAGTGCTCAAATCCTGTTCCTCAAAGGAGTTACATAGCACGGTAAGGAAAAGGCGATCGAGTCCGATAGATGTTTCAATCACATACGGCACATAATTCTGGTTGATTTCGGGGTCAAAGTACTGCAGTTTCTTACCCGAAAATTTCTGATGCTGGATGAGGTCAAAGTCGGTACGTGAGTGAATGCCTTCCACCTCTTTGAAACCAAATGGAAACTCATATTCGATATCTACCGCGGCGTTGGCGTAATGCGCAAGCTTTACGTGGTCGTGATAACGGTATTTAGCGGTGTCTCCGCCCAAAGCAAGGTGCCATTTCAAGCGCGTTTCCTTCCATTTGCTATACCATTCGAGTTCAGTCCCTGGGCGCACGAAAAACTGCAGCTCCATCTGTTCGAACTCACGCATACGCATGATGAACTGACGGGCAATCACCTCGTTGCGGAAGGCCTTGCCAATCTGAGCAATACCAAACGGCACCTTCATACGACCACTTTTCTGTACATTGAGGAAATTGACGAAAATTCCCTGAGCCGTTTCAGGCCTAAGGTATACCGTATCGGCTCCTTCGGCTGATGCACCCATCTGTGTAGAAAACATCAGGTTGAACTGTCGCACCTCGGTCCAGTTTTTGGTGCCGGATACGGGGCACACGATGTTGTGTTCTTCAATAATCGTCTTCAGTCTCGGCAAGTCATCATCATTCAACGCAGCGTTGAGATCAGCTTGCAATTGCTGGGCCTTTTCGGTCTTTCCATCGGTCTCGTAACGAGCAATCTTGTCTTCGATAAGTTGGTCCGCACGATACCGCTTCTTCGAATCCTTATTGTCTATCATTGGGTCGTTAAAGCCATCGACGTGGCCCGAGGCCTTCCAAGTGGTAGGATGCATAAAAATGGCGGCATCGATACCCACGATGTTCTCGTGGAGCTGCACCATCGCTTTCCACCAATACTGCTTCAGGTTGTTCTTGAGTTCGGAACCCAGTTGTCCATAATCATAAACCGCACTGAGGCCGTCATATATTTCGCTCGAAGGGAATACAAAACCATATTCCTTGGCATGCGAAACTACATTTTTAAAGAAGTCGTCCGTCTGTTTGCTCATAAGACGGCAAACATAGATAAAAAGCCGTTGATATGCAAAAGCAAAACCCCTCAAATGAGGGGTTTTGCTTTTGCCGAATTTTAGCCTCCTACCGCTGTTCAGTGGCGTAGTCAACCAATGCAAACAAATACTGGATGGCGTTGTCAAAGCCTTCGGGCGTTTGCGCTACAAACTCGCCCGAAATGGTATTCCTTTTTATTCCGTTGGATTTGAAATAAAAATCACCCATGGAACCAAACATTTTATGGAATGCGATATAACGATCCAATGATGCCAGTTGCGCTGTCGGGATTTCTGCCGACAACTTCTTGGCACTCAGTAAACCTACAAACTTATTCTTGGTAAGCAGTTTGCGGGAATAGCGGTCAACCTTGCCTCGGTATTGATTGGAAGCGATGGCGGATAACTGATCTACAGACGTGCCGATAAAGATAATTCCGTCTTTCCGGGCAAACAGTAAATCGAATGGCAACTCCGTGTTAACCAACTGATAAACACCATTTTCCTCCAACAAATATCCCTTATTGCTCACGTATGACATTACCCGGTTGTAAAGAGCAGCATCATCAGATGAAAACATAAATAGGAAATCCGGGATGGTTTCCATTTTGGTTTTTTCCACCTCCTGATAGTTGTAGTCATCGTCATATTCATAGCTGATGTAAGGAACCTCCTTTTCAGACACGCCATTCAATACAAACAATGCATCGCCTTTGGCCACTTTTGCCAAAGCCTCTTCATCCAGCATAAGCGACAGCAGCTCGGCTCCCAAATCAATATCATCGGCATACTGTGAAAACATCCCCCCGTAGGTGTCTTTCATTAATGCCGGCAACTCTTCCAGGTAGGCTTTTGTATCCATGACGAGGGAAAAGTAGCCAATGGCATCGTCAGTATTCAGATATCTGAGAAACTTTTTGTTCAGTTTGCCCCCATACATCCGTTGGAAACTTTTGGCCATATTACCATCTACTTCCATGGATGATTTCAGCTTAAACCCTTCGTCGTCAGCAAACAATCCAACTTGTAGGCTGCCATAATAACTGAATAACTTCCCGGCAGAGCGGAATTCCCCAAGTTCTGGCAGCAGTGCCGTGTAGATGGATTCAAAACTTGGTATCCAGACGGATACCAGCGCATCCTTGTTTAGGCTAGCCACATATGAGCTATTATTCAACACACTCTCTGCTAATGGGCTGTCAAACAAAGCCGAGGAATAAGCTCCTGCCCATTCCGATACGAGTTGCTGTTTGACAGCCTGATCTGCCGCATAGTATGAATCATAAGGGTTACCGTCATCTTCAACAGAGTCTACTGCATAATCTTCATAGCTGTACGCGTCATAGGCCGAGTCGAGTGCTGCCGTATCTGCCGCCCCCCAATCCAATTCCCATTCACTGGTATCGGCAGGGAGCACCGGTGGGGGAATATCAAAATCCACTACACTTGCTGTATCTTCTTCTGCGTACCAATCATCCATGTATACGCTATCAGCGGCTTCCGTAGCAGCTTCCTCATAATAATCGTAGTAATTGTAGTTCATGAGGCCATACCGTTGGGCCACATCCGGTTGTTCAAAATAGTTGCTTACGAGCGTGGCACTGGTGATGGTAAGCGTACTATTATCCCAGGCAAAGACCGCACTGTCGCCAGAGACCTCCTTAACGAAGCTTTTGTAGCTTCCGTGGTCCTGTACGTTTTCGTCTTTGGCGAAATGCTTTTCAAAGTTGTTTACGTTGGCAATGGGCAACAGGAAATTAAAGTAGGTAACGCTATCCGTAAGTTTCGCATAAAAATAGGTCGTGCGATCCAATGCAATTCCAAAGTCGGCGATTCCTTGAACACCATCGAAGCCTGCTTCATTGGCTTTTTCACGGACGGCCTTCCCGACGGTTGTGGTATTGAATTCATCTACGCTCATCAACTCAAAAAAATGAGCGGTCTGGATGTTCACGACAGCGAAAGCGTCATGCGGTATTTTACGGGCAAGGTCCTGTGCATTTGCCGTCGAAGCGATCAGTATGCCTATGGTAATAAATAGTTTATTCATGTGTCAATTTGCTAATTTAATATGATTGGTGATATTGTTTTTCCCATTGATCAAGTCGAGCACGGAACCTTGGAGCATTACCGCCTTTTTGGAAGATGCTAATTTGGCGGAAGTATTGCTTTGCGAAATCACTTGTCGATCGAACCGGTAAATACTCGTATAAGTGGCCGATTTGAAAATCTCCTTGTCGGCCTCCTTCATTTTATCAAACTCCAGCTTAGCCTTCGGTTCATGCATATATATTCTACTGAATGTCCGTGTGTCATTACGGTATGCATAGGAAGATTTGTTGGCGGGAGAAATCTTCATTTCTTCAAAAATGTTGTTGGAAATACGGTTCAGTTTGTCAACGTCCGTAAAGGAAAACCGTATGGTGGCAATAAATTTATCGAAGTCTACCGAGTGTGTGACATTGGATATCCCTTCTATTTCCCTCAGTTCTCCTTCCAGCTTGATCAACTGGTTGCGAATGTCTGCTCTGGAGGGTACTTTGTAGCCATTAACACTATCCAACAGCATGATGGAGGCCAACTTGGTTTTACTCTGACTGAGGTTAGCCGTAAAAACAGCATCCCCCGAACCATCCTTTCTCACCGTCACGTCTTCAACGATTTGGAAACAAGAGGCGAAGACCAAGAGGCAAGGCAAGAAAACAATCAATAGCGCCCTCCCCTTCTTTATTTGTTTTAACATTCCACATGAATCAGGGAGCAAAGATATGGCTATATCATCAAAAACAGCACCCCTGTTTTCAGGTATTTCGACATCCGCTATTCAAGCTGGCGCGTCAGGCGCGTCAATGACCTGCTTCTCCCTTGCCAGAGGAAACTTTTCGCTTACTTGCCTCGTAGATGCGTATCGTAATAAGGAAGTAGGAAAGCAGAAGCGGTCCATACACCAGCCCCATCATACCAAATAAAGGGATACCGATAATAACGCCAACTACGGTAATGATCGGGTGGATATCGCCCACTTTCTTGGCAATAATCAATCGCAGCACATTGTCGATATTGATAACCACCACAAAACCATATACCAAAAGACCGATGCCGGCCAAGTTATCACCCTGTGTAAATGCATATACCGCAGCGGGTACAAAAATGAGTGGTGGGCCCAGCAGCGGAACAAAGGAGAGAATAGCACATATCACGCCCCAGAACAACGCGTCATTGAAGCCGAATATCCAAAAGCCCAACGCCAATGCTCCCCCTTGTACCAACGCAATAAACGTTTGGCCGATAACATTGGAGTATGTGATGTTACGGAGCTCGTGCCCAAAACGCACAGCGTTTTCCACTTCGAACGGCGAGTAACGGAGCAATCCCCGCTCGAAGGTCCTGAAGTTGACCAACAGGAAATATAATAGGAAATACATGACGGTAATGTCCAGAAACAAGCCAGCGGCACCGCTGAGCAGCGAAGTGAACATGCCGCCAAAGTAGGTCGCACTTTTCTCTAACTGCTCCTGGAGTAAATCCGGTTTACCAATTTTGTCTCCTGCGTATTCATTGATCGTATCGACAGCATTTTTTATCCATTCTGGGTTTTTTACCAATGCCACGATCTTGTTCGTCAACAGGGTACCGATTCCCAAAAACGGCAAGACGATGATCACAAAGGAGATGGCAATAATGACCACTGCTACGATGGGTCTCCGCCATTTCAGTCGCTCCACCAGCCAGATATTCATGGGCCGGAATATGGTGTACATGACCATCGTGCCCAGGAGCGCACCAATAATGCCCCTCACAGCGTAGGCTACAACGGCACCCAGCAAAATCAAGAGCACAAGCGTAATGATATTGCGCTCTTTTTGAGTGAATACGGAATAGGACATAGACAATACAGATTAGCAATTAACCTTTAAACAGCAAATCAGAAATTTGGTTTTCGCTTCTCCAAGAAAGCCGCTACGCCCTCGCTGAAGTCTGACGTGCCGAAACATCGGCCAAATTCATTGATTTCCGTTTCGAATCCCTGGTCGTTAGATCCCAGGCTGGCATTGACTGCCCTAATCGCACCCGCTACCGCAGTCTGCGAGCGCGCCGTCATGCGGTGGAGGATTCCTTCCGCTTTGGCAAGTAACTCTGTGGATTCCACTACATGGTTTAAGATACCATATTCCAGTGCTTGCTCCGCGGTGACCATATCGCCCGTGAGTATCATTTCCAGCGCGCGCCCCCGTCCCACTAGCTGCGTAAGGCGCTGCGTACCACCATATCCCGGTATCAGACCGAGCGATACTTCGGGTAAACCTAGTTTCGCGTGGGTGACCGCTACGCGGATATGACAAGCCAATGCCAATTCAAGACCGCCCCCCAGTGCATAGCCATTGATGGCCGCAACGATGGGTTTATTCGCATGATGTATCAAATTAAACACCCGAGTCTGGCCGTCTTGAGCAAGCGCCCGTCCTTCTTCCGAATTGAGGCCGGCAAATTCGGCAATATCCGCACCGGCCACGAAGGCCTTGTCGCCCGCGCCGGTAAGTACAATGCCCCTGATTGCTGCGGTGGCTAGTGCATCCCCGATAGCGTTATTCAACTCCGTCAAGGTCGCCTTACTTAATGCATTTAACTTGGCCTCACGGGCAACGGTAATCCGGCGAATATATCCGTTATCATGGATTAGTAAATGCTGGTATGTCATCATTAAAAGTCTACTTTCACGCTAAAACGTATTCCGCCCCGATCGACATCGGGATGGTTAAGATACGACAATCGCCGTACATATTCAACACGCAGCACATTCAAAATATTTTCCACCCCCGCACTCACCTCCATATAGGGTCTGCGAGCCAACATAAAGGTTGTCGGGTTGCCCAATGCATCCGTCGGAAGGAGATACGTCATAGGGTTGTGTGTTGGTCGATTCTCTGGTCGCACATCGCCATAGAGCAATTTGAACCCCGCCAGTTCGCGAATCTTCAGCTTTTTCAACAGGGGTATTTTGTTTAGGATAAAGCCGTGGAGTCGATATTCGATGTTTAACTTGATGTAGCGATCGCTCACAAACTCAAGATCATTCATCAATGCATAGGAGCCTTGCGCCAGTGCATAGGTTCTGCTTGCATAAGGAATATCGAGTAAAGGAAAGGGTACCGCCCCGAATATATAACCTGTTCCCAAATTAATATCAGCCAACCCCAACTGCGAAAGAAATACGCGTTTCGACACATCAAGCCTCAACGTATGATAATTGTATTCCCCGCCCAAGAAGCCTTTTAATCCCATGTTGTAGCGCAGGTTGAATACCGGATATTCATTGATGATCGGCGAACGTTCCAGGTTCCGCTGAAAAAACTCCTCATTAGGTGCCCAGCGGAGGTCAATGCCCAGCTCTGCTGTTCGCAGCGATCGAATGGTGTCGCGATCGGCTGCCGTAATAAAATAAAGCTGGGCCGCCGGATCCTGTCGTTGGGAGGCAAATGAGGTTTGGAGCATCACATGATTCGCAAACTCAATCACGTGATTAAGCTTGAAAGCTTCGTAATAGGACCATTTATCCTGCTTTCCACTGCGAAAAGACCCGATAAAACTATCGCCGTTGCGATAGGCCATTTGTTGGCCCGGCTCCCGCGCGTCTTGCTGGTACATGACATGTACATAATGCGATGGGTATTCGCCCACCCGCCGTCCATTGAGCGAATATGCTGCGCCGCCAAAGAATTTCAGTCGATCATCCCGGACACCATAAGCCGCATAGGCTTCTGCATAAAGCTTTTCAGAAAATTGGCGGGTCGTGCGCCCACTAAGCCGTATGCGACTCCCTTCCAGATCGTTGAAGCTATAGGTGTACTCAAATGGGCCGAACTCCACGGGGCCGGCATTCACGTAGCCCTGTGCCAACAAATACCCCAGTTTTAAAGATCGCTTGAACGAGCGGTTGTGCCGCAGGCTATCCAGGTTGACATAGGTTTTTTCTTCCGCTTCGGTCAGCTGTACTGGTCGTTCCCTTTCCCAGTAGGTGTCTGTCTGTTGGTCTGCATCTTCCAACTTTACCCATTGTTGTCCGTTAAATGCACTCCCCGGGATGGGGGTCTTTATATCATAATCCGAAAAAACCAGTGTCCTTTGTCCGAATGCCCCGCGCTCACTTTCGAATAGTCCGAAGTTAATTTTTACATCGGAATAGGCCGGAAAGTAGATTCCATTACCATGCCGGCTAAAGCGCAGAGCTATATTTACATCATTTACCCAGTTAAGATTGGCACGGTGGTCTATCCAAATATCAGCCCGGCGTATCCCATAGTTGCCATCTAAGGTGACCTGCAATTTCCCGGAGAACAAACGATCTGTTTCATTTCTCGGCACGAATGTCAACTCTACGAATTGACCTTCGGCGTTTGAGATTGTGTCCGTGATAAAAAACTTATAAAATAGCGGAGCCGCATCAGCCGTTGGGCTAAGAAACGGCTTGTTTAAGATTAAAATATTGTTCTCATAGATATCTACATCGGTATGGATAAACCTGAAATAGCTTTCTATGTTTTCGTTATTTACATACCGTTGGTCGAGCTGCGTTTTTTTGTTGGCGGTAATGATGGTTTTAGCAGCCTTCGGTTGCAATCGCAGGTACCTTTTTGACAGGTTTTCTTCCAAATAGATGGGCAGTAGGGGCCTGCCGGGCACCAAGATTGTATCCACATTTTCAAATACATATCGGTATCCCTTAGCCAGTGCACTATTGGTCACAAACTTGGGCACATCACTCACCGCCATCATGATCTTTTCATAGGCACCGAATGATACATAATCGAAGCGCGTCAAACGGTTCACGTGCTTATGCTCGATGACCTTGCCAATAAGTGCCACCGCCGGGTTATTTCGATTGCGGTACCGCCCCTTTCCTTGGATAACCACCTCATCAAGCGTCTGTAAACCCTCCTCCAGTTCCACGTCAATGATCTGCGATCGGCTTGTATCAATCGGCTTCGTAACCGTTTCATAGCCCAGCGCACTAAATCGGATATGTGTAGCCGCCCTCTCGGAGGTCAGCGTATAGTTGCCAAGGCTATCGGTAGAGGTACCATGTGTTGTATGTAGCAATAATACCGTGGCACTGGCGATGCCTTCACCTGAAACGGCGTCAACCACCCTTCCCTTGATAATCGATTGCGCAAAAAGCGATGAAAAGGCGATCGTCCCTACCAATGTTAGCATTTCTTTCAAAGCAGCGAATCGTATTCTCATAGCGGCCCGTTCCGTTTCATACCTAACGTGTATAAACGTTCACAAGATACAATTTGTTGAGAAGTTTAAAAAGATTGTCATACCGGCAGGCCAATTGTCTTATTTTTAATTAGCTCCAAAAAGAAAGCCCCAAAACGGGAGAATCGAGGCTGTTTACAGTTACATTCCAAAAATAAAAAACCCCGCGGTACCATACGCGGGGTCGTAGCCTCGACGGGAATCGAACCCATATCTAAAGTTTAGGAAACTTCTATTCTATCCGTTGAACTACGAGGCCAGAAATTCCGCATGCAAACATACGATTTTACGCAAATAAATTGAAAATGAATGACGAAAATCATAATCATCACCCAAAGGCCGGTGAAATAGAACGCCATTTTCGAAAGGGCAATCGATAGCTATTCTATATAGCGCATCGATAAAAACGATAATTCTTCCACGCAATAAACCGTACCTTTGCAGCAACAAATTTTAAAGGATACAACACTATGAGTTTTACAGGAAAAAAATTCCCTAACGTTACGGTTGATGCAATTGACTACCTCGGTGACAATTTGTCCATCAACATTTTTGAAGAAGCTACAAAGAACGGAAAAAAAGTATTATTGTTTTGGTACCCCAAGGACTTCACGTTTGTATGTCCTACAGAATTACATGCTTTTCAAGACGCGCTACCCGAGTTCGAAAAACGCAATACCATTGTCGTCGGCGCGTCATGCGATACGAATGAGGTACACTTTGCCTGGTTGAATACAACCAAAGATAATGGTGGTATCGAAGGGGTAACCTATCCCATCCTTGCCGACACCAACCGCAATCTTTCCCGCATATTGGGTATCTTAGAAGGCGAAGAAAAGGAAAGCGAAGAATTTGGCTATATTTTCGAAGGTTCTAACGTAACCTTCCGCGCCACATACCTCATCGATGAGGATGGCAAAGTATTCCACGAAAGCGTAAACGATATGCCCGTAGGCCGGAACGTGAAGGAATACATCCGGCTAATCGATGCATATGCGCACGTGCAGAAATTTGGTGAAGTCTGCCCAGCGAACTGGGAAGAGGGCAAAGATGCTATGCACGCCAACCGCGAAGGAGTAGCGGCATACCTTTCCAGCCAACCGGCAATGAACTGAAGTTCGTTATAGATTTTCAAAGGCCCGTGGATGACCGCAATGGATTGCTCACAGGCCTTTGTAATGAATCGACCTAAGTCAATCTGTTGGTTTTAAAACGAAAAGAAAAATGTTACAGGAATTAGAAAACGACAACCTAGCCGATATCGTAAAAAGCAACGACGTCGTATTGGTTCAATATTCTGCCACGTGGTGTGGCAATTGTAAAATCATGAAACCGAAGTTCAAGAAATTGGCATCGGAAAATGACCAAATCTCATTTGTCATCGCGGATGCCGAGCGCTTCCCGCAGTCGAGGCAACTGGCAAATGTTAGCAACTTACCCACCTTCGCCGCGTTCAAAAACGGTCAGCTGGTAAATCAGGTGCAGACCAATAAGTTTGATCCATTAATCGATTTACTCAATGAAGTTGCCCATAATTAAACACCTAGCCGAATTTATTGAACAGAACGACCAGGATTATATCCTCGAAACCATTGAAACCCTCGAATCGCTCACCGAAGTTCCTTCTCTGAAGGATGAGGAGCTGGATGTCATTGGCGAACTCATTTCAAACCTATATGGTGCTATTGAAGTAGATAAGCTGGTGAAAACCGGAATGGAGCGGAAGGAAGCGCTCAATGTGTTTATGAAGCGTGTGCTGGGGTCGATCGACAAGGTTTGATCCGGCACGATGTTTTCTGCCTGCATTGTTTAAAACACGCCTTTTGTGGAAAACTTGCCAAAGCCCCCCGGTCGGGTATTCTTTGCTTTGTCGTATCTTTACCGTTGTTAAAGGTTAATTTCTTAAAGCCGAGCTTTTGAATTTCTTTGATAAAGGCAGTCGCCCCTTCCTGATAGCGCTTGTCAAAGCGAGGGTTTTAAGATTTAAATGATTTTTTAATTGTTAATTTGCAAAAGCCGTCCCGGTGCTCTTCGGGACGGCTTTTGTTTTGTAAAATTTATGTGAGCGGTGCAGATTCGTAAACATTTTAAGCGTTATCTTTAGGCCATGGACATAAAACGACTCGTATTACCCCCGTTTATACTATTAATAACCACGCTATCCCTTGCCCAGGCATCGCATCCGCAGCACGCCGGCGAAATCAAACAGGCCATCAAGAAGCTGAATACGTTGGGTTCGGTGTTATATTTTGCAGCGCATCCCGACGATGAAAACACCCGGCTGATTGCCTGGCTCGCCAAAGAAAAGCTTTACCGCACAGGCTATCTTTCACTGACACGGGGAGACGGTGGACAAAATCTCATCGGCACGGAGCAAGCCGAAGAACTTGGGCTTATCCGCACCAATGAATTGCTCGCTGCAAGGCAGGTGGATGGGGGAGAGCAGTTTTTCTCAAAAGCCCTCGACTTCGGCTTCTCGAAAACGTGGGACGAGACCTTTCATATCTGGGGACGAGACGAAATCCTCGCCGACGCCGTGTGGGTAATCCGAAAATTCAGGCCGGACGTGATCATCACTCGCTTCCCGCCCGATGAGCGGGCAGGCCACGGACACCACCAAGCTTCTGCAATACTAGCTATTGACGCCTTTAAAGCAGCGGCCGACCCCAACCGGTTCCCCGAGCAGTTAGATGAGGTGGAAACATGGCAAGCCAAGCGTCTCCTATGGAATACGTCGAGCTTTTTTCAGGGATCTCCGCCTTCCGCAGATCATTTCCTCATGAATATCGGCGATTATAACCCTTTCATCGGCCAATCTTACGGTGAGCTCGCCGCCGAGAGCCGATCGAACCATAAAAGTCAAGGGTTCGGAGCTGCACGCCAACGCGGAAACAGTGTCGAACGGTTTGAAGTACTGCTGGGTGATGCTCCGGAAAAAACATTGTTTGACGGCGTTGAAACCTCTTGGAAACGGGTCAACGGCGGTGCCCATATTACACAACGGATTGCCTCAATCGATAGCGCGTTCGATATGGAGCATCCCGAAAAATCCATCGGCGGTTTGATGGATTTGTTAGATGCCGTCGCGAGCACGGAAGACAGCTACTGGAAGGAGCAGAAGACTGCCGAAATCAAGGATCTCATTTTAGCTTGCGGCGGAATATGGTTTGAAAGCTACGCGCCCACAGCTAAATTTGCCGTAGGCGAACAGATACCCATCAATACGGCGTTCATCGTGCGACGGCCCGGTATAGCGGTCGCGGTCGGGGATGATTTATTAACGTTTAATGAACTGCACGAGCAGTCTTCTCACTTCACTGCTACCACCATTACACAGCCGTATTGGCTACGTCAGCCTCACGGACTGGGCCGTTTCGTAGTGGACAACCAAGCAGATGTCGGTCGTCCGGTAAACAATGACGCTCCAAAAACCTCCATTACCTTGCAAATCAATGGAAAGGCGCTCCTATTCGAACGCCCTATCGTATACAAATACACCCACCCCGTTAGGGGCGAAGTATATGAGCCGCTAACTATTGTCCCACGGATTACGGCCAATCTGGGTCAAAAGGCCCTTGTATTCAATGGCAATGGGCCCAAAACGCTGGAGGTGCTCTTCACCGCGCACACGCAAGAAGAAATTTCGGCGACGGCCTCCTTACAATTACCGCAGGGATGGCGGGCCGAACCCAAACAGGTCATGTTAAACTTTTCAGCCAAGGCGGAAGAATCCGTTTCCCGGTTTACCCTCTATCCGGCAGAAGACCCATCGCTTTCGGATTCGCTGAGCATCGTATTGCAGTATGCGGATTCGGCGGAAGCGGCCCGCGCTATTCAGTCCATCACGTACGAGCACATCCCAAAAATTACCTGGTTTCCACCGGCGATGGCCCGTCTAACCAAGGTGGAAACAGGCGTATCGGCCACCCGCATCGGTTATTTGCCCGGTGCCGGAGACTTGATTCCCGAGGCCTTACGAGAAATCGGTCTGCATGTGACTGTGCTAAACGAGCAAGACCTATTGTCGGGCAATTTGTCCCAATACGATGCGATTATTACGGGCATACGGTTATACAACACCAATCAACGGATGTCACATATCCAGCCCCGCCTGCTGCAGTATGTCAATGATGGTGGGACATTGCTGATACAATACAATGTAAGTGGCGGGATGCGCACGCCCGAACTCGGACCCTATCCCTTAACGCTTAGCCGGAGCAGGGTAACCGATGAGGCGGCCCCCGTTACCATCCTCAATCCCGACAGCCCGGTGTTGAATTACCCCAACAACATCACAGATGCCGACTTTGAAGGATGGATACAGGAGCGCGGGCTGTATTTCGTGGGGGAGGCTGCCCGGCAATACGACAGACCCCTCAGCATGGCCGATCCCGGTGAGTCGCCCAATGACGGCTCACTATTGGTAGCACGTTACGGCAAAGGTAACTTTGTTTATACATCGCTTGCTTTTTTCAGGCAATTGCCCGCGGGCGTGCCGGGCGCATACAGATTATTCGTAAATTTGCTAGCAAAACCCAAAGATTAAACGGACATTCATATGGAAAAACACATCGAAGAGCATTCCAACGGACAGCGTATCAGCAATTACTTCTATTTACTTGGTGCCGTATTTGGCGGGTTGACGGGCGTGCTCGTGCAAGAAGGCTTCATCGGTGCCGTCATTGGAGCAATAGTCGGATTGCTGTTTGCCGGCTTTTTTGTTGGCACCTTGCTCAAAGGCCGCGAGCATGACCGATAAAGGGCTGCCTCCCTTTGTCCGCAACTGGAAACGGTTCTATTGGATCGTGGTACTCTGGTTGCTGGTATTAATCCTGCTGTTTTACTTATTTACCAAATATTTCGGATGAGTAATACGGATTGGATTGTCCTTTTCTGCACCCTGCTTTTGATTGTTGCCTACGGTGTATACAAAAGCAGGGGTATTCGAAATATCGACGGATACCTGCTGGGCAATAAATCCCTACCCTGGTACCACGTCGCCTTGTCCGTGATGGCCACGCAAGCCAGCGCCATCACCTTTCTGTCGGCACCGGGGCTCGCGTATTCCTCGGGCATGAGTTTCGTCCAGTTTTACTTCGGCTTGCCGTTGGCCATGATTGTACTGAGTATTTCTTTTGTACCCATGTTCCATCGGTTACGGGTATTTACCGCCTACGAATTCCTGGAAAAACGCTTCGATGTGCGCACCCGGGCATTCACCGCTTTGTTATTTCTCATCCAACGGGGCTTGTCTACCGGCATCACCATTTATGCGCCGGCAATCATCCTGTCCAGCATTTTGCAGATCAATGTGGTGTACACCACACTATTCATCGGTACACTCGTCGTGTTGTACACCGTATATGGCGGCACAAAAGCGGTATCCTACACACAGCTACTGCAAATGACCATTATTTTTGGCGGGTTGCTGGTGGCGGGGGTGTTGGTTGTCTACATGTTGCCCAAAGACATCGGCCTGATGAAGGCGCTGCACATTGCAGGCAAGTCCGGCAAGGCCAATGCCATCGACCTTTCTTTTGATTGGAACAATCAATATACGCTATGGAGCGGCCTCATCGGCGGCTTTTTTTTACAGCTTTCCTACTTCGGTACCGACCAAAGCCAGGTAGGGCGCTACCTCACAGGTTCATCCATCCGCGATAGCCGGATTGGCCTGCTTATGAATGGCTTGCTGAAAGTTCCTATGCAATTTTCCATATTGCTCATTGGCATATTGGTATTTGCCTTCTATCAATATAACAGCCCTCCCATATTCTTCAATAAATACGAACTCCATAAAATCGAACAAAGCAGCTATGCTGCGCAGGTAAACGAGTTAAAAGCTGAACACAACCTGATCTTTGAGGGCAAAAGAGAACAGATACACCGCCTTACGGAAGCACTTGACCGCGGGGATGATGCGATGATTGCCGATGTACGCGAAGAGCTGCAAAGCGCCGATGTTCGAGCCAAAGAAGTGCGAGCGGACTTAGTCACGTTGATGCAGGAAAACGATCGCCTCGCAGACACCAACGACAACAACTACATCTTTTTGACTTTCGTAACGGAAAATTTTCCCCGGGGGCTCATCGGACTCTTGGTGGCTATCGTCTTTATGGCCTCCATGGGGGCCACGGCCAGCGCAATCAACTCACTGGCATCCACGACGGTGATCGACATCTACAAACGCTTTGTAAGCAAGGCGGGCAGTGAGCGCGGCTACCTCTCCGCATCCCGGCTATTTACGTTCGTATGGGGGATATTCTGTGTAATCATTGCCCTTTATGCAAGTAAACTGGGCAATTTACTGGAAGCGGTCAACATTTTGGGTTCACTATTCTACGGCACCATTCTCGGCATTTTCGTGGTAGCATTTTACGTCAAGCGGGCAGGCGGTCGTGCTGTGTTCCAAGCGGCGGTGCTCACGGAGGTCTTGGTAATCGCATTGTGGTGGTTTGATGCGATGGCTTTCCTTTGGCTAAACCTGGTAGGATGTACGGGCGTTGTGTTGTTTGCCCTTTTGTTTCAAGGCATCCCACATAATCGTACCACTCAGACCCCAACAGCCTAGTGGGAATCAATCATTCCCAGCGTAGACAAATCCAAGCTAATCGAGCCGAAAATCCGCCCATACCGGATAGTGATCGGATAACTTTGCTTTGATGATCTGATAATGGGATACGTCAAAATCCCCGGTCGAAAGGATATAGTCGATTTGAAAATTGGGGAAGTCCCCATTGTAAGTGACCCCCCAACCATGTCCCTTTTCACGAAAAGCGTTTCGCAATCCAGACGAAACCTTATTTACCGCATATGACAAAGGCGTGTCATTGAAGTCGCCCGCGATAAGGTATGGGGTTTTGCATGTGCGACTATGTTCACGAAGCGCTTCGGCTTGGGCACTTCTGGCGGTGAAAGCACGTTTCAGGCGCGCACCAATACGCTTAGTAGAAGCGGCGTCTTTCTCGATGGTCTTCGACGGGCTGTTGATAAAGTCGTAGTCTTCCTTTTGAAATCCGAACGAACGCAAGTGAACATTGTAAACTCTGAAAATCGAACCGTTCTTTTCGATATCCGCATAGATAATCCGGTTTACACCATACTCATGGTCTGGCACGTAACCCGAGGCCACAATAGGGTATCGAGAGAAAATCGCCATGCCATAGGCTTCGTAGTCGTTCGCTGCGGTCGGAGAAATATAATGGTAGGCCATCCCGATTTTCTTTTCAAACTCCTTGGCCATATTATATTTGCCTTTTTGCCGTGTATAATACTCCTGGATACAGATCACGTCCGGAGATACACTGTCCATCAACCGCATGGCCTCCGTCCTGATCGTTAGTTCGGTATCCTTTTGCTCAAAAGCTCTGAAAAAATGTACATTGTAAGTAAGCAGGCGAATGTGCGCTGTATCCGGCGAAGCAACCACGCTTTCGGGCACCTTCCCGCTAAACCCAAAGTGGTTGTTCAGCGTGCTCCATCCCAACAAGATAGCCAGGAACGAAACCACGGCGTAGCGCGGGTTCTTCATCAACCAGTAGACAACAAATAAACTATTGATAACCAGTAGGGGTAGATAGGCAATGCCAAAAAAAGCGATGGGCCAAAACACCTGCGGGTTAATCACCGGAGCCAGGTAGCTCAATAACAATCCCACAACAGCAGAAATGTTCGCCAATAATACCGCTTTACTGAAAAAACCCAGTCGCTCTTTACGCCCCGATTTCCTTGCCATCAGTCAATATTCATTTTGACCTTGCTTGCTGGCTTTAAAGAGGGCCTCTTTTTCCGCTTTCGTAAGGCTATCATATCCCGATTGCGAAATCTTGTCCAAAATACGATCAATCACCTCTTGGTTAGGCACCAATGGCTCTTCGTATGAGGGGGTTTCATTGCGCACCACCCGGAGTTTCCGTCTTCTTCGCTCACGGCCCAAAATACGGCTCCAATCCTGGCCACTTTGCAACCGCTTGATGTAAATAAAGCCAAACAGCGCGCCACCGATATGTGCAATGCTTCCCCCTGCGTTCAGTCCCGCAATGGCCAGAACATCAATCACAATAAATGCCAGCGCCAGGTATTTCAACCTAACGTTACCGAAAAAGAGCAGCCGGATGGTATAATCCGGCAGCAATGCTGCTGTAGCAAACACGATGGCACTCACACAGGCAGACGAACCAATCATCACCGTACCGAAAGCCGTCGCTTTAAACACAGGAATCAGGTTGTATGCCAATAGGTAGAGTACACCCCCGACAATCCCCCCTGCAAGGTAAACAAATGTAAATTGTCTTTTTTTGAGGAAATCAAGGAAAATGATACCTATCCAAAACAGCCAAAGCATATTGAATAGGAGGTGAAACAACCCCTGCTGGGTAAACATATAGGTGGCCAGCGTCCAAGGTTTGTAAAGCCAGCCGGATACCGATGCTGGCAACTGTAGCCAAGACAGCAGATAACCCGCCAAGTGAATGTCGGTAAATCCAAGAGCAGTAATCAACGAAAGCAGGCTCAACCCCACGAACACGAGGATGTTGATGGCAATAAACAGGTATAGCGGACTTCCCGAACGGAAAGCCTTATGCCATAAATCGCCAACCCATGACTTTTTCATCGCTACGCTTCCTGTATAACTACCTGATAACAGTTGCTAATATATGAATTTTTTTTAAACCTGCGCTCACCGTTATCGCTACCAATAATTAGGACGCTTCACGCCCCAAAGCTTAATCAACAAAAACCCAAACAACGCGCCGCCAATGTGTGCAAAATGCGCGACGGAAGACCCGGTACGCGACACGCCCAGAAACAGTTCGATAAGTATCATTACCGGGATAAAATATTTGGCCTTGATGGGTACCGGTAAAAAAATAAGCATCAATGGCGTATTGGGAAACAGGTATCCGAATGCAATTAACAGACCGTATATTGCGCCCGAAGCACCTACCATGGGCGTGGTATACACCGATAGGAGTGTTTGCCGGCTTTCCAGCGGGAGGCTACTTGCAATCCTTGCGCTCCGGTTGGCGACGTCGACCTCCGAGAGGAACGCTCTTGCCGAAAAAGAATCCACAATCATATATACCTCCAGTGCCTGGACTGCAAATTGCAAAACCAATGCCCCGAGGCCTGTAATCAAATAAAAATTCAGGAAACGCTTTGATCCGAATACCTGCTCCAATACGGGCCCAAACATGAACAGGGCAAACATGTTGAAAAAGATATGGGTAAACCCGCCATGCATAAACATGTATGTAATGACCTGCCAAATGTGAAAGCCAGGCGAGTCGGGGTAATACACGCCGAACAGGTCATTCGCGCGAGAGAAGATAAGCGACCCCCCAACAAAGCAAATGATGTTAATGATGAGGAGGTTTTTTACTACCGGAGGTATTCCAGAAAACGGGGATGCGGTATTGTTAAACATATTTCATTCGATAATTTAGCGCTCAAAGCGTTCTGTCAGTTCGCGCAATGTAAATGTAAGGATTATGGGTTTGCCATTCAAGGACACATTTGGCATTTCACATGCAAACAGGCGATCGATCAGTTCGGCCATATCACCTGCCTCTAATACCATGCCGGGCTTGATGGCCGCATGCCGAGCGAGGCTTCTGGCCAACTGCTCATGTCTAGGCAGCTTCAGCTGTGCCTGATTGTTTTTATAATCTTCGAGCAACCGCTCCAACACTTCCCGTTCGTTTACCCCCGCCGTCAGGTCCGCAGGAATACCCTCCACCACAAAGGTATGTTTTCCGAACTCGCGGATCTGGAAGCCCAGCGCCCGTATGTCCGGGAGCAAATCGGTTATCAACTGAAAGTCCGAACCGTTGAGTGTCACGGTCTGTGGAAACAGGCTTTGCTGGCTGGCACCTTGCCGACTCTCCTGTTGTTGACGGAATTGTTCAAACAGAATGCGTTCATGTGCGGCGTGCTGGTCTATCAGGATAAAACCCGAATGGATTTGCGACACAATGTATCGATTATGCAGCTGAAAAGGCCTTTTTCCTCCAGACGTCATATGCTCACCGGAATGGGCGGCATCCGATCCATGGAGGTCCAATTGCTCGCTTTGCGACTTTTGCGTAATTTGGTAAAGGGTATCCCATTGCTGGGGGATAGCCGCAGATTGCCTTCCGCCACCGGATCTGCCGCCTTCAAAAGGATTGTAGTCGGGGTTAAACGTGATAGACGGCGGAGTGATTTCCTCCAATGGCTTCGGGCTTATCATTTGGCTAAACCCCGTTTCCTGGTTGAAATCAAGAGTAGGGGTAATATTATACCGTCCTAATGAGCGCTTTACAGCCGACTGCAGGATGGCATAGATCGCACGCTCATCCTCATACTTGATCTCTGTTTTCGTAGGGTGCACATTGATGTCGATCTTTGCCGGATCAATCTCAATAAACAGCACATACAAGGGGAAGCTGTCGGCAGGCAGGATGCCTTCATAGGCTTTTACGACCGCATGGTTAAGATACGGGTCTTTCACGAAGCGGTTGTTTACAAAAAAATACTGTTCGCCTCTGGTCTTCTTTGCATATTCGGGTTTACCGATAAACCCGTTGAGGTTGATGATTGTTGTCTCCTCTTGCACGGGTACCAGGCGTTGGTTATAACTGTTGCCAAATACGTGAACGATACGCTGCTTAAGCGTTTCCCCTGGCAGGTGAAATAGCTCCTGATCTTCACTATGCAACGTAAAAAACACATCGGGATAGGCCAGCGCCATCCGCTGAAATTCATCCACAATGTGGCGCATTTCCACCGGATTACTTTTAAGGAAATTACGCCGGGCTGGAATATTATAAAATAAATTTTTGATGCTGATACTGGTTCCCGCAGGCAAAGCTTCCGGCTCCTGGCGCACGACATCCGACCCTTCGATCACGATACGGGTGCCCAGTTCATCTTCTACACGCCGCGTCTTCAGTTCAACGTGAGCAATTGCGGCAACGGAGGCCAGTGCCTCACCACGGAAACCCATTGTACGGATGGCAAATAAGTCTTCCGCTTTCCGAATCTTGGACGTCGCATGGCGCTCGAAACAAAGCCTTGCATCGGTCACGCTCATCCCGCATCCATTGTCGATTACTTGAATAAGCGACTTTCCTCCATCCTTCACAATCAGCCTTATCTTGTCGGCTCCAGCATCAATGGCATTCTCTATCAGTTCCTTTACTGCCGAAGCCGGCCGTTGTACCACTTCCCCCGCAGCAATCTGGTTGGCCACGGCATCGGGCAACAATTGGATAATATCTGACATATGCCGCAAAGTTACTAAAACGTCCCTACACCACGCATTTCCGTGGCGAGAAAACGCGCCGTGTGGCTTTGCTCGCATTTGATAAGGTCTTCCGGGGTGCCGCTGAAAAGAATATATCCGCCCCCGGCACCACCTTCGGGCCCAAGGTCAATCACCCAGTCCGCCACTTTGATTACATCGAGGTTATGCTCGATTACCAGTACCGTATTTCCGCGATCCACCAACCGATCGAGCACATCGAGCAATACCCTCACATCCTCGAAATGCAGCCCCGTGGTGGGTTCATCCAGGATATAGAACGTCTTGCCCGTGTCTTTTTTGGAAAGCTCCGTAGCCAGCTTCACGCGCTGCGCCTCACCGCCCGACAGCGTCACCGAAGATTGCCCCAACGTGAGATAGCCCAGCCCCACGTCCTGCAGGGTCTTGATTTTGCGGTAGATAGCGGGGATGTTTTCAAAAAACGCAACAGCTTCATCGATACGCATGTCGAGGACATCACTGATGGACTTGCCCCGGTAGCGCACTTCCAATGTCTCCCGATTATAGCGTTTGCCATTGCAGGTTTCGCAGGGCACCTGCACATCCGGCAGGAAGTTCATCTCGATAACTTTCATCCCCGCACCTTGGCAGGTTTCGCATCGGCCGCCCTTCACATTAAACGAGAATCGTCCGGGCTTGTAACCCCTTATTTTGGACTCAGGCAGCTGCACGAACAAGGCTCTGATGTCCGAAAACACACCAGTATAAGTAGATGGGTTAGATCTTGGCGTACGGCCAATGGGACTTTGGTCGATCTCGATAACCTTGTCGATATGCTCAAGCCCGGTTACCTTTTTATAGGTCAACGGTGTTTTTTTAGCCCGGAAAAAATGATGGTTCAGGATCGGGTAGAGCGTTTCCGTTATGAGGCTAGACTTTCCGCTGCCCGATACACCGGTAACAAGGATCAACTTCCCCAAGGGAAATTCGGCCGTAACATCCCGTAGGTTGTTGCCCGAAGCGCCTAAAAGATGCAGGCTGTGGCCAGTACCTGGCCGGCGCCTGTCGGGCACGTGGATTTCCTTTGTCCCGTTAAGATAAGCAGCCGTAATTGTATCGGCAGCTTTGATAGCCTGGGGTTTACCCTGTGCCACCACCAGCCCACCATGCGCCCCGGCTGCCGGCCCCATGTCGATTACATAGTCGGCGTGCAGGATCATGTCCTTATCATGCTCTACAACCAGTACCGAATTACCAATGTCACGAAGGTTCTTAAGGGCTTTGATAAGTCGCTCGTTGTCACGTTGATGCAGCCCAATGCTGGGCTCGTCGAGGATATACAGCACATTGACAAGCTGCGAACCGATCTGCGTGGCTAAGCGGATGCGCTGCGCCTCGCCGCCGGAAAGCGTTTTGGCGGTGCGATCAAGTGTCAAATAATTGAGCCCCACGTCCAAGAGGAAGCCAAGCCTTGATCGGATTTCCTTAAGGATCTCCCTTGCAATAACCTGTTGGCGTTCGTCCAATCGCTGTTCGACGTTTTCAAACCAAGTCGCCAGCGTACTAATGTCCATTGTAGCCAGCTCATGAATGTTCTTTCCCGCTATTTTGAAATGGAGCGACTCCTTTTTCAGACGCGCACCCTGGCAAACCGGGCATACCCGTTGTGCACGATAATCGTCCAACTGCTGCCCGTTGAGGCCGAGTCGTTCATTTTGGTCTTCAAGCATTTTGAAAAGACCTTCGAACGTGATCTTGTAATCCTTCGTGTTCCAGCTGCTGTAAGAGACGGGCACGGTCACTTCTTCTTCCGAACCATTCATCAGTACCTCGAGCTGTTCACCCGTCAGCTTCCCTATGGGTGTTGTCAGTGAAAAGTCGTATTTCTTTGCGACGGCTTTCAGCACTTGGAAATTCCAGGTATCCCGATATTCACCAAGGGGTGCCAGTCCGCCTTTCATGATACTGAGTTTCGGGTCGGGCATAACGGCCTCACGGTCTATTTCATAAACATAGCCCAATCCACCGCACCGATCACAAGCACCATATGGTGAATTGAAGGAGAACGTATTGGGTTGCGGCTCGTCGTAGGAAATGCCCGATTCGGCATCCATCAGATAGCGGCTGTAGAAATGTTCATTATTGGCCTTATCGCTGATTTTGATAATGCCTTTGGCGGCTTTCATTGCCTGCATCACCGACGTATAAAGCCGCTTTCGGTCCTTCTCAGATACCATCAGCCGATCAACGACCATTTCGATGTCGTGGATCTTGTAGCGGTCTGCTTGCATCTTGGGCACAATATCCAATAGCTCGCCGTCCACCCGTACCTTTACATAACCCTGTTTACGAATCTGCTCAAACAATTCACGGTAATGTCCCTTGCGGCCCTTTACCACAGGCGCCAACACATTGACGGCCTGTCCTTCAAATTGCGCGATGATACGGTCGACCACCTGATCTTCTGACATCCGCTCCATCCGCTTCCCGGTAACATAGGAGAATGCGGCCCCGGCTCGGGCAAAAAGCAAACGCATGAAATCATACACCTCGGTAATTGTCCCCACCGTAGACCGCGGGTTTTTGCTCGTTGTTTTCTGTTCAATGGAGATTACCGGACTTAGGCCCGAAATCTTATCAACATCCGGCCGTTCCATTCCGCCCAGAAACTGGCGACTGTACGCGCTGAACGTTTCCATATACCGCCGTTGGCCTTCGGCATAGATCGTATCAAAAGCAAGCGAAGACTTTCCACTGCCACTCAGCCCCGTTACGACCACCAGCTCATTACGGGGAAAGCTTACATCGATGTCTCGGAGGTTATGTACACGCGCACCAAATACTTGTATCTCATTTTGCTCGCCCAGGTCAGGCGTCATTTGTTCAGTCATTTACAAGTTATCAAAAATAATCATGTGTTAAGCAAACTTAGCTAAACTTGCGCTGATATGCAAGTTCGCGGGCCGCTCATTTGCCGCTAAAGATAATGGTTTTTTGTCGAAAATTGCTAAAAATATTCGACAAAAAACGCCCGGTATAGATTTTACCGGGCGTCCCTGTTTTGAATGTTTTTGCTTACTACGCGAGTGTAGAAGACTCTTCTTCCTGTGCCAGCGCCTCGTCAACGAGTATACGGCCACAGTGCTCGCATACAATGATTTTCTTGCGTTGCCGGATTTCCAGTTGCATTTGAGGCGGTATTTTGTTGTGGCAACCCGAGCAGCTGTCGCGATCGATGGAAACCACCGCTAAGCCGTTTTTATAGGACGTCCGCAACCTGCGATAAACCCGAAGCAACCGCTCCTCGATATCCGTTTCTGCGCCGTCTGCCTGTTTTGATAAATCGTCTTCTTCTTTCTTGGTTTCCGCGGTGATTGTATCCAGCTCACCTTTTTTTATCTCCAAGTCATTCTTGGCATTTTCAAGCGTTACAAGGGTACCATCGTAAGCCTCGGTCTTGTTCTTGATTTCAAACTCAAACTCGCGGATCTTTTTCTCGCTCACCTGAATATCCAGCCCCTGGATTTCAATTTCCTTGGTGATCGCATCGTATTCCCGGTTGTTCTTTACTTCGTTGAGTTGTCCTTCATACTTCTTGATTGCCGCCTGTGCATCCCTGATCATATTGCGGCGATTGACGATAGAATCCTCCAATTCGTCCAGCTCGCTTCTAATTTTCTCGATACGGGTTTCCAAACCTGCAATCTCGTCTTCCAAATCACCCACTTCCATCGGCAACTCACCCCTTACCTGACGAATCTTATCTACCTTGGTGTGTATGGTTTGCAGCAGCCAAAGGGCCTTTAGCTTTTGTTCTATGCTCTGTTCCATTTAACTATAGTATTTTATCGGGTTTGTGTCTATTCCCGTCAAACGGACTGCAAAGGTAGGAAATTTTTTCTGAATAATTTCCAACAATAATTGTGGTGTAAATTGTTCGCTTTCAAAATGTCCGACATCCGTTATCATGATTTTCCCTTCCGCATCGAAAAACTCGTGGTACTTGTAATCCGCCGTCACGAACACGTCTGCACCGGCCCGGATGGCCTGGCTGAGCAAGAAGCCCCCAGCCCCTCCGCAAACGGCAACATGGGCGACCGGTTTGCCGAGCTGGTCGGTATGACGGATCACTTTTGCTTTGAGCCGCTCTTTCAATAATCCCAGAAACTCAGCTTCCTCCAGGGACTGCCCCAATTGGCCGATTACTCCGCTTCCTACCCCTTGGTGGCTATTTTGCAGCGGGTAGACATCATATGCCACCTCCTCATAAGGGTGCGCTTCAAAAAGCCCACGCAGTATATCGCGTTCCATAGGAGCTGGAAAAACGACTTCCACGCGCACTTCTTTCTCCCGGTGGAGTTCTCCTGGGGCGCCTACAAACGGATTAGCGCCTTCGCCTGCTCGGAACGTGCCGTACCCGACCGTATTAAAACTGCACTCGTCATAATTTCCAATTGCTCCTGCACCGGCTTTAAACAAAGCCGCCCGCACTTGCTCTGCATCGTCCTGCGGCACGAATACCACAAGCTTGCGGAGCACCTCGGATTTCGGGCTTAATATCCGAGTGTTCTGCAGTCCCAGTCGTTCTGCGATTTTGCCGTTTACCCCGCCCGTTACGTTATCGAGGTTAGTATGGATGGCATAGAGGGCGATGTCGTGCTTGATAGCCTTCATCACCACGCGCTCTACGTAGTTGCTGCCGGTGAAGCGCTTAAGCCCCTTAAAGACGATGGGATGATGGGAGATAATCACATCGCACCCCAGCCCGATGGCTTCTTCAACCACCGCCTCCGTGCAATCCAGCGACAGGAGTGCTTGGCGCACCTCCTTGTCGGGATTACCCACCAACAGTCCGGAATTGTCATACGGCTCCTGATAATCCAGTGGGGCGAAAGATTCCAAATGGCTGGTCAATTCATTGAGTCGCATAGTCAATCGCGTTGGTTCTTTTTGAATTTTTCATGTTCCGCCAGCAGGTTTCTGAAGTTATTTACCTTTACCCAATAGCCTATAAAGTAGACAAAGCTCAGCAAACCGATGGTGATTAGGATAAACGCAGGCAGCGGAATGTTGGACAACAGAAAAAGCCAGGCATACCACATGCCCGCCATCCGGCCGGGGTCCTCTTCTTCAGCGATCTTACGATCATAAAATTCATTGGTCAGTGAGTCGGCAACCCGGGCCGCAACCACAAAATTCCAATAGATATTAAAAAGGGGAATCGCCAGCAACCAAGCTTGATTGGGAGTTATCAACCGGTTTTCGGGTGATATGAGCATCAATGTCTTTCGGACCGTATTGGCATAAAACAACCAAATGATTAGCCTAATCAGGAATACAGCAGCTACCAGCTGTATCATTTCGGGCGAGAGGTTTTCGTAATCAATGTTCATCGGTGCTAAAATACGGCGAATTGACCATAAAATCGAGTGTTTTGGTAAATGATTGACTGCGGATTTTATATCATCCGCGTTCCGCCAGGGGCCTTGTCATCTCGATATGCAAAATACCAGCATCCATATACGGATCGCTGCTCTGTTCAAAACCCAGCCGATTGTAAAAGCCCCTGAGGTGTTGTTGTGCTCCTATTTTTATCGTGCCGCGACCAAACAAGGCTTCTGTTTCATCGATACTACGGAGCATCAGCTCTTCGCCGATACCGCTGCCCCGGAAGTTGCCTGCTACAATCACCCGCCCAATGCTTGCCGCATCCGCATAGGATATCCCCGGTGGGATGAGTCGCGTATAGGCTGCTAGTGTGTTTCCTTGCCACCCCATCAGGTGGAAAGACTTTTGATCTTTATTGTCCAGATCGCTGTACACACACGCTTGCTCCAAAATAAAAACCGCCTGCCGTAGTTGCAGGATTTTATAAAGTTCGTCGAGCGAAAGCGTATCGAAAGATTTTGTTTTCCACGTCAAGGTTGCTTCCTCCATGGTTCTGTTTATTGGGCTCCGCTAACCTGCTCTAGTAATTCCGCCAGTTTATCAGGGATATCCATCTGCGGGTTATGACCTGCTTGCATGTTGACGGTTTTCCACCCATGTCCCTGTGCCCGCCTGGCGAAAAAGGCAAATGCGTCTTTTTCGGGATCATCGCCCTCATAGGTCAGGATATATGTGGTTGGTATCTTCAATCGGTCCTTATTTTTTAGTACAAGTGGCTGGGAAAATGTCTTTGCTGGTTGCGGCACGTCCCGTGGTAAACCCTCGCCATCCGTATTCCAAAACGGATAAATCAAGCCATCTTTTGATGGCATCTCCCTGCCTGCATTTTGCTGTCCGTGTGCCGTGGCCACGCTTTGTCCATCTTCCGGCACAAAGGCATCCAAATAAATCAGCTGCCCGATCCGTTCCGGAATGCTGTCAGCCACACCGGTTACCACCATTCCGCCGTAACTGTGCCCCAGTAAAACGACATCGTGCAGATTCTCAAACAAGATGGAGTTAACCACATCGGCGATATGTGTGCTTAAATCTATTTCCTGCGATGCCAAATGCACCCGTTCGCCTAAACCCGATAGGGTAGGACGGTATACCGTATTTCCCTGCGAACGGAGCAATGAATCCGTTTGTTTGAATGACCATCCGCCCCCCCAAGCACCGTGGACCAACACGTAGGTCTTTTGTTGAGCCATAGCCGCAGCTGATAAAAACATACCGGCCAACAACATATAAATCAATATTCTCATATATCTTTTGCTTTTCTTGCACGTTTATTTTGCTACCTGTATTTTATTACATAGTTAGGTGTTTTCCGGTAAATAACCAAAAAACTCCCATCCAATGACTTCTTCCATATAGGTGTCGATAAGGCTTACATTCAGCATGTCATTGATATACCCGATATGCATATCGGGGCGCACAAGTACACTTTTCGTGCCCTCGGGCTTTACTTCAAATAGGTCGAACACCGCCTGGTTTCGGGGCGAATAGGGTAGGTAGTAGAGGTGCATTTGCCGTGGGTATTTCTGCCGCATCCATTGCCCGATGATATGGAGGTGGTGATGACTGATCGTTCCCAGCACCAACAGCACAAATCCCGACTTCTCGCACCAACGGTGCAAATCCGTCTGGGTTTTCGTTTTTTCATCGAATACCGGAAGAAAAGGTAGCCGATCACCCGCCTGAATACGCACGCCCGTAGCATGGTGTACCGCAAGCCCGCCCTTTCGATAGTGGGTGCTGAGCTGACCCTGCCGGGCAAATAATGCGTAAAGCCTCGCTGGTTCGTTACCGACGTGGCGCAAGAGTTTAGTCAACAGCACATCCCGCAGCGGCTTTAACCATCGGGGCAGGCCCGTCGCCAATTCGAAACCCTTGTCAACCATCCGGGATATGTTTTTTGCAACAGGCATCCGCTCCTGCTGATAAGTGTGCAGTAAGTGCGGTTGTGTCCGGCCGTCGATCACGCCAGCCAATTTCCACGCTAAGTTTATCGCATCCTGTATACCCGCATTCATCCCCTGTCCCGTTATGGGGGAATAGACGTGTGCTGCATCCCCAATCAAAAAGCAGCGTTGACGTGCAAATTGCTCGGCAATTCCTTGGTGTATTATAACCTCGCTGGCCCACGTACACCGGTCTACCCGAAGCTCAATACCTAATGCACCGTCTACCACTGGTTTGATGTGCGTATACTGCAGTTCCTCTTTTTTTTCCCACCCTTCGGGAAGTTTCCCCGCCAATCGATAATGCCCGCTTGTGCCGAAGGGAAAAATCCCCAAAGTTCCTTGCCTGGACAGAAAAAAATGAATATTCCGTTGGTGTGCATCCTGGACGTGCACATCCGCCACAAAAAATCGCCCGGCATACGGCTTGCCATCGAATCGTATTCCCAAACTTTTCCGCACCCTACTGTTAGCGCCATCTGCACCGACAACCCACTTGCACCTCCAATGCTGAATCACCCCGTTATGCTCCAACGCCGCCGTGGCACCCTGATCGTCCTGCTGGAGTTCCACGAGTTGCGTTTCCCAAGCAACGGGGCACGCATTTTCCGCAAGCCGTCTGATGAGCAGTCGTTCCGTCTGATCCTGACCGATGATATGGATGAAGGGGAAGGCTGATCCGGGGTCATCCAGTGATGTCAAATCGATGTTGCCCAACGGTCTATTTATTCCCTGTACCTGCACGCCATAACAGGGAAGGCCTTGGGCCGATATTTGGTCGGCCAGACCCATTTGCCGGAAAAACTCTAACGACCGGGCCTGGACAACGATCGCTTTGGATGTCCGGTCGGGCCCCGGTTTCGCGTCGATAATCGTTGGTGTAATACCATACCGAAGCATTTGTGCTGCCATCATCAACCCTGAAGGGCCGGCTCCGACGATAAGGACATCTGTATATTTGGCAGGCTCCAACGTTTAGAATATCAGGAAAATTGCCGGCTTTTTATGAAAATCGAACTTCCCTTTCATCCAAAGATGAAGCGGTTGACTGATCACCTGTTCATCCGGTGCGGTGAGGTTGCATGCCACGCAGAGGCGTGTCTGTGGCTTACCCGTGCGGAGGATCTCCGCCAGCAATTGGTTATTTCGGAAGGGCGTTTCGATGAATATCTGCGTCTGCTTTTCCCGTTGCGCAACCTGCTCCAGTGCTTTAATCCTTTTCGTCCGCTCGTCCTTGTCGATGGGGAGATACCCATGGAAAACAAAGCTTTGCCCATTGAACCCCGAAGCCATCAGTGCCAGCAGGATAGAACTCGGCCCTACGAGTGGGGAAACCTGGATCCCCCTGCGGTGCGCCTCGGCGACAATCTCCGCGCCGGGGTCTGCCACCCCGGGGCATCCTGCTTCGCTCATGAGACCGACATCTTTACCGGCAAGCAACCCGCGGAAAAATACCGAAGGATCGACAGCGTTCCGGGCATGTTTCCCATAATCATGCAAAATCAACTCCTGTTGCGGTTTCCGGAGACCTGCTTGCCGGAGGAATCTGCGAGCAGTCTTTTCGTTCTCAACAATATATTCATCTATGGCGTTGATTACCTCGCCCAAATAAGGTGTAAATGAAGCCGCTGCGGCCTCATCCGTCAGGGGCACGGGAATCAGGTAAAGCTTTCCGTAAGGCATGCACAAACGTAATAAAAAGGTGTCGATAATTATTTAGTACATAAGCGAATAATATAACTTCCGGTTTTATTTATTCAAACACATTTGTTAAATTGGCCCCAAAATCTGCTAAGCGCATGGCCACACAAATCACTGACGGCGTAAAAGTTTCGGTTGAAACGGTGTACCAGCCAGAGTACTCCAATCCCGAAAACGAGCACTTCATGTTTGCGTATCGAATCACCATTGAGAATCTGGGCGATTACAGTGTACAGCTGCTGCGCCGCCATTGGCATATCTTTGATTCAAACGGAACACACCGGGAAGTCGAAGGGGAGGGCGTCGTTGGCCAGCAACCCATTATCGAGCCCGGCGAACAGCACGAATATGTATCGGGTTGCAACCTCAAAAGTGATATGGGCACCATGGGCGGCACTTACCAGATGCTCCGGGAATTTGATGGATCTCTTTTCGAGGTCAATATTCCAAAATTCGATTTAATCGCGCCGCACCGGCTGAACTAACTCCACGCTCGGCTTTACGCTTTTTTGATCTTATTCACCGCGCTTTGCCTGCGCTCCCCTGTGCATTAGGGTTCGCTGTCCGATCTTACGTGTTAATCATCTGGTAAATCCGGTAGACTGCCAGTAACTACCCAATGAAAAGCTAGTATTAACGAAGTGTTATGTACTGGATACTAACTGGGCTACTACTGGGTATCTACTGGAGTACTACTGGATATTTATCGGGTAAATGGTAGCTAACGCTTGTTTAAAAGTCCTGTGTTCCGTAACTTTACCTTTGCATTTACCTAATATCATCATGGCTTACCAGAAAAGTGAAATCAAGCTTGAAGGACAAATCGGGGACCTCGTCTTTTACAAGCAAAGCAACACCTACCGCGCACGGACAAAGGGTGGGGTAGACGCAAAGCGTTTCGCCACCGACCCAAAATTCGAGCGGTCCCGTGAAAATAGCCGGGAGTTTGGCCGAGCATCAGCGATGAGTAAACAGATACGGCTGGCGCTGCACGAAGTACTTCCGCTTTTTCATGAAGGAACTATGCAAACACGGCTGAACAGCCGACTACGCCAAATTATCCTGGGCGATGCTATAAATGGCAGGGGAGACCGCGGTGTACAGCCCGAAAGCCTGCCCTTGTTTATTGGCTTCAGCTTCAATGGCGGTGCTGCTTGGAAAGACGTTTATTATGCACCTTTTGAGCGCGAGTTCAATGCAGTCACAGGAAAACTAACCGCCTCTTTTGCAGAACACTGGGCCCCAGCTGTACTGTCCCCACCCAAGAAAGCGTCGGGAGTCCGGTTCACCGTGGCCGCAATTGCTGTCGATACCGAAGCTGGTATGTGCTACGGCGTACACGAACATTCCCCCGTATTGCACACCGCTGGGCATTTGCCGCAACAGTTTTTTGAACTCGATATCGAATATCCCCAACTTCCCGTTATCCTATTGGCAGGGTTGGCCTTCTTCACAGAGAAGGGGGGCTACCAAATCCCCATCGAGCAGCCGCTGGGCAATGCGCTTGACGTGGTCGATGTTTTCGTAGGCACGTAAGCTACTGACAGTATACCAATATTTTCCGTATTTTTGCACAAAAATATAACGGTGCAAAAATCAGCGATTATTTTTGGGGCGACCGGACTTATCGGCGGTCACCTGCTAAGGCAGTTATTGGACAATCCTGTTTACGGGAAGGTCATTGCTGTCGTACGTCGCGATATCGACTTCAAGCATCCAAAATTTCACCAGCATATCGCTGATTTACAGTCACTTCACACGATAAGGCCGGAATTGATTGGCGACGATGTATTTTGCTGTTTGGGTACCACGCGGAAGAAAACGCCGGATCTAACGGACTATTATCAGGTAGACCACGATTACCCGGTTGCCGCCGCGGCGACCACCAAGGAAATGGGGGCCACTACGTTCTGTTTGGTTTCCGCCGTCGGTGCTGATCCGGACTCGTCGAACTTCTACCTCCGGATGAAGGGTGAGGCTGAGCGGGATATCCGTGCTGTCGGATTCGAATCCCTTCACCTATTTCGGCCTTCTTTGCTTACCGGCAAACGCCATGAGCGCCGTCTAGTGGAAGCCTTGTCCGAAAAGGTTCTTTGGGCGATTAACCCCCTATTAATGGGTTCTTTAAAACGATACCGGAGTATCCCGGCAGCTTCCGTAGCCACGGCAATGAACAGCATAGCCCAACGAGGGTCTAAAGGAGCGCATATCTATTATTGGAATCATATCAACATGCTGGCGTGAGTATACTATCAACAGAGCGACTGGGTCACAATTACCACGATAAGTGGCTATTCAAGAATCTGCATATCGGATTGCATCGGGGGGACCGGATTGCATTGGTGGGTGCCAATGGTGCAGGCAAGTCGTCTTTACTCCGTATCCTTGCCGGGGAGCTCAATCCCACCGAAGGATCTGTCGTAAGAGAAAGGGGTGTACGTATTGGATATTTATCACAAAACCCTGGTTTTGAGTCGCTTAATTCAATAAATGACTTCATTTACAGCGCTGATAATCAACAGCAAAGCCTCATCCGGAAGTATGAGGAATTGGTTTCCTTGCCAGATGCCGAGCCGCGGAAACTAGCCGAATTAAGCGATCAAATCAGCGCATTGGATGCGTGGGAATACGAGCATAACATCAAGGGTATTCTATCGCGTTTACAGATTACCGACTTCGCTCAGGAAATAAGCAAACTCTCAGGCGGGCAACGCAAACGCCTGGCTTTGGCCAAGCTGCTCATCGACGAGCCAGACGTTTACATCCTCGACGAGCCGACCAACCACCTGGATATAGAAACCATCGAGTGGCTGGAAAAGCTGCTCACCACAGGTCGCAAAACGGTACTGTTGGTCACTCACGACCGGTATTTCCTAGACACCGTATGTACCGAGATACGGGAACTGAATCTGGGTAAAATGACAACCTACGCAGGCCGCTACAGCTACTACCTGGAGAAGCGGGCCGAGCAGGAGGAAGAAGCTGCCGCTACACTGAAACGCGACCGCAATTTACTGCGCAAGGAATTGGAATGGATGCGAAGGCAGCCGCAGGCTAGAGGCACCAAGTCAAAGGCCCGTATCGACGCTTACCATGCTTTGGAAGAAAAAACCAAAGGGTTGGCGACAGACGGCGACCTGCAACTAGCCATAAAAATGAGTAGGCAGGGCAGTAAGATTCTGGAACTCGAGAATATATCGAAGCAGTTCGGCGCCCATCGCCCTATTCACGACTTTTCCTACGTATTTAAGAAAGGGGATCGTATCGGGTTGGCGGGCCGTAACGGTACCGGTAAATCGACGTTTTTAAATTTGGTTACCGGCTCAATAACTCCGGATCAGGGAAAAATAACATTGGGCGAGACGACGGTCCTCGGCTACTACCAACAGGGAGGGCTTGATATCCAGGACAACGAACGGGTTATCGATATTGTCAAAAATGTGGCCGAGCACATCAATATGGCCAATGGAGAAATGCTTACCGCATCCCAATTGCTCACGCAATTTCTTTTCCCGCCGGAAAAGCAGTTCGGATTTGCTAGCAAGCTGAGTGGTGGCGAGCGGAAGCGGCTCCAGTTGATGCGCATATTGATGCAAAATCCTAATTTCTTGATTTTAGACGAGCCTGCAAATGACCTGGATATTGATACGCTCAATATCCTTGAAGACTTTCTGGTGAATTTTCCAGGCATCCTGCTCCTCGTTTCACATGATCGTTACCTGCTGGACCGGCTCACCGATCAGTTGTTTGTGTTTGATGGCCATGGTAAGATTACCTTATACAACGGAAACTATGCAGACTACAAACTGGAACACGAAGAAGAGCAGAAGGCCATCACCAGTAATTCTCAAAAAGTCACACCGGCTCTGCTGGAAACAGACGCCCGCAGAAAGCTAAGTTACAAAGAGCGCAGGGAACACGATCTCCTGGGCGAAGAAATACCAGTTTTGGAACAACGCGTCTCCGAAAAAACTAACGCGCTCAACAACACCAATGATCACCTCGCGCTGGCGGACATTGCGGCCGAAATTGAGCAATTGAATCAACAACTGGACACGAAGATGGAGCGTTGGATGGAACTCGGCGAATATATATAATGAACGTTCCACGTGGAACATGATAATCGATGTTCCACGTGGAACAGAAAAACAAAACAGATGTTTAATAAATATAACATTATCGTAGTGGGAGGGGGGCACGCAGGGTGCGAGGCAGCCGCGGCAGCGGCTAACATGGGCTCATCCGTTCTCCTAATTACCATGAATATGGCCACCATTGCACAAATGAGCTGCAATCCGGCCATGGGCGGGGTTGCCAAAGGCCAGATTGTGCGCGAAATCGATGCAATGGGCGGCTACTCAGGCATTATTGCTGACAAAACAACGATCCAGTTCCGCATGCTTAATCGATCAAAAGGTCCGGCCATGTGGAGTCCTAGAACGCAAAACGATCGGATGCGCTTTGCGGAGGAATGGCGCTTGCAGCTCGAATCCATGCCAAATGTCGATATCTGGCAAGACACGGTGAAAGAAATCCGTGTATATAATGGTAAAGCTTGTGGCGTAGTGACCTCCCTCGGCTTAACCATTGACAGCGACGCCGTAATTCTCACAAACGGAACCTTCCTCAATGGCACCATCCATATCGGTGAAAAGCGGCTTGGGGGAGGAAGAACCGCAGAAAAAGCTGCGACTGGACTTACCGAACAATTAGTTAGCCTTGGATTCGAGTCCGGTCGAATGAAAACAGGTACACCGCCAAGGGTAGACGGCCGGAGCTTGGACTACACCCGAATGGAAGAGCAATGGGGAGATGAAGATCGGGGACGGTTTTCATTTACCGATGTCGAGCTACCCACCGAACAGCGGTGTTGCTGGATCACCTATACCAATGAAGCGGTGCACGAGACCCTCAAAGAGGGTTTTGAGAAGTCTCCCATGTTTACGGGGCGAATAAAGGGTTTGGGACCCCGCTACTGCCCATCCATTGAAGATAAGATCAATCGATTTGCCGAGCGGGACCGCCATCAAATCTTTGTAGAACCGGAAGGATGGAAGACCGTCGAAATCTACGTAAATGGCTTTTCTACTTCCCTGCCGGAGGATGTCCAGCATAAAGCGCTCCGCTTAATACCCGGCTTCGAAAAAGCCAAGATGTTTCGTCCGGGCTACGCCATAGAATACGACTATTTCCCGCCCATGCAGTTGGACCTCACGCTGGAAACACACCGTGTAAAACACCTGTTTTTTGCCGGTCAGATCAATGGCACCACCGGGTACGAAGAGGCCGCAAGCCAAGGCTTTATTGCAGGAGTCAATGCCCATCAGCGCATAAATGACCTCCATGAACTCATCCTTAAACGATCTGAATCATACATCGGTGTGCTTATCGATGACCTGGTAACCAAAGGTACGGAAGAGCCCTATCGCATGTTTACCTCCCGCGCAGAGCACCGCTTGCTCCTTCGCCAGGACAATGCTGATGTACGACTCACACCCATTGCGCATCAACTCGGACTGGTATCGGACGAACGTTTAGACCTTGTAAAACAAAAGGCTGCTGCTGCTGATCATATCGTGGAATACCTCAGGAAACAATCGGTTGGATTGGACGAAATGAATCCCATACTCGCCGAGCTCCAGTCAAGTCCGATTACGCAGAAGAATAAACTCTTTACCATACTTACCCGGCCACAAGTGAATATCTATGATCTCGCCAAGGCCGATACGACATTGGCTCAGCTGATAGCGCGGTCCGATAAAGATATTGTGGAACAAGCAGAAATAAAGGTGAAGTATGAAAGCTATTTTGAGAAAGAAATCGAAATCGTCAACAAGATGAAACGCATGGAAGATCATGAGATCAATCCGTATTTTGACTATTCGACCTTGGTATCATTGTCCAAAGAAGCACGGGAAAAACTCATTAAAGTAAAGCCACGCACAATCGGCCAAGCCTCACGTATTTCAGGCGTTTCGCCTTCGGATATTTCGGTTTTGATGGTTCATTTAAGTTAAATATCTGATTTTCAAACAATTATTATAAAAATAATTCGGCGCTCATAAATCAAGTTTAAGACACTTTCTCAATTTTTCCGATGCAAGACTTATCAAAAACAAAAAAGCGCCCAAATCGCCTAAAAAATACCCCAAATCCGAAATGGCTGGTTTTGCTGTCTTTCATCGGACTTATTTTACTCACTTGGCAATGTGCTAGTATCCAGCAACCCCAAGGCGGGCCGAAGGATTCCATTCCGCCAAAAATCTTGAAGGAATCGCCACCTAATCTTACCCGGAACTTTGATGCCGAAAAAATAGTTATCGAGTTCGATGAATATATCAAGTTGTCCAATCCCTTCAAAGAAGTCAGTATATCACCCGATGTCCAGCAGCCAATCAATCCACGGGTACGCCGAAAAACCATCGAAGTGGCATTACCCGATTCGCTGGAGGAAAATACAACATACACCATTAACTTTGGAAAAGCCATCGGGGATTTCAACGAAGGGAATCCAATATTGAATTACAGCTACGTATTCTCCACCGGCGATATCATCGATTCTTTGGTCATATCCGGAAACGTAATCAATGCACTTACCAAGCAGCCGGAAAAGGAAATAACCGTGATGCTGATCCCAACCCGCCAGGATTCGATTTTCGGCAAACGAAAAGCTAGCATCTTCACACTCACCGACACAGCGGGGAACTTCCGGTTACAGAATCTTCGCGAGGACGCCTATCGGATATATGCATTAAAAGAAGAAAATAACGATCGCGTATATAATGCCCCAGATGAACTTATTGGTTTTCTAAACGATTCAATTGTGGTGAATAAAGATACCACAGGCCTCCGCCTGGAAGTGTCGAAAGGCATCCCTAGGGATTTTCGTTTGCTCGATCGCAAGATAGAACCCAATGGAAAGGTGCTATTCGCGTTCAATAAACCACTTCAAGAGCCGACCATCACCATTCTCCATCCGCCCCAGCTGGATGAGAACAAGGTCATCGAATATACACCAAACCAAGATTCTGCGTCGGTGTGGCTCTCCAATCTGGATTTCGATTCCCTGAAGGTGCAGCTTGCAGACGGCGGCACCGTACTCGATTCGATTACCATGCGACGGGGCCGAAATGATAAATATGACCGCGATTTTATCATCACAGACAATCTTACCGGAAACAAGGTAACCCGAATACGCCACATCCAATTTACCGCCGGGTCACCGGTCCAATCCATCGACAGGAGTAAAATCGTCCTCACTGAAGATTCAATACCAAAAACCAATTTCCAGTTGGCTAAAGATACCTTAGTACCTAGACGCTATATCCTCCGATACAATTGGCGACCGAAGCGAAACTACCAACTAACCCTGGAAGAGGGCGCGTTCCAAGGCTTTTTCTCGGATAAAAATAAGAGCGTAAGCAAATCCTTTACCATGGACGAGGCCGAAAACTTCGGCGATATCGTGCTGAAGGTGACCGTTCCTGACACGATTCACCAATACTTAGTCCAACTGATCAACGAGAAAATGGATTTTGTTCACCATAGCGTTCCCATACAGAAATCCGCAAGTATTCCTTTCAGGCAATACCCCGGCGGCAAGTATACCCTCCGGATCGTATATGATGAAAATAACAATGAAAAATGGGACCCCGGCGATGTTTATAACCGAAAACAACCCGAGCGGGTATGGTATCTCGGAAAAACGTTTATCATCCGTGCCAATTGGGAACAGGAGGAAAACATCACTATACCGGAATAACGTTCACGAAAACCAACCGGAATACATAACATAGCGATCCGGCAATTCGTCGAGCATCCTGCGTTGCTCTCCGGTGATCGGTTTTATCTTCCGCGCAGGGACTCCCGCGTATAGATACCCACTTTCGCATACCATATGCTCCAATACTACGGCACCTGCAGCGATGATTACATAATCCTCCACCACTGCATGATCCATCACAATAGCGCCCATGCCGATAAGTATCCTATCCATCAACATACAGCCATGTACCAATGCGCGGTGACCGATATTCACATAGTCACCTATTGTCGTCGGCGCGGTTCCGTAAGTGCAATGTATGACTACGCCATCCTGAACATTGGTATATTTACCAATCCGAATATGGTTGACATCGCCCCTTACCACCGCATTGAACCATATCGAGCAATTTTCGCCCATCACTACATCACCCACAATCGTGGCATTATCTGCAATAAAGCAGTCGGACGGGATATCCGGATAAATCCCCTTCACCGGCAAAATCAATGACATATTTCTCTACTAAAATAAAAACTAGCTACCCAAAAGAAAAATCAGAAGACCGTATCTATTCGTCTTTCCGATTGCTTAGGATAATCCGTGGTATAATGCAAACCTCGACTCTCTTTACGAGCCATTGCCGATTTAATAACCAAATATGCAACCTGAATAACGTTTCTGAGCTCACATAATTTTACAGACAATCGCGTATTCTTATAGAAACTCTCTGTCTCGTCATAAAGCAACCCAAGGCGCCTCATGGCGCGCTCCAATCTAAAATCCGAACGCACAATACCTACATAGTCACTCATCACCTTTTGGGTTTCACGAAGGTTGTGCGTTACCAAAATATCCTCATTCGATAGCGCTGTATCCGAGTCGTCCCAATCCGGTATCCCTGTCGGAATCTTTATTCCGCTAAACAATCTAATCGCATCTTCATAAATCCGATGTGCAAAAACAGTAGCCTCCAATAATGAGTTGGAAGCCAATCGATTAGCACCATGAAGTCCTGTAGAGGCACATTCTCCGCATGCATAAAGATTACGGATGGAAGACCTTCCGTATTCATCCACCAATATTCCGCCACAAAGGTAATGAGCGGCCGGTGTTACCGGTATATAATCCCGCGACATATCGATACCTATTGATAAACACTTCGCATAAATATTCGGAAAATGAGTTAAAATATCTTCTTTCTTTCGATGTGTAATATCCAGAAATACGAAATCATCACCCGATTTCTTCATTTCGGAATCGATAGCACGCGCCACAATATCCCGCGATGCTAGCGCACCCCGTTCGTCATACTCCTCCATGAACGACTCGCCGGTCTTCCGCAGCAGCAACCCACCAAACCCCCTTACCGCTTCCGAAATAAGAAATGCCGGATATTCGCCAGGATTATAAAGCGCTGTTGGGTGAAACTGTATAAATTCCATATTCCTCACTTTTCCCTTCGCCCGGTAAACCATTGCAATCCCGTCGCCCGTCGCGATCACTGGATTTGTTGTGCTCGAATAGATATGACCCGCTCCACCAGATGCTAATACGGTAACTTTACTTAATATCCGTTCTACCTTATTATCCACTGTATTCAATACATAAACACCGTAGCATGTAATATCAGTCGTACTTTTATCCACAAATACCCCTAAATGGTGCTGCGTAATCAAATCCACTGCAAAATAATGGGTCAATAGCTCGATATTCGGATTCTCGTGAACCTTCTGGAGCAATGCACGCTCGATCTCAAATCCCGTTATGTCCTTATAATGTAATACGCGATGCTCCGAGTGCCCTCCCTCTCTAGCCAGATCATACACACCGTCGGTCTTCTTATCGAAGTGCGTACCATAATCAATAATCTCCTGGATGCGCTTTGGACCCTCCCTAACAACGTTTTCCACAACGTTTACATCACACAATCCATCCCCAGCAACCAGTGTATCAGCAATATGCTTCTCAAATGAATCAGACTTATCCACAACAACGGCGACGCCGCCCTGCGCATATTTCGTATTCGACTCGTCTTCGTTCGCCTTCGTGATAATCATCACCCTACCCTTTGCGGCAGCCTTCAACGCAAAGCTCAATCCAGCTATCCCCGACCCGATAACTAAAAAATCAACATGATGCATAACCAAAAAACAAAGGGTAAAAATTGAATAAGTAGTAATACGTATATAACCTGTGAATAACTTGTCTACTAACCGTTGAATAAAAATGAAAAGTTGTCAATCCAGCATACGCTAGCTGTTTCTAAACAAACTCCGATTAAATATCCCCAGAAATAGACTACAATATTAACAAATACAAAGCAATAAATACTATACAAATAATTGTGGTCAACAATTCCTTCAAATCTAAAACTCTTTGTAAATCAATCCTAAAACATTAAATTAATGTTAATAATTTGTTAGAAAATAACATGTACTCAAAAATCAAAATAAAAGACCACGATATTTTTCACAACACCAACACCTTAACAAACAATAAGAATATGTTATATAAATAATTATTATTCCTTATTGAGGCTGTGGGAATCTTGAAAACCAAATCAATTTGTTTAATTACCTTTGTGTTGTCATGAACGCATATCTAACAGAACTGGACACAAAAGGGTATATCGATGAACCGATCGATCCAACATTGGATTTGGTCGAAGAGATAAACAGACTCAAAAGAGAAAAGAATGCTGTGCTACTGGCACACTATTATCAGGAGCCAGAGATACAGGATATCGCTGACTATATCGGTGACAGCCTGGGTTTATCTCAGCAGGCTGCCAAAACAGAGGCAGACGTTATCGTATTTGCCGGTGTGCATTTTATGGCCGAAACAGCAAAGATCCTTTCGCCCCAAAAGAAAGTGCTGCTCCCAGATTTGAAGGCCGGTTGTTCACTATCCGACAGTTGCCCACCGCATCTTTTCGCCAAATTCAAAGAACAGTATCCCGATCACATAGCGATTACCTATGTGAATTGTACTGCCGAACTTAAGGCGCTCAGTGATATCGTCTGCACGTCAAGTAATGCGGTACAACTTGTAGAAAGCCTGCCCCGCGACCAGAAAATCATTTTTGGTCCGGATAAAAATCTAGGTGATTATGTGCAGCGGAAAACAGGACGCGACCTTGTCCTCTGGAACGGTGCCTGTATGGTACATGAGATTTTCTCCCAGGAGCGTATAACGCAATTGAGAAGGGACCATCCCCAAGCCAAATTTATTGCGCATCCAGAGTGTGAAAAGGAAATTCTGGATGCGGCCGATTATATCGGCTCGACATCCGGCCTGTTGAAATATACCAAGGAGAACCCTGCGGATACGTTTATTGTAGCTACAGAAAGCGGCATTATACATCAGATGCAAAAAGCGAATCCGCATAAAACGTTCATTCCGGCGCCGCCAAATAATTCCTGTGCCTGCAACGACTGTCCATATATGAAGCTTAATACGTTAGAAAAGCTATACAACTGCATGAGATTTGAGCTTCCAGAAGTGGTGTTACCAGCTGACGTAATAGACCGGGCGAGACGACCAATCGAAAGGATGCTGGAAATTTCGGCACGACTTGGGCTATAAGACCGAACTAGGAATGGGAAGATTAATAGAAAGCGATGTTTGACAATAAAGAACGGACAGATTTGGACCATCTAGGTGAATTTGGTCTGATAGAACACCTTACCAAGGCCGTTGAACTCACGGAGAAGTCAACAGTAAAAGGTATCGGCGACGATGCCGCAGTTCTGGATTTTTCGGGAAATAAGGCACTTGTTTCTACCGATTTGCTTTTGGAAGGCATCCATTTCGATTTGCGGTATGTACCGCTAAAACACTTGGGATATAAGGCTGTACAGGTAAATCTAAGTGACATCTATGCCATGAATGGCATGGCAACGCAGATTACTTTTTCCATAGGCTTATCGAGCAAATTTCCGCTTGAAGCCGTGGAAGAATTGTATGCCGGTGCGCTACTGGCATGTACGAAGTATCAGGTGGATTTGGTGGGTGGCGACACCTCTGCATCGAAACAGGGGCTGGTAATCAGTGTTACTAGCATTGGATATGCCAAGGCAGAAGATATTGTATACCGGAATGGCGCACAAGAGGGCGATTTGGTTTGCGTATCCGGCGATTTGGGTGCGGCTTACGTCGGTCTGCAGCTCTTAGAACGCGAAAAGCGTATATTTTTGGAGAATCCCGATATTCAGCCCGATCTGGAAGGAAAGGATTACATCGTGGAACGCCAACTTAAGCCGGAAGCGCGGCGCGATATTGTGCAATTACTGGCAACGCTGGGCGTAAAGCCCACGGCAATGATAGACGTATCAGACGGTTTGGCTTCCGAAATTCTACACATTTGCAATGCTTCGGGGAGAGGGTGCAAGTTATATGAAGAAAAAATTCCTATCGATCCAATGGCGTATGATACGGCACGCGAATTTGCATTGGACCCAACGGTCTGTGCGTTGAACGGTGGGGAAGACTACGAATTACTCTTTACCATTAACCAGGCGGATTACGGGAAGCTGGTAGGCCAGGCCGACATCAGTGTCATTGGTCATATCACCGAAAAAGAAGCCGGATGCGAGTTGATTTCAAAGTCCGGGAATGTACATCCCATCAAAGCACAGGGATGGAACGCGTTTTCAAGTTAGGTATACATTGGCGTCAAGTCTTTTTAACCAATAGCTATGTCATGGATAAAAAATTAGGGCTAGTCGGGTTGCTTTTCTTACTGCCTGCTCTTACCATTGCCCAAACATATAGTAAGCGTTTTGAGGAAGTTTTCAATCGGCAAGACAGCGCTGGCCAGCGACAGCTATTAGCAGAGTGGCAAGCAAATAAACCGCTAGATGCAGATTTGCAGGTTGCTTATTTCAATTTTTATAAGCAACGTTACGAACAGGAAGCTGATTCGCTGATTCAAGAGGGATTGGTTTCAGAGGCATTTTCCCATATCGATAGCGGTATAAAGGCTTTTCCAAATCGCCTCGATATGCGTTTTGATAGGATTTCGTTGCTTTGGAATCTTGGCAACTATTCGGATTACAAGGAAACAATATTGGCATTACTGGAACAGCATGATGTCATTAAGGACGGCTGGTTATGGAAAAATAATTCGTCGTTGATCAACGCGACGGATTTCCTGCTAAAATATGTGGATAATTATGTCGTTCAGCTGTATAATCTCGACGATGAATCACTTCACCCATACATGGATGAAATTGCCAACCGTGTATTGATATCCCATCCACGGCATGTACCGAGTCTTTCCAATTTGGCAATTACGGCATTGTATCACGAAGACTATCCGACGGCCATCGAACATTTAACTAAGGCCTTATCTATTGAAGCAGAAAATACCAGTGTGCTCAGTAACCTGGCTTTTGCGTATGTACAGGTCGGCAACACGGAAAAAGCAATAGCTTATTACGAACAAATGGCGAAATACGGCGATAGCCAAACGAAGGCTTACGCAGCGGAGCAGTTGGAGAAGCTAGTTCGTTAAAAAGCCACGAAGCACATAATGCAGTATCCCGCCATGGCGGTAATATTCGATTTCGATGGCTGAATCAAACCGAGCCTTCGATTGGAACCTTACCGCTTGTCCATCGGCTTTGGTCGCTGTGACGTCTAGCAGCTTATGAGGCTTTAAATCAGTTGAGATACCCGTTATAGTAAATGTTTCGGTGCCGTCCAGACCTAATGATTCCGCATTTTCGCCTACCGGAAATTCCAATGGTACGATGCCCATACCCACCAAATTACTACGGTGTATACGTTCAAAACTTTCAGCAATGACCGCTTTTACACCAAGGAGGTTGGCTCCTTTCGCAGCCCAATCGCGTGAAGACCCGCTACCGTACTCCTTTCCCGCAAGAATGACCAAGGGGGTCTCGGTCTTGATGTATTCCATGGCTGCATCGTATACCGATAGCGTTTCGCCCGTTGGAAAATACGTGGTATAGCCACCCTCTTTTTCGGTTATTTTATTACGGATACGTACATTAGCGAAGGTGCCCCGCATCATCACTTCATGATTGCCCCGACGCGAACCGTAAGAATTGAAATCCTTCAGTGCTACTCCCATTGAAACCAAGTATTGACCCGCCGCGGAATCCGCTCTGAATGAACCAGCCGGTGAGATGTGATCCGTAGTGACGGAATCACCTAAATAGAGTAGAACCCGTGCATTGTTAATGTCTGTGGTGGGCAAAGGCTCGTTGCTGATGTTTTTAAAGAAGGGTGCTTCCTGGACATAAGTGGATTGTTCTTTCCATTTGAAATTTTTACCCTGTGGGGCCACTAGCTGTTTCCAGTCGTCACCACCATCGAATATAACGTCATACACGTTTTTGAAATCCGATACACGCATGCATTGGTTGATGGTATCGACGATTTCCTGTTGCGTAGGCCAGATGTCACGCAGGTATACTGGATTCCCGTTGGGATCGAAATCCAGCGGATCATTAAGTAAGTCTACATCAACGCGGCCCACTAAGGCGTAAGCAACGACCAACATCGGCGACATCAGGAAATTCATTTTAACCTGCGGATGAACGCGAGCTTCAAAATTTCGGTTTCCAGAAAGGACAGAAGCCACTACCAGGTCACCCTTGTCCACCGCTTCCGCAATATGAGGGGGCAGTGGTCCACTATTTCCAATACAAGAGGTACATCCGTAGCCGACAGTATGGAAACGCAAAGCTTCCAAATCTTCCAATAGGTTTGCGCGCTGCAGGTATTCGGTTACGACTTTCGATCCAGGGGCTAGACTGGTCTTCACCCAGGATTTCGTTCGTAGGCCCCGTTCCAGGGCCTTCCGAGCAACCAAACCGGCGCCTACCATTACCGCAGGGTTTGAAGTATTCGTGCAGCTGGTGATTGCGGCAATTACAATACTGCCATCACTAAGTACATATTCCTTGTTCTTTATCTTTATCCGTACCGATCGGATATCATCCGTTGCCACTTCTATTTCGTTGGGTTTACTTAGCCGGTTTTCATACGTAAATGCGCTGCCCGATCCGCCTTCGGAAAGCCAAGCTTGTTCCTGCCGATTCTTGATAGGCAAGTAGTTACGTTGGTATTCTTTTTCTAAGAGCAGTGAGAATTGGGAGGATAAGTCCTTTACCAAAATCTTATCTTGGGGACGTTTTGGACCCGATACGGTCGGTTGTAGGGTATCCAAATCGAGTGCTAATACGTGGGAATATTGAATTTCCTCCTTACCGGTACGCCACAGTAAATTCTCCTTGCAGTAGTCTTCTACCAAATTGATATGCGCTTCCGGTCGGTTGGTTCGCCGCATGTATTCCAATGTTTGGTTATCTATCGGGAAATAAGTTACCGTACAGCCAAATTCTGGTGACATATTGGAGATGGTGGCACGGTCTGTCACACTTAGGTGGTCCAATGCGTCGCCGAAGACCTCGACAAATTTGCCGACAACACCGTAATCGCGCAAGAGCTCGGTAATCGTCAGTACCATATCAGTAGCTGTACAGCCCGCTGGGATTTTACCAGTCAGCTTCAATCCGATCACTTGCGGACATGTAAAATAGATGGGCTGGCCGAGCATAGCGGCTTCGGCTTCTATTCCACCGACACCCCAAGCGATTACGCCGATGCCATTGACCATCGGTGTGTGCGAATCCGTTCCAACCAACGTATCAGGAAAGGCCCAGCCATCGCGGGTAATGATGCCCTTCGCTAGGTATTCGAGGTTTACCTGATGGCATATACCCATACCGGGGGGCACCACGGTGAAATTATTCAGGGCCTGTTGACCCCATTTGAGTAACTCGTACCGCTCGGCATTGCGTTCATATTCCAACTCCACATTGCTTTGGTAAGCGTAGTTCGTACCAAAATAGTCTACTTGCACAGAATGGTCGATGACCAAGTCGACGGGGATAGCCGGATTGATCTTACTTCCATCTCCCCCCTTGCGGATGATTTCTGCACGTATAGAAGCCATATCTACGACTGCGGGTACGCCCGTAAAATCTTGCATGAGCACGCGGGCAGGTTTAAACGGAACCTCTTTGTCCGTCCCCGAAGGGTCCCAATTGATTAGCGTATCGAGATGCTCATCTGTAACCGAAAAGTTGTCATGGTTTCGCAAAACATTTTCGAGTAATATGCGAATGGAAAAAGGAAGCTTTTCAACCTTACTATTTTCCAATTTCCTCAAGGAGGCTATTTGATGATCCATGATGTTTAGTTAACATTAGTTTGTGATAATATACGGAATCTTTTTGAATTGTAAACAATGCGCCAGACAAGTACATCAAGTGCTAAAATAACAAAAATAATCATACCCCGCCGTCTCGATGTTTTCGAGGCGGTTTTTTTGGCACGTCTCGATCTCCGATGAGGTTTCCATAAGGTTTAAGGGAGTCAACATGGTCAAAAATGACTTTTGCCGCGCCTAAAAATGGTATAAAGAGAATCATGCCTGCGACACCCCAAACTAAACTACCCAAGAGCAGGGTCATAATTGTAAACAGCGCATTCAATTGAACCTTGCTGCCCGTGATTTTTGGCGTAAGGATATAACTGTCTATTTGCTGCATAACAATAAAGAATACGGCAACAATGATGGGGGTCACTAACGTATCACGTGTGATGAGCGTATATAGGACTACAATGGAACTTCCCGCTACCGATCCGATATAGGGAATGATGTTAATAAAGGCAACCATTACCCCGAAAAACAACGCGTTTTCGATACCGATAATCGTAAGACCAATGGTATTGACGACCGAAAAAATCAGGGCCACGATGCATACACCCGCAAGGTATGCGCTGGCTACATCCGTGGTTTTATCGACAACCCCTCGCGCTTCTTCCAGGTTGGCCTTACCGGCATAGTAAACAACAAGGGCGAGCACAAAACCTTTTATCCGTCCGCGATAGATAAGCAAGAGGACGGTATAGGCCGTAATGATCAATAGATGGACTAAGAATGAAAGTACCGATCGGAAAATATCGCCTACGAATTTTCCGGTGAGGTTAGAAAAGGCGTCTATTTGCCGCTGCAGATATTCCTTCTGCTTGTCAACCGGTAACTGAAAATGCTCGGAAATGAAGGCGTGACCCGAGTTGAGCAAATCATTTAGTTTCTCATCAATTACCGGCATATCCTTTGCCAAGGCAATTACTTGGTTGATCAGCAGGTAAAAGACCCCCAACAGCAGGACCAAGGTGAAAAATGCACAGAGTGTCGATGCCAACCCCCGAGGTATTTTCTTGCGTTCTAATCGACGGCAGACAGGCACCAAAAGCATAGCGATCAGCCCACTGATGGCCAATGGAATTAGGAAAGGTTTTGCGAAGTAAAGGATACTGAAAGCCAACACGATGAATAGCAAAACTTGGTTGAACCGAGCGATCGGGTTGCTTCCTGTTTGCATCATAGTAGACGGTCTATCTCGCGGGCAAGCTTTCGGTCTTTTTCAGTCACGATATTGCCTGCATCGTGTGTGGATAACCAGATTTCCACTTTGTTCCATGTGTTGGTCCAGGTGGGGTGGTGGTTCTGCTGTTCAGCCAATAAAGCGACCCGAAGCATGAAGGCGAAAGCCTCGGAAAAATCATTAAAGTTAAATGATCTGTAGAGCGTATTATTCTCTTCTTGCCACATCAGTATAGGAAATTTTGGTTGTCACGAAATTTATGAAACATATGTCTAATAAAACAAAGAATCGTTGTTTTTGTTTGCTCGGAATACAGCTCAGCCGAGCACCTCTTCCAGCACCCCATGTGATTTTATTTCGCCCATGTTTTCTACGTGAAATCGATAGAAATCAATGAGTTTTTCGAGGAGGAAACGTCGATCTGCCAGCGAGATTTGCAGCGACCCCAAACGATCGAAAGAACAAGCCAGCAAAGCGGCCAGCTGCGAGGTGTGTGGCTCTTGCAAAACCAGGGCGTGTGCTGGCAGGCTGCTACAGAAAACACCGTCTTTCAAATCAAAGAACGTTTGGCTGCTTTTGGGCAAAGCGGGGTGAAACCCCAAGTAGCGGGATAGCTTGAGCAGGAAGAGGAGGTGAAAATTGGGCGGCATTTTTTCCAAGGAATCTAACCACGATACGGCATTGAATACGTAATCGAATAAGGGTTCGTCGGTCGATTGCTGACGGAGGCATTTGTAAAGTATTTCGTTTAGAAATAGCAGAACAGCGCTTTTAGCGATGTCATAGGGTATGGTTTGGAAGGGAGGCTGCTGCCGCGCCTCGGAAATCCGCTGTAAAGAAGTGTTTTCACGGTGATATACCACCATATCGAGCAAATGCAGCGGCTGTAAGATCGTTACGCCGATTTTTGCTTTCGGTCTACGGGCGCCATTGATAATATAGGACTGCAAGCCGAACTTTTCGGTGAAAATCTGGGCTACTACACTGCTTTCCGAGTAGTTGGTAGATTTCAACACAATACCGCGGGTTTTATGCAACATGTTATCCGAAAAACAACGACCATAATTTTGGACAAAAAATCACGCAGCCAATAATAGCAGAAAAAACCGCGGCAATCAAAACCGCTCCTGCGGCGGCATCTTTGGCCTTTTTGGCTAGTGGATGGTAATCGGGCGACACGAGATCCACCAGGGCTTCAACAGCCGTGTTCAATAACTCAGTAATCAATACAATAGCGATACATCCGATTATCCAGCGCCACTCTGTGTAGGTCACGTTTAGCCAAGTTGCCAAACCAACAACCGCTAGGGCCGCGACAACATGTATCCTGAAATTCCGTTCACCGCGGAAAGTGGTGAAAATCCCGTTAAGTGCAGGGAGGAATGGATTTTGGCGTGAATTACTCATTTTTTTGTTGCTCTTTTCGTTCATCCAAGAGGCTACGACGCTCGATTTTCCGGATAAGGCTATATAGGGTTGTCAAAAAACCCATGCCGAATACGATGACTCCAACCACCATTGCCCATTTATAGAGGGGGCGATCCTGACCCATGAGGAAAAGGCCAATTATGCAACAGGCTAACCCCACTATAATGCCAATGAGCCCTCGGAGTAGATATTTATTCATAATCCATGTTGGTGATGTACACAACAAAGATAACGTTTTTGCCCATGATGCTATTTACATCAGGAATACTTATCTTTATGCATTTATTTTATCCCGCAACATGCCTAATATGACACTACGTGATATTGCCAATGCGTTGGATTTGTCTGTTTCGACGGTATCCAAGGCGTTGCGTGATAGTTATGAAATTGGCTACGAAACCAAGAAGCGGGTAATGAACTACGCGCGGGCAAACCATTACCTACCCAATCGTATGGCTAAAAGCTTGAAAGAGGGCAAAAGTGGTTCCATAGGCGTAGTGGTCTGTTCCATCGACAATAGTTTTGTTTCCCGTATGCTCGATGGAATCGACGGTGCCTGTACAGCGGCAGGATACGATATCATTATCATGCAGAGCAAAGAATCGTTGGCTCAGGAAAAATCGTGCCTTAAGCAGTTGGAAGCACGTGGTGTGGAAGGGATCTTGATATCGCCCGCTGCTGAGACCATCAATCTGGATCATATTGTTGGCCTGCGGGCCATAGGGATGCCAACCGTGCTATTTGACAGGATCAGTGAACGCTTTGACTCCTATCAGGTCGGCGTCGATAACCGTGAGGGCGCTTTTTTGGCTACACAACACCTGATCGCCAACGGGTATATGCGTATTGCCATGCTCAATATTGGCCCCGATATCCATTTTGCATCATTACGGGGCAAAGGATATCAGGATGCGCTGCGCGCAAACCACATTCCTTATCGGGAGGAGTATGTCCGCTTATGTAATCCATCAAGCAGGGACACGCTAAAAGACTGCGTCAGTACAAACATCCGATCACTTTTGGAACTACCGACGCCTCCCGAGGCCCTTTTTACAACCACTGATCAGTTGTCTACCCACAGCCTGAGTGTTATGCACCAGCTCGGCTACCAAATTCCTCAAGACATTGCACTTATTGGATTCAGCAATACGGAACTGGCCGATATACTTACTCCCCCGCTTTCTACCGTATATCAGCCGGCTTTTGAAATTGGTAGGAAGGCTGCGGAGAAACTTATTGCTTTGATCGTTGGAAAGGAAGAGCCGGAAGAATATGAAACAGTGATGCTGCCGGTACAGTTGGATATTCGCGAATCTAGCCGAACTAGGATTGAACCAAAGCGATAATACGCGTACAAATATCTCTTGCAACTTCTGCTTTGGATTTCAGCTCGAACGATTCGATATTTCTTTTTTGATCAATGATGGTGATTTTATTCGTATCTCCAGCAAATCCTGCACCTTCATCGCGCATGGAATTCAGCACGATGAAATCGAGGTTCTTTTTCTGAAGTTTTTCGACGGCATGGATCTGTTCGTCATGCGTTTCCAGCGCAAAGCCGACGAGGATTTGCTCCGCGCGTTTTCGTTGGCCTAACGTGGTTAGGATATCGGTGGTCTTAACGAGCTCGATTGTAAAGCCCTGTCCCTCGTTTTTCTTGATTTTTCGTTCGGCAGCAACTTTCGGTTTGTAGTCGGCCACAGCTGCGCTCATCACTGTGATGTCCGTCTCGGCAAAGTTCGCTAGGCAAGCATCGAGCATTTCGGCTGCAGAGGTAACAGAAACGCTTTTTACACCAGCAGGCGTGGATAATACGGTGGGTCCACTCACTAAGGTCACATCGGCTCCCAAGTCGGCCAGGCGAGATGCAATGGCATATCCCATCTTACCACTGGAGTGATTGCCGATATACCGTACCGGATCAATGGCCTCATACGTAGGGCCGGCTGTGACCAAGGCCCTCTTCCCTGACAAGGGGAGCGCCGTGGAAAAAAAAGTATGGAGCACAGCAAGTATTTCTTCGGGTTCAGCAAGCCGGCCCGTTCCCGTCAGCCCACTCGCCAGCTCCCCATCGCCCGGTGGAATGATGTGGTTGCCAAATGATTTGAGCCGGGCGATATTAGATTGTGTACTCTCGTGTTTCCACATATCCAAATCCATGGCGGGAGCGAGAAAAACCGGCGACTTGGCGGAAAGATATACCGCACAGAGCAAATTATCGCATAGGCCATGTGAAAATTTAGCCAAGGTATTTGCACTTGCCGGCGCTACAACGATAGCATCAGCCGCCAGTGCGAGGTGTACGTGATTGTTCCATTCGCCAGAAGCCGGATCGAAATAGTCAACCCGTACCGGATTGCCCGAGAGCGTGGAAAGCGTGAGGGGTGTAATGAAGTTTTTTGCATCGGGGGTCATGACAACCTGTACCTTCGCTCCCGCTTTGACCAACAGGCGGGTCAAATGGGCCGATTTATAGGCAGCGATGCCACCGCAGACGCCCAAAAGCACATGCTTTCCCCGAATGCCCACTATTCGCCGTCTTTTTCCTTCGTTGGGTTTCTGAAGTATACCTTATCGTGTAGGAACTCGTCTATGGATACCAAACTGGGCTTGGGCAGGCGTTCGTAATGTTTGGAAATCTCGATTTGCTCGCGGTTTTCAAACACTTCTTCCAAATTATCGTTGGTCGTTGCAAACTCAGCCAACTTGCCATTCAGTTCTTCTTTTACATCTACAGCGATTTGGTTAGCCCGTTTGCTGATAATCACGATGGACTCATAGAGGTTGTCCGTTTTCTTATCCAAGTCCCTCAAATCACGGGTTATCGTCGTATTTGGGGTGGTTTTGTTTATTTGAGTACTCATATCTTTTGAAATCTATTCCTTCAATTTGTTGGTTCTTCGGCTTTCTCAGCAGTTTGTGCGGCGGTTGCTGCAGCAACCTGGGCCATGTATTTTGTTGCTTGCTCAACGCCCTTTTCAGCATCTTTATTAAGCTGGTCTGCCTCTTTGCGAAATTTGCTTTCCGGATAGTCGACAATAAAATTAGCATATAAATCCAAGACCTCGCTGAAACGTTCCTCCTGCCTTCTCGGGTGGCTTTGGTTGGCGTACAGGTATTGCGCTTTTATACTAAGGAACTCCATTTCTTCGGCGTATTTCGTGTCTGGAAATTCACGCAACACATTGTCGAAGGCAATCACCGCCGCCCTGTAGTCGTCCTGTAGCCCCATATCCAGATAGAGCTTGGCATTGGCAAACGCCTTGGCTTCCAATTTATCCCGAAGCTGTTGGATAAGGCCCGAGGCTTCTTTGGCGCGCTCGCTATCGGGATAAAGGTTAATAAATAGTTGGAGTGCTTCGATTGCCCGATAGGTATATTCCTGATCAAGCCCGGCTTTGGGCGATTCGAGAAAATAGCAATATGCACCCATATAACGGCACTCCTCGGCACGGGCACTGTTTGGATAGGTATCCGTAAATTGCTTGAAATGGAACCGCGCCGTGGTATAGTCGCGGAGGTTGTAGTTGGTATATGCCGTATAATAATACAGGTCTTCCGCTTCTGACTGGCCGCGGTATTTCACCATCAGATCATCGAATAGAATCAGTGCTTTGCTGTATTTTTTCTTGTTGTAATACTTTAACGCTTCCTGATATTTCTGAGCGATGTTATTGCTGGCTCGTAACTTTTCAAACTTGCTCTTACACCCGACAACCATCACGACCAAAAACAACCCGGCAACCCATGCCGCTATTCGCCTGTTTATAAACATTCTGCAAAGATAAGTGAATTTAAAATACCTGTCAATTAAATTTTTATGGTGCAAGATAGGGCGAAAATGACGGATGGCCAAGTGGTTTAACAGAGTTTAACAGATTGTAGAGCCGTTTTGAGAGACACGCCATTTATGATAAATTAAGAAAATATCCGTATCTTTACAGCTTTGTAATAATCATAAGGTTATGGAAATACGGGAAAGAGTAGAACAGGCTTTGGAGTCTATCCGGCCATATCTCGAGACAGACGGTGGTAATGTGAGTATTGAAGAGATTACGGCAGAAAACGTGGTGAGACTAAAGCTCTTGGGTTCCTGTGCTTCGTGCGCCATGAGCATCATGACATTCAAAGCGGGCTTGGAGCAAGCCATCAAGAAAGCCGTTCCGGAAATCACAGCCGTTGAGGCCATCAATATTACCGATATGGATGATCCGAGCGCGACAATGCCCATTCCGAGAATGAACGGGTAGGCATCCGGGGGATTTAACATTATTTAACGGGATGAAGAACTTCCGAATGTGTAGTTTTGTTGAATAATTATGGGGACAATCCGCAACATATTGGTTTTTTTGTTTACCATTGGGATGGTCGTGTCATCGTTGGCGCAGCAGAAAAAGCTCGTGCAGTTCAGTGGCGTCATCCACAACGCGGATACCAATGTGATCGTACCTTATGTAACGGTTACCAACCTTTCATTCGAAAACTACACCGTTACGGCCAATCATCAGGGGTACTTTTCATTCGTGGCGCATGAGGGCGACACGGTCCTTTTTACGTCCGTTGGCTACCGATCTACCCGTGTCGTTATTCCAAGGGTCAGGGAAGATAAGTACACTGCGATGGTAGACATGACTGCGGAAATCAAGGAGCTGCCTATGGTAACGCCTTATCCTTGGGCCAGTATCGACGAATTCAATATGGCGTTCATGTCGCTCGAGATCGCAGATGATGACATCGTTGTGGCGAAACGGAACCTTTCGCCTGAATCGTTGGCTGCACTGGCCGCCGTGACGCCCCGCAGCGCGGAGGAGATCCAGAGCTTCAGCGCCACGCAAAACCATATCAGCCTAAGCAACCAAGCCGTGAATCAGCGCATGGCCAATCCCTTGTTAAGCCCATTCGCTTGGGGTAACCTGATCAGACAGATTACAGAGGGGACTAAGAGCCGACAGCGGGGCAGGTGACGCTCAATTAAGACAAGCGCGCGGTCTGCTTGACGCTGAGTCGCGATGATACCAGTGAAATGACTGTAGAAATTGCAAAAACAGTCAGGAAAACCAGCACAAAGTCGCTTAACCGGATGTCCACCGGATAGACGTCGGTCACCAGGTTTTCGCCTTCGCCGAAACGGATCCAACCGAAATACTGTTGGGAAACACAGAAAAGGAGACCCAGAATCAGCCCGGCGAAACACCCTATCAGTGAGATCAACAAGCCCTCGTAAAAGAAAATCCGCCGTATAAGGCCATCGTTTGCGCCTAGACCCATCAATACCGAGATGTCTTTCTTCTTGTCAATGACGAGCATTGTAAGTGATCCTACGATATTGAAAAGCGCAATGATTCCAGTAAACGCAATGATGAAAAACACCGCCCATTTCTCTGTACGAACAATTTTATACAGCGTGGGATTCTGTTGTTCACGGGTTTTTACGATGTAAGCATCGCCTAGTCGTGCAGAAAGCTCGCGCTGTACGACAGCTACGTTGCTACCCTGCGCGAGGTTGATTTCTATGGCGGATACCTCTTCAAATTCGCCCAGGACTTCCCGCGCAAAATCCATGGGCACGATGAGCAGGTCGTCAAACTCCTGTTGGTATTCCAACACGCCCGCAGGCCGTATGGAACGCATGGTGAACTCTTCGGCCGGATTGATGCTTCCCGTTACCCCTTTGCGAGGAGAGAAGACCTCAATCATACGCGAACCATCGTTTATCGAAATACCCAATGTTCCCTGTACACGTGCACCGATTACCGCATAATCGGTGTCCCCATAGTGTAACGCAAAATGACCGTCCTGGAGCAAGGTATCCATCGATTGCGGCAGCGCATCGGCAATGGTAATGCCTTTGATTGTCGCAATATACTGGGCATCTCCATAACGCAGTAATACCCGCTCCTGCAGTACCTCGCGGTATGAGGTAACGGCGGGATGCTTCTTCAGGGCCAGCGCCGTAGTCGAATCCGACAAAAAGCCTTTGCCTTTTGCGGGCTCTATGCGGAGCTCGGGAGTGAATGCACTGTACATCGAAAATATCAGGTTTTCCAGACCATTATAAAACGACAAGATAATGATGAGTGACGCGCTGCTAACCAAGACACCAAGCACGCTGATGCCTGAAATGATATTGACGGCATTGACGGTCTTCTTGGAAAAAAGGTAGCGTTTGGCGAAGTACAAAGCAATGTTCATAGGCTACCCCCTTATAAACGGATTGGTGTTTTTTTCATGACCGATGGTTGTCTGCGGTCCGTGGCCAGGGTAAACGACGGTTTCCGCTGGTAGCAAATAGAGCTTATAAGCAATGCTATCCAGCAGTTGCTGGTGATTGCCCCCGGGTAAATCCGTACGGCCAATGCTCCCCTTGAAAAGCACATCGCCGCCGATCAGGAAATTCGCATCTCGGCTATAGAAGCACAGGTGAGCCGGGGAATGGCCCGGAGCAAAGATAAGTTCCAGGCCATGCTGGCCTAAGGAGACTGTGCCGGAAGACGGAAGGAATGTCTCGGCAATAGGCGATACGTCGTAGCGTATCCCCATTTGAGGCGCATAGTTTTGGACTTCCATAAGGAGCGGAAGCTCGCCCTCATGGAATTGCGGCAGTAAGCCGTATTGGTCGTAACAATACCGGTTGCCAAGCACGTGGTCGATGTGGCAATGGGTGTTGAGCAGCAACTCCGGCGTTAGGCCTTCTGCACGAATGAAATCGCTTAGTTGCTGTTCTTCATATGGGCCGTACATTCCAGGGTCTATGATCGCCGCGGAACCGGTATCGTCGTATAACAAATAGGTGTTTTCCTGATACGGATTGCAGACGAACGATTTGATATGGATCATAGTCGCAAAGGTAACGGTTTTTAGTTTGGAACCACTTTATTTCCAGCGTATGGATTGAATAAGCGTATCGATATCAGCCTTTATGAAATCCAGCACGGGCTGTATCGAATCCAGTCGAGGCTTTTCGTGGAAGTACAATGCGCCCCGCAGGTAATGACGGGTGCTATCGGTCACAAAAAACTGAATATTTGAGGCCGTATTCCCCTTAATGTCATATTTCAGTCCATATACATCGGCATCCGGACGGCTGATTCGCTGTTGATCGATGGCCGTAGCCCTAACCGTGTGGTTGAACGCAAATGTGCGGGCATCTTCTACCAATTCATTAAAGTTGTCGCGACCCGAAACCGGCATATAACTCAGGTGGATTCTGGCATTGAATTGCGGAAAATTGATATCCATCCAACACGGTTGGGCTTCGGCTGAACGGTCGGGCTCCTGCTGTGCATAGGCGGGAACGTCAAACACGAAGGGGCAGCCCGAGGACAAGGTGTCGTATTCTTTTTCGGGAAGTACAACACGGAAATAACCCCGAGGTTTTGGTGAGTAGTGTTGTGTGCATCCCCATACGCCGAACGTGAGGACCAAACTGAATAGGGACAATTGTTTGAAGCACCTCATTTGGTAGCCGTCCAAATTTCCCAGTTGCGCTCCGCCTGTAGCTCCAGCATTTCAAGACCGTTTTTAACGAGGGCTCCTTTTGCCTGTCCCCGCTTCAGAAATTCGGTCTTGGTAGGGTTATAGACGAGGTCGTAAAGGAGGTGGCGCTCGCTGAGGTAATCATAGGGTATATCGGGGCAGTCTATTACTGCCGGATAGGTACCCAGGGGGGTAGTATTGATGATGAGCGGATGGCCTTCGATGATACCCGCGTCCAATTGTGTGTAGGTATACTGTCCTTTCCCTGCCGACCGCGATACGATTGAGTGGGCGATTCCCAACTGGGTAAGCGCAAAAGTAACGGCTTTTGCCGCCCCGCCATTGCCAAGCACAAGAGCCGTATCATGTTCTGGCCGGAGGAGTGGCTTCAACGATTCCGCGAAACCGTACACATCGGTGTTGTACCCCGTCAACCGAGGTTCTCCGTTGGTTGGTCGATCGATACGAATGCAATTAACCGCAGCAATGGCTTCGGCCTCGGCAGACAGAGAATCGAGGAAATCCATGACGGCAATCTTGTATGGGATAGTCACGTTAACCCCCATCAACAGGGGGTTGTCGGCAATCAACCGTGGAAAGTCCGCAATGGAGGGGATGGCATATAATTCGTAGTTTACCCCGGTAATCTGCTGCCGGTCGATTTTGGCATCGTAGTATTTCTTTGAAAAGGAATGTGCCAGCGGAAAACCGATCAACCCAAATTTCTTCATGGTCAGATAAAATTGTGAAAGGTGTCGCCGCGCAAGCCCATGCGAGTGGTTTCCAACGCAATGATTTCGTTGGTATTGATGTTGCCCAGGTTGACGTTGGCTCCCACCAGATTGATGAAATATACTTGTTGCGATTTAAGGGGGGCCTCCCAGATAATTTTCTCGTTGGGGATTTCGTTGAGGATTTCGTCGACCAGTCCCTGCCTTACTTCGCCAGATTCGCGGTAGAGCCCCACGTTGCCACTTTCGCGTGACTCCGCAATCAGTCGCCACGATCCAGCCTCCAATTCAGCTTTCATGAGCGAGATCCATTTGTAAGGAGCCATTATCTTGGTGTTGTCCTTGGACCCCACCTCGGAAATCACGGTTACATGTTGCGATAGTTTGGCGATATATTCGCATTTTTCTTCATGGGGTAACGTGATGGAGCCATCCGATATTTCGGCGTACTCGAGTTTGTATTTTTCGATCACCCGGAGAAAATCGTCGAATTGATCCCGTACCACAAAAGCTTCGAACAAGGTACCGCCAAAATACGGGTGGACACCTGCTTCGTGATAAACAGCCAGTTTCTCTTCCAACTTGGGGATGATATAGGCGGTGGTCCACCCCAATTTCACGAAATCAATGTATTCGGCGCCCACAGCCACGAGGTCTTCTGCTTGCCTTACGCTTAACCCCTTGTCCATGACCATAGTTAACCCATTATTTCTTGGCTTTTGCGTTCGTGAAGGAACATTATTCAGCTGAAAATTCATCTATTTACTAATTGTTGTTGTCCGGCTAAAATGGAATATTATGGGCAAAAAAGCGGATAAAATCTGAAAAATTTCTGAAATCATGGCCCAATGCGCCCTGCTGAGTGTTCACACTTGCGGGGGTGCGGATTAGGGCATATACTTCTTGATAACCTCAGTAATCGCTTTGTTATCCCGCAGTTGCGGCAGGTATTCAAATAATACGGAATGCTTCCGAGGGTCCGCGGCAAGCCCCAGCTCGAGGTAGTTCAATGCCTCGTTGTATTTTCCTGCGGCGATCAGATAAGCGACCATGCGGTAATATAATTCCGCTCCGTCGGGATTGTTTTTGATCGCCTCGGCGATGGTTTCAATAGCCTTGTCCAGCTTGGCGCGTTCGTACAAAATAGAGGAATAATCAAGCCATGCCTCTAGGTCAACGGGATTGAGCTCCACGACTTTTTCATAAGCCAGTTCTGCCTCATCCAGCTGCTTGAGTTTATACCGCGCATCGGCGATGGCAAACCAATAGTCGGGGTTGTCCTGTTCGAGGTCGAGTGCTTTTTTATAAAAGTGCAACGACTCGAAATACCGCTCTTCATAGTCTAGCGTGACACCGATTCCAAACCAAGCATCCGCCAGCGTTACATCGATTTTGACCGCCTTTTTGTAATAGGACCTTGCCTCGTCCATTTGTTCCAGCTTCTCGTAGCATTCGCCTATGGCGCAGTAAGTCTCTGCTCCCGGCGGCTCATATTCAAAAGTCTGCCGGTATACTTCAATGGCCTCGCTGTATTTATCAAGGTTTACCAAGGCGTTTCCCTTATTGAAATAGGCAGAGGCAAAATTATCCTTGATCAATATCGCATAGTCGTACGCATCGATTGCCTCTTCGTAACGGTTTAATTTATGGTAAGCATTTCCCAGGTTGTACCATCCAGCATAGGAATAGGGATCATTATCGATATACTGCTTATAAAATCCGATGCTTTCATCCTGCTGGTCTAGCACATCGTAGCAGAAAGCCAACTCATATAGGGCATCCTGGTTTTCCATGTTTTGTTCCAGGCAGTGTTTGAGGTAGTGGATAGCCTGTTCGTAATCACCCTTGTTTTGGTGTAAAAGGGCGATTTGTAAATAAATATCGTCTGGATTTTCAGCAAGTTCCAGTGCTTTGTCGAGACTACGGAAAGCTTCGTCGTAGCGCTCCAAATTACCCAAAATACCGCCTTTGATGAGGTATATGTCACCCTCTGAAGGCTCCAGGGTCTCCGCTTTGTCCAACGCATCTAACGCGCGGCCAAACTGGTTGGTCACCGCAAAGAGCTGTGCCTGTTTGAGGTAAAAAACGGCCGCAAAAGGGTGTTGACTAACGGCATAATCGACTACCTGAAGGGCTTTGATGGGATCATTCTTATCCATATAGTAGTCAATAATCCCTTCGAAAGCCTGCGTATCAAAAAAGTATTGATCCTTATTGCGAATCATTTCTTCGTAACGTTCCACCGAAAATTTAGGATCCTCGGCAGGCCCATATTCGAAATCGTCTTCCATCTATACTCCTAATTTTAAGAACTAACACTTAGGCTTCCACCCTCATTTATCACAGCTACGTTTTGATGATAACAAAATAGGACTTGTTGGATGATATTGTCAACACAAGTTTTCAACAATTTAAAAAATCCGCCCGAAATCCATAGATAATCAACCAATTGCAATATAAATCGTTGTAGATAATCCGGCCAGATTCCGACAACGTTAATCTAATTTTTTGCCCGTTATCTACCATGTTGGTATCAAATAATGATGCAAAGATACACAATACTAATCGAAAAGCGTACCTTTGGGACACTGGACGTTTGATACCAGATGAACCAAAGAACCCCTTGAAGCATGAATCACCACATTGACATTTCTGGGATACTTGAGCGGCTATCGGTAAAGGCTGGGCATCGGGCATGCAGCACGGGAGCTGAGGCGGATAAGGTTGGCGGGGAAGTGAACATCGAGAGCGTATCGCCCGTTGATGGGATGCGGATAACGTCGGTGAAGCAAACCGCTACAGAAGATTACGATCGAGTGGTGACCGAGGCCACGGTCGCTTTTGCAAGTTGGCGCAGCGTCCCTGCTCCGCAGCGGGGTGAAGTAGTGCGGCAGTTCGGAGAGGCGTTGCGCAAGCAGAAGCAAGATTTGGGCACACTGGTTTCTTATGAAATGGGCAAAAGTTTACAAGAGGGCCTGGGCGAAGTGCAGGAAATGATTGATATCTGCGACTTTGCGGTGGGATTGAGTAGACAGCTTTATGGTCTCACGATGCCGTCCGAACGACCAAACCACCGGATGTATGAGCAATGGCATCCGCTTGGCGTAGTAGGTATTATCTCTGCATTCAATTTTCCTGTGGCGGTGTGGAGCTGGAATGCAGCCATTGCGTGGGTTTGTGGCAATGTATGTGTATGGAAGCCGTCGGAAAAGACACCGATTACGGCGGCGGCCTGCCAAACCATCATCGCGCGTGTTTTGGCCGAGAACAACCTACCGGAAGGAATATCGTCTTTGGTGCATGGAGGGAAGTCGCTGGGCGAACGGTTGGCTAATGATCACCGGATTGCACTGGTATCGGCCACCGGCTCTACACGGATGGGTAAATCGGTTTCTACCGCCGTGGCATCGCGATTGGGCAAAGCCATTCTGGAATTGGGGGGAAACAATGCAATGATCATTTCCGAGCACGCCGATCTCGACATTGCCTTGCCCGCGGCGGTCTTCGGTGCGGTAGGTACGGCTGGCCAACGCTGTACCTCTACTAGGCGACTGATCATCCACGAAGCGGTGTATGAGAAATTCAAAGCCCGACTCGTGAATGCCTATAAGCAGTTACGCATAGGTAATCCGCTGGACGAACACAATCATGTAGGCCCATTAATCGATCGGGACGCCGTGGCGAATTACGAAGCGGCCATTGCGAGATGCCAACGAGAGGGGGGCAATTTCGTCGTGAAGGGCGGTGTACTGGAAGGCGATGAATACGGTTCGGGGTGCTATGTCCGACCATGTATCGCCGAGGTGCCGCCCGATGCGGCCATCATTCAGACCGAAACTTTCGCCCCCATTCTATACATCATGAAATACCGCTCATTGGACGAGGCCATCCGTATACAGAATGATGTGCCGCAGGGCCTTTCTTCAGCGATCATGACGCTCAATCTTCGCGAGGCGGAGCAATTCCTCGCGGCCGGCGGATCTGATTGCGGTATCGCCAACGTAAACATCGGTACATCGGGAGCGGAAATCGGCGGTGCATTCGGTGGAGAGAAAGAAACCGGCGGCGGCCGTGAATCCGGATCGGATGCATGGAAGGCTTATATGCGCAGGCAAACCAATACCATCAATTATTCCGATAAGTTACCGTTGGCGCAGGGGATTAAGTTTGATTTTTAAGAATATAATCCGCTATTCCTGTGACTTGCCGCCAGCACCAATGTAAACGTTTGCATGATTGATAAAATGTTCTTACCTTAGCCTTTCCCCTTTTGAAGTAGATGCCAAATCGGGAGTAAATGCTAACAATCAACTTTACAAACGAATGAGTATACATTACGAATCCCGTTATGCGCTGGGGCCGACGGAAACCAAGCATTTGGATACAACGACACTGCGGCAGCATTTCCTGATTGAAACGGTTTTTACTGACGGTGAGATCCAGTTGGTATACACCCATTACGACCGTTACATCGCCGGCGGAGCGAAACCCGTGGACAAGCCGTTGAGGCTAGAAACCATTGACGCGTTGAAGGCGCCTTATTTTCTCGAAAGGCGCGAGCTGGGTATCATCAATGTAGGGGGCAATGGCCGAGTAACCGTAGATGGAACGGTATATACGCTGGGTTTCAAGGAGGCGCTGTATGTAGGCAAGGGCAGCGAAGAAGTCGTTTTTTCCAGTGATGACCGCGCGAATCCGGCCAAGTTCTACCTCAGTTCGGCGCCAGCGCACCACGCGTATCCCACCAAAAAGGTGACCAAAGCAGACGCAGAAGTCGTGGAACTGGGTAGCCTGGAGACCGCAAACCACCGTGTAATCAATAAATTACTAGTGGCCGGTGTAGTGGATACCTGCCAATTGCAGATGGGCATGACGGAGCTGAAAGCCGGGAGTGTCTGGAATACCATGCCTGCACATACACACGATCGCCGTATGGAGGTTTATTTTTATTTCGAGGTGCCCGAAGGACAGTCGGTGAGCCACTTTATGGGTCAGCCCCAGGAGACGCGCCACATCTGGATGCAGAATGAGCAAGCGGTCATCTCCCCACCGTGGTCGGTGCATGCCGGCGCGGGTACGAGCAATTATACCTTTATTTGGGGCATGGCTGGCGAAAATATGGATTATGGTGATATGGATGGCTGTGCGATTACCGAACTGAAATAACGAATAAGAAACGGCTATGAATCGGCTTTTAACAACACGCTGCGTGCTTCCATTGACGATCCTGGCGGTTGCCTGTGGTAACGACGAGCAATCCAAATCTATTGTCATTACCAATTCACTGGGTGTCGAACGACAGGAGCTGGTTGCAGTTCCGTATGCTGCGTTTGTGGACGCTTTCGGGTTGGACAGTGTATTTAAGGTTGTAGACGAGGCAAGCGGTACAGAGATTCCGTACCAGTTGGAAACCAAAGGGACCTCTGCCCCGCAGAACGTCCTGCTCTACGTATCGGTACCTGCTTCAGGTGATGCCGTTCTGATGGTTGAGAAATCAGCCCCCAACCCCACGGTTTCAAAGGCCTATGCGCGCTACGTGCCTGAACGCTATGACGACTTTGCATGGGAGAATGACGTGGTTGCTTTCCGGATGTATGGGAAGGCGTTGGAAGGTCGACCAGATGACGCGCAAGGTATTGACCTGTGGTCGAAACGAACCACAGGCCTGGTCGTCGATAAATGGTACGCCCATGGCGACTACCACACCGATCACGGTGAAGGTATGGACTATTATTCGGTCGGGATGACGCTGGGCGCTGGGGACATCGCACCTTTCCACGATGGGGAAGTTATTTACTCCAAGCACTACCGGGTACACGAGGTGTTGGATAATGGCCCGCTACGCACGACATTCCGTCTGGACTACGAGCCGTGGAATGTTGACGGAAAGACGGTCTCGGTAAGTAAGTTATACACCTTGGATGCTGGCTCGCAGCTGAATCGGGTGGAAGTGACGTACGCCATCGATGGAGACGGAACGCTTCCCGTGGCTGTTGGTATCTCGCGCAGGGCCGGAGAAGGCCGGCTTCTCCAGGAACAAGGCAGCGGGATACTCGGTTATTGGGAGCCTGAACAGGGCGAGTATGGTATAACGGGTGTGGGTGTGTTGCTGAGTGACGGACAGTTCGATCACTACGTCGACCAGCCGACCCAATATTTGGCATTACTCACAGCAACTGACGGCGAGCCCATTACCTATTACAATGGCGGAGCGTGGAACAAGGCCGGTAAAATCACCTCGTCCGAAGCATGGTTTGCTTATGTACGGGGGTTTAAAGAAAGACACGCATCGCCGTTAAACATAGAAATAAAATAACGGACGGATTTAAGAGTAAGGACAGTATAATGACAAATAGTTTATTCGATTTGACGGGAAAAGTCGCGCTGGTTACGGGTTGCAAACGCGGCATAGGTAAGGCGATAGCCGAGGCGTTGGCTGCTGCTGGCGCCGATATCATCGGTGTTTCGGCTTCGCTGGAACTGCAGGGAAGCGAAGTCTCCAAGGCAGTGGAAGCCACCGGACGGCGCTTTCATGCCTATCAGGCTGATTTTGGCGATCGAAATGCATTGTATGCATTTATCGAACAGGTAAAAGCGGCACACCCTCGCATCGATATCCTATTCAACAATGCCGGAATCATATTGCGTAAGCCTGCAGCGGAGCACCCGGATGATTATTGGGATCAAGTAATCGAGATCAACCAGAATGCCCAATTTATCCTTACGCGCGAGATCGGCAAGGAGATGGTAGCCCGCGGATCCGGAAAGATCGTATTCACGGCTTCCCTGCTCACGTTCCAGGGCGGCATCAACGTGCCGGGATATGCAGCATCAAAAGGCGCGGTTGGTCAGCTCACCAAGGCATTTGCCAATGAATGGGCATCCAAAGGTGTGAATGTGAATGCGATTGCGCCGGGCTATATCTCCACCGACAATACGGAGGCGCTACGTGCGGATGCAGACCGGAGTCGTTCGATTTTAGAACGCATTCCTGCCGGGCGTTGGGGCGAGCCGAAGGACTTCAAAGGGCCGGCGGTATTCCTAGCCTCTGATGCTGCGGCCTATGTGCATGGAACCACCCTGACCGTAGACGGCGGCTGGATGGGAAGGTGATTACCGGTATAACCCTTTATTTTCGATAAAGGCCAGCACACTGTCGGGCACGAAATAGCGAATATTCTTTCCGTTCTTCACGGCGTCGCGGATAAAGGTAGAAGAAAACTCCATCAAAGGGGTATCGGTTATCGTTATGGCAGGATGGTTTTCCAATTCGGGCGGCACTGGATAATCTGGCCGTGGATATACGAGGATTTGGTAGTCGCGTAAAATGATCTCGTAATTCTTCCACTTTTTCAGCGAGACGAGGTTGTCGGACCCCATAATGAGCACAAATTGTTTTTCAGGGTGTTTTTCGCGGAGGTTGATGAGGGTATCGATGGTATATGAGGGTTGCGGCAGGGAAAACTCAATGGTGCTACTGCGGATGTTTTCGGCATGTTCGAGGGCCAGGTTTGCCATCTCCAGCCGATCATACATATTGATAATCGTGTCTTTTTTCTTCAACGGATTATGAGGGGATACCACCAGCCACACCTCATCGAGGTCGGTGTGATTTGCCATATAATTGGCAATGATCAGATGACCGGTATGTATGGGATTGAATGACCCGAAAAACAATCCAGTTTTGGGCATGGCGTCAGTTATTTTTTTCAGACAGAAAGTCTACCATGAGTTGCTCGGCCGTTGCACAAGCTTTGTTGAGATCGTCGTTGTTAAGGATAACGTCAAACCGGTCGGCATATTGAAGTTCTTTTTGCGCCTTAGTAATGCGTTCCTGCAACTTTTCTTCGGAATCCGTACCTCGCCCACGTAGGCGCTCCTCCAGCACCTCCAATGATGGCGGCTGTACAAAAATCGCTAAAGCCTGCTCCCCAAATTTGCGTTTCAAATGCAGCCCACCCTCTACGTCGATATCGAAAATGACGTGCTTGCCGGTAGCCCATATACGTTCCACTTCGGAGCGTAGCGTACCATAGAACGTTCCAGAATAGACCTCTTCAAACTCGATAAATTCTTTTTTTGCTATCCGGTGCAGGAATTCTTCCTGGGATATGAAGTAATAATCTTTCCCATTCACTTCACCTTCGCGCGGGACACGTGTACTGGCAGATATCGAAAAGGAGATTTTTTCGGGATGTTTAGCCAACAGGTACTTTACAATGGTGGTTTTACCAGCACCCGACGGTGCAGAAAATATGATGAGTTTTCCTTCCATAGACTTACAGCACGTTCAGGAGTTGCTCCTTGATTTTCTCCAGTTCTTCCTTCATGCCCACTACCACTTGCTGGATCCCGGCATGGTTGGCTTTGGATCCCAACGTATTGATTTCTCTACCCATTTCCTGAGAAATGAAACCAAGCTTCTTCCCGTTCGCATCGGCCGCTTCGAGGGCTTGGAGGAAGTAATTGCAATGGCTGCGCAGGCGTACTTTTTCTTCCGTGATGTCCAACTTATCGATATAGAATATGAGTTCCTGTTCAAACCGGTTTTTATCCACATTTTCCTTGCCAACCGTTTCGTTTAGGTAATGGCTTATTCGATCACGGATAAGCGGAATCCGGTCGGTTTCTACCGACTCTACCTCGGTAAGTAAGCGCAAAATATCCTGGGTACGTGAAGAAAGGTCTTGCCTGAGCACTTCGCCCTCGTCGGCCCGGAACTGGTTGAGTTGCTTGACGGCCGCTTGGAATGCACTTAGGAGTAGCGCAGCCTCATCCTCATCGGCCTCATCTTCATTGTGTGTGACCACTTCAGGCATGTTGAGGGCAAGCTCAAAAAGGTTGCCGTTATTGTCGGTTTTCAGATCCTTCGCTATGGCTTCCAGTTGGCGGTAGTAGTTTTTGAGTAACTCTGCATTGATGGTGGCTGCAGCGGCCGTCTGGTCAACATACTCCACACTTACGGTAATGTTTACTTTACCCCGTTCGATTAACCTCGAGCACTCGCCCCTTAGCAGGAGCTCCTTGTCAGAAAACGCTTTTGGCAGTCGCAGGTTGAGTTCCAGGAACTTGGAATTCAAAGATTTGATCTCGACGGTATATTTTACCTTTTGGTTGTCTTTGGCACCTAAGCCATAGCCGGTCATGGATTTAATCATGCGCAAACTTAGATAAATTTACTCAAATTTTGCTATCGGACGGTCATTCCTTACCAATCATGCTTCGCGATAATCACGCACAGATAGGATTGGTAAGTACTGCCGGAAGGGGCGCGGACGAAGCCGATACCGATATCCTGCAGCGATGCATTCCACTCGTCCATACCGAGTAGATGCTTGCGATGACCAAATCCCGGGGAGTTCCTGCCGATAATCATTGCCTTTATCCCGTTGACAGCCGAAGAATGATTTGCACCTATGGATTCGAAATTGTTGGCATTCTTTCGTTTGAGCCAGTCGGGATTCAGGGTATAACCTGCGCGGCTGATGTGGTAATTCGGACCAAGGCCATCCGGATCCGTGTGGTCGAAATAATTACGCCGCGCCATGTCCATCGCCTTCGCCTCGGCTACGCTGGCAAGTTTAGCATTCCATCTTAAGGCAGTATGGGATATTTGGGAGCGGGAATTTAGGTGGAGCTCCCGTTGATATGCACGTGGATTCTGCCGGATCTTATTGAGTATTAAGAAGGCAGACCTGGCTTCCCCGCGGTCTATCTTCGGCCGATTTGGAGTAGGAATCGAGAAGGCTGAGAAAAGCCAAAAAGTAACGGCACATATCGCTATCCTTATTGTTGTAATCATTGTTATGATTACAGGCAAGGACTATGCCGATTTCCTGAATTTCTCTTTCGCGAATTCAAAAATAATAGGCAGGATAGAAAGGACGATAATCAGTAATACGACTTTGGAGAAATTATCCCGGATGATGGGTATATTACCCAGGAAATAACCAGCTAGGGTAATGCCTACAACCCATAAGAATGCCCCGACCACATTATAGGTTAGAAAGGTGCCGTAGTGCATTTTGCCAATTCCGCCGACAAATGGCGCCAGGGTTCTAACAATAGGGACAAAGCGGGCGATTACAATGGTTTTACTGCCGTACTTTGCGTAGAATGAATGCGTCTTTTCAATCTGCTCGTCTTTCACAACCTGTCTGCCGAAAAGCTTGAATTTGGTAATCCGCATCCCAAAGCGCTTTCCGATAGCATAATTGAGCGAATCCCCTGTTATTGCCGCGATCAACAAAATGATGATCATCAACCAGACATTTAATTCATTGGGTTGTGCAGCAAGCATTCCTGCGGCAAACAGCAATGAATCTCCCGGAAGGAAAGGCATCACGACCACACCGGTCTCTATAAAAATAATCAGGAATAGGATGAGGTAAGTCCACGTTTGGTAGTCATTGACAATCTCCAACAAATGCTGGTCGATGTGGAGAATGAAATCGATCAATGAGGTGATGAATTCCAACGCTATTAACCCATATTATTCAACATGACGGGCATCACCAACATCAGGATATCCTCATTTTCTTCGGATACGGCGGGGAGCAGTAGCCCGGCTCGGTTTGGTGTGCTCATCTCGATGACCACCTCCTCGCTATCCAGGTTGGTTAGCATCTCCACCAGGAATTTGGCGTTGAAACCGATTTCCATATCGTCACCTTCGAACTGGCAGCTGAGCCGCTCGTGCGCTTCATTTGAGAAGTCTAGGTCTTCGGCAGAGATATGGAGCTCGCTTCCCGAGATTTTGAGCCGTACCTGATGCGTGGTTTTGTTAGCAAAGATGACCACGCGGCGGAGCGAATTCAGGAAAACATGGCGGCCCAGCGTGAGCTTATTCGGGTTTACCTGAGGGATGACTGCTTCATAATCGGGGTAGCGCTCATCAATCAGCCGACAGATCAGATGGATACTGCCGAATTTGAAAAACGCGTTTGTGCTGTTATACTCCACGGATACAGCGGTGTCTTCCATGGGTAACGACGACTTTAACAGCGACAACGCTTTTTTCGGTAAAATCAACGACGTTGGTTTTTGGCTGCTAATGTCATTGCGGCGATAGCGTACCAATTTATGCGCATCGGTAGCTACGAAGGTGGCTGACTGTTCGGACAATTGTACCAGCACGCCAGACATCGCCGGGCGTAGCTCATCATTACTTACCGCAAAAATGGTTTTGTTTATAGCCTCGGCCAAAACAGAAGCAGGTATCGTTACGGATGAAGCATTATCCACTACGGGAATTTTAGGAAAGTCATCCGCATTTTCGCCACTGAGCTTGTATTTGCCATCTCCGGCACTGATCTCAATCGCCAGTGTGGCGGTATCTACCGAAAAAGCGACGGGCTGATCAGGCAGTGTCTTAAGCGTTTCTATCAGTATTTTGGAGGGCATGGCTACGCGGCCCTCTTCCTTGGCTTCAATGGGTAGCGAGGTAACCATGCTGGTTTGCAGGTCTGTGGCTGAAATGGTCAGGACATTGTCCTTGATTTCAAACAGGAAATTTTCCAATATTGGGAGCACGGTACTGCTGCTTGATGCTCCGCTGATTGCCTGTAGTTGTTTTAATAATATTGAAGTAGAAACAATGAATCTCATGTCCGAAATAATATTACGTGCAATGATAAGGAAAAGATTTGGGATTCGGGAAATGAGTTTTTAAACAAAAAGCCCAATTATTTTGTTATTAACATAGGACAAACGATTTTGCGCTATGGAAACGAATGGTCACCACACGGATAAGGAGGGGAATCCCCAACCGGAGGAAAATTATGCGGCTCACCAGGAGAATCCTGCCCCGTCACCAGAGGCGATAAAGGAACCGAATGACAGGCCCGCCAGCAATATGATTTGGCTGGCGGTTATCTTGGCCATCGTCATTATGGGCCTTATTTATTTCTTTTTTATTTTTTAGGTAGACCGGCCGGGTTTACTGGGTTTAACGGTAAGATGTTGGCTAAGGGCAAGGCTTGAGAATGGCTTTGGCTACGACTCCGGTCTGGAGGTCTGTAGCTTCCATGGTTATGTCTTACGTGTATGTGCACGGTACCCAATTTTTGTTCCTGACTTTACCGTTAGCAGGCTTTACTCAGAGAAGGTCAGCTTTCGGACAATGAAACAGCCCATTCACTCATTTGAACGCTGCCCGCTATCCAAATAACTATTTTTGTAAACTAATTGCAATGTATATAAGTTTATAGTTAACTTTGGGCGCCGACAAATTTACGTTATGAAAAGCATCTCCTTGCCTATGTGGTTCGTCAATGTTCCTCCGGTCTGGTATTTTTCGGGGACTTGCCCGGTAAGTTGCATTCGTGCTGTGGCTCATCGTAAAAATATACCTGTTTTGGTGTATTGTCGATCTGTTCTGTGTTTCGGACATTAGCCTTAAATATTGACTGCTATGAAGACAGTTTTACTTGCCTGTGGCTTTTTTTGTTGCGCCGTAATTCCAGCACATTCACAGGACCTTGTTCGTCAGGCTGTAGCCAACGCTGGCCACAGCGCGACGGTTGGCTATACCATCTTTCAATATACGATCGGCGAGCCGGTGGTGGCTACGCTAAGTGCCGGCGATTTACTGCTTACGCAGGGCTTCCAGCAGCCGGAAGTGGCCGGGCCGATCAAGGCACCGGAGGCTCCTTTTGTTTCGGACCTTATCGTCTACCCCAATCCCGCTGCTGAGTTTACGAACTTGGAGTTCGATTTGCTCCAGGATGGCCGGGTGGTGTTCATGTTGGTCAATAATGCCGGGCAAGTGGTGTTTACCGAAACAAGCCAGATGCTGGCCGGCCGGCTGAAATACACTATGGCGCTCAGCAACTATGCTTCAGGCCTGTATTACCTGGTGATCCGCACGGCGTATCGGACCTATACGGAAAAATTAGTTATCCAATAACCACAAGCGAGACAATCATGAGCACCCTCCTCCCAAAACCAGTGTATGCGTTGTTGGTTGTTGTGTTGCTTCCCGTTTTTGCGATAGCCCAGATTGGGCGCAGTACGATCGCCACGGGAGCGTCTTTTCTTTTGCTGAGCCCGGATGCCCGGACCACTGGAGTAGCCGAGGCGGGAACCGGACTTATACCGGATGCCAATTCGGTATTCACCAATGCGGCGAAGCTGAGCTTTGCCGGTGAGAAAGGATTGAGTTTTTCCTATACGCCGTGGATGCGGCAGCTCGTAAAAGATGAACATCTCGGCTACCTTACCGCTTTCCATCGGCTTAGCCAGCGTGAAGTACTCGGGCTTTCCGTAAAATACCTCGATATGGGGGAAATCACCTTCCGGGATGAAACAGGGAACCTTTCGCAACGCTACAACGCGGGGGAGATTTCCATTGATGCGAGTTATTCGCGCCTATTGGGCGAGCATTTTGCCATGGCCCTGACCGCGCGCTATATCCACAGTAACCTTGGTTCGGGCGCTTACAACGGTCTGGACATGGACCGTGCCAATGCCTTTGCGGTCGACCTCGGACTGTATTCGGAGAAGAGCTACATGAGCTCGAGGCAGTTCAGCAAGCGTTTTGCCTGGGGGATCAACCTGACCAACATCGGCACGAAACTTAACTACACGAATGCGAAGGAGAGCTTTCTGCCGATGAACCTGCGGATGGGTGCTGGTTACGGGCTGAATAACAACCCGGATAACCGGCTGACTCTGCTACTGGATGTCACCAAACTGATGGTTCCCTCGCGGCCACAATACCGTGTAAATGAGCAGGGTAATGCGACCACTGAGATTGAAAAGGGCAGAGACCCCGACCGGAGTGTGCCTTCGGCATTATTCACTTCTTTTTTTGATGCACCGGGCGGATTTTCCGAAGAACTGTCGGAATTCACAATATCGGGGGGGCTAGAGTTCTGTTATTACCGGCAGTTTTTTCTGCGCACAGGATATTTCTATGAAACCCCCGAGAAAGGCAACCGGCAGCATTTCGCCGCGGGCGTGGGCTTCCGCGTGAGGTCGCTGCAGATCGACATTGGCTACCTGGCCCCAATGGCCCAGCGATTCACAGTTCGAAATGAATTGAAATTCACGTTGAGTTTCCATCCGGGCAATATACTGGATATGGATTGAAGCGAGAACATAACAACATCAACAAATATCAAACATATGAAAAGACAGACAATCTACCCCCTGTTCATTGCAGCATTGACGCTGATTATCGTACTGGATGTGAATGCACAGACCAAAGAAGGTAACGTGTCGGAAGCGCGTATCCGGAGGCTCCTATCGCAAGACGGAAACGATAATAAGGCGATTCAGTTCAGTGGGGCTACTATGACTAGGGCGCAAACGCTATCGGTCAACCCCAAACTTGAGGTTTCCCCGAATTCGCCTCAAGAATTGCGGGCATTGATTTTCGAGAACTATACGCCTCCCGGAGCCAAGGGCGTAGCCTTGAGAAGCGCGGCAACGCCGAAACAGGCTACCGGTGGCGCCGGGGCCGGTAAACTCCCGTCTGAAATGGCGGCAGCAGAAGCCGCCGAGGTTCAGCGAACCGCGGCTCCGGTTCAGGTGCCACCGACACAGGGCGAAGCAAAAGAAGAGCAGCAGTAACCTTTTAAGTAACCAGAAATACATAAGTATATGAAGCGGTATTTTCCTTATTGCGTAGTTGTATTCCTGACACTAGCAAGCCACATGGCGCAGGCACAATCGGGATTGACTGGCATCAATTACCAGGCCGTTGCCCGCAATCTTGACGGGACGGTTATGGCTGGCAAGGATGTCGATGTGCGTATCTCCATTATTGGTGGGTCGGCCAACGGAATGGTACAGTATCAAGAAGAGCACCGGGTAAAAACCAATGCGCTGGGTCTTTTCACCCTGCAGATCGGGAAGGGAACTCCCTCACAGGGAACTTTTTCGGCGATACCCTGGCAGGAGGCCAACCAATTCGTTAAAGTAGCGTTGGCCGTTGACAATGGAAGCTATACGGATTTGGGCACGACGGAACTGATGAGTGTACCGTTCGCATTGTACGCGGCGGGAGGTAACGCTGGTCCTGCTGGTCCCGCTGGTCCTGCCGGCGCCAAGGGGGATACCGGTAATACGGGACCCGCTGGATTGGAAGGCCCCATGGGCCCTATCGGCCCCGCTGGTCCGGCTGGCCCGCAAGGCGACCCGGGCGCTTCCGGTGCACAGGGCCCTGAAGGTCCCGTTGGCCCTGAAGGTCCACAAGGTCCAGCAGGCGCAGATGGGCTAGACGGAGCAGCAGGCCCAGTCGGTCCGGCAGGCCCCGAAGGTCCACAAGGTCCAGCAGGTGCGGATGGGCTAGACGGAGCAACAGGCCCAGTCGGTCCGGCAGGCCCCGAAGGTCCACAAGGTCCCGCGGGCAGCGACGCCACGATAAACGGAGTGGCGGCGGGGGGTGATCTTTCAGGGACTTATCCCGACCCGATGGTCGCTAAAATCCAAGGCATGCCGGTAAGCAATGCGGCGCCTTTGGCCGGTCAATGGCTGCGATTTGATGGCACAGAATGGGCGCCGGCGGCGATCGGTGGAGGTGCATTCGTACTTCCGTATGCCACGGTTGAAAATAATGCGGCGACGTTGTTTTCCATAGCGAATGATGGTGATGGGGTCTCCATAGAGGGGATCAACAATACCACGACATCCAATATCGCCGCCTTGAGGGGGATTGTGAGCTCGGCGTCGCCGGGGGGATTTTCCGCAGCTGTCCGAGGAATTAATAATGGCACAGGGGGGTTGGGCGTCGGTGTATGGGGTTCGCAGGGCGGGTCCGGTTGGGGGGTATATGGGTCTACACCGAATGGTCTAGGTGTGTATGGCAACGCCTCGGCCAATGGGACCGGTGTATATGCCAACAGCAATACCGGTACCGGTTTGACGGCCACCAGTAACAACGGGGTTCCAGCAAGTATTTCAATTTTCAACAATGCTAATAACAACCCTGTGCTTCAAGCAAACACGGTGGGCAACGGAACCGTGATCAATGTCACGACAACCGGCAACGGGGCTGGTGTACGGGCATCAACGGAAAGCGGCTTCGGTGTCCATGGCATTACAACTAGTCAGACCTCCGCGGGTATCGTTGGCGATAACAATGGCGGTGGCGAAGCGGTGGTAGGTCGTACTACCAGCGATATCGCCGGTGCCGTAGTAGGTCGTAACGACGGCGGGGGATATGGCGTGCGGGGGTTTGTTGCAACAAATACGGCGGGTACGGCTGTCGGCGTGCTGGGACAGGTTGGCTTGAACAACAGTACCGGTCGTGCGGGCAGGTTTGAGAACTTCAATCAAACGAATACGCAGGGCAATACATTGGAAGTTGAAACCAATGGTAACGGAAACATCCCTGACAATACGCAAGGCAATGCTGCCTCTTTCTTCGTCAACAATAGCAATAGCGTAGGCGCAGCCGTACGCGGTGAGGTGAATACGATTTTTGGCAATTTCGGTGCTGCGGGCATCTTTGGTGTATCTTCGGGTACTGGCGGCCGCGCCGGTCTGTTTTATGCTTCCCATCCCGACGGCAACGGAGCGGCTTTGATCGCGCTTACCGACGGCAACGGCAACGCGCTTACGGCGAATGCGGGCAAAGATGGTAACGGTGTAGAGACAAATATCGACGGTAGCGGCAATGCACTATATGCATGGGTGCCTACGTTTGCGACTGGCCGGGCAGGCCGATTCAATATTTATAACGAAAGCAATACAAGCGATGTGATTACCGTGACCACCGTGGGCAATGGAACGGCAGGAAATTTCAAGGTAGATCGGATAACCGGCACCTCGCCGGCTGTCAGGGGCGAGGTCAATTCACAGTTTGCCAATTTCGGCACGGCAGGCGTCTATGGCGTTTCCTCCGGAACAGGGGGATACGCCGGACTTTTTTATTCGTCCAATGCTGGTGGTAACGGCCCAGCAGTACTCGCGCTCACCGAAGGAAACGGAAACGGGATTACCGCCAATGCTGGGGGAAGTGGAGATGGAGTCGAGGCGACAGCAGATGGCGGAGGTAATGCCATTTTTGGCTGGACCCCTAATTTTGGTACAGGTAGGGCTGCTCGGTTCGCGAATTTTAATAGTGCCAATGGTCAGCCAACAGTCCAGATCAACTCGAACGGCACAGGCAATACTCTTTTGGTAAACCATACGGGGGTATCGGGCAGTCTCGCGGTATTCCAAAGCGGTGGTGCAAATGTGGCGCGAGTCAACAAAGCTGGTCGTGGGTTTTTCAATGGCGGCACGCAGAACAGTGGTGCCGACATCGCGGAAGCCTTCGACGTGATGGGCGACTTCGCGGCGTACGAAGCCGGCGACGTACTGGTCATCTCGTTGGATGAAGACCGCACGGTGGAAAAATCAAGCGAAGCTTACTCCACCCTGGTCGTTGGCGTATATGCCACCAAACCAGGTGTGCTGCTTACCGAGGAAACGATCGATACGGATATTTCGGACAAGGTGCCGATGGGCGTGGTAGGGGTTATCCCGACAAAGGTGTGCCTCGAAGGCGGTGCGATCAAACGCGGAGACCTGTTAGTTACGTCCTCACAGGCCGGTGTGGCGATGAGGGCCGATCCGGATAGGGTAAGGGTTGGCCAAGTGATCGGAAAAGCCCTGCAGGAATATGACGGCAATGGCATAGGCAAAATAAAGGTACTCGTGAACGTCAAATAGTGTACCTTTGCCCGCACGATGCGTATCTTAGCTTTTGACTACGGAACCAAGCGGGTAGGCATGGCCGTGACCGACCCGTTGCAACTTATCGCTACAGCGCTGGATACCGTGCACGCCAAAGATGTGCTGGATTATGTGAAAAGCTACCTTGATCGCGAAGTTGTAACGGCTTTTGTAGTGGGTATGCCCCGTCAAGTGGACGGCACGGAGTCGGAGTCAGCCCAGCATGTGCGGGGTTTTGTCCGTACGCTACGGCGCGTTTTTCCGACAATTCCGGTGGAAACTATCGATGAACGCTTTACCTCCAAGATGGCCTCGGCAAGCATTGCGCAAAGCGGCATGGCAAAGAAAAAGCGGCAGGACAAAGCGCTTGTCGACCGTGTATCGGCCGTGCTTATCCTCCAATCGTATCTGGAGCGGCGCGACTTTCAGCGATAAACTTCATACCTTTACTGGCTGTAATGCTTCAATGATGCGAAACATCCATTTTTTTTCGGAAGACACCGATCATAAACCCAAACACAAGACTGCCCTGCGGGCGTGGATGAAGGAAACCGTTAGCACGGAGGGCTATAAAACCGGTGAAATCAATGTCGTTTTATGCAGTGATGCATATTTGCTTGATATTAACAAACAATACCTCCAGCACGATACCTATACCGATATTGTCACCTTCGACAGCAGCGAAACCGCAGGCGTCATCGCCGGCGATATCTTCGTCAGTATCGACCGCGTGCGTGAGAACGCGGCAAAATTTGATGTACTTGAGGCGGATGAGCTGCACCGCGTCATTATCCACGGTATCTTGCATTTATGCGGCTATGGCGATAAGAAGAAAGAAGATAAAGCGCGGATGACAGAAAAGGAGGATTTCTATTTGGCGATACGTAATCGCTTTTTCCTATAAGACTTTCAGCCAAGTTATACACAATGCCCGTGGCAAAATATTGTCCCCAATAATGCGATATGCGAAGGGTGAGTAACTATGTCGATTATTGGTTCTTCACGGTGAAATCATCTTTGCTGGTGACTATTTGACCATTGGTTTCGACGTTTATCTTCATGGCTCCTGCGGTAGCGCCGGAGGGGACGAGTACTTTTATCTGTGTTTCGGTTAACGAAATAATGGATGACGCCTCAACCGTGCCGAACCGCACTTTCGTAGACCAAGTATCTGGAGAAAAGCCTTTTCCGTTGATGGTGATTACGCTACCGGGGATGCCCGATGTGGGGCTGAAGGAGGTAATCTCGGGCCCAAAGACCTCGAAGGTTCCGGACAGGGTGACATCGCCACTGGCGAAGTGGACGGTCACTTTATGTTTGCCGACAGGCGTGCCATGGGGGACATACACCTGAAGTGTTGTCGTGCTCGTGGAGTACGTGGTGGTTCGGGTAGACCCGAAACTAATGTCGTAATACGTATCGGGAAGAAAATGCCCCGTTATATTCACCGCTGTATTGATGGCGCCGTTATTCGGACTGAACCCGGAGGCTGTGGGGCCGTTCACCTTGAAATCAGCTGTAGCGGTCACTGTAAATGGTCCGGATACAACCGTTAGTGGATAGGTTCCTGCTGGAACATTGCCCGGGATCGAAACACTTAGCTGGTTTTCGCCGATTGAATGCATGTCCAAGGTATAACTTCCCAATTTTACAGTAGGGTAGTAATCTCCGCCGCCGTAGAGACCACTGCCGCTGATTTCGAACGATTGGCCGGGCAGGGCTGCTTGTGTGGAAACGGATGAAATGACCGGCTTTATAAGGCTGAATTCTCCGGGAAGCTCCGTTTTGACATTATTCAATAATACATATACCTTCGACGCTTCGGTAATATTGGCCGGCACGAAGAAAGCGGGTGATTCATAATAGTAGCTAGCGTTAGCTTGTGTATCGCCAAAGTATAACTTGAGGTTTTCGTTTCCGTAGTAGCTATTGGGAAGGTTTTCGCCGACAAGCGTCACGGTAGATCCGATCAGCCCTGTCTTGGGCGTGAAATCCGTAATCAACGCCTGTATCTGGAATCCATAATTGACGGTATAGCGTTGCTGGCCTATCTGTAGTGCAATCTCAATGGTATTGTTGTGCCCCGCTCGAATACCCGAAGGCACTTCAACCACTATTTTTGTATTATCCAAGGTTTTGATGATCGCTTCAACATCGGCAAAGTATACCGCCACCTCATCTGGATTGGCGGTATAGAATTGGCCACTGATGGTAATCTCATCGCCAACTTTTCCCATCATGGGGACTACTGAAGATGCGGATGGAATTGGCAGGGTAGCGGTTTTGACTGCCCCGTAGACCGTACCGTTATTATTAGTGATATAGGAGCGTACATAAATGGTATTGCCGAAACCCTGGTCCAAGAGGCCATTTACGACCGTGCTATATTTCCCGGTATTGACATCCCGACCCATGGAAACCCGTATCCCTGTCTGGGTATCGATATTGCCGTAGGTACCATAGACAAAACCATAATCCGATATGTCAAAGTCTCCTATTTTTATGATCTCGCCCTTAAACTCCATGCTGTTTACACTGATTACCACCGGATCTTCAGTCGTGATCTGTGGATGTTCATCTAACTCTTTTTTGCAGGACCCGATGCACAGCACAGCAAGGCAGAAAAGCAGCCCATAGCGACTTTTGGTTGATCTATTGTTATTCATCGTCTGATGAGTTTAAAAAATATAGCCTATCCGAATCCCATTAGTTAGGCGCGGGCCGAAGGAACTATCGGAATGGTCCGTATAGTGGTTCTCGTTAGCGGAACCCGTCCCTTTTTGTTGCTCCTCTACCTCATCATAGACCGTCTTGGCAAAGGCAATGTTGAATTCGTAACCAAAGAAAAAGTTCTTTGCCATGTAAAAATCAAAACCAGTGAAGGCGGCTACGCCAAAACGGTTATAGCCATATTCCAGTACGGACCTGTAGTAATTGCCGTTGTTGTAGACCGTTTGGTACCAGCCACCGTCAATTTCCAGGATAGATTCGCCTTCTATCAGTTCCTGATTGAGCGATCTGCGCGTAAACGTGAGGTCGGCCCCTATGTAAGGAGATAAGCGAAGGGTTCCTCTGAAATGCTTTTCTATCCCCGCATTCACGCCATACGTGCTGCTGCTTTTCTCGTCCTTGAACCTAAAGCTATTCGTGCCGTACGGCTGTTGGTTGTCGTTTAGTGTTTTTTCCATACCGACAACAAAACCCAGGCGCAAGGCCAAATCCTCCTTCGCAAAGTAGCGGAACTTGATCTGATTTAGCGAATTATTGAGGTTTATCTGGCCGTTGAACGGATTGAAATTTAATTCCGTGCCGAAGGTTTTTGCTGCTGCTTTCAGTCTGGACGTATCCTGTTGTGCGGTTTGGGCAAAAAGGGCATTGCAGGCAAGTATTGCCAAGATTAAGGTTGACGTTTTTCTCATTTTAAGTTATAATTGTTTCGCGCAAAAATAAACTTAAATTCAAATATAACAATGGTGTTTGTGATAAGTCTGTTTTTTTGTGTAACCAAAGACAAACCCAAGCCTGTGGACTTGGGTTTGGTCAAATAGCCTTTGGAGCTTTTTCTTCAGCTTGTAGCCTTTTAAAACCGCTCGAATTGCGAAAAGAAGAAGTTGCCTTCAATTTCGGCATTTTCATCTGAGTCGGAGCCGTGGATGGCGTTCGCCTCGATGGATTTTGCATATTTGTTGCGAACGGTACCGGCTTCGGCTTTGGATGGGTCGGTGGCGCCAATCAGTTTTCGGAAGTCTTCCACCGCGTTATCCTTTTCCAATATTGCCGCGACAATAGGGCCAGATGTCATGAAATTCACCAATTCGCCATAAAACGGACGTTCGGCATGTACCGCATAAAATGCGCCGGCGGTTTCCTTCGAAAGGTGGATGTACTTCATCGCCACGATTTTGAACCCGCCCGCAATAATATCGTTCAGGATAGCGCCGGTGTGGCCATTGCCCACTGCATCGGGCTTAATCATGGTGAATGTTTTAGTTGTTGTTGCCATTTAAATTTTTTTTGCAAAAGTAACAAACCTAAGGTTCTGTACAAATGGGAGAAATTTTGGAAATGTACGGAAGTTATAGAAAACATGGTGTACATTTGACTTATATGAGTGCATGGTAGAGGCAAAATAATAGGAGGCGAATTGGCAGCTCAACCATTCAAAGAGGAACACAAATTGCTGAAGCGGATAGCGGAAGGCGACGAGCGGGCTTTTTCACAACTTTTCGACAATTATTATCGGACCCTAGCCGACTTTGTCTTCCGGCTTACCGGTTCTTTGGAGGTCGCCGAAGAAATTGTTCAGGAGGTCTTCGTTAAAATATGGGAGAAGCGTGATGAGTTGCTAAAGATTAAAAAAATCGGCGATTACCTGTTCATTCTTTGCCGAAACCGCGGTGTGAGCTATTTAAGACAACGGGCCCGTGACTATATGCGATTGCGGGCTTACGCTCAATCGGAAATAAATGAAATCGAACTTGAAAACCACCACTTGGCTCGCACCGAGCGACTATATGTGATAATTGAACAAGCTATCTGCGCATTACCCTCGCAGCAACAGAAGGTGTTTCGACTGGCCAAGTTAAATCACTTCAGTCACGCCGAGATAGCGAATCAACTGTCTATATCCGTTGAAACGGTAAAAAAGCACATGAAGCTCGCGCTGCGATCAATACGAGAATCGGTAAAGGAAAATGAATATGCTATAAACAGTATATTGATACTCTTTCTTTGGTTTTTTTCTTGTATGTAATAAAAAAGTAAAAAGCACTTACCCCTTATGAGTGTTTCTGGCGTCTTAATACCAAAAAGCCGCCGGCATGAACGAAAAAGACCGTTTAGAACAACTTTTTTCGCTGTTCTACAGCCAAAATGCTTCCGCCAAGGAAATTGATGAGTTCTTTCGTCTTATTGAAGATGTTCCGAACGAAGTATTGGAGGCACTAGCCCATAAGTATTTTGAAGCTGGAAAGGAACAGGAGCTGTTGTTCCCTTCTCAATTGCGGGAAAGGCTTTACGCTAAAATTATCGATGTCGGAAATATCCCCGCCCCAGACGGAGACAGGAATAATTTTATCAGACATTTTGCAAGGTTCGGTTGGGCGGCTGCGGTTATTGCGGCTATACTTATCGGCGTTTTGCTTTACCCTTGGACCGGCCGGCAAGGGCGTGACGGAACACTTGCAGACGCCGCGAACAAACACCAGCATTACCTAAAAGACACGTCGGCCGTGCAGGTGCACGGGACAGCGGACACGGTAGGGTCGGCCCTGGCGGAATCGGTCATCAACGTGGCAGAACTTACTCGGCTATCCGGGGTAACTGATGGATTCAGCACCATCACAGTTCCTTATGGAAAGCGGAGTGAGCTGATGCTGCCAGATAGTTCTAAAGTTTGGCTAAACGCGGGGTCGCAATTGACCATTCCAAACGAATTTGATGCAAGTAATAATGAAGTTTTCTTGATTGGCGAAGGATATTTTGAAGTCTCAGAGAGAAAAACCACTCCATTTTACGTTCGCACCGCCGACATGTATATTAAAGTAATGGGCACTTCGTTTAATGTAAGCGCCTATCCAGATGACGGCTATACGTCAGCGGTATTGCTATCGGGCAAGATTGAGATCGAGCCTGCCTCAACGTTGGATTTTCAGAACATTGCAATTGCGCCCGGTACTTCAGCGATGTTAAATCGGACAGATAAAAAACTTAAGATCCAACGCGTAACTGCAGAAGACGAGATTTCCTGGACGAAACGACAACTGATCCTGAAAAACACGCAGTTGTCTGAGATTTTGACCCGATTAAGCAGGATATACAATGCCGAAATTGTAGACGATTTTGGCCGGGACTCGGCCGTGACTTTTTCTGGCAAATTGGATTTAACCATGCCATTGACCGATGTTCTTAAAATTATTTATGATTCAAACGGTGAATACCAAATCAATCAAATCGAAGGGAGGTATGTGATCAGCAAATAATCCGTACATAAAAAAACAGGCAGGTGTTCCAGCACCTACCCGTTTAGTTGTCTAAAAACCCAATTTCAAAAATTTAAAGACTAACAAAATTATGAAAAAAAATTTTGGAGTCAGCTATCTCTTTATCGGGAAGTGGACTACCATTCGAATGTGTTTAGTGACCGTGAAAATTATCTCGTTTCTTTTAGTGATTTCCTTAATGTCTGTATACGGAAAGAGCTACTCGCAGTATGTTTCTGTCGATTTAAAGCGGAGCAAGCTCACGGACCTGTTTGACGCGATTCAAGAACAAAGCGAGTTTATTTTTTTCTATAAGGACAATCTGGTTACCGATAAACAAATCTCCATTTCGGTACAAAACGAAAATATCGTCAGCGTCTTAGATCGCGCACTGCGGAAGCAAGGGCTCGGTTATTCCATCTCAGGTAAACAAATAACGATCAAAGAGCAGCAGCCGGTTCAGCAAAGAACAATAACAGGCAAAGTTACGGATGGAGAAGGGCTATACCTGGCTGGTGTAAATGTGCTGGTAAAAGGTTCAAATGTGGGGACAACCACGGATGGAGAGGGAGACTACGAGCTTACGATCGCGGATGATGTTACATTAATCTTCAGCATGGTCGGTTATAGACCGGTCGAAGTGAATACCAAAGGTCAGCACACCATAAATGCCGTGCTCGAAGAAGAGAGTAGGTCGATCGAAGAAGTTGTCGTGGTGGGCTACAACGCGGTGGAACGTCAGCATATTGCTTCATCGATCGCCCAATTGGATATGCGGAACGTTAAAAGCAGGCCGATCGTCAAACTTCAGGAAGCATTCAGCGGCACTTTGTCCGGCGTAACCGTCATGCAAACGTCCAACATGCCCGGAGACGCTCCGGGGCCTATTCAAGTCCGGGGCATTAGTACATTGCAGAATGCGGAGCCACTAGTTATCGTGGATGGCATGGAACAGTCACTTTCGGATATTGATCCCAATCAGATCAAAAGCATCAGTGTGCTAAAAGATGCGGCATCCGCATCGATGTATGGTTCGCGGGGTGCAAATGGCGTAATTATCATCGAGACGGAACGCGGGGAAACCGGCCAGTTTAAGGTCGACCTCCATGCATGGTCGGCGCTTAGTAAGCCGATCGACCTACCCGATTTTGTGGATGCAGCGGAGTATATGCTGCTGAATAATGAAGCCCGTACTTTGCAGGGACAGACTCCCGTCTACACCGCAGAAGACCTTTCTAATGCGGAACAGGGCCTATCTCCAAATGTCGATTGGCTGGATGTAGTAATGGAGCGCCCGGCAATGTCCCACAATACCTCAGCGAACATCTCGGGGGGTGGGGGTGTCGGTACGTTTAATCTGATGCTTGGATATACCCAAGAAAATGGACTGAATGCAGGTGAAGGGACGGACAAATTTTCGGCGAGGTTTAACACAAACATCAATATTGCTGATAAATTTGTTTTACTTGCTGATTTTTATGCACATAGACTTCAGGTAGACCGTCTTTATGCGAACGATGACGGACATGGTTTATATAAGCGCACCTGGTGGACGAATCCGACACAGGCGGTTTATTATCCCGATTCGGAGCTTCCTGATCATTTTATGCTACATAACAATGAGAATCCACTAGCAAGGATCCGTCACGGCGGCTACCAAAATAACATGCACGACCGGAGTACCATCAACTTACGCCCCCGGTATTACATCACACCTAACTTGCACATTGATGGTAACGTATCGTACATGATTAATAAATCGGCAGAGAAATACAAAAGAGAGACATTCAAATTTTTTGACGGAGATGGCAAACCTGTAACGACGTGGACCAATGCTGTCGGCTCTTCGCAGGGTGTCAGCGTCAGCCAGATAACGGCTCGCGCCACGGTGAATTACGAGCAAAACCTACGCCGGGATCAGGACAAGTTGTACTTATTAGCCGGAACAGAAACCATGAATAATACCTATACCGACTATCGTGAGATTGCAAAGGCTTCTTTTTTTGGAAAGTTAAACTACGCGTTTGCGGATCGGTATCTATTGGAGCTCACAGCACGTGCGGATGGGAGCAGCAAGTTTGCACCCGGCAACCGCTGGGGCTTCTTTCCTTCTGGAGCTATTGCATGGAACCTTCATAACGAATCTTTTCTGTCTGATGTAGTGGAAAGGGGGATCATCAACAACTTTAAGATCCGTGTTTCTTATGGGTTGATTGGCAACGAAAACGTCGATCCCTATTTATGGCAGGAGGTCGTCAATACGTGGGGATGGACCATGCGGGTACCCAATTTGGACTTCTCTTGGGAGAAACAACAACAAGGAAACCTCGGTATTGATCTAACGATGTTAGATAACCGCCTTAACTTTACCGGGGAAATCTATAGAAAGCATTCTTATGATCTGATCTATTCGAATTTTCCGGTACCTCCGCTCACGGGTTCTTATTACTTGGAGTCATCTGTTAACATCGGTGAAGTAGAAAACAAAGGTTGGGAGCTCTCTGCAAATTGGAGTGACCAAATGGGAAATGTTTCCTATACCGTTGGCGGGATGTTGTTTGACAACACCAATCGCGTACTCAAAGCGGGGTATAGCAGTGCCGATACGTTGATTTTCAAAGATAACAATGACAAAATCTGGTATCGGGGTATTGCACTAGACAACTATTATGGCTATCAAAGCAACGGTTATTTCAATTCCGTTGAAGAAGTAAACAATACCACTGCAAAATTGCCCAACACCATCCCTGGGGACATCCGTTATGTCGATCAGAATGGTGACGGTGTGATCAACGATGGCGATAAAATAAACTTAGGAGATCCATTTCCACATTTGAATTATGCTATAAACTTAAGCGCAAGCTACAGAAAATGGGATTTTAGTTTACTTGGTCAGGGTGTCGGCCGCAGGACGGGCAGACTTAATGGAATGGAAGGATATCCAGTATTGGTAGACGGTGCTGACAACAATCTGGGCTCGCCCAGGGTTGAGTACGCGGAGAATCGCTGGACGCCCGGCAATCCAGACAGCCGTTTCCCCCGCGTATGGACTGGAGCCAGTTCAAATGCCGTGCTGAGCGATGTATGGCTCAGTGATGCTTCATTTTTCCGGATTAAAATGCTTCAGCTGGGATACACATTTTCCGGAGCCGGGAAATCGCTCCGTAACATCCGTATTTATGTTAACGCGCAGGATGCTATCACCTTTACGAAATGGGAAGGGCTTGAACCAGAAAGAGACGGAGGTGACGGCAGCTATCCGAGAATGGCAGTATATAGCCTTGGACTCAAAGCAACCATTTTGTAGTCAACAATAGATTTAGAAATGAAAAGAAAAACCTTGTTTGTTTTTTTCGCAGTTTTGGCGTTTACTTCCTGCGAAAGTTTTCTTGATAAAACCGATCCTACGGCAACTTCATTTGATGAGTTTTTTAACGATGAAGAAGATTTGCGCCGTGTGGTGTACAGCAGTTACCTAGATGTCTTTACTTCTCCGGGAGAGCGGCCGATCTTATTTTATATGGAAGATGGTAAATCGGACAATGCGTACAGCCGCGTTGAAGGAGATCATCATCAGCGGATTGCGAATGGAAATATCAACAGTAATACTCAGGCATTCCTGTACTATTATGAGCTTCAGATGAAGCATATGGGACGGCTGAATACCTTTATTGCCAATGCGGAGATTCCTTACGTCGAAGACGAGTCTGTACGCATAAAATATAAAAGCGTCTTGGAAGCGCTCCGCATATGGCATTACTTCAAACTTACCACGCGTTGGGGTGCGGTACCCTTTTATCTGGAGCCCGCCACCATTGAAGATGCCCAACAGCCACCGACTCCCAAAGAAGAAATACTGAATACTATTTTCCCGTTGGCGGAAGAGATTGCAGAACGGCTTCCTGAAGAGGAATATACATCGGACAAATACATGTTCAATCAGTATTCCTTAAAAGCGTTGATCATGCGCTACGCCTTATATAATGGCCGGTATGAGCTTGCGGCACGGATGGCAAAAGAAGTCATGGAAAGCGGCAACTATAACCTCCATCCCAGTTATGGTGATCTCTTCCAATACGAAGCGGCGTCCGACAACAACGAATTCGTCATCCACTTTGACATGGCCAGCCATGCAAATAGTGCGACTAATAGTTTTCAGCACCTTGGCCCACATTACCGAACCGGCAACGGCCAATCTTATTTGGTGCCATTAAAGTCACTTGTCGATACGTATTGGACCAAACAAGGCCGCCTTATCGATGAATGCCCGATTCACACCAAGCAAGCGTATGAATTAGATCCTACCTTAAACCGGGATCCACGGTATAGTGCCAGCATTATGGGGCATGGGGATCAGTTTTATGGGGAAACCATCGATATTTACAACGAAAATAACCCGATGTACTATGAAAACCAGCGTGCAAGCAGATCCGGTTATTGGTTTCGGAAATTTGTTGATGAAACAGACGCCTTCCGGGGCGGGGGCAATATGGATTTTCCGTTGTTGCGCTACGCCGAGGTTTTACTGTCATATGCGGAAGCCAAAATCATGATGGAAGATTTTGATGATTTGGCTAAACAGTGTATCAATGACATACGTCGTCGGGCTGGCTTGGATATGACTGTGGCTGATGTCACCTTGCCCGAATACGACAGCTATACGCAGGATCAATGGATTGCGCTTATCCGCAACGAACGGCGCATAGAATTGGCCGGGGAGGGCGTCCGCTACGATGACATTATACGCTGGCGTATTGCCGAAAATGTACTGAATCAGCCAGCTTTGGGGCATACACGCTTGATCAACGGACAACCTGTTTCCCTGAAAATCGAAGATCGATCATTTGCCCCCCACAATTACCTTTGGCCATTTCATGAAAACAGTCTAAAGGTTGAACCGGGTCTTATTCAAAATCCCAACTATTGATCAGTTGGATTAGTTGTAAAGCCATCTCGCGTTTTCCTAAATAATGAAGAGTTTTATGGAAAACGCGAGGTGGTTTGAGCGGCCACCACCTTTGTCTCGCAGGATAATTATGATCGGGATGGATTTGCGCTTACAGCAAATTTAGGTAAGTTTGAATTCGATGATCGAAGCATCGCATAGATATCAAGGGCGCGTTGGAGTGCTTATCTGCTTGTTGTTATCAATTGTCGCCAAGCAGACAATAGCCCAATATCAGGTCGGCACCATTCCTTCGCCAAAGGCGCAGGGACAGAGCTACTATGTGAGTAACCCAGTTCGGATACTGAGTGCCTCTGTAGAGGATTCATTAAACCGGATGGCACGAATAGTGGAGGCCAAGACATCGGCCGAATTGGCCGTGGTCGTGGTGGATGACTTCGCGGGCGATGATGACTTCCAGTTTGCGCTGGACCTATTCAATACCTGGGGTGTAGGCAAGGCGTCGGCGAATAACGGGTTGTTGCTTTTTGTTTCCACCCATGAGCGCGCCTATCGCTTTATAACGGGCTATGGCATGGAGGCTGTATTGCCCGACGCGTTGCTGAATCGTATCGGTGAAACACTGTTGGTCCCGCGGTTCCGTGAAGGCGATTATGACGGTGGCGTGCTCGCAGCGATGGATGCTGTGAAAACGGTTGTACTTAATCCCGATGCTGCGGGAGATCTTCGCCGGAGCTTGCTGCGTGAAAGCTCGTTTTTCTACAAGCACCAAACATCATTCTTTTTCTTTGGGCTTGCTTTGGTTATCTATTACCTGCTGTGGAAACTTGCTTCCCGTGCTTTTAACCGTATTCCGACACGAAGCGGACGAAAGCCAACGAAGACGTCAACGGGGATATATCTGGTCTTTGGCGGCGTGGGGCTCTTTCTTTGTGGTTTTTTCTCCATTTTTTTCATTGTTTTCCTGGAGATACCCTTCTCGTGGCTTTACCAATGGTCGTATCTGCCTGTTTATGTGGCCATCTTTTTTGGATTAGGCATCACCATACTTTATTTCAAAGGCGTGTCGCTCATCCGGAAAACGTTTGTAAACGCAGCTAATCGGCTCCAAGCAACGGCCGACTTCAACAAACGGATGGCGCTGCCGATACTTAGCATGCCGTTTACCTGGGTATTTCTTTATGGTGCGCTTCGGCGACGGCAAGTTGATCAACTGCGGCTCGTGCCGCCGCAGGGGAATGGCTGGCAGCGGATAGACCGCGACAAGCAGAAAGATGTTTCGCGATACCTTGATAAGGGACAACGCAAAGAGGAAAGTGTGGGCGCGCTCGCTTACGAAATATGGACGCGTGATGGCCCAGGGGGCATCCATCCGGTTTCGTTTCCGGGCGAATACTTCTCAAAATACCGAGCTTGCCCTTCGTGCGGCTACCTAACATTTTCAAACACGTTTTTGAAGGTGCTGAAGCGGCCGACGGTGATTGATAAGGGTGAAGGGGAGCGCTTGCAGGAATGCAGCAATTGTAAGCATTCCGTTTCGCGTGGCAAGGTCGTACTCAGTCGAACAAAGCCGATCAGTTCTTCATCCGGTAGCAGTCGATCGAGTTCCAGCAGTAGCTCGGGTAGCAGTAGTTCCAGCGGCTCGAGTAGTGGAAGCTGGGGTGGTGGCAGCAGTGGTGGCGGTGGTGCTGGGGGAAGGTGGTGACTGTAATTAGTTGAGTGCAAGCAGCCAAAGAGAAAAACAACTCAATATATTGGTATATTTACATACATGAAAAGGATAAATTTATTGCACTTACCTCTTATAGCGGGGTCATTGCTCCTTATGACTGGGGCTTCCCGTGCACAGACCTTCCCACAGGCCGAGGCAGAAATCGAGGCCATCATGGCCAAATATCAAGCTATCGGTAGTGCGATAGCGGTGGTGAAAGACGATGATGTTATCTACAACCATTCGTTTGGCCTGAAGCATGTCGAGACCGGCGAAACCTTGGAAAATGGCGATGTCTTCCGTATTGCTTCCATTTCCAAATCATTTGTTACCACCGGTATTATGCAACTTGTCGAGGCAGGAAAGCTATCATTGGACGATGATGTAAGTGATCTTATCGGTTTCCACGTGCGCAACCCCAATTTTCCGGATTCGGTGATTACCCTACGGCTGATCCTCTCCCATCGTTCAAGCATCAGCGATAAAAACGGCTATTTTACGCTGGACGCCCTCAACCCGGATAAAAATCCAGATTGGACCAAGGCATACAACGCCTATGCCCCCAACGCGGGCTACCAATATTGTAACCTGAATTTTAACCTTGCCGGAGCCATTCTTGAAAAATACTCGGGCGAGCGCTTTGACCGGTACATTTACGAACATATCCTGAAACCACTGGGTGTATACGGAGGTTATAACGTTGACGAGTTGGATAGTAGCCGGTTTGCCACCTTATATGCCTATGATAGCGAATCCAAAAGTTTCAAGGCTTCGCCCGAAGCTTACCGATCGCGCTCGGAGGAGCTGAAGAACTATAAGAAGGGCTACAGTACACCCATTTTTTCGCCAACGGGGGGTATGAAAATGTCTGCGGAAGACCTTGCCAAAGTGATGATCATGCACATGCGGTATGGTACGGCAAACGGAGTCCCTATTATTTCAGCAGCGAGTAGCCGTGCGATGCAGACGGTGCGAACTGCGGAATCGGGTTATGGAATGTCCCTGCGAACCATCGACGATCTTATACCCGGAAAGGCCATGACGGGCCACGAAGGAGTCGCATACGGGCTGTACAGTGCTATGTACTTTCAACCCGAAGAACAATTCGGTATCGTGGTCATCACGAACGGATGTAACACGGAGTTTTCGCATGGCGATGTCATCAACGATTTTCTTCTTGAGTTATACCAGAGTCTGTATAAGAACTTCTTGCAATAGATTTTTATGCGTAAGTTTGCAGTGAGATGGAGCTTGATTTACAGGTAACGATCGATAAGGATTCCGGATTCTGCTTCGGGGTGGTCTATGCCATTGATATGGCAGAAGAAATTCTCGAACAGGATGGCTACCTGTATTGCTTAGGTGATATTGTACATAATGATGAAGAAGTAGCCCGGCTTAAGGCGAAAGGACTGCGCATCATCGGCCACGATAAGCTCCCTGAGTTGAAAGATGAAAAAGTGCTGATCCGTGCACACGGCGAGGCACCCGAAACCTATCGCATCGCTTTGGCGAACAACATTACGTTGATCGATGCCTCGTGCCCGGTAGTGCTTAAGTTGCAAAACCGGGTGAAAACATCCTTCGATCAACAGGAAAAAATCCTGATTTATGGCAAGCATGGGCATGCAGAGGTGATTGGTCTGCAGGGTCAAACCGGCGGCGATGCGATCGTCTTCCAGGATATTGCCGAATTGGATGACGTAGAGCTTCCCGATAGCTTTACGCTTTATAGCCAAACCACCAAGAGCGTCGATAAGTTCTATGCGATCAAGGATGAGCTGCTCAGGAGGGGATATGACGTGAAAGCAAACGACACCATTTGCCGGCAGGTGTCTAACCGATATGAAGATCTAGGTGACTTTGCGCGCCGATATGACAAGATCGTATTTGTATCCGGCAAAAAATCGTCTAACGGGCGGGTGTTGTATGAGGTTTGCCTGAAACATAATCCTAATACCTATTTTGTGTCGGACCCATCCGAACTGAATGTCAATCTCTTTAATGCGGGCGATACCGTTGGCGTATGTGGCGCAACATCCACACCGATGTGGCTGATGGAGCAGGTAAAGGCAGCGCTTGAACGCTATTGATGGATCGAGTGTGGCGTCCTGTCAACGTCATCTAAACTTCAAATTATTACTACTTTACGGCATATAGAGCTACAAATGCGTACTTTTGTGGACAAATGAGTAAACCAAATAAAGGGATTTTATTAGTCAACCTGGGCACACCGGATAGCCCCTCCGTGTCCGACGTACGGCGCTACCTTAACGAGTTCTTAATGGATGGGCGTGTGATTGATATTCCGTCATTGCGCCGCTTGTTCCTTGTACGGGGAATCATCGTGCCTTTCCGGGCACCTAATTCGGCTAAGCTATACCGCGCAATCTGGGACAAAGAAACCGGGTCACCGCTACTGCATTACAGTTTGCTCCAACAACAGCTGCTTCAAGAACGCTTGGGCGACGAATACCATGTGGAACTGGCCATGCGGTATCAGAACCCGTCTATCGCCTCGGCGTTGGCGAAACTGAGGCCGATGAATCTCGAAAGCATCCGTATCATACCGCTTTTTCCACAATATGCCTCGGCCAGTACGGGATCCGTGATTGATAAGGTGATGGAGCTTATGCGTACTTGGCATACCTTTCCCGAGATTTCGATAGTCAATGATTTTTATGACAATGGATTGATGATAGACGTATTTGCTGAAAATGCGTTGAAACACAACCCGCAGACGTATGACCACATCTTGTTTAGTTACCATGGTTTGCCCGTGCGCCAACTCACCGATGTGGAGCCATCCCATAAACACCATTGTGAAACGGCTGGCTGCCGCGAGCAGATCAGTGAGCACAGTCGCTATTGTTATCTTGCGCAATGTTATGCGACGACTCGGCTGCTCGCGCAAAAACTAGGGTTGCAGCCGGACCGATACACGGTGTGCTTCCAGTCGCGGTTGGGCAAGACGCCTTGGGTGCAGCCCTATACCACAGACGTGCTTAAGGTGCAGGCCGCCAAAGGAGCGAAAAGGCTACTGGTATTTTGCCCGGCGTTCGTGTCGGATTGCCTGGAGACAATCTATGAGATTGGCACAGAATATGCAACAGAATTCAAGGCGATGGGCGGGGAACACGTGCAACTGGTGGAAAGCCTCAACGACCACCCACTATGGATAACGGCTTTGGAGAAGCTGGCCATAGCGGGAAAGCACGATTCCGTTCTGCATCCCAACCCGATCGATAAGTTGGGCGTGGTAGCAAGATAGGCGATCAATGGTCATTTTTAACACGATAATACTGCTCTTGATAGATTTTTACATCTACAAGGCTTTGCGCGCTACCCAATTGCGGTGGGCGTCTTCCCGGCTCTTTCCGAAAATCTGGTGGGGATATAGTCTATTCATGACGATCTGTGTTTTTATCAGTATTTATTTTAGTATCCCCTTGTTCTTTCGCTCCATCATATTGGTGGCTTTTTTCCTGACCTTTATCAGTAAATTCACCTTTATCCTGATATTACTTGCCGATGACATCCGACGGGGAGGCATATGGCTGAAGCGATTGTTTATACCGAAAAAGGCACAAGTCGCGCCGGCTTCCGATATTGGAGACCCTTTACCCGAACAGCCCGTAAAGGGAATTAGCCGCTCCGAGTTTTTAACCAAGGCGGGCATCCTCGTTGCGGCGGCGCCGCTGGCTCCCCTAGGCTGGGGCGTTATATCAGGCGCTTACGATTATAAAGTCCGTCGGGAAAGGCTTTATCTCCCTAACTTGCCGCAGGCGTTCCATGGCATGAAAATCGGCCAACTGTCCGACATCCACTCCGGTAGCTTCTACAATAAAACCGCAGTACAGGGCGGGGTGGATATGTTGCTTGCGGAAAAACCTGATGTTATTTTTTTCACGGGCGATCTGGTCAACCATCTTGCCAATGAGATGCGCGACTATCAGGATATTTTTACCAAGGTACGGGCACCACTAGGGGTGTTTTCCACATTGGGGAACCATGATTACGGGGACTATCACTATGGCCCTGAGCCGTCTGTGGCGAAGGCCAAAAACCTGCAGGACGTGAAGGATACGCATAAGGTAATGGGCTGGGATCTGCTGCTTAATGAAAACCGTAAACTCCGGGTTGATAACGGAGAAATTAGCATCATCGGCGTAGAAAATTGGGGCACTGGCCGATTTCCTAAACACGGCCGTCTGGAAGAAGCCTTGCAAGGCACTGATGACATGCCCGTAAAGCTGCTGTTGTCGCATGATCCCTCACATTGGCGTGCTCAGGTACTGGCCAGACCGGACGTGGATGTGATGTTTGCGGGGCACACGCATGGGATGCAATTCGGCGTACGTATGGGCAAGGTGAAGTGGAGCCCGGCACAGTACATCTATAAAGAGTGGGCTGGCCTTTACAAGGAGAATGGGCAGCAACTCTATGTCAATACTGGATTCGGTTTCCTTGGTTATCCGGGTCGCGTTGGCATTTTGCCGGAAATCACCATTTTCGAGCTGGTCAAAGGCGAGCGGCCCAGTCGGAGTTAGAATCATTCACCGCTGCGATTCCAGTAAATTTTTAGGTTGTGTGTTGATCGGCCGGAAGCCACGATATCCGGCTTACCATCTCCATTTAGATCGGCCACGGCAAGATCCTCACATGCCATATCGCCGATATCCACTGCGCGTGTTGTCCAAGCTTCCCACAGTGCGTTAAATGGAATGTACAGTTTAATACCGGTATGACCCTTATCGGTTGGGCTACGCCATCCTGCGACAATCTGATCACGGCCTGATCCGGTAAAATCGGCTGTGGCCAAGGCATGACCTTGATTTAGCTCCTCGTCCAGGACAACACGCTCGGCAGTGCTGATTTTAGGTACCCCTGCCCGTGGTACATAAACGGCGACGACGTTGCCGTGCAGGGGTCCGATTGCTGCGAGCATAGGCGTGCCCTTTCCCGCATTTCCAACGCGCAGTTCGCTAAATTCCTGCCCTTTGATCAGCCATTTGTTCCGCCACCTGTTTTTGGAATAGGAGAATACTTTTACTCCTTCCTTGCCGCCTATATAAACTGAATCGCTTGTGCCTTTCCCGTGTACGTCAAGGTTATGTGTAAGGTGCATTGATTCGTCGATGACCCAATGCGACCATGGCTGGGTAAGGTCTTCCGGTTTTTCGTAAGCAATTACTTTTACCCCTTTTCCTTCCCCGTTCGTATTGCCCCGCCCATGAAGCGGCAAGACAATCAGGTGGTATTTACCTTCTGCGGCTTTAGCCCAGCGCATGCGATGCACGGTAGGTTCATGGTGTAGTTTTACGGGTGTCCACGGTTCGGTGGGGTCATCCGGCCGGATTAGGTAATGGACCGAGCCAGACTGCGCGGTATCCGATGTCTCCCCGGGATTCCATTGTGCACCTACCGCCACTTCCACCTTCCCATCGCCGTCGATATCTCGGGCGGCGATGCACACGTTGTCGTGCTCGGTTAGGTTCTCTACCATGGCGAATCGCTTCCAATCACCGTTTCGATACCACACAAAGGCCTTTTTATCTGCTAATAGGATGTCGGGTTTACCATCTCCATCGACATCCCCGATGGCAAGGCCATAACCAATGGACACGCGGTCATCGATCGTTTGTTGTTCAAATGATGGATAGTGCTGCGAGGTGGCCAGGAGCTGGAATACGGGAAGCAGGAAATACATTGCAGTTTGCCCTAACATACGTATTGAAAAGATGTCCGTTCCGTAAAGATAGGATAAAAAAAGCTATTTCCATATCGATGTCATACGGCTGATCCTTAAATCTGTAAATACTTGGTCCGTTTCGCCTTGCAATACTACATCGTTAAAGTCGGTTGTCGGAAAGAACGTTTCAGTCATCACGACTAGGCCCCCGTCTGCAAACGCTTCCAGTGAAGCGACATCTACCAACAGCGAAACCTCGATATAGTCGGCAGTATCTATGCGCGACGCGCTGTCTATACTGGCAAATCTGTCGCTGAACGAATGATCGCCGGAGGATGTACGGTCGACGAAAAACTGCCGGTCAGTGGCACGGTATCCAAAGTCGGCCCATTCCTTGTTGTCGTTTTTCAGCCTGACAGTGAAATCCCGATCTGCCCGCGCTGTAAAGTCCAGGCGATATGTTGCTGGCAGTGATCCGGTTATGCTTTTGAGTGAGGCGTTGCTTCTGACGACCTGTTGGGGCACTTCATGCAGCAGCTCGGTGATTGCGCCTAGCTCGGCTACCGGTTTGGATGCAACGTACCAGTTACCCTCGATTTGGCGGATGGTCAAATCACGCGCTACCGTGGCTGCACCCCGCCATGTTTTTGTAGGCACCACGTTGGCATAATCCCAATTGTTCATCCAGCCGATGAAGATCCGCCGATCATCAGCATTGGACCAAGTGACGCCGGCATAGTTGTCACGACCGTAGTCCAGCCATTTGGTGTCGGTCGTATAGGGGGTAAACGCGGTGCCATCGAAGTCACCCACAAAATACTGGGTGGCCGATCCGCCATTGGGCCCACCCGGATTGATACTGACCAGCAACACCCATACATTCTCGCCGTTGTGGTCGAAGCGGATGAGATCGGGGCATTCCCATACGCCGCCATGCGCGCCGATGCCGACCCCGAATTCGCTCAGCTTTTCCCATTCTTTCAGGTTCGGCGACGCATAAAAGGTGATGGTCTGCTTGGTAGCAAGGGTCATGATCCATTGGTTGGTTTCTTCATGCCACATCACCTTGGGATCGCGGAAATCCTGGATGCCGGGATTGGGAAGCACGGGGTTGCCCGCGTACTTGGCCCACGTCTTTCCATTGTCGGTACTGTAAGCGATGCTCTGGTATTGGTGGAGACCGGTTTTTTCCCGCTCGATCGTGTGGTTGTGATGCGTGAATATGGCGATAAGTGCATCGTTTCCAAATCCGGCGGTATTGTTCTTATCTACGACCGCACTTCCGGAGAAAATGGTACCCAGGCTGTCGGGATAGAGTCCGATGGGCTGTTCCTCCCAGTGGACGAGGTCGGTACTCGTGGCGTGACCCCAGTGCATCGGACCCCAGACGGTACTATCCGGATTGTGCTGGAAGAATAGGTGGTATGTCCCGTTGTGGTAGACCATCCCGTTGGGATCGTTCATCCAACTTGTTTTTGGCGAAAAGTGGAAATGGAGTCTGTGCGCTTCCAAGGGTGTATTTTCGGACTGCCGGGCCGGGCCGGAGCATGCGTACAGGGCAGCTGTTGCGATAACTAGGACGATAGGTGTCTTCATGTTGGTACGGTTTATTTCCAGATGGACTGGGCGCTGAATACCTCCAGGTTTTTCACCTCGATGTTGTTGCCCCAGAAGTGGAACCCTTCCTGGTTGTCGGCATGGGGTTTCCGCTCCATGGAATAGGAGAATGCCCCGCCGTCGATAAATACCTCGATACTCGTCCGGTCAATGTAGATGTCGGCCGAAATCTCCATGCTCGTAGGGTCTTCGGGCGAATAAAAAGTCCCGTTCACCGTATTGGAATTGAGGTCATAGTCAATGATCCGTTGGCCGAAAAGATTGAACCCGGCATTGGTGGCGTGCGATAACTTGAACGTGGTCTTTATCCGCAGTCCGTCTGCGCGGTCAAATTCATCCAGCAGTTCGTTGGCTTGGTCCGAAGTCCGGCTTTCCCATCGGCGTACAGCTGAAAACAGCTGTTCGGTTTCTTTTATGGGAACGTTGAACAACCGTGGGCCGTCTTTTGTCGTGCGGAGGGTCAGCTCGGTGGGCAGTAGCATCATGCCATTGAATGGCATGCCCGCGTGGCTTATCCGGCCCCAGCCGACCTGCACCCGGCGCCCGTCGGGCATATTGGTAAACGTCTGTGCGGCGTATATGGAACCCGTCGTATATTGGTATTTGCCCGCCTCTGGCGTAAACACCTTGCCGTCGAATGCGCCGAGCATATACGTTCCCGAAGCGCCGTACATCACCCATTTGGTGTTTTCCGGATTGCCATCTATGGGCAGTTCGAAAAGTTCGGGGCACTCCCAGAAGCCCGTTACGTGGCTTTCGTATTTCCAGTCCTTGAGGTTGGCCGACGTGTAGATGGAATGCCCGTCTCGCTCGTTGAGGGCCATGACCCAATGGCTGCCCGGTTCGTACCAGAACACTTTTGGATCGCGGGTATCCTTGCTGTTCCAAATGTGTTTCGAGTCGATCACGGGGTTTCCTTCGTATTTGGTAAATGTGCGCCCGTTGTCCAGGCTATATGCGATACCCTGCACCTGCTTATCCGGGCTATCTGCGGTATAGGCCGCAACCATTGCCGGCGTCCCCCCCGTATTGAAACCGGCGGTGTTGTCGTAGTCGATGACCGCCGACCCCGAAAACATGGTTCCCAGCTCGTCGGGGTACAACGCATCCGGCAGCTCTTGCCAGTGGATCAGGTCGTCGCTGACGGCGTGCCCCCAATGCATGTTCTGCCATTCGCGCTCATAGGGGTTGTGTTGGTAAAACAGATGGTACTGGCCATCGTGGTAGACCAATCCATTGGGGTCGTTTATCCAGCCGCGCCGGGTGGTGAAATGGAATTGCGGGCGGTTGCGCTCGCGGTACAGACTATCCTGGCCGGTTAGGGTATCGGCCTGGTAGATGCGGGCCAGACCGGCGTCATTTCCGCGGTAGGTTATCTTGAGGGTCTTGCCCTTCAGGTCGGACACATCCTTGAATACCCAATAGTCGGCCTGATCGGGTGCAAGCCGGATTACTACGGACAGGTCAGGTTTGCCATCCACTTGGAAGACCATCTCGGCCCGGTCTACCTCGTGTGACACCGGAAAGTTGAGGTACCGCTTGCTGATGTTGATTTCAATTTCCCCGGCCTTCGAGGAAAGCCCGCCCAAGAGCAGCATCAGTACGCAGGTTGTAGCTGTTTTAAACGTTTGTAAGTTCATCTTTCTTTTTTAAGGTTCGACCATTATTCCCAGCCGTAATTCTGTTCATACAGCTTTTTGCTAAAATTAATCTGTGCCAAGGGGATGGGGAAAAACTCATCCCTGTTTTTCTCGAATGTAGATGCTGCCAGATACGTCCGCTTGGCCTTTTCGGCACTAAGGTACTCGTTTACGTAGCTATCCGCAATTCCCCAGCGCACCAAATCGAAAAACCGAGATCCCTCCATGGCCAGCTCCAGCCGTCGCTCCCAGCGAAGGGCTTGGCGGGCAAAGGCTTGCGTCCAATTGCAGTTTACGCCGTTTTGATAGGTAACCACACGGAAATTGCCCGTTGGCTGCCCATCGGCGTCGACCAACCTGGACGTACTTTCGGCAGCCCGCTCGCGGAGGCGGTTGATGGTGGGTAGCGCCTCCATGTGTCTGCCCAGCTCGATCAGCGCCTCCGCTTTCCAAAGTAATGCATCGTCATAGCGGATAATATCACGGTTTTTGCTGCTGCTCATAAATGGATTTACCTTTTTGAAGCAGGGGCTATCGTAAAGGACAACCTCCTTGAGCGACATGTAATAGCCATAGGTTTCGATTTGCCGGATCCAGCTGTTTTCGAAGATGAAATCCGGTTTATACTTGTAGGGCAGGCCGGGAATGGCGACAGTGTGGAGTAGCCGGGGATCGATGGATTGCGTCTTCAACTGGGCGGCGGAGGCCATGTCGGTATTGTTGAAACCGTCAAAAACGGGCAATCCATTATCACCGGTTTTATAGGCATTCACCAGGTTTTGGCTCGGTTGGTGGAATCCGCAGCATCCATATTCGGCATTCATCGGATAGTTGAGCATCGCGCTCCAGTCCAGCCTACCGAACTCGGTGCCGTCATTCAGCGAGTTTTGTACAGCAAAGATGGATTCAGGACCGTTTTCATATTCGCACAGGAAGTTATAGGCAAAGTCTTCGGCTAAGTCATAGCGGACGGCGAGCTCGTCGACCAATGCGACTACTTCCTCCAGTTTCTGCTGGTTAATGTTGGTGACCTCGTGCTTTTCGTTTTGCTCGTAAGCCGCATAGAGCAGCGCCTTGGCTAAGTATGCCTTGGCCATGTACTGGTTGGCCCGACCGAGCTGGCCATCGTTGTCCGGGGGCAGATTATCCGCCGCAAAACGAAATTCTGCAATGATTTTTTCCCAAAGTTCAGCATCCGTATACTGCACATTCGATACGTTGATGTATTCTTCGGGTGGCAGCGTCTCGTCGATGAAGGGGATCTGCTTGAACAGCAGCTTGAGCTCGAAGAGAAAGTGTGCCCGCAGGAACCGCATCTCCGCCGCGCGGATGGTTTTCTTGGGATATTCCTCCTCACTTAGGGCATTGATGCGTTGCAGGGCATTATTGGCCCGGGAGATGGCCACATATTGCCGGTACCACTTCTGATCCAGCCCACCCACGTCCACACGCATGGAAACGAACGTTTCATACAGGTTCCATTCGCCCATGTCGCCGGTTCCCGCACCACCTTTGTACGCATCCCCGCTGCGGAGATCGCCGTAGGGCCATAGGCTGTTGGTTTTGTTGTTGTAATTTTCATTACCCAGACTGGAATAAGCGGCAATGACCAGGTTCTCCGCATTTTCGGGCGTAGCGATCTGGCTTTCGCTCAATTTGCTCTTGGGATTCACATCCAGGAAGGATTCACATGCGGTATAGGTGAGCATGTTGAGGATGACAAGTGATGTCAAGATAAATTTTTTCATTTGAATGATTGTTTTTTAACGGCAATGAAGCTGTCATGATGTAATCATTGTGTTCTTTGGAGATCATGACGGTTTCATGGCTTACTTTTTAAAACGAAATAGTTGTACCGAACGTGAGTGAAAAAGGAATGGGATAACCCGAATTCGGTGTTTCCGGATCCACGCCCGTATATCGGTTTTCGCCCCAACCCTTCTTGAAGGTCACGAGGTTTTCGCCGAGGGCAAATACCCGTACGCCTTGTAGGCCGATGCGCTGCAAAGCTGTCGGGGAGACCGTGTAACCCACTTCTAACGTGCGTAGCTTGAAATATGAGGCGCTTTCGATGAAGTAGGTCGAGAAGCGCTTTTCATCGTTCAGGTCATTGAACGAGAGGGCAGGGATGTCTGAGTCCGGGTTTTGCGGCGACCAGGCACCCAATACCCGCGTACCGTAATTCTCGCCACCGAAGAAACTGATGAAATCGGTATAGCCCTTGGCGCCGTTGTTTACCAAACCACCATATAGGCCATTCCAAAACATACCGGCATCCCACCGCTTGTAGGAAATGGAGAAATTGATCCCGTACACAAATTTCGGATCGGCAACGCCAAGCCACGTGCGGTCCTCATCCGAGATGGTGCCGTTGCCATTGACATCCACATAACGGATGCGCCCCACCCCGCTACCAATTTGGGTGGCGTGGTCTGTCACATCTTCCGGTGTGCGGAACAGCCCGTCAGCCACATAGCCAAATAGGGAATTGAGTGGCCTGCCCAGGATGGTCTGGTCGACCCCATTTCCGGGGTACGAATTGATAACGTCCTCAGGAAGCTTGGTCACCTTGTTGCGGTAGCCCGCCAGGTTGCCGGTGATGGTGTAGCGCAGTTTTTCGGTGCCATTGGCGTAAGTAAGCAGGAATTCGTACCCCTTATTGGTCATGCTCGCCCCATTAACCCAACGGTTGCCGCCCTCGCCCAGCGTAGCGATGAAAGGCGGCTGGATCAGGATGTCATCGGTGTTTTTGGTAAAGTAGTCGAACGATCCACTTATCCGTTGCCCGAACAGGCCAAAGTCGACACCGAAGTTGTTTTGCGTCGCCGTTTCCCAACGGAGGTTGGGATTGCTCTGCTGAATGCGCCGATAGCCGGAGGGCAGTGTACCTGTTCCAGTTCCATTGATGTCGTACGCGGTACCGTTGTCCGGGTCCCAGGTTGGATTGGTCCCATATCGGGCCTCGTACATACCATAGGAAGCAAAGTCGCCAATCTCCTGATTCCCGGTCTGGCCCCAGCCAAAGCGTAATTTGAAGTCAGAAACGAAGGACAGGGACGATTTGAAGAAGTCCTCTTCGCTGATCCGCCATCCGAGTGAGAACGCGGGGAATAAGCCGAAAGGATTGTTGGAGCCGAAGCGCGACGAGCCATCGTACCGTGTGGTGACCGATGCCAGGTATTTATCGGCAAAATTGTAATTGATTTTACCGAAATAGGACAGCAGCCGGTATTCCGTGGCCGAACCGCTGTTGGTTTGTGCGCCTTCACCGGCATCCAGGTACATGTAGTCAGGATCTTCCGAAGTAAACTCACGCCTTCCGGCCTGCAGGTTTTCGGAATAATAGCTGATCAACTCTTGTCCGGCTAGAAAGTCGAAATGGTGTTTGTCTTTGAGGTCGAGCTTGTAGGTCAGCGTATTGTTCCATACGTAATTTCCCCAGCGGTTATTGTAATTGACCAGGCTGGCGGTAGGTTCCGACATGAAGCCCGAGGTGTAGGTTTTTTGCATATTCCGCTGCCATGAAAAGGAGTAATCCATGCCCAGCATGCTTCGGAACTTTAGGTTTTCAAGAAGTTGCAGGTCCAGGAAAACATCCCCGAATAACCGCAGCATGTGATTGTTGTTCTGTTTGTTGTCTTCGATCAACCGCACAGGATTCTGACGGTCGCTCATACCGGCTACCGGTCCGCCCCAACCCACGCCATCGACGGTATGCACCGGCACGATAGGCTGGATATTCCGGGTAACGCCCAGGGTACTCCCCAGCACGTCGTGGGTTGCCTTGGTGATGGAAAAGTTTTCTCCGAGGGTGAGTCGCCCCTTTAACAGCGAGAAATCCGAATTGATGCGTGCCGATAGCCGGTCGAAATAGGTACCCCGTACGGTACCGTCGCTATCGAAATAGTCGAGCGAAAACAGGGCTTTGCTGTTCTCGCCGCCGGTAGACAGGTTGAGGTTGTAATTTTGTATGACCGCATTGCGGCCGACCTCGTCTACCCAATCGGTATTGGCGGCGCGCATGGTTTTCGCAGCATCGATAAATTCGGGGATGATAACCCGATCGAGTACCCAGTTGCCCTGCGCGTCTTGGTGGTCCTCGAAACCGTAAACCCCAAAATTCGGATCGGTACCATCATTGCGTGCAGCCTGCCACTGGACGTATCCGCGCTGCTCGGTGTCGAGCCATTCGAGGGACTTTGCATAGTTCTTGATGCCGGACGAAATCCGGGCTTCGACCTTGGTGCTTCCACGCTGCCCTTTTTTGGTTGTGATGATGATTACCCCATTGGCAGCCCTCGAACCGTAGATGCTGGCCGATGAGGCGTCCTTTAAGATTTGGATGGACTCGATATCCAAGGTTGCGATTTCATTCATGGATTTGGTACTGGGCATCCCATCGATGATGTAAAGCGGATTGCTATTGCCCAGGGTGCCGATACCCCGTATCCGCACGTCGGCTGCGCCATCCGGAGAACCGCTGGTTGTGATGAACGTACCGGGGACACGCCCTTGCAATGTTTTCATGATGTTACCTGTGGGTTGGGTCGTCACTTCGTCCATTTTGACTACGGAAACCGCACCGGTCAAATCCGCTTTTCGCTGGGTCTGATATCCAGTGACCACCACCTCTTCGAGGTCGAAGTTGATGTCGAGTTGAACATCGACTGGCCGCGTATCAACAATGGCAACGGTCTTGGCCTCCGCCCCGACCAGTGAAAAGCGGAGGGTTTGCCCTACCGAAGCGTTAATGACGAACGCCCCATCACCGCCGGTCATCGTGCTTGCACCGGTTTCGGTGACGGCAACGGTGACCGCTTCCAGGGGAATACCGTTCGTGTCTGTGACCCGCCCTTTGATGGCTGATTCCTGCGCACAAACTATGCTGGTCAGCAAACTGCAGCAGCATAGCGTAAAAACTATTTTCTTCATCTGATTCATGGTTTTAATTGGTGATAAAGCCTGCATAGGCTCATATCGGGTATCTACTCGGGTTATCAATTTCGCGGCATACCGCTTCCTGCGGCTATGTTGGAAAGTGAGGTTGGATAGTCAGTGGGTTCATTTGTCAATTGGTTTTGTGTGAAATTCTATTAATTATTGCCTCCAAGCATTTCCTTCGAGGTATTTCTGCCACATGAACCGGTTTAAGTCTGTACGGGAATACGGCGGGCAGGCACCGGATTGCGTGGTTACGTAGGCACCCAGTGCCGCTGCAAATTCCAACATGTTTTCGTTGGGCTCCCCGCGCAGCTTCTGCGCGAGGAAAGCAGCAAGGAACGAGTCGCCGCTCCCCACGGTGTCTCTCACCTGCACGGGCACAGCGGGATAATCATACCGCGCGGAAGGGGTGTAATAAGAAGCCCCCCGCTCCCCCTTGGTCACGATGATTTCTGCCAGGTTATACTGGTCCTGCAACAGGCCGATGCCCGTGTACTCGTTGCCCGAGTGATTTCCAAACCAACGGGTTACTTCGACCAACTCATGGATATTCAGCTTAATGGCATCGGCATTTCTTAATAGCTGGTCGATGACTGCCGATGTGTAATGCGGCGCCCGAAGGTTGATGTCGAACAATCGGTATTCTGCTTTTTCGAGCAGGGTCAGCAGCGTATTCCGGCTGGTTTCATTCCGGGCTGCCAAGCTGCCGTATACGAGGACACCGGTTTCTTGCATCAGCGCTTCCAAACGTGTTTCATAGTGGATGAAATCCCAGGCCGTGGGGGCGACGATATCGTAGTTTACCTCGTTGTCTTCGCTCATGGAAGCCAAGACCCTGCTGGTCCGCTGCCGATGGTCTATTTGGATGTAGGCCGTTGATATACCGATTCCGGCTAAAAAACCGATGAGGTCGGCACCGTCTTCATCGTTGCCTATCCGGCTGATGACGGTACTGTGGATACCCAGGCGATGGAGATGGTACGCGACGTTCATCGGTGCTCCCCCCGGTTTCCTGCCTGCGGGGAGCATATCCCAGAGCACCTCTCCAAAGCATGCGACGGTATTTTTCTTCCTGCTCATCCGATTTAGTTTTATGCGCCAAAAATTGGGTTTCCTGATCCCAACATCATTTTCCTAATCAGTGCATCATATGGCCGCCAATCTGTTCCAACGATTTCCCCTTCGTTTCCGGCATCACTTTCCATACAAAGATTAACTGCAGGACCATGAATCCAGCGAAGATCAAGAACGTCGTTCCCCCTCCCGCCCATTCACTGAGCATGGGAAAGAAGAAGGTGATGATGGCCGCCATCACCCAGTGGGTCAAACTGCCCAGCGTCTGCCCTTTGGCGCGTACCTCATTGGGGAAGATCTCGGCGATGAACACCCAGATGACCGCGCCTTGCGAAAAAGCGAAGAACGCGATGTAAACCATCAGGTATGCCGTCACGGCCAGCCCATTGGGGGCGGCGGAATAAAACGAATGCGACACGAAGCCCAATGCAGCGATGAGGCCGAAAGAGCCGATGAGCATCAGTTTCCTTCTGCCGACTTTATCGATGACGTTGATGGCAATCAAGGTGAATGAAAAGTTGACCAGTCCGATACCTACAGTGGAGAGCAGGGAGCTTTGGGCACCCAGCCCGGCCATTTCGAACACGCGGGGGGCATAGTAGATAATGGCATTGATGCCAGATACTTGGTTGAAAACTGCAAAAATAATCGCTAGGAATACCGGGAAGCGGTATTTCTTGCTGAATAGTGATGTCGTGCCCCCATTTTCCTTTTCTGCTTTTACCGATGCAAGGATGGCCTCCAGCTCATCCAGGTAATGTAAGGGATTGATTTTTTTGAGTACCTGCATCGCGGTATCCCGATTTTTGCGGTGCAGGAGCAGCCAGCGTGGGCTTTCGGGTACGAAGTGGATCAGAATGTAGAACAGCAGGGCGGGGAAAGCCTGTACGCCCAGCATCCAACGCCATGCATTTTCACCTCCTTGCCCGATGAGGTAATTGGATAGGTACGAAACCAGGATGCCCAACACCACATTGAATTGGAATAATCCGACTAACCGGCCCCGCTTGTTGGCGGGCGAAATTTCGGAAATGTATATGGGCGCTGTCACGGACGATACGCCGACCCCGATGCCACCCAGAAACCGGAATAGGATGAATACCGACCAATCGTGGGCCAACGCCGTGCCAAGCGCCGAGAAGAAATACAGGATCGCGATCAGGAATAAGGTGCGTTTGCGACCAAATCTGTCGGAGGGATAAGCCCCCAGCAGTGCTCCTGCCACCGTACCCAATAGCGCAATAGCCATCGTCACACCATGTTGCACTTCACTCAGGTTCCAATGGACTTGGATTGCCTTCTCTGCCCCGGATATCACGGCGGTGTCGAAACCGAAAAGGAAGCCTCCCAAAGCCACCACAAACGACCAAGCTATTACGGTATTTTTTGTCATGCGAAATTCAACTAAGTTTTTTAATCGGTTATCGTAAGGGACAAATGTCGTCCCGCCGTGCATTCCGGTCGTTCAGAATTAGTTCAAAAGTGTGTAGTATTGTTTCAAAACCACAATTGCCTTAAAATCAAGGCGTTTTGTGTTTTTTGGAAATGCGGGATTTCGATTTTATAACGGAACCTTTCGATAAATGGACACGCCGAATGGCTGAGTTGCTAAATATTTGCCGTGGATAAACCAAGGGACGGGGTATTTTTGGTAAATTCACCTAGAATTATGAACCGGAGCGATGGCGGCATCCCCACCATCGCTCAGATTAGGTTAACTGCGGCGATGAAAAAACATTGGATTATTTTTATGCTTTCCCTAGTGGTAAGTGTACAGGCCTGTAACTTCGTTGAAAAGAAACCAACGATACGTATTGCCTTTTCCCAATGCGTGGGTTCGGATGCTTGGCGGCAAACGATGCTGGAGGAGATGCGACGCGAACTGTCCTTTCATCCCGATGTCGAATTTATTTACCGTGATGCGGACAACAGCAATGAGCGGCAAATCGAGCAGTTGCATGAACTGCGCAGTATGCGCCCGGATCTGATCATCGTGTCGCCCAATGAGGCCGAGCCCTTGACGCCTGTGGTGGACCAGATTTTCCAGCATGGGATTCCGGTGATCGTGACTGACCGCAAGACCTCCTCGGGGCTATACCATGCGTATGTGGGGGCGGACAACTATGAGATCGGTTATATGGCAGGTCAATACCTGGCGCGCCGCCTAGGCTATGTCGGTACCATCAGCGAAATAACCGGCTTGCCGGGATCATCCGCCACCATCGAGCGTCAACGGGGGTTTCATGAGGCATTGAAATCCTATGCCGGAATACGGTTAAAGACACAAATCAATGGCCAATGGTTGATCGATGTGGCTAAGCGACGGGCAGCGCAGCAAATGGCCGACCTGTCCCAGTCGGATGCCATATTCGCCTACAACGACCAAATGGGATTCGGCACGTATCAGGCGCTGCGGAAAGCCGCGCTTAAGCATCCCATAAAAATCGTAGGGGTAGATGCTTTGCCGGGGGATAACAATGGATTGCAATTTGTGTCTGAAAAGGTATTGGACGCCTCCATGCTTTATCCGACCGGTGGCAAAGAGTGTATCCAAACGGCGATGGCGATATTAACTGGGCAACCCTATCAGCGGGAAAATACCTTAAGCACCTTGGTAGTGGACTCTTCCAACGTGCAACTGATGAAGCTGCAAACGGACAAGATCATCAGCCAGCAGGCGGATATCGATAAGCAGCAGGGGCTGTTCGCCGAGCAGCAGCAGATTTTTAGTAATCAGCAACGCGTACTCAACATTTTGGTAGTCAGCTTGGTCCTCGCTGTGGTGTTTGCCGGGATCGCTTTTTATTCGTTGAAAGCCAACTGGGAGAAAAATAAGCAGTTGGAGCACCAAAACCACGAAATACTAGACCAGCAGCAACGGATACTGGAGATGACCAACGAGGTCGAGCAGGCCACCGAAGCCAAGATTAATTTTTTCACCAATATCTCCCACGAGTTCAAGACACCACTATCGCTGATCTTGGTGCCCCTTGAAGAGTTGCAGAAAAATAGCCGATTGGGGGAGGAACCCCACCGGCTGCTGGCACTTATCAAGAGGAATGCCTTAATCTTGCAGCACTTGGTTTCGCAACTGATTGATCTACGGCGGGTGGGATACGAAGGACTACATATCAAAGCAAAACGGCAAAATATGTTACTGTTTTGCCACAACGTGGTTCAATGCTTTCGCCCCTTAGCGCAACAGCGGGCCGTCAATCTCCGCCTAGAAAATCAAGTGGCTGACACCACGTTGTGGTTTGACGAGGATATGATCGAAAAACTGCTGTACAATCTACTATCAAATGCGTTTAAATTTACACCTTCCCAAGGTGAAGTTGTGCTGAGAATAGGTCGCCCATCTGTAGCGGAGAACATGCTTGAAATCCAAGTGGCCGACACCGGTGAAGGGATTGCCGAAAGGGATATCGTTCACCTATTTGAACCGTTCTATCAGGGTGAAAACCACGCCAAAGGATCTGGTATTGGACTCGCATTGTGTAAGGAAATTGCGGCGCTACATCACGGCACGATCACCGTACACAGTAAGCAGGGAGCAGGAACAACGGTTACGGTTTGTCTCCCAAAGGGCGATGGGCATCTGAATGCGGAAGAGCGTGCCACATTGCCACCCACTGAGACGATGAACAACGTACGTGAGGCCGAGCCACTTTTGGCTACTTTAGACCCTGAGATCGCCTTAGTGAAGGAACACGGTTTGTACGGTGCTACGGATTTTGACACGGTAAAGCCACATTCGGTATTGATCGTGGAGGATCATGCAGAAATGCGGAAATTTCTCGCTGAAAAACTGGCTGAACAATTTACGGTATTTACGGCTTCCAATGCCAAGGAAGGGCTCGACCAAGCGTATGCACAGGTACCAGACCTGATCATTTCTGATGTACTGATGCCGGGCGAGCTCGGCACCGTATTTGCCAAGAAACTTAAGGCCGATGTTCGAACCGCCACCATACCGATCGTCCTACTAACAGCGAGAGGTTCGGAAGAGCAAGTGCTGACGGGATTAGATACGTTGGCAGATGCCTACCTGACCAAGCCATTTAACATGGATTACCTGCTTGGTACGGTAAGCAACCTGATTAACAATCGAATGTTGTTGCACCACCATTTTAGCAGCGATGCAGTCGAACTTCGACCGAATGCGAAGGCTGCTCCTGCAGACCGGCGATTCCTGAATGAGCTGGCTGCATTGGTGGAGGAGAATATTTCGAACAGTAAGTTGAATGTAGATTTCATCGCTGAACGACTTGCAATTTCCCGCATTCAGTTGTACCGCAAAGTAAAATCGTTACTAGCATGCAGCATCAATGACTATGTTTCGATTCGACGGCTTCGGAAGGCAAAATTATTACTTCAGCAAGGTATACCGATCAACCATGTAGCCTATCAGAGCGGCTTCTCATCCCCCGCTTACTTTTCGACAGCCTTCAAAGGGAAGTACGGTATTTCACCCTCTGTTTTTAAGAAAAATCTCCTGGAAGCAACCCCGTGACCGAAGATATGCTACTTTAAATTTGGCGGGAAGGAATAAAGTAGTATTTTTATGGATTGGTGAAATGAACAACCTTATTTATCGTATGAAACAAAACCTATTGATTGTCTCTGGTTGTCTTTTCTTATCTATGACAGCATACACACAAGACTTTTCAGCCTTTGAATCCAAACAGCTCATCCACCGTGGCGATACGCTGCCTTACCGGATTTTGTATCCGGAGAATTATGACTCGCAAGGGAATTATCCGGTACTCTTCTTTCTGCATGGCGCTGGTGAGCGAGGAAACGATAATGCAAAGCAATTAACACACGGAGCCAAATTATTTTTGACAGATAGCATGCGCCATTCCTTCCCAGCTATTGTCATTTTTCCGCAATGTCCTGTAGATTCGTATTGGAGCAACGTAGACATCCAATCCCAGGTGGAGGGCAAACGCGAATTCTATTTTCGCACGAGCGGAAGGCCGTCAACAGGAATGGCATTATTCCTGAAGCTGATGAAGCATACCCTGAAAAATGAAGCAGTCGACGAAAACCGGATCTATATCGGAGGCTTATCAATGGGCGCCATGGGTACATATGAGGCCCTGCGGCGTAAGCCTAAGGTTTTTGCTGCGGCATTCGCCATTTGCGGCGGTGACCATACGTTCAATGTCAGAAAATACGCACACGTACCGCTATGGATATTCCATGGGGAGCAGGATGATGTGGTGCCACCTACGCACTCCCACGCCATCGTGGCGGAATTGAAGCGCCTGGGCGCGAGCCCGAAGTATACGTTCTATCCGACAGCCAACCACAATAGCTGGGATGCTGCTTTTGCGGAACCTGAGTTGTTGCCTTGGTTGTTTAGCCATATCAAGCAGTAAACATTTTACTGTAACACTTGGCTACCGGTGGGGTCTAAATGTTCATAAAAGGGTTTGAGATGTCGGTCAAAATGTCCAATAGTGAAAATGTGAAGCTGTCGTTGCAATCGATCAGCAGCAACAAATTGCGCACGTTTCTGACGGCGTTGATCATTGCTATCGGCATCACGGCGCTGGTGGGTATCCTCACCTCCATCGATGCCATCAAGAACTCGCTGACCGATTCGTTTTCTGCCATGGGATCCAATTCGTTTAATATCCGCAATAGGGGATTAAATGTGCAGATCGGAGGTAGCGGTACCCGGCCCAAGCAATTTCCGCAGATCAGTTATTACCAGGCAAAGGCATTCAAAGACGAATTCGACTATCCCGCCATTGTATCATTGAGTACCTACGCTTCCTTTGGCGGTACGGCGAAATACAAGAGTGAGCAAACGAACCCCAATATCAACGTATTGGGTGCCGATGAAAACTACCTGCAAACCGCTGGGTATAATCTATCGATTGGTCGTAACTTTTCGTTGCGCGAAATCGAATATGGCAGTAATGTGGTCATCGTCGGTTCGGAGATTGTTGCTCGGCTGTTTAAGAAAAACGAGGATCCGCTCGACCAATTCATCACGATAGGAAATTCCCGGTATGCTATCATTGGTGTTTTGGAAGATAAAGGGTCGAGTGCTGGTTTCGGCGGTGATAAGGCGTGTATCATTCCGTTGCTGAAAGCGCGTGCTGTGATGGCTTTAGGACACCCTTCCTATACCATTACAGTAATGGCCTCCAATCCACAGCAGATTGAATCGGCGATTGGCGAAGCTACAGCGTTGTTTCGTAATATCCGGGGAGTTCGGGTAGGACAGGAGACTAATTTTGAGGTGACCAAAAGCGATGCTGTGGCCCAAATACTGATTGAAAGTTTGACGTACGTTACCTTCGGGGCAATTGTCATCGCCCTGATTACGCTCATCGGTGCTTCTATCGGACTGATGAACATCATGCTGGTATCCGTGACGGAGCGTACCCGAGAGATTGGCATACGCAAGGCGATTGGGGCAACTCCGACTGTTATCCGGCGGCAGTTTCTCACTGAAGCTATAGTAATTTGTCTCATGGGAGGTTTTGCCGGCATTTTTTTGGGGATATTGATTGGCAACATACTTGCTGTCGTGATGGGCGCAAGTTTTATTATCCCGTGGAATTGGATTATCCTGGGTGTGGTGGTTTGTGTGGGCGTGGGTATGATATCCGGGTATTATCCGGCCTCCAAAGCCTCAAGGCTTGATCCTGTAGAGGCTTTGCGGTACGAGTAATCCCCGTTCATAACAACGGCTATCAGCGTAAGCGCTTCAGTTTTATATTACGGAATGAAATGGGTGTGCCCTCGTTCTGAAAAAGAAGATGGCCTTTTTTTGCTTGACCAAAGCCATCCAGATCTTTATACTTACTGGACTCGATTAATGTGGCAAATCGAGCCGTACTTCTGTCGTAATGTACTACCCTGTCTCCATTTAGCCAATGACTGATTTGGTTACCGTTAACAATAATCAGCGCCTTATTCCATTGCCCGAAAGCTTTTACGTCTTTTTTTGCGTCGGCTGCTATCAAATCATAAAGCGAGGCGATTGAGCGAAGCTGACCGCGCTCCGGGTACGTGTAGTTGATGTCGTCCAGGATTTGATACTCCAGCCCTAGGTAGACTCCCGGTTGATTTGAAAAATCGTTGGTCACTAAATACTTTACGCCACTATTCGTCTTTTCCGAAATCGTAAATTCGAACGTCAATTCAAAGTTGTCGAACCGTTCTTTCGTAATGATATCCATTTGTTTGCCATGCGGAATGGCCGTAGCTGAAAGCGCCCCATCTTTGATTTCCCAACCGCCTTCCGCCAGCTTTTCCAGCCCATCAAAACTTTCACCGTCGAAGATCAGTTCCCAACCGTCGGCTTTTTCTGCTGCTGATAAGGTATTTGGCTCTTGGGCGAGCATGCAAAAAATGGAGGACGTGAATATGAAAAATAAGCTGGTCAATGTTTTCATCGTTTATCTATTGGATTTGATTAATTGGCTGCAAGAAGAACATCGGTGTTCTTCTTGCAGCGCTTCTATTTATATTTTGGGCTCCCAGCCGGGTTCATATGTACGGCTCCAGAGCTTTTCGGCTTCGGGATCGCCGATGATATGGCCGTTTTTGGGATCTAACCTGAGGTCGCGCCCCACGCGCCAGGCGATATTACTAAGCAGCATCGCTACGGTACTTTTGTAACCAAGCTCGATGTCGCAATTGGGGCGACGGTCGTTGCGGATCGCATCCAGAAAATCAGCCGCATGCATGCTGTCCATTCCGAGGCTGGGGCTAGCAAGATTCCGTCCCTGCATGGCATTTCCATCGGCAGCCGCTTTTTCTTCTTTGATCAGTTTTCCTTTCAGGTCGTATATTTGGTAAGCATCTTCCCCGGTGTCCAGGCTTCCATTTTCACCGTAGAAGATGATGCCCCGGTCCTTGCCTTCCACGTTTCGCCCATTGCAGCTCCTGCTTTCCCAAAGGAGAGTGGCCCCTGGATATTCGAGGGTGACGACCTGTGTGTCCGGTGTTTCCCAGTCGTCCTGAAACTGATAGCGGCCACCGATGGAACTGACCCGCGTGGGGAAGTCGACCCCAAGTCCCCACCGTGCTACGTCCACTTCGTGGGTACCGTTGTTGAGCGCTTCACCGGTGCCCCAGTGCCAAAACCAATGCCAATCGTAGTGAATCAATCCATCCTGGTAAGCCACGCGTGGTGCCGGCCCCTGCCATAAATCATAATCCAGCCAAGAAGGGACGCTGCCCGGTTTGAGGAACGTTTCCTTCCGTGTATTCGTATACCAGGTTTTAGCCATGTACACCTTGCCGATGATGCCGTCGTGCAGCAGCTCGATGCCTTTGGTGAGGATGGGCGCTGAACGGCGCTGGGCACCCATTTGCACGACGCGATTGTACTTTCGGGCGGCAGCAACGGCCATTTCGCCCTCGGCGGGGTTATGTGCCATGGGTTTTTCTACGTAGACGTGCTTCCCTGCCTGGCAGGCCATGATGGTGAGGGGGGCATGCCAGTGGTCGGGCGTCGCCGTGTAAATCGCATCGATGTCTTTGTTCTCTAAAACATTACGGAGGTCTTTTTCCGATTTCGGTGTTTTGGTTTGACCGGCTTCTGCCACCCGTTTGATGGCTTTCGGAATGGCCCGTTCATCCACATCGCATACACAAGAAACTTCTGCATTCTTCTGGCGGGCGAAGGTTCCGCTCATGCTGGCTCCTCTGCTGTTTACACCAATCATTGCCATGCGGATCCGGTCATTTGCGCCGATGATGTTACGGTAACTTTTGGCCGAAGCGGCCATGGCGGAATTGGTGAACAGACTATTGCCCAAGGAAATAGCGGCCGTGCCGATACCGACTTTTTTGATGAAATCTCTTCTGGAATTTGAGGTCATGATTTTTGATTTATAAGGATTTGATTTTTATATTTTTAAAGAACACCACATCGCCATGATCCTGAAGTAGGACGTGGCCGGTATTGATGGTTCCAAAGCTCGGTTTGACGTCTTTGAATTTGCTTAACTCCCGGGCCTGTTTAAATTCAGGGCTTTTCCGGTCGTACGTCAATACTTCCTGACCGTTTACGTAATGAGTCACTTTGGAGCCCTGGGCCACAATCCGAGCCTGGTTCCATTCGCCGACCTTGATTGCTACCTTATTGGTTACGGGGAGCAGGTCATACAGTGTGCTGAGTTGGCGATTTCCGTGTAAGCCCAGTTTGGCATCGGGATGGTTTTGGTTGTCGATAATCTGGTATTCGGGCCCCAGCCAGCCGCCTTCCTCGTAATTGGTAAAGAAATACTTGATGCCGCTATTAGCGCCTTCGGTAATCTTGAAATCAATCCGCAAATCAAAGTCGCTGTACTGCTCGTCAGAAATGATATCCCGGTGATCTTTGGTTTCGGGACGGACAGACAGCACGCCGTCCGTTATCTGCCAGTCTTCATCGGGGGAAATGCCCCGGGTTGTTTTCCATCCCGTCAGGTCTTTTCCGTTGAAGAGCAGTTGCCAGCCATCGGCTTGCTCTTGGGTGGTCAGCATGTTATCGCGGGTTTGGCCATGTACCCCAACTGCCAGCAGGAGTACGGATACAGATAAAATGAGTTTGTTCATCAGAAATTGTTTGTTTTTAATGGTCTGATGGAACCTGCATTTTCAGCGCCTGTTGTAAAAGACGCTGACATGGCAGGTTTCATTCCTATAAAGTTAACATTACATTTGTGTATATCCATTGTTTTGAATGATTTGTTGGGGATTGGACTGCATGACGGTCATCGGGATCGGATAAGCCAGCATGTCGTCACTCCAGGTGAAGGGGTTAAAGCCATCGGCCTGTTGTTCGGCAACCATTACTTCCTCGGCACGTCCGGTGCGTACGAGGTCAAACCAGCGGTGGTTTTCGAATGCCAGCTCCACGCGGCGTTCCTTTTCAATGGCAAGGAGAAACGCCTCGTCATTACTGAAATCGGTCAGCTCGTAGTCTGCAAGCAGATCGGCCGGTTTTTCGATAGCCGGGTCGCCCGGCGTATTCCGTGCACGCTCCCGGATCTTATTGACGTACAGCAAAGCGGTCGTTTTATCCCCGCCTGTCCGTACCAGTGCTTCGGCATACAGCAGATAGATATCGGCTAACCGCAGTTCGATCCAATTATTTCCATTGTCGGATCCGCTGGTCGCCACATCGTAATATTTCTGTACGTATTTGTCGCGTTCAAACGCACCGGTCTGTGCATTGGTCCATCCGTCGCGCATGGACAGGTATTTCCGGGGGTCGCCTGTTTCGTAGGCGTTCGACATGTCCTGCGTAGGGGCGTTTTCGCCACCTTTGTTGCCGACGAGCACCACTTCTTTGTCGGAAAACCGAGGAGCAAAATTGTTGTTCCACGGACTACCTGTTTGGCCGTCTGGCGAACCTTTCATGTATTGGATTTCAAACAGGGATTCCGCGTTGTTTTTGTTATCCACGTCAAACAAATTGCCATAACCCGCAACGAGCGAATAGGCGCTATTCCCAACGGTTTCCTGAAATTTTTCGATGGCTAGGTTGTAATATTCGTTGCCTTTATTCAGCGGATATCCGGCCATGGTCATGTACACTTTTCCCAGTAATGCGGTGGCCGCACCTTTGGTTGCCCGCCCGATATCACTCCCCGAATACGAGGGTGGCAGGTTGGCTTCCGCAAACTGGAGGTCGGCGATAATAAGCGCATAGATCTCCTCTAAGGGGGCGCGACGCAGTTCATAGGCTTCATCAGGCGTGATTTCTTTGTCAACCTTGATGACACCCAGCAACTCGCCATTCTGTGCGGCACCGCCGAATATCCGGTTTAACCAGAAATAGGTCAGCGCCCGGATGAAGCTGGCTTCCGCCTTGTACTGGTTACGAAGCGGTTCGGAATCGCTTGTGAAGGTGGCGGCATCGCTGCGGCCAAGGACAAGGTTGCACCGTAAAATGGTGATATAGCCATCATCCCAACAGTCTTTGAGAAAGTTGTTTTCGGGGAGTAAAGGGGCGGCAAATTCATCGACCCCTTTTTCGTTGGCGGGATTTCCCGCCAGCCATGAATAGGTAGTATTATCCGAACGGATTTCACCCAAGCGATAGAACGATCCGTTGTAAAGCGTACGAAGACTTGCATATGCAGACAACATAGCCTGATTGATGTCCTGTTGGGTTTTGTAAAACGTACTGGAATTCAAATTGGAAGTGGGTGCCAAATTGATAAAATCGTTGGAACAGGACCCCAGTATAAGTGTGATGACGAGTGATAAGATGATCTTTTTCATAATCCACATGTTTGATTGAGTAAACATTACAGCGTGAGGTTTATACCGAAAATAAAGGACCGGGCGGTCGGGTATCCCAGGTAATCTCCTCCTTTGGTCAGGCCCGCCCCTTGTTCGCTTCCCGTTCCCTCACTGCTTGTTTCGGGATCGTAGCCCGTGTAATTGGTGATCGTAAACAGGTTGGTGCCTGTCAGGTATAACCGAAGTTCACTTATATGCAGTCGATCCAACAAGTTTTGACCCACGTTGTAGGCAAGATTGACGTTTCGTAGGCGTAGGTAGGAAGCATCCTGTACCCAAGCCGAAGAGGGGTCCCGTTGCCAGCCCGTCGGATTGCGGGTGGCCCGGAAGTGGATACCATCACCGGGATCTTCCGATGAACGCCAGCGATTGACCTGTTCAATCATGCCATTACGGTCTCCATGGTAGATCCCTACCATACGTTTGAAAAAGCTGAACACTTCGGCTCCATATGAGGCCGTAAACTGTACGCCTAGGGAGAAGTTTTTGTAGGAAAAGTTGTTCGTCATGCCCGCAATGAAATCAGGTTGATTGTTTCCCAAGAAGGTTTTATCATTTTGATCTAATATGCCGTCGCCATTAATATCGGCATATCTGCCATCTCCTATTTGGTCTGCAGCAAGGTGCGGATACCGGTCCAGTTCTTCCTGCGACATGAAAACGCCTTCGTATTGATACCCAAAGAACGTGGCAATTGGGTGTCCGATCGTCGTGATAAAGGCATTATTGGCATTTGGGGCGCTTCCGAAGATGGGCCGCTGATCGGGGCCTACTTCCAACACTTTGTTCCGGTTGACAGAGATGTTGAAATTGGTGTTCCATTTGAAATCATGAATCAAATTACGGGATGTAACTGCAAGTTCTACCCCTCTGTTCTGTACCTTTCCGATGTTTTGCAGTTGACTGTCATAACCGGTAATGGTGGGTACCTGCACATCGAGCAATAGATCGATCGATTGGCTGTTATAGAAATCGGTTTCCACCCGGATGCGATCGTTAAACAGCCCCAGCTCTAAGCCAAGATTGATCTGTTGGGTTTTTTCCCATCCGAGGTCTTCATTGGGTATCGATTCGGGGTCGACCGTATTTTGCAGTGTACCGCCACCGGGATAATACCCAGGGCTTAGGAGTCCAATGGCGGAATAATTGCCGATGCGATTGTTTCCCGAAATCCCAAAACCGGCTCTGATTTTCAGGTCGCTGATGGCGCCTACACTTTGCATGAATTCCTCCTGGGATATCCGCCAGCCTATCGAAGCTGACGGAAATGTTCCCCATTTGCGGCGTAGACCAAACCGGGAAGACCCGTCACTGCGCAGCGCAGCTGTAAAGAGGTAGCGATCATCGTAGATGTAATTTACCCGGCTCAGGTACGAGATCATTGAGTATTCGGAGGCGGAGCCGGTCAAGTTATACATATTGCCGGCATTTAGCGTTTCGATCTCGTCGTTTGCAAATCCCCGGGCCTCACCCTCTATCTGACTATCCGTGTGTTTTTGTGCGGTATATCCTACTAACGCAGTCAGCTGATGTTTATCCGCGAACGTCTTCGTGTAGTTGAGGGTATTTTCGATGACCCAGTCGTAATCTGTTTCCCGTTCTTCCCTTGATAGGGCCGGCCGGGGTGCCCGGGATGCATCCAGATCCACCGTTGAGGGCTCAAACCGATTGTCTTGGCTGTTTTCAATGCCGCCGTTAATGCTCACGCGGTACTTGAGGCCTTCGATAATTTCCCAATCGGCCGAGAGGGTACCCAGCCAGCCATATCTTTTGTTATAGAGTTTTACCAAATCGGCGACACCCATGGGGCTGGCCACATCTCCGCCCAGTATATCCGGATTCCTGACCATGGAGCCGTAACTGCCATCTGCGTTCCGGATCGGATAGATGGGCGGCAGCTGGAGCGCATACATCACGGCGGAGTACTTGCCTTGATCCTGTTCGCGCCCGTTTGCGGAATAGGCCATGAGGTTCATCCCCAGCTCAATGGTTTTAGTTACTTTTGAAGTGACGGAAGACCGGAAGTTGAACCGTTGGTAGTCCGTGTTGATGACGATACCATCCTGCTTCGTATAACTGCCCGAAAAATTATATTGCGTATTTTCGGATCCGCCGTTTACCGACAGTTCGTTTTGCTGGGTAAGTGCATTCCGGTACAGGAGGTCCTGCCAGTTGTTGTCGGGCATCTGGGCGACCGAGGTAGGGTCCAGGAAGTTATAAAGATAACCACCCGTGCCATCGGGGATGATGTATTGGCCCGTGGCACTTGGATAAAGGCTCCGGCGGGAGTTTGGATCGTTGATGGTGTGTGGGCCTTGGTTGGGGTCACCGGGAATAACCGCTGCGTTCAACCACGCCTCGTTTCTGCCATCGATCAGCCACTGGACGAATTCGTCCCGGTTCATCATGTCGACCTCTTTACCACGCTGCTGGAACCCGACAAATGAATTTACCGAGACTTGTGGGGGGCCTACGTGTCCTTTTTTGGTGGTGATAACGACAACGCCATTGGCACCACGTGACCCGTAAATGGCCGTGGATGAGGCGTCTTTCAGGACCTGGATACTTTCGATGTCGGAGGGGTTGATGAGCCGGAAGGCGTTTCCTTCCATGGGGTATCCATCAACTACATACAAGGGATCGCTGGATTGTGTGATCGAACCGGTACCCCTGACACGGATGGATAAGCTCTCGCCGCCCGGTGCACCGCTGGTTTGCTGCACCTGAACACCAGCCATCTGGCCGGCTATCGCCTCACCAAAATTCTGAACGGGACGATTTTGGATGTTCTCTGCCGATACCGATGCGACGGCAGTGGTGACGTCGGCCCTTCGCTGGGTACCATAACCCACGACCACCACTTCATCCAGGTCGCTGACGGACTCTGTCATCATCGTGTTGATAACGGAAGAGCTGCCAATGGAAACTTCCCGGTCCTCGTAACCAATGATGGTAAATACGAGTGCTTTTTCTTCGGGCGACAATGAAATGCGGTAATTCCCATTCGCATCGGTTGTTGTGATCGCGGAAGTGTTTTTAGCCGATACCGTGACTCCCTCCAAGGGTTCGCCCTTGCCATTGGTGATTCGGCCGGTAATCTCGCGTTGCTGTATGGAGGCACGCACCGCTATCTTTTCTTCCCTTACTTTTTTCATCGATGGACTGACGAGTATGGTTTTTTCGTTGATCGTGTATTTGAGGGACTGCTGCTCCAATATCGCATCAAGGAAATCGGTCAGCGGCATTTTTGTGGCCCTGAAAGTAACCGGGGTAGCGGATCGTACAACCCGGGCATTGTATAGGATATAGTATCCGGTTTGTGATTCTACTTCTTTGAATACATTCGCCAGTGATTGCTTCTTTACATCCAAACTGACCGTTTGGGAGAGCGAGGTGGCGCTGAGGTGCATACAGCTCAATAGTACTAACAATGTCGTAATGTTTATGTGCATGATCCAGCGCTTAACACCGCATAATGGGTTTCTTCGCATGGGAGTTTGAACATCCCATGGACGTACTAAGTTATTTTTCATTAACTTTGATTGTTTTGGATAGTTTATAACGTCGTTTTATAAAATTGGCCATCAATTGGCACATCCGAACAGGTGCAGGGGAGTGCTGGAACCACTTCCCTGTTTTGTTTTTTTTTGATTTATATGGGTTTCATGGGCATACGTTTAAAGGGTTCTTAACTACATTGATTGACTGCTCCCAACAATTAATTGCCGCCCCTTGATGCGGGAATGGACACCTGAGTCTTTCAGGAAATCGACAAAGATCTGCAAGTTGACATTTTTGCTCATTTTGCCTGAAAAAAGTTCTTTAGGGACTGCACCTTGATAGTGAACGTCGATATCGTACCAACGGTCTATTTGCTTCATCATCTGTTCAAAAGGTGTTTCTTCAAAATAAAAGATTCCATTTTTCCATGCAATTACCGTTTCTGTATTCACATTACAGATTTCGGTTTCGGCATTTCGGATGATGCTTTGTTCACCGGGCTTCAGTTGATTAGCCCGATTGGTTTTTAAATTGAGGACCTTAACCGCGCCTTCCACAAGGGTTGTCTTGGTTTCGGGCTCGTCGACATAGGCGGTGATGTTGAACTCAGTTCCTAAAACTTCGATCACCTGACCTGCGGTCAGGACTTTGAAGGGTATGTGGGGCGAAGTTACTCCTTTGCGAGGGTGCGAATCCGCGACTTTCCGGCTTCGCGTCACTTCGAAATACGCTTCGCCTTCCAGTTCAACAATGCGTGCGGAATTATCAAACCGTGAGGGATATCGTAATGTACTGGCGGAATTGAGCCATACCTTGGTCCCGTCGGGCAACGTAATTTGGTACGTACCCCCTCTGGGAGTAGAAAGGGAAAGTGGTTTTGACGTGTCCAACGATTGCTGCCGTTCGTTCAACACAGAACTTCCATCTGCGTAGGTAATTTCATTACCGATGATTACCCCGGTTTGTTCGGTACTTAAGTTGATTGTCTGTCCATCTGCCAATGTGAGGGTGGCCTTGTTGCCTCCCGGTTCGACATCCTGCGCAATTGCTGTAGCCGGTTGGGGCGGTTTGCGAGGCGATGATAAATAATAATACGTGGTACCCAAAGCCGATAAAAGCAGCGCTGCGGCAACATAAGGCAACCACTGGCGAAAAAGTCGAGGCGGAGTCCTTGTGGTTGGGGATTCGTTTTGCAGCCGATCGATAATGCGGCTGCCCAATGCTTCCAGTTGATCGGGGCTCCAGTGCGAAGGTTCCGTATCGCCGATTGCGTCAAACCATTGATCCAGCAAGGCCCGCTGTTCGCCGGTAAGCTCGCCGCTTTGGTATTTCTCAATGAGCCGTTTGAATTTTTCTGTGTTCATATGGTCAGCGCGCAGCTTGTGGGGCCGCTTTATTAGGAAGTCGCTCAACCCTCGTCCTACACACAGCCCGATTTGATTTTTTAAAAAAATTAGTAGAAAAAGTTGCGATCACATCAAAAACACCTAAGTTTGATCCGGTAGTAACCAATTGCCATGACCCCAGATACCGATAATACGCAGTTGTTGGAGGCCTTACGAAGTGGGGAGGTGAGCGCTTTTGAACAGATTTATTCGCGGATGGGTGGGCAATTGCTTCACTATGTGCACAGTAGAATTCAAAATCGGGCGGTCAGTGAAGAAATCATTCAGGAAATATTTATTTCCTTATGGACGCGCAGGCGCGACCTTAGCATCCGGACAGCGTTGGAACCTTATTTATTCAGTGCAGCGAAGCACAAAATTTTGAGCCATATCCGATCGGAGAAGGTACGCCGGCGGTATGCCGAGCATTTTGCCTTGTTCGTTGCCCAGCATCACGCGAATATGACCGCGGATTTACTGGACGCGGCAGATTTGGAAGCCGTGATCGAAGAGCGGATTTCCACATTGCCTCCCAAATGCCAGCAGGCTTTTCGCATGAGCCGGTTTGCACACAAGTCGATTGCAGAAATTGCCGAAGAAATGGGTATCTCTGCGCGGACGGTCGAAAATTACATTACAAAGGCACTGAAATATTTACGGGAGGCCTTATCCAGGGGACAGTGGACGTTCGTGTTAATCGGGCTGTTTTTATCCTGTTTTTAGTTAATCCGTCAACGGGCTATTGGTTTGATCTTTCGATCCAACGTGTCCTTCAGCGCATGCATTTTTTGTGGGTAAGTAGCACTCAGATCCTCGGACTCCGTAGGATCGTTGGCCAGGTTATACAAAGCCCAAGCAGGATCTTCCTTGTCTTTCACGAGTTTCCAGTCGCCAACCCGGATAGCCCTATTCCCTTCGTGTTCCCAATAGAGGCTGCGCACTTCCGGGGAATCGCTGATGCGGTTTTGTCTCAGCAACGGTAACAGGCTGATGCCGGGCAAGTGGCTGTCGGCGGTCGCTCCGGATAACTCCCGTAGGGTGGGCATCAAATCGATGATGTGACCCACACCGTCGGTGAATTCTCCGGGTTGTTTGATTCCCTGCGGCCAGTACCAGATAGACGGCGTCGCAATGCCGCCTTCGTGCATGTATTTCTTGTATTTTTTGAAAGGCGTATTCGATGCGTACGCCCAGGGAGCTTCATAAGCGGTGTAGGAGCCGCGTTCTCCGATGCGCTTGGTAGCATCGTTAAGACCCCTCCGTTCCACGCTTTCGGCACAGGCACCGTTGTCCGAAAGGAACACGATGAGCGTATTCTCCAACACCCCTTTTTCTTCGAGTTGATGGACCAATCTTCCGATGTTCTTATCCATAACTTCGATCATCGCTGCGTAAACAGCCATTTTTCTGGCCCATTGCTTTTTGTCAGGAATCGAGTCCCACGCCGGGATGTCTTCGGGCCGGACACCGGGTATGTAACGGTCGTCTATCACTCCGCTTGCCTTCATCTGCTCAAATCGCGATGCGCGTATCGCATCCCAGCCGCGTAAGTAACGCGTTTCATACTTCGCCACGATGGAATCGGGCGCATGCAGCGGCCAGTGTGGAGCTGTGTAGGCAAGGTAAAGCAGAAAGGGCCGCTTTGCGGTGTGGCTGTCGGCATAATGCTCGTTAACGAACGTGAGCGCAGTATCAGTAAACGCATCGGTCATGTAAAACCCTGCTGCTGGGGGATTCCAAATGGCGTCGTCCCGTACCATCACCCGCTTGCGCTTTTCGTCTACTAATTCATAGTAGCTACTCGCGCCCGAGATGAGCCCGAAATACCGGTCGAAGCCCCGTTTCCGGGGCCAGTGTTCTGGTCGCTCGCCCACATGCCATTTTCCGGCCATGTAGGTGCTGTATCCCGCTTCACGCAGCACCTCGGCAATTGTCGGCCGGTCGGTGCGGAGAAATCCCTGGTACGGTCCGGGGGTGATGGGTTCATCGGCGTAGCTGACCATATGACCCATGCCGGCATCGTGCGGATACTGGCCCGTCAGTAACGAGGCGCGCGTGGGGCAGCATCTTCCGGCATTGTAAAAGCTCCGGAACCGCATTCCTCCTTCCGCAAGCTTATCGATGTTCGGCGTATGTATTTCGCCGCCGTAACAGCCGATATCCGAATAGCCCATGTCGTCAGCGAGGATAATTACGATGTTGGGGCGATCTGCTGTGCCCCGTTGGGCGAAACTTGGGTTGCAGCAACCGGCAAGTAGCAGCATCAAAATTGGGAAAATGGTCGTCTTCATCGGTTTCAATCGGTTTGGTGCATTCCTTTTATTTCGGCGAGCAGCGCCTGCAATTCCGTTACTTTAGCTGGAAATTGCTGGTATAGATTGGTGGTTTCCTGCGGATCCTTTTCAAGGTTGTACAGCTGCCCGACGGGCCCGCCGGGCACAGCTTCTTCACGTTGAGGTTCGGAAAAGCCGCCGGATCCCAGTCCGTCTATCAATTTCCACGGACCTTTGCGGATGGCAAGATAACCGTTTGAAGCCTGATGGATCACGGCGCGCTGATCGGGAATGTCGGCTGTCTCCCCCTTCAATACGGGCAAGATACTGTAACTGTCGGGAGCAGCATCTGCCGGTATTCCGGTTTGCAGGATGGCAGCACAGGTAGCCGAAAGGTTGGTCAACGTCGTCAACGCATCACTCGTTGTACCCGGCTTCACCGCAGCGGGCCAGCGCACGATAAAGGGGATGCGGTGGCCGCCTTCCCAGGCATCGCCCTTCATTCCGCGATAGGGACCGGTTGCGCGGTGGTGAAAACGTTCGGCAAATTGCGGACGCCAGTAGGGACCGTTGTCGCTGGTGAAGACGACCAGTGTATGCTGTGCGATGCCAAGGCTGTCGATTGCCCGTAATACGCGACCTACGGCATCGTCTACCATTTGTACATAATCACCATAATCCCCGGCGTTGGAGGCTCCGCGCTGGTCACCGGTAGGTAACCACGGTGTATGGGGTGCGGGAAGGGGAAGGTACAGAAAAAACGGCTGCGGCTGCTTTGCTTGCCGTTCGACGTATTGCACGGCCTTGTCGGTAAACGTCGGCAATACGCGGTCAAATTCAAACGAAGAAGCCATTTTCCCCGCGCGCCAAAAGGCACCAGTATACCCCGTATTCAGGTCGTTGCCCGGTGTGTGGGCGGTGGGAAGCTCAATCAGCGTATCCCGCTCAAGGTAACAGTAAGGCTCCATGTCGAGCGAGGCCGGGAGTATAAAGGAATAATCGAATCCAAGGCTCAACGGCCCTCCCGTTGGCGGTTTGGTAAAGTCGATGTATTCGGGATTCATGTCTTTCAATAGCCCAAACTCGTTCATTTGCGGATTGCTGGGATCAAGCACGTCGCGATGCGCTTCCTTGACCGCCCAATCCAACCCCAGATGCCATTTGCCGATGACGGCGGTGTGATAGCCTTGTTGTTGGAGTAAAGTGCCTACCGTAAAATTACCTGGTGGGATGAGGGCGCGGCCATATCCCCGGAGTACGCCGACAGGTAAACGGCTTCTCCAGGCGTACGTACCCGTCATAATCCCGTATCGGGTGGGTGTACAAACTGAGGTGGGAGCATGGGCATCCGTAAACCGCATCCCTTGCCTGGCCAGACCGTCGATGTGGGGTGTATTAATCCGACCGTTGGGATTATAGATGCTCACGTCGCCGTAACCCAGGTCGTCGGCAAGAATGTACACGATGTTGGGTTGGACTTGCTGTGCCTTGATCGGTTGGACGCCGGGTCCAAGCCCAATTAGGCATAGCAGGATATTCTTAAAAAGGGAGTTATTCATGAGAGCTATTCATCATTAGTTCAAACGGTTGTAATGGCTTGTAAATTGTACGTACACATTTTCCGGAATGGAGAGGTGATCGTCCGTCTGTTCCATATGTGCCCGGAGGCAAGTCAACAGTTCGCGCACCCGGCGTTCGTTTTCCCGTTGGAAAGCGAGGTTCATTTTTTCCTGCGGATCTTCGGTTACCTGGTATAATTCGAGGAATACCTCGTCACCAAATAGATCGACGATCAATTTATACCCATCCTTTACGACTGCCCGCTGGAAGTTTCCCAGGGAACCGTTGCCGTCGTATTGCAGGAATATCGGTCGTGCCTTGTTTGGCTGCTCGTTACGCACCAACGGGAGTAACGACTGGCCATCAAGGTCCTCCGGAACGGGCACACCCGTATAGTCCAATAAGGTAGGCAATACGTCTACCAGGCTCACCGGCTCAACAATGGCTGTACGGTCAACCGGAAAACCAACCGGAAACCGGATATACAACGGTACGCGGACGGACTCTTCATACATGCAGTTTTTCTGCCAGAGCGAATGGCTGCCGAGCATTTCGCCATGGTCGGCGGTGAAAATAACGATGGCTTGCTCGTAAAGGCCTTCTTCTTTCAGTGTTTGGACGATCCGGCCGACCTCGTCGTCCAGCAGCTTGACCAGACCAAGGTATTTTGCCCAGGTGTCCCGCCATTCGTCGCGGGTGTATCGGGTACCCAAAAATCCGGTAATGTTGTACAATTGCAGGGGAGATTGCCCGGGGTACCACTGGCCGACATTGTCCGGCAAATCCACCTGTTGGCTGGGGATTACTGAAAAATAAGGTTCGGGGATATGGAAGGGTGGATGCGGAGCCAGAAACATGCAGTTGAGCAGCAACGGCTTGGTTTTGTCGCGCTGTCGGATGGCCCGCTGTGCCTCGTTGCTGAAATACCGGTCTGTAAAGTAGTCGACGCCCGGGGCGTAGGGTGCGGCAAAAGGCGTTGAATAATACCGGGCGCCGGTATGGCGTCCGGATACCTGTTCAGGAACCAATGCCTTGAAAGCACGTCCTCCGGGCTTGTCCACACCTTCTGATTTCATCCACTGCGCATACGTCTGCTGGGTAATCCAGTGCGTCTTACTTTCCGGATCCTTTTCAAGCGGGTCTTCGGTAAAAAGGTGTTGCTTGCCCACATGCCAGCTGTCCCAACTATCCTCCATCAGGGTATATAGGTTGGGAATGCCCGCACTTACATACCCATAATGGGCATCCTGTGGCGCCCACGGGTTAATCAGCGAATGCGTGCGATTGGGATAAAGCCCGGTGAAGAAAGAGGCCCTCGAAGGCGCACAAAGCGGTGAGGCCGCATACGCGGAAGTAAACGAGACGCCGGCCTCCGCAAGTGCCGAAATATTCGGTGTCATTTCGCCGATGACATCGGCCCGCAACTGGTCGGCCATGATGATGATAATCGGCGGGGAAGCTTTCTGCTGTCCGGATGACCGGGCAGCGAAAAGCAGCAGGTACCCTACGAGCAGAAAGGATAAAGAACCGTACTTCATGGTTTTGCTATTGATAACGCGTTAATAATTCGGGATTCACCTTCTGGAAATAGGCAGTCATTTCGGCTTCTAATTCCTTGACTTTTCCGGGATTTTTATCGGCAATGTTATGCGTTTCACCCCGGTCTTCCTTGAGGTTGTACAATTCCACCTTGCCGGATTTCCAGAATTTCAACAGTTTGTAGTCGCCACTGATCACCGCTGAATGGGGATACCCGTCGTTGTAGCGGTGGAAAATGAGTGCGTTGTTTGTGCGCGCAACGGGTTTGCCCGTTTCGCCCCGGAGCAGGCTCACGAAGCTGCCGCCATCGGTGTCCAGGTTACTGGAAGCGGGGTTTCCACCGGCCAGCTCGGCAAACGTAGCCAGCAGGTCCCAACCGACAATTGGGGCGTCACATTGGCTACCGGCCTCAATACCGGGACCCATGACCAGGAACGGCACCCGTATGCCCCCTTCGTAAAGTGTCCATTTTCCGCCGCGAAGGGGATAATTCCGCATCGGCTTGGGAAACTTCGACGGGTGATCCAGCCGGTTCCGCACGGCAGGCATGAATTCGGTGGCGCCATTGTCGGCCATGAAAAAGACATAGGTGTTTTGGTCAATGCCCAGCCGTTCGAGGGTATCCAACACGGCTCCGATACTGTGATCGAGGTCTTCCAGCATACCTGCGAACGCAGGATCGTCATGCTTTTTTCCCCTAGGCTTTTTCTGGTATTTTTTATACGATTCGGCAGTCGTCTGCTTCTCTATATGCGTGGCATAGTGCGAGATTTGCAGGAAAAAGGGGACCCCGGCTTTCGCCTGGCGCGTCATGAAGTTGGCGGCCCGTGCCGCGAGTGTATTCGCCCGTTTCGGATCGCCCGTGATGAAATAATCGGTCCACTTGTCCGTTCCCTCGATGGCAAAATTGCCGTTTTTGTTTCCGGTATCGCCGTCGCTTTCATCATAGCCCGCATCTTCGGGGGAAAATCCGGCACGCATATCCCACTTGCCGAAATGAGCCGTCTGATAGCGGCTGTCGATGCCTTTGAGTACTTGGGGCAAGGTTGGGTAGTTCCCTGTCGTTGGCTGGTAATTTGCTCCAAACGACTCATCTCCCTGCCGGACGGGGGTATGGCCGAAGAGGATGCTTCGCCTGGAAGGCGAACAGATGGACGCGGAGGCATAAGTCCGGGAAAAACGCATGCCTGCGGCAGCCAACCGATCCAGGTTGGCGGTTTCGTGGTAATCACTGGCCGACTGCGGGTCGGCTTTGTCCATCGGTATGGAGAGCGATGACCAACCGAGGTCGTCGGCCAAAATGAATACGATATTAGGCAACGTAGGTTGTTGTGCGCATAGTTCTGTTGGAACTCCGGTTAGTAACGTGGACACCACTAAAAGAAGGGCTGTCCGGATCATGATTGATGATTTATGAGTAAGCATAGTGTGTATGGGTATTAACGATGTTGCCATCCACATCGTAGTGATTGAATTGAATGCAGGGATTTTCTTCTTCTCGGAATATCCGGACCTGCAGAAATCCGCCTTTGACACGCAGGAAACGGTGTTCCGGCCGCACATCGCCCGGTTTCCACCCCTGTGCATGGAAGTCGCTGACCGGGCCGGATCCGAACTCCAGCAGGCCTGTTTCAAGGTCTTCGGAGAAGTACTGCCAATGCCGGTCGCCGCTGACGACAAATAGCTGGTCTACCGTCGATAGGTACTGCCGCAACCAAGCTCCCTCTGTGTGGAAGTTTTTATTGGCGTGGTTATCTTTTTTGGTGTCCCGGTCGGGGCCCACAATCGGTGTGGGTGAAATGAGCAGTTTGAATGTTGCTGTGGAAGTAGCGAGGGTTTCCTTGAACCACGTTAGCTGCTCATCGCCCCAGATGGTTTTACCCGGGCCGTCGGGTAGGTCGTTGTTGGACCGGTATTCACGCGCCTCGATGAGCCAGATTTGTAGGTCTTTACCCCATTGATACGTCCGGTAGGGTTTTCCACGGAGCGCCACTTGTTCCGTCCATATCTTCATGCCGTCGGCATAGGAAAGCTCGCCGTAGGGTTGTGCAGTCGGGTCGACATCATTTTTCAGGAGGTCGTGATCGTCTTTGAGCATGTAGATGGGTACCTCACGGCAGAAATCACGGATAGCTGGCCTTGAATTCATGGCGTGCCATTTGTGCCGTGCCTTTTCCTGCGTCGTAGCCAGCGGCCCGGGTTTATCATAGTAGACATAGTCACCCGTGTGGACATAACAATCCGGCCGCAGCCGGCGCATGCTGTCGTACACCTTAAATCCCCGTTCCTTGTCGTCGTAACTCCAGAAGTACTGGCAGGTGCAGGCCACCAAATTCACTGCGGCGGGTGTTCGCGGGTCCGGTGCCGTCCGGAACGAACCGCCGATATAGGCGGAGGCGCCCTTCATTGACGCACGCGCTTCGACTTCAACGCGGTAATTTGTGCCGCTTTTCAGGTTGTCTATCGGGATTTTAACGGTATAATCGTCGTCAGCTGCGGCTGTGTACCAATCCGAACGGAACGTTTGTATACGACCGTTAAAGAGCGTAATCCGCACAAATCCCGAGGCACCGGCAACGGCACCGTCCATGTTGCCCACCGGCTGGTTTTCATCGAAATCGATAGGATGCCTGAATACCTCTTCCCGCCGGCTGTGCCGGATGGGAACGGGTGCTTCCTGGCGGCATAATCGGGTCCAGAAGATGGCCGACCGGTCGGTCACTTCGGAGATTTTAAATCCCGTTGTAAAATAAACCGGGAGCGAAATCGCGGCGGCGATTTCCTCGAAAGCAGGGAGCGCCATCATGCCAAGCCCCGTTTTCTTCAGGAAGTTCCTTCGGCTCTGTGTGTGCATGTTATTCTCCATCATGTTGCTCCTTATTTTGATAGGCGGGATTATACGCTCCCTGCTCGCGGAAGCCGGGGAATGGGCGCATTCTGCCAAACCGCGGATAGCTGTCAAATACATCGCTTCCCGAAATCATCCGCGGATCTCCCTGCTCGATCAGGAGTTGTTCGAGTTGGGTACGGAGCCTAGCCAGCACGTCGGTGTAGTGGCTATCGGCTGCCAAGTTTGCTACGCAGGCGGGGTCTTCGCGGATCGCGTACAATTCTTCGGCCGCCTGCTTGGCGGTAGCTAAGCCGTATTGCACCGGCCAACGGTACCGATTGGCGAGCAGGAGTTCTTTCGTGGGCGAATCGTCGATATCCTCAAAGCCCAACACGATCGGTTTCATACCGGTACCGACGGCACCACTGTCCGGGTTATCCGGCGGCGGATCGCCCATGGGCCACCGGTCGGGTTTAAGGTTGCGTATGTACAGGTACTCGGCGGTACGGATGGCTCGGGCGGGATAACCGAGGTTGTCCGGCCGGGCATGCGTATGCCGCTCCCTTCCGGTCAGCACAAACCGGTTGGCCGTATCAGCTAGGTTGCCGTTTAATAAAGGGATAAGGCTTTTCCCGGCGATTGCAGACAGGGGCTCCGCAGCGGCCCAATCGAGGATGGTAGGTGCCAGGTCAATGAGACTCACCGGCGCATCGACCAAGCGTTGCCCGGTGACTCCGGGACCGCAAATGGCCAGGGGCACGTGGATGCCATACTCATGCAGGCTGGCCTTGGCATGGGGGAAGGCCATGCCGTTGTCGGCTGTTACGACGATGATCGTATTTTCCAGTTCGCCCCTGCGCGCCAGCAGGTCGAGCATTTTCTTAAGGTGTTGGTCAAACCAGCTGATTTCCAATGCATAGTCCAATAAGTCGGTCCGTATCGTATCGTGGTCGGGCAGGAACGGGAGAACGTCCATTCCCGCCGAGTCCAATCCTTGGCGAAGGCCCGATCCGTATTCATATACCCGGTGTGGCTCATGGCAGCCAAACCAAAAGAAAAAAGGCTGTCCATCGGGCTTTTCCTCCAGGAAGCGTTCGAAATTAGCTGCGTAGTTTGTGGGATTGATCCCGCTGGTGGGTAGGCTGGTATATTTTTCGTTGTTATATTCGGGGCCTACGGGATTCTGCTTCCACCCGGCATCGCGCCAGTTGCCAGGCCCCCAAGCCTTGCCGGTATAGCCGGTAACATAGCCGGCCGATGCCAGTGCATCGGTGAACACTGGGAATTTCTTGGGGAAATAGCTGCTGTGTGTGCCCGCCTCTTCCAATTGCCAGATGTTGCGGCCGGTAAGGATGGCTGCTCTGGAAGGGCTGCATTGGGGGGCGGCGACAAATGCATTGCTGAACAAGACGCCATGTGCGGCCACGCTGTCAAACGCCGGGGTTTTAAACAGGGGCATGCCGTAGGCCGAAGCATGCGGAAAAGACTGGTCGTCGGCGATGGCAAACAGGATGTTTGGGGGCCGCTGAGACTTCGGTTTATGGGGTTGCTGGACACAGCCACCCCAAGCGACCAAGGATCCAATCAGTACGTTATAGATCAAGAACTTGTTCATTTTTTCTTGTTTTTGGTGTCGATTAGTAAACGTTGCTGCATGGCGTAGGGCAATTCATCCGAAGCCTCCACATAGCGGATATGACTACTGAGCATTTCGGCAAGTTTTGCACTGCCTTCTTGTTGACCGAAGGTTTTCCCGGCCAGCGAGAGCTGAGCGGCGTGCGTGGAAAAGGCGGTTGTGCCCGAGCGGTTCGTGACGGATAAGCCCGGTGAACGTGCGGTGTCCAATTGCGCACGGATATCCCAATCACCCAAAGAGACGGTCAGCACACCATCGCGGTAGGTCTCTTCAGCCGCTTCGATGTTGACGGTGGGGCCAATCTGAAAGACGGCGAGGAAACGTGTGGAGCGGATCTTGGCAACGTTGATCGCTTTGAGGTGCCATTGTTCATCGTCATAACGCTTCAGCTCCCCAAACTGATTGAGGCTTCCGCGCCAATTTTCTGCCCGTACTTCAAACGTATCGGCCAAACTCCAGGAAACTGCCGAGGGCGCCCACAGCTTACCTGCGCCGGAGAATCCCTCGAAGCGGGAAGAAAAGCGATTGGTTGCCGTATCGATGTGGATTTTGGCCATGCTATGGAGCAGCCACGACCAGCTTGCGGGATGGTCAGCCTCCAGTTCATCATACACCACGATAATATCGGGTTTAAGCAAGAGCAGGTGTCGGTGGAACTTTTTCAGCCCGTAGTCTTCGCCGGTTTCGGCACTGCTGTACGCGGCAGACGCATCCCCCATCACATAGGCCATTTCTTCCCCTTGCAGGAACCGGGGCATCCAGCCATATGCTTCCACACTATAGGGCTGGCCGGCACCATCGATCAACAGGCTGTTGTTGCTTTTGGTGTGCTGATACCAGCCCGTGCGGTGCGGGTCCTTCATCGTTACCTTATAGCCCGTGCGAAAGAAAGCACGTTTGCCGCCGTATAAGATGTTGAACGCATTTTGATCCGAAAGGAAGTGTCCGTACGAACCGAAGGGGCTCGACCGCATCGCTACCATGAGATTTTCAGGCGTATTGCCCGGATTGGAATGCAGTGCTGCCAGGCCGATTTCCCGGAAGATCTTTCCGGTTTCCAATTGCGCGGCGGCAGCCGAGCTGGCGATGGCCGCGTCTTCCGTCCGGGCCAGCCGGATCCACCGCAGGGACCGATCGGTAGCGATGTCCGGATTTTCGTATTGCCGGCACAGTTCCACATACCGCGCGGCTTTGGGATTTCCGGTCACTCTGGCGAGCATGTCTGCATAAGCAATATACGCCACGCCCGGCGAAAAGACCTCTTCGGTATTGTCTCCAAACCCGTCTGCCGCCGACCCGGGGGGGACATGGTATAGCAGCCAGTCGATGGTATGCGTATACCAGGGGTGTGTGTTGATAAAATCAAAACCGGTATACTGCTTGATGGTCAGGGGAATATCGATGAGTGTCGCCATATTCATCCGGAAATACGATGCCCCCTCAATCCATCCACCATCCACGCCACCCAATATGGGTGCGCGGGCAAGGAATAGTTCATACGCATATTCCAGCCATTGGGCAGCTTCAGGAACTTCCCCATATACGGCGATGCTGGTCTGAAAAAAATAATGCAGGATGTGCTGCCATACGTGGCCGCTCAATATTTTTGCCTCGACATCGTTCCGCCAGCTGGTGTAAAAGCTGGTGGCACGTTCGGCGATTGATCGAAGTATGTGGGCGCGGTCCGCGCTGGTCAGCGACCCGTGAAAGGTATCGAATACGAGCGCGAGGGCCAGCATGCAGCGTGCATCGCTGAAGTCGCTGATCCGGGATACCCCTTTGGGGTCCCACGTGGCAATTTCCCGGGCAATGCGTATCGCATGGAGACGGTACCGGCTGTCGCCGGTGAGGAGGTACGCCTGGCACAGCGGCAGCGTGGTGCCATAGGCGAAATCACCCAATCGCTTGCTGGCATCCTGCTCCTGTTTGCGATTCCGCTCGGCGTCGTCGTGCCGCCTTTTCGGCAGGCCGTCGCGCTCCGTCAAGATGGGCTGTTTCAGGGCCATTTCCGCTTCCCGGATAATCGCCTGCACATCACCGTCAGCAGCGAGGGACCGGATGCGGGTCGTATCTGCCCCATCTGCGAGTAAACGTGGATGAACTGCCGGTATTCCATCGAGGAACCGGTTTGCGGGTGGAGACACCAAGGAGATGGCGGAGGGTGTGATTTGAAAAGTCTGCAATGCAGACCAGGTTCCGCCGGATATCCGGTACTGCCAGTACCACGTTCCCTCTGAAAGGCGCTGGTGCGGATTGAACAGTGCCCAGGGAATGCCTTCGCGATGCAGTGTCTGTCCGTTTGCAAACAGCGAATCGGGTGAGAGACGGACGTCGTAACGCGCCGTCTTTTCCTTTTCTGCGGGCCAACGGAGGACAGGCGCATTGAATTGTGCCGCAATACCGGCCGTCGGTTCAGGGACGGAAAGGTACCGCGAGTAGACCGCATCGGGATACGACGTCGGCTGCGTACGTGGGCCTCCGCATTGAATGAGGATTGATGCGGCCCCGACCGCAAACAAGCGCATCAGTTGCTTACGAATCATGGCTTGTACGGTTTTGATGGGTGAGGTGCCAAACCCGGAAGTTCCGGTAGCGGAAGTGTGACCATTGCATTTGGCGGAAACCGATCTTACCTGCACCTAGGACAGGACCTTGTGTATTCCCATCGTCTGTCCAGTCAATGATTTTACGGCCATCGATAAAAAAGCAGATACGGCTTTGGTCTTTGACCAGCTTGATGTGGTGAACGGCAGGCGATGTCTTTGGGATGCCCTCTGGGCCGGTTTGTACCAGCGCGAAGCCACTATTCTTGCGTAAGTGGGCGAACTCGCGTGTCGGATTCTTGGGATTATTGGCGTAATAGGAGATGTGGTAGCTGTTGATCTGATCTTTTGTATAATACTTGAATGTGCCCTCGCGCGGAGGAAGCGCGGGGTCGAAGAGGTCTTCGCCGTTTTTTCCGGCCGCTGCAAAGAAGGTAATCAACAGGCCGGCCTCGGTGTGGAGGTTTTGCACTTCCCATTCGGCGACGAAACTGCCTGGAAAGGTTTCGGGGCACCAGAGCACGTGATGCCATTGCTGCTGTTCGGCCGATAGTTCCATCCAGCCGTTCTTAAATTCCATCTTGCCGGGTCCTTCCATCACCCATCCGCGGACAGCGGCCGGGTCTGACAACTTGTTTTCGTAAAGCAGTTCCCCCTTTTCATAGGTCACGGCAGGACCGGATTCTTCAAGCAGCCGAATAATTTCACATCCCGCTAGCAAGAACGCCCCCGTTCCATACGATTCCCAGTTTTCTTCGGAAAATGCCTTGGGTTCAATACCCGGCGGCTGCACAAAGCCCAGCCGTCCTTCCGCGTTGATGTGGCTACTCAACCCGGCCCAAGCCTTCTTGACGACAGGTAGGTAGGTGTCGGCGTCGAGTAAGCCGGTACGGATCCCCCAGGCAAACGCATAGCAAAAGAGCGCCGTGCTACTGCATTCCGGCTCTGGGAATGCGTCGTAGTCCAACAGGTTTGCCCGCCAAAGGCCGTCGGTTCCCTGGCGCGCGCGGATGGATGCGGCCATCTCCACAAATTGCTTTTCGAATCGGGGGCGGCCTTTAAAATCGACCGGTAGTTCACTTCCTATGCGCGCGATCGCTGCCAACACCCAGCCGTTGCCGCGGCTCCAAAAGACTTTCGCACCATTGGGACTTTTGGCGTCGAAGAACCGGTCGTCGCGGTAAAAGAGGTTTTCCGGTTGGGCATAGAGGTATTCCGATGTTTTCCACCAATGTTCGGTCAGGTAGTTGAGGTATTTTTCATCCCCTGTCAACCGGTAGTACTTTGCAAAGGCAGGTGGAGCCATGAAAAGCGCGTCGCACCATGACCACCATTCCCTGCGATAGGGGTTGTCTGTAAACTGTACGTCGGCTTTGGGTCGTCGGGCCAAATGGGCATCCAGCATCCATTTGCTGTGCTGGATACGTTGGCTGTCGGGTTGGTGCCGGAAGAGGTCCAGGTAAGTCTGTACCACCATTAAGCGGTCGGCATCATACACATCGGACATCCCCTGCCAATGATGGCTGGACGCGATATTGCAAAGGTAATCGTCGTAAATGGAGTCGCGTGTGGTTTCGTAAAGTGCCATTAAGCCTGCATACCACGTCCCTTCGTGCCAGTCGAGCTTCGGGTATTTGGCCGGCTGCTGCATCTGCCACCGTGCCGTTTTGTTCATCAGGTTGAGTATGTTGTCTTTTTGCCAGCCATCCTGTGCACTGACGGTTTGTATGGCGGTACTAAAAAGTAATAGCGTAAAAATCAATCTAATCATGGTAATAACGTATGAATATCAGCAATAAACACTTGCCTGTTTCCTTCGGGTGCTCCATTGAAGCAAATCTGGGTATAGTCCCTGTTCCAGGCAGGGTGAGGGTCCAGTTTATGATGGCTTCCGCCGGTTATGCGATCGGGAGGTAAATATTGGTTGCTGCCGCCGCCCACATCGGTCGGTAGGGTGCAGATAATCGTTTCGGTGTCGTATTTCAGATCAATGAGCCGAAGGGGGATTTCCCCGCTTTCAGGCACCACATAGGTTTGTTTGGGATAGGCATCCGCGAGCAGGTACCGCGAACCGGGGTGCATGGTGGGGTGGCCGCTGCCGAGGTGTTTTTCGGAGAGAACCGTAAACTGACCTCCCCTATAATCAAAGGAGCAAAACAGCATGTCTTTATACCCCAGCCAGGTCGGGATACAATTCATAATCACCCGTTCCCCATCGGGATGCCAGTTCGGGTGATTGCCGGAGCCACCCAATCGGGCACGCTGGTTCCACTTTTCGGCCGACAAACACTGGGTCAGCTCTTTTCCGTTGGTGTCCATCGAGAACAAGGAAGCATTGCGGCCCTCGCCGTCGACCTGCGCACGGAAGACCTGCAAAATACGGGTATTCTGCCGGTTGAATTTGGAATGGAAGAGGTAGCCGATGCTGCCGATGTATCGCTGGCGATCATTTTCGGCCACGGCGTCGAAAAATTGATCGATGGTGGCGAGCAGTGTCGTCTCGTTTCGCTCAAGCTCGGTTTTCCACAGCCCTTCGCGCGACATGTCTTCCGGTCGGAAGGGCTGGGGTTTGCCGGGAGGAGGATCGGGCACCGCATAGCCATATTGATGGATGTTCATGTTCAGGAGGTTCGGGCTGATTACCGATTTATCATCTGGCGCGATGTCGTATTTGGCCCCGGAGAAGGCCTTAATGTCTCCGGCTATCAGATCGATGCGTACACAGACGGGAATACCGTTGATGAGATCGTTGGTATACAGGTATCGGTCGGTAGCATGGCCCCACTGCACGTTTGCACCTACCTGGAAAGACCAAGCCTTGGTCTGGTAAACCGTGCGTATGGCTTGTTTTTCCAGATCGACCACACAAACAGCTGCGGTATCCCCCCAAACCGGTTTTTTGCGTTGGTACGGTAGCTTGGTTACGGCGAGGTACCGTCCGGATGGGCTCCAGGGGCATACATCATAAAAGGTATGCAGGTAAAACCCATCATCCGGTGTTACCTGCATAACCGGCGCAGCGGTGTTTCCACTCCGGAATGGGCGGAAATCAAACGGCGTCCAATTTTCTTCGCCTTTCGGGTTGTGAAAAGCCCAGACGCCCGGTAGCGTCAATACGGCGGTAAATCCCGCCGTTGTTTGGTATATAAATTCCTTTCGGGTCATTTATTGCGTAGTTTTGTCCGGTTCATTTCCATTTCGTTCAGCAAGGGATCATTTTGTGATTTCATCCAGTCTTCCAACAGCTGATACATTTCCCTTACGGTGCCGTTCAGCGCTTCGTCATGCGCACGGTTATTCAATTCATACGGATCTTGGAAGAGGTCGTACAGCTCAATAGGCGGCCGGCTCCGGTAATAACGGGCACGTTGGATAGCATTGGCATCGCCACTCGACAGCCACGAATCAAGCACCTGCTTGGCATCGATAACCGCCCGTTCGTCCGGTTCGTCCATCGCTTTCAACGAAAAGTGATTGCCTGAACGTAGGTTCACGATCAGTTTATAGCGGTCGCTTACCACCGTCCGTATGGAGTATTCATTGGCGCCCTGCACACCCAGATTGGTATAGCTGCCGTATACAGCGTGGTGCAGGGCCGTTGCCTGGCCCTGCAGGACGGGGGTAAGAGACTTGCCGTCCAGCGGTTGGGGAGCAACGCCTGCCATATCGAGTAACGTGGGGAGGATATCGACCATGCTCACGAGAGCATCGGAAACGGTACCCGGTTGCACCACGCCGGGCCACTTGACAATGAGTGGGATGCGTATGCCTTGTTCATAAAGCGTCCACTTGGCGAATGGGAAGGCAGGGCCGTGATCGCTGAGGTACAGCTGGATACTGTTTTCATTGAGACCAAGCCGCTCCAGCCAATACAGTACCGATCCGATTTCCTGATCGGCCAATGTCACGTGATCGTAGTAAGCCGCGGTATATTGCACGGTCTCCGGTGTATGGGGTAGCCATCGCTTGGGGGTGACCCGACCATGCCCCCCTTTCAGGTTAAAGTAGGGCTGATGCGGTGCGTTCAATGAAACGATCAGGCAAAACGGGCGTTCTTTCCGGCGGCTCAGGTACTCGGGTATCTGATACCGTTCCATATAGGTGAACGGAAACACTTCTTTTGGCTTGATGTGTTCTTTCCCGGCCAGTATGACTTCGTATCCGGCCGCGGCGAGGTAATGGGGCAGTGACTTGATACCCTCGAATACCGATCCGTGGTTGCGGGAGCACCCGTTACGGTGGGGGTATAAGCCCGTAAACAATGCCGAACGGGAGGGGGCACACACGGAAACCGGTGTATAGGCCCGGGTAAATACCATGCCTTCCCGCGCAAGCTGATCAATGACAGGTGTCAACACGTCCGTGTTTCCATAGCATCCTGCATCTTCCTGCCCATGGTCGTCCGAAAGGAAAACCACAATGTTTGGTTGAGGCTGAGCGTAGGTATCCAAGGAAGTGGTCAGTACCCACACCGCGAAGAAGAGAACCGGATAGCCAATCTTTCGCATCGTCACTCCTGTTTTTATTCGTTGGTCTTACCGGTAGACATGGACGGCGGAGCCAGTTTGGGCGACGCCCCCCAATGCTTGTTGGGTTCATTCCCCATGTCCAGCCGGAGCGTCCCACCTTTTATCATCGTATCGTGGGGTATCCAAACCCGATCCAACGGGTTTCCATTTAACGTGGCGGACTGGATATAATAGTTTTCGGGGCTATTATGACGGGTTTCGATGACGAATTTCTTGCCGGGATAATAGTCCGGATTGAGGCGGAGCGTAATTTTATCAAATATGGGACTGCCGATCTCGTATACAGGCGTAGTCGACACACCGCCGTCGGTAGTAAAAAGCCCGATCTTGAAAAGTACGGCCAACGCGCCCATCAGTCCTTGGTCTTCATCACCGCTGTACCCATAGTCGGGGGATATACCGCTGTAAACGTCCTTGATAACCTGCCTTGACCAGTATTGGGTAAGGTAGGGCGCACCGGCATAATTGAACAGGAAGGCGGTGTGTATGCTGGGCTGGTTGCCATAGTTAAGGTAGACCTCCCTGTTTTGGGCGTGTGTTTCCACGGAGTGTGATTTGCCCGATGTGAAATGATGGGACTGGGCCACTTGGAATACGCTGTCGAGTTTTCCGCGGAATCTATTAGCACCTCCCATCAGATCGATCAGTCCGGCAACGTCATGGGGAACAAACCAGGTGTATTGCGCGGCATTGCCTTCTACCCATCCGTTTTCATACGTCAGGACATTGGCGGGCGACCGCCATTGGCCGGTGCTATCCTTTACCCACATCCAGCCCAATTGGTTGTTCCAAAGGTTTTTGTAATTTCCGGCGCGTCGGCGGAATGACTGCTCGTCGTCCGCCTTGCCCAGCGCATGCGCCAATTGCGACAGGGCGAAATCCTGGTAGGCATATTCCAGCGTTTGTGCCGCGCCGTTTTGGTGATAGCCGTACCGGGTGTCACTGAGTGGATAAGGCACGTAGCCTTTCTCGATGTATGGTTCGATGCCACCGCCTTTAAACGTATGGTGTTCATATCCCGCTTTGCTCATCAATCCGCCCGGTAAGTGATTTTTACGCAGGCCTTCGTACGCTTTTTCCACGTCGAAATCGCGGATACCTTTCATGTATGCGCTTACGATAAATGGAGTGGATGAGGCACCGGTCATCACGAACGTATAATTACCTCCGGCGGGTCCGCGAGGAATCAATCCGCCATCGTCATACATCAGCAGCATGGAGTTGACAAACGAATGGGTGACCTCGGGATAGACCAGATGCCACAGCGTGTTGATCGTCCATTGGGCACCCCAGAAGGAATCGGAATTGTGGTGGTTGAATTTGGGTTTGCCATTTTCATCAAGCGGTATCTGGCCGATCAGTGGGTTTGCTCCGGTCATATCGCAGTATTTTCCGTTCACATCGCTGATGATTCGTCTTCCCTGCAAGGCATGCCACAGGTCGGTGTAAAACCGCTGGCGCTCTTCGAGGGTGCCTCCTTCCACAGTGATCCGGCTAAGCCATTGGTTCCATTCTTCCCTCGACTCACGGACCACCCGATCAAAATTCCAGTGGGGCAGCTCGGCATCCAGGTTGAGACGTGCTTGTTCCACGCTGACGTAGGAGATGGCGACTTTTAGCTGTATCTCCTCGTCCTGCGTGGTCGGAAAGCTGATAAAAATGCCGGTATGCTCGCCATCCACTTCATCGATTCCGTTTACCAGTTCCCCGTTCTGCCAGCCCGCAAATTGCTGGAAAGGTTTATCCACCTGAGCCGCAAAGTATACCGTTATGGGTTTAGGGCGGCGTACGGTTGCTCCCATGACGGCATAGCCTTCGATTTCCCGATCATTGATCTTTCGGGCATAGCCCCTATCGGTCTTTGAGGGCCCTAATGCCGTCGTGAAGTCAAAGAGAATGTGGCTTTCGCGGGATTTGGGAAAGGTATAGCGGTGGAATCCGACCCGTGTGGTGGACGTCAGTTCTGCCGTGATCCCATAATCATCCAGTACGATTTTGTGATAACCCGGCCTGACAATTTCCTTTTGATGTGTGTAAGCTGATCCATACGCATGCGGGCCTAAATGCCCCCGGAATGGCCCCGTTGTGGGCAACACCGGAATACCTGATAATTGCCAGCCGTGTACATGGCTGAAACAGCGGATCGTATCCTGGTGATACCGATAGCCGGTTCCCCAGTCGCCATCTACCTCCATATCGGGACTTAGGTTGACCATCCCAAAAGGCCGTGTTGCCGAGTTGAAAAAGAACCACCGGGAATTGGCTGCATCGACCAGTGGTTGTACGAGGTCAACGGGAGCTGGGAGTTCCTTGATTTTAATGTTTCTGAAATACGCTAAATCACCGTGGTCCTGCAGGAGGATATGGCCCGATGGAGCCTGTCCGAAATCCGCCACTTCGTGAAACTTGCTTCTCGCGACCAAAGCCTTGAAGGCGGCTGACCCGCGATCATACTCCACCACTTTGATGTGATTGAGCCAATGCTCCACATGGTTACCGTTTACGACAATCTTCGCCCGGTTCCATCTTCCCGGCTTGTTGGCCCGCTTGTTTTTTCCGGGTTCGCTTAGGTTTCCTGCTGTGATCAGGTCATAGAGCGATCCCGCCGTGCGGTTTCCATCGATGCCGTTTTTGGCATCGGGATGCCGTTCGTCGTCGAGGATTTGATATTCAGGACCGAGGCCCGTTCCCGGCCGTTGTTTTCGGAGTTCTTCCACCACCAGGTATTTGATTCCGCTGTTGCCCCCTTCGGTAATCAGAAAATCCAATTCAAGCTCGAAATTTGCAAACTCACGATCGGTAATGATGTCGCCACCTTTGTTAGGGTCTCCTTTTTCCGATGGCAGTACCTTCAGCAAGCCATTTTCAATTTGCCATCCCGTGGGGGGAAAATCCTTGGCACTTGCCCGTCGCCATCCTTCCGTGGTTTTACCGTCCCAAAGCAATTGCCACCCTTCGTCGACTTGGCGCTCGGTCAGCTGATTGGCTAAGTAGCTTACTTCTTCTACGTCGTTATCCGGCTTCCAGCGATCGGCGGCGAGGTCTTCGGTCTTGATCCGGATGTTGCGCCATTTGACCGTGAGCCCCTCTTGGTTTTTCTGTTTGATGCCATGCACTTGCAGGGCAATAAACCCTTCGGACGTTAGATCGATGATCAGGTTGGCACACTGCACACCGTTGACCCAAGTCCGGATGGTGTTGCCCACGGCCTCGATGTGGTAGCGGTTCCATTCACCGTTTTTAAACGCTTTTCTGCCTTTCTCGTTGATAGACAGCGGATACAACCACCCTTGGCGGGCTTCGTCGTAGATGCCTCCGCTCCATGCGCGTTCAGCAGGGTCGATTTCCACTTGGTAGCCGTGCACGCGGCCGTTGTCCACTTCGGGGAGACTCAGGCTCCGGATCTGTATACCGGAGTTGAGGCCGGCGTCAATCTGTACATCCATTTCCAGGATGAAGTCCGCATACGTTTCTTTCGTGCAGAGAAACGTATTAGGGGTATTCAGCTGCGAAATACCAACAATGGCACCGTCACGTATTTCGTAATTTGCCGTTCCGTTTTTCTTTTCCCATCCATCCAGATTCTGACCATTGAATAGCGCTTGCCACCCTTTTTGGGCAAACGTAGGTTGACAGCAGCATACAAAGATTACACTTACTAAACCAGCCAGAAATCCATCCATTTTTAATCGCATCATTCATCAATTTTAGTCTGCCGGCTTGCCGGACGGTAAGCACGGCTTCGCCTGCTGGCGGAATCCGTCGGACTGCCACCAACCGGCGAAGCCGCGTGTATGTGGTTATCTATCGGTTAATAGCCTATATTTTGCGGAACGGTGTTCGATGAGCGCTCGATCTGTGACAGTGGTATCGGCCGTAGCAAGTGAAAATCCTTGATGGTATTAGCTTCCGAAGCCCGCTCGTTGTACAGTTTCACGCGCTCGATGAGCTTCCCTGTCCGTTTCAACTCTGTCCACCGGGGTTCCTCACCGCAGAGCTCGCGGGCCCGCTCGTCGAGAATGTCGTCTAGCGTTACCGAGGAAAGTTCCATTTCGTCTTTCATCCCCGGAGTACCGGCCCGCCGGCGCACCGCGTTGATGTGTTCGAGGGCCTTGGGTTCATTCCCGGCCTTGAGATACGCCTCTGCGGCAATGAGATGGGTCTCTGCCAAACGGAACACAAATAGGTCGCGGGTCCCTTTGTCATCGCCGTAGGGTAAGCCGGCTTCGAAGAATTTCCACAGTGGCGGAAACTGATTTTGCTTGGCTACATTCATGTAGTATTCATCGTAGTTGACGACGAGGTAGTCTGCGGCGGCCATCCGTTCGGCGGCCCAAGGCTCGTCCCATTGTGGAAAGTAGAGTACGGTATCCCCTACTTTTACATCGCCTTTGTCTACGGTAGCGTAGAAAATCCGTAAAAACGTAACGTCGTAACGTGAATCCATATCCGTATCATAGAGGCTTGATAGGTATCTCGTGGGAACGTAGGTTGCTTGCTGCCGGTTATACGTACTCGACCGATCCATGCCGATCAGTCCGTCCACTCCCTGACCAAAGAGCGAATGGGCGTCGTTGCCATCGCCTTCATTGCCGTCGCCATTTAATACGGTATTGGCACTGTACTGGACGGCAAACAGAATTTCATTGTTTTCTTCATTGCCCTGCCGGAAGACCTCACCGAAGGTGTCAAGCAATTGATACTCGCCAGAACCGATAACCTCAGTAGCTAGGCTCGCGGCTTTTGCGAAATCATCGAATCCCGCAAAATCGCGGTATCCGCGGGTCAGGTATACCTTGGCGAGCAAGTGTTGGGCTGCACCTTTTGTAACCCGCCCATATTCTTCCTGCGCGGGTGGAAGAACAGGAATAGCCTTCTCCAGATCTTTGATAATCTGATCGTAAACCTGTGCTTCAGGTATCCGTTCGGCGGTAGTCACCACTTCGGTAATTTCGTTGAGTGGCAACGGGATATCACCAAATTGCTGCACCAGGTAAAAATAATAAAGGGCCCTTAGGAATTTGATTTCAGAAATCCGTATTGTTTTGGTTGCTTCATCCATGGATACCTCCGGAGCACGATCTACAGCGGTGTTGGCGCGAGCGATTGCCCGGTACAAAAATGCCCAATAAACAGCCACATTCCCATCTTGGGGGTTGATAGCCTGTCCCGAGTATTCATTAAACTCGTTCAGCCCACCCAAGGCCGGGTCACCTGGCCGCGTAAAGATGTCGGTACCCAGTAGTGTCAAGCCCCGTAGCTTGTGAATCTCTCGCAACGGGCTGTAGGCTGATTTTACGAGGTCTTCATACCCCTGCTCGTCTACATAATAGTTGTCGGTCGTGCGGTCTGAGATGAGTTCCTCATCCAAAAAGCCGTTGCAGGAAACCGCGGTTAAGATTACCCAGGCCACGATTGCAATGCCCCATATGTTTTTTATAATCGATTTCATATCATTTTTCTTTGACGGCTCCATCGTTACATGTAACGAGTCCGTAGTTAGTATTTCCGTCACTGGTTATCAAAAAGATATATTTGCGCCAAACAAGTAAGTAGCTGAGCTTACGCCCATATTAAATGTGTTTTGTCCGCTCCACTCCGGATCAAACCCTGCATAATCCGTAAATATCAGTGGGTTATTTGCCGTCAAGTATAGTCTTAGCCCCGACATCTTCAGACGTGATAGGATGTTTGGCGAGAACGAATATCCCAATGTAATATTCTGCACACGCACAAAAGAAGCATCCACATAGGCTTTCAGCTCTTCGCGGGCCCTGCCGCCGGTGTTGTTGGGCGCAGGCCACTCATTGGAAGGGTTGGTCTCCGTCCAATAATTCACATAGAGTTTGTTATATCGACCGTTCCATTCCCGCGCAAAATTAGAGTGATGAAATGGACTGAAAACCATGGATCCCTGTCGAGCGTACAGCATGAAGGAGAAATCAATTCCTTTATAGGCGAAGGTGTTGGTCATGCCACCGATCCACTTCGGGAGCGGGCTCCCGATGATTTGTCGGTCCAATTCCGTAATCTGACCGTCGCTATTGAGATCTTTTACTTTTACATGGCCCGGCTCTGCACCGTATTTAGTGGCTTCTTCGGCCTCGTCGAGCTGCCATATCCCATCAAAGACTTCGGCATAATGTACTTGTATGGGCTGTCCGATAAACCATTTATTTCCGATATCATCCTTCTTGTCTCCGTAGAGTTCTACGATCTCGTTGTGATTTTTGGCGAAAGTAAGGGTCGTTTTCCATGAGAAATTGCTGGTGTGGATGTTTACGGTATTGAGCGCGGCTTCTACCCCCTTGTTGGCCGTCGAGCCGACGTTGGCCGTGATGGCGCCAAAGCCTGTATGCTGGGGGAGTGCCCGGCTCAGGATCAGGTCTTCCGTTTTTCTGTTGTAGATATCGACCGACCCGGAAATCCGATTCTTGAGAAACCCGAAATCGATACCGAGGTTGATTTCCTTGCTTTTTTCCCAGCCAAGGGATCTGTTGGCAATGGCACCGGGCGCAAAGCCCAGCGCGGCATTGCCTCCCCAATCGTACATCGTTTGCAAGATGGATGCCTGGGTCGAATACGGAGCAACGGCATCGTTGCCCACTACACCGTAGCTCAGGCGAAGCTTGAGGTTGGAAAGCGGTTTTACATCGCGAAGGAAATCCTCTTCGCTTACCCGCCAAGCGATCGCCGCTGAAGGGAAGAAAGCCCACTTATGCCCCGCTGCCAGCTTTGATGAGCCGTCGGCTCGCCCGGTAAGTGTCAACTGGTATTTGTCATTGAAAGAGTAATTGAATCTTCCCATATAGGAGAGGAGTGCCCATTCAGTCAGGTAGCTCGATACCCCTTCGATGTTGCCCGCGGATCCGGTGTTGTACCAAAAGGAATCGTACGGTAGGTCCAATACATTTTGGGCAGCGCCCTCATTTCGGTTGACAACCACACTATTGGCGAGTATACCGCCGAAGGAATGGGATTTGATGGTTTTGTTGTAAGACAACATGTTGTCTAACGTGTAGGAGAAATTAAGTTGGCTACTGTATCCGCTTCTTCCATTTCGGGTTCCTGTGTTTGCTTTTGAATATTTTCCAGCAAAAGTTCCATTGCGCACACTTTCCAAATACGGAGAAATGGTCGATCGGAACGACAGCCCCTCTATGAGGTTCAATTCTACGAAAAGATTACCGAATACCCGGAAGTTCCGGAATTCATTTTTGACGTTTAGTGGATCAAAAAGTGCGTTCGGGGTTTGGCTGTCGCTGGTAGTCGGCCAAAAAAGCAGCTCGCCGGCCTCGTCATAGGCATCGCCAGTTGGCCGCAGTCGATAGGCGCTCCGGAGGGCCTCATTAGACCCTTGGTCTTGTATACTATAAGAAACATAAGTGGATGTACCAGCATTGATCCAGTTGTTTATTTTGCCGTCGATATTAGCTTTTAACGTCAATCGGCTGAACTCTTCTGCGGGGACATTCCCCTCTTCCTTTAGGTAACCTGCAGAAAAGAAATGCTTGGAATTTTCACCCCCTCCCGAAAGGGATACATTGTGGCTTGATTGCATGCCATTCTGCAGCAGCAGGTCGACCCAGTCGGTATACTTTCCATTGGCAATGTTTTGTTGTTCCTTTTCGTCGAAAAAACGAGTGCCGCCATTTTTTAAGATTTCATTGAAATTTGCGACAAATTGGGGGCCGTCCATTAGGTCAGGGAGGTTCGTTGGGGTCTTCATCCCGACATAGCCATCGTATGCGATCCGGTTTTTTCCGGGTGCCCCTTGCCGGGTGGTTACGATAATTACACCATTCGATCCCCTAGATCCGTAAATCGCCGTAGCTGAAGCATCTTTTAGTACATCGATTTTTTCGATATCAGCCGGATTCAGTGAGTTCAGCGACCCGCCCATTACACCATCGATGACTACGAGGGGTGCATTCCCCTTTCCAATGGAGTTCAATCCCCGTATTTCGATGCCGTAATCGTCTCCGGGTTTTCCGTTGACTTTGAGTATATTAACGCCGGCCACTTGTCCCTGTATGGCTCCGGCAGCCTGTATGTTGGCCGTACGCACGATGGCATCGCGATCGACGGATCCGATAGCGCCGGTTACGTCGCTCTTTTTTACGCTTCCGTAACCGATGACCACGACCTCATCGAGGTCGCTGAGCGAGGGCGACAAGGCCACATTTATCTCGTTGGAACCGTCAATGGAGCGTTCACTTGATTCGAATCCCATCAATGAGAAGACCAGCGTAGCTGCCTGACGCGGAATTTGTAGGGAAAACCGACCTGACGTATTCGTGGTGGTTACAAGGGGCGAACCCTTTACGGTAACCGTTACACCCTCGAGGGGCTTTCCTTCGTTGTCCGTAACCCGTCCTGAGATTTCTGTTTGCTGAACTTCTACATCGACTGGCGTTGCATTTTCCTTTTTGCGGCGCACGAGTACCGTTGTGTTTTCTATTTGGTAAGTAAGGGGTTGACCTGAGAAACAGGCTTCGAGAACCTCGTTCAACGGGGCATCCTTGAAATTCAGGTCAACCACGCTCGTTCCCTTCAAATGGGCACTGTTGTACAGAAAATCATAACCCGTTTGCTGTTGGATTTGTTCCAATATAGCGGCGATGGATGCTTTTTTTACCTGTATGGTTACCTTCTGTGCATAGCCCATGGCCCCGGCTTGTAGGAATGTAACGGTCAACATTAGGGTAACAAGTTTCATGGTCAGCAACAATTTGAACAGATATCGCCTGGGGAGGCGAAATACAATAGAATTTTTATACATTTGACAAAATGTTTGGTTAACAATTGGTTACTTTTTTAAGCGAATGGAGTCAATGCCAGCATTGTGCCGGGTGCGCCGCGAACGCCTCCGGCTTTTTTGTGGTCATTGCCGATACAAGTATAGCTACTTCATGATGACCACCCTCCTTTCTTTGATTTCAAAGCGGATAGGCGCGAGCTTTTCCAAGTAGCTGAAAAGCTGCGCGATATTTTTTGAGCGCTGGAAGGTTCCGGTAAATCGTTCGTTGAATTCACCCTCATACTCCACAGCGTCGATGTCGTACCAGCGTGATATTTTGTTGATGATACCTTCGATAGACTCGTCGTCAAACCGGAAATAACCGTTTTTCCAAGCCATGACCGAGCGGACATCTGCATCAGACTGACGGATTGCTCCTGTTAGCTCATCAACCACGGCTTGTTGATTGGGCTTTAACAAAACTGTCTTTCCATTTTTAGATACATTTACCGACCCCTCCACCAACGTTGTCGTTGTCCGATTTTCATCCGCATAGGCGGATACGTTGAAATGTGTGCCCAACACCTGTATCGTGCTGCCATTTACTTCTACTGAGAATGGTTTCGAGGCATTATGGGTGACTTCGAAATATGCTTCCCCCCTTAATAGCGATACATGGCGCTCTTCCTCAGTGAAGGCCACGGGGAAGCGGATGGAAGTGGCTGTGTTTAGCCATACCTTGGTTCCATCCGGAAGCAAGATCTGATAAGAGCTTCCTTTCGGGGTGCTGAACGTATTGTAGTTGATTGTCCCATCGGCGACGCTAGCCTGCTTGGCCTCATAAAAGATGCTGCCGTCTTCCGCCTTTCTGATTTCAACACCCGATTCGTGAGCCAGAATACCATTCAGTGAATCGTTCAATAAGATCGTACTACCGTCTGCCAGGGTGAGTATTGCTTGGTTATGTTCAGGCAACGTGATACTGTTTTCACTTTCGGATGCAATGGATGAAGTATCGGCGCCAGACTGTTGGTTTTCGTACAATAAAATACCAACAATAAGGGCTGCCATAAAAAGCGCGGCTATTTTCATCCAAGGAAAGGTATACAGCTTATGAGGGGTAGCCTGTTGGGTTGGTGTTGTTTGAAGAGCATGAATTTCGGAAACAACCCGGCTATATACGTTTTTTTTTCTGTCAGGATTAAACGATGAACCTGCTGCTTTATTGGTCTCCAACGCTTGGTCAATAGCCATAGCTACGATTGAAGGGCTTCCCTCATCCAAATAGTTCAACAAATCCTCGCAATCCGCTCTCGCGATGGTGTTGTCGAAATATTGCGTCAGTAACTGTTGTAAGCGAGTATCGTCCATGTCTTGTTCATAATTGGCCTCCCGTGTAGGGGGCTTACCTAGATAGAACACCAAAGTTTGGGGGGTAGGACTAGTTTACTGTTTTTTTTCTTAGTGTGCCATCAGGCTAGAGGAGACTATGGCCACCAAATAGGTATAACCGGATTGTCCGAGGGAGCTTTTCAACGTCTTTAATGCTTGTACCATGTGATTTTTCACTGTGTTGGGCGAAAGCCCAAGCTTTTGTGCAATCTCGTTGTGGGTGAGCCCGTCCTCCCTACTGAGCTTGAATATCAGCTGTTGTTGCTTGGGAAGACGAGCAATCAACTGTTGGGCATGACGTTCCAGTTCTTCGGCCATGAGCTGTTCGTCCGAGCGTTTACTTTCAGCTTCTATATTCCGTACGAGTTGTTCAAACAGTGCCGTGGATTTACGGATTTCTCTTAATTTGTTCAGACATAGCCGCTTGGTTATCACGTAGAGGTAAAGCCACATATTCCCTTGGTCGTCCAACCCCTGGCGATTCAGCCATAATTTCAAAAATACGTCCTGTACAATTTCCTCACTCCAAGCCGTATCCTTTAAAAATCGGAAAGCCAACTGATACACCTGCTCACTATGTACATCATAGATAAAGCTAAGAGCTGTCTCATCGCCAGCCATCAGATGCTGGATAGTCGAGGAATCAATACGAGACATCGGTGTAAGTTTATAATTGTGTTAATCAGTTACAAACCTACTATAAAATTGTAACAAAAGAAAGGAACTTTTTCGCTGGCGTTTACCATCCTATCCCATAGTCTTCTCCATTGTTGCTACTTCCTCCCCAAAGGGAGCCATGTTCATGATCGATAAAGATCGCATTGATCGGACCGCTTGTGCGGTTACCTAATTTTACCGCATACCCCATTGCTTTCAATTGTTCCACGACATCTTGCGAGGTATCATGGCCTAGCAGAATACTTCCCGGTCTTGGCATGCGGTCCTTAAATTGGGTACCACCGAGCGACAGCCACAATTGGTTGCTATTGATATTTGCCGCTTCGGTGGCGCGCTGCACCGTCATATCAAATTCGACTGCATTGAGGAAAAATTGTAGCAGGTTTTGGTCTTGCGTATCGCCGCCCTGCACGGCGAACGAAAGATAAGGCTTACCCGCTTTCATGGCCAGTGACGGTGTCAGTGTCACCCGTGGCCGTTTGCCCGGAGCTACCACATTGAATGGGTTGATAAGGGAATCGAGCACGAAACTCTGCATGCGTTGGCTCATACCGATGCCCGTACGTCCCGCTATACAGGCTGGAAGCCAACCTCCGCTCGGCGTAATGGATACCACCCAACCCTCGGCATCAGCGGCTTCAACGGTGGTGGTGCCTCGTAATAGGCGATCGTTGTACAGGCTTTCAGCCGTTTCGGATGTGGCTAGGTCGAATTCCAAAGTGCCTAACTGTCCTCCGGCGGCATCATGTTTGGGTACAAAATTATCGAGCTCCTGTAAGCCTGCGGTATCGGCAAGAAGACGATCACGTTGGCTCAACAGCGTCTTGAAAGGGTTCGACTTCCCCTCAAACGGATAGGGATCGCCCGGTTGTGGACGGGGTTCGTTTTGCTGCGGGTTGATCAGCTTAATGCGCTCTTTCGCATACGCCTTGCTTAGCAATCCCTTGATGGGCGACTGCGGATTGAAATACGGATCGCCATAATAGAAGTCGCGGTCGGCAAAGGCCAGATTCATCGTTTGGTAAATCGTGTGGATGTATTCCGGGGAGTTGTATCCCATTTTTTTAAGGTCAAAATTTTCAAGCATGTTCAATGCCTGTAGGAGCACGGGGCCTTGGGTCCACTCCCGTAATTTATAGACGTCAATCCCTTTATAGTTCGTCTTCAATGGTTCCTCTTGGATGGGTTTCCAATTGGCTAGATCTTCCATCGTGAATAGCCCCCCTTGCTCACGATTCCCTCTCACGATTTCTGCTGCAATATCGCCGGTATAAAACCGGTCATATGCAGCCATAATGGCTTGCTTGCGTGTTTTTCCCGCTTTGAGTGCTGTTTGCTCGGCGTCCACCATTTTCTGGAGTGTAGCCAATAGGTCTTCTTGCACGAAAATTTCACCGGCTTCTGGGGCTTCGCGCTCCTCGCCCAAATGTGGTAGAAATACAGCTTTGCTGTATGGCCATTGCTTGATACGCTCCTTGCCCCGCTCTATACTGTTGGCGGTCTGAGCATCTATGGGATACCCTGCCGCCATTTCCATGGCGGGAGCTAGGACTTCCTTCAAACTCAGTTTGCCGTATTCGGCCAACATGTAGCAGATTCCGCCTGGCGTACCTGGCGTAACAGCAGCTAATGGACCATATTCTGGTGGGAAATTGTATCCTTTTTCTTTAAAAAATTCAGGAGTGGCGCCGGTGGGGGCGATGCCCAGCGCGTTTATGGCAATTACTCTTCCCGTCTTCGGGTTGTGGATAAGCGCTTGGGTTTCACCACCCCAACTTAATACATCCCACATCGTGCAGGTAGCGGCCAGCATCGCACACGCGGCATCTACGGCATTTCCTCCACGATCAAAAATCATTGCCCCCGCCGTCGCGGCCAGTGGCTTGCCCGTGATGGCCATCCAATGTTTGCCATGCAAGGGTGGTTTTTGGGTGGGCTGGGCTATAACTGCGCCAGCTAGCGAGGCGCATAGTATAACTAAAGACAGCTGACGTTTCATTTTGTAAAGGCTTTATATCTGATAAAAATAAGATTAATCCTTTATATGCCGCAACAACAGACTGTAACGAGTTGGTTAGGTAGCGAGACTTGACCAAATGCCAACGGCTTGGTTGCCATCTACGGTTGTAGATAAGCCTTCAGAAACCGGGCCGTATGTGTATCTACGTTCTTTACCATTTCTTCCGGTGTTCCTTCGAAAACCAGCTCACCGCCATTTTCACCCCCCTCTGGCCCAATGTCGATAACCCAATCAGCACTTTTGATCATATCCATGTTGTGCTCGATTACCAGGATGCTGTTGCCCTGGGCGATAAGCGCATCGAATGATTTCAGGAGTTTTTTGATGTCATGGAAATGCAGCCCGGTCGTTGGCTCATCGAAGATAAACAGTGTGTTTTTGCTATTATTGCCCTTGATGAGAAATGATGCCAGTTTGATGCGCTGGGCTTCGCCGCCGGAAAGGGTGCTTGATGATTGGCCGAGTTTCACATAGCCGAGGCCTACGTCAGCAAGCGGTTGCAATTTGGCCATGATTTTGGGTTGGTCAGCAAAAAAAACCAATGCTTCGTCCACACTTAGGTCTAGGATGTCGGATACATTTTTTTCCTTCCAAGTGACGTCCAAGACATGTTGCTTAAAGCGTTTGCCTCCACAGGCTTCACAAGGAAGTACGATGTCGGCCATAAACTGCATTTCGATTTTGACTTCGCCCTCGCCTTGGCATACGTCGCAACGGCCACCCTCGACGTTGAACGAAAATGCAGCCGGTTTAAGTCCCGCGGCCTTAGCAATAGACTGTGAACTGTACAGTGCACGGATTTCGTCCCAAGCTTTAACATAGGTAACGGGATTCGAACGCGAGGAGCGGCCAATGGGGTTTTGATCGACTAACTCCACTTGTTCCACACGTTGGATATCACCATCAATACCATCATAGCGGCCGGTTTGCTCACCGGAATAATTGCCTAGGGCTTTCTGCAAAGCGGGATAGAGGATTCGCTTTACCAAGGAGGTCTTGCCCGAACCAGACACCCCGGTCACCACGGCAAAAATGTTTAGCGGGAAGCGGACATCGATGCCCTTCAGGTTGTTTTCGCGCGCACCTTTCACCACGATCGCATCATGCCATTTGCGCCGGCTGGTTGGTACTGGAATACGGTCTTTGCCGCTTAAATACCGACCTGTAAGACTTTGTTCATCCTGTAAGATTTCGGCGTAGGTGCCGTCAAAGACCAATCTACCCCCATTTACGCCCGCTTCCGGCCCGATGTCAATTAAGTAATCGGCGGCCTGCATCATCTCCTGCTCGTGCTCTACGACCAGTACGGTATTCCCTACATTTCGCAGGGATTGCAATACCCCAATCAGGCGCTGGGTATCCCGGGGATGCAGGCCTATACTCGGTTCATCCAACACGTAGATGGATCCAACCAGCGAACTTCCGAGCGATGTAGCCAGGTTGATGCGCTGGGATTCGCCCCCTGAGAGTGTATTTGACAAACGATTCAGGGTAAGGTAACTTAGCCCTACATCGGTGAGAAACTGCAAACGGTTGCAGATTTCGGTAAGGAGCCGATTGGCGATCTTTGCTTCGCTTGTTGACAATTCGAGATGCCTGAAAAAGGCCAAAGCCATATCCAAGGGCATCAACACAGCGTCTGAAATGGATTTACCGTTTATTTTCACATAAGTTGCATCCTTACGAAGGCGTGTTCCTTTGCATTCGGGACAATCGGTCTTCCCCCGATAACGGGAAAGCATTACCCGGTATTGGATTTTATAGGTTTGTTCTTCCAGTTCTTCAAAAAACCGGTTTAATCCCTTGAAATAGCTGTTCCCTGTCCAAAGCAAGTCTTTTTGGGCGGCCGTCAGATCGGTATAGGCGCGATGAATGGGAAAATCGAATTTGGAAGAATTGCGTATCAATAACTGCAACCATTCACCCATTTTCTCTCCCCGCCAAGGGGCAATGGCACCATCGTATACGGAGCGACTTTTATCGGGAACAACCAAATCGGGGTCGATGCCTATGACTCGACCGTAGCCTTCACAGCGTTTACACGCTCCATAGGGATTATTGAAACTGAAGAAATTAGGAATGGGTTCCTCAAATACGATTCCATCCAACTCAAAGCGATCGGAGAACGTATGCACGACACCGCGCTCCTCTACGTAGCAATCGCCCTTACCTTCAAAAAAAGCGGTTTGCACGGAATCTGCGACACGATTTGCCGTATCCTCCTCGCCATCTACTGCGATGCGGTCAATCACAATGTGCAAATCCCCAGTCTTGGCCACCCGGTTTTCTAACGTGGTATCGTCCAATAAGGATTCGATTTTTTGCAGGTTATCTTGGTAGATCACCCGTACAAATCCCTTTTGTAACAGGATGGCCAGCTCTTCCTTAAGTTTCCGGTTGTTACTCGGATGCAGGGGAGCGCTGATGGTAGCTACCGTGTCTTGCGGGAGTGCCATCACGAAGTTGGCCACCGTGGTGACGGTGTCTTTTTTTACTTCGTCCCCGGATATCGGAGAATACGTTCTGCCAATACGTGCGTAAAGCAGTTTCAGGTAATCGTAAATTTCTGTTGAGGTGCCCACCGTAGAACGGGGATTACTGGTAATGACCCGTTGTTCGATGGCTATGGCTGGAGCGATTCCTTTGATGTAATCTACCTCTGGTTTGCTCATGCGGCCCATAAACTGGCGGGCATAGGACGAGAGGCTTTCGACGTAACGGCGCTGGCCTTCGGCGTAGAGGGTGTCAAAAGCCAAAGATGATTTTCCAGACCCCGACATGCCCGTTATGACTACGAGCTTACTTTTGGGAATGGCCACATCTATATTCTTGAGGTTGTGTACCCGTGCGCCTTTGATGATGATATGGGTTTTGGGATCGAGCGTTGCTATTGCTGTATTCATATATGGCATAAACCAATCCGCGGAGTAATTAAGCGGAAGAATACAAAAGTACGGATAATTTTTTTAGTATCAACCTCGCATTTCAAAACCAAATCCAGCTAACATTTCCATGCGGGCTAGTTGCCCAGGAGTTCTGCAACGGGCTTACCAATGTTGCCATTTGGCTCCTCGATATGGAGCAGCGCGGCTAGGGTAGGCGCGATGTCGGTCATATGCGTCTCGCGGTTGGTGGTACCGTGTTTAATGCCCCAACCCATCATTACGAACGGAATATGCGCATCGTAAGAAGCCCATGTGCCGTGGGTTGTTCCCCTGGAGCGTGGCGATCCACTGTACCATTGGGGTTCAAGAATGATTTGGATACATCCACTACGTTTGGGGTTATAGCCGTTGACGATGCGTTCGCGGATACGGGCTGGGATGCTGGAAGCTCCGGCCTTTTCCATATCGGTCACAAATGCAACACCTTCCAATGTCCGCAGGAATTTGATGGATGCTTCTTTAATAGCTTCTTCATCCAGGTCGTTAGCGCGAATGGTCTCGTAATCGAGGTGCACTTGGTAGTTCATTAGGCTCCGCACGATTTTTTCCTGCCCAAATTCGTTCTGGAGCAGGGCATTGAGCCCGGAGAGGGCATTGCGTTCGTCAAAGTAACCCGCATTGCCTCGCTTGTCCATGAAAAACAGCGGGTTGTGTGACGCCCCGTGGTCTGCAGTGATAAAAAGTGTATAGTCGCCTTTGCCGACCTGATTATCCAAATAGGTAAAAAATGCCTCCAACTCCTTATCCAGTCGTAAATAAGTATCTTCTATCTCAATAGCGTTGACCGAAAACTGATGGCCAACATAATCGGTAGAGGAAAGGCTTACACAAAGAAAATCTGTGAAACCTCCTGGATTATTTCCTAGTTGTTCATTACTGATTGCGGCTTTGGCTAAATCGAGTGTAAGCGTATTGCCAAACGGAGTAGTGCGGATGAGCCCCAATCCATTATCGTTAACCAAAGCACTTAGATTTTTAGGGAATACAGCCGATTCTTCCCCTCGGAAAGTTGCTTCGTAAGGATTGTCATCATCAATACTTTGCGTGTACGTTTCGATGGGATATAATGTATTCCATTCTTGCTGGAGGTATTTGGCCGCTAATTTTTTGGCGTTGAATTGATCGACCCACTCGGGCAAGCGCTGCATGTAGAATGTGCTTGAAATCCAATTGCCTGACTTGCTTTCAAACCAATAGGCGGCGTCGGCGAAGTGACCCGCCGGTAGGATACCACCCCGATCTTTTATGGCTATTCCAATGACCTTCGAGCGGAAATTGGTAGCCAGCTTGAGCTGATCAGTGATGGTTGATGCCAGTAGGTTGCGGGGGGATTGCTTACCTTCACTTTCAACTGTGCCTACACCACTTACATGATCATCTTGGGTACAGTACATCCGTTGTCCGGTCTGTTGGATGATGAAATCGTTGCCAGCGATACCGTGTATAGCCGGTACACTGCCCGTATAGACCGTGCTGTGTCCGATTGCAGTATACGTGGGCACATAAGGAATGTACGTGTTTTCACAGGAAAAGCCATCATGTAATAATCGTTTAAACCCTCCCTCGCCATAACGATCATAGAAGCGGTACAGATAATCCCAACGCATTTGATCAACCATAAGTCCAACGACCAGCTTGGGTCGTGGAATCGGCTCCTGCCCTTTTAAGTGGCCGAAAAATAGACTTAACACGAAAATAGCTAAGAGTGATTTTTTCAATTTCATGATATATCGTTGAGAATGGATGTCAATTATCCAGTATGGTATTGGAAGGCTAAGTTAGTAATTCCTGATACGAAATGAAAAGCAGAATGTAACAAGCGCGTTGCAGAGAAACATTAAATCCGCAGAATCAAACCCCAATTGGTGTAGTCGGCTTGTACACCATGCAGGTTGAGGGTGGATTGTATGCCAATGTTTGGTGTGAAGAAATAACGCACTCCATATATCCAATACCACTTGACGTTATGGTAATTCCGATAGTGTAAATATTTGCCATACATGGCATTGACGACAAACCGGCCCATAGTGAGATCCGCGCCCGCGGCAATCCCCCATCGTATGGGATCTAATGAAGATCCGTAGTATTGGAAGGTTTCATCAAATCGGTTGGGATCGAATACCGTGTGGTAATATACCAAATGTGACCCGGCTTTGAGGCTGATTGCCCGGTTGATGTAGAAATTGTATCCGGCATAGGCGCCGGATCGGAAGAACTTTTCATGCCTTTCGCGATACCGGCCGCGTAGCCCAGTCCCAAACCATATCTCGGCACTATTGCCTTGGATGTGGGGATAGATTTCCGGTCCTTCGGGGGCATCGACAGGTTTGTTGAGTGCCGTTTTTACACCTACCGAGCCCGTTATCATATTCCAACCACCGTTCGGCACAATGATACCGGCATTGGAGTAATGGAGGATATTGCCGGCCGCGGTGAGGCTGGTATTTCGGCCCACCGGAATGTCCAAGCTCAACTCTCCAGTGAGCATGAGATTGATATGACTGCCCACCGTGGAAGTGGCGGGTTGAGTAAAGATATTTTCAGTGATGTATGCGAGCCCCATGCCCGGAGTAAACAATAATTTAGCGCCTCCCAGTTTGAGCAACTGTAAATCAACCTCAGCCAACGCGCCGAAGGCCTGCCCCCCCGGGTAGGCCACATCTCCCACCGTCTCTTTCATTGGATCGAGGTTATGCCATGTTAAACCGAATGAGAGGTTCTTGGCATTGACAATCTTTACCCATTCGTTGTTGGAGAATGAAATATTTTTGTCATAGCTGAAGTGTAGGCCATACAGGTAGTTGCTTTTCCTGTTGGGATTGTCGGTGTTGACATCCACGCCATATTGTGCTTTTACGGAAATCGCGTTTGCCGCCCTATCCAGTTGGGCCGTTGTCGTGGCGGGGAATGTAGTGACAAAAAACAAAAAGCCCACGAATAACTTGAGCCTCAATCGGGTTGCAGTAAAACGAATAATCATTATTTGGGAAAATAGCTAGCCAGATCCTAACGGATATACGTATTAATCGTAGGTGCAAACATACACATTTGTTGGCTATTTTTCTAGCCTGCTAGGCTATCGGTTTTGCGGCTTACCGCCATTTTCCGAACCGTATCCACGATCGCCGAGCTGTCATAGCCGCATTGCGTCCAAAGCTCGTGCTGTTCGCCATGTTCAACCACTTCGTCAGGTATGCCCAGGCGTACTACGGTTGCTTGATAACCATGGTCTGCCATAAACTCCAATACTGCGCTTCCCATACCCCCTTGTATGCAACCATCCTCAACAGTTATAATTTTTTTGAACTTCCCAAAGGCTTCGTGCAGGAGAGGTTTGTCGAGCGGCTTTACAAATCGTAGGTCGTAATGAGCTGGAAATATGCCTTCCTGGTTGAGGGCAATGCGGGCATTGGTCACCTCATTGCCGATGTGGCCAATACTTAGCAATGCAACTTCTTCGCCGTCGCATAGCTTACGACCTTTGCCCACTTCTAAGGTGGTAAAAGGCCGCCGCCAGTCTGGCATTACACCCTGCCCTCTTGGATATCGTATAACGAAAGACCCCTTACCTTCTTGTTGCGCGGTATACATGAGGTTGCGCAGTTCTTCTTCGTTCATGGGTGCTGCAACGGTAAGGTTGGGAATGCAGCGCATGAAGGCCAGGTCATAGGCACCGTGGTGTGTTGGGCCATCTGCCCCCGCGATACCCGCGCGATCAAGGCAAAAGACCACGTGTAGATTCTGGATCGCTACATCGTGGATCACCTGGTCATATGCGCGTTGCATAAAGCTGGAATAGATATTGCAAAATGGTACCATGCCCTGCGTAGCAAGTCCAGCGGAAAAGGTAACAGCATGTTGCTCAGCGATACCCACATCAAACGCTCGGTTTGGCATAGCCTTCATCATGATATTCATGGAAGAACCTGAAGGCATGGCCGGTGTGACGCCGATGATTTTGTCGTTCTTTTCCGCAAGCTCTACCAGCGTGTGCCCAAATACGTCTTGGTATTTTGGCGCAACAGGTTTATCGTTTTTGGACTTCTTGATTTCGCCGGTTATTTTATCAAACAGGCCCGGTGCGTGCCAAGTGGTTTGGTCCTTTTCGGCCAAGGCATAGCCTTTGCCTTTCACGGTGATGCAATGGAGGAGTTTAGGGCCGGGTATACCGCGCAGATCATCTAACGTATTGATAAGGCGTTTTACATCGTGGCCGTCCACAGGGCCAAAATAGCGGAAATTGAGGGATTCGAAGAGGTTACTGTTTTTTAGCAGTGTGCCTTTGATGCTTTTCTCTATTTTCTTGGCGATGCCCAGTGCATCGGGACCCAGTTCTGAGATTTTGGTCAGTACAGCAGCAATATCATCCCTAAATCGATTCCATGATCGCGACGTGGTGATGCTTGTAAGGTATTCCTTAAGTGCACCTACGTTTGGATCGATAGACATGCAATTGTCATTGAGGATGACCAGCAGATTAGACTTTTCGATGCCTGCATGATTGAGCGCTTCGAAGGCCATGCCGGCCGTCATCGCGCCGTCGCCTATGACGGCCACATGCTGGCGATCAGTTTCTCCTTTGTAATGTGAGGCAACAGCCATGCCCAATGTGGCTGAGATGGATGTGGACGAGTGACCCACGCCAAAAGCGTCGTATTCGCTTTCACTCCTATTGGGAAATCCGCTGATTCCGCCTAATATGCGGTTTGTATGGAATACTTCACGCCTGCCTGTGAGGATTTTATGACCATAGGCCTGATGACCCACATCCCACACCAATTGGTCGTAAGGGGTGTTAAGTACATAATGCAATGCTACCGTCAGCTCCACTACGCCGAGACTGGCCGCAAAATGCCCACCATGGATCGACACCGTATCGATGATGTATTGGCGTAGCTCACCACACAGCTTCACCAAATCAGCATGGTCCAGCCGCTTTAAGTCTACAGGTGTATTTATTTTTTTCAGCAGTTCTCCGGCGTCAATCTCCATAGTGTCCGGTTTGAAAAATCGATACAAAATAACTAATCGAGGCAAAGTAACTAATAATTATTGATACCACGTGTCGTAAATTTTTTACATCCCTTGGATTTCCAATCCTTATTGGATGAACAACCTATCCGGTAGATTGTTTAACGGTGTTGACGTCTGGAAAAGGGAATATCGCGGTCAAATGTTTACCTTTGGACCATATGCAGTCCAGCGGATATGAAATAAAGCTGCCTCAATTTGAAGGCCCCTTTGATTTGTTGCTGTTTTTTATTGAGCGTGACGAACTGAACATCCATGACATTCCCATTGCAAGGATTACCAATGACTTTCTTGATTACCTGGTGCATATGCAGGCGCTCAATATCGAGCTGGCCAGTGAATTTATCTTCGTAGCCGCTACATTGATGCGTATCAAAGCCAAAATGTTGCTGCCAAGACCCGAGCTGGATGAGGAGGGCAACGAAATCGACCCCAAGCAGGATCTCGTACAGAAGTTGGTCCTCTATAAGCAATTTAAGGATGTATCCGAGCGGTTGCGTGCATTGGAAGAACATCGGCTGCTGCAGGCCAAAAGGGGTAATATCGCCATGGACTTGCGTGTGGCTGGAGACCATTCCGGTCAAGGCGAGGAGTTGACCACGTTCGACCTGTACAAGTTGATGTTGGTGTACGAAAAACTCATGGACCTTTATGCGGCGCGCAGTACAGACATACGACATACCGTAGTCAAATATCCGTATACCATTGAGCAGCAAAAGAGCGCTATCGCTTCATTGGTGGCTATCAATGAGAAGTTGGATTTCAGCACAATTGTTAAGCATTCCGAAAACAGAGTGCAGTTCGTTTACAATTTTCTTGCCATCCTCGAGCTGCTCCAGCAGCAGCTACTGGATTTGCAGAGCGGCTTGGGCTTCAATAATTTTTACGTAATGGCGCGGAAAAATTAGCCGAAGTTTATGTAACTTTAGATCATTGTTTGACCAATGACAAACCAATGCCCTATATTAATGCATTGCAACGGCAGAAAGCGATTTTTCTGGCAGGTATGTCGGGCAAGCGGCCCGCAGTTCCGTTTCAGGCTGTCGAACTTCGGAGAGCTGCTCAACAACGATTATCGGCACGGGCGTGGGCTTATATCGATGGTGGCGCAAGTGACGAAGTAAGCATCACAGCCAATGTAAACGCGTTTTCGAAAGTTTCAATTCTGCCGCGTATGATGCGGGGCGATGCTTCTTCAGATTTTTCCACCCGGTTATTTGGACAGGATTTGGCTTTTCCCCTCTTATTGGCTCCCATCGGTGCGCTCGACCTGATTTGCCCCGGGGCGGATCGTGTGGTAGCCCGTGCATGCCGGAATGTCGGCATTCCGATGATATTCTCCAACCAGGCAGGTACGCCCATGGAAACCTGCGCACAAGATCTCGGCAATACCTCACGTTGGTTTCAACTTTATTGGAGCAAGTCGGATGATTTGGTGCTGTCGTTCGTCCGTCGGGCCGAAACCTGCGGTTGCAGTGCTATTGTGCTTACGGTAGACACCACGTTGTTAGGTTGGCGAAGTCGTGATCTAGCGTTAGGTTACTTGCCTTTTTTAAGGGGGCTGGGTATTGCACAATATACTTCGGACCCTATATTTAATGCATTGATCGAACATGGCGAAGGAACAGCCGTCAGCGGCGCGCCGAAACCAAAGGTGACGCTAGCCACCATCCGTAATCTGCTGCAGCTAAAAGCAAACTACCCCGGTGGTTTCGCCCAGAATCTTTTCCGCAAAGCGCCGTTGGAGGCGGTGCGGTTGTTTACCAATATTTACTCCAATCCAGCACTAAGTTGGGAGCAGGTTATTTGGCTTCGCCGGCAGACCAAGCTGCCTATTCTCATCAAGGGTATTTTACGTCCAGACGATGCGCTTAAAGCGATGGATGCAGGAGCCGACGGCATTGTCGTGTCCAACCATGGTGGCCGACAGGTAGACGGGGCGATTTCCAGTTTGTCTGCCCTGAAGGCCATCCGGAAAACGCTTCCAAAGCCTTTTCCGATACTACTTGACAGTGGCATACGCAGCGGCAGCGACATATTTAAGGTGCTTGCCTTGGGTGCTGATGCGGTGCTGCTCGGACGGCCGTATGCCTATGGGCTGGCCGTGGGCGGGCAGCTCGGTGTGGAAGAGGTAATACTCAACATGCTCAACGATTTTGAGCTTACCGCTCGGTTGGCTGGTTGCCGCAATGTGCAGGAGATTGATGAAAGTATGATCGACGACCAAAGTCTGACAGGCCCTGTTTGATTGGTCGGTACACAACGGATAATTCCATGCGTGAAATCACGGAAGGGGCATTTAATGTGAGCTTTTAGTCACATATTCCATGTATTGCCAGCGCGGTATCATTCGAGCTCCCAGTGAAGCAAGGTGATCCGTGTATACTTGGCAATCAATTAGCTTATGGCTGCCTGTTTGGCACAGCGAAGCCAATGCCATTTTCGAAGCATTGGCTTCGCTGCTGAACATGCTCTCCCCGCAGAAGACGTGCCCAATGGCAACGCCGTAGAGCCCACCCACTAATTTGGTTCCAGACCAGACTTCCACAGCATGTGCATAACCCAGTGCATGCAGGCTGATATAGGCTTCTTGCATATCCTTGGTTATCCAGGTTCCGTCTTGTCCCGTCCGGGGTTGGCTGGCACATGCAGCAACCACTTCGGTAAAAGCGCGGTCATAGCTAACATCGAAGTGAGCTGATCGGATAATTCGTCGCAAGCTTTTGCTGATTTTCAATTCATCCGGAAAAAGCACAAAGCGTTCGTGGGGCGAATACCATAGGATGGGCGTATCATCGTTGTACCAAGGGAAGATACCCTGCTTATAAGCCTCCAAGAGCCGAGCGGCCGTTAAGTCACCACCAACGGCCAACAGTCCATCCGGCTCAGCCAAGGCCGGATCGGGAAAACGAATATCGTGCGGGTCCAATTGGAAAATCATCCGGGTTATTCCGGTTGGCGGGGCTCCTTGGAGATTTCATCAAACAGTTTGTCCATGTGCTCCACATATTCATTGGTGTCATCCAAGAAAAACTCAAGGTGGGGGACGATCCGCGCTTGGTTTTTTATGCGCGCGCCCAATTTATAGCGGATTTCGTTCGCATGCGATTTGATGTTGGCCAGATCGTCCTTAGCCTGCTTGGTATTAAGGAAACTTAGGTATACCCTCGCAATCGCCAGATCGGGCGTCATCCGCACACGGGTTATCGTTATAAATGCTCCCGGAGCCCATGCACCGCCCTCACGTTGGAAGAGCTCACCCAAATCCTGTTGTATAACTCCTGCAAATCGTTGCTGTCTTTTGCTTTCTGTATTCATGGTGTGCAGTGCTTATGATCTTAAACGAAACGCCAATACTTGCTTACTTGCAAAGGTAGCAATTTTTTGCCTAACCTTAGTCACCAGAGGCCATGGATGATCGTAATGTAAAATAACTGTTAAACCTCGTAATTCTTTTGAAACGTACTATCGAAAGCCTTATCTTTGTTGCATCATAATTTAGGTTTATAATTGGTTAGTAAAGGTTTCCATTCTCCCCGTTTGGAAACCTTTCGTTTTTAGAAGGCACGGAAGTCGTGGCCGTGCTGAAAGGTGTATATTTGAAGTGTGATTTTCATCCCGACCATATGCTCAATGAAATCAAAGAATCCATATTAGTTGCTTGCCGGCAATACGTAGACCAGCGGATAGTCAATGCACGGCAAGCAATCGCCTCCGCAAATGAGGCGGCGATAGGCGACGGCAAAAGTAGTGCTGGTGACAAGTTCGAAACTACTCGCGAAATGATGCAGCAAGAGATCGCTAGAAACCAGCAACTGTGGATGGATGCATTACGGATGGAGCAGGTACTGGCTGCGTTAGATGCGCGGTCACATAAGGGAACCGCTAAGCTGGGTAGCCTTGTTGCGACCAATCACGGCACCTTTTTCCTAGCAATCAGCATAGGGCAGTTGATTGTAGGCGATGCGAATTATTGGGTAGTATCTACTGCCTCCCCCATTGGGCAACAGCTTGTAGGCCGGGAAGCCGGACAGGAGTTTACATTTAATGGTGTGACCTATGCAATAGGCCATGTGACCTAACCGCCATAAAAAAATGAAATAAAATTTGCATAGTGTAAAAAATACACTATCTTTGTTGCATCATAATTTAGGTTTATAATTGGTTAGTAAAGGTTTCCATTCTCCCCGTTTGGAAACCTTTCGTTTTTTATCCGTTTTTCAGCTATTTTTTAGTTTTCCCCAGCAATAATCGCCCTTGTGAAGCCCAGCCGCCGATAAATGCATCGGCGATGCCATCGCCATCGAGGTCACCGATCGTGATGTTCCAATTACGGCCCACAACGGACTGGGGAAGAACTTCCTCCGTCACATCGTTGAAATACCCCTTTCCATCATTGCGGAAGGCGCGCAACCGTTCCTCGTTAAACCCGGGGACTGCGACAGCACTCAACAGCAAATCGATATGTCCATCATGATCAAAATCCAGCTCCCGTGCCGAATAGGTGGAAAATTTATAGGTAGGCATACGTTGAGCGGTTTCGTCTGTAAAGCGTGCTTGCCCGTCGTTGATCAACACGCGTGCCTGCGGATTTTTGTCCCAAGTACCTGCATTACTCGTGATGTTGGCAAATACGATATCCAGATCGCCATCACCATCTACATCGAATACCAGCACCTCACGCGTTTCGAGCGGTTCAGGCAAGTCGAGCTGCTCAGCGTACTCGGTAAATAGGCCTTTCCCATCATTCAGCAGCAGCCGATTGGGGGGAACTTCGTTGCCCACGACCATATCCACATGTCCATCCCCGTTGAGGTCGGCCAGCTTGATGCTTTGGGTGGCGTCATTTATTTGGGGCAGACTTTCTATGGAGCAGTCCATAAAGAAACCTGGTCGGGCCGGATCATTTATCCAGAGGAAGTTCTGCCCCGCTGTTCCGGAGTTCCCAACCACGATATCGGGCAGGCCATCGCCATCCACATCGCCCACGTCCAGCCCGTTGCCTTCGCTCATTCCAAGAAGACGGTCGCTCACATCACGGAAGGTACCGTCACCATTACCGAGGTAATATTCATGGGTTTGATCGTCTTCCGCCACGAACACGACATCCAGGTGGCCGTCACGGTCGAAGTCGACTACACGAACGTGCTCGGTATCATGTTTGGCTGCTTTGAATACACGCTTTTTCCAGGTAAGCTTGCCACTGCCGTCATTGAGGTAAAGCCTGTTTTCGTCGGCCTCCAACGCTGCGATAACATCCAAATCACCATCGCCGTCTACATCGGCAAGGGCGACTTCCAATATATGGGCTTCGGGGTCATGGGGTACATGGGTAGCTGTGACATCATGGAAATAGTCGGTTTCTACATGCTGTGGTGGTTCGCACGACCAGGAGGCGGCACCCATGGCGATCCACGCAAACGTCTTGCTGTTCTTCAGATTCATCGCATCACTCGTCTAACCTGCCCGGTTGCCGTAGATTCTTTCCGGGTACTCCCGTTAAAGCGTCACCTAGGTCTTCCCGGGCTTGTTGTGCCAACCCGAGTATCTTGGCCACCACTTCAGGATGATCCCCTGCCACATCGGTAGTCTCGCTGATGTCCGTTGCAAGGTGATACAGTTCCGGTGTTTCTACTTTGGTCATCTCATATTTGATGGGTGTGCCATCATCGCGGTAACCCTGCCCGGCCTTGATGGTCCGATAGGTATGCGGCAGGTAGAGCTTCCAATCGCCCATCAATACGGCCTGTAATTCGTTTCTGTTGTAATAGATATAAAACGCTTCGTGTGGGGATGTCGCACCTTCCGCCATGCGGATGAGTGGCCAGATATCCAGGCCATCTATCGGATGTTCGGGTAGTTTCCCGCCAGTCAGACGGGCAATAGTAGGAAGCAGGTCGATGGTCATTGCCGGCTCGGTTTGTGTTTTGCCCGCCGGGATGTGTTCCGGCCAACGCATGATGCAGGGTACCCGTATACCTCCTTCCCACGATGTGCCCTTCCCTTCGCGTAATGGTAGCGCCTCTCCCGAATGCCCGCTATAGGAAAGCCAGGGACCGTTGTCTGAGGCAAAAATGACCAGTGTGCGGTCGTCCAATCCGTATTTTCTAAGGGCATTCAAGATTTCACCTACGGACCAATCGATTTCCATGATGACGTCACCGTATAATCCCCTTTCGGATTTGCCGCTGAATTTGTCCGAAACGAACAGCGGCACATGGGGCATGCTATGCGCTACGTAGAGGAAGAATGGATGGTCCTGATTCCGTTCGATAAAATCCAGTGCCCGCTCGGTGTACCACGTGGTCAACATGTGCTGTTCTTCCAGCGTGTCGATGACCCGTTCATTTTCATACAGGGGCAATGGCGGATAATAATTTTTGTTTTCGGGGTGATGGGGCCACATATCATTGGAGTAGGGAAGGCCAAAGAACTCATCAAACCCCTGTCTTGTCGGAAGGAACTGCGGGTGGTGGCCCAGGTGCCACTTCCCGATAGCGGCGGTACGGTAGCCGAGTGGCTTGACTACCTCGGCAATGGTAATCTCGTTGGGGTTAAGCCCATGCTTTGCGGTGTGATCCAACGCACCATGGATTCCAACCCGGTTGGGATAGCTCCCCGTCAGCAACGCAGCGCGCGAAGCAGAGCAAACCGCTTGCGCAACATGGAAATTAGTGAATCTGACGCCTTCCGCAGCCATCCGATCCAAGTGAGGGGTCTGGATATCGGGCGATCCGAACGCACCTACGTCTTGGTAGCCCTGATCATCGGTGAAGATGATAATGATATTGGGACGCTCTTCACGTGGTTGTTCGCGTGCTTGAGAAACTACGGGGAGCAAGCACCATATGGATAACAAGTGGGAAAGGATGGGTCGTATAGCCATATAATAGTTAATTAATAGCGTAAGATGGGATACATCCGCTAATGTAGGAAATATTTTCTGATCAGTACACGTTAAGGTCGTAAGAAGCTGGCCAACTGACTTTAAAACCTGGTATGGAAAAATTCGTTATCTTTGAAAAAAGGAGGGCGTTTTATGCATTGTGGTATGCTTAAGGGCAGTATGGGTGTTGTGCTTTTCTTGTCGGGTTTCGGCCTTGCCGCCCAGGAAACAACTTTTGACAAGAAGGTAACAGTAGGTGACCTCCCCATTCCCAACGAAAAGAGGCAGCTGTTCTATCTCCAGCGGGATCCGGATGCAAACACGGTAATTTACCAGCTGAATGTGATAGATGGGGTGGTGGATGCGGATGAGCCGGTGAATGTGTATTGGATTCGCTATGCGGAGGGTGGTACACGTAAAAGCCTGAGCTTCGTGCAGCGTACTATGGCCTATGGTGTTAGCCACAAATTGCTCGATAATGGCGATTTCGAATTGCGTCTTGCCGCTTATAAAAGCAGGCCTCTGCGCCTTTCCTATTGTGAAAAGAGTAAAGAATATAAGGTATATGCCTCAATCAACAACCGGGAGGCCAAGCTCGACCGTATTTTCGTGCGCATTGACGGAGGCAGTATGTTTAGCCCGGATATTGCGTATTTTGAACTAAGTGGCCGCGATACGGCTACTTTGGCGGGCGTAGCGGAACGGATCGTTCCCGATCAGTAGATAATCGTAAACTTGAAAGCTAACGGGTCGAAATGTTGGATGAGCTCGTTGATCAGCTTGTCACCATATTTAACATACAGCAACCCAAAATTTTCCGATCGTTCTTGCAGAACGCCGCCCGGAAAAAGCTTTTCCTTGATCCGGTCTATCTGTATCAATGCATCCTCGTGATTACGCTTATCAGCTTTGAGTAGTTTTTTTTCCAAGTTGTTGACGGCCTTTTTAAGCCTAGCCTTCACGGCATCGGTGCTTGGCCCCAAGCTTGGATCTATTTTATGAGCCCGTAATCGCAGCTTGCTGAAGATGGCATTCAGCTCCATCCATTCGTCGTTGAGCGTTAGTCGGTGCTTGGTATGCCTGCGCACATACTCCTTTTTCAGATCGTCGGTGTCCTTGAAAATGCTTTTAAAGGTAAGATTGAGCCTAAGCACTTTTACGGCCATGCTGTCATCGGTGATCATTGCCGAGTTACGGGGTACCAGTATAGGGAAATCCACACCGTAATGTTGAAAGCTTCCTTTCAATTGCAGCCAATAGACCATTTCGGCGCCCCCACCGATATACGCTAAATTTGGCAAAATCACCTCTTGGTATAGCGGTCGCATCACGACATTAGGGCTAAATCGCTCTGGGTGATGGGCTATCTCCGCTCTCAATTCGTCTTCGGTGAAAAAAATTCCGCGGTGAAGTACCTCATACCGCCCGTCGCCGAGCTTTACAATACGTTCCCGGAATTTATCGGTGAGGTAGAAGAAATTAATCTCGCGGGCATGTACCTGGGTGGAGAAGCCGACCTCCTTAAGAGCGGCCGATGTTTCCTCGATCGCTTTGTGGCTGTATTCACCTAGGATGTCCTGCTCGATAAAAGGGGCAAAACATTGCTTTAGCGAGGCGTCATCCGCATCGATGACCACCAATCCATGTGAGCCAAATAGGCTATTGGCCAAGTGTCTGGTGGCGGCGGCAAGATTGTCGTGTCCGAGATAAGCTTCTTCAATCAGCTTGGACAATTTTGACGAATTGTCCGAGAGACCGAGAAAACTCTGATATTGACGCACGGTGTCCTCCATTCCTGCGGTCTTCATCCTACCGGTAGCCCCCTGTGCAGTAGTTTCCCATACGATTTTCTTGCCATGAAGCCGGGTGTGATTGATTTCGGCAAAGTCGTGGTCTTCGGTCGCCATCCAATATACGGGTACAAAGGTGTATTCGGGAAAGGCATCTTTGAGGTCGTGGGCTAGGCGTATGGTACTGGCAATCTTAAAAATGAAATATAGCGGCCCGGTAAAGATATTCAGTTGGTGTCCCGTTGTGACTGTAAACGTGCGCGTATCCAGCAAGGCATCCACATGGGAGGCAACTTCGGTTTGACGTTGCAGCAAATCGCCGTATTGACCCCGCAGGCTTCTCACCAATCGTTCCCGGTCTGTCTTTCCGGCCTTGGCTTGCAATTGCCGGGCAAAACCGGCTAGATCCGGCCTATTGCCCGCGAAAGGGGCAATAGCAGGTGTGTTATCCAGATAAGCCAGCAGTGTCTTGGAAAAGCTGTTGGTATCTTTATAATCTATATAGGTTGCCTTCATTGATAAGCAAAGATAGGGGTTGCCAGCAATAACGGAGATTGATAACGATTATTTGACAATCGTTCCATACAGGTCGAAGTCTTCCGCACGGTCTATGCGTACGTTAGCAAAGCGGCCGAGGGTAAGGTAATTCCCTGAGGTAGGTATGAGCACCTCGTTGTCTACTTCGGGCGAATCATATTCTGTACGGCCAATGAAATGCTGCCCTTCTACCTTATCTATCAACACGTTATAGGTACGTCCTACTTTAGTTTGGTTGATGTCATATGAAATCTCTTGTTGGATGGCCATAATCTGCTCTACGCGGCCGGCTTTCACGTCTTCAGCTATGTCGTCTATCAAGCTGAAAGCGTGCGTCTTCTCCTCGTGTGAATAGGTGAAGCATCCCAGGCGGTCGAAACGTGTTTCGGCTACCCATTGCTGAAGCTCCTGGAAATCCCGTTCGGTTTCGCCTGGGTAGCCACAGATCAACGTGGTACGTAGGGCAATGTCTGGCACGCGGTCGCGGATGGCCTTGATTAAGTCTATGGTCTTTTGCTTGGAAATCCCTCGCCGCATCGATTTAAGCATCTCATCACTGATGTGTTGCAGGGGCATATCAAGGTAGTTACAGATGTTGCTGCGTTCATGCATGGCATCGAGAATCTCCATCGGAAATCCGGAGGGATAGGCGTATTGTAGGCGTATCCATTCAATACCCTCTACATCCGATAGGCGGCGGAGCAAATCGGCAAGGTTGCGCTTTCCGTATAAGTCGAGACCGTAATAGGTAAGGTCTTGCGCAATGAGGATGAGTTCCTTGGTTCCATTTTTAGCCAAGTACTGAGCTTCCTTTACCAGGCTCTCCATGGGTTTGGACACATGCTTGCCCCGCATAATCGGGATGGCGCAAAACGAGCAGGGGCGGTTGCATCCCTCTGCAATCTTGAAATAGGCGAAGTGCGAAGGTGTGGTCAGCATCCGTTCGCCAAGCAGCTCATGTTTGTAGTCGGCACCGATGGTGCCCAGCAGGTCCTGTAGGTCATTGGTGCCGAAGTAAGCGTCTACACCGGGGATTTCGGCTTGCAGCTCGGGCTTGTATCGTTCGGATAGGCAGCCGGTCACGATTACTTTGTCTACCTTTCCTTGGTCCTTAAGGGCGCTATATTGCAGGATCGCGTCGATCGACTCCTGTTTGGCATTGTCTATAAAACCGCAAGTATTGATGACTACGATGTCGTCGGCTTGCACATTAGCCGCTTCGTGTACTACCAGCATGTCGTTGCCGCGCAATTGGCCCATCAACACTTCACTGTCGTGTATATTTTTTGAGCAACCCAGTGTCACTACGTTTATGCGGGGCTTATGCGACGCCGCGACCGGTTTAACTTGTTTCGTTTTCATCCTATCCCTATCATCACTTAAACAGTGAATCCACAAATTCCTTTTTATTGAACAATTGGAGGTCGTTTGTTTTTTCTCCTACGCCGATGTACTTCACCGGGATTTTAAACTGATCAGATATGCCGATAACCACCCCCCCTTTGGCAGTGCCATCGAGCTTGGTAAGGGCCAGCGCATTCACGTCCGTAGCTTGGATGAATTGCTTGCACTGTTCGATGGCATTCTGCCCAGTGGAAGCATCAAGCACCAACAGGATTTCATGCGGCGCACCGGGTACGATCTTCTGCATCACCTGTTTGATTTTGGTCAACTCATTCATCAACGCTACCTTGTTGTGTAGTCTTCCGGCTGTGTCGATGATGGCCACGTCATCCCCATTGGCCACGGCAGATTTGACCGTGTCGAATGCCACGGAGGCGGGATCTGAGCCCATGGCTTGTGCAACCACGCGCACGCCTACCCGCTCGCCCCAAAGCTTTATCTGGTCTACAGCCGCCGCCCTAAAAGTATCGGCTGCTCCCAGCACCACGTTATTTCCGGCTTCCTTAAGCTGATGGGCAAGCTTGCCGATGGTGGTGGTTTTACCCACACCATTGACACCTACCACCATGATGACGTAGGGTTTGTGATCACCATATTCGAAGCGGTCAAAATCCGCACTGTTGTTTTCGGCGAGCAACGCTTGGATTTCGTCTCTCAGAATGGTGTTGAGTTCGGAGGTGTTCAGGTATTTGTCGCGAGCTACACGTGCCTCGATACGTTCGATAATCTTGAGCGTGGTGGTCACGCCAACGTCAGAGGTGACAAGCACCTCTTCCAACTCATCCAGCACTTCATCATCAACGGTAGATTTGCCTACGACAGCCTTGGTGATCTTGGAAAAGAAACCTTCTTTTGTTTTCTCCAATCCCTTATCCAGTGCTTCTTGGGCCTCGGGTGTCTCCTGCTTCTTCTTGAAAAAATCAAATAGTCCCATAGCTTATTTCTGCTCAGTTGCAAACATAGCAAAAAAGCCCTTCCGGTAGACCCCCGAAACGGCTTTTTGAAATATCATATGCACAAAAATTACTGTGCTGCCGACTCTGTAACGGCTTCTTTTGCCGCCTCAACGGCGTCCTTGATGTGATCGTTGTGTGCAATCAGTTCCTTAAAGGTATACGCACCGGTCTTTGGGGATTTAACAGCAGTGATTACCTTGGTGTAATCTTTGCCTTTTCCCGTCTTGAGTGATGCTACTGCTTTCTTTGCCATGTCTCTCTATTAATTTTGCAAATTGCTGCTTGAAAGCAACTGCGGATTATTTAATCTCTTTGTGAACGGTCACTCGCCTCAATACAGGATTGAATTTCTTCAATTCCAGCCGCTCGGTAGTGTTCTTCTTGTTTTTCGTGGTGATGTAACGTGACATCCCCGGAAGACCGCTTTCTTTGTGCTCGGTGCATTCCAAAATCACCTGCACCCTATTTCCTTTTTTTGCCATTTGCTTATTGTATTATGATCCGTCGAAGTGGCACGGATAGCCTTCCTGATTAAACGTATCCCTTTTTGATAAACTTGTTGATCACGGCCGTGATGCCATTCTTATTGATGGTCTTTATCGCCGAGGTGGATACTTTCAAGGTAATCCAGCGGTTTTCTTCGGGAATGAAGAAACGCTTGGTCTGCAAGTTGGGATAAAACTTACGCTTCGTTTTCGCATTCGAATTGGAAACGTTATACCCGTTCATCGCCCCTTTTCCTGTTAAATCACAAACTCTTGACATGATTGTATGCTGTTATATCTATTTTAATATGCCTTTTCGCAAAGAGCTTGCAAATATCAGCATTTGTTTTTTATTATACAATTATTTTTTTGTTTTGGTTTTTTGCCACCGACTGCCCGTACCTTATTGAATTACTGAGCATTTTTAGTAGGTTTGGCAGATCAACGATGTACGTTACATGATTTCAATAGCGATGCCCATGAAACCCACACCACAAGTTTTTTCCAGAAGAAGCGTATTAAAGGCGGTAGCCGCCACGACTACCGCCATGCTGGGAACGGATTTATTTCGTCACGTATCTGCCGCCGAAAAGGCGTTGCCCAATCCGTTGAAGGGCAAGATCAACCATTCGGTATGTCGCTGGTGCTACCCTTCCATTCCCTTAGATGACTTGTGCAAAGCGGCAAAAGACATCGGGATCGCAGGTATTGACCTCGTTGGCCCAGACGAGTGGCCTGTGTTGCAAAAATATGGACTTACCGCCGCACTTACTCACGGGGCAGGGCGTGGCATTACTGAAGGGTTTAATGATCCCAGATACCATGACGAGCTGGTAGCGAGTTACGAACAACTGATTCCGCAGGTCGCAGCCGCAGGTTACAATCAGTTAATCTGCTTTTCGGGCAATCGAAATGGGCTGGCCGACGAGCAAGGTATCCAGAACTGTGCAATCGGCCTCAGGAGACTCTTAGAAACCGCCGAAAAATATGGTGTAACACTGGTGATGGAGCTGCTCAACAGCAAGGTGGACCATGCTGACTATCAATGTGACCATACCGAATGGGGTGTGGCCCTGTGCAACGAGGTGGGGTCAGATCGGTTTAAACTGCTTTATGACATCTACCACATGCAAATCATGGAAGGGGATGTAATTGCAACGATCCGGAAACACCACAAATATATTGCACACTACCATACTGGGGGTGTGCCGGGGCGGAATGAAATCGACGAAATGCAGGAACTAAACTATCCGGCCATCATGCGGGCAATCGTCGAAACCGGCTTCAAAGGTTATGTTGCTCAGGAATTCATTCCCAGCCGACCAGAACCGCTGGCTTCGCTGGAACAGGCCATCCAAATCTGTGACGTTGCGTAGGTGTCGCGTTCCAATGTGAGATACAGTAGTGTTCTTGAGTCTTCGTGCATACCGGCGAGGGAATTACCTGAAAAAACGAAAGGTTTCCAAACGGGGAGAATGGAAACCTTTACTAACCAATTATAAACCTAAATTATGATGCAACAAAGGTAGTGTATTTTTTACACTATGCAAATTATTTTTAACTTTTTTGTATTTTTCCATCGCCCTTCTCGGAGTGCCCCAGTGATTTATTTGGCGCTACGTGATCTCGAACCAAGCGCTTCAAAGCGGTTATCTCTGGGAATCCGCCATTTATTTTGCGGTCCACCATCAGTTTCCCGTCGAGCAGAATACAGAATTTTCCCGCAGTATCCGAAGGGTGCAACAGCACGCCGTTGAGCTCTTCAGCGAAAGTGGTAAGCAATTCCGATGCAAAGTATACCGATCGCAGCATCCAGCCGCATTTGGGGCAATATTCAATAGTAATTGTTGGTTTCATTGTCTGTCGTGTTACAAAGATGACACAAAGTACGCAAAATACTGTCACGGGCACAAGGCGCAACGGACATAGTACCTCATTAAACGCGGATAGATGACAGCTGCATCGGTAATATACAATGCTTAAAACGGGGTGCTACACACGGGAGCGGGGCCGGATTTCCCCTACCTCAGCGCGCTGGATGAAGAACGGAAGGAAAGCAAGCGGCAGAACCTGACCACTGACCGGGATGGGTTCGAAATTGGCTATTCCCTGGTTCGGATTTTCCCCGTGTGTCCTTCGGCCAGGCTTCGGTTTGTTGCCGAAGGCCTGCCGAACACGGGTCGAAGGATTGTCGAAGCCGTGTCGAACAAGTCTCGAACAGCACTCGAACAATGTCTTGTCCTGAAATAGCTATACAGGTTAGCTAATAAATTCTGATTTGGTTATACACTGCAATTTGTAAATTCTGCATGAGCTATACAACAGCATTGACCTGTTTTTTTATATTTTTATTTTTCCACCGTTTAGCCAGATCCCCTGTTCTGAGGTGTGCCTGTTCGGGCGTGAGGTAATCGCAGCTGGCATGGGGCCTGATTTCATTGTAGGCGCGGATGCTTTCAGCGATTTTTTTGCGGGTATCGTCAAAGCCCGTCCCGGAATGGTGCAGGCTGAACTCTTCTTTGATGATACCGTTGACCCGTTCGGCCAGGGCGTTCTCATAGGGGTCCCCGTTTTCGGTCATGCTGATTGCAATTCCGCTGGCCAGCAGCGTTTCCACGTATTCCCTGCTGCAATACTGGGACCCGCGGTCGGAATGATGGATCAGTCCCTGATTGTACATCCGGTTTTCCAGTGCTATTTCCAGGGCCCGCAGGCATCCCCGGGCGGAAAGGTCCTTATGGAAGCAATGCCCCATTATCTTCCTGGAATACGCATCGGTGATCAGGCTGAGGTATCCCCATCCGTTGTTGATGCGGATATAGGTGATATCGCTCACCCAGATCTGCTCCGGCCGGTCCGCCGGTACCCCTTTGATGAGATTGGCGTATTTATGCATCCAGTTCCGGGAATCGGTGGTCACCACGCGTCTCTTCCTGCGCCGGACAAGCAACCCGTGTTCGCGCATAAGGTCAAACAGGTAATCGCGGCCCAGGCTGATGCCATGCTGTGCCAGCATGGGGCTGATCATGTGGTGTAATTTCAGGGTGCCCGTCCGGGGCAGTGACCTGCGGATATCCATCACATGCTGTATGACGATGTCTTCCTTTACGCCCATATCCCGGGAGCGCCATTGGTAATCGTACCAGGCGTGGCGCGTCTTGCCAAACAGTCTGCACAGTGTTTTTATCCCCAATGAGGGGTAGTCCTGTTTCATTTGGGTGACTGTTTGGCACCAGACTTTTTTCGGATATCGATTTTAAGCTGCTCCTGGGCGATATCGATCATCGTTTCCAGTGCCCGGATTTTCAGCTGCGCCCCGGCCAGCTGCTGTTCCAGGGCTTTGCGCTCATCAGTCCCGTATTCTTCCTTTGGCTGCATAACCGGTGTTTGGGGGCTAAGTTCGGCATTATTCCCCGGACTCGCGCTCTTCTCCAGCCGCAGCCAGCGGTCCACGGTAGACCTGCTTCTCACACCGAAGGCCACGCATGCCTGCCGGACGCCCATGCCCGATTCCACCGCCCGCAGGATGGAGCGTCTCTCCGATGGACTGTAGCAACGGGGTCTCTCACCCCGGTAAGCAGGCGATCCGTGACGGTTCATCCAATAGGTCAGGGTGGAATGATGCATCCCATACTGGCTTAAGATCTCCCTGCGGGGGACCCCCGACTCGATCATCCCTACTATCTTCATGATTTCCCGCTTGTCGAATGGGATATGTTTGTCCGCTCTCGACGACTTCCCCTTACTTCTTTTGTCTTCCATACACAGTTAAATTGTGTATAGCTTTTTTAGGAATCGACAATTTGTGCCAGTTTGTGCCAATCGCTGCCATAAGTTGAACAGGACGGCTCACCTGCCTACGTTTGTGCAAAGAAGCGAGCTATGGGCAACGCTTAGTATTGGAATAAAATAAATTCTTAACTTTAAACCATGATGAAAACCTTCTATATCGCCGCAACGGTGTTGATCCTATTCAGTACAGTTAGGGCACAGCCCGGCAGCGTCAACTATGACGAATCGAAGGTGCCCGTATATACGCTGCCGGCATTATTGGAAACGGCGGATGGGCTGCAGGTAACCAACACAGTGCAATGGGAGCAACAGCGGCGCCCGGAAATCCTGGAGTTATTTGCCAGACAGGTCTACGGCCGTACACCGAAAGATCCGATAGCCGTTCGCTATGAGGTACTCACCGAAAACCCGCATGCATTGGGGGGCAAAGCAACGAGTAAACAGATTAAGTTTGTCTTCCATAACGGAAAGAAGGAAATTGAGGCTATACTACTGCTTTTCCTGCCCAATAACGTACAGGGTAAATTCCCACTATTTGTAGCTTATAATTTCAAAGGTAACCACAGTACCACATTGGATACCACCATCCTGTACACGAAAAACTTCGCGTTGGTGAAGGAACCGAACCATCCGGATTGGGAGCGCGGCTGCCAGGCCAGCCGGTGGGCTTATGATGATGTTATCGCGCGCGGCTATGGCATCGCTACGATGTGCTATCACGATATCTTTCCAGACAAGCCAGATTTGAAAGATCATAGCGTAGTATCCCTTTTCCCTGGTTATGGCAAGGGTGAAGACGCCGCCGATGAGTGGCAGGCCATCGGTGCGTGGGCTTGGGGTTCTAGCCGTATACTGGACTACCTAACTACCGAACCCAGCGTAGATATGGACCGCATTGCCATTATGGGTCACTCCCGGCAGGGCAAAGCCGCCCTATGGGCCGGCGCGCAGGATATGCGATTCAAAATTGTCATCTCCAATGATTCCGGTGCTGGAGGCGCAGCCCTATCCAGGCGCAAGTATGGCGAAACCATCGCCATTGTGAGCAACATCAAGCCCGCATGGTTCTGTCGTGCCCTAGATCGATATCATGGAAGAGAAGAGGATATGCCTGTCGACCAGCATCAGCTGCTCGCATTGATGGCGCCTCGGCCGGTGTATGTCGCGAGTGCCGAAGAAGACCGCTGGGCAGATCCCAAAGGCGAGTATCTGGCAGCATACCACGCCAGTCCAGCATATGCATTATACAACCTGAAGGGGCTTCCGTCCGCGACTCCACCACCCATTCACCAACCCATCATGAACGACGTGGGTTATCACATCCGTGCTGGTAAGCATGATGTAACGCGGTATGATTGGCTGGCATTCCTGGACTTCGCCGATAAACATTTTAGAAAATAAGGACTTTCTTGTTTTAACGGCAAAGAGACACCGGATGAAAGTGATCTTCCATCCGGTGTTTGCATACCGCCACAAAGGCTTTCGCTATTTCATGATAGTCAGTTTACCATCGTTTTCCACCACTTCGTACAACACAGGATAGGACGGTGCATCGTTAGGCGCGTGGTAGGAGATCATCAACCTGCCCGATGCGCGAAAAAGCATGGCATGGCCGCCATGGTCATCGTTGATTGGCGTATCATCGAGCGTCCATGGGCCAGCTAGGTTTCCACTTTCCGATCGGGCAATGCCAATAGCGTATTTCCCCGCTTTGGTAAAGCTGGACCATAGCATCAGCAGCTGGCCATTCATGGCTTTATGCACAAATGGGGCATCGGTTACATAGCCAGTCGTGCCATGGGCGGTGATGGTACCGGTCCATGCCGCCGATCCCGCATTGAACAACAGTATCGGCTCGCCCACGGTTGTCTTCAGGTCTGTCGAAAGCTGTTGCAGGTAGATTTCGCCATTGCCTACCTCCAACCATTCGCGGCAGAATAGCAACCACGGTGTACCCGCCTCGTCTACGTGCAATGAACCATCGAGAGACATCCAATTGGTCGGAGTAATGGGGCTATTTACAAGCGGTTTAAAACCACTGTCCGGTCTGTCTGAAACTAAGATGGAAGTGCCTCGCTTTTTGCCGGGCGCACTGAAGGTCGCAAACAGGTAATATTTCCCCTGATAGTTGTACACATCCGGTGCCCAGAAATCTTCCTTACCCCAGAAATCGGCACCGGCCACAAATGCGTTGCCTTTGTCTTTCCACAATTTCAGGTCCTTACTCTCATATACCTTGAAACCTGGCTTGTTATTCACATGCAGGTAGTACAGGTCGGTTTCCGGATCCTGCACGATAAAGGGGTCTCGCGCTTGGAATGATCCGTAGGGAATGGTATATTCTTCTTGTTCTGGCGGTGTAGTGTCTTTGGGTTCGCCGGATGATTTCGAGCACGAGCAGGCGGCTGCGAAGCAAAGTATGATACCGGATAAAAATAGAAAATGCATTGGATTCTTCATGGCTTTCAATTTAATTATAACCGTCGTTTTGGATGATATTGGGATTTTCGATCAATGCCCAATTGGGTATCGGAAACAAGAGATTCTTGGATGAAGCGTTACTGCCACCATGTTGTTTGGCAACATCTAGGTAGGAGCCATGGCGCAGTAGGTCTTCCCGGCGCACACCTTCCCACCACAGCTCCCATCCGCGTTCCAGCAGGATGCGGTCCCGCAGTGCCTCTTTACCGGCGTAGTCCGCTAATTCGAGCCGGTAGCCACCACCACCGCCGGTAGCCGCGTTCTTTTTGACAACGAGATCATCGATCCAAAGGTCGTAGTCCGCGGCCGAATTGCCGAGGGCTAGAAATAGCACACTGCCACCGGTAGCGTGGGGCGTCGAGAGCTCGAAACTTACTTCGGTTACTTCGTTGGCTTTTAGCGTGATATTTTGGGTATGTGCTATGGAGCCTTCGGCGCGGAAGCTGAAGCTGACGTCTTTATCAGCCAGCGCTTTGAAGCTTACTGAATACGATTTCCCTTCTTCCACCTCGATATTATCCGCGCGTACCTGAATAGCCCACCACTCCGTACCCGGGTTGGCAATCGACAGGTTCACTGCTTTCGAGGCCGACAATGCATCGTTAGTCGCGGTCCGGTAGCTGAGCGATGCCTGATCTTCTTGGAAATTGTTTACCGTGATAGCACCAACGGCGTTGTCGGTAAAATTACCTTCGAATTGCTCATCTACCACGATCACTTCCGGCGACTGTCCACCCGCGCCAAAAGCTCGATCGCGCACTTGGTTGATGAGGTCTATGCTCTCTTGGTTTGGACCGTTAAGTTCATTGAGGATTTCCGCACGGGCAAGGAGTACGTCTGCATAGCGGAAGATTACCTGATCATTGCCTGCCCATTGACCCGGATTGTTGGGGTCTTCGGGATATTTGAAGGAAAGCCCTCCCGGTTCACCAGCCGCGCGCATATCCACTTCGCCGCCAGCCTTGGAGGGATATTTGGTCAGGATACGGTCGCGTCGCTTGTCCCCCGGCTCGAAACTATCGTAAAAAGACCAGGGTACGCGCCACCCGTTCCATGCCGCATAGTCTACACCCACCGATGAACGGTAGTCCGGCGGTAGCATATTCGAAAACAAAAGTAAACCGAATCCTTCGCGCGGTTCACTGGTCACCACGAAGATCAGCTCGCTGTTCCCTTCGTTTGCCGCTGAAAAAATCTGTTGGTAGTCTTCTTGCAGCGCATAGCCAAGGCCCATCAGCTCACTGCTCACATCCCGCGCTTTCTGCCATTCCTTCTCGTTCATATAAAACTTCATGAGTTTCATCAATGCTGCGCCCTTGGTGCAGCGGCCGTAGTCTTGCTGGGTTACCGGGAGCATATCCGCAGCTTCGCGTAGTTCCTGTTCGATGAAGCCCGTCATCCATTCTTTGCTGGGGCGCTCGGGGCGGTAGTCCGGTGAAGGGTTGTAGGCCAGTTCACGGTCTACAATGATTGGAAGAGGGCCGTAGAAATGGTAAAGATCTGCTGCAAAAAAGCCACGCAGGCACTTCAGTTCGGCGATATACTTGTTTTTGACCGCGTCATCCACAGGCGACTCCTTGATACGCTCAATCATGTAGGTCGCACGGGTCACGGCCGGCACGATACTCTCGTAGAAGCCATAAACCATCTTCTCGCCGATGATCCAGTTGAGCGACTGGAAGGCGTCCCAGCTCCACTTGGTCATCCATTCGCCGGTAGCCCCTTCATTCATGATGAAGGCAGATCCATCAGATACCCGATAGGGCCCCCAGCCGTTGGTCTTCAACTCCCAGTAGATGCTGGTCGTGGCGGCACGCAGATCGTTTTCGTTCTGAAAGAAATTGTTTGGTGCGATGCGGTCGTAGATGATGGGATTGAGGTCCTTCTCGCAGGAAGAAAGCACAAACCCCAGGACCAACATCAGTGTATAGTTCAAAAATGTCTTCATGTTTTTTAAAGTGTTAGGTTCAATCCCAGTGAAAATGCACGTTGTAGCGGATAAGGCGCGCTACTGTCCTCAATCTGCGGATCGAGGCCCGAAAACTTCGTAATGGTAAACAGGTTCTGCCCGGTTACATATATCCGGAGATTGCTAATACCCTTCAACCCGGCAAACTGCTGTTTCAGGTCGTAGCCAAGCGTCACGTTTCGCAAACGCAGGTAAGCGCCATCTTCATGGCCATAATTGCCATCCAGTAAGTAGGGATTGCGAAATCCGCCAGGGGTTTCCGCTGAGGTATTATCATGCGCCCATCGGTCCTTGATGGTGGTTAGGAAGTTGTTGCCATCCTTGATTTTGAGCAACTCGTTTTGCGCACCATACCAAAAGTTGAGGTGTGACCAGCGCTTGGCTCCCAGCGCCGCATAGAAGAAGACCTGCAGGTCAAACCCTTTGTAAGCAAACTGGTTACCCAGTCCCATGGTAAATTTGGGGTCGTTCGAGCCGACGAGCACCATATCATTCACGTTGATTTTGCCATCGCCGTCCACATCCCTTATTTTCATCATGCCCGGTACGGCCTGTGGCATATGGGCCACTGTTTCACCCGGCTGGATGATTCCTTCCGGGATGAATTCGAAGATCGCACGGATGGGATCTTTCGCTGATTGGTAGGGTGCGAGTATGACATCGGGGCTCCGCTCCAGCCATTTATCACGAAAAGAGGTGAGGTTGAACGATGTATTCCACGTAAACGGCCCATCGATGTTCACACTGTTCACGGCGATTTCAAGTCCCTTGCTTTGGGTGCGTCCTAAGTTAGCCGGCACCGAGCCCACAATCGAGCTCGACATCAGCCTGCGCGATCCCAACAAATCGTGTATCTCTTTGTAAAATACGTCTACGCTTCCCGAAAGCCTGTTTTTGAAGAATCCATAGTCTACACCCAGGTTGTATTCGGTGGTCGTTTCCCATTTGAGGTTGGGGTTGGCCAGTTGAGAGAGGTTTACACCGGTATTTTCCAGGCCGGAGAAAATGTAGTTGCGGCCTGAGGCATCGTAGTATTCATATGCGTTGTTGCCGATGTTGCTGTTGCCGGTTTGTCCGGCACTCACGCGGAGCTTCAGGTCAGAGACTCCTGTGGCATCTTGCATGAAAGGCTCATCCACTAACCGCCAAGCAAAGGCAGCTGACGGGAAGAACCCATATTTGTTGTTGGCGCCAAACTTATCACTTCCATCTACGCGAGCCGTTACCGTAAAGAGGTACCGGTCGTTGATACCGTATTGAACACGGCCGAAATAAGAAGCGAGCACGGATGTGCCACGGTATGAGTCGATGCCCGCCAAACCTTCACCTACAGACATTTTATTGAATAAAAATGCGTCGGTGAAGAAATCATAAGCATACAAGATCAAACCCTCGTTATTAAAATGCTGGTAGGAATACCCCAAAACGCCGCTCAGGCTATTCCGGTCATCGTTGAAGCGCCGATTGTAATTGAATGTTGCCTCAAAGAGGTAATCGGTTTTTTCAATCTCATTGATATTCGCCACACCGTTCTGCCCTTTGCCGTACATGAACGTTTTCGGCAGGTAGTTTTTTCGGATTCCCCGGTCATTGTCAAATCCCACGGATACCTTTACGGCAGCGTAGGGGTCGATCTGCGCTTTGGCGAAGGAATTCATCAGCCACCGCGTATTATCCGAAAAATCGATGACATCCAGGAAAGACAACGGATTGGGGATGAGTGCTTGGGTCGGATTGATGAGGTATTCGCCATTGGCTTGCCGCTGTGTACCGATCATCGGGCTGTAAATCATGGCCGACTGGATAATGCCGGAATTTTCATTCATACCGCCGCCTAGCGCCGCATTTTTATTGTGGATTTTGCTGCCCAGTAACGATACGCCGTAGTCCAGCCAGCGGGTTACCTGATGGTCCAGGTTGAGACGGGCCGAATACCGGCGTAGGCCGGAGGTGCGCAGCACACCCTGTTGGTCGAAATAGTTACCCGAAAGCATCAGTTTGATTTTATCTGTTCCGGCTGTGAGCGAAGCATTATGCTGATTAACCAGCCCCTGTTGCATAATCGTGCTGTACCAATCTGTGCCGGCTCCCGTGGCTGCGATATCGGCTTCCGAATAACGGGGTATAAATGGACTGACCACGGATGGGTCGGTCCCACCGTAGGGATAGATTTTGTTGGCTAGCAGGTATTCTTCATGCAGGTAGCGATTGGTTTCAGTTTTCAGTTCGCGCGCACTCAGCAATTCCGGCCGCTTGGCGATTTGCTGCACCGTATAGTCGCCGGCATATTCAAAGCGGACGGTATTCGCTGCGCCGCGCTTAGTGGTGATAAGGATCACCCCATTCGCTGCCCGCGCCCCGTAGATGGCGGTGGCCGACACATCTTTCAGGATTTCCACCGAGGCAATATCATTTGGATTGATGGTATTCAGGATATTGCGTGATCCCATGCTGTAACGGTTTCCGCTTCGGGGTTCGGTGTTATTATTGGATACCGGAAAGCCGTCGATGACGATCAGTGGGTCATTTCCGGCTCCCACAGACGCTGCACCACGGATCAGCAACGTGGTACCGCCTCCGGGTTGTGCGCTGTTTTCCATCACGGTGAGGCCCGCCGCCCGGCCCTCCAGCATCTGTGCCAATGATGGATTGCCCGTTTTGACCAACTGGTCTGGCTTTACCGACACAATGGCCGCGTTTACATCGCTTTTGCGCTGCACGCCGTAGCCCACCACCACAATCTCGTCCAGCCCCGTATTGCTCGCTTTTAGTACGGCCTTCATCTCGGTTTGGTTGCCTACTGGCAGCTCCAGCGTCTCAAAGCCCAGCATGCTGAATACCAGTATGTCCGGTACCTCCGTAAGCGGTAGTTCAAAGGTTCCGTCGCGGCCGGTCTGCGTGGCTGTACTACCTACCGCCTTGCCGCGCACGGTGGCGCCTATCAACGGTCGTCCCTGTTCGTCCGTTACCCTGCCAGTGAACTTCGTTTGCACGTTGTCAGCCCGTTGCCGCATGATGACCACATTGTTGTCTACGATGCGGTAAGCCAATCCTTGTCCGTCCAGACATTCCGCAAGCGCCTGTTGCAATGACGCGTCTTTCAGGTTTAAGGTAACCGGTTTGGCACGATCCAGTAGTTCTGGAACAAACAGGATGTTGAATCCACTTTGTTTTCGGATTTCGTTGAACACCTGTTCCAGCGGAGCGGCTTGCTCTTTGATGGTTATCTGCGCCAGTGACACCGCGTGCACGTGGAGTGCGGTGACCAACATCACAAAGCAGACGATTTTCATATACATGACTATTCGTAGTAGGAGGCGGCAACGGCGTGCCCCTCCCATTCCCGTAAATTTTTTATACATTTGGTTTATGGAATTTAAAATTGGATGCTCTTGTTCAGTTTTATTCTTCCGGACTAGCTACGGCTACACTACCTGGGGGCGCGCCAACGCCTCCGGTAGTTTTTCTTGCCATGGCTATCCACTGTTTGCCTGTGTTATTCCATGACAATGATCCTCCTTCCTTCGATTTTATAGTTGAAGTTGCCCGTCAGGGCCAATACGTTCAATAGTTGTTCAACCGATTCATAGCGCGATACCGTACCGCCGAGTGTCCGGTCTTCAAGGCTACCTTGCAACTCGATGTCGGCATCGTACCATCGGCTGATGCGTTTCATCACATCGGGGATCGCATCGCGGTCAAACATGAAAAGGCCAGTGGTCCATGCGGTGGCTGCTTCCGCGTTTACGCGCTTTACGCGGATCGGTGGCTCGGCATTGCCATTCACGATAGCCGCTTGGTCGGGTCGTAACATCACCTGTTCCGTACCCTGGCTTACGCGTACGGATCCTTCCACCAAGGTGGTCACCATCTGGTTGTCGTCGGGGTAAGCACTCACATTGAACCGCGTACCCAATACCGTCACTACGGCATTACCGCATTGCACCAGAAACGGCCGGGTCGGGTCTTTCGACACTTCAAAATATCCTTCGCCTTCCAGTATTACCTGACGGTGTTCATCGGCAAATCGTACCGGATACTGCAGTGACGACCCGGCATTGAGCCAAGCGATGGTTCCATCTTCAAGGGTGATTCGGTATTGCCCGCCACGGGGCACGCGGAGCATCAACGTTTCGCTCTGCTGTATCTGTCGGTTTACGTCGTTGCCGAGCACAGCGCCATCGCCGTATGCGGCTGAGCCGCGATCCATAGCGATACCCGTTGGCACGTCATCCAATTCGAGCTCCCCGCCGCCGGCCCATTCCAGCGTTGCTCGATTACCACCGGGCTCCAACACAGGCGCACTGTGTATCGCTGCCGATTGTATTGGCGCATCCCGGTCTGCACGGTTTAAATAAAGCCAGGTAGCTAACGAACAGCACAGCACGAAGAGCGCTGCTACAGCCGCATACCGTCGTAGCTGCCTGAACAGTGGGCGTGGCCGGGAGCTACGGTACCGGGGGTCGTTTTTAATTCGATCAAACAGCTCCGCGCCGTTCGCTACGGGGCGTTTTTCGACATTTATATCGTCCCAGATCGTTTCAAGCCCGGGTACTTGCTCCCCGTCAGCGTGATGCAGCCAGTCAAACAGCTCGTCAAATTCTTCCCTAGTCAATTGGCCCTGCGCATAGCGCTGCAACAGTTGCTGGATACGTAGATTGTGTACGTCCATTTATAAATGATAAAGCGACTGGCAGGAAAACAGTTCCTGCCTCAGGAAGGGATTACGGATAAGCCGGGGTAATAGGACTAGTCATATAGCAAAAAAATGAAAAAAAACATTAGAATGGGAAAGCCGTGTCTTGCCAGTTTGCGTTTCAAGGTCTTTAATGCGCTGACCAGGTGGTTTTTGACCGTGTTTTTCGAAATTCCCAGCTTGGCCGCAATTTCCTCATGGGTCAATCCTTGTTCGCGGCTTAGTTTGAAGATTAGCTGTTGCTGGGTGGGGAGCTGGGCGACTACTTCATTCACCAAGTCGGCGAGGTTACTTTCTAGGATGGCCTCTTCAGTAGCGTGATCTTCCTTTTGCATGGATGACCAAAGGTTATCGCGCAATGCGGCAGTGCTCGTTGCACTCCTCATGATATCAATGACCAGCCTACGGGCTATCGTAAATAAGAAAGCATCCAATGAGCGGGAGGCGTCGATGTCCGCGCGATGAAGCCAGAGTCTTAGAAAGGTTTCCTGCACCACTTCCTCACTTTGATCGCGGCGCTTGGTAAGCGTAAAGGCAAAACGATAAACCTTGGCGTATAGCCCATCATAGATGATGCGAAAGGCACGCCCATCTCCGCTGTTCAACCGACGAACCAAGCTCCCGTCTATCGATTTTTCCTTTCCCGACTCCATGAAATTCCCGTTGTTCCTGCCCAAGGTTTATAAAGTGAGCTTACTAACCACGCTTCTTGCGGCAAAGCTAACACAAAAAATGAAAAGCTGGTGATGGCAAGACCTTCCAGCCGGGCACTGACAGAAAATGCACCGAAATTCGTAGCTTTGGCTGAATGCATAAGCCGATGTTGCGTATACTGATGTGCTGTATGGTGGTGGGTTGCCTGTTACCCTTTCGGGGAGTTTCGCAGGCGGTCCAGTTCCAGCAACTCAGCGTGGAGGAGGGATTGTCGCATAACCACGTTACCGCTATCGTGAAGGACAAGCGTGGCTTCCTTTGGTTTGGTACACCCGCGGGGCTCAGCCGTTATGACGGGCATGAAGTCAAGGTATTCCGGCATGCTGCAAACCAACCGTACAGTATCGTCGACAGTGATATCCTGGATTTGTTTGTTGGGCCGCATCGTCAACTGTGGGTAAAGACGAAACTGGGCATGAACATATACGACGACCGTCGGGAACAATTCATACGCAATGTAGATAGTGTCTTGCAGTCGATGGGACTGCCGATAGCGGAAATAATAGCTATCCAACGCAACGATCAGGGCAAATGCTGGTTTTTGCAGGCAGAGGGGATGGTGTCCAGCTACGACGAGCAAAACGGCGTGGTTTCTTCCTATCCAAGAGCAGACCCCGCGGCCCCCGTTACCGGGATTGCGCTCGATCGGTCGGGAAAAGCCTGGACGGTCGATCAACAGGGTACAGTCTGTCAATTGGAGGGCGGATCGCGGGTTGCGTATCGGTTGCGCGACCGCGATGGCGGCGATCAGGGCAGCGCAGATTTCCAGCTGTTCATTGATCGCAATGGGTATCCGTGGGTATATGCCGCCAGTCTGCCGGTGGGCGTTTATTGGTGGCCCGATGAGCAGGGCCCGCCCCTGCACCTAACGACCGAGTCCGAAGGCATGTCGTTGAACAACCAGCTTATTTTCGGGATGGCCGAAGACCCCGACGGAAACATCTGGATTGCCACGGATCACGGCGGGATCAATCTCGTTGACCCCAAGAATCGGCAGATTTCCTATTTGCTACACGATGAATACAACGACCGGACCATAAGCCAGAACAGTGTCATGGCGATTTACTGCGATGTAGACGGCATCCTATGGGCCGGTACGTTCAAGCGCGGTGTCAGTTATTATCACCCCAGCCAGATTCAGTTTGCGCTGTACCAACGGCAGCGGGGTAGGGGTGAGTCCGTGCTGCCGTTTGATGACATCAACCAGTTTGTGGAAGACGAGAAGGGTAATGTATGGATCGGTACAAATGGCGGCGGACTGATTTATTTCGATCGGCGGGCCAATCGGTTTACGCAATACCGCCACAACCCCAAAGATCCGCACAGTCTCGGCAGCGATGTGATTGTCAACTTGTACATCGATCGCAAAGGTGTGCTCTGGATCGGTACATATCACGGAGGGCTCAACCGTTTCGATGGCCATCGATTTGTACGTTATACACATGATGCGCTTAATCCGGCTTCCATTCCCGACAACAGTGTTTGGGAAATCTATGAGGACACCCGCGGGCGGTTTTGGGTGGGTACACTCAAGGCCGGATTGGCTCAGCTCAATCGTGCCACAGGCCGTTTCACCCGGTTGGGTTTTGGTGAGCAGGGATTTACGCAATCTGCCTACATCTCGGCCATTACCGAAGACCAGCGGGGCGGAATTTGGTTCGGCACGGCTACGGGTGTCGAAATGCTCACGCCGGAAGGCACATTCAAACTGTTTTCCTATCGAGGAGATCAGCCGGGGGCACTGAGCAACGATCATGTCAACGAGATTATCGAAGATGGCCATCAACGCATTTGGGTGGCCACACGCGAAGGGTTGAACCTCTATGACGCAGCTACCGGTACATTCCGGGCTTTCCGTATGGAAGATGGACTGCCGGACAATACGGTGCTGGGCGTGGTCGAAGACCGGGAAGGAACGATTTGGGTCAGCACAGCCCGGGGCATTTCCGCCATCCGGGAGGAGATAAGCAACCCCGGGCAATGGCGGTTTTGGAACTACGACCGTCGGGACGGATTGCAGGGCAACGCATTCAATGAAGATGCCATCTGTCTGCTATCAACTGGAGAATTGCTTTTCGGCGGCCCTTCCGGATTCAACGTCATCGACCCGGCACATATCCAGTCGCCACCTTCAACGCAAACGCCGCCCGTGCTCACCGATTTCCAACTATTTAACCGCAGCGTAGACGTGTCGCAGTGGCTCGGCCGCAAGGAGGTAACGCTTTCCCATGAACAGGATATGCTGGGATTCGTGGTCGCCTCGTTATATTTTCTCAATAAAGACCGCGCCTATTTCCGTTACAAATTGGAGGGGTTCGACCAAGATTGGGTGGCGATGGATCGCCGCACGCGCAAGGCCGCGTTTACCAACTTGGATCCCGGCAACTACCAATTCCGCGTGATGGTATCTGAAGACGGCGAAAACTGGAGTGTACCCTATACGCTGGCATCCATTACCATCATGCCACCATTTTGGAGAACGGGTTGGGCGTATTTCCTATATACGGTCTTTGGATTAGGTAGTATATTGTTGATCCGGCATATCGAACGGACGCGCGAAAAGACGCGTTTTGCATTGCAGCGGGAACGCCAGGAGGCTCGCTCCAAGCTGGAAAACGTGCTGAAGCAGCAAGCAACGATGGAGCAGGTTTATAAAAAGAAGCTTGATGTTTTTCCTTCCGAAAAGCCGGTGATGACTGCCGACGAATCATTTTTAAGGAAAGCGTTGGATACGGTAGAGCAGCATATGGCTGAAGCCGACTTTTCCGTAGAATCCTTCGCCCATGCGATGCACGTTAGCCGGGTCAGCCTGTACAAACGCATTCTTACATTAACAGGCCACACGCCATCGGAGTTTATCCGCAATATCCGTTTACGGCGGGGTGCGCAACTGTTGGAGCAGTCGGGACTCACCGTCGCCGAAATTGCCTATGAAGTCGGGTTCAGCAATCCCAAGCCGTTCAGCAAATATTTCAAAGCACTTTACGGTGTAGCCCCTTCTGCCTACCGGAAATAGACTTGTAGTGGCAGGTAAGTTAACCAAAATACCCGCATTTATTAACATACTTATCCCCTCATATCCACCCGTCGCTCCTATTTTTGATGCCGATAACCAATTGCGTTAACCAGCTACCGTTATTACTTTTTATGATGAACATGAAACTTGCGTTTGTTGCTGCTATATGTTTTGGCAACCCGTTGGTGCCGGCGATGGCAATAGCGGAAGACCATCCTCAAATAACCCGAACGGCTACCGGCGTATCCGTTACGTTCAGTGGCTCGGCCACCGCGATTGATCAGGAAGTAACACTGGATGTCATTACCGATCGGATTATTCATGTCGTTGCCAAGCCATTGGGCGGGCATGTAGCGCCCAGTGAGTCGCTGGTTATCGTCGATTCCCTTCGCCGTACGGCAGGCCCGTGGACGCTCGAAGAGGCGAGCGATTACCTCCGGTTGAAGACCGCGGCACTCACGGCAAGGGTGTCGTTGCTTTCCGGTGCGGTGGATTTCCTGGACGGGCGCGGGCAGCCGCTGTTGGCCGAAGAACGGCGGGATGCGACCACATTTGAGTCCGACGCGTATGATGGCGATGCATTTTACCGGATCCGTCAGCATTTTTCCGTATCCCAAACCGAGGGCCTGTATGGGCTGGGACAACATCAAAAGGGGGTGATGAACTACCAGGGCCGGCAAGTGACCCTATTGCAGTACAACACAATGATCGGGGTTCCTTTCCTGCTGTCCACCAACAATTATGGCATCCTCTGGCACAACTATTCAATCACGAAGGCCGGCGATATCCGGCCGCTGTTACCGCTTTCGGCCTTCCGCCTGTATTCCAAGGAAGGGCAGCGTGGGTGGCTTACGGCAACCTATCGGGATAAGGACGATCCCGAAACTATTCGTTTATCCCGACCGGAGTCGGAGATTGACTACCGATACCTGAGCGACCAACCCCGGTTTCCGGATTCGGTAAATCTAGCAAGTAGCTTGGTTACCTATGAGGGGCAGTTGGAATCGCCCTACAGTGGGCTGCATCGCCTGCATTTCACCTATTCAGGCTACGTCAAGGTTTGGGTAGATGACCAGTTGCAGGAAGATCGCTGGCGTGAATCGTGGAATGCCGGTTCTTTTGAGCTCGCTTTGGCTATGGAAGCCGGCCATCGGCACGACATACGGATCGAATGGCTACCAGACGGAAGCCAGTCCTATCTCGGTATCGCGTGGCAACGACCCATCCCCGATACAGTCAAGGGCACGTTTTCGTTTGATTCGGAGGCCGGAGCGGGGGTAGACTACTATTTCGTCACTGGCGATAGCATGGAAGATGTAATTGGCGGGTACCGCCACCTTACCGGTCGGGCGCCCATTATGCCGCGCTGGGCATTCGGTTTCTGGCAGAGCCGCGAGCGTTACAAAACGCAGGCAGATTTAGAAAGTACGGCGATGGAATTCCGCCGCCGGAAGATTCCCATCGACAACATGGTACAGGATTGGTCCTATTGGCGTGAGCACGATTGGGGGAGCCACGATTTTGATCCCGCGCGGTTTCCCGATCCGGAGGGGATGGTGGATCGACTGCACAAAAACCACTTCCACCTTATGATTTCGGTTTGGCCCAAAATTAACGAGGCGTCTAGCGTGTATACGCGGTTTCGTGACAATGGCTGGCTCTATCCCCGGAATATTTACGACCGTCGCAAGGATTGGATCGGTAAGGGCTATACTTCCACATTCTACGACCCGTTCAACGCCCGTGCCCGTATGGGCTTTTGGGAGTTGATGAACGAGAAATTATACCAAAAGGGTATCGATGCCTGGTGGATGGATGCCAGTGAGCCGGATGTCCATTCCAACATCAACATCGACGCAAGAAAATCCGTCATGCAACCTGCCATCGGCTCATCGGTGCGTTATTACAATGCTTTTCCCTTGGAAAACGCGCGGGGCATTTACGAAGGGCAACGGGATACGGATCCCAACCAACGGGTATTCATTCTCACCCGCTCTTACTTTGCCGGCCAGCAGCGCTACGCTGCAGCGGCTTGGAGCGGCGACATCTCGTCGCGCTGGCACGATATGAAAGACCAGATTGCTGCCGGGGTTAATTTCTCGATGTCTGGCACGCCCTATTGGACGATGGATGCCGGGGGCTTTTTGGTGGAGCGGCGTTTCCACAATCCCAGTGCGGAAGATCAGGAAGAATGGCGCGAATTGAATGCCCGGTGGTACCAGTATGGTGCTTTTCTGCCCATCTTCCGTGCACATGGGCAGTTTCCCTACCGTGAGCCGTTCAACATCGCTCCGGAAGGTCATCTTGCTTATAACAGCATGCGCTATTCCATCGGACTGCGTTATCGGCTATTGCCCTACACCTATTCGCTGGCCGGCGGCATTTACCTGTATAATGCCACGATGCTCAGGGGCTTGGCGATGGACTTCCCTCACGACACCCAAACGCTGAACGTCGGCGACCAGTTCCTATTTGGCCCCTCGCTGCTCGTCAGCCCGGTAACACAGCCCGGTGTTACCTCACGCGAGGTTTATTTGCCACAAGGAGCGGGGTGGTATGATTTTTACAGTGGCGAATACCATCGTGGCGGGCAGAGACTTGCGGCGGCGGCGCCCTACGAGCGTATACCGCTTTTTGTAAAGACTGGCAGCATCATTCCACTTGGCCCGGAGCTGCAATACACGGATGAGAAGCCAGCCAGGGAAATCACGCTTTTCGTTTATGCAGGTGCAGATGCCTCATTTGAGCTGTACGAAGACGAAGGGACCAATTATAATTACGAGCAGGGAAAATTCAGTACCATCGCCTTTACGTATCAAGACGGCACCGGAGTGCTGCATATCGGTAATCGGAAAGGTTCGTTTGAAGGGATGCTGGCACGTCGTATCTTTCGCATCGTCTATGTACAGCCAGAGAGGCCTCAGGGTGTGGATACATCCATTAGCACCACGCAGACGGCGACGTATTCCGGAAAGGAACAACGGATCAAATTGAAATAAATCAGTACGTACAATTGTTTAATCCTTCAATTATAAACAAAAAACCATGCAATTCAATTTTTACAAACAGTACACGCGAAGGCTGCTGCAGCTCACCATGGGTTGCGTCGCCTTGGGCATTTCGGTGCCGCCCGATGTCGCTTTTGCGCACGGATCTTACGGATACCTAGCCGGGCGCTCACACACGGCGCAAACTACGGTTAGCGGCACAGTCATCGATGATTCAGGCCTACCCTTGGCGGCTGTCACCGTTTCCGAAAAGAACACGAACACATCAACGACCACCGATGGCGAGGGGCACTTCCAGCTGTCGGTCTCGTCCAGCGATGCCATTTTGGTGTTTTCGTCGATTGGGTATACCCCGCAAGAGATTGCTATTGGCAATCGGCAGTTAATCAACGTTACGTTGGAAATGTCCGTCAATACCCTTGAGGAGCTGGTGGTGGTAGGATACGGTACGCAAAAGAAGAAGCTGACTACCGGAGCTACGGTACAGGTAAGCGGCGAAGACATCGCCAAGCTCAGCACGACCAATGTGGTCAATGCCCTGCAGAGCCAATCCCCCGGCGTACAGATTACCCAAGCCTCCGGTATGCCTGGCCAAGGGTTCAAGGTTAATATCCGCGGTATCGGTACCATAGGCAACTCACAGCCCCTTTACGTTATCGACAATGTCATCGGCGGCGATATCAACAGCCTCAATCCGTCGGATATCGAATCCATCGATATCCTGAAGGATGCTGCTTCGGCAGCGATATACGGATCGCGGGCTGCCAATGGCGTGGTGCTGGTTACCACCAAGCAGGGCAAAGCCGGCAAGGTTACACTCAACTACGATGCGTTTGTGGGCTGGCAAAACGCCTATAAGTTGCCGTCTTTGCTCAATGCCAAGGAATATATGGCCATCCAAAATGAGCGCCGTTTCAATGAAGGACAGGCGCCCTATGATTGGGCCTACGAGATACCTGTTCAGTACCAGCAAATCCAGGATGGTACCTGGAATGGCACCAATTGGCTCGAGGAAATTCACAATCCCAATGCGCTGACGCAAAACCACGCATTCAACCTTACCGGCGGTACTGATCGGTCTACATTTGCCTTAGGCTACTCGGTTGCGTCGCAAGATGGTATTTTCGGCAAGCCGGTGGCCCCGCACCTCAACCGGCACACCGTCCGGATCAATTCAAACCATGTTATCCTCAAAACGGACGACTTCGATGTGCTTAAGTTCGGCGAGAATCTCACGTATACTTACCGCAACAACTCCGGTATCGGCATCGGCAATATTTATTGGAACGATGTCAACAACATGCTCAAAGGCAATCCGTTGATGCCGGTATATAATAGTGAAGGCGGCTACTACGATTATGCCAGTAAATTGGCCGATGGTTGGCGCCTTGACGGGATGACCGCCAATCCCATAGCAGACATGGTGTATAGGCGCGGGCAAAACGAGAGCAAAAACCATTCGATGATGGCCAATGCCTACGTGGAAATACAGCCGATTAAAGACCTGCGGTTCCGCAGCAACTTCGGTTACCGACTGAATGCCTCTTCTTACCGGTCATATACGCCTACCTTCAGGTTATCTGACAATTCTGTCAATGACATCGACGATATCTCGCAAAACCAGAGCGTGGGTTACGGTTGGTTGTTGGAAAACACCGTTTCCTACCAGCGCACGGTCGGTACGGGCCATCATTTTGATGCGGTGCTCGGCCAGTCGATGGAGCGTTGGGGGCTGGGCGAAAATCTCAGTGTCACCACTTCCAATTCGTCATTTCCGGGTAGCTGGCAGCATGCCTATGTGGGCAACTGGATGGCATTTGCCGGATTCACACCAACCATCGGTGGCAGCCACGACCTCGAAAATAATTTTGCCTCATTTTTCGGCCGGATCAATTACAACTACAAAGAAACCTACATGGCTACCGTCATCCTGCGGGCAGATGGTTCGTCCAATTTTGCCCGGGGCCATCGTTGGGGTTATTTTCCATCGGTTTCTGCAGGCTGGAACGTCAGCAACGAGGCTTTTATGGAGTCTGTTGATTGGCTCGATTTCTTGAAGCTGCGCGGCAGCTGGGGCCAGAATGGGAATGCCAGCATCGATCCGTTTCAGTACCTGGCCACCATTGCGCTCGACAACCACAACGGCTACTATTTCGGTAATGACAAAAATACGCTGATCACCGGTGCCTACCCGGATATCCTGCCCAACGAGGTGGTCTCGTGGGAAACTTCCGAACAGCTCAACATCGGGCTCGATGCCCGCCTGGCACAGGGTCGGCTTGGTGTCGTTTTCGATTGGTACCGCAAGTCGACCATCGATTGGTTGCTGAGGGCACCGGTATTGGCCATTTTTGGCACCGACGCACCGTTCATCAATGGGGGCGATGTTGAAAATCGCGGGTTCGAACTCGGGTTGAACTGGAATGAAACCCGTGGTGACTTTACCTACGGCATCAATCTCAACGGGTCGTATAATCGCAACCGCGTAGTGCGGATTGCCAACAACGAAAAACTCATCGAAGGATTTCCCAATGTGCTCAGTCAGGGTACGTTGCCGATGTACCGCGCGCAAGAAGGCTTCCCAATCGGCTATTTTTATGGGTATAAAACAGCTGGTATTTTCCAAAATGACCAACAAATTGCTGATTACCGGACACAGGGACATGGCGTACTGGCCACGGCCCAACCGGGCGATGTAATCTTCGTTGATACCAATGGCGATGGCGCCATCACCGATGCAGACAAGGTGCAAATAGGCAATCCGCATCCCGATTTTACGGCGGGGCTCAATCTTTCGCTTGGCTATAAAGGGATAGATCTTAGCGTTACCGCCTTCGGGGCCTTCGGCCATCAGATTGCGAAGTCATACCGGTCATTTGCGGATAGCCCATTGCAGAATTATACCACCGAGGTATTTCAGCGCTGGCACGGCGAAGGTACTTCCAACCGCTATCCACGGCTTACCAATGGCAGCCATACCAATAGCCAGTACGTTTCGGATATCTACATTGAAGATGGCGATTTCGTCAAGATCCAGAATATCACATTGGGCTACAGTTTCAAGTCGTTGTTTCCGAAGTTGCCACTTGGGCAAGCCCGCCTTTACGTATCGGCGCAAAACCTCTACACCTTTACCGGCTACTCGGGCATGGACCCCGAAATCGGCTATGGTGATGAGCAGGGCTGGGTATCTGGCATAGACCTCGGGTTCTATCCAAGCCCACGAAATTTCATCATTGGACTGAATGTCAACTTCTAATACGAAAGAACATGAAACGAATTACAGCAATAACAGCATGCGTCATGCTATTGTCTGGGTGTGAAAGCTTCCTGGATACGACGAGCTATGATAAGAAAAATACGGGCAATTTCCCGATGAATGTGGCCGATGCCGAGCAGATGATCACCGGCATCTATTCTACCATGAGCAGAGCGATCTCTGATGCCGCGCACACCCATTTTTATGCGGCTGAGCTCGCTTCCGACGACCGCTTTGGCGGTGGCGGTGAAAACGACCGCGACATGCACGGGCTCGATCACCTCATGAATACCCAGCCTAATCGGTTTCTACCGTTTTGGCGGGCACGCTATCAGGGCATTTTCCGGGCCAATACGGCCATTGCCACGATGGATAATGTGACCGGATGGACCAACGAGGCGCAGCGCAACCAGCTTATGGGCGAAGCCCATTTCCTACGGGCGCTCTTTTATTTCGAGCTTTCCCAACTATTTGGCGAAGTGCCACTGGTCATCGTACCGGAGGCCGAAAACCTGCCCAAGGCACCAGCAGCTGAGACCTATGCACAGATTGCGTACGACTTACAGCAGGCAGTCGCGCTACTGCCCGCAGTGCCCTATACCAGTGTTGCTTCCGGCCATGCCACCAGATGGGCGGCTCAGGCACTCGCGGCCCGTGTATTCCTGTTCTATACCGGTTACTACGAGCAAAGTTCACTTCCCGTGGCCGGTGGCGGCGAGCTCAACAAAGCCCAGATCGTCACCTGGTTGGATGAATGCATTGCCAGCAGTGGCCACGACTTGGTGTCTGATTTCCGCAACCTCTGGCCCTATACCAATGAGCATACTGCCGAAGATTACGACTACACTGACGCTAATGGACTATCCTGGGAGGGCGACGGAAACAAAGAGACAGTTTTTGCGGTCAAGTTCGGCACATTGGTAGACTGGGGCGACAGTTACACCCTCGGTTATTCCAATCAGTACGTACTCCATTTCGGCATGCGGTCAAACAATGGGCAGGCGGGTACATTCCCCTTCGGTGCCGGCTGGGGTGCTGGGCCGGTCAATACCAGCCTGTGGACCCAATGGCGTCAGGCCGAACCTACGGATATCCGACGCACGGGATCCATTATCGATGCTGAAAATGACCTGGAGAACTATCTCTACGGCGCCGACTCACAAATGGAAGAGACTGGTTTCTGGCAGAAAAAATACATGCCCGTCACTGCCTATCGGGAAGGAACCCTGCTGCCTTCTTACGCGATTTTAGCAGACGGCGCGCCTACGGATATGCAATTGGCTCACACACAAGATTTGGTATTGATCCGTTTTGCCGATGTGCTGTTGATGCATTCCGAGCTCACCGAAAGTGCAACGGGTTTAAACCGCGTGCGCACACGGGCCAAGCTGGGCAATGTGGCCTATTCGTTGGATGCTATTAAGCGTGAGCGCCGGTGGGAACTTGCTTTTGAAGGCCTGCGTTATTTCGATCTCATGCGTTGGCACGATGCAGCCAACGCGCTTGCAGCACAGGAAGGCGTAGCGATCAAAAACAAAGGCCTAGATACGCAGATGCGGGGATTCGGTGGCGGCTACCGGGCGAGGTATGAAGCCACGGGCGGCTTCTGGCCGATTCCGCAAAATGAAATCGCGCTATCCGATGGCGTATTGACGCAGAATGCCGGATGGGGTACACCTGCAGATGAATTTCCGGGATGGTAAAACTTAAAAGGAAGAATACGATGAAAACCTTTATAAAACACTGCGCTAAGTGGGCAGTTCTATCAATCATGGCGGTTTCGGCCTGCGAGCCCATCGAAGACCGCATGGAAATGGGCGGCGCGATCACCGCTGAGCAACTCGATATCACGGCCACCCTTATCCAAGTGGATGGTAAAAACTCCAACAAAGTAGTGCTGGACAATCGAAGTCCGGTGCTTTCTTCGTGGGATTTCGGTGTAGGAACCACGCAAAGGAAGACTGATACCGTGTTGTTGGTGACCGAAGGCGAAAACGAGATCATCTTTACCGGGCTCAATCCCAATGGCACGAAAGTCACGAAAACACTGACCGTCAATGTCGACGAGCTGACATTCGACGTACCGTTGGAATGGGGATACCTCACCGGCGGATCCGAGAAAACGTGGGTGTGGGATGACACGCAGCCGGCGGTATGGGGCAATGGTGGATACCTCGCTAGCACCAAACCCGAGTGGTGGATGCTCCAAGTGAAGGATATCGAAGACCAAGCTGCCGGAGAAGGAGCGGGGGCCAAGATGGTATTCTCCCTTCGCGGTGCCAAACTTACGAAGGTGAAAGCTGACGGACAGGAGGAAGCCGGTGGTTTTTCATTCGATATGTCCAAAACCATCGTACAGGATAACGGCACCGTATGGGCCAAAGGAAAGCTCACCACACGGGGTGTTACGGTTTTATGCGGCAAGTCACCGGATGAGGGCAGCATCCCGGTCTATGAATACGACATCCTGTTGTTGGATGACGGCCGGATGGTACTGAGCTATGCCCCTCCGGGTACCGGCGCTTGGGGAGCTGCTTATTTCTGGGTATTCCGGGCGGTAGAATAATAAAAACCTGTTTCGTAGCATGCCAGCTGCTTAAACTGCGGCTGGCATGCGTACCGAATAGGACATTTTTGAAGGGCATTTGAGACAACGTTAATCTATGATTTATGCTGCTGTTGCCGATATGGGCTCAAAAGGCGTCCCTCCCGTCCAAGTAATCCACGCCATTCAGTAATAAGACAAAGTCGATCAACTGAGCCATTCCGAAAATCGAAGGCCTTACGCCATCGCCATGAGGCGGCGAGTCCAGTGTGTATTGCTCGGCAAACACGGCACCCGAACGCATCACATCACGGATATTGCATTCGATCAGCTGAGTTGCGCGGTTTTGATAGCCTTTAGCCAATAATCCCCTCACGGTAAACGCCACGTCCGGATACTTAGGCATCCTAAACCCCGCGAAACTTTGGTCCGGATCAAAATACCGGTCAAACAGGTCCATCATACTGTTTAGGTGGGGGGCCTTCAACAGATCGATAGCGAGTCCGCTGGTTACCCACACAGGATGCCCCGCCGTCCGCAATCCCGATCGCGTATTGTAAAGCTGTACCGGCAGCTCGTCGGAATCGCTCCAAAACCAACGCAGGTAATCGTCGAATAAGGCCAGCCTGTTTTTTACCCATAGTTCGTGATCATCATGCAGTTCCAGTATAGTCGCAATGGCTGCCAACGCTTCCATATCTACAATGGCCGAAACAACGAAGTCTGCGTCTTTCTGATACTCACTAAGGATGCTGACGTCTTTGTATACCCACATCGGATAACGGATTCGCCACATCATGTAGCGTTTCAATGCCGGGTAGTTCAAGGCGAGCTTTTCTTTATCTCCCGTGAGCCGATAGAGGAGCAGTGCGGTCTCTGCCTTTCGCGATGGCAGGCTTTCGCCGCCGAGCACCCCCTCTTCATCCACGAGCGACATCAGCCCGCTAAAAGCATCCCAGGACACTTCAGGAGCTAGGTAGCCGTATAGTTGTATGGCAATGAAACTCTCCCATGCTGCGGAAAACGGCGCGTTTGGATGACCCTCACCCCACAGCGAGGGTTTTCCGGTCACGATTTGCGGATAAGGAAAATGCGCGGTATCCGGCGGCAGAACATTCATCGCGAGAAATACCCACGCACGGTAATATGCTTTGCGCATGGCTGTGTCGGTAACCCCTTTGGGATTGACATGGTTCAATCCGAATCGGGTCGGATGGGGAACCTTCGCCAGTAAACTGTTCCAATAATTCCTTCGTTCGCGCAGCTTTGTCGTGACGCTCGCCGGATTTAGCGCTGGCCTTTCTGCGCGTTGGACGAGCGCCGCCACCGGCAGCGACAATTCGGCAAAGCTGCAGGCAATCAGGGTAGGCTTGCGGGTGGGGTCATTCCCGGCCGTCTGCACGGACCAATACCCCACTTCGGGGGGAATATCTAGCGGATTCTTGCGGGCAAGCAAGTCGGTATACGTACGGTAAAACGTAATCGGCGACGCGAATGGAGCCTCGAAAGAAACGGCATATTGGATGTCGCACCCTTGAATTACCAACGTGCGTTGGCCAACAATCGAAAGCTTGCCCTCGTATTTTCCGCTGTAAACCAAGGCCGCCCTTTTATCGCTGTTGAATTGCCTTACTATGGTTTCTTCGTCGTAGAAAAAATCAAAACCGCGGAGACGCACGTCGCCAAGGTATCGCCCTTCGAATGCAAGGCGGTGCGGTTCCCAGGTATTATCCATGGTATCAGACGCCACCAGCGTGGCCTGCACGCCCCGTATCGACAGCTCCGTGACGCGGAGTGACGTTCCCTTGCCCACCAGGAAGATTGTCAGGTAAAATGTCCGTTTACCGCGCCAACCCGTCGCTGTGCGCAAGTCAAAGGTATAAGCGCCGGTACCGGTGTTCTCGTGCCGGATCGTACGGTCCGAAGGCTCGTCCTGTCCATGTACTTTTACTGCCCAGAGCGTCGTCCCATCGGGCACCGTGATGTTGAGGTAGGGCGCCTCGTCCAAGTTGGTGGTAACGGCGTCCTTCAGGCGAATTGACTGTACGTCGCTGCTCGCCTGTGCATCAGTGCTGGCAAAGAGGCTACCGTCGGCAGCGGGTAGGATGCGAGCGCCATCGCTTGGCTGCCACGCTGAGGCATCGCTTAGCGGAGCCGACCATGCCGAAAATGAGTGCCCCTCTTGCTTGGTGTCCACATGTAGCATGATCAGGTCTTCAAACGATCGGTTCGCCATCTTTGTGCCCAAGTAACCCACGTTTAGCGGAAGTGTTGGCCGCGAGCTGTACGCCATCGGAGTTCGTTGCCCTGGCGGTATCCGGAAATTGTACGGGTTCAGCACGATACGCGACCCCGGAATGCTCAGATCCCGACGCTGTTGCGCCCCTGTTTCGAGCAGATCGTTACTCAACGGAAGTTGCGCATACGTTTCGATACGGATGGCGTAAATCAGGATACACGCGAGGATTATTCGGATACGCATTGTAAAATGATCTCTTGTTCTTGATACGATTTTATCCAGCCATACGTCAGTGATTCCCCGTTCGGCCCCTCTATAACGACCTGGATATTGCTGTTTAGTTCGCCGGTCCGCCCGGTTGCTTCAGCCAAATTCCAATAATAGATCCGTGAACCATCTTCGAGCTCCTTATAAGCACCGTTCTCCGGCCGGATTACGTGGTCCGTTTGCCCGTCGTATAATTTCAGGAGCCAGGCACCGTTGGCGGGCGTATCGTATACGCGCATGGCCAAATACGGATAGTTGTCCAGGTTGAAGGATTGGTCCCATTTTACAGCGATTCCATAGCCATCGTCGTTATTCCGGGTGATGGTCACCTGCTTTTCACCTTGCTGACCTGGCGAGAGCCCGCCATATTGCCAAGCGTTGATGTCATCGGCCGTTTCAAATGGAATAAAAATACGACCAGGGGCTGGGGCGTCGTCCGGGCAGAATATTCCCACCACACCGCGGTAATTGACCAGTACCACCAACGTTGCCAAGTCCGGGTTAATGGGGTACTTTGATGCAGACTCAAGCCTTACGGCGAATGCGAGGATATCGTCGTCAAAGCCACCCAGCGCATCCATGTCTAACGCGACTTGCGCCAAAGCGCCTTCCTCGCCTTGAGCAACCGTGGCCGGCGGTGGCAATTCGATCACCTCGGGCGCCAGCTCAATTGCGTGGTTCAGGCTGCCTTGCTCCTGTAGGCTCCCGATCGCCTCGCGATCGAGCGTAAAGTTGACGGTAAATGCGTCTCGATCGTGCAATCCGGACGAAGAAAAGCCCAATGTGATGAGAATCCGTTTGTTTTCCTCGTCTACAACAAACGGGTAGCTATTCGATTCGGGTATACGGGCGAATTCACCATTACCCGTCCAATAGATCTGCGGAACCGGATAATCATCGTCAATGATGCCGCCGGTTTCCGTACACGATAAGATCAGGCCCAACCCGATGCTAAGGGCGGCGAGATAAGGATATTTAAATGATGTTAACCATTTCATAATGACTCAGCTATTTGGCTGTTAAATAAATAAACGATGCTGATTTGCGGCCTACCAAAACGGGTTTTGAACACACTGCCGATTTCGTTCCACTTCGGTTTGTGGAATGGGCCACAAGTAGTGTCTCCGTTGAAATACACGGTTTTCGAAAGCGATCCGTTTGTATAATTCAGGATCGGATAGTTGGTTGCCTCCTCGGATGTTAATTCCATAAAAAGGCCCGTTGTCTGTCTGCTCCGCGATTTTCCATCGGCGGCAATCCCAAATCCGAAAATCCTCAAAGACCAGTTCCACCCGTCGCTCGGCGCGGATCGCTTCACGCATGGCTTCCTGCGAAGCCGGTTCCGCCACCTGCCCCGACTGGTTGCCGTAGCCCGGTATGCCCGCCCGTTCCCGAACTAGGTTTACGTAACGGAGAATTTCGCTTTGGTTGGCGTTAAAATCGTACTCATTGAGTGCCTCCGCATAGTTGAGGTACACCTCACCCAATCGGAAAAAGATGTCTTGCATCTGTTCCACGTTGACGTTCGCCCAATTGGGGTTCCATATGGTGCTTGGATGGATAAATTTTCGGATCGCATATCCCGTTTTACTGTAGTTTTCACCCACAAGGTCGGCACCGCCCATCCAAAATTCAAACCGGTAGGATTGATTATTGTCTGACCCTTTGTTTACCCACGATGCCCCGTTAAAGCTGATGGTGGCATAGAAGCGAGGCTCACGCTCTACATACATGTTCGATACGCCCTCGTTCCAGTAGGCGGTATTTTCTTCCGCGAACCCCTGTTCGGAGTAGCCAGCGCGCGGGTTGATAATCGGACTGCCGTCTGAATTGTAGCCTATAACCGGCCGCTCGCCGTTCGCCATAAAAAACGCATCGACCTGTTGCTGTGTTGCTCCATACACCGATTCGCCTCCGGCTTGGCGGGGAGCACAATGTTGCCACCAATGCCAATTCAGGAGGTTTTCCTTGGGTTGTCGGCCCCAGATGATTTCCTGGTTCCACCGGTCTAGAAACACATCGCGGTACGAGCGCAGCGGGTCAATGGATCCAGACTCGTCTGTTTTTCGGTACAAGCCGGCGGGCATGCGGTCGATGATCACTTTGGCTGCATCAGCGGCAGCTTTCCATTTCTCCCGGTCGTACACCGTGTTGATAAGCGGTGTATTGTCGGGGTTAGTGAAAGCCGCATAATCGGTATTGCCGTTAAACAGTGGGCTAGCCGCATAAAGCAACATTCGCGCTTTCATCGCCTGCACAGCCAGTTGATCGATTCTGCCCAGCTGTCCCTGGTCTGTGATACGGTCCGGTAAGTCGGCCATCGCCTGGTCAAATTCCGCTACCAAGTAATCCACACACGCATCAAACGGCGTGCGCGGCAGTTGCAGCTCGGCAGGCGGCGTATTAATTTCGAACGGTGTTTCCGGAAGAATCACAACCGGGCCATATTGCCGGAGCAATAAACTGTAGTAATACGCGCGTAGCGCCCGCGCTTCGGCCTTCCGCTGTGTTCGGAGGGTGGCAGACATGTCTGCACATTCATCAATGCGCGCAATGAAAACGCTTGCCGACCGGATTCCCTGGTACAGATAGGTCCAGAAATTAAATACCGTGGTAGACGGACCCCAATTGCCGATATTATGCATATGGTTCGCATACATAAAGGACGCCCCGAAATCCGCCTCGTCAGCGATGCTGATAAAGCTGCTCTCGAAACCATGATTTCCGTCGCCCAGCGGTGGTGTATAAGAATACACATTGGCCAGGTACCGCTCGGCTTCCAGCGCCTGAGCAAACACCTTGTCGAGGTCAAGCATATCATCGGGCTGGCGATCCAGAAAGTCTTTGTTACATGCTGCAGCGGCAAGTATCGCCAAACAAGCGATCGTTCGCCGGATATGAAAGAAAAATATGTTCATGATCGATACAGATTAAAAGTTAGCGTTTATACCGAGGTTAAACGTGCGTTGGATGGGGTACTTTGCGCCGGTGTTTCCAGATGCCCCGGCTCCCAGCTCGGGATCCCAGAAGGTAAAGTCGCTAAACGTCAGCAAATTGAATCCCGATAAGAAAACACGGAACGTGTGGATTTTCAGTCGTTCCGTCGTCTTTCGCGGCAGTGTATACCCCAATTCGGCCGTACGCAGACGCAGGAAGCTGGCATCGCGCTGCCACCAGGTAGACGGCTGGACATTGTTTGTCATCCCGCTGAAGCCCAGGTTGGGAAACAAGACGTCTTCGCTGGGATTATCCGGTGTCCAACGGTTCAGGCCATGAACCTGCAAGTTTCCATTTAGCCCATCCATAAACGGGTACCAACCGCCTCCAAAGAGCATAAAGTCCATTACCGCACTCCCCTGGAAGAATGCGGAGAGGTCAAAATTGGCGTATCCGAAGCTCATGCCAAAGCCATACACGATACCCGGATTTGTCGGATTCCCTATGGCGACATAATCGTCGGGGTTGACGACGCCATCACCGTTTACATCCCGATACTTGATATCGCCTGGAGAAACTCTGCCGAAGGTATGTGCCGGTATATTGGGCGCTAAGGTACCCTGTTGCGCATCTACAAAGTCTTCGGTGCGGAACAGTCCATCAGCAATCAGACCAAATGGTTGGCCGAGCCGTTTCCCCTTCTCCGCCCGATAGGGCCAAAGCGGCGTAGGCTGATCATTTTCGACAATACGGTTTTTCGCATAAGTAAAATTACCACGGGTTGTCACCTGCAGCTTTCCAAAAGTTCGCCGGTATTCCAGCGAGGCGTCCACACCCTGATTTTCCATGATGCCGATGTTTCCCCACGGATTCTGTCTCACCCCGAAAATGGCAGGCAGTGAATTTCGCTGAAGGAAGATGTTGCGTCGGTTGCGCTTGAAAAAGTCGGCCTGAAGGTAGAAACCGTTAAGGAACCGTGCTTCTACGCCCGCATTGATTTCGCGTTCGCGCTCCCAGGTCAGGTCCGCTCCCCACTCTTCCTCGCCACGGCCCGGAATGCTTACGGTATAATCCCGGCCGAACGTCCATCCGCCATTTCCCCCGCCTACGGTGGTCAGGTAGGCGAATCGACGGCCGCCGATCTGGTCGTTTCCTTTCTCGCCGATAGACCCTCGGATTTTTAAATAAGAGACAGCATCCGGCAATGCGCTCCGTTGGTAGAACGGTTCTTCCGATAGGATCCAACCCGCCGCGATGGCGGGGAAAAGTCCAAAACGACTGCCCTTCGCAAAGTTCTCCGAGCCGTTGTATCCGGCGCTAGCCTCAAGGAAGTATCGATTTTTATAGTTGTAAGAGAGCCTGCCCACATAACCTTGAAGCCGGAATGGTAGGGCGGCGATGCTATTGTCGGTGTCTGCGTTGACCAAGTCTTGTTGGTTGTAGAGCAGCAGACCGGTCAGGTTATGATCGCCAAATTGGCGATTATAATTCAGGTTCGCCTGAAAGTAAATCCTTCTGTTTCCACCAGCGCCTTTGCTGAAGGCAAGGTCCTGAATTCCCTCCACGGTTTGTTCCAGGATCAACCGGTTGTCGCTATCCCTACCCCTGGCGATGTATAGGTCGCCCATATCACGCGTTCGTTCGATGTTATGCCAGTTGTACGCATCGAAAGCAAACAAGCCCTGTACGCTCAGCCCATCGATCAGATAGGAGAGGTCATGCCGTGCGTTGATGTTGGACTGGATAGAGCTATTCCAGGTCGTCTGAAATCCACGGTTCACCAGGTCGTGGTAGGGGTTTCTTACCACGTTGCCACTTCCCGCAAACAGCTTTTCCGATTCGTTGTCCGGATTGGGATACCACGCAGGAAAGGTGATGCCATTGGTTTTTGAAATCAGCTCCCAGAGCCTATCGCTTGACGTTCCGGGATAATTAACGGTTACAAGGTACCCACCGAGGTTTAAGCTCATATCCGTGTACGGACCGAGCTTCACGTCTGTATTTGCCCGGAAGTTGTATCGGTTCAGGTTGGTTGTGGTATTGTACGCATTGAGGTTATCCTCATTCCACATTCCCTGTTCGTTCAGCAACGACCCCGATACGTAATATTTCGCCACCTCGCTACCCCCCGTCACATTCAAGTTTGCGCGGTTGCTGAAGGTGTTTTTTTTAGTCATTAGGTCTAGCCAGTTGACATCAGGATACAGCAGCGGATCGGTTCCCGACCGCGTATTATCAATACGTTCCTGACTGAAATACGGTTCGCTTCCCGGGTTGGTGGCGAGGAAGGCTTCGTTGTAGAGCTCCATAAACGTAGCGCCATCGGCGTATTCAGGCCAACGTGTTGCGCCTTTCAATATGGTCTCGTACTTGAAATCAATGGATGGCGCCTGGCTTGCACCGCGTCTGGTGTTGATCAGGATAACGCCATTTGCGCCACGTATGCCATATATGGCTGTTGCGGCGGCATCTTTGAGCACCGAAAACGTTTCGATATCTTCTGGTTCGATGTTATTGAGGGGGCGTTCCACTCCGTCCACGAGCACCAATGGGTCGGACCCGGCGCCGAATGTACTCACGCCACGTATCCAGAACTGCGCATCGTCGTTGCCCGGCTCGCCAGATCGTTGTACGGCAATGACCCCGGCTACCTGCCCGGCCAATGCGTTATTCAGCGACCTTGGCACCGCAGTCTTGATGTCTCTCACACTTACCGTGGAGATTGCCCCCACTACACTTTCCTTTTTCTGCGTGCCGTAAGCCACGACGACCACTTCGTCGATATCGCTTACCTGCCGTTGAAGGGTCAAATTGATGGTGTCTTCGTTCTGAACAACGACCTCTTGAGGCTGATAGCCAACAGCTGAAAACACCAGCACACCTGTTGGGTCCGGAAGCACGATGCGGTACGTCCCGTCTTCGTCGGACGTTGTGGCAACCGTGGTGTTCTTTAGGTTTATGGTAACCCCCGCTACCGGGTCGCCATTTTCGTCAACGACCCGCCCAATTATAGGCCGCTGTTTCAGTACCTTCCTGTCACCCGTTCTGCGGATGAGAACGGTGGTGTTCGTTACGCTATAGGTCAAGGATTGCCCGTCGAGACACGCTTCGATGACATCGGTCAATGCTGCCCCTTTCATATCCAACGTCACCTTGTCGGCGTGGGCCAGATCGTCGGATGCGTATAGGAAGTCGTAACCGGTCTGTTGCTTTAACTGCCTCAGCACCGATTTCAACGTGGCGTTTTCAACCTGAATGCTTACGACCTGAGCATCCGCTACCGCATAGACCTGTATAAATGAAATAGTCAACAGCAGCACGATTAATTTCATGGCACGTATAATACGGAGTCTTGTATACTTGGTATTGCCACGCAATACCGTAAAATTTCTATACATTTGCATGTTAGGTAAATAATAGATTGTTTTTATTACACGATGATCAAGTATTACCTAATCCGGCATATCGTGCCGGCGAACCGGGAATGCCGCAAACATTTCCGGTTTTTTAAGGTATTGTATGGAGTATCATTTACTTCATAACCGTTACCCTCCCTTCCGCTAGCTTAAAGCGTATCTCACTCAATGATTCGAGATGATTTAGCAAGTCTTGTATTCCCTTGTTCCGGGTATATGTGCCCCCAAAACGCTTCGAGGGTAACGGCTCTTGATACACTACATCGACGTTGTACCAACGCTCCACGTACTTCATGATTGTACGGATATCTAAATCCTCAAAGAGGAAGTCGCCATGCACCCAAGCAATAGCCAGTTCTGCATCCGCGCTTTTTTTCACGGTCGGGCTGCCTTTCGAGGTTACCGCTTGCTGGCCGGGCGAAAGTCTTACCGTTGCGCTGCCATCACCGACATCGAGTCCGCCTTCTACCAAGGTGGTTACCACACGCTGTTCATCCCCATAAGCCATCACATTAAAACGCGTTCCCGTGACGGTGATTTCGGTGCCGTTGGCGATTACTTTAAAAGGCTTTTCCGGATTTTTAGCGACTTCAAAATAGGCCTCTCCGGTCAGTGAGACCAAGCGCTCATCTCCGACAAATGCCATGGGGAAGACCAATGTTGTCGCCGAATTGAGCCACACCGCTGTGCCATCGGGCAGCATAAACCGGTAATTGGCGCCCCTAGGTATGCTAATGGTATTATTACGGGGCCGTTCGCTCGGAAGCGACTCATCCACGAGGTATTGTATCGATCCATCGGCGAGCCGAATCAGTTCAATCCCATCGATTTCGACGGGCTGCCCCGTGGGCACTTGATCAAGCCAGACGGTTTCATTGTTTGGTAAGGTAAGTCGTGCCGTATTGCTTCCAGGAGTGACCGCTTCCTCGATATAGAAACGCGCTATGGCGTCTGATGGCGATTGCCGTATCAAATACCAAAACAACGAACCCAAACAGAGCAGCAGGCAGGCAGCTATGCCCGCTCGCATGAGCACAACGTTCCATTTCTTTTCCGGCGCAAACAACTGATTGTCGACACCGGTCTTTATGAGTACCTTAAATCGATTGCGCTGTTCCGAATCTTTCCAGTCCCAATTGAGGCTTCGAAATCGGCTACGAAGCCAATGCTCCACCCAGGCCCGTTCATCAGCACTGCAGTCGCCGGTTTCGTAGCGTTTCAATAACGATTTGATCTCCTCCTCGGTCATGCTGTTGGCGTATAATTGTGTAGTAGTGCCCCAGCGAGCCTGTTGGTAGTAGATAAAAAATGAAATAATTTATATGTAGTTTATTGTCAGCAAAATACGTTTGCTATTGGAGTAAAAGTATGACAGCTAGGAGAAAACTGTTTCTCACTTTCTTCCTTAATATACGCAGCACATTGTTTATTTGCTTTTTAACCGTTTTTTCCGAAATCTGCAGTTGGTGTGCAATTTCTTTGTGAGAGAGGTTTTGTGTGCGGCTCAGCAAAAATATCGCGCGCATTTTTGCCGGCAAAGATGCCACTTCAGCATCGACGATATGCAGCATGTCTGCAGCGTCGATGCGATCATCGATGTTTGATGTGTCATTTGGCTGAAATCCGCTTAGGGAAGCGAGGTAGTTCCTTGTTCTGATGTTACGTCTGATATATCGCAGCGCCTTGTATTTTGCAATCGAAAACACGAAATGTTCAATTGAAGTTATTTCGCTCAGTTCTTTCCGTTGCTGCCAGAGCGATACAAATGTATCTTGGACCACATCAACAGCGTCGTCCGGCTCATGGAGTATGGCCAGAACATACTTGAATACCCGCTCCCAGAGCGCATCATAAAACACGGAAAAGGCTTTTTCATCACCTTCTTTCAGCAAACGTATATATAAATCGTCCTCGTGGGCCGCCATGTTCAGCATTCAAATCGTATTGCCTGGATTGGTTTTAATCAGTCAAAGCGCTAGGCTGTGCAAGGGCAAACTTAGTGTTTTTTTCAAACAAAAGGGCCTTGTATCTGAACATCTGGTGTGGATTTTCAAAAGCAGTACGGAAATCGTTGGGCAATCGGTTCCGTACATTGTCTGGGGTTTTTAGTGGGCATCGAGCATGCACGCCATAGCGGGCAAACTTAACGTAATGCATCTACAGCTTCCTGCAGCGCCGGGTCGTCCGCTTTCACGGCATAGTATTTTGCGATCTGCCCATCGGGGGCGATGATCAGGTAACGCGGTATCCAGTTGAGGTCTATGGCATTGGTAAAGTCGTTTTTCCAGTCGGTCTTAAACCAATAGTGTTCACCTTCCAGTTTGAACTTCCGGATGCCATCTTGCCATTGCTGCTCCTGCCTGTCGAGGGAAAAATATACAACCGCTACATCAGGATTGGCCTTTTGGAAGGCTTGAAGTTCAGGAAAACCTTTCAGGCAATCCGGGCACCACATCGCCCAGATGTATAATAATACCGTTTTACCTTTATTGGCCTCCAGTACCGCACCAGCGGTTGTCTGCTCGCCGTCCAGTCCGAATAGCGGCTGCTGGAGTGCGGAGTCCGGAAATTCGGTCTTGGAAACGGCGGGAGGCTGTTGCCCCCAAGCCCAATGTGCGACCACTATACTCAGTACGATGCTATAAATAAATTTCATGGGATAAAGTTACGCTTTTTTGAGCAATTAGCAGCCAAGAAGCCTTCCAAGGCTGCCAATTGCACACGATAATCCCACGCTTGGGAGCGTTACTGATACGCTATTTATTCGAGGGTAGGATTAAAAGGGCCTCCCCAGTTATTATTCTGTTCAATATTCGGATTGCGGTCGATGACACTTTCCTGGATCGGGAAGAAATAGTACGTCTCCGGCAGGGAATTCACGCGGACGCCGGATAGCGGCACCTGTAGTAAACTGTATTTGAAATCATCTTCCTGCAGCGCATAGGCCGAAGCCTTGGTCCGCGCTTCGGTGATGGATAGTTCCGTACCGTCTTCCGCAACGGCAATCGCTTCCACACCGTGTTTGGTCGTTCCATCCAAGCGTTCCAGCATGCGCAACCGCCTCAAATCCCAAAACCGGTGCCCCTCAAAACAGAATTCAATATTCCGCTCCGCCAAAATCGCTTCACGCATTGCCGCTCTCGAAGTAGCGGTGATGCCGTAATTGCCATCTGCGCCGGGCTCGATAGCGGCCCGTTGCCGTATTTGCTTTAGAATGGCCAGGGCCTCATCCAGGCGGCCCGTTTCATTGGCTGTCTCCGCATAATTCAGCATCACCTCCGCAAAACGCATCAACACAAAGTCCACGTCGTATTGCTGCACTTCTTCCTGCGTGAGCCGCAACAAGCTGTTCTTAACGATAAAAAATCCGCTGTACCGATCAAGGTTCGTGGAATTAACGCCCGCACGCGGATTCACCCCGAAATCATCCAGCTCATGGGCTACACCCAGCGCCGTATACTGCCGGCGGCCGGTTTTGCCGGACACTTCATACGATTTGCCATTCCAAACGACCGACTTTTCAAACCGGGGATCGCGGTCTTCCCAGTAGCTTTGCAGTAATTCATCCTCGGTTTTGTAATAAGCACTGGAGGGATCGTCAAACGCTTTCCCGTCTTTCATCGGAAACATCTTGACATACTCCCACGTCGGGCAGGCGTTGGCAGCACCGCGGCTTTCCGATCCCGGTCGTACCCCGTGATCCCACACGGCCACTTTGTTGGGATAGGCGTTGATTACTGCAAATACGACTTCCGGGCCGCGCTCTACGAGCGCAATGTCTTCATAATTCTCTGCTAATGCATAGCCGTTGGCCAGCAATGTCTCGTACGCTTGCTTATTGATTTCATAGGCATCCTGCCAATGCGCATTGTTCCAGGGATCGGAAGGATGGAACTGGGGTGATGCCATGTAAAGCCGTACTTTGGCTTTAAAGGCCAGGGCAAACATGCCGTCTATCTTTCCGTAGTCACCAGCGCTCTTCTCAATCTGTTCCGGCAATTTGACGATCGCCTCATCGAGGTCAGCAAGAATGAATTCGAAGCATTCCGCCGTCGAGTTGCGTGGCACATACAGGTCATCTTCGTATCGGTCTTGCGGCACCGTTACATAGGGCACCCCACCGTGATACATCACCATCTGGAAATAGGCATACGCGCGCATAAACAAGGCCTGCCCAATGATGTTATCTTTTACGGATTGGTCCAACGAACCTGCGCTGACGTCTTGGATGGCTTGATTGATCAGCCGGATGCGGTTATAGTCCCACGATTTATACTCGCCGTTTGAAATGGTAATCCGGTCGGGGTAAAAATGTATACCAATCAATTGCTCACTGCGCTGTTCGGCCGTTGTGCTCCAGTTGCCGAATAGTTCATAAATGTTGGCCATGTAGGCATTGGCCAGGTTGGCATCGTTCCACACCTGGTCTGGGTCATAGCTCGTTAAATCTTCGATGTCCAATACATCCTTACAGGAAGCAAAGAGACTTCCCGCACCGATAAGCATATAAATTATCTTTTTCATCATCATATGGGGTTTAGAAGCTAACATCCAGTCCGAAAGTAAACGTCTTCATCACCGGGTATGAATCGTAATTCTTCTGTTCCGGGTCATGGAATTCGCGCATGGCAGAAAGGAAAAACAAATTGGTACCGTTGAAGAAAATCTGTGCATTGTTGAGCTTTAAAGCAGTTATCCAGCTTTTGGGCAATGCATAGCCAACATTGAGCGTACGTAGCCGCAGGTAGGCCCCGTTCTGGATCCAGAAGGAGGACGCGCCGGTGCCAGACTCGAACCAATTCTGCCCGATAGGCCGGGGGTATTTTCCATCCGGATTTTCCGGCGTCCATACATCATCGGATGCCCATATCGGATAGTACGGCCGAATGGCCCCGCCATGCTGGCGCATGCCCGGCCCTTCCTGATTGCTGATGATGCGATCGTAGCCCATCACACCCTGGAAATGGGCTTGCAACGAAAAATTCTTGTAATAGATATCAAACCCGAAGCCATAGTTCATCATGGGAGTTGCTTTCTTCGATAACAGCTGAATGTCGTTGCCGTCGATTTTCCCGTCGGGCCCTGGCGCAAACCCATCGCCCCGCACATCTTCGAAGTACAGGCCACCAAGGTAGGGATCACGGCCATATTGCTTAAGGCCCTGCGCCAGCAATTCATCCAGTTGCTCCTGGGTGCGGATGATGCCCAGTGCTTTCAACCCGATGATCCGTTCGTGGGGCAGTCCAATGCGCGATTCGAAATGCCGGTTCCCACCGGGGGCATAGGCGGCGCTTTCATCATAAATGTCCCAACGGTCTTTGGCAAAACCGAGGTTGGCATTCACCGCATAGCGGATTTCATTATTCGCGGCCAATTGGTCATTCCATTGTAAGGCCAACTCCCCACCGCGCCATGATCGCGCTGCGTAGTTTTCCGGGGCCAATGCCTGGCCGTAGTTGTCTGGCACGGAAACCAGCCGGGGGCCCAGGATATTGGTTTCTTCCCGGAGGAAGGCATCCAGGGTTGCAGTCAGCTTGCTGTTAAAAACACCTACGTCCAATCCCACGTTATAGCTGGTAGAGGTTGCCCACGTCAGGTTCGGGCTGGGTGTGGGACCGGGTGCAATCGCACCGTAATAGCGGTCGCCAAACATATACCCGCCAGAATTGATGTAACGATTCATATAAGAGAAAGCCGGTATCCGATCGTCCGTGCTGATCATGAGGTCGTTACCCGTCGTCCCATATGAAGCACGGATCTTCAGGTCGTTGATGGCCGTTTCACTATTTTGGAAAAACGCTTCCTCAGAAATCCGCCATGCGGCAGAAACGGAAGGGAAAAATCCCCACCGCTGATGCTCTGGGAAAAGCGTATTCCCATCATACCGGAATGAAAACTCAGCGATGTAGCGGTTGCCGTAATTGTAGTTCACCCGGCCGATAACCGATTGCCTTGATCCGATTTCCTCCCATCCATTCGCCTCCCGGAATTGGCGATCGGTGGGGTAGGCAAACATCTGGTCATAGTTGGTAATCGGATTTTCACCCCGTGCATAGGCACCAAACAGGCCGTCCTCCGCTTGTTCATAAACCGCCAATGCGTCGATGGAATGATCTCCGAATGTGCGGGTATAATTAAGAAACCAATTAAACTGGTACGCCCAGTTGGTACGGATTTCATAATCCAGAAACGGCTGGTTCTGGCTGAAGTTAAACGTATTGGTGCGGTTCGGATCGGGGGCAGCCGGGATAAACCGGTTGCCATCCGGGTCGGCTGGGATAAACTGATAATTGGTTTGGAATGTCAGGTATTTTTTCCGCATGAAATCTTCCCCCAGGTAGCTGCCCACCACTTTGGTCGATAGGCCGGGCGTCACTTTATCCAGCTTGATATTTACCGATAAGATGGGGTTGAATTGCCGCTCGCGGGTTTTGATATAACGATCGCCGATTACCTGATCGATAACACTCCAGGCCAACCAACTTCCCATCGGCGTCTGTACGGGAAAATCCGTCACGTAATCCGCCGGTGTACCGTCAGCTTCCGTGTAAAAGGGATAGGTCTTTGGCCAATTGAAGGTCACGCGGTATAAATCCGACACGTCGAAGTCCTCATCCGGGGTAAATGGCCAATAAAACCGATCGCCGTTTTGCTGGTAAGCCGAGAGGTTGAGATCAATGGATATGCTTTCATTGATCTTTGCCGATACATTGCTGCGCAGGTTTACCTTACCGTGCTCCAGCGATTTATAGGATCCCTGCTCGCCGCGATAGCTCAACAGGGAATAATAGGTAATCCGCTCCGATCCGCCGTTTACACTGAGCGATTGCCGATGGCTAACTGGATTGCGCCAGATAAAATCATGCACATTATAGCTCCGATTGCGGAAGTAGTCGAACTCTTCGTCGCCATTGGGTAGCGGCGTGCCGTTGAACTCTGCCACCCGGTTCTGGTAAATCAGTTCATCAGTAGCGGTGGTCAAATCCGAAAGCAATGGCATGGTAGGTTGCCCCAACGTATAATTGGACTGGAAATTAAACGTCGGCTTTTGCTGGGTTCCTTTTCTAGTGGTTACCAGCACTACGCCATTCCCCGCCCTCGAACCGTAAATCGAAGCGGTTGCCGCATCCTTCAAAAAGCTCATTTGATCCACTTCGAAGGCTTCCAGTGCATCAAAGGCCCCTTTATCGCGCACCACGCCATCAATCACATAGAGCGGTTCGCCGAAGCCCCCCGTATTCGGATATTCGATGTTGCACCGCTGAGCCCCGAGGTGTTGGTCACGTTTACCCCCGGCGCCCTGCCTGCCAGCGTATTCGATAAATTGGAAGGCGAAATGTTGGTGAGTTCCCGGGCGTTTACGGCAGACACCGCGCCGGTCAGGTTTGACTTTTTCTGTGTACCGTACCCTACAACCACCACTTCTTCCAAATCCGTTGCGCCAGCCACAACCAGTGTTTCCGTGATTGGATCAGCACTTTCGATGACTCGGGTAGCCGGTTCATAGCCCAGAAAGGAAAATTCCAGCGTATCGCCGATTGAAGCCACGAGTCGGAAATTTCCGCTTTCATCGGTTACGGTCTGCGCAATGCCCGGCCGCACGGTTATGGATACGCCCGTCAGCGGTTGGCTGTTTTCATCCAACACGATACCCGTGATGTTTTCCTGGGCAAAACAGGGTGAGTACCCCCCAATGAAACCGATCACCAATGCAGCGGCAAAGCCGATTACGAAACGAGATAATCTGGATACATACGGATTCCGCTTTGCGCGGAAATCCCTAACAATAAGTAACGACATCTTTTCAAATTAGTTTGTTTTTCTGTAGATGTAGCCCGGAAATGTGTGAAAACACGGGCAACAAATTCATAACAGTGTTCTATTGAAAAAGTTTTTTGCTTAGAGCATAATTTCTTGCAGCGGGGCTAGGAGGGGGTAATATAAAAAATCCCCGGCAGTTTTTACCACCCGGGATTTTTCATAAAAAGGCCGACGAGGAGCCTACTTGATTTTTTTCAACGTGTACATATACCCACTTCCGTCCGGATAGCCGGCTACGTCAAAACACTGGATATGGAGAAATCCACTTTCGTTGAATGTCATTTCGGCTTTGAAGTCGGGCGACGCCATTGTCGGTTTTTCGCCATTCCACGTGTACTTGATGGCGTGTACCGCACGGAGCGGCTTCACACTTACCCGCAGGCTTTCCCTGAAATCCGCAGACCCGTCCCTTGGGCTTTCAGGGTCCACGTGCGCTCCTGAAAGGTGGATCGTGATGGGGCGTTTCTCAAGCACTTCGCTTTTGTAGCTTACCAGCTGACCTGCTTTGTACAAGCCCACGCGCAAGGTAGTGGTGTTCGTTATATGCAGTGGGCGATCCCATTTACGATCATTTGGAAGCGGCACTTCCCCATTGGTGGTATACCGGATATCCATGCCCGGCAGCCTGCTGGATATGGTAAGGGTGAGCGTATCGGTAAAGTAGTTTTCCCGGTTATAAAACCGCTCATGTGCCCTGCCATAGGTGAGCCCCGCTTTGTGTATCTCGGCCGGAAAGAGCAATTGCTCAAGCTTGCTGGTTGTAGAAGTCATACGTTTGCTAAAGGCATCATAGTCACGCGTTCCATGCGGGTCCCATCCGTGCTCACTCAACGGGGGTACGCGGGGTAAAATCGCGGGGATGTTCATTTCTTCGGTCATCTCCCAGGCGCATAGCTGTACCCCCACTACCTTTTGCTGATCTTCCGGTCCAAATTGGATGGGCTCCCATGCCGGGGCGATGTTGAGGAAGTGCTCCCAACGCCAGATGTTCCACCGGTAAATCTGTTCGGTGGTCCATCTAAGACTTGGGGTGATGTAAATGGGTTTCCATGAAGCGTTGAGAATGGTGTATCCGTTTTTAATCAGGTCGTCGGGCCGCTGGTACATCGTTTCCCAGGCAAATACCAGAATGTCTGTCGGGATTTTCACCTTTTCACTCCCATTGCCTTGGAAACTTTCCCACATCAAGGTCTTTTTCCCACGGCTTTTAACATAACGGTGCATTTCCACGATATAGTTGAGGTACAGATCGTGCGGCTCATCAAAGCCGTGTGCCTTCACCGCCTTGGCGGTAGCCGGGCGTTTCTTAAATTCACCCATAAACACCTCGTCCGCACCGATATGGAAATAGGGCGAAGTATAAAACACATCCATCATCTCACCGATAAGGGTCTTGCAGGCTTCCATTGTTTCGGGATTAGCTACATCCAGCATGCGGAGCTCCTCAGCACCGAATAATTCGGGATAGGCCCTCCGCAACGAACCGGTATGTCCCGGAGCATCAAACTCGGGTACGATAACTACGCCCCGCAAACGGGCATACTCCACCAACTCTTTCATCTCGGCCAGGCTGTAGTTTTTGCCTGGAGTGGGCATATCCGGAAATGCGGTGGTGGGGAAAACGAACAACTGGTCGTCATTGAGATGGAGCTGGAGGTATTTGATTTTATACCACCGGCAAATATCGATAACCTGTTTGACCGATGGTACGCTCTGGAACTCCCTCGCCACATCCAATAATACGCCACGGTAGTCCAGGCTCGGCCAATCACGGATGGTACATTGGGGTAACTCCCCTCCACCGTCACTTTCGCGGATAAGCTGGAGCAACGATGTCCATCCGTGCATCAGCGCATCGCCATTTGCCCCGTTGATGGTAATACGCTCGCCGATGGTGAGTACATAGCCATCGCCGGTTAGGCCTTTATCGATCGTAAACGTAATCAAGGCATCGGAATTTACAGGGTGTACCGCCCGCTGGTGTAACTGATACGCATCGTGCTGCAAAACAGGTAAGCGGTCATTGAGTGAATCAGGCAGGGCAACGGTCATCGCCATGCCGGCCAGCTGGAGCACGCCATTTACTTCTGATATCTCCTTTGGCAGGGGCACGATTGTAATCCTTCCGCCTGGATCTTGTGGCTGTGCCACGGCAGGGATAGCCCACAGGTGGAGCGCGCTAACGAGTAGCAGGGAAAAAGAAAAAAGGTTACTTAACATCATGTTCATTAGTTATATCCTGGGTTCTGAATCAGTGTCGCATTTCCCGAAGCATCAATACTCCGGTCGATTTGAATCTGTGGGATGGGAAAATACTCATTTTTATTGGATTGGAAGTGCCCGTCGCTGATATCGGTTGTGATCGCACTTTCGTAGGCGAAGAAGTCATTAAGTGTTTGCTCTGCATCGCCCCAGCGTACCAAATCAAAAAAACGGTGCCCTTCCATGGCCAGCTCGATACGCCGCTCGAAATGGATTGCGGCCTTCGCGCGGGCTTTACCCCAACCGGCAAAGGTGCCCGCCGGGTATTCGCCGATCCGGTAATTAGCTGCCGGTGTATTGGAAAAGCCGTCCAACGGGTTTTTCGCGTCCGCGTACGCATGCAACCAACCCGATGGATTGGCCGCTCTGGCCCGGATGAGATTCACATACGATTGGGCTTTCTCCAATGATCCAGCTTCGGCTTCCGCTTCAGCGGCCATGAGCAGCACATCTGCAAACCGGATGATCATCACGTTATTTGCCGTGCCCGGCGCCCAAGAGCTTTGATCGGCATATTGCTCTTGCGTAGCCTGCCAATAAATGTTTTTCTTCGAATTATACGGCCCGCCGTAAGCCTGGTCGCGGAGCCAGGCCACGCCGGGATGATGGCCCCAATCCAGATAAGGCACGCCCCTCCGGCCAACGGTCCAGTCAAGTCGGGGGTCCAGCGGGCCCGTGTATGGTGTAAAAGGTGCATCTGCGGCAATCCGCATGTCGTTTTTAACGGGGTTCTGGTTGTAATTAGTCAGCTCGGGCAGTCCAGTGGTGGCATCAGTCTTGAAGGAATTGACGAGGTCTTGCGTAGGCTGGTAAAAGCCGCAGCAGCGGAAAGGGCTGTAGAATGGGAAATTCAGCATGTTGCCGTTGTTGGCGTTGGTGATGTCGTTCGTGCCATCATTTACGGCCATCTGCACCGCAAAAACGGATTCACGATGATTTTTCCACTCCGCATAGAAAACTTTGTAAAATTCATCGACCAATCCATACGGCTGGCCGTCAGCCGTATGCCCTTCAGTGATGACTTGGTCAAATATCGCCTTTGCCTCCAGGTATTTGCTTTGGTACAGGTATGTTTTGCCCAGGTATGCCGCGGCAGCCCACTTGTTTACCCGGCCAAGCTGCGTTTGGAGCGCCGGTAGGTTATCGAAGGCGTACCGGAAGTCCTCTTCTATCTTTGGCCAGACGGCTTCTTGATTGGGTTGCCGCAGCTCGGTGGTCTGTTCGTCGATCCAGGGAATGTTACCGAAGATTTTCCGCAGCTCGAAATAATAGTGCGCCCGGAGAAACCGCGCCTCCGCTGAGACTCGCTGCGCAGTTGCCCCGTCAATCTGCCCCTCGGGCACCTGCTCAAGTACCTTTAGCACGTCGTTTGTGCGTGTAATTCCTTCGTAGCCGGCGGTCCACTTCGCATTGAGGATGCCATTGCTTGCGTCAATCGAAAAATTGGCCACACCGTTGATGCTCGATTGGTCACCGCCAACGGCCCCCTTATGTGCGTCCGCGCCGGCTACATCGCCGAATATCCAGTTCATGGGCGTGGTCACCCACGGATCGAAACCGATGGCGCTTCCGTCAAGCGCTCCGTAAGCGCCTAATAATAGGCCGTTTACACCCGCTTCCGTCGCCAACACGTCTTCCGATAATGAGCCAACAGCCGGCTGCTCCAAAAATGCCTCCTTGCAAGCATTCAGCGATAATGCCGCAGCAAATAATAAGGTAGCTAGTTTTATTGTTGAATTCTTCATGTCTTTTCGTGGTTTAATACGTAAACGTTAGACCAAGCAGGTACTGCCGCTGGGCGGGATAGATGCCTTCGTCGATTCCAAATGAGGTATTGCCCCCGGGAATTTCCGGATCGGTACCCGAATACCCGGTGATTGTAAACAGGTTGGTACCTGCTACGTATAACCGGAGGTTTCGGATGCCCAATCGGCTGCACGCACGGTCTGGCAGGGTATAGCCCAGCTGTGCATTTTTGGCGCGGAGGTAAGATCCGTTTTCAACATAATAGGAGTTGGGTACCTGGCTGGTGCTAAACGTAGCATTTACCTCCTGTATGGGGGCGGTGGCCTGATGACGTGTAGGTGTCCAGGAATCATGGAGCGCCGTACGGCTCTTCGCGCCGCCAAAAGTCGGGTAGAAATCATGCCACCACTTCAACTGGTTCCATACGTCATTTCCAGACACGCCGAATAAGAACATGCTGAAGTCGAACTGACGGTATTCCACGGCAAGATTAAGACCATAACTGAAGTCGGGGCTTGGGTTGCCCAGGAATGTCCGGTCGCTGGCATTGACCAGTCCATCGTTATTTCGGTCGGCATAGCGGAATCGGCCAAGGCCCATCCCCGCTTGGTAGGTGCCACCGGGAGCTCCGGCATTGGCCGCCGTAATTTCCTCTTGGGTATTCCAGAATCCGTCGATTTGGTAACCATAGAATTGCCCGATAGACGTACCCACCCCGTTGCGCACGATGTACGCCCCGCTGAACCGCCGCGAATCCTGCTCGAAATACTGCGCATCATCCGACACTTTGACGATCTCATTGCGGTATGTGGTGAAGGTGAGTTGGCCATTGAACTTTACCTGATCTCCGATGGGAAGGGAAGTGTTTACCGCAAGGTCGATACCTTGGTTTGTCATCTGGGCAATGTTTACGAAGGGTGATGTTGCCGTGCCTGCCGTACCCGGTAGCTGCGGATTGTACAAGAGGTCTACCACGTCCTTGCGGTAGTAGTCTGCTGTCACATCCAGTTTACCACCAAAGAATACGGCGTCGAAGCCGATATTGGCGTTAATATTCCGTTCCCACTTAGCGTCAGGGTTGCCTACCCTGCCGCGCTGAAAACCCATTTCGATGCCATTACCGGAGCCGTTGATGTCGTAAAACGAGGCATATCGGTTGCCGGTAAAGGTCGTAAAGGCGTTGTCGGGCGCTACATTCATCTGATTGCCCATCACACCGTAGCTGCCGCGCAGTTTAAAGTCGCTCATCCACGCAATATCCCAAAATGGTTCTTCTGAAATACGCCAGGCCGCGCTGGCAGCCGGAAACCAGCCGTATTGGTAGTTGAGGAAACGCGAAGAACCATCGCGCCGTATCGTGGCGCCGACGAGGTACCGCTGCATCAGGTTATAATCCACTCGGGCGAACGTCGAGAAAAGCGCGTCAGCCCAGCGGCTGCTTGCATTGGTCTGCGTGCCCGATCCGGTTGATAGCGTGGTAAAATCGGGGTCGAATGAGAAGTATCCCTGGGTGGATCCCGACAGGTTCCGCCCTTCATTTTTGTATGACTCGACACCGGCCACGGCAGTAAGCTGATGGATATCCGCAATGGTGGCTTCATAACGTAAGGTATTGGTCCAGGTCCAGTTGTAGCCGTACGAGCTCTGCTCGGAATAACTGTTTACCGTATTTTCGTTGGCAGAGTTTTCATATTCCGGATAGCCAAACTGGTGGCTATAGCCGGCGTACAGCTCCCCACCGAATTGGGTGCGGAAGGTAAAGTTGGATAATATATCCGCTTCGAGGTGCATGCTGCCGAGGAGGCGATTGCCTTTATTGCGATTGTTTTTTGTGCGTTCCTGTATGGCCACGGGATTGAGGGCGTTGCCCAGATCCGAGCCAAAAGACCCAGCGTAATTGCCCATGATATCCCGTACGGGTATGATGGGTTGCTGCCTGAAGGCCATCATGATCGCATTGCCGCCGCCGCCCATCTGATTGGAGATCGACACCGCCATGTTTTCGCCCACCCGTACCCTGTCGCCGATCTTGAACTGGCTATTTGCACGGAGCGTTTGCCGCTTTACGTAAGTGTTAATCAATGTGCCCTGCTGATCGAAATGATTCAGCGAAAAGAGAAACGTACTCCGGTCACCGCCGCCGCTTACGGATACGTTGTGGCTCGTGATCGGTGCTGGGCGGAAGATTTCCTCATACCAGTTGGTGCCCGCCTGATTGGCTTTAACGATGCGGTAAAAGCCATTCAACGATTCGGGATCGGTATAGCGTGGATCGACATTATACAGCGAGTGGTCTACCTCGCCCTCCATCCTGCCAGCCGGCGATATATAGTCCGGCAGACGGGGCGTGGCGCCGTTGCCATATTGCGGGTCCGCTGACCGCTTGGATGGATCAGCCATCCATTTCAGTTCGGCCATTTCCGTGGGGGATAGCAGATCCCAAACGTTACCCTTTTTCGGGCGTTCGGAGCCATAGTAGCCATCGTAAGAAACGGATATCCGGCTGCCACCGCTTTTGGTCGTCACGATTATCACCCCATTGGCCGCTCTCGATCCATAGATAGACGCCGCCCCCGCATCCTTGAGTACCTGCATGGACGCGACATCATTGGGGTTGAGGCTCGCGATACTTTGCAGCGGCACACCATCCACTACATACAGCGGAGCGTTATTACCGAAAGTGTTGAATCCGCGGATGCGGACCTGCGGCTCTTCGCCGGGCCTCCCGCTGCCGATTACGGTGACGCCGGCCGCACGGCCCTGCAATTGATTGGTAATGGATGAAGCCGGTTGTTTCTGCATCGCCGCTACGTCGACCACTGCGACTGAGCCCATCAGGTCCTTTTTTTGTTTGGTGCCGTAGCCGACCACAACGACCTGTTCCAGACCCAACGCGTCAAACTCAAGTGAAACTTGTAGTTCGGCGGTGCTGCCAACAGGATATTCGGCCACTTTGTATCCAATGGATGAGAACAGCAGCACCGCATCCGGGCGATCCAGCTGGATGGCAAATTTTCCCTGTGCATCGGTAGCAGCGCCGTTGTTGGTGCCCTTTTGGGTTACCGAAACACCCGTCAATGGCTCCCCGGAGAGTGAGTCGGTGACCGTGCCGCGGACGGTGATCTGTTCTTGCGCATACAATCCGCAGGGGTGCAGCAGCCCCGACAGCAGCAAGAGCACAGCCGTCATGCCACGGAGAAAGCTGCTTTGATTGATGGTGAAGTTTGGTTTAATTTTCATAATTTTGTTTTGGCATTAAAATTTAATCCACTTTCTCTAGGGAGCACAAGTCCAATTGTGCTCCCCTTTTTGTTTACTCCTGGTTCGTGTAAGCCTCCTTTCGTAAAAGCCGGGTTTCGATATGACCGGCATACCAAAACCACATGTTGTACAAATAACAAGGGGCAATAATGAGGTATGCCCAGCGATTGTCCAATATGGTAGCAGCCCAGCCGTAAAGCAAGGGCATGATCGCCCCACCCGCTATGCCCATAATCAGCAATGCCGAGGCGTGATGCAGTTGTTTCCCGCCTAGGCCGCGGAGCGTCTGTGGCCAGATGGCCGGCCAAAGCAAGGCATTGGCAAATCCCAATGAAGCCACGGCAAATACGGAGAATTTACCCGGCGCGATGATCACGGCGCCTAGGAGCAACATTCCGAGCAAGTTGGATAGGAGAAAGGCGCGCGATTGGCCGACCAACCGGGGGGTGATCACGATGCCTACCAGGTAGCCAACCATCATTGATGTCAGTGTAGCGGATGTCAGCTTTGCGGATAAGGAAATGCTCAATCCATGGTAAAGCCCGTAATTGCCGATTGTATCACCCGCCACAACTTCGGCGCCCACCGAGCAGAAAATAGCCATAAATCCCAGCGCCGCTCGCCTGCTGTAGGCACTTTCGCTCAATGGCTGGTATTCGCTGGCCTGCTGGTTAGCTATAAGCTGGATGGGAGGTAAGCCCGCTTTGCTCACCAACAGCGCCAGCATGGTCAGAAAAGCCGCTAGAATGGCGTACGGCACAATTACCCGGTTTGCAAGTGCCTGCAACTGCCCCTCACTCATGTCTTTGGATAGGGTGTTTTCCAATCCGGATGCAGCCTGGGTCAGCAATATCGCCCCGAAAATCAGCGGGGCGAGCATGCCTGCAAACTTGTTGCATGCCCCCATGATACTCATCCGCTGGGCCGCCCGGTGATGCGGACCCAGTACGGTTACGTACGGATTTACGGCGATCTGCAAGATGGTAAGCCCCGTGCCCAAAAGGAAAAGGCCGACGAGGAACCAAGCGTATGTACGCTCCATTGCTGCTGGCAGGAATACCAGGCAGCCTGCTGCCATCAATAGCAACCCAGCTTGTATACCTTTTACCGTGCCGACTTTCTGCAGAAAACCAACCGCAGGCAACGAGGCGACGGTATACGCAATGTAGAAGGCGAAGGTAACCAGGTAAGTCTGCCACTCGGCCAACTGGCAGGCAATCCGGAGATAAGGAATCAATGCGCCATTGATCCAGGTGACAAACCCGAATAAGAAAAAGAACAAGGCAATCAGTGCCAGTTGTCTTGCGGGAGATATGACCCGATCAGGTGCCATGGTCTTCATTTGTGGTTGTACGGAGGAGTTCCTGAAGCGCCAATTTTACACTGCCATTCCGTAGCAAAAGCGTTTTTGCTTCTTCATAGTCTTGTATCCTGCCCTGTTTCATGACCATGCGGATACCGCGGTCTACCAGTTTATTGTTGCTGATCTGCATGTTTACCATCTGGTTGTCTTCAACCAACCCCAAGCCGATCATCACTGCGGTAGATATCATGTTCAAAACCAGTTTTTGGGCCGTGCCGCTTTTCATACGGGTGCTGCCGGTCACAAATTCCGGCCCCACCACCACCTCAATCGGATAGTCGGCATGAGAAGCCACTGGCGAATCTAGATTGCAGACTATGCAACCCGTTAGGATATTTCGTTCCTGTGCCTTCCGGAGCGCACCAATTACATAGGGCGTGGTGCCGCTGGCCGCAATGCCAAGGACTACATCCTGGGCAGTAATACCATGCACTTCCAGATCCCTCCAACCGGCGTCTTCGCTATCTTCGACTTCTTCAAGACCATTGCGCAGCGCTTCATCGCCCCCAGCCATAATACCGATAACCAACGTAGCGGGCACACCATAGGTTGGCGGGCATTCGCTGGCATCGAGCACACCCAGGCGTCCGCTGGTGCCCGCACCGATGTAAAATAGCCTTCCCCCATCCATCAGCCTTTTTTTAATCTGGTCCACCAGTAAGGCAATCTGCGGAATCACACGCGCAACGGCAGGAGGGACATTGGTATCCTCATTGTTGATGTTTCTCAGCACGTCGACTGTCTCCATCTGTTCCAGATGGCGGTAGTTGGAAGGCTGCTCGGTGATTTTATTGAATTTCATATCTTTCTTATAAACAGCAATAATTATTATGTACCAGTATATACCAGTACAATAATCAGAAATTAAATTTGTTTGCGCAAACAATTTTTTATTTATTTACTTTGCATCGTTTGCAAGAAGAACTATTCAACGTGAAAGATCAGCAGATTATCAAGGTCGACCCGGCACTTTCGGTACCTATCTATCGCCAAATTGTCGATTCGGTCAATCAAGCCATCCAAAAGAAGCTCCTCAAATTGGGCGATGGTATCCCATCGGTAAATTCGGTTGCTTCGGAGTTTTCAATCGCCCGGGGCTCTATATTCAAGGCTTATGACGAATTGCGATCCGCGGGCGTTATCGATTCGATTCCCGGCAAGGGTTTTTTTGTGTTGAACACGGGCAAATCGCAAAAAGCGAATATTTTCCTCTTGATGAGTACCTTCAACCCCTATCGGGAGGTATTCTTCAATTCATTCATCAGCAAGCTGAAGGACCAAGGGAAGGTAGACCTCTACTTTCACCACCATAATGTTGCAGTGATGGAAACCTTGATACAGAACCATACCTCGCACTACAATACGTTTGTAGTGATGCCGGAAGTGCACAAACGGACCAAAGAGATATTGAAGCGCTTTGATGGGCGGAGGTTATATATTTTAGATAGCGGCCACAAAGAGTTTTCAAAACGCTACCCCGGCGTAACGCAGCCCTATGAAATGGATATTTTCCGTTTCCTGGCCGATAACGTGGATCGGCTGGGGAAATACCGTAGGACAGTATTGCTTTTTTCGGGCAACATGCGAAACTATGGCGTCATTAAAGGGTTTGAGTCGTACTTCAAACAAGACAACCGCCCATCCCTAGTTGTCCATGAGACCAGTTCTTACTGTCCGGAAAAGGGAGACTTATGTATCGTTATGGATGACAATGACCTCGTACCAATGATTGTGTATGCACGCACAAAAAATTGGAAACTGGGGGATGGTTTTGGTATTATTTCGTATTACGAAACACCCTTGAAGAGCGTGATCTCGGAAGGGATATCTACCATCAGCCCCGACTTCGAGCAAATGGGCAAGGCCCTGGCCGACTTGATCATGGAAAACCGAACCGATCATATCGAGAATTCGTTCCTTTTCATCGATCGCAACTCATTTTGATGGACGTGGTATGCAACGACGTACGGTGCATCCCTGCCCGACGGGAATTGGCGTTGCGGGTTAACGAAAAGCCACGGATACCATTTCTCCGCTATAAACGGGTACTGTCTTCAATCCGCCCCACCGCCGAGGCTCCGGTACAGCAACACGTAGGCTTCGATCTGCTGGCGTTTCAGATCGGCCAGCTCCAGTTCGCTTTGCAGGGCGTTTTGCTGGGCCGTGATGACCTCCAGATAGGAGGCCATGCCATTGACAAAAAGCAACTGCGCATTGGGGATAGCCTTTTCGAGCCGGTTTTTCTGCGATTGGGTGATTTCGATCTGAGCCTTCAGTTTTTCCAGCTGTATGAGGGCGTCCGATACTTCGCCTACGGCGTTCAATACCGTTTGCCTGAAACGGATCACGGCGTTCTCCCGCTGTATCTTGGCCGCTTCAAACTGCGTTTTCAGTCTGCGGCTGTTGAATATCGGCTGCATCACATTTCCAGCCAGATTGCCAAACAACGAGGCGGGCATGACAAACCAGTTGCTGGCCTGAAACGCATTCAGTCCGCCGGCCGCCGTGATGCGCAAGGCTGGATAACGGTTGGCTTGTGCAATCCCCACCTGTGCATCGGCAATCTCGAGCGCATATTCGCTTGCTTTCACATCCGGGCGACGGCTCACCATAGCAGCCGGTACGCCGATGGCAAACCGTTGGGGTACGGCAAAGCTGTGCAACTGCGTGCTGGCCGCGATCTCATGCGGTTCACTGGCCATCAGGATGCTCAGGGCGTTTTCCTGCATGAGCAGCGCTTGCTGGAGTTTGGGTATCCATGCTTTCGTTTTCTCGAGTTGCACTTCGGCCTGCTGCACCGCGAGGATAGACGCTTGTCCGGCCGTGTATTGGAGGCGGATGGCGCGCAATGTGCTATCATTGAGCGCAATGTTGCGCTGGGTAATGTCAAGCTGTTCGTGCAACATCAGCAACGTGTAGTAAGCGGATGCCGATGCCGCAATCAAACGGGTCTGTAGTGACTTCACTGCTTCCGTACTTTGCAGATACGCCGCTAGCGAAGCCTGCTTTTGCTGCCGTATCTTGCCCCATACATCCACCTCCCAGCTCACCCCCACGGCTGCCGTATAATCCTCGATGTGATTGGTGCCGATAAAATCAGCCAGGTTCAAACCATTCAGGCTGTTTTCCGATGGTCGCGAGGTATTGGCCGATACGTCGGCCTGCACCGCGGGTAGCCAAGCCGCGCGCGCCTGTTTGAGATACGCCTCATTCAGCGTGATCGCATTCAGGGCTACCTGCATATCAAAGTTGCGTGCCAAAACGCTGTCGATGATGCCCTGCAGGGCGGTGTCGGTAAAAAACTGCTTCCATTCCAGTTGAGCGATGCTGTTGGAGTCAGCCGCTGGCAAATCAGCGGAAGGAGCGGCTACCGTCCGGAACGTATCCGGCACCACTCCGGCGGGGCGGATGGCTTCCTTGCCGGCGCTGCAGGAATAGGCGAAGGCAGATGCCGCCAGTAGGAGTACAGCCGGCTGCAAGGCTGGCAGACTTTTCCGTTTGGCACTCACCCGTTCTTGCAGGTATTGGAAAATCACGAAAAGCACGGGGATAACGAATATGCCGAGCACCACCCCAGTGAGCATTCCCCCTACGGCTCCGGCGCCGATGGAATGGTTGCCCAACGCCGATCCGCCGGTTGCACGCAGCAAGGGAATCATACCTACGATAAAGGCAAAAGAGGTCATCAGTATCGGGCGGAGCCGCAGTCGCGAGGCTTCCAGTGCCGATTCGAGGAGCCCCATGCCTGCCCTTCGCCGTTGCAGGGCGTATTCCACGATGAGGATGGCATTTTTCGCCAGCAGGCCAATCAGCATGATCATGGCCACCTGCACATAGATGTTGTTTTCGATGCCCATCAGGTTGATGAACAGCATTACGCCGAATATTCCCAGTGGTATGGTAATGACCACCGCCAGCGGCAGGATGTAGCTTTCATACTGTGCCGCCAGCAGGAAGAAGACAAACACCAGGCTCATGATGAAGATGACAGTGAGCTGCGAGCCTGCGCTTTTCTCTTCACGGGTCATGCCGGTCCATTCGTAGGCGAAGCTGCGCGGCAGCACCTCGCGGGCCGTCTCTTCAATGGCCACGATGGCATCCCCCGTGCTGTATCCCACGTTGGGTTTGCCATTGATGGTCACCGCGTTATAGAGGTTGTTGCGGGTTACCGTTTCGGGGCCATATACGCGGTTCAGCGTCACCATCGTATTGGCCGCCACCATGCCGCCATCGGCATTTTTCACATAGATCTCGTTGAGGGATGAAGCGTTGGCCCGGTGGGGGATATCGGCCTGTGCAATGACCCGGTAAAATTTGCCGAACCGGTTGAAGTCGGATACGAACGTACTTCCGAAATAAATCTGCACCGTTTGCAGCAAGTCACTCACGTTCACGCCCAGCTGCTTCGCTTTCTCATCATCAATCACCAACTCATATTGGGGGTTGTTGGCCGCAAACGTCGTAAAAGCAAAGGCGATTTCCTCCCGTTGGGATAGGGCAGCGATAAATTCCTTTGCCGTGGCGTCAAGCTTTTGCAGCGACCCGTTACCACGGTCCTGCAGCATGAATTCGAAGCCATCCACGTTACCGAAACCAGATACCGTGGGGAAGGTGAAGAATACCGCCTGTGCGCCCTTTACCTCGGCTGCCACTTTCTGGGTGAGGCTTGCCGCGATGGCTTCATAATCTTTGATCGGGCCGCGTTGGTCTTTCGGCTTAGTGCGGATGAATCCCGCACCGTAAGGGGCTGCGTTGGCATTTGAGATGAAGTTGAGGCCGTCCACCTGGTAGTGGTTCAGGGTAAACGGCTCGTTGGCCACGATCTCTTCAATCTGTTTCATTGCTCGCTCCGTCCGGGCTAGGGAGCTGCCCGGTGGCGTATTCACCGCGTACAGTACAAAGCCCTGGTCTTCCGTGGGAATAAATCCCGTTGGGGTGCGTTGGATCATCAGCACCGTCACGACGGTCACCAGTGCCAGACCCGATACCACTACCCATTTGCGGCGCATCAGCAGCTGCAAGGATTTTACATACTTATCGGTAATGGCCGTAAACGCCACGTTGAACGCCGCGAAGAAGCGTTTCAAGAATCCATTGCGCTTGCCGGTCTCCGTGCCCTCCGCGTGCGTGTGTTTTAGGAACAGGGCGCACAGTGCCGGACTAAGCGTGAGCGCGTTCAGCGCCGAGATCAGGATGGCTACCGCCAACGTAAAGGCAAATTGCGTATAAAATACGCCGGCGGGCCCCTGCATGAAGGTGACTGGCACGAAGACCGCCACCATCACCAGGGTGATGGAAACGATGGCTCCGGATATTTCTTTCATCGATTCCTGGGTGGCATCCCGGGGCGAGAGACCCGTCCGTTCCATTTTCGAATGGACGGCCTCCACCACCACAATCGCATCATCCACCACAATCCCGATGGCCAGCACCAGCGCAAACAGCGTAAGCAGGTTGATGCTGAATCCGAAAAGCTGCATGAAGAAAAACGTACCGATGATGGCTACCGGCACTGCGATGGCTGGTATGAGCGTGGAGCGGAAGTCCTGCAGGAAAATGAACACCACGAGAAAAACCAGGATGAAGGCCTCGATAAGCGTATGGTTTACTTGGCTGATGGATTCGTCGAGGAAATCTTTTGCGTTAAACATCACCACCGGCTCGATGCCTTTGGGCAGCGTCTCTGAAAGGATGTCGATTTGCCGTTTCGCTTCGATGAGGATTTCGTTGGCATTGGAACCCGCGGTCTGCAGCAGCGCAATACCCGAGGTGGCGCCCCCATTCAGGCGGCTGTTGGCCGCATAGGAGAACGAACCGAACGACACCCGGGCCACATCTTTCAGGCGGATGAGCTGTCCATCGTTCGTTGCCGTAATGATCATGTTTTCGTAATCCTGGTTTTGGCTAAGCTTACCCTTGTATTTCAGCACATACTCAAACATCTCGGGGCTGCTTTGCCCCAGTCTTCCGGGTGCCGCTTCCACGTTTTGGTCGGCAATGGCGCGCATCACATCCTGGGGCGACAGGTTGTAGGCCATGAGGCGGTCTGGCTGCAGCCAAATGCGCATGGCGTATTCGCGGCCACCAAAAGGCTGCACCTCCGCCACGCCCGGTATCCGCTGCATTTGCGGAATCACGTTGATCTTGAGGTAATTTTGGATAAACGCTTCGTCATACAGGCTGTCCTTGCTGGTGAGCGCCACGAACATCAAAAAGCTGTTTTGCTGTTTTTGTGTGGATATGCCTGCTTGGATCACCTCCTGCGGAATTTTGTTGCTCGCTTTGGATACCCGGTTTTGCACGTTTACCGCCGCGATATCGGGATCGGTTCCCTGCTTGAAAAATACCGTAAGTGTCATGCTCCCATCATTGCTGGAGTTGGACGTCATGTAGGTCATGTTTTCCACGCCGTTTACCGCTTCCTCGATGGGCGTAGCCACCGAGCGGGCTACTGTTTCGGCATTGGCCCCGGGGTATGCTGCCGTTACCACCACGGTGGGCGGGGCGATGTCCGGGAATTGGGAGATGGGCAGTGTAAGCGCCGAGATGGCGCCCAATATAATCAATAGGATGGATATGACGGTCGATAGCACCGGCCGTTCGATAAATTTTTGTAACATCGAATCGTGTTGTTTTAACTAAGAAAAATTAACGCTGTCAGCCTATAGCGCCGCTCGGGCTATCAAGCTGTCGGGAGCCATAGGCTCCGGTATGATGCGCGCGCCGTCTTGCAGACGGTCCAATCCGGCATACACAATGCGGTCGCCCGGCTTCACGCCGTTTTCCACGAGGTAATAGGTGCCGCTCCTACCCGCTATGGGTATGGGCTTGCTTTCCACGCGGTTGCTATCTGCCAGGGCAAACACAAACACCTTATCCTGCAGCTCGAAGGTGGCTTCCTGCGGTACGAGAATGACCGATTCCGATACATTCGGAATGCGGATTTTGCCGGTATTGCCCGAGCGGAGCAGGCCATCCTCGTTGGGAAATACTGCCCGGAAGGTAATGGTACCCGTGCGATCGTCAAACTGCCCCGATACGACCTCTACTTTTCCTTTTTTAGCATAAGTGCTTCCATCGGATAACAGCAGCTCTACTGGCGGCAGGTTGCTGATCTTGTCTGCGATCGTACTGCCCTCCACGCGGGTTTTAAACCCGATGAAATCATTTTCACTCAGCGAGAAATAGGCAAAAACGTTGCGGATTTCCGAAAGCACGGTTAGCGGTTGAGGTGTGGTTGTACCCACCAGGCTACCCATTTTAAACGGGATCCGGCCAATATAACCCGCTACCGGGGCCGATATTACCGTGTAGCCCAGATTGATCTGCGCACTTTCTACCAAGGCCTTTGCTTGCAGCACATTGGCTTCGGCCACGCGCTCAGCTGCCAGCGCGGCATTCAGCTGCACGTCAGACAGTACGTGGTTTTTCACCAGTGGGGTCAGTTTGCTCACATCGATGCGTGCGTTGGTCAAGTTGGCCTCTGCCGCTGCCAGGGTTGCCTTGGCATTATTGAGCTGCTCGGTATATATCCGGGCGTTGATGCGGAAGAGGGGCTGCCCCTGTTGCACATAGGCACCTTCGTCTACATAAATGTGTTCGAGCTGTCCCTCCACTTGCGGACGTATTTCAATGTCTTTGCTGCCTTCGAGCGCTGCCGGGTATTCGTTATAGGTGGTGGCAGGCTGTGGGTGCAACGTTAGTACGGGCAAGCGCTGCGGCGCATCCGCAGGCTGTTCGCTTCCTGTAGACGTACTGCACGCCTGGGCGAAGGCCAATGCTAGCAGTCCGAGTAAGAGTAGCGGGTGCCGGACCGGGTTATATTTCGCGTGGGTTGGAAAGGTATTGTTCATGATCTATTTTGTGTTATTGATGATGTAAATAGTTGTTATTCTTTTATTTCCTACCGCCATTATATTTCCTAACACCGTTAGGAACAAGGCCAAAAAAAATCAAGACTTCAGATTCTTGATAAATCCGGTGATGGCATCGTCGAGCACCAGTTTGTTGAGCTGCTCGGTATCGTCTGCCGGTGCCACCATCTTGATGGAGATTAACCCATGCAGGATGGACCAGAAGGTATGGTATTTGAGGCACGCGTTGTTTTCGGCATCACCGTGATTTGCTTTTTCGATGATTTCGATCATCGGCGCCATTACCAAATCCCTGAATACCGAACGCTCGGGCATGCATTTGTCCATTTCACAGCTGGGCGCACCCATTCCCCACATCAATTGGTAATATTCCTTATTGTTGAAAGCAAAAGCCCAGTACGCATCGGCTATCGCCTTAAGTTGCTCCGCCGGATCCGCGGAGCTGGCCTTTGCCGCCTTCAATTCCGCGATAACCCCTTCAAACCCCTGTTTGCCAAATTCGAGTAGGATGGCTTCCTTGTTTTCAAAGTAATCATAGATCACGGGCACACTGTATTGGATCGCATCGGCAATCTTGCGGATGGACAGCGACTGCCAACCTTCCTCTGTGACGATCTGCCATGCCGTGGTGAGGATGTTAGTCCGCATGGCCTCCTTCTCCCGTATTCTCCGTTCAGCAATGATACTCATCCAATTTCCTTTAACCTAACAGTGTTAGCAAAAGTAACGTAGTTTGGAGATTCGTGCAAGAAATTTTTCAAAACCTGAAGATTAGATGACATAGCGCGATGTGACATATAAGAATCGAGTGCAAACGAGGTCGGCGGTGATACCACGAAAGCAATAGGAAGGAAATTTTACGATTTTTTTAGTGATTTATCACAATTGACCTATATTCGTGCCATAATCAGCCAGAGGGCTTAGACATTTACCAACTTACTAATTTATTTACTATGAACAAACAGTTACAGTTATTGCTGCTGATAGGCCTGTGTGCAGTCAGCACTCCATTGGTTTTACAAGCCCAAGTGGGTGTCGGTGTGGAAGTGCCGCACGAATCCGCCCAGTTGGAAGTACTTTCCGGCAGTAAGGGAATATTGATTCCCCGCATGCCGAAAGCCAATCGGCCGGCCGATCCGGCGGATGGGCTGTTGATCTATCAAACCGATGATCAACCGGGATTTTATTATTTTACGGGCAGCGCGTGGCAACGGCTCGGAGCGGGCGAGAACCCCTTTGCCAATACGGTGGAATTTGATGCCGGCGAAGTGGCCGGCTATCAAGCCGGGCAAGTGGTCACGCATGATGGTTCGACGTATATCGCAACCACCGATGCACCTGCAGGGACACCTGGAAGTAGCGCGTCATACATGCTGATTGCCGCGCAGGGTTTACCCGGTGTTCCGGGCGCGGCCGGTGTGGCTGGACCTGTAGGCCCGCAGGGGCCACAGGGAGTGGCTGGTCCAGCCGGACCCCAAGGATTACAGGGCGATCCTGGCCCGCAGGGACTGCAAGGCGACCCCGGTCTCCAAGGTCCAGTTGGGCCCATCGGACCCCAAGGACTACAGGGCGATCCTGGTCCGCAGGGGCTGCAAGGCGACCCCGGTCTCCAAGGTCCAGTTGGGCCTATCGGTCCGCAGGGAGTTCAGGGCGATCCTGGCCCGCAGGGGCTGCAAGGCGACCCCGGTCTCCAAGGTCCAGTTGGGCCTATCGGTCCGCAAGGCGTTCAAGGCGACCCTGGCATTCAAGGGCTGCAAGGCGACCCGGGTCCCGCAGGTCCACAAGGCCCCGCCGGCCCTGTAGGCCCACAGGGGGGCTTACACAACTTGGTGGCTTTTGACGCAGGGGCGGCTTCGACTTATGCAATCGGACAGCCTGTTTCTTACAATGGGTCGACCTATTCGGTGAATGTGGCTTCACCCACAGGAACCCCGGGCACCAGCCCGGATTATACGTTGGTGGCCGCCAAGGGTGATACCGGGCCTGTAGGGCCTGCGGGCACTTCAGGAGGCGGAGCCATCATTCCGTTTGCCTCGGGCGTACCCGTCACGATGACGACCATATTGGGGGGGCTTAGCGGCACGTCCGCGGCGTTGGGTTTCGGAAATTCCGCATCGGGGATACCGAATATCGGCGGTTTTATCGATTTGACCGGCGCGAGTGGCACGAATCTAAACATGGCCTTTTCCGTACCAAGGGATGGAACCATCACCTCGCTATCAGGTTTCTTTAGCACAACATTGGCACAATCGCTTGTAGGTAGTACTGTAACGGTGACGGCACAACTGTACCAAAGCACTACACCAGATAACATGTTTTATCCGGTTCCGGGTGCTGTGGTCACATTAGCGCCCGCCCTTACCGGAATTTTAGCCATGGGGACTATCAGTAGTGGCGAAGTTACGGGGCTCAGCATCCCTGTTACCAGGGGCACGAGATTGTTGCTGGTGTACTCCGCCACGGCTACTGGCATTTCGCTGGTGAATACCTTACAAGGTTATGCCAGTGCGGGCCTAGCGATTGACTAACGGAGGATGCGATGATGAATAATCGACTCCACACATTGCACCGACGGCTGCGGGCACTTGCTGCCGTCGCGTTGCTCGCCTGGCTGGCCCCGCCGGAGGCGCTAGCGCAGGTCAGCGCAGGGAACGAAGGCTTATCCATACGGCCCACGGACTGGTTCTCTTCCGAAGGCTTGGCCTTCCAGCCGGCTGCGGGGCATCCCGTGCCGGTCGTGCAGAACCGCCTGTCGCGAAGCGCCACAGCGGTAGCCATCGGGCCGGGTTCCTCCTTGCCACAGGTCTACCGCTTTGCTGAGCCCGTAAGCTTTTCGGGCACCATCCGCATTCGGTATCACCAGGCAGACGCAACCGGCCATGAAGAAACGAACTTATGGGTGTTTGTACAACCGGCAACCAATGCGCCCTTTCGGCCAATTGCCAGCGTACGCGACAGCGATGAGCGGTTTGTGCAAGCGACACTAGGTAGCCAGTCCTTGCTCGCACTCACCCTGGCAGACCCGACAATGGTGGGTTATGTGTTAACACCGCAAACCCCGGATGTATCGGCAATCACCCAGCAGGGCTTTACGTTGGAATGGCCACCGGTTGCCGGCGCCGTGGACTATCGCATCGAGGTAGCCACCACGCCCGATTTCACGACATGGGCACCGGGAATGGATCCCCTTGTCGTAGGTGAGCAGACGTCGGTAACCCTCAATGGGCTGGAAGCGGGTACGCCATATTATTTCCGGCTGGTGGCCGTGGATGCGGCGGGTGGTACGCAGGTATCCCCCGCAGGAACGGCACAGACCGAATATTGGAAGCTGGAGCGAATCGATCCGTTTGAGTCCATTACCGTCGACTATGGCACGCCGTTGGCCAACCTGTCCTTACCAGAGACCGCAACGGTTTTCCTGGAAAATGGCGATGAACAACAGTGGGCGGTCAACTGGGATGGTAGTGCACCGGCGTATAACGCCACAGTACCGGCAACGTATTCCTTTTCAGGCAGCGTCGTGCCAACGGATGGCACATCTAATCCGGATCATATCAAGGCTACCATCGCCGTAACGGTTGAAAAAGGATCATTGACCGGCGTAACGTTGACCCCCGTGGAGGTGACTTATGACGGCCGACCCCATGCGTTGACAGTGCAAAACTTGCCAACCGCAGCAACGGTCCAGTATACGATTCAGCGTGAAGGTGATGAACCTAAGGCAGGCAATGCCGCTACCGATGCCGGTACGTATACGGTGGCCGCACGTGTCCAGCTGGAGGGCTTTGACGAGCTGCCGCTTAGCGCGCAATTAGTAATCACTCCTGCAGTCCGTACGCTGGATTTCCCGGTCATGGGCGAGAAGGTTTATGGCGACGATGAGTTCAATGCGGGAGCCACTTCCAGCAGCGGGGAAGCCGTGGTGTATACGAGCGACAATGCATCGGTTGCGGAAGTGACGGACAGCGGGTTGATCCGCGTCACGGGTGCTGGCACAGCTACCATCACGGCTGCCGTGGCGGCAGATGCGAATTACGCGGACCGGCCGACAATCAGCCGCGTGCTGACGGTTCAGAAAGCCGGGCAGGTAATCCGGTTCAATGCCCCCGCGGAAGTGAACCGGGATGCGGGCAGCCTGCAATTGGACGTAAGTGCTAATAGCGGTCTGCCGGTGACGTTGAGCCTGGATGATGAGCAGGTGGCGACATTGAGTGGCGCGACGTTCAATATCCTGCGGCTGGGTACGGTGACGATTACGGCCACACAGGCGGGCGATGCCAACTACGAGGCCGCCGAACCGGTAACGGTGACCGTACGGGTGGTGGATCCATCGTCGGATTTCCCGGTGCGCGTACATCCGGCGGTATCACGTAACGCAGATGGTATCAACGAATTCCTGATGATCGAGGGCATACGGGATTATCCGGAGAACCGGGTGAGCATATTCAACCGCAACGGCACGGTGGTGTGGGAGGCCAGCGGCTACGACAACGACCGCGTGGCATTCCGCGGCGTCGGCACCGGCCAAATGCTCCTGCCTGCCGGTACGTATTTCTACATCGTGGAGATCAAAGACGGCGGCACCTGGAAGTATCGTAAAGGATATTTTGTGTTAAGGTATTAGAACGTAGAAAAATGAAAAGAAATCTATTAATGGCAGCCGTACTGTGTATATCGGCTGCCACATACGCCCAGCAGCCGCTCACGCACACGCAGCACGGGCAGCTGCGCACGGTGATCAACCCTGCGGCGAGCCTGATGAGCCGGAAAGGTGAGGTGTCGGTGATCGGCCGGCGGCAGTGGGTGGGGATGGACGGTGCACCGACGGTATTCTGGGGCAGCGGCCACGTGGGCTTCGAAAGCTTCGGTGCGACGGCTGGGCTGAACATCCGCCACGAGAGCCTGGCGGTGGAGAAACTGACCGAAGCCTCGGCATTCTTTGCCAAGAGCGTGCGGATATCGGAGACGGAATACGTGGGGCTTTCGCTGAATGCGGGGGTGAGCTATCTGGACGGGCGCTTCTCGCAGCTGGACCCGATGGATCCGGCCTTCCGGGAGGATGTGAAGGAGACGGACGCCTTGGTGGGCTTCGGGGTGCTGCTGTACCGTCCGGAGCGTTACTATGTTGGGCTGTCGCTTCCGCGGCTGATGCTGGGGAGCCTGGGTGTGGCCAGCGACAGCCGGTACAACTTCCGCAACCTGTACCACCTGACGGCTGGTGCGCTGTTCGA
>NZ_BMER01000005.1:246583-481639 GCF_014636865.1 Parapedobacter pyrenivorans
CGCGGACTTCCAGTTCCGGCCGAGCGTGCTGGTGACGTACGCGGAGAGCCTGCGGCCGCAGGCGGAGGCCTCGGCGCTGGTGTTCATCAAGCGGACGTTCGGCATCGGTGCGAACGTGCGGAGCTACGGGGAGTTTGCGGGGATGGCGCAGTTCCACTTCGGGGGCTTCGGATTGGGCTACAGCTACCAGTTCAACCCGGGCAATGAGCCGCTGAACCGGCGCATCGGCAACACCACCCACGAGATCGGCCTGCAATACCGGTTTGCCGGGGTAAGTAGCCTGCTCTGATACGCAGCAATCTTTTTTAGAGACGCGCCTCAAAAACAGAGGCGCGTTTTTTTATGGTGTTTTATATGCCTATCTTCGTACCATGGCAGTCGTACAGGAAGTAGATCTGCATCTTCGCGCATTCATGCGCAACACGTCCGGATTGAGCGGCGAAGACATGGTACGGCTGAGTATCGAACGCATGCACGCCGCGCTGGATAAAGCCATCGCGGATGGTCGGCAAGAAATCCGCTTTATCCACGGCCATGGTACCGGCGCATTGCGCGAGCGCGTATACCACGAACTGCGTGTCTATGAGCAAAAGGGCCTCATTGAATCATTTGAACCCTCGTTTTTCAATCCAGGGATGGTGAATGTGATTATCCGCTATTGATAATGAACGAGTTTATCCACAATAATCGATTATACTACAACCCCATTGAGTTTGCCATGGCCCATATCGGCGGCACCTGGAAAATCCCCATTCTCCGCTGTCTCCGCAATGGAGCGATGCGCTATGGCGATCTGAAGCTAGCCATTCCCCGCATTTCCCACAAAATGCTGATCACCCAATTGCGCGAACTGGAAGATAAAAAGATGCTCACCCGGCACACCTTTAACGAAAAGCCGCCGCGGGTCGAGTACCGGCTCACTGCATTGGCGCAACAGGCATTGCCGGTTATCGACCAACTGGCCGAATACGGTATCGCCCTCATGAAAGAAGCTGGCATCGATAGTTGAATACGTCGACTCCTTTATATACAAAAAAGTATATAAACATGGCGTTGCAGGGCAAAGTGCCTAGGTTTGCGGCAAGCAAAAAACAACGGAAATGACAGACAAAACGCACAGTAAAACATGGACCACCGTGCCTAGCCTACCTTGTGTAGCTATCGAAGAAACGCTATCCTTTTGGGAGATGCTGGGATTTGAGATCACCTACAAGCAAACCCGTCCTTATCAATACGGTGTGGTGGCACGGGGTGGGTCCGAATTGCATTTCGGACGTGTGAAAGGGATGGAGGCCAGCGGCAATGAATATAACGGTTGCCTAGTAGTTGTACCCAGTATCGAGGCCGTGTATCAAGAGTTTACAGCTACGTTTAAGGAAAAGCTGGGCCGGATTCCGCACACGGGCATACCGCGCATTTCCCGGATGAAACCCGGTACCACCCGGTTTACGCTGACCGATGTTTCCGGCAACTCCATGATTTTCATCGATTCCGATTCGGGGGAAGAAGACCAGAATACCTGGGAAAAGGCCGACGACAAAAACCAGAGCCCGCTGCAAAAAGCCATCGCAATGGCCATCCGGTTCCGAGACTACAAAGAAGACGAACAAGCGGCAGCCAAAACCCTGGATGTTGCCCTGCGAAAGGCAGAAAATGAAGAAAATACCACCCTTGCTGAAGCGTTGGCAGTCCGCATGGACCTAGCGGTCTTCATGGGCAACCGCGTCCGCGCCGACGAATGTAACAAGCTATTAAGCCAGTTAGGCCTGTCGCAGGTGGATGTAGACCGTTTGATGCAGAAACACGGCACTGAACGCTAAATCGCGGCTGGAGATCAGCATTCCAGCGGATTTGATACATTGGATTTTTTTCCCCATTATTGTGTTGAAATAGCCATATATGCCATGAGCAATATCCTATCCAGAAGAAAATTTTTACGCAACACGGCAGCCGCCGCCGGTTTTTCGATTGTTTCCAGTCATGTTTTGGGCAATGTAACCGGCCATGTGGCGCCCAGTGACAAACTCCAGATTGCGGGCATAGGCGTCGGCGGGATGGGCCGCCGCAACTTAGCCAACATGGCTACCGAAAACATTGTCGCCCTCTGCGATGTCGACTGGCGATATGCTGCCAAAACCTTCGGCGATTACCCCAATGCCCGTCGCTTCAAGGACTGGCGGGTAATGTTTGATGAGCTTGGCAAATCCATCGATGCAGTGATGGTAGCTACACCGGATCATACCCATGCCGGTGTCACTGCCCACGCCATCACGCTAGGCAAACACGCCTACACACAAAAGCCGCTCACCCACTCGGTCTACGAATCGCGGTTATTGACCAAACTGGCCAAAAAGTACCGGGTAGCTACGCAGATGGGCAACCAGGGAAATTCTTTCGATTGGTGCCGGCGGATAACCGAGTGGATCCAATCCGGGGTAATCGGCGATGTGCATGAAGTGCATTGTTGGACAGACCGCCCCATTTGGCCGCAAGGGCTTATTGCACCTACAGAGGGCCAGCCCGTTCCCGATACGCTCGATTGGGACCTGTTTGTGGGGCCAGCCGTCAAACGCCCCTACCATTCGGTGTACACCCCGTGGAATTGGCGCGGCTGGTGGGATTTCGGTACCGGCGCCCTTGGCGATATGGCCTGTCACATTATGGATCCGATTTATTGGGCGCTGGATCTGCAATATCCGATTAAGGTAAGCGGCAGTTCTACACTCAGCAACCTCTACTCGCCGCCCCATGCACAGCAAGTACACTACACTTTTCCGGCCCGCCCCGCAAAAGATAAGGTAAACATGCCCGAGGTAAAGGTCACTTGGTATGATGGTGGCTTGCTGCCGGAGCGTCCGGCAGAACTTGCACCGGGCCAGATGATGGGCGATCCCAATGGCGGTATCATCTTCGTGGGCACCAAAGGTAAAATCATGACGGGCTGTTTCGGGATGAATCCTACGCTCCTGCCGGTTACGGAAATGGCTCATTTTGAAGAACCAACACCGTGGATACCCCGGATACCAGGCGGAAACGGCGACATCTGGGAAACCAACGCTCACGAGCAGGACTGGATTCGCGCGGCTAAAGAATCGCCACGGCGCCGAAAAGAAGCCTCCTCCCATTTCGGATTCTCAGGTCCTTTCAACGAAACCGTCGTCATGGGCGTATTAGCCGTGCGGCTACAGGGGCTGTACCGCGAGCTTCAGTGGGACGGTGAGCACATGGCGTTTACCAATATTGGTCCCGATGAAAAGATCAATGTAGTCTCTGTAGATAAATTCGAGGTGATCGACGGTGATCCCCGCTTCGACCGGCAGTTTACCGAACTGAATGCCGCGGATGCCGCAAGGGAATGGATCAATCATACGTATCAAAATGGTTTTACCCTGCCGGCCATGCCCAAAGAATAATGGATGTTTACTAATTAGGGATTAAAAATCAATAGGATAAATACAGCGAATAAGACGAGATGCATCACCCCCACAATGGGCCTGGTTCGCTTACCCAAGAATGTCATCACGCTCAGCAGCAGTGTGATGACGAAAAGGATGGTTTCGGTAGCGGTCATGCCGAACAATACGGTTTTTCCCGTGATGAGCCCGATGATCAAAACCGAGGGGACGGTGAGCCCCACGGTGGATACAAAAGCGCCATGGCAGAGGTTGATGGCCCGTTGAAATTCATTATTCAACGCTGCTTTCACCGCGGTCATCGATTCGGGCGTAAACACGATTACGGCAATCAGCACACCACCCAGCAAGGGCGGCAAATTGGCGGCTTTTATGCCAAAATCCACCACCACGGCCATGCTGTGGGAAAGCAGCACGATAGGCAATATCATGGCTATCAGGATGATCGAGCTGATCCATGCCACGCTGTTACTGCCACCAGCTGCTTGGTCATTTTCCCGATGGGTGAGGTTTTCGTCCATTCGTGCCTTAAAGGGGATCTCCATAGCACCTTGTTGGGGTTGCATATACAGATGCCGGTATCCCTTCATCTGCATAAATAGAAAGAAACCATATAAAAGGATGATCAGGGTGGATAACGAAATCGCCTGGGCATCGCTGAATACGCCATCCCCGGCACCTTCGATGTAATTGGGGAGCATCATGCCCAGGCCGCCCAGCATAATGATCATCGCCAGGTAAGACGTGGTGCCCTGTGCATTGTATTCCTGTTCCCCATATTTCAATCCGCCAAATAGGATGCACAGGCCGATGACCAGGTTCATGATGATCATCATCACCGAAAAAATGGAATCTTTACCGATGGTTGGGTTTTCTCCCGGCCCCAGCATCACCGCTGAGATCAGGATGACTTCGATAGACACGATAGACAAGGTGAGAATGAGCGTGCCATAAGGCTCCCCCAATCTGTGCGCAAGTTCGTCCGCTTCCTTTACCACGCCGAAAGCCGCCCCGATGATGGTAAACAAGAGGACCAGAAAGACGACAATGGCTCGCGTGGATGACATGGACTCCCCCATGATGGAATGACCGAATACCATGAAGAGCCCAACGATCAACCATACGAGTAAAAGACGGATGCGTGTTGACATAATTTGCACATGTTAAAAAACAGCACAAAATTATAATGAATAGCTCGAAACAAATTTATCATATGTTAAATAATGAACGGTAACCATCAAGCCAACGGCTTTCTGGAAAAGGATGATTTTTGAAAGTTAGGCAACCGGTTGCGTGCGCGTTGCCCTTGGCAGATTGAATTTCTTTTCTTAACGTTGCATTACGTTAAATACGCCAATTGTAAAAACGAAATCAAGATTGAGGTTGTGTGTTAGTGCTTGGCAGCGGCTATATCCGCGTCGGCGCTGAGGGCTGGAGCGATTATAAAAGTGAAGCGCATGGATCAAACGGATTTGCTGCACCGGATCAGTCAGAACGATGAGTACGCGTTCAGCGAACTCTATCGGGTATACCAGCCTGGGCTGCGCGACTTTTTCCGGCGATATGTACATGCCGATACGCTGGCAGACGACCTCTGCCAGGAGCTGTTTATCAAGCTCTGGGATAACCGGCGGCAGCTTGCCGGAATACGAGCATTCCGCCCCTACCTGTACGTCATTGCCCGCAACCTCGCCCTCAACTCCCTCAAGCGCATTGCCGTCTCGCAGCGTGCCATGGGCGAACTGCTTCGGCATTATCCCGTACAGCAGGAAGCCACGGAGCAAACGGTGATCGACCGCGAATACCGGATGCTGCTCAATCAGGCGCTCGCCCGCCTGCCCCGCCGGTCGCGCGAGATCTTTGCCCTATGCCGCGAACAGGGCAAGAGCTACGATGAGGCAGCCAGCGCCCTCGGCATCTCCCGCAATGCCATCAAAAACCACATGGTGAGCACACTCAAGGTATTGCGATCCTTTGCGGAGAAGCAATTGGGGGTAACCATCGGGTTGATGATCGGAATAATGAAATTTTTGCTACCCTAAATTCCGCTTGAGGTGTCCTTCTATCAAAAGGAAGGAATGCGACACCCCAAGATGGACAAAACTGAATTCTATAAGTTGCTCATCCAGCGGTATAAAGACAAAACCGCCACGGATGAAGAAATCGAGGTATTTTTCCAGCTGATTCGCGAAGGAACGCTTAGTGCCCCCCTCATGGATGAAATGGGCATCGATCTGGGCGATATCGGAGGGAAGGAGCAGCACGTCCGCCACAGGCGACCGTATTACATCGCCGCTGCCGCGATGCTCTTGATCGGACTCGGTGTAGCCTATCTGCTGATGGATCGTTCAGCTACACCGTCTACAGAATCGTCCTATTCATCTACTTCAAATGACGTGCCCGCAGGCGGTAGCCACGCTACGCTGACCCTGCCGGATGGTTCGCGCATCGCGTTGGATGATGCAGCGATCGGTGCAGTGGTACAAGAAGGAGGGGTGCGCATAGCCAAAACCGAAGATGGGCAGTTGGTTTACCAGGTGGCGCCGTCTGTGTCTGCCGGCACGGACCAGGGGATTGCGCCGGCATTGCATGAAATCAGTACCCCCCGGGGTGGCCAATATCAGGTTGTGCTGCCGGATGGCAGCCGGGTATGGCTCAATGCAGACTCCCGGCTCCGTTTCCCGCCGGTTTTTGCCGCTGGCAACCGCGAGGTGTTCCTGGTGGGCGAAGGTTTTTTTGCCGTAGCACACAGCAACCAACCGTTTATCGTTCATACCGAGGGTCAGCAGATCGCGGTATTGGGCACCGAATTCAATGTGAGGGCACATCCGGAGGAACCTACGGTCCAGACCACGTTGTTGCGGGGGAGTGTACGGGTCGATCTGGAAAATGGCCAGGCCAGCTACGTCCTTCAGCCCGATCAGCGGTCCGTGGTAGACCGACAGGCCCAAACAGCCCGTGTCGAAGCGGTGACAGCCTCCGAATACGCCGCTTGGAAAGACGGATACTTCACATTCCGCAACACGCCGTTGGCTACCGTGATGCAGGATGTCGCCCGGTGGTACGACGTGACCATCGATGCCGATTCGCTGCCAGACAAACGCCTGTACGCGGTACTTCCCCGCGATGTTTCGCTGGCCACACTGCTCGAAATGATCGGGTTGACCAGCGGCGTCAAGTTTGAGTTAACAGAAAGGAGGGTGTCTTTGGAGTGATAATACACGATCGGCAGGAAGCCAAAAACCGGAAGTGCGTCAACACCCCCGGTAAGCGTTAGGCAATCCTTGTCAACTGAATAGCGATCATTAACAATTTAACCACCTAATTCACAAATGTATGAAATTTAGCAAACATGCATGTAGCATTTTCCTTGCCATGAAATTAACCCTTTTCTTTGTGCTTTGGTTCAGTCTGTATGCATCAGCCGAAGCCTTATCGCAGGAAGTGAGCCTGCGGGTAAAAAATGCTTCGCTGGAAGAAGTCCTGCGTGAAATCCGGAGCAAAACCGGATTTACGTTCATCTACGACGCGCAGTACCTGCGCGAGGCAGCGCCCATTACGCTCAACCTTCGGGAAACACCCGTAGATGAAGCGCTGAAAGCCGTCTTTTCAGGCCAGCCATTCCGCTATGTGGTCCGGGAGAAAACGATCATCATTATCCCGCAGGACGGTACACGGACGGCTCCGGCCCAGGTCACCGTTAGCGGTACCGTGCTGGATGAGCGGGGCGAACCGATCGATGGGGCGAGCGTGCTGGAGAAAGGCACCACCAACGGAACGTCTACCAATGCCCGTGGCGAATTTACCCTCACGCTGCGTGGGCAGGGCGCCACGCTGGTTATCCAATCCATCGGCTACGGTACCCGCGAAGTTGCCGCAGACGAATCCCCGCTGCGCATCATGCTGCAAAGCGAAGAGGCCCTGTTGGAAGAAGTGGTGGTCAGCGTGGGGTACAGCCAGGTCAAACCCGAGGAGCTAACGAGCGCGGTGAGCGTCGTGAAGGCCGACAAACTGCTGGATGTGACCGCCAACAACGTCGGCACGATGCTTCAGGGGAAAATTCCCGGTCTGCAGATCATCAACAGTTCGGGCCAGCCCGGGGCAGCTCCCGAGATACGGCTACGGGGCGTGTCCTCCATCAATGCCTCACAGCAACCCCTGGTGGTGGTAGATGGCATCATCGGCGGCAATTACGATCCGAACGATGTGGAGAGCATTACCGTATTGAAAGATGCCGGTGCCACAGCCATGTACGGTTCGCAAGCCAACGCCGGCGTATTGATTGTTACCACCAAAACCGCCACGCAAGACCGGAATACGTTCGAAGCCCGTTTAACCACCGGCATCAAGACTGCCGATTTCGGTACGATGCAACTGATGAATGGTGCCGAACTTTACGAACATCAAAAGCAGCTCTACCGCGATTACATCGTGGGCGGTACGGCCAATTCGTATAAGATCGACCTGCTTAAATTTTACAATGAGCGCCCGCTGACGCTCCGCGACCAGAATTTCAACTGGACGAAAGAATCGTTCCGCCCGGCGCCGACAACCACCGCCTACGTGTCGCTACGTGGCAAGACCGAGAAAAACAGCTATTATGCGGCAGCTTCCTATTACAACGAAACCGGCAGCTTCCTCAATACGGATTACCAGCGGCTCAACCTGCGTGCAAATACCGAATACCGCTTTTCGGAGCGGCTCAAAGTGCGCAACAACCTCAACCTGAGCGCCAGCATGGGTAAGAGTTACGATTACATGGATATGTACTATACGTTCCTCAATCTGCCTTGGGACAATCCTTATGACGAAGCCGGCGCAGCACGCTACGTCGATGGCAATGTGCCCTTCCGGTGGTGGTCGCGCGATAAGGTCAACCCCGTGCATACCATCGAAAACTCCGATCACCCGTATAAAGGGTTTGATGCCAATTACGATTTTGTGCTCGAGTATCAGATCATGCCGTGGCTCACGTTCTCGTCATCCAGTCGTTTATCGGCCGGATACAACAAGGGTACCAACTATTTTTCACCGGTTGTTGCCGGGCAGTACCATGGCACCGGCTTCCTGGATGAAACCAACTCGTTATTTTACGGGGGCATTACCAACAACCTGCTACGCTTCGATACCGATTTTGGCCGTCATTCCCTCAATGGTTTAGCGGGCGTTGCGCTAGAAGGCGGTCGCAGTGAATATTCCGGCGGTTCCGGCCGGGGTCTTCCCGAGGGTCTCCGCGTGCTCAACGTGGTCTCCAACAGCCAGGTGGTGAGCGGTTATTTTGACCGCTCGGCCCTCCAGTCGCTCATTTCACAGGTCAACTACAACTACGACAGCCGGTACTTCCTTACGGCTTCCTACCGCATAGACGGCTCATCGGCCTTTCCCGAAGGCAACCAGTACGCCGGTTTCCCGGCCGTCTCCGGTGCATGGTTTGTGAGCAACGAACCGTTTCTGGAAAACCATCCGGTGGTCAGCTCGCTGAAGCTGCGTGCCAGCTACGGGGTTACCGGCACGCAGGATATCGGCAGTTCGCGGTTTCTGGGGCTGTTTGCCCTTTCCAGTCAATACAATTCGGCGGTGGCTGCCATTCCATACCAGCTGGCCAACCCCGGCCTTACGTGGGAAGGCAAGCATCAGTACAATGTCGGGTTAGACCTGTCGCTGTTCAAGCGTGTCAACCTCACGGTGGATGCCTACCGGAATGTAACCAAAGACCTGCTTTTGCAGGTATCCCAACCGCCGTCTATCGGCTTTGAAGTCCGCTGGGAGAATGCCGGCAATGTGGTCAATAAAGGCTTGGAAATCGGTATTGATGCCAATCCGGTTCAGTCCACCAACTGGGACTGGAATACGGGGGTGGTTGTCAGTTTCAACGACAACACGCTGTCGGGATTGCCCAGCGAGATCATCCGCACCACCTCACGCAGCGTTTCCCAGATTTACCGCAACGACGGGCAGCTGTACGAATTTTACATGCCCAAGTGGGCCGGTGTCGATCCGCAAACCGGCGCACCGCTTTGGGAAAAACTGGTGTACGATACCGACGGTGCGGCTGTGGGCCGCGAGCTCACTTCCAATTATGCCGAGGCCACCCACCAGGAGGTCGGGTCGGCATTGCCCCGCTATCAGGGCGGTTTCAACAATGCCCTGCGTTACCGCAATTTCGCCCTGCAGGTCAATACGGCGTTCAGTTACGGCAACAAGGTGTTCAGCAACGACCTGCGGTACGTCTTCAACGATGGGCACGAGCCCTATTACAACCAGGTGAGGCGGCCCGAGGGCACGGTCATCTGGTCAAAACCCGGCGACATCGCAACCGAGCCCAGTCCGCAGAATGCAGCCAATTCGGCTGAGCCCTCATCGCGGTTCCTGATGGATGCGAGTTACTTCCGTATCCGCAACATCGCACTTTCGTACAACCTGCCCGGCGCCACCGTCGAAAAACTCGGGCTGGCCGGGTTGACCGTCTCCCTTACCGCAGACAATGTGTATACATTTACCAACTTCCTGGGGCAGGATCCCCAGACCTCCATTGTCTCCGAAAGCTGGACCATGCCCGGGGTTGCCGACTTCAAGTACCCCAACAACCGGCAGTTTCTGATCAACATCAATTGTAGGTTTTAATGATAACGAACATGAAAATCCATCTATATTTTCTCGGCTTATTCTGCGGCCTGCTGTGCAGCAGCTGCGACCTCGTGGTCGAGCCTTCAGACTCCCTCACCACCGGTACGTTGGTTACCACCAGCGATGGACTCCGGAATGCCCTGAACGGGGCATATTCTCTCTTCAAAGATCACGTTGAATTCAACGGGGTGGTCAGCGCCAATAACATGTACCTGCGGCAGTACTTCCAGCTTTCGGACTTTGCCAGCGACGACATCGTGTGTGGCCAGGTAACCACCGACCCCTTGTGGTACAGCTTCACTCAGGATCATACGCCCACTCAGGCCAATACCCGTTTCTTCTGGTATATTTCCTATAAGATCATCAATACGGTCAATACCGTCATCGAGGCTGTTGAGCAGCAGGGCGAAATCAATGCCGAAACCGAGCAATTGCTGGGTGAGTGCTACTTTCTGCGGGCCTTTGCCCATTTCAATCTGGTGCGCCTGTTTGCCAAACCCTATACCCACGATCCTAATGCGCTGGGCATCATCCTGCGGCTTTCGCTTGATGAAGCCGCCGCCAAGGAGCGGGCCACGGTGAGCGAGGTGTACCAAGCCGTCATTGCCGATGCCGAGCGTGGTGCTTCGCTGATGAATAATGCGCGTGGCACCCAGTATGCATCCAAAGAAGCCGCATGGGCCTTGTTATCGCGCATATACCTGTATATGGAAAACCACGAGCAAACCATCCAGTATGCCGATCAGGTGATCAATTCGGGCCGGTTTACGTTAACAACGGCCGATACGTACCCCTCGCTGTTTCCCAATGCGGTATCGGGCAGTGAAACCATCTTCTGCGTGGCATTCACCAGCGTGGATGACTACGGGCGGGGCTCCATTGCTTCCATGGTGTATTCAGATGGTAATTCGGGTTGGGGCGAGGAGTTTGCCTCGGCGTCCCTCCGTGCACTCATGGAAGATACGCCCGAAGACGTACGCTGGTCTTATATCGAATCGTCGACCGACGAATCCGGAGCCGTGAGGCGGCTGAATGGCATTCCCATCCACTACATCCGCAAGTTCTCTTACCAGGATGGTAATCCCAACCTGAGTTCACCCATTATGTTCCGGCTCGCCGAGCTTTACCTCAACCGCGCGGAAGCCAAGGCCAAGAGCAACCGGGCGGGCGAAGCGCTGGACGACCTGGACATCATCCGTACCAACCGGGGGCTCTTAGGCCACCTGTACCAAGGGCAGGCCCCGGCCGGTCTTACGGCGCTGGAGGCGGTATGGAACGAACGGCGCATCGAGCTGGCCTTCGAGGGGCACCGCATGTTTGACATTTATCGCAACAAGCAGGACCTGGTGCGCGATTACTGGGGGTACCACCTCGTAGGGCTGCGCGAGTCCGATATCGATCTGTCGCGGAAGCCGACCGGCTTTGCTAACATCCGGCTGGACTGGCAACATCCCCGCAGCATTTATCACATTCCCATTGACGAAATATTGAGCAACTCCTCAGCTACCCAAAATCCCTAATCGTAAGCTCATGAAAAAATTCAGTTATATCATCACAGTGCTCGCAGTCGGACTGGCGGCGGGCAGCTGCACCAAGTTTCAGGCCATCCCGGTTCCGGAGGTCGATATTTTATTCGAACTGGCGGTAGACGGGAATGAAGTATCCTTCGCCAACAAAACCGAAGGCGGCGAAAGCTATCGCTGGGAATTCGGAGACGGGAATGAATCGACGGATGAGCACCCTACACACCAGTACCCCGGCAAAGGTAAATACGTGGCCACGCTATATGTTACCGTTGCCGGCGGAAAAACCTTCGAAGGCTCTACGGTGATCAACATCGCCAAAACCTCCCCGGTCCGGATCGGTGACAATACACTTTCCGATTGGGCGGCCGTCAGCCAGCATGTCATTGATCCGGGTGCAACAGGGGGCATTGTCAACGAAGTCAAATTAGACTACGACGGCAATTACGTATACCTGTATATCGATCTCGATACTCGGCCCGCGGCAGGAGACATCTTTGATTTTTACCTCGATACCGACAATAGTGCCGGTACCGGTTTGCTCACAGGTTCCTTTTCCGAAGGGGGCTACGACGTGCTGTTGGAAGGGCCATTATTGGCAGGGGGCTTGGATGTGTTTTACCACGTAGGGGAGCAGTCGGCCTTTAGTTTCGCCCAGCAGTCTATCGCAGATTACTACACATTAGGTACCGTAGAGACGACGGGCAATACTACCCGGTTCGAAATGCGCATCGAGCGGGGCAAGCTCAAATTCCTTACCGGCGGGGGGCTGCGGCTCGGTATCGCCGTTACGAAGAGCGACTGGTCGGCAGAGCTGGGGCGTGCGCCGGGTGCGGGGCAATCAGCGTATGAGCTGCTCATGGACGAATAAGAACGACAACTAATCGATAAATCGATGGAGCCAATTACCGGAAAACCACCAACCGTGCGCGTTTTGTCACTGGATGTGATGCGCGGATTGATTATGCTACTGCTTGCTGCCGAGGCCTGTGGCGTGTATGAAGCATTTGCCCACGTGTTTCCCGCTGGGCCGGGCCATGTACTGGTCGAGCAATTCTTCCACCACGAATGGCACGGGCTCCGTGCGTGGGACCTGGTCCAGCCCGGTTTCATGCTGATTGCGGGCACGTCGCTGTACTTATCGTGGAGCCGCAGATCCCAGCAGGGCATCCGTTGGTCTACCCATTTCCGGAGTGTTGCCTGGCGCTCGCTCAAGCTGTTTGCCTGCGGCGTGGCGCTCCACTGCGTGTATTCCGGCCAGCTGGTTTGGGAGCTGTGGAACGTACTGACCCAGCTAGCGGCCACCACGCTGATTGCCTACCTGATAATCCGGTGGCCCACCATCTGGCAACTCCTATTTAGCTTGGTGCTGCTGGTGCTGACCGAATGCCTGTACCGCTTCATCCTAGTGCCCGGTTTCGAGCAGCCCTTCGTCAAAGGCGAGAATTTCGGCGCGTATTTCGATTACCTCATCATGGGCAAGCACAATGGCGGTGGGTGGGCGGCCATCAATTTCATTCCGACGGCCGCCCATACCATCTGGGGCGTACTGGCCGGCAAGCTATTGATCAGCAGCCAACCTGTGGCTGCCCAGATCCGGAAGCTAATCTGGGCCGGTTTGGCAGGGCTGCTGGCCGGCTACCTCCTAGACTGGACCGCTGCTACGCCGATCATCAAGCGCATCAGCACCTCATCGTTTGTGCTGGTTTCCGGCGGCTACATCCTGCTGCTTATGGCTTTCTTCCGGTGGTTGGTAGATGTACGCGGGTACAACCGGTACGCTTGGGTATTTGTGGTTATCGGCATGAATCCGATTTTTATTTACCTGTTTTTCGAAACGGTGGGCAAGCAATGGTTCAACGGCATCGTCGGCATCTTCGTGGGCGGTGGGCTGGAGCTGCTTGCCGCGCCCTCCGGGCTTGTTTTGGTCGCCGTGGCCTTGGTCTCCCTGTTTTTGGAGTGGCTGCTTTGCTATTGGCTGTATCAGCGACGGATCTTTTTTAAACTTTAATGCGATGCACAGACTATTCACAATAACCAGCACAGCCAGCGTCACGCTGTTCGCTGCGCTGCTGGTATACACCTGCAGGCCGGCCACCAAAGATTTGCCGTTGGTGAGCGGGGTCCACATTACTTACACGGCAAGCGATGCCGATTTCCCCAATCCCGAGCGCGGATTTTACCGGTATTCCGAAACCCGTACCAGCCAGTTCACAGGGTTGGATGCTACCGAGCTGCAGGGATACCGTAGCCCGCAGCAAACATCGTCGGCCAACTATGAGGTGGTCAGTACGCTGGTATTCCGGTACTACATCCTGGATAATTTCAGGGATGGCCCCATTTCGGATGCCATCCTCACGGCACTGGATGCCGATATGGATGCGGTGCGGAGCGCGGGCGTCAAGATCATCCCGCGGTTTGTATATACTGTCACCGCTGCGGCCGGCAACTGCCCCGAGGGATTCATCTGTCCGCCCTATGGCGATGCGCCCAAGGCGGTCGTGCTGAATCACATCCAGCAACTCAAACCCTTTTTCGAGCAGCATGCCGACGTAATCGCCAGCGTACAAATGGGTTTTATCGGTACATGGGGTGAGCAATACTATTCCGACTATTTCGGCGATCCTTCGGGCAACGGTGGGCAGGACTACCGGCTTACGGATGCCAATTGGCAAGACCGTTTGGATGTACTGCGTGCGCTTTTGGAGGCAGTTCCCGAAGACCGCATGGTGCAGGTGCGCTATCCGCAGATCAAGCAGCGCTACGTGTATGGCATCGATGCGCCGATAGGGTCGGAGCCGTTGGCTGCCGCCGAAGCCTTTACCGCTACCGATAAGGCGCGCATCGGCTTGCACAACGATTGCTTTCTCTCCGGGCCGAATGATATCGGCACGTATGAAGACTATGGCAACAGCAGCCGCCCGCGCAGTTCGGATGCGGCGGTGGTGACCACGTTACGCAACTACATGAAGGAAGAGGGGCGATATGTCGTCGTTGGCGGCGAAACCTGCAGCGACGACTACAGTCCGCAGAACGATTGCGAATCGGCAGGTATGGCCCAGCAGGAATTTGCAGACATGCATTACAGTTACCTCAATGCCCATTACAACAACGCGGTCAACAACGACTGGCAGGATGGAGGCTGTATGGACGCCATCAAACGCAACCTCGGTTACCGGTTGGTGTTAAAAGACGCCACGCTGCCCGACCAGATTTTCCGTGGTGCAGAAAGCCGGATCACCCTACGGCTTGAGAACAACGGCTATGCAGCCCCGTTCAATGCCCGGCCGCTGCTCTTGGTACTGCGCAATCAGGCTGATGGGGCCATCGTTTCGATTCCCGTTCCGCAGGATGTGCGGACGTGGCATACCGGAGCCGTGCAATTTACCGCAGCGGTTTTGATCCCGCAGGAGCTCCCGGCCGGCACGTACGAATTGTTGTTGCACCTGCCCGATGCGTACGAGCGCCTGGCAGGGCGGCCCGAGTATAGCATCCGGCTGGCCAATGATGGTGTGTGGGAAGAAGCTACCGGCTATAACCAGTTGCATCATGCTGTTCAAGTCAAGTAGGCAGCGCGCAGCTAGGTCTTCTCCCATTTTTCACGGAAAAGTTCCTGCAGTGTGCCGATCTCCTGCCCATATATGGTTTTCTTTCGGGTGCCGAAATACAATGTATTTTCCACGGGCACTGCTCCAGACCATATCCACTTCATATGCCCGGCCTCCATTTCTTCCCGGCACAGAAACTCCGGGATGATGGAAAAGCCCGTGCCACCACTCAGGCACCGGATGATCGAGCAGATGTTGGGCACGATATAGTTCGGGCGGAAATCCGGATGTTCGCCGAAATTCTTCAACCAGAAATTTTTCAGGTACTCCATATCCGCAGCGGTGCTGTACCATAGCTGATGCCTCAGGAATTCGGCAACCTCAGCCAAGCGGCCATCCTCCAGCAGTGTTTTCACCGCTGCGGTATCCGTATGATTGCCGGCCACCAGAATGATGCGTTCCTTAGAAAACGGCACGTACTGCAGGTTTTTCTGGTTCCCCTTCTGCGGGGTGATGATCAAGTCCAGCAGGCCGGTATCCAGGTCGTGCTGCATTTGCGGATATTCCCCAAACTTAATGATCAGGTTAAACGGCAAGCTGGCAATGTGTTCTTCCAGCGTGTACTGGAATGTCTCAAAACACATGCCCACGCTGATCGTCGGTCGCTCGGACTGCGAGCGCTTGTGGAAATGCTGCTCGGCGATTTCCAGCTTCCGCAGCGGCTCCACCACAAAATTATAAAGCATTTTTCCCTTCTCCGTGGGTACCATGCGGCGGGCAGAGCGGTCAAATAGTTTACTGCCCGTGTAGGTTTCCAGCGAGTTCAGGTGCAGGCTCACCCCCGGCTGTGAGATGTACAGTTCCTGCGCGGCGGCAGAAAGCGTGCCCGTTTCGTAAATTGCCCTAAAGGTACGGAACCATTCCAGATTCAATTGCATATCTATCAGTATTATGATACAAATATACAACTTAAGTTATTTTAATAATAATTTTTACTTCACCACCTTTGCATCGGTTTAACTAAAGAATCAACAATGAAGCATATATTTATCATCAACGGCGGGCAGCATTTCGCCCACTCCAGCGGAGCGTTCAATGCGACGCTCACCCGGTGGACGGCAGATTTACTTACGGAAAAAGGCTATAGCATCCGCATCACCGACATCAATGACGATTTTGACGCGATTGCCGAAGCCGAACATTTCAAGTGGGCAGATACCATCATTTACCATTTCCCAATCTGGTGGTTTCAGGTACCCAACAGGCTGAAACGGTACATCGACGAAGTCTTTACCGCTGGCCACAACAACGGCATTTACGCCAGCGATGGGCGTTCGCGCCGAAACCCCGCGATCAACTACGGTACCGGGGGGTTGATGCATGGGAAGACATACATGGTTACCTCCAGTTGGAACGCCCCGGATACGGCCTTCACACTGCCGGGTGAATTCTTCGACCAGACTCCGGTGGATGAGGGCGTGCTATTGGGCTTTCACAAAATGAACCAATTTACGGGCATGGCGCGTATCCCCGGGTTCCACTTCCACGATTTGGAAAAGAACGTTACACCGGAACGCATCGAAAACTATAGAGAACAATACATACACCACATCAACACGTATTTCCATGGCTGATCACACCTCTCAAGTATTCATCACCGGCATTACCGGATACATCGGCGGCTCGGTGGCCACGAAATTGCAGGCCATGGGCTATCAGGTCAGGGGCCTTGTGCGCAGGGAGAGCGACCTGCAATGGCTCCGCTCCCAGGGCATGGACGGCCTAGTCGGTACCATCCATCAAACCGATATCGTAGCAGCCGCTGTGTCGCGGGCTAACATCATCATTCACACTGCGGATTCGGCGGACGACCCCTATGCAGTGGATACGTTCCTGCGTCTCCTGGAAGGCACGGGCAAGACGTTCCTGTTTACCTCCGGTTCAGCGATATTGGGCGGAAAGGAAAACGGCGAAGCCAATCCATTTGCGTACACCGAAGATTTTCCGCTGGAGCCCCGTCTGGAGATGGCCTCCCGGGTACTGATCAACAGCGCCATCCTCCGTTCGGCCCAACGTGGTGTGCGAAGCATCGTGATGGTGCCCACCATGGTTTACGGCGAAGGCCTCGGCCGCAAAAAAGAAAGCATTCAATTGCCGGCGCTGGTGGCTTATTCCAAAGAAAAAGGGCACGGGGTTTATTTTGGCACGGGGGCTAACATCTGGTCAAACCTGCACATCGAAGACCTTGCCGACCTATATATCCTGGCCCTGCAGCGCGCAAAAGCCGGATCGATTTATTATGCCGAAAACGGGTGGTCTACCCTAAAAAATCTGGCCGAAAATATCAGCGCTCGCCTTGGCCTCCAGCCGGCACGTTCGGTCAGCATCCAGGAAGCCGTGGATCGGTTTGGCCCAGCCGGTGGCTATTTCGGCTTTGGCTCCAATAGTTTCTGCAGCGCCGATAAGGCCCGCAGGGAGCTCGGCTGGGCCCCGCAGTATTCATCCATCGTTCCATTCATCTAGCTTTAGCGCCCCGGCAATGCGGCTATTTGTTAAACTCAGGATACGGAAACCCCTTTCCGGTTTCACACCAGAATTTCAGGCTTCTGAAAAAGAGTGCCCAGTCATACGAGCACGAAGCAAATTCCTTGGTATGTGCTGCCCATCCCTCGTGGCGGAAGTATAGCACCGCCCCTTTGGCGTGCGGCTCCAGCTCAAAGGTCAGCGTAGTGCCTATCCATTCTTCAAAAGCCTTCAGGCAGCGCCATGCCACCTTGCTGTAAGGCTCCAGCGCTACCACCTGCATTTCCTTGAAGTAGTCGGGCTCAAAGCCGAAGCGCAATATGCTGCCTACCTCCGGTTTGGCTAGGGTATCCGGCGTCCACCAGCCCGCCAGGCCTTCCTGCGTGGTGAGGGCGGCATAGACTTTTTCCACCGGCGCTTCGATAAGCAGCCGGTGGCAGATGCTTTTCAAAGATGTTTCTTCGGGTACAGGTTGTTCCAAACGCTCCCCTTCGGTCTCTTTTGGCGTAGGGCTACCCTTGCCTGTTAAGATCAGTTCTTTTAAGCTTTCCTGTATATAATGCGTCCATGCATCGTGGCAAATCTGAAAGCATTCATACGTGGGTACCAACCCTTGATGCGTAAATTCCAGCAGCGTTTTTCCATCTCGTTCGGAAATTTCAAAACGGATGTGGGTACCCGTCCATTCACGGGAATCTTTTGTGAACTTAAAATAATTGTCAAGTACCTGCCATTCAACCGTTTTATTGGGAATCCATTTAACGATCCGCATGCGGGATCGGTGCACATCCTGGTAATGGTATACAAATTCACTGCCCAGTTTATCGGTATCGCCCTCGATATTTTCAGACCACCATTCGCGCACATTATTTACGGCAGCGAATACTTCCTGTGGGGTTGCCGTAACTGCAAAAGTTGTTTTAAAATCTTGATTGTCCATGACGTTGAATTTTTTATGAATGAATCGTTTTAACAAAGGTATTGACAACTATTGCCCCGCAGGTAGGTGTGAAATGGACATTATGACGGGTTGATTTGGACATTGGAATTACGTAGGTTTGCATAACGACAAACAACGATGACCCCATGAAACACGTAACCATTTTAGTGCCCGATGTGCAAACGGCCAACAGCACGATCGCATGTATCGTTGGGGCTTACCAGGTATTCACCGGTGCCAATGCGTATTGGCAAGAGCAGGGAAAAGCACCGTTGTTTACGATCGAAACGGCCGGCGTAGCCGAAGAATCGACATTCATCAACGGGTTACTGACGTTCAAGCCCCAGGTCAACATCGCCTCCCTGCAGCGCACAGATCTGATCCTTATCCCATCCATCACACCCGCGTTTGAGCAAGCCGTGCAGGGCAATGTGTTGTTGATCGATTGGCTGCGGCAGCAATATAAAAACGGCGCCGAGGTGGCCAGCATGTGTACAGGAGCCTTCATATTGGCATCATCCGGGCTGCTTGAAAAGCGGAGTTGCTCCATCCACTGGAATTCGGCAAACCACTTCCGGGCATTGTTTCCGGATATCCAGCTGAAAACAGAAAAATTAATCACGGACGAACGGGGTATCTATACCAACGGCGGGGGCTATTCGTTTTTGAATTTATTGTTATACCTGGTTGAAAAATACTACGATCGGGAGACGGCGATTTATTGTTCAAAGATCTTTCAGATCGAGCTCGATCGGCAAACGCAATCCACGTTTGCCATATTCACCGGGCAAAAATCGCACAGCGACGACGTGGTAAAAGACGCCCAGCAATATCTTGAAGATCATTTTCATGAAAAGATATCGGTAGAAGACCTTTCCAAGCGATTTGCCGTAGGGCGGCGGAATTTCGACAGGCGGTTTATCAAAGCCACCGGCAATACCCCGCTTGAATACCTGCAACGAATCAAAGTCGAATCGGCGAAAAAGGCGTTTGAGACCACGCGAAAGACGGTCAATGAGGTGATGTACGAGGTAGGCTATTCGGATGTCAAAGCATTCCGCGAGGTATTCCGGAAGGTAACCGGCATGTCGCCATTGGCATACCGCAATCGATACAACAAGGAGGCATTGCCCCATCAGCTATAACGGAAATTGACATGGAACTATACGGACAACAAAGCAGCAGTGTGCCACAGAAAGTCGTTATTCACCTCATTGAGGCTTTGCTATTGTGGCTGTCGTTTTGGATTCTCTTTCAAGAGGGAGGCGCCTGGATTGCGGGTAAATTAGCGACCCCCAATGCGGAAGAGCAGGTCGACCGGAGAATACTGATTTTTACGTTCAACATCGTCACGTTCGCCAGGCTCGGCTACATGATGATTGTACTGTTAAAACGGAGAATCCCTTGGGAAGAAAGCGTCAGCGTGCCCTTTGCATTTGCCTTGTATTATATCGGATTCTCGCTCCTTGTCCTGCCTACCGCCAAGCCCTTGGATACGCTCGATTTCTTTGCGATTGCCTTGTTTATTGTGGGGTCGGTATTGAACAGCGGGGGAGAGATTTTGCGGGATAGATGGAAAAAGAATCCTGAAAATAAAGGAAAGATCTATACCGGAGGCTTTTTTAAATATTCTAGGCACATCAATTATTTCGGCGATATCCTTTGGGTAATAGCCTACGCCGTCGCGACGCGGAACGCCTATGCGGCACTTGTTCCCGTATTTCTTTTCTGTTTCTTTGCGTTTTACAATGCGCCGAAACTCGATAAGTACCTCAAAGCTAAATACGGAAGTGATTATGACCGCTACGCAAGCAAAACCAAGATGTTGATACCGTTTATCTATTAGCGAAATAAGCCATTTTGTTTATTGCGATAAACAAAATATGCATATATTTGTGTATCGCAATAAACAAAATGGATAGGCTAATTGAAAAATATCGGCAGAAAATCGGTCGTACATCGTTGGATTTTATGCGAAGCACGGTGGAATCCATTAATTGGAAAGCCCGGCTGATTGGTATTAAAGGCCCGAGAGGTGTAGGAAAGACTACCTTGATGCTTCAATACATCAAAACACATCTTAGCGACCGACTTGCGCAGGTTCTGTATGTGAGTTTAGATGACATTTGGTTCAGTAATAACCGGTTGGTAGACTTGGCGGACGATTTTGTCAAACAAGGAGGCACACACCTTTTTCTGGATGAAGTACATAAATACCCGAACTGGTCGCAGGAGCTGAAGAATATTTATGACGACCATACCGGATTGCAAATCGTATTTACGGGGTCGTCACTGCTGGAAATCCTCAACGCACGTGCCGATTTAAGCCGCCGGGCAGGTATTTATCTGATGCAAGGGCTTTCTTTCCGCGAATATGTGTCACTTGAGTACGGACACTCCCTGTCGGCACTCCATTTATCAGATATTCTGGAACACCATCTGGATATATCAGGGGATATCGTGTCAGATTTCAAACCCCTGCAATACTTTTCCGATTACCTAAAGCATGGCTACTATCCCTATTACCGGGAAGAGGCTGATTTGTATGCCCAACGTGTAGAAGAGACCATCAACATGATTCTGGAAATCGAACTGCCCATGCTTCGCGCGGTCGACATCGCCTACGTATCAAAAGTCAAACAGTTGCTGCTGGTTATTGCGGAGTCCGCTCCGTTTATTCCCAATGTTAGCAAAATCAGTGAAAAAATAGGCATCAACCGGACCACTTTACTTTCCTACCTGCATTATCTACAAGAGAGCGGACTTACTCACAACCTATTCCGGTCTGCCAAAGGTATCAGTCGATTGCAGAAGCCGGATAAAATCTTTCTGGAAAACACCAATCTAGCTTATATCATTGGCAATGCCGACATTGGCAATGTCAGGGAAACTTTTTTTGCCAACCAGCTCTCCTATCGTCATCAATTGGAATTTCCGGAGAAGGGCGACTTTTTGATTGATAGCCAGTATGTATTTGAGGTAGGCGGAAAGGATAAAGCCGCAAGCCGGCTCAAGGGCGTTGCCGAAGGATACGTTGCCGCAGATGGTATCGAATACGGTACATCTCGGAAAATCCCCCTTTGGCTTTTCGGGCTTTTATATTGAAGGAGAAATTCTGCCATGCTATCCGGATTACTCCAGCGCGCCCCAGCCACTAAACAGGATGGCCAGCATCTTCCAAGCCACAGCCGTATCGTTATAGTCGTAAACCGGGTCTTTTACCTGGATTTGCAGCTCAGCATCGGTGAGCGTGCGGGGCGTGATGTCGTCCGGCTGCATCACCAAGGTGGGCTCCTCGCCGTTGTCGTAAAAGATCTCGAGCTTCAGGATGCCGGCATCCTCCGGCAGGTAAAACGGGTGGGTAAAATTGATGGTTTTATTGAATGCGTCTGATGTATACACCGCCAGTTTGTAGCAGATCGGTGTAGGCGGGAGCGGATTCTCAGGGTCGGGCTCCGGAATATATTGCGATTTGATGGTATAGGTAGACACCTGGCATGAATAGCCGGCCACCACTGCTTTTTCCGATGATACCTCGCGGTCGTACAACGATGCGTCTATGGCACCACCGCTACCTACGCCAAGATCGACGGACGGGACGTAATTGACCGACAGTTCGCGGTCTTCCGCAGGGATTTCATCCGTTTGTGACAACGTGCGGAGGAAAAGCTTACCTTCGTCGTTTTTTACATCGTGGTAATTGTCAAAGTCGTAACCAAACCCGCGCGCTTTGCCCAACACCACATCGTCTTTAACGTAATAGGTACAGATGACGCCATTCATCATCAACCCCAATGCGGCAAACGGATTGGACGCTGAATATTCCTGCAGGAGCGCCAGGAATTCCTGCGCTTCTCCGTTGTTTTCGGCCAATTCCAAAAACTGTTCGGAAACATCATCCCGGGAGAAGTCGATTTCCCTGATGAAATAACCCAAGTCTATGCCATGGCTGTACATGCCCATTTCGATCGTCCCTTCCGTAAACGGGGTATTGTCGCCGGGTTGATCATCCGGGCCTACCGGATCATTTTTGGCGCAAGAGGTAAACAGGAGCAGGGCAAGGACAGCAAGTTTTGAAAGGCTCGAAAGGGTAGAAGTCATCATGTCTTAGACGAGTTATTTCCGGCAAAGTTAATGGATTTGCTGTAGGTTGACAATACCCGAAAACAAGGAGTTTGGTTTTCGAGTTAATTGCACCATACCGGCAATTTTTATGAGAAAAACACTATCTTTGACATTATGGATACGCTGCAAGTAGATATTTTGAATCCCAAAGCAAGTAAGCTGCTAAAAGATTTGGCGTCACTCGGTTTAATAGCAATTAAGCCTATTAGCAACGATGGTTTCCAAAAGGTAGTGGATAAATTTCGATCAGCCGCTGCCGATGACGTGCCTAGCTTAGCGGAGATAACAGAAGAGGTGGAATCGGTAAGATCTCAACGTTATGCCAAAAAGAAGGCATCGGATAATCATTGACACTAATCTTTGGATAAGTTATCTCCTTTCTAGCGGATTGAGAAAGCTGGATACGATCCTTGTAAAGAGGGAGATTGTCCTGTTGTTTTCCCAAGAATTATTAGATGAACTTGTTGAAGTAACTCAGCGTCCAAAGTTTAAGAAGTATTTTCATTCGGAAGACGTATCATCACTGCTGTACCAATTAAGTTTGCGGGCGGAATTGATAACCGTTGTTAGTGATGCGACTGATTGCAGAGATGATAAAGATAATTTTTTGCTAGCATTGGCAGGAGATGGCCGTGCAACCCACTTGATAACCGGAGACAATGATCTGTTAGTCTTGGATAGATATAGACAAACAAAAATACTCACGGTTGAGGCGTATTTGCAAAGCCTTAATTAACCACCCGCTCCACCGCTCGCTGTGCCTGTTGGATGTGGCGCTCATTGTGGTAGATGACCACCCGTAGCGTATCCCCCAGGCGGAGTTTGATGAGCGGGGTGATGCTGATGGCGGTCTTAACCTTACCCAGGTGCACCCGCCTTGCACGATCCAGCAGCACCAACAGCTGCTGCTGCTGCCGGATGAACCGCGAGATGACGCTCCCATCGAGCGTGCTGTTTGCCGGGTCCATGCTTTTGAACGTTTTCATCCGGTTCAGTTTGGGTTTGGGCTTCATGCTTTCCGCAAAATAATGCCCTAGCCAGCCACTGCGATACACGCTATCGGGTGCAGCCTTGGCGGTATCCAGGCGCTTGGCGATTTCGGGCAGGTAAAAATTGCCATAACGGTTGAGGTGCTCCAGGCATTCCAGAGCGCTCCATCCGCCGGCATCGGGTTTGGCATTCAGCGTGGCTTCGGGCAGGCCCGCCAGCCGCTCGGCTTCATGCAGGTGTTTCCGCGTCAATTCTTCCAGTTCGGTCAGCAAAGCTTCAGCGCGCAGTTTCATCGTTCCTAATTTTTTGTCACCGCCAAAGAACCGCATTTTCCGTCATCCAGCCATTGATCCAAATCAAGATTTTTTCAATCGCGAGAGTGTCTCCGGCGTCATGCGCAGGTAGTTGGCGATATACTTATGGGGTATCTGCTGGAATAGCTGGGGGCTTCTTTTCAATACCCGCTGGTACCGCAGGCTGGGCGAGCTGATGAGGAGGTCTTTTTCACGTTCCAGCTGCTGCACCACCAATGCTTCGAGTGCGGAGCTCCAGAGCAGCAGGTGGCTCAGGTCTGCCTGCACAAACTGCATCAGTACGTGCTTGGGCAGTACCTGAAGCGTGGTCTTTTTGATGGCCTGTATTGCAAAGTCGGAAGCCGCACCGGTGAGCAAGCAATCCAGTGCCACAATGAGGTCATTTTCATAGCCAAACCGCACGATGCGCTGCTCCTGCCCGTCCAAAATAAACACGCGGAGGCTACCCGCTTCCACCAGGTAAAGGTTGGTATCGATGCTCCCTGCCTCTTTGAGGTAGGCATTGCGCGGCAGCGTGATGGTCCTTTCAAATAAGTTGGCCTCGCGGATGGCCTGCGCCAGGGTTAAGTTTGAATGTTGCATAACTACCCCTCCCCAGCCACCTGCACTTCCTCCGCCTTGGATAGGTATTCGTACCCCCGGTAAAGGATCAATATTTCGATCACTACCGCAGGGATCATGATCACATAGCTCACAAAGAAGAGCACCACGGTAACCAGCAGGCAGCCCACGATGATTTCCAGTATACCCGCCACGCGGGAGAGTTCGCCCATGCCATCCTGCAGGCGGATAAGCGATATCCCGAAAACAATGCTCAGCGCGCCAAAGAGTACCGAGGCTACGGCATAAGGGAGCAAAAAGCGGTCTGCATCCGCGGCAGATAACGACACCACATCCAAAACACCCACGGCGGCCGTGGCTACGACAAGCATGTAGGCCACGGTTTTCAGCAGCTTGTTTTCAAACAGATTACCCAGGGCGATGAATCCCCGCGCAAATAGCGTGTACGAGCCGATCATTAAAACTGTAAGCGCGATGTAGAACGTATTTTCATTAAACCCCCAGTTCCGGCCCTCGGTAAACCAAGCGATGTCCATCGCCCCGAGGATGGTTTCGGATACGAGGAATACCGCCCCGGCCAATGCGGCTATGAGCACGGTGTATCGGTTTACGTGGGGCGCGTTGTTTTGGTGGGTTTCCATCTGTTGTGGTATTTGGTTTGTAAATGATTCGAAAGTTTCTCCCAGTGCTGCCAGCAGGATTTTTACAGTATATACCCGCGGCAGCACTTCGCCCGCCTCGATGCGCTGTATGGTGCGCACGCTCACGCGGCTTTTTTCTACCAGTTCTTCCTGCGTGAGGTTTTTCGCTTTGCGCAGGGCGGTGAGTCTTTTTCCTAATGTTGGTTGTTGCATGGCAAATTCGCTTTGATGGTGCAATATTACAGGTTTACGGAATAGGAGTGTGCAATTTGCGCCCGCCATTTACCCGTCATTTGACCAATCGTGTGCCTAAGGTGTGCTATAAATACTTTTCCAACTTTGCACCCTGTAATTGGTGCGTTGCTGATCTTCGTTGCCCCCATATATCAAGGTCTTAATAACGTTGATCGGAGCAGCTGCATCGGCAAACTTGTCTAGCCCTTTGAAAAGGTCGCGACTGATGGTTTGGGTGGCTTTAACTTCATATGCACGGAAGCTATCGGCCGTTTTCTGCAATATATCGATTTCGTTGGCGTTGCTATCTTGCCAGAAGTAGTATTGCTGATGCAAGTATAGGTGTTGGTTTGCCTTGTTAAACTCAGCCAACACCATATTTTCGAATACATTGCCCTTTAGCCTGTTCACTTTTAGCTGGCTACCGTTGGAAATTCCCAACAGGTGGCAAAGCAGTCCTGTGTCATAAAAATAGAGTTTCGGTGTTTTTACCAGTCTTTTTCCAAAATTTTCGTGATAAGGATATAGCAGAAATGTGATGTAACTGCTCTCCAGTATAGCCATCCAGGCTTTTGCCGTAGCATATGCAATGTCACATTCGTTAGCCAATGCATTCACGTTGAGTAGCTGTCCGGCCCGGCTGGCACATAAGCCCAGAAACGTCCGGAATCCTTGTACATCTTTGATATTGATCAATTCGGTCACGTCCTTTTCGATATAAGTTTGTACGTAGTTGGCGTAGAAGACCGTAGAATCAATCCCCCGATGAAAGAGGGCTGGGTAAAAGCCCCGTACTGCCGCATCGGTATATTCCTGTGGCAGCATCCCCGAGTCGTTTAATTCTTGTAGATCCAATGGCAGCAGTTTGAATAGTGCCACTCGGCCGGCAAGCGTCTGCGTGATGTTTTTCAGGAGGTGGAAATTCTGCGAACCCGAGAGGATGAATTGGCCCATCTGCCCACTTTCGTCTACAGCCGTTTGTATATAAGAAAATAATAGGGGTGCACGCTGCACTTCGTCCAGTATAACATTGGCTTCATATTCGGCCATAAAAGCTACCGGATCATCCTTAGCGAACGCTCTGATATCCGGATTTTCCAGTGAGACATATCTATAATCAGGAAATAATGATTTCAGTAAGGTTGTTTTTCCGGACTGCCTTGGCCCAGTCACTGCGAGTACCGGGAATTTGTTGCGCTGTGCCTCGATGTGTTCTGCTATCCGTCTGCTTATAAATGATTTCATTCAACGAAAGTATTTATAATTTTCAAAATTGCATAGCTATTTTTTCAAAATTACATAGACTATACTTATAGGATTACATAATTCATACTAATGAAATTACATAATATGCAGTGGCAGTAAGGCGTGAGGCACTTCCAAATCACACCGAAGCGGATGGAGCGCAAGCCCTGCCTGGCAAACAGCGCGCCAGGTGATGCCGTGGATAAGCTCTTCGCGGGTGTATCCTTCCAGTTCTACTTTTATTCGCCTACCGATACATTGATGGTGTCGCCCGGTTTTATTTGCGAGGTATGGATAAGTTTGCCTTTGTTTGACACCGTTACTTCGAGTTTGTCTGCCACACGGGCAACCTTCACACCCAATTCGCCTCCAAATGCCTTTATCGCGCTAAGCTCCATCGTTGGCCAATCTGCAGGTAAACGGGGCGAGAGCGCAAACGAGCGTAGGCCGGTTGGGCGGATGCCAAACAACCCTTCCGTGATGATCCGGACGTAAAGTCCGCTTTCGGCCGATAGGTGCCGCTGGTTGCCTTCGGGCCACGCCTCAATGGGGTAGGGCACATGCTGGCCGGTGAGCCGGGTTTTGGCATAGTGCTGCAAGTAAAGAAGGGCTTTTTCCGTTGCTCCCCCGGCAAATGCCCCGCGCAGGGCATAGAGGGTAGAGCGATCCCAATAGGTGGTGCTACCTTCCTGAGTCAATAGGCCATTTTCACTCCAAAGCCGGTCTGAAAACAAAGCTTGGACCGTACCTTCCACCCGATCATAAATCCCAACCGTGAGCGGCATGGCGATCCACGATCGCAGCAAGTCATTGCCAGCATAGTAGCGGTAGGTTTCGAACCCATGCATGCTCGAACCGAAGTGGCGCTCGATAGCGCGCCGCAGTGCGGTTGCTTCCTGTTTGTATTGCCGCAGCTGCCGGGCTGGGATCTGTAAATGACCGCCTAGATAATAGGCCGATAAAAGCGCGTCATAATAAAGGCAGGACGTTGTCAGGTTCGCGTCGCCAGCAGGAAAGCGCCCCTCGAGTTCATCCGAGTCGGAGGCAACCACCCCTTGTGCGTTTAGTTGCCGTTTACAATAGGCGAGGCACCATTCGATCAGTGGCCATAAGGTGGTCGCGTCTTCCAAGTTTCCGTTGGCCAGCGCATATCGTGCGGCGCCGTAGCCAATCATAGCTGCATCGCCACGATCGCCGGCACCGTTCCAGATATCCGTGCCCTCGGCGATGATTGAGCTCGGTATCGGTTTAAACTCCGGATTCATAAACCGACCAAAATGTGCAAACGAATTCATGGCCGACTGGTTGCCGATGGAATAGCCGATATAGGGGAACATCGGATTGACGTACTCGGCCTGGTCGTTTGCCCAGATGGCGGCGTAATAGGCTTCGCCGCCCGGCCCGTGCATATAGCCGCCCTTGGTTTTGAATATACTTTCGGATGCCCGGATTTTCGAAAAGCGGAAGAGTTCATCGATCAGCGGGTCGGGCGTTTCCAAAACGAGTGCCGATGAGATGGTCTGTAGAAAGCGATCCCTACCAGCCAACTCGGCACCCACATCGACGGCCAATGGCGGTTCCGTAGCGCGGTGAGCCTGGATGCTTAAGCTAAAGGACAGTGAATCGCCCGGAGCGACTCGAAAGACACCGGCATTGCCGGTCCGCGTAGCGACGACGTAGGTACCATCCACGCCCCGGTCGGCCGGGGCGTGGCTATCCATGCGCAAGTCGGGGATGCTGACAACCATTGGGTGCGCTGAAAAGTTGACTAAGGAGTAAGCCTCGCAAAGTACGGGATGGACCATCGACGGAAAGACCGTTCGGCTAACCTGCACGGTTGGCGTCGAGGCATGCTGTACGTGGTATTGCGAAACCACGTTTAACAAACCGTTGATCGCTATGGTCTCTACCCGTTCGTGTTTCAGGGGGGTTCCATTTACCGTAATCAGCGCCGGCAAATCCAGCGCCGAGCGCTGCATAAAACTGCCATGGGTATCATTGGGGATGGTGCGCAATAGGGGCCAAACCAGCGATCGTTCCAACGCGAAGGTGCCGTCTTGGCGTACACCGTAGCGCAGTACCGTAGCGAGCTGTTCGCCGCTCAGTTCGATGTGGTCGGAATGGGGTTGGTTATGCGTGACGTGCCACACAATCCCATTGCCAACCCCGGGTCCAAGCTGCCAGCGCTGTTGGGCGAAGGCACCCGGAATAGACAAAAGAAAAAGGAGAACGGTTTTTAATCTGCAAAACATCAGGTGCGGTTTAACGGGTTTTATTCAATTGTGTGGCTAATTCTACCCCATGGCCATACTGTTCGGCAAATCGCCAAGCAGCCGCCCGGAAGCGGGCGTCCGCATCTTGCTGCGCTTTCGCAGCCACGGCTGCCGCATGGGATGGATCGGTGACCATGACGAGCTGCAACGCGGCAATCCGGGTCTGATGGGCTTGTTTTTTGCGGGCGCGGTTCATTAATTTACGGGCTTCTTTGCCCGCACGTTCCACATGGCCCAGGGTAGCGACGCGGTTTATCAATGTGAGGTAAGCAGCGGTTGCCCCTAGCCGGTCATAAGTATAACCCGCGGCCTTCGCCGCTGCCGCCAATGCGGGTAAGGATACAGCGGTTCCCAATTCGCCCAGTGCATAAAATACCGCACGTTGCTGGTTTTCCTCCCCGGTTCCCACCAATCCGAGGATGAGGGTCTCCGCATCACTGGCTTTGGCTTGTGCCAAGGCCAGTATGAGCTGCTCCTTGGCGCCGGGATCGCTTTGATTCGGCACGGCCGCCATTAGCGCCCGCAGCGCATCCGCCGTGCCGATATTGGCGAGCGCGTGAGCTGCCGGGCCCGCCAGTGCTGGGTCATTCAGGCAGGCCACGAGTGCTGCGGTGGCTTCATCGCCAGCCATCCACTGCAATTGCCGGATCATAAACAGCTTTGCGGCGACTTGGTCTGTACCTGTTAGTACGTGTGCATACGCCGAAGCGATCTTCGCCCGATCGGCTTCCGTTCGCGTGGTGGCGTAAGCCGCCAAACCCGACAGCGCGTACGATGCCCGTACCCGCGTGGCCGAATCCGGTGCAGCTAATAAAATGGCCAGCGCCGTGACGGCAGGCCTGCCGCCTTCGGCAAGTGTGGCCATTAAGCGGTGCTGTGCCGTGCCATCTTCGGCGGGCAACAGCGCCAATACGTTGTTCACCACGGCGTCAGCAGGTAGTGGTGTCTGGCCGCTAACCGGACTCGTTAGTCCCACTACCAGGGCTATTACCGGCATCCAAAAGTTCTTCATCATTATCTTGTTGCTATATGTTGTTAAATACCCCAAGGTGTGCGCATGGGTTGGTCAATTAATCGGTTTGCCGCCTCGTCATTGATGAACCGCAGGCCGACGGGGTCGAAGTGCAGCGTCCTGTTCAGGCGCAAAGCCGCGAGCCCAAGGTTAACGATTGTGCACGACCGGAACCCATTTTGTTCATTGAGCGCATGCTTTTCCCTTGTTTTTACGCAGTGGATGAAATCGGATGCCTGCTCGTCGGGCTCGGGGAATTCAGCGAGCCGCTGTTTCCAGTTTGGAATATCGCAAACGAAATCGCGGTATACATTACCGTGCGGGCCTGCGATGTAAGGCGTATTCGGATCGCCATGATCTCCTCCCTGCAATACGATCTGGCAGCCGTCGGCAAAGGTATAGGTGATGGATCGCCACGTACCGATGGCATCGTGATGCTGTTGCGGTGCATCCACCTCCACTTTGATGGGGCTGGTATCGTCTTTATCCAAGAGGTACTGCACCGGGTCGATGTAGTGCTGGCCCATATCGCCCAGCCCGCCGCCATCATAATCCCAGTAGCCCCTGAAGGTACTATGCACGCGGTGGTGATGATACGGTTTGTACGGGGCCGGGCCCAGCCAGCTGTCATAATCCAGCTCTTGCGGCACCCGTTCGGGTTGCAGGTCTTCCTTGCCCACCCAATAGAATTTCCAATCAAAGCCGGTATGGGCGCTGATCGTTACTTTGAGGGGCCAACCCAGCAAGCCGCTCTGCACCAGTTTCTTCAGTGGCTTTACAGGGGTGCCCAGGCCATAAAAGCCACTGTCATACCGAAACCAGGTATTCAGCGTGAAGGTGTTACCGTAGCGGGCTATTGCTTCTTTCACCCGTTTGCCTTCGCCGATGGTGCGCGTCATCGGCTTTTCGCACCAGATGTCTTTGCCCGCACGTGCGGCCTCAACGGCCATAGTACCATGCCAGTGCGGTGGCGTTGCGATGTGCACGATGTCGACGTTTTCGTCCTGGATAAGCTCCCTGAAATCGTGATAGGCTGCTATGCGTTCATTGACAAGCCGCTTGCCGACCTCAAGGTGTTTACGGTCTACATCACATACGGCCACCAAGCGGGTGCCCCCGTAGTTGAGGTGGTCGCGACCCATGGTTCCCGTACCGATAATCCCCTTGGTCAACTGGTCGCTCGGTGCGATGTACCCCCGGCCAAGTACGTGCCGCGGCACGATCGTAAATGCGGCTACGGCAGTGCCTAACGCCTTAATGAATGTTCTTCTATTGCTTTGCATTGTTAAGTGGTTCTTGTTATTCGGGCAGCGCTATCGGGTCTGACCATGCGGTATAAAATGTATCGATTGCCTGGGGCTCGGGTATGTAGAGGCTGCGGTAGCTGAACTGGTTTTCTTTGACACGGATTGCGTATGTACTGGTCGACTGCGCAGGCTTACGCACCACCTTTTCCTGTCCGGTGGTGCTATCCACATACCTCAGCTCGGTAAAAATCAGCGTTTCATCCGCCGCGAGCCATGATACCTCGAATCCCCCCTCCTGCATGTGGATCTCCCTGATCCGACGATTGGTGATCAGCGATTGGAAGTCGCTGCCGTATACCGAGCCAAACGCGCTGGCTAGCACAGACCGGTTTCCGTTCCCGTCGATATTCTGGAGATAGAACGAGTAAGCGTTTTCCGGCAAGTCCGGTACGATCACGTCGATGGAATCCATCCCCGATTTGATTGAAAACGGAATCAGATCAATGACCAGTGAGTCCTGCTGGCTATTCCAGTAGACAACGGTTTCCTTCAGGTTATGGCCATTGTAATACCACATAGACAGCGAAACCCGATTTTCTCCTGCCACCACCGATACCGAATCCAGTTTGGGCGCATAGACGAGTTCGCCGCCTTCGATAAACTCTTGGTGTACGTCTGTAAATTTGTCGCAGGCGTAGGCCATTGCTGCCACAGCCCCGAAAAGGCTAATAATTAGGTAATTCTTCATATCCTCTGTTTCAATTGGTCTTTTATTCGTTGATGACCTGGCCAAAAAAGTCAAACTCAGCAATGTGTGCAAACGTCGTTTCAGACCACGTGCTTAACACTTTAAAACGGAAATAACGGACAGGCTCATGCTCGATGGGAATAATGAAATCAAACCCGAGCCCATGTGCGATATCTTCGGGCGTAACGTCCGTACCGGGCAAGCCCGATGGCTTAGTGACCTCACTTTTGAGCAGTTGCGTCCACTCGGCCCAATTGCCATCGGCCGATGGCGCTTCGGCCCTGCCGTATACTTCAAACTCCTTGACGTTGCCCCATGAAAAGGCGTGCCCCCATACATCGCGGCTGTGCAGCGTGAAACGGCTGAGTTTAACGAGCTGGCCAAGGTCGATGGTTAACGGGCCGGGCATTGACCCGTTTACGGAATGGCCAAAATTGTCCAGATCGTCATCGATGAGGTAGCTATCGGCCCCGTCAAAGTAGTTGTAAGATACGTCGCCGCCCGACATCAGCATGTTCATCTTCATCGTTGACTTTGCGATTTTCGTTTCAAATAGCGGTGTCAATAGCCTGTTGCCGGGATAAATGGTATCCGAGACGTTGCCGAAGCGATCCCTAACCAATGCGGCCACGGGTATCGGCTTGGCATCGTAACCGCGGACCACATGGAACATGGCCAACGAAGACGTTGCGATGACTTTGGACAGCCCGAGTACGCCCGTCGAATCCGGCACGTACAGCTCGATGGTAACGGGTGCCTTGTTTTCATTGTCCCAGCTGAAACGGGGACCGCCGAAATCGGGTTCGATGATCATCGATTCGCTTACACGCCGAACGTCTGATTTAAGCGGGGTAAAGGTTATTGACACGGGATCTGACAGCTCCTGTGCGCGGTTTACGGTGTAGAGTTTTGCTTCGTGTACATTTTCATCATTAAACCCCTCGATGAGGAGTTTGTTGTCATAGAAGGAGGCCAGCGTAGACACCTCCCTGCCGTTAGACAGGGTGTAAAGTGCTTTAACACCAAGGATGTCTTTATTGCCCGGCGTCTGGAAGGTCACGAGCGCTCCCCCAGCTTTAGGCTCCACCTGTACCTGTGTGACAACACCGGGCTTTCCTAAGCTTCCGGAAATCGGGGCCAGTTCTTTTTCCGAACATCTCATCAGGAAAATGGCCACTATCATGATTGTTAACAAGCGCATAGTTTTCATGTTTTTTCAAAAATCAGTTAACACCATCCGGCTACCATCCTGGATTCTGGATCAGCGCCGGGTTGCGGATTATCTCATACTCGGGGATCGGGGCGAAATAGTCGCGATGCGAGAACTTTTGGCTGAAGAGGATCTTCACTTCGTAATATTCAGCAGCATCCTGCCGCGTCACATTCCATCCCCGCAGCTGCCGGTTCTGTTCGCGGATAGCGGTTTTCCATCGGCGGCTATCCCAATAGTAAGCGCCTTCCATGGCCAATTCGATACAGCGTTCACGTTGGATGATTTCACGCATCCCGTTTTGGGTCATGTGTTTCGTCGGTTTATTGCTGTGTGTAGACCAACTTTCGTCTACCCCTTTTAAGCCTGCGCGCGCGCGAACGGCATCGACCCACTGGTATACGGAGGCATTTGGTGTGGCCATGGTTTCATTCAATGCCTCTGCGTATAAGAGGTAAAGGTCTGCCATCCGCATTTCGGGATAAGGATAGGCTTCGCCACTGAAATCGTGCTGCGAAACGAAACCCGAATTGACGGAAACAAGTTTCTTGGCGAAGTAACCGGTGGCCGAGTAGTCAAACGGGTTGAATACCGAGGAGTACTCGTTGAAACGCGCGGCGATGGCCGGTGCATCCACATCGCGGGCTACCCAGCTCCGTTCGCCCACCAGGTTGTACCATTTGCCGCGGTCGAAGCCCAGGGAGGCATAAAAGCGGTTTTCGCGTTGGTAGTGCATATTGGCGGTCAGTCCCCCATCGCGGACATTATAAGGTTTCACCGCAGGTGAGTTGATGTGGGTGAGGTATCTGTTGGCGTAGTCGTAAGCCAGATCTTCCTCGGTAGGCACACCGTTTTCGGTATAGAACAGCTCAGCCACATTCATCGTTGGCGAAATCCAAGCTGCGGTAACCGAATGGGTTGCGGGCTGCAGGTGGGGAATCATGTTGGCCTGGCTGCCTCCGGAGACCGTGCTTGAGCTGTTACCCCAGATGATTTCGGGGTTCCAGCGCTGGGAAAGTGCGCTGCGGAATGCCAGCTGTACTTTCGAATCGTCAGAAAGTTCATTAGCCGTTACCAGGTCGTTTACGCTGTATAGGGCATGACCTGCCGCTAAGCACGCATCAATGGCGTCTTTACACGCCTCGGCAGCGCGTATCCACCGCTCCGGATCGGGGGTTTGATTGAAAAAAACATTGCCTTCAGCATCTTTGAAGTGGGCATATTCCGTGTTGCCGTTGAAGAGTGGGCTTGCCCAGGTTACCAATAACCGGGCGCGGATTGCTTTGGCCACGGGCTCGGTAATGCGGCCGAGCTCCTGCCTGGGCTTATCGCTGATGGATTGCAGGTGCCCACTATCGATCACTTCGTCCATCAATCCGACGGCGTATGCGAAACACTCGTCGACCGGTTTGCGTACCATGCGTATGTTGTCTGTTGCCGAGGCCACATCGGTATTGGTATCCATGATGTGGATGGGCCCATAGTACCGCAGCAGGTAAAAGTGGTAATATGCCTTCAGAAACTTGATTTCTGCTTTCCACCTGTTTTTTTCGTTTAGGGTCAGGTCATTTACCTTATCGATATTCTCCAGGAAAATGTTGCAGTCGCGTATGCCGGCCCAGAGGCTGTTGCCGCCGTTGCCGCCGCCCCACATGTTGATCAGTTGGTCTGCGGCCGACTGGGCACCGCGTGCGATCTGCATGCTGGTTGTGATCCGTTCGCGGTTGTGCATGAATTCGCCCGCACCCATGTAAGCCGGATTGGTATTCGGATCGCCCGAGCGGGGTAGATGCCAATAGCAGGAGGCCAGAAACCGTTCGGAAGTGTACCGGTCTGAAAAGGCGTGATCGATTGTCGCCACGTTATCCGGCACGACATCGAGGTAGCTGCATGAGCTGGCCGATAATAGCAGCGCCAGCCAAGTGCTTAATATGGGGTAGTTCTTTACTCGTTTCATGATTGTCTTCTTTTGGTCGTTCTTTTGTTAAAACCCGACGTTCAACCCAAGGTTAAACACACGCTGCACCGGATAGCCAAGGCCATTGCCGGCCATTTCGGGATCCCAGAGCTTGAAGCCGCTGAACGACAGCAGGTTCAGTCCGCTCACGTAAATCCGCAGGTTGGTCATTTTCAACCTTTTGGCTAGGGGCTCAGGCAGGGAATATCCAAATTCGGCAGACTTCAGGCGAATGAATGTCGCATCTTGCATAAACCAGGTATTGGTACGCGTGTTGTTGCCCACCAGCGTGTTGGAGAGGCGGGGCCATAGGGCGTACACATCGCGGTTTGATTCGGACCAATAGCTGTTTGCGTATGCATTCAGCAACGCATTGCTACCCACCGTGCTTCCGTCGATGGCATCGATAAACGGTGCGGTACGAACCGGGTCGATCCAGAACGACTGCCTTGCGGACCCTTGGAAAAAGAATGAAAAGTCCCAGTTCTTGTAGCCCAAAGAGGCACCAAACCCGTAGTTGATCTCTGGGCTGACGGGGTGCCCGATAGGCACGAAATCCAGATCGGATATTTTGCCGTCGCCGTTGATGTCGCGGTATTTGATATCACCCGCCATGTACTCGCCAAATTGCGTGGGCGAATTGTCTACCTCGTAGTCGTCTACAAACAATCGCTCGGCGACTAACCCCCACACCTGGCCGATGGGCCGGTCTACGCGTGATAGCCATGGAGTACCGGTATAGTCTGGCTCTTCCCATATCGATACCAGCCCCCGGGCATAGGTAAACGTTCCGCGCAAGGTTAGCCACAGGTTGTTGTTAACGTGTTTCTGGTAGTTCATTTCCATATCCACACCCCTAGACCGCGCTTCACCCAGATTGGCCTTTACGCCCGCGTTGAGTCCCAGTGCCGAAGGGATGATGCGGTCGATCAAGATGTTGGTGCGGCGCTCGGTAAAGTAATCGGCAATCAATGTAAAATCGCGGCCTATGGTGGCTTCCATGCCCAGGTTCATCTTGTAGGCCACTTCCCAGCCGATTTTGTCATTGGCATACCGGGTGATTTCCACCCCATCAAATGAATGGTTTAAATCCCTCCCGAAAAGTACCCGGCGGTTTGCCGTATTCATATCCACCTGGGATAGGTAGTAGAACCGGTCGTCCGCGCTGCCGATCTGCTCATTGCCGACCAACCCATACGTTCCGCGGAGCTTCAATACCGACACATAGTCTTTTACGGGCTCAAAAAACTGTTCGTTTGATATCAACCAGGCGGCACCGACAGACGGGAAAAAGCCCCACCGCTCCTTTGTTGAAAAGCGTTCGGACCCGTTGTAACCGAAGTTGGTTTCAACAAAGTATTTCGTATCGTAGTTGTATGAAAGGCGACCCGATACCCCCAGGTTGCGGCTGGGGAGCGTGAGCTGGAGGCGGCTACCATTGGCCGTCTTATATTGCCTCATCACAAATACGAGTAGACCGGTAAGGGTGTGTTTCTCGCCAATCTGCCGATTGTAGTCTGTAGCGGCCTCGAGGTAGGTGGTCGTATTGATATACTTGGCGCCTTCCTGGTAATCGATCCACTCACTTCCTTCGGCCGGGTTGAGCCTGCGGAGGTTGTAGCTACCGGTCTGTTGGTCAAACCGGTTCATCGCGTAATAAAATGGCGCGTACTGGCGGAGCACGTCAAATTCCGAATACCGGTTTGTATTGAACAGCACGCGAGCAGACAATCCTTGGGCGATTGCGTTGAGGTTTTGCTTCAGCTCGAGCTGTACCAGCATCAGGCTCTTGTTGTAATCCTTGTACCCCTTGAGCATCTCCGCATACGGATTGATGTGCTGCCCGGTTCCGTAATTTCCGAATAGGATGTGGTTGGTATTCATGCTTTCCGCATCCGGCGCATAGGCCGGAAGGAAAAAAACGGGATTGGTGCGCAGCACATTTTCATACACGGATGCACCGCCGCTCAGCGGTCCGGTATAGTCGTCAAACGAGCCACTCATCCGTACGATTGCTTCCGTCGTTTTGGTAAGGTTGATATTAACGTTTGATCGAATGGTGTATTTACGAAGGTCTATGTTGGAATTGAAGTTATTCCGCTTATCCATGCGCAGGTTTCCGTTGTCTTTGGTCAATGAACCAGCCACGTAGTACCGCGCCACCTTACCCCCGCCGCTCAGGCTCATATTCACCCGTTGGTTAGACGTGTACGGCTTTAGCATGGCGTTGTACCAATCCGTTGCTGGGTACATCGTAGGATACAGCCCGCGCTCGGTCATGGCAATCTTCTCTTGCCGGTAAGGCTCTTCGGCCAAGGGATCGCGGGTGGCCACGGCTTCATTACCCAGGCGCATGTAGGTAATCGGATCGGCCAATGCAACCCGATCGGTGGGTGCCGAAAACGAGTTTTCCATACGCAGGTTTACCTGCACCTTGCCTTCGCGCCCCTCTTTTGTCATCACCAGGATCACACCGTTTGCACCGCGGGCGCCGTAGAGCGAGGTTGCCGCGGCATCTTTCATGATTGAAAAGCTGGCAATATCATCCACATTGAGCCTGGCCAAGTCTTCCGTACTAAGCTCTACGTTGTCGATCAGGATCAAGGGGTCTTTCTTGGCGTCGGCTCCGAACGAGGTGATGCCCCGGATAAAGAAGCGGGCATTGTCTTGCCCGGGTTCTCCGCTTTGTTGGTAGGAGATCATTCCCGCCACACGTCCCGCCAATGCAGTGGTAAGGTTACTGGCAGGTACCCGCAATTCCGAAGGTTTCACGGTTGTGATTGCCGAGAGGACCGATTCTTTTTTCTGTTTGGCAAAGGCCACCACGGTGACGTCTTCCAGCATGTCGGCTTTCTCGGGCAGTATCACCGTTAGCGAGGACTTGCCATCCACCGCAATCGTTACGGTTTCTTTTCCGATATACGAAATCTGGAGGCTTGCTTCCGGGGCTACGTCGGCCAGCGTAAATTTACCTTCCTCATCGGTGAGCACCCCTCCAGACTGGCCGATCACCGTTACCGTGGCACCGGCAATCGGCAGGCCGGCCTCATCAGTCACCGTACCTTGAATCCGGATTGATTGCTGAGCCACATGGACGTGGTTCGTTCCGGAACCGTATGCCGCTACGGTAAGCGGCGGGCCCAAGAGGAGCATCGCCCCAAGGCCGGGGCACACCAAACATTCGAGTAGTTTTCTTTTCATTTCCGTTCATTAGTTGGTATCATAATTTCTGAGTCGCCAAAAGTGATTGATTTTGCGTGCGGGTACTATCAATACCATCCAATTAAATAGCACTTCTTTACAAATGACTGAATATCAGTGCTTAAATATGGGGCGCCTTCAGGCGTTTTTTTTCAGTTACGTCTTCGAATATTAATACTTTTGTGGACTAGCTCATTTGGAAGCGTAACCTTTTTATGATTAGGACTATTCTGTTACTGGTGTTGATCTGCCTTGGTGTAGTTGGGCGCACACAAACCGGTTCCCTACCATTATATCTTCCCCAGTTTAAGTATTATACCACCGAAGACGGGCTGGTGACGAATACGGTTTTCAACATTGCACAAGACGATCGGGGGTTCCTATGGTTTGGCGGTTCGGAAGGCCTGAGCCGGTTCGATTCGTACAGTTTCAAGAATTACCTTTCGCTTGATGAACAGGAAGGTACGACCGCTCAAGTCACCGCTATTTCGGCTCTTGGCACCGATTACCTGTGGGTGGGTTCCTCAGGCCGGGTATACGTATATGATTACTCATCGGCCCGTTTTGCCGGCGTAGCGGCGCTCAACGACGAGGCCTTAGGCGTTATAACCAGCATAGCAGGTCGTGATCATGAGGCTTGGATTGGGTCGGCAAGTGCGGGTATATACCGCTACAACCACCTTTCTGGCGAAGTAAAACACTATGCTTCGCCCGAAAATGTCAGCAAGCTATTCCGCACCGGCGAAGCGACCGTACTCGCGCTGACTTTTCAGGGAGATCTCTTTCAATACGAGCCTGCCGAAGACCTATTCCAACGTATTTCGGCCTACGACTCGAAGGCATATCAGATGAATATCGCCTGTGGTATTTTTGCGCAGGATGGCGATTTATGGATGGGAGACTGGTCGCAGGGCATTTTCTGCTTTAACCGGGAAACCGGTCAGGTAAAACAGTATCGGATTACGCATGAAGGGCGTCCGATTGAACGTATACACGCCATCATCGAGTATACGGATGACCAGCTGATGGTGGGTTCTGATGAAGGACTTACCATTGTGGATAAGAAGAGCGGTAGCAGCCGCACCATCACGTCCAATAAGCTGCCTGGCCAGACGGGTGCGTTAAACAACCGGTTTGTGTATCCCTTATTCAAAGACCGCGATCATGGCATCTGGATTGGCACGTACTTCGGCGGTGTGAACTACCTGAGCCCGAATAAAAGCTATTTCCAAACGCGTGAACACCCACGGTTGGATACAACCGACTATGGCCAAGTGGTAAGCCGGTTGTATGAAGACCACCGGGGCACCATCTGGATAGGTACCGATGACGGTGGCTTGCAGCGTTTTGACCGGCAAACGCGGCTGTTACATCGCGTACCCATTGGCGGAGCCAACGAGCCCCTCAATGTGCATGCACTCAGCGGAAGCGGCGATACCCTATGGGTAGGAACGTATCAGCGTGGCGTTTACCGGTATCACACCAGGCAGGGACGGGTACATCACTACCCCGAGATCCAAAGTGTTTACGCCATTTTTTTGGATCGCCAGCACAACGTCTGGGCGGGCTCGCCCGATGGGCTGTTCCGATTGGACAAACCGTCGGATCGATTTGTCAAGCACGAGCAGGCATCCGGCGTGTGGGGCATCGAAAAACTGATGGAAGACGACAAAGGCCATATCTGGTTCACATCTGAGTCACATGGGTTGTCTAGCCTGGACCCCGGCTCGGGGCAACTCGTAAATTTCGACACCTTGTTACAACGAACTGGGATCCTGGGCAGGGTCAGCACGATCCATGTGCAGCAAGATGATCTTTGGATCGGTACCAATAGACGGGGGCTTTACCACCTCGACCTCGCTTCGAATACCATTACGGTAGCACCCGTGCATGCTGACATTCTCCATACCACCACCATTCAGTACATGACGTCTTCTCCAGGCCGGCAACTTTGGCTCACCACGGGGATCGGGTTATTCAGGTACCAAACCAATGATCATACCCTTCAGCTTTTTAATCGCGATGACGGACTGCTATCGGACCAATTCAATCATGGCGCCGGATTGCATAGCCGCTCAGGAACGATTTTCGTTGGCGGAAATCAAGGGTTCAACTTTTTCGAACCTAAAGACATTCCGCCCCAATCGGCTACTCCAACGGTACGCATCACGGATTTCACCGTACATAGCAAAAAAGCGGGCGTTGTTCATCCGCCATTGTTGGAAACCATGCAGTTAAACCACACCGAAACCGTTTTTAATATTGCATTTTCGTCTATGGACTATGCGACGCATGGTAAATCGCGCTTTCGTTACAAACTGGAAGGTTTCGATGAGGATTTCATCGAAACGGCGCAGAACAACGTCACCTATACCAATGTACCCGCAGGTAACTATGTGTTTAAAGTTGCTGCAATGAGCAGTTTTGGGGTTTGGCACGAAGACCCGACGACGATAGCTATCGTTGTCTTACCCCGTTGGTGGCTTTCGCCAGCCATGCGTTTCCTGTACTTAATCTGTTTGATTGGAGCGGTGGCATTTTCGGTATACTTCGCGGCCAGCCAATCGCGCAAAAAGCAACGTGCGCGATTAGACAAACTCAAAATGGAGAACGAGCAGCAGATCGCCGAATCGAAAATGACTTTCTTTACGCATATCGCCCACGAAATTCGTACCCCGGCTACACTGATTGCGGCGCCGATTGAGGTCATCCTGCGGTCCGGGGATCTGCCCCAACGGTTTGCAGCGGATTTGGATATCATTCGAAAGAACAGCAATCGGCTTATCAGTCTGATTAATCAGGTACTCGATCTGCGGAACGTTGACCATGGGCACACGCGTATCTATAGTGAGCATACCGTTATCAGTGGTTTTATCGAGGATGGTGTGTCGCAGTTCAAGCCTTTTTGCCACAGCAATGGCATTACGCTCCGCTATGAGGTGCATCAACCCGAGGCCCTGTTGGGTTATATAGACCGGGACATCGTGCACAAGATTGTTGCCAACCTGCTTTCCAACGCTATTAAATTTGCCAAAGATCTCATCACGGTGAGGCTATCACCGTCCGATAACGGCTTTACCTTGCTCGTGGAAGACAACGGCCCCGGCATTGCCGAAGAAGACCTCCCCCGCATTTTTGAGCCGTTTTTTACCAGGGCGGCTCCGGATAGCCACTCCCTGAAGGGGTTTGGCGTCGGTCTTTCGTTGGTAGCCAAACTGGTTGCCGTCATTGATGCCAAAATTAGCGTAACGAACCTGGACGGGGGAGGCACACGGTTTGGTTTGGAAATCCCTTATGGCGAGCCCAATGAATCGGCGGCAGCGTTATTTGTACGCGATGCAGCGCGTTTCGGAGCCGATGATAACCGATCGGGGCATCTTATGCCGCCAGCTTTCGTGCCCGATGCTCCGCGTGACGATCGGCATACCGTATTGATGGTTGAAGACCATGTTGAACTATCAGCTTACTTGGGCAAGTTTGTGCAGGCCGATTATAACGTGCTGTTGGCCAGCAATGGCGTTGAAGCGTTACGTATCCTAGCCGCCCAACCGGTAGACCTGATCATCACGGACATTGCCATGCCAGAGATGGATGGAATTACCTTGTGCGAATATATCCGGCGGGATTTCAGTATCAGCCACCTTCCTATCATCATGTTAACGGCCGATACGAATGTACAGTCAAAAATCGATGGGATTGGCAACGGCGCTGATGCCTATTTGGAGAAACCGATATCGCTTAGTCTGCTTGCGGCACAGATCGGCACGATTCTCCGAAAGCGCGATTACTTACGCAAGATGTTTTCACAGCCCGATCCCGGTCGGCTTTCCAGCATCGCTACGCACGATCGTGATCGAGAATTCCTGGATCGGATCGAATCCATCATCCTAGACAACCTATCCGATCCGGATTTTTCTGTAGACCATATCGCTAAACAACTTGCAATAAGCCGGTCTGGACTATACGCAAAGCTCAGCTCACTTTCGGAGACCCCTCCCAACGAATTGATCCGGGTTGTGCGTCTGCGCAAGGCTGCCGAACACCTCGAGACGGGCGAGTACCGTATCAACGAAATCTGTTACTTGGTTGGTTTCAACAGCCCATCTTATTTTACGCGTTGTTTTGTAAAGCAGTATGGGAAGACCCCGAAAGAATACCAAGGCGTATAGGCAGGTGTGCGGTTTTTTTATAGAAAAAACAGGGCGACGTGCGCATATTTATTTTTTATGCGTATATTTGTAATACAAACAAAGCGACGTATGAAGGCAAGATTAAATTTAACGATAGACGAAAGCCTATTAGAAAAAGTAAAAAGCTACGCAGCGTCTAGGAAAAGCAGTGTTTCGGAACTGGTAGAAAGCTACTTCAAGAGCTTTGTTCAGCAGCCGAAAACTAAACGTATCGCTGACATCGTGGAGGAGCTTCCTAAACCCGACTTGCGTGTTGACGGCGATCTGGAAAAGCAATACTTCGAGAAAAATGCCAACAAGTATGGCTTTTAAGGTGTTTTTGGATGTCAACATCATCCTCGATTTTATTCTGCAACGGGAAGGGTATGAGCAGGGTAAAACCATCGTTTCTTGGGCAGAGGATGGCAAGGTTGCGGGCTTCGTTTCGCCCACCGTGGTACAGATCTGTTCCTACTGGATTGCAAAGGCTTACGGGACCGAAAAAGCAAAGGAGATTATGGCTACACTGCTGGCATTTGTCCGTACAGTTGATACCCCGCATGAGGTTGTACTCACCGCACTGCATTCGTCGATGAAGGATATTGAAGATGCCTTACTGTACTTCACCGCGTTACATCATGGGATGACGCATGTCATCAGTCAAGATCGAGCTTTCCAAAAAGCGGCACTTCCACCGTTACCGGTGGTTTCCCCAACGGATTTCATCGATATGATTTAGTAAAACCTGCCTAATCCGCTTTATACATCTTCCCGCAAAATGCCAATCACCTATGGTTGGCCCATTCCCCCTTCTTTACCGATACCTTCCCGATGGTTTCCCCTTGAAGTGCCGTCTTTTGGCCTTTTTGCCGGGATACGGTGGGGTATCGCAGGGATAACGCACGGATATGGGATAGGGGAAGGTGGGCTCATGCATAGCCGGGCAATGGGGAGACAAAAGCGTCATCCAACGACATTTGCGTCATTTCGCGACATCCGCGACAAAGCTCCCTGCACAGCTGCCGACCTTTGTGCTGTTGTTTAAATGATCTCATTTATGGCACAACAGGAAAGTATCATTAAATTAAAAGGAAAGATCGGGGATCTGACCTTTTACGAAACCAAAGACGGGTACCAGGCACGGCAAGCCAAGGGGGTAGACCCCCGGCGCATCGCCACGGAGCCCAACTACCAGCGCACGCGGGAGAACAATGCCGAATTCGCTACGGGCGCTGCAGCAGCCAAGCGCCTGCGCGACACCTTGCGGCCGATGATCCTGCTCACGTATGACCCCAAGATGCCCGCTCGGCTCTTCAGCCGGGTGATGCGCGTGGTGAAGGCCGATGCGGTGAGCGACCGCGGTGAGCGTCGTGTATTGCCCGATAACCTGGGGCTGCTCGGGCAGTTCGGTTTCAACGTGGTGGCGTCGCTGACCAACACGCTCTTCGTGAGGCCACAATGCACGGTAGACCGCGATGCGGGCACCGTGACGCTGGACATTCCCTCGCTGGTACCTGCGCTTACCATCGCGGCACCCCAGGGAGCCACGCACTTCCAATTTAATTTCGGTGCGGCAGTCATCGATTTCGACACCGAAGGGGAAGGCAATGGATCGGCCATTGTCCTAGCTGAAAGCGAGACCAGCGTGCTGAATTCAGAGCCGTTTGCGGGCACCAGTCTCACGGCGGCGGTCCCTCCGGCGAGCACGCTCCCGCTGTTCGTGCTGTTCGGCATTTCCTTTTACCAGGAGGTAAACGGCAAGCCGTATCCGCTCAACAATGGGGCGTACAATCCCATCGATGTCTTCCGGATTGATGTGGCATGATGGAGCTCTATTTGAAGCGCCAGTATCACCCTGACGGAACCAATGGCGAGATCGCGCATCAGCACCATGCGGTATGTGCATGTATTGAGCTGCCCTGGCGGGATAACCGCCGGTTCATCAGCTGCATACCGGAGGGGCGCTACCGCTTAGTGAAGCGCAGGCATCCCCGCTGGGGTGAGCAGTTGGCTGTGGCCCATGTGCCGGGGCGCGAGGGTATCCTCATCCATCCGGCAAACGATGCGCTTACTCAATTGCAGGGATGTATCGCGCCCGTCACCTCGTGCACCGCGCCGGGCGTAGGAAGCTACAGCCGTGTGGCGTTGGAGCGGCTCAAAGATCTCGTGTATCCCGTATTGGAAGCAGGGGAGGACGTGTGGCTGGTGATTGTGGAGGCGTCGGTGGTTAATGAGGCGTGATTCCAATTAACGATGGAAAACAGCAAACCGGCATCCGCCCCTCGGGGAGCGGCGGATGCCACGCCCGCCCAGGCGTTGAATGGGCCACCCGCCACACCGTGGTGGGTATCGCTGCGGCGGGGGCTGCAGCTGGCCAGCCAGCTGATCGTGGCCTCGCCGGTGAAGCTACCGATGCAGGTTGTCACCGCCGCCAAGGTGTTGAGCGTGGCTTTGGGCATCTGGCAAAGCTTCGAGCCGCAGCCTGGCGAGCCGCTTGGTGCAACCGCTGCGCAAGGCGACGGTGCGGAGGCCGCTGATGCGCCATGACCTCCGGCTGGGCACGGCTGCCGGTACATTGCTGAGCGCCCTGCCCCACATCGGCACCAATGAACTGCTGAAGACGGCCATCCTTGCCGCCGTGGGTGCCACGGTCAGTTTCGTGGTGAGCCTCGTGCTCCACCGGTTGCGCAGGCCGCGCCGCCGGTAATCCAACCGCCCCCGATTTGCGGGGGCGGTTTTTTGTTGCAGTGCAATTCCGTGTCATATAACCTTGAAAAGCCAGTATGATTATAGTTTGTGGGAATATTAGCTAAAGTTATAATCATGATTATAACTTTAGTATACCACCCGCTCCACCTCTTCCACCTCCAATCCCATATAATCCGCAAATTCGGGTATCGATACCGGCTGGTGCGGCAGTTTGCCCAGCACGAAATGGATGTCTTTGAGCAGGCGCTGCGCCTGCCGGATGCTTTTGCCCGTGATGATGCTCACATCATGGGGCAGGATGACGAGTCTTTTTTTCTTCATAAGTAGGTATTGGAGCCTAAAGCGGATAATTTCGTATCTTAGCGACGAATTAAGGTTTTAATTGATTTACGTTAAAAAACACATAGTTGATTAGATAGAAGATTAAATAGACATATCACTAATAGCGACAGCTATTTTTCTCGTAACCGAAATACTGCTAAATTTTAAACTACGCGAAGAAGAATCTGCTGGACGCCCGGTCATGCGGGCGCCAGGTTCTTTGCGTAGACCGTTTAGCAGCGGTTCGGTTGCGGGAGTTTGGTTGCCCGCAGCTGTTTCATAGCCATGATCGTACCACTCCCCACAGACATCCTGAAGGTTCCCATCGCTGATATCCCCGAGCTGGGTAGAAAATTCCAAGCATGCTGCCAGGCATGCGGATTCCATACCCTGCGGGAGGTTTGCCAACTAGGGGCTTATGAAGCTTCAAAAGACCGGTACCTCGGGCCTGATCATTTCCGCAAGCTGGTGGATTTCTTGCAGGAGCGCCGGATACTGCGCGCCCTACACGACTAGCTTACTGGCCTGTACCCTGGGAGTCATCCCGGAAGCGCGCACGCAATTCGGCGCGATGGGCCCTGCTCACCGGTACAACCGCATCCGTACCAAAGAACGTCACGAAGTCCGGCCCAAGCCGGCGCAATTGCCATAACGAAATGATATAACTTTTATGCACCTGCAGGAAGTAGGTTTTAGGAAGCATGTCCGAAACTTCTTTCAGCGTTTGGCGGAAAGAGACCTTGTCGTCATTTCCCAGATGAATCGTTGTTTCGTTGCCACGTACCTCTATAAACCTGATCTCAATTGGCAATACCCGCTCTTTTATAGCCCCTGTTCCAAACGTGATGTGTTCGGTAAGCGAATGATCCGTTTTCGGTTTGCCGTTCATCCGGTCTACGGTCCGTTTCATCGCCTCTTTAAAATCGCCAAACGAAAACGGCTTGGTCAGGTAATGGATGGCATCAAACTCATGACTCTTTGTTGCCGTCTTTTTAGAATTGTGTCCCGTCATAAACACAACAAGCGGTTTTTTTGGCAGGGATTCTATCATTTCCATCCCATTCATATCGGGCAGTTGGATGTCGGCGATTAGCAAGTGTACCGGATTTTCAAGCAGGAAATCGCGGGTTTCCGTTGCGGAAGTAAAACAACCTTTGCATTCAAAATTCGGCAATTCCTTGAAATACAATAATAACAGTTCATGGATTTTGGTGTCGTCTTCCATGATAACGTAGTAGATGATTGGCTCCATTAATTATATATTATGGTTAAATAGACGGTGTATGTGTGCTCCTCTTCCCGGATTTCCAGCTTTACATCATGCCTATCCAGCAAGGCAAGCTCTTGCTTCACGAGCTCAAGGCCCTTGCCCGTGCTTTCCACCTTCTTGCCACCTATGCGCTTGGCATTGGCGCAAGAAAAAGCCATCATTCCCCTGTTGAAAACAAAGCTTACGTTTATTGGATGCGTTAGATCTACCAATCCATGGGTGTCGCTGTTTTCAAGGATCGTAGTGAGTGTCAATGGCCCGATGGTCTGCATGGTCGGCTCACCCTCCGCTGTTATGCGGATAATCCGCTCATCGTTGCCCCTCCGCAGTCGGATAGAGGTAACCACCTGGTCGAAATAGCCGAGTGCCCTATGGATGTCTACCAATGGTACACGCTGCTGCACCACACCCGCTATATAGTCAAACGTTTTGCCGATATGCGTTACCTGGTCAGCCGTGTACGTATCGCCCGCCAGTGTGGCACGGGTAGCTACATCGGTCATCACGTGCTTGGCATAGTGCGACTGGCCTGCATTCAGCAGCTGATCATTCTTTGTTTCAACCAATTCCTTTTCGCGCAGGGCAGTTTGGTGTTCCAATGCAATAACCCGCTTGCCCATCATTTCTTTTCGATAAAATACATAGTATAAGCCCGCGCCAATCCATACGGTCTTTAGCCCTATAAGCACCTTAGCCGAGAATTCTTTTACGTCAAATTCGGCGTGGGCGTACTGGAGTTCAATGCCCAGTAGCGGAAAGAGTACATACACCAACACCGGTGCCGCCAAGGGGAGCACCAAGGAGAATAGCAATGCTATTTTGCCGGCATACCGCCGTCTGCCCCGGTCAAAAGAAATCCGGATGAGGTAACAGTACCCATAAAACGCCGCGATCTGGGATCCACCCACCGCCAGTGAATGTGTGAAATCGGTATTATCATGCAAGAAACGATTAACGATATACGTCAACACGATAAACAAGGCGCCAAAGGCAACCTGCAATCCAACAGGCAAATGCAAAGGTGTTTTTTTCTTTTCCATTAGGTATGGTTTGTTATGAATCGGTAAAAATGAGCGTTTAAATTACAATAAATATCACAATTACCCTAGCTGGCATGCACATTCAACCATCCCTCCCATTCATATGGGCGGAGGCCTGCCACTTCCGCCAGCATGGCGTATAGCGTTGCTGTTGCACGTGCGGCATACGCCGCTTCATCTTCTCCCTGCAATGGTAGTAGCGGAGCAAGTTGCCTGTACAACAGGTGGTTGCTGCGCCCGGCAGTGATGCCTGTGGCCTTGCGTGTGCAGATGATGGGATACAAGGGCAATCCCAACCGGTAAGCCAATACGGCTGTGCCTTTCCGTACGCGCAGTTGCCCGGCACAAAACGGCAGCGTCAGTAAATTACCCGTATTTTCCGCATCGCCCGAGCCCGTGTTGCCATCCAAGTACACCAGCAAACAGCGCCCCTGTTTAGCGGCCCGCGCCATGCTTATCAGCGAGCTAGGAAGCGAGGCATTGATAAAATCGATGTCGGGCTTGATGCCGATATGCTGCGCTGCAGGCTCAAAGCGGTTTTCGAAGGTCTCTTTTTCCTGCTTCAGCACGTCGCCGGCCACGACCAGGCTGAGGGGTGTGCCGGCATGGGCAAGCAGCAAGTTCAGGAAACGGTATGACCCCGTATGGAAGGTGCAGATAATGCCCGGGCGCTTCTGCAGGGCGCTGGCATAGCTAGCATCCCATCCGTGTACCTGCATGGCGCAAGCCTGCTCAATGTCCAGGTCGCTCAGCATCCTGTTGGCCTGCAATTGGTTAAATAAACTCAGGTAATCACGCTGGGGTATATGCGGCAATAGGCTATACACGTTTGCGCTAAAGTAGGCAAACTCCCGCTGCATGCGTTGGTTGGTGTTTTTCAGATCGTGTTGCAGGTAGGCATCAATCCGTTTTGTCCGGTCTGTAAGTATGTTTAACATGGTTTTTCGGGTTTATGGTGTTATCATTGTGTTGTGGTCGCGTTAAAAAAACGGGGGCAGCATCGGCCGCCCCCGTATCACCATTCCGTGCATTACAGCGGGGTAAACCCGCACTTCGGCACTTTAGGCTCATCTTCCTCGTCAGCGCTCAGCAAACCAAACAGGGCCTGCAAAGGCATTGGGTTTTCCATGATCGTACCTGCACAAGACTGGGCTTTGCTATCGAAATTCATCGTTTTCATTTCGTGATAATCCAACTATTAAACCATTACCCGCTTTGGTGTTTACCGGGGCTTCAGGCACCTTCCCCGTACCTGCGGCCGCAGGGTATTTGTGTGATCACGATGCAAGGATAAGGAGCCGAAAACACATATGGAAAGGGTAGGGATACATAGCCGGATATCGGTATACGAACGGCGCAAATTTGTGATAACCTGCAACAGCTACCGGTTATCACAAATACATGCCGTTCATCACAAGGTCTTTGCTATGCGGAGATCGGTTGGCTAGTTTCGAAGCATGCGGCTATCCATCCACATCGCCAGGCCCGATGCCCGCGTACGCGACGAAACCGCCATACGCGCGGCCGTGGCGCGCAGCGCCTACCCGTTGCCGGGTGCGGAGGTGCGGTATTGGGCAGCGCACGGATGGAGCGTGCTGGAGCAGGGGTACGACCTGCCCGACGTATATGCTTGCAGCATCGAGGTGGAGGCCAGCAGCGATGCCACCATACCTATCCATTGCCCCAGGCACGATTTGTACGGATTTTACGTATTGGCGGGGAGCCTCCATATTACCGGTGCCGATGAGCAGACCGCTGTGCTGCGCACCGATGCCGGGCACTACCGGCTCAGCTACCTCCCCGCGGCCGCCTACAGCTGTCACTTTGCGGCAGGTAGGCACCATATTTTTTACTTCGTAGCCAAGGATAGCGTGCTATTCCGCGAGGCCAGCCACGAGCTGGAGGAAAACATTGCGCCCGTGGAAGCCCTGCGGGCCAAGCTCGGTACACCGGCGGTGAGCGCCAGCCTTTCCACGGCCGGCGCGGCAACGGATGCCATCCGGCGATTTATGCACCATCCTGGCAGTAGCTACCTGCGGCGTTACATTGCTATTCAGACGCTCGTGATCACGCTGTTGTTAGCAGCCTGCGAGAAATTGCATGTGCAGGCTGCCACAGGGCGGGTCGGCTTCGTACTAGCTACGCGTATGCGTGCGTATATTGATGATCAGGTGGCCGATGGCGACAATGTCGATGCCGCCAAGGTGGCGCGGCGGTTTGGGGTATCCTACGCCTATGCCAAGGTGATTTTCCGTACGCACGTAGGCCAGGCCATCGGCGGGTACATCCGTTGCAGCAAGTTGGAGCAAGCGCGCCGTATGCTCCTAGCGGGCGAAACCCCGGCGCAGGTAGCGCGGTATGTGTGCTGGACGTATGGGCATTTCAATAAGGCGTTTAAGGCGCGGTATGGGGTGCCGCCGGGGGGCTATCGGCAGCATACATAAATTCCGCCGCCAAAACCACCGCATAGAACATACATTTGGCAATATATAATGTTATTGCTTGCCAAATGTCCTAAGAAAAGCATACATTTGGCAAGTAATAAGCCAGCGGATATGGATAGAAAAATGATTATCGGTAGGGTTGAGGAACAAGAAATACTGACACGCTTATTGAAAAGCGATCGGGCAGACCTACTTGCGATATATGGCAGGCGCCGCGTGGGAAAGACCTTTTTGATTACCCATTACTATGCACAAAATCTAAGGTTTTATTGCAGCGGACAATTAGAAGGCAACTTGCAGGTGCAACTTTACAATTTTAAAGAGCAACTAGAAGCCCACTTCCCCAACGAAGCGCTTCACTTGCCAAAAAATTGGCAAGAAGCCTTTTCACTTCTCCGCAAATGTCTCGATGGATTACAGGGGCCCGACAAAAAAGTACTGTTCTTTGACGAGCTCCCCTGGTTAGATACGCATCGATCAGGTTTTCTCTCGGCTTTTGGCTATTTTTGGAATGTATATGCATCTCAACGTAGAGACCTACTGGTGGTCATCTGTGGTTCTGCCGCATCATGGATGATCAGGAAAGTGGTTAATAACAAAGGCGGACTCCACAACCGCATCACGCAGCGTATACGGTTAATGCCTTTTTCGTTGCATGAAACCGAAGCCTATTTAAGGGCAAAAAATATCCATTTTAATCGATATCAGTTATTACAACTTTACATGACCATTGGAGGCATCCCTCACTACCTCAATGCCGTACAACGCGGTTTGAGTGTACAACAGGTCATCGAACAGAACTGTTTTCAAAAAGACGGGGTACTATACCACGAGTTTAATAACCTTTATCAAGCTCTTTTTAACAACGCCACCACACACATTGCCCTCATTCGTGCGCTCGCCAGCCGGCCTATGGGGCTTACCCGAGCGCAACTTCTTGAAATCTCCGGCCTTGATACCGGGGGCGGAGTCACTTCTGCACTGGATGAACTCGAAGAGAGTGGATTCATCATCAGGTTGCATCCATTTGGAAAAAAGCTAAAGGACACCCTTTTCCGGCTTGCTGATGAATATTCCTATTTCTACCTCCGATTCATTGAACATAAAACCGTTGCCGAGCAAGGACAGTGGATAGCGAGAAGCCAGACACCGGCCTATCGATCTTGGTGCGGATATGCATTCGAAAACTGCTGTATCCGGCACATCAAACAAATAAAACGGGCGCTCGGTATATCCGGTATCGTTACTACTCAATCGTCATGGTACACTTCGGGCAGCAGCATTAACGCCGGCGCGCAGATAGACCTATTAATTGACCGCGCAGACCAGACCATCAATCTCTGCGAAATGAAATTTAGCGAACAACCTTTCGCAATCACTAAGTCATATGCCGCTATATTGCAACAGAAAATATTAGCATTCAAACAATATACTCAGACCCGAAAAAACACGCAACTCACGCTTGTTACGACATATGGTGTTGTAGACAACCCCTATAGACAACAATTGATTGATAGCGAAGTAAACATGGATTTATTCTTTATTGATTGATCTTGCTACTGCGGCCGCTCACGCACCTCTACAGAACCCCCGTAATCCAGCACGGGGCACCGTTTGGCCAATTCCGTAGCTTCCGTCATATTCTCTGCCTGCAGCACCACGATGCTCACTACCTTCTGCCCGCCCCAGGTAATCATCCCCGGCTCCGCGTGCTTATCCCTGCCGGAGATGATATAGCCCGGTTGGGGGAAGGCAAAACTCTCTACATATACCCCTTGGGCTTTCCAGTATTCGATGGTCTTGTCCCACTTTGGGCCAACCTTTTTAGCCAGTTCGGTATCATAGGTTTCCGGCACACGTACCACCACCACAAACTTTTTCAGATCGGTTGTTGCCTTTGCCTGGCTTGGCACCACGGCTGCGATCGCCATTAAAATTGCAGTCATCATGTTATCGTTGTTTTTCTACAAAGGTCGGCGGGAGTAGCTTGCCATCCTTGTAAAAAATCATTGATTACCACGTTTCGTCGATGCACACATGGAGTAAATATCCGGTAAATATTCTTCGATCCAGGAAGGCATTTCAGTTAATGGCGAAAATTCCTTAATGAGCCCATTTTCCATTATTATAAGTACCAGGTGTTCTGCCTCAGACGTATCGATGATTCTCAGTGAGTCAAACAACTGAAACGGCGGTTTAGCTGACGTAAATTTCCGTAATAATTTGTTCGTAGCGTCAATGAATCCACAAAATGTCCTCCCTCTTTAGCTCTTATTAAAACCCGGTCTGCCGATAATTCGGGACTTTCAACACCAAAAAACACCATGTGAATCTCATAACCAAGGGTTTTAAATTTTAAAGGCACTTCCCAACTTTCGTCATTCGAAAAATGCCCTTCATAAGCAAAATGGTCACCTTGTGAGGTAGCATTTGACACGAGGTCATTAAACGTCTGTTCGACAAACTCAGAAGCTTGTTTTGCAAGTTCTTTTTGCACCCTGAGGCCTGTTTTCCAAAGCGCTGAGCGCTTCTTAAGGTATAGTTTATCACCATCAAAGAACATTCCGGCTTCTTGAGGGAAATAAATGGGGCCGACTGTCGATTTTCCAGCACCGTTTGATCCGGTAAGGATAAAAAGTTTAGGCATTTAACAAGAGCTGGTTAACGCAATTGATAGCGATCCCGCAGTGCGGAGGCTTCAATGGGGGTCAACGTACGAATTGTTTCGAAGTCTGATCCGGAGGCCGATCTTTCAACTTCAATAATACTGCCATCGGGATATTCCAAAAAACATTTTATCCCCGCCAATTCCCGCACGTTAATCATGAAAGGCAGGCCACTAATCAAACGTTGTTTGCGGAGCTGTTTTACGGCACCACTACCTTTTTCATTTAAACTGACCAAAGTTTCCATTGTCATATCACAAACTTAATCATAGTAAATGAAAACCACAAATTGAGTAACCCTTACTGCGACCCTTCACGCACTTCTGTGCAATCACAATTCTTGTAAAAAATCATTGATTACCAGAATCGGGATTAGCTGAAGAATGCGGTTGGTGCTGGTTTTGACGGTAGGGGACAATACGCAGTATGTGTTCCTCCCCTTCCCTGAATGCATTGCTTGCTTCGAGGACCTGTTGCATAACACCGATACTTTCACCTGTAATCGTTGCACTAAACTGCTGTGCGCGCAGTAGCATCCGGATAAAGGTGTCTGGCTCCTGCCTGCGGGTCAGTTGTCGAAGTGCGCCCAGATAGTCCTCACGGAAAACTGTGGGGATGATGATCTTCGTCTGTCCGGCGCTAACGAGCTCAGCATTCATCATGACCCTTGCCAGTCTTCCATTGCCATCCAAAAATGGGTGCACCTCACTGATCAAAAACATCATGTAGGCTGCTTTGGCAAACGAGTGTCTAAGGGCATGGTAAAAGTCAAATCCCTGAATTAAAGTTCCTCTCACCAATGCATGATCAACAAATTCGGTGTCACCCGCACGGTTGTTTTTGTCTTTAAACTCCCCTGGTTTTTTAGACGGCCGCGCTGCAAGTAGAATCCGGTGCCGGTACAAGAGAATCTGTATGAGTTGCGCCGCATTGTCAGGCGTTACGCCCATCTCCTTGCGGTTTCCAACGATCTGATAGGTACCCAGCACATCGTGCGAATCCTCGTCCCTTGCCGGAAGCGGCTGTCCGGTCTCAAGAATTTGTAGGGCTTCTTGGACGTCAAAACGTGTTCCCTCGATGAAATTGGAAAAATATGCCTCAAAAAAAGCAAAGTTTCGGAAGGCTTTAGGCGTTTTGTTTGCATCGCTTATCTCTGTAAATTCGCGCTGCTGCAATTCCACGAATAGTTTCTCGAAGAGAGCCAACCGCTGCGGATCGTAAGGATGTCCGAATACTCGCGCAATTGTGACCGGCGATTTAAGTATATCAGCTGGTTTGGTGGATAAGATTGCGCCGATTAGCCTATTCAGCTTATCATATTCTTTTTCCATACCGAGCGCGCCGCTGATTTCCTTAGCCCGGTCACGCAGTTCATTCAGGCTTTCTTCACCCTTTACCCTTACAATTTGATCCAATTTTTCCTCGATTTCGGGAAGGGTCAGCGTTTTAGATTCCCCACCAACCTTTCGGGATTCCTGCAGGTTTTCTAACAAAGCACGTTCCTGTCCAGCAACATACAGCCCGTCAGTAAGGAGGTAATCGCCTGGTATTGGCCGGGAGCCCTTGAGGATATTCAGTGTCAAACCCGGCAATTTTACTTTGCGGTCGTACGTATACGTTAGAAACAGATGGTCAGCAGTTGTAGGCTTAAACTCCAATGCAGAGCGATGGCTCAGCAAGATGCCAGGATACAGTCGCCCAATGATTTTGAACCTGTTCCTTTGGATCAGTATGGCCGGATCTTCTTCGAGGTTGGGTGAATAGACCTTAGGGGCGAGCTTTCTTAGCCTGCCCTCTTTTACCAATGCGGTTATTTTTCTGCTGATATGCGGCTCGCTTGATGAAAAAATGATTTCCTGCAAGTGAAGCGGAGTATTCTTGTCCATAACTGTTGGGTTGGTACAAATTTTTCAAGCTAACCTTTTTGCTATTTATATTATTTGCAAATTTTTCCGATTAATTTAAACAAATATACAAATTTATCAAGTTACTTGTTTGTCGGTGCGGTTATAAATTCAATCGCAGACAAGCGTGATTTTTGGTTCCAGTATAAAAAATCATTGATTACCAAAGGCGGGACTGGCTGAAGAATTGGCGAGGGGGCAACCCGGTGAACCGTTTGAAGGCCCGGTTGAAATGCGCTTGGTCAAAGTAGCCGCCTTCCAGTGCCAGGCGCTGGATAGACCGGCCGGGCCGGTTCGCATCGATGAGCGCATTGAGGCGCACGATATCTGCAAACGGCTTAGGCGAAAGGCCTACCGCGCGGCGGAATCGCTTTTCAAATGCATCCTGGCTCAGGCACATGCCGCTGGCCAGTTCGGCCATGGGTAGCCAGCCTTTCGCTTGGCGGATCGCCGCTACGGCATGTAAGGCCGTGGGGTCTGGCTCGTGCGGCCGTAGCTTTGTCAGCAGGAAACGCTCCAGGATGGCCAGCCGCACGCGGTGATTGCACGCTCCGAAGAGCTGCTCCTGCACCCGTGCTATTTCGGAGTGCGCAAAGAAGCTGTCCAAACCCAGTGTAAGGCCCTTCATCTCGTAGAGCGGCTCGCGGAGAAACGCAGGGGCCATCCCTTCCCTCAGCAATGCCACGATGGTACCCGAGTGCGGCCGGTAGGTAATGAGGCGGGCCGATTGGCGCAGCCCGGCCAGCGATGCTTCGGGGATCACGGTGTGTTGCAGGCCATGCCCATCGGCCACCTGCCCGCCAAAGCGAAAGGCCAGCGAAATAGCGGTGCCCGGCAGCACACGGTTTTCGAGCGGCAAGCCCTGGCTCTCAATGACGTGAAACGCCTTGATATACGGTTGCAGCGCCGGGCTGGGTATGTGGGTTTCTAGGATCATCACCTGCTCAAAAATAACCGGTTTTGTGCATACCATTGATAACGCCAACGTCATTTTTGCAGACAACAAATAGCACCACTATTTCGACGAGTCGCTAAATTTGATGTCCATTTTGAAAAGTTCTAAAGCCGCCTCCTTCGTCTTTTGATCCGGTTGTTTCCCCGCTTGATAGTTTCGATCCACCCGGCCGAAATAGAGGTCCATTTTCTCCGAACCGTATTCCGCTTCCAGCTCTCGCCATTGGGCAGGCTGCAGGCACGCCATCCATTGATAAGCATGTTCAGGCTCGCTCAACAATTTGCAATGGCGGAGTTGATAATCCGGCATCAGCAACAAGGATAGCTCGCCCATCATCTCATTAATTGTCGCTACGGCTTCCGGGTGCCGAAAGCGGACGTTACGAGACTTGTACGCCATTTCCAGGTAAGTGCCGTCTTCAAAATCAGGAACATCACGGATGGTGATGTGCCCTGTCTTTACCAATGAATTTACGCGTGCCAGCATCGCCTTGTAACCATAGGGCGGCAATACGCGAAAGATGTAGGGATCCGGGATTTGATGGATCGGCCGTGTGAACGCATCGGGCGCTATCCCGAGATATTTTTCCATCCCCTCTTTCCACATGAGCGGCAATGCCTCGCGGAAGCGGCTGAGAAAAGACTCATCGGAAAACTTCTTCCTGAAATGCTCCAACTCCACTATGTCTTTTTGAATTGACGATAGCATTTCGTCAATTTTTTCTTCGGCCACCAGCGGTTTTACAGCCTTAGCCAATAGGAGCAGCATTACCGAAAACAATAACATTACCGGAAAATGGACGAATGCCCAATGCTTCGCGGCGATTTCGATAGGCGAATCCGGTCGTTCTTGAAAAGACAGCAGCATCGGGAAGATCGTCATATGGTAGCACACCGCAGAAATTAAAAGCGGGACAGCCGATTGGAGCCAGAGCTTGCGGTACCACGTCATATCGATCATCTGATAGATTTTTGCATACCGGTAAATCGTTTCATTCGCCCATACCAATCCTACATAAGCCAAGGCCCCCATACCATAAAACCAGCTATCCGGAATATCCGGCTTTGGCGAAACAGACCACACCAGCCATGCAAAAAGAAAGAATAAGAAAGTCGTGAACGCTATCCTAAACGGGAAACGCGGAGATAATGCGGAGCCCGGCATAAAGGACATCCAAAAATTCTTGAAATACGGTTTACTTCTCATTGGTTAGTTGGGTTTTTTATAGAAAAAGGTAATAGACAGGCGATTATAAAAAAAATAATTTGATTTAGCAAAATAAATGAACCTAAAATAACCACAAACGCCGTAGCCAAAATCACCTAACGGGGCTTCAGGTCTGCCCTACATTTGCCTGTATGAACGAAACAAACCCCATAGTAACCTCCAACATCACCCCCGGGATGATCGGCCACTACCGGCAGCTGCTCAGCCTGCGGCACGAAAATACGGATTGGCTCCGCGGCTATAGCGGCTTCGGCTACCAGCTGCGTGCGTTTACCGCAAGCCATCTTTTTATCATCCGGTTTGATCATGGCTATAGAGAAGGGAGCACGGCGTATTTATCAGTGGTAAACGGTGTTGCCGAATGGCGGTATGCAGACTTGGATTGCGGCTATGCGCGGTGTCCTGTAGTGGTTGATCCCGAGGCGATCCGGCAGCTTGACGAGGTGTTTCTGCGCTACTATCGGCAAAACCGGCTCCCCGATGTGCTGAGCGACGATGGCCAGCACCTATCCGAGCGGCTGGCCTGGCTAAACGAGCATTTCTTTTCGACTGGCGAGGTGGTCGATTCCACCATCGTGCAGGATGAAGATATGATCGGCGAACTCTTTTGCTGGGACGGGGTGTGGGAGTTTCTGAAATATTTAAGTTTTAATTTAGGGCATTACCAGCGTCGGTTTAAGCTGGCGTGGGTAGCCTTGCACAACTATCCGGAGCGCCTGCTTAAAATCCGTTTCGGTCGGCATGTCCGCTTCGTGGATGTAGGCATGGGGGGAAGTCTCTACCTCCACCTGCTGCTGTGCCTCAACGAAATTTTCTGGCCTTATTTCGAAATCCGGCGCTATCGCAACGGAAACACCGGCCCGGGAGGCGTGCTTCCCATTCTATCCGTGTACGACTGGAACCGGCTGGAGCAAATGCATGGCTGCGAAGCCATGGATTCAAAATTTGAGCGGATTACCCCGAAGACGGAGCTCTTTATCCCGACGGACGGAAAGGGGGAGTTCATCCGGCCGTACAACGAACTACTTGGGTTATGAATGCAGTGAAAAAACATCGGGGATGGATACTACCGGTTAGCCTTTTTTCGGCAGCTGTGGCATGGGGTGTAGGTGTCTACATGGGCTACAAGCTAGGACTCCGTGCTTACGATGACATCCTCCTAGACGAGCTGCTGGCAGAGATTTATTACGCAGACAATCCGGTGGATTGCCCGCCATGTGCGGAAGGAAAACAATACGAGTGGTCCGATGTGGAACCGCCAGCTGATATTCACCTGCCAGCGGAAGCATTGGAAGTTCCTAAGGCTAAACAGGAGGGAGATACAGCGATGGGACCGTAATATTCCACCTATCCGGCTAGGCCAAGGCAAGGCTTTCGCGCTATCCAGCAAGATTGAACAGGAAAACGCAATACCCTAATATACTATGGAAAAGAAAATACGATATTTCGATATTATCCTCCGCATCCTTTTCGCGGCCTTGTTTACCTATACAGCCGCGATGAAGCTGATCGACTTTCCCGTTTACCGCATCAAGATGCGACGGCAGCATTTTTTCGAGCCGTTGAAAGAATGGTTGGTATGGGGTGTGCCCATTGCCGAATTGCTTGTAGCCATTGCTTTGGTGCTTCCGTACCTGGTGGCGTCACCGAAGCTGGCGAGGGTTAGTTTGATGGGCAACCTCGTGCTGATCGGCGGTTTCACCTTGTATGCGGGCTTGGCAGCTTCGGGCATCTTCGGCTATACACCCTGTGCCTGCGGCGGATTATTAGAAGGTATGGGATGGTGGGAACATTTCCTGTTCAACCTGGTATTGACATCGATCGCAGCCATTGGCGTCTGGTTGCATCGGATTAAAAAAGACGCCGCATTATTCACGTCGGTTTGTGGTTAATGATTGATTTCATGTTGGAGCGGCAGTATGCTTAGCGAAAAGCAATACATCAACAGGGGCGACAAATGCCCAACCTTACAAAGGCTATTTGCTTGCATTTTGGCAAAAGCGCTGCCAGCATCCGCAAGGAAGCGACACGGGCCGATATAAAACCCAAAGTTATGGTTTTAAGAAAAGTAGTAGGTTTATTTATGGTGGCAGTGATGCTGTGTACTACCTTGATAACGGTAGCCAAGCATCGCGCCGAGCGTGCAGCAGCAGCAGGGCTGCAAACACAAGAATGGTTATTTGACGAAAGTGAACCCGATCCCACCAATCCGGAAAACTATACGATGTATACCGAAGCAGGCGGCTTAGATGCCGAATGCGAAAAGGTATCCGGAATATGCGGTATCATCGCACCGGTGGATCCCTCGAGTTCGCCTTCAGATCCCAAGCCGCTTATCGATGAGCAGCTGGAGGAGCGGATTGAGCAAGAGGATGATTCACAAAATGATGTATTCCTTTTGCCAAGGGCAAATTAAAAAGACGGGAAGTTGCCTCATTGGGGCAACTTCCCTTTTCACTATTACCGTGCGTTTTGTTCGATGCCCGTCTGTTGCACTACGTTAGCCGGTATCAAAAACGTGTATCGAGCGTCATCAGGGTTCAAGGTATAAGTCTCACTACCCATGCTGCGGGTCAATGTTTTTGCAAACCTCGGGTCTTTATTCAGCCTTCTAAGATCACTCCAGCGTATACCGGCTCTAAAAGCCAGTTCCTTGTTTCTTTCTGCGATAATCAGCTGCAACGCTTCATCGGCGTCTGTGGCTTGATAAGGAATAAACTCAGATTTCTCCCATCGGGTTACCAGTAACGTGTTCAGGCTCTCAATTGCGAGATCGGCGTTGCTCAACCTCGCGTGGCATTCTGCTTTGATGAGCCACAGTTCATCGGTTGCCAAGCCGGCAAAGGGAATACCCGGATTGGTGCCGTAATCGCCCTTGAAATGATAGGTTCCATCGGCATTTTGTCGATAGTATACCTGTTTACGTAAGTCGGCGTCGTGATACGAAGCATACAAAACGGAGTCAACCCTGGCTCTGGGCGTTACGAATCCTCCGCCTCCATTCGGTATTTGCGCATGAAACAACACCTCGATGTTGAGCACTTCAATCGGCTTTGTTGCCAGCGGGTCCAAGTCATTAAAGTCCATCAACCCATCTTCCAATTCCAGTGCTGCGTTGGCGTGATCTAAGCTACGCTGGTAATCGCCCATGATGAGGTAGACCCTTGCCAACGCTGCATGTGCCGCGGCTTTATCGGGGCGCACGGCCACTGGAGAACTGGTAGGCAGCAAATCAATTGCGCGGGAGAGATCTGTTATGATCTGTTGGTATGTCTCCGCCAGCGATGAACGTGTAGTAGGAGCCTCGATATTAGGCGAGAGCCGCAGCGGAATTCCTAACGATTGGTCCGCCGAGCCACTATCAAATGGAACGGCAAAAAGTTGGGCCAGTTGGAAAAAGCACCACCCCCGGATAAAGTGCGCAGTACCTTGGATACGTTTCCTGTCCGTCTCCGTCAAATTTCCGGCTTCGGCGCTTCCAGCCTCTTCCAGTACCACATTTACGTCAAAGATATTGAGGTACAAATTGTTCCAATCGCGATCTGCTGAGGCGTCCGGCGCCCACAGGTAAATGTTCCGGGCGTCAAACGCGTCGTTGAGGCGGTTGAAATCGGCCTCCAACAGGTAGTAGTAGTCTGCCGCAACGTCACCCGCGTAGGCATAAGAGGTGTTTCGCCTGGTTTCATTATCCAGAATCGCTTGGAGATCTTTGAGCGTTTTCGGTACGGCGAGTGAACTGTCTGGCTTCACGTCGAGGTATCTAGCGCAAGAGGCCAGCATTGTTATGCACGCAAGCGAGACCAAATGAAGCGTCATATTTCGTGTCTTTTTATCCATGATATTAAAAGGTTAGGTTTAAACCCAATGATAAGCTAAAGGGCGATGGATAACTGCGGGTATCGGGATCGATGCCCAAGTTGTTGGCACGCCAGATAATCGGTAAGTTGCGGGCATATACGGTTATGGACGCTGATCGAGCCGGGAGTGCGGGAAACGTAGCTTTGTCTAACCGATAGCTCAGGTTGATATCTTGCAAGCGGATATGGTCTCCCCGCTCAACGGTTGCTTCCGAATCGCGATATACTTCGTCCCTACGGCTATCCGCCGGGTACACCATGGAAGGTACAGCAGTATGCTGTTCATCCCCCGGCTGCTGCCAGCGGTCATAATAGTCTCCGTGCGCTACGACACCATTATTAAGTAACCCGACATAGCTGACCGTCGGTTTTCTGAAATAATAACCTGTTCGATACGTGATGTTAGCCGAAAGGCTCAAACCAAGCAAAGACCAGGTATTTCGAAGTGAGCCGAACGTACGCGGTAAGGCCGATCCATGAAACACCAAATCATCCAACGTTGCGTTGTTGATGATATCGATATAATTTGAAGACAATTCACCGTTTGCGTAGGCCCTCGGGTTGCCGTTTGCAGGGTCAAGGCCGCCCCAGCGATAGCTCACGATGTTATATGCATCGTGGCCTTCTATCGGAATTAAGTTAGCACCGTTGCCCACGTATGCACTCGCGCGGCTCCGTTCTACAAGATATTTGGTGATTTCTGTCTTATTAACGGAAAGGAAGAAATCGGTACTCCACGCCAATGCGCCTTGCAGATTTCGGCTGTTGAGGCTAACGTCCCAGCCTTTCGTCTTTAATTGAGCAACATTCCGTGTCAGCGTACTAAATCCGGTGGTCATATCAGCCGGAACGGCGGCAATCAGATCCGAAGCGTTTTTTTGGAAGTACTCGATACTCCCCGAGATGCGATGGTCTTTCAACCCAAAGTCGAGCGCCAGGTTTGTCGTCGCTATGTTTTCCCAACGCAGATCAGCGTTGGGCGGATTCATGATCAGGGCATATTGATTCCTTCCCAAAGACGACACGCCGCGGTAGTCGATTGTAGTCACAGCCGCAATGGAATTATTGACATTTCCACTGTGGCCGTATGTTGCGCGCAGTGAAAGTTGCGGCAGCCATTGCCATGCGTAAAATGATGCGTTGGACACCTGCCATTTGTAGCCCGCAGACCAAAGCGGTTTCCATTTGTTGTTGGTGGTTACGCCAAACAGGTTGGAAGCGTCCCGTCTGGCACTTGCCGTAAACACATGGTCGGTTTTGTAGGTGTAGGATGCGTTGGCGAATATCGATACAAACCGGTTCATCCGGCCTGCAAAAGTTGGAGCTTGCCCCAATTGGCTATCAAACGCCATCCCTCCATAAATCGGATACCTGTTTACCATATCAATCGGTTGGGCCAGCATCAGCTCATCGTCATACCCGAATGCGGCAGAAGCGTACGTAGATTCCTCGATCTGCCTGATTTCCCCTCCCGCCAGTACGATCAAGCGGTGGTTCCTTGTCCAATCCTTTGCAAAGTTGAGCTGCCCGCGTATGTTATGCGCTCGGCGGTTGCTTTCCTGCAATTGAAGGATACCGCCTAGGGGCAATGGATGGTACACATTATCGCCATTGATTTGCGTAAACCGGTTTATCTGGTTGCGTGTAGAAAATGTCTGGTCGCTGCGGTGGTTTCTGCTACCGGTTTGCTGATGTTGATACTGGTAGCGCACCTCGGCATTTAAAGCCGGTACCAGTTGGTATCTTGCTGAAAGATTGATTAACAGGTCGTTTACCCGAGCAGTATTGTCGGCCAGATCGATCTCCTCCAGCGGGCGGTAGTGCCAGTCAAGCAACTTGCCGCTGCCTACCGTATCCACGAATCCAAGACGATAAGTATGCTCCAGTATGGCCGGCCGGCCGTCATCGTCTACCAACCGAGCGTACGGATATACCGTTCCGGTGGCGCCGGTCCGCAGCTCGCCGAGACCATTATTCTCCGAGAGGCTGTTTACATACATGATATTGGCCTGTAGCTGCAAATGCTTGATCGGATTGAAGGTGCTTTGCGTGCGTAAAGTAATGCGTTGGGAGCCATCTCCAACCTGATGATTGCGGGCCTTATCCATTCCGCCAGCTATGAAATAGCTCAACCGGTCGCCGCCACCGTTCATATTCAGCGCATACTGCTGGGCGAGCGGTCTTTGGTACACATAATTTGCTAGGTCGTGCCGGATATCGCGTGTGCGCAGCCCATTCAGCAACCGTTGTGCCTCTTCGTCCGATAACTCACCTTGGCGCTGTTTTTCCATGATTTCCACGGCAGGTGTGATGACAGGCCAGCTAACGGTATTTGCCAAGTCGTTGTCAAATGCACCTTGCTCAAACAGGAAGTGCTCGATATCGATAAAATCCGAAGGGCTCATTTGCGGCTGGTAAAAAAGGTCCACGCGATCTTGCATGGAAACATTTGCCGTTACCGACACCGAGAACGGTTTGTTTAGTGCCGCCTTTTTGGTAGTAATGACTACCACCCCATTACCGGCCTGTGCACCCCATATCGATGCTGCGGCAGCATCTTTTAAGAAGGTGATTCGCTCCACATCGTTTGGATTGATGTTTTGGATATCACCCTCATAGGGAAAATCGTCAACAACAATCAATGGTTGGGCGACTTGGGGTGATATGCTGCTTAGGCCGCGTATCCGGAAGGCTGTGTTACTTCCACCCCGTTTGTCAAACAACATGCCGGGCACCAATCCATCAAGGCGGCTGATTACATCCTGGCTGATCTGCCGATTAAACAGCTTGCTGTCTACTTGCTCAAACGAACCGGTAAGCCGGTCTTTTGGTAAGTTTTGATAGCCTGTTGATACCATTACTTCCTCGATGACGTTGGAGGTGCGCTGAAGGTTGATGCTTATGGGCGCAGGCGGGGGCACTTTTATCAGGGTGTCAATCGCGGAATAGCCCAAGTGCGCGATGTGTAACTGCACATTCCCGCTATCGCGGATGATAAAGGAAAAGCGGCCATTGGCATCCGTGTAAGTGCCCGACTGGCTGCTGGCTACTTTGATGGATGCCCCGTGAATGGCCGTACCATGCTGTGCATCGGTGATGGAGCCTGTAACACGATGCTGAGCAAAAAGTGTTGTGGCGTATGATACAAGGGCGATCACCGCGCCGATTATTTTAATGTTCATGGTTTATTGAGTGTTGGTTGATAAATACGTATATCCAATATCGGTAAGCTGAAGTGACGCTGGATTGGGATGAAATCCATTTTCGGTGAGTACAAACATGTCCATTTCGCGCTCGGCCCAGCAGAGTTCCAGTCCTTTGGCATGCAGGAAATCGTTGACGGTTTCTAATGAAGCCTCGCCCGGCGAAGGAAAGTCCAGATCAAATTCACCTTCGTATCCGGTCTCGTTTAGTATGACCGGTAAGGGTTTGTCGATGATCTGATCGATAACATCGGCTACGCCCGCAAATTTGCTGTACCTCACGTAGGTGTCTACGCCGTTTGGGAGAGAGCCAACAGTCTTTCGTTTGTCAAAGAAGCGGCTGTTTATGTTGCCGCCTATTACCCTTACCCGATCATTGCCTGCAGATACAAATCGCCTATTGGAGTCTATGGCAAAAAGAACAAGGCAGTTGACCATGCGGCGTTCTATGCTGCCGGTGAGACCGAGGTATATATCCAGATCATCTTTCATGTTGCTCCGGATTTGCGACTCGCTCATCCCTAGGGGCGAGATGCTTTCATAGGTATAGAAGTTTTGGCGCCTTGCATCGATATCCCTGTAATCCTCGGGAAAAACATACCTTTCTGGTAATGAAGCTTCCAGTATCCGCCTTTTCGGATTGAGGGGCAATGCCGATCGCAACCCTATCGTGTAGAGCTTGGCGACGAATATATTGCTGACCAAGAACCGCTTGGTTTGAGATGCTGAGTCGGTTTCCAAGCGCGTGTCGTGTGATAGCCCATCGATGAATCCACTCAACGCCCGATGGTAAACACCATTGGTGATAGCGGCATCTCGGTATTGCTCGGCGACCTGCAATAACGGCTGTTGTAAGCTCTGCCTTTTCGGAGGGATGTATACGTCGGGTTTCCCGGCGAGCAACTCCTCAATCACACGTTTATTGAGGTATTCGGCCATAGTGATTGCCCTTACTTTGGCCTTCTCGTCTATCAAAACGATATGTGGCAACGTCTGCGATGGGAATACCTCGTACAGCGCATCGCCTTTGGTGATGGATGAAATATGCAGGTCTTTCAAGGTGACGTTGGTTTGAAGAAACCGCATTACCCGATTGGAGTCTTCCCTTGTCACCGGAACAACAGCTAAGTTTTCGGAGAATGTGTTTTCCAAACCATGGAGATAAGGCATGTTGAATATGCAGGTCGTGCAGAAGGTACCCCAGAAATCCAATATAATCAGCTTACCCCGGTATTCATCCAGCGTAATTGTTGCTTTTCCTTCCGTATGATTCACCACCTGCAATGGCTGGTGCCACAAGTATTCGGGGATGGTATCCCCGATTTGCAGGGGAGTAGTAGTGTCTGGTAAATTGCCCGACGCGGCAGCCCCGGACTCCCCCGGAGACTGCGCGTGGGCATACAAACACATGGTCGTTAAGGCAGCCAATATGCTGCTATATCTTGGCTTTAGGTAGCTAAAGGTACAAATAATTTGGGTAAAGCAAGCTTTTAAGCGTAAATTTTGCTTCATTTGTTGGTTGGTTATTAATGGTTTATAAAATCATTTGTTCACAAACCGACTCCTGCGCAAACAAGAAAAACAACCGAAAATTTGCAAAAGTGGAAATGACCATCTACCTTTAGGGTGAGAAATTTATAGACCGAAAAGCAGACAACCGCTCCTCACCTAGGCAAACCGTGCAGTTTCCTTATGGCGCAGGGTCGGTGGCTACCGGGCAGCGGCCAGTGGTGTTTATGCCAATGGCAAGCGTGGCTTAGCGCCAGTGCTTTTTTACTGCCCGATATGTCTTTCGGCCGCCTTTATTCGGGGGCACATATGATATTTTTTGTAAGTTCCTTGAACGTAACCACGCTCGGCCGTAAGGTAGAGCGGAATTGAGGAACGCCTGCAAACGAGTTGCAAGGATAATGGGATTGGAGGTTTGGTTTTCTCGTTTTCATAATTTGATGGTTTTGAAAACGGGCCTCATGTGACGAAGCGAATTGGTTAAAACCAAAAGGGTGGGCTTCGCTACTTTTGCCGAGAGGTACTGTCGAACCCATTCTCTAACCCGAAGGTTGGAGTTACCCACAAAAGGTCATCGCTAGGCCCACCCTTCTGGATGGTATCCGCAAAGATACGAATATCCAGTTAGGTGGAGAACTAACGGCCTCATCGCGGGTGAATTTGACAGTTTTCTCGGGCGCGAGACGTCGTTCAAACTCTCTATATGGAGAGCTTATGTTTTATAAATGTCTAACTTATCATATAGCCGTAAATCATTCATTAACAAAGTATTTGATACACAAATATAATATATCGTATTGATATTGGAAAATATATTTTCCAATATCACAATAAATAGCATGCAAATGGCTGATAGCAAAGGAAATAAAAGTAAAAAAAAGCTAACCCGATTTGGACAATATCTGAATAAGAAAGGAGATGTTGACGCAATAGTTCTCGAAAGAACGGGTCTAACTCAACTCCAACTTGATAATCTAAAAGAGAATGAAAAATCCAACTTATATGGAGCCATTTTAAATGATTCAATAAGAGCTATCGTGAATGACGATGATAATGAATTTGATTTAGCATGCGATTTCATATATATAGACATCAAAATCCCTACGTATACAAAGAAAACAGAAAATGATCCAGAGCTTACAGATTTTGGAAATTATATTCAGCAATTTGTCGTAGAGAGACGAGATATAGCCGATAAAATGGCGTTTAAGCCCGCAAAGCTTAGTAAGTTGATTTTAAAGAAGTATAACAAGACACCTTTAGGATCTGATATATTCATTTTAGCAAAGACACATAGCCTGAGACCCAGTCAAGTTTTTAAAGATTTGTATGGAAACGGTAATCAGACTGGGAATGGGTAAGAGTGGTATTGATCATCATAAGTTGCGATGACCTGTGAACAACTTTTGAGGTTTAAATTGTATCTCAAAGGACGTTTGATAATAAAGATCGATGAAATGCCACAGTCTTTTGATCAGGTTGAAGACGCAACGTCCGAGCTGGGCAAAATGTTGGAGCACCAGTGAACTGCAATAACTGCTTGGTTACGGAAAATGGGAAGATTTCGAGAAAGTAATCGACAAAGCAAAAGATTTAGACAAAATGCCGTGGAAAGCGTTCCTCATCATTTTTCTGATGTCAGGACAATGATAAATCTGGATAAATATTGAAGCTAAATTTAAAATAGAAATTTATATGCGCCGTCAAACTAAATCTTTTGCAATAATCGGTTCAATAATGCTTTTGTTGCTATTTGCCAATGCATTATTCGGACAGACACCTGTCGATTCGAAAAAGCTCGAAGAACTTACCCGTTATGAACTAATCTCTTTAGTGATCTCCGCAATTTCAGCTGTCTTCCTTCTAATTGGCTTCTACGTTACCGTTATTACTATAAGAAAAAACCATGACTGGAATCGAAGGTACAAGTCAATGGAAGCATTGGCTGCTGCGACCGACCAATCCAGAATAGCCGACCTTCAAATCCTTAATAAATGTCTCAAATACTCGGATTCATACGAACCAATTCAATTGGACTTGATTGATTCTAAAGTTGAGGAGAACCCTCAGCTGCTACATATTTTATTAAACCGACTAAACATCTTTGAACTATATGCCATTGGGGTATTTAATGGAGTTTACGATGAAGAAGTCATGAAACACGCCGTAGAAGCAGTAATGGATAGGGCGTATTTTCGGTTCGAGAATTTCATAAAGCGACGTAAGGAGAGCAATTCTACTTTCTGCGAACATTTTGAGTCTATTGTCATTAAGTGGCGAAATGACAAACGTAAAGTAATTCCGAGGAGAAAAACTGCCTAATAAGGTTTAAGCAAACCAACTTAGCAAATGAGAAACCCGAAGTGGCATAAGGACGAATTGATACTTGCACTTGACTTGTACTTCAAGTTGGAGCCTGGACAGATTCATGCGCGGAATCCAGCCACTATTGAGCTTTCTCAGGCTTTGAACACTTTGCCTTTTTCCGCGACAAAAACGGATGCCGAACGATATCGCAATCCTAATGGGGTAGGGCTTAAGCTAAGTAATTTTTTGGCGATAGATCCAGATTACAAAGGAAAGGGTATGCAGTCCTACAGTAAGCTGGACGAACAGGTCTTTAATGAGTTTAGAAATAACCGAGCGTTGCTTCGGAGGCTCGCAAATAATATCACAGCTACACTCGCACATGAAAAGCTGGTCGAAGAGTTGAAAGCGCCTATAGCGGAGGATGAGGAAGACGAGTATTCTGCGCCTGAAGGCAGGTTACTTTATAAGCTTCACCGCTACCGTGAGCGCAACAGAACACTTGTCAATAAAAAGAAAAAAGAACATTTAAAGAAGCATGGTTCGCTTTCTTGCGAATTGTGCACATTCGATTTCGAAAAGACTTACGGTGATGTAGGGAGAGGGTTCATTGAATGCCATCACCGTACACCGCTATCAGAATTAACACCGGATACAAAAACGACATTAAACGACCTTATGCTCATCTGCTCGAATTGTCATCGGATGGTGCATAGGGGGTGGACAACCTGAACAGTATGACATACGAAGAAGGAACAGAATATTTGTTACGAGCGATACAATGCATTTGTCAGCTTTAAGCGACTAGATAGTTGTGCTTATATAACATCAAATTTTTAAGCCATTAAGTCTTATGCAACCATTAAGTCTTACACAATTATGACAACGGAAAATAGAATCACGGCAATTAACAATGCCACATCAACAGGAGAAAAAAAAACAATTCGATATAAACACGTTGATCATCTGCTTGATGTCAAACAAATCCCCTTAGGAGCATTACTCTATAATCCATATAATGGACGAATCCGAAGCTTGATTAAATCTTTCGAGTCAGCTCAACAGCGAGAAATTAATAACGAGGACGAAAAAGATATTGAAATAATCGAACAATACCTATACGACTCGGCCAAAGGAAAGAATGATAAAACGCTAGAAAGCCTACGCGAAAATGGGCAACAAGAGGTTGGTATTGTAACCAAGGATGGCGTAATTATCGACGGCAACAGGCGAGCATGTCTACTTAATATCATCCGAAAAGGAGATGAATCTAGAAACTATTTCAAAGCGGTAGTCCTTCCTGACCAATTAAAAGACAATGAAAGGGAAATCACTCTTCTAGAAACCCGATATCAAATGGGTGTAGACAGCAAAGTGGATTACAATCCTATTGAAAAGTATATTAGATGCTACGAATTGAAAGAGGATCATGATTTAGACTTAAGTGAGATTGCTGAAATAATGGCCGAAAGCGAGCCTCAAATTACAGCATGGTTGAGTATATTTAATCTTATGGAGGAGTATCTAATATATTTAAAGACTCCTCGTATCTATACCAGATTGGAAAAAAGAGAGGGACATTTTGTTGACTTACTTAATTATCTAAATCAGCACGAAAAAAACCTCATATTTTCAGACGATGATTTGGCCAAACTTAAAGAAGTGTACTTCGATTATATCAGACTTGGTATCCCGGTATTAAGAGCGAGAGTAATTGGGCGGCCAACGGGGGCTAATAGTTTCTTCTCGAGGAAGGAAATTTGGAACGACTTTATAAAAGACCATACTGAACTAAAAGCTAGTTATACAGATTTGAGTTTTGACGGGATAAGGGCGAAAAACCCGTCATATTCTAACGAAGATGTAATTAGACAAATTGATAACGCTTGGAAAGATACTTTGGAAGATTCCTTAATCGAAAACCTCTCTTATTATGAATCCGATTTAAAAGACTTAATAGAAACATATGCACCGCTTAAACTTTTGCAACGCATTCAAAATAATGTAGATAGAATCAATGTCGAATCTATGGAACCGACCACAAAAGAAGATGTTATTCGTTTAATTAATAAAATACAAAGTAAACTAACTAACTTGTTACACCTAGTCAACCAAAATTAATTAATGGATTTGCCGAAATTTTTGAAATCGAACAACGACGACACGGCGGTATTATTTATCCACGGACTAAGCGGGAACTATTTAACGTGGAAAAGATTTAGTATTCGCCTAAGTGAGGACTGGAAAGAAGAAGACTCTTTTAATTTAGAATATGATGAATATTATAGCTTGTCATTCCAGATTCCAATTCTGTCGTTTTTCATAAAATGTTACGTTGGAAAAAGCATAGGTGACGTAGCAAGCCACTTAAACTCTATTTTAATATCAGTGGGTAAAAAATACCAAAATGTAATTTTAGTGTGCCACAGTATGGGTGGTTTAGTGGCTAGAAAACTAATAGTGGATAAGCTAAAAGCTGAAAAATCTCTAGGAAATATTAAAGCGCTCATTACGTACGCCACGCCACACCATGGTGCTAGATTAGCGAATTGGGTAAGTTTATTCTTCCACAAACCATTAGCATTAATCAGAATAAAAAAATTCCTACAGCTAAACGATTTGTCCAGAAGCAGCGCTTTCATAATGGATTTGAATGCAGATTGGAGTCGATTAAATGTAAACGACAAGATTGACTTTTTGAGAATCGTTGGTTTAGCCGACGGAATAGTAAGTGTCGATAGTGCTGAGCATGAAGCGGGGACGAACGTATTTTCCTTCGCGAACAAAGGACACTTTTCTATAATTAAGCCGCATAGAAGCATCACAGATGGAGCATTGATGGTTACCTACAACTATTTGAAGGACTTTAAAAAGAATCAAGAATCAAAAGAGCTTTTGGAAATGGGGTATGAAGAAGAAAGTGAATACGATTATTGAAACTAATGCCCCTCACTGAAATCTTCGATCAGTTAAATGCCTATAACTCTTCTAATATACGACGCGTTCAACCAATAACACTTTTTCTTTTCCATCCGGTCAGTCGGGGTTTCCATTAAATCGTGGGAATCTGTACCCTTGGGTCGTACATGGCAAATCATGTCATCGCTGATGCGGATGAAATGCGTGTAGTCATCTGCTTCGATTTTGGCCTTTGTGTCTTCCCAGAATTGACGGGCAACTTCCAAATCCTCCGGAGGCATGGTCCAGAACTTTACACTTTGAAGGCGTAACGTGTTGGTGGCATCACGTTTGAACACCACGAAAAAGAATCGCTTGGTAAGCGTATTGTACCAATAGGAATCTTCCCAAGTTTCGTGGATGATTTCCTTATATTGAATCTGTGCAAAGGACATGCTTTCCTTGAGTGTGCCACTACGCTCCAACCGGATGGTCTTCATCGCCACGTCGCCCTTTTCGAACTCTTCGATTTTTTTGTTGGAAACACCCATAACGGCTTTGGCGATGAGGTAATAACGGCTTTTGGCGGCGCTGTGCTCCAAACCGAGTGTTTGTACCAGCTCGTCTTCGGACATGCCGATATATGGCTGGAAGCGCGCGATGACCAATTCCTCAAAGGTCTGTCCAGGAGCGTAATCCTCAATTGACTTGACCACGGGCTCTACCTCACCAAGCCGGATGCGATCATAGCCGCCGGTGGAATCCGCAAAGCCATCGCCCTCCGCCAAAACGCGCTCATACTCCTTCTCGTCTATCGTGTTTTCGATACCCTGCCGGGTCTGCTCCACAATGAAATTGAGGTACTTCGATTTGAGCGAAAACGCCCGTTGCATGGCAGGTTCAGCGCTGAACGGCTGCTTGCGCAGGCTCTCTTTGTTGGCACCCTTGGTGCAGGCGCCAAGGTAAAGGGTATCGCCCTCGGAGAGTTCATGGGCGCGGCCTTGGCGAATTTTGGTGACGATTTTCTCCCAGTCGTCTTTGATAATCTTTAGGTCTGTGACCGGAAAGCGCCATAACCGAATAATCTCGAAAACGTAATCGACGTTGAGCACACCTGCCTCATGTAAGTAGAATAAGAGTAGCAAATGCTGGTTCTTTCGCCAGAAACTGCTCGTGCGGAAGACATGCTCGTACTCTTCTTCATAATTGATGATGTTGAATACTAGGCGCTCCTTAGATACCATGCCCCTGCCGATTTTTTTGAGCGGTGTAGTCTTGAGCTCTACTCCGGCTTTTGGGAAGTCAGGCTCGGCTTTGGAGTTGGGTTCGTACAGAAAATACAGCTTCTCGACGAGCTGGCCAAAATCTCCCTTGCCCTTCATCGCTGCCGCGGCTTGCTCTGCATCATCACCCAAAACCTGGCGCAGGCTCTTCTTGAGTAACCCTTGGGCATACCGATGGATAGATTGCGGGTCTGCTGGATTGTACGGAAGGGGTGGTGCCATAAGCCTGTCGGTTCAAAAACTGCTTAATAGCCAAAATAAACGAAAAAATTTGATAAATACTAACGGATACGTCGTGAAAGTTCTCTGCTGATTTTTTCGATGATGCCAACCACCAATGCATTGCCCATGAAGAACGCCCGCTGTGAGTCAGATGCTCCAGCAGTATGGTTGTCAGGAAACATGTTGAGTCGTTCGAGTTCCAACGGGGTGAGGCGGCGTAGGCGACCATCTGCCGTCTTGATGACGTGCTTGAAACGTGAAGGCGACGGCCCTCCCTCACCGGTGATGATGGTGCGCGAGGGTTTATCCAATGGGTCAGGAAAAATCATGGCTCCTTCGTTGTAATGATATTCGAAGCCATTCGTTTTATTGACGCGTTTTTCTTTCTTGGCGCCCTTTAGGTAATTCCATTTATCGAGTTCTTCCTCGGGAATGTAATAGTTTGGAGGCACAGCTCCATTGAGAAGGATTTTGTTGCCAAGGGTCTCGTAGGGGCCATCGTACTGTGGCGTGGAGTCGATGGTATATACGCACCGGCCGATGATGACGCCGCTATTGTGAAATGGTGCCCGCGCGGGATGATTTGCATTGAACTCCTGGGTGATGGTCTCCAATGTGCCTTCTATTTCGAATGTGCGTACTGATTCGGTACTGCCTTCCACCGGAAATGCATTTGCGATGATACCCTGCTCCAATATCCAGTCGGCTGGATTTTCCAACGCGCTTACCTCCTGGTGAAGATGGGTGTCTTGGTGGTATGCGAGGATAAATGTTCGGCGCCGGCGCTGCGGCATGCCGTAATCCGCGGCATTGATAACACGCCACTCGACTATGTAACCCAAGTCTGCTAGCGATGCAAGCATGATGGCAAAGTCGCGACCGCGTTGTCTTGCGGGTGATTTGAGCAAGCGGTCCACATTTTCGAGGAATACATAGCGGGGCGGATTGGGCTTTTCAGCAAGAATACGGTGGATTTCCCACCAGAGCACCCCCTTTTTGCCTTGGATGCCGCCCGAACGGTTGAGGGTGCTAGCCACCGAGTAATCCTGGCATGGGAAACCGCCAACGAGCATGTCGTGGTCGGGGATATCTTGAGTAGGCACTTTGGCGATATCCATATTGCTGTGGTTTTCGGCGCCGAAGCGCAATGTATAGATATGCGAGGCCGGCTGCGCTTTAGTAGCCGGTTCCCATTGGTTGCTCCACACTACGCGGAAAAGCTCGCGATCGGCCTCTTCTAGGCCTACACGGAAGCCACCTACTCCTGCAAACAGTTCTACTACGTCCATCATTATCTAATCACGCTTTTGCAAAGTTAACATTTGGAAGAGATTTACCAACCTCTATCTTCTCCTTTAGGTGCAGCAAAAATGTAAAATTTATTTTGATTTATTGCTATTTTTTTTAGTATTTTTACATCATTATGTGGAGCACATTAATTATAGACCTGATGGCGCGACCAAACCATGAAGGACGCGACAGATATTCATTGATGACCTTGCCAGAGGATAGACTACTAACCGAAGTACGGGCGATGAGCCGGGAGCAATTGATTGACTGGCTAAGTTGGAACGACAGAAACGGCATTTATAGGGACGAAGATTCGTTGGCGGAATTTGGTAACCTCATGACAAAAGAAGAAGGAGAGGAAATCATGTTCAGGCAAATCATGTCTGAGCGTGATGGATGGGATGGAAGGATGGACAGTAAGCAGATTTATTGAAGCGTTAATCATTTTCCTGTATGATGATTGAAATCAATAGTCGGCTGGATAGGGTACACGCCCTTCCCCGGCCGTCTCGACGTAAAGCTGTATCTGATTGACGCACCTATTCAGGTTCTTTCGCACATCTTCACCCCAAAACCTGAACACGGTATAACCCAAGGCAATAAGTGCAGCATTGTTTTCCTTGTCGCGCTCGATGTTCCGTTCGATTTTAGATATCCAGAAATCACGGTTACTTTTGATGAGACCTTTGGTCTTTTCCCATTGGTGACCGTGCCAAAACTCCCCATCTACGAAGATGGCCAATCGGTATTTGCGGATGACGATATCGGGTCTGCCCGGAAAATCTTTGACGTGTGTACGGTAGCGAACCCCTTTTGCCCAGAGTGCCTTGCGCAATAGCAGCTCGGGCTTGGTATTCTTGGCCCGAATACGGCTCATGATATAGGAGCGCTGCGGTGTGGTGGGGAGATGGGGCATAAAGCAAAGGTAACCAACTTTGCTTAGTGTTGGAATACCGACAGATATTGGTTGTAAAGCTGGGCTTTGATGTGTTCGATATCGTCTGTATAAAGTACCGACGTACAGTATTGACCAAACTGTAGCGCAGAAGAATCTGCAGGCAGGAATTCGTTTTCAACGAACCGTTGAAAGGATTCATCGATTTTGCCTTTTGGAAACAATCCCGGATTAGCGTTAAATTCTTCCACTCGCTTGCTGAAAACACTGAAATAGCCCCGGATGGTCTTTTCGGGAATGATGTTGTAAGCAAACCGAAGGCGGTTTAAATTCTCGGGGTACAAAAAAGCGAGCTGTCTATGGGTTGGAAAATAGGCGATAAGGCCTATATTCATCACTTCGCCAAGTGCTTGGGAGTGGCGGTATTGCAATAGCGCATGGTTGTAAGTCTTCGCGTTCATGGTAGGGGGTACCCATGTAGAATGTTCCAGCGCCTCTTTTGACGCTGGGCGTTAAAAGTTCTCGTTTAACTAATATCGCCAAATCACTATTTACCGGCCCAAAATATTATTCTACAATGCGCCGATACAATTCTCGCGCACTATCAATGCCTATACCCCGAAATTTTGCTAATATCACCTCAATATCTTCCATGTTTCTCGGATGGTTGCTCATAATATAATATACGAGATCCTGAACGGTGACAATCCCCGCGATTTGCAAGGATTTTAACGTATTTTGGTGAATTCGGAATTGCGATAGTTTTTTAGCAAGTTTATGATCGTCTATTTCCAGTAAACTAATGAAGAAATCAGACGTTTCTACCCTTTTTTTACAGTTTAGCAGGTATCGGTATTTTTTATAGGGTATGGTTATTAATTCATCTCCATCAAATTGTTCCATACTCAGCTGTTATTTGGTTAGCGTTTTATAATTTATTGCTATTGCAATGGTTGTATTGGCCGAAACTGCAAATTACAAACTTGCTTTTAATTATCCAAAAATCAGCTGAATTCGTATTGCTCATCGGCAACCTGGATAAAGGAATAACGATAATTGATGGACAAGCAAGTGTGCAGGGATTGGTTTGTGTGCTCGATCGTAAAGGTAGGAAAGTTGATTAACTTTTCATTCCGAAGGGTGGTGTTCGACACTGGAAAACCGGGGGTTCGTCACAGGATTTGGGCGTCCGTCACAAAAAAGCCAGGTATATTAAAAATTTCACGTGGCGGGCAGTACTTTGCCAAAGTGGAGGAAAGTGGGAAGGAGGTGCGGTTTTTGAGCGGGGTTTTGGCGGCTAGGTGGGAGGTTGGTGAAAGATTTTACTTTTACAAGAGGTTAAAAGATACAGTTGTGGGAAAAGAAAATAAAGCTGCCAGAAGGGGTTTGCTAAAAATATTTGCATTTTGTTTGGTAAGATGTATCTTTGCTGTATAACCAAATAACAACCTACCCATGGCAAAGAGTAAGAAATTGGAAGTAAAAGGGACGGAGATAACAATATTCCAAGAGAGTACAAGTGATTTTATATCCTTGACAGATATCGCTAGATATCGGGATCCGGAGCGCAGCGACTACATTTTGCAGAACTGGATGAGGAATCGGAGTACCATTGAGTTTATTGGTCTTTGGGAATTATTCAACAATCCAGACTTTAATTCCATCGAATTCGATGGAATTAAAAATCACTCGGGATCAAACAGCTTTGCGCTTACCCCAAAGAGATGGATTGAAGCAACGAATGCTATCGGTATTTTCTCGAGGACCGGAAGGTATGGCGGTACGTTTGCACATAAAGATATCGCTTTTGAGTTTGCTACTTGGTTAAGTACGGAGTTCAAGTTTTATTTGATTAAGGAATTCCAAAGGCTGAAAGAAGATGAAAGTAGTAGACTGAATGCTGAATGGGACTTCCAGCGTACACTTGCCAAGGTAAACTACCACATCCATACGGATGCCATCAAAGAAAACCTGATCCCTGAGACATTATCAAAAGCACAGGTTTCTTTCGTTTATGCAAACGAAGCTGATGTGCTGAATATGGCCTTGTTTGGCAAGACAGCCAAGCAATGGCGTGATGATAATCCGGATAAGAAGGGCAACATTCGGGATTTGCATCTATCGAGCAACTGGTGGTATTATTAAACATGGAAAGTACAAACGCGCTGCTTATTCACCAGGGCTTGGCCCAATCAGAGCGCTTGATCCAATTGAACCGGATGGCAATTATGCAATTGCGTTCGCTGGTGGCGCATCGCAAATCGGTGGGAAAACTGAAGAATGGGTAGGACAATGACTGATAAGTAATAAAGGAACTATACGATGACACCTGAATTGAAGCTTATCAACCTATTGCCTGTTACACTGGACTCCCGCGAGGCAGCCACCCGGCTTGCTGATATGGTGAGGGAACACAGCGGTAACAAGCAGATAGCATTGGACTTTTCAGGCATCGAATTCATGTCGCGTTCGTTTGCGGACCAATTCCATAAAGAATTATACCTCCGTGACGAAGATGCTTTTGAGATTGTGATTAAAAATGCTGATGCTTTCATCATACGCATGCTGGATGCTGTATCCAAAACGCAGACTAAACGCAAGGCTGTAAAGAAGACCCACCAAGTAGCTTCATATAACGACTTGAAGCAAATGGAAAGCTTTTTGATGAGTTGGTAAATTCTCTGTATCGCCTGGGCTACGCTAACGCCTAAATATATGTTCCCTATGCCAAACCAATTATCAAGTTGGGGTAGGTATTTTGTCGACTGTGGCCCATTGATTACATGGATGGCTGAAAAAATGATTCTACGGATGTTGGTACGATTTCCGCATTTGGGGCACGTAGTCGGCCGGTCAGCGTAGGTATAGAACGTGTGAGGTTTTGAATCTGCTTCTTGTTGTTTCATAATAGGGATTGGTTTGTGTGCTCGATCGTAAAGGTAGTAAAGTTGCTTAACTTTTCATTCCGAACGGTGGTGCTCGACAAAGGAATACCGGGGGTTCAGCACAATAGTTGAACGTTCGTCACAAAAAAATCGATTTATTCTTACTATAAGCAATGTCCGGTGGTGTATGGAAACCAATCCGGTTTTTCATCCTATTGGTAGATACAAGTATAAACCTTAAATATCATGGCTGAATTGAACACCGGACGGAGGCTGCAACCCAGGGTTGACCTCGCCGCAATGGTAGACCTGGCATTTTTGCTGATTACCTTCTTTATGCTTACCACTACCCTCAACAAGGAGCAAGCGCTTGATGTGGCGATGCCAGATAGCACGGACTCCACTGACTTCGCTCCGCTGGCAGACAACCGCACCGTTACACTGTTGCTGGGAGAGGATGGCCGTGTAGACTGGTATTGGGGTATGCTGGACAAACCGCTGGCAGGCCCGCACTCGACGGTAATGGGCAAAGATGGTATCCGGGAGGTGCTACTGCAGAAAAAAGACGAGGTGCCGAAACTGACCGATGACGGTAAGGGCCTTATCGTGGTGATACGGCCGAGTGCACGCGCGGCTTACGCCAGCTTGGTGGACGCATTGGACGAGATGCGGATCTGTGGCATCAACCAGTACATGATCGGCGAGATCAGCCCGGAAGAGGAGACCATGCTTTGAAGTGCGCTGCTCGGCACTGGAAAACCGGGGGGTCAGCACAGGATTTGGGTGTTCGTCACAAAAAACCCAGGTATATTAAAAAAATATCATATAGTAGGCTGTAATTCGCCAAAGTGGAGGAAAGTGGGAATGAAGTGCGGTTTTTGAACGGGGTTTTGGTAGTAAGGTGGAGGTTGGTGAGAGATTTTGCTTTTACGAGAGGTTAAAAGATACATTTGTGGGAAAAAGAGAATAAAATTTCGGAAAGGGTTTTGCTAAAAATATTTGCATTTTTGTTTTGCAAAATGTATCTTTGCCTTATAACCAACACGACAACCTGCTCATGGTAACACATTTACAAACGCAAAGCATTTTCGAACAAATTAAACAGGTTGATACTGACGGAAATGAGTTTTGGAAAGCAAGAACCTTAGCCAAGGTACTTGGATATCTGGAATATAGGAATTTTAAACCCGTCATTACCAAAGCCAAAGAAGCATGCAAAAATAGTAATCAAGACGTATTGGACCATTTCGTGCAATTCCACGAAATGGTCAAAATCGGCTCTGGCGCAATCAGAAAAGTCGAAGATATTAAGCTATCCCGCTATGCTTGCTACCTCATTGTCCAGAATGCAGACCCAAGCAAAGAAGTGGTTGCAGTGGGGCAGACCTACTTTGCAGTACAGACGCGCATACAGGAAATCCAGCAGATGGAAGCCTACAATAGGCTGGCAACTGAAGAAGAGAAGCGGCTGTTTCTGCGCAATGAGCTGAGCAGACACAATACCCAGCTTGCGGCAGCCGCCAAAAATGCGGGGGTTGTAGAGCCTGTGGATTATGCGATTTTCCAAAACCACGGATACAAAGGATTATACGGTGGATTGGATGCCAAAGCGATTCATGCACGAAAAGGACTGAAGAAAAGCCAACAGATTCTGGACCATATGGGCAGCACCGAGTTGGCGGCAAATCTTTTTCGCGCCACGCAGACGGAGGAGAAGCTGCGCCGGGAAAATACCAAAGGGAAGACCGCTGCCAACCAGACGCATTATGAAGTGGGCAAAACCGTACGCAAGACGATAAAGGAATTGGGAGGTACGATGCCAGAAGACCTCCCAACGGCAGATAGTATCAAAAAACTGGAAAAGGGGAAAGAAACTAAGAAGGTTAAGGGAAAAAAACCTTAATTAAACTGGCATATTCTCTGACAACTATGACAACCAAACTTTTCAACACGCATGCTGATTATTTAGTCTCTACTGGGTTGCTTGATTTAAACCCGGATAGTCCCCGCTTTACATCATTGCGGAACAATGAGCCGGATGAGGTATTTGATCCGTTTGAAACGATCTGCAAGGTATTCGAGGTCCGGAGTTTGGTGGCGTCAATCGTTATTCGTTTCAACAAATCGCTGAAAAGATTCATCGATTTTACTTTTTGGAAACAATACGGCGTTGGCGTTAAATTCTTCGACCCGCTCACTGAAAACACTGAAATAGCCCCGGATGGTCTTTTCGGGAATGATGTTGGCGTTTGGAGTGGCGGTATTGCAATAGCGCATGGTAGCAAGTCTTCGCGTTCATGGTAGGAGGTACCCATGTAGAATGCTCCAGCGCCTCTTTTGCCGCTGGGCGTCAAAAGTTCTCGTTCAACTAATATCGCCAAATCGGTACTCGCCGTGTTTCTTTAGCAATCATAAAGAAGTTATCCGTTTACTGGTTGGATGTTTCGTCGATTTCCCTGATTTCATGTTCCAAATCTTCGATTTGGGGAAGAACCGATTTAAGTTCTTGCGGTATCACACGGCTTAGTTCATAATCCGATATGCTGATGGCATTGTTATATCCCCTTAGTGCATATTCTGCAACTACCTCATCTTTTCCTTTGCAAAGAAGTAAGCCAATGGTGTCATTATCTGCCGAAGTCTTTAACTTGTCGTTCACCACATTGACATAAAAATTTAACTGGCTTGCGTCACCGGGTTCGAATGGACGTGCTTTAAGCTCAACGACGATCAATTGTTCTTCAATATCGCGTTCATCGGCTTTCTCTTTTGCCTGTACAAAGTCGAATATGTAAGGATCTTTGAGTATATAATTGGCAAAGTCCGTTTGTGGAGCAGGAAGCGTGTGCTCAAAGTTGTTTATTTTCCTCTTGGAAACCTGCCTTTCAAATAGATTACTTTCAATCTGCATCGCTAAAATATTCCGGCTGATTCCGTGCTCAATGGAATTGAGCATATACCAAAGTCGCTTTCCCAAATGAGGTTCTTTCTGGCGTAATATAATGTGGTGTGACCAACTGACCCGTGCAACTATGGAAGAAAGGAAAGTGTCTTCAGGCGTCGCTTCATTGGTGGTTTCCTGAATGGTAAAATTCTCATTGTCAGCTTGTAGTAATTTCGCAACAGGTTGTTGCGAAATTGAGGAAGACCTAAGCTTTTCTTCAATCTGTTTGAAAAGTATAAGGGTTTGGACGGTGTAGTCTTCTGCAAACTGCTTCATATAAAGAAGATTTCTAGGAGACAACCCTTTGATGGCAGGAAACTCTTTTTTCAAATCTGCAGATAGTCGATCGATGATCTTGGCACCCCAACCTTCTTGTTGCTGGCTGATAAGGATAGACCGGCCTAATTGCCAATAAACGAGCAGCATCTGACTGTTGGCAGCGATAGCGATTTTAACCTGGCTGAGCTTTATTTTGTACTTTATATCACTTAGGAGTGATTTATACTGTTCTTCGTTAATCATGGTTCATGATATTTGGTTTTTAGATTGATACAAAGATATGACAATATGTTAAGCTAAAAAAATTAGATTTGAATCATGGTCCCCCGCACCGGAGGTTGATTCATTAGATGCGACAACCACCATTGGTATAAGGTCAAAGCCCGGCCATTATGTAGTGCTGGATATAGTTGGTCTATTGAATTTCCTCGGATTGTTATATTGCATAAATCTAATCCGTAAGGGGCTGAATGATCGGGAAGCCGAACTGGGATTGTTTGCTTCGTCAAAGGTTACCGACTTCATCACGATTTGGATACTGCCAATAGGCATCTGGTTTGTGCAACCACGGATACAGCGGGTTTTGAAAGCTTGGGGATGATTGTGATCGAGATGACCTAACCTTCTGGGTATAGTTCTACAAACTCCGGTGGCGTATGGAAACCAATCCGGTTTTTCATCCTATTGGTAGAGACAAGTATAAACCTTAAACATCATGGCTGAATTGAACACCGGACGGAGGCTGCAACCCAGGGTTGACCTCACCGCAATGGTAGACCTGGCATTTTTGCTGATTACCTTCTTTATGCTTACCACTACCCTCAATAAGGAGCAAGCGCTTGATGTGGCGATGCCAGACATCACGGACTATTTGTAATAAAATAAGGGTAGATTTTTACTTAGTTTGTAATAAAATAAACCATGGTGGGGATCGGAAAGGATATTTCTGAAAAAGAGTTCCCTGGCATAGGTGGTTTCTCTGTAGGGAACCTTTGGCTAATGGCCCAATTTTATAATGAGTATCAAACCAACTGGGAAAATACGTTGCCAGATGTTACAAAAAAGAACGCTACGTTAGCTATAAAAGACCATTACACTTTCCAGTTTCTAAACCTTTCGGACGAACATGGCGAAGACGTGCGCAGGTTTCTTTCCTGAATTGAAGCTGGAAAAATTCCTATATTTGTCTTAATTAGTCTTAAATCACCCAATGCAAAGATGGTTGACTTGATTTAATTCGAAAAATTCCCCTAAAAGTAAAGCGGTATGGAGAAAATTCCCAAATCTCCTGAGGTATTTATATGGCGATAAAATTGTTTCTCGTGATGGCTATTTTTTCACTTTTACTTCAAAAGAAATACCATAATCGGGCTATCGGTGGCGTGATGGGATAACGTGCATTTTGCATACGATATTCGGGGTTTTGCATACAAGGTCTTGGCGCATCTTAACGAATTTTGAATCGTTAAAAATATCGCATTATGGAAATTAGAAAAATAGCATTAGGAGACCAGGGTTTGGTTGTGCCGAATATCGGTTTGGGTTGTATGGGCATGACGGGTTTTGAAGATGGCCACATGTATGGCCCTGCAGATGAACAGGAAGCCATCGCTACCATCCACCGCTCGCTGGAACTGGGTGGGAATTTTTTGGATACGGCAGATTTGTATGGCCCCTTTAAAAATGAACAGCTTATCGCCAAAGCTATTGCGAATAAGCGCGACCAGTATATTATCGCAACCAAATTTGGCTGGGAGATTGATGATCACGATAAAGTGACCTGGGCAATCAACGGTAAAAGGGAATATGTAAAAAAGGCGGTGGAGCGCTCACTGAAAAATCTCAAAACGGATTTCATCGATTTATACTATATGCACCGGCTGGACAAGAATACACCTATTGAGGAAACCGTAGGCGCCATGAGTGAATTGGTTAAGGAAGGGAAAATCGGTTATATTGGTCTATCGGAGGTATCATCAGAAACCGTAAAACGGGCACATGCCGTGCACCCGGTAACTGCCGTGCAAAGTGAATATTCCATATTTGAGCGTACGGTTGAAGAGCGCGGTGTTTTAAACACGTTAAAAGATCTGGGCGTAGGCTTTGTGGCTTATTCACCGCTCGGCCGCGGGTTCTTATCTGGCCAAATCAAAAGTATAGACGACCTCCCCGAGAATGATTTTCGCAGAGCAATTCCGCGCTTTCAGGAAACGCATTTTTACAAGAATATCGAATTGGTAAAAGCGATTGAGGCATTAGCGGCAGAAAAGGATGTGACATCTTCTCAACTTGCCCTGGCATGGATCATCAGTAAAGGTATTGTGCCGATACCCGGAACAAAACGCCGTCGATACCTGGAGCAAAATCTGGAGGCCACGCTGATCGAGTTAAATGAATCGGATTTGTTGCGACTGGAAAGCATTGTGCCACTTGGTACCGATACGGGTAAGCCTTATGATGAATTTAGTATGGGTTTGATTGACTAATGAACGCTATTAAATCAATTTCTCAGTTTCACCGACTTTTGTCGCTTCCCGAGCCCCTGCATCCGTTAGTCAGTGTCATCAATCTGGATCATTGCATTTTTCTGGATGATGAAATCTGGAAAGGATTTGTGAACCGCTTTTATTGTGTGGCATTAAAAAGGGAAGCCACCGGCAAAATCAGATACGGACAGCAGCATTATGATTACGATAAGGGTGTGCTGAGTTTTACTGCCCCTAACCAGGTGCAGCACCTCGATTTGCAAGCCACGGAATGTGGTTCAGGCTATTTACTGATTTTTCATCCCGATTTTTTATTGAAACACAGCCTGGCCACCAGCATCCATCAATATGGTTTTTTCTCTTATTCCGTAAACGAGGCTTTACATTTATCGGCAGAAGAAGAGGAAAATCTTGTGGCCATTCTGGACAAAATCGACAAAGAGTGTATGCACATCGACAGGCATACGCAAAAAATTATTCTCTCACAGATTGAACTGCTGTTGGACTACTCAAACCGTTTTTACGAACGCCAGTTTATTACGCGTAAAAACAACAATCATCAATTGTTAGCAAAATTTCATCAGCTGGTTGATGATTATTTTAGCGGGAAGCAAACAGAAACCCGCGGCTTGCTGACTGTGCAGCACATCGCAGAGCTGATGAATCTTTCTCCCAACTACCTGAGTGATTTACTCCGGGTACATACGGGCCAGAATACACAACAACATATTCACGAGAAATTAATAGATCAGGCTAAAGAAAGATTGGCAACTACCAATTTATCGGTGAGTGAAATTGCTTATGCGCTGGGTTTTGAACACGCGCAATCGTTCAGTACGCTTTTTAAGAAAAAAACGAACATGTCTCCAATTGCGTTTCGGCAGGCTTTTAATTAAAGTGCGAATTGCCCATCCCGGCGATATTACCTCACAGAAGCTACTGAACAAACCGGGCGGTGCGAACCTGGGAACGAAATATCGACACCTTATGTTACCAACGGCTCCCTTCGTGGCAATGAGCAAGCTGTTAAGGACTTTGACGGTATGTCTGCGGGGTTGCCAAATGTCGTTTGAGAATCCTACATTTGGCGAATAGACCGTAAAATTATGAAACACATCCTATTTGCATTGATAAGCTGCTTGGCTAGCACAACCTCCTTTGGCCAAACCGGTAACGACACAATGGAAAACCTTCGCTTAAAGCGGGGCATCTACTTTTCGTTTCGGGAAATTGTGGAGAACAACCCATCTTATACCGACACCGTATCGGTTAAAGAACGAACTGATGGGCACATCGCTATGTGGGGTGGCGGAAAATACACCTTTGAATTGGCTGATGCGGCTAAGCATGAGGTTAAACCATTCAAACGCGCGCTTGTAGGCGTATCTGACGGTGAAACCTTTTACATTTCCGACCGGCATACCATTGGAGGCTGGCAGGGTTTGACCAAATGCTTACTTACTGGTCCGTATCTGGTTGCGCCTATACGGGCATCTGCCTCAGCATATACCGGTGGGGGGTTAATCCCGGCGATGATAAAAGTGGGTGAAGGTTTTGTGATAAACGTAAACGCCGGCACCTCGGCGAAGCTGACCGAAAAATACCTGAAGGGCTTGATGTCGAAACACCCCGAAATCGCTGACCGGTATGCGGAAGCGGAGAATCTGATGGATGCTGCACTGGAAATAATTGATGAAATAAATCGTGTAGAGCAGGGTAGCAGGTAGCCCCTTTTGCAATCTTTTTCCTCTTTATGTATATCTGGTAGTTTTTATAGCTGGCGGTTGATGGGGGTATCCTTGCCTGTATGCGGCTCATGAGCTTATGACGATAATTAGCTTAAGTGGAGGAAAGTTCGCTGGTGCGACACAGCAACGCTAATCATTCCGAACGGTGGTGTTTGACACTGGAAAACCGGGGGGTTCAGCACAGGATTTGGGCGTTCGTCACAAAAAATCCAGGTATATTAAAATATCACATAGCGGGCAGTACTTTGCCAAAGTGGAGGAAAGTGGGAATGAAGTGCGGTTTTTGGGCGGGATTTTTTCCCCTTGTTCCAGATCACGTACAAATTCAATCCCCACTCCTTGGAAGTTTGTACTGCCTTTTGTAGCTTTATTTCTAATTCCTTCTACTCAGTTTTTTTCTTTTTCCAAGAGTTGAGATATTTAGAGAAAAACAAGTTGAACTAAAAATAGTATTTATGATGCCGCACATCAAGTATTCTGTAATTCCTTTATTGGTATTGATGTCTTTTTCATGCCAACAAACGACGAAACCATCCCAAAAAAGTAAGCCGGAGAATCTTAAAAAAATCGAAGAAACAAGCAATAATTTTGGGTTTTATAAAAGCTTTGGATTTTGTAATAGTAAGGTAGGATATTTTTCACAGCAGGAAGCGGATGATTTATATGCTGATAAAATCATAAAAATTGATAAAAAGAATGAAATAGAATCTGATGCATTTTCAGCTTTTGACGAGGAGCAATGGAAATGTATAAAGGAGAATTTAAATCTGAAAAACGACACGAGTGTTAAAATAATTAATACTAACGACGATTTCCCGTTTGAAAAGTTGGTGTTGATAGACGACAACTATATAGTTGTTTCTCGTGATGGCTATTTTTTCACTTTTACTTCGAAAGAAACACTATGATGAGGTTGCCGGTGGCATCAAGAGGATAGCGTGCGGACTTTTCCGGATGAAGGTCAAATTCAGCAGACGCTGTCTGCTAAATTGAGCTGGTCTCATTTTCAGCTCATCATGAGAGTCTCCGATCCGAAGGCCCGGCAATATTACCTTAAAGAAGCTGGTGAACAAAACTGGGCATGCTGCTATGTACAGAAACAGACAGGACGATCGCCAAGTATTCGGTACTAAATGAAAGTAAGCAATTGTTTGCTAGCAAATATTTACCGTATCTGCCTACGGAAGAGGAGCTAGCGGCCGAAATTGAACGGGAAAAGCAGGTGTTTAGGGAGCAGGCAGAGGGGTACTTTGCTGTATAACCAAACAGCAATCTTCTCATGGGAAAAAGTTTACGCATTAACGTGAAGTTGCGAATGACGATTGAAATTAAAAAACTGGAAGTAAGTGATCTGGAATTATTTTCAAGCATGGTCAGATTATTCGAGGATGTGTTTGAAATGAAGGATTTCGAAATGCCTAGTGCTTCACATCTTCAGCACACCCTTCGGAATGAAGGTTTTATGGCATTTGTCGCGACATCGGAAGGTGAGGTTGTTGGGGGCATGACGGTGTATACGCTCGCGCAGTACTATGCAGAAAAGAAGTTGGCTTACATTTATGACCTGGCGGTTTTGGGTAAATACCAGCGGCGGGGGATAGGAAGCAGGCTGATTGAGTTGCTGAAAAATTATTGCAGGGATAACGGCTATGAAGAAATCTTTGTGCAAGCCGATACCGTAGACGATTATGCACTTAGGTTTTACCGCGCTACGGGTATCAATGAGGAAGAAGACGTGCGGCACTTTTATTATACGCTCTGATTCCGTTGATGCTTTTCATTCCGAACGGTGGTGTTCGACACAGGAAAACCGGGGGTTAAGCACAATAGTTGAACGTTCGTCACAAAAAAGCCGGTATATTAAAAATATCACATAGCAGGCAGTAACGCGCCAAAGTGGAGGAAATTGGAAATGAAGTACGGTTTTTGAGCCAGTTATTTGGTAAGACTCAATAGTCATAGACCTCAAACATGAATTTCCGGAAATGAATGGTTTTTCGCGAAACTTGTATGCCATGAAGCAGAGGTATGAATTCTATAGGCAGCACTTCGAATTTGTGCCACAATAATTGCTACCTCATTAAAGTTATAATATTTTTGGATTTAAATCCCGGATTATTATAACGTGTAAATACCAACGGTATTCCGAACGCGGCTACCACTACACCCCAACGACGAACGTGTAAAACGTCTTAACCATAACGGTTAAGGATTTAGTCGTACCTCTCCTTGGTTTGACATGTAGCGTATAATCAAACTTTTTCTTCATGATATACGGTTTCAGATCTACCGCCCCGTCTGTTACCGGAATGGATAGCGACGTTTCGTATACATCCGGATTGTTGGCAATCTCCGCGATAACCTTATCGCCAACACCATCGGCTCCGACCGCCACCCGGATAGTTTCCAGGTTCTGGAGGTTGTTGTCTTCGTCTGCACCCGCCACTTCGATGGTAATGCCGGTGAGATTAATCTCCCTCACATTATTGGCACTGACCAACGGGGCATTTTGCTGGATGATCGCATCCAGATCCATCGCTACCTCCTGGGTCACTTCAATGCCCTCGCCAACAATCGGTACCGCTGGCATGGTGAAGGTAAGAGGCGCTGCTTCATAGTCAAAATCTGCTTTCAGATTTTCTTTGATTTTGCTGCAAGAAGTTAAAAAGCCTACTGCGAAAATCAAAACTAAAACTGGGTGAATCGTTTTCATACGAATGATTATAAATTTTGTCGTAGCGTGAGTTATTCATCAGAACGCTTATAGTGTTTAACCAAAACGGATGCCAAAATATATGTGAAAGAATGTTTGCCGTTTTCCCGAAAGGATCCGTCACATAGAACCTTCTGACCCCCCAAGGCTCATTTGCTGGGCCATAGGTAATAGGGAGTATATGATCGGCGAGATCAGCCCGGAAGAAGAGGCATGCTTTGAAATGCGCTGTTCGACATGGGATAACCCGGGGGGCCGTCACAACATATGAGCGTTCGTCACAAAATTATTTTAGGGCGGGGGGTGAATGGAAGTGTTTTTTTGCCCACACTTAATCGGGGTGTTCCGCTAAAACAAATACACCGACATACCAACGCATATGTGCAAGGCAGGGGTGTAATTCTTCCGGCGGAAATTGCCCGATCTTCAGTATAACGGTTTGCCCTTCACGGTAATTTTCCGTTAGATTAACCGCCGACGCAACCCGATTCTCGCGGTATTCTTCAGTGAATTCGACATCAATCAACCGCGCTAGCCGATCAATATCCTTTTTCTCAAAACGGACCAAAGATCCGCCCGGACAGCCATCAGACGGGCCCAGATAGGTAGTACGGAAAACATCTTCGCCCAAATGCTCGGCTTTATCGCACGCTTGAAATGTGAAGAATAGCAATAGGACGGCTAAGGGAAACAAGTTGACTTTCATAATTGGCTATTTTGGTATGTAAAGATAAACGATATCAATTGACAGACGAAAAAGAATGACGAAGTGCTACTGGATTATATGCTAAAATTAAGCTGCAATAGGTACAACTTTCGGATGCGGAGATTATCACTTATATTTTCCGTATAATTTGCGGAGAATGTATATCGCCGGAAGAAAGTCAATTAAAGAAGCTTCGCCGCCACAATAAGATTATCAAGCCTGTCGCTTCCGCAAAAGTGACTACAACAATCATAGATTTGGCTACACTTATTTTATGAAGTTGCCGGAACTTTGTTTTCAATAAATTGAATAAGGAATCATGAACACAAAAAACAAAATCGCAGTCATAACAGGCGGAAGCCGTGGACTTGGAAAGAATATGGCTATCGCAATTGCCAAAAAAGGAATAGACGTGGTAATAACTTACAACAGCAACAAAGAAAAAGCCGAGGAAGTGGTTAGCGAAATCCAGTCGCTAGGACAAAACGCATTTGCCTTTCAGCTGGACACGAGAAAGGTAGGCACGTTTGATGCTTTTATCGAAGCGGTAACCGACCACCTACAAGAAAAAACAGGTAGTCCGAATTTTGACTTCCTCATCAACAATGCAGGAACGGCGCTGTATGCCCCCATTACCGAGGTTACCGAGAACCAAGTGGAGGAGATGTTTGACATACATTATAAAGGGATGTTTTTCTTAACGCAAAAAGCGTTGCCGTTCATCAACGCCGGCGGGGGAGTTATTAACGTTTCATCCGGATTGACCCGGTTTACCTTGCCGGGCTCTTCCGTATACGCTTCTGTCAAAACTGCCGTGGAAACCTTTACACGCTATCTGGCCAAGGAATTGGGCGAACGAAGAATCCGGGCCAACGTAGTCGCTCCCGGAGCAATTGAAACTGACTTCGGCGGCGGAAGAACGCGTGATAATAAGGACATCAACGCGATGATTGCGGGAAATACCGCACTTGGCAGGGTGGGTTTGCCCGATGACATCGGCGGTGTAGTAGCCTTTTTGTGTACCGAAGAGGCGTATTGGATCAATGCGCAACGCATTGAAGTTTCGGGCGGACAATCGCTGTGATTTTTTTACCTTAGTGGGATGAAGCCGTTAGCAATTAAAACCATCAGCGAATTTCATCAGCTGCACCGGCTGGCACCACCTGAGCATCCACTCATTAGCATAGTGGATTACGGCCAGGTGGCAGAGGCCAAAAGAAACAATCCGATGCCACCGCTGGTTGCTGAGTATTATTCGATCTCGGTAAAACGTGGGTTGAACGGAAAAATGCGCTATGGCCAGCAGGAATACGATTTTGATGAGGGCGTGATGTATTTTTTGGCTCCGAAGCAGGTATTGCATGCATCGCCGGCTCCGGATGAAAATTCCCATCCTTCGGGTTGGATTCTGTTGATTCATCCGGATTTTCTGTGGGGAACGTCACTTGCCAAAGCCATCAAACAATACGAGTTTTTCGATTATTCGGTAAGCGAGGCGTTATTTCTTTCGGAAAAGGAGGAAGCGACCCTCAATGGGATAATTGCCAACATTAAACAGGAATATCACGCCAATATTGATAAATTCAGTCAGCGTATTATTATTTCGCAAATTGAAACCTTATTGAATTATTCGGAACGCTTTTATGAACGGCAATTCATTACCCGGAAAATAACGAATCACCAAGTTTTAAATCGTTTGGAAGATTTGCTGGATGATTATTTTAACAGTCATGATCTCATGTTAAAAGGAGCACCAACGGTCCATTTTGTGGCAGATGAATTGAATGTGTCGCCTAATTATTTAAGTGGTTTATTAAAAGTGCTAACCGGGCAAAGTACCCAGCAGCATATCCACGAAAAGTTGATCGAAAAAGCGAAAGAAATATTATCAACGACCAATTTATCGGTTAGTGAAATCGCTTATGAACTCGGCTTTGAACACTCGCAATCGTTCAGCAAACTGTTTAAAGCAAAAACCAATCAATCGCCTTTGGAATTCCGGCAGGCGTTTAATTAAAAAAGTTGACTGAGACCCGACAGGGCGGATAGGAAGGAATGCAAATGTACCTTTAACCAAACTTCACAATCGCTATGCTCATCGTTACCTGTGCAGTCATCATCCAGCACGGCAAAATACTGATCTGCCAGCGCAGCAGCACTATGGACTTGCCACTGAAATGGGAGTTTCCGGGAGGCAAGGTGGAGCCTGGGGAAGATGACGCACTGACCATCGTGCGTGAGATAACCGAGGAGCTGCATTTGGAGATTGAAGTGGTAAGACGGCTCCAACCGGTGGAACACGATTACCCGGCCTTTCGGATTCGATTGGTGCCTTTTGTGGCCCGCGTGATCGGCGGCCAACTACGGCTGGAAGAACACGCGGATGCCAGGTGGGTAACCGTAGATGAGCTGGCCGGATACGACTGGGCGCCGGCGGATGTGCCGATTGTGGAGGAGGTGAAAGGAGCAATTCGGTTTTAACATATAAGGCACTGCCTTTATCTGTCTCTCGTTCAATGCGAGTGTCTATTCCAATTTACAGCGGTGCAGACATTTTCACACGTAGAAATGGGTATTTATAAAATCCGTATGATAAGGAAATTTGCTACCTTTAACCATGAACCAACGAATATGAAAAGGGCTTCCGGCATTTTGGCTTATTTATCGCTGTTGCTCAACATTGCTTACCTATCGCTTTGGATAGGTGTATTTAATGCTTATGAAGGTAGACCTTTTGAGGAGGTAAAGGCTAAATTTGAATCTTTTATGCCGTTTTCGCACGGGTGGACGGTATTCCTCCTTATATTGCTCTCGGTTTTTTCGTTGATTATCTTGGCGCGGAAGCCAGCCGTACTCCCCAAAATACTGGCAGTTTTGCAATCCTTTTTCGTGTTTATGTATATTTGGCAGTTTTTATAGCCATAGGTAAGTATTACCTATGCGAAAGGATATTTACCGTTTTGCCGAAAGGATCCTTTACATAGAATCTTCTGACTCCCCAGGGTTCGTTTGCTGGGCCATAGATAATCGGAAATCCCGCATCTTTCATTTTACCGTGTATTTCACCAACGTCATCAACCTCTATGGAAATATCAGGAACCGGCGTACCAGACCCGCCTTGGGTAGCGAAGCTGATTTGGACCTGCATCTTGTTGTCCGTACCGTAAGTGCGGATCCACGTCTGATCCATCAGTACCTCCAACCCGAGGATTTCGCCATAGAAAAGCTGCGCTGCTTCGATGTTTGCCGTTGCCGTGTTTACAACAATTCTTCGTACCGCCATGGCGCAAAGATAATTAATGGATAAAATGCAGACAACACTGGTAGATAAAGCTGCATAGGCATAGGATTTGAAAATGGCACGATACTGATATCGGCTCGTGATTAGCCGTCAATTAATGACTATATTGGGGAAGTATAGAGTTAGTACCCAATAAAAAACTAAAATGCAGCGACGAGAAATGATAAAACATGCTGGGGCGCTGGCCTTGGGGCTGACGGGTTTGCCTTTGCTGCCAGGAGGGAAAATGCTGGCTGCCGCGCCAACCAATGCGCTTCCGCGATGGAAGGGATTTAATGTGCTGGACTTCTTTAACCCCGACCCGAAGCATCGGCGGCAGCACACCACGCAGGAACACTTCCGCTGGATGGCGGATTGGGGTTTCGACTTTGTACGTGTGCCGATGGCTTATCCCTATTATGTGCGTTTCGACCGGTCGAGGCCCATTATGCCACATGAAGTATACCAAATCGATGAACAGCAGGTGCAGCATGTGGTGGATTTGGTGGAGCATGCCAACCGTTGCGGCTTGCATGTGTGTTTAAACCTGCACCGGGCGCCCGGATTTTGTATAAATGCGGGATTTGAAGAACCTTACAACCTGTGGAAGGACCCCGAGGCCATGGAAGCGTTTGTATTCCATTGGGCATACTGGAGTAAACTCTTCCGTGCGAAAACACGCGATCAAATCAGTTTTGATTTGCTGAATGAACCTTGTTTGCGTGAGGACATGAACGATCAGTTTTCACAGCGCAGTGCCGTACCGAAAGAACGGTACCGCAGCTTGATTGTAAAAGGCTGCGAAACGATACGTGCATCCGATCCGGGCCACCTGGTCATCGCCGACGGCAATAACATCGGCAATGAGGTGATCGATAATATCCTGGATTTGGACGTGGGCCAAAGCTGTAGGGGATACGCACCGGGACTGGTATCCCATTACAAGGCGCCTTGGGTATTCGAGCATCCCGAGCACCTACCCGAAGTGACGTGGCCGAGCGTGGAAAACGGGCAGGTGCACGACAAGGCTTGGCTACGGGAGCAATTTGCGCCGTGGATAGCATTGGTGGAGCAAGGAGGGGGGGTGCATTGCGGGGAATGCGGTGCTTGGAAAGAAACGCCCCATCATGTTGCCTTGGCCTGGATGGACGATATGTTTTCCGTACTGACTGAACACGATATCGGATTTTCGCTTTGGGAATTTGACGGAACGTTCGGCATCCTCAATTCGGAAAGGAAAGACGTGGCATATGAAGATTGGTATGGGCAAAAGCTGGACCGGAAAATGCTTGACCTATTGACGAAGTTTGTGTAAACACGTAGCACTACGGAAAACACGGATTGCGGTGTAGTACGGAGAAATACGCATTGGCCACACGCTACTTTTGTGGCGATGAAAACACTGCTATTACTTTGTGCTGCTTTGCTAACAAGCGGAAAAACGACCCCCGAAGCAACCTTGCCCGCCGATGGCACCTATTTTTACGGTACGCTCAACGGAAAGAAGTTTACCGGCAGGCCGGGCGAATTTTACTACTGGTTTGCAGGCGAAGATTTGTTTCTGTCTTGTAATTTTTCGGAAAGCGAAATGTTCTATGCAGCGATAAACGGCATGGGGGCCAACGCCCGGACGGGTACGTTTGCCTGGTACGACGGATCTTCCTATGCAGGGCAGAAAGGTAAAGCCATCCTACAGCAGATCATTCACGGAGACTCCTATTTTCGCCCAGATACGTGGCGGAAAGTATGTGAAACCGGCGAGCATACGAAATATCAGGCATCCGAAGGCGGCATCACAATCTCCAAGATTGAAACGGCCAACGGTGAGACCTACCTCGAAGGCACGATGACAGCGACTTTGTGGGATAACCGGACTCGGTGCAATGCCGCGAAGACTGCCGACGTAACGATTTCCTTCCGCATCGCTGAATCCAAGCTGTAGCATCACAGGGTTCGAATGGCGCTCAATAGCGTTCTGGTACAACCGAGCTACTAGGCGTAACCGTTAGGTAGGCAAACCATAATATTGAGGTAACATGGGCATGCTATTTTTGCGAAAAAATAGACGAATCGCTCATGTACAGAAAGACAGTCATCTCACTCGTTTGCCTAGTTGCTTTTTCCGGCGCATGTTTTGGGCAGTTCAGGATATCGCCCTACCTGCTGCCTGCTGATAGCGCGGGCGCAGTACGGCTCACTTGGTTTACCGATGAGGAGGTACCGGGTAAACTGGCCGTGTGGGAACTGCATGCGGCAGATACCCAATATTACGCACCGGCATCGGTTCTTGTAAAGGCGCTGGACTACTCGGCGCTGGAAGAATCCGAACGGGATAGCTTTCCGGACATGTTTCGCAATGCCAACTGGAAGCACACGGTGGTATTGAAAGGCCTGAAGCCAAGGGCAACCTATGGATACCAGGTGATACAGGGTGCGGAGCGCTATACCAATGAGTTTGCCGTTGCACCGGAGAAGGGCCGGCGAGAACGCATCCGGTTTGTGGCATTTGCCGATAGTGAGACTGACCCGGAAGGCCGGCATACCAAGCGCCCGTGGACAGCAGGGAAACAGGCACCGGAGAGTTCTGGCCGGCCGCAGGGTCTGGATAACTACCTGCTCACCGAGACGGCCGGTTTCAAAGCAAACCTGAGGCAAATCAAGATGGAAAAGCCGGACTTTATCGTGCTACCGGGGGATATTGTGCAGGGAGGGGGCTACCAGCGTGCCTGGGACGAATTTTTCTTCCACACGGCGGGCAAATTCGATGATGTGCTTGGCCAGGCGCTGCTGCTGCCGGCGATCGGCAACTGGGAAAATTTCGGCGCGCGCAACGGCGGTTATGATCCGCAGGCGGTGTTTCAATCCAGGGCTAAGTACAAAGCCTACTTTTCGCTGCCTGGCAATGGACACCGAAGTTATCAAGACACCTATTACCGCGCCGACTATGGGCCGGTAACCGTTATTACGCTGGATTCATCCAACGGGTTGCCCGACAGTACGGACAACGATACCAACATCAACATCAGCGCATCGACCTATCCGGGCGATGACCTGCCCGACATCAGCCGCGGCTCTGAGCAATGGAAATGGGCAGAGGCACAGTTGAGGGATGCTCATGAGGCTGGTCAGTTGATCTTCGTGCAGTTCCACCACATCCCGTACTCCAGCGGTGGGCACATTTTGCCGCTGACCGCGGAAAAGAGCTCGGGGCAAGCGGGTGTGCCGATGCGCGCGTATACCCCGATGTTTAAAAAATACGACGTCGTGGCGGTAATCTGCGGGCACAACGAGTCGCTGGAGCATTCGCTGGTAGATGGTATCCACTTTTGGGATGTGGGCATCGCCGGCGATGGGCTCGGATATTCGCTTGACGACTTGGACCCGCGCCGTTTCAATAAATACCGGCAGTGGGTGGCCCACGTCGATGCGCCGGAAAACTGGCGCGGACGCCAACTCCTTTCGGGAGGCAAACATTACGGGCATCTGGTGGTAGACGTTGTGCCGAAAGGAACACAGGGCTATGAGGTAACCATGACCCCGCAGTATATTTTTCCGCTCACGGATGAGTCGGGGCAGGTGATTGCTACGGAAACGCGGATTTATGACCATGTAGTCACCACGTCGTTGCGGATACCGCCAGTACGCCAGTAATTTTTTAGCATGTTCTCCTAAAACAAACATAGGCTTAATATCTCCGTCACATTGCCTGTTTAGGTTTGCCGGCGAAATACAGAACGAACTAATTTTTTAACAACAATGAAAGTAGGTGTACCAATAGGTTTATTGGCAGGGACGATATTGTCGTTTCCATTTCTTGGAGAGGCCGCTACGGCTTTTTTAGCAAGCAGCAACGTGCCGATTGCAAACAGCAGGCAGCAGACAACACTTTCGGGGCGGGTGGTGGACGGCAATGGTCAGCCGGTTCAAAACGCTACGGTTGCCATCCAAGGCGCAGGCAAAGCCGCGTCTACAGATGAAAACGGACGGTTCGCCCTGGAATCCGATCGGACAGATGCGACGCTGGTGGTATCTTATGTCGGCTTTGAGACCAAGACTTATCAAGTGAGCGGCAGTACGCGTGACATGGTCATCCAGCTGGATAGCAAGAACGATTTGGAAGAGGTGGTGGTGGTTGGTTACGGCACCCAAAAGAAAATCAACCTTACCGGAGCGGTATCCCAGATTAGCTCAGAAGTGCTTGAAAACAGGCCTCAGCCTAACCTGACCCGCATGCTCCAGGGCACGCTGCCAAACCTCAACCTGAGGATGGCAGACGGCGGGCCCACGCGTGGCGCCGCATTTAACGTGAGGGGGATAACCTCTATCGGAGCGGGCGGTAATGCGCTGGTGCTGATCGATGGCGTGGAAGGGGATCCTAACTTCGTGAATCCCAATGACGTGGAAAGCGTGACTGTCTTGAAGGATGCTTCTTCTGCCGCCATTTATGGCTCCAGAGCAGCGTTTGGCGTGGTGCTGATTACGACCAAAAGCCCGGCCGATGGCAAGTCTACGCTCGACGTAAGGGTGAGCCAAACGGTCAATGAGCGTACGGTAGTGCCTAATCTGGTGACAGATGGTTATACCTGGGCCAAAAATTTCGATGATGCGTTTTACGCCTGGTATGATTATAAGACACATCCCATCACCATCAATGCCAATTTTCCGTTCTCGCTGGAATGGCTGGAGCGGCTGAAAAACCATGACCCTGCTCAGGGTGAGGCGGTGTATAACGAATCGCTGGGGCGATATGAATACTTTGGCAGTACCGACTGGTTTGCCACCCTGCACAGGGATAGAATGCCTGCCACGGAAGCTTCCATCAGCGCATCCGGGGGAAATGACCGGGCACGATATTTCGTATCGGGGCTTTACTACCATCAAGACGGGATATTCAGGCACTCTCCGGACGATTTTGATAAGTGGAATGTGCGGGCAAAGGGAGAGGTAGACCTGAACGATTGGCTTTCGTTCGACAATAATGTCGATATCAGTACATACCAATACGGCTATCCGTTGCTTGCTAATGGTGATGCCGGTATCTGGAGGTATTGGGCCGTATCGGGCTTTCCCGTTGCTACGATGTACAATCCCGACGGCACGTTTACCCGGCAGGCGGTTGAATCGGGCGCTTCTTTTGTGGATGGCAGCAGCCGTTCGGATCAGGACCGGTTTTTCGTGAGAACCACACCGAGCCTGACAGCCAAGCCCTTTGGCGATCTGGTAACATTTAAGGCTAACTTTACCTACGCCAAGACTTTCAATAAGGACAAGCGCTACAATAACTTTCTGTATAGCAGTGACGCACCCGGGCAAACGGCCCGGTTTGGGAATAGTTTGTACCGGACTTTATCTGACAATACGACCTATTGGGGATCCAACATTACGGCCGACGTGAAAAAGACCTTTAACGATGTGCATGATCTGGGAGTTTTGGTAGGATATAATATTGAATCTAACCGGTGGGAAAATTTCGATGCGCAACGGGATGGCATTTTGGTGCCTGACAAGCCTGATTTCAACCTGATGGACGGACTGAACTACAACATCGCGGGGGGAGGTAACGAGTGGAAATACTTGGGGCTGTTCTATCGATTGACCTATGCCTATAAAAACCGGTACCTGCTGGAGTTCAATGGCCGTTATGATGGGTCTTCAAAGTTCCCCGACAATCAGCGCTATGGATTCTTCCCCTCGGCTTCTGCCGGTTGGAACATCTCCGAGGAGCCGTTTATGGCTAGCAGCCGCACCTGGCTGGATAACCTGAAACTCAGGGCTTCTTACGGATCACTCGGAAACGGAAATGTTGCGCCTTACCGGTATATGGAAACCATGTCTGTATCCAAAACCAGTGTTATCCTGAATGGGGTGCAGACGCCTTATACATCCATTCCGGGCGTGATTCCGGACGGATTGACCTGGGAAAAGGCCACCACGCTAGACTTGGGTATGGATGCTACCCTTTTTTCGGGAAGGTTTAACCTGACGTTTGACTGGTACAGCCGCATCACCACGGATATGTTTACGGTGGGGCAACCACTGCCTAACGTATTTGGAGCGGCGGTGCCTTTCGGCAACTATGCCGACCTGAAAACAAACGGCTGGGAACTGACGCTGGGCTGGAAAGATCAATTTGACGCAGGCGGAACTCCGTTTCACTACAGCGTATCCGGCTCGCTTTGGGATAACCAGTCTGAAATCCTCAAATTCAATAACCCGACCAAGTTGATTTCCACGTATTACGAGGGCATGAAGGTTGGAGATATCTGGGGGTATGAAACGCTTGGATTCTTCGCTTCAGACGAGGAGGCGGCGAACTGGGCAGATCAGAGCTTTCTGCTGAACTCGAATACAAACGAATACCTGGCGGGCGACCTGAAGTTTGCCGACCGGAATGGTGATGGGGTGATTAACCAGGGCAAAAACACCGTAGACGATCCGGGAGACCGGATGATCATCGGTAACAACTCGCCGAGGTATCAGTATGGTTTCAACCTGTCTGCCAATTGGAAAGGCGTGGGACTTTCGGCCTTTGTGCAAGGCATTGCCAAACGCGACTGGTACTTTGCTCCTGAGGCCGACCTGTTTTACGGACCGTATAACCGGCCCTATGGCTTTCAGCCGAAGATCATGATGGATGACTATTGGACACCGGAAAATCCGGATGCGTATTGGCCGAGATACAGGGGTTATACTGCTTTAGGTACCAACCGGTCGCTGGGAGCGCCACAGACGCGTTATCTTCAGGATGCGAGCTACCTGAGGCTGAAAAACGTTTCCCTCGACTATACCCTGCCGCAGTCATGGACGGCCAAAGCGGGTATCAGGAAAGCCATGGTATACATCAGCGGGCAAAATATCCTGACATTCTCCAAACTGTATAAGCACACCGACAACTTTGACCCTGAAATCATCGAGAACCCAGCCGGAGACATGACCAATAGCCATGGTCAGGGAGATGCTTATCCGATGCTGAAATCGTATACGGTGGGACTTAATCTTACATTCTAATCGTTAGTAACATTGATCATGAAAAAGTCGATCCTATATATAACTGCCAGCCTAGGCCTGTTGTTTTCCCAATCCTGCAGTGATTTTCTGGAGACGGAGCCCTTTGACAAACTGGTGCCCAGTTCCTTTTTTGCAACAGAAGTGGATTTGGAACTCTATACCAACTCATTCTACCAGCAGATGCTTCCTTCTGCGGATGCGGCGACGCAAGGCGATGGTATGGCCGATTATTCTTCGATAACGCAGAGTTCAAACTTTATCTCCGGGAACTATTCTTCGGTAAACGAAGGCGCCTGGAACTGGTCCAACCTGCGGAATATCAATTATTTCCTGGCTAATTATAACAACGAGGCCATTCCGGAGGAAGCCAGAAACCACTACGCGGGCATCGCCCGGTTTTTCAGGGCTTGGTTTTATATTGAAAAGGTACAGCGATACGGAAACGTGCCTTGGTATGATGCGCCATTGGCCACCGATGACGAGGCCCTGTATAAAACACAGGACCCCAGAGAAGTGGTGATGCAGCATGTATTGGAAGACCTGAACTTTGCAGCGGAAAACATCCGCGAGGCTAAAGACAACACGTCCTCGACGATTACCCGTCAGGTAGCTTTGGCTTATAAATCCAGGATAGCGCTTTACGAGGGAACCTACCGGAAATACCATACCGAGCTGGACCTGGCTTCTACAGCAGAGCAGTGGCTTACCGAAGCGGCCAATGCCGCAAAAATGGTGATGGATGCCGGTACCTATTCGCTTTACAACACCGGAAACCCCACGACGGACTACAGAACATTGTTCATATCCGAAAATGCCGTTAATCAGGAAGTGATGTTTGCACTGGTCTTCAACAACGCACTGAGAAGGTGGCACGCCCTGACCTGGAAATTCAATTCCGCTACCTACGGTTCTCGCTGGGGGCTGAACAAGCAGTTCATCAACACCTATCTGATGTCCGACGGAAGCAGATTTACGGATAAGGCCGGCTACGACGAGCTGTTATTTGTGGATGAGATGGCAAACCGCGACAACCGGCTGGCACAGACTGTGAGGTCCCTCGGTTATAAAAGAAGCGATGGAAGCGCAGCGCCACCGAACTTCGGCTATACCTTTACCGGCTATCACCTCCTCAAGTGGAGCATGGATGACAAAAGGCTGGACGGACTCGGTGAAGCATATAATACCATACCAATGATGCGCTATGCGGAAGTACTCTTGAATTACGCCGAAGCGAAAGCCGAGTTAGGAGAATTTGACGAAACGGTGTGGGCGCAGACCATCGGACTGCTCAGGCAGCGGGCTGGGGTAAACACGGCCATCCCGCAAACGGCAGACCCCTATCTCCAAGAGGTATATTTTCCCGAAATTGCAGATCGGTATCTGTTGGAGATCAGAAGAGAGCGCGGTATTGAGCTATGCTATGAAAACCTCCGATATCAGGATCTGATGCGGTGGAAAAAAGGGAAATTGGTGGAAATGCCATGGAAGGGCATCTATGTGCCGGCCATGAACCGCCCCATGGACCTGGATGGGAATGGTACACCCGATGTATCGTTCGTCTCCGAAACGCCGGATGCCCCGCAGGCAGGGGTAACGTACTTTGTGATCGATGGCAATATTTCCAAACTCAGTGACGGAACCTCCGGCCACGTGATCTGGGGCGCGAATGAAGCGCGTAGTTTTGATGACAAAAAGTATCTTTATCCGATTTCCAATTCGGATATCGTACTCAATCCGGATCTGGTCCAAAATCCGGGTTGGTAGCGAGGCGATATAGACTGGATAACGTAAATAGCTGTTTGTTGATGCTCCAAAAAGGGGCATCAACATTTAATTTATTTGAACATGTCAAGCAAGAACTTCCTTTTTACCATCGTCAGCCTGTTGCCTATGCTGTGCAGTTTACCTTCACAGGCCCAAAACCTGAAGGTGATGAGCTATAATATCCATCACGGCGCAGATGCCGCAGAACGGATGACACTGCACGAAATCGGAGCGTTCATCAAAGAATCAGGGGCAGATCTGGTAGGTTTGCAGGAAGTGGACAGCCTTTGCGGGCGATCCGGAAACGTAGATCAGATGAAAGTGCTTGCCGAGATCACGGGCATGCACTATGCATTTTACCGGCATTTTGCCTATGATGGCGGTGCCTATGGCTTAGGGATTCTGTCCAAATATCCGATCAAGGAGCAAAGCAACAAACGCATCACTTCCATGAAGAACGGAAGGAAAGAATCGTTGGCCTTCTTGGCCGTCAAACTCCATACGGGTAAAAAAGAACTGGCGTTTGCCACGGTGCATATGGCGCTGGACCAGGCGACAAGATTGATCCAAGCGGAGGAAGTCATGCACCATTTAGCGGGGAGCGAACCTGTGATATTGACCGGCGATTTCAATGCCCTGCCCAACACCGAAGAGATTCAATTGATTTCGGAACGGTTAACGTTTATGGATCGGGGTCTGGCACATACCTTTCCGGCAGCCGAGCCTGTCAAAAAAATAGACTATATTTTCGTATCTCCATCACTTCTTAAAAAGAAGAGCAGTACCTTCGTCTGGAAAGAGATCCAATACTCCGATCATTTGCCCCTGGAGGCAAAACTCAAATTATAGGTAAATGAAGCGACCGCTATGCGTTGCAATGCTCGGTATAATCTGCAGCTTGCCCTGCGCTTTTGCGCAACAGGAATTTGGTATAAAAGCTGGTGTTAACCTGAGCGTTAACAAAACGTATGAAATGTACGATTCGTTCAGCGGCCGATCAACGACAGCTGGTCGGCGAACAGTAGCCCGGTTTATGGGCGGACTTTACGGGAGCTTCCATGTGGCCAACAAATTTTACGTTCAACCTGAATTGCTGTATTCACAGCAATATAACATGATTAAGAACAGCGGCGAAGCTAACGGCGGATACTGGCATTCACTGTATAGTGGCAAGGTAGATTATTTGAATATACCTGTTTTCTTGCAATACGAGGCGACCGACGGGCTGAAGCTAGGAGCTGGTCCTCAGTTTGGTTTCCCTATATATACACCAGAGATGGTGGACGGAGCGCCTAATATCTTGGAATCTATGCGCGCGTTTGACGTTGGGGTGGCGGCAGAGATAAGCTATCGATTCCGCGACCTGGGGCTCGGGGTCTTTGCGCGCTACAGTGAGGGGCTATCCAATATTGCCAAAAAGGAAAAAGGCAGCGATAAAAACAGGCTCTTTTCTTTCGGGCTGAGCTATGCCGTAAGTGAGCTGTTTTAACCTTGCCGTAATGGGGATGGGACCGCCAAGATTGAGATAATACCATGGTTATTGGGATATCACCACTCCTGTGGTGGGTGCTGATCGGCCCACCAAGTGAATCCCGTTATCCCTTTCGCCTTTAATCGTTCGATGATTTGTGCGGTATGGTGCTGTATGTGGCGGATACTGTTGATGTGGAGCTCCAACCGGCTGTATGGATACCATTCAAAGCCCGAATTTTCGTTAAGCGCCAACTTTGCAATGTCGTTTTGTAAGTTGCTTTCTAGGGAGCCGATAAATGAAAGCAGCTCTTCTTTGGTATGGAATCCTTCGACCGTTACGTTGTCATCGGGATTTTCCCAATCACGTGTTCCGCCAAGGCTTTCGGCACCTTCAATGGCATGCTCCAAGGGGGTATAGCTTGCCGGATTGGCACCCAAATAGAACTTTACACCCCATAATATATGGTATGCCAGTTGCCAGTTTGGGTTGTTGTATTCTTCATTGTTCCATTGCGCCTCGGGTATTTTTTCGATTGCACTGCGCAACATGCCGAGGCCGGCTTTGTACTGTGAGGCAAGGATTTCGATAAGGACTTTGTTTTCCATGATTATATGTGTTTTAGTTAATGCTGCGGTTGGCTAATTTTCTTAAAAGATGGTCGAAAGGCCCCGCTAAATGATTGCGTTCAAGTACATGGGAAAAGGTAACGGCGGCTAGCCAAACGGCTAGACCTACTAGCGCACTTTGAAAATCGGACAATTGGGTGCCGAGGTTTCCAAAATGGGCTGCCATTATTAACATGATGGCGGCACTTTGCAACAAGTATCCTGTAAGGCTTCGTTTTCCGAGTGCAGAGACTGCTTGTACGACAACGGTATTTCGATCTCGTATATTAAGTACAACGACACCCAGCAAAGCTGCGTAGCCTACGCCGCCTACTGCTCCGGAAATGAGATGCAAAGCGTGGGCAAGCGCATCAATCTCATACACGGATCGCCAAAACTGAAATTCCTTGAGCAAAAGCGGCACCGCGCCTAAAATGGAAACCGTGATTCCAACCCGAGCTATCCGTTTTAGGGATTGACGATGCGCGGGTCTATCGTCCAACAACTGTTTCCGGGCGGCCAGCATTCCGATAATCATGAGGGGGATAATGGGATATCCCAGCACCATGCAAGCAGACATGGGGAAATTGATGATCCCATTAATAACCGTTTCCCAATAGGTACTTACCTGTGTAGCGGTGGCCCCGCTTCCGTACGTTTCGGGCGGCAGGGCGTACATAAAGCCAACGCCGATAAGCATCAAAGTAAATACTGGTATCAGAAATTTCAGTATTTTTTTTAACTGGATGTCTGTTTTGAATAATAGAGGTGCCGTGATTAGCAGGGCAATACCATACGGAGCCAGTATTTCATAATTGAACACCAATACGGAATGAAAAAATCCGAAAATCAATAACCAGCATGCCCGCCGCCGTAACCGGCTTAAGATCTGTTTACGATCGAAACCGGCGCGTTCCATCTTTTGGAACAGCAATACACTTCCGTAACCAAATAAAAACGCAAACATGGGATAAGCCCGGTTGTCTCTGAATAGGGTTTTAAACGCAATCGCTAACCGCTCGGTTGGCTGCAGATCGACTGCTTGATTTGCTGGTGTGCCCCAGTTGCCCAAATGAGCGTCTGTATAGGCCATCGCGATGAGCAGCAACATGAACCCTCTTGCCAAATCTGGCGTTAAACTTCTTGATGATTGGATGGTTTGCATCTTGTCTATCTATTTCTGCCGCAAAAATAGTTGAGGGATTGATGGCAGAATTGTAAAAAATAGACATGCTAATAGCCGCTCAGTGCAAGGAATTTATTGGGGCTGTAGCCAGCAAATGTTTTAAAATCGTTGATAAAATGGGCTTGGTCATAATAGCCGGTTGCGTAAGCCGCCTCGGTCAGATTTGTATAGTTGGAATAATTGTTTAGGACAGTTTCAAAACGGACGATCCTTGAAAATAATTTGGGATTAAACCCGGAGGCAGCTTTGAATCTGCGTTCAAACTGTTTCTGGGAAAGGCAGAAATGATCGGATAATGCTTCAATGTTGACATTGCCCTGGCGTTGTCGTATAAATTGTGTCGCCTGTTTGATGAGGGAATCTCCAATACGTTGTTTACGTAGCTGTGAAACGAAATGGTCCGACAGGATGCGGATACGATCTGGTGTTGAACGGGCTAACGCAATTTTTTCAACGAGCGTTTTCCCGTCAGTGCCCAACAGGGTTTCAAGTGAGAAAAAATGCCCGTTGAGCTCCGAAGCGGGCATATGGAATAGGAAGGGGATGGAATGCGAATAGAGCGAAACACCAAACATACGGTAAAAGCCGCCGGCCGGGAATTGGCCGTGACGATGGGTGTGTCCCTGCACGGAAGAGAAGACCAGGTCAGAACCGCGAAAGGCAAACGCGATTTCCGTAAGGCTGTTTGCGGTCATGTAATACGTTGAGCTTGCCTCCAAGGATTGAACGGTCCATGCTGCCGCCCAAAAATGACTGACAAAATCGCTAAGCTCTTCACAAGGAGCGATGGTGATAAGGCTCATTAATATGTGATTTCCGTGCCGGTAAAATTAAGAAAATAACTTGGAAGGCAAACGAGAGGGTATGCATTCCGAGTTTCGCCCGCAAATCATATATTTGGTGTTGTAAAAAACGGCAAGTAACATGAAGTCTAATCTTATCCTGCTTTTAGCAGCTGCAATAGCAATGACTGCCTGTAGCAAAAATGGTGGCGGTGATCCCGCAGGTGCGTTCCCGATGGAGTTGAAAGCGGTGGCGCTGGAAAGCCGAGGTGATGTTAAATTATACACGAAATCCGGTGAAGTAAAGGATAAGGAAATGATTGCAAATTTTATTGCCAGCGAGGCGGGATTTAATGCATCGTTTGAACCACAGCCCGACAACATCATCACGTTTATGACGGACAGTACGGCCCAACTCGGAATTTCGGCGATACGTTACAAGGCAGCTCGTGAGGGTAGCGATGCCATTGTGTTCCGCTCCCCTTTTATACTTGGGCCTGCTGGGCCGCGCGAGGTGCAGTGGACGGCGCTGGATACCTATCGATTGAGTAAACACAATGATCCGCTGCAGATGTTTCATTCGCCGGGCGAAATCTTGTATAAAGGGGAGGCTGTAATCCGTTGCGAAGGAATCGACGAATCTTTTTTGCTACCCATCATGATCTATAAGCTTAGCCGCCGTATTGGAGACGCAGGACAAGCCAGCATAAATGTCGTTTCCGGTAAACTGTTTAACGAATTTAATGAAGATTTCTTAACTACACTGGGTGATAAGGACACGGTTGCTTATCAGCAAAGCTATGTGAGGTATAGTATTAACAAAGAATGAGATGAAGGTTTGTGGCATAAACCAGTTTATGATGACATTCTTCGTAATACCACGGGTTGACGAATGTTATTAGCCAAAACTACAAAAATTAATGGAGGGCGCTCCCCAACGGGGACGCCCTTCGATTTGATGGTCCGTATTGATTGAGATACCCAGCGTTACGGCATGAGCACTTGATCGATTGTATGGACGACCCCGTTTTCCGTAACCCAATCCGCTTGGGTAATGGAGGAGGGGGTTTCGTTGCCATTTCCTGCTACCATCGCACCATCATCGGTGAGGGATATACTAAGGTTTTCACCGTTTACAGTGGTCGGTGTAGCACCATCGACCAAATCCGTCGAGAATACCCATGCGGGTATGACGTGGTAGGTAAGGATCGTGGTAAGCATATCGGGGTCAGCCGCCTGAATGGCCGCGACGCTGCTGAAACCGGCATCTATAAAAGCTTGGTTGGTAGGGGCAAAGATCGTAAAGGGGCCTTCGCCCATCAGCACTTCGGCTACATTTGTGGACCCCTCACTTGCCCTGACCACCGCAGCAACCAGCATGCTGAAGTTATCATTATCCATCAATGCTTCTACGGCATTTCCCATGGGTGGCATCAACACCTTGTTAATGACATGGATAACACCGTTGGTGGCCATAACGTCGGCCTGCAAAACGGCAGATCCATTGATCGAAGCTGACCCGTCTGACTTGCGGGTGACGTAGGCGTCTACCTCGGCAGCGGTTTCGATGGACGTATTGGCCGCTTCAGGAATCGATGACGCGGGCACCGCTTGGCCTAATACATGGTACATCAAAATGCCGCGAACCGTCTCTGCAGGTAAGGCTTGTATGGCGGCCGTTGAATTAAGCCCTGCTGCTACGAATGCGTCATTTGTAGGGGCGAATACCGTAAACGGACCGGACCCGGAGAGGGTCTGCACTAAACCCGCATGCGTAACTGCGGCAGCTAGCAGCGAAAAATCGTTGTCTGACGTAACGACCTCGACGATGGTCTTTTCGGGCTGCGGATCGGGATCATTGTCCTTGGTGCAGGCAACTGGTAACATGCCGACCATGGCAACTGCCATGGCCAGCTTTGGAAAGGAAATCAGTGTTTTCATGATACTGTAAATTAATTCAGTTATAAAGTATAATAATATACCATTATATCAAAGAATTGTTTGTTCCTTGAAGAAATAAGTTCAGCAATATTCTAGCGTGAAAATGCGATAAAGATGTATATTGTTGAAAAACCAATAACCGATGTGGTTTTTAAAGTGAGTGGGTTGGCGATCGTCAGTCCATAAAAAGTTTATTTATATACTTTATTTGTGGGTGCAATTAAAACAATGCACGCCTAGGTTTCATCGGACGGCGTTTTTTGAAAAAGCTTAAACAAGTAGATATTGAGGAGAAAAAGGGTATAGCCGTAAACGCTGTCTTCGATCGGTATGGAGAGTATGCGGATATTGAGTATTTCTTTTGCGTTATAGTTGACGATGGGCGATTCCAGCCCGGTGCCGGTAAGCACACCGTTTACCGGTATGAAGCCCAGCATCAAAATGAGGTATACAAAGGAGGCTTTCCCAATCCACCGTGCCTTGGCGATAAGCTTTAGGTACACCAGCGCGGCAGCTGTCATCATGGCGGTAAGGGTGGTGTAGATACGGTCGTGAAAAAAAAGGACAACCATGATGCAAACCGCTATACTGAACCAAGCGATGTGAGTGCTGAACTTTTCCGCCCACTTCAGGTCGAAAAATTTATCCAAGCAGTGGTACGTAAACACGCAGGAAAAAGGAATGCAAATGAAAAAAAGCCATTCTTCAACAGGAAGCCCCAGTAGGGTGGAGCCTATTGTATAGCGGTAATCAAACCACCAAACGCCCATGTTGGTGAACCACACATCCCACAGTAGGAAAGGAGTGGCTACCAAAACTGCTGCCTTAATGAAGGCTGCGAAATGCCGGTCGAAACGGATCTTGGGATGGAAAGAAAAAATAAAGCAGATGATGATGGTAAGAAAATTGATGAGGAGGTAGGTATAAGGTGTCATCGCTGTTTTTTCGTAAAGTACATCTTGAAATATTTGATCGGTACCCACAGAAAGCCGAAACATTCGCCTCGTTCCTTACCGGTATGTTTGTGGTGTTGCTTGTGTGCCCTGCGGATGGCAAGCAGGTAGGGGTTTTGGGTGTTTTTTAAGAAGCTGATGCGCTGGTGGATGAAGATATCATGCACAAAAAAATAGCCCATCCCGTACAGGGTAACGCCCATGCCGATATAGAACAGGTAATTGAAGCCCTGTTGGCTGCCGAAATACATCAGTGCGAAAGAAGGGATGGCGAAGATGATGAAGAAGTAATCGTTTTTTTCGAGATGCCCCGTGTTGCTGTGGTCGTGATGGTCGCGGTGCAACACCCAAAGCAAACCGTGCATCGCGTATTTGTGAATTGTCCAGGTAAGCCCTTCCATCGTTATAAAAGTAATGAGTATAATCAGTAGGTTCATGTCTCCTGTTTTTTGTTGTTAAACAGATTATCCAACACTCCGCACCGGTAATCAAAGATATGGTGGATTTTCTTCTTAACGATCCAACGATGGGCGACCTCTCCCAATACGCCAAACGGTAGTTCATACTCCACGGTATCTTTCATCAATACGCCTCCATCCCAGGGTAAGAATTCATGGACATGTTTCCAAAGCCGGTATGGTCCTTTCTTCTGGTAGTCCGTGAAGCTTTTGTACGGCTCTACCTGTGTGATTTCCGTTTGCCATTTCATCGGGATGCTAAACAATGGCGATACCCTGTAATCGATGATCATCCCTTCATAAATGCCGCTTTCCGGTAAGTCCGAAATCACGGAAAACCGCATTTCCGGAGGGGTGATACGCGCGAGGTTGTGCGGCGAGGAGAAGAATTGCCAGGCGGTATCGATGCCGCAATGCAAGTATTGTGCCCAACGGAGCTGATGTGATACTGCGGTCTTCATGAGATGGCCATTTTATATTGGATATAACTGGTCATCATCAACCGCAATTTTTTACGGTTGGAGATGCGGATACGCTCTTTTAGCATATGCTTTGCAGGTGTTACCTGTATTTTTTTGAATAAAGACAGGTAGTAGCTATAGGCCAGGTAGACGCCAAACCTGGAACATAAGGGCAGCATTTTTATGCCGATCAATGCCTCGCGGAACTCGCCTTCGATTTCCTGTTCGATAGCCGATTTGATATGATCGTCAAACACCGCCATATCCACATCGGGAAAGTAATTGCGGCCGAGGATCCGGTAATCCTCTTGCAGGTCTCGCAGGAAATTTACTTTTTGGAATACAGAGCCGAGTTTCATTGCGTACGGTCTCAACGTTTCATGCGCTGCTTTGTCTCCTTCAACAAATACATGAAGACACATCAGTCCCACTACTTCTGCCGAGCCCAGGATATATTCCTGATACCGTTCCCGGTTAAAATCTACCGGTTGTAGGTCCATCTCCATACTTTTAAGGAATTGGCTGATCAGCTTTCGGTCTATGCCGTAGCTGTGGACGGTTTGCTGGAAGGATTGTATAATCGGGTTGAATGAGATGCCTTCTTCCAATGCCTGGTGGGTCTGCTCCCTAAACCGCCGGAGCAGCGTAGCCCTATCAAAACCGTGGAAACTATCCACGATTTCATCCGCCAGCCTTACATAGCCATAAATGGCATAGATAGCCGGCCGTATGGATGGGTGCAGGGCCAGGATACCAAGCGAAAAACTGGTGCTGTATTTTTCGGTGGTGGATTTACTTACCTGATGGGATAACTCGTCATACAGCTTTTTCATAACGGTGTAATTTCAGTTTATTCACTTCAGTCGCTGCAATGTTTCCGGAAATGATGGAAGGTGGCACGCCAGGACCGGGAACCGTAAGCTGGCCGGTATAAAAGAGATTGGCTAGCTTTCTGTTTTTTATGGACGGCTTCCACACCGCCGTCTGTCGCAAGGTATTCGCCAACCCGTAGGCATTGCCCCGATAGGCATTGTAGTCTTGCAGGAAATCACTGATGCAGTAGCTTTTTTTATAGTCGATTTGCTTGGCTAAATCGGAAGCGCCCGTATGTTTTTCCAAGCGGTGGATCATTTCCGACAGATAGCGTTCGCGTATCGGTTCGCTATCGTGGATCCCAGTAGCCAAAGGCATGAGTAAAAACACATTCTCATGGTGCTCAGGAGCGACACTTGGGTCGGTCTTGGATGGGCAGCAGGCGTAGAAAAGCGGCTTTTCCGGCCATTTGCGATTAATATAGATATCGTTGATATGAGTGTCCAGATCATGCTCAAAAAAGAGCGTGTGGTGTTTCAGGTTTGGGATTTTTACGTTAAAACCCAAGTAATAAATCAGGCAGGATGGCGCAAAGGTGCGACTTGACCAGTATCGGTCGTCGTAGTTCCTGTACTTTTTTTCCAGTAATGTTTCGGTATGGTGGTAATCCGAAGAGGCAACCACGGCATCAAAACGGTGAGCTTGCCCATTGATGACCAACTCCGTGACCATACCACGGTCGGCACGGATATGTTCCACGGTGTGGTTGAAGTAGAACCGGGCACCGAGCTGCTCCGATATGGCTTTCATGGCTTTCACCACTTCATGAAACCCGCCCATGGGATACCAAGTGCCCAGTGCGTACCCACCGTAAGCCATGAAACTATACATGGCTGGAATGTCCTTCGGCGAAGCGCCCAGAAAGATAACCGGGAATTCCATAAGGGCAATCAACCTGGGATCGGAGAAATATTTTTTTACATAAGACCGGAAACTTGATAGCAAATCCAATTTGAGCGCACTGGCGACAATCTTCGGCGATACGAATTCCCACCAGGTATGGCAGGGTTTATTCACAAACTCGAGCATACTTACCTCATATTTATATTTGGCTGCCATCATAAAGGCGTCCAACCGGTTACCGGCTCCACGCTCGATAGTTTCAAACATTGCCCGTAGTTGAGGATAAGTGCCCGGTACGGATAACGTGCTGTCGGGAAAAATCATATCGAATTGAGGGTCAAGCGCAGTTAGCTCATAGAAATCAGTGGCTCCGTGTCCGAAATCGCGAAAAAAACGGTCAATGATATCAGGCATCCAATACCAGCTTGGTCCCATGTCAAACGTATATCCATTTTCAGTAATAAATTGCCTGGCGCGACCGCCAGCACTGCTGTTCTTTTCGAAAACATGAACCAAATGACCTTCTTTGGCCAAATAGGCGGCAGCGGAAAGACCGGATATTCCCGAGCCTATGATGGCAGTCTTTTTAGTCATAATTAATCTTTTACCGTATAAGGGATTGCCTTGCTTGCAGAGTTTCCCATATTTTACAATAATGGTTTACAAATATACTTTATTTCATGATTTGCAACAAGGTATAAGCCAATTATTGTGGAGTAAAAGTATTTTATTATACCAATTAAATTTTTTCACTAATATAGTTTGCTGACGAACTATGGTTCAGTAATGCACTTATTTTAAGGTGAGATGCGTAAATCCACTAGATATGCAGTTAATTAATGTATTTTTGTAAACCAAATAAATGCAGACATCAGCAATCTTTAAATGACGAATTATACATTGATAAAAGACACCATTAAGCTGCTGGAGTCGTTTGAAGCGGCGAGGCTAACGAAAGATAATTACACCAACGACATCAACGGCCTCAAGCAGTGGATCGCTGATGATGCCGGCACGCATGTGCCTTTGTCGGAACCAGATTGGGAAGGTAAGGAAGACGGCAGAAGCGCGGAAAGCGTGATTAACACGCTCATCGTGCACATGAATAGGTATGCAAAAGCGTATTCCAAATCTGCCATATATGATTCTGACTTTTCAACGCAGGAGGATTTTATTTACCTCATCAACCTAAAGGCCTTTGGTGCAATGACCAAAATGGAATTGATAAAAAAGAATATCCAGGACAAGCCCGTTGGTATGCAAATAATCAACAGGCTTATCAAGAATGGGTGGGTATTACAGAAGGATTCGGAAACAGATAAGCGAAGTAAGATCATACAGATTACAGCGGAAGGATTGACTGCCCTACAACAACAGATGGGAAAAATTCGGCGTGCTACGGAATTAGTTACCGGCAACCTGACCCGTTCCGAAAAAATGGAACTTATACGATTACTGAAGAAATTGGAAGACTTCCACCATCGGATATTCGCTCAAAACATGGACAGCGCTGAATTATTGGAACGGGTAGCAAATGAATATCTGCCTTTAAAACCATGAACTCGTATGTGAGATGCCGTTGTTGCCACATTAAACACGGTTTTCAAGGGTTGGCATATACCTGCGATGAATAATCCTCCTATTAGAACAATAAAGTTATTTAGCAAGAAAACCGCCGCACAATGGCTGAGCCTAAGCGAGTTTTAATTACCGGCGCAACGACAGGTATAGGAAAAGAAGCCGCTTTTCAATTGGCCAGGCGGGGCTATGAGGTCATCTTACATGGGCGCAATGCGGAGAAAGCCGCATCGGTAAAAGCGGATATACAGGCCAGGCATCCGAATGCGAAACTAGATATCTTGATTGCCGACTTGGAAAGCAAGGCGGACACGATTAAGCTTGTAGACACCTTCTATCAACGGTATGATGCGTTGGATGTGCTCATCAACAATGCGGGCGGTGTAATGAACAAGGTGCGACAGGAAACCGTGGATGGCTGGGAAAGGACAATTGCATTGAATGTGTTGGCTCCATTTATGTGTTCGGCACTGCTACTGCCCGCTTTGCAAAGAGGAACCGATGCCAAAATCATCAACACGTCTTCGATGGCCCATATCATGGGGAAACCCAGCTTCGACGACTTGATGTATGAAACGAAGTTCAATACGCACCGGGCTTATGGAGATGCCAAATTATATGTTATTCTCTTGGGCATTGAGTTTGCAAGGAGGCAGCAGTTGATAGACGAAAACAATCCAATCGGTATGTATGCGTTCCACCCCGGCGTGATTGCTTCTGATTTTGCCAAAAACAGCACATCTTTATACCATCATTTTTTTAGGTTGTTCCGTCCGTTTTTGAGTTCGGTGGAGCGGGGTGCAGATACGATGGTTTATCTGGCGACGCAAAATAATGATGCCTTGCAGAATGGCGGTTATTATGTAAGAAGGAAGGCCAGGAATGCAAGGCTGCCTACTAAGACCCTTGATGCGGCTGCGCAGTTATGGGAGCGATGCGAATCGCTGACGGGAATCCGCTTCGGGGTTGAAAGCCGGTAGGCGGTGCTAAGAAACGCATAAGATTTTGGAAAATCGGCAGATTTTAGTATAATGCAGCGCGGTAATAGTCCGTGCAGTGGGCGAAATCCGGTATAACCAAGGATAAACAATTGATCAAATCGGTTTTGTATAGTTCGGGACGGAGAAACGGGAATGATAGCTCAAAAATAAAAAGCGATGGCAACCATACTGCGATTGACTAAACTGAAAGGAGAAGAACCCGTACGGGTGAACTTTGACAACGTGGCGTATTACAAAGCCAAGGGCGAGCATACGGAAATTTTATTCGTAGCACCTCGATATTATGAAAATACAATCACGGTGAAGGAGTCGTTGGCCCAGGTGGATAGACTTTTGGGGATTTGAGAGCCGGATCGAGTATCCGGAAAAAGGAAATAACAATGAATGAAATTAATAAATCAAAACTATACCTCGCCGTACTCATGATTGCAACCTTGCTGTCCTTCGCGGTGCTGGAGGGGTTGAAGAAAATGGGGCGGCTCCCAGAGTTCAGCGATGATCATCGGCTATACGCGATTACAGCGGGCATAGTCCTTGTTGTCGTCATCGGGGTGGTTTCGGCGGTGCCGCGGCAACGGGATAAGGCGAAGGGGTAAGTATGCCATCCAATTGGTGGTTATGCCGCATGGTATGTACACGTACAAAATTCAACCATTCAATTCGGGTAAGTGTGCCGAGTGTGGGTACTTCAAAGTCGAGGCAAGTCAATGTCATATCCGCATCGCTATCGGCAAATTCGATTATCGAAGCCATGCGGGCACGTAGCCCAGCTAACAATTCTTCTTTGCTGATTGTGCCCGTGCTGGGCAAAATAAAATCCGGAGATTCCATCTTGATGTCGAAATTGAGAAATGCTTCACTGAGCGGCGCTATCAGGGCTTCCGGATCCCGTTGGGTGTGGGCGGTCTGCCCCGTAAGGCACCCCACCACATCATATGATCTTAGCAGATGATCTCCCGCCTGTGCTGCCGTCCAGCTGCCGCTAAACGGAACCCGGTTTAATGCGGGCTCATCTTGGGTTTCCAACCTGCTCAGCAGCCCGGCGAAGACGGCCTGTAACTCGATTGATAGGTTGTCCTTTTTCGTTGTACTCATCATACTACAAAATTAAGAACCGGCTGCCTGTTTCGTGATTGGCAAAACAGACAAAGTAAGGGGGTGAACACGACAAAAGATTAAAAAGATGGATGGGATGATTTGATTAGCTTTGCAGCCACTATGCAGCATGCCTCACAGTCGATTTATCGTTTGCCGTTTGTGCTTCTCTGTTTGAGCTCACTGCTCTTTTCGGCAAGTTTTAATATGCTGATCCCGGAGTTGCCGGCATACCTAAGTAGCATGGGTGGCGGAGAACATAAAGGCCTTATCATTGCGCTGTTTACGCTTACGGCGGGCATTTCAAGGCCGTTTAGCGGTAAGCTGACCGATACCGTAGGGCGGGTGCCGGTAATGGCCGTGGGCTCCTTTGTATGTTTTGTCTGCGGATTCCTCTACCCGGTACTTTCCAGTGTGGCGGGTTTCTTGTTTCTACGCCTTATCCATGGTTTTTCTACCGGCTTTAAGCCTACGGCAACGGCAGCGTATGTGGCTGATATCATACCGCGCGAGCGATGGGGCGAAGCGGCAGGTATGCATGGACTGAGCTTTAGCCTGGGAATGGCGATAGGCCCGGCAATAGGGAGTGCCATTAGCCAGGCCTACTCGATCGATGCGCTTTTTTATTGCTCTTCGGTATTCGCGCTGCTCTCTATCGTGATTTTGATGAACATGAAGGAGACACTGCCGGCAGCGCAGCGGCAACGGTTGCGGAGGGCTTCTTTTCGTATATCCCGCACCGACATTATCGACCCAAGGGCGATTCCGGCCGCAATTGTCACGCTGTTATCCTACGTGGCATATGGTGCAATCCTCACGCTCATTCCGGATTGGACAACACATCTGGGCATCGCTAACCGCGGCGTGTTTTTCGTGGCTTTCACGATTGCGTCGGTAGCCATCCGGTTTTTCTCGGGCAGGCTTTCGGATCAATACGGACGTGTACCGATAATCCGTTACGGGCTGGCTACGCTTATCTTATCGCTTGGTATCTTGGCATGGGGCAATAGCCCCGTTTGGCTGATTGTGGGTGCTGCGGTTTATGGTGTCGGTACGGGTATCCTCTCACCGGCCGTGAATGCATGGACCATAGACCTGAGCCATCCACAGCAACGTGGCAAGGCAATGGCTACGATGTACATCGCCCTGGAAGCAGGCATCGGACTGGGGGCTTTAATCACCGGGTGGGTGTACCACGATGCGATTGGCCGAATTCCGTACATCTTTTTAGGAACGATGGCAGTAGCCGCATTGGCTTGGGGCTACCTGTGGGCTTATAGGTCGGAAAGTGAAGGCAATGATGTGCCGGTGTAACGAGCGCGCTCCATCCGCTGAATAGAATAGCGAACATCTTCCAAGCCACACGGTAACGTTGTATTCGTAGACTGCATCTACGGCATTTTCGCCCTGCGTTTTACGATCCATCCAGCAGTTACTTTTTCCTTACTGGAATCCATACTTCGCTATACGCATGACCCATTTTTTGCCCGTCCATTTTCGTAAAAGAAAAAGAAGGGATATCAATCACCTCATAGTTGGACGAAGGCAGCCACTCGGCGTAAATGCTAGCCATGGTCTGCTGCAATGCCGTGGGAAACGGACCCTCGTTTGGAAACACAGCCCAGGAGCAGGCTTCAACGGATACCTTATTTAGTCGCTCGCTTACCTGGTTTTCAGTGGTCAACACGCCGATCATGTGGGTTAAGTCGCCCTCCTCCTTCAAAAACTTGGCATCGGCATCGTATGAAACGTTGACAATCTCATAGGGTGCGATGTTTTGAAGGGAGTGCATTTCTTTCTTTTGCTCATCTGTAATGCTTCGTGCAAGCTTGACAAGCTCGTTGTTGATTCCTTCAAATTGCATCGGTACGCGTTTACTTACGCCTACAAAGTGAAATGCGGATTTGTCTTCAATGCGAAATTCCATGGTAGTTCCTCCTGTGACAGTAATGATAAATGAGAGTTTGGGAAATGATTTGCTGACCTTTTTTTTGATGATGTCCGATGGCAACAGCCCGCTCCATTTTTTGAAAGCGCGGGTAAAACCGTCCATCGACTGATAGCCATATTTAAAGGCAACATCGGTGACCCGTTTTCCGGCCAGTAAATCCTTATTGGCTTCCGACAGTTTCCGGTTTTTGATGTATTCACTAAGCGTGAGCCCGGAAAGGTAAAAGAAGACCTTCCTGAAATGGAAGTCGCCAATTCCGGCGTATTCGGCAATCGATTCGAGTGATAACTCCTCGGTTATGTGATCTTCTATATATTCAATCACCCGGTTTAATTCGTGTAACATGCTGCTTTCCTTTGATGGAACAAAATTACCATTGCTTTTTTTGCGATGCTCGACTTCTGATTACAAAAAATATCGGATTGAGGGTGTTGTGCCGGGAAACTTGCAGTTACGGCGACTTGACTTCATAAACCAGCTGTTCGTAGCCAATCCGGCCATCATCCGTCATAGCTTCCACGATAACGACAGTTTGGCCGGCGACATCGGAGTGGTAAAATGAGGTGGAACACGTGCCTTGTTCGTCTGTGCCCAGGGAATCTACCCAATGGAGCAGCGTACGCAAGTCGGGCCGACGATCATCGTCGGCATCGGGTTTGTGGCTGACTGCCTGAAACGGGGTGACCGGCGAGTAAACGGGAACAGTGGCCTGCAACAGGCCAACCGGTTTGCGTGCCGCATACAGTCCTTTGCCCGCATGGGTGTAAATCGCCACGACACTCCCGGTCATGGGCGCAGACATCGGCGACGCTTCGGGGTAGGTCTCTAGGTATAACGTGCTGAATCCTCTGGCAAATTTGATTAACTCTACACTTTTGACTTCGCTAGGAGGGATGTTGGGGATGAGTTCATAGCTGTACCCCGGTACAGGTATGCCATCGATGACAACGAGCGTCGGTTCGTTGCCAACAACTTGTGCGCGTAGGTATCCGCCGTTACCGCCGACGCGCTGGATGCGGATTTCTTCTGGAAAATTGAACAACAGTACGCTATACAATCCGTAAGACCACTTTTCTTCTTTGTCTTGGATGGCTTTGCCAGCGATGACGACATCGGCTTCGCCATAACGGTCTTGCACCTGTTGCTGCTGCGGGCTTAAGGCTTTCCGGACAACCTCGACTTCTTCCAGGAGGATTTCACCGGATGCTAATTTGTATGACAACTCCCGTTGGGCACGCTCCTGCCGCTGCTTGGCCACATAGGCGACTACGCTGTCTACCTGGCTGATCAGCCGGTGTTGGTCAAACTCAACCTCTGGAGGTATGCGTTCATCCAGCGAAATCGTATAATTTTGGTTTTTGCCTTTTTTGTTGGTGCTTTGGAGTAGGATAGCCAAGGAATCGACATATTCTTCGCCCAAACCGAAGGCAAACCGGCCGAGGTTATCGGTATCCTGGGCATCCATGCCTTTGGTTTGACCGAAGGTTAATAACGTAATGCCGACGCCATCCCGCCCGCGTTTCGAAAACGCACCCGAGACGCGGCCGGTGATATAGGGTTGCGGCTCGTTGGCATAGTGAAACGTATCTTGTAGGGGTATAAGGTAACGATAGCGCGATGTGTGCGTAAGCAGGAGTGCATCGATATCGGCATACGGGGTTTCCCGCAGGAAATAGTAGCCCGGTTCATTCACACCGCCTTGCAACTCGGAATCCAATAAGATACGGCTCTGGAGCGTTTGCCGACCGGTAGGTAAGCGACCGAATTGGTCTTTGTTCATGACCCGGACAGTTAGGGCGGCCTTGACGGGTCGCCCGGCATCGTCTGACACGCGAACGGATAACAGGCCTTTTTCCCTTTTGTCGTAGCTTGGATTATCCATGGATGCCTGGACCTGCAGCCGGTTTTGGTTGGGACGATTGAAGAACAGACGCATGGCTACGGGCTGCAGCTGTTTATCCATTGCTTGGAACGCGATAATCCCCTCAGGCAAGCTGCTGTATGGAAGATCAGTGGCGAGCAAGCCGTTTTTGGCTACTCCCTTGATTTGATAATACGGTACGCCCCGGCTGCTGACTTCGACCTGTAGCGTGTCTGCCAGTGAACCATTGGTGCGCAATTCCAAATGGACGGCCGTATCGCGCGGTTCGACAGCCAATACCCAACCGGTGTCAGACACGGCAGGAAGTGGATAACGGTCTGTGCCCTTGCCCGCATTGCGGGGCGCTAGCACGGCGTTATAGGTAAGCCCGCGAAGTGGAGTCAACTTGACGCTGCCAATACCCAGGTGGTTTGTACGGAACGGTGCAACCGTATCGCCCCGACTATCCACAATGAACCCTGAGGTAGCGACGCCTTTTCCGGTAGCATTGCGAATGCGGATGCCTATGCGGCTTTGGATTCCGAGCACGAGTTGCCCGCTTTCAGCAAAAAACTGGACTTCGAGGCTGTCCGGTTTTGCCAAAACCGTCCGGGTATACCGGGCGCCGTTTTGTGTCTCAATCGTCAGCGTAGCCAGTGTGGCGTCAGCTGGCAACGGATAATCCAATAGGTAGTTGCCGCGCGCTCCTTTGACAACCAACGTATCCCGGTGCTGATCGACCGTCAAAAATGCGGTCAGGTCTTTTTTGTGCGTTTCATCAATCATCGTCGGGATCAACTGCGCGTATAGCCAAAAGTGATTTGGCTCTTTTTCACGGAGCTGGAAGGCGGTGATTGGTGTGCGTTCAATCTCGGCAGTACTCGGAAACAGGTTTACATAACACCGCGCGATAAAATCCGAGCCGAAATTTTTATTCCACTCCGTGTATGCCCGAATTTGGTATACGCCCTGGGGGTAGGTTTTTTCAAGCTGGAAGCTGCCTGCCCCCCTGCCTGCTGCCAATTGGATCCGTTTCCTTTGGATAACGCGCTCATCTGAAGCGATCAGTTCGACATGGAGCACTCCCGAAAGGATGCTGGGGTGAAGATCCTGGGAGGAGACGACGATTGCGGTAAACCAGATGGTCTGGTCGGCGGTATAGACTTCGGCATCGGTCTGTAAATAGATCTTTTCTGCATAGGCGGCTGCAGAGATAACCGGGATTTCCTGCGCATGGAGGTTTTTGGCTGACATCAAAACTGACACCAAGGAAAAAAGTAAGAGCCGGATAATATGCGCGTAGCCCATGTGATTTATAAGGTAAACGTTATACCAACAACGCCGCAGGATTTTCGGGTGCCTGTCCCTGCTCCAAACGCGAAAGGCTACTCAGCGTGGTACGGGCAATCTGTTCCAGCGCTTCTTCCGTGAAGAAGGCTTGATGGCCGGTGACCAATACGTTGGGAAAACTCATCAGCAGCTGGATGGTGTCGTCATTGAGTATCGTATGAGAGAGATCGCGGAAAAACAGCTTCTCTTCTTGTTCGTAAACATCGATACCCAGAGAACCGATGCGCTTGGTCCGTAAGCCTGCAATCACCGCCGGGGTGTCAATAAGGCCTCCGCGGCTGGTGTTGATGATCATCACCCCGGGTTTCATTTGTTGAAGTGATGCTTCATTGATCAGGTGCTTGGTGCTTTCCAGCAAAGGGCAGTGCAACGAAATGACGTCTGACTGTGCTAAGAGGTGTTGTAGCGGTACGTATCGGACACCAAGCGCCTTGAGCTCGTCGTTTTCGCGAATATCCGTAGCGAGCAACGTGCAGCCGAAGCCGCTCATGATGCGGGCGAAGGCCTGGCCGATGTTTCCCGTGCCTACGATGCCCACAGTTTTCCCATGTATGTTGAACCCCATAAGGCCGTTGAGCGCGAAATTTTGTTCGCGTACCCGGTTGTATGCCTTGTGGGTTTTGCGGTTGAGTGTAAGAATCATGGCTAGTGCGTGCTCGGCCACCGCCTCAGGCGAATAGGCGGGAACCCGGCATACCCGCATACCGTACTGTTTGGCTGCTTCCAGATCGAGGTTGTTAAACCCTGCGCATCGCAAAGCGATGTATTTTACCCCTTTTTCTGCCAGGACACGGAGCACGCCGGCATCTAGCTTGTCATTTACAAATGCACAGATGGCCGCCGAGTTTTCGACGGCATTGACAATATGCGGGCCGAGGTGGGTCTCGTAGTACATCAGCTCGAAGCCGACGTCCGCGTTAAGACGGTCAAAGAACTCCCTGTCGTACGGTTTGGCAGAAAAGAAAGTTACTCTCATGCCATAAAGATAGCAATATATCGATGTTGCGCTGTATTTTGCGCACCAGTTTATGTAACAAAAAAATAAGAGATAATTTGCAAATATGGAAATGACCCACTACCTTTAGTGTGAGTAATAAGTCCTAAAACTAACTAACATCTACCCCATGAAACATCTTTTTGTAGGCGCACAGGAATTCATTTTGATTTTCTTGCCATCGGTTCTTTTCTTATCCTTGATCGGGCTGTTTATCTATGTAGTTTATCGTATGGTAGACCGCTGGGTGGATAAGTCGGTCGCTGCACGCCATGAGCAGAATGTACTGCTGGCGAAATTGATTGAGCTGGTAGGCAAGAAACAGGACGGATAATAAAATGCCGCACACAATGTCTGGATACTGTAATTTAAATTGATATTTTTACGGCCGTATAATGAATACCATATGGCATCAGGTTTTTTTGCAGTTTTAGATGATATCGCGGCGTTGATGGATGACGTTGCGGTAACCAGTAAAATTGCGACTCGTAAAACAGCGGGAATATTGGGCGACGATTTGGCTGTCAACGCGGAAAAGGCAACAGGTTTCCTGGCTTCACGTGAATTGCCCGTACTATGGGCAATTACCAAAGGGTCGTTTCTTAATAAGCTGATCATTGTTCCTATTGCTTTGCTGCTGAATGTTTTTTTTCCGGTAGCCATAAAATTCATCTTGATTCTGGGCGGGCTTTATTTGGCCTATGAGGGCGTTGAAAAAATTGTAGAGTATCTTTTTCATCGTTCGAAAACGGGACATGAGGTCATTGAAGAAAAGGCAGTGGATGATGGGAGCCTGGAAAAAACTAAAATCCGATCCGCGATAACCACTGATTTCATCCTATCGGTAGAAATCGTAATCATTGCGCTGGGAACGGTGCTGACAGAGAGTTTGACTCTCCAGATCATAACGGTCTCGGTGGTGGCGTTGGTAGCAACAGTAGGCGTGTATGGCATTGTTGCCCTCATCGTCAGGATGGATGATACAGGCTATCGGCTGATCAAGTATTCGGAAGACAAAGGGTTGCTATCCAAATTGGGGCACTTACTGGTGAAGCTACTGCCGATTGTGATCAAGTCTTTGGGCGTAATCGGTACGGTTGCACTGATTTTGGTTGCTGGGGGTATTTTTGTACACAATATCGAATACCTGCACCATATTTTTCCGGAGCTACCGCCCATTGTGAAGGAAGTGGCCGCGGGGCTGATTGCTGGGTTGCTTGCAGTGGCAATCATAGCCGGGGGCAAGAAATTATTTAAACGCTAATCTGTTATCCATGAAGAAAACTTTTGGAATTTATCTGGCCATGTTGTTGCCAATCGTATACAGCTGTACCGGCAATCGATCGGCTGATGAGCAGCATGAGGAAACGACCATTGTAAATCCGGTATTGCCGGGCGACCACCCAGACCCGACGGTCATCAAAATCGGTGACACCTACTGGGCGTCCGCAACCTCGAATGAGTGGGCTCCCTTATTCCCGATCTATAAATCTACAGACCTCGAAAACTGGGAGCAGGTTTCCTACGCATTCGCCGATCTGCCTGAATGGGCAAGAAATAATTTTTGGGCTCCGGAATTGGCGTATGATGAACAACAGGGTAAGGTATACCTGTACTATACCGCCCGCGATAAGTCGACCGGACGCCTCGCTGTGGCGGTGGCCAGTGCTCCTTCACCCGAGGGTCCCTATACCGACCACGGGCCATTGGTAAGCCAGGAATTTGGTTCTATTGATGCGTATGAAGTGAAGGACGAAGACGGAAAAATTTACTTGATGTGGAAGGAAGATGGCAACAGCAAGGGCCAGCCTACTCCCATGTGGGCACAGGAAATAAATCCGGAAAGAACGGAACTGAAAGGGGAGATGCATCAGTTGTTTGTAAATGATAGCGAATGGGAGGGACAGCTGGTAGAAGGGATAAGTGTATTCAAACATAACGATTACTACTACGCTACCTATTCGGCGGGAGGATGCTGCGAAGTGACCTGTAATTACAAAACAGGCGTTGCGCGTGCCAAACACCTACTGGGACCCTGGGAGAAGTACGAAAACAATCCGGTATTGATAGACAATGACCACTGGAAGTGCGCCGGACATGGAACGGTGGTGAAGCGAGACGGCGACTTTTACTACCTTTATCATGCGTATAACCAGGCAGGTAGTGTGTATGTGGGTAGGGAAGGCGTGTTGGAGAAGATCAATTGGACTGCCGACGGTTGGCCGGTGTTTGCCAATGATGCGACGTATAACCGGGATCTGGCATCGGTGGATTATACCGATGATTTCAAAACGTTGAACCCTGTTTGGCGGTGGCGGGTAAACCAGCCTGCTAAATATACGGTGGGCGACAACGGGCTGTTCCTTACGGTATCGCAAGCGAATGATGGCATTGGCTCACTCCTGGTGCAGCCCATTACATCGATTGCTTATGAAGTATCTGCAGCTGTGGTGGCGAGCACAACGAGTGAGCAAGCAGGAGCGTCCGTAACAATGGTGGGAGGTGCCAACAATCGTTTCGGTGCACCGATTGCTGGTATCGGCATCGGCGTTTTCGGCAAGAAAGTGAAGGTGTGGCGAATTGCTAAGGATGATGTACAAAGCCTAAAAGAATTGGATATCGCTAGTACAGAAGAAACCGTAACGGTGAAAATGGCTGTCACTGAAGGCCATACCGTAAATTTTTCATGGAAGGAAGGCGATGCAGGCGAATGGAAAACGGCATTAGAAAACTACGATGCTGCACCGTTGGTGCCTTGGGGCATGGGATTCCGGGTTGGCGTCGCAGCCCAGGGAACAGGTGGAGAGCAACTCAATATCACCCAGTTTGAAATCAAGAACAGGTAAGGAAAATAACGGTCATTGTTTACGCGGTGTGTGAAGGCACCGCGCTAAACGGGCCAATCCATCTTGGAGCAAAGAACGGGGACAGGCGATATTGATGCGCAGGAATCCTTCACCGACTTCGCCATACATGGTGCCGGGGTTTAACCATAGTTTTTCCTGATGCTTCAGCTTGTCCGTGAAATCTGCCGTGGACGTTATCATGGAACGGCAATCTAACCAAACCAGATAAGTGGCCTGCAAGGGAATGACGGTAATCTGTGGGAGGTGCGTGGAACAGAAGTCGGTCAAATAAGCGAGATTGTCGACTAAATAATCTTTAAGGGCTTCTAACCAATCTTCCCCTTGACTGTAAGCGGCGACGAGTGCTTCGATAGCAAACGGGCTCAATAATACCGTATCCTGCGCATCTAGCACCTGCTGGATGCGCCTTCTAAAATCCGGATTTGCTGAAAATAGATAACCTACCTGCAACCCGGCAAGGTTGAAGGTTTTACTGGGTGAACTTACGGTAACGGATTGTAAGCTGATTTCTTCTCCCAACGAGGCAAATGGAATATGCTTATGGGGTTGATAAACGAGGTCGGAATGGATTTCGTCTGAGAGAATTATCACTTGATGCTTGGTGCATATGGCACCGATGCGGCGCAGCTCTTCATCGGTCCAGACTCGGCCCGCTGGATTGTGGGGATTGCATAACAGCATCAGTTTGACAGCGGGGTCCGCTGCCTTGGCCTCCAGATCTTCGAAATCGATGTGGTAATGTTTGCCGTCGAGACGCAGGTTGTTTTCAATGATCTGGCGGTCGCAATGTGCCGCGGCAATAAAAAAATGGTTATATACTGGGGGCTGGATTAAGATTTTATCCCCTTCGGCCGTCAGCGCACGAATCGTGGCGGATAAGGCGGGGATGACTCCTAATACCGGAAGTATCCAGTCGTTTTGCAACGCAAAGCCATGTCGTTTACTCCACCACTGTGCGATGGCATAGTAGAATCTGGGCGGCGTTTGCGTGTATCCGAAAATACCGTGTGCCACGCGTTCTTGCAACGCTTTCGTAATGGCGGGCGCCGCTTTGAAATCCATATCGGCAATCCACATGGGCAGCAGGTCTTGCTCGGAAGCGTTCCATTTTATGCAATCTGTATTTTTACGGTCAATCTGTTCGTCGAAATGATAGTCCATGTGCCTCGTTTTAGCTACGTCGACTAATATAGGATTTATCGCTTACTTCCAAAATATTCCTGTTGAATGCTGCGTTATGCTTTCCGCTATAAAAGTAATTTCCCGTCGGCAACCGAGCAGATCTTATAGTCCCTTTTATTTAACACGATTATAATTGCATACAAAAGCAACTTTATCTAAGTTTGAATGCAGTAACCAATAGAATAGACCGGCCGATTGAAAGCCGCAAACAGCTAAAAAGAGGATGAAGAACGTCAGCTTGTATAATAGGAGATCATTACTGAGAGGATGCGTTGCAACAATAGGTGTGTTTGCGATGGGTAACTTGGGGCTGCCAGTTATGTCAAGAAGTAAACGCGGGTACCGCATCGGCGCGTGCGACTGGTCGATCGGTAAGCAAAGTGATACAACGGCATTAGTGCTGGGCAAGACGCTCGGATTGGACGGCGTGCAGGTGAGCTTGGGTACGGTGGCTAACGATATGCATCTGCGCAATAAAACGGTGCAGGATACCTACCTGCGGATGGCTTCAACATACGGTATCCAGGTATCTAGCCTAGCCATCGGCGAGTTAAATAATGTCCCTTATAAATCGGAGCCAGAAACGGAGGAATGGGTCAGTGACAGCATCGATGTGGCCAAGGCAATGGGGTGCCGGGTTGTTTTACTTGCTTTTTTTGGCAAGGGTGATATCAAAGGAGATAAGGCGGGCATTGCAGAAGTGGTAAGTAGACTGAAGAAAATCGCACCAAAGGCGGAAAAAGAAGATATCATCTTGGGGATAGAATCTTGGCTTAGTGCCGATGAACTCTTGGCGATCATCGATGAAGTCGGGTCAAAACATGTGCAGGTGTATTATGATGTGGCAAACGCTAGCGACATGGGATACGATATTTATCAGGAAATGAGACGCCTTGGTAAGGAATATATCTGTGAGGTACATGCCAAGGAAAATGGCATGCTGCTTGGCCAGGGAAAGATCGATTTTGTAAAAGTGCAGAATACACTGGATGAGATCGGTTATGATGGATGGATTGTTTTGGAGGGAGGCGTGCCCGATGGGATGGATCTGACGGAAGCCTATATAGCCAATACACATTATATCCGGTCCGTATTCAGCTGAACGGTTAACCGCGGGTTCACCAATGGTTTTTTACAATCAAGAAAAACGTGTAACGATGATCAATAAGATTTTTTTTGGCTTGCTGTTGTTATCATTATTTGGGGTTTGGGCTGCTTGCCATTCGGAACAAGAAGCGCAAACCGGCGCCAAGTTGTTTGTTGCGAATGACCTCGAAGCTACCATATGGGCTGAGTCTCCGATGTTCTATAACCCTACGAATATTGATGTAGACATCAGGGGCCGGATTTGGGTAACCGAAGCGGTTAACTACCGGAACTTTAACAACGATTCGGCGAAACACCTATCGCATCCCGCTGGAGACCGTATCATCATCATGGAGGATACGGACGGAGATGGCGTAGCGGATAGCTCAAAGGTATTTGTTCAGGATAAGGATATGGTGTCTCCATTGGGTATATCGGTCATCGGCAACAAGGTGATCGTATCCTGCTCGCCTTCCGTCATTATCTATACCGATATCGACGGCGATGATAAGCCGGACAGCAAGGAAGTGTTTCTTACGGGATTTGGCGGTTTGGATCATGACCATGGTTTACACACGGGGATACCCGGTCCGGATGGAAAATGGTACTTCATCACCGGAAATGCCGGTTCCCATGTAGTTACTGATAAAAGCGGGTGGACACTTCGCTCAGGAAGCGTGTATAATGGCGGGTCGCCCTATAACACATCCAATACGCCCGCCCAGCAAAGTGATGATGGGAAGATATGGACCGGTGGGGTGGTATTCCGGATAAATCCGGATGGAACGGGGTTGGAGGTTTTGGGTCATAATTTTCGCAATTCATACGAAGTGGCGGTAGATTCTTATGGCAATATGTGGCAAAACGACAACGATGATGAAGTGGATGCCTGCCGGGTAAGCTGGATCATGGAAGGGGGAAATGCGGGCTTTTTCAGCGAAACCGGGACACGCACGTGGCGTGCTGATAGGAGGCCTGGGCAGTCTATACAGACGGCGCATTGGCATCAGGACGACCCCGGGGTCATGCCAGTCGGCAAAATCTACGGTGCCGGGGCTCCTACAGGTATGGTAGTGAACGAAAGCGATGCCCTTGGTGAGGCGTATCGGGGATTGCTGCTGAGTGCGGATGCTGGGAGAAACGCCATATTCGGCTTCCGCCCTAAACCGGATGGCGCAGGGTATGACTTGTCGGATGGTAGTCCGTTTATCGCATCGACACCCACGGACAATGAGTCCTACCGATGGAATGACGTCGTTGAAAATACGGAAAAATGGTTTCGGCCGAGCGATGTGGCCATAGGGACGGATGGAGCAATCTACGTAGCGGATTGGTACGATCCCATTGTAGGGGGCCACCAGATGATGGACTCCATTGGGTATGGCCGGATTTACAGAATCGCACCAAAAAGCAAGAAGCTTATTGCGCCAAAAATCGACCTGAGCCAGACTTCAGGTCAGCTTGACGCTTTTTTAAGCCCCGCGATCAATGTAAGAAACCAAGGATTTGAGCGATTGAAAACACAAGGGCCGGGAATCTTACCTTCGTTGACGAAGTTATTGGCATCAGAAAACCCGTATCACCGCGCCCGAACGGTTTGGCTAATGGCTCAACTGGGCGAAGAAGGGATTAATAAGACGGTCGATTTATTGCAAGATGATGATGCCGGGATCAGGCTGACCGCATTCAGAGCGTTGAGGCAGGCCGACCGGAGCCCCCTGATGGATTATGCCGGTAAAATGGCCGCCGATCCATCGCCGGCCGTAAGAAGGGAAGTAATCTTGGCACTTCGCGGTGTGCCCTTCGAACAAAGCAAAACCGTGATATTGAAACTAATCGACGGTTTCGATGGTGAGGATCCAGCCTACCTAAATGCATTGGGTATTGCATTGAAAGGGAAAGAACAGCAGGTCTATGCAGAATTGATACAACATGCTGGAAATCCCGAACCGGAAAACTGGTCCAAAGCGTTTGCGGCTATCGTGTGGGAATTGCATCCCGACCAAGCAGCGCCTGCATTGAAAAAAAGGGCGTTAGATGAAAAACTGGGCATTGCCGATAGGAAGAAGGCACTGGTAGCCTTGGGCTTTATCTCCACAAAAGAAGCTGCATTGTCCATGCTTGGGTTGTTGGCGTCAACTGATAAGGAAATTGGGGGTTCCGCGCAGTGGTGGTTGCAGTTCAGGAAAACCAACGATTGGAAGTCATACCTCAACAATTGGCAATCACCTACCGATAAGACCCTGGCGGCACAGCCTGAAGTGCTGAATTATTATGAACAATTCAAAGATGAGGATAATGGTTTGGATGCCAAAAGGCAGCTTGCAAAGCAACTTGCCGGAAGCAAAACGGGCAAACTTTACCTGATCGACCTCGCCGCCAGTGAATTGCTGCCCGAGGTTATGAAGGAGGAGCTGAAAGATCAGCTATTGACCGACGACGACCGGAATTTCAAGGCTTTGGCCGCTCATTATTTTGATGCAAATGATACCGTTTCTTACGATGTGGATGAAGTGGCTAAACTATCCACAGATGCAGACAAGGGAAAGACGTTGTTCATCGCGAATTGTGTGGTGTGCCACAAAATAGGTGCCGTAGGCCAAGAAATTGGACCTGATCTCACGCATATCCAAACCAAGTTTGACAAGAAAGCAATACTCGACGGGATTATCCACCCCGCCGCTGCGGTCGCATTCGGCTCCGAACCCTACCTCGTTTTGCTAAAGAACGGTGCTGCGATTTATGGATTGCTACTATCAGATGGGCCGGTTGTGACCGTGATGGATACGTATGGGAAGCAGTATGTTATGGACGCCTCCACCGTAGCTGGGAAGCGACATCTGAATACCAGTATCATGCCATCGCCCAGCCATATACCATTAACACCACAGGATGCAGCAGATATAAGCGCTTACTTATTATTGCATGACAAGGATCTGGGCAAGTAAGTTAAAATCTTCCGGTGGTTTGGGCTTTTTGAACGCGTGAGCTATTCCTCACAAAATATCCCTATATTCGCAACAGAGCCACTTGGAGGTAGCATTGCGGAAGAAGTCTAGCGGAAGGACCTACATGTTTTTTATTCCATTCATCACGCTGCTGGTGCTCTGCGTGGTACATGATAGTATTTGCTGTACTCAATTCGCTAAATTAACGGGTATTCGCAGTGGATTCAAACAGCAGGACACGGCAGTTGAAGACCTGCGATTGGATGTAGCAAGCCTGCTACGCCATAGCAATGTGAAAAAGGGGGATGTTCGGGCGCTGCAGCCCGGTTATGTCGTCTCTTGGATAACCGATTCCATTGATGGGGCCAGGAATTTTGCCTCATGGAGCTGGCCAAGGCACCCCATTTATGCCTTTCTTTTCAGGCTTACACCTTTCTGACAGCTCTTCTTTTCCAACCAACGATTCGTAAGACCCCAAGGCAGTATGCCTGTAGCGCATCAACCAATAGTTTTCTAAAACGACTTGGTGAGTTGAAGCGAATGGTTGTCATTAAAATTTCATTACCAGTAGTCAATATATTAGTGTTTATCTATTAAATAGAAGAAATCGATGAATTGTCCGAATTGCAATGTAACCTTGTTAATGACCGTTAGGAGTAATGTAGAAATAGACTATTGCCCCCAATGCCGGGGCATCTGGCTCGACAAAGGCGAGCTGGATAAACTATTGGAACAGGATGACAAAAGAGGGCAAAGTTCCCCCCAGCGTCAGGAATATCGCGGCCATGATGATGACTATCGTGATCGCGACTATCGGGGAGACCCCAGGTATCATAAGAAAAAGAAATCTTTTCTTGGCGATATCTTTGACTTCTGATCAAAGAAGGTCTTGATTTGCTACCAGGTTATTCGCCTATCGCGAATAACCTGGTAGTGATTGCAGTTGACCGTATAAAAGCATTTGTTTATTAGCGGTGGTTTGGGTAGGTTTGTATAGATGAAATATTCCTTAACCTTCATGTTTTTGTCAGTCGCCCTAGCGTCGAGCATCCCTGGGTTTTCCCAATCGGAAAGCTTGTTTAATGGTAAAGACTTAAGCGGCTGGCACATTGATGTGCCAGCAATGGATAATGGGGCTGATGTAACCAGCCCTTTTTTGGTGCGAAATGGTTTGCTGGTGAGCATGGGCGATCCGAATGGTCACCTCATCACCGACCGCTCATATAAGGATTATCGTTTGGAAGTCGAATACCGTTTTGCTGGTAAACCCGGCAACTGCGGGGTGCTGGTGCATGCTTCTACGCCGCGTATCCTGTACGATATGTTCCCGAAGTCTGTTGAAGTACAGATGATGCATGAAAATGCAGGCGATTTTTGGTGCATCCGGGAGGATATTCAAGTGCCTGATATGGAAGCACGTCGCGGACCGAAAGCCGACTGGGGGACTTCCGAAGGTAAAGAACGCCGGATCAAGAACCTTACCGATGGCTCCGAGGCTCCACTTGGCGAATGGAATCGCATGAAAATCGAGGTATTGGATAGGAGCATCCGCGTGTGGGTGAATGGTGATCTGGTAAACGACGGCTTTGACTGTACGGCCAATCGAGGACAAATCGCCCTGCAGGCCGAAGGTGCTGAGGTAGAATTCAGAAAAGTGATATTAACACCCATTGACCGTCTTTCCCCATAAATTTATTGATCGCGTATCATGGCTCAAGAAGTAGAGGATTTAAAATTTGCGGTGTTGATCGACGCGGATAACGTTTCGAGTTCCAAGATTGAAAGCATTTTGGATGAAGTGAAACGATACGGTATCCCATCCATCAAACGGATTTATGCGGATTGGACCAAATCACACGTGACGGGCTGGAAGGAACCGTTGCTAACCCATGCGATCACCCCCATACAGCAATATAGCTATACGGTTGGTAAGAATTCGTCCGATTCCGCACTGATCATCGACGCGATGGACATCCTGCACAGCCAGCAGGTGGATGGGTTTACGATCGTATCGAGCGATAGCGACTTTACCCGGCTGGCCATCCGTCTGAGAGAGTCTGGAAAAATGGTAATCGGCGTGGGCGAGAAGAAAACACCCAAGCCATTTATTGCTGCCTGCGATAAATTTATATACATTGAGATTTTAGATAAGGAAACAGCCACTAAACCTTTGCCGAAGGAAAAGATTCCTGTTGAAACAGTAGATACGATTGGTGGTAAACCAATCAAACCGGCGGGACAAGCCATGCAGGAATACGAACCGATCGGCCGGGAAATGATAGATTTACTCAAGGCTTCGGTAAATGATGTGGCGGATGAAGGTGGATGGGCCCCGCTGGCAGCCATTGGAGGCCTGCTGAATAAACGAAAGCCCGATTTCGACCCCCGTGTTTATGGCTTTTCCAAACTTACTCCCTTGTTTAAATCATTGGATCAGCATTTTGATGTAGAAGAAAAGAGCACGGAGAAGACCAAAATAAAACACGTGTATATCAAAATTAAAGAGAAACCGAAAGCGAGCAGAAAAAAGCCTAAGAACGCGAACATGCTGCACTGAGGTAAAAACACCTTCCAAAACCTTGCATGCGATTTTTTGTTATATGCCTAACGAATGTACATGAACCGATAGACGATGAACAAATTATTCAGAGCACTGCTAGCAGGGTGGGTGCCAAAAAGCTTGGCTTCGGGTGCTTCGGCACAATAGTCGTTTTTATTATCCTTTATTACCTGTTGGGATACGTCTTTAGATAAGCACAGCAATATCACGGGTTGCTTCTTTTTGTCCGGTTACGGACAGTCGAATGTTCGCTATCGAACAGTAACGAATCAGGGTTGTAATTTTATATGATTGAAAAACAGCGTTTTGTGTTTTTGGTATAGAAATGTAATGCATTGGTATCAACAACGGCAACAAGCCGATCTGGGGACGCCCAGTAGGGGATACGCCAATGTGTTACAAATTGAAGGAAAAGTATCAAGAAATTAAGAAATCATGAAAACGCTAGTATTAAGTGCCCTTTTCGCAGTAACAACCACTGCAAGTACCCTTGCAAACGTCAACACGGAAGCCCGCGTAGACCATGTAATGGGAAATGAGTTAACCGATCATGCAAAACGCATCGAGGCCTTCAAGTCACAGGTAGCCTTCCATCAACGTAATGTGGAAGTGTTGTGGTACCAATATGCCCAAGCGGCTGAACGCATCCGTAATGGGAGAGGAAACCATGGTGAATTGGAGCGTGACAAGGCCTATTTTATCAGTGTATACCAGGCGGATATCGATAAAAACCTTCGGGTTGAAGATAGCAAACGTGCTATTGCTGAAATCGAAGCGAGGTATGAGCAAGCCCATGCAGACAGGGAAGCTTATGAACTAAAGCAACTGACGGTATTGCAAGCGCAGTTGAAAACCGAACTGAATAAGGAAGCAAAGGGGTTTGAACGGGCCAAGCGGAAAAACGCGAAGCTGATAAATGCTGAAACGCAGCCGTTGTTACAAGAAGTGGAGCAGTATTTTGCACAGTCTATCGAACGGGCGGAAAATTTGGCAGTGACCATTAACCAACACACGATTGCGGCTTATTAATCAGCGGTTGCGGAAAACTAAAACAGAAGGGCGCTCCAATCAAGAGCGCCCTTCGCTATTGATTAGGGGGTCCGTAAATAGACATTTTTGTAAGTGGATTTGAGAATGAGGTCGATGCCGCCACCATTGATCGTGCCCTCGATGCTTTCCTGCTCACCGCTACGGTAGCTAAAGCCGGTAACCGTAATAGCCTCCAGCCCACCAAGGGATACTGCAGCCGGAGCCGATGGAGCCGAAGGTATGACCATGGCGGTACGGCCTTCGCCTACACTTATCGAGCGTGGCGGGGCTGCCTCAACGGCCGATGCTTCATCGCTTTTTTCTTCTACTTTTGGCGTCATGGCGATATTAAAATCCTCGGCGGCGTAGAGTTTCCCGTAGCTCGTGCCCAATGTCAGATTCGCTTTGGTCGCTTCCGGCAGCGCAACGTCTACGTGGCCATATACGGAAATGATGGATATCGGCCCTTTAACGTTATTTTCAAAAGTCGCCTCCACATCACGATAGACCGTCTTAATGTTCATCGGGCCACTATTGGTTTCCAAAACGACATTATTGTAGGAAGTGGATACCTCAATTTCACCCTGCATGTTTTTGATATGGAGCGTATCTGTAAATATGGATTTGTTGTTGTTGAAAACCAGGGCTACCTGCTTGGGTACGCGGATACGCAAAGCCTCGCCACGCTTATTGTTGCCTATCAGGTTTACTTCCACATCTTGCCCTTTTTCGGTAACGCTGATACCCATCCCGGTGTTGTCTATAAAGCCGGAGCTGCTGAGTGCCTGTAGCCCTTTAGCTCGTTCGTCTTCTTCTTCGGGTGCACGTTGGCTTGTAAAGATGATTTCATTGCCGTCATAGCCTTCGATGAGCGCCCCGTGAAGGTTGAGGATCAGCTTGCCCGCCGGTTTCATGATTTTGTATTCCTTTTGCGCCCATGCGGATAAGCATAGGGAAAGGAAGAGTGCGAGGGTGATGGTCTGCTTTTTCATGTTCATTTATTTTTTTGATGCATTAATTGACTGTTATAATTTTTCTTGATGCAGTAGGATGGCGTAGGCTTCGTCTTTGACCGCTGTGAACGTATAGGGATTGCGCGCGACGGCAAAAAGAGCCTCTTCGATGCCTACGTGATTGAGCTGAGCCGCTATTTTAACAATGCCGAGCTGCACTAAAGGGTCATCTTGACTGGTGAGGGACTCGGCCAGTAGGTCGGCCACTTGTGGATCTTGCAAGTGGCGACTGAGTACGTCCAATGCGGCTAGACGTACGTTGGTATTGTTGTCATGATTCATCGTTTTCGACAGCATCAATCGGAGTCGATCGTCCATCCGGCCTGACTGTTCGATTTCCAGGATAGCAGCCAATCGGATGCTTGCCGAGGTGCTATCGGCCAGTCGTGTGGCCAAGGGCTTAGGTTCGGCTTGCGGTTTCACATGGCGAGTCCTTTCCTGCGGCTCTTCAATCTTAGGTGCCAGCTGTGTTGCTACGGGTTTCTCGATAGGAACAATCTCGGTAATAGGCACTTTGGAAATTGGTCGTTGAGCCAGGTCTAGTTTTTCGAGATGCGGCGCATCATAGCGATGATTAAGCAGGACATATGTACAAGCCACACCGGCCAACAACGCGGCTGCGATCAACCAAGTCGTACGTGGGTATCGCTGAAAGATGTTTTTCTTTACCGGGCGAACGGGCGTAAGCTGGGTTTTCAGCCGTTGCAGTACTTCGGTGGGTGGTTCGAGGTGGTCGAACGCATCGCGATTTCGCTTTATATATTTCTTTATGGGATCATTCATGATGTCTTATTCTTTAATGATAGCATTACTTTTTTCTTGGCGCGATGGTACTGTGTGCGTACCGTACTGTGTGAGATACCAAGCATTTTTCCGATTTCTTCTTGAGGAATGTCTTCGAAGAGGTACAGGTTCAGGATCGTTTTGTACCCTTGCGGTAGCTGCTCGATGGCATTCCGCACATCGTCTACTTTGCAATCGAACAATTGATCCTCATCCTCGTCATAATCTTCGTCATCGGCAACATCGAACTCGTAGGTGGTGGTAAAGACGACTTTCTTTTTCCGCAAATAGGTGATGGAGCGATTGAGAGCAATCCGGTTTACCCAAGCCCCAAAACTGGTTGCGTTCTGCAGGTTGTTGATACCAGCAAAAGCGTGGTAAAACGACTCCTGCAAGATGTCTTCCGCTTCGGCCGTGTGCGAAATGATGCGGCAGATGGAGTTGTATACCGGTCTGGCGTATTTATTGTACAACTCCGTGAAGCCGATGTCATGCCCTTGCCGACATAAGGCAATCAAGTCAGTTTCGTCTTTTTTCACTGTAGGCTGCAAGTGATCTATCTTATGTGATTCATTGTTATGTCGTGAACTGCTCACAAATGTTGCATGGGAAACTGTTGTCAAGGTAAAAAATATTAGGAACGTTATGCCTATCTTAGCTCTCGTAATCGATTAGTATGCTGCACCGCATGAAATTACCATCCCTTGGAAACCTGTATAAGAATGCAATAATTGTATTCAAGCGCTTTCCGACGCTGTTTGTTACTGTCGTGTTTGCTACGGCATTGTGTTGTTTCCTATTGGATGAGCCCGCCATTGGTAATGCCACGAAAAACAAGCTTTGGCAATTACTAGCTACCTGTAATCTGCTGTTTACGCTAGGTCTTTCGGTGGATCTTTTTGCGGAATCGAAAACATATACGCCTATCCGCAAGTGGGTGCTGAGGGTAGCAGCTATGGTGCTCTGTTTATTATTGTATACCGTGTTGGACCCGTCTGAATACCATACGGACGTTGTCCGGTTTGGATTGTTTGCTTTTGCCTTTCACCAATTGGTGGCTTTTGCTCCATTTATTACGCACAACGGGAGCAATAACTTTTGGCATTTCAACAAAAGCATCTTCTTGCGCTTCCTCACCGCCGCCCTCTATTCATTGACGCTGTTTGTGGGGTTGGCCATTGCCATTTTTGCTGTGGAGGAGCTTTTTAACCTCGACCTGCCTTCAAAAATCTATAGCCAACTTTTTGCGGTGATTGCCATCGGCTTCAACACGCTGTTTTTCTTGGCGGGTGTACCGACGGCATTTGATAGGGAAACGCTAGGAGCGCAATATCCAAAAGGGCTGAAGATATTCACGCAATATGTGCTTATCCCGCTGATGACCATTTATCTGGGGATTTTATTGATATATGAGATCAAGATTCTGGCTGATTGGGAGCTGCCAAAAGGTATCGTGGCTACCCTGATCATGGGCTATGCCGTATTCGGTATCCTCTCGCTGCTACTGGTATGGCCCATCAAAAGCGATGCGGGGAATCGCTGGGTACGGTTATTTTCGCAGTTTTTTTACCTTACCTTAATTCCACTCCTTGCCTTATTGGCATTTGCCATCTATAAACGAGTTGCCAATTACGGGTTTACGGAAGAACGTCATATCCTTTTGGTATTGGGATTGTGGTTAGCAGGCATTAGTGGCTATTCGCTGCTCTTTCGAAAAGACAACATCAAGCTGATTCCGATGAGTTTGTTTGCAGTTGCGCTATTGAGTACATTCGGCCCACAGAGCGCCGCCAACATATCGCGCCAGTCCCAGCAGACGCGCTTAGCTGAAATGCAACGCGTTGAAACCACTGAAGACACCGACCAAGCAGCGAATATCGTTTCCTACCTGGTGGATACCCATGGGCTGCAATCGCTACAGGATTTTACGGAAACAGACCTTGGAGTCCTCGATAAGGAAATTACGGAGAAACATGCGGAGCTGTCCCGTTATAGCATCAATAGCCTGAAGCGTGATACCATCTTCACGTTGTTAAACATATCTCCAGGAGGAGCAGGGATGGGGCGTTATCTCTACATCACCCGTGATGACCACGGATTAATGCCCATCAGTGGGTACAATTATGGTTATAGAGTCGAATCGTATCAAGCCGCCTCAGCGGAAGTAAGGATCGGAAGTCATCGGTGTGAAGTTGTACTGGATCAAGAAACCAGGGAGGTAACGATAGAAATGGATAACGATAGTACGATCGTATTTAGTTTGGTGCCGTTGATCGATGAGATTTATCAGGCGTATAAAGACGGGAGATTGACAAAAAGGGCTGACGGTGGAGATCAGTTTTCCTACCCTTCAGACCGCATGCGTTTGCAAAAAGAGAACAGCCAATTTGCCGTGGCATTGATGCTGGAGCAGCTGAATGGGAACTTTCGCACAAACCGCAGCAGATCTGATTACGGTTTTAGTTTCAGTGGCTATTTGCTATTTAAGGAAAAATGATGGCATCCAAGTAACCATCTGGTATAGCATGCGGTCTTGAGCTGCTGTATTACTACTATTCCGCAAACGCTGCTAAACACCGCGCTGTGATGGGATGAAAATACCTATTTTTAGGTATTGATTTTAAACAAGTTACCACCGACCTTCATCTTGGTTTTTCAATCGGAATAAATTGATTCAATCGGGATGAGATTTGCCTGATATTTCTTTTTGAAAGTGGTAGTTCAAGCAGGTTTCATCACTAGTAGAAAGTATTGTTGGTTTGCGAGGCCCTCAGGGCTATTCCTACTGGTCGGTAAATGTACCGGCCAGTTTTTTTCAAAATGGCCTTAAAATACGATTACTGATGAGCACAAATAGACGCTATAACTTCTTGCTGAAACTTTATAGCACGGTCAAACTTAATATCTTTTACATCCTATTGTCGTTACTGGTTCCTGTGATTTTATGGAAAGTGCAGGTGGGCCGAGATATTGTTGTAAGCTTAGTCGAAAAAGGAACACCTAATTACCTAAACATTCCCTTACTTATTGCATCGTTTTCGCTATTGGCGTTGAGCAATTGGGTGATTCCGGTATTGGCTATCGATATCTGGAAGTTCGTTTTACGACGGAACGCCAAGTCACAGTTGTTATATGGCGGGCTAATTGGGCTCTACAATGGAGATCATGTAGCCGGAAAAGGGCAATTCCCGATACGGTATTTCGCAAGCTTGCCCTGGGTGATTTTTTTATACGTTGCCGTATATTCGCTTTTTCCCAACAGGCCTATAATCGCGATAATTACTATCATCACATTGGTAGCACTTGTGATCTTGCTGGATTGGGCGTATCGGGGGAAGCGCGTACCCGCCATATTTCAGGGTTTGTGGGACAATGTAGCCGAAACCAAAACGGGCAACCGGACGAAGGCGCTCCGGTATGTGATAGTCATGGGTATGGTATTCTTACTTTTCCTTGTGGCAATCGGTGTATTAGGAGCTTGGTTGCGCGACAGTACAGATGGGCTCTCCGTGCTGGTGATCGGAGCAAATTTTGTGGGTATCTTGGCGAATTATGCCTATATGAAATTCGCCGAAAATGTGGACGTGCGTGTTGTTAGCATATCGTATTTCGTAAGCAAGTACACCCATGTGCTGTCTTTGTCGTTTATGATTATCGTGGCAATACTGTTGCAAACCAGTAATGGACGTGCTTGGCCAGTGGAAATCGGGTTTTTCTCGCCCATTTTTGTGTTGATCATTGCCATCTCGCTTTACCTTTTTCTAGCCGATGTGTTGGTGACGGCGCAGTTGAATATCACGCGAATTTACAACGGAGATCCAGCAAAGTACGATCCGGTAAGCGATGGACATCCGGTGAAGGCAGCATGGATCTGGTATCGGCCTTTGATACGTTTTATTGCATTGGGTTTTGTGTTTCTGTTTTTTTTCAATTCCATTAATTCGCATCGGATCCGCAAGGATGCCGTGCAATCCGACAAAACCAATACAGCCACGATGAGACCCACGTTGACCGCCTATTTCGATAAATGGGCCGAAAGTCGTAAACCAGAAAGAGGTGATACACTGAATGTGTACCTGGTGTCTGGGCAGGGAGGTGGCTCGCGGGCTGCAGTTTGGTTCTTTATGGCGATGAACTATCTGGATAGTTTAGAAAGCACCCCGTCCACTCGATTCTCGGATCGGGTGTTCTCCATATCCACAGTATCGGGGTCTACCTCCGGAGCGGCCATGTATCTTGCAGACCGGTACCTGAAGGTAACTCCGCAAGCGGATGCGGTGGTACCTCGCATGAAGACGATTTATGCCAAAAACTATCTCAGCAGCTCGTTTTGGGGAGCATTGATAGGTGATGGTTTCGAAGGGTTCAGGCACGAAGTATTTGGCCGCCTGCTTGACTCCAGGCCGGCCTTTCCGAAGGACAGGAACTTTTACTTTCAACAAGAGGAGGTAAAAGGGTATACCGACGCTACCCCGATGCGGGAGGCCAACGAAATTGACGCGTTTTTCAAAGGGGATTACCTGGAACCCTATGTGGCCGAAGAGCTGGGGACTATCGGTACGGGAATGCCTCTTTTCTTTATCAATAGTGCAGTAGTGGAAACGGGAGAACGCGGTGTGTTTGCTCCTGTGGATTTGCCGAGTTTCAGTTTGGGCACTGATCTCTATGGGTTGTTTAAGCGGCATAATACAACCTACGGTATCCCATTGATTACCTGCGTAAACCAAAGCCAGGCTTTCCCCGTTATCAATGCATATAACTACCTGGATGGTGCAGGCCGATTGATCGATGGCGGTATCTATGAGAATTCAGGCACGGCTACCACGTTGGAAATCTATGAAACGTTGCGGCGGCATGTCGAAGCCAAACAGGATACATCCTATGCAGTTAGGTTTATATGCATCAATATCGTAAATACGAATATGGATGCGGCTAAAGATGCAATCCGCTATCGGCCAGCTTCGGTGCTCAATACGTTAACAGCGGCTTTTCAAAGCCCATTTGGCGGTCACGAGCAATTCAGCTATCGGAATATCCTGAGAAGGGTGCTGGCCCCGGATACAGCCTATTCGTTTCCCTTGAATAGGCCTGTGCCGCTGACGCGCATGCTACAGCCTGCGGCCATTGATACGATGTATGTAGCCCTACGTAGTATGGGTCACTAAAAGTAACATTTAATCCGGTCGAGCGGTCTTCCCAATGTAACGCCCAATGTCATTTCATGTGAGCCGTTTTGCAACCCATTTAGGCGGCTTAACATATAATCATACGAATATCCGATACGGAGCCGGTCGGTCGCGAAAATCTGCATGACGAAAGAAACCGCGTTCATGCCACTCAGTCGATCACCCGTAAAGCGCCGGTAGTCCCTGCGGAATGCGGAAACTCCGGTGCGGATTCCTCCCCCCAACCACAATCGATCGCTGAAGATGGCCATTACATTGATGTCTAGGCTGGAGGGGCCGAGGAAATCATCTTTGTATAATAAGCTGGGGCGTAGTTTCAGCGACTCGTTGACATCTACCAACATTCCGCCGATAAGATATAAGTGCCGTTTACGCCTGATGCGATCCACGGTGGTTTGGTCCCATCGGAAAAGATTGTCGGCGCTAGTTCCTGAGAGCAGATCCATGATGGAAGCGCCGGCATACCACCTGGCGTTGTGGTAATAGATTCCGAAACGGATATCCGGCACGAAATTACTGATCTTGCCTGTGGGAAGCACGTTGTCACCATCGTCGAGCACGGTAATCATTGTGCCATCCAAGCTATATTGTGTCAATCCAGCACCTACACCAAAGCTAAGCCGTTGGGTGTCCTCGCGGTCCAGACGGAGTCGGTAAGCATAGTTGAGGTAGGCTGAAGTGGCGGTCTGTGGGCCGAGTTGATCGGCCATAATCTGCACACCGCCGCCATGCCGCCGTGCACCATATAGGTCGAGCAACCCATCTATTGAAAGCAACCCCGTTTGAGGGGCACCCTCCAAATCCACCCATTGGCTCCGGAGGCCAAGCTGGGCAAACAACTCTTCCTTGTAGCCTGCATATGCGGGATTTACGCTCATCGAGTTAAATACATATTGCGTAAACTGGACGTTTTGCTGGGCCCGTGCACCACTCATCATACCCAAACAGAGCAACAGTACCAAGCTTTTGAATATTCTTTTCATGGTAGTCGTGTCTTTTTATTGGCGCTTTACCAGCACCCAGCCCTTACGGATGGTTTCCATCCCATCCTTTTTCAACAACAGTCTATAGTAGTACGTCCCATCACTTACCCCGGCACCGTCCCAATTTTGCTGGTAACTGCGGCTACGGTATACTTCATTGCCCCAGCGGTTGAAGATAGTCAGATCAGCATTATCATAATTTTCTAATCCCTGGATGACGAACAAGTCGTTTTTGCCGTCACTATTGGGTGTAACGGCATTCGGGATGAGCAGTTCGGCCAATCGCACAACCATGCGAACGGTAGCGAAATCTTTCGATCCATTTTCATCGATGATTTCATACACAAACGTATCGTCGCCAACGAATCCCGGGGTGGACCTGTAGGTGATGCTGCCGTCGCTATTGACGAAGACTGATCCATTTTTCGGTTGCACCACCACACGCACACGGCCCACAATAATCGGACTCTTGCCCGGCAAGTCATTTTCGAGTACCATTACGGTAAGCCGTCGACCGGACGGGCCCTCACCTTCATCATCTGTTGCCTGCGGTCCGCGACTGCCTGATATCAATTTCGTCAGCCAGCTGTCATTGGCGGATGCCGTAGCCGCCGTCACCCAATCCCGGGCATGTACACCTTGGGCAATTCGTTCTGTATTACCCCCCATCCAATTGCCGCTGCCCGCATATTGGACGATTTGCGCACGCTCGTCGACATAGGCGCTGCCATTGGTTACACTATTGTGTTGTAGGGTATAGGCCGTATACACGGCTTCATCCGCATAGATATGCCACATGCGATCCACGCCAGCTTCGGCCTCTCGCTCGGTGATCAGCGTATCGGATGCCACGTAATCCTGCACCCCTACGTAGAGCGTAACAGTGTTGGCCGGAGACAAGGTGGCCGGTGTATAATCGCCCTCGGCGATGCCGACCGGAAACGTAAAAGGAAGTGCGGTAGTGTAGGTTTTCGCAATATGGGCTGTTGTGCTATTGCCCGTCACCACCATGCGGTCGCGGCTGTAGCCGAGCAGACTTCCTTCGGGGCCGATATATAGATCATGGCCGTTGAGCAACAAATCACCGCTGTCTATGGCAAACTTAAATTCCCCGTTGAGGTGTAAGGCCGCTGCTTTTGGGGCGTGTGCAGGTAATTCGCTGTCATAACCTGGATCGACGAGATCGGCTAGTAAGAGGTTACCGGGGTTTCGTAATTCAATGGCGACACCAATGGGCTGGCCATTGTTGCCATCGATTTGCGTAGGACCTGATGGCGCATTTTCGTAAAACGGGTTAGTACCCGGATTGTGGATAATGATTTTGCCCGTACCCGTAAAAGTGGCCGTGGGCGCGATCCAGATGTTTCGGCTCCAGATTTCGAGCGTGCCGTTAATCTCCCAATGCGCATTCGGGCCGAAATAGCTGGTTTCGGCAAAGCGGAGTTCTACGGTTTCAGGCGCAATAATAACAGTTGAATTATCGGCAGTGGAGCTGCCGGCGCCGGTTTGGGCGTATAACATATCTTTTGTGAGGAAAGTCACCAAACAGCAAACGATATATCGATAGGCACGGCTCATTTTAGTATTCGGTTGCTACTGCGATTTTGTTGGCTGCTTCACTTTTGAAGGTAGCATGGGATTAGTTGTTGCAGGACCTAGTATATAAATGAAATGATCCTCCACTTCGCCGCCGGAAGCAACTGTTGTTGGGGATAGGATTTCATCTTCGTTGACGGCATAACGTAGCCGTACATAAGTGCTTTTTGCAATGCGGTCTTCGGGAATTATCCATGTGAGGGTTGCAGAGTTGGTGCCAGCTGACGCGACTGCTTTGGCGCGCTCGCTTTCCTCAAATTCCCCGTTCCAATTGAAATCGATCCATCCAACGATGTGCGCATCTGCTAAACCATTGTAAGGGATGTCGATGCTTAACATTTTTCCCGGTTTGTACGTGGCGTTATATGACCAACGTTTGTGCTCTACTGGCCAAGCGTCCTCCTCGGTTGATGGTCCGTCCGGATTATTGTCGTCGCCGAGTGCATCTTCGCTAAATTGGGGGCCATTGTCTGCATCGGGTCCCGTGGTGCCAAGGAAGTTGGATGGGGATTGTATCAAAGCACCTTCCTCATAATCTTCGGTGTTTAGATCGATAATGTCATCTACGTCAATCCCATCGTCAGTAAGAATTGTGCCCTCAAAAAGGTGTAAAGGCGCGCCATAACTTTCCGGGGCATCACCGCTATCTGCATTTATGGTTATCAGACCTAGCACAAGGGCAGTTATACCAGTGCCTTTTAATGTGACGTCGAAAGATACTTCGTAATTATCCGAAAATGTACCATAGGCTGTTCCGTCAAAAGTTAAGAATGATACTGCGGCTGTGTTTCTGTCGTTTCCTTTGACAAAGCGGATATTTTGTTTGATAATCCCGGCTTCATTAACGTTAGATTTGAGGATTTGGTAAGGTCCCTCATCTATATTTTTCTGTAATTCTACGATTGTCCATTTACCGTCAGCGGTCACATGAAAATATTCGCCATCGCCATCCAAGGATTCACCATCACCAAGAACCAAACCAGCAAGTCTTACCGGTTGACCATCTAATGTCGCCTCGCAAGTGACCTTAAAACTCACTGTTCCCCCGTAAACTCCGTTTTGGATTCCATTGACAAGCTGATTGTCGGTTCCTGTTCCACCAATATTGTACATGTCGTCCATTGAGTCGCCGCTGTAATTGCCTGGTGCGTAGCTGCTTATCGAACCCGATAAGTTGCTTATCATAGCTTGAATACATAAATATTTTCCCCCGCCAATATCGATTGAAGCATATGAAGCGTCCCCATTTTCCAATGGTATGTTATGTCGTCCGTATGGATAGTCGACATCGTTATTAGAGCCCCAGGTCAACCAAAGCACTTGATCTTTATAGGAACTTGTGCCCCCTTGGGCATAAGCAGCCGTGGTAATTTTTCCAGGGAAGCACGGTTGCGCCTTCAACCCCGGCAAGACGGTTAAAAAGCAGCAGAATCCGATGGAAATTCTAAGGTATAAATGCCACATTAATTTTTAAGGTTTTACAGCAAACACAATATTCATGAATGAACCAATGGTAACGTCGGCATTGGTTTTAACCGCATATGTCAATATACCAAGATCGCTTACGTTTACATTCTCAAAAACATTTTCGTCAAACCAAGTAACATGATAATCTAACTCGACGCGTGGTAGTACAGGAAGAGGTATTGTTGCTCCCGGATTCGAAACCCTAGGGGTGCCAAATTGACCTTGATACTGCTCATACAAATCTATCGTGCCAAAAGTTGCCGGATTTTCTAGTTGGTCCGGCGCTGTTGGGATAATGATGGAAGGCATGTAGAAGAATTTCGGCATCGTGGCCTTTAATGCTTTGAGCTCGCCGGTTGTGGCATCGGCCACGACGATTTTGTCGTCTGATGCTCTTGAATATTCCAAGCCGGTGATGGCGAGGGTATTTGTGAAATCAGTTTGAATGGCGGTAGGCTCGGTGAGTGTTCCGCCAAGTTTTACGTGTCCTTCTGTAGCTGGGTTTACTGTTTCAATATGTAATCCGTTTGAAGCTTCGGTCAGGTATGCGCTCAGGTCGACGCTCTGGGTGCCCCCGTCCTCCAGGGTGAGGGTCAGGGTGTTGCCGGTGATGGAGAAGTCTGTGACCTGCTGGTCGTCGGTGTTGTCAAGGTATGGACTCAGGTCGACCGTTCCGCCGTCTTCCAGGGTCAGGGTATTGCCAGCGAGGGATATCGCCTGGTCATCGGTATCGTCAAGGTATGCGCTCAGGTCGACGCTCTGGGTGCCCCCGTCCTCCAGGGTGAGGGTCAGGGTGTTGCCGGTGATGGAGAAGTCTGTGACCTGCTGGTCGTCGGTGTTGTCAAGGTATGGACTCAGGTCGACCGTTCCGCCGTCTTCCAGGGTCAGGGTATTGCCAGCGAGGGATATCGCCTGGTCATCGGTATCGTCAAGGTATGCGCTCAGGTCGACGCTCTGGGTGCCCCCGTCCTCGTCCTGGTAAGTGAGCAGGTGGGTAGTGACGTTGTAATCCATGACGGTCAGGGTCTCCTCCTCGGCCACGATGGCCGCAAGGTCAATCCGTTCCTCAAGTCCGAGGGTGTTTGTGTAGACCAGCTGGCTGTTGTCGGTGTCGTATTCCAGCCCCGTGTTGTTCAGTGGCAGGGGACTCGGTGTTCCCTCCTCGTCGGTGTAATTGAGCGTATTCGTCGCGTTATCGTATGCCAGCCGCCCAACATCAAGGTTGAAAGCGTGCGTAGCACTATTTTCATCGATATAAGTAAGTACGTGCGTATCGGAATTGTAGGACAGTGCGGTTACCGTCTCTAACTGATCGACAACATCTGAGAGATTGAATTCTTGAAGCTGACCTAATGTGTTGACGTATCTCAATATGCCTAGCGAAGGGTCGTACGAAAGTGAAGTATTATTCAGTGGGATATTCGTGGTAGTACCGTCCTCATTGGTGTAAGCAAGCACATTAGTTTGGTCATCAAAAGCTAAAGTTCCGACATTCAAATCCAAAACGTGCGTTAAACCACTCTCGTCTTGGTAGGTCAGCTGATGGCCAGACGCATCGTAACCCAGCACCGTCACTGTCTCCACCGCTTGCACTACTTCTTCCAAATTGATGACCTGTGTGTCGCCTTTTACGTCTATATAAGTCAGCTCATACGTATCTGGATTGTAGTTAATCGGTGTGACGCTTCCTCCGGCAACCAGTATCCAGCGGTTACCATTGTTGTAGTAGATGCCGGGCACCACATCGTTACCAGTGGCCGTATTGTATACCATCATGCCGGCACGATGCTGCGACAACGGAGCAGCATCATCCGTGCGGATTAATTGCACACGGGCATGCAGCAATCCTTTGTTTGTACTTTCCAACTCCAGCAATGCGTCTTTAGTGGGTAATACCGCGCCGCGGGATGTATGGTCTTTTATCTTCTGCTGGGCAAGGGCAGGAGTAAAATAGATGGAAATAAATACGGGTAATAGTAGTAATAGTTTGTTTTTCATAGGCAACGTTGACTCAGTTTTTGGGAGTAGATTTAGCCTTAGAGCAACCATATCCTTACCTCAAAAGGCGGATATTAGTATCTGTGTTGTAATCGTTAGGAATGTCGATGCTTCGTTAAGCTTCTGTGGTAGCTATTCTATGTTTCATAAGCAAATGGTAGATAAGTTGATAAAGATGCAAAGTTTTTAGAAATATGGCAATAAACAAAATGTTAATTTTTTTGGCCTCTGGTAAAACTTCGACCTCTTCACAGGAATCGATACCTGGATAGTGTTGGTTTCTCAAAATTTATCAAATGGGAAAGTTACATTGCCTACGTCCGAAAGTTTGGTTAACTTCGCAGGGGAATGCTGTATTACTGGTAAGGACATATACCTTGGTATAATTCAGTATCTTTTATCCAATGGTATACGCTTGAAGACAACGATAGCAAAATTCATCTCCACAATTGGTCATCCGTTTCTGACCGTTCCGCTGTTTGTTGTTTTTTTACTCTTTAGCGTTGAATCGACACAACAGGCCATTTACCTCTCCTTATTGATTATCGGTGGCATTTTCCTGCCGATCGGCGTGAGAACGATCTGGGGGGTGCGCAATGGTAAGTATACTAACCTGGATGTTTCTGACCAAGCCCAGCGGCAGAAATGGTTTGTCGCTACGACGATATTGCTGTTTGTAGTTACCATCATTATCTGGGCAACCAATCAAGATAGGACATTAAGACTTGCGGTTTTGTGTGCCTTGTTGTTGCTGTTGACAGCCCAGGTGGTAAATCGGCGAATAAAGGCGTCAATGCACCTCGCTTTTCATGCATTCCTGGGCTTTTTGATCCTCTATTTCAATTGGATGGGCGGGGTCCTTTTCTTGTTGTTTTCACCCTTATTAGCGTGGTCAAGGATACACCTCAAACGTCATGTATGGAAAGAGGTCGTGGTAGGCATGGTATTAGGCACAGTGCTGGGGCTGGCGTTTTGGCTGTTAAGCTACTATCCGTAACGCCGGTACCAACTCCCTTCGAACCTAAACTAGTCTGACTACCTCCGTATCTGGCGTAAGTGCTAATCCCTGGGTGTGCGTCAACAAGTTTAGCCCGGGAGACTTGCCTGTTTCAAGCGATCCATACTTATCGGCGATGCCAAGGAAACGTGCTCCATTGATGGTAGCCCATTTGATGGTTTCGGTAAGGGAGAGGTCCGGGAAATGCTGATGAACGGTTTTGAGTTCGGATAAAATACACAGTCGATCATTGGAGGCCAGGCTGTCCGTTCCCAAGGTGATGTCGTGACGATAATGAATAAAGTTTTTTAGTTTTGGCAGGATGCCCTCGATGTACAGGTTGGCGTTAGGGCAGAAGCACCAAGTGACATTTCTGCCTTGGCGCTCGATGAAGAAAATATCCTTGGACGATGTATAGGTATTATGCACAAGCAACACAGGGGTGTCAAGCGATAAGTAGGGCATGAACGTTTGCAGGGAATTTCTTGCCTGTGCTTTGAAATCGGTGATGTCCTTGCCTAAAGCCTTGTAAAAATCGAGGAATTGACCGGTCTTGTATCGGAACAATTGGTTTTCGGCTTCGCTTTCTTGATTATGTATGCTGAGTGGCTTTTTCCGCTGAAAGGATTCTTCGTTTAGTAGTTTAAAAAGCTCTTTTGAGACGGAATAAGGTGCATGTGCAGTGATGGACGGAGATTCGTTGCCAAATTCGTTAGCGATGCCGATGGCGGCAGTTAACTTTTGGCTGGCCAACTCAGGTTCGAATCCCAGAACCTCTACAAAAGTATGATAGTATATCTTGCTTGCTGCTTTCACGGCCGCTGATACGCTGGTGTTCGCATGGTCCCCTACCGCCACAATACCATTATCATAAAGCTGTTTGTCTGCTGCTTTCATGGCGTTTGTGATTTGCAGCTCGTCGGTAGTCCGCAGTGACATAACCTGTTGCAGAAACGGGATCAATCCTGTGTGTTTAGGAATGACACCTTTCATATGGGAAAGCTCAAGGTGGCAATGTGCGTTTACAAATCCGGGTGTGATAATGCCGTGATGTTTGGCGATGGCTTTGCCGGAAACCATCGGGTTATCGGGGGTGTAGATACCGCGAATGATGCCATCCTCTGAAATCTCAACAATTCCATCCTTGATGGCTTTTCCAGTACTCGGCAATACATAATCTGCCGAAAAAAAAGTATTCATAATCGTATTGGTTTCATGTTTGGTTGTTAATTAAAGGGAAGTATTGCTGTTCATAAGCAGCGCGACACATGGACGTAACGTTGATACCGGTAAATACATATAGCGTCATTCAGGCTAGGTTTAATTAGAAGAACACACAATTGCAAATATGTGTTTTTTTTGGTGTTTAACCAAATACTTAAGGAAAATACCTTTGAAAAAAAGGTGTATCTTTGTGGCGTGTTTGCAGTTAAGTCGAAAATTGACATTCGGAAGCTGACGCTTGAACAACTACGTGATCATATGGTCGCAATGGGTCAACAAGCGTTTCGGGCTAAGCAAATCTATGAGTGGATTTGGCAAAAATCGTGCACGGATTTTGATGAAATGAGTAATCTCAGCAAGCCTTTGCGGGATGCCCTTAAGCAAACTTTTGTCATCAATGCCGTGAAGGTGCGGCGGGCACAGCGTAGCGCGGATAACACCATAAAAAGCAGTTTTGTGCTCCATGATGATAACATCATTGAGGGGGTACTGATCCCGGCGCCCGATCGCATGACCGCTTGCGTGAGTTCGCAGGTGGGCTGCAGCCTTACCTGCAAGTTTTGCGCCACGGGTTATATGGATCGCAAACGGAACCTGCAGGCCGATGAGATATATGATCAGGTAGTGCTCATTGGAAAACAAGCTCAGGAAAATTATGGCGTGCCCCTTACGAATATCGTTTACATGGGAATGGGGGAACCGCTGCTTAATTATGCCAATGTATTGGCCTCGATAGCGCGTATTACGGCCGCCGATGGATTGAATATGGCATCTAAACGCATCACAGTGTCCACGGCAGGCATAGCCAAGATGATCAAAAAACTGGGCGATGATCAAGTCCGGTTTAACCTGGCATTGTCATTGCACGCGGCCAATGACCGCAAACGCAATGAAATCATGCCCATCAACGAGCAAAATTCACTGCGCGCGCTGGCTGATGCACTGAAATATTACTATGCAAAAACCAAAAACGCGGTTACCTATGAATACATCGTGTTCAATGGATTCAATGATGAGCTTACCGATGCGCAGGAGCTGGTCGCATTTTGCAAACATCTGCCCTGCAAGGTAAATATCATTGAGTACAACCCCATCGCTTTTGCTGATTTTGAGAACGCCCAGGAAGATAAAATTGAACAATTCGCCGATTTCCTCCGGCAAAAGGGAATCATTACCAATATCCGCAGAAGCCGGGGAAAAGATATTGATGCGGCATGCGGGCAGTTGGCCATTAAGGAAACAGTAGAATCGGCAACTTGATCCACTATGCTCGTCAAACGGTATCTAAACGATTTGGCCGCACTTTTTTTCCCGCAGACCTGTGTGGGGTGTGATACACCGCTGGTGTACGGCGAGCGACTAATCTGTACAACCTGTTGGTACCACTTGCCCTATACGCACGCGCACGAAGATGCACGGAACAGTGGTGCCAAGCACCTTTGGGGGCGGATTCACCTGGAAGCTGTTGCTTCTTACTGGTATTTTCGGGATTCTTCTCGCGTAAAACAGATTATCCATCATTTTAAGTATAAGGGACGGCCTGAAATAGGCGTGCTCATCGGCTCGAGGTATGGTGAGCTGCTCCGGAAGACAGCACCGTTCAATCAGGCAGCTGTTATTGTACCGGTTCCGCTTCATCCGAAAAGGCTACGGGAACGGGGTTACAACCAAAGCATTTTTTTTGCCGAGGGACTCTCTCATTCAATGGGATGCCCGGTAGCAGACCGGTGTATGGTGCGTACCAAAGCCACGGAAAGTCAAACGCATAAGAACCGCTATGAGCGGTATGAAAATATGCGGGAAACATTGGAAGTGCGGAATGCTGATGCCGTGGCTGGTAAACACGTTCTATTGGTGGATGATGTATTGACAACGGGCGCTACACTGGAAGCCTGTGCCAACGCATTAATGGTGGGCGGAGCGGCGAAGGTGAGTGCCGTCACCATTGCCAAAGCCTTGTAGTGCCGGACTATAGATCGGCGCTTTGGCGCTGCGATGGACTGGCGGGCATTTGCATCCCTTGCGGAAAATCCCGCAAGCGGATAGCGAAACGACAAGTACCAGGCTCATGATAAGCTGGATAATTCGATAGCTGATACCCTTCATTTTCTGATATGCTCGTTGGTGTTGGCATTGACACCGTAAGTGTTGTGCAAAAGAAGGTATGCAAACACGCCCATACCCGTGCCGACAGCGTCTGCGAAGAGATCCCATGCTTCGGCTGATCGGTAGGTGAATATTTTCCATTGCAAGTATTCGGTAAATAGCGCGAACAAAGAGGAAAACACGATGACTTTAATCGATATACCCCACGAAGGGGCTGATGTGCCAGACCTCCTGATTGCGCCATAGTAAAGCAATACCGTGAATACAAAGAAGAAACCAGCGTGTACCAGTTTATCAATCCCCGGAAATTTCGGGACGCTATCGGTAGCTGCTGAAGGCAGGCTGCATAGCACAAGTATGACTGCCGCCCATAGTAAAGCCCAAATGTAATGCTTCATAGTTCTTTGCTCGCTATTGAGCTATGCACCTACCTGTGCCTCGTAATCCGTTGCAGAAAGTAATCCTTCTACGTCTGCAGCGTTATTCAGTTTTACCCGCACTAACCATCCCTCGCCATACGGGTCTTGATTAACCAATTCCGGAGAGCTGTCTATTTTTTCGTTTACAGACAATACGGTGGCTGTTATAGGCATAAACAAGTCGGATACGGTTTTTACCGCTTCTACCGTGCCAAATACGTCGTCCTGCGAGACCTCGTCGCCGACAGTATTGATATCGATGAATACAATATCACCCAGCTCGCGCTGCGCAAAATCCGTGATGCCGATAATTGCTTCTTCGCCTTCTACACGGATCCATTCGTGATCTTTCGTGTACTTTAAATCTGCAGGGAATGTCATTTAAATCCGATTTACGTTACCTAATTCATTCATGTATACTTACCTGCCGGCATCCCATAACCAAACGCCATTGCAGGCCTGAAATTCTCCCCAAAAATAGGATTATAACCCGAAACGGCAAAATGCATATCTTTAGGGCATTATGAATGAATACGTTGAAAAACTGTATACCATTGCACGGCAGGATCATCGGTTGATTGTCGGTTTGATGTCCGGCACATCCTTAGACGGATTGGATATCGCACTCTGCCGCCTCGCGGGTAGTGGCCGCAATACGGTATTGGAGATGCTCCGGTTTGAAACGAGGGCCTATTCCCACACGTTCCGAAACAAAATCCGGAGTGTTTTCTCCAAGCGAACCATTGATCAGCAGCTACTTTGTGGGCTCCATGCACTGATTGGACAGGTTCATGGTACACTGGTCAATGAGACATTGGTTCAGTGGGGCGTATCCAATGCTGAAATTGACCTAATCGCCAGTCATGGGCAAACGGTTTTCCATGCTCCGCAATCACTGACGGGAAATTACGATTATCCGAATAGTACACTACAGATAGGCGATGGTGATCACCTGGCTGTTGCAACAGGCATTATCACCATCTCCGATTTCCGGCAAAAACACATTGCCGCAGGGGGGGAGGGTGCGCCATTGGCGGCTTATGGCGACTACTTGCTGTTTGCTAGTGAACAGGAAACGCGTGTACTGCTCAATATCGGTGGTATCGCCAACTTTACCTTCCTTCCGGCCATCGATAGTGGCCGTCCCTGTTTTGCAACGGATGTTGGACCAGGAAATACGCTGATGGACCAATACATGCAGGCAAAACTGGGGATGGAAATGGATCGCGATGCCCGTGTAGCGGCAACAGGCACGATTAGCGAGGTATTACTACGGGCGTTGCTTAACCATGATTTTTTTGCCTTACCTTTTCCCAAGACTACAGGACCGGAGCTGTTCAACCTGCAATACCTCGCTGATGCCCAGCAGGCTACCGGGACGGAAGGCTTAGCTGAAAATGATGTGATGGCTACGTTAAGTGCGTTTTCCGCATCGGCTATTGTTGCATCAATCCAGCGTGCTACGGGGCAATACGAAAACCTACAGGTTTATGTAAGCGGTGGCGGATTGCATAATCCCTTGCTGCTGGACAGGATAAGAGATGGCTTGGCCGGTGTCCGGGTATCTTCTTTTGATGAACTGGGTCTCTTACCCGATGCGAAGGAAGCAGCGCTCTTCGCGTTGTTGGCCAATGAAACCGTAGCTGGAAAAGCGGCCGATGCTTCGGCCGTTATGAATGCGCCAGCGGTATGCATGGGAAAAATTAGCTTTCCGAAATAGGGTTCAGTCCCCGCCAAGGGCTTCGTGTAGGAATAATTTAAAGCCGTACATCCTACGGAATGCATCGAGAACACGGTCTAATCCATCTGCATTCGACAGTTCGGCGTCTGACAACGGCTTAAAGACGGTGAAGCTTTTTAGTTTGAGCAATTCAATATAAGGATTGTCTTCGGTAAAGCCCGAAGAGGGCCTTTTCAACTTATCCTGCGTATCCAATTGACAATGTCCGCTGAATGCAGGATCATCCAAAAGTTCCAATAGACGGCCCCCGTTGTAGTCGATTTCTTGTCGGATGGCTGCCAGGTGTTCTTTTTCGGGGCGCCAATAGCCACCGGCTGCGAAGCTATTGCCCGGTTGGATATGTATGTAGTATTCCGGACCATTCAGCTTACGGCCGGCGGTGGAGATTCCGGCGCCCAGCCATGTTTTGTAGGGTGTTTTGTCTTTGCTGAAACGCGTATCCCGGTAGATTCGGAAAACACATTTTGATACCGGAATATCTTCGGAAATGTATCGATCGGATTGGGCAAGGCCCTTGATCAATCCTTCGGTAAAGTCTTTGATGTTTTGCCAGGCGCGGTCATATGCTTCCCGGTGTTCCTGAAACCAGTCTCTATCATTATTTTCCTTGATTGCTGTAAGGAAGCCAAAGGTGTCGGGATGTATGTTCAGCTGCATAGTTTGTGTTTGATAGTCAGTTAGAGTACGATTTTGAGAAAAGCCAGTACCGCCGGAGCGGCAAGTAATAACCCATCGAAGCGATCGAGCAACCCTCCATGGCCGGGTAATACCGCACCGGAATCCTTTACCTGCTGACTGCGCTTGAGCATGGATTCGACCAGGTCACCATACGTACCGAATATAGAGACAACTAATGCTACGCCGGCCCATTGCCAGTTGGTCAATACCGGGAAGTAGTGGGCTAATACCTGGGCCGTAATTACGGCAAGTAGCACGCCGCCTATCAGGCCTTCCCATGTTTTTTTTGGCGAAATACGCTCAAACAAGCGTCGCTTGCCAAAAAACCTCCCTATGAGGTAAGCACCCGTATCATTACCCCATAAGATGAGCATGAAGCCCAATGGGAAGCGGTAATCGTAAGTACCCGTTGTAAAGGATAATGCAAAAAAAGATACAAACGGTAAAATCACATACACGATGCCAAGCAAGGTATATGCAATACTGATAAATGGTTTGTTTTGTTTTTGGTAAAGTGGTGCTATAAATACCGCAGCTATGAAGGGTGTGGTAAACAGTAGATAATCTGAGGTGAGCAGCCCCAAGCTGTGCCCCACGAACAATCCGAACGCCAGAATCCCGAGTAGGAGTCCTAGAAGTCGGCTTGGCTGACCCGTCTCATCGGCGATGATCCGATAAAACTCGCTAAGACAAAAAGCGCTCAATAGGATAAAAAAAGCGGAAAATACGTAGACCCCCAATAACATGGAAGCTACCACAATAATGACAAAAAAGAGGGCTGTGATGGCTCGTACTCTCATGGTCGGCTAAGCTTCTTCATCACCGGTTTCCATTTCCGTTATCAAGCCTCGGGCAAAAACTGCCTCCGATTCATGGACATACAATTCCAGCTGCCCAAACCGGTAGGATGAATCTTGCTTATTGATGATTACCGAAACAACGCCGTGTTCTTCAAGCATTTGTTTACTGAGTTCCGCTTGTACAGGGTTGGCGGTGCTGAATATTTTAACCCAATGTTTTTCCATGGTGTCGTCTGTTTTCTGTCGCGGCTATCTTGTGGAACTGGTATAATAACATTGCCGTGAGCGCAAAACTAAGAAAATAAAGATAAGGAGGGATTTGATCCCCGAAGTCCATCTCATCCAACGATTTCCCCTGTCGTTGAAGATAGAAAGCGGATAGGGTAGCAGCGGCATTATTGACAAAGTGTGCCAATACGGGCAGCCAGATACTTTTGCCCCATAACAGGAGATAGCCGAATAGCGCGCCAAGCAACATGCGGGGTAAGAAGCCGTAAAATTGCAGGTGGATTGCACTGAAAATAAAAGCCGTGAGCCAAATGGCCACATGTGGATTTTTTAGCCAGCGGACTAAAATACCCTGCAGACAGCCCCGGAAAAGAAACTCCTCACCAATGGCGGGTATGACTGCAATCACCAGCAGGTTAACAAATAACCCCCAATAAGTAGCATCGGAAAGCAGTAAATTAGTCAATCTTTCGAGCTCTGCTTCCTTGGTTTTCATCCAAGCCTCCAAATTCGAAAGCGCTTCGGGGAGTACCAATTTTTCGTTGAGCTTGATGGCCTGTTCAAAAATAGGGGCTGCAAAAAACATGATGGCTACAACCATGAACCAGAGCAAAGGCGACGCGGGGGTACTGAAATCGAGATACGTATAACGCCGCTTTTCGATAATACCCAAAAGCAGGGCAGGCAAGACAAACATGCCGATGCTCGACCCCGCCTGAACGATTTTTATGAAATCGGTACTGGATGATGCGTTCCCCGCCAGCAGGCTTTCCAGGGCTCCGGTCTCTGAGAGATCTCCCGTCGCAACCAATCCAATGAATACGGAAATCATTCCGAACAAAATGGATCCAGCAAATACCAGAGCCAGCAAAAGGATTAAAGATGTAGCCGGATGGTTTGCCCCATGGCGTTGGAGGCCCTCCGGAAACGCATTGTGCTCGGTCATTGAATGCTTATTATTTCGGGGATGAAGATACGGATTGCCGCCGACACTCGGAAACGCACTCGGCGCTCATAGATGCAAAGTGGCCGGTTTTTTTAAGACGGCTCGTGTATCCAACAGAATAACCGTATATTTGATTAACACTAATTTAAAGGCGCTACCATGAAGGCCTTACCAATTATAATCGTGTTATCGGTGGCCGGCTTATTTTCGGCACAGCATGCAAATGCTCAGGAAGAGTATATTTCGCCTCCGTCCCAAACCCTTACCGTGGTACCCTTTTCACTTGCCGCAGAAAGCGTGGTACTCATAAAGGGTCTGCTTCTAGGCCATGCCGATACGCTCACGTTTATCTTGGATACTGGAAGTAGTGGCATTTCATTGGATTCAACTACTGCTAGCTTATTAAACCTAGAACCGGAAGAATCGGAAATTAATATCCGTGGGATCGCAGGTGTGCGGAAAGCCGAATTTCTATACAATAAAAAGTTAAAGCTGAACGAACTCGTCGTAGATAGCCTCAACTTTCACATCAATGATTATGAGTTTTTATCTTATGTCTATGGAACCCGGATTGATGGTGTGATTGGCTATTCACTGTTAAGTCGTTACATCCTGAAAGTAGATTATGATATAAATGAAATTGAGATTTGTTCGCAAGGACCCATCAAATACCCCCGGGGCGGGCACCTGCTTAGGCCGTTTATCCGCACGCTACCGGTGCACTCGGCAAGGATAAAAGACCATCGTAAGGTTACTTCCCGATTTCTTGTTGATATCGGAGCGGGGTTGTCACTGGTATTGTCGGAAGACTTTGAGCAAGATAGCTCGGTCGTGCGCAAGAAGCGTAAGCGATTTCCCGTAGAGGCCCACGGTGTGGGTGGAAAATTGAACATGGAAATGACATTGGTAAAGGATTTCCGATTGGGGCCCTACCGTTTCCGAAAGGTGCCGACGATGGTATTTGAGGATGAATTCAATGTGACCTCCTATCCCTATTTAGGGGGGATTATCGGCAATCAAATCCTGAAACGGTTCAACCTGATCATCAATTATGGAAGAAGAGAGATTTATATGAAGCCGAATTCGCTTTTTAGGGAACCGTTTGAATATTCGTATTCGGGGATGGAATTATATCACATTGACGGGTTGATTGTTATCGGTTCCGTCGTCGATGGGTCGCCTGCGGATACTGCTGGTCTCACGGCGGGCGATGTAGTGATTGCCATCGATAACAACGCCGGCCAGGATTTTACGCAGTATAAGAAAGCGTTGACATCTGCAAGGAAGCAGGTGAAGTTGATCATCCGGCGCGATGACGAATTGCTGGAAATCCGCCTGAAGCTGTTGAGCCTGTTATAGTGGAGCATTGCATGTCCGGATTATTGCTATCTTAGCCTTTGAAAAGCGCTTTTTGTGAAAAAACTAGACATTAGCAGGCAGGATAAAGAGGCATTGGATGACGCGATCAGTCATTGGCAGGAACAGGGCATGATCGACGAAGCGCTGGCCACGCGATTGGGCGAATCTTATGAGGTGAAGGGATTCGATTGGAAGCGGTTGGCACAATATGCATTCTGGATAGCACTTTCCTGTGTAATACTGGCGTTCCTTTCACTGTTTGCAGATGACATGGTACTTCGCTGGATTAAGCGGCTATACGACACGCCTGATACGGTGATCTGTATTTTTTGCCTGGTATTGGCCATCGTGTTTTATAGTTGGGGATTCCGGAACAAGCGCAATCATCCCGAAAAGACCTTCAGCAACGAAGCATTGATGACCTTGGGTGTTTTTGCGACAGCTGCGTTCATCGGTTACCTCGGCAAGATCATTGATAAGGGATCGGGGCACTTTTCGCTGCTGTTTCTTGCTTCCGTATTGATATACGGTATCTTGTCCGTGAAACTATCATCAAAGCTTATCTGGGTGTTCACGTTGGTTAGTTTTGGAATATGGTTCGCCACGGAGACGGCATATCACAGCAACTGGGGATTTCGTTTCTGGGGTATGAATTACCCATTACGGTTTACACTTTTCGGTGCGTTACTCACCGCCTTCGCACTGTTTTGGCAACATCACATTAAGCCAATCTCGCATTTCCGACAGCTCAGTTACCTGATCGGGCTCACTTACCTAATGGTTGCTTTGTGGCTGTTGTCCATTTTTGGCAATTACAGTGATATGGACAAATGGGCGCAGGTGCGCCAATGGCACATTTTCTATTGGGGATTATTATCCACTGCCGTGTCATTGGGATTTGCCTGGTATGGGCTAAAAAAGCATGACAATATAGCGAGGGAGTTCGGTATTGTCTTTTTGGTCATCAATATTTATACGCGATTTTTTGAATACCTGTGGGACAACGTCAATAGGGCCATTTTCTTCCTGTTACTGGCCGTGTCCTTTTGGTACATTGGTCGTTGGGCCGAACGGGTATGGCGTAAAAAGGATAAAATTAGGGGGTAATAACCCCCGTCAATTATTGTTTTACGAACTGAACGCTTGCCTGTAACTTCACGTCGTCGCTCACCACTACTGCCCCTGCTTCGGTAACCGCGCTCCACGTAAGGCCAAATTCCTTACGGCTTATTTTGCCTGTTACTTCGAAACCAGCTTTGAAATTGCCATAAGGGTCCGTAACCGTGCCGCCAAATTCCACATTAAACTTTACGGGTTTTGTGGTTTCGCCAATGGTCAAATCGCCAATTAATAGGAATTCATCATCTCCTTTTTCTTCAATGGATGTTGACTTAAACACGATTTGGGGATGTTGGGCGGCATTGAAGAAATCAGCCGATTTGAGGTGTTCATCGCGTTGCGACTGGTTGGTGTCGATGCTGGATGTATCAATGGTGAAATCGATTTTGCCGGTGCTGAAGTCATCTTCATTTTCCGTCACAACCGTTCCATCGAAGGAGCGAAAGTAACCGGTAACCGTAGTGATGACTAAATGTTTTACCTTGAATGCTACCTCTGAATGGGTAGGATCTAATTTCCATGTCGTTGCCATAATTTCTTTTCTATTTTGTTTGATGCAAAGATAGACACCGTTGTTTAAACACGCATTGAACTAGATTAAGTTCGTTACTTGGTAGAACAACTGAATGAAAGTCTGGTTTTATATGACGTCAGATTCCTTAATGATCTGGAAATATCAGCGGATCTGGATGTCGTAAGTGATGTCAATGCCCCCTGCGGCCAGCATGTCATGCACGGAGCAGTATTTCTTTACGGCAAGTTCCGCTGCCTTCTCGGCTTTCACCTGGTCTATAGCACCGCTGAGGGAGAACGAAATATGAATGGCCGTGAAAACCTGGGGAATATCCTCCCGTCGCTGGCCTTCCACATCGATTTTAATGTCATCGATTTGCTGGCGTTGTTTTTTGAGAATACTCACCAAGTCCAACGCACTGCACGAACCGAGCGCCATCAGTACCAATTCCATGGGGCGGGTACCCAGGCCCTCACCGCCGATGTTGGGGGAGCCATCAATGTGCACTTTTACATCCGTGGTATTGCTGGACCCTTCAAAATGGACGGCGTCGTTAACTCTGTTTAATGTTATTTTCATAATCTACCTAGCTGTTCGTTAATGCCTGTTCGAGGTCGCCGATGATATCGGTGATATCTTCGAGCCCTACGGATATCCTGATGCTACCTGGGCGTATACCCAGCTGTAGGCGTTCTTCCTCCGTCAGCTTGGAGTGGGTGGTGGAGGTAGGGTGTGTAGCGATACTACGGGAATCACCGAGGTTGGACGTAATACACATCATCTTCAGCGCATCGAGGAATCGCTTGGCTCGGTCATACCCCCCTTTAACGACAAACGTAACGACGCCGCCGCCTGCCTTCATCTGCTTTTTTGCAAGTGCGTATTGTGGATGCGAAGGAAGGAATGGATAGCGTACTTCCTCCACTTCTGGATGACGCTCCAGCACTTTAGCTACAGCCAATGCATTGCTGCAATGGCGATCCATCCTCAAACCCAGCGTTTCGAGGCTTTTGGAAAGTATCCATGCATTGAAGGGCGACAATGAAGGCCCCGTATGGCGGATAAAGAACATCAACTCGTCAATCAGCGCCTTCTTGCCCACAACGATTCCCCCCAGTACACGTCCTTGGCCATCCATGTACTTCGTTGCTGAGTGGCTGACGAGGTCAAACCCATATTCGATAGGCTTCTGCAGGTAGGGGGTTGCAAAACAATTATCAACATTGAGAATGATCTCGGGGTATTTTTCCTTGAATTTTCCCAACCATTCCAAATCCACCAATTCCAATCCGGGATTGGAGGGGGTTTCCAGAAAAATCATCCGTGTATTGGGTTGTATAGCACGTTCCCAGTCTTCAGGCTTGGAAGCGTCGACATAGGTGGTGGTGATGCCCCAGCGCGGCAACAACTTGGTGAAGAGCTGGTGGGTAGAGCCAAATACCGCTCGGCAAGAGACAATATGGTCTCCACTTTTGAGCAACGCCGCGAACGACGCAAAGACCGCTGCCATGCCTGAGGAAAAAGCTAATCCAGCCTCGGCGCCTTCCATGGCACAAACCTTATTGATGAATTCCGTGGTATTCGGATTAGAATATCGCGAGTACACATTTCCCTGCTCTTCTTCGGCAAATATGGCCCGGCTTTGTTCGGCATTGTCAAAAATAAAGCTGGATGTAAGGTAGAGGGGAGCCGCATGTTCCCGGTAGGAAGAGCGGTCGGCCTGTTCGCGGATGGCCTTTGTTTGTTCGTTCATGTCCAAAATAAGTCGAGCAAATTTAGCCAAAGTTGCGGGGAAATGCAAATGGGGAATGCCTTGTTTAGCCTTTCCTCGTGCGTAGCTGGTGATCCAGTGAATACGGCCCCGACCCCACAATAAAGAAAACCAGGAGCAAAATAAGCACCACAATGGATATCCATAACTCCGAATTGAGGACGGTAAGCCCCCGTGTGATGTTTACGAAAAAGACGGCGCCGAATAAAATGGGCAGTTGGAAGGCAACCGCCACACGGGTAACCAGGCCGATGGCAATGAGGATGCCGCCTACCAGATGAGAAAACGCAACATAGTGCACAGCCCCCCAAGTATAGATCCGGAGGTTACTTACTTCAATCAGCTGCCTCAGCGATTCCGTATCTGCGAGGAAGGTTCCTCCCTTGAGGAAAATGACAATACCTAAAACGATGCGAAGGAAATCTAACCAACGGGGATGGTGTGTGTCGCCCCAATACTCTATTTTTTCGATGAGATTCATAGAATTAACCTCCTTTCAGTTTACATTAGCAAACTTTACTAAGTCCGGAACAAATTCATAAACAAATAAGCCCACCCTTTGTTTGAAAGGCGGGCTTATTTGTTTATGAAAATTAACTATTTTGCCTGACTATTTCTTGACGTACATCACTTCCTTTACCGCTTTAACCACCCGTTCGACATTGGGTAACGCCACATTCAGGAGGGTAGGCGCATAGGGTAGGGGTACATCGGCGGCTGTGATGCGAACAACCGGTGCGTCTAGGTAATCAAAAGCGTCGCGTTGTACCTTATACGCAATCTCGGAAGAAATGGATGCCAATGGCCACGCTTCTTCCACGATTACTAACCGGTTTGTCTTTTTGACCGATTCGACAATCGCGTTGTAGTCGATCGGGCGTACCGTGCGTAGATTAATCAGTTCTACATCAATTCCTTCCTTAGTCAGTTCTTCCACAGCAGGCTGCACAACGCGGGGCAGCATTTTGCCGAATGTCACCACGGTAACATCGTTGCCCGTTTTCACGGTATGGGCCTTGCCCAGTTCGAGGTAATATTCTTCTTCGGGCACTTCGCCCTTATCGCCGTACATGACTTCAGACTCCATGAAAATCACCGGGTCCGGATCGATGATGGACTGCTTCAACAGGCCCTTCGCGTCATAAGGGTTGGCAGGAACCACCACCTTTAGCCCCGGTGTATTGGCATACCAATTCTCGAAGTTCTGGGAGTGCTGGGCGCCGAGCTGTCCCGCATTACCCGTAGGACCACGGAATACGATGGGGATGGGGAACTGACCGCCACTCATCGAATACATTTTGGCCGCGGAGTTAATAACCTGGTCGATGGCCACCAATGAAAAATTGAATGTCATGAACTCGATGATGGGTTTCAGCCCATTCATTGCAGCACCGATGCCAATACCGGCAAAACCAAGTTCGGCGATTGGGGTGTCAATGACCCGCTTTGGACCAAACTCATCCAGCATGCCCTGACTTACCTTGTATGCACCATTATACTCAGCAACTTCTTCACCCATCAAAAAGATCTTTTCGTCTTTGCGCATTTCCTCGCTAAGGGCTTCACGAAGCGCCTCTCTGAATTGTATTTCTCTCATCAGTTGTAAATCGTATCAAAAAATATTGCTCGCAAACCTACTATAAATAATTGATATTCTTGAGCTCGTGTCTGTCAAATTTTTGTGTTTTAACCATGTAAGGGCTATTCATTCAGGTGTAAAAGCCGCAAGCCAACGGTTCAGATTATCGATAGCCAATGGAAGTTGCCAATTTGCCTTGTTGCGTCGCTCCACATAATTCGAAATCGCACGCACTTGTATAACAGGTATCCCGAAATGATGGCCGGCATAGAAAACGGCCGCGCCTTCCATACTTTCCGTGTCGGGGTTCAGCCGTTTGACGACCTCATTAATGGTATCTTCATTGCCATGCACCGTGTTGACGGTAATCCCGCTACACTTGCGTAGACTATGAAGCATCGTATGCCGTTGATCACTGATGAAGGTACATTGGGCCAATCCCAATAGTTCGCTATTAACAAACTGATCTCCGTCTTCGACCCCCAGCTCCGAAAACGTGTCTTGAACCACACACACCACTTCACCCAGCGCGATTGATTTATCGAAGCTGCCGGCAATACCCACATTGAGCAGCAGGTCATAGCGAGCGGACGCCAGCCGTTGTCCTATCGCGAGGGCGGTCGCCACCATCCCTACGCCGGTAACCAGCGTGTCAATTCCTTGTCGCTGCTGCGGGGATAATCCAAGGAACGGTAGGATTTCTGCCTCGGTGGCTGCTACGACCAATATATCCATTTGCTTTTGGTGACGAATGTACGCAAAATGAATTACTTTTGCTGGGCATGGCTTACTTGAGGTTGCTGTTATTGCCGTTTTCGCTGGTATACGGTTTAGTTATATGGGTTCGTAATCGACTTTACGATTGGGGTTGGTTGCGGTCTACGGCATTTAACAAAGCGGTAATCGTCGTTGGCAACCTAGCGGTGGGCGGTACCGGAAAAAGCCCGATGACCGAATACCTTGTCCGGCTGCTTTCCGGGCATTATCAAGTGGCTACCTTGAGTCGTGGTTATGGGAGGAAGACACGGGGATTTTTGGTGGTAGGAAGCGATGATACAGCGGCCAAATGTGGTGACGAGCCGCTTCAGTTCAAACGCAAGTTTCCACAGATCACTGTGACGGTGGATGAAAACAGGGTTGAAGGCGTGGAGCGGCTGATTCAAGGTGGCCATGAGGCGATCGTGCTGGACGATGCCTACCAACATCGGGCGCTGCGTCCGGGATTTTCCATCCTGTTGTTTGACTTCAGTGCGATGAGTCGCCCAAAATGGCTGCTTCCGGCAGGCGATTACCGCGACGGCTTCGGTGAGCGTCGACGCGCCGACGTGATGGTGGTCACCAAAACGCCACATACGGCAACAGAAGCAGAAAAAGACGGTATCCGTCGAGCACTTTCCGTGGTGCATGGTGTGCCCATCTTTTTTTCGAGTATTGGTTATGGCTCGCTTGCACCCCTGCTGCAGCATGGCGGCACAGGTACGGCTTTGCTCGATAAGAGGTACTCCGTTTTGCTTTTGACGGGTATCGCCAATCCTAAACCGTTATATGATTATCTCCGTGCGCAAGTAGGTGAAGTCGTGCCACTTCGTTATGCCGACCACCATGCATATACCGTCGCTGATATTCGAAAAGTCATTAGCCGATTCAGCGAAATGAATAGTACCCATAAACTTATCGTCACTACCGAAAAAGACGCCCAGCGTTTATTGGCTCCAGCGCTTACGGAACTGTTGGTAGACCTACCGGTTTATATGTTGCCGATTCAAGCCGAATTTGATAGCCACGATGACGCTGCTTTGCGTGAGCTGATATTAAATTATTGTACCGGAGTTTTGGGGCATTAGTGTAAATGGTCATCCAGAGCATCAGGGTATGACGGATAAAAGTTATCTTTGCCAATATGATTAACAATGAAAAGCCGCGTCTGGCAATCGATATGGACGAGGTGCTGACAGATACCCTCCGCAAGTTTCTGACACTTTATAACCGCGACTATGGTATCGCTATGGATATTCATCAAGCCCCGGGCAAAGAGCTGCATGAGAACTTGCCAGAGGGAGTGAACGGACAATGGAAAATCTATGCAAACGAGAAGGGGTTCTTCAGGGATATCCCGCCGATGCCGGATGCCATCGAAACCGTAAAGGCGCTAAGCGCGCACTATAATGTCTATATTGTCTCCGCAGCCATGGAATTCAGGAACTCACTGGAGGATAAGTTCGATTGGTTGGGCGAGCATTTCCCTTTTATTCCTTGGACGAACATCCTGTTTACTGGCGATAAAATCATATCGGCGGACATCCTTATTGACGATCGGGTGAGAAACCTGGTACACTTCAATGGCCGGAAGCTGCTATTCACTTCACCCCATAATTTACTTGTCAATGAATACGAACGGGTAAACAACTGGAAGGAAGTAGCCGGATTGTTACTTTAAAAGACGTTAAACCCAAGCTGCTTTCTTTGGTCTTATTTGCGTATTGACTTAATTTTTAAGACCATGAAAAAAAACGTTTTAATGATGGCGGCGCTATTGCTAACAGTAGGGTTGTCTTTTGCACAGCAGCGGGGCCGGGGTTTCAGTAACCCGGAAGAAAATGCCAAACGGACGAGTGAACGATTGGAGAAGGAACTGGGGCTTTCCACAGCGCAAAAGGATTCGGTTTATGCCTATTCACTTGAGCAAAGCAAGGCGATGCGGCAGGTGTTTCAAGACAACGAGCATGGAGACCGGCAGCAGGTAATGGGCGAAATGCGCAAGCTCCGCGAGCAGACCGATCAAAAAATCCGATCGGTGCTGGATGATGGCCAAAAAGAGGCTTACGAAAAGTTGGTTGAAGAGCGGGCAAACCGCATGCGCCAAGGAGGTGGCCGCCGTGGCGGCGGTAGTGGCGGACAATAATGGGTTATCTCAGAACTAAAAAAGGCGGGACCATTTGTATAATGGTCCGCCTTTTTTAGTTCATATTGCTCTTGGCCTTAGCTTGCCTTTAGTTTTTTCTGTATATCTTGTACGTAGGCCTTAAATTTCTTGTCTGTTTCGATGAGATCCTCCACGGTTTGGCAGGCGTAAATAACCGTTGAGTGGTCTCTGCCACCAAAAAAAGCCCCAATGGATTTTAATGACGTTTTGGTGTGGTTCTTGGCCAGGTACATCGAAATCTGCCGGGCCTGCACGATTTCACGTTTTCTTAATTTCGATTTGACCATCTCCACCGGGACTTCGAAATAATCGCACACCAATTTCTGGATGTAATCCATGGAAATCTCCTTGTGTGTATTCTTGATGAAGTTCTTCAGCATGGACTTGGCCAGGTTGAGGTCGATTTCCTTTTTGTTGAGCGTAGCTTGTGCCAGCAAGGAAACCATTGCCCCTTCCAATTCGCGCACACTGTTATCTATTTGGTTGGCAACGTATTCGATGACATTATCCGGCAACTCGATGCCATCAGAATACATTTTCTTTTTGAGGATGGCCATGCGCGTCTCCAGATCAGGCACTTGCATATCTGCCGAAAGGCCCCATTTAAACCGGCTTAACAAACGTTCTTCCAATCCGGCCAAATCCTTGGGCGGTTTGTCTGAGGTGAGGATGATTTGCTTGCTGGATTGGTGCAGGTGATTGAAAATATGGAAAAAGATATCTTGTGTCCGTTCCTTCCCCGCAAAATTATGCACATCATCCATGATGATGACATCCATCGCCTGATAGAAATTGACAAAGTCGTTGATGGTGTTGTTTTTCAGGGAGTCCACAAATTGTTGGCAGAATTTCTCGCACGATACATAGATAACCAGTTTGTCTGGCAGGTTACGTTTGATTTCATTGCCTATCGCTTGCGCGAGGTGTGTTTTGCCAAGCCCAACACCGCCATAGATCATCAATGGATTGAACGAAGTGCCCCCGGGTTTGCTGGCAACCGCAAAGCCAGCCGAGCGTGCCAAACGATTACACTCCCCTTCGATGAAGTTATCAAATGTGTAATGCTGATTGAGCTGGGGGTCTACCTGCAATTTTTTAAGGCCGGGAATGACAAATGGGTTTTTGATGTCTTTATTCAACGCGACGGGAATGGGGATTGATTGTCTTTTTGCCTCCGCACCATTGCCGCTTGAAGGAATATTGGTCGTATATGGGTTACTCGTGGAAGATTTTTCGACGACGATATTGTATTCCAATCTACCGTTTTCTCCCAAGTGCTTTTTTATCGTTTTGCGCAGCAAGCCGACATAGTGTTCTTCCAGCCACTCGTAAAAAAACAAACTGGGTACCTGAATGGTCAAAACGTTACCTTCCAATCGTACGGCTTTAACGGGCTCGAACCAGGTCTTATAACTTTGTGCGGGAATATTATCTTTAATGATTTGCAGACAACTATTCCAGACACTCGTGCTCGTTTTTTCCATTCGTTAATTCTTAATAAGTTGATATCCAATAAATGACCGCGAAAATGTTGGTAACTTCTCCGTGAAACGAAGATGGCAAAAAAATATCAGCTAAAAAATTAAAAATCAAAATATCGAATACTCAGCTAATGGTCAATAACTTAAGTGAGTTTTCGTTTAAAATAAACCAGGTAGATATTGGGTCTCAAAAATTCTTAACATTGCGGCTCCTCACCGATTGATACCCCGCTTACGCCGCACCGCTACAAACCAGTCGACGGCCAATGCCGTAATCAATATCAACAGGCCTAACACCTCGCGGGTTTCCTCAATCCAGGGTTTGTCGGCTTTCATGGATTTTACCAGGTCTTTCGCTTCATGGTGAAGCGCCCAATCGAGCACGTTATGTTTGAAGACAAGGTAGTACACCACGAAGCCGAGGTAAACCACAATGCCCGATACATAGGCCCAAATGAGGTATCGACCGCGTGCGGCCATCAAACACGCCCAAGCGCCGTAGCCATACAATACGATCCAGAGAAGGGGGTCTACATCATTATATTGCAATGCGGCACTAATTACAAATAGGATAAAGAATACGATGTTAAATACTTTCATGGATGGTGGTATATAATAGGAGTCAAACTTAGATAAATTTGCTTTTATATGCAATATAACCACGTTGAATATAAAAGCGGATTTATCGATCTCTTCTCTGCCACTGAGAGGTAACTTTTATAGAGGAAATATATCATTTTTTTAAAACCATTCTTTGCCGCTGTTGTTTTTACTACTAAAGATGTGCCGGGAGTGCTTGAGTCTATCAGGCTGAGATTACATCCCCGAACCTGATCTGGATAATTCCAGCGAAGGAAAAGCACGATGTACGACGATGAGTTGTACAGTCCCCATTCCAGCTATGGCCGGAATGGGGTTTTTTCTGCAATGGCCTGCCGATTAGGCCTCTATTTCTTCATACGCACTTAGCGGCGGACATGCACAGATGAGTGTGCGGTCCCCTTGGGAATCATTAACCCGACCCACTGCCGGCCAGAATTTGTGGCTACGGACAAAAGGCAAGGGAAATGCGGCTTGGGACCGTGTGTAAGGTTTTTCCCATGTATCAGCGCTTACCATGGCTACGGTATGTGGTGCAGTTTTCAACAGATTGTCTGCCCGATCGGATAGCCCCTGTTCAATAGCGGCGATCTCTTCGCGAATAGCGATCATCGCGTCGCAAAAGCGATCCAATTCCGCTTTTGATTCCGATTCCGTAGGTTCTACCATCAAGGTGCCTGCTACCGGAAACGAAACGGTAGGCGCATGAAAACCATAATCCATAAGCCGTTTGGCGATGTCGCTTACTTCGATGCCAACAGATTTGAACGTGCGGCAATCCAAAATCAGCTCATGCGCACAGCGGCCATTCGCGCCAGCATACAATATAGGGTAATGGTTTTCCAGCCGTGTTTTGATGTAGTTGGCGTTCAGAATGGCGTATTTTGTAGCATTGGTAAGCCCTTCGGCACCCATCATGGCAATGTAGGCATGTGATATCAACAGGATCGACGCCGATCCCCAGGGAGCGGCCGACACAGCGTTGATCCCCTGCGGGCCGCTTACACTCACGATTTGATGGTTAGGTAGGAAAGGTACCAAATGCTTAGCAACACCAATCGGACCCATGCCTGGTCCTCCTCCGCCATGCGGGATACAGAATGTCTTATGGAGGTTGAGGTGACATACATCCGCGCCGATAAGTCCCGGACTGGTAAGGCCTACCTGTGCATTCATATTGGCCCCGTCCATATAAACCTGCCCACCATATTGATGGATGGTGCGACATATGTCAACGATGGGCTCTTCAAAGACACCGTGAGTAGACGGGTAGGTGACCATCAGCGCGGAAAGGTTCGCTGCATGGGTTTCTGCTTTTTCGTGGAGATCTGCCACATCGATATTGCCGCGTTCATCACATTTCACGACCACCACTTTCATGCCCGCCATACTGGCGGATGCCGGGTTGGTGCCGTGTGCGGACGCCGGTATAAGCACCACATCCCGATGCGTATCGCCCCGGCTTTCGTGGTAAGCGCGGATAACCATCAGCCCCGCATATTCGCCCTGCGCACCCGAATTGGGTTGGAAACTTACTTTGGTAAATCCCGTAATCTCACTCAACCAGCTGTCCAGTTCATTGATGACCTGCATATAACCACCCACCTGATCAATTGGCGCGAACGGATGCAGCCCCCCAAATTCGGGCCACGTCACCGGAATCATTTCCGTCGTTGCATTAAGTTTCATCGTACACGAACCCAGTGGAATCATGGAATGGCACAAAGAAAGGTCTTTGGCTTCCAACGATTTGATATACCGGAGCATTTCATGCTCGGAATGGTGGCTGTTGAATACCGGATGGGTTAGATAGGCCGATGTGCGCTGCAGGGCTTGTGGTACACAGGTAGCTATGGTGTCTGCAAGGGCTGCTAAATCCACATCATTGACCGTTTTGGCTTTAAGTTTCGCAAAGATACGAACTAGGGTCTCGATATCCTGGTAAGTGGTCGTTTCATCTATCGCGATAGCAGCGATCGTACCCTGATAATAAAGGTTCACATCGTTATTGAGCGCTTCGGCATGTAGTGGGCCAGCCAGTTCACCAAGCTCTACCCGCAGCGTATCGAAGTAGGTATCGTTGAGCTGGGCATAACCCAGTTGTTGTAATGCACGGTCCAGCAGCACAGTTAGGCCATGTATGCGCTCGCCGATTTGCCGTAAGCCCTTCGGTCCATGATATGCGGCATAAAACCCGGCCATGATGGCGAGGAGTGCCTGTGCAGTACAGATATTGGAAGAAGCCTTGTCACGGCGGATGTGCTGTTCGCGCGTCTGCAAGGCCATGCGTAGCGCATAGTCGCCATTTGAATCAATGGTGACGCCAATAATTCGGCCGGGGATGTTGCGTTTGTAGGCATCCTTAGTGGCAAAATACGCTGCGTGGGGGCCACCGAATCCCATGGGGACGCCAAAGCGTTGCGTGCTACCGACCACTACGTCAGCACCCCATTCGCCCGGAGCAGATAGCATAACCAAGCTCAATAAGTCGGCTACCGCACATACGGAGATATCGCGGGCATGTAGCTGCTCCACTAAGCTTTTATAATCAGCTATCGTACCATCTCCAGCGGGGTATTGCACCAATACGCCAAAAATGTCATCCGTGCTCGGGATATCGTGCAGGTCACCGATCAACAACTCGATACCATAAGACTGGGCCCTGGTGTGCAATACGTCCAACGTCTGCGGAAAAACGTTATCCGATACGAAATAGGTGTTGGCGGCTTTGTTCTTACGGAGCCCATATTGCATAAACATGGCTTCGGCGGCGGCTGTGGCTTCATCCAGCAGCGAGGCATTGGCGATTTCCATGCCGGTAAGGTCTATAACCATCGTCTGGAAGTTCAGCAATGCCTGCAATCGCCCTTGGGCGATCTCTGCCTGATAAGGCGTATATTGGGTATACCAGCCCGGATTTTCAAAAACATTGCGCTGGATAACGCCGGGAAGGATGACGTCGTAATACCCTTGTCCGATATACGATTTGAAGACCCGGTTTTTGTCGGCCACGGCTCGCATCCGTCGCAGATAAGCAGTTTCTCCCAAGGCTTGGGGCAGGCGCAAAGTACCCGCTGTCCTGATTTGTGCAGGCACTGTTTCATCGATCAACTGATCTAGGTTTTGGACACCGAGGGCGTCCAGCATTTCAGCAGCTTCATCCGCGCTTGGGCCGATGTGTCGCTCCTCGAATTTTTCTTGGAAATGTATTGTATTCATTCGGATATCTTACTACCGTGGTGCAGCCATGCTGCTTTGCAAGCAGCCGGTAAATTTTTCGGTGCAAAGGTACGGATTTTAACGTGCGAAATAAAGTGTGCAATACTTTTTGGAAACCGGTGATAAGTAGGGGTTTTGAAGCAAAATATTGATTATCTTTCTGCCCAATTGCGGCCACTACGGTTGCCGATTGTGATAACTGCTATAAACGATAATGAAATGAAACCTACATGTTGCCTTTTACTGCTGTTAGCGGCGCTTTCGATGCCGGGCTATGGGCAGGAACCCCTATCGGCTTATCTTTTTGACGACTACCACGACGCCGTCGTATATTTTAGGGATGGACGAAAATCGGCTGAAAAAGTAAACTATAACCTGGTAGAAAGCGCACTTTATTTCATTGACAAGCGAGATGGACAGGTAAAGGTGGTATCCAACTATCAGGCCATCGACTCGCTCGTCATCGCCAGGCGGATATTTCTTTTAGACGGAAACACTGCGTTGGAAAAAGTCTCGCCTGCACCTATCGTATACATCCGATTCAATGCAAGCAGTAAGTACAAACCACAAACGATAGGTTATGGACTCTCCAGCGAGCTTGCCTCAGTCGATGCCTATTCATCGGCTTCCTTTCAGGGTATGCGGACAGATCTACAAGGCAAGGAACGCGAGGTATCCAAGATTTCACACGACTATATCATCGAGAAAGCCGGAAAGCGGAGCAGGTTTTCCAATTTCAAACAGTTGTACCGGATATACCCGGCGCATCGAGCAACATTGGAGCAATTCGTGGCCCAGCACGAGCTGGATTTCAATGACGTGGCTGGCATGATTGCACTGTGCCGTTATGCTGAAAGCTTGTGACGCACTAAGCGCCTAGCAAGCGTTGCCTTGCTGATAATGACCTTCCTAATTATTATTTCCATCGCGACTTTTTGGTGTCGGCCCGATTGTCAATGAAGGTAATCAGCTCGATGACTTTTTTACGCGGCTTAACGCGGTATACGACAGAGACTTGCTTCACGATCAGTCCAATGTTCCTGCAAATAGTCAATGTTTTTCTGGAATGTCCTGAGTGCTGTGGGGGTCCAGACTATTTCATGCCCCATTTACCGAAACGTTTGACAACATCTTTATGCGGAATAGTTTCGCCTCGGTCAGCCTCAGCAATTCCTTCCAATACGTCCTCTTGTTGAGATGGCAACAATTGATCAAACCAATCCGCTTCCCGGCTCTTCAGGAACTGCTGAAGTTCGGTCAGTAGACCGGCATCCGTACTGTTCACGATGGCCTGCACAATATCCAGCTTAATTGCTTCGACGTTCATAATCTTGTAATATACAGCAAATTTAAGGAAAAAGATTCCTAAAAGCAATGAATTTTAATCCCTAATTCGGCAACGTACCGTCCTGCCTGCTCCACATACAACCAGTCGAATTAAGATAATTAATTTTGTTTTAGGTTATTTGTAGCTGTCGCTAAATCGGTTGAAAAATGCGCCGAAGTCACTTTTCAAAGTCTCCGAAGTGGATTTTAAAACGACTACGGTCACTTCAAAGACCCTCCGAAGTCGGTTTTAGAAGCGACCAAGCGTCACTTTTGGCGATTTTAAACAAAAAAAACCGCCCCGAAATACATCGGGGCGGCGGAACAATGGGGTAATGAAGACCGGTTTTACCGGATTTTCTCAAAAGTTAAACCGTCGATGGCGGTCTTGACGTACTTGCCCGGATGGAACAGCAAGCGTTTGCGGAAGATGTTGGCCGCCGTTACGTCCTCTTCGGTGTCGCCACCAGTGCTGTTGCTGCCCAGGCGGAACGCACCGAGGTTACCCAGGCGCACGATGTATCCACGCGAAATGTTGCGCGGAATCTCGCGCACCAGGCTCTGCAGTACGGCGTATACGTCAGACTCAGTGAGGGAAGATGCGTGGGAGATATCCGCCGAGAGGTCTTCCAGGGTGATTTCGCCGGTGTGAACCGGCCGTGCGTAAAATTTCTTCGGCGCAGTCAGGTCTCCCGGTTTGCCGATTTCTAAAACATTGAATTTAATTGCCATGTTACTTCTTTTTAAAACGTTAAACAAAAAATAGTGCTCCGTGCCGCGGGTGGTACCTATCCCTTGGCATTACAAAGTTGCGTAACATGTCAAGAAGGCTTGTCGGATTTGGCGGCTTTGGCGATTTTGTCGGAATTGTCGGACGGGGTGAGTATAAAAAAACCGCGGTAGCTAGTCGCCACCGCGGTTATCCCATAAAATCTTTTTGCTGCTCCGGCAAACCCTTTGCCGGTTGTTTGGGTCAGGATCGGCGCATGAAATGGGAAATTTCCGCTACCGGAATGCCCAGATAATCTGAGGCCTGATAAACCGTCACATGCTGGTGCTTATCCAGCCCAAACACATCCCGGATCTTGTTGAGGAGCCGCTGGCAGGTACGTTCGCTCTGGCCAGTGATCCGTTGCAGATCCGCAGGATAAACAGCTAATCTTGGTAAAAATGTTTCCATGTCTGCCAAATAGCATACGCAAAATTACGAAATACGCAAAACTTGCAGAAATATTTCGTTGATTTTCTGCTATTTAGGAGTGATTTTTATGATTTTTATAATTGTCATTGCATGGCGATTTCTATATTTTCAACGCTGGTAGAACGAGGATTATGAAAATGGCAATTCACTAATTACCAGATTTGCTTATCATCGCTATACTCCCCTTGAGTCCTCGCCAAACAATTCAATTTCATGCACAATTCGCTTATTTTTGGAATAAAATCTATAATAGCGATACTTGTGGAAAGTGTTTACGTAGATAATACAACTATTCACGAATCAAATCGTTAACTTTAACAAAGATGAAGTAATAAAGGCCTCAATTATTGATCACGAACTGATTACTGTGTTTTCAATATTGTATAAGTTGGACAAAGAGATTGTTGCATTTGATGTCGATTGGGATGGACGAGTATTATAAGGGATATCACATAACGGGGATGAGAACCTAATTAAGTTTAATTTTTAACGTTTTGTACGATTCCTCCTCCTGCTTTTTTGTTATCAAATTTAGATAGAATGGCGAGATACCTACTGTGTTTGATAATGTTAGCTTTGGCAGCATGCAGGCAACAGGATAAGGCTTTCACTGTCATACGCGGCGAAAATATCCATGTACCGGACGATAAGGTCTATTTAACGACGGGCGAGCGAAATGCGCTGGTGCTGGATTCGGCAAAAGTAGTACGGGGCACATTCCGCATTGTTATTCCCCTTGAAGCTTTGCATTTCAGGGCCTGTCTCGCTTATCGGGATGATGTTGGCAAGTTTGATGTTTTTCGCTTTCTTGATTCTGACTCGGCAGATTCCGCACGTCACGACCGGTATCATTCTGACTATCTCGCGATAGAGGCTGGCGTGATTTCCATAGCGGGATTGACTGACTTCGGAGGTGGCCAACGGTATGCCTTTCTAAAAGGGCATCAGGAAAATTCATTGTTATTCAATCCTGGTTTTCGCATTTTTAACGTACTTGAGGATAGTCTAGCTGAAGACTACGACAAAACAGTCCAGAAAATGGATGTGTTAATGCGCACTGATCTGTTCTCAAGGTCCATGTTGGTTTTGGAGCGCATCTGGGCTTGCCGGTACCTATTTTCAAAGCGTGATTTACAAGCTATTGTTTCCAGTATTGACCCCAAGCTAAATTTGTCGATTTATACCGAGTATCTCGGTCGATACCTCGCTCAGCTTCCGGATAATTTTGATCCGAATGAAACAATTTTACTCGATAATGGAAAAGGGGGCAAGGTAAACATCTACGATCGAAGAAAGGCACTTAATATGCTGATTTTTAGTGCTACTTGGTCTCATCCCTCTGCACTTTTACTTCATTACTTGAAAGGCGAGCAACAAGCCTTTTCTCATCCGGATCTATACTGCGTAGACATCGGTTTGGATGAAGATAAATCTTGGTGGGAATCAAAATTGATTAATGGTCACGAAAAGAACTGGGATCAATTGCACGTGCCGAGGGCGCATAGATCGGATATATTGTTTAAATATCGGATTTTCGGTTATCCGGTTATCATTTTCACAAATCAAGTAGGGCGGGAACTATATCGAATAGAAAAATACGACGAACAAACAATAGTCCGCAGCCGAGCGTTCGTTGAGCAATTTTTTGCAGGCAGGGAATCTGAAAGCATATTATAAATATAGTGGGTATAGAGAAAATCCGTACAATATGGGGGTAATTTCGCTACGGGCACAAAGACCTAGCATACACACAATAAAAAGGACAACTGGTTTTCTCATCACGGGCTTCGGTCATTGCAGCGCCTCTAACAACTCCTGTACAGCCCGCTCCAATTGCGGGTCTTTACCTTCCAGTCGATCCATGAAGGTGTTTTTCACGTAGATATCGGGCGACACGCCGGTCAGTTCCAAGTCGTCACCATCCAGTGTATAGCACCCCCAAGCGGGCACGCGGTACATCGATCCGTCTACCAGGCTTTTCGCCGAGGTGAAAATAATCCAGCGGTAAGTTTCGGTACCGATGATCTTTCCCAGCTTCAGTGCCTTGAAGCCGGCGGCGGTCATCTCGGCATCACTGAGGGACTGCTCGTTTACAAGCAATACGATAGGCTTCCCCGATGGGGCGAAATTACTTTGGGGTGACCGCTTGCCACCGCGGTATTGCCATTGGAGGTAAGGACGCTGGGAGAGGAATCGCAGCACCTCATCGTGTACGTTGCCCCCGGTGTTATACCGAAGGTCGAGGATGATGGCGTCTTTATGCGCCTCCTGTTCTACCATGTCCAACAGGAAGCGCTCCAATTCACCCCCGCCCATGTTTTTCATATAGGTGTAGGCAACGCGGTTGTGGCCCAAAGAATCCACCTTTTGGCGATTAGCGGTTATCCACTCGTCATACCGTTGATCGCGAAGGGCACCGCTGCTTTGTGGGCGTACCTTAGCCGTCACTTCCGTGTTTCCACGGCGGAAGGTGAGGACCATCTCGTCGGCAATCGAAGGCCGGGTGAAATAACGGTCGCGGTCCAATAGCGTGTCTACACGCTGCCCGTCTACGGCTACCAGCACATCGCCGGACCGGATATCGACGCCCTTGCGCGCAGCATGGCTCCTATCCACGATGCGATGTACACGGTAGGGATGTTCGTTGTCGAAAGTAATGCCGGTTTCATTGGTTACAAATGAAAAATCCTTACGCTCCTCATCGCCACCCGAGCTGAAGCCTAGGTGTGAAGAGTTGAGCTCGCCCAGCATATCGTTGAGCAGTACGCGGAGGTCCGCCCTGCTATTGAGGTGGGGCAGGTATGCCGCGTATCGGTTTTTCACCGTTGCCCAATCGATTCCGTGGAAATCGCCATCATAGAAGTTTTCTTCGATACCCGCCCAGGTTTCGTAGAATAGCTGGTTGAACTCATCCTGCAGGTTGCGCCGGAATGCGAAGGAAATATCCACTTTTTCTACTTTATTGCCCTCGATGTTATATTGCTGCACGGCTCCTTTTGATAGCGCGTAAAATTTTCCGTCCACTTCGACAATATTTCCCAAATTGCCGTCTGAAACCTTTTCGGTTTTGTCATCTTCAAACGGTTGGAATACGGTACGGAACAAGGCACCTCGCCCGCCTTCGTGATTTGAGAAATAGAAGACATAGGTCTTTTCGCCTTTCTTGAATGCCTTGGGGTTGCTTTGCGTGCCGAATGCCGGGCTTATCCGTGTAATTCGGTCAAGTAGCTCCTGTGTATTGATGACGATCGGCTCGATGGGTTGTTTCTCTTTGGATGTACTGTCGGTTTTGGCGTCTTTATCCTTGCTCTCCTTCTTGCTGTCGTCATTGCCCTTGTCATCTTTCTTTTTATCCTCAAAAAGTTCATCGAACTTATCGATGCGGTACGGCTCGTCGAAGTCATCCAACGCCAGTCGGTAAATGCTGGCATCGCGCATGCCGGTGGGGTATGAGGGCTTGGTACGGTTACTTGCAAAGTAAATGGATTTGCCATCGGGTGACCATGCAGGCGAGGTTTCCGATACGCCGGTATTGGTGAGGTTGATGGTCTGCTTTCTAGCGATGTGGTGCACGAAGATATCCTGTTCAAAATTGCGGTACGCCGTGAAAAGGATGTATTCACCATTGGGCGAAAAGGAGGGCTCGGAATTTTGGAAAGCCCATATTTCATCCGTCACCACGGCCGTGCTTTTTAGGCTTTTGAGATCGAGCAACCGGACCTCATCGCGGCCGCTGAGGTACACGGCTTGCGTACGTTCTGCGTTGAAGGTGATATCGCGGTTGCTGCGCAGATCGGACGTATGCTGCTTGGCATTGCCCTTGCCATCGGCGGCTATCGTATACCAATTGGGATATCCGGCGTAGGTTTGGTTGAACAGCAGCGTTTTATTGTCCGCTAGCCATTTGACTTCCATCGCCCGCTCGCCGGAGCTGGGCATCTGGCGGATGAATTTGCCTTCGATATCACTCACGAATACCTCCCCACGTGAGATGAACGCCAGTTTCTTGCCATCAGGCGATACATCGAAATAGGTGATGTGGTCCTTCACGTCATGCTCCTGATGTGCAGCTAGAATGGCGTTTCGGCTGACCGAAATATCGGGTTTTGACGTTTTTTTGGTGGTTACATCATAGATATAAAGCTGATAATCCTTTTCGAAGACGACCTTCTCGCCATTGGCCGAGACGGATGGCCGCTTAATGGACGTCTCGAAGCGCGTGAGGGCTGTTTTTTTTCCGTCGGCAAATGTGTAAAGGTTGTACTCGCCGTTGGCTTCGTCAGACGCAAAGAAGACGTTGCCCTGCCGGTCCACGCTGGTCCAGAAGTCTTTACCCGCATAGTCGGTATATTGGGTGAAGCTACGGGTAACGGGGTGATAACCGAGTATATCGGGATTGAACTCCCCCTTATAGCGTTTGCGGTTTGCCGCGAAGTAGCTCTCCCAGGTATTATTGAAAAGCAGCTCGCCGTCGGGCTTTTCCACCACGCCGTGTATGGTATTGAAATAATGGGGGAAGAGGCGATTTGCGGTACCACCATCGGCACTTACGGAATAGCTGGTAAAGCGGTTGTAACGCCCGGATGTGAAATAGATGCGCTGGCTATCCCAACTCCAACTATCCACCTCATCGGAAGCATCGTGATGGGTGAGCTGCCGGATGTCGCCCCCAGCCAAAGGCATGATATAAACGTCGAAATTGCCGAATTGGTTGGCTGAAAATGCCAACCAATTGCCATCGGGCGAAATCCGCGGCGCGATTTCTTCGCCGCGCATCGCAGTGAGGCGGAGTGCCTGACCACCTGCTACCGGTGCTTTCCACAGGTCGCCGGCATAGCTGAATACGACCAGCTGCCCATCGGGGCTCAGGGTGGGGTGCGAAATAAAAGTCGGTGAGGCGAGCTGAGCATGCGCAACAGGCGATGTAAAAGCCAAGGTTGCCGTCAATAGGCAAATGCTGATGGTATTCATGTTATAAAGATGATGTGCTACCGGCAATATTACGTAAAATTTAGTAACATATTTTAACAACAACATACGATAACCTTTGCTAAGTTTGGGCATGTTTATGCGGAGATTGTCCCTAACGCTTGTCTTCATAGGTATCGTCACGACGCTTACCTATGCCCAATCCCATCAGTTAACCGGCCGGGTAATCGATGAAAAAGGTGATCCGGTGCCGTTTGCCAGCATATACGGTAGGAAAGCGGGCGGCGGGGGTACCTCGGCCAACAACGAGGGGATATTCAAAATGCAATTGCCCGTGGGTGAACACGAGCTGCTGATCCGGTCCGTTGGTTATAAGCAAGCTACCAAACGGGTGACCATGGATGCGGATAGGGATATCCAGGTTATTCTCCTCGCTGAATCCTACCTGTTGGATGAAGTGGTGATCGGAAACGGGGAAGACCCCGCTTATGCCATTATCCGGCGCGCTATCCGGCAACGTAAGGCTCACCTCCTTGAGGCTGCTCCTTACACCGCAAAAGTTTACATCAAAGGCGTGCAACGGCTCTTGCAGGCTCCCAAAAAATTCTTGGGCGTTGATATCGACGAAATTGGGCGCGAAATCGGCTTGGACGCTAACAGGACTGGTATCGTGTATCTTTCCGAATCAGAATCCCGCATTACGGTACGACCTCCTGATGACTTCCACGAGGAAATGATCAGTTCCAAGTTTTCAGGAAACAACCGCGCATTTAGTTTTAACCGCGCCGCTGATCTGAAGCTCAACTTCTATGAAAATCACCAGCCCATCTTTGATGGGCTAAGCGCCCGGCCGTTCGTTTCGCCTATCGCGGACAATGCATTGGCCTATTATCGGTACCGCCTGTTGGGTACTACGGAGGAAAATGGCCTCACGATCAATAAAATCGAGGTAATTCCTCGTCGTAAGGGCGAACCTCTTTACGAGGGTGATATCTACATCGTGGATGATACTTGGCGGATATATGGGGTAAACCTGCAACTCACCAAGGCATCCAGCATCAACGTACTGGATACCCTCGATGTACAGCAGGAGTTTATCCCACTGGAAAATGGTCAATGGCAACCGTCGAGCATCCGGTTTGATTTCGTTGGCGGGTTGTTGGGATTCCGTGTCGGTGGTTATTTTGCTGCAGTATACAGCGAGTACGCGGCCAATCCCGAAATTAAGAAGGGCGCGTTCAATGAAGTGCTACGCATTGCGGAAGGAATCAATGAACGCGATTCGGCCTATTGGGCGGAAAACCGGCCCCTATTGCTTACGGACGAGGAACAGCGGGATTATGTCCGCAAAGACAGTCTGCAGCGAAGACGAGAGACCAAGGAATACCGGGATTCATTAGACCGGGTAACCAACCGGTTCAAGCCATTGGGCATACTAACCACCGGCTATACACACCGCAACCGTGCAAACCGCTCTTTCTTTGCTTTCGATGGGCTTGCTACTTCACTGCTTTTCAACAGTGTGGAAGGCTTGGCGCTTAATTATGGAATTCGGTATACCAAGCAAATCGATACCTTACGCAATCGCAACTTTACGGTTTACGGCAATGCACGTTATGGTTTTGCAAATAAGCGGTTTAATGGATATTTGGGAACTTATCTTCCGATTGGAAAAAGCACGTTGCACCTCTACGGGGGAAGCAACGTGCAAGATCTCAACAATAGGGGGGCGCTGCAACCGCTCTTCAATACCATCAGCACAACCCTGTTTGGCCGTAATTACCTCAAATTGTATGAACGGACGTTTGGCGGGCTGGAATGGCGATATACCCTGCCCGCCAATGTGACTGCAACGGCATCCGCTGTTTGGGAAAACCGACTTTGGCTTCCCAATAGTACCGACTATACGTTTTGGGAAAGAAATAAACAACACCTTACCTCCAACAACCCCTTGGTGCCGGGGGAGGACATCCCTTTGTTTGCGGAAAATCAGGCGTTCAAAATCACGATGGGGCTTAGCTACGACTTCGGTACTCGATACGAGACTTACCCGCATCGGCGGGTGTACCTGCCGTCGAAATGGCCGACACTCGCTGTAACCTATACCAAAGGCCTTCCCCGTATTTTCGGTAGCGACGTGGACTACGATTTGCTAATGGCGCGACTGTATAAAACGGGGATTGGGTTAGGGCTGTACGGACAGGTATCATTCGATGTACGGGCGGGTACATTTTTGAACGATAGGCAGCTTCGCTATACCGACTACCAGCATTTCAAAGGTACGAAGACACTGATCAGCGACCAGCAACTGACGACGTTTTTGTTGCTGGATTACTACCGATACAGCACGGCTGGCAATTTTGTGGAGGCACATGGCGAGTATAATCTTTCCACATTGCTCACCAGCAAAGTACCATTACTCCGCCGGCTCAAACTTCAGGAAATCATCGGATTTCATTATATGCATACCGGTGAACTGGGGCACTATGGGGAGTGGCACGTCGGATTGGAGTGGCAACGGCTGCGGGTGATCTATGCACGGTCGCTGGGGTCAGCGGCGGATTTGCGCGGACAGCAAGCCATAAGGATCGGGGTACGATTGTTCTAACGCACTCTTTAGCTCAATGATGCGGTAATAAGCCTTAGAAACTCATTGCGGGTGCGCTCATGGGCAAACTCGCCGGTAAATGCAGAAGTGGTTGTCACGGAGTTTTGCTTTTGTACGCCGCGCATGCACATGCAAAGGTGTTTGCACTCGATTACCACGGCTACACCAATCGGATTCAAGGTCTCTTGTATGCAATCCCGGATTTCATTGGTCATCCGTTCTTGTACCTGAAGACGACGGGCGAAAATATCGACGACCCGGGGAATCTTGCTCAACCCTACAATATGGCCATTGGGGATATAAGCAACATGAGCTTTACCGAAAAAGGGGAGCATGTGATGTTCACACAGCGAATAGACTTCGATGTCTTTGACGACCACCATTTGGCTGTACTCTTCCTCAAACATGGCACCGCGCAGGATATCGGCTGCATTCAGATCATAACCATGGGTAAGGTATTGCAGGGCCTTGGCTACCCGCTCGGGTGTTTTCAGCAAGCCCTGGCGGGTTGGGTCTTCACCCAATAGTTCAAGGATGTCGGCATAGTGCGCCGCTATACGGGCTACCTTTTCAGGATTGTAACGATCTATTTTCACGTACCCGTCTATTTCTTCCTCATTGAGCGGAAAATCATTGTCCATAGTTGCAGTTATTAATTTCCGGCATGATCATCGCCGAAATATTCCACGGAATTGTTTTCGGTTTCAACCAATTTTACCGAATGCAGCATGGCTTGGTGTGCCTCGATATGGCTTTTCAACTGATTGAAGATTTCGATTGCCAGCACCTCAGTAGAAGCTATTTTGCCTTGCATGAAATCTACATCAAGGTTAATATTGCGGTGATCCAGTTTGTTAACGACATGGGCCTTGATGATGTTTTTCAGTTCTTTCAAATCGATTACAAATCCCGTCTGCGGATTCACTTCACCTTTCACGGTGACAAAAAGTTCGTAGTTATGGCCATGCCAATTCGGGTTGGAACACTTGCCGAATACGGCTTCATTTTCTTCCTGACTCCACTCCTCGCGGAATAATTTATGCGCCGCGTTAAACCGTTCGCGCCGTGTAAGGTATATCATAGCGTGCAAAGATAAGTTAATTTGCTGATTTGCTGAAAGACAAAATCCATACCTTTGTGCCTGTGGAACAAACATGCAGTCGGTATTTCATTGAAATGGCCTTCGTAGGCAGCGCCTATCACGGTTGGCAAATCCAGCCGAATGCGGTGACCGTACAAGAACTGCTTGATAAGGCATTGAGTACCTTATTGCGCCGACCCGTGGCAACGGTGGGGTGTGGGCGCACGGATACCGGTGTGCACGCCAAACAATTATTCGCCCATTTCGATCTGGAAATCGGTATGTTTCCGATAGGCGAGGACGATTTTCTGTATAAATTAAATGCGTTGCTACCCGTTGATATTGCTGCGAAAAGGCTGCTTCCGGTGGCATCAAATGCCCATGCGCGGTTTGACGCCGTGAGCCGCTCCTATGAATATCATATCCATTTGGGGAAAAACCCGTTTCTGCACGGTCGCTCCTGGCAGGTGCGCGACATGCCCGATGTATTGGCGATGAATGAAGCTGCCACTATTTTGCAACAGTATGAAGATTTTTCCTGCTTTAGCAAATCGAATACCCAAGTGTATACCAATATCTGCAATATCACGCGGGCAGAATGGCATTGGACAAATGACAGGCAGTTGGTTTTCCGTATATCGGCTAACCGTTTTTTGCGTAACATGGTGCGGGCGATTGTCGGCACGCTGATTGAAATCGGACGCAGCGAGCGAACTCCCGAATATATGCACACCGTGATCCGAAGCAAGGACCGTTCCGTTGCGGGCACCTCGGTTCCAGCATGCGGCTTATACCTCACTAGCGTGGAATATCCGTATATCTAACGGCTCTTTGACAAATCAATGAACCAAGATATTCCACAAAGTTGTACTTTTGCACCTACCCATGAGCGAACCCCAGGTATCCGGAAAAACATACGATGCACAGCTGCTCCGCAGAATGATGCGTTATGTAAGGCCCTATCGGGGTATCTTTGTCATTTCCGTATTGCTTACGATTATCATGGCAGGTGTGGCTCCGGCACTGCCGATGGTTGTGGAATATACGCTTGACCGGTTTATTCTCCACAACGATATCGATGGCCTTCAGCTGATGTTGCTCTTGATGTTGGGGCTTTTACTCCTGCAAACGGTCATCCGTTATTTCCATACGCTGATGACCAATACGTTGGGCCAATCGGTCATCCGGGATCTCCGCATCAATGTGTTTAACCACATAACGAGCCTTCGTCTCAAATATTTTGATCATACGCCGATAGGCAGGCTCATTACCCGTACCATTTCGGACCTGGAAACCATTGCCAACATTTTTTCGGAAGGGCTTATCCAGATTATTGGGGATATTCTCCAGCTGGTGGTGATACTGGTGGTGATGTTTTATACCGATTGGAAGCTAACGCTTATCGTGTTGATTCCGATGCCTTTTATGGTTGGAGCAACCTATGTCTTTAAGGAGGCGATGAAATCCGCCTTCCAGGATGTGCGTAAATGGGTGTCTAATCTGAATACGTTTTTGCAGGAACACATTTCGGGCATCAGCATCATTCAGTACTTTGCTCGCGAGGACCAGGAGATGCGCAAATTTAAAACGGCCAATGCGGAGCACCGGAATGCCCACATCCGGGCGAACTGGTATTTTTCGATTTTTTTTCCGGTATTGGAAATTATCATGGCCATTTCGCTGGGTTTACTGGTTTGGTATGGTTCCAAGCAGGTGCTCGCCGATGAGCTGTCGCCCGGCGTGATCGTGGCCTTCATCATGTACATCAATATGATCTTCCGGCCCATCCGGGAGTTGGTGGATAAGTTCAATACGCTGCAAATGGGCATGGTGAGTGCCGAACGGATTTTTGCGGTGCTGGACACCGACGAGCGGACACCCAATGAAGGCATCAAGCAACCTCCACACATCCGTGGGGAGATTGTTTTTGATCGGGTATGGTTTGCTTACGATGAGGAGAAATGGGTGTTAAAGGATATCGACTTCAAGGTCGAGCCCGGAGAAACGCTGGCTTTGGTAGGTGCGACGGGGGCGGGAAAGTCTTCCACAATCAATATTCTCAGCCGCTTTTATGAGGTCAATAAGGGATCTATATTGTTGGATGGTGTAGCTATCCGGGAATATGAACTCAATTACCTGCGCCGTACGATTGCTACCGTGCTACAGGATGTCTTCCTGTTTTCAGATTCGGTGGCCGGCAACATCAGCCTAAACGATCCTTCCATCACCCGTGAGCAGATTGTGGCGGCCGCCAAACAGGTGGGCGCTCATGAGTTTATTATGCGTTTACCGGGAGGCTATGATTATAAGGTGCAGGAACGTGGGGCCACACTTTCTTCGGGGCAAGCGCAGTTGATTTCATTCATCCGTGCGCTGGTGCATGATCCGAGAATATTGGTGCTGGATGAGGCGACTTCTTCTGTCGATACCGAAACGGAGGAACTTATCCAGCAAGCCATTGATAAACTGATGGAAGGCCGCACATCCATCGTGATTGCCCATCGCCTTTCTACCATCCAAAAGGCAGATAAGATCATTGTGCTGGATAAGGGCGAGATGAAAGAAATGGGCTCACACCAGGAGCTGTTACGAATGGATGGGTATTACAAGCGCCTGTATGATCTGCAGTTTCATTCGGCTGGGATATGATATAAAAGTGCCCGTCCGTAATCCCTACAGACGGGCAATCTATCTGGGTATTCGACTTGCTTAATCCAGGCCTCTTTTCTTCATTAAATAGATCGGGTTGGGGTCCGCTCCGCGGAATTTCCGGTACAGTTCTGCCGGTTTTACGGTGCCGCCTTTTTCTAAGACGTTTTTTCGGAACGCACTGGCAGTGGCCTGGTCGTAAAGGCTGGTTTCCTTGAATGCGGCGAAAGCATCAGCATCAAGCACCTCCGCCCAAATGTAGCTGTAGTAACCAGCGGAGTAGCCACCAGAAAAGATATGCTGGAAATAGGTGCTGCTGTGACGTGGAATGATTTCGTCGATCAGCCCGGCTTTTGCCATGGAGGTTTTCTCGAATTCCTGGGCACTTACGGTGATGGGGCTGGTGATGGTGTGGTAGTCGAAATCCAATATGGAAGATGCCAAATACTCCACGGTGGCAAAACCTTGCCCGAATGTGCCGGCGCTTTCCAGTTTGGCAATAAGCTCATCGGGAATTGCGGCACCTGTTTGATAATGCTTAGCATAGGCCTTCAGCACGGTGGGATCCTCGGCCCAATTTTCCATCACCTGTGACGGCAGCTCCACGAAATCCCGCGATACTGAGGTGCCAGAGAGGCCGCTATAGGTAACGTTGGATAGGAGGCCGTGAAGTGCGTGGCCAAACTCGTGAAACAAGGTATTGGCTTCATCAAAGGTAAGTAATGCCGGCTGGTCACCCACGGGCTTGGTAAAGTTGCAGACGTTGACAATCACCGGGGCCTTGCGGTCGCCATTTTCCGTGTACTGTCTGCGGAATGAGCTCATCCAGGCACCGGGACGCTTGGACTCACGAGGGAAGTAATCCACATAAAATATGCCGATGTGGCTGCCATCCGCCTCCAGCACTTCGTAGACCTCTACCTCTGGATGGTAGGTGGGTATGCTGTCCAGCTTTTTGAACGTGATGCCATATAATTTGTTGGCTACATCAAAAGCCCCCTGCCTAACACCCGCTAAGCTGAAATAAGGCTTCAGCTCTTCCTCGCTCAACGAAAAGCGCTTTTGCCGAATCTTTTCCGAATAATACCGCCAATCATAAGGTGCCGCCTGAAAATTTTTGCCCGATGCTTCGATTTCCTTTTGGATGTCATACGCCTCCGCTTTTGCCTTTGCAATAGCGGGTTTCCACAGGTCGTCCAGCAATTTCTTAACGTTGGCGGGGTTTTCGGCCATTGCTTCTTCCAACACATAATGTGCATGGGTAGGATATCCCAACAGGTTGGCTTTCTGCAACCGAAGGTTGGCGATCTCAACAAGCACCTCGCTGTTATCCTGGGCATTGCCGTTACCGGCTCGGCTTCTGTAGGCATCCCAAAGCTGTTTGCGCAACTCGCGGTTAGCTGCATATTGCAAAAACGGCATCACACTGGAGTTGGAAAGCGTGAATACCCACTTGCCGTCATGGCCCTTGGCTTTGGCGGTTTCCGCGGCAGCCGCTTTCAGATCGTCCGAAAGGCCGGCAAGGCTGTCATCGCTAGCTACGATGAGTTCAAACGCATTGGTTTCGGTTAATACATTCTGGCCAAATTGCGTGGTCAACGCTGCCAGTTGGGCATTGATATCGCGCAAGGTTGCCTGATCAGCGTCGCTCAGATTAGCCCCGTTGCGCACAAAGCTCTTGTAACTACGTTCGAGCAGCATCAGCTGTTCGCTGGATAACCCTAAACTTTCGCGTTTGTCCCATATCCTGTTGACGCGGCTGAAAAGCTGCGCATTCAGTGAAATGTTATCGCGATGAGCGGCGAGCTTGGGCGCTAGCTCTTTGTCCAAAGCTTGAATCGCCGGGTTGGTTGTCGATGAATTGAGATTGGAAAACACATAGGATACGCGGGTAAGCAGACTGCCCGCATTTTCGAGCGCCAGGATGGTATTCTCAAAGGTAGGGTCTTCCGTTATCCCTGCAATCGAATCAACTTCGGCGGTATGTTGCCGAAGGGCCTCTTCGTATGCGGGCTTAAAGTGTTCGTCTTTAATCTGGTCAAACGGCGGCACACCGAAAGGCGTATCATACGTCGTTAAAAATGGATTTTGGATAGCCTGCTTGGTCTCGTCGCAGGACACGATGAATGCAGTTGAAATCATCAATACAGGTAAAATTTGTTTGTTATTCATGTTGTGCGTATGGATTAGTGCTGCGGCCAAAGTTACACATAAGTTTCGTTTTGGCGATAATCCTGCCGTCGACTCAACTGATAGCCTTTCCAAAGGGAGTGAAGGCCAGCCCCATCAACTTAAAGTGCTGCATGCCGAAAGGAATGCCCACGATGGTGATGCAAAGCAATACGCCAAAGAAAAAATGGGTGAGCGCCACCCATATTCCACCAAATATAATCCAGAGTATATTCATGAGGGTATACAGGCATCCTGTACTGGTTGGCGTAGGGATAACCTTGGTTCCAAAGGGGACCAAGGACGCTACGGCCAGCTTGAATAATTGTAAGCCGAAGGGTATGCCGACAATCGTCAGGCACAGGACCAATCCGCCGAAGAGGTACTGCAGAAAGATGAAAAATCCACCGAAAATAATCCAGATCACATTACCGATGAAACTCATGCATTAGGGGCTAAAAAGGAGAGTACTTCTGTTTCACCGAGCATCCGTTGTTCGCCGGTCAGCATGTCTTTTAGTGAAAACAGGCCACTTGCTATTTCTTCTTCACCGATGAGGATCACATAGGGGATTTTTTTTGCGTCGGCATATGAGAGTTGCTTTTTCAGCTTGGCAGTGGCCGGATAGAGTTCGGAAGCTACACCTGCAGCTCGTAATTTTCGTAGCAACGGCAGTGCATACAGCTCGGCTAGTTTATCAAAGTTGCTGATCAATACCTGGGTAGTTAATACCGCTGTGTTGGGAAAAAGACCCAGTTCTTCCAATACATCGTATATTCGATCGGCACCGAATGAAATTCCTACACCGGTGAGTCCGTTCAAGCCGAACATCCCGGTAAGATCATCATAGCGGCCGCCGCCGCCGATGCTTCCCATTGTCGCCTCATTGGTTTTTACCTCAAAAATACAACCCGTATAGTAATTGAGGCCCCGCGCCAGTGTGATGTCCAATTCGACAAAACGGTTAACCACAGCGGTGTCACCGACAAGTTTTTCAACATATCCCAATACGGTTTCGATCTCGTCGATACCCTTTAATCCGATTGGCGAAGATGCCAGTACTTGCCTCAACTGTTCGGCCTTTTCGGTGTTGGTACCCTGTAATTGAATGATGGGTTGCAGCTTTTCCAAATCACCAGCAGTGAAGCCGCGGTTTAGCAGTTCGTTATTTACCCCTTCCAGTCCAATTTTATCCAGCTTATCAATGGCTACAGTCATATCAACAATCAGCTCCGGCTTGCCCAATACTTCAGCAATACCCGTCAATATTTTACGATTGTTGAGCTTAATGGTAAAATCGCGCAGGCCCAATCCGGACAATGCTTCATGATAGATGAGTACAAACTCGGCTTCGTTGAGTAGGCTGTCGGAGCCGACGACATCCACATCGCATTGGTAAAACTCCCGATAGCGCCCGCGCTGAGGTCTATCGGCACGCCATACCGGCTGGATCTGGAACCGCTTGAAGGGCAGGGTCAACTCATGCTGATGCATCACCACGTAGCGTGCAAAAGGAACCGTAAGGTCGTATCGCAAGGCTTTTTCGGCGATATGTGGAGCGAGCTGCGCGGAGGCCTTTTCTTCCATCAGGTTGCCGGGCGCCTTGGCTAGGTAATCGCCCGAGTTGAGTATCTTGAAAATCAATTTATCACCCTCATCGCCGTATTTACCTGTCAGTGTCTGTAGGTTTTCAAAGGTGGGGGTCTGAATCTCACGATATCCATATTTCGCGAAGACCGCCTTAATTATATCGAAAATATAATTGCGTTTCTCCATTTCTGTGGGCGAAAAATCGCGCGTGCCCTTTGCCAATGAGGGTTTGATTGCTGCCATGCGGCAAAGGTAAGAGATAGAATTGAGATATGCTAAAGCACGTTCAGTACTTCGCAGGCTTTTTCGGCGGCAATTTTCTCGGCACTTTTCTTATTGTAATCTCGGCCGGTGCCGCATACTTCGCCATCGACCACGGCGTCTATCGTGAAAATCTTGATGCTATCGCCCTCGGCATTTTCAGCTTGGACAAAACTTATTTCCTTACCGGCTTGCTGACACCACTCGATAAGCCTGCTTTTGAAATTGGTTTCGGTTTGCTCCAGTGTTTGGATATCGACGTGAGGTTTGATGATCCGGCTTATCAGGAAATTTTTGGCGAATACGTATCCTTTATCCAGGTAGATGGCGCCTATCAACGCTTCAAAAGCATCACCCAGCAACGAGCCCTGTTTATTGGGATAATTAATCATGCGGGCATCGTATTGGATAAGTTCATTGAGGCCCAGTTTTTTGGATAGTTGATTAAGGTGGGCGCGGCTTACGATTTTTGAGCGCATTTCGGTGAGGAATCCCTCGCCTTTGTACGGATATTTCTTAAAAAGAAGCTCTGCTACTACTGAGCCCAATACCGCATCGCCAAGAAACTCCAGCCGTTCATTGCTATTCTTGGTGCCATCTTTTATGGGTACGGCTACAGACTTGTGGCGGAAAGCCAGCTGATAGAGGTGTAGGTTTCCCGGAACAAAGCCCAGCATGTTCTTCAACGCCCTTACATAGCCGCGATTGGATGATAAGTACAGTTTGTAAATCTTTGAAATAGGCATCTAATTACTAACTGAATAACAAGCATGCAGCGGGGAAATCACCTGTTGCAAAAAAATGCCTCCAAAATTAGGCTTCGAACTTCTTGAAAATAACGGTGGCGTTGTGCCCGCCAAAACCAAAGGTATTGCTCATCGCTGCACTTACCGTCCGTTTCTGCGCTTTATTGAAAGTGAAGTTCAGTTCCGGATCAAGGTTTGGATCGTCCGTGAAATGATTGATGGTTGGAGGCACCACATCATTTTTCACCGCAAGAATGGATGCGATGGATTCCACGGCTCCGGCGGCACCCAATAGATGGCCGGTCATTGATTTCGTAGAGCTGATATTGAGCTTGTACGCATGCTGTCCAAACAATTCGAGGATGGCCATAATTTCACTGGGATCACCTACGGGTGTGGACGTGCCATGTACATTGATGTAATCGATATCGTTTTGGGTGAGCCGGGCATCCGTTAGCGCGTTTGTCATAGCCAGCCGTGCTCCCAGGCCCTCGGGGTGCGATGCAGTAATGTGATAGGCGTCGGCACTCATTCCTGCCCCGATGAGTTCGGCATAGATCTTGGCACCGCGCGCTTGAGCATGTTCCAGGCTTTCAAGCACGATAGCTCCCGCGCCTTCGCCGGCCACAAAGCCATCCCGGTCCTTATCAAATGGTCTGGAGGCCGTTTGCGGGTCGTCATTACGTGTAGACAGTGCGTGCATGGCATTAAACCCACCGATACCCGCTTCATTGATAATTGCTTCTGAACCACCGCTGATGATGATATCAGCCTGTCCCGTACGAATATAGTTAAGCGAATCAATGAGCGCGTGTGTGGATGATGCGCAAGCAGAAACAGTAGAAAAGTTGGGTCCGTGTAGTCCGTAGCGCATGGATATATGTCCAGGCGCAATGTCCAAAATCATCTTCGGGATAAAGAAAGGGTTGAAGCGGGGCGTTCCATCGCCTGCATAAAAATTGCTTACTTCATCCAAAAATGTCTTCAGGCCACCAATACCAGACCCCCATATCACACCGATACGATTGGTATTTAGATTGTCGAACTTAAGCGAGGCATCCGCCACCGCTTCGTCCGTAGCTGCCAATGCGTAGTGTACAAATGGATCTAATTTTCGGGCTTCCTTACGCTCCATAAAGTCTTCAGCGTTGAATCCCTTCACTTCACAAGCAAAACGGGTTTTGAATTTCGATGCGTCAAACTTAGTGATAGGAGCAGCGCCGCTTACTCCTTTAATCAGGTTGTCCCAAAATTCTGGAACAGTATTCCCGATAGGAGTAAGCGCACCTAACCCTGTTACTACTACTCTTTTAAGCTCCATTTATTACGATTGGCCTAATGAATTTAGCTAGTTAACGTTTTTTTCTAAATAAGCGATTGCTTGTCCTACCGTGCTGATGGTTTCAGCTTGGTCATCGGGGATAGCGACGTTGAATTCTTTTTCGAATTCCATAATCAACTCCACGGTGTCGAGTGAGTCGGCGCCCAAATCGTTGGTGAATGAAGCTTCTGGGGTAACTTCATTTTCGTCTACACCTAGCTTTTCAACGATGATTGCTTTAACTCTTGATGCGATATCAGACATGATTTTATAGTTTAATTGTTTAATAAATCTGTGCAAAGAAAAATAAATTTCGGCAAATAGTAAAACATATTTGATTTTAGAACATTATTCAAGTTCTGTTAGCAAACCAAATTACGGTTTTTATATCAATGATTTAGCGTCAAATTTTCTAAAGTCTGTTTAATTGATCAGTTATGAAATGCAGGTTATCCTTTTTTCCGCCATCGTAATTATATTAATGCCAAATCAGTCATTTTGTTTTTGTAATTTTTGCTGTATTATATATTTTACTGGCAGCAAAGAAACCGATCAATTTGCTTTGATGCAAGCAAATTTATCTAAGTTTGCGCTGAATATAGATAAATACTTTGAATAAAGTCACATTAAAATACGAATTAGACCTGGATTTTGTCCTAATAGCCATCACGTCTTCGCTCAAAGACTATCGATTGTGTTATTTTGTCAACAAGGTTACCGGTTTGAAGCTGCATAAAGTTGACGACTATGAGATTTGGATGCCTGCTCCAATAGGTCGGACACATTTCAGTCGGTACGCCGATTTTTCGACAACGACCGACACGGAATATTACCTGTTGGCAAACAAAGGGATCGATGGTGGCTTTTTGATTCCCGAGATGCGCCATTCCGATTTCTTTTTGCTGATCAGAAACTTTATCGATGAGGAGGATCTTACGACCATGCAGGAGCGCATTGCTGACATCCCAGAAGTGGTCGTTGCCAGCGAAATCTCCCCACAAAAATTGAAATCCAAAGAAAATCTAATATTTTAGTGCCGAGATCGATAAGTTGCTTTTCAATCCTATATCTATATTATAGATTTGTATATCGAAGCAACTTTATCTAAGTTTGCCAAAGTGTATCAATCACACCAATAGTTTAGGGATATAAGAACAAACCGGCTTCATGCCCAGGTAGAACAAAGCGACAGACAAAACAACGTTAACAAATACTATTCAATGGAAAAGGTTCAAAAGCGAACTAAAATCGTGGCCACCTTAGGGCCAGCATCAGCAAAGAAAGAAATACTAACCAGTATGATTTCCAAAGGCGTGGACGTATGCCGCCTAAATTTTTCGCATGGCAGCCAGGAAGATCACCTCGAAGTTATCAACGTTATACGGGAAATCAACAAGGAGTACAACACGAATATCAGTATTTTGGCCGACCTGCAAGGTCCCAAGATCCGGATTGGTAAGATGAAAGAAGGGGGGGCGGTGCTGCTCAATGGCGCGCAAGTTGAAATCACTACGCATGAGCTTATCGGCGATGAGGCCCGGATCTACATTACTTACCCGGATTTTCCAAAGGATGTAAAGGAAGATGAGATCATCCTGCTCGACGACGGAAAAATACAACTGCGGGTGATCCGTACGAATCTTGCGGATACGGTATTGTGCGAAGTCGTACACGGTGGTGTGCTTACCTCACGAAAGGGCGTAAATCTGCCAAACACCAAGGTTTCTATCCCCAGTCTTACAGAAGAAGACCTCGATAACCTGAATTTCGTCCTTCAATACGATGTTGAATGGATCGGGATGTCATTTGTGAGAAAGGCAGAAGATATCGTGAAATTGAAGAAGGTCATTGCAGAAAAGGGCAAATCTTCCAGAGTTATTGCCAAAATCGAGAAGCCTGAGGCCATCGATAATATTGATGCCATCATTGCCGAAACAGACGGAATTATGGTAGCCCGGGGTGACCTGGGTGTGGAGATGCCGATGGAAGATGTTCCGGTACTCCAAAAGATGATCGTCAAGAAATGCCGCGATGCGGCTAAGCCGGTGATCATTGCCACGCAGATGTTGGAAAGTATGATTACTACGCCCCGCCCGACGCGTGCGGAGGTAAATGACGTAGCCAATTCGGTGTTGGACGGAGCTGACGCCGTGATGCTTAGCGGTGAAACATCAGTAGGAGAGTTTCCCGAAATTGTCATCGAGACCATGAGTAAGATCATCGTGCATGTGGAGCGGACTTCCTATCCTTATTATATTTCTAAAAAGACACAGCATGATGCGGATTCGGTTATCCCTGATGCCATCTGCGGTTCGTCTGTCTATTTAGCCGAGACAACCAATGCATCCGCTATTGTGGCGATGACGTATTCGGGCTATACCGCTTTCGAAATATCGAGCTACCGCCCCAATGCTGATATCTACATCTTCACCGGAAACAAAACACTGCTCAATACGCTAACCCTATTATGGGGGGTAAAAACGTTCTATTACGATAAGTTCGAAAGTACCGATGGCAGTATCCACGATGTAAACTCGCTGCTGAAAGCGAAGAATTTGGTTCAACCGGGACAGATTGTCATCAATACGGCATCTACCCCCCTTCATAAAAAAGGAAAAACCAATACCATTAAGGTAACAGAGATGGAGTGATGATGCGGATGTACGAGGTTAAGGACCGTCTGGTTACCAGTGCCCTGTTTTGGTGGTATCGCATCACCAACAGGGAAGAAGCTGCTATACTGCAAATCAAGACGGATCAGTTGACCTACTTAGCAACTCCTGATTTGCTCAATCTTTATCGTGCTGCTAAACAGGTTGAACAAGCGCAGGTTGCAGGAATGTTTATCGAAGCGGGTTGTGCACTCGGTGGGTCTGCTATTGCCATTGGCAAGGCAAAGGCAAAACAACGAGCATTCCGCATCTACGATGCATTTGGGATGATCCCGGCACCCTCTGATAAGGATGAAGCGGATGTGCACGCTCGATACGATGAAATCAAAGCGGGCAAATCGAAAGGGTTGGGGGGCAATACCTATTACGGATATACCGAAAACCTTCAGGATGTTGTGACCTCCAATTTGGCGAAGTACGGCATACCGATCCAAGACAATAATATCAGGCTTATTAAGGGGTATTTCGAAGATACCCTTTACATTACCGAACCTGTTGCCTTGGCGCACATCGACTGTGATTGGTATGCTTCGGTGATGAGTTGCTTGATTCAAATTGAGCCGAACCTATCACCGGGGGGCAAAATCATTTTTGATGATTATGTCGAATGGTCGGGATGCCGCAACGCGGTGGATGAGTACTTCAGCGATAAGGACGGCTATGTCTTTACTCGCGTTGGTCGCAAGCTACATGTCAGTAAAACGCTTCGTTAGGGTCATTCAGCCTTTGGGCGCTGCTCAAGCTCATCCATCCGTACGCTATCGGGTGTGCTAATGTTGGCGCTGTCTGCTTTAATAATAAAGCGGGTGGGTTTCCCTCGGTAAAGGTTCGGCATGGGCACACAGTTATCACCGCGGTATGCATTCGGCATCGCTACGGCGTAATCCCTACGGTATAAATTAGGCATCGGATAGGTGTCGAACACTTGGTCATTGGTGCGCTTCAGCTTCGGCCCTGACAAGACGGAATCGATAATAATCCGGTTTTCGGGCTTGATTGCACGTAAGCCATTCTTGTCACCGTCGTCTTGGGCAATCCCAAACACAGGCGAACAAACGGCAGCGATTAAAGAAACATAGAGCCTATTCATAATCAAGGCGAGTTGGTGTATTCAAAAATAAATAAAAATAGTGGCACGCGATGCGATAGCCGGTGTTAAAATTTGTTAAAAGCTGTATTTTGCTTCAAAGCTTATGTATTTTTGTAAGGGATGAAGCACAAAAGCATAGCATTAATTATCGGGTTGATGACAGTGGCCCTGTTGGGCGTAGTGGCTATGCAGTATTTCTTTATCAGGCAATCCTATGTCCTGAAAGCACAGCTCTTTGACGAATCGGTGAAGGCCGCGCTGAACGCTGTGGCCGCCAAGGCCGAAAAGCGGGAGGTGATGGAGCTGGCTAATGCTCAACGTAAAAACAAGGAGAAATTAGAGCGCGAGCAACGCAAATTGGAAGAGCAGCTACGCATAAAAACGGAAGTTGAGCAACTTCGTGAGAAACAGGCCAAATTATTTCTCGCATTCAAACGACAGGAAGATGAGCTGATGGCTCAGTATCCATTTGTATTGCCGATCGAAAATAATCAGTTTTACGAGACCTACTTCAACGATCCCCGATATCAGTCGCTGGTGCGAATCGACTTCCAGTCAAATGATATTGTTGACGGGGGATTTCGCCGCAATGACAACTCCATAGGGCTCTACGCTGTTCAGCAAGTGCCTTTACTTAGGGCGAAAGACGACAGTATACGCTACTTCATCCCGCTGGGACCTATCGCCTTCGGCTCCACCGCGCTAAAATATCTGAACTATACGATACGGGCACTGCCTCCGCGGGAAAATCCAAGGTTGCGTAACGAAATTGCCCGTAAGGAGCGGCAGTTACAGTTGCTGCAAGCTAATACATTGATGGATACCGTAGCCATACTGAGTGGTAAAAACCCACAGCTTGTTCAGGATTTTGAGGCGGAGATGGAGTTATACAAGCGACCATTCAGCGAACGTATCAATGTCTCCTACATTAAGGCTGAGTTAGACAAGGAACTATTGAGTAGGGATATCAATTCCCCGTTTAATCTGGAGATAAGAGACCGGAATACCATCCTATATACGTTTGCCAACTTTTCGGAAGCGAAGCCCAGCTCGCAAAACCTCTATTCTACTGATTTATTTCGGGCAGACAATGAGAGCACCTCGGGCCGGCTCTCGGTATATTTCCCCAATAAAGGCTATATCCTGATGGGTAATATGACCGTGATGTTGTTTTCTTCTGTGGCGCTTCTATTGGTGTTGATCGGCAGTTTTGCCTATACGATCTTTACCATGCTCCGGCAGAAGAAAATATCGGAGATGAAGACGGATTTCATCAATAATATGACCCACGAGTTCAAAACGCCGGTGGCGACAATCATGATTGCCAGCGAATCGTTGAAAGACGCGGAAATAGCGGCCGACCAGCAACGTGCCGCCCGTTTGGCCAATATCATCTACGATGAAAACGTGCGTTTGGGCAACCACATCGAACGGGTGCTCAATATCGCTCGCCTGGAGAAAGATAATTTGAATCTGGAACACCGATCTGTAGACGTGAATGACCTGGTACAGGCCGTGGTAGATAGCATGGAATTGCAACTGCTTAAACATGGTGCCAATGTAGGCATGCACCTTGATGCTACCGATGCCGTGGTATCGGGCGATGAGCTGCACTTATCCAACGTATTGTTCAATCTGTTGGATAATGCGATAAAATACAGCAATGAAAATCCAGACATTACCATCAAAACGAAAAGCGGAGGCAAGCAAATCCACATCACAGTGGCCGATAGGGGTATCGGGATGAGCCGCGATCAGCTGTCGAAGATTTTCGACCAATTTTATCGCATTCCTACCGGAAATCGCCACGATGTGAAAGGCTTTGGCCTCGGGCTTAGCTACGTAAATGACATCGTGAAACGGCTGGGTGGGAAAGTGCATGTACGAAGCGAGAAGGATAAAGGAACGACATTTGAAATCATACTACCGCTCAAACGATAGGGAGACCATTATGCAAAAAATTCTGTTGGCAGAAGACGACCCCAATTTGGGCGATATCTTGAAAGATTATTTGGAACTAAAGGGTAAATTTGATGTCACACTCTGCAAAGACGGTGACGAGGCACTGCGTCAATTCGGTAAGGAACGGTTTGACCTTTGCATACTCGACGTGATGATGCCGCGTAAAGACGGTTTTACCCTTGGCAAGGAGATCCGGAAGGTTAACTCGGAGGTTCCGATTATTTTCGCTACCGCCAAGGGGATGATGGAAGATAAGACTGAAGCGTTTGAGCTCGGCGGCGATGATTACATTACCAAGCCCTTTCGCGTAGAAGAATTGCTGTTGCGTATCCACGCTCTGCTTAAAAGGGCTTCACGTGAAAAGCCAGGGGAAGAAGAATATCCCGAAAAGTTTGAGATCGGGGAATACCATTTCGACTATGTTGCCCAACAGATTAGTTACGATGGCGAACAGCAGAAGCTGTCGACCAAGGAGGCCGAATTGCTGAGACTGCTTTGCATCAAGAAGAACGATGTGCTGACACGTGAAGAGGCGTTGTTGAAAATCTGGCATGATGACAACTATTTTAATGGTCGTAGCATGGACGTATTCCTGAGCAAGCTGCGCAAGTACCTGCGCGACGATCCGAAGGTAGAAATTGTGAATGTACATGGCAAGGGGTATAAACTCCTAGTGAGTTAGTAGGCAATTCACAAAAATATTTGCAGTTTACATAATTTATATCGACCTTAGCAGCCGCTTATGGAGAAAGGCAGAGGGAATGGACCCTGTGAAGCCTTAGCAACCTGTCGGCAGACAAGGTGCTAAATTCTACTCCCGCCCGTGGTGGGGGAAAAATAAGCAGACACAGCTTAGCCTTGTGCCCTCTCCCCAAAGCATCCAGAAAAGACTTCTCATTTCCCTCGTGGATGGGCGTCGATGTGTTGTACTTTAATTTATTCACAATATTATGTTAAAAACCAACAATTTGGGCTACCCGCGTATCGGTGCCCTTCGGGAGCTAAAAAAAGCTAACGAAGCCTACTGGGCAAAAAAGATCAGCCAGCAAGAGCTCTTGGAGGCCGCTCGCACGATTCGCGAAGGAAATTGGAAAACCCAACAGGAGGCTGGCATAGCGCTGATCCCCTCCAACGATTTTTCCTTCTATGACCAGGTGCTGGACCTCACCCTTACGGTAGGTGCTATCCCGGCGCGCTACCAAGGGTTTGCATTGGAGCGTGCATCTTCTTATAACCTCGAGTTGTATTTTGCAATGGCCCGTGGTTTTCAACAGGATGGACATGATGTAACCGCCATGGAAATGACGAAATGGTTCGATACAAACTATCACTACATCGTTCCTGAGTTTGTCAAAAATCAGCAGTTCAAACTTACATCGGAGAAAGTAATCAATGAATTCAACGAGGCGAAGCAGTTGGGGATTGATACGAAGCCGGTATTGATTGGCCCCATCACATACCTGTTGTTGGGTAAGGAAAAAGAAGCCGGTTTCGATCGGTTAGACCTGATCGACGGCCTGTTGCCCGTTTACGAAGCAATCTTGGGCAAGCTCGCAGAAGCCGGTGCCGAGTGGGTACAGTTTGACGAGCCTTTCCTGGCGTTGGATATCGACGACAAGACCCGTACGCTTTACCAAACGGTTTATACCCGTCTTGCGGCTGCCGCAAAGGGCACCAACATTGTTGTTGCGACGTACTTTGAGTCACTGCGCGAAAATGCACAGATTGCGCTGAGCTTACCCATACAGGCATTGCACATCGATTTGGTGCGTGGTGAAAACCAGCTCGACGAACTGCTGGGCAGCATACCTGCCGGCCTCACACTTTCGCTTGGGGTAGTGGATGGCCGCAATATCTGGAAAAACGATTATGAAGCATCCCTCAACAAGATAAAACGGGCCGTTGACGCATTGGGTGCCGACCGTGTGTGGGTAGCTCCGTCGAGCTCGCTCCTACATGTTCCGTTCGACCTTGATCTGGAAGACAACGAACAGTCGCTACCCGCTGAGATTAAAAACTGGCTTGCTTTCGCCAAGCAAAAGCTCACGGAAGTAACCGATTTGGCCACATTGGCTACAGGCGATGCCGACAGCACGATCACAGCCCGGTTCGAGGCCAACCAAGCCGCGCAGCAAAGCCGTCGTACCTCTTCACTCATCCACCGTGACGACGTGAAAACCCGTGTAAAGAACATTACGGATGCCGACGCCAAGCGTACTAGTCAGTTTACCGATCGTAAAACTAAGCAGCAAGCTAAATTTAATTTGCCAGCATTTGCCACGACGACCATCGGCTCTTTTCCACAGACCAGGGATGTGCGCAAATGGCGTGCGGACCTCAAGAAGGGTGCGATTACACAGGAGGAATACGACAAGCTTATCGCTGAGGAAACAGAGCGGACGATCCGCCTGCAGGAAGAGCTAGATATCGACGTGTTGGTGCACGGTGAGTTTGAACGTAACGACATGGTGGAATATTTCGGTGAACAGCTTTCCGGCTACGCATTTACCAAAAACGGTTGGGTGCAGTCTTACGGCTCACGCTGTGTAAAACCGCCGGTCATTTACGGTGATGTTTCTCGGCCGAATGATATGACCGTCTATTGGTCAGCTTATGCACAAACGTTAACGGATCGCCCCGTAAAAGGGATGCTTACCGGTCCGGTTACCATTTTGCAATGGTCATTCGTTCGCAATGACCAGCCACGTTCGGAAACCACCTATCAAATCGCATTGGCCATCCTCGATGAGGTGCAGGCATTGGAAAAAGCCGGTATCAAAATCATTCAGATCGACGAGCCGGCCATCCGCGAGGGGCTTCCACTGCGTAAGGCAGATCATAAAGCCTATTTGGATTGGGCGGTGCGGGCATTCCGTGTGTCTTCATCCAATGTGGAAGATGATACACAGATCCATACGCACATGTGCTACTCCGAGTTCAATGATATCATCGAACACATTGCTGCGATGGATGCGGACGTTATCACTATCGAAACTTCGCGTTCGCAGATGGAATTGCTGGATGCCTTTGCAAACTTCAACTATCCAAATGACATCGGGCCTGGTGTGTACGATATCCATTCACCACGCGTGCCCAGTAAGGATGAGATGGTGAAATTGCTTGAAAAGGCAAAAGCCGTAATCCCCGCCGGGCAGCTGTGGGTCAATCCCGACTGCGGTTTGAAAACCCGTGCATGGCCGGAAACGAAGGCTGCGCTAGAGGCGATGGTCGAAGCCGCTAAGACACTGCGTGGTGTAACAGCAGCTGTATAGCCGCAAGGTAACTTCATTTTAAGCCCCGTTGCCGTCAGGTGATGGGGCTTTTTGTGCTCACAAAATCCTATCTTTGTGCCATGCGGTTTGACATCATTACGGTATTACCAGGTTTGTTGGAGAGTCCTTTTGCGCATTCCATCCTGCAACGCGCCCAAAAAAAGAGGGTGTGCGAAATCGTGGTACATAACCTGCGCGATTATACGCATAACAAACATCGGAGCGTTGATGACTATCCCTACGGGGGTGGCAGCGGAATGGTGATGCAAGTCGAGCCATTTGCTGCCTGTATCGAAAAGCTGCAAGCGGAACGGGTATACGACGAAATCATCTTTATGACTCCCGATGGTGAAACACTCAACCAATCCATTGCGAACCACCTTTCAACCAAGGGAAATATCATCGTACTTTGCGGGCATTACAAGGGTATCGATCAACGCATCCGCGATATCTACGTAACCCGCGAGCTTTCCATCGGTGACTATGTGCTTTCGGGCGGGGAGTTGCCCGCTGCGGTATTGGTGGATGCGGTGGTGCGCCTGATACCCGGGGTACTTTCTGACGAAACTTCGGCACTCTCCGATTCGTTTCAGGGTGGACTGCTGGATGCGCCCATATATACACGCCCCGCGGAATGGCGTGGCTATAAAGTGCCGGAGGTGCTGCTAAATGGTAATGAGGCAGCAATCAACCAATGGCGGGATGAGCAAGCCTTTGCAAGGACCAAAGCCCGGCGACCGGACTTACTGGATGACTGATCCATTTTTATCCATTTTCGCAATTAAAAATTTGTTTCGTTAAATTTTTTCATACTTTTGTGTCGTATGGCGATAAAAAGGTTCCACATCGGATTATGGTGGTGGCTCGACAGCGATAACGTCGGGTCAGTAGGAACAAGTATATATTCCTAATCAACCAAGGCTTTGGAATATTTGGCCCGACGTTTTTGAAAAATCCGTCGGGTTTTTTGTGTGATTTAGTTTAACGAAACATGGTGTATAAATTTAAAACCATTTATAAGCAGCTACTGGCAGATACGACAACGCCGGTGAGCACATACCTGAGGCTCCGCGATGTGTTTCCAAACAGTCTGCTGCTGGAAAGCTCGGATTATCATAGCCGCGAAAACAACATGAGCTACATTTGCTGCCAACCGGTTGCAGGTATACGACTCGATAAGGACACCCTTGAAATCCAGTATCCGGGGTGCGCGGCCGAACGGAAACCAGCCGCGGAGATAAACCTTCGTGAAGAAGTATCTGCATTCAGGGGGGCATTCAGCGAAGACGGTGCATCCGGCTTTAACTTTATTTCCAATGGCCTGTTTGGTTTTTTTACGTTCGACACAGTAGCCCATTTCGAGGATATCCGGCTTGAGAGCTCACCGGATCCCCAACGGGACATCCCATACATGCAATATCATGTTTACCGGTATGTGATCGCCATTGATCATTTCCGTAATCAGCTGTATATTTTCGAACACCAGTTGGAGGGCGACGAAACTCCTTCGGGATTGGAGAAAATCCAGTACCTGATCCAGAATAAAAATTTTCCCGAGTATAATTTTTCCCTGAATGGTGAAGAGACTTCAAACATGGCCGATGAAGGATTCAAGGCGTTGGTGGAGAAAATGAAGACTCATATTTTCCGCGGCGATGTTTTCCAGATCGTGCCATCGCGGGCCTTCTCCCGACCTTTCCTCGGTGATGAGTTCAATGTATACCGTACCCTGCGCTCGGTAAACCCGTCTCCTTATCTATTTTACTTCGATTACGGTGATTTCAAGCTTTTTGGCTCCTCACCCGAGGCACAATTGACCATCCGAAACAAGGAAGCCACGATTTATCCGATAGCGGGGACGTTCAAGCGAAGCGGTAACCAGGAGCAGGATGAGAAGATCGCCGAAGCACTCAAAGAGGATCCCAAGGAAAGTGCCGAACACGTGATGCTGGTGGATCTGGCCCGCAATGACCTGAGCCGGCATTGTGAACAGGTGCACGTAAAATCCTATAAAGAAGCACAGTATTATTCACACATCATCCACTTAGTATCCAAAGTATGCGGTACATTAAAAGCGGGGGTAAACTTTTTCGACGTAGTGGGCGATACGTTTCCGGCGGGCACACTGAGTGGTGCGCCTAAACACATGGCTATGCAGCTTATAGACCGGTACGAGGGCCAACAACGGAGTTTCTACAGTGGTGCTATAGGTTATATGGGTTTCAACGGTGATTTCAACCATGCCATCATGATCCGCTCATTTTTGAGTCGGAACAACACCTTGCATTATCAAGCGGGCGCCGGTATCGTGGCTGACTCCGACCCCGAAAAGGAACTTCAGGAAGTAAACAACAAAATTGCTGCATTGCGCAAGGCACTGGAATTGGCACAAGATATTTGAAATAGAAAAATGAGTAGTTTGCAACAACAATCACCACGGATATTGGTGATAGACAATTACGATTCCTTCACGTTTAATCTGGTGCATCTCCTGCATGAATGCGGGCATCATGCTACGGTATGGCGAAATGATAAGTTTGCGTTGGAAGACGTGGCCCATTTTGACAAAATCCTGCTGTCACCAGGCCCCGGTATCCCCAACGAGGCGGGCCTGCTGCTGGATGTCATCCGGAAATATGGGTCTTCAAAAAGTATTCTGGGTATCTGCCTAGGGCAACAGGCCATTGCTGAGGTATACGGCGGAGTGCTGTATAACCTGAGTAAACCGGTACACGGTACGGCAACGCCATTGTTCATTACGGTTCCTGAAGAGCCAATTTTCAACGGCCTGCCGCAGTCATTTCCTGTAGGGCGTTATCACTCTTGGGCGGTGGCCCGCGAGGGTTTTCCGGACGTACTCCGCATCACCGCCGAAGATGAACATGGGGTAATCATGGCGCTTTCACATCGAACATTGGACGTAAAAGGACTGCAATTCCATCCGGAATCGGTGCTTACGGAGTACGGTAAGGAAATGATTGCGAATTGGTTGGGAATGACATCAATCACCGACCGCCCATCACTGATCACTGACCACCAATCAATGACTACAGAAAAATGACCATTCTGGATAAAATCATCACCAAAAAGCGATTGGAAGTTGAACAGGCAAAGGCATTGGTTGCCGTTGCTGATTTAGAAAGCACCCCCCTGTTTGAAAGGGCGTGTTTCTCATTGAGTGACTCCGTACGCAACCAAGGGAAAAATGGCATTATTGCCGAATTCAAAAGGGCTTCGCCTTCCAAGGGCATCATCAATAATCACTCATCCGTGGCCGAAGTCGTGACCGGCTATCAGGAAGCGGGTGTTTCGGCTGTTTCGGTCCTTACGGACCCGGATTTTTTCAAAGGAAGCTTGGCCGACTTGGTCGCCGCCCGTGAGGCACTGCAAATACCACTGCTCCGTAAAGAGTTTATCATTGACGAATACCAGATCGTGGAGGCAAAAGCCCATGGTGCAGATATCATCCTGCTGATTGCAGCGGTGCTCGATCCCGCTGAGGTAAAGGCGCTTTCGGAATTTGCCAAATCACTCGGTTTGAATGTGCTTTTGGAAGTGCATAATCAAGAAGAATTAGGCTGTAGCATGGTAGATAGTGTGGATGCCATCGGTGTAAACAACCGTAACTTGAATGACTTCAAGGTCTCCTTGGATCATTCGCTGGAATTGGTAGATTTGATTCCAAGCCGGTTTATTAAGGTTTCGGAAAGCGGCATCAGTGATCCGAACACGATTCGTCAATTGCGTAATGCTGGGTTCCAGGGGTTTCTCATCGGTGAGAATTTTATGAAAACCACAGCCCCGTCAAAGGCCATAAAAGAGTTTGTAAGCCAATTATAATAAGGGCGTTGCGGTTACACTTTAAGGAACCATCTGTTTTTATAAAGTATGTACATGAAGCACCATTGCACAGCGATATAAGAAATCACCTCTCCCAGCTTGGCGGCCGCCGGTCCGAGGAGTGCCAGCAGTCCGCCAAACAAGGCGTTCGCCGTGTGCCCGATATCGACAAAGTGACTGAGCATGTAAATAACGATGGAATTCGTGCCGATGACTACAAAAAACAAGGTCCATCGCCGTAGGCCTTTTACATCAATAATCCAATAAAATAGTGCCAGCAGGAGGAAGCTGATGCCACCCACAACGAGGACGAATGATCCGGTCCATAAATTCTTGTTGAGCGGCCAGAAGTACGACCAAGTAATGCCAAGTACGAGGGCTATAATTCCATATAGGGCTAGCGAGTGAGCTTTCTTTTCACCGGATTGGTTCGTGTGATTTCTTATCCTTAAACCGGCGAATATCCCCAGCAAACCCGTCATCACAGCCGGCACCGTAGACATGATGCCTTCTGGATCATGAATACCGAGATAAGGTTTTCCAGGCAGGATAAGTCGGTCGATGTAACTCGCGGGGTTGCACTCCATGGTCATTGTGCCCAATGGGCAGCCTGGAACCGGGAACCAGCTTAAGAAGGCCCAATAGATCAAGAGCAAGATGCATCCCTGTACCATGAGCTTTAACGCGGAAGGGTTGTAGATGTAAAGTAATTGTGCGAACATACCCGCCAAGCCAATCCGTCCCAACACGCTTGCATAACGCATTTCGGAAAACGACTTAACCAATATCCCGTTGTTATAAATAATGCCCAACAGCACAAGAATAACGCCCCGCTGCACGGCTTTTTTTGCCAACTTACTTTTAGGTACCCCTTTTTCCAATCGGCTGCCCAGCGAAAAGGGCACCGATACCCCGGCCATGAAAATGAAAAGTGGGAATATACAGTCGTATGCAGAAAGTCCATTCCATTGCGGGTGATGGAACTGCTGCGAAAGGACGGCCAGCCATCCCCATCCCAATACTTTTGCCCCGATATGGATGAGGTCATCTCCGCCGGTAATCCAGAACATATCGAACCCACGGAGTGCATCCAATGATAGAAGCCGTTTGTTTTCCTGTAACATGTTACTCGTATGGTATTGATTTAATTGATCGGTCTTTACTGTAAAAGTAAGGAAAAAATATTCGAGTAAGAAAAAAATACTCGGAAACCACCTGACGTCCGGATATAAATTGCGGAATGAAAGCGATAAAGGATTGTTAGCCGATTATAAACGTTTATAAACGTTTAATATCCGGCTATTTGTTCGACATCATCTCACCTTTGTGACGTCAATGGCTAGGAAATGCCGTTGTTCGATAATCACTTGTTTTACCATTTAAATTTTATGCATCATGGCAGCATTAAAAAACAGCGTACGACTAACTGGATTTTTAGGCAACAACCCTGAAATGAAAACCTTTAATGAGAACCGTAACCTGGCGCGCGTATCGCTAGCAACCAATGACCGGTATCGCAATAGCCAAGGAGAATGGGTAGCCGATACGCAGTGGCATCAACTCGTTTTCTGGGGTAGGCAGGCGACTTTCGCACAAAAAGCACTGACCAAAGGTTCCGAGATTTCCATTGAGGGTAAGTTGGTGAACCGTCAATATGTAGATAAGGAAGGCGCAACTCGGTATGTTACGGAAGTAAATGTGAAGGAAGTATTGCAGCTCAACCGTAAGCCGGAATGAAATGACTTTTTGGACGTCCTCTTTTTTCAGTAACTTTGCGCCAAAATAGCAATATCTGGCATTATGGTAAAAAACACCGCCCTTACTGATGTACATATAGCCTTGGGGGCCAAGATGGTCCCCTTTGCCGGTTTTAATATGCCTGTACAGTATTCGGGTATCAATGATGAACACGAGACTGTCCGGAAAGGGGTCGGTGTTTTCGACGTGAGCCATATGGGCGAATTTATCCTGAAGGGCGACAGGGCGCTGGACCTCGTGCAGAAAATCAGCGCGAACGATGCGTCGAAGCTCTATGATGGAAAAGTGCAGTATGCTTATATGCCAAATGAAACCGGAGGTGTGGTAGATGATTTTCTTATCTATCGTATTGACGAAAAGACCTATTTCCTTGTCGTCAATGCATCGAACATCCAAAAAGATTGGGATTGGATTTCCAAATACAATACCTATGGGGTAACCATGAAGAATATTTCTGACGAAACCTCATTATTTGCCGTTCAGGGGCCTAAAGCGGCCGAGACGTTGAGCGACCTTACCGACATCGACCTCGCTACCATGGCGTATTACACCTTTGCGAAGGGCTCGTTTGCAGGTGTAGACAACGTATTGATTTCGGCAACAGGCTATACCGGGGCTGGCGGGTTTGAGATTTATGTTGCTAATAAGGATGCAAGAAAAGTATGGGACGCTGTTTTTGAAGCCGGGGCTCCTTATGGCATCAAACCGATCGGATTGGGTGCGCGTGATACGCTTCGTCTTGAAATGGGTTTCTGTTTGTATGGCCATGATATCGATGACGTGACCTCACCGCTGGAAGCCGGTTTGGGATGGGTTACCAAGTTTACGAACGATTTTGTCAATGCTGATGGGTTGAAAAAACAAAAGGAAGCTGGATTGCAACGTAAATTGGTGGGGTTTGAAATGATTGACCGGGGGATACCCCGTCAGGGATACGATATTGTGGATGGATCTGGCGATGTCATCGGCCGGGTCACGTCCGGCACACAATCGCCCACGCTCAAGAAATCCATCGGGTTGGGGTATGTGACGATTGCCCATGGCAAAGAAGGAAGCGAACTTTACGTCGATATCCGAAATAACCGGGTGAAAGCCGTCGTTGTAAAACCTCCCTTTGTAAAATAGTAGCGAGCGATGAATCCCAAAAGAATTCAAGTATGCCTAAGCCCAGCATTGCTGCCATTTTATGATTTGAATGGTACCGTTGCGGTCGTTATCGACATTTTCAGGGCATCGTCTTCCATGTGTTATGGATTGGCCAACGGTGCACGCGCCATTATCCCGGTTGCGGAACTGGACGAATGCTTAGCTTATCAAGATAAGGGTTACCTGTTGGCGGCCGAACGCGAGGGTGCGGTAGTGGAAGGGTTTGATTTTGGTAACTCGCCTTTTTCGTATACGCGGGAGAAAGTGGAGGGTAAAACCATTGTATTGACCACAACGAATGGCACGCGGGCTATCCGGCTGTGCGCAGGAGCAGAAGCCGTGGTTATTGGGTCATTCCTGAACATCAGTGCGCTTTCCAATTGGTTGAGGGACCAGGATCAGCACGTATTATTGGTGTGCGCGGGATGGAAAAACCATGTCAGCCTGGAAGATTCTGTATTTGCGGGCGCTGTGGTGGACCGGCTGATTGGCAGCGGCATCGAATTGGATGATGCAGCCCGAGCAGCACAGACCCTTTACCTCGAAGCAAAAGGTGACTTGGCGGCATTCCTCGACAAAGCATCCCATAGCAAACGTATGCGACACCTCCATATCAAACAAGATATCGCGTTCTGCTTGCAAATAGATCAGGTATCGACAATACCCATTCTGAAAGACGGTGCACTCGGTTGTTTACTAGGGGATGTACAGACCGCTCCATAGGGTCACTTACCCTTCGTTATCTGCTTGATCTGTTTCAATAATCGGTATTTCAAATAACCCAATATAAAGATAATAGCTATCGAGATAGCCAATATCGGGTACTGCTCGCTGTTAAATGCTGCAATCGCACTCAGCACCATCAATATCAATCCAATATTCAATAGTACATTATAAATGAAGTGTCTCTTCATAGTGGGCAACAACCTCGAAAATCAATACACTTGCATGTCGGGATCGAAAGCATCACGCCACGCCAATATCCCACCCTGTAAGTTGAGGAGGTTGTCGAAGCCTTGCTGTTCCAGTAACATGATGGCTTGAGCGCTTCGCTTGCCGCTCCGGCAATGGATTACAACGGGCTTTTCACGTGAAATTTTATTTTGCTCAAGGATGATTTCGGCCAACGGGATGTGCTCTCCGCTGATATTGGATGTCTCATATTCAAACTCTTCACGAACATCGATCAATTGGAAATCTTCTTGATTATCCATTTTTTCCTTGAGTTCTTCGACTGTGATCTCTTTCATAACTTGCTTTTTTATCAGTACCCAAAGATAACGGTTATCCGATAAAGCAAAGCAAGAATTGCGGAAAATTGCCTACATTTGACTATACATAACTGATGAACGATGCTTAAACTATTCAGTCGGGTTATATGGTTATTCTGTCTGTTGGCGGCATGTTCCGTCCGTCACTCGCCGGAACAGTTAGTTGATACCAAAGAGGTGGCGCGGATATTGAATACGCTGGCCGCAGACGATATGGAAGGTAGAGCTGCTTTCACTCCGGGACTGGCACGAGCTGCCGATTTTATTGCTACGGAGTTTAAGAAAATAGGATTGCAGCCTTACACGGACGAGCCTGACTTTCGGCAGACCTTTCAGGTGACGCGCGTTAGCCCCGCCACTTGGGACGTGACTTTTGACGGGTCGGAAATACCGCTGGAGCACGTCATCGTATCAAGCAATAGCCCAGGCGTGAATTGGAATACGGATCCCGGTGTAGCCGTTATTCAAATAAAGGCTGGTGACGACTTCGCGCAGCGTTTCAGGGAAGCCGCGACGGGCGGTAAAGATGCTGTCGTGGTTATCGATACCAGTTTTGCCGGGATGTTTGAGCGATATCGGGGATTCTTAATGCAGGGCCGAATCAATCAGACGGCAGGAGCGGCCGGTAAGACCCCGTCTGTCGTATACGTGATAGCTAGTGAGCCTCCCAAATCGTTTCGTATCAGTTTCACGAATAACATCGAAGAGCTACCTCTGTTTAACGTTGTAGGGATGTTGCCCGGCAAGTCAAAACCGGATGAATATGTGATTTTCTCTGCGCATTACGACCATATTGGAATCCTTAAAGCTGACGGCCAGGATTCCATCGCCAATGGCGCTGACGACGACGCTTCGGGTGTGTCGGCGGTAATTACCCTGGCAAATTATTATAAGAAACGCAATGACAACGCCCGTACCCTGGTTTTTGTGGCCTTTACCGCAGAGGAAATCGGACTGGTAGGCTCTCAATACTTTTCCCAGCAGGTCAACGCCGATGAGGTGGTGGCTATGATCAACATTGAGATGATAGGCAAAGATTCACGATTTGGTCCTAACTCCCTATATGTCACTGGATATAACCAGTCCAATCTTGCCCAAATTATGCAGCAGAATGTGAAGGGTACCGATTTTACATTCCACCCGGACCCTTATCCCACACAAAATCTCTTCTATCGCAGTGATAATGCATCACTAGCGGCATTAGGTGTGCCTGCTCATACGTTTGCCACTGTACAGATCGACAAGGATCAGTATTACCATACCGTGAACGATGAAGTGGAGACCTTAGCAATTGAAAATATCGTCTCTTCCATCAAGGCGATTGCATTAGGTGCAAGGAGCATTATTGCTGGTGAAGATACTCCGGATAGGGTTCCTAAACTTGAGCGGTAGTATACCAAACTTTTGATAGTTCGCGGGGTTATCACTATATTCGTGAACATTGAATCGTACCGGCACGCTCGCATTATGCGATAATACCCACCCCTAACTCTTAGTGGGTGCTCGGAGTATGCCCATAAACATCAAGTGACGTGAGTAAAACCATCATTGTATCTAATCGTTTGCCGATCAAAATCATTGAAGAGGGAGATGGCTACGCGTTGCAGCCTAGCGAAGGGGGATTGGCTACTGGACTCGCTTCCATACACGCGCAGGGAAAGAATAACTGGATCGGCTGGCCCGGTGTCTTCCTTAATGACCCAAAGCAAACAACATATTTTACATCGGCTTTGAGAGAAAGGCGGCTGATTCCTATTTTTTTGGATGACGAAGAGATCAAAGGATTCTATGAGGGATTTTCCAATGAGGTATTGTGGCCGATTTTCCATTACATGCCCAACTACGCGGTTTACGACCTACACAATTGGGAGACATATGTCAAGGTAAATGAGCGATTCCGCGATCTCATTTTAGCACAGGCGGAACCGGATGATACCATTTGGATTCACGACTATCAATTGTTGCTGCTTCCTGGATTGATCAGGAGCGCGCTGCCTGATGCATCCATCGGTTTTTTCCAACACATTCCCTTTCCGTCCCAAGAACTTTTTCGGCTTATTCCTTGGCGGAAGGAGTTATTGGAAGGTATGCTGGGAGCTGACCTGCTAGGCTTCCATACATTTGATGATGTCCGCCATTTTATCAGTTCGGCTACTCGTCTTACGGCGACTAACAACAATTCCAATAAGCTGGAAGTAGATGGACGGACCGTTTTCGTAGAGCCCTTCCCGATGGGTATAGATAGCAACCGGTTTGCAGCATTGTCATCAGATGAGCACGTATTGAAAAGGGTAGCGGAGCTGAAGTTGAATTTCGGGGAGCAAAAAATCATTCTTTCCATCGACCGGCTGGATTATAGTAAAGGTATCCTCCAACGGTTGGAAGCATTTGCGCTTTTTCTGTTGGAGAATCCGGCGTTTCATAAGCAGGTGACACTATATATGGTTGTGGTACCCTCTCGCGATACGGTGCCGCAATACCGTGAACTTAAGGACCAGATCGACCGGTTGGTTGGTAACATCAATGCGCAGTATGGTTCGTACGATTGGTATCCAGTGGCTTATTTCTACCACGGGTATCCGGTAGCTGAGATAGCCGCGCTATATAATATGGCGGATGTATGCTTGGTGACGCCCATGCGTGACGGGATGAACCTGGTAAGCAAGGAATATATTGCTAGCCGGAACGACGAAACGGGTGTACTTATCCTGAGTGAGATGGCTGGGGCTGCCAATGAGCTTATCGATGCGCTCATCGTGAACCCAAACAATGTCCATGATATTCGTGATGCGTTGTTATTTGCTCTGAATATGCCAATACCCGAGATGAAAAGGCGTATGAAATCCATGCGTGCCATCGTATTCAAGTTTAATGTACAGCATTGGGCAACTTTATTTATGAACAGGTTAGAAGAGATAAAAACAGTACAATCCACCACCAAGGCAAGGTTGGTCGGCACAACTATCGAAACGCAAATTATCGACCAGTATAAGCATGCAGCCAGTAGGCTGCTGCTGCTTGACTATGATGGCACTTTGGTGGGTTTTCAGGATGATATTGACAAGGCCTCGCCCGATGATCAGCTCTATCGATTACTTGATACGTTGGAAGCCGATATCAATAATCATTTGGTGATCATCAGTGGTAGGAAACACAGCACCCTTGAACAATGGTTTCATAACAAGCCTTACAGCTTGATAGCTGAGCACGGTGTTTGGACAAAGGAGCCCGGTGGGGAGTGGCGACTTAAGAGTGGGTTGTCTAATGCCTGGAAAGGGGAAGTGAGTGCGCTCATGGAATCGTTTGCAGATCGTACACCAGGAGCCTTTGTTGAGGAGAAAAGTTTTTCCCTGGCATGGCACTATCGCAAGGTTCAGCGTGATTTGGGGCCCTTAAGGGCACATGAACTGATTGACAGCCTCCGGGATTATTCCGCAGCTTACGGCTTGCAACTGCTGGATGGTGACAAAGTGGTGGAAATACGGAGCGCGGAAGTGAATAAAGGACGGGCTACGCTGGATATCCTCCACGAAAACCGCTATGATTTCATATTATCGATAGGTGATGATCGTACAGATGAAGATACCTTCCAAGCGTTACCAGCTACCGCGTGTACCATCAAGGTAGGAACGGAAGTGTCTGCGGCGAGGTTCTACCTGAAGCAGCAGCGGGATGTAAGAATACTTCTCCAAAAACTGGCCACCTAAGCCGAAGCCCGTTAGCCCACAAAAATTGGGCGGTCGAGTTTCATCGAAATGCGATAGGCGGCATTCATAAGCCCCACGTGGCTATAGGCTTGTGGAAAGTTACCCCACTGACTTCCGTTGGATTCATCCACATCTTCGCTAAACAGCATGAGGTGATTGGCATAGGCCAGTAATTTCTCGAAAGTCGCGACGGCTTCATCCAGGCGGCCTACGCATGCTAACGCCTCTACGTGCCAAAATGCACAAATGAGGAACGTTGATTTGGGCTTGCCAAAGTCATCGGAATGCAAGTAGCGGTAAAAGAGCCCCTGTGGAGTTTTTAGTTCGCGTTCCAATGCCTTAAGGTGGTTTCGGGCCTTTTCGGACGAAGGGTCCAGGTAGTGCATCATAATCAATTGCAAGGTGCTCGCATCCAAATGCGGACTTCCCACCGCATTGGTATAGACCCCACGCTCCGCATCGTAACAAGCCTCGATGTGGTATGACGCACGCTTCATTAATGCATCGGCCCGGTCGATTAGCTTTTGGTCTCCGATGACCGTGCCGATTTTATGCGCTGCCGAGCTTCCAGCCCATTGAAAAAGATTGGAATAACAGTGATGGTTGGCGAAATTTCGGAATTCCCAGATTCCCGCGTCTTTCTCATCGATGGTCTTTTCGATTTTTTGGAGAATATAGTCTACCCAGCGTCCGGCGTCGGAACGTTCTTTAAAAACGAAGCGATAGTCGGTGTATAATGGTAGCAACGCGATCATGGCCTGCCCATACACATCATTCTGTATATGCTCGTACGCTTGATTGCCAATTCTGACGGGCTTGTTTCCTTGATATCCAGCCAATTCATCTAAGATGTGCTCCGTCAATTCGGATTGGCCATTTATTCCGTAAAGCGGCTGGAGCCGTCCAACATCCGCATGGGTAATGTTGGTGATATAGTTCGCGTACAACTCCATTTCTTCAAACTGGCCGATGTGGTTCAATGCCGTGATCACATAATAACTATCTCGCAACCAGCAATAGCGATAATCCCAATTACGCCCGCTTCCGGGATATTCCGGAAGGCTGGTGGTGCCGGCTGCAATGATAGCACCCGTATCTTCATACTGGTGGATTTTTAGGACGAGGGCCGAACGGATGACCGCCTCTTGGTAAAATGCCGATATTGTAGCGTGTTTTATCCAAGTTCGCCAATAGTTAACGGTCTCACGGAGGAAATGCTCAGCGGTTCGTTCAAGCGGTGCTTCCAATGGTTGCCCATAAGTGAGCACTAAGTACTTGGTTTCGCCCAATACGAATGGTTCATCGCCAAAGAAATGACTTACCGGAACATCCGTCGTTAGCCGCATTTGCTCTATGCCATTACTGAATTCGACGTGGTTACTCCCCCGAAATTTGTTGAAAGACCCTTGACCATACGCACTCACCGGATCGCAGATGATGCGGATGCGCGGCCGACCTACTAGCGGTTCGATTTTTCTGACGAGCATGAGGGGTTTGAAATAGCGCTCGTATTGCCTGTAACGGGGAGCGAAATCAGTGATCCGATAACTGCCATCAGCCGTGGTAATCTCTGTACGGAGCACGTTTGTATTTTCGATATAGTATTGCTTACTGGTAAACTCACCTATGGGTTGTATCGAAAATCGTCCACCTCTTTTACTATCCAGAAGCCCCCCGAAAATGAAAGAGCTATCAAAAGAAGGCCAGCATAACCAAGAAATATTGCTGTCTTTTTGAACGTGGGCGAGATAGGCGCAATTGCCGATGATTCCACTTTGATATACATGTCGATTTTCCATACATAAACGATTTTGGGTATTTCAAAAAGGGGAAATACCGATGAGCAGTACCTCAAAAATAACAAAACAACGGGCAATAGCGAGAAAAGATTAGGGTTTGTTTTTCGGTAGCAGGGTGGTGACTTGAGATATGGTGATCGTTATAGCTGTTTTTGCAATACGAAGTCATTCAATATATAACCATGATAGGGGATATCCAATGTGTCTACGATAATGAAGCCCATCCGTTCATAAAACGTTCTTGCAGGGTTGTGACGGTTTACATTTAGCTCCAAACACGAGTCGTTTGCTGCTCGTGCAATTTGCGCCACATGATTGATGAGCTGCTTCCCCGTGCCTTTCCCTTGTTCAGCTGGGAGGACATATAGCTTCTCGATGCGCATGATATGGGCTGTTGAGGATTTTGGCTGGAAGCCTACGAAGCCTACCGGATTGTCATGCCGCATTGCAAATGAAAAACGTTGGCCTGCTTTCAACTGCTCGGCCAAAGCCGTTGTCGAATAAATTTTTTCCAACATGAAACTAATCTGGTCGTGTGTCAGGTAGTCTTCATAGGTGGGCCACCAAATTTCATGGGCCAACCAATGAATGATCGCCAAATCTGCATAGCCAGCCGCTCGGAAGGTTAGTTCATCCATTGCCTCAAAGTTGTTGCGTGGTAACGGGATTAGTTACCCAATCGGCGCAATGCAATGTAGGCCATCAAGCCGGTACTCAGCGCCAGTGCACTTTCGTCGATATCAAAGGTAGGGGTATGTACGGCAGATGTAATGCCTTTGGCCTCATTGCCTGTACCCAGCCGATAAAAGCATGCATCGGCGACCTGTGAATAATAAGCAAAGTCTTCGGCCGCAAGCCATAAGTCGAGGTCTACGACATTTTCTTTACCGAGGAACTCCGCTGCATATCCGCGAACTTCTGCGGTCAATTTTTCTTCGTTGACCAGAAAAGGGTATCCATTACGGACTTCAAAATCGCATGATCCGCCCATGCTTTCGGCGATACCAATAGCCATTTTTTTCATCCGGACGTGGGCTTCATTACGCCATGTTTCGTCGAACGTTCGAAATGTGCCTTCCAGGTATACCGCATCCGGTATTACGTTAGTAGCGCCATTGGCAATCACTTTGCCAAAAGATAACACGCTTGGTGTTTTCGGGTCTGCGATGCGGCTTACCACTTGCTGCAATGCGGTGATGATGTGCGCTGTAATGACTACAGGGTCTATGTTTTGCTGAGGTTGCGCACCGTGGCCTCCTTTTCCTTTTACGGTTACATACAATTCATCAGTTGATGCCATGTATTTGCCTGCACGAAAACCCACTTTACCGGCAGGAATCAACGGCATTACATGCTGACCGATGACGGCCTGAGGTGTAGGGTTTTGCAACGCGCCTGCCTTGATCATAAGACTTGCCCCTCCGGGCAGCCGTTCTTCCCCAGGTTGGAAAAGGAGTTTTATTGTGCCGCCAAAGTCCGCCTTCAACGATTGGAGAATGTGAGCAGTGCCTAACAATGACGCGGTATGTGCGTCGTGCCCGCAAGCATGCATTACGCCGGGATTGTTCGACCCATAAGCTCGTCCGGATATTTCCGTGATGGGCAATGCGTCCATGTCAGCACGGAGAGCGATTACGTTGTTGGAAGGCCGCTCGCCTTGAATGTGAGCTACTAACCCTGTATTAGCCATTGGCGTATACGGAATCCCCAAGTTGTCCAATTCTGCTTTGATAAAAGCCGCAGTGTTGTATTCTTCAAAAGATAATTCTGGATTTTGATGCAAATATCTCCGCTGATCTACGGTTTTTCCATGGATTTGCGTGGCAAGCATGCTGACTTTATCTTTCATCACTGTTCTTTGATCCTATTGATAGATGTATATTTCTTCCGTGAAGACAAACACATTATGGAATTGCCTCCGTAAACCTTGCATAAGGTCCTGGGCTTCACTTCGGCTTCTGAAGTCACCGACTTTCACACGGTAATTGGGTTCCTCGTAGCTTAAATAGGTGTCGATATCCTTGTAAAGTTTCTTGAAACGGGCCTGTTCAGCATACGCTTCTGTACGGTCGGATCCGGAATAAATTTGAACCCGGAATCCCATGGCTGTTGTGCGCGTGGCCGTCTTTTTGTCGATCACGCGATTAGGTGTAGCGGTCGCTGTAATATTGGTCCCTTTGCGATTTCGCTGCATGAGACTGATCAGCGGATCGGCCACAACCTCTACTTCACCCGGTTGCTGGGCGAAACTAGCGATGCAGGAGAAACAAACCAATAGGGCTATGAAAACAGAACCTTTTTTAACCATAATATTTGTTTATTATATTCCGTGACAATTTTTGTATTTCTTACCACTACCACAAGGGCAGGGGTCGTTTCTGCCTACTTTTGGCTCGTTGCGGACAGGCTGTGTACGCTGCACTTCGCGGGTATCTTCTGCGGGAGCACTGCCACCGGCCGTCGCTAGTTCGGGCTTCGATGTTTTTACACGCGCTTCCTGCCGCGGCATCGGTCTCGCTTCGCGCACGTCTTGGGGCTGTTGCTGCGGGATTTCACCCTTGAAAAGAAAGCCCACTACGTCTTTGTTCATTTCGACCAACATTGCTCTGAACAAGTTGAAAGCCTCCATTTTATAAATGATGATCGGATCTTTCTGCTCGTATACGGCGTTTTGGACAGATTGTTTCAATTCATCCATATCTCGAAGGTGTTCTTTCCAGGCTTCGTCGATCAAGGCGAGGACAACACCCTTTTCAAAGGATTTGAACACTTCTTTACCTCCCGATTCCACAGCCTTCTTCAAGTTGGTTGCTACCTGTATACCCCGGAGGCCATCCGAAAAGGGAACGACAATATTCTCAATCTGCCCGCCTCTTGTAGCAAATACATCCGTCAGCACGGGTAGTGTCTGTTTGGCGATTTTATCTGCTTTTTCTTGATAATAGGCAACGATCTGGGCGGACAGCCGATCCGTAAGCGTTGCGATATTGCTATTGGCAAACTCGGCGGCATCTATATCGGTTTCCAGTGAAAATATACGGATAACTTCCAGTTTGAAATCGTCATACGTGCCTGATTCCTTATAGGTGGCCACCGTATCTTCCGCCACATCAAAAACGGTGTTGTTCAAATCGACATCCAAGCGTTCGCCAAACAACGCATTCTTGCGTTTGGCATAGATGACACTACGTTGGGAATTCATTACGTCATCGTATTCCAGCAGGCGCTTGCGTATGCCAAAATTGTTTTCCTCTACTTTTTTCTGAGCTCGTTCGATGGATTTGGTAAGCATGCTATGCTGCATCACTTCGCCTTCTTGCACGCCCATGCGTACCATAATATTGGAAATCCGCTCAGATGCAAATAGGCGCATTAATGGGTCTTCCAGTGATACAAAGAATTGGGATGATCCCGGGTCGCCCTGGCGGCCCGCGCGTCCACGTAACTGCCGATCTACCCGCCGCGACTCGTGCCGTTCGGTACCGATGATGGCTAACCCTCCCGCTTCTTTGACACCTGGTCCGAGCTTGATATCCGTACCCCGCCCAGCCATATTGGTGGCGATGGTTACCATGCCGGCTTGCCCGGCCTCCGCAACGATGTCAGCTTCACGTTGATGCAACTTGGCATTCAGTACATTGTGTTTCACTCCCCGGAGTTTCAGCATGCGACCGAGCAGTTCTGATATTTCCACGGAAGTCGTGCCCACTAAGACCGGGCGACCTTGTTGTGTAAGCTGATGGATCTCCTCGGCAACGGCATTATATTTTTCACGGGCCGTCCGGTATATCAAATCGTGCTTGTCTTCACGCTGTGTAGCGACATTGGTTGGTATTTCTACTACATCCAGTTTGTAGATTTGCCAAAGTTCGCCTGCTTCGGTAACTGCAGTTCCCGTCATACCGGCCAGCTTGTGGTACATGCGGAAATAGTTTTGCAGCGTAATTGTGGCGTAGGTTTGCGTGGCATCTTCCACTTTAACGTTTTCCTTGGCTTCAATCGCTTGGTGCAAACCGTCAGAGTAACGGCGGCCATCCATAATCCGTCCGGTTTGTTCATCCACGATCTTCACCTTACCCTCATCGATAATATATTCATCATCTCGTTCAAACAGGGTATAAGCCTTAAGCAGTTGGTTGACGGAGTGGATGCGCTCGGATTTGACCGAGAAATCACGCATCAATTCCTCTTTTTTAGACAGCTTCTCTTCCGGACTGAGCGCCGATTTCTCAATTTCCGCTACATCAGTGCCCACATCAGGCATGATAAAGAAACTTGGATCTTCGCCCGCAGCCGTAATTAGCTCGATGCCTTTCTCGGAGAGCTCTACCTGATTGTTTTTCTCGTCGATAATGAAGTAAAGCTCAGCATCTACCTTATGCATGTTCTTGCTTTGCTCCTGTAGGTAGTAGTTTTCGGTTTTCTGGAGAATCTGCCGATTGCTGCCGTCGCTGAGAAATTTGATTAGCGCCTTATTTTTTGGTAGTCCCCGATGGGCGCGGAAAAGGGCTAATCCACCGCTTTCCACTCCCGTGTCACCAGCAGCAATCGCCTTTTTGGCTTCATTCAAAACCCCGTTTATAAATGCTTTTTGGGTATTGACGAGCCGTTCGATACGAGGTTTAAGTTCATAAAACTCGTGTTGATCGCCCCTCGGTATTGGACCCGAGATGATCAAAGGTGTCCGTGCGTCGTCTATCAGTACAGAGTCCACCTCATCCACCATCGCGAAATGCAATTTCCGCTGCACCAAAGCTTCGGGTGACTGCGCCATATTGTCACGCAGGTAATCGAAGCCAAATTCGTTGTTGGTGCCAAATACGATGTCCGCTAGATAAGCGTTGCGTCTAGCAGGTGAATTGGGCTGGTGTTTGTCTATACAGTCTACACGCAGGCCATGGAATTCAAATAAAGGGCCGTTCCATTCAGAGTCACGCCGTGCGAGGTAATCATTCACGGTTACGATATGGACACCCTGCCCCGAAAGCGCATTTAAATAAGCAGGCAATGTACCCACCAACGTTTTACCCTCGCCCGTGGCCATTTCGGCAATTTTTCCTTCATGGAGTACAATACCACCAATGAGTTGAACATCGTAATGTACCATGTTCCAGGTCACTTCGGTGCCAGCAGCTACCCATGTATTCTTCCAAACGGCTTTATTGTCCGAAATGTAGACATGCGATTTTGAGGCAGCTAGTTCCCGGTCGAAATCTGAGGCAGTGACCTCTACCTCACTGTTTTCGGTAAAACGGCGTGCAGTTTCCTTAACCACAGCAAACGCTTCCGGAAGTAGTTGCATCAACACTTCTTCTAGCTTTTGGTCGCGTTCTTTTATCAACTTATCAACTTTATCGTAGATGGCCGTCTTTTCGGTCATTTCAATGCCGTCCTGTTCTGCTTCGCTTTTTAAGTCGGCTATCTCTTTGTCAATGTCGGAGAGGTATTCCGAAATGCGTTGTTTGAAGTTGGCTGTTTTTGCCCGGAGTTCATCGTGTGTAAGACTATCCAGTTTGGCGTATTCTTCCTTAATCTTTGTTACTAGGGGCTGAATATGTTTGATATCTCGGTCAGACTTACTGCCGAATATCTTGCTTAAAAATGTTAACATGGTCTACTGTTTACTAATGAATTGCCACATATTCAATAATAACACCAAAATGCGGTGACCGTCAATATGGCATATTGGGCAAAGTTAGTTATTAGATTTGAGATTTGGGGCATCGGACTTGAGACAATGGACATTACAGAAACAGTGGCTTTGATGTCTTGGGCACCACACCCAATGCCCATGCGCGTTCGAATAAGGTATGTATTGCCGAACGGCCTTCATCGCCGAGGGATACGGAGAATCGATTCACGTATAATTCGATATGGTTGTACATGACGGTTTCACTCATTTCTTGCGCATGGGACCGAATAAAGTCGACGCCAGATTTGGGATTTTTGAGTGCAAACTCGACGCTTCTGCGGATGACCCTGTCAATTTTGTGTTTCGTCTCTTCTGATAAATCTCGTTTGGCAACAATCCCGCCCAATGGAATGGGCGAGTGGGTCGCCTTTTCCCAATAGTCGCCTAGATCGACTATTTTATGCAGCCCTTTACTTTCGTAAGTAAACCGGTTTTCGTGAATAATTAGTCCAAGATCAATGGTGCCATCCAGCAAGGCTTGTTCGATAGCTGAGAATACCATTTCTTGCTTATTCTCCAGTTCTGGAAATGCCAAGCCTAATAGGAAGTTAGCGGTAGTATACTTGCCCGGTATTCCAATTTTGAGGCCGGCAACCGTCGGCGACTGGGCATCGGTTGATAGCTGTGCTGCCAGCTCCGGATCTTTGCAAATCAGAAGTGGACCTACTCCGAATCCAAGTGCACTTCCAGCATTGAGCAATACATAGTCTTCAACAGCGTAAGCGTAGGCATGATAGCTCAACTTGGTAATCGCTAACTCGCCAAGGAATGCCCTTTGATTAAGCGTTTCTACATCCTCGTAAAGCACGTCGAATTCCAAGCCTTCGGTATCAACTTTATGATGGATGAGCGCATCGAAAATAAAGGTATCATTGGGACAAGGGGAAAATCCGAGGGAGAGTTTCATGCTAGTGATAGCTTCTCAGTAAAAATCAACAATAAGGATGCAACAAATGTAATCAAAATCACGCCGCGTGCAGGCTGTTCTAGCATGCTTCGATAGAAGAAACGGATAAATAGGAGGTTAATTAACGCTGCAATGACATACAGGCTCAACGGTTGGATGCCGATACTAAACAACGACGAAATAAGCAGCGCAGACATGGGTGATATTAGCCCTACGATGCAGCCAAATAGAAACGAGTCTCTTTTCACTTGTTATGTATTACTCGGCGTTAAAATTCCAGGAATTTAGCTCGGGTATGGCATGATGAGCGGTCATATCAAACTGTACCGGCACAATGGAGGTATAGCCGTTTTGCAGCGCCCAAACATCTGTGTCTTCCCCGCGGTCTCGCAATTGAAATACACCGGTAAGCCAATAATAGCTGCGGTTACTGGGGTCTGTCCGCTCATCAAACTCTTCTGCCCACTTTGCATCGGCCTGTCGGCAAATCTTTATTCCTTTAATTTCGTCTACCTTTGGAAAGTTTACATTGAGCAGCGTTCCTTTGGCTAGGCCGTTTGCCAACACCTGTTGAGTTATGCTTCGAATATAGGGCCTGCATTTCGAGAAGTCAGCGTCATACTCCAAGTCGTCATAAGAAAATCCAATTGATGGAATTTCTTCAATGGCACCCTCTACGGCTGCCGACATCGTGCCGGAATAGAGTACGTTAATTGAATTATTAAGCCCATGATTAATCCCTGATACGCAAATGTCAGGTTTCCTACCCTTAAACACTTTGTTTACGGCAAGCTTTACACAATCAACCGGGGTGCCGGAGCACTTGTACATTTCTACATCGGGATAAATATAGATACGGTCGATACGAAGGGGTTTACCAATGGTTATGGCATGTCCTGTGCCAGACTGCGGCCCCTCAGGCGCAACCACCGTTACTTCACCGATTTTTTGCATTTCTTCGATCAATACTTTGATGCCGGGGGCGGTAATGCCATCATCATTGACGACCAGTATGGTCGGCTGTTTCTTTGCCATGGGGCTAAGTTAAAAAGAAAAGCGTTACGGGCAGTGATACCCGTAACGCTTTCTCTGATTTTTTATTCGTGGTTATAGCCTGTTTAGCCAGTCGACTACTTCGTCGCGTGCCTTGCCCGTTTTTTTTTGAATGCGGCCGATTAATTCGTCTTCTTTGCCTTCTTCGTACAACAGATCATCATCGGTCAAATCAGCATACTGTTGTTTGGCCTTTCCCTTCAACTCATTCCAAGTTCCTTTTAACTTTAAATTGCTCATTATGTTCTTTTTTTAGCGTTATTACTAAATATTAAACAATGGGATGTCATAAAAGTTTGCAGCGGTGTGGGGGAAAGACTAAAAAAAATGGCCACCCAATTTGGGTGGCCATTTTATCAGCAACCGTTTTAACGGATTTGCTTAGTTTTTGATTTCAACACGACGGTTGATTACACGGCCTTCTTCGGTTGCGTTAGAAGCAATCGGAGCAGATTCGCCGAGCGCTTGAACGTTTACCTTAGCAGCGTCTACGCCAGAGTTAACCAAGTATTGTTTTACTGAGTTTGCACGGTCTCTAGACAAGTTCAGGTTGTAAGCTTCAGAACCTTCTGCAGAAGCATGGCCGTCTAATGTAACGGTTGCACCGCTTTCACGCAGTTCGGAAGATAACCGATCAAGGATAGAATAAGATTCTGTCTTTAATACAGAGCTATCAAATTCAAACTGGATATTCTGGTAGTTACCTGTTGCTTGCTTTACTTCAGGCTCAGGGAACTTGATTGGGCATCCTGCGCCATCAACTTGAGTGCCTGCAGGTGTGCCTGGGCATTTGTCGAATTTGTCAGATACACCGTCACCATCTTCGTCACGGCTCAACTCGTCAACAAGGCCTTCCAAAGTAGAAACACGTTGTTTCAAAGCTTCAAGCTCGTTGCGCAATGAAGGATCTTTCAACTCATCATACAAAGTAGACACTGGGTTGTGCCAAGTCAAATCTGGTTTTGAAGAAGAACCCAAAGAGAATTCTAAACCAGCATAAGTGTACGAGAATTTGTCATTGGCAGCACGGTTAGCAACTGGGCCAAACAAGGCTTTGTCATCAACAAAATTCATGGTGTAACCCAAATTCAATGCTACGCGATCAGATAATTTGAACTTCACGCCAACGCCTACAGGGATGTAGGTTTCACGTTTGAAATCACGGTCGCCTGTCAAATTACGCTCACCAGGATATTCTTCACCCCAACCACCTTTGTTATCCCAAGCACCGGCTGAACCGTCTGCATCAGTATAAGCAACTGGGTTGAACGCAATCACGCCGTAACCTACGCTTGCATAGAAATTAACGGCATTTTCACGACGCAGGAAGTCGATGGTAGCCAATTGGAATACACCATTCAAGCTAGCTGCATATTGTACTGACGTCTCCGCAGATTGGTAAGAGGCACCTGCAGCACCGCCGTTTGCAGCATCGAACAACATGTTGTGTCCTACACCATTGTTATTGTAGGTGAAAATCCGTCCACGGTTACCAGCCGCTTCCAAACCAAACCAGCTTGATAGTTGCTTACGAACGGTGATACCGTAGTATTCGCGAAGCTTGTACTCGCCAAAACCAACTTTTTGGTTAAAGGCATTGGATCCACCGATAATGACTGAAGGCGTGGTAAAACCACCATTGACACCGATAGACCATGTCCTGTATTGGGATCTTCCTCCAAATACAGTCGGCTCCTGTGCCTGTGCCGTATCAGTCAGCCCGAGGGCCGCTACAAGCGAGCAAGCAACTGCCGTTTTGATTGTAGAATAATTCATACTCTTGTTTTTTTTAAGGTTAAAAATTTTTAATTGTCTAATTTTTCGCAAAAATAACCAATAGTTTGATTCACGCAATATTTGCAAATACTATTCCAGTTTTTTCCTTTTCTATGATTTTATAAAAAAAATCATAGAAAACCTACTTTAAGACTGGTTGTGAAAGAACCTATTCTCTTGTTGTTCAATTATTTATGCTGATGCCTGTGGTTTGTGATGAAACTACAGGAATGCATAAAACTGTTTTATTTACTACCCAAAAAGCCCTTGACGTATTCTGAAACTTCGTCGGCCATATCCCTTTCAAAATGTCCATTTTAATGGTCAGTCGGGTAGAAACGGTGTAAATCTAGGGATTAATCGTGTCGATTCCTAAAAAAACAAAAAGATTTTGTTTTTTTAGGAATCGGACGGCAAAGCGTATTAAGTGATCAAAATAAGTAATGGATGACTACGTATGTTGTGCCTGCTAATACGGCCGATACCGGGATGGTCAGTACCCATGCCCAAAGTAGGCTGATGGTGACTCCCCATCTAACAGCGGATACGCGTTTCACTACCCCAACTCCGATGATTGAACCTGTAATGGTATGTGTGGTGGATACCGGAATCCCAAAGTGTTCGGTGATACCCAAAGTTACCGCAGCGGCGGTTTCAGCACCGACTCCTTCCAGTGCATTCACTTTGGTGATCTTGGTGCCCATCGTCTTTACGATCTTCCAACCGCCACTCATTGTACCTAGCGCAATAGCAGCATAGCATGTAAGTGGAATCCACTCGGGCATCGGGTCTCCCGTTTGGAGGTAACCGCCAGCAACCATGGCCACAAAAATAATCCCCATTACTTTTTGGGCATCATTGCCTCCATGTGCAAAGCTTAATGCCGCTGAGGAGACCAGCTGAAGTTTTTTGAACCACCACTCTGCCGTGGAAGGTTTGGCTCGTTTGGATATGTTAATAATGAGTAGGGTGATGACAACCGCAATGAACATCCCGATCAAAGGCGCCAGTACAATAAAAGAGATGATCTGCAGCGTTGCCCCCACGTTGATTGCACCGATGGTACTGTCACCCAAGATGAAGGCGTGTGTCATCCCGGCGCCTGCGAAGCCGCCAATCAGTGTATGGGAAGAGCTGGACGGTACGCCATAATACCACGTGAATAAGTTCCAACCAATCGCGGCGATTAATCCAGCAAAAATTACTTCCAGTGTAATGTATTCTTCCAGTACCGTCTTCGCGATGGTATTGGCCACTTTATGGTCCGTAAAATAAAAGTATGCGGCAAAATTGAACGTCGCAGCCCAGAGTACCGCCTGAAAAGGAGACAATACCTTTGTCGATACAATGGTGGCAATGGAATTGGCAGCATCGTGAAAACCGTTAATGTAATCAAATGCGATGGCTAAAATGATAACGATAACCAATAAGGTGGTAACCATATACGCTATGAGTTTTAAATTTAAGCGTTCTTCACTAAAATGCTTTCCAGTACGTTGGCCACGTCCTCGCATTTATCGGTAGCGGTTTCCATGGCAGATAGCACCTCTTTGTATTTGATGAGCACAATAGCATCTTTTTCGAATTCGAATAATTCACCCACTGCTTTATCGAAAATATAATCGGCTTTATTTTCAATGCTATTTATACGTACGCAGGAATCAGTGATGTTCCGAATATTCTTTAAGTTGCGTAGTTCATGCACTGCTTTTGCCACATCTTCCGTTGCTTCCAAAATCAAATCAGCCATTTCAATAATCGGGTCCGTGATTTTTTCCACTTTATACAGGTCGATTCGATTAGAAGCACCATGTATGAAATCCGCAACGTCGTCTAATGAACTGGTCAATGTATGGATGTCTTCACGGTCAAAAGGCGTGATGAAATTTTTGCCCAATTCCAAATGGATTTGGTGGGAAATATCATCCCCCCGATGTTCCAAATCTTCTATCTTTCTGCATAACTCTTTCCGTTTGCTGGAATCAGGGAGATTCACCAGCTCCTTAAGTAGCTTCGCCATATCAATGAGATTGCTACTGGCCTGTTCAAACAAAGGGAAAAATTTCTTGTCTTTAGGGACGAAATACTGGAATATGCTATTGAGCGACATAAGGCAAAATATTTATGCAAAAATATAACGTTAATGTTAACTTAATGTTAAGTAAAAACTCACTTCATGTTAAGTTAACCGTTCGCTTTTTCCAATGTAAACGCGAAAGTGGATCCGACGCCCTCGGTGCTTCTGACATTGATGGTTTGTTCATGTGCCTCGATGATATGCTTTACGATGGAAAGCCCTAATCCAGATCCGCCGATCTTTCGCGATCGACTTCTGTCTGTACGGTAAAACCGCTCAAAAACCCGAGGCAGATTTTTTTCCTCAATGCCGATACCGTCATCCGTCACTTCGACCAAGACGGTTTCAAATAGTTCATATATTTTTATATCGGTATGTCCCTTTGGTTTTCCATACTTGATGGAGTTACTGATCAGGTTGACAAATACTTGCCTCATTTTCTCGCGGTCTGCTCGCACCATCATCGGATACTGGTATTTCTCTTTAAACACCAGCGTGATTTGATGCCCAGCTGCTTTGTCTTCCATTGACTCCAGTACTTCTTTGATCAGTGGGCTTAGATCAAATTTCTGATAATTGATGGGTACTTGTCCACTTTCCAGCTTCGATATTTCGTCCAGGTCCTTGATGAGAAATGTAAGCCGATCAAGATTCCGTGACGCTTTCATCAGAAACTGGGTGGCCATCTCAGGGTCATCCTGCATCATGCCATCTTGTAGCGCATCTACGTAACCTTGGATAGCAAATAATGGTGTTTTAAATTCATGGGAGATATTGGAAAGAAATTCACGACGGAACTTTTCTTGCTCTTTAAGCGTGTCGATTTCTTTTTTTTTCTCCTTTGCCCAATCTCTTACCTGCTGCTCCACATCGTTGATTGGATCGTCGCTCATCTTTTCGCCTAAAGCGTCTTTCAGATCTTTCCCGAGTTTGAGATTATGGATAAGTTTGTAAATGAGCTTGATTTTACTATATATATAGCGTTGAAATAGGTAGTAGAATGCGAAAAAGCTAACGGCAAACGATATAGCAAATGTAATGATGAAATGTTGCCAGCTGTGTTGAAAATAGAAATTCACACAGGCAATGGAGAGCCCCACTGCACACGCGTTGATGAAAACAAGCAGGATGAACCTCATGATAACAGCTAGTCACTAGTCGAATCGCCCCAAGGTAGTAAGTCCCCCGGAGACTCGATCCCCGATTTTCACGTCTATTTTGGTGCCTAGCGGAAGGAAAACATCTACCCGCGATCCAAATTTGATGAATCCGAATTCTTTTCCCTGTTCTACTGCTATGCCTTCTTGCACATACCAAACGATGCGCCGGGCCATTGCACCCGCTATTTGACGAAAAAGTACTTCCTTTCCGGCTTCGGTACGAACCGCGATGCTGGTCCGTTCATTAAGCGTCGAAGACTTTGGATGCCATGCAACCAAATATTTTCCCGGATGATACCGGAAGAAAGTCACTTTTCCGCTTACCGGATTACGATTGATATGTACATTAATAGGAGACATGAAAATGGATACCTGTATGCGTTTATCTCGGAAATATTCCGTTTCTTCCGTCTCTTCAATCACCACGACCTTGCCGTCTGCAGGACACAGAATCGTATTCCCGTCGGTTACGACGCGCCTAGTAGGGCTCCTGAAAAACTGTAAGACCGTGACAAATAACAGGAATGAAAGAACATATACCGTCCAAACCAAAAACGTATTATCGGAGGCGAAATAATGAACCAAGGCGTTGGCCACAAAAATCACCAGTACTACGATTGCGATGCTGGTATATCCTTCTTTATGGATGGTCATTTTTAAAAATTAATGGGACAAATATACAGATAAGAAACATTACATGCCTTTTTCACGTTGGATAGTTACGTCAAAAAATCGCAATTTGTGTGCGATGACGTCGGGGAACACTTCGGCGGTCACGGTGAGTTTGTCTTCGATGTATTCACCATTTGCATACGACGGGAACCAGAATGCTAGCAAACTAAGACCCTCCAGTAGTAAGTCCGCGTATCTTTTGGTGCCAAACGTGGTTTTTGGCTCGATGCTGCCCGGCTCACCGTTTTTCTTAACCGTTACCGTGAATTCAATGGTCAATGGGTCGGGTATTTCGCTTACCTCACCCTCAAACCAATTTTCTAAATATTCCGACAGGTACCCGGTGAACCCTGTATTTTCATCTATCGTACAGCCTTTAGCAATCATTGCCTCCGCCCTGATGAAAACTTCCAGGGGCAATATGTCATATCTCGGCGCATCGGCAAACTCTTCATCGGAGTATATTTCATAACCCTGCACAAATTTTCCGTGCTGGTAGAACTCGTACCCAGCATTCTGCTTTTTGCCATCGGCAAATACGTAGTCGATGCCCCAATTACCATGTGCACGGCCGTCCACTATTTTCCCCTTGCGGTTGTATCGGACGTAGCCAAACTCGTTGTAGCCATCGGCAGCGACCCCAAACTCGTACCTTCCGTTGCCATTGGTAACCCGCTGCCTGCCGTGCTGATCCCAAAAATTAAGAATACGCCTTTCCCCGTTGTCGTAGATCACTTCAAGCAATGGCATCCCATCAGGATAGTAGAATTTCCAAAGACCGTGAGGCGCATCCTGAACATAAGAAACCTCCCACTTCAGTTGCCCGTTAGGATGATAGGCCTTAAAATCGCCTTCTTTTCTGCCATCTCGGAAGTTCCCCTTAAGAATCGCCCTTCCTCGACTATCAAAATCGGTAAATTCACCGATGAACTGCTGTTGTTGAAAATTGTATTGACCAACACGCTCGATCGTTTTGAATTGGCAGTGTTTGTCTACCAAGTAATAGTGATCGTCATAGAAAAAGCGTGTGATGTCATCGGAGACTTTCTCATAAAACACGGCCTTCCGAACCATCGAGTCTAAATCATTAGCAAGCGCTAACGATGGTATAATCAGCAGCAAGCTTATTAATAGCCGTAATTTCATAGTACGTTTCGTGTTAATGCGCTTCGAGCCAGTTACGACCTTCGCCAAGTTCTACCACAATGGGAACGGACATATTTAATGCGCTTTTCATGTGTTTCTCAGCGAGAGCCCTAAAGAGGGCTACCTCTTCTTTCGGTACATCAAACACCAATTCGTCATGTACCTGCATGGTCATTTTTCCGTTTAATCCTTGCTTTTTGATGGCTTCATGAATAGCAATCATCGCCACTTTAATCATATCGGCCGCCGAACCCTGGATGGGTGCATTGATCGCGTTTCGCTCGGCAAACCCCCGTACCGTCTGATTGGCCGAATTGATATCACGTAGGTAGCGGCGTCGTTTCAGTAGCGTTTCGACATAGCCGTGTTCTTTGGCAAAATTGATGGTCTCATTCATATATCGCTTGATGCCCGGATATTGTGCAAAATACTGTTCAATAATCTGTGCTGCTTCGGTACGTGGAATTCCCAAATTTTGCGAGAGGCCAAATGCCGACTGGCCGTAGATGATACCAAAATTGACAGCTTTGGCATTTCGTCGCTGTGCCGCAGTTACTTCTTCCAATGGTACGCCATATACTTTTGCCGCTGTGGCTCGGTGTATATCCAAGCCTTTTTCAAAAGCGTCCAACATGCCCTTATCATCACTCATATGTGCTACCAGCCTCAATTCGATCTGTGAATAATCGGCAGATAATATCACATGGTTTTCATCCCTTGGGATGAATGCTTTGCGTACCTCACGTCCGCGGGCCGTACGGATGGGGATATTCTGAAGGTTAGGGTTAGTCGAGCTCAGTCTACCGGTTGCAGCCACCGCTTGGTTGTATGATGTATGCACGCGACCCGTCAGCGGGTTGATCATCATGGGCAATGCATCCACATAGGTGGATTTGAGCTTCTGGAGTTGTCTAAACTCCAAAATGTCTTTTACGATGTCGCTCTTTGACGCGAGCGTAAGCAATACGTCTTCTCCGGTTTTGTATTGCCCTGTTTTCGTCTTTTTAGCTTTTGGGTCAAGTTGCAGTTTTTCGAAAAGGATTTCTCCCAGTTGTTTTGGTGACGCGATATTGAACCGGACACCTGCTTTTTGAAAAATGGTCTTTTCAAGCTCAACGATATCGGTGGCCAAGGTCTCCGATAGTTGCTGCAGAACGGGCACATCGATATTGACCCCACTCTGCTCCATGTCCGCGAGGACATGAACCAATGGAAACTCGACTTTTTGAGCCAGTTCGACGGCCTCTGCCTTTTCTAACAACGGTTCAAAGGTGGCTTTCAACTGAAGGGTAATATCAGCATCTTCTGCCGCATATTCCTTGATAGCCTCCATATCCACATCCTGCATATTGCCCTGTTTCTTGCCTCTAGGGCCAATTAAATCGGTAATCGGGATGGGGGTATAACCGAGATAATTTTCCGCCAGCACATCCATTCCATGACGGGTATCGGGGTCTATGAGGTAATGGGCCAGCATGGTGTCAAATAGCGGACCCTTGACATTTATACCGTAGCGGGCCAATAACAAGATGTCATACTTGGTGTTCTGGCCAACCTTTTCGATTGTTTCGTCTTCAAATATGGGCTTGAAATAAGCCAAGACCTGCATGCTTTCCGCTCGATCCGGAGGGGCGGGTACATACCATGCCGTGCCCGGTTCGATTGAAAAAGAAAGCCCCACCAAGTCTGCAACATTGGCATCGGTTCCGGTGGTTTCTGTGTCGAAACAGAAACTGCGCTGCTTGGATAATAAGGAGGCTAATTCTTGCTTTAAGACCGGGGTGTCGGCCAGAAAGTACGTATGCGGAGTATTGTGGACATTTTTTCCGGCTACAGGTGGTACATATTCAGTTGTGGTATTGGTTGCCTCGGTACTGGCTGCATTACCGAATAGATCCATCTGTGTGCCCGAAGTTGGCGGAGTGGTCAAGACATTGAATTCTTCGCCGAAGACGCGCTTGCCCAATGTACGGAATTCCAACTCGGCAAACAGAGGCTCCAAGGCTTCCTGGTCCGGCTGACCAAGTATGAGGCGCTCTTCGTCTAACTCGATGGGTACATCCAATTGAATGGTCGCTAATTTCTTTGAGATCAGCCCTTGCTCGGCAAATGTTTCCAAATTTTCCCGTTGTTTTCCCTTAAGCTGATTCGTGTTGGCTAATATAGCCTCCATTGAACCGAAACGTTTGATCAGGTCCTTCGCAGTCTTTTCTCCAATGCCAGGAATACCGGGGATGTTGTCTACCGAATCGCCCCAGAGACCGAGTATATCAATCACCTGTTTCACGTCCGACACCTCCCATTTCTCCAATATTTCTTTGATGCCCAATGTTTCAGCCCCATTACCCAATCGTGCTGGTTTATAGACAAAGATACTTTCAGTTACCAGTTGGCCGAAGTCCTTATCGGGCGTCATGCAGTAGACGGTGTAGCCCTTTGCTTCGGCCTGTTTCGCCAAAGTACCGATGATGTCATCAGCCTCGTAGCCATCTAAGGTAATGAGGGGAATGTTAAACCCTTCCACCAGCTTATACACATACGGGATGGCAGCAGCCAAATCTTCCGGAATAGCTTGGCGGTTGGCCTTGTAGGATTCGAACTCGATATGCCGGTTGGTAGGCGCCATGGTATCGAACACGACTGCAATATGAGTTGGCTGCTGTGTTCTCAATAGTTCAAGCAATGTATTTGCAAATCCAAATATCGCTGATGTATTAAACCCCGTGGATGTAATTCTTGGGTTTTTACTCAAAGCAAAATAAGCCCTGTAAATCAAGGCCATCCCATCTAAAAGAAAGAGCTTTTTCACGCAAAAAGAATATTGGTGTCGACGCAAAGATAGGGATATTGTGGGGTTTTTTTCCGACTTTTGCCAACATGACAAGAAGCATGTCTGCGCACAATAGGATAAGGGGATGAGGGGCCTTGTTACCAAATCGACAGGAAGTTGGTATGGGGTTCTGGCCGACGATGGCAATGTTTATCAATGTCGTATAAAGGGCAAATTCCGAACCAAGGATATTAAGACAACCAATCCCATTGCCGTGGGTGACTGGGTAGATATCATGGTTGAGATGGAAGCTGAACCTTACACCGCTATTATTGTGCACCTGCATGAAAGACAGAACTATATCATCCGTAAGTCCATAAACTTATCTAAACAAGCGCAGATTATCGCCGCCAATCTCGACCAAGCTTTCCTGGTGGTTACACTGGCATCGCCCTTTACATCATTGGGGTTCATCGATCGATTCCTGGTTACTGCCGAGGCCTATGATGTGCCTGCTGGATTAATATTCAATAAGTTAGATTTATTTTCCGAAGAAGGGTTGAATATACTACATGAGTATACAGCCATTTACCAAACCAACGGTTATCCTTGTTATGAGGTTTCTGCACTTAAAGGCATGAATATCGACGCGATTAACGACTTGCTTCGAAACAAGACCACATTGATCTCTGGGCATTCCGGCGTGGGGAAATCGACATTGATTAACGCCATTCATCCGGCCGCAGAAATGCGTACCGCCGATATCTCCGATTGGTCAGACAAAGGCAGGCACACCACTACCTTTGCTGAAATGATTATTCTTCCGCACGGCGGGCGATTGATCGACACACCCGGTATTCGCGAATTGGGTGTCATTGACATCGAACAGCGGGAGCTGGGGCATTTTTTTCCTGAGATGCGGGCGTTGATGAATAACTGTAGATTTAACGACTGCCGGCACATCAATGAACCTGGTTGTGCTGTGTTGGCAGCCCTAGGAGAGGGGGGAATTGCGCCGAGCCGGTACGAAAGCTACCTAAGTATTTACCATGGGAATGACACCCGAGCGTAGTTTTAATTCAAGCAAAAATTAGTTAAGTTTGACAGCCAAGTCCCAGTAGCTATGTATCACCTGATTGAAGAGACCACAGCATTTATCAAACACCGCATTGGCGATTTTATACCGGAATTTGGAATCATCTTAGGCACCGGTTTGGGGACGCTGGCAGAAGATATAGATGTGGCCCACCAACTGATGTATGCCAATATTCCTAATTTTCCGATTTCCACGGTGGAATTTCATACCGGAAAGCTGATTTTTGGTGCCTTTAATGGTCGGCGTATAGTGGCTATGCAAGGTCGCCTTCATTATTATGAAGGATACAGTATGCAGCAGATTACTTTTCCCGTGCGCGTGATGAAGGAGCTGGGTATTCAAAAGCTTTTTGTGTCTAACGCTTCAGGTTCACTCAATCCGGATATCCGCAAGGGCGACCTGGCCATCATTGACGACCATATTAACCTGCTGCCGGATAATCCATTACGTGGTGGCAACGACACCCGTTTTGGCCCACGTTTTCCTGATATGAGCCAACCGTATGACGCGGATATGATTCGCGAAAGTATCGATATTGCCAAGCAGCATGGCATTATCGTTCATCGCGCGGTGTATGTGTCGACACCTGGCCCTAATTTGGAAACGCGGGCTGAATACCGTTACATGCGATTGATCGGTGGCGATATTGTGGGAATGAGCACGGTGCCTGAAGTCATTGTCGCAAACCATATGGATCTGCCTGTTTTTGCTCTTTCGGTGGTCACGGACGAGGGTTTTCATGAAAAACTTCAGCCGGTTTCACTTGCTGAGATTGTAGCGGTGGCCGCTGCTGCCGAGCCAAAAATGACATTAATATTGAAAGAATTGGTAGCTTTGCAACGATGAGTATCCGTCTGCGCGTTTTGCTGCTTTCATTAGGCTTCCTTTCTTTCCTGTCGGCGTCATATGCTCAAGAGGGAGAAGAATTCAGCAGTGCGTTGGATTCCGCCAGGGCTGCAGAGGATAGTAAGGAGGATACCGTGATTTATACGGCGAGATATGTGCGTTACACAACCCTGGCCATGATGAAACAGGGCACATATACTTACCAGATTGACACGCTGCATAAAAATTTTCAGTATTATAATCCCCAGAACCAGCCCCGGAATCCCAGCATCCATTTAGGAAGTTACGGGCTGGCCACACGCAATCTGCTTTTTGTTCCCGACAAGACCATTGGTTTCCAAACCGGATTTCATAGTTTGGAGCGTTATCTTTATCAGCCTGATTCCATTAAGTATTACCGCGCACGTGCTCCATTTTCGGAATTATATAATGTGGGTTTTTTCTTTGATGACCAGGTTATTCGGGCAAAGGTGACTCAAAATATCAGTCCGAGGCTAAACGTCGGAGGCGAATTCCATGCGGCAAGGGCTGATGGCTATTATATGAACCAGCGGTATAACGACCTGAAATCGGCGGTGTTTGCCTGGTATGAGTCAGAAAACCACCGCTACAATCTATTGACAAATGCCGTATTCAATAAGCTTACTTCTACAGAAAACGGATCAATACTTAATGACACCTTATTTCGTAACCCGGATCGCGGTACGAGCGATGCGGAGTCTACTCGCTTACGAAATACGCGTGATGAGCGCCCGAGACATACTTGGCGTGACAATAGCGTCTTTCTTCGTCAAAGTTTGTTCGTAGGGCGTTTGGATACGATCCATGGCGGACAACCGGAACAGCAAATCCTGCCAACGAACCGCATGTCGCATAGTCTCAGCTTACGTCTGCGAAATTTCCAGTTCTACAAAAATGAAAGGGATATCAATAATGCATTCCCGTTTGGCGAAAGTGAATTGTCTGCAGATACCACCCAGTTGACGACCATTACCAATGATTTTGGTTATAGCTTTTACCTCAGGGGCAAGTCATTGGCGTTTATCAAAAATGAAATAAAGCTGGACCTTGGTTACCAACATGATATGCATTGGTACCGCGACCGAGGGTTACACGCCTTTCTGCAAAATAGCATACTCAAAGCCGGGGTGGGTTACCGTTTCAGTGATCGCATTACCATCACGGGAGATCTGAACCAAATCGTACAGGGTGCAAATTTCGGAGATTATCTTTATGATGCCGAAGCGGACATTCTGCTGAGCAGTAAGATTGGACGTATTGTATTGGGCGCCTATGTCCAAAACAAATCGCCAGAACGGTTATTCCAACGAGTTAATTATACCTATCACCAATGGGAACATGATTTCGCAAAGACGAAGACCACCAATTTTTCGTTTATGTACGAAAACTCCTCGCTTGGTTTTTCGGGGAAGGTAGAATATTTTTTAATTGCCAATCATCTCTATTATAGAGAGGTGGACAATCCTAACCGAAATCCTAGGTTGTTTCGTGTTATTGAGCCGGCGCAAATGGGTAACAACATTAATCTTTTGAAACTGTCTGTTGGTCAGAATTTTACATTGGGTCGATTTCATTTAGATAACTATGCGGTTTACCAGAAGTCGGATTATAATGCAGTGCTCGCCATTCCCGAATTATATACTTGGCATAGCCTGTACTACCACGGGTTGCTCTATAAGATTGTTGATTTTAATCTTGGTTTTGACGTCCGTTTCAATACACCTTTTCGCACACCATCTTATGCCATTAACGTCGGCCAGTTTTATAACGACAACGCTGGCATCGAATTTTCTACCTATCCGATAGTGGATGTATGGGCTTCGGCCACCCTCAAACGGGCTAATTTATTTCTAAGCTATAACTTTGTAAATCAGCATGTGTGGCCGGATGGGTACTATACCGTACGCAGGTACCCAATGAACAATGCCAACCTTCGGGTGGGCATCGCTTGGAAGTTCTACGATTAATGCCGTATGGGCAATTTGTCTTACCTTTGCCGATGATGGACATCATGAAATGGAAAGGACTACTCTCCGCCAAGCGTTGGGGGTATGAGTCACGACGAATAGGTGATCAGCACGATGCGCGATCGGAATTTCAACGTGATTACGACCGCCTGATTTTCTCCTCACCCTTTCGTAGGTTGCAGAATAAAACACAGGTTTTCCCATTGCCGGGCAGTGTATTTGTGCATAACCGGCTCACACATAGCCTTGAGGTGGCAAGTGTGGGCAGGTCACTGGGCCGTATTTTTTATAATGAGACGCGAAGATTGTATCCAGAAATTGATGCGGAACTACCGTATTTGCAGGAAGTGGGTAACATTGTCTCCGCTGCATGCCTGTCTCATGATTTGGGAAATCCGGCATTTGGCCATTCTGGTGAAGCGGCCATTTCCAGTTATTTTACAGACGGTGCCGGAAGTGTATTCAGGAATCAGGTTTCTGAAGCCGAATGGGCTGACCTCTCCCATTTTGAGGGTAACGCGAATGCACTCCGGATACTTACCCATCCTTTCGTAGGTAAAGACGAGCACGGGTTTGCACTTACCTATAGTACACTTGCAGCCATTGTAAAGTATCCATGCGCAGCCATCGACGGACAGGATAAGCGTGTGCATCATCGCAAGAAATATGGGTTTTTTCAGTCAGAGCAAGTTGTTTTTGAGAAAATCGCGGCCGAACTGGGTTTGCTCGACGATAGTGGTCTGCGAGCAGGGTATAAGCGGCACCCGTTAGTATATCTGGTAGAAGCGGCGGATGACATTTGCTACAACATAATTGACCTGGAAGATGCACATCGGCTCGGCATTTTATCTTACGAACAGGTAGAAGGCTTACTGCTACCCGTTTGTCTCGACGACCAATTGAAGACGCGCTTAGCGAACCTCTCCGATTTTGATAGCCGGGTAAGCCTGCTGCGCGCCAAGGCAATAAATACCTTGATTATTGCCTGTGCGAAAGCTTTTATTGAGCATCAAGAAGCCATATTAGACGGCCGATTTGGAAAGTCACTGATCGGCGCGGTGAATGTCGACTTAGTCAATGCGATGCATACAATCGAGCAGGTATCCATTGAGAAAATCTACAATGCCCAATCGGTCGTCCAGATTGAAGTGGCCGGCTATAAAGTCATGAATGGCCTGTTGGAGGAGTTTATTCCGGCTTATTTGAAACAGCAAAAGAGCAAGTATGACACCAAACTGTTAGCGCTGATGCCCAGGCAATTCAGTGCGGAACAGGAGGAAACCTACACCAAAATACGTTCAGTATTGGATTTTGTTTCAGGAATGACCGATTTATACGCAGTGGAACTCTATAGGAAGATTAAAGGTATATCCTTTCCTTCATTGGGCTGACCACTTCGCAACGTTAACATTTCAGCAATTCAGCACATGCCAACCAACATATATAACCCCTTTAAGGATTTTCGTTTTGACAGCAAAACTTGCTTCTTAAGTGGTCAGCCATTGCAGTCGGCGGATGAACAGATACAAGTTTTTCCACATTGGCTAATGCGTAAGTTTGATCTCGAAGATAAACCCTTTAAATTGCTAGACGAAAGCCTTCGCACGTACAAGCAGCTACAACTGCCATGTTCGGCGGCTGTGGCTGAGCGAATTGCCGAACTGGATAACGCTGTAGCCGATGCTTTTAATAAAGGGTATGAGGCCGTCAATGAAATGGATAGGATGGTGTTGTTTCGGTGGGTGGCCAAGATCGTTTACGGAGTTGTCTTCAATGAAATACAAGCTGGGATGAGACAGCAGGCGCTTAGTGGTGAGGCCATGAACTTTTCCCAGGTGCTCGCCCATAAATTCGTGAATCTGCATCTGATGCTGCAGTCGTTAATCGTCCCGATTCAATTTGATGGCAGTTTACCATTCACGATAGTGGTTGTTCCGGTAGATAACCCGGAAAACACCTTTAACTATCGTGATGAGATCAATACATTGATTTATTCGCTTAGGATGAATGATTTTGGGCTGATTGTATGCCTGCAAGATAACGGAGCAAATGGGATTTATCACAAGGCGGTTATCGATCTAATAAATGGTCTGCAGCTTCATCCTATTCAGTTTGAAGAATTGTGTGCCCGTTTTTTTTACTCGGCTTATTTGTTTAATCGGCTGCCAGAGTATACGGTTCTTCCAACCGCGGAGATGGTCTATGTGGAGCCGATGTCGTTGATGGATATGAGTATGAAGCCCATTTTTGACGATTGGCAGGTTAAAACGTATGGGCAGGTTTTGGAGAATTTTTGGAAACCATGGGGGCATACGTTGTTCGAAATTATCAAGGACCCCGAAAATCCCATGTCGTTTTTACTCGATACGGAAGGGAAACCGCTATCATCGGACGTCATTACGTTGCCCAGAGGTAATTAACCCCTCACTTATCCCTCGATTTCTTTCTTTACGCCTTTTATACTGAACTGATTTCAACTTTTAAAAGGATGGGAGCAGGGGCAAGACAATACCTGTTCGGCCATTGATTGTCCCGTTTGTACAGCCCATTTGTGCGTATTGCCATGATTTGTGTCCTGAGAGGGTTATCCCCAACGGCAAACTTATTGTCCAGATAATTAAAATCTATATAGCTTTTTAACAATAGATAATAGAGATATTATAGGTTTATAAATCTATTATCCCCCTTTAATCTCCCTATGAACTCCCTATAAAAAGCCTTTTATCTGAAACATTTGCAAGACATTCATGTGGTATTTATTGCTCGGCAAACCAGCTACTTGGCATGCCGCTTCCTGCGGGCGCTGGGTTTCCACCTATTCCTGATGCTGGGAGTCATGCCGAAGTGAGGAAGAGGTAAAGAACCGGTAAAGGAGTTGGTAAGCCGGCAGTATGGAAAGACTAAGCCATCGGTAAATAACTGGTAGTAACGAGGTAGGAAATAGCGCGTTTACTTGGAACCTTGGGATGATATGTTTATCTTTGAAGCCCCCGCAATTTTATGACGTGGGTTGTTCATTGAAGAAATGATAATGATTGAAAAATAATAAGCTGATAATCAATCTATAATTAAGTTATTGTTTTTATTTCAGATTTATTATTTGCATTCAACGAAAAGGTTCTTACCTTTGCATCCCGCTTCGGAGGAGGCGGTTGTTCATTGTCAGGTTGCGGATGGTTTTGGTTTGGTTTTTCCTGGGGTTCTGTTGTGTTGTTTTGGGGTCGGGAAAAAAACTTAAAATTTAATTTGCAATAACGAAAAAGGTTTCTACCTTTGCAGACCCAAACGGAACGGGGTTCAGCGATGAAGAGGTTCCGGCCCACCGGCGCGATGCGGGTGGGGATTGAAAGCAG
>NZ_BMER01000006.1 GCF_014636865.1 Parapedobacter pyrenivorans
GAGGCTTCGGTCAGTTTCTCCACCGCCAGGCTCTCGTGGCGGATGTTCAGCCCAGCCGTCGCACCGAAGCTTTCGAAGCCCACGTGGCCGCTGCCCCAGAATACCGTGGGCGCACCGTCCATGCCCACCCACTGCCGCCGGCCGATCACCGACACCTCACCGTTCCGGCTCATCAGGCTCGCCGCCGGGTTGACCACCGTACGCAGCTGCCCGTGCTGCGTGTGCGTAAGCGGCTGCTGGGCCCGGATGTGGCCCACCGCCAGCAAAATCACTATGACGCTGATTATATTCCTTTTCATTTTACTGCTTTTTCGATTATTACCTTTCATAAATCACCAACCAAACCCCTGCCGGTTTTACGCCGGTTGCAGACACGGCCTGGGAGACGGAAGCACAGCGCACCGGATCCAGTCGTGGAGCAACTGTCGTAAAACCTCTCCACTAATACCTTAACACAAAGTAACCCTTCCGGTATTCCGTACCGCTGCCCGCTTGGAGTTCCACGATGTAGAAGTACGTCCCCGCAGGAAGCTGCTGCTGCCCCGTGCCGACGCCGCGGAACGCCACCCGGTCGTTGTCGTAGCCGCTGGCCTCCCAAACCACCGTGCCGTTGCGGTTGATCACGCTCACCCGGTTACTCCGGTAATCCCGGATACCCTCGATGATCAGGAACTCGTTGATGCCGTCGCCGTTCGGCGATACCGCCTGATGCACACGCACCGGGAAGTCAGAGGCCGGGTCGACCACCCGTACCGTCACCGTCACCGGTCCGGCAGCTTCATGGTTGCCGTCGCCCGCCTGCGCGGCCGTGATGCGTACCGTACCCAGCCGGAGTACGTTGAGTGCCGTGCCGCTCAGTGTGGCCACCTGTTCGTCGTCGATTGCCAGGGATACCGGCAGCCCGCTTGAGGCCGTTACGTCCAGCTGTACCGTGCCCGCATCCCGGTTCACTTCCGCAGGGGCGTTGAACATGATCGTCTGGCTGGCCTTGCGCACAACCAATGCCTGGGTGATCTCCGGGCGGTTCGCATAGTTCCCGTTCGCCGGTACCGTGGCCGTGATCATCGCCTCGCCCGCGCCCGTGATGCGGATCATCCCGTCTGCCGTAATCTCCGCTACCGCCGGGTTGCTGCTCGTGTAGGTGATCCCCTCCCCGCTGCTGGTACTGGCATCCCCGCTGAAATCGTCATCCCCGTAGGTGCGTTCCGCCAGTACCGGGAAGGCCAGTGTCCGCATCCCAGGCGTGATCCGCAGCGTGGCCGTCAGCACCAGGTCTTCGTAGTTACCGCCGCTCACGGTAGCCGTTACTTCCTGGGTGCCCGCATCCGTCCGGCTGTTATTCGCATAACTTACCGATGCGCCCTCCGGCAGCATCCCTACAATCGTCAAGGATTTGGTCGTTCCGTCGTATACAAAGCTGCCGTCCGGTAATGTTATGCCCGAAATGATCACACTGTTCACTTCCAGGTCGAAAGCTGCCAGACTCGCCGACGCAGTACCGTCGGTCACCGCGATGACGATGCCCGTGGTGATGCCCACGTCACCGTTGCCCGGCGTGCCGGATAGCTCACCCGTGGCCGTGTTGAAGTCCGCCCAATCAGGCTTGTTCGTTATGCTGAATGTCAGCTCATCCCCATCGATATCTTCGGCTGCGGGGATGAAGCTATAGGCCATACCCTGATCCACGCTCATCGCCGGCGTACCGCCGATGGTCGGCGCATCGTTCACGTTCACCACCTCCAGGTCGAAGGCAGCAAGATCCACACTAAGCGTACCATCGCTCACCGAGATGACGATATCCGTGGTCACGCCCACATCACCGTTGCCCGGCGTGCCGGATAGCTCACCCGTGGCGGTATCGAAATCCGCCCAGTCCGGTTTGTTCGTGATGCTGTACGTCAGCTCATCACCGTCGATGTCATCGGCTACCGGGATGAAACTGTAAGCCACATCCTGGTCCACACTCGTTCCCGGTGTGCCGCTGATAGTCGGTGCATCGTTCACATTCACCACCTCCAGATCGAAGGCAGCAAGATCCGCCGACTCCGTCCCGTCAGTCACCGTGAGCACGATACCCGTGGTCACACCCACATTACCGTTGCCCGGCGTGCCGGATAGCTCACCCGTCGCGGTATCAAAATCTGCCCAATCGGGCTTGTTCGCGATCATGAAGGTCAGTTCTTCCATATCGTTATCGGCATCCGATGCCGTGGGCACGAAGCTGTACGCCACGTCCTGTTCCACGCTGGTAGCCGGTATACCGCTGATGGTCGGCGCATCATTCACGTTCACCACCTCCAGATTGAAGGCAGCAAGATCCGCACTAAGCGTACCATCGCTCACCGCGATCACAATGCCCGTGGTGATGCCCACTTCGCTGTTGCCCGGCGTGCCGCCAAGCTCACCCGTGGCCGTGTCGAAGTCCGCCCAATCCGGTTTGTTTGTGATGCTGTACGTCAGCTCGTCACCGTCGATGTCATCAGCTACCGGGATGAAACTGTAAGCCACATCCTGGTCCACGCTCGTTTCCGGCGTGCCGCTGATCGTTGGTGTGCTATTCACCTGTACCGCGAATGAAACTTTGCCCATGTTACCCGCTTCGTCCTCGGCATTCAACGTAATGGTAGCCATTCCCGATCCCAATGCCGTTACCGTCACCGTGCGGCTCGCACCGGAACCTCCTAGCACCAGATTCGCTGAAGGCACTACCGCCAGATTAGAACTCGCCGCGGTAAATAGCAGGTTTTCCGGTGTGCTGCCACCATCGACCAACGTGATATCAAGAGCATCGCTACTGACGCCGGGATCCAGGAATTGGTCGGCAATCGCGCTCAGTGCCGGTTCCCCGGTATCAATGGTGAGTTCCAGGGCCATTGATGGGACACCCTCATTGCCCGCCGCATCGGTAGCGGTGACTGTCAGGCTGCGGACACCATCGACCAGCGTGCCTGTGACCAGGCTCCAATTGCCATCACCATTGGCAACTGCCGTCCCCACTATACCGTCAAGGTTGCTGGTCAATGTCACCGTACTCTGGGGTTCAGCCGTGCCCGTCAGGGTGACCACAGTAATATTGGTTATACCATCGCTGTCACTCACCCCGCTGTCGCTAGCTGCCGAAAGGGCTGGCATGGACGGTGCTGCTGGTGCCACCGAATCTTCCGTGATGGTGGGCACATCCACGGCCGCCGACCTGTTGTCCACCGCATCTTCGGCCACGACCACAAAATTATTGTCACTATCCGCAACCAGCGGAGCGGCCAAGCTCCAGGAACCATCGGTCACGACATCCGAATCAAGCGCGACGGCATTATCCGGCACACCGTCATCATCTGCATCGAGGTAGAGCCTCAGGGTTACCCCGCTTTCAGAATGCGTACCACTAATTACGTAATCAGTGGCATTGACCACTGTAGCCGCATCCGGCAGTCCCACCACGGGCGGTACCGGAGCTTCCGTATCCACCTGCGCATCGGCGTTGCCGACTTGCGCATAGAATAAGTTTACAATATTGTCACCCGCATCGCGGATAACATCCCCATTCAGGGAAATGCCATTGGCCAGCGCAACCACGCCCGATCCATCCGTATTGTCACCCGCCTGTACCGTATATTGGTAAAGCAGCACCCCGGCATTTTCACTGACAAAGACGGCTTGCCCGGTCACCCCGCCAATCGCAATGGCCAGCGTGGAATTCGTGCCGCCCACCGTGACATCGTCGTCGAATGCAACACTGATGTCGATCAAGTCGCTTGCTGTGTAGTTGCCATCGGCAATTGACACACCGGATACCGACGGTACAACGGCATCTTTGCCGACCGTATTGATTACCGATGCGGATTCATTGCCAGCAACATCAACCACTGTCAGGCTCACGGTGAGCGTGCCGTCGTTCAAGCCACTCACATCAATCCCCGTGAACTGCTGCGCTGCCGAACCGACCGCCAATCCCGAAACGGCGACCGGCGTACCGCCATCACTACCGGTAATCGTGAGTGACGCGCTCGTACCCACTTCCGCCCCGGCCAGGGTCAGGCTAATGGCCGTCCGGTTGCCCGCCGTCACGCTTGCCTGGTCGAAGGCCACGCCGCTGACGGGCGGGGCGGTTCTGTCAATTGTCACGGTCAACGCATCGGAGTAAGCACTTGTATTACCTGCTACATCGGTGGCGGTAATCTGCAGCTGGTGGGTACCTTCCGCCAAGCCCGATACATCCAGGCTCCAGCTGCCGTCGGCATTGGCCGTGGCATTGGTGAGGCCGCCCTCCAGATCGGACCGGGCGTGTACCCGCGCATCTGCCTCCACCGAGCCGGCGGTGCCCTGAAGGGTGATGTCAGCCAGGTTGGTGATGCCATCCGAGTTACTTTCGCCCGTATCCGAGGCCGTCGCCAATACCGGGGATGAAGGTTTGGGATGTGGGGTGGTATCCACGGTGATTCCCAGGGCAGTGGACGCCCCGGAAGTATTCCCCGCCCCATCCGTGGCGGTGGCCGTAAGGCCATGCGCTCCATCGGTAAGCGGTGTGGTGGGCGTATAGCTCCACTCGCCGCTGCCGTTGGAGGTGGTGGTACCCAGCACGCCGTCCAAATCGGAGGTGACCGTGATGGTCACATTGGCATCGGCCGTCCCGTTCAGCGCCGGCGTGTTGTCATTCGTGATGCCGTCGCCCGCGGTACCCGAATCGGAGCCGGCATCCAATGCCAGGCCGGCCGGTACGCCGGGCGCGTCCCGGTCTACCGTATGGAGTTCGCCACCGGTAAAGGCCGCCACGTAACCGTTGGTGCCGTCACCGTTGCCCTCCGTATCCGTAATCCCCGGGTTAGCAACCACGTCCAGCCGCAGCGTACCCGTACCGCTGATCTGGTCGATCGTCACCGTCACGGTATTCGCATTCACCGGGGAATTGCTGGCAATATCCGCGTTCGCCGTACCCGACGGTGTGAGCGTAAAATCACTGATCGAAATATTCGCCGGCACCTCGTCAAAGTAAACGGTGAACTGGATGGCCTCCGCATTCGCCGAAGGCGTACCGCTTACCTCGATGGCCGTCACCACAGGCGGCGTCATATCGACTACCGTGACACTGATTGTGCCATCGGCAGGCCCCGTATCCGCGGCATCGCGGATGCGCGTCGTAATCGTAAAATCCTGTTCGTTGTCGGCTGATGGTGTAAAAGCCACCGCTGCCAGTGCCGCATTTACGTCCGCCACCGAACCGGCTACCGCCCATACCCCGGTGCCGGCATTATAGGTTGATGTCGCCGAGCCGAAGGTGCCTGTGCTCAGCGAGCCCGCCGCCGGATCGCTCATTGTCAGTGTTGCGGTGATCGCTTCCCCCGCATCGGGGTCAGTCACCACGATATCATCCAACGCAACGGCGCTGCCGCCTTCGGCAGCGGTCTTCGATTGCGTCAGGTTGGTTGCCGTGGGGGCATCGTTCACCGCGGTAACCTGCAGCGTAACCGTTCCGGAATCCTGTTGGGACCCGCCTGACCCCGTGTTGCCGCTGTCGTCTATTTCCACGGTCAGCGTTACATTGCCGGTCGCATCCGGTGCAGTGGTGAAGGTCACGTTGCCTGCCGCGATATAAGCGTTGATATCGGCCATCGTTCCCGTCAAGGTCAGCGCACTGGCTGTGCCGCCGACGGTCACACCGGCCCCGCCGGTCGCCGACAGCGAGCCGCTTGGAACGGATAGGGTCGCGGTTACCGTCCCCGATCCCGCATCCACATCGGCAAAGCTGATGCCCGTGAGCGCCGCCGGTACGTCCTCATTCACTGCGATGGTGGCCGGTGCAGTTACCACAGGTGCATCGTTCACCGCGGTAACCGTAACGCTGATGGTGCCATCGGCGGGCCCTGTATTTGCCGCGTCACGGATACGTGTCGTAATCGTAAAATTCTGATCATTGTCAGCCGATGGTGTAAAAGCCACTGCGGCCAGTGCCGCATTCACGTCGGCGACCGAACCGGTCACCGTCCATACACCGGTGCCGGCATTATAGGTTGATGTCGCCGAGCCGAACGTACCGGTGGAAAGTGTACCAGCGGATGGATCGGATAGCGAAAACGTGGCGGTAATCGTTTCGCCCGCATCCACATCCGTCACCACGATATCGTCCAAAGCAACGGTGCTGCCGCCTTCTGTCGCGGACTTCGTTTGCGTTAGGTTGGTTGCCGTGGGTGCATCGTTCACCGGGGTAACCGTAACGCTGATCGTACCATCGGCAGGTCCCGTACCCGCGGCATCGCGGATGCGTGTCGTAATCGTAAAATTCTGATCATGATCAGCCGATGGTGTAAAAGCCACTGTGGCCAGTGCCGCATTCACGTCGGCTACCGAACCGTTTACCGTCCATACACCGGTGCCGGCATTATAGGTTGATGTCGCCGAACCGTACGTACCGGTGGAAAGTGTACCAGCGGATGGATCGGATAGCGTGAGCGTGGCGGTGATGGCATCGCCGGGATCGATGTCGGAGACGACGATGTCGCCCAAGGCCACGCTGCCGCCCGGATCCTCCGTGTAGCTGACTGTTTGGGAGAGATTGCCGTTGGCCGTTGGGGCGGTATTGATGTGTATTGGCAGCGCCCCCGAAGCGTTGCTGAGATTGCCGGCCGCATCTATGGTACGAACCACGACGAAATAGTCGCCAGCGTCCAGCGCCATGCCGGCGCTGACGGTGACGCTCCAGTTGCCGGAGCCATCCGCCGTGCTCTCGCCGACCTCCACCCCGCCGACGTACAGGTACACAATGGCGTTGGCTTCCGCGCCCGTACCGCTGAAGGTCGGAGTGGTGTCGTCGGTATTGTTGTCCGAGTCGGAGCTGCCGGTGTCGCTGTCCGCATCCATGTCGGGCGTGGACGGCGCGGTGGGAGCGGCGTTGTCTATCGTCACCGATAAGCCGTTGGAGGCCGTGCCTTCATTGCCTGCGAGGTCGACGCCGCGTGCGGTAAAGGAATAGGTACCTGCACCAAGGGCGTCCGAGGTGATGGTCCAGTTCCCCGAGCCGTCGGCAGTCGCGGACCCAACCAGCACACCGTTTGCGTACAGCCGGACCACATTATTGGCCGTGTAGGTACCGCTGAACGTCGGGGTGGTGTCGTTCGTAAGGTTGTCGGAATCGGAAGAGCCGGTGTCGCTGCCCGTCGCCAGATCGGGTACAGCGGGGACGGCCGCCGGCGGTGTGATGTCAATCGTGACGTTCACGCTGGAGGAAGCCGCGCCGAAATTCCCCGCATCGTCCTGGCCGCGTGCCTTGATGGACCAGGTTCCCGGGAAAAGGTCCGAGGTAGGGGTAATCGACCAGGTTCCTCCCGCGCCGGCGGTACCGGTGCCGATAATTTCGTTCAACGGGTCGGTGGCATCGCCGTTGCCGGCATTGTCGATGAAGAGCTGGACGAGGGTTCCGGCCGGCGCCGTGCCCGTGAACTCGGGTCGGCGCACGTTGGTGATGTTGTCGGTATTCGAGCTGCCGCTGTCGGACGCGTCGGCCAGGTCCGGTGTGGATACAACCGGGCCGGTCACGTCGATGGTAACGGAGAGGGAAGACGAGGCCGTGCCTTCATTGCCTGCGAGGTCGACGCCACGTGCGGTAAAGGAATAGGTACTTGCACCAAGGGCGTCCGAGGTGATGGTCCAGTTCCCCGAGCCGTCGGCGGTCGCGGACCCAACCAGCACACCGTTTGCGTACAACCGGACCACATTATTGGCCGTGTAGGTACCGCTGAACGTCGGGGTGGTATCATTGGTGAGGTTGTCGGTGCTGGATGAACCGGTGTCGCTGCCCGTCGCCAGATCGGGTACAGCGGGGACGGCCGCCGGTGGTGTGATGTCAATCGTGACGTTCACGCTGGAGGAAGCCGCGCCGAAATTCCCCGCATCGTCCTGGCCGCGTGCCTTGATGGACCAGGTTCCCGGGGAAAGATCCGAGGTAGGGGTAATCGACCAGGTTCCTCCCGCGCCGGCGGTGCCGGTGCCGATAAATTCGTTCAAGGGGTCGGTGGCATCGCCGTTGCCGGCATTGTCGATGAAGAGCTGGATGAAGGTTCCGGCCGGGGCCGTGCCCGTGAGCTCGGGTCGGCGCACGTTGGTGATGTTGTCGGTATTCGAGCTGCCGCTGTCGGACGCGTCGGCCAGGTCCGGTGTGGATACGGCCGGGCCGGTCACGTCGATGGTAACGGAGAGCGAAGACGAGGGCGCGCTCAGGTTGCCGGCGCCGTCGTCGGTACGCGCGGTAATGTCGTACGTGCCCTCGTTGAGTGGGGTCGAGGTGATGGTCCAGTTGCCGGACCCGTCGGCTGTTACAGAGCCGACTTCCACACCGTCTGCGTAGAGCCGGACGATCGCTCCTGCTTCGGCGGTACCGGTGAAGGTCGGCGTGGTATCGTTCGTGAGGTTGTCGGTATTGCTGGAGCCTCTATCGCTGCTGGCTGTCAGGTCTGGGGCTGATGGGGCGTTATTTACCGGTGTAAACGTCACCGACATCAGATCGAAAGAATCACCATTGTTTTGCTTTATCCGTAGCCGAATAATATTGGAAAAGGAACCTGTCCCGCTAATCCCTGTGGTCAGATCGATTTCAGTCCCGCTGTCACTGGCCACATTTACATTACTCTTTGTGACCACGGGTGTAGCATTACCGGCTTCATACCCGTAAATGGTGACCTCCGTGGTAGGATTCCCACCCCTATCCGGTGTAGCAATATTCAAATTGCTCATCCCAAAAGCATCTCCAGCAGGGTTTGATCGGATGAGAAATTTCGAATCATCACTGTACATACTCACATAAATGCCATCCGTCGCCAACCCTCCCAATACTTCTTGATAAGACCCCGGCGTTGAAATGTAAGTGGTAAAACCGTCGTCCCAGTCTTTGGTGGGATCGTCTGCGTTATATTCTCCATTCCACTCTTCAAACGTTTTGGTTCCGCTTAGCTGCAACACCTCCGTAAAATCCTTCATCGCCACCGAATTGGCCAAAGGCTTTGCCTCAATATCCCCTTTCTGGATTTCCAGCTCCCAATCGCCATCGAAAGCCGCGTTCCCCGTGAGGTTGTCCGAAGCGGCCACATCCACATGCGTGCTTCCCTTAATGATTTCCAGGAATGCATCGCCCGCCGCACCTTTGCCCAGCTCACAGCCATATAACAGCAAGTCACCGCCGGCTTTGACGGCCTTATTAACCGCCCCTGCAAACTCGGAATGAGTTTTCAGGATGTCAGCCGTTATGCGTGCATTACCCAGCAACAACTCCCCCGCACGGGCATGCGAAACCACATGCAGGGCATTCAAGCCGTCGTATTGCGCCAGGGCATGCATCAAGAACGCTAGCCCGTCCGCATCCCGCGGAATCTCCACCAGTTCGACCCCCGGTTTTATCAAATGACTGAACTGCCGGTAATCCGTTATATTTTGGTCAACCACCAATACTTCTTTCACCGACGCCTTCTGGATGGCCAGTTCGGTCTTCTCAGTCGGCGGCAATGTCGGCATCCGGCTCGGACGGGAACTACCATTATCAACCCAAGCTTTGGCTATCCGGTCCAATGCCGGATCGACCCAATAGGTTTTATTGCTGCCCGAGCCATATGCACTCCGCCGGCTGCTGTAATAGGCCGAGGTGGCCGCACTGAGCGAAAGCGGACTCGCCACCATGGCCAGTTGCATCAAAGCTGTACTGATTTTTTTGCTTTTCATCGTACGATTGGTGAAACTCATCATTGTAAGTTTACGTTTATTCGGTTGTCTGTTTGAGGTTGTTATCTTTCGCTGCAATAACGTGCGCGTCGCTTCCTGCCGTATCTTTCCAAAACGCCATTTCGCTGTATTTCTGGAACAAATCCGGCGGCAGGATGGACCGCCGCTGCTTGAATTCGACTTTGCGGCCTACCGTATGCAGGCCTTTCACACCCAGTGTATAATCAAATTCATCCTGCGAGTAGTCTACGTTGTCGAAGTCGTGCTGATAGGAGTCCAACCCCGTAAACTCATAAATCAGTTTCATGGTCTTCTCGGGAAAACGGGCCAGCAGCTCGTAGTCCACCAGCAGCAGTCGGTCGGCATATTCGCCATAGAACGCTTCCTTAAGTGCAGTGAGCGCAATACCCACCACCCCATTCAATAAGCTCTCGCAGCGGGTGTACACGGTTGCCCGGTTTCCCGCGGAAAACATCCGGCTGTAATCGAAGGGATTCTTGCGGTAGATTTTCTCAAAGCTGTCCATGATCCAGGCGGGGTCGCGCACCAGGCAGACAACCTTGAAATCATCAAACAGCTCCACCAGTTGATGCATACGCGCTGTCCACAGGCGGTTGGTATCGAAAATGATTTCTTTGGGGTTATCCTGGTAGTAAGCGTTGAACAACGCCGAGCAGACCGCCTTCCTTTTCTTCTCATCAAAAAACGAATAGAATTCGCTTCCGGCTCCGATTTGTTCGAGACAACCGTTTACCAACGAGGCCACCGGACTGCTCATCCCGGCATGTACCATGGGATTCTGGGTCAGTATCGCCGACAATAACGTCGATCCCGAACGCGGCAAGCCCGATATAAAGTGGATCTGGTTCATGCCGCTAACGTCCTTTTTGACTTAGGCCTTAACGCGTTCCAGGTAGCTGTCAGTACGGCGGGCTGAAAACGGCGATGATGATGAAGGCGCCATATGCAATTGCATGCAATAGAGGTAAAGGTAAAATCCATAGTTAGTAGATGTCGTGTTGTTCGTACTGGTAGTTCCAATTGAGCCACCACTTTACCGGTTTCCACCTCATCAGCTCACACAACAATCTTCCCAGGGATTCTTCGGTTTAGGTGACTTTCTGGTTGCAATAATGATAATTTTTTTTCGATAATTCGAAATTTTTCTAAAAAAAACAACCGGCGACGCGCCAGTCTAGCCAAATCTGGCTACCGTATCGTTGACGAGTTGCTTCAATAGTTCCACATCAAACGGTTTGGCGAGGAAAGTTTCCGCACCGGCTTGTTCGGCCAATTGCTTTACATCGCGATTGGCTGAGAAATAAATAACCGGAATTTGATTATATGCGGATGCTTTGAGCTGCCTGGTGGCCTCGATACCGCCGATTTTGGGAATCCAATTGTCCATGATAATCACGTCTGGACTGAACGCTTCTACGGTCTCGACCACGTTGTCGCATTCCAGAAATGTACGGACTTCCCAGCCGTCTTCGCTGAGTACGTATTCGCAAATCGCTAAAATATCATCATCATCATCGAAAATAGCAATCTTTTTTTGTGACTTCGCTGCCGTCAAAATACCCTCCTTATTTTATGTGTTTAGTACCATCATCCACGGGGAGTGAAAACCAAAACGTTGATCCTTCGCCCTCGCGGCTTTCCACGCCGACCTCTCCCCCATGTCGACGGATAATCTCCGCCGAAATGTATAATCCAAGCCCCAGGCCGGTGAAATACGAGGATGCATCGTGCACCCGGTAGAACCGACTGAAAAGGAGTTTCTTTTTATCTTCTGCTATACCGATCCCAAAATCCTGAACCAGTACAGTCACTTCGCGGTCGGTCAGCGCACACGTTACATTGACCACATTGGCACCGGGTGAATATTTGATCGCGTTAGACAAAAAGTTATGGATCACCTGCTCCAACCGCGAGCGGTCGCCATAAGCTGGTATTTCCCGATTGCAATTAAAGTTGATCTGATGCGTACTGCTTTGTAACTGGGCTTCATTCACACTTTCTTGCAGCATTTCATGCAGGTTGAAGGCTGCGTAGTTAAGCAGCATCTTGCCGGCTTGGATCCGCGTTACATCAAGCAACTCCTCCACCAACGCTATAAGCTTGTCGGTCTGCTTATTAGCGCGGTCGATAAAGGTGAGGATTTTTTTCGATCCATCGTCTCTTGGCATCAGTTGTGAAACGATCTGCAATGACCCTTTCAGGCTGGTGATGGGTGTTTTGAGCTCATGACTGGCGATACTCATAAATTCGTCTTTTTTTACCAGCAGCTCCTCGCTAGTCTGGCGGGCTTTAACCAAATCCGTCACGTCAAAGCTGAATGTGGCCACCCCTACCATTTCGTCATCGCTGTAAATAGGCGTGTATACGATGTCAAACCAGTAATCGCGCTCCTCACCTGATTGGGGATTGCGATGCCTCAGATGCTGCGCGCTTAACGACCGTTCCTCACCTGTTTTAAACACCTCGCGCGCTATTTTCGTAAACGCATCAAACTCGCCATCCCGATATACTTCAGCAGTCGGTTTACCCAGGTAGCTGCTGCCACCGTGAAAATCCTTGAACGCTTGGTTTACAAAATCAAAGACCAGTTCGGGTCCGCGGCGGATGGATATGATGGCAGGTGCATTGAGGAAAACACGGTGAAACTCGTCCTTTTGTTTTTCAATAAGCCGCTGCAATTCGGCGCGTCGCTTCTCGGCCGCTTTCTGCTTAGAAATATCGATGATGTAAGAAACATAGTGGCTGTCCTCTTCTTCGTCATCCAAGCGCGCCGACCCCATCAATAACGAAATAAATTCGCCATTTGATTTCTTGAATTCACTTTCGAACGGCGGGATCACTCCATCCCTATTGAGCTGCTCAACGGCTTTGTCACAGCTGCTCCGATACGCATCACTAGCTAACTCATTCCATTTGATCCGACCAGGTACGAAATCGCTTTGCGAATACCCGATCATGGCCATAAATGCCTGGTTGGCTTCCGTGATCCGGCATTCGGAATCTGAAAAGAACATGCCGATCATGTTTGACTCAAAGACCTTCGTAAACTTTTTCTCGGTTTCATTCAGCTGGGTGATATCGACAATCGAACCGACCATACGGTATGGGGTGCCAAACTCGTCTTTGAGAATGTTGCCGCGGTCCAGAATAAAGGCATAAGTACCGTCTACCTTCCGAAAACGGTATTCTTGCGACCATTGCTCGGCGTAGTTATTGATGGCGTCGTTTACACTGTCCTCTACCCGCTGCCGGTCGTCTGGATGGATATGCGCAAACCAATACGAGATGTCCTTGCTCGCTTCCGTCCGGTCATAGCCAAACATCGCCGTAAAATTGTCGCTCCGCCATATCGTATTGCTCACCAGATCCCAATCCCAGATGGTATCGTTGGTGGCTTTGGCAACCAGGTTAAACCGCTCTTCACTTTGCGCCAACGTATGGGTACGCTCTGTCACTTTGTCCTCGAGCTCCCGGTTTAGCGTTCGCAATTGTTCTCGGGTATCGATCAATTCGTTGTAATTTTTCCGAAGCTTCTGCTCGGCAGCTTTGCGTGCGCTGACGTCGCCAAAGCTGACCACAAATCCATCCTGCATGCTAACCATATTTACATGATACCATTTGTTACCGATCAAAAGCTCGGTCTGCAGTGGCTGGCCATCCCGGATTACTTTGGCGTATACCTCATCGGTAGCGAGGGGAGCGAGATCCGGAAAATCTGCAATAGCTGGATGTTTTTCTAGCGCCTCAGCAGGTTGGTTGACCAGCGATAACGCCGCTTTGTTGAACGCCACACACCTAAAATCGGGCTTATAATGCGTCCCAGCGACCGACCGGAAAGCCAAAATCGCTGATGCGGTCGCATTGAAAACACCAGCGATTATACTATTGAGCTCGGTAATGACCGAAATATCGATAAATGAGATCACGACACCGTCATGAATGCCGCTCTTTTTTTGGTAAGGCATGATGCGCATCAGGATGTGCGTACCGCTTTTTAATTGCACCTCTTTCTCAATCACCTGCCCGTTGGCGAGCACACTGTGGATGCTTTCAGTTAATGTGCTATCCTGTATATTGCTCGAGATGTGGTTGATGGGTCTACCCACGTCGGAGTCTATGAGATTCACGAGGGTGATGGCGGCGGGATTGAATTTGCGTATCCGCAGGTTGCCGTCTACGAAAATCTGGCCGATATCGGTGCTGCTGAAATAATTATCGAGGTCGTCATTGAGCTCTTGCAGTTCCCGTATTTTCACTTGGTGCTCGGCATTCAGTGTGTGGAGTTCCTCGTTGAGCGATTGCAGCTCTTCGTTGCTGGACTGCAGTTCCTCATTGGCAGAAAGCAGCTCTTCATTGCTAGACTGGAGCTCCTCGTTGGTGGTCTCCATTTCTTCCATCACCGTCTGCAGGTTTGCTTTGGTTTCTGTCAGCTCGGCTTCGATTTCCATCACATACAGTTGCTGATTTTCATCAAAAGCCTGGTTTTGGAGCGTTAGGCTTTCCCTGGCTGGCTGTTCCTCTTCCATCAACTCGTGGATCATCACCAGCGTGTAGCCGTGTGTCGAACCCATCGCAGGCGGCCGCACAACCAAATGCACCATCAATTCGTTGTGATCTTTCCGTAGTTTTACTTTGTGCAGGTGTACGGTCTTATCCGTACGCCAGGCCTTTCTGATGGCTGTGCCCAATAAGATCGAAACGTCACTGCTCAACATGTGGAGCACATTCAGTTCCGGTTTCTTCTCCGGGAGCTGCAGGTATCGGCTAAAATTTCCGAGGGTTTCTTTGATGACGAAATCCTGATCAATAAACAGGGCAACGGCACCAAACTCCGCTATCAGCAGCATCTGCAAGTCATCCGTGATCGTCCGATCCGGCTTATTGGCCACCACCGGCCGACCCGCCGTTCTGGTCGGCGCGGCTACCGTGGTGTAGGTATGCAACACCCCATAGTTGATGATGCCCGTTTTTTGGTAGATCCGCCATTTGGCACTGATTTCGGTTACCCCCGTCTTAATCGGATTGGCATTCTCGCTCGGCCCCAAGAAAAGAAACCCGTCTATATTCAACGAATAGTGGAACGTGGCCAGCACCTTTTGCTGCAACAGGTTATTCATGTAGATCAGCATATTGCGGCATACAATCAAGTCGTTTTTTATAAACGGCGGCGACTTGATGACGTCGTGGCGGGCAAAAACAATCTGCTTGCGTATGCGTGTGATGACCGAGTAATGATCGCGTCCCTTAAAGAAATACTTTTTAAGCAGCGCTGCAGGTACTTCTTTGGCAATGGAGTGCGGGTACGTATTCCGTCCAGCGATTTCGATGCCCCCTTCGTCCACATCCGAAGCAAAAATCTTTACTTGGAGCTTTCGCCCCGTCCGTTCCAATAGATCGTCGATCAAGATCGCGATGGAGTACGCCTCCTCTCCGGTACTGCATGCGCATATCCATACCTTCAGCTGTTCACCATCTTGCTTTTGCTCCAATATCCGCGGAATGGCGTCGGTCGCCAGCTTTTCAAAAGCCGCCCAATCGCGGAAAAATTTGGTCACGCCGATCAGAAAATCCTTCGCCAGCAAATCGATTTCACTGGGATGAGTTTCCAGGTAGGCTACGTAATCCTCCAGCGTGGTGATCGATTCCGCAGCCATCCGGCGATAAATCCGGCGGAGCAACGTGGGCGTTTTGTATAAGTTGAAGTCCAAACCGCCGCGTTTCAATACCAGGTTGAACAAGGCATTGAGTGTATCGCCCTGTTGCCCTTCGGGTTGGAGCCGTGGCAGTTGGATTTGGGCCACATAATTGATCACCTCGCTGCACATCGCTGCCGGTGGCAGGATGAAATCGGCATTGCCAGATGTCACGGCACTTTTGGGCATACCGTCAAACTTGGCCGTGTCGGGGTCCTGCACGATAACCATCCCCCCGTTTTCCTTAATGGCTTCCACGCCCTTCGTGCCATCGGTGCCTGTGCCCGAAAGAATGATACCGATGGCTTTTTCGCGCTTTTCGCGCGCCAGGGTAAACAGAAAGGTATCGATTGCCGTGTTTGGCAGCTTGTCCTTCACTTTGTCGACCAGTTTGAGCTTGTTGCCCTTGATGGTCATCAGCTTTTTATTCGGAATGATGTAGACGTGATCGCGGAATAAGTCCAGGTCATGGGTGGCCTCCAGTACCTGCATGTTGGTATGCTTTCCCACCAATTCAACCAAGAGGCTCTTGTGATCGGGGGATAGGTGCTGGATGACCACAAAGGTAAAACCGGTCTGCGCAGGCATGTGGTCAAAAAACTCATGGATCGCTTCTAAACCGCCGGCCGAGGCACCTATGGCGATGATAAACCGAGCTGGTAGGGGTTCACTATTCTGCTTGTTTTGCACGCTATGCTAGGGTTACACTGGTTTAAGATAGGGGAAAATGCGAATTTTTTACACGGAATTCGTTAATCAGGTTTCGCATATTCGCTGCCAGTTCCACTTGCTCCTCCTGCCAGGGGGTGGCCGTTTGCCGTACGGTCTGCAGCCAAATACCAAATGAATGCCGGGGATGATAGGTTTTTCCGTCGGCCTCAAACTGAATGGCTTCATTGGGGTTACCCCCCCATTTGATGGTCGCTATCATTTCGGGGCGGAAGCACACCAGGTACTCCCCATTTTCGGGATTGATCGGAATGGCCAGTATGCCGCTGGCGGTGTCTGCATACGCAACCGCTTCGTCAAACTGCCCGGCTAGGTTACTCGTATGGTAGACCTGATTTGATGCCCGGTTTTGTAACCATAGCATGAGGTCTTCGATAAAGTCGCGGTCGGGCACATGGCCCAACGTGCGCTGTTCGCCGTTTAGCACGATGACCGCTCCCTGCGCGCCAAACAAGTCGAGCACGTTGACAGCTGCCGGATCAAAGAGTATCTCCACGAGGTCTTTCTGCCGGTAAAGCCGTTCGGCAATCATCGCAAATTTGTCGTTGAGCGCTACTTTTACTTCGTAAGTCTTTCCATAGCATAAGGCAGCAACTTTGTTGGATACCACCGAAGACAGCATTTCCAGTACGGAGCAAAGTTCAAAGCTGAGGAAATGGGGTGTACGGTGATGGCAGGCTATTAGCCCCCATAGCTGTTGTTCTTTCAGCACCCGGATAGACATCGAGGCTTGTACATTCATGTTCTTTAAATACTCCAAGTGCACCGCTGCCACACCGCGCAGGTTGCAATCCGAGAGATCGATGAAGGCTTTTGTAGCCGGATTGATTATCGGATAAAGCCTTACGGGCTTGTAATCCCGGTCCGGAATCAACCGATAGGGATTGTTGAGGTATAATTTTCTGGCTTGTTGCGGAATGTCTGATGCCGGAAACGTATGGCCGAGGTAGTTTTCCATGCCGGGCTCCTTTTCTTCGGCGATGACCGTTCCGTTCCAGTCGGTGTCAAACTGATACATCATCACGCCGTCAAAACCGGTTAGCTTTTTTACTTCGCTAACGGCGCGCTGTGCTACCTCTTCGATTGTCGTTGCCGACTCAATCGCAGCGATCATGTACTTGGTTTCTTCAAACACATCACTGAACGGCCGCTCGTCGTCACTCCGGATTTTTTCGAGTTCCATCAAATAATAAGCGGATTTGACGTGCGTAACTGCCCGCATGCTGTACCCCCCAATGGTGAGTTTTTGCGGGAGTTTGCTGGTATGCTGTACATCAAACCGGGCGATAAGCTTTTCGATATCTTCTTCCGGTACGTACGTTGAGATGGGCTGGTTGATCACCTCGCTCACCGCTTTTCCCAGCAGCTCTGCCATATTTTCGCTGATCTGCACGATGGTGAGGGCCTGCTTATCAAGCACCAGCAAGTAACCATAAGACTGGATTACATTGATGTGATTTAAGGGCACACTACCGCAAAAATCGGAATCGTAGGTTTTCTTTTTATCCATGTTGTCTGATAAACGCCGTAAAATAAGTAAATGTTTCATCGGCAGCTGCAACGGTTCGGTCCATATCTTCCTGCGTTGTCACTTTCGCATTAACGATCTCCTTAAACTCCTCCCAACGCTGAGCCGTATGCTCGCCATATGCAGAAAAGAACGAAAACCCCTCCGTTATTTCGGCCTGCTTGGCGACTAGCTGGATGATGAATTTACCGCCAAGTGTGGAGCCTTCCACTACGTACAGCGCGCCTATCGCTTCCTGCCAGCCCCGAATATGGGGTAGGGCAATGCCTTTATCCCCGGCCGTTGGCGTGCCCCCCAAACTTGCGATATCCTCCGCAAGCCGTTTTACGTGGCGGCGTTGGCTAATGTCTGGTATTAAATCCGTACCGAGAAATGGCGCAATTTTACGTTCCAGGTTACCAAAATACGTGTAGAAAATCTGAAGCAGCGCTATGTAATCAGCTACGCTTCGGATACGTTTGATTTTTTGGGCAATGTATTTTTCTGTTTCACGATGACTTGAAAGCGTCTTTGCTTTCAGGGATTCCATTATCATACCGCCAAATATAACAATTTGCCCTCCATTTGGTTTTTAGCTAAGGCCTTTTGTGCCATCAAACGGGGAAGCCGCCTTTCCTTCACGCCAGCTATTGCGGGGTATTACAATTTATCGATTAGAAAGTCGAATCGGGTCTGCATGAAGCTAAAACATCATTCGTCGCGAAGCGAATCCACCGGATTAGCCACCGCCGCTTTGACGGCCTGGAAACTCACGATAGCCAATGCCAGCAGGATCACCATCAGACCAGCCAATCCGAACATCCACCACGATAGCGAGATGCGATGCTCCATTGATGAAAGCACCTTTTGCATCACAAACAGCGCAAGCGGTACGGTAATAAGAAATGCCAATGCGACAGGTTTGAGAAAATCCGTTGAAAGTGACAGCCCGATCCGCCATGCAGAAGCACCCAATACCTTGCGGATACCGATTTCTTTGGTGCGTCTTTCGGCTATAAACATGGAAAGTGCAAACAATCCCATACACGATATCAGGATCGCCAATACACCGACCATGCTTGAGAATTGGCCCCCCGACCGGATACCGGTAAATTTATTGCCATACACTTCTTCGGTCAGTCTGTATTCGAAAGGATAGCCCGGCCCTACCTGCTTAAAGACATCCTCGATGGTTGAAAGGCCCTGCTGCATGTCGGCATTTTTATCCAGCCTGACAAAAAAATGGTTCATTTTTCCCGTACCGAGAAAAACAATCAGGGGTGCGGGCGACCCGAACACATCGTTGTAAACGAAATCCGCGGCTACGCCGATGACCTTGTGGTTATCCACCAGGGTACCGATCACCGGTTCCTTCAGGTTCATCCGCTTCACGGCAGCCTGGTTAAGGATACAGGTGAGCGTGTCACTTCCATGTTCACGGCTGAAGTCGCGGCCATCCACGATGCTCACACCCGTTGTTTTCGCCCAATCGTAGTGAACGTGCGTCATAAATATGGGAAAATCCTGATCCGTGGTTTTTCCCGGCCATTGGAATCCATTGCTGGAACCGTTTATCCCGACCATGTTGTTTGACGAAGCGGATACCGCCTGAATACCGGGCTGCTGTACCAAAATACTCCGGAACAGATCAAACTTATCCGCCATGTCTCCTTTGGCAGGTATGTCAATCAGATACTGCAGGTCATAGCCTACCGGAAGCTGTTGCCCGTATTGGACCTGCCGGTAAATAACCATCGTAAACACAATGAGAAAAGAAGAAATGACAAATTGAAAAGTGACCAGGCCTTTCCGCAACCATGACCCGCCGCGGGTAGCCGTAACAAAACCTTTCAACACTTTAACGGGCCGAAACCGGCTCAGGAAAAATGCCGGATACAGCCCGGAAATGAGACCGGTTATCAAGGCAGTCGCCAGCAAAACAGCCGGTATTTTCCAATTGCTGAAATCCAGCGACGCATGCTTCCCGGTGAGGTTATTCCAGGCAGGCAGCAGCAATTTGGACGCGACAACAGCCGCTATCAACGCCAGGAAAGTAGTCAGGAATGCTTCACTCAAAAACTGGATGACAAGGTCCTTTCGCCGTGCACCGACCGCTTTTCGCACACCCACTTCTTTCGCCCTGCGCTCGGAGCGGGCTGTACTTAAATTCATGAAGTTAGCGCAGGCAATGACCAATACAAACAATCCAAGCGCCCCCATCATCACCAGCATTTCCATTCGTCCCCCAGCGGGCTTCCCATTTTTGAACTTGCCATGCATCGCGAGGTCAGCAAGCGGATACGCAAACAACTCCGTTGTTTTGCTATCGGTTTTATCCCGGATCAGCGCCGTGAGCTTGGCATTCAATTGCTCCCTGTCTGTACCGGGTTTGAGTTGTACCCAGGTCAGCATGAAATTGCTGTTCCAGCTGGAGATAGCCGGACTATTGTCCTTTTCAAACAGGCTAAACGGGAGCACAACATTGAAGCTATACGAGCTGTTTGGAGGAACATCCGCTATAACCGCACCGACTGCAACACTTTGCTCGCCGTTAAGTGTAATGATCTTTCCTATCGGATTTTCAGTGCCGAACAATTTTATTGCTGTCGATTCCGTAATGACCATGGCATTGGATTCCGCTAATGTAGTAAGCGGATCTCCCGCAATCGCAGGGAATGTCATGATGCGGAAATAGTCAGGTTCCGCATAGATACCTTCCTCGGATATCGCCTTATCCTGATAGGAAACCAGCTGCTGGCTGGAATGGCTTACCCTTGCGGCATAGGTTACTTCCGGGATTTCATCCCGCAGCGATGCCGCCAATGGTCCGGAAACAGACGCTGTTGTAAACACTTCACCGCCCTGCCAGATATTTTCCATAACGGCATGGATATCCGGCAAATTTTTATGGAACTTATTATAGCTCATTTCATCCACCACCCATGCCATGATAATAAAAGCCACCGCCAAGCCGATGCCCAACCCGCCGATATTAATCAGTGCAACGAGCCTGCTCCGAAATAGATTCCGCCAAGCGGTTTTGAAGTAGTTCCTGATCATTCTTTAGACGTTAGACATGAGACAACAGCCATCGGATTTACCTGTAGACAGTTATTACGCCAAAATCATAAGTTATTGATAATTAACAGAGAAAGAACATCAGGTCTATCCAGCGGTGTTCGAAATCGAACACCCGTTGTTCAGTAACGGACAGGTTCATTGGCATTCGGCCTTAATCCAGCATCCGGAGTAATTTTTCCGTATAATCAACCATGAACAATGGAATGTTCAACATCCCGTTATCCATTTTCAGATTTTTCAGGGAATACCGAACCCGTACAGGGGGTTGATACTGCTCATTGTATATGGTGAGACTTCGGCTTCTCACATTTTCATCTGCCTTGACTTCAATGGGAATGATGTCATTTTTCACTTGCAGCAAAAAATCGACCTCAGCTTGATTCCCCGACGTCCAGTACCGAGGCATGCCTTCAAAACAGGTTACCAGATGCTGCAACACAAAATTTTCAGTAAGCGCTCCCTTAAATTCGGTAAATAGGCGGTTACCTTCCTTTACGGCTATGGGGTCCAACAAGGAGAGACGGCGCAGCAGCCCGACATCCAACAAGTAGGCTTTAAATGCAGCTAAGTCATCATAAGCCGATAAAGGCAGACCAGGTTTGTTGTTCCGAAATACGCGGTGGATAAGCCCGGCATGCGTAAGCCAAAGCAACGCATCCTCATAGTCCCTGGCCCTCGCTCCTTCACGTACTGTTTGATACAGAAACTTTTTATTGTCACGTGCCAATTGCGACGGGATGGAAGACCAGATATATTGGATTTTCGGTATATCCTTGTTGGCTGCATGTTTTGAAAAGTCGAGCACATAGGCATTCAATATATCCTGCAATACCCGTTGTGTGGCCTGTACATCTCCTGTTGCTACCAAGGTAGCTACCGCCTCGGGCATGCCGCCGGAAATAAAATAGGTTTTAAGCTTATCTACGAGCGGATTAAAGAATATATCGGGCAGTGGCGTCAACTGATCTATACCATTCAGGTAATCGAATAGCTGTGGACTGTCTATGGAGAGGAATTCGGCGAAGCTAATAGGATTGACCTGCATGAAAGTCACCTTGCCTACGGGAAACGACTGGCCCCTTGACATCGCTACACCTAATAACGAACCAGCGCTTGCAACGGCATATTCAGGAGCGTTTTCGCAAAAGTACTTGAGCGTATTTAATGCATCGTTACATTCCTGTATTTCATCAAAAATCAACAACGTTTTTTGCGGGAGGATGGTTCTTCCGTGTACCAGTGAAAGGTTTTGCACAATTCGCTGCACGTCTTTTGTGCTTTCGAAAAATTGTTTGAGTTCGGGCTGTTCTTCAAAATTGAAATAAGCTACGTCGTCAAATTCCGTTTTACCCAATTGCTTTAACAGCCACGTTTTGCCTACTTGTCTGGCGCCTTGCAATACGAGCGGCTTACGATTTGGATCGTTTTTCCATGACGCCAACTTTTGCTGGATATTCCGTTGTATGTTCATTATACTATCGATTCCTTCACATCATAAGTGCCAAAAATGTGATTTTTTTCACATAATTCATAGTTATTATGTGATAATTTTTACACAACTCCATATAACTGCCGAAAATGTGTTTAATTGTTGCATTAAAATGATGTATCTTTAACCATTAAATTGTAAGGGCATGAAAAAGCATTTGGTTACCATCTTTATCGGAGCAGCGATACTATTTAGTGCCTGCCATAGCCTTAGAAAGGCACCTACTGATACCAAGCCGTCAACAAAGGCTACAGCAACCCGCATTACCGGCAAAAAATGGCAACTTGTTGAGCTCGGTGGTCAACCTGTTGCGGCGACGATTAACGGAAAAATGCCTTTTATCCAGTTGTCTGATGAAGATGGCCGTTATTCTGCAACAGCAGGCTGTAACGGATTGGGGGGAAGTTTTACGCTCAAAAGGAACCGGGTAAAATTTACGCTGGGGATGTCAACGATGATGTTTTGCGATAACATGGAAATTGAAACGGAATTCAAGAACGTATTGGAACAAGCCGATAACTATACGGTTAATGGCGATACACTTTCCTTGAATAAAGCCCGTATGGCACCGTTGGCTCGTTTTCAGGTAATCGAAGAAAATGAAACGACATTATTGAACGGAAATTGGGAGCTGGATTATATTTCGGGTTCGAGGATTGCATTTGACGGCTTGTTTCCGGACCAAAAGCCAAGCATTACGTTCAACCTGCCCGAAACCAAAGCCACGGGCAACGGAAGCTGCAACAACTTTAACATTACGTTTGCTATTGATGGCAATAACATCAAATTCAATGACCCGGCCGCTACACGCATGGCATGTCCCGGCGATGGAGAAGCTACCTTTTTCAACATCCTCAAAAAGGTGACCAAATACGATGTTCATGACAATACGTTAAACCTGATCATGGATGATATTGCGATCATGCGATTTCAAAAGAAATAAAATTTATCATTAATAGCGCGATGACATTTCAAGAAACCATCAATCAAGACAAGCCGGTACTGGTCGATTTTTTTGCCGAGTGGTGCGGCCCCTGTAAGATGCAGGCCCCCATTCTGGAAGAATTGAAAACACGTATGGGGGATAAAGCAACGATCATTAAGGTCGATGTAGACAAAAACCCGGCGGCTGCTTCGAAATTCGGCATACGGGGTGTTCCCACGATGATCATCTTCAAAAAGGGAGAAATCCGGTGGCGGCAGTCCGGCGTTTTCCAGGCCAACGAGCTGGAGCGCTTGATCAACGAAAATCTGTAAGTACCTACCGCCAGGCATGCGCCCGGCAATGCCGGAGATACGCCGTATGAACTGTTAAAACAGCCATACGGCGTATTTGCCAACTAGCAGCGACTACCGGCTTCGGCAAATTATTTTGAATGATTGGACTGAATTTTGTATTTTTGAGCTAATGATTGATTTGAGGCAACAGCAGATTATTAAAGAAACCACCGCAAGATTCAATCCTTCACTGGTTGGCGTGTTCGGTTCGTATGCCCGAGGTCAACAGCGGGTGCGAAGTGATCTTGATATCCTGATTGATTTCAGTCATCGGGTCAATTTGTTAGATATTATTGGCCTTGAAAACGAATTGTCTAAAAAATTAGGTATCAAGGTGGACTTGGTGACAGCCAATTCCCTACATCAACATTTGCGGCCTATTATTGAGCGCGACCTGATTCGTATCACTTAATGGAAAAATCGCCCTCCGTTTATCTCCATCATATCTTAACATGCATCTCACGAATCCGTGCGTACACCGAGCAGATCGACGAGCAGGCTTTTTTAAAAGATTTCCTGATCCAAGATGCCGTTATCCGAAATTTCGAAGTAATTGGTGAAGCGGTAAAAAAGGTAAATCCCACCATTCGGAAACGGTATCCGGAGATACCTTGGAAAAACATAGCTGGGATGCGTGATAAACTGATACACGATTATATGGGCGTAGATGTGCGAGCGGTATGGGGCGTCGTTGAAGATGTATTACCCGACTTTGAACGGCAAGTAAAGCGCATTATCGATCACATCGCTAAATAAGCAGCTTCCTAAGTTATTGTAAAGCGGGTGCTTGCACACCCGCTTTTGAAAAATTACTTGCGCTTGCGCCATCGTTGCAGCATCCAGCTCACTACGAAGCTGACCACCGCGCCGATGGCAGCCAGTGTGACAGTCTTCAGCACATCGTGCTCGCCAATGAAACCCATTGCGCTCAGCAACGTTCCACTGCCGGTGCCGATGCCGAGTTGCTGGTTATTCTTCATCACCTTCCCTCCTATCCTTGGCTGCGCTTTCCACGGCTTCGAGCACACCGAGTGCCAGCGCCACGTACCTCGCTACGATCACCACCTTGGGTGGCAGCTTCAGCGGTGCGGTAATAATCAATTGACTGGCCATGGCCAGCGTTTCCTTGATTCTGTCGTATCGTGTCGGCTTCTCCGCTTCGGGAAGTCCGACGGCTTCTTTGTTTTCTTTCATCTTTTTTGTTTTTTGTTTTACGGGTGATAGGGCACTTTGCATGCGCGAGGGTGCTGTTAGCAGCCCAACGAAACTGTAACGTGGAGACGCTGTTAGCAAGCCCAACGGAACTGTAACGCTCGCTCCGCTCACGCCACTAGGTTCCTTATGGGCTTGCTAAACAGCTTGGGGAGTTGGAAAAAACCCTACCCACTCATTCGGTTTTACGCCTGTTGCAGAGCCAGCCTAGGAGATCCAAGCATAGCGCCGGAGATCCAGCTGGTGAGCAGCAGGCTAAAACCGATTCTCCACTACTACCCGAGCATTACCCCGCCTAATCTCCTCCACCAGCAGCGGATACATGTACTTGTACGCCGCAGCCGAATGAAGCACCTGATAATCGCCATCCAGCCGCTGCCAGTACGACCCCGTGAGCGGGCAACCCGCCGTCTGCGTATGGTAGTTGCCGATGTGGATGAAGACCAACTGGTAGTTAGGTATCTCCGTAATCTCCACCATGCCTTCGTGCAGCTTGGGGTATTTCGGTCCGTATCGGGCATTCATGCCCGCCCAAGGGTTGAGCGACAAGCCGTACTCCCCTTCGGGGATGCAGGTGAGCCCCTGTATTTTCTCCTCGCGGATGCTGTCCTCCAGCAGGTAGCAACAGAAAAGGCCGCCGATGTATAAGTGGCTAAGGGTACTGTTCTTCCCCTCAGCCACGCGGATGATTTTTATCGCATTCATAATTCTCCATTTACCAGTGTTCCCAGAAACACGCTTTCCGAGGCCGACCGGCGAGAGCGATCGACCAGGAAGCCATAGCCATGTACCTTACCCCGCAGTATCTCCGGCGCCACCTGCAGCGTTAGCTGTCCGTCGCCCCGGCAGGCCAAGCCTTCACTTACCACCACCCGCCGTTGCGTCTCGTTATAGATCAGCAGGAATACCGGTTCGTTGTTATCGATGAAGGGACTGCTGCCGGGTATCCAGTGGAGTGTAAACAACCCACTTGCGTCCAGCGATAGCTCCGGGTTGCGCAATCGCGGCAACCCGCCCCAGCTTACCTTTACCTGCCCGGGATCGACGTACAAATCGGGGTATTCACCCGCTATCGCATCCAGCAGCACCTGCTTGGTCGCCCAATTGAGGCCCGAGCGCACGTGCCTGTTGGCCGGTTTGAACGAATTTTCCAGCACCGGTGCCAATGGCGCGAGAAACTCCATTGCCCGTTTCATCCGTAGCTGCTGGGCCAGCTGTGCAGGCGTTGGCGGTGTGGTGCGCGGCTTGGGTACCGACCGCACATAAGAAACCCCGTTTCGCGTATAGTAGATGAGGTTGCCCACCTTGCCGTGCAGGAATCCCCCTTTGAGAATAGCCATAATCTGGTTGGTTAAGTAAGGCAAGGGGGCATAGCCCCCCTACCGGTGATACCATCGGTCCGCCTATTGGAAGGTGATTTCCCCCAGGTAGACCGTGTTTGAAACCTTCCTGCCGTCGTGGCTTGCGAAGAACATCCACGCGTGGCCGGTCTGCCCCACAAAGGGAGCCGGCACATCCACCACCGCCGTAGCATCATCCCGCGTGGCGGGTGTCTCCGTGGTGATAAACAGCTGCCGCTCCACGTTGTGCACCACGATGTAAGCCACATCGGTGCTAGCCCCGCCAAACTGGTTGGGTGCCGGATCCCACGTCAGCGTGATCGAACCGGCCGCCACCTCCAGCGAATTGGTGAGCGGGATGAACAGGCTGCCCTCGCTGAGCGAGATGGCCGGATAGTCCAGCTCAAAATCCGGCGCTGCGCCGGTGACTGCCTGCTCGATGTTGCGCTTCACCGCCATGCTGAACTGCACTGCCGTGAGTCGCCGCACGTTGCGGAAGCCCACTGCGATGATACCTTGCAGGGGCGAGAGGAATTTGGTGACCAGCGCAAAGCGCAGTCGCTGGGCCACCTGCGCTTCGGTGGCTGGCACCTTACTCTTTTTAGCCAGCCCGCGCAGGTAATGAATGCCCCGCCAGCTTGCGCCGATGACGCTCCCCACTTTTCCGGAAAAGGTGCCGTTGGCACCGTTTATGAATTTTGCCATTGTTTCTACTATTTTAAAATTTATTATTTCAATTTATACTCCTGCCAGTATTTCGATGTACCGGTACGATGACTGACGAAGGCAAACATAGCCCCTTGTATCACAGCATCATAGCCCTGTCACCCCGTTGTCACCTATTCTCGGGGAGGTTGTCACCGATCGCTAGATTTTAGTGACACGTTTGGCACATTTTAAGACACGTTTGGCCACATTTATTCATGACACGTTTGGCCCATTTAACTACACGTTTGGCCACAAATTTTTCGACACGTTTGGCCAAAATACCTACACGTTTGGCCACATTTATTCATGACACGTCTGGCCCATTTAACTACACGTTTGGCCACAAATTTTTCGACACGTTTGGCCAAAATACCTACACGTTTGGCCACCTCTAGACGCTCAAAAACCACCAATCGGCGACTGTTACTGGCGCGGGCACACGCCGGGCACACGCCGCCAAAAGGCACCGCATCACAGACGGGTCAGCTGGCTATCACCCTGCTGTGGCTTTGCTGTAACGGTGCTTTAAACAGCCGCGACACAGCCAGGCCACAGCAGGCAGGCCGCCGGGCCACGCACAGCAGTCCGGCAGCGGTTCGGCAGCGGGTGCACAGCCTTAGGGTCGTTTACCCCATTTCCAGAAATAGCAGTCGCTGAGGTCTTCTTCGCGGTAGCGGATCCGGTTGTCTTCGTTGAGCACGAAGCGAAGTTTGCCATTGATCCGGTAGCGCGTTACCGTGCGGGGATCCACCAGCAGAAATGCCGCGGCTTCGTTGCGGTTGGATAGGATTTCCGGCTGGCGTTCGGTGGGTTCAGCCGGTTGCGATACCGGCATGGCCACCTCGGGCAGGGTAACCGCCCGGCAGCATTGATGATTTTCCTTTTGCAGTGCCACGAGCGTTTCCATGAGTTGGTGCATGTCTTCGACAGCCCTGCAGATGCGGGTTAACTTTTTTTTCATAGGTACTAGGAATTCATTGGAATAAAGGCCGGAGCCGCGGGATAAGCTATCCGCCGCGGGAAGGCCCCTGGTCAATACGCCTGACGAGGTTCATCAGGAGCTGTTTTACTTTTTTGCGAGATTGTTCATGGTGCAAGCTGTACCGCTTTTTCAGGCTATCGAAAGACAGTTTGCTATACCGCTCGGTATGTCCATAACGGCTCAGGTAACGAAAAACCGGTCGGAGGGTTTCGGTGCGGAGCACCCCCTCTTCGACCAGCAGGCGTATCAGGAAGAGCACTTCCAACGCATTGATGGAAAACGTTACCACCGCCGTTTCGTCGTAGTTAACGTAGGTCTCCATCCGCTCCAGCAGATCCGTATAAAACGTCCGTTGCTCATTCCACCACAGTTCCTTTATCCGGTCTGACTCGGGTAGCGCCGACAGAATACGCTGCTGCAGTTCCTCGCGGGCACCCAGCTCCACGTTCCATTCTTCCAACTGACCGGTAGCCTCCGCGATGACGCGGTGAAGGTCGGCGTTCAACCGTTCCAGGGTGGGACCATCCCAGCACTCGGCCCCACCGTTCGATTTCCATATCCGGTCCACGTCACGGTTAATCCGGTTGAGGTGTTTGCTAACCATCACAACGACTAACGGATTCCCAATGCTTTTTCCACCCGGTGCCGGTACCGCTCGCCTACCGGCAGCCTGCGTTTTTCCTCCTCCTCCGCTAAGCCGGCGATCGCCTCTGGGAGTAATTCCACCCACCAATGCTTTGTTTTAAGGCGCGTTCGCATTCCCGGCAGGTATTGGCCAATGGCGTCTCTTCTTACGATATACTTTTTTTGAATGCGGATAAACTCGGTCGGATCCAGCAGGTCCTGCAGGTTGCGTAGCAGCTTCTTGGCCACCAGCACCTTTCCGTTTCCGAAATACAGCCAGGTCATCTTGCCCTCAGCGCAGGCATATACCAATTCACTGACGCGCACATTCACAAACGCATCCGACGTTTCCAACTGCACGGCAACGGTTGAAGGGTATACCCGGTTAGACTGTTCGTTCTCCAGCAGTTCCTGCTGCCGCAGCGCCCGGTCTACCGCAAAATCCAGCCGTTCTTCCTGCACCAATTTCACCACGAAATCAATGGCTCCGTTGTAGATCGCATCCGAACCCTCGCGTTCCGAAGCTGTACACACAATGATCTGCGTGGGTGGCTCTACTGCTGCCATGAGGTTGTATCCGGTATCGACCCGCAGATCAAGGTCTACAACCAGCAAATCCACTTCGTATTCATCCAGGTAGTCATACGCCACCTGGTATTCGGTCGTGGCCAGCACGATTTCCAGTTCAGGCCGTTTCGCCAGCATCAGTTGCAGCACATTCAGCGCCGGCAATTCATCGTCAACAATCAGTACTTTCCGTTTGTCCATGTGTTATGATTTGGTTAAAGTTAGTGTCGCTTCGTACCAGCCATCCGGCGATGCGCAAGTATCCAAGCTCGCGAGCCCCCCATACAGTAAGGCCAATCGCTGGCGGATGTTCTCGTTTCCTATGCCTGATGATGTGACGTCAGCTTTATTGGGTTTAATTTTATTACGCAAGCGGATGGTTAACTGATCATCCGCTTCCCACGCCCGCAGGCTGATCGGTGTATGTTCGTCCGACGACACGCCATACTTAAATGCATTCTGTAAGAGTGCCGATACCGAAAATATCGGCACAACCCAATGATGGAGGGCTTCAGGCACATCGATGGTCACGAAGCAACCCGGGTAACGCTTGCCGTTCAGCCATAGAATCCGGTTACATTGGTCCATTTCCTTGTGCAGCGGCACCTCAGTGCTCACATCGTTCACTTTTTCCGGCACATACAGGAATCGCTCATTCAACTTCAATAACACCCCGGCCAATTCCGTATTGCCCGCCGAAAGCGCCATTTGATACGGGATGTTCAGCAGGTTAACATACTCGTGCGGATCAATCTGTGCGGTTAGAAATTGTACTTCCGTTTGGTGGCTTTTTTCCAAAAGCTCACGCTTCTGCCTTTCCACTTTCCGCACGCGGTATATCGCCGCCAGTAATCCGGCATCCAACATGGAATGATACCAGTGGATGAAGATTGCAAACAGGTAGCCCGCGAAGGTCAGCGCTGCCCCCGGCTTGACGATCCGTTCTCCGATCGGTTTGTGCCAAACAAAAGCAACGAGGTAAAACAACAGCGCATACGCAATAAACATCCCGATCAATACCGCGGCGGTCTTTATCGCCGGGTCGAAGCCCCGCATAAACACATAGACGATGGAATACACGATCGCCATGACGAAGGCAATCGTAACCAGCACTCCCCACCAGCTAAACGGCTCTGCCATCAAGCTATTGTTGGCAAACGTCAGTCCGATATAGCAGATCCAATAGACGGCTTGGTAATACTCAAAGTGATATTCCGATATCCAATCGTTTACGAGTTTTAGGCGTTGGCGAAGCATCATTGGCGTGAAGTTTAGTTTGCTGAAATCGTTAAAGTTAAAAAAGTCAGCCTGACAATCAATATTCCGTCACACATTAGTTGCATTGCCAAGCTTCGCCAACAATCCCTCGCTGATTTCCATGGCGTGGAAATCATCCCGTTTAAGCAGGTAATAGGCATCCGTTCCCTTGAGCACCCCGTAGCGGCTGCTCAGCTCCCGCCCCGCATCTGCAAACAGCCTATCAGGGCGGATCATCCGGTGCAGGTGTGTCCAATTATTCCACTGGGCCGGAAAGTGGATCAGTAATGACGAAAAGCTATCCACAACAGCCTGCATGGTATAGTGGAAGAAATCCGGGCCGCGGTAATCTTCCACCCGAATGCAGCCGCCACGGCTCACCCCTACAGACCCATCCCGCTGGCGAAACGCCGTCAGCGGATAGATGGGCAACCCCGTTGTTCTGGCCAAAAACGGCATACCCCGTTGGAGGACGATATGTTGCCCCAACAGCGGCACACAAACGTGCGAATTGGTATTGCCGCCATGCTCCTCACCATCCCAATAGATGAGCAAACTTACGCCAGCCTTTGCCAGGTTCATCAACCGGCGCAAAGACGTTCTAGCACCTGCATCAATAATTTCGGGCAGTTTCAAGGTCGGGTCCGCATGGGCAGCGGCCTTCCAGATTTCAGTCAGCGAAGGTAGAAGCCGCCCCACCACCAACACCGCCAGCGGTACCCCCGCTTTGGCCAGCAGCATGCCGATGAGCATGTGCGCGCCCATATGGGCGCATGCCACGATTGCCGGCTGTTGTTTCAAGCTATCCGCCCATGCGGCATCCCAGCCCGCGATGCGGGGCATATAACCTGCCGCGGCATACGAAAGGTCGAGGCGGCTCAACCGCTTATGGAAGATCGTTTCGCGGAAGCGCGCTTCGTGTTCACTGGGCGGCAATACAGGCATAAAATGCTCCATATTTGCACTGAAAAAGGTAAATTGGTTATGCAGTTGCGCTGCGGCTGTGATATCCAGCTGATCGACCTCCTTACGGATCGATTCGCGATGTGCTTGGTATCTTTTTTTCATGGCTTGTCGTTGAAAAGGGGCATGCCCATATGATGCATGCCCCTACCTGCTACGTGAATATCCTGATTATCGGCGTTTCGCAACTGGTGTAATCCGGTATAAACGGATTACTCCGTGCCATAAACTCACTGATCGGCAATGCGGCTGACAACTTATCGGCCACCACCTGTAATGCATCGGTATGATTAACCATTTCTAACAAATCTGAAATTTCCATTTTTCTTGATTTTTAAGTTCAATAGATTGCCCCTTACAAGCTTGATTTCGAGGCGTTAGCTACTGTGATCACCCTGCAAACATGCAACACCGATTCCACCGGTCAAAGACAAAAGAACCAAATGGGATATAGCGGAATAACACCCCCGAATTCCGGAATGAAATTCCGGCGGCAACCCATTTTGTTCCACCAAACCCCAAATTTGCATACCAAGTGCCCCGCAAATTAACCAAGTGATTCCATCGGATTTAGGAGTAGGTAACGGTAGCCATACGCCCAGCGGATCGCCGGGTTCAGGCAACCTCTTTCATAAAGAGGCATGCCATTACAGCAGCATTTCTACGGAAAACACACACCTTTCCAAATACGCTCACACCACATGCTGTGTTCAACTGCTTTTTTTCTTTTTTTAACGTCCGGGTTCCACCCAAATAGTGGGGAACAATCACTTTCGAGCGGGCCTAACCCCTGGTGTACGCCCCGCTGTTCCACCCGTTCCATTGACGCGCCTTTCACAAAGCCTTAATTTCCGCCCATTAACTAACTAATCAATGGAACGGCTATTCACCTACTGGACCAAGCATTGCCCTGCATTAGGCGCTGACAGCCGATCATTTGTCATTGACCGATCGAATGTAAAGCAGTACGCGAAAAAGCAGGTCATCAAGCTGGAAGCCGAGCGCTTTCCGTTCTTCTGCATTGTACTGTCGGGCTTAGCGGCCGGCTACCGTAGGAATAGCGACGGCAAACCTATACTTTGCGAGCTCATGCTACCGATGGATTATTTTACCGGCACGCAGCACCCCTTTACCCCGCGTCTCCGCGAAGCGGAATACGAAGCTATCGAAAACACCACATTGCTATTGGTTCCCATAGCAGAAGCCCGAGACGCCCAGCGGCGCTTCCCCGCCTTTGCCGAGCTCCTGCACGTGATGAAGCAACGAAAGATCAACTTTTTCGAATTGCTGATTGCACTCGGCACTGAAACATCCTGCTACGCGCGGTACTGCACGTATATGGATCGCTTCGGCCAGCGAGCCCCCCAGTTGCCCGACAAGCCCCAATGGCAGCTGCTGCGCATGGGCCGTAGCACCTACTACCGGATGAAAAGCCGATACCTCAGAGACCGTTCGCGCAATTAGTCTCCCTAAGGCGGGACCTACCAGCAGTAAAACCCGCCCTACTTTTGCTTTCATGAAGAACGAAAAAGATACCATCATCAAAGCAAGAGCCATCATCGCACGAGCCGAGGCCCTCCCGCCCATTCCGGCCACCACGCCAGAGATGATCGCCCACTACCGACGTTACCTTCAGCTAGGTCATCAGGACAGGGAACTACTGCTGTTGTCGCCGTTCATCCCCCTCGGCCCGGAGGTTACCGCCAATCCGGATGCCGATCCGTTTGTCATCCGAATTTCCGATCCGACCCGCACCGAAGGCCGTGTAGCCTACCTCCTGTTGCGCAACGGAGCGGTTGAATGGCGCTACCACCACTCGTGGATACGCCACACGCGTTGCCCCATTGTATATGACCCGGTATTGATGCAATGGCTGGATGGCCTGTTTGCAGCCTTTTACCTCGATGCAGGCCTGCCCGGCTCGTTGAATGGCGCCCTTGAAATGCTCGGCCCGTGGGACCGCGTTCGTTGGGTGCAGACCAACCTCTTTGAGGGCGGCCGCCCCGGCGAAACGCTCAGCGAGGAGATCGACGTGTGGGTCTATGATGTCAACTGCGGGGAACCACTGAACCAATTTCTAGCCTGGGTTTGTGAGGGGCTGGATAAAGACGGACAGCACTTCCGCTACACCGCCTGTTGCGAAGGGGAAGATGCTGAGTTTTACTTTCTGCGTTACGGCGAGCGCGAGGCGATGGCTTTCCCTACCGGGCAGCCGGAGCCAATCCGCTACCTGGCCGGGATCGTCAACAGCATCCTGCAACCCGACTATGAGCTGCGCCGCTTCCGGGATAAAAAGTTGGGCAAAGATGGTATCCTGATGCCGCTGACGCCAAAAGATTGGGAAACGCTGACCACCGCCTATGGGCCAATGGCTATTGAAGCTCGGTTCAGCAGCACGCACGCGCCAAAAAAACAACGACTGGTCTATCCCACGCCACGCTGATATCATGAAGCAAAAAAAGAACATATGGCTGCACCGCACACGGATCACCGGACTGATCCTGTGCACGCTCCTTGTCGCGGCATACTGGGGGTTCTTTTTTTATAAAATCGCCGCGAATATACAGGAATACTATTGCTCTATGATCCAGCATACGTTCCTTGGCTGGTTCCGCTACGCGCTGCTCGGTCTGCAACCCTTGCTGGCCGCTGCGACGGTTCTCTTACTGCTGATTCCCAAAACCAACCTCATCGGGCTTTTTCTTGCTTTTTTCCTGCTTTCCATTTTAACAACCCTATTCGGATTGGCCTGGAGTGCGGATTGGATTGCACCCGATTCATTTGTACGGACGGGCACCTTGCTGTTGATCACCTTCGGGGGGATATTCCTTTCGAAAAGCATCCCAAACACACGATATCTAACCGCTTGGCTATGAAAACGAACACAAAAGCACTCATCGTTTCCCACATTGTGGTCTTCATGACCGGTGTGGCGATTGCGGTCGCCGTATTTCACCGGGAAGACCCGCCTGCGCACCAACAACCTCCGATGTTCACCTACGAAGAGGTCGATCAGGGCTGCGGCTGCCCGGATTCGCTGGGGGCAGACAACATGGTAGAAGCCGATACCCTATGGATAAAATATAAACCCGCAAAACGATAATACGCATGAAAATCGAACTTACATACGGCGGTCCCATCACAGGCTTGAACCTGTGGCGCTTTTTGGCCACAATCGTGGTCATGGGGCTATGGCTGGTAGCGCTCTATGACCAGGTTTTTGAGCATCAAGTATTCGTGAATGGCATGCTCAAGCATGATTTCCCGGACTGGCTGGGTTACACGTTTTCTGTGCTCTTGCCGCTGGCCGAGGCCACCGCCATCGTACTGCTGGTGATCCCGAAAACCAACCACTGGGGGTTTCTGCTTTCGGCGGCCATGCTGCTCACGTTTACCGGATACATCGCAGCGGCGTTATTTGCCGGGTGGGTATCCTTTGACTGCTTTTGCAGCAAGTTCAACAGCGAATGGACGTGGATGACGCATTTTTGGTTCAACCTCAGCTTTCTACTGCTGGCCATCACCGGCCTGCTTTTATCCTTACGCATACGAAATCAAGGCAGCGGAGCCGAGGGCACCGCTGCCGAGGGCGTGTCGGCCAAAAGACGCATAGATAATTTTTATTTCGAACAGTAAAACCTTAAAAAAATGAAGAAGGTATTTAAAGTAAATTTAGGAGTGGTCATGGCGCTTTTTGCCGCCTTTGGTTTGATGTCGTTTAAGCTGTCTACGAACAACGCTATGCAAGCGGGCTGGTATGTAGTTGAACCACCAGACGGGCTTGGCCAGCAAGCTATGGGTGATTTCATCAGTGTAAATCCACCTGATGAAGGGAACTGCATCGCAGACTTGGAAACGGAAATCTGTGCTGCCGAATGGGATGGCAACGGTACCTTCCCTGCGACGCTACAGCAGCTTCAGACCGATAACCCGAGTGCACGGGTAGCCGGTACGGATGAGCCCTAAACGAGTGCCCAAGTTATGCGAGGCATGACTTGGGCACTTCTGTAAATTTCACACTGACAATTGCTATCTTGGGTTTTGTTCAATATCTCCCTGGCTTATCACATCGGGAGGGATGGGCCAAACCCATTTTTCGCTACCAATTGGTAAGTTATATTCGGTTCCATCCAATATCCGCTTTAGTGGCACAGCAAGGTGTTCGTCTTTATTGAATCGCTTTAAGTCGTGCCACCTCCTACCCCTAAACACCAGTTCTTTTCGCCGCTCAGACAGCGTGAGCTGCAACAATTCGCTTTGTGAAATATCATCAGCAACAGGTTCGAAGTGTTCAGGCCTGAAACGATGGGATAGCAGTCTATTCAAATCCGCCATACCATCCCCGGTGTTTCCAAGCCTTGCGTGGCACTCCGCGCGGACCAACAGCAATTCGGGGGTGGTCAGGCCGGAAAATAAGAAGGAGGAAATCCCTGAATAGCTGCCCTTGAATGTATATCTTTCTCCGTTGACGGAGAAATAAGCCTGTTTTCGCAAGTCGTTTTCATCGTACGATTCGTAAAGCAAACTATCAATTGTTAATCTGGAACTTGCAAGAATAGCCGCGTTGGTCATGTGCGAATAGAAAATAATCTCTGTGTTTGAACGTCCATACCGCGGAAATGGTGCACTTGGAGACACATCTATACTGTTATAATCAAAGATTTGAGGCGCTAAAGTGATCGCTTCATCTGCATAATGCAGGGCAGCGGAATAATCGCCCATTTGCAGGTAAACATTTGCCAGCATACCCAGGGCCGCCGCCCGATATGGCCTTGTGTTTAAAGACATGGTATGCGGAAGCAATTCACCTGCCTTTTCCAGGTCGTAGATTATTTGGTTGTATGTGTCGCTCAATGACGCCCGTTTATACCGTACGTTGGTATTTGAAGCCGTGTTAAGCGGCAGCCCCAAATCTTCGTTGGCAGTGGTTGCATCATACTGCCTACAGAATAGTTGGGCCAACAGGAAAAAGTTTACTCCCCTAAAATAGTGCGCCGCACCCATCACTTCATCCCGCAGGGATTTATTTGCGGGGGTTTCATCGATTCCGGTTACCCCCTCCAACACAAAATTGGCATAAAGTATTTTTTCGTAAGCCCGGTTCCAGTCACTTACTGTCGTACCCTGATAAACTTCATCGGCCCATATGTAGCCGTTTTTCTCAATAGGATTTGATAGAACCTGCCATTGTTCCGCAGCTACATAGTAATCATCGCTGGCAATGACGCCTAATAGGTGAGAAGAATAATAGTTCATCGTATTGTTTTCAAATATCGCTTGGTAATCTTGGATTGTTCTTGGGATAACCTGTGATTTATCCCTTTTTAAGTCCAAAAACTCTTTCATACATGCTGTTGACATGAGCGATGCGAGGGTGATGAAGATGGTTACCCTCACCTTATGCTTGATTGTTTTCATGGTTGTCTTATAATTTGATCTGCAAACCGAAAGATAGCTGTAGCGGTTGTGGATACAGTGCGCGCGCATCCGGGTCGATGTCGTAATCCGTACGCTTCCATAGTAGTCCCAAATTCCTTGCGTAGGCATATAGGCGAACTTCGGCAATCCCGGCACCACTTATATACTGCTGCGGCAATTGGTAGGAAAGGCTAATATCCTGCAACCGGATATGGTCGCCCTTTTCCATCGTCGCCTCACTGAATATATAGGCTTGGTCCCGCCTCAAATCGGTTGTTTCCGGCATAGCCGGCACGTTGGTTGTTAGCTCATCGCCGGGATTTCTCCACCTGTTCAAATAGTCGATATTTGTCAACCCCGTGCCAAACAGGCTGTTGTAGTTGATCGTTGAACGGCGGAAATTATAACCGGCTTTCCAGAGTAGATTGACACTCACCGAAAGTGAACGCCAGCTAAATGTATTACGGATAGCGCCAAAATAGGGCGGTACAGAAACGCCTGCCTTTAACAGGTCCTCATACGCCAAGCTATTGAAGTAAGCATTGTATTCAGTGCCCAATGCTCCATCAACCAAAACCAGGGGCGAGCCCGTATCGTCCAACCCATGCCAGGGCAACGCATATAGCTGGTCTCTTGATACACCCTTTACGACCGGTATTAACTCCGCGCCAAAGTAGTTTATGGTTTGGATACCCTGAGGAGTGTGGTGGTTTGTGACCGCATTCTTTACTTTGCTGAATAGGAATGAGGTTTGCCATTTAACGCTCCTGTCAACGTTCAGCGTATTCAACTCGATGTCGATACCTTTAGTATTCAGGTCGGCGTAGTTCCTGCGGGTGTCTAAATTATAGAAGCCACCCGACGTGGGGATGATTCCCGTAGTGGGGTCGAACAAGTCGTTTCCTATCAGGTTGGAACTATTCTTATTGTACCACTCCACACTGCCTGACAACCTACGGTTTAACACCGCAAAGTCCAAACCCAGATTAATTGTACTAACCTGTTCCCAGCTCAGGTTTGGGTTGCCCACGCTGCTCAGTATCCCCATTGGCAAACTCGTTATCGGATTCATGCTTTGATAGTTGATAAACGGCAATGAGGAAAGTGAACGTATCGCATTCCCGTTGGAACCATACGTAACCCGTAATTTTGCAAAGTTGATCCAATCTGCAGCTAAAAACAGTTCGTTGCTGGCATTCCATGCCCCCCCGACGGACCAAAGGGGAACCCCTTTTTGGTTGAAAGCCACTCCGAAGATATTCGAGGCATCCCACCTTGTACTTGCGGAAAGTATGTACCTGCTATCATACGTATAACCGACGTTCGCATAATACGATACGAATCTATCAATGGTTTGTCGGCCGGGAGCGTTCAGGTAGGGTACAATACCCGAAAACCGGGGACGTGTGGGAAAGCTGGACGCGAAATCGAGGCCGGTTGCATGTGTGAGCACCTCATCATTGTACCCATACAAGCGCGAACCGCCGATATTTGTGTTGCGATCCTGTCTAAGTTCAAACCCCGCCAGCCCGTTGAGCTCGTGCCGCCCGGCCCAACGCTTATCGAAGTCGATTTGCAGCCGACCGTAGTGCGATTGAAAAGCGCTGCCGCCCCTATCCAGCATTCCGCCCAATGGTACGGGTCTTGCGCCATCGGCCTGTGTAAACCGGTTTATTTCATTCCTGGCAAAGTAGCTATCTTGCGTGTAGTGCCTCCGTGTGTTACTGCCTATATCCTGGTATTGGTACCGCGCCTCCACCTGTAAATTGCGGAAAAGCAGGTAACGCAATGCGGCGTTTAGCCTTACCTCTTTTGTGCCTGAGGTATTGTCATTCGTCCCAAGTTCGTCAAGGGGACGGTAATGCCAATCCAACAACCCCATCTGTTGGGCATTTTCGGTATAGGTAATTCGATTATTTCTCACGATGGGCAGCGCGGCTCCATTTTCATCGGCTAACCTCGCGTACGAGTATATATTGACCATACCCGCCGGGCTTAGATCGCCCAAGCTGATGCCATTCGTGGAAGACCGGCTTTGCATATAGTTGATCGATGTGCTGATGCTTAGTTTCGGCAGGGGTTGAAAATCGTTTTTGGCACTCAGCGTGAGCCGTTCAAAATTATTTCCGATTAGCTGCATGGCATTATCGTCAAATCCCGCCGATAGGTAGTAATGGTGTTTTTCAGATCCACCGCTCATGTTCATTGCATATTGCTGGTTTATGCTTTGCCGATAGAGTTTCTCAGTGGCGGCGGCCCTGACGTCGTATTGTTTCAACTCATCCAGCATGTGGTTTGCAGTGGCCTCATTTATCTTTTTTTCATCAAGCGCATAGCGTATTTCAACTACCGGCGTATAGGCCGTCCAATCATTTTGTACGTAAAGCCCCTTGTCAAACAATACCCCCTCCAACTCAATTGCTTCGGCGGGCGGCAAGAAATCCCTTGAGTAGTACAGATCGGGCCTGTCGGAAATGCTAACGTTGCTGTTGATATGAATGGTTGGCCGGCGGGATGTCAAACCACTTTTCGTCGTGATAACGATTACACCGTTGCCCGCCCGAGAACCCCATATCGACGAGGCTGCGGCATCCTTCAGCACGGTGATGCTCTCCACATCGTTGGGGTTGATGTTATTGATATCTCCCTCGTAAGGGAAATTATCCACCACGATAAGGGGCTCGGATTCTCCATTGATGGTGCTCAATCCCCGCACACGGAGATTAGGGGTCGATGATGGTTCGCCGGTTGTCCGTGGCAACTCATACGAAAGTCCGCTGGTAACACCCTCCAAGCGGCTTATCAAATCGGTGCTTACACTGCGGTTAAATAGGTCATTGTCTATCTGCGTGAACGACCCCGTCGCTCTCTCCTTTGGCAGCGACTGATAGCCTGTATTTACCTGCACCTCATCGATAAGACTGATGGATTCTTCCAGATATACATCAAGCGGGCCTTGCTCGATGCCGGAGAGGGGGATTGCCCGGGTAACATAACCGATGGATGCGAACACCAAGGTGTCGGCATCGGACAGGCCGGAAAAAGTAAAGGCACCCCCATTGCCTGAAACCAGGACTTGGCCCGTGGTTTTGCTGGTAATGCTTACACCAGGCATAGGCTGCTTCGTGCTGGCGGAATAGATGGTTCCGGCAACGGTCCTTGTGGCTTGTGCGTATCCGGCAACCGGACTCAGTATATAAAATAATAGAAATACGGATAGGAACGGTAGTATTTTCATCTCGTCTTTTGTTTGGGGTGTTGATAATTCTTGAAAACGATCATGTTAATCGTGGCGAATTTTTCCACCAGATTAAGCCCGTGCTTCCGCAGTGCTTTCCGTATGGATTCAAGGTCGCCAAGATCAGCCTCCAGCGATAAATCGACATTGCCGTCAATACCGCTTTCATCAACCAGCGGCAAACGGTATATCTCGGGATTACGTTTTAGGTTATGCTGCAGGGCAACGTTTAGGTAATCAATTAATGTGTAAAGGGATTTGTTCTGAAGTTTCAGTATAGGCTGTTTCGCATCCGCGTAGTCATAGCTTTCTCCGCCACGGGTTGTTATGCTTTTGTAGTCTTCGGTTTTTACGAGGGCCAACACCTTTACTTTTCTCTTTTCATAAGTTACCGTTAGATTCAGGTGACTTTCAAAGAAATGATTGAGATCGCTGACCATCCTTTCATCCACATCTATTTCATTGTTTCCTTTGGGCAAAACCAAGTTGTAGCAATAAACATTGGCCATCGCCCAGCGCGCCCTGGCTTCGGTATCATCTGTTGGGCGCATCTGTGAGCTTACCCGGTATTTTAGGCTATCATCGATCTCATATTTAATGTATCTCTCGATGGCCGATGGAGTTAAGTAAGGCAATCTGCGGCTTTGAAAAGCAATACAGTATAAATTCTCGACGCTTTGGTTGTAAGCAATTATCGCATTCGGCGATTGCCTGGCAGCGCCAGCAACCCTAGCCTGCAATCTTCCCGATATAACCGATTGGTAAAGCATGTTCGAGCCATCACCGCCATTGCCGTTTAGAAACAACGGATTAGCGGCATCGAATGCCACCTCTGATTTTTGACTGAAGTCTACTTGCTGCCCTTGCAGGATTTTGTCAATAACGTCCGCCCGGGCATACTCCGGCCCCACTATGGCCTCTACCCTACCCGACTTAATCCATACCTGGTGGGGGATGCTTTGGTGGGGAAAGTATTTTTTCAATATGATATCACCAACCGCAGAGGGCAAAGACCAGCCCTTGTTGGCTATGAACGCGCCCGCCTTTTCTCTTGCTTCATACGTTGTCGGTATTACGGCAATTTGATCTGTAAATTGCTTTTGCAGTGTATCGAGTTTATAAAGTGATGAAATACACGGTTTACACCACGTGGCCCAAAAATCCAAGATGATCAGCTTATCGCGATATTCATTTAAGGTTATTGTATCCTTCCCGCCAACTCGCGGGTGGTTCACCACCTGCAATGGCAAGTGCCATAAGTATTCGGGAATGGTTTCCCTAATCTGCAAGGGCTTGACGTTTGCGACTGCCGTAGACGCAGGCTCCGCCTCTTGGGCGGAGACCTGCTTCACGGCATACAAACACATGATCGTTGCTACAGCCAATAGGCTGCTATATATTTTTGAAAGGGCATACCTCTCCCCTACGCGTAAAAATCGTTTCATTTATCATTGGTCTTTAACGGTTTAAGAAAAGTTAATTGTCAAAAACCAACCACCAACGCGAAAGAAATTTTACTCCTTTATTTGTAAGTATGGAAAAAAGCGTCTACTTTTAGCTACTGCTAGATAACCGAAAATAAACGGACCTTCTCCCACCTGGACAAAAACGGGTTTTTTCTTTCAGCATTGGGGTCGGTACAGCCAGGCAAATGAGGTTCCTTATAAGGGAATACCGGGCGGGGGGCATTTTGTTTTAACCCCTCACCTATCCATCTGCACCGGCCGGTTTGGTTATGAGCGCGCTAATCCGGCGAACGGATGATGCATTTGAAAAGTTGTTTACGGGAAAACCGGAGACGCTGATCGGGGATTGGGTCTGGGTGGCTTTGGGTGGTTAGTTTTTTCGTTTTCATAATCATTTAGTTTATAAAAACGATGACGCTCAGTAAAGCTTAAAGGAAACTGTCTATTGGCTAGGTAAAAAATGCCAGCAGGCGAACCTCCTTCAGCTTGACCACATTTCGACGCCGCCAGCGCCGCTCACAACCAAAGGCTGTAAGAACCACCAAGTTCAAGAGGTCGCCATACTGGACTTACATATTGTAAAGATATGAGAAATCCAGCGTATAGGCGAACTCAAGGTTTAACTCGCTGGTGATTCTGGCGGAATGTGGGCGAGCAAACATCGTAGTAAGTAGAGCAAAAACCTCTACATAACTCATTCGCTTTTAATACAAAGCAAACATACAAATAGTTTTTGATTTTTCAAAAACATAAAAACAGAAATCTTAAAACACCAATGATTTGGAAAGGAAACTTAGCTAAAATCATCAATGAATCAGGTTACTCTGACCGACAAATATTTGCTTGGACAGGTATTTCAACGCCTGTCATCAGCAATATGAGCAATCAGAAGCATGATAGCTTAAAAGTAGATCAGTTCATAAAACTCAAACTTCTACTCAAAAAAGACCATGAGGACTTCGTATATGAGATTTTTGGTAAACAATATTTTTCTTCTGTTAGGAAAGTCGAAAGACCAGACAAACTAACAAAACTCGGAAAGATCTTAACAGATCAGTATAGCTATGAAAAACTCCCGAAAAAAGAGTTAAGTAGGGCTACTGGTTTACCATCTTCAAGGATAAACTATATTGTAGAAGAAGAGGACGAAACTATCAAAATAGATGAACTGACAAAAATCGAGCTCGCACTTGAGCGTCCGCTTGGAACCTTGGTCAAGAAGAGGTTCTCGAAGATCAAGTTGAATACTCAGCGGCAATATGAGGCAGCTTTGAAGAAGTTGAAGGAGTGACATACCGTATGAGAAAGCTGGGGGAAAATGATCCAAGTTGGAGAGATTGAGGGGTGAGGGATATTGGTTGGGATTGGTTGGAGAATGAAAATTGAAAAGAAGTATGAGTTCTCTCTCCCTAATTTTGTGATTGGTCGATAACGTGAGAGGAATGGGGGGGTGGTTGGAGTATACTAAGATCAGTGAAAGAAGTAAAATGCCCTATTAAAACAGAAGATATAGATAATTTATATACTAACCGATTATGGATTGATGGTTGTCACAATCTGTGATAAGCTGCCGATGAGTTTTGATATCGCAAAATTGTGATATCAAGGCGCTGATTTAAACCTAGGGATTGTGGGTAAGAGCAAAGCACAGGTACATACCGCAGCAATTGCAGACGACGTAGTCCTCAACACTGTTCAGCGTCTTAGTGTCGGCTTAACACTAAAAATGTAATTTAATATTTTTAGTTAGTGTTGCAGAAAATGAACTCAAGAAACCTTATCAATAAATAATTTGAAGCGAGCAAACACCACATATTGACCTAAGCTAAAACCCTGAAATGAAAAGATATGACTATACTACAGAATGGTTTTATGAAAGTAAAATCAGTACTGAAATCGTCAACCACTTAAATGCAATGGGCTACACCTTTGAAAAAGATAATTCCGACAAAATACAAAATAAGGGTGAGGATATCGTTGCAGTAAAACATAACACCCGTTGGGTGATAGAAGTAAAGGGCTACCCTGCGAACGTAATAACGAGGGGAAAAAGAAAAGGCGAACCCAAGAAAACAAGACCAGATGATCAAGCGAAGATTTGGTTTGGGAAAGCACTGGTTGGTTGTATGAAGTTTTACCGCAGACATTGTAATAAGCAGGAAAAACTGAAATTAGCGATTGCGTTGCCCAAGAAAAAAGTCTACATGGATTTGGCCAAAGAATTTTCACTTTTCTTTCGCAATTTCCATATCAATTTTTTTGTCCTTCTGGTTGATAAGAGGGGAAAGATTAAGAAGATTAATTTAGGCGCTGCTAAATGATAGGCATGCCGAAAGCCGCAGTGCTTGCAGCATACTAAAGTAACCAACCAAGTCATGAGAAAACCAACAGCTAACAACACATGAACAGAAAGATTCTTGTCAATAGCCAGACAAAGGAAATCGCTGACGGGCCAGTAAACAGCATAGATAAGGAAACTCTAATTAATCCATTGACAAAATGGAAAATGAAATCCTAGTTTAGATAAACAACCTTCTTACAATACCTCAATGACGAGAAAACACAACAATTGGCTCCGTTACCAAACAGAAAAAAAAATTGAGCGTTTACATCGTGATTTGTTGTCCGATGCAAAAAGTAAAATTCGGGTCGACAGAATAAATGCCTTATTCAGCTTTGAAAAATGGTATTTAACAGCGTTCATAGCCATTATTTTCTTCTTGATCTGTGGTTTATTTGTATACTTAACTGGGATATGTCTAAAAGACTATGGAGCATTTATAGATCAACGGATTGGGAACCTTTCTACCATTTCAAGTATGTGCCTTGCGGTAATAGCATTTATGATGTCAAACATTGCGATCAAGGATCCTTATGCTTATCGGGTGGTGTTCACGAGCACTAAAATGTATGCAGCTATAATATTTACTTTGAGTTCACTAGCCTGCCTTGTGATACTATCTTCTCTCCGAGAAACTATATCGAGGGATTACTATGACAACCTGGTAATAGGCAGTTCGTTAGTATTTATCATGGTACTTATCGTGATTGGATATCTTTTCAGCAAAGCGATTAACTTCACTAATGCAGAAAAAATAGACAGCTTCATGGTAAAAGAACTTTTATTAAATGCCTCTATGATATTAAAGGAGGGCCTTATGAGGAAATATAGTGGGAAACGCTATTTTGAGGTCATGCGGCAACATGGAGCTAAAGAGTATAAATTAGGAGACCATTTTGATAGGTCTTGGTTTGATTATTCTGTTAGTATAATCAGTGAAGACGAGGTCATAAAAAAAGAACAGGAAGAGCTATTCATTAAAGATATTAATTTGATAGAGTTAGCAAATTATCTAGAGGGAAAAGATAAGCCGTTATATTTCCATCCCTTGCATCTAAATGTACAAACTGATTGGGTCGACAATTATCTGTTCAAAAAAGATCAGGAAACGACTAAGCAAGAAAAAACTATCTTGAGGAAAGCGTTAAAGTTAACGAAACGAATCTGCGAAGTGCCAACAGTGAGCCAAGTCCGTAATCATTTTGATGAAAAGCTTATCCAATACAGCGAAAATGGGAATTCCAAAGCACTGCAAAGGATAATTCATGGAATCACTCAATTATATGATTTGCAGATGAAGTATGGCACGACAGGTGCCTTTGACCTAATGTTGAATTTTAAAGATATATTGCAGAAGGCCTTATTTGCAAGCATCAATAGTAATAATTACTCTTGTTTTGAGATCTTGGTTCGCTTCTTTTTTATCCGTTCTCACGTAGCTTTCGCCCAAGGCGACACTAAAGTCTTTGAAGATCTAATTGATGTCCATACTTACATTTATCTTAAAGCAATTCCACTAAAAGGCAGCTCCGCTTTTCGCGACATTCTAACCCTGGCTTTGGATGGCTCGGGATATTATGATCGATATTTCGATTTGCTATCTCCAAAAGAGCAGAAAGATAGTACTGATGCCAATACCATACGTCTAGCCTTATTGACCTATACAAACTATTCGTCGCTGCTATTCTATATGATACATCATAGAGATGCTTCTGGGATAAAAAATGCTATTAAGCTCTTAGATAAGCAATTTGGAGTTTTTTATGATTATCAAATCAAAGAGAGGATACGCGAATTATTAGAACAACAAAACGATGAAAACTATAGAGAGATAAAAATACTCAAAAAGCGCTATAGAGATTCAAAACTTATACAGACATATAGGCGGCATACCATGTTCGGTCTTAAAGCATGGGTATTTCATTTGGTGCGCAATAATAATTTAAGTAGTACAGAGGCTTTGGGCATTATACGTGAAATGACAATGCGCTATACGGACATGGAAGATGGTTTGGAGGATATTTTCTTTTTTAGAGCCGCCCCTGCTTTAACAGGTTATTTCGGCTGGTTAGGGTGGACATTTCGCACTAATGAGGATGAAGAAACAGCTTTTTCTAATCCAATGGAATGGCTTACGTTTGGTTTTATGGCCGAACAAATTATCCAATATTATCTACCCTTCACAACTGATGAACTGGACTATGAAGAACTTCATGGCATCTCATTCTTAAAACAAGATTTGCTTGGAGCAAAACAATTTTTTATCGAACATTTCGATGACTGGAAAGACCTATTGAAGGTTGTTGATCTTAAAGATTTAGAAGACAAAGCCCAAAAAGTCATTGATTTTTTTGGTTGGCTGGCTATGAATCAGGAAATTGATGAATTGAAAAGGATAGCGAATTCAAAGATGGACAAATCAATCATAACAGAACAAACGGAGAAAGCAAAAATTGCATGGAACAAAAAAGCCCAAATCTTTAGGCTTTTTAAGGAAATAGGGATATCTGAAACGTCTGATACTGGCTTACCGTTTATTGGTCTAACAAAACACTTTTACAAAGATTACAAAAGGTTTTTTATAAAAAAGGGACAACATTTAGATTTTCTACCAAGCATAGCATCACAAGTAGGTCAGGACACTAACGATACTTTTTTCAGAGTTGCGGACAAATCCACCGTGTTGAAAGGAAATAATATATTAAGTATTTTGGTTGAAGGGGTCATTAATTTAGTCGATGAAGGTGTTAACACAGATTGTATTATGATTGAACAATACAATTGGTACATGGATAATGAATTGAGTAAACATGAGGATTTTAGGCCTTATTCGGGGGATATCTCCACTTCACGCCCTAGAATAGTTGGTTGGTTCAAAGAAGCACCCGTCTATGCATTTAGTTCTAATAGTTTGGTCAATCGGGTTATAATTGCGGATTTTAAAAGAGCTTTTAAGATGACATATGCTGCATTATCGGAGAATTTTGTTGATAGCTTAGACATAACGATACAAGAAATTAATAAAGAGAAAGCTAAGACTAAAGTCAAAAGAAGGATCCCTAACGAACAAAATCAAGATGTGATTGAAAAGAAAACACTGGAATTACAAAATGGGGTCGAGTTGACATTAAGAGTCGGGGTCGAGTTCAGTGTTACCGATGAAAAAGCATACGTTATCGGAATGATTAATTAAGATTACATAGCGGAATCTGTATCTTCTACTGTCCTAAAGTTCTAAACGAAGTATTATTTAGGCATTGGCAGAATAATAAGCGAGGACATGCAAAAATCAGTGGAAAACCTCCATCAAGCCAGTAAGAAATAGTGATTGTCATGGACCTTTCAAACAAAGTTTATCAACAATTGTAAGATTTCAACAAAAGTGCATCGTTAAAGTATGATTCCATACCTTTATCATGGTTTGTTGTATTTTCTGGTAATTTTTTGTACAAAGCTAAAAATATTAGTTAATATTGCCGCTACATCTGTTTTAGAGAACATAAGCAATCGATAGGGGTTTTAAATACATGATCAACGGAGACATCATACAATCATTGCCCGCCACTTCGCAAAGCCCCGAACCGTTAGGCATAATTTTAAAAATTCGTTTAGTACATGAAAGATTATATTACAAAAATACCTGCCAACGATATTGAGATAAATTTGTATTGTTTTTTAGGAGAAGCTTTATTGAAAACCCAATTAGCTGAACAAGCTTTAAGTCATTCAATAACTCTTAAAATGAATCCCACAGAAACTAAAGAAAAAGCGAATGAGTTTTTAAAACAAAACCAGTGCTACACTTTCGGTCATGCCATAAAAATCGCGATCAAAGAGCAACTGTACAGTCCATCATTACAAGATTCACTAAACGATTTTTTAAAGCAAAGAAATTGGTTGATTCATAAGGTTATCTGTGGGAATGAAGAAAATTTAAATGCAGGGAATATCAATGAGGAATTATTTAATAAAATTAAATCTATTTCGGATAATGCAGAAATTATTCAACGTTTAATTGAATACGATTTGATTGAATTTTGTTCTTCTCAAGTAAAAAACATGTCCGAAATTCGTAAACTTTTAAAATTACAAGAACAAGGATTAAGAATTCGAAAGTAATTGCACATTACGGCAAACTGTATGTCTAAAATAACCGCATTCATTAAAAAAGCTTCTTAGTTCAAAATCCAAATCTGAATAACTCAAAAAATGAGAGTGTAACTTAAATTGTGTCACTGGATAAACGGATAAAAAACAATAGATTCGTAAATCCGAGTGACAAATGAAAGAGAAAGAACCATTTGATGGAACATATCAAACAACAAAACCTACATGCGCGTTTAGCGGTTTTAGTAACTGAGCATTGTTCCCACTGTTTAAAAATTCTTATAAATCAACTTAGGAAAGCAGAGATCTTCGATAAAATAGTCTGAAAGAAAAACGTAGACAGGAATGAAGCACCAAAATGATAATGTCAAATAGCTGAATCAAGATGGCCAATCAAATACAACCGATAACACGCAGAAACATATTTGACTTCATCCAGGCTGAGGGCATCTGTTGGCACGGACGTTTGGATGAAATCGACTTTTTGAGTAGGATATTCGACCTTGAACAGATGGAGTCTTATGATAGCCGGTTTTCAAATGCTGCAAGTGATATCTGGCAACACCGTGTAAACAATCCGACTGATTGGCCGGACAATTGGGTATATCAGGATAAACGTTTTGATCTCCTGCATTGCGATGATTCAATTTTCCTAAACTTCATATGCGAGATGGCCCACCCACTTGTACGTATTGACCCAACCCAAGTCGTTAGATTGACCCAATTGTACAATGAGGTTCTGTCCGAAGATAACTTCGAAATCGTTGAAAAATCGAAGCTAGCAGGAAAACCAATATTCGTAGGACGGCTTAAAATCACAGGTAAAGAATCTATTGTCCAAAAGGGCCATGAGATAAAATCGTACATGAGTGCGGAATATGTTTCCCAGCAGATAAGCCTAATGGAGTCTTCTATTGAGAGCGCACCTCATGTAGCGATTGGTGTCGCTAAGGAATTAATTGAAACGTGTTGTAAATCCATTCTCGAAGAAAGAGAAATGAAGTACGACAAAGCTTGGGACCTACCGAAATTGATGAAAGAAACCACTAAAACACTGAAACTTACCCCCGAAGATATTCCAAATGAAACGCGAGCTGCATCCTCCATCAAACAAATTCTGGGCAGTTTATCGTCCGTTGTTCAAGGCATTACCGAAGTGAGGAATGAATATGGCAGCGGCCATGGAAAGGATGGCAAATTCAAGGGATTACAACCCCGGCATGCAAAATTAGCTGTAGGTGCCGCTTCGACTTTAGCCATTTACTTGCTGGAGACAAATCGACTCAAGAGTAGCTAACAGAGATTCTTTCTACGTATGTGCGGCCGCGAAACTACTTTATTCAATCTATGCAACCGCCGCTATGGCAGCTGCTGAAGCCGGAGGCTGCCGGATGGTATTGTCCGCCCCAAAGGGTTAGGGGCTATCAACCTAGGACGAAGATAGAAATTACCTCACTAAACTCAAAACTCATTCAACTATTCCCACCCAATTAGCGCCCATATGCTGTTGCTATATGCAGCACGACTATTTTAAAAAATGCTGATTAGCCATTGACCACACAGAACAAGGTAAATATCTTTACATATTAATAGAGGCCATAAACACACTTTGATTTTTGATTTTTAGGGAAATGGCTAGTGCGTAGCCATTTCCCTTACTTTAAGTTTGGATTTCAATATTTAAGTTTTTAATTTTAGCGAAACCAATTGTACAGCCTGGGCCAATGTGAGTAAATTTTGGTCTATGACAAACTAGGTTCTAGTCGGCTAATGTGACCGTTATACTTACTAATATTTTATAAACCCAGTAATATGAATTCAGCAGTTATTGACTTAGAATTAATAGATGAAGGAAATGGAAAAAATCCATTCGAAGACCTCATGGCTCAAGTGGAGAACCTCAGCTTACAAGGTAAATTGGATGTCAACAAGAATGAATTAGAAAAAACGATTCTTTTCCTTGAACGAAAATACCAAGATTTGTCTGATATCGATTATTTAAAATCAAAGATTCTTCTACAAGCTTTTAAGGCTAATGTGATAATTAGCGAACATAATGAAGATAAATCGTTTATTCGGATATCTGATAATTTGACTCAATTAAAAGATCTAAGTGTCGCTCTAACTAATAATGATATAACCGATTTACATAAGTACATACTTTCAGATAATACTGAATTGAATGACAAGTTGGAGGGGGAGATAACTGTGGATTTGTTACAAACGGTATATGATAAAGTTTTTAGAAGCGGTGAATCGAAAAGGAGGAAAAAAGAAGAATGGATTATCGAGATGAATTTTGATGTTCCTACCAATGAAAGACATTTACCTTTAGAATTCTTACACACTTTTATTCAAGGGTTAAACACTGTACATGGCTTATCCGTAACATTAGAAGATATTCATATTGGCTCCATTAAAGCGAGAATAAAAGTCGTCTTTGACGATATCGGCAGTAAAGAGGAAGCAATGGAGCTTCTCGAATCGGCGAGACAGCTTGCTATGGGCAAAATTGAAGAGGATAGGTCTGGAATTGAAAAGATAGAGTCAGAGCAAGTTGACAATAAACGGGGAACATTAACTTCAAAAGAACACGAAAACGGATTAACAGCTGAAGATCTAAAAGAAGTTAAGAAATTGGAAGTTGAATCTCTGCGATATGACATTGAGAGAAAGAGACTGGAAAATGAAGAAAAAAGACTAATTCTATTCAAAAAAAGAAAAGAAGTACTAAAAGAGTTGCTCGCTGAAGGAATAATAGGCCAACGGCAGATGGAAATGTTGATCAAAGGGTTACCGTTTTTGAAAATTGAAGACGGTCGCCTCACTATAGGTGAAAACATTGACATCATTAATGACCTATAGGTTGTCGTCTATATATTGCATTTTTATGTCTGCATATATGTTCCTATTATAAAGTATCCAAAACGGGAATTTACAGTTTAATTTTGAAGTGAATAAACATTGAAATAATGAATAATACGGCCGCCATTGTATTTGCAAAAATTGCAGCATTAAAAAAGAGCTTCGATTCGATCGAATTTAGCCAAACCAGACGAGTAATAGGTAGCCAAGTAAAACACTTATTTCCGTTGTATTCGCAGCTAATAAATGAGATAAAGGAGATAAGACCCGAACTATATTCAGACTTGCCTGAATTAAAAATACCCACTTCCATTGGAAATGGGAGTGCTGGGCCGATTTATGAACAACATGATATAACAGGGTTGGCAAAAAATTTAGATTATATTTTAGAAGTATTTGCAAATTCGAGAATTGGGGAAAATCATGCGGAAATAGAAAGAAAGAATTTTATTTTTATTAGTCACGGTTTGAGCAAGGAATGGTTCAAAGTGCAATCACATTTGGAAAAAGATCTAGGTTATCAGACTATAGAGTTAGCACAACAACCAAATCATGGAAGAACGATTTTGCACAAACTCGCCGAAGAGGCGCAACGTTGTCAGATAGCTATAATAATAATGACAGGCGACGATAAATTCGAGAATAGTGAGATAAGGGCTAGGGAAAACGTGCTACACGAGATTGGATTTTTTCAAGGAAAGCTGGGTCTTGAAAAAGTCGTTTTACTCCACGAAGAAGGGGTCAGCATTCCTAGTAATATACATGGACTTGTATACATAGCGTTTCCCAAAGACACAGTAGAAGCAACTTTTGGCGCTCTTAATAGAGAACTAAAAGTACTAATGATTTGATTATAAAGCTATCTATTTCACCTTTGCTTAACCAATTTGATCGATAGCTTTTTGTCTGGTTGAATAATAAGATCAAAGAACACTCAGATCACGAAATTTGATAAGATAATAGAATAGTATGTTAGCTTTCATTATTCTTGCACATATTTTGTATAGACTAACCGAAAAAAGCGACAATATGTTAACTTTGCTAAGTTGAGCAATACCTAACGAAATAAAAAAGCGACCTTCGATAAAACATGGCAGCGGCAGAACAAATAAAAAGCTTGATACGTTCGTTTGGAACGGGTGATGACGCCCGCTTCTACGCAACAGCCATGCAGATCGCTGCCGATGAAGCCCGTAAAGGGCACACCGCACTGGCTGCAGAATTAAAGAAACTCATCGATAACGCCAAGGCCAACACACCCCAACAAACCATTTTCCGCAAGCTACCCGTCAATGCCGCACAAAAGGAACTAAATGACCTGCTGGAGCTGATCCATCCAGATGTGAGGCTCAAAGACATGGTATTGGCACCTGCTATACACCAAAGCCTACAACGCGTACTGGATGAACAACGGAAGATCGACGTATTGGAGAGCCACGGACTGAAAGCGCGTAAGAAGTTGCTTTTTACTGGAGCACCGGGCTGCGGCAAAACTATGAGCGCCCACATGCTGGCTAGCGAGTTGGCCCTTCCCCTCTTCGTTATCCGATTGGATGGGCTTATAAGCCGCTATATGGGCGAATCCATCGCGAAGCTGCGCTTAGTGTTTGACGCCATGCATGATTTCCGAGCGGTATACTTATTCGATGAATTCGACAGTATCGGAACCACGCGCCATGCCTCCAACGAAGTGGGCGAAATCAAACGCGTATTGAACAGCTTCCTTTTGCAGATTGAAAAGGACGATTCGCGCAGCCTGATCATTGCCGCCACTAATATGCCCGAATCGTTGGACAGCGCTTTGTTCCGCCGGTTCGACGATATCATCCGCTTTCCCCTCCCGACGGAAAGCGACATTGCCCATCTCCTTGAATTAGAGTTGAAAAGTTTCGGATTTTTTCCGATATTTGACATAAGCCAAATTGCCAAAGCCTCCATAGGTTTGAGTTTCGCAGATATGCACCGTATCTGCACGGATATTGCAAAGGATGCTTTGGTATATGGCGAAAATGCCGTATCGCAGGAGCGTGTGCTGCATTACGTTAATGAACGGAAAAACCCGTTTTGAGAAACTGACTTAGCGACTAACTAATTTTATTGGCCTATGCCTGATTTTGACCATCTATTCGTGGACAAACGGTTTTTAAGCGTGCACCCGTATACAACGGGTGGCGGAGGCGCTGGTGTTTTGGCACGAAGTGATATTAACCGGCAGCAACATGGCAATAGTATCCGTGTGCGTTTTAATGAAGCATTACAGGATTTCTGGGAAGGTCGGGACGAACAGGATTTCGTCTATTTGGAGTTCACATCGGCAATTGACTTCGAATTAGATGTCGATAAATTTGACAGTGCAAGAAAGAGCTTTCGCGTCGCCTACGTAAAAAAAACACCATTTACGGATAGCGACGGAAATCAGCATATTGTATATAAAAGCGCGATTTACCTTGACCAAAAAGCCATTGCTGGCTTCCTCAATATGATTGAGGACTACCTAACCAAATACACCTGGCAAAGTGAGCTGGCCGGCAATCCAAAACCGCAATACAATACTCTAGTTAGTAATATTGAAGATATCCAAGCTGCTACGCTGAGAAGTTTCTGGCAGGAAGGCGAGGATGATTTCCCGCCGATAGATCAAGAAGTGTGGTGGGAGGTGTGGCTGGATAACGGTGGCTTGGAAAATGTCATTGACTATTTGACAGTTGCACTGGAACCTTATGATATCCAAATTGGCATACAGTGGCTACACTTCCCTGAACATAGCGTAGGGCTCGTGAAAGGTACCGCCGAGCAATTGAGCGTGTCACTGCTCTATACCAACCGATTGGCCGAATTGCGGAAACCAAGGGAAACGGCGGAGTTTTTCACTGGCTTGGAGCGAGCAGATCAAAATGATTGGGTAGATGACCTGCGCCAACGGGTGGATAATTTGACGGAAGGAAGCACGATATCCGTGTGTCTATTGGATACAGGTGTAAATCGGGGGCATCCGTTATTGGCAGACTTAGTTCCTGAGCATAATCTTGACACGATTATCCCGGAAGCCGGCCGCAATGATAGTGGCAACGGCACGACAGGCCATGGAACACCTATGGCAGGGCTAATGCTGTACGGGGATCTTACAGATGCGTTTGATTCTCAAGACCGAATTCGTGTATACCACCATTTCGAAAGCGTCAAATTAATCAGTCCAGGGAATGCCCATAACCCGCAAAACTATGGCTATGTGACCCAAGAGGCAATGGATCGCGCAGAAATCATCAATTTTGATCATAAACGTGTGTATTGCTTGGCTGTGACCTCGGATACTGTAGAACATGGCGGCGGGCCGACTTCCTGGTCGGCCGCGGTTGACCAGCATGCGTTTGGAAGCGTTGAGCTTCCGAATGACGCACGACTGACGATGGTATCTTCGGGGAACCTCACCGCCGAGCAACTGCAAAATTACCCACAGTCAAATCGGGAAACAAGTATACACGAACCGGCGCAAGCATTTAATGCCATTACGGTTGGCAGCTATACGCAAAAAGATCGTATTGATCTGGATCAATACCCGGGTACTTCTCCCCTCGCACAACGGGGAGCAATGGCACCCAGTAATTCAACAGCTATTGGATGGGACAATAAATGGCCGCGGAAACCGGATATTGTTATGGAGGGCGGCAATTATGCCGAACAACATGGAGCATTACTAGAACCGGATTCGCTTTTTCTACTGTCGACAGCGAAGGGAAGTGTACTGAATCGATGGATTACTACTTTCGGTGACACCAGTGGGGCGACGGCATTAGCGAGCCGACTGGCCGCACGACTGTACTACCGGTATCCAGAATTGCGGCCGGAAACCTTACGTGCGTTAATCGTTCATTCTGCGGAGTGGACACCACAGATGATTGGCATTGCACACGCTAAGATTGGCGACTTGCCACCAGCTGAACGAATCGAGATATTAAAACAAGTTGGATATGGAGTACCTAATCTCAATCGCGCAAGCAATAGCGCCGAGAATGCATTAACATTGATTGCGGAGTCTCAGCTCAAACCGTTTAAATGGGGAGACTCCCGCGTTAAAACGGATGAATTCCATCTATACCAATTACCGTGGCCAACTGATGCTTTATGGGAATTGGGTGCTACAACGGTTCGGCTCAAAATCACGTTATCTTATTTTATCGAACCGAACCCTGGCAACAAGCGTTACGTGGAACCCAATAATTATGCTTCGCACGGGTTACGGTTCAAAATGATTAGCCCGACAGAAAGTCCGGATGCATTCATGGGGCGTGTTAGCGAGGCTATGAAGGACAACGAATACGTCGCTGAGGGCAAAGAGACCGGCTGGCAGCTTGGTGCACAATGCCGAGATAAAGGGTCAGTCCACAAAGATATTTGGGAAGGTACGGCGGCAGACTTAGCTATGAGAAATGCCATCGCTATTCATCCGGTAGGCGGATGGTGGAAAACTCGCAAGAAGTTGAAGCGATATGAAAATACAGTACGCTATAGCTTGGTGGTAAGTATCGAGGCTCCTGACGTGGGTGTGGATATTTATAACCCCGTAGCGCAATTGATAGAGACATTCGTGCCAGTGGAGATTACAACTTAATCTTTAACTACTACATCATTTGTATTCATATGTGTGACCCCGAAGACCAAAAGAAACTGCGCCAATTACAAAAATATCGAACCGCACGCAACGAATATAGGACGATTGCCATTAATCAACTATCCTTCGCGAACAATCTACTGTTAACTTTAGCGGTCGGCTTTTTGCCGTTGGGCATTGATAAAGAAGATTTTAAAACGTTGTCATTTCGGTATACAGACGACCCCTCTGCTGAAAAGGTCTTTCTAGTTCTATTTATCGGGTCCATGACCATTTCAATTTATTGGGGTGTTAAGGTAATGTTTTCACGGCTTTATGATTTTAGGTTAACACGGTATATTTTAAACATTCGTGTCAGGATTCTAGACAAACATAACAAAAGGTTGGGGTATGAAATATTAAGAAACACCACCAAAAGGAATCGGTGTGAGTCACTCAAATTAGTATGGAAGGCACGCTATCATAAGTTCTCTCAGGAAGAAATTGATAGCTTTCCATCTAACCAGAGTGCTTTCAAAAACCACTTTAAAGCGCTTCGAGAAATTGCCCAAGACTTAGGCGATGCATCGATAAAGTGGACGCAGAACCAATCTATCTCGCTTATTATAGGAGTTTTGTTCTTCCTAGCACATTTGTTGCTACTATGAATCGCTTAATATTAATTGGGAACGGTTTCGACCTTGCTCATGGATTGAAAACGAGCTATACGGACTTCCTCATTTGGCATTTCGGTGAATGCTTAAATGAAGCAAACGACAAAGGGGTCTACAAAGATTTGGTAATGACCATAACCAACTCTAGAAAACAGACGGTTATTTGCGACGGAATTTCCAACACATATGAGTTGGTACGCTATCTACACCAACAGGGAAAAGGGGCGCTATTTGAATATCTGAAAGGCAAAGGGTCTTTCCATGTCGGTCGTTCACTTATTGCTAACCATTACATATTGGCTTCAAACTTTTCCAATATTTGGAAAACCTGGATTTCGCAATGGTGTGATGAACGATGGGTTGACATCGAAAATTTATACTACGAAACACTTAAACAACATCTTATTCAAAGGCATCAAAATAGCCAAGCAATGGTTGATGGCGCGAATAACATTTTAGAGTTCCTGCGTGATAGACTCGAAAAATATTTATTGACACTGCCTGCTCCGCTGCCCATTCAAGCATATTATAACTTGTTCATGGAGCCAATTGAAAAGAAGGACATACTTATAAAACCGTACCAACGGAGTTCTCAAAATCCGACGGACATCATGTTTCTAGACTTCAATTATACAGATACTCTCAAAATGTATTTAAAAGATAATACCTTAACATTTAGGGGAGCCAGCAATTCACTAAACAAGCCGAAAGTGGCCCACATACATGGTCGAATCAATGATGAAAACAATCCACTGATTTTCGGCTTCGGGGACGAGTTAGACAACGATTATAGTAAACTGGAGACTGAAAACTTGAAAGGGGTTTTTAAGTTCATCAAATCTTTTGGATATTTTAAAACAGAAAATTATCACAACCTCATCCGCTTTATTGATTCTTCTGATTATCAAGTTTACATAATGGGCCATTCCTGCGGGCTGTCAGACCGAACAATGCTAAACATGATTTTTGAACACCCCCAATGCAAATCAATCAAGATATTTTATCACCAAAACGAGATGGGTAATAATTTCACGACATTGACGGAGGAAATATCTAGACACTTTAGAAACAAGTCGGATATGCGTAAGAAAATTGTCCCGTTTACGAGATCAATACCTATGCCTCAATACAATCAAAATGAATCGCTAACAAATGCTGCGCAATGATCACGAGGTATGAATCTGATTTTCCTAATCCAATCCGCAAAATGCAGATGAGCCGATTGATTTTGAAAAAATAGTCTTCCACATGATGATGTGCTTTGGTAAATACCCAATTTATTGCTTGCCTGTGAATAAAGAAAAAATCTGATGCTTTAACATGTTATGTTTGGATCGACACGGGATGAGTTCAATCAAATCCTAAGATCGCAAAATGCGACCTAAGAACACAGCGCTTATTCCAAATACTTGCAGCACCAATCAACAAATCAATTCGTATATTTGAGGGCTATGGGAAATATAACCAAGAACCTAAAAATCGCCATTTTTACTGGGTTACTTGGCATATTTTCATGCTCCCCGAAAATAAACGAAATGTCGCCCAAGACGGTCGACGGATTGCCCGTAGTCGACTTGTGCGACCTACCCAACTATCAGAACCAAGAGGTTATTTTGATATGTACATATAGTGGCGTCGACGAATACTGGTCGCTCCACTCGTTGCAATCCACTCATTGTTCGGACAAACTCAAGGTGGAGCTCGATTTACGTGATGACTATGACTCCCTTGCTCCCAGTACAAAAGAAGCGTTCACTACTGTTTATAACAATTACTGGAACTCGTATTTGACAATCGAAGCAAAAGGGATGTACGAAACCGGAAATAAAAATGGTTATGGCCATTTAGGCACCAACAAATCAAGATTTATAGTTACTAAGATTATGAAAGTTGAAGTGACGAAAAATCAACGATAATTAGCTTAATATTGATTTGACACCAATTAAATCGAAGAATTTTTAAATGGTCGAGGCATCTACAATATCACCGGAATGGATCAGGCGCCGGGCGTCATTCTGCCCGAATGTAAAAGATCAGACCGACCATAACGATATCGAAACGCAGGGTTTCACAAAGTCGATGATTGCATGCACTTCCTCGGATGTGTCAGAACGGATCAGCCTATGAAATCAATTCGACTGCTATTAATCTGTCTGATTGGGATACCACTGGTACATTACACCATTAAATTTCAATACGAGCAGTTTGTCGACGATGCGTTAATTTGGTTTTTCTTGCTCATCGCAGGGACGATCGTACTGGTTTGGACGCTTATTGCCGACATCAGGAATTACCGCTTTACCCGAGAAATAGGAGCTTTATTTCCAGCGCTTCTGGGTATCGCCTTTCTAATAACGATTTTAGCCATTGAATATCGTGTGCAAGCGCGTTTTAATAAAGCCACCTGGGTACGCGCAGATTATGACGGCGACATCAATGGGGTCTCGATCGATTTTAAAACCGATGGGTCTTATGTATTGAATAACCACGTGATCGGTTCTAGCGATTACAGTTACGGCAATTATACTAGAGACGGAGACCGGATTACATTGGACAAAACATTCGGCCGGATTATTCCAACGCCTTACTTTGAGATTCGGCAACGAAGTGATAGGCATGGCTCCAAATGGCTTTTCCTATTGTCGGATGATGGCGCTGTTTTGGATAGCGCCTCCTTCAAGGTGACCATCGACAATAGATGAACAAAGCGATAACCGATAAAACTATGCGATACTTAAAATTGCAGGTTACTCTTTATAGGAAAAAAATGTAGATTGAATTTGATTATGGATATCGGAAATGGAAAGGCATACTCGCCTTTGTTGGATAACGAAAGCAAAGCCAAGTGGACGGTTAGGTTTTTCGGCATGGCCTGCGTGCTCCTGGTCTTCGAAATATATCACTACACGGCGCAAATTGACCTACTAGAAAGAATAATCATTGGTAGAGAAGCTTCATTAGGTGAAATCGCGGCAAATGAACGGATACAAATCGCTTTGCTTTTTGGGGTATTGGTGAGCTTGGTCATGGCGACTGTTTTTTTCTTGATGTGGTTCCACAGTGTTTACCTCAACCTCAAGCTTGCTGGATTAAACCTGACCGATGAATGGAACAAGCTCTGATCCTTATATGGTGAAAGCTGCAGGATGATGTCTGTGTAAATTGTATATGGTGACCGCGCTTAACAGATCTTTGAACAGAGCCATCCATGATGCAAGAAAGTCATTCCAGTATTGTATTGCCAAATAACGATTCTTTTATTAAATTTGCTAATATGGATACGTTTTTGATTAAAGTGCCGGAAAATAAGACTTCGTTGGTGAAAAAATTACTAAAGGAGTTGGGTGTGACGGTTACACGAGAAAGCAACGCCATGGCCCTCGCTAGGGAAATCAATGAGTCCATTAAGCCAGGGAAGACACTTTCTATGGAAGAAATAGTACAGGAAAGCCGGGCCGTCCGCACCACTAAATCGCAAAAATGATCTTAGTATTGGATTGCAATATTTGGGTCAGCTTAGCTATCAACCGTAGATTAGACTTGATCGTCCAAATGTCTGAGTCTGGCATAAGGATCGCAAGCTGCGAGGCGTTGAAAGCAGAGATTACGGATGTGTTGGCAAGACCTAAACTCAGGAAATTTGTACCTCCGGCGAGTGTTTCGAAAGTTGCAAAACTTCATGACCTAATAACTAAACGCTATAAGTTGACTGACATTCCCAAGGTCGTGGCGGACAGCAAGGATAATTACCTCTTTGCCCTCTGCATAAAATCGAGAGCTGACTATCTTGTATCTGGTGATAAAATCGTTCTTCAAACCGGCACCTATGGACAAACGAAAATGATTACCCTAAAGGAATTGCAGGGCTTGCTGAATTCTATATAAAATCGCCTACATTAACCGATATTCCATTGACAGCACACCGCATACTCACGTATTTCATTGCTGCTGTATGGCTGATAAACGGCTTGGCTTGTAAAGTTTTAGACCTAGTTCCGAGGCACGAACAGATCGTAGCCCGGATTTTGGGTGACGATTTCGCCAAACCGCTGACCATACTGATCGGAACGGCTGAGATGGGGATGGCAGTATGGATACTAACAAGGTGGATGCCGAGATTTAATGCCATTATCCAGATGGTACTCGTGGCATCCATGAATACACTGGAATTCTTCATGGCAGCCGACTTGCTGCTTTGGGGCCGGATAAATGTGTTATTCGCGGTATTATTCATCGGACTTATTTATTATTGGGAATTCGTGCTTAAAAATGACATTTAAAAACCATCCGTTTGCTGTTAATGCGTTCTTCGAGCATTCGCTGGTAATAACATTTGCTATTCCGAAGACGCAAGTGGCTGGCATAATTCCCGAATGCCTCGAATTAGACTTACTGCGGAACGAATGGGCCTTCCTTGCGGTTGCCATGGTACAAACAAAGAACCTGCGGCCCGCAGGCTTTCCGAAATGGATGGGCAACGATTTCTTCTTAATTGGCTACCGGATCTTTGTCCGATACCACACCTGTTCCGGGAAACGTCTACGGGGATTGTACATCCTCCAGTCCGAAACAGATAGTCATAAAATGAGCTTCCTGGGAAATATCTTTACGCACTATACGTACTCGACCACGGATATAAGTGTCGTGGTAGACGACAAATCGAGAACGGTACGTTCACGTAAATCGGCATTTGAGATTGCTATTGAGCATTGCCCCGACGACGCGCCGCTACCTGCCGATTCTCCTTTTGCCGATTGGAAGGAAGCACGGAAGTTCGCCGGCCCCTTGCCATACACGTTTGGCTACGATAAGATAAAAAAAGAGGTGGTGATCGTTGAAGGTGTGAGGAGAAGCTGGAAGCCTGTCCCAGTTATGGTCAACAGCTATTCGGTGGGATTCATAGACCGGTTAGATCTTTCGCCTGCGGTGTTGGCAAGTGCGTTTGAGATTTCAAATATCCCCTATCGCTGGAAAAAAGGAAGAGTAGAAAAATGGATGTAAAGCGGAAAGCGTACCAGGGCGTGGCAAACATCGTCCGCTTCAACTGGCATTTCTACGCAATGGCCGGTATGGCCATTGCTACGGCATGGATATGGACAGGTGTCTTTCCGAATGACATTCAGCACTTAGTAATAATTGCCATTACCTTAGCTGCTTTTACCATCCTCATTTCGTTGATGATATCCTTTTACGTCTACGACCTTTCCGGCCTTTACCGGATGAGATGGCTTGATCGTGTCGGCATACCAGAAGGCCAGCCGCATATTCTGAATATCCATGCTGGATTTGACGAAACGAGCGGAATCCTGAAACAAAAGTACGGCGAATCGGCCGTAACGATCTGCGATTTCTATAATCCGGAAATACATACCGAGGTTTCGATCAAACGGGCAAGAAAAGCCTATCCGCCCGATAGCAAAACCATTCCGGCAACAACAGATAGTCTACCCTTCTCGGATAGAGCGTTTAATCTAGTAGTGGTGATGCTTGCGGCTCATGAAATCCGCAATCGCGAGGAACAAACACGGTTTTTCAGGGAAATTAACCGGATAATCACGACGAAGGGTAACGTGGCCGTAACCGAACATCTGCGCGACCTGAACAATTTCTTGGCGTTCTCGATAGGTTTTTTTCATTTTTTCCCACGAACCTCTTGGTTACAGACGTTTCGGGCAGCAGGTTTGAATGTAAAACAGGAAATCAGATCGACGCCCTTTATACGGACATTTATACTGGAAAAACATGGCTGTGCATCTTAAAATTACGGGCGTACTATTAATGGCATTGGCTTTTATCCATTTGTTTTTTCCCAGATATTTCAACTGGCGGGAAGCATTGAGGCCGTTGAACCTGATTAATCGGCAGATGATGCTGGTACATGTGTTCTTCATTGCGCTGACCGTTTTCATGATGGGCTTGTTATGCGTAATGCATACCGAAGACCTTATCACGACCAGCATGGGCAAGACAATTTCCTTGGGTTTGGGTATCTTTTGGATTGTCAGGCTGTTGATTCAGTTCTTTGGATACGCCTCAGAGCTCTGGCGGGGTAAAGTATTTGAAACAACGGTGCATGTGGTATTTAGCTTATTGTGGATGTATTTAAGCACGGTGTTTCTTTGGGTCGGGATTGCTAATTGATTGGCTGTTCTTGGATGTTTCAAGCAATCAGCCGTTAATCCATGGCCCCGAATGGCTCTTCCTATTATCGGATGAGGGCGCTGTTTTGGATAGCATTTCATTCAAGGTTACCGTAGACAACAGATGAACTATGAATACGCGTTGAGCTAGTCGGCGCCCCCCTCATCCATTGGATTGCTCGGCCTTGAAACGTTGTATCTCGTCATAGTCATCGATACCCAGGAGTTCTAACTCGCGGTGCAGCGATAGTTTACCATGTACGGTAGCCTGCTTAATAATCGGATAAAGCTCTTGGGAACCGTTTGCACTGAACAGCTTGAAATGGTATTGATGTTCCTTTCCGCTAATATCAACAAACTTGACATAATTGTTAACGCCTTGTGATAACCGGGGATTCAACGTATGGCGCATCGGCGGATTATGGCCGTAATAGTCTCCGAAGGAAAAGTCGATTGATGCAATGTCTGTAAGTGCGTAATATTGGTCATTTTACATGAATCCCATCGGGGTTAAAAATGATTTCGCCCTGCAACTTGCCGCGTAAGGGTTCAAATCGGAAATGCGTCTCCGTAGAGGGTTTACCTCTATTGATGATATGTGATTTCGTATTTTATAAGTTCTGTTATTTCGCCCCATCTTATTGTTTTTTTCTCAATCCTATTTCCAATGTCGTCATACTTGTATTGTATTACCTGCGTTAGTTCTCCGTTGCTATTGTAGTAATGCTCTTCAAGCAAACACTGTTTATCATCGTAAGTGTATGTTGTTTTGTCTTCCATCCCGTTTTTCCTATGTGCTTCACGGCTTAACAGAGCTCCGTCTGTCTTATATTTTGATATGAACGTAAGGGAGATTTCATCGTTTGAATTGTGTCTGTGTTCCATGACCAGCCCCTCTTTTTCATCATATTCATAAGTTTCCCTGGACTGTAAGGTGCCGTCACTATTGAACGTGCTCCGGTCAATTAATTTTCCGTTCTGATTGTACTTGAATTTGTTGTAAGTACTTCTTTTATTTGTATCATAAAAGCTTAACCTGTGAGTCTTTCGTCCTTTTTCGTCATATATAATGGTATCTCGACTTATGTTGCCTCGTTCGTTAAATTCCGTTTTTAGAATAAGGCTATCCTTATTGTTATATAGAAAGGTAGTTCTCTTGTCGACAGTGCGTTGTAAATAAGATTCGTATTGTTCGGTTTTAATCTTTCGCCCGTTTTCATCATACAGATACACCTCAAAATACGTTCGATTATCCGCTTTTAAAACTTCTTTCAGTTTATTCCCTTTTTCGTCATAGGTAGCTGACCATATTTCTTCAAAATCACCATCACCGATATTCTTTATCCATTTTTTCTCGATTCTGTTCCCCCGTTCGTCGTATTGATATAGCCGTCTTTCTGATTTTCCCCACGTTAAATCGGTTTCATATTCTTCAATAAGTTGTCTGGCTTTGTTGTATTTGTACACAATTGTATTCAATAGTTTTGCATTCGTGATATGTTTCCTATAATGTTTTTCCTTTTCCAAAAGACCGTCTTCATTGTACTCGTACGACATATAATCCTCTTTGCTGAACTCACTAACTGTTTTCTTCCCTGTAGCGTCATATTGATGGACAAGTTTATAGCCACCTTCCTCCTGTTCTACGATTTTATTTCCTTGACTATCGTATTCATACATTTCCTTTCGAAGCAATTTGTTTCCGGAATCCAACATTTGCATTTCAATCAGATTTGCAGATTGGTCGTATATATAAACAATCTTCGCCCGCAATGGCCCGTGCGCATCGTACACGATTTCTTCCGTATTGTTACCAATTGAATCGTACGTAAAAACACGGCTTTCTCTTAAACTTGAATTATAAAATTCCTTTCCTTTATCTGTGTAGGTTGTCTTGGTTTCCGCTATTATTCCATTTTTATTATACCTATTGTTGGTGGTAGACAGGAGAGTGCCATTTTTCAAATATGTTTTGCTCTCAATTTGGTTTCCCTTGTTATCAAATCTTTCTTGATAGCTAATAGCCCTATTATACCTTGTATGCTCTGTTTTAGTCCGATAACCAGATTCATCATCATATAGATAGCATGTCCGACTGCTGAAATTTTCTTCGGTATTGTGGATGTTCTCTTCCATTATTTTCCCCAAAGAATTGAAGTGAACCTCATGTGTTGAAATCTGTAATAGTTTTCCTTTCATATCGTTAGTACCTTCATCATATCTGCGGTTAAAAACAGACTCCTTGTATGATTTTACATTTCCTTTTAGATTTCGACGCTCTACATCGTTTTCTGGTTCAGACTGATTATGAACAGAAAAGATGGTCATGAGGAGTGAAAGTATTATGGGTTTTATCATAGCTTTAACTATTAACAAGACGTAACAAGGTAATTTCTTTTCAAAAAAATGACTTATAAAAATATGCTTAGTAGTTTTACTTATATCACATCGGCAAGATACGGAAAAGGGTTATCCTTATTGAAAATTCGATTCTACTACAATATGGTTTACACCATACGGTAAAGATTAATTCCATAGTCAAAGGAACGTATCCGCCCTATGAACTACATGTTTGATTTCAGGACTATTTCTTATAATTCGGCGGATAGAGTTCTTTCAAGCTTTTGTGGTTGATGGCCATGATGTTTTCCAGGGTGTATTTGAGCCATTGGAAAGGGTTGACCTCATGTTTTGAAGAGTATCAACGAATCCTAAGATCGCAAAATGCGACCTTAGGACATGGCGCCTGTTCCAAATGCTTGCCGTTTGCTTTTACAAAGCAGGCGTTCTCATGTTAGCCAAAGTGCTGAAAAGCGAACAAGCCATTTTCAGGGGGGAGGTCAGTTACATAAAGTTAGTTAATGTAATAGCTTTGATTTAAGCACTTAACCCGTTATTGCACTTACGCAATGTTGGCAGTAGCGATGCTATAGCCTTTCCATAAACATTAATTACAATGTCTGGTAATTCCACTTTTGTTGACATTAAAAATATTTATTTTTCCAAATTGATAAACCCCTGGGAAATATTTTTGTGCAATAATTTGGTTCGAGTTCAATTGTCTTATAACATTTGTGTTCTTTTCAATAACTCTGACAATTATATTTCTATTTTTTACTTCATAGTCATAAAATCTATATGGCCTGACACTTTCATACTTGATATTGCATTCAAACTCAGTACCAGCTAATTGTCCATTATTGTTTTTCACGGGAAGATTTATATAATATTCAAGGCTGTATCCGTCTCTTTTAAATAAACTAAAAACTATTTGATGTTCTGTTGGGTTAAAAGTCCCTTTTTCGAGATTAAAGAAAGAATCTATTTCATCTAAAAGAAGTCGATTGTTTATTAAAATGATAGATTCGTGAGAGTTCACAAAATGCAGACTATATATTTTATATATTCTATCCGATAGGAAAATGAGCGCTACAATAATAAGCACCCCTATAAATATGTTTTTCATTATGTAACTTATTTTTTTAAGTATTGTTCAGGTTATTATGGCTACTTTTGCCTTAAAGCCTGCACTGAATTAGCTTCGCTGCTACTTCGTGGTTCCTGCGTTCTTTTTTCATTTTACAACTGCTAAGTTAAACATTTAAGCAGCTGTCCAATTTTTGGGGAGTACTATAGTTTTCCGGACGAATCAAAGGTATTGTTTTATTCCTCATGTCTTGTCCTGAAAATAGCTTTACACTAAATGTAAAATTGTATGGTAAAAAATCAAAAAAAGAAGATGCGCGAAGGTATGATACTTAAATGCTTGAATGAGTCATATTATTAACGTAAAAAGCTAAGCTAACATTATGGAAATCATCCACGTCTTTTTGGCAATTGCTTTATTGAGAGTAATTATTTGGATTTTTCAAGAAAGAGGCGAAATATTGTCTTGGTTGATTCGGACACGAGACAAGGCTTCCTCCATGTTTTCTTGGAATCAAGACGATGCTTCGCCCGACAATGTGGCTTATCAACAGGGAATGGATGTTGCCCCCCCTGATTTCCAGCACCGCCAGACATACTTGGACGATTCCGAATTCGAAGAGGTATCGGCATTGGTCGATAAAATTGGAAATCTTACCGCGAGCATACAAGCTGAAAAAGCCTGTGGGCAGCAGCATAACTTGGCAAGAGTTAGTTGGCATTTACCGAATAGTGTATCGTCTAATGGCACGATCAATGTGAACTATCATGGAAATGAAGGAGACTACTATGAATTCATTTCATCAACTGGCTCTTTGCGTTTCTACGTTGGTGACACACTGGTCACTAGAAGCCAGACAAACTATGTAATCAAGTACGTAAAGAGACAAACGAAAGTATTGGTGTCGGCTTACCGATAGCTACATTTAACCCGTATAATGAAAAAGGAAAATGTAAAGCAAACGGTAAAAATTCGGCACCCCCAGGATTTGATTACTTTAAATCCTGATATAATCGTACGCATTGAAATATATCTTCGCGACTATACGTTTCAGTTTACCGATCTTAATGCTGATCTGATTATCAGGGCTGAAGGATGCGCCTTTCCAAACCTTAGCAGGATCCAAGGGAGCCTTTCCATCGATGCGAGAAATGGTGATTTCCCCGAATTAACGGCTATTGAAGGGAACCTGACGCTGCATTATGCTGCTGAATTGGACAAACTTGAACATGTGGGTGGGGATTTGAAAAGCCAGGTTGACTTTGACTTTAAGAACGATATAGACTTCAGGCATCGCATATCCTTAACGAAGTGTCAATTGAAGGTGATGGGCCAGCCAGTCCCTGGTACGGCTAAAACCCGGTTCATCAGTATAGCCCATCAAGACCAAGTGATGGATTTGCCAACGGATGGTGTTTTTAACTTAAAAGTCACGGGCAATAATATTACAATTTGGCACAAGGAAATCCACGGAAAAATCATATTAACGGGATACAATACCCGATTCCCTAATTTAACCCATGTAAAAGGCAGTTTGCATATGGGATCGGGCGTAAGAGAAAACCTCCAATACGGGTATGGAACATATTATTTCCCGCAACTCAAAGAAGTGGGAGGTAATCTGCTAGTAAAGCGCAGCAGGGTTGATTTCGAAAAACTCGAAAAGATACACGGCGAACTGCTGCATGAAGATAACTTTGGTGCGGAGGTGTGTCTGGAGTTCCCAAGATTGAGATATATGAAACGGTATAGGAATAGCTACAATTTAGTCGCCGAGCAACTGGAGCGAATCAGCTTTTACGATAGCTGCTATACAAACTCCGTAGTACTTCCTAAACTCAAGCAGATTGATAATTATGTGTATAACGAAAAACTGGAAATAGACAAATTCGCAAAAAACATCTATTTTCGCTTAAATCAGAATGGCGGACTCTACGTCTCCAAAGATGGTTTTATGCGATATGAACCCAATTGGAGAAACGCTAACCGATTAAAACCATTACCCTTAAAAAAAGCAATAAGTATTTTCAAGCTAAAATATAAAACCTTTGACGAATTTCTGGCCAATGATGTACTTAGAAACTGGCAGATCCATGAGCATCGGGATTTCTACCGCATCCTGTTAAAAATCGAAAGGCTTTGGAAGCAGGTTAAGGCATTTCGGCCAAAGGAACTGATGGCTATCAATATTTTTCGCAGTAACCCTTTCATGGCCGAGCTTTATGAGCGGTATGTACCCCTTTCATTTCTCATGGACAATAGCTATTCAGCGATCACTTCAGAGGAAATCGTTTCAGTCAGATGCTATTCAAGAGAACTAAAAGATTTTTCGTGGCAGCCAGTTACATTTCGTGTGTACGAACTTTTTCCTCCACAGATTTCCAGACATCAGCATAATTATGTCAGGATTAGTTTGGAGGCCATCTTGAATAAAGAACTTCCGGATGGCCAGCCTTTGTATTTTGTGATGTGGATAAATCCCGTAAACGGCACGGAGGAATGGGACCTAGTCGACGCTGGACACAAAAATGAAGCGCTGTCTGCATATGCGTCTTTATTTGACGTCCATGAAAATGTTATTGCCAAGCTAACCGCTTTGAAAAGAATCAATCAGGAAATATTTTGCGAACTCTCGGAAGAAATTATCCCTTCGGGCACTAAAAGAACGCTTTCCACGAAAGAGCTTGTTGATTTTTTTGTTATCGAAATATAATTCGTACTTTTAAATGGAAATGGTAATTCAACTGGAAAAAGATCTTTGCCAATAAGATAAATGCGGGTTCGACTCCCGCCCATTTCCACCCTTGGATTTAAAAAGCACTTTGTCCGACCCAAAGGATAACGGCGGAGTGACCTCCTCCTTGAAGTCCGTTACACTTAAAACCAAAAAACTGTCATCGCTATTCGTTATAAAAGTCGCTAAAAACCAAGCCCCGAAACGGGGAGAATCGGGGCTTGCTAACTAACCAATTATAAACCTAAATTATGAAAAGACAAATTTTACTAACTGACTATATAACGCATTCCGGCCCGGCTTTGTTACAGCGGGATTGTTAAGAGATGTTAAAAAGACAATGAGGTGATAAAACTGAATCCGCACCAATGGGATTAGGGACTATCAACCTAGGAGGAGATGTGGAAATGGCCGGTGTGCACTAATCCCGTTTGAAGTTACAAGTCTGTTATGTATATTTGCATTTATGGGACAGTTGACATTACATACTAAATATGAATCATTACCCCCTGATCTGAAAAAGGAGGTGAATGATTTTGTAGACTTCCTTCTGAACAAGTCCAAGCCTATTGTTAGCAAACCTGCGAAATTCGGCAGCGCCAAGGGAAAAATCAAGATGAGCGCTGATTTCGACGAGCCGCTTGACGATTTCAAAGACTACATGTAATGCAATACCTGCTGGACACCCACGCCTTTCTCTGGTTTATCAATGGCGACACCCAGCTTTCCGACAACGCACGAGCTCTTATCGAAAGTCCCTTTAACGAACGGTTTGTAAGCATAGCCTCCTTTTGGGAGATGGCCATTAAACTCAATCTGGGTAAGCTGGAGTTAGACATGTCATTCAAAGACCTGTATCGCGAACTCGATAAAAATGGATTCCGCCTGCTTCCAATAACAGCAGCCCATACGGAAAAAAATGTAACGCTCGACCTCCACCACCGCGACCCTTTCGACCGAATGCTTATCTGCCAAGCTGTTGTAGACAAACTCATCATAATCACCGCCGATTCGCAGTTCCAAAATTACAAAGTGAAGCAAGTGTGGTAACTAAACAACCTATTACCTCTTCAGCGGACTGGGCGCAGACCATCGGGCATTTAAGGAAATGGAGTTTCCTGGCGAAACGCGGTATATTAGCTGGCTGTCCCCATCGGCAAATGAATCGATAGCCGGATACCCGGGGCGTGTCTTTTGCTTTTATAGCTTTCCTAAGCGCTATCTATCTGAATTAACATAACCAACATGTATACCAAAGTAGCCTTTACCATTGAGCAACAAATCGCCCAGCTTAAGGCCCGCGGGCTAGAAATGTTACTATCGGTTAGCGGGATATTGGTGGCCCATGCAAGCCGATAAACAGCAGCATATCTTTAAACCCAACAGCAGGTTTAGCGATGTCATTAACTTGTATACTTTGATAGAGAACTCCGCATCTTGTTGTTCGATATTATCGAAAAGATAGAAATCAGCGTGGTGGTTTCACGATACCAGCCTTTTTGCCAATGTTCCTGAATTGATAAGTCAGAGCCGCTCTGGAAGTAAGGAGGTAGTATGGCGATCTCCACTGCTTTCTGACTGCCTAATGGGGTTATGAATGTGGACTTGGATATTATACACAGACTTTTTATCTTTATCGAAACCAAGGTGACCTGGGTATGATCCTTATCAAGCGAAGCACGTTTCTTAGTTTGTTTTTTGGAATAGTTGCTATAACCACCGTCAATAGTTGTGCAACGAGAAACAGCGAGATAATAAAAAGAAATAAGTTCTCAGAAGGCTTTATGAACGAGTACAGTAATACGTCGTTAAAAGTGAAGGTAAGTCTTTACGGCAACGCGATTATTGGCAGCAAAAATATTTCATTCCCGAAATTCCGACGTGAATTAAGGGCCCACCAAATACCTCTGCCCAAAAACGTTGTTCTATGGGGGACATATCGGGCCGTCGATAGACCCATGTATATCTTGGGTTATTTAATAGAGGATCCATCTCTTACAGATTACACACGGGACACTTCCATCCATGGCTCAACGTATTACTATAAAATCTATCGAAATAAGGAAACTGTTTTTTCCGACATTCTGGTGCCATTGTATACTAATACTTACTTAAATATCCTAGATATTAAATTTGATGAAACACGTGAAGGCCCAGAATTTTTAGCATACATCAACAAGTCGATAGAGACCGTTTTCAGTTCTTTAAAAACAGGTGACAAATTCGACGAACTTGTGTTTGATGATATATATAATACAGGACTCAATATCGCTGATAGTTGTTTTGAAAGTAACGGAGAATGCAACTACCTTTTGCCCGTAGACACGCTCTCAGCCATCATACGAAATCAAGAAAACAGCAATATAGGATTGGATCAAATATTTAAAACTTTTACTTCTTTTCTCGGTGAACCAGTAGCGTATACCGATTCTGACCAGGCGAAAGAGGAACCTGTACACCGCCATAAAATTACTATTGATTCGCTGGTTGATACGATCCGGGATGAACAGGTAGTTATGTTCAATGAAAATCACTTTGCACCTCAATGCCGCCTTTTAGTCAACTTAATGCTTGACAGACTCTACGAACATGGATTCAGAACGCTCGCATTGGAAGGGCTTGCAGACGACGATGACCGCGTTAATAGTACAGGATTTCCGGTCATGGAAAGCGGGTTTTATACTAGGGATCCGAACATGGCGAATTTGATTAGGGTAGCCAAAATGACGGGTTTCCGTATTATAGGTTATGAGGACTTAAAGGGCTCTCGAAACCGGCAACTCGCTATGGCAAAAAATATCATTAAAAAGACACGAATTAAAAAGGGTAATGATGTCAAAATAGCGGTGCTTGGTGGTTTTGGAAACATAGGAGAAGATATAGATGACCAGGATCGGGGGACAATGGGCTTTTATTTCAAAGAACGAACAAAAATAGATCCGTTAACCATAAACCAAACCAAGTTTTTGCCGAGAACATTTGACGATGATAGGATTGAAATAGTAGAGTCCTCGGATGCTGATGATAATTTTGATATTTATATAGCAAACTTTTTAAACCCGCGCCGGATTTTCTTAGGGGCAGACTTGGCATATACTGAAGTTGACATCCCATTTAAAGGGTATGAAAATCGAAAAGATCTTGGCTTTTACGTTTATAAAAAAGAAGAGTATATACTGGATCGCGGCGCAATACCTATTTCGGTAAGCTATATGTCCAATCAAATACCACTGAAACTTCCGGACGGCGAATATACTTGTATCTTAAAAAATACAAGCGGAGAAGTTATTGAAAAGCAGGACATCGTCGTGAATCAATAACATGGGAATCAAAGGGCCTGCCCGTCATCTTGTAGTTCTTCCGACGCTTTCGTAGACAAAGAAACCCGTTACCTTTTGGGCGACAAACAGGTATTATCGGATTTGTAGGATTAAATGTAATGATAGACAGTGACTTGGCAACACTTAAGGGGTTAGAAACCAAGGTGCTGAACCAAGCCGTAAGACGCAATATTGAGCGATTTCCCAACGATTTCATGTTTCAATTGACTAAGGATGAGTGGGCCAACTTGCGGTCACAATTTGTGACCGCAAGTTGGGGAGGTCGGCGAAACGAGCCCTTTGTGTTTACTGAGCACTGGGTACTAATGCTATCGAGCGTCCTCAACAGCCAACGGGCTATCCAAGTCAACATACGAATCATGCGGATATTTAACCAGCTCCGAACAGCTATCATGAGCGAAACTGATATTCGCCTCGAAATTGAAAAGATAAAACGCTCACTGGACAACCAAGATAAAAACATCGAACTCGTATTTCAGTACCTCGATGAACTGAACGATAAGATTAAGAGACCGCCACTATTGCCGGACAGGGAGATGGTGGGATATAAGATTGGGGAAAACAATTGATTATGAAAAGTATCTGTTTTCTGATTGGCATCGCGGCGATTACCCTATTCTCCTGCGACAAAGCACCTCAATTACGCTTGGACGGCGTGCCCAAATCGGTAACGCAACTTATTGACGACAACTGCTTCTGTGAACCGCGAATCGGCTTGTTTAAATGGGATGGACGGTCGTTTTATGTGCACTGTTTTATCGGCCCTGCCTGCGATACGATTGCCAGCATTTTCGACGAGCAAGGCAATCCAGCAGAGCTCACCGACGACGAATGACAAGTCTTTTGGGAAGAAAAGAAACTGGTTAAAATGATTTGGGTCTGCGGGGAATAAGGTAACGAAAAGCAAAGCCCCGAAACAGAAACAATCGGGGCTTGTGAGTCGATGCTCCTAACGTTTTACCACCGCTGTGGCCTGCATGCCGCGAGGGCTCCGCGTGGGGGTGTACGATACCTTATCGCCTATGCTCAGTTCCGTGGTTGGCTCGGCAAAGCTGTTCACGTGTACAAAAAGGCGCTCCTGGGTTTGGTCGTTGACAATAAACCCATAGCCTTTGGAAGGATCGAAATAACTGACAACGCCAGTAGGTATGGCATCAGGGTCATCGGGGAGCGCCTTGGGGATGTCGATGACAATGTCTTCCACTGCTGCCTTATAGGCGTTTTTCGGATCTGGTGGTGTATCCGAAAGGTTTCCGTTTTCATCCACGTAAGCCATCATTTCTTCGAGGCTTTTTTGTTTTACCGGCAATTGCCGCCGCTCATCCCTGCGGAACTCTTTTTCTCTTCGTCTTTCAATTTTTTTCTTTCGTCGTTCTCGTTTACTAAATGTTTCTGCCATTAATTTTTTCCTTATTTATTTTATGTTGTGATTATTTTTTTAGTTAATAATACAAAGCCACCCACGGCTTTCGCCACCGGTGTACCTCGGATTTCAGAAAAGAAAACTTATCAGAAAGCGTTGCCGGAAAGCAACGCCAAAGCGTGTGTATACCCTTGATTCGTCATAGAATTGCACGAATATACGAAAAATTACCGAGGTTTTGAAATGTAACCATAATCGGGCGTACCCAGGTACAGGCTGTTGCAGGCTAAAATTGGCCGGGAATATGGTTTGGTATAAATAGTACAAATGTGCTGCAGATCCCGGCAAACCAAAGTACCCTTTATAGCCGAAACAAAGCTGACAATATTCAGGGATTATACGCAGAACCGGGTTGCCCGAGTGAACACTAACGGTCATTAAAAATTGAAGCGAGTTTTTCGTCAAGCTCTTGATCATCGATGCCATACCGCCCAATAATGATTCCTTGGCCGTATATTCCGGCTAGCCAGAAAGGCTACTTTTTATAACATCGTGAAAAGCTCGTCACCGAAACCACTTCCGGTATTCAATTTCGCAGCAAATTTGCATTGCCGCTACTTTTGCATACATTTAGCAGAAGATAATATAAACGCTTATAACATAGGCCTTAATTTGATAGGTATGATAAAAAAATCAGCATTAGTGGTAGTTCTCTTCACCTTCGCTTCCACTGCCTGCATATGCCAAATCCTGACCCCGGTTAAGTGGCAGTTTGGTTCAAAGAAAATAACCGACAAAGAGGCCGTCATCTTTGTAAAAGCAACAATGGCTAAAGGATGGCACATCTATTCCCTTAACGTCCCGGAAGGCGGACCTATCAAAACCGCTATTGATTTTAAGCCCGACGGTGCTTATTCGGTAATTGGAAAAACCCTGGAGCCTAAGCCCAAGATGAACTATGAAATGGTTTTCGATATCGATGTGCCTTACTTCGATAATGAGGTTGTGTTTCAGCAAAAAGTTGGATTGCATGAGCAGGGGGAAGTGAAAGTAAAGGGAGTGGTTGCGTTTTCTGCTTGCGATGCGGAACGCTGCTTACCGGAAGACGAAGTTGAATTTGTCGTTACCGTGAGATAGATCACTATTGAACTGCCATGGAGGTGACCACCGAACGGATCTATAGGGATAAAGAATTGGCGCTGGCGTCATTTCTGGGCGGACCATTGGCTATAGGGTACCTCATAGCCGAGAACTTCAAGGTCTTTGAGCAGCGTGATAAAGTGCGCATCACATGGATAGCCACGCTACTATCCACGGTGGTTATATTTGCGAGCCCATTCTTGGTACCTGCCCTAGAAAAAATCCCGAATTTCATCGTTCCGCTCGTTTATACCACGATTGCCTATGCATTGGTAAACCGATTCCAAGGTGAACGCATTGAGGCACATATCGATGCCGGAGGAGAAGTGCATAGCTGGAAACGGACAATAGGCGTTGGCCTGATTGGCCTGGTGATTACCCTTGTGGCTTTATTAGGCACCGGATTAGTGGTGGATGCCATCGTAAATGCTGATATTACTTCAAAAACCTATGGCCGCATGCAGCATGAAATCAGTTTTGACACCACGAATATACCGGAAAGGGAGGTTGACCGCATTGCATACAGCTTGCGATTGGGTGGATTCTTTGACGACGAGGTGACCAAATACGTTCATGTGGAAAAAGTGGGCAACGACATCGAACTGTATATCTCCGTAGCGGATGGCGCAGCGGCTGATAACACGACGCTCACCCTTTTCAGGGGGCTGTTGAAAGTTGTACAGGAACGTAGTCCGGATAACCGTGTTTATCTGAACCTAGTAGTGGAGCGGCTGGACAATGTGGTGAAAAGAATGACAATGGGCGATTAACATAAAACATTAGCTGCTTGCCGCTTGGAGTGGTGAGGATAGCATATCAGATTTCTTTAATGAGTAAACCGAAAAATGTAATATTGGGCATGCATACCCGCACGGCGATATCCGTTGATGACGAACAGGCAGCTCATTATGCCTTGCATAACCTATTGAAGGGCTATCACGGCATTAAACTGATTGGGCAAGCCCATAACGGAACGGAAGCTGTGACGCTCATCAACAGCCTAAAGCCGGAAATCGTCTTTCTGGACGTCCAAATGCCGGACATGAACGGCTTTGAGGTGCTGAAGCGCCTCTCCTATCAGCCCTATATTGTGTTTTGCACGGCTTATGACCAATATGCCATCGAGGCGTTCAACCAAAACTCCATCGACTACCTGCTCAAACCGGTGGATGATAAACGCTTTGCCCAATGCGTGGGTAAAATAGAGAAATTCATTCCGAAGCATCAGGAAATCGATGTTTCCAAATTGATGGATTGGAGCAGCATGCTGAACCCGCCAAAAAAAGCCTTTGCGATACCGATAACCGTGCGTTCGAAGATAACCTTTGTGCCGTGTGAGACGATAGCGTTTTGCGCTGCCCGGGATGGCTATGTGTCGTTGGTCACCGACGATGGGACAGAGCACGTATGTGACTTGACATTGAAACAACTGGAAGAACGCTTGCCCGATGATTTCTTGCGCGTCCAAAAATCATACATCGTCAAAAAAACGAAAATAGAAACCGTGGAAAAACATTTCAATAACCGGCTTGTGCTTACCATGGCAGATAATAGCCGCACCAAAATAACCACCGGCACCAGTTACATCAGTGTGATAAGACGGGAACTGCTGCTATAGATTTAAGTTTATATTTTTCAGGTTGACCGGCTAGTTTTTCAGGTTTGGGGAAATAACGTTGGACATCCGGCGTGTTCCGTATTAATTTGGCCTAAAATAATTTCATTATGGAGGCATACTTTGATTTTCTGTCGGCTTTTCTATTATTCTTTGCATTGACATACGTCTTGGCCCATCTGCCAGGGGTACACTTTACCGAAAAATGGAAAAAGCAGAACCTGATATTTCTGGCGTCATCCGGACTATTGGCGCTTTGGCAATTGGTAAATGGGCGCGGCACCATCGAACCCTCCCATGTATGGTCGTTGGGTTTTATTTTCGTGGTATACAATGGCTACCTCCTCGTGAGCGGCTACATAAAGCGTGGGGGAAAGGTATCGAACGCCATCGTGGATTTCACGCTGTGTGCGCTTACACTCTTCGCGTCCACGTGCATAGTAGCCGTTTTGGATGGTTTCCCCATCAGGGAGGTGGTCCACCAACGATTTGAAGACGGCAGTTACATATTCAGACCGGGATACCTCCAATATATGATCGGTAGCAGCATCGGCTTTTCCTTCCTGATCATACCGTTCAAATATACTTACCTGTACATGCTGGACCAATTGGAAGAAAGACAACGGAATAGGATCAGTAAGCTGGAGTTACAGAAAAAAAATGTAGAGCTGCGATTCGACGCCCTGCAGGCAAAAGTCAATCCGCATTTCCTGTATAATTCGTTGAATTCCATTGCGGGGCTGGCAACCGTGGATGGCAATAAAACAAGGCAAATGGCCTTGGCGTTATCCCGGTTTTTCAGATACAGTATGAACCGCGAACAGGAAATGCTCATCACCGTGGAACAGGAAGCGGAAATGATGGAAACCTATCTGGAAATAGAGAAGATCCGTTTTGGTGACAAACTCACATACCGTGTGGAGATAGCGGACGACGCGAAGTCGTTCAGCATACCTAGAATGCTGCTCCAGCCCATCGTGGAAAACTGTATTAAGCATGGGATGAACCGAAATACGGTGCAGCTAAAAGTGGACATTTCGTTTACGTTGGCAGATTCAACACTGGCTATTTCAGTAAAAGACGACGGAACACCTTATGATGATGGCTTCACTGCTGGATATGGTATACAAAGTGTCTATGAGAAACTTGATCTGCTATTTCCTGGAAAATACCGCATTGAACTAAGTACGGATAGTGAAAAAGTGTTTAGGATATTCTTAAATCGGCAGTCGAGCCAAACGAAATGAGCTCCTTAAACAAAGCCCCGAAACGGGGAGAATCGGGGCTTGCTAACTAACCAATTATAAACCTAAATTATGAAAAGACAACTTTTATAAATTTTACTAACTGATTATATGACGCTTTCCGGCGCCGCTTTGTTACAGCAGGACTGTTAAGATATGTTAAAAAGACAATGGGGTGGAAAAAGAGAAACCCATTACCTGAAAGATAAGGGGGGTGTACTTTCCGGAATATCCACTAAATCAAAAAAATAAATTTTTTAGCATTTTTATCTATATTATTGGACGTCAAAAACTAAACGCCTATATTTACCTCAAGCAGTTATCTATCTTAAAGTCACAATTTATGACTTCAAGACCAAACGACCACCTGATGGTGGAAATTTAGTTTTAAACTCAAATAATTAAACAGTAAGTATATCGAGGGGAATTTACTAATCAATTAGAACCCGTAATAAGGTCGCAATGTTGTGATGCATTGGATTATGGAAATAAATTGACCAATGAGTATAGATAACACATATTTACAATTAGTTGGCGACCTGAAAGAACGAATCCGGCAGTCCCAGCAGCGAGCGGCATTAGCGGTAAACACCGAGATGCTGGAATTGTATTGGTATATAGGCAATGTTATTTCTAGTCAAATAAAGAATGCAGGTTGGGGAGCAAAGATTATTGACCGGCTATCTGCTGATTTAAAAAACGAATTTCCTGATGTTAGAGGGTTTTCTGTTCGCAATCTGAAATACATGAGGGCCTTTGCCGACGCCTATCCGGAATTTGTGCAAGGAGGGATTGCACAATTAGGTGACTCAATTTTGCAACCGTCGGCTGCAAAATCACAACATGCTGAGAAACAGAATAATGAATTTGTGCAACCGTTGGTTGCACAAATTCCATGGTCGCATCACACCGTCATATTAGACAGAATAAAAAGCGCGAGTATCCGTTCGTATTACATACAGAAAACCGCAGAAAACGGATGGAGTAAAGATGTATTGGTGCTGCAAATCGAAAATAAACTCCATGAACGCCAAGGTCAAGCCATTACTAATTTTGAACGCACGCTCCCTAAGCTCCAATCCGATTTGGCAAAGGAAACTTTAAAGAGCCCTTACCTGTTTGATTTTTTGGGTATCGGTGAAGACATACAAGAACGGGAGCTGGAGAAGGCTTTGGTACAACATATCCGGAAATTCCTGCTAGAGTTGGGAAAGGGGTTTGCCTACGTGAGCAACCAGTACCACTTGCAGGTCGGCAACGATGACTTCTACCTTGATCTTTTGTTTTACAATTTCCATTTACACTGCTTTGTGGTTTTTGAATTGAAAGTTGGCGAATTCAAACCTGAATACACGGGAAAGCTCAATTTCTATGTCAATGCCATAGACGAACAGATCAAAAGCAAGGAAGACAAGCAAACCATTGGCGTGTTGCTTTGCAAGACACCCAATGAAACGGTTATCAAGTATTCGCTTAAAGGAATCGAATCGCCATTGGGTGTGGCCGACTACCAGCTGCCGAAGAAACTTAAAAGCGAAATGCCAACAATTGAGGAACTGGAATCGGCGATGGGAAAATTAAAATAGTGAGGATTCAATATGCCCGTTGCCTTGAAAAATACGATAACACGTTGAAGGAAAGAAATGAGCTTGACTTCAACGATATGATTAATTTCGCAACGGAGCTTATAAGCCAGAACAAGCCGAAATACAGCTATAAATACATCATCATTGATGAATATCAGGATATCTCATTTTCGCGGTTTAAGTTGATCATGGAAATCCGGGAATTGTCGGGTGCACGATTGGTTTGTGTAGGAGACGATCGGCAATCGATTTACCGCTTTGCAGGAAGTGACATCTCGCTATTCTGTAATTTCGGGAAATATTTTGAAAGCCAAGGTAAATCGGAAGTAAAAGGGTTTGAAGAAATTGACATCAGCTATTTAACCGCCCATCGGTCTAAGGGCACCGAGGCAGATAATGTGATCGTGTTAAAACTCAGAAACCATTTGCTCGGCTTTCCCAACAAGATGACGGATGACCCCCTCCTATCGCCGTTGTTAAGAACTTAAGCAGGAGCTGGAGGGCATTTTCGACAATAAATGAAATGCCTTATGCCAGATTGAAATGAGACAGAGGCAATCAGCTTGGGAATGCCTTAAGTAATGGCTACGTTTGCAACAACAAACACCTAATTCTTTCATGTTTCAATTGAACGAGAAAGAATGGAATACTAATGATCATTAAAAATTGAGGCGAGTTTTTCGTCAAGCTCTTTAAACAAACCCTAACTATGAACAAATTGATCGTTTCACTGAACCGACACAGCCCCAAGCCATTACGGCCCGGGGCTGTGCGCTTGAGGTAGATGACACTATCGCCAAGAGGCGTCATACGCTTTTTGGATCAGCGTTTCAGGCGATCCCAATTGCGTTACGCGGGCGTTACTGTGCCACGCCACCTGAACATTGTTCGGGAAGTGCATCACCACCGTGTAGATGCCCCGTGTTTGGGGATCAGCCCAGACACCGTTCTTAAAATAATAGGTGCCGTACTTTCCATCGCGCGTCCCGTCATAGCCCATGAAATCTTCCTTCATCCGCTTCATCATGGCGGCGCTTACCAGTTTTCCTTGTTCGCCGGCCGCCAATACGGCTGACATTTCCGGGCTATTCATATACCAGCCGCCGGGCCCGGCTTGCAGGTAGGTGGTCCAGGTAGTTACGCCGGCAAGATTCGGCTGCTGGAAATTATAATAGAGTGTTATCCGGCGATCGCCACTTTCGCTATCCACCGGGCCGTTCTCGTTCCAGGGGCCCACGTTGATCTGCGACCAGTTGGGGATGCCCGCCTTCTTGAAGATGTTCTGCCGTACATAATTGCGGTAGAATTGCGACACGACCTCATCTGCGGCCTCATCGCTAAGGCCATTCAGGTCTGTTGTGCCATTCACGATACAGAACAGGAGCACGCGGCAAATCGAGTAGTTGTTGTTCGTGTACTTATAGTGCGCCTTGCCATAGCCGGTAGTTGGTATCTGCATACTCTCGCGCAGCGATTTGTAATCTTTCCCGACTGGCGTAAGGCCAGCGTAGTGCTGCAGCAACATGGCCACGGTGAGCGGGTGGTTTTCCATGGGGATATCCCACCACTTGGGCAACAGATCGACAAGCCGTGCTTTTTCGTCTTTGCCTTTTGCTTCCAGGGCCTGCAGGACGGCGAAAGCGGTGATCGTCTTTGACGTGCTGCCGGTGCCCTGGCGTGTGAGGTAGTCGTAAGCAAGCTCTCCATCTTTCTGGGTACGGGCTGATCCACCGGCATCAAACTTGACGACTTTGCCGTTCTGGCTGATAGCAAAAGAGTAGCCTACCGTTTTCCCATCGGTGGAGGCTTTCAGGTTTTTGCGAAATAGTTCCGCATCGAACCCGGTGTTTACCAGGTCTAGGTGAGTGGTCTCGCAACCCGACATGAGGGCAGCGGTAAGCGCCAGTGCGATAGTGGCTGTTTTAATCGTTTTTTTCATCTCGCTAGATCTTAAAATAACTATTTATGCCCTCAAAACTATGGAGTGGCTCGCTTGGCACGAAAGGGCGATTGACGGATCGGGGATTCCGGTTAACGGATGGTGTGTACAGATTGACTTTTAAATGTTGTTAAGTGGCGGTAATATAACTCGGTTGAAGAAACCCATTACAGATTTTGGATATTGTACACAAACTTTTTACCCTTATCGAAACCAACGTGACCTGGGCCTGAAGCATTCGGATTTTTTGGTTTTGGAATGCCTTTGATCACATTTTGCGACCTCAGATAACAATAAATACTGATCAACAGCATCTGTGATCCGAATGCCATCCCTTCGGTTATTTCGCATGGCTGGAACAGGCATAATGTCAAAACGTTTATGAGTAATTTAAAGAAGCAAAGTGAAACCGTTTCAGACATTTTATGAAGGGTTATAAACAGTTGCTTATTGTTGTCATCTTGATGTGGGCATCAAAACTTATTGCAAGCCCGCAATCGCCCGACTATATCGTTTATGGAAATGATACGGTAGCTACTTACAATCTAATCGTTGAGCAATATCTTCAAAGCCGGAATATCGAAAACAGCGAAACATTGTTTGGTTTAGCATTTAGGGATGGGGCTACCTTTAATTGTTGGCGTGGGTACCAAGCTATTTACGAAATTCAACACGACAGTCTTTTTCTTGTAGACATGATTGGCTGCGGGGAGCTGCAGCATGTAGCGAAAGATAGGGAAGCATCAATTACAAGGATGAAAACCGTTTTTGGGGAAAGTTTTATTGAAGGTAAAGTTTTTATTGATTGGTATAGTGGATACCTCAACTTTCCACTGACGGACGAGGTATTAAGATGGGATGGCGTATTTTATAAAATTTTTGAGAAGGAACGGGTCTTGACGCTTGACAGCGGCCGAGTATCCAAAAATGAATCGGTAGAAAATTATGTCGACGACCCAAAGGGTATCGATCGAAAAGAGAAAAATGAGGTTTCCGATATTTTGTTCCGGAAACTCAAGAGGGAGAAATGGAAAAATCCAGACGCATTTGACTGCTCCGAAGGGTATTGGGTAACAATCGGTGCCGATGGAACGGTATCAAAAGTGCGAATGAATGTATCGGATGAAGAAATCAAAGACTATTACGAGGATGACGAATATAACTTCTGCATAAACAAAATTCGCCATGCACTGAGCTCTTTGAAATTTGACATCTTAAAGGATAAAGGGATACCGATGGCTGAAGATATATTTATTGAGATTTGGGTTGAGGATAATGGAAAGATTGAAAATTGGACAGATTAGTAAACAGATGGATCACTTCGACGAAATCAATAATAGTACCCGATTCTTTATAGAGAAAATTGCTGAGCTACCCGGTAATGGATTGGAAATTCAGATTGTTTTCCCTAGGATGGGGTACGAACAGGATATACTCCGTAGCTACGGGCAAAACGCTCCGCGGACGCCCCATGACATACGATGAGCAAAGTCCTCGTTATCTCATTACATTTGAAAGATATATAGCAACGGATTATGGCCATAATCAATAAGGGTAAAGTTGATGATGGGCTTTGAACATTCAAGGTAACCGTAGACAATGGATGAACTGTGAATCCGCGTTGAGCTAGTCGGCGGCTAAAGTGCACCACTGGGAGTTTTAGGATTGCCCAACGGCACAGGCTCCGAGGACTCGGAGCGCTGTGATCGGGCTTGCAAACACATGATCGTTGCTGCAGCCAACAGGCTGAAATATTGGTTTACTTAGTCCGTTGAGGAACTACGTTGCTTCAACGCTTCGTTTATCCTGGCGATCAACCCCGGCGGATCGTTTTGCCCGAGCTCACTGTATCGATTATTGAAGATTTTACCTTCACGATCGATGAGAATAGGATGCGGATACCCTAAAATCTTCAACGACTCGATAATCGGGTGAACAGCCCCCTTACCATCGGTGTAGAGATTGAGGGCGTCTGAAGAGGTATAAAGCTCACTTTCTAAACTTTTGATCCACTTATCACGATTCCCGTCAATGGATACCGACATAAAGACGACCTCAGGATTGCTTCTGAAGTATTCTTTGGCGGGTTTGACGGACTTTTTAAAATAGGAAGCGCAGTTACTGCAACCGGTATAGAAAAAGTCGATAAAGACAATTTTGCCGCGGAAATCGGACAAGGTCACGACATTACCATCCCTATCTGGCAATGAGAAGTTATACACAGGGGCACCTTTTTCAAGGTGTTGAAGCGATAGTAAGCATTGCTTGTTGGTTTCGTCATGAACCAGCTGCAACGCATCCCGAAGATACGATTGGGCACTATCCGCAAGCAGGTGACTATACTGCTCGGACAAGTATTTGGTGAGCAGGCGTTCCCTGAGCAATCCCGTGTACCGCTGCTTGAGGAGCGGGTAAAGGCCACTCCCAGACAACGTGCCTTCAACGCGTATTTTGCTAAGTGTAAAATCCAGTAAACGATATGAACCGTATGCACCGGAGGTCTTATTGGTATCGGGAAGAGGTACGTCTCGAACCAATTCGTGATACCTCGAGTCAAATCCAGCCCTGTCGGAGTCTGTAATTTTTTTGGTAGCAAATATTAACGGGCGGTATAAATATGTGTAACTGATTTCGGCCAGCAATTCATTGCGTAAGACGCGAAACAGCTCTGGAGAGCACACCGGTGTGAAACGGTTGAGCCAATTCAACTGCGCGCTGGCAATGTATTGGTATCGGTCAAAAATACGCTCGATCTCGGAGTTTTCTTGGCCCGAATCTTCCTGCAGTGCTTGGTGCCAGGCATAGTATTCGGAAGCCAAGTCATTGGCCTTCTTTTCCGCAATTTTCCACATATTATATTTGCCAGCCCCCTTCCCCAAAAAAAACAATTGATCGTTTTCGATCAACCGACCACTGTCTGAAACGGTGTTGATGTTGGTCAATTCAATAAAATTGGCGGTCACGTTGATACTGTCTCCCCGTTGGCTTAAATATCTATTGAATAGATGTCTATGCTGACCATTCCACTTATCGTAGGCGAGCGAAATGTAAACGATGTCACTGGTAGGCTTGATGGAGAAATGGAACTGACCATCAACCAAGATTTGCTGGTAAGAAGTTGAACTTTTGGCATGTAAACGCCGTAGCGGGGGCATGCTCTCCCAAACAAATAAGGTGACCGTGTCAATGCCTGCGATGGCGCCACGGAAAGTTCCGGAGATGGAAATGCTATCTGATTGTGACATTACGTTGTCTCCGGTAGCGTATGCCGTAAATTGGCCAGCTAGGAATAGCGGAAGCATGGCCGCTGTTATAACGAGTGTTTTGATGAATTTGTTCATGATGTATATTATCTGGGGTTCTGTTCCATACCTGTAAGCCTAATTTCTTCCTCATCGATGGGTAATACATACCGCATATCGTCAGAAGCTAATTCGATCTTTTCTCCAAGAACCACCCGGTTGATGGTTTTTGCGAATCGGGGATCGCGGTTTAACCGACGCAGATCTGTCCACCTGACTCCCCGGAAAAGCAGCTCCTTTCTCCGCTCATCCAGCACGGTGGCGAGTAGACGCTCAGGGTCGCTTTCCTGAATCGGCGTAAACAGTGACGGATCCCATCGCTGTGCTAACAACACATTGAGGTGCGCTAGACCGGCTGAAGCATGGCCCGTTCGGATGCTGGATTCTGCGGCTATCAGGTACATTTCGTCTAGCGCCAGACCGGAAAAGAGTATGTGGTTGCCGCCGTAGTGCCCCCGGAATCTTGGCTGGTTATTAACGAGGGTGAAGAATAGGAGTTTTCGCAAGTCGCCTTGTCCATAGCTGTCGTAAAGCGTTTGGTCAATAAATGACTTGCGCAACGCGCCATAGTTAATCCCGCCGGAGTGGTAGATGACTTCATCGTTAAAGATGACGAAAGGATATACGGGCGCCGAGGACACCTGATGATAGGGAAGCAGGGATCCCGCACCTTCCAGCGCCCGCTCAGCATGTAAAAGGGCTTGCTCATAATCCTCCATGGTGAGAAACACCCGTGCCAGGAGTGCATCTGCAGCCTGTTTACCCGGCCTGAGTTTGTTTGCCGGAACTTCCGGCAGCAGCGTATGCGCTTCATTCAGATCTGTGATGATCTGACGATACGTCTCAGCCACGGTACTGCGGAAAATAGGTGCATTGATGTCGGATCGGAGCGGCAACGGAATGCCCGGCATATCTTCGGTCTGCCCGGTCACAAAGGGCTGGCAGAAAAGGGAAGCCAACTGGTGAAAAGCAAATGCCCGGTAGAACAGGGCGTTAGCCTTGGCATTGTTCCATGCAGCACTTCCTTTTTCGCTGGTCAATTGATCAAGGCCGTCGAGCACTACATTTGATTTCAGCACCCGCTGGTAGGCATATCGCCAGGAAGTATTGACGTTATCTGGGTAGAAATCTTCGCGCGCCCAGGTATAAGGTTTCTGCTCCCATTGTGTCAGGGAGAGGTAGTCAGCATCTGTAAAGTAAAGGTCATCGGCACCCAACTCGCCGAATGACGCAGCGTCGTTGCTGGTAAACAGGTTGTTATTTAAAAGCGACTGGTAGTCTGATACCGCTAAGGGTACGACGAGTGCTTTATCTGGTTTGGTAGCCAACCAATCTTTGCCGCATGCCGAAAGTAAACATGCGGCGACTATACATATCAGGTGTTTCATGTTCGCTGTTCTGTTAATTAAAAACTTGCCTTTACACCCAGCGCAAATGTCCTGGGTGGGGGCAGCGTACTCACGCCTCCGCTTGAGGGAACATAGTCGGGATCATACCCCTGTTTATTCGCTCGCCACAGAATGCCTAGGTTGTTGGTGTAAAAGAAACAATGCAGGTCTCGGAGCGGCAAAGCCGCACGGGGTTTGAAGGTATAGCCAAAATAGACGTCCTGAATCCGTATATGGTCACCTTTTAGCACGTTGACCTCGGATTGGGCATAGAAGAGATCCCGGTCGCTATTCGCGGGGTATACCAGCGAGGGTACATCGGTTAGTTGCTCATCTCCCGGATTTTGCCACCGATTAACGTAGTCGTTGTGCCCCCGGATGTAGTCGTAGGTAGACATGGAGCCGTACGATAGCGCCGGACGCCGAAAATAATAGCCGGCCTTGTAGCTCAACTGCACCGCCAATTCGAAACCTTTGTATGTCCATCTGTTGGTCAGTCCGCCAAATGCCGCAGGTCGCTGCCGACCGTGGTAAACGAGATTATCGACCGACACACTTCGCATATTCTGATAGTCGGAACTGACCGAACCGTCTGCAAGATAACCTTGAGGGTCGCCCGTTTCGGGGTTTAACCCAGCCCAACGGAAACTGAATAACGGATACACGGGTTTGCCCTCCAGGGGTACGTTGCTAACATCATTCATATACTGTGCGCCCGATAACAGACTGCTTTCGTACCGAACAACCCGGTCATTGGTGTAACTGAAGAGAAACGTGGTTCTCCACCTCAGGATGCCAGTAAGATTTTCGGACGTAAGTTGAATGTCGACCCCATTGCCTCGGATAGTCGAATAATTACCACGAAAGGAGCTCACGCCAGAGGTTGTAGGCATGATTTTGTCGCCGATCATGTCAGTGCCGCGCCGGTCGTAATATTCCAACGAACCAAACAAGCGATGATTTTTCGTGGCAAAATCAATCGCCCAGTTAATCATACGCGACTTTTCCCAACGCAGCTCGGGGTTTCCCAGGTTAGAAATGTCTGCGTAGGGTAGATTAATCCGGCTGTTATTAGCGTAATACCTGAACGTGGTAATGCCGGTGACAGATCGATCCAGATTCCCGTTGTAGCCGTAGGTCATACGGATCTTTAGCTCAGGCAACCACGCCAAATCATAAAAGTCTTCTTTAGACAGTTGCCACAGCAAACCTGAAGACCATAAGGGTAGGACGCGTTGGTTGGCTTGGACACCGAAATAATTGGAGGCGTCTGTTCGGCCACTAATGGACAGGGTATACCGCTTCCGATAGGTGTATGCAGCATTGCCAAACCACGAACGAAAGCGGTCGGCGGTCCCGGTAGCACCGAGCCCCGACGGGATGCTGCCATAGCCATTGGGATAGAGTGGAAACTGGGCGAGGTAGTTCGCATTGGTGAACGTACCGACGTCGTCATTGTAGCCATACATGATTTGCGAATAACCTTCTGAATTCGTCGCGGACACCTCCACGCCGGCTAGCGCTGTGACTTCGTGTAATTCCTTCTCAAAGGCGTACCCCAATTGGGTGCGGAAATGGTGCGAATGCAGAACACTATTGGTGCGGGATAGGATATCACCCAACGGCATATTGTATCCGACTACCTGTCCGTTTTCAACGATGGAGAACGAATTAATCTGTCGGCGTGTATCATAACTGCTAATATCGCTTAGTATCCGGGTTTGGCCCATGTTGCGTTGGTATTGGTACTTTGCCCAAACCTCCAACCCCTTCCAGAATTTGTAAGATAACCCGGTATTGGCACGTACATCCCAGTGAGTTGTCGTCCAGTCGATCGTTCCCTGCTCTTTCAGCGGATAATAGCTCCAATCAAGAAACCCCATCCCGGAGATAGAGTCGATAAATCGACTATCATATTGGCGGTCTATAGGCAAAGGCGTCCCCGATTCGTCAGCAAACCGGGTGTACGGATAAAAACCACTATTGAGTTGGGTGTTACCCAGGGTGTGATCTTGTGCAGTGGCGGTATGGATGATGTTGATCCCCGTCTGAATTTCCAAATTTGCTGTTGGGAAAAACCGTTGCTGTGAATTGAGCGTGATGCGGCTATAATCGTTGTCTTTGATGCTTTCCAGGTTTCGATCGAACCCTCCGGACACATAATACGATGCCTTATTACCCCCTCCGCTCACGCTCAGCGCATGTTGTTGCCTGATCGCATTACGGTAGAAAAAAGTGAGCATGTCGTCTCGCACGTCGCTATTCCGATATAATGATATCGCCCTTTCCTTTTCATCAGCAGTTGCTCCGCTGGCAAGAATCTTGACCACAGGAGATATAATCGGATACTGGATATCATTGCTGAAGAGGTCGTTGTACTTGCCCTGATTGTATAAATAGATCTCGGCATCGACGTAGTCAGTAGATCGGAAGTAATCAGGGTTGTATTGGAGGTTTGGTTTATCAACGATGGTGACATTAGACGTCACCGTGAGCTTTAAAGGCTGGTTCAGCCGGCCTGTCTTCGAGGTGACCACGACAACCCCATTACCGGATCTGGCACCCCAGATCGAGGAGGCAGCTGCGTCTTTTAAGACCGTAATGTCAGCGATATCATTGGGATTTAAATCCAGGATGTTTCCGCTGTACGGAAAGTTGTCTACAATAATCAGCGGTTGGTCATCGGCGAATAGGGTACTTCTGCCTCGGATATTAATGTCCAACTCACGATTTGCCACCGCTAGTGTGTTCCTGTTGAACACCAGCCCGCTTGTAATCCCCTCCAGTTTGGAAACCATATCCGTGGAGACCCGGTTTTCATAAAGGGCCTGGTCGGGCTTGGCAAAGCTACCTGTTACCCGCTCTTTGGGAAGCGTTTGATACCCCGTATTCACCATCACCTCCACTTCCTCCAGTTCGCTATGAAAAACCTTCAACACCACGGTACTTACGTTGGCCGCGGCGACGATGGTGGTGGCAACATGCCCGATATAGGATATTTCCAGTTGATACCCTTCTGGCACATTGTTCAATTCAAAATATCCATGCTCATCGGTTTTCGTCTGCAGTGTCGTCCGCTTTCCCTCGATATTGAGCACACGCACACTGGCTCCCGCCAAGGGGTTACCCACGCTGTCCACCACCCGGCCGCGCACCTCGGGATAGGCGCGGACGAGCCGTTCTTCGGGCGGATGTATGCCGACGGCGGGCTGGTTGGCAGGCTCCTTTCGTCTCACCAGCACAGTGTGGTCTGCAATGGCGTAAGTGAGGGGTTGCCCCTCAAAACAGACTGCTAGTGCCTGTTCCATCGTAGCGTTATCAAGTGCTACGCGGATAGGCTTGGCCATCCGGAGATCCTTATCGGCATAAACAAAGTCGTAGCCGGTCTGCCGGGCTATCGATTTGATAGCCGCACGCAGGGTAATGTTGTTTTCATGAAGGCTAACCTGCGCAATGGAGGTGGCGTGTACCTGCAGCAAGGTGGCGGTCAGCAAAAAGAAAATGGTGCGCATCACTCGCCAAGTTTGCGTATATCTTTTTTTCATTAACTTTGAACGTGTTTGGTTAATTCGTTACTAAAATTTCTATTCCGGAAATGGTAGATCGTGTACCAAACGCTCCGGCGGAAGGGGTCTCAAGCACTTCCGCCATCTTTTTGTACCGATCCCGTATGGGTAGCGGCTTTTACATAACGGTGATCCTCCTTCCTTCAATCTTGAAATCTACGGCCTGTGTGAACCGTATCTTTTCCAATATTGCACCAATTTGCTCTTGCCGACTGATCGAACCGGTGAAGGTGCTATAGGTCTTATCGCCTGCATAAACGACTTCGACATCGTACCAGCGGGCGAGTTTCCTCATGATGGATTCCAAGGGTTCCTGATCGAAAACGAATTTGCCATCTTTCCAAGCGGTGTAGGGTTCGATGTCGACTTGCTTCGTTTCGATAACGCCATTTGCCAGTATCCCCTGCTCTCCGGGTACCAGTGAGATGCTTGCACCGGTGGCGCCTGCGTTGAGCCTGATCTTGCCCTCCGCCAGTGTGGTCCTGGTCTCAGGCTCGTCGGTATAGGCCGATATGTTGAATTGCGTACCGAGCACTTCGACGGTTTGGTTTGTCGTCTTGACAAGAAAAGGCGCCAACGGGGCCTCATGGCTGTTGTCTAGCGGCTGTCGTCTAATATCAAAATACGCTTCGCCTTCCAGCTCCACCATGCGTTTCTTCCCATCAAACCGGCTCGGGTACCTCAACGAAGATGCCGCATTAAGCCAGACCTTAGAGCCGTCGGGGAGTGTGATTTGGTAGCTGCCGCCTTTTGGAGTGCTTAGAACATAGTATCCAGTACTTAGCCCCTGTGGGTCGGCCTGCCCCAACTCCGTGTTCCCTTCGTTTTCGTTCCATACATCGGTCCCATCGGAATAGGTCATCTTATCTCCCACCACAATACCGGTCTGCGCTTTGTTCAAATCAATCGTCCGCCCATCGGCCAGCGTGAGCGAGGCGCGGTTACCGCCGGGGGCGATATCGGTGGTAACGAGCATTTTGTTTATTGCCTGTTTTCTCGTGTCTGAAATGAACCACGTGCCAACGGCCAATGCGATGAGGGCCACTGCTGCCGCGTACGGCAGCCACCGTAAGCGTTTGTACGTCGGCTTTTGAGCCGATCCGGTGATCATCGGCGCGATGCGGCGATAGGTCCGTTGGAAATCGCGCTTGATAAGGTGTCGCGATGCAGGCTCGGCGGGTTGGTCTAACACATGCAGGTAATACCGTTGGATTTGCGCTTTCTCCTCTGGCGTACTCGTACCCTGGAGGTACTTTTCGAGCAATTGTTTGATTTCTTCCGCTTTCATTATTTATAATAAGCGCGAAGTCCCATAAAATCCCGAAAAAAATAAAAAAAGTCAGGCAAGCGTATATAAGCACCTTTAAGGCGCCATGCATAGGATCAAAATGGATAGCCCGAGATGCAAACGGATGTCTTTTGCCGATTTCGCCAGTAAATTTTTCACGGTCTTTTCGCTGACCCCAAGCATTTCCGAGATTTGCTGGTAATTATAACCCTCCAAGTGGTAATACACGAAAGCTTGGCCGGCTTTCCCAGGGATATCGGTAGCTAGGTTCCGAATACGGGCGATTAGTTCCTTTTCAAACAGGAGTTCATCAACCGTATTGTGTTCCTGCTGCAGGTAGTCACGTAATCCCTGCTCGTATTTGCTGAAGGTCTTCCGGTTTCTTAGTTGCTCAAGAAAAGCATAATGCACGCTTTTGTGCAGATAGGCCAACAGATTCCTGTTGGCATCGAGGTTTTTCCTATTTGTCCAGAGATTGACGAATATGTACTGGACAATTTCATGACTATCGTCCTCGTCTTGAGTCAGCTGATAGGCGTGTCGGTATAGACTGCCGTGGAATTGGGCATATATGGTATCGAAGGCATCGTGATCACCCGCTTTCAAGCGCGAAACTATCGACGTTCCATTCCCTAGCGTGGTTTCGGCCTTCACGATGACAATACCTCCTTTACCTCGTATGCGCCCATGGATTTCGCTGTAGTGAAAAAGGGGACGCCGACGGTGTATTTCCTAGACATGGGGCTAAGATACAATTTTTTGCTGCCCGGCATATATCAAGTATGCACAGGAAACTCCAGAAGTAGCAGTGGGTCTGACCTCCTCCCGAAATCCCAGTCATGCTAAAGTAGAGAATTCGGCCTACAAATCTAACCTGTCGTAGCGATTAAAATTATATTTATATTGCCGCTTTTTTATAGAAAGGTAAATAGCTTAGTAAATGAAACGGTTATCGATATGTAGCGAACAATTAGAATACAGCGTTTAATAAAAAAATAGAAAATATGAAGCTAATAAAATACCTAAAAAACCATCATCTGATTTTACTGTTAGCTCTTCCCCTTTTTTTTGCGGCGTGTGACAAGGAGGGAAACCCTCTACCTAGCGGTTACAAGTTAGAAATCCAGAAAGATGGCATAAACTTCATTGATGAAATACCTACCATACTTCCACCAGGTGCAAAAGATGGCCCGGAACTAACATACACTGTTTCGTCTCCAGGCTATCAAACGAAAGAAAGTTTAAGTCTGCGTTCTTCACCTTACAAAAAGGGCAACCGCAATAATAAGGAATTCAGTCTTTTCCTTTATCACCCCATGCAAGGAGGGATTGAACTCAATAAGCAATACAACATAAAGCCAATACGGGGAAAAGAAATCGTCGTGAAGGGGAAAGATGATGGTTTTAGTGATTTCGAAAGTGGCGAACCTTTTTTCAGATACATCGTAGATTATGACAAGACATATTATGGCACTGGCTTCATAGCCTTTACAAAGTATGGGAAAAATCAAAATGGTACCACCGTAGCAGAAGGTTCCATTGATTTCTCTGTTCCGAATGAAAACGGCGGCAGTATAATAATTAAAGGAACGTTCAACTTACCTGTAAGATAATCGTTATTAGCCCGAAACATGCCCCTGATTCGGCGCTAAATCTATACCCATTTATAATTGATTATGAAAAGTATCTGTTTTCTGATTGGCATCGCGGCGATTACCCTATTCTCCTGCGACAAAGCACCTCAATTACGCTTGGACGGCGTGCCCGAATCGGTAACGCAACTTATTGACGACAACTGCGTCTGTGAACCGCGAATCGGCTTGTTTAAATGGGATGGACGGTCGTTTTATGTGCACTGGTTTATCGGCCCTGCCTGCAATACGATTGCCAGCATTTTCGACGAGCAAGGCAATCCAGCAGAGCTCACCGACGACGAACGGCAAGCCTTTTGGGAAGAAAAGAAACTGCTTAAAATGATTTGGGTCTGCGGGGAATAAGGTAACGAAAAGCAAAGCCCCGAAACAGAAACAATCGGGGCTTGTGAGTCGATGCTCCTAACGTTTTACCACCGCTGTGGCCTGCATGCCACGAGGGCTCCGCGTGGGGGTGTACGATACCTTATCGCCTATGCTCAGTTCCGTAGTTGGCTCGGCAAAGCTGTTCACGTGTACAAAAAGGCGCTCCTGGGTTTGGATCGAAATAACTGACAACGCCAGTAGGTATGGCATCAGGGTCATCGGGGAGCGCCTTGGGGACGTCGATGACAATGTCTTCCACTGCTGCCTTATAGGCGTCTTTCGGCAGACCCGAACCGACTGGTATCGTTTACAGTAAATATAACACGCGATCCTCGATGGGACGGTGTTCGAGGTTTAATGAGGGCGTGACGGTCTAATCTACACTTAGTGGTCGAAAAAAACTCTACAGACGAAATATACGCTTGTGAAATTAGTTTTGATTATTAAAAAATTCCCACATAAATTCATTTATATCAAGCTCCTTGGATGTTAGGCCAATTGGCAACCCAATGTTAAATGTATCTGCACCGGGCCAAGTGTGACCTCCATTCGCTACTGAAATCAGCACAACCGACTTATTTTTAGACGATGCTTCCAAGATCTCAACCGATGTATCGTCTTCTGGAATATTATCTATCTTAGTCAGCCTTTCATCCGTAAATGTTTCGTCCTTCCAATAGTTATACGAATTCAATGCTGAATAATATCCGCCGTCCTTTCCCTCGTAATCCACTATTTTATCAGCCCTGCCATGCACCATAAGCATTCCGATTTCCTTTCTATTCGAATGGTGGTAGGCAACAGAGTCCGGGAGGGGTGCTCCCACGCTGGCAACGGCAGAAAAGCGATGCGGTAGTTCGGCAGCAATTCGATGGCAGAAGAAGCCGCCTCTTGACAACCCCGTTGCAAAAACTTTTTTGCTATTTATTTTATAATCTTTTTCAATTTGGGTTAATAGCGCGTCTGTAAAGCCGATATCGTCTGTCCCATTCTGGTAAGACATCCCAAAGCCTACATTCCAATCTTCGTCGATGCCTTTGGGATAAACTACAATAAAACCATATTTATCAGCAGTCTGATTAAGTTTGGTATATAGCATCTGCTCGGCAGGCGTCATACCGCCTCCATGGAAATTGAAAATTACCGGATAATTTTTTTGAGCATCGTAGTCCTTGGGTGTATACACGATATATCTGCGTTTGGTTTCTTTGTATTGAATGGTTTTGGTTTGAGCAAAACCAAAGCTTGACATGCCAATAAATACGAGTAATAACAGTACGTTTTTCATAATTAATTCTAATTGTTTGAGTTTTTTAAAATGCTATCTATTCTGCGTAAAAATGTTTCGTGCTTTCTTGTTCGCCTTTTCTCATAAGCGGGTTTTAGTATTGCCCAAAGAATGGCAAGCGCCCCTAACAATGTTGCAATGCTGATTATAGATGATCTTTGCGATTGAAGAAACTTATCGAGGAAATAAAAAAATGATGCAATCATGAAAAGGCTAAGACAAATACAGCCTGTTAGCGATTCCACGTGCTTGCGTTTCATTTCTCTGTATGCTATACCTTTCATGAAATCCAGGCTATTTAGTAGATATTCCTTCTTTTGTTTAGTGATGCTTTTCCACGAATAGCCAAACAAGTAAATCGATGTAAACAAGATGATGTATTCTGAAATGCTTTTATAAATGCTGTTCAATTCATCCGTATAAACAACATAGCACACCATAAGAACCGAGCATACTATAACCGCCGAAGACCATAGTAGTAGGCGATTTTTCTTTTGTTTTCTCAGATAAGCTATTTCTGTTTGTAGCCGGTTGTAATCTGCAAGCACCAAACCATCACGGCCATGCCAGGCTTTTTTTATTCGCTCAAAATCAGTACGCATCGCTTTTCATTTTTTTTGATAAGGTTTCTTTTATCCTATGTATTTTGACCCTCACATTTGCATGACTTAGCCCCACGATTTCCGCTATTTTTTCCTGATTGACTTCTTCAAGGTAGAGACCGATGATGATGCGGTCCAACTCGGTAAGCTCACTGATGTATTTATGCAGTTTAGCGAAATCTCCCTCTTCCATCGCTGTTTCAGTGTCTTCTATATGCGAAAAGTCATAGTCATAAATTAAGTTGCTTTTTTTCTCGTTTTCGAGCTGTCGCAAACATTTGTTGCTGGCAATTCGATAAATCCATCCAGCCATGTTATCTGTGTTTTTCAGCGATTTCAAGTGTTCAAATACAGTAACAAATGTGTCTTGTGTAACATCTTTTGCCTTGTCCGCATCATTAAAATATCCTAGGCATACCCTGAATATTTTGGGTGAATACAGCTTATATAAATATTCGAAATCCATTTAATGTAAAATACAATAATTGCAGAATGTTACAGCCACCGCCTGAAAACTTCATCCAAAACAGATGACGACAAAGGAAAAATCTAAATTGGTTTTTCTTCGGTTACTATAATCGGGAATTTATTAACTAACGGCCCATGTACTCCTTCCGTCATACTTCTATTTTCTCCCTGGCATCCTCCAGTGATTAATTTGTATTTTTGTTATAGAATTTGAATGGATTTTTAACAAAACCATTCGGTAGTCATTGCCAACTAATCGCAATCAAACATGGAGTATAGAGAAACAATACCAAGTAAAGCACTGACACCATACATTCATAGCTTTTGGGAGTTGATAGGCGAAAATAAAGACAAACAATGGGAAAGGAATTTTCCGGATGGTTGTGCAGGATTAGTGATCAATTTGGGAGATACCTGCATCACAGATAATGGAATGGTGAAAATGGACTTTGGAAAAACATACGTTGTTGGTGCAATGAGATCTTTTAAAGATAGTTTAATTGAGGAAAGCACACATTTGTTTGGCGTATGTTTAAAACCTGCAGTATTCTCGAATTTCTACGATTACGCCCCTCAAAGTGAAATAATAGACCAAACCGTTCAACTCGAAAAAGCATATTCCTTTGATATCGATACGCTCATTAAAAACCCAATTCACTATTTGAATAATTTTTTTATTAACCGACTGCAAATTAGAAATGGACTTTTAAAATCGGTCATTGACGATATTCACCAAACGCAAGGTCAATCAAGTATAAACGAAATTGCCAAAAAAAACTTCACAACAGTACGGCAATTAGAGCGAAATTTCAAAATACAAATTGGCATTACCCCAAAAGAATATTCTCGTATCGTTCGCTTTCAAAATGCTTTGTCTAAAATAAAAAATTCTACTCAAGAAACGAGTTTGTTAGCTATTGCATTTGAATGTGGTTATTATGACCATTCGCACCTAACCAATGATATTAAAAGGAATACAGGACTGCCCCCCTCTCAGATTTAATTCTGTCGCATTTTTACAAAGTACCAACGGTCATATAGAACTACCTTTGTAGAAACTTTAAAATTTAAGACGAATGCGTAAAATATCTCTTTTCATTGCAATGAGCTTAGACGGTTACATTGCAAAGCCTAATGACGACCTTAGCTTCCTAAAACTTGTAGAAAAAGAAGGTGAAGATTATGGCTATGCCAAATTTAATGAGACAATCGACACGTTAGTTATTGGCAGAAAAACTTATGATTATGTACAGAAAGAAGTCGGTGTTTCTCATTACGACAACGGACAAAGAGACGTTTATGTCATAACAAGAAACCAAAGGCCAACGGTGGGTAGAACAATTTTTTACACAGGAAATCTCCCCGATTTGATTAAGAGACTAAAATCTGAAAATGGAAAGAATATTTATTGTGACGGTGGTGCAGAAGTAATAAATGAACTATTGAAACACGACTTAGTAGATGAGTTTATAATCTCGGTTATACCTATTCTATTGGGTAATGGAACAAGACTTTTTAAGGACGGAAGACCTGAGCAAACACTTGAGTTCATAACAGCAAAAACATTTGAAACAGGATTGACACAACTGCATTACATTAAAAAACATTGAGTAGTATACACATCGTTTGTAATAAATCATCACGCCAAAATAGGGGTTATAAAAAACTTATGATATAAGTTGTATAGAAAGCGATGGAATTATTCTGAAATAATTCCATCGTGATTGTAGTTAAAAAAAATGAGGTTCCGCTGTTCGGAAGTGTTCTACAACGGATAGGTACTGGAAGCTTTAATTTACAGCGTAAATCATTCGCTGGCGATTATAAACAAAAATGAACATAGAAACAACGTACCATCTTGACGAGCGTGATTATTTGGCTTATCAACTATTTACGGCTTCAACCAATGGAAGAATCAAAAGGAAACCCCAAAAACAAATTGTACAATCTCCAAGAGCTTCAGCGGACAATATACGAATTGACTCAGCTGCTGGAAATTAACCACACAAAAAACGAGAATTGGGTTTGGAGATAGGGCATTTACGACTAACTATTCGATTAATTGTAGACACATGAGAATCAACCTAAATATAATTTGGATTTCGGCCTGTTTACTATTCTGCCCTAGCAAAGAAATACAAAAAACTCAAGTTGGAAAAAGCCACGAGCCGACTCCCTAATTAAATTGGAACTGATCCAAGTGTACTTGAGCATGCATACCGAAATGATGATATCTGTTGATGGAGAGTAGGCATGCTTACCGATAATTTTGACCCTTACAACGTGACCGTATAAGCGCATTTTGAAAAATATCACTAATTTATTTTAGCCCTGACACAGGGTTGTCACTTGACCATATAAGTTTGCATCATTAATCTTTAAAATATAAAAAATGGCAAACGAAATCAATTCAACCAATTTTCCCAAACCCACGCTTATTTCAGTTAACGGTGTGGAACTGGAAGTCTTTGAAGCAGGTAAACAAAATGCTGGAAAACCTATTGTATTCTGTCACGGCTTTCCAGAACATGCTTTTTCTTGGCGCCATCAGGTGCCTGCACTTGTTGCAGCTGGCTATCATGTTATCATCCCGAACCAGAGAGGTTATGGCAACTCATCCAGTCCGACAGAAGTAACGGAATACGACATTGAACACTTGACAGGTGACCTGGTTGCACTACTCGATTACTTTGGATATGAAGATGCCACTTTTGTTGGTCACGATTGGGGTGCAAATGTTGTTTGGAGTTTGGCGCTATTGCATCCTGAACGGGTAAATAAAGTGATAAATTTGGCTTTGCCTTACCAAGAGCGTGGAGAAAAACCATGGATTGAGTTTATGGAAGCAATATTTGGAGGAGACTTCTATTTTGTTCACTTCAATAGACAACCGGGAGTAGCAGATGCTATAATGAATAAAAACGCATCCCAGTTTCTCCGTAACATATTCCGCAAAAACGTACCTCCGACACCACCAGCCCCCGGAATGCTAATGATAGATCTTGCAAGAGCAAAAAAACCACTTGGGGAACCCTTAATGGACGACAACGAACTGTCTGTGTTCGTTTCTGCCTTCGAATCATCGGGGTTTACAGGTAGTATAAATTGGTACAGAAACCTTGATAGAAACTGGCACTTAATGGCGGATGTAAAACCAATCATTCATCAGCCGACTCTTATGATATATGGTGAACGGGATACAATTCCAAAGGGTGAAAACCTGAAGAATATCGTTCCTAATTTGGATGTTGTTAGTCTGGATTGTGGTCATTGGATTCAGCAAGAAAAGCCGGAGGAAACAAACCAAGCAATTTTAAAATGGCTAGCACCTGAAAGCCCCAACTTTACATAGCCTCGTGAGCGGCAAGCAATAGAACGAAAAAAAGTCGCAGTATATGACTAAACTAAATACTATTCCTATTGTGGAATTCAAAACCGCTGAAACATTTGAAACCTGGCTCGTAAAGAATCACGATAACTCAAATGGGCTTTGGATCAAAATATTTAAGAAAGATTCCGGGAAAAAGACCATCAGCTATGCAGAAGCACTTGATGTAGCGCTTTGCTACGGGTGGATTGATGGTCAAAAACAAGCATATGACGAACAAGCCTGGCTACAAAAGTTTTGCCCCCGAAGAGCAAAAAGTATTTGGTCCAAAATAAATATTGGACATATCGAAAGATTAATTGGTGAAGGAAGAATGAGACCCGAAGGATTAAAAGCTGTCGAAAAAGCCAAAGCAGACGGCAGGTGGGAAAAGGCATACGATTCTCCAAGCAAAATGATCATCCCTGAAGACTTTCTAAAAGAACTTAGCAAAAACGAAAAAGCAGAAGCGTTCTTTAGGGGTCTCAATAAGACGAATCTGTTCTCCATTGGATTTCGACTTCAGACCGCAAAAAAACAAGAGACAAGAGAAAAGCGTATGAAAGAAATTATTGAAATGCTGGAAAAGGGTGACAAATTCCACTAAATGATAAACAACCCAATTTCAATTACCCCGAATTGGGGGTAATTGAAATATACAACGAACAAGTTGTAAAATGAAATTTTCGTTTCCATATTTAAACTTATTAGTTTATATAATTATAGCAAATACTGCTTAGTCAACTAAAAAGTTTGAAACATGGCAAGAACGATGCAGAACGCCACCCGAAGGTTACCTATGTGCAAAGGAAGATTTCATTGTTTGAATTGAGTCTGTGTTCTGTGACTAGCCCCTCCTTTTCGTCATATTCATAAGTTTCCCTGGACTGTAAGGTGCCGTCACCTTCCGCTCCAATATGCACCACGGATTCCGGGGCAAAGTACACGAGTCTGTAAGGGTTGTTTAGGATAGGTTGGTTTTCTGATTGATTTTCAGGGACTGCCATTCCGACACAAAGTACACCAATAATCCCGCTACAAAGTGCACCATTGGGAGTTTTAGGATTGCATAAGTTAGGGGTCGACAAGATCTCCTAGCGACACGGCAAACAAAACCCTTAGCATGCACAAGATAAGACAGCTATTACTGTTGCCTTTTGACGACAGCGAACTGGAGGTTTACATCTACTGTTCCGAAGACGTCATTTGGTTTCCGGTACTTCATTCGCCTGCAGGTGATCGATCAGTGCTTTCGCTGTTGGTCCGGCTGACAACGGGTTTTGCCCGGTGATCAGCAACCCGTCTATCTCCACGTGAGATGCCATCGGAATGAGTGCAGAATGAAAATCGGCACCCAGTTCTTTGAGCCGTGTTTCCAGCTTATAGGGGATGTTGTCACTCTTCATCACCAAGGCTTCCTCTGTGTTGGAGAATGCGGTTACCCTTTTACCATCCAGCAATTCGGGCTGCAGTTCGGCAGCTTTGATCAAAGCTGCCGGACCATGGCATACCGCCGCCACCGGTTTGCCGGAATTATAGAAATCAAGGATAATCCTGGCGCATATTTCATCGGTGGCCAAGTCCCACAACGGTCCATGCCCACCTGGCAAAAACAATGCATCGTATTCTTCTGGATTGATAGCGCTTAGCGTGAGCGTTGCACCAAAAGCGGCCCGAGCAGCATCGTCGTCATTAAACCTGCGGTTGGATGCTGTGAGGTTCTCGGTAAGTTTGCTCATCGGGTCTACCGGTGGCTGCCCGCCCTTGGGAGAAGCCAGCTTAATTTCATAACCTTGGTCCAATAGTTCGTAGTATGGATCCGTAAATTCGCCTAGCCAGACACCGGTTTGGGTATCGGTATTTTCCATAGCCGAATGCGAAGTGAGTATCATCAGTATCTTTTTCATATCCCAATAGTTAGATTATCAGCAAACCGCCAATACCAATCTTGCCGGAAATTGATTAACAGTTAGGCTGCGAACTTGTTTTACTTTTAACCATTGCAAAACGTACTATTGATAAGTAATAGCGGTGCGCCCGGTGTCGGATACTACGGTATCATCGTACGGTATCAATGAAATTCACGATGGTCGATGGATACTGATGAAGCCTCAGGCAGAAATCAAATATGCAGTGGTCCTTTGGAACAATTAAATCGTTAATTGAAAATTAGTCTGTCCTACTTGTCAAGCGAATCCGGGTCGACATGCCCGAGGTGGGGCCGGGTGACCTTTGCGAGATCATAAACACGGTTCTTCGGGCTTTCCGAGCCATTGACCAGCCCCTTATCGAATAGCCCGTTAAGGATTGATTCCACGGTGTAGATATCGATATCGAGGTCTTTCAGTTCGGCAAGCCGCTTTACGACCTGCTTGGCGGTACCACTCTTGATATCGGCCAACGCGAAGACCACTCGGTCGGTCAGCGATGTCTGAGGATCGTGTTTGGCGGGCACCTGCAGCGGCCGGATCCGCCCATTGTCTTCATATTGCTTTTCCATTTTGATACGTTTTCCTTGGGCTGCAAAGTTATACTATCGAAACACGGGCCGTCGAAATTTGTTTTCGCAGCTTGACGACCTATAAGAACTTATTTCTTATTGGTATTTGGCGGTATGATTTATGCGCTCAATCATCCGATATTTTCTCATGAATTGACGAGCTACTGCACCGCCACTCACCGAGCGCAGGCGGCCGCCGAGATCATAATCGAATCGCCTGACGCCGTACAATTTGACGCCAATCAACACCTTATTTCCAAACGGGATTGTATTTAGTAATTAAGTATAGCTTGCTCGTAAAAAACGAAGACGTATTGCCTGAATATCTGAGGGGGGGGGCGGTTCGGTCTCCCCTGCCCTGACGAAAATCGGTATTTCCGTAACTAATAGACATCGTTCAACAAATAAGCCCCGAAACGGGGAGAATCGGGGCTCAAACTAACCAATTATAAACCTAAATTATGAAAAGACAAATTTTACTAACTGACTATATAACGCATTCCAGCTCCGCTTTGTTACAGCGGGATTGTTAATGATATGTTAAAAAGACAATAGGGTGATAAAAAGAGAAACCCGTTACCTGAAAGATAACGAGCATCCGCCCCAATGGGGTTAGGGGCTAACAACCTAAACCTGAGATAAAGATAAGAATTACCTCACTAAACTCAAAACTCATTCAACTATTCACGCCTAACGAGAACGCTTCCACTAAGCAGGTTAAAAACATGTTTCAAGCTAACCCGCCAAGCAAAATGCCTCCAACAGACGCTCGCTTTATGATATCTGCATTCGACTTTTGGTAAATGACTTCACCACCTTTCTGTATCGTTCCTAGGGGATGAACATCAACGCCGTTGTCTACGGGTGTTGATTCCCGCTTTGGTATGATTTATGTGCGTCATTAGGCACACCAAGAATTGAGGCTATACTATGAAAACTTTACGAAATCTTACGGGGAAGGTCTTGTTTACTGCGGGGCTACTGATGGTGGTTGGTTTGCTGGCAGTACGCGCTCAGGAAAAAATCACGGATTTACAAATCGGTGATGCTGCACCTGATTTTGAACTGCTCGGTATTGACGGCAAGACCTATTCCTTGGCAGATTTCGCGGATGGGAAGCTGCTGATGGTTTTCTTTACCTCAAATCATTGCCCGACATCGCATGGGGTGGAAGAACGCTTATTGGCTCTTTTGGATGAGACGGATAAAAAGGATCTTTCTTTCGTGGCCATCAATCCCAATCATCCGGATGGACTAAGTATCGACGAACTTAGCTTTGGCATTTATAACGATGGGTACGAAGATATGATCCGTTATGCGGCAGATCGCGGATTCACCTTTCCGTACTTATATGACGGCGAAACGCAAGATGTTGCCAGGGCCTACGGCTGCTTGGCCACACCGCATGTATTTATATTCGATGAGCAGCGCAAATTGCGTTACAAAGGTCGTTTTGATGATTCGATGTATGCCGATGCCTCGACGGTAAAGTCGCCAGATGCCCGAAATGCGGTGCAGGCATTGTTGACCGGAGGAGAGGTACCTGTCGAGGTGACGCAACCCATGGGCTGCTCCACGAAATGGCGCAGTAAAAAAGACGGCATCCTTGAGCGGATGGCGCAATGGGATAAAACTCCCGTTGATGTAGCGCCGATCGATACCGATCAAGTTGCCGCGGTGCGCGCAAATGGCAGCAATAATTTCCGTTTGATCAATGTATGGGCTACCTGGTGTGTCCCTTGCGTGGATGAATTCCCGATATTGGTTTCCGCTGCAAGACGATTCGATTGGCGAAATTTTGATTTCATCACCATCAGTGTGGATCATAAAGACCAAAAAGATGCGGTCAAAGCGTTTTTGGAGGGCGAAGGCGCAGGCTTGTCAGACCCAGGCCGTAAGCGAGTGCTTGAAGACGGCAGAACAACCAATAGCTACTTGTTTACTGGGGGCAATGCGGATGAGTTGATGAAGACCTTGGATGACCAATGGCAAGGAGGCGTTCCCTACACGGTCTTGGTGAATCCACAAGGTGAAGTGGTCTGGCGGAATCACGGGGTGGTGGAAGAAGAGGAAATGCTCAGGCAAATAGTGAATGTAATCGGTGCGCATTATGTGCCCTAAATAGGGTTATTCCCTTTAATCCGCAAGAAACGGATTTTAATAGCTGTATGGTATCGTTAATTTTAAAATGAACAGGAAAGTTGAGTAACGAAATCATACAAGCTACTATAACATGCATATTAAAAGTTATCCATCCATTTTGTACTTCGGCACACAGGTAGTACTTATCAGCACCAAAAATCCCAATGGCACAGATAATCTTGCGCCTATGTCTTCGATTTTCTGGTTGGGTTGGCGGTGCATCATTGGTCTTGGGGCTTCATCCCAAACCGCCAAAAACCTTTTGGTAACAAAAGAGGCCGTATTAAATCTTCCATCGGTACGCGAGGTAAAGGCAGTGAACCTACTGGCCAGAACCACGGGTGCTAATCCTGTTCCCCAATCTAAAATGTTAAAGGGTTATCGTTTCGAAGAAAATAAATTTGGAATAGCAGGATTGACGGGATGCCCGTCTGAAACCATCAATGCCTTACGGGTTAACGAATGCCCTGTACAAATGGAGGCTGTTGTCATGGCCATTCATAAATTGGCAGAGGATGAACCATTACAGCATGGGAAGATTATCACATTTGAACTAAAGATAAACAGGGTATATCTGGATAAATCAATTATTATGGATAATAATCCAAACCGAGTTGACCCCGATAGATGGAAACCCCTCATTATGAGTTTTCAGGAATTTTACACGCTTGGCGGCAAAGCACATGAATCGACACTCTCAGAAATTCCTGAAAATCTATACAATACACACGATAGGAAATCTGCCCAAGAAGAAGCTGCAAGGACATCCCAATGCAAAGGGAAACCGGGAAATCGTTGCAGCGCATATCCTCGCTTCTTGGGGAATTGATGCATCGAATGTTTTACCTTTTCTACTCGGCTTTTAAAACTTTTACGGGTTCAATTTGCGCCGCTCGAACGGTTTGGGACAGGACCGTCAGTAGCCCGACTATAGCAACCGAACCAAAGCCTATGCTTATATTGATAATACTCAAATCAACATGAGTGCCCATATCTTGTCTTAATAAATCACCGCCAAACAAGCCCGCTGGAACACCAATAAGTCCGGAAATTAGGATAAGAATGCCAAAACTTCCGGTAATTGTCCACACCAGTTTTATGTTGCTTGCTCCCAACACTTTTCTTATACCCAGTTCCTTAGTGCGTGTCTCTACAGCGTAACTTGCTATGCCTAAAATGCCCAAAGCAGCGATTATCATAACTATAAGGGCAAAGAATCCAAAAAAACTTAGCCTCTCTTTACTGCTTTTTCCTAAATAATCGTCTTTTAGGTTATGAATATTTGCCGTTTTTTCAGGAAAATGGTTACCCCATAAAGATTGAATGGCTTTGGTAACTTCCAATTCTGCATCGGGATTTATTTTTATAGCCAGGGTGGCTATTTCATTGGGTAAATAACGATACAACAACGGGGTTGATTGGCCAACAATATCATTAGGCATAATACCAATAACTTGCACATAGGCAGAGTCCAGTAATAGATTTTGCCCTACCAAATGCTCCGATTTAGCTTCCAATAATTTTGCGGCCGCTTCATTGACCAACACATATTGTTCCGTACCTTGGGGCATATTTTTAGGAAAATTTCGTCCAGATTTTAAGATAATTCCCTCTTTATCAATTGCATTCGGATCAACACTTACATAATTTATTTCCAGAATGTTATCGTCTAATCTTACTGAAGATTTGCCCATTTTAATCGGTTTATAATACCAGTTAGTTGCCGAAGTCGTTTCTACTTGACTTAACTGACTTATTTCGTTTTGCAGGTTTTCATATTTTTCACCTTTTAAATCAAGTGTCAGGACATTGGGTGGCACGGTTGAGTTAATGATTGCATTGTTTTTTATTTCATAATCGACCAGTATGACGACTAATATCATCAGCATGATGGTTACTGAAAATTGTACAACAAGTAAAGCTTTGTAAATAGCAACACCCCGAAATAGCTTTATATTCTTCATCTTACGTAAAATCTGTATGGGCTGAAATGTTGACAATAGCCATGATGGGAATGCTCCGGCGACCAATCCGGTTATAATTGCGTAGGTTAACAAGCCAAAAAATAAGGTTGTATCCCAAGAAAACGCCACATCCATATCGGGTACGTAGTGCATTAGAATTCGAACACATGGCAAGGTAAAAAACAATGCAAATAGGGAAACAAGGGTCGATTCTATTAAAAATTGACCAATAATTTGTCTTCTTGTTGCGCCTATGGTTTTACGAACACCTACTTCTTGCGCTCGAGAGAAGGCACGCGCTAATGCCAAACTGATATAATTGAAAGCAGATAAAAGGGTTAAGGATAGAATTATCAATAGTTGCGTTTTAATACTCGTCCAATCGGCGCCCGCATTGGGGTCATTTTTAATGTCATTGTTTCGAGGGGTAATATCTTCTATGGGTTGTGCTAAAAACTGAAGATGACTTTTATCCAATTTCCGATTATAGTTTTGGAGCACGATATTGAGCTGATTTAAATTACCTTCTGATTTTAACCGGGCATAAATTGCTGAACTCTTGAAGTCTTCCCAATTTTGTGAAATAGTACTGATTGCTCCTTTTTTTTCAAGCATTTCAGCAGAATTTAGCGATAACATGGCCTCAATGGGTAGATGTGTTTCTAAAGGCGGGTCTTGGATAATCCCCTCAACGGTATAAGAACCTAAATTTTCAAATTGTATAGTTTGTCCTAAAGCATTGGTGTTTCCAAAGATTTTTTTTGCTGTTTTTTCAGTTAAAAAAAGGGTGTTGGAATTATTGGTTAGGCTTTGTGCGGTGCCTGACAACAATTTAAAACCAAAAACATCAAAAAAAGAAGGCTCTGAAAATTTTATGTCTATAGGTACATCACCTCTGTCAGTTTGCAAATTATGTCTTCCTGCCAGACGTACTTTTACCGTTTTTTCAACAAAGGAGATGCTTTCCATTTGAGTCGCCAATGGCAATGGAGCTGTTGCCAATTTGGTTTGTTCACCCTCATTTGTTTCTTGCGTGAGTATCCGCACAATTTGATTTAATCTTGGATGAAAATGATCTTTATCGTGATTAGCTTTTATGAATGTAAAAAGAATAACACCAACCGCCATACTCAGTGATAAGCTCAGTATATTGACTAATGAAAAAAGTTTGTTTTTCCAGAGTATCCGGATAGCGATTTTTAGCGAGTTTTTTATCATGACTTAAGTGTTAATTTTTGATAAAAAATAAAACAAATACTGAACGGGAGGATCTTTCTCAATTCTGCTGGCAAAGTTGGTGCCTGAATAAAACCCATTAATTATCAATGTTTTATATAATTGTCTGTTAAAATATGTTCGATTTCGGACACCCCACTGTATCGATCTGATACAGTCAGGTAGTACATCTTACGCATGAAAAAAGATACCGTAGACAATGACAGATTAGCTAGTTCTCCATCTCTAGACCACAATTGCTTATCTTTACCGCAACCAGCGTGAACTAATTAGAGGTGAAAATAATTTAAGCTAATTCAGAATGACAGAAACAATCACGAGAGAACATGTTGTTGAAGCGGAAAACAAACTTTTTTCAGCTCAGCTAATAAGCGATGTGGACGTACTTAACCAACTATTGCACGATGACCTGATTGCAGTTACACCGACAGGTGAAATTGTAACTAAGGAGATGGACTTGAATGCGCATAGAATGAAAACAATGATTATTGAAGATGCTTCAACAGAAATTAACGACATTAAAATAACAACTGACACTGCGCTTTCAATAGTAACAATGACAGCAAAAGGACAAGTAATGGGAACGCCGTTGGAGGGCAAATTTCGTTATTTCAGGGTTTGGAAAAGATTTGGTGGCACGCTGAAAGTCATAGGTGCAAGTTTTATGCAATTAACCTCTTGAGATTTAGAATAAACGGATACGCAAAAGCAGAAGAGAACGGGGAGGGCTATGAAGCACTGATAAATTTAGCTTACGAAAATTTCTTTTTGGGACGCGAGGTACGGTGAAGGGTGAAAATCGTGACCATCACTGGAATTAGCCGTGGATTTTTACCGCAAATAACTTGATTATTGATTTATGCGCTCAATCATCCGGTATTTTCTCATGAATTGACGAGCTACCGCGCTGCCACTCACCGAGCGCAGGCGGCCATCGAGATCGTAATCGAATCGCCTATCTCCTATTTGCCGAATACGCCCATTTAAATCATACTCGATACGTAGATCGCCAATCCGACATATCCGGCCATTGAGGTCATAATCAATACGATCTGCGCCGAATTGCCTGACGCGGCCGCTGAGGTCGTAATCCAATGATTCGTCACCAATACGTTCGATTTTACCGTTGAAGTTGTAATCGATGCGTTTGCTCCCCACACGCCGAATACGGCCATCAAGGTCGTAGTCTATCCGTGCATCACCAATCTGACGGACCCGACCATCCAGGTCATAATCTACCGATGTATTGCCAAACTGCTTGATACGCCCGTCCAGATCATAGTCGATGCGTACTTCATTGCTTGTTCGGAAAAGCTCCGGCTCAGCCGTTGTCAAATTTCCCTTGTTGTCGATCAATAGATAAAACGGCCCTTCCCGCAAAACGATATCAGGCGCATGGGGATCCTCCCCCAGCCTGATCGTCTGGCCATTGACGAGCTTTGCCATGACCATTATAAATAACGCAAACGCTACGGCTTTAGTGATACGGTTCATATGCTTCCTTTTTAGTTATGACGGAAGTAAATGGACAGCGTTTAATTTGACCATGATATATTTCCAGAACTGATACATTACCGCTAATCGCGGTATATTAAAACACCCTGTACAAGCCAAGCAAAGCTCTGAACCGGAGAGAATCGGGGTTTCTAATTAACCAACTAGCTTCCAAAAAAGACGGTTTGACGCATAGAAATTGTTTACTAATTTTAACAGCGAATTATGAAAGGGTCAACAAACTGAAACCAACTATTTTATGATAACCGTAAACCCATACCTCTATTTCAACGGGAATTGCGAAGAGGCTTTTGATTTCTACAAATCAGTGTTTAAATGTGAATTCAATTATATCGGCCGATATAAGGATGTACCTCAAACTAGCGGCGGGTTGTTTGCGGACCAAGACCAGTTGATTATGCACGTTTCACTTCCGATCAGCAGCAACACTACATTGATGGGCGCGGACAGTACGGCACTGTTTAATCAACCGGTGTCAACGAGCAATTTCTCCTTATCGATCAGTACCGACAACAAAGAAGAGGCTGAAACGCTATTTCAAAGCCTATCCGAGGATAGGGAAATAAAGCTACCAATGAACGAAACTTTCTGGGGTTCATACTACGGAATTGTGACTGACAAATTCGGAATCAATTGGAAGATAAGCTTCGAGCTGGAATAACAAACCAGCAATCAAAAGTCCGTCAACTCGTCCTTTACCGGCCGTTTCATGATTGACAAAAAAACCGACCGGAAGCCGGCCGGTTCATTTGTGAATCTTTCATCGGATCGCCAATGCTATTTTTCAACCTTGTACCTGATATGTGTCACCAAGCCTGTTCCGCTCACCTCAACAGGTTCGAGCCGGAGATTCGGTACGTCTTCAAAGAGCCTTGAGCCTACACCAATCGTAACGGGTACGAGATGCAGCCACAATTCGTCAATGAGACCAGCAGCCAGATACTGATTGATGGTATTTGCGCCTCCCATGATCTTCACATTTTGATCTCCTGCCGCATCCTTTGCCATGCTCAATGCTGCTTCGATACCAGTTGTAACAAAATGAAATATCGTTCCCCCTTCCATTTCTATCGGTGGGCGTTCTTTATGGGAGAGTACAAAAACCGGAGCATGATATGGCGGATTGTCGCCCCACCATCCTTTCCATCCCGATTTGTCTCGCCTATCTTTAGGTCCAAACATATTACTGCCCATGATAAATGCGCCCGCATCGAGAATAGCATCTATTTCTTTTTTATGCCGATGCTTTTCCGGCTCGGCAAACATCCAACGATCCAGCAAGTCTGAATCAAACCCATCTCCAAATGGTTTTTCAAAACTTTGATTGTGCCCCGCGGCAAAGCCATCAAGAGAAACTGTTAATCCACAAGTTACTTTTGTCTTTTTCATGATTATTCTTTTTACACGTGATAAGTAATGGTACGCAATAAGTAGACGAATGGCACCGGAACAAATCGACAATGAATTTAAAAAATTTTTGTTTTTTGTTAGTACATCGTTTAGAAATGCCTGCTAGACCGGGTGAGGTTGGCCTCTTTTTTTAAGTAAGCGGCTGAATATGTGCTGAGGATAGGAACTTTATATGGCGTAAAGCGTTTTAAGGAAAAATAAGGAAGTCATGGAAGAAATAAATCAGCATTTTCAACAATCGGATATATTGAAGGCCGTATCGGCTTTAGTCGCCGGGATATTGTTAGGATACGAACGAGAGAGCAAAGATAAATCTGCAGGCCTTAAAACGATAACAATAATTACGGTTGGCTCTGCGCTTTTTGCCATTTTATCACAAAATTATAGTGGAAAAGGCGATAGCTTTTCGATTGCTGCTGGCATAATTAGCGGGATAGGATTTTTAGGCGCCGGGGTGATATTTAAAGAGGGGTTTACGATCTATGGACTTACTACCGCCGGTATAATTTGGGTGTCAGCAGCCATTGGGATGGCGATAGGCTTTGGGGAATTTTACATTGCAGGCCTATTCTTGTTTGTAACAATGGCCATAGTGTTTTTGACCCAAACAGTTGGCAAACAATTAATCCCTGCGAATAGTACGAAAGCGCTTAAAATTAAAATCAATAAAGAACATGCTGAAAAGCGATTTGAAATTATCGATCAAATAAGAAAATTTACTATTTATCAAAGCGTGGTGAAGACAGAAAAAAACGCTGATAGTGATTTAACAATTGATATTGACATACACATTAGACAGAAGGACGTTAGAAAACTAGAGCAATATCTCTATCATAACGGTAACATTCTTTCCTATAGTGTATGAAAATTACTGCCCTTATGGATGCCGGGTGCAAAGAAACTGATTTCTGCAAATACATGCTAACACCACGAAGAGATGTGGACATACTTAGCAAGTGAAATGGTAACCAAGGAGATGGACTTTTGCTATTTCGACATACACGACTAGGTCTTGCCTGTAAAACAAAACATCTTTCGATTACGAACCCGTGAATTTCAGCAATTTTTCCATAAAATGCTTCTTAAAGGCTCTTCCAATAGGAATGACCTGATCTACGGTTAGGTAAATTTTGTTGTGCGAGATTTTCGTTAAATGTGCCGTATTGATAATATACGACTTGTGCACTTGTTTGAAATCGTCATTCAATTTAGCTACCCAATCTTTTAGCGGCTCTGATGTCAGGTACTTATTTGAAGCGGTAATCACTTCGGTATAGTCACTGTCTGATTTAATAAAAATGATGTCGTCTCTATTAAGCTTCACCAAATCATGACTTGACTTGATGTACACGTATTTGTCGGCCGGTGTTGCATGCTCCTGCCCTACTTGCTGTATCGACTGGGTCATTGTCATTACTTTCTCAACAGCTTGCGTAAAGCGCTCGAATGAGAACGGTTTAAGTAGGTAATCAACGACATTGAACTGATAGCTTTCAAGTGCAAATTCAGAATAAGCTGTCGTCAGGATGGTAAGCGGATGGTTTTGCGCTGATCTCAAAAACTCCATTCCCGAAAAACGTGGCAGGTTGATGTCTAAAAAAATCAAATCGATGGAATGATCGTGGAGATAGGTGCTTGCTTCAAGCGCATCGCAGCATGTCATTTCTAGCTTAAGGGCCTCCGTGCTGCGGATATACTTCTGCAGGATATGCTGTGCGGGAGCATGGTCTTCGATAATGATACATTTCATAGCTTATCCCTTTTTTTTAACTGCATGGTTAATCTGGTGATAAAAATGCTTCCGTTATCTTGTATATCGAGTTCATGCGCTCCGGGATATTGCAGGTCCAAGCGTTTCCGGACATTTTCTAACCCGATGCCTTTTTCTAAACTAGCCGACTGGTAATCTAGGGAATAATTGTTCTTGCACAAAAACGTCAATTTCCCATCTGTTGAGACCTGCACCCGGATTTCAACAGCAATGTTTGCCGCCTGGCTTCCGGTACTGTGTTTGAATGCATTTTCAACAAAAACAATCAAGATAAGGGGAGGGATCGAAAAATCCAGGTTAGCGATGTCTTTGGTGAATTGGATTTCTCCCCGGTTTTCGATTTGTAATCGATTCAGGGCCACGTAGTTTTCTAGTTGTTGTATCTCACGGGGCAGTGCCACGAAATCTGACTGGCAATCGTACAACATATACCTTAATACCGCCGACAGTTCCAGGATAATCGATGGCGTCTTTGGCGAATTATCGATCGCATACGCGTAAAGACTATTCAGGTTATTGAATAAGAAATGTGGATTAATCTGTGATTTCAGAAATTGGATTTCACTTTCCTTCATTAAACCGGCTAAGCGTTCCAGTTCGCGTTGTCTGCGGTTGGAATCCCACGCAAGTTTAAAGGCTACAATGATAATGATAATGGGAAGTGTTTCAACCAGCGTAAACATGAGGCCTGGGAAGTGTGTCCCGCGCGTATCGGGAAAAAAAATCTGCTCCAGGATAAACTCATCCACCAGAATCACCGCAGTCAACACCGCTGAAAGTGCCACGATGAACAGGATCCACCGCTTATGATAATAGAAAACAGGCAGCAGTACATAATTTATCACCATTGCTGCTGCGAGGTAATTGGCGAAAAAGGCCAGTTTGGACGGTTTGAACAGCGTATGCAACGACTGATGCTGCTCCTCGTCAAGCTCGAACGAAAAAAAAACCAGCAACAACAACACAATGACCATTTGGTATACGAATTCTTTGAAATGGGGTGTAGATAACCAACGGTGTTGAAACCAACGAGACCGCTTTTCGGTCGTTGAAGTCCTATCGCTGGCAAACGATATGTCGTTGATCGGGTAAAATGAGTCGTTCACAGATTCGTATTCTTTTGTACTTACAATATTATACATTTGCATTTTATAATCAATCTAAATAACGATTTAATTTTTATAAGAGTTGATTTTCGAATTATCGATGTTCAAATTATTCTTACTAAATACGGCTTTTTTTTGCCTTTTAAACTTTACCGGCTATGCACAACCTCAGGAAGAAGTGACGGTACGGGGTGTGGTTGTTACGCCATCGGGCACCCCGATCGCCCGTGCCTCGGTGGCGCTGGCTGGAACACGCTACGGTACCACCACAGATGAGCAGGGACAATTTGATGTGAAGGCTCCGGTTGGCAACTATACACTACTGGTGGCTTGCGTAGGTTACGCAGCTTTTGAAGTCCGCCTGCATCTAAGAAAAGAAAGCATGAAACCGCTGAAGGTCGTATTGAAGGAAAGCAAGGTAAATCTGGACGAGGTGGACGTTGTCGGTAAAACCCAGGTGCAAGCGCTACGAGAAACCGGCTTTAGTGTTGAATCCGTTGAAACCGCCGATCTTCAAAACCAAAGCATCCAACTAAACCGGATATTGGACTGGACGCCGGGCGTACGGGTTCGCCAGGAAGGTGGCATGGGCTCCAACTATAACTATTCACTGAATGGCATGTCTGGAAATGCGGTTACGTTCTTTATAGACGGAATACCGATGGAATATTTCGGCTCATCTTATACGATCAATAACCTTCCGGTTTCGCTCATTAAACGAATTGATGTCTATAAGGGGGTGGTTCCGGTTGATTTGGGTTCGGATGCATTGGGCGGGGCAATCCATGTTGTATCGGATAGCAAGCGTAAAAGATTTCTCGAAACGAGCTATAGCTATGGCTCATTCAACACTCACCAGGCAGTGGTGCACGGCCAATACAGCCACTCGGCAAGTCATTTTACGACGCGCGTTTCAGCATTTTACACACATTCGGATAATAATTACAACGTGTGGGGACAGGGCGTCAATTATGCCGATGCGTCGACTGGTTTTAAAGCAGTCGACTTCACAAAGGAAAATCCGGCGACACGATTTAATGATCAATTCCAAACCTTCAACGGAAAGGTGGATGTTGGCTTCGTGGACAAAAAATGGGCGGACCAGTTCTTTGTCAGTTTATTGGCATCCACACAAAGGAAGGGTATACAGACGGGGCAGACGATGGCTACCGTGTATGGAAAGCTGCATTACAAGGAGGTGCTGTTGATGCCGCATCTCTCCTATCAAAAGGAAAATCTGTTTACGGATGGTTTAACCGTTAGCTTATTTTCCGGTTATTCAAACCGGAAGGGAGAAACCATCGATACGGCCATGGCTTTTTACAATTGGAAAGGCGAAACCACGCCGCATGAACAAGGTGGTGGAGAGATATCGCGCAACGGAAAATCATGGTACACTTTATACGAAGATTCGTGGATTAACCGGATCAACGTGACCTATCGGCTGCCGGCTGAATTTAAACTTGGATTTAACTACTTCAATTCTTCCGCCAAACGACACGGAAAAGACCCTTACGTATCGGCGTATCGGGTACCGCATATCGCGCCGCAAAACATCCACAGGCAGTTTGCAGGCTTATCCCTCGAAACCAAGAAGTTTGATGAAAGGCTCTATGTAAACACATTTCTAAAATGGTATGATTTCAAAACTACTTCTAACGAGCTGGAATATTTTATTGTTGATGGTGAATACCAGGCAACCGCAGTTCCGATCAAGAACAATAAGTCTAACTGGGGAGGCGGTATAGCAGCTTCATATAAATTCCACCCGCTTTTCCTCACTAAGTTTTCGGTAGAACAGGCTACCCGCCTGCCAACACCCACGGAGGCGCTGGGAAACGGCGTATTGGTGACGAATAATCCGAATATCAAACCCGAACAAAGCCTCAACATCAACCTGGGTCTGGTGTGGGGAAGAATCCCGATCGGCAGCCAACAGGGCTTAACCGTCACGGCCGGTGTCTTCTACAGGGATACCAAAGACCAGCTGCTCTACATGATCGCCTCTCGGGACGATGGAATCTATGAAAACGTGGGCCAGACCCTCGGAAAAGGCGTGGAACTGGCCATGGTATATGACCTGAACCATTGGCTGAAAGTAAACGCCAATATGACGTACCTGGATATCCGGAATAACCAACGCCTTGAGGATGGTGTACCGAATATCATTTATGGCGACCGGCTGCGGAATACACCGTATCTGCTGGGCAATGCAGGTATTTCTGCCAATATACCCAACTCGATTCAAGGCGGTTCGAAATTATTTGCCTACCTCCATGCCAATTACCTCCACGAATTTTATCTCTACTGGCCAAGCCTGGGAACCGCGGATACCAAAAATATAATACCGAGCCAGTTGGTTTATGATCTTGGCGTTGGGTATACATTGCCCGGCGAACGGATCAGTGTGGCATTGGACCTCTCCAATGTGACCAATACGCAGGCATACGACAATTTCTTGCTCCAGAAGCCCGGCAGAGCAGCATTTATCAAATTGAAATATCAACTAGCATATAATTAATCACAACATAATATAAATCGATATGAAACGAATAAAACGATTTCAGACCCTTCTTGCCCTTTCGTTAACCACGGCTATGTTTTTGGCCTCATGTAAAAAAGACGATCCCAGGGCAGACGAACAACCCGAGTTGATGAACTATTTTGTCGGCATCGAAGTTGGCGAAGAATATTACATGGTGCCTAGCAAAGACATCATGTCTGGCAGCATATCCGTAGTGGGTAACGGCATTGAAGGCATCGCTCACCATGCGGTGGTGAAAGATGGCTACCTGTACGTCATCAACGGAGACGAAGCTACATTGGATAAGTACAAGATTACCGAAACGGGCATCACCAAGGAAGATGCAATTTCTACCGCTGCGGTGATGTCTGGCTCGTTCGCCCGCTATACCGATCTGACAGAAACGAATGACCTGCTTCTCATGAACTTTCCAAACGACGAAGGAAACGCTCCCTACGCCATTATCGATATCGCTACCTTTACGGTGGAGAGCTACGGTAGTTTCAAGATGCCAAACGTGGACCGGTACAAACCGAGCTGGTGCCGTGCGGTTGTCTCGGGCGATAAGGTATATGTAGGTGGAGAATATGGCGTACCTGAAGTGTATGGTGATATTCCGGATTCCCTGATTACCATCGTCTATGACTATCCGTCGTTTACCAACCCAAAGACCATCATCAGTAAGGCATCGGGAGGAAGTGTAGCCGGTTATCGCACCAACGGCTCATTCAAAGATGAAAAGGGCGATATATACCAATGGAACCTTCGAAGCAACCAATGGGCCTCAAACCCGGAAGACGTACCCAATACGCCTTGCGTATTTGTGAAAATTACAGATGGGGAATATGATGATGGTTACGCATTCAATGTGTCTGAAGAGTTTGATGAACCCGTAAGCATCTGGAATGCTTGGTACGCAGGCAACGGCATCGCTTATGCGAATGTCATCCTGGAAAGTGATTTGAGTGTCTGGGACAATCTCTATGAAAATTATGGCCAACTCTACGAAATCGATATTTATAACAAAACCGTCACGAAACTGAATATCCCGAAAGCTCCGTTGTCTGATATCTTCAGTTTGAATTCGGTAAAGGATGGTAAATTTTATATTCCGGTTTGTGTAAAAGGTGGTAACGCCAATATTTATGAGATTGCCATAGGGGGCGGACCGGGTGATGTGAAAGTAGGCGCCAAGCTGGATGGCAACAACGTATATGCTCCTTCGCTGAATATTCTTAACTAACGCTTAGCCGCTACTGCATGGTTGTGTTTTTGGGTTTCGTTATTCAACTGGTAGGATCTTACCTCCTATACAGCACATCTGCCAAGGCGGTATTCGTAAAGCGCGGACATAACAGCTACCTGTGTAAACACCGAAGGTGGTCAAAAGCATTGGGATGCCTGATGCTTTTGGCCTCTTTTAGCTGCTTTATGATGCAGTTGGGTATCGGAGTTGGTTTTTTCTTCGGGTTAGCCAGCATCATGACCATCAGTGGATTGATTATCATTTTACTACCCCTTAAAAAATCTTAGGTAATGACCTACTGACTGATATGCCTGCAAATCCAAAATACTTGACACGGTCCGCGGGGCAACGATTTGCCAAAGTTTCAGCGGCCCTCCTTGGTGGTTTCCTGGTTGCTGCTTCCTTTCACCTGCTGTTGGCGGTATGGTCAGGTCACCGCGTCACCGTGCTGCTGACGTACTCCTATACCCTTTTCATCCTATGGTGCGCATTGATGCTGGTGGCCTTCCTCTTTACCAACGGGTGGAAATGCTGGGCGTGGTATGGTGGGATTACCCTTTTGTTCATCCTTTTCATCGGCTGTAAGTTATGAGCAAGCGCAATTACAATGTCTTTTTTCATCTGCATACCGTAAGCGGCATCGTCATCACCGTTGGCTTGTTTGTGATATTCTTCGCTGGCGCCTTCACGATGTTTTTTTCTGAAATTGAAACGTGGGAACGTAGCCGTGAACGTCACATTGCAGTACCCCAACCCCCTACCGGCGCTGCTATAGATCTCGATAGGCTGGTGCAGGAACTGGAGGAAAAAGGCTACGACCTTTATGGGCGCGATATCTACATCGACATGCTGGCGCCAGGGCCACTACAACCCTTCTTCCTAGCCGCGTCGGAAGACTCGCTGGCGACCGGTGAGGCGAAGGAATACAAAGATTTGCAATTGAATCGTGAAACTTACGAGGTTGAAGAGCTATCGCGGAAGCCCGCAACGACACTCGGCAGCCTGCTGTACGATCTTCATTTCTTCTACCAGTTGGGTGATGTGGGCTACTACCTGTCGGGCTTGGTATCGCTTTTCTTCTTATTTGCCATGGTAACCGGTGTTATCGTCCACTGGAAAAAGATCATCGCAAACTTCTACCTATTCCGGCCGTACGAAAAGTTGAAAACGGTGTGGACCGATGCACACACGGCATTGGGTGTTATCGGCATTCCCTTTCAGTTTATGTACGCAATCACGGGCGCGTGGTTCGGACTGGGTATCCTCGTGGCGACTTCGGGTGCGTTGCTTTATGACGGTGATCAATCGGCGTATTATGAGGCGTTGCATGGTCATCGCCACGAAGAGCACCTGGGGCAGCGGGTTAGCATGAACGACTATTCACTGAATGCGCTCGTGGATAGCGCCACTTCAAAATGGCAGGGATTAAACCTCACGTATATTGCGTTGCACGGAACGGCCAGCACGGATATGACCCTCAATATATACGGGGATATCGATTCAAAACTCAGGTTATTCAACTTTGGGGAACTCGAATTTGATGTTATTTCAGGACGAATCAACCATATGCACGACCCATACCATAAAGGCTATGACGAAGTGGTATCTGCTTTTATACACCGGATCCATTTTGGTTATTTTAGTTTGGAAGGCTGGCAGGATATCGCAGTAAAAATGCTGTACTTTTTGCTGGCTATCGCTACCTGTTTTGTTATCATCACCGGTGTACTTATCTGGTTGGAGGCCCGCAATAAAAAGAATATACCTGAAAAGAAACGGAAGTTTAACCAGGCTGTAGGCCATATTTACCTTGCCGTCTGCCTCTCCATGCTTCCTGTCACCGCGCTGTCGTTTTTAGTGACCAAGCTTTTACCACAGCACCTGGATGAATATAGTGGCACCGTTATTAATTCTATATTTTTCGGTAGTTGGTTGTTGGTATCCGTCTTTTTCTGGCTAAAACGGGACAATTACCTTACGAACAAATACACCTTGTTGAGTGCCGGGATTCTCGGATGCTTCATTCCGTTAGCCAATGGGGTTGTTTCGGGCAATTGGTTCTGGTGGACTGTAGGCAATGGCCAACATGAGCTATTTGTCATCGACATGCTTTGGCTGATACTGGCGGCACTATCGTTCATAACCGTGTATGCATTGAAGGGGCGAAGCGTTAATTCTAAACAACGGCGGTCGCACGTTGAAACACGAATAAAGTAATCTTGCCTGCTGATCCTTTTGCTCAGTTGCACGAATGCGTCACAGCAGCACAGGATGGAAGAGGAATCGCTACTTCTTTTTCTTTTTGCGAGCATCGAAAAATTCACGCGCGCGCTTCAGCCCCGTCGCGATGGCGATGCCCTCTTCCATACCTTCTTCGAGAAGTGCATTGGCGATCTCAACCGCCTTCTGCCGCAGTTCAACCGGTTGGTTTTTATAGGAAGGGGGATAATCTCCGTGATACCAGGGCATAAAAATCTATCTTTACTCTTTTATTGGCTAACAACAGCGCGCTGAAATTGTTGTAGGGACGCAGTATCAGCTACTTGCCGCTCGGAGTGGCTGAGGATAGCAACTAATAGATTGTGTTAAGCAGAATATAGCGAAGGATTGTAATTAAAGTGCATGGAGTTGACCGACAATGAATTTAAAAAAAAGTTTGAACTACCCCCCTATTTTGTCGCCAATGCCCCCGTTTAACAATTAGGCATGTTGGTATCTTTGGTATTAGTTTAGGACGCTATGAAATCAATATATCTTCATCCGGCTCCCTGTATTGCGGAATACGTTCATGAGTTGCTTATTATTGAAAACTTCCACGTAACATCCCCTTTTGTATTGCCCCTTTTCGCGAATGGCATGCCCACACTGCTCTTCCAGACAGCCAAAGGACGGATAGGAAATTCCACGAACTACCTGACCCTATTTGGGCAAACGGTATTCCCAGACACCCTAACCATCGATGAGGATTTCACACTGATTGCTTATTTCTTCAAGCCTTATGTCCTGAATGCACTGTTTGGGGTTGCTGCTCAGGAATTGACCGATAACCCCATTGAGCTGAACTTATTGCCGACATCCATCAGGGCAGGTCTGCAGGAACAGTTACAGAACGCGTCTTCCAGCAGGGAGATGGTTACCATCTTGGATAACTACATATACAGCCTCGTCACTAAAATCAAAACGGATATGCGTATCGTGAAATATGCCGTTGAAAAAATCGCCACCGAACCATCCAAAAAAAACCTGACGGTGGTGCAGGCGGACCTTTGTATGACGGGGCGCACATTCCAACGGTTATTTGAGAAAACCATTGGGATCATCCCTACCCGCTACCGGAGAATCAGCCAATTCAATACCGCATTCCGACAGCTCAACAGCCAACAGTTCACAAACCTAACAGCGCTTTCTTACAACAATTGCTATTCAGACCAAAGCCATTTCATCCGTGCATTCAAAGAGTTCACTTCACTAACACCTAGTGAATACCTTGCTTATGGTAAAGCTGCGAGAAACTGATTTTGTCAGTTTTGTTCTATTACTCGGCTTGAGCCTTCTATACCTTTGAACTGTAAACAAAACAATCAAAAAAATGGAAAACAACATTTATCCTTGTCTTTGGTTTGATGGTCAAGCCCAAACGGCAGCAAAATTCTACTGTTCGATTTTCAAGAATGCCAAAATTAAGGCAGACAACCAGATGGTGGTTGAATTTGAGCTCGACGGCAAGAAATTTATTGGTCTTAATGGCGGGCCCCAGTTCAAATTTAATGAGGCGGTATCATTTGTCATAGACTGCGAAAATCAGGAAGATATTGACTACTATTGGGAAAAGCTGACGGCCGACGGCGGCAGTGAAGGTGATTGCGGGTGGCTGAAGGACAAATTTGGCATATCCTGGCAAGTGGTACCTACCATTTTGCCAAAACTGCTTAGCGACCCAAATAAAGCGAAGCGGGTAATGGAGGTCTATATGAAAATGAGAAAGTTCGATATTGAGGCCCTTGAAAGTGCCTGATTGTGACTGCTTCTGATGTTCCGGAAATTAAAAAAACCCGTTACCTCGTGTGAGATAACGGGTTCGCCCCAATGGGGTTAGGGGCTATCAACCTAAACCTAATGCTTAAACGAAAAAAAGAGGTGTTTGTTTTATCGGAGGTGAAATAATTTGAAGCGAGGTGAATACTTTTGCAATAGCGTAGACAAAATCAAATTAGTTTTTTCTATTTTGTAGGATAACTTAATCGTCGATCATGGAGTTAAGGAAACATTCAACCAGCTTCGACCTGCTGAAGCATTTAAAATCTCAAAAAGGTGAGCGCACAGCGGCTCCATACTATTTGGCATCAAAAGAAAGTTTGGAAAACGCGGGGATTACACATGCTTTTAAAAATTACTTTTATACCATTGGACTGTACTACGGTGATGGCGCGGTTATTAGAATAGGAAGTAAGACTTATGAACTGACTCACGGGAGCTTATTAACGATTGGTCCGGGTGTTACATGCCAATGGTTGAACACGAGTTTTCCCGTAAATGATACATTGTTATTTTATGATGATCTCTTCGTAAATAACTTCGGTAGCTCATTTTTCTATTCGTTGGAATTCTTTTGTCCAGATGAACAAAGCGTGATTCATTTGGTTGACAAACAGTTTGAAGAAATGCAGCAACTCTTCAGTACACTTCAGGTGGTGGCCGAAACCTGAAGCATTATCGGGGATATTGTATTCGATTCTGATCATCGCGCAGAAACATTTCTGGCAGTTGCATCGTGGCAATAAAATAGCATTGAGTGATAAGGACCGTACTGTTGTTAAATTCAGGGAATTGGTCGCCAAAAACTTCGCCGAGCATAAAGATGTCGGCTTTTATGCTGATCAATTGAATATGTCAGCAAAATACCTGAGTGAAATATTAGTCGAACAAACCGGCCTTTCGGCAAAAAAATGGATCGAATTTCATATCATGCAAGAAGCAAAATACCTACTCAGTTTTATGGATCGTTCTGTAAAGGAAGTAGCCTATCAATTAGGTTATACAGATACATCGCACTTTTCCCGCGCGTTTAGGAACTATGACGGCCAGCTTCCCACGGTCTTCAAGAATGCCGTCCGCGACTTCAACCACGCGCCATCCTATGCATTGAGCTAAAAACCGGAAAATTTACAGTTTTCACCGTTTTATTTACAGCAAAGCGATTATCATTCCCAATAGCTTTGCAATGATGTTAATAAAACGTAAAATGAAATTAGAATACCATATTCAATCCGATCGGGTCCATACCATTGCATATACTTTTTTCCGTGTCCTATCCGGTTTGCTCTTGATGATAAACGGTTGGAGCAAGTGGCTAGCTCTGCCGGACGCGTCTCTTGATTTTCCAGATCCTCTTGGCATCGGTTCTACATTTTCGATCTATCTGGCCATTTTTTCCGAATTGATCTGCGGACTGGCGCTTGTTTTAGGCTTGATGACACGGATCGCAAGTATCCCGATTGTCATCACATTTGTTGTGGCGGTATTTCTGGTTCATGGCAATGATCCGTTCGATGTTAAGCAAACGGCGATGTTGTATCTCATTGCATCCGTTTATATAATCGTACAAGGTTCCGGACGCTTTTCGCTTGACGAGCTTATTAAATCCTTAGATAAAGGGCGAACAGCTCAGTAAAACACATCTCCGTGTATGAAAAAATTAAATACACTAAGCCCGATCTTGCTTTGGATATGTTTGCATGTGTGCCCGGTTTCTGGTTGGGCACAGCTGCCCGTAGAGATCAGTGTGGGTCACTCCAGCTATTACTATCAGCACGCATTTGCAGCAAAATTCAACACAGAAAGGCCATTTGGCTTCTTTCACACTTCCTCCATCCTTATTCCTTATGATAAAAATCGCGGAAACGAAATAATGAGCCAGTCTTATGTATCCTATACGCTAAGCGAGCTCTGGAGTACAGGGATAGGTTCCATCTTTTCGCCCTTGAACCGTGTCCGACCATCCGTTTTCCTCCAGTACTTTCTGAAGGGGAAAACAACAGCGCTGATGATATACCCAAGAGTAGATCTTTGGAAAAATCCAAATCTGGAGCTGATGGGTTTCATTGAATATCGAGCGGCAGGAGGCCAGAAACTGAAGCTGTATGCCCGTTTACAGTACATGACTACATGGAGTTTGGAAGCGCATGTGAGAAGTTACCAATACTTAAGGGTGGGAGTCAACTTTGGAGAAATTCAGCTCGGACCGGCCGCAAATTTTGATCAATATGGAAGTCTGGCTGCAAGCTATAGCAGCATTGGGCTTTTTGTAAGAAAAGAATTTTGACAACATGTATCACATTCGTTCGAAAGCTTTATCTATTTAATTAAACAAATTTTATGAATACACGGATCGAATTAAATCAGATGCCCAACGGTTTATTGGATGGCATACTAAAAACAGAGTTATATTTAAAAAAATCAGGTTTTGACCTGAAGTTGATTGAATTGGTTAAATACCGGGTTTCGCAAATCAACAAATGTGGCTATTGCTTAGCTATGCACCATCAAGAAGCCTTGGCCCTTGGGGAGTCGGAATTGAGGCTTCATACGCTTATCGCCTATAAAGAATGTCCGTATTTTGAAGACCATGAAAAGGCAGCATTAGAGTTCGCAGAAAACCTAACGTTAACCCATCAAACGGAAGTGGACGATCAACTTTATGCACTGTTGAAAAAACACTACTCAAAAGAACAGATATCCATTTTGACGTTAGCAATTACGCAGATAAACGCTTGGAACAGGATCAATAAAACGATAGGCGCGGTACCGGGATCATACACCGAAAATAAAGATTAAGAAACAGATGAAACACATTATATTTTTAACAGCTATAATTTTTACCATGACTACGCAAGCACAAGAATTCAAAAACCCGGCTTCTCTTTTCGATCCCACTCCATACGGATTTTCCCATATGGTTACCGTGCCCCAAGGCTATAAATTAATCTTTATTGCCGGGCAGGGTGGTGAAGAGAATACAGCAGGTAAGTTAAGCCCTGATTTCAGGCAACAAGTAGCGTTTTCTTTGCATAATATCCGAGTTGCCCTTGCATCAGATACGCTGACGATGAACAACGTCATTAAACTAACCACATTAGTGGTTGATCACAATGCGGAGAAATTGAACATCATTGTAGAGGAGTTCAATAAAGTTTGGCCCGCCAAAAATTTCCCTATCAACACCTTAATTCCCGTTCCCAAACTTGCTATAGATGGCATGTTGGTCGAAATTGAGGCTCTTGCTGTCAAAAGCCCGGAAAATGAATAAAGAAGACACGATTAACTTCCGGACTTTTCAACGCAGCGCGCTTTTATTCTCTTTATATAACGCAATCGCCTTTAAATAATTTATTGCGCCATTCATTGTTAAATCGTGGATAAATCCATCTAGTTCTGGATGATGGGTACTAGTCCAACGAACGAGTGCATCCCTTTCCTTTTCCCATATGGTCCAATCTGCATCTATGCAATCCATATTTTCAAACTTGGTAAGTTTACCCGATTTGAAGAAAATTTTATGCCGACAAGTCAACGGGTTATTCTTTAGAAATTCAAAGCGTAAAGAATTTACTGCCACGGTAGCGACTACGTGATCATTCGTTTCACTTAGCGCTATTAATTTATATGTTGGTTGAAAAATAGAGTCCCATTTAAAATGTTCATGAAAAGTTTCATGGGAATAAGGCATTATATAATCCCCTTCAACAATCGTTATACTATCAGTTATCAGGCTTTTGACCTGATTATAGTCTGAATTATTTAAGGCCTTATAGTATTGCGTTACGCTATTGATTCGGCTATTTTTTCTATTGCAATTAACTGTCAATAGCAACACAAACGATAATAGAAATAGGTTTTTCATAAACCAACCAGTTTGCGTCTTCTGGTATTTCAGAATTCGAAGTAAATATAAATATTGTTCTTCATATTCACCTGGAAAGACGACGGCAGCGTTTTTTACGTTGCTTGCTTGACTGAGTTATTGTACAGATCCGGCCGTGCCTTTTGCCGGCTCGTAGTACAGCACGATGGCACCAGAACCAAACGCTTTGGTCTTTATGAGCTTCAGAAACCTCAAATCGCCTATATTTTTAAATAATGGTAAGCCTTTCCCCGCGATAACAGGGTGTACACAGAGTTGGTATTGGTCCACTAAGTTAAGTTCCGTAGCGGCTGCAATCAAACTCGGGCTGCCCACCAAAATGTCGTTATCCGATTGTTGCTTGAGTGCTAAAATTTCTTCTTCGAGACTTCGTGTTGCAATCCTCGCGCTTTCCCAATCCACCTTTTCCAGTGTCCGGGAAAAAACAATTTTGGGCGTGCTGTCCATGATCACTGCGAATTCATCAACAGCTTGGTTGCCGGTAGGATCTTTTACGATCGGTGGCCAATATTCCATCAGCTGATAGGTTATCCTTCCGTATAGAATAGTGCCGGAACTGCGCAATAGCTCACTGTAATGCTGGTGCAATTCATCGTCTGCAATCCCGTAGGTGTGGTCACAAAACCCATCTAGCGTCATATTGATTCCTGCAATTATTTTTCCCATGTGGTGCTGTTTTAATCGTCGTTTATACAAAGATACCATTGCTACCTGGTAATGAGGCAGGGAAAAGGAGACAAGCTACGGGGGTGGAAGAGACAGCGGTAAAGTCTTTACTGCGCCAACCCGTCGATGGCGTGACGTAATCGCCTTAATCGCCGCAGCCACAACCTGCGATTGAGAAGTACCTGGGCAATAAAAAAAACAGCTATTCCGAGCAATGTCCCATATTTTCCGGGGGTGAAGCTGATACCGTAACTAAAAAAGAACAATACAACAATAAGTAATGAGGATCTGAGCAACAGATTGTGCATGGCAAACCGCCGCATTCGCTGATAAGCGAATGATAACGACTCGGCAAGCGGTTTGTAGGCCGGCATAGCAACGATCTGGGCGTAACCTTTTAAGAGGTGGATCAGGTAGACCGATACCGCGAATGCAACCAACAAACCGAGCCAAAACGGTTTCGTGTCTGCATCAAATGCCGTGTAAACCAAGAATAGAAAACCACTCCATGCTGTTGCCTCTACGATGACCTGCCTACGTACATTGCGCAGCACGGGATGAGGCTTGGCGCTCAATAGGGTCCGGATCTCCGAACGGCCCTTTTTAGGGCACTCCTCACGCTCCAGTAGATTTTTCAATTCATGTAAATCCATCATACTAACGATTAACCATTGTTTTCAATTTGTCTTTAATCCGGCTAAGTTTTACACCGGTATAATTCTCCGTAATGCCCAACGCTTCGGCTATCTCTGCATAGCTCATCCCTTCCAGGTAAAGCGTGATGAGGGCCTTCTCCGTGTCGTCCAGCAAGCGGATGGCGCTGGAAAGCTTTTCATACCGCTCTGCCGCTTCTTCATCCGGCAGCTCGGCTGCGACATCCGGCACTTCACCCGGATAGCTGACAGCGGGGCGTCTGCGGCGCAGCGATGTGATGGCGGTATTCAGCGCGATACGGTACATCCACGTGGTGAATTTGGCATCTCCACGGAACGATGCCTGCGACTGCCAAAGTTTGATGGCTATTTCCTGAAAAAGGTCTTCGCGGTCTTCGGCATGGTTGCAATACAGTCGGCATACCCGCCAGATCATCGCCTGATGCTGATCAATCAATGTCGAAAACTGTAGTTCGTCCATCCGCCTATTTTCTTTCAAAGGTAACGGGTTTGCCATCGCGTTCGGCAATCAAGCCGGTGATGTTACCGAGGGAATCTACCTGGAAGGTAACATAGACACCCGCTTTGGGCCCGAAAAATGCCCTGGTTCCGGTGGCTTTAAGTTCAAAAAGAGGATTGCCCCCGAGCTTAGCATATAACTGACCTTGGTGGGCAACAACGGATAGCTCCATCCCCTGAGCGGTATATGTACCAGCTAAACGGTTCAGTGCCGAATCGGTTAGCTGGGCGTTACTATATTGCCGGGGCAGATTGGGCGTGGAGCCGTTAAGGATGTTCTCTAAATCTGCCCACAGCCGATTGACGGGAATAACGGATACGTTACTGAGCAACACGATTGATGTCTGGTCTTCGGGATACCATACCGCGATCGCCGAACAGCCGAATGTACCGCCGCCATGATACCAAGCTGGCTTTTGGCCGTCTCCCCCTTGTCGGTAGTAAAACCCATAGCCATAACGATCGGCATTTGCCATCGGAATGGTAGACCTCACATCAAACAGCTTCGAAACCACGTCTTCGGGCCACCGGCCATTGCCCAATGAAGATAGCCAGTCGGTAAGATCTCCTGCTGATGCATATAGGTTGCCCGAACCTTTCATGAGGCTGGGATCGCGGTGGGGAGCGAGCATCAAACGGTTGCCGAGCTGGTGATATCCGGTGACCATACCGGGAACGATGGCACGCCCATCATACACGCCTGTGCTACCCAAGGCCAGTGGGACGGTGATTTTCTCGCTTACCAATGCGGCATACGATTGATTATAAACCTGTTCAAGGATATCAGCAAGGAGGAAATAACCGGGGCTGGAATAGTGACTCTTTTCACCGGGGGAAGACCCGAGCTCCATGGCAAAAATTTCGGAAACGCACCGCTCCCGATCCAACGGCAAGAATGCCTTTTCTCGCCAATAATCAGCGATTCCGTCATTGTGCGGAATCCCCGATCGGTGGGTAAGCAACTGCCGGACGGTAATTCCTCGCCAAACCGAATCGGTAAGCTGCGGATAAAACCGACCGATCGAATCATCCTCGCGGAGCAACCCCTCTTTACATGCGAGCAACGTAAGCATGGCTGTGAACGGTTTGCTGATGGAGGCGATCCGGAAAACATCCGTTGTCTTCATGGGTGTTCCCAACTCATGGGAAGCCAACCCGTAGGCCCTTTCATACAGGGCATCGCCCCGGCGCGTGATACGAACGACACCACTGAATCCAATTTGCTCCTGCTGCGTGGAAAAATAGGTGTGTATAGCAGCGGTATCCATGGCGGGCTGCCCGACGCCTGTTAGCCCTACCAGCATAAGTAAAGCTGCGCATGTTATTTTTCTAATCGTCATATCGCATTAGTCGCGAAGGCGAAAAAAAACTTACACAAAAAGATTCAGCCCGGTGAAACCTATTGGAGAGGCTATAAGGCCCTAGGCTACTTATTTCTTCAACTTGGCAACTTGTATGGCGATGAATTTCGGTAGATAGTTGGGCGTACAATTTTTTGCCACCACTTCGTCTTTATAGAGGCCTGTTTGTTCTCCAATGGCAATACATCTTGAACGAAACTCTTCTTGAAAAACCCCAATTTGACCTGCAGTAAAATTCATCGCCCACTGGACTTCAGGCTTTTCAGATGCTATTCGTTTTTCGATTAGAGAAAGTAGGTGCTCGCTATTGGCGGGAGGAGTCTGTCCTACCCAACGTAAGCGACTTTGATGATACCAGAAAAGCCGTCTTTGCAATGGCGAAGGACTATCTACCCAGGATTCCATTAACGCAACTGTCTTCTTATCTTTAGCGAGTTGGTTGGCCATGAGCCAATCGATCAGTTGGTTTCGTTCCTCCGGTATATGCTGCTGAATATCCTCATCCAAATCATCGATAATTTCTTGCGAAAGAAGCTTTTTGTCCATCAATAGGATCGCCAACTGCCGCGCAAAATAAGCGCCCGTTGACCAAAGTTCCAAAGCTAACTGGTGGTGCTTACCTATATTTTTTGCTATGTTCCGCAAATCGCCAAGCTTAGTGGCCTTATTGCTAATTTGACTCAAAATATGCTGCGCGGCGGAAGAAAGTTCCATAGTCATGTCGTGCTGTGTTTTTAATAAACTGCTTTTCAAATTTAAGATTTCTTCAAATATTATTGCAGTTAGCGGGTAGGTTGTTGAGAAACAACCTTTCTGCGTGAGCTGGAGAAGCTTTTTTTTGTGAAAGAGAATGGGAAATGGAACCAGATATTAGCAAGATTCGGGTTTTATGCCATAACACGCATTCCGATCTTTGCAACAGACTTTTAAAACAAATAATAATGCAGAGATTTAAAGACAAGTGCGCATTTATCACAGGCGGAACAAACGGAATGGGGTTTGCTACCGCCCAACAATTCATCGACGAAGAAGGCAAAGCAATTATTACAGGGCGACGCGCTGAAACCGTATACAAAGCTGTAGAACAGTTAGGAAAAAATGCGTTTGGTATCGTATCAAATGCAGGTAGTATGAAAGATATCATGCTTTTGCAAGAACAAGCAAAACAATATACAGACAACATTGATTTACTCTTTGTAAATGCTGGTTACGGAAAATTTGCTTCCATTGAAAGCGTAGATGAAACTCATTTTGATGAATTGTTTAATATGTTGGTTAAAGGTGTATTTTTTACCATCCAGCAAATACTGCCATTGATGAAAAGAGGAAGTGCGATTATTTTGAACACGTCTGTCGTTACTGAAATGTCAGTACCAAACTTTTCTGTTTATTCGGCGGCAAAATCAGCCGTTCAATCATTTATAAAAACGTTTGCGTCGGAGCTTACTGAAAAAGGTATTCGGGTAAATGGCGTTAGTCCAGGATACATCAAAACAAACGGTTTCAACAATACAGGTCTGAATACTGAACAAATTGAGGGGGCTATCCAAAGCATCCTCCCTACCATTCCTTTTAAGAGATTTGGCGAACCTACCGAAATTGCAAGTGCCGTATTGTTTCTTGCTTCGCAGGAAGCGTCATATATCCACGGAACTGAATTAACGGTGGACGCAGGAATTTCGGTTATAAAATGAGAAAGCAAATATCTATTCACACTTTTCATCCACAATCCAAAGCCATAGTTTTAAATCCGGAAAAGGTATAAAAGTTATTATCTAGTGATATGAGAAAATTATTTTTCACAATGCTAGCAGCTAGGGTATGATACAACATGCTGAAATTTCGGATTGTGAATTAAGAAACAGAATCCGCAGTCAGTCGCGAACTGCCACGTTTTTCGCGGCAGTTTTTTAGTGCGTATAGACAAATACGCAGCACTAATAAGCTGGAGGGGACGAAATTTAATACAGGCGCATGCCAAACAAATCATAAAAAGCAACACCAAATATTTTGGGTAACTTTGTTGCCTCGTATTCTTTTAACTATTCAGCAGTGTCTTTAGATAAATTGAAGCTTAGTAAACGTCTCCATGCATCCATGAATGATTTGGGCTATTTTACAGCGAAAGAGATTCAGTTAAAATCACTCTCTCGTATAATCGGTGGGCATAGTATTATTGGCATTGCACCCGAAGGAGCTGGAAAAACAACGACTTATGTTCTTGGGGTATTGATGCGCTTAAAATATACGGAAGATGAAGCTCCTAAAGTCTTAATATTAGCCCCTAATGACGAAAGAATCACTGAAATAGTTGATCGTTTTCTGGCAATTAGCAAGAATAAGAATCTTCATATCATGGGGCTTAAAACGAGCGGAAGTATGGAGGAAGAAATCGAAGATTTGGTCCGTGGGGTAGATATTGTCGTAGCAACTCCAAACCGTGCCCGTGCGGTGTATCTAAAATTAGGGCTTAATCTAAATCGCATTCAGACATTCATCATTGATGATGCTGAAGAAATAGTTAAGCAGGGAATGCAGACTCGTGTAAGGGAACTGGCCCAAAGCTGCGGAAAAGTACAGTACCTCGCATTTAGCACTGTTGAACATGAAAAACTGCACTTGATGATTGATGATTTCATGCCTTTTGCTACGCTGGTTGAGGTGGAAGAACTAGGTGAGAAAACGACGGAAACACACGAGCTCATGTTGTATCAGGTTCCGAATTTTACCACGAAAATAAATTTGCTAAATCTTTTGATGCGTGACGATGACGTATTTGATAAAGTTGTGGTTTTTGTAAATACCCGACTTACCGCACAAAAGCTTAGTCAAAGTCTACATGCAAAAAAAGGAGAAGTAGCTGTGCTACTCCCCATGTTGCATGATGATGCAGGTTTTGATGATATCAATGATTTTAAGAAAGACCCAGAATGTCGAATACTCATTATTGCAAATGAAAGCTCGAATGATATTGATTTAAGTAGGATTCCTTTTGTATTTCATTTTGAAATACCAGAAAATAGAGATGTTTTTGTGCAACATATTATAAAAACTTCAAATGACGAAGTTATGGCTATCACATTTGCGACAGACATTGAACTTCCGGAACTCAAAAAAATAGAACAATCTTTGGGGAAGAAAATCCCTATCATGCCTACTCCTGATGATCTTGTCATCTATCAACCGTCCACTAATCCAAAAGAAAAGAATGAAGTGGACGAATCAAAGGGTGGCGCTTTTCATAAAAAGAAAGCAAGCAACAACAAAACCTACAACTATGGCGGTGGGGTAAAAGCCAAAATGACGATGAAGAATAAGAAAAGGTAGTTTTAATAAGTACGCTATTTAATTATCCCGCTATAATATTTAATTTAGGTAGTATAATGCATCCTGTGTATTTCCGCGTCGCCAATATCTGATCTTTATCTCAAGGGTAGAAAACTGCTTTTCTTTTTTCATACTAAATGTTAACTTTTTGCTTGATTTGAGGGACTACTTCCGCGCCGATCAGCTCGATAGACCGCATTAACTGTTGGTGAGTAAGACCTGCAATATCCATTTGGAAGGTGAAACGATCTACACCACCGAGGGCTTCGCTATGCCGTAAAAGCTTTTCGACAACCGTTTCCGGCCCACCTACAACAAGCACACCTTTCGGCGCGATCATTGCGTCGAACTGAGCTTTGGTAACCGGTGGCCAACCGCGCTCACGGCCTGCTTTGGTCCAGGATTCTAAAAAGCCTGGAAAATAATCAGCGATAGCTGATTTGTCGTCCTTGCCAACATAGCCAGGCGAATGAAGGCCTACCTTCAATTCTTCCGGTTTGAAGCCTGCCTCTTCGCCTGATCTTCTATAGAGATCGACCAGCGGTCTAAAGCGCTCGGTTTCGCCACCGATAACGGCCACCATTAAAGGAAGCCCAAGCATTCCTGCACGTACAAAGGATTGCGGCGTGCCACCTGCACCCAACCAAACAGGCAATTTCTCCTGTAGCGGACGTGGGTATACAGGCTGATTATTTAATTCCGGCCTGAACTTACCCGACCAGGTAATGAATTCTTCATCTCGGATCTGCAGCAACAATTTTAATTTTTCTTTAAACAAAGCGTCATAATCACTCAGATGATAACCGAACAAGGGATACGCTTCTGTCGCAGAACCCCGGCCAACCACGATCTCCGCACGACCCTTTGAGATAATATCCAGTGTCGCGAAATTTTGGAATACCCGGACAGGATCTGAAGTACTGAGCACGGTAACCGCACTCGTAAGCCGGATGCCGCTGGTGCGGGCGGCGGCTGCCGCCAATATGACCGCAGGAGCAGAGTCGAGAAATTCTCTTTTATGGTGTTCGCCTATCCCGAAAATATCAAGCCCGGCCTCATCGGCGGCAACTATTCTGTCTAACAACTGTTCCATGGCCTCTTCACTGCCCAGCTTATTGCTTCCAAACATCGCCGACGCAAAACTATCTATGCCTATTTCCATGTTATCCATTTTGATCGTTTAATTTATGATTCCCCCCGTATTTGTCTTTACCCCGTCTAACTCGGGAGACACCTCGGTATGGAGCTCCGGTAGCTTTCCGCCACCGATTACCCCGTTATTTTTCTTCATCTTTCTTAATACTTAGTGCCCCGGACGGACATTTGGCGACCTGATCGATTAATTCCTGTGTGGTCGCATACTGTGTTCGTATCCAGGGACGTGCCTTCGGATCATAAACATTGGGAAGTGTTCTTACACAAACCCCTGAATGGGTACACACTTTCGGCTTCCATAGGATGGTAATTTCGCCGTTTTGATATTCTATTGTTTCCATTACTCCTTCAAAATAGTTATGAGAGTTAAAAAAATCATTTGTTTTAAACTGGAAATGCAAAGTTCCGCAACGCGGTAAAAGATAAAGATGATATAAGTCAACAAAAAAGGTAGACATAAGTCTATGTTCTATCGGTATGATCGACGCTACATTCTTTACCGTATTTAATTCTTACTTTTGTCTAAACAGAGTTTTTACAGTAGTTAATACCATAAAGATACGCAAGTATTATGCATGAGGCCTTTTTTGAGTACCTGAAAAAATTTAATTGTCCTCTGCTGTCAGAAGAGGAAAAGGTGCTGATCAAAAAAGCATTTATTCCAACAAAATTAAGGAAAAGACAATACCTGTTGCAGGCGGGTGACCAATGCAAAAATTTTGCATTCATTGTAAAAGGAGCCATGCGCCAATATTCTGTAGGTGACAAAGGATCTGAACACATGATCAGACTTGGTGTGGAGGGCTGGTGGATGGGCGACCGCGAAAGCTGGGTAATGGGAACGCCGAGTGTTTACAACATCGATGCCTGGGAAGACACCGAGGTGCTGTTGGTGACTAGGCCTGTTGTCCTTGAACTGCTGCGGAAAACTGCCATTATAGGTGAAATGATGCGCCAGCTCGACGAGCGGAACAACATGGCCAATCTGCGGAGATTGACCTCATCCATCAGTGCTACTGCAGAAAAGAAATATGCTGATTTTGCAGCTTGTTATCCCGGACTGGTAGAGCGGTTTCCGCAGCATATCATTGCTTCTTACATCGGTGTCACTAAAGATACCCTGAGCCGTGTTAAGCGCCAGCTCCTTCGGAAATAATGAGTCGCTCTTTTTTGGCATGAAAATGAGCTGACCGGCATTGCATACAACGATCAGGGCAACACGCGGTACATAACCGGGAAAATGCGGAATTATGGGAATGTTATCCCTTAGAGAATGTACCGAAATACCAAAGGATGCCAGACGGATCGTGCAAGAAACATTCCCTGCCCCAATCGTAATTACGGATGGGCGTCAGTTTTACGCCTGGGTACTTTTCTGGCAGTTCCAGTGCGGAAAGTTCTCGCCAATACCGGTCAACGTGTTGCTGAAACAATTGCACCTCTGCACCGCTATAAAATCCGTTCTGATCTAAAAGACACTGTATATTCATTTTTTATCCCCGATAGCTGTTCCTTTTGCACGGTGAAGGTATTAACAATTTCAAAAAATCGATGCTCCGTTTGAAACGAGGGGGCAGGGAATTATCGCTTCGAATTATTGCGGATGGCCCGCATATAAATCGCCATGGACGAAGGCATTAAAGTTTCCTTCCAGGCCCGTTCATGGCTGAAGCGTACGATGTAAACTTGAAATCACGGATACACGAGCGTATCCCCTTGGTCGGCCTTGACCGACTGGTGACGCTTTACCTCGTTGGTAAGCTGAAAAATCATGGTAATGAGCTCTTCCTTAAATTGAGCGGCATCGTATTCTCCTTTTTCAATGAGCCGCAGTTTGCGCTCCCATACCCCGGTCAGTTCCGGGCTTTTCAACAACTCGTCTTGAATCGTATCGATCAATCGGATGCCGGTTTGCGTAGCCACCAGCTTTCGTTTTTGCTTTTCAATGTATTTCCGTTTGAACAACGTCTCAATAATATTAGCTCGGGTGGATGGACGCCCAATACCGTTTTCTTTTAACAAATCGCGCACATCTTCGTCATCCACCTGTTTTCCAGCGGTTTCCATGGCGCGCAGGAGCGTAGCCTCTGTATAGGCTTTGGGAGCTTTTGTTCGCCCTTTGTGAATGAACGGTTCATGCGGCCCGCTTTCACCCACTTCAAATACAGGTATTTCCTGCTCTTCGGGGTTTTCGCCTGATGCCTTCTTTTCTTTTTTTTCCTTGGGGTACAACACCCGCCACCCAGGTTCAAGAATCTGCTTGCCCGTAACGCGGAAGGGCACCGTGCCTACTCTACCCTCCACGCTGGTATTAGAGACCTTACATTCTGGATAGAAAACCGCAATGAAACGGCGGGCAACCAAATCGTAAATACGTTTTTCATCCAGCGGAAGTACGTTTGGTGATATATCTGTAGGGATAATGGCGTGGTGATCTGTTACCTTCTTGTCGTCAAATACAGTCTTGCTTTTCGCGATCGGATGTGCTAGTAACGGAGCCGCCATTGCAGCATAGTGCGTCATACTGGCCAAAATGCTCGGTATCTGCGGAAAAAGATCTTCGGATAGGTAGGTTGTATCCACGCGTGGATAGGTAACGAATTTCTTTTCATACAGTGCCTGAATGTACTTCAATGTATCATCGGCAGAGAAGGCATACTTCTTGTTGGCGTCCACCTGCAGCGAGGTGAGGTCGTACAAACGGGGATTGCGCTCCCTGCCTTCTTTGATTTCGGCTGCAACGACTTCGAACGGATGTTCCTTTAAGTAGGCAAGCCCCTTCTCGGCCCGATCGGCCGTTTTCAGCCGCTCAATAGATGCGGTAAAAACCGTTTCGCGATAGGTGGTTTTTAACTCCCAGTAATCTTGCGCTTTGAAGGCATCGATTTCTTTTTGGCGTTGCACGAGCATGGCCAGCGTAGGGGTCTGAACACGGCCAATGGAAAGCACCGATTTATCTGTACCGTATTTGGTCGTAAACAAACGCGTCGCATTGATACCGAGCAACCAATCGCCGATTGCTCGGGCGCTGCCGGCAGCATACAGGTTATCATAATCTGAATCCGGTTTCAACTTACTGAAACCATCACGGATGGCTGATTCGGTGAGCGACGAGATCCATAGCCGTTTTACAGGAGCTTTGCATTTGGCTTTCAGCAATACCCATCGTTGAATGAGCTCCCCTTCCTGCCCGGCATCACCGCAGTTAATCACAGCTTCGCAATCAGCCACGAGGCGTTCGATCACGCCGAATTGTTTTTCTACGCCCTTATTGGGAATCAGCTTGATTCCGAATGAAGGGGGGATAATGGGCAGGAATGCCAATTGCCACGATTTCCAGTTCGGACTGTAATCGTGGGGTTCCTTCAGCGTACAGAAATGCCCGAAGGTCCAGGTTACTTGGTAGCCGTTGCCCTCATAGTAGCCGTCCATACGCGCCGTAGCCCCAATTACTTGGGCAATGTCTTTCGCCACGCTGGGCTTTTCAGCAATACAAACCTTGAATCCGGCCATAAATATATATTGGTCGGCAAATCTCGGCATTATCGCCCAGTTAGCGAAGATAAAATGCTTACTATCGGCACTCATCAAGGCGAAAAAAGATCTTAGGCGCGTACGTTGGCACAACCCATTGTCGATTTATACCAATTCCGAATCGAGCCTTTTATATGTCAACTAAAAATGTCATATAAATATGCAAATGTTGTTTATACTCCAGCAAGCATCGTCGACGTCGGCCTTTCCGCCTGAAACAGTATTCGTATGATAATGTAACAGGAAAAGCTCCGTTTAATAAATTGGAAACCTTTTTCAAGGAACATTTGAAATAACAAATATCAAATTGTTATCTTTTCACGGGCGTTTCGGAAAGGAGTTTTCATAAACGAGTAAATCCAAATAAAAGAAAGAACATGAACACACTTAACGTAAAAGCATTCGGTACAGTAGCGCCCGAAGCGGATTTAAAAGAGATGACCATCAACCGCAGGGACGTAACTTCAAACGATGTAGAAATCAATATTTTGTATTGTGGCGTTTGCCATTCCGACTTGCACACAGCCCGCAATGAATGGGGTGGCACGGTTTATCCGAACGTTCCGGGACATGAAATTGTTGGGCGGATTACAAAGGTTGGCAACAGTGTTACCAAGTTCAAGGTTGGCGATCTAGCCGGTGTAGGTTGTATGGTCGATAGTTGCCGGGAATGTGAAAGCTGTAAGGAAGGGTTGGAACAATATTGTGAAAAAGGCAATATCCAAACTTATAACGGACACGACAAGCATACAAACCAGCAAACTTTCGGCGGGTATTCCGAACGTGTTATTGTGGATGAAGATTTTGTTTTACGGGTTCCCGAAAATTTGGATTTGGCAGCGACAGCGCCCCTATTATGTGCAGGTATCACTACGTTCTCTCCGCTGAGGCATTGGAATGTTGGCCCGGGAAAAAAAGTGGGAATTGTTGGCATTGGAGGTTTGGGGCATATGGGCGTGAAAATTGCAAAAGCCATGGGCGCCCATGTGTTGGTGATTACCACCTCACTTGCTAAAGTGGAAGACGCCAAGCGTTTGGGCGCGGATGAAGTCATCTTATCTACCGATAAAGTGCAAATGAAAAGCCATGCAGGCACTTTACATTTTGTTTTGGACTGTGTTTCGGCCCAACATGACATCAATGCTTATTTAAGTTTATTGAAAAGAGACGGTTCACTTACATTAGTCGGCGCGCCGGAGCATCCGCTTCCTGTCGCAGCATTCAGCCTGATCCCTAAACGGAAAAGTTTCGCAGGTTCGATGATCGGTGGCATTGCAGAAACACAAGAAATGCTTGATTTCTGTGGACAACATAACATTACCTCAGATATCGAAATGATTCGGATGCAAGACATCAATAAAGCTTATGATCGTTTGCTAAAAGGGGATGTCAAATACAGGTTTGTGATTGATATGGCGTCATTGAAGGATTGAAACAACAATTGATTCTAGAAGAAGCTATATTGCTGGTCAACCCTGATCTACCTGTAGTACAGCGCAACATTGGACAGATTCAGTGGCGCATTCATCGAGTATGAAACAGAGAAACCCGGCTCGTTTAAAATGAGCCGGGTCTGCCTCAATGGCGATATTCCATCACTCCATGGAATTGTGATAATATGCGTAAAGCAAAGCAACATTTCCTGAGCAAAGGATAGGGATGGCAGCAGACAATCTGACATTATCCCAATTCCACCAGCTCATTTCCAAAAGCATTTCGATCTGAGAATCACTGAATCGCTTTTTTATAACCCTAGCCGGATTCCCTCCAACGATGGCATATGGCTCAACATTTTTCGTCACCAGTGCCCGACTGCCGATGACTGCACCATCGCCGATGGTGATTCCAGGCATAACCATCGCCTCACTTCCAATCCATACATCGTTTCCTACAAGGGTATCGCCTGCATTGGCAAACCCGTCGTTGGCACCGCTGAACGTCTCCACTTCGGGCATGTAATGGAAAGGAAAACTTGATATCCAATCGTGCCGGTGCCCTTGGTTGCCGGCCATTATAAAACTAACACCGCTGCCGATCGAACAGTAGGAACCGATAATGAGTTTGTCTACGTCATTCCGATCAGGAAATAAATAACGGGCACAGTCGTCAAAAGAATGGCCGTGGTAGTAGCCTGAATAATAGGAATGGTTCCCCGCGACAATATTCGGATTAGCGATATGGTCTTTTATGATTTTGCCCTTGAATGGGCTTTCAAAGAAATTTTTCATCTCAGCATAGTCAAAGTTAACAAAAGAAAAGTACCAGAGCAGGGCATCACCTACTCCATCCATTGGTTATCTATAGTATGCTAATCTGAGAGCTTCATCTTGCAAAGTTACGCAACTTTACCTACTTTCCTTACTAACGGCCGTTTTTGCCATCATACATTGGTTCCTTTAATAAGCACAACCGATTTAATTGATTGCTCTTTCAAATGCAGAAATTGTTTGCGTTCTTCGTCTTTGGTAAAGTTCTTGAAATCTTGTTCGTTGTCAAATTCTACCAAATGAATTTCGTATGGCCTGTCAATGTTATACGTAATAAACGTGTTTTCGGTTGGTCTTATTCGAAGTAAAAGCCGGCCGTTGTATTTTGAGATAATTGGAATTGCGATATCTTCAAATTGATTGAACACGTTTTCTTCGCCATCTTTGATATAGATAAGTTGTGTGATAAAAAACATTGTTTTAACGTTTAATGTTGTTCGTTGCACTAAAACTCTCCCTTCACGTCTATTTAGTGTAATCCTTTGGTGGGCAGCAGAATGCTAACCGGTGCCGACGATAGAGCTAGCTTATCGGCAAGTATCCTCCCGAGCTGCTTATTTTCGTGTCTATCAATTCGCATCAGCGTGACATCGCGATTATCATCTCTCCAATAGCCATCACCGATATCCGCTTGGTAACCCACCTTATTCCCGCCTACTATGTTTGAACGGTATTGTATTCCGATATTGATGAGCCTTGTAGTTCTATCTCCAGACAATTTAAATAGGCACGAAATTCAAAGTCCTCGAATTCGGTCTCCGCACTCTTCCATCCTGATAAACTTACGCAAATGGAGTAAACTAAACAAAAATATCCCGAAAATCGCGATGGCTGATTACCCTAAAGCATTTCCTGAAATTGGCTTTTGCATAATTAATTGATACCTGTGATTGGTTTATAACAATTCCCTATCCCAAATTTACGTTAATTTGTCATCAAAATTTAGCAGGGCTGATAACGAATTGTGTTATTTCTCAAAATAGACTTGGAATAAACGGACAATAGTTTTATTTTCGGCTACGATTAAACAGATTGCCACCAAGTTATGAATAAACGCGAATTCTTAAAAACTAGTACACTAGGTGCCTTGGGAGTCATGTTGGCCCCCTCTTGGCTGCGAGCTTTCCCAACTGGGAGCCGTTTACGGACTGCCCATATCGGCGTGGGAAATATGGGGGGCGAAGACCTAAAGGCCATTTCCTCCCATGCGGATGTTGATGTGGTGGCCCTTTGCGACGTGGATGCCCTGAATTTATCCGCCGCGCACAAACTTCACCCCCGGGCCCGCGTATTTTTCGACTACCGTGTGATGCTGGACGAGCTGGGCGACGAAATTGATGCAGTCATCGTATCCACACCCGATCATACCCACGCCCCGGCCGCCATGCTGGCCATGCAGATGAATAAATCCGTCTATTGCCAGAAACCGCTCACCCACTATGTGTCTGAATCGCGGGTGATGAAGCAACTGGCAGCCGAAAAAGGATTGGTTACCCAGATGGGTATTCAGGTGCACTCGTTTTATGACTATAAGTTGGCAACGCTGTTGATCCAATCCGGCATTATCGGTAAGGTACACACCGTGCACGCATGGTCGCCCAAGAATCACGGGTATGACGGCCCTCCTCCGGAAGGCGAAGATCCGATTCCCACCCAGCTGGACTGGAACCTGTGGGCGGGCACCTCGCCCAAGCCGCCCTATAAAGAAGGGGTGTACCACCCCGGTGTCTGGCGGAAATTAATGGACTATGGCTGCGGTACACTGGGCGATATGGGGGTGCATATTTTTGATACGCCTTATAACGCCCTGCAGTTGGATGTGCCGCGGACCATCACCAACGAATGTCGGCCTACCAATGGGTTCGGTTTTCCCGAACACAATACGGTAACCTATGAGTTTCCAGGCACCGAATACACCACCAGGTCATTAAAATGGATCTGGTATGACGGCCCCGGCGCCCCGCCCATGCACGAAGATCTGGCGTTGCCAGGTGGCATGGATACCCAAGCAGAAAGAAAGAATGCGAACGGGAAAACGGTTGGCACAGGGAAAGTCTCGCTGGATCCGATGGTCGCAGGCGAAAACGAACTACCGGATCAGGGAGCCATGTTTGTGGGCAGGAAAGGTCGTTTGCTGTTGCCCCACTTCATGCAATTGCCAAGGAAAATTGTTAAGGGTAAGTACGTCGATATTTCCAAGGAAATCGCAGAGGTAAGTAAAGCGCATGGTCTAGGCGAGCCTATCCGAAACTACGATACCGAAGGGCCCAAGCACTATCACCAGTTTGTTGATGCCTGCTTGGGTAAAGGCGAATGTTCGGCACCGTTCGAATATGCCTCACGACTAACGGAGACCATTCTTTTGGGTACCATTGCTGGCCGTTTTCCCGGCGAAACGTTGCACTGGGATGCTGATACAGCCAAATTCGAGGAGGAAAAAGCCAATCAGTATTTGACCGGCGAATATCGGAAATTCTGATCGATCGACGCATAATTATCTTGCTCGCCGGATCGTCATTCGCTGACGATCCGGCGAAGTATCATACTTTTTAAAACTAAATGCCTCCCCCGGCTGTTGCTTTATAAGACTCAATGATAAGGCATTGGCTACCGCGTATCATTGCCCGGTGATGCAAACTCATCATTAAACAAAATTTACGTAAATGAAGACGATCAAAATGCTTTTCGCTGTTGTGGCTACGGCTGCGTTTTTAGCAGCGTGCAACAACGCTGGCGACAACCAGCAGCAGGACACAGACACCACGTATATGGATCCGCAAACGGAGCCGGCTCCACCTCCTCCATCCGATACACTAATGAACGACACGTTATAGACGAGTTTTGGATTTCCTGTGTGCAAATGGCGATACTCCCGCAACTTTGACGGCGTATGTGACCATAGGCACACGGGAACCCTTAAAAGTATAATACAATGGCTGCAAAGCAGATTTACATATTGGTGGGCAGTCTGAGAGAAGGCTCGTTCAATAAAAAAATAGCCAACGAGGTCGTAAAACTTGCTTCGCAGAATTTAGCTTGCGAAATTTTACAAATCGGCCAGTTGACACACTACAATGAAGATCTCGATCAAGGCGATCCGCCCTTGGCGTGGGTTCAATTCAGAGATAAAATCAAAAAAGCCGACGGCTTTCTATTCTTCACCCCCGAGTATAATCGCGGCGTGCCTGCGGTTCTGAAAAATGCGCTGGACGTCGGTTCAAGGCCTTATGGAAAAAATGCTTGGGCGGGGAAGCCCGGTGCGGTGATAAGCGTTTCATTGAGTAGTTTAGGTGCTTTCGGAGCCAACCATCAACTTCGTCAATCTATGGTTTTCCTTGATGTCCCCATGATGCCCCAACCAGAGGCATATATCGGAAATGCGCAGAACCTTTTCGACGATACTGGAAATCTTGCAAAAGACACAAAAGAATTCCTTAAAACATTTATCGGCGCTTATGAAAATTGGGTAAACAGACCTTGGTAGTAAAATCAAGCCTGAGATTCCCTAACTTCTCCAAGTCAAAACAGGTAACCCATCCTTTGGGTATCTTCATTAAACAGGAACGTGGTGGTGCCACCTAGGCTTGGTTTTTTGCCATGACCACGGTCGTAAATTTGCAAAGGGGACAATCGGTCAAGCAACACATTCGCCTTTCCGAATGGGCCGTTTTTAACATCATCCACCGAAACCTCATGGTTGCGGACAACGACGACTTTTCCATCCGGATTTGCGAATGCAGCCATCGCATCATTTCGCCCTGGCGAAAGGAAACCGTCATCCATGGGTTCTCCGGAGCGGGAAATGATTTTATAGGCGAAGCCTCTAGGTAAATTGAAAATACCTTGGGGGTCGGTAACCAAAGGCCCATACCGGTCATACAGCCGTGGGCCGCTGCTGGCTTGGGCCGGCATGCCGGAAAAATACTTCAAACCCATGAATCCGACACTGATCATCCAGGAATTCCTGATAAATGCCCTTCGCCCAAAATTTACTACCTGTTGCTCGCTTTTCATAACCGAACTATCGTTGTATGCTCAAATATATGATCCTGCAATAGTAACACATGCGTATATGTCATAAATTAAGGCTATGTTACCACTGTGTAAACGCTGAAAGGTAAAGAGATGTCTGTTTCAGAAAGCTTAGGCGATAAAATCCACAATACCAGGCCTTATTGCTATCGTTATCTTTTTTCCCTTGCTAATCGACACCAATTCGTCGTCTACGTGCATCAATCGATTGTCACACTGGATGGTGATTTCACGAGTCGCGGTTACAATTTCCCACGGGGTTTTTAAACGCTGACCACCCACCGAATTGTACAACCCGTGTACATATTCTGTAAACGTTTCCCGATCTGCGTTCCGCAAGAGCACAACTTCAAATTTGTTATCTGTAGGATCTGCTTTCGGCGCGAGCACAAGGTTAGGCCCGACCGATTTGATATTCAAAACTTCAACCAAGAGGTAATCGTCTTCATACACCATGCCATCGATAACGATCTTTGCTCGTTTAGCCCGATAGGTCTTTGCGATTTCCGCCAACTTCTCTAATGCCGTATTCAATTCTTTATCAGCCGTATCAGCCGCGGATAAATCGGTGTCTTTCATTTTCTTGATGAGCTTCGGAATAAGGCCACACCCCAGCCCTTCGATAAAGAATGGGGTATCTCGTAGATTACTGATGGCTCCAATGTCAACCTTTATGGTCTTCCAAGATGAGAGGCAACGCTCAAAATCTTTTAGTTCGGATGATACGCCTAATGTTTTCGCAAAATTATTTGCTGTACCGCTCGGGATAAGTGATACGGCTAGCGGCTTATCAAGCAGTTTGCGGTTCAATAATTTTCTTATGACTTCGCGTACCGTGCCGTCTCCGCCAACGACGACTACCAATGCAGTTTTGCTTTTAAATCGCTTCCATCCTTTATCTTTTATCAAAGCGTATTGGCATGTAAAGCCGCGCGATTCAACTATCTTGATTAATTCTGCTTTAACGTGGTCCTGGTCTCCAGCTTTTGGATTATGTAATAGGTGAACATGGACGGGACTTTCTTTCTGCATAGATTGTTTTTTAGTCGTGACTAAGCGTGCCCTTGTGAGCTTCGTTCCTTACTGAATATACATCCAACAAAACAAAAAATCGGCGACACTTGTTTTTAAATAGTAATGACATTTTTCATCCGTATATAATCGTTCTATGAGAATTTTAGTGACCAATGACGACGGCATCTATAGTCCCGGCATCAATGCGCTGGCGACCATCGCTTCCAAATTTGGTGAGGTGATTGTTGTGGCACCGGATGTTGAACAATCATCGATGGGCCATGCCGTTACGCATTCCCGACCATTGTCTTATAAAAAATCGCCCATCGAATTCAAAGAAGGCATAGAAGCTTACCGGGTAAACGGCACACCGGCCGACTGTGTGGCATTGGGCACGCATTTACGCAACAACATCCAAGTGGTACTTTCCGGTATTAATATGGGGCCAAACCTTGGTAATTCCATGTGGCATTCTGGCACGTTAGCAGCAGCCAAACAAGCGGTACTTTTCGGAAAAAAAGGGATCGCTTTCAGTACCCCCGTAGGCAATACCGAGCCGGATTTTGATGTACTTACCCCTTATGTTCAAGAGACACTGACGTTGTTATTGGAAGATCCCAATGAGATCGGACTGTTTAACGTGAACTATCCGACACAACCAACAGGCATTCGTTGGACCCGTCAATCTGTACGATTCTATGATGGCAAAATCCTTCCGGGACAAGACCCCATGGGACGGAAACACTATTGGTTCACGGTCACTCCATTGGAACCGGCCGAAAAAGATACCGACCGGTGGGCAGTAGAAAACGATTTTGTGTCGATTACGCCACTCCGGCTGGATCTTACGGATGAAAGCTTATTACAAAAACAGCTGACTAGACACGAACCCATTGTTTAAATGGCAAGCGAAAAGTTTTAACTAAACATATACAAGCATGGCTAAAGATCATGGAAAACAAATCAAAGACGATGAGAAATACGAAGCGCTGCGGGATGAAGGCATGAGCAAAGAAAAAGCCGCCCGCATTGCCAATACACCAAACGCAGGTAAAAAGGGTGGAAAAGCAAGTAAAATGGAAGAGCGAACCAAGGAAGAATTAGTTAAAGACGCCAAAAAAATTGGCATAAAGGGTTATTCAAAAATGAATAAGGGGGAGCTCAGCGATAAAATCAGAAATCATTGACACAACAGGCCAGCAGCAGGCGAGCGGCCTATGTCATAACTACCGCTACATTTTCGGTAGCAGGCCTTTATTTTGCCGCTCCATTTCTCATTCCGATTGTTCTTGCCGCTTTGCTTGCTATGCTGCTCACCGGCACCAGTAACCGGCTAGAAAGGGGTGGCATGAGCAGGGGGCTGGCTTCATTCATTCTCGTGTTGGCCCTTGTGTGCGGCCTGGCTTTGCTCTTCATTGTCCTTTCTTGGCAAGTAAATCGGCTAGCAGACGATTTTGGGGAAATGAAAGAAAAATTTATCGACCATGTAAGTGCGATCCGGGAATGGGTGAGTGATACATTGGGTATCGGTATCGACGAACAGGAAAAAATGCTAAACGAGCAAAAAAACAGTGCCACCGGCCAGGCAGACGACTTACTGTTCAACTTTATTAATACCTTGGCAACGGTGGCTGTCAATACCGTGTTGGTTGTTGTGTACACCTTCCTATTATTGCTTTACCGATCCCATTTGAAGAAAGTCGCGTTGCGCATCGTGCCTGATGAAAAAAAACAAAATACGGATCGGATCATACATAAATCGGTAGCCGTCTCAGGTAATTATCTTACCGGTCTTTTCAGTATGATTGCTGTTCTCTGGGTGATGTACAGTATTGGATTCGGGATTGTGGGTCTGGAGGGTGCCATATTATTTGCGATTTTATGCGGTATATTGGAAATCGTACCTTTCTTTGGAAATTTTGTCGGTAATCTGATCGCTATCTTTGCGGTATTGGCCCAGGGAGGCGATGGGCGTATGGTATTGGGCATCGTTGCGGTGTATCTTTTGGTGCAATTTCTTCAAACCTATGTATTGGAACCCCTAGTGGTAGGCCAACAGGTGAACATCAACCCGTTGTTTACCATAATGGGGTTGGTAGCAGGAGAATTACTGTGGGGGATTGCAGGAATGGCGCTAGCCATACCGGTGATTGGCATCATCAAGATAATTTGCGATAATGTACCCGAGCTTCATGCTTATGGGGTACTTATCGGCCCAGAACGTGCCAAAAAAAATCGGACTTCGTTTTTCCATATCGTTAAACGTAAATTCCGGCAGAAGTAACTGTTGGGTCGTTGGCTTTCATGCCGTGGCGTGTTTTAAGAAATTAAGTAGTTGCTCTTCGGCTCTCCGAGTACCCGGCAGACCACTACTACCCAAGCTTTTGCGTAAATATGGAAATAAAGTGCCGTCTTTGTAAGCGCTGACCAAACTATCGGGCACATAATACTGCTTGCATACGGCCCGCGTGTTGCCCAGCCGATGAGAAACGGCATCCAACACCGAAAGTATACTTGCCTCACACTCTTTTTCGGTCGTATAATCGGGGCATTTACCAAACAAACGGAATGCCCAAAGTCCGGCGTACCATGTGCGATAGTCTTTTGACGAAAATTCTTGATCCGTTGATTGTTGGATATAAGCATTGATATCCGCTGCGCGTAGCCGATGAACATTTCCTTCACCAACAATGTATTGAAACAGATGAGCGCCTGGCAGGCCCTTCAGCTCAAGTAAATGCGCCACCAGATTGACATTGCGCACTTCGATTTCTTGACGAACGCCCTTTTTACCTCGAAATCGGAATATCGCTTGATTTTCTGAAAGGCTCACCTGTCTTTTTTTCAATGTGGTTAACCCATGACTTCCATATCGGCGGAAATACTGTTCGTTTCCGATACGGATAAGTGTTGCTTCTGTGATCTTTAAGGCAATTGCGGTGACTTTTTCTTTGGTGAGCACTTCCTGGCGTAAATCCTTGGTCACCTGACGTCTGATATGCGACAGTGCCTCCCCAAAAGCGATCATCCGATTCAGCTTCTTCTGCTGTCTTTCGCTTGTCCATTCGGAATGATAAAGGTATTGTTTCCTGCCTTCTTCATCAACACCCGTGGCTTGGAGATGCCCCTTCTTACTTGGACTTATCCATACGTCTTTCCAAGCAGGGGGAATTACCAAAGCACGGAAACGGTCGAGTTTTTTCGCATCCGTTATTCGCAAACCTGTGGTATCTGTATAGCAAAAGCCCCTGCCCCGCCTTACACGACCATAGCCTGCCGTAAGATCCGGTAAATAGCGTAACCTTTTTCTATTTCGTTTCCGAGTTGATTTGGCCGACATACGTTTCAATAAAATCGAGCCCTTTCTGTGTGATTTCCAACATCGCATTACCGAAGGGACTACCGTCTTTCATGGGATAGGAAATCACAAATCCAGCTACTTGCAGCTCATGGGCTGCGGCCAAAAGATCTACCGGATCTGTATCAAGCTCCTCGGCAAACTTATGAATCGAGCCCGTAGACCACCGGTTTAATACCTGTAAAAGCTCGTATGCACTGTTTGTCATCACTGATCTCATTTTTCCTTACTCATTTGACATTGCATCCGACTGAAAAATAATGCGATTTTTAGATTATCGAGCATCCTTGTACGCGACGTCTCATTCGAACTTTCGTCGCCATCGATACTTCCGCCATCGAAATGAAATCCTTGGTGGGGAGTAGTTGTTTGCACGATGCCCCTGTTTACTTTACTTCTTTTCATGCGCAATTAATTAGTTGAAGGATGTTTATCTTGTTATTGAACCTACTTATTCCTGCCAATGAAATCCCTATGCCGGTCGGGAGTTGTTCTTTCGGTAATAATCATTTACTGCATCGATGACCTCGTAAATCTCAAATGGCTTGCGGATATAAGCATCCGCTCCACAATGCTGGGCTATATCATCGATTTCTCGGACTCCAGAAATCATGATAATTGGTATATGGGCCGTCTGCTCATTCGAGCGCAGCTCGCTGCATAGACTACTCCCCCAGCACCAACTTAGTCGCTCATCCATCAATATCAGACCAAAATCATTATCCTTCAAAAGCCTATACATAGATTTACCGCAATCTCTGATGACTTCATATTCCTCATATTGCATAATTTCCGACACGATGTCTACCATATCGGGATCATCTTCAATGTACAGGATTTTCTTTCTCATCAGGTTATCGATAAAATGACCAAAGTTAAAGTTACAGATTCGAAGTGTTTGAGTCTTTTTGATGCTGGCTAATACGTTAAAGGACGATTGAATTTTAGATTATATGTAAGTGTCGACTGATAAAGATAACGTTGGCCTGATATAAAAGATTGTACAACCAGCCCATAAAAAATGTTTTTATTTATCTATTTTTCCGCGAATGGCTTGCCGAACCAAGCGCGTCTTTATGCAGTCGGTTTCCGCCGCCGGGTTTGCTATCCCCTCGCTGTGTTCCGCTTCCTTCCGGAATGGCATTAAGCTGCTCGTCTTGCGGGTCTATTCCGGCTTCGTAATTTTTTTGCTCCTTCCTTTCTTTCAGCTCGCGAGGTGGCCGAATCAGGTCTTCGCCTTTTTTATCTTTTAGCTTCCCGCGATCGGCGGATAGCTCCGCATCATCTTTTTTTATTGCCATAGTTTCTTATATCTGATTTTCTACTGTGTCACTCAAATTACATTACAATTCACCCCAACGGATTGTTTAAATAAAAAAGCAAACCAACAAGATACCGGATTGTTGGTTTGATATGGCACAAGAGAAAACCAAACATGAGGGATCCCGGCCATCCTCGGAAGATCCGGCAGATAGGTATCCGAAGCCGCCATTTCCGCGAAAACCGCAGGATGTGCCGGGTACCGAAAGCGAAATGGATCCACAAGCTGATCATGGAGAACAATCCTATCAGGGAAAAAACAGACTTGGAGGCAAATCAGCGATTATCACGGGTGGCGATTCCGGTATCGGGAAAGCAGTTGCTATAGCTTTCGCAAGGGAGGGAGCAGACGTATTGATCAGCTACTTGGATGATGTAGAAGATCGGGACGCGCAAGATACCGTGGCATATATCCGGGAAGCGGGACGGAAGGCCATCGCCATTAAAGGCGATATTAGCTCAGAAAGGCACTGCCAAAAAATCATCGAAGTGGCTGTAAAGGAGTTCGGTAAGATCGACATTTTGATAAACAATGCAGCGTATCAAATGTCGCGGGAAAAACTACAGGATATTCCTACTTGGGAATGGGAAAAAACCTTCGCGGTAAATATACACAGTATGTTTTATCTTTGCCGGGCGGCCGAGCCTCACATGCCACCCGGCTCGAGTATCATCAATACTACGTCCGTAAATGCTTACGAACCCAACCCTACGCTATTACCTTACGCGGCGACAAAGGCAGCTATTCAGAATTTTACAGCAAATTTAAGTCAGATTTTGTTGGAGCAGGGCAAAGGTATCCGCGTGAATGCTGTGGCGCCCGGTCCGATATGGACACCCTTGATTCCATCCACCATTCCGGATCATGAGCACTTTGGCGACAACACGCCTTTCGAGCGTCCCGGACAACCGGCGGAAGTGGCACCCGCTTATGTTTTTCTGGCTTCTGACGAAGCGAATTATATCTCAGGGGCGACACTGCCGGTTACGGGGGGTCGTATTACCATATAGGTTTCATTTAATATCAAAATTAACTTTTATGAAAACACTAGGATTATTAATAGTCAGTAGCGTTTTGATTGGAATAACCTCCTGTGACAATACAGGAAATAATAACCGCAATGACTCGGAGGGCGCTGATTCGATTTTCGGGGATTCAGTTGCCAACGATTCCGCAACCTGGGGCGACACTACAAATGCTTCGGATACTGCCACAACCACTGATTCATTGGCTAGTCCATCGTTTCCTTAGTTATTTATTTCCGATTTCGTGTTTCGCACTTCAAATACCTACCTTTGCGGAAAACGAAATTCTGTATGGCATTATCATCACTTACCGCCGTATCTCCTGTAGATGGCCGCTACCACCACGCAACCCTTGAATTAGCTGGCTATTTTTCAGAATATGCGCTTATAAAATACCGTGTATTCATAGAAGTCGAATACTTCATCAGCTTATGCGGGAGTGGAATCTCACAGTTGCAGCATTTCGACGGTAGCCTCAATAATAAGCTTCGCGACATCTATAATCATTTTTCCCTGGCAGACGCCCAGTGGATCAAGGATAAAGAAAAAGAGACCAACCATGATGTAAAAGCTGTGGAATATTTCCTCAAGGACAAGTTCGAAACCTTGGGATTGGTCGACTCTTTGGAGTTTATCCACTTTGGTTTGACCTCCCAGGATATTAACAATACGGCCATTCCTTATTCCTGGAAAGAAGCGCTCACCAAAGTATATATACCCGAGCTCAATATCCTCATCGCTGCGCTGGAACAGCGGGCTTCCGAGTGGACAACGACTCCTATGCTTGCGCACACTCATGGACAACCGGCATCCCCTACTCGATTAGGTAAAGAAATTAGGGTATTCACGGAAAGGCTAGCCAACCAATTGCGACTACTGGAGCAGATTCCGAACGCCGCCAAATTCGGCGGAGCCACTGGAAATTTCAATGCACACAAAGTAGCTTATCCGCAAACGGATTGGATAGCGTTTGGCAATGCGTTTGTGAATGATACATTGGGCTTACACCGTTCGCAGACGACAACACAAATCGAGCATTATGACCACTTCGCCGCACAATGCGATGCGATGAAGCGCATCAATAACATTATGATTGATCTGTGCCGGGATATCTGGACTTATATCTCGATGGATTATTTCAAGCAGAAAATCACTAAGGGCCAAATCGGCTCTTCCGCAATGCCGCACAAAGTCAATCCGATCGACTTTGAAAACGCGGAAGGAAACCTGGGTGTCGCGAATGCATTGTTCGAACATTTGGCAGCCAAGCTGCCCATATCACGCCTGCAGCGGGACCTTACGGACTCTACCGTACTACGAAATATCGGAGTACCCATGGCTCATACCCTGATTGCCCTCAAGTCTGCGACACGGGGATTACAGAAACTCATCCTCAATGAGGAGGCGCTCAAAGCCGACCTGGAACGCAACTGGGCGGTGGTAGCGGAGGCTATTCAAACGGTCTTACGACGGGAGGGTTACCCAAAGCCTTACGAAACATTGAAAGAATTGACTCGCACCAATGAGACCGTAACACAGGAAACCATTGCGGCATTCGTGGAAACATTGGATGTGGGCGAAGGAGTGAAGATGGAACTCAAAGCGATTACCCCTTGGAATTATACAGGCGTATAACCTTTGACGAAAAGCTGACCCTAATTCTTGATGAATAATGGTACCTTTGTAAAAATAATAAAGAAATGGCAACGATAAACGTGTATACTGAATATACTCCTAACCCGGCGACCATGAAATTCCTGGTTAACAAGCTCTTGATCAACGGGAGTTTGGATTATCCCGACAGGGAGAAGGCTCAGGAATCCCCATTTGCGCGAGAATTATTTAAATTCAACTTTGTAAACGGTGTGTTTTTCGCGAGCAATTTCGTAACCATTACTAAAACCGAGGATGCAGAATGGGAAGACATCGAGGCCATCCTGAAAGACTTTGTTAAGGGCGCTGTTGAGTCAGAGTTGAAGGTCCAAGAGGTAACAAAGGATGAAGATGTAAATTTTGAAGGTTCTGAAACCGAAATCAAAATACAACAGATCTTGCATGACTATGTACGACCGGCGGTTGAACAAGATGGTGGTGCAATTCACTACAAATCCTTTACGGAGGGTACGGTTGTTGTGGAACTGCGCGGATCATGCAGCGGATGCCCATCTTCTACTATTACCCTCAAAGCTGGCATAGAAGGGCTGCTCAAACGGATGGTACCAGAAGTACAGGAAGTAGTAGCCGAAGCAATGTAATGAAGCAGTTTAGCTTATACCTCGCTATTGGATTTTTCTTGGCTGCCTCCTGTGGCAGCCCATCTAATCAAAAAGGGAAAGAAATTAACGCCGAAGCAAGCCAAGCAGACACCGTGTCTGTTAAAGAAAAAACGCAAAACATCCTTTTTTTTGGCAATAGCCTCACGGCCGGATACGGCCTCGAAAGTCAAGCGCTCGCTTTTCCCGGTCTTATCCAACAACGCATAGATTCGTTGGAACTGCCCTACCGTGTTATCAATGCGGGCCTTAGCGGAGAAACATCTGCCGCCGGAAATGAGCGCATCGAATGGTTGCTTAATGAGAAGATCGACATATTCGTCCTGGAATTGGGCGCAAATGATGGCCTTAGAGGCATACCCACCGAAGAAACTCAAAAAAACCTCCAAAGCATTATTGACAAGGTAAAAAGCAAGTATCCAGACTGTAGGCTGGTGCTTACGGGTATGCTAGTACCGCCTAGCATGGGCAGTGACTATGGCAATGCATTCACGGCCATTTTTCCAGCACTAGCAAAGGAAAACGACTTGGCTTATGTGCCTTTCCTCCTTGAAGGAGTCGCTGGCGAATCCGGATTAAATCAACGAGACGGCATCCACCCAACCGAGAAGGGGCATGAAATCCTAGCTGAAAATGTATGGCAGGTGTTACAACCGCTTCTATAGCTTGTCGCGTCAGCTATCGATGATCAGTTGCCGGACAAATTAAACGTAAAGCCAATTGTAGCTCCTTTAATATTCATAATTAATCCTTAACTTTAGCACCAAAATCGATAACAATCACATAATAATGAGCGAAGATATTACCAAATTAGAAAACGTTGCATCACAGGTGAGACGGGACATCGTACGGATGGTCCATGCCTGCCAATCGGGTCACCCCGGAGGATCTTTGGGCTGTACTGAATTTTTCGTTGCACTATATTTCAGTGCTATGGAGCGAAAAGCCGGATTCGATATGGATGGAATTGGGGAAGATATTTTCTTTTTATCCAATGGACACATTTCTCCGGTATTTTATAGTACCCTTGCCCGGGCGGGTTACTTCGACGTCAGCGAATTGGCTACCTTCCGCAAAATCAATTCACGCCTACAGGGCCATCCCACGACTCATGAGGGGCTTCCCGGCATACGTATAGCATCGGGGTCATTAGGACAGGGCCCTTCCGTAGCGATTGGCGCAGCCCGTGCCAAAAAGCTCAACAACGATGATCACTTGGTCTATGTGTTGATGGGCGATGGCGAACAGCAGGAAGGTCAGATTTGGGAGGCAGCCATGTATGCCCCAGCCAATAAGATAGATAACCTTATTGCTACCATTGACTACAACGGGCAACAAATCGACGGTTCTACGGAGCAAGTCTTGTCGCTTGGCAATCTCGGGGCAAAATGGGAGGCTTTTGGTTGGGATGTCATGGAGATGAACGGCAATATTATGAGTGACGTATTAGCAGGACTGGCCGAAGCAAAGTCGCGGACGGGCAAAGGCAAACCCGTCATGATACTCATGAAAACAGAAATGGGAAATGGTGTGGATTTCATGATGGGATCGCACAAGTGGCACGGCGTGGCGCCCAACGATGAACAATTGGCAGCCGCACTTGCCCAATTGGAGGAAACGTTGGGAGATTACTAGTGAATTTGCGCAAGCAATGTGAAAGGAAACAAAGCTGACAGTTAATTGCTGACGGCTGATAGCTAAGAGAAATGAAAAAATACACCTATACAGATAAAAAAGACACCCGTTCGGGCTTTGGAGCCGGCCTATTGGAAGTAGGTCGGAAGAACGAAAATGTAGTAGCGCTTTGTGCTGATTTAATCGGTTCCCTCAAGATGAACGACTTCATCAAGGAATTTCCCGAACGCTTTTTCCAGGTGGGTATTGCGGAAGCAAACATGATGGGGATTGCTGCTGGGCTTACCATCGGCGGAAAAATCCCTTATACTGGCACTTTTGCCAACTTCTCAACGGGCCGGGTTTATGACCAGATACGCCAGTCTATCGCGTATTCGGATAAGAACGTCAAAATTTGTGCCTCACATGCTGGTCTCACCTTAGGTGAAGACGGCGCTACTCACCAAATCCTGGAAGATATCGGGTTGATGAAAATGCTGCCGGGGATGACAGTCATCAATCCCTGCGACTATAACCAAACCAAGGCCGCTACCATTGCGATTGCAGAACATCACGGTCCGGTATACCTGCGCTTCGGCCGTCCGGTAGTCCCTATATTTACGGATTCGGATCAAAAGTTCGAAATTGGCAAGGCTTGGATGGTCAACGAGGGCAAGGATGTAAGTATCTTCGCTACCGGCCATTTGGTTTGGGAGGCTATCCAGGCTGGTGAACAATTGGCCGAACTGGGAATCGATGCGGAAATCATCAATATTCACACGATTAAACCCTTGGATGAAGAAGCGGTCTTGAAATCAGTAGCAAAAACAGGTTGCGTGGTTACCGCGGAAGAGCACAACAGGCTTGGTGGCCTTGGCGACAGTATTGCGCAGGTATTGGCCAAAAACAATCCGACGCCCCAAGAATATGTCGCGGTGAATGATAGTTTTGGTGAAAGTGGAACACCGGCTCAATTGATGGAAAAATATGGCCTGAACGCAGCTAATATCGTCGCGGCCGTCCAGCGCGTGATCAAACGGAAGTAAGGGGTGGACAACGAACCGCGCGCCATATGGAAGATGCCCAGATACTAGCAAAATTTGCAGATAAACGTACGCGGGAAGAAGCGTTTGGCGTATTGCTAAAGAAGTATCAGCAGAAAATATATTGGCATGTGCGGCGCTTGGTCATCGACCACGATGATGCCGATGACCTCGTTCAAGAGGTATTTATAAAAGTATGGAAAAACCTGGAGAACTTCAGGGAGGACGCTCAATTGTATACGTGGCTATACCGCATAGCCACGAACGAATGCATCACTTTTCTAAACAAAAAAAAACAGCGGCAGCATGTGTCATTGGATGACGATAGCGCGGCTTATTTAGCAGATTCATTGACAGACACGGCGTATTTCAACGGTAGCCAAGCGCAATTAAAATTACAACAAGCGCTGCTCACCCTTCCTGAAAAACAACGCATGGTGTTTAATATGAAATATTTTGATGATTTAAAGTACGAGGAAATATCAGCTATCGTAGGAACAAGCGTCGGCGCATTGAAAGCATCCTACCATTTAGCGGTAAAGAAAATAGCGCACTTTTTTGAGGCAAGCGATTAAACCTTCACGTAACAAAAACATCTAAGGAATACCATGAAGGAAAAAGATACGTACCACCATGTCGATGCACCGGACAAGCTGCCCGACGCCTTACGTGCGAATCCGTATACCGTTCCGGAGGGTTACTTTGACGACCTGTATAATCGTACGCTCCAGCAATGTCGTCACATGGAAGAAACACCAACGACTTTTGCGGTGCCGTCTGGTTATTTCCAGCAGCTGGAAGACGGCATAATGGCGAAAATTGCCGAAGAGAAACTAAGGAATATCGTGGGCGAGGCTGGCTTTTCGGTTCCCGAAGGCTACTTTAGCAGCCTTGAAGAGCAATCGCTGGCTAATGTAAAAATCAGGAAAAACGCAGTTGAACCGGGTTTTGCCGTTCCCGAACATTACTTCGACACGTTGCAAAACCGAATTACCGATCGGACATCTCGACGTGAAGCTACCCTTGTGCGCAAAATAAGCCGACCTACGAAATGGGTGGGGTATGCGGCCGCCGCCTGTATTGCCATGGTGATGGGTATTACAGGTATTTTCAGATTAGTTGATGACGGTGCCGAAACCTCAAGTCCATTAGCTTCGGTATCGGACCAGGAAATACTCAATTACCTGGAGCTTTATGGAACTGCGAATGATATGATCTATATTTCGGAACATCTTGATGATTTCGATGAGCCCAACATTAGTGAGGGGATAAGTGAGGTGGATCTTGAAGCTTACCTTAATCATACGCTGTAAAATGACCGTCGTGAAACCATTCAATCTCTTCATAGCTATACTCCTGTTTTCCACGGCCTTCTCGAAGGCACAGGAGAGCAGAGCCCAGCGTTTTGAACGGATTGAGGCGGAGAAAAGTGCATTTATCACCAATGAATTGAATCTGACGCCCGCTGAGGCCCAAAAATTCTTTCCGATATACAACCAGTATCAGAAGGAGATATGGAAGCTCAAGCAAGAACGACATGGGGATACCAGGCTGAAGGGGCAGTCTGACCTAAGAAGTCAAAAAATCCCCGGCAATAGCCTTAACCCTACCAATCGTGACGTCCTTGCCTTCGATGCAAAGGAATTGGAGGTGAAGAAAATTTACCGTAAGCGTTTTGCCGATATCGTTGGGCAAGCACGGGCTTCGAGATTTTTTGAAGCCGAAGAAGAGTTCCGTAATTACCTGCTTCGCGAACTACAACACCGCAGACGCGACAAAGACAACCCATAAATCCCGTAACTTAGCATGCTTAGCAACAGGCAGCTTTTTTTACTGAATACCGCCCAAACATCCCACACACCGCGCCTCATAGAAATTGACCGAGCGGAGGGCGTTTATCTGTATGGACCCAACGGCGAAAAATATATCGACTTGGTTTCCGGCTTTGCGGTGAGTAACATTGGTCATCGGCACCCGCGCGTGCTCCAAGCCATAGCTAACCAACTTGATAAATTCCTGCACGTGACCGTGTATGGCGAATTTATACAAGCACCCCAGGTAGCACTGGCAACCAAGCTGCTTGCTGTACTTCCAGAACGGTACGATACCGTCTATTTTACCAATTCGGGCACCGAAGCTACCGAGGGCGCCATGAAAATTGCCAAGAAGTTTACGCAAAGACGAGAAATCATCGCCGCGGAAAAAGCCTACCACGGGAGTACCCAAGGAGCTTTGAGCCTTATCGGAAACCCAGCATATCATACAGCCTACGCACCGCTCCTACCCGAAATCAACTTCATCCGCTATAACCATATCGATGATCTGGATAAGATTACGACAGCTACTGCGGCAGTCATTCTGGAAGCGGTACAAGGCGAAGCAGGTATTCGCATACCCGATGTAAACTACATGCAGGCCGTCCGCAAACGTTGTGATGAAATGGGTGCGCTACTCATCCTTGACGAAATACAAACCGGTTTCGGACGCACGGGTAAGCTGTTCGCCTTCCAACACTATGGTATCCAACCCGATATCCTGCTGCTGGCAAAAGGAATGGGTGGAGGTATGCCAATAGGCGCGTTCGTTGCCAACAAAGCAATCATGGATGTCATAAAGGAAAACCCCATGTTGGGGCATATTACCACCTTCGGTGGCCATCCGGTAAGTTGTGCGGCTGCACTGGCGTCGCTCCATGTCATACTGGACGAGCACTTGGTTGAAGGAGTGGAAAGAAAGGCTCAATTGTTCCGTCAATACCTCCAACACCCCCAAATCAACGAGATACGTGGCATCGGATTGATGCTATGCCTGCAATTGGACACCTTTGATCAGGTAGAATGCATCAGCAGAAAATGTGCGGAAAACGGGGTAATTATTGACTGGTTCCTACACTGTGAAACTGCCTTACGCATCGCACCGCCACTTACCATAAGTGAAGCAGAAATAGCGACCGCATGCAACGTGATTCTGGAAGCGATAGCACAGCAGCGTTAAATCGTGTCGCCCGTATCGACGATTAACATTCTTTTTCGGAAATAGATTTTTTTTATATAGCGTGCAACACACGCCTTTTCCACTGCGTCTATTGATTAGTGAATCGGAGGAAATGGTGGAACGGCAGGTTGTACGATTTTGGGACCATAAATAACATAGTTAGTTGGAAGCCTCATTTAGTGACAAGCATTATGAATTGGTAGTGGCCTGCAAACGCGGTGACCGCCAGTCCCAATTCAAATTGTATAATCTATATGCCAAAGCGATGTACAATACGGCGCTGCGTATCGTCCAAGATGAAGCTGAGGCTGCCGATGTACTTCAAGAAGCGTTTATCGACGCATTCACACGACTAGATAGCTTCCGGCAAGAAAGCACCTTTGGGCTTTGGATGAAGCAGATTGTAGTAAATAAGTCCATATCTGCCCTACGCAAACGCAAATTGGAATTGCAACCTTTGGAAGCGGGCGATGAAGTGCCCAACGAGGAACCGGAAGATAATGGGGTGGAACTGCAGGTAGCAGCCGTCAAGCACGCTATCGATAAATTGCCTGATGGTTATCGATTAGTACTTACATTATACTTACTGGAGGGGTATGATCATGAAGAAATTGCACACATTCTACGGATTAGCGAAGCGACTTCCCGTAGTCAGTTTCTCCGCGGGCGGCGAAAATTACTGAACTACTTAGCAAATTGAATGATAAAATATAGGAGGCGATATGAAAAAGGATTTGAAAGCATTCATTAGTGAAAACCGGGCGGCATTCGATCCGGCAAATCCGCCACCGGGGCTATGGCAACGGATCGCTGATGAGTTGGATAATCGCGAACAGTCGCGCGACGAAAAAGCCGGCATACGGAAAATATGGCTCACTCACATATTGAAGGTCGCTGCCATTACATTTTTGATCGGCACCGCAGGTATTTTGGTGTATTTCCACGGGAAGAGAGATGCTTACATTGATTACAGCAGGATAAATCCTGACTTGGCCGCGGAACAGCAGGTGTATGCTCAACTAGTAACACAAAAAAAGGACTCCATTGCTTTCATTGCAACTTCGAACCCCGCACTATATGGGGAGTTTTCGAAAGTACTCGGTCAAATGGAGACCAATTACGAAATGCTGAAACAGGAGTTTGCCAAAAGCCCAAATAAAGAACTGACGCTAGGAGCCATGATCCGCAATCTACAAGCACAGATTGACGTCCTCAGTCAGCAAATGGATGTATTGAACTATATTAATGGAACAAAAAGCCAAACCAAAGATGAACAGATTTAACAGCTATATCGCCTTGACAATGGCTCCGTTGCTCTTAGCGACGGCCCTGTCCGCACAGTCAACACGGCAGCGGCTGCATAAACAGGAGAAGGCAACCATCCAAAGCATTGGCCAGCTGGCCACCGAACTGAGCATTGACGTGGCCGCTGCCGTGAGCCAAATCGATTTTGAAACACGCACACTGGACACAGAAAACCTCATTGCGCTCTCGATAGAACAACATTTATCTCCCATCATCCATCAAACCGGAGCCATCGCGCAAGAGATCGGTCAATTGAACTGGGAACAATCTTGGGAATCGGATATGAATCATATTCTCGGCTTCCAAAAAGAAAAAATAATCGAGAAAATCTATCCGGTAACCAATCGACAAACAATTAGCATCGATAACCAATATGGCAAGATCGCCATCCATAATTGGGCACGTAATGAAGTGAAAGTGACTGTTAAAGTACGTACCGCGGAAAACTCAGAACGGCAAGCTCAAGAGGCGTTGGACCGCGTACGCATTGACCAATCCAAGTCTGAAGATAATATTTCTTTTAAGACACACATCGATTCTGGCAACTCAAATTGGTGGTCGTTATTAACCAGCGGCGCAGCCGATCGTGCATTACGGATAGACTATGATGTTTATTTGCCGAAAGGGAATGATTTAGCACTAGCGAACCGCTATGGTGCCATCGAATTGGCTGATCGGGAAGGCAATGTCGCATTATCGGTGAGTTATGGAAGCTTACGCGTCGGCCATTTAAACGGGCAGGACAACTCGCTACTCATTACCTATTCCAAAGCTGAGCTGGAGTACCTCAATGAAGGCGATATCGCCGTCCGTTACGGCGGGTTTACATTATCCGAGGCGGAAAAACTCACCTTGTCACTAAGCTATACGAGCGGAAGTGAAATCGGAAAAGTAAACCGTGAAGCAGATATCAGCCTGCGATATAGCGGTGGATTCAAAATGGGGCTCGGACCGGATATACAGAAGGCCAACGTGGCGGCCTCTTACTCCAATGTGAGTATCGAACCTGTAACAGAAGCAGCATTTAATTTCAACGTGGCAATCAGCTATGGCGGGTTTGACTACGACCGCGACCGCATCAATATCAGCAGCAGCTCCGAAAACAATACATCGAAAAGCTATAGCGGTTATTGGAACAAGGCCACCGGCAATGCTGTCAGCGTCAGTTCACGATATGGAGCCGTAAGTCTAAAATAAAAAAAGGATAGGCTTTATGACCCGAACCTTTTCCTAAGAATGGCATATAGCTTATCTACAGCAATTTGTTTATCAACCCAGTTGTTTTTCTTTGCGTAATTGGCTTGCAAGAAAGCATCTGCAGAAGCAAAATCATCATACCTGTTCAACAATTCGATTGCCTCGCTATACGCCAAGCTGTATCCGTTAAAGAGATCTTTGATAAATAACAATTTGTCATTGAGGCTGATGGCCGATTTGATATCTAAGATTCGATCGACTTCGCTACGAGCCGCAAATAGTGGGCTGCTGCCTGCCTTACGCTGTGCCGATAATATTTCATTGATAGAAAGTGGCCGTGAGGGTTTCTCTTCGTCCGAAGGAATTACCTCTTGCTTGTCAGGCACATCGATTTCCACGGCCTTCTGCTGGATGGTTACCTCCTCCGAAACAGGTTCCTCCCCAATATCGGTCTCTTTATCTGTTTCCTCAGCGCCAAAATCCGGCTCGGGCAGGTCCGACTCTAGCCCTTCACTAGGCTGGTTGTCTTCTTGTTCAGTCTCATCCTCATCTTCGCCCTCGGAATCATCCACATCCCGCTCCACAACGTCTATTGCCTCTTCCTCCACAACGTCATCGACATTTTCCTCCGCATACTCATCCTCCTCATCCATCGTAGAATCATCCGGATCATCAACTTCAGTATCTTCGACTTGCTCAGTATGTGAGGCTTGCTCTTCCGCACTATCGATGGCCGGCGTAAAGATAATCTCATCCGAATCAGCCACCGCTACCTCATTAGTATCGTCCGTTTCAACTTCAAGACCACCAAGTGTTCCGATTTCAGCCTTCTGCAACTTGTTATATACGGCTACATACGCAGCAAAATAATTAACGGTAGCCTCAAAAAGATCACCTTTTAGATTACTTTGCCCTGTCGTATCGTTTTCCAAATCTGGATACTGATCGTTAATATCGTTCAGTAAATCTGCTATTTTTTCTAAAACCTGCTTTTTTGTTGCCATAAAATCGAAACTGATACTTGTGTAATCGATAAAAGATGAGTCAAACTTAGGCAAATTGCTATTCATATGCAAATGATAGTGCCCGCCAAAGCAAAGTAATTGACTGATTGTCTAGCTAATGGGCGAAACAAAAAACCATAGTCGAAAATTAACATTAAATACAGATATTAGCAAACCTTGGGAATGCCTTGAATTAAGGTTGCCAAGCAGAACACGAAGAATATACCATGTTGTTTTCAGAAGATCGGTTTGTGGGCAGAGACACTCCCTATGGGAGTATCGAAGTGATTTGTGGTTCCATGTTTTCGGGAAAGACCGAAGAACTCATCCGCAGAATGCGACGTGCGCAGCTTGCCAGATTGACCGTAGAGATTTTTAAGCCTGCAATGGATACTCGCTATCACCACACCAATATTACGTCACATGATAGCAATAGTATATCATCTACCCCTGTTGATCATTCATCGACGATTCTGCAATTGGGAAGCGCTGCAAACGTGGTAGGTATCGATGAAGCACAGTTTTTTGATAACGAGCTACCTAACGTGTGCAACCGGTTAGCCAACGGCGGTATCCGGGTCATTGTAGCCGGTCTAGACATGGATTTCATGGGTCTTCCATTTGGCCCGGTACCAGCTTTGATGTCCATCGCCGAGCATGTGACCAAAATGCATGCGGTATGCATCCGATGCGGGGCACCTGCAAATTACTCTTATCGTGTTGCCAAGGGTGAACAAAAGCTACTATTGGGTGAAAAGGATCATTATGAACCGCGATGCCGGGCATGCTTTTACCGAACCGGTGAATAACATTCGGCCAACCTGATTGGTTCTATTTATTTTTCCGTCAAAAGACTAATCCGCTTATTTCTTCGTTTTATTAGGTGTAATTACTACGCATAGCGGTAGTTGTAATGCATATGTTGGTGCATTGATTTTCAATTGTCTTTTCATAATTTAGGTTTATAATTGGTTAGTTCGAAGCCTCCTGTTAAACAGGAGGCTTCTTTGTTTTACAGCTTGCTGATAAGTTCGTCGCTCAATGGCTCGGTTTTAGAGCGGAAACGATGAATGAGATTGCCCTTTTCGTCTATCAAGAACTTTTCAAAATTCCATTTGATGTCGCCAGCAAAATCAACATTTTCGGTTGTCGTAAGGTACTTAAACAAGGGAGATATGTCATCTCCTTTCACACTGCTTTTTTCCGCTAACAAGAAAGTCACCCCAAAATTCTTTTCACAAAATCCCTGAATTTCAACATTGCTCCCAGGTTCCTGCCCGCCGAAATTATTGGCTGGAAAGCCGATGACGACCACCTTGTCTGCATATTTTTCTGATAGCTCTTGCAATCCAGCATATTGCTTAGTGAACCCGCATTCGGAGGCAGTATTCACGAGCAATAGCTTCTTGCCTTTAAATTCAGAGAGATTTACTTGTTTACCATCAATAGCGGTGAAGGTAAACTGATGCACATTATCCGCTGAATGATTAATCATCATTGCAGCCAGTATTAAAACAACTAATTTCATATGCTTACGTGTTTACTTAAAATCTCTAACTGTTGAGTTCCGCCCTACGCCTGTATTTCGTAGTTCTTTTCCCGTTGAACGATATAGTTAAAAAGCTCGGTTATCGGACGCCGTAACACTTTCCCTATCTTGACGTCTTGCTGTTCACAGACCTCACGTAATTGCTCAATAAAATAGAACGCAATAGACCCCACAAAATGACATATATAGTCCCTATGGTCTGGAAATGGTTTAATGTTTGTGACGATGAATTCCCTAAATCCCGTTATGAGTAATTCGTCTATGAAGGGGTGGTCTGCGTGCGCCCCCATGAAAAGAGCTAATGAGGCTAGATACGCATTAGGAGAAGCGCGTTGATATACGTTCTTGATAATAATTTCTTTATTTATACGATACTTTGCATAAAATTCGGCCGAAAGATCAGCAGGCATAACACCATACAAGAATTTGGTTACCAATTGTTTTCCAAACCATACGCCGGAGCCCTCGTCTCCGAGTACATAACCGAGACCTTGTCGGGTAGGTAGCACTTCATGTCCGTCAAAGAAACTCACATCGGAACCGGTGCCCAGCGTAGCAATATAACCCTTTCGATCGCCGCAGGTTGCGTAGGCTGCACCGACAAGATCGGTTTCCACTGAAATGAAGGAGTTGGTAAAGAGTTGCGATAACGCATTGGAAACCATTTCGCGTCTGTCCGGACTTGTACACCCTGAGCCAAAAAAATAGACTTCACTCACGCGATCCGCATATGGCACGATTTCTTGAGCATTCTGTATTATTTTTGCAATATCTTTTTCATTCACAAAAAAAGGATTCAACCCCTTCGTTGTAAATGCCAACCGCTCGCCGTCGGGTAATGCCAACATCCAATCCGATTGGGAAGATCCGCTGTCTGCTACTAATATCATGGGATAATGGTGTTTATTGCGTTAGCCTTCTTCGGATATCAAATATCGGATTAATTATGTGAAAATAAAAACCCTTACTCAACCTTTAACGCCCCTGCTATTTGGTTTAGTGTTATTTCAGCCAATTTAGCTTGATACTGTGCTGTACTGTATCGGGTACTGGCGTCCACAAAATTGCGTTGGGCTTCACGAAATTCCAGCGGTGCGATACTGCCCAGTTTAAACTTCTCCAGCGTGATGTCCATATTCTCGTTGGCGATGTCTCTATTCCTTTCCTCAAGTCGCACCAACTCCAAATTCATCAGATAAGTCTGATACGCAGCCAGTAATTGTGCTTCGATATTCTTATTGATTTTATCGACCTCAATTTCTGCGGCTTCCATGGCAAACTCCGCATTCTGCTCATTCCGTCGTTGCATAAAACCGTTGAAAATATTCATCGACGCGGAAATGCCATAATTGAATCCATTGTTTCGCGATCGGGTGGAAAAACCCAATTGCGTACTGGATTGCGAACGGGTATAGGCTGATGAGATGGCGACAACGGGATAACGTTCGCCTTTGATGCGTTTCAACTCCAACTGACTGACCCGGTGGTTGACAATAGCCGACTGCAAAGTTGGATTCAATTGCTTCGCCAGTTGGAATAGTGTTTCGTAGTGCAGGTCATTTGCAATCACAATGGTATCGACAACACCGAAATCTGTATTCACATCGCGAGCCAACAATTCGTTCAGCCTCACTTGACTCCGCCGATATAGGTCGTGCTGACGCAGTAGATTTGTTGTGTCTGTATTGAGGTCCACACTGGCTGCTAACACTTCCAGTTTAGAAGCCCTACCAATCTGATACCTATTTTCAGCCGTTTGATAGCGGAATGCGGACAATTCAAGGGCGGTCTGCGTAGCGTCTATCAGTTGCTGTTGCTGGACCAAGTCAAAATATCCGCTTACCACCTCATATACGGTTGCCAAGATGGCTGCCTTTAGATTGGCTTCGCCCAAGGCTTTTAATTCCTTAAGCTGCTCATAACGCGTAAACATTTGAAGCCCATCAAATATAGTCCAATCCAAATTGGCACCATAGGCCATTGACCGATTCCTCGCGCCACGCAAGGCCCGGGTTTCGCCACTAAGAAGCGTTTGCGTAGTATTTTGGATACCTGCAGCAGCAGATACATCGCCACTAACAACGGGCAACATACCAGCATTGCCGATGTGCACATTGTTCGTCGCAATGGCAACGTCTTTAGCTACCAAACGAATATCATAATTATTTTCCAATGCAATGGCAATGGCGTCGTCCAACCTAAGCTCGGGCTCGGACTGAGCTAGCCCATAAAAGGGCGTGATAAAGCAAACAATAATAATCAGTCTCTTCATAATGAATGTGCACCTGCCGCCACTTCTTCTTCTACACGCTTTGCTTCTTCCAAATCGGGGTTCACTTTATGCGCTCTTGACCACAATGCATAAACGGCCGGGATAATATATAGGGTAAGTATCAATGAAAACAGTGTTCCACCGACAATCACCACGCCCATTCCGATCCGGCTTGTAGCAGCTGCCCCAAATGCCATGGCAATAGGCAATGCTCCCAATGAGATAGCAAGGCTAGTCATCAGGATGGGACGGAGCCGTGCTTCCGCAGCTTCTATGATGGCCTGGCGCACCGGCCTGCCCCGCTCTTTCAGCTGATTGGCAAACTCCACGATCAGAATACCATTCTTGGTGACCAAGCCGATAAGCATGACGGTACCGATCTGACTAAAAATGTTCCATGACTGCCCAGTAAGCCATAGGGAAAGCATGGCCCCGGCGACAGCCATGGGCACCGTAAGGATAATGATAAATGGATCCAGAAAACTTTCAAACTGAGCAGCAAGGATTAAATAAACCAACAACAACGCCAAGCCAAAGGCGAACAACGTATTGGAGCTACTCTCCTGGAAATCCCGCGATTCACCACCTAAGTCAGTTGAAAAGCTATCATCCAGCACCTGATCTGCGATCCGGTCCATCGCTTCAATCCCATCTTCAATCGTTCGGCCGCGAGCCAATGAGGCGGAAATGGTGGCCGACATAAAACGGTTGTTGTGGTACAGTTGCGGCGGGCTGCTTTTTTCCGTCATATCCACTAGATTATCGAGTTGCACCAATTCACCGGTACTACTGCGAACAAAGATAGTCGCCAAGTCCAACGGTGAGCTTCGGTCGAGATCCGAGAACTGACCAATCACCTGATATTGTTTCCCATTCAGCAAGAAATAAGCAAATCGCTGTCCACTCAGCGAAAGCTGCAGCGTTTGTGCAACGTCTAATACCGATACGCCAAGGCTCTGCGCCTTATCTCTGTCGATGCTGATATTGAGCTCTGGCCGATTGAACTTGAGATTCACATCCACATTCGCAAATGTGGGATCAGCCGTCGCTACACGCATAAATTCGGGTATCTTTTCTTCAAGTTTCCCAAAATTCGGCGCTTGGATGATATACTGAATAGGCATTCCTCCCCGTCGGCCTACAGAAATAGTCGGTTGCTGGGAAATAAAGGTTCGCGCTTCCGTATATTTCCTAGTCTGGCGTGTCAAGGCTTCTGCGATCTCATCTTGCGATCGCTCGCGGTCTTCCGGCGGCACCAAACCGATACGCATCATTCCCGTATTTGCTGACCCGGTACCTGAAAAACCTGGCGATGTATTGACCATATTGACGGTTTTCTCCGGCACGGAATCATTGACCAATTGGACAAGCTCCAGCATAAAACGATCCATGTATTCAAACGTACTTCCTTCTGGTGCCGTCACACTGGCACGTACGAGGCTCCGATCTTCGTAGGGTGCGGTTTCTTTCCGCAAATGAACCCAAAACCAAGCAATCAGACCAAAGCAAACAGCAAGTATTGGAAAACTGACCCATTTGGTGTGCATAAACCGACGTAGGGAATTAGCATACCCTGTGGTCATCTTGACAAAATATGGTTCGGTCACGTTGTAAAACCAGGAATGTTTGGCATTACTGCGCATCAGATAGGCGTTGAGCATGGGTGTAAGCGATAGCGATACGAATGCCGAAATCAATACCGCGGCAGCGATCACCACCCCAAACTCTCGAAATAACCGTCCCACAAAACCCTCCATAAACATCACCGGTAAAAATACAGCGGCCAGAGTGACGGAAATAGAGACGACAGCAAAAAATATCTCATTGGCCCCTTTAATGGCAGCCATGATGGGAGACATGCCCTCCTCTACTTTTTTGTAAATATTTTCCGTAACCACGATACCATCGTCGACTACCAGACCGGTAGCCAATACAATTGCCAGTAGTGTGAGTACATTGACCGAAAACCCAAACAGATACATCACAAAAAAAGTGGCAATCAGTGATACGGGGATATCAATTAACGGACGGAATGCAATACCCCAATTCCGGAAGAAAAGAAAGATAATTAAAATCACCAAAATCAACGCGATGACAATGGTCTCGGCAACTTCTAAAACCGAACGCTTCACGAATAGCGTATTGTCTATGGCGACCTCCATTTTGATATCTGAGGGTACTTCATTCTTGAGCTGCTCAAAGCGCTCATAAAATGCATTAGCAATATCGATGTAGTTGGTGCCTGGTTGTGGTATGATCGCCATAGCGGCCATAACGGAGCCCGACTCGCGAAACTCGCTTTCTAGATTTTCCGGGCCAAGTACGGCGTTTCCAATATCTCCAAACCGGATTATACGGTCACCCTCCGATCGGATAATCAAATCATTGAACTCGGCTTCGGTAGTTAGGTTTCCAATGGTTTTTATCGCCAGTTCAGTATTTTCTCCGGTAATTTTTCCTGATGGTAATTCTACATTCTGGCGATTCAATGCATTACGAACATCCAATGGCGTAAGCCCATAAGCGGAGAGCTGCATCGGGTCGATCCATAATCGCATGGCGTATCGCTTTTCGCCCCAAATCTGTACCGAACTCACCCCAGGCAATGTCTGCAAGCGCTGTGCAATCACATTATCAGCAATCTCACCAAGATCGAGCGGCGAACGCGATTCGCTTTGTACCGTCATCACGATGATCGGCTCGGAATCGGCATCAGCTTTGGATACTACCGGTGGCGCATCGATATCCTGCGGGAGGCTGCGCATGGCCTGAGATACCTTATCCCGAACATCATTCGCCGCCTCTTCCAGGTTTTTGCTTAAGAGAAATTCAATATTAATCCGGCTGGAGCCCTGACTGCTCGATGAGGAAATGTTACGGATGCCGTCGATCTGGTTGATCGAACGTTCCAGCGGTTCGGTAATCTGGGATTCGATGATATCTGGATTGGCGCCGGCGTAATTGGTCCGTACCGATACGATTGGCGGATCTATGGAGGGAAACTCGCGTACTCCCAGGAAAGTATATCCAATGACGCCAAACAAAATAAGCATCAAGTTCATCACGATCGTAAGAACCGGCCTTTTAATACTTATGGTGGAAAGACTCATGGGCTTATAATTTACGTCCTATTCGACAACCTGCACGGCTACCGGCATTCCGTCGGTGACTGACATGATACCGGAAATCAATACGGTGTCGCCTATATTCACTCCGCTGGTAATCAACACGTCGGAGCGGGTACGATTTTCAGCTTCTACCGGTATTGCGGTAGCCTTACCATCTTTCAACAAGAACACTTGTTTGCCGTTTTGAATGGGGATCACCGCTTCGGTAGGTACCAGAACTGCGTTTTCCATCCGATCCAATGGTAATTCAATACGTGCAAAGGAGCCTGGAAAAAGCTGTTCTCCGGGATTTTCTGCGATGGCTCGAATGCTGACCGTCCGCGTGGTCGCATCTACACCGGGTTCGATGGCATAGATCTCTGCGTGGTACTTCGTATCCGATCCGCTAATGCCAAAGGTCAATCCTTGTCCAACCTGGATCTGACCACTGTACTTCTCAGGCACTGAAAACAAAATCTTGACAGGATTGACACTCAATAAATTCGCTACCACGGTAGTCGGTGTAAGGTATTCACCCTCAGATATCGATCGAAGGCCTATTTTTCCACTAAAAGGAGCCCGTACCGTAGTTTTAGCGATCTGAGCGCGGATCAGTACGGTCTGCGCCTTGGCCGACTGGTAATCCGCATGAGCCACGTCATACTCTTGCTGGCTAATGGCTTCCTTTTCCAATAGCAGGCGAGCACGGTTTTCATTATCCTCTGCCAATTTTTCACTGCTCTGCGCCTGAATGAGCTGCGCTTGCAATTCGGAATCATCAATGCGCAAGAGCACTTGCCCTTTTTGAACTGCCGTTCCCTCACGGAAAGACAACGTTCTTACAATACCAGAAACTTCACTGCGAATCTGCACCTGTTCATTGGGCTCGATAGACCCCGATAGCGTAATGATATTCGAAAATTCCCGAGGAGCCACTATAACCGCGTTGACCTCCATCATACCTGGCTCCTGGGGTGAAGTCGGCGCCGCTACTTTGGGCTTGTCATTACGCGTCAAACGATAACTTATAAAGGCCACAGCAACGATTGCTATCGCAATATAAAGGTACTTCTTCTTCATTTTAGTATCTGAATGTCTGGCTTTGGATAATGCCCACCACCTCAAAAAGACATAAATGTACAGCTTTAAACGCCCAAAACTACTTGAATCATCAAGTATTTTATCGCTGTATCACATTTTTTACCGAACAGGCTATATATAAATATCCAATATCAAGACACCAACGAGCCCCACAACGGAAACAATACTCTCCATGAGCGACCACGATAAAATGGTATCGCGAATACTAAGGCCGAAATATTCCTTAAACATCCAAAAGCCGGTATCGTTGACGTGAGAGAACATGAGTGAACCTGCCCCCGTGGCGAGTACCATCAGCTCAGGGCTGGTATTGGTCGACCCGATAAGTGGCAATACGATGCCGGCGGCCATGAGCCCTGCCACAGTCGCCGAGCCAAGCGCCACCCGGATAACAGCCGCAATGGCCCATACCAAAATCAAGGGCGAAAAAGAGAGCTTGCCTGCCCATTCCGCTATATGATCACCTACCCCGCTATCTACCAATACTTCCTTAAACGATCCGGCAGCACCTATGATCAACAGAATCATCGCAATGCTACGCACCGAATCTTCCAAGTTATCCATAACGACTTTCATCGTTTTTCCGCGTGCAATGCCCATAGTGTAGACGGCGACAAACACCGAGATCAGCAACGCAATGGCGGGATTTCCTATGAACGACACGATAGCCGCTGGTCGAGAATCGGTTGGGAGAATAAGTAGTAATGATGAAGAAAAGGCAATGAGCAATACCGGAAGCAATCCGGTAAATAGGCTGATCCAAAAACCGGGGCTTTCTGCGTCGGCCGGCATCTCCACATTCACAAATTGGGCTGGTGGATTCGGACGGATGCCTTTCAATGTCCAGGAAAAGACGACACCTCCCAGGATAATTGCCGGAATCGCAACCGCAATCCCATAGATCAGGGTGAGCCCCATGTCCGCATGATACAACGTACCAATAGCAGTTGGCCCCGGATGCGGGGGTAAATAACCGTGTGTCACAGACAACGATGCCAGCATGGGCAGTCCGACGTAAATAAGCGGTAATCGAGTCTGTGCTGCAATTGCAAAGACAAAGGGTACCAAAATGACAAAGCCTACATTATAGAACATTGGAATACCAACCGCAAACCCAATAATCACGACCGCCCACTGTACGTTCTTCCGACCGAATGCGTTAATCAGGCGCGTAGAAATTCGGTGCACACCGCCCCCGTCGGCAATCAGTCTGCCAAGCATCACGCCAAACCCCAATATCATGGTGAGCGAACCTAACGTACTCCCCATTCCCTTTTCGATGGAATTAACTACATCCGAGGCAGGCATACCCAAGGCCACCCCGACAGCCAAAGAAGTAATAATGAGTGAAAAAAAAGCACTCAGTTTGAATACAATAACAAGAAGCAACAGCAATAACACCCCACATGCAACAATAATGATAGGTACCATCTTTTTTAATTGGTTTATTAATATGATCGATTAAAACTCATCCTTGATCTTGTCATATAGCCGGCCAAACCGGTCAAAATTTTCCATATAAACGGAATATACTGCCGGATTGGGGTCATATCGATCCTGCTCCGACTTATGCGCTAGTGCATCGAAATCCGAAATCTTGCCCAAGGCCTTTAGCGCAACGATATAGGCACCCTTAGCGGCATCTTCCACACTTTCTTCCCGCACCAGTACCTGTCTATTAAAAACATCCGCTAGCAATTGTACCCAAAGCGAGGATCGGGCAAACCCACCATTGGCATGGATAACTTTAATCGGACCTGCGATCTCTTCCAATACCTTTCCTACGCTATACATTCCGTATATGACGCCCTCAAATACGGCTCTTGTAAAATGAGCCTTCCGGTGGTGCATCTGTACGCCAAAAAACATGCCTTTCGCTTTCGCATTCCAATGCGGGGCACGTTCGCCTGCGAGATAGGGCAAGAAAACCAACCCCTCGGCACCGGCGGGCACTGTGGATGCATCATTGGCAAGTAACTCAAAAGCTGTCGCTTGGGGTACACCGGCAGGGCCGAAATTCTCGCCATACCAACGGAGCGCCACTCCACCGCTATTCACTGCTCCCCCCAAAACAAACAGGTTGTCTGTGAGCGCGTAGCAGAACGTTCGGGCTTGTTGATCGGTTACGGGATGGTTAGACATCATCCGTATCGCCCCGCTTGTACCGATGCTAACCGTGGCTTCTCCTGCCCCCACGGCGTGTGCACCCAAATTAGCCAAGCAACCGTCACTGCCGCCCACAATAAACGGCGTATCCACTGGAATGCCCATATCGTCAGCATAGCGCTTGGTTAAACCCGACAACGTATAGGTAATGGGTACCGGTTCGGAAAGCTGCATCGATGAAATGCCCGCCAAATCGAGGGCTGGGGCATGCCACTGGAAAGCATAGATATCAAAAAGGCCTGTTGCGGAGGCAATGGATTCATCCACCAGATAACGACCGAATAACCTCAAGAACACATATTCCTTGATGGATATAAATTTTTGTGCTTTTGAAAAAATAATGGGGAGGTGGGTTCGTATCCAGCACAATTTACAGAGCGGCGACATCGGATGAATAGGTGTACCGGTTTTCAAATAGATGCCAATCCCATGGGGCGTACCTTTTAACCGAGTTGCAAAGGATTCGCTACGCGTATCGGCCCATGTGATGCAGTTCGTCAGTGGCTGGTCTTGCCTATCCATGGCGATGAGGCCATGCATGGCACTGCTGAAACCAACACCCAATAGCTGGGTACCCACAGCGCCTTTCTTTACCGTTTGGACTACCCGGGCAATGGATTCGACCACGGCTGACAACAACACATTGGGATCCTGCTCAAAATGACCCGGTTGCGGGTTAAGTAGCGAATAACTAACGTGGTATTCGGCAATAATGCTACCGGCCAAGCGAAAAGCAATTGCCTTGGTACCCGACGTACCGATATCCACACCGATGATATAGTCCATGAATGTAATCAGCTCTAATTGGAAAGATGGAAGTAAAACACCTTAGCAGCCACAAATATAGAAAAATGCGCAACTTCTATCTTTTTTCCTTAACATTGCATGATTCAACACCAACTAAAGGAATGTGGAAATTCGGTTGTTTACTGGTTACATTGTTTTTTTCTGGATTGTTGCACGCGCAGCACAGCAACGGCATTGACCATTTCATCGTTAAGGAAAACCTCATCAAAAACGGTAAATTGGCCATCATCGCTACAGATGCCGACGAGAATCCGACGGACTCTATATCAGGAAGCTATCAATTTATCATCAACGGTTTCAATCAGGAATTGAAATTCCATGAGGGTGTGGCCATAACCCCAAATGCCATCGAAGCTTCAGCATTCGTATTCATTAAACATCGCAACCAACGAGGCTCCCAAGGGCGGCTATATTATGTACTGAAAAATGACACCGGACTAAAGCCCATTGCCATCAATTGGTACTACCTCATCCTTATCCCGGCAGTGATCCTGCTGGTCGCTTACCTTTTCAAACGGCTAATGGTATTGGCAATCGTGATTCTGATCGGTCTTTTTATCTACAATTATAGTAAGGGGTTGGATCTTGAAAGTATTTTTGAAACGATTACGCATGGGATAAAGGGGTTGATTTGAGGATTAAAAATCAATCTACATATCTTCAAATCAAAAAGGCATCCCAATACCGAAGTTATACTGAATGAAATTATAACGGTCAGGTGCGTTGGTAATGCGATATCGTTCTTTAAATTCCCGGCTATTGAAAAATTCGGAAATCACCCATTGTTTTGCACCATTGAACTGCGGGTCGCGTACCTTCATCCCCGCATCCAGCCTGATAACGAAATAATCCAGGTCAAACCGTAGTCCCGCACCTGCGCCGACCGCCAACTGCCCGAGGAAGCGATTAAATTTAAACTCACCGCCGGGATTCAGCTCATTTTCGTCGATCCGCCAGATATTGCCGAAATCGATAAATGTCGCCGCTTTCAACTTTGCACCAAATATATCATTCACCAGCTTAAAACGATACTCCGCATTTCCTTCCAGCTTAATTTCTCCGAGCTGATCGAGATTGCGGAAATTGAGGCGCAAACCGGGGTCAAGCACTTCCCGGTTGTAATTACCGGGGCCCAACGTGCGGGCCTGCCATGCGCGGATACCGTTCATACCGCCACCGAAGAAACTTTTCTCAAAGATCAGCAAACTCGAGTTATTACCATACGGCAAAGCAACGCCTGGATTGAGCCGTAAAACCAATTGCCTATCTCCCCCTAGGTGCCGATAATACCGTAAGTCCGTTTCAACCTTTGCATATTGCAAGTAAGGCACGCCCAACACCTCTTTCTCGCCATCTACATTTCGTTTGAAATCAATAACCTGACTGGCTAATCCCAACAGGTTGCCGCTCAAATCCAATGCACCTCTAAAATACAAAAAGTCCTCCAGCCGGGATAACCTAACGGCATTCACGGTATAAGCATATTGGGAGCCCAGCCCAAAATAAGCCCTGTTGTTGCTGCGTACATAAAGCAGAAATCCTTGGTCGACCAGCCGTTGTGCAAATTCGCTGTTCAACCTTCCGTACCGGTATTCCAAAACGATCGGGGTAAGATTATGCTGTTTATAGCGCGTGTCAAACCAATTGTATGACAGCGTGCCACTAAAATATCGGTTAGAGTAAGTTTGAAACTGATCGAATGCCTGTAAATTGGCCGAAAAAACCGTTCGGGGCAAACCGCTTCTGCCGACAGGCGGAACCGCGAATGGCGTAATCAGTCTCGGCACGGTGATGTTAATACCCACTTGGAAATCATTGTTGAATACCCGATCTAGCAGGTTACCCGGTAAACGTGAGTCAAACAACACCCCATAACGCAGCTTCACTTCCAATTGTTCCAGACCACCGAAAAGGTCGCGATGGGTAAAGGTATTTCCAATATTGAAGCCGCTCATCCCTGCATTGAAGGTGTATTCGCCTTCGATCTGATTGCCCATATAGGGTCGTGTCACCAATTCATAATGTACTTTTAGCCGGTTAGAATCCGGCTTATCGTAGCTTATTTTTACGCTGCGGAAACCATTTAGTTCATAGAGCCGATCATAGGTAAGATTTTCCATATCGACATTATAGCGATCTCCCTGGCGATGGAAAAGGTAACGAGCAATGGGTGCCGCACGGAAACGCCCTGTGTAATCTTGGAAATACAAACCATCGGTCAACCGGGTTTCCTTCGGCACCGGCCGATTAAGGTCGGGCCGATCATGCCGGATGGTCACGAAACTGCTGTCTATCGTAAACTTGGTATGCACGGTCTGACCTTCGGGATTATCGACAAAAAGCCGGATATCCGCTTGGTTGCTGCGAAGGCTTGAATCGACGTCCACCCGCATATATTGCCGCAAATACTCGTAATACCCCTGTTGACGCATGAGGTGATACACACGTTCACGTTCGGCCACCAATGAATCCGCGTCATAACGCGCACCGGGTTTGATTTTAGTGAAACGGCTCCGCTCCTCATTGTACAGCTGTTCCAACTGCGGATCGGCTATATCCACATCCACTTTACGCAAGGTAAACGGTTCTCCCGGCACTACATGGAAATAAATATGCGCCCGCCGCTGCTTCAGGGTAATCTCGTGGTTTACCGTTGTGTTGAAATAGCCCTTGGATATCAGGTAGCGACTGATTTGCTGGGTGGAAAAATCAACCAATGTGCTATCCAAAAGATGTGGTGGTTCGCCCACGTTACGGATATTCTGGGTGCGGTAACGCCCCTTACGCGCGTTGGCCAGGTTATAGATAAATAGATTAATGCGCGAATTAGGGCGGATATCCGGTGGAATGTAAGCTTTTGCTTGTTCGGCAAATTGAGGATCAATCCCGCTAATTTCCACTTTGGCCACCAAAGCCTGTCCATCTTCCAATAAGCGGGTAGAACGACAGGATGAGAATAATACCAACAAAAGCATTATACTTGCATAGGCAAAAACACAGTTCCGTTTAACCATTGACAATGCTTTCAAAACTGCAAATCCGTACGATCACGTCGCTCCATCATAAAAAATTCCGTAGAGAACATGGATTGTTTATTGTAGAAGGCATTAAATCCGTTATGGAATTCGTTCATTCCGACTATATTGTACAACATGTCTTTTATACCGCCCAAGCGGCCGCAAAATTCGTCAAAATACCTCAAAATATAAAATCGGATGAAATCAGCGAACAGGAACTGATACGTATCAGTTCCCTGAAAGCACCACAAGGTGTTCTGGCGCTGGTATCTATCCCCTCCTATCCGGCACTTAGAAGTAATGCATTGAGCGGAGATTTCACGTTAGTCCTCGATGACATACAGGATCCGGGCAACCTCGGCACCATCATTCGCACTGCAGAATGGTTCGGGTTCAAGCGCGTCGTGTGCTCGGCAGGAACAGTGGATACTTACAATCCCAAAGTTGTGCAAGCAAGCATGGGATCCCTCGCCCGGATGGAGATCCATTATACCGATATAGCCGAACTGATCGCACATACACCTTTGCCGGTTTTTGGAGCCGTTCTTGAGGGCATGCCCATTTATGAGACTGATTTTGGTCATGAAGGGCTAATCATATTGGGCAATGAGGGTAGTGGCATCAATGCAGCCATATTACCTCACCTCAAACATCGCGTTACAATTCCCCGTGTAGGTAGAGCTGAATCGCTCAACGTCGCTGTTTCCGCAGCGCTCTTCTGTGCGGAACTGGCAAGAAAAAGAAACCGGGAGGGCGATAACTCACCTGTGTCAACGGATTTGTGAAGATGATTACAAGGAAATTGTCGTATTTTTACCGACGATGAGCAGAACGTATGCATTAATAACGGGGGCTAGCCAGGGCCTAGGTAAAGCCTTTGCTCTAGAATTAGCCAAGAGGCAAATAAGTACCATCCTGATCAGTCTGCCCGGGGAAGGCCTAGATGTCGTGGCATCTCAAGTGGAAGCATTGGGGCAGGAAGCACATTGCTATGAAACAGATCTTACCCAAAAGGAGAATATTGTAGCATTGTCTGCCTGGGTCAACCTGCATTTTCCGCTAAGCATTTTGATCAACAATGCCGGATGCGGGGGTACGCAGCCTTTTCAGGATGTCAGTCTGGATTATCTTGATCGCATCATCCAGCTCAATGTTAAAGCCACTTCATTGCTCACCCATCAGTTACTGCCCAATCTGATAAAACGCGATAAAGCGTATGTGCTCAATGTGGGTAGCGTGGCTGCTTACAGTCCCATTGGATACAAAACAGCCTACCCAGCTTCCAAAGCATATGTGCACAGCTTCACACGGGGGCTGTACCAAGAATTCGCGGACAGTAACATATTCTTCAGTGTGGTCAATCCTGGACCGATGATGACCAATGCCGATTCTTCGGCGCGTTTACAGCAACAGGGGTTCTTTGCCACAATGGGACTGCTTACCCCCGAGCAGGTTGCGGCAATATCCATCCGGCAGCTCTTCAGGCGGGACACGCTCATCATGCTCAATTGGGTAAACAAGCTAACTTGGATAGTTATGAAATTCCTTCCGGTATATATCCGACTTCCACTGCTGACCAACGCCATAAAAAAGGAGATTAAGCGCGCATGAAGGTATTGGTCACCGGCGCAAATGGCCTCTTGGCCACGAACACAATCGTCGCGCTCCTGTCCCGCGGCTACCAGGTAAAAGGGCTCATCCGCGACACTAAAAAATTCCTCTTACCACAACAAAACAGCCTTGAATTGGTCGTCGGAGACATTACCGATGCGAAATCGCTGGATCGAGCCTTAGCAGACTGCGATTACATCATCCATTGCGCGGCTACCACCGATCAAAACCTACTGCACTACGATGACTATCATCGCATCAATGTAACAGGCACCGAAAACATCATCCAAGCTGCGTTGAAACATCAGGTTAAAAAGATTGTGTATGTGGGTACTGCCAATACCTTTGGCTATGGCACATTGCCAGCACCGGGTAATGAAAGCCTACCGGCGAAACCCCCGTTTACCAAAGCGTGGTATGCTAAAAGTAAGCTAGAAGGACAATACCGGGCTTTGGCCATGGCAGATAAGATAGCGGTTACCATAGTAAGTCCCACATTCATGATCGGTCCATATGACGGAAAACCCAGCTCGGGCACCATCATCCGCATGGGTTATGCCAAAAAGTTAGTATTTTACCCTCCCGGCGGTAAAAATTTTGTAAACGTGGAAGACGCTGCGAATGGGGTGACGAATGCCCTGGAGAAAGGCAAAAATGGCGAGGCTTACCTCTTGGCTGGTGACAACCTCACTTACCGTCAGTTTTTCGAAAAACTAAACGAACAAACAAGCCAACGCACCATACTCATCCCTATACCAGCACTGGTTTTGTTAGCTGCGGGTTATATCGGTGATTTTTTCCGTGCGCTCGGCCTAAAAACACCCCTTTCGTCTACCAACATGAAAATACTCTGCGTGAAGAATTTTTACTCCAATCAAAAAGCGCAACAAGAATTAGACATCACCTTTCAGCCCATCGAAAACGGTATCTGCAAAGCCATCACATGGTTCAAAGCCCATCAAATGCTTCGTCACTGATGCCCGTTTTATGCCAAACTTGCTTTCAACTGCTCCAGCAAGTCGGTCGATGTTGTGGCTTTCACTTTCAGCTTCCTTAAGGTAGGGCGTTTTCCTTTCGCTTTCGCACGGATTATCTTCATCAACTCTTTGCCATACTCATCTTTGTATTGCGCGATGTTGAACTCACCGGTATGCTGCTTGATTAATTGAACGGCCATATCCATCTCTTGTTTCGCAATTTTCATTCCCGAAGGAATGTTCAATTCATCTGTATTCCTCACCTGCTCATGAAACCTGAGTTTGTTGAGCATCAATACTCCTTCATATGGCCTAATGATGGCAAGATTTTCCGTATTTCGCATCACGAAAGTAGACAGACCGGCCATTTTTGTCCGTTCTAGTGCTTTGAGCAACAGAAGGTAAACCCTTTCCCCGCCTTTTTGCGGCTGGAGATAGTAAGGTGTCTCAAAATAGACGCTTTCAATATCAGCCTCTTTCACGAACAACTGTAAGTTTATCATTTTGGTTTTCTCCGGACTGGCTTCTTCAAAATCGGCATCCTCCAGTACAATGTAATTGTCCTTCAATAGAAAACCCTTCACAATATTATCCCAATTAACTTCCTTCCCTGTTTGTTCATTGACGCGCTTATACCGTATGCGGGATCGGTCTTTCCGATCAAGCATATCAAAGTCGGGTCGACTATCCACCGTGGCACTGAATAGTTTTACAGGTATATTGACTAATCCGAATCCAATCGCCCCTGTCCATATTGCTCTCATATATTAACCGATTTTTTGTAGAAAACAATGCAAGATCGATTTTGTTGCTTGGAATTGAGTATAATCGCACAGCTCAATTTATGTTGATGGATTCCGGTCGTAGTGGCGTTATTTCGACAAATCGTTATCTTTACCACAAAATGCATAGACCGTTTGATATTGTCGTTATTGGTAGCGGGTTGGGTGGGCTCGTATGTGCCACTATTCTCGCTAAAGAAGGACTCAATGTATTGGTATTAGAGAAAAACAAACAATATGGCGGTAATCTACAGACGTTCGCACGCAACCGTTGTATCTTCGATACGGGAGTCCATTATATCGGTGGTCTAGAAAAAGGGCAAAATCTCTATCAGTATTTCCATTACTTGGGCATCGCCGAAAAACTTCGTCTCAAACGCATGGACAACGATGGATTCGATAAGATTACTTTTGACAACGATCCCATTGAATATCCGTATGCACAAGGTGGTGACAACTTCGTCGCCCAACTTAGCCGGTATTTTCCCGATGAACGCCGCGGTATTGAGCTGTTTTACAACAAGATGAAGGAAGTTTGCCAAAGCTTCCCGCTATATCACCTCAATGCAGAAGAGGCATACGAATGGGACGAAGAAATTTTGGGGATGAAAGTGAGCGATGTAGTAAACAGCTGCACGGTCAACCCCAAACTACGCGCGGTTCTTGCGGGCGCAAACTTGCTATATGCCGGAATTGCCGACAAGACGCCGTTTTACGTACACGCGTTGGCCATTAACTCTTACATTGAAAGCGCATGGCGATGTGTAAACGGTGGTGGCCAAATCGCCAAGCTACTAATCAAGGAGCTACACAAACATGGTGGAAAGTCGCTGAAATACAAAGAGGTGTCACAATTTCATATCGAAAATGGCTTGCTCCGCGCCGTATCAACCACCGACGGAAACACCTATCATGCAGCCACGTTCATCTCAAATATCGACCCGAAGCAGACGCTCCGCTTAATTGGCAATTACCCGATACGTAAATCCTATGCTAACCATATCAGACAGGCAGAAAACACCATTTCTTCATTCAGCCTCTATATCGTACTGAAACCGGGTAGACTGCCCTACATCAACAAAAATTACTACCATTTTAAGGACGAGGCTAGTGTATGGAGCAACATCCACTACCGTGCAGCAGACTGGCCTGCCGGCTATATGGTATCCATGAATGCCAAAAGCGAAAACGATCAATGGGCAGAAGGAATGACCGTATTTACTTATATGCGTTTTGATGAGGTCGAGGAATGGTCAACAACCCACAATACGGTCGCAACGACCGGTTACCGTGGCGATGGTTACGAGCAATTCAAACGACAGAAAAGTGAGATCATGCTCGACGAATTGGAAAAGAAATTTCCAAACCTACGGCAACATATCCACGCAACCTACGTATCCACCCCGTTGACCTACCGCGACTACATCGGTAGCGAAACGGGAGGAATGTACGGCTTTGTCAAAGACGCTGGCCAGCCGCTTAAAAACTATCTTCCACCCCGTACGAAAATCAAAAACCTGCTGCTTACCGGCCAAAGCGTCAATATGCATGGAATCCTGGGTGTAACCATCAGTGCGGTGTTGACCTGCGCGGAGCTTTTGGGTAAGGATTACCTATTGGGTAAAATCAATCGCACAAATCAAATCGAACCGCAAACCATCGATGCTTATGGGAATATTTAATCTGGAACCATTGGAACGCATACAGCCTATTCCAAAGGCTGAGTTTATCAAAAATTACCATCGTCCGCAACGACCCGTGCTCATCGAAAACCTGACGAACGCCTGGAACGATAAGTGGACATTTGATCATGTTAAATCATTGGTAGGTGAACAAACGGTACCACTCTACGACAATAAACCTGCGCAAGGGAAAGAAAGCGTATACGAACCCGTAACCTCCATGCGGTTTAGTGAGTACATCGACCTGCTAAAAACGCAACCGACCGACCTGCGAATTTTTTTCTATACATTGAAAGACCATTGCCCTCAATTGCTTGAAGATTTTGAATATCCTGATATCGGCTTGAAGTTTTTCAAGCGACTACCCGCCCTATTTTTCGGTGGCGGATTATCCAAAGTCTTCGCCCACTATGACATTGACCTGCCCGACAACCTACATATACACTTTGAAGGAAGCAAACGAGTCGTGCTATTTGGTCCTGATCAAAGCAAATACTTATATAAGGTCCCTTTTTCCATCCACAATATCGACAAAATAGACATGGAGAACCCCGATTTTGACCGATACCCCGCCTTGAAGTACGCTCGGGGATATGAAGTATATATGAAACACGGCGATGCGCTCTACATGCCTGGTGGTTGGTGGCACTACATTACCTACCTCGATGGTGGCTTCTCGATGACATTACGTGCGTTACCCCGTACACCGGAGCGCGCGGCCCAAATGCTGTACAATGTATTTGTGATGCGCCTCATAGATAATACTATGCGAGGCATACAGGGCCAGAAATGGCTCGACTTCAAAGAACGTTGGGCATATCGACGGACGCAGCGACTACTGTCACATCGATCTCAACGCAAGACGTAGCAGTCGTGTTCTACCACCGCGAAATAGGGAAACTGGTGTGCGTCCGTCTGCATAAGTTCATCTGGCTATCGCTATGTCAGTATTTATTGACAAGCTCCGATCGCGAATTGATTTGTAGTTTGCCATAGATATTACGGATGTGGAACTTAACGGTATCCACACTAATAAAAAGTCTTTCGGCCACTGTTTTATAAGGAGTGCCGTGTTGCAGCATGGAAATGATTTCGATTTCTCTTTGGGTAAGTAGATCAGCTTCTTTCGTTTCTTGCTTAGCAAACAAAGGATTAAAATAACCAATTACCATACGGGCAATTTGAGGACTCATTACCGACCCGCCATCCATTACTTCCAACAGGTGCTCTTCGATCTTGGCCAAGGGAGTATTTTTAAGGAGGTAACCGGAGGCTCCTACACACAGTGCTTGAAAAACAGTCTCCTTGTCTTCAAAAACCGTAAACATGACAACTTGGGTGCGAGGTGACTTATGTTTGAGATATTGCGTTGCTTCGATCCCCGACTTACCCGGAAGACCGATATCGCATAACAGCATATCAATGTGTTGGTCTTTCCATGTATTGATAAACGCCTCGGTGGAATTGGCGGAAAACAGCAATTCAAATTTGGAAGATCTATTGAAATACCCTGTTAATGCCTTTAGTACAACTTGATTATCCTCAATGATAACCAAACTAAATTTGTCCCTTTTCATAAAGTAGTGTAAAATTAATCCCGATATGTTTAGGAATAATGTTCTTCAAAGATGTGTATAAAGGTAACTTATTTTGGGTTTGACCATACTACCCATTTGGGGTAGTATTTCCAAAATAGTCTATTCATTTTGTTCGCAGTATCGACCACCTGTTACTCCAGGAGATCATCAGCTATTTTTTTAGCTTAGGTGCGACTGTTATCTTTCAATACATACTTTCGCCATCCAGCAGCAAATCCTGCTGATACCTGTCACATACCGCGAATGAAAACCCCTTCTGCAAAGAAAAGGCTCCGTATTCTCCATTTTTATTCAGGGCTAGAAACCCTACTTGTATTTTTTTAGCCGCTTCGGGCTTCTTTTTGATGATACGTTTGACAGCCTCACGGCACGCATTTCGGGGTGAAAGCCCTTGCCTCATCAATTCGACTACCAGGAAACTACCGACCGTACGGATCACCTCTTCGCCTACGCCGGTGGCCGTTGCCCCACCCACTTCGTTATCTACGTATAGGCCCGCTCCGATAATTGGGCTGTCTCCTACACGCCCATGCATCTTAAACGCCATGCCACTGGTTGTACACGCACCAGAAAGATCTCCGTTCCGGCCCAATGCCAACATCCCAATCGTATCGTGGTTATATCGGTTTCCCGGTATTTTTTCAACGTTGAACGACCTGTTCTCGATGTTAATAACGGGTTCATACTTCCGTTCTTTGAGCCACGTTTTCCAAGCAGCTTCGCCTTCGGGTGTAAGTAGATTTTCCCGTTCGAAACCATTTTCAAGGGCAAACTGCAGTGCGCCCGCCCCAACAAGCATCACATGAGGTGTTTTTTCCATCACCAAACGCGCCACAGAAATCGGGTGTGTAACGTGTTCCAACGCCGCAACCGATCCACAATTCCCATGCTCATCCATAATGCAAGCGTCCAATGTGACATGTCCATCTCGATCGGGATACCCACCTTTACCAACGGTCACGTTAGCTAAATCGGCTTCGGGCACACGAACCCCGGCTTCTACAGCATCTAACGCCCGACCACCAGCCTCCAATATGGTCCACGCCGCTCGGTTGGCCGCCACACCAAAATCCCACGTGGAGATCACAACAGGTCTACCCGCTGCCACTTGCCCACTATGATTGCTGCCGGCATACGCGGTTAAAAAACCGCCTGTCGAAACCATAGAAGCTCCCATCGCTCCGGCTTTGATAAATTTCCTTCTGTTAATCATACAATTGTCGTTAGTTAATGGCTACCTGTCATTTCCAGGCACATGACATCATGCATAGCTATGCGGGTCATCGGATCTCGAATTTACGATAAAAAATTGCACAACAACAAATTATCACTTAACTTGGACCGAAACTTTTCGTCATGAAAACCTCCCGAAAGACCATGATATTGATGTTTTGCTGTATAATCGGTTTAAAAAATCATGCTCAAACACAGTTGCCGGATTCTGCTGAATATCATAAAATCGCGCACATAACAGAAGAAATAGCCAAACAGTATGCTCCGGATAAACGTACGGCAATTTTTGAACTGCAACGGGCTGCCGACGACCCCAACCGCTATCAAATAACTACCACCATACCAAGAGCTTGGGAGCGCTTCCAACAACTGCTGGTCGATAATCACATCGCCGACACAAAGGTAACGATAAATCTCTTGCCAGATACCAGCGTGAACGGTAATGCTTCGGGAATTGTCAACCTGTCGGTAGCCAATCTCAGGGTAGCGCCCCGCAATCAGGCAGAACTGGCTTCTCAGGTGTTGCTGGGCACACCGGTTGACCTCCTTCAAAAGCGGGATGGTTATTATCGTGTGCGCACACCGGAAGGGTACATTGCATGGGTAAGCACATCCTCAATCACAGCAAAGACCCAATTGGATTTAAGACAATGGAAAGTAGCCAGGAAGGTGATTTTCATCGCTGACTATGGCCATTCCTATTCTGCGCCAGACGAACAATCATTACGAGTTTCAGACCTCGTGATGGGCAACATATTGGTAGAAATGGGTAAATCGAGTGGGCTTATACGCGTACGTTACCCGGATGGACGAATTGCTTACGTCAAGAGCGATTTGGTTTCCCCGTTTGACGAATGGCTAGACACTCTTAACCCAATAGCGGACAACATATTGGACGCCGCCAAGACCATGATGGGTGTCCCTTACCTATGGGGCGGCACGTCGGTAAAGGGTGTCGATTGCAGTGGCTTTACCAAAACGGCCTATTACATGAATGGAATCATCATTCCCCGCGACGCATCGCAACAGGTGCTAGCCGGTCAATTTGTTGATATCCTGTCCGCGGATACCCTGGATACCGAAAAAGCGCTGCGCAACCTGAAACCAGCCGACCTGCTTTTCTTTGCTTCCGGTGATAATCGCAAACCCGATGCGCGGATTACCCATGTGGCGCTATACCTGGGTGACGGGGAATTTATCCACTCAGCCGGCACCGTACGTATCAATAGTATGCTTAGTGGAGCAGCCAACTATGGTGATTTCCAAACCCGTACGCTAGTAGCTGCAAGACGATATATCGCACAAACCGACCCAGCGTTACAACCTATTTCGCAGCATCAATTCTATACACTTGAAAAGCATCACAAATGACCACGCAAACAACTTCGCGCAAATCGGGAAAATTCACCCTACGCTACCGGCCCTATACGCTGGAACTCAAGCATACATTTACTATTGCATCGGGCTCGCGCAGTACCACACCAATCGTACTTACCGAACTCGAATTTGAGGGCGTAACGGGCTACGGAGAAGCGTCCATGCCTCCGTATCTGGGCGAATCTCATGAGAGTGTATTGGCCTTCTTGGATCACGTAGACCTGTCGGGTTTCGCTGATCCGTTTCTTACTGCCGATATCCTGGAATATATTGATACTATTGCCCAAAAAAACACAGCAGCCAAGGCCGCTTTGGACATTGCATTGCATGATCTACTAGGTAAAATCATGCATCAGCCCTGGCACCGCATATGGGGGTACAATCCAGCAGATACACCGAATACTTCTTTTACGATTGGGATCGATACCCCCGATGTGGTGCGACAAAAAGTACGGGAAGCCGAACCCTATAAATTATTGAAAGTAAAGCTGGGGTTAGACACAGACAAAATGATGATCGATACCATCCGTGAAGTGACCGACAAGCCCCTTTGTGTCGACGTAAACCAAGGCTGGAAAAGGCGTGGAGAAGCGCTGGAGATGGCCCATTGGCTAGCGGACCGCGGCGTCTTATTCCTCGAACAGCCTATGTCCAAAGACCAACCGGATGATAACGCATGGCTAACAGAACGCAGTCCAATTCCTACCATCGGCGACGAAGCCGTACAGCGATTGGATGACGTGCGGAAGGCATTTGGCGTATATCATGGCATCAATATCAAACTTATGAAATGCACCGGCATGCGCGAGGCCAATCAAATGGCGGTATTGGCCCGCGCACTGGGCATGAAGGTCATGTTGGGCTGCATGACGGAAACGTCATGTGCAATTTCCGCCGCCGCACAGCTATCACCCATTGCCGACTGGGCGGACTTGGATGGCGCGCTATTGACGACTAACGACATATATCGAGGCATGGAGGTTGTAAACGGCAAGGTGGCATTGCCAGCTAGGCCCGGCATCGGCATAATATCAAACCAATAATACGATTATACGTCGATAAGAGACTGTGCGTTGCCGACACAGGGCGACAACGCACAATCTTCCTATGGGGAGACTACAGTTTCGGCCTCTTCCAACGCCTTCGTGGTCAAGTAGTATTTGGCAATCATATTAGGCACCTCCCAGTCGGGCATCATTCCCGATTGCAGGAATTCGAGGTATTTTCCAGTTACCTGCGCAAAGTGTTCCTCATGCGAGGTTACCAAAGAAGGGTCAACACTAATCCGGTAACGGCCGTCTGTAGTCGGTTCAAATTTCAATCCCTTGTAAGAACCACTAAGCTGATCAATCGCCTTGGCCAGCGCGGCATCGAATGTTTGCGCATCGCGGGCGCCGGTAGACTCCACATACAATACGGGTTTATATTGCTCCTCTTCACCCTGCCTGATGATCAGATTGGCGTACTGCCCCCGCATGATAGAATAATGCGTATCACCTGTCCCTTGCGGGGCCTCAAAATTCCAGATTACCGATACCTTAGCATGAATACCTTTCAACGTATAGTTGATTTCACCATTGGCAAAGACGGCGAGATCGCCGTTGTCATCCACCGAACCAGACAGGAATGCGGGAACCGCTTTCAATCCGGTTGAACGCTCGAATTGTGCTGGACTAACTGCCGTAGCCCACCGTTTCGCCGAGACAAGCTGGATGTCCTGTTTGTGATTGATAATCTGATCCGGAAAACTCTCCCATTGCACCAAATCCACCAAATGTGTGGTTACATCCACCAATCCCTCGCCCTGCTGCTGAGTATCATAAAACCAAGCAGGCCGAACCAACGGTTTGCCAGATACCTCCTTGAAAAAATGATGCACACTTTCCTTGGTAATCGCCGGATTGGCCGCGCTACCCGTTTCGAGTTTGCCAAAGAAATCCGGCACTTGTGATAGTGCTTTCTGTAACATGGTATTGATTTCATACCGCTCCGTCATGATATCGTAAAGCAGCACGTCCTTTTCTGCCGCTTTGGCAAATGTGCCTTCCAATTTCGAAAAACCTTCGGCATTAATGACCATCGGCTTATCTGCCAATACGTTCAGCCCGGCATCGATAGACCTCGTGATATAATCGATCTTGTGCTGGTTATTGCCGGCCAGTACGACTACATTGCCTTTACGTTCTTCCAGCATTTTCTCCAAGAAATCGGCTCCTTTGTAAACAACCTCATCCCATCGAGTCGGCTGGTCTGCCCGTGTATTGTATTGGTTTATCAACGCCAGGTATGAATTCAGTTCAGGGCCATCCGGCGCATAAACGTTTACCACACTATCCACTTCCGGGTACATACTCTTCTGCACCAATGCCGCATGGAAGTGCCCCGGCGCAACAGTGATCAATTGGATGTCTTTTCGCTGCATATCATCTCGTGCAGTATTACATGCCGAAAGGCAAGCAATGGCCACTAAAGTAATCAGTCCTGTTTGTCTATTCATTATGTTTTGTTCATTGTATTTTTCCAAGCAAAAGCGAAAATAACTCACCCCTTCACGTTTCCTGTTCCATATGGGAAACGTTGCGGGCGCGACAATAGCGCATTCGCTTCATCGTCACCGATAAACCGTTCCTTAGCGGCATCCCATCGGAGCTTGCGACCAAGTTTCATCGCCGCGTGGGCGATAAGGCACGCCGACCCCGAACGATGGGCTACTTCTACATGACTGATGGTTTGCTTACCATTTCGTATGCATTCCAACCAATTTTGATGCTGTTCCGGGCTTTCGTACAGCTTGGTTTCCTGTTCGCCGATAACCGATTGCAGTATCTTACTGTCACTGGCATTGAAGGCTTCGTTTACCTTTCCATCAGCTGCGCCGGGGTCACTGGCCGTCACTCCTACGTTGCCGCGCGAAACGAAGATCCATCCTTCCGACCCTTCAAAACGCACTCCGTTAGGGTTAGCTCCGCTGATCTCCATTACCACATTTCCCGGATACAGCATCTTCACCTCAAAGTCGCCGTGCACATTCCACAGGCCGGAAGTGGGGAAGGTTGCCCTACCTTCCGCTTCCAGTGGGCCGCTCAATTCGACATCCAGCCCCCAATGAGCGATATCAATGTGGTGAGACCCCCAGCCCGTAATCATGCCAGCACCAAATTGTTCGCAACGCAGCCAACCCGGCCGATCATAGATATCCGTTTGGGAATGCACACGGTCCAACGTATAGGGTACCATAGGCGTAGAGCCCAGCCAACGATCATAATCGAGGTTTTCAGGCACAGGCATCTCTACCGGGTTGCCACCCGCTGGATCTCCCGGCAGCCCTACGACCACCCGTTTGATGGTACCGATACGGCCATTTCGTACCAATTCGCATGTCCGCTTGAATTGGGGCCAAGGGTTTACCGATCGCTGCTGGCTACCCAGCTGGAAGATAACGCCTTTGCGCGACACCACATCGGCCATCATACGCCCCTCGCTAATGGTAAGCGATGTAGGCTTCTGCATATAAATGTGCTTACCCGCTATGGCCGCTTCCATGGCGGGCTGCGCATGCCAGTGATCGGGCGTACTGATGATCACCGCGTCAACATCTTTACTCGCAACGAGGTCACGGTAGTCACCATACGTCTTAACGTCCACTGGCGACTTCCCGCCATTTTTATTCGCATACTGTTGTTCAATCCATTCCTTACCTGCTGCCAATCGGTTGCGGTCAACGTCTGCCACGGCCACAATCCGCACATAATCATGTTTCATGACCTCAGGTAGATCGTGTGATTTCCCAATCCGGCCAAAACCAATCTGGCCAATATTGATACGATTGCTCGGTGCGTTCTTTCCAAACACCGATGCCGGCACTATAGTCGGAAAAACCGACGCTGCTACTAACAAAGCTGATCCACCTGCAGTTTGCTTGATGAACGTCCTTCTATTTAATTGCTTCTGTTGTTTATCCATGATACCGTGATTTATTATGGTTTAAAATTAGCTCAATGCTCCCTTACTTCGTCCTGCGGGCTGGTAGCATATGCCCTTACGTAATTCCGCTTCTTCGCGCCCTTGATAACCCATTCGATACCGCCAAGGATATGCTGCCTAAACTCCTCGTCCATATAATCCTCCTTGCCATGGCCCAGCGAGGTATACCACGACCGGCCACCGTCAAATTCGTGGCACCAAACAGACGGGAAAACGTCGCCAAACGTATCCAATCGACGGGTATCTTCACCATCCAATGTTGTAGCATCATTTACCGCCACAACATGCAGGTTGACATTCATTTGCTTGAGATAGTAGAACTCGTCACCCTTCACCCGCACCCATTTCCTCGGCACATGGGCTACCGATGGGTGTTTGGCGTCGATCACATTTACCGTAAATGGTTGGAATTTGTCGTGCCAATAAAATGTAGCGCCCAGCAGTTGCTTAAACCACTTCCACTTCCGCTCGGTACCCGAGGCCGAATGAATACCGACAAAACCACCCCCTGCTTGAATATAACGCATCAATGCCACCCGTTGTGCATCGGTATCAAAAACGTCATTATTCGTATTCGAGAATACCAATGCGTCATATTGCTGCAGATTTTCGTCGGTAAACACCGCGGGATCGTCGGTCGCATCAACAGCAAATCCGTGTTGTTGGCCCAAGGCTTTTAAAGCAATCACGGAGTTTTCGATGTTGTCATGCACAAACCCTACGCCATTTTTGGTATATACCAATATCTTGATTTTTTTCCAGTTTGTTGATTGCGCAACGAGCATATTGGATAGTAATAGTCCCAAGAAAAACAGAACTATGCTCATTATTCGCGGAATTGATCTTAATCTCATGGTGATCATAAAAATTATCGGTTAAACACTATCGGTCCTATTTGGCGAAAGATTGCCAAATCTGCTCTGCTTCATTGGCCGACAACACGCCATCAAAAATAACGAGCCGGTATTGTAAGGTATAGGTATGGCCAGTTTCCAATAACCAGTCCATATTTTTTGTAGGCGAAAAATTAAAAAACTGGTCTCCCCTACCGCCATTGGCATCCTCGGGCCATACCCGTATCGGCTCCGGGAAATTGTAATTCTCAGGATGCGAAAGAAAGAGCACACCGCCTTCAGCATCTCCAAGTTGACCCGACATAATGGCCCAGCGTTCCAAGGATCCATCTGCCTCTTTACGGCTTTTACCACTGGATGTCAGCACACTACTATTCATATTGGTCCATTCCGGCGTAGCCCTGAATCCCAATCCGGCATACCGGTATTCCTTCAATATGACATCCGTATCAGTTACCGGCGTCAGCGTAGAGCGGATATCACATAGGTACCTATTTCCATCCAATTGAGTGACCACAATCCGCCAGTTTTCTCTCATAATTACGGTTTCGGTATCGCCATCGAAGATAACATGGTCGTGTATCGCTTCAAATCCCGCCTCTTTCTTATTCTGGAAGACATCTTTAAATTCCACGAATCGCACCGTGCCTTTTTTATCACCGATGTTCCACAGGTCGTATAACTTGCCCTTGTACTCCACGTGCGTCCACGGGTTCCACAGGCCATAATGGTGGTAATGATCAGCGGGCTGTATGGTGGTAAGAACTTTGCCCGACAGGGTCTGCAGGGGATGGATATAACCGGCACGGCCATATGACGCATCCACTCCTTTTGGGGGCGCTTTCACGGTGTAGCGATAACTAAGCAATGGCTTTCCTTCCGGGTTTTTCAATACCAGTTCATCCGCGCCTTTATCCACTGAATAGGATTTACCTTGATTGGATACCTGTCCCATCACATATGCGGAGCCAGCACATAGCAAAAAGGTCGTCACAATGGTCTTCAACATGAGCAATGATAGATTTATAACGTATTTCAGCAATAAAGTTATCAAAATCCGGTTGATAACGGAAAATTAATGGGCAACTCGCGCCCCATTCATACATATATGGTCATTTAAGCGCTATTCAACCGGTATACTAAAATGATGGCTGGGATACATGGAGGCTAGGCTGCCTGCTCAACTTTTAGCAGTGACTGGCGGTAATTGGCACACCGACTGTCAATTACTGCACGTAATTCTTAAACACTTCAACTGGTGTTGCAGAAAGATCGATTAGGTATCCGTTGACAACAGCATAGGCTGGCACCCCATTTCTTGCCAGAAAAAAATTCGCCGCACGGCCCAGGTTGGGACTGGCAGGACTGGGCGCCTGCTGATTGAAAACCACCAACGGCAAACCATGATGCCGCTCATCCGGCATGTCCGCCAGTTGGATGGCACAATATCCTTGACGTAAAAATCCCATAGCCTGTTCCAACGAAACATCGTCGATGCTGTTAAACACTGTTGGATAGATTTTACCGGGCAGGAAATGATATCCTTCGGCATCCAGTTCGGTATAACCATAGTTTTCTGCCAAATCACCCACATCCGTGATACGTGACCGTACATAGTAATCGTGTCCATCAGTCTGTTCATCCCGATTGATGGATAGGTCTATTTTATAACCAATCGAATCCCTGGAAGCGCCCACATGGCGCAAGAGTACGTCTGAAAGTTTCGAATCGCTGAAGGGAATGGTTTCATATTCATTGATGTCATACTGGGCAAAGCTATTTTGGGCAATTTCGACCAATGCATTGAGGATAATAATGAAATTGAGTTTACGGATAAACTGTTTCTCAGGGTCCCCTTTGTACCCCCCCGATTCAATAAGTACCGTGCTCGCACCCCAGCTTTGGAAATTATCTCCAAAGGCCCTTGGCGAATACGTATCATCATATTTCGCTACGCCACCCGGTACGTACCCCTGCAATATCCGATTCATACTCACTGCAATCTGCATGGCACTGCCACGCACATCATTGATGTCGCGCTCCGCATTATAGGCGGGGGCCAAGAGCGCGATGGTAACCGGATTCGGCGTACCCGGCACATTATAGTAAATATTCATGTCGTGGAGATTGAATGCGTAACTGGGCTGAACGGTCTTGGCAACATCAATCAATATCCGCCCCTCTACCGTAGCACCTGAGCGCGCATCACGGTTCAGGTCTACATCCATTGCATTGCGGCGAGTGTACACATCTGCTCCATCTGGATTAAGCATCGGGATAAAATAGAGGCTGGTTTGTGTTTTCAGCAAATTACGTATACTATCCAGGCCGTCACCCGTTGCTTCCAAGAAATTGAAAAGATCCATCAAGGCCATGGTTGCTGTAGGCTCATTGCCATGCATTTGTGACCAAAGCATCACCCGCTTTGGGCCTGTACCATATTGCAATTGGTAAATCGGCTTCTTAAGCACCGAAATACCCAACTGAGTCACATCAAAGACAGCGCTACCTCGCCGCCCGAGAATCAATGGTTCGATATCCGCATGTTTGAATCGACGGTTCGTAATCGACTGTTCACGATAGGTTTCAAATGCATTCGCGAGCATGGCCGTATCCGGCACATAAGTAATCCGGCTCTGACCGATGCCTTGGCAGGCAGTCGTCATTAATATCACCGTAAACAGATAGATGGTGTACCTCATGTCGAAAAAATATGCTCCAATACCGTGATCGTTCCCTGACTTGCATCCATACGGACCTTTGCTCCCACCGGCAAGATAAACTGCTCATCCATATGACCGATCAGCGCACCCTGGTAAGCGGGGATACCCAACGGTTTAATGTAGTCGTCCAATATCTGTTCCAATGTCAACGAATTACCCGGATTTTTCGCTTCACAATCTGAGCATCGTCCAAAAACAAATCCCTTGATTTTTTGAAGCGCTCCAGATAGAGCCAATTGGCTGAACATCCGGTCTATTCGATAGGGTTCTTCGCCAATGTCCTCGAGAAACAGGATACTATTGTTAAAGTCAGGGTAGTACCTAGACCCCGCCATACCCGTCAACACCGTGAGATTGCCGCCCAGGAGCTTGCCATCGGCCGTTCCCGGCGTAAGCGTCCGAATCCGATTTTGCGCTGCCGCATATACCGGTGGCTTACCGCTAAAGAACAACTGTTCAAACTGATTGACCACCATGGGTGTCCAACGGCTGTTCGCCACGGCACCATGGAATGTGACCAAGCCGGTTTGTGTAAAGATGGCTTGATGAAAAGCCGTTATGTCACTATAACCGAGAAAAATCTTGGAATTGCGCGCGATGAGTCCGTAGTCTAGTTTATCCAGCAACCTAGCAGCTCCCGAGCCTCCCCGGAGACACACAATAGCCTTTATTTCCGGATTGCTGAACATCCCATGGAGGTCCGCTAACCGCTCCTCATCTTTTCCCGCTAGATAGCCGTATTTTTTACCTACGTGTTTCCCCCACTGAAGACGAAGACCCAATATCTTTATGTTATTCTCAGCGATGGCATATCCCTCATCGTCAACCAACGCCGACGATGGGGTGATGATGCCCACAGTATCCCCCCGGCTAATCACCGGAGGATGTATAACCGGCAAATGATGATTGCCAACAACGCGACCGCCTGAGGAGATGGGTAGGGATGCCATGCCCAAACCCAATGTTTTGATGAATGTTCGTTTATCCATATTCCCTTTACAAAAGATCCTATCGGTCAAACAATAATCGTTGCCCACTGCCTCTTTCCAAGAGAACGCCCTGTTCGTATACGAGATTACCAGACACCCAAGTATGGGTAATGGTCGATTTAAACGTGTGTCCTTCAAAAGGTGACCAGCCACATTTGGATAGGATATTCCCCTTGCTAACCGTGTAGGGTTTATTCAAGTCAACCAATACGATATCCGCCCAATAACCTTCGCGGATAAACCCACGCTGGTCGACCTGAAAACATGTAGCCACATCATGAGCAGTCTTTTGCACCAGCTGCTCGAGTGTCAGCTTGCCATCATGGTGCATATCCAATAACGCCTGCAAGGCGTGCTGCACCAATGGACCGCCCGATGGTGCCTGTAAATAGGCCTGGGATTTTTCAGCCAGTGTATGGGGAGCATGGTCAGTGGCAATCACGTCTATCCGGCCATCCAGCACAGCCTGCAATATCCCTTCGCGGTCGGCGGCCGTTTTTACCGCTGGATTCCATTTGATGAAATTACCCTTTTTTGCATAGTCAGCATCGCTGAACCACAGGTGATGCACACACGCTTCCGCAGTAATTCGCTTCTTGGCCAACGGCACATCCTTTTCAAACAGGTCGGCCTCCTTGGCGGTCGAAATATGCAAGACATGCAAGCGCGAGCCGTGCTTCTTAGCCAGCTCTACCGCACGGGAAGAGGAGATATAACAAGCCTCTGCCGATCGGATAAGCGGATGCATATCAACGGAGAGGTTATCCCCGTGTGTAGCTTTATACATCGCTGTATTTTGCCTAATGGTTCGCTCATCCTCACAATGAGTAGCAACCAATACAGGGGAATTGGCGAAAATACCTTCCAAAGTATGCTCGTCGTCCACCAACATATTACCCGTAGAAGAACCCATAAAGACCTTGATACCGCACACATCGCGTGGAGACGTTCGTAATACTTCGTCTAGGTTGTCATTGGCGGCCCCCATATAAAAGGAATAATTGGCCAAAGACCGATCCGCAGCGATGTCATATTTATCTTGAAGGAGTTGTTGTGTAAGCGCGTTGGGTACCGTATTGGGCATTTCCATAAAGGATGTGGTGCCGCCGGCCACCGCCGCGCGGCTCTCATGCCAGATATCAGCTTTATGGGTTAGCCCTGGTTCACGGAAATGCACTTGATCATCGATCAAACCAGGAAATAGGTGTAAGCCTTCGGCATTGACTTCGGTATCGGCCGATGTCGAGATTTCGGGGGCTATCTTTTCAATCCTCCCGTCGGAAATCAATACATCGGCACTGATCGTTCTTCCTTCGTTAACAATAGTAGCGGCTTTAATAAGGGTTATCGGCATGCTTATGGCTTTTTAGCAAAGATACATAAATAGGGCAACATACGATGGCTCCACTTCCTACTGAATCCGGTCTTTTACCGGCACTGGGTGTATTTTGACGTGGTTATCGCTGAATGCCTGGATCAATCGAAAAGTTTCCGGTATCGTTTCACCCATCCGGTCAATCGTTTCCCCGGGGATAGTTGACCTACTGAATGGAACTACTTTGACATATTCCTGAATTTCACCGACATTCCTTCCATATTTATAAGCATACGTAAAGCGCCCCTGTTCATCTGTTTTTATCCGGTTATTGTGTTTATTAGGCACGGTAATATAAAACTCACTGCTATCCATGCTACCCTGCGGGTTAAAGCGCGACGCATCAGCAAGGTATCCATACAGTTCGGCAGCTACATTTTCTGCCGGATCGATGATATGTATTTCTCGCCGCATCACGTGCCGGTATACATATGCCCCATTTCGTTGGTAATTGTACAACTCATCCAATTTACTGCGGATTGCCTTGATAAGGTAAGGGTAATGGGTACAACCCAATACCAAAGCCTTTAATGGTTGCGCATCCGGTGCCTTCCGCAACTGTTCCAACAATGAAACTAAATGGTAACGCACGTAGTTATCGGTCGAATTGATCTGGAGCACATCGCAATCATCGCGGTCGGCAGCATCACACAGCATCTTGTTTGCCGTAAAATCAAAGCGATAACTATCCATCAGTGATTTATCAATCGGATGTTGCAGATGGCTCAAGGAAGGGCCAAGGTAATCTTCCCGTGGCTGATCCGCATCGTAATCGATAAAACCGGGCTCCTGATCCACGGCTTCTGCAACGCCATACCCACCTTGGTTATAGACCTGGATTTCACCGCGGTAGCCCAGCTGTTGTTTGAGCGCTAGTATGGTATTCTCATAGCCCTTGGAGGCAATCGTGCCCACCGTAGCGAAGACGCCGATCGTGCCGCTCTCGGCTTTGTCGAATACTTCAAGTACCCCCCTCGAGCCAGCGTCGATTACGCCAATCACCGGAATATCCAAACCCGATCGATCGATAAGCTTTTGGACGTGGTCCTTTGCATAGGCTGTAGCTGTATTACAGGCAATAACGATGGCTTTTACCGGCTTCTTGTCGGTCAGAAAACCAGTGGAGGACGCTTGGGGATAATAGTTGTTGGATAGCAGAAATTGGACGTCTTTCAAGACGTGCTCAACGAGTAATTCAGATTTGCTTTCACTGTAGTAATTGCCATACGGCATGTTTGCCTGATCGGCGAGGTAAATGAATCGTTCCCTGCTGAAATCGGATACACCATCCGCACTGTCGAGCTGACTTTGGTTGCTGTGTGCATCATACCGCACCAGCGCATCCATCACAGTGAGCCCACCGGTACCTGAATCGAAGATACCGATAGGCAAGGTTGGATCTGATGCATCATAATGCTTAACATCGACATAATAAAAACTGGATGAATCCACCAAAATGGCGTAGGTCATCGGATCAAGGTCGGCTGTGGCATTTGCCCGCTCGTTCTGTTCAATACAGGATAAAAGCAGCAATGCTAAGGGGGCAAGGATTACATATTGGACAATCTTCATGATGAGCTTGACATACACAAACTTAGCTAAACCCGTCATGAAAAGCAAAGGGTACCAAGACAAAATCTCGGCACCTTTCAATTGACTTTTGATTTTATTATTATACCCTATAAAGGTAGGTTGGCCATAAATTGCACGTTTAGTGCTCCGACATTCAGTCCAACCATAAAAGAGGGCATGGTCGGGGCAAATACCCACGCATTGTGGCTTCGATACACATATCCCCGCCGGTAGGGGTCATAGTATGTACAGTATGCTGGGAAATAAACGTATTCCGAACGGTGGTGAAACCGCTTACCATAGTACCAAGCGTCGTGGTCGCGATAATGGTGCCTTTTCTGCTTCGCATACTTGCGGTATTCTCGATCGCGTTTCTCGTAATACTTGTGATATGCTCGATCGCGCTTTTCATAATACTTCTGAGAAGACCGATCATACCTATCGTGCTTATGAAACGCTTTGTCTTGCTTGCGATACTGCTTGGCATACTCCTTCTTGTGCTTCCCTTGATGGCCTTCACCCCGTCGCTGGGCATTGGCTTCCAAGCCCGTGCCCAAGATAAACGCTAAGGCAGCAATTCCGATCACTAATTTTTTCATGGCGTCAATCTTTACGTAAAACATACAAACTATTACCTCTAGGACAGCAGAAGTAGTGCCAAGGTTTAAACACGGTTGGAAATCCCTACTCAATTCTTCAGCAACCGCTGAATCTCATCGAGTTTCATCAATGCTTCTACCGGCGTAAGTGTATTCACATCCAGGTTATTGAGCATATCCCGGATTTTAACAAGGACGGGATCATCTATGGAGAACATTTGCAATTGGTATGCTTGCTTTTGGATTTTCTTGATACTATCCTTGATACGTTCACCCCCCGTACGCTCCTGCTCCAGCCGTTTGAGGATTTCGTTCGCCCGTTGCAGTAGCTTAGGTGGCATTCCTGCTAGTTTGGCTACGTGGATACCAAAACTATGCTCACTGCCACCCGGTACCAGTTTACGCAGAAATATCACTTTGTTGGCAACCTCTTTCACTGAAACGTTGTAGTTCTTAATCCGTGGAAAGGACGTTGCCAGTTCATTCAATTCATGGTAGTGTGTGGCAAAAAGCGTCTTTGCCCTCGCCACGGGATGGCCATGAAGGTATTCCGCAATCGCCCAGGCAATGGATATACCATCGTAGGTGCTGGTACCCCGACCAATTTCATCGAGTAGGATGAGACTCCTTTCGGAAAGGTTGTTCATGATGCTCGCCGTCTCATTCATCTCCACCATGAATGTCGACTCGCCCGACGACAGGTTGTCTGAAGCGCCGACACGGGTGAATATCTTATCCACCAATCCAATCCGCGCTTCTTTCGCTGGCACAAAGCTTCCCATCTGCGCCATGAGCACAATCAATCCGGTTTGGCGCAATAGGGCAGACTTGCCGGCCATGTTCGGTCCCGTAATGATGATGATCTGCTGGGTTTCACTATCCAGGAAGACATCGTTGGTAATATAATCTTCGCCTATGGGCAAGTTTTGCTCGATGACCGGATGGCGGCCACCTTTGATATCAAGAGCATTGCTTTGGTTGATTTCGGGCCTCACATAGTGGTTCTTTTCAGCAATCAACGCAAAATTAAGCAATACATCGAGCTTGGCCACCAGCTGTGCATTGTGCTGGATAGGCTTAATATATTCGGCGACAGCAGCAACCAGTTCTCCATAAAGCCGGGCTTCCAGCACATGGATTTTCTCTTCGGCACCAAGTATCTGTTCCTCATATTCCTTGAGTTCCTCGGTAATGTATCGCTCGGCATTCACTAATGTCTGTTTCCGCACCCATTCGGCGGGTACCTTATCCTTGTGGGCATTGGTGACTTCCAAGTAATACCCAAAGACGTTGTTGAATGCAATCTTCAATGACGGAATACCCGTAGCATCGGCTTCGCGCTTTTGGATCTCCAGAAGGTAATCCTTGCCTCCAAAGGCCACCTTTCTCAGCTTATCCAAATCGGCGTTTACACCGGCGGCGATTACATTACCCTTGGTTATCAATACGGGTGGTTCCGCATTCAACTGCGCATCGATACGTTCACGGATAAGTGTACAGGAATTTAATTGGTCGGCAATGATTTTCAGTGCGGCTACAGTGGCACCACCGATAAGCGCTTTCAACCGATCAACCGCAAATAACGCGCGTTTGAGCTGGATCACTTCCCTCGGATTGGCTTTTTGAAGTCCAACCTTGCTGATGAGCCGCTCCAGATCACCAATTTGTTTGATTTCCTGCATCAACTCCGTCCGGAGATCTTTGTGGCTATATAGGTAATCAACCACGTCATGCCGCTCCGTTATCGCGCTTTCATGTTTCAACGGCATAACCATCCATCGCTTAAGCAACCGAGCACCCATTGGTGTGGCCGTTTGGTCAAGCACATCGGCTAATGTCACTGCCTGTTCATTAGCTGATGTCACCAATTCGAGATTACGGATGGTAAAGCGGTCCAGCCACATGTAGGTTTCTTCCTCAATGCGCGAAATATTAGCGATATGCTGCAGGTTGCGGTGTTCGGTCTCATTGAGGTAATGCAATGCCACCCCCGCAGCAACGATACCCAACGGTAGGCGGTCGATCCCGAAGCCTTTCAACGACTTGACTTCAAAGTGCTTGAGTAGCGCTTCAATGGCATAGTCGCCCGTATACGGCCATTCATCGAGGGTGTACGTATAGAAATGAGACCCAAACTCCTCCACAAACGCCTTGTACTGGCGTTTACCCATGATAACTTCGGTTGGCTTGAATCCTTGGAGCAATTTATCGGCATAGGCGGGCGAACCCTGCGCCACCAGAAACTCACCGGTGGAAATATCAAGAAACGCAACGCCGACAGCCTGTTTATCGAAAAAAACAGAAGCGAGGTAATTATTAGACTTTTGCTGGACGATATTGTCGCCGTAAGACACGCCTGGCGTTACCAATTCGGTGACTCCCCTTTTGACGATGGTCTTGGTCATCTTGGGGTCTTCCAACTGGTCGCATATTGCCACGCGCTGCCCAGCACGCACCAATTTGGGAAGGTATGTTTCGAGGGAGTGGTGCGGAAAACCTGCCAATGCTGTTTCCGATTCGCTACCATTGCCCCGCTTGGTCAGCACAATGCCAAGGATACCTGCTGCCTTCACCGCATCCTCGCCAAACGTCTCATAAAAATCACCCACACGAAAGAGCAATAGTGCTCCAGGGTATTTCACCTTGATGCTGTTGTATTGTTGCATCAATGGGGTTTCTTTCTTTGCTGCCTTTGCCAACGTCGGTTTTTTTTGCGTGGCCGTAAAAATAGGATTATTGGGGCGCTTTGACAAGTTTCAATTTGTATATTCGCATTACAGAAACGATGACCATCAAGCGAAAACTAAAAAAAAAGACCCGGAGAAAAATCCAGTTCATACCTGCTATCAGGAATGTATACCTGCGGTGGACCTTACGGATAATCCTGTATTTTGTTGCGATTACCGTGGGTTGGGTGATTGTCTTACGCTTCATCAATCCGCCCATCACTTGGTTAATGATACAACGCGGGTTTGAGCGTCAAAGCGACGGCAAAGCGTGGAAAATCACAAAAAAGTGGGTACGTTACGAAGACCTTTCAGATAATCTGAAGCGCGCCGCAATTGCGGGCGAAGATGCCCGATTCATGGAACATTGGGGGCTCGATCGTGCTGCCATTGCTAATGCCTATCAACGCAACAAGGATGGGGGCAGGTTGCGCGGCGGTAGTACCATCAGCCAGCAAACCGCCAAGAATGTATTTCTTTGGCCAAGACGCTCGTGGATAAGGAAAGGGTTTGAAACCTATTTTACGTTATTGATTGAATTCTTTTGGGGCAAAAAACGGATTCTTGAAGTTTACCTCAACGTCATTGAAACCGGCGATGGATTATACGGAGCCGAAGCCGCTGCACAGCATTATCATGGGAAATCAGCCCAAAGCCTTACCAAGCGCCAAGCAGCGCTCCTGATTGCCGTACTCCCGAATCCGCGACGTTGGTCGCCGGCAAAACCAACGGCATTCATCAACCGCAAGGCGAATACGATTGTACGGTATATGGAATACAGCAAAATTCCATAACCTTACAAAAAAACCTGCGCATGCCAGCTTTCTTTTAGCGGTACTTCCCAATGAGTTTCCAGTTCGGGATAAGAAGTAATCAGGTTGTTGAAGACGATGGTATCATCGGTCACTTCACCGGTAGCGATTAGTTGCTCAAACTCATGGCGTGGGGCAACGAGTATCTGGTCTCCCTTCCGGTAAGCCAGCTGTAGGCGGTCGAAAAGGTTAAGACCGGTTTCCCTTTCGATTTCTTTAAGCAGGTACACCGATTTGTCAATCGAGCATCCTGTCGGCGGGGCAATGGCATCATCCACCATCAGGATAACAAAGCGATCATAACGGATCTCGGCCGTTGCAGCTAAGGACCTACCATGTGCTTTCCACTCGGCCGTGAAGCGTGCTAATTTGTCCTGTGCCTTTGCCTTGTCGGTAGCCGTCATTTGCCGATCGGCCTGATAAATCCAAATACGTTGCATAATAAGGCAAAGGTACGAATTTAGGTGTAATAAGGTGAAATCATCAGGTACACCACCACACCGGAAACCGCCACATATAACCAAAGAGGGAACGTATACCTGGCCAGCCTTCGATGTCGTACAAAATCGCCTGAGAAACCACGTACGAATGTAATCAGTACAAAAGGAATGACAATGATGGAAAGCAAAATATGGGAAATCAGGATGAAGAAATATAGGTAGCGGACAACTCCCTCACCGCCAAATGGGGTGGATTCAGCAGTCATGTGGTAGGCTACATACATCAGTAAAAATGCTGCCGAACATCCGATACATACCTTCACAAGTCGCTCATGTAATTTACGTTTCCCATTTCGGACCGCCACCACGGCTGATATCAACAGAATAGCAGTTAAGCCATTGATGGCCGCATAGATTGGGGGCAAAAAGGTCAATGGCGTCACGTCGTAACCCAAATCCCGTAAATTGACGCCAAACAGGATAGCTACCACCAATGGGATGGATACCGAAAGGACGATGATCCATCTTTGGTATTTTCGCTCCATCGAATTATTCGTTACATTCATTATGCTAGTCTATTTAATATGGGCTTGCTTCGCGGATTTCCTGTACCAGCAATAGTTTCAACTCATCGATCAACCGATCAATTTCCTTTTTGTGATTGACATCATAGTACCCGCGTATGCGCCGATGGGAATCCACCAATATCAGGGAAGAACTATGGATGAAGCTCGCTGGCCGTGTGGTATCTTGAACGGCATCCACCAAAAACCCGTTGCGCGCAATATCATAGACATCGTCCTTTCCTGTAGTCAGGAAATGCCATTTCTTGGTGGCAGGTTGGTAGGCTTCCGCATATTTCCTCAACACATCTGGCGTATCGTAGACCGTATCCACCGTGATGGTATAAAAATTTACCATTCCATTAGCGGAAAACCGATCGGCTACCCGATTCATCTCATCATTCATGTGCGCACAAAAGGTAGCGCAGCGTGTATAGAAAAAATTAACCACGGCTATGCCGGTATCGTTGGCCAGCACCGTCACGGGTCTCCCCTGCTGGTCGGTCAACGAAAAGGGTTCGATCTGATGAAAGAGCGTATCCGGCACCTGTTTGCCCATCCGGTTACTGAATGTGCCGGTCAAAACCTTCTCACCGTAAATGGGGAGTTTTTGATACCGGTTTTCACCTTTTTTCTCCAGCAAATAATATAAAAATCCTGGCAAGATCAAAATGACCGCCAGGATTACAATTTTCTTCAAGCCACTGGCTTGTGCAGCAGTCCCCATTAAGGATTAGCCCAAGACGGGAACGAGTGGTAGTGTGTATTCAGGTATCCACCCTCCGTAAGCATCAACGCGATGAAATAAAGGATGAACAAGAAGACGACGGCAACAGACATAATAAATCCAAACGTCTCAAACTTGAGGTGCATGAAATACGCGACAATGTAGTACGCCTTGAGCAGGGTGAGTGCGATATAAACAACGTTTACGCCAATACCCTTTTGTACGATGCCACCGTGCACCAACACCAAGGCAATGAAAAATTCCAATGCCGTGAGCGCGAGGAGGTAGAAAAACACCCGCCAAATCTTACCCTTGGTCATACCCTCGTGGTGCTGCCCTTCTTCGTGCCCTACCGTATGATCGTGATGTTGAGAAGCCATAGTCTAATAATGCGTTAAATTAATTATACCAAATAAAAGAACGTAAATACAAATACCCATACCAAATCGACAAAGTGCCAGTAGAGGCCTACTTTCTCCACCATCAAATAAGAGCCCCGGCGCTCAAACGTGTTGGCTAGCGTCATCCCCAAAATAATGATATTCAGCAATATGCCGATAGATACGTGGAATCCGTGAAATCCGGTGATGGTGAAGAAAAGGTTGGCAAACTGCAATGCCGATACCTCCGAAATTTCCTTAGTAAAATAAGGCGCAAGCGTCACTTCAGGCGAAACACCTTCCTGAAACGGAATGCTTCCCCACCAAAAACCTGCATGATGAAGGTGTGTCCACTCAAGAGCCTGACATCCGACAAACATCAAGCCGCCGATAATCGTCGCAATCATCCACCCCACCACTTCCTTCTTCGCATTGCGATGTCCAGCTTCCACGGCAAGAACCATCGTCACCGAGCTCATGATGAGAATAAAGGTCATAATCCCCACGAATACCAGCGGGAAACCGGTATCGGCTATAAAAGGAATAGACTGGAATAACTTATCCGGATCGGGCCATGTCATGTGGGCAAAGCGCTGTGAGCCGTAGTAGATCAAAAACGCCGAAAATGTAAAAGCATCGGACGTAAGGAAAAACCACATCATGATCTTGCCATACTCCACATTGAAAGGCGACCTACCACCGTTCCATCGTCCGGTTTTTACCTTATCTAATTCCGTTACAGTTGTACTCATTGTTCAGTTATTGGTTCAAAAGTAAAAAAACATAAATATAAATCCACAAAATACCCAGAAAATGCCAAAACAAGGCAGCTAGGTCCATCCGAAAAACATTACTAACCTGGTTCACCCCGCTGATACGCCCCACCAACGCGCGCACCAATACGATGATTCCCGCAAGGATATGAGCAAGATGCATACCGGTAAACACATAGATGAACGATTGGGATGCGTTGTTATTCACAAATACGACCCCTCTGCTGCTGAGCACACCCCATGCATATACCTGTATTGCAAAAAAGCCAAACCCCAATATGAGTGTTGCTACAAGCAGCAGCTTTTGTCGGGCAAATTGTGTTTTCTTTGCCGCGATATACGCCAATTGCATCGTTACACTGCTCAATATAATCAATAACGTACTGTAGATAAATGCGTGGGGCAACAAGGTTTTGATTCCCTTGTCGACACCGCCGGCCGTATACACGATAAATCCGCTTGACAGTGCCGCAAACATCATAAACATCCCGATCATGCCCAGCCACAGGTTGAATTTCTTCGCCTTCTGCTGTGCCAGATCTTCCTTATTTTGGGTATATTGTACCATGGCTATCATAACGCGTTAAAATCAAATAGCAAAACCAACTGAATCAGTGGCAGGTAAAAAAATGAGGTAAACATGACCTTGCGTGCCGACACCAAATCGCATTTCAGGAACAATTTCAGTCCGTACCAGCTAAACAGCAACGCACCTGCCAGCGAAACCAATGAAACGACTATCCCCCCAAATCCAAAATAATAGGGAAGCAAGCTCACCGGAATCATCAGCAACGTAGAGAAAAGCACCATGAATGCAGACACCTTATCGCGCCGGGTGGTAGGCAGCAACCTGAATCCGGCCCGCTTATAGTCATCGTCAAGCACCCATGCTATCCCCCAAAAATGCGGGAATTGCCAGACAAACTGGATGACAAATAACACCAGCGGAATAATAACAATCGCCGCCGCGTTAGATTGACTATAAGCAGCCAAATCATCTTGGCTGAAAGCGGCGTAATAACCGATCAGCGGCGGCAATGCACCAGGGAAAGCACCGACAAACACGGCTATCGGTGACTTCTGCTTCAACGGCGTATAAACAAAAGCGTATAGAATAATCGAAAATACAGACAATACACCGGCCATAAAATTTAGGGTTACCAGTGTATAAGTACCTATAATTCCCATCAACAAACTTAACACCAGTGCTTGGCCCGTGGTCATCCGACCCGCAGGAATCGGCCGTTCAGCGGTACGTTTCATCAGCTTGTCCAGATCACGCTCAATGATCTCATTAAAACCATTTGCAGACCCGGTAACCAAAAAACCACCAACCGTCAAAATCACCCAATTAATCCAATTGATATCACCCTGTTGTTTACTGCCAATAAGGAACGCAATGGACGCCGAGAATACGACCGTCATGGTAAGCCGCATCTTGACCAATTGCTTCATATCTGCTACAAACTGCGTAATCTCAGCAACTACCGCAGCCCTTTGATGTTTTTGCACAACAACATTCCCACCTTGTTTCTTGGCCCGCATGTCATTATCCGATATCTTCATTCACTCCCTTTCAAAATTGTCAAATCTTCTTTCTTGCCATTTTACTCAATAGCAGCACCAGGTAATACTGTGTACCAAACAGCAGACACGCCAGCACCAAATGCGCGGTCTGCGCGAAGGGCGGAATGTCAAAGTAACCCAGCACCAATGCACTAATCAGCTGCAGAATCAACAGCACCAAGAGCAGATTCGTGAATCTGCTTTGATGCGTATTGGAAGCAAACCGCGAGCGAACCACAAAGAACAGCAACACAATCGCGATTGCCGATACCAATGCCAAACTGCGGTGTATATCAAACACCTCACCTACTTCCCCCAACCATTCGCTCCGATCGGGCACATCAGCAGCAGCCGAAATCATATCGATCTCTTCCCGTACGCCCGTACCAATAGCCACTTGTAACACAATCAATAGCAGCGAAAAAATCGCCAGTACTTTTATCCCTCGGGACGTATGGTTAATCAACAGATCCTTATCCCGCAGAGAACGTGCCTTGAAGTAGGTATAAATGCTTATACCCAGAATGACCAGCGCCAATAACATGTGTACCGTGATAATCCAAGGCATCAGGTTCGTGGATACAACGATGGATCCCAACCAAGCCTGGTACCCGATAGCAATCACGTTGATCACGCTCCAGACGAAAATAGATCGCTTTGTTTTAAAGAACGTAAAGGAAAAGATCGCACAAAGCAACAGTAAGACCCCAGTTACTGCTCCAACCAGCCGATTGACATACTCCGTCCATGTTTTCGCAGCATTGAACTCCTCATGCTGCAAAATGCTTTTATCACTCCGGATGCGTTCAGCGAGCTCTTTGTTGCCGAATCGGTCCAGCATGGATGCAAACCGCTCGTTCTTCGCCTTTCTACCTGCAATGTATTTTTCTTCATATCCCGCCGGTAGCTGCGCTTCCTCCGTAGGTGGCACCAATCGGTCGAAACACTTGGGCCAGTCGGGACACCCCATCCCAGACCCGGTACTACGTACGATACCACCAGCAAGAATCACCATGAACAACGAAATAATCGAAATCTTGTTGATCCATAAAAACCTTCGTTCGGCAGGTGGCAGCATGTCCTGTTATTCCGTCTCCTTCTCCGGCAATGGTTTATTCGCCAGCTCCCATTCACGTTGAATGCGCTCAGCTTCGGGATTCCCCTCAAAATCATGCGGCAAATTCGAACTCATCGTTTCGGAAAACGGAACCGTCTGCGGGATGAAATCTTCATCATGCCCCGGCTTGCTGTAATCATACGGCCATCGGTAAACCGTTGGAATCTCGCCTGGCCAGTTACCATGGATGTGTTTCACCGGAGTCGTCCATTCGAGGGTATTTGATCCCCAAGGATTCTGCGGAGCTACCTTGCCAAACCGCATCGAAGTAAAGAAGTTCCACAGGAAAGCCAGCTGGCCCAATCCGGCAATAATCGCCGACCACGTGATAAATATATTTACAGACACCCATTTCTCCATAAACGGAAATTCCGTAAAGGCATAATACCTACGGGGAACCCCGTCGATCCCCATGAAGTGCATGGGGAAAAACACGAAATATGCCCCCACAAAGGTGAGCCAGAAGTGCAGGTAACCCAATTTCTCGTCCATCATCCGGCCAAACATCTTCGGATACCAATGGTACACCCCGCATAACATCCCGAATATCGAAGCAGACCCCATTACCAAATGGAAGTGAGCCACCACGAAATAGGTATCGTGCAGGTTAATATCCAACGCCGAATTACCAACATACAATCCGGTCAATCCACCGGAGATGAAGAACGACACCATGCCGATGGCAAACAACATTGCTGGCGTAAACCGGATATTACCCCGCCACAGCGTAGCGAGGTAGTTAAATGATTTCACAGCCGATGGGACCGCAATAATCAATGTCGTAATCATAAACACCCCACCCAGAAACGGATTCATACCCGTCACAAACATATGGTGCCCCCACACGATGAACGAAAGCACGGTAATGCCGACTAGGGAATAGACCATGGCGTGGTATCCGAAAATAGGTTTACGCGAATTGGTCGAAATAACCTCAGAGGTCAAGCCAAGCGCAGGCATCAATACGATATAAACCTCAGGATGCCCCAAAAACCAAAATAAATGCTGGAACAAAATGGGGCTCCCGCCTTCATTGGGCAAAATCTGACCTTGAATGACCAGATCAGACAAGTAGAAACTGGTTCCGAAGCTACGGTCAAAGATCAGCAACACAACCGCAGATACCAACACCGGAAATGACAATAGTCCGACGATCGCTGTCAAGAAAAACGCCCAAATCGTCAAGGGCATTTTCCAAAGATCCATGCCTTTTGTACGCATGTTCAATATCGTACTGATATAGTTGGTACCACCGAGTACCTGTGATATGATAAACATCACCATACTCGTCAACCACAAGGTCATACCCAGGCCTGATCCGCTGATGGCCTTCGGTACTGCAGATAGCGGCGGGTAAATCGTCCACCCTGCACTCGCCGGACCGCTTTCGACAAAAAACGAAGAAATCATAACCACGCAGGCGGCGAAGAAGAACCAGTACGACAGCATGTTCATGAATGGCGATGCCATATCCCGCGCTCCCAATTGATAAGGTATCAACAAGTTACTGAATGTACCACTTAGTCCCGCTGTAAGTACGAAGAAGACCATGATGGTGCCGTGTATAGTCACCAACGCCAGAAAAAACTCCGGATTGATTCGTCCGCCCTCAGCCCACTTACTACCCAGGAACAATTCCAAAATCGGAAACGATTTATCGGGCCAAGCCAATTGGAGCCTGAACAATATGGATAGCACCATGGCAAATACCGCCATGATAATACCAGTAATCAGAAACTGCTTAGCGATCATTTTATGATCCTGACTAAATACATATTTAGTCCAGAATGACTCATGGTGATGCCCATGTCCATCGTGGTGATCTAAACTATGCGTGTCTGCGCTTGCTATATTTGACATATCTGTGTATTAAATACGTTATTCCCTAATCTTCTCTAATTAGCATTCGCCAATAAACTGGCATCAGCTTCGTTATCGCCTGTCTGTGACAGCTTGAATTCTTTCCTTAAGTCCTCGGTAAAGAAATACGGTTGCTCGTTAAGCCATGCTTGGTACTCTTTTTCCGTCACTACCCGTACCTTCTTTTGCATATTCCAGTGACCTCCACCGCAAATCTTATTACATAGCATTACGAAATCGTAATTATAATCTCCCAATTTATCACGCATTTCTTCCGTCGTCATCGTTGCCGTAAACTGGAAATAGGTTTTCATGCCCGGTACGGCATTCATCTGCACCCGGAAATCCGGAATATAAAAACTATGCAGAATATCCTTCGATCCGATTTGGAAGCGAACGGGTTTGTTCACCGGGATAACGATCTCGCTGCCCAGTTGGTCATCCCAACTGTTCTTATCATTGAAATCAATGCCTAAGCCATTCAGCGGAGTAGTCAGCCGGTAATTCCGCTCGCCGATTTTCCCATCACGACCGGGATACCTTACCGTCCAAGCAAACTGCTCACCAACAACTTCGATCAGGATGGCATTCTTTTGGTCCTCCTCAGACACGTTGGTAATCGAACGCCAGGTAAAGAACCCGAATAGCACGAGTACGGTCAATGTCACCGCCGGAATAATCGTCCAGATTTTTTCAAGCGTATTGTTGTGCGGATAGAAATAGGCCTTCCTCGTTGGTCTTTCACGGTAGATGTATGCAAAGGAAAACATCGCAATGTGCATAACCACCAACACCACTGTACAAATGATCGTTGTGATAATAAACATGGTGTCAATACGAGCGCCATGCTCCGTTGCCGCTGCCTTAAATGATTGCGCACCGTGGTGCACGTATGACCAATACACGCCATACAATCCCAAGACCAGCGCGACGATAAACATTTGGGCATTGAAATTACGCATGTAAAGCGTGGTATCCTTGCCGTTCATTCGCCGTGTAAGTTCATACACTTGAATGATCTTGCCGATGACCCCAACCAATACGCAAATCAAAAATACCAGTAACAACCCGTAAAAGAAATTCATATACACCTGCGGATCAAGGTTTACGCCACTATCATCCGTAGTTGCTTCCGGCGTGGAACCGGTACGTGCGGCAGGTGCCGCGCTAGTAGCCGCCGTGTCGGCTGCAGCCGCGGTCGTATCAACGCTTGCTGTATCTGCCACAACCGTCGTGTCCGACGCTTGTAACGAAGTATCTGCTTCCTGCGAAAATACGCGGTCAGATAGCCCTACCGCCACAATGAATGCCAGTACGAAGACTGTCTTAAACTTGATATTTTTTATAAAGCTCATTTCTAATTATATCGATTATCCGTTTCAATACCTTAGTCTCGGTCCGGTATGGCTGTCCCTTCACCGTACCGCTACCGTACCTCAAATCTGATGGTGTAAACTCTCTTCCAAAAAAGGATGCTTCACTGGTGCCAACGCATGCTTGCTCAATTTGTTGAGCACAAGGAAAGCAAAAAGCCCCACAAAACCCAGCGCCGCTCCAATTTCAATCCAGCCGAAGCCTCGGTGCATTTCCACCGTACCCGGCATAACCATGATGTAGTAGTCCAGCCAATGTCCCAGCAACAGCAGGATACATACAAACGCGAGAATCTTGCGACTGCGGACAAAATCCCTGTTGACCAAAATTAATACCGGCGCAACGAAATTGATGACAATATTAATCCAAAACCAAGGCTTGTATTCCGGCTCCCAACGTTTATAAAAATAAACCGTCTCCTCGGGGATATTAGCATACCAGATCAACATAAATTGCGCGAACCAAACATAGGTCCAGAAAATGGAAAATCCAAAAATCAACTTTCCAAGATCATGAAGGTGATTTTCGTTTACCCACGCCATATAACCTGATCGCTTCAGCAAAATGACAATCAATGTAATCACGCAGAGACTACTTACAAACATTGCCGCGAAATTATACCAACCAAACATGGTAGAAAACCAATGGGCTTCCAACGACATAATGGTATCAAATGACCAAATGGGTGAGGTAAACCCAAAAATCACCAAAAATATCGCGGATAACTTGAAGCTCTTTTTATAGGAATTGAGACTTCCGTGAAGATCCTCGCTATAAGAATATTTAGCCAATAACCATGCGCAGATGCTATAGGCACCCATAAAACCCACCTGCCTGACCAAAAAACTGGGTGCGTTGAGATAAGATGCCTTACCAGCGATGAGGGCATCATAATTTGGGCTATTCGGGTCGGTAAGCCCTTCCCCATACCAATGGTGATAGAGGTTATGCGAAAACAATCCCGCAACAACAATCACCAGCAAAATCAACGATGCGATAGGCAATATATAAGCCATCGCCTGTGGTATGCGGATCAATCCCGACGACCAGCCGGCCTGGGTCACATATTGCAACGCCAGAAAACATCCACCGGCTGCACATACGCCGGTAAAATAATATCCCATCAGTAGCAAGTTGGCATACGTACGCTCCACGGTGATATGATCGCTGGAGAGCAGGCCGATAGCTACGGTCACAATGCCGAGAGCGAGGGCGACCAAACTCACTACCTTCGCCCGTCCTGTAAACGTAAATTGCTCGCTAAAGTTATAATCGTGATGATGACTATGAGTTCCCATTTAATATATAGCTGATATGATATTATTTCTTTTGTAATTCCCTAACATACATGACCACTTTCCAGCGCTCCTCCGGCGACAATTGCGAAGCATGCGATCCCATCATGTTCAACCCGTAAGTAATGGTATGGTATATTTTACCATCGTTCAGATCAGCCATCAACCCTCCTCTAGAAGAATTAATACCATCGGTACGAGCATAAGAAGGTGGCGGGGGAAAATTCTCCAATTGGCGTGATTCAGCTTCCAGTGTACGATCCTTCGTAATCGAACCATCGCCGTGTCCCTCCGGGCCATGGCATACCGCACAGTAAACCTGGTAAAGGGCCTCACCCTGTGCCAGATTGGCCTCGGTACGTGCTAACGGGTTAATCAATTCAACACCGGCACGTTCGTAATCCGCTGTACTACTGGTGTAAGGAAACCGCTCAAATCCCACAGGAGTAGTACCCGCTGGGGGCATCTGCGCTGTCTTCCCGTCTGCAAAATTAGCATTGGGTTGGTCGGGGTTGTAGCCAATGGGATCATACATATTTCGCGAAAATTCCCAGCCGCGGCTACGCGTTGTACCGTCTCCGCAGGAAGTCACCACTGCCGCAATTGCAACGGCCGCACCTACAGCGCCAAGAAGTTTCCTCTTATTCATAACTAACATATTTTCGTTCGTTGTACTTCACTTCAACAGCACCAGCTTCTTTCAGCAGGCTTTCAATCTTTCCGTGGTCTGCATTATCGTTGGCATCGATCGCAATAATAAACCGATCGTCCGTAGCACGCAGGTCCATCACACGCGGCGCTCGCCCTGGAAACAAATGGTTACGGAAGAAAAAAGTAGCCACCATCCCCAATGCACAAAGTAGAATCGTCACCTCAAATGTAACCGGTACAAATGCTGGCAACGGAAGCGATGGCTTACCACCGATATTCATCGGCCAGTCATAGGTCATGGTATAATAAAGCAGACTGAATCCGAGGCACGTACCTGTAATTCCGAAGCAGAAAGCCGCTATGGGTAGGCGCGAGGGCTTCACCCCGAGCTTTGCTTCAATACCGTGTATAGGCATTGGGGTAAAGCAATCGTAGATACTGACGTTATTGGCTTGAAGCTTGTCAATCCCATCCATCATTTCGTCTGGATCGGCAAAACTTCCAATGATATACTTTATATTGCTCATGGCACTATTTCGTTTCTAATTCGTTAATTTCCTTTTCGGTCACCGAGTCGTATTTACCAAGCGAGTTTTTGAAGAACGTCACCTGTTCGGCGTCCAAATGTCCTTCTCTTATCAACTTAGCCTTCTGTTGTAAGCTCGCACTTTTCAGCAACAGCTTCACCTCCGCAATAGCAATACCCGGCAGGAAACGAAGGAACAACAGGAATAATGTGAAAAACACCCCGATGGAACCCACAAAGATACCCACGTCTACCCATGTTGGATAAAACATCGCCCAGCTGGATGGAATATAATCACGGTGCAGCGACGTAACAATAATTACGAAACGCTCAAACCACATCCCGATGTTGACCACAATGGAGAGCACCCAAGAAATCGGAATACTGGTACGAATCCGCTTAAACCAAAACAACTGCGGCGAAATCACGTTGCAGGTCATCATAGTCCAGTAAGCCCACCAATAGGGGCCTGCAATCCGGTTCGAAAACGCATACATCTCATACTCCGATCCCGAATACCACGCAATGAATAGCTCTGTTAAATAGGCGATACCCACAATCGAACCCGTTGCCAAGATGATCTTGTTCATGGATTCGATATGGAACATGGTGATGTAATTTTCAAAGTTGAGCACTTTACGCATCACCAATAATAACGTTTGTACCATTGCGAAACCGGAGAAAATAGCCCCAGCGACAAAATACGGCGGAAAAATGGTGGTATGCCATCCTGGAATCACCGATGTGGCAAAGTCCATGGATACAATGGTGTGTACCGAAAGTACCAATGGAGTAGAAATACCCGCAAGAATCAACGATACGATTTCAAATCGCTGCCATGTTTTTACCGAACCGTTCCAACCAAATGACATGATGGAATATATCCTTCTTTTCAGTCCCGCAGCACGATCGCGTACGGAAGCAATATCCGGTAATAAGCCGCAATACCAAAACACAAGGGATACCGTGAAGTATGTCGAAATCGCAAATGCATCCCACACCAGTGGCGAATTAAAGTTAACCCAAAGTGAGCCGAATTGGTTGGGCAAAGGGAAAATCCAATAAGCGAGCCAAGGGCGCCCCATGTGTGCTACCACATAGGTAGCCGCGCAAATCACGGCGAAAATCGTCATGGCCTCCGCGGAACGATTGATGGAATTACGCCAATTCTGGCGGAAAAGTAAGAGTACCGCCGAAATCAACGTACCCGCGTGACCGATACCTACCCACCACACAAAGTCGGTGATATCCCACGCCCAACCCACGGTCTTGTTCAGCCCCCAGGCACCGATACCGGTCCAAAATGTGTACCCCACACTCACCACCCACAGCGAAGCCCCCAACGCCGCCATAATAAAGCCAATCCACCAAGCCTTATTGGGCTTATTCTCCACCGGCAGCAGGATATCGTCCGTCACCTTGGCATAGGTGATGTCTTTACCGGTTACTAATGGTTCCCTTAATATTGATTCGTTATGCGATGACATAGTCTATTATTTCAAAGAATTTGATTAAGCGTCAAACGTATTTCTCACTTTCGTCATGTATCCGATACCCGGCTGCACGTTGATCTCCTCCAACACATAATATATACGCTCATTCCTCAACGCCTTGGATACTTCCGAGTCCGGGTCGTTGGCATCACCAAAGATGATGGCATTGGCCGAGCACGCCGAAGCACAAGCCAACTTGATATCGCCGTCCTTCAACGGCCGCTTTTCGATCTTAGCCTGAAGCTTACCGGCTTGGATACGCTGGATACACATGGAACATTTTTCCATCACCCCACGTGAACGTGAAACCACATCCGGATTCAACACCAACTGGGTAAACTCATTATTCAGGTAGTTATCAAAGCGTGAGTCGTTCCAATAGTTAAACCAGTTGAAACGGCGAACTTTGTATGGGCAGTTGTTCGCGCAATAGCGCGTCCCAAAGCACCGGTTGTATGCCATATGATTCAACCCTTCTGACGAGTGTACGGTAGCCAATACCGGGCAAACCGTTTCACAAGGCGCATGCTCACAATGCTGGCACAGCATCGGCTGATGGACAACAGAAACGCTTTCCATATCATCCAAGCGGCGGATGTCATCTTCCTTGGTGTACGCTTCGCCGTCTTGTTCTATCGAATAATACCGATCGATACGAATCCAATGCATTTCGCGGCGGCGACGCACCTCGTCGCGGCCCACTACCGGTATGTTGTTCTCGATATTACAGGCTACAATACAAGAGCCGCATCCGGTGCAGGCATTCAGGTCGATCGCCATTACCCACTTGTGGCCGGGCTGCTCGTACTTGTTCCAAAGGTCATACGTCTTGTGCTTATCCGTCCATCTTCCAGCATTGTGACCCGGTTCTTCCTGGTATTTGGTAAAGGTTGTCTCCCGGATTACATTACGTCCTTCAATCGTATGGTGGGTCTGCGTCTGGGCTAATTCATAAGTACCACCTGCTTTCGTCAATTTCGCAGTGGTATTGAATTGTAGGGTGCCATTTTGTAATCTCGCGAAAGGATATGCGTTTTTGCCGACGTCGTTTCCTGCTTTACCGATTTTGGTATGACCGTAACCCAGTGCTATAGAGACCGTCCCCATCGCTTGGCCGGGTTGCATCAGCACCGGTAATGTCACTTTGTACCCGTTCTCGCCCTCCACTTCCACCAAGCTATTCTCGCCTAAGCCCAAAGATTCGGCGAATTTCGGATTCAGCGCCGCGTAATTATCCCATGTTACTTTCGATACCGGATCTGGCAACTCATGTAGGTACGCGTTGTTCCCTTGCTTGCCGTCCTTCAGCGCCACACTTTGGTAAAGTTGCACTTCAACGTCCTTAGCCAACGCCTTGCTGTACGTTGCAATGGCGTCCGCTACGGCACCCAAAGTGGCTGTATCGAACGTATACGCCGCCGCGGGCTGGTCGCCCTTGTATTCAAATCCGGTCTGCAACACGTCTTTCCACGTCTTGCTGCTTCCGGCCAGAAGCTGTTGCTCCCAATTAGTTTTCACAAAGGTGTAGTAATCAGTTTTTTCACCCGCCCATAACAACAAGCTCTGCTCGGCCTGACGGGTGTTGTATACCGGATTGATGGTAGGCTGAACGATGGTATAATAACCACCACGTGGTTGTGCATCGCCCCAAGACTCCAAGAAATTGTGATTAGGTGCAATGGCATCCAGCGCTGAAGCCGTTTCATCCGCCCGGTCAGCAAACGAAAGTTTGAACTTGATTTTGTCAAGTGCCTCCGTTACCGCTCCTGCATTGGCGTATTCATATAAGGGGTTAGCATTCAAAAAGAACGCCACATCCACATCACCCCGATTGGCTTCAGCTAAAAACGCTGCGAACGCCTCATCATCGCCTTTATAGTGATAAGAAGGATTATCGAGATCAATCGTGCTACCGTAGCTTTGCAGTGCAACGTTGATGGCATTTGTCAACGTTTGTAGTGCAATGTCATTGGAACCAGAAACAACAACGGCTCGACCTTGCGCTTGCTGTAGCTCTTGAGCAACCAGTTTCAGTGCGGTTTGCGCCTTTTGGTTGGTGTTGAGCGCCCCCGGCAGGTTGCTGCCTGTAATTGTATTATAGAGTCCGATCAGCAACGGCCCTTCTTCTGAAGGCTTAATCGCTATCCGTACGTCCGCGTTCGTACCCGTCAGACTCATGCCTCCTTCAAACTGGATATGGCGTGACATCTTGCCTTTTTTAAGGCTCTTATAATCGCGATTGGCTATGTATTGCTGCGTATGCTCTTCACCACTCAACCACGTGCCTAGAAAATCAGCAGCCACACTGACAATGACATCCGCATTATCGAACCGGTAATGGGGTACCACAGCTTTACCAAAAGTACGCGCATTAGCTTTAATAATCGCACTATAAGAAACCGCATCTACCTCAATCAACCTCGTTGTCGGATACTTTTCAGTAAAGCGGGCAATTGCGGCGATGGTCGATGGGCTGTTGATGGTGGAGGCGATGATGCGGACTTGCTTTCCGGCCGTATTGGCGGCGCCCAAAGCAGTGACTACATGCGTATCGAGCTCATCCCATGATATATCGGCGCCGTTAAACTGAGGCCCCTTAAGCTTAGACTGATCATAAAGGTCCAATATGGATGCCTGCGCAGCTGCATCGGTACCGCAATTCAACCCCACCGCGGCAGGATTAGCCTCTAACAAGATAGGGCGGCCTTCACGAGTCCTGACCAATACGCTCTGCCCTTTGAAGCTGGATGCATAGAAATTGGGGATGCCGGGAGTTATCTCCTCCGGCTTAATCAAGTATGGGACGGCCTTGTGCACCGGTGTACGATTACATGCTGCCAAGGTAACGGCGCCCAGTCCGAATCCCAACGCCTTCAAGAAATCACGACGCGGCGTTTTCGTGCTCAAACCGGCTTCATTCAAAACATCTTCTACAGGAATTGGTTCGGCAAATTCGCCATTGCTGTTCTTTATGAAAGCCGGCGTTTGCTGCAATTCTTCCAAACCTTTCCAATATTTCTTGTTGCTATCCATTTAAGCTATATCTTAAGTATTGCGTAGTCTGTATACGTATTTTTATCATTAATAATGGCACTTGCCACATTCCAATCCACCAAGCATGGCCGCGGTTACCTTTTCGCCTTTCTTCAATTGCTCGTGTGCCGCGATCAACTGGTCATAATAGGCATTGTCCTCGTGGTTGACCTCGGTCTCCTTATGACAGTCAATGCACCATTTCATGGTAAGCGGCGAATACTGATATACTTCTGCCATCGTCTCAATCGGGCCATGACAAGTCTGGCACTCCACGCCGGCTACCACAACGTGCTGTGAATGGTTGAAATAAGCAAAATCAGGCAGGTTGTGGATACGTACCCATTCAATGGGACGTTGATTCGGACCATATTCCATGGTTTCGGGGTCATAATCCAACGCACGGTAGATCTTAGCAATCTCCGGCGACAACTCACCGTCGTACTTATCACTCGCCGTAATGGCCTTGTGGCAGTTCATACACACGTTGGCCGAAGGGATGGATGCGTTCTTGGATTTATAAGCTCCACCGTGGCAATATTGGCAATCGATCTGGTTAACACCAGCATGCAGCTGGTGGGAAAATTTGATGGGCTGCACGGGTTGATACCCTTCATGCACGCCCACGTTCCACAAGGTTTTCCATCCTGCAGAACCAAGAAAAATGACCACCAGCAGCACGGTAAAAAATACCAATTTTTTATTCTTGGCCAGCTTCTTCAACTTGCCGAGATAGTCTTTGCCCGGTGCGGCGGTTGCTGCGGCTGCCGGAATCAGACTTTTATTCGTATCGATAACCCGCTCCAAGGTGCGGATGACTTTATTGAGCACCAAAATAACCGCAAAGGCCAAAATGATAACCGCTACCAATCCGATAATCATAAAGTTGCTCGCATCACCGCTAGCGCCCGATGCAGCTCCACCAGGGCCCGTGGCCCCTCCCCCTCCAGCATCGGCTGTTGCCTTTTTCGTCTCTTCCGACGTGATATAAGCGAGTACGTTTTTTATATCGTCGTCAGAAAGCGTTGGGAACGATGACATCATAGCGTTCGGAAACTGTGCATCCAACTCTAATGCTATAGGATCGCCCGAGGCAATCATCGCCGGGGCATTGTGAACCCACTTCAACAACCATGCTTCTTCACGCCTTTCGTTTACCCCGGCCAATTCCGGCCCCAAGAACTTACCAAACACCTTGTGGCAGGAAGAACAATTGGCCTTGAAAATTGTCTCGCCTGCCTTCGGATCCTGAGCTTGCAACGAAGAAACCGCAAACAACAACACCAACGCAACGGATAACGGCTTGGCAAATCTTTCAAAAACTAATGAGATATTTCTCATATTGAGCACTTTATACTGATTATGATGAATGTAACAATTTGGGCAATCTGAATCAATGGAACTACACCCCCTTAATAATGCCACAAAAGTATAACTTATTGCCGTATCGGTGACAATCGGATGACTGAATTTAATAATTTATAATCGTTCTAAATTGATCAAAATAGGCGATTACAGCCCGTATAGTATATTTTACGGGAATCTTCATTACCTATCCTACAGTTGATCGTTTTCTATTGTTTTGCTTTTTGATTTTTTTTGATTACTATCCTATAGGGTGTATCGAAGACACCCCCGTGGCGACCGCAGTCCGTCAACTTTGTACGTGCTGGTCCAAACTTTTTTGCGATAAAAGATGTATATTCGCATACGGGGCTTATCGGTTAGTCCTTACAGGCAAATGATTGTTTCTTATGCGTTATATTTGGTTCACTTTGGCGCTCCTGCCCTTACACATTGCATGTGGACAGACCGCCGCACAACGGGATAGTCGGCACCGACCCGGCGATTCCGAAAATGCTTCAATTGAAAACAAAATGGATACGGCAAAATACAACAAATTAACACCCGAAGAGGAGTACATTATCATTCATAAGGGTACCGAAAGGCCATTTACGGGCGCATTACTCAACAATAAGGCAGAAGGCCTTTATGTCTGTAAGCGCTGTGATACGCCGCTCTACCGTTCAGACAGTAAATTCGAATCCCACTGCGGCTGGCCAAGTTTCGACGACGAAATCGAAGGTGCTGTAAAACGCGTCACGGACGCCGATGGCCGGCGCACAGAAATCCTATGTGCCAACTGTGGGGGGCATTTGGGGCACGTCTTTATCGGTGAACGATTTACCGCGAAAAATACGCGCCATTGTGTCAACTCCCTGTCGATGAAGTTTGTACCAACGAAGACTCCCTGATAATTAATTCCGAAGGCAGCATCACTTGCTTCGGCCCCTTTTCCTTACCGTCGAGCTGATTGAGCAGGATGTTAATCAGTTCGCTGGCAATTGCTTCGATAGGTTGGGATACCGCCGTAATGGTGGGCGTAAACAGCTTGAAGAGTGTGTGATCATCATACGATACCACGGCCGGAAACGGCAGATTGTACTGTTTGATTGCCTTCAGGCCTGCAATCGCCAGGTAATTGGTGGCAAAGAAAACCGCATCAGGCTGCTGATCTTCCAAAAACGCACGAAAATCATCGATAACGGTCTGCTCATCATCATGAAGGTTAACCTTTTTCACATAGGGCTGTAGCTTATAGATATCGATTGCGCGCATGTAACCGTTCATGCGATCCCGCATTTGTGTCTGGGCGGAATAGAGCGTAATCATCGCAATACGCCTGCATCCCTGCTGGGCAAGGTGGGCAGTGGCATCATAGGCACCGCGCACGTTGTCTGTAATCACGTGGTTACTATCCAATCCAGGGATATAACGGTCAAACAAAACCAATGGCAATTGGCTATGCTGCAATGACTCAATGGTATCGCGCACGCCTTCGGACGGGGTGACGATATAGCCATCAACGTGGCGATCTCGAAAAAGCTGGATGAGTTCGATGGCTTTATCCGGCTGGTTGTCCGTACTGCAATAGATAATCCGATACCCCCTGCTATACGCTTTAGCTTCAATCAGGCGTGCAATATTGGCGAAAAAAGGGTTCGAAATGTCTTCGATGACTAGACCAATAATTTTCGTTTTGCCTGTACGCAAGCTTTTCGCCAGTTCATTAGGCTTGTAACCCACCTTTTGGACGTAATCGAGTACCCGCTTAGTCAATCCTTCGCTGATGCGCTTCTCCTTGGCTTTGTCATTAAGAATGAAAGACACGGTGGTAACCGATATTCCCAAATCCTTCGCGATGTCACTGATAAGTATTTTTTTTTTCATTTTAGCAATAGGTGCTTAATGTTTAGCGATGGCGCAAACCTATGGATTTTTCAGTCAAGTCTGGCAAATTAATTCATAAAATTAATGGTCCTTTTTGGAATAATAAATTAGCTTTACAACAAATTAAGGTATCCACTTTTTTGAAACAAACATGCTAAAGCGTTTAAGCATTTCTGGGATTCTCTCCCTCTTGTGTGTCCTTTCTTGGGCACAGGATTCGTTGATTTCCTATGTTGATCCCTTCATCGGCACCGGTGGTCACGGCCATACATTCCCGGGCGCTACGGTACCTTTCGGAATGGTTCAGTTAAGTCCCGATAATGGTCGCGAAGGCTGGGATTGGTGTAGCGGCTATCATTATACTGACAGCCTCATCGCTGGATTTAGCCATATGCACCTCAGCGGCACGGGCATCGGCGATTGGCTGGACATTTCCGTAATGCCATTGGTAGAACCACTCGCCGACACGGCAAAAACGTTGAAAGTACCCTTTAAACATGCCAATGAATCCGCTTCACCCGGATATTACAGGGTTATATTAGACAATGGTATCCATGCCGAGTTGACCGCGAGCAGCCGGTGCGGCCTCCATCGTTACACCTTTCCCCAAGGGAGTACACCAACCGTTCGCGTCGACCTGGCTTTTCATATGAATTGGGACAGCCCAACCGAAACCCACATCAGCGTACTGAACGACAGCACGATCATTGGTTACCGGTATTCAACAGGATGGGCCGAAACCCAGCGGGTGTATTTCGCGGCCCGGACCTCTGCTCCAATCTACAAAACCATTCTCCATGACGGAGAATCTGCATCGGACATGACCGACATGGCCGAAACCTACGACAACGGCAGCGGCGTATCCGCCCAACTACTATTTGACAGCACCGCAAATCGAACCATCCAACTAAAAGTAGCTTTATCGACAACCAGCTATCAAAAGGCCCTGATAGCACTAGGGGAAGTCCAGGGGTGGGATTTCGATAACGTCCGTAAAGCCGCCGAAAACCAATGGGAGATGGAATTAAAAAAAGTCCAGATCACAACAGCTGATAAGAAATTAAAACGCATATTCTACACGGCACTTTACCATACGGCCATTGCCCCTACCCTATATTCGGATGCGGATAGCGAGTATCAAAATGCGAAAGGTGACATCCGGTCCATGGCCGATGGGGCCAGCCGCTACACCCTCTTCTCACTTTGGGATACCTTTCGCGCACTGAAACCACTGTTTACCCTCACCCAACCCGAAAAATACACGGATATGCTCAACAGCATGCTGGCTTTCCATGATGAAAACGGCCTGCTCCCGGTCTGGGACCTCAGCACCTGGGAGACCAATACGATGACGGGCTACCACGCCATTCCGGTGCTCGCCGACGCAATACTCAAGGACTGGCCGGGACTGGATGCCGAACGAGCATACCAGGCCATGTTAAAAAGCGCCTATCAGGATATACGCGGCGTGCCGGATTACATCGAATACGGCTACCTGCCCCAAGATAAGGCGGGTGGCAGTGTGACCATTACGCTGGAATACGCGTTTGACGATTGGTGCATCGCCCAGGTTGCCAAAAAACTCGGCAAAACAGCGGACCATGCCACCTTCATGAACCGGGCAAAATCTTATGCCAATCTATTCGATGCACAAACGGGCTTCATGCGCGCCAAAAATTCAGATGGCCTGTTTGTGGAACCGTTTGATCCTTTTTGGTCGGAGCACGACTTCGACAAAAGCCAGTATATCGAGGGTAACGCCTGGCAGCATTCATTTTTTGTTCCCCATGACGTACACGGACTGGCAGCCCACTATGGCGGCACTGAGGGACTCAGCAGGAAGCTTGATGAGCTGTTCACCGCCCCCTCCGAGATGCACGGCGAAAACATCTCTCCAGATGCGAGCGGTTTCATCGGACAATATGCACATGGCAATGAACCCAGCCACCATATCGCCTATCTGTATAACTTCATCGGAGAGGCTTGGAAAACACAGGAGCGCGTACGCCAGATTGTGGATTCCATGTATCACGACGGGCCCGATGGGTATGCGGGCAACGAAGACGCCGGACAAATGAGTGCCTGGGCAGTATGGAGTATCGCCGGCCTATACCCCGTGAATCCCGCCAGCGGCGAATATATCTTTGGAAGTCCGATTGCCGATGAAACCAACTTTATGCTTCCCAATGGTAGGGAATTCACCATCCGTACGGTCAATAACGATGAGCGGAATCCCTACATCCAATCCGTGACACTGAACGGAAAACCTTACGAAAACACCTATATCCGGCATGATGAACTATGCAATGGAGGCGAACTGGTCTTCAGGATGGGACCGAAGCCCAACAAACGTTTTGGGCGGAAAGCCGAAAGCTGGCCGGGCATGGAGCACTAAGAAAAAAAGCCGGGCACGAATGTGCCCGGCTTCAGATCGTTTTGACAAACGGAGCGTTTTTACACTTCCTCTTTCTTTTCCGGCTTTGGTAGCAATGCCTTGCGCGAAAGTTTCAATTTGCCTTGTTTATCGACATCCATCAGCTTTACCTTGACAATATCACCGACATTGAAGATGCCATCCATCGTTTCAAACCGCTTCCAATCGATTTCAGAGATGTGGAGCAAGCCGTCCTTACCGGGGATAATCTCGATAAACGCCCCGAATGGCATGATGGATTTCACCTTACCTTCATAGATTTCACCTACTTCGGGTTTGGCAGCAATGGCCTTGATGCGTCGTACCGCGTCATCAATGGAAGCCTTGTCGTCTGCGAATACCTGTACCACGCCTTTATTATCGATTTCCTCGATCGCAATGGTCGCTCCGGTCTCGCGTTGCATCTCCTGAATGATCTTACCGCCGGGTCCGATCACTGCACCGATAAACTCCTTATCGATCGTGAAGCTTACAATGCGTGGCGCATGCGGTTTGTAGTCGGCACGCGGCCCGGTAAGGGTTTTCGCCATCTCACCCAGAATATGTAAACGGGCTTCCTTTGCCTGTTCCAATGCTTGGGTAAGGACTTCCCATTTCAGCCCGTTAATTTTCAGGTCCATCTGGCAGCCCACAATTCCCTTCTCAGTACCAGTCACCTTAAAATCCATGTCACCGAGGTGATCCTCGTCGCCCAGGATATCACTCAATATCGCATATTTACCGGTCTTTTCATCCGTAATCAAGCCCATGGCGATGCCCGAAACAGGCGCCTTGATTTTGATCCCGGCATCCATGAGGGCCAATGCGCCCGCACATACGGTAGCCATCGATGACGAACCGTTTGATTCGAGGATATCTGAAACTATGCGGATGGTATACGGATTCTCATCCCCTGTAGGCAGCACTTGTTTCAAGGAGCGCATGGCCAGGTTACCATGGCCTACTTCCCGACGGCCAGGCCCCCTGTTTGGGCGCACTTCGCCTACAGAAAAAGCGGGGAAATTATAATGCAGAAGGAATTTGTTATAGCCATGGATAAATGCCCCATCAATCATTTGCTCGTCGTCTTTGGCACCTAATGTCACCGAAGTGAGGGATTGGGTTTCTCCACGGGTGAATACCGCTGAGCCATGTGCTGCAGGCAGGTAATCCACTTCACTCCATATAGGGCGTACCGTACGGGAATCCCGTCCGTCAAGCCGGATACCCTCGTTCAGTATCAGGTTGCGTATCGCTTCGTATTGTACATCGTGGTAATATTTCTTAATCAAGAATGCGGTATCGTCATTGATTTCTTCTTCACCGTACGCCGCCGATACAAATTCGCTCCCGATTTGCTTGAACTGCTCGCTGCGTTCATGCTTGGCCGAAGCAGCTTTGGCCACCGCATAAACCTTATCATAAGTAGCGGCAAAAATCTGATCACGCAACTCGGGGTTACTTGGCTCGTGGCTATATACCCGTTTGGTCGTCTTTCCGACCAATTCGGCTAATTCCACCTGGGCCTGCACCTGCTTTTTGATAAACTGGTGGGCATATTCGATGGCTTCCACCATCTCGGCCTCGGCGATTTCCTTAGCCTCCCCTTCCACCATCACGATATCCTTGGCAGAACCCGCAACGATAAACTCCAGAGTTGCGCGTTCCAGTTCGCTCATTAGTGGGTTGACCACCAATTGGCCATCGATCTTGGCTACGCGGACCTCCGAAATCGGGCCATTGAACGGAATGTCTGACACAGCGATGGCAGCCGAAGCAGCCAATCCCGCCAGGGCATCCGGCATGATGTCTTTATCGGCGGATATCAGTGATATCATTACCTGCGTATCGGCATGATAGTCCTCGGGGAACAGTGGCCTCAGCGCACGGTCTACCAACCTCGAAATAAGGATTTCATAATCCGACAGGCGTGCCTCACGACGCAAAAAACCTCCCGGGATACGCCCGGCTGCAGCATATTTTTCCTGGTAATCTACCGAAAGCGGCAAAAAGTCCGCTCCGGGTTTGGGTTCCTGTGCGGAAACCACTGTGGCAAGCAGCATGGTGTTCCCCTGCTTCACCACCACCGAGCCATCAGCCTGTTTAGCCAATTTTCCGGTGGAAAGCTCGATTTGGCGTCCTGCGCCCATATCGATCGTTGTTTTGATTTCGTTGTAACTCATTTGTTGTTTACATTCGATGTGCTGTTCATCTTTACGCAACACACCATTATTATAATAGACTTTTACTTTGCGTGCAAACTTACAAAAAATAAAAAGCCATCCGCCAGCCGGCGGATGGCTTTATTCAAAATTTTACCTGAAAGCTATTTGATGATATCCCGCAAGCCCAATGCCTTGATGACAGCACGATACCGTGTAATATCCTTATGGAAAAGATATTTCAATAAAGCACGGCGCTTACCAACCAGCTTCTGCAATGAACGCTGGGTAGCAAAGTCTTTCCTGTTCGATTTCAAATGCCCGGTCAGGTGGGCAATCCGTTTGGTAAATAAAGCCACCTGTCCTTCGGCAGAACCGGTGTTGGTTGCGTTTCCCGCAAATTCGGCGAAGATATCCGCCTTGTACTCTTTACTTAAATACATTACTTGAATAATATTAAAGCGTGATTAAATAAAATTAATTGCGCGCAAAGGTAACCGTAATTTTATTAAGAACCAAGGAAATCTTTGTCCCTCACACCTTAATATAGATCTTCTTCTTATCCAACACGTAGCAAATGCCCCAGCAAACGGCCAAAAATGCCAGGGCATAACAAAACGACCCCACCTCAGGTGGGCCTGGCACCTGCGCGCATACCTCCGTGTAAAACCAACGAAGCGGCGTGGTATACAGGTCATCGCCCGCATCGTTTATCCCTACGGGAATGCGTATCAACCCCAACAATCGCGGCAGCGCCCCGCTTAGCACGAAAATAAATAACGGATTCTTGCCAAAGACATCAAAAAACCGCGTGAGCCAATTTCGTACACCCAGCACCTCGATAAACCAGATCATCGAACCGATCGCAGACAGCGCCAACCCACTGGTGTAAAGCACATATGAACTTGTCCATATCTTTTTGTTGATGGGAAAACCCAGGCCCCAGAATAACCCCAGTAACGAAAGCAATACCGCCGTTACAAGCAAGCCCGCCAGCATCTTATAAATGGGTTCACCGGAAACCTCCAATTTCGGCCATAGCCATTCCACCCTACCTTGCAAGCGGATGTATTTCCCGGTCAGGTAACCCAGTACCACCTGCACGATAGCCGGCAGCGTACTCATCAAGCCTTCCGGATCAAAGGGCACGCCTTCACCTTTATATAGGTGGGCAACGCCCAGCACCCGCTTGTCGACATCGGTGCCAAACCAGCCGGCCAAGCTGTACGGATCATTCCCACCGAACATCACGCAGAGCAGCCAGTATACCAATAACAGCACAGCCGAAACCGCAATAACCGATTTTTCCTTCAGGTAGTACACCATGATGGAAGCGAAGCAGTAGGCCAGCGCAATGCGCTGCAGTACTCCAAAAATACGGATACCCCATTCGGGATCATCGGGATTCACCCAATGCCTGAATACCAAGGCATCGCCTTGCCACTGCACGAACGGCCACCAATTGAGGAACAATCCGATACCGAAAATCAGCACGGTTCGCTTCAGCACCTTTTGCCAGAATATCCGGTCGCCCGACTCGCGCAACCGCGGCATCACAAAGGCTAAGGCATTGCCCACCGCAAAAAGAAAAAACGGAAACACCAGATCTGTAGGGGTAAGCCCATGCCACTCGGCATGGGCCAACGGTGAGAATAAATGCGACCAGCTCCCGGGGTTGTTCACCAAAATCATCAATGCCACCGTGGCGCCACGAAATACATCAAGAGAATAATACCGTTTATTCATTTTCAACTTATTAAATTGTCCCCACAAATAATCGCGTCTTATAGGAAAGCCGTACCTCGCCACTTTCCTGATGCGCGTCAAATAAGGCGGTCAATGACGCCAATACTTCAGGCAAGATTGGCGAACTTTCATCCGGCATGAAGGAATAAGAGAGCGTACGACCTCGCAACTGCTCATAGGTCAGAAAATCCACATGTCCAAAAACCCGATATACTGGAATTACGGGGGCGAAAAAAGACAGCACGTCTTCCGTACTCATTTTCCGTTGGCTCACATTCAGGTAATCTACCGCATAGGTGCGGATAAACCGTTCATATTCCACCTCGAAAGGACTGTCTGTATTTCTCAAGTTCCAAACGATAGCCACCTGCGGAGCATTACGGCCCACACGTCTAAATTCGGCCTTCGCCTTCACCGGATCAAACCAGTGAAAAGCTTGTGCAGAAACAATAACATCTACTGAATGATCGGGCAATCCCGTCGATTCGGCTGTACCATCCTGGAATATGCACCGTTCAAATCCCGCCAATCGCCGGATCGCAATCTGCCGCATATAGGGGTTGGGCTCCACCACATAAACCAGATTGCCCCATGCAGCCACCTGCTCCGTAAAGATTCCGGTACCCGCAGCGATGTCGGCGATAACATGGTTGGCCTGGATTGGAATCGATGCCTGCAGAAAATCAATCAGTGCCTCCGGATAGTTCGGACGGAACTTATCGTAGTTCTCTGCTCTATAAGAAAACCGGCGCACACTATCTTGTTGCATAAGCAAAACTTTGAGCGATAAGCAGTTTGATTGATTTTATCCACTACGGAGTAAAAGTATATAAATAGTTCGAAAAATCATTTGGATTCGTGGTTGATACGGCAATATCGCCAACATTTAAAAACATAATAATCTAATTATCAACAATACACATATTCTTACTATTTTTTTTTAAAAAGTATTGGATTAATACAATATCAATTTATTAAGTTTGCATTAGTTTATTACAAATAGCCAATTAAGATAACTTGTGAAGATCCAGCGTCAAGATCAATTAAAGAAAGCCGTATTCAAATTGCTTTATTACAAAGGAGCCTTATCGCTAGCCGAGATGAGCACGTACACGGGAAAAAGCGTACCTAATATTACCAGCATCATGAATGGACTGATGAAGGAAGGGTACGTCGTGGAGCATGGTTTGGCGCCTTCCACCGGTGGCCGGCGAGCATTGAAATACCGGCTGAACAAAAAGATGAAGAAATACATCGTTGCCGTGGCAATGGATCAGTTCATCACCCGTATTGCGATCTACAATTTAGTGAATGAGGTCGCATATCCAGAGACCGCCTTTTCACTGTCTTTGCAGGATAATCCCAAGGCTTTTGAGCAATTATGCGTTGCCATCGAACGGTATATCACCGCTTCCAATATCCGAGCGGCTCATATCATGGGCGTTGGCATCGGCATGCCGGGGTTCATTGACATCGAAAATGGCGTCAATGCTTCGTTTTTGACAAGCAACGATAGCATGGGCCTGCGCGACCGGCTGGCCCAGCGATTGGGGATGCCTATATTCATTGAAAACGATTCCAGTTCCATCGCCATTGCCGAATTGCATTTCGGCGCCGCCAAAGACATGCAAGATGTCATGGTCGTCAATATGGGCTGGGGCATCGGGCTGGGAATGATCGTGAACGGAAGCCTTTTCCGCGGGCACAATGGCTATGCAGGCGAATTCAGTCACATCCCCTTATCACACACGAATAAACTCTGTTCCTGTGGCAAGCGCGGTTGCCTGGAAGTAGACGCGTCGCTGCTGGTAGCCGTTGAAAATGCCAAACAAGCCATAGCAAATGGCACGACATCGAGCCTGCAAAAACTTTTTGCCGACAACAGCAAGGCCGAAGGTGACCACCTTATTGATGCGGCGCGCAAGGGCGATCAATTGGCGGTAGCCTCCCTTTCCGATGCTGCCTTTATGATGGGCAAAGGCATCGCTACCCTCATCCATATCATGAATCCTGAACGCGTGATACTAAGCGGCAGGGGCGCCGCGACGGGAAAACTACTCCTCCCCCCGGTACAACGTGCCATTAATGAATTCTGCATCCCGAAGCTCGTTGAGAACACATCGGTAGTGGTCTCGGGATTGGGTTATCAAGCCGAGTTATTGGGTGCCGCGAGCTTAGTGATTGAAAACAGTCAATTGGAAGAACAACCTTTTCTAAACTAGATAATTAACCACATTTCTAATTAAAAACCAATCAGCACATTCATTTAAACACACACATTCATTTTAATTATCCGACCGCTGTCAACGACAGTTTCTTTCAATTCAATCAATCAAATTATGGACTTTAACCAATTTACAACATGAGAAATTTGTACATGAAATGCTGTGTCATGGCCCTTGCACTGCTCGGTGCAGCACTGGGTGTTCATGCACAGACATCCATCACCGGAACCGTAATGGATGCCAACGGACCTGTCGCAGGAGTAACGGTGCAGGTACAGGCCACCAGTCGCGGTACACAGACCGATGCCGACGGACATTATTCAATCGAAGCTTCTACCGGAGAAACCCTCCAATTTAGCGCATTGGGGTATGTCACGCAATCTATCCCGGTAGGCACATCCAGTATCATCAGCGTCACACTGGAAGTAGCCAGCGGCGAAATCGGCGAGGTAGTCGTTACCGCCCTCGGTGTTAAAAGAGACAAAAAATCGATTGGCTATGCCGTACAACAAATAAAAGCCGATGATATCACGATTGCAGCCCCTGTCGATCTCGCACAAGGGCTTCCGGGCAAAATAGCCGGCCTCAATATTTCCACTAGCAATGGGCTGAGCAACGCTTCTTCCCGAATTGTCATCAGGGGCAACAATTCCGTTACCGGAAATAACCAACCCTTGATCGTGGTTGACGGAGCCATTATCGACAATCGGCCCGTTGCGCAATCCAACATCGAGGTTACGGATGGAATCCGGGATTGGGGAAATTACCTGAGCTACCTAAACATGGACAACATTGAAAGTGTATCTGTATTGAAGGGTCCCAATGCTGCGGCTTTATATGGTGCTCGCGGAGCGAACGGCGTCATCCTGATTACCAGCAAAAAGGGCATGAAACAGGAAGGGCTGGGATTGAGCTATAATGTAACGAGTAATTTCACGAATGTGTTCCGTTTCCAGGACATACAAAATGAGTATGGTGGTGGTTTTGCTGCAGGTTTGTGGACGGCAAATCCCGAATTGCCTAAAACTGCTTCGGGAGAATTCTACCTCCCTACGCTATATGGCGGTTCTAGCTATGGTAATGGCGGCACCGGCATCGGTGGCTATCACGGCACGATACCGGGAGGTTTCAACACCTGGGATATCTTTAGTTGGTTTGGCGCGAGTGCCTCTTGGGGCCCAAGACTCGATGGACAGATGGTTCGTTGGTGGGATGGCGAATTGAGGCCATATTCACCGCAACCCGACAACCGGATGGCATATTATAGGCAGGGCAACGAAACCACCCATAATGTATCCTTTTCGGCAGGTGGCGACTATGGAACGGTACGGCTGTCTGCTTCCCGAACAGACGGCACCGCCGTGGTCCCCAATACCAATAATAACAACTCCAATATCGCACTAGGATCAAATTTAAAAATATCCAAAGCCCTCAGTGCCGAAATCAATGTGGCTTATAATCAAAGTAACCGGCTAAACACCCCTGAAATAGGCACGAATAACTCCTGGGGAAAGTTTTCCGTCTACGGAATGTCTAGGGAGTATCGACCACTCGAGTACCAGTATTACAAAAACCCCGATGGATCGAAGTTCGATTTCGGATCCGCTTATCCCCAGCAGGAATACAGCCGCGATCTATACTGGCATTTTTATGAAAAAAACAGCACACTGAATCGGGATGAATTGATTTCAACTGTTAAACTCAATGCCGAAATCACGCCTTGGCTGAATGCATTCGTAAGAACTTCTGCCAATTTGATATCTTCTAAATTTGAGGTTGTCAACAATGTTCCCAATCCCGACAAAGTATCCGATGGCCGGTATGAAAAGCAACTCGACAAGGATAAATTGCTCAATACCGACATCATGGTAACAGCTCACAAAGAAAACCTGTTTACCGATGGATTCAATGCGAGCGCTTCCGGGATGTTCAATTTGTATTCCAATAATTCAAGCGGGATGATCGGCGTAAATGACGGTACATTTATCGTACCAGGTGTATATTCGTTAGGAAATATACTGGCAACAGACCGTACGAACCCTGATCTTTATTCCGTGACTGAAAGAAGGTATCATGTAGAATCACAATCACTCTTGGGAATTCTGAATTTGAGCTACAACGACTACCTATTTCTGGATCTAACGGGCAGGAATGACATCAATTCAACATTGACCAAGCGTAAGAATTCGACATTTTATCCGGCAGCTAGTCTTAGTTTTGTATTTACCGATGCGTTTAATATGAGCAGCAAGGCATTCTCTTACGGCAAACTCCGTTTAGCCTATGGTGAAAGTGCCAATGCAACGGATCCCTACAAGTTGGGTTTTACTTATGATGTCAGTTCTTTTGGCGGCGTACCGACCAATTCCATCCCTGAGACACTAAGTCCGGAGGAACTGGGATTCCAGACATCACAATCCATTGAAGTCGGTGCCAGTTTAGGGTTTCTCAATGATCGGATCAACCTTGACTTCACGTATTACAGTATCCGTTCACAAAATCAAATTCTATCTGCTGACATTGCACCTTCATCCGGTGCCAAAGGAATCACCTTCAATTCCGGTGAGTTGACAAACAAAGGTATCGAGTTTATCGTCAATGCTGCGGTGGTACAAAGCCCCAACTTTAGTTGGAGCCTTTCGTTGAATGGTGCAAGAAACGAGAACAAAGTAGTTGCCTTGGCACCGGGGATACGGGAATTACGGATAGCGGACGTATTCGGAAATCTCGGTGTATTTATGCGGGTCACGCCTGGAGATTCTTACGGAACCATTTTTGGAACTGACTTCGTACGCGATGCAGACGGCAACAAAATCATTCGGAATGTCGTCGATGCAGACGGAGTTGTACGGGGTACCCGATATGAGATTACTAACGATCCCGTAGCCATCGGCAATGCCGCTCCTAAGCTAACAGGTGGTTTGGGCAACACGTTGCGCTATAAGAATTTCAGCTTATACGGAATGGTCGATTTCAAAATCGGTGGCGATATCTATTCGTTCGATCACTCTACCGCCATGGGTAGTGGCATCTCCCCCGCCACGCTAGTGGAAAGGAACGGTGGCGGACTACCCTATACCTTCCCCGACGGGACAACCGCAAATGTTGGTGTCATTATGGAAGGATATAATGACGATGATGATAAAATGAATGACCGCGTTGTCCATCCGATTTATGAGTATGCTGGTTCCTACACTGGCTGGACGCATATAAACCGGCCCAGGAGCCTGTCGGTATTCGAAAACACCTGGGTAAAAATGCGGGAAATTGCGCTGTCTTATAACCTCCCTCAAAAATTGATACAACGTTCGGGCGTCTTCCAGGGTCTGCAAGTTTCCTTCATCGGCCGAAACCTATTTTACTTTTACTCAAGCCTACCCGACCACTTGAATCCCGAAGCCATCAATGGGACAGGGAATGGACAAGGCTTACAATGGTCCGGCATGCCTAGCATCCGTTCACTTGGTTTTGGTTTGAAAGCGCAATTCTAACTTATTAATTAGATTAAACATGAAATCAATATATATCAAAAGAATAGGGCTCCCGATAGCGTTGGCCTGTTCATTAGCGATGTCTTCCTGCGAACGGGATTTCGGGGATATCAACGAACCTTGGGACAACCGGGTATATGCCGCCAAGATACCGGAATTGTATAATGGCATTGCTTCTTCCATGCAGGAAGGCGGCCGGGGATTATTCTCATCGTTCCTTTATCAAAACACCCAGTTGGCAGCCAACTATGCCTCTTCGGGTTACCGGCTCGACAACACGGTTGGAGGTATTTGGGAAAATTACTATTTCGCCCTTACCGATTTCAGAAAGGCCCTTGACTTGATCGATGAAACGCCCGACGCCCAATCGTATACCAACGTCCGGGCAATGCTCACCACGTTGATGGCTTTTAAAACACTACGGGCCACGACGTGGTTTGGGGATATACCCTACTCCGAGGCCGGCAAGGCTTATTTGGGAGCCGAGTACTACACACCGTTGTATGATGGCCAAGAAGCCATTTTTTCTGCGGCTTTGGCCGATTTGAAATGGGCAGTTGATAATTTTAGCGATGCCGCTGATCAAGTTTCGCTAGGTGCTTACGAAACCCTGCTACACGGCGATCTTTCGCAATGGACCAAACTAGCGAACTCGTTGCGATTGAGGTATGCGTTGGTCATGTATGAAAAAAATCCGACGGCCGCCAATGCCGTTATTTCAGAAGTAATCAACCAGCCCATGCTCGAACCCGATGAATACATGGGAATTGATCCAACGCTACTCGGCATGGAGTTAAACAGAGGTCCCTCTTTCCGGGGAAATGCCTATGTGCGCCTCGGTTCCACCATGTGGGGTGCTATGTCCAGCAACAATGCGGTGGATGGATCTGGAATTTTTGATTTACGTGCAAAAATCTTCTTTGAGCCAAACAGCGATGGCCAATGGAAACCATTCCCTCAAAACCCTCCAAACGGTACAGCGGCAGAGACCGACAACGGTACGGGGGGAAATGACCCTTATGCGGAAGCTAGGTTAACCACGTGGGAGCCTACAGGACAATACCTGTATTCGCCGCTGAATGTCTATTATGTCAACGACAGGACATTCCCTGATCTGCTCATTACAGGATCTGAAGTCAGTTTTCTGAAAGCAGAAGTGTATAATAGAGGTATCGGAGGCGTAACCGCAAATGCAGCAACAGCGCAACAGTTTTACGAGGACGGCATTACGTCTTCGGTCAAATTCTGGCATAAACTGGCCAATGGCTCCGGAATTTGGGCGGTCGGCAAACCAGCCGCAGAACCTTCCGCTTCCGACTTGGAAGCCATGCTTTCAAACCCGGCCGTTGCCTATAGTGCCAACCCAGCTGATGCGTTAGCTCAAATCTACAAGCAAGAATGGATCGCACTGTTCCATCAGCCATTCGATGCGTGGACGTTGAAACGCAGAACCGGCAATGCCACACCGAATGTACCATTGGCTGGTACTGATGAAACGGCCGATTTAAACCGCCTGACCTATCCAACGGCTGAAAACACGTCCAATCATGACAATTGGGTAGCCGCAACGGGAGGAACTGACGACCAAGCGAAAAAACCTTGGTTTATGCCGTAATTAACGGTCTGCGATTAACAACTAATCGCAGGATCCATACCTTTTAAAACAAGCAAAGATGGCGGCAAAATTGCCGCCGTCTTTGCTTAGGTTAACCAGTTAATCATCACAGTGTTTCTATGTTACTGTAGCATGTTCCAGCATCTTATCGTCTAACAAAAAAACAACCAACTGATTATGAAATTGAAAAAGAATTTATGCGCACCGATATTGATCTTATTCATTAGCACAGTGCTCATCGTATCTTGCAAAAAAGAGAAATTAACAAACCTGACCCCCGATAACCTCACCGAATGTCCTACCTGCGAGACCCAATTCAGGGAATCGGTACGCTTAGAAGGAGCGCGGGTCGAACATGGCAACGCCATGGTATTCCAGTACAAAAATTACTGGTCATCAGATCGTTCCACAGGAGCGCCCTACACCGGCTTATTCTTTGAAGTTCACGAAGGTCAGTCTTTTTTCGATTTTGATGAAAATACGATTGCCAGTGAAAAGGCGGTACACATAACGATGTGTCCATTTTGCAATACCATCCCGCTAAAACCGGTTGGCGGCAAACTAAAAGGGAAACTGGTCGATAAAAACCGATGGTTGGTAGAAGCGGCTGTAGTACTGGCTGCGCCCGATGGAAGCGTTTTTGACACCCTTGCCTTTAAGCATTACTTTACGCGAAACTAGCCCCCAGCGTGAGATAGATCAACTCGCCGCACACAATAGGCTTGCTATCTTTCAAGAATAAAAGAAAGAACCCCTTATCCTGCCTCAAGTGGGATCAAGGACTGTTATGAGCGATACATCCGATACAAATATATAATTTAATACTGTAAATCAGACAATTACATTATCTTAATAATTTTTTTTAAAAAGTTATTACAAAAAACACGTATTTTTATTAAGTTTGTACTAATAAATATTATTCAAGGCGCTTAGCCTTGATCGTTAACCAATTTGAAACCCTCCCATTAAATTTGAGTGGTAGGTGATTTAACGTAAAAAGTAGTTTATGAAGCGGCAAACATGACACTGCGAACTGCCCAACTGATGTAATGACAAGTGCAACATTAAACACCCGATAATCTCATTAAAAACAAAAAGTATGGAAATTAAACGTTTACAAAAACAATGCATCACAACATTGATTGCATGGTGCATTGCCATCGCATCTTTTGCTCAGGGAGCCATAACAGGTACCGTCACAGACGGCACCCAACCACTCCCTGGCGTCAGTGTCACGGTAAAAGGCACTAACCGCGGAACAGCGACCAACGGAGAAGGTGAATTCACGATAAGCGCTGCGACTGGCGAAATTATCCTGTTTAGCATGATTGGTTATACTTCAAAAGAGATCGAGATCGTTTCTCAACGAAACATCGACGTCATTTTGGAATTAACTACAGGGAGTCTCGAAGAGGTAGTTGTCACCGGGCTTGGCGAGTCTAGGGAACGACGGCAGCTTGGATATTCGATGACACAAATTTCAGGCGAAGACATTGCCAAGACAAATGCCATTAACCCAATCGCAGCTTTGCAAGGTATGGTTCCGGGAATGCAGGTTAACGTCGGTACCGGCGGGCCTCAGGCTACTCCCCGATTTCTCATCAGGGGGGCTGGTTCATTGGATCCGTATGGAAACACGCCCCTCATTGTAGTAGATGGAATCATAATGGATGACGATGTCGTTCTTCCAAACAGAGGCAGCGAACAAGATTTTGGTAATATTCTGAAAAATTTCAATTTGGATGATATTGAGTCCATATCGGTGCTTAACGGCGGTTCAGTAACTGCGTTATACGGGAGCCGCGCGAGTAACGGCGTCATACTAATCACCACCAAGAAAGGATATTCGCAAAGGGGAATTGGCGTATCGTTTACGCATACCCAAGGATTCGACGATCCCTATGCGACGGTTGACTTTCAAGACAAATACGGAACGGGCCAACTTCCAAACCAAACTTATCAAGCTGATAATGATGGCATTGAAATACTGCCCAGCAATCTTTTTGGCTGGAGTTTTGGGCCTGCTTTCGACAGCCGAAGGATAAAGGACCCTGCAGGTCATGAAATGCTATTCCAACCAAACAATGACATCCTGGATCTTTACGAAACCGGCCGTTACGTTAATTCCAACCTTGCGCTTTCAGGCGGAAACGAGCAAACTACCTTCCGGATTTCGTATTCGAATTCCTATTCCAAAGGTGTCGTCCCTAAAAATCGATTTGACAGAAATAGTATTGCGCTGCGCGCAACGCACCGGATCCGTAATGCAGTAATTCTTGACGCGGGTGCAACTTATGTGGGCAGCAACAGTTTTAATCCAAATCGCTCGGGCGGTGGCAACAACCTGATGTATGGGCTGACTTGGGGCATGCCCCGCGAATATGACCTATTGTATTGGAAGGATCAGTACCTTGATCCGGTAAACGGGGGGACAAGTGATCTCGATCCAACAGCTTCACAGGGGGTCTTCTTTACCCTATATGAGCAGCAACAAAGGCAAAAAGAGGAGAATTTTAGGGGCAATATCAATGCGCGAATCAACTTTACAGATTGGATTCAGCTCGAAAATAACTTCAGCGTTAATTTGCTGTCGGTGGGAAATGAGCAAAAAACCCGGGGGCAGAACGATGGATTTAATGGAGGAAGCTATAGTACAAATCAATTCCGCGTATTGCAAAGCCGATATAGAAGCAATCTAAACCTAACCAAAAAATATGGGGATTACGAGGTATTGATTCAAGGCGGTGCGGAATTAAATCGCTCAGAAGCAAAGGGACTTAATGCCTGGACAAATGGCATGCGTATCCCCGATATCTTTAGGCTATCAAACTCAACGAATGCCATTGGCTTCTCGGAAAGAAAGCCTGCGATTGCTCAAAGCTTCTCTCTTTTCTTTCAGGGCGCATTAACCTATAAGAATTGGCTCACGCTCAACCTTTACGGCCGTAATGATTGGGATTCAACCTTATTATATCCAGATGAAAGCGGAACCTATCAGTATTTCTATCCGGGCATGGACCTTGCCTGGACTTTCCATGAAGCCCTTCGCCTACCTTCAAACGTGTTCGATTTCGCAAAACTACGTTTTTCATATAATCAAGTAGGAAAAGGAACCGATCCCTATCGCGCAATGACTGGCTATTACCTACCTCAAGGCAATTATATCAGTGCTGAACACGGAGAAATCACACGTTACGGATTTGATTCAAACAACCTGGGAAACAGGAATCTGGTTCCTGAAAGAAGCTCAACCTGGGAAGCGGGCACCGAAATGAAATTACTGCGTAACCGCCTGGGTCTGGATTTCACATTCTATCAAAAGAATACAAAGGACCAGATTATCAATTTACCAGTCGCACAAGAATCCGGTGTCAGCAACGCTTTGATCAACAGCGGGCATATCCGAAATCAAGGTATCGAAGCCCGCATCTATGCTACTCCGATAGAGAAGAATTACTTTTCCTGGAATGTCGCGTTAAACTATACGCGTAATCGAAGCAAGATTATTGATTTGGCGCCAGGGGTCACGGTAGCTGGTTTGGAAGGGGACGATGGTATTCGTGCCATAGCAGAGATCGGAGGCGAGTATGGCATCATGGTAGCGCCCTACGGGCATGCAAGGTTTCAAGCACGTGACGCAGAAGGAAATCCCATTGACCACCCGAGCAATGGCAAGTTTGTTATGTCACCCACCGCAACAGGCGCCTATTACCTCCGATCTCAAAACTATGCTCAGGGCTTAGAACGTGAAGTTAAAATCGGATCAACCATGCCTAAATTCCTGGGGAGCCTAGTTAACACCTTTAATTACAAAAACTTCTCATTAAGCGTTATGCTTGATGCCAAATTTGGCGGATATGTTTGGTCTCCAACCCATCACTATGGCTCTCAAACCGGCCAAATAGCAAGCACGTTGTGGGGTAGAAAGGGTGAAGAAGGGGGCGTAAGTTATACCGATGCTAATGGAGATGAGGCGTGGGGTCTTATTCCTGATGGAGTTTTTGCGCAGGGAACACTAATCAATGGACAAGACGTTAGTGGATTAACTTATCAAGAAACGATCGATATGGGATTGAAAAACCCGATGCCCACCTGGGCATTTTATAACAATTCATTTAACTGGGCAAATGGAATCCGTGAGCGGGCTGCATTCGAGTCATCTTGGGTAATGGTGCGAGATGTTTCGGTGAGTTATGACCTGCCACGGGAAACGGCAGCCAGAATAAAACTAAACAATCTGCGGCTGACATTAACCGGAAGGAATTTAGGTTACCTATATAACAACCTGCCCAATAATATTAATCCGGAGGACCTTCGTACAACCGGCGCTACCGCGGCATTCCTCGGTGGCGGTACGCCGCTCATCCGAAATTTTGCAATCACGGTAAACACGAATTTTTAACCGTTAAAGTTTAACAACCATGAAACGATCTTTAAAATATACCACTTATCTGCTCTTTTTCACTTTACTTTTTAGTGCAGCGTGTAGCAAGAAAGATTTTGCAGAATATAATACCGATCCGGATGCCGTGGTCGATATCACGCTACAACCACTGTTTGCGCGGGCGGTAACCTATGCGCATGATAACGACTTCGAAGCGTTCTATGATAATTACAACTTCATTCCAAGATGGTCCAGAGCGTTTCTCCAGCGAACAGGCAATGGCATCACGGTTTCTGAATCAGCGGCAAATACCAATAACCGGTATGGACGGTTCTACGGTGGTGTCGGGCCATTGTTGGTAGATATCCAACAACTTGTCGATAAAATGCCTGAAGAAGAAAAAGCGCGTTACATTTACATGCGTACCATTCCTACCATTCTTAAAGTGTATTACGCGTGGTATGTTTCCGATGTAAACGGCAGCTTAGCATACACAGAAGCATTCGGAGCGCGTTATGGGGGTACGCTTACACCGACATATGAAGCCCAAAGCGAATTGTATACTATTTTTGATCAAGAATTAAAAGAAGCTGTCAACATCCTTAAAACAACCCAACCGGTTGAGCAATTCAGCTATGAAAACAGCGACCTCTATTTCCAAGGCGATATCGGCAAATGGGTGAAAGCAGCAAATTCACTCCGACTGGCAATTGCATTGCGCCTGTCTAAACGGGATCCGCAACGCATGGCGAGCATCGTGCAGGAGGTGCTCGCTGATGACGGGGGTGTAATCAACAGCGCGGAAGAAGCATGGGTATTTTATCCCGGCGCGGGATTTACCGGAGGTGGCAACTGGAACATTACCGGAAACGGCAGGGCCTTCGTAGGTGATCATGACGTAGTTGACTACATGTGGAATAATCAAGACCCGCGCCTCCGATTTTTCTTCGTTAAAAACATGTGGAGTGAAGAAAATTTCGAAATCGCCAAACAACAAGGCGTCATACCGGCAAATGCGACATTTGATACCAGAAGATATTACGGCCAGTACTCCAGCCCTGCTTCTCCCGAAGATCCTGCCAAAATTCGCTTTTTCAGCCCATTACAAATAGAAAACGGTGAAGAAGAAATCACGCTGGATACGGTATCTCGTATTCAAGATCGCCTCTTCCAGCCGGAAAATAATGGAGGTACCGGAATGGGCACCATGCCTGTAATCACCTATGCAGACGTATGCTTCATGCGGGCTGAGTTTGCACAACGCGGAATGACTGGCGAAAACGCCGAAGAATGGTATTACAAAGGCATAGAAGCATCGCTACGGTTTTACGATGACGCAGCCGACCGAGCCATGGTATATGACTACTCACCGTTAACCGATGAAGAAATTGCTAATTTCAAAAGTCAGCCAGCTATCGAGTTTGATCCAGCAAGAGGCTTAGAACAAATTATCATGCAGGCGTACCTAAATTTTTTCAGAAATTATAACGAAGCTTGGGCCATCGTCAAAAGAACGGGGATGCCTAATGCCAATACGGCTATTGCCTTTGAGCCTTGGTTTGTTGACAACCAGCCAATTCAGATGCCCCGGCGATTTGTCATTAATTATCCGTTGGCCGGTGACTATAATTATCAAAACCGGTTCGACGCGGTGGAAGAAATGCGACAGGATCCAGATTTTGGTGAACCAACCAGCATCCTTGGGCGAGTCTGGTGGGATCAATCGGAGTAATGATAGTTGGCTGCTAATACCAATTTAATCTGCCCGCGTGACGCGGGCAGATTAAATTTTTTATCTTTATGCATAAAATGACGGAGGAAACATTCAAATGGTGATTTTAAAAAATTATCCCCCGTTTATTTTTCCGGCCCTAGCTTGCTTGCTATTATGGATGACCATGTCAGGAACTGCAAGATCGCAACCCGTACCAATCGCCGGGCTCACGCTTACCGACATTCGAACGGGCAGTTCTTGGGTCGTTTCAACCGGCGCTGATTCGGCGACGGCTTTTGTGTTCCTATCGCCGGAGTGCCCACTATGTCAGCTATATACCAAAACCCTCAATGAACTATCTGCGAAATACCAAAGTCAAATCCGGTTTATCGGCATTTTCCCCGGAAATTCCTATTCCCGCGAAGAAATTTTAGCTTTTGCGTCCAAATACCAATTGCAAATACCCATTTTTTCGGACCCCGATTTCTCGGCTACGAAGGCATTGGATGTAACCATTACACCGACCGCCGTATTCGTTAAACACAGTAGACTCCTATACTTTGGAGCAATAGATAATTGGGCATCCGATGTTGGAAAAAAACGCACCCTGATCACTGAGCGGTATCTTGCCGATGCGATCGATCAAAGTCTATCGCATCAAATCGTTACCGTAGCCCGTACCGAGCCAATCGGTTGTGTACTTAATATGTATTGACATGCTTTTTGTTTGGTTATTTTGCTTCCTACTACTTGCGAACCACATCCAAGCACAGACCTATTATCAGGATGTGGAACCGATCATCACCTCCAAGTGCTCACCCTGTCATCGGCCCGGCGAAGCTGCTCCGTTTACGTTGACCTCTTTCGAAGACGTGGCCAAACGCACCAATTTCATCAAAAAAGTAGTCGAAACACGGTACATGCCTCCGTGGCAAGCCGACAACGGCTATGTGCACTTTGCCAATGATAGATCACTAACTTCCGAAGAAATCGAAACGATTGTTAAATGGATTGATAAAGGGGCGAGAGAAGGAAAAAAAACAAAAAACATCCAATCACAAGACGTGTACAATGTAACCGGCTATGGCCGTTCACCAGACCTTACATTCACTGCCCTCGATACGTTTATCGTCAAAGGAAACAACACCGAACGTTTCGTCGAATTTAAAATACCCTTCGAATTAGACAAACCATTCAATGTTGAAGCGATTGAATTTTACAGCAACAACAAACGCCTTATTCATCATGTCAATTATGCCGTACAGGTAATTGCTGACACTACCATCGATATTCATCAAGCACCGTCTTTCGCCAATTATACCGATGGCGGAAAATTATACAACGACCCTTACGGAATTTTCAAGAAGGATTTGGCCTATTACGGGGGATGGATACCTGGCGCTTCATTCGAAACGTATCCGGCGAATGTAGGATGGGTATTGCCCAAACGCGGCGTGATTCTTATGACTGTCCACTTTTCACCAACACCGGTAGATGAAATTTCCATCAACGGCATCAATCTTTTCTTTACAGATAGACCGATTGAACGCGAGGTAACCGTCGTTAGCTTCGGATCTGGTGGATTGGGTGAAAATGATATCCGCCCGCTTTTCTTCATGATCCCTGCCGACAAGGTCACCGAGTATTCACTTAAATTCACCAACCCAAAAGAGGATTTGTCTTTGCTTTATATCTGGCCGCACATGCACTATATCGGCAAATCGTTCAAAGCCTATTTTACAACAGCGGCACAGGATACCGTTCCTTTAGTAAACATCCCCAACTGGGACTACCGATGGCAGGAGATGTATCGCTATAAAACGTTTATGAAAATCCCAAAAGGGTCCACCATCCATATGGAATGCGCCTACGATAATACGGCAGAAAATCCTTTTAATCCGTTCAGCCCACCACAGCCCATATTTTCCTATTCCAATATGAAGTCTGATCAGGAAATGATGACACTCTTGTTGTTATATATTCCCTACCGAGAGAACGATGAATTTTTAACTACCGATAATCCTCATTAATCATGCGAATAACCAAATGCTATTGCTCCTCCGCCATAGGCTTTCTAATGCTCTGCTGTCTTCCTCTGTTGTCGACAGCCCAGCACCACAACGTCTCGGCAGGTTACGTCCCCCCTTCCGACCCCTTGGTGCAGCAAAATCTCGCCGAGTGGCAGGACCTTAAATTCGGACTCTTCATGCATTGGGGCACGTACAGCCAATGGGGCATCGTGGAAAGCTGGAGTCTTTGCCCGGAAGACGAAGGATGGACCGTGAGGCGTGGGCCTCATGCCGAAAACTACTTTGATTACGTCAAGGCCTATGAAAACCTGCAGACAACGTTCAATCCCGTCCTATTCAATCCTGAAAAATGGGCCGAAGCAGCCAAACAGGCGGGTATGAAATACGTGGTTTTCACCACCAAACACCACGATGGCTTTGCGATGTTTGACACCAAGTACAGCGACTATAAAATCACCGACCCGAAAACGCCTTTTTCTAAGCATCCAAAAGCCAATGTGGCCAAAGAGGTTTTCAGTGCTTTTCGCACCGATGGCTTTAAGATCGGTGCTTACTTTTCGAAACCCGACTGGCACGCTGACGACTACTGGTGGCCTTATTTTCCGCCCAAAGACCGCAATGTCAACTATGATCCGGTTAACTATCCGGAACGTTGGGAAAACTTTAAGAATTTTACTTACAATCAGATCGAAGAGCTGATGACCAGTTACGGCAAAATGGATATCCTTTGGCTAGACGGTGGTTGGGTGCGCCCCTTTGCGACCATCGATACGACCGTGGAATGGCAGCGCACCATCAAAGTCGAACAAGATATCGACATGGCGCGCATCGCAAAGATGGCGCGTGGCCATCAGCCGGGCTTGCTCGTGGTAGATCGCACCGTGCCCGGCGAATTTGAAAACTACGTGACACCCGAGCAGCAAGTACCCTCCGAACCACTCGACATCCCCTGGGAAAGTTGCCTCACTATGGGCAACTCGTGGAGCTATGTACCCAATGATACCTATAAGCCCGCCCGCCAAATTATACATACCCTCGTCAAGATCGTCTCCAGAGGCGGAAACTACCTATTGAATATTGGTCCGAGCCCCGAAGGCGATTGGGATCCGGATGCGTATGACCGGCTGAAAGCCGTGGGCGAATGGATGGCCATCAACGGCGAGGGAATTTACAGTACGCGGACAATAGAGCCTTATGCCCAAGACAACATCTATTATACCCAACACAAAAATGGCCAAACCAGCTACGCCTTTTTACTATCCGGAAGCGACAGTGATGCAATCCAACTCCCATCCACCATCCAACTGGCTCTGCCGAACGGCACCCCGGTCAAACGGGTAGAAATTCTCGGATTGGGTAAGGTAAAATTTAAAATTAAGGAGAATACATTGGAAATCACCGTTCCCGATAGTGTTCGTACCCATGCGGATTTGCACTATGCCGCGGTCATCAAATTAAGTCATTGAACACATCAAACATCCAATCATGTCAATTCGTCCCCTTTTATTGCGAATCGGTTGCTCAGTTATCACAGTATCCCTAGCTTTCGCTGCACTATACGCGCAGACGACCCACCGGTTTACGGAGGGCCTCTCCGTACAGGCACCGGCCAACTATGGCCGCGAGGCAGTTTATACCGACGTACTGCTATGGCATTATTACCAGGGTGACATCAGCACACCTAAACCGGGACAATCTATCGGTGAATCCGACACCGAGGAACCTTTAGTATGGACACCAGTGGCCGCCGACACATCGGGGTTCTTCCGACCCCAAGCCGGCGTAGGAGGAAATCTCAATAGTCCCAATAACCCCGCAGGCCCCGGACGGATAGACCGCCAGACAACTTCTGCGCGACAACCTGCCCCGCAACGGCGAAGATGGGGCCCGGCTTACCTGTATCTCACCTATCAGTCGGCCAAAGCACAATCCGCGGTACTCAACATCCGTGGAAACAGTGCGGTTCTGATCAACGGCGAACTACACGCGGGCGATCCCTACCGCATGGGATGGATGCACATACCCCTGCAGTTGAAAAAGGGATTGAACGAGTTTTATGTGCGCGGTTTGTTTGTTGCCGCAACGCTCGATTTCCCTGCCAAACCGACCTACCTGGATACCGACGATCTTACCCTGCCCGACATTGTACAGGGAAAAGATAAAAGCAGTTTGCTAGCGGGCGTGGTGATCATCAACGCTTCATCAAAAAACTTGGTTGGTTTGACCATCGGCAGCACTACACAAGGGCAGAAGGCCGGAGCAGACGTACCGGCTATCCCCCCTTACAGCACACGCAAGATCGCCGTGCCGATCAACGCATCTATGGTGACGGAAACCGGCGATGTACAAAGCCAGATCACACTCAGCCAAAAAGGAAAGGCCCTTGACCAACGGGAATTGTCCTTACGCAGTGTGGAACCGACCGTACCTTACCGGGTTACTTTCGTCAGCGAAATCGATGGCACCATTCAATATTATGCGGTAAACCCTGCAACAGGGGGCGAAAAACCCGGCGATGCGCTGTTCCTTTCGGTTCATGGCGCGGGCGTGGAGGCGATCGGTCAGGCGCAAGCCTACCAATCCAAAGATTGGGGTACATTGGTGGCACCCACCAACCGCCGACCTCGTGGATTCAATTGGGAGGATTGGGGGCGTCTCGATGCGCTCGAAGTGCTGGCGCTGGCCAAAGAAGCCCTCAAACCGGATACCCAGCGCATTTACCTGACCGGACACTCCATGGGTGGTCACGGCACCTGGTTTTTGGGAGCAACCTACCCGGACAAATGGGCTGCCATTGCCCCTTGTGCTGGTTATCCAACCCTGATGGGCTACGGCTCTGCCGACGGGCTAATACCCGAACAAGGGCACAACACCCTGGAAAACCTATTGCTCCGTTCCAGTAACCAAAGCAATGTCCCTGCTTATGCGACCAACTACAGACCGCTTGGTGTGTATGTGTTGCATGGGGATGCCGATCGCACCGTACCGGTCTCCTATGCGCGCCAAATGCGCGACACGCTTGGCAGGTTTCACCCTAACTTCAGCTACTACGAATATCCCGGCGGCTCGCATTGGTACAGCAACGAAAGCGTCGACTGGAAACCCCTATTTGACTACTTCAGCTGGCACAAACGTAAGGTCGATACGGCGGTGCATCACATCGACTTCATTACGTCCAACCCCGGTATTTCCGCTTCATACTACTGGGCAACAATCTACCAACAGCAGACCCCACTCGAATACGCACGGATTATTTTGGATCGCAACCTGCAGACGGGCGAGATAACAGGAACCACGGAAAACGCCGATTTGCTCCAGCTTGACGTCAGCGCATTTGCTGCAGGCCAGTCGCTCACCATCCGGCTGGACAGCCTCCCCCCGGTCGAGATTGTTCGGTCGTCGGGCGAAACATCCCTATTCCTGAAAAAATCGGACAATAGCTGGCAACGCATCGATCAGCCCGGTCTTGACGAAAAGGGGCCGCACCGTAACGGGACGTTCAAGGAGGCCTTCAACCACCGCATGGTTTACGTCTACGGCACCAAAGGAAACGCCCTGGAGAACCAATGGGCGCTGGAAAAGGTACGTTACGATGCCGAATCCTGGTATTACCGGGGCAACGGCGCTTTTGATATCATACCGGATCACGCGTTTAAACCGGAAGACTATGCCGACCGGAACATTATTCTTATCGGCAATGCTAATACCAATAGCGTTTGGAACACATTGCTAGCCGATTGCCCCATTCAAGTGAGTTCCGGCAACTTGATAATTGGTAAACAGCACGTCTCCGGAACCGACCTGGGGGGCTATTTTACCTGGAAAATACCGGGAAGTAATACGCGTACCGTCGGCGTCATCACCGGAACCGGTTTAAAAGGTATGCAGGCTGCCACAGCCAACCAATATTTTGCCGGCGCTAGTGGATTTCCGGATTATTTATTTTTCAGCATCGATATGCTCACCAAAGGTCCTGAAGGCATTTTAGGTGCTGGCTTTTATGACAACAATTGGCAAATCAGCAAGAACTAACAACGGTCATGAATCACTACCCGTTAACTATTTATGCCGCAGCGTGCCTGAGTTTGATAACCGGCGCAACTGCCCAGACCCCACAGGAGGCACTCCGTCAAGCCAAGGCAGTATATCGGCCAGTAGCCGAACAACAATGGGCTCATAAACAAATCATCTATCCCGAAGACTCTGCCATTCTCCGCTTCGAATATAAAATCTTCGGCGAGAAGCCGGCCGATGGGCGTAGCCTCTATATCAGCATGCATGGCGGTGGTAATACGCGACCCGAAGTCAACGATAAACAATGGAGCAACCAACAGTCGCTGTACGCACCCAAAGAAGGCGTATACGTAGCACCACGTGCTCCCACCAATACATGGATGCTGTGGCACGAAAATCACATCGACAACCTGTTTGATGAGCTGATCAAAACAGCCATTGTCATGGAGGATGTCAACCCCAACAAAGTGTACCTGTTGGGATACTCTGCCGGGGGTGACGGCACCTTTCAGCTCGCGCCACGGATGGCCGATCGCTGGGCCGCGGCTTCGATGATGGCCGGGCACCCTGGCGATGCCCCTATCCTCAACTTACGTAACCTGCCGTTTGCCATATTCATGGGCGGACAGGATGCCGCCTATAACCGCAACGGATTGGCCGCCGAATGGGAAAAGAAATTGGATAGCCTGCAACAAAACGATCCGGGGGGCTACCTCCATCTGGTTAAGATTTACCCCGAAGACGGTCACTGGATGCAACGCAAAGACACCATTGCCATCGACTGGATGGCAGGCTACAATCGCAAACCCAATCCGGATAAAGTGATCTGGGTACAGGATGACCGATTGCACGACCGGTTCTATTGGCTGGGCGTACCAGTGGACCAGGCCGCCACCGGAAAAAAACTGGTCGCTTTGGTCAACAAACAGACCATCACAATCGAGCACAACGACTACGACACGTTTTACATTTACTTAAATGACGGGCTGATTAATTTAAACAAACCCATCAAGGTACTTTTTGAAGGAAAGCAGCTTTTTAAAGGGAAGATCAGGCGCGATCAGCAGTTGACTAACGAAACAGCCAAACTATTGGATGAAGGGAGAGTAGCCATTGGCCAACTTCGCTATGACAAGGGTAAAATAACGCAAGTAACACCTGGCGAACCCTAACCTTAAAAACATATTTTTTTATCACTATAAATCAAATATTTACAATATCTTATAGGCATATTTTAAAAAGTTGTTTCATATATAGTTCTCATTTTATTAAGTTTGTATTAGCAATATGCTAATCAATAGTTTATCACTAAAAACCGCCGACTGGTCGTCAGTCCATAACTAGTTATAAATGAAAAAGTACCTACTACAGAAGCCTCCGGCATTCACCAAAAAAATCCTATTACTGATCTTAGGATTAAGTTTGGGTATCGATCTTTTCGCCCAAAACATCCAAATCAGTGGTCGGGTATTCGATGCGGCCGACAATAGCCCACTGACCGGCGTGTCAGTCTTGGTTAAAGGCACCAATACCGGCACAAACACCGATGCTTCAGGAAGTTTTGCCATCACGGCAGCCGGCGATGCGGTATTAGCGTTTTCTTTTTTGGGCTACCTTTCTCAGGAAATACCTGTAGACGGGCAAAAGCTATTGACCATCCGGTTACAGGCTGATCAAGCGCAGCTAGGTGAGGTCGTTGTTACGGCATTGGGAATCACGAAAGAAAAGAAAAGCCTGGGCTATTCCGTAACAGATATTAAAGGTGGCGATCTGTCCGTCACCAACGAAGTAAATCCCATCAACGCCCTGCAGGGTCGGGTAGCTGGTGTGCAAATCGACCAGGGAGCCGGAGGATTGTTCGGCAACTCCAAGATTTTAATCCGCGGAAACTCTACCCTAAGCAACAACAACCAGCCTATTTTTGTAATCGACGGCGTCATTATGGACAATGACGTTTTTGGTGGGAATGGCCGCGATTTCGGCAATGACCTGAAAAACCTCAATATGGAGGACTTTGAAAGTGTGTCTATTTTAAAAGGTTCATCAGCTGCGGCATTATATGGCTCACGGGCGATCAACGGCGTAGTGTTGATCACGACAAAGAAAGGGCAGGCACGATCCGGATTGGGTGTGGAATTCAACCAGACGGTCAATATTTTCGACCCATATGCCGGACCGGATTTCCAAAATGTGTTTGGGGGAGGCACCAACGGTCCGTTTTTCACAGACTTCCGCGACCCTAATTACGATCCCGATAAGGCGTACTATACCAAGGTATTTCCCACAGATCCGGCAACGGGTAAGCCCTATATCGATGCAGGCCGAAACCGCGAATTGGAAAATTGGGGACCGCGGATGGAGGGGCAGGAAGTGTTGAATTATGACGGCACACCTACGCGCTACCTACCCCAACCCACTAATTTTCTCGATGCATTCCGCAAGGGTGTCGGATATAATACTAACGTCGCTGTGAGTGGCGGATCGGATCGTTCTACCTTACGGTTCTCCTACAATCGCAATGAAAGTAAGGGCATCGTTTATAATAACAACCTCGAAAAACATGCATTCAGCTTACGGGCAACGCATAAGCTGAACAATCGCATCAGCCTCGATGGCAGTGCCGATTATACCAGTTTCCGCGGGCTCAACCCGCCACGATTGGGTGGACTCGATTCGTATGCTTCCTACAACTACGGAAAGCTATTCTCCTGGATGTTGCCCCGCAATTATGACACACGGTATTGGATGCAACGCGAACACTACACCAGTACCCTCGGTGGCGCACCAGACCGGGGCAATCCCGACGAGATCAATCAAGCACCCGAAAGCCGCTTCTGGTTCAATCTTTTTGAAAATCAATACCTGCAACGCGAGCAAATGATCCGGGGGCGCCTAGCGGTAACCGCTTCCCTAACTGACTGGTCGAAATTAATCCTGGAAGGGAATTTCAACAACATCTATACAAAAACAGAAGAAAAAGAACTTGGTCAGGGACAAGATTTTACCGGCGGACTTTACTCGCTAAGCAATGAAGTCAAAGAAAGCTATTTTCTGAAAGGAATGTTGACCGTAGATCGCACCCTCGCACCCGATCTGGAGCTGAGCGGTTACATCGGCGGTGAAATCCAACGCGCCGAAAATTCATTTACAAAAGGTTTTACGGATGGAGGGTTGAGTTATCCCGGCAACTATTTTCTGGAAAATTCAGTCAATCAGCCCAAAACGGAAGGTGGAGTCACGTTTCGCAGGGGGTTCAATTCGCTGTATGCCAGCGCCGACTTCGCATACAAAAATCAACTCTTTCTACAGGGAACATGGCGGGGCGACTGGGCGTCGGCATTGACTTATTCGAATGGTACAGGCAATAATTTCTACAGTTACCCCGCTGCAAGCTTATCCTGGCTATTTACGGAAACCTTCCAGCTGCCTGAATGGTTATCTTATGGCAAACTGCGCACCAATCTAGCTGCACTGGGTAGTGATGCGGATGTTTTTGTCATTAATCCAGGTTTTGAAATCAGTGACTATACCCGCACCGGTAATGGACTGACGCTGCCGATATCGACTTTTGGTGACCGAAAAGTCCGCGCAGAAAACCTGAAACCCGAACGGAAAATTGCCAAAGAAATCGGACTTGAAGCGCGCTTTCTCAACAGCCGCCTGGGGGTTGACTTCAGTTGGTACCAAGACAACACATATAATCAAATTGTAGATATTACAACACCGTTTGAATCGGGCGTAGATGCCATTCTAATTAACGCCGGAAACATTCAAAACAAAGGTATTGAGCTAGCTATCGATGCTGTACCGTTGCGCAGCGATAACTTCTCGTGGTCTACTGCTATCAACTATTCACGGAATCGCAATTTAATTGTTGAATTATACGAAGGCAGAAAGGAATTCAATTTAGGGGCAAACATTGCGGAGATAAGCAGTTGGGCCATCGTCGGAAAATCATACGGAACCCTCCGGAGTACCATACAGGCCCGTAAATTTCAAGCCACCGATGCATCGGGGAACCCGATAGATCATCCGAACAATGGTAAGAACGTGCTGGAATACCGTACGGATGCACGCGCCGCATTCCCGGCGCGCAGCAATACAATCCAGGATATTGGCGACATCAACGCGAAATTTCGTGGCGGCTGGGATAACACCTTTCGTTATAAAAACCTCAGTCTGAATGTACTGGTGGATGCCAAAATCGGGGGAGACTTCGTAATGGCCACCTACCGCTACGGCACGCATACCGGCGTGTTACCCAACACGCTGGTTGGCCGGGATCCGGAATACGGCGGCATCACGTGGGTCAGCGCATGGGATGATCAAGAATACGACGATGGCATCATCCCAGATGGCGTATTCCCGCAAGGCTTCCAGGCACCACAGCCCGGTGGCGGACAAGCCAATGTGGGTGGTATGACCTACCAGGAAGCCTATGAGCAAGGACTCGTGGAGCCTACGCATGCGCCACACTACTATTACCGTTATGGGTCTTCTTCTACCGGTGTGTCCGACTATTGGATATTCGAAAATTCCTGGGTCTCCCTTCGCCAAGTGGCACTAAGTTATACATTTCCACAGGCTTTTTGCCGAAAGCTAAAACTTAATGCATTGAGTCTTGCCGTAATCGGACGCGATCTGCTGTATCTTTACAACAGCCTCCCCTACAATTACAACCCTGCTTCGAACAACTCGAACAATACGGCTTTTTATGGTGAAGAGGGCTTTTTACCAATGACGCGATCGTGGGCATTTACATTAAAGGTAGGATTCTAAACAGTTTACAATTATGAAGACATTCATCAATTCTTATAAATTCGGTATCTGTCTGGTCTCCACCGTACTCTTGCTAAATGCCTGTACGAAGAACTTCGGTGATATGAATACCGATCCCAACTTGGTAACGAAACCCAACATGAAATTCCTATTTACCTTTACTGCAGATAAACTGCGTCCCTCGGGTACGGAATGGATTTGGGAAAGCCTGGAGCAACTAATGCGTTATACCCAGCAGGTGAGCGCAAGTCCTTATGAACTATCGGGCAGTATAAATACACGCTATCGTACCTATTATGCCGACATTCTTCCCAACCTGGTAGAGATTCGGCACCAAATCGACCAAGAGCAAGATAAAGACCGGTATCAGAAAATGGGGGCAGTTACGTATATATTAGGTGTATATTATGGAATTCGGGTAACCGACATGAATGGATCCATCCCCTATTCGGAGGCCATTTTGGCCCGGTACGAAGATAAATTCGATCCGCTATTCGATACCCAACAAACCCTGTTTACGCAGTGGCTGGGCGAATTGGATAACGCCATTCAAGTGCTATCCGACGCTAGCTTGCTCAATCAAGAGAGTTATGGTGATGCCGATATCTTTTACCAAAGCGATTGGGTAAAATGGATAAAGTTGGCCAATACGCTCAAGCTGCGGATTGCCGCACGTCTTGAAAACCAAGATAGCGAAGCAACGCGCCGGATCTTCCAACAAGTGATGCAGGACGCCACCGGCCCCATTGACGGAGACGAGATGCAGCTGCAATACCTGAATCCCACGGACGCTTTTCTGGGTGCAGATGTGGATTATCGAAGCCGCCGCTATGCGAGCAGGCAAATGGTCCGTTTCATGAAAAAATCCGATGATCCGCGTATCCGGATATACTTCGATCAAAATGATTTGACAGGTTCGTTCCGAGATACACTTGCCAAATATAATGTTCAACTGCCGTCATTTATCGATCCGGATGACCCATTCGTTATGTATCAGGGCGGGCCTGCAGATTGGACGACCGACCAAAGTATCACCCAATGGATGAGTAATCCTTTTCAGGTAAGCCAATACAGCCGCTATTTCCTGATTTCACCGGTCAACAGACTTTTTTTATCCCCCAAACTAAACGGGGCTACCGGTAATGCTTTACATGTACTGGTATCCTACGCGGAAACCTGCTTTTATATCGCAGAAGGTATCCAAAAAGGCTATGGCGCAGGTATCGATACCAAAGGTTCCGTATCCGACTGGTACAACAAAGGCATTGCCTCCTCGATCCGTACAATGAACGAAGTTGCGCGGGAAGCCGGCTCAACGATGGCATTCACGGGCGACGGGACGGCAGAAATCCAAGCCTACCAACAACATCCACAAGTCGCATTGGGATCTTCCAATGACTTGGAGCGCATTTATATCCAGCAGTACCTTGCGTTTTTCCGCCTGCCCAATGAAGCCTACGTACTGTGCAGAAGAACAGGCTATCCCATTGCAGGATCGGCATATTATCCCATGGAATCCTTCACCGAACCAATTCCCCGACGCTTCGGGATCAACGATCCCGGTGAGGTTAATCGTGCAAATTGGGAAAGTGCTTATCAGGAGCAAGGCTTTACATTGCGTGCAGTTGATGCGCAGACACTGAGTGAGGAACGGGTATGGTATGATAAAAATGCCCCAACGTTTGGAGGTGGGAATTAATGCAAAAAAAACTCCTGTTACTTACGACTTTGCTTGTCCTAGTCTCCCTTATCGGATTAGCCCAGACCCGCTCCGACTTTTCAGTCATTGCCTACTATACGGGCGACAGCGAAACCATTGACCGCTATGAGGTCAGCAAACTCACGCATATCATTTTCAGCTTTGGTCACTTAAAAGAAGGCCGCTTCCACATCGATAATGCACGGGATACGGCTACTATCAAACACCTTGTTTCACTAAAAAAACAGCATCCCCGGCTCAAAATCATGCTCTCGCTGGGCGGATGGGGCGGTTGTGAGCTCTGCTCGGATGTTTTTTCAACGGTCGAAGGGCGTGCGCAGTTTGCCCAATCCTTCAAAGCCGCGAATGACTATTTCGGCACCGATGGTCTCGATTTAGACTGGGAGTACCCGGCTATTGAAGGTCACCCCGGCCATCCCTATAAACCTGAAGATCGGCCGAATTTCACGGCACTGGTCGTAGAGCTACGCCGCGTGCTGGGCGATCAACAGGAGTTGAGTTTCGCCGCTGGCGGATTCCAGCATTTTCTGGACGAATCGGTAGACTGGCAGAAAATCATGCCACTGCTGGACCGGGTTAATATCATGAGTTATGACTTGGTTAACGGCTATGCCACCGTGACGGGCCACCACACGCCGCTATACAGTGTGCGACCGGGTGAAGAATCGACAGACCGGGCTGTACAATACCTGCTAAACTTGGGGGTACCGGCAAAAAAGCTGGTCATCGGCGCGGCATTTTACACCCGTATCTGGAAAAATGTAGCGGCAAAAGACGACGGACGGTATCAGGCGGGTGAACATACCCGGGGGTATCCATTCAAGCAGTTTGAGACCCAGCTAACGCCAGAAAAAGGCTGGCAATACCATTACGACGAAAAAGCGCAGGCGCCTTACTGGTATAACGCCAGGGAAAAGTTATATGCTACTGGTGACGATAGCCGTTCGGTACAAGCCAAAACCCGGTATGCGCATGACAACGGGCTTGGCGGCATCATGTTCTGGGAGCTTACGCTGGACAAGGAACGGGACGGTTTGCTGGATACAATCAATCCCAACAATTAGGCGATTGGCAAACCATCAGCACCGCTTCATCACCGGCAACAAAACTTGCCAGTACTATATCCGATTACGACATTAACTAATGTGTTACGAAATGAAAAAGATCAGCTACCTCCCTATCCTCGCAGCCCTACTTGTTTTACAAGCATGCAATCAGACAACCACGAAACAGGGATCGAAACCTCGCATTGCTATTGCTGGCCTAGCCATCGAATCGAGCACATTTTCTCCAGCCACCACAGATACCGCTGCTTTCCATCCAAAAAGAGGTGAAGAAATCTTTACCAATTACCCCTTCTTTGCTCAGGGATCGGAGCTGCGAGAGGCCGCGGAGTGGGTACCTACGTTGACCGGCAAATCCATCCCCGGCGGCGCAGTTACACGAGAAGCTTATGAAGCACTTGTGGGAGAGTTGCTGGATTCATTGGCAAACAACCTCCCATATGATGGTCTATTTTTTGACATCCACGGAGCGATGAGCGTCGTAGGATTGGACGATGCCGAGGGCGACCTGATTACACGTGTCCGTGAGGTGGTTGGTAACAAAACGGTCATTTCCACTAGCATGGACCTGCACGGCTGTGTTACCGAACCGCTTGCCGGCTACTCAGACCTCATCACCTGCTACCGGCTAGCTCCTCACGAAGATGCGATGGAATCCAAAGAACGTGCCGTACGCAATTTGGTGGATAGGCTGGTAGCTGGAACGGGCAAGCCCGCGTATAAGGCGTTGATCCCGGTACCCATCCTTTTGGCTGGTGAACAGACGAGCACACGGATAGAGCCGGGCAAAAGTCTCTACGCCGCTGTTGAGCCAACGGCCGCCCAGAAGGGGATTGTGGATGCCGGCATCTGGATGGGATACCCATGGGCCGATGAACCTCGCAACCATGCGAATGTGATGGTGGTAGGCGACGACAAGGCAGCGGTAAAAGCGGCCGCCGAGGCGTTGGCCAGGAAATTTTGGGACGTCCGCCGTGAATTTGACTTCGTGGCGCCGACAACCACATTGGATAGCGCGTTGGCCAAGGCATTGATCAGTGCGAAAAAACCGTTTATCATTAGCGATATGGGCGACAATCCCACCGCTGGAGGTGCCGGCGACGTAACCAAGACGCTTACGGACGTGCTTGCCAAGCCAGCTTTCGCTTCCCCGAATGGCCCCATGTTCATCTACGCTTCTTTGCCAGGCCCCGATCTGGTGGAAAAAGCGTTGAAGGCAGGGATAGGAAACCCGGTGGAAGGCTTCGCCGGTGCATTGGTGGATAGCCGGTTCGCCCCTCCCCTTAAGCTTAGTGGCACCGTGCACGCCATCAGGGAAGGCGACCGGGACGCAGAAGTCGAAGTGGTTGTAAAAACCAACAACAACTACATCATCGTCACAAAAAAGCGTAAACCTTACCATAACGAAAAGGATTTTACTGACCTCAAACTCAGCCCGCGGGAAGCGGATATCCTGATGGTGAAAATCGGCTACCTCGTACCTGAACTGTACGACATCCGGGGAGATTGGGTGATGGCGTTGACGGTTGGCGGCGTAGACCCCAACCTATCAACACTACCTTATAAACGTATTCAACGGCCGATGTTCCCGCTCGACAAGGATATGGAAGACCCCGACCTATCGGCCAGGTTCATTCCGTTGTCGCATGAGTACTGGCCAAAAAGGTAGGCTTAGGTAAATGCAACGAAGCAGCATGCAAAAACAGGTTCATTATCAAAATATTATGAATAATTCAGCGTAAGTGGGGTAAAAAAAGAGGTCGCTTTCATCAGTACTCTAACCGGCTAACAGGCTAAAGATATAAAATATAGCATAAATTTTAACACTTTTTAACTATGAATAATTAGTTTTTAATTTTATGTTTGCAACAGTAATCAACCGCTGAGAGGCGATTTTCCCTCAGGATCTGATAAATCCTCATCAAAACCGGGAAGAACAGACACCACCGACAGTATTGATTACGAACAACATACAATTGAAAATCAGCACATCATGTCGCTGTAGGGTCGCATAGACTGACAATGATTTTGGTTTGTTTTAATAGGTAGGAAGACGCCGATTGCCGCCCGGTAATCGGCTCTTCCGTTTTCAATCAACATTAAACTGCTGCTGTTTTTTTTGCCAACCAGTGTTTTTCTCCCTCATCCAAATAGGGTGCCAGCTTAACATAAACCGTTGCATGGTAAGCGTTCAGCCAATCAATGTGTTTGGAATCGAGCAACGATTTATCAATCAATAGCGTATCGATATAGCAGAGGGTCAATGTCTCAAACGCGATAAATTGACCAAACAAGGTGTCTGTGTGAAGCATGCTCAATACGAGATTTTCGATGCGGATGCCGTATTTGCCCTCCCGGTAAAGTCCCGGCTCGATGGAGGTGATCATTCCCGGTTCGATAGGTACGTCCACAGCGGCGGCATTGAACGTATGGGGGCCCTCATGTACATTGAGGAAAAAGCCGACCCCGTGCCCCGTACCATGACCATAATTACGCAGTTCATCCCACAGCGGCTTGCGAGTGATGGCATCGATTTGGTAGCCACGCGTACCTTTTGGAAAAACTGCCGCGCAGCCCTCAATCATCCCCCGGAGTACCAGTGTATAGTCTATCCGTTCCGCATCCGTGGCATTCCCCAACGACACCACGCGGGTAATGTCTGTGGTGCCCGTGCGGTATTGGCCACCCGAATCGACTAAGAGCAACCCGTTGGGTTGCAATGTATCATTACTGGCTGTCGTAGCCTTGTAATGCGGCAGGGCACCATGAGCCCTGTACCCTGCAATAGTATCAAAACTCTCGCCTACAAAGCCATCCTGCTCAGCCCGAAATTGGCGCAATCGCTCTGCAAGCGATACTTCGCTAATGGTTTCTTTGCCGACTGTTTCCGTTAACCATTTAAAAAACTTGGTAAGTGCCACACCGTCCTTCAACATGGTATTACGTGTATGAGCGATTTCCACCTCATTTTTCACCGCCTTGAAGTGTGTAGTGGGATTGGTTTTTTCAACGATTTCTTTGCCGGCCATCAACTTATATAACCGGCTGCACGTGCGACGGGAATCCAACAGAAAACTGGTGGCGGGCAACTGATTTAGGGTGTCTTCGACCCGACCATAATCCGATACCTGAACACCCGAGGCCTCCAGTGAAGTACGATCTTGGCTGGACAGTTTTTCTCGATCAATGAACAATACCGCACGATCGGCTGTAACAAGGACGAATGCCAAAGCTACCGGATTGCACAACACGTCGCTTCCTCGCATATTCAATAGCCAGGCCACGTCATCCAACGAAGAGATGAGATGAGCCATCGCCCGGCTTTTCACCATTTCCGCACGCAAGCGATTAAGCTTGGATTCCGTGGCTTCACCTGTCAATGTCTCTTCAAGAAAATAGACGGGCCTCTTCGGCAATGCAGGGCGGTCGAACCATATCGATGTCAAAAAGTCGATACCTTCCCATACATCCATACCTGCGGACAGCAATGGGTTTCTTATTGCCTTTGCCAACGACTCGGACACCAATCGATCGTCGAAAGCCACTACGGCCTCACTCGGCAAGTTCTCCGCCAGCCAGTTGGCATATTCAGGAGCAGTTTGCACGGTCAGTTTCACCAGCTCATACCCAGTACCTGCCAATTGTTCGCGTGCTTGCACGAAATAACGGGAGTCTGTCCACAGACCCGCAAACGATTGGGTAATGGCCAACGTGCCTGCAGAGCCCGTGAAACCCGATGCCCAAGCGATGCACTTGTAGTGATCGGGCAGGTATTCACTGATATGGGGATCGGACGAAGGAATAATATAAGCGTCGATATCTTGCTGTTTCATCAGGCCCCGGATAGCGGCCAGTTTTTCTGCATGGGTCATTGCGTGCTTTTGCTTGTTCTTAACGGTTCGCAAGTTACGAAATCTTTATAATCGCAAATCGTCTTTAGGGCATAAGCTTGGCTACCACGACTGGGAAGAAACCCTTCGTTTCCAAAAGCGAGCTGATCATGTTCAGAAAAGTACTGGAGATAAAATTGATTTAAATTTTATTCAAATTTTAGGTATTTATTATAAAATAAATATAATACATATACAATTCATAGTCTTTTCATCGTCAAAAAGACGATGAAAAGACTATTAAAAGACGATAAATAGACGATGAAAACTAAATAAAGTATAAGTTTTATATTGCTTTTAACCTGGCTTTTTTTTGGAAAGAGGTCAGCGCACTCTTGGGCGCTTTTTGGAAACCGCCTACGGTAGCAATGCAAGGAGTTGGACTTTCCCCAACTTTTGGTTAACTTGGCCCATCACCAACAGCTCAATCATGTATCGACTACGATTAACTGGTTTAGGTTTAACACTATTGGCAACCATTTATGTGGCAATCGCCCAAGAAACGGTTACGAATAAGCGTAACAAGGAGATTCCTGCTATTATTGAAAATCAGGTATTGACAGCCTTGTCCCATTATCCAGACCTGAAAGAGACAAACATCCGCTTCCTATTCACCGATAAGCTAAAAAAATCCATTATGGTCGCGAGGCCGACCGCAGGCTCCTTATTTAAAAGACCACAAAACCGAACGTATAACGTGCTGATCAACCCGGCTTTCAAGCTGGATTACCAGATCGAGTCAATCCGGCAGATTCCGGATAGTGTCATGATTGGCTGGATTGGGCATGAGCTGGGCCACATTATGGACTATGAACGTAAAAGCACCTGGAAAATCATGGGGATGGGCATTTCCTATTGGTTGTCCAAAAATTATGTACGAAAGGCCGAACGCATAGCGGATTCGTTCGCCGTAAACAATGGAATGGGTGCTTACCTGACGGCAAAGAAATCGTTTGTCCTGGACCATGCAGAACTGCCGCAGGCTTATAAAGATAAAATCCAGGCGCTATACCCCTCTCCCAGTTACATCGAAAAACTGATGGCCGATCTGGAACGTGAAGCTGAGTACGAAAGAGAAACAGCGTTTCCCGCTGAAGAAAAGGCTCACGGGGCAGAAGTCGAACTGCCTGAGGAAAGTCACCCGGGTATTAGCTAACTTAGCCTTCGAAAAACAGTCTAACGATGCAACGAATTATATGTACAGGATTAACATTTTTCCTGTTAACTCAGGCGCTTAGCCAAACCCTGTCTCAGAAAATTGAAACAGCTTTCCGAACATTTGAATTGCACGAAAGCCTGGCCAATGGAGTAGCCTCACTCACGGTTATCAATGCCAAAACAGGCAGCGTGGTATTTGCTAAGCATGAAAAATTGGGCATGGCCCCGGCGTCTACCCTCAAGACCGTTACCTCAGCTGCGGCATATCATGTGCTGGGTGCGGGGTATACCTTTGAGACGACCTTATCCTATACCGGGCAAGTCGATGCTTCGGGCACCTTGAAGGGGGATATTGTTATCTTGGGCTCCGGAGATCCATCATTGGGTAGTGACCGTTTCCCACGGGCGACGGATACGCTATTGCTCTCCACTTGGATTCAAGCCATAAAAGCTGCCGGTATACGCAAAATCGAAGGCGGCATCGTTGCCGATGACCGGCTATACCATGGACAAACCGCTCCGCGGGGTTGGACATGGCAGGATATGGGCAACTACTATGGGGCTGGTGTATCAGCGCTCAATTGGCGGGAGAACGCCGTGGGCGTTAATTTTATTCCAGGTACCACACCTGGGGCGTCGACCCGAATCGCCAATACGACCAACGATATCAGCTACCTTCAGCTGGTTAATGAAACCATGACGGGAAACCGCGGTACGGGTGACCGCGTATATGCTTTCTCCGCACCCTATTCTTCTCGCACATACCTGCGCGGCACCTACGGCATAGACCTCAAAAAAACAATTTACTTATCCCTTCCTGATGGGGCTTACGATGCCGCTTACCAATTACACCGTTCATTGGATAAAGCCGGCATTGAACAGTCGAATATGCCCACCACTTCCCATCTGCTATCGCTGGCGGGCAGTAGCTTACCCAATGGTGGTACGAAGCTTCATGCACACCGTTCTCCCGCCCTTGGTGAACTCGTTTATTGGTTCAACCAAAAAAGCATCAACTTATATGGAGAGGCCCTATTGATTGCCATGGCCAACCGGCAGGAGAACAAAACCGATACGCGCGATGCTGCGGAAATACTGCAAGAATTTTGGGCGAGTAAGCTAGACATCCCTGAAGGTGAGCTGAAAATCATGGATGGTAGCGGGCTTTCTCCGGAAAACCGGGTAACGACCAATGCGCTTGCGCGTATCTTGATGTCGGTGAAGAAAGAGCCCTGGTTTGCCAGTTTCTTTGAAAGCCTACCCGTATATAATGGAATGAAAATGAAAAGCGGCACAATCGGTGGCGTGTTGGGATACACGGGATACCAAACTGCCAAGGATGGTACGCCGCTGGTATTCGCTTTGTTGGTGAATAATTACCAGGGACCGGCCTCACCGATGCGGCAGCGGATGTTCCGGTTGTTGGATGTGCTTAAATGATTTGGCGATTGACATTTTGGAGCGATGCTGAATAGGGGCGTACTTTCAAATTTTCAAATTGTCCTGTTTTCAAATCAAATAATCCTACATTTGCATCGGATTGCTGCTGCAAAAACCAATAAAAAACATGAATAAGACTAATCGTAAGCAAGATGCTTTGGACTACCATTCCAAAGGGAGGCCCGGCAAAATTGCTGTTGTACCAACGAAACCCACCCATTCACAACGAGATCTTTCATTAGCTTACTCTCCCGGCGTTGCGGAACCCTGCTTGCGGATTGCCGAGAACAACGAAGATGTTTATAAATATACAGCCAAGGGCAACCTGGTCGCTGTTATCAGCAACGGAACGGCTGTCCTCGGCCTTGGCGACATCGGCCCCGAAGCTGGCAAACCGGTTATGGAGGGCAAAGGGTTGTTGTTTAAAATATTTGCCGATATCGATGTATTCGATATTGAATTAGATACCAAAGATGTCGATGAATTTGTCCGCATCGTCAAATGCCTGGAACCTACATTTGGCGGTGTAAACCTAGAGGATATCAAAGCACCCGAGTGTTTTGAAATCGAACGCAGGCTTAAAGCGGAGTTAAAAATTCCGGTCATGCACGATGATCAACACGGCACGGCCATCATCTCTGGAGCAGCATTAATCAACGCTTGTACGTTACAGAAGAAAAAACTAGAAAAAGTAAAGATCGTGGTGAACGGTGCCGGTGCGGCTGCGATCTCATGCACACGCATGTATATCTCGCTGGGTGCCCGCAGGGAAAACATCGTGATGCTCGATAGCAAAGGATGTATCCGCCAGGACCGCCCCAACTTGGAGGCGACAAAAGCCGAATTTGCAACCACCCAGACGATCGACTCGCTGGCCGAAGCACTAAAGGGCGCTGATGTGTTTATCGGACTTTCCAAAGGAGACGTTGTAACCGCCGACATGCTCAAATCCATGGCCAAGAACCCAATCGTGTTTGCCATGGCCAATCCCGACCCGGAGATTGCGTACCCATTGGCGGTGAAAACCCGCAAGGACGTGATCATGGCCACCGGCCGTTCTGACTACCCTAATCAGGTAAACAATGTGCTTGGCTTTCCCTATATATTCCGTGGCGCTTTGGACGTACGAGCCACCGCCATCAACGAGGAAATGAAAATTGCGGCGGTAAAAGCGATTGCCGAATTGGCCAAGCAGTCTGTGCCCGAGGCTGTAAACCAAGCTTACAATACTCAAAATCTCAAGTTTGGACCTGAATATATCATTCCAAAGCCGACCGATCCCCGGCTCATTATCGAAGTCGCACCCGCCGTAGCCAAAGCCGCCATGGATTCCGGCGTATCGCGTAAAGCGATAACCGATTGGGATAAATATGCAGAAGAGCTACGGCAGCGGTTGGGCCAGGATGATCGGATCATGCGCAACCTAAGCGAGGCAGCAAAACTTAACCCCAAACGGGTAGTTTTTGCAGAAGCAGATAACTACAAAACACTCCGTGCGGCACAGATTGTAAAAGAAGAGGGTATTGCCCTGCCCATTTTATTAGGCAATAAAAAGAAAATCCACCAGCTTATCGATGAAAACCTGTTGGAACTTCGAGATGTACCGATTATCGACTCCTTGGAGGAAAAGGGCGAACCGCGCTTTCAGAAATACGTCGATTTCCTCTATGCCAAGCGGCAGCGGCGGGGGATATCCTATTTAGATGCCCAGAAACTCATGCTCGACAGGAACTATTTCGGCGCGAGCATGGTACAGTTCGGTGAAGCAGATACGCTCATTTCCGGGCTTACCAAAAATTATGCGACGGCCATTAGGCCGGCTTTGCGGGTCATAGGCACACAGCCCGGCAGTAAGTTAGCAGGCATGTACATGATGCTTACAGCTAAGGGGCCAGTGTTTTTCGGTGATACAACCGTCAATGCCAATCCCACCGCTGAAGAGTTGGTTGACATCACCCTCCTGCTTCACGATGCGGTCAAAAAGATGAATATATCGCCTCGTATCGCCCTCTTATCCTTTTCAAACTTCGGCTCAAATGACGGCGATGTACCCAATAAAGTACGTAAGGCTGTGCAGCTGCTCCATGAAAAATACCCCGAGATACTGGTTGATGGTGAAATGCAGGCTAACTTCGCGATGAATAGCGACCTGCTCGCATCCAATTTCCCATTCAGTTCACTCAATGGAAGCCCGGCCAATACCTTGGTATTTCCGAATTTGGAATCGGGCAATATCGCCTACAAACTGCTTCAGGAAATTGGCGGCGCCGAAGCCGTGGGGCCAATCCTGCTCGGCATGAACAAACCCATGCATATTTTACAGCTCGATAGTTCGGTGCGCGAAATTGTCAACATGGTTACCATCGCGGTCGTCGACGTGCAATCAAGAGAGTCCATTACACCTAAAAAGAAGTAAGGCAAACGTCATGTATGAATACCTGAACGGCAAATTAGCCTATAAAGCACCGACACACGTGGTACTCGACGTAGGAGGAGTGGGTTACCATATTCATATTTCCCTGCATACCTTTTCGCAGATAAAAGACAATGAGCAATGCAAGCTGTACATCAGTTTTCAGGTGCGAGAAGATGCACATACGCTATTTGGATTCGCGGAAGAAGGCGAGCGCCGTCTGTTTGAGCACCTGATATCCGTATCGGGCATCGGCCCCAATACAGGCCGGATGATCCTATCGTCCATCACACCGGAGGAAATTCAATCGGCTATCATCAATGGAAACGTACCGCTCATCCAACGTATTAAAGGGATCGGCCCAAAAACCGCTCAGCGCATGGTGCTCGAATTGCAGGATAAACTCAAAAAGCAGGGGCCGGACGCTTTGATAGCTGTACATCGCCAGCAAAGCATACCGGAAGAGGCGCTTAGCGCATTGGTAATGCTCGGATTTGTACGTACGCAAGCCGAAAAAGTACTAACGAGTATCCGGTTAGGGAACCCTCAGCTGACCGTAGAGGCGCTTATCAAAGAAGCATTGAAAAAACTTTAAGGATTTTTATATAAATTCGCAACGAAAAAGACCGCTATATCAGCTATTTAAAAAAACATCTACTTGGAAAGAACGATACTATTTCGCTGTTTTTCGCTATTTCTACCGTTTCTACTCGCCATCACAGGCATTGCCGTGGCGCAGACCTCCGTAGATTCAACTGGCAATGATAGCCTAAAGCTTAAGTATCCACTCAAGGACCTTCCCTTTCTCAACCTATACCAAAAAAAAAATGCACTTGATATTGGTCTGCCATCCAACATCAGCCGTGAGGTTATATTTGACCCACTGACCCGGCAATACATTGTCCGCGAAAAATTAGGAAGCCGCCTATACAGACCACCCCAATACCTGACGATAGACGAGTATCAGGAATATGAGGGAAATTTGTTGAAGCGCAACTATTGGCGGGAGCTTTCGGACCAACAGCTGACCGACTATCGACAGGATCGCCTGATCCCTACTATCTACGTGCAAAGCGAGGCGTTCGAGAAAATTTTTGGTGGGAATACCATTGATATCATTCCGCGTGGAAGTGCTGATATCAGCATCATGGCACAGCACAATAAGAATGCGAATCCCATGTTCAACGAACGGCAGCGCCGGCAATGGGGATTTGACTTCGACCAGCGCATCCAGATGAATCTAACCGGGCAAATCGGCGATCGCCTGAAGCTGACCACCAATTACAACACGGAAGCACAGTTTGATTTCGAAAATCAAATCCGGCTGGATTATACCGGAAAGGACGACGACATCATCAAGCGAATCGAGTTGGGCAATGTCAGCATGCCACTCAATACCACACTCATCAGCGGTACCCAAGCATTATTCGGTCTTAAAACACAGTTGCAATTTGGCAAGCTAAATGTGACCGGTATCTTTTCTCAGCAACGCTCGCAACAGCGAGAGATCACGATTAAGAACGGCGCGCAGGAAAGTGAATTTGCATTGAAAGCCGATGAGTACGAAGACAACCAACACTACTTCCTAGCCCAGTATTTCAGAGAGAATTTCAATCGGGCCATGGCCCTGGCCCCTATTCTCACCACCGACGTAAACATTACCCAAATCGAAGTCTGGGTCAGCAACCGAAGCAATTCCGTGGATGATTCCAGGGATGTTCTGGCGCTGATGGATTTGGGGGAGTACAACCCCTATAACACGGCACGTATACCCGCTGGCGGGAATACCCGATACCCATCAACCGGCATCCCCGGTGAACCTGTACAACTGTATTCCAACAGGCTACTGGAAATCCTGCCGGACGATGCTCGGCTTACCCAATCCAACGGTGCTCAGGCATTTTTTCAAGGTTTTGGTGCCAATGATAACTATGCTAAACTTACCTATGCGCGGAAGCTCCGCGAAGGCACGGAATATACGGTAGACCGGCGATTGGGTTTTATCTCCCTCAATATGCCGCTCAACAACGACCAGATTTTGGCGGTGGCCTACCGCTATACAGCGGGAGGGCGCGAATACCAGGTGGGCGAGTTTTCAACGGATGTGCCGGTCACGCCCTCCCAACCACAGATGTTGGTGGCCAAGCTATTGAAAAATGAGATCCTCAAGACCAATCTGCCGATATGGGATTTGATGATGAAAAACATCTATTCCATCGGTGCCTACGGTGTTGGGCAAAACAATTTCCGGTTCAACATCTTCCGTATCGAGGATGAAAGTGGTGTAGAGCGCCCAGCCATGTATGAAGGGCAGAATACGCAAAACAAACTCTGGATACAGCTGACCGGGCTAGATCGGCTCAATCCGCAAAATGCCCAACAACCGGATGGCTTTTTCGATTTCCTTCCGGATATCACCATCGATCCGGAAAGGGGTCGAATCATGTTCCCACTGGTTGAACCCTTCGGTAGCGACCTTGCTGGCCAATTCTTGCCCGGTGCGGAACAAGCATTGATTGATAAGTACACCTATCAGGCGTTGTATGACTCCACCAAAGTCATCGCCCAGCAATATTTCCCCAATCAAAACCGATACCTCATTAAAGGATCGTACGAATCTGAAGTGGGTACCGAATTCCAGTTGGGCGCAATCAATGTACCGCGGGGATCGGTGCAGGTGTTTGCCGGTCCGGCCCCCCTCCAGGAAGGCGTGGATTTCATGGTCGATTATGATATCGGCCGTGTGCGTATCCTCAACCAAGCTTTGTTGCAATCTGGTCAACCCATCCGCATCAAGATGGAAAACAACCAATTATTCGGACTGCAACAGCGCACAATGCTCGGCGGACGGCTCGACTACATGGTAAACGAAAAGCTTCAATTGGGTGGTACGATCATGAACCTGACCGAACGTCCGCTGACCCAGAAGGTAAATATCGGGGAAGAACCCATCTCTAACACGATGTGGGGGCTGGACCTCTCCTACAACTCACCGTCGCGCTGGCTTACCCGGATGGTCGACAAAATACCCTTCCTGGATACGAAAGAGCCGTCGTCCATATCGTTTTACGGCGAATTTGCGCAATTGATACCCGGGCATCCACGGGCACTCAATTTCGCCGGTACCCGGAGCGGTATCACGTACGTCGATGACTTTGAAAACAGCCGTTCATTCATCGATATCAAGGGTGCGTTCAACTGGCAACTTTCGGGAACCCCGCAACTCTTTCCGGAATCGCAATTGATGGATGATCTCCAGTATGGATTCAACCGGGCACGGTTTGCCTTCTATAATATCGATCCGATATTCTACCGCAGTATCAACCTCACACCCAGCAACATCGGCAGTACTGAATTGTCCAAACATCGCGTACGCGAAGTACTTGAACAGGAAGTATTCCCCTACCGCGAATCAACCACCGGGCTACCGATGTTCCTATCCACGTTGGATTTGGCCTTTTATCCCACGATACGCGGACCCTACAACTACACGGCTAATAGCGTCAATCCAGACGGTACACTGGCCAACCCCCGCAGCCGGTGGGGTGGTATGTTCCGCAAAATCGACGCACCCGATTTCGAAGCCCAGAACATTGAGTTCATTGAAGTGTGGATGATGGATCCGTTCTTGACCAATCCGTCGTCCCAAGGTGGTGATTTATATTTCAACCTCGGCAATATTTCGGAGGACATCCTGAAGGACGGACGAAAAGCTATGGAAAACGGGATGTCGCCGTCGGGCGATCTTTCCCAAATCGATGAGACGAATTGGGGCCGGGTACCCCGCAACCAGCCGGTTATCCAGGCGTTCGACAATGATCCCGTGGCGCGGGCCCGTCAGGATATCGGCTTGGATGGGCTCAGTGATGTCGACGAACGTGGCTTCCACGGCGATTTCCTTGGTCAGATGCAGGGATTGCTTATGTCGGAAGCGGCCCAGGAATTAACCAGCGACCCGTCGGGCGACAATTTCCAGTATTTCCGCGGGCCGGAGCTGGACAACCAAAATGCGGGCATTCTGAAGCGGTACGAACGATTCAACGGTCCGGAAGGCAATTCCAAAACCCCGGAGCAATCGGTCGGTGTGGAAACATCGGCTTCCACCCTCCTCCCCGATGGCGAAGATATCAACCGCGACAACAATATGAACGAGGCGGAGGAGTACTACCAATACCGAATCTCACTGAGGCCACAGGATATGCAGGTCGGACAGAATTACATTTCGGACATGCATACTGCCGAAGTGGAACTGCGCAACGGTCGGAAAGAGCAGGTGAAATGGTATCAATTCCGAATCCCCTTATCACAGTACCAGGAACGCGTGGGCGATATCCGCGATTTCAAATCCATCCGTTTTGTACGGATGTTTATGACCGACTTTGCCGATACCGCGGTGGTGAGGCTGGCACAAGTGCAGCTCGTACGGGGTGAATGGCGGAGGTATAACTCGGAAAACAACAACGCCAAAGTCATTGCCGACCCCAGCATGGGCAATGTACCGCTTGACAACTCGACCATCGAGGTGGCTGCCGTAAACATCGAGCAGAATGGCAACCGCCAACCCATCCCCTATGTGGTTCCTCCCGGCGTTGAACGCCAACTGGACTGGGGGAACCTCAACAATAATGTACAGCTCAACGAACAGTCGCTCTCCCTCGATGTGAAAGACCTAAGGGATGGATATGGCCGTGCGGCCTACCGCACCGCAACGAATGACTTCCGGGCGTACGGCCGCCTGGAGCTATTTATCCATGCGGAAGGGCAATACCTGCAAGATGGCGATTTCAGGGCCTTCGTGCGGGTAGGTACGGATGACCAATTTAACTATTACCAATACGATATCCCACTGAAAATCACGCAGGCCGGCACACGCGATGCAGAGCTGATCTGGCCACAGGAAAACCGGATGAACATCCGGATCGCCATTTTCCAGGAAGCCAAAGAAGCCCGCAACAAAGCCATGCTCAACGGGCAACCGTGGCCCATTAATATGCCGTTTACCTTTTTTGATGGCGAGAACCGGGTAACCATCTTAGGGCAACCCGATATCAGCAAAGTACGTTTTTATATGCTTGGCGTAATGAACCCATTGCGCGGCAGCGAGGTCGCCCCGCCCGGTGATGACGGGTTGGACAGATCAGGGTTGTTTTGGTTCAACGAGCTTCGACTCACCGATTTTGACGATAAAGGTGGATGGGCAGTGACCGCCCGGATGAATGCCCAATTGGCGGACTTTGCCAATGTCACCGTTTCAGGAAGTAAAAGCACCATCGGCTTTGGCTCCATCGAGCAGCGTATCGGCGAACGCAGCCGCAGCGATGACATGTACTTCGACCTGGTTACGAACGCGGAGTTGGGCAAGTTTTTCCCCGCCGATTACGGCTTGCGCATACCGCTATTCTTCAGCTATACCCGGCAGGTGGGCACCCCTGAATACAACCCCCTGATGCCGGATATCGAGCTCAACAGCGCATTGGCAAATCTGTCACGCAACGAGCGGGACTCGCTCCTGCGCGCGACACAGGATTTTACCACCCGCAGAAGCCTCAACTTCACCAACGTACGCAAAATACGCACGAACATTGATAAGCCCGTACGGCCGTGGGACATTGAAAATTTGAGCGCCACTTATGCCTATTCCCAGCATTATCACCGCGATTACCTCACCGAGATCGCCTTACAGAAGAACTACCGAGCAGCATTGGACTATACCTTTGCCAGCAGCGATGACTTGACATTCGAACCGCTTAAGAAGTTCATCAAGAATAAGCACTTGGGCATCCTTAGCGACTTCAACTTCAACCTGATGCCCTCGCTGTTGAATTTCCGTATTGACGTTAACCGGGTATATAACGAAAATACCCTGCGGATAAACAATTCGGCGGATAATTTCCTGCCCGCTATGGGTACCCTATATAACAAGAACTTTTCCATGAACCGTCTCTACGGTATCAGCTGGAATCTTTCCAAATCGCTGAAACTCGATTTCAATGCCACCAACTACGCCATCGTAGACGAACCGGACGGGCGTCTGAACGGGCTTAAGCGCGACACCCTTTGGGATAATTTTTGGCGATTAGGCCGTACCACGGACTATAACCACATGATGAACATTACCTATACCCTGCCCATCCATAAATTACCCGGCCTCGATTGGGTAAACGTAGATGCACGCTACGGTACACAGTTCAGCTGGCAGACCGAGCCCCTGCTATCGATGCTCAGCCAGGAAATCAATATGGGCAACAGCATCCAGAATTCACGCACCATCCAACTAAACCCGACGCTCAATATGGCGGGGCTTTACAACAAGTTCGGATTCATCCGTAACAACACGGGCTTGGATGCCAGTGGTGCAACCGCCTTTTTTACCGGCCTGCTGACCAGCATCAAAAATGTCAATGCCGCTTATACGCGCGTACAAAACACGTTCCTGCCCGGGTATACGCCTCAGACGAATGTGTTGGGTTATGACTTTGACCAAAATGCGCCGGGCTGGGGATTTCTTTTCGGCAGCCAGCGTGATATCCGCAAACGAGCTGCTGAAAATGGATGGATCACAACCGATACCCTGCAGACGCAACTGTATATGACTTCCCTAACGGAAGACCTTTCCATACGTGCCATCCTCGAGCCCATACGTGATTTGAATATCGAGCTTACCGCCGTGAAATTGAACAACCGGAATTATACGACTTCGTTTCAGTATTCAGCGGCTGAAAGCGATTTCCAAAGCCTCACTCCCGTTACGACGGGTAATTACAGCATTTCCTATCTGGCAATCGGGACGGCATTCGAGAATCATGAATCGCTCTTCCGGAAGTTTGAGCAAAACCGCCAAGCCATCTCCCAACGGCTCGGTCAATTGAACCCCAACTCATCCGGGCAAACCGACGGCTACTCGGACGGTTATGACCGCACCGCACAAGATGTGGTCGTAAATGCCTTCCTAGCAGCCTACCGGGGGAAAGACCCTGGGCGACTCAACCTCGGAAGTTTCCCCGAAATCCCGATTCCCAATTGGAATGTAACGTACAGTGGACTGAGCAAAATCCCGCTGTTCAGCGAATTCCTGACGTCACTTACGCTTCGCCATGGCTATAACACCCGCTATTCCATCAATGGGTACAATTCGCTTATCCGATATAACGAAACTGGCGGTTTTCCTTCCGAACGGGATATCAACGAAAATTTCCTGCCCGAATTCCAGTTCCAGCAGGTTTCCATTTTTGAACAATTCACCCCACTATTGGGGTTTGATGCGCGGTTTAAAAATAACCTCACCGCCAATGCGGAATACCGCCGTGCACGTACGCTGAACCTCAGTCTGCAAAACAGCCAGTTGGCCATGCTCAGTGATCAGTCGTTCGTATTCGGTGCGGGCTATCGCGCTACAGGTTTCCAAATGCCATTCGGCTGGTTCAGCAATTTCAGGATGAATAATGACCTCAACTTCCGCTTGGATATCTCACTAAATGACCTGAAAACGCTTGTCTATCGTTCAGACATCAACGAGTCGGAAGTATCAGCAGGGAATAAGAGTATTTCCTATCGCCCTTCGGTAGATTACGTCATCAATCAACGGTTCAATATCCGCCTTTTCTTCGACAGCAATTCCGTACGGCCGTACACTTCGCAGACATTCGCTACGGCTTATACGAATTTTGGGTTTAATTTGAGGTTGATGCTGCAATAATAGGTAGATTAGAAAGTCCAAAAGGAATTGTCACGCTCACTTCGTTCACGCCACGAGGTTCCTTTTGGACTTTCCACTCCGGTTTATTTTACTAATGTTCCCCAAAAACTGATTTCAGCAAGTAAAATACGCGGGGGCTGAGTAGGATTGAAATGTTCCAAGCTTCTGAACCTGATGTACCTTACCGTGGCATCGGGATCGACCGAAGCACCCGGTACAAATTCAAAATCTAACCCATTGTCGGAAAGTGCAATATCTTCACTTGTAGGAGCCTGCCAGGGATCGGCCATTCCATTGCCTGACGGTTGAACACATTCAAATCGACCCAAAAGCGTCCAGCTATCGTCCAGACTGCCATCCGGATTGGGGGCTAATGACCCATATACTTCAAATACCCGTGGGTGGCCCCTGTTCCAACGATCGTCGTCGCTGTTACGCGGCCATAGCTTCATCCTATCCAGTTTCGCTTTGACCCCTAAATCCCACGTAAATGTACTGGGTATGGCGGCTGGATCTGCAGAGTGCATGAAATTGGTGGTGTTGCCGTCCCAAAAATTTCCTAAGGGATAACCGCCATTGATTTCTACATCGCCGGGCATAAGGTTTTCAATCCAGGTGGTCTTTGGAATCAGCACCACCGGATCGATCATCGTTTCGACCGTTGGCGCCTGGAATAAATCGATTGCCAGCGAGTCGGGCTTATGTGTCGTACTGTAGGATAAAGGCCTATCGATGTCAAAGCCGGGAAGCAGCGTTTCGGTTTCCGTGGTATCGACACCCGTGGTCTGGCTGTTTCCGTTTATGTCGGTCCAGTTTAACCGGATGCCTACTTCTGTTCCTTCGACGGTGCCCCAATTCAGTGTAACGTCTCGCCCGTCGTAAAACGTGCTTTTCAACAAACGATTGGTCAGCAGGCCCTGGTAGCCGTCGCCATATACCGTACCCAGTATTTCAATAGGAATAGACTCATTCCCTTCATCGTCATAGGTATGGATCATAAAGGAATAGGTATTCTCGCTAATCGGGTCGATAATATAACTGACCGTATCCATATCTGCGGTTACGGGCAATTCCACCGAATCGGTGGAATTGTTCCAGAATATCCTTGCTTTCTGCACCCTCGGATCGGTACCACGCAGCCACGATAGTTTGATGCGGTTATTTCCGGGATGGGCAGCGGGCTGTTGCGCCGGCCCCGGATAGATCAATCCGTTTGGAACCACGTACCCCTCGTAAATCTCCGTCTCGCTATCGCATGAAGCGCATCCCAATACGATCCCCATACAGATGACAACTATTGCATTCTTCATCACAAATAATTGTTAATGGTTTAACTTTAATTGATTAATTCGCCCCAAAAACTCAATTCCAAAACATGGACATTTGAAAACGATGCATTGGCATACGTGGATACGGTCCTGAACCGAACGTACCGGATTGGGGTGAACGGATCCGGGGCGAAATCACTCACGGCAAATTCAAAGTCGATGCCTTCATCGGCAAAAGCAATATCTTCCTGGGTAATTTGTGCTCCTGGACCGGATGGCTTTAAACTCTCAAATCGTCCGAGCGGTATCCAACTGTCGTCGAGCTCCCCGGTAGGGTTGGGCGAGACCGAGCCCCATATTTCAAATACTTTTGCATGCCCCCTAGCCCACCTGTCATCGGCATGCTTGCGGGGCCAGTATTTTAAGCGACTTAGCTTGACGGTCCTTCCCAAATCCCAGGTGAGGTTGTGGGGAAGCATTTGGGTTTCCAGGCCATGAAATCCATCCTGATCGTAATTCTCATCCCAGATTCTGGTTATTGGGTAGCTTGCGTTAACCGGCGGGATATCACCGGGCAACGTATAATCGTTCCACGTGGATTTGGGAATAAACTCTTCAAACCACGGTGTCACCGTAGCGGTCAGGGTATCGGAAAAATTGCCCCACCGATCGCGGATATACATCGCAAATTCCTGCTCTTCTGGATCTAAACCGTCAACTCCGCGATACGTAAACGATCCTTTTGGCGTAGCGGTATAATACGTGATTACCTCGCTCATGTACCCTAAATTCGCCGTATCCGCCATTAATACGATGGCCAAATTTGCTTCCTCGGGGTTCTCGAAATCGATTGCCACCCCTCCAAACGTATCCCTGAACTTTTTGATTGCCAGTTGTACGGGGGCCGTTGTTGGATTGATTTGTACGATATAGGGTTCCGATTCCTTTTCATTCTTCCCTACGGAATACAGTTTAACATCGTAGGTGGTTGGGGTACCGAACCCTTCAAGCACCAGGGAGTCTTTGAAATACGACGATTTGGTTTCGCGTATCACCCCGGGTTTGATTTCATATTCGGCACGGATGTAATTCAAGTTCCTATCCACTGGCAGTTTATACTTTAATACCGCTCCGCCCGGCTTGTTCTCTACCATTACATTTGTCACCTGGCTTGGGGCCGCAGCGGTATCGTCGATAAAATCAATACGTCCCTCCTCCTTGCAACTGATCCATAGCATCGACATGAGTAAGCTTGTGATCGCTATAATTCTATTTTTCATCGTGTATAATTTGTTTTTTAACGGTGATGAAGCTTATCAGATTTATTCATTCCACTGTGTGGTCTGAAAAATCATGATGGTTTCATGATGTGATGTTTTAATCGTTACCAGCCAATATTTTGTACCAAGTTTGGGTTCACTTCAATATCACTGGTTCTGATCGGCCAGAAATAGTCGCGAATGCCAAATTTTTGTTCTAACAAAAGCTGTGGCTGATACATCAACCGGTTAACTTCTTCTTCCGTACCATCAATTGTAGACACCATCATGTTCCACCCTTGCAGTGGGGTATGGTATTCAGTCGGTGCTGTTTTCCATCGCCGTATATCCCAAAAGCGTTGCCCTTCGAACGAAAGTTCGATCAAGCGCTCCTTCTGGATAATTGCACGCAAACCAGTTTGGGTGTTGTATTTCTGATTATTGGTATAGGTATCCCAGGATTCCTTCACGCCCTTCAGACCGGCACGGGCACGAACCTGATCGATGTACTGAAACAGTTCGGCGCTATTGGATCCGTTAGGTCCATCCGCCTCGTTTATCGCTTCTGCATACAACAGATAAAGATCGCTCAACCGCATAACGGGCCAGGCATAACTGGGTGAAGATATGCTGTTGATGGCATTAAGCTGGGCCTCATAAGGAATAAACTTTTTAGGGAGATAGCCGGTCCAGTTGCCCTGCCCTTGCGAGCCATCTGTTTCGCCGACTTTAAAGCCAAGGTACCTTAGCGACAATGCATCTTTATCATTATATTGCCCTGCTCCGAACCATACGCCGCCATCGAAGCCCACCCAGGCATAAAAACGGGGTTCACGGTCGAAATGCATATCAATCGTGGTTCTTCCCTGCCGGATATACAGTTTATCCGCTGCCTGCGCAGTTCGCAGGTTGTACAGATCGCCGACGTTTCTTGTTTTGTCCTCACTAAGCGGCACACCGTTTTCGGTATAAAACATTTCGGCGATCTTGATCGGCATACCCAGCCATTGACTAATATCGTTGCTGTTTACGTAATCTGGATTTAGCTTGGGCATAGACGCATGAATCATCCCGCCGCTTCCGGGAATTGAAATCATCTGCGTGTTTGCCCAGATAATTTCACTGTTTGAACGTAAATTAAACGCATTCCGGAGGGTTATATTTAAACGGGTTGTATCGGTATACCGGTTAGCCGCATCGTCAAACGTATATAACAGCATACCCGCTTCATGGCAAATATCAATCGCTTCTTTACAGGCAGCCACCGCAGACTCCCATTTTTCGGGTCTGAAGGTTGCATCGAACAGGAGCGTACCGTCGTGGTTTTGTAGCGTTGCCTGATCGTTGTTGCCGTTGAATAGCGGACTTGCTGCCGTAACGAGCACCTTCGCCTTAAGCGCAAGTGCGATGGGCTTGGTAATGCGCCCATAATCGCTCGCCGGGTCCAATATAATCGTCGGCAGCATGTCGCCTTCGCTTGCTTCGTCCAGCAACTGCACGATGTAATTGAAACATTCGTCTACCGGAGCCCGTTCCACCTTTACGGCATACACATCCGCATCCACCGGCATATTTTCCCGGATCAGGGGTACCGGCCCGTACATCTGCACCAGACTGAAATGATAGTAAGCCTTTAACACTTTTGCCTCAGCGGCCCATTGTTCCCGCTCCCAAGCGGGTAAGTCAGGTACCAAATCGACATTTTCCAGAAAGGTGTTGCACACCCGTAACGCCTCATACATACCCTGCCATCTCGGAAGCACCGGACTGGTTGCATTTTGCAATCCTTCGCTGATATTCAAACCGGCGAGTGAAAACCGGTTGGAAAAATGGGTGGTTCTCCTGGTCCAGATGTCGTCGCCTCCCAATGTAGTAGGATCACCCGACCCGCCATTTTTTGGCATATAGGAATAACAGGTCGCCAGATATTTACGGGCCTGTGTTCTCGAATTGAAGGCCATATCTAAGGTTGCGATACCATCGGGTACCACGTCCAGCCAATCGCCGCAGGCGGTTAAGCTCATTATCGCGGCAACCATTATAAATTTTAATTTTTTCATGTCGCTCATACTTAACTAGTTGAAAGCAAAATTTATCCCCACATTAAATACCCGCTGATTGGGATACCCTAAGCCATTACCGGCCATTTCCACATCCCACATTTTAAATTTACTGAAGACCAGCAGGTTGGTGCCACTGAGATAAATCCGCAGATTATTCATTTTGATCCGTTCGGTTAATCGATTGGGTACGGTATAGCCCAACTCCGCCTGCTTAACGCGCAGGAAATTACCATTGCGCATAAACCAGGTGTTGCGTTGGTCTGAAGGCCACTGTAAGCCATTTCCATCAACATAGGCTCCCGGAACATTGTTGGTGTTGACCGCGATATCCAATCGGGGCCAGGTAGCATATAAATTTTGATTTTCTTCAGACCAGTAACTGTCGGCATAGGCTTGAAGAATCTGGGCGTCACCAAGAAAGGGAGCCGTACTGTGTGCGTTGATCCAAAACGACTGCCGGGCAGCACCCTGTAGAAACACCGAAAAATCAAATCCTTTGTATCCCATTGAAACCCCAAATCCATAAACGATTTCAGGAACTGTAGGATAACCTAAGGGAACCCTATCTGCTTCGGTAATCTGACCATCCCGGTTTACATCCAAGTACTTGATATCTCCGCCGCCATATTCCGAAGTACCTACATTTTGCGGAGGCGAACTGGCTGCTTCTGCATCGTCTACAAAAAGCCGCTCGGCAATATACCCGGTTGCCTGATTTAACGACATGCCCACTCTCGAGCGCCAGGGCTCGTTATATTCCGGCTCTTCATACACGTCGAATTGGCTGGTTGCATACGTGAAATTTGCACGCGCCGAAGACCAAAAATCTGGATTCCAGCTTTTCTGGTATTCCAGCATCATATCCACACCTTTACCCGACGCTTCGCCGACATTGGCGCGCGGTGTTGCCGTCAATCCCATGGTATTGGGGATACTTGCCCGCGTCATCAGGATATTGTCTCTTTTTTCGGTAAAGTATTCCGTAACGATATTCAGCTCATTCCACAAACCTAATTCAAGCGCAAAATTCTGCTTATAGGCCTTTTCCCAGGAGATGTAGGGGTTGGCGTACCTACTGATGGTGATTCCGTTATAAACGGTATTATATTCCGATCCGAAAATGGCTCGTCTTCCTTCATTATTCATATTCACTTCGGAAAGGTAAAAAAATCGGTCTTCGGCTCCACCAATCTGGTCATTCCCGATTAAACCATAGGTGTAACGCAGTTTCAGGTTGCTGACCACAGGTTTTATATCTTCCCAAAATGGTTCGTTGGAGATCAGCCATGCCGCGCCGGCCGATGGGAAAAATCCGAAGCGGTTGTTGATATCAAAACGTTCGCTTCCGTTGTAACCAAAGTTAAACTCGGCAAAATACCGGGAGTCATACGAATACGTTGCCCGCCCCGACAAACCGACATTCCGGGAAGGGAGTGACAATTGCAACGACCCTGCATTTGCCGTCAGCGTTTCCCGTGCCTGAAACACCAACATACTGCTGAGGTTGTTTTTCCCGAAATCACGGACATAGTTTAAGGCGCCCTCAAAATAAAACGAAGAATACTGTTCCCTTTCCCCGGGCAATTCGCCGTAGCCTAAATACTCGGTACCAATATCGGTTTCTATTAACTTGTAATCTCCTGTCAACCGATTATACCTGCCTATTTCATGATAAAACGGATTATAAGACCTGTTGACCGCAAATTGTGATAAGCGGCTGATATTTAGCATCCCTCTGCCGGACAATCCTGCTGTAAGGAAATTCAGATCCTGCTTCAATTCGACCTGGGCCAATATCTGCGAGCGCGACTTTTCTTTGTAACCGCGAACCATCTCCGCGTAGGGATTGATTTTACTGTTGTTGAAGTTGCCGAACAGAATATGCTGCGCATATTGGAAATCTTCATCGGCCGGGTAATAAGCCGGGAACAGCACCGGATTGGAATGTACCATCAAATTGTACATGTCGGCCCCTCCACGCAATGGCCCCCTGTATTCTTCGAAATTGGCACTCAGACGCACGATCAATTCGGTAGTATTGGTCAAATCAATATTGACATTCGAACGCAAATCGTAGTTATTGATGGTAATGTTATTGTTGAAATTATTGCGCTTGTCTACGTTGAGGATGCCATTGTCGCGATTGAATGAACCGGCAACGTAGTAACGTGCAACACCGCCACCGCCGCTGACATTCACATTGCTGCGTTGATTCATCGTGAACTCCTTAAACAACATCTTCTCCCAGTCGTTTGCAGGATAGATAAGCGGATACCTCCCTTGCTCCGTCATTTCAATCTTTTCCTGCGAATACAGAATGGTGCCCAGGGGATCTCGGGTAAGGATTGCCTCGTTATGCATTTTCATGTACGTTACGGGGTCGGCAACGTCAACCGTCTGCGTTGGCGCCGATATCGAATTTTCGAAGCGGAACGAAAATTTTGCCGGACCTTCTTTACCTTGTTTCGTAGTGACCAGAATCACCCCGTTTGCTCCCCGGGAACCGTATAAAGCGGTTGCGGTCGCGTCCTTCAATATGGAGAAACTCTGAATATCGTCCGGCCGAAGGCGGGCAAGATCGTTTGGCGTGAGTTGTATCCCGTCGATCAGTATCAGGGGATTGGTGTTTGTTCCAAAAGTCGTTATTCCCCGGACAAAGAAGTCGGCGTTGTCTTGCCCGGGTTCGCCGCTTCGCTGATACGCGATAACACCCGCCGCCTGCCCCGCCAGTGCGGTGGTTAGGTTACTGGACGGTACCCTCAAGTCGCCAGGGCTGACGGACGTGACCGAGCCGACCACTTCCCTCTTCTTCTGTGTACCGAAGCCCACCACGACCACGTCATCAAGCATCGAGGCCGATATTTCAAGTACGATATCGATTTCCCGTTGGCTGCCTACCTCCACTTCTTGGGTATGATAGCCCACCATTGTATAGACCAGAACGGCCTTTTCTGGCACCTCCAACACATACCGCCCATTGAGGTCGGTACTTGTTACCCGGGTTGTCTGGTCTTTTACTGACACGGTTACCCCGGGGAGCGGGGTTCCGGACGTGTCAACCACAATTCCCTGAACGGTGGATTGTTTCCGCAAGTTTGCAAGAAGCCGCTCTCGGTTTATTTTTTTTGCGCTTCTTTTTAGAATAACCACCTTCTCCTCTTCCTTTACCAGAAAGTCGAGCGGGAGGTCCTTCAAGCTTTTGGCAAGCACCTCGCTGATATTGTCGGATTCGATGGAAATACTGATTGCATCGAGCGCTTTGATATCGTTGAGATTATACAGAAATGCATATCCGGTTTGCCGCTGTATATCTTTAATCAATGCCGTTACACTACCATTGGCCATATCCAGGCGAACAGTTTGCGCCACCCCCTTTGCATGGATTTGAAGGGAAGCGAATACGATAAAAAACGCGGTGATTTTCAAATACAATAAAAAGCTAGTGATAGGGGATACGTATATATTTCTCCCCATAAAAGAAAAAAATTGCATAATTTTGATTTCGTTTAGCTATATAACACATAACCTAAAAGTGATCGCAAAGCTTTATAGGTGTTACTGAACTGGACGAATCAGCCACACCGGTTGCCTCCGGTGTGGCTTCTCCAGGTATATAAATTGATAGTATGCCTTATGTCATAACGGTAATCCTCCTCCCATCGATTATAAATTTGACGTGACCAGTCAATTCCAGCAACTCCAGCAGCCTGGAAATAGAGAAGCTCCGGGGGAGCATCAGTATGCTGAATTGCTCTGTAATCTGTGTTTTGTATTCGACATCTACATCGTACCACCGGGCGACTTCTTTCATGATCGTCTTTAACTCCGCATTCTCAAAGTTGAAGTAACCGTCTTTCCAAGAGGTTTCCGCGTCTAAGGCTACTTTTTGTTTCAATAAAACGGGATTCGATGTCTGTGTAGTCAGTTGTATTTGTTCTCCTGTTTTCATTAGTAGCTTATCTTCACCCGCCTTAAACTTCACCCTGCCTTTCTCCAGTGTTGTTTTTATGACGGTGTCATCGGGATATGCCTTCACGTTAAAGGAGGTCCCCAGCACTTCGATTTGCGCGCGATTAGGTAAGTTCACGATAAAGGGCCGCGCTTTGTCTGAAACAATGTCAAAATAGACCTCACCCTGTATTTCTACTACTCGCTGAGTTTGACCAAAAAATGCAGGAAAGCGGATGCTCGATGCGGCATTGAGCTTCGCCGAACTACCGTCGGGTAAAATAACGCGATACTGCCCACCCTCCGGCGTCCTCACGGTGTTAAAGCCTCCGCTTTTTTCGCTTTTCACCGGTAAATAGGTGATTTGACCTTCCGAAAATTCAACCCCCGAGGTTCCGGTTGATTGGAGTCCCTCGGATGTGTCACCGAGAACCAATAAATTCCCGTCCGCAAAAGTGGCTATCGCCTTATTTGAGCCTGCATCGATGTCGTTTTTGTATCGCTCATTTCGGGCCAGCGACTCTATTTTACCCGTCTGATTTCTGTAAAGCCAAACGGCAGCAAACACAGCAAAGAACAGCGCCAAACCTGCAACCAACCGTGTTGACGAAAAAGAAAAATAAGGCTTTCGGACTGAAATTGCTGTAGGTTTTGTGTCTTTGAACCCAGCGAAATCAGTCCACTCGCGAAGTAAAAAAGAGTCGTCGTCGGCAAGCTCGGTATACAACGTATTCAACTCCGGATATTTCGTTAAATATCCTTGCAATTCGATGCGTTGTAACTCGGTTAAACTACCGTCGATAAACAACCGGAATAATTCTTCTATTCGTTCTGATTCGGGGTTCATATTTGGCCTGTATCATATTCTATAACAACTGACAGGAAATTTCAACTCACCGAATTGAACTTTTTTTCAAAGAAATAAAAAAAACGTTTTAGCTGACTACACCAAACTTCTGTGTGTCAAGGATTTCTTGATTAAATTGAGTGCCCGGGTTTTGACGTTACGAACATTTTGTTCGGATGTATTTAGCTTCTCCGAAATTTCCTTCGTGGAAAGCCCCTCGTGATAAATCAAGTTGAAGATAACCTTCGTCTTTTGCGGCATCTTCTCCACTTTGTCGTAGATATAATTAAGAAGTTGGGTCTTCATGATTTTGGCCAAGATAAAATCTTCGGTATGTTCGGATAAATATAGGATTTCATCGTGTGCTGTTGACCGCACTTTTAGCGATTTCAAATAGTTAAGGGCTGCATTTTTGGCTGCTTTATACAGAAAAGCCTTCACAGCGGGTAGTTCATCAAAGTTTGTTCGGTTGGCCCACACTTTTTGGAAACATTCAGAGGCGATATCCTCAGCTTGCTCCTCATTTTTAGTCAGCTGAAACACAAAGTAACAAATGGATCGATAGTACCGTTCAAATATTTCATTAAAGGCATATGGCGATAATCCCCGTTTGTTGGATAACATTTTCTCAAAATTAAGTTTATATCAAAGCCCCATTTTACAGCTGCATTACTGATATTCATGCAGCTTTCTAACAAGCTGGATAAACCGCGATGCTGGTTTGCTTCCTACGGTTAGGCAGCGTACAGGAAATATTCCATACATTCATCTGCCACACAATGCTATCTAAAATGACACAAAAAACTATCCTGCGGTGTCCTGTATCTAAACTAAAAATTGAGGGACTACTGACTATTTATTCAGCGAGATTTGATACAAGTCTCTTCGGCGATCGAGCAAGTTCTTTACCGTACCGTATTGGTTGAGTTCTTTTAATAGATTCAGATCTACATCCGCCATCAGCACCATTTCTGTATTGGGGGTCGCTTCTGCCTTGATGGCATTGTTCGGAAAGGCAAAGTCGGATGGCGTGAATACGGCCGATTGGGCATATTGGATATCCATATTGTTAACCTTGGGTAAATTGCCTACTGAACCGGCAATCGCGACGTAACATTCGTTTTCGATTGCCCGCGCTTGGGCACAGTTCCGGACACGGATATATCCATTTTGGGTATCGGTGAGAAACGGTACGAATAAAATCTGCATTCCCTGATCGGCGAGTATCCTTCCCAACTCCGGAAACTCCACGTCATAGCAAATCAGGATGCCAATCTTTCCACAATCGGTGTCAAACACCCGAACTTCGTCTCCGCCATACATGCCATAGTATTTCGTTTCGTTCGGCGTGATGTGTACTTTTCGGTATTCATCGGTCTTCCCGTTGCGGTGGCATAGGTATGCGACATTGTACAACTTATTATCCCCGTCAACGACCGGCATCGAGCCTGCAATGATGTTTACATTATAAGACAATGCTAGCGATTGGATCTTAAGCTTGGTCTGCTCAGTAAGCGTAGCCAACTGCCGCATGGCTTCTGTGGTGGGCATATCGTTGTATGGTCCCATCAACGGCGTATTAAAAAACTCCGGAAACAAGGCGAAGTCCGCTCCGTAACCGCTAACAACATCGACAAAAAATTCAACCTGTTCGTAAAATGCTTCGATATCTCGAAATGAACGCATCTGCCACTGGACCAACCCCAACCGGATGGTCTGCTTTGTCGGTGACGCTGATCTAGTCTTCGGTTCATAGTAGATATTATTCCACTCCAACAATGTCGCGTACTCCATAGATTCGGCATCACCGGGCAGATAATTCTTCAGTACTTTTTTGACATGGAAATCATTGGCTAATTGAAACGTCAGTGCCGGATCATAAATCTCTTTCTGCCGAACCTTATCGATATATTGCCTAGGTGACAATTCATCGGCATGCTCGTGGTACCTGGGAAGCCTCCCCCCAAGTAGTATACCCTTCAGGTTCCAGTGTTCACACAGTTCTTTACGCGAATCGTATAACCTCCTGCCCAATCGCAAATCCCGATATTCTGGGTGTACGAAAATTTCAATCCCATACAAAACATTCCCCTCCGGATCATGGGTGGAAAAGGTGCCTTCTGCAATAATCTCTCGATAAGGATAGGAAATATCCGTCTTTTGTGTGTCGATAATAATTGCGAGCGCACAAGCGACCACCCGGCCGTCTACCGAGACACAAAGTTGTCCATCGGGAAATATACCGATCAAATCCTTGATATTGGTGCGCGTCCAAAGACCACCTACGCCTCCGTATGCCTGAGTCATGGAATCGATCAAATCATTATAATCTTTCAATGACAGCTTTCTGACGTCGATGTTCATACGTGTTGAATTAATGGATATCTAAATACAGCTTCCTCACGTTAAACATACGGAATCATACGGAGGGTTGCAAATCAAATTAAGCAACCTCGTCGTATTCTCCCTGCAACGCATACCATCCAAATATGCACAGCCCTCCGGTAATGATGGGCATCAAAATGAACGTATAAATAATAGCCGGAACCAAATCTTCTGACCTGCCGCTGGAAAACTGCGGAATGGCTTGGCTTACAATCAAATAATAACCGGCAGCCACGCCAAGGGCGATCCAAACAACACCTAAAATTCGCTTTATCGTATTCATGATTATTGTACGTTTTGATTCTTGTTTCTAAGATAGAGCAGTCCAATGACAAAACTAACACCCGCAATGATAATGGGGTACCAGAGCCCCTCAAGGTAAGGTTTTTCGAGGGAATTGGTAAATTGGGCTTTGGCAACCAAATAGGTGGCCACCGCCGGAAGTAGTCCCCCAAAAATACCATTGCCGATATGATAGGGCAACGACATGGAAGTATATCGAATCCGCACAGGAAACATTTCCACCAGAAACGCGGCAATGGGCCCATATACCATGGTGACATAGAGTACCAATACAAATACGAGCAACACGAGTGATGCGAAAGCACCCGAGCCCACGTGGATATGTCCGGTAGCGATAGGTGCTGAGAATTGCGATTGGCCTACGGCCTTAGTTTCCGTTTCTACGGCGGTATGTACAGACCCATCTGCATAGAAACGTTCCATGGTCGTTACCCGCAATGAATCTCCCGTGTCTCCATCCATTTCCACATGTTGGCGACTGGTATACTGATCAACCAGTTCCGTTTTATTTCCGGTATCCGTTAATTGATAGATGCGGTCGAAAATTGGGCGGTAAGTCAGGATCGCCAACAACATGCCAGCCAGCATAATCGGCTTACGGCCCACTTTATCAGACAACCAGCCGAAGAACACGAAGAAGCCCGTACCGGCTAACAGTGCTGCACCGATGATGTAGTTCGTTTGATCGAAATCCACTTTGCATACATTCTGAAGGAACGACAGGGCATAAAACTGGCCGGTATACCAGATCACCCCCTGCCCCATTGTAGCACCAAAAAGGGCAAGCAGGACGAACTTAAAATTATACTTTTTGCCGAATGACTCCCGCAGTGGATTGGCGGAAGTATTCCCCTCGCTCTTCGCCTTTTTGAACAATGGTGATTCGTCCATGTTGCGGCGGATGAAATAGGATACCACCACCATGACGGAAGAAATCAGAAACGGTAACCGCCATCCCCATTCGTCGAACGCTTCAGCAGACATGCTGTTTTTTGTCAGCATGATCACTGCCAGGGATATAAACAACCCGAATGTTGCAGTGGTTTGGATCCATGACGTGCGATAGCCCCGTTTTCCAGGTTCAGAATATTCAGCCACATACGTAGCTGCCCCCCCGTACTCACCTCCAAGCGCCAAACCCTGCAAAAGCCGCAGCACCAGCACGATAATCGGCGCTGCAAAACCGATGGTCTCGTAGCCCGGTACCAGCCCGATCGCACAGGTAGCCAGCCCCATCACCAGCAACGTGACCATAAAGGTATACTTGCGACCAATGATATCTCCAAGACGGCCAAAAAACAATGCACCGAAAGGTCTCACCACAAATCCCGCAGCAAATGTGGCTAACGTGGACAGGAAAGCCGCCGTGGGGTTATCCGGTGGAAAAAACTTTGTTGAGATGATGATGGCTAAGCTGCCGAAGATGTAAAAATCGTACCATTCGATCAGGGTGCCCAGGGATGAAGCACCAATGACTTTCCATAAGGTCTTTTTGCGGGTAGTTTCGTCAACAGGGATAGTTTCTTGCATGTTAGATTTTGAAAATTGGTCAAAAAAAATCCCATTTTTTAAAAATGGGATATGATGGTTCTAAATTAATTACAATTATTGAAATCTTAACAGTGAAATCTTAAAAAAACGATTTTAATTTTGAGGCGCTGTCACTGTCAATGAACAAGGTAGCGTTACGGTGCTTTCTCAGTACCGTGGATGGATATAACGGCGAAATATCGTCGCCTAATGTATGCGCCACGGCATTAGCCTTATTGAATCCCGGCACTATGCAAAATACGTAGTCTGCTGCCATCAATGCAGGAATCGTTAAGGTCAACGCGTGCGTAGGCACTTCGGCTAATAAATCGAAACACCTGTCATTCACCTGCTGCTGGCGGCATGCCGCATCCAGATCCACGATTTTCACAAACGCCTCATCCGCAAAGTCCGCTACATGCGGATCATTAAAAGCGATATGGCAATTCTCACCGATTCCCATACATACCATGTCTATCGGGTTTTGTAGTAGGAGATCTGTATAGCGCTGACATTCCTCGTGAAGGGAAGGCGCATTCCCATTCAGGTAATTAACGGTCCGAAACGGCAGTTTGTCGAACAACCGTTGCTTGAGAAAATTACCAAATCGCTGGGGAGCGTCTGCCGGCAATCCGACATATTCATCCATGTGGAAAGCATTGACATGCCCCCAATCCACCTCTTCGCTACGGACCAGCGCTGCTAAAAACTCATTTTGGGAAGGGGCTGCAGCGAAAACCATATTTACGCTTTCTCGTTGTGCTAGAAGCCTTTTTATCATTTCAAGTACAGCCTGTGCTGCCGCTTCTCCCATGGAGGCCCGATCGGCAAACTGATTTACCGACAGTGAATCTATATGTTTACTTATCATTTTGTTAAATCGTGATCTGTTAGTTGCTCACATCCGATAAGGCGCTACCGCTGCTGTGATAGACGATTTCCCCTTTAACCATCGTCATCTCTATCGTAATATTATCATCAAAAATAACGACATCTGCATCGTTTCCCGCCACTAATGTGCCCATGGAAGCGTCGACACCGAGTATACGTGCCGGCGTTGCGGTCATCATTCTTACCGCATCGATAAGCGATATGCCCGCTTCTTTCACCATGGTGCGGACCAATCGATCCGCAGTAGCCGTGCTGCCAGCGAATGCCTTGCGGTCCGGCAGTTTGGCCACTCCATCCTCTACCAAGACTTCCATACCATCAGCGATATTGCCCAATATACTTGGCCCCTCTGGCATCGCTGCTGCACGCATCGCGTCCGTAATCAGCGCCGTGCGATCCGCTCCCTTTATTTTGTAGATCAATTGGAGCAACTCTGCCGGCAGATGCTTCCCGTCTGCGATAATCTCTACGTCTAACCCGTCGAGCAGGAAAGCAGCCTCTATTACTCCACCGTGACGGTAGGCGTTACGCCGGGTCACACCAGACATGGCCGAGTAGAGGTGGGTAACCAATGTGTAACCATTGTCGAATGCTTCCATCACATCGGCATGCAATGCGTCGGTATGCGCAATGGAAGGCAGGATACCGCGATCGCTCAACAAGCGGCCAAAGGCTATTGCGCCAGCCCGCTCAGGTGCAATGCTCCAACGTTTGATGGACTGCGAGCTCGCTAGAATTTCCATGTATTCTGCCGGGTCTGGGTCGCGGATATAGCGCGGATCCTGCGCACCTCGCTGTCTCATCGAAAAATAAGGCCCCTCGATATGCACACCCAAAAACCGCGAGCCACGGATCGAACTGGAGGCCGCTTGGTCGTACAATGCCAGCGATTGGATGATCTGTTCCTTGGTGCTGGTCAGTATGGTGGGTTGGAGTGCCGTCGTTCCATAGCGAGCGTGTGTTTCGGCTACGGTCAAAAACGCGTCAACCGTACCATCCATGAAATCTGCGCCACCACCACCATGTACGTGCATTTCAATAAAACCGGGTGCTATATATTGCCCTTTTGCATCGATAACCGTTGCGGCTTCTACATCAATCTTTCCTTCACATACAGCTTCTATTTTTCCATGCTGTATCAACAGCTCCCCATTTTTAATCATACGGTAGGGGGTGATGATGTTACCGTTTACAATCCTTATAGCACTTTTTGACATGGATAGTTCTTAAAATAGTTGGTTGACAGTCTCATATTTACCATGTTCGGAGTTTATGTCCCCACATGGCGTAGTAAATTAAATACAGGTAACATGGTAATAGCACCCAATAGGCCTCACGCAGCCCCACACTGTCCGCAAAATAACCATATACTACCGGCAATATCGCATTGCCGCATAATCCCATGATCAACAGCGAGGCTCCTACCTTTGTAAAGCGGCCGAGTCCGTCAATTGCCAATGGCCAAATGCCGGCCCATGTAAGTGAGTTGGGTATACCCAATAATACGACAAACCAAATGGATATATCGGTTTGATGGCCAAACAAGTTAACTTCCCCGCGTGCAAAAACAATCAGCAAGGAAAGTACGGCTCCCATAAGGGTTACAAGTCGCAGCATATTCTTCTGGCTTATCCAACGTGGGATAACTGAGATACCCAGGAAATATCCCACAATGGCCGTCCCCAGCGTATATGATGGGAATACCTTCGCCTCGATCAATGACACGCCCATTGAACCCGCATAATTGATGATGGTATCGATCGAAATGACTTGTGCGCCTACGTGAATGAAAATCGCTACCGCGCCCAAAATCAGATGCGGAAACTGAAAAATAGTGGTTTTACCAAGGTTTGAGGCGGAGACTTCTGCTGACTCTTCTTCCGTATTGATTTCGGGTAATGGCGAGTAACGTACCCCGATGCCAATCAACAACAACGCTGCACCGACAATCGAATAAGGTATAATGACCCGTGCAATCAATTCGTCTAGCGCAGCAGAACGTGCACTATCCGACATGGATGCCAGGCTATCGAACAGCGCCTGGTCCGTAGGTCGTAATACCGCCGCAGCGAAAAGCAGCGGGGCCAAAATTCCTGCAAACTTGTTGCATATCCCCATGATGCTGATGCGCTGTGCGGCGCGTTCCTTCGGTCCTAAGATCGTAATGTAAGGATTGGCGGCAGTTTGTAGGATTGCCAGTCCAACACCTATCGTAAACAGGCCAAGCAGAAATACGCCGTAGGTTCGGGTCATTGCTGCCGGCACGAAGATAAACGCTCCGAGGCTCAGCGCGAAAAAGCCCAACATCATTCCTTTTTTGAACCCAACCGCTTTCAACAAATAAGACGAGGGCACCGACATGACAAAATATGCAATGTAAAACGCGAAAGCCACCAGGTAAGATTGGAAGTGGGTGAGTTCGCACGCAATCTTAAAATAGGGAATCAGGATTGCATTGATCCAAGAAAGGAAGCCGAAGATGAAAAACATTCCGGCGATGATGACGATGGAAACCGTAGTATCCCGGCGGGAAAGCGAGGAAACGCTTACCGCTGTATTAGGAGTAGCCATATGATCTATCCTTTCCGGTTAAACTTTGGGCTCCCAACCCTTTTCGTATTCTCGGCTCCACAACTTCCGCGCTTCGCGGTTATTCAGGATATGCCCATTGGATGGATCGGTCTCCAGGAATCCACCAGTGCGCTGAGCGATATTACCCAATTGGACAAGCAGCGTGCTGATATGGCCGCTTTCGATATCGGAAGCGAGCTTTTGACCACTTTTAATCCCATCGAAAAAATTCTGAATGTGGATAGCGTCCAATGCTTGAGACGGATTGGTGAGGTTTCGGGCATCGATGGTCAGGTCATTCTTGACTTCTTTCACCAATTTACCTTTGAGGTCATACACATTGTACGCATTGCCGCCATCGATTTGCAATGCGCCTTCTTCTCCATAAAAGATAACCCCGACAGTAGATCCTTCTATTGGCGTGCCGTTACAGCTTCTACCCTCCCAGGTAATCATACTTTTATCCGCAAACTCCAAATTTATTGTTTGGGTATCGGGTGTTTGCCAGTCGTCTTGGTAACGGTAGCGCCCACCTGCAGAAGTGACCTTAGTGGGATAATCCACCTGTAGACCCCAACGGGCTAGGTCGACCATATGGGTACCATTATTTAACGCTTCACCAGTACCCCAATGCCAAAACCAATGCCAGTTATAATGAATGAGATTATCTTTAAGGGCACGGCGTGGGGCAGGTCCCTGCCACAGTTCATAATCCAGCCATTCAGGCACCGTCATTTCCTTGCCCACCCCGATTGATGCTCGATTATTGGTATACCAGGTCTTTGCGAAATAAGGCTTACCGATGACTCCCCCGTGAAGCTCACCGATAGCTTGCGCTACGTTTGGCCAGGACCGCCGCTGGTTACCCATCTGAATCACGTTTCCGTGCTTCTTTTGGGCAGCAATCAGCAATTCCCCTTCGTGCGGATTATGGCTCGCTGGCTTCTCCAGATAAACGTGCTTTCCAGCTTGAGACGCCATAATCGCTGCTGGTGCGTGCCAATGATCCGGGGTTGCGACTACCAATGCATCAAAGTCCTGCTTCTCGAGCAGCCTGCGGATATCAGGCTCGGCCTTAGGTCGACTATTTTGTTTGCCAGCCACTTGCCCCATACATTTCTCAGCAGCGCGACTATCCACATCACAGATATACACAATTTCGCAGTTCGGCTGCGATGCAAAGTTGTTGGCAAGTGCAAGGCCCCGTGCATTGACGCCCATCATCGCCACACGGATACGTTCATTAGCCCCTACAATATTAGCATAACCGCGAGCGCTGAGGCCGGGTAAAATCCCGCCAAATGATAACGCTGCCGCACCTATTGTGGTTTTCTTGATAAAATCCCTTCTCGAATTCATCTTACTTTCCATAATTTAGTTAAATAAGTTGTAAACCTCGTTTAAGAAAATACACCTATTACATTTCGTGTACGTACACGAAGATAGATAAAAGTATTTTAACCGCAAATTTTTTCAGCCCTTTTTTACAGCTCTGTTCGTTGCGCCTGTATTGCCGCGATTGTTACAGGGCTGGATTGGGGGCCAAACCGTTTGCGAATATAGGTCAATATCACGGCCAGATCCCGGTCTCCGATAAACGAAAATTGTGGCATTTCGTTTTTCCCGCTTAAAATAAGACGAATCAAGGAATCCGGATTGCCGCTTACCAAGGGCGACCTGTTCAATGCAGGAAATGTTCCCGCCACTCCCCTACCGTTGGTCTTATGGCAGGAAGCACAATAATTGACATACAATTCTTCGCCCCGGCTTACTACATCCCCAACAGCACGTTTCACGACAGCATTTTTAGCCTGCTTATCCACATATTTTCTATCCAGCGCATATATTCTCAAAATCCGATCGTCTTTTTCATCTGCAAAGCCGTTGGGATTCCAGTCGCGGTTACTGGTAGCGACATAGACATCGCCATCAGGCGACACACAAATCGAACGCAGGCGCCCGAATACCTGCTGAAAATAATTTACGTCTTTAATAATGCTATCCCCCGAAGCATTCAATTCAAGCGCATGGATACTATTACCTTTCAATGTGGTTAATAACAATTTCCCTTTCAACTCAGGTAGTTTATCAGACGAATAATAAGTTAATCCAGCTGGTGCAATCGTGGGTGTCCACGAACGCAACGGCGAGACCACTGCCGAATCGTGCACAAACTGTTCTTCCATTTCCGTATTCACAAAACCCGCTACGTGTGGCCAGCCATAGTTTCCGCCTTTGTGGATGAGGTTGACTTCATCTTCCACCGCATCTCCGTGGTCTGAATTATAGAGCTTTCCATCCACATACACCAAACCTTGGGGGTTACGCAATCCCCATGCCCACACCGCACTACCTGGAAACGGGTTATCATCCGGGATGCTCCCATCGATGTTATATCGCAATACTTTCCCATTAAGCGAAATGACACTTTGCGCATTTTCGAACTGTGCACCATCGCCTGTTGCGACCATTAATTTTCCATCTGGCGCAATAATTACACGGGCCCCAAAATGCCCGTTCCAGCCGGGGTATTCCAAGATAACCAATGAATCGACCAACGTATCCGCCTGATAGGTATAGCGAACCACCCGTGAAAAACGCGACTTATCCGCCCTTTCGCCGCTGTAATTCAGAAAAACATAAGGTTGGTTTGACAGATCCGGATGCACAGCCATTCCCAACAAGCCGGATGTCCGGTCGCGCAGCACGCCCTCCAGGTTCAATAGGCATGTGATTTTTCCCGTTTCCGGATTGAGCCTGCTCACTGCTCCGCCCTGTTCGGTAAACCATATGTGGTTATCCGGCCCCCAAACCAACTGCCATGGTACGTCCAAATCGGTCGCTATCGTTTGCACACCAAGTGGTGTTCCACCCATCAGAAACTGGTCATCAGGAGCGTTCTTATCGTGTGTACTACACCCTAGAAAAAAAAGCAAAGCAACGGAGCTTATAAGCCGTACATTTATCATGTCTTAATCCTTGATCAATTCATTTACCGTATAGCACACCAACCCGCTACGTATCGGCTGCCCCCATTTACTCCGCAGATCACCCAAGTTCAGCTCATAAATAAAACCTGGTTTTAAAGAAGCCAGTTGGAGGGTCACGGTTTTTCGATTGCGAGACAACTTCACATCCGTGACGCGGATCCTTTCCAATTCCTGTTGAGGGGATCCGTATTTTTGATGATATAAATAATAATACCTAGCGAATTGATAGTTATCCGGATTTAGTGCCGCGGTGTCTTGTATGGGTTGTGTAAACGTCAGTTCGAACCCATCGGATGTAAGCCGCATCGTATACACGTCGACGGGTTGCTTGCCTGTGAATACAATTCGCTGTATCCCAACATCCCCGAGCCAGCCATGTGCATTCTGCCCTACCCACAAACTACCATCTGGAGCAAATGCCAGTCGGCTATTCCCTTTTCGTAATCCCAAGCTATCCAAAAAGGGGGTGCATGCCCCCTGGAATTTGCCATTCACTTTTTCCAACATCACCCGAACGATCCGTCCACGATTCATTTCGCCAACGAAGAGCTGCCCTTCGAAAGGCCCGAATTTTCCGTCCGTGTAATCGAATACCGGTTGTGAGGGAGAATTGGCCATGATACCGTGTGGAAAATAAACCACAGGAGGCGTACGCATGCTATCAAGTGTATCTAGCGGAAGCCGGAACGGATTACCACGGCTCCATCCCGACGTCCATACCAATCCGCCGGGGTGTCCGTAAAATTTTCCTGGTTCTACATGAAACAATGAGCTTGTTCCCACCCAATCCCCCTGATTGTCGGTTACAAATAAATTATCCGCTCCATCGACTACGATCCCATTCGGCGAGCGGAATCCAACTGCAAAGGGATGCAATGTGCCATCCTTGGTTAGCTTTGTTACCCATCCCCTATAGGGAACGGTGGAAAACATCTGTCGATTCCCCGTCGTCCCGTCGCGACCGTCCAGGTTGATCGTTCCCCTTACTTCATCGCGCATTTTCCCACCAGAGGAGGATGAATTCAATGCGATATAGAAATTGCCTCTGCTGTCCATCTCCGGGCCATAATTGAATTCATGGTAATTGCCCGTTATGCCAAAAGCATCCGTTACGTTCTCATACAGATCAGCTACGCCGTCGCCATCCGTATCTTTTAACCGCGTCAGTTCCGGAAGCTGCATCACCAATACCTCGTCGTTATCTACCACATGAATTCCCAACGGATCGTGCAAGCCCTCGGCAAACAGGTGCCATTCTTTTGTTATCGTATCGTAGGTCATGACTTCCCCTCGGGTAAACGCAGCAATCAGTTTGCCGTTAGGCAAGAACTCCAGTGCTCCGACCTGACTGGCCAGCCCTTTGGGCGTCTTGATATTTTCCACCATGTAGGCCTCCCCCGACTCCGGAGCAGGTGAACAAGCCATCAGCAGACTAATCGACAAGGCAAAAAAAACACCTTTCATCACTGTTTTTCTGTTTTCGTCAGGGTTAGGGTAAACGCACGCGCTTCGTTAGCCGTCAACTGCAGCACATGATGTTTCCACACGCCTTTTGAAGCAATATACATCACTCCTTCGTAGGGGGATGAACGGAATGTCACCCTCGTAGGCGCATCCGGGATCCGGAAATTCCGTTCTATCCCCTTCCCGTCAGTCGTCTCGCGGATCAATTCGTACACGTCCGTCCCATCTACCTGATAGTGGAACTCCAGGTAGCGATCTTTCATCCGGTAGCCCTTGTATGCAATCCGCACAGGGGCTTTGTTGCCGATTTGAATCGGAAAGTCGATTTTACTGCGAAAGAAAACCTCCCCGACTATCTTTGATTCGGCATCTCCTTTTCCTTTCCAGAGATCTGCGTTATCCAGAAACCCACCCATCCAAGCAAACCGTAACGTAGAAGTACCCGCATCCCAACAATACGACACGTTGTGGGGCAGCGCGACGGCAATTGCCGCCGGACTGGCTCCCGCTATGAATACGCGATAATGATAAGGGGGCACAGGCGTATACGGATGCAGCATGACCGGCTTTTCGTTTGCATGCCCGAGGTGCCCAGCACTCTCATCGGTTTTGCCGTCACGACGGCTTTCCGGAATATTCAAATCCTCCGCGAGTTGTGGCATTTCACCGGATACACTTACATACATCGCCCCAAACATCATTGTACCGTGGCCCGGGTAAGTACACACGTAGGGATACACGCCCTCTTCATTGGGTGCCTTAAAAACCAGGGTCCTGGATTCTTCAGGTGCTGTAACGGGTATTGCCCAAAGTACATCACGGGTTTCGGGGATGTATCCGGCAGCAGGTCCGGCCTCACCAAGGTTGTTGGCCAGCGCCACTACCTTTTCCCGGGTACCGGGCTTAACAATTAAAAGATTGTGGCTCATATCGTCGGTATTATCCAGCAGTAGTTTAACCTGATCCCCTGGTTTCACCGTGAAGCGGACGACACTGAATTGCAATCCTGGCAACACCCCCATCTTGATGGTTGTTGTCGAATCGGTTTGACTAAATACCGAGGTACCGATAGCCAAGGTAAACCATGCGGCAACTCCCAATCGCTTTACGGATGTTCGCATCACCACCTGTATCTGCCTCATCACATTCGGCGGCTATGGATTATTTCCCAGAAAGTCGCTTACGAAACCGTCGTCAATCAGTTCCGGATAGGCCTCACACACCCTCGTAATCTCTTCGGCTTGTCCCGGAGAAAGCTTTTCATCGGGATCCAGGCACCAAATGCCTTTTATGAGACCTTGTCTACGCAACACTTCATGTATACCCGGGATGCAACCGTGGAAACCGTGTGCGGGATCAAAGATCGCAGCATTCATATCGGTAACCGCAACGCCTTTCTTCAGCAGGTCCGCAGTTCCTTGGTAATCATTTTCCCGGCACCGTTTCACTTCGTTGAATAAGTTGACGGCAGCATGTGTCCACACCGCCCAATGCCCCAATAGCCCGCCTTCGAAACGCTTTCTTACCGTCTTGCCATTTATCTCAAACTCGTATGTTGTCAGTAGGTCGGCCACAATGTTATCGTCATTGCCCGTATAGAGGGTGATCTCGTCGTTCCGGCTGGAATGGCATACCGCGCGGATAAGATCCAACGTTTGGTAACGATTAAACGGCGCAGCTTTGATGGCGTGAACATTTGGAATCTCCGCGAATGCCTTCCAAAAATCGTAGGAAAAAATACGTCCGCCGACGCTTGGCTGGAGATAGAAACCAAAAACAGGGATTATTGCTGCAACCGCCCGTGTACGATCCAATAGCTCCGCCTCCGTTTTTCCCTGCAGGCCGCCCATACTTAACAAAGCGAGATCATAATCATATTTCAGGGCAACCATCGCTTCCTTCAGTGCCTGATCCGTATCTCCGCAGACACCAGCCACAGCAAGAAAACGCGCACTCTTACCGGATGCAGCTATCTCTTCGGCAGCGAGCGCCAATACTTTTTCATACAGATTCACATCCGGATCGCGTATAGCGAATTGTGTACTATGTACGCCAACCGCCACACCGCCGGCTCCAGATGCCAGGTAGTATCGGGTCAATAATCGCTGATGTTCTTCGTCCAGCTTCCTATTCGCATTAAGCGCCAGGGGATGTGCGGGTATTACCGTCCCCTGTTTTAATAACGTTGCTTTGATCGAAGATAATTGTTGTGTTGCCATGGGTTAAAATTTACCTGCTCGTTCTTGAAAATGCGTGGGTTTATCCAATAGTTCACCGCCATCAAGTAGCCATCGTGCCGTGAGCTCGATGATTTCGCGTATGGTTACCCGAGGATATCCAAATAGCCGATGACACTCCGAGGCATTGTTCAGCAATGCCGTACTGGCGGGTTCGTTTATAAATTGGGGTTCTTTGTCGAATATCAGGCCGAATTGTCTGGCTAGCCAACGGGTAGACAACGTTTCCGGCCCCGTTACATTCAACATTTTTGCCGGCGACTCACAATGGAGCAGCGAACGGATAGCGATTTCATTGGCATCGCCTTGCCAGATGACATTTACGTTTTCGGTACGCAGGTCGATCGGCCTTCCGGCAAGTACTGATTTTGCAACCTCCAATACCACACCATAGCGAAAATCGACGGCGTAATTTAGTCGATAAATCAACATAGGTGTATCATTCTTTTCTGAAAAATATTCAAAAACCCGCTCTCGACCGAGACATGACTGTGCGTACTCGCCGAGTGGCTCCGGAGCCACGTCCTCGGACGCTCCCCCGGAAGTCACCGGCATGAAGGGAAGGACATTGCCGGAGGAAAACGCCACGATATTTGAGTTCCGGTATCGTTCGGCGACCCGTCCGGGTAAATAGGTATTCATAGCCCATGTATAAGCCTCGTTGCCTGTAGTACCGAACTTATGACCCGCTAAATAAATAACGTTTGGCGCATCCGGGAGATTGGCTAGTTCTCGATCGTCTAACAGATTGGCAGCTATTGTTTCCACCCCCACGTTTTCCAGCTCATTGCGCGAGGTCTGATTCGAAAATCTGGAAACACCGATGATCCGTTGCCCACTTCCTGCGGCATCCACCGCCTTACGGGCCACTTGCGCCATTGTGGGGCCCATCTTTCCCGCCACACCAAGTAGCAAGATGTCTCCCTTAATGCGGCTTACATCATCAATTAATGCCGGTGAAGGTTCGAGCATACGTTGCTCTAAACTGATCAATTCATCCATATTCGTTCAATGTTTATTCATTTATTTCAAAAATAGTTCCTTAAAATTATATACCGCCAGCACAACCAGTACGATGAGTCCAATCAAACCCGCCATGCGGACGAAAGGCGAGTTGGTATATTGTCCCATTAATTTTCGATTGTTGGATAGCAGGTACATGACGATCGCAATAAAGGGAACCAGAAAAATAGTGACGCTTTGGGCGAGAACGATCATCTCCAACGGCGGCTTTTCGTACCCGATCGCAATGATACTGCCAGTCACCATGACTGCAGCAATTAAGCTTTTCACTACTTTTGAATCTAGGGAACTGCTATATCCCAGTCCGTCCGACAAAAGTGTGCCGCCAATAGTGGCGTTGCCAACCAGGGAAGAAAACGAAGCACCAAACAATCCAATCAAAAACAAATAAGAAGCAGCACTGCCAAACAAAGGCTCTAGGGCCTTAGCCATATCCGAAGCTTTGTTTACAGCAATATTATTTTCATGCAGCACTGCTGCAGCACAGGTGATCACTACCACGCACATCAGGCCTAAAATGATCATTCCCCCTGTTCCTCTACTTGTGCTGATATTTAATGTTGGGTTCGCCTTTTTTCGTGCTTGAATCAAATAAGTTTGATAGAAGGCCCCCACGACCGAGAAACAAGAAGCAAAAAAGGCAATTAATAGTCCCAATGATCCCTCGGGTACTTTCGGCGCTAAGCCCGATACCATGCCGGAAACGGAAGGTTTAGCCAAAAACGTAGTCGTAATAAACGCAAATAACATCAGTACCACGATTGCGATCATCAGCCGTTCCAAAACCTTATAAAAGTTGCGGAAAAACAAGAGCGTAATCCCAATTGTGTTGAACAAGATAATCCAAGGTGCCATGGGCGTGCCGGTTGCTTCCGCAATCGAAAGCCCGACACCGATCGAATTTCCAGCCTGGAAGGAAGTGGCTACCAAAAAAATACCAAACCCAATCAAGCCGGCAGCCCATCTCCCATAGTGTTTCCGTATGGTCACCAGCAAGGAATCGTCAGTCGCCAACCCAATTCTGGAAGCCATATTTGCATAAATAATCATGAAAAAAATAGCGACGACTACCAACCATAGCAAACTATAGCTGTACATTGCCCCCATTTTTGACGTGATGGTAATCTTACTGGGACCAAATACGATGGCCGCTGTAACGATGCCTGGCGCTAGCGCCATGAAAAAATTTCTTATTTTGGGCATATTGTTGTCATGATTTTATGTTTCATCAAATAAACGAGATCACTGCCAGCCCGGATTTTGGGTCAAATTGTCATTGAGCACAATTTCGCTAATCGGAATCGAGTTGAGGTAATCCCGATCCAGTTTAAAACCATATCCGGACGGCAATGCATTTTTCAGCGGATCAAGAAATCCATCGTCGTCTATCGGAAATGGATTTTTAGCAACCTGCGAAGCCATGAACCCTTTTGGACGCGTGCCGACAATCAGTTCATCTGCCGCTGCCCAGCGGGCGATATCATTCCACCTGAAGCCTTCAGCCGCCAATTCCACCCGCCGTTCACGCCGAATTTCATTAATCACTGGCGACAATGTCGGAAAATTCCAGTTGGGATCCGTTGCAATATCATCCAATAGCAAGTCGGGCATGCCGACACGGTCACGCAATGGTTTAATGGACTTATCAATATCATCCTGAGTAAGTGTACCCAGTTCTGCTTTGGCTTCCGCAAAGTTGAGCAACGCCTCGGCATATCGATAGATCAAACCCGGTGATTCTTCGTATTGCTGCACATGGTAAACGAGATTCGGGTTATATCCTTTCTGGATAATGTAACCACTAGGCGCGTTTAAATCTGCCCTTGAGTTTAGCTGATCATACGCCTCACTCCAATAAGTGGTATCACTATTTTCGTCAATTTTCCAGATTTGATCTGGCGTGGCGATGGTTTGATAAAACCGGGGATCCCGGTTTTCGGCTTCCGAAGCTAGTGTGTTGTATCCGCCGAACAATGCATTTCCACTGATGGGCCGACCATCCGCACACAAGTACGCATCAGCCAGCTGTTTGGTGATGCTTTTGTTGGACGGTGTTTCCATTCGGAAAAAACGATCGTTAGTAAAGTCTCCATCACCTTGGGTCAGGTTGTTGTCGTACTTGCGCCAAAACATCACTTCACTATTGGTCGAAAAGTCCAACTGGGCAAACAGCGCTCTGTAATCCGATTTCGGATTACCCGTACTGTATACGCTGTATACCCCGGCATCGATCAGTTCTTCAGCTGCTTCTGCGGCTTTTGCAAAATACTTATCCGGATCGGGATTTGTCACGCCGAAGGGTGTTCCCGCATGGTATTTCTCCCAAGATCCCTCGTAAAGTGCCACGCGGCTTTGGATCAACAACGCTATCCAACGATTTATCCGACCAGCACCCGAAGTTTTATCAGCCGTTAAGTACATCGCTGCCGAATCCAATTGGCCAATGATAAAATCAGCCACCGCATTACGCGGATCCCGGGGACTGTACAATTCGGGTGAATCGGTTGTTAATTCCTTCGTTAGAATCTGCATATCCCCGTAGCTCTGCATCAAATCAAAATAAATCAATCCCCGAAAGAAATATGCTTCCCCCAGGTATTGCTGGTACGCATCCAACGCATGATTCGCCTCCACTCTGCGATAGTTATCAAAGAAAAAATTAATGCGGCGTACATTGGTAAAGCCGATGGTTCCCGTAGTTGCAATCGTGCGCGTACCCTGTAACCGTTGGTTCGCGGTACCGGTAACTTGGTTATCGCTATCAAAGTCGCTTCCGTGGTTGGCATATTTGGGGAACATGCCACTATTGTAAAACGTATTGATATAAGTGCGCATCTGGTCAGGCGTTTCAAAGAAAACGTCCGATGTAGTCGCGTCCTCGGGGCGACGATTGAGGAAATCTTTATCACAAGCGCTGTTAAACAGCGCGAAGAATAGTGCTATGCAAATGAAATACCTTTTCATGACATCCATAATAAAAAGTTAGAAGGTTAGATTCAATCCGAACGAAAATGAGCTGGTCTGAGGGTAAATCATGCCCGCTGTCTGATAGCCTCCAAACCCCCTATCCGATGCAATCATCGTTTCCGGATCAAAGGCTTTGGGGACATTCGTAATCAACAACAAATTCTCGCCTGAAAAATATACCCGAACATTTGCAATCTTAAACCGACTCAGGAAATCAGCCGGCAAATTGTAACCTATCTGTATATTCCTAAGCCTTAGGTAAGCTGCGTTTATCAAATATCGACTTTGTACTTGCCTGTTCTTATTCGTTTCTGCCGTAAAATAAGGTTTGGCCAGGTAAGCATCGGTATTCGGACCTAGGATATTGGTTTCGCTTGCCGGGCGCCAATAATCCAAATTGGGCGAATCTTTGAAAATCGCTGAGCCACCCCATGCCGTGGTCAACCCCCAGAATACCGGCGAATCGGTGCCCGGATAAAAATCTTGCTTTCCAACCCCCTGCCAAAACATTGAAAAATCAAACTGCTTCCAGTTTATACCTCCGGTAATGCCGATGTTATATCTTGGCTGATCGTTGCCAATCACCACCAAATCGCCGTGGTCATCCAACGTGCGTTCGCCATCGTTGGCAAAACCGTCGCCATTCAAATCCCGGTATTTCATGTCACCGGGGCCCCAAGAATCCCAGTACCTGGATTGGTCCGCCATTGCTTCACCTTCAGTCTGAATAAGTCCATCGCTCACCAAGCCCCAGATTTCCCCAACTTGCTTACCCGCATACCAGCCATCCACCGTTCCTTTGTCATTGCGGTATTTGAGAATTTCCGAACGGTTATCACCAAAACTCACACTGGCATTATATCCAAAACTGGGCGATGGACGGTCATCCCAAGACAATACCAACTCAAATCCCTTCGTTGACAGCTCTGCATTGTTGGTGCGTGGGACAGCGGCTCCGAGTTGGTACGGCAAGGTAATGGCCGGTCCTACCATATCGGAGGTTATCCGGTTGTACCAATCGAATGTCAGATTCAATCGATTATTCAAAAATGCTGCGTCGATCCCTGCATTGAATGAAGTGATGGTTTCCCACGTGAGGTTGTCACTGATCAATAGCGGTACGTCTGCATACGGCGGCCGCTCACCATCGATAATCCAGTTAAGCTGGCTGCCCGTAGGTATCGTGGCCAGGTACCGGTAATTCCGGGTGTTTTGACTTCCAGTTTGAAAAATATTCTGATTACCCAACGAACCGTACGAAGCCCTGAACTTTAGGTTATTCACATGATCGGTAATCGGTTCCCAAAAGCTTTCCTTAGAAATCGTGTACCCGACGGAGGCCGACGGAAAAAAGCCCCATCGCTTTCCTTCGGGAAACCGAGAAGAACCGTTGTACCGTGCACTGACTTCAACCAAGTACTTTTCATCGAAATTATAATTGAGCCGGCCGAATACGCCTTGTGTAGCCCAATGGTAAATTTGATCCGACAACACCCGTTCCCCCAGCGACGTGCTAATCGAAGGCACATTCAAATTGATCAAATTGGCTCCCGACCCGTTAATTCCTGTATAATAGCGATATTCCTGTTCGTATCCCACCATCGCTTTAAAATAATGCCTGTCGAACGTGTTTTCGTACGACGTCATCCCATTAATCAGCGTATAGATGTTTTGGGAAAAAGCCGATCCGTAGCCTGCAACGGGTTTGCCGATATTGCCGAAATCTCCCGTACCCAGTTCAACCGGTACAGGCCGGGGGTTGGACGTACTCCGAAGGCCCTGATTATTGTAATTGTAGGAGAATGAGGTTTTCCATCCTTTGATCGGCTCCAATTCCCCGCCTAATGTCAGGAAAAAATCATTCGTAAAACCATTGTCCCTGCCAGTACCTTCCAGATACCTCACCAAGGGACTTTGCACTGTCCCGTTGATGTTGTAAAACGGCATCATCGGCGCGAAGGTGAGCACTCCGTTAAAGAAGTGCTCTCGTCCTACGGTCGTATAACCAATGGGGTAGTCCGTTTTTCCGGAGGTATACTTCACACTGGAGTTGAATTTAAGCCACGAAGTAATCGTGGTATTATAGTTGCCCATAAAATTATAGCGCTTGTAACTGTCATTCCCCCATTCGTACAACCCGTTTTCTTCAACGTATCCCCCTGCAACATAGTATTGGCTATGCTCGTTGCCACCGGATACGTTGATGTTGTGTTTTTGGCTGAACGAATTATCGCGCATCAGCAGCTGCGGCCAATCGTTGTTGGCATTTCCATCCCGGCGGCCACCCCACAGGTTGTCTATTGGGTCGTCCGGATTGTATTCGTATGGGAACGAGCCATCCAAATAGCCTTGGATTCGTTCCATCTGCTCTTCGCTGTACACTACGGTAGCTCCGGCATTTAACGCTGCTTGATTATAAGCGGTGGCCCATGTATACGAATCTACAAAGCTGGGTAACCGGACAGGGCTGCTAAATGCTAGGTTGTCGGTATACTGGATATTTACACCTCCTGTTTTACTCCCCTTTTTGGTGGTGATTAAAATCACCCCGAAAGGTGCCCGCGAACCATAGACCGCAGAAGCCGATGCATCTTTCAATACCGAAACACTCGCTATGGATTCCGGATCGACGTTGCTGATATTCATCTCTACCCCATCTACCAAGATCAACGGTGAAGCATCGCCTTCGATAGAGCCCATGCCGCGGATGTTCCAACTACTGGCAGAGCCCGGCTCACCGCCCCGCATATTCATCGAAATATTGAGGTTGGGCGAAGCTCCTTTTATCAGATCAGCAACGTTATTTGCCGCGCGGTCTTTGAGCCGATCGCCCGAAATGACGTCAATCGAACCGGTTAGGTTACTTTTTTTCTGCGTACCGTAGCCTACTACCACCACCTCTTCCAAATCAGCAGCCTGTGTTTCGAGCGAGATGGCCATCGTGCCCGTTTCTGCCGGAATTTCCAACAGCTTGTAGCCCAGAAATGAGAAGCTCAACATCATGCCCACACTCCCTTCAATCTCAAAGCGGCCCTGATCGTCAGTCTGAACCGTCCGGCTGCCAGCGGCGACTGTCACTCCGGAGAGCAATTCCTGTGTGCCCGCATCTTTTACCGTGCCGCGAATAAGCGATTGGGCATAAAGCGCCATCCCATAGCAATTGAATACTACGAGAAGGCTAAACGTTCCAATAAATTTTACCATAATCTAAGCTTGTATAAATTTTATAATATCATTTCATTTAAACCCTTCTTCGGTAACGTTACCGAATCAAACGGTAACGTTACCGTCGTGTTATTAAAAAAAATACGTACATGTGCCCGCGGGCGATAAGGTTATAACTTTGTCTAAAATAATAACATATTTTCTAATATTCGTATTTTTTTCACTTTTAGCGATTGACTGTTAGGATGGTGCCTTATTGCTATGGCTTCAGAAAATATTCAAAAAAATCACCTATTAGCTCATTCGACTGTGCGTTCGGATCGTGTCTTTCTCTATTCGACATCGCTACCCGGTTTTTGTACCCTAAAAGCTCGTTTACCCGAATCGTATGGTTGAGCGGTATCCATCTTTGTATCGGATCGGAAGAACCTCCGGATACCAAGAAGGGCCGCGGCGCCATCAACGCGTGCAACTCGTGGAGATCATAACCTTCGTGGATGAGCTTGGGATAAACACCCTTGGCATTTTCCAGATCGCCGGTCTTTCGCCATACGTTTTCCCAGGGTGGTGGATAATAGCCCAGGTACCAGGGTTCCCAATAATTAACGGCACTTCCTTTGGTATCATCGAAGACAATGCCAGGATCTGACCATGCGGCACAGGCAAACTTATCAAACAGACAGGACGCAAACATCGCCCACTTACCACCAAACGAATGCCCAGTGATACCGATGCGCGTTGAATCTACTTCTGGCACTTTAGCTAATACATGCCAGGCGTTGGCCGCGGCATATGCCAACATCGACAATGGTTGGACCTCCGCGTGTTCAATTGTTGGGTAATACAGTGAGTATTCCTTACGTTGGGAAGCTTCACGGGTGCCTAGGGAAAGTACGACAAACCCGCGCTTCACCAGTTGTAACCCAAAATCCCGTTGCGGTTTGCCACTGATGCCCACCGCGGTCTCGGGCTCATAAAACACGGTAATTACTGCCGGATGCCTTTGTGCTCCCTTAGTATCTGGAATCAATAAATAGCCGGCTGTCCATTCATCTGGCAGCCATTTAAATCGTACATGATGGCGTACGTATCCTTCTTGCTGGAGCGAGGAATCGATACGGAGTATTTGCTGGTCCAAAAACGGAGGCCACTCACCCATCAGCCCGTGCCATCTTTCCTGAATCTCTGATCGCCGACGCTGCCAATCTTCGTTATTCTTCACCCACATGCCGCCATCAAATTGCAGGGGCGATGAGAAATCGCCAAATTGTGCTTTCAGTGAATCGGGAGGTGAAAAAAATGGCGCGATCTCGATCCATAGCGCGGTGTCCTGCGCTGACGAATGACCTATCGAGTCTATGGCACGTCCGTGTACGTTAGCGGTCAACAATAACGCCGCAAGCAAACAATAGCTATAAAGACCTCTCATTAAGCCCAATACTGCATCGTTTCACTTTCGGCAGCTCGGTTTGCCAATAAGACTGACTTGGCGACCTCTCTACCCGTTTCAACATTCGAAAACGGTCTTTTCCCTTCCTTCACACACGTTATAAAATCCATGAGTGCATAGGCCGTCGGATCGCGGTTCTGATCGTCCTGATTTTGGAACTCCAACTCCATTGGCTTTCCCTGTCCCCAGGACTCTGCGGTTGCACCCGTAACGCCGTCGACCGTTGTAAGCTCGGTACTGCGTACCTCGGGAAAAGCAAATGCTTTGGTTCGCTGTATTTCGATGGTGCCTTTTGTGCCCAGAACACGAATGGAGTATCCATTATATGAATTACTTAAAATCGAAGTCACACTGGCTTTCACGCCATTCGGATAGGCATAGACAGCCCGGATGTTATCAAAGGTTTCTCGACCGTCCTGCCAATAATCTATGCCCCCCATTGCGACAACCGAAAGCGGATGACTCCTATTGAACCAATTAAGGATGTCGACTTGGTGGGCACATAGCTCGGTCATTAGTCCGCCCGAATATTCCTTATACATCCGCCAGTTAATCTGCCTTTCCAACGACGGATCGGATACAGGTCTTCTCCAATTGGAATTCCGGTTGTATTGGCATTCGTACTGTTTGACATCCCCGATAAAACCTCCACGAATCACTTCGAAGACTTTGTGATACAGTTGATAGTATCGGTATTGATGACCTATCTGTAAGACGGATTTTGGATACCGGCCCGCCAAGTCAACCAACTGGTCGGCCTCTTCAGGCGTGTGGGTCATCGTTTTTTCCAGATACACATGTTTCCCTGCCTCCAACGCTTCTGTTGCAGCAACGAAATGCAGATGTTCGGGAAGTGCAATGTAAACTGCTTCAATCGAGGATGAATTCAATAATTTCCGATAATCCCTGTAACCGACGGCATTCGGAAACAACGTCTCCGCAGCGTGCATCTGCTGCTTTATGATATCACAGTAAGCAACCAAACTCAGGTTTGGAATGTTCTTCATAATGCTTGCAACCCCACTGCCGCGGCTACCGAAACCGATCATTCCAATCCGTAGCGGATCGTTATCCCTAGCAAACAATTTCTCCACAGAAACCCCGCTGAAGGCCATTCCTGCAAGTCCGTACATCCCGTTTTCCAAAAATCGTCGTCTATCCATTGCTACCCGAATTAAACTTTTAATAGTTCTTTTATACTTACTGCCGCCCCACCCCGCCGTTTACTTTCATCAGCCGCTTCCATAAACGCCACCAATTCGGTGGTTTCTTCCGGACTGACTGGAACCGAGCCCGTGTCAAAGAATTCAACGACACGGTAAAGCAACGGAAGGTATCCGCCATATGTACCGAGCGCCTGCTGCCCATCCGTTCCATACGCCATACCACCAAACCCGCCTTTTCCCTGCCGTATACCACGGAAAATGCCTACACGGCCATCGGACCAGGTACCGACTACGATGTCCGTACCTTCGCCGTATACACGCCGAACCTCATTACAGCCGGTTCCCAATAGTGCATATAATAGCTCAACACCGTGTATGCCATACCAGAACAGGTCGGGGTGTGTAGATTCCAATGTTGCAGGTGCAAACGCATCTACGCCAGTAATGGCCCCGATTGCCTTTCCTGAAGCGAGGTTGGGAATATTTTCGATATATCTCAAGGAAGACGATGAGAAAGTAGGTACGTTATATTGCCTTGCCGCTGCAAAAATCGCTTTCGTATCAGCCAGACTCGCTGCAATCGGTTTGTCTATAAATACACGTTTTCCAGCTTTAAATACGGGCAGGACCTGCTCCAAGTGAAGTCGGCCATCGTTGGTTTCCAGCAGTACGACATCTACCTGCTCAAGCAGTGCCGTGATAGAGTCCGTAATCATTACCCCAAAATTCTTTACCTCCTCCACATATCCCGGAATACGCTTCGCACTGCTTTCAATCGTTTTACTTCCATAGGGATATGCAGCCACTACTTTATATCCCTTTAGCTTGGTATCTGCTCCGGGAGCGTTCATTGCTTTTGTAAACGCTACACTATGTGACGTATCCAAGCCGATGATCCCTACACGTTTGCCTTGGAATGCCTCGCGTGAAACGCCCAATTTAGCGATGGATACGGCGGACAATCCAATTCCCATTGCCGTCAGGCCCTTTAAAAATCTTCTTCGGTTTACTTCCATGATATTCAACAATTAAGCGTTTCTAGCCCACCTCTGACAATGCCACGTTAGCTCCGCCACGAGCTTTGCTCAAATCGGCTGCCGCCATAAACCGGTAAATCTCCAGTGTTTCATTGGCATCCACCGGAGACTTCCCCGTATCGAAAAAAGTGATAATCTTACTTAATAATGTATCATAACCGTTGTAGGGACCCAATGTCAGATCACCCTTTTCTCCATAGGCGGTGCCACCATACGTGTGCTTGCCTGTACGCGTGCCCCGGAATATACCGATACGGCCGTCTGCCCAATTACCTACTACGACATCCGTACCTTCCGTGTGCATACGCCTGATCTCTTTGCAACCCACTCCCATCAAAGCAATCAGCGACTCCACACCATGAATTCCATACCAAAATAAATCCGGATGATGGGGTTCCAAGGTGGCAGGGCTGTAGGTATCGGCACCTAGGATCTTTCCTATCTTGCCGTTGATAGCATCCTGAATAGTGCTCATGTATCGCAACGATGACGTGGAGAAAATAGGAACTTGCCGCCTTTCCGCCAAACTATAGATCTTCTGAACATCTTCCAATGAGGCCGCAACAGGCTTATCAATAAACATAGGTTTGCCGGCCTCGATGACTTCGGTAGCCTGCGCCAACCTCGGGTTGCCGTCGTTGGTCTCCAATAATACATAGTCGACCTCAGCCAACAGGGCAGTAATGGATTCGACAATCTTCACTCCATACGGTTGGATCTCCTTGATGTAGCCGGGGATGCGGCTCGTACTGATTTCAATCGTGCTACCATAAGGATAAGCGGCGGTAACCCGGTAACCCGAATTGCTTAATGCGCTTGAAGGGTCATTCAATCCCTTTGTAAATGCCATGCTATGCGACGTATCCAGTCCAATGATGCCAACACGCTTGCCTGGTGCCGTCGACTGCCTGTTAACTGCTTTTGCCGCATTGACCCCTATTCCAATTCCGGCGGCAGCCAGCGATGCATTCCTTATGAATTTTCTTCTATCCATGATTATATATTTATGGTTGTCCATGCTGATATTTCGTTAAAAATCGATTAAACTCTGATTATCAGCGATTAACTAATGGATCTGGAATCTTTATCAAATCTGATATTTCCTTTCCTTCATGATTAAACCTGGCCAATGTATACACGAATCCATCGCTTCCCACTGCAATCGCATTCACGTAAGAAGGCCTAGTTCCATCCGTATAAAAAACCGGGCCATGATCAATGTATAATCCATTGCGGATATTATACGTGATAAGATGCAGGTTCTCGATTCCCTTGGCCGCGCCTTTTGCGATATGGTCCTGCCCTTTAATTCGTTTGCCCTGTTCATAAACGGGTCCTCCTGTCAAGTAATAAATCGTTTCCGCATCAGGCCCAAGCTGGAATCCCAAATATCCATAGCTGAATTGGTCAAACATCCCGCTTTGCTGGGACGATTGAGACGTCAATCGCTGAACAAGTTCGATCGTCTGCTTATCGGGATCGAAACGGAATAAGTAGCCTGAATTCCCATGTATGCCATAGGCGACCTGCTCCGGCGCATACCAGAAAATCTTGCGCCAGTTATAGCCCATACTTCCCGGCATCTTCGGGTCATAACGGCCAAAATAGTCGAGCTTTAAGTCCACTTCGAGCTTCTGAAGTGACTGGCTAGTCGGGCTATAACAAAAGATGTGGCCTTCGGCTACTGTATAATAGACGTTTCCGTCGATGGGGTTAATCAGCAATGAACGGCAAAGCGTCCTGAAATCAACACCGGGTTCGCCCGCTTCTCCGCGTTCTGAAGTTGGCCGTAATGTGTGTAGTTTCTTGTTCTTCACATCATAATGAACAAACTGCCCCGTTGGCCAGGTGATCCCGAAGAGTTGACCGCGATTGACATCCATGTTCATCGCCACCAATCCTTCCCCGCCGGGCACGGTGATCAGATCCTCAAATATTCCCGTATTGGGGTCGAAGGCTAAAAAGTGTCCCCCCGGATAGGGTAGTATGCCCTCCGGCAGATTTTCAGCCATCCTATCCATGCCACCGATCAGCTGGTAGTAGCCAACATGGGTGCTGAAGTAAAGCTTGCCTTCGTATTCATAAAAACGGGCATGCGATTTTCCCTGTGCCACCGCGTGCTGTCCGGCTTCACCACATATAGCTGTAAGATCCGCTAAAAATGTGGTTTCATCCGTTTTGGGGTCATAAACATACATTTTACCTCCCTCATCCATCCGCTCTGACGAAAGAATGTAATAAATTTTACCGTCACTCGCCCGTGATATCGCATTATAGGTATCGTGTGCGTATGGGAATCCCGAATAATATTTTCGCGCAATTAGTCCTCCCTGCTTCTCGGTACGGTCCGTCGTTATCATCATTACGTATCGTTCTTCGTTTCTACTTAATATCCGCCACTTGCGCGGCATGCTGATGTATCCGCGTTATGGCAGTCGCAATCAATTCCATGTCTGCTTTCGGGCCCAATAAGAGGTTTTGGGTAAACCAAACGGCTTGTTCTTTACACAATGTCTCGTTATTCGGACAACGGTTTGCAACCACATACGCATCAAAATCCAACTGCTCTTTGGGGTATACATGTTGGTATAGCGGAGAATCAAATGCGTCTTTTAGGTAGGGTTGGTCGGTTAGCACCGCGTAACCGCTGCTGCAGGGAACCCCTTCCGCGCGCAGCGCTTTCATGAACTGTTCCCTTGATAACCCACCAAATTCGGCTTCAACGTAGCGGAATGGATATAAGTGGTATGCACCCTTGTTCGCCTTTTCGTACAATTCCATCGGATAGATCCCCGGCACGTCACTCAACATACTGCTTAAGTACTGGGCATTCTCATCACGTATTATGGTCTCCTCGTCCAAGCGTTCCAGCAAGGCCAAACCAATGGCTGCCTGGTATTCGGTGAGCCTGATTTTTGTGCCCGCCAAGACACTGCTCGCGGATACAATACCAACCATTGATCCGTATGGCAAACCCAGATTGTGATAGGAATAGCATCGATCCATAAAATCACCGTTGTTGCTCACAACCGCCCCCCCTTCCCCGATGGGTAGGTTCTTCGAGTTCTGAAAACTGAAACATCCTGCATGGCCGATCGAACCCAACCGTTTACCGCCGTATTCCGCCAAGTGCGCCTGACAGGCATCCTCGATCACAATCAGGTTTCGCTCTTTGGCTAATGCCATAATCCGATCCATATCGACCGATACACCAGCGATGTGGACCGCAAGGATCGCCTTTGTTCGCTGTGTGATTTTTTGTGCTACCTGATCGGGATCCAGTTGAAATGTTTTCAGTTCTACGTCTGCAAATATGGGCATTGCCCCAACGGCAAGCACAGCCAAGGGCACTGCTATAAACGTGTATGGTGGAAGGATAACCTCATCACCTGGCCCCACGCCGAAATTAGTCAGCGCCGTAATCAAGGCGTTCGTACCGTTGACTACCGTCAAACATCGGTTCGTGCCAATGGTTTTCGCCCACTTCTCTTCGAAACGCTGGGTCACCTTTGCACGCGACCATACGCCGCTTCGCAGCACCTCAACGACGTGCTTTTCATCCGTGGCTGGATTCCATCTCGGCCATTTCGGCCACACCTTTTGGGCGAGCATTGGTTCGCCGCCCAAAATGGCAGGCTTGCCGGCTACCGAAACCCGCTTACCGAAAACCATCGGTGAGGCGACCATTCCGGCGCCTAATACAGAACTGCTGACAATAAACTTCCTTCTAGAAATATCCATAATACACCATCCTCCTTCTCATATAGTTAGTGACTCGTTAATTGTATCCTTCATTTTGCTGCAGCACATCCGGTCCCACCAGATCAATCTGGCTCCGCGGAATCGGCATGTACCGATGGTGTTCCTGCGGATTTAATTGCACGGTCTGAACGGAGCCGTCTGATGGATTATAATACCGTTCTACCGACTTCAATTCGGTCATGTAACGTCCGGTCCGAACCAAATCAAACCACCGCTCATTCTCAAAGGCAAACTCCAATCGGCGTTCTAGCAAGAGCTTGTCCAAGAACGCAGCTTCGCTTGCGATATCAGCCGAGGTATAATGGTGTCCCTCATTTCCAAAAGCGCGCTCCCTGACTCGATTGAGTTCGACCAGCGCTAAATCCGGTTGACTAAGGTAATATAATACTTCAGCTTTCAGCAGGACCATATCTGCATACCGTAACACAGGCAAATCCAATCCGCTGGAATTAGGCGTATGCTGGACCGCAAATTTGCTCACAAACGGATACCATACCGCTGGGTCGGCAGGGGGACTATTCGGCGATTTCCAATAGGGTGTAATGGTCTCATCTTTCCGGCTGTCTCCGTCATCATACAACTTGTATAAACTCCATGTAGGGAAAATATTTTCATTACCACGCGACGATATACCCGTTACTCCAAAATAAGGCAGAAAGTCCGTCGAAAGCGGCTGTCCATTTTCGCCGTCGAGGTATTTCATTGCAAAAATGACCTCTTCATTATTTTCCGAACTGATCGACCAAAGCGACTTGAATTCGGGTTCCAGTTGAAAGTTAAATCCCTCGACCATATCCAAATAGGTCTTCGCTTCATCCCATTCCTTCAGATAAACATACACTTTGGCCAGTAACGAGACCGCGGCCTCCTTGCTAGCCCGGCCTCCGGCTATAGCTGCCTTCATTGGCAGCAGGTCGATCGCCTGCTTCAGATCTTCAGTAATCTGTTGATACACTTGCGGCTCGGACGACCGTGGCACGCCATAAGTTTCTTCCACCGTAAGTTTGGATGTGACCAATGGAACACCTCCAAATACCCTCACCAAATTAAAATAAAGCAACGAGCGCATAAAGAGCGCTTCGCCAGTGAGCTGTGCTTGCTGGTTTTCTGCATAGTCCGTTGGATTATCTATATAGAAAATAACTGAGTTGGCTCGAAAGATACCTTGGTAAGCACTTTGCCAGAAGCTGGCAAATAGTGGATTCTCCGACGTAATCGATAAATTATTCAATTCGTCGATACCACCAATGTTAAAATATCCCGTACGATAGGTATTGTCCGATAACATTTCGGAAATGGTCCAATCGCGTGGAAACCTTGATTGATAGTTGCTGTAAATACCCAATACGGCGCCGTCCATGTCGGCCGCGGTCTTAAAAAAGTTAGCCTCGGTCAATTCCGAATCCGGCGTCAGTTCCAAAATGTTATTACAGGCTCCAAAGGCCAATAAGATCGCCAACAATACGCCTTTGGTCAATTGCTTCACTATAGTTCGTGTCATGATGCGTTTGTTCTGGGTTTAAAAAATTACATTCACTCCAAACGTGTATACCCGATTGATCGGTTCCGAGCCGTTATTAAACCCGGGCATACTCTTAATGCCATCAATTTCGCCGCTTGTAAAGCCTTCCGGATTATATCCATGGAATCCTTTTTTGGTGATCATCAGCAAGTTGCTGATGGACGCAAAAAGGCGAAAACTGTTAATCTTATATCGTTCTGAAAAAGATTGGGGCACGGTATAGCCGAGGTTCAAATTGCGGATGGCAAGAAAAGAGGCATCCTCTAGGTAGTAATCGCTGTTGGATACCCAAGCTAACTGGCTAAGCGCCGTGGCCGGTTCTTTGCCGTTGCCTGGTTCAGCTGTTGACCACCATTGATTTTCTACCAACGAGCGCCTGATTGCACTGACCGTTGCGCCCTGATAATACAAGTTTTCTAAGTTATAAACCTTGGCGCCGACTGAGGATTGCATGGCGATACTTAGGTCGAAGTTCTTCCAGGAGAAGTCGTTGACCATACCAAATGTCATGGTAGGCAGGTAGCTACCTAAGATCACCCGATCATCCGGCGTGATTTTCCCATCAGGTACACCATCGGGTCCGCTCACATCGGCATATTTTGTATTTCCTGGTTTTGACCCATCCATGATGGGTGAGTTGGCCACATCATTTTCATCAACCAACACGCCTGCTAATTTGTATCCATAGAAAGAAAACATCGGCTCCCCCTTCCGCAGAATCCAAGCCATTCCCCGCGTATGGGTATTGATGACCTCATCCACCCCACCCAGGTCGACCACTTCATTTTTATTTCGCGAAAAATTAAACGCTGTCGACCATTTGAAGACGCCTGTTAGGTTTTGTGAGTTCAACTCAACTTCAAAACCGGTGTTACGGACATCTCCCACGTTCACCAGCGCGGCCGGGAAACCAGAAATAGCAGGCACCGAAACATCATACAATAGATTAGTCGTCTTCTTCTGGTAATAGTCGGCCGCCATCGTCAGTCGGTTATTAAACAGCCCCAAATCCAGTCCGATATTGTAGCTTTCCGTCCGTTCCCATTGCAGTCCGCCGTTACCGATGGCATTTTGTGCCCATCCCTTAGTCAGTGCATCGTCAGGTGAGTAGTATACATCATCGATCGTGCCGAGGTAGCTGAAATCGCCGATATTGAAATTACCGACTACGCCATAACTAACCCGGGGCTTCAGTTCACTGATCACCGTGTTCCCCTGCATAAAGTCCTCCTGCGAAACCCGCCAAGCGATGGATGCCGACGGGAAATTCCCCCATCGATTATCCGGCCCGAATCGAGAGCTGCCATCCGTTCGGAACGAGGCGGATACCAGATATTTCCCTTTGTACGCGTAATTTACACGACCGAAATACGAAATAAGCCCCCATCTGGATTTGGTGGTATACGATCGAGAAGGATCAATAATCGCATTGTTGAGTGTACGGATGGTCTCGTTATTGAAGCTTCCAGCTACCGCAGTCTGCAATGCCGTGCGGGAAGTTGCTTTTTGGAAAGAGGCACCCAGAATGGCATTAAAATCGTGGTCACCCCCAAAGTCATTGGTATACCGCAATACGTTTTCGTTAAGTAGATTAAGGGACCTGGTATCACGTGCAGACCCCGAGTTAAGCCCATTGGAAGTCGCGGAAGCCGATTGGAAATTTTCGGCAATACCGTAGGTGATATTTGCACCGAATGATGACCGGATGGATAAACCCTTTCCTAACTGAGCTTCGGCGTACATCTCGCCGACATTGTTCATGGACGACGAGGTATTGAACGTTCCATATAATGTAGCCAGTGGACTTGTTTGCCCCGATACCGAGTTACCCCAATAGTCTAGCGGCCGGGGATACGTTCCATCCGGATAAGGCTCGGGAGATACAAACGGTGATGTTTTTACGATCGCCTCCATCGTCACGGGTGAAGTTCGTCGATCCGCCCAATTGGGGCTTACCATGATGCCTACATTAATACCGGGTGCTAATTTCGCATCCACATTGGCCCGAAAAGCATAGGTCTTATAGCCCGTTGTCAATAAGGTTCCTTGCTCATCACGGTAGGTCCCGGAAACATAATACGTCACGTTATCTGTTCCTCCACGCACAGACAAACTGTAGTTTTGCATGGGCGCCGGGCGCAACAGAATATCTTCCCAAATATAATTTCCTTCACGTATGACAGGGTTGACCCGAAAATTGGGCGGCCTGCGATCGTCACCCCAAAGCGGAATCGATACATCGCCACCCTGCCATGCATATTCCCGATTCATATAACGGGCCACGTAATCGTGAAATTCGTCGCCGGAAATCCAATCGTCGTGCCCCAAGGCCTCGGCGACCCCAGCGTAGGCATTCAACTGGAGTTGCGGCTTTCCGACAGTTCCCTTTTTTGTGGTGATAATAATAACGCCACCCGAACCGCGCGAACCATAAATGGCCGCAGAAGATGCGTCTTTCAAGACTTCGATAGACGCAACGTCATTCATATTTACGCTACTCATACTTCCTCCCGGAAACCCATCGATCACCACTAGCGGATCATTGCTGGCAGAAATTGATCCGGAGCCTCGTACCCGGATAGTCGGCGCCGAACCGGGGTTGCTCCGGGTATTCGAAATGTTGACACCGGCCAATCGTCCAACCAACGCAAGCTCAGGGCGCCCAACCGGAATCTGATCCAGATTTTTGTTTTCCACCTTGGAAATCGCGGCCGTCACCGAGCTCTTGCGCTGTGTTCCATACCCCACCACCACTACCTCGTCCAAGCCGGCTACATCCGCTTCCATAACCGCATCGACAGTGGTCTTTCCGGCAACCTCAACCTCCAAATCCTGGTATCCGATACTTCGAAAAACCAAGGCATCAGTAGGCTCAACTCCTTCCAGGGCAAACTTTCCCGCGGCATCCGTAGCTACTCCCGATCCGGTTCGTTTTACCGTTACGCTCACCCCCTCTAGGGCAGTACCTGTATCATCACGGACGGTGCCCGAGACCGTTTGCTGCGATCCATTTTCGATTTTGACTACCTGATTATCCGCACGGCTTGTCCGAATCGGATCGTCCAAAGCGAGGGCACTGTATGCAGTTAGATTCGCCAATAAAAGGAAATAATGTGCTTTTCTCATGACTATTGGATTTGCTTTTTAATACCCAGGATTTTGTGGAAAATCAGCATCGATATTCAGATCGATCTGACTCTGGGGGATGGGCCACAATACATTGTGTTCTTCAATGTCTGCTCCCGGGCACATGGGATTATCGTTGTATTTTTGTACCCGTTCGATCAATTTTCCCGTTCGGCGCAGCGCGATAAGCCGCCATTCCTCACCGTACAATTCCCGCGCGCGTTCATCCAAGACGTAATCGATATCAACCTCTGCTGCGGATACAGGCGTTGCATGCGCACGATTTCTCACTTTATTGATATCTTCCGCAGCCAAATCAGGTCTACCGATACCAAGATAAGCCTCGGCCCGAAGCAGTAACGTTTCCGCGAAACGAAGCGCATACCAATCTTTATGGGTAACCCCGCCGCCAGAACGTCCGGGATCAACGAAATAATTACCCGGATCATGGAATTTCATGAAGGTAGGAAACAAGATTTTACAGGTATCCAACATGAGGTTTGACCTTTTTGGATTCGTATACAAGCTGAAATCTATTTTATGGCCATCGTACGTGGATTCCGGATTATCGAAATAGAAATCTCGCTTAATGTTATGCTTCGCATTTCGGATATCAGTGTTCCATTCGCCCTCCCACATGTAATAGTGGACAAAATTGGTACCCCTTGCGTTACCTGTTGGTCTACTCAGTGTATCGTTATATCCGGTATAGTTTCCGTTATAAAAGTTCCCCAGAATGGCTTTCTTCCCATCAGGTGTAAGTCCGATGTCAAAATAGCGGGGTCCGTAAATATAAGCTGATGAAATTTGTTTCCCTCCGGTTACGTTAGGCTCGATCTGGATGACCCACATGGCCTCTGTATTATTGGCAAGGTTGTGGTTGGAATATCCGAATAGATCGTAGTATACATCTCCGGATCCCAGGTAATCGTTACCCAACCGATTCCCAAAGCGCTCGGTCATTAATTTGTAATGGTAGCCATCGACCACCTGCGAAGCCGCTTCAACTGCCGATTCCGGATTTTCTTGTTCCAAATACGTTTCTGCCAAGTAATGCCAAGCCACACCCTGCGTAATCCTCCCCGGTGCCGCTTCTTGCCCTTGCTTGGGTAAATAGGTCGCTGCAAACTTGAAATCTTCTTCCATCAATTTAAGAACGGACGACACCGGATCCCGGACGAAGTCTGCCTTAGCCGTCTCCACAGGACGGTCCAGTAGCGGAATATCGCCAAAGGTTGAAACCAGGTTTCGGTACGCAAATGCCCGGAAAAAGCGCGCTTCACCGATATAACCATTTTTCCCTTCTTCGCCCGCAGCAAACACCGAAGGATCCAACTTTTCCAGCTGATCAATCAACACATTGGCCCATTGGATAATTTTAAAGCCGGCCGTCCAATGGTCGACAACCGGTTTCCAAATCGGCGTCATATCGCGGTAAGAATTCAGGTACGGGCTTCCCCTTTCCGGTATTTCGCCATTAAACCCAAGGTCCGAGCCGTGCGTTGCCCAATTCATCGTTCCAAATTCGGTATAACTGTAATATGCGGTACGTACCCGGTCGTGTAGCGCCGTGATCCCTTGCAAGGCCCCGGCCTCCGTGGTAAATGAGTTGTCAGGCGAAAAGAAATCCAAGGGGACTTCCTCCAATACGCTGTCGTTGCACGAAGACAATGCCAGCGACAGCACCAACGCGGGGCTTAAAAATTTCGATAAAAAGTCAGTTAAATACGTTTTCATGATTACTATCGTAATGTATAAATAGCTATAAACTCAGTCTGACACCGAATACCAGGTTTCGCATTAGCGGCGTGTCACTCACTCCGATTTCCGGATCCCATCCCTGCCAATTGGTCCAGACGTACGGATTCTTGCTGGATACATACACCTGGCAATCGTTCAGCTTCAGCTTATCCAATAACGGTTGGCCGAATCGATAGGCCAGCGACACATCCTGTAACCGTATAAAGCTGCGGCTTTGATAGATTCCGCTTTGGCGTTGGGGGTTGTTGTAAATCCCTGTCGTGTTGGTCGTCGGAGCCTCGGGCGACCAATAGGTATTGATCGCCGAATTATTCCTGCGATGCGTCATGGTATAAAGCGGATTGACTATTTCCGCATTGTTAGCTAAATAATAGCCGTTTCCGCCTTGGATAGAGTTAATGAACACAGACAAGGTAAAGTTCTTATAGGACAGTGAATTGTTAAGACTAAATCGGTAATTGGGTGATTCATAGCCAACGACCGTGCGGTCGTTGTCCGGATCGAGCTTTCCATCCTGATTTTGATCTACATACCGGAATTGCCCCGGATACCAACCAGCCAGTACGTTCCCGTTGAAAAATTCCTCCTCTGTCCACACGCCACCAGCCATCTGGTAGTCATAAAGTGCCTCGATCGGCTTGCCGACAAACCAAGCATTGCCAATGTCCGCATCGTCGCCTGAACCATACAGCCGGCTGATTTTATCCCGATTGATGGAAAAAACAAAATTACTCTTCCAGCTAAATTCTGCGCCGTCAATGTTCACGGTATTCAGCTCCAATTCGAGGCCCTTATTGGCGAGCCCCCCGATATTCGCCCAAATATTCGGATAGCCCGCCGCCGGGGGTAGCTGCCGTCTCACCAATACATTTTTGGTCTTTGCATCGTAGGCATTGATGGATCCGGTGATCCGGTTGCTCAATATCCCAAAGTCTATACCGGCATTGAACGATGTGGTTTCTTCCCAACTCAAATCGGGGTTGCCCAACGTTTCCGGAAAGAGGCCAATCGCCGTATTGCTGCCATATATATAATAGGTGGTCCCCATGGACGACAAGCTTGAATAGCGGCCAATTCCTTGGTTGCCGTTTACACCATACGAAGTCCTTACTTTCAGGTACAGTCCCTTATCCTTCAAAAAAGCTTCTTCAGACGGTACCCATCCCAGGGAAATCGAAGGGAACGTTGCCCATTTGTTGCCTTTACCGAATCCGGAATACCCGTCTTTACGCACCGTCGCGGTTAAGAGATAGCGCGACTTATAGGTATAATTCACACGAGCCATGTACGCCAAGCTGTTCTCTTCGTAGGCCCCTGACCCAACGGTGGCAATCTCACCGATCCCCATGTTATTAAAACCCAATGATTCGTTGTTGAACCCCTGTGCGGTCAATTTCGAGGCACTCCCACGAATGTTTTCCCGGCTAAACAGCAACGTGGAATTGATCTGATGGTCTCCGAAATCACGCATATAGGTGACGATGTTATTCAGGATCCAGTTTCGCTCTTCCTTCGGTTCTTTAATTGCATATCCGCGATTGGTCGAACCTTGGGGAGTACGGTTGGAATGGAACGAATTGACTTCGGTGTTGAAATACGTCTGTGAATAGTTAAATTCATAGCGCAGCCCCTCTACCCAGGGCACATCAACAACTGCACGGCCAATCGCAAAAAGTTCATTACGGATATCTTTGTTGTCGATTTGGAGGTACACCAGTGGATAGGGTTGATAAAGTTCACCGCCCAGGTAAATGTCGTAATTCGGTTGTCCGATTTTGTTGTCGACCAAGGGACTCGCCACCCGGGCATTTGCCAAGCTAGCTGGGGTTCCTGAATTATCTTGAAACGCATAGGACGTATTCAATCCGAGGGTCAACCAGTCATTCACCTTGCTTTCCAGATTGCTGCGGAGTGTGTACCGCTTGAATTGATCGTTCAGCTGGATGCCTTCGACATTAGAATGCGATCCCGAAATGTAATATGTAGTCCGGTCCGCTCCTCCTTGCAGGCTCAAACTGTAATTTTGCATCGGTGCCACTTGCAACACCTCATCCACCCAATCGATTTCATTGCCTTTTAAATAGTTCTGTTGCTCTTCGTAGGTAGGCAGATAGGACGCCACCACGTCGCGATCGTTGACGTCTGGCCTCGCGGGTCGCCCTTCGGCGCTCGTTGGATTGGTACGATACCAATTATAGACATCTTGCTGCCAGTACCAATCCAACGAACGCAACGCAAACTCCTCTGCGTTCATCACCCGCATGGGGTTGTTGGTCATGTCTTGAAAACCAGCGTAGGCATCAAACGAAACCGTCGGTTTCTGGTTCTTTCCCGACTTGGTGGTGATCAGGATCACTCCATTGGCCGACCGGGATCCGTAAACCGCAGCTGCCGATGCGTCCTTGAGGATGTCGATATGCTCCACGTCGTTCATGTTGATACTGGCCAACGAACCGTTAAAGATAATGCCGTCGATGACGATCAACGGCTTTGCGTTCGCTGACAAGGACGTTTGCCCCCGGATAGAAAACGACGGATCACTGTTGGCACCCCCTCTGGCGTCTACGTTTACTCCGGCAACTCCGGTAAGCGCCTGCGTAATATTGGTATTCGCCTGCAACATCCGGTCCTCCATGGAAATCCGGGAGACCGCACCCGTTAGGTCGCTTTTCTTCGCTACTCCATAACCCACGACAATCACCTCGTCCAACCCGGCGATATCATCTTCCAGCATGACATCGATGATCGTATCGCCCGACACTGCTTTTTCACTTTCTTGATATCCGATACTTCGGAATACCAAAATTGCATCCGCATCTACCCCTACGAGCATGAATTTTCCCGCAGCATCCGTAGCGGTGCCCACGTCAGAACCTTTAACACTTACACTAACGCCTTCCAGTGGCTCACCCTGTCGATTAGATACCATGCCGGTAATAGACAGTTGCTGCGGTGCAACGATGGTTATAGTCGCCGAATCATGCCATGGCGCGATGGGTACTCGGTCAGAAAAGCCAAACACACTCGCAATAAACACATTGGAAAACACAAAGAAACAGCTTCTTTTTTTCATATATCTTTTTGATTTGTTGCCTATTAAGCGATATTCAAAGCATGATCCTCCCCTGCCGCTACATAAGATGCGGAGCCTATTACAACCTGTCATTCATCAGGCATTGCCAAGCCAATCGACAATCAGCCCGCTACGGATATCCCGCAGTAACGCAGCGCGGGTAGAACTTTAAATAAATATCTTCTATCCATAATAAAATTGTATGATGAGGCCACCCGAAAATGGCTTTATTTACTGCGGGTGCGTACCCGTTATTTACCAAAAGTAAAAACGCGCCCTATATCTTCCCTCTTTCACTCAATTTTGTATCTGTTTATAATCGCCGTTCGGTAACGTACCCGCTAATTACGTTATAAAATCTTTTACTTCCAAAATTTAGTTTACTTTTTTCAAACGACTGGTCGGTTAGGTTAATTAATTCAGGTAGAATTCAAAATTTTCCTTCGTAATGATGTCAATCGGCATATATTGTTCTTTGGCCACTCGCTTACCCGCTACCACAAGCTGGAATAACGACATGACCCCTAAGTACCCCTGCTCCTCGGGCTTTTGCCCGATCAGGAAGTCAATCGTGCCGTCTTGTAAATAGCGGATATTGTCTTCTGACAAGTCATACCCAATCAAGATCCGTTGTCGCAGGGTAGTCTCGTGCAAATATTTTGCTACACTCCGCACCCTGGAATTGGTTACAAAAAACGCGTCTACATCCGTGTGTTCTTTTAAAAAAGTGTCGAGCGCACTTCGAACGGACTCATCCGTCGTATTTGTAATATCTATTTTTTCTATGGTAATATAGGCTTCGGGCGTATTGGTATCTTCCATGTAGTGACGGAAACCGTCTTCCTTGCGAAGCAAATGATGGTACGCATCTATTTCTTTCGATATGTTAATAATCAGCACTTTCCCCTTTTTCAATCCAAAACGAACGAGCTGGCCAGCCTGGTAACCGCTTTTATACAGATGAGGGCCAATGTAGGTAAGGCTATTGGTGTTTGGCACATCAGAATTAATAAACACATAGGGGATCTGCCTATCTTGACAAATAGAGGCAAAATTGACGGCCTCTTCGATAAACGAGGGTGCGATAACCACACCATCATAATTGTTTTTAACGATGTCATTCACATGTCTTGCGAACGTGCCTTTATCATTGAGATCAAACAAATAGCTATCCAGAAAGATACCATATTGTTTGATCTCCTGAAATGCCCGTTCGATCCCATCTAACGATGCTTTCCAGTAGTCGGTCTCCTTGGCATTTGGAATCAAAAAAGCAAAACGATTTACCTTCTTCGATGCTAAACGACTGGCCAAAATATTAGGCTGAAATCCGATTTCTTTAATAATCTCATTGATTTTCTGCCGGGTTGTTTCCGAAACGCCCTTCCGATTATGGATAACACGGTCTACCGTGGCAATTGAAACGTTAGCCCTTCGTGCTATTTCTTTCACACCGGAAAGATGCCCCGTTGTTTGTCTTTTTTTCAAGCTCATAATAATGCCAAAAATAACTGATTTGTTGAATTTCCGAAATTTGTGCCCGCTAAAACTTCTACCGAGCTTCCCGGTAATGGTTGGCTTCTTCATACAGGCCAGACTTGCGACCGCTCTTTAGCTGGAAGATTTCCGTATTTTTGGCGCATCATAAATTCATATGACGATGGCAGAAGAATTCTTAATAGCAGCGGGTAGCAAAGAAGAACAATATCAGGCATTAGTACCCCAAATCGATGCATTGCTTGCAGGGGAACGCGATCTAATCGCCAATATGGCTAATCTAGCTGCGGTACTTAAGGAACAGTTCGATTTCTTTTGGATAGGTTTTTATTTGGTTAGAACGGATGAATTGGTACTTGGCCCTTTCCAAGGGCCGCTAGCCTGTACACGCATTGCTAAGGGCAAGGGCGTCTGCGGTAGGGCATGGGAACAACAAAAAACACTCATCGTGCCGGATGTGGATGCCTTCCCCGGTCACATCGCCTGCAGCTCACTAGCTAAATCGGAAATTGTGGTTCCGGTCGTCTTGGAAGACGAAGTTATTGCAGTATTGGATGTAGACAGTGAATACCTGAAACACTTTGACGACGTAGATGCCGCCTATTTGGCACAAATCGTCAACTTGCTCAGGACGTAATGCACTATTGTTGATTCCCAATATCCCAAACCATTGCCCGCTTATCGTCACTTACGGAAATGAGTTGGTTTTTATAGCTGTTCCATACGATATCATTGATCGACAAAAAGTGGCTGTCGAAGCCCTTTTCAAAGCTGATGATACGTAACAACCGGAAATCATCCGCCGCCCATATTTTGATGCTCTTATCTCGGCTTGCGGTGGCAAAGATCGGCAAATCGGGATGGTATTTAATCGCGTATACCGTAAACAGGTGCGGGGTGAAGGTTTTGATTGCTGAAAAGCCAGTTGTTTCCAGGACGTTGAGCTGCGCATCCCGCCCTCCTGTCAGCAAATGCCGGCCATCAGGCGAAAAACAAAGCGAGGTCACCGGTTTGGTATGCGCCGGCAACGCCGCGACGAAGGAATAATCCGATGCATTGTATAATTTAACGTTCCCATCTTTTGTCCCAAACACCACCCATTTCTCATCATTGCTGATGGCTATGGTTCTGATGGTCTGCTCTGCTACCTTAAAATGATACAATAGACTGAATGTATCCGTATTCCAAATCGAAACTGTTCCGTCTTCGGAAGATAGTATCAGTTCAGGCTTATTGTTGAAAGATTTGATATCAAAGACCGGCCGTTGGTGGTGTTGGAGCTGGCTCGCCAGCTCTTGAGTGCCCGTATGTACAATGTTGACCTTACCATCTCGGGTGCCGATAGCCAACAGGGGTGTGTGGGCAATCAGGTGAAGCGCATACACGGAAAACTGTACAGGATACAGGATACGCTCAAATGCCATCTTTTCCAGGTTCCACTGTACAACGCCTTTATCATTACCGCCTGTAAATAGCGTATGAGCGTCGGGGCCATTCTCTACAGCGAAGATCGGATTTTGGTGCCCAGAAAGTGTGCCTGCCTTACTGATTTGGAGTTTACTCATGACAAATCGATATTGAGAGCCGCGCAGGCATTAGGTTTGCTCCCGGTTGCCTATTTCAATTAGTTATTGGTGCCTGCTTTCCAAATTCTTCGCAATTGCATCGAGCGAAACATCCTTTTCCTTTAGCAGCACCAACAGGTGAAATACCAAGTCGGATACTTCATTGACAAAATCCGCATCCTGTTCTGCCAAGGCGGCAATAACCGATTCAACGGCTTCTTCGCCTACCTTCTGCGCAATCTTGTTCAATCCACGCTCCCGCAACTTGTTTACATACGAATCGGCTGTCGGAAAGTCGTACCGGTCATTGATGACGTTTACAAGTTCAAAAATGAAATTCTGGTTGTACTCCGTATTGAAGCAGCTCCTGCTACCCGTGTGGCATGTCGGCCCCTTCGGCCGCGCTTTTATCAACAGGGTATCCGCGTCACAATCGATATGAGTACTGACCACTTCAAGGAAATTTCCGCTCTCCTCCCCTTTTGTCCACAACCTATTTTTGCTCCTCGAAAAAAAAGTAACCCGTTGTTCGGCTTGCGTCTTCTTCCAAGCATCTTCATTCATGTAGCCAAGCATCAGTACTTCCAATGTCTGCGCCTCCTGTATGATAACCGGTATCAGGCCCCCGCTTTTTTCGAAATCTATAATACGTTCTTTCATTTGCTTACTTGTGGAACTGCAGATTTGCCAATTACCTTACGCTAATCCCTTGCTTACGTAGCATGTCTTTCAAATCGGGAATCAGTATCTCCCCGTAATGGAATACCGAAGCTGCCAGCGCTGCGTCGACATTACTTTGCTGAAATACATCCACAAAGTGCTGCTTATTGCCCGCACCGCCAGAAGCGATCAAGGGGATCGATAAACTATCGTTAATTTCCTTCAAAAACTCGCAATCAAATCCATTCTTGGTACCGTCATGGTCCATGGAAGTCAACAGAATCTCCCCTGCCCCACGGCTTTCGGCCTCCCTGATCCAATCCGCAGTTTCGATCTCCGTTTTCAACCGCCCCCCATTGAGGTGTACGTAGTTCTTGCCATCCACACGCCTGGTATCCACCGCAACGACGACAAATTGTATACCGAAAGCCTTTGCCAGTTGGTCAATCAACATCGGGTTACGTACAGCCGCTGAATTGATCGAAATTTTGTCCGCGCCCGAATGCAACAGCACATCCGCATCGCCCAGTTCGTTGATCCCGCCGCCAATCGTAAACGGAATATTGACTTGTCTTGCTACCGCTTTCACTAATTCTACCGTAGTTTTACGCCGTTCGTGTGTAGCCGTGATATCCAAAAACACCAACTCATCCGCACCTTGACGCGAATATTGCCAAGCCAATTCTACTGGATCGCCCGCATCGCGTAAATCAACGAAGTTAACCCCCTTTACGGTGCGGCCATCTTTGACATCCAAGCAAGGAATGATACGTTTTGTTAACATGATGAGCTAAAAGCGGATAAGGGATTTCAGGTTCCATTCCTTAATCTGCTCAATAGTAATATGATCTTCGTAAATCGCCTTACCGACCACACATGCCTCCACGCGGATGGCGTCCAGGGCATGGATATCTTCCATGGAGCTTATGCCTCCTGAAGCGATGAGTTTAATGATGGGCGAATGATCCAGTAATTTCCTATACAGATCCACTCCCGCACCACCAAGTTTACCATCTTTGTTGATATCCGTGCAAAGAAAACGGAAAAACCCAAGGGTCAGGCACCTGTCGATGTAATCCAGTAGCTTCACCGGTGAACTTTCCATCCAACCGGAATATTTAATCACTTCATCCAGCACATCAATGGCGATCACAACATGGTCGGCATATTTGCGCTTCCCGAGATTGAGCTGACTAAGCTCATCCAAAAAAGTCGGATTGGTAATGGCTTGTGTACCCACCACCACGCGATGGATGCCTGCGTCGATAAGCTCCTTTACCTTCTCGATACTGCGCACGCCCCCACCATATTGCACCTTCATGTCTGTGTTACGGATAATGTCAAACAGGTAGGCCTGATTGGAAAAATCACCCTTGGCACCATTGAGATCTATAATATGCACAAATTCAGTACCGTTTGACTGGTACTTTTCGATCATCTCTTCGAGGCTCACCTCATACACGGTCGCCTCATTGTAGTTGCCCTCACGCAGACGAACAACTTTTTTGTCCAATACATCTATAGCTGGAATGATATACATAGCACTCTTAAGGTTGATTCTAAAATAAATTTGAAAAATTCAACAATAACTGTTCACCTGCCGCACCGGACTTTTCTGGGTGAAATTGCACTCCATAGAAATTTCTATCCTGTAGAGCGGCTGAAAATTTCAGCCCATATTGGGTAAAAGCGGCCGTAAAAGTAGTATTATATTCGATAAAGTAAGCGTGTACAAAGTAAAAGTAGGCATCTTTCGCTATATTATCGAATATCGGACAGTTGTTTTCTTGAAAAACACGATTCCAGCCCACATGCGGCACTTTCTCATCGATACGGTCTTCAAAATGTAACGTTTTCAAGGGAATGATATCCAACAAAGGGCTATTACCTTCTTCCGAATAGGCGGTCAACAACTGCATCCCCACGCATATTCCTAATACCGGTTTCGTGAGCTGCCCAACATGGGCTGCTAGGCCGGACGCCTGCAATTTCTGCATGGCGGCTCCTGCATGGCCCACCCCTGGAATGATAATCCGGTCATAAGTCGCTAACTCATCGGCCTTATTAACCATTCCATAACGGATACCCAAACGGTCTAATGCCGCAGTCAATGAAAAGATATTGCCAGCTCCATAATTAATGATACCTGTCATAACATCCCCTTTGTACTTGGCAATTCCATGTGTTCCGCATCGCGCTTTACCGCCCGCTTAATGGATTTGGCAAACGCTTTAAAAATTGCCTCTATTTTGTGGTGTTCGTTTTCTCCTTCAGCCTTGATATTGAGGTTGCATTTGGCGGCATCCGAAAAAGACTTGAAAAAATGGAAAAACATTTCTGTAGGCATGTCGCCTATTTTCTCGCGCTTAAATTCGGCATCCCAAACAATCCAGCTGCGCCCGCCGAAATCAATGGCCACCTGCGCCAAGCAATCGTCCATCGGCAGTGAAAAGGCATAACGCTCAATACCGCGTTTATCGCCCAGTGTTTTAGCGAAAACCTCCCCCAACGCTATTCCGGTGTCCTCTATGGTATGGTGCTCATCGATATGAAGATCACCGGTTGCGCGTACCGTAAGGTCAATATGGCCATGACGGGCTAGTTGATCAAGCATGTGGTCAAAAAATGGCAGTCCTGTATTGATGTCGGCTTTGCCTTTGCCATCGAGATCAAGCTTGATATAAATATCCGTTTCATTGGTTTTACGATGATATTCACCTACTCGGCTGCTCAACTTTAGAAACTCATAGATGGCTTTCCAATCTGGGGTCTCCAACGCCACCACGGATTCATCGATCAGATGCGCTTCGGCAGCGCCAAGCGCATCGTTATTCCGCAACCAAATCGCTTTGGCACCTAAGTTCTGTGCTAACTTCACATCGTTAACCCGGTCGCCAATCACGAACGACTGTGCAAGGTCATACTTTGTTTGATCAAAATAAGCAGTCAACAATGCTGTTCCCGGTTTGCGCGAGGGCGCATTGTCATGGGGATATGTGCGATCGATGTGTTCTGCAGCGAATGCCACCCCTTCACCTGCAAAGGTGTTGATGATAAAATGGTGCACCGGCCAGAAATTCTCCTCAGGGTGCGAGTCTGTGCCCAATCCATCCTGATTGGAGACCAGGATTAATTCAAAATCAAGTTCGTTCGCAATGCGCGGCAGATATTGCAGCGCACCCGGATAAAACCTCAATTTGGTAAACGAATCAATCTGCTCGTCTTCGGGCTCCACAATCAATGTACCATCCCGGTCTATGAAAAGTAGTCTTTTAATCGTATCAGGCATCGATTTTCCTATATTGCCTTGAATCATGGTTGTATTGAACCGCCAAACTTAACTAAATTTTTCCAACGCGCTTATAAGTTCTTTGTTTTCATCCGGCGTACCCACCGTAATGCGCAAGCAGCCGGCACATAGTTCCACCTTAGACCGGTCACGCACGATGATGCTCTTGGCAACTAAATATTCGTACAGCTTTCTTGGTTCATCGATCTTTACCAATATAAAATTGGCATCTGATGGGTATACATGCAATACATAGGGGAGCGCGTGTAGCTTTTCGGCTAGCCCGTCACGCTCAGCTACAGTTTCCTTAATCCATGCGTTTACGGTATCGATATTGTCCAATGCCTTTAGCACCAGCTCCTGCGTAGCTAGATTGATGTTGTAAGGAGGTTTTATCTTATTAAAGATTTCGATGATTTCCTCGCTTGCGAAGGCCATCCCCAACCGCAGTCCGGCCAAACCCCAAGCCTTTGATAACGTCTGCAGCACCACCAAGTTACCATATTCGGTGAGCTCCTGAATGAATGTCTTTTGCCGAGAATAGTTGATATACGCTTCATCGATGACCACCAGTCCGTTGAAGTTGGCCAAGACCGTCTCCACATCTTCCCGATGCAATGAGTTTCCCGTGGGATTATTTGGCGAACACAGAAAAATCATCCGCGTATTGGCATCGATTGCCTCTGCGATGCCATTAAGATCGAGCTGAAAATCGGCGGTCAGGTTTACCTTTTTGATGGCCACATCATTGATGTTGGCGGATACTTCGTACATGCCGTAGGTAGGGGGTACGAGAATGACGTTGTCTATCCCGGGCCGGCAGCATGCCCGATACAGGATATCGATCGCTTCATCGCTGCCGTTGCCCAAAAACATATTCCGTGCCGGAACTCCTTTAATACCACTTAACTTCAATTTCAACTGATGTTGTAACGGATCGGGATACCGATTAAAATTTCGTTCCAAAGGTGACCCGTATGCATTTTCATTGGCATCCAGCAATATGGAAGCTTCCCCCTTGAATTCATCGCGGGCCGACGAATACGGAACGAGTTTTTGAATATTCTCCCTCAACAATTTTGTTAGCTCAAATGTCGTTGTCATTTTCAATTTTATATCCTATACCAATTTCCTTCCAACGCCAATTGCGTTTCCGCAAAGGTCTCCCTGCTTTCTTGAAGCAGCGGCTTCAAATCCTTGTACCGCGCCGAGTAATGCCCGATGAGTAATTTCTTCGCTCCTACTTCAATAGCGACCTCCGCAGCTTGCAGCGCGGTAGTATGGTAGGTATCAACTGCCCTGTCAACCATCTCATGCAGGAAAGTGGCTTCGTGATACAGTAAGTCTATTTGCTGGATGAAGGGTAGGTAGCTCGGCGTCCTTACCGTATCAGAGCAATATGCATAGCTGCGCGGAGCGGGGGGTGCAACAGTCAAATCCTGCCAACGATATATCGTCCCATCTGATGCCGTATAATCATATCCGCGCTTAACCAGGGAAAGATACGCGCTGGGCACCCCTATCGCTTCGGTTTTTTCACGATCAATGGTTGGCAAATGTTTTTTTTCATCAAACCGGAATCCCGTGCATGCGATCCGGTGATCTAAGGGAAAACTACTCACTAATAAATTCTCATTTTCAAAGATCACATCCTGCACATCATCCTGCGTGGTATGCACATGCAAAGCATAGCGCAATACCGTTTGGGAATGCAAAAAATGCAAGTCGATGATTTCCTTTAAGCCTGGGGGGCCGTACACATGCAATTCATCTTTACGCCCCACCAAATGCATGGAGGAGATAAGACCGATTAAGCCCAGGTAATGGTCGCCATGCAAATGGCTAATGAAAATATGTTTGATACGGTTGCTCCTGACGCCATATTTAATCAGCTGTACCTGTGTACCCTCACCGCAATCTATCAAATACAGCTGTTCATTGACATTGACGAGTTGAGCAGTGGGATGGCGACCATATATTGGTGTGGCGGAACTACTTCCTAATATCAATACCTCAAATTTCATCCCTCTTCCGTGGCACCTCTCAAATCCTTTTCAAGTTCTTTCGAAAATATCAGATCCTCTGCTTCTGCGGTATTTGGTGCAACCGTCAACACGCCATCCAGCTTACATACGGAGATGAGGTTCTTGATCCGTTGGTTTGCACACGCCAAGATAAATACACCGCCAGCCGCCTTGCACAAACGATGCGCCAACAATCCCGTACGCAAGCCCGATGAATCTGCGTCTTTTACATGCGATAAATCAAATACAATGTTCCGTTGGCCACCACTATTCCGAAGCAAGAATTCCAATTTTATCTTAGGTGCCGAATCCCCATCCAATAGCTCGACATGGGGTTGTATGATCACGTATTTTTCGTGCTTATCAATGGTGAATTTCATTTTACGTATTGTTTATTTTATGGCCTGATAACCCCTGTTCCTATTTAATCAGTGATGTGCCGGAGAGCAGCCGTTGTATTACGCTCCACCCTACTCAGGACATCTGCGTTTTCCGGAAAGATAAACCGCTCCCCGGTTATGTGCTCAAAGAGCTCGATATACCTTTCAGAAATCGAAGATACGATTTCATTTGTCATTTCGGGCACCTGTTGATTTTCTTTCCCCTGAAAGCCATTCTCAATCAACCATTTCCGAACAAATTCCTTTGACAATTGTCGTTGTGGTTTGCCTTCCTGCTGCAAGCGCTCAAAACTGTCAGCATAAAAATAGCGGGACGAATCCGGCGTATGTATCTCGTCGATCAAGTATATTTTCCCATCCAACTTACCAAACTCATACTTGGTATCCACCAAGATCAACCCTCTTTCGGCCGCTAGTTCGGTACCACGTTTAAACAATGCTTTGGTATAGATTTCTAGCTGTGCGTAGTCTGTTGCAGATACGATATTCTGCTTTAGGATTTCAGCGCGTGAAATATCTTCATCGTGTCCTACGGCTGCTTTCGTAGTCGGTGTGATGATCGGCTCAGGTAGGCGATCATTTTCACGAAGGCCGTCCGGGAGTGGCTCGCCACAGATTTCACGTTTACCGGCATGGTATTCACGCCAAGCGTGGCCGGAGAGGTATCCGCGTATGACCATTTCTACTTTAAACGGCTGGCAAAGATGGCCGATGGTCACACAAGGATCGGGCACAGCGATGACCCAATTGGGCACGATATCTTCGGTAGCCTTGAGAAATTTCGCAGCAATCTGGTTGAGTACCTGACCTTTGTGGGGTATTGCCCGTGGCAACACCACATCAAATGCCGATATACGATCTGTCGCTACCATCGCCAGGTATTTATCGGCAATGGTATACACGTCGCGTACTTTACCTCTGTAAAAGGCCTGCTGCCTTTCGAAATTGAAATTGGTTTCTTTTATGGTATTCATGTTTTAACTATCAGCTTTCGGATATCGACGATCAGCTTATGACTAGTGGCTTATGGCTAAATCAAATATCCCCATACGCTTCCAATATCCGTCTTACGAGTCTGTGCCGCACGACATCCCCGCCACTTAGGTGAATGATATCAATCCCTTCGATACCGTCGAGCAACTTCAATGCGGTCGGCAAGCCGGATTGCTGCTTTTTGGGCAGGTCTATCTGCGTGACGTCACCGGTGACGATAAACTTTGCCGTCGGTCCCATCCTGGTAAGAAACATTTTCACCTGCATATCTGTGGCATTTTGGGCTTCATCCAAGATGACAAAACAATTATCGAGTGTCCGGCCACGCATGAACGCCAAGGGGGCGACTTCAATTGTCCGGTTTTCCAGAAAGATCTTCAATTTTTCAGCAGGAATCATATCGTCCAACGCATCATAAAGCGGCCTAAGATATGGATCTACTTTTTCCTTGAGATCACCCGGTAAGAACCCCAGGTTTTCACCAGCCTCCACGGCGGGCCTCGTGAGGATAATACGCTTCACCTCCTTATTGCGCAACGCCCTTACGGCAAGCGCTACTGCGGTATATGTTTTACCTGTTCCTGCGGGCCCGATGGCAAAGAGGATATCATTTTTGAGTATGCTCTCCACCATCCGCCGTTGGTTTGCTGTCCGTGCTTTTACCACGATACCGTTGGGGCCGAAAACGATGGGTTCGGCACCTACGCCACCGGCAACCGCTTTTTCCCCATTTTTGGTTATAATACCTGCTTTGGTATTCCCCAAAATGGTCTCCACGTCATTGGCAGTTAGGCTATTATACTGTTCGACATGAGCAACAACCTTGTCAAAATCATCCTTGAACAAGGTAATTTCTCGTTCATCCCCAAGCACCTTCACTTCATTGCCCCTAGCCACGATCTTTAACTTCGGAAATTGTTTTTTGAACACCTCGAAATGCTCATTCTGTGCCCCCCACAATACAGCGGGATTCACATATTCCAACGTAATATTTAACTCGTTCAATCTTTTATCAGCTATCAGCTTTCTGCCCTTGGCTATCAGCTTAGATCCTTCTTCGTTTATATTTCAACTCCCATACGCTGTTGCCGATTCCTATAGGCGATACAGCCCTCAAATATAGCGATAAATTGCCATTCATATCTGCGAATTAAAAAATCTCCTTTGCCGACAATTCTGAATAATTGGATATAATACCAACTTTATCTAAGTTTGCAACGATTCAAGAAAAGCGGGTATGGGTATCATTACCTTAACAACTGATTTAGGGCACAAAGATTTTTACCAAGCTGCGCTTAAGGGTAGCATCATTAGTCAATTCCCAACGGCGAACTTGATCGATATTTCTCATGAAATCCCGCCCTTCGATATTCAATACGCGGCCTTCGTTCTCAAAAACGCATATCCTTATTTTCCAAAAAAAACCGTTCACCTTGTGGGCATTGATTCGGTTTTCAACCAGGATACGCGCTACCTAGCCTTACAGCACAACGGGCATTATTTCGTCGGTGCAGACAATGGCATCTTTTCGCTGATCCTGGATGGCGTTCCTGAAGAAGTGGTTGAGCTGAACATCATCCAAGACCTGAAATACCTGCATTTTCCCTTGACCGACATTTTCGCCAAGGCAGCATGCGTGCTTGCGAAAGGTGGTGTGCTCAACGATATCGGCGATCCGGTTACTGCCATAGTGGACCGTACGCTGGTGCAACCCGTCGTCGAAAAAGACAGTCTGCGGGGCAGTGTGGTCTTCATTGATTCATTCGGCAACGTCATCAGCAATATCAATAAAGAGCTGTTCAACAAGGTGCAACGAAGTCGGAATTTCGTATTATATTTCAGGCGCAATGAGACGATCGAACAGATGAGCTGGCATTATAACGATGTGCCTGAAGGGGAAAAGCTGTGTTTGTTTGGCATCAGTAATTATTTGGAAATCGCCATCAACAAAGGGAATGCGAGTGGTCTGCTGGGGCTCAACAAAGGAGACATCCTCCGTGTGGAATTTGGAAAGTAGCCTATTCGGCGCTCGCATGCCGATTTTGGTCCGTTTTTTGAGCCTACGCCCCCTATGCGACCCTATCAGCTAACAAGTGTGCCTCGCAGATCGCGGTTTTTTCGTTCCTGCAGCGTTGCCTGCACACTTACTTTCTTACTGCTCGTCTATATCCCGTCGTTTGCCCAACAGTCGACATCCGACACCTCCGGTTACGAAATGCAACGTCAGAGAGTGAATGAACTCCTGCAGCAGCGCAGTGCACGGTTTGGCCAATTTGATGAGAGCCTCAAAAAACGCACCGGTATCTTCGGCTTAAAGACCAAAAAAGACATGCAGTCCTCGATCGATATCTTGAAGCAGATCGTCATGACGGACAATAACATTTTCCGGGAAACGAAGATGCTGCTCGACTACAAAGATTTTGAAAAGTCGCAAATCGCCGAACAGGCCAATGAATTTGACGGGCGTATCAACGGTTATATTAAGACCATCAGCAAACTACAACGCGAACAAGAACGATTAACCGCAGAAGTCGATGCACTTGAAAAATCCACCCGTTTTTATGAGGGCATGCTGGTGTTACTGGGACTATCCATTGTGGGTGCAGGCATCTTCCTCATTCTACGCCGCCAAAAATTGACGAAAGCGTGATATGCGTCAATGTTATTGTCTATACTTTTGCCCCTATAGTTTTTAATGATAGGACATGGCAAGACAACGGTTAAACAGTGGGCATACGCCATCGGAGGATCTACCCAAACCGAAACTCACAAAAACAACTCTTAAAAAAGCAGGCAAACTGCTAACCTACCTGAGACCTTATCGGGGTAAATTCATCGTGGGCATGGTTTTTCTACTCCTTTCCAGCCTCACCTTCCTTGCTTTTCCCGCTCTTTTGGGCGCGATGATTGATGCCGCCCAAGGTAAACAAACCTATCCTTCATTGCCGGCCGATTTGGGAATAATTGGTGCTATCGCATTTGTTATCCTAGTTTTCCAGTCGCTGTTTTCATTTTTTCGCATACGTTTGTTCGTAGAAGTGGCCGAAAAGGCCCTGGCTAATATTCGTCGTGATTCGTATCACAAGCTTATTACGATGCCACTCGATTTTTTTGCCAATCGCCGGGTTGGGGAACTCAACAGCCGGTTATCCGCTGATCTGGCGCAAATACAAGATACGATGACGACCACCTTTGCGGAAATGATCAGGCAGATCGTTTTCTTGATTGGTTGTGTTATCCTGCTTTTTACCGTATCCATCAAACTAACCTTACTCAACCTCAGCATCTTGCCTATCCTGGTTGTGATTGCAGTTGTTTTTGGAAGGTTTATCCGCAAATTATCACGCCAAGCACAGGATAAACTAGCTGAATCGAACACCGTTGTACAAGAGACCCTGCAGGGCATCAGCAATGTAAAGGCATTCGTTAATGAAGCTTATGAAGCATCACGTTATTCCAAGACGCTCGAAGCAGTCGTCAAAATCGCTGTCAAAGGAGCGACTTATCGGGGTATCTTTGCATCATTTATTATTTTCTGCCTTTTCGGTGCGGTCGTTGCGGTTATCTGGTACGGCTCGGCGCTGGTGGCTGCAGGGAACATTTCCGTCGGCGACCTGACGATCTATATCCTTTATTCCATGGTCGTAGCGGGCTCGATGGGCAGTTTCCCTGAGCTATACGCCAATATCCAAAAGGCCATAGGTGCGAGTGAGCGCGTAATCGAAATCTTGGATGAAGTACAAGAAGACATCGGTTTGCTGCAAGAAGAAAAGCATATTGAGAATTTCATTGAGGGCACGATCGCATTCGAAGACGTCACCTTCGCCTATCCATCGCGCCGCGAGATCACCGTTTTGAAAAACGTATCCTTTGAGGCACAAGCGGGTGAGAAACTCGCTATCGTGGGGCCAAGCGGAACGGGTAAGTCTACTATCGCCGCTTTGGTATTGCAATTCTACAAACCCGATAGCGGCCGCGTGCTCTTCGATAATCGCCCGGCCGACGAATATCCGCTGACAGATATTCGCAATCAGGTAGCTATTGTGCCTCAGGACGTGTTGTTGTTCGGAGGAACCATCCGTGAAAACATCGCCTATGGAAAGTTGAGTGCAGACGCCGAGGAAATTATTACGGCCGCGAAACGTGCCAATGCGCATGATTTTATCATGGAATTCCCAGAAGGCTATGATACCGTAGTGGGCGAGCGTGGAGTGAAATTATCGGGCGGTCAACGCCAGCGCGTCGCCATAGCGCGTGCGTTGCTCAAAGATCCCGCAATCCTCATCCTCGATGAGGCTACATCTTCACTCGATTCCGAGTCCGAGCGCTTGGTACAACAAGCCCTGGAAGAGCTGATGAAAAACCGTACTTCCATCATCATCGCCCATCGTCTGTCTACCATCCGTGAAGCCGATAAAATCGTAGTGGTCGAATGTGGAGAGGTAGTGGCTTCGGGCACACACCAAACGTTAATGGAGAAAGGCGAAGGGTTGTATCATCATTTGTACAAGCTCCAGCTTGTTGATAAATAGGGAGCTGTATCGTTCATCGCAAACATTTTAAACTGTCCGTTGTTTTTAGTTTATGAAAGCAAAAAACGAAAACGGTAAGATAAAAAAGGACACGATGATGAAGACAAAAAACAGTATTATTACATACGCATTGGTAGGGCTGGCTGCCGGCACGGCAGCATGGCTGCTTTTAGGCACCAAAGAAGGCCGAAAACAATTGGGCTGTGCAAGCGATGGCATACGGGAACTCACCAAAACTATCCGAAAGACCACCAAAGACGGGATTCAAAAAGCATCAAAGTTAGCTGACCGTGCTACAGCAGAAATTGACAACCTGCGTGCCCAAGCAAAAAACAAAGGTCAGTCGACGATTGATAAAGCGGATCGCTTTGCAAAGGATGGCATCGACAAAGCACGCAATGCGGCAAAAACAGCCAAACGCAAAGCTCAGGAAGAAATATAACATCGTGGCTATACCCGCAGTAACGAACGAATCGTATCTTTGCGGGAATGAGTCTATTCAAAGAGGTTAAATCTCTTATCCGAAAAGATATCGTCTTAGAATGGCGGTCGAAGTATGCCATTAATGGCATCGTACTCTATGTGGTGTCTACGGTCTTTGTGTGCTATCAAGCCTTTAAGTCCGTGGATCCTACCACATGGAATGCATTATTTTGGATTATTCTGTTATTTGCCTCGGTGAATGCCATCAATAAAAGTTTCGTGCAGGAAAGCCGAAGCCGACAGTTTTATTATTATACCATCGCCAGCGCGAAAGCGATTATTCTTTCGAAAATCGTCTATAATATGCTAATGATGTTATTGCTGTCGTCAATAGCCTATCTCGTTTACTCCATTATTTTCAGCACCCCCCTCGGTGACCCCATACTTTATCTAATTGCAGTCTCGCTCGGAGGTATCGGATTCGCTGCAGTATTTACCATGGTTTCCGCGATAAGTGCCAAAGCAGGCAACAACAGCACGCTCATGGCTATCCTTAGCTTCCCCATCATCATTCCATTACTCCTCGTGCTCATCAAGGTCTCTAAAAATGCCATGGACGGATTGGAGCGAAGTATTAGTTATGACGAATTAACCGTTCTCGCTGCAATCAACATCCTTACCGTTGCCATTTCTTTGTTGTTATTTCCTTACCTTTGGAGGGACTAATCCGTAGTAGGTAACTAAACCTCGATGGTTGGTTTAATAGCTAGCGTCTAATATCAATGTCTTAAAAATGAAAAAGTACTGGTGGAAAATCTTAGGGATTATACTGTTAATATATAGCATCATCATGGGACTTTTGGGCCATGTTCCAGCCTTGCCCATCGTTCATGAAACAATCCGGAATGTATATTTCCACGTGCCGATGTGGTTTACGATGTTTACCCTATACATCGTTTCGGTCGTTTACAGCATTAAATACTTGTCGTCGGCTAATCCCCAGCACGATTTTGTGGCAGTCGAAAGTGTTAATGTGGGAATCATATTCTGCATATTTGGATTACTTAGCGGGATGCTATGGGCTAATTTCACCTGGGGTGCTCCCTGGCCCAACGATCCGAAACTGAACGGATCAGCTATTGCAACGCTGATGTACCTTGCTTACCTGGTGTTGCGTAATGCCCTGGAAGAAGAACAGAAACGGGCTCGGATATCAGCAATCTACAACATATTCGCCTTTCCCATCATGATCGCCCTCATGTACATCCTTCCCAAAACCACAGACTCCCTCCACCCCGGTGCCGGCGGCAACTCAGGGTTTGGTCAATTTGACCTGGATGGCTCGATGAAAGCTGTGCTATATCCCGCTTCCTTAGGTTGGATACTCATCGGTATATGGCTGATGACACTACGATTCCGCATCCGTAAATTGGAATACCAAAACCATACGGCAACCTTATAAATATTCGTATAATGGCAATTATAAATCGATTAAACAATAAAAATTGACAAGGTTTGTCACTAAACAATATGAAAAAAACAATTCTTTTTTTGCTATTAGTTATCAATGGGTTAATGTGTAGTTTTGCCCAATCGAATACCGGGGTTGAGATGGCCACGGGGTTACGTAGTTCGGGCAAGATTTATGTGGTTGTTGCCGTTTTGGTTGTCCTTTTTTTAGGTTTGGCTGTTTATTTATTTACCATCGATAGGAAACTCGCGCGATTGGAAAAACAGCAGAAACGATAATCATTACCAGCACTTCGCCCAAATCTTCCCACGGCGTCAGCACATTTCAGGATTTTGGAAATCCAATGAATGGATAAATGGCCATGTTTTCGTCATTTCGACGTATTGGGCGCATGGATGAGTTTAAGCTCACGGTCACTAATGCAGTTTCGCAATGACGACAACATAACCATTGGAAAAAAACGGATTAATTAAGTCACTAATTATCTATTAAATAACTATTGTTATGGCTAAGTCAATAGCAAAAACAGCGCAAGAGCCCCATTTTTTTGATGATGTATCCGCGTTCTTTGATCATGCAGCGCAATTCACCAAGCATCCTCAAGGACTATTGAACCAGATTAAAGTGTGCAACAGCGTTTACCGCTTTAGTTTCCCATTCAGGAGGGGGGATCAAATTGAAGTCATCAATGCTTGGCGGGTAGAGCACTCACAACACATGTCGCCCACCAAGGGCGGTATTCGGTATAGCGATATGGTCAACGAAGATGAAGTGATGGCGCTTGCTGCGCTAATGACCTATAAATGTGCCATTGTGAACGTTCCTTTCGGCGGTGCTAAGGGTGGAATAGCCATCAATCCAAAAAACTACTCTGTCAGCGAATTAGAAAACATAACCAGGCGATATACTGTAGAATTAATCAAGAAGAATTTTATCGGACCGGCCATTGATGTTCCTGCACCGGATTATGGAACGGGCGAGCGGGAGATGAGTTGGATAGCAGACACTTATACCACGATGAACCCGGGCCAGTTAGACGCCTTTGGTTGTGTGACAGGAAAGCCTTTGTCCCTGCACGGCATCAGCGGCCGGAAGGCTGCGACCGGACGTGGGGTTGCCATTGCCATACGGGAATGCATGGATGTAGCCGAAGACATGAAAGGGATCGGTCTCACCCCTGGTATCACCGGAAAACGCGTAATCATACAAGGATTGGGCAATGTCGGTTATAATACCGCCAAGGTGCTTATCGAATTTGGGGCGATCATTGTAGGCGTGTGCGAGTATGATGGCGCATTGTATAATCCAGATGGATTAGACCCCGATGCGATCCTCGAACACCGCAAAAACACAGGTTCTATACTGGGCTATAAGAAGGCCACCCAATCGTTCAAAACCCCCGCCGAAGGTTTAGAACAAGCCTGCGATATTTTAGTTCCGGCTGCGTTGGAAAATCAATTGACGGAAGAAAACATCGGTCGTATCAAAGCCAAGGTCATCGCTGAAGGTGCCAATGGCCCCACTACTCCCGGTGCCGCAGATGCATTCGTGAAAAACGGCGGTATCATCATCCCGGATATGTACTGCAATGCCGGTGGCGTAACGGTTTCCTATTTCGAATGGTTAAAAAACCTGTCGCACGTTTCCTTTGGCCGTATGGACAAACGGTATGAGGAAATGTCTAATCTCAATCTGGTTAATACCGTCGAAACCATTACCGGCAAGTCACTCACTTCCGCTCAGCGAATGGCTATTGTGAAAGGGGCAGACGAGCTGGAATTGGTTAATTCCGGACTGGAAGATACCATGATCCGATCCTACCATGAGATCCGCGAGATTAAAAATTCCAATCAGGCAATTGATACATTACGGACGGCTGCTTTTGTCGGATCAATCAATAAGATTGCAGTTTCTTATCAGAACTTAGGCATCTGGCCATAACTAACACTTCCTGGCCCACGGTCTAAACCTCTTTTGCGGTTTAAACCGTGGGCTTTTTGTTGGCTACCCGACGGTTTGCCATATTTTAGTAAAAGATCCGCCTGCAATCCGGACGAGTAAGCGACGGTCAAAAATGTTAGGATTTTCATTAAAAAGACTTAACTTTATTTTTTTAAACATAAAACGCATAGTTACTTAACCATTCAAACAGCGATGATTGGCGAGCAGCATTATTCGGTTGTGTTTCAGGCATTGCCTATACCCTGCTTGGTCTTGCTTCCTAACGCGCCCGAGTTTACGATCATCAATGTGAGTGATGCCTATGCTGAAGTGACCAATACCAACCGTTGCGACTTGATCGGCAAAGGGTTTTTCGAAATCTTTCCTAACAGCCCCTATCTTAGCGACACGATATGGAAAAACATTTTCGACGAAGTCATCCGTAGAAAAAAGCCTTGCAAAGTAGCACCGCAAAAATATGCATTCCCCACGGCAGACGTACCCGCCCGTCTTGACGTAAAATACCTAGAGGTAGTCAATACACCAGTACTAGACGCCGAAGGTGAAATCGAGTTTATCATCCGGTCGATGACAGACGTGACCGATACCATTTATCATGAAAGATTTCTTGAAGATACACAACACGCGGCCCGGATAGGGAGCTGGGAAGTAAACATGGCTCGTCAGACAGTTACGTGGTCGGTGGGCTTGCGGAAAATTTACGAAGTAGCGTCCAATTATTGTCCGGACTTTGACTCCACGATGGCCTTTTATCCGGACGAATCGGATCGGCAGAAAATCAAGCAAGCTTTTCAAAAAGCCATGAAGGACGGTACGGTCTTCCATATCGCGCTTCCTATCACCACAGCCAAAGGACATAGACGCTGGCTGTCTGTAGTTGGAAAAGCCGATTTGGTAGATGGAACGTGCATACGCGTTTACGGGATTTCACAGGACATCACTGACACCAAGCGGCTCACAGACTTAGATCATCTCGAACGAACTATACTGGAATTGAATGCCCAGCGAACCACTTCGCTTAAAGCTATCCTAGCCGATTACCTGTTAGGCCTCGAAGCGCTTCTTCCGGGTATATACTGCTCCATACACCGGGTAAAGGACGGCCATTTGCTTAATTGGGTCGCTCCTTCGCTGCCATTATCATATACCTCTTCCCTTCACAACCTGCCCATTGGTAAAAAAACAGGTTCATGCGGCACGGCGGCCTATTCAAAAAAGCGTGTAATTGCCAAAGATATTGCCAACGACAGCCGATGGGCAGCTTACAAGCACCTGGCGCTACCACATGACCTCAAAGCCTGTTGGTCTCATCCCATCATGGATTCCGGGGGCGAGGTCATTGCCGTGCTCGGCATGTATTACAAGCAAGTCAAGACCCCTAATCACGACGAGCTGATTATCATTGACCGTACGAGTTCGCTATTAAAAACAATCATCGAAAGCCGCCAGAATGCCGATTTGGCTCAAGAAACGACTGCTATGATGGCCCAAGGACAGGAACTGGCCTGCTTTGGCAATTGGCAGCGGGATTTCGAAACAGATCGGACCACCTGGTCTCCGACATTGTGTGATATTTACGGTATAAATCCGGCAGCATACCTTCCCAGCTTCGAGCATTATCTGGCACTTGTACATCCGGATGACCGGGAGCGAGTTATGCATATCGTTAAACAGATACACCAAACCGGCAACGATACGGTCTTCGAAGAACGGATCGTACGCCCAAGTGGAGAGATCCGCCATATACGTTCGTGGGCACGGCTCCTTACCAATGGCGATAACGTGCCGATAAAGTTAATTGGAGCCTGCCTAGACATTACCGAAACCAAGCAAGCTGAATTGACGCTAAAAAATCTCCATGCCGAACTGGAAAAGCACCTTAAGGAAGTAGAAGAATCTGAAAAGAAATATAGTGATCTTTTCCATCTCAGTCCGCAACCGATGTGGGTGTATGATTTGGAAACTTACCGCTATCTGGATGTAAATGCTGCGGCCATTACCCACTATGGTTATACGCGGGAGGAATTTATGTCCATGACCATCAAGGACATTCGGCCTCCATCCGAAATACAAAAAATGGAAGCAGCCGTTGCTTTATCAAGGCAGCATGACAAATTATTCAGTAAAGGCATATATAAACACCGCAAAAAGAACGGTGAGATTATCCATGTGGAGGTTCGGAGCAATATCATCAAATCCCATGGCCGAAAAGCCGAGATCATTTTAGCACAGGACATTACGGAAAAACTGTACTACATTGAGGCCATTGAAGCACAAAACAAAAAGCTACAGGAAATCGCTTGGATGCAATCCCATATGGTACGAGCACCGTTAGCCCGCATTATGGGATTGGTTGACCTTATTCAACACGTACCGGAATCAGGCATTGAAAACAGCGAATTATTAGATGCAATCAATAGTTCTGCCATCGAACTGGACGACATCTTGAGGAGCATCACCGCAAAAGCCGAGCAGATCAATCTCACGTAAATTCAAAAGGACCTGACAATGGAGCTACGTGTGATGATCATTGATGATGACAAAATATTCAATTTGATGACGACGGTGCTACTGCGTAACACGGGTATCACAATCAATCCAATAAGCTGCACCAGCGGTCAAGAGGCGTTGGCCTTGCTACTATCGCCTACTACCCAAGATACAGCATTTCTACTATTCCTTGACATCAATATGCCCATGATGAGCGGGTGGGAGGTATTAGCGCGGATCGAAGAACTTGCGTGCCCACCTCCTATTTACGTCGTCATGGTCACTTCATCAATAGATGAGGCCGACAAAGCAAAAGCAATGAGTTACGAGCGAGTAATTGGTTACATGGTTAAGCCCATAAAGCGGGAAAAGCTGATTGCCCTGAAAAACGTGATCGCATTAACTGACTTCTTTTCGTATTGATTAATATATGCGAACTTATTACCTGCGCAATGCTTCCCAAAGGATTTCAACAGGATGATATGCAGTACGCTGGGCACCATCTTTAATCTGGTGGCGGCAGCTCGTACCGGGAGCAGCGATTAATACTTCATCGGGTGTACTCCGTACCGTTGGGAGCAGTATCAATTCCCCCACTTTCATGGACACGTCGTAATGTTCTTTCTCATAACCAAACGAGCCTGCCATACCACAACATCCCGATGGGATTACCGTCACTTCATATCCTTTTGGAAATGCAAGTATCTTCGCGGTATGTTCCACCAAATGAAACGCCTTTTGGTAACAATGTCCATGCAGCTTTACTTGGCGGGGCACGTCACTAAACATGGACTCGACAATATGTCCAGCCTCCATTTCCATTGCCAGGAATTCGTCGATAAGCAGTGTATGTTTTGCCAGCTGATAAGCGTCTTTCTGCAGCTCCTTGTCGACCAAATCCGGGTATTCATCCCGGAAAGTAAGAATAGCCGAAGGCTCAATACCAATCAATGGTGTGTTAGTGGTGATGAGGTCCTTCAGGTAGTTGACGTTGGTATTGGCAATTGCCTTGGCCTTCCGTACCAAACCCTTTGATAGATAAGTACGACCACTTTCGACATGCCTGGCCAGTTCTACTTGATAACCCAATGCGGTGAGTAGCCGATAGGTGGCTTGGCCGATGCTCACGTCATTATATTCTGTAAATTCATCACAAAATAGGTAAACTTGCTTTTTTTGCGTAGGCTGCCAACCGCTTGGCGGTTGCTGTTTTTCAATCCACTTGCGCAGCGTCGTCCGCCCAACCTTGGGCAGCGATCTATTCTTCGCAAAGCCAAGCACCTGCTTCACCAATGGCGACAGTATCCGGCTGCTAATCGTTGCATTGTATAATTTAGGGAAATACGAAGCGAGTTGCTGTGATTTGGTGAAATTGGCGATTACCCAGGTTCTGAACGGCGTCCCGTTGGCATCGTAATAATGCTGCAGGAACTCGGCTTTCATTTTTGCCACATCGACGCCCGATGGGCATTCTGTTTTGCAGCCTTTGCAGCTTAAGCATAAATCCATCACTTCCTTGATTTCGGGATGATCAAAGCGGTTAGCTTTCGTTGACGTGGTTAGAAACTGACGCAATATATTTGCTCGAGCGCGGGTCGTATCCTTTTCTTCCCGTGTGGCCATGTACGAGGGGCACATCGTGCCACCGGAGATATGCGTTTTGCGGCAGTCGCCGGATCCGGAACACTTTTCAGACAACCGTAAAATACTTTCCTGTTTACGGAAATCAAAGACGGTATCGATCTTAATGGCGCTCGTATCCTGTTCGTAGCGCAGGAATTTGTCCATCGGCGGTGCGTCTACGATCTTGTTTGCATTGAATACCCCCTTTGGGTCGAAGATCATTTTCACCTCTTTGAGCAACCCATATACGGCTTCACCCAGCACGGCACCGATAAATTCGCCACGGAGCCGTCCATCGCCATGCTCGCCACTCAATGAGCCATTATACTTCTTAACCAGCTGGGTGGTATCGGCCAGCACCGCACGGAATACACGTTTCCCTTCATCGGTTTTCAAATTAATCAACGGTTCCACATGCAATTCACCAGCTCCGGCGTGCGCATAATACGACGCATCCAATCCGTGGTGACTAAGTATCTGCTGCAGATCTTCGATATATGCAGGCAGGTTTTCCGGTGGTACGGCACAATCTTCAATAAGATTTACCGGCTGGGTATCACCAGGCAAGTTACGGATCAATCCCAAGCCTGCTTTGCGGACATCCCACACCAAGTTGGTCTCCGGGCCGGTAATCAGTGGATAAGCGTACCCCAATCCAACGGCCATTAGCTCTGCCTTCAACGCCGCGGCTTTCTGTTGCACCTCGTCAATAGTATCACCTCTGAATTCCACCATCAACAATGCGGCCGGATCACCTTCGATGAAAAACCGGTTATACCGGTAGGTGGGATGCTCTTTGGTGAAGTCCATGATGTATTTATCGACCAACTCGGACGCCTCAGGATGGTGGCGCAACGCCACGATGTTGGCGTGCAGGGATTCGATGAGTGTACTGCAATGTATACACAGCAATCCTACTTCACTCGGCGGCAGCGGGATTAAGTTCAGTTTAGCCCCCGTAAGGATGCCTAGTGTTCCTTCCGATCCGGCAAGCAGTTTGCAGAAATTAAAGGGCTGTCCGGTATCGACCATCATATCCAGTGCGTATCCGGTATTACGCCGTGTGAGCGTAGGCTTTGGATAACCGGTCTTTATGGCTTCGCGATTGTCGGCATCCGAGAGCAAATCGTTCATCCGGCGGTAGATATCGCCCTCCCGGGTCGACAAGGTTAGCTTATCGAACAATGTCGCATCATCCAATGCCCGAAAAACCACTTCCGATCCATCATCGAGGAGAACGGTTGCTTCCAACAAGTGGCTGCGTGTGTCTCCCCATACGATGGAATGCAAGCCCGATGAATTGTTACCCACCATACCGCCAACCATCGCCCGGTTTGCCGTGGATGTCTCAGGCCCGAACATCACCCCATACGGTCGAAGATGCGCATTCAGGTCATCGCGAACCACACCGGGCTGTACGCGTACCCAATGTTCCTGCGCATTTACTTCAAGTATTCCATTGAAATGCTTGGATACATCCACCACGATACCCCGGCCTACTACTTGTCCGGCCAGCGACGTGCCAGCTGTGCGCGGAATAAGGGTCACACCGTGAGCGGAAGCAAATGCGATCAACGTTTTTAAGTCTTCCCCATTCATGGGTACTGCTACCGCTAGCGGGCGTTCCTGGTATACCGATGCATCCGTGGAATACGCACGGAGCAATGTTTGGTGTTCGGCACTTGAATTGTAGTAAAAAGCTCCCTTTAATGCCCCCGCCAATTTGGCTAAACCATCTTGCATATTATCGACACTTCTATTCACGTCTTAAAGATACGTTTCCTTCATTTAATAGGACACATCCACGATACTATTCCATCTCTACCACAAGGTCATCGGTATTTACCAACGTACCAGTCGCAAGTGCAACCTGCTTAACCCGTCCTTCCACCGCAGCGGTTACGGTGGTTTCCATTTTCATCGCTTCAATGATAAAAAGCGGTTGATTTACCCTTACCGTATCGCCTACAGTCACAAACACCGTCGATAGCATGCCCTGCAACGGCGACCCCACCTGCCGGCCATCGGCTATATCCACTTTTTTATTCTCTTTTCGTACCACATTTGAACTGGCATCATGTATTTCCAGATTACGTGTCTGACCATTCAACTTGAAGAAGACCGTGCAGTTGCCCTCCGTATCGGACGGCCCGATAGACACGAGTTTTACCAGGAGGGTTTTCCCTTTGGCTATCTCAATGGTCGTTTCCTCTCCGGGTTCCATCCCATACAGGAAATACCGCGTAGGCACTACGGAAACATCGCCGTATTTCCGATACGCTTTCGCGTACTCGGTAAATACTTTCGGATAGAACTTATAGCTTAAGTAGTCCGTAAAGACAAAATCCATCCCATATTCTCGCAGGAATGTTTTGAAATCCTGTTCCAAATCCAAGGGGGGCAGATGCACATTCGGGCGTTCAGTGTAGGCCGGTTGGCCCTTCATCACCATTCTTTGTAGTTTTGCCGGAAAACCACCCTCCGGCTGCCCGATATCTCCTCTAAAAAACGACACGACCGAGTCGGGAAATGATAAGCTCCCTCCTTTTGTCATCACATCATCTTTTGAAAGATTATTGGCCACCATATACTGTGCCATGTCACCCACCACTTTTGAACTGGGCGTTACCTTTACAATATCACCAAATAAACTGTTGGCATCCGCGTAGCTGTGCTTGATATCCGCGATACGATCACCCAGGCCCAAAGCTGTAGCCTGTTGTTTCAGGTTGGAATATTGCCCTCCCGGGATTTCGTGCTGAAAAACCTCGGCTGACCCTGCTTTCAGCCCTGATTCAAACGGTGCGTAGTACGTGCGGACATGCTCCCAATAATCACTATACGCATTCAAACTATCCATATCGAATAGATTTTCCCGCCTATGGAAACGCATCATTTCCGCAACGGCATTAAGGTTGGGCTGTGAGGTAAGGCCCGAGAGCGCACCCAATGCACAATCCACCACATCGACTCCCGCCTCTATGGCTTTGAGGTAGGTAGCGGTCTGCAAAGACGACGTATCATGTGTATGCAGGTGTATCGGTATCTTAACCGTATCCTTCAATGCGGTGATGAGTTCTTGCGCCGCATACGGTTTCAGCAAGCCCGACATATCCTTAATGCCCAGTATGTGAGCTCCTGCATTCTCTAAATCCTTAGCCATTCTTACATAGTAGCTGAGGTCATATTTCGTACGTGCAGGATCGAGGATGTCTCCGGTATAGCAAAGGGTTCCTTCGGCGAGACCACCTGTGCGCTTTCGCACCATTTCGATACAGGGAGCAATATTCTCCATCCAGTTGAGCGAGTCAAAAATGCGGAAGATATCCACCCCCGTCTCCCAGCTTTTTTCCACGAACGCCTCGATGAGGTTATCCGGATAGGCAGCGTAGCCCACGCCGTTACACCCCCGGATGAGCATCTGCAGTAAGATATTTGGAATCGCTTTACGCAATTTCGCCAATCGCTGCCAAGGATCCTCCAATTGGAAGCGCAGGCATACGTCAAAAGTAGCTCCGCCCCACACCTCCATACTGAATAGTTGTGGGTGTGCCTTTGCAAATCCGGCAGCCACCTTCAACATATCATACGTGCGTAAGCGGGTAGCCAGCAACGATTGATGGGCATCACGTAGGGTCGTATCGGTGTAATGTATTCGCTTTTCGTTAAACAACCATTCGCAAAACCCTTCCGGGCCGAGTTCCGTAAGGCGATCTTTGGTTCCCTTTGGATAAGCCGCCTGAACGTCGGTCGCCGGCATAGATGGTTGATCCAACCGGGACGGCCTGGCCTGCCCTTTAACATCAGGGTTGCCATTTACCGAAATATCTCCAAGAAACTCCAGCAATTTGGTACCACGATCCAACCGGCCAGCCGGCTTGAGCAGTTCAGGATGAGCTGCGATGAACCCCACCGTGGCCTCCCCAGCCAAAAAGACTGGATGAGTGACTAAGTTTTCCAAGAACCCGATATTATTTTTTACTCCCCGGATACGGAATTCCCGAAGCGCCCTATCCATACGTTTTGCAGCCTCAGCCAAGGTGTTGCCATGCGTACTCAACTTTACCAGCATCGAGTCGAAAAATGGGCTTACCTTCATGCCCGGATAGGCACTACCCTCATCCAACCGTACGCCAAAACCCGCGGCATTACGGTAAGTAATGATGGTGCCATAATCGGGTTTAAAGCCCTCTGCCGGATCCTCGGTGGTAATCCGGCATTGAATGGCATAACCATTCAGCGGAATGGCCGCCTGCTCATCCAGCGACACCTGTTTGTCAGTTAACCGGTACCCCGAAGCAATATATAATTGTGTTTTGATCAGGTCTATACCCGTCACCATCTCCGTGACTGTATGTTCCACCTGGATGCGTGGGTTTACTTCAATAAAATATACCCGCCCGTTGGCATCTACCAGAAACTCCACGGTTCCCACATTGTCGTATCCTGCTTCCTTGGCTATACCTGTCGCATAAGCATACAATTGCTCACGTGTTTCGGTCAGCAGATTAGCAGCGGGGGCCACTTCTACCACCTTTTGGAAGCGACGTTGCACAGAGCAATCACGCTCGTATAAATGCCTGATGTTGCCATGTTGGTCGCCTACGATCTGAACCTCGATATGTCTTGGGTTTTCGATGTACTTTTCCAGGAATACCGTACCATCGCCAAACGCATTCAGGGCCTCATTGCGGGCGCTGGCAAAAGCCCCTTCCAGTTCCACATCATTGCGAACTACGCGCATGCCACGTCCTCCACCACCGGCGGCGGCTTTCAACATCAATGGATAGCCGATGCGCCACGCTTCGGAAAGTGCCGCCGCTACAACATCCAAGGTCCCTCTACTGCTTTCGATAATGGGTACCGCTGCTTTTTGAGCGACCTCTTTAGCACTCACCTTATCGCCGAGCATTTCCATCACGGTCGGCGACGGCCCCACGAAGATGATTCCTTCTGCCGCACACCGACGTGCAAACGTCGCGTTTTCGGACAAAAAGCCATAGCCCGGGTGTATCGCATCCGCATCGCAATCTTTGGCAATAGCGATAATAGCTTCGATATCTAAGTAAGGCTTCAGCGGCTCTGTATCCAAGCCGATCTGATAAGCCTCATCCGCCTTATAGCGATGCAACGAATACCGATCTTCGAAGGTATAAACGGCCACGGTACCGATTCCAAGTTCGTTGCAAGCGCGGCTGATTCGGATAGCAATCTCACCACGATTGGCGATGAGTACTTTTTTGATGTTCATCATGCTTTGATCGTGGCACTACGCCTGTTCGCACACCTGTTTCTGCTCACCGAGTCCATCAATGCCCAACTCCACTACGTCACCCGCCTTCAGGTATAGCGGTGGCTTCATTCCCAATCCGACACCGGCAGGCGTACCTGTTAAAATCAAGTCGCCAGCTTCCAGGGTCATGAACTGAGAGAGGTAATGGATGATATGATATACATCGAAAATCAGATTTTTCGTATTGCCATCTTGCATGGTATGGTCATTCACGGTTAGCTTTAGGCTGAGGTTGTGTACATCCGCCACCTCCTCTGCAGTTAGTAGCCAAGGCCCGGTGGGGCTGAAGTTATCACACGATTTCCCCTTTGTCCACTGCCCGCCACGCTCCAATTGGAATGCCCGCTCGGATACATCGTTGACCACGCAGTATCCCAAGATATAGCCTTTCGCCTCCTCCTTGGTTTGCAAGTAACGTGCATCTTTACCGATAACTACACCGAGCTCGACCTCCCAATCAGTCTTTTCGCTGCCACGTGGTATAATGATGGGGTCATACGGACCTACCACCGTATTGGAGCCTTTTTGGAAGACAATGGGTTCCTGCGGGATAGCCATGTTGGATTCCTTGGCATGGTCGGAGTAGTTCAATCCGATACAGATCACTTTACCCGGCCGGGCAATGGGTGCAGCCCAACGTTCGTCGTCTGCTACGGCGCTTGGACGCGGGTTAATGGATAGGTATTCATTTAGCTTTTCCAGTCCGCCATCGTTGAAAAACGCCCGATCCCAATCGCGGAAACGGCCTGACAGGTCCCGTCTAATATTGTGTTCATCCAAAATTCCCGGGCGTTCAGTCCCCGGATTGCCAAAACGGATTAATCTCATGATGTATGAATTTATATCGATCTCTATTTATTTGCTTGTATATACATGACAACTCGCACTTCAAAAATAGGCAAGCTCAACTATATTCCCCACACAATGGCAATATAACATCCGATATTGATAAGATTGGATAACGAGCATGGACATTGGCATACTTGCTTAATAAATTTAGGTTTGCTAGAGTTGATACATTATTTGCTTGACTGTAAAAAACGCCATTCCATTTTTCGAAAAACTAAAATGTTATCGTTAGCCCGCCATCAACTGTAACGACCGAACCCGTCATATAAGACGCATCCGGTCCTGCTAAGAAGTAAGCCACGCCAGCCACCTCTTCAGGGCGCCCGGGGCGTTTCAATGGCAAGTGATCATATTTGATATAATTATCACGAAACCATTCGGTCTCCAACTCGTTCTGCCCGTTATCATCCACAGACATCGGCGTGTCAATAAAACCCGGCGCAATCGTGTTGGCCAGGATATTTTCAGGTGCCAGCTCCAAGGCCAGTGACCGTGTAAACTGTGTAATGGCGGCTTTTGCCATTCCGTAAGCCGAACTTCCTTTCTCGACCCGATTGTTGTGGATGGAAGTAATATGGATGATACGCCCACCATGTTTCATCAAGGGCACCAAACTTCGACAGCTTTTTACCGTGCCGTATAACATCACCTGTAGTGCATTATCCCAATCCACAAAATTGGACTCCAATAAGTCCATATGCGCCGACACGCCGATGCTGTTAACAAGTACATCAAATTTATTATACTTATCTGCAATATGTGTTACAAAACTTTTCAGGTGTTTTTCGTTCCTAATATCCAATTGAATGGCCTCGTGCCCGCCCCCTATCAATCCACCATACGCTATATCTAATTTGGATTGATCGGAAGAGGCTATAATGACCAACCAACCTTCTTTTGCAAACCGTTCGGCGATGGCCTTTCCGATACCGGATGAACCACCCAAAACCACTACTTTTTTTCTTGACATATCGCTTATTAATAGGTCGCTCGACCACCTGAAATATCATAAACAAACCCCGTGGAAAAACTGTTCTCTGGCGAAACAATGAAAGCGGCCATAGCAGCTACCTCCGCCACGGTACCTAGTCGCCCCATAGGAATTTTGCTCGTCATATAAGCTAGCTGTTCCGGGGCTGTATCTTCATTCATCGCTGTCTTTATAACGGCGGGAGCCAACCCATTGACAGTTATTCCCTTTTCGGCGAATTCCTTGCCCAGCCCTTTTACCAAGCCGATCACACCTGCCTTCGTCGCCGAGTAGCCCGCCATGAACGGATTTCCTTCTTTGCCCGCTATGGAGGCGATGAGCAACATGCGACCGTACCCTTTTACTGCCATCGCCTGCAGACCGTACTTTGCGATCAAAAATGCACCCCGTAAATTCACTTGATACACACGATCAAAATCTGCCAAGGTATAATCCAGTATGGACGTGCTGGTAGGCCCTACGATACCAGCCGAATTAATGACTACGTCAATTTTTCCGAATTTTTCTTCAGCGGCTTTGTAGCCTGATTTCACCGCCTGTTCATCAGCTATGTCTACACAACGCCCCAGTACAGCAATACCCCGGCTTTCGAGTACTCGGACGGTCGCTGTCAGCTTCTTTTCATTGACATCAAACAAGACAATCCTAGCTCCCTCTGAAGCCAGCCGAAGCGCGACAGCTTTGCCCAACCCTTCCGCACCGCCGGATATTACCGCGACCTGATTTTCGAATCTTTTATTATCCATTTTATATAGCTGGTGTTTGGTATATCAATGATCCGCCGATACGAATCTCAGCGTCTACCACATAGTCCTTCAGTGCTTCTAGTTGTACGTCAACTCCTAAACCCGGGGCATCAGGCACGACAATCTGTCCATTCTCATCCGGAAGGATTTTATTCGTGGTGATATCCAGCGCCAGTTGTTTGGGCTCCACGGGATACTCGCAGATCACGTCCTCCTTCACGCCGGCGTAAGGTTGGAGGGAAGCACTGAGTGCCAGATGGGATGTAAACGTGTGGTTCACATACGTAATCCCTTTGGCCGCCGCGTCGTCAGCCACCCGCTTTGCGGGGGTGATACCGCCGATGCGGCCCGTATCGATCTGGATAAAACCGAGTTCCGCATAATCCAACATGGCGGCCGCTTGCACATAGTTATTGCATCCTTCGCCTGCCGCCAGCCGTACCCGCGGTTCGCTCTTCGCCAGTTTGCTATAGGGCCCCAGTGCCATATTCGTAAAGGGTTCTTCCAGCCAGTAGGCATTCACATCTTTCAACGCGGCTAACCGCTCGCGTGCCACCGCCACATCTTCGCCCCACACGGTACCCAGGTCAATCATCAGGTACGCGTCCGCGCCCAGCCCCTCACGCGCCGCCCGGAAATGGGCAGCGTCGACTGCGGCGCTATCCCGCCCGATCGGCCCCCAGCCGAATTTGACTGCCCGATAACCCGACGCCCGCGATTGCACCGCCTTTTCGTAGGTCAGCTCCGGGGTATCCCCAAACAGCTGCGATGCATACGGGGTTTTCGGATACGCGCGTTTATACCCTAACAATCGATATACCGGTTCTCCCAATTTTTTTCCGAGCAGATCCCATAACGCAATGTCAATTCCCGACAACGTATGGTCGGCCTGCAACAAGTCAAAGCTGTGCGCGTGAACCTTCTGCCCAATTTTCCGGATGTCTTCCGGCTCGTTCAGGGGCATCCCTTCCACGCCATAGCTCACCGGCTTACAGGCGCTATGCGACATCGGACATACATAAGCGGCAATCGTTGGCAACGGCGCCGCTTCGCATTCGCCCCAGCCTTCCAGGCCCCCGGCCCGCACGCGTACTAATGTTGCATCCTGGCTACCATCTCCGATATCCAGTACCTCTGGCATCCGTAAGTAAAAAAAGTCTACTGATTCTATCTTCATATTGCTGTTTATTTTTGTGTTTCGATTGCTATCCATTCCCGCCGGCGTAAATCGTCACCACGGTATCGATTGATTCCCCCGGCTCCAACACCGAACATTGCCCCCGGTCAGCCGCTTCGTTCACCTGCACAGGCATCGCAGATGCCGGTTCCAGTATCGCGGTATAATGATCCCGAAATTGACCGTAAGAAGCAAAGTACCACTGATAGGGGAAAACCCGCTGGTCATAAAGGTAAGAAAAGCGGCATTTCCCATTTTCCGACAGTAACGCCATCTCCCCAGCTGGCGAATCATATAGGTAGAAAAAATCCATGGTGCCATTTTTCTCCGGCACCACCGATGCGTCTACTCCCGCAATGACCGGCCATTTGAACTCGCCGGGATCGCCGAAGCGTGACGCCGCCAGGTTCACCACCTTCGCTTGGCGTGCCGGAGTAACGAGCCGATCGCCCGGGGCAATCCGTAGCGCGGCATGTAGCTTCCACAAGAACCGGCGGCGTTCGCCCGACTCGTTGATGATGTGGTACGTCAACTTAATTTTCGCGGTCCCTGTCTCCAAACACACCGTTTTTCGATAATGCAATCCACTTAGTGGCAGCACCCCATACACCGAGACCGCATTTTCAGATACCGCGTGCTCCAGACGGCACGTCCAGAGTTCGCCGTGATCGGGATAGGCCGTGCCATCGATTTCCTCTGGGAGATCGTTAGGGAGTAACTCATCGATGCCCCCCAAAAAGTGGCTATCGTAATCATCCCCCGGGCGGTTTTCCTGCAGGTCGAGCTTTTCGTTATGCCACAAAAACTCCTTTTTATATTCCTTATTGAATACGCTGCTGATTTTTCCGCCCAATGCCGGGATGACATCCACGCGCAAGTGGTCGTTCTCCATGCAGATGATATCCAATCCTTGCTCCATACGCGGGGTGATCAGCGTCTTACGCATGGTATTCGTGGATTAATGTCCCTAATTCCGTAGCCAGCAAATTATCCTGCGGATAGCTGAACCCCAAGTGCTGCCGGTAGCCCTCCGCATACCGTTGGCCGATCAGCTTGCCGTTACGTTCCGAAAACGACTTCATCAACAAAACGAACTCATCCACTTTCGATATCGAGCGCAGCCAATCCCGTTGGCTATGATGGCAGCAAAGCATCGTCTCCTTCGTTGCCATTACGTCCGTAATGTCTACCATGGTGTCTCCAACGATCTCCCGGCCGACCCGATCTTTCCCATGCACCGCATCCGCATAGTAGAGATGTGGCACCTGTCGAAGAAGCGGCAAACCGGGCGTCACGATATTGGGAATGGTCGCCGCCATGCATGCCGTCTGTATAAGGTGGCTGGTGATTTCGTGATCTAGCATATAGTCGTCTGGACTAGCTGTAATTACCAGCGTTGGCTGTACCTCCCGGAACAACGCAATGACCTTCAGCAAAGTCGGTTTGTCGTATAAAATAAAGATATCCTCCGATTCCAGGCAATGGTAATTCCCGCCAATGACCGCAGCAGCCGCGGCCGCTTCCTTGCGCCGGACCGCACTGATCGCTTCGGCATCGAGTTGGGTAGAACCCGCTTGCCCCGGCGTCATCGTAGCTATCGTTACCTGCCAACCTCTCGCGGCCAACAGTGCCAACAATCCCCCACTCAAAATCTCCGCATCGTCGGGATGCGCCATCAGGCAGAGTACTGTATTTTTATTCGTCATCTTTTAATCAACTAATTACCACCAAAGGATGTAAAGCACCAGATAAATAAGGGCTAAAATGCCCCACCAGAGCCATACCGATTGCCACCACAGCCGGCGCGGCTCATTTTCGGGAAGCCGCAACAGCTTGGGCGTCCATGTGAGGTTACTGATTTCGGCAACGGCACGCGGCCGAGTATACCAGCTTACACCCACCATAATGGCCACACAGAAAATCTGGGTAATCCCACCGATTACATAAAAATTATCCAAGCCATAAGTGGCTATGGCCGTTTCAGGAAACAACGCGGGGATCAGCACCAACTGGATCAGCGCACCGAGGGGTATCCCTACGGTCAAAACCGTAAGGGATGCCGCCGGTGTAGCCCGTTTCCAAAACATGCCGGCCAAAAAACAGGTAGCCACAGGCACCGCCAAATACGTAGATAGCGACTGGAAATAAATGAAAATCCCGCCCATGTTGCTAATCACCGGCGCATAGAGCACGCTGAATGCCATCAGCCCGAAGGTACACCACATCCCTACGCGCACCAACTGCTTATCGCTGGCTTGCCGGTTGATCCATTTCTTGTACACATCGTACGTAAACAAGGTGGAAATCGAATTCAGGAAAGCCGAAATGGTCGACATGATCGCTGCCAATATACCCACCAATATGAGCCCTTGCATCCCCTTGGGAATAAGGTTGGCAATCAACATCGGGTATACGTTATCCACTTGATCCGGCGTAACCGCAAATTCCGGATATCCCGTATTCGCAAGCGCTCTGGCGATCATCCCCGGAAATATTTCCAGGAACGGCCGTAACAGCACAAATGCCAATGCAAATACGACGGCCATGCGCACATCCCATTCCGTTTTCGCCCCGAAGCCACGCTGCACCAGCGTTTGGTTAATGCAGGAGTAGAACAATTGGAGGTTAAATAGCGAAAACAGCACGGCGTGCCAAGGCATAATCGGTGTATCCATGGGCTGCATCAGGTGAAAACCACCCGCTGCATGGTCCACGATGTCTTGCCATCCATTTTCCAGCTTCACATACCCCAAGTAAAACAGGATGCCACCGGCCACGAACATCAACGCGAATTGAAATACGGAAGCGTTGATCATCGAAGACATGCCGCCGAATATGGTAAAGACACCCGACACCAGACCCAACACCAATATGCCCTGCCAGAGCGGTATATCATAGATTACCTCAAACAGTTTCGCGCCGCCATACAATACGACCGCCAAACTCAGAAACACGTAGCTGAGCAGCAATAGTACCCCAAACACGTTCTGGCTGCGCTTATCGAACCGTTCACCGAGGTATTGCGGCATGGTCACGATGTTATTGCGGCGGTAAAGCGGAAAAAACACGAAAATCAACGCCGTATAGACAAAAATCGCAATCAAATACGAGTTCACCAGCGGCAAGCCCACGAGGTAGCCCATGCCGTTCATTCCGATGAGCTGCTCCGAGTTGAGCCCCGTGGCCACGTAGGCCGCACCTATCGCCCACCACGGCAGCAACCCCTTCGAGGTAAAATATTGCGCTGCATCGTCTTTCTTGCCGCGGCTAGACCAAACACCGATGACGATGATGATGGTAAAGTAACCGACAATGGTGAGGATGTCTAAGGTGCTTGCGGACATATATTAAAACGTTAACCTGACCGTTGCTTTACCTGTAAAATCACTCACAATGACGCTTTCTGTTTTTTCGTCGTACGTACCCCCCGTTACCTGTACCGGCGTTTTATGTGCCGGATGCGGCAGCCTAACGCGTACGGTCTCGGGTTTCCGATCTCCCGTGCTTTCAACGGTCGCCTCGATGTACCCTTCTTCTACGTGTGATTTCGCTTCGACACGCAGCGGTCCGAAGTAGCTCCATACGCCATCCATTAAAAGCTCTTCGCCATCGGCCATCCAAGCCCGGGGTATGGTCTTAAATATGTCCAACGCATTCCCGTCTTCCATATAGAGCATCCATCGGGTTTCCATCAGGAACCAACCCTCTTCATGGGTTTTATGAGGGGATAATTTGTATAGATGCTCCCAAAAGGTGTAGGTCTCCCGGTCGGCCAATGCCGCGAAGGTACTGTAATACGTTTCTAAGAACGGTTTGGTCATGCCCAGCTTCGCCTGCACCCAGTTGTGGCGGCTGTAGTAAGGCTGACTAAATGCGGCATTACCTTGGTAAAACAGTTCGCTATTGTAATCCAGCAGCATCTTGGCCGCTGGCTCATCCGCATCCAGCACTTCGCAAAACACCAGGTAGAGAGGGCCAAGCATCGCATCCGACACAGAAACTGTACCGTGGGACCAAAACGCTTCCGGTTTCATATAGAGTGCACGAAGTCCGACGGCCTCCGTCCATGGTGGTGCCGTGGGGCACCATGTGCCATCGCCCAGCGGCACGACGGGCGATAGCGCCATCACATTAAAGAAAGACTCGCGGATATCCGCCTTCCATGCTGCCGCTTCCTTGCCGATCCGATCAGCATCCGCGTGACCGATGGCCGCTAGCACCTCCGCGACGCGGCTCATACCGATATATGCATATCCGTTAAGCATAAATTGGTGGAAATGATCTTCCGGATCGGCGACCTTCCCCGAGATCATCCCATAGCCCCGACCGGCCAGCTCGTCCTTCTTATTCTGGTTGCGCCACTCGATAAGGTAGTCCGCCGATTTCAACAGCTTCGGTGACGCTTGCCGTGCCCATTCCGTATCGTTGGTATACCTGAAATATTCACCCATGGTCCACAGTGCAGCGCCTGTCTCAACCATGTAACCACCGAAATTCTGGATGAACCCATCTTCATGCTGCTTATCCAAAAAATAGGTCAGCGAGCGCTTGGCTACGTCCTGCCAGCCCATCGAGTTGTAAAATTGGATAATCGGCGAACTCTCCGTGCCGATGGGTGAATATACTCCGATGTTCGGTGCCAAGGTCTCGTTGGGGTCGTTACCGAATGTAATCAGGTCGAGATGCAGTAAACCGGCCTTGATCATTTCTTCGATCCGCTTTTCGGGCAGCTTGATGGTTGCCGCTTGCGCGAGTTTATCTTGCCAGAACTTTTTAGTTTCGGTATACCGTTGATCAAACGACTGGCCGGCCAGCGCCGTAGCCCGCTCCTTGTCGATGGGGCTATGCGGGACATAAAATTCAAACACCACCTTTTCGCCCGGTGCTACAAGGACAGCAATCTCCTCATTCTGTAGGGGCTGGCCGTTCAAACGGGAAATGCTGAATACCCGTCCGGATGCGTAGGTGGAAAAGCCCGTCTCCGCGTCGAACGTGTAGTCTTTCTTATGGTGCCAACCCGTGCCGGGCCGCGGCGCCTTAAACCAGGCGTATCGTGGCACGGTGCCGGTATTGACCGCTTCCGACCGGAAATACAACACGGTTTCTTCCGCCGGGTTGAGCACTTCTTCCTGTCTCTCCGCGAGCAATTGCTTCTGGCCCTCCGTAAACATATGTCCGCCGCTATGGCTATCGGCTACCAAAAAGTCGGTACCGAATTGCGACCCAAGCGAGAGGGCCGATTTCTCAAAACCGACAAATGTAGTCGAATGATATTGAATGTCGTCATCGGTCAATGTACTATGCAATAGGGGCAGCGATCCCTGTTCCAAGCGGCGCGAAATATTGTCTTGCACACCGACACCACGTCCCACGGTGTACAGGTAATTAACTGCCTGGTCTCCGGTTTCGGGCAACGTTACCGCCGAAACCGACCTTCGTGGCGAAATGATATTGGCCTCCCCTGGCGATAAATCCGACAGTGCTTCCGTGATCTGAAAAATCCGGAAATCACGGCTGGTACCCAACCATGTCGGTACGGACATATCCCGCGTCCGATTTTCCACGGAAGCGAAAGACGTCTCCTCCGGTGCGTCGGTAAGCTGTTGGATTTTGGTCTTTGATTTTCTAGATAAAACCGCTTGTTCGACGGCATCGTAAGACCGTGGATCATCGGCTTTCAATACAACCACACCGAACTCGGGTATGTAAATGGGGTACTCCGATGTGACATCGCGCAGGAAGAATGAGAACGACCCGGTCAGTGCCCCCAGCGTGACCACCGTTGAATAGCTACCCGTTTTTGTATTGGCGCCGTCTAGCAATAAGCGTACCCGCCCGCGGCCCTCGGAAGAGAACCGGAAGGTGCTGTCACTTGTCCTTCCCTTTCCGACAGCGATTTCAAGGCCCGCAAGCCGACCATGCGTTACACCGATGCTCCCTGACTCAGGAACCTGTTTCCACTCCAGAATAACTTCGTCAACTTTTTGGGCGAAAGCGCCCACACTAACCGCTAAGAAAAAAGTCAGAAAAATAAGCTTCATGTCAATCATAATTTGGATTTTGAGTTAATTTCGAGTTAGCATCCCTAGCCGACTGCGGGATGGGATAGACATAGTTCTTCTCCGGATGGAATACTTTTGCGCCGCCGCCGGCATTTACGTATTTATAAACCCACTGCCCATTTTCCCTGACGATGGATACCGCATGCATATGGCCGTTCAACAAGTCTTCGGCGGTCTTCCAGCGGATAATATCATACCACCGCTTGTCTTCAGAAGCCAGTTCAACCCGGCGCTCGCGGTGGATAACCGCCCGCATTTGCGCTTGAGTTAAACCGCTTTCCACAGCCGGTAGACCAACCCGCTCGCGGACCTGGTTTATTGCGTCATATACCGACCCATCGGGCCCATTCGCTTCATTTTGTGCTTCGGCATAACCAAGGAGGACGTCTGCATATCTAAAAATAATATAGTTCGCGCCATTCTCCAGGTTGTTGAGATTCGCATATTTAGGGTCTATGGCTTTCTTCCAATAGTAACCGGTGTTCGTGGCTTCGTTATTATCACTCAAATCGGTCTGATTTTTACTTCCAACGCCTTGTCTCATAATAATTTCATCGTCCAGCCATTCCGCACCATCATAAATGATATCGTCATAAAATCGTTGTTCCCGTCCAACGTACGGTTGCTGCGGGTCAAAGCCAGACAAAGGATCATCGATCGGCAAACCATTCGCCATCACATAGTCATCGACCAACTCCTGCGTGGGGTTCGACCCTGCAAATGCCCTTGCTGTGCCATTCACAAAGGTTGGTGCATAGTTCGATGCCCGCATATTAGCCATCGACGTACCGCCCAAATGCACCCGATCAAATATAACTTCATTATTGCTGTTATTCTCTTCAAAAAATAACGTCCTATAGTCGGAAAACAATCCATAAACCCCCAATTCCATCACGTCTTTGTACGAATCGGCTGCCTTTTGCCATTTCGCGTTGTCGTTCGCCGTATTGTAGAGCGGGCTGGCTTGAAAGAGTTCACACCATGCTTTGAGCGTTAAGGCCGCCCCGCGGGTAGCCCTTCCCGTTACGGCGGTTAATGGCAAACCCGGTTCAATAGTAGCACATTCACTCGTGATGAAATCAATTGTTTCATCAAAAGTGTTCCTGGCCCGAAAGATTTCGTCGCCTTGTTCGTACCGGTCGAGCACATCCGTAATAATGGGTACACCGCCATGGTGCAGGGCCAACAAGGAATAAAAATACGCACGTAAAAACCGTACTTCTGCCAACCGGAGTCCTTTCCAATCATCGGGCAATGTCGATTCGGTGACTTTTTCAATAAACAGGTTGCACTTACGGATTTCATTATAATACCCCCATTGGCTTGGGCCATTGCTCGGCGTATAACTCGAATTTCCATACACCGAAGCACTGTATCTCCCCGCAATGCCGTTGATTGCATTATCTGAAAAATTCTCCAAGGGGTCACCGCTGCCCGCGTAACTTGGCACGGCCGCATAAATATTGTTCAGGAACAGATCTGCGTTTTCAGTTGTTTCCCATAAGGTATTATCATTTACCTGATCTTTTGGTACGACGTCAAGCGATTCGTCACAGGCGCCGAAAAACGCGATCACCACGAGTAATATCCAAATCGACGCAGGGTTGGTTAGACTTATAGATTTCATCACAAAAAAATAAAGTTAATACACAATCGTTATTCCTAAAGAAACTACTTTCTGCTGTGGGTATGACCAAGCACTATTCGCGTTATACGAATTGTTAGGGCCAATTTCCGGGTCATAAAGCAGGTCGGTCCATGTGAGCAGATTTTGACCGGCAGCATAGACCCGGGCATGCTGTAGACCGATGCGGGAGGCCAATGACGTTGGCAATGTATAAGACAACGTAATCGTTTTTAAGCGCAGATAAGCTGCATTTCCTACCCAGAATGAAGACCTTACCGAGTTGTTCGTCGTCGGTGAAGTTGTTAACCGTGGATTTTTGGCATTGGGATTCTCGGGGGTCCAATAATCCAAGTTGTGTTTGTAGGGCTTCATGCCATTCCAAAAGGGCATTATAGCGGATGCGTCATAGTACCAGTCGGTCTTCGCAGCACCTTGGAACAGTGCGTCGATGGTAAAACCTTTGAAGCTCACCGAAGGAGAGATGCCGTATAACATCAGCGGTGCTCCATTTGGATGACCTATAGGTACGATGTCGCTTTCATCGATCTTCCCATTTCCGTCCGTATCGGCGTAGCGAATGTCTCCCGGCTGCACGGCTCCCCACGGTTGCACGGCAATACCGGGGTTCAGATTACCATCCGCATCAAAATCATCCAGTTGGAAATAGCCCAGTGCCTCATAACCGAACTGTGTCCCTAGTGAACGGCCCGTCACCCGTCTATTTGGATTATTATACGTTACGTCGGTCTCGAACACTTGCAAAAGCTTATTCTTTGCATAGGTGAAATTTCCTCCAAGCGATACCGTGAGGTCGTCAGAAAAGGAGTGCCGGGTACGAAGTGCGAGCTCGATCCCTCGATTGCTCATAATGCCGGCATTTTCCTGGCTCAGCCCGATGCCGTATTCGGTGGGTATGATCACATTCGGGTTCAACAACATGTTGGACCGCTTTTCAAAGAAATAGTCCGCTTCCAGCTCAACCCTGCCGTTCCATAGCCCCAGCTCCAATCCGACATCTAACTTTTTAGCCCGCTCCCAGGTAATGTTGGGGTTGGCCTCCGCACGTTCGAAAACGCCTTGCACCGCTGTACCCCCAAAACCGTAGGCCGCGCCAATTACGCCGTATGAACTTAGGTACTGGAAGGGACTGCCGGCTAACGCGCCCACCTCTCCATACGAGCCCCGTAGCTTCAGGTTGGTTAACCATTCAAACCGGTCTTTAAGGAAATTTTCCTCGGAGATCCTCCAGCCCAGGGAAAATGCAGGGAAGAAGCCAAACCGGTTCCCCGGCGCGAAGTAGTAACTGCCGTCGTAACGCCCGCTCGCTTCCACCAGGTACTTATCGGCATACCCGTAAGTCAACCGATATACCAATCCAAGCTGTTTCGCCATGCTGGATGTTCCTGCTACATCGTTATCAACGGGGTTTGGACTGCCCATGTCCACCTCGTCTATGGTGAGGTTGTAATTCCGTGCAAATATGTCCGTTCCGCGGCTATCATTTGACTTTGATTCGAACGCTACCAACGCAGTGAGATCGTTGAGCGAAAATGATTTCGCATAATTGAGGCTTGCTTGATAAGTAAACTGCTGGTATTTCCTGAAGCTCTCGACCAGCAACGGCTTCGGGTTACCGAAAATAGCATCGGTAATGACGTACGGCCGTTGGGTTGTGTCGATGTTGGCGACGTGCATCGGTGTTTTCCATAATTTCGAATCCGCAAAATCAGGGTCGTAGGCAAATGTACCTTTAAACGATAACCCATCGATGAACGGGATTTTCTGGTCGATGGTTAGCTGATTGAACTGCGTCGTATTTTTTACCTTTTCATAGCCGGTACCAAAAATTGCCGATGATACATAGCTTCCAAACATGCCGTTGCTGTAGAAAAGTGGCCCGTACCCTACCTGTGCGAAACCTGCCAGTTCGAAGATCCGCCCCGTCCGCCCAGATCCACCCAAATTCTGGTCGGAAGGTGGGTAGCGTCTGTTATTCGCACGGCCAATGATACTGGCTGTCACCGTTGTGAGCGGGCTCGCATCGATTTCCAGGTTTACAGCCCAATTAAACCGGTTGGTCGTCGTTGTCTCCCACATACCCTCCTGCTCTTGGTACCCAAAGCTCCCGTAATAACGAATGGACTCACTGCCACCCGAAAGCTCGACATTATGATTGGTCAGCAACGCGTTCTTTGAAACGATGTGGTTCCATACATCGTGGTTTGGATAGGCGTCGGGATCAGACCCGTCTTTAAACTTCTGCAAGGCGTAGTCTGAATAGGGTTCAGGTAAGCCTGCGTTTTTAGCAGCCGCGTTTTTTAAAGAAGCTTCGTCATACGATGACAAGTATGCTGGCAGGACCGTTGGATTCTGGAAGCCTACATAGCCGTTATACGTTAATGTTGGTTTCCCTTGCGTTCCTCTTTTGGTCGTCACCAAAATTACGCCGTTGGCGCCCGCCACCCCGAAAGGCGCTACTGCAGCCGCGTCTTTTAGGATGGTAAATGTTTCGATGTTATTCGGATCCAATTGCGTGAAATCCCTGGGAATACCATCAACTACCAACAAGGGTTGGCTATTCCCTGTAGACGAAATCCCGCGTATGAAAATATTTGACCCATCCCGTCCGGGTTCACCTGACCCTTGTTTCACAATAACGCCTGCTACACGGCCACCCAACGTGTTGCTCAGGTTCGCAACGGGCACCGCGTCAATTGCATCGCCCTTTAACGTGGAAACAGCGGCGGTTACCGATGTTTTCTTTTGTACACCATAACCAACAACAACGACCTCTTCGAGATCTTGCAATATTGGAGTTAGGTTGATATGCAAGGGCTGGCTATTTGTCACTTCCAATTGAGTTTCGCGGTGTCCTATTGACGAAAAAACCAAGGTTGCGGGTATTACAACACGAATGGAGAATTCACCGGACTGACCTGTCTTTGTGGAAGCGGTACTTCCACGTATTTCAATCGTTACGCCTTCAACTACTTCATTAGTCAGGGAATCCGTCACCAGACCCCTAATCGTAATCTCCTGCTGTGCGAATACTGGAAAACTTAAAATGAAACTTAACAGCATCAAAAGCAGGCAGGTAATCGGTCTATTGTTTTGCTTTTTCATAATTTCTCATACTATTTTTGGTTAATTTCTACGAAGCCCAAAAGATTTGCATTACCATAATTGGATAAAGCAAAAGTATACGGTATTCCCGCACCGTGACACTACCTCATTTGCTATTGCCGGTACAATATTTACATATACGTGGAAAATGGGGGTAAATTTGTAAATCTTAGTTTTTATAGCTAATTATGTATGCTCGAATGGTTGCTGAGCATGATTACAGTCGCCACTACAAAAACCAATTATGAAGGTAATTTTCGAACATCAATCTCACCCTGCTGGACTGGGCTTTTTAGTGAAGGAGTACGTACAAACCTACTTCACGTCGTCTTTTCATTTTCACGATTTGTATGAACTTATCTGGATCAAAAAAAGCTATGGTAAACTTTATGCGGGCAAAAACATCATGAACTTCCAAGAGGGTGACGTTTATCTTTTTGGCCCGGGTTTCGGCCACTGTTTCTATAATGAGAAGACGTTTATCGAACAGGGAGAAAAGGCACACGCGGTAGCTATATTTTTTAAAGCGGATTTTTTGGGCGAAGGCTTTTTCGAGAATGCCGCTTATGTGCGTGTTAGGGATATGTTGGATAAGTCATCCTTCGGTCTCCATATCCAGCATACGCCAACACCCATTCATGACTTGTTTACAACCCTTACTAAACAAAACGGCATGGATGAACTGATTACATTTTTAAAATTGCTCAACGAGGTCTCCCGTTTGCCACAAATGGATGTGAAAGTGCTGAATGAAACCCTATCTGTGATGAAGCTCACCAATAAGGATTCCGCCAGATTAGAGCCCGTGCTTAAATACGTGATCGAAAACTTCCGGGATGAACTCGACAGCAAAACTGCAGCCACTTTGATACACCTCAATGAAGCGGCTTTTTGCCGATATTTCAAAAGGCGTATGGAGCAGACCTTTTCGCAATTCGTCAACAATGTCCGCATCATCCATGCTACCAACCTACTGCTTACCGAAGAATGGGACGTCTTGCGTATTTGTTACGAAAGTGGCTTCAAAAACCTTTCCTATTTCAACCGGCAATTTAGAGAAATTACCAACCAGAGCCCAAAAGAATATCGAAAAGCTTTTCGGGGTGCCAATGAGGCATTAGTGATGGATAATCAGACCGATTGAAACAAGATGGTGCACTAATCCGGTCGAGCCAAGGAAAGGATGTACATAACCATGGTTTCTGCGTCCTTTTCCGATAGTGTTGGGTGTGGGGGCATCACCACATTTCCCCATGTACCCTTGGTACCTAGCATGATCCGTTTTGCTAGGATATTGATATAGGTACTGTTCATCGGGTACCGGGCGGCGATGTCCTCGAATGCTGGGCCACGTTTTCTATCGGCTTCTTTGTGGCAGGTAGCGCAGTCGGAATAAGACATCAATACCCTTCCTTTATCTAATAACTCGATCGAAGGCATGATGTCTGCTTCTCCTCCTAGCCTCTCAATGGGCAGTTTCCTGCTTTCCTGTGGCTGATTCCCGCTTCGACGGCTTGCTTCGGACGTACATCCCGCCATCACTACGAAAACCAATAACACGATAAAATCAGAAAAGGAGACATACATGACCATCGGATTTTGGTAAAGATACGGAAACACTGCATTTTTCTAAGCGTATTACCAAGATCGCCTGGATAGGGGATGTTAGCCCCTAGCTAAATCCCTTGCGCTGCCAGCCTTTTCGATAGGTGCGGCGTAGGTATTTTTCCGCAGCTGAATAATTGGGAAACTTCATATTGGCCGCATCCCATTCCAGTACTTTCCCCGGTACGCGAATAGCTACGGTACCCAAAAGGATCGCCTCGGTCATCGGCCCCGTTTGGCCGAAATATGATTCTGTTTTAGCCCGGTCCAAACACGCCTCTACAAAGTGATGGTAATGGTTACGTTCTTCCAGTTTAGGATATTTATAGTCCTTGAATTTGCTTTCCGGGAGCAGTACAGGCGTTCCGCCATGTGGAATAAGCAGTGCTCCTTCGGTACCAATCAGCATGGCAGCCTCCTCTGGATAGTTCCCGCCTGAATATAGCGCACGTACCTCTTCAGGAGGATAGAATTCGCCATCGAACCATTCCAGAGGCAACGTATCTGATGCCGTCCGTTCATTGCCGGGAAACATCCAGGTAATGTGGTCGCCTTGCGGCCACGTATCGCCACGTCGTTCGGGCGAGTCCTCCCATGATTTCTGCACTTCCGCCACTACCGATAAAGGCGACTTCAAGTCCAGCCCTTTCCAAACCGCATCAAAAATATGGCAGCCGATGTCACCTGACCATCCGGTGCCAAAGTCCTGCCAGGTACGCCATATCGCGGGATGATAGATATCAGCAGCATAAGGTCGCATAGGCGCGGTACCAATCCAATTGTCCCAGTGCAAATGTGCGGGCGGCTCCTGGCCTTGCGCCGGTCGCGGTCCAGCCAGTCGGTAACCCGCAATGCCCGAACGGTTTGAGCAAAGGTAGGCATGTTTTACTTTCCCGATAATGCCCGCTTTGATCCATTTAACGGCCGTCCGGTCGCCAATTGAAGAAGCAATCTGTGTTCCCAATTGGGTGACGACCCCAGCTTTTATCGATGCTTCCGTAAGGACACGTACTTCGGCTACATCGTGGCACATGGGCTTTTGAAGATACACGTGTTTGCCTGCTTCGATGGCCCCCATAGCGATGATAAAGTGGTTATGATCGGGTACCGTGATATTTACAGCGTCGATTTTGTTTTTTTCCTTTTTAAGGAGTTCACGCCAATCGGTATACAGGCGTGCACCGGGAATAATCTCTGCGGCTTTTTTCAGGTTATTTTCATCTACATCACACAGGGCCACGATTTCCACGTCCGGATGGGATTTGAAATTTTGGAGATCGTGAGCGCCCATACCGCCAACACCAATGCAGGCATGCCGCAATTTCCCGCCAGGCAATGCAGCTAGTGCTTTAGCTGAGGCCTCTAGCATAAATGGTACGCCCATGGCCGCCGTTGCGGCTGTCAATAGAAATTTTCTCCGTGATGTTGAATGGTTATTGTCCATGTCTTTGCACATTCGATTTACAGGTTTAAAAAATTGGTTATCTTTTACCTCACACAAAGATAACACATCAAACTTGTATATACAAGAAAAAACACGATCAATCCGGAAGTATCTTCACGCGGATATTCCGAAACAGCACCTTGCTCTGCGGATCATGCCCCTGCAACGCGAAAGTTCCGCTTGAAATGGTATGTCCTGTATGGGGTTCAATATCCGTTCTAGGTTCATTGTATTCCAAAATGAGCTTTCCATCGATCAGTATCCGAACCTGATTCCCGTTCACGACAATATGTTGTGTATACCATTGTTTATCGATCACAGGCACCGTATCCACGTGTACAATACCATAGATACTGCCCGATCTCCGCCAATCAGTGTGGGAAATATTTACCTGCACTTCGTGGCCAATACGAGGGAAACCTGCCTCCTGAAATTGGGTATGGAAATAGATACCGGAATTTGAACCGGGGAATGTCATTACATCCACTTTTAGTTCAAAATTCTTGAAATCGTGATCATTCACATTTCCCGCATAAAAAAGATGTGATGTCGGACCATTTACCACAATCGCGCCGTTTTCTACCTTAAACGTTTCCGGGTGCTCGTTGACTTTCCAGCCATTCAATGTCTTACCGTCGAAAAGAGAAATCCACCCATCATTCGATTTCGGTATATCCGAATCACCTCCAGCAGTACCTCCATCGCTAGCAACGGACCTTACGCTTAATAGCACTAATAATGCTATTGAAAAAAACCTGTTCATATACATATATATAATTTAATAAAAATCAAAACCCCAACAATTTGGTCAATAAGGCGACGGGCTCACTGTGGTCCAGCCTCCGTCTACGATCAATGTCTGCCCGGTAATATGCCGGGCGCTGTCACCCACTAAAAATAAGGCAGCAGCGGCAATGTCATCCGGCCTGGCTGCACGCCCCATCGGCGTGATCGAAGCCCATGTCGCGGCATATGCCGCATCCGCTGCTGTACGTTCGGTGAGCGTCGCCCCGGGCGCTACCGTGTTCACGTTGATGCCATACGGCGAAAGCTCTACCACCAGGTTCTTGGCTAGCATCTCCAGCGCGGCCTTAGACATCCCATAAGCTGCAAGGTCTTTGTGGGCTTGATGACCCGTAACGGATGATGTGAAAAGCAACGATCCTCCACGCCCTTGCCGAATCAGCTGCTTGGCTGCCGCCTGCGCCAGAAAAAAGGTGCCGCCCAAGTTCACCGCCATCACTTTATGAAACGACTCGGGCGCATAGCTTAAAAAATCGCCGAATAGCGTAATCCCCGCGTTGGCAATCACGATATCCAATGTACCTGTTTCCGTAACTGCACGATCTACGATCCCTTCGATGAATGCAAGGTCGCCCGAATCACCGGGGCATGGTAGGCACCGGCCCACGGCGTTAATACGTGTTGCCGCATGGGCTGTCAACGCTTCATCGATATCATTCAGCAGTACAGTAGCTCCTTCAGCCGCTAGCTGATGAGCAATTTCGAATCCGATACCCTGGCCTGCGCCTGTGATAATCGCTGTTTTGCCGATAAATCTTCCTTTGGTTATCTTGTCCATGAGTTATTACGGTTTAATCAGTGCGAATCTCGTGATACCTCACTTCCTGATCCGCCCTTCAGGAAATCGAAATCCGCACCCAGGTGCGCCTGCTCCACGTGCTCCACATACAGTTTCGCATATCCCCGGCTGAAACGGTCCTCAGCCGGAACCAGCAGCCCACGGCGGCGCTCAAGCTCATCCGCACCCACCAGCAGCTCCAGCCGGCGGCCGGCAACATCAAGACGGATCAGGTCGCCGTCGGCAACCAGCCCCAGCGTGCCGCCCGCGGCAGCCTCCGGAGAAACATGAAGAACGACCGTCCCGAAACCCGTGCCGCTCATCCGACCGTCCGAGATCCGCACCATGTCCGTAACGCCCCGCTCCAGCAGCTTCTTCGGGATGCCCATATTGCCGACCTCGGGCATACCCGGGTACCCCTTCGGTCCGACGTTCTTCAGCACCAGCACCGAGCGCTCATCGACATCCAGCTCCGGATCGTCGATCTTCAGTCGGTAGTCCTCGATATCCTCGAACACAACCGCCCTGCCCGTATGCTGCATCAGCGCTGGCGTGGCCGCGGAGGGCTTCAGTACCGCCCCGTCAGCACACAGGTTCCCCCGTAGCACCACCATGCCCGATATCGGATTGAAAGGATCCTCCACCGTCGAGATAACCGTCCCATTCAGGCTTTCGCAACCCGTAATATTTTCACCCATAGTCCGGCCATTAACCGTCAGCACGTCGGTATGCAGGGATGCCTCGATGGAATGCATCACCGCTGGCAACCCCCCGGCATAATACAGGTCCTCCATGAAGTACTTGCCCGACGGCTGCAGGTTGGCCACCAGCGGGACATCACGCGAATACCGGTCGAAATCTTCCAGCTCCAGCTCCACGCCCATACGACCCGCAATGGCCATCAGGTGGATCGCGAAATTCGTCGATCCACCGATCGCTGCGTTCACACGGATCGCGTTCTCGAACGCACGGCGCGTCAGCACGTCGGACAGCTTTACGCCCTCCCGAACCAGATCCACGATCCGACGACCGGAAAGCTGCGCCAACACCTTCCGGTTCGCATCCGCAGCCGGTATCGCCGCATTCCCCGGAAGGGTGATCCCCAGCGCCTCAACCATCGCGGCCATCGAGGAGGCCGTACCCATCACAGCGCAGTGACCGCGGCTCCGGCACATCCCCGACTCGGCCAGGTTCAGCTCTTCCTCCGTCATCAGCCCCTGCCGCGCATCCTCCGAAAATCGCCACAGGTCGCTCGTGCCAATGTCCCGTCCCCGGTACTTCCCCGTCAGCATTGGACCGCCCGAAACAACAATCGTCGGAAGGTTCACACTGCAGGCGCCCATAACCAGCGAAGGCGTCGTCTTGTCGCAGCCGCAAAGCAGGATCACCCCGTCGAGCGGGTTCGCACGGATCGACTCCTCCACATCCATGCTCGCCAAGTTGCGGAACAGCATCGCCGTCGGCTTCATCAGCGTCTCCCCAAGAGACATCACCGGAAACTCCACCGGAAAACCGCCGGCCTCCAGAACGCCCCGACGCACTGACTCCGCAAGCTCGCGGAAATGCGCGTTGCACGGCGTCAGCTCGGACCACGTGTTGCAGATCCCGATAACGGGCTTTCCCCGGAAACTGTCCGAAGGTATACCCTGGTTCTTCATCCATGCCCGGTAAATGAAACCGTCCTTACCCGAACGACCGAACCAATCCGAACTCCTTAATTTCTTCATCGTCATATTCGTTTGTTAATCATGCAATTGGCAGTTGGCAATCGTGTGTTGGCAATCCAGACACCGCCATTTCTACTAGAAAAGTGGATCCGCTATCTGGATATTGCGCAAGCTGCTCATCACTCATTTCTTTCTGGGCTGTCGTCACCAGCAAACGATCCAGCGCTGGGCCTACGAATGCACAGGACGAAACATGCGGCACGGGCATGGGTATCCAATGCGCTAGTTCGCCCGTCACGGAATTAAAGCCGCCAACACCGCTCCCACCCCAAATAGCCACCCAAATCGTCCCCGCCGTATCCATCGAGATCCCATCCGGAAATCCCATCGATGCAGGAACCTGCACGGCTATCCGGTCAAACGTAATCTCACCGGTTGCCACATCATTCCGGTATGCCTTAATCTCCCTCGTCGGGCTGTCCGTATGAAATAGGGTCTTCCTATCGGCCGACCAGCACATCCCATTAGGAATCGACACCCGTTCAATTTTTTTAGTCGCGTGCCACGACCCCGAAACGCGGTACAAATCTCCCGCTCCTGGTTCATGGTCTACATGGGTTGTTCCAACCCATAGGTTTCCGAAACAGTCCACAGCACCGTCATTACAGCGATGGTTTTCCCAATCCCTCTCTAGATCGGAAATCAACAACAGCTCGTGCGATTCCAGATTGTAAGTACCTATGCCTCCTTGCGCGCCGGCAACGAGCAGGTTATCATTGCCGTCGACTTGGCAGATCAACGAAATCATCCGGCTTCCTGCGTACTGCTTCACCGCGCCATCATCCAACTTGTATTCAAAGATGGCATTACCTAAAATATCTACCCAGAAAGCGCTGTTACGCCCGGAATGCCACATTGGACTTTCACCCAGCTTGCAGGCTGGGGCATCCACTTTCTTCACTTGCTTTTCATTAAACATCATTGCGCCTATCCCAATCGGTCAATAAATCGACCGCAGCTTTCACATCATCGAGATTGTTATCCCAATCATGCTCACATTCCACGAAGATAAATCCTTCGAATCCTTGACGCCTTAACTCCGCAAACACTGCTTTATAGTCAATGATTCCGCTTCCGACTTTTACATCAGCCGCATCCGGATTCCCAAAAGCATCAAGGTCTTTCGCATGGATACTTGCCAAGCGTCCTTCAAGCTGCTTTAAGCATGCTACCGGATCAAGTCCGCTCCGCACCCAATGCCCGAGATCGCCACAGACCGCGAAATTCGGGTGGCCTTCCAAAGCGGCGAGAACCGAATCGGGGTGCCAGAATCGGCTCTGTTCCTTGGCATGTTGGTGGATAGCTAGCTTGAGACCATAATCCCCGGCCAAACGATCCAGCTCATCCCAAAGGTGCGGTTCCGGCTCACCCACCAGAAATTTCAACCCCAGTTGTTTTCCCTTCTCGAACAGCACCTGCCATTCGGCACTGGTCTTACCGTCGGCATACATGGAAACCATACGCAGACCATTTTCCTGCACGAGCGACCGGACGTCAGCAAGTTCGGATTCACTCAACGCGGAAAGCGGTCGCTCACCGAATTTTCCACCCAGTTGCTGGAAAGAGAAGCCCTCCACGTAATCTACCCCGCTTTGTTTCGCTTTTTGCAATCCCTCTTCCAGCGAGAAGCGATTAAACGAGTATAGGGCAACCCCTACTTTGGAGCCTTCGTTTTGCTCCCCTGGGGTACAGCCTGCACACCAGGCGGCTACCGCCAACATCATTACTATTTTTATCTTCATCATCTAACGTTTACGACAAGCATCATTACCCCCATGCACTTTCGAATCCATGTTGCTGAAGGATGTCTTCTGGCACACCATCCCAATTTCCCGGACGGTTGCCCATATATCCGATATCTTTTACGCCAATTTCACTGGTAAAGAACCCAGAGGCCGTCAAATTACGGACTAAATTGAAAAAAGCAATACCGGGCATCATATCAGCATCGGCTTTTGCCGGATAGGCGATCGCATCCACCAACTCCAATTGTTGTTTTTCTTCGCACTTTACAAACGCATTGCCGTAACGCCGATGGCTTTGTATATCCAGCCATTTTAACCCACCACGCATCGGCACCTGGTAGGAAGGGATATCCTTTACCATAAACTCAATAAATGCCGGCACCCCCGCATCCGTGGCACTACCTGAGACGCCATCGGCGGGGATGATGATATCGGAAAGCACGGCAATCGTGGTCAGTTCGTGGTCCGTAAAAAACGTTTCGGCCGCTAACCGTTGATTGCGTTCATGCTCGGTACCGGTAATACCGGGCAGCTTCTCCACATCGGCCTTACTTCCGTTTGCTGTCTTCGCTCCAGGGCTACAAGCGTCCAGTAGCAACGCCCCACCGGTTGCTGCAAGCCCAAGAACCTTGATCGAATCTCTCCTATTCATAAGCTAGAATTTTGTTGTTAAATAGTTAGTTTGTTCCGCTCTTCAATAATATATTCCGCCGTGCGCATCGACAGTGCAAGAATGGTCCACGTCAGATTTTTATCACCTTGTTGCACAAAAGGACCGGCATCTACAACGAACAGATTTTGGCAGTCGTGAGCCTGCCCCCATCTATTTAGTACCGATTTTTTCGGATCATCTCCCATACGCGTTGTGCCGCCTTCATGGATGATCTTACCGGGCGCTTCCAATCCGTAAAGCGTTTCAGGCCCCGGCATCGGCGAAATGGCAATGGCACCCATCTCGTGCAGGATTTCTTGAAAAGTTTCTTGCATATGCTTAGCTTGCGCAATCTCCTCACTGCCCCATTTATAATGGAATCGCAGCACCGGAATACCGTATTTATCTACCCTTGTAGGGTCTATTTCGCAGTAATTATCATAACGGGCAAGCGCCGTACCACGGCCTGCCATGCCCACGCCGGTACCGTAGAACCGTCGATAGTCATCCTTCAAGGCAGCACCGTATCCCCCTTGTTCGCGTTGGCCGCCGTCTTTCGTCGGCACCATATGGTTTACATGTGGAACACCATCCAGAAAGCCAAAGGAAGGCATATGCAAACCACCGCCGTATTCGATATGGTACCCTCTAGGGAAATTGAGCTTTTTATTGTCTTCCCACCAAGGCGAGTAAATGTGCACACTTCCAACACCATCTTCGTTATAGCGTTTCCTATCCAACAATTGTGGGAGCAGTCCGCCTGCTCCTGCGCCTGTAGAATCGTGCAGGTACCGGCCTACAAGCCCACTGCTGTTCGCAAGTCCCCCCGGGTGTGCCGAAGATTTAGAGTTGAGCAGCAACCGTGCACTTTCACAGGCGCTTGCGCCGAGGATCACCAGTTTCCCTTTCACGGTATGTTCCTCAAGGTTCTGTGTATTGACGTAAGAAACACCAGTGGCCAACCCTTCGTTGTCGGTAAGCACTTCCCGTACCATCGCATGGTCAATGACCGTCAGGTTACCGGTCTTCATTGCCGGTATAACGAGGCATGACGACGATGAAAAATCACCATACACCTTGCATGACCTGCCGCACTGACCACAATAAAAGCAAGTACCGCGGCCTTCGACTCCCGGGAGGGCTTCCGTCAGTACCGAACCGCGGCCGGCGATAACAGGAACTCCTGCTTTCTGTGCTCCCCGTTTGATATAAAGTTCATTCAGTCTTGGCTTGGGCGGCTTTAAAAATATACCGTCGGGCTCGTTCTTTATCCCTTCCACTGTGCCATATATCCCGATCATGCGGTCTATGCGGTCGTAAAAGGGTTTGACCTCGTCGTAGCTAATCGGCCAAGCATCCGTCACACCGTCAACAGGCTTGAAATCATCTGGCCCCATACGTAAAGAAATGCGACCCCAATGGTTCGTGCGCCCGCCAAGCATACGAGCCCGAAACCAATCGAACTGTGTGCCGCCAACCCGCGTGTAAGGTTCCCCGTCAAGCTCCCAACCACCGTAAGCAGCATCGAAGTCGCCGAATGGCCGGGTTGTACTTGCACCGCGGCGCGGAGATTCCCACGGCCAGCGCATTTGAAGAGCATCTTTAGCGGGGTCAAAAAAAGGACCAGCCTCGAGCATCAATACGTTCAATCCAGCATGTGCCAATACATAACCAGCCATCCCGCCGCCCGCACCGGAACCGACAACAATAGCGTCATACAAAACGGGACTTTCCTTAATTTGAAATGAACTCATACGCATATTCTTTATTTCTGAATTTCGACTTTATTTCCCGCTCGGTACCCATACACTTCGGAAAGCGACAAACAATCCGGATAAGGGATTATCCCGTCTGAGCACGTCACATGAGACAAACTGGCTGCTGCAGCACAAACCCCAAGATCAAGGCACACTTCCATCTTCCATCCTTCGTGTATACCTAGCAATACACCGGCTGCCAAGGCATCGCCCGCTCCATTTGCCCCAACCACCTGCTCCCGGGGGAGTTGCAGGCTGGGCTGGTATAACTGCCTACCATCCCGGTGCGCTGCCCATACACCATCCGGGTGATGGATGATGATCCATTCGTTAACCCCCATCCGGAAGATGATCTCAAAAACCTCCACACATCGGCTGCCCATTTCCTCCTGGCCTGCCACGTTCATCACATCGATCCCCGACAGCCGGCTTGCTTCATATTCATTGAGGAACAGGTAATCCACGTACGGCAACGCGCAGGGAATGATCGTGGCGAAACGATCCGAATCTTCGCTCACCAAATCAATGGACGTCAAAAATCCTTCCTTCTTGGCTTGCTCCAGCAAATGCGAAGCCTTAGTCCTGCCGTTGTCCTGGATTTCATCCAACCGGTCCAGCAGGAGCAGGTAACCCAAGTGAAAAATCCTGGCATTCGAAATACGGAAATCGAAATGACCGATATCCAAAAGCGAATTGGCACCCCGGTGATGGAAAAACGTACGTTTCCCGGTTTGCTTTACCGAGGTCACAATGGTATAGGACGTCGGCGTATCAGGGGTCATTTGCAGCTGCCGCACGTCGATGCCCGCCTCACGGCAATGGTCGACGATCCGTACCCCATTGAAGTCATTGCCTACCAAGCCAACGGCCTCCAACCGAAAGGGAGCCCCCAGTTTGGTTAAATCCATCAAAATATTATAAGCCGACCCCCCATTGCTCGTGTACTCGTGCAGAATATTTACAAGAGACTGTTCTGCCGGGAACTTGTCGATCAGCTTCACCTGATCCAATATCCAGTTGCCGGCTATCAGCAACCCCGACCGATTCATTTGATTTATTGACATGGTCTAATTGGTTCTTCTTTCCGCTGCTGCTTTGCTATTCACTAAGCAACTTCACCAGCGGAGGTTCATCTTCTATGATTTCGGGGAATCGCCCGATTTCAGTATCCCAAAAGAAATTATCGTTTTCGTCATCGTTGGCAGTGGAAACCTCACCGATAATGCACTCGGCAGAAACCGGGTAAAATGCATGCCAAAGCAGCGGTGTGATCGTGATACGTTCTCCGGCTTTTAGCAAAATAGGCTCACCATTGCTAACCGCCCGGTATTCACCATTGATTTTGACGTTTATAACTTGCCCCCCAACGGTATCCGGGCTTTCTCCCCAAAGCGTAACGGCGAGTTCACCCACCCTGCAGATGATATCTTCCTTTTTCTGTTTATGGTAATGTGCCGGTGTGGTTTGATCCCGCCAGGCATACATCAGTTTTTCACAATATTCGGATTCAGCGGCAAGGTTTACCAATACCAGCCCTTCTTTGCGGAAAATACCCAATCCAAAGTCCGTCACATCCCATGCCGGATTGGGTGGCAGCACCCAACCGTTACGTTCAAAAAAATTGATCGCAGATCGAACTGCATAATTTATTTCTGACCTTTTCATATCACAAGCGTTGAAGGAAATGAGACATCTACGAAGGAACCGGATTCCTGGGAAAGCAGTGCTGCTTTGAAGATCCGATGGCTATCTACCGCTTCTTCCGGTGTAGCGCAACCGAATTTTCCATTCAGCAGGCCTTCGCGCTCGGCAACGTATGCCGCAATCATCTGCATGAAGCAGTCGGGAAAACCCGCTTCGAAAATACCGCCGGTAATGGTTTCAAAGGGCATTTGAAATCCGAGGTCCGTGCGCTTCCACCATTGCTCTGCACCATTGGTAAACTGCCAAAAAGCCTTGGTGTCTTTGGTACTGTACCGTACACCGCCTTCCGTCCCGTAAATCTCGATATACCATGTATTGGTTTCACCCGGCGCCAAGCGTTTCATTTCCAATTGCATGGGCACCTGCTCACCATTGATATCAACCTGGGTGCTCAATGTCGCATTGTTCCAAGTATCACATACCGCCATTCCTCCCTTACCGTCAGGTCGTTCGGTAATGATTTTCTGCAATTGAGCGAATACCTTCGACGGTTTCCAACCCAACCGCAGTGGTACGTGAAGGGCATGCATACCCAGGTCTCCCATCACACCGATTTCGCCGCAGTATTGCGATTGGCGCTTCCAATTGATGGGCTTCTGTGCGTTCATATCGCTCGCATGAAGGAAACCCGACCGGATTTCAAATATCCGACCCAGTCTTCCCGACTGCACTTCGGCGATCACCCGCTGCGGCCCGGGCAGAAAAGGCATTTCCGAGCTGCAACGTACAAATCGCCCTAATTTCGTGGCTTCGGCGGCAATCGTCTCCGCCGCTTCCTGATCGATGCCGAAGGGCTTTTCCCCCAGCAAATCCTTGCCCGCCCGCAGGATATCCAGATAGATCTCGCGGTGCAGGTTATGTGGCACAGCGATGTATACCACATCCACCTCGTCGCTGTTGATCAGCTCCCTGTAGTCCGTAGTCAGCAACGAAACGCTGTCAATCTGTTTATACCAGGATAATATTCCTTCGTTCAGGTCGCATACCGCAGTAAGTCGCACCCGAACCGGAAAATCCTTCAGCGCAAACCACCGCCCGAACGCGCTGGCTGCCTCACGTCCCATCAGACCGCCGCCGATGATGCCTATATTGACCGTTTTCATTTGTTAGCTGTTTAACAATTGGATTACTTCCTCAGGCTTGGCACCCTCATGGACAATAGCCATCAACGCTCGGGTCATCCCGCTTGGATTGGCATGCTGGATGACGTTTCGGCCATATACAATGCCTTTCACGCCTTGTTGCATGAGGCCATATGTCCGCTGCAGAATCTCTTCATCGGTCGCTTTCCCGCCACCGCGTACCAAAACCGGGATATCGCCCGCAATTTCCACCACGCGATGGTAATCGTTCACATCATCGGTGGGGTCGGCCTTAATGATGTCCGCACCCAACTCTACACCCTGCCTCACTAATGGAATGATTTTCTCGGGATCACCGTTCACCATGTATCCCCCCGCCTCGCTGTTCGGACGGAATACCAAAGGCTCCACCATCAGCGGAATACCGTAACGCTCGGTTTCGGGCTTTATTCTCAGGATATTCTGGATGCATTGGTCGGTCACCTCCGGTTCATCCGGAATACTGAATAGGTTCACCACCACGCAAACGGCGTCCAGTCGTATTGCCTGCTCCACGGGATTTTCGATCATCCGGCTAAATAACGCGCGGGGCAATTGCTTTCCATAGACATTGGCCACATCCGTGCGTAAAACCAGCGAAGGCTTTTCGCGTCCTGGAATAGACTGTAGGTAATGGGCCTGACCAACTGTAAGTTGGATGGCATCCGGAGCGGCATCTACCAATACATTCACCGCATTCTTGATACTTTCAATCCCTTGCAAAAATGGATATTCATTAAAAAATCCATGATCAATAGCAACATCGAAACAGTTACCAGATCTGCTATTGAAAAGTCTATTTAATCGATAAGTTTTCATGAAGCAAATATAAACAAATAAACAACTTGTATATACAAGTAATGCAACTTATTTCAAAATAATCTCATCGACAAAAAGCCATGCGGGGGCTCCAGAACCCGGATAGCCAGCTGGAATATTTTGGTATGGTTTTGCCACTAATTTCAAATACTGAACGTTTGATGCCTTCACCGGGCAATGGATAAGTCTTCTTCTTGTCAGGTGCTCATGTTTCATTAGGTCCGGTGCCACTTTAGCAAGTAATCTCGTATTCACGGAATCTTTTCCACCCCATATTTCAATATGCTCGGGCGGATAAACGGGCATATACGTAACTCCGGCGTAGTTCTGCAACACACTAAGCATAAGCGTATCTATCGTGGTCGGCTTATCAAAGTACAACGCCGTCGCAAATGATGACTGAAGGTATCCTTGCCATCTGCCATCAGCATGATTGTCCCCACCGCTTTCTAAGTCCATTAATGACAATTCCATTCTCGCGGGGAATAAATAATGGGGCCTAGATTGCAATTCCATCCGATCAGGCAGATTTGGCGACTTTACATATTCGCGCTCTACGATACCACTGGGCAGCCAGCCTTTTTTATAGGCCTTCATCCGAAGTTTTTGTGCGCGATCGATTACAATGGGGTTATCAAATAGAGTCCCGGTTATACTATCCGGCTCACTTCCATCCAGCGAATAGCGGATTTCTACTCCGGGAATAGCATGGCTCAATGAGATTTCCAGGTTATCACGGAAAAATGTGCGGGCAGGTGTAACCTGCGGTGTGGTCAGCGGCAACAGGGATGTTTCGTCGCTTACAAACCCGCCTTCGATATACTTGGTAGGATAGGATGCGGCCAATTGACCGACTTCTTCCGTATTGATCGCGGTATTCCAAACGTACAGCTTTTGGATCGCCTCGTTTGCCAGCAAGGATTTGGCTCCTTCAACCGTCACACCGGTACCACTCAGACTGACACTTTTCAATGTTGGCACGGCATTCAATAAGGCGATGCCTTCATCATCCAACGGGGTATTATTTAGGTTTACCTTCCGTAGGTTACTGAAACTTTTGAGCATCTCCAAATCCTTTTTGTCAATCGGCATGCCACTCAGGTTCAGGGTGACGATCTGCTGAACGATCGGCTTCAAATCTGACAAGGACTGTTGATTATAAAAACTTGTGCCATAAAAACTGACTGCAAGGGCCGGCGATCCGTTGGCCACCGATCTGATTACACGATATGGACTTGCTAGCTTTTTGATCGACGCTTCATCAGCGGATGGAAAGTCGAAATGCTCTTCCTCCTCCACCTGATAAATTGCCTGGATAGCGAGCATCAGGGTGTCATCCGCTCTGAGTGTCGCCACCGGCAATCCAAATTGAGCACCGTTGGCCACCCATGCCTCAAGCAGCGCTAGTTCCTCCGCAGTTAATTGTGGCTTCCCTTCCGGTGGCATATGGTGTTCGTGACTGATGTCCAAAGACAACCGCTGGATCAACAGGCTCTCCGTTGTACCTCCCCCCAGCAGCAACGGCCCATTTTCACCACCCTTTAAAATAGATGCAGAGTCCGACAACACCAAATCACCCTTCGGCTTACTTGGATTATGGCAGGATAGGCATTTCGCCTTGAATATTGGAAGTACCGCATCTTCAAATACCTTGGCATGCTCCAAATCAAAGGCCTTTGCATCACCAGACCTCAGGGGCGATAATACGAAATCGGCCCCATGAGTCAACGATGCTCCAAAATGGCCAGCAATCAATACCAAAACTAAGCACAGGTTGGTAGCGCCGACAAAGAAATAACGATGAAGCTTATGTTGATTAGCCTGTATCCACAGGAGACCCCACGAAACAAAGGAAATCGCAACACCAATCCATTTATGCCACTGGAACTCACGCCCGTCATACCCGCCTTCACGTGCAAGAAGCAAACCCATAATCACCGTGAGGGCACTGGTCAGTGCGCTTACAAACAGCAACTCCCGAATCAATACCGAAATAGAAACTGACTCCTGAAACCGCTTGGGAAAATTAACAAACAGGCCGGTAAGCACCAATAAAACGATGGGGAAGTGCAGCAACATGGGATGCATTCTCCCAATAACCTGGATCCCCGAAGGCACTTTAATCAGATGTTCGACCAGCAGAAAAAAAACAATAAAACAATTGAGGCCAACCAGTAAGTTAAACCTCCAATAGGTTGCCTTCATTAATTTTTACCTGCTACGCGCTCAAATTTGTACGGGTAAACCTTACCGGAAGCCCATTGGGCTACATAAATATTCTCATCCTTATCGACACAGACATCATGTGGATGAGCGAACAACGGGCTCGATTGGGTCATCACTTGTAATTTACCCCCCTCATAGATAGGCTCAGTACCACCGATATTGGCCACTACTTTATTTGCTTTGTCCAATATGGTCACAAAACCGGAGTTAGCTTGATTCATATCCGGCGAACGAAGCACCGCTGCATAGAGCCGATCTCCATGGATAACAGGACGGCAGACTCCTGCTCCCGGTAAATCAATGATTTCCAAAAGCTCGCCGGCAAGGCTAAACCGCTTGAAGCAACATCTTGTCCGATCTGTCACCAACAAGGTCGGCTTACCCGCGCGCTGATCAATGGCGATTCCGTGTGCATTGTCAAGAAATCGATCTCCCTCGCCTCTTCCTCCAAACCATCCTTTCAGCTTGCCATCTGCTCCATAATGGAGAATATACTGCTGTCCGTACCCATCGGCCACATAGATATCGCCATTCGGCGCAACCGCCGTTTCGGTGGGCACATAAGCATCTTTATTGGCATATATTTCGGCTTCCTGCGGATAGTCCAAAGTCATTAATACACGCCCATCCAATGTGGTCTTGTATACTTGATGCTTTTCTGTATCGGTAATCAATAAAAACTGATCGGAACCTTCACCTGCGATGGACAACCCATGAGCGCCCGGATATTCTTTACCCCATGAGGCCTTTAACCGTCCTTTCGTATCGTATATAAGTACGTTATTTCGGGTTTCGTTGGTAAGCAGGAAGATACGTCCACGGCTATCCTGCACCATTTCGTGGCAGTCATTAACAGGAAAACGATTGGCATCCAATACACCCCACCCCTTTACTTGACGGTAAAACAAGCCATGATGCCCGTAAATCGGATCTGCGTTACCCAACACATCCTTCGCGGCTGCAATGGCCGTTAATCCGACGGCAGCACGACCAATAAAAACTCTTCTATTCATATTCTATCGATTAAAATTAAGCCAAAATACCTTTTACAACGTTACCGGCTACATCGGTAAGCCGATACCGCCTACCCAGATGCTGGTAAGTCAACTTTTCGTGGTCTAAGCCTAGCAGATGGAGTATTGTAGCGTGGAAATCATGTACGTGAACCGGATCTTTGGCAATATTGTAGCCAAACTCATCCGTCTCTCCATACACAAGCCCCGGCTTTACACCACCACCAGCCATCCAAACGCTGAAGCTGCGGGGATGATGATCCCGCCCATAGTTGTCGAAAGACATATGCCCCTGGCAATAGTTTGTCCGACCGAATTCGCCGCCCCACATGACCAGTGTTTCATCCAGCAATCCCCGTTGTTTCAAATCCGTCACCAATGCTGCTGACGCCTGATCGACATCCTTGGCCTGCAATGCCATCTGTCCAGGCAGTGCACCATGCTGATCCCATCCTTGGTGATAAAGCTGCACAAAACGGACCCCGTTCTCGGAAAGCTTCCTTGCCAATAAGCAATTGGCCGCATAGGTTCCCGGCACCAAACATTCGGGACCGTACATTTTCACGATGTGATCGGGTTCTTTCGAAACATCGGTCACCTCAGGAACTGATGTTTGCATGCGATAAGCCATTTCGTACTGCTGCACCTTGGCCGTGATCTCCTGGTCGCCAAAAACCTCAAACTGCATGGCGTTCAATTCCCCCAGCTTATCGAGCAAATTCCGCCTGCTCACCTTATCCGTACCTTCGGGGTTATTCAAATACAATACCGGGTTGGGGCCACCCATAAACTGCACCCCTTGATGCACGGAATCCAAAAACCCATTCGTCCAGAGTTTCGAATAAATTCCCTGACTATCACCCTTTCCTTTGGATATCAATACACAAAACGCGGGAAGATTTTCATTTTCACTCCCTAATCCATAGCTCAACCACGCTCCCATACTCGGACGGTTACCCTGTTGGGCGCCGGTCTGGAAAAAAGTGATCGCCGGGTCATGGTTGATCGCGTCGGTATGCATCGATCTGATAATGCATAAATCATCGACTATTTTGGCGGTATGTGGGAAAAGATCACTTACCCATGCCCTGCTTTGGCCATATTGTGCAAAATCATAATACGAGCCTACCAATGGGAAGGATGCCTGTCCGGATGTCATTCCGGTAAGACGCTGCCCGCCTTGTATAGACGCGGGCAAATCTTGCCCCATCATCTCCCGCAACTTGGGTTTGTAATCGAAAGATTCGAGCTGCGAAACACCTCCTGACTGGAATAAATAAATAACCCGCTTTGCCTTCGGTGCAAAATGCGGAATCGCCTTTGCCAGTGCTTCCTGCCCTTGCTGCCCTCCCGTAAATAATTTAGGAATCAACAATGAACCCAACGCAGCACTACCGATACCAACACTCAATGTCGACAAAAACTGGCGTCGATTTTGAAACAGTTTGGCATTCCCGATTTCTTTTTCCATGGATGACTTATTCTTCGCTTCCATTCATCAGCATTTAAGTGTTCTATATTCGTGTTGCGGTCTCCTCGAGGTTGTAAATCGCGTGAATTACCGCCATTAATGCGGCTTGTTCTATCTTTGGTAGATTTTCTGATTGCGGCGCTTCCCCAACTTTCAAAAATGCTTCGGCCGTAGTAGGGGCTTTATCAAAGCGTGTCTTCTCTTCTTGATAAAACTGGCTCAACACATCCGCTTCATCTTTCGTGGCAACCCGGCACAGAATCCGTTTGAATGCTGCTTGTATCAGTTCATCCGTCGAAGCCTTGTCGCCCGTCTCCATCAGTTCCCCGGCAAATACGCGGGCTGCTTCCAGTACTGTCGGGTCGTTCAACATGACCAATGCCTGCAGTGGCGTGTTCGTGCGCTGGCGGGTCACCTCGCACATGTCCCGGTTGCTCGAATCGAAAATAAGCATACTGGGTGGGGGTAGCGTAACTTTGAAAAACACATACATCCCCCTTCGGTACAAGTCGTCACCGTGATCCTGCACGTAATGAGCGAGTGCCCCCCTCCCCGGACTTGCGATCTCCCAGATCCCTTCAGGTTGGTACGGCTTTACACTTGGCCCACCAATGGTACGGTCCAATAGGCCGCTGCTTGCGAGCACTTGATCGCGGATTGCCTCTGCAGGCAGCCGAATGCGTGTTGCGCGTGCATAATAAATATTATCCGGATCTTTTTCCCGATGCTTGTCCGTAATCTGAGAAGACTGGCGGTAGGTGGCACTCATCACGAATTGCTTTACCAACCGCTTGATGTCCCAACCATGTTCCTGAAAATCCACCGCAAGCCAATCAAGTAGTTCGGGGTGACTGGGAAGCTCACCTTGATTGCCGAAATCGGCAATTGTCGGCACCAGCCCTCTACCGAAAAACAAAGCCCATATTTGATTAACGAATACACGCGCTGTTAGGGGATTATCCTTACTAAAAGTCCATTGTGCCAATCCAAGCCGGTTTTGCGCAAACTTCAGGCTATCAAAAGGAAGAACGGATTCGGGTGTCCCGGGATACACGCGTTCCGTTGGCGAGTCGTATACCCCTCGATCCAAGATGAACGTCGGCCTCAACGTATCAAGCTCGCCCATAATCGATACCGAAACTTCCTCTTTCTCGTCCCACTTATTAACAAAATCCAGCATGCCATTCAAATCTTCTTGGGTAATGGTCAATCGGGGAGTCTTCGATGGTCCGGAATTGACAAGGCCTTCAAGCCCCTTCTCGGTGGTGTTGTTGAAAAATGCGAATAAGCTGTAATAGTTTTTCTGAGAAAAGGGATCGTATTTATGATCGTGGCATTGTGCACATTCCATGGTGATGCCCAAGATACCCTTTGCAAACGTATTGGTTTTATCAAGTCCATATGCAACCCGATACTCCTCTTCGATTACGCCACCTTCTTCGGTAATCTTATGGTTCCTGTTAAAAGCAGTAGCCAGTATCTGTTCTTTCGTTGCGTTGGGCAACAAATCACCTGCCAATTGCCAGGTGACGAACCGGTCATAGGGCATATTCTCGTTGAATGCGTGAATCACCCAATCGCGCCAGGGCCACTGGGTACGGATGTCATCATCTTGATAGCCATAGGAATCGGCATAACGCGCTACATCCAACCAATGCAATGCCATTCGCTCACCGTAAGCCGTCGATGCGAGCAGCTCATCCACCATCTTCTCATAAGTTTCGGGCGAATCCTCCGCCAAGAAACGGTCTATCTGTTCGGCTGTTGGGGGCAAGCCCGTTAAATCTAAACTTACCCGCCGCAGGAGGTGGTAACTTTCCGCTGCCGCATTCGGTTTAAAACCCACTTCCTTCATTTTGTTCAAAACAAAATGATCGATTTCATTGCGTGCCCAGTCATCGCCATCGGGCAATTCGGTTTTAGTCGGTACCGCAAATGCCCAATGGGGCTTGTATACGGCTCCTTGTTCGATCCATTTCGTTAATAAATCAATCTCCCGCGCAGTCAGGGTCAGGTTTGACGAAACGGGAGGCATGCGGTACGTATCGTCATCAGTGACCAGCCGATGGTATACTTCGCTTTCCTTCGGTTTCCCCGGTACAATGGCAAACATATCCGGATGGTCCGCTAGCGCGCCGTAGGCACCTTCTTCCGTATCCAAACGCAAACCGGCCTCACGGGTATTGTTATCGGGACCGTGACATGCGAAACACTTATCCGACAGGATCGGGCGAATGTGGAAATTATAGTCCACCACATCTGGAATACCCACGTCCGCTCCGCCTTGCTCACCACTAGAATTGCAAGTAGCTAGCGAAAAGACGATTGCACTGATACCCAACGCCGCTATCCATTTTTGGAAAGGCTTCGCCGCTATACGGGTTAACTTTTTCTGAATCATAACAGAAGGCAATAATATCGTTTACAAAAGGCAGAATCAGCCCAAACACGATTGACGCTCACGCAAATATACTTATTTAGCTTGTGTATACAAGAGAATGTATGATTATTGTGCTTCCATTTCGCGTATGCGGACTAACCATTCATCCCAGTGAAGATCCACGATCCCCATTACCCGTTTTGGCGACCAGTCATCGTTGTACAAGCTAAAACTTCCGTTTGTCGCATTATCGATGGAAACAAACTCCCAGCCGAAACGAGTTCCCTGGTTCAGTGTATTCCCTAAAATCTGCCGGAGCTCTTCATCGCTAAAGTGGTTGAAATCACTTCCATTAAATGTCATATGTTCGGTAATCGCCCAATCCCGATTGTAGGTATCCTTTGCGTGCTTCACCCGGTCATAGGCTTTTTGGTTCGGGCTATTCGTCGGAAAAAACCAGCTCCAATTTACCTGAATAATATTCGGTGCGTCCAAATGGGCTAAGAACTCTTCCGGGTTACCATTCCTTTTTACCATGGTGTCTTCGTCTGCGTCGAGGTAATCAACGGCAATATAGGCATCCGCTCCCGCTATTTCACGGAATGCGGCCGCATCTCCATTAACCCATTCGGCTAGAAACTGTGCTCTGAATTTGTTCCAATACGCATTGTTGATGAACGACTGCGGGGTGGGAAACGTTGTTGGCATTTTCGCAGCGACGTCGGTAATCCCATTTTCGGTCAACCACCCCTCATACGCATTCTTCGCATGCTCACTGTAACATAGATTTATCGTGCCCATGTACTGTGGTTCCACCGTGGTCTCAAAATATAGGATTTTTTCGTGATCGACCCCAGCTGCAAGTTTTTTGATAAACGTTCTGGCTGCACCCCGGTAGCCGTCATGAAAAATCGACACCACCCTTGATCCAAACCCATACTCCGTATCCGTCACCGTCTTTCCCTGATCGTTGATGGCATCCGCATCCGGAAAACGGTCCCAAAAACCAGCGGGCATTTGCCCGCCACCCACGGCATACGTTTCTACCGACAAACAGGGCATCATTCCTTTGGCATAGATCGTCTTAATCAGCCGATTTAACGGTTCCAACGACACATCGGGAACCCCATCACCATCGTGGTCAAAATGATGCCAATAGCAGTTGATCTCAATCACATTGTAATGCTTGGCTTTGAGTCGATCCAGGTCGCCAATCAACTGCTGTACAGCATTGTCATCGGCAAAATTCCGGAGGGGCTTTGCAATTTTCAGGAATACCCATTCGCCATCCCGGTAAAATTTTCCATCCTCAATTTTCCAAACTGACTTTTCCTCCGGTTTGTCCTGTGGCTTGCCAGCATGGTCTGTATCCGTTTTTGCCGCACACGCAAACAATGTTGCAATCACTCCTATCCCCAACCAATTCATAAATCTCATTTTTTCTCCGTTTATTCAGCAGCCAAGATTCTTAAATCATCCAACCCGATAGTAACCGGCGAATCGGAGTCCCCTTTCGTAAACATGTAAAGCCGGAAAAAGTTAATTGCAGCGAGGTCCGGATCACCACCTGTGATAGACGCATCCTTAAATTTCAACACCAGTTCATTCCACCCGGCATTGATGTTCATATTATTTAAAATAATAGGCCAAGTAAACTCATTTTTATCTGGCCCTCCTGAACTTGTCAACTCGAACTGACCGATTTCAGCCATCGGATCAAACTGAGATGGATCCGATACATAAAACCAAACATGCAACTCGCCTAACGCTTTGCTCACTTGGGTATTGAGTGGCTCCGATAAATGGTGCTGTAGCAACAGCAAGTTGCCTGCTCCGTTTACCTTGGTCTTTATAGCGGCGAGCCCTTCCATTTTATCCTCTTGATCCACAAACCCCTCGCCTGCCCAACCCCAACCGTCACCATTATCCGCACGATTTAAAACACTAGGTGGCGGTAAAATAGAAAGATAAGTCATCGCTATCCGATTGCCGCACGTCGTGTTACCGATCATGGTCTTGCGAATGGAGTAAGCCCCTGGTGCGCTTGCTGCCAAATCAATTTCACCCGTTAAATTATCTTTCAACACGAGCCCTTCTGAGGCAGAAAAAACTCCGGGAATGTCCTCCCCGGAATTGTAGTCAGGCAATATTGTACCAACTTCGCCTTGCCGGAATGGCGAACCGTCGTAAAAGAAGTCGGACTCACAGGGTGCCATTTTAGTATCTTCTTTACAGGCAACGAACACCAATGAAGCCAGCACCCAAACTAACCCCTGTTTCATATTGTTCCTTTTCATTTTTGTTTTCATGTTTATTCGGTTTATCTGTTGCTATTTCCAACCTTCGTTTTGCTCGAGATTCGGGTTTTTATTCAATTCCGACTGCGGAATCGGGAATAGGTGTCTTTTCTCGTCAAACACCCGTGCTCTGATGGGTATCCGCTCGTATTTCAGTTCAGTACCTGTACGCGTAATGCGCATCCCATGCATTTGTCTTCCAAACGCTTGAACCCCTATTTTCCAGCGCCTTACGTCCCAGAACCGATTATCTTCAAATGCCAACTCAATTCGGCGTTCCTGACGGATGCGAACCCGCATTTCATCTTGTGATAGATTTTCGGCCAAGGCTGGCATACTCGAACGTGCGCGTACGGCATTAACTGCGGCATACACATCGGCATCCGGCCCGCTCGCTTCATTTCGGCTTTCGGCAAAATCTAACATCACCGTGCCCAATCGGAAAAGGATCCACGTAGCGGCTCTACGCTGCGCACTGTTGACCGTGAGCGACTCATCAAGGAATTTTTTCATAAAATAGCCTGTTTGGCTTCTCGTGTGTGTTCCAACGGAGATTCCGTCAGCGCCTCCAACAAACGATTCAATGGCTCTTCCTTGCCAAGGGGCTCCGTTGTATAGGATACTGGCGTAAAACCGAGGGTCTCTATTCTCATAGGGATTTTGCGGATCATACCCTGAAGCCGGGTTCACCGAACCGTCGGCCAAGAACGGGGCTACACCGTTAGCCATTTCATAAGCATCAACCAATTCTTGTGTAGGAGATGTCCCACTCCAACCACCGTACCCTGAAGGGCCATTTGCCACCTCCATCGTGTTGAGACTTCCCCCTGCCATAAAAGCAAAGATCACCTCTGAATTATTATTAACCAAAAACAGGTTCCGGTAGTCGTTAAACAATTCGTAACCAAGCTCGCTGTCGTCCAAAATGGCCTTGGCTGCATCCGCTGCAACCTTCCAACGTTGTTTGTCATTGAGCGGGTTGTGCATTGGACTCGCATAGAACAACAACGCTTCTGCTTTCAACGCGAGCGCAGCGCCCTTCGTTGCGCGACCTAATTGACTGGACTCATGAACAACAGGAAGCAGGCTTGCTGCCTGGTCAGCCAGACCTGTGATATAAGCAACACACTCATCAACGGTATTCCGAGGCAACGCCAAATCGTCATTTACGCTTAAAACGCCGTCCACAATGATAAAAGCACCATAGCCCTTAAGCAATTGTTGATAGAAAAATGCTTTCAGGAAAATCGCTTCACCCTTCATGCGTTCTTTGACCGCTGCACTTCCTGGAACATGATCAATGTTCTTCAAGAATATATTAGCTTTCCTGATTGCGGAATAATACATGCCCCAGTAATCACCCAACGGGTTCCCAGTAGGGCTCAATGCGCCGATGTTAAAGGTGTATCCCCCTGTTGTCAGGTTTGCTGCATCCGCATCGTCTGTGGTAGATGACAACAAATAATTGGGCGTGCGGTTGTAGATACCTCCATACAATTCACTGTACACATTATTCAAAAACTTCTCCGTAACTAATAAGTCTTCGAAAGCCGCCGCCTCTGTCATCTGGTCATTGGGTTGTCGATCCAGTATACTTTTATCACACCCTGCTGCCAAAACGATCAGCACAAGGAAATTCAATAATCTTTTCATATTGTTATTCTTATATTTCTATCAGTCTTCACCAAAACCATTCAAGGTAATCCGTGTATCGACTAAAAATCAATTGTAACTCCGCCGTTGATAACCCGTTGCTGTGGATAAAAGTCTCCACCGGCCCATGCTGGGTTCTCCGGATCGACAATTTTAACATTGTCCCAAGTCACCAGGTTATGCGCATTCAGATACAGCCTCACTTTCTGGATTTTGACCGCTTTTAATGCAGTCGCACTAAACGAATAGCCAAGTTCGATGTTTTTCAGACGAACGTAATCACGTGGCCGCATCCAGAAGTCAGATAGGCGCTGGTTATTCGGATTATCCGTACTGGAAAGGCGTGGATAGGTAGCTGTTGCAGCCGTTTCAGGAGTCCAGCGATTCATGTGCCACTCATTTACTTTTCCCGCACCTCCACCTCTAAATTCCCAGATTGCGAAGTTGTCCATAAATACAGAAGAATTACCCGCTCCCTGGAATAGCACGCTGAAGTCTACACCCGCATACGAAACCCGGCCGGATAGTCCGAACATCAACTCTGGAATACCGGTATTAAACCCGAGCGGTACCTCATCATTTGCATCGATGACGCCGTCGTTATTGATATCTTTATACTTGATATCCCCTGGCCGCAGTGATTCCTGGGTTACAAATGTGTGAGGTGCACTCGCGTTGATGTCTTCATATGATTCGAAAAAGCGATCCCATTTTAAGCCAAACGGTTGCCCTACGCGTAATCCAGTACGGTATTGGTAATCAAACTCCCGGCTCTCTTCATCCATGAAAAGCACCTTATTCCGAGCGAACGTCACATTCCCACTAATACTGTAGTTGACTTTGTTACTCGAAGGATTTCTATAGGTCAATTCTGCATCAACTCCACGGTTTTGGACAATCCCGATATTGACCGGGGGCAGGTCACCGCCTTGCCTACCTACAATTGCCGATACTGTTCCACGGGTGGTTAAGATATTATCTCTGCGTTCATGGAAAACATCTGCTGTTAAATACAATTGGTCATTGAACAACCCAAGCTCTACTCCTAAATTGGTCTTCCGTGCTCGTTCCCACGTGATGTCCTCGTTAGCTAGCGGTCCTTCTCCAATTCCGCCATATCCAGCCTGAGCACTGCCAAAGCGGTATCCGCCAGCTCCTTGAAAGGTTTGCTGATAAAGGAACCTACGTGCTCCCAACCGGTCGTTCCCGACTTCTCCATAGGATGCACGCAGTTTAGCAAAATTGAGTACCTCTTGGTCTTTGTTGAAGAACCCTTCTTCTGAAATTACCCAGCCAGCAGAAAAGGAAGGGAAGAAGCCAAACCGACTGCCCTTCGGAAACTGCTCGGAACCATTATACCCGATATTAACCTCGCCAAATAATCGGCTCTGGTAGGCATACGTGAAACGGCCAACGTAGCCGAGGTATGAAAACGGAATGTTATAGCCGTCATCATGTCTTACAAGCCTATTTTGGTTGAATAGCGCCAACCCTGTTACCTGATGATCACCAAAGGTGCGGTTATAATCGAAGGCCGCCTCAAAATTGACCGTTCGATTGTACGCATATCCCTTGCCAATACCCAATTCGGTATCATTACCAAATTGGTTGTAGCCGCCATCCTCACGCAGCTGATAGACTGCATAGCCACGGCTCGCATGGATGTTATAGTCAAATGATCCGTCAAACGCAAACGCTGCCCTTGCGGAAAGACCCTTCGTCAGGAAATCCAACTTATGGCTCATCCGATACGTGCCCTGTAGAAAGTTTCCGTAAAAGTCGCGGTATCCACCGTGCGCAATCAATCCCATTGGGTTCTCTGGATTAAGACCATCGCCAGCTAGTGAACCGTCTGCATTTTTTATCGGCATATTCGGGGGAATCCGATTGAGGATCGTAAAAATCAGCCAGGTATCCCTCCCTGGGTAGTTACGGTTCTCGACACGTCCAGCCAAATCAAGTCCAACAGTGAGGTTATCGCTCAGGTTGATGTCAATATTTGAACGGAAATTGTACCTGTTGAACTTGGCATTAGCATCGTAATCATTCAACTTCGTAAAATTGTATACCCCGTCTTGAGTCAACGCGCTGGCCGAAACAAAATACCGCACTTTGTCTCCACCACCACTGATGTTGAGATTCGCCCTTGTCATCGGTGTAAACGGCTTGAGAAATTCTTCAAACCAATCGGTATTAGGGTATAAGTAAGGGTCCGCACCAATTCGGTAGTATTCCAGGTCCTGATCGCTGAACTTCTTAGGGAGGTTGTCATTAGCCAACGCTTCGTTGTAGAGTGTCGCATAATCATAGGAACCTACGAATTTTGGCAATCTGATTGGGCTTTGGTATCCGAGCTCTGACGAAAAAGATATCTGTGGTTTCCCTGATTTACCACGTCGCGTCGTTACCAAGATAACCCCATTGGCTCCCCTCACACCGTATACCGCCGTGGAGGAAGCATCTTTCAGAATACTGATGCTCTCTACTTCATTGGGATCGAGTTGTGCAAAATCACGTCCTAAAACACCGTCTACCACCACCAATGGAGCAGCATTATTGAATGTAGATACCCCACGGATGAACAGCTGGGAAAGATCATTACCCGGCTCACCGGTAGGTTGAAAAGCCACCAGCCCGGGCAATCTGCCCGCAAGGGCATTGCTCAGATTGGACACCGGACTTTGGCGCAATTCTTTAGTGGCAACGGAGGAAATAGCCCCCGTAAGGCTTACCTTCTTTTGCTCCCCATAAGCCACTACCACCACTTCCTCCATAAAGGTATCTGTGCCTTCCAATACCACATTGATTTGCGTTCTTCCCGCAACCGCTATTTTCAATTGCTGATAACCCACGAATGTGAAAAGCAAGGTATCGGTGTCGACCGTTCGGATACGATATTGACCATCGGCACCGGTCGCCGCCCTATTATTGGGGTACAATAAGGGTGTGACCGATACACCCGATAGCGGTGTGCCATCATTGGCCGATACGGTACCGATGATAGCGAGTTGTTCTTGTTGATTACCAGCACTAAATGCTGTTCCCTCAAAAAGAAAAAGCAACATGCAAAAACATAAAAATCGATTCATAGTAATATATAATTTGGTTGGTATTATTTTTTGTTCGTTGTCGAAAATGAGTACGGAACACCTATCCGCTCGTGTTTAGTCGCCTACCCCTAATGGGCAATAAATATCGTCGTGGGCGGGTCTATTCTGGATATTCGTGTAATGTTCCCAGACACCCAGTCCATTGTCATAACCGACAATCCCGTATCTAGGATCAAATACGCCAGCAGCGGGCCCGAGGTCATAGATAAAATACTCCGGCCCCTCCTTATAATGCAGGTTGATGACCCAACGCAAACCCATATTCTCCTGCGAACCCACATGACTTAAATCAAGCATATATGCCGCTGAGTTCGATCCGTATTCATTAGGCGTTGCGGTGCTTGTTTTTGCACAACTTGACAGATTAAGTAAGTACCGGTTGCGTGTAATGGCTGGTGATACCGAAGCGACAGGCTCCAAATACCTAACACAACGCGGGATGGTCCAAGCGGAAGCTGGATTGTCTGCCGGATTATATTTGGGCTGCGTACCATACGACACCAGCACCTCCCAGTCCCCAATCCACATTAAACTATACGGATTCCATACCGGATGTTCGTTATTCGGATAACGGCTATCCGTACCAAACAATTCGAATTGCCATAAATACGTGCCGTTTCGCTTTTCGTCGGTATATTTTATCCAATCAGTTAGCGGACCGGCGCCTTGAAACTTGCTCTTCGCGGGAAAATTATCGGCAAAAGCAGTAACCGCCTGCCACATATCCACGACCTGCTTTACTTCGAACGTTTCCCACGTATTGATTGCAGCGGCAAATGCCCGGATGGGCATATTTGGAATGTTCTCAACGTTTAAGTATTTGTTATTGGCTTTACATTTGAACGCGAATCCGCCACCTATTCCATCTTCCACAAGGAATTTTTCCCAGTCAGTATCACAGGCCGTTCCGCCATTGGCATAGACGTAATGATTACCGGTAGCAGCGGCCTGAAGGAATTGCCCGTTTCTCCGGGATATTAACCCCACGTAGCCACTTCCCGCATCAACAACATCATATACTTCATGCGTACCAACACCATTCTTCAGGGCCTCAGCGCCGTTATAGCTATTCAGGACGCCTACATATTTTCCGGTCACCGCAAACTGGATCTTTACCGGTCCGTTTGGAAGCACCGCAAGCGTTGTTCCAAAACGACTAGATACGTCTAAGCCTATCGTATTTAACTCCAGCTCCGCTTCTTGATGCGAGCAACCCATCGCAACAATGCACAAGACTACAAAAGACAGCTTTTTCATCAGTTGGTTTTTATTTGGTTAACATGGTTATTGTTCGTCCTTGGATAGTGAGAAGGGAAAGTCTGCTTCATTTACACCCCGGCTTTTGTTCGGCGTATCAGACATCTCGAACACGATATTGGCGCCTTTCATCAATTCTTGGTGGCCCAGCCAATTTTTGGTGAGTTTCTTTCCGTCTATTGCCGCATTGCGGATATACCGGCTTTGTGATTGGTTTCCCGAAGCTTCTATGACCACTTGATTTCCGTTTTCAAGCATCAACGTTGCTTTTTCGAAGAGGGGCGACCCGATCACATACTGATCCATCGCGGGGCAGACGGGATAGAAACCCAATGCGGAAAACACGTACCAAGCTGAAGTCTGTCCGTTATCTTCGTCGCCGCAGTAACCATCCGGCCCGGAATGGTACAGCTTGTCCATCACCTCTCTCACCCAATATTGCGCCTTCCATGGCTGGCCAGCAAAGTTGTATAGGTACGTCATGTGCTGTATCGGTTGGTTGCCATGGGCATATTGCCCCATATTCATGATCTGCATCTCACGGATTTCATGGATAACAATCCCATAGTAGCTCTCGTCATACACCGGCGGCAGGGTAAACACCGAGTCTAGCTTAGCCGTGAAATTGTCCTTTCCTCCCATGAGGTCGATGAGCCCCTGGATATCGTGAAAAACAGACCAGCTGTAATGCAAACTGTTGCCTTCGGTAAAGGCATCACCCCATTTGAACGGATTGAACGGGGATTGGAAAGATCCATCTTCATTTTTTCCCCGCATTAATCCGGTTGTCGGATCGAATAAGTTTTTATAATTGCCTGCACGCGCGGCAAACCGCTTAATTTCTTCTGCGGGGCGACCCAATTCCTTGGCGAGCCGGTAGATCGCAAAATCGTCGTAGGCATACTCCAGCGTGCGTGCTGCATTTTCATTGATACCCACATCATAGGGCACATAACCCAATTTATTATAATAGTTCACCCCAAGCCGCCCTACCGACTTTAACGGACCTTCCTTTTCACTATTCTTCAACAATGCTTCATACAGCGTATTGATGTCGTACCCTCTGGCACCTTTCAAGTATGCCTCGGCAACGATGGAGGCCGAGTTCGATCCGATCATGCTTTCCCGATGGCCCGGACTTGCCCATTCGGGAAGCCAACCGCTTTCCTTATAGGTATTAACCAGTCCTTCCATGATCTGCCCCGTAAGCGTTGAATACATCAGATTGAAAAAAGGAAACACTGCCCGGAATGTATCCCAAAAACCATTGTCGGTAAATAGGTAGCCCGGCAGCACCTGTCCGTTGTAAGGGCTATAGTGCACGATACCACCATTCGCATCGTACTCGTAGAACTTGCGTGGATAAAGCAACACGCGGTATAGGCAGGAATAGAACGTACGCAATTGATCGTCCGTCCCGCCCGTTACCGCGATACGGCCTAACTCCGTATTCCACACGGCCTCTCCTTTGGCTTTCACGGCATCAAACTCATCGTCTCCAAGCTCGTTGAGGTTGCGCTCCGCCTGTTCCTGGCTGATGAACGAGGAGGCAACGCTTGCGTGTACCTTTTCACCGCGCTTGGTTTGAAAAGCGATGACGCCGATTGCATGGTTTCCAGTGTATTCCAAGCCGGGCTGCTTTTGCTTATTGTCATACGTAGCCGCATAGGTAAAGGGCTTATCAAACGTTATGACGAAATAATTCCTGAAATTCGCTGGTACCCCACCGCTGTTTTTCGTGGTATAACCGATCACCTTGCGTTCTTCCGGGATTACCTTGATAAACGATCCGTTGTCAAATGCATCAATGATCAGGTAAGCACTATCCGTTTCGGGATATGTAAAACGGAACTTCGCTGCCCGTTCAGTGGGTGTCACCTCGGCTGTCACATCATGGTCGGCGAGGTATACACTATAATAGTGCGGTTTAACCACCTCCGCCTTGTGCGAAAACCAGCTGGCGCGTTCTTCCTCGTCTACTTTCAGCGAGCCGGTTACGGGCATGAGTGAAAACTGGCCGTAATCCCCTATCCATACACTGGCTTGATGGGTCTGCTTAATGCCCCTGATTTTATCCGCGGCATATTGATACAGCCACCCATCACCCATTTTTCCGGTTTGGGGCGACCAGAAATTCATGCCCCAAGGCAATGCAATGACTGGATATTGATTGCCGTTTGACAATTCGAACTTCGAATCGGTCCCCATCAAAGGGTTCACCCAATCCACGGGATTTCGGTCAATTCCGGCAAGTGATTGACTGGGTGCGATTTGAAATACGACAAAAAAGGATAGGACGCACTTGATACAAATGCTAGCGTATGAATTCATAAATCTATATTTAGTCGTTTTGTTCTTGATTACCGATATGATGCTGCCCCTAGCCTTCGGTAGATTTAAATAAGTGGAAAAAATTATAGGGGTCTACCACTTCGATGTCGAGCTCCGGCCTCAATTTTCGCAGTTCTTCCAAGGCCGCGATTACTTGACTCGGGCTCGTCCATACAATACGGAAAAAATAGAATGCTGGTTTAGCGCCGTCACGGGGAGCAGGTATTTCCAGCGACAGCTCATTGGCTGTTTGTTGGGGCGTTGAAAAATTACACGCCGAATTGATCAACTCCATCACGGGCATTTCCTTCCAAACGTGCGGTTTAGGAAGTTTGCCTCCAGCATTGTGAAAATCGATTACAATCGTCGAAAACCCATCACCTGAAAATTGGGTAAATGCATCTTTAACTGCGGCGGTCGGCTCATCCCAGTCCAGTACCATGGGCGAGAGTGACATATCCAACCGCTGATAAAAACGTTTGTTGTGATCAATAAATAGCGGAAGATGCGCCGAACCGATCCGATTCGGGTTCATATAGCCCGCAGCGCTTGCATCAGCTGTGAAGAAATCGTTAGGGCTCTTCGTGTCATAAAAGTATTGGATGACATCCGGGTAGGTTTCAATCAAATTCGGATTAATACCCCACGCCAGTGGAATTTCACCACGTGCACTATCGTTCCAATGCTTGGGTAAAAAATCATACAATGGCGTCGCCGAGTCGTAGTCCGCCATCAAGAAACAGAGGTAGGTTTTCCCACCCTCCGGGTCCTTCAATTCAGGTCGGCCTTGCTGCAATTCACCTACAGCTGCTTGTGCGTGTATGGACTGATTGAAACACAGGTGGGCAACCGTATTCTGGTAGCAATTGTAAGGCGATATGAGGTGTACGGTTTCCCATTCGGTGGGAACGGGGTCGTGCTTGCTTTCATATCCCGGGATATTGCTATATTTGGGAAACGAGAAAAACCCCGCCACTTCAGTCATTTGCTTCCCCTTTGTCAGCTTCATTACTGCCTCCAGCATCAGCTTATAGGTTTCCAGGTCTGTCCCAAGCCGTTGATCAGGATCATCCAACGGCGCCTCATCCCCCCATGGCGAAAGGTCGTACACAAACGATTGGTTGCGTACCGGCCAATCCCGGGTTACGACGTAGTTGATATCTCCTTTTTCCCGGGTCATATACGCATCCTCATACAAACACAGCCAATGGGGATCGCATCGGCCCGTTTCCAAAAACTCCCGGATTGCCCAGCGGTAGGCGTCATTTTTCTTACTACCGGTTTCCTGTCCGGTAAACATCCCCCTGAAATCTTTGATGATGGGCAACTCCCACCTATCCAGATACAGGTCTGCCTGCCCAGGGCTCACGACAATTCCGTCCTCCAATCCTGCCAACGTAGTGGCTACATTCAGGGATGCCGGCACATCCGGATCCCAGATGATGGCTCCTTTTACCTGGTCGCCTGCCAATGCCATCAGTTCTTCCAGGGTAGCAATTGCTGTGTGCTCCTTATTTTCCAACCATTTGCCCGATGCGGATAAGGTATCGAGCCAATATGCTGGGCGCTCATACGTGTCGGAAAGCAAATAGAGTTGCGTCGTATTCCTATTCAATATTCCCTGGATGCAAGCCACCATCACCGCTTCATCGTAGGCGTCTGCCGTATTATCACCGCTCAGGGTATAGGTATACAGCTTATTTGTATGCACTGTCGGCTCACAGGCAGCCGCCAATATCCCGCATAGCAACATAAACAGCAGGCATTTCGAACTATTAAAATTCATCGCGTTCATACTCGGTTCTTTTATTAATTTTCCGGCCACAGCCCTTTGGCTGCATCCGGTGTGTTCTCGAGGTATTTGCGGTACAGCGCGAAAAAAGTAGCCCCATCCAGCAACTCGATATTCGGATTGCGATCGCGGATTTCATCCACCACCTGCACGTACCACGTCGGTGATTTCAGGATATTGCGGAACCAATGGAAACGCAGCGGCCGCTTATCCACCCGATTGACGATGATCTGGGCCGCCACAGCCGGATCTTCCTGATTGACGTCCTCATCCGAACGGAATACCGGCATCTTACCATGCAACAATGTCAATGGCACTTTCTGCGGCACGATGCCGTCCGGGCTGAACCGCGCATAGGCATCCAAACCTGCCTCATTCAATCCCGGTGCCTCTCCATCGATGACGAAGCCCGTGATGGAAAGCCCCCATTGCTTGTAATAAGGGATGTTGTGCGCAGCCCACTGTTGGGTCGCGTCGGGCAGCCCCGATACATCGCGCGGTGCCTGCAGCATGCCCGGCATCAAGTATCCTGCTCCGTTATCGGCCGCCGCAAAATAATCGTTCGGCGTAGCCGATAGCCAACGGTATTCCATAACCATGGGTGCACGCTGTGCAAGCACCGGGCTGATGCACCACATCAAGGGTACCTTCCCCCGGTTGGGATCATCCCAAAGCGTAGGGGTAGTCTGCGATAGCCAGGAAGCGGCGTCATAATCGCCTACATAAAATACCAGGTATTCTTTTCCATTTTCAACCAGCTTGCCGTCCGCGGTCAGGTAGCCCCGTTCCACCAGTTCCTCATCGGTCACCCGCTGCTGTGGATAGCTGTCTTTCAACGGATAGTGCTGCCAGAACGAAGCATTCGCCAACGCACCATAGCCGATGGCATCCGCATCCTTAAATGCATTGTAGGCACTGATGATCCGCGAGTATTCCCATTCCGTGGGCACGTCGTCATGCTTGCCGCCCGCATGCTGAGTGTACTTGAAGGCCCATGGTGGAAATCCCCCGATATGAGTAAATGTGTTCCCGTTGCCGTTTTGCTGATACGCAAGCAACAGGAATTCCTTCAACGTTTCCAAGTCGGTCCCCAGCCGTTGTTTGGGATCGTCCGTGGCGGGCTCATCAGCCCAGGGGCTGAGATCGAAGAAAAACGCATTTTTGCTGACAAAGTAGTCGTGATTGGACAGCGTATGGTGGTTGCGGTTTATCCGCGTGGGGTCGGTCATCCAATGCTGGTCGATGTAATACGCACCGAATGCGGTATTGCATTTGCCCTTTTTGAGATAGTGTTCGATGAACCACCGATAAGCATCATTCTTCGCCGATCCGCTGGATGGACGCGAAGTACCCGATATCGTTCCTGACCCCGTGAAAAGCGGCTTTCCATCCTTCTTCACCAACCAAACCTTTACCGGTAGCCGGGGGCCCGTCTTCACCAATTGATGGTACAGGCTCCCCGCTTCAGGGTCATAACGCACAGCGATCAGCCGTTCGGCACCCGCAACCGCAGAGGCGACATTACTGGTAGCCGGCACCGCAGGATCGTACACGACCACGCCGCCGATGTCGTTCCGGAACGCCCCGATCAGGGAAACGATATCCGGATACACCACGGTATCCCTACCCGCCAACCACGCCCCTTCCGTACGGTATTTACTCCACCAATAACGGTCGATATCGTGCTGGCCATTTTTCACGAAATAGGTATACAACCGGGGAGACTCGCGGTTGACCACTCCTTGTAGCGTGGCTAATGTATGGGCGTGGTCCCATGCACGTTTCACTTCGCGGGGATGAGCCCAGGTGCCCTCCAATGCATACCCCAGGTCGAATACAGCAATCGTATTGGACGACACAGCGGTCTGCCCATACGACATGCTGTTGTACATCATCACACCCACAATAAACACAAACAGACTTACAACACGCATAGCAAACTGATTAATCGATGGTTAGTCTAATCGCTGGCGCGTAGTTAAATTTAGCTTCCGGCACAGTGATTACCGCTCCAATCCGGAAGAAGTATTGGCTTCCCGATTTCAACGCCGCCCGGTTTTCCGCAGCATCGATTACCAAGGTAAACGTTTCATCCTCGTCAACCGTTCTGCCGAGTTGCGTTTCAGAAGCAACGCTCCGGATAGGCTCGCCCACAATCGGCTCCGCATGGGCATAAAGGCCTATCCTGCTTACCACTTCCGGCACCGTTTGCTGCAATTTGAAAGTCGCTACGATTTTTGTTCCTTCTTTCACGATCGACGCGTCCTTCACCCGGATGTACGGCTGCACCCGAAAATCCAGTTTCGTATCGCTACCTATTTGTATTTCCTGTTCCGCTACTTGAACAAAATTCCGTAGCTCCGGCTGTATCGTGTAGGTATTGGCAAACAACAGCGTGTTGGCATAGGTACCGTCATTTTTCACACGCAGGTATTGTGGCTGAACAGGATCATAGCCATGCTCGATGATTTTGATGGTTGTTCCCCGGATGATGTCTTGCTCTACCAATTCATTGGTTTCCTCATCAATGATTGTTCCTGAAAGCTGCGCATTGGGCGCATCGTAATTATCCAACTCGCAAGCACTTGCTGTAACCACCAGTATCGCGATGGCTAACACTTGCTTTATATTTATCGCTATCTTTTTCATTAGAATCACTTGTAGTCGTTAGTATTGCGGATTTTGAACTAAGCCATTTGCGCCCACTCCGGGGATGTGCGCATAGTAAAAATTGGTCGGAAATGTCAGCGGATTTTCCCTCGACAAATTCTTACGAACAAAAATGTATTTGGCTGGGCTCACGCGCAAATCCAATATCGGCACCAATGCCTTGCGGATGGTGTTGTTGAAAACCTCATGGTAGTCACGCCTGCGAACCAAATCCCAATAGCGTTTATTTTCAAACGCCAGCTCCACCCGGCGTTCGCGCAGTACATTTTCCAAGCTCAGTTCAATGTCTACGGTATGTCCGGCCCGGCTACGGATTGCATTGATTGCATCTTTGGCCGTTGCTTGTGCGTTGTTGGCGGTATAGTTACTTTCCACTACCGCTTCGGCATAGTTCAACAGGATTTCTGCATAGCGGAATTCAATCCAGTCAGTTGTCGAATAGGTAAGGTTAGGTGGAACGGGATTCGGCGACAGGAATTTCTTGAAGCTGAATCCGGTGCGTGTCATATTCCCCAGGTACACCTCAAACCCCGAATAGTTGGCCCAATTCGCAGCGCCGTAGGTGTAATACGTTACACCATTCACTGCAATTTCATCCTTTGTCTCAATTTTCGGGGTACCATCCGGCTGGATATAACCACCCTGTATAATAATGGTTTTCCCTTTCCATTCTGTACCGGGCAATACGACGGTAGCCCACAGCCGGGCATCCTTATCTTTGAAGATGTCATATGGTGTGTCAAATCGCAGATACGTTTTGCTGGGATTAAACCCATTGTAGTCATTTACATTACCGTCTGTAGTGGTCACTATTGGCGCACGCTGGCCCGGGTTGCTGTAGCTTTCGTACAAATCCACGAAATCAAGTGTTGGATTCATCCGGCCTGGATGCGGCGCACCATCAGACGTCTGGTTCGGGTTGAACCAAAAATCGTAGCTATGCCCCGACGACCCGGGATTGGTGTAACCTTTGGTAAAAATCACTTCATTGGCTGCGCCATTGGGATTTTGGAAAAGTTCCATATAGTTGGCAGTGGCCTCTTCTGGAGAGGCAGGTGTGGGCTTGTGCAAAGAAAAACCGCCTTCATCCATGATTTTACGCGACGCTTCGATGCATTGCTCGTAATAATGATTGGCCAATGATGATTCCAGCCCCACAAGACCTTGAGATACAGCGGGGCCCGAAAGTGGTGCCTTCGACCAATATTTAGCCAAGGAGGCCGCATGCAACGCAACGCGTGACTTCAGCGCGTAGGCTACCCATTTCGTTGCTCGCCGGTTATCTTCCGTCCGCGAAGTGGGTAAATTTTCAATGGCAGCGTCACACTCCCCCAGTACAAAGTCCCAAGTCTCTTGTTCAGTACTTCTCGGTACTTTTAAGCTCTCCACGTCTGGTGTATATTGCTGAACGCTGGTAATCAACGGAACACCGCCATAACGCTTCACCAATGCAAAGTAGGTAAATGCGCGGAGGAAATGTCCTTCGCTCAATAACGTGGCTTTATCAGCGTCGTTCAGTGAAGACACGGTCGGAATGGTTTCTAGTAAGAGGTTGATGTCCCGGATCAGCTTATAACCGGGATCCCACCATTGGAAATTACCCCCACCGTCTAGTAAATGGCTGAACTCCGAATTTGCCGCATCGTCAGTCTGCGTAGCCGGCGCGATACCGGCCGTATTAATGTTTGCGGTATTGAATCCTAACCGTCCGAATGAAAAATCTTCAATCGGCAGCTGGCCGTAGAGGTTGGCTAAGTATACCCTTACCCCTTCCGGCGTCGCAAATAGCGTTTCGCCATCCAATTTATCCAATGGCCTAAGATCCAACACGTCCCGGCAGCCCGACACCGATAAGACCATGACCATAATTATGCTTAAAATACGTATTTTCATGTTATAATGGATTAAAAAGTCAAGTTAACCCCAATGTTAAAACTCCTACTCAGTGGATATACCCAACCGGTGTTCAACGCACCTTCAATCTGTTCGGGGTCGAATGCTTTCACAAACGGATCCGTGATGGTCAACAAGTTGTATCCGTTCGCGTATACCCGCATCCGTTGCAATCCCAAGCGTTGTAACAACTGCTGGTTGAAGGAATAGCCGAGCTCAAGGTTCTTCAGGCGAACATAAGAGGCATCCCTGCGCCACACCGAACTCTCGTGGTACATCGCGCCGATATCAGATATCCTGCGGGTGGCAGGCCATTCGCCCGGTATCCATTCGCTAGTCGGGTCGTACGGATCGGAAAGATGCCAACGGTCGTAGAAATATGCCGGTAGGTTACCGTCTCCCCAGAAGGTCTCCGCATACGCATGTGTAAACCGTACCGAATAATTGCCGGATCCCTGCCAGAGCATATTGAAGTCAAAACCTTTCCAGTTAGCTGCCAAAGTCAACCCAAAGAACATTTTTGGATTGCCACCCCAAGCCAACGGCTGTGCGTCTTCTCCATCAATCACGCCATCGCCATTCGCATCCCGATACCTGAAGTCGCCGATCATTTCACGGCTGTTGCCGAGCTCGCCATTTTGTATCGGGGCACCTAGCAATTCATCCTCCGATTGGAACTGACCGATTTTGTCATACATCCACACCACATCACTCCAGCGATTGGCTTGTCCGTTCCGCCACCGGTCCATACTGTTTACAAACGGTCCACGTTCAACATATACATTCATGGTACGTGCGAAGTTGAAATTACCGCCAATATCGAAGCGGAAATCGCCAATTGCTTGGGAATAACCCGCGGCAAACTCAATACCGCGAACGCGGTCGCTGTTCAAGTTTTCCTGCGGTAGCGACCCGCCGAACGTATTGGGCAGCGATACATTTCGCACGGCTAGTAGTCCGGTACGGTCACGCTGATACACGTCAAATTCAAGATTCAGGCGCCCATCAAACAAACCCAGGTCCACTCCGATATCTGCGATTTTTGACTGAAACCATGTCAGCTCCTGGTTTACGATTCCGGGGGCAGCCACGCCGGATACGTAGGCACCATTGGAAAACTCATACCCCCCACCGCCGCTTGTCGAGAACCCGGGCACATATTGGAAGGGATTACCGGCATCTTCACCCACCAATCCGTACGAACCGCGCAGCTTCAGGTTGGAGATAAATGACACATTATCTTTGAAGAAGCGCTCTTCCGAAACGCGCCATCCCGCCGATACCACAGGGAACAAGCCCCAACGCCGGTCCGGGTGGTATCGGTATGATCCATCATACCGGGCCGCAACCTCAAGCAGGTATTTCCCTACATAATCATAGGTTAACCTACCGATGAACGACCGGTTCCCCCATTGGCTTTCCATGCCGCTGGTCCGTTGGTTATTTTGGTCGCCCATGTCGATCTGATCATTCGTAAAGAACTGGAATTCACGCGAAAGGCCAGACGACCGGGTCCATCCATTGCGCTCCTCATACACCAAGGTGGCGCCAATATTATGGCTATCAGCCAGCACCGTATTATACAAAGCCTGTACCTGCACGCTCACGCGGTTCATGTCGGAATACCCATTGCCCAGTACGGTAGGGTGCCTTAGCGTGGCGGCATTGTATTGATCGGCGGCAGCATCGTACGAATACAATTTGTAGCTCTTCGATAGGGCCTTATTTAAATAATTATTTCCGTCGTATGAGGCCACCCCTTTCAGTTGCAATCCTTCCAGGAATGGCACTTTATAGGTCAGTGTGACGGCCGACTGGAACTGCTTGTCGACGTCCTGCGTATATCCTGAAATGTTCGGGTCGGCAATCGCCACCGGATTGGAACTCTGCCCATCCGTGATGTGGGTCGGGTAATCGGTGTTCCCGTTGAGGTAAGGCTTATTTGTAGGCAATGCAGATATCGTACCCCGGAGAATATCAAAAATACTGTATCCCGCGCCGTCCTTCCGGTCATACCTCCCGGCGAGTTCCACCGATGCCGTCAACTCGTTGGTCAACTTGGCCGTCAGGTTCGTACGGAATGTGTATCGGTCATAACCAATTGCCTCAGACTTCAGCAATCCTCCATCCCGCACAAAACCAAAGCTCGAGAAATAGTTTACGCTTTCGGTTCCCCCCTGCGCGGACAACGTATGCTGCTGCTGCCCTGCCCACGGCTTCATCGTTTCGTCGTACCAATTGGTGCTTTCATAACCGGGGGCACCTTGCTGGTATTTTTCCAACTCTTCTTTCGAGATATAAGGCGGAAGCCCGACATTGATCGCCGCATCGTTACGCATCTCCATCCATTGCGCCGCATTTGCGATCTGCGGCATATCGGTCGGCGATTGCATTCCGACCACCACTCCATACTGGAATTGCGGTTTCCCCTGCTTTCCCCGCTTGGTGGTCACGATGATAACCCCGTTGGCCGCATTCACGCCGTATACTGCAGCCGATGCATCCTTCAGTACTGAAATGCTTTCGATATCCTCCGGATTCAACCGTTGGAATTCACTACCGCCATCGCGCACAATCCCATCGATGACATAGAGCGGTGAGCCGAATCCGCGGATGTTGATCATCGCATTAAAATCGCCAGGACCACCGGTATTCTGGCGTATTTGCAGCCCCGGCACTTTTCCCTGCAATTTCTGTGCAAGGCTGGAGTGCGTCGTTGTCTGGATGTCCTCGGCTTGGATTGTACTGATCGCCCCTGTCAGGTTCGCCCGCTTTTGTGTGCCATAGCCCACCACGACGATTTCCTCCAATTGCTGATCCAGCGGAAGCAGGGTCACGTCAACCCGGCTTCTGCCATTGACTGCGATGCGCTGCTGGGCGTAGCCTACGAACGAAAACACCAACGTATCACTGGCATTTACCGAAATCCGATACCCCCCATCGTCGTCCGTCGATACGCCCAAACCGGGATTAGCTGCAGATGACACCGATACCCCTGCAAGCGGTTCATTTCCCGATCGCACAGCACCGATTACGTTTACCTGTTCCTGGCCATGGCTTATCCCATGTGCTGCAGCGGTCACGTGACTGGCCAAGAAAAAGGCTCCCAATAACACCAAAATACATTTAGTGATCCGTTGAGCAATTAATTTCACTACATTGTTCATTTTTGTTAGTATAAGTATCAAATCATTTAACCTATTGAATTGTCATTGTTCATATCGCTTAGCGCTGCCATGCGAAAGTTCAGCCAGTATTTCCACTATCAAATCTTGTTGGATTCATGTTGTTTATAAGTTGGTTTTTTAACCGGTCGCGTGACCTGCGCGTATCCGGAGTATCTTAATTGCTTTCAAAAAGTGCCTGAAACCAAGCGGTTGTCTTTGTCAAACGACGCAGTAACTGCGATGGTTGCATCGTCCGAGTTAACTTTCAAAATTGGCGTATCGGCCACGTAGTTCGCCATGCGTGCGCCCACGACCGAAATGGTCAACTTTTTCGCGTCGCGCACCATTAAATAGCCGAATGACTTGCCCACTGTTGTGAGTGCCGGATTGTGACCCGAAAAAGCCTCAACGTTATTGAGTGATAAATGGCCGCTCCCTTCGACCAAAATCGGGTGGATCGACTGGATGTCTTCACCGGTATTGGCAATGATTGAACCCTGTGCTACCATCCAGTTTCGGTTAAATGTATTCGCTCCCAATTTATGGATACCGATGGTCACGCAATCCAAATTGAAATTGGTCAACTGCCCATACGATTCGGCCCCGAGAAGGATACCTCCATAGGTACCAAAGCAAAATACATCGATCAGTTGTGCATTGTCCGTATGGTCGATTCGGTAGGCATAAGTTTGGTTACGGATTACCGCATCTACCATGGCCTTGCCATAGGTGCGATCAAACCGGCGCATGATTGCCGGATTCACATGGCAATCCAATATCCGGGGGATATCATAACAATAATCGATGGTAATAAACTTTCCGCTCAACGGATACCCATAACAGTCGCGGATTAATAGCAGTTCGCAATGGCGTTCTGCGGTTGCGCGGAAGTCCATTGTCTCGTATTCGCCATAAAACGTCAATGCAGATAGCGTTACCCCTTCCACGCGGCCGGATTTCTCCAGGGTAATGGTGGGCGGGTACGGCTTGATAGCGTCGGGGTTTGCATGGGTTTGTTCCGGATACCAAAATTGGAGGTTAGCAATCGCTGTCGCCGATTGGACCGCAATAAACGGATGCGCATCGTCGACGATCTTGATCAAACTACCTACAGGAGCCGCGCGGTCCGGATGCTTGCTCCCTCGTGGGGAAACCGGGCTCCCGCCCCTCAACGACACATTTTCCTTCAAAACCACCCCTGATGCAATTTCGTACCCCTCGGCAGTAGGCTCCAAAAACAGCACGCCACCGTCTCGTGACGCCTCATCAATGGCCCGCTGCAGGTTATCACGGTTTATCGTTCCGGTGTTTGACGGCAATACCCCAAAAGATCGGAGATTGATCCATCCCTCCTGGTCTACATGATCAGCTGCTGGTCTATCCAAGCCACCTAACCGATGCGTCGGATTCGCGATAGTTGCAACCGCCACCAATAGGGTAGCCCAAACTAAACCGATTGCTTTCATACGTTGTAAAATCATCTCGTTAATGTGCTGTTCGCTGACTATCCATCTCCAATTCCAGCACTCCGCCCCCCATAAGCTGTTCATGCGTAAAGAAAAGTTCGTCCAACGCCTTTCCGTTAAGCTTTGCCGTACGCACGTAGATATTTTTGTCCGTATTACCCTTAGCCAATACGCCGAATGATTTGCCGTTGGGCAATTGAATACTGATCTCCTCAAACGAAGGGCTGCCAATGGCATATAGCGGAATGCCAGGCGTTACTTGGTAAAAGCCCATCATCGAGAAGACCAACCAAGCCGACATCGCACCACCATCTTCATCGCCGGGCATACCAAATACATTATCGGTAAACCACGTATTTACCAGCATGCGGATGCGCTTCTGCGTTTTCCAAGGGTTACCCAGGTAGTTATAGAGATACGGGATGTGCAAGCTCGGCTCGTTGCCCATAGCAAATTGGCCAACCAGGCCAGAGGCGTCCGGCTGAATGGCCCAGAATTTCCATTTGGGCAATCCCAAATCGGTTCGAAACAGTTCATCCAACTTCGCTTCGGCGGCGACCTTGCCGCCCATCAAGCTAAACAATCCGTCCAAATCATGCTTCACGTGCCAATTATAGGTATAGGCATTATTTTCCGTAAAGTATTCCCGTCCGGCTAAGCTCGGATCATAGGGTTCGATCCATTCGCCCTTTGCATTTTTTGGCCATACGATTCCCTTGTCTTCGCGAAATACGTTGCGATAGTACTGCGCTCGGTCTAAGAATAGGGCCGCTTCACCACCTCTACCGGCAGGTTCGGCCAACTGTGCTACACACCAATCGCTGTAACTATTCTCCAGCGTCACGGAAACCGCTTGACGTTTTTCCCAGCTCGGTTCCACCTCGCTCACTGTTTCCGGCTCTCCGGGTACTAAACCGGGCATATAACCATTCGCATTGTAAAAATCATCCAATGTTGACGGTGGCCCGTTACGCCAAGGCAGTAGGGTAGCCTCCAGTGAGTTCTTACGCAGGCCCTGGTAGGCCGTCTTCACATCAAAATCACGTAGGCCCTTGGTCCATGCATCGGCCATCCATGCCGCCGTATGATTGCCCACCATGGCGGGCCAATCCCCAAACGTGGCCGCGAACGTCGGCATCCATCCGGTTTGCCCGTACATCTCGATGTAGGATCGAAGCATGGCCTGATCCTTTTCGGGATCGAGAATCATGTTTAACGGATGGGGAGCAATATGTGCATCAAATATCCAATTATCAACATAAAACGGCTCATCTGATTGATGAATTTGCTGGTCGAAGGCACTGTAATACTGACCGTATTCATTGATATCCACCATCCGTTCGTAAGTACGATACAGCGCTGTGTAAAATATCCGCTTCTTGCTTTCGTCCCAACCGCGCACCTGTATTTTCGACAATGCGCCCGCCCAAGTACGTTTAGCCTCCGCTTTCACGGTCGCGAAATCCTTCCCGGCGATTTCCGCTTCCAAATTATGCTTCGCTTGCTCAATGCTGATATAGGAAACGCCATACCGCAGTTCGAGCACGCTACCGTCCGAAACGACCGTTGCGAGCACATTCCTCCGTCCTTCGGGTCCCTGCACGTCGAGGTCTTTGATGGATCCGTCAAAAGAAGCATAGAAAAATACCCGCATTCCGTTATAGTGTTCTTCGCCGACAAAGGCACTATCCCCCTGCGTCTTTATAAATCCGCCCGTATTGATGATGGAAAACCGCAAGCGGTGCTCGATCGATCCGTCTGCATTCGCGATCCGGAAGATACCGCTCTTAGTCGCGGGAGCCACGGCTACCCGATCATAAGCACGAGCATCGATGACCTCATAACTATAAGGGTGCGCTTCTTGACTATGGATGACGATTTTGGATTGCCAGGGATCCTCCGCTCCAAATACGGGTGAAAACGCAAAAGCTGAGCCGATTCGGTGCGAAATGACTGTCAGGGGAAATCCCGCCACTTGATCATCCAATTCATCTTTCTTTATTGGATGTACGCGGACCATGCTATTGGGCAGGTGCACAAGCGGGCGTGTCGGTTCCAGGATCAACCCAACCCCGCCAATCGTCGGATCCACATAATCTTCCAACCCGCCTTTCCGCTCCTCAACGGAGCCACATCTTGAAAGCATCGATCCCAAGAGTATCGTAATCAATAACAACCTATTCCCCATCGTCTATTTATTGGGTTTATCTCCCATCTGCAGCTCCAACACGCCACCCGTCAGCAACTGCTCGTGCGTAAAAAACAACCCATCCAATGGGGTGCCGTTGAGCCTGGCTTCTTGCACATATATATTTGCTGTCGAATTGCCCCGCGCAATGACCTTAAACTCGTTGCCATTTGGCAGTTGGATGGCTACCTCTTCAAACGAAGGGCTACCGATGGTATAGGTCGGTACGCCCGGTGTTACCTGAAAGAAGCCCATCATGGAGAACACCACCCATGCAGACATCGCTCCACCGTCTTCATCGCCGGGCATACCGAATACATTGTCGGTAAACCAGGTATCGATGAGCATCCGGATACGCTTTTGGGTTTTCCAGGGTGAACCGAGGTAGTTATACAGGTATGGAATATGCAAGCTTGGTTCATTTCCCATCACAAACTGTCCCACCAATCCCGACGCATCGGGCTGAATCGCCCAGAATTTCCATTTGGACAACCCCAAGTCTTGACGGAATAATTGATCCAGCTTAGCTTCGGCGGCTTGTTTTCCACCCATCAGGCCAAACAACCCATCCAAATCGTGCTTCACATGCCAGTTGTAGGTATAGGCATTCACTTCGGTGAAGTACTCCCTGCCCGATAGGCTCGGGTCATAAGGTTCTACCCATTCTCCAGCTGCATTTTTGGGCCATACCATCCCCCTATCCTCCCGGAATACGTTACGGTAAAACTGGGCGCGTTTTAAAAACAGGGGCTCCTCCCCGCTTTGGCCTGCAGGTTCTGCCAATTGGGCGATACACCAGTCGCTGAAACTGTTCTCCAACGTTACGGACACCGCCTGCCGTTTTTCCCAGTTCGGATCGACACGGCCAACGGTTTCGGGCTCACCGGGAGCCAACCCGGGCATATAGCCGTGCTCGTTGAAAAAATCATCCAGTTCGCTGGGAGGGCCATTCCGCCACGGAATCAGGGTAGCCTCCAATGAGTTCTTGCGTAGGCCCTCATAAGCCGTCTCTACGTCGAAATCACGCAAGCCTTTCGCCCATGCGTCGGCCATCCACGCCGAGGCGTGATTACCCACCATTGCCGGCCAATCACCGAATACGACGGCAAACGAAGGCATCCATCCGGATTGTTTATACATTTCGATATACGATCTGATCATCGCTTGATCCTTTTCAGGATCTAAGATCATGTTCAATGGATGGTGAGCGATATAGGAATCCCATACCCAATTATCCATAAAAAACGGCTCGTCGGAAGTATGTACGCGTTGATCAAAACCACTGAAATATTGACCATGTTCATTGATGTCAACCATGCGCTCATAAGTGCGGTATAATGCCGTATAAAAAACACGCTTATGCGTATCGCTCCCCACGACATTGATCTTCGATAGCGCATCGCGCCAAACGTCGATGGCTTCCGACCTGATCGCTTCAAAGCCCTTGTCCGCAATTTCTATTTCGAGATTCGCCTTTGCTTGGGCTATACTGATAAAAGAGATGCCGTACTGCATTTCCAGCACCCCGTTTGCCGACTTGACGGTTGCCAAAAGGTTCTTTTTTTGTTCAGCGCCTTGTTCATCGGTACCTTGGATCTTTCCATTAACCGTGGCATAAAAGAAAACCTTCATTCCATTATAATCCTCCTCTCCAGCAAACGCACTTTCGCCCTCCGGCTTGATGAAGCCCGTGGCGTTTATGACCGAAAACCGGAGTCGGTGTGTGGTTGACTGGTCTGCATTGGTAATCCGAAAAACACCACTTTTGGCCGCGGGAGTCACGGCAACTCGGTCATAGTTCGTCGCGTCTACCACTTCGTAGCAGTAGGGATGTGCTTCCTGCGCGTGTATATCAATCGCTGCCTGCCACGGATCGCCTTCAGCAAATACCGGCGAAAAGGAAAAGGCCGAACCTATCCGGTGTGAAACGACCGTCAACGGGAATCCCGCTATCCGATCATCCAATTCGTCTTTCTTCGACGGATGGACACGCAACATACTATTGGGCAGATGCACCAGCGGCCGCGTAGGCTCCAAAATCAACCCAACCCCCCCAATCGTCGGATCCACATAATCCAAAATCGATTTTCGATTTTCCTGGCCATTGCCTCTCACGAAAAGCAATCCGACAAATACGCTAATTATTATATACCTTTGCATTCTTGTATTTACAGGTTCTAAAAAAACTGGTTACTCACAACTCAAAAACAAATATACAAAGCAAACTTGTATATACAAGAAAAAATTAAACAAACACCGTTCACAACCAATTGCCAGTTATTCAAAATTCAAACTAACATATTGCAAAAAAGGCACTTGAGTTAAAACTAACAATAGAAAAAAATACAAAAAAAATTTCATATTTGTATATACAAGTATTAATATTGCATCAAAGCAAAACGGGTCATCCAATTTGTCCCACTTAAACGACACATATGGTTAAAGAAGCGAACACTCCCATTTACAAAACCTTAATCAGCGATTTAAAAAAGCAGATTGATGATGGACATTATAAGAAAGGTGATCTATTACCCTCTGAAAACGAGTTGTGCAAAACCTATAATACCACCCGTCCAACGGTCCGGCAAGCGCTTAGCGAGTTGATCAGGCTGGGTTATATCGTACGGCATCATGGCAAAGGAAGTATAGTCTCCGAACCCAAAAGCGGATTGGGTATCCTATCCATCAAAGGATCAACGGCAGGTGTCGGCAAAAAAAATCTCCGCACGCAGATCTTGGCCAAAACACAAAAAACCACGTGGCCAGCCGATTTTCCATATGAGTTGTCCGCCATCCAGTCTGAAGCCGGATGCCTGTATCTCGCGCGTCTGAGGCATGTCAATGGGCTGCCCACACTGTATGAAGAAACGTACATTACCGACATTGACTTACCTCGGTTCACGATGCACAACCTGGAGAAGCATTCGTTATTTGAAACGCTGAATAAATACCATAAGGTGGAGATCAAAGAAGGGGAGCAAAAGATATGGGCAGTTTCCGCCGACAAAAATCTGGCTGAATTACTCGCTGTAAAAACGGGCAAGCCCATACTTCACATGAAACGCAGCATGCAGACAAACCGGCCCCACCTTACCATCTACTCCTTCCTTTATTGCAACACGGAAGAATATTTCATTCAGGATTACTTTTAGTGCTCGGCACCCACGGTCAGTTCAGGTATTGCTCAATGTAGGGGTATAGATGCTTTGCATACCGCATAAATCCCAAATCGGTGAAATGGACGCCGTCTACCGTCGCCTCATGATCTGTGCCGATCATACCCGATGCAGGCACGATGTGGATATGCTGTTCGCCCTTAGCCACCAGCCGATGGAACACCGCGTGCAACGCTGCATTTTTGTCGGCTACCGTCTTCTTGGTTTGATTATCAAATTCCGCTTGCGGATAGCGCGGGTTTTCAACGAAAAGGATCGTGGTATGGGGTGCTTTTTGACGGACTATCCGGTAAAATTCTTCCAGTTTTTCCTCGATCAGCCCCACATCTACATTCGGCATAAAATCGAGGATGATCAACGAGGCTTCGCGGGAACCGATGAGTTCCGCAATATCATAATCAAGTCGCGCATTGCCGCTAAATCCGAGGTTCACAAATTCGCGATTAAACCAGCGGCTCAATATACTCACGTGCGCCATCCCCGGCCGGGATGCGCAACCGCCCTGTTGGATACTCGTGCCGTAGCAGACCACAGGCTTCGTAGAAACCGGCAGATCAAGCGAGGGTGGGCTGAGCAACGCCAACGAATCAATTCCGATCTGCAGATCCACGACGCCATCGTATAACGGAAAATATAACATAAACTCCTTGAGGGTGGTGTCCATATTGGCAACAATAACAGCCTCATTGGTTAGGCTATTCACCTGCGGTCGGGCCGAATTGACAAACACCCACTGATTATCCTTCAGACCATATAAATCGAATCCCTTAGCTCCGGTTTCCGTCATGTGATTCATCATCCGGTTTTGATACAGCGTCCATTTCAACCCAACAGACGTCGTGTTTGATTTGAACCGCAGGTACAAGCCCGCTGTATTTTTCCCGAGATCCCAAACCGCCTCCCGCGAATGATCCTTTAGTGTGGCGGGCAATCGCTCATAGCGCGTTTCCGTTTGCCCGGATATTTTCCCAAACAAAGGGAGTGATTCGACATGTTGATACTGAAGCTGGGCCCTTACAGGAAAACAGCAACCCAGTAGCCCGATAATTAATGAAAGTCTGACCATGTTCCGTAAGCCAATCCAACTGTTAGTGGCCATCGGCTACCGGCTCGGACCGCGTGACCTTGCCCAACCTCCGCCCGCAAAACAACCCATAGCCCGCAATATAGGCATAACATACGGCAGGTATGATGAAGGAAGGTTTAAGTCCTATTGAATCCGCCATCCATCCCTGCAACAAGGGGATGAGTGCACCCCCAAGGATTCCCATCACCAGCAGGGAAGCCCCCTGGCTGGTATGTGCACCCAGGCCGGTAATTGCCAGCGTAAAAATGTTTGACCACATAATGGAATTGAACAATCCAACGGCCAATAAGGTCCACATCGCCCAGCTACCCGTGCCCAATACCGTAGCCAGTATCAAGGCGATGTTCGCCACCGCGAAAATCATCAACGCCCGCGCTGCCACAGACCGGCCGATGGCAAAAGCGGCAAAGTTGAGCACAATAAACACGATGAATGTGGAAATCTGCCCGAACGTTAGATCAACGATGCTGTAGATGACCAGGAACACCGCAGCGGCAGTCAGCACCATATAAAGCGCCTTCTTCATCCCATCCAATTTATCGTTCAATGAAATCGACCCCAGGAAACGGCCGATCATCGCTCCGCCCCAATACACGGCGAGGTAATTTTTGCCGGCTTGCTCGTCGAGCCCCATGATGTCGGGTTGGCTGATAAAACTGATGATCAGGCTACCGATAGCCACTTCAGCACCCACATAAAAAAAGATAGCCATTACACCTCCGCGCAGTTGCGGAAAAGCCAATGCACCGAGTTTGCCTCCGGTCACCTCTTCCGCCTTAAACCGAGGCAGCTTGATGGCCTTTACAAATACGGCCAGCAAGATGAAAAGCAAGCCGAATATCAGATACGGTATCTTGGTGGCCTCCGGCGTAATCTTACCGCCTTCGGCAAAAAACTCGAAAATCAGGTACCCGCCCAATACAGGAGCAATGGTCGTGCCCAACGAATTAAAAGCCTGCGCGAGATTGAGCCTGCTTGAAGCCCCTTCAGGCCGACCGAGGATGGCCACATAGGGATTCGCAGAGATTTGCAATAAGGTAAAGCCCAAGCCAAGCGTAAAAAGTGCCATCAAAAACATCGGATATACCGCCATGATTTCCGCGGGATAGAACAGTACACATCCCAATGCGGAAATCAACAAACCGATGATGATCCCACCTTTGTAGCCGATTTTATTAATGGGGTCGCCATACACATAAGAAACCGCAAAATAAATGACGGACCCAATGAAATAAGCACCGAAAAATGCAAATTGCACCAGCATCGCCTGAAAGTAATTGAGCTGAAACAGCTCCTTGAGATGCGGAATCAGGATATCGTTCATGCAGGTAATAAATCCCCACATGAAAAACAATGTGGTCAGTGTAGCCAAAGAAACGCTGTAATTTGATTGAGTTGCTGGAGGTGTTGTATTTCCCATTCGTGTTGGTTTATAATATGCCAAATATGAAAACTTAATCTTGTATATACAAGTTAAATGTATTAAAAAGTAAAACCCTAAATCATCGCGAATTTCGCTAAAATTAGTCGTATCTTTGCACAAAGATTTCTACGCTTCGAGGATAACACTGATGATTCATTTCTTTGTGAACCCAAAAAACACCGTTTACGGTGTCCAAACCGAATCAGCGCTCGCCGCTGAAGACATTTCAAAACTCAACTGGCTTTTCGGAAATGCCACGAAACTCAACGAGGAAACCGTGGCCGGTCATTATGTTGGCCCGCGGGCTGCCATGGTCTCTCCCTGGAGTACCAATGCCGTGGAGATTACCCAAAACATGGATATTCCTGGCATTATCCGTATTGAGGAGTATACGCCGGTAGCTGCCGATTTTGTCGATTTCGACCAAATGGTTTCGCAGAAATTCGTGGGTCTCACCCAAAACCTGTATACCATTGGCATCAAACCCGAACCCATCAAGGAGGTAGCTGATATCGATGCCTACAATAAACAAGAAGGGTTGGCCCTTAGCCCTGAGGAAGTGGAATACCTTCATCACCTTTCCGTAAGGATCGGCCGTAAATTAACGGATTCGGAAGTATTTGCCTTCTCGCAAGCCAACTCCGAACATTGCCGCCATAAAATCTTCAACGGCACGTTCGTCATCGATGGCGAAGCGCAGCCCACCTCGCTGTTCAAGCTGATCCGCAAGACTTCGGAAACCCATCCCAATGAAATTGTCTCCGCCTATAGCGACAACGTCGCGTTCATCAAGGGGCCACGCGTTACACAGTTTGCACCGAAGTCGGCTGACAAGCCCGATTTTTACACGGAGAAAGATTTCGACTCGGTCATCTCACTGAAGGCCGAAACCCACAATTTCCCAACCACGGTGGAACCCTTCGCGGGCGCTGCCACCGGTTCGGGCGGTGAAATCCGCGACCGCCTCGCTGGCGGCCAGGGCTCGTTGCCGCTAGCCGGCACGGCCATCTACATGACCGCCTATTCCCGCCTGCTGGCAGACCGCCCCTGGGAGCATGCGATGGATGCCCGCAACTGGCTTTACCAAACTCCCGTGGATATCCTCATCAAGGCATCCAATGGGGCATCAGATTTCGGCAACAAGTTCGGCCAACCACTCATCGCCGGGTCCGTCCTCACCTTTGAGCACGAGGAAGCCGGCCGCAAGCTGGGTTACGACAAGGTTATTATGCTAGCTGGCGGTGTAGGCTACGGCAAATCCGACCAAGCCAAGAAACACACCCCCACAGCGGGCGATCAGCTCGTTGTGCTCGGCGGCGAAAATTACCGCATCGGTATGGGCGGCGCAGCGGTTTCTTCCGCTGAAACGGGCGCTTATGGCTCCGGTATCGAGCTGAATGCCATCCAGCGTTCCAACCCCGAAATGCAAAAACGTGCTGCCAATGCCGTCCGGGCATTTGTCGAATCGGACCACAATCCAATCGTCTCCATCCATGATCATGGCGCAGGCGGTCACCTCAACTGCCTCTCGGAGTTGGTAGAGGCAACCGGCGGTCACATCGATCTCGATAAGCTTCCCGTGGGCGACCCGACCCTCTCGGCAAAGGAAATCATCGGCAATGAATCGCAGGAGCGCCTGGGTCTCATCATCGGGCAGGGCGACCTCGCGCAGCTACGTACCGTAGCCGATCGGGAGCGCGCGCCGATGTATACCGTAGGTGAGGTAACCGACGACCAACGCTTCATCTTCCAATCAACGGCTACCCACGAAAAACCGCTTGATTACGCGCTGTCCGACTTCTTTGGCTCCTCACCGAAAACCGTGATGAACGACCGGCGCATCGCCCGTACGTATACAGCCACCAGCTATGATACCGCCGCTATCCCCACCTACCTTACCCAATTACTGCAATTGGAAGCCGTAGCGTGCAAGGACTGGCTCACCAACAAGGTAGACCGCTGTGTGGGCGGCCGCGTGGCCAAACAGCAATGTGCCGGGCCGCTGCAGCTTCCACTCAACAACGTGGGCGTCATGGCCCTTGATTACCGCTCGGCTGAAGGCGTGGCCACCTCGGTGGGTCATTCACCGCTTACCGCGTTGATCGATCCCGTAGCCGGGTCCCGCAACGCCATCGGGGAGGCACTATCCAACCTCGTGTTCGCCCCCATCAAAAATGGGCTGGCGGGCGTATCCTTATCGGCCAACTGGATGTGGGCCTGCAACAACGAAGGCGAGGATGCCCGGCTGTATGACGCCGTCAAAGGCTGCTCCGACTTTGCCATTGCGTTGGGCATCAATATCCCCACAGGCAAGGATTCGCTATCCATGAAACAAAAATACCCCGACGGTGATGTCATCGCCCCCGGCACGGTCATCATCTCCGCGGCCGGTAATTGCACGGACATCAATGGCGTGGTAGAACCGGTACTGAACAAGCAGGCAGGTTCCATATACTATATCAACCTATCCAAAGACACCTTCAAACTGGGGGGATCTTCATTCGCACAACTACGCAACAGCATCGGTGCCGAAGCACCCACCATACGGGATGCAGCATCCTTCAAAGCGGCATTCAATGCCATCCAGGCGCTTATTGGCCAGGGCCTCGTAGCTGCGGGGCACGACATTGGTTCTGGTGGTTTGGTAACCACGCTGCTGGAGCTGTGCTTTGCTGATGTAGATCTAGCGGCTCACTACGACCTCACCGGCCTCGGAGAAGTGGACTCGGCAAAGGCGCTCTTCAACGAAAATATCGCGGTGGTGCTGCAGGCCGCAGACGATCAGGCCTTCGAGCAATCCCTGGCCAACGCCGGCGTGGATGCAGTCAAAATCGGCACCGTTAAGACGGGCGACGAGGTTATTTTCACCAATCATGGCGATCGGTTTGCATTCCACGTCAGCGAGCTTCGCGACACGTGGTACAAGACCTCCTTCCTGCTCGACCGCAAGCAGACCAAAAATGGTCTGGCCGACGTACGTTTTGCCAACTATAAGGTTCAACCCCTTTCCTACCGATTCCCCGAGCACTTCACCGGCCGGAAGCCGGTGATCACGAGCGGCAAACCGCGCCCCAAGGCAGCGATCCTCCGCGAGAAGGGTTCCAATTCCGAACGCGAAATGGCCAACGCCATGTACCTCGCCGGTTTCGATGTGAAGGACGTGCACATGACCGATCTCATTTCCGGTCGGGAAACGCTGGAAGACATCCAATTTATCGGCGCCGTTGGCGGCTTTTCCAATTCGGACGTACTCGGTTCAGCAAAGGGGTGGGCGGGTGCATTCCTCTACAACGAAAAAGCCAAAGCTGCGCTCGACAATTTCTTTGCACGGCCGGACACCCTATCCATCGGCATCTGCAACGGCTGCCAGCTTTTTATGGAATTGGATCTCATCAATCCCGACCACGAAATCCACGGAAAGCTGCTGCATAACGACTCGCAGAAGCACGAGTCCAATTTCGTTTCGGTCACCCTTCAGAAAAACCATTCGGTCATGTTGTCTTCCCTGGCCGGCAGCACATTGGGCGTTTGGATTTCGCATGGCGAAGGAAAGTTTAACCTGCCGTATGCCGAAGACCGCTATCATATCGTGGCCAAGTACGCCTATGAAGCGTACCCACACCATCCCAATGGATCATCGTTTGCCACGGCCATCCTCTGCGATGACAGCGGTCGGCACCTGGTGACCATGCCGCATATCGAGCGTTCCACCTTCCAGTGGAACTGGGCCCATTATCCGGCCGGCCGCCGGGACGAAGTGTCGCCCTGGTTGGAAGCGTTTGTCAATGCCCGTGAATGGTGTGAGTCGCAAAATCGCTAGGCGATTCACGTTGCACATAGCGTGAGGGTCCGATGCCGCCTACGTCTAGGTTGTCAACAACGAATAGCGACCCGGCAAGGCGTTGAGCAGACCGTTCGGCATCTGTCAAACCGATGTTGGCTGAGGTAATATAAAGGTCTTTTAAATTCTTCCCTCCAAACGTACAAGAAGTAATTTGAGCAACGGGAAGCTTGATTTCACTCAACTTTTCACCCGTATACGGGTTCCAGCGTGCTACTTTCCATCCCCCCCAAAAGGCAATCCAAAGCATTCCGGCCGCATCAATGGTCATCCCGTCCGGCCATCCTTCAGATTCGGGAATATCGATTACTGCACGTGGGTTGGCAATTCGCCCCGTTTCCAACTCAAAATCAAATGCCTGCACTTGATGTGTACCGGTATCGATGTAAAATAAGGTTTGATGATCTAAACTCCATGCCAGGCCGTTCGAACAGGTAACGTTGTTAACCCGTCTCGTAGCACGGCCGTCTTTATCTAGGCTATACAGCGATCCCGCACCCTTCTTTCCGGTCACTTCATCCATCGTCCCTGCCCAAAATCTCCCTACAGCATCGCATTTTCCGTCATTGAATCGGTTGTCGGCAAGCCGTGATTCAGGATCTGTAATCCGTTTTACGCCACGGTTCCTTAAGTCCAAAAAAACAAATCCCTCATCAGATGCCGCAATAACAGCCCCGTCATCGATCAACGCGATAGCGCCGATTTTGACTGGAAAGTGTGTCATTACATGTCGACGGGCTGCCGTGTACCATTCATGGACATGGCCTTCAATGATGTCTACCCACAATATGCGCTGCAGCCTATCGTCCCAAACCGGGCTCTCTCCCAATGTACAGAATTCGGTGAGTACGACTTGCCAATTGCTAGTTCCATTCATCATGGTGTACTGTTATAAACTTCTGAAAGTCGGGATCACTAGCCGTTCACCGTTCCGCAACGCAGATTCATGCGCAATGATCCCGGGCACGGTGTAAGCAATAGCATCTTCGATGCCTACTTCGGGTTTTCGACCAGAAATGAGTGCATCTATAAACTCATGTGTAATGAACGTGTGCGATCCATAGTGTCCACTGTCCACCCGGAGGGGTTCCGGCAAGAGCTCCGTTTGCCACCATAACGGTTGGCTATAAGGCTCTGCCAAAGGTTCATGCGTAAGAAACCCTGCATCGTCTGCACCGAGCACTTCCGTCTTCTTTACTAAGATGGCATCCATCCCCCTCGGATCTCTGCTGTAAAAACTCATTTTCTCCCCATGCCACTCGCAGCGTTCTGTCGGCAAGAGCGCACCCCGCCAACTGATGTTTACCTTGAATGCGGTTCCATGCTCACCATTGAATAAGGCCGTTTGGTTCCAAAAAGGATTGCTATACGGGTTCCCTTTCAGCAGCTTGCTATCGTCACCCCAACCCACACAGCTAACCGAGGCCAATCGCTCCCCGGTGACGCCGGTCAGGAACGACGTGCAATGTGTAGCATACAACATTGGCGGCAACCCATGTCGCCACGTGGGTTTGCCGGTTGCATCAAAAAAATACTCCTCCAATCCGGGATGATGATATACTGCTTCCGCTGCGATCAGTTTGCCGAATCGACCTTCGCGGTAAAACCGCTTCGCCGAAATCGTATCCTGCCTGTACACACTGGTCTCCGCCATCATGTAGGTCAGCCCAGTCCGCTGGACAGCCTCTTTTACCATCGCGCATTCCTCGATACTCAATCCTACAGGCACGGCACACAATACGTGTTTTCCAGCATCAAGCACTTCTATGGAATGCTGGGCATGCAGCGGTGCTGGTGTAAAAAGTGCAACGGCATCCACTTGCGGGTCTTTCAATAGTTCCGTTAACGTATGATAGGCCTTTACGCACTGATAAGTAGATTGCAACCTCGCACGCTCTTCAGGCAAACTCGCCGCCACGGCCTCGACCCTACTATGCGGGTGCAGGTGAAAATAGAAGCTGGAGCCAAATCCCGCTCCCACTACCCCGATCCGCACTTGACCATTAACACGCATATTTTCTGATATTAAGCAAATTTGATATAAAAGAACAACACAACCGCCATAATCAATGCCCACCAGATAAACGGATTCCGTAAGCCCCGTTGTTGAGCCCGTTCTTCCGGACGCAGGGATAAGCTGCTTCTGTTCCAAATAAGGCCTGCCAATTCCGTCTCAGTTTTTGGTTTCGTCACCAAACTGATCAGTGCACAACCGACCATACAACTCCAAAATACGATGCCAGTACGATTGAAAAACGACATTTCGGGAAAGAAAAATTCGAGTGCAAGCGAAAGCGGGACGGTTAGCAACCCCGCTGCAATCGCACCGGAATGAGTTGTCCGTTTCCACAAAATCCCCAATAAAAACATCGTAGCAATGCCTGGCGTGAAATAGCCGTAGGCATTCATCAGATAAATAAATATCGGCTTCTCCGAATATAGTGCCAATAAGCCGGTGCATACGATTCCCAATACGATCACCACCATCCCAGACAACCTTCCAAATCGAACGGAATCCTTTTCAGTTGCTTTCGGACGGATGTAAGGCAAATAAACGTCCATTGTCAAGATAGTCGTACATGAGTTTATGGCCCCGGAGAGGTGTGACATGACAGCCGCTATCAACCCCGCCATAACAAGGCCTACGAGCCCTGTTGGCAACAAATGCTCGACCAACATCGCGAAAAGCAAATCTGGCTTTTCCAGATCGGGAAATAACTTCGGGGCTACCAGGGCCGGAAAAATAATTAAAAACGGCAATAAAAATTTGAGGTAATCGCCGAAAATCACACCCATCCGAGCATGCCACTCATTTTTAGCGGCGAGTGTGCGTTGCACAATGAACTGATTAGTCGCGTTATAGAACACACTAATACATAACATTCCACCCAAATACATTGTCCAAGGAAAATCCGGGTCGTCGGCTGGCATCATCAACTTCCAATCCTTCGTGGTTTCGAGCACCGCCGAAAACCCACCAGCCGCATCAATGGTTGTAAAAGAAAGCGCAATCATACCGAGAATCAACACCCCAAGCTGCACCATTTCCGTCCAAATAACAGCTCTAAGCCCCCCTAAAACGGTATAGATCCCGGTCGCCAACGCAAGCGCGATGACACTCGTTGTCATCGGAATACCCAGCAATGCATGGAGCGAAAGCGCCCCCAAATACAACACGGCGCTGATTTCTACAAAAATATAGGTCAGCAGCACGAGTAGTGCGTAAATTGTCTTCGACGTTGCACCAAACCGACGTTGTAGAAATTGGGGCATGGTGTAGAACCCATTGCGCAAATAAAAAGGGAGGAAAATCCACAACAGCGCATTAAACCCAACAAGGATGGCCCCCCATTCCACAACCATCGCGACAAAACCCCGGTCATATGCCACACCCATTACACCGACAAGTTGGTGGCTACTGATATTTGCGGCAATTATGCTGCCACCCACCATCCACCACGGAAGTTTATCCCCTGCCAAAAAATAATCCCGATTGGTATCGTTGCCTTTGCGGGAAGCGAATACGCCGAGACCGACAATTCCAAGCAGATAAACCGCAAATATCAATACATCAAGCGTCGTAAAATTGGAAACCATACAAATTTCTTATTTAAAAAGTTGGTTTAATGTTTCGATCGTCTTTATTTCCAGATCTTCCAAAGCACCCGCTGCGAACGGGGTTTGCCATACGGCGTACATGTCTTTCCCATACAGTTCTACAGGGGGAAGGTAACCTGCGTACCCGTTGACAATGTTAATGGCCGCTACCGGAATCGGTGCACATGCTGCACGTATCCGTTGTTGGTAACGGGAATAGGCTTCGTTGGGCTGCCCGACTAAACAAGCATTTCCGATTTGCCATATCCATAGTGGCATCGGAGCAATGTCGCCGTCTCCTACTGCCATCCGGATCCATCGTTTTCGCCATAGCCGTTCCTTTACTACCGGGTCATCACATGCTAACCACTGCGCTTCGATATCGGCAAGAGAGGCTAAATCCTTTAATTGAAAAGGCACCATCACAAGCTTCGCCGCAGTCTGCGATGAAGGCACTATCCTTCGCTTGTTCCACACGGCCAGCGGAGCCCCCGATTCACGTGTGTGGCTATAATCGAGCACCTCATTTTGCCCGCTCATCGCTTCCAGCGTAGCGAGGACGGCATACCCCAACCTTCGTCCGTGGGCATCGGCAACTTCGACGTCGCCTACATATTGCTCCGCCGGTGCCAGTTCACCGGATGCACCTTGCAGAAAAAGCACACGTCCCCCCGCCTGATTTTCCACCAATTCGCGCATCGCCCCAATATAGTCGGGCGAAAGAAGTTCATTGTCCCACGCCAACGTTGTGGGATGGCATGCATAATTTACGATCGTTGCGGTAATATTTCCCTCGACATCCGTAACCCGACCTATGAGGAGGGTATGGTCCGCTTCGCCTTGCGGATTGAAACCAACCACAACCCGCTTCTCTGCCTCCATTTGCAAATCCCGATTGGTGGCTAGGTCACATGTACCATATCGCCATTCCAAGGTCGACAAGGTTGCATGTTGAAGTGCCTCCCGGATGGCGTCAACGGACTTTTCCTTTAATTGAAGCAAGTAGGGCTCAATCCATTGCCCCCCTGGTTTGGATGCCGCGGCGGTCGATAGGCATGGCCCGGCATGCGTATGAGAAAGGCAAACCATCAAACGTGATTCTTCTAGATTCAACGTATCTAGGATACCACGCCTAAATTTTAATTCATCCAATGCGTTGCTCCACCATCCTAAATCGGCACCTATCAATACTAGGGGTTGCTCCGCGTTTTGAGATTGAAAAGTCAGGCACGTTAGGGTGAGCGGCCGATGGAAACCTACTGCATTGTCGGTTCGGCCCGCGCCCCAATTTCGGGCATAGATCCCAAGTGGTGGATTGATTTCTCTGCGTGCCACTCCTATTAGTCCAGAAAACGCCGTGTTATTTATTTCTTGGTTCTGTAAAATGTTCATGTATCAATTTACTTCAATGACAAACCACCATCCATTAACAACGTACTACCGGTCATTTGTCGATTCTCCGGATGGCATAAAAAGACAATTTGCTTTGCTACTTCCTCGGCAGTCATTAATTGTTTGATGGGAACCCGCTGTGTAATTTCGTCGACTTTATCGGGGTTATTTTCCAGATATCGCCCGCTTAGGCCCGCATTCACGTAGCCCGGAGCAATCTCGTTCACTAAAATGCGGTGGGGAGCGAGCTCCAACGCCATGCATTTGCAAAGCATTGACATCCCGGCTTTAGAAACCGAGTATGCCGGCATATGCGCATGCACATGTGTAGCAGCCCAACTTCCCACAAACACGACACGCCCGGGCAGTTTCTCCTTCAAAAGACAGGCTGTTGCGGATTGTGTCATGTAAAATGCGCCATTCAAATTGATATTCATATCCGCCAGCCATTCATCAGCGGTTATTTCATGTATTCCCGCAAATCGAGTCACAGCTGCGTTGGCGATAATTAACGTTGCAATTCCCAATGACTCATTCACCGTTTCAATCCAACGCTGCACGGCAACCGCATCGGCAACATCTACTCGTTGATAATCGACCTGCACACGGCAGGTCTCAAGCAATGCAATTTGATCACCAAAGGTATCCGGCGTACGCGTACCGCATAATGCAACGTTGGCCCCCAGCTTTGCCAGCTCCCGTGCGGTAGCAAACCCAATATCTCCCATACCACCACTTATGATAGCCGTTTGACCTTCAAATATTCTTTCCATTCAGTTTAATGTTTAGTAGTTCTACCAATCGCCCACACTGCCATCACGATAGAACGTCCGCTGTAATACTTCTTGTTCGAAAGGATGCTTTTTCACTTCTTCTTCATTGATTTCAATGCCTAGCCCTGGCCGTCTATTTGGTCTGACAATCTGCCCTTTGGCTTCCACCACAAAACCCTCACTCACTACGTCCTGCCGCCACGGCACATCATTATGTACGCTCTCGCATATGATATAAGCAGGCGTCGCGAAACCGAATTCGATTGATGCCGCCGTACTGACCGGCCCCTGTGGATTGTGTGGAGCTACCGAAATCCGATAAGCCTCAGCCATCGCGGCAATCCGCCGGACTTCACTCAAGCCTCCGCAATGCGTGATGTCTGGCTGGATTACACTTACTGCTCGCTTTTCGAACAGTTCCCTAAAAGCATGGATGGTAACCAGGCGTTCGCCGCTGGCAATCGGCGTGGACACTGCACGCTGGATCAAGGCGATGTCTTCAATCGTCTCTGGCCAGCACGGCTCTTCAAAAAAATACAGCCCATAGGGTTCCAATGCTTTTGCAAATTGCATCCCCATCCGCGGACTCGGCCGTGCATGGCAATCAACCATGATATCGATATGAGGTCCTACCGCTTCACGCATGGCGCGCACATTCGCTTCCGCCCAATGCACTGGCTGTAAACCTGCTAAAGGCATCGTTTCGGGTACCGCCATGGATTTGAAAGCCGTAAACCCGTCTTCCACGGCCTTTTGCGCCAAATCGCCGAACCGCTTTGCATCATCGGGTCGAGTTTCATAGAAATCCTCCATTTTACCACCTCCCAGATGACAGTATAGGCGGATATGGTCTCGTACCCGTCCACCCCACAACTCGTGGCAGGGTACCCCATGTACTTTGCCCAAAATATCCCATAATGCAATGTCAATACCGCTGATGGCCGTACCGCGAACAATTCCGTTTCCGTGCCAGAAATGCTGGCGATACATCATCTGCCACAGGTGTTCGATGCGGCGGGGATCTTCGCCGATCAGAAGCTGCGCGATGTCTTCTATCGCCCCCACCACAGCACGAGTATGCCATTCCAGCGTCGCTTCGCCCCATCCCCACAGACCCGGCTGATCCGTAACGACCTTTACAAAAATCCAATTGCGCATCCGCGCGTTGCAAACGTAAGTTTCTATCGCAGTAATTTTCATCGGCACTACTTGTTTTTTAATGGTGATGAAGCTGCAGGTGCCAATGGCTCCGCAGGTTTCATCTGTTGCTTTTGCCTAACTGATCGCCTTTGCCTTTGCTGTCATTAATTCCCGAATCACCTTTCTGGTCTTTTCCAACGTTTCTTCAATATCCGAAACGGTGTGCGCAAAGGAAATACTACCTTGTTTGATCGGAAGTGGAAAATTAAACACCCCTTCTTCGATAAGCTTAATACGATATGATTTGTCAAAGGCGAAATCATGATTCATTGCCACATCGTGGTAATCCTCCGGTGCATGATCCATAAAATAAACACAGAAAGCAGAGCCTTGTCGCGCCACATAGAAGGGCTTATCGTATTCCGACAAAATATCGTTCAATCCCGCTTCAAGCAAATCGCCGAGTTGATTCACATGTTCGTACACACCAAACTCAGCGGAAGAAAGTTTACGCAACGTTGCGATAGCTGCAATGGTCGTTAGGGGATGTGCATTAAACGTTCCGGCTATCAACACCCTTTTTTCTTTTGCTGGGTGTATGAAATAGTCCATGTACTCCTCCTTTCCTCCAATGACTCCCATCGGATATCCGTTAGCAACAGCCTTTCCAAAAGCACTCAGATCGGGGGTTACGCCGCATAGGCTTTGATACCCACCTAACGCATGCCGGAAGCCCGTTTTCACCTCATCGAATATCAGCAAAAAGCCATGATCATCAGCCAACTTCCGCAACCCTTCGAGGTATCCCAGTTTCGGTTTTACGATGCCGACATTCTGCAAAATGGGCTCCAAAACAATGCATGCTACAGGAAATCGTTTTGCAATATATGCCACTGAGCTCAAGTCGTTGTAATTGACGACGTGAACGAGCGAACGATGTCCCTCGGGAATCCCCGCCGAAAGCGAGTCAAACGTATACTCACCCGGCGATAGCCGCGGGCCAACGTCGCTCAAATCACTGATCACATTTGCGGCAACGTCATTATGCCAGCCATTGTAGCCGCCTTGCATGATAATAACATGGTCTCTGCCCGTTGCAGCACGTGCAATACGAATTGCGTGGTAAGTAGCTTCAGAGCCGGTCGTCGTGATTTGGATCTTGTCGACGGTCGGCACACTATCACAGAAGAGCTTTGCAAACTCCCCCTCTAAATTCGTTGGACCGGCACCCATCAACACTAAGTCGTCCTTTACGGATTGAGCTACTGCCGCATTGACATCCGGATCATTATGCCCCAAAAAAGCAGCGGCAAAACCCGCTTGGTAGTCGATATACGCTTGCCCTTCGATATCCCAGACACGGCTACCCTGTCCTTTGGCAAAACAAATGTTTGGTTCTGTTTTACGATTCAACGAGACCACGCCACCGGGGATGTAATGCTCATTTGCTTTCAGCAATGCCTTTGATTTTAGCCAATCACTCATATGATATGATATTATTAAGTTTAGTCACCTAGATGTGGTATTGTGGTATCTTCATCCATTCCCCGCCTTTCAAGGCAGATTGATGCGCTACAACACCGGATACGCTGAGGTTAAGCGCAATAGGCAGGTCAACCAATGGCGTCCGGTCTTGGATAACTGCAGTCACAAACTCATTCATCAATTGGCCATGAGATCCGCCGTGCCCGCCGGTGTCCACACCCGGTGGCAGGGGTGGGCGTTTAATCGCTGGAACTTCATTGACCAATCCTTGGAACTGGTTATTGGAAAATGATCCCTTTTCGCCCCTGATCCGCCCTGCTTCAGCGCCAAAACCTGGCGTATCCCAACTCACCACCATCCTGGAACTTCCATTTTCACTGGTACGGAAATTAGCCACTTCCGTTCCAAACGGGTTCTTATACACATTATTTTTAGCCTGGAATTGCTCCAGAATACTGGGAATACCCAAACAAGAGACCTCCGTAAACCGCTGCCCGGTTACGCAGATGTAATACCCATTGGAATGGGTGGGATAAAATTGAGGAGGCAGGCCATCCCGCCAATTGTTGTACCCGTCTAGCGGTGTGCCGAAATAGTGATAGTATTCGCCCTCGGAATAAATAATCTTTCCGAAGTAATCGCGCTTATACAATTCACGCATCGTATGGACATCTTCGTGATACGCCGATGTCTCAAACATCATGTACTTTTTTCCACTCTTTTTCCATGCTTCATATAGTTTGTCAGCATCTTCCAGTGATCCAAATACAGCCGGTACGGCACATGCCACATGCTTGCCGTATTCCAACGCCATAATTGCATGCCGGGCATGGCTGGGCGCGTCCGTGGCGAGAAAAACGGCTTCGATGTCTTTGTCCTTTTTCAGCATTTCTTCTAGCGATGGGTAGGTTCGGTTACATCGAGCAATAGTTGCCATTTCTGCCAATCGGTCGGGAAAAAGGTCACTGACCGCCACTACCTCCACATTCGGATGATCCTGAAAACCGAATTGCACCGCAAATTTACAGACGCCATGCCCCACTAAACCCACTTTGATTTTACGGTCAGAAATAGATTGCCACCCATCGGAAGCGCGTGGATCGGCGGTCGTTTTTTCAAATCCGGGTATGGACGTTAGGTCAACAACACCGCTTCCAGAATGGGTCTGAGCTACTTGTTTGGATCCCGCGCAGCTGATTTGCTGTAAACCAATCGCAGCCGCGCCAATTCCTACCGCCTGTAAAAACTGACGACGAGACTTATTCACATTCCCTCCGTCAGTGTTTGTGTTTTCTACTTTCATTACCATTTTTATTTAGTTATTAATCAGTCGTTTATTATTCCCCAAAATGTTAGCTCTGTTATATGCATCGACGGCGCACCTCCCCAGGTCTCCTCCACTACAATTTTAATGTAGCGCACAGGAGGCGCATCCCCCGCTAAACTAAAATATTCTCCATTTTTAGCAAACTCCACATCTTCCGGAGTGACCTGCCCAACGGGCAGCCCGGAAGGCTTTCGTGAATTGTATTGTCCTAGGTAATTCCAAGAGAAATCAGCGTCAGTATCCACCGAGGACGCCCCCCAGATTTGTAATTTTTTAACGCTGCCCCAACTATACACATCATTTTGCCATGCAGGATTTAAAAGGACACTGGTAAGCTGCGCAATTTCCCCTAAATCAAACGTAAAACTAGACGGAAATTCAGCCGCGTTACTTACATAACCGTGACCAGTATAAACATCATCCCATAGTTTTTCAATATTAAAACCATTACCCTCCATAAATTCAGAATACGCGATATCTTCCGGATTCCACCGTTTAAAATTGAGTTTATCTAACCTATGAACCGGACTAACCTGTTCATAATCGGTATAGAACGTATCTATGGCATTGCTATCAGGCTTAAATAGCGTTCTGTATTTCAAAGACGATTTATTTTTGAAATTTTCAAGGGTGGTAAGGTTTACTTTCGCTGACGTTAAAACCATTATTTCATTCCCTTGCGCGTCCTCATAGCTTACCTCCGTTGCAATGGCATCCGCTGCTGGCCTGAACCAATTAATTTGAACGTCATTACCTTGATAGACGGCTCTTTCAATCCGCCGTGTTTGCAACGATTGCTCATACCGCTCCCCGTATGACGTGCCGGGAACAGTTACTTTTACAGAAGTGTTTCCCTTATTGTCAAATGTGATAACATCCAGGGCGTAGACACCTTCTGACATATCGTCCAATAAAACCTCTCCCGACTGACCCGATACACCTCCTTCCAGCCGTTGTTCGGCCAGCAGCTTCCCCTCACTATCAATGACCCGGATTCCGGCAACTTTGGGATCGGCACCCCGAACCCATGTTAGCAGCATACGATGATATCCCGAGTGAATCCTGATGGAATCCGCCTTGCTAACGTAGATAATCTCACCCCCTTCAACATAGTCCCGGTAAGTATCATCCATTTTTTTACAGGCTGATAATCCGCATACCGCCGTAATCAAAATAATCAAGCTCCATTTTGCTTCAACAAGCATATTTGCAGTTTTTTTGTTAATCATTGTGACCTCCAACATTATTATCTCCAAAAAATGCCAGTTCCGAAATTTGTACAGCCGGCAATCTGCCAAAGACCGTTTTTGTTTTCCAGCGGATGTATCGATAGGTGTCTGTGCCCGGCGGAAAGGCGAAGTCGAGGCCTTTTGCTGCCAGTTCCCGATCTTCGGCTGTCAATGCTGCTGACGGGCCCGAAGGTTTCACGGCTGTGCAGTCCATAATTTTGGTCCAGCCATTCCAATCATTGGTCAGCTCATTCGTTCCCCAAATTTCCCAGTCTTCGGGAGAACAATAGTTATAGATATGCCCATCCCCTTGGCGCATCCAATACACGAAACGGCTGAATTTTGTCGGTGCTCCGAAGTCTAAAGTGAATGACAAGGGGAAGATCGCCGTTTCTGCGGCTAATGTCCCCATATAATTATTATCCGACACAATACCGTCAAACATATAACCATAATGCAGATTCGAAAAATGAAGATTGTAATCGCCTGGCAAAATTGTAACCGGTGTAGGAGCCGGTAACTGAATTTCGTACAACGGTGTGAGATCGACCACAACGGTATCTGACCTGTTTCGCCACTTGTCCCTTACAAAAAAACCAAATTGTGATGGCTCGGCATCCTGCCCCCTCACGGTAAAAATACCGTTCTTACTTTTGGTATAGTAGGCATCCAGATTTGCCCACATTCCCTCCGTGTTTTTCATCGCCTCAATGACAATTTCTGCTCCGTTTTCATTTCCAAAACTGACAACGAAGCCACCAAAGTCTGCTGTAACATTTAACGACGAGCCTACTAGCTGAACCGGGGGTGTCATCGGTTGAATAGCCACTTTTACGGCATTCGATGTCCGCTCAGCGCGACTTACTGCATAAAGGGACACTTCCAATTCCTCGGTACCCCCTATACCTTCGATGACTAAGCTATCCACATACGCGGATGCTTTCACCTCCCTCACATTACCCGCTGGGTACTCATACACGGCTTTAACGTATAGCAAGTCATCATCCACAGGCAGTAGATATGATAATTTTGCACCGCCGTTTCGGTTCTTCACCACAACGTCACGCACCACGCCCGGTGCATTCCCGCCGTCAGTAAGTGCGACGGGCGTCTCCTCTTTACAGGCCATTACAATCAGACAACCTATGCCGAGGTATATATATTTAATCAAATGTCTCATAACTTTTTACTTTAATTTTTTACCAGCCCGGATTCTGTACGAGATTTTTGTTGGTGATGAGATCAAGTTCCCTAATGGGCCAAAAATAGTCCTTCAGCTGATATTCTCTTGCGTGCAACAGCGTAGGCACATAGTATTCGTTGGCGCTTTCTTCCACCAGATTCCATCCCTGAACGGGACCGTTAAGCTCATTGATGGCCTCTTTCCAGCGTCGCAAGTCCCAAAGACGTACGCCCTCAAGTGCAAGCTCAATCCCTCTTTCCTGATGGATGATCGTCCGCAAACCCTCCTGCGTATTTGGTTTTTCCGGCTGTATGGAATATTTCTGCCATGCTTCTTTTACCGCGGTTAGACCGGCCCGTGCTCTGACCAAATCGAGGTAGTGGTATACTTCGTCCGTGGGGCCGTAATATTCATTGAGGACCTCAGCATACATCAAATACAGGTCTGCAAGGCGGATAATCGGCGACGGATAAGGAACAATGGTATAACTATTCGTAGCAGAGTACACATTGTCCTCATTTACTAGTTTCTTCGCCCAGTAACCTGTCGGCGAGTACCCATTTGTGGGCTTCCCGCCCGAATACTGTCCGAATTTAGCCTGCACATACCAATTGTTGGTCTCGGACTTACGGCCCTGTCCATACCAGATTGCACCATCGAACGCCAAACTTCCGTAAAATCTGGGCTCTCTTTCAAAATGCAGTTCAACAGTTTCATACCCCTCCTGGATATAATGGATATCCGCCGTGGTGGCAGTACGCAGTTCAAAACGATTGTTGTAATTCCAGTTTTTATCCTCCTCGATCGGAACTCCGTTTTTGGAGTAAAAAAATTCGGCCATCTTTATCGTCGGGCCGAGCGATGTACCAACACCATAGCCCGGTGTATTCCCATCCAAACGAGCTTGAGCCTGTAATTGGTTATCTCCTGCCAAATCATTGGAATTTCCCCAAATGACCTCGGGATTCCACTTGTCCGTCACCGCACCCCGAATGTTCATTTTTAAATTGGTGCGTTCAGAGACCATGGCCCCATTTGGGTCATTCTCCCGATAATAGTATAATTTGTTACCGGCTACATGTGCCAGGTCAATTGCTTCTTTAAGTGCTTCGGCAGCCAGCAGCCACTTCTCCGCATCATAGGTTGTTGTAAATAGCTGTGCTCCACGATTGTCAGTAAAAGAGGCATAATCCGGATTGCCATTAAACAATGGGCTAGCATTCAACGTGAGCACCTGGGCCTTTACCGCCAAGCAAATAACCTTGGTAATCCGACCAAGCTCCGTGTCTTCAGCCTCTATGCGATCTGGTAAATCCACAGCTGCTTCGTCCAGCAATTGGAGGATATAAGTCATACAATCTTCAACGGGTTCCCGGTATACCTTTACCTCCTCTACGCTTGCCGAAATGGATAGGTTCTCTTTAATCAATGGGATGGGCCCATACATCCGAAGCATGTAGAAGTGATAATACGCTTTTAAAAACTTGGCTTCAGCTATCCATCTTCTTCGTTCTAGCTCTTCGAGTTCCTCAACTTTATTGATGTTATCGATAAATATATTACAATCCCGAATACCTTTAAATAGCAAGGGTTCACCACCAACGCCGCTCCACAGGTTAAAAAAGGGATTCACAACGTTTTGAAAACCACGCACGATAGATAGTGCTCCCCATTCCGTTCTAAGCGACCACATTTCATCTGCCCCTAATACCGCGGGGTCGTAAATATAATTCCCGGTTTTGGGCAGATAAGAATAGCAGGTAAACAGGTATTTTTCGGCGGTATTCCGCATGGTAAATGCGTTGTCGATTGTGGCCACATTATCCGGCACTACGTCCAAATAGCTGCAGGACGACACCAAGAACAACGGGATAGTTATTAAGATTCTTATATTTTTCATGATTCGAGTTCTCCTAAAATCCAACTTGTACACCAAAATTATACACTTGTTGTATGGGGTATCCGAGACCTCGGTTGCCCATTTCCACATCCCACAGTTTAAATTTACTCCAATTGGCTAAGTTCGTGCCCGATAGATACACCCTGAGGTTATTCAGATACATCTTTTTGGAAACAACTTGGGGAAGTGTATAACCCAGTTCCACGGATTTAAGCCTGAGGAAACTTCCATCACGCATAAACCAGGTGCTCAATTGGTTGTTGTTGTCGTTTAATATTTTCGAAAGCCGGGGCAATACCGCATAATTATTTCGATTTTCTTCCGACCAATAGCTTTCTGCATAGGCCTTAAGCACTTGGTTGCCATTTACAAACGGCGACGTTGACCCATCCTGGTTGATCCAAAACGCGGAATAGCCCGAACCTTGGAAAAAGCAAGAAAAATCCACGCCCTTGAATCCCGCGGAAAAGCCAAAACCGTAAATAATCTCCGGATCGGTTGGATACCCAATCGGCACTTGATCCAACGAAGAAATTTTTCCATCGCCATTTACATCCCGGTATTTAATGTCGCCGGCTTCGTAAATACCAAAATTTTGTACGGGGGAATTTGCCACATCCGCCTCGTCGATAAACAAGCGCTCAGCGATATAGCCCCATTGTTGCGAAAGCGAATAACCACGCTTCGAAAGGTTAGGCTCGTTATACTCCGGTTCCTCAATCACTTCAAAGCTACTTGTAGCATAGGTAAAATTCCCCCGTCCGATAAGCCATAAGCCGTTTGAAAAAGTGTGGTTGAAATCGACAGAAAAATCCACGCCCTTTCCAGATGCCTCGCCCACGTTGGCGCGCACGGGGGCAGAGAGCCCCATAGAAACGGGAATGGACGCCCTGTCCATCAGGATGTTTTTCCGGTACTCCGTAAAGTAATCCGCTTGTACATCAAACTGATTCCAAAGTGAAAACTCCAACCCAAGATTGGTTTTGGTTGCGGTTTCCCAGGTGATTAATCGATTATCATATCGGGAAACCAGTACCCCACTTTGTACATAGTTGAAATTCGTTCCGAAAGCGGCTCCCCTTGCCGCGTTGTTCATATCCACGGTAGAGAGGTAGAAGAAGCGGTCCTCCGCGCTTCCGATCGCGTCATTGCCGACTAGTCCATAGGTTGCGCGTAGCTTCAATTTAGGCACGATGTCCGTTATTCCTTCCCAAAACTTTTCGTTAGACACCGACCACGCCACGCCTGCCGAAGGGAAAAAACCAAAGCGATTGTCAATGTAAAAACGCTCTGAACCGTTGTAACCGAAGTTAAACTCCGCAAAATACCGATCGTCATATGCGTACGTCGCTCTACCGGAAAGCCCCATGTTGCGATACGGCAGCGATTTAAGTAGCGAAGAAGCATTACCCTCCAGGAAATTGCGCATATTGTAAACAAGCAGCCCACTAATGCCGTGCTTGTCGGCAAATGTCCGGCTATAATTCAGCGCAAGCTCAGCGTATAAATTTGTACGGACAATTTTCGGCCCCTCCGCATACCCCAAGTACTCCGTGCCCGAATTGGGATTGATGGCATCCAGCGTGTAAGCATTGGATTGGCGATCAAAACGTGCCAGATCGTAATAAAAAGGATTGTACGCCCGGGTCACATCAAAATACGATTCCCGATTGGTATTTAGCATTCCCCGGAAGGTCAATCCTTCAGTCACAAATGCTAGGTTTTGCTTCATTTCGAATTGCGCCAGCATCAACGACTTGGAATAGTCTTTATACCCCTTCACAAGCTCGGCATAAGGATTCACCGAATTGCCTTCTAGCGAGCCACCGAACATAATGTGTTGCACATATTTATAATCTTCCGTGGCGGGGTAATAGGCCGGAAAGAGCACCGGATTCGATCGCATCACCATCCCATACATTTCCGCACCACCGTAGATTGGCCCCGTATAATCGTCAAACGTTCCATATAGCCTTACCCCCACTTCCGTAGTCTTGGTTACATTGATGCTCACGTTGGAGCGCAAGGCATAACTATTCAGCTTAATATTATTGTTAAAATTATTCCTTCCGTCAACCTTCAAAATACCGTTGTCTTGATTATACGTACCAGCCAGATAGTATTGTGCAACCGCCCCACCGCCTGTAAGACTGAAATTCATCCGTTGATTATGTGCATAGTCTTTAAACAATTCCTTGCGCCAGTCCGTGGTAGGGTAAGCCAACGGATCGATGCCTGCCTCGGTATTGTCGATCTTACTTTCCAAATAAGGCGTTATCTCTAAGGGGTTTCTAGTGGTGACGGCCTCGTTTTCCATACGCATATAGGTAATCGGGTCTACCAGCTCGACATTCTTGGTCGGCGCGGAAAAGGAATTTTCGTACCGGAAACTGAACTTAGCACGCTCGACCTTCCCTTCTTTGGTAGTTACCAATATCACACCATTAGCCCCCCGGGCACCATACAGTGCAGTTGCTGTCGCATCCTTCATGATCGAGAAGCTGGCAATATCATCCGGTTGCATGCGTGCCAATTCAGTAGTAGATAGCTCAACGCCATCGATCAGGATTAATGGATCTTTTTTGTAGCCAAAAGTTGTGACCCCCCGAATAAAAAATTCCGCATTATCCAACCCCGGCTCCCCGCTCCGTTGGTACGCGATCACTCCCGCTAGTCGGCCCGCCAATGCAGTAGTCAGGTTACTAGAGGGGACTTTCAGCTCGGACGGGTTGATGCTGGTAACCGCTCCGACGACTTCCTTTTTCTTTTGTGTGCCATACGCTACGACAACCACATCCTCCAACATGGAAACATCGGGAAACATGGTGATGGATAGCGGCTCGGTTCCCTGTATCCGCTGCTCAACCGTACCATAACCAATCAGAGAAAATACCAGCGTAGCATCACTCGGCGCAGCGAGGATAAAACGGCCGTTCATATCCGAACTCGTCGCGATGGTAGATCGCGACTTAACACTCACGGTTACACCTTGCATAGGCGCCTGCAACGAGTCTGTGATTAAGCCTGTTACTTCAATTGACTGCTGTGCAAAGAGCGCCGACGGAATCACCAGGCAACCGGTTAAGAGTAATCGATGAAAAAGAATAATTAAGCGTTCTTTTCTTTTCATAATCAAGTATAATTAGTTATAATTGTTTACAAACATATATATTTTTTGTAAACAAAAAAAAATAATCTAACTTAATTTTTATTCCGCTTAGCACACATCAAGCCCACCCTCATCGAGCGATGAGAACAAGAACGATTCTTCGAGGTTACTCGAAAAACCGCCATATAACCGTTACGAGAAAACTTCAGTGATACAAGCAGGGCTAGCCCTCATCGAGCGATTCCAGCTCACCCCTGTGCAGATGACCTACAAGAATCTTCTTGGCCTGTTCAAAATCTTTGGATTTCAGCGCCGCGACGATTTTACGGTGTTCTTTATCGGTTTGTTCATAATCATCCATATGGCTGCTGGCGCGGCCCAGCTTGAAATGAAACAATGGAATATTACTGGAGATGTAAATATTTTTAAGCTTTTGATTCCGTGCGCTACCAATCAAGGTCTCGTGAAATTTCACATCCGCTTCGCACGCGCCACCGAAATAACCGCTTTTCACCATGTTACTAAAATCGTCACAGATTTTTTCGAGCTCGCGGATATCGTTGTCCTCCAGCTTTTCGCAAGCCAGCTGCAGGGCGCCCAACTCGAGCACTTCACGCAATTCCCGGATTTCCCGGATATCATCCGTATTCATGGATTTAACGAAATAACCGCCCCGCTCGCCCTTTTCGACCAAGTTTTCGCCAAATAACCGGTTCAGGGCTTCACGGACAGCTACCCGGCTCACGTCTTGCTTTTTCGCCCAGGCATCTTCCTTTAGGCGAGTACCGGGCACCAATTGGTTGGAAATGATCTTACCCCGTATTTCGGTATACACCCTATTCGACAACGATTCTTCTTTCATATTATAAACAATCGAAAAGAAAAAATGTAAACATATTGTGCAAATATAGTCAATTAATCCAAAATCAGCGACTCATAAGTTAAGGCCAACCCCTACAGCAGTCCCTGCTGAGCTTCAAACCGGTATTGCAGGCCGATCTCGTGGGTGGTATTGCCGATGCGCCGGTTCAGCGGCTCATTGCCCGGGTTGAACTGGTAGCTGTAGCCCAATCCGAAGCCCCCGAAGTGGAACTGCGCCATCCCCGCAAACTCCCCGTAGCTCCGCACGTTAGCACCGATGCCGAACGTCCGCTTGATGAATACCAGCGCCGAGGCCTCCGCCTGCGGCCGCAGGCTCTCCGCATACGTCACCAGCACGCTCGGCCGGAACTGGAAGTCAGGCCCCATGTCGAACAGCGCACCAGCCGTCAGGTGGTACAGGTTGCGGAAGTTGTACCGGCTGTCGCTGGCCACACCCAGGCTCCCCAGCATCAGCCGCGGAAGCGACAGCCCCACATAGTAACGCTCCGGACGGTACAGCAGCACCCCGAAGCCCACCAGCGCGTCCGTCTCCTTCACGTCCTCCCGGAAGGCCGGGTCAAGGGGGTCCAGCTGCGAGAAGCGCCCGTCCAGGTAGCTCACCCCCGCGTTCAGCGAAAGCCCCACGTATTCCGTCTCCGATATCCGCACGCTCTTGGCAAAGAATGCAGAGGCTTCGGTCAGTTTCTCCACCGCCAGGCTCTCGTGGCGGATGTTCAGCCCAGCCGTCGCACCGAAGCTTTCGAAGCCCACGTGGCCGCTGCCCCAGAATAC
>NZ_BMER01000007.1:0-2552 GCF_014636865.1 Parapedobacter pyrenivorans
AACGATGCACCCGTAATCACGGCACCGGCCACCATCGCTGTGACCGAGGACGTACCGGCGGCGCTCACGGGCATCAGCTTTGCCGATGTGGATGCGGGATCGGGCAATGTAACCGCGACCCTATCCGTTCCAAGCGGCTCGCTGTCGGCGACCGGCGGAGCCGGCGTGACCGTCGGCGGGACCGCCAGCGCCCTGACGCTGACGGGAACGATGGCCGATATCAACGCTTATATCGCGGCAGGCAACGTGACCTTCACCACTGCACCGAATGCGACCGGCAATGTAACGCTGACCGTGGAAATAGACGACAGCGGCAACACGGGAACGGGCGGATCCCAGCAGGATTCCGGAACGGTTACGCTGCAGGTTACCGCGGTGAACGATGCCCCCACGGCAACCAACCTGACGCAGGCAAAAATCGCTGCGGAAGGCGGCAGCGCTATAGCACTGGATGATATCGTGGTGACTGACCCCGATGCGGGGGAAACGATCACCGCAACACTGACAATGAGCGATCCGGCGGCCGGATCGCTGAGCACGGGCACCTTTGGTTCGGCGACATCAACCTACAATGCCGGCACCGGTGTATGGACGGTAAGCGGTTCCGTGGCCGACGCGAATGCGGCGCTGGCCGCGGTGGCCTTCACGCCATCAGCCGACAACGACCAGAATTTTACGATTACGACCCGCATCCGCGATGCAGCGGATACGGGGCCTGCCGATGGCACGGTCAGCGTTACGGTTACCGCGGTGAACGATGCACCCGTAATCACGGCACCGGCCACCATCGCTGTGACCGAGGACGTACCGGCGGCGCTCACGGGCATCAGCTTTGCCGATGTGGATGCGGGATCGGGGACGGTAACCGCAACATTATCCGTTCCGGGTGGCGCGCTGTCGGCGACCGGTGGGGCCGGTGTGACCGTCGGCGGGACCGCCAGTGCGCTGACCTTGACGGGAACGATCGCGGATATCAATGCGTTTATCGCGGCAGGCAACGTGACCTTCACCACGGCGGCAAACGCTACGGGAGATGTGGTACTGACGGCATCAATCAACGACAGCGGCAACACGGGGTCAGGCGGGTCCCAGCAGGATTCCGGAACAATTACGCTGCAGGTTACCGCGGTGAATGATGCCCCCACGGCAACCAACCTGACGCAATCGAAGACCGCTGCCGAAGGCGGCAGCGCTATAGCACTGGACGACATCGTGGTGACTGACCCCGATGCGGGGGAAGCAATCACCGCAACACTGACAATGAGTGATCCGGCGGCGGGCACATTGAGCACCGGTACATTCGGCTCGGCGACATCAACCTATAATGCCGGCACCGGTGTATGGACGGTGACCGGTTCGGTGGCGGACGTAAATGCGGCACTGGCAGCGGTGGCTTTTACACCATCAGCCGACAACGAACAGGATTTTACGATTACGACGCGCATCCGCGATGCCGCGGATACGGGGCCTGCCGATGGCACAATCAGTGTCACGGTAGTCGATATGACGCCGCCTGTGGTGACGGCCATCGAGGTAAGCGGTACGCCTTCGGCCAATGCGGAGGCTATCCAGTTCACCGTTTACTTTGACGAGGTGCCGGCGAATATTTCGATCAGTGATTTTACGCTCACACCGTCGGGTACGGCGAGCGCGGATATTGCCAGCCATTCCCCGGTGAATGCGAATACCGTGACGGTGACGATCGACCAGATCAGCGGTACGGGTACGCTGCGGCTGGACGTGGTTGCTAACCCGGGGATTACGGATACGGAGGGCAACGGTGACGGCACCAACGGTTACGTGGCGGCCTTTACCGGTGGCGAACTCCATACGGTAGACCGGGACGCGCCCGGCGTACCGGCCGGCCTGGCATTGGATGCAGGCTCCGATTCGGGTACCGCGGGCGACGGCATCACGAATGACAACACGCCGGCGCTGAACGGGACGGCCGATGCGAACGTGACCATCACGGTCACCTCCGATTTGGACGGCGTGCTGGGTACCACCACCTCCAACGGCAGCGGCGAGTGGAACTATACACCCACCACACCGCTTACCGATGGAGCGCATGGCCTTACGGCCACCGCCACGGATGGGGCGGGGAATACTTCCGGGGCGTCCACTGCCCTGGAAATCACCGTGGATACCACCCCACATCCCAAACCTTCATCCCCGGTATTGGCGACGGCCTCGGATACGGGCGAAAGTAACTCGGATGGCATCACCAACCTGGCTGACATCACCCTTCAGGGCACCGCCGGCTCGGTGGAGGCAGATGCGCGGGTACACGCCCGGTCCGATCTGGAGGGCGGCCTCACCAATGCCACGGCCAATGCCGACGGCAGCTGGAGCCTGGATGTATCGGGCTTGGCGGAAGGTACCCACCAGCTGCAGATTACCGCCACCGATGTGGCAGGTAATACAAGTGCTTACTCCGACGCGTTGACGGTGACAATTGACAGAACCGCCCCGCCCGTCAGCGGCGTGGCCTTCGACCAGGCAAGCGTGACGGCGGGCAACCGGACGGCCATTAGCCTGACCCTGGCCGGGGC
>NZ_BMER01000007.1:2562-6799 GCF_014636865.1 Parapedobacter pyrenivorans
CAATGGCGGTACGCCGGTCGCCGTTTCGGGATTGGCGGTCGGTTCGGCAGCGCAGCAGTTTACGGGGATTGATGTGAGTGGCTTGAATGACGGAACGCTCACCGTAAGCCTGACAGTGGTTGATGTTGCTGGCAATGAATCCGGGGTGGTCACCCATACGATCAGCAAGGATGCCCGGGTACCTACGGTAACCAGCGTGGCCATCGCAAATGGCGACTACGCCGAAGGCGATGGGATTGATGTAACGATTACACTAGACGAGGATGTGCTGGTGGGTGGTCCGAATTCAACGCTGGCGCTGGATATCGGTGGAGTGACCCGCCAGGCCGTTTTCGTGAGTGAAAATGCAGGCGCGCTGCTTTACCAATATACCGTACAGGCGGGTGACAATACGGACGGAGCAGGTGTAATTGCCCTTGCCAACGGCATTTCCCTGAATGGCGACTTCATCCGCGATGCGGTGGGCAACGATGCGGAACTGGCCTATGCGCAGGTCAGCAATGCCAACGCCCAGGTGGATACGGAGGCACCCGTGGAACCAACGGTGGCGTTCCCGGCGGCAGCCGTTTCAGTGAATGCGGATGATTACACAATCAGCGGTCTCCACAGTGAAAATGGCGTAACCGTCAAGCTTTACCCCGATGCGGACAATGATGGTGTGCCGGATAATGTGCCGGCGCTGGATGCATACGTATTGACCGATGGCACTTGGAGCCTAGGCGCTCCGCTGGCCGCGGATAGCGACAATAACTTTGTGGTCATTGCCGAGGACGCAGCGGGCAACATTTCCGGTGCAGTGGATGTGCCGACGATTACCGAAGATTCGGTAGCACCGGTGGCGCCATCTGCCCCCGACCTACTGCCGACAAGTGACAGCGGGGTGAGCGATAACGACAACCTGACCAACCACACGGCCGTCACCCTGACGGGTACGGCCGAACCGAATAGCACGGTATCGCTGACCAGCGATCGGGATGGGATTGTGGGCACAGCTCCGGCCGATGGCTTGGGCAATTGGCACATAACCACTGGCACACTGAGCGTCGGCGCCCACGGCCTGACGGCTACCGCGACCGATGCTGCGGGCAATACAAGTGCTTCCTCGGCAGTGCTATCCCTGACGGTGGATACCCAGGTACCTGTTCTAGCGGCCATGGATGACCGGTACCTGCAGCCGGGTGCGAGCAGCGGGCCAATGGTGGTGACCCTGGGCGATGAAACCACACTTTCAGTAGGTGTGGTGCTTACGGTGACCAGCTCCGATCCGGCGGTGGTGGCTGCGGGAGACATCGCGGTGGGCGGAATTGGCGCTAACCGTACGATGACAGTAACCGCAACGGGCTCAGGTATCACGATAATTACGTTAAGTGCGGAAGATGAGGCCGGCAATATCGGCACAACGACGTTTACCGTAATGGTAAACACTGCGCCAACGATCAGCGGCACGCCGACTACAGTGGTGGATCAGGGCGTGGCGTACAGCTTCGTACCCACGGCATCGGATGTCGATAACGATATGGAAGAACTGACCTTCATGATCACAAACAAACCGGATTGGGCGGACTTCGACACGGCCACGGGTGAGCTTAGCGGCACGCCGGGCAACAGCGAAGTGGGCATCACCACGGGCATTGTGATCGCGGTGAGCGATGGTACGCTTAGTGCGGATCTTGCTGCCTTCAATCTGGAGGTGGTGAACGTGAATGATGCGCCGACCATCAGCGGTATACCGGCTACCAGCGTGGAACAGGACGTGGCGTACAGCTTCGTGCCCACGGCATCGGATGCCGATAACGATATGGAAGAACTGACCTTCATGATCGCGAACAAGCCCGATTGGGCGGACTTCGACACGGCCACCGGTGAGCTTAGCGGCACGCCGGGCAACGGTAATGTGGGTGTGACCACGGGTATCGTGATCACGGTGGGCGATGGTACGCTTAGTACGGATCTTGCTGCCTTCGATCTGGAGGTGGTGAATGTGAACGATGCACCGACTATCAGCGGCACGCCGGGAACGAGTGTGGACCAGGATGTGGCTTACAGTTTCATCCCGGTAGCCGATGACATCGACGGTGATGAGCTGACGTACAGCATCACGAACAAACCGGACTGGGCGGATTTCGATACCGCCACGGGTGAGCTATCCGGCACGCCGGGCAACGGTGATGTGGGCGTGACCACGGATATCGTCATCTCGGTGAGCGATGGTACGCTTAGTGTGGATCTTGCTGCCTTCGACCTGGAGGTGGTGAACGTGAACGATGCGCCGACCATCGGCGGTACGCCGGCGATGAGCGTGGATCAGGGTATGGCCTATAGCTTCATCCCCGCAGCCGAAGATATCGATGGGGATGAGCTGACATTCAGCATAACGAACAAGCCTGATTGGGCGGACTTCAACACGGCCACGGGTGAGCTATCCGGCACGCCGGGCAACGGTGACGTGGGCATCACCACGGGCATCGTCATCGCGGTGACCGACGGTACTGCGTCGGCGAGTCTGGCAGCTTTCGACCTGGAAGTGAACAGTGTGATCATTTCGGGCATAACATTACCGGACGGCAGCTTTGTATACGACGGAACGACCAAATCCTTGACGATTGTAGGGATGCTGCCGGAGGGCGCATCGGTAAGTTATGCGAATAACAGCCGGACGGATGCGGGCACCCAGGAAGTAACGGCTACCGTGAGCGGCGGTAACTACGAAGACCTGGTGCTGACGGCCACGCTGCGGATCACGCCTGGGATGCGGACACTGGCCTTCCCGGTACTGGCGGAACGCACCTACGGGGATGACGATTTCAGCGGGGATGCCAGTACCAGCAGCGGGGAGGGGATCACCTACACGAGCAGCAACCCGGCGGTAGCGGAGATTACGGCAGACGGGATGATCCGCATCACGGGCGCGGGCGAGGCGATGATCACGGCCACGGTACCGGCGAACGGGAACTATGCGAACCGCCCGGAGATCACCCAGGCATTGGTTGTGCGCAAGGCCAGCCAGACGATCATGTTCAACGCCCCTGCGGAAGTGAACCGGGATGCGGGCACGGTACAGCTGGACGTAACGGCCTCAAGCGGGCTGCCGGTATCCCTGGCAATCGACGACGAACAGGTGGCCACACTGAGCGGCACGGCACTCAACGTACTCCGGCTGGGTACGGTACGCATCACGGCCGCGCAGGCGGGCGACGGCAACCATGAAGCTGCCGGACCGGTGACGGTGACGGTACGGGTGGTCGACCCGGCCTCTGACTTCCCGGTGCGTGTGCATCAGGCGGTATCGCCGAACGGCGACGGCATCAACGAGTTCCTGATCATCGAGGGTATCCGGGATTACCGGAGTAACCGGGTGAGCGTGATCAACCGCAACGGCACGGTGGTTTGGGAGGCCAGCGGCTACGACAACGACCGGGTGGCGTTCCGCGGCGTCGGCACGGGGCAGCAGCAGCTTCCTGCGGGGACGTACTTCTACATCGTGGAACTCCAAGCGGGCAGCGGTACGGAATACCGGAAGGGTTACTTTGTGTTAAGGTATTAGTGGAGAGGTTTTACGACAGTTGCTCCACGACTGGATCCGGTGCGCTGTGCTTCCGTCTCCCAGGCCGTGTCTGCAACCGGCGTAAAACCGGCAGGGGTTTGGTTGGTGATTTATGAAAGGTAATAATCGAAAAAGCAGTAAAATGAAAAGGAATATAATCAGCGTCATAGTGATTTTGCTGGCGGTGGGCCACATCCGGGCCCAGCAGCCGCTCACCCACACGCAGCATGGGCAGCTGCGTACGGTGATCAACCCGGCGGCGAGCCTGATGAGCCGGAAAGGTGAGGTGTCGGTGATCGGCCGGCGGCAGTGGGTGGGCATGGACGGTGCGCCCACGGTATTCTGGGGCAGCGGCCACGTGGGCTTCGAAAGCTTCGGTGCGACGGCTGGGCTGAACATCCGCCACGAGAGCCTGGCGGTGGAGAAACTGACCGAAGCCTCGGCGTTCTTTGCCAAGAGCGTGCGGATATCGGAGACGGAATACGTGGGGCTTTCGCTGAATGCGGGGGTGAGCTACCTGGACGGGCGCTTCTCGCAGCTGGACCCCCTTGACCCGGCCTTCCGGGAGGACGTGAAGGAGACGGACGCACTGGTGGGCTTCGGGGTGCTGCTGTACCGTCCGGAGCGTTACTATGTGGGGCTGTCGCTTCCGCGGCTGATGCTGGGGAGCCTGGGTGTGGCCAGCGACAGCCG
>NZ_BMER01000007.1:6920-283698 GCF_014636865.1 Parapedobacter pyrenivorans
GGGTGCGCTGTTCGACATGGGCGCGGACTTCCAGTTCCGGCCGAGCGTGCTGGTGACGTACGCGGAGAGCCTGCGGCCGCAGGCGGAGGCCTCGGCGCTGGTGTTCATCAAGCGGACGTTCGGCATCGGTGCGAACGTGCGGAGCTACGGGGAGTTTGCGGGGATGGCGCAGTTCCACTTCGGGGGCTTCGGCCTGGGCTACAGCTACCAGTTCAACCCGGGCAATGAGCCGCTGAACCGGCGCATCGGCAATACCACCCACGAGATCGGCCTGCAATACCGGTTTGGAGGGGCCGTAGGTTTACTTTAAGCGAGGTGTAGACACCGCCACGTGTGGCAACGCCTCTTGCTCGCATATATTAAGCCATCCACATCGGGTGGCTTTTTTTGTGCCCATTAACTTCCTTTTTTCCAAACCATAGCAAAGACCTTTTGTTAACCTATTACTACCCAGCATGTTTAATACTTACCTATGATAAACATCGGAATCATTGACCCTGATTACGCTTCGCGGAAATGCATCCGCACCCTACTTACGAAGCAAAATCAATATGAAATTGTGATCGCATTCGAGGTTGACCGCATCACGTTGCCGCTTCGGATTGATATCAGCTATCCGCCACACCTGATTCTCGTCGACTTTAAGGGACATCCACCACGGATTATCCGAAAGATCAAAGAACAGTTTCCGCATGCGAATATGTTAGTTTTGAGCGACAATCTCCAAATGGATGTGGTGCAGGAAGCTATCCGCAATGGGGCCCTTAGTTACCTGTGCAAGGCTACGTGCTTGCCGAACCTTCTTCTAGCGGTTTTGACCGCAAAGGACGGTGGCTCCGTGCTGAGTCCACCGATTTCGAAACATGTTTTAGGTCGGATATTCCGGGCAAACTTGGATGAAGAGCTCCTTACGGCACGTGAGCTACAGATTGCAAGGGGAATCGCCGCAGGCCTAAGCTACCAGGGCGTGGCAAGTGAGTGCCAAATCGCCCTCGATACCGTGAGGGCTTATGTGAAGCGGATCTATCGTAAACTGAATATAAACAGCAAAGGCGAACTCATTGTTAGGTTCCGCTGGTCGGTCCAGGCCGGTGGTTGATGGCAAATCAGCGAAACAAATGGCCATGGTATGGTAGGAGCTATTTCTCGTTTTTGGATTCCCCTGTTTGCGCTCACCTTACTCATCTGCCCAACCAGCATGTATGGGCAAGTTGGTTATGGCGTGACATACCGATTTGAATCCGATACGGTAGCGGTGAAAGCGGGCGAAACCTTCAGCAACCGTCTATGGATTCACAACCATACCAACGCCACGGTCGCTTTGGCGTCCAACGGCGGTGATTCGGTATCGGCCCTGATCGGACTTCCGTCGACCTTAACAATCGATGCAGGCGATCGCCGATCCTTTCCGGTGAAATATTTCGCAGATGCGCGCACGTTCCGGTCGCACATGCAACGGTTCCCGGTGGCCTTACGCGCCGCCGAGCCACATGTTACCGTGCAGCCGCAAGCTGCCTTCTATGGGAAGCTTGAGGACGAAGGAACACTTCGGCTGGACACCGAACAGCCGATCTATTATTTCGATCAGGGCGCTGACCAACTGCAGCTTATGCTCATATGCGCTAATACCGGCATTGTGCCGGTTCAGTTTCGGCTTCAAATCACGGATCTTCCTGCCGGATTTGAATTGATTGGTGAAAAGCTGACCATCTCGCTACCGCCGCGAGGGGTGCGCCAAATACCGTTTACGATCCGTAAACAGCGTAATGGTAGGCAACGTCTGGATTTTCGCCTCACCATTCGGGGCGTTGACGATGCGGGCAATATACTGGCGGCAATCAGCACACAGGTACAGACGCTAAGTAGCGTCGGTAACTTCATGAACACAGCACCTTTCGGTGCGGTGCCGAACAATGCGGCGTCGCTTCGCCTGCTCAACATCAACGGATTCCATACGATATACCAACTCCATTCAAACGGCAAGCTGCCTGTACACGATGGGCGCGAGTTGCAATACCAAGTGAACCTCGACTACTACAAGCAGTTGCAGGGATTTAATCTGTATGACACCTACATCGATTACACCACCAACCGGATCGGGGTGAAATTAGGCAACATTTATGAAAATATAGATTATCCAATGAGCGGGCGAGGCGGAAAGATCAGCTATTTTCCAGGCGAGGGAAAGGAGCTGAGCGTATATGCGTTGCAGAATAATTACATGTTGGCCAGTCAGGTATACCAAGGCATACCCGGTGAAAATATCCTTGCGGCAAACTACACGTTCAACCGCGATGAATTGCCCGCCAGGGTGACTTATCTGTATAGCCGCCATGGTTACCATGCATTAGAAAGCCAGCAGTTCAGCGCACAGCTGCCCATTCGCCTAGAGACCGATCAACGCTTGGTATTCGAGGCGGGTTATAGCCGCGAACGGTTTGATGATGCCGCGCATGCGGAAGATGCCGCAGCTTTTGGCATGGACTACGTCTACTCAGGAGAGGGGATTGATGTTACTTCAAGTCATTACATCAGCACTCCCTATTACACGGGAATGCGGCGCGGCATCTTGCAAAGCGACACCCGCGTAGCCCGGACGGACGGCGACCGGCAGCTCGCTGCCCGAGTGAGCCTGTTGGATAATCAACCCAAATTTCAAGGGCGTTGGTACGATGGCTTTACCCCGTTTCGAAACAGTCTTTTTATCGGCGAGCTTGGGTACGGTAAGCGTATAGGAGGTTGGCACGTCGAAATCAAGCCCTATTTTTTGGGTCAGCAACTGTCGGGTATCCGGTTGCCGCAGCATGCAGACCAGGGAAGCAGATGGACATCCGCTTCCCTTCGCTCGCAGGTGAACGTGAACTATACTACACCTATTCACAGCGTTTATGTGCAGGCGGACTACGGCTATACGTACAGAAATACGGTTGCGATACCTGCTAGGGCGTTTCACTCGGTACGGATGAGTTGGAACTACACATCACCGGTTGTCGGCGTTATTGGTTTTATGCAAGTCAATCCGTATTACTTGAGCGACGTGTACTCCATTGTGCCCGGAGCATCTTATACATTGGTTTCCATTGGCCCTAACAAACGGTTCACCGTGTTCAATGGAAAATTGACCGGACAGCTAAGCGCTACGTACAACTACTACGGATTTTCGCGCAACCACACCTATGCTGCCACCGGCAATTTGCGGTGGAATTTCGGTAACCATTGGGCGCTTGCTGCCGATGGCTTTTATACGCTTTCCCACCTCCGGGCCGCCGGTGCCTCGCCCGGCAGGGGAGCCCCAAGCGCATTCTACGATACAAGGCAACTGCGGGTGGGCATTGAAAAGCAGTTTGCCGGAATGAGCGGCCGGCGCGAGCGGCGGCTAAGGTTGTTTTACTACGAAGACCTGAACAGCAACGGGGTGCACGACGCCAATGAGGCGCCGGTACCAGGTGTGCGGGTAACCATTGCAGACAAGTCCGTTTACACCGACAAGGATGGCAAGGCCGAGTTTCGGCGGATGCCACAGGATGGTTACCGCATAGATCATGTCGTGGCAGCTGGCGGGCGCTACGCAGCACCGGTAACTATTATGCTGGATAAAAACATGGCCCTTGAGATACCATTGATGAAGATGGAGACCGTGAAAGGCCAATTGATCGCTGTGGGCCAGCGCTATGCCACGACTGCACCAAACCTGTCGGGGATTCGCATCCAGGCTGTCAACGGCGAGGGCAAGCAATATGAGGCGCTAACGGATGCAAGTGGCCATTACATGCTGTTCCTTCCCCATGGAACGTATCAGTTGTCTGTTGCCTCGGATGAGCTACCGCTTGCTATCGAGAATAATCGACAGCAGCTGGATATTACGGCGCAACAGGTGCCGTATACCGTCGACTTCAGGTATCGCGATGAGCGCAAGCGTGTGCATATACGTCGTTTTTAAAGTGCGGTGAAGCTATAAATCACTTCTGCCGTATACACACCGGGTGGCTGGCCAAGTAATTGGGATACCGCTGCCGCCGGAATACTGTAACGTAATCCGATAGGCCGGTCGATAACGGGATCGGCGCTGGTCACCAGGCGTTGCGATGTGGTAGAAAGCGTGATTGTGCCCACGCCGGTCTGCGCGGCCGTTGGACCAATCCGCAATACCCCGACCGGAAACTCTCCGGACGTGGACGTGAAATTCGAGCCGGTGGCGCGCACGTAGATGTCGTAAGGTGTCGTTTTGCTCACCCGAAGGTGATTCGCCATTTCAACCGCCACTCCCTGCCGGTAGTCAGCGGCGGCCGTGAAAGCCAGTGATACCTGCTGCTGGTTGGCGGCCAGCTCGCTCATATCGCTTACTACGACCTGCAGCGTGCTCGTGCGCGGTACCGTGATGGGCGTATTTGTCGGATAGGCCGACGGCAATTTACTCCATGTAAAGGTAATGGGGACGGTATACGTTCCGGCTTGCACGAAGCCCGTTCGGAGGTTGGTCTGCGAAATGGAAAAGGCTGCGGTTAGCGTTTGGTTATTGGCAGTTGGAACAGCGATACCCCCGGCGGGCGACAGCGACTGATCGGTACTGGACAACGGAATCGTTCCGGCCGACGGAATATTCGGCAATGTGCCGTTTACCAAATTCACACCGGTGGTGGGCAGCTGATTATAGGCTGTACCCGTGGAAAAGCTGAATTGAGCGGTGCCTGCCCGCAACTGGAGCTGATACGGCACGGTGGTAGAGACAGCAATGGCCGTATTCGCAACGACACCTGTTGCCGCTCGGAACATCGCTAATGTATTGATGGGAATGCTCACGACCGGCAGGGTGGCCTGCGGGGCAATAAACGCCGGCACTGATAACACCAAGGTTGGCGTAGTAGGCGTGAGCTGATTGGGGCTCAAGGCCCCCGTCCTGAATTGGATCGGCGTGCTGAAGATGCCGGCATTCCAGGTGTGGCTGCTGGTTACAACCCGGTAGTCGGCCGTCACCGCGCCACCACCGAGATTGGCAAGTGCCGTGTATAGTGTGCCATAGGTCGTACTGAGCGTTACCTCGTTGCCTAACCCCACCAACGAGAGCGAACCGATGCTACGCAGCCTGATGCGTACGGCATTCAAAGGCACCGTTGCGCTGGTCCCTACCGTACTGGAGAACGCCGCTGTGTTTGCCCGTACTGAAAACGTAGGGAGCAGCGTTACGATGCTCGAGTAGGTGCCACTGGCAAGCGTGGCCGTGAAATCGGTACGGGCGCTGATGTTGGCCTGAGGCAAGTTGATGGTGATTTGTGCGGTGACGATCTGCACGCCCAATAGCCAACAAAGCAAGCAACCGCAGCGGCGAAGCTTAATATGTGAGTTCTTTTTCTGCAACTTTCAAGTCGTAACTGCTCCCGGCATCTAGTATCGCAACGGCCAGGTAGCGTCCATCCAGGCCAGCATCCGCATCGATGTATACCCACTGCTCAGCGCCCGGCAGCATTGCGATCGGAACGGTGGATACCGGCAATTCTTCGCCCGTAGTCATGTCGGTGAGCTCAAAACGCAGGTGGGCGTCCTGATTCAGTTCCCCGCTATTCTTGATTTTAACGCCCAATCGTCTCACCGGCCCGCTCGCCGCTGTCGTAATGCCGAAATCTTCAAAAGCAATGAAGTTTAGCTCGCCTACGGCCAATGCACCGGGATCGTGGTAGGCTTGCACGCCCAATTCAAGCAATACATTCACCCCGAGTTGCGGGGTCTCCGATATGGTGGATTGCCGGGCCTTCGTTTGTGTGAAAAAAACCATGCTGTTGGTCAGCCGTTTCGGCACGCCCTCGGGCACCGTCATCGTGAGCATCACCTCTTGTGTAGCACCCGGCTGTAAGGTCACTGTGCTCGTGGAAAGCGTGATCCAATTACTGTTTGAATGCTCCAGCGTCGCGGCCGGAAAATAAACTTTTCTGCCCAAACTGTCGCGTTGCCAGTCTTTGATGGAAGCACGGAGTGTAAAGGGCATGTTGGACGTGTTGGAAAATGTGAGTGCCTGTACGACCGTTTCGCCGGGAGCTCCTTCAAAGAACACGCGGGAAGGACTGACAGCGATGCCTTGCGCCTTTGCCAAAGGTGCGAGTAATATCAACCCGAGAACCAATGCTAATAGATCGACCCGGCGTCTCAAAGCTGTGTGGCTGTATAAACAACGGTTGTGGAATACACCTGTGGGAATTTGTCCAGCAATGGCGTTGCATCCGGGATGGTATAATTGATGTTGTATAGCGTAGCTGTAGTCGCCGGTGCATCGGTAGCCAGGATGGTCGCGTCGCTGGCCGCCGTGGTAAGCGGCACGATCTCGGTGGTCCCGGCGCCTGTGGTGGAAGGATCGACCGCTACCTGCACCACCTCGAGCGGAATGGGATCATCATTTGCCGCATTTACCGTAAACTCGCCCTGGGCAACTACAGAAATTTCATAGTCCTGATTGCTTACCACCGTAAAATGGCCAGGTTTGTTTACCACCTGGGGCGTAGTGTAATCTTCAGGCGAGTCGTATACAAAGGTCACATTGGGATCTGCGCCGAGCGTGATGGAAATTACGGGTGCCGTCAGATCGATCGAAACGGTGACGGGGGCCGTAGAAACCTGCGCAAAAACGTGATTGACTGCCGATGTGGCAATGAGCGCAGAAATGCCAACTAATAAAATGAGCTTCTTCATAGGATGTTACAGATATGTTAGACCATTGCTTGCATGTCATTGCAAGCGTTGCAATGAGATAACACTTGCAGCTAGGTGGCTTGTCACATACTCATGTTATAAATTCATTTGATGCCATTTATCTGGATTAGTGAACGACTGCGGAAATGCGATGTTAATAATTGTCGCCCCGGGTTGGCTGGACCAAATAAATGGACGTTTGCGGATCGCTGGTATTCCCTTCCTTCACGACGGAAAACTGCCCGTTTGGCTCCATGACAACCGCTTTAACTTCGGATAAATGCGCAATACCCTGGCTGCGGATGACCGATCGCACTTCTTCCTCCAGCAAACGCTCCTTTTTCATCGACTCTGGCAGGAACTGACCGTTGTAGAACAGGAGGGATGGAGAAGAGCTGCTCAGTTGCTGAAATTTCTTTGATTTTAGCGACAACCGCGCCACGAGCATCTGAAGCAGTACCAATACAAGAATGGCCAATACGCCTTCAATCAGGGCAATGGTTTTATCCAGTATCACGGCAGACAATGCAGAACCCAGGGCTACCGAAACGATAAAGTCAAACTCCTTCATCTGTGAAAGCGTGCGCTTCCCGGAAATCCGGAGGATGGCAATCATGATCACATATGCGAACACGCCGATAATCAGTATCCGTAGCAGTGCTTGCCAGTTGTTGAATAGTATATTTTCCATACGCAGGACGATTATATGCCACGAAACAAGCCGTAACTTTTTTTATATACTAACGGAATAAGGCGTTGTAGGTTTGAACTAGTCGCTTTTAAACACAAAACAGGCCATCGCGAGCGGCATTGCCAAGGATGTGCTGACGGAAATTATCGAGGACGGCTTAATTTTTCAGCGAATTTTGGTATATCCCTTGATTAGTACCGGTTTTTATTCGACATAGACTTTGACAGAATCGGTGTTGAGCCGCGATCGGAACCATCCTGCCAGCTTTTCCTGATCGGCAAGCGTCTTGCTACGGTTGGATGAGGCCAAGAACAGCGCTAAATACCGATCGGCTTTTAACGAATCATCATAAATCACCTGTTCGGCAGCCCCACAGGCGGTTATTTCCGGATATAACGGCCTAAGTTCCTGCAGCAACTGCATGCCGAGTTGCTTGCGTTGGGCGGCGCTGTCTTGCACCTGTAGGGTGCGGGCTAGCTCAGCACGCAACCTATTGATCTCAGCCTGCTGCGTATTGATAGCCAACAGATTTTCATTGGCGTCTTCATGGTCGAGCGAGAAGCCTTGTTGGATACTGATTTCGCTAGTCGGGAGGTCGTAGTGCCTCGCTTTGGCAATCACCTCCGCTTTGACATTGTCCGGAATCAATCGACCCCCATAGATTAAGCGAATGGTGCGCTTCGCTGGGTCTACCTCAGTTTTCAACAGGTAGTCACCATCGATGTGTGTTTCATTGCGAATGTAAGCAGCGGCGTTTCTTGCAAATCGCTCTTGCTGAACCAAGATATAACCAAAATAGATACTCGGAAGAATGGTAATCGTGGCGATGATGCTGACCCACCTGTTTGCGGTCTTTTTCATGTTTTCATCAACGCCCTGCCAGATCGGATATTTCAGGAAGCGGACTATGAGAAGCGTAGCCACCGCAATAAATACCGAATTGATCGTAAACAGGTAAAAGGCACCAAAAAAATAGTTCCACGTGCCCGTGGCAAGCCCATAACCCGCTGTGCATAATGGTGGCATGAGCGCAGTGGCGATAGCCACCCCGGGGATGACGTTCCCTTTCTGTTTGCTCGAAAGTGCGATAATTCCCGCTAAACCACCAGCCAACGCAATAATTACATCGTATATATTCGGTTGAGTGCGGGCCAACAGTTCGGAGTGGGCTTCCCCAAGCGGCGTTACCGAAAAGTATACCGTTGATGCTACCAAGCCGGAGGCTACGGCAAACCCGAAATTGACCAAGGATTTGCGGAACAACGTGAAATCATAGGTGGCCAAACTATACCCTATTCCCAAAATAGGCCCCATAAGCGGTGAAATCAACATGGCGCCGATGATTACCGCTGTGGAGTTAACATTTAGGCCTACGCATGCGATCAGGATGGCAAAAATCAGGATCCAAAGGTTGGTGCCTTTGAAAAATATGCCCTTTTCTACCGTGTCGTGGATAACATCGTACGCCTCTTGTTCAGACCGGATGTTAAATTTCGCCGTGAGTTTTCGCAAGTCCATGAAACGAAAATAGGATAATTCTGATAATGTAGGCAAATGATTTTTAGGTTTTGGGCGAAATGTTTTTATAACCGGTCAGTTCTTTTTATTTTGCGGCCGAACTATCATTTCTTTAGGAAAATCCCAAATTTTTATGTTTTTATTTGGAAAGACTAAGTCTGTATCATTATTTTTTCTCGCTTTGCTCCCTGGCTTACTGCTGCCAAGCCCCGTTTGGGCCATCGGCATTGATAAGCAGATCGACGAATGGTTCACACCGGTTGCTGACTGGTGGGAACAGGTCGTCTTCTTTACCATCCCCTTCACCGATGATATTGCCATTCCTTTCGTACTGATTTTATTGGTATCGGGCGGTGTTTTTTTTACAGCCTATTTCAGGCTGGTTAATATCCGAAAGATACCGGTCGCCCTGCGTACCATACGTGGTAAGTACAATGCGATAGAACAACGGCCTGCTGCCGACGGAACGCCGGCTGCCGGCGAATTGACACATTTCCAAGCGTTGACCGCCGCGCTCTCCGGCACGGTCGGGCTGGGTAATATCGCCGGGGTTTCCGTGGCTATTGCCATCGGTGGTCCGGGAGCTACCTTTTGGATGATCGTTTCTGGCCTGTTGGGTATGACCACGAAATTCGTGGAGTGTACCCTCGGGGTGAAATACCGCGACGTGGGTGAAGATGGCCAGACTTATGGCGGCCCGATGTATTACCTCACCAAGGGTTTCAAGGAGTTGGGCGCAGGCCGCCTGGGGAAGGTTTTGGCGGTGATATTTGCGCTTATGTGCGTGGGCGCATCATTTGGTGGTGGGAATGCGTTGCAGTCCAATCAGGCGATTGCACAGCTTACCTCTACGATGGGTATTGAGGGCAGCTTTGTGAAAACCCTGCTTGGCGTTGTTTTGGCCCTGCTGGTCGGTGTCGTCATCATCGGGGGCATAAAGCGTATCGGCCAGATTACGGAAAAGCTGGTGCCTTTCATGGGGATAATCTATCTGCTGGGTAGCCTTGCCGTGGTGGCGGCGCACTACGAATACGTCGGCGATGCATTTGGTTTGATTATCGGGCAGGCATTTTCGCCCGTTGCTGGCCTTGGCGGATTAGTAGGGGTTTTGATCACCGGATTCCGGCGGGCCAGCTTTTCTAACGAAGCAGGAATCGGCTCCGCGGCGATCGCACACTCGGCCGTAAAGACGCAATACCCGGCAAGTGAGGGGCTGGTGGGCCTGCTGGAGCCCTTTGTCGATACCGTGGTGGTTTGTACATTGACGGCATTGACCATCATTTTCTTCAACAGTGAAGGCATTTTTACATATGGTGTGCAAGATCAATGGGGAAACGTACTGATTGGCCAGGAGCAAGAAGCCGTGGGCGGTGTTGAGCTGACCAGCAGGGCGTTTGAAAGCGTTATTCCCCATTTTTCGGTGGTGCTTACTGTTGCGGTCTTTCTATTTGCATTCTCGACGATGCTCTCTTGGTCGTATTACGGCATCCAATCCTGGAAATTCCTGTTCGGCCGGTCGAAGTGGGCGGATATGTCGTATAAAATCTTGTTCTTGGCGTTTGTTGTTATCGGAGCAGCCGCCACCCTGGATTCCGTAATCAAGTTTTCGGATGCGATGATTTTGGCCATGGCGTTTCCGAACATGATCGGTTTGTTTCTCCTGGCGCCAAAGGTAAGAGGCGAGCTGAGGCGCTACTTGAATGCGATCCGTGTGCCGAAGCAGAAAGCGGCGGCACAGGCAGGCGACGATTTGAACGGGTGACAAGTTTGCAGCAAACCCGTCGTTGACAGGCGCGACTGACATATTTGCGGTTTCTCTTTCCGGAGTTCCAATTGAAGGGAGATAGCCGTGTTTACTGCATTCAGACATACCCAAGAATACGACTCAGATTTCCAGTTAAACTAACAATCTGTCAACGATTGGCATACCTGCATGAAGGTTGTGGCAATTAGGGCGAACATTAATTTTTTTAAGCTAAAAAAAAGAAAAAATGAACGTACTTGTAATTGGCGGAGGTAACATGGGAATGACGTATGCAGCGGCGATTGCCACGTCCAATTTTTTAACCGATGGAAGTTTGATGATTTTTGATAAAAGCGAAGAAAAGCTCAATGAGTTGCGCAGCAAGGGGCTTTTCGATGTGCATGATCAGCTCGCTACCTGTCTGCCCAAAGCCGATGTGGTGCTGATTGCCGTGAAGCCGGTGCATGCGCCGGGCCTGATGGCGGAGATGAAGCCCATGGTTTCGGATGAGCAGCTGTTTGTATCGATCATGGCCGGGGTAACCATAAAAACGATCAGAAAGGGGCTTGGCGTGGGAAAAGTGGTGCGTGCCATGCCCAACTTGCCGGCATTGGTGGGGTTAGGGATGACTTCCTTTACCGCGTCGGAGCAGGTGTCGCGGCTGGAACTCGCAGCCATCGAACGGCTGCTGGATACCACTGGGCGCTCCATTATGCTGCCTTCCGAATCCAAGATCGATGCCTCTACGGGAATATCAGGCAGTGGGCCAGCGTATATTTTTTATTTTATGCAAGCCTTGATGGACGCAGCAACCAAAATGGGCTTCCTGGAAGCTGATGCACGCCTACTGGTCAGTCAGACATTCGCCGGGGCTGTGGAGCTGTTCAATTCATCGGCCTTGAGTCCAGAAGACTGGATGGCCAAGGTGGCCTCCAAAGGTGGTACCACCCGTGCCGCACTGGATTCGATGGACGGCAACAACGTCAATGCACTCATTCAAGAGGCGGCTTATGCCGCTTTCCGCCGTGCAGAAGAACTGGGGAAGCAGAGCGAAGGTAAGGAGGTGTCGCATGCTTAAACAGGCGTTGAAAGGCAAACCCGTACAGCGCATTGTCATCAAAGTCGGCACCCACGTGATTACCAATAAAGATAATCGCATCGTGGGTAAAATCCTGGCGAAGCTTGTGGAACAGATTGTCTACCTTTATGAACAAGGAATAAGCTCGGTACTGGTTTCGTCTGGTTCGGTCATCGCCGGCAAGGAGGTAATGAGCCGCGGATTGAAAGCTTCGGATCCAATTACCCGCCGGCAAGTATTCTCGGCCATCGGGCAGCCGCGCATGATGCGGCACTACTACAACTTGTTTCAGGATCACGGCATGCGCTGTGCTCAGGTATTGGCTACGAAGCGCGATTTCGACCTCGGTAAACACCGCGACAACATGGTGAACTGCTATGAGGGGCTGTTGGCCGAGGGCGTTATCCCCATCGCCAATGAAGATGATGCGGTGTCGTTATCGATGTCGACCTTTACCGATAACGACGAACTCGCCAGCCTGGTGGCCGAGCTGGTCAATGCCGACCTACTCATTCTGCTGACGGATATCGACGGCCTGTACGACGGCCATCCGGAAGATCCAAACAGCCAATTGATCCCACACTTCACGGTCGATGACCCGGTGGAACAATACATCCGAAAGACCGACAAGGGAGAAGCGGAGGGCCGCGGGGGCATGGAGTCTAAACTCCGGGTGGCCAAACAAGCCGCTAGACGCAATATCCCGACGTTTATCGCGAACGGAAAAAAGGACAACATCATTACCGATATCGTATTTGGTGTGCCAACGGGTACACTGATTACCCTTTAAAACAGCAAGTAGTTATGGAATTACTCAAAACAGCTCAGAAAGACAGTGTGCTGTCATCGATGATAACCATCATCGATGGTAGCCGAAAAGCCATATTGGACGCCAACCGACTCGATCTGGAGGCATTTGAACGCGACGACCAAGCGCTTTACGACCGCTTGGTGCTCGATAACGCTAAAGTGGATGGAATGATTGCAGCCATCCAGACCGTAAAAGGCCAGCCCGATCCGATAGGCCGGGTACGGTCATCGGGCGTGCTCGACAATGGGTTGCGTATCGAAAACCGGACAGCCCCGTTTGGTACCATTTTAATCATTTACGAATCGCGGCCCGATGTAACCATCGAAGCTGCGGTACTGGCGTTCAAAGCCAATAACAAAATCTTGTTGAAGGGTGGGAGAGAAGCGGTGCATACCAACCGGGTGCTTGTAGACTGTTGGCACCGGGCGCTTGAAGAAAACGGCTTGCCGGCGGATTGGATACAGCTGATCACGCTGGACCGCCAGGCCACGCGCGATTACCTGAAAAATCCACCCCAACCCATTGACCTGATCGTACCCAGGGGCGGTGAAAAGCTCATCAGTTTTGTTAAAGAACATGCGAGATGCGCCGTGTTGGTGAGTGGCCGCGGCAATAACTTTGCCTACATTGCTGCCGATGCCGACTGGCAGCAGGTATTGCCCATTGTGATCAACGCGAAAACCGATAAAATAAGCGCCTGCAATGCCTTGGATAAAGTGTTGGTTGATGAGGCGACGCCCGGATTGCCTGCGAAGCTGCAGCAACTGGGCGAGGCGTTACGTGCCAAATCCGTGCAGCTACTGGCCGAAGATCCGCTCTTGCCGCTATTGGAAAGTGCGACGCCTATCGCGGATGAGTCTGTGTGGTATGAGGAGTTCCTTGCTCCCAAAATCTGCTTCGGCCAGGTTGCCGGCCTAGAGGCTGCGATAGCCAAAATCAACGCGTACAGCGGTGGGCACTCGGCCGCTATCCTGACTTCCGACGACGCTAAGGCGTTCGTCTTTATGGAGCAGGTAGACAGTGCAGCGGTTTACCACAATGCATCAACCCGCTTTACCGATGGCGGCGCCATGGGCGTCGGCGCCGAATTGGCCATCAGCACCGATAAGCTGCATCACCGCGGGCCGTTGGGGTTGGAACAGTTGGTGACAAATAAATACTACGTGTATGGCGACGGGCAGATCCGGACAATTTAATTAATTGAACAGGCATTTTTTATAACACATTACGGCGTTAAACTTGTTTGCTATTCATGCGGAAACTAGCAAGAAATACTACATTCAAGAAAGGAGTGGTCGTACCGAGCCTGGTGTTTATCCTTTCTGTGTCTTTCATTTCGAGTTTTTTTCCAAACCGAATGGCTGCGTTGCTCAGTCAGGTTCAAGGATTTATATTTACCAATCTCAATTGGGTTTATATCTGGACAGTCACGGTCTTCGTGTTTTTTTTGTTTTTCCTGGTGGTGAGCAAATACGGCTCGATAAAACTGGGTGACAACGATGAGAAGCCCGAATATTCATTTTTCTCCTGGGTGTCCATGCTGTTTGCGGCGGGCATGGGTATCGGACTGATGTACTTCAGTGTGGCTGAACCGATTTCTCATTTTTCGGAGCAAGCATTCGGGCAATACGACGAAATCCGGCGGGCGAAAGACGCGCAGCTATATACGTTTTTTCATTGGGGCATTCATGCCTGGGCAATTTATGGCGTGGTGGGATTGTCGCTGGCCTATTTTACATACCGGTATAAATTGCCCCTTTCCTTGCGAAGTTGTTTTTACCCGATCCTGAAAGGCCGAATAAACGGGTATACGGGTGATATCATTGATACGTTTGCGTTATGCAGTACGTTTTTCGGCATCACGACGACACTGGGGTTTGGGGTAGTTCAGCTGAATGCGGGCCTTGTTGAGGTCGGCGTCATGGCTGGCCGGGGCTTCGGCTACCAGATCGCCATCGTGGCGGTGATCATGGCGATTTCGATCATTTCCGCAACGTCTGGAGTAAACAAGGGCGTGAAATTTCTGAGTCAGACCAATATCGTGGCTGCCGTGATATTGATGTTGTTTGTGTTGGCGTTGGGGCCGACTGTGTTTGTACTGGGGTCGTTTTCCGAAGGATTGGGGAACTATATCAATGAGTTTTTTGACCTGACATTCAACACGCATGCCTATGAGCCCGGGGTGCATCCCTGGTTTTTTAGTTGGACCATCCTATATTGGGCATGGTGGATCTCTTGGTCGCCGTATGTCGGCTTATTCATCGCTAAAATATCGCGTGGCCGCACGATCCGAGAGTTTATTGGTGCCGTGCTCATTATCCCTACTGCGTTCAATTTTCTTTGGATGTCCGTATTCGGTAACAGCGCCACCTGGTTGGATCGGAACCGGTTGAATGGTCTGCTGAGCAGTATGGCCGATCGGACCGACGAATTGCTGTTTCGGTTTTTGGAATTCTTTCCGGCAGCAGGGGTAACCCAGCTACTCGCTATATTTATCATTTTTATTTTTTTTGTGACGTCGGCGGATTCGGGGATTTTTGTGATGAACAGCATCGCGACAAAGAATGCGGTCAGGTCTCCTAAGTGGCAGTTGGTTTTCTGGGGGCTTTTGCTAGCCGTCTTGGCGCTGGTGTTGCTTAACGCCGGTGGCTTGAGTGCCCTTCAAACCATGACCCTGATTACGGCGCTTCCTTTTTCCCTGCTCATGCTGTTGTTTTGTTATAGCCTGATGCAGGGCCTGATCGCTGATAGCAACTACTATGGAAAGGGATTTTCGCCCGCGACCATCAATTGGTCGGGTGTGCGCTGGAAAGAACGTCTTCATCGCATCTTATCGTTCAAAGACCGGGACGCCGTAGCGGATTTTATCCGGAATACGGTCGACCCGTCGCTTCGCGAACTCGCCGAGGAGTTTAATCGACGGGATGTAGCCGCCAGTGTAACCGCGGCCGGCGACCATACATGGGTGGAGCTGATGATACGCCATGAGCGCATCGACAATTTTAAGTATGGGGTACGCTGCCAGCAAAAAGAAGTGTCTGATTTTTTAGTTAGTGAGGAAAACCTCCCCGATCTCGATAAACACCGCACGTACATCCCTGAATCGTATTTTGGCGACAACCGAATTGGTTACAACATGGAGTATTTTGTTCAGGAAGAAGTGATCGCTGATGTGTTGCGGCAGTATGAACGCTTTCTGGGGCTCGCCGCAGAGGTCAAAAACGAACTGTTTACGGACAATAGTTTTAAGAACACGCCGGATGACGAATGAATCCGAAAAAATAATATGAATTGCTTTACCGGTGTTGCTTTATATTAAAAGTCTTATCACATCAGCTAAATTATTTAAATCAACTGTAGGGTGCTGTGCAGCCATCGCTTTCGGAATCCACACCAGTCGCAATGAAAACTCGCCCGCACTCAGGAATGGGTATGAGCTCGATGTAGAGCCCTGATAGACGATTCCGAAATAATAGGTGTGGAAGGGGGTTCTGTATACCATAGCCGTAACCATGCTCGCTGTTGGGGTATTATACCAAGTCGGTCTCTTCATCGAGTGCCGGTGCCATGCTGGCCAACCTCACGCCAAATTCCTCAAAAGAGGAAATGGGCGCGATCTCTTTTACGTGGACTGTTTCTGTGGGCATCATGTTAATGATTGATAAGCGGACACCATCCAAGCCATGCGTACCGAATAACAAACTTAGTTTAAAAAAGCAATCTCCGCAAGCGAAAATAATGCGGTATATGACGGCCTGAGCTCTTATAGCGACTGCGTGCCCAAGTGTTTCTGCTGGTTTTCCCGTGGTACAATGAAAAGCGCTGTTAGATGCCTTTCTTGAAAAATGGCAAGCGCACAGATGGATTCGGGACAAATCGGTAACTCATCGGGAACTATGGGTAACAGGCGCGCGGTCTTATCGTGCGATATTTGTCATACTCAGAAAGGAGAACTATAGTATGTACAACAAACAACTAACCGGAATGTCCTTGATCGCGCTGCTGGCACTGGCCACATCGTGTAAAAAAAGCGGTGAAGACATGACCGGAACAACGACAATGATTACCGTGGAAAATGTGTTGGATTCGAGGCCGCTTGTGCAGACAGGAACCTTTCAGAACACTGGAGAAGTACCCGTTATTTTACCGGGTGCGTCTATTTCTTTTCAGTTTTCAGCGGCGAAAGGTCAGGCGGTGAGCTTTGCCACGATGTACGGATGGTCAAACGACCTGTTCTTTGCGCCCGCAAACCCGGGTATCGCCTTATACAACGAAGCGGGGATGCCGATGGAGGGGGATGTTTCGTCTGCGATTAAGCTGTGGGACAACGGTACGCGCATCAACCAGGCGCCCGGCGAGTCGGTGAGCCATCCAGGCATGGCGGAAAGTGCGTCAAAAAACGTGATGGAAGTGAGCGGAACAGATGCGCAGGGAAATACCTACGCACAGGCATCAGCGATGATGAAAGCCACGCTGAAATATGACGGCAACTCGATGTTTACGCTGACGATCGCCAACACGTCTGGCAATACGGCCAATGCAACACCCTTCAGCCCCGGGGTATGGGCGATCTCTTATATCGCCGGGAGCGACCTGCTGAGCCCGAACCCGCTTTATGAACCAGGAAAACCTACCGCAAATGGCCTGACCGAGCTGGCCGAAATGGGTGATAATAGCACTTTAGGGGACTATCTGGCGGAGCAAACCGGTATCTTTACACCGTTTTCGCCGATCTTGGTTGTGGTGTATAAAGGGGCGGAAAATCCACTGTACAAAACCGGTGAGAAAGACCGTGGCAAGGGGTTGAAGGCGTTGGCACAAACGGGAGACGCAGCGATGCTGGCGGCTTACCTGAAAACGGTGGACGGCGTACGTGATGTGTACGTACTGCCCGCGGAAAACACCATGGTATTGCTCCCCAAAATCGGCGGCCAGCCGGGAAGCAGTGTTTCGCAGCAGCTGCAGGTAGCCAAGGGCGATCGCTTGGCCATCGCAACCATGTACGGGTTTTCGAACGACTGGTTTTTTGCATCCAAGGATAACGGGGTAGATGCAACCCAGAAAGGCGATATATCGGAGTCCATCGGACTGTTTGACAACGGAACGGCCGTGAACCAGTTTCCGGGTGCTGGGATCACCCAGGTCAATTTGGCCGGAACGCCACTGGAAGAAAGCAAGGCCATTGAGGCGGTGCCGAATCCGAATGCGTTTACCACACTGCCCGAAATTGGGGATATGTTGAAAGTAACCCTTCATTAAAATGAACAAAAGAACCTTAATGTATGGGATAGCGGCTTTAGTGATGGGCCTGCTATTCATAAATGGTTTGCATGCGCAGCAAGCGGGTCAGCACGTGGTGCAACGGCCGGAAGACATCAGCCCGCTGCTGTATGGTGAGAAGATACCCCAAGCAACGTTGCAGGGTGCTTCGGCTAAGGAGGTTGACCTGCTCGAAACCGTAGCGGCCAAGCCCACCGTGCTGGTTTTTTACCGCGGGGGGTGGTGCCCGTACTGCTCCCTGCAGTTGGCGGGATTGCAGGAGGCCATGCCCGAACTGGAAAAATTGGGGTATCAGCTACTGGCAATCAGTACCGATAGCCCTGAGGCGCTCCGGGAGTCGGCCGTGAAGGAAAAATTGGGCTATACCCTGCTGTCTGATGCGGACCTGCAATTGGCCAAGCAGTTTGGCATTGCCTACAAAGCGCCGGAAGCCTATTGGAGCATGCTGCCGAAGACAACCGGTGGCAAGAATACCGATTTATTGCTTCCGGTTCCGTCGGTTTTCATCGTTGATCAGGCCGGCGTCATCCAGTTTGAATACGTCAATCCGGATTTCAAGCAACGGCTGAGCGCTGCGTTGCTCTTGGCAGCGGCCAAAAGCATCCGTAGTGAACGCTGAGGTAGTAAGGTCGTGGGAATTTCGGCACGGCTGTTGACGTAATTTGGTTGCTTATCACCACATGAACCAAAAGATGGTCCGGCAATACTTGGAAGAAACGACAAACGGGTGCTTTGTGATGCACAGCGGCAACAGCCTGTTTTCGGGGCAAGGCTTAAGCAATCCCGCCCCGCACCCCATCAATACCTTTGTTTTCAATAAAGGCGCGGAACAAAGCGTGGTCATTGACGAGATTCCCTATACGATGCCTGCGCAGAGCATCCTGCCCTTGGTATCCAACCAGCATTTCGTATTTGAGCATCCCGAAGCGCTGGTTGCCTGGCAGTTCAACCGCGAATTTTACTGCATCGTTAATCACGATGCCGAAGTGGGGTGTGTGGGCTTCCTGTTTTATGGTATCCACCATCCGATGTTCATCCGGTTGGATGCAGCGGATGTGAGCGACATAACTTATATGGAAGGTGTTTTTTCCACGGAGCTGATGCTCCGGGATAATTTCCAGGGTGAAATGCTGCGGACGTTGTTGAAGCGGGTGATTATCAAAGCGACACGGATGGCGAAACAGCAATGCGAAAGCTATCGGCTGTTTCCGGATGAGAAAATGGACCTGATCCGCAATTATGCGTTGCTGGTAGAAATGCATTTCAGGCGGGAGCATGAGGTTAGTTTTTATGCGGATGCATTGAATAAGGCGCCCAAGACACTGAGCAATGTTTTTGCATTGCTGAAGCAACCCACGCCTTCCACGGTAATCCGCAACCGGATCCTGCTTGAAGCCAAGCGGTACTTGCATTATACCGACAAGTCGGCCAAGGAAATCGCTTATGAGCTGGGTTTTGAAAACCCGGCGCATTTCAGCCGGTTTTTCAAGGCTAACGCCGGAAAGAATATTTCGGAATTTATCAAAAAGAGTTGCACACCCGCTTCGTTATGATGTTGTACGGGGACTCAGTAGTTGAAAGCTGGGTATTAAACGATTGGATTGATGCAGTTTATTTCTGCTATCCGTTCAAAATCTTTTAAATTGCGGGTATATAAATCCAAGTGATGTATAATTGCTGTTGAGGCTATAACGCTGTCGCCCAACTTTAAGTTATATTGCTGTCGTATGTCAATCGCTTTGTCGAAAATTGCATTATCGGGAGCAATGATAGAGACGTAGCTAAATACGTCCAAGAAGTACTTTTTATGAACATTTTTCAAACCATGGTAACCGAGCACCTCAACACGGGATATTTCAGAAACATGGCAAGAATCTTCTACCAGTAAGGCTCTTAGATATTGAAAATCTTCTGAAAGTGAATAGATTATAATATTACTATCGATAAGAAATCCCATAAGATGGTCTAGGAAAAAGGCAATTCACGGTCTTCCCGCTCATTTCGTTCCCACTCAGCTGCATCGCCAAATGGATTTTCGCTCTTCGCTTTAAACTTTAAAATCCGGGTCTTTAACGCTTTTCGTTCTTTGTCGTCTGCACTGACCTCTCTGCGCTCAACACTCATATTCAATTTCTTTGCTAAGGCTAAGACTTTGGCAATACTCTGCTCGTTGCTGGATTTCAGAATTAATTCCATAGCTTTATCTATCGATATTTACAAAAGTAAAAAATGCGACTAACAAAAGCAAGGCTTTAATACTCTGGACTTACCCCGAAATTTAGAGGGCCGGGGTTTTGAAAACCCGGCGCATTTCAGCAGGTTTTTCAAAGCTAATGCCGGAAAGAATATTTCGGAATTTGCCAGAATGCAACATAAACATGTACGAGTTTCTGGTATATTACACATTTTTATGTACGAGTTTGGTTGAAGGTTTACGCCATCCCCGCCATCGCACCAGACAGCGAAGCAATCAGGTAGTTTGCCGCGTATAGGGCAACCATGATTACCAAAGCAGCTGGCGGCTCACTGCCGAACGTAATCCCGAAATCGTAGTTGAGGTGATTCCAGTTGATTTTCGGATCAAACGCAATCAGCTGTTCGCCATCCCGGTTTTTGACGGTGTACGTATCGTGGAGGATGCCCTGGGCTTTGAGGGTATACGCCTGGCCGTCATGGAACGCAAACACGATCCGGCCGCGCCAGTCCATGTGCAAGGTGGCTATTTCCGCCCCGCCTTCCGATATGCTGATCCGCGTGCCGAAAATGCCGACCGGTTTGATGGCATACACGCGGGCGTCGGCGAGCTTGATTTCGGCGCTCAGGAATAGCCGGTTTCTGTAAACCAGTTCGCCTAGCGGCTGGCCGTCCGCGGTAAGGCGGAAGGTGGTGCTGTCTGTTAATTTTACTTCCATGGTTATGCTTCGTGTTGTAAGGTTTCCATTTCGGCAAGGGTGCGCTTCAGTCTGCTGAATACACGGCCGTACATCAGCCGCACATCCCATTTGTAAATCCGGTCGGAAAACCAGAACATGAGCAGGACGACCGCTCCGGCGATGGCCAGCGCAGCGATGGGCACATTGCCGATAACGGTTAGCTCCGGAAACTTCTCACGGATTTTGGCGCCCGGTCCCTCCGGTCCGTTCCATGCGGACCAGACTATGCTTAGGGCAATCAGAAAATAGAGCGGATACGAGAAGCGCGCTACTTTCACGCTCCGGGCCAGTACGTCGTTGAGCCATTGATCGAATGCCCGGAGGTATGCCAGGCTGGTGGCGCCCTGATCTAGCGTGGACAGGCCACGGAGCTGCCGGTGGTTGTACCATGCCGTAAGCAGCAGCAATGCAGACACGGCAAGCCCCTGCCAAAGCGCATGCACCGCATAGGAGATGACGGGCAACACAATCGCTAAGACGATGATCAGCACAAAGTTGATGCGGAACATCCGTTTCACCCGGTCAACGACATGGATGGATTTCCGGTTGTACAGGTCGTTTATTTGCGGAGCGACCAGCTGCTTTTCATTCAGAAAGCCTTCTTTCCAAATGGTTTCAATCGAATTCTTCATGGAGTATTTTCTTTAAACGTTCTTTAATCCGGCTCACGCGGACACCGATATTGTTTGCATTGGTGCCAAGCACCTCGGCGATTTCCGGATACGATTTTTCATCGAGATACAGCAGGATCAATGCCCGGTCGACTTCGGACAATCGCTTGATGGCCGCATACAATTGGTTGAGTGGCTCGTTGTCGAAAGCCCGGTTATTAACGGTGGCCACATCCGGCAGCACATCCGGAGTAATATACCGCCGCGCGTTGGTTTTCTGTTTTTTGAGTAGCGTGAGGCACACGTTTAACGAAACGCGATATACCCACGTAGACCAGGTGCACTGTTCGCGGAAATTAGCCTTGCTCCGCCAGATTTGCAGGCATACCTCCTGGTAATAATCTTCAAAGTCTTCCTGCGAATGCGTATATGCCCGGCAGATCTTGATGATGATGGCGGCGAAAGGTAAAATCGATGTTTGGTAAAAATCTGTACTCACGTTGTTTGCTGCTGCATGCTTTCCTTAGTTAGTGGCTCCACCTGATCAAACTTTACACTTCCTTTGTTTTTTTCCTTTCCCGAGCCGACGCCGTTTTAAAGGGATAAGCTGATCCAATACTCAAGATACATAAACTTGTACGCGTTTCTTGAATTAATTTTTCATGACTACCTTTGAGGGTGATGGAATTCCACAGATTCGCTCCAATACCGCCGCTAGTTCCTTATGTGCAGTATTTCTGGACATTGGCCAATGCTGACGAGATACCGGCACCCTACACCTTTACCACCATTGCTGATGGCTTACCGGGGCTGATTTTCCATCGGGGTACCCCCGAAATTGTTTTCACGGATTTGTCAATTTCAGGCCGCCATGCAGCAATTTCGCGAAGGCGGATCGAATCGATTTACCGACTTGGCGTTTGCACATGGCTATGCCGACCAGCCGCATTTCATCCGCACATTTAAGGCCTTTGTTGGTTACTCACCACGGCACTTCGCACGTGCTTTCGCCGAACAGCTACCCAATTTCCCCCATTTAATCAGCTGAGTTTCCCACGGTGGTAAACTAAAAGAAAAACTTGCGCAAGTGAATGCTTGCTCTTATATTTGCAAGTATATACTTGCATATTATGGAAGCCCGAAGGGATGTTTTTCAAGCCATAGCTGACCCGACACGCAGGGCAATCATCGGGATGATTGCCAAGCAACCGACCAACGTGAATACCATCGCTGAGCAGTTCGACGTTAGTCGCCAGGCGATTTCCCTGCACTTAAAGATACTTGCCGAATGTGGCCTGTTGGCGATGAAGCAGCAGGGACGCGAGCGCATCTGCGAAGCCAAGTTGGATAAGCTTGCGGAGGTAAACGAGTGGATAGCACAATACAGGCAATTCTGGGCACAGAAACTGGACGCCCTGGAAAATTACCTGAACGGCATTAGTGATAGTAGTCATGCGGACGATAAACTAAAAATACGATGAAAGCTCCATTAGGAAAATTAGCAAAGGAAAAGGACGGCTATCAAGTCGTTTTCGAACGGGTGTTCAATCACCCCATTGAAAAGGTTTGGAATGCCATCACCAACCCTGAGGAACTGAAATTCTGGTTTACGGATATCAAACTGGATTTCCGGCCGGGGGGTGCCATCACGTTTCAGTTCAGGGATGAGGAAAAGACCGCGTCTTATGGCGAGATCGTGGTCATTGAACCGCCCAACCGGTTTGCGTGGACATGGGAGGGTGAGCTGGCCGTTTGGGAATTGGCCGCGCGGGACGAACACACGACACGGTTGGTCTTCACGTATAGCAAGCTGACGGCAGATTATGCGGTAAACGCCCCTGCTGGTTTCCACGACTTGCTTGATCTGCTGGCAGAACGGCTTGATGGTAGCGAAAAAATGTACCCATTTGGCGTAGCGGATACGGCTGGTGAGCACAATAAGGCGCAGGTCCATTATGCCGACGCCGCCTATGCGGCCTATCCTGAACTCCTGAAACATCAACCGGTAGTGGTTGAAAAAGTGCTTGATAAGCCTGTTGAACAGGTTTGGCGGGCCATTGCCGACAAAGCTCAGCTAAAACAGTGGTACTTTGATCTAGATGACTTTAAACCCGAAGTCGGTTTCCACTTCACGTTCCCGGGCCAGGGCCATAAGGGAGCACAGTACATCCACCGGTGTACCGTTACCGAGGTGGTTCCCCAAAAGAAGCTGCAATACAGCTGGCAATATGAAGGGCATCCCGGTTATTCACTGGTGACATTCGAACTGGCTGAAATGGGAAATAAAACGAAGCTGAAACTTACTCATCACGGACTGGAAACCTTCCCGCAGGACAATGCCGATTTTGCATGGAAGAGCTTCACGGGGGGCTGGAATGAAATCATCGGCAAAATGCTGCCGGATTTTTTGAATAACGTAAATAGATAAAGTCATGGAAAATACGAAGTTACCGATGGTAGAAACCCAAATGATGATCAGGAAGCCCGTCGCAATCGTTTTTGAAGCATTCATTGACCCGGCTGTAACCACCAAATTCTGGTTTACCAAATCCAGCGGAAAACTGGAGCCGGGCAGGACGGTTACCTGGGGATGGGAAATGTACAACGTAGCTAGTGATGTGCGGGTAAAGGAAATCATTCCCAACGAGAAAATCTCCATCGAATGGGACAACACGCCAGGTACCACAACCACGGTTGATTTTGAGTTTACGGCCCTGACCACTGACACCACCTATGTGGTGATCAAAAATTACGGCTTCCATCAAACCGGTGATGAACTGATCGAAGCCATCAAGGACAATACCGGCGGATTCACCACCGTACTGGACGGACTGAAAGCCTGGCTGGAATTCGGTATCGAATTGAGCTTAGTAAGGGACAAGTTTCCCAATACGCCACAAAAATGATGGACATGAAAAATCAAATCGCTACATTACTGCAACTACGGATGCAGTCCGAGATTCGTTTGGATCTCCAATAAAACCCACTGACACCCAGCTTTCCTGAAGGGTGTTTATGCAACATAGTTGCGAAAGTTGAGAAAATCATTGTTGTTTTAAAAGTTTTAATGCAACTTTGATGCAAAATTTATGAGGCGTTATTTTCAGCTATCGGAAGTATTGATGCGTATCGTTGCGATGGCCGTACTCGTTGCGGTTGTCGGCATTTCGCTGATGCGGGCCACGCATACGCATGCTCACGAAAAAGAACAGGTTGAAGATCATAACCATCACAACCCTGATCATACGTCGGATTGTGATTTTTGTGCGTGCTACGTCCATTTCGCCCCAAAGGAAGCCGGTGCCCGCGTATCCTTTACGTTTTCCATCCCTGCTCGTTCGTTCGTTGCGCAGCTAGGGCAGCTTAGCCATAGAAAGATCTGCACTGGGCCCCGAAACCAATACATCAACAAGGGACCGCCAGCCAGTTCCAACCTGATTTAACCATTCCCCGTTAATCAGTACATCAAATTCTTATCGGTCGTTTTTTCCGACGTGACCATAGCTAGGTGACGGCAGGAGAGATGTGTCCATTAGTCAATCCATTATCTCACAATAAAAATCAAATTACAAATGAAAAAGCAAAACAAATTAGTAGCATTTGCCTGGGTAGCCTGTGCGTTCTTTTTACTGGCATCCTGTAACAAAGACGACGGCGGCGAACCGATCCCCGGGGGCATCCAACGGGCGGAATTGATCCTCACCGAAGTGAGCGGCGAAACGGTGGAAGCGCACGGCGACCATTTCCATGGCCTGGATGGCGGCACGGAGGGCGAATCGATCGTAATCAAATTTGACGGAAACGGCACCGCCACGGCCAACGGTCACCTGCACCTGGAGGTCGACGCTGCCTACAAAATTGAGCTGAAAGCGTGGGATTACACCGGCAAAGAGGTACAGAATGATTTCATTGCGAACAAGGCGACCGCCGACCTGCACAAAGCGTTTCTGATCGGCGGGGATTTTATCCTGAATCCGGATTCTGACGACGAAAGCGGGGCCATCTTCCAGCCGCGTGAACAAACCTACGGCGATGGTGCTGCCGTGGAGGGGAAATACGAAACGACGGGTATCCTGAGCTACTTTACCATTGGGCATGACAACGAAGGGCCAACCAAGGCGGTGACCTACGTGCTGCGCAAGCTGAACGCGGGTGTAAAGGCAACGATTGAACGCACGGACTGGAACCGCGACGATTACGCATCGGCTTTTGCGGGCGAAAATGTGCTTGAACTGAAATTCGAGATCCATGCCGAACACGGGCACGATCACTAATTGACTGTTGTGTGTTTGTAGGGGTGATGGATGTTTTTTCTATCACCCCTTTTTTATATCCTCGAAGCTGCCCGTCTTAGCCACGGCTTGGAAAGACTCGAACAGATCAAGTATGCCGTGCTGGAACGGGACGGGCAGATTTCGATCATCCCCGAATAATGCGTACGCCTACTTTCTGAAAACGAACCAGAAGATGAGGAGTGTTAAATTTACAAGTACCGAAAATGCGTTTGAGAGTATAATCGGGATTTCATTTTGCAGGAAACCATAGTAAACCCATAGGCTGACACCGGTTATCAGCACACAAATCATGGTGATAGACAGGTCAGCTGTTTCTTTGGTTTTTATCACTTTAATCAGCTGGGGTAACATGGCTGCAGAAGTAAAGGTCCCCGCTGCAATCCCAATTATCGTTTCGTAAGTCATTGATGATAGTTAATGGCCGTTACTCACCAGTGCCGGATCAGCCCGCCAAAGGCGTATGTATTTATTACAAGTAATAAACCAACGGCCCGCTGTTTTGATTTGAGTTTTTTCCAACAATTCCAGGTGTTTGTTGTCATTCTTGAATGAAACCAAAGCAGCAAACACCATGGAAATCGCTAATCACGTGAAAATGCCGTTGTATGTGATGTTGTTACTGGCAACATCGCTGCTCTTTTCGTGCGGCGAGCGCCAGACAGCCGACGACGCTGAGCGGCACGAGCCCAAAGAAACGGCACAACCGCAGCTAACCGCGGACCAGATTGCGCTGACCAAAGCCATTTCGTACAACCGGTATACGCTGGAAGACGAATACGCGTATGAAGATACTGTGCGCGTATTCCAATGGGATAAGATCAAGGAACAGCTGGCGATCATTGAAAATTTACAGCTGGACAGCAAGCGCTTCGCCGTATTGCAAAACTACAACAACATCAATGGGAAAGCTCCCGCAGTGGCCACACCCGTGCAGGATGACCATGATCGGCTTTCGGATACGCTGGGCACCGCACGCGACCAGTCGATACCCTTATATAAGCCGGGAAACAGCGATGCTCCCCTCATCTATGGCCGCGACGGATGGCTCGTGGAGCTGTTGAGCAGCGATACCGCGGCCCGCATAAAGGTGGCCGGCCCGTCATTCGATGGAAGCTGGGAGGTACCCAAACAGTACGTAACCCCGCTGAGCGACAGCGCACGGTTTGACCAAGTGGTGGTTGTGGATGTCACCAACCAAAATATCGCCACCCTCGAACGTTCCGATGGGGGCGCTTGGCAGATCTTGAGTATGAATCCGGCCACATCCGGCAAGCACGACCCGCCCTATGCGATGGAGACGCCGCTGGGCATCTTTGTGCTCCAGGAGAAAAAGCCCAAAATGCTGTATACGGAAGATGGCACCAAAGTCATCAAAGGTTATGCTCCGCATGCCAGCCGCTTTACGAATGGGGCTTATGTACATGGTGTGCCGACAGAGGATCCGGAAGGTGAAATCATCGAACATAGCCCGACGCTTGGCACTGTGCCCCGGTCGCACATGTGCGTACGCAATGCGACATCACACGCTAAATTCATATACGATTGGGCAAAAGCGCTGCACGCCTTGGTCATTGTGATTGAATGACATTTATTTAACACTTTGATTTTCAAAATATTGGTATCTTTGCAGCGGAGCAGAGAAAAGTGCGTATGAAAAAGTTATTATTGGTGATGATTGTTGCGGTGCTGACGACCTTAGCGTTCCATCCCTTACCCATAAAAGAAAAAGCAGTCGCCCAGCCGACGGATTCCATCGGCACGCGGCTGCCAGAAGTGTCTGAAACCAAACAGCTCTACGATAGCCTGAAGCTTCAATCCATCCTCAAGTACGAGGCGTTTGAACAAGCAATGGTGGGCTACGCAGCGATCCCGGCGGCCAATAAAAACCTGCTTACTGTCATCGACTTCTCCCTGCCGTCTACCGAAAGGCGTTTATATGTGCTAGATATGAAGCATAGAAAGCTGCTGTTTCACACCATCGTATCGCACGGCCGCAACAGCGGCGGTAACTACGCCACCGAATTTTCCAACATAAACGGCTCGTTGCAGAGCTCACTGGGGTTTTACCTCACCGATGCGACCTATCAGGGGCGCAACGGCTATTCCCTTCGCCTGGCGGGCCAGGAGCCCGGCATCAATGACCAAGCCATGGCCCGGGCCATTGTGATGCACGGTGCGGATTATTGCAGTGAAGCGGTTATCCAAGCTACAGGCAGACTGGGAAGAAGTTATGGCTGCCCCGCATTGCCGCGTGCGCTAAACAAACCGATCATCGATACCATCAAAGGCGGCAGCCTGCTATTTATCTATGCGGATAATGAAGATTATCTGGCAAAAAGCGCGATCCTGAAAGACCATACCGCGCTGCCTGAGATGTTACTCGCTCAAAAAGGGCAGTAGCATGCTTACATGTACTCCCGCTTAAATGCTGTGGGGGATTTGTTGGTCCATCGCTTGAAAGCCCTTATGAATCCACTGACTTCCGCATAACCCAATGTGTCGGCAATCTCTTTTATCGACATGAAATCATTTCGCAGGTATTGAATCGCTAACGATTTACGCACATCTTCTACAAGCTCGAAATAAGTAAGGTGTTCTTCTTTTAATTTCCGTTGAAGGGTTCGTACACTGATATTGAAATTATTGGCCACGGATTCCATTGACAATGTGTAAAGGTAGGAATTACTGAACAGGTAATTATATATCGTAGTAGCGAATGCGCCCTTGTTGGAAACCCGTTCCTTCAATAGGGGAATCTGATCCAAAAAGGTTTTTTGCAATCCATAATTTGCAGTGATAATTTTCGTATCCAGGTATGCATTGTCAAATTCCAGTAAATAGCGATCTCCCTTTCTTACAGGGCCTTGTAAAATTTCGTCATATTGGTTTGCAAACGCTTTATTATAAGTTGGTAAGGTTACAAGAATCGGCTTGGGCCGCTTAACGAGTAATCCCCGCAGTTCATGGAGCGTAAAGGCTGTCAAAAAGTCGCCCATTTGATGATTGGCGTTGATCAGGGTTTTATGCCTTTCATTTCTTGTGTAGCTAATCTTGAATGTCTTTTCGCCTTCTTCGATACGCATGGTATAAAGATCGGTAAAGAGGTGTAATAACGAACTGACCATCATTAACGCATCCCTAACCGTGTTGCTGGTTAAAATGACCTGCCCGACGAGGTTTAACGCGGCTACTTGCATGGTGTATCCGAATTGAAGCCCGATAGCCTCATTGTTTGAAAGTTTGACGATGTTCTTCCACAACGTTTCTGTTTCGGGGTCAGTCAGTGTGAAATTACAGTCGGAATACAGGTCGCGCAAGTCAAAGCCGGAACTTCTTGCCAGGTAGGCCGGGTCGATATTCCTTTCTTCGCAAAATATAATTAGTGCCTGAAAAAAGGTTTGTTTGTAATTCATAGCTACAAACTTAACTAAATTTTTCTTCGCTCCGCTGCCGCTGAAAGACGACGCGTTTGTCGTAAGATGGTAATATTTTGTCGCAAAGTGAAAAAAGCGAAATCGTTTTTCGGGGATACCTTTGAAAAAAAACAATTGCTATGAAACTAAAGAACATTTTGCTTTTAAACGCCATCAGTTCAGGAATCACCGGTTTACTTTTGGCTGCAGTACCCCGTGTATTTGCCGACATCTTCCAACTGGTAAGCCTGGCGCCATTTACAGGTGTCGGGATATTCTTGGTACTCTATGCACTCCTCGTCGCTGTTACGGCGTTGGCAGTGCCCATTCGAACGGTATGGGTGCGGGTAGTTATCGCACTGGATATGATTTGGGTAGTGGCGAGTGTGGTTTGTGCGGCAGCGGTGTTTACCATGATTAGCTTGTGGGGTACCCTGTTTATCCTTGGAGTAGCGGCATGGGTAGGCGCAATGGCTTACCTGCAAAACAAGGCATTGATTACCGGGCGATAGAAACTGGCGAACGGGTAGAAATCGGTTGAATATGCATGATTTTTCAAACATCTGTGCCTTAAGGTTGTCTTTAACAACAGATAACTATGGCGTATGGATATTCTTTTGAACGACGGATATGAAAGCCCGACTGATGTTTACCGCAATGCGGTGACCCTGCTGCGTGACTGTGGCTGCGAATTTATGATAGGCGGTGGCTTTGCGATATCGTTTTATACCGGCATACATCGCGATACGAAAGACCTCGATATCTTCTGCCAGCCAAAAGATTATCCGCAATTACTAAAATGCTTTGCCGATAACGGGTACCGGGTGGAATTGACGGATTCGCGGTGGCTGGCCAAAGTATTTAAAGGGGACCATTTCATAGACATTATTTTCGATACGGTGAACGGGATATGCAGGGTTGACGAATCCTGGCTCGATCACGCTGAAGAAGGCGACTTCTTTGGTGTGACGGCACCTTTCATGGCTCCGGAGGAGTTGATTTGGTGTAAAAGCTACGTGCAGAACCGTGAACGGAACGACAGCGCAGACATCAACCACATGTTCCTGAAAACGGGGCATCGCTTGGATTGGGAACGGTTGTTGCAGCACCTCGATGCGCATTGGCACTTATTATTGGCACAATTGCTCATCTTCCAATTCGTCTACCCGTCCGATTACCGGTGCATCGTGCCCGACTGGCTATTCCAGGAGCTGATGAAGCGCGCAAGTGCGCAGTATGAGTTGCCCCCGTCGGTCGAAAAGGTATGCCGGGGCCCGCTCATCGACCAAACGCAATACGAAGTGGATATCAAAGAATGGAATTACAAATCATACACCATCAAGACGGTGTGAAGAGAAAATAAGGATGGAAGAAAAAAAAGAACAGATACGGATAGCGGCGGTGGGCGATTTACACGTCCGTGAGACGGACCGCGGAAAATGGAAGGAATATTTTGCTGCGATTTGCCGGGAAGCGGATATATTGGTGCTGGCCGGTGACCTCACCGATACCGGCGACGAAGATGAAGCCGCATTGCTGGTGGATGAGCTAAAGGGATGCACCATCCCCATGGTAGGGGTATTGGGCAACCACGATTATGAAAAGGGACGCCAGAAAATCATCAAAGAGACGCTGGCGCATGCCAATATACAAATCCTGGATGGTGAATCGACCATCATCAACGGGGTGGGATTTGCCGGAGTGAAGGGCTTTGGCGGTGGCTTCGATGCGGCGATGCTTTCGAAATTCGGCGAAGAGATGATGAAACTATTCGTACAGGAGGCAGTGGATGAAGCGTTGAAATTGGACCGGGCATTGGCGCGCTTGGGGCAACATGGGGGCGAAGTGCATAAGATAGCCATTATGCATTATGCACCGATTTCGGCTACCGTAGAAGGGGAGCCGTTGGAAATCTACCCCTTTCTGGGGTCGTCCCGGCTGCTGGAACCCGTGCAACGGCATAAGGTCGAAGCGGTATTTCACGGACATGCCCATAAGGGTAAACGGGAGGCCCAGACACCCGATGGAATTTCTGTATGGAACGTTTCATTGCCGCTATTAGCCCATCAGGATAAGCCTTATCCATTCCATCTACTGGAATTGGAAGCCACTGATTTGCAACATTCATCATAACGAAACACGTAGAACATGAGCCGCAAATTCGCCAAAAATGTGAGTACCAGCGAACGCATAGTATCCGTAGCGCTGGGGTCTTACCTGTTGTACCAATCGTTGCGTACCATCAGGCATCGACCGTTTATAAAGTTGGGCACCGCTGGTTATTTATTGGCTAGGGGGATAGGGGGCTATTGCCCGGTTAACCGGTGGATGGGAAAGAAGGGAACCCATAATCCGGCCATCAATATTCAAACCATCGTAACGGTGAATAAGCCTCGGTTTGAAGTGTATGGCTATTGGCGGAAACTGAGTAATCTGCCGAATTTCATGGCCCATCTGTTGAAGGTGGAGGAGCTGAGTGATAAGCGGTCGCACTGGCTGGCAAGGATGCCGGGCACAAGTGGGACGATTGAATGGGAGGCCGAAATTGTAAAGGATGAGCCCGGCTACCTGATTGGTTGGCAATCTGTAAGCGGGTCGCCCGTCGAGAACGCAGGAAAAGTACAGCTGTATGATGCACCAGGTCGCCTGGGTACGGAAGTACGTGTGGTATTCAGTTACCATCCCCCAGCGGGCGGCTTGGGAACCGGCGTGGCCAAATTACTCAACCCGTTTTTTAAGCGTGTGATTGAAGAAGAGATCCGCAATTTCAAACGGGTGATGGAAGCTGATTTAGTTTCCCCGAATGCATCTTCGACGTAACGGTCTGAAGAATAAGTAATCGCCTTGTTCCAGATTTTGTCAATCAATCGTCGTCATCCAAATTGCCCGATGCGGTGCCGGCTAAGTCACCGCCTTCACGATCCACCTCATTGGGATCATTGGTTTCACGGATGCTCGCGTCATCATCATCCGAATTGTCATATTGCTGCTGCCGATCAAAGGCCTCATGGCCGGCCCGCTCGTTTTCGGCAATTCCTTTTTCCATGCGCTCCGGGTCGACCGGCGGCTGTTGTTTTTTGTTGTTCGTCATGATGAATTGTCCTCCTTTTTTGTTAGTTCAGTACGACTCTCGCCGCTATGATTTTACCTCAGCGGTAATGCCGCTTCCGCTTCGTGCATGTTTTGCGAAACAGGCCAATAAATAATCCCAACCCTGTTCGCCGTCCATCGCGTCGCTGTATTTTTCATATCCTTCTCCGTGGTTTTCGAAGTGGTCATGCCGGAGCTCAATCCGGGTTTGTCCGTCGGTAATCGTCCGGAAGCCGATCGTCACCTCGCTCGCCTTGTCTGGATCAGGTTCGGGCACACGGAAGGGACTGATTTGCCACATGACCGTGATATACTCACCATGTTTTACGGCTGAAACGGTTCCCCAGTCGCATCGAAAATCATTGGGCCCTTTTTCTGTGCAGTGCCCTCCGGGTATCGGGTGTATGCTGATTTCCACTAATTTATCTTTTGACCATGTATATGCTTTAGGCCACCACAGTGCCAGTTCGCTGATAAATGCATTAAACGCCTGCTCACTGGATAAATCTACATCGATCTGTTTACGTATTACCTTTCCCATGTTGCCGTTTTATCTTTGATGAGTACCATTGTATAATTAGATAACAGGTAGGGGAAGCGTATTGTTTGATTCCGTGGCATTACGCAGATGCTGACTTTAAGGCGTGGGATGCTCCATAAGTTGACGATGAATGATCTGGCAGAGATTGGAGGCGGCCGCCGCAATGATCTGCTGTTCGTCACCGCTAAACGTGCTACGGTCTGATACCTGCCAGTTTTTGGCTTTGATCGCCGTAAACATTGTTCCAACGGGCTTCTCCGGCGATTCGCTACCCCCGGGCTTCGTGAGCCCCGTGATGCCTACGTGGATGTCTGCGGAAATCATATGCGCCAGGCTTTCGGCAATGGCCGCCGAAACCTCCTCCGATTCCGGTGTAAAGCGCTCGAGAAGTGACGGCGATACGTTTAATACGTCTTCTTTTACGCAGGCGTCATAGCAGGTAACGCCCCCCTTCAACACGTCACCCGATCGGTTTGCCAATGAAAATAAAAAGGAGAGAAAGCCTGCGGTAGCACTTTCCGCAAAGGCGATGGTAAGCCCATGCTGGGCGAGGAGTTCACTACATTGCCCAACCTCGGCTTGCGCGTGCGCCAGGATTGCTGAAAATGGTGTGTCGATCATATGTTGACAGTTGCTTTGCTGTTGCTTTGTTGAGTTTTAACCGTCTCTGTACCAATTGTTGACAAGCAGCTCATTGCAGTCGCTTGAATGGAAACTGACCAACAATTTGCGTGTTGAGGTAACGCCCTTTCGACCGCGCCTGCCGCAAGCCGATGTACACAAATTCCGGAACATCGTAGTAATGGTATACAGCACCTGTTTGAAACGTGATTTTGAGTGTATTGCTGTCTTCCTGATATTCCATGAATTTAATGACGCTCGATGGCATATCGCTGTGTGATATCGCTATTAATTGGGCAGATCATCGGAGTGCTTATCCCAAGTGCTGGGCAATTCATCCATCGCGTCCTCGCTTTCTTCAAACGAATCCAAAATATGAATGTACCAGTCCTTGGCCTCCTCAAACACCGTAGCCAAATTGTCAGACACGTAACGGTGCACGATGAATACAAACCTGTCGATTTCGCCGTATTTGTTGATACGCTCCCATTCATATCGAGGGCTGATAGATGGCAGGAGCGGACTTTGAGCTTCCAATAGCTCAAGAACGGTATGCGTGGGAAAGTGGAAAATAACCACCCTGCCATTTAACGAATCCGGCGGAACCGCAGCCAGCAATGTAAAGTCGGGGATATTAAATTTCACAATTCCTTCCTTTCTATGCAAATCGGTTTGCATCTCTTTGAGGTTAACCTTACGATGGTCAAGTTTGTTTGGGTATATTCGCTTCAGAGCTACCCTAGTTTTTTTTGCGCGCGTTACCTCTTTTGCCTTTGGGTTTTCCATCGTCATCGAAAAGCAGTGCGTCCGCCGAACCTGGAGCACTGGCTTCAACGCCTTCGCTGGCATCGGCGCTCCCTGCGCCCGCATCTAAGCCGTCGACCGCTTCTTTCATGGCGTTTGCCGTCGACTCGGATTCCGTACCGATGCTACCGGTATCTGGCGGTGGTGACTTCTCTTCTGCCAACGGTTCGATACCTGCCGCTGCGTTGATGCCTTTCTCGGCCAGTTCGGTCAGGATACCATCAGTCTTTTTCTCTTCGGCCAGCGTCTGTTCGAACAGGCCAACCGCTGCTTCGCAGCCCAACGTTTTAGCCAATGTGCGCAAGCTGCCATAAGTGGCGATTTCGTAATGTTCTACCTTTTGTGCGGCCACGATCAATGCGGCATCGCGGTGGGCCGAGCCCGCTTCGGTTTCATCAATTACCTGCCAGCCTTCATCAAACAGCCCTTGCATTCCTAGGCAAAACACGGGCTGCGCACCCATGTTTTTCTGGTGAAAAATCTTCTCCAGTCGGCTTACGTGATCGTTCGTTTCCAAGCGATGGGTGTGGAATGCCGACTTTAGCTCTTCCGTACCCGCGCGCTCCGCCATGGTCTCCAACACATCGCGTAAATGGAGTTCACTCCAGTAGATTTCCTGCAACGTCCGCCGGAAAAAGAGTTCCAGAGCGGACGGTGATTGTTGTTCTTGAGTTGCCATATGTGCAATTTTTAGTTTTTTTGTTACTACCGTCGCCTAAGCTGGGCGACAGCAAATCCACCGACGACGGCCACAGCCGCGGCCACGGAGAAAATCAATGTGGCCTTGGGTAGACCCTCGGCGGCCGGAAGCCGCTTCACGCCTCGTTTATTGATTAGGGCCGGCCGACGGACGTACCTGCCGCTGGATGGCACAGCTACCGTTTGAAAGTTTCGGATCAAGTCGGCGAGCCCTTCGGTCAGTTCGCGACCGGCAAACGGCTTTCCATGCCCTGTAACCGCGATGGCCGGATTAAGCTCCTGAAGCTTTTTAACGGATGTCTTTGCCGTTTCCCAATCGTAGGTGAAATATTTCGGAGGACCGGACAGTTGTTTTCTTTGCAGTAAAACAGAAAAGGCCGATTCCTGATGGGTCGCCACGAAGGCGTCGCCCACGATAAGGACGCCATCGGCATCTCGGAATAGCGAAATGTGCCCAGGAGCATGCCCCGGTGTATGGATATACCGCCATTTTGTAAGGAAGGGAATGCTCCCATCTTTTGCAAGCGCTTGGACGTCATTATTTAAGTTTACGGGCTCGTTGGGATACAGAAACGACATCCAGCTCATCATCCCGCCGCCGGCACCCGGGTCAGGCGGGGGGTACGCCGCATGTCCCGTCAAATACGGTAATTCCATGGAATGCGCATAAACTTTGACATCCCAGATGCGAAGTAAGGAGGGCAACGACCCGATATGATCGAAATGGCCATGGGTGAGGATAATAGCTGCGGGCGGCTTATCCCCGAATAATTGGTTGGCCGTTTTCGCGATCTTGGCTGCCCCACTCTTGAGTCCGGCGTCTATCAATACCCATTGATCATCGTCCGTTGCCACAAAATATACATTCACAAAAAGTATCCTCAGGCGCCAAACGCCGGTCGCCACCTGCTCGCATCCCGGCGGAACGGTAGTCAGTTGTTTCGTTTCATGTTGATTCATCGTATCTCTTTTTTGTGGTAACCGATGGCAAGGCAGTTTGTTTTGGAATTCGTTAACGGCGGACGCTCCGTTTAATTAACAGGACGATTTATACGGTTTTCGCAACACCGGTATGTCGCATTTGTACAACAAATCCAACAAAAGTGGCCGGCAGCCAGCGCATCGCGATTGGATTGATTTGTGTAACGGCTATAGGTGTGACTATAACTGAACTGCAAACCGCAACATATGGGAAAACCACAAAGCAGCATATCGCCCTGGGCTATCCACTTGGCCAACGAATTGACAAGCCAGCGCGCATCGACCTGCTCAGAAAAGCAGATTTCTTCGAAGAACGTACAGGTAATCCTCACAGCAGACTCGTTGGTCATCTGCGTGAGCCGGATGGGAGGCGTGAAGCTAGCCTTTCGGGCGGCCTATACACCAGCCTCGGATTTTGAGGTTACCGATAGCGACAATTCGAAAGAAACACTGAAATATAAGCTCAATTCGTCGCTCGGCACCTACCGGGTGGCTATATGGCTAGACGAATACGAACAACTTAGCGGGCTGCATTATACCACACATTTTACACCGGCTGAAGATGTACAAATCCCATTCTGGCCGAAGGATATTGTGGCACTCAAGGATGACGGTATACTGGCAGACGGCGATGTGGACGTGCACGTAGCGCAAGAGGGGCTCCGCAGCGGGCTGGTGTATGTCAGCAGGACAAAGCCGGAGACTGGAGCAATGCTGTATTTTCAGAACCTGACGGCATTGAGCGACTACTGTGCGGCTACGGAAACTTCCGTAGCCAATACGGTAAACGGCGGGTGGCCGGAATTTGGCTTTGCACTGCCGGTAGCAGAGAAGAAGCCCATACTCCGGGGTAATGAATATACGCTGACCGATGCTTTCGTGACGTTTGCCGATGATGCGCCGGCTGACCAGTTTGAGACGGCTAAGCAGTTTATGGATATGCTGGCGTATATCTACCTGCAATTGCCCAAACCTGCCGTGCGCTATCACGATTATCCGGATATCGCAGCAAAGGCGCTGCCCGAATTGGCTAACCACAAAGGATGTTGGACACACCACCGGGGCCACAGCTACCTCAACGCCTACGTGTGTGACTATAAAACGCCGCCCGAAATCATGGTGCAATTGGCGGTAGTGCTGCCGCTGAAAGAATACGAGGAATGGACCGGGCAAGCGATCCCCCTGATCGCGGAACTTGAAGCCGGGCTCACCGCGTTCTACGATGAAGATATCGGTACCGTGCAGCGTTGGTTGCCTGCTGCCGAGCAGCAACTGGACGGCGAGGAGGAGCAAAAGAAACCACTGATCATGGATTCGTGGTACCTCCATCACCCTTTGCTCAACCTGTCCCGGATGGCACTCCATGGCAATGAAATGGCAAAAGACCTCTTTCTTAAGTCGCTGGATTACACGGTTAAAGTAGCGCATCATTTCAATTACAAATGGCCGGTTTTCTATAAAATGGATACCCTGGAGACGGTAAAGGCCGAAACCAAACCAGGAGAGGGCGGCGAAAGGGACGTGGCCGGTATTTACGCGCTGGTAATGATGCAGGCGTGGGAGCTTACCAACGCGGATAAATACCTGGATGAAGCTAAGAAGGCCGCGAAATCTGTGGCTTCGGATGGATTTAAATTGTTTTATCAGGCCAATAATACCGCCTTTGCAGCAGGGGCCATGCTACGACTGTGGAAAGCAACCCAAGACGAACTGTACCTTGATTTGGGCTACCTCTTCTTGGCCAACGTTTTCAGGAACCTTGCACTGTGGGATGCCCGGTACGGACATGGGCTGCATTTTCCGCTTTTCTTTGCGGTATTCCCGCTGAACGATGCACCATATACCGCCGTTTACGAAGAAGTGGAAGTTTTTTCGGCTATTTATGAATTTCTGGAACAAGCAGACGAAACGCCAATCCGGCGCTCCTACGCATTGCTGCTCGCCGAATTTGTGCGCTATGCGCTGCATCGGATGGTCTATTACTATCCGACGGTGTTGCCGCGACATATGCTCGCCGACGAGGTGAAAACCGGAGAAGTAGATCGAAAACTATGGATTCCACTGGAAGACATCTATCCCGAATGGGAAAAATCGGGGACGGTGGGGCAGGAAGTATATGGCGCCGGGTTTCCCTTTGCCGTTGTTCCTCGGCACTTTATCCACATCGCGGATGCCACCTATTTGCTTTTTATTGACTACCCCATTTCCGAACTGCTAGTGGGAAGTCAAGAAGCGCGCTTCAAGGTGTTGGGCGACGGGCAGCTGGCCTGCAAGCTGTATGTCATGAAGACGGGCAGCGGTGGGCCATTGGAGGTTACGGTTTCCGGAGAGCGGCAGGGTGCCATCGATCCGCAATCCGTTGACGGCGAACGGCAGTGCTTCGAGGTAACGGGCGACCAGCACGTGGTGCTTAATTGGAGTTAAGGCAATCGGATGATCAGTGGTTGAACGATAAAAATAGAAAGATGGAAGCAGTCAAAGCAATATACGAAGAGAAACTTATCCAACCAGTGAAGGATAGGCGGATACTGATTACAGGTGGAACCACTGGCATCGGGCGGGCAACAGCGCATCTGTTGGCCCGTGAGAACCACGTCATGATCATCGGGAGGCATCAACCGGAAATGGATGACGCACTCGACAGTTTTGAGGGTCACCAAGCCGGAGGCCGGTTAATGGGCGCGTTGGGTGATTTGGTAAATCCGCAGGATATCGATGCGCTGTTCCAGCGCGTAGATGAGGAGTTCGGTCAACTAGATATATTGGTCAATAACACCGGACTTGGCTTTAACGGTATCGCCGAGGGTGAATACAACGATTGGGAATACATCCTCCGCGCGAATCTGTTGTCGTACCTCGCATGCAGCCGGCAGGCGATCGATCGGATGCGTACGCGCGGCAGCGGGCATATCGTCAACATCGGCTCGATGAGTGCCGATGTGCGGGAAAAAGACAGCTCGGTCTACGTCGCCACCAAATCCGGCATTCAGGGATTTTCGGAGTCGCTCCGCAAAGAAGTCAACGAGCTGGGCATCAAGGTAACGTTGATCGAACCTGGGGCCGTTGGAACAGACATGCAACCCCGTGAAGGGCAAGCCGAAAAAGAAGAGAAGCTAGAGATGATGAAGGCGGAAGACATTGCGGTAGCGATATACTACTGCCTGTCAACGCCGCCGCGATGCGACGTGGTGGAAATGCGGATCAAGCCTCATAGGCAGCCGATATAAACCGTAACAACAGTTGATTAGTAGTGGATGATTAAAATAGATCGTTATGTTAGCAATGAATTACCGAGGTCCGCGCCGTGTACGGGTGGATCATAAGCCTTACCCCGAAATCCTGCATCCCAATGATGCCATCGTGCGTGTAACGCGCTCCTGTATCTGCGGCTCGGATTTGCATCTGTATCACGGAATGGTACCAGACACACGCGTTGGAACGACGTTTGGCCATGAATTTATCGGCATTGTTGAGGAGACGGGGCCTTCCGTGCAAAACCTAAAGAAGGGCGATCACGTAATTGTACCATTTAATATCGCTTGTGGCACCTGTGCATTCTGTAAGCAGGAGCTGTATGGCAATTGCCACGAATCCAATCCGGAGGCGACTGCTGTAGGTGGGATATTCGGTTATTCGCATACGGCAGGTGGCTATGATGGCGGGCAGGCGGAGTATGTACGTGTGCCATATGCTGATGTCGGGCCTACGGTTATCCCGGAGGACATGGATCCCGACGACGCGGTAATGCTTACGGACGTGGCGCCCACCGGCTACCAGGCAGCGGAGATGGGCGGCATTCGGATCGGGGATACCGTGGTGGTCTTTGGCGCAGGGCCGGTGGGCATCATGGCCGCCCGGTGCGCATGGCTGTTTGGCGCGGGGCGTGTCATCGTTATCGACCATATCGAATACCGACTGGAATTTGCGCGCCACTATGCACCATGCGAGGCCTATAACTTCCGCTCATTGGAAGATCCGGTATTGTTCCTGAAAAAGGAAACCGGCTGGTTGGGTGCTGATGTGTGCATCGATGCTGTTGGAGCCGATGCGGCCGGAAGCGCCCTGCACACCATTACCGGTAAGAAGCTGATGTTACAGGCAGGTTCGGCGATCGCGCTTCATTGGGCCATAAATTCGGTCAAGAAAGGTGGTATCGTGTCTGTAGTAGGCGTATACGGCCCTACGGGCAACCTCGTACCTATTGGTAATGTAGTGAATAAGGGGATCACCATGCGTGCAAATCAAGCCTCAGTAAAGCGTTTGCTTCCGCGGTTGATTAAGCACGTTGAAGACGGCTATATCGACCCCAAGGCACTGATTACCCATCGCATGCCGCTCGCAGAGGCCGCCGATGCGTACCACATTTTTTCGTCCAAGCTTGATAATTGTATTAAGACCGTACTCATTCCGTAAACGGCAGGAAATTAATAGGAGGAACCATCATGAAAAATAATCGATCAGAAAATTATTCGCGCATCAAGGGGTGGGGAGTGGATGCCGACCCGGAAAATGACCCTACTTATCCCATGAAGCTTTATTCGGGCGATGATCATCAACGGTTCAATTGGAAGCGTCCTCCGCAGCAGCCAGAAACTGTGGAAGTGCTGCATTCCAACGAGCGGCCCAGGGTGTCTGCTGTGTTTGGTACATCAATTCCGCCGTCGGGATTAAGCGGTGTCATACGCCGGCAGGCATTTAAATACAGTGAGTCGAGGTTTGGCCATTGGTTGCCGCTGCTTTTAGCGGATCGCGTGAATGTCGTGGAAGGCTTCTTTGATGACCTCCGTCGCGGCCATATCCCCAACATTTTCGCCGAAAAAGGCTGGAAGGCTGCCTGGAAGCATAATCGCAAAGGCGTGCTGATGCGGCTCGCGGTCGGTACGGTATTGGCGGCGGGTACTGTCGCCCTGTTACTCGCGAGAAAGGCCAAAGGGAGGGCGTGAGTACAACGAGTCCTTTAAGAAGTATTGCAAGTCTTCGATAGATTGGATCAATTGCATGCGGCGGGTGCCGTAGTTGATAGCATAAACTTCGCTGTCGCCCGCTTGGCTGGCATCGGTGGGTAAATATTCCTCTACGCCAAGCCATGGCTTGGCGTAGAGGATGAAAAACCGGTACATCCGGCCATTGGAGAAGCATGGGCCTTCCGGCGGACTAAATCCCATCGATTCAAGTTGGTACCTATCAAGCGTTTTCATAATGTTGCTGGCTTGTTTGGATTTGCTGATTATGCGGGCACCTTTCGTGGTTTTTCGCGGTCCCAAAAGCGATGGCTGGCTATCGCCTTCTTGAATTGCTTAACCAGCTCGGCACTGGTCGATTCCAAGATGATCCCCTCCCGCTCAACGGTTTGGGGCGCATTGTCCGCGGGGAGCTTGTAGGCAAAATAGGTTGCATCAAGCACTTGCCGCGCCCCTGCATCAACCGCGATCGCCTTGCAATGTTTGAAGGCCTCATTCAGGAAGTGAATTGCATCCGGCTCGCCTTCGATGGTCGCTGCACTGTTAGTCCCTCCCGGCACATATACCGCATCGTATAAGACGGAAGCTGCTGTTAATAGGCTATGGTCCACGGCGATTCTTACATCGTTTGCGGAGATCAAAAATCCCTGCCTGGGCGCAATGATTTCCACGATGGCACCCGCGCTTTCCAATGCTGCTCTTACCGCGTTCAAAGCGACGTCATCTACTCCATCTGCGGCCAGCACGGCAATTTTCCGGGTGGCGATGGTATCTTTGCGTGTGCCTGCCATGCTCAACGCTTCTGATCTGGTCAGCGTAGCTTCTACTTGGATAGGCTGGTATTCGGCTGGATCAGCGTCTGCCGGAAAACTATGGTTTACCGGTTGCTCCGGTGCGTCCGGCACCGGAAGCCGTAACGCATGAGCCACCGCAGCAGCCAGTGATCGGTCGACCAGCGATAGGATGCCAATCATCCGCTGACGTACTGCTACCGTTTTTACTTTTCCCAATTCAAAACTGAATGCATCAATCAAGTGATTTTTCTCCGGTTCAGACTGGCTGTAGTAAAATAATCGCGCTTGGCTGAAATGGTCGAAAAAGCTCTTGCTCCTTGCCCGTATTTTGTGCGCATCTATCCGCTCCGGATAGGAGGTAAAGCCACCGTCTGCAGCAGGTGCCTGTGCCGGGTAGCCACCCCCCAAACTGTTGGGATCGTAGCTGGACTTGCCCTTGTTGATAGTCTGCCGCATATATCCATCCCGCTGGTTGTTGTGTACCTGGGCGATGGGGCGATTGATGGGGATTTCCTGAAAATTCGGCCCACCCAGACGGATCAGCTGGGTGTCGGTATACGAGAACAGCCTTCCCTGCAAAAGCGGGTCATTGGTAAAATCGATACCCGGCACCACATGGCCGATATGAAATGCGGCCTGTTCGGTCTCAGCAAAGAAATTGTCTGGATTGCGGTTGAGCGTCAGTTTGCCTACCCGTTGCACCGGCACAAGCTCTTCGGGGATGATCTTCGTGGGATCAAGCAAATCAAAGTCAAACCGGTGCTCGTCTGCCTCGGGTACCACTTGTATCCCCAGCTCCCATTCCGGAAATGCGCCGCGTTCGATAGCATCCCACAGGTCACGGCGATGGAAATCGGGGTCTTTGCCCGATATGTTCTGCGCTTCGTCCCACGCCACGGCGTGTACGCCCAGAAGCGGCTTCCAATGGAATTTTACAAAATTCGATTCACCCTGTGCATTTACAAAGCGAAAGGTGTGTACGCCAAACCCCTCCATCATCCGGTAGCTGCGCGGTATCGCCCGGTCACTCATCAACCACATGACCATGTGGGTAGACTCGGGCATTAATGAGATGAAATCCCAGAAGGTGTCATGTGCGGAAGCAGCCTGGGGTATTTCATTATCTGGCTCAGGTTTCACGGCATGCACCAGGTCCGGGAATTTCAGCGCATCCTGGATGAAGAAAATTGGCATGTTGTTGCCTACCAGATCGAAATTGCCTTCGCGGGTGTAAAATTTGACGGCAAAGCCCCGCACGTCCCTCGCCAGGTCGGTAGAGCCCCGCGAACCCGCAACGGTAGAAAAGCGGACGAATACAGGGGTTTCCAATTCCGGATGTTGGAGGAAATCTGCTTTGGTTAAATTCGAAAGTGATTCGTACACCTTGAAAACACCGTGTGCGCCGGATCCCCGGGCATGGACTACCCGCTCGGGGATGCGCTCGTGGTCAAAGTGCGTAATTTTTTCCCGCAGTATAAAATCTTCCAGCAGTGATGCGCCACGTGCTCCTGCTTTCAGCGAATCCTGATCATTGTTTATCCGCACGCCGTGGTTGGTAGCCATAAATTCGCCTTCGGCGAACTCGCGGTTCATGTCCATCTCCTTGGTCTTTGCATTCTCGGGTTGTTTCGCCTGTCTTGTTTTCGTTTTCTTTGCCATTTTTTTTGTCTGTTACTGGGTTTCGCTAAGCTATGAATCCGGCTCAAGCCTTTTTCGATTTTCCCATAAGTATACTGGTCGCCATTTCCGAAAGCAGCTTATCGGTACGCTGTTCTTCCGTTTGGGTTTTCTGCAATAGGGTAGCTACGTTATTGAACCCTAAAGTGCTTGCCAGGAGATGTGCTCCGGTGTAGCTCGCAATCTCGTAGTGTTCTACCTTTTGGGCGGCGAAGATAATACCAGTGTCTCTGGCGCGCGTTCCCTTGGGTGTAGTTTCGATGACCGACTCACCTTCTTTGGCCAGCCCTTCCATGGCATCACATTTTTTGGCAATCGCCTTTTCACCGAGTTCCTCGAAAATTTTTTCCAAACGGTTTACGTGTCCTTCGGTTTCTGAAAGATGCTTGGCTAGGGCTTTTTTCAGCACCTCGGATGAAGCCGACGCAATCATTTTGGGTAACGTTTTCACCAGGTGGTTTTCTGCCCAGTACAGGTCGCGAACCGTATCCCGAAAGAAGGTATAAAGTTCAGGTTCCGCTGGATTGGGTGATGTTGCTTTGGCCCCTGCTTGAGCCTTTGTTTGCTGTTTCATGCGTTGTTTTTTGCTGGGTAATCGGACTATACTGCGTGATAATTGGACAACAATGCGTAAAGTCATTTGTTTTGACGGTTTTTTTGGTCTTTATTTACGCGGCTTCGCCAAACTTTTGTAGCCTATCGTTGGTTGTTTCGTTAGCAACTTGGGGTTTATGGAAAATTTGAATGAATACCTGATTTCGGCAGCCCGGCAAGGCCTTACCGAAGTGATTGAAGAACTAATGAAGCAAGGTGCAGACGTCGACACGCAAACGAAAGAGGGTTACACACCACTGATCCTTGCTTGTTATCACCGTCATTATGACGCTGCAAAATTTCTTTTATCCGCAGGCGCAAACGTTAATGCCAAAGACCATGGTGGCAATACCGCGCTGATGGGTGTATCGTTTAAAGGTTATGCAGATTTGGCAGCTTTGCTGATAGCGCACCATGCCGACCTGGATATGCAGCATGGCAATGGCGGCACCGCGCTGATGTTTGCCGTATTGTTCGGGCGAAACGATATGGTCAAACTGCTGTTGGAAAGCGGCGCAGATTATACAGTATGCGATGTGCGAGGCTTTTCTGCAGCCGACCTGGCCGCGCAGCAAGGCAATACGTTGGCCGCGGAATTGATTGGGTCGTATCCCTGATTTCTCTGTGGCGGCTTTTACGATTTATTAACCGGTTCTTGCTGCTTTCGCATATTATCGGTCGCTTTGCTATCGGGCGTCACATTGCTCATCGCAATCTGCACTTTATTTTTGAATCCGGAAACGACCATGTCCTTGCCCGCCATCATGGCATCATACCCATCCTTTGCCACATCTGCTGGGTTGGCTAGATCGCCTTCCTGAACAATTTTTGCAGCCTCCATATCCGCTTTGTTGAAAAAATCGGTGTCTGTTGCACCGGGTAACAAGGAGGTAATCGTGACGTTGGTTTTCCTAAGCTCATTACGGACGGCCTCACTGAAGAAATGGACAAAGGCCTTCGTACCGTGGTACACGGCCTGATAGGGCCCCGGTACTTTTCCGGCGATTGATGATACATTAAGGATTCTGCCCGTATTAAATGCGATCATGTCTTTTAGGAAAAACTTGGTCAGCATGATGCAGGCGTTGATGTTTAGCCGAATGATGGCCAGTTCCCGCTCCAGGTCGGTATCCGTGAATTCGCCGTAAACACCTTGGCCAGCGTTGTTGATCAAGATGTCGATGGTAATGCCTTTAGCTTTAAGGGCTTCAAAAACTTCACGGGGCGTCTCGTTGTCCGATAAGTCTTTTTGGATCGTGAGCACTTCGATTGGGTATTGCGTGGTAAGCTCACTGCTGACCTGATCGAGTTCTTGTTTATCACGCGCGATAATGACCAGGTTATAGCCATCTGCGCCGAGCAGCTTGGCCAATTCCAACCCGATCCCGCTGGTGCCTCCTGTTACCAGTGCAAATTTTTTTGTATTTATCATATGGACCTTTCATTAACCTAACCTTGTCTTGCAAATAACACACCACGTAGCGCGACGCCGGATATACGTCAGCAAATGTTACCACGATCCACTTTTCTAAACACCGACTCCTATTATGACGACAAGGCGAACCGTGAAGCAGGTAGCTGCCATACGCCGGAGCTATAAAAATTATTAAACAAATAAAGTGTTACCGCTGTTAGCACAGTAAAATTTGACCATGAAATCCAATCCGATGATCGACAGTAAGTCCCACCCCTCAAGAGACGGCGTGCTGCCGAGCCTATGGCAAGAGCACCGCGCCGCCACCATCTTAACCGCCAACGATGAGCGTGAAATTGCAGACCAGGTATGGGATGTTATCGTAGTGGGTGGGGGAATAACCGGCTTGACCACAGCACTTCGCCTGCAGGAGGCCGGAAAGCGGTGTATCGTCGTGGAGGCGTATCAAATCGGGTTCGGTACCACCGGAGGAACAACGGCGCATATCAATACCATGCTAGATACTCCGTACCATACCATTGAAAGCGATTTTGGCGCTTCGGGTGCTAAGTTGGTGGCAGATGCGGCACGTGCAGGTCGGGATATCATTGCCCGCAATGTATCGGCCTATCAGATAGGGTGCGATTTTGAATATAAGGATGGGATTTTATTTGCTCAAACCGAGCAGGAAGAAGCAGAACTGCAAAAGATATTTGCGGCTTCTCAACGTGCGGGCGTGGAGGTTTTGCCTGCCGAGGCGATACCGGTGCCCCTGGATTTCCGCATGGCTATCAACTACCGCATGCAGGCGCAGATCCATCCGCTGAATTACTTACTGGGGTTGGCTCAGGCATTTACGGCAGCGGGGGGCATCATCCTGCAACATACTCCCGTATCGGACAGTAAGCGGCAGCAGGGTGTCCATGAAGTGGAGACGGCGGGGGGAACCATCCGGGGGCATCAGCTGGTGTACGCCACCCACATCCCGCCCGGTGTAAATGTACTCCATTTCCGGTGTGCGCCCTATCGGAGCTACGTACTGGGCGCGCAGCTCGCCACCGATTTGTACCCAAACAACCTCGCCTATGACATGCAGGAACCCTACCATTACTTCCGGACACACCAGTTGGATGGTAAACGCTACCTGATTTTTGGCGGTGCCGATCATAAAACCGGCCATGGGGATCCCGATGCGGCATTCCGGGAGTTGGAGGCTTATCTGCACAAACACTTCGACGTGGCATCCATTGATTACCGCTGGTCTGCGCAATATTTCGAGCCGGCAGATGGATTGCCCTATATCGGGGAGCTGCCGGGCAGCGAAGAGCACACGTATGTGGCCACCGGATTTAGCGGAAACGGCATCCTGTTCGGTAGTTTTTCAGCCTTGCTGCTCACCGATCTTATCCTTGGAAACGAGAGTCCTTACGAGAAGCTGTTTTCGCCGCTACGCATCAAGCCGATTGCGGGCTTCACGAATTTCATTAAGGAGAATGCCGATGTGGTGTACCGGTTCGTGGCGGACCGGTTAAACGTGGACAGGCTTGAAGCATTAGTGGAACTGGCCCCGGAGACCGGGGCGGTGGTCAGTTATGAAGACCAGAAGGTTGCCTTATATAAATCGTCTGAAGGGAAGATAAGCGCATTAAGCCCGGTATGCACCCATGCAGGCTGCATCGTTGCCTGGAACAACGCAGAAAAAAGCTGGGATTGCCCATGCCACGGCGGCCGTTATGATATCGCCGGAAAAGTGCTTACCGGGCCCCCGCGAAAGGACCTGGAAGCCATTTCGCTTGGTTAACCCATTTATTGCGACCGATAGTGGAGATTGACCACGTCGATAACGTCATAGATGTCGAACGGCTTGCGGATGTAGGCATTCGCTCCACATTCTTCGGCTATTTCATCGACGTCTTTCAACGCTGAAATGAGCACGACAGGGATGTCGGCCGTTTCTTTATTGCCTCTTAATGCTCGGCATAGATCGCTCCCCCAGCCCCAGCTTAGGTTTTCGTCCAACAGGATCAGGCCAATTTCGTGCTGCTCCAGTTTTTTTTGAATGGTTTTGCCGTTGTCGGTTATTACCTCATAATCTTCAAATTGCATAAATTCCGAAACGATATCCAGCATATCGCCATCGTCTTCCGCATAAAGGATTTTCTTTTTCATCATGGCTATTCATGTAGTTTTACTGACATGATCACCCACAAATATAATACTTATGCAGCTTATTTGCGTAGCAAGAGAAAATATGTTTTTTTTACATGGAAAGATGGGGGATTTTGCAAGAGACCGCTGTATGCGCTGATCAGCTTGGCTGTCAGTTGATTTGTTGCTCTATTCGCGTAACAAAGTTGTCGATGTCAAATGGCTTGGCGATAAAATCTTGCGCATCACATCCGGTAGGAAGCTGATCGGAATGCGCCGACATCACGATAATGGGGGTTTCGCGGGTGGCTCGCTCAGCCCGCAGCTCTTTGCACAGGTCGATCCCGTTGCCATCGGGAAGCATGACATCCAATAGATACAGATCGGGAGCGACCTCGTTCATGGAAGTACGGAAGTTGCTGGCGGTACCAAACGAGATGACTTCAATTTTGTGATCTTCTAAGATATATTCGATCAACTCCCTGATACTGCGATTGTCTTCAACGACGACTACTTGTTTTTTCATAGTACATGGGTTTGGGGCCGCCTCGTACCACGGCCCGTTCGCTGTTTATCCCTGCACAGCTATTCCTGTTTCTTTGGATAACAAAGGAGCATGTTTTTTTGTTGGCATGTTTTGACGGATATTTCTGTGAATTTTCGGGTATATATGTAAGTTTGTATGAAACATGGTTACCTAGATGGAAAATAATGACGACTCCGTTCTAGCGGCGAGTCTCGAATCCAGTTTATTGGATCTGCGGCGTGCCGAAGAAACGATCAAATACCAGCACCGGCAACTCTACCGGATGGAAGTGCGGTATAATGAGTTGTTTAATTCACTTGGAGATGCGTTTTGTGTAATCGAAGTTCTGTTTGACAACGACGACCATCCGATGGATTACCGGTTCCTGAAGGTCAATAGTGTCTTTGAAGAGCAAACAGGTATCAAAGACCCGCTCGGAAGAACGATGCGTGAAATTGCCCCCGAGCACGAGCAGCACTGGTTTGATACATACGGTCGCATTGCGCTGACGGGCGAATCGCTTCGCTTTGAACACCGGGCCGAAGCATTGGGCCGTTTTTATGATGTCTACGCCTTTCGTATCGGCGACCCCAAGGACGCGCAGGTTGCTATATTATTCAAAGACATCGCCGAACGCAAACGACGGGAAGAACTACAGGCATACCTGCTTCGCTTAAGTGATACACTACGTTCGTTGTCTGACGCGGTACAAATTCAGGAAGCGGTAACCCAACTGGCTATGGATCAGTTGGCGGCCGACCGGTGTTATTATTGTGAAATCGAAAATGGAAACGCGATTATCCGGAGTAACACAGTACGCAGTAATCTGCCGTTGTCATCCAATGCCCCGTTCAGTAATTTCACGATAGTAACGAATGCGATAAATGCCGGACAGCCATTTGTTGTTTACGATGCACACACCGAACCGGCATTGGATGAGGTGTCGAGGCAAGCCTGCATCCAATTTCAAGCAATATCGCTTATCGTCATTCCGGTAGTAAAAGAAGGCAAGCCTCGGGGTGGGTTGGGTGTAGCGTGTTGTGCGCCTAGAAAGTGGGATGCGGGAGAAATAGAGTTGGTAAAGGAGACTGCCGAGCGCACGTGGATTGCTGTGGAGCAAGCCAAGGCGGGCGAAGCCTTGCGCGAGTCCGAGGAAAATTACCGATCCATCGTAAACCAAAGTATAGCCGGCATCCTGAAAGTTTGTCTTAGTGGAAATATTATGTTCACCAACGACCAGTTTAGCAGCATGCTGGGATATAGCGGCAGCGAACTGCTAAAACTGAACGTTAACGACCTCATTTATGCCGAAGACCAAGAACGCAACCGATTAGCTTTTACGGCGCTGGTGTCTGCAGGCACGGCGTATGAGATCGAAAAGCGATTGGTGCGGAAAGACGGTGGAATGGTGTGGGTGAACAACCATATTTCGCCCATTTTTGACAAAAGGGGAAAAGTAGAAGCTGCTACCATCGTCTCCATAGACATCAGCCGGCAGAAAGAGCTGGAGCGGCAAAAGGACGAATTTATCGGTATTGCCAGCCACGAGCTAAAAACACCCATTACCAGCATCAAAGCCTATGGCGAGATTTTGGCCGGATTGATGGACAAATCTACGGCACCGATAATCGTACAGCTCGTTACAAAGATGAACGCACAGGTAATCCGCTTGGTTAAGCTCATTTATTCGCTCTTGAATACGAGCCGGATATCGGGCGGGCAGCTGACGCTGCAGCTTGAACCCGTTGACCTTAATGCATTGCTCGGCGAACATGTGCTTCAGGGACAATTGACCACCTCGAAACACCATATCGCGTTTGTCGAACAGCAGCTTCCATTAGTGTTTGCCGATACAGAGCGATTGGGGCAAGTGGTGGATAACTTGCTGTCCAATGCAATCAAATACGCTCCAAAGGGAGGGGATATCTTGGTGCGGACGGAAAGCCGAGACGATTATGTCCGCGTGAGTATAGTGGATTTTGGTATGGGTATACCGAAAGCGGCGCAGGAAAAAATATTCGATCGGTTCTACCGTGTTAAGGAAGCATCCACCGAGGCGGTTTCGGGTATCGGACTCGGGTTGTATATTTGTCGTGAAATCATTGAAAAACATCAGGGACGTATGGGCGTGGAAAGTGTCCAAGATGAAGGTTCTACATTTTATTTTGAATTGCCGATATATAGGATAAGCGAATAGCCTATGAAGACTATTTTTTTTGTTGAAGACGATGAAAGCCTGCAGGATATTGCCCAGTTGGTGTTTAGTAAGCCGGATTTTGCCCTTCGTGTTTTTAACAGCGCGGAAGAGCTGCTGGACGAAAGCAAGTATCCGCACGTATACGTGCTGGATAAGCAGCTGCCCGGAATCGATGGGCTGGAGCTGTGCCGCATCCTAAAATCCAATGCGCAGACAAAAAATATTCCCGTAGTGATGGTGTCTGCCGATCCGGATATCAAAGCCCTCGCCGCATCCGCCGGGACAGATGCAGTACTCGAAAAGCCATTTTCAATCCATGAACTGATGGCGGTTGTGACGGAAGCTGCCATGTAATCCTATTTCAGTTAACCACAGGCAACACGACAGACATCGTGGTGCCACCGCCCAACACGCTTTCGACTTGGATGGTGCCGCCGTGGTCGCTGATGATACGTGCAGCGATATAGAGCCCCATGCCCAAACCACTATGTGATTTGGTGATCTGAGTGGCCCGGAAAAACTTATCGAAAATATGTGATTGGGTGTCTTCAGACATACCCATCCCTTCGTCGATGACGGAGATCGTCAGAAATCGTTGGTCTGCTCTGGCTGTTATTCTCACAGGCCCGGATTCGGAATATTTCACTGCATTGGAAAGCAGGTTGTTGATCACTTGCTCCAGGCGGATGGGATCGATCAGCAGGTTGCACGCACAATCGACATCGAGGATCAACTCATGTGTAGGGAAGAGCAAGTGTCCGGCCTCCATGCATCCCCCAAGGAAAGCCGACGCCGAAGTGACCTCTTTTTCATAAGTTAGTTTTCCGTTTTCAATCTTAGAAATATCTAAAAGCTGGCCAATGAGCTGTCCCAGTTTGATAGACTGAAGTTCGATTTTCGATAAGTATTTAGTGAGCGGCCCGTCCTTGCTTTCTCGTAAGGCGATTTGTGCGTAAGCGCGTAATATCGTTAGCGGCGTATTGAGCTCGTGGCTTGCAACGGAAAGGAATTCATTTTTTTGCTGGTCTAAGTAGGTTGCATTCATCAATGCCAATTCTTGTTGTTGGCTTTGGCGAAACAGTGCCGCATTTCTGATTTTGACTTCCTCATATGCACTGATAGGCCCCTCTTCGTCCATTTGCTTATTCACGGCTGCTATTTTAGACTGATCTACGCGTGCGGAATGAGGGATGCCCAGTTTCAAAACGATCTCCAGACCGCTTTCACCAAGTAGGATGTCCAAGACGGGCACCAGCTTTTGTGCATATTCGATACCCGTAGCGTTGCGGGGAAAATCGTCTTCTACCCGGGCGGTAATCGATGCGGTGATAAAATAACGGTTATCAATCTTCGTTGTCCCTAAATGCAGGAGGCCATCAAACGCTTTGTCGATCACTTCCCGGCACACCTCGGAAACCGCAGTGGCGAACGCAGTCTGCGTGGATTTGGTAAGCCCCAGCAATTCAGCGGTACGGATGGAACGCTTGTATGCTAAGGTGAGGTCCATCTCATTTTCGAGGGTGATCGTGGCGAGCTCCTTCATGGAATGAACCTTGCTATTAATACTGCCATATCATCGGTGCGCCTACCAAATTCCTTATAGACTGCCGCCGCTTGTATACTTAGGTCGTGGCGCATAAGCGCAGCGATTTGGTTGAGGTCCCAACGGGACCGTATTCCATCGGAGCAGAGCATGAGTTGTTGGTAGGCGTCAAAGTCGAATACTTGATCGCGCATGGTACCAGGGATGTTGTGCCCGATAATACCGTTGTAGGAAATCGGACTTCTTGAATGGGTAGCACCGACTAATCTTGCCGAGATATTGCCGACACCAGCGATATGAAGCTGTTTCAGGTGATCATCAATGACTACCATGGTGGCTACGAGCCCGCGGGTTTTCCGAACCTGCGGATGGATGAAACGAATGATCTCAACCGGCGACAGGTGAGGACATTCCTTAAACGCATTGATCGCCTCATTTGTAGCAATATTGGCCTCGATACCGTGTCCCAGCCCATCGGCGAGGATAATTTTGGTATAGCGATCTGAACAGGTTGCATAGTAGCCGTCTCCACTGTGCATTTCTTTGGGTTTTGCTACAACAACCGGTCTGATCTGGGTGTGCCGCCGCGGTGTACCTGCTGCCGGCTTGCCGTCGCGAAAAATCCGCACGAGCAGTACGGTGCCCCAGTCTTTCAACGAAAAGATATCAAACGTGTCGGCAAGCCTTTTGATGCTTCCCAGTCCGTGTCCCAATGTGTTTTTTGTGGAATAACCATCGGCCATCATCCGGTTGAGGTCTGTCATGCCGGGTCCTTGATCAACGCCGATTAACTCGATGTAGACCAGCCCTTCTTCCCGGAAGCAGCCGGCCAGCACTTCGCCGCCTTTGGCATGTTTGTAGAAATTAGAGGTGATTTCGGCCACCACGATGTCGAGCTCTGCACGGCGCTTTTCCGTAAATTGAGCGGCAATGGCGAGCCGCTGCATTTCCCTTTTTAGGATTGCATGATGACTCCTATCCGAAGCGTCGAAACTTTTATGTGTCGCGTCAACCATTTGCCCATCTGATAATCGTTACGCTCGTACCCTTGCCCGGTTCGCTGGCAATCTCAAATTCATTAACCAGTCGTTTGGCACCCGGCAACCCTACACCCAGACTACCGCCGGTAGAAAAGCCGTCTTTTAACGCGAGGCCCACATCTTCAATTCCCGGTCCTTGATCTTTAAACATCAGTCGTATACCTGTTTCCCCGTCCCGTTCGATCGTTTCGATGAGTACGATGCCACCATCGGCGTACTTTAACATATTACGGGCCAATTCGCTTGCAGCCGTAATTAAATAGGTTTGATTGACTAAACCCATTTTGATGCCGGCTGCGCATTCCTTTACCCGGTAGCGAAAGGGCACCACATCCTCCTCACGCAATATGGACATGTGTTCCGTAGCCAGTAGAATCGCCGTTTTAATCATTGTTGGGGTCGGTTTCACCAGCTATCCCCGCTATCTTTGACCTCAACAACGCCATGCCTTTTTCCACATTCAAGGCCGTATGAATACCGTTCAACGGTAATCCAAGCTCCACCAGGGTGATGGCCACCGCGGGTTGCATACCGACCACAACAGTTTCGGCAGCTATCAGTTTGGCCATCGCACCGATATTACTTAAAATACGACCCATGAACGAATCGACGATATCCACGGCAGAAATATCAATTAAAATTCCACGGGCGCCGGTTTTGCTTGCCGTTTTTACCAGATCAGCCGCGAGATCAAGCGCTAGCCTATCGTATAAATCTATTTGAATGGTTACAAGCAAAAACTGCCCCATTCTCAATATTGGGATTCGCTCCATACCAGTTGTTATTCGGGTTTAACATGGGATGCGTTGGCAGGGGTACGCTTGTAGACTTCGAGCCGAAGCAACTGGAACGCATGTTGTAGGGCGCTTGCCATGGTAGATTTGGTAACGATCGAGGAAAGATCAATCCCAAGGTGAACAATGGTCTGTGCGATCTCCGGCCGTATACCGCTGATGATGCACGTTGCGCCCAACAGTCGCGTGGCACTGACGGTTTTCAACAGGTGCTGCGCTACCATCGAATCGACGGTAGGGACGCCGGATATATCCAGGATTGCGATGTCACTGCTTGATTCCACGATTTCAGTCAATAAGGCTTCCATAATGACCTGCGTTCGGGCACTGTCTAACGTGCCGATAATGGGTAGTGCCAATATACCGTCCCACACGCGTATCACGGGGATAGAGATCTCTGCAATTTCATCAGTTTGTGCTAGGATGACTTCCTCACGCCCTTTGATATAGGTTTCAAAGGTAATAATCAAAAGGTTGTCCATGAGCCGGTGGATTTTTAAGCTCAGGTCAACAAGCTGCCGAGGATCTTTTACTTCTTCTTGAATAACAGCAATAAGCACCTCTTTGAGACCAACGATGAATAATCCGGTTTCACGTGGGCTAAATCCCTGTTTTGCGCGAGAAAAAGAGATGCTGCCCAGCAATTCGGTGATGGGGTTGAAATCTGCAGAATCTGTGTCGTTGAGACTTTTTTCCTTCAGATTGCTTACCAAAGCGGTGATAAGCGCTACAGAATCTGCACGCAGATCGTCGCTGCTGATTAAGTCTTCGCGCACGCGCGCAGGTGTTAATTGGTTTTCCATCCAGCGTTCGAGGATGATAGCCTGTTTGTCCTTTAAAAGTTTGATAATTTCGGTTGCCATATTCTTTAAGAAATAGCTGGCCCTAACTCAGCTCAGCGACTTTTCGTGAATCCAAATCGTACAGATCGGCCCTAATTGATCACATCAGTTTCTGTGAGCGCGATTACAAAGCATGACCAAACAAGAAGAGCGACATGTCCATAAGAAATGCCGCTCCTGTACTAACGGGGAGCATTAGCTGCCCTTCGCATATGTTTTGAGTTTTTTCTTCAGTTGTTGTCGCGCAACGTGGATTCGGGTCTTCACCGTGCCAATCGGAATCTGAAAATGATGGGCAATCTCATGGTATTTGTAACCCTCGTAATACATGGTGAACGGCTCGTAATATTCGGCGGAAAGTTTGGAGAGTGCATGCTCGATGTCATTCATCACAAATTTACCTTCGGCACCGTTCCGGAATGAACTCTGATACAGGTCGGCTGACGAAATCGAATCGGTCTTGATGATGAGGGCGTTTGTTTTGACCTGCTTCCGATAATAGTTGATGAACGTATTCTTTAATATCGTATAAAGCCATGCCTGTAAATTGGTGCCCGCCCTGAACTTGTTGTAGTAAGAAAAGGCCTTGACCATGGTATCTTGGACTAAATCATAGGCATTTTCATTATCCCGCGTGAAATGGAATGCATAATTGTTCAAAGAAGCTACTTCTTGTACAACCTTGTTACTAAATTCAACTCTGTTCATAAATAACGATTAAGTGATGGCGCAATAACGTTTTAAAGTTACATAATTTTTATTCTTAAATGCGATGTGCATTAGCTAAGCATATCTGGTGTAAGGACGACAAAAGAGGTGGAAAATTGTTTTAATTATTTTAAAAAAGTGTAATAGGCACGATCATACCAGGCACGATGTGGTTACCGCATCATTGCACGTAAGCGGGGTGCGGGGTATTATGGAATTCTTCAAACAAAACCTTATGGGTCAATGTTGACTTTTGAACAAGTAATTAAATATATATAAAGGAGGAACTAATGGCAAGGAAAAATCAGAATGGCGAAATGCCTAATGCCCATCTTCATGAACTGTTTCTGGATGAGCTGAAAGACATTCTCGGTGCGGAACGGCAATTACTCAAAGGGTTAAAAAAGATGGCGACCGCTGCCAAAAGCGACACCCTGAAATCGGCGTTTGAAATGCACCATTCCGAGACGGAAGAGCACATCAATCGGCTCGCAACCGTGTTTGAGTCGATGGGAATGGCAGCGCGTGGTAAGAAATGCAAAGCGATGGAAGGACTGCTGAGCGAAGCGGACGAAATCATGGAAAGTTTTGAGGGCGACCCGGCATTGGATGCTGCATTGATTGCGGCAGCCCAAAAAGTCGAGCATTATGAAATTGCGTCCTATGGCTGCTTGGTTACCTACGCTGAACTCATGGGGCATAACGAAGCAAAGGAGACACTTGGCGCCACATTGAATGAGGAGAAGGACACCGATGTGAAGTTGACGGAAATTGCGTTGACTGAGGCGAACGTTTCAGCCTAAATAGAAGAAGCCCGGCCTAGGCCGGGCTTCTTCTATTTGTTTAAACAGGCGGTGGAAATCACTAATTTGCTATATTCGAATAGGTCTTCAATTTTTTCTTCAATTGCTGGCGGGCCACATGAATCCGGGTTTTGACCGTTCCGATCGGAATGTGGAAATGGTCGGCAATTTCATGATACTTGTATCCTTCGTAATACATGGTAAACGGTGAATAATACTCTTCGGGCAGTTTAGTCAATGCGCGCTCGATGTCGTCCATCACAAATTTGCCTTCAGCGGCGTTGCGCAACGAACTCTTAAATAAATCCGAAGAAGAAATGGTGTCGGATTTAACAATAATGGAATTGGTCTTGGCTTTTCTCCTGTAGTAGTTGATAAACGTATTCTTTAATATCGTATAAAGCCAGGCCTGAAGATTTGTACCCTCTTTGAATTTGTTGTGGTAGGAAAATGCTTTTAATACGGTGTCTTGTACCAGATCATTGGCGTTCTCTTCATCGCGTGTAAAATAAAACGCATAACCGTTTAATGAATTGACTTCTTTTACAACCCGGGTATTAAACTCGATCTTATTCATAATCCACAGAATTAATCGTTTACATGCTCCATAGTGACGTTACTGTCTCTTCGATTTAATGACGGACTGTTGTTTTATATCTGGATCGTTTAATAATTAGGGTACCTGTTTCGTTGAGGTGCTAACAAAGGGGCGTCTTTTTTGTTTGAATTATTTTAAAATTAAATCCTATCCTCCATTATCAATCGTATAATAACAACGCTTATAGGCGATTATTATGCGCTAACCTGCTATTTGTAACTGATTTATTACTTTTTGGCAGGTGGGATATATTTCAATTCCTTTTCGGTTTCGCGCTCTTCGACATGTACGGCAAACTCTGCAGGGGCGATCCGCGACCCCTTGAATTCCGCGTACGCCCGGGTAAATGAAGCCCCCATGTAGAGAATTGCTGCTGTATAGTAAATCCATAGCAATAGAATGATAATGGAACCTGCTGCGCCATATGTCGACTCCTGGCCGGTGGTTTGAATATAAAAGCCGATGACAAACCGGCCCAACATGAACAATATCGCCGTGAAAAACGCACCTGCACGGACATCTTTCCAACGGATGCGTACATCGGGAAGAAATTTAAAAATGACGCCGAATAGTGCGCTGATGACCGCAAAGTTGATAACCGCATCGAGCGCAACGGATAAATAGACGGCGAGGTCTGATAGCATTCTTTTTACCAAGTCCATAAAGATCATTAACAGGCCATTGATGATTAACGATACAATCAATAGGAATCCCAGCGATAAGATAAGCGACGAGGAAAGCAGGCGGTCTGTGATCAACTTTACCCATCCGCGCTTTGGCTTTGGTTTGATTTCCCATATCCTGTTGATGGAATGCTGCATGTCGCCAAAGACGGTGGTAGCACCGATCAGCAGCGTGCCAATACCGATCAGGAGCGCGAGCGTGTTGTCTTCCTGAAGTCGGACATTCTTGAGCATTGTTTGGATCTGTGCAGCGGCGCTATTGCCCACCAATCCGTTAATTTCTTCAAATACTTTTCCTTCGGCCGCCTCCTGGCCGAAGAACAGTGCCGCTAACGAGATGGTAAGCACAAGCAATGGTGCCAGAGAGAAGACCGTATAATACGCTAACGACGCGCTGAATTTAAGCCCGCGTACATCCATAAAAATGGTGAATGTATTTTTCAGGATGGTAAACCAACGGGAAAAAAAGCCTTTTGATTTTATGTTTTTAGTGTTTTCCATCATTGTTCCAACAGTTAGCTGCGTGGTTTGTTGGCATTTTTTGCTGTCGTCAGCGAAGTATCCAGCCGCGCAGGGGCTGCTCCACCATCAGGAAATCCTTGTACTCAGCAGTGACGTTGGTGCGCTGGCCGCTTTCCAGTTCGGTGATTCGGGCGGCCATTGTATCCGGCTGGGCATATACGATACGCGGTTTGGTGAGTTGCATGGAGCGTAAATCGGTTAATGCGACCAGTTGCCGGGGCTTTAGTACGTGCCTGCTATCGTCTGGGAGGACCACGCGATAACCGCTGGCGGTTGCAGCCTCCACACGCACCGGGATATGGCGTGATGCGTCGGCAAGGAGCGGCTGTACAGTACGCAACGTGTCGCCGATCCGGTTTACATTTGCCGAAATGTCCGGCGGTACCGATTTGCCGGGGCGGACAAACGGCATCGGATCGACGGCTCCGCCGATTCCGTAGATTCCGAAATGAAGATGTGGTGGCGTGGTGCGCGCATTGCCGGTGTTGCCCATGAGGCCCAATGTATCACCGATGACTACCTGCTGGCCGGGAGCCACCAGCTGGCTATCGAGGTGGGCATAATATAAGTTGATATCGCGGCCTTTGGGCCGTAGCCACACCACTTTTCCGCCCAACCGGTTATCTCCTACACGTCCAACTGTGCCATCTGCCGCGGCAACAACCGGCGTGCCGTGCGCGGCAAAAATATCAATCCCTTCGTGTTTGCGCCCTCCGCCGTCACGCGCATCTCCGAATACACTTCCGATATGCTGCTTGGCGGCCGATGCCACCGGGTTGGCAAGCGATGGGTCTCCGGTGAGCCGGAGCACGAATGAAACTTCGGCTAGCAGCTCAGGCTGTATGCGAAGTATGTAGTGCCCATCTTTCCGGAAATCCCAGGTAAGGGCTGTGGTCCCTGTATCGGCAGAGGCCACGTGCTTGTATGCGGCAGCGGTATCTAATGGTGCCTCAAAGAGGTCGATGAACAATGCCACGGTATCTATACTTTGGGTGGTGACTTCGACCTGAAGCCGCTCACCTTGCCGCGCCGGAAAAATATAACCGATAGCGGTAGGTTGGTCGGGGGGCATATATGCCGTCTCCTGATGCGGAATACGGATAGCCGTTGGGTCGGAAAGGCTTCGAACGGCGGCTTCCTGCCATTGCCGGTAGAGGGCAGTACGCTCAATGCCGGCGTTATCGAGTTGCTTTGAATACCGTTGGTGTGGATACTGGCCTTTGAACAGTGTGCGGGTGAATTGGTCACTGCACGCGACAAACAGACTTATTATCGCGAGTGCGCACGGCATGCCATATAAATGCTTCTTCATATGCTTAGTGACAAGTATATCGGTTCATTTGTTTGTTTATCCAACAATTCAAGGCCTGAATTGTATGTTTTTACGGACAACTTAATGATGATGGAAAACACCACAGTAACTTTTGTCGGTTGCGGCGATGCCTTCGCAACAGGCAAGCGACTACATACTTGTTTATACCTTAACGCACCGCATTCGGGCTTGCTGATAGACTGTGGGGCAACCGCTTACTACGGATTGAAGACGCATGGCATCAATATTCGGGATATTGATACGATCGTGATTTCCCATTTTCACGGCGACCACTATGGCGGAATTCCCTTTTTGCTATTGGAGGAAGCTGTACAGCAACGGCAGCAACCATTGACAATCATCAGTCCGCCAACGGGGCATGAGCGGATAGCCCAGCTCCTTGATCAGCTCTATCCGGGCAGCGACGTATTGGGTAAACTTAATATCCTATTTAAGACCTATATTCCGGGCAGCATGCTAGCGGCGGACCATTTCGAGATTATGGCCTTTCCGGTAGCACATGCTGCGGAAGCCTTGCCCCATGGGCTTCGGATAGCGGTTGGCGGTAAGGTAATCAGCTTTTCGGGCGATACGGAGTGGACACCAATATTAATCGAATTGGCACGGGATGCGGATCTATTCATCTGTGAGTGCAATTTTTTTGATTCGGAAGTGGAAGGCCATATGAATTACAAGGCGTTGCAGGCATACGATGACCAGCTTGATTACAGGCATATGATTTTAACGCATCTGGGTCCGGAAATGCTGCGGAATCTTAACCGCATAACGCATCAATGTGCGGAGGACGGACTGGAGATCGTGCTCTAAATCAGTTGATCCGCTTGGTATCGATGGCCTTTACCCATTCGTGGTGCTGACAGCGCTTGCATTCGTGACGACCGGTCTGCAATCGATGCACGGTACCGCAATAAATACAGGCATATAGATCTTCGTCCGTAATGACCGCTGTGTTTTTATTATATGCCTTTGGAAGAATCGGCAAGCCGTGCTTTACTTCTTCGTTGGGGAAGAAAAAGACACTGATACTACCATCTGTTTCCAGGATAGCAACTCTTACCTGGCCAAGATGCTCCACGCCCTTTTCACGCAGTTCGGCAAAAAATTCATATTTGGAGAGACTATCCTTGCTATCATCCTTAACCGTTATTACGCTATCTTCTACGATGTACATCGGCCGGCCTTCCAACGCCTTTTCAATCCGCTCATTTTTTGTGGTCAACCACGTAATGCCACGGTACAAGCCGATGGCTGTAAAGCAAACGATCACCGCCGTAAGAATGCCGACATCCTCATAGAACATGGAATCGCCCACAGCAGACCCCAAGCCTATGATAATCGCTAATTCAAAAATGGAAAGCTGGCGAATACCCCGCTTGCCGGATAGCCGAAGGACAACCAGAATCACCGTAAACATGACTGCGGTGCGAAAGATGATCTCCAGGACGTATAGCCCATCGAGTTCATCCAATACTATTTTTTCCCAATCCAATGTATTTGTTTTTAGTTGCGAAATAATTGGGTGACCATCAATCCATGGACACCGCCATCCAGTACACCGATACCCACCCTTCCGAATGCCGGACGGAGGATGTTTGCCCGATGCCCCGGCGAATTCATTAAGCCCTCGTGGGCCAAAGGAAGTGTCTGGGCGATTGCCAGATTTTCTCCCGCCGTGAAAAAGGTGATGCCAGCTTGGCGGATACGATCGAAAGGCGTACCCCCTTCTGGGGAAATGTGCGAGAAATAGCTTCTTGCAAACATATCCGCCGAGTGTCGCCGAGCCACAGGGGTCAGTTCCTGATCGTGCTTCAATGGAGGGAGATCGGCTTTCGCCCGTTCTTCGTTGACCAGCTGGAGCATCTCGCTTTCCAGTCCGGGCCGGGGGTCGGCGTGGGCAACAGCGAAGGGAAGGTCAACGCGTGCTGACGATTCCGGTGCAATCGTCATACGGTTGATTGAACGATTTACAGCCTCCAATGCGGGCGCGAAAGGCCGCTCAACCCGCTCCAATTCCATAGTGAGCCGTTGTGCAACCGCGCTTTCGCGTGTATGTGCAGTAACGGTATCGGATATCGGCAATAGCAGTAACAACGCGGCGGCAATGGCCGCATACAGCACGCCGACGACGGCACCGGGTACCACCCCCAAAAGTTTATTTAGCTGATTACGATGGATGCTGTGGGGAATGGCATAAATGACTTGGTTTGCCAGCAAGGACAACAGCGAGCCGACGAGCAGCAGCGTAATCAGGAACGACAAGGGGACCGCCCATACGTTGGCCATGATCGTAGCCGTTAAAAATTCCGCGATGTGACGATACAGCCAAAACGTGAGCAAAAGGCCCACCAACCAGGAAATCAGCCCAGCCACCCCCACGATGAAGCCCTTGGATATGCCGCTCCATATCGCGAATAAAATAATAAGGATGAGTATGATGTCGACTACGTTCATGGGGCTCCGATCAATAATACAATCCACGCTCGCGAATGTTTTAACGCGAAGAGTCAACAATTGACGGGGATGGCTGTTAGCGTTAATAGAAAGGCCGTGTGTGTAGCCGGCTTACTAACGCATAAAGAGATATATTATGGCAGCAATAACAGCAAAACAGCTGGATCGCATAGGGGGTGATCACAAACCGCCGGTTTTTTCGGTGTATATGCCAACCCATCGCAAACATCCCGACAATGCCCAGGATCCTGCTATTTTTAAGAAGCTGGTTCAGGAGTTTGAACCTGTGAGAAGCGAATATGTTGGCGACGAAGCCATTCAGGCCATATTCGCTAAGTTTGAAAAATTGGCCGACGATTTCCAATTCTGGCAGCATACAAGGGAAGGGCTCGCTGTTTTTGCAACACGGGAGTCGTTTGACGTATACCGGCTGACAAGACCAGTCAAACCGCTTGCGGTCGTAGCTGATAGCGCACATACCAAGCCGTTGCTGCAATACCTGCAAACCAGCGATAGATACCACCTGCTGGTTTTGTCGACCAATACGGCACAGCTTTATGAGGGCGATCGATACCAATTGGATGAAGTTGACCTATCCGAAGTGGATGTGCCCGAATCGATGATCGATGCCTTGGATCATGAACTGCGCGACTTGCACGCTACGCTGGCTGCCTATCGCACGGCTACCAATGAAGATTGGAATGCCCGCCAAAATCATGGATTAAAGAAAACCGATATTGATAACGATATTGAACAGTTTTTTAGAGCCGTGGACCGGGCTGTTACCGTAAACTATTCCATCCCTTCGCAGCTTCCGCTCATTCTAGCCGCATTGCCTGAGCATCATCACCTGTTTCGGCGTGTAAGCCGCAATAAAAAGCTGGTAACTGATGGCATAAAAACCAATGCAACAGGTTTGCCTAAGGACGAACTTCGGAAGCTGGCTTGGGAAATCATAGAACCGCACCACACTGCGCGGCTGAACGATATCATTCAGCAGTTTAGGCAGGCGGCCACGCACGGGGTGGGCGCTGATCAAATCGAAGCGATCGTCAAAGACGCCTATGACGGTAAGGTAGGCGTGTTACTGCTTGAAGCAGATCGCTTTGTCCCCGGGCGCATCGTTGGTCGAGATCATGTGGTATTCCATACCGAGAAAGCCGATCACCTCGTAGACGACGTACTGGATGACCTGGCAGAACTGGTGCTCCGTCAGGGTGGCGAGGTATGGATAATCCCGAGGGATAGGATGCCCGCCAGCACGGGGGTCGCGTCAATCAACAGGTATTAGGTGCTGGATCGAACCCCATGCCCCGTAGAAGAAAAGTCAACCGAAACGACTTTATCCCGAATCACAAAGTACGGTTACTTTTGGGAGGTAAGGCGTATTTTGATTTGCTTATTGAGTTGATCGAGCATGCGCAGGAGCATATTCATTTGCAGATTTACATTTATGAGGCAGACGCGACAGGTCAACTGATAGCGGATGCACTCATTGCAGCTTCGAAGCGCGGTGTTGCGGTGCACATATTGGTAGACGGGTATGGCTCGCAAGACTTGGATAAATCTTTTATTGCTCAATTCAAGGAAAATGGGATCCACTTCCGCGTTTTTGAGCCCTTGCTGCGGAGTAAGAAATTTTATGTTGGTCGTAGGATGCATCATAAGATAGTGGTCATCGATGCACGGTATGCAATAGTCACGGGTGCCAATATCGGTGACAAATACAACGACCTGCCCGGCCAATCTGCGTGGCTTGATTTTGCGCTATGTATAGAGGGGGAAATCGCAAACCGCCTATGTAGGGTTTGCTGGATGACATGGAAGAATTTTCAGCCACTTAGGCGCGTACCTGATAAATGGTGTACACCGACGCGTACGGTAGTTGATTTTGGATACGAGAACAGCTGTGGCGTGCGGATGCGTCGAAACGACTGGGTACGGCGTAAGTACGAGATTACCCGCACGTACAGAGAAATTTTCAGACAGGCCAACGACCAGGTAATCTTGGTTTCCAGTTATTTCCTGCCGGGCCGTACCGCAAGGAAATGTATTGAAACAGCGATCAGGCGGGGCGTGGTAGTGAAACTGGTTATTTGCAGCCGCATGGATGTGCCGCTAGTTAAGGACGCCGAGCGATTTATGTATGATTGGCTCCTGCAATTGGGTGTAGAAATCTACGAATATGCCGGAACCATGCTGCATGGTAAATTGGCTACTTGCGATGGACGCTGGATGACGATTGGCTCATTCAACGTCAATGATCTCAGCGCCCGCGTGAGTATTGAGCTAAACCTGGATGTAAAGGGCGATACGTTTGTACGGCGGACCATAAATAAATTAGAGCACGTTATGAAAAACCAATGCGTGCGTATAAAAAGCGAAGATTTCGAATCTCAAAACAGTCCCTTCAATCGAATGAAGCGTTGGGCATCATTCAGGATTTTACGGTTCATTTTCTTTCTGGGCACATTTTATATGAAACAGGAGAAGCGGGGACGCGATTGATGGAACGCCTATTCAAAATTTCTCAAACAATCATCGGGGTCGATTGTCAACACTGTAAGAATGGACGCCCGAGGATGGGATCCGAGTAGTCAACAATTATTTATTAAAAAAAGCATAATCATGGAAGATTTAAAAAAAACAGCAGAAGTATTGAATGACCTGATTAAGATAAACAACGACCGCATAGCCGGCTATGAAAAAGCAATTGCGGAACTGCCGGTTGCAGATGTAGACCTTAAAGCCCTGTTTAGTGGGTTGATTGAGCAGAGCACACAACTTAAATCAGAATTGCAACAACACATCAGCGGTTGGGAAGACCGTGCCGGTACGGAGACAACCACATCCGGAAAAATATACCGTGCGTGGATGGACATCAAACAAACATTTGCTACCAATGATCGCAAGGCGATTCTAGAAAGCTGCGAGTATGGGGAAGACGCGGCACAGAAAGCTTACCGCCAAGCGGAGCAGGCAGATGACATATCAATGTCGGCCAGAGCACTTATTTCCAATCAGAAAACGCAGTTATTAGCTTCTCACGATCAGATCAAGCAATTGAGAGATCGAGAAAAAATAGGATAACTTCTTGCTGTAAGTAGCAAATAATCAACATATCAGTTATGGAAAACCTAGCAATAACCATGGAATGCCTCCGCGATTTGGTGGCATTCCATACCGAGCGAATAAGCGGTTATGAGGCCATGCTCAACGGGCTGACACCGGATGAGCAATACTTAAGCACATTATTTAATGCCTTCATTAGGCAAAGCGCTAATATGAAAGGTGAATTACTCCAAATGGGGACGCTTTGGGGTCTGGATGAAGAACAGTTGCAGCATCCTGGCCGATATGGCTTTGCATGGGCAATGGTAAAGGCGGTCTTCAGCAGCAGAATGCCCAGCTACCCGTTGGATAAATGTAAGTCGGGTGAAAACGCCCTTTTAATCGCCTATCACAGTGTTGAAGGCACCCAGGGACTGCCGAATCCTGTCAGACTCTTGATTAACAGGCAGAAACGGGAGGTGATAGGAGCAAGGGATTGGATTGCACATTTTGCAACGCTCCCGGGCCAAACCGAACGCACGCAAGAGCTGGTGGCGGTCTCTTAATATTTCATATGGTTATATTATTCTCATGAATGTGAATCTGACATTGGAAGTGCTCAATGACCTGATCGAGATAAATGGGCTGCGAATATGGAATTATCAATTCATTTTTGAGCGACCAAACCGTGAAATTAGTGCAGAATTGTGTACACTATTTAGTCAGATGATCGACCAAGGGCAACATTTACAAAATGAATTGGAATTGTAGTTTGTGGAAATAGCCCAAGACCTTCCGCCCGGAGGCTGCTCGCCCGGCGTAATTCTCCGCGTGTGGGCGGTGGTCAAATCTGCTTTCCCACACGATGGCGCAATGCCGCTCAGCGAATTTCTTGACAAAGGCGAACGCGCAGTTCTTAAAGCCTACGATTATGCTGTTAAACTGCCTGATATCATAAAGACGTGCCGCGAAACCCGCCCGCCTACTTCCCCATAGTGGTTTGTACAAGCATTTGATGATTGGCAAAACAATCGTAATTTTGCTTTTCACCTCAGGAAGGGAGCACTTATCCTCAAGATCGCTATATGTTTATGGACGACGTGCCTGAGTGAAAAGATTAGCGATGAGATGGATAACCGTATTTTCGAAGAACTATTTTCGGCATCGCCAATAGCGAGCTATATCTGTGACCAAGAGGGCTATATTGTCGCATTTAACGACGCTGCGGCCGCGCTATGGGGGCGCAGACCTGAACTAGGTAAAGAGAAATGGTCGGGCGCATATGCTACGTACGGCCCTGACGGCCGCTCCATCGAATTGGAGGAGACGCCGATGGCTTTAACCGTACGGCGACAAGAAACGTCTAGCGGACAGGAACTGGTCTTTGAGCGCCCGGATGCTACGCGCCGGACCATCTTGGTATTCCCTAAAGTTATGCGAACGGATGCGGGTGAGATAAGGGGTGGTCACAACACGTTGGTAGACATCACCGCTTATAAGCAATTTGAGGAAAAGCAAGCCATACTTTCTGAAATTGTACAATCGTCCGAGGATGCCATCGTTAGCAAGGACTTAGATGGTATCATTAGGAGCTGGAACCGCGGCGCGGAGCGGATTTTCGGTTATGGCGAGGCGGAAATCATCGGTAAATCAATTTATACCCTGATACCGTCTTACTTAAAGACGGAAGAGGAATCAATTATCCGGGAAATCAAGGAGGGGCGGAAAGTAGACCATTATCAGACCATTCGGCTTACCAAGTCCGGAAAGGAAATACCGATTTCGCTTACCATATCGCCCATGCGGAACAAGTTGGGCCAAATCATTGGAGCTTCTAAAATCGCGCGCGATATTTCGGATAAAATACAACGTGAGCAAACCATCCAGTTTCATGCACAAAAACTGGAAACGCTACACGCGATTGGAAAGATCATATCCGAACAATTGGATACGCCCTCGATCATCCAAACGGTTATTGATTCCACTACGCACCTTGCGGATGCCGATGTCGGTATTTGTTTTTATCGGGTGTCCGACGAGCAGGGTCGGACTAGGTTATCTGTCGCGCTGGCGGCGACCCGGGAAGAGGCGGCCGATTACGATAACCTTCATTTGGAAGAAGGCGCAATCCATACGATTTTCGCAGGTGAAAACTCCATGAAATTCGAAAATGTATGTGAAGTCCCGCACATTCTTTCACTGTTCCGTACGCGGGATGGGTCTAAAGCACCAGAGATAAAACATTGCCTTGCGCTCCCCATCCGTTCTGCCGATAAATTATTGATCGGTGCCATGTTTTTCGGGTATACGCAACCTGAGGCCTTCATTGCGGCTGATGAAGATACAATGCGTAGTATCGTCTCATTGGTAGGGGTTACCTTGGATAATGCACGATTGTTTGAAGAGGTGAGTACATTAAACCAAAGGAAGAATGAGTTTATTGCGCTGGCCAGCCATGAATTGAAAACCCCCTTAACCACTACGAAGGGATATCTCCAGATCCTGGAGCGCTCCGAAATCGATCAAGTAGGCCGACGGTTTCTGACCAAGGCGCTGAAGCAATTGGAACGGATTAATTTACTGGTTGCAGAATTGTTGGATATTTCAAAAATCGAGGCGGGTAAGCTGAGTCTACATTTGGAGGCATTTGACATGAGTGAACTGGTGCTCGATGTTGTAGAAACATTTCACATCAGCAGCCGGACTCACACGATTTTCGTTGACAACATCCACGGCGATTACACCGTAGAGGCCGATCGGCAACGGATTGAACAGGTGATCATCAACTTGATTACCAATGCAATCAAGTATTCGCCCGAGGCAAATCGCGTACATATTTCTCTTGAATCGTCCCCTTTTGAAGTAGGCGTACAAATAATCGATGAAGGAATGGGAATGAGCCGCGACCAACAGCAAAAAGTATTTACCCGATTTTATCAGGTAGAAGGAACCTCAAAGATGGCCGGTTTGGGTTTAGGCTTGTATTTGAGTAAGGAAATCGTGCAACGCCATGGCGGCCATATCGGCTTGAATAGCGAATTAGGAAAAGGATCTACGTTCTATTTTTCTATCCCTAGAAATCCCCCTGCAGATTAGCCGTGATTTAATCAGCGCCCCCGCAACGATTATCTGGTTGATGCCAGATGGTCGGCAATTGCTTCACCCACTTGTTGGATGGAATGGACAGACAAATCTCCCCACAGCTGAACCCATTCGCCCGAAGCCTCCTGCCGCAACTGGCTAATGGATGAGCCGTCTAGGAAACAATGATAAATGGGCACGCCATCCGTGGTCTGTTCCGGCCGGACAACCAGTTGCTTTCGCAGTGACCCTGTTCCTGCTCCCAAGGTGACTTCAAAAATTCCTTCTGAGGTTTTCATTTCCGTTCTAGTTATATCAGTTTAACACACCTTGCTGGAGTGCCATCCGGATAACGGTGCCAATATCCGGTGCTCCGGTCTTTTGAAGTAAGTTTTCACGATATTTCAAGATCGTACGTTTGTTGGTAAAGAGCTGGTAAGCAATTTCCTGATTAGAATAGCCTTCCAAGATAAGTTTGAGGATTTGCTCTTCCCGCTCCGAAAACTCTACAGTCTCTCCCTTTCTTCCGACATCCATGGCGGCGATAGACTCCAGCACCTTTAGGTATAAGGCCGTACAGATGTAAGTATTGCCGGCAAGGATGTGCTTGATTGCGAAGATAAGCTCATCTTTGTTGGCCTCATTGACAATATAGCCATCTGCTCCCGACTTCATTAAGCTCAGGATATCTTCGTCATATTCGATTCCCGATAAAACCAACACCTTTATAAGCGGAGCGATTTCCTTTAACATCGGAAGATACCGTTGGTTATCGGCAAGGAAAAGGTGGTCAACTACCAATAGATTAGTTGAAGGCTGTATTGAAAGCGTAGGCACGATGTCTTCCCACGTAGAGATTGTTTCTGCAAAAGTAAAATCGGGCTCTTGCTCCAAAAGTGCGATAATACCGTCACGGGAAAGGGATGGGGGAGACGCCCAAATAATTTTTGCTGGATTTTCCATAGTCTTGCTTTTCGATTTCAAATGGCTACTCTTTTAACCGTTGAATTGTAGAGAATACGTTTCAACCATTGGAAAAGTTTTGCTTTTTTTGAAATACTTTCCTTTTATGGACATTCCGTGCTGTTTTTAGTACAGCTCGTATAGCAGACTGAACCTCCCGACTACGCGAGGATTTTAGTAAATGTGGCTGGATACCAGGCTTAACGTTGCAATTTGCCGCTGGCGGATCGGTCTTTAATCAAAAAGAATGTTAACGCAGTAAGAAACAGACATTGGATAGCAGCATCCAATAGGTAAATACGGTTAATAACCTGACTTGCAACATACGTAATATCCATGACAAGGAAACTCACCGAGGTAGCATAACCGAGAACGAGGGGCAAGCGTTGCTTACGCAAGCTAGCTACCAGGTAAGTTAATCCGATCGAAGCAGACAAAAGCCCTACCATCTCAACCAACCAAGTATCCTGCTTGGGCCCGGTAGCGGTAATGAAGCTTGCCATATTAAGTACAGGCCATATGCCAGTAACGACAAAGTATGCTCCCTGAAACAGAAAGATAGTTGCCAGTGCTTTATTTTGGGCGCGGTTAGCCATCAGTAATCCTTTCCGATAGTAAACGCATAGACAATGCCATGTTTGATCAGGGGTCTGTATTTTCCTCGGTAGCGTAAGGTAGGTAAGCTTTTTGCAACATACCATGTGAAATATCGATTATTTATGGAATTCGAGAATTTTTATGAGCGTTTGGAGAGTTGGCTTGTCCATCAGGCACCGCGCGTGCTATTGGGTATCCTTATCCTTATCGCAGGAATGTGGCTGATCCGACTTTTGGTACGTTGGATCAAGCGAAAAATCGACCAAAAGGATTGGGATCCCACCTTGGAAGTGTTTATCTCCAATCTGATTGTAATGGCGCTACGCGTACTGCTTATCCTATTGGTGATTCAGGTAATGGGTTTGCAGATGACCCTATTTGCCGCACTGGTAGGTGCATTTGGAGTGGCGGCCGGTTTGGCATTGTCGGGTACGTTGCAGAATTTCGCCAGTGGCGTGCTCATTTTGATGCTCAAACCTTTTCGGGTAGGCGATCAGATCCTTACGCAGGGACACGAGGGGGAAGTAGTTTCCATTCAGCTGTTCTATACCGTGCTCCTTACCCGCGACTACCGGACGGTGATTGTTCCTAATAGTAAGCTATCGAACGAAGTGATTGTTAATATGAGCCAAGCGGGCAAACGCCGGCTCGATATCGAGTTAAAGGTAAAATATGAGGTAGATTTTGAGCATGCGAAAAAAGTGCTTACCGATGCACTCCAGCGGTCGGGCGACTTGCTGGTCAGTAGGGACTACCTCATTGGCATCAGCCTGTTGGAACCAGACGGTTACCGGATTTCGGTTTCGGTATGGGTTGATGAGGGAGGTTATCCCGATACACGTTTGAGCGTGCAGGAAAAACTCCTGGATGCCATCAAACTGCTTTATTGAAGTGTGCGGTTTTGCAAACACCTATACTACTATAGGAAACAGCGGTGTCTACAATAGTTGAGGGACGACAGCTAAATACAGGGGAAAACAGCTGATTGCCTTGGATTGGGCCAAAATTAAATGACTGGCGTAATATGTGAAGTTGATTAAGGGATTAAAAAGGTAAATCATGATACGAAATACGAAAAACCCACCGATCATCCCTTTGGATGATGGAAGTACCGATGAAAGTAGGGAGCCCACAGGAGAAGACCTCAAGTTTAACGAAAACGAAAACAGCTTTGAGCTTGATGTCGAGAGTGAGGATGACGAATATCAGCATCCTGAGCCCTATGATACCGCTGCACCAAACGGCGAAGATGATAACTCAACCTATGATGAGGAAAACCCCTACACACCCAACGAGTATCGCGATAAGGAAAGTGAATTGAAGGGTGAGCTCGAAGAGCTCGATGGGACGGTTGAAAACGATAACTTAATCCTTAATGAAAGAGACGAGCGATTGGCAGAAACTCCTGAGGATGGACGTGGGGACCTGGACGAAGAAGGCTATCCACGGCGCGATGACGCCGGTGGCGACGACAACCCCATTTTAGTAGGTCCGGATGAAGACGATGAACCAATGGAAGACGACCCATCGGAAGTGGAAGTACCGCCGTATGAAGACCCGAGGCGAGCCGATGATGAGCCCGTTGGGGATGACCCTGATCGCCCGATTCTGCCAGAAGAAGTGCCGCCTGTAGACGAACGTGACCCCTTGGGCGACAAGCAGATCCAATCAGACGACCCGACAGAGACTACAGGTTAATTTGGCTTAAGTAAAAAACACGGCAATGAATAGCAAAACAGCTGCATCACCCTCAATACCCCCGCAACATACGGGCAAGCAGGTTGATCTAGAATCACGGATTATGTTGCCTGATGAGGAGAGCGCCAAAAGCTTCCTTCAGTTGGCGAGGGGTCGGTTATTAGATGTCAATAACTGGTACGCAACGGCAGAGATACCTGCGGCTTCCTTTGTACTTGCGGATGAGCACGGTGGCGAAGCCATTAGATCCGTAGCCGCCAAAGGGGATAAAATAAGGATCGATATTCCAGGGCCTGGACCTGCTTCAGGCGATGGCTATGATTGGGTTGTTGTAACCGACATCACAGAATTGGCTGATCAGTTGTATTCGATTACACTTCAGCCAACGACTAATCCCTTGAAATTGAACGATGATACTGCTCATTTTTTTAAGGATGTAGCGAGTTCGACATTGGTCGTAGAGCGAAAAGGAAAAGAAATTATTGCGCGGTATCATGGAAGGAATGAAACGGTAAACACTGAAACGGATTCTACGATCGACAACGTAAGAAATGCATTGGTAGGCGTGGGTGCGAAACTTGGGCTTTCCTATCCGCAATGGAAAAGTTTAGTGGAAGGTTTGGTGAAGCGGCCGTGAATGAAATTGGATAATGAAATTGGATATCATAGATTAATTCAGCAAACTTAAATTGAAACATTATGAAAGCGTTACATTTTTTTACAGTAGTAGCCGCCTCGGCAGCGTTTGCCGTGGCCTGTAATAACCCGCGGACTGCCGACAACAGTGTCGATCAGGCACAGGATGTAAACGATACCACGGCAATGACCAACGAGGATGATGCCGACTTCGCCGTTAAAGCGGCAGATGCTGGCCTAGCCGAAGTTGAATTGGGTAAATTGGCACTAGAGAAGGCTACCGATCAGCGGATAAAGGATTTTGCGAAGAAGATGGTCGATGATCACCAGCGGGCCAATGATGAGTTAATGACTATCGCCACTCGCCATAACATTACCTTACCTCCGGTGATCAGTGAGGAACATGTCAATAAGCAAAGAAAACTTATGGAAAAGTCAGGCAGTGAATTCGATCAGGAGTATATCGACTTGATGGTAAAGGACCATGATAAAGTAGTGTCGATGTTTGAGGACGCGTCGGATGATGCGCAAAATGCAGATTTAAAAGCGTATGCCGCAAAAACTCTTCCGGCCTTGAAGATGCATCATGAAGAAGCTCTGGCGCTCCGGGATTCAATAAACCCAACGGATACGACTACAATTCAGCGAATTATGCCCTAGGGTTATCACATTGTCTATACAGCAAAAAAGCCCGCGGACGGATGTTTGCGGGCTTTTTTTGTATATAGGGATGTCATATTACTTCAATTCAAGTGTATTCCACGTCATCGTACGGCTAAGGGATGACTTGACCTGCATGAGGGTGCTTTCAGAAAGCAACGGGGCTTCTTCTTCTTTGACATGGTTTTTGAATAGCTGTCCATATTGCTTGCCGATTTTTGGCCAACGGAGCGAGCACCCATACTTAAAGGCATTCTGCTTAAGTTTTTTCCATTCCGTAGGGTTATCCAACAGCCTGTTAATAACGACCGAAAGCTGTTGGTGATCGTTAAAGTCAAATAGCATTCCACGGTTGTTCTTCAGCAGCTCAACGGCATGCCAGTAAGGCGTAGAGACGACAGCCGCTCCAGCACCCACCGCATAGGATAACGTGCCGCTGGTGATCTGTGCTTCGTTCGGATATGGGGTGACATAAATATCACATGCCGATAGGTAATTATGGAGTTCTTTTTCGCTAACGAAGTTTGAGATGAAAACCAGATGATCTTCCACGCCGAGTTGCTGGGCGAGCCGTATCAGGCTTTCCCGGTAGCTCTCGCCGGAGTTTTTAAAAATACCCGGATGGGTTTTTCCTAAGATGACATATCGTGTATCGGGATGTTTTGCACAGATTTCCGGCAGCGCTTGTATGGTGGTTTCCAGCCCCTTGCTAGGGCCGAGCAAACCGAAAGTCAGCAATGTTTTGCCTTTGGGAAGACCAAGCCGTTGTTTGGTGAGTTCAGCATCGGGCTTTTCGAAATCGGGTACGCCATGTGGAATACATTGCACACGGCTTGTGGGGATTCGGTAGATGTCACGTAACATCCGAACTGCTTTTCGACTCATTACCACTACTTTGGCGGCTTTGTCGGCCAGTTTTTTGGTGATGGAAAACTGTTCTGGGTTTGGCGAGAGAAGTACAGTATGGAAGATAATCGTGTAAGGAACCTGCAATGCGCGGACCAAAGCGAGCAAATGCATACCATTTGAACCGCCGTAGATGCCAAACTCATGCTGGATGCAGCACATCTCCACACCGCTGCTATTAATGAACGACGCCGCAGAAAGGTAATCCGAAACACGCTCTTGGCTGATGACGAATTTTACGCGATCGTCATAATCGTATTGGTACTTGTCTTCCGAATCATTGAGCGCTACGATAAAACTCCCTGAGCTGGAAAACGGAATGTAGTGGTCTACTGCTTGAATTAAATTTTCGTTGAATGTGGCCAATCCGCATTTGCGCGGCTGGCAGGTGGATATATATGCAATTCTCATTTAACTATGTGTATTAATCGTAACGCAAAGTAGGTCGCGGTCTATCTTCCTCCAACCGTAGATGCTAACAGTGGAATCAGGATTATTGTTTTGCCCGGAACGGGGACCGATGGCGGAATGTGAAAAATATACGATAAATTTGGGTGATATCGCCCTCGGAAATGGCACATATCTAAAAAACGACAATGTTATGACGATGAATACAGACCACCGACCCGACCTGCTGTCGCTATACCAACGGATGTTTCCGGCGGTGGCGCGCCATGTGGCCAAATGGGGCGGCACCGTGGAGGAGGCGAAAGATATTTTCCATGATGCCTTGATTGTCTACTACGAAAAGGCCACGCTTGGAACGATGGTACACTGCCGTAACAACGAGGCCTACGTATTCGGCGTAGCACGGCATCTCTGGATAAAGCGGTATGCCCAAAACCAGCGTCATGCCTCGCTCGATCAACTGATGGCCGGGTACGAAGTGACGGATATCGGTTTGGATTGGCAAAGTGATGGTGCGGAGGAAGAAATGACCGCGACTACCGGCAAACAAATTATGCAGGTATTGCGCGCTGCCGGTCAAAAATGTATGGAACTGCTCACTGCTTTTTACTATGAAAAGTTGGATATGCAGACTTTGGCGGACCGCTTTGGGTTTTCGGGTACACGTTCCGCGACCGTCCAGAAGTTTAAATGCCTGCAAAAGGTAAAAAAGGTTGTCAAAGAAAAATCATTACAGTATGAAGACTTCGTTGGATAGCATGCAGGCAATGGAAGCTTGTTTGTTGGGGCAGGCATCTAGTGAACAGCGTTTGCTTTTCGAGGCCAACATGCTGTTGGACCCGATGCTTCGTAAGGATGTCCATTGGCAACGACAGACCTATCGTATCATCCGTGAGTACGGTCGCGAGCGGCTGCGGAGTGAGTTGGAACAAGTACATCAGACGCTATTCACAGCTTCGCAACATCGTAAGTTCCGTAATAAGATACTGGCTTTTTTCCGAACGTAACCACTGATTTCCTGTTCAAAAGTAACGAATGACATGCCCTTATCGCGGGTGTGCAAGGATGGCTGTGTGTAGTTTTTAGTAATCATTAACATTGAAATTATTAAGCGTATGAATATCAACAGTAATGAATTCCGGCAATATGCTGTGAAAAATCACGGCATCAATGGCATGTATGTAGACCAGTATGCATCTTGGATACCGAGTTATGCAGTGCCCACCGCCATGACACCTTACATCACCGAAGAGCGGCAGCTCAACGTGGCCCAGATGGATGTTTTTTCGCGTCTCATGGTAGATCGTATCATTTTTCTCGGAGAGCCGGTAGACGACCGTGTGGCCAACATTATCCAAGCCCAGTTGCTGTTCCTTCAATCGGCCGACCGGAAGAAAGACATCCAGTTGTACATCAACTCGCCGGGCGGCTCGGTATACGCCGGACTGGGTATCTATGACACGATGCAGTACATCGGGCCAGACGTAGCGACCATATGTACAGGAATTGCCTTGTCGATGGCGGCGGTATTGCTGTGCGCTGGTGCCAAGGGAAAGCGAGCAGCATTACCCCACGCGCGCGTGATGATCCACCAAACCTCAGGCGGTATGCAGGGTACGGCGGCCGATATGGACATCAGCATCCGGCAGACGCTGAAGATCCAGGAGGAGCTTTACCGGATCATTGCTGTCCATAGCGGGCAGGACATTGGGTTAGTAGATAAACTGTCTGACCGCGACCATTGGATGACCGCTCCGGAGGCCAAGGAATTCGGTATGGTGGATGAGGTGTTAGGGGGGGAGTAAGGCTTCGAACAGTTGTCCGGTAAAAATGCAGCTTGGTGCACTACTTTTTCTTACTTTTGATGCACCGTTGCAACTGCTTTGTCGCCGATGGTTGATACGAATGCGCCTATTACATTGGATTTTTATGCTGTGTTTACCTTGCTTGGGATTGCACAGGCGCTTTTTCTATCGCTGTTTTTCCTTGGTACAGGTAACCGGGATAAGCCTTTTAATGTATTTCAGGGGGGTATGCTGGTCTGTATGGCGCTCAGCTTGGTAGAAATTTTCCTGTTGTATACCGGTTATATTGTCAATGTATTGTTCTTGGTGGATTTCTCTGAAACCCTCAGCTTGTCGATCGCGCCGCTGTTTTACCTATCGGTTAAGTCGCTTTTGAGGGGTAAGATTAGCAGGAACGAGGTCATCGCCCACTTGGTTGTACCTATTCTATATTTTTTATCGTCCTTGCCCTACCTCCTTTCTTCGGAAGATGTCAAATTCAATGCATGGGTAGTATCGTATCAGCTAAACCTTCCCCTACTTGAATTCGACCTACCATGGTGGTGGTCTTCCCCGTTCTTTCGTCTCACACTCTTCCATACAGACATCCTGGTGGCTTTTTTCTGCCTATACTTCGTGATGGCTGCTTGGTTGCTGGTAGTGGCCTTCAAGAATAGGAACGAGCGACTGTTCGCGCCGAAAACGCAGGCCCTTAAAACAGCCCGGGCATCGGCTATCCAGTTTTTCGTCTTATTGTTGATCGTCATTACGGTAAAGTTGTTAAACCCTAATGATACGGGCGACCAATTCATTGCAACCTGTATTTCCCTGAGCATTTATTTTACCAGTTTTATCGTGGTGAAGAATTCCGGCTTTTTCAGACAGGTTCCGCTTACCGAAGAAGGGAAATATAAAAACTCCAATTTGTCTGCTGATGATAAGAAGCGGATAGCGGACCTGCTATCCCGGATAATGGAAGAGGGAAAATTGTTTACTGCGGGGGATGTCAGCCTGACTAAGCTCGCTACCGAAATCCGGACGACACCCCACGTGGTCTCGCAGGTTATCAACGAACAATTTGGTAAGGGGTTTTTCGAATGGATCGGTGAATACCGCATCGAGGAATCCAAAGTGTTGCTCAAACAATACCCCAACTATAAGATTGAGGAAATAGCTGACCGGGTAGGATATAGTTCTAAATCGTCATTCAATACGGCCTTCAAGAAAATTACCGGTATGACGCCCTCTCAATACCGACAGCGCTAGAAAAGCGGTGTTCGACTTTATAAATCCGTACGCCTTGCCGATAAAATCGTTCTTCCCCAGCGAATGGAAGCATTTCCTTTGGTGAAAAATTAAAGGAAAGATGCAAACTACAATTACACTTACACGGCGGCACGACCTGGATTGGTTGAGGTTTCTGGCCATTTTGATTTTATTGTTTTTTCATACGGGCATGTGGTTCAATACTTTTGGATGGCACGTGAAAAATACGGAACTGAACTCCACCTTTGACTACTGGATGATATGGTTGCATTTCTGGCGCATGCCCTTATTGTTGTTTATCTCCGGTGCGGGAACGTACCTGGCATTGGGGAAACGGTCGCCCCGCCAATTCGCCGGTGAGCGTGTCAGAAGGTTACTCATTCCATTGGTGTTCGGCATGTTTGTCATCGTCCCGCCGCAGATTTATTTTGAACACATCGACCGATACAACAATTATTGGGATTTCTATCAAACCGTGTTCGATTTCGTTCGCTATCCACAGGGCAACTTCAGCTGGCACCACCTGTGGTTTGTCGCTTACCTACTAGTGTATAGCCTGGTGGCATTGCCTTTACTCGTTTTTGTGAAATCACCGCAATCTGCTGGATTTAAGGCGATGCTTTACCGTGTGCTCGGCACGCCATGGGGAATGGTTACGGTGCCTGCCTTGTTCATTTTGTCGACCCAGGTCGTGTTACGGCCTTATTTCCCGGAAGAAACACACGGATTGATGAATGATTGGGCCTTTTTAACGCTCTATGGTTGCTTCTTCCTTTTCGGCATGGTATTCTATGCCACGCCCAAGCTGTGGGAGGCTGTGCGACTGAATCGTTCCTATTTATTGGTTGCGGCTTTGTCGATGTTGATTCCTTTCTATGGGTGTTTCTTCGGGATGCGGGAAATCATGGTATTGCCCTTCACTTTTCAGACGACGGAAGTGGTGTTTGACGTATCGGCTATCTTATTGAGTTGGTTTACGGTGATGGCTGTTGTGGCGTATGCGCAGCAATACCTAAACCGACCCCACTCTTGGTTGAAATACGTGAATGAAGGACTCTATCCATTTTACATCCTCCACCAAACGGTTATCATCTGGATCGGCTATTATATTTGCCAATTCGATTGGAGCATTTTTGCGAAATTCTGGGCAATTAGCCTTTTGACGTTGTTCGCATGCCTAGGTTTTTATCTGCTATGTATCCGGCCGGTCAATGTGTTGCGCTTGTTATTTGGTATGAAGTGGAAAAAACGCAACGGCAGGTAGCCCTTGCCATGATTCACCTGGTGCATACCGATTTCCGGAAAACGATAGTCACCGTAAAAGATATGAAAAAACTAGCTAACGAGCGCGAGCATTAAATAAAAAGGGTGTCCAAAATGGACACCCCTTTTAACAGATTTTTCAATCCGGTTTAGTTAGTTTGCCAAAGAATCCAGGGAGTCGATAGCAGCTTCACCGATAGAATCGATAGAATCAGTCACAGAATCAACTTGAGCTTCGATTTCAGTAGACAACGAATCCGCAGTTTCTTCACTTTCGGAAGTAGTGGTGTTGCAAGCAGCGAAAGCTACTGAAAGCGCTAAACCTAAAAAACCGAATTTAAATGCATTTTTCATGTTAATTTTCTTTTTTGGGTTAAAACAAACTTGTTTAATTTAACAACCTTAATACATCCCCATAAAGAAAGGTAACCCAAAAAATAAAAAAAAATCGAGATAAAAAAGAATGCCGTATCTTGTGAACCATGATAAACCTGGAGTTTAACCAAAATGAGGACCTGAACAAGCAGGCGGTATCCGAATTAAAAAATCGGTTGAAAAAGGTGCGTCTGGGAGGAGGGCCAAAGGCTTCGGAAAAGCAAAAGGCTAAGGGAAAAATGCTGGCGCGCGAGCGGATTAATTACTTGTTGGATGCGGACACGCCGTGGCTCGAGATCGGGGCAACGGCTGCGGAAGGGATGTACGCGGAACAGGGTGGATGCCCTGCTGCCGGTGTGGTGGTTGGCATCGGCTATGTGGCTGGTAGGCAATGCGTGGTCGTGGCCAACGACGCGACGGTAAAGGCAGGGGCCTGGTTTCCGATGACAGCCAAAAAGAACCTCCGTGCGCAGGAAATCGCAATGGAAAACCGATTACCGATCATCTATTTAGTGGATTCTGCAGGCGTGTATTTACCTTTGCAGGACGAGATTTTTCCCGACAAGGAACACTTCGGCCGCATCTTCCGTAATAACGCTCGGATGAGCAGCGAAGGAATTGTTCAGATCGCCGCCATCATGGGCGCTTGTGTGGCTGGTGGCGCTTATCTGCCCATCATGAGCGATGAGGCCATGATCGTAGCGGGTACCGGCTCGGTATTTTTAGCCGGATCTTACCTGGTCAAGTCGGCCATTGGTGAGTCGGTTGACAATGAAACATTGGGGGGAGCAACCACCCATTGCGAAATATCGGGGGTGACCGATTACAAGCACCAGGATGACCAGACTTGCTTGGATTCCATCCGCAACATCATGGGGATGCTTGGGAAACCGAAAGATGCGGGCTTCGACCGTATAAAGCCAGCCGCCCCGAAATTAAATGAACAGGAAATCTATGGCATATTACCCGCATCGCGGGAAAAGCCCTATGACATGCGGGAAATCATCCTTCGGTTGGTCGATCATTCTGAATTCGAGGAATACAAAGCACGGTATGGCCAGAGTATCATCTGTGGTTTGGCGCGTGTTGATGGGTGGGCCGTGGGCTTCGTGGCCAACCAGCGGAAGGTTGTAAAAAGCGCGAAAGGGGAAATGCAGTTTGGCGGTGTGATCTATTCGGATGCTGCTGACAAAGCCACCCGATTCATCATGAATTGCAACCAGAAGAAAATACCGCTGGTATTCCTCCAAGACGTAACCGGCTTTATGGTGGGCAGTAGGGCCGAACAGGGTGGCATCATCAAAGATGGTGCGAAAATGGTCAATGCCGTCGCAAATTCGGTGGTGCCTAAAATCACGATTGTGATGGGCAATTCATACGGAGCAGGCAACTACGCGATGTGCGGTAAGGCTTACGACCCGCGACTGATCTATGCTTGGCCTTCGGCGAAGATTGCGGTGATGGGCGGGGGGCAGGCAGCCAATACACTGCTTCAGATCCAAAAGGCATCCCTCCAGGCAAAGGGCACGGAAGTTGGTACTAACGAAGAAAAAGCGTTACTTAGGGGAATTACGGAGCGATATGAGGAGCAAACCACCCCATATTATGCAGCCGCGCGACTTTGGGTGGATGGCCTCATTGACCCATTGGATACGCGGAAAGTCATCTCCATGGGGATTGAGGCTGCAAATCAATCACCCATCGAAAAGCCGTTTAACGTAGGGGTGATACAGACCTGATTAAGGAGTTGCTGATTTGCCAATTGGATGCGTAATTGGACGAATAGCAAAATAGCATAAGGCGAAAAGCAGAAGAACAAAAAGCAACGATATGTTTTCAAAAATCAGAAAAGCCTATCAATTGTTCAAAAGCATTGATTTTGAGCAACTGGATAAACTCTCGAGAAAGGTAGACCTACCGAAAGTAATGGATTCCTTTTCCAAACTGGATGAAAAGCAGCTCAACGGTTTAATGAAGATGCTGGAGGGAGGCAAGCCGAAACGGGAATTGCCACCGATCAATGGCGATTTCTACGAATTGCATCTGCGGTTGAGTGAAGAGGACCGTGCATTGCAACTTAAAGTGCGCGATTTCATGGAGCGGGAAATACGTCCCTTGGTCAACCATTATTGGCTGCGCGATGAGTTTCCGTTTGAGATCATCCCCAAATTGGCCCAGCTGAATATTTGCGGGTTAACCTACGAGGGGTACGGCTGCGCAGGTAGATCCTCGTTGATGGAGGGGATCATTGCCATGGAGATTGCACGGGTAGACGCCTCTGTGGCTACTTTCTTTGGCGTACAGAGCGGTTTGGCGATGGGCTCGATATACCTGTGCGGTTCGGATGCACAAAAGCAGGAATGGCTACCTGCTATGCAGCAGATGAAGCTGATCGGCGCATTCGGCCTTACCGAACCCGAAGTGGGCTCGGGTGCGGCAGGCGGACTAACCGTTACCGCCCGTAAAACGGAAAAGGGCTGGGTATTGAACGGACAGAAAAAATGGATAGGCAACGCAACGTTTGCCGACGTGACCGTGATTTGGGCTAAAGATGTGGATGATGGCGAAGTGAAGGGGTTTTTGGTACGGAAGGGCACGCCGGGTTTTGAAGTGGAGAAAATCAAAGGGAAAATGGCATTGCGTATTGTCCAGAATGGGCTGATTACACTGACGGATTGCACGGTAGACGAAAGCGACCGACTACAACATGCCCATTCATTCAAGGATACGGCAAAGGTACTGCAACTGACGCGGGCGGGTGTGGCTTGGATGGCGGTAGGATGTGCAAGGGGAGCTTATGAAAACGCCCTCGATTATACCCGCAAACGCAAACAATTCGGTAAACCGATTGCTTCTTTCCAGTTGATTCAAAACCACCTGGTAGAAATGCTGTCGAACCTGACGGCCATGCAGACGCTGGTATATCGCCTTTCCGAACTACAGGATGCGGACATGCTCCGTGATGAGCATGCTTCGTTGGCCAAAGTGTTTTGTACGCTTCGTACCCGCGATATCGTGAGCCAAGCCCGGGAGGTGATGGGCGGCAATGGTATCTTACTGGAATATGACGTAGCCCGCTTTTTGGCCGATGCGGAAGCGATTTATTCGTATGAAGGCACGAAAGAAATCAATTCCCTCATCGTTGGCAGGTCCATTACCGGCTTCAGCGCATTTGTGTAAATAATAGGTCAGTATAAATAAAAGAGTATTTTATCTTTTATTAATCATTTACTACCTTTGTACCCATATTAATCCATCAGATGTTTTCAAAAACGTGCGAGTATGCAATAAGGGCTATGATTTTCATCGCGCAGCGGTCGAAAAAGGGGGAAAAAGCGGGGATTAAGGAGATCAGTAAAGAGATCGATTCACCCGAAGCCTTCATTGCCAAGATTTTGCAGGACTTGGGCCGGAGGGGATTGGTATTATCGACCAAAGGACCTAACGGCGGATTTTACCTGGACGATAAATTGCTGGATGGTTCTTTAGCTGCGATCGTGAAGGCCGTGGATGGTGAAAAGATTTTTTCCGGCTGTGGGCTTGGCTTGAAACAGTGTTCCGAAGTACATCCTTGCCCGATACATACTGAATTTAAGTCGATCAGGGAAAGTATGAAACGGATGCTTGAACAGGCTAAACTTGGCTCATTTACAATGGAATTGGAGAAAAAGCTAACCTTTCTAAGGCGGGCTTAAATTTTTTGGAATAATAAAAGATAAAAAGGTATTAATATAGTTTAATGGTATGGGAAGTAAGCTAGTCAAAACCACATCTTCAGTGGGCGGCGTTGCTTTGGCACTGTGGCCCGCTGTGCTTGTTGCGCAGGGAGAGATGCGTCCGTTCACCTTTGCGTTTGATGTTAACGCATTGGTTATCTTAATTTTGTTATCCATTTTGGTGCTAATGTTTTTTTTGGCCATTTGGTTGTTGCACCGTATCGAAGCCATCAAGCATGTTTGGGGTGGTAAACGGAGCGAGGGACGCGACGCGAAGTATGGCAAGTACATCCAGCAGCTCGATGCATACCAAATTGACCGATTGATTACGGCTATCCGTAAAAAGCGCGTGGCCAAAAGGAAACGTGGAAGTGGCGCTTTACGTAACGTGCCATTGGTCATCTTGTTTTCGGCTATAAGTATTACTACAATGGGGCAGCGGCTGGATGGGAATAAGGTGGTCGGAACGCTATGGGGCGAAGCCGGGATTATCATTACGATTGCATTGCTTTTGATACCGATCTTGGCGGGGTTCTTCATCATGGTAGGGAAGGCTTCACGTATACTGAAGCAGTATAGGCAAAAAATGCAAAGCGGGGAAGCGGAGGCATTTGCCGATTACCTTAGCCATGTGGAAGATGAAAATACCGAGGGCGAACTGCTTGAGCGAAAACAGGCGCTGGATTACCGGCTGACGAACGCAGAATTGTCTGGAACGGAGACAGCGGCAGATCGGATGGGGATCATCAATATCCGGGAAAGCTCCGGACTGCCATTTGTGGCGGTCAAGAAGAAGGCACAGAAAAGGCCTAATATCGATCCGAAGTTGAGTAAATTGATCGTTTGGTACCTGGTTGCGGCGACTTTCTGGTTGCTTTTCGGTACCACAGTGGGGCAATACCTGGGCATCAAGTTTGTTGCCCCTGACATAGACCAACTCAGTTGGCTCAGTTTTGGCCGATTGCGCCCGGTGCATACCAATATGGTTTTTTGGGGGTGGGCATCTCTTGGGATGCTGGGGCTGGGATACTACGTGGTGCCCCACGTGAGTAATGTGGGGATATCGAGTCTGAAGAAAGGGTGGTACAGCTTTTACTTGATTAACGCGGCCGTTGTACTGGGTACCCTCTCCCTGATGGCCGGTATCAATAACGGGGGCGGCGAATACCGTGAGTACATATGGCCGATCATGGCGTTGTTTGGTATCGGCTTGATCATCACCTTGCTTAATTTTCTGCAAACGGTGGCAAAAAGGACCACTCGTGAAATCTATATTTCCAATTGGTACATCATATCGGCAGTGATTTTTGCATTGGTGATCACGATCGTAGCCTACGCACCCTGGTGGCAGGATGGACTGGGCGAAACGATCATCCAGGGGTATTACATGCATCAGGGTGTGGGCATGTGGTTCATGCTGTTCATGCTGGGAGTTGTCTATTACCTGCTGCCTCAGCAACTAAACAGACCCATTTACTCCTATAGCTTGGGTATCTTGGCTTTTTGGACGCAGATACTCTTTTATACCGTTATCGGTACACACCATTTCGTATTCAGCGCCATCCCGTGGTGGTTGCAAACCGTGGCAATTGTGGGGAGTGTCGGAATGGTGATTCCTGTTGCAGCAGGAACGGCTAATTTCCTGATGACCTTCAAGGGGGCTTGGTATAAGATAAAAGATAGCTACACGCTTCCCTTTTTCCTGATCGGGATCGTCTTCTATTTCACCGGTTCATTGCAGGGCACGGCCGAGGCCTTCAGGTATACAAATCTGCTCTGGCATTTTACAGATTTTACAGTAGCGCATTCGCACTTGACGATGTATGGCATCATCAGTTTTTTCCTATGGGCGGGTATCTATGCACTGGTGCCCAGACTTACCGGTCGCGAGGCACCGCAATCGACCGTCGGAGCACACTTCTGGCTAGCACTGATTGGGCTGATGTTTTATACCATACCCTTGATGTATGGCAGTACATTGAAGGGGATGATGTGGATGGATGGCAAGCCATTTATTGACGGCGTATCGATGATGATGCCGTACTGGCTATGGCGGGCCATCGGTGGCAGCCTCATGTGGCTTTCACATCTGTTTTTTGCTTACAACATGTATAAAATGCTGGTGGTAGACAGGGCATTGGATATCAGGGAAGCGGCCATTCAGCAGGTGGCGAAAGACGACAATAAAACGAATTAACATACAGCTCAATACTACAGCGATGGAATTTCTGAATAATCATAAAAAGCTATTTACCGCGGCATTTCTGTTCTTTTTGTTGCTGACAGTGTGTGTAGCTATCATGCCCGCGATAAACAATCAGCAGCGGAATGCTCCCTTGCCGGGTTATACCCCGTTGAGCGATGACGCCAGAAAAGGTAAGTCACTCTTCGTTGCCAATGGCTGTGTGGCCTGCCATACCCAGCAGGTGCGTAATGTGGATATGGACCGGCCTTGGGGCCGCCGTCCGAGTGTGGCGGCCGACTATGCAGGGATGACCCGGATGGACTTCTGGCGTAATACGGCCACCCTGATGGGTACGGGGCGGACCGGTCCTGACCTGACCGACGTCGGTAACAGGCAGCCTAGCTTGGAGTGGAATCTCGTGCACTTATTTAACCCGAGGATTGTGGTTGAAGCTTCTATTATGCCGGCATATCCTTGGCTATTCCAATTCAAAAAAAAACCTACCGAAGCGGATGTGGTAGTCAACGTGCCCGAGGCATACCTCAAGGGCGGCGAGGGTAAAATAGTGGCTACCGACGAGGCATTGCAACTGGTAGCCTATTTGCAGTCGCTTAAGCAGGTAGCACTTCCTGATGGCCGCCCGACACCTGAATTCCTTTATGCACGGGAGGCAGCCAAGAAAGAAGGAACCGCTAGCGAAGCGATGGATGGAGCACTGCTCTACGCGACACATTGCCAAAGTTGCCACCAAACGAATGGCGAAGGACTGCCCGGAGCGTTCCCATCGCTGAAAGGAAGCAGCGTGGTAGGGGGTGATAACCTGGAATTATATGTTGATATCATCATGAACGGATACGATGCACGGCCGGAATACGGGGCCATGCCCGGCATCGGAACCATGATGGAGCTTACGGCCGATGAGGTGGCGGCGATCATCAATCACGAGCGGACGAGCTGGGGGAATGCCGCACAAGAGGTGACCCCGGAGGAGATTAAGGAAATTATGGATTTTCTGGCGATGGGCGCCAACAAATAAAACGGATTATGGTAATGGAAAAGTATAGTCTGAAAGTAGTGCCCCTTACCTTACTGCTGGTGTCGTTAACGATTGAGGGATGGGCGTGCCCGGTATGCGAACGACAGCAACCAAAGGTGCTGCGTGGGGTGGCGCACGGGGCTGGGCCTGATAGCGGCTGGGATTACATCATCATAGGTATCATCGCGATTATCGTACTTATCACATTGTATTTTTCGGTAAAATGGCTGGTACGGCCCGGCGAGGGCGTGCCCAACCACATCAAGCGAAATGTATTAGACTTTGATTGAACATGGAAGGTAAAAGCAAAATACGGATTTTTCTGGATGACAGCCCGCAACCGATCGCTGAGGTGACGTCGCCCATCAATTTCGAATTGGATACACGGCGGCTGGTAGACGGACCCCATACGTTAAAAATCGTCGGCAGGGACCCCACCGGTAAAGAGGGTATCCGCATCATACCGTTTATCGTCCGGAACGGGCCGGCTATCGAGGTGGAGGGAATAGCGGAAAATGCGGTAGTGGATGGTGTGGTGCCCGTGATGGTTAACGCCTATGGCAAAGGGGACCAGCGCTTATTTCTTATTGAAGGCAGCGAAACACCGCAGAGCATTCCCTCATGGGTGTGGGTATTGATTATTGGTTTTGCGGGGTGGGCACTTTATTACCTGCTCCGTTACCTGGGGATGCCTTAAACGGGAAAGCGTCAAAAATCTGATGACTTTTGACGCTTTCCCGCTTTTTGAAATACTTATTTTTTCCCTTTGCCTTTGCTTTGTTGCTGACGCATGTAATCTTCCATACGCTGCTGGAATTTTGATTTCTTTTGCGCCTCGGGCTTTTTCTTATTGGCCTCGATAATGCTTAAGATTTTGTCGTCGTTGACGAGCTGGCGAATGACCAGCTGCTGGCCGAACGTGAATACCGTAGACAGCAGGTAATAGTAGTTCAATCCTGCTGGGAAGCTATTCAATACGAAGAGGAATATCAGTGGCATAAAATATCCAATGTATTTCATCTGGGCATTGGCAGCTCCCGAAATCGAATTGTTATACCAGGTAGATACCAGAGTGACTCCGGTCATCAGGATACACATCAAACTGATATGATCCATCCCGATCAGCGGCAGTGGTGCGAACGTTATCGGTGAGTCATACGTGGAAAGGTCTTTTACCCATAGGAAACTCTCGCCCCGCAATTCGAACAAATTGGGGAAGAAAAAGAAGAATGCGATGGTAAATGGCATCTGAAGGAGCAATGGAATACACCCACCCAACGGATTGACACCGGCTTGTTTATACAATTTAAGGTATTCTTGCTGCAATAATGCAGCATTATCCTGGCCTACCTTTTCCTTGATCTGGTCCATCTCCGGTTTGAGTACCCGCATCTTGGCCATCGACACATATGAACGGTAGGTGAGGGGGGATAGTACCAATTTCAGCATGACGGTAAGGATGAGGATGACCAAGCCATAGCCCCAATGGAAGCCATCGAGGAAATTGAATACGGGTATCGTAATGAAGCGGTTGATCCATTTCATAGGGCCCCATCCCATATCGATTTGTTTTTCCAACCCGTACCCATGCGCTTTCAGTACCTTGTATTGATTTGGCCCAAAGAAAAAATGCATGGGGTAGGTATTGATGTCCTGTCGATTGAAATCGAGACGGAGGTTGGCCGCGAACAGTTTGACGATTTGATTGTCCGCACTGGTATACACATTGATTTTTCCGCCTTTGAAGCCATTTTCAGCAATCAATACATTGGAGAAAAAATGTTGTTTGAAGGAGACCCAATCTAACTGGTCCTTGATATCTTCCTCGTCATCCTTGGCCGTGTTGAGGTGATCCACTTCATTGTCGCCATGGGCATAATACAACGTGGAACGTTGCCGCTCGCTATCCATATCTTTCTCTTTTTGGGAAAGGGCGGCTTCCCAATTGAGTACGAGTTGGCTTTCGGTTGGGGCGACTACATCCTGCATGCCTTTTGTGACGATGGTCAGGCCAAGGTTATGGTCGTCACCCCGGATGGAATAGATATAATCAATGTATTTGTCATTGGCATAAGCCAAGCGGAACGTGATTGCAGCAGAGTCCTGTCCGGTGACGTGGACGTTATTGCCTGTGGTGCTGAAAAACAGCTCGTTGGTCATGATGTTTTTCCCGGCGGCCGAGAAAAAGAGTCCAAACTTATTGTGATCGCCCTCAAACAGCATGAGCGGCTGCCCATCGTATGTTTTTTCGTCCTTGAGCTCGACGGATTTTACCCGCCCGCCTTTCGTGCTTACCGTGGCTTTGATGTGCTCATTCTCCAGGGTAATTAGCCGTTCGTCACCAATGCTTGCCCGTCCGAATGGACTGTTTAGCAGTGCCGAATCAATCTCGGTATTCGCGGCCGCTGCCAGGCTGGTGGTATCGGTGTCTACCTGCTCGATGCCCGCACGTGCGCGGGCGAGCGAATCCTGTAATTGGCGCTCGCGCTTAATTTCTTCGTCTGAAGGTTGCAACAAGTAAAAGGAACCCGCTATGATGACAAAAATTAAAACGAGGCCAGTCAGTGTATTTCTATCCATTTCTTAATCTGCGCTATTTCTGTTTTACCACTTTGCTATGGGCTAAAGAAGCGGCTACAAAGCTAACAAAAAGTGGGTGAGGATTTGCAACTGTTGATTTTAATTCGGGATGGAATTGTCCGGCAACGAAAAACGGGTGGTTTTTAAGCTCAACGATTTCCACCAAATTGTTCTCAGGATTGATGCCGGAGGCTATCATACCAGCCTCTTCGTATTGCGCGAGGTAGTGATTGTTGAATTCATACCGGTGGCGGTGCCGTTCGGATATTTTACTTTTTCCGTAAATGGCAGCCGCTTTGGTGCCCTTCTTGATTTCGCAATCATACGCGCCTAAGCGCATGGTACCACCCATGTTTTTTACGTGCTTTTGCCCTTCCATCAGGTGGATGACAGGATGTTTGGTTTTGGGGTCCATCTCTGAACTATTGGCATTTTTGAGTTTCAGTACGTTCCTGCCGAACTCAACGACCGCGCATTGCATACCAAGGCAGATCCCGAAGAAGGGGACGCCATGTTCTCGGACATATTGGATAGCGACCAGTTTGCCATCCAACCCACGCTCACCGAAGCCGGGTGCGACCAATACGCCTGCCACCCGCTTGAGTTTCTCCTTCACGTTTTCGTCGTTGATGCTTTCTGCTGCAATGCACTTTACCCGCACCTTGCATTCGTTTATCGCTCCGGCCTGTATAAATGCTTCGTTGATGGATTTATATGCGTCGGGTAGCTCGACGTATTTGCCGACCAGGGCAATGGTGATTTCGGCCGTCGGGTTCTTCAGTTTGCCCAGGAAGATTTTCCAACTATCCAAATCAGGTTCATTTTTCGTGGAAAGTTTAAGCTTCGTCAGCACTGTCTTATCCAACTGTTCTTTAAGCATCAACAGTGGAACATCGTAAATCGAAGGTGCATCGATGGATTCGATGACCGCGTTGATGTTGACGTTACAGAATAATGCCAGCTTCTTACGGATGTCGGAATTGAGGTGGTGTTCCGTACGGCAGACCAGTATATCCGGTTGGATGCCGTATTCCAGCAGGGTCTTTACAGAGTGCTGGGTAGGCTTGGTTTTGAGCTCGCCCGCTGCCGCCAAAAAGGGTACCAGCGTAAGGTGGATCACTAATGAATCGTTTCCGCCCAATTCCCACCGCAACTGCCTAACGGCTTCAATGAAGGGCAATGATTCGATATCACCCACGGTGCCGCCAAGCTCGGTGATGATGATGTCATATTTTTCGTCTTCGCCGAGGAGGCACATCCGCCGTTTTATTTCATCGGTAATGTGCGGCACTACCTGTACGGTTTTGCCGAGATAGGCACCTTCGCGTTCCTTGTCGATGACATGTTGATAGATGCGGCCGGTAGTAACGTTGTTCGCTTGGGACGTCGCGGTATTGAGGAAGCGCTCGTAATGTCCGAGATCCAAGTCGGTTTCCGCGCCGTCTTCGGTGACATAGCATTCGCCATGTTCATAGGGATTGAGGGTGCCGGGGTCGATGTTGATATAGGGATCGAATTTCTGGATGGTCACTTTGTAACCCCGCGCTTGCAGGAGTTTGGCCAAGGACGCCGAAATAATACCTTTCCCTAACGACGAGGTGACGCCGCCCGTAACAAAAATGTATTTAGTCATGACAAATTTTGGGTGTATGCTATATGCTGTATGAGCCAAATAAAGCTCCAAACATCACGTTTGTGTACGGGATACAAAGGTAGGGTTTTTTCTGGGATTACGGTCAAAAGAATTTTCGTGCCTTTCCGGGTAACTTTCCTATTACTAATTCGTTTTTTTTCGGTGAAATTGAAATAACGGACTAATTTTGATGAGCGCTGCATGAGTTTCGATTCAAAAGCAGGTTTCATGAAGCAATGTAAAAAAACAAACTTGGCGGTGCAAACTCACTGATGCCGCAAAAGAGAAATATTGAATCAATAATTATCTTCGAATGAAATCAATCCTAAAATGAAGAGATACATCCTATTCATTTGTTCCTTACTGTTTGCAGGTCTGGCTGTTGCCCAAGAGACCTATCCGGTAAATGGCTCACATGACGAGCGGCCGCGATTGTTTGCTTTGACAAATGCCAACATCGTGGTGAAAGCGGGGAATATCATCCGAAATGGCACCCTGTTAGTGGATGGTCAGCGGATAGCCGCATTGGGTAAAAGCCAATCCGTTCCAAAAGGCTACGTGACCATCGATTTGCAGGGCAAGTTCATCTATCCGTCGTTTATAGACGCATTCAGTGAATATGGGCAACCCAAGGAAAGCCAGGGTCGACAGCAGGGATCCGGCGGTCGCCGTACGCAGCTATTCGAATCAACGAAAAAGGGTCCGTATGGTTGGAATGAAGCCATAAGGCCGGAAACGACTGCTAAAGCACGTTTTACGGTAGATCAGAAACAAAGTGAAGAATTAAAGAAAATCGGATTCGGTGCCATACAATCCATCGTGCGCGATGGCATTGCACGGGGAAGCTCCGTCGTAGCCACATTGGCTGAGGCCCGGGAAAATGAGGTCATCATCCTCCCAGAAGCCGGCGCGCATTATTCATTCAGTAAAGGCTCGGCACAAACCAGTTACCCCTCCTCGTTAATGGGAACCATTGCATTGCTGCGGCAAACCTACTACGATAGCCAATGGTATGCAACCCAACAGAAGGAGTACAATATGTCGTTAGAAGCTTTTGGTAAGCTGCAGTCATTGCCTCAGTTTTTTGAAGTGGATGACGTTTTGGATATTTTCCGTGCCGATCAGATTGCTAAGGAATTCGGAAAAAGCTACATCATCAAAACGGGCGGTGACGCGTATCAACGGTTAGCCGACATCAAAGCAACCAATGCCAGCTTGATTGTGCCGCTTGATTTTCCGAAGGCCTACGATGTGGAAGATCCCGCTGATGCCCGGAATGTCACATTGGCCCAGTTGAAGCACTGGGAAATGGCACCCGCTAATCCGGCGATGCTCGAAAAGAGCGGTATCCGCTTTGCCATTTCGCCCATTGGGCTGGACAATCTTCGTGATTTCTGGATTAACCTGCGGCTCGCATTGGACCATGGGCTTTCTCAGGAATATGCTTTACGTGCGCTTACCGAAATCCCGGCGGAAATGTTGGGCCTGTCCGATAAACTCGGTACGCTCGAGAAAGGGAAACGGGCTAATTTCATTATTGCTAGCGATACATTATTCAAAGAAGGTACGGTCATTTACGAAAATTGGGTGCAAGGGAAGGCGTTTGTAGTGACGAGGAGCAATGCCAAAGATATTACGGGTGAATATGCTGCCAACATACCCGGTATAGGCCCAGCAAGATTGTTTATTGATGAGGGAAAAGGTAAATTGACCGCCCACCTTACAACAGGAGGCGACACAACGGAAACCAAAGTGACCGCCACCCGTACCGGCGATTTGCTGTCGTTTAGCTTCAATCCGAAAGGACAGCAGGGAAGTACGCGTATCAGCGGCTACATCGCAGATGACGATCCCTTGACCCTGAAGGGAGAAGTGGTAGAACCTGACGGGACATCTTCGTCCTGGATGGCAGCCTATACGGATTCCTATACCGCCAAGACGAGCGGCAGCCAACGTAAAAAGGAATCCGTTGGTAAGGGCGAGGTGATCTATCCCTTTGTCGCCTATGGCGACGCTGCATTGCCCCGAGCAGAAACGGTATTAATAAAGAACGCAACCGTTTGGACAAATGAAGGCGAAGGCACGCTGCAGCATGCCGATGTGCTGCTCGCCGACGGGAAGATCAAAGCCGTTGGACAAAACCTGTCGGCGGCCGGCGCCAAGGTTATTGACGGTACGGGAAAGCACGTAACTCCCGGTATCATCGATGAGCATTCCCATATTGCCATCAGCCGGGGCGTTAATGAAGGTTCGCATTCAGTCACCGCTGAGGTACGGATAGGAGATGTAATCAATTCAGAAGATATCAATATTTACCGACAGCTGGCCGGCGGGGTAACGACATCGCATTTATTGCATGGCTCCGCCAACTCGATCGGTGGCCAATCCCAATTGATCAAACTGCGTTGGGGGCAGAATCCGGAAGGACTGAAATTTGGCGGAAATGATGGGTTTATCAAGTTTGCATTGGGCGAGAATGTGAAGCAAAGCAACTGGGGAATCACGGGCACACGGTTCCCTCAAACGCGGATGGGTGTAGAGCAGGTGTTTTACGACGCCTTTACCCGGGCCAAGGAGTACAAGGCACGGGTAGTGGCCGATGACCCGACATTGCGGCGTGACCTCACCTTGGAAACATTGGTTGAAATATTGGATAAAAAGCGCTTTATTACCTGCCATTCCTATGTGCAATCCGAAATCAATATGCTGATGCATGTAGGCGATAGTATGGGTTTCAAGGTGAATACGTTTACGCATATCTTGGAAGGTTATAAAGTGGCTGATGAGATGGCCGGCAGGCAAATTGCGGGAGCGTCTTTTGCTGATTGGTGGGCATACAAGATGGAAGTGCAGGAAGCGATTCCGTATAATGCCTACCTGATGCATAAACGTAACGTGTTGACGGCAATAAACTCCGATGATGCCGAAATGGCGCGCCGACTGAATCAGGAGGCCGCCAAGGCCGTAAAATATGGCGGGGTAAGTGAAGAAGAGGCGTTGAAGATGGTTACACTCAACGTGGCAGAAATCCTTCACATCGATGACCGCGTGGGGAGCCTTGCTCCCGGCAAGGATGCCGATGTAGTGATATGGAGTGATAAGCCGCTTTCTATCTATGCCAAAGCAGAGAAGACATTTGTGGATGGGGTAAAATATTGGGACATCGACGAAGATGCCGCAAAGCAGCAGGCGGTTAAAGCCGAAAAAGGGCGGCTCATCCGAAAATCACTGCAAGCGAAAATCAAAGGAAGCGTTACCCAGCGTACCGTTGCCCAACCCAATATGGAATACCACTGCGACACCATTGGAGAGATCGGGGAGTTTGAAGAATATATGGACTAACAGTTTCAATCAGCAAAGAATGAACTCGATTAAAACATATCTGTTAACGGGCATGATAGCCGTATTGCTTGCCAACAATTCGGTGTTTGCCCAAGCGACTATTTATCCGGCCAAGGCACAGGAAAAGCCGGTAGCTATTACAGGTGCTACCATCCATGTGGGAAATGGACAAGTGATTGAACAGGGTACACTGGTATTCGATCAGGGAAAAATCACTTATGTCGGTGCAACGGCAACCGCTCCCCCCAACGCACTAATCATAGATGCATCCGGCAAACACGTTTACCCCGGCTTCATCGCTCCCAACACCAATCTCGGATTGGTTGAAGTAGAGTCTGTAAGAGCTACGATCGACTACGCCGAAGTCGGCGAAAACAACGCCCATGTCCGTTCGTTGATCGCTTACAATACGGATTCCAAAGTTATCAATACGCTGCGGTCTAACGGTATACTGCTCGCCCAGGTAACACCCCAGGATGGACTGGTGGCTGGCCAGTCATCCGTTGTCCAACTAGACGCCTGGAACTGGGAAGATGCGGCCTATGAGATAGACGAAGGTATCCACATCAATTGGCCAACCGTACGTTCCACTCGTTTTGATGGAGGCGCATCTTCAAGCACTGATAACCAGAAAGAACACGTGCAGGCAGAAATTACGAAGCTTGACGATTACTTGCGGCAGGCAAAGGCATACACCGAATTGGACGGGCAGGGCACAAGCAACGCGAGATTTGAGGCGTTTAAGCCTGTGTTTAGGGACGATCGGAAAGTATACGTACACGCGGATAAAGCCACGGATATGATCGCTGCGATTTCTATGCTTAAACGACACGGCGTACATCCGGTATTGGTTGGAGGTACGGAAGCCCATTTGGTGACCGAATTGCTCGTTGATAATGGGGTGCCGGTCATTATCCGTCAGTCGCATTCACTTCCATATGCTAACGACGAAGATGTTTATTTGCCCTATAAACAGGCTAAACTGCTCACCGATGCCGGTGTATTGGTTGCCTATAGCATCGATGGGTTCTGGCAGCAACGCAATCTCCCCTTCATGGCCGGGACAGCTGCTGCGTATGGGCTTGATAAGGAACAGGCATTGGCTACCATTACCAGCAATACGGCCAAGATACTGGGTATCGACGACCGCACGGGTACATTGGAGGTGGGGAAGGATGCGAATATAATCGTGTCTAAGGGTGACGCATTAGATATGCTCGGCAACGACGTACAACGTGCCTTTATCCAAGGCCGAGACATTAACCTGGATGATTTGCACAAGCAGTTGTTTGAACGGTATGAATTTAAATACGGCCTCTGAAACACAGAACCATCTTGATGGAAGAAGCATAAAAAAAGCTGCCCTATAAGATAGGGCAGCTTTTTTTATGCTTAATAAGGAACGCTTAGAATCTCTTCGATTTAATACGTGCAGCTTTGCCGGTAAGCCCGCGCAGATAATACAGTTTTGAACGACGTACTTTTCCGTGGCTGTTTATTTCAACTTTCTCAATGTTCGGCGAGTTTATCGGAAAAATACGCTCCACACCAACGCCATTGGAAATCTTACGTACCGTAAAGGTTTGGTTGATGCCAACGCTATTGCGCTGGATAACAACGCCTTGATATACCTGGATACGCTCTTTGTTTCCTTCGCGAATTTTATAATGAACGCTAACAGTGTCCCCAGCCTTGAATGCGGGAACCTCATTTTTTGTTACCGCCTGTTCTTCTACAAATTTTACTAAATCCATGATTCTGAGTAATTAATGACGATTATTATCCCGTAAAAATCGAGCTGCAATATTAATGATTATTTTCCGAATATGGAAAGCGTTTTTTAAAAAATAATTATGAAGTTCTTTTTGGAATTTGGATTTAATTTTTACCTTTGCAAACCCTTACGGGAACGGGATGTATCGAAGCCCGGCATTGCATCCCGACATTTGTTGGGAAGGTAGGGAGCCGGAAAGAGGGGAAGTGCCGGTAAGGAAAATAAAATACAAGTTCGGGGTGTAGCGTAGCCCGGTATCGCGCCTGCTTTGGGAGCAGGAGGTCGTAGGTTCGAATCCTGCCACCCCGACGAACTAAAATGAAGCCCTTGCGAAAGCAAGGGCTTTTTTCATGCAAGGGGGCGGCTAAGCTTGCTTGAGAGACCCCTTACATGAAAAAAAGCAAGGTGCGAAGTGCTGGCTCCATTTTAGTTGAGACCTCCCGAAGGATGGCTGTGGCATCGCGTATGTGGAATGCGGGACACAGCCAACTATTCTCGCTGTGGCATCGCGTATGTGGAATGCGGGACACAGCCAACTATTCTCGCTGTGGCATCGCGTATGTGGAATGCGGGACACAGCCAATCCTGGTACCTAGCTAATATGTTGTCTAGCTCCAGTGGGATTTATAATTTTCGGTCTAACCAGTGTATAATATTGAGCAGAAATTGGGCGTTTTGTGTGGCCCAAGGATGATTCATGCCCCGTTTCTCACTTTTGATACCTTGGAGCTGAGCTGAAAAAGATGCCCCGTCTCCAAATATGACGACTCTGCCCTTACCAAATTCTAAATATGCGCCATTAACTAATCCCCTTCCGGAAATATAAGGAATAGTAGCTTTTAACCTTTTTTCTATCTGGGAAGCCTGACTGGGCAGGTAGATGCGATAGTCGTCACCCAGCACGGAAATAACATGGGAATGGGGCGGAACAATAAATCCTGTTCCACCCCAGCACATGATGCTATCGATTCTTTTGCCGCGAGCACTGGTAATGTCATTTGATATCAATGTTTTCTTTTGTTTTGAAAATACCTCAGGCCGGCCGTCCTTCCGAATAGCGAAGCCATTTATGATGTTGATTCCAAATCTTCCTGCCAATTCATTGACAGAAGCTCCGCAGGGCATGTGATCAGTGACAAGAAATAGGCTTCCTCCATCGGCTACCCAATTGGCGAGTTCAGTTATTTCGTCTGGGGAAAAAGCCGATCTCGCTGGTAGATCCCAGTCTTCCATATCATACATGGCATTTACGGTTACATAGATCTTTGCTTCTTTTAAAAGCTCGGAAGTCACCTTTTCCCTGCTACTTACTACTTGATACCCGTCACTTGCAAGCAGTTTTCCGAATGGGGCATAAGCTCCCCGCAATGTCGAGGCGTTATTATGCGCTTCATCAAATACGATTAGCGGACCGCTCCCTGTCTTGTATACCGGCACAGTAACTGGATAGTCAAAAGTTTCGTCCGCCACTTGCTGTGCACTCCCGTTTGGCGCCCAAAAGACTAGTGTATACCAAATGAAAAAGCATCGGCTAGCTAACTTCTGCATGCTCATCACCGCCTATTTTGCTTTGAGCCATATATCGTCTTTAAAACAGGTGACCTGCACGGCTTCTCCATCGCTCAATAAAAATGTCAACGGGAATGTGCCATCTTCATTCAGGAAAAAAGTCTCCGATCTTGGCGTAAAGGCAACCTCTTTTTTGTCCCATAGCTGTTTTATCGTCAATCCGTTTGCGGACGATCGGATGTCGATCTTCAGGCTGTTGTCGTCCGTCAAACTGTAAGTTCCTTCGAGCCTTTTAAGTTGTCCTGCCGATAACGGTTTGACTTTTTTGGGATCAAATCCGACTTTTACCGTGATGATTCTTCCCATAAGCTTAGCTTGACTAAACTGACCGGAATTGTCTTTTAGGAATTCGACTTTGTGACCTTCTTTTTCCGATTCAAAGTCTGTTTCGTTGACCTGGATGAGCTGATATTCTTTTCCATCCCATAATTGTTTGGCAACTAGCACATCGTCTTTTGGCTCAAATTGAATAAAACCTGCTTTACTGGGAAACTGGTAGTACCCTGAAAACTTTTCCAGCGGTACCTTTCTAGCCGACTGGCTATCGCCTTGTGCGAAACAGTTCGTTGAAAGCATTGCGCTTCCGAATAAAATGCTACCGATGATCCTACGGATTTTTGGGCCGATTGTGGACTTGAATGGGTTCATTGTTTTCATAATATTTTTTTATGATGCAATGATAAGGATCCAATGATTGGCAGAAGTTCGGATGGATGCAAACGAACAGCATTGCGGTCAACTAGCCGCTGAATTTGCTTTAATGTATTCTTTAGGCGTGAGGTTGGTTGCTTTTTTAAAAGTGGTATAAAATGTCGTTTTGGAGTTGAAGCCAGCTCTGATCGCAACACCGAGCATATCTAAATGCTTGGTGTCTTCCGATAATAGTAGTGATTTTGCTTCCTCAGTTCGCAACTCATTGACAAACTGATAAAAATTCTTACCAAGTCCGTTATTAAGGACGTAGGATAGTTCATGTGTGCTGATGCCAATTTTAGCTGAAAGTACCGAAAGTGTCAGGCTCGGGTCGAGATATAGTTTCTCGCCGACGGTTTTACGCATGACGATATCATTGAGTTCTTCAACTTGTTCAACAGTAAGCCGTTCATTCATTGCTTTTTTGGGCGCTGTTTCGTCTTTTTCTGCCGGTCGATAAGGTTCGATTGCATAAATTGATTTTTGAGTAAGTGTTGAATAAGCCAAAAGGATGATCCCCAAAAAATATAGGATGGGGGAATAATAAGTTACGTGGATGTTGGATATACTCAGTATACGGATGAGTATCAAGAACAACACGGAAACCAATAAATACCTTAGCCATTCCAGATCTATTTTTTCGGTAAATGAAGCCACCATTTTTAGGTTTTTCTGGTGACGACGGAGCAGCGTGAAACAAACGATCCAATAATAGACCGTCTGGCCAAAGAAAAAATACCGGACGAGAAACCGTATCCAGGGGGGCAACACGGGCAGATGGTTTTGTTCATTAAAGAGATCCGGCATCAAATAGACCAGCGAAAATACAAGGAAAAGCAGGAAAGGCACGAAATGAAGAAACCAATCCTTTTTGGGTAATGAAGGCGATGCGTAATGGCTGACCGCCATATAAAGGCAGGGGAGCATCGCCCATCGTGGCAGTTCAAGCAGATGGATCAGGAAACCTCCGCCAATTTCAAATCCTTCCAAGAAAAGTTGAGTAAAAGTGCACGCGAGGATACAATAGAATGCCGCAAGCCATCGGTTGGCTTGTGTATTCACTTTATCAAACCCGATAAAAAGCAGGGAACCCAATAGCCATACCGCTCCGCCTGAAAAGGCATAGAAAGCAGCTAAGGTATTTGTTTCAGACATCAGATATTTCGGATTGTGCCCGTAAATTTATGGTATTTGAGTGAAAATTGTAAATTACATATGCCAGATAGGAATCCCGATCCAACCGTGTATTGAAAATAACACCACCAGATAAAACAAGAATATCATATTGAAAGCCAAGGGGAATTTTATCCATTTTTCACTTATCTGCCGCCAGCGTTTGTACAATAAATAGGCTCCGATCACCACGCTGATTCCGAAAAAAAGCATGCCTGCAAAAATGGAAAAACTTGTCGTGTTCAGCGTAATAAATAGTTCCTTGTTCACGGCATCCGTCAGTCCCATTTTGCGATAGGCGAGCAAGAAACATATTGTTCCGATGGCTGGCAAGCCCGTGATGCTGAGATCAATTGCTTTCATTTTTCTGAACAAGACTAACGGAATCCCTACGATTGTGCAGATAACCGACAGCAGTGCGGCGAGCAGCCCAAGATAAATAAGTGTTTTTTGGAATAAGATCGGTCCATAAGCCGTTTTGCTATAAAACCCATTTCCATAGCCTTGAAAGAAAGGACGCCCGTCATTATTCTGACCAATAATATATGAAGGTATTATATTTCCCTTCAATCTAAAAATACCATTTCCTGTGTGAATTAAGGAATCGATCTGTCCGTTTCCTTTATCAACGACCAGTTTGTCGGCATCAATAGACAAAAGATTGATTCCGCTGAATATTCGCTTGAAAAATTCCCATCGTTCATTCTTGGGATTCATAAATTGGTAATACCCCAGCATTGGTTCTATTTTTGACCGATCTATCGTTACACTATTCATCGTTGGGTATTTGATATCCTTGGTTAAAAGATCTTCGATAAGTTGGGATACAGGCCAAAGGTTTGTGTTGCAATTGGTGGAAATGGCATATGCCAAACCAGCCTCCCGGTTAAAAAACAGCCAAGAGCTAAAGCCCTCACCTTTGCCATTATGCCCTCTAAACGTTACTTTTTTGTTGTTCGGAAACAAATCGTTGCCCAACGCATATCCCGTTTGTAGTCCGCTCTGGCTAGCTAATGTGCTGTGAACTTTTTCCATCTCCAACATATCATTTCCAGCAAGTAGATCAACGTTGGTGTTTTTGTCAACATTTAGGAGGTAATGCATAAATTTCGCCATATCAGTCGCATTCGACACCAACGCGCTCGAGGCTCCGTTGCTACCTGGCCCATACAGCGGCAGCAGAGCCAATTGCTCGCCGTTAAAGTTATAACCTTTAGCATACGACGGCAGTCTTTCGCCACTTAGATCGAATAGCGTGCTATCCATACCCAGTGGTTTAAGCAGAACTTGATCAATATAGTTGTCCCAAGGGATGCCCGATACTTTCTCAATTACATATCCTAAAACATTATATCCCGGATTTGAATAGGACATCATTTCACCGGGTTTCCAACGGGAATTCAGGGAGCTCGCTACAGCTTTTACTCCGTCTATCCCTGTTAACGGCTTTCCGGTAGTGTTTACCATCTTGTTCAACTGAATATCCTCGAACCCTGCCGTGTGTTCTAATAAATGAACAAGCCTGACCGGATGCGTAGACTCCCACCTGTTCGTGTAGGGAATTTCTGGTGCGATCGCTTGCAATCGATCGTTGAGCTTCAATTTACCTTCGGCTATTAATTTCTGGATACCCATTGCCACAAAAAATTTTGTGACGGATGCTAAGTGAAATTGCGTTGTGCTGTCAACAGGTATTTTTTGTTCCAGATCGGCATATCCCAATCCTCCCGAAAACAAAATACTGTCCTTCTTTACGATGGAAATCATCAATCCCGGTAGGTGTTCCTTTTGCAAAACCGTGTCAATTTTTTTGAGCAATTGACCGATTTCAGCTATTGGAGAATCATCATGTTGCAGCTGGGCGTTTGTCGTATTGCATAATAATGCCGTGAAAAATAGGATTAAAAATGATGTGATATGCTTGTTCATTGCCGTTATTTTTTGTTAAAGTAAATATCTCTCGTCCTACTTTGGTTCGCTGTTATCCAACCGAACTAGAAATGCAACGGGTCAATGGAGCCCCCATATACTTTTCCTCCGATACTTCTTTATGCTATTCTTATTAATAATATGGAAATAAAACGGGATTTATTCGGGGTTTGTTCGGAGTTTATTCGGATTTATCCGAATAAATTCCGAATAATTTCAGTATAATTTTATAATTAATTTAAAAGAATAAGTAACTTTGGATTAACGGAATTATAAACCAAAAGTAAATCACGATGGGAAAGTTGATGGATGGTATCCATGGCCATGTGCAGGGACAGGTAGGGGGTGTTGTTTTTTATACCGCTAACGGACAGAATATTGCACGTTCATTACCGCGCACCCCGCGGAAAAAGCGCAAACCAACGGCGCTGCAAGCATTACAACGGGAAAGGTTCAAGGTCGTGCAGGAATGGCTGAGGCCATTGCTCAGAGTGGTGAAGGTTGGATTCGGCAAGTACGCGCCGCCGCAAACGGGGCACAATGCAGCGATGTCATACAACCTTACCCACGCCGTAGTCTACAACGAAGAGGAATCGCGTTACGAAATCAATCCCGCGGCATTTGCTTTCAGCGGAGGCCCGCTCCCCGCGCCTATGGAAGCTATCGCTACACAGAATGGGAATCAGGTGCACTTTTCATGGAAGAATCCCGGCGGCCGGGACATCCGGTATACTACCCGGACAATGCTGGTATTGTACAAGTTGGGCGGCAACTTCTGCCATTACAAAACTTATGGGCATACAGCCGGTCGGGGCGAGGATTTCCTGAATGTCAAAGGGTATTACCTGCCGGGGGATACTTGTCACGCCTACATGGCTTTTATCGATGAAGAAACCGGAGCGGTATCGGATAGCGTCTACGCCGGTAGAATCCTCTTGGGGAATTTTGAAAGCTGATTAGCGATTTACGGGCTCGGCTTGTATAAGAAAAGCGAGTTTACTAGGTTTGTAGGATAATAAGTAACCGTATTCACCAGATGCGCGTTCCATTATCATACATTGTGATTTTCTTCCACGTTGCGGTGTGGGCGGTTGTCTTACTATTCCCCTTCTTGATATCAGATGCCGGTACGGACTATGCGATAGGAGTTGTCCCCGGTATTTTTTTTACCATGGCCGGTATTATCCATTGTTTGCTGTTCTACACCAATGCGTATTACCTCTTTCCGCGGTTCTTCAATAGGCATAGCTGGTGGTTGTACATTTTATTGTCGATTGTACTGGTAGGCGTTTCGTTTTTGCTCAAGCACATTATCCTGTATCGGTGGTTTTCTGAGACACTGGTCAACCCAATTACCCATCGTATCGTCTTTGCACCCAGCTTTGTTTTTTTTGCCATCAGTATCGTTTATCGTAAGATATTGGATAATATCCATCGTGAGCGTTTACAGAAAGAGGAACGAGCAGAACGATTAGCTACCGAGCTGAAGTTCCTGCGTTCGCAGATCAATCCCCATTTTTTGTTCAATACGCTTACCAACCTGGTATCGCTGGCGCGGAAGGATTCCAATTTGCTTGAACCTGCATTGATCCAGCTTTCCGACTTGATGCGCTATATGCTGTACGATACGCAGGGTAAGCGCGTGCCATTGGCAAAAGAAGTCGCCTATCTGCGTGATTACATCGGATTGCAACGACTTCGTTTTGAAGAAGACATTAATATAACTACCACCATTGAATTGGCACCAGACACCGACCAGCATTGCCTTATCGAACCCATGCTGCTCATCCCTTTTGTCGAAAATGCATTCAAGCACGGTAGCAGTCATATAGACCAACCGGAAATTATTATCCAATTGACGGCGCAACAGGGTCGACTTACGTTCCGTGTCAAAAACCGGATTGCGCCGCCCGCCGTGGGAACCAGTAAGGACAGTGACTCCGGAATTGGCCTTACAAATGTTAAAAAAAGGCTGGAGCTTTTGTACGGTAACGCATATCGACTCGATATCAACCAACAGGCGGGTTGGTATGAAGCGATCCTAAAACTCACCTTGTCATGATGCGATGTCTGGCAGTAGACGATGAGAAGCTAGTCCGCGAGCTTCTCGAGGATAATATCCGGAAGGTTCCGTACCTTCAATTAGTAGCCAGCTGCAAGCATGCGATGGAAGCGATTGAGGTGCTTCAGCGAGAATCCGTCGACCTGATATTCCTCGATATCCAAATGCCGGGTCTTAGCGGTCTGCAGTTCCTTCGTTCACTTCCGCATCCTCCCCTGGTGATTTTGGTGACAGCCTACGAGCAGTACGCATTGGAAGGATTTGACTTGGATGTTGTGGATTATTTGTTGAAACCGTATGCTTTCGACCGGTTTCTCAAAGCCTGCAACCGGGCATTGGAACGCCGCCAGCTCCGGCAAGGCGATGTACATGCCCCTGCATCCGGTATGGATGACTTTTTCTTCGTCAACGTCGAGTATGTTCAGGTAAAAATCAACTTCATAGATATCCGTTACATTGAAGGGCTTAAAGACTACCTAAAGATCCATTTGATATCGAACAGTAAGCCTGTGCTCACGCGGATGACGATGAAATCAATGGAACAGCGTCTGGCAGGCGCGCCATTCGTCCGCATACACAAATCATTTTTGGTGTCCATTCCTCGTATCACCGCAGTCAAACGGGATACCATCTACCTCGGAGAGAAGGAACTCCCCATCGGCGATGCTTATCGGGAGCAGGTGGAGCGCATCGTCCGGCCATCCACCGACTAAGCGCATCTACACATTCCGTCCGTTTGTCGCGGTAATGTGCCCGTTGGTCTACACATCCATAATCGGAAGAATATCTGCTATAGTTTTGCTTCTGGATCAAACGGAACAACGCTATGGAAACTCCAGGAATCACAGGCCTTTTGACAATCGCGATGCTGCTCCCGCTATCAAGCACCCAATGGGCGTTGAGCCAAGAGCGGCGCACGGACAGCCTCGTGAACAAAGCAGATACCATCACCAAAAGTACGAAGCCGCGGATATTGCAAGAGGTGCAAGTCAGTGCGGGCACCTTTGAGGCAAGTGACAAAGCGAAGGGCGCCTCCCTCACCCCGATTGATGCGGTGACCGTTGCCGGCAGCAATAATGACTTGGCGCAAGCGCTCCGCGCATTGCCGGGCGCACAGCAGATCGGCGAACGTGAAGGGCTTTTTGTGCGTGGTGGTTCGGGTGAAGAGGCCAAGCAGTTTATCGACGGTATTTTGGTGAAGAATCCCAATTTCCCAGCTGTACCGGGCATCCCTCAATATTCCCGTATCGATCCGTTCCTATTCAAAGGCATCCTATTCAGCACCGGGGGCTACTCCGCCTTGTACGGCCAGGCGATGAGCAGCGCCCTGATTTTGGAGAGCATTGACATTCCCGAAGAGACCGAAGCTAGCTTCAGCCTGTTTCCGGCGAATACCGGGCTAGGGTTCCAGCGGAGTGCTGATGACGGCAACAGCGGCTATGGCATCAACTTAGCGTACAGCAATCACCGGTTCTATAACGCCGTCATTCCTCAAGCTCCTGAATATTTCGCCGGCCCCAGCTATTTGCAGGGGACTGCTCATTTCCGGGTCAAAACGGGCGACCGGGGAATCCTGAAGTTCTATACCAACTGGAACGGTAGCGAAGTGGGCCTCACTCAGCCGGATGTCAACAATCCTGACCACCGCTCCGCATACTCCGTGCGTGGACGGAATACGTACAACAACCTGAGTATAGTCCGCTATTTTGGTAATAACTGGAAAATGGATGCCAGCGGCGGATACAGCTTCCTCCGTACGGTTATTCATTCGGATGATAACGGGCATTCTGATAGGGATGAACACTTTGCGCAGCTGCGCACTGTTTTCGCCAAAGGCTTTGCCCGTAACCAGGCCATCCGTTTCGGTGCGGAACATTTTTTTACCCGCGAAGCGGGGACGTGGGAAGACCGTTCTGTACGTTTTACGGACCAGCTTACAGCGGCATTTGCCGAAGGTGACATTTACCTTACCCCGCAGATGGCGGCCAAAATCGGCGGGCGTGTCGAACACTCGTCGGCATTGCAACGTTGGGCATTCGCCCCCCGCGCCAGCCTCGGTTACCGATTGGACGCGGACAACCAGCTGAATGCTGCATATGGTATCTTTTATCAAACACCATCGTCGATTTATTTATATGATCATCCCGAGCTGGGGTTTTCGCGGGCTACGCATTATATCGTCAATTATACTTACAAGGCCCGCAACCGATTTTTCAGGGCAGAAGCGTATTACAAGCGCTATCGCGGATTGTTACGGACCGAACCCGAACTAGCTACCTCTGGGGTGGGTGATGCCAAGGGGCTCGAATTCTTTTTCCGCGACAAGCGTACGTTTACCAACCTGGATTACTGGGTTTCCTATACCTTTATCGATACCAAACGGCAGTTTCTGGATTACCCCGAACTACTGAAGCCGACCTTTGCAGCGCCGCATACGGGTACGCTGGCGGTGAAGAAGTTTTTCCCCGGCCTTTCCACCAATATCAATGTATCCTATGCATTCGCTTCAGGGAGGCCGTACTACGACATTGCGTCGTTTTCCGGGTCGGAAGGGCCAACGATTAGGCACGCTGGCACGACGCGACCGTACAGCGTGGTGAACTTGCACATTGCCTACCTCACCAGTTTCTTCAAGCTTTCGAAGCTGAAAAGCTTTTCAGGAATCGGTATGGGCGTGAACAACCTGCTGGGTACCAAACAGGTATTCGGCTATAGCTATAGTGCTGACGGCCGACACCGGCAGGCCATTAGCCTTCCTGCACCGCGTTATTATTACATCGGCGTGTTCATGAGCTGGGGGGTAGATCGTCGGAACGACTTCATGGATAACCAACTTCTTTAATTCTATCATACACAAAATTACAAAAGCAATGAAAAAAGTAATGATCATGCTTGTGGCGCTGATTCCAGTCGGCGGCTTCGCCCAACAGCAGGGCGACCCAAGCGCACTCGAACAATTGGTGGCCAAATTGGATAACGCAACCACCGTGGCAGACTACGAAGCACTGGAAACCCAGTTCGTGACGCTTTCAGCAGCCGATGAACAATGGTTGCCACCTTATTACGCGGCATTGTGCGATGCCAATATCGGCTTCCTGTTGGAAAAGGAAGGTGAGCGGATTGAACCCTATAGTGACCGTGGCCTTGAACAATTGAAGGAGGCCCGATCGCGGATCGACACAGCGACGCAACAGAAAGAGCTGGCCGAGGTATATGTCGTTGCCAGCCTGCTGTACCGTACCAAGGTGTTCGTCAATCCGATGACCATGGGGCGTAAATACGGGCCGACAGCAGGGAAGTACCTCCAACTGGCATTGCAGCTTGATGCTGGTAATCCCCGAGCCATTTACGTAGATGCGTGGAATAAATACTATACACCGAAAGCGTGGGGAGGCGACAGGAAATTGGCGAAGGAGCTCGCCCAAAAGAGTTTGGCACTGTTGGCCAAGGAGCAGCAGGGCGTTCAGCCACATTGGGGAGTTCGCGAGAATACAGCATTATTAAACGATTAATCACATTAAAAAGTACAGCTATGTTTTTTCCATTCATCATCGTCGTGCGACTGCTATTTGCAGCCTGCATGGTTTTCATCATTGGTTATATTTTTGGCGGGTTTTCGAAAAAAAGATCATTGACCCGGCTGACAAAAATTGCAACGATATTGATTATCCTCGTGTTTATTGCCACAAATATCTTTTTTATGCGGCAAGCGTTCCACCGGGCAAATGGCAGTCACTTTAGTGGCACGTGTGTCGAACAGTCACATACACCCTGATCCAATGATCGAGCAGCCGCATCCGGCGGCTGCTATTATAATCAACCGCCAAACAAATCAGTGGTTTGCAGTGTTTTTATTCGAGAACATCAGTTATTGCCATGAAAGTCATTTTCCAAATCAAACCGGTTTTGTTTAGCATCCTTTTCTTCGGTATTGTTGCCGGATGTATTGCCCAAGGCAACGATAAACAACGCGAACTCGATGAGCGCGTGCAAAAGTTTCTGAAGGAAAACCAGCAGCAGTGGCGCGACTTAAACGTACCCTATGAAGATGGCCAGGTGCTTCACGACCTCATTATCGCTAACAACTATCAATCCGCACTCGAAATAGGCACATCTACCGGGCACTCTACAATCTGGATCGCTTGGGCACTCAGTAAAACAGGCGGTAAACTGATAACTTTGGAAATTGACAAAAGCAGGCAAGCGGAGGCGGTCGCGAATCTGAAAGCGGTGGGGCTATCTTATCTGGTGGATTTCAGGTTGGGCGATGCCCATGCGCTGGTCAAGGAGCTGGAAGGGCCATTCGATTTTGTCTTTTTGGATGCCGATAAAGACTGGTATGTGCAATATTTCAAGGATGTGGATGCCAAATTTAAAAAGGGTGGTTGCTTTACCGCTCATAATGTACTTCAAAACATGAGGGGGATTTCTGAGTATATGGATTTTGTCCAGGCACACCCCGGTTACAAAACTACGATCGATAAGACTAGCGATTCAGGCATTGCCATCAGTCGGAAAAGATAAATACAATCTCCATATTAAAGGTTACGGCAAAATTTGTTGGATTTTATGAGCAATTATAGTAGGTTAGCTGCCCATGAAAGCCGAGAATAATTTAACAGGACAGCTCAAACCACTGCTCTTTTTTCTGTTTTGCTGCTATATAGCTATTGCGGGATGCTCGGGTGGCGCGGAGGAGGAGAACGACCCGAGGCGACCATCCTTTACTCCCATTGTAGGGATTGATTTCTATGAAGCGAGACGTTCTTTTGATAATGGATTGGCGTATGATTCCATTGGTTTTGTGCAGGAACCCGAATGGCATGTCAAATGGACGCATGAGGATTCCATCCAGATCTATGTTCCTGGAAGCGACTCGTCTTTCAATTTCGCCATCACACACGACCACGATTCGTTTTTCCATTTTGCCCGGGAAAGCTGGAAGGTAATTGATTTGAACCGGGATAGCCTGATGCTCCAACGGCTAAGTCTGGACGGACTGAAAGTGAATAAAATACGCTCCAATGTGTACATGCGATTTTATTCCAAAGACTATCTTGGCCAATTGGGTAAGCCCTTGATGGAACTCAGGAAGCCGCGAAAGCAGGATACGTTGTTTGTGCAGGAAATGGTGCAACGCGCCAACCGAAACCTCAATAATGTGGATAGCTCGTTCTCTTCAAAAACCTACCCAAAACTGGTTAGCAAAAGCCCGATGCTGGAAATCAAACGCCGGCAGCAAGACACCAGCGAGTTGATCAGTCAATCAGCTGCCTACGAATACCTGTATCCCGAATATGATATTGTAATTCACAAGGCATACAAGGATTTTAACTATACGTTTTCCATATTGGTTGGTCCGGACGGAAAGCTGCGCTTGGGAAAGTTTTTTGTGATGCCCGAATTTTGGGAATCCAGGAAGCGGGTGCTGACTGGTGTCGTCGACGTATATCTTCAGCATCTTTTGGCGATTACGCCCGCTATGACATTGGGGCTGCCTCATAACAGCGTCGTGTATCTAAAGGTAAGAGGAAGGATGGATAAAACATAAAATAGCTATATTTGGTAGTTATTTACCGCAGTATGATGAACGCCATCCGTTATGGAGTCCTTTTTGCCTCGGCCATTTTCCTATGGGCAGTTGTCGAATGGCTGATTGGATTGCATGGTCCGTATATCCGATACCATGAATACTTGTCGTATTTCTTTGCAGTACCGGCAGTTGGTATCATGTATTGTGGAATAACCCATGGGGAAAACGGACAAAACAATCGCGTTGGTTTTCGTAGAGCATTCAAAAAGGGATTAGGTATTACATCGGTGGTTGTGTTACTATGCCCGCTGGTATGGTACACCCTCTGTACGTTTGTTAGTCCCGATTTTTTAAGCAATATGGCGCGCCATGCTATCGAAACCGAAACGATGCCTGCCCCGTTGGCAACGAAGCGATTTTCATTAGCCAATCATCTGCTGGTATCCTCCCTTTCAACGGCTGTCATCGGCGTGGTGATCTCGCTTGTAATTGCCGTTATAGTCGCTCGCCGAAAAAAATAAAACAAAACGTATGGATTTTGTATCTTAGTTGCCATAAATAAAGCGAAACGATGTTTGATAAATTAATAGCGGCGCGGCAAAAGGCAGAAGAAATAAAGAAACGGCTGGACAACATCACCGTGGTGGGAGAGGTAGAAGTAGAAGGGGGAATCATCAAAGTTACTGCAACCGCTAATAAAGAAGTAACCGCGGTGGATATCGATCACGTATTCCTAGCTAATGCCGACAAGGAGGAATTGGAAGAACTTCTTGCGGTAGCGATCAATCATGCGATAAGACAAGCGGACAACATCAGCCAAACGGAAATGCAGGGAGCTGCTAAGGATATGCTCGGTGGATTAGGGGGGCTATTATGAAAGCGATTTATTACGGACACTCTAGTGTGGCGTTGCATTTGGAGGGGGCGACCGTTTTATTCGATCCCTATATCACACCCAATCCAAAAGCCGCGAATATCGATATCCATAGTCTAGCTCCCGATTACATCGTACTAAGCCATGCCCATGATGACCATGTGGCCGATGTAGTGGCCATCCAGCAAGCCAGCAAGGCCAAGGTTATGGCAGTGGTGGAGACTGCAATGTGGGTCAACCGGCAGCATATCCCGGAGTCGGATATTATTCCTTTTAATTTCGGTGGCACGGTTCAGACGGATTTCGGAAATATAAAGATGGTATATGCATTGCATACCAATTGTGCACCCGATGGACAATATGCAGGGGTTCCGGCTGGATATGTGTTACAAAGCGGAGGAAAAAAGATCTATTATGCCGGAGATACGGCTTTAACGATGGAGATGAAATTATTGGAGCATGTGGGCCTCGATTGGGCGTTTCTCCCAATAGGTGGGCATTTTACCATGGATGTGGATGATGCCATCACAGCTAGCCAGTTTATAAATTGCGCCAATATTGTCGGTATCCATTATAATACCTTTCCGCCCATTACCATTGATACGGAAGAAGCCAAGCAGAAATTTTCAGAGGCGGGGCTCAAGCTGCACTTACTCGAAATCGGAGGGGAATTAGTTTTATAGACTGCTTTGCTATCAGGTAAATAAAAAGGGCTAGAGATCACGTTCTCTAGCCCTTTTTGTTGCATTTGTTATAAACGTTTATTAACTCGTTGTTGACGAGTTGCTGATATGATATTGCACCAAGTCATCTATCGGGGAACGGACTATCCGCCCCACCTTCATTTCATATTGACTGGCCGTCTCCTCCAGTACGTTTCGGAAAGTGTATCCTACAGACCCGATGCAGTTAAAGGTGTAATGCTGGTAGTTAGGATAGCGAGATACCAGGTTGCGGAAAAAGTCGTCGAATGCAGCCTTGACGATACCGCGCGAATAGTTGATGTTTACAGACACATCATATACAAATTTACTGAAGCTTGCGCAAAAGCGATTGGCCAATGGTTTGGTATACACCGCATCCATTACGTCGTCTGGAGTAAGCTTATAGGTTTCCCAGAATATAGCCCGGACATCTTCGGGCATATAACCACGGATGTAATCTGTAAGTAATTTTTTACCGATGTAGCAACCGCTACCTTCATCCCCTAAAATATAAGCGGCCGAATCAATATTATGGATGATTTCCTGTCCATCATAGATGCAGGTGTTTGTACCTGTGCCCAAGATAGCAGCAAAGCCGGCTTGATCTCCGAGCAATGCGCGAGCTGCCGCGAGCAGATCATGACCCACAAACACTTGCGAATTAGCAAATACCTGTTTCAGTGCTTCCACGACGATATCCGCTTTTTCCTGGTTGTGTACACCCGCGCCGTAATAGTTCACTTCATTTATCTGGTCATATGGTATATCCTGGGGCAACCCCTTTTTCAGCGAATTTACAATATATTCGCTATTCACGAAATAGGGATTATAACCTTCGGTGTTGAAATACACTTTTTTTCCCGCGTTATCCAGCAAGCACCAATTGGTTTTGGTTGATCCTCCGTCTGCAATAATAATCATTTGTTGGGTGTTAGTTTGTTGGTATTTTTTTTAGTTAAATGATATCCACTCAATTACACGCGCCGAAAATACAGTTTTCTGTTAAGAAAATAGCATGATCGATCGGCTTATTTCAAAAATCTTACAGATGGGTAGGCGCTTTCATTTAATGTCCGCCTTCCGCGTTGATGCTTTCGATGTCGTATCCTTGCTTTTTCAGTATGGCCGATACTTTCCAGGCAAAAAATGCGAGATAAGCGAAACAGGCTACCGGCACCCAATACGACAGGTGTATGTTATGCATCACGTCTGCAATGCTTCCCTGCAAGGGGGGGATGATAGCTCCACCTAAAATCATCATGATTAATAGGGCCGACCCCTGGCTGGTATACTTTCCTAATCCGGTGATACTCAACGCAAAAATGCTGGGCCACATGATGGAACAGACTAGCCCGCCGCTGATAAATGCGAAAATGCCTACTTTACCTTCCGTATATAGGCCGATGAGCATCGCCATTACACCCAAAATGCCCAATGCCATTAACAATTTGGCTGGTTTTGCCTGCGCCCAGAAATTCGCAGCGATCATCACGGCAATGCAGACTACATAAATATACAGATCGGATACGTCGCGCCCGCTGAACCAATTCACGAATAGGATGACTCCAAAGGCGATGTATGGTACCAATACATTCAGTACTATGCGCATCCGTTTGCTCACTTTAAAAACGGTAACGGCGCCCATCCAACGCCCGATCATCAGGCTTCCCCAGTACAGGGAAATGAAATGTGAGATCTGGGATTCGTCGTAACCTCCGAATTGGGGAGTTTTCAAAAGTGCTCCGAGATTGCTCTGTATGGTTACCTCTACACCCACATAGACAAAAATGGCCAGCATGCCCAATGTAAGCTGCGGATATTTCATCGCGCCCCACCCGTTGCCGTTTTTCTGGGCGGCACCGTTGGAAATAAATAATATGACTACGACGGCTGCCAAGGCAATGATAAGCAAGGCCAACGTACCTTCATGTCCGAAACGCTCGGGAAGCATAAAACCCACGATAATAAGTGCCAGCAGCGAAACTGTTATCGCTAATAAAGCCCTGGTGAGCTTGCTGCTGCGTTCGGGTTCTTCATCAGAGGTGACGCGGGGCATTTTCCGGATGGCAAAAAAACCGGCAACTAGCAGAAACACGCCGGCCAAAATAATATATAGGATATTGATGGAGCTAATCGGCGCATTGGCGACCTGCTCTGGAGTGGCTACCACCGTGCCAAATAGGATAAGTGTGATGATGATAGGCCCAATGGTAGTGCCAAAGGAATTGACACCGCCCGCTAGACTTAGTCGGTGTGCACCGGTAGCTGGATCTCCCAGGGCCACAGCAAAGGGGTTGGCAGCTGTCTGCTGCAAGGAAAAGCCGAGCGCAATCACAAAAAACGCCATGAGGATAAACAGGTACTGCGAACTGGTAACTGCAGGAATCATGCATATCGCACCAACCACAGAAATAAGAAGACCATAGATGATGCCTTTTTTATATCCAATCCGGTTTAAGAAGTCATAACCTACACCACTGGAATAGAGATAAAGCAATAATGAACCGATGTAATAAGCGCCGTAGAAAGCCGAGTCGATTAATTGCGACTCAAACTGTGTAAGGTCAAAATGCGTTTTGCAGAATGGAATGAATACACCGTTGGCACCTGCTAAAAATCCCCAAAAGAAAAAAACCATGGTCAGCGAGTATAAGGCTGATGCATAGCTTTTATTGGATGTAGTTGTCATATTGTGTGGAGATTAGCCGAAAAATTTCGCCTAACATAGGGGTTTTCGTAGTAATAATTCAAACTTTTTGGAGACTTTTATATCGCTAGGTATAGTAAATCGTTTTACCTATTTGATAAACAGCATATTAATTTTGTGTGAGCATAGGCAACTATGAGGTGTGATGGGAGGGAAGTTAACTAAGGCGGATAGCGGGTTTTGGGGTATGGTTTTTATTTTTTTTAATATTTTTTTGAAAATCCAAATGTAATCCTTTACTTTGCGCAGTATTCTCAAGATTTATCCTAACACTTCATCGAAACTCTTTGATTTCTGAAGACCAAATGCTGAATCACTATTGTTTAAAGATGCGCGGCTGAACGAGGTGGATAAATTTCTGTATATAAACAGCAAAAATCCTTATATTATTTATATTATAATTGAATGAATATTAATGAACTGAACGCAAAGCTCGTATCCGAGTTGCGTGAGATAGCGAAGTTAATCGGCATCCCGGACGTAGATAAGCTTCGAAAACAAGAGCTAGTCAGCAAGATTGTTGAAACTGGTGAGGAAGAAGCAAAGAGTGCGGCGCAGGAAGAGAGCAGTGTGGTTGCCGACAACGCAGAAGCGGTTGATGAACGGCCACGGAAACGCACCCGTACCCTGAAATCTTCAGAGCCCGTCAGCGTGAGAAGCACGAAAGAAGATTACTCAGCCGATAGCCGGGAAGCAACGGTCCCATCCGCGGAAAGCCGTTTAGATTCCGCTTCATTGCCGAAGCCAACCAATGGCAATAAAGTCGAAGGATCATCCGCTAGCCTCGACTTTGATAATGTCATCGTTAATGAGGGGGTGCTTGAAATCATGCCCGATGGATACGGTTTTCTTCGTTCGTCTGATTACAACTACCTCACATCGCCTGACGATATCTATGTCTCCCAATCCCAAATCAAGCTTTTTGGGCTCAAAACTGGGGATACCGTACGTGGAAGCATCCGGCCTCCAAAGGAAGGGGAGAAGTATTTTCCATTGGTACGGGTCGAAGCGATCAATGGTCAAAACCCCGCAGAGGTACGTGACCGTGTACCGTTCGATTTCCTCACACCATTGTTTCCAACCGAACGGTTGAAACTTTTTACCGGTCCGGGAAACTATTCTACGCGTATCATGGATCTTTTCACACCTATCGGTAAGGGACAGCGGGGCTTAATTGTGGCCCAACCAAAGACAGGTAAGACGATGTTGCTCAAGGATGTGGCCAATGCGATAGCCAAAAACCATCCTGAGGTATATTTGATCATCCTGCTGATCGATGAACGCCCGGAAGAGGTGACGGATATGGCGCGAAGCGTACGGGCTGAGGTGGTATCGTCTACCTTCGATGAACCAGCTGAAAGGCACGTAAAAATCGCCAACATCGTATTGGAAAAAGCGAAACGTATGGTGGAATGCGGGCACGATGTGGTGATTTTGTTGGATTCGATCACGCGTTTGGCGAGGGCCTACAATACCGTAGCGCCTGCCTCAGGTAAGATCCTATCAGGCGGGGTGGATGCTAACGCGCTTCACAAACCCAAGCGTTTCTTTGGCGCTGCACGTAATATCGAACACGGGGGCTCATTGACCATATTGGCAACCGCACTGATTGATACAGGCTCGAAGATGGACGAAGTTATCTTTGAGGAATTTAAAGGGACGGGTAATATGGAGCTGCAATTGGATCGTAAGCTTTCCAACAAGCGGACTTTCCCGGCGATCGATCTTACGGCATCCAGTACACGTAGGGATGACCTCCTTAACGACCGGGAGACCCTCCAACGGATATGGGTGTTGCGTAATCACCTGGCAGACATGAACTCAACCGAGGCTATGGAGTTTCTGCTAGCACAGATGCGTGGAACCAAATCAAACGAGGAGTTCCTCATCAGTATGAATGGTTAATCATTATAATGGCTATGGCATTACGATGCTGTAGCCATCTATCATGAAAAGGTATATACCCAATTTCATTACCTGCCTAAACCTTTTCAGTGGTTGTATTGGGGCAGCCTTTGCTTTTTCGGGCCAGCTCGATGCCGCGGCATATTGCGTGGTTGTATCGGGTATTTTCGATTTCCTTGACGGATTGGCAGCACGCGTGCTTCAGGTAAAATCGCCCGCAGGTAAGGAGTTGGACTCGTTGGCGGATGTCGTGAGCTTCGGCCTTGTTCCAGGGGCGGTGCTTTATTCAATGCTGGGCGAATCATGGCCCGCAAACAATTATCTGCCTTATATGGGATTTGTGGTTACCGTATTTTCTGCGCTCCGTTTAGCGAAGTTCAATATCGATGAGCGCCAATCTAAAGATTTCATCGGCCTCAATACGCCGATGAATGCATTCTATGTGATTTCCCTGCCCTTCGTTGCCGAAAATTATAAACACATCGTTTACAATCCCGTTTTCCTGGTTTTCAGCATTGTGCTTACGAGTCTTTTGCTCGTAAGCAATATTCCGCTGTTTTCCATGAAACTGGATTCGTGGTCGTGGCGGAGAAATGGCTGGAAATTCATTTTTATAATTTTGAGTGCGGTTTTAGTTGGTTGGTTTAAGTTTGCGGCGATTCCCGCCGTGCTGGTGTTATATTTTTTATGCTCGTATATCCATTTTAGGCAAACGGCTTAAACGCGAGTACTACAGTTAATCGATTGTCCTCAAATACGCATTTAATTCACCGTATAGCGTTTCCAACCTGGGTAACAACGCATTGAATTTTTCGGTTATCGAGTCGAGCCCTTGCCTGTTTTTGGCAATGCTTTCTATTACCTGCAACTCTTCACGCATTCCATTTGCCCCCACATATGCAAGGGTGGGCTTGATGTGGTGGGCTTGTCGGTAGACGTTTTCCCAATCTTCCTGTTGGATATAAGTGGCGAGCAGCTCCATGTCAGGAGGGGTCTGCTTGACGAAGAGCTGGAGGATTTCTTTAATCAATTGGGTGTTGCCCCCCGAAAGATCCACCAGGTAGTCCATATTAGCTTGTTCAAAGTTGATGTTGCTCATAGGTGTGTGGTTTGTAAAGTTGTACGGATAGCTGGTCTGCGGTTTCGCTCAATAATTCGACAGTTGTTTTTTTGGATGTCGGATGAATAAGCTGAGGTGCGATTTCTTGCAAGGGGATCAACGCGAATCTACGGTTGGGTAAGTGGGGATGCGGCACCTGCAGGGTTGGTTCATCAATGATGCGGTCGGCATAATATAAAATATCAATATCAATCGGTCGCGATTCCCATTTGTTGACGCGTGTCCTTCCCATTTTTTTTTCGATCGTATTGATTTTTTTCAACAATTGAAGTGGGTGGAGTAGCGTAGTAGACAACACCACCTGGTTGAGGTAATTGGGCTGGCTCTCATCCCCCCAAGCACGGGTCTCATAAACCGACGAGATTTTGCGTGTGATTCCGATTTCACGGGTTATTTCATTGCGAGCTTGTTCCAGCAAGGCTATCCTATTGCCCATGTTTGTGCCCAATAAGAGGTAAACATCCACCGTAACCGACATTGACTTACTCAAATGAAAGATCTTGAATGGCAAACTTAGATAAATAGCCGCTTATATGCAAACGGTAAAAATGACGTAACTATTTGGTAGCTTCGGCGTCAAACCAGTCTTCTTGCTTTATGCAGCTGTTGTTAATGCAATGTAGTTTTTCTAAGTTTGAACACAAGAAAGTAACCATATGAAGTCATTTTTCAAATATGTCCTCGCCACCGTCACGGGTATTGTCATTTCATTTATCCTGTTGTTTGTCGTGGGTTTGATTATCATCGGAGGGTTGGTGAGCTCCATGAGTGCCGATAAGGAATCGGTTGTAGTAGCAAATTCCCTGCTTCACATCGATCTCAAGCATGAAATCACGGAGCGTACCATTCCGGATCCTTTTGAAGAGCTTGATATACCGGGGTTCGTTACCACGAAGAGCTTTGGACTCAATGATATATTAAAGGGTATAAGCGGGGCCAAAGAAGATGACCGTATAAAAGGTATTTACCTCGACCTCTCTTCGGTGTCTGCTAGTTTTGCCACGTTGCAGGAAATCCGGGATGCGTTATTGGATTTCAAGGAGTCTGGTAAGTTTATTGTCGCTTACAGCGAAGGGTATACACAGCGCGCCTACTACCTGGCATCCACGGCCGATAAGATTTATATCAATCCGGAAGGAACGATTGACTTTAGGGGATTAGCTTCCCAAACGGTATTTCTAAAAGGTACGTTGGATAAACTGGGCATCGAGGCGCAGGTGGTAAAGGTTGGGACTTTTAAGAGCGCCGTGGAGCCTTTTATATTGGACAAAATGAGTGATGCCAACAGGGAACAGGTGAGTTCGTTTCTGGGAAGCATATACGACCATTTTATTGTACAGATCAGCGCAAGTCGGCACATCGCTGCGGATTCATTGCGGGCAGTTGCCGATGGTTATCTGGTGCGGACTGCAGATGATGCGCTTACCTACGGATTAGCGGATGGAAAGAAATATAAAGATGAAATCCTGACCGAGTTGAAAGATTCGTTAGACATCGAGGCAGATCAAGACCTCAATGCGGTGACGCTATTGAAATATAAGCCGGCCGTGAAGTCGGCAAGCGCTTCTTTCAGTAATCGTGTTGCTGTAGTATATGCTGTCGGTGATATCGTGTCCGGAGAGGGAGGGGATAACATGATCGGCTCCGAACGCATCTCGCGTGAACTGCGGAAAGTCCGTCGGGATGATAAGGTGAAAGCCGTCGTGTTCCGCATCAATTCGCCAGGGGGCAGTGCTTTGGCTTCCGATGTGATCTGGCGCGAGGTGGATCTGTTGCGTAAAGAAAAGCCGGTTATCGTATCGATGGGTGATGTAGCGGCGTCTGGCGGGTATTATATTGCTGCGGCGGCCGATTCTATTTTTGCGGAACCCAATACGATAACGGGTTCAATTGGGGTTTTTGGTGTAATCCCGAATATGCAGGAACTTTATAACGATAAGCTGGGTATTACGTTTGACAAGGTCAAAACGGGAAGATATGCGGACTTTCTGGCTAACGTGGACCGCCCGCTCACAGCCGACGAGCGCAACATTCTCCAAATGGAAGTAAACCGGATTTACGATACGTTTTTACAGCGGGTAGCAGATGGCCGGGGGCTATCCAAGGCACAGGTAGACAGTATCGGGCAAGGCCGCGTGTGGAGCGGTCAGCAAGCGCTGGACAACGGGCTGGTGGATCGCCTGGGTAGTATCGACGAAGCGGTTGCAGCCGCCGCCCAGAAGGCGGGTTTGGAAGATTATCGGTTGGTCACTTATCCCGCTATAAAAAATCCGCTGGAATCGCTATTGGGCGGCTCGGCCGACCGAATCAGCGCATGGTTCAGTAAGCAGGAGCTAGGCCAACATTATCGCTACTATGAACAGCTGAAGTCAACACTTCAACTGCGTGGTATACAAGCCCGACTTCCATTCACCTTGGAAGTTTATTAGCAAAATGTCGATCGGATTGCAGCCATCGTCGCCTCATCATGATGCCAAATACGTGTACATCACGGAATGTCCACGCGATGCGATGCAAGGAATACATCGTTTTATCCCTACGGCGGTAAAGGCAGCATATCTACAATTACTCCTTAATGTGGGCTTTGAGCGGCTAGATTTCGGAAGCTTTGTATCGCCCAAAGCCATTCCTCAAATGCAGGATACGGCAGCGGTGCTCAACCGGCTGGATATCAAGATAAGTGCGACTCAACTACTTGCCATTGTGGCAAACCTGCGTGGATCTTCGGAGGCCGTGCGCCATGACGGCGTAACGTTATTGGGCTTCCCCTTTTCCGTATCAGAAACTTTCCAGCTGCGCAATGCCAATAGCAGTATTGCGCAAGCATTGGATGCCATACGGCAAGTCGTGGCAATATGTCGGGCGCACCGTAAAATCCCACTGGTTTATCTTTCCATGGGGTTTGGTAATCCCTACGGCGACGAGTGGAGCCCTGCTATTGTCGCAGACTATACCGAAAAGCTGGTCGCATTGGGCGTAACACATTTTGCCCTGGCTGATACCGTCGGTAGTTCTACACCGGATCACATTATGTCGTTATATACGTACATTAACAACGCCTTCCCGGGGATCGAGTTAGGCTTGCACCTGCACAGTACGCCGGATGCCAGCCGTGATAAGCTGCATGCCGCGCTGGATGCTGGGTGCATGCGATTTGATACTGCATTGCGCGGATTTGGCGGATGCCCTATGGCTGAAGATAAGCTGACGGGGAATATCGCTACGGAAACACTTCTGGAGGTGCTTGATGAGCGCGGTATTGATACGGGGTTGGATAGGGATGCGTGGGCCGAAGCGATGCGGTATAGCAGTCAGGTATTTTGATTTTCCAATACTTATAGTAGCTTTGTTTCCCAAAATAATTAGAACAATAAGTGATATGAAGACCATAGATGATTTAGATTTTTCCGGAAAGAAAGCGTTGATACGGGTAGATTTTAATGTCCCCCTTGATGAACATTTTGCTATTACCGATGATAACCGCATCCAAGGGGCGACCCCTACGATCAAGAAGATTTTGAATGACGGTGGTGCGGTGGTGCTGATGTCTCACTTGGGTAGACCGAAGGAAGGCCCTACGGAAAAGTATTCATTAAAGCATATTGTCGCGCACCTTTCGGGTGTGCTGGGGGTGGATGTGCAGTTTGCCAATGACTGCATTGGTGAAGAGGCCTATGCCAAGGCCGCTGCCCTAAAGCCGGGTGAAGTGCTGCTTCTGGAAAACCTCCGCTTTTATAAGGAAGAGGAAAAAGGGGACGCTGTTTTTGCCGAAAAATTGGCAAAGCTCGGTGATGTGTATGTCAATGATGCCTTCGGTACAGCGCACCGTGCGCATGCTTCCACAGCGGTTATTGCACAATTTTTCCCAAAGGCGAAATATTTTGGATACCTGATGGCAGCCGAAATTGGCAATGCGGAGAAGGTGCTTCACAGCCCGCAACGACCTTTTACAGCCATTATGGGCGGAGCCAAAGTGTCCGATAAGCTGGAATTGATCGAGGCACTGCTTGATAAGGTCGATAACCTGATCATTGGTGGAGGTATGGCCTATACCTTTGTGAAGGCACGTGGAGGAGAGATAGGTAAATCACTCGTGGAGTTGGATAAATTAGACCTCGCCAACGACTTGGTCAAGAAGGCAGAAGAAAAGGGTGTTAACCTGGTGTTGCCAACCGATTGCCAAATAGCCGATGAATTTTCGCCAGACTCACCAGCCTATGATGGTCCGAACAACCAAATCCCGGCAGACAAAATGGGACTGGATATCGGCAAAGCGTCCGGCCAACACTTCGCCCAGGTAATCATGGCTTCCAATACCATCCTGTGGAATGGTCCCATGGGCGTGTTTGAAATGGATAAATTTGCGAAAGGTACGCGAGCGGTTGCTGATGCCGTCGTGGCTGCCACCGAACGTGGTGCGTTTTCACTCATCGGTGGCGGCGATTCTGCAGCGGCGGTGAGCAAGTTCGGTATGACCGAGCATGTGAGCTATGTAAGTACCGGTGGGGGTGCCCTCCTGGAATATATGGAAGGTAAGGAATTGCCGGGTGTGAAAGCAGTAAACGACTAGAGGAAGCGGCTTCGGCCGCTTTTTTTATGAGGTTCACATGGGGCCTCTTGCGATCAGTAGCTGTACCCAATGCTATAGGTGGCAAAAAACCGTTGTCTCGGATTTGCTTCATTCGCGTAAACCAATTTTACGCCGATGTCGAAGTTGGGTAGGTAAAATCGCAAAAGGTTCATATCAGATCTCAGTTCTACACCGAACGTGCGAGGTTGGAATGGGGTTTCTGAATCCACATTCTGGAAGTCAGCAAATAATCCGCCCTTGAATCGTTTGATATAGGCCAGCGGGCCGATGGACCAATCGGGATAGGCGATGGGAAACCGGTAGCTGAAAAGTAAGGTATTATCCACGGGTACCGGCCGTAGCTGATCGTACCCACTTACCAATGGAATGTCATTTGTGATTTGGTACATGCCATTACGCTGCTGATAGCTGAAACGCGCAAGTAACGAATGATTTCGCCACAAGCCAGGAAAAAAGAACGCGCTGCGCAACGATAGATGCGCACCTTTTAGTCTATTTTCAAATGGGAAGTGACGGTAGGTAACACTGAAATGTTGCCCCCAGCGGGGGGCGAGATCCAGCGCGCTTTGACGTACTTGGTGGTTGAAATAAAATTGGTAGTGCATGGGGAAGCGGACCCGTTCGATAAATTGGTTTTGGAACCGCGGTTCGGTCAACCCGTAGCGTTGGGTATAAGAGGTCGCTGCGCTGACACCCGTGGTAAATACGTGATTAATCCGGTAAAACACCAGCGGGATATCGATCTTGAGCGTGGTCACATTTTCGCGCCAGTGTAAACCAATCAGTTGTTCCTGGCCATTGCCTATTACCCGCGCCGTACCCACCTGCCCCCGGTTGCGGTACTCCAGCGAAAACTTCGGGAAGAACCGTTGATATGCTATCGACGCGAGGTATTCGCTGCTACGGATGTCACCGTCATAGGTGTAGCCCAGCCGGAGTTGGGCGGTGTTAAGCAAGTCGTCAGAGAGCCAGTAGACGCCGGGGTTGATGGCGTCCAAGTTATCGAAACTTCCGTTATCGATGGATAAGCTGTGGAAGTTGATCAGATTTTTAAGTCCTTTATAGGGCTTTGAAGGTAGTATCACGGTTTCAGGTGTGTCCGTTGTTCGATAAGCGTAATCTTGCCTTAAAAGGGGTTTAAAATAGCTGATATGCGAAGCGCTTGTTTTTTGCGTTGCTAGATCTCGTGTTTCGTTCCACGAAACCTTGCTAATCCGGTACCCGTTTACTTGATAGCTATTGAACCACAGTTGGTTGCTAACTACATCGACTAACGGATTGAACGCTCCAAAACGGGCATTGGTGCACTGGCGAATTGCGCCCGTGGCGGTGTTTAGGGCGTAAATATTGTCAATGCCGTTATAGTGGGCTTTGAATGCGATTTCGTCGTCCGCATACGTCGGTCGCTCGATTTGCTGTGATTGCCAGTCCAGCATAAAGCGGTAGTTGCCAGTAGGAATGTCCAATTCAACGATTGCGGTACCTTGTTGCGCGACGCCCGTTGCGATGACTTTTGTGCCGGTCGGGTCGAATGCCGGTGTTTGCAGCAGGATGTTGCCCGGTGAAGGGTAGCGGGCCACCACTTCACCATTTGGGACGGCTATAACCACTAAGCTGATGGCGTTGCTTTCGTCTATTTCGACTGCAACGACCCGATGTGCATCCGGGCGGAGGGCTGGCGAAAAGTAGCGGCTTTTGCGGGTTAACTGGTGGTATGAACGGGACTCGAGGTCGTACAGGTTGATGACGTTGTAGCTGCGTTTGCCATAACGGGCATGCCGTCGCACCTCATCCCATACGACCTTTCCGGCGGCATAGGAAAAGTTAGGTTCGGTTTGACGACCGGTTTTTATCACTTCTTTTTGCCGGCCCAATGAGTCCATCACCATGATTGCCGAAACATGCTGCGCGCCCTGATGCAGGGCGATGATGCGTTGATCTGAGAGTGGCCGTGGCAACAGCCAGTTCTCCGGTTTATCGGTTGTTTTTGGGGGCAATAGCGGGTAATCGATGGGGTTGTTTTCCGCCAGTTGTTTCCGCCACAAAGCCGTCAATTCTTCACGGGTTTGCTCATGCCATCTGCGGGTATTGTAGCCAGTGAATTTCCGTAAGGAATTACTGAAATTATAGGGACGTATAGGCAGTCTGGCCATGCGGGTCATGAGACTATCCATGATGTCTGCGCCATACACTCGCTGCATCCGGGCAGTCATGAAATAACCGAGTTCGTAGAAGCCCGGCGTGAGGTCTTTGAGCGACCCAAGATAGTCCTTTTGGTAACTGTATGTTCGACCGCTGAGGAGGTTCGTCCGGAAGGGCATTTCCCAAGAAGGGAGCCGTCCCCGGCCTGCTGGTGAGAGCACGGTTTCGGAGACCACAGCGTCGCCCTCAAAAAACCATGAAGGCAGGGTGACCCCGTAGATCGCGAGTGCCAATTGTTCGAAAAATGGCGCACGTAAATATCCTGTCAATTTGTCAAATTGTGCTACATGCCGTAGCTCATGGATAGCCAGGTTATTCAGCCAATCTTGGAAATCACCTTGCTGAGGCGGGGTAGTATAGAATTCCGAACGGCGGGGTGCAAGCTGCACATTTCCGTTGGATTCTACGGTTTGATTTTGTAGAATGATCGAAATTTTGCGGGGCTCCTTTCCCAACGTCGCACTTACCCGCTTACGCAAAAACTCCAATTGACTAGCCACTTTTTGTGCTTCGTTTTCAAAACTAGCCGGGTAAATCAACTGGAAATTTTCCGTATTTATTTGTCGCCATTTTACACTTGGTGGGTATTGGTCGGCGTTAAAAATTTGCGAAAATGCGATATATGAATTAATGCATAATATAATTAATGTTAAACATTTGATTATTATGATGTAAAATGTACTATTTTGGATGATCATATGGGTTTGCTAATTTTTTTGGCATACTACAGCCTGAGGGATGTCAGATAAAGTAAAGTATAATTTTATATAAATAATTTTTATTTCTGATTTACAGATTATAATGAAATATAAGTATATTGATTTTTCATCGTTTTTCGCTATATAATTGTTTCGTTAATCCGATTAAAAGTCGTATCCTATTAGATAGGAACAAACGAGTCAATGGCATCGCTAATGTACACTATCTTTTTGAGTTTGCCGGCCAGTTTTTTTTACGGGTACGCGAAAGGTAGCGTAAGCGATATGGTGCGGACCCTTTAGTGGCGTTGCCGAAATTTGGACTATCCCCCACTACCTAACACGGAGCCTGTTGTGTTGGGTAGGTTTCCATGTCGTATTACCACGGCCGGATTCCAACAGCGGCGGTACCTGAAAATGAGGGCGCCGTATTTGTTATAAGCTTGGCGTATGAGCTGCACAATTCGGTGATGTCATTTTGTCGCTATCGGGTAGCGGTTACGCCTTGCTCAACTTGTTTTTCTTTCTGGTTTTTTAACGCTTACTTGTTCGTTCTTTTGATTTAAAAAGCCGACTTTTGCATGCAAAATAATTCACCGATGTAGGATGTTGTTTTAAGATAGGAGGGCCCATGGACGAATTGGATACACTGGTTGAACAAACCGAATTGCTTTTGGCCGAAGGCAACGAGATCGAGCTCAAGGACCACCTTGATGAGTTGAATATCTCGGACGTAGAGGCGCTGATCGACGAGCTGCCGGAATACGGTGCTTTGTTCATCGAAACGCTTAGTGTCAATAGGGCGGTAAACGTGTTTCGTATCCTGGATTTTCCTACCCAAGAACGCATTCTTAAACGGCTTCCCGGTCCCAAGATTTCAGAGATTATCAACGAGATGCCGCCAGACGATCGGACGGCATTTTTCAGTGAGCTGAAAGGCGATGTGGTAAAGCAGCTGATCATCCTGCTTCCTCCCGCGGCCCGTAAGGAAGCATTAGCTTTACTGGGGTATCCAGAAGACAGTGTGGGGCGGTTGATGACGCCTGATTATATCACAGTGAAACAGCACTGGGATATTGCAAGGGTGTTGCACCATATACGCAAATATGGGAAGGCTTCCGAAACCATTGACGTATTGTATGTCATCGACAAAGATGGCAAGTTGCTAGATGATATTCGGATCAAGGACGTCTTGCTGGCTGATCCCGATACCAAAGTGAAGGATTTAATCGATAATCGGCTTATTGCTCTCCATGCCAATGACCCGCAGGAAGAGGCAATCAATGTATTCCGGATGAATAACCGGGTAGCGCTTCCCGTAGTGGATGAGCAGGATATCATGTTGGGTATTGTGACCGTGGATGATATCCTGTGGGTAGCCAACGAGGAGTATACTGAAGACATGCAACGGATAGGGGGTACCGAGGCGTTGGATGAGCCCTACCTGGATGTTTCCATCCCGCACTTGGTGAAAAAGCGGGCAGGATGGCTTATCGTGCTTTTTTTCGGACAGCTTCTTACGACCACCGTACTCGAACACTACGAAAGTCAATTAGCCAGCGCCGTATTGATTTTATTTATGCCGGTGATTCTTTCCAGCGGGGGAAATAGTGGTTCACAGGCTTCCACATTGATTATTCAAGCAATGGCCCTCGGAGAGGTTACACTCACCGATTGGTGGCGGGTAATGCGACGTGAAATCCTTTCCGGTTTGCTGCTCGGATTGATTTTGGGGAGTTTGGGTTTTCTGCGTGTATGCACGTGGCAAGCTTTTGCCCATGCATACGGCAACCATTGGCTTTTAGTGGGCGCTGTGGTAAGCCTATCGCTCGTCGGTGTGGTGCTGTGGGGCTCACTGGTAGGGTCTATGTTGCCGTTCATCCTGCGCAGGCTTGGTGCTGACCCGGCTTCCTCTTCGGCACCTTTCGTGTCGACGCTCGTGGATGTAACCGGATTGATTATTTATTTTACGGTGGCTACAGTAATTCTCACCGGGGTGTTGTTATGAGCGGTTTCAAGATGTGTCGAATGGTGTGGGTAGGGTTGCTGCTTTCGGCGATGACACTTTCCGCCCAGGAGAAACTACCGATTTTCTTGGAGGTAGAGGCAGGTGTTGAACGGTTGTGTAGTCCGTCCATTCAGTCCGTTTTCCCAACAGGTGCAAATGTAAAGATGGGTCCTGTATTTGCATTGGCAGAAGAATGGCGACTCCGGCTCCGGCCGCAGGCTGGCGTAAAATTATTCTTCAACGAAATTGACGAATGGGTTACCGAGCAGCTTCTTATTATCAAAGTGGGCGGACAGGTGAGTTATGATGCGTTTTATATTGGACAGGTAACGTTTTTTCCTTATCTCGCAGCTGATTTCAATTGGGTAAGCAACTACGATGCGGAAAGTGACGGAGGGACTGGTGAAGATGAGAGCATCACCTATTCGGATAGTTATTTAAAGGGCTCCGGTTTTTCGCAAGAAGTGGGGATGCGGATACAGCTGCAAAAATGGTATGTAAAAATGGGGTACGAATTTTTTAAACCCCGCCTGAAGGCCAGGCGTACTATCATTACGGATGATTTGGCATCCGGTTATCTCACCCCAAAGTCGCATCCCTTCGTCTTCAATACGTTTAATATCACCATCGGTGCCACGCTGGGTCTATGAAGCAAGTTTACAAAAGAATAGGAGTGGCCTTGGCCGGGATAGCCTTTCTCTTAGGTTGTAAGGGCGATGGTACGCTATTGGATTTATACCCCATAGACCCCATCGTGAATCCCGATGTTGGTATCTTGATACAAGAGAACCGGTTTATGAACGTCCGTTTGGACGGCCGGCAGCGAATCAGCGGAATTACTGAAAAAGGAGTGTTCTCAACCAACGATAGGTTTCAGTCTTTTGATTTCGAATCCCATCCGTGGCAGGGGGTGCAGGGAGTGGTGGCATTTGGTGACGACCTCATCGTACATGCCCCAAATGATGGGCTATCATTTTCCCTGCGGTATTCTACCGATAACGGTTTGACCTGGGCTACTTACGACAAGCCTGTATTGGATGAAGCTGATCTTGCCGCCGGGAGTGTTTCGGTTGTGCAATTGCTGGTTTCGGCAAATCGCTTGGTTTGGCTGTTATGCCAGCAGCATAACGGGGCCGACCGTAGGATGTTGCTCTATCGCGTGGATTTGGAAGCAGAAAGCAGCCAAAAGCTGTTTAGTAAAGCGCATGCGATTGGCGTGGATGCCAGCTTTTCAGGCGGTGAAAGCGGATGGTTGCTTTATGCGGAGCAGGATGAGCCGGAAGGCCGAATCCATGTGCTGAAAACGACAGACGGTGGCCATTCTTGGTCGGAGGGCGCAATGTTGGACGGCGTTGAGCATCCCGCTATCGAGCCACTGGATGCCCGAACGTTGCTCGTGTACGATACGGCGGGTAACGTATTTTATTCTGCCGATGGAGGTGTTTCTTTTGCTCCGGTAGCAATTGTAGGAGGCAGGATAAGTCGGTGCCGGGCGGTGTCTGCCAACATCGTCTATGCCCTCTTAGCTAGTGGCGTAGCCAAAAGCATCGATGGCGGGCGAACGTGGGTTATTTTGGATGCGGAAGCTCACGGTATTAAAATATCGGGCTCTGCTATGCATTTTTACAATGAGCGGCAAGGCATTGTGTATGGTGACGATAAGTTATTTCTTACCGATGATGGCGGAGCGCATTGGGATATCCTTGTTTACCCCTATGACTACGTAATTAGATAAGAACGATTCCCACGCAAATGAGTAGCTGTTGATAGCGAATGAGTTGCGTAATTTTTGAAATATTTTTTGTTTATTCGACGGAAAGTTCCGAATATTGCAGTCCCGAAAACGGGGTATACCAGCTAAAACACTCCTGAATAGCTCAGCTGGTTAGAGCATCTGACTGTTAATCAGAGGGTCGCTGGTTCGAGCCCAGCTTCAGGAGCACGAAGAAAGCCTTACAGCAATGTAGGGCTTTCTCTTTTCTGCACTGAGAAGGAATAGAAATGAAAAGATAACAGAAATGTGTCGGGTGGTTGGTGATGTGTCAATTCGCGGGCTGTGCTGAGATTTTCTGGCTGATCAAGCGGTTATCGTGATGACGACATTGCCAGTCTTCTGCCCCGTTTCAACATAGCGATAAGCATCCACAATCTGTTCCAGTGAATAATGCCTGTCGATAATCGGTTTAAAATGGCCAGACTCTGCCAAATCCCTTAAAAATAGCACATCTTCCTTCGTGATCTTGGGGATAGGAAAAAGCACTTTTTTGCCTGTTGAAAACATACCCACCAGTGCCAGGAATATATTTTCGGAGTTCTTGCCCAATTCGGTCGATATGTAAACACCCTTTGTGGTCAGCAATGGTTTGCATTGCCCGAAAGAGCTTTTACCCACGGCATCAAATATGAAGTCGAATCGCCGATCGGTTTTGGTAAAGTCCTCGTTCAAATAATCAATGACTTTCTGTGCCCCAAGCTTCTCCACCAAACCGAGGTTTTTCGTTTGACACACGGCGGTGACATGCACACCAAAATACGTTAACAGTTGGACCGCCGCTGATCCGATGGCACCCGTAGCACCGTAGACCATGGCGTATTGTCCGGATGTTACCTTTGATGCTTTGATGTTGCCCAACGCATAGTGTGCGCCTTCGGTTAATGGAGCGGCGTCTTCATATGTCCAGCCCTCCGGTATCGTAGCCAACGGGTCGTTTGCGTCCATGATTTTATATTCGGCGTGCGATCCGAAGCGGGTGTCGTCGTAACCGAATACGCGGTCGCCGACTGAAAACCCGGTAACATCCGTTCCAATAGCTGCGATTTCACCGGCAAACTCGTTGCCCAGTATTTTTCCTTTTGGTCGTAAAAGGCCGCTCCAAAACCTTGAAACGAAATATTCAGCGCTCCTGAACCCACAGTCTGTCCGATTCACCGTCGTGGCATAGATCTTTATGAGGACTTCATTAGCCGTTGGCTGGGGGGTACTCACCTCTGCCACCGAAACTACTTCAGGAGGGCCGTATTGTGTATATATTGCGGCTTTCATCTACACTTCCATCTATTTTGATGCACAAAAGATAATGCTTCCATATTAACTTTCTGTTAATTAAGTGCAGCTGGAGGATAACCACTTCCCTTCAATCCCTCCAACACCTCATCGTAAAGCGATTGGTCCTTGCTGATGCCGTCATCTTTAAAATGGTAGGTTTTATTATGGATATCTCCGCCGAACATCTTGGTAGCGATTTGGATTTGAAGCCGAACAGTTGATGTATGTTCTGCTTCGCCCGGTCGGATGAAAAAATTGTAGGTTCGTTGCTCACCGCTTTTCGCTGACAGCGCCTTTCTTATACTGACGAACTGCGTAGCTTGGATAAAGCCGGTAGCCCGATCTGCATTTGCGAAAAAATAGTCGTGCTCCAATAGGTAATCAATCGTTTTTTGAAAGAGGACATCAGCAGCTTGGTGAAATGTCGCCTGACTGACAACGCGTTTTTGTGCGTGGAGGGTAAGAACGAGCAGTAACGGGAGGAATGCGGATAGAGCGAGCTTTTTCATACCGCAAGGTACTGCATAGTACTTAAAAATGCAATCGGGATGACAATTGCCGTAGGAAACAGCGATTATGTGAAATAAATCCTACCTTTGCGCCCAAATTGAAAATAACACCATGAGTTTAGTTATTATTGGTACCATTGCTTACGACGCAATAGAAACACCTTTCGGAAAAACGGATAAAATTGTAGGCGGGGCGGCGACCTTTGCAGGGTTGGCAGCGTCGTACTTATATCATCAAGTGAAATTGATCGGTGTGGTCGGAGAGGACTTCGGTGACGATAATTTGAATATTTTAAAATCAAAGGGTATCGATCTGGACGGTGTACAGGTAAAAAAGGGAGAAAAGTCTTTTTTCTGGTCGGGTAAATACCATAACGATATGAACAGCCGGGATACCTTGGTTACCGAACTCAACGTGCTGGCAGATTTTGATCCGATTGTTCCGGAAAGTTACCAGGACTGTGAATACCTGTTGTTGGGTAATCTTACCCCGCAAGTACAGCAGACGACGCTCGATCGGTTACGGCACAAACCCAAACTGGTGGTGTTGGATACCATGAATTTCTGGATGGATATTGCGTGGGACGACTTACTCAGCGTATTGAAGCGGGTAGACGTGTTGACCATTAACGATGCAGAAGCCAGGCAGCTTTCCGGTGAGTATTCGTTGGTAAAAGCTGCGGAAAAAATTCTACAACTCGGGCCGAAATATTTGATTATAAAGAAAGGCGAGCACGGTGCCCTGCTATTTGGTGATGGCGGTATTTTTTCGGCGCCCGCGCTCCCGCTAGCAGAGGTCTATGACCCTACTGGAGCAGGGGATGCCTTTGCCGGCGGATTCATTGGCTACTTGGCTAAGGTGGGGACGATAACATTCCACAATATGAAAAATGCCGTGATTTTTGGTTCGGCATTGGCATCCTTCTGTGTTGAAAAATTCGGAACTGAGCGCCTGAGGGAGTTGGACGAAAATGTTATTAACCAGCGTATTGCTCAATTTACAGAGCTCAGCAAGTTTGAAATCGGTGATTGAGGCGACTTATTGCAATGTGCCTACGACGTCAAACCGCAAAAACACGTCGTCGGTGTGCGGAGCGTCTATTAATTCTTCTGTGAGGTCCTGCCCGGCCCAATGTTCGTAATGCATTCCCCGTAACCAAAGCCGGCTTTTAGAAACGTCATAAATATATCCACGATAAGCAATCCAAATTTCTGGCCTGTCCTGACCGTTTCTCAGGGCTAATTGTGATTTAGAGTACGTGGGGAGTTCTTCTTGTAGACTAAACCCGTTCATACTTATAGGCATTCAATGTCCTTTTCATGGTTCGCCGCGCCACATGTATGCGCGTTTTGACAGTACCGATCGGAATTTTGAGATGTTCGGAAATCTCGTGGTATTTGTAGCCTTCAAAATACATACTGAACGGAACGTAATAGTCGTCGGATAACCCGGCCATTGCATCCTTAATATCCTCCATTACGAACCTTCGTTCACCATCATTGGTTGTTGCGCTGTGAACTAAGTGCGTGTTAGGAATCTCATTGGATTGGGAAACCAATCCACTGGTCTTTACAAACCTTCTGTAGTTATTGATGAATGTGTTTTTCATGATGGTGTACAACCATCCTTTGAGGTTTGTGCCTTCTTTGAATTTGCCGTGGTAAGTCACTGCTTTCAGCATGGTGTCCTGTACGAGGTCATTTGCATCTTCATTGTCGCGTGTAAAATGCAACGCATACCCTCTGAGCGATTCGGTATGCTCCACCACTAATGTGTTAAACTCAAATCTCGTCATCTTTTTACGGTTTAAGGGGTTTCAGGTTAGGGCCTGATCCTCCATGTTAAACAATTTTTGATACAAAATAAGCGGTCTCAATGCTTATTTTGGAAAACCTGACGTTTTACTTCGGTCTATTAGTGCCGCAATGGTTACTGCAAGTATCGTGCTAGAAGGAGTGTATGTGCTGTATATGTAGGGCTAATTTAGAAAAAATAATGATTACATCATAATATATTTACTTCGCGCTCCAGGGTGATGCCGAACCGCCTCTCCACGTCTTGGATGATCTGTTCGGATAATTCGTAAATGGCTTTCCCAGAAGCATTTCCATGATTTACCAATACCAGTGCTTGGTTTTTCCATGTGCCTGCATCACCAACTCGTTTCCCTTTCCAGCCGCATTGTTCGATTAACCACCCCGCGGCAATCTTAACGCAGCCATCTCCTGCTGGATAATACACAAAGTCCTTGTCTGGTAAAGTGGACTGTAGCTGTTCTAAATGCTGTCTGGATACGATGGGGTTCTTGAAAAAACTACCCGAATTGCCAATGGTTGACGGATCGGGTAGCTTGTCGGTACGGATGGCAGACACTACCTCTGCAATATCGCTAATGGTGGGCACGGTGATGTTTCGTCGAGCTAGTTCGGTATTTATTGCGCCATAGGACGTATTGATCACGGGTTTAAGTGATAAACGGAAGGTCACCTGCGTAATAATATAACGACCTTTTGCTTCATTCTTGAATAGGCTTTCCCGATAAGAAAAGCGGCAAGCTGCCCGATCAAATGTGGAGATTTTCCCACGTTGTGTATCGAAAGCGCGACAGCTGACAAAAACATCTTTAAGCTCAGCGCCATAAGCACCGATGTTTTGAACAGGTGCTGCCCCAACCGTGCCCGGAATAAGGGCCATGTTTTCTACGCCCGCAAAATGATGGTCAACACAATACCATACAAGTTTGTTCCACACCACCCCGGCGCCGGCAACGACCGTTGCAGCTGTTGATGAAATAGCATGGGTGATGCCGGGTATATTGATTCGGACGACTAAGCCATCGAAGTCTCTGGTGAATAGGATGTTGCTCCCACCTCCTAAAACAAGGATCGGCTGCCGCGTGATTTCTTTTCGTTCGGTAAATAGGTAGGTGAGTTCTGCTTCCGTGCGGATTTCTATATATTGTTTTGCAAACGCCTCAATACCAAAGGTGTTGTAATCTTTTAGGGGAAAATGTTCCTGAATCGACAGTTCCATAAAATTTGACCAATATTTTCAACTATTCAAAATAATGACTATCTTTAACTTAAAGTTTTGCGGGTTGCTGCCCTTAACTGAACGCTCAAAGATAATAGATTGACCTGACAGCACAACTAACTTGATTGCACCGTATGATTAATGCAGATAAAAAACGCACGCAGATATTGGAGGCGGCCACCCGGCGATTCGCACATTTCGGATTGGCTAAGACCACAATGGCTGAAATCGCCCAAGACCTCTCGTTTTCTAAAGCACTATTATACTATTATTTCCCGGATAAAAACACCTTGTATGCCGCAGTGTTAGAACACGTGATTAACCAATCTTTCTACGAGATGGAAACAGCATTGCCCACCATACCGGATTGCCAGGCGACGATGATGTTTGTATTGGATAAACGAATCGAGTTTATAACGAAATATTATAATTTATTGGAATATTCCGTATCGGCTGTACAGCAGGTTCCGGATGTCATGGCGCGTGTGCTGGCAGAATCCAAAGACAAAGAGCAAACCATCATCACCAAGATACTTCAAAAAGGCATTGATAGCGGGCAATTACACGTCGAAGACGTGCAAGAAACAGCTGAAATCATGCTGTTTGCTTTGGTAGGTATGCGATTCAGTATTCTAAAAGATATAAAGGGTATGTTGTTCCCAACCAAAGGGGAATTTGACAGGATATTAAGCCTTCAGAAAAAAATGGCTACGGTGTTCTTGAAAGGGCTGGCGAAGCCTTAGCTTGGTCTTGCAAAATCCGTTTTACGATTTGTTCGGCGTGTACCCGTGAATTTTCAATAAACCACAAGTGCGTGTTCATCCCACCGCAAACTACACCGGCGAGAAAAAGGCCCGGTATGTTGGTTTCCATGGTCTCCCGGTTGTGGAAAGGTTCTCGAGAATGATCCTCAGCTAAGGTAATGCCTATTTTTTCTAAAAAAGCAAAGTTGGGCTGGTAACCGGTAAGTGCCAATACAAAGTCATTTTGGATGGTTACTAAGCCCGTTGGGGTGAGGATATCGACTTCCGTATGTCTGATTTCAACCAGCTTGCTGTTAAACAATGCACGCACTTCGCCGTTGGCAATGCGGTTTTCGATGTCGGGGCGTACCCAATATTTCACCCGGCCACCAATGCTTTCAGCCCTTACCACCAATGTTACATTTGCGCCCTTGCGGTAGGTCTCTAGGGCGGCATCCACCGAAGAATTGCTGGCACCGACCACTACCACATGTTGCCCAGCATAGTAATGGGGGTCGTTGTAATAATGACTCACTTTGGGTAAGTTTTCTCCCTTTATGTTCATCAGGCAAGGAATATCGTAAAATCCGGTTGCCACGACTACATATTGGGCCGAGTAGACCGATTTGGAGGTGATTACTTCAAATCCAGAATCGAGTGGGTTGACTGTCTTCACCTCTTCAAATAAATGGACTTCCAAGGCAAACTTCTGCTGAATGCGTCGGTAATATTCCAGCGCTTCGGCACGCTTCGGTTTCGGATTGGTCGATACAAAAGGTACACCGCCTATTTCCAAACGTTCAGACGTTGAAAAAAAAGTCATGTTTTGGGGATAGCGATACAAGGAATTAACTAAACAACCTTTTTCCACAATGAGGTAGGTCAGTCCGGCTGTCTGGGCGGCGATACCGCAGGCCAACCCGATGGGGCCGCCGCCGATGATGAGCAGGTCGTAGCGTGCTGAAGGTATTTCCATGTCGTACAAAGATACATGACAGTTTCGCGAAAACAAAACAATTGCACAGGTACGCACTTAGGTGCCTTCCGGTTGCTGGCGCTGCTGCATGAGTTCGTTGCAGCTTTTGTTTAGATCGGTTGCAATGCGGTTCAGAAAATGGAGTTGATCGGTAATCAGTCGGGATTCCTCCGAGTCGATGTTATTATCGTCGATGTCAGGTGGGGTGTCGATTTCTATTTCACGGAATTCGTCTTCATCCTCATCGGGCTCGAAAAGGTTGATGCTCTGCGCAAGTAAGAATAGCGTCTTCCGAATTACCCTCACCTGTGCGCCGGTAAGCGACGTGCTGTCGGCCCCCATCACGTTGTTGAGCAGGGTAACCGAATAAGAGGAAAGAATATGGTTGAATACAACAAATCGATTTACCTCCTTGGCATCTTTCTGTTTGCTCTTGGGTTCGGTAATCATCCGTTGGAAAGCAGAAGCCATGTTTGCGGTAGTGACGTATACATCTTTGCGGGCCAGTTTGTAGTCGGTTATGTTTGGTTGTTGACCTGCTATGACTTTGAGTGCTTGAGCCATATAGTGGTAATTGGCAATGAGCAATTTACGCATGGGGCCGTGCACCTGCATGCTTTCCCAGCTCGGTAGTATGATATAGCTTGAAAAGAAGGCCAAGCCCGACCCGATCAGTGTATCGATGATGCGTTCCCTAAGAATGGTTAGCGTATTCATATCCAAGAAGCTAAACAGGATCAGGATATAAGGTGTCATAAAAACAACACTGATGACGTAGTTGATGCGGATGAGGCTGTAAGTAGCCACCATGAAGACCAATAACAGGATAAAGAGCGACGTCTCGTCGGTAATGAACATCAAGAGAAGTGCACCACCAATACCTCCGATGATGGTGCCGATCAGCCGTTGGAAATTCCGTTGTTTGGTCAGGCTGAATCCCGGCTTCAAGATCACCATGATCGTCAGCAATATCCAGTAACTGTGTGCCCCCACATTGATGACCAATGACAGGAGGTAGCCCAGTCCCATCACAATGGCCATCCGAAGTGCGTGACGGAATAGCGTAGACTTCATGGTCAGATTTTCCCGAAGCGGCTTGAGGTCTATTTCCTTATGTTCAATAAACTTGCTGAGATCCGTTTCTTCCTTCTTGAAGGAGTTTTTAGACTCCATGTTAAAATATCCGTAGATCGAGTCGATGCGCTGGATGAGGTTACGGACATTGATCAGGATTTTCTTCAGCGGTAGCGTATTGATTTGATGGGTTGTCTCTACGTTGTCAATGGCGGCGCGTATCCGCTCCAGATCGGTCTTGAAATTGTATAATGCCGTAGGTTTTTTGTTGGCATTGATTTGATAGGAGAGGTGTGCGAGTTCGTTGCCGATTCTCCGAATGGTGGCGTTGAAATACTGAAGTACGCCAGTTGGACCAAATTGTTGGCGGATCGTATCGTAATCGTAATGGGTGGCCATGCTCTGCTCGAACAGGTCGACAATATCGGTGAAAATCACGATCAGCAACCGCCCGATCTTGGTCGTATCCTTGATCGTTTTTTTGCCACGGAATAAAAGCTCACGCACATCGTCTTGATGCTCGCTTACGATGATTTGCTGCTCGATTAAGGCACGATAGTTCTTTTCGCTATTCAGCTCAGTCGTATAAAAGTTTGCCTTGATGCGAATATAATCGGCGACATTTTGAATGGACTCAGCAAGTGCTTGCTGCGCTTGTCGATAAGGCCTTACCTGCTGTAGTGACAAGCTTAATAGCATATACCACGTGCAACCCGCCAAAATGTATGACAAATGCGCAATCACCCCGCGGGACGTGTCGTCTATGGCGTCTATACTAAGTACCATGACCAGAATACCCATGGTGCCTACCGACGAGGCACGGGCACCATAAACCGCAAACATCGAAAACAGAAACGATAGGGCAATAATAATCAATGCGAGAAGCCACGGAATACTGCTGGCCAACACCGTAATGAGGACCGATACCAATACGACTAATGTACATAACCACATGCCATTCCGCCGGTGATTTAGCGGACCAGGTGTGTCTGATAAGCCAACCACCATGGCGCCCAATGAGATGATAATGCCCACCTGAAGATTGCCAAGCAGAGAGAAAATCAGTGCAGGAACTACCGTGCCGAATGTGATACGAAGGCCGTCGGCAAAGTACTGGCTGTAAAAAAAATTCTGGATTTCTTTCGTCCTATTCATGCATAGACGGATGGTAACTGCAAAGGTACATAAAAGGATTGTGATAAAGACGAGGAGTTGGCGGTATAAAATACCCAATAGTGAGTATTTTATCTTACTTTTTACATAGCTAGGTTTGTCTCGTCAACCGATGGCCAACCATCTGTAGACCCAAAAACTTAATTTTTAAGATTCAATCAACAACAAAGACTATGAAAAGTAGAAATTTACTGATGATTTTCACTCTTGTAGCGGTAGGTTTGATCGCTACATCGCTAACCGGTTATGCCCAAAAGGCCAAGAATAGAACCATTACGATTAGCACAGAAAGTGGTGCAAGCATGTTTGTAGACGGCAACCAGGTGACCTCTCCAGCCAAGATCAAAATTTCGAAGTATGCTACGGTAAACCTGCGTGTTGAAAAAGTAGGAATGGTTACCGAGATACGGAATTATGAGAATAATGGGGTAAATGTCATCCCAAAGACCGATTTTATCCAATTGGTAAAGGATGAAGCGTACGAAAATTCGTTTGTAACCAATTTGGCCAATCAGGATATTGATATCAGACCCTCCAGGAACGCCGATGAATCGTGGATACTTTTGAATCGCATCGTCACGGGCTCTTTTGATGTCATTGCCATCATGGACAAATCCACGGGTTACATGGCCACAGCGTGGTCCGCCAAGGCATTCAATTCGGGCGTGGTTCGCACCCGGCTAATTGTGAAAACTAGCAATACCAGTCCACTGGAATATAAAGCAAAGCTGGTGTCGGAAATAGCCCCTCCAGGTACCAGTGTAAATGCGGATGAATCTTTCCGCCGGTGGGATCGAATCTTACGTACTTACGAAAATGTCATCCCCGATCTACAAAGCCGATTAGGCGTTAATTAATCAGACCTTTTTCAATTCTTTTTTAACTATGAAAGCAATCAGATATTGTATTGCCGTTTGCATGGCATTCGGTATGGCGCATCTTTCGTACGCACAACAAGCGACGGTAGTGAGGCAGGGTTACAACAATGAGTCTGACTACGGGAAATTCTATTTGCGTGTGGGCGCGAGTTTCCTGAACAACGATTTTATAACGCAATTGAACGATGGCGAGATCGGCGACGGATATTCCGCACCGACGGGACTGAACTTCGAATTGGGCAGGTATTTTTTCCTGCAATCGGAGCCTGTTGCCGACCTGTTTAAAGTGGGGATCGATGCCACATTCCTTTCAATAGGATACAATCCATTGAAATGGAACGATCCGGATGACCCAAGTTATTCGGAAAAATTTGATTTGACAACTGTTGGGGTTAAGCTTGGTCCGGTGATTTCATTCAATCCGCTAGGAGATTTATATGTCGACGCATTTGCAAAAGTTGCACCGACTGTATTGACTTCTATCGCCGGACTGGAAGATGTTGAATCGGTATTGTTTGGCTGGAAAAGTGATTTTGGAGTAAATCTTCGTTACAAAAAGGTGACACTTACGGCCGGGTATGAATCCGGTTCATTTAAATACGATTCTTACGAATACGATGAGGTTACCGACATCGAATCCTCAAGCGAGGAAAAGTTCCCGATGGGAATGTTCCAAGTCAAGCTAGGCTTACAGTTTTATTGATTGCGGCAAGGCAAGCGAGATGAAATACAACCTGGATAAATTTGCGGTGATGTTTGGTTACTTGGGAAAGGCAGCCAGTCAGTCAAACCGACCTGTTTTTGCGTCCGATGGAGGTGGTAGGCTCTCAGCGGAAGAGAAGGTAGCCGAAATCGAGCGCAAAGTATCAGCCCGCCTAGCGGTGAGAAAGTCTTATCTGTGTGGGGTGGGGCTGATCCTTTTACTGGGGACAGTACTGCCGCGTAACGCATTTTCGCAGCAAGTCGTTGGTAGCGCAGCTGTTGATGATGGGATTGATATGAATATTGCTAAGATAAACGTATTGGCGCTGCCTTTTCGCAATTTCTCCCTGCAATATGAGCGGCTGGTTTCCCGCAAAATATCCGTGGCTGTCGGTGTACGGCTGATTCCGAAAGGCGCGTTTCCGCTATTAAATGCATTTGAGTCGTATATCGATGATGAAGAGACGTTCAACGAATTGCAAAACCTTAGGGTAAACAACCAAGCCATTACCATAGAACCCCGGTTTTATTTTGGCAGGCATGACGGGCCGCGCGGCTTTTATATTGCACCGTATGCACGCTATAGCTCATATGGACTGGGGTTCGACCGATTTGAATATACCGTAGGATTGGAAACCGAAGAGGGAGATTATCAAGAGGAAACGCATACGATGGCGCTTGACGGAAACATAAACGGGTTTACAGGCGGTGTTTTATTCGGCTGTCAATGGCGGATAGCCCGCTGGGTATACTTGGATTGGTGGATATTGGGGCCCGCATACGGCGCAGCCAAAGGTAAACTTAGCGGTGCTGCACCGTTGACGCCAGCGGCACAATCAGCACTGCGAGACGAACTCAATGCATTGGAAATCCCTATGGTAAAGACCGAAGCTCATGTAGATGCTAATGGTGCACGGCTGGATATGAAAGGTCCCTGGGCTGGAGTAAGGGCAGGACTGGCGGTGGGAATACGATTTTAATTTAGAAGCTGTTTTGTGACGTTGGATAAAAAAACTATTATTGCAACATGGACTAAAAAAGCCAATATCAATTTGGACCGATTTTACGATGAAGGATTTATTAAGCTGTTACGTTTTTTTAGCGTTAGCTCTTTGCCAAACTGCTTTCGCGCAACGGAATTCGAGTCGCGATGCGATTGACAGCATAAGTCAACTTATAACGAGTGAAGTAGATCCGGAAAAACGCGATGAGTTGATTCTTAAACGCGCCGTCCAATATCCTGCCGAGGCATATGACCAAGCCGTAGAAGAGGCAGAGCAGGTACTGGTAGCAGCGCAGCGGGCCGTTAATGCCGAAGGCGTTGTGCATGCATATATTACATTGGGTAATATAAATCACAAAAGCAGAAAATACCGACAAGCCCTCGGCTATGATTCCTTGGCCCTGAATCTAGCCAAGGATGCCGGCTATCGTAAAGGGGAGGTATTGGCGTTCGGAAACATTGGCAGGGAGTTTTACGCGCGAGGCGACTTGAAGACGGCTGCCGAAAATTATTCAAAAGCACTAGCGCTGTCGCCATCAAATGCATCTACAGAAAGTTTGCTGACTTATTATAATCAGCTCGGGGTCATCAACCGGATATTCGGGGAGTTTCGACAATCCATCATCTACTTGGATAAGGGGATCGACCTGGCTGAGGAAAACCAGGAGCTCCGGTCGCTGGCGCTGCTATACATGAATAAGGCAAACACACTTGCCGAAACATCCCAATATGATGAATCTGCCACACTGCATTTAAAGAGTATAACCATTAAGGAACAACTAGGTGACAGGTTGGGGCTTGGCCAGTCATATGGGAATTTGGCCATTGTTTTCCGTAGAGCAAAGGAATATGATAAGGCAATTTCCTATTTCTTCAAAAATAGGGATATCGCCACAGCATTGGGGGAGCATAAGAGCCTTGGGCTTGTGGCGTCAAATTTAGCCGTTACCTATATCGAAAAGGGTGATTTTGATGAAGTTCGAGGTTTTTTCAACGAAGCGATCCTGAATTTTGATAAGATTTCGGATATCCGTGGGCTGGGCCTTTCTTATCATAACTACGGCAACTTCTTGTTTGATATGAACGAGCTAGACAGCGCGGAGGTCTTAATGAAGAGGGCACTGGGATTTCGGGAAAAAGTTGGATCCGATACGGAAATCAGCTCCACATTAGCCAATTTAGGGAGGTTATACCTGAAAGCCGGAAAAGTTGGTCTTGCGGAAAAGTACATATTGGATGCCCAATCACGATTGGATACGACCCACAAAACAAAAGGACTTTTGGATGTTTTCTCCTATCTAAGTACGTTGTATGCAAAGAAGGGCGACTATCGAAAGGCCTTCGAATACCAATCGAAATTTCTCGACCTCGAGAAAAGTATGCTCAATGAGAATGAACGGATCAATATATTGAAAGCCGAATCCAAATATGAGTTGGAGAAACGCGATTTACAATTGGCTTTTGAAAAGGATAAGCTACGAGAAAGGCAGTTCAACATCATTTTGATCGCTGCATTAGTGATCCTGGCATTAGTCGCCCTGATAGGTATATCGTTGTTCCGACGAAAACAGGCTAAGGAGCGACATCAAGCACAACTGATGCAACTTGCCCAAGAACACCGCATTGCTACCGCACGGGCACTGCGAGAGGCGGAAAAAGAGGAACGTAAAAAGATAGCCGGGAAGCTACACGATGAAGTGGGTGCTCAACTTTCCATTGCGAGATTGAACATCAATCAACTTGAATCAACGATGTTCGCCGCCGACAGTGAGGCCGGTGCTAAACTTGAAGCTGCGCAGAAGCTATTGGGCGATATGAGCGAAACCGTAAGGGCGATTAGCCATTCACTCATGCCCATTGCCCTTGAAAAATATGGTCTTAAGGCAGCTATCCTTGATCTCGTCGATGCGGTTAATGCTTCGGGAAAAATAAGGGTCGAGGAAGTGATTGACGGGCTAGCTAACGCCGATAGCTGGAGCGATGAATTCCGGTTTGGTCTTTACCGGATCGTGCAGGAAGTTCTTAGTAATATCATTAAACATGCACAGGCCAGTCATGTGTTGGTGCAGATCGTAGAGCTTCAGCGCTCGGTTACCATTTATATGGAAGATAATGGAAAGGGATTGGATAGCAATGGGGCGCCGTTGGGTCTCGGGCTCAAGCTGCTGAAAAGCAATATTGAATATTTCAATGGGGTCATCGAGATTAACGGACGCGAAAATCAAGGTACGTTTGTGTTGATCGAACTGCCGCTGGAAAGCCCTGCGGTTGGCTAATAGGTCCAATCCTGCGACGTTGCTCGTGGTTGGATCATTCCATTTAAAAATTGCGGTATTCCAGAAAAAATGGTAGTATTGTGCCATCATACTGATGTCACCTGAAGAATGTTAATCTACCTGCCATGGAAACACGCCTTATCATAGCTGATGATCATCCCATCGTTATACAGGGTATTAAGGATGTGCTAAGCAAACGCAAGGAGATTCATGTGGTCGCAACGTTTAGTGATGGCAGGTTGTTGTTGCAGTCGCCTATGTTGGCCAATGCAGATGTATTGCTGCTTGATCTTAATATGCCTAATATAGACGGGTTGCAGGTATTAGATGAATTGAAAAGGCTTCATCTTACCCTGAAAATCATTGTTGTTACCTCTTACCTATCCCCGCAGTTGGCCGAACAATGCAAGGATGCGGGAGCAGCGGGTTATCTGATCAAATCCGAAGACCTCCATCAGTTGGTTAAGAATATTGATGATGTACTATCCGGAAAATTGGTATTCCCCGATTTTTCTCGTTCTGAGCAGCGAACAGTGAATGATTTTTCATATTTTGATGAATTTCTGAAGAAATACAAACTCACCAAGCGTGAGGTAGAAATTATCCGGATGGTCTGCAACGATTATAATTCCAAAGAAATTGCGGATCGACTATACCTTTCCACGTTTACAGTCCAAACTCACCGACGCAATATTGTTAAGAAACTAGGATTGGACGACTCGAGAATCTCGCTGTATCGATTTGCAAAGGATAATGGCGTAATCTGATTGGGTGATTTCGGAAAATCTGATATTATTTTATTTTTAATTTTTCGTGACGTTTCTTGTTATAATTATAACACATCAGATTATTGTTAAATAAATTTTTATATATTTGGTGGTTTGGTTACTCAATATGTATTGTTTGTCGAGGGCCGGCGAACGGTATTGATCAACAATCCCTATATTAGTTTTCATAATTTCCCATCCCGAAAATCGGAGGAATTACGGAGCCTTTGAATAGTAAAATATACAGATGAATTTAAGTAAAAAACAAGCGGTCTTTGAAAGTGAAGTAGTTACTCGTTTCGAATTATTCAATAGCCTGTTCATGACGCTGCCGTTTTATCAGGTGAAGCATACCGGTACATTACTGCCTTTTTTTACAACACATTGCGAGCATGGCGTTGCTGATAAAATGGATCCGGAGGCTATTATTGAGAGTTTTTTTGGCCAATATGAACAATATGTGCGCGAGTCGGACCGGATAGATCTATTGTTTAGGATCATTCAATATATCGAGCGGCAGGTAGTGCTCTTTGACGCAGTGGAAGATGCCGCCTTCCGCAAAACAGGCCGCTCCGATGAAGCAGGACTGCTCGATTCGGTTTTTAAACAAACGGAAAACAATAAAGAGCTTCGAAGCAAACTGGTAGAAAAGCTTAATGATTTTTCATTGCGACTGGTTTTGACAGCCCATCCTACGCAATTCTATCCCGGACCTGTTTTGGCAATCATTACCGATTTGATTGAAGCGCTGAAGACAAACGATATCCACAATATTCATCTTTTGCTGCAACAGTTGGGTAAAACGCCGTTCATGAAAAAGAATAAGCCGACGCCGGTGGATGAGGCTGTTAGTTTGGCTTGGTTTCTTGAGAAAGTATTTTATCCAGTGGCTTCGGGTATTCAATCCAAGATTGAAGACGAATTCGATCTTCCCGCCGATGAAAACAGGCAGTTGGTAGAGCTTGGTTTTTGGCCTGGTGGCGATCGCGATGGTAACCCAAATGTGACGGTTGAAAGCACCAAGCGTGTGGCGCTACTGTTACGCGCTGTTCTCTTTCGCTGCTATTACCGGGATTTCAGGATACTCAAACGGCGGATCACCTTCAAAGGTGTTGAGAAATATATGGACGTGCTGCAGGACCGATTTTACGAGAATAGCTTTAACCCGTCGGAAAATCCCGAAAATGAAAAGCCGGTGATCGTCCACAATCTCAAAGAAATTAAACGGGTACTGACCGACTATCACGATGGGTTATTTGTGGAGCTGGTGGATGATTTGCTTCGCAAGGTAAAAACCTTTGGGTGTTTCTTTGCTACGCTTGATATCCGGCAGGATAGCAGCATCATCCGGCAGACCCATGCCTACCTGCGGAAGGCCTATGCTGAACGCATAACGATACCGGATAATTTCGAGCAATTGGACGAAGTAGGTAAGCAACAGGCACTGAAATTTGAAGAACACGATTTGGCACCAGGAAAAGATGCTTCTGCGTTGGTAGCCGATACGCTACAGGTTATCCGGCTGATCAGCGGCATTCAGCAATCAGGCGGCGAACGGGCGGCCCAGCGGTTTATCATCAGCAATTGCCAACAGGCCTACGACATCTTGGAGCTGATGGAGCTTTTCCTGTGGAGTGGGTGGAAAACAGAGTCGCTGCATATCGATTTTGTGCCTTTGTTTGAAACCGTTGATGACCTTAAGCGTGCGGCAGCAGTGATGGACAGGTTATACACGCATCCCCAATACCAGGCGCACCTCAAACGCCGCGGCAATAAGCAAACGGTTATGCTTGGTTTTTCTGACAGTACGAAAGACGGAGGATACCTGATGGCGAATTGGTCGATTTATAAGGCCAAAATAGAACTTACGGCTATAGCACGCCAGTACGATGTTGATTTGGTGTTTTTCGATGGGCGCGGCGGTCCACCGGCGCGCGGTGGTGGGAAGACACAGCGCTTTTATGCATCCATGGGCAAAGAAATCGCCAATGATCATATCCAGCTAACGATACAGGGGCAAACCATCAGCAGCCAATACGGCTCGCTGGATACTGCGCATTATAACATTGAACAGTTGCTTCACGCGGGGCTTACCTCGCATATTGAGCAAAGAAACGGGGATACCTTGTCGACCGACAAAAAGGAGTTGATCGAATACATGGCCCAAATCAGCCACGGACGATTTTTGGAGTTGCGGCATAATCCACTGTTTCTCAAATATCTCGAGCATTTCAGTCCGCTCAAATTCTTGTCACAGATCAATATTAGCAGCCGGCCGGTCAAACGGAATGCGGATAGGGAATTGCGTTTGGAAGATTTGCGGGCAATTAGTTTTGTCACATCCTGGAGCCAGTTAAAGCAGAATATACCCGGATTTTATGGCGTGGGTTCAGCACTTAAGCAGGCAGAGCAAGACGGGAAATGGGAGCAGGTGAAAGACCTCTATGAAACGTCGAGGATGTTCCAAACCATTATAGACAATTGTATGATGTCGATGTCGAAATCGAATTTCGACCTGACTTCCCACATCCAGCACGACGAAACCTTTGGCGCGTTTTGGAAGGAAATGCGCGATGAGTACGAGCGCACTACCGAGTACATATTGAAACTCAGCGGAAGCAAGGTGTTGATGGAAAACTATCCGGTGGAACGGGCGTCGATAGCACTACGGGAGAAAATCGTCTTGCCGCTGCTGATCATCCAGCATTATGCTATTAAAAAGTTGCAAAAAGGTAAGCTTAATGAAAAGGATCAAGAAGTGTTTTCTAAATTGATCACCCGAACCATCTACGGGGTCGTCAACGCAGGCCGGAATCTGGCCTGATGGAATGCCCGATAAAATTGTTGATGGGAATGACATTTTTAGCTAAGTTTGTTGCATTAAATGATTAAATTCAATATGAAATTCCATACCATTTCTTTCGTTGCTGCTTTTAGTGCGGTTGCCTTGTTGGGATCCTGTAGCCGATCCGGCGAACCTGTTGGACGTAATAAACTCTACCTTAATGCAACGGATACGGATTCTGAAGCATTCACATTCCTGAAAACCGTACATGAAAAGGCGGTTTTTGAAACCGAATTGGCAAAATACGTTGCATCTACTTCAGCCTCGTCTGAAGCGAAGACATTGGCGGCTGACGTTGTAAAGACATACGATGCAATCATCCCCGAACTGGAAGAGCTGGCTGCTACGTTTCATGTCGTTTTACCAAGCCCGGGAATGCCAGCATTTGTTCTGCCGGACCAGTTTTTGGCCGATAGTCTGGCTAGTTTTGATAATGCGGCTTATGCTGGACACGTTCAACATGAGCAAGAAGCTATACGGGCACAGTTTGAGCGACTTAGCCGGAATACAATCAGCGAGTTGAGGGTATATGCGAATGAAAAACTCCCTGCCGTGAAAACGCTTTTTGCCGCCGCGGGTGGTGAAGAAGACCATGGTGCCCACCATTGATAACATTGTAATGCCATGTCCAAAAAAAGCATAGTCACAGGTATTTTATCGTATGGTATGTCCGGAAGGGTATTCCATGCGCCGTTCATCAATCAGAAGACGCGGTTTGAACTGCGGGCCGTTGTTGAGCGACATGAGAAGCGTGCCAAGCAACGGTATCCCGACATCATCAGCTACGACTCCGTAGATGAGCTGTTGAATGACGATAGTATCGAACTGGTCATCGTTAATACGCCAAACAATACCCATGTGGACTATGCGATACGGGCATTGAGGGCTGGTAAGCATATTCTCGTTGAGAAACCTTTTGCCCCGAATAGTGCGGAAGCGAAGCACGTGTTCGACGTAGGAAAGGAAATGGGCAAACATGTCATGGTATTCCAAAATAGAAGATGGGACAGCGACTTCAAATTGCTCAAACAGGTGGTGGGGCGTGAGCTGTTGGGGGAGCCGATTGAGTTGCACGTCAGGTTCGATCGCTATCGTATGGAGAAAAGTCCCAAAACCTTTAAGGAGCAAAAAATTCCAGCAAGTGGTGTACTCTATGACCTCGGCCCTCACCTCCTTGATCAAGTAATCAGTTTGTTCGGTAAGCCCGAGAAGAGCATAAAGATCGTCTCCACCCATCGACCGGGCTCTGAAGTGGATGATTTTTCAAGCTTGGTACTTACCTACCCAAAGGGGCTTACCGTATTTATCTATGCAAGTTTGCTGGTAGCTAATCCGCTTCCAGCTTACGTATTACACGGTACCAAAGGCTCCTTTCAAAAGGTAAGGGCGGATGTGCAGGAAGACCAATTGCAGGCAGGAATCTCACCAAAAGACCCAGAATACGGGATAGAGCCCATCGGAAAAGAAGGGTTGATTACACTCATGAAACCGAATGGCGATCGGGAAATGCGTTACCGCGAAGCCCTTAAGGGAGACTACAATGATCTGTTCAATGCAGTGTATGCACAGATACGGAAAGAGGAGCCTTTTCCCGTGAAGCAGGAGGAAATCCTCTGGCAACTGGAAATCCTTGAGCAATCAGCGTTGAATGGGTGATGATATTTAGTGTTTATTTAGTTATTCCCGTCGTTAAGCGTTAAGTCCGTTACCAATACGATGTTTGCTTATCGTGAATTAATACACGATTAACATAAAGGAAACTTTGCATTGTTATTATTGGCCGAGTAACTTAAGACGGCCGTATGTTAACAGTTGTGAAGCGCAAATTCCCCCTTATAAACCGAGAAATAAGCTGGTTGTATTTCAACGAGCGGGTGCTGCAGGAGGCCGCGGATAAGACCGTTCCTTTGATGGAGCGTCTTCGTTTTCTGGCTATTTTTTCATCCAATCTGGATGAATTTTACCGGGTACGGGTGGCTACGCTCAACCGGCTGGTAGACATTAACAATAAGACCAAGACCATGCTTGGCTTCAATCCGAAGAAACTCCTCAATGAAATAAAAAATATCGTGGTAAAGCTCGAAAAGCGCTTCGACTACCTTTATGAGCAGGAGATCATCAAAGAATTAGAAGCACGAAAGATTTTTATCATCAACGAGCATCAGCTGAATGTTGCAAGAGGTGCTTATGTGCGTGGTTTTTTTAGGCAGCAGGTGTTGCCCACCCTTGTGCCCATTATGCTGGAAGGCGATGACTCGGCTAAACCATTTCCAGAGCTCAAGGACAGGCACATCTATTTTATCGTGAAACTGACCTTCCGAAAGAAGGTCAAATACGCCCTGATCGAAATCCCCACTTCCATTTTTTCAAGGTTTCTCATATTGCCTGAAAACAAAGAGCTGAAGTTTATCATTTTATTGGATGATATCATCCGGTATTGCTTGGATGATCTGTTTTTCATTTTCGAGTACGATACGGTAGAAGCTTATAGCATACAGCTTACGCGTGATGCAGAATTGGATATCGATGCCAATGTAAGTGAAAAGTTTGTTGATGCGCTGATGCACAGCCTTCAGCGCCGGGATAAAGGGAGGCCTATGCGGCTGCTTTACGATAGTGATATTCCGTTGGACACACTCAATTACCTCGTTTCTCGCATGCAGCTGGATCAGGAAGCACTCATCCCGGGTGGGCGATACCACAATTTCAAGGACTTCGTCGACTTCCCCAATGTCGGGGGGGAGCCGTTGGAATACCCACCCATGACCCAGCTAAGAGTCAATAATTTGGATTTGAGCCGGAGTATATTTAGCCAAATGGCACAGCGTGATTATTTGGTCAGCCTGCCATACCAATCGTTCGACTATATCGTCCATTTTCTTCGGGAGGCGGCTATAGACCCCAAAGTGAAGGAAATCAATATATGCCTATACCGTTTGGCGGAAAATTCCAGCGTTATCAATGCGTTGATCAATGCGGCACAAAACGGGAAAACGGTCAATTGCCTGCTCGAATTGAAGGCCCGTTTTGATGAGGAAGCAAATATCTACTGGCGCAATCGACTGGAAGAAGGCGGTGTCAATGTCAATATAGGTGTTGTGCAATATAAAGTCCATGCCAAGGTTTGCCTCGTTACCCGGCGAGAGAAGCGGGGGCTGGTTTATTATGCCAACCTTGCAACGGGTAATTTCAATGAGAAGACGGCTAAGCACTACTGCGACCATAGCTTATTCACGATTGATCCGTTAATAACTAAGGATTTAAAGCATCTTTTTAAAGGCTTGGAAAAGCAGGTGTTTTACAATGGTTATAAGTCCATTATCACCTCACCGTTGGGAACACGCCAGCGATTGTACCAGCTCATTGCAAATGAAATAGAAATGACCAGGTTGGGGAAGAAGGGATACCTAATCCTCAAAATGAATAGTCTTTCGGATGAAGAGATGATTGAAAAACTCTATGAGGCTAATAATGCTGGAGTGACCATTCAGCTCATCATCCGCGGCATGTGTTGTCTCGTGCCGGGACAGGAGGGGTTCAGTGAGCGGATCACCGTTAGGAGTATCGTGGACCGGTACCTGGAGCACGCGCGGGTATGGATTTTTGGAAATGGTGGTGACGAATTGATGTACCTGTCGTCTGCCGATTTGATGACACGCAATATTGATCGCCGGGTGGAGGTTGCTTTCCCTATTCTCGATGCCCGTATCCGGAAGGAAATACGCGATATCATCGACATCCAATTGCGGGATAATACCAAGGCCCGCGAAATCAATCAGTTGAATAATAATCGCTATATCGGCGCCAAGAGTAAAATCAGGCACCGTGCGCAGGAAGACATTTACAATTATCTTAAATATAAATCCTAATAGAACGTGAGGTACGCAGCAATAGACATCGGATCAAACGCAGTAAGGCTCCTTATAGCCGACATCATTCAGAACAACGATATCGTGTCGTTCAAAAAAAATACATTGGTGCGGGTGCCATTGCGTCTTGGCGACGATGCCTTTATCGATCGACGGATATCCGAATCCAAGGCCGTGGATTTGGTGAAGACAATGTTAGCCTTCCGCAACCTGATGGATGTATACAAGGTAAGTGAGTACATGGCCTGTGCCACATCTGCCATGCGTGAAGCCACGAATGGCGGGTCGTTGGTTGAAGATGTCAAGGCCGCAGGGATAGACCTTCAGATTATTGACGGTGCCGAAGAGGCAAGAATCGTATGTAGCAGCCATATCGAGCAACACGTTGCCAATAAAAAGGCTTACCTGTATATCGATGTTGGCGGAGGAAGCACAGAATTGTCCGTATTTGCCGATGGCACCTTGTTGGCGTCCACGTCGTTCAATATCGGCACCATCCGCATACTGGATAACCAAGATAAAGAGGAAACGTGGGATGAGATGAAAGCATGGGTGAAAATCCACACGCGCGAGTTTAAATCTGTCTATGGCATTGGCACGGGTGGCAATATCAATAAGTTGTCCCGGCTTGCCAACAATAAGGAAGATAAGCCCATTTCATTTGCTAAATTGAAGTCGTTGTACGAATACTTGAATTCCTTTTCGTTGAAGGATCGAATCAATGTGCTTGGGTTGAACAATGACCGTGCGGACGTAATTATACCCGCTTGTGAGATTTTCCTTACCTTGATGAAGCATGGTCATCTCCGGCAAATCATCGTTCCGCGCGTGGGTTTAGCGGATGGCCTTATCCAAACGTTGATCGATAGGCACCTAGCGCCGACTTTGCGCGAAGCCTGAGTTCAGTTTTCACCTATAGCCCTGTCTTTCAGGGCTGGATGAGCGAACGATAAAAATTGTTTTATATGCCGTTTCTGTAAACTTGCATATCAATACAATTTTATCTAAGTTTGCGCCTGTTAATCCCCGCGGAAGTGGCGAAATTGGTAGACGCACCATCTTGAGGGGGTGGCGCCTTACGGGCGTGGCAGTTCGAATCTGCTCTTCCGCACCGACGAAAAAAGCCTCTGCTAAAGCAGGGGTTTTTTCATTTAAAAGGGTGCGCCAAGCTTGCTTGAGCGTGCCCTTTTAAATGAAAAAAAATAAGCACGGAGTGCTAGGCTTTTTTCGTTGCAGCCACCCCTTTACAGATGGCTGCGGCCGTCGCGTGCGGGGTAGTGGGGCACAGCCAATCTGCTCTTCCGCACCGACGAAAAAAGACCTCTGCGCATGCAGAGGTCTTTTATTTCGGGTATGGATGCAACCGCATCCATACCCGTTTGCAAGAGATTTTGGGATTTTTATTTGGGTAACTTGGCCTTTTCCACTGTTTCACTCAGGGTTTTGCCCGGCTTGAATTTGGCCAGCTTTTTCGCTTTGATTTTAATGGTTTCCCCGGTTTGTGGATTACGGCCATTTCTGGCCGATCGTTGCGATACAGAGAACGTGCCGAAACCGACCAAGGTAACCGATTCACCTTTTTTTAAGGAGGCTGTTACCGATCCGGTGAAACTGTTGAGTGCTTTTTCCGCTTGTCCTTTGCTGATACCAGATTCTTTGGCGATTTTTTCAATAAGATCTGCTTTTTTCATAACTGTTAGCGTTAATTGGTGGTGTAATTTTAGACAATAGTTACGCACAAATTTTATGCCGTATCTCTCACTTCTGCATTATTTTTCGGCTGCTGTCCTTGTTTCTTCGCGCATATTATTCATTCTACGATTTGCAAAACCGCGTGCTACAGACAACATCGGTCATGTCGCTTTGGGCGTAGGCGCAAGCGTGAGTAGAAACATGCTTTCTTCGATAGCCAACACGCTATGAGGTATCCCTTTGTGCAAGGCTACCATTTCCCCTTTTTCCAATTGTAGTGATTCGCCCCCAGTACCGAACCGCAACTTTCCCTGCAACACTTGTACACTAATCATGCCGTCGGCCGTATGCGTAGGAAGTTCCGCACCGGCGTGTAATGCAATCAGCACGATGCGTAGGTAATCGGATTTAAAGACGGTGATTGCATTCCGCGGTCCGTTCAGCCAGGCAGCCTCACTTTTGATCTGTTCCATAAAACGGGGTAGGTCGATGGCCACCAGTGGCGCGTTGACCATCCGTCCCCCTTCTGGGCGTTGCGGGGTAGACTCATTCATTTTTTCTTCCATAGTCTGGAGCTAAACAATAGGATAAGATAGGCATAATCGATAGCGTGCCTGTCTTCCCTAAAACAAATCATTCATCCAATATGTTTACATGACACAAACATTAAATGATATATTATGGCTATTGTAAAAGTAATCGAGGTTATCGCCTCGTCTGATTCCAGTTTTGACGATGCGATCCGCAATGCGGTAAAGGAAGTATCGGCTACGGTTGCCAACATTGACTCGGTCTATGTTAAAGATTTTAAGGTGCATGTGAAAGACGGAGAAATCACCTCCTACGGAGCAATCTGCAAAGTGGCCTTTCGGGTAGAACGAGGCGGAATGGTCTAGCGGCTTTCACGCTCGGGGATCTTTATCTCCGAACGTTGCTTAGGGGTCAATGCCTTGAACTTGGCATAGGTATCCATAATGTAAAGCCGTAGGTCGGATTCATTGGCCGTGGTGAGGAATTCTACAGTGGGGCGGTATTTGGTCATGTATAGTTCGAGATCTTCCCCTTTCAGGGGGGTGATCGCCATAATCGCCTCTGGCGTAAACCGGGCATCGATTTGTCTCCTTTCCTTTTCGGCGAGCAGCATCTCGTGGCGTTGCCTGGCCTGTCGGCCCGTTTTCCCAAACCATCGCGATGGGGATATACGTACACCGCCACGTTGTTGGGAGGTTTCTGTAAACTGGCCTTCGACTTCCGCACGTTTGAGCTCTGCATCCAACCGGCTGTCCGTCATGGCTTGGATCTGTACTTCGTCGAGTTGAATGGCGCTGCCATCAGGCGCCATGTACACCCGTTTGATCGTGAATTCGATAACCACCAAGGTGTCGGTACGATATCCGGGATATTCAAATTGAAGCCGCTCGTTTTTCTTTGCCGCGATGCTGAACCTGCCATCTTCGAGGCTTTCCGCAGCTACACCCGTTTTCAGGTTTTTGATTTCTACGTATTGCAGCGGCTCACCACTATCCAATTCCAATACGTATCCGGTAAGGAGGGAGTCTTGCGCAGCCACGTGGGAGGCGGCTATCCCTAATAAAAGGAAAACATACAGCGCTTTGATAACAACGTTTACTTTAGTGCTCGGTATTGATCTTTGACGCTGCATGTTCTTTTATATTTTACTATACCTTGTATGGATTTATTGTGCGGGGGCTTCCCATCGATTATTATCCGGATTGTGGTCTGGATATACTTTATCGGGATCGAGTTGGACCGCCACGATTTTTTCATCTGTGGGGGCTTTGAATGTCCATTTGCTGTTTCGTTCCCAGATCTCTACCGGTAGTTTTACGCGATGCACCTCACCGCTTTCCGTAGTGATATCTACCACCACAGGCATCGGTAATTTTTCGAAGTTTTCCACGGTGATCATCCCATTGATGCTCGGATCACTGGAATCGGTTATGACCATAACAACCCCCTGATCAAACCGCCAGTTATATTTGAACCAGCCGCGCCAAAACCAATTCAGGTTTTCTCCCGCAACATTTTCAATCGTACGGAAAAAATCATCCGGTGTCGGATGTTTAAACGCCCATCGGTCTAGATACGCCTTAAATGCACGGTCAAATCGTTCGGGGCCAAGGATTTCATTACGAAGTAACGTAAGGCCAAAGCCCGGCTTGAAGTAAGCTAATGTGCCGATATTACGCTCCTGCATATTTTGGGGTGTACTCATCACGGGCTCGAGATCCGGCCGTGTCAGCGCCTGTGCAAGCCGGTTGGCATCGCCCATGGGGCGGTAGTATTCCCCACCGTTGAACGCTTCTGTAGAGAGGTCATTGATGAACGTGTTGAATCCTTCGTCCATCCAGGCGTGAAGCCGCTCGTTGCTGCCTACAATCATGGGAAACCAGATATGGCCGAATTCATGATCGGTGACCCCCCATAGTCCGGCACCTTTGGATTTATAACTGCAGAACACGATGGCTGGATATTCCATCCCGCCTATATCTGCCGCGACATTCACGGCTATTGGATAGGGATATTCCATCAATTTATTCGAGTAAAACTCGATGGATGCCTTGGTGTATTCTGTAGAACGCTCCCAAGCGTTACCGCCATTGCTTTCCACAGGATAGGCCGATAGGGCGAACGAGCTATTTCCGCTGGGCAAATTGATTTTTGCTCCGTCAACGATGAAGGCTGGCGAAGATGCCCAAGCCACGTCATGTGCTTTTTCAAGCCTGAATTTCCAGGTCAGTTCCTTGTTTGCTTGGGGACGCGATTGGGGCTGCGTCACTTCTTCGGCGGAACGGATGATGACCGTTTTATCACTTTTCTTCGCCTGTTCCAGACGCTTCAGTTGTTCTGGTGTATATACCTCACTTGGATTGAGGAGTTCTCCCCCCATCACCACGATGTGATTGGCTGGAGCGGTGATATCCACTTCGTAGTTGCCGAATTCGAGGTAAAATTCACCCGGCCCAGTATAGGGTTGCACGTTCCAGCCGAGGATATCGTCATATACCGCCACGCGGGGAAACCATTGCGCGATAGCGAAGATTTTACCATTTTGAGTTTCCAATACGCCCGTACGGTCGGCCCCATGGGTGGGTACGATATACGAGTAGGCGATGGTAATGGTTGTTTTACCACCGTTGGGCTTCAGGGGTTCCGGCAAAAATACCTGCATGCGCGTGTCGGTGATCAGGTGTTCCGCGGCCGCACCGCTACCAAACTTGACCGACTTAATGTCGTATCCCCCGTCAAATTCCGACTGTGCATCACCATAGCGGCTTTTCGTGAGCGGCACGATGAGATGTCCGCGACCTTCCTGCGAAAACATGTTTTGATCCAGCTGCAGCCAGATGAAATCAAGCGCATCAGGGCTATTGTTGGTATAAGCCAGCGTTACAGTTGCGTTAATCTCGTTGGTTTCGTCATCCAGCCGGGCACTGATTTTATAGTCGACCGCATTCTGCCAATATTTAGGTCCCGGCATTCCACTCGCTGAGCGGTATTCAGTGCCATTGTTCGTATAAAAGAACGGATTGAATGCTTCTTTGTAGTCATACTTAGGCTCAGGGGCTTGTGACAATCCGACCAGGGGTAAAGTCCCAATCAACAATAGGATGCCGGTAATGCGCGATATTAACGATGTATTCATATGTGTATTGTTTGGTGCAGTATTATTTACGTAAGCTTAGCTTTGTACTCTGATTCGTCGAACCCCACGATGATTCCCCCCTTGCTTTCAATCACCGGGCGCTTGATAACGCTGGTTTTTGCCTGCATCAGCGCATTTGCGCTATCGGAATCGATAACGGCAGTCTGCTCCTCAGACGAAAGTTGTCGCCAAGTGGTACCCCGTTTGTTAACCAACGGCTCCCAGCCAATTTGGTTTTCCCAAGTAAGCAGTTTCTCTTCGGATATGCCTTCTTTCTTGAAATCATGGAACGTGTAGGAAATAGCATTGTCCTCCAGCCATGTTAAGGCTTTTTTTACTGTATTGCAATTTTTGATTCCGTAAACGTGCATAGTTGGGCTTTTTTGCAAGCAAACTTAAAATTAAATATCCATTTGTCGAAAAAATCACGTGCTTAATTTCCCCCCTGTTGCCCACCACCTCCCGAAACGTCATCGTTTTTGATTCCGCGCCGATTCTTACGGATTTCATCTTTCAATCGGCCGAAGCGGTAGGAGAGACTCATGCTGAAGGATCGGTAGTAATTCTGGAAAAACGACGACTGGGTAAAGTTGGGACCGGTCATATCGTTGATGTAGTTGCGGTATTTATTAAAGGGGTTTGATACGGATCCGGAGATACTCAATTTTTCCTTAATCAGATCTTTAGAGGCACTGATGCCGTAATAAGGGAAGGAGTTGCTTTGACCCTGTAGCATGATATATGCGGTGCTGTAACTAAAGTTGCCATTAACCCGCCATCCCTCTTCAAATAGGTAGCTCAATCCGCCATACATGTAGCCCCGTAGCCCGGAATTGCTGGTCGCCTTGCCATCCACGACGCCTTCTAGCCAAATGTAGCTCATATCGCCGCTCATATTGAGGTTAAGTTTTTTTGTGATGGGATAATTGATGCTGACGTTGGTGCCCAGTGATTTGTCCTTACCGATGTTTTCGTAAGTAAAACGAGAGATACCCGTCTCCTCATCGTAATTGATCAGTCGTTGTATGGTATTATTCGCAAAGGAATAACTCATCCCGACATTGATGTTGGCTTTACTGAAACTGCTATAACGGAGGTTGAATGTATTGTTGAGGACAGGCCGGAGGTCGGGATTTCCAGCGTATTCAAAATTTGGATTTGAGCGATTCACGAACGGATTCAGGTTCCATATACCCGGGCGCTGTACCCGTTGCGTATAGCCTAAGTTCAATGTTTTGCCCTGCTTGAGAATATGGTTAACGGCTATCGATGGGATAAAGTTGAAATAATTTTGGTCTACATTGGAATCGCTGGAAATAAAATCGGCTTTGACCACGGTCTGCTCGGCGCGTAATCCGGCACTGAACCCCCATTTCTCAAGCTTGTACTGATAGGAATTGTAAACGCTGAGAATGTATTGATTATTTTCGTAAGTGTTTGTTTGGTTTGGAGCTTCGACGAATGCGCCGCTGGTTTCATCGAAATTAGCCGACCGAAAATCGCTGCTATTCAGCCGGAAAATTCCCTTTACTCCACCTTCGATGTTCAACTTGTTGACCGGGTGTACGTAGTCAAGTTGTACCGTGTGTTCGTCTTGGTTGCCGTTATTCGTTTGGTTGTAATCGGGCACTTCGTAGTTAATGCGGTCTGCGATGCGCATCCGGTTATCTTGCCCGTCCTTGTCATGACCAAAGCGGTAAGAAAACGTGAGCATTTGCTCTTTATTGCGCTTGAAGCCTTTTTGATAATTGAGCCCAATGTTGTAGCCATCCCAACGGTTTTTCCCGACGTTGTACATACTGAATCCCTGCAACGGCGAACCCTCTAGGGTGCTTGTATTAGAAAATTGACTGCCGTTATTGTCAAACCGACCCAAATTGAAGCCAATCTCGCCGGTGATAAGATTTAGGCTGTCAATATCATAACTGAGTTCTGTGCCCAAGTAAGTAAAGTTGCTTTTGCCATCATTGAGGCCATTTTGGAACAAGATATTCGGTTGATTGCCCAAGGTTGCGCGTTCGAAATTACTTTGCGTTTCGGGGCGTTGTGAAAGACTCCCTCCGAAGTAACCGGATGCACCGAATTTCCCTTGCTTAAGTGTAAAAGAGCCACCTACCCCAGGTCCACCCGCCGGACTGCGGTAATTGAGGTTGGCCGACCCGCGGTAGCCATTGTCGACATTTTTGTTGGTAATGATATTGATGATACCTGCCAGCCCCTCGCTTTCATACCGTGCTGGAGGCGTAGTAATAACCTCTATTTTTTCTATGGATTCAGCGGGCATGGCCTTCAATACATCTTTTGGATTGCGCGCAATCATGGTAGACGGTTTGTTGTTGATAAAAATCCGGTAGTTGGAATTACCCTGTAGCAATACGTTTTCATCGCCATCTACGGAAAGCAACGGAATCTTTCGCATCATGTCCAGCGCAGTCAGTATCTTGCTTTCGGGATCAGCCTGCACATCGTAGGTCAATCTGTCGATATCCTGTTTCACAATGGGTCGGCTAGCCGTTACCACAACTTCATCCAGCGCTTGGGCATCGGCAGCTAGTGAGATATTACCCAAATTGAGTTCGGCTGTGTGATCGAGCAGTTCAATCGGCAATTCCTTGGTTTGGTAGCCCACAGCAATGAATGTCGCCGTGTAATTTCCCGTATTCAATCCGGCAAGCTCAAATTCGCCCTTCGCATCGGTAACAAGGGATTTGAATGCCGCACTGTCCGTACGGATATTGACGGTTACGTAGGCTATCGCATTGCTATCGACGGAGTCTACCACTTTGCCTTTCAAGGCATGTGTAGTGTCCTGTGCAAATGAAATAGAGAGCGTAGCGGCGAAGAATAGCGCGAATAAGGGTAAGAATTTACGGGTCATGTGCTTGTTTATAAAATATGTACTATTGTTTTAGTTATGGCAAAGAAATGGGTTTCAATAATTCATATTTGTTAATTAACGTTAAAAGACGCTACCACAACTGTTAAAATATGCTATTTATGATAAATGTCGTAGCATTTGATGACGCTAGGATAGGATGTTGATAAGAATGTTACGTAGATTCCATATTTCCCCTACTTTTGTTACAAAATTTTAACTGACGAAACGTGGCATACTGAATAATTGCGATGGTTATGAACACACATACGACAAACTACGAGAACGCCTTCATTGCAGTTGCAGACGATTGCAAGGCGATAAATGGTGAGGTACCACCCACAAAAGGAGCGAAAAAATCGGTTGCTAATATCCAGTTTGAAATGATCAGTAAAAAGCCTTATCAGTTTACGTCGGATGATGTGGTATTTGGCGTATTTGCTGAACGGAATGATTTGACGGAAGGCGAATTCGCCGAAGCACGGGCAATGTTTTTTTCAAAAGGGCAACCTTGTTTGCGGGCGTCGCCACTGACCAAACGGTATGGGTGGGGGGTGCATAGCGATCAAAACGGCAGAATCGCTATCTATGGTCGCGAGACAGCGGAATATGAACGGTTGATAAGCGACAAAGGCGTGAAGGTTGTGAAAGCAATGAAGTCCAGTAGATAGTTTCGACCGAAATTCCTATCTTCGTACCGATGGATAATTTTATCGTTTCGGCTCGTAAATATCGTCCTGCCACGTTTGATACGGTGGTTGGTCAACAGCATATTACCGTTACTCTCAAAAACGCCATTAAAAATAAGCAGCTGGCGCAGGCGTTTTTATTTTGCGGCCCGCGGGGCGTCGGTAAGACTACCTGTGCCCGCATTTTGGCCAAGACCATTAATTGCGAGCGCTTACGGGATGATATGGAGGCTTGTGGGCAATGTGATAGCTGTAAGTCTTTCCAAAACGGTAACTCCTTCAGTATCCATGAACTCGATGCCGCGTCAAATAACTCCGTGGATGATATCCGCAGCCTCATCGACCAAGTGCGCATACCACCGCAAACAGGCAAGTATAAGATATATATTATCGATGAGGTGCATATGCTGTCCCAGCAGGCATTCAATGCGTTCCTGAAAACATTGGAAGAACCTCCTTCCTACGCCATATTTATTCTGGCCACCACCGAAAAACACAAAATCCTGCCTACTATCCTGTCTCGGTGTCAGATTTTTGATTTCAATCGCATCAAGGTGGCGGACATGGCAGGGCACCTGGCTTCAATCGCTGATAAGGAGGGGGTGTCTTATAACAGCGACGGGCTCCACATCATCGCGCAGAAAGCCGACGGTGGTTTGCGTGATGCGCTGTCCATGTTCGACCAGATCGTGAGTTTCTCCAATAAAGAGGTGACCTATCAGGCCGTTATTGACAACCTCAATATCCTCGATTACGAGTATTATTTCCGGCTTACCGATGCGCTTGTCAACGAGGATTCGCCAACAGCCTTGCTTATCCTAGATGAGATATTGGCTCACGGGTTCGATGGCAGCCATTTCATCAGCGGGTTGGGGTCGCACTTTCGAGATCTGCTTGTGGCCAAGGAGCCTGCTACGCTTAAGTTGCTGGATACCAGTGATGCCATTCGCCAGCGCTATCAACAACAAGCCCAACGGCTCTCTCCAGGTTTACTGCTTTCGGCACTCAATATTTCCAACCAATGTGAAGTTAACTACCGCACGAGCAAAAACCAACGCTTACAGGTAGAACTGGCCTTGCTGAAGATGTGCCACATCACGGCAGCGATTCAATTGGCGAAAAACAATGTTGTGCATCCCCCTATGGAGACGGCTGAAAAAAAAAAGCCTCGTGAATCCGTAACACCTACGGTGACCACGGACCATGAATCACAGCCACCGATTCCCCAACCACCGACCACGGAACGTCAACCACCGGTCACGGATGTTCGCGTCCCAGCATCGCAACCTCCGGCTACCGAACCCTCACCTAAGGCCGTCCGCTCATGGGGTGATGTCAAACTGGGTAATGCCGTTCCTGACCTGAACAAGATTTTCGATGATAAGCAAACCGTAGCGCAATCCGATGAGCCCGAATTGCTTAATGGCGAAGAAAGGGAGATATTCAGTCCTGATGAACTGTTGGAACAATGGCATGCATTTGCTGACAAACTGAAGGCGGAAAACAAGATCAACCTGTTTACGTTGATGACGGCCAACGTACCCCAGCTCTTACCGGATTTTCAAATCGGCGTGGTGGTCGAGAACCCCATTCAGCAGGATTTGTTGAGCACCTCCAAGATCGACATCCTCAATGGACTGCGTACGAAACTGCGTAATTTCGCAATAGATCTCGTTCCGATACAGGTCCAAAACGACACAACGCGAAAGCCCTATACGGCACAAGAAAAATATCAGGCCATGGCAGCCAAGAACCCGACGCTTGATGTGTTGCGGAAAACGTTTAACTTGGGGCTGGAATAATTCGCAGTCAAGGGTCGGCTTACCGCCGCTCTCCGATCTGTTGCCGCCACATGGCGTAGTATAAACCTTTCGCGGCCACCAATTCGCTATGCGTACCCGTTTCGGTGATTTTTCCTTTTTCCAATACGATAATCCGATCTGCGTGCATAATCGTCGACAATCGATGGGCAATCAGCACCGTAATTTGTTCGCGTTCGCCGGATAGCGTCCTCACCGTTTCGGTGATAGCCTCTTCGGTGAGTGAATCCAATGCGCTGGTTGCCTCGTCGAAAATCAACAGGCGGGGATTGCGTATCAATGCCCGTGCGATGGAGATACGTTGTTTTTCACCACCGGACAACTTAAGCCCACCTTCGCCCAAGATCGTGCGTATGCCCTTTTCACTGCGGGCCAACAACAGATCACAGCTGGCTTTATGCAGTGCTGCGAGCACTTCTTCCTCGGTCGCATCCGGTTTTACAAATAGGAGATTGTCTTGGATGGTACCGGCAAACAATTGGGTGTCCTGTGTTACAAAACCGATTTGCCGCCGCATCTCATTGAACCGAACTTCTTCGGATGGGATATCATTGAATAAGATACTGCCGGATACCGGTCGGTATAATCCGACTAGCAATTTGACCAGGGTCGACTTCCCCGAGCCCGATGGACCAACAAATGCGATTGTCTCGCCGGTCTTGGCGGTGAAAGAAATACCATCGATAGCATTTTGAGCCGCTGTTTTATGCCGGAAAACCACCCGATCAAAAACTACTTCCTCTAACGGGCCGATCGGAACCGGATCTTCCGGTCGCCGCTCGATGGGTTTCGCCATCAGGTTGTCAAATAGCTGTACGGAAGCTTCGGCTTCGCGGTATTGCACGATGATGTTGCCGATATCCTGCAACGGCATAAAGATGGAAGTGGATATGAACTGCATGGTTATCAGTTCGCCGGGTGTAAGCACATTCCTGAAAATGAGCCAAAGCAACGTAAACAGAATGGATTGCCGCAAGAGGTTCAAGGTGGTGCCCTGAAGGAACGAGAGGAAGCGGACACGGCGTGTCTTGGTCATTTCCAAATCATAAATGGTTTGCGTGTGCCCGCGCATCCGCCGTATCTCCGGAAAGGTTAGGCCAAGGCTTTTGACCAGCTCGATATTGCGCAGTGATTCGGTGATGATACCGGACATCCGGGTCGTTTCGCGGTTGATGCTCCGTTGCGTAGTTTTTATTTTTCGGCTTAACAATCCTGTGATGGCACCAATGACCACGAAGCCGATGAGGAAAATCGGAATCAACGCCCAATGTTTGGTGATGGCATACCAAATCAGAAAACTGAGACCTACCAAGGACGAGAACAGGATGTTGATACCCGAATTGATGAAGCGCTCCGTATCGGTACGTACTTTTTGCAATATAGCGAGTGTTTCGCCGCTGCGCTGTTCCTCAAACTCCTGAAACGACAGGCGTAAAGTCTGCCGTAGCCCATCATTGAATATTTGCATGCCGAAACGCTGAACAGCGAGACGCATCACATAGTCCTGGAATGATCGGGCCAAACGGGCCAACAGGGCAATGCCAATCGCTATAAAAAGCCAGAAAAGTACACCTTCGACCAGCTCTTGTTCGCTGCGTCCATCCCGATTGTTTGCATAGTCATCGATAATCTTCCCGAAAATGATAGGGTCGATCATCGAGAGTAATTGGGCGGCAGCAGCCAACAGTAACGCAAAATAGATGTACTTGCGTTGCGGTTTGAGGTATTTCCAAAGAATGAGCACAGCCTAGGCTCTTTTCAGCTTCCGTTCACCCAAAAGCCAAGCCGCTTTTCGTGGCGGTTCCAACTTGATGCTGGGTGAGCCCTCAGCGTGTTTACGGATATGGGCTACCACCTCCTGTACCGAATCCGTAAAGAGTAGGAGGTCCATGTCTTCAGGGCTGATGGTTTGTTCGTCCATCATACGCTGTACATGGGCAATGATTTCTTTGTGAAAACCTACGCCCATTACCACAATCGGAAACCGTTGGATCTTGCCGGTTTGGATGAGGGTAAGTGTTTCGAAGAATTCATCCAACGTGCCAAAACCTCCAGGTAATACCACGAAAGCAAACGAATATTTACGCAGGAGCTCTTTGCGGACAAAGAAATACTCCATGGTGACAAATCGGTCGAGATAGGGATTGTGGGCCTGTTCATGCGGGAGCAGGATGTTGCATCCGACGGAAAGTGCCCCCGCTTCTTGGGCACCACGGTTGGCTGCTTCCATGATGCCGGGACCACCGCCCGTCATGATGGCGAACCCCAGTTTGCCGATTTCAGCAGATACCTCCCGGGCGAGTTCGTAGTAGGGGTGATCTGCCTTGAAACGCGCGGATCCGAATACCGTGACACATGGCCCAATGAAATGCAATTCCCGGAACCCTTTTAGGAATTGCATCACCACACCGCCCACGTATTTCAGTTCTTTCCAGCGGGCGCGGGCCCCCTCCATGAATTTCTTTTCCTCTTTTAAAAATGCATTCCTCATCGCATCACTGGTTTTGATGGTTAACCAACTCGGTGGCTTCCTGTACAATTCTTTTTTTCTTTCGCGGGGCACAATCCAGTGTATCCAGCTGGGCCTCATCGTCGAGAATGTCCTTTACCAAGATACACCCCTGTTTCAAAAGCAGTTCTTTTTCAGCTTTGTTAACGGTTGTGAGGCAGGTGATCGGATATAATCCCGCATAATCTACACGGCGTTTAATACTGCTTTCTTCCGGATAATCCCAGGATAGGAGGTTGAGATCGTAGTATTTCGAAAATTCGATCGAGTCGGTAGTGACGTAGGCGTTGGTGACAAGCCAGCCCGCCGTAAATTGCATGCTTTTACCGAAGAAGGAAAATGAAAGTCCCTCGAAATCCTTTACCCGCGATAGGAAATACATGGGTGTGGTGACCGTGATCTTCGCGTCTTCTGTGTTTCTGAACTTGCATTCGACCAATAAGAGCTCGTCATCCTTTTGCGCTACTACATCCACTTCATGCGTTACCGAGTTACCCCGGAGGTGCTGGCTGGTTGTCGTCTGATAAGACACGTATCTGAAAAGCTTGGCCACCCATTGTTCAAAATAATAACCTGCGGGACCCAAGTCTTTGAGCGCCTGTTTGAGGCTGTAGCGGGCAGCGAGGGAATTGGCTTCCCGTTTTAATAAACGGAAGGCGAGTTTGTAAAGATCACGGGTATGGATCCCGTCATAGACCAGGGGTTTCATCGTTTCCCATACTTCGTCTACGACATCCGGCGAGGCACCCGATTTAGACAGCGAGCCTTTCAGTCGGCGCACATCAAATTCAACGAGTTCACCCGAATATTTCTTTACTTGCATAGCAGATACTTTTTCAAGCACCTAATATGCGATTTTTTTGTTAAAACGCCATCACAAACCGGTCGAAAACGCAGGTTCCCACCTTTCAAGCAACCGGGGTAATTGATTGAAATCCCCGATTTCGGCATCCGAAATCCCCAACTCGTCTATTCCCCATTCTTCCCAGCTCTCCACATTAAGCCAAACCGTTTGACAGCCGATTTCTTTAGAAGGTAAAATATCGCGGTTGTATGAATCACCGACAGCTACGCACTCCTCCGCTGCGTAACCGAGCTTCTTTACTCCCCGCTCATATATTTCGGTATTGAGATGCGAAGCCGAGTCGGTCGTTTCAACAACGTCTGAAAAATACTTCCGGATGCCGAAATCGGTCAATACCGCATTGAGGTTGCCATAGAAATTTGAAACCAAGACCACAGGGAAGGCACTCGATAGAATTTCCAGAATACCCCGAGCTTTCCGCAGCGTCCGTTGAGCTAACTGGTCACATTCTTTTGCAATGGAATCAATTACAGTATAGTCGAGCTGATAACCCTGGTAGGTCAAATAATTGAATTGTTGCGTTATTTTATGGATAAGCACATCCAAAAACACATGGTTGGGCTTGATGATGTCACCGGTTGCCAAAGCCGCTTCCGAAAACATGTATGCCTTGTTGAACGCTGCTTTGTCCAGACCGATGTTGTGCTTCTGGAATTTGTGCCAAAGTATCGCCCCCCAATGCTGACCATTCGTATCAATCGTACCTTCGTAATTTAGTAAAATGCCTCGTGTTTGCATGGTTGTCAATCTGTTAAACTTGAGTGGTAAACAATTTGACTTTTGTTTACCATAAGTCAAATGTATAAAATTTATTCCAGTTGCTGTACGTACTTTTTAAGTAGACGAGAATAATGACCAACAAATTACAATCCGCAGGATAAATAATTTGCGGTTGGTTATTGCTTAGTTTGTTTTTCGGTAATTCCATATTGCCCAGCTATTTAATACGAGCGCGAAACCCAGTATCGCACCCAGGTGCGGAAGAACGGCTCTCCAGCCACTGCCTTTCAGGATAATCATCCGCATCACCTCCACAAGATAACTCACCGGGTTTAGGTTAGCAATCACCTTGGCCCATCCAGGCATGCTGTTTATCGGTGTGAACAGTCCGCCCATCAGAATGAAAATCATCATGAAGAAGAACATGATAAACATGGCTTGCTGCTGCGTATCCGTGTAAGTAGAGATCAACAGCCCGAAACCCAGCACGGCCAATAAGTAAACCCAAATGAAGCCATACATCGCCAATAAGTTGCCTTGCGGAAATATACCATAGACGAGCCATGACACCAGTAGGCCGAGGGTGAATACGACATTGCCCAATATCCAGAAAGGGATAAGTTTGCCAAGAATGAAATGATGCTTTTTGATAGGCGTTACGTTGATTTGCTCTATGGTGCCGATTTCCTTCTCCTTTACGATATTCAATGCCGAGAGAAAGCCACCGACCATGGTCAACAGAATAGCCAATATACCCGGTACCATGAAGAACTGGTAGTTGAGCAGTGGATTGAATCGGTTATTGGGTACTATCTCGATGATAGGTAGGGATTGGAAGCGTGTCGGTATGGTTAGCTCCGTCCTGATGTGTTGGTTGTAATCACGGATAATGTCGGCAAGATAGGCTCCACCCAAACCGGCTTTGGTTCCATTGATGGCGTTGACGGCTATGAACAGCTGTTGTTCACCTTCCCGGATAAGGTTGCGCTCAAATCCATAAGGTATTTCCAGTGCGAGATCAGCCTTGTCCTGTTCAATCGACCGGTAGGCTTCTTCGATTGACGTGTGATATCCCTGCAACCTGAAATACCCGGATGCGGTAATCTTCGAGATCAATTGCTGTGAATATGGAGAGTGGTCATGGTCGACTACTGAAAGATTGATGTTCTTTACTTCATAGTCGGCAGCTAGCGGCAAGATGATCAATTGCATGACCGGCATCACCATGATGAGGATCAGGATGGCGCGATTACGGAAAATCTGCCGGAATTCTTTTTGTAGTAGGAATTTGATGGTTCTCATTTTTTTAGTTGAACGGGTTACTCCAGTCGTATTTTAAAGCTTTTCAAACTCACAATGAAGAAAAATAGCGTAATTCCACACAGTACGAGTGTTTCTTTCCATATCTCTGCGAAACCCATGCCTTTGATCATGATGGATTTCACAATAATATAAAACCATTTTGCAGGGACAATATTGGAGATAACCTGCAGTGGAACCGGCATGTTTTCGATGGGAAACATAAATCCGCTAAACATCACCGTGGGCAGCATCATACCCATCAGTGATACCAGCATGGCCACTTGTTGGGTCTTCGTCTTGATGGAAATGAAGATTCCCAACGTGAGGCATGTGATAATGAACAACGTACTTTCGGCAAACAGCAATAGCCAGCTACCCGCTACCGGGAGCCGCAGTACGAACACACTCATCAACACAATGGATAGTACATTGATGAGCGAGAGGAATAGATAAGGAACTGCTTTTGACAGGATGACCCACACCGGCCGAAAGGGCGAAACCAGCAGGACTTCCATGGTGCCCGTTTCCTTTTCCCTGACAATGGCGATTGCCGTCATCATGACGGAAACCAACATCAAGACCAACGCCATCACGCCCGGCACGAAATTGGGAGCACCTTTTAATTGTGGGTTGTAAAGCATACGGATCTGTGGGGTGATCCGGTAGGGCAGGGCAGCATTTTCACTGAGTTCCGTTTGGTAATCCCGGATAATCGAGGATACATAATTAGTCAATGTGGTGGCATAGTTCGGGTCGGAAGCGTCTGCAATTACTTGTATTTGGGCGTGATTTTGATGGACGAGGTCGTTGTGGAAGTTAGCAGGAAATACTACCGCGAGTTTGACGGTACCTTCCCGGAATGCCATTTCCATGCGATCCCTATCCATCACATCCTCCCCGAGTTCGAAATAGTTACTGGCGGCAATTTGGGCGATGATACGCTGGGAGGCATTGTCCTTCGCATGGTCCACGACCACAATACGGGCATTTTTTACTTCATTTGTCAACGCGAATCCAAAAATGAGGATTTGAGCGAGCGGCATTCCAAAGAGGATGAGTAACGTCCGCCGGTCACGTAAAACGTGATAGCATTCCTTTCTTACAAATGTGAAAAACTGTCTCATTTAATCGCTTCTTTTAGCTCCTCGTGCCAGTTGATAGAAAACGCCGTCCATGGTAGATTCATTCAGCTTTATTTTTAATTCTTGCGGTGTTCCTAGTGCTTCGATCCGGCCATCCACCATGATGGAGATGCGGTCACAGTATTCTGCCTCATCCATGTAATGGGTGGTTACAAATAGGGTAATGCCGCGGCTTGCCGCTTCATAGATCAGCGCCCAGAATTGCCGACGTGTTACGGGGTCCACACCACCTGTAGGTTCATCAAGAAATACAATCTTGGGCTCATGCAGCACCGAAACAGAGAATGCCAGTTTTTGTTTCCAGCCCAAAGGCAGTTCACCGACCAGTTTTTTCGTTTCCGATTGCAATCCGAGCCGTTGCACCAGTTCCTCGCTTTTTGATTTGAGCTGCCGATTGTCCAGGCCATAAATTCCGCCGAAAAAGCGAATGTTTTCCAATACCGTAAGGTCTTCATATAAGGAGAACTTCTGACTCATGTAACCGATGTGTTGTTTGATCTGTTCGGTTTGGCGGTACACATCGAAGCCAGCGACGGTTGCCTTGCCCGAAGAAGGGGTAGACAAACCGCATAACATGCGCATGGCGGTGGTTTTGCCGGCACCGTTGGCACCCAGAAAGCCGAATATTTCACCTTTAAGTACCTCAAAGGTAATTTCATCGGTGGCGATGAAATCACCGAATCGTTTGGTTAGTTTTTCGGTTTTGATGACGGAGTCTTTGCGTGTCATTTGGTTAGCATTTTAATGAAGCAATCTTCTATGGTAGGGGTAATTGGCATCACTTCAATCTCGCGGAATCCTTCTTTTGCGAGGAGGGTGGTGAGTTCTTCTGTCAGGTACTTACTGCTTACCCCCTGCGGATCAACATGGATATACTCACCGAATATATAGCTGCTGAAAGACGGTGCATGGGTAGCCAATGCCTGAGTGATACGTGGCTTATCCGTAGCTTTGATGGCATACAATGGACCGGGATATGCCCTGATGATCCCCTGCGGTGAATCGATGGATAGGATTTTCCCATGTTGCATCAGTGCGATCCGGTCACACCGTGTGGCTTCGTCCATGTAGGGAGTAGAAACCAGCACCGTGATGCCCTGTTGTTTCAGTCGCTTGAGCATTTCCCAGAATTCCTTACGCGAAACGGGGTCTACCCCCGTTGTCGGTTCGTCGAGGAAGAGCACCGTAGGCTTATGGATGAGCGCACAGCAAAGGGCCAGTTTTTGCTTCATTCCGCCTGATAACTTTCCCGCCCTGCGCTTTTTGAAAGGCTCCAACTGGATGTAGATGTCCTCGATGAGGTGGTGATTTTCCGCTACTGTCGTGTTGAACACCGTTGCGAAAAACTGGATATTTTCTTCGATGGTAAGGTCCTGATAGAGGGAAAACCTACCCGGCATGTAGCCCACGTGGTTGCGGATGTACCGGTAATCTTTGACGACGTCGTGTCCATCAACGGTAGCCGTGCCGCCATCCGGCAACAGCAGGGTGGTCAATATGCGGAAGATACTGCTTTTACCTGCGCCATCCGGTCCGATCACGCCGAATAGTTCGCCCTTTTCAACCGAAAAAGAGACATCGTCGACCGCCTTTACGGCACCTTTGTTGTACGTTTTCGTGATGTTGTTTACGGTAACCATATCAGTTGAATCTCACCTGCCCATACATTCCGATTTTCAGCAAGCCGTCGTTCTTTACCCTGATTTTGGTGGCGTAAACCAGGTTCTCGCGCTCATCCTTGGTCTGGATCGTTTTTGGAGTGAACTCCGCTTTGTCGCTGATCCATTCCACAATTCCTTCGTACTCCCGGTATTTTCCCGCCGCGTCGTCTACCAGTACCGTTACCTGTTGATGGAGTTTGATTTGGGTAAACTGAGGTCCCGTTACGTACGCACGGAGGATGATGGACGACAAGTCAGCTATCTTATACAGCGGTTTGCCTACGATTGCTGTTTCATTGGCTTCGGCATATTTAACCAATACGGTGCCTTCAAGGGGGTTGACGATGCGACTTTTGGCCAGCTGGTCTTCCAATTGCGCAATCTGGATTTCCAGAGGAGAAGCTTCCTCGGTGAGACTGGATGCCGTGATCCCGAGTGAAGATCGCTGGGCTGCGATTTGCTTTTTGATCACAGCCACTTGGGCATTGGCATCGTCCAGCTGTTTGGGCGTCGCAGCGTCGGCTTCTGCCATGTTGGCAATCCGCTGCTGTTCTCGGATAGCTTGGTGCAGTTGCTCCTGCAGGGCGGCCAGCTGTATGGCAACGTTGGGTTTTCGACTAAGCACAGCACCGATTTGTGCTTGGAGCTGCCGTTTTTTTAAGTGAAGTTGCGTACTATCGATATACCCCACCATCTGCCCAGTTTGTAATAACTGGCCTTCCTGTACGTTGAGTTCCTGGATGACGCCGCTTGCTTCAGCAGAAATAATAGTTTCCACGGCCTCGAAGGTGCCGGACGCATCGTAACCACTTCGGTCATCGTTGCATGAAGCCAGCAAGAGAGCGGCGAGTGTGAGGATTTTTACGTTGTTCATCATTGTCAATCTTTATGGTTAATTACCGGTTGTGTATTGGATATCGTATTGGGCTTTCAATAGTTGGAGTTCGTGGTATATTTTGGCTAACTTGGCACGATCCTCCGCATTGACTTCTCGTACGTAGTCGGCCGTATTGATCACCCCATTTTCCAGTTGGGTGAGTGCCGCGTCTTTTATCGACGTCCGGAGTGCGATGATTTCATTGTCGGTTTCCAAAAGCTGCCGATATTTGGCTGCTTCCGTATTTTGCTGCTGCACTGAGAGGTCAATGTTAAACAGGAATGTTTCCTCTTGTACATCGATAGCTGTCTTTCTGATGTCCAGTAGCGCCCTTTCCTTTCTCAACGTATAGAAACCGGATATTGGAATAGTTAGCCGAACACCGCCGTAGTAATACGTTTCAAAATCGTTGCTCAACATGTTTAACGCCGGCCGCCCGGCACCGGCTTGCAGAAACAACCCTAATTTGGGGCGATTCTTGGCGAGCACTAGCTTGCGTTCTACATCGATACCTTTTTGTTGTAGTGCATACCAGTTCAATTCCGGTCGGTTGATTGCCGCCGAAATGGGTTGGGATACTGGTTTTTCCAATACGGTACGCTCGTCGAGGGATTGGTCGATGAAAAGACCAAGCATGCACAGGTAAGCCTTTCGCGTGGCCCGTAGTTCGGTAACCTGTTGCTCGGCCTTGAGCAACTCGGCGTCAAGTAGGTTCCCGCTACTTTTTAACGCTGCACCGTTGGCAATGGCAGCGCGGGTCTTCTCCAAACCCGCTTGGATGTCCTTTTGGTACAGGTCGTTTTGCAGCAGTTGCTCATTCAGCAATAGGATGCCAAAGTATAGTTGATTCACTCGGTCCTTGACCTTATAGAGCTCCACTTCCAACGCCTGTTGCTCCAAGTCGGCATTAGTCGCAATGGCTTGCTTTTGCAGCCTGATTGCACCGCCATCATAAAGATGCTGGTTTACCTCCCCGTATAGCTTATACTGATCTTTGTTTAACGTGGGTACATCCATTCCCGGCACGCGTAGGGGTATTTCAGTGACGGCAGACTGATACGTGGCTTGCCCATTGATATTGATTTGTGGAAAATAGCCGTCGTTCGCCTTATCGATGGAGTACGCCGTACTTTGGGTAATGAGGTCGCGTTGTCTGACCATCGGGTAGTTTTCAGCAGCTTGGGCGTGAGCTTCAGGGAGTGTGAGCGACAGAAGCTGCGCCTGCGTTGTTTTCAGCGAAATTCCCAGCGAGCAGATGAGCAGTAATGTGGAATATGGGTTAATCATTTTATTTATTGTTTTGAATTAATCATTTGATTAATATGAGTCCAAAAAAAAAGCTACGTTGCAGCTACCATAGCTGAAAACCACGTTTTAACCAGCATTTTGCGCTCTTTCATCAAGGTAATGGCCTGTTCAGATTTTAACCCCGTAATCAACTGGATAAGTGGCTTGCCGATAAATGGGAAGATAATAAGGCCAAGCATATTGAAGATAAAATGCAGGGGGTCAATATCCGGGCGCTTTTCGGCCAACTGCTTGAAGAGTGTCGAATCGGCGATGTTTGTTTTTGTCTTAATCAAGCTTGCAAACTTATCCGGGTTACTTCTGATTTCACCCAATACAAACAACGGGATATCCGGGTTAGCCAAGAGGGTATCAATATAGTGTTCGGCGACTTGTTCCACTTTTTCTTCGATGGAGGTGTTTTTATCCATAATGATCGGCCCTATTTTGCCGAGTAGGATTTGCATTTTCTCCATGATGATCAACTCGAATAGCTTTTCCTTGCTACGGAAATAGTAATTGAGCAGTGCCAGGTTGATGCCGGCTTCTTCTGCGATATCCCGTGTGCGTGTAGCAGCATAGCCTTTTTGAGTGAAGACCTTCCGTGCAGCTTCCTTGATCTTTTCCTCGGTGCTGAGGTCCGCTTTTGCCGCTTTCGTTTTTGCCATAATCTATGTGATACGCTGCAAATATAAACAGGGTATTTGGTTTAACCAAATATTTTAATCATTTGATTAACTACGAGGTTTGATTCGTAGGCGCAATGTCTGTGAAAAAGGATATTTTTGCAAAACAATTACAACACTATTTTTTGCAAATGAAGGATTATAAGGCATATTTCATCATACCTGCACAACCCGAAGAGGTTTATTTGGCACTAACGACTGCAATAACTATCAATCTCTGGACTGGAGAGGAGGCCGTTATGGCGGAGGTACCCGATACCGAATTCTCCCTGTGGAGCGGTGCGATTGTGGGAAAAAACCTCTCGTTCGTGAAAAACAAGGAAATCGTGCAGCAGTGGTATTTCGGCGAAAACACGGAATCCATCGTCACCATTAGGCTACATGCACATAAACGTGGTACGTCCATGGAAGTGCGGCAGTCCGGTATTCCCGATGGGGATTACGATGATATTGTGGATGGCTGGAAGGATACCTATGCGGCGTCGCTTATTGATTTCTATCGTGAATAAGCCACCTGGCTTACCCATATTCCCGCCCATACCAATGCGATGCCTAAGACCACGCTCAATAGGGTATAGCCGATCGCCAAGGGTATTTGCTGGTTTTCGATGAGTAGCAGGTTTTCATGGGCAAATGTAGAAAATGTGGTATAACCGCCGCAGAAACCGGTGATCAGTAAAAATCGCATGTTATTACCTACGTGGGGCGGTTGACTGAAAATCCCGACCAATACGCCGATCAGGAAACAACCGGAAAGGTTAACCAATAACGTGGACAGCGGAAATGTGCCGTGGACAAATCTGCTGGTCGATACCGACACGAGGAACCGGAGCATGCTTCCGAGACCTCCACCTATTCCCACTAAGATAAGTTGTTTTATCATACGCGTTTCATGACTACAAAGATATCAAAACAACTCCCTGCTCAAAATATAAATCCCCATGGTGAGCACAAACCAACCGAAACCTGAACGCAGCCGATCCCCCGGTATATTACGGCCGAAAGCACTTCCAATGACCACACCAAATACAGTAATGGCCAATATTTTCAATAAGAACGGCCAGTCGATGTAGACATGCCCGATATCGCCGACAAAGCCCACCGACGAGTTAACGGTAACGATAAATAACGAGGTACCGATAGCCGTTTTTATGGGAATACGGGCGAGTAAGACCAACGCGGGGATAATCAGAAATCCGCCGCCTGCTCCCAGAAGTCCGGTTACCAAGCCGATACCTGCTCCAAAAGCCAATAATTTGGCTAAGTTGGTCGGTGTGTCTGTAGGTTGCTCCCGATGCCCGAGAATCATGGAAACCGATGCGGCAAGCATCAAGGCCGCAAAGAAAACCATAATGGCTGTGGATTTGGTGAGCGTAATGGCTCCCAGTTGCAGAAGCACCTCGGGAATTGCTGGCAGCACGTATTTCCTAACAATAAAAACGGTCACCACCGACATCAGTCCAAACGAAAGGGCTGCCTTCATATCCACATAGCCCTTGCTGTATTGATAAACTGCGCCCGTGAGGCTGGTCATCCCAACAATAAACAGCGAATAGGAGGTCGCCAACGTCGGTTCGATATGGAATAGATAAACAAAGACAGGTACCGTGAGTATGGAGCCACCGCCACCGATGAGACCCAGGGAAATGCCAATAAAGACAGCCAGGATGTAGCCTAAAATTTCCATCAATGGTGCATCGTGTCGTTGGGTACGTTGGACAAAGTACGTGTAATTTAACATATCTACCAAGGCGATCAACGGATATAATGTGCTTTCCCCGAAAACCAAATGGCAAGGTAGTTGTTTGTATTTATAGCTAGTAAAGGTAATTATCAAGAGATTGAAAGATATGGACACCAAAACCAAAGAAATATTGGACGACGTAAGAGAGCGGCTCAGGGAAGCCAATGACAACCGAAACATCGCCAATTCCGAGCGCCTTTTGTCAGTGGCAGCCGGCACTTTCGTGTTGTATACGGGCATTACGCGTATGTTTAAAACACCGCTTTCCTCGTTGGCCGAAGTAGCGGTTGGGGGTGCACTTATCCTGCGCGGAGCTACCGGTTATTGCCCGGTCAAGGACTCCGTTTGCCCGCAACATGAAATAACCGTCGTTGAACGGATATTGGAAGACTAAGGGTAAGTTTTGGCCGATCGGCATTTTTGCCGATATTGCTGGGCTTAAAATATGAATCCCAATACCACCGTACCGCCACAGGAGACAGTCGGCGAGTCACATCGTGCGAAACGGGTATTTGCCGGCTCGCTATGGGGCATCTTGGCCAAGATCCTTGATGCGCTGGCTAAATTTATCACCATCCCACTGCTTGTAGGTTTCTATGGCAAGGCCGATTACGGCCTTATTGCATTGGCTTTTTCACTCAATGCGTATCTCCGATTAATGGATTTGGGATTCAATGTAGGTGCGGTGCGATATTTTTCCATGTGGACTGCGAAAGAGGAGTGGGAGAAAATCGGAAATGTATCGCGTTCCAGTGTTGTTTTCTATGGCGTAATCGGGCTGGCCAATGCGGTCATATTCCTTGGTATGTCTGCCTATGGTCAACAACTTTTCAACCTGACGGATGCACAGGTGCCGCTTTATCGGCAAATGATGTATATCCTCGCCTTTTCCACCGTGTTGAACTGGCTTTCCGGCGTGGCAGTCCAGCTACTTAGTGCTAAGGACGAATTGGCGTACGTCAATCGGGTGACGGTCGTCAGTAGCATACTCAATTTTACAGTGGCACTGCTGGCTATCCAATTGCATTGGACGCTCATTACGTATTTCGCCTGGTATACGCTGACCACGCTCATTCCCATCCCGTTTTACATATGGCGCCTACGGGTCTTCCCGATATCTCGAAGCGTATTATTAGCGCCCCGATGGGATGGTGGTGCTTTCCGGGAGATATTGACCTATAGTTTGGCGATTTTTCTCATGGGGCTGTTTCAATTGACGGCCAATAATCTCCGGCCATTGTTGTTGGGCAAGTTTGCCAACGGAATGGAGGTACTTACCGATTACCGGGTCATCCAGACCATCGCGATGCTCATTGTAGCATTCGGCGGCGTATTCATGCAGGTACTCTTGCCTTCAACATCCAAGGCGTATGCCGAGGGAGATCACCAACGTATTGAACGCATGGTATTCGAGGCCACGAAATACATCTCCATTTTTTTGAGTTTCATGGTTTTCGTACTGATATTGAATGCAGACGAAATCTTGTTGTTGTATATGGGCAATGACTACAGCGGCCTTTCATTATGGTTGTCGCTTTGGTTACTCACGGTGTTGCTTTCCATGCACAACACGCCCGTTGCCAGTTTGGTGCTTTCTACCGGGAAAACACGGTTTCTGGTTTACTCTTCGGCTGTGGCTTGCATGGTTTCCCTACCCATCACCATCATCTTTGCGCCTAGCTTGCAAGTGGGGGCGGCTGTGGTAGGATATCTGGTGTATATGGTACTCCAGATTGGTTTTTTTTACAGTTATTACATCCCGAAAGTGCTCCGACTGGATGGGTTTCGGTTGTTCACCCGCGCCTTTCTGCCCGCAGCAGTCGGCGGTGTATCGGCACTGCTCATTAGTCGGTATGCTACAGGCCAGCTTACCCTGCCTCACGGATATGGCATGGTTATCGCCAGTTCAGTTATCTTCGCGGTGATATATGTGGTATACCTGTTGATGTTTGTGCTAAAGCCAGCAGCTATCCGCGAATTGAAAGAAACACTTATGGGGAAAGGAAATGGCAATGCCTAAATTCTCGATTTGCATCCCGGCTTATAAAAGCCGCTTTTTGGAAGAATGCTTACAGTGTGCGCTCAACCAGTCGTTCGTCGATTTTGAATTGGTCATACTCAACGATTGTTCGCCCGAACCTGTGAAGGAAATCGTAGCAGCGTATACGGACACCCGTATCCGCTACTATGAGAATGAACGCAACGTTGGTGCAGTCCGATTGATCGATAACTGGAATAAATTACTGGCATTGGCCGAAGGGGAGTATATCGTCATACTGGGTGACGATGACCGGATGGAACCCGATTTCCTGAGTGAATTTACGGCTTTGATGGCAAGTTATCCCGGCTTGGATGTCTATCATTGCCGGAGCCTGGTCATCGACGATCATAACCATCCGATCCAGCTCACACCGGCGAGCCCGGCCTTTGAGCATGTATGCGATCATATCTGGCACCGCCTCCGGCAATGGCGCTCGCAATACATCTCCGACTTTGTATACCGCACGGATGCCCTTCGGGAGTCAGGGGGTTTTTATGACCTGCCGCTCGCCTGGGGTTCGGATGATATCACTGCATACAGAGCCTGTGCGGGAAAGGGTATCGCCCATACGAACAAACCGGTGTTCAACTACCGGAGTAACAGCCTATCCATCAGTTCCTCAGGGAGCGACTTGGAAAAAATGCGAGCCAACGTTGCATATGCCCGATGGCTGCGTGATTTTTTGGAAGGGCACACCCCGCATGAAACGGAACATGTTGTGTATAACAGCTTAATTGAACAGCAAACGATGCTCATGGAACAGCGCAAGCAGTATACGATGGCGTTGTCCATGCGTGGCCGCCGGTTGAACAAGTTCTGGATGTGGTACACACACCGTAAGGAATTCGGTATCCGGTTCAGCGATATCATCGTCGCGGCGTTAAAATCACAGGGGCTGCGCAAAAAAATGCCGAATTGAAGACCATGGATATAATCTTCAATCCCCCGGTCAATGATGAAAACCAATATATTCGATTATTGGTAGACGAATTGCGCGCCAAGGGTTATCGGATACATCCATTAGATACCCTATTTTCCAGCCGCAAACATTTTCGGTCTATTAAACTGGTGCACCTCAATTGGTTTGAAAATATCGATGATAGCAGTTTTTTTGTGGCATTGCGGAGCTTTCTGCGTAAGCTGATTGTACTGGTTGCCATCCGAATCAGCGGCAAACCCTTAGTTTGGACCATGCACAACCGGGTTTCTCATGAACAAGGTACGGCCCTTTTCAGTCGTGCAATCACCGCCCTGCTGCTACGTTGGTCACATCGTATTGTTATCCATGCCCGACAATCTGAAGGTATAGTTGCTGCACATGGAGTAAAGGTATTACAGCGTTTAGTATACATTCCCCACCCAAATTTCATCGGCGTGTATGGAGCGGTACATCCTCGCCATGCCCAGGGGTCCGATAAGTTGCACCTGCTGTTTACCGGCATGGTGAAGCCCTATAAAAATCTGGAACTGCTTATCGATGTGGTAGGTAGTTTCGGGGAGCAAGTACAACTCACCATCGCAGGTAAAGCCCTTAATGAACGCTATGAGCAACAGGTGCTCAATCGCGCACAGCACATGGGAAATGTAACCCTGCTGCCTTATTTCGTGCCCGATGGAGAAGTGGCAGCGTTGTTGGCGGATGCGGACGCAGTAGTGTTGCCGTATGATTTGGCAAGCAGCCTCAATTCTGGTACAGCGATTTTGGCATTTTCCTATAAAAGGACGGTGATATGTCCTGAAATTGGAACGATTTCGGACTTAGACCAGCATATGGGGGATACGTTTCACTACCGGTATGGTACCGAAGAACAGCACCGTAGGGTATTAAGGGAACAGATCGCCCGGGCGCTGAAATTAAAACAGCGCGACCCAGCCGCCTTGGACAACTTGGGCAACCAGTTGTACGAATATATGGCGGCGGTACATGACCGGCAGCGGATAGGCTGGGAACTGGATAGGGTATACCAACACGTATTGGGGAGGGCGGCATGAAGATTTTATACATCAATGCACTTTATGCCCCGCATATCGCAGGCGGTGCCGAAATCTCCCTCAAACTCATTGTGGAGGGTATGCAGGCCAGGGGGCACGAAGTGGTTGTGTTGAGCTTGGCGCCGGAGGGTGGTTTGCGAAGCGAATGGGTGGATGGGGTGAAGGTCTATCGCGCTGGTTTGAAGAACGGTTACTGGCCATTTGCCAAGGAGCGTCCAGGCAGATTCCGCAGGTTGCTGTGGCATGTCCGCGACCGTTATAATACATCCATGCGAGCTTATGTCCGCGAAGTGTTGAACGCGGAACAACCAGCTGTCGTATCCTGCCACAATTTGGTGGGCTGGTCGATTTCCGTATGGGATGAGATACATCATGCGGGCATTCCCATTGTGCAGGTATTGCATGACATGTACCTGTTAAGCCCGAATAGTACGCTTTTCAAAAAGGGACGCACAGCGGCACACCAAGATGCGCTGAGCCGCTTACTGCGAGTTAAGCACCGGCGGGCATCACGTGGGTTGGCTGCTGTAGTCGGCATCAGTCAAAGTGTGTTGGGGCGCTTTCTCCAATACGGGTATTTCGAGCAAATTCCACATTATGTGGTGCACAACGCGCGGGATATCCCCGCAGCCCATCCGCCGCGTACACGCGAGGAAGGTGCTCCACTCACGGTCGGCTATATCGGCACACTTACTGCGGTCAAGGGTGTGGAATGGCTCATCGAGCAGTTTAAGGCGTCAGGAGTGGAGGGCCGACTGGTGATTGCGGGTAGTGGCAAAGCAGACGATGTTCAGCATTTTCAGCAGCTCGCCGGAGATGGTGGCCGTATTGTGTTCGCGGGCTATGTAGATCCAAGTGACTTTTATGCGAACATCGATCTGCTGGTTGTTCCTTCCCTATGGGAGGAACCCTTGGGCATGGTGGCTGTAGAAGGTTTGGCAAACAATTTGCCGGTTATTGCAAGCAATCGGGGCGGTTTGCGAGAAACCGTCGTTGATGGCGATAATGGAATCCTGTGCAACCCCGATGAGCCGGATTCGCTCGGACAGGCGCTGATCTGGCTTTGGAAAGATGTCGCGTTGTATAACCGGATGGCGCGCGCAGCGCGGCCATCCGTTGGCGAATACCTGAGCGTGGAGCGCATGGTAAACCAATACGAAAACGTGTTAAGTACGGTAACAACGGATCATGCAAATACCTAAAACGATGGCGGAGCATAAGACGACGATTTGCGAGGTGCTATTTTGCGTGGCCCTACTTGCCGTTTTCCTGCCGTTTAAAATCTATCCACTGGTGTTTTTAGTGGCATCACTTTTTTTCGCGATGGATACGTCGGTTAGGCTGTGGCACCCGTGGGTGGTTTTTCTGGCGATTTTTACGGGCTATGCCCTGCTTGTCTTCCTCGTCGGTTTACCAGACGGCCATCGGGACATGACCAATTTCCTCAAGCTGCCCATCAATTTCTGTTACCTGTATTTTGCGGTGGGATGGCTCGCGCGGCGCGATAACAGCCGCCTATTGCGCTGGGTGGATCTGGCGTTGCATGTCGCGCTCGCCCTTACGTTGTTGCAATTGTTGATCTATCATCAGGCCGTTGGATTCCGCTGGATAGCTGGTGCGAGCGGTTCAGCACAGGGAAGTGCCCTTTACCGTGCTTCCCATTATTTCTGGGGGTTGGATGATAAGAATATGTTCGGCGCCCGTATTGCCCTATTGGGGTTTGTCTATGTGTTATTGCCGCTCGTGCGGCAACAAGGCAGGGTGTGGTGGCGTATTGCCTTGGTTTTGCTGCTTGCCTGGCTGTCCCTGTCGCGTACACCGGTGGTGGCATTGCTCATGGGTGTATTTTGCCTTGTTTGGGCGGCTTCGGGCATCCGTTGGCGGGTGGTACTTGGTTTAACGGCGGTATTGGCACTTCCGCTCATCGCCCAAAAAGTTATCCGGATAGAAAACATCACCGCCTCCAACGACGGCATGGGGGTCCGGATGGTGTATTGGAAAGCATTTTTCGAGCACTTTACCACGATTTCACCACTGGGCAACGGGTTTATGAGCGGCGGCGATTTCCTGGATCGGTATGCAGCGTTTTATCACGGCGAGCCGCATATCCATAACACGTTCCTCAGTTGTTACCTCGATTTCGGTATTATCGGTTTGGCTTCTTATGTGTTGTTCCTTTTTTACTTTTATCGTTTCTGCCTGGCGAGGCAATCCACTAAACTATTTTGGTGGATCGCGGCTGTCCCCCTGCTGGCCATCATGATGATTTTGTATTCAGGGTACGACAATGATATTATCCTTTACCTGGTATTGATATTCTTATTGGGGAGCGGCCATCCCGTCGCTATAAAGCATGTTAAGGGGAGGATAGCCTGATGGATATGCGTGTACTGATCGATAACAGGTGGGATGGCGATACGGGTATCGGAAAGCTGTACCGTGAGGTGATGGCTAGAATGCCTGCAGAAATTTCACCTTCGTTTGTACAAAGCCGATTGGCGTTGGGCAACCTGCTAACCCCTTTGGTGCTCGCCCGTGAAATCCGTCGGTGTGATGCTGAGGTATTTTATAGTCCATCGTTTATGCCGCCGCTGTACAGTCGTATTCCATTTGTGTTTACGATCCATGATTTGATGCACCTGTTTTATTACACACCGTGGCATCGCCTGTACTACCAACAGGTGATTGCTAGGCTGGCTACAAGAGCGAAGCAGATCATTACCGTATCGGATTTCAGCAAAGGGCAACTGGTCGATCTGCTTGGGATTGACGAACGGTTGATTACGGTCGTGTATAACGGTGTGGACGACCGCTATCGGGAAAATACGGACGCATTTCAGTGGGAAGTGCCGTATTTTCTCTATGTGGGCAACAGGAGAAAGAATAAAAACCTACCCGCCATGCTGACGGCGTTTGCCCGCGCATCTATCCCCTCGGATTTTATGTTCTTCCTTTCCGGTCACATGGATGAAGATTTATCGGTGTTGATTGGACAGCTCGGTATCAGCCGGAGGGTTCGGTTTTTAGGGCGTATTCCCGAGGAAAACCTGCCCGCACTGTATAAGGGGGCTTATGCCACGTTCTTTGTATCGCTCATGGAGGGTTTTGGACTACCCATTATCGAATCCATGGCAACCGGCACGCCGGTACTGACGTCTACGGCCGGTCCCTTGCCCGAAGTCGCAGGCGACGCCGCGCTATGTGTGGATCCTCGCAATGAAGACGCGATTGCAGCTGGCATCGAAACACTGGTAAACGATCGTACCCGCTATGATACATTAAAAAATAAAGGCTTGGTGCGGGCCGCCCAATTTACCTGGGATAATACGGCAGCGAAGACGTGGAATGTGATCACAACAAAACGGCCAAAGCAATGAAGGTAGCTCATTTTTTTCAACTCTTATCGATTTACGGGGCTTTTATGGCCTTGGCATGCGTAGCCGAGACGCCGCGGCAGGCAGAAGCCGCTATGGTTGAAGGCGGGCGAAGGATCGATGTCAAGGCGTTTGGTGCCAAGGGCGATGGGAAAGCCGATGATAGCCAGGCCATACAAGCTGCCCTTGACAGCGCATCGATGGGCGACACGGTTTATCTTCCTAAAGGGACATACCTGGTACGTACCATCCGGCTGGTACCCAATGTCCACCTGGTTGCGGATGGTATGCTGAAGCAACCAAAGGAACTAACAGGGCATTTTGCAGTGGAGAAGCAACATTCAGACGCACCACTTTTTCGCGCGCACCGGATTTCCAATGTGTACCTCGCTTTTAATGCGGAGACCGTCAATGAAGCCATTTATGCATCGCAATGCGCCAATATCACGATTGCCGATAGCCATATCACCGGCGATTCCACCAATGACCGCTCTTTTCCAGCGGTGTTGTGGTACGATTGCTTGGCCTCACGCGTGGTGGGTACGACCATCAGCCATTTCGGAATCGCCCGCAAATCCCCGAAAACCTATCACCCTGGTACGGCCGTTCGGGTGCTATCAAGCCAGGGTGTTACCATCTCCGGCAATCGCTTCCACCACAATGGGGAAAACGGCATTTTCGTCCACGACAGCGGTGACGTCGAAATCGACGGGAACCACATCCATCACAACGGGATGAGTGGTATCCAGGTGGCTTTCAATACGGCCGATCGAGTGGCTAATTACCGGATTACCAACAACCGGCTGGAACATAACGCTGCCGATGCCGTGGATATCAATAACCGGGCGCATGGCCGGGTGGTAGCCATCAATGCACTCATTGCGGGAAATTATAGCAATAACAACGGTTTTGTGAACGGCGAATCGACCCCCGATGGTTCTGGAATGGGTACCCTTATCGGTATCTCGGGGGTGACTCTGAGTGGAAACCAGGCTTTTAACAACAATAGGCCTGCACTCTATATTGAAGGGTGCGGAGACATCACGGCCAACCGGAACATGACCGACGGAGCTTTTGAATTGGTAGGACGGTGGGAGAATATCCGTATGGAAGGAAACAGTTTCCATACGTTGCGCTTACTGGCCAATGCTGAAGGGCGGTCACTGGATATCAGGCACAGCCAAATAGGTAGTGTGATGTTGCCCAATGGTATCCGCATCGACACCTTGCGCCTCATCGAAAACGAAATCAAGAGCGGTCCCGTCAATATCAACATGGAAGGGCACTTGAAGTTTGAAGGAAACCGCCTGAACAGCGGCCATGAAGGCGGAGCACTCCTATTGGTCAATGTGGCAAGCGCTTCCCTGTTGGGTAACCACATCCTCAATGCAAAGAATGCAGCGATTACGGTAAGGAAGACAGCTTCGAATGTGCGTATAGATAGCAATTTCGTCACATCCGGTGGTGCCTGGATCCATGATTTCGGCCCGCCGAATATCAAAATCAACAATAATCAGATAAAAGAACACGTCAAATTGGATGGATTGCGATGAAGGTGAATGTTTATATACCGACACTGAATGGAGGCAAACGCTTTCTGGACTTACTCGAAGCATTGGCCGGACAGACCCTTCCCGTACAACACTATATCGCGGTCGATTCGGGCTCCACGGACGGGACGGTAGAAGCGGCGCGGGCCAACGGCTTTGAGGTGATGGGATTGGGGAAAACCGGATTCGACCACGGTGGCACACGCCAATTGGCGATCAATACATACCCCGAGGCAGACGTTTATATTTTTCTTACACAGGATGCCATTCCGGCCGACGCTTCGACGTTCGCCAACCTCGTCCGTGCTTTTGATGATCCGCAGATCGGTATGGCATACGGTCGGCAGCTCCCGCATGCCGGTGCCACACTTCAAGAAAGTCATGCCCGGTTGTTTAACTATCCAACGCAATCCCAGATTAGGGAGTTGGCCGATGCGGATAGGTATGGCATCAAAACAATCTCCTGTTCCAATTCCTTTGCCGCCTATCGCCGCGTTGCTTTCGAGGAAGTGGGCGGCTTCCCGTTGGGTACCATCATGGGCGAAGATGTTATTGTGGCCGGTAAATTATTGCTGAACGGCTGGAAGATGGCTTATGCCGGGAATGCTTGCGTATACCATTCGCATGATTACCGGGTGCGCGAGGAGTTTGAGCGTTATTTCGATATCGGCGTATTCCATAGTGATAATCGCTGGATATTCGATTCTTTTGGGCGCGCCGATGGCGAAGGCTTCCGGTATGCCAAGTCTGAAGTCAGGTATGTGGGCCGTCGTAATCCGTTTGCTCTTTTCAAAGTAGGTTGTTCCTTCGTTGCAAAATGGCTGGGGTACAAACTCGGACTTGCTTATCGATCACTACCCCCCACGCTGCGGAAGGCGTTTTCGATGTACAAAGGTTATTGGAAGTAAACTCGGCCGCCACACCCTAAATTGTGGAATTTTTCCCCACTTTATCAGCCATCTGATTCCATCAACCCTGCCTGATTCGCTATATAGGGCATTAGGTATGATTTGTAGAATATGGCACTTAATTGGCATTTAAGTCAATGTAATTAAGTGGAGACACCATGATAAGAGAAAATCAAATACAGCAGCTGACCTATAACGTCGATAATTCGATATATGAGTTGATAACTTATCAACCGGCATTTCGGATAGATCTTAACGCAGTGAAACGGAAACTCCTGGTTTACCAGGAAACCATCTTTCTCAAACGCGTATTTGACATCTTGTTTTCTGCCCTGGTGCTGATCGCAGGCTTGCCAGCTTACGTGGTGCTGGCCTTGATCACGAAATTCACTTCGGCTGGCCCGGTATTCTATAAACAGGAACGCATCGGCAAAAATCAGAAGCCATTTTTTATCTACAAGTTCAGGAGCATGCAGGTGAATGCTGAAAAAGCAGGTCCTCAATTGGCATCTGATGATGACCCCCGGATTACGAAATGGGGGAAATTTATGCGAAAAACCCACCTCGATGAGCTACCCCAATTTTGGAACGTATTGAAGGGTGATATGGCCATCGTCGGCCCTCGTCCCGAGCGTCGGCATTTCATCAACGAGATTAAGGAGCGCAAGCCCGAATACACGCAACTCTTCCGCCTTAAGCCAGGTATCACCTCCATCGGACAGGTGTATTATGGCTACGCCGAAAACGTGCAACAAATGTGCGAACGGGTGAACTATGACTTGGATTACCTGTCGAGCATGAGCTTAAAGACCGATATCGGTATCATCATGCAGACGGTGAAGGCAATGGCCCAAGGAAAGGGGAAGTAGTTCAGTAGTTCACGGCCTACTTAACTGACTAACAGTGGTTTCTTTTTACGGGGCGTATTTTACCTCCTGCGTAACGCTTGGCCAATCGTCCGTGCGAAACGGTGCCGCCGGCAACCCAATTCCATTAAAGAGACTGCTTTCGCCCGCGTCATCCGCCCACGCATAGCGAACTGCAACTGGCTTGGCTACCGAATCACTGTGCAAGATAACCGTGTTTCCTTTGATGGTAGCATGCGCAGGCTTGAATTGTTGATCTTCACCAGCTATTTCAAAACCAAGCAATTCGGTGGCATTGTTTTTCGCGGCCAACCCGCCGTCAACATGGTCGAAGCTCACGGTCAGCCGATTGCCCGATACCTTAAACTGCTTAAAAACCGGACCACTGTATTCCACCTTTTTGCCGTACGCGTCGTGCAATGCTACCAATGCCAGCCGTTTTCCGACATCCTGTTTGTTACGGGGATGGATATCGTCCGTCTCCCCGATGTCGGTGGTTACGGCCATGCCGGTGTGCGGAAGGGACAAGGTCAGGGTTTGCGCTTCGCGTAGCTCAGCCCAGGTACTACCCGTGGCGCTTGTGCCGCCACCAGCTTTGAAGCTGGCCAATTGCACAAAGTAAAATGGAAAATCGCCCAGCCCCCAGCGTTGGCGCCAGTCTTTGATAAGCAAAGGGAAAGCCTTGCGGTATTGATAAGCGCGGCCGGCATTGCTCTCACCCTGATACCAGATTGCTCCTTTGATGGTATATGGAATTAATGGACTCACCATGGCGTTAAACAATAGGGTAGGGTAGGCATTGGGTTTGCCCTTGATGGCTTCTGCTTCGAGCTCGGGTACGTTGGCTATCATCGCAGCAAATTCGGGATCTTGTTCAAAGGCTTCCTTGCTTGTCCATGTTTCCACCATGGTGCCACCCCAAGAGGTGTTGATTAGCCCAATGGGCACATCCAATGCGTTACGGAGTTCGCGGGCATAGAAATAACCCACGGCGGTAAAGTTACCTACGTTAGCCGGGGTGGTCTCCTGCCATGTTACGGCACCATCGATGTCCGGTAATGGTTCCCCGGCCACTGTATTCGGTATCTTCACGTGCCTGATCTTCGGATAACTGGCCGAAGCGATTTCCTCGTCTGCGTTGGCCGAAGCACTGACAGGCCATTCCATATTGGATTGGCCGGAGCAGATCCACACGTCACCGACCAATACGTCTGTGAATTCCAATTTATTTTTACCATTGACTGCTAACTGGTACGGGCCCCCAGCGCGCTCCGCATCCAGTCGAACCAGCCATTTACCGTCGCTTGTTGCCGTTATTGTCTTTGTCTGTTTGTTCAGGGATACCGTTACCGACTCATTTGGGTCTGCCCACCCCCATACTGCGATGGGCTGGTTTCGTTGCAGGACCATGCCATTGCCGAAAATTTTAGGTAACCTTACATCGGCAAATACGACGTTACCTATAAAAAGTAATGCGAAAGATAATAGCGTAATTTTTTTCATATAAGTTTAGAAATGGTACAATTTGTCTTTGATAATCAAAGATAGCTCTTTTTCTTTGCGTAGCTGTTGCCCGCAGGAATATTTTTGAGCTTACGTAACAATTAACTACGAAGCATCGTTAACAGCGAATGAACACAACTCCGATGACACAATCCTCTACGATTCCGTTTACTCGCTACCAGATCATGGTAGTTGTTATTTTAGCCATCACGCAATTTACGGTGATCCTCGATTTTATGATTATGTCTCCCTTGGGCGATATCTTGATGAAATCGATGCACCTGATACCTTCGGAATTTGGCTTGGCAGTATCGGCCTACGCCTTTAGTGCTGGCATTTCGGGCTTCCTTACTGCCGGCTTCTCCGATCGGTTTGATCGTAAGAAATTGTTATTGTTCTTTTACGTCGGCTTCATCATCGGCACGGTGCTCTGTGGAATCGCACATACCTACTGGTTTTTGGTATCGGCACGGATCATTACCGGACTGTTTGGCGGAGTTATTGGATCGATTTCCATGGCGATCATCGCCGATTTATTTGCCCTGCAACAGCGTGGTCGTGTGATGGGTTACGTGCAGATGGCTTTCGGTGCCAGTCAGGTGTTGGGTATCCCTATCGGATTATATATCGCTACCGGTTGGGGCTGGGAAATGCCTTTCCTCATGGTAGCTGCACTCGGGGTGTTGACTGCTGTGGTCATCGGGTTTTACTTGCGCCCCATCAACGAACACCTGCGTGTCAAAAGTGAAAAATCGGCTTTTGCTCACCTTTGGCATACACTTGCGCAGCGTAATTACCGTATTGGATTTATGGCTACCGCGTTGCTGTCGGTGGGAGGCTTCATGATGATGCCCTTCGGTAGTGCATTTGCCATCAATAACCTGCAGGTGACCGAGCAACAGTTACCACTATTATTTATGGTATCAGGGCTGAGCACGTTGGTTATTATGCCTTTCGTGGGCCGCTTTAGTGACAAAGTGGATAAGTATAAACTGTTTGTGATCGCGTCATTGTGGTTGATGGTGATGTGCGTTTGGTATACCAATCTCTCAGTAACCCCACTTTGGATCGTGGTCGTGCTCAATGTGTTGTTGATGGCCGGGGTCACCAGTCGGATGATTCCCTCTTCGGCGCTGACGAGTGCCGTTCCTGAACTGAAAGATCGGGGAGCTTTTATGAGTATCAACGCATCTTTGCAACAATTAGCCGGTGGCATTGCAGCAGCATTGGCGGGAAAGATTGTGGTGCAGCAAACCAATTTCAGCCCCCTTGAGCATTATGACGTAGTGGGCTATGTCGTCGTGGTCTTTTCCATACTCGGATTGTTTTTTATGTATCGGGTGGATCGGGTGGTAAAAAGGGGGATTGCCCTTAAAAACACAAAAGCACCTCTTTAAGGTGCTTTCTAGTGTTCCCGAAGGGATTTGCTGCGTCCCTTTACCCCGTACGCTTATCCGCAGCGAGATAGTTCGAACCCCGGCCCGCTTCGGTTCTCATCCCTAAAAACACAAAAAGCACTCTGAAAGTGCTTTCTAGTGTTCCCGAAGGGATTCGAACCCCTATCTTCAGAACCGGAATCTGAAATTCTATCCATTGAACTACGGGAACAGGGTTGCAAAGATATTCAAAATTTCGAAATCAAGACAGTGGCCAGCCAATATTTTTAAGTTTTACTAAAAGCTCAGGGCAACACCTTCCCACAATGCAATCATTTCCTCGCTATTACCCCTGTGTGTTTTAACCGACTCAAACTTCAGCTCGCGGTATTCCTGATTTATCGCGTACGCTCTTTCACACGGGCTACCTGCCATGGATGAACAACAGAATCCGTATATTAGCCATATGAATCCGGCATTCAGGAAGATGGTGGGTCATGAGTATCTCCGCTGAATTCCATTGGATAGCTTATCAGCTAACGACAGGAAACATTTTAAATACATACGATATGAAAACTACTCCCGAGCACGATGCGAGAATTGCAAAAATGACATTTGCATCGGTATATCCGCATTACATCACTAAGGTTGAGGGTAAAGGCAGGACAAAAGCAGAATTACATCAAATCATAGAATGGCTGACCGGATTTGATAACAAAAAACTGCAAGAACTCATTGACGAGAACGTAACTTTTGAGACTTTTTTTAAGCGAGCAAAATTGAATCCCAATGCACCACTGATAACGGGGGTAATCTGTGGTTATCGGATAGAAGAGATTGAAAATCCATTAACCAGACAGGCGAGGTACCTAGACAAGTTGGTAGACGAATTGGCAAAAGGCAGAAAGATGGAAAAGATCTTAAGGCAGTGATCAAAAAAACGGAAATGTAGATTATCCGATGGCCATAACTGCAGCTCGGCGGGGAAATGGTTGGTTTTCCAGAAACAAAAAGGTATATTGCTTGCGCAATCGTCATCTAGAAAGAAACGAACCAATATTACCTGTCTATGATGCAACGAAATATATCGGCTATTTGGTGCACGGTGTTCCGCAATAAGCTAATTGATTTGCTCCTTCTCCTTTTTATGCTTTTGGCTATCCAAACGGCCACCGCACAGCACAAGGCCTTAAAGGTTACGGAGCAGGCGTTGGATCGGCTTCGGGAAACAGCACCATTGGAAAAGCTTCATCTACAGTTCGACAAATCAAGCTATATCCTGGGTGACACGTTGTGGTACAAAGCTTATGTGTTGGATGGATTTATGGGAGCGCCCTCGCTACGGAGCGGCATTGTCTATGTCGAATTGGTGGACGGTGAGGGTGAATTGGTGCAGCGATCCAGGCTGGTTGTTTTGGGCGGGTCGGCCCATGGTGAATTCGTGCTGGACCCGGCGGTTGCAAAGGCCGGCCGGTTTATGGTTCGTGCTTACACTCGGTGGCTACTGAACTTCGGGGAAGATTTCTTTTGCCATCAGTATATCGATGTTTTTGGCGACTACCACCAGGAGTGGGCGATAGACATGTCACCTGTCAACTTCGTCGATTCCGCTGATGGATCGGTACTCGATATGGCGATGGTTTTGAGAAGCGTGGATGGTACTCGATTCGAACCGCAGCCGGTAACGGTGGAGCTGCGGGATAACGGCCGGCCGGTGTCCAGCCAACTTGTGCTGGTGGATGGATCGGGAGCGCTAGCAACGCAGTTGAAGGTTCCCAAAAGAACGGTTTCGGGGGATATGGAGGTGGTATTGCGGAGCTATGAGGAGGTCAGGTTGCGGTTTCCATTAACCACGGGGATGGTCAACGCGCACTACGATGTCCAATTCCTCCCGGAAAGTGGTTATTGGTTGGCGGATATCCCGGCGGTCATGGGAGTGAAGGCGGTAGACCAAGATGGCTTGGGCGTGCGTGCGAAAGGGGTTGTGGTAGCGCCAGATGGTACGGAAGTTGCAAACTTTGATTGCGTACATAAAGGGATGGGGCGCGTAGCGCTACCGCCTTTGCCCGTGGGCAATTACCAGGCCCGGGTAACCTTCCCCGACGGCGCTCAAGCTACCTATCCGCTTCCAGGACAAAAGACAAAGGGGTTGGCGCTCCACTATAGCGAGCAGCTGAGCACACCCGAACGTTTCGCAGTGCAAGTTTTGGGTACCGATGCTGCTTTTGTCGATGGCTTGGTCTTGGTGGGGTTTGCACGTGGAGCCATGTGTTACGGCATTTCGATCAAGAAAGGCGATAATCTATTGTATGTCAATGTGAAAAAGGATGCCTTTCCTGAGGGTATTGTCCATTTTTCGCTGTTGGATGCCGCCGGAAAACCCCTGGCTTCCCGTATGGTGTACAACCACAGAGAGAACAGGGGATTATCGATACAGGTGTCTCCCCACCGGCAAGTGTACGGCAAGCGCGACAGCATTGCACTGCATGTCAAGGTTACAGACGCTGATGGGCAACCGGTACGTGGCAACTTTGCCATGGGGGTGACAGACGACGGCCGTTATCATGCAAATAGATTGGAAGAGACCATTCGTACACGCTACCTGCTATCGTCCGAGCTCCAGGGATATATCGAGGATCCTGGTTTCTACCTGGCTGCCGACAGTGGTGCCCGGATGGCTGTCGACAATCTCCTCCTTACCCAAGGATGGGTACGTTACGACCAGTCGCTACTACCGAAGGTCGCCAAGTTTACCCACCCGCCTGAGCCTTTCTTCCGAATTGCTGGGACGGTCAGTAACGGATTCGGTAAACCGCTTGGAAATACCGAAGTCTCTTTGGCGGCGATAGGCAAGAACGCGTTTATGATGGATACGGTGGCAGATGAAAATGGGGTGTTCCGATTTCAGCAGTTCCCGCTATTCGATTCGTTGGGATTCGTCATAACAGCCAAGAACAAGCGGGGTAGGAGTTTCAACGTGAGAATCGAATTGGCGCCGGATGTCGAGCGGATGGTCACACCCAACACGGACTGGCGGGCGGGCGAACGTTTGCCCTGGTATGTCAATTTAAATCGGAACACCCAACGCGCGGTGATTGCCCAACGGGAGCACTTACGCAATACGATTTACGGCACGGAAGGCGGCGACCTCAAGATGGTTATGCTGGAAGAGGCTAACGTAACCGGACGGCGGGTAATCAAGGGGTCGACAAACCTCAACGGACCGGGAAATGCTGACCAAGTGATTGATGAGGAAGAATTGATGGAACACGGTACGAAAACCCTCCTGCAGATACTCGCAGAGCAGGTGGAAGGATTTCAGGTGGGGAGGTTCCCACGTAGTCGTTCCGGGAAACCTGCGTACATGGTTTTCAACAGGCCCGTACGGATCATCTTTGACGGAATGGATATCGAACGGTTTTACGACCCGGTAGAAGGGATGCCCGAAAACGACCATCTCTTATTTGTAAAAGGTCACTTGCAGGGCTATACGGTAGACGAATTGGTCGGTATTGAGGTGATGTCTGGTGCAGGATACAGTTCAAGGTACAATTCCTATTTTTTGCATGGTTCGGAGTTGGTCGCTTCTTCGGGGCAAGCACAGATTGCGCAGCCCGGTCCCGGCGCGGTAAACCCCTTAAGCAGGACGAGTGCCGTTATGGGGCTCAATCCCGTATACATTAACATTACAACACGTAGTGGTATGGGTTTGTATGACCGCCGCACGCCGGGCGTGGTGCATTTCAGGCCCATGCCATTCGCTTGGCCACGCGATTTCTACAAACCCCGTTACCCGGTCGCTTGGGCCGATAAGGGAATACCAGACCTGCGATCTACCATCCATTGGGAACCGTTTATCATCACCAATGAGCAGGGCGAAGCGACCATTTCATTCTATGCCGGCGATTTGCTGGGGAGCTATACCATCCGTATGCAAGGCTTGGACGATAAGGGCAACCTCGGTGTCTTGCACCAGCAGCTTCCAATCCTTGAGTAGCTGACTTTCGGTTGGCCGATCGCTAGACGTTGAAGCGGAAGTGCATGATATCGCCATCCTGCACCAGATAGGTTTTGCCTTCTACACTCAGTTTACCAGCTTCTTTCACGGCGGCTTCCGAGCCATATTCGATAAAGTCAGCGTATTTGATGACTTCGGCACGGATGAAACCCTTTTCGAAATCAGTATGGATGACGCCCGCAGCCTGTGGGGCGGTATAACCATTTTCAATGGTCCAGGCCCGCACCTCTTGTACACCTGCGGTAAAGTAAGTGGCCAGGTTCAACAGTTTATAAGCCGCTCGGATGAGTTTATGCACCCCCGATTCGTTCAGACCGAGGTCTTCCAGGAAAAGCTGGCGCTCTTCGTAGCTATCCAATTGCGCAATTTCCGATTCAATCTGCGCGGAAATAATCAATACTTCGGCATCCTCATCCTTCACAGCCTCACGCACCCGGTCTACATAAGCATTGCCCGTATTTACGGAAGCCTCATCTACATTGCAAACATACAGGATGGGCTTTACGGTCAACAGCGACAAGTCGCTGATAAATTCGAAATCCTCTATAGATATGGCCGCTGTACGGGCGGATTTGCCGGATTCAAGATGGCTTTTCACCACCGAGAGGATTTCGTAGCTCCGCTTGGCTTCCTTGTCATTTCCAGTTTTGGCTTGCTTTTCTACCTTTTGGACGCGTTTGGTTACGGTATCCAAATCTTTCAGCTGTAATTCGGTATCGATGATTTCCTTGTCGCGCACCGGGTCTACCGATCCATCCACATGTATCACATTCCCATCGTCGAAACACCGCAGTACATGAATGATGGCATCTGTATTCCGGATGTTGCCAAGGAATTGATTACCCAGGCCCTCGCCCTTGCTAGCCCCTTTCACGAGGCCTGCAATGTCCACGATTTCGATGGTATTGGGCACCACCCGTTGCGGCTTTACCAATTCCGCGAGTTTATTCAAACGTTCGTCCGGTACGGTGATTACCCCCACATTGGGCTCGATGGTACAAAATGGAAAATTAGCTGCCTGGGCCTTCGCATTGGAAAGGCAGTTGAATAACGTGGATTTGCCTACGTTCGGTAGGCCTACGATGCCGCACTGTAATGCCATGAATTGTTGAAAATTTTGAAAACGGGGCAAAGATAACAATTAGTATTGTCTTTAAGTATTATCTTTGGACAACCATGAAGTGGATTAAAGTAGCTGACGGCGAGATTCCCAAAACAGATGGAATCCGGAAAATCAAAATAGGTGGGAAACACGTCTGTATCATCCGTCACGGTGACAAGTTGCATGCCACCTCCGTGCGTTGCCCGCACGCCGGGGCCGACCTTTCGGGCGGGTGGTGCGAAGAAGAGCGGCTGATTTGCCCCTATCATCGCCATGCATTTAGCTTGGAAACCGGTAGGGGTGACCCCGGCCAGGGCGACTATATCACTGTCTATCCATTGGAGGAACGGGCAGGTGAGTGGTTTATCGGTATGAAAGAAAGCTGGCTGGGCAGCTTGTTCAAAACTTAATGCCCATTGTTTGCGTAACCATTTCAATAGCTGGGCGTCTAATCATGGAATACTTAATTGTTGCACCTTAATCCGATAAATTACCATGCGAACGCGTTTGTTGTTACTCACCATGTTATTGGGCGGTCCGGCTTTCCTTTGGGCACAACCTGGCTCACCGGCTGCCAAGTTAATAGGCATTGATTCGTTGCTGGTGAAATTACTCGATGATTATAACGTTGCAGGTTTCTCCGTAGCCGTGGTACATAAGGATAGCGTAATTTATGCCAAGGGGTTTGGCTACCGCGATTACGAAAAGCAATTGCCTGCCACACCTCAAACACTTTATGCCATTGGGTCGTCATCCAAAGCCTTTACCGCAGCGTTGTTGGGTAAGCTGTTTGGGGATAGTCTCTCATTGGATGACAAGGTAACGAAGCATTTGCCACAGTTGGAATTTCAGGATGGCAGGGAGGTCGATGTAACGGTACGCGACTTGATGACACACCGTACGGGCTTAACACGCTACGACTTTTCGTGGTATGTGTTCAATTCCGATTCGCGAGATAGCCTATTGCAACGGGTAAAGTATATGAAACCCGATGCAGACTTACGGGCCAGATGGCAATACAACAATTTCATGTACTTAGCGCAGGGCATGATTGCCGAGCGGATGAGCGGAAAGACGTGGGAAGAAAATATCCGCGAGCATTTTCTCACCCCCCTAGGGATGACGCGCACCAATTTTGACGTGAATGATATGGCTAAGGATGCCGATGCTTCGATAGGGTATACGGTTACCGACAAAGATTCCATTAAAATGACGCCCTACTTTGAAATCCGTGGTATGGGACCTGCAGGCAGCATCAATAGCAGTGTTGAAGAAATGGCTAATTGGCTGAAAACGTGGATCAATAACGGAAAATATGGAGGGAACCAAGTGATTCCCGCGGCCTATCTGAAAGAAGCGGAGAGTTCGCAAATGGTCATTGGCCCAGGCTTGCCTGGGCGCAAGCATCCAGACGTCCATTTGGCCAATTACGGCTTGGGCTGGATGATTGGCTCCTATCGGGGGCACTACCAGGTAGAGCATGGTGGTAATATCGATGGGTTTTCGGCCAGTACGGCTATTTTCCCCACAGACTCGCTCGGCATCGTGGTGCTGACCAATCAGAATGCCTCCGCGGTACCTGGCGTGGTACGTAATTTTATTGCGGATCGTGTTTTAGAGCTGCCTTTCGTTGACTGGAATACAAAAACCGTTAAAAAAGACACGGCCACGGTAGATACCGCCAGCCAGGAGGAGGATGTAGCCCGGATCAAAGGAACGAGACCTACCCATGTGCAGGCCGATTATACGGGCATGTATAGTCATGCAGCATACGGACAGTTTGCCATCGGTCTCCATGGCGATACACTCAAAGCCGCCCTCGGCAAGCAGCGGGTATGGCTAAGTCATTATCATTACGATGTGTTTGAGCTCAAAGATATCGATGCTCAGGGAAATGCTGATACGTCGGACGGCGGTGTCAAGATCAACTTCCGGACGGGACTCGATGGTCAGGTCGAAGGCGCTGCCCTCTCTTTGGATGATCCCTCTGGCAACGCGGTGGAATTCAAACGGCAACCAGATGCCAAGGAGGTATCCGAAGAACAATTGCAGGCTTATATCGGCACCTACGAGGTGGGCGGTATGAAAATCAGTATTACGGTTGAAAATGGTATACTGTTTATGGATGTTCCCGGCCAAACCAACTATGAGACGATTGCACAGGGCAACCATTACTTTAAGCTGAAGGCACTGAGCGGGTTTGCCATCCGTTTTGAAATAGATGAATCCATAGGTAGGGCCATCGTCATGTACGCCATTCAACCCAATGGCACATTCAAAGCTGTACGGATCAAATGATGGTCACTTTTTTTCACCGCCATCACGACGGGGTCTCGGACCACGTTTGTAAATGATCAGGCCGTTCAGAAAATTGCGGAGCAGTTGGTCACCGCAGGGTTTGAAGTTGGGGTGATCTTCTTTGCGGAATATCGCGCCAAGCTCTGTTTTGGTTACCCGGAAATCCGCAAGTGCCAATACCTCGATAATATCGTCGTCCGTGAATTTTAAAGCTACGCGGAGCTTTTTCATGATATCATTATTGCTCATGGTCGTAAATGATCCTACCGTGAAATTTCTATCTTAATTTTTTTGCCTTTTATCTTTTCGTCTTTAACCAACCGGATAACACCATCAACCCGATTGCGTTTTACCGCTGCGTAGGCCGAGTGGTCCAGCACCTCGATCAGCCCCACGTCGCCTTTATCCAATCCCCCTTTTTTAAGCAATAGTCCCACGATATCTACCTTGTTTATTTTTTCTTTCTTTCCGGCGCCGATGTAAAGTGTCACCCAAGGCGAAGGCTGCGGTAAGGGGGCTATTGCCGGTAGGACTTCTTTTTCGGGCAATTCAACCAAATATGCTGGTTTTTCGTCTGGAGTTAAAAGCAGGTACGAAGTACCGGTAGCATGCATCCTTGCGGTACGCCCATTGCGGTGCAAAAAGGCTTCCTCATTGTGCGGTAGTTGGTAATGGATGATGTGCTCAATTTCAGGGACATCCAAGCCGCGGGACGCCAGATCGGTGGTAACCAAAATGCGATGGCTGCCATTCCTGAACTTGAGCAATGCCCGTTCCCGGTCTTCCTGCTCCATTCCGCCGTGGAAAATATCATGCGGCAGCTCCCTGTCCCATAATAGGTCGCTGATGCGCTCCACCGCATCGCGGTGGTTGCAGAAAACAAGTGTAGGCTCGTTACTTATTTTGCAGATCAGCGTAAACAAGGCATCGAGTTTATCGGCAGCATCGGCGATGACGACCTTTTGTTTTAGATTGGGTGCCGATGCCGTATGTGATAAAAAGTTAAGTGTCTCCGGTTCGATTATGCCGGTAAACGCAGGGATTTCATCCATTGGCGTGGCCGATGTCAGTACACGTTTTCGCACTGCCGGCAATTGCCTGATGATATAAGTCATGTCTTCCTGGAAGCCAAATTCAAGTGACTTGTCGAATTCATCCAGAATCAACGTGCTCACTGTACTGGTATCAAACGTCTTGCGTCGCAGGTGGTGAGCAATGCGGCCGGGTGTACCGATGAGCACGGCAGGCGGCTGCGATAGGTTGTTGATTTCAATAGGAACAGGATGTCCGCCATAAAAGCAATTCACCTTAAATCCACTGCCCATGGTTTTGAATACCTGCTCAATCTGCAGCGCAAGTTCCCGTGACGGTACAATGATCATTGCCTGGACAGTGGAAATGTTTTCTTTCAGTGATGTGAGCAAAGGCAATAAAAAGCCGAGTGTCTTTCCCGAGCCTGTGGGCGAAAGCAAAACGAGGTCGCTTTTTTCGTCTACACGGAGTGCGGCCTCCTGCATTTCGTTGAGCGCGTTTATTTTTAGATTAAGGAGTGCACGTTTTAACATGTGTATGGATGAGTCGGCATCAAAGATAGGGGAAAAACCGTGGACTTGACTAGCAATGTCAATATCAACGCATAAAAAAAGAGCTATGAAGAATCATAGCTCTTTTTTTAAGTACCCAGGGCCGGGATCGAACCGGCATGGGTCGCCCCACTGGTGTTTGAGACCAGCGCGTCTACCAATTCCGCCACCTGGGCATATGTTAATGTACTATCCCCTGTTCGGGGATGCAAATGTATTTATTAATCCGTATTTCACAAAATGTTTTTCCAAATTCCTTAAGCGCGCAATAATGCCGCGATCCCATCGGTATCGGAACTACCCTAACAACTTGTCACAACCGCCCCGCTAGATTGGCGTGTTTTCCCTCTTTGTTTGCCCGCAGAGGAGTTACCTTTGTCCTATAGCTGAATAGCAGCAAGTAAACGTAACTTGATAATTTCATAACTAATAGTATACGCAATGGTACTCAATCCTTATTTGAATTTTGCGGGTAATGCGGAAGAGGCATTCCGTTTTTACCAAACAGTTTTTGGTGGCGAACTATTTATCCAGCGGATGAGTGACGCACCCGGCTCAGAAAATTTGCCTGACCACGAAAAAAACTATGCGATGCACGTGTCTATTCCGGTAGGAAAGGGACAATCCATCATGGCATCGGATTGCCTGGAATCCGCGGGCCAAGTGTTGAATGTGGGCAACAACAATTACATATCCGTTACGCCCGATAGCAGGGAAGAAGCAGACAGGCTGTTTAACGGATTGTCTGCCGGTGGCAATGTAGAGATGCCCATGGAAGATATGTTTTGGGGTGATTATTTCGGCTCGTTTGAAGATAAATTCGGCGTACGTTGGATGATCAATTTTCCAAGCAACGCAAAATAATTCGATAGCCTAAGCCATCACCTCGTTGGTGATGGCTTGGCTGCCTTTCGGTTTAATCAACTGTCTGATAGAAAATACGCCGACAAAACATCCCCCGGTTATCACCGCCATGCACCCCGCGATGGACGCATTGAGCCAATAGGCCATCCAATAACCCGTAAAGGAAATAAAGATAGCCAAGACAACCGTGATGGCCAGCATGTGTTTCAGGTCGTGCGTCAGGAGATAGGCGGTGGCCGGTGGGCCGATAAGGAATGCAATGACCAATATGGCACCTACGGATTCAAAGGAGCTGACCGTTGTGAAGGATACGGCAGCCATGAGCAAGTAATGCCATAAGGCCGTGGAAATACCCAGGGCCGAAGCGAAAGCGGGATCAAAGGAGGTCAACTTGAGTTCCTTGTACCCTAATTTGATAAATACGGATACCACCAACAAAACTACCGACAGGATGTAAACAGGTCGTGGCCCCATGATGGTCCCGTTGGCGGTCACCCACAGATCGATGGGTACATAGGCGATTTCCCCATATAAAACACAATCCTGGTCGATATCCACTTTGCCAGCAAAAGCACTGATGAGGATGATACCCACCGCAAAAAGAAAGGTGAACGTAACCCCGATCGCCGCATCGGTCTGCAGACCGGCCCGCCGGTGGAAATACTCGATCAAGAACGTGGCCAGCAAACCGGTTGCGCCCGCACCCAATAACATCGGTAGTGTCTCGCGGCTTCCGCTGAGCAAAAAAGCAATCACAATTCCCGGCAGTACCGCATGGCTGATTGCATCGCCCACCATGCTCATTTTACGCAGAATCAAAAAACAGCCCAGTAATCCGCAGGTAACGGCTACCAAGGCACCGGTCAATATAATCCAAAAGGCAATCATAACGTCATCGTCAAATTTTCGGTATCTCCGTATCATGCGGATCTTTATCCGGATACCCCAACTGCGCCTCCAGTTCACGCTCCAGTTCAGGGGTCAGGATATGTTCAATGGTTTCCGCATCGTCATGCACATGGTCGGCCGCTATATTCATATAGCTGGTCAAATACAACTCCCATAGCCGATGTAGCCGCACTACCCGCGTGGCTTTGCGCCAACCCCCATCCGTCAACCCCCATTGATCGCCCTGCGATATCAGTAGCTTTTGGGCAACTAATCGCTTTAACGTCGCTTCAAGCAAGGGTTTGTCCACTTCACGCGCACCGGTTAATTCATTGAAATGCCGCATTCCATTGAAATGACCCGTCCGCTCGCCGAGGTGATAGAAGATTTTCAAGGTGTTTTCCTCCGCGATGATGCGTTGGTTTCTGCGTTGCGTATATAGTTTTGGTACAATACCTTTCCTTGGCGCAAAGAAGAAAGAGAAAAAAGCGATGGCTGAGGAGACCACTACCATCCACGGACCTGTGGGCATGGAAGGAGCTGTGTAGGATATATAGGCTCCGGCCAGCCCGGCAAACATCCCGAAGGCTACGGCAATCCCAACCATTCGCCGGATGTTGTCTGTCCAGTACCGCGCAGCCGCCGCAGGGGTAATAAGCATCGCGGCCATCAGTACGACACCCACGGCCGTAATGCCCGTTACCACGGCCAGCACGGTGAGGCTGGTGAGCAGTAGGTCGAGCTTGCGTACCGGATACCCCAGCGCCTGGGCATAAGGCCGGTCAAAAGCAACCAGGGTAAATGCCTTGAAAAACAGTCCCACAACGACGAGCAGCACCGCTGCCAGTATGCTGAAAATGATGAGGTCTGAGCCAATGAGGGTCGCTGCCTTGCCGAATATAAAGTGATCCAGCCCACTCTGCGCGGCGTTGCCCGATTGCTGGATGTAGGTCATCATCACCATGCCCACACCAAAAAAAACCGAGAGGACCAATCCGATGGCCGCATCCTTCTTGATCTTCGATTTTGCAGTGATGTAATCAATGGCAACCAACGCGAGCCATCCGGTAATGAACGCACCTACGAGCATGAAGGCCGTGTTCTTGCTGCCGGAAAAAAGGAATGCCGCGCAAATCCCCGGGAGGACCGCGTGCGATACCGCGTCACCCACCAGCGCCTTCTTTTGCAACAGGATGAACGCACCGACCATCGCTGCGCTGGCCGACAGCAATACGTTGCCGACCACCACATAGCGAACGTTGGGGTCCGAGAATGAAAAGAAGTCGATTAGGCTATGCATGATTTCTCTTCTTTAGTTTTCCCTGCTGGGGAAGGCACGTTTCTCCATGACGTCACCTACCTGCGACAATAAGTTGAGTCTGCCTCCATAGGCCTGTTGGATGGTTTCATCCGTAAAGGCCTGGTCTGTCGGACCGGCCGCGACCAGCCGCATATTAAGCAAAATGATCCAATCGAAATAGGTGCGTGCCGATTGGAGGTCGTGATGTACCACGATGATGGTTTTTCCCGCCGAGGCCATCTCCCGCAGCAAGCCGATGATCGCCTGTTCGGTAGCGGCATCCACACCGGCAAATGGCTCATCCATGAAATAAATGTCTGATTCCTGGGCCAGAGCACGGGCAAGGAAAACACGTTGCTGTTGCCCACCGGATAATTGGGAAATCTGTCTTTTGGCAAATGCAGCCATGCCTACTTTATCCAGGCAGTCACGCGCAATAGCCTGGTCGCGTGCGCCTGTATTACGCAACAGTCCCACCTTGCCGTAACGTCCCATCAGCACCACATCCAACACCGAAACGGGGAAATCCCAATCAACGGATTCACGTTGCGGTACGTAACTGACGCGTGACCTCACTTCATCTACCGGACGGTCAAATAGCTTGATATACCCGCTTGAAGGAGGGATTAGGCCCATGATGGTTTTGAGTAGTGTGGATTTACCGGCACCATTAGGCCCCACAATTCCTGCAATACAGCCGGAAGGCAATGTAAAGTCTACCCCCCAAAGCACCGGTTTCCGCGCGTAACTCACGGTCAGGTCGTGTACCTCCACGATCGGTTGTTGTGCATGTATGATCATCGCTTCGTTTGCTATCAGTTTTTTAATGCTGCCACTATCGTATTTACATTGTGTTTGACCATTCCGATGTACGTGCCCGCTGGCGTACCGGAAGCCCCCATCGCATCCGAAAAAAGATTTCCGCCGATTTGGACCTGGCCCCCCCGTTGGTGAACCCCTGCCAATACCGCCTTCAGGGATCTGTCTGATACCGAACTTTCCACAAAGACAGCGGGTATCTCCTGCCGTACGATGTAATCAACCAAACCGGACACATCGCGCAGCCCAAATTCTGAGAGTGTCGAAATTCCCTGGAGTCCCCTGACTTCAACACCATATGCACGACCGAAATAACTGAATGCATCATGTGCGGTGATGAGTACTCGTTTGGTACGTGGGATGGTGTTTATCCGCGAATGTATCCATACGTCCAATGAGTCCAGTTGTTCCATGTAGTTGAGGGCATTGGCTTTGTAATACGCGGCGTTACTGCTGTCCAGCCGGCTCAATTGCTGAACGGCGTTAGCCGTGGCTGATTTCCATAGCGATACATCAAACCAGATATGGGGGTCGTAGGTTGTCTCATTCACCTTAATCAGGTTATTAAGGCCGTCGCCTACAGCGACTACCGGCTTTACGCGTTTTTGTTTGTCCAAGATGGTTGCGAGTTTCCCTTCCAGGTGTAATCCATTGTAAAACAGGTAGTCGGCATCCAGTATTTTCCGGAGATCGCCTTGGCTCGCTTTGTAGAGATGGGGGTCAACACCGGGTTGCATCAAGGCTACCACAACGGCCGAGTCGCCCGTAATGTGCTGTACCATATCGGCAACCATGCCTGTCGTAGCCAAGATATGGAGCTTGCCTGCTGCCGCTGAACCACCAGCTGGTGCGGGTTGGCAAGATATCAGGGCGCATATGGTACAGCATAATGCGTAAAAGTAGCCGATTACTTTGGTCATATCGAATACAAAAATACAAAATTTAGATTAATCTAACATTTTTTGTAAGTTATTTTTAACTGATACGTTGATGAAGTATGTGTTCAAAACGCACGTTGGGTGTTGCGTGAATTTCGTACCTTGGCACGGTAATCCATTGTTATTATGCAAGAAGTTTATCTGGTTTCTGCGGTGCGTACGCCCATTGGTAGTTTTGGTGGGGGGGTATCGGCATTATCCGCCACCCAATTGGGAGGCGTCGCCATTCAAGAAGCGGTGCGCCGGGCGGGGCTTCCGCCCGATGCCATAGAGGAAGTGTTTTTTGGGAACGTGTTGTCGGCCAACGTCGGGCAAGCACCGGCTACGCAGGCAGCTAAATTTGCCGGATTGCCCGATGTTCCGGCTACCACCGTGAATAAGGTGTGCGCTTCCGGTGCCAAGGCAATCATGCTGGCGGCGCAGGGCATTGCACTCGGGGCCAATGATATCGTGGTAGCTGGTGGAATGGAAAGCATGAGCAATGTGCCCTATTACCTGGATAAGGCGCGGACCGGTTATCGGTTGGGCCATGGGCAGGTAACGGACGGCTTGGTGAAAGACGGGCTTTGGGATGTGTACAACGATTTCCACATGGGTTCGGCGGCTGAACTTTGTGCTGCGGAGTGCCAGATCAGCCGCGAGGATCAGGATGCCTATGCCGTGGAGTCATACAAACGGTCGCAGGCCGCGCAGCAAGCAGGTAAGTTCAAGCAGGAAATCGTGCCGGTAGCGGTGCCGGGTAGGAGAGGGGAAGTAACTGTAGTCAGCGAAGACGAAGAAATTCATGCCGTAAAATTCGATAAGATTCCGGAGTTAAAACCCGTATTCAAAAAGGAGGGCACCGTAACTGCTGCCAATGCCTCCACGCTTAACGACGGGGCTGCAGCATTGGTACTGGTTAGCGGTACAAAGCTCCGGGAGTTGGGGCTGCAACCCATAGCCCGCATTCGCGGTTACGCGGATGCACAGCAGGCACCCGAATGGTTTACCACGGCCCCGGCAAAGGCCATTCCCCGTGCTTTGCAGCGGGCGGGCATCCAGCCAGCGGAGGTAGACTGCTATGAAATCAACGAAGCTTTTTCCGTGGTTTCCATCGCTAATAATCGCGAACTCGGCTTATCACCGGATCGGGTCAATATCAATGGCGGAGCTGTGTCGCTGGGACATCCGCTGGGTGCTTCGGGTGCACGTATCGTGGTAACCCTGTTGTCGGTATTGGCCCAAAACAATTGCCGTATCGGCGTGGCCGGGATTTGTAATGGCGGCGGCGGCGCCAGTGCCTTGGTGGTTGAAAGAATTTAGGATTGGGATTTATAGTTGACATACGGATGCGGTTTTTTTTGCTATTGATGGCGGGGTTAGTTGCCGGTATCGCGGAGTCCAATGGTCAATCCAACCCGCGACGTGACATTCAAGTACTGCAGGATAGCCTCACCAAACTTGGCTATATCATGTATAACGAGCCAAGCGAACCCGAACGGCTGGCGGCCAACTTTACGTTCGTCAAGACCTTGGTGGCTGCATTGAAAACACCCAATTCATTTGCTTTTCCGTTTGATTCGCTCGGGATGGTCTCCATACTCCGTGCACCGGACGACCGCTTCCGGATCTTTTCCTGGCATATCCAGTTGAACGACGGGTCATACCTTTACTATGGAACCATCCAATTGAATACACCGGATGGTAGCCTCAAGCTTTACCCGCTACTGGATAAGACCTATCAAATCGAATCCCCAGAGACGGCCATAACCACCACGGATAATTGGTACGGAGCGCAGTATTACCGCCTTATCCCATTCAACGGTGACTATATCCTGCTTGGCTGGAAGGGGCATACGCCGCAAGTAACGCAGAAGGTTATTGAAGTCCTCCGGCTCACGAACACAGGTGCACAATTGGGCAAAGCTGTCTTTGAGTCGGCCGATCACCCTGCTCATGCCCGCGTTATTTATCGATATGACAGGAATGCCCGTATGTATATGGACTATGACAGCATGGAAAACCGTATCGTGGTGGATCATTTAGCACCAGCGGATACCAAGTACGAGGGGCAATACGAACAATACGGGCCAGATATGACATACGATGCCTGGCAATTGGAAAACGGTAGGCTGGTGCTCGTTTCGGATGTGCCAATGATGAATCCGCCCAACCTAAATGATGATCGGTATAATGATCCCAAAAAGCCGCTAAACCATCCCAAAAGCGGTCTTTCCATACAATGAATACCGGTTTTGTAGACGAATAAATTTGCCCAATGCGGCGGGAAAATCCCAAAAAGTTTGTTTTATTTGCAACATGGGCACATGAATGAACCCAATTTTTAATACCTAATATCAAGATATGCAGCACAATCATGATGAACAACTAACAAAACACCTGGTTAAGAACGGCGTCGATACGAAGACGGTATTCGACCACCCCGTCGGACTATTCGTCCTGTTTTTCACAGAGATGTGGGAACGGTTCAGCTATTATGGCATGCGGGCGCTTCTTACCCTGTTTTTGGTGTCTGAGCTCGCAAACGGAGGCTGGGAATGGACGCGCGAAGATGCCATGAAATTGTACGGTTGGTATACCGGATTGGTATACCTAACCCCCTTGATCGGTGGATTCATCGCCGATCGGTTGACAGGCTACCGAAAAGCTGTGGTACTCGGCGCGCTGATCATGACGCTGGGCCATGCCTCGATGGCTTTGGAAGGTGCCGGCTCGTCATTTTTCTACATCGGGTTGGTACTGATGATATTGGGTAACGGGCTTTTCAAGCCGAATATTTCATCCATTGTTGGCCAGCTTTATCCGGATAACAGCAAGAAGAAAGATTCAGCATACACCATTTTCTATATGGGTATCAACGCTGGTGCCTTCTTGGGTATGTTGCTCTGCGGATATATCGGTGAAAAAGTAGGTTGGCACTGGGGCTTTGGCCTAGCCGGTATATTCATGTTTTTTGGTATGCTCCAGTTTTATTATGCTCAGCGTATTTTTGGCGTATTGGGCGAGTCGCCCAAAGAAACCCGTGAGCGCGGAGTTGCGGTAGCGGATGGTGCGGAAGCAGCCGAGGCGGAAGAAGAGGGCATCGAACCCCCATCCAAGCGCGTGGTCACCGACCGGCTGATCGTTATCATTGTCCTTTCATTGTCGAGCATCTTTTTTTGGATGGCTTTTGAACAGGCTGGCGGATCGATGAGTATTTTTGCATTGGATTACACCGAGCGGATGTTGGCGGGTAATGCGGCGCTTACCTTTAAATGGGTGGATGCCATACTTACCGTATTTCCCTTGCTCATCGTCTCATGGGTACTGTGGTCACTTGCCAAAAAGATATTTTCGAAATACCCGATTTCCATCCTATTTACAGCGTTGAGTTTCGTGGTGATTTGGTGCCTCGGCATCTGGAAGATTTATCGCGAGTTTTATGCATTGGAAACAGAGGTGGCTGCTTCTTGGTTTCAGATACTGAATTCGTTCTTCATCATCACCCTGGCAACGCTATTCAGTAAAATGTGGGAAAAGGTGTTCAATCCTTCGGGGCCGGTGAAATTTGCACTTGGGCTGATTCTGCTGGGCGTCGGTTTTGCCGTATTGGGTTACGGTAGCAAAGATATTCCGCAAGGGGCCGCCACGGCACAGGTAAGTATGATCTGGCTGGTACTGGCGTATTTCTTCCACACATCGGGCGAGTTGTGCGTATCTCCGGTAGGGCTTTCATACATGAGCAAACTTTCTCCGAAGAAATTCGTGGGGCTGATTTTCGGGATCTGGTTTGCCTGCAGTGCGGTCGCGAATTTTCTTGCGGGAATGTCGGGCAGCTTGATCGACAAAATCAGCGCGGCTTATTCGATCTCGACATTTTTCCTGATTTTTGCGGTGATACCCGCCATAGCCGGACTGATTTTGATTGTGTGCTCACCGTTGCTGAAGCGGATGATGCACGGTATCCATTAGTGTCCGGAAAGACACGCCATACCTGCCGTTACGGTAAATCGATGCCGTAACGGTATTTTTGTATTCCTCTTTTTTGTTGATAATCCTTACCTTTACGTTATAAATTTCAATCGGTAGTGTCAGATAGCATCGTCATCATCCCTACTTACAATGAGAAGGAAAACATCGAAAAAATTATCCGTAAAGTGTTTTCGCTGCCGGAAAGCTTTCATGTACTGGTGGTGGATGACGGCTCACCCGATGGTACCGGGGCGATCGTAAGGCGGCTGCAATCGGAATTTGGCGGACGGCTTTTTTTAGAGGAACGAACGGGCAAGTCAGGATTGGGAACCGCTTATATCCATGGGTTCCGTTGGTGTATTACCCGCTCTTATCGATATGTATTTGAAATGGATGCCGATTTCTCGCACAACCCCGACGACCTGGTGCGGCTCCGCGAGGCATGCATGGCCGGGGCCGATATGGCCATTGGGTCCCGATATATCAAAGGTGTAAATGTCGTGAATTGGCCCATGAGCAGGGTGTTGATGTCTTATTTCGCTTCGGGCTATGTGCGCTTGATTACGGGAATACCCATTCGTGACGCTACGGCCGGTTTTGTCTGTTATCGACGCGAAGTGTTGGAAACCATACCGCTTGAGCAAATACGTTTTGTCGGCTATGCCTTTCAGATTGAAATGAAATTCACGGCCATCAAATACGGATTTAACGTGGTGGAAATACCGATCATCTTCACGGACCGTACCGAGGGAGTTTCGAAAATGAGCACGCGTATATTCCAGGAAGCCTTTTTCGGTGTCATCCAGATGAAGGTGAATAGTTGGTTTAGGAAGTATAAATAAAAATGAACGAACATTTGGACCCCAATCTCGAAAGGTTATCAAACACGGAGCGTGAGCTGGAAAAGGTGCTGCGCCCGCAAGCTTTTGAAGATTTCACGGGTCAGCAGAAGATATTGGATAACCTCAGTATATTCGTGCAAGCTGCCAAGATGCGGGGCGAGGCGTTGGATCATGTATTGCTGCATGGTCCGCCGGGGCTGGGCAAAACGACCCTTTCGCATATCATTGCCAATGAAATGGGAGTGGGTATCAAAATTACGTCGGGGCCTGTATTAGACAAACCGGGTGATTTGGCCGGCCTATTGACCAACCTGGATGAGGGTGACGTGCTCTTTATCGATGAGATACACCGGCTTAGCCCATTGGTAGAGGAATACCTTTATTCGGCCATGGAGGATTTCCGCATCGATATTATGCTCGAAACCGGGCCAAACGCACGCTCGGTACAGATTACCCTGAATCCATTCACGCTCGTTGGAGCGACCACCCGTTCGGGATTGCTTACTGCACCGCTTCGCGCAAGGTTCGGTATCAATGCACGGTTGGAATATTACGATGCCAAGCTGCTTACCACCATCGTGCTGCGATCGGCCAGTATCCTTCGGACACCCATCACCGAAGAAGGGGCCTACGAAATTGCCCGAAGGAGCCGTGGAACCCCGCGGATAGCGAATGCCTTGCTTCGGCGAACACGTGATTTTGCACAGATAAAAGGAGATGGCAAAATCGATACCCCCATTGCCCAGTATGCGCTGCATGCACTCAATGTGGATGAACACGGCCTCGATGAAATGGATAACCGCATTTTACTGACCATCATTGATAAGTTCAAGGGCGGGCCGGTAGGCGTGAAAACCATCGCTACGGCGGTAGGCGAGGATGAAGGAACCATCGAGGAAGTGTATGAGCCGTTTCTCATCCAGGAAGGGTATCTAATGCGTACGTCCCGCGGCAGGGAGTGTACCGAATTAGCCTACAAACATTTGGGAAAGCTAAATAACCCGAAAGGCAATACACTTTTTTGATATTTTTATGCAAAATGGTATAAGTATTGAGGGGATGGGATTATGAAAAGAAGCTCGTTGTTTGCCTTTGTATGTATTGTCGCCTTTCCGTATCTCGGTTATTCCCAATTTGGCAACGAGTCGCCCATCCCATATTTCCGGTATTCGGTAACCGCTGGATTGGGTCCAGCGTTGTTATATGGTGATTTGGATAAACAACAAATCGGCGGTGGGGTATACCTCAGGGGCAATTATTTTCTCACCCATGGGCTGAGCATCGGTTTGGAGTTACAGGAAGGACTGTTGAGGGGAGAAGATCAGACTGCTATAAATAACGTCAGGAGAAAGACCACGAACTTATACCATTCAGCTACGCTCGGTGTCCGTTTCCAGCCGATCAAATACCTACAGGACGACCACCTGCGGCGGATCGAATACCGGCAGTCGTTCGGTAAGCGTACGCTCAATAGTGTGTATGTAGGTGCCGGTATGGGTGCATTGTATAGTTTGCAGTGGGATAAACGTCGGGTTACTGGGCAATTTCCTTCTACCGATAACAATGGCCAGGAAATTATGGTAAACGGCATATTGCCCACTCATCAAGGCGATAACTACGGACTCAGCTATATTGTGAGTACCGATTTCGGATTTGAAGTTCCCCTCCATAACCTCAAACCGGATCTCTTGGACTCTTACATCTGGAATTTGGTGGTCAACGGTCAACTCAACTTTTCGCTCGACGATGAACTGGATGGCTATAGCGGTGCTTATCCGGGCAACGAAAGTAAAGATGTTTTTGCCCTGCTATCCCTCGGGGTCAACCTCAGGTTTTAACCGGTTCAGTTTTTCCAGCACGTTCTTGCCGCGGCTTTGCAAGGCAGCCGAGCCATCGCGCATGAGGAATTCAATCTGATGCTTCAATTCTTCTCGTATCCATCCAAACTCCCGGCTCATGTACAGGAGGATATCCATGCAGTTGGCCTGTACGGCTACGGTCGTACGCGGGGCGATGAGCCACCCAAAAACGGTCTCCACTAATAGCTCGCGTTCAATCTGCGAATATGCTTCCTGGTATAATTCTGGAGCCTTGGGATGGGCTATCACCATCAGTATCTTCGTGAAGTGGCGTTGGCAACTGGCGTTTTTCTGCTCAGGCAAACGGGAAATGAACGTATCGAAAACAGGCATGAATCGCTCAGGATAACGGGAAGCGATATGCTCCAATACGTAAGCGGCATAAAACGCGATGGAATCATTCTTTTCGTAAAAACACACGTCATGCAGCAGCGTTGCGGAGATCGTGTCATCCTCGCCCAGGCTAATCAAAGCCGGTACCTTAATTTTGGCCACAATGGGCAACCGATCGATAAGCGTCTGTTGGTCCACGCTTATAGATTATTCATTCACTATCTTCATTTTTTATCCCTTTTAATAACGCATAGATTGCCATGGCGTGTCCGTGGCCAAGCGAAAAGTCGGTTTTCAGCCAATCTACGACTTGCCCGGCTTTTATTCCGACCTTCAGTATCCCGTTTTCAGTAAGGTCTTTTTCAGCCGCCAATTGCCGGAAGTCTATCGGATCCTTACCCGTTTTTTCTTTGATGGACTTGAGGTAACTCTGAAATGACATCTCGTTTTGCTTTTAGTAGTTTGTGTCGATAAATATACGATACAAAGAGGACAATGAATGCCACCAGCGGATAAAATACACAAACAATCCAACCCGTTTCCTGTTTAATTGGTAAATACAACATATGGACCTGCATTCCGGCCTTGCTTATTGGATAGTGAAAAACAAGCTGTATGACTATTTCAACCCGCTCCGGGATGATTATGCAGTCGATGTGGCTATTATCGGCTCGGGTATCACGGGTGCGTTGGTGGCACATGAACTGTGCGCGGCGGGTATTCCCTGTGCCGTATTTGATAAACGGACTATTGCAACGGGTAGTACCGCCGCAAGCACCTCGCAGCTGCAATACGAAATCGATGTACCCTTGTGCGAAATGATCGATGATGTGGGTGAGCGCATAGCGGTCGCCGCCTACCACGCCAGCCTGCAGTCCATTTCCGATATGGAGAAGGTATTCGACGCCACACGGGTACGTCCCGATTTCAAACGCGTGCCCAGTATTTTTCTAGCCAGCAATAGACGAGGGCTCCGCCTCCTCGAACGGGAGTATGAAATCCGGAAGAAGCATCGGCTTCCTGTAGATTTCCTAAACAACGACGCGTTGTTTGCAACGCATCGGATCAATGGTTACGGTGCATTGAAGAATAACGAGGCAGCACAGATGGACTGTTATAAAGCAGCTACCGGACTTCTCAAACATCACCTGGCGAATGGTGGCCTCTCGCTTTTTTCGCATACGGATGTTATGGATTATCAGCAAACAAGAGGTGGATACGAACTGTTGACCGATGCGGGGCGGAGGGTTCGCTGTAAGTATATGGTCATCGCAGCCGGTTTTGAAGCGGGGAAATTTCTGCCCGAACAGGTAATGGATCTGACGTCTACATATGCGTTGATATCACAACCGGTAGATCCTGCTCAGCTGTGGCCGGAACGCAGCTTGATTTGGGAAACAGCAAAGCCTTATTTCTACATGCGCACCACACCCGACAACCGGATGATGATTGGGGGCGAGGATGTGCCGTTCCGGAATCCCGAACGGCGGGATCGGCTACTGCGTTGGAAAATAAAAAGGCTTGAGAAACAATTCAATGCTATTTATCCGAAAATCCAATTCACTACAGATATGGCCTGGTGTGGCACGTTCAGCTCCACGAAAGACGGCTTGCCTTTCATTGGCCACTGGCCGGGCAGGAAACGTATGTTTTTTGCGTTGGGTTATGGCGGGAATGGCATTACCTTCAGCATGATTGCCGCGCAGGTCATCCGCAATAAACTGATGGGTGTGAAAGACGAACGTGAACAGGTATTCGGGTTTGAACGCAGGGATTTATAATTGAAAATGGTTAATTGCCAATGCCATTTTTAGGTATTGACAATTAACCATTCATCACAAAGCCATTAAATATACCGGTTGACGATATTCTCGAATAACTCTTGCTTGCCGCTGGTCGTTGCAGGCTCTCCGGATGCCGCCGCGATGTCGCGTAGGTCGGAAAGGCCCAATTTGCCATTCTCGAAATCTTTTCCTTTTCCGGCATCGAACGAAGCATAGCGTTCTGCCCGGAGCTTCCGATAATCGGATTTTTTCAGGATGTTATCAGCAACGATAAGTGCACGCGCAAAGGTGTCGGCACCACCGATGTGTGCATAGAACAAGTCTGCACGATCCGTGGAATTGCGGCGTACCTTGGCATCGAAGTTGATGCCACCGCCGGCAAATCCGCCCGCCTCAAGGATGATTAACATGCATTCGGTAAGCTCGTTGATGTTGTTGGGGAACTGGTCCGTATCCCAACCGTTTTGGTAATCGCCACGGTTGGCATCCATGGAACCCAACAAACCAGTGTCGGCCGCAACCTGCAATTCGTGTTGGAAAGTGTGTCCGGCAAGCGTAGCGTGGTTCACTTCGAGGTTGAGTTTGAAATCATCCAGCAGATCGTATTGGCGCAAGAAGCTGATCACCGTTGCCGCATCGTAGTCATATTGATGCTTGGTGGGTTCACAGGGTTTAGGTTCAATGAAAAATGTACCGTTGAACCCCTGACTACGTGCATAATCCCGGGCGATATGTAGCATCTGTGCCAGGTGTTCCTGCTCACGCTTCATATCCGTGTTGAGTAAGGTCATATACCCCTCACGTCCACCCCAGAATACATAGTTTTCGCCACCGAGTGCAATAGTCGCATCCAAAGCAGCCTTGATCTGCGCACCCGCATGGGCCGTAACCGCGAAATCCGGGTTGGTCGCCGCGCCGTTCATGTAGCGTTTGTGGGAGAAGAGATTGGCTGTGCCCCACAGTAATTTGACACCGCTGGCAGCTTGTTTCTCCTTCGCGTATTCGACCAAGGTCTGGAGCCGCTTTTCATTTTCAGCGACGTCATCACCATAATCCACCACGTCCACATCATGGAAGCAATAATAAGGCATGCCGATTTTTGTGAAAAATTCGAATGCCGCATCCATTTTATCCTTTGCCCGCTGGATGACATCCTGGTGTTCATCCCATGGGAAGAACAACGTCGGACCGCCGAATGGGTCACCGCCATTGCCATTGAACGAATGCCAGTAAGCCACAGCGAACCGGAGGTGTTCTTCCATGGTCTTGCCTGCGATGGTTTTACCAGCATCGTACCAGCGATATGCCAATGGATTATCTGATTCCGGTCCTTCGTATCCGATCTTACCGATACCTTTAAAGTATTCTTTTTCGCCGATTACTACGTTTGACATGTTGTTTTTTTTATTAATATGTTTATTCGCTTGTTCTTATTCGTTATTTTCCCGCCCAGTAGTATCCAATTCCTTGGCCAACTGGTCTTCGAGGAGTTGTTTCCACTCTTGGTATAGTGCTTCATAATGGTCGGTACCCTGCGGTTCGACGATCGTTAACGCTTTCTGCCGACTGAAGGCTTCGCTGGCGGAAGCGAAAATACCTGCACCGATACCTGCTCCCAATGCAGCGCCCACGCTACCATCATTTTCATGTAGTTCCACGGGCACGCCGGTCACGTCTACGAAAATTTCCGTAAACAACTCACTAAGGAACATATTAGCCTGACCCGCACGGATAATGGCGGGACTCATTCCGTTTTCCCGAATGATATCGAGCCCGTAGCGGAATGAAAAGGCAATGCCTTCCTGTGAAGCCCGGAAAACATGTGAACGCCCATGGGCATTGAAATCCAGGTCGATAAACCGTGCGCCGAGGATTTTGTTATGGAGGATGCGCTCAGCCCCATTGCCGAAAGGAAGGATCTTGAGGCCATTGCTGCCCGGGCTTACCGCCTTGCCGAGGGCATTCATCTGTGGATAGGCGATGCCATGCCCGAAATGATCTTTCACCCACCGGTTGAGTATCCCCGTTCCGTTTATGCATAATAGTACACCGGTACGCGGCTCTTCCGGTGTGTAGTTGACGTGAGCAAACGTGTTTACCCGGGATGCCTGATCGTAAATCAATTGGTCGCTCACGGCATAAATCACGCCCGAAGTGCCTGCCGTCGCGGCAACTTCCCCGGGTTGCAATACATTGAGAGAAAGTGCGTTGTTGGGCTGGTCGCCGGCTTTGTAGCTTATCGGGATGCCCGGTCTGAGTCCGAGTTGTACAGCCACGTCCTTCCGCAGCGTCCCGTGTTCGCCAAACAATGGCCGGATTTCCGGGAATATCGCTTCATCGAAACCAAAATAATTGATCACGTCTTTGGAAATGCCGTTGGTTTTGAAATCCCAAAACACACCTTCGGAAAGGGCTGATATGCTGGTGGTGGCTGTGCCGGTCAGCTTGAGGGCAATGTAATCGCCCGGGAGCATGATGTGATGCGCCGCTGCGTAGGTGTCCGGCTCATTTGCTTTTACCCAAGCCCATTTGGACGCCGTAAAATTACCGGGTGAATTGAGCAGGTGTTCCAAGGCGTATTCCTTGCCGATCTGTGTGAATGCCGCTTCACCGATGTCTACCGCGCGGCTGTCGCACCAGATGATGGAATTGCGGAGTGCGTTGCCGTCTTTGTCGACAACCACCAGCCCGTGCATCTGATAGGCAATTCCGATAGCGCCGATATCTTGTGTTTTGAATGAGGCATCAGCGGTAAGTTGCCGGATGGCCAATACAACCTGCTCCCACCACATATCCGGGGCCTGTTCAGCCCACGTCGGAATAACAGAGAGAATGTTGTTTTCGTGGTCGTCGGGATAACGGACCGAGGCAACACATGCCTGTGTGTCGGCGTCAACCACCGAAACTTTGATAGATGATGTACCGATATCGATGCCTAATAGTAACATGGTGGGCTAATACAGATTTTATAATGCTAACGTTGGCATAAAGGTATATATTACATTTTGTATTCCAAAATCTATCTTTACTTTTGTTGAAACCCCATGATCAGGCAAGTGCTTGAACAGCGTATACATTAATTGACATCGGCTTGAAGAAGATTACCATTTTAGATATTGCGAAGGAACTTAACATCACGTTTTCCACGGTAGCACGCGCGCTCAACGATCATCCGGCTATCAGTACAACCACTAAGCAGGCTGTGCGGGAGACGGCCGACCGACTCGGCTACCGGGCCAACAAGGTGGCTTCTTCTTTGCGTTCAGGCAAGACAAAAATCATCGGCGTGTTGGTGCCCCGGCTCGACGTCACTTTCTTCAGCTCCGTCGTGCATGGCATCGAAGGGGTAATGAATGAAAACGGCTATACGATATTATTGTATCAATCGCAGGAGTCCATTAAGCAGGAGAACCGTGGAATCGATACGTTTCTCCGTTCGCGGGTAGACGGTATCATTGCTTCCATTTCCCTGGAGACCGAGGGCGATGGTGGTTACGGTGAAATTAAGGACCGAAATATACCCTTGGCATTTTTCGACCGTGTACCTCAGGGCCTCGACGTGCCGTCGGTAACGATCGACGATTACCGTGGCGGTTTCATGGCCACTGAGCACCTTATCCAATCCGGATACCGCCGGATCGTGCACATCAATCAGTACCGGAATATCAATATCTTCAATGAGCGCCTGCGGGGCTACCTCGATGCGCTGAAACAGTATGGGCTTCCCATCGACGAACGCCTCATCATCAAAGGAGATTTTTCACCGGAATTCGGCCGTCAGTGTGTACGGAATTTATTGGCCAACGGCATCGACTTCGATGCGATATTCACCTTGGAGGATTTTACAGCCATGGGGGTGGTGCAGGAGTTGAAAGCCGCCGGAAAGGACATCCCGACGGAAGTCGGCGTTGTAGGATTTGCCAACGAAGCATTTACCAGTTTGGTAAGCCCCACCGTCTCTACGGTAGATCAGTGTACCGTACAAATGGGAGAGGAAATAGCACGGTTGTTTCTTCGGCTGCTGGAAAGAGGCGACTACTACAAGCACAAACCCGAGAAAATTGTGCTAGCGCCTAGCCTGCTGATCAGGGAGAGTTCATCGCGCTAATCGCCCGGCAGTCGTGTCCGATTTTGATAGTTGCTTGTTTTTACTAACTTTAGCCGCGTAGCTATGTCGGAAGATTTCCCTAGTTACGACAACTGATATAACTGTATTTATGGCCATCATTACCGTATTGTTAAGCATCGCAGCCATTGTGCTGCTGATCACCAAACTAAAATTACATCCCTTTCTGGCATTGTTGCTGGTCAGCATTGTGCTCGGCCTTGCCAGTGGCATGGATGCAGATGCCGTGATCAGCTCCATACAGAATGGATTTGGCGGTACCATTGGAAAGATTGGACTGGTGATCATCCTCGGTGTAATGATCGGTGTGTTTCTGGAGAAAACCGGCGGTGCGTTGGTATTGGCCCAAAAGATGCTGAGCCTGATCGGGAAGCAGCGGGTGATCACAGCCATGGGGATCATTGGTTACATCATTTCCATCCCGGTTTTTGCCGATAGTGGCTTTGTGTTGTTGTCGGCATTGAATAAGCGGCTGACCAAAAAAGCGGGATTGTCACTGGCCGGCACCGCGGTTGCCTTGGGTTTGGGGCTAACGTGTACACATGCACTGGTACCACCGACACCGGGTCCGGTAGCTGCAGCGGGTATCCTCAACGCCGACTTGGGGATCGTCATGGGCCTGGGCATGATTGCCGCGGGAGTGGCATTGGCTGCCGGATTGCTATTCGCTCATAAAATGGCCGTGAAAATTTATGTTGACCCGGGTGAATCGGCTGGAGAGCCGGAAGGAACAGCTGGTCGTACCCCTGGACTGCTTGTTTCCTCCCTACCCATACTGATTCCGATTTTCCTGATCATCGGGAAATCGTTGTCCGATAATCCATTTCTCACATTCTTCGGTGAGCCTGTTATTGCGTTATTGGTAGGGTTTGCACTGTGTTTGCTGCTTCCTAAAAAGCTGGAAAAAAGCATGCTTTCCACGGATGGATGGGTAAACACGGCCTTAGTCGATTCGGCTACCATCATACTGGTGACCGGTGCTGGTGGGATATTCGGCGCCGTGCTGCAGAACTCGGGCGTGGCAGGCACATTGGGCGATGCCCTGACGTCATCCAATCTCGGGCTTCTGTTGCCCTTTCTTTTGGCGGCTGCGTTGAAAAGCGCCCAGGGCTCATCCACCGTGGCATTGATTACCACGGCGTCCGTAATTGCGCCATTGATGGAGTCCTTGGGCTTTGTGAGTGAGTTGGATAAGGCGATTGTTGTCGTTGCTGTGGGCGCCGGTTCGATGGTTGTATCGCATGTGAACGACAGTTTCTTCTGGGTATTTACCCAGATGAGCAATATGGATGTGAAAACCGGTTACAGATTACAGACAATGGGTACGCTGATCATCGGTACAACCGCTATGGCTACCGTATATGTGATGTATTGGTTATTGCATTGATGAAATAAGTGCCGGATCACAATCCATTGGCACGTGCGGTAATCTCAGCGATATCCAGCACCTGTACTTCCTGTTCTTTCTCTTTGGCCTTGACGCCGTCGCGCAGCATGGTCATGCAGAATGGGCAGGCAGCGGCCACGATTTCGGGTTGCGTCTCCAACGCCTCTTCAATGCGTTCCACATGGATGTCCTTGTCGCCGTTCTCGGGTTCCTTAAACAGCTGGGCGCCACCCGCCCCGCAGCACAGTCCGTTGCTCCGGCAGCGCTTCATCTCCACCAATTGGGCATCGAGGCTTTCAAGCGCTTTGCGCGGTGCTTCGTAAATCCCGTTTCCCCGTCCAAGGTAGCAGGGGTCATGGTAAGTGATGCGTCGCCCTTTGAACGACTCGCCGCCCTCGGCTTTCAGTTTACCCTCGTCGATTAATTGCTGGATCAATTGCGTATGGTGGATAACCGTATAGTGACCGCCGAGCGCCGGGTATTCGTTTTTGAGCGTATTGAAACAGTGCGGACAAGCCGTAACGATGCTTTTTATTTCATAACCGTCAAGCACCTGGATGTTTGCCATGGCTTGCATCTGGAAGAGAAACTCGTTGCCTGCACGCTTTGCCGGGTCGCCCGTACAGCTTTCTTCCGTACCCAAGATGGCGTATTTCATGCCTACATGCTGCAATATCTTACAGATATCACGCGTGATGCGCTGGGCGCGTTCATCAAAACTACCCGCGCAGCCTACCCAAAACAGGATATCAGGCGCTTCGCCCTTAGCCACCATCTCGGCCATCGTCGGTATCGTTAACTCAGTCATTAGTAACTAGTACATAGTAGTTAGTATCTTCAAATTATCCTTCGCGCCAATTCGCTCGGTCCGCCTGCGCATATTTCCACGGGGCGCCGTTGTTTTCCACATTGCCAAACATGGCGTTCAGGCTCGATGGTGCCCCGGATTCCTCCATGACGAGGTATCGCCTCATTTCGACGATGATTTCCAGTGGATTGATGTTTACCGGACAGGCTTCCACACAGGCATTGCAGGTCGTGCAGGCCCAAAGTTCCTCTCGTGTGATGTAATCACCGAGTAGCGCCTTTCCATCATCTTGGAAGCCATTGTTTTTGCGTGCATTTTCGCCCACTTCCACCATGCGGTCGCGCGTGTCCATCATGATTTTGCGCGGTGACAGGAGTTTTCCCGTGATATTTGCCGGACAGACGGCCGTGCATCTTCCGCATTCGGTGCATGTATAGGCCTCCAATAGGTTTTTCCAGGTCAGGTCCTGGACATCCTTCGCGCCGAAGTGGGCCGACGCATCTGATGGCTCAGGGGTGTAGGACGGGTCAAGCATGGCCTTCACTTCGTTGGTTACCTTACCCATATTCGTGAACCGTCCCTGTGGTTTCAGATTTGAAAAATAGGTGTTCGGAAATGCCAATAGGATGTGCAAATGCTTGGAATAGGGGAGGTAGTTGAGAAACAGCAATACGCCAACGATGTGGAACCACCAGCAGAAGCGCTCGATGCTGATGAGCGCCATAGCGCCATCGGGAAGCAAGGGAAGTAACCAAGAGCTTATTGGAAACGAGCCCCCCGGTGTATAATGGGGGGCACCCAGCGACTGGAGTTTGTAATCAGCCGCATTCATCGTGAGAAAAGCCACCATCAACAGGATTTCGGCGACGAGAATCAAGTTTGCATCGGTTCGCGGCCACGGGGTCATCTCCTTGCCAAAGAAGCGCCTTACCCGGGCAATATTACGCCGGGCAAGGAAAATCACGCATCCTGCCAACACACTGAAGGCAAGCCATTCAAAAGCTCCGATGAGAAAGGCGTAGAAAGCACCGGCGCCGGCAAAGATGCGGTGTGTGCCGAAAAGACCATCGATGACAATTTCGAGCATCTCGATATTGATGATACAGAACCCCAAATACACGAATAGGTGCAATAGCGCTGCAAATGGGCGCTTGAACATTTTTTTTTGGCCAAAGGCAACCAGCAACATGGTTTTTAACCGCTTGGCGGGTTGATCGTTGCGCTTTTCATCCCGACCCATCCGGATATTCCGAATGATAACCCGGGCGTTGCGGGTAACCAATGCCAACGCTGCAAGCAGCAATATCCCGAAAATCAGTTGGCTTACCATTACTTTTTGGTTTAATACGAAATTACGGAATTAAAATTACTATGCAAGCATAATAAATTATTTAGAGGGATTTTAAGATTGATCGGCTAAGGCGCAATAAAAAAAGCGGAATGTACACACATTCCGCTTTAGCTTTTTTAGTTAACCCGGTATTAGGGGTTTGTCGGGGCTGCCGCCGGCGTCGTGTTAGCAATTCCCAATTTGGTTTTGACATCGGCCGTCAAATCGTCACCACCCGCGAAATAGGGGAGGCCCGCATTGGCGATATCAAAAACGTATGCATACCCTTTTTCCTTGGCTACACTTTGTACGGCTGTGTTGGCTTTTTGGAAAATCGGAGCAAACAACTCTTCTTGCTTTTTTTGCAATTCCTGCTGGGCAACTTGTTGCTGTTCGTTTATGCGACGCTCAATTTCCTGTACCTGTGTACTAAGGGCCTGTAACTGGGTGTCGATCGAATCTGCATTGGCTTCGCTACGGTTCCGTTGTAGATCCTGAGCAGCTGTTATTTTTTTCTGATATTCGCCTGCCATGCCTTGCAGCTCTGTTTCTTTGGTCTTTTGCAGGTTCTCGAATTCCGCATTGGCGGTTTTGAATTCGGGCATGGCCTGGATGATGTCAGTTGAATTGACATGGCCGATCTTCTGCTGCGCACTTACGAGTCCGGTTGATAAAAACAGCACCGCAACCACCACTCCACCTTTAAACAATTTTTTCATGCTATCCATTTTGATTTTTACTTGTTGTTGAGGAGAATCTTACCACCCCTCCATTGTGATTATAAGGTTATTTTTAATTTACGTTTAAAAAGTTGCGCAATGATACAAAACGGATTACTTATCCGCAAGTGAAGGATCGGGTTTATATCCTAATTTGGTGATGATATCATTGCTTTTGTCCAATTTTGGATTGGCATAGAGAAAGGTAACTTCGCTGCCCTTATCCAGCACGATATCCAGACTTTGGTCGGTAGCAATGGTTTGTATCGCTTGGGCCACACGGTCCTGTATCGGTTTGACGAGTTTGACACGTTCTTGGAAAAGATCGCCCTCAAACCCGAATTTCTGCCGCTGGAATTCCCGTGCCTCCTGCTCCTTGAGTACGATCTCGTCTTCCCGTTTCCTACGCATTTCTTCACTAAGCAATACCTGATCCTCTTGGTACGACTTATACAATTTTTCGATATCCGCAAAACGGCTATCAACCTCTTCCTGCCATTGTACCGAAAGGGCATCCAATTGCTTTTGAGCAGCGAGGTACTCGGGTATATGTTTCAGAATATATTCCGTATCCACATAAGCAAACCGTTGGGCAAAAGTCGCTGAGGAGGCTACCACAGACAGGACAACTACTCCGATTATTTTTTTCATGCTCATCATTTTTATACTTCGTGTTGGTCTACAACTGCAAAAGTAATTCCATTTTTTAAATATCGTGTATATTAATTGAACCCGCCCATTTGCTGCATGATGCTAAACGTAAAATTTTGCCGCCAGGTGCTGGAGGGCACACCCGGTATCGGGTCGAACGCGTGACCATAGTCGATGCCGAGCAATCCGAAGATAGGGAGGAATATACGTGCACCCACACCCACCGAACGGCGTACCTTGAACGGATTGAAATCCCGGAAATTATTCCACGTATTACCGCCTTCGGCAAAAGCCAGTACGAATACGGTGGCCTGGTCATTCAGCATCACCGGATGGCGCAGTTCCAATTGGTATTTATTGTAAATGGGACTACCCGAATTGCGCGCAATATTGACATCGGCACCATCGGGTATCACCATGCCGTTGGCATAGCCCCGCATGGCGATAATCTCAGACCCTTGCAGGAAGTCGAAGCCCATCATCCCATCGCCACCGAGTTTGAACCGCTCGAAAGCAGATTGGCCGGTGACGCTATTGTATGAACCCAGGAAGCCGAATTGCGCTTGTGCTTTAAGTACCAGTTTACCGGCAATCCGGGTATACCATTGGGAATCGAATTTCCACTTGTGGTATTCCGTCCACTTGTACCGTTCATCATTTGGCGCGGTGGGGTAGTTGATGTTGTTGAAACTGGAATACGGCGGCGTCACCTGTACGGTGAACTTGATGTGTGAGCCCGAAGTAGGGTATATCGGCGCATCCACCGAGTTACGGCTGATTTCCTGCGTGAGGTTGATGTTGTAGGATGTTCCGTTTTCAAATAGGAACCCCGGATAGTTCTGTAATTTATACTGCTGGAAGCCCAACGAATAGTTCAACTGGAAATAGTTGTCGGGCCATTGCAGCCGCTTGCCCAAGCTTACGGTCACCCCGTTCATCCAGATCCGGTTCAGATCCTCGTCGGCGGCGATTTGACGGCCACTCCAGTAATCAAAACCACCAAACGACGAAGACGACGTAAATGCGCTGACGCCGAAGTATATCGGCTTCTTACCGCCCAGCCAGGGTTCCGAAAAGGAGAAGCTATAGGATTGGTAGCGCTTGCCACTGGTTTGCCCGCGGATACTCAATTTCTGCCCGTCACCTCTGGGCAGGGGCTTCCACGCTGTTCTATCAAAAATATTGCGGGTAGAGAAGTTGTTGAAGGAAAGCCCCAATGTACCGATGACCTGGCCTGCGCCGAAGCCACCGGAGAGCTCCACCTGGTCGGCAGGTTTTTCGACCACGTTATATTCGATATCCACGGTCCCGTCCGAATGGTTGAGGTTGGTGGGAACCGGATTGGTTTTCTGTTCGTCAAAGTTACCCAGTTGGGCAATTTGGCGTGTACTGCGCATCAGCAGCTCCTTGGAGAATTTCTGGCCCGGCTTGGTGTGTATTTCACGCAACAATACGCGGTCGTTGGTCACATCGTTGCCTTTCAGGATAATGTTGTTGATTGTAAACTGAGCACCTTCGTAGATGCGCAGGTCCATATCGATGGTGTCGTTGTAGATCCGGGTTTGGACAGGATCTACCGTAAAGGTGAGGTAGCCGTCATTGAGGTATAGCGACGAGATATCATCGCTGTTTCGGGTTGGGCCCATCAGCTTGGTGGTCAGCTTTTCCTCGCTGAACACTTCGCCTTTTTTAATGCCCAGAATAACATTCAGGATGGAATCCGAATACTTGGCGTTGCCCTGCCAGGCAATGTTACCGATGTAATATTTTGGCCCTTCATACAGATCGATATCCACGATGACATTCCGGTTGTTGTATTTGTAGAAGGTATCCCTGAGGATTTCCGCATCGCGGTATCCCTGATCATGCAGTTTGGCGATGAGCTTTTCTTTGGCTTCCTTGTATTTTTCTTCTTTGAATTTGCCCGGCCCGGTAACCCGCCACCACGTACGCTGCCGGACGCCTTTGAAGAACTTACGGAGCTGACGCTGGGAAAATGTTTCGTTGCCGGTGAAATTGATGCGATGGGCCCGCACCTTGCGGTTTCGGTCTACATTGACCACCAAAATCTGGTTGTTTACCTGGGCGGAGTCTTTTACGGGTGCCATGGTGATTTCGGGATACAGGTACCCCTTTTCACTCAAGTAGCGCGTAATGGTATTCCGCGTAGTATTCATCAGGTTCTGGTTGACGATCTTACCGGTGTTTTCGTTGAGCTTTTTGCGTACATCCTCGGTTTGCGTCTTGCTGAGCCCCTCGATATCAATCCGGGTGAGGCGGGGACGCTCCACGACATGAATATTGAAGAAAATCGAATCACCCTTTACCGCATCGGCATAAAGCTTTACATCGTCGAATAAACCCTGGTCCATCAGGTTTTTTACTACGTTTGACGTTGCATCACTCGGTACTTCAATGCGTGATCCCACGACCAATTTGGAGATGGTGATGAGTACATCATTGTCAAGGTATTCCGTGCCACTTACCGAGATTCCGCCGATGATGTAATTCTGGGGGTTGAGGTAGCTGAATTCATCAGAATCGCCTACGGGTATTCCGCGTTGTTGAGCAGTGGTTGTCCTTGCTGCCAATATGGTAATGAGTATAAAAAAGAGTATTCGCTTCATCTATCTAATTTATCGCCGCTAAAGTACGTCAAACAGTTGTTAATTTTTGTTAAAAGGTTATTTTGCTAATTGTTCGCTAGTTAATCCGAAACGCCGCTCGCGACTTTGGTAGGTGACTATGGCCTCAAAAAGGTCATTCCTCCTGAATTCAGGCCACATTTTTTCGGTGAAGTACAGCTCTGCATAAGCCAATTGCCAGAGCAGGTAATTGCTGATGCGTTGCTCACCGCTCGTCCGGATCATAAGTTCGGGGTCGGGCATGCCCCGGGTGGCAAGGTGTTGCGCAAATCGCTCTTCATTGATGTCGTTCGGGTTAATACGGCCTGTTTGGGCTTCCTGTGCCAGTTGCCGCGCCGCCTCCGTAATTTCCCACCGGGCGCTGTAGCTCAGCGCCAGCGTCAATGTACAATTGTCGTTTTCTGCCGTTTTGCGCATCGCTTCCTGAAGGCGGTCGTTGGCTTTGGTGGGCAGTTGTCCGAGGTTGCCGATGGCACGGAGTTTTACACCATTATCCATCAGCGTTTTGGTTTCTTTACTGATCGTATTGATCAAAAGCTCCATCAAAGCAGATACCTCCAGCTTCGGGCGGTTCCAATTTTCCGTCGAAAACGCATACAGGGTAAGGTATTTGACGCCGATTTCCACTGCACCTTCTACCGTATCCCGTACGGCCGCTACCCCGTTTTTGTGACCAAATACACGCAGTTTGCCACGCTCTTTGGCCCATCGTCCGTTGCCATCCATGATAATGGCCACATGTTGGGGTAGCCGCGTTTTATCAATCGTTTGCTTGATGTCCATCCTTAATTTGGGGCAAAGTTAATATTTTTTTGAGGAGTTACTGCCATTCTGGGCATCCTCCTTTAAAGATGGTGTAAGATAAGGTGAATCCAGCGATCATGTAGGAATCGTAGGGGCGGCCATCGCCACGTTGTCCAACCGGCTGGGCGGCGTTTGCAGCATTGCGATAAGCCAGGTACTGCCAGTCGGTCACGGACAGCTGTGCTGGCAGACGCGGTGGCGGCTGGGTCGGGTAGTTCCCGCTTACGTCATCCAGGTAGTCGGTCAGTGCCAAGCGATAGCCCACTTCCATGCCGATAGACCACGGGCCCCTTAAGTTGTATTTAAAACCTGCTCCGAAAGGGATCGAGAAGGCATATTTCGGATAGGGAACGTGATTATCCATATCGTGGTATTCGGTCTGCATATCCCGGAGCTTCACCTTCCGGGGCGTTTCCCCGATTATGTAAGGTAAGTACCATTTCGGATCGAAGGATATTCCCCCCACCCCGGCAAAGATGTAAGGCGTGTACACGATCCGGCCCCGTTGCGGTAGCCATTTAAAGAAATTGAAATCAACCAGTACGGCGGCTTCCTTTACCGATCCGAAAAAACCCAGGTTGCGCTCAACACGCTGCTGCACCTTTGAGTTTCCATCATAGGCAAATAGGTTGGCATATGCAAAATTACCCCGGATGCCCCATGTATGGTTGAGGTTATACTTTATCGAGGCCCCTGCAGCCCAATCATTGAACGCCAAAGGGTTTTCCGGGTTCAGGTCGCCCATGTAACCGGAAGTTCCGCCCAGCAAGCTAAATTCCCACTCCTGTGCGGAGACGGTTGAAAGCCCGAAAAAAAGGAGTAGCGTTACAATTCGGCTAAGCACAATATTGGCAGTGTTATTTAAAAGTCGGTAAAGATAGGGATTTTAGGTTAATAATTACGGGCATCCAAACCCCACAACAGTTTATTGCGCAGTGTAGAAAAGTAGCGGTAATTTTTCAGGCGGATGAGGTTTGCCTGATAATGGGCCCTGCGCACGGTCAGCCGGATATCCGTCGACACCGATGTGGTTTTGGAATCGCATGAAAGCAGAAATTTTGCACTTCTGCTTTCAATTTCGAGGTGGAGCTCCACATTGTCCGAAATAACCACCGGCCGTACATTCAGGTTGTGCGGCGAGATGGGTGTAATGACAAAATTGCCACTGCCGGGCATGAGGATAGGCCCCCCGCAGCTGAGCGAGTAGGCGGTGGAGCCGGTGGGAGTGGCCACAATGATGCCATCCGCCCAATACGCATTCAGCAACTCCCCGTCTACATAAGCACTTACCGTAATCATGGCCGAACTGTCGGACTTGAATAGCGTCACATCGTTGAGGGCGAAATGGTTCCCGTCAAACAGCGCAGCCTGTTTGGATTCCACTGCCAGCAACGTCCGTTTTTGGATGTTGTAATCACCCGAAAAGATAGCTTCCATGGAAGCGTCGATATCATCCTTGCTGATGTCTGCCAAAAATCCCAGCCTGCCGAAATTGATGCCCGCTACCGGTATGCCCGACTCGCCCACGATCGAAACCGCCGCCAGCATCGTGCCGTCTCCGCCCAAGCTGAGCATGAAGCCGACATCTTTGGGCAACTGTTCCTTTGTGTTATAGGTGTGCAATTGCCTGGGGAACGCCACCTGCTGCTGCTCCAAAAACCTGTGGAAGTCACCAAATATCCAAAGTTCCGTATCCCGGGCAATCAGGGAATCGAACAGATGCTGAACATAAGGAATCACCGATGGCTGGAATTCCCTTCCGTAAACCGCTATCTTCATCACGCTACATATTGATATAGTTCATCAGCTGGTCATAGCGATCACGGGAATTGTCGCGGCTCTTTTCGGTATTGTAGGTTGTTTTGACCGTGTAGTCATGCCTCAGAAATGCAGCAACGACGGATGAGATGTCCGCTTTGTTGACTTTAATCGTGACTTCCAGGCGGGAGGAATCCGAAAACATCTGTACATAGGAGTTCAGTATCTGGGTGTTTTCCGATTCCACGATATGGGCAATATGTGACAGCGCATTGTCGCGGTTGCCTATTTCCAGCACAATGATTCCACCAGGGTGATGGATGGACATGGTCTCACTCAATGCATCGATCAAATCAAGGGGGGTGATTGCACCCAGATAGGCATGCTCATTGTCCAGCACCGGCAGCAAATCAAGCTGGTGAATTTGAAAGACCAGCATTGCATCATAAATGTGTTGAGCATCATGGAGCTGTACCTGCTCGTAGGCGATACCTGCCTGTTGGATCGGTTCATCCATATGATCACGCCCCGAAAGCGCCTCATAGGTAATCAGTCCGAGTAAAACGTCATCCTTCACCACAGGCAGATGGGCTAATCGGAGATCGGCCATCTTATCCAAGATTTTGCGTTTGCTGTCCGTCGGACTTATCGCGTAATTTTGTGCTGTTATGATCTGGCCTACATTCATGGTTTTATTCACCTCCTTAATCCATTAAACGAATAAAACAAGCAATCGTTTAACAGGAATCCATATCCTTGCCAAAAATAGACGCTTTTATGGATTTCAACGACTAATTTAGTTTTTTTTTCTCATGACGGCGGTTTTTTCTGACTTAAAACCGTAATAAAACAAACGACTGACAATACCGGAACTTTTACTACTTTTGGCTGCTAATCATCTCCTCCGATAGGGCGATACTGCGGGAGGCGATCATCGCATGGTAAAGACAGTTTTGGAAAATAAGGATAAATACATCGTCATCAGGGAGGTCATCCGGAAGAAGAACCCGCAACTGCTACGATGGATGCCACGGTTTGTGTTGCGTTACATTGAGCGGGTGGTACATGAAGACGATATCAACCAGGTGATGGATCATATCGGCCACTTGCATGGGTTGGCATTTGTGGATGCACTGATTGACGAGCTGGGCGTCATTGTCGAACTGAAGGGCGAAGAAAACATACCCCGCGAAGGCGGCGTGATTTTTGCGTCTAACCATCCACTGGGTGGGCTGGATGGCGTTGCTTTCATGCACGCACTGGGCAGGTACCGGCAAGATATCAAGTTTATCGTCAACGATATCCTGATGAACATCAAGAATCTCCAACCGCTATTTGTGGGCGTGAATAAACATGGCACACAGGGGCGCCAGGGGATGAAACAGATCGAGGAAGCCTACGCGCAGGACCAAGCATTGCTGGTTTTTCCAGCAGGATTGGTGTCGCGCAAGCGAAAAGGAAAAATCGAAGACCTGGAGTGGAAAAAAAGTTTCATCGGTAAAGCAAAAAAATACCGAAAAGACATTGTACCTGTCTACATTGACGGCAGAAATTCCGCCTTTTTTTATAATTTCGCTCGTTTCAGAGAATCGATAGGCATAAAAACCAATGTCGAAATGTTTTACCTCGCGGATGAAATGTTTGCGCAGAAAAACAAAAAAGTAACTATCTGTGTAGGAAAACCAATTTCTTATACTTATTTTGACGGCTCCAAAAGTGAAAAGGAATGGGCTGAGGAGATTAAACAAACGGTATACGACTTAGCGCCAGAAAACTAATTATATGCAAGAGATAATAGCACCCGTTGACCCAAATATCATAAAAGAGGAGCTTGCCCAAGAGGCGTTTGTCCGTTACACCAATAATGGGAATAATGAGATTTACCTGGTTAACCACCGTAGTGCACCCCATACCGTAAAGGAAATCGGGAGACTGAGGGAGCTAACTTTCCGTTCAGCCGGAGGCGGCACAGGTTTGGCGTTGGATCTCGATGACAACGATATGGGTACCGATGCCTACGACCAGCTGATTGCATGGAATCCCGAAGATGAGGAAATTATTGCCGGATACCGATTAATCAAATGCAAAGATGTGGGCGTAAACAGCCACGGCGAAATTAATTTATCCACAGCACACTATTTCCATTTTTCGCCAAAGTTCATCGCTGATTACCTACCCTACACAATAGAGCTGGGTCGGTCTTTCGTACAACCGAAATACCAGCCAGGCAAGGACAACCGCAAAGGTCTGTTTTCGCTGGATAACCTCTGGGACGGATTGGGGGCTGTGGTGAAGCTCAACCCGGATGTCAAGTACTTGTTTGGCAAAGTGACGATGTATCCCCACTATAATCGGGAAGCCAGGGATTTGCTGATTTATTTTATGCATCACTATTTTCCAGATAGCGAACAATTGGTCTGGCCCATTAAGCCCCTGCACTATTTTGGAGACGTGGCCCCCTTCCGTGAAGTTTTCGGCGGACTGTCTTATAAAGATGGCTATAAAGCATTAAACAGCAGGGTGCGGGCCTTGGGCGAAAACATTCCGCCATTGATCAATACCTATATGAACCTATCCTCCACCATGAAGACATTTGGCACTGCCGTAAATGATGAATTCGGAACGGTGGAAGAGACGGGTATCATGATCACCATTGACGACATCTTTGAAAGCAAGAAAGAGCGTCACATCTCCACCTTCGAGCGCGATAGGGAATTGGGGAGTAGGCACCTAACCTCCGACCAATAGCGCTTTGGCTATTTCGGAGATGGTTTTGCCATCGGCCTTTCCGGCGAGTTTCTGGTTTGCAGGCCCCATGACCTTGCCCATATCTTTTGGGCCCGTAGCACCTGTTTCCGTGATAACTTGTTTAACGATGCGTTCAATATCCTCACGGCTGAGCTGGGCAGGTAGGAAGCTTTCTATCACAGCAAGTTCTTCTACCTCGATTTGATAGAGGTCATCGCGGTTTTGCTGCTGATATACCGATGCTGATTCCCGGCGTTGCTTGGCCAGTTTTTGTAATACAGCGATCTCGGTATCTTCCGTTAGCACCTCGGTAGGCCCCTTTTCGGTTTTGGCGAGCAAAATGGCTGCCTTGATGGCCCGGAGGCCTCGTAACCGGACACTGTCCTTGGCCAGCATGGCCGATTTGATCTCTTGGTCTATTTTATCTTGTAAAGCCATTCGACGTGTTGTTTTTGGAATGCAAAGGTAGCAATTTACTATATTTTTTGTACTTTTGACGGCAAATTGTTAACTCACATGGCAACATCATTAGAAAATAGAACATCCCGCAAGACCGAGAACAACGCAAACCAGACAAATTATTATGTCACCTTGACCATTGCCGTAGCCATCGGACTAGTAGGTACGTTTTTGCGGTTCGTCCAGGATTCATTCCTGTTTTCCGCGGTATCGAATATTTTGCTGGCCATTGGTTGGCTTATCGTATTCCGCGTGGTCTTCCGGATTATGAAGTAGTTGCTAACTATTGATATAGCTTTCCAATTGGCTGATGGTCTGCTGTTGGTCCTCGATGATGTATTTCACCAGGTCACCGATGGACAGCATTCCGATGACCGTTCCATTTTCCATCACAGGCAGGTGCCTGAAATGCCTGTTCGTCATGAGTTGCATGCACTGGTCAATCGCTTCATCCTGCGTGATCGTGTGCGGCTCGGTTGTCATCACTTCGTGCATCAGCGTGTCCTTCGAAGATTTTCCCTTCAGGATGATTTTGCGGGCATAGTCCCGTTCGGTGAAGATTCCCATCAGCCGGTCGTGTTCGATGACTAATAATGCACTGATGTTTTTTTCCATCATGATTTGCAATGCGTCGAATACGGAAATATCTTGCGTTACCGAATAGACGACGGCCGGTTTGTTTTTGAGAATGTGCTTGACGGTCTTCATGATAGTTGCTTTATGTGTTCAATCGCTGTGTTAGTCAGCGCACTGGATGCATGAATACGTAAACGGCAAATAAGAATTACAATTGGGTGCTTTGCTAACTACACGATAAAGATAATAATAATCCCACAAAAAAACCTGACAATTTCAAAACTGTCAGGTTTTTTTGTTCGGGGATACCGATAGGTTTATCCCACCAGGCCTTTGGGCCATACCTGCCAGGGGATACGGGAAAGGATGATTACCAATGCAAGGAGGTAAAAAGCCAATATGGTACCATTCTGTTTTTTGGGTATGGTCAGCCTTTTAGCCCTTGAATAGCCAACGGTGATGAGCACAATGGCGATCAACATCATCAATGGATGTTCGAGAAAGTAAAGGCGGGCCGTGCTGATTTTCATGGCTTCGCCCGAAGCACCTTTGATGCCCAGCGGTGACACGAAGTAGATAATCAGGCCCACCACGAATTGCACATGCGCACATATAAGCCCCAAGAGCGCCATCTTCCGGTTGTAGCCCTTGTTCTGCAAATATGCGAAAAGCACGTAGAGAATGGAAATGATTAACCCCGCTAACAATACATAGGCCAGCGTGGAGTGTAGGTGTTTGAATCCGGTGTACATAGTTGTTTGTTATTTAGTAAGTTGTTGAGTCTGTTGTCTTATCCGCTAGTACCGTCACTTCCGCTATCGGACTGAAAAGGTATACCCGTTGCGTTTTTACTTCAATACAACGGTACCGTTTTCTTATTTTTTCCCTTTTCTGAAAAACCCGGCCGTTTTTTAGGGTAAATATCGTGTTTTCAGGCAACTGCTCCACGGTATGTGCCAGGTTGTTTTCGGCATCATACCGTTTCAATACCCTAAACAGCTGCAGGTCCGTACAGCTGGAAGCAGCGGGATTATTCAGGTACGTGATGACTGCCCGTTGAATATCATCGGGGAAGGTACCCGACTGGACAAAGGGTAGCATAAGCTGCCTGAAATTGTTTTTCCATTCGGCCCCATGCGGTTTTACTCGGCTTTTATGGGCATTCCATGTTTTGAGGTGGGCAAATTCATGCACCGTGGTAATCAGGAATGCATACGGATTGAGGTTATGATTTACGGAGATACGATGTCCGTTTTCGGCATATGGCGGCCGGTAATCACCGAATTTCGATGTGCGGCTCCGGCTTATCCGGAAAACGCACCCGCTGTCGTTGATCCACCTTGAAATGATCGGCGCAGCCGGGGCGGGCATGTATTTACGCAACTGTACACTGTAGTCCTGCATTGATGCAAACTTAACACAAAGGGGGCATTATTCATAACGTCAAATAAAACTACCTATCGCGCTGCATTCCGGATGATCGTTACAAAGCCCTTGGATGTCTGCCAGTGGCCGTTGTGGAGCCGCAATTCGAACACATAATAATACGTACCATCACCGAGATTGCTGCCGTTCCAGTCGCCCTTATAAGGAACTGCTTTGTACACCTCATTACCCCACCGATTGAAGACGAAAAGCCGGTTTTCAGGAAAGGCGTCCAGTCCATCGATTCGGAAATAATCGTTTACACCATCTCCGTTCGGCGTAAAGATGTTCGGGACTTTCAGCGCGATTACCTCCACCAAGGCCACCGCTTCGTTGTCTGCGGGGTTGCTGTCGGGCAGGCTGCTGGTTACCACGGCAAGCTGCGATGCCGATCCTTGGCCTTGCGCCCTTACGCTGACAGTCAGTGATTCGGATTGGCCGGGGATGATGTCTCCCAATTCCCAGGTCAGTTGGCGCGTAGCCGGGTTATAGCTCGTCTGGCCCATAGGATTACCCAGAATAGCCTCATATGCCACCTGCTGGGGCAGTGTGGCCGTGACGACAACCCCGTTGGCTGTGTGACTGCCATTGTTCACAGCCATCAGTTGGTAGCTGAAAACCTCACCGATGAATACCGTAGGCCGGTCAGGTTCGTTACGGATACGCATGTCGACGTGTACGGGCTCGCCGCCCGGGTCGACGATGACCTCCACCGGATCGGACAGGTCGGAATTGCAGGTGTTGCCTAAGCCGATTACGGTGTAAGTGCCGGCTTCGGAAGCGATGATAATGGCATCATGGGAGCCGTTGATGGGTGCGCCATTGTGGAACCACAAATAGCTGATTGCACCCGTGGATGCAGCCGTTAAGGTTACCGAACTACCTTCGACAATATGCACAGTTTGTTCTTGCGCCTGACTTCTAGAAGCCAGTACACAAACAAACCAAATAAGGAGATAGCTTTTGTTCATGAACCCCGGTAAATCGTTGGCTACATTCGCTTTAAAAAAACGTGCTGTATGGGTAATCACCGCCCATCAAATTAGTTTCATTGACGGGCGGCGAATATCCGATCGTTATTTTTGTCTACAGTGTTTCACCCGTAGCCCCACCGCCGATTGTAATGGTCGGTGTGCCTGGTTTTTCTAGAACCGTAATGTCATTTTCACCGACTTGTGAGCAATAAGCCAAACCACCAACCAAATAGCCGGCTTTTAGTCGGTATGTCGTCGTCGTATTGGCAGGGATTGAAGGATCTGGGGTATAGGTCGCGGCAGTTGCTCCGGCGATTGCTGTTTCGGTGGTCCCGTCAAACGTATACCATTGATAGGCGTAATCTGTAAACGCATCATCCGTTGTGATATCGGCCGTAAACTCTTGATCGGCAGCGTCTTCTATACAGTAGTCTTCGGCAATGAAGTTCACGGTAAGGGTTTGCAATACATATACCGGAACTTCCACCCATTCAGATTCGCAAATTTGTGGGTTACCCGCATCGCCGACCGTCGCAATGTAGTAGTAGCCATTATCCAATTCGGCAGCTGGAATCGTTGTGCCTCCTGTTAATACCAGTGTTTCTTCCGGTGTCGCATTTCCCGAGGTCGTACTGTACCGTACTACCCATTCCGTGCCTGTGGGAGCCGCTCCCAAGTTTAAATCGGTTCCTTCGCAAAATAATTCTACACCCGCAGTGGTCGGTGTCTGTGCGTTGACGGAGAGTAAATTTAATGTCAACAGCATTGCGGTCGTCATCGTCAGAATTTTAATCGTAGTTTTCATAATGTGTTAGTTTTTATTTGTTTTTTCGATAATATATTAGTGTTGTGAATTCGGGTGAATATTTAATGTCGGTGCGGGTGGCCTTGAGCTCACTGACACATTGATTTCTGTACGAGCAGATGGGTATATGTCGTTTTCTCGCGCTTCGAGCCAATATGATCCCGCTGGCAGGTCAGATGGGACGGTAAGCGTAGCTGAATTTGTGGGAGGTGCGGCTTCGGTTCCACCAGTCTGCGCAGAAAATAATCGATAAGTATATGGGGTTCCATTTTCGATATGGAAATTCGAAATAATCGCCTCACCCGACTGACCCTCACACAGAATGATTTCGTTATTTTGAAGTTCAGGAGGTTTGATGTAGAAGGCGTAGTAGTAGTTAGCCGTAAGTACTCCACCTAACGTTGTATTTACCTCAAGTCGTACGCCGTCATATGCTAATCCGTTCGAAGGTATGATTGCTGTCGCGATTTGCGGACCGCCAAGTAAATTCAATAGATTAAGGAGCTGTGTACCACTGTAGCTTGGCGCGACCGGAGAGGTTCGTCCTCCATTTGTACGTTGGACGGAAATACCCCCTAGCAAATTTAATAGCGAACTGGTACTGCCAAACTTGAGAATCACAGGGGAATTGTTGGTGGGTTTAGGATCGCCAAATTGCAGATTTTGGTTGGCTGTAATTGCGCCTAAGGCACCTAATGTCACGGAGAGTGTCGAGTAATTTAACGTGTCGTTATCAACAGCTCTAGCTTGGTTTGTTACTTGGGATAATATAACAAGCAGTTGTTGTGTGGGACTCGACTGCTGCGTAACCGCATACACCCGTTGTCCATACCCCTCCTGTACCGCGCCGAGCAGCAAAGCACACACCACGAAAAAACGTAAGGACGTTATGAAGGCAGATGTAGCGTAAGGGTACATATCAATTCATAGGCTGTGGTAGAAAATATGCTATAGTTATCCCTAAAAAGCAGGTTTAAGCATTGTTTTTCACGTGTTCAAATTAGTTGCACTACAAAGTTAACATGCGGCGAAAGCTAAGGTTGTATTCATTTTGTTCATATTCGTTCTGTTCAGGGCGGTTGACTTGTGCTGGAAGGGGATAGGCTACTATGTTGATAATTTAAGCAAAGAGGCGGTTTCAGTAAGCGGGCTTTAAGGAAGTTTAAATATAATTTTAACCCATGTTCTTTAAAAATAATTATACAAAACTTATATTATAGTGATATATATTTTATATTTCATCGTCTTATTATCGTCTTTTCATCGACAATCTATCGTCTTTATGTCGATAGAAAGACGGTACAATGTATATTGAATGATGATTAATTATAATTTAATTATAAAATTTAGACCGCTTTATGATAACTTTATTTGTGGGAAATTCCCGGATTCTGTATACTTGCTTATTATAAACCCATCCCGGCCACGGCCGGGGTGCATTTGTTGAACAATTAACCGTGATGATATGGCGATACTGAAAGACGGGATAAACGGACCCTTCAGCGGGAAGGTGGGCAGCGTGGTGGGCAGCAGCTGGCGCAAGATAAACTACATCAAGGGCTTCCGGCGGATCAAGGAGACCAAGCCGGAGCCCTCGCCGAAGCAGGCTGCCCAGCACCGCAGGTTCAAGCTGCTTAACGGATTCCTCCGTCCGGTGTCGGAGATACTGGAAACGGGCTTCGGGCAGTTCACGGGCAGGTCGACCGCCGTCAACGCCGCGTTCAGCCACAATTACGGCCATGCCTTCCTGATGGACGGCGACGAACTGACGCTCAACTACCGCGAACTGGCTTTCAGCCGGGGGACGCTGTACACCGCGGGTGCCGAAAAGGCGTGGCTGGAAAACGGCGGCATCAGGGTGAGGTGGGATCCCAGGACCTACGGCGTGGGCGGGGAAATGGATGACGTGGGCCATGCCATCGCCCACCATCCGGAGAGCGGCCTGTTCTTTGGCGGGAATGCGCAGCGGCATGCCGGGGAGGTGGCCTTCTCCTTCAACGGGCATGTTTCGGGCGGCGACTTCCATGTGTGGCTGTTCTTTGCGGACAGCAGGGGGAAGCGGGCTTCCAGAACCGTTTACATCCCGCTCACCGGGCCGGTATCCTGAAAAAAAAACGGACCGATGGATTTTTTCTACGACAGAAGCGTCATCAAGACCAAAGAGCAGTCATACGGCAAGCTGGCCGTACAGCAGCGGATGCGGCTGGCCATGGCGTTCCTCAACCCGCTGAGGCCCATCGTCACCGCGGGCTGGGCGGGCCACGGCAAAGGGAATAAAAGCAGGGCATTCGGTCAGGCGCTGAAAAAGCTGCTGCAGGACGCGGTTGAAGGGCAGTACCCCGACCAACGGATCGTGCCGGAGCGCGTGGCGGTCAGTACGGGCATGCTCCCGGCGGTGGAGATCCGGGACGTGGTACAGACGCCCGAAGCGTTGGAAATCCATTTCTCCAGCGGGGAAAACCCTTTGGCAAGGCCGGCCGACGGGGTGGTGCTGGTGGTGTACAGCCCCGAGACCGGTATAGCCGGCCGCAATACCGATGGCTGTACGCGCAAGGACGGATACATCAAGGTCGACCTGCCCCCGCAATTGCGGACAGCGCCGTTCCACGCCTACCTCTTCCTCCAAAGTGCCAGCAAGAAACAATACAGCAAAAGCATTTACGTTGGCCAATTGGGGCAATAACGGGGCTGTAAAAGAAGTTTTGGAGATAACCTGAAAAAATCACAGCAACTATCCGGTAAAATCCTTACCTTTGTCCCTCGTGAAATTTAGCGTATCTTGCTACAGGACGAAATCTCCAAAACCCGGAAACCTTTCCGACTTATGCTGCATTTCTGATTGTTTTTGGCCCGTAGAGGGCTTTTTTTATGGCTATACGCTGGATATAATTACAGAACACATCAACATTACAATAAGAGCGAATGACTAATTACAGCAAGCTGCCGGCTATTTTGTTACTGGAAGACGGGACCGTTTACCATGGCAAGGCCGCCGGAAAGATTGGCACCACTGCCGGTGAAATCTGTTTCAACACCGGTACCACGGGTTACCAGGAGATTTTTACAGACCCATCTTACTATGGCCAGATTATGGTCACTACGAATGCCCATATCGGTAATTATGGGATAACGAAAGATGAATCGGAGTCTACCAAGATACAGATCGCGGGGCTCGTGTGTAAAAACTATAGCGTTAATTACAGCCGTGGACAAGCCGATTCCTCCATACAAACCTATTTCGAGGAAGGCAACCTTGTCGGTATCTCGGATATCGATACGCGCTCGCTGGTGCGCCACATCCGAAACAAAGGTGCGATGAATGCCATTATCTCATCGGAAACACTGGATATCGCGGAATTGAAAGCGCAGCTGGACAACGTGCCGTCAATGGCGGGTTTGGAGCTATCGTCTGTGGTGACCACCGAGGAGCCCTACCACTACGGCGACGAGGATGCGCCACTGCGCTTAGCCGTACTGGATTTGGGGATCAAGCGTAATATCCTCCGCAATTTCGATGCTAGGAAGGTTTATGCCAAGATATTTCCCGCAAAAACGCCTTTTGCGGAAATGGAAGCGTGGGGAGCGGACGGTTACTTCGTTTCGAATGGCCCGGGCGACCCGGCTGCAATGGATTACGCGGTACAGACCATGAAGGACATTCTGGCCTCGGATAAGCCGCTTTTCGGAATATGCCTTGGGCATCAGTTGTTGGCCTTAGCCAACGGTATACGCACCAGCAAGATGTTTAACGGACACCGGGGCATCAACCATCCCGTGAAGAATATTATCGCCGACCGGTGCGAGATCACGAGCCAAAACCATGGGTTTGGTGTGGTGGCGGAAGATATTGAGCAGTCAGACAAAGTGGAAATCACCCATGTGAATCTCAATGACAAGTCCATCGAAGGGATCCGGGTGAAGGGCAAAAATGCATTTTCGGTGCAGTACCACCCCGAGTCGTCACCCGGACCGCATGACTCGCGCTACCTGTTCGACGATTTTGTGCAGTTGATGGAGGAGGGGAAGCTGAGCTTAGCGCGTTAAAAGTTTTCGGGGGCGGGTTTTCCTGTTCCCGATTATTTTGCTAAATTTGGCGGAAGGAATGTATAGTGTATTGGTTACACTAACTGTTATATACGAAGTACTAAATACTATATACTAATAATAAAAATACAATGAGTTTGATCATCGACGTACATGCGCGGCAAGTGTTGGATTCGCGCGGTAATCCTACCATAGAGGTGGATGTAACTACTGAAAATGGCTTTGTAGGCCGTGCAGCCGTTCCTTCCGGTGCTTCCACCGGCGTACACGAAGCCGTGGAGCTGCGGGACGGCGATAAATCCAAGTACCTGGGCAAAGGAGTACTGAAGGCTGTCGAAAATGTAAATACCCAAATCGCGGACGCGTTGCAGGGTATCGATGTCTTTGAGCAGAATGCGATCGATAAGGTGATGATTGAACTGGATGGCACCGAGAATAAAGGTAATCTGGGGGCAAATGCCATTTTGGGGGTTTCATTAGCCGTTGCCAAAGCCGCCGCCCAAGAGAGCCGTCAGCCGCTTTACCGTTACATCGGCGGCGTCAACGCCAATACATTGCCTATCCCGATGATGAACATCATCAACGGGGGGTCGCATTCCGATGCGCCCATCGCTTTCCAGGAATTCATGATCATGCCGGCGGGCGCATCTTCATTCTCCGAAGCGCTCCGTTGGGGTACCGAGGTGTTCCATAATTTGAAGAAAATCCTGCACGACCGTGGCCTCTCTACCGCCGTAGGTGATGAGGGTGGTTTTGCACCTACATTCGACGGCACGGAAGATGCCATTGAAACGATTCTGAAAGCGATCGAAACGGCCGGATACAAACCGGGTAGCGATATTTACCTGGCACTCGATTGTGCAGCTTCCGAATTCTACGTGGATGGCAAGTACGATTATACCAAATTTGAAGGTGATGGCGGTGCGGTACGTACCAGCGAAGAGCAAGTGGCTTACCTTGCCGAACTCAGTGGGAAATACCCGATCATTTCCATCGAAGACGGGATGCATGAGGACGATTGGGCGGGCTGGAAATTGCTGACGGATAAAATCGGCGCTACCGTACAGCTCGTAGGCGATGATTTGTTCGTAACCAATACCAAGCGCTTGCAGCAAGGTATCGATACACATACGGCAAATTCCATACTGGTGAAGGTTAATCAGATCGGTTCGTTGACAGAGACCATCAATGCGGTGTCGTTGGCACAAACGAATGGCTACACGTCCGTAATGAGCCACCGGAGCGGCGAAACCGAGGATTATACCATTGCTGACCTGGCCGTGGCACTCAATTGCGGGCAGATCAAGACCGGATCGGCTTCGCGCTCGGATCGGATCGCCAAATATAACCAGTTGCTCCGCATCGAGGAGGAATTGGGTAGTAATGCGAAGTTCTTGGGTAAGAGCTTTAAGTTTGCGCGCTAGTTGAATATATTTAAATATTGACAGAAAGGCCGTCTCAACTCAATGAGACGGTTTTTTTGTTCATAACCGTTTGTTTGTTTTTCAGTTTCGAAATCTCCCGATCGTGAGGGCGTTTTTGCTTATATTTCGCTAGCTTTGTCTCCCACGACAACTTACCGGCCAATTATTATTGAAAATGAAACGACATTTATTGATCATCTTTGCTGCATTAGGTTTCTGCATTTTTTTCGTTTTGGATAGCCGGGGAACGGAAATGGATTCGCTGTTGCGGATACTGGATGAAACCATACTGAAACGCAAGCTTTATGCATCGGAAAAGGAACAAAAAATCGATGAGCTCAAGCATTTGCTCGCGCATGAGCATTCCCTGGAAAAGCGCTTTCAACTGAATAATACACTTATCGCTGAGTATCAATCTTTCATATGTGATTCTGCATTGGATTACATCGATCGGAATATCCAGTTGGCAAACACGTTGAATAACCGGGTATTTCTGGATGAAAGCAAGTTAAGGTTAGCTTTTGTACTGTCGATATCGGGCTTGTTTACCCAGGCGGCCGAGGTTTTCGAAACCATCGAATACGACACATTACCTCATCACTTGAAGGTGTATTATTGTTGGGGTTATATCCGATACAATGAAAATCTGATCAAATATACCGACAACCCGAAATATGAAGATGTGCACATACGGGAGATCGCGAGATGCCGGGATACGCTGATGAATCTACTTGGCAAAGACACCGATATGTACCTCAAGGAAAAGTCTTTCAAGCTGAAGGCAGAAGGCGCTTTTGAAGCTTCTGCGGAGATCCAGACAGAATTATTCAAGAAAGAGCAAGTGGATTCCCACGGTTACGCGATGTCTGCGATGGGGCTCTCGATGATTCACAAATCACTCGGAAATCAATCACTGCAAGAAAAATATTTGCTGCTTGCGGCCATAACAGATGTAAGGCTAGCCGTGAAAGAAAACGAATCGTTATTGACGCTGGCAATCCATCTGCACGAACAGGGGGAAGTAGACCGGGCTTATAATTATATCCAGGCGGCCCTCGATGATGCAAATTTCTATAACTCACGTTTCAGAAATGCAGTGATCGCACGTACGCAGCCCAAAATTGAAGCCATGTACCTGACTAAGATCGAACAGCAACGGCGAAATTTACGGTCTTATGCACTGACCATCAGTATTTTCCTGGTTGTGCTGATCGGGACATTGTATTTTCTCTACAAGCAGATAAAAACAGTATCGAGAGCAAGGAAACATTTGAATGCGGTCAATGCACAACTTATATCTGCCAACCATAGGCTGGACGAGGCTAATCTCATACGGGAACGGTATATCGGGTATTACATCAACCAATGCGCGGTATATCTTGATAAGTTGGACGAGTTCCGAAAGAGCGTGAGCCGAAAGATCAAAGCCGGTCAACTAGCCGATTTAGAGAGGCTAAGTGCAACGACAGCTACCCTGGAAAAAGATGCCCAGGAATTGTATACGGACTTTGATAGCACCTTTCTGGAAGTTTATCCGGATTTTGTGGAAGGGTTTAATGCACTGCTTAGAGCGGATGAACGATACGTGCTTAAAAAAGATCACTTGAATACGGAGCTTCGCATCTTTGCGCTGATTCGATTAGGTATCACGGACGTCAATCAGATCGCTACTTTCCTGCGCTATTCCATCCAGACCATTTACAACTATAAAAGCAAAGTGAAGGGGAAAGCCGCGGTCGACATCGAACATTTTGAGGAAAATGTAAAAAAAATCGGCACGCTCCGTGTCGAATAAATTCTCATACGTTTACCAATTGCTTTCTGGTTGTTGTTGTTAATTAATTGATATGTAGTTTGTTGTGATTTTTTTAAGTAAAAATCACTTACCAAGATGCCTACTTACGCATCCACGCGGACGGCTTGGTATATACATTTGTTCCTGATTATAAACATCAAAAATTTATAAACACAGCTATGAGAAGTCACCTCTCCGGGATCGCCCGGTTGCTCCTGCTTGTCTCGTTTTTCTTCCTAAAGGGGATGACCGCCCACGCACAGGAAATAACTCCATTCGCCAACAACGACCGGGTCGTTTTCCTAGGTAACAGCATCACCGACGGCGGGCACTATCATTCGTACATAGGACTCTATTACATGACGCGGTTTCCGGCGATGAACCTATCCATCCTCAATGCAGGAATCGGTGGCGACCGGGTCATAGAAATGGTCAAGCGCTTGGATGGGGATGTTTTCAGTAAACGCCCGACTGTACTGGTTACAACGTTCGGGATGAATGATTCGGGCTATTTTGAATATAACGGCGACGAGCCCGATAAGTTTGCAGACGAAAAAGTAAAAGAATCGTACGATGCCTATCAGGAAATGGAAAAGCGGTATAAGCAAATCCCCGGCATCCGCATCGTTCTGATGGGGAGTTCACCTTACGACGAAGGGGCGATCATCAAAGATAACACCCCATTTAAGGGAAAAAATGACGCGATGCTTCGCATCGTGGATTTTCAAAAGGCGTCAGCTCAATCGAACCACTGGGAATTCTTCGATCTTAACCAACCGATGACACAGCTAAACCAACATATCCAGCAACAGGATTCGACGTTTACGCTCTGCGGCGGTGACCGTATCCATCCCGATAACGACGGGCACATGGTGATGGCCTACCTGTTTCTGAAGGCACAGGGATTTGCCGGAAATAAGGTGGCCGAACTATCCATCGATGCTACCCGTCAGCAGGTAGTCTCCGCGGTGAATTGTCAGTTGTCAACTATCAAAAAGACAGCAGCCGGCATTTCGTTTGACTACAAGGCCAACGCTTTGCCCTACCCGTTGGATACGGTTGCGCGCGGATGGGGAAGTAAAAAAAGCCAGTACGATGCCCTGCGTGTCATCCCTTTCATGGAAGAGATGAATCAGGAACAGTTGGTGGTAACCGGTTTGAAGGGACGCCATAAACTGGTTATCGACGGTGAAGTCATCGGGGTGTGGTCTGCAGACGATTTTGCCCGTGGAATCAACCTGGCTACCTTAAGTCATACACCTCAATACCAACAAGCGCTGGGCGTCATGTATCTAAACGAAGAGCGGTGGGAGATTGAGCGCAGGTTCAGGGATTACGCGTGGGTACAATACAACTTTTTTCAACCCAGAGGACTCTTGGACGCCAACAACCGGAAGGCCATCGACGTCATGGATGAACACGTTGCAACCGACGGCTGGTTAAGAGCTAAAAGGGACTTGTATGCCAGGGCGATGCTGCCCGAAGTGCGGAAATCCTGGCAAGACCAGATCGATCAGTTGACAGACGCCATGCGTGAAGCGGCGATACCCAAAACACGGAAAATTACACTGGTTTCCGTTCAATAAAAAGTAATACGAAGTCATATAGAATTATTGAGGCAGTCATGATGAGGATGAAGAAAATCGGCTACTGTTTAGGGATTGTTGTTTTTTTGAGTAGTGCTTGTTCGGAGCAAAAGCAAGAGGAAAAAACTTCGCCCGTAGACTTCGTGAACCCGTTTATCGGTGCAAGCACAAGTACCGGGGCAGCCGGGGTTTATCATGGGTTGGGAAAGACATTTCCCGGAGCCACGACGCCTTATGGGATGGTACAGGTCAGCCCCAACACGATAACCGGGGGCGACAACAGCCCCGGATACAGTTATGAACATAAAACCATCGAGGGCTTTGCGTTTACACAGATGAGCGGAGTGGGGTGGTTTGGAGATCTGGGTAATTTTCTCGTGATGCCCACTACAGGGAAGCTGAAAACTATCGCCGGAAAAGAAGATGAAAGTATCCAGGGATACCGTTCATCTTATCATAAAGATTCAGAAATCGCCAAACCGGGCTACTACGCCGTAGAATTAACGGATTATCGCATCAACGTGGAAACCACCGCCGCTCCGCATAGCGGGATGATCCGGTTTACGTTTCCGGAAAATAAACAATCTCGGATACAGATCGATCTCGCACGACGCGTAGGAGGTACAGCGATCCAGCAGTACGTCAGCAAGGTGGACGACCATACGATACAAGGGTGGATGAAATGTACGCCCGAAGGCGGAGGCTGGGGAGATGGAGAAGGAAAAGCGGACTATACCGTTTACTTTTATGCGCGCTTCAGCAAGCCGTTGGATAACTATGGTTTCTGGAGCGCTGATATTCCCGATGGGTGGTCCCGTAAGCGGGATGACGTGGTAAGTGAGCAGTACCTACGCCGCGTTGAGAAAGCCGAAATCATTAAAGGGCAAACCGAATTGGAAGGAAAGCACCTGGGCTTTTTCTCCGATTTCGAAACCCACGAAAATGAAGAAGTGACTTTGCAGGTAGGGATCTCGTTTGTCGATATGGAAGGAGCGTCAACTAATTTCAAAAGTGAACTGGCAGGAAAAGATTTTGATCAGGTAAGGGCAGAAGCGGAAAAACTATGGAATGAATCGTTATCTAGGATCAACGTGCAGGGCGGAACGGAAGATCAAAAGACGATATTCTATACGGCGCTTTACCACACGATGATCGACCCCCGGACGTATACTGATGTGGATGGACGGTATGTGGGCGGTGATAAAAAAGTCCATGAACGCGGAACCTATACAAAACGGACCATCTTTAGCGGATGGGATGTGTTCCGTAGCCAGTTTCCGTTACAGACCATCATCAATCCACGACTGGTCAGCGATCAGTTGAATTCGCTGATTTCGCTTGCCGACGAATCAGGGCGGGAGTATTTTGAACGGTGGGAGTTGATGAATGCCTACTCCGGGTGCATGATCGGTAACCCTGCACTGTCGGTATTAGCAGATGCCTACGTGAAGGGTATTCGGGACTATGATATCGAAAAAGCTTATCAATATGCGGTTAATACTTCGAAGCTATTCGGCAATGACAAGCTGGGGTATACCGGCCCCCCTTTCAGCATTTCCAACACCTTGGAATATGCGTATACGGACTGGTGCATTGCGCAACTGGCCAAGGGAATGGGCAAAGCGGAAGATGAGCAACTTTTTCTAAAAAAGGGGCAGGCCTACCGGAATATTTTCGACTCTGAAAAGGGATGGTTCCGGCCAAAAAGGGACGATGGTTCGTGGGAAGAATGGCCCGACAGTGCCCGGACCAAAGAATGGTACGGGAGCATCGAATCCAATCCGTACCAACAAGGGTGGTTTGTTCCACATGATATTCCCGGTATGATTGAACTCATGGGGGGGCGTGAAAAAGCACTGGACGACCTGACTCATTTTTTTGAGAAAACACCGGAACACATGCTGTGGAATGAATATTACAACCATGCCAATGAACCGGTGCACCTTGTACCGTTTCTCTTTAACCACCTGGATGCGCCGTGGATGACGCAGAAATGGACCCGGCACATCTGCGAGAAAGCCTACAAAAATTCCGTGGAAGGGATTGTTGGGAACGAGGATGTGGGGCAGATGTCGGCCTGGTATGTGCTGGCATCCGCGGGAATACATCCATCGTGTCCCGGAAGTACGCGGTATGAAATAACCAGTCCGCTTTTCAGTGAAGTGGAGTTTGCATTGGATCCGGATTATTTCGAAGGAAAATCCTTTAAAATAAAGGCTCATGACAACTCACCTGCGAATGTCTATATACAAAAGGCGTTGCTGAACGGGCAACCATACAACAAATGCTATATCGACTTTCAGGACATCGTATCCGGAGGTACACTGGAATTGTTTATGGGCCTTCAGCCCAATGAAGACTGGGGCACAACCCTAGGGAACTAAAACAGAAAGGATTTGAAAATGCGAAGAAGACATCAACTAATCAGGAAGCTGCTGGCGGGTTTAGCCGTCGCTTGTTTTGCCTTCCCCTATTCCTATGCGCAGGAACGCGATTTGGTGAAGTATGTGAACACCTTGCAGGGAACCGATTCTGAATGGTCGTTATCCTATGGAAATACGTATCCCACTGTGGGGTTGCCCTTTGGTGTCCATTTCTTTTCCGCCCAAACCGGCAAAAACGGCGACGGCTGGAAATACCAATATAAAGCCACTACCATCCGGGGATTTCAACAGGTTCACCAATGCAGCCCCTGGATGAACGATTACGCAGTTTTTTCGCTGATGCCGGGCGTCGGAAATCTGGTGGTCAACGAAGATGCGCGTGCGTTGGCATTCAGTCACGACCGCGAAGTTGCAAAACCGCACTACTATGCCGTGGAATTCGATAACGGCATACATACAGAAATAAGCCCTGTTGAACGGGGAGCGCATATGCGATTCAGCTTCCCCGGCAAGCAAAAAGCTTACTTGGTGTTGGACGGGTTTATCAAAGATAGCGAGGTAAAGATCATTCCGGAGGAGCGCAAGATTATCGGTTTTGTCAACAATGGACGTTTCGTACCCGGCAATTTCAGGAATTATTTCGTGCTTGTCTTTGACCGGGATTTCAAGAGTTTCGGTACCTGGGAGAACACGGAAGACCAGGTAAAGCCGGGGAATCGGTATGACGAGGGAAAAGGAGTGGGCGCTTATCTCGAATTCGCACCCGGCATTACTGTTGAAGTAAAGGTGGCCTCCTCCTATATCAATCCCGATCAGGCGGAGCTGACCCTCAAGCAGGAGCTAGGGAATGCCAAAAATTTTGAAACGACAAAAAGCAAGGCTTTTGATAGTTGGAATACCCTGCTGAATCGCATCGTCGTAGAAGGTGGAACCGAAGAAGAAAAAGCGACGTTTTATTCCTGCCTGTTCCGCGCCAATCTGTTTTCGCGGAAATTTTTTGAAATCGATGCAGATGGTAACCCGTATTACTATAGTCCTTACGATGGCGAAATCCATTCAGGGTACATGTATACCGACAATGGTTTTTGGGATACCTTTCGGGCACAGTTTCCCCTGAGCAACATCCTGCACCCAGAAATGCAGGGAAGGTACATGCAATCGTTGCTGGATGCCCAGAAACAGTCCGGTTTTTTTCCGACATGGTCTAATCCCGGGATGTCGGGCGTCATGATCGGCAACCATGCGATATCATTACTCGCCGATGCCTGGGCTAAGGGCATCCGGACGTTTGATCCCGACAGTGCACTAGCAGCTTACTACCACGAAACAACCAATAAAGGTTTTTGGGGTGGTTCTAACGGACGCGAGGGATGGAAGGACTACTTTACAAAAGGCTATATTCCCTATGGTGAAATCCACGAAAGCACAGCCAAAACCTTGGAATACGCCTACGACGATTTCTGCGGTTACCAGTTGGCGAAGTCTATCGGCAATGATTTCTACGCCAACGTGTTTGCCCGGCAACTATATAATTACAAAAACGTGTTCGACCCGGGCGTCAACTTTGTGCGGGGGCGGCAGCCGGATGGTAAATGGCTTCCCGATTTCGATGCCGTTGAATGGGGTGGACCGTTTACGGAAGCCAATGCGTGGCAATATACGTGGTCGGTTTTGCACGATATAAATGGCCTCATTGATCTCATTGGTGGAGAAGCGCGCTTTAATGCGAAGCTGGATTCTTTTTTCACGATGGATCAACGGATCGAATACGGCACCTACGGTAAAGAAATCCATGAAATGCGGGAGATGCTGCTGGCAAAAATGGGACAATACGCGCATGGCAACCAGCCTACGCAACACGTTCCCTATCTCTACAACTTTAGCGGCCAGCCCTGGAAATCGCAAAAGCAGGTCCGCCAGGTCATGTCGCAGTTATACAATGCCACCGAAAAGGGCTATCCGGGCGATGAAGACCAGGGCCAGATGTCATCCTGGTATGTACTGAGTGCATTAGGAATCTATAGCGTTTGTCCGGGAACGGATGAATACGTGATCGGCAGTCCGGTCTTTGAGAAGGCCACCATCACCTTGGAAAACGGGAAACGTTTTACCGTTCGGGCTAGGAAAAACGGTCCGAAGCATGTCTATATCCAATCCGCGCGCCTGAATGGAAAGTTGTATGACAAAAACTACATTACTTATGCTGATATCATCAACGGCGGAGAGATCGAGTTTGTGATGAGCGATGTCCCTAATTTTGAACGCGGGACTGACGCAACGTCTAGGCCATTTTCCATGAGTCCACTGTAGCTAGTCGAAATTTCGGTTTCGGCAACCAATAAAGAGAACCATTATAGCACCCTAATTATAAGTTAAAATTTTGATTATGAGGTTTTTTATGTACGCAGCGCTTGTTGCGCTTACGCTGGCGTCGTGCAGCAAACAAGGGTTTCTTGACCAGACACAATCGACGGATCTGAATGAGCAGGTCGTGTTCTCGGACAGCGCCTACACCATCAATTTCCTTTCCAGTATGTATGCCGATATCGGCTTTGCTACCTGGCCGAAGCGATTTGGCGGGGGTGGGCTAGACGCCTGTACCGACGAAGCGGAGGGCACCGGTTTAGGAAGCATCAATACATTCATCCAGTTTGCCACGGGCACGGTCAATTCGAATATGATTACCAAGGATGCCTGGACCACGGCTTACACCAATATCCGAAGGGCCAATATTATGCTCAAGAACGTGCCGGGGGCAAAATTCGGTGCCGATATCAAAGTACGGGCAAAAGCTGAAACGCGCTTTTTGAGGGCCTACTATTATTTTGTTCTGCTGGAACACTACGGAGGGGTGCCCCTAATGGGAGATAGCGTATACCGTAAGGAGGATATTATTCCTGCCACGCGCAATACCTTTGAAGAGTGCGTAGAATATATTGTGGCGGAATGTGATGCGGCAGCGGAAGACTTGCCCTGGATGCACATCGGCGAAAACTATGGGCGTGTCAGCAAAGCGGCTTGTTATGGGCTGAAATCCCGTCTGCTGCTGTATGCCGCCAGCCCGTTGTTTAATGGGGGAGCGACAGTGACGGACGAGCGTTTACGGTCGGTTGTCGGCTATCCGGATGCCAACTCATCGAGGTGGGAACGGGCCGAACAGGCGGCGCTTCAGGTAATGGATGGCTCGGGCGGACAGTATGCATTACATGTTGATAACGAAACAGAACCGGGCTACGGATTTTATGAGGTTTTCCAGTTGAGAAAGAACTCCGAGTACCTGCTGGCCCGGATGCAGGCTTCAAACAGCGACTTAGAAGGTATCTGGAATCCGCCGACCTTTGGGGTTTCAAGTCCCGGTGCCCGTCCCTATCTTGAAATGGTGAATGCATTCGGTATGAAGAATGGAATGCCCATTGACGACCCGGCATCCGGTTACGATCCCCAACAGCCTTACAAAGACCGGGACCCGAGGTTTGCCAATACCATCACGCGCGACCAGTCGCTGGTTTTTCACCGCGATGGGCTGGCAAGGCGGCCGGTTAATATCTACGTCAATAAAACCGATCCCAATAACGTCACATCCGGTCAGGATGCTGTCTACAAGGGTACACCAACAGGATATTATACGTATAAGATGCTTAATCGGGATGTGGCTGCGGATTGGTTTAACACGTATACACCACGGTGTCTTCCCATCATACGGTATGCGGAAATACTATTGAACTACGCCGAAGCGCGTAACGAACGGCTGGCATCGCCCGACCAGGAAGTTTACCAAGCGGTCGAAGCCATCCGCGAACGGGCAGGCCTTTCGCCCTACCAATTACGCACGGGATTAAGCCAGGCTGAAATGCGGGAGATTATCCGTAATGAGCGACGGAAGGAACTAGCCTTCGAAGGACACCGGTTTTTTGACGTCAGGCGTTGGATGATTGCGGAGGTTGTTGAAAACAGTCAATTGCACGGCACCGAACCAGTACGGACATCATCAGGCATTGCCTACCAAACCATAGACGTACGAAAGCGCGTATTTGATCAACGCATGTATTTATGGCCCATTCCGCAGTCGGAAGTGGCTAAATCAACCGATTTATTGCAAAACCCGGGCTATTGATTGTCCGACAAACCTATATGAAGATGAAAACCAATTTAGTAGCATCTACCGTGTTCATGGCCCTGGGGCTGGTAGGACTCTCGTCATGTGAAGATGGAATATCAGAAATGGCGACAGAAGAAACGGTGAAAGACATCACCGGAAGTTGGAAAGTGGTGCAGCTGACGAGAAACGGAGAAGATTTGAGCCAGCGCTTAGACCTGTCCGATTTCCGTATCGATTTTAATGCGGATGGGACCTACACACTGGCTGAACAATTGCCGTTTATTGCCGATGCGTCGGGATCCTATCGACTCAGCGACCCGCAATATCCGTTTTCGCTGATTTTAAGACCAGCGGGCATCGAAGAGGACGTGGTGGCCAGGTTTCAATTTCCGACCGTTGCAGGCAAGCGACAGTTGAGCCTTTCTTTCAGCCTCGGGTGTGAAAGCAATACTTATCAATATAATTTCGAACGCGAAAACCAAGACTTATGAAACGGGCAACTCATACCTTACTATATGGCTATCTTCTCGTAGGCCTTTTCGTTACGATGTTCCTCGTGCATTGCGGATTGACGGCGCTAACCGTCACCGTACCTGAAAAAGCAACGGTAAACGAACGCGTCACTTTTGTGATGCACAGCGGTGCGGAACCACGGATAGAAGAACCGGGAACCTATACTACACAGTTGCTTGCGGGGATCATGGTTCCCAAAAGCTGGAATGCCAGAACGAATGCAGTGCTGACGTTTACCAGTCCGAAGGGAAATGGCGTCTTGCGGATGATTCCCGATTCGGAAATCGAACCGGTCTCCGGCGTGAGCTGGCATCAGGCTGCAAAGAATATGTTTGGTATCGGACCAAACCTGGTGGACGACTTCGAATGGATTGTGTACCGGAGTACGCAGTCCTATACATTTAGAAATAACGAGGATATCGATTTTGATGTCAATGTGGAGTGCAATGTCGGGTCGGAGAATATGCTCGTCAAGTTGGGATTTTATGTCGGTTCTTCCATAGAAAATCTCCGTCCGGAAGATACGGACTACAAAAAGGTTGCGTTTTCGCAGTCGTTTGAAGTGACCGGTGGCGAGGGCGACTTGATCGACTTTGTCAACCCGCAGCTGGCCACCGTGCAACCTGTCAGGAGTCTGGATAACGATATCATTACATTAATGTTCGATGCGGGGGTTACGCAAACCGCACTCGAAAACGAGGATGATATCTATTTGACGATTCAGGGTTTTGATGAAGCGGGGCTACTCGTAGCCGAAGTGAACGAACAAACCGGTAAAACCCGGCTTACGAGTATCGGCGGAAAAAGATTTCTAATCGATTTCTGGCCGCGTGGTTATTTCAGTCTTGAAAGTGTCCAACGGATAGCCCGCCTGGAATATTTTGTTACCGACGCCAGTGGTATCCGACGTGTTGGATACGGCAACACCGACGAACCCTTTACGTACACTTTTCGCTGTCAATAAATACCTTGAACATGTTGAATCACTATATAAAAGTCAGTGCAACCGGTTTACTCCTGCTGGTCGCCGTAAACCGCGGTGTACAAGCAAGATCTATTAAATCAATCGACGTGCGTAGCACGATCTGTCAAATCGGAATGAACAGCGCGATCAAAGTAGTCGACGAATATGGGAAACCACTCCCGGCCGTAAAAATCTATTCTTTGCAAAACGAACTGCTAGGAGAGACAAACGAACAGGGTGAGGTTGATCTCGTGGTTAACGACCCGGATATGCACATTTCACTACGACATCCAGCCTACTATGCAAAGACATTGCCAGCAGGAGCGATGCGTACGGTGGCGATGATCCCGATTTACCTGCAAGCGCCGGATACGGTTGACGTGGTGCATGACAAACGGGATCGGAACGCAGTGATTGGATCCGTCGCGGCCGTTTACAACAGCCAACTTAAATCCACACCCACGCCTTTATACCTGAACGCACTTACAGGGAGGCTTCCTGGCTTGTACACCCAAGAAACCAACGGCTTCCGGTCGGTGCGCACCTCGCCGATTACCGCAAATGACCTGGCTGGTTCGTTGCCGACAGACGCAACTAAATACAGCACCAGCCTGAGTGACAATTCGGAGCTGGCTTTCCAATTGCGCGGACAAAACCCCGTCGTGTTAATCGACGGTGTACAACGGGAGATTTATTCGATCGATCCGGAGAGTATCGAATCGATCACCGTAGCGAAAGACGCTTTGTCGGCCATTCTCCTCGGGCAACGGAGTTCCCGCGGGGTGCTGCAGGTAACAACCAAGAAAGGAAAGCCCGGTCCGCCGCGTATTTCCTTTACCGCGCAAACCGGTGTGCAGAACGCCTTGAAACAGCCCGAGCCTTTGAATGCAGCTCAATATGCCTACCTATATAATGAGGCGTTATTAAACAGCGGGCGTCCAGCTGTATATACCCAGGAGGACTTTGACGCGTTCAAAAGCGGGGGCGACCCGGTTTTTTACCCAGATGTGAATTGGTACGATGCGGTTCTGAAAAATAACAACCCAATCACCAAGTACAATCTTGGGGTAAACGGGGGGACAAAGATTGCCCGCTATGCCTTATCACTGAGCTACATGAATCAAGACGGCATGTTCCAGTCGTCCGATCAGTTCAACTATGAAACCAACTTGAGACAGCAACGGTATCTGATAAATAGTTCCATTGATGTCGATGTAACGAGCGATCTGACCATTGGGCTGCAACTGTTCGGCCGGATTCAGGAAGGGCGCCACCCCGGTGCGGGTGTTGGCAACATCCTGAATGCGCTGCATTCAACTCCCAATAGTGCGTATCCTATTTTTAACGACGATGGTAGCTACGGAGGCTCGGCTGAGTATCCGACCAATCTTTATCAACTGGTTACCGGATCCGGATATCGCTTGGACAATACACGGGATGTGATGGCCAACCTTGATTTCAACTATCGGTTTGACCGATGGCTGCCAGGGCTGTATGCCGGGGGCAAGTTAAACGTATCGTCCACTTCCTCCAGTTTGGTCGACCGGAATCGTCAGCAGCCGGTTTACGATGTCCGGTACAATGACGCCGGAGAGCTGGTGTATGTACGCTATGGAAATATTGCAGATCAACCCAACTCCTTTGCGACGACATCAACAGCCAATTTCATTTACTACCAAGGTAACATCGGATACGATACACAGCTAAACGGCGATCACCGGATAGGGGCCCGGATTTTTATGGATCAACAGACCGCCAACTACCAGTTCGATTTGCCCGCGATTCATACGAATGTGGCAGCCACCGCAAATTATGCTTACCAAAAGAAATATTTTGCTGAGTTTGCTGCAAATTATTCTGGTTTTAACCGCTTTCTGCCGGGGAAAAAGTTTGGGCTGTTTTACGCCGTCGGCCTGGCATGGGACGTGGCACAGGAGTCTTTTCTGGACGAACAATCCGATTGGTTGACGGAGCTCAAATTGCGGGCTACGTATGGCAAAACCGGAAATACCAACGAAGGCTCGCTGGGTTATTACAGCTGGCGCGCATCCTACGGCCAGGATGGAAACAACGGCTACAACGTGGGTTCGGAATACTCGTTCGTTAGCAGCTTGATAGAAAAAGGGCTGGCCAATGTAGAAGGCACGTGGGAAAAAGGACGTAAACTTAATGTAGGACTGGATATATCGTTATGGAGTTCCCTCAGTTTATCTGCGGAATACTACCAGGATAACTATTACGACCTACTGCAGCAACGGGGATCCACCATCGAGCTGATTGGGATTGGATACCCGAACGAAAATATCGGGAAGAATCGGTATGAAGGACAGGAACTAACTATTACCTATCAGAATAGGGCAGGAAACTTCCATTATTTTGTTGCGGCGAATGCTTCGCGGATGCGTACGGAAGTCGTTTATATGAACGAAGTTTTCCAACAGTATGCGTGGAGCCGCCGTACCGGTATGCCTGTGGGACAAACGTTTGGCTACCTGGCAGACGGACTGATTCGTGACCAGGCCGAAGCCAATGCCGCGCCACTACTGGGCGGGAATGAAGTGCATCCGGGCGACGTAAAACTGGTCGATCTGAACAACGATGGTATCATTAATATCTACGACCAGACCGCAATCGGCAACACCAAGCCGTTGCTCTATTTCGGGACGACCATTGGATTCAATTTCGCAGGTCTAGATTTCAGCGTGTTGTTGCAGGGCGTTGCCAATCGTACCTATCAACAGACGGACTATTCCTTCGGAAGTAGTGGAGAACGGCAGGGATATGCGTACTTGCTAGGGCGGTGGACACCGGAGACAGCCGAAACGGCAACCTACCCACGCCTCACTGTCGGTTCCGATCCAACCAATACGCCGCATCTCAATACGTCCAGCTATTGGACACGTTCGGGAGAATACCTGCGGGTACGTAATATCGATTTGGGCTACACGTTCCCCTTTCACCTAAGCCGGAAGATACGGGTCTCCACGCTCCGCGTTTTCGCTAATGCACAGAATCTGTTTACCGTTACACCCTACGACCGGCTGGACCCGGAAATACATGGTGATACAGCCTATCCCATCCAGCGCGTGATCAGTTTTGGGGTAAACATCAAATTATAACCTGAAATCAGTTAACGATATGAACCCTATACATTTAAAATGGATTGTTCTCGTCGGAACCATCATCTCCTTTTTCGCTTGTCAGAGCGACCTTGAGGTAGAACCCATCGAACTGCAGACGTTGTATCAAGTATTTGACAAGAATGATTCAGCAGGTGTAGAAGCCAACCGGTTTTTGTTGGATTGCTACCGTTTTCTGCCAGCGACGGGAAATCGGGTGGGCGGAGACTTTCTGGATGCCGCGACGGACGATGCCGTTTCTTCTAACCCTACAAACACCTCCGTGCAACAATTGGCCACAGGATCGTATGCTTCCGATAATTATCAGGATAACCTATGGGCATCATGGTATCAAGGCATACGCCGGACCAGCATTTTTATTACCCATATCGATCGGGTACCTTTGAACGGAAAACTGGCCAATGGAACGCCATTCAATAGGGTATGGAAAGCAGAAGCCCGGTTTTTGCGGGCGCTGTTCTATTTCGAACTGGTAAAGCGCCATGGCGGGATACCGTTGCTCGGCAATAAGGTGTATCAACTGAATGACAACATCGAGCTGCCGCGCGCGGATTTCCAGGAATGCGTTGCATTTATCATAGGCGAATGTGATGCCATTAAAGATAGCTTGCGGACCGATCCGTTTAATCTTCCCTTTTACGAGAGACCAACCAAAGCTGCGGCATTGGCCTTGAAATCACGGGTACTGTTATACGCAGCCAGTCCGCTGTTTAACGGTGAAAATATCGATCCGCAAAATCCCCTTACGGGCTATACGGATTTTTCTGCTACCCGATGGGAAGCGGCAGAAAACGCAGCAACCGCGGTGATGGAACTGGATCTGTTTACGCTCGAGCCGGAGTTTAAGGATATATTCATAACCCGCAATCAGGAGCGTATATTTTCGAAGCAAGGCGGACCCAATACCAGTCTGGAAAACGCCAACGGGCCGGTCGGGTATTCCACCGGCGTCAACAACGGCCGGACGAGTCCGACCCAGGAACTGGTAAATGCATTCGGCATGGTAAACGGATTGCCAATCGACGATCCGAATTCTGGATACAACGCAGACGACCCTTATGTGAACCGGGACGAGCGTTTTTATGCCACAATCTTTTACAACGGTGCCCCATGGCTGGGCCGGCCGGTGGAAACCTTTGAAGGCGGAGCCGATAAGCCTGGGGGTACCAAGCAGCAGACGAAAACCGGTTATTATTTGCGGAAATTTATGGGTGATTTCGAATCGGCGGTTAATTACAGCAACGTCAACCACGATCATATCCTTTTCCGTTATGCCGAAGTACTATTGAATTTTGCCGAGGCCCGAAACGAACGGCTAGCTGCGCCCGATCAAGAGGTATACAGCGCAGTGGAGCAAATCAGGGAACGCGCAGGGTTGACGCCTTTTCAGCTTCCCGCTGGACTTAGCCAATCAGCCATGCGCGAAATCATCCGGAATGAACGCCGTAAGGAACTTGCTTTTGAAGAGCACCGGTTTTATGACGTAAGGCGATGGAAGATCGCCGAAACGGAATTCAACAAAGAGCTGTCGGCAATGACTAGCTATCAGACCGGTACTGGAATCATCCGACAGCAGACGCCGGTATTGAAAATGAATTTCGAAGAGCGGATGTACCTGGCACCGATTCCGTTTAATGAGGTTATCAAAAATCCACAAATGACACAGAATCCCGGTTGGTAATCAGATGGTTTAATTGCTATTAGGAAGAAACAGATGAAAAGAAATTTATATCTTTTGCTGGTCATGGTTGCAGCACCATGTATACTCATTGCGCAGACGGTCGTCTCCGGAATAGTAAAAAATACCGAAGGTCCATTGGCAGGTGTGACCATCTCGGAGAAAGGCAGCAGTAATGTCGCCCAGTCAGACCAAAATGGCCGGTTCCGCATTTCGTTGAGCCGACCGGATAACGTATTGGTATTTACCAGTGTAGGGTACACCACACAAGAACGGACGGTTGCGGGGGAAAAGGAACTGGAAGTAATCCTTCAGTCCAACGTTCAGGATATCAATGAGGTAGTTGTAGTTGGGTATGGAACAACCAAAAAGCTCACGAGTACCGGCGCGATCAGTTCTATCAAAGGGGCGGATATTCGGGAAATCCCCACTGCTAATGTCCAAAATGCACTTACCGGAAGGTTACCGGGCTTTGTATCGGTTCAGCGATCGGGGCAACCGGGCAGGGATGCTTCTGATTTCTATATCCGTGGTGTAAGTTCGCTAAATCCGGACGGGAACCAGCCGCTGATCATCGTGGATGACATTGAATATACGTATGAACAGTTGTCACAGATCAATGTAAACGAGATTGAGAGTATCTCGATTCTGAAAGACGCATCAACCACTGCGGTGTTTGGTATTAAAGGAGCGAACGGGGTGTTGGTGGTAAAAACCCGCCGAGGCATATCCGGTAAACCGAAAATTAATGTCCGCTTGGAATCGGGTGCACAAAGCCCGGTGACCCGGCTTAAGTTCTTGGACGCTTACGAAAGCGCGTTGCTGTGGAACGAAGCGATTGCCAACACCGTTGGGGACAACACCAACCAGCCATTCAGCGCGGAAGCTTTGGAACATTTTCGGCTGGGGGATGCTCCTTATACTTATCCCGATATCAATTGGTATGATCGGATATTCAAACCGATGAGCTTTCAACGGAACAGCAATGTGGACGTGACCGGAGGCAGCGAAAGCATCAAATACTTTATCTCCGGCGGTGCCTTTTCCCAGGATGGCAATCTCTATAATTTCGAAAACAACGGCGATCAGGTCAATAACAATTATTATTATCGGCGGTTCAACCTGCGATCCAACCTCGACGTCCAAGCAACCAAAAGCCTGCAATTGCGGCTGGATTTTCGGGCAAACTTCAATCGGATAAATGGCCCGAGGGCCGGAAATATTGTAGGAGAGGTATTTAATTTCAATAAAATCCGGCCGTGGTCGGCACCATTTCTCAACCCGAACGGTTCTTATGCCTATGCCGGCGACACCCAGGATCTGTCGCCCACCATCAATGCACGTCTGGCAACAGCGGGTTACCGGCTGGACCGGCGAAACGACCTGAATATCCTGTTTGGGGGAACGCAGGATTTGGATGTCATCACAGAGGGGCTTTCGTTTTCAACCCGTATTGCCTATGCGAGTGTCGAATCCAATGGACGGGAGCAGGCGCGGGATAATTTGCCAGTCTATAAGTATTTTCCCGAGACGGATTCCTACGAGCTAAAAGGCGGAGCACCCTATGTATTAAGCCCGTATACGCTCCGTGCTTACCAGGGCGATTACAATAGCCGGGTAAACGTGCAGGCCAATTTTGATTACACGAAGTCTTTCGGTGAACACCAGATCAATTCGTTATTGCTCTATAATCGAGAGTCCTACAGTACAAAGGGCGACAGACAGTCGAATTGGATTCCACAGAATTTCCAGGGATTTACATTCCGCACCGGCTATAGCTATAACGAGAAATACCTTGTGGACGTCACGGCTGCCTACAACGGGTCCGACCGTTTTCAAGCCGACAAACGCTACGGATTTTTCCCTGCCATATCGGTTGGATATAACCTGGCGAGGGAGTCTTTCATCAGGGATAAGTTTGATTTCATCGATTTACTTAAATTGCGCGGCTCGTACGGAATTGTTGGCCAAGATAAGGTGGAGGCAGATCGCTACTTATTCCAACAGGTTTACAACCCAGGCGGTGGCTATTCTTTCGGGGAAACCCATCAGGGAGTCGGTACGATATCGGAAGGCAACCTTGGCAATAGCAACGTAACTTGGGAAAAGCAGAATTCATTTGATGTTGGGTTGGACCTGAGTGTCCTGCAAAACCGGTTTTCGCTCGTGGTTGATTATTTCAGTAATGTCCGATATGATCAGCTCGTTACGTCCCAGTCATTGCCGCTCAATATCGGGGTCGGCGTGTCACCTACCAACATCGCGCGTGTCCGGAACCGGGGGGTAGAGTTTGAGCTGAACTACAACGATCATATCGGGGCATTTAATTACAATATTAAAGGTGTGCTGACCCACTTTAAAAATAAGATACTCTTTCAGGATGAACCCGCGCCGGCATTCCCTTGGCTGCGACTGACGGGCCATCAGGTAGATCAACCCCTAGGCTATGTGTTTGACGGATTTTACACCGAAGAGAACCTGGCCGACAGTCCCAAGCCGGCAGGCGGTTACGAAGTGCGTCCGGGCGATTTGCTGTATAAAGACTTGAACGGCGACGGTGTAATTGATGATTTCGATCGGACCGCCATCGGCAGACCGGATGTTCCCAACACCAGCTTTGGATTGACGTTGGGCGGGAGCTACAAAGGATTCAGTTTCAATATACTGTTGCAGGGGACTACCGCGTATAGCTTCAGCGTACAGGGAAGTGGCATCGAACCTTTTCAGAGCCAGTTCCAACCGATTCATCAGCAACGGTGGACTCCTGAAACCGCTTCGACTGCCCGGTTTCCCCGGTTGACAACCAATCCAACGACGATTAACAGTCCGTCGTCGTATATGTCCGACTTCTGGTTGATCGATGCCACCTATCTCCGGCTGAAAACCGTGGAGCTCGGTTATCAGTTGCCGGATCGTTGGTTGCCCTTCAAGATGAACAACGCAAGGCTTTACTTGAGCGGCTATAACCTGTTGACGTGGACGAATTACTCACTTTACCAGCAGGATCCAGAAGTGACCTCCAATACAGCGGGAGATGCCTATCAAAATCAACGGGTTGTCAATTTAGGCGTTCAAATCGGACTTTGATGAAACTGTTTGTTAGCATGTTGCGGATCTTAATTTTTTTCACCTTTTTATTTCCAGCCAAAAGCTTTGCTACGTTTGTTGATAGCTTGCGTTTATCAGACGCCTTACAAAACAACATGGTTGTGCAGCAAAATAAGCCATTCAAGGTTTGGGGAAAGGCGGAGTCTGGTAGGAAAGTTGTCATCCACGCAGACTGGCTTTCGGGTTCTACGGAAGTTTATGCGGATACAACTGGCGATTTTATGGCGATTATTCCGGTACCGAAAGCCTTGAAAGGTGACTTCACCCCACATCGCATGGATGTGATAGCAGGCGGCGAAAAGGTAGCGTTGACCAACCTGTTAATCGGTGATGTATGGTTATGCAGCGGCCAGTCCAATATGCAGTTTGCTGTCAAAGAGATGAAGGATGCGGAACAGGTTATTTACAAAGCCGATCAACCCCATATCCGGTTATTGAATGTAGCGCTCAATTTTAGCGAAACGCCTTTAACAAACTTCCGCGGCGAATGGCAGAACTGTTCTCCGGAATCGGTCAGGGAATTCAGTGCAGTGGGATATTCCTTCGGTAAAAAGCTGCTCGATAGCTTACAATTTCCCATTGGCCTGGTTTTTACCGGCATTGGCGCATCCGGTGTTCAGGCCTATATTCCCAAAGAAGATCTAGCGAACGACACGATGCTTAACCGGGTTTACTTGCAACCGTACCTTGCCGACCCGAAATCCAAGGAACCGATCGACGGCGGTTTTTCTTTTGAAAAGGTCATCAGACCCTATCTGTTATACAATGCCATGGTCCATCCGCTCATTAACCTATCCGTTAAAGGGTTTATCTGGTATCAAGGGGAAGCGAATCACCTGGAAAGAGCGAGTTACGTGCGGGCGACGCAAACGATGATCACCAGTTGGCGGAGCGACTTTTCGCAGGGTGAGTTGCCTTTTTATTATGTTCAGATCGCACCGTTTTTTCACGACGAGGAAAATCCGACTTTAGCGTTTGATGCCTATTTCAGGGAAGCGCAGGAAAAGGTAGCTGACCTCAATAACACCTATATGGTCAGTACCATGGACGTGGGAGAAGCCAAGGATTTACATCCCAAAAACAAAAGGCCGGTTGGCGAACGGTTGGCCGCCGTAGCCCTCAATCGCGTATATCATAAGTTGGATGTTAGCTATCAAGGGCCGGTTATGGACGACGTCAGTTTTCATGGCAAAAGGGCGTATGTTTCCTTTGAGCCAGAAACCTTGGGGAACGGTCTCCAAACGAACGACGGGCAGCCGCCTAAATTTTTTTATGTGGCGGGTAGCGACCGGATTTTTTATCCCGCGGAAGCGTTAATCGACGGAGAACGCATTGTAGTAGAAAGTGACAAGGTGACTGAAATCGCGTCCGTTCGGTATGCCTTTTTTAACTATCCGGTGACTAATCTTGAAAATAAAGCCGGGTTTCCAGCGCTACCATTCCGGACCGACAGGTGGGAGGAAACGTTAAACGAAAACAGATGAAGAAACAATCTCTTTTAACACTCTTTTTTTGCGCCATGAGCATCCCTTATCTGGTGTTCGCTCAGGACGCTTATTTTATAGACGGCTATCACGGAGGGATCTATGGGCACTATCCCATAGGACAAACCGCCTTTATTAACAACATGCTGAAGCAACATGCCGATTGGCGTGTCAACATGGAGGTTGAACCGGAAACATGGGACGCCGTTAAGCTGCGGGACCCTACGGCGTATGAAGCATTCAAACAATTATTTGAAGATCAGTCTATCGCTAACGGACGGATCGAATATATAAACCCAACCTATGCACAAAGTTATCTTTTCGCTACCTCGGGTGAAAGTAACATAAGGCAATTCTCCTATGGCATTGCACTGTTGCGGAAGCACTTTCCGTCTGCGAGATTTACCACTTACTCGGCCGAAGAACCCTGCTTTACCAGTTCGCTTCCATATATCCTGAAATCGTTTGGATTCAACTATGCATCCACCAAAACACCCAATACCATGTGGGGCGGTTATATCAAGGCTTATGGCGGAGAGCTGGTGAATTGGATAGGGCCAGATGGAACCGCCATAACGACTGTTCCCCGATACGCAAGCGAAAACCTCCAGCCGGGTTCTACATGGCAGAGCATTGCCTGGTACAATAGCAAAGACTATATCAAGAAATCGTTCGATGCGGGAATCCAGAACCCTGTAGGCATGTGTATTCAAGACGCTGCGTGGAGCAGTGGATGGGGTAAAGGGCCGTGGTTGGGACAAGATAGTTATACCCCTACACACTACAAGACCTGGCGCGATTATATCGCGAATTATTCCATCGGATCGACCACCGACGATTGGCATTTTACTCAGGAGGATGTGCTGACCAGCCTGATGTGGGGCAGTCAAATCATGAATACCCTCGCGCAGGAAGTCCGGGGCGCTGAAAACACGATTGTACAAGCTGAGAAAATGGCGGTGTTTGCGTACTTGGCCGGAAATATGCAGTGGCCGGAAAAGCTTATAGACGAAGGGTGGATTAAACTACTGCTTTCGCAGCATCACGATTGTTGGATTGTACCTTATAACAATCTCCAGGGCGGGCGCACCTGGGCCGATCACGTAACCGAGTGGACCGGAGTGACCCATCAGAACAGCCAAGTAGTTATTGATCGATCGCTGAAAACCCTGAATGGAAAAAGCGGCCAAAATGCAGTTCGGTTGTTCAACACCTTGGCGGTCGACCGCAACGAGATCGCGCGCGTGAAAGTGCCTTCGAATTGGGTCCGTTCGTCTTGGGAGGTAATCGATCCGCAAGGCAAGGTGCATCCCACACAGCTGGTCAAAGAAGACGGAAGCACCTGGCTATTGTTCCGGGCGCACGTTCCCTCTTTTGGCTATTCCACCTATACCCTCCGCGAAGGAAAAGCAAGCGCAAGCGATGCGCTATCGTATCGTGAGGAAAAAGGTAAATACGTACTCGAAAGCGACTTATACCGCCTAGTTATCAATCCAGAAAAGGGCGGTGCGATTGAAAGCCTGATTGCCAAGAAGCTCAACAACAAGGAGTATGTAGACGCTACCAGCAAATGGCGCTTCAATGAACTCAAAGGCTACTTCGGCGAACAGTCGACCTTTATATCCAGTGCCGATCAGCCTGCCCGCATACGGGTGGTAGAACATGGGCCGCTGATGCTTCAAATCGCAATTGATGGGATGATCGGCGAACACCCCTTTACCCAGACCATCCGGCTTCAGCAAAACGAAGAAAAAATAAACATGGGCGTATTTATCGATTGGCAGCGCAATGAGGCCATCGGCGAAGCTGGCATTCCATTCAGTGCCGAGAACCCACGGAAGGCATTTTATGACGATCGCTATAAACTGCTGGTCTGTTTTCCGGCAGCGATTAGCGATCAGCAAATTTACAAGGACGCGCCTTTCGATGTGAGTAAAAGCCAATTGGAAAATACGTATTTCAATCGGTGGGACGAGATCAAGCATAACATTTTGTTAAACTGGGTCGATCTCGGAAGCAACGGTAAAGACCCTAGTTTAGCCCTGTTTACCGATCATACTACCAGCTATGTGCACGGAAGCGATCACCCGTTGGCGCTTACCCTGCAATATTCGGGCCGTGGACTGTGGGGCAGGGATTATACCATAACGGGTCCCACGGATATCTCGTACAGTTTGCTGCCGCACGCCGATAGATGGGACGACGACCGGATTTGGACCCGAAGTGAACGCACAAACGAGCCGCTGGTAGCCACCTTGGTTGACGCTGGGGCCGATAACGTAGCGCAGCAATCGTATTTTTCCATTGAGGACCATGCGTATGAGTTGGTATCCATGGAAATGAAAGGAGCTGACCTCTACATTCGGCTTTTCAATGCGCAAAGTGATCAAGCCAAGCGGCAAATTACATTTGGCGGAAAGACGGATAAGATAGCATGGGTGGAGTTAAGCGGTGAAGTTTCCGAGCAAGCGCAATACAGGACCACAGGAAACCATGCAACGGCCATCACGGCCCATATTCCCCGCTTCGGTATCCGAACCCTCAAACTCAGCAACGTGCAACTGTTTTGATTCGATCATGTTTCCATTGATCTCGTCCTTATTCAACTATTTATTCGGCACGGACTTCTCCTGGCCGATACCTACGTTTGGATTTTTTGTAACCCTCGCATTCATACTTTCTTGCCTGGTATTCCGGAGCGAGTTCGATCGCAAGGAAAGAGGGGGGCTTATTAAGGCGTTTGACGAACGGGTCAAAATAGGCTTACGATTTAAGCTGTTGTTGTTTTTGGGATATGGATTGATCGGTTTCCTGATCGGATTTAAAGGCGGGGGATTGCTGTTTGAATACGATCTGTTCCGTCGCAATCCTCTTAGCTGGTTGTTTTCAGGCCATGGTAGCTGGCCTGCGGGGGTGATATTGATGCTGTCTGTTGTCCTGTTACTATTCGTTATACAACGGAAATTGATCTTGGGTACGCTTCCGATGGAAACACGGACCCTAAGACCAAGGGATCTCATACCAACCATGCTGCTATGGGCAGGGGTGACGGGGTTTATTGGCGCCCGGATCTTTAACATTTTTGAAGATGGCCGACTGGTTGGAGAGCAGGGTTTTATGGAACTGCTGGATTCCGGTGGACTGACCTTCTGGGGTGGACTTATCTTCGGTGCAACGAGTTATTTTTACATTGGTGTCCGCAAGGGAATGGATTGGAGACATCTGGCGGATATTGGCTCGTTGGGCATGCTGGTGGCTTACGGCGTAGGCCGGATTGGGTGCCATCTCTCCGGCGACGGGGATTGGGGCATCGTGAATAGCTACGAAAAACCTGTAGAATGGCTGCCGCATTGGGCGTGGTCATTCCGGTTTCCGCACAATGTGCTCAATCAGGGCGAATACATACCCGGCTGTTTGGGTAACTACTGCTCCATATTGCCTCATGGTGTATTTCCGACTTCATTGTATGAATCCGTGACGATACTGCTTATCTTTTGCGTGCTCTGGTTGATGAGGAAAAACATCAAAGTTCCCGGGATGATGTTTGTAATTTATCTGTTCGTGGTTAGCATTGAGCGGTTTCTGATTGAATTCATACGTGTTACGTATAAATTCGAGTTATGGGGTATTGCGTTGTCAGAAGCGCAGTTAATCAGCCTCGTGCTGCTGTTGTTAGCGGCGTCCGTTGGCGGGTACCTGTTCACGAAAAACGGAGCCAAACAGCGTGCGTTATAAACGGAATGTGAACATCGAATCCGAATCGCCGCCGGAATAAGCTGGTTGAATTATGACCGAGGCATTGAGAACGAGGTATTAGAAGCTGGCGATTTATTTTGCATGTAATAGAAATTTACCTAAGTTTGTAAGTATGGAACGATTCCTAACTGTTATCTGCAACAAGTACGTGATCAGTGGTGTGGCCTTTGTAGTGTGGATGCTTTTTTTTGATCGGCATGACGTGGCTACCCAGTATAGTTATTATAGCCAGCTGAAAGCATTGAAAGCCGAGAAAGTTTTCTATACCACCGAAATCGAACATGTAACCCAAACCGTCGAAAACCTGAATAACAATCCGCAGGAATTGCAACGGCTAGCCAGGGAGCGCTACCAGATGAAAAAAGAAAACGAAGATGTTTTCGTTATCATCGAGCAGGAAGAGGAATAGGTTGATAGCCCGACTTTCGAAAGCGATTAAAACTTGTACGTAATCCCAGCGCCCAATACCTGCCTCACCTGTAAGGTCGGCCTTTCCGATCCAGGAATGAATACACCGTCTTCCTGACGCGGAATGAGCGTATTGTCGTCGTAAATCAACTGTACACCACCATTAACCGTAATGTAGTCATTTACTTTCATAAAAAGGTTGAACGTATAGTCCACGTCTACGTTCTGCGGGTCTTCGAGATAGTTCGAATACAGTTTGAGGATATTTTCCACACTGACATTTTCCATCAGGTTTGCCTTGTAATAGGCGTCAAACGACGCACCGAATTCAAAACGGGATGTTGATCCAGGGTCAACCCCGAAAGCTCCTTGGCTGGAGAGCTCGTCGTTGGTGACGAAGATAAGCCGTGCCGCGGCAGGCGAGAGGTTGAAACGGAAGTTATCCGATTCCTTATAGGCAAAACCAGGGCCGAAGCTCAGGTAGGCCGGGGCGAATGCCGTCGAAATCAGCGTGCTGTTATTGTCACCGTCATACTGGAATCCATCCGCAAATTGCGTATTGAAATTCATGTAAAAGGTATAAAGCCACCGCTCTGCGGCCTGGTAACCCAACAAGCTGTTCAGTACCAGTCGGTCGTCATTTTTTCGCCAGCCGATGGATTTCTGTTTGGTAAGCCCATAAGCGGCAATGACTTTGTTGTCCCAGCTCCATTTATCTTTCTTGTAGTTGAAGTCGTAGTTGAAAATCAGGTTGGCGGCGAAGGAGTTGATCCCCCCAGCTGCCCAATTGGAAAACGAACTTTGATTGAGCAGCAGCGTGTTTTCGCCGGAAACCCGCCAGGTGGTATCCGTAACGGCTTCTTGCCCCTGTGCATCTAGTTGTGTACCTACGGATAAGGCGATGACCACCATCAGTAGTGATAGTTGTTTTTTCATGATTAGTAAATTTGAATATCAGCTAATAAGGCGATAAGAAAATCAAAAGCAGTGCCAAAGTGGTCAGAATCACCCTGTTTTTGATTAATTCTAATTTTTCCGTTGATTTGCATGATGCGGATAACCTTATTGTGTGTAGGGAAGACGGATGACGCTTACTATACCGCGCTTATCGATAAATTTCAGCAACGGCTGAAACATTACATCCCGTTCACGATGGTGACCATCCCGGATGTGAAAAATACCAAGCATTTAAGTACGGGTCAGCAGAAGGTGAAAGAGGGTGAAGCGATCATGAGACAACTTTCGCCCAGTGATCAGGTGATACTGCTGGATGAAAAAGGGAAGGAGTACCGTTCTGTGGAATTCGCTGCATACCTCAATAAGTTGATGGTGGGAAGTGTGCAGCAGTTGGTGTTTGTAGTGGGTGGCCCGTACGGTTTTGATGACGCGCTCTATCAACGTGCAAACGGGAAAATATCGCTATCCAAATTGACGTTTTCTCACCAGATGGTCCGTTTGTTTTTCGTAGAGCAGTTATATCGGGCTTTCAGTATCCTGAAGCGAGAGCCTTACCATCACGAATGAGTATATGGAAATCGTGCTATTTTCGCATCCAAACAATACGGACAGAAAATTGTATATTTGTTATATTATGCTTCAACATAAACGGAAATATCACTATAAGGGCGCAGATACTACCAGCGAAAGCAGGATGTTCTGGCTTATGGTCGTCATTGGCTTGGCGATTATGGCAGCTATCATCTTCTTGCTTTGACGGGGTTGAGATATAGCTGCATTCGAGACCGAAGCAGCTATATCGTATTGCCTACTGCTCGTCAGTTGTCGCTGAAGGCTCTTCATCGAAAAGCGGTAACGCTTTGATGATGCCGTACCAATTGATGATTTTTTTGATGTCGGAGCTGTATACCCGCTCCTCGTCGTGATCGGGCGCCACCTCCCGGAAAAATTCCCGTAAGGTTTTTCCGTCTGATTTCGCGTCGACGACCTGCGCGCTGGTTTTCATGCGCCCAAGGATGTCGGTAAGCTTAAGGTCCTCATCGTTGCCATAGACGGTGATGTCTTCGAGCGTGGCGAGCTTGGTCGTTGCTAAGTTTACCACGGATTTCACCTTTTGCTCATCCAGGCTTTCCAGGATAAAGCCACCTTTGTTTTGTCCGATCAACTTAAACAAACCGGGTTTGCCGGTCACGGATACGAGTGCCTTTAAGTTCATTATGCCGTCTCCTCTTCGATGATATCGATTCCCAGAATTTTATCGCCCTGACGGATCTCGTCGACGAGATCCAGATTTTCCACAACCTTGCCGAAACACGTGTGGTTTCTGTCGAGATGTGCGGTGTTTGTGCGGCTATGACATATAAAGAACTGTGATCCCCCGGTATCACGTCCGCGATGGGCCATGGAAAGTACCCCCCTATCATGATATTGATTGTCGCCGTCCAATTCGCATTTGATGGAATAGCCGGGTCCGCCAGCACCAGTGCCGGTAGGGTCGCCACCTTGGATCACGAAGTCAGGTATTACCCGATGAAAGGTTACCCCGTCGTAGTAGCCCGATTTAGCCAGTTTCAAAAAGTTAGCTACGGTGCCCGGAGCATCCGCGTCGTAAAATTGTACCGTTAAATCGCCTTTTTCAGTCTTGATAATTGCTTTACTCATTATTGTTAAAAATTGGACAACAAAGATAGGTATTTTAGATGGGGATGCCATAGGGCGAACACAGAAAGGCAACGGTATCAAGCCTAGGTTTCCGAATCCGCAGAGGCAGGGCGGTTTAAAAAATAATTTTAGCTAAAAAATGTAGTAAAATAATTGAAATCCCGGATGACTTTTCATACCTTTGATTACGATACAATAACCATTAATATACACCTATGGATAACCTATTACGAGTAACGATCAAATCGTGGGCCCAGGCCGATCGTCCGCGTGAAAAATTATTGGAACAGGGTCGAAGAGCCCTTACTGACGCAGAATTATTAGCCATCTTGATTGGTAGCGGGTCGCGTGAGGAATCAGCCTTGGAACTTTGCAAGCGTATCCTGTATGACCGCGGGAATGACCTGCACGATCTGTCGCGGCTGTCGGTGTCCGAATTGTGCCGTTATAAGGGAATCGGTGATGCTAAAGCGATTAGTATTATTGCCGCACTCGAATTAGGCAGGCGGAGGAAAGACCAAAAAGAGGAACAACGGCCCATACTCAATAGCAGCAAACGGGTACATGAATACATGGAGCACCTCTACCAAGATCTCCTCCACGAAGAATTTTGGGTATTGTACCTGGCTAGTGGGTGCAAGTTGGTTGGCAAGCAGCTTATCGGTAAAGGGGGGAACGATTTTACACCGGTGGATGTTAAACAGGTACTGCGTTTGGCGCTGGAATGCGGGGCTACCAGCATTGTGCTTACACACAATCACCCATCGGGTTCCATCAAGCCCAGCACAATGGATGTGCAATTAACCAATAAGCTGACGGAGGCCGCTAAGCTGTTCGACTTTACCATCAATGATCATGTCATCTTTACAAATGCGGGATATTATAGTTTTCGGGATAGTGGAATGCTGTGAGGGAATAAACAGCAAATCCGCAAAAATGCTATCTTTGCACAAATTCCCGAATCAGGATGAACATATCATATCATTGGCTTAAAGATTTTATACAGACAAATAAAACACCGGAAGAATTGTCGGGTATCCTTACCGATATCGGGCTGGAAGTGGAATCGTTGGATGTGGTTCAACATATACCCGGGGGGCTCGAAGGACTGGTTATCGGTGAAGTGAAAACCTGTGAACAGCATCCCAATGCCGACCGTCTGCGGGTAACCACTGTCGACATCGGGGGGGAGGCACCCCTGCATATTGTTTGCGGGGCCCCTAATGTGGCGGTGGGCCAGCGTGTCGTGGTAGCTATTGTAGGCACAACGGTGCATCCCATCGGTGGTGAACCTTTCAAAATCAATAAATCCAAAATCCGGGGAGAAGTTTCTGAGGGCATGATCTGTGCCGAGGATGAAATTGGGCTTGGCATTTCACACGATGGCATCATGGTACTGGCAGCCGATGCGCCGATAGGTGTGCCTGCAAAAATCTATTTAGGCATACAAGATGATTACGTTTTCGAAATCGGCCTGACGCCCAACCGTGCCGATGCGGCCTCACACCTGGGTGTAGCCCGGGATATTGCCGCTTGGCTGCGAAGCGGATACCTAATGCCAGATGTTGAGGGTTTCGTAGCCGGTAATGATCCGGCGTTGCCGGTCACGGTGACCGATTCCGAAGCCTGTCCACGGTACAGTTCGTTAACAATCGATGGTATAACCGTGTCGGAATCTCCCGATTGGTTGAAGGGCCGGTTGCAAGCCATTGGCGTCCGTCCGATCAACAGTGTGGTGGATGTAACCAATTACGTGTTGCATGAGTTGGGGCAACCGCTACATGCCTTTGACGCGGATACGCTGGCCGGTGGGCAAGTAGTGGTTCGCCAGGCCGAACCCGACGAGTTGTTTGTTACGTTGGACGGCGTGGAACGCAAGCTACACCGTGAAGACCTGATGATCTGCGATGCCGAAAAGCCGCTGTGCATTGCCGGGGTATTCGGTGGGATGCATTCCGGCGTGACCGAAAGGACAACACGTGTATTTCTGGAAAGTGCTTATTTTCACCCTGTTTTCGTACGGAAAACATCCAAACGGCACGGCCTTAAAACAGATGCTTCGTTTCGTTTCGAACGGGGTACAGACCCTGATATGACGGTGTTGGCATTGAAAAGGGCGGCGTTACTGATCACGCAAATTGCCGGTGGACATATCTCGACATCGGTGTCTGACGTGTACCCGCGGCCGATATTACCATTTACTTTTGATGTGCGGTACGCCGAGGTTCGTCGGGTTATCGGCAAGACCATTCCCGATTCCGAAATAAAGGCGATTATCGAGGCATTGGGCATAGCGGTACTTGGAGAGGCCAGCGGTGTGTTGACGGTACAGGTCCCGCCGCATAAAGTAGATGTGACCCGCGAAGTGGATGTCATCGAAGAAGTGCTCCGGATTTACGGTTATAACAATATTGAAATCAAAAGGCAGATCAAGGCCTCACTCCATACATCATCCAAGCCGGATAAAGAGGTGGTGCAGGATCAGGTCGCGGATTTGTTGATTGGCAACGGATTCCGTGAAATTCTGTCTAATTCGTTGACGAAACTGGACTATACGGACAATCCCGATCTGGCAGTACGCATTTTAAATCCGCTGAGTGCCGACTTGGATACGATGCGGCAGAACCTGTTGTACTCCATTTTGGGGGCGATGGCCTACAACCAGAAACGTAAGCAACAGGATCTGAAATTTTTTGAATTTGGAAACACCTACCAACTCGGGGAAGGAAGTTATGTTGAAAAGCAGCGCCTCGCATTGGCCATCACGGGCGGGCAGTTGCCCGAACAATGGAACCACCGGGATAAATCGGTGTCATTTTACGATATAAAAGCCGCCGTAGATGCTATTTTAAGGCGATTGAATGTGACCGGCTTACAGGTGGTTGATGCCCCCGAGCTGCATTACCAATATGGCTTGACCTACGAAAGGGCAGGGAAGGCAATGGTTTCATTCGGTGCAGTAAGCAAATCCGCTTTGGTTAAAGCGGACCTGGCCGGTGAGGTATTCTATGCCGACTTTGATTGGGCGGCGATACTCAAGGCAATCCGTAAAAACAAAATCACGTACCAGGAAGTGTCCAAGTTCCCTGCTGTACGGAGAGACCTTTCGCTATTGATCGATGCAGACGTGAATTTCGGCGTATTGAAGGGCATCGCAGAAAAGACCGAGCGTAAGCTGCTCAAACAGGTTAATGTGTTTGACGTCTACAAAGGTGATAAACTGCCAGCGGGTAAGAAATCTTATGCGCTCTACTTCGTGTTACAAGATGAAGAGAAAACACTCAACGATAATCAAATTGATGCGATAGTTAAAAAATTAATTCATAATTTTGAAAAAGAAGTGGGAGCGGAAGTGCGAAGCTGATGCATTATTTTTGCAGTTTGCGGATTCACCTATCGTTGATTCGCGAATAAAGAAACGGCAATAGCAAATAAACAAAGGTGAAAAGCGAGCGATGTCATCATTAGCGGTACAATTGGGAAGTGTGGTCGAGAATACGCGTAAATTACTGGATTTATGCGTATCTTTGCAGGAGGAAAATGACCTGTTGAAGCTGGAAGTGCAGTCGCTGCAAGTGGCAATTGAAACGAGCAGTAGCAAGAACAAACAGTTGGACGAAAAGGTCAAAGCACTTGCCGTAGCGCGTTCTTTGGACGATGGGAAGGTGGATAAGGTGGGGATAAATGAAAAAATACTTGACACAAAGCAAAAAATTAACGATTTTGTGCGGGAAATAGATAAGTGTATTGAATTGCTCAGGTAATGGGCGGACGAATGAGACATAGTGAATTAGCTCAAACATGGGAGAAATTTCCATAAAAATAAACATCGCAGACCGGATTTACCCTTTGCGAGTGGATATGGCGGAGGAGGAGGTTATCCGGCGAGCGGCCAAATTGATAAACGACAGGATTAAGGAATTTCAGGAGAATTATGCGGTAAGGGATAAACAAGACTTGTTATCGATGTGTGTACTTCATTATGCGACGGGTATGTTGAAGGCGGAAGGGAAATCGAGTACCGATGAAGCAGGGGTTGTGAAAGTGGTGAATGAGTTGGAAGGCATGTTGACTGAATTTTTTAACAAATAACGTTCTTATTAATTAGAGCTTAAAAGACGAATTTACCGCAGTTAAATTCGGGTTTCACTATTTTAAACTTAACGCTTCAATATCACAAAGCGTAATCGAGATGTAGGCCATTTTGCTGATGCCATCTGGTCATGATCAATACGCTAAAGTTGTGTAAGGAAGTTTATAATACATGAGACCTGATTAATTTAATTGCGGTTTTTTTATGCGCTTTGCAGAAGGAATGGCGTGATAACCCGATGAGCGACGCGAACCCGGAATACGGATAATGCGCAAAGGAGTAAGGAGTAAATAAGCGAATAGTAAACAGCAATACGGACAAATAAGCGAATAGACACATAAACACATAAACAATGGATATCATATACATCATTATAGCTTTTGCAGTGGGGGTGGTCATTGGCCGCTTCGCACTGCGGTTTTTATTTAAGAAACAGGAGGTGGCTGCCCAAAGTAAAGCGAAAAAGATTCTGAAAGAAGCAGAACAGACCGGCGAACATCTGAAGAAACAACGGCAATTGGAAGCCAAAGAGAAATTCCTACAACTAAAAGCTGAACACGAGAAGGAGACGAATCAAAAGAACAACGCACTAAACCAACGTGAAAACGGTATCCGGCAAAAGGAGCAGTCGCTCAATCAGAAGTTGGAAAGCTTGAATCGCGAGAAACAGGAGTTGGAAGGCACACGTAAGAACCTGGATCGTCTTACTGAAATCAATGAAAAGAAACAGGAAGAGGTAGAGCAGCTCAAGTCTCAGCATATCAAGCAATTGGAAACCATAGCAGGACTTTCGGCGGATGAAGCAAGAGCGCAACTTATAGAGAATCTAAAAGAGGAAGCCCGTTCCAAAGCCATTATCCAAATCAAAGACATTGTAGACGAGGCCAAGCTGACGGCTACCAAGGAAGCCAAAAAGGTGGTCATACAGACGATACAACGTACAGCTACTGAGAGTGCTATCGAAAATACGGTATCCATCTTCAATATCGAAAATGACGAAATAAAGGGCCGTATCATCGGTAGGGAGGGCCGGAATATCCGTGCGTTGGAAGCAGCGACGGGCGTAGAAATCATCGTTGACGACACACCGGAAGCCATTATCCTCTCGGGGTTTGATCCTGTGCGCAGGGAAATTGCCCGGCTGGCCCTGCACCGGTTGGTGACGGATGGCCGGATTCACCCGGCACGTATTGAGGAGGTGGTGGCAAAAACCAAAAACCAGATTGAAGATGAGATTGTAGAGATCGGCGAGCGGACGGTAATCGACTTAGGGATACATGGGCTTCACCCCGAACTGATCCGTATGGTTGGCCGGATGCGTTACCGTTCATCCTATGGCCAAAACCTGCTGCAGCACTCGCGGGAAGTGGCCAATTTCAGCGCCACCATGGCGTCTGAGTTGGGCCTGAATGTAAAGTTGGCCAAGCGGGCAGGCCTACTGCATGACATTGGCAAAGTGCCGGACGACAATCCCGAATTGCCGCACGCAATCCTCGGGATGCAGCTCGCAGAGAAATATAAAGAGCATCCCGAAGTATGCAATGCCATAGGGGCGCACCACGATGAAATTGAGATGACCTCGATGATTTCGCCAGTCGTGCAGGCTTGTGACGCTATCTCGGGTGCACGACCCGGAGCGCGGCGGGAAGTGGTCGAAAACTACATCAAAAGACTCAAGGAATTGGAGGAACTGGCGTTGTCGTACCCCGGCGTAGAAAAGACTTTCGCTATTCAAGCAGGGCGCGAACTACGGGTGGTCGTAGCAAGCGAGCGGGTGTCGGATGCGCAAGCGGAACTGCTTGCGGCCGATATTTCTACCCGTATCCAGACCGAAATGACCTATCCGGGACAGATTAAAGTGACAGTGATCCGCGAAACGCGGTCGGTTTCCTACGCGAAGTAAATCTGATGAGTCGTAAATCTGGAAGCCAAAAGCGAAAGCAGATAAAGGAGGTGCCGAAGCGGGAGGTTGATCGTTGTTTTGAGACTTTCGATCAACACTATCAACATCCCATAAACCGAGTGATCCAATGGATAGCGCTCCCGGTTTTTACTTTTGCTGTATTGGGATTGGTATGGATGGTGCCGTTCCCCGAGCTAGCTTTCTTGAAAAAACATGGGTATGACACCTTCGTCAATTGGGGGTCCTTCTTCATTGCGGGCATGGTTTACTATTACCTTCGATTGGCGCCCACGTTATCCTATGCGATGCTGCTTACGGTGGGTGTATTCAGTTTTTTTATCGTGCAGTTGGAGTATGTAGAGCAGGGTGGCGGCCCCGCAGTTTGGGTAGTATGTGCCTGTTTGCTTATGACGTCTCTACTGGTACTATACATCGGAAAGGGTATGGAAAAGCATGCTGTCCCTTTCCGTAGCTTCTTGCGGTTTTTGGTAATGGGTCCGCTCTGGCTTTGGCATTTTGTATTTAGAAAGCTAAACATCCCCTATTGAGTTGCTGACAAACCCGTTGGTTCACTGACTGCAGCGGACTCGATTATCCGTATTTCTTTGACAGTGCCCCCAATCCTGCGGTATAACCGAAGGCAGCAAATTGGAATTTGAGGTTGTTGACGTGTTGCAACTGTTCCTCTTTCGGAGCTCGTTCCAAAATAAGGAGACGACAATAGGCTTCCACAAGTTTGAGGCCTTGTGCTTCACATAAGGCAAGTGCCCGATGTCCAAGAGCCACATAGTCCTGGCCGCGCTTGACTTTTTCGATTTGCAGGTAGAAGATGTTGTGAAGCAGCCGGAAAGTCAGGTTGTTCAGCGCGAGCGGTGACGTCTTTTCCACATAGGCTTTAGCGGTTTCCACGTCACCGCACTCCAGTAAGTAGAGCGCTTTGGTAAGCATGGTGAAGTCCATCTGGAACCCGTTTGCCGGATTTGTTTGTTCCAACCGCTGGGTTAAGGTATCATGGTAATATCGGGCAACTGCAACATTGCCGGACACTTTAACAAATAAGTAGAGCAATATGTCGATGAATTGCATGGACGCCTGCTTTGTTGCTATTGGCAGACGATAAGGCAGTGCACCTATCTCGCGGGCAATCTCCTGATTGATACCCCCACCTTTAAAGTATTGGTAGAGGTAGGAAACTAACAAGAACGGGTTGACCGTGAAAGATGCATAGGCATCGGGCGGTATGACGGCAAGTATTTCGAGTTGCTTGAGTAGCGCATCTTCCTCCCACTTTAACAAAGCGATGACCGCAAGTTTGCTGCGCAGGATTATTTCATGTGTTTCCGATAACTCAAAGACAAGTAATTTTTCAAGATTAGGCTCGTATTCGGCCTGGAAGCAGCTGTAATTGAGTATGTAGTCCAAAAATCGACTGTTTTGGAGCCCGTGGTTTAACGTTGCCTTGATGTCGGTGTGGATATCTTTGCTCAGCTTATGAAGTCCATCGCATATAAACGCCGTGACGTCAAACCGGTCTTCCCTGATAAACGGAATGTTTTCGAATAGGTTGACCAGCCGCAGGTCTCCCGATTCGATATAAAATAAAAGCAACCACTTTAGTTGCTCGGTTTTGGCTTTGCCACTGACGGTTGATTGGTTCAACGTGTCGATGAGCTGTTCCATTTCATTGTGACCATTGAATAATTGTAGCGCCAAGAAGTAGGCGGCAATGATGTCCGACTGAAATTGGATGACGGTTTGTTGTCTTACTTCGAATCCGCTATTCGTTTCATAGAGTATACCGGTATAAAGAAGGTCGTTGTATGCGATGCGGTATTGTTTGATGATGGCATACGCTTGCCGCTTACTAATTTGCAGCGAGCCATTATCCTGTTCGATCAGTGGTGAAAGTTCTTCCATGAGGGCCTGTTTGGCCAAGGTGTTGACACCATTGAATACCTTCTTTTTTAAATATTGGGCAACAATGAGGTACTCGTCGAACGATGTCACCTGATTAGGATTCACCCGCTCGCCTACTAATTCATAATAATACTGGAAAAACAAGGGGATGTGGATAAGTTGCTTGTTTTGGTTCCTAAATGGTTGATATGGTTTGATCTTGCCATTGACATTTTGGATAAGCTGGTGCATTTCTGCACTTGAAAATGCAGCCATATTGGCTGATTCGTTGCCGGATTCGCCACTTAATATCGAAAACCATTCTGGATTGATAATCGTGTCTTTGAACAAGCCTTCATATTTCAACAGGGTAACCGTGCGCAACACCAAAACAATCCGGAACCAGTCGTATTGTGCAAAATGACGTACCATTTCGATGAATTGACTGATGACGGTATAAAATTGCCTATCGGCGATCAAATCGCTATGCAATTCATCAATAATAAGGCAGAAATTGCCAGGGGCTTGGTTTCGGTGATCTTCGATGAACGTATCCAGGATTTCACTGTTTTCAAAACCAAGCAAGTGAGCTAGCCATCGATTGCAATGATAGCCGAAAGCTGTACCCTGCAACAACGACAGGCTATTGGTAAACAGGTAGATGTCATTGTCGCAACCTGCATGGCTCTGACTGATTTGTTTCTCCACCCAACGAGACACGGCCACAGTTTTGCCATAGCCCGTTGGACCACTGAGGATACCGGTGGTAGCTCCGCTGCGTTCAAAATGCTCCATAAAATTGGACATGTGTTCGCGGTCGATAGTCAGGTGATAGGGAATGCCGCACTTGTGCTTGTTGCTCTGAATATTGAACAGGCTGATCTTTGTTGCACGCAACGAGACTTCTCCCCATGTTCGCTGTTGGGCTGTCTGTAATTTATCCTGCTCTACGTGCATGTAGAAGCTGTCCCAGCAATCAAAGTCGCAGTATTCGGCCAGCGCGTTGAGCGTATAAATAGAAGGTTGGTGTATGGAAGAAGCGAAACCGAATACGCGTTTAAGGGTGGTTTCACTTACGCTTTTGTTGGTCACCGCTTTAATTTCCAATGCCAGTCTGTAACAATCGGCCGGAACCAGTTGCGTAATCTGTGATTTTCGTAAAACGAGTAACTTGAGCTTATCGAAATAAGCTTGTAGATATGTTTTCATACAGGGGTAGATGTTTAAAACAATAGCCTTATCAATTGGCGGATTCCAATCTTAATACGTGTAGATTGGTGATTTTTAAGATGAATCGGTTGCCAGTCTACTACTTAGGTTTCTTTTTTTCATAGTGTGTGCTGTTTAGTTGCCTGGTTGTATGCTAAATCGGAATCCACTGATTTTTAACGCAGACCGCTATCTCCGGTCTCAAAGTTATGATATTTTCCGCTGCTAGCGAACTATTTCGTGAATATCTTGAACACGGGAGCAACCCAGCGGCCCATTTGTGTCGGAATGAATTTTTAACCATCTGTCCCTGCTTTTTGGCGGGATACCCCTTTCAATATGCCCGAACATCAATTTTTAGTGTTCGCCTCTAGCAAATTTAGAAATATTTATGAGGTATAAGTAATGATAGATAATAGGTGAATGAAATGAACAGATTTGAATAAAATGAATATAGTGAACAATGATTCGAAATGACGGCCAAGTTATCTTTGCGCGAAAGCGGTTGGTTACGCGATTGATTGAATTTAAATAGACACTTCCAAAGAGCGGGACGCCCTTCAGAAGTGTCAAAAACATCTACCGGGTAAATAAATGCAATAACCATACCGTTTTTGCTGGACGGCGTTTCCGAGCGGGAATGTTTACCATTAAAGCAACAACAAGATGAGACGGTTTGTCTACCAGCGCCGGCTTCATCACCTTATGAAAAACAAGTGCCAGCTGGCTTTACAGCTGGAATTACGAATAATGTGGAAACACATTTGACACAAATTATTCGATTTGAAAAACATTTACGATTATAAATCCCATAGCTAATGGAAGCATCATCTACTTATCAGAAATCTTCTTTTTTACGTTTCCTTTGTACTTACCTAGCCGTTCCTTTATTGTTGCTTGCCCCAGGTTTGATGGGGACGGTGTATGGACAGGATAAAGTGTTTGTGAAAAGCATTGAATCTCAAAGCAATGTCGACAATCCAAACAACGTGTTGGTCGGACAGGGCAGTGCCACTGAGAACACGTTTGCAACGGTAAATTCTAGCACTGTTCTAATCGTTGGTACAACTCCAGGACACATCGAGCAAGATTTCGATGAAACGTTACCTGCGAACACGACATCTTATATTAGAATAGGCGTAGATGATGCGGGCTTATTAAATGCATTGTTAGGCGGTTCGTTGGGAACTCTTCTGGATGATGTGGTGGGGGTATTATTGGGAAATCACTCGTTCGAGGTTGATGCGAAAAACACAACTGGTACCTCTGTGTTATCAGGTACTAGTGAGGATAGTTTTGATGGTGCGAATGGTCGCATACGGGTGGTGCAGAATGCACAGGGACAATTTTTTCTTGCCATTACACCTGATCAACCGTATAGTCGTATTCGAATAACAGATAGGACTTCTCCCGGTTTGATAGCCGCCAATGACATCGATGTTTATGGTGCCTACTATGTGGAAAATGAGCCCCCCTGTGCCCCCGCATTCGGTACATCTTTCGACGGAACAGGCCTTACCGTTGATTTATTAGGTTTAGGTGGTGCCGGCGTTACGAATCCACAATTCGCGATAGACAGCGATCCGGATAATTATTCGGAGATTGCCATTGGCACAGCAGGCATCGGTGCCTCCATGTTCCAAACGGTGTATTTTAACACGGTATCTGCCAAAGAGGACTATTTCAAAGTAACACTAGCAATCGAAAACGGCGGCGCGTTAACTGCCGATCTTATCGGAAATATTGAGATTAGAGCCTATAATGGCGCTGAATTGGTGTTCAGTAAAAAATTGCAGGGAGGTTTAGTAAATGGCTTGGATCTATTGGGGCTGCTTCAGTCGGGTGACCCCGTTACGCTGCCTTTTGGCCCAGGTGTGGAGTTCGATCGTGTGGCTGTCGGCTACAACTCACTGATATCCTTGAGCGTTCTGGCAAATTCGCCGATCCAGCTGTACCGCGTGGAACGCTACGGCACGGGTTGCCCGGATCCGGATCCCATTGTTATTACACCAACGGATCCGATGCTGATCCAAAAAGATTGTGCGGCTGAGGTGTTATCTTTTGAACACGCCAACTTTCCTTACAATGCTGTAGATGGGAATAACGACACGTATACGACCTTGGAGGCGAGTTCGGGTATCTTACTAGGTGGCGTGCTCGGAGAAGCTTATTCGGGCCACGTTGAGCTTGGCTTTAATGCGCCTGTTGCCGCAGATAGGACAGTATATGTACGAATCGACTTTGATGAGCAGCAGTTAGGCAGCTTGTTGGATGGTAGCGTAGGCGAACTTTTGGGTGGGGTTGTGGACGGGGTGTTACTTGGCAATCATTACTTTACCGTAGAAGCGAAAAATGGTGCCACAACGGTCCTTGAAAGATCCAGCAACAGTGGCTTCAATGACGCATTGGGAACGGGAATTGGCGAAGTCAAAATTGTACAGGATAAGAATGGACATTATTATGTTGCCGTCACGTCAGATGATCCTTTTGAAAGTATTCGAATAACGGAGCATCTTTCCGCATTAGTAGGGGCTGGAACGATTGAGCATATGAATGTTTATCATGCCTGCTTTTCTACCGGTGCTGACCTCTGCGAGCAACCATTCGCGACGTACTCAGAATCGGAAGGGATTAGTCTTGATCTATTGAGCGTAGGATCTGCAGGTGTGACCAACGCACATTTAGCGATTGATGATGATGCACTTTCTGTAGAAGATGACAATACGTATTCTGAAATCGGTACCGGTGCTGCGGCGATCGTTGCAAGTTCTTTCCAGTTTGTAGATTTCCATACGTCGTCATCGCCTGCCGATTATTTCAAAGTTAAGATCGGTTTTGAAAACAGTAGCCTGCTCAGTGTAGAACTGTTGAACAATGTTGAGATTCGTGCATATAACGGTAACGACCCTAACCCGGTGTATTCGCAACGGCTGCAGAACGGTCTGGTAGCAGGGCTGGACATTCTTGGTTTGCTAAGCGCCGATGGTGAGGTAACCATTCCAATCGGCCCTGGTGTGGCATTTGATCGCATCGCTGTCGGTGTGAATACATTGGTTGATGTGAATGCATTAACGCAGCCGATACGGTTATATAGTGTTAAACGCTTTAGCGCGGACTGTCCTGACCCGAACCCCTTGCCGAATCCCCCGGATACGGAGTCGCCTTTTAACGGACCGGACTGCGGTGTTGAACTCGGGGAGTTCGAAAACGTCAACTTCGCTTACAACGCCATCGACGGCGACATCGATACGTATGCCACGTTATCGGCCGGTTCCGGTGTGGTATTGGGTGCTGGTGCATATGATGGTTTCATTGAATTGGGGTATGATCAGCCGGTTCCAGCATTGGAAACTTCTTATATCCGCATCGATATGGCCGATAACGGATTACTCGATGCACTCATGGGTGGTACTTTAGGTAATTTATTAGCGGATGTTGGTGATATCGTACTGTTGGGCAACCACTTTTTCGAGTTGGAGGTTCGGGATGCTGTGGGGACTCCGATCACAACCATCGGCGATGCCTCAAGTGCTGGAGGGTTTACCGGAGCCAATGTTCGCATTGTTCGTGACAAATTTGGACGTACTTACATCGCCTATACAGCCGACGTGCCTTATCAATCGGTACGGATTACGTTGAAAAATACCGCTATAGCTGGATTAGACGCCGTCACGTCGATGAATGTGTACAGCATGTGCCGCGAGACGGTCTTCGATCCGTGTGAGCAGGGAGCATTTACGACGTTTGACGGTACGGGCTTGAGTGTAAACCTATTCGAAGGTGCTAATCCTGCTGGCGTCATCAACCCGCAATATGCGATTGATGATAATAATTCTAACTACTCCGAAATTACGTTGGGTGCCGTTGGTGTTGGTGTTGCAGCCTCTTTACATCAGGATATTTATTTCAAAACAAAGGTAACTACAACCGCCACGGATAAAATAAGGCTGCGTATGCAAGTGCCGCAAGCGTTGGCAAACGTAGATCTCCTAGGCGGATATACGGTTTACCTATTCAACGGCGATCAGCCGGTTGGTTTGCCGATTACGCTGGAAAATTCATTAATTCCTGAATTAGACTTACTCGGATTGCTTAATTCAGGTGGGCGGATCAATGTGGAGCTGGAGCCAGGTGCAGGTGTCACTTATGACCGTATCCGCTTTGAGGTGGCATCGTTAGTTGGCGTAGGGATAGCAAGTCCTGTACGCTTATACAATGTATACCGGATATCCGATGCTTGCCCTGATCCGGATTTTGAGACGCCTCCGTTTGAGGTGTGTGCGGATGTGATTGGAGACGCTGAAAATGTGGATGATATCCAGAACCTGACCGATGGTAATCATAACAGCTACGCAACCATCCGTTCGGATGCTGGTTTGGTTTTAGGTATTAGTGCCTATTCCGGACATCTGGAATTAGGTTTTGGTGCGGTTGTGCCCGCAGGTACGTCGTCTTATATCCGTATCGGGTATGAAGAGGAGATATTGAAGTCATTGCTTGCCGGTTCGATAGGCGGGCTTGTGAATGGTGTGCTCAATGGTGTTGCTTTGGGGGACCACTATTTCAACGTGATTATTCGGGATGGTAGCGGTACCGAGATAACGAATGGTACGGGAAGCAGCCAGAATCTCTTCGCTGATGCAGCTGGCCAAATCCGATTGGTTCAGGATACAAAAGGTCGGTATTATTTGGAAATTACACCGACAGTCGATTATCAATCAATAAGACTCGAAGATCATACCACGGCTTTATTGGGACTTTTATCATCTGAAGGACACCTTGATGTATACGGAATGTGCCACACGCCGACTACGTTTGAGTGTGCGGCAGCATTCTCTACCTCCTATGAAGGTAGCGGACTGAATCTTGATGCACTAAACCTTGGTGGCGCAGGGGTACAGAACGCGTTCTGGGCAATTGACCAAAATACGTCAAGTGCCTCGACGTTGAGTTTGGGTACATTGGGTGTAAACGGTACCATCAAACAAAACATCAAATTCGATCGCGACCTGGCAGTAGGTGATGAAATCCTTTTGCGGATGACCGTGGGTGGGGGAACATTGAATGCCGCGATATTGGAAGCGTTGGAGATCGTGTATTACTTAGATGGCCAAGAGGTGGTGGCAAAAGATTTCAATAGTGCATTCATCGAGGCAAATGTTGAAACCATATTAAATGCCAGTACACCAGAAGACGTTACCATTGCTGTCGACCAACCCATCGACGAAATCGCAATCAGACTTTCCGGCCTGCTCGCGGTGGGTGTAGCGCCGCCGGTCAGCATCTATCATGTGGCGCCAATCTGTGTGTCTTACGCGCAGAGTTCGTTGGTGGTTACGAAAGATGGTGCGCTTGCAGATGGTGTCGACTTCAATGAAGTTACAGCCACGATTATTGATGCAGGCGGGGGAAGTGTAGCGAATAAGGCGGTAGAATTTACCATCACACACGTGGATGGAACGGTGACTACCGAAACCGTTAACACCGATGCGAGTGGAGAGGCGGTCTTACAGATCACCAGTACGATGGCGGGAGTCGCTTCGATTACCGCTACGGTAGAGGGCATGGTGATTACCGAAGGAAGCCCGGCGGAGGTGACATTTATTATACCGAACAACTTAAGTATCACGAAAGTTGCTGACGAACCACTTGGCGTAACTGCTGGCGAGAGCACTACGTTTACGGTGACCATCACGAATGATGGTCCGGCACCGATTGCGCTAGGGAAGGTTATTCCGTTGAATGAGCGCCCGAGCACGGGACTGACGATCACCAACTATGCAGTGACCAGTGGCGGCGCCACGGTGTCTGGAACGGGCAATGGTGCATTGGTAACGACAACGGCTGCTGTGCCTGTAGACGGAACCATTACATTGGCGATTACGGCCGATGTTGCTGCCAATGCGCCGGCAACGGTTGCCAACGGTATCGATGTTTGGGGGCCTGATAGGGATCCGGATACCGATACGCCGGATGATATAGACGATACCGATCCGATACCGGTAAATCGCGATTACGGCTTAGCCGGCAACATTACCAAGATAGCTGCTGACGGTACGGATGCCGTAGCCGTTGCTGGTGAGGCATTTGATTATACTGTTACCGTCGTAAACGGTGGCCCGTCGACGATATTGAGCGGTACGGTGCTGTATCTGCAGGACGAGTTATCCACCGGGCAAACCATCAGTGGTATCGTAGCGGGTTCCACTAACATCACGATGGGCACTGTTGTTGCCGATGGCTCCTTTACGGTAACCGCGAATGAAGATATCGAAGTAACCGAACAGTTTACCCTGACGGTTACGGCAGATGTCGCGGGTGACATTGCAGAAGATGAGGTAAACAACACGATTAATATCTGGAGCGAAGACCCTGCTGGCGACTACAGCACACCTGAAGGTACGTTTACGACGCCGGACTATCCGGTCGACCGTGATTACGGTTTCGATGACGATGCAATCACCAAAGTTGGTGATGCTCCGAGGGCTACTGCCGGTACGGCTTATACCTACACGGTTACCGTAGAGAACCAGGGTCCATCGACCATCTTGGGTGGCACTGCGGTTTATCTTCAGGATGTTGCATCTGCGGGCCAGGCCATCACGGGTATCACCTCGGCAACGGGAGCTGTTACTGCACCGGGTGCTGATGGCGAGTTCACCTTTACGCCTACGGCAGATATCGTAGCGGGCGGTACGTTCA
>NZ_BMER01000008.1 GCF_014636865.1 Parapedobacter pyrenivorans
CGTCACGTTGCCCGTATTAGTCACAACGATATCATAACTGATCACGTCGTCCGTGCTGTCGTACGGGCCCGTGCTGGTGATGACCTTGGTCACCGTCAGTTCCGGCGTCTGCACGACATCCGTATCCGTCGGGTCATCCGGTATGCCCGTACCCGGATCGTCCGAATCATCCGTCACCGGATCACCGTCAGAATCCTCACCCGCCGCGGTCGCCTGGTTGCCAACGCTGCCGTTGTTCAGGTCCGTTAGGGTGATAGCATGCGTCACCGTGATGGTCACGTCCGCTCCCGGGGCCAGCGTACCGATGTTCTCCTCGCCCGCCGGGATCACCGCATTGGCATCCGTCAGCACGATGTTCTCTATTGTTACGTTGCCCGTGTTCTCAACCGTGATGTCGTAGGTGATCACGTCGTTCGTGCTCTCGTACGGGCCCGTGCTGGTGATGACCTTGGTCACCGTCAGTTCGGGGTATTCCACAAACACGGTAATGGTTTTAGGAGAAGATATACCCGGCGCTGAAACCCCATCCAGTGAATAATTATCCTGCAGGGTGTACGGAATGGTCGCCTCTCCCCGGAATCCCTCAACGGCGGTAAATGTCACGATACCCGAACTGTTTACCGTCCATTCCCCTTCAGCCGTCGTAGCAGTCTGTTGAATCCCCGGCGTCGATGGATCCAAATCTGCTGTACTTGGCACAATCGTTCCATCAAGATCAACCGCATTTTCTATGGCATCTATGGTTACGGGAGTCGTCTTTTTAGTCGTCGCTGTTTTATTTTCGGCAATCGGTATCTGATTGATGGCATCCAATGTCACCGAAATGTTGACGCACTCAAAATTTGCAGGCGCACTGGCGCCCGAGTTGTTTCCTGGATAAAACGTTAGGTTCATCGAAGCCGCTGTTGCCGTAAACCGCAGTTTATTCGTCCCCCACACATCCCGGGTAACGTCATTGACATTCACCCTCGGAAGGGAACCGACCTGAAAATCAAACTGGTCAATATATCTTCCGGCATAACCACCCGTTGCCGATAGCGAATAGATCGTTACTTCGTATTCCCGACCTGCCACCAAGCCGGTCATGGTCGTCCTGATATCTTCTTCCGCACCTGCCGTTCCGATATCCCGGAGCGAAATCCAAAAATCATGGCCATTGGGTGGCAGGGGCAGCGGAGCGGCATCCCACGTGGTCCCTCCTCCGGAAGTCCCACTGGCAGCAGCCGTATTCCTATTGGAAACATCCGGCGTACCCGCCCCTCTTACCCATTCCGAGTTGGGAACGCAGGTATGGCAAAGGGCCGTACCGGCTGAAGACGGAATACTCTGTGCATGGCCTATGACGACCGAAAACAAAAACAGGATTAAGAAAGACAATTTTTTTGATGGCAACGAAAGCCCCCGCATGCGCTTAGCAGCTAAAAAATCCGAAAGCAAGAAGAAAATGTAAACCAGTTTGAGGTAACTGTTTCTCATAGGACAACCGATATAAGTTAGAACAATAGTTAAGCAAACCCATCAACAGGCGAGCTTTCATTATCAAGCCGCAAACATGCGGAGAACGGCTAAAAAATAAGTATCACATGCTTGGGATGTCAATAATCCCAACGATTTGAGACGTTACCATGGCGCATTACCGGCGGCTGATCGCGACGCCGGATGATAGACAGTCAACACTTTCACGAGGTGATCCGACCGCGGTATTCCGAAGGGGTAATCCCTTTGAATTGCTTGAAGTACCGATTGAAAGACGCCTTGGCGGTAAAACCACTGCGAAAGAAAATCTCGCCGATAGTCATTTCCGGATGGGCATGCATCAGCGAAACCGCATGGTCTATCCGCAGTGCATTGACGTACGTATTGAAATTTTTGCCTATGCGCAAAGAAAACACCTGCGAAAGGTGATGCTTGGGGATTTTCAGTTGCTGGGCGAGCGACACCAAGGAAAGACCGTCGTCGAGGTAAGCTTGTTTGCCTTCCATCAGCAGCCTTAACGCGGTTTCATACCCGTCCAGCAGGTTCGCGGGGATCGCCGACTTCTCATACGGACCGCTGGTCGGTTGCGCCAAGCCGCTGGGTACCAACCGCCGGATTTCGGGCATCGTATCAACGGCAATCGCTTTCGCATCGGGACCACGGACAGTCCGGCCAACGATCTGCGAAAACAGGATAATCGATGCCGCCAACATGCATAGGAAAACAACGGAACCGTTAACCGGTGAATAAACCGACCACGCGACCACGCTAGCGTAGGCCACCGCCAAAAACAACACCGTCACAAAAGCCAGCACCATGGCCATCATGGCCATCATGCGCGATACATCGCGACGAAGCATATCGGTGTTTATAGGCCGGAAATATAACGCCCATGACGTATACGAGAGGAAAGAAACGGAAAGCGTGCCGTAAAGACTTAACCCCAAACGAAGCTCGTACCCCTTGAACAGCGCAGGCATCGCCAACCAAAGAAAATAACAGGCTGCAAACAACAGGAACGGTACGGCGTGCGTGAATACCATCGTTCTTCTCAACGGCATACCTGCGGCCAATCGATAGGCGAAGTACAGGAAAGGACCATACAGTAGGCCGTAAGGCGCAAAATAATCCAACCGCATCTGGTCAGCGAAATAGGTACGCACCACCAAGGCATGGGCGGCATGGATGGTTAAATATCCTAGGAAATAACACGCATACCGATCCAGCCTCGTCTTCAGCCCGGCTACCATGCGGATGTAAATCGATAGAAGCGAAACAGTGATTGTCGCGACCAGGATGTATGCCACCATCACGGCGAAATGCATAAAGTCCGGTCAGCGATCGTGCGCTGCATAGACCGGTACTCGGAAGGCGTCATGCCGGTATAGGCTTTAAAATAGCGATTGAACGATGTCTTGGAGTTGAATCCGCATTCATAAGACAAGGAATCCAGCGTAACCGTATCGTCCCGCTCTAAAATCCGCTGGATGGCGTACTCGATTCGTGTTACCGCGATGAACTGATAAAACGATTTCTTGTAATAGCCATTGAAAACCTGTGTCAATTGATGGCGGGGTATGGCTGTTTGTTGGGCAAGCATATCCAGGGAGACCGAGGGGTTGAGATAAAGCCGGGTGCGATTCAATTCCCGTTCAATGATTTCTGCCCATTCGGCTATCGACTTGGAATGAGGAGCGGCAACCTCGCCTCCGCCCTTCCCGCTGTAGCCCCGGAAAATGGGGACGCGTTGGAAAATCACGTAGCGTGCAATCAACGTGAGCCCAACAATCAGGAAAAGGTACACCATCGGGCGCACCTCGAATCCGATTTCGCTTTCGGCCACGCTCACTTCGTACAGCACCATGCAGCTGAGCACGACCAATCCGAAACATAGCATCGTCAGCTGGTGGATCAGGATATCGGTCGCGGTCGCTGGGCCTTTATAGACGTTATATAATCGTGCGGTAATTACCGCGTAAATAACTAACGATATCGCACAAGAGACGTAGTAGGCTTTTGCGTAGCCTATCGTCCAACTGTTTTCAACCGATTGCAGACTGGCAACGACAAACAGTGCAAGGTGCAGCAAAAACGGCAATGACAAATGCAGCAGCTGCCGGGAAGAAACCGACTTCTCCGGGAGGTAATACGTCCGGGCAAACAGATACAGCAGCACCGGATATAACATTCCGAACGGCAGCGGCGGCTCATACAAACCGGTATCGCCCTTTCCAATCCACATCAATTTATAGCCAACGTGCAGGCAAATGGTCCATAACCCCAAGGCGAGGTATCGATTGGCCGGATTTCCGCCATTGAAAAAAATCGTAAGCAAGAAGCCTGAGGCCAAAAGCGTATACAACAGCGAAACACTAACTAACAAACTTTCCATGATAGATACGGCAGTCAGAAGATGCACCAAAACTAGGATATCTGACCGGCATTCCGAATTATTCCGCTTACGAGATTACGGAATATAACAAGGATAAACAAGGCGTTAAAAAACTGATAATAAATCAATTAAACAGAATAAAAAAACCTCAAGCTTCCACCCGTTCATCCTTTTTGAGAAAGGCGATGAACGTCGAAGGCGACAAGCCGGTAATGTTCCGGAACACGGTCGTAAACTGGCTGTGTGTTGCGAATCCGCATTCTTCGGCTAGGTAGCTGATCTTATAATTGAGGTAACGGTTGTCCGCTTCCATTTTTCCGATGATGTAATTGACCCGGAGTTCATTGATGTAGCCGTTAAAATCCTTATTGCGGTAATTGTTGATGATGTAAGAAAGATACTTCGTATTGGTCTTCATTTTCCCTGCCAACACTGCAATGGAAATCTTCCGATCGGTAAATTGCTGGGACGACTCAAACCGCTCCAATTTCCGCAGCAAATCCTGCTTGGTGCTCTCCGGCATGATGTCCCGCTCCCGCTCCGTCGGAACCGGGGCCGACTGCCCATCGGTGGATGCACGCAAGCCCGTTTGTTTGAGTGTTTTGATAATTGCCCTGTACCGGCGCTCGTTTTTCCGCTGCTTGCGGATATAGATTCCCATGCCAAATCCAGTCAACACAATCAATGCAGCCGTTGTAAAGATCAATGTTTGATTGGAAGCCGTTACGTTAATGAGTTGGTGCTGTATCTGCGCAAGGAGATGGTCTGCATAACGCTTTTGCTTACCTGTGTTTTCCATTACCTGTATCAGGTACTCGTCACTGTATCGCCGATAGCCTTCATCGTCGCCCGTTAGCCGATAATACGCTGCCAGGTTCTTATAAACACTCATTTTGAGGTTAGGAAATCCAGTTGCTTCGGCAATGGCCAATGCTTGCTGGAAACAGGAATCTGCCTGTTCATATTGCTTGCCAGCCAAATGTATGCGTCCCAGTCCACTATAAATAAAGCCTTTAATCGGGGTATTAGCTTCCGATGCCTTCTGTTCGAGCGCCAAAGCTCGGCCATAATAAAATCTAGCCGAATCGACAGCACCCAGTTCGAGGTGGCATAAACCGAGTCGCTCATCGTTTTGCGCAAGTGCAAAATTTCTGACCACACTGTCTGCAAGATGAACAAAAAACGGCGCTGCTTTTCCGAAGTTGGTTATCGCCTCGCGGTATTCCCTTTCTTCCAGGTCATAAAAGCCAAGTTCTTGGAAACATTGTCCCTTAAATTGATTTACGGTTTCCGGATTTTTCACCTTTTCGATGACTTTCAATCCTTTTTCCACGTATTTCCGACCGGCGCCAAACAACCCGGTTTCCCGGTGCTGCGTGGATAATACCCCACATATCCGCGCCTGCCAGGCATAGTCACTCACCTGCTCCGCTATCCGCTCTGCCCTTACCGCGTAGTGAATGGATGAATCCCGGTTTGCCATCCTGTGGTACATATCGGAGATCAGCATCAAGGACCGAATCCGGTGTACGTCAGTACCAGCCTGCTGATAAAGGGAGTCAGCAGCCGCTAACGCCTTATCGACATCCTCACTGGCCGTGTGCATATAAATCTGCAGAAAGGCACGGTTAAAATCCTCATCATCTTTTGTTTGGGAAAAGAGGGATTGAACGGAAAACAAAAACGTAATCGAATAGCATAAAAATTGTTTCATTTGAGGCCCAGTAAGCTCGGTCTATTGCATCAACAACAGTACGTTGTTCATTTCGTTCACAAATATTGTGATTTTTCCGGACGTATACCGTCCCGAAAAACGAAAAACACAGAAAAGAGCCCTTATAAATGGCAAAACAACAAAAATCTTACAAAACAGAAATTGTAGCGATCCATGTGGTGCACTTCAAAGAAAAATTCGGTGGCGTTATTCTCCTCGAAGCTGCTTTATTTCGGCGTTGATCACAGCTAATGCTTTTTGGCGCAGCGAAGGCGCTCCCTTATCCAGTTGTAAAAGCAAATCCCTGTATTCCTGCAGCAAAACCCCTGCAAAATTGCTATCGTGCATTGCAATTTGCTGGGCATTATCAACGATATCTGCGTATTTAATCAGTTGGGATTCTGGCGAAATCTGTCTAAGCCGAGTAAGTTCCTTTTCCTTTCTTGTCCTCCGGTTGAACTGCGGATAACTTTCTTTGGTATACACATCCGTAAGTTCGACAACGTACCCCAACGTACGCACGGCATCAGCTGGATTGAATAGAGTTGACAGGAATTGCGATAGCTGATTTTCGGTGATCGCGGTGTCTTCGAGGACGTCATGCAACAACGCTGCCGCCAATACACAGTTATCTTTATTGATCCCACGGACAAGATTCATTACCCGTACGGGGTGTACAATATATCGTTCAGGCGTATACTTCCGCGTCTGCTCGCCATGTGCGTGGTCAGCATAATTTCTAACGGTAGTGAGCAGTTCTTGATTTGAAGGATCCGAATGAGCTAAACGCATACGATTGAAGACAAATAAAATTTAATCAAGCCAGTGAGTCAACAACCGCATCTGCGATTTTGTTTATGCGGACAACGCGACGGATCCGGCAGGGTACGCCATTGCCGCAATCGTTCACGGCCGTGGTGTGATCGAAAGTACCGTATCGGTAAACGTCCGTACCCGGACGATGCCGGAAAACTTTCCCTTAAAAAATGTGTTTACTTGCTCTCGTATAGCGGTATGTAGCGACTCCTCACTATCGCCCATGGCGATCAGCCCTAAATTGCCTTCTATCGCGGTGAACGCTCCGCCATTGGCTTCACACACCACGAACACCAATTCGTTTATATTTTCTAAAAACGCCTTCATATCATCCTGATTTTTCATTTATTCTTCGGCACGGCGATTTATATACCCGCATGCCAGACACTGGGGAATACCGTGTTCTCCATTAAAGCGACTATGGCTGCAATTAATAATAGGTAGCGAAATGGAATTGCGCTTCCTGTCGATCCTATTCAGAAACAAACTAGTGGTAGAAAGGGGGAGCGCGGAGTCCGTTTGCGTGAAGACAAGGCTCACCAATGTCGGGCCGGTATAACAGCACACCCCGAACGGAGCTAATTTCAGGACAAGAAGAATTGATTATACCGGCACGAGGTAACGGAGAAGTATTCGTAACTTCTCGTTTGACAAACATGGTCCGTTTACTCGCCTGGGTATATTTATGGGAATGGTTGCTGCGTGTATGGTCTTCGAATAGACGGTTTAAAATATGTTCTTTTTGACCAACATCAATGACGTGGGTATAACCGTGGTAGTGACTATGTGGAACCGAGTCGTGCCCGATCAAAACGAGCATGATACACAACATGGCCGCTGCCTTTATCCGGATAATCCAGTTCATCGCCAGCAAAAATAGGAAATTATTGTTGGAACAAACAAAAACAAACCGCTGCTGCACGGAACGGAAAGCAGCAACGGCTCAGTGATCAGTAATCAATAGGATCGGATAAAAATTGTACCGGGCCAAACCAATGCCGACTTATCCCGTTAGTATCAAAAAGACATCACATGAATGTAAGTGACTTTCTTATCGATCGACTGAAAACGTGGGGTATCAACCGCATTTTCGGATATCCCGGCGACGGCATAAACGGCCTGCTTGGCGCGCTCAACCGCGACCGCGACTTGGCTTTTATCCAGGCCCGCCATGAAGAAATGTCAGCGTTTATGGCGTGTGCACATGCCAAATTCACTCAAACCGTGGGTGTTTGCCTGGCTACATCCGGGCCGGGTGCTATCCATCTGCTCAATGGGTTATACGATGCCAAGCTGGATCACCAGCCCGTGGTGGCCATCATCGGGCAGCAGCGGCGCACCGCGTTAGGTAGCAATTACCAGCAAGAGGTCGACCTCATGTCGTTATTCAAAGATGTTGCCGGCGATTATGTGCAGCTACTCACCCATCCGGCCCAAGTAAGGCAGGTGGTCGACCGCGCCATACGGATTGCCGTTGCTAAGCGGACAGTTACAGCGGTGATTATTCCCAGCGACCTGCAAGAGGAGCCCGCAATCAAGGAACCGCCTCGCGAACATGGTTATATGGCTACCGGCACGGGCTTCCCCCACTCACGGCTGATCCCGCAACAGGCCGCGCTGACGAAAGCCGCCGAAGTCCTCAATGCCGGTGAGCGGGTAGCAATATTGGTAGGTGCCGGGGCTATGGGGGCGGCGGCCGAGATCGGGTCTTTGGCTGAAAAATTGGGTGCGGGGGTAGCAAAAGCCTTATTGGGAAAATCGGTTTTGCCGGATGACCTGCCATATGTAACGGGATCCATCGGTATGCTCGGCACCAAACCAAGCTGGGAGTTGATGGACAATTGCGATACGCTGTTGATGATCGGCAGCGGGTTTCCCTACGCCGAGTACTTGCCCGAACCAGGCAAAGCGCGTGGCGTACAGATCGACGTGGATGGCAGTATGCTCAGCCTGCGCTACCCGATGGAGGTGAATCTCTTGGGCGATAGCCTGGCCACCGTCAAAGAACTGTTGCCATTACTCCATTATAAGGAAGACCGCAGCTGGTTTGAACAGGTTACGGCCCAAGTAGCAGTATGGTGGGAGACCGTCGAAAAACGATCCGAACAAGCGGCTGACCCCATCAATCCACAACTCGTCATCCAGAAACTATCGCCCAAGTTGCCGGATTATGCCGTGATCACTGCGGACTCCGGTACCGCTGCGTTCTGGTACGCGCGCAACCTGCGGATACGGAGCGGCATGCTCGCTTCATTGTCGGGCAATCTGGCTACGATGTGTCCGGCCGTACCTTATGCGATAGCAGCGAAATTTGCCTATCCCGACCGGATGGCCGTGGCCATTTCGGGAGATGGTGCCATGCAGATGCTGGGCATGAATGAACTCATCACCATCGCCAAGTATTGGAAATCGTGGGAGGACCCCCGGCTATTGGTTATCGTATTGAATAACCGCGACCTGAATATGGTCACGTGGGAACAACGCATGCTTTCCGGCGAGCCGAAGTTTGAAGCATCCCAAGATATTCCCGATCTCAACTATGCGGCCTTTGCACAACTCGTCGGCCTCAAAGGCATCCGGGTAGAAAAGCCGGAAGAGATCGACGGCGCGCTCGATGAATTGATCAACGCCGACGCCCCTGCGGTGCTCGATGTCGTGGTCGACCCCAATGTGCCCATCATTCCATCGCACGTCGATTTCAAGACGTGGCAGCGGTTCACAAAGGCGCTTATGAAAGGCGACCCCGAGCAGTCGGGCATCATCCGCCAAATCATTAAAGAAGCGATGCAAGGCGGGATTTCTTAACCGTATACCGCTAATACACCAATACGGTCACTTCCGTTCGCCTGTTGGCCTGGTGCTGCTCGCTCGAGCAGGGCACCCCGTTGCCGCAGTCGTTCACCAACCGCGTCTCCCCGTAACCTTTCGCTACCATCCGGTCACGCGCTATCCCACGGCTCACCAGGTAGTCCACAGCAGCCTGTGCCCGCCGCTGCGACAGCGCCTCGTTGTAGGCGTCGCTGCCTCGGCTGTCCGTATGGCTCGACAGCTCGATCTTCAGCGTCGGGTTATCGCGCAGCGTACGCACCAGCTCATCCAGCACCGCCGCGGCATCCGGCCGGATGTTGTGCTTATCAAAATCATAATAGATATTTTCCAGTTCAAAGGTTTTGCCAACTTCGAAAACCGGCTCCAGCAGCAGGGCTACCTCCAGCGTGTCAGACTTCGTTATACCCAGTGTGTTTACTTTAGCCGAATCCGCATGGTACTTCTCCTTCTGCCCCAATACGGTGTAAGACCTGTCACGGTCCAGCACGAATTCAAAAGCACCTTCTCCGTCGCTGCTCTTCCTGGCCACGATCTCCCGGTTGCCATCGTACAGCGTCACCGATGCCCCGGCCAGCCGTTCGC
>NZ_BMER01000009.1 GCF_014636865.1 Parapedobacter pyrenivorans
GCGGTTACGATCCCAGCGGGCCAGAACAGTATCGACATTCCGGTAACCGTCATGGACGACCAGGCGATCGAGGCAACGGAAACGGTAGTCATGACCCTAGCAGGCGGCAGCAGCACCAGCTTCACCTTTACAGGCGCGGGCAGCGCCACCGTGGACATCGCCGACGACGAAAGTACAACGAGCCTTTCGCTTGCGATCAGCAAAAGCGCTGACGGCGCGGAACCGGATACCGACGGAAGCTTCACGGTCAGCCTGCCTGCGGGCATAACCCTATCCGAAGATGTAACGGTAGATTATACCGTCGGCGGCACCGCCGCAGCAGGCGATGACTACGCCGCGATCACTGCGGCGATTACGATACCGGCAGGGCAAAACAGTGTAACTGTTCCGGTAATTGTTGCAGATGACCAGGTGATTGAGGCAACGGAAACAGTGATCATGACGCTGGCAGGCGGCAGCAGCACCAGCTTCACCTTTACGGGCACAGGCAGCGCGACGGTAAATATCGAAGACGATGAAAGCACCGTGCCGGCGAACCTGGAGCTTGCGATCAGCAAGGGTGCTGATGGCGCAGAACCGGGCACGGACGGCGGCTTCACGGTCGGTCTGCCTTCCGGTATCACGGCAGCCGAAGCCATTACGGTAAACTTTACCATGTCGGGTTCGGCCACAGCAGGCGATGACTACGTGGCGTTAACAGGCACGGCGGTCATTGCTGCAGGTCAGAACAACGTAACAATTCCGGTCACGGTAATGGACGATGAGTTGATCGAGGCAACAGAGACCGTAATTATGACCCTGGCCGGCGGCAGCAGCGCCACCTTCACCTTTACGGGTACGGGCAGCGCGACGGTAAACATTGCAGACGATGAAAGCCCCGTGCCGGCAAACCTGGAACTTGCCATCAGCAAAACAGCCGACGGCTCGGAACCGGGCACGGATGGCGCCTTTACGATCAGCCTGCCTGCAGGCACAACGGTATCGGAGGACGTAACGGTTACTTATACGGTGGGCGGTACCGCCACCCCGGGTGATGACTACGCCGCCTTCACAGGCATGGCAGTGATTCCCGCAGGTCAGCGCAGTGTTATGGTACCGGTGCGCGTATTGAATGATGATTTCCGCGAACCCGTGGAAACCGTGATCATGACCCTCACTGGTGGGTCTTCTCCCGGCGTCACGGTGTCCATAGGCACTGCAAACCGCGCCACGGTGAATATCGCCGATGATGACCATGCTACTCCGGACCTGTCGGTCACGACAGCGGTTGACAATGCCTCGCCGCTTGCGGGAAGTACCGTGGTGTTTACCGTGGAGGTGACCAATCTGGGCCCCGGCGATGCGACGGGAGTGGAGGTAACGGATAAACTTCCATCAGGCTATACCTTCCTCTCCGCAGAAACATCCGCGGGATCCTATGACGAGGTTTCGGGTATATGGACCCTCAACGACCTCGCCAATGGCGCCACCGGGGTGTTGCGGATTACCGCAACGGTGAACGCCGAAGGGGAATACCTGAATAGCGCGGAAGTGAGCGGCAATGAGGATGATCCCGATGAAGGTAACAATCAGGACGAAATCTCGGTAGCCCCTGTACGCCCACCGCAGGCAAATGATGACGGGGTGACCGGTCATTCGAACAAAGCCCTGATGATTTCGGTGCTGGCCAATGATACCGAGCGGACCTTCCCATTGGATGCGGCATCCGTGGAGATCGTCGCCCAGCCGCAGTACGGCTCGGTAAGCATCAGCGCGGATGGGACCATTGCCTATACCTCCGAGCGCGGTTATGTGGGCGAAGACCGGTTTACCTACCGGGTAATGGACAGCGAAGGCAACTGGAGCGAGCCGGCCGAGGTGACCGTCACCGTGACAGCCAACCCGCTGCGGATACCCAATATCTTCACGCCGAACGGCGATGGGCAGAACGACCGTTTCGAAATCGAGGGTATTGAAGGTTACGACCGGGTCGAAGTGGTGGTCTTCAACCGGTGGGGCAACGAGATCTACCGGCACAACGCGTATGACAATACCTGGGACGGGGCGGCCATCCCGGAGGGTACCTACTACTATATGCTGACTTTGCAGAAGGGCAACACCAGGCAGGTGGAGAAGGGCTGGGTCGTGTTGAAGAAGCAATAAAAGAGGAACACAATGTTATTCAGACCAATCAATACGATGCAGATGAGAGCTATAAAACTAATCATATGGCTGCTGGCAGCGGGAGCGCCGTTCGCGGTACGTGCCCAGCAGAACATCCAGTTCACGCAGTACATTTTCAATTCGATGAGTATCAACCCGGCCTATGCAGGCTATAAGGAAGAATGGTTCGGGCAGGTGGGCATGCGGAGCCAGTGGGTGGGGCTTGACGGGGCACCGCAGACGGCATTGCTGTCGGTCGACGGCTTGCTGGACCAGGCGACATATAAGCGGCACGGGCTGGGGGTGCAACTGACGACGGACCGGCTGGGCCCGCAGTCGGCCAGCTCCGCCTACGTGAATTACGCCTTCCGGCTGCGGCTCAACGACGAGGATACCCAGCGGCTGAGCTTCGGCATCGGCGCAGGGGTGACGCAGTATGGGCTGAACGGGGCGGTGCTCGACCCGATCGGTGCGGGGGATCCGATTGTTCCCCCCAACCGGATCAATAATTTCGTTCCGGATATCCGATTTGGGATCTATTACTACAATCCTCATTGGTATGCAGGGGTGTCGGTGATGGATCTTTTGTCGGGCGATCAGAGCAATAACATCTTCAGGTGGGACAACACGACCACGGACAACATCCGGAGGCGGCGCCACATCTATTTCATGGGCGGGGCGCTGATTAACCTCAGTGAGGGGACGCGGCTGCGGCCGAGCCTATTGCTGAAGGAGGATTTCAAGGGGCCGACCAGTCTGGACCTGAACGCGATGTTCGTATTCGGTGACCGCTTCTGGATCGGTGGCGGCTGGCGTACAGGGGTGACGGTATTCAAGAAAGATTTCCAGCGCGTCACGGGGAGTACGCTAAGTAAGCAGAACGCAGTTTCAGCGATTGCCCAGCTGTACGTGACACCGGCCCTGCGGATTGGGTACTCATACGATTACATACTGAGCCAACTGAGCAGTGTGCAGAACGGGTCGCACGAGGTGACACTGGGAATCACCTTTGGCCAACGGAATCAGCGCGTGTTGAGTCCACGGTTTTTTTAAGAGGTTTAACCGTTTGGTTTGATGGCCACGTTGTTTGAAAAACTTACCTTGTTTCTGGATGGTACGCATGAATTTCGGTATATCCGGGGTGACCATCGTATGGAGGTCTGGCTATGTGCCAAAGAAGCGCTGCCCATCGTTGTATCGAGCATCGGTAGTAGCCGGTACATCGTCTCCTCGGGAAATTTGGTTTATGAGCTGACCGAGGAGGCAAGGGCATACCGTTATATTCTGCGGGTTTTTTTCAACATGGATGGAACTTCAACTGATTATAAATATATAATGTAGGGTCTGGGCACCTTATGCTAAAGAGAAGCAACTCGTTATGAAAGATAAACTACAAAACGGCATTCGTATTTTTAACACGGCGTTTTTAATCACCTTAATGGTGATAAGCGCAATCGCATACGGCCAGGAGCAGCTTGGTCTTCGGGACCGTGCGGAGCAGGCATTTCGCAAGTACGAATACGCCAACGCTGCTGCTATTTATGTTAAACTGGTTGATACGCGGAAACCCCGCCTGGCCGACCTGGAGCAGCTGGCGCGCTGCTACGCCCAGCTAAATGACTACGAGGCTGCCGAGAACTGGTACGCACGGGCGGTGGCCATGGAAGGCAGTGAACCGGAAAACCT
>NZ_BMER01000010.1 GCF_014636865.1 Parapedobacter pyrenivorans
CGTTTCCAACCAGGCAACCGCCGCGGGCGAGGATCCGGACGGCGACCCGGTGACGGACGACTCGGACGATCCGGGTACGGGCGACCCCGACGATCCGACAAATACGGACGTGGTACAGACACCGGAACTGACGGTGACGAAAGTCATCACCAGCACGGGACCGTACGACAGCACGGATGACGTGATTACCTACGACATCACGGTTGAGAACACGGGCAACGTGGCGATCGACAACATCGTGCTGACGGATGCCAACGCGGTGATCCCGGCAGGTGAGGAGAACATCGGTACGCTGGCACCTGGAGCGGATGTGACCATCACGGTGACGCATGCGGTTACCCAAGCAGACCTTGATAACGGCAGCGTTTCCAACCAGGCAACGGTGAGCGGGGACGGTCCGGACGGCAATCCGATTACCGAGGTGCCTTCGGACAATCCGGGTACGCCGGGTGTACCGAACGACCCCACGGATATAACGACCACGCAGACGGCTGCGCTAACCATTACTAAAACGGCAAGAGCAGGTGAACACGCCTTAATCGGTGACGTGATCACTTATGACCTGACAGTAACCAACACCGGCAACGTAAGCTTGACGAACATCGTAATAACCGATGCCAATGCAGATGTAGGTAGCATAGCTCCTGCAACAATCGCCGCGCTAGCACCGGGAGAATCCATAAACGCAGTAGCTAAACACACGATTACACAGGCCGACATTGATGCGGGTTATGTTTATAATATCGCCAAGGTGACCGGCGAGACACCCAAGGGAGACGAGGTGAGCGACGAATCGCACGATCCCGATCCGCAGGATCCGGATGCGCCGGTGGTTGACGACTGCACAACCTGTACCGCGACTCCAATCGAAATCAAACCGGCCGTTGCACTGGTGGCGGTGGCTACCAACACCGGGTCGGGAAGGAACGGTGCCTTTATTATCGGTGACGAGATCGAGTACCGCTTCACGGTGACCAATACCGGCAACACCACCCTTAGTGGCTTCGTACTGAATGACGCAAAACTAGGATTGAACGATGTGCTTGTGGAAGAAACACTGGCACCTGGCGAAAGCTTAGTGCGGACGTTCCGCTATACGATTACGCAGGCAGACATCCTAGCCAAACAGGTCGTAACTACCGCGACGGTGGATGCACAAAGTCCAGCGGGTGAAACGGCTTCCGACATATCGGGAGACGACGTAACCAACGATATACCGACACTCGTGCCGGTGGCTGAAGGTCCTGAATCTGCGGATGACGAAGGGACGACGGCGCAGCATACGCCGGTGACCATCAAGGTGGTAGACAACGATAAGGAAGGCAGTAGTGAGCTGGATCTAGCTACCGTCCGTCTGATCGACCCGGAAACGGGTGAGCCACGTGAAGAAGTAACGATAGACGGAGAAGGTACCTATACGGTCGGATCTGATGGCACCATCACGTTCACGCCGATCCGCGAGTTCTATGGGGAAAGCACCATCCAATATGTGGTGCGTGACTTGAACGGTCTGGAGGCAGATCCGGCAACCATCAGGGTTGCCGTGACCCAAAGTCAACCCAAGGCGTCGGACGATACGCAACAAGGTTCGTTCAATGGGCCGATACAGATACAGTTGGTAAGCAACGACCAGCCGGATACGGCACCGTTGGATCCGTCAACCATAGAAATCGTAAGCCAGCCCCAGCATGGCACGCTGGAAATCGGTGCCGATGGCAATGTGACGTATACGCCGAACCAATATTATACCGGGCCGGATGAATTCACCTACCGGGTGATGGATGCCAATGGCAACTGGACAAATGTCGCTACCGTGCGCATCACGGTAGCCGGATTTCATATTCCGAACATCATCACGCCGAACGGAGATGGACAGAATGACCGCTTTGTAATCGTAGGCCTTGCCGACTACGACAACGCCGACGTGGTCATCTTCAATCGGTGGGGAAATGAAGTGTACCGGAGTCGTAATTACAAACAGGACTGGGATGCACAGGGTATAAATGAGGGAACGTATTACTACCTGATCACGCTACGGAAGGATGGCCAAGAAACCGTCCATAAAGGTTGGTTAGTCATTAAACGGAAATAGGGGAGGCATTAGCAATGAACAAGTATAACATGAAGCATATCATAAAAACGTCAACGCTGCTGTTTCTCTCCTGCATGGGAATGGTAGCTAAAGGACAGCAGAATATCCAGTTTACGCAGTACATCTTTAACTCGATGAGCGTAAATCCAGCGTATACGGGATATAAGGAAGAATGGTTTGGGCAGTTGGGACTACGCAGTCAATGGGTTGGCATCGAAGGTGCTCCAGAAACGGGTACGATTTCCATCGACGGTGTCGTAGACCCTAACCAAAAACGGCACGGGCTCGGCTTTCAGGCCATTGCCGATCGGCTCGGCCCGCAATCTGCCACATCCCTGTATGCCAATTATGCGTTCCGGCTGCGGCTCAACGACGAGGATACGCAACGGCTGAGTTTCGGCATCGGTGCGGGGATGACGCAGTACAGCCTGGATGGCGCAAAGCTACGCCCGAACGACCAGGTGGATGGGGTTATCCCCGCCGGCCGGATCAACAGCTTTATCCCTGATGTACGGTTTGGGGTCTATTACTACAATCCGCATTGGTATGCAGGTGTTTCGGTGATGGACCTACTATCGGGCGACCAGAGCAATAACATCTTCCGCTGGGACAATACCACCACGGACAACATCCGCCGTAGGCGGCATATGTATTTCATCGGGGGTGCACTGGTCAATTTCAACAGTGGGCTTAAACTGCGTCCGAGTGTACTGGTGAAGGAGGATTTCAAAGGGCCGACAAGCGTAGATGTGAATGCCCTATTTATTTTTGATAACCGATTTTGGATCGGTGGCGGCTGGCGTACGGGCGTAACGGTATTCAAGCGGGATTATGCGCGGTTTACCGGAAATAAGCTGAGTAAGCAAAACTCGGTTTCGGCGATCACCCAGTTCTATGTGACGCCCAAGTTGAGGATCGGGTATTCGTACGATTACATCCTGAGCCAGCTGAGCAGCGTGCAAAATGGATCGCACGAAGTGACGCTGGGTATCACATTCGGGCAACGATCGAACCGATTGTTGAGTCCGCGGTTTTTTTAGTTAAACATCAGACTTTAGACATCAGATAACTACCATGAGATATCAGTTGCAACAACTCTTTTTTTTCGCGGCGCTGCTTTGCTTAAGTGGGGTTGCGGTTTCACAGGAACAGCCTTCGCTGCGCGATCGCGCGGAGGAATTATATCGCAAGTATGAATATGCGAACGCGGCCGTTTTGTATACCAAATTGGCAGATAATAAGCGGCCTAAACTTGCGGATCTGGAGCAGCTGGCGCGCTGCTACGCCCAGCTAAATGACTACGAGGCTGCCGAGAACTGGTACGCACGGGCGGTGGCCATGGAAGGCAGTGAACCGGAAAACCT
>NZ_BMER01000011.1 GCF_014636865.1 Parapedobacter pyrenivorans
CTGGAGCAGCTGGCGCGCTGCTACGCCCAGCTAAATGACTACGAGGCTGCCGAGAACTGGTACGCACGGGCGGTGGCCATGGAAGGCAGTGAACCGGAAAACCTGGTCCGCTACGGGGAGGTGCTGAAGATGAACGGGAAGTATGCCGAAGCGAAAAAACAGCTGCTAGCTTACGCTGATCGCACCGGTGACCCAGCGGGGGTAGCGGTGGGGATTGCCGGTTGCGATTCGGCGTTGGTATGGATGGCGGAACCCACGGTGCACAGGCTGCGCAATGAGGAGACGGTCAACACTTCACTGTCCGAGTTTTCGGTGTTCCCGGTAGGGGATAAGGTATACTACACGGGCGAGCCCGACGGGCGTATGCGTGGTGTAGGGACGTATGGCTGGACGGGCAACTCGTTCCTCCGGGTGTACACGGCCGACCGTGCGGCAGATAACGGGCTATCCAACCCGGTGATCGCGGTTGAAGGCATCAACGATGCGCCGTACCACATCGGCCCGGTTGCGGCGGCTATGGATGGCAGGACACTGTACGTGACCCGTACCTACAAAGGGAAAGATGGCCATGTAACGCGCGAGGACCGGCGGAAATACCTGACCCATACGCTGGAGCTCTATTGCTACACGCAAGACGCGGACGGCGGATGGCAGTCGGAGCCTTTTGCTTACAACAACGTGGAGGAATACTCGGTGGGCCATGCCGCACCCAGCGCGGACGGGAATATCCTTTATTTCGTGAGTGATATGCCGGGCGGGCAGGGTGGTACGGACATCTGGTACAGCGAGCGGCAGGCGGACGGTAGCTGGGGAACTCCCGTGAATGCGGGTGCGGCCATCAACAGCGCGGGCGATGAGCTTTTCCCGAACATCGGGCCGGAGGGCACGCTGTATTATTCGAGCGATGGCTTTGCGGGCATGGGCGGACTGGATGTGTTTAAAGCCGTGGGTGATAAACAGCAATGGACTTCGCCGCGGAACCTGCGTTTCCCGGTGAATTCCCCCGGGGATGATTTCGCCTACCTGCTCACCGATGCGGGCGGGGAGGGGATCGCCGGCTACCTGTCATCCAACCGCAAGGGCGGCAAAGGCAGTGACGACGTCTATTCGTTTACCTACGAAAGGCCGAAGATCGTGATCCTGCTGAGGGGGACGACGTCGGATAAGCATACGGGCGAACGGCTGGCCGGGGCATCGGTGACGCTGTACGATGGCAACCGGGAGATCGTGGCCAGGAAGAGCAGCGACGGAGAAGGTGCTTTTGAATTCGTGCTGGAC